>NZ_JAPWHB010000010.1 GCF_027214025.1 Parahoeflea alexandrii
CAACTCAGGATAATCGCTGCTGCCTCCATCGCTGAGCAGAAAGAGGTCTGGAAGGCGCACAAGCCCAAGAAAAACGAAACGACCGCCTGGTGGTCCGTGGCCCAAGGTCTTTCGAAAACCCGCATGTATGCGCGCGATGCCAGCTTCGACGATGAGTTGGCGCAAGCCTATGGCATTGCATGGGTCGAGGACCTCTTCGCCCCGGCTGACGAGGACAGCCGTTACACGACCGATGCCGAGGCCTTTCTCGGCGCGCAGCAGGAGTGGATGACCAACAACCTGCCCAAGAACGGCACCATCACCGAACTCAATGGATGGAATGGGCCCGAGCTGCCCAAGAAGGCCGAGCGCGTCTACGGCAAGCCGACGAAATCCGATCACACGGCAATGTACCTCGACCGCGACGGCAAGGTGCAGTCGGTTGTCTATCGGTTGCCCGAGGCGAAAACCGCCAAGGGCAAAACTGAAGATGGCGGCGCCACTCTGCCGGCGAAACGGCCCGACGTCACCCAGAAAGGCCAGGATATGATCGGTGATTTCCGAACCGACGCGCTTCATGAAGCGCTTGGCCGCGCACCGATCGAGGACGATACGCTGATGGCGTTACTCGTCATCGCCTTTGCCGGTCAGAACGTCCGCGTTGATACCGGGTCCGGCAATACGGGTTCATTCCGAAGCCAGATCGCGCCCCATGCCGCAACCCTGGTCGATGAAACCGGCAATCTTGCCTTCGACAAGGACACGCTGAGGATTGCGGTGCGCTCGGTTCTGATCGAGGTGCTGTCGTGCCGCCGCAACATCTCCAACAGCGGCATCGTCTCGCGGATCGCGGGCAACGTCGTCGGGGCTGACAGCTTCTTGCCCAATATGGGAACCGAAGACTTCCTGCAGTGCCTCTCGCGGCAGGCACTTGAGGCGGCGTGCGCAGATAGCTCGGTTCTGCCACGCGACAAGGTCCGCGACACCCGTGCCGCCCTTGTGGAGCATTTCCAGGAGGAACGCTTCGTCCACGGGTCGGCGCTCTTCGCGCCGGACGCGAACGAACTCGCCGATTGGAAGGCCCGCAACGAGATCGTCGAGGATGAGAACGTCGGCGATACTGAAGGCTCTGTCGACGAGCCGGAAGGGGGCGACACCGACCCGAAAGCCGTCTCCGAAGGTTTCCGTGAAGCCGCCGAATAGCGGTCTTCTTCCTTCCGAACGCACACCACGTCGCCGGCATCGTCCGGCGGCGCTTTCGTTTCCCATCCATCAATCAGGAGGACATCCCATGTCCGCACAACAGATCTACGACCACGCACCTCTGGGTGCGATCATAGGCTATTCCGACGGCACGCCACGCCCACCCGAACGACATCGCCGCAAGCTTCAGGCGTGGGAGCGGCGCAACAATAAAGGCCGGCTCGTCAGGAAACAGGCGGAAGTCAGCATCGGTACCACCGGCGTTCCTGCGAGTTTCACCCTTCACGAGGGAGATTTCGCCAGCTTGGCCGTCATCGTGCTTCGGGTTTTCAAATCCTTCTCGGTCGATAGTGATCTCACCTTTACCGTGCTCAGATCTCCATCTGCCGGCTCTGTTCTCGTTTTCAGCCACCCCGGCGATGCGGGCGAACTGGTTCACGTTGCCGACAACCGGCCGGCCGCCGATGAATGGTTGTCCCGCCACGGCTATCCCAATGCCATGTTGCACGAAGTGACCACTGAGGAGGTGGCGGCGGATCATGTCGAGGGCTGGGTGGCATGATGAAACCGCTTTCCACCCATCTGGTCGCCGTCCACTTTATGGTCGATACGATAGGTGTAAATCCCCGCTCAGATGTCATTGCGGCGCTGGAGGCACACCTCGATCATCCTCTCCGTCAGGTTCCGGCTTCAGGCATAATCGTCGATTGGGCCGTTGCCGGTAAGGATCTCGCGGACTTGATGATACCAACCATCATTCCTCCCGATTACTCTGCGGGAACCACACCGTTTCCGGATTGGCCCTCGGCACAGCCGCGAAGGGCAGCGCCATGTCGATGATCACCTCGTCACACCTGCTCTGTCGCATGGAGGCCGCACACCGCCAGACACGAGGCAATCTCGATCGGATCGAACGCCAGATTTCGGCCCGTGCGGAACGCATGACGATGACAGCCAAGGCGAAGGCGAGATCGCACCCGCGTGGAGGATCGCGTTGGACCCGGTCAGACGAAGCCCTGTTTCGGGTCCATATCGACGCGCTCAACTTCGAACGGCGTGGCGAAATCGATGCGTTGACGCGAAAACTCATCCGTCAGGAACGAGCGATCGCAGCTGTCAGTGTCAAGCCCGCCGACGACCAGTCAGGCACAAAAGCCGATACTCAGCCCATACTGTGATTGGGGCAAAGGACCCGGGCTTGGGTCATCATCATTTCCTTCACATAAGGCGCCGGTGATATGCCGCCCCTGCCGGCCTCCCTTCGGTTCTGGTCGCGGTCGTAAACCGGCGGCCGGAGCCTTCAAGGCCGCTTGCGCGCCGCGGAGCGGCCGCACGCACCGTCCTCGCCAAACCAGCCCCGCGGGACGGCGCGAGAGCTAATAGCCCTGCTGACCCGCAGGACGGGTTTGCTCGTCATGTTCCGCGCGGACCCTGAAGCCTCCTTCTTTCCGCCGGTTTCTTTTTCCCGCGCCCGAAGGGAGGGCCGGCAGGGGCCGGCTTGAGCCTTCGGTCAAACCGTGAAGGAAAGGAATTTCACATGACCAGCAACGCTCGTCCCTCCCGTCAGTCCGGCAAGGTCGTCCAGCTCCGCAAGGGCGCTTCCCTCGAAATGGTCCGGCTCGCCTGCCCCGACAGCGCTCAGGCATTCCTCATCTCCGAAAGCTTTGGCCTTCCCGTCATCGACAGCGACGGCATCCGCGATCTCCACCACAAGATCATCGTCGACACGGCCGAAAGCCTCAATGAGGGCTTGGGGGACCGGGCCATGCAAATCCACCTTCAACGTATTGTCGGTTCTTTTGTCGGCTCCGCTCATGGCGCAGGCCAGTTCTACTCGCGCGCAGTTACCGAGGCCAGGGACGCTACGGCGAAGGGCTCCAATGACTCTCGCGACGAAGATCTTGACGGTCCGGTCGGGTTCAATGGTGCGGCCCAGCGCAAACGCGAGTTCGCGGCCGATATGGGCCTGCAGGCGCACGCTCTCAGATGCGCAGCCGAAGGCGTTGTCAGCGCTTACGAACAGGTGATTGGCGAATCTTGGAAACCTTTCACGCGTCAGGTCGAAAACCCCGGTCAGACCGTCGATCGGAAGGCGACTGAGCTGCAGATGGCGGCTCTTGGATGAGCCGTTCGGGCGGAGCTTCGGCTCCGCCCACTATCAATTCGATGGCTAACCCTGCCACGGGTCAATGACGACCACGCCGGTCTCGTGGAAATCCTTCACATTGCGGGTCACCACGGAAAGATTGTGCACCAAAGCGGTCGCCGCAATCAAAGCGTCGGCTTCGTTGCGACGGTCGGGGATGTGAAGTTGGGCGCATCGTGTCGCGATTGCGTCATCGATGGGAAGAATGCGGCCGGCAAATTGCGGCCGGACATGGTCGTCAAGCCATTTGCGCAGCCTGCCACCTTGTTTTGGGTCGCGTCGTTGGACGCTCAGCACACCGCGTTCTAGTTCGAGGATCGTAATCGCCGAGATAAGAAAGGTGGTCGCGTCCTGTGCAGCGACCCAGGCGGTCACATTAGTGTCGGCACGACCGTCTCCGGCCTTCCGCAATTCAGAGATGACATTGGTATCGAGAAGAAAGGTCAACTGAGATCAGTTTCCCGCGGCATGATTTCAACACGGGACGGCGCAAATTCGATTTCTGATAGTCCGGGCATGGAAAGTGCATCGACGAGGTTATGTTGCTGACCGGTCAACCGTTCGAACTCTGCATAGGTCATCAGGACATGGGAGGGCTTGCCCCGGTCGGTAATGACAACCGGGCCAGCCCTGGCAGCCTTCTTTGCACGGCTTACATCCTGGTTCAGATCGCGGCTCGAGACAGTCGTAATGGTCATAACGCACCTCTTGTAGGTATGTATCTACATATAGCATGCAGCGCGCGAATTGCAACGGAACGGTGAAGATATTGCCGCTCGCCGGCTAACGGACATCCGGTGTTACGGACCCAACCGATCCACGTCGCCTTGGCGAACCGATCGTGCACGGCCGGGCTCTATCTAGAACGCAACCCAATCCCGCTCTTTTGAGGGATGGCATTCCTGGCGCGGCGCGGACTTCCACGATCAACCCGTAAAGGGTCCGCTAGCTAGCTGCGGCCGCTTGGCTTTTGCCTGCGCGGTGATCGCGTCCGCTTGGCCGCACACTAACGGAGCCATCAGAGCGGGAATTGGCCCGCTCCAACGATGGAGCCGAACATGCAGCACGATCTTTCCCTCGCCCAGAAACACGCCTGGAACCTTGCCCGCACCCTCATGATTCCGGTCATCCTCTTCAAGTCCGACGACGAATATGGCGTCCTGCCCGCCGACGAGGTCGACGACGCCGAGATAGTCATCCTCTTCGAATACGACCCTTACACCGGCGGTCATTCTGTCCACTGACAGCTCAACTATTTCCTGTCTCGAAGGCGGCGCACTGCGCCGCCTTTCCGCTTTACCGGCACACCGGCCGTGGTCCGTCCCGGGAAAGATCCGGGCGGAGCCGGCAGCACCGGCAACGGCTTTGCCGTCCTCCTCTTCGTTCCGGCCCTTCGCCACCCCGCCGCGCTGAGCGCACCGAGGCCTCGGCTCGGGTGCCGCTCCGGCCTTGAGCCCCGCCGTTTTCGGACCTCGTGACGGACCGCGATCGGCGCGGTCCTGAAATCAGGAGGTCTGAGAATGAAAAAGAAAGAGAAAGAGCAAGAGAAAAGCCCGCGCGTCGATATCTATGCGCGGATCACCGAGACGATTGTCACTGAACTGGAAAAAGGTGTCCGGCCCTGGGTGAAACCCTGGAGCGCGGGCGGGCTCGAAGGCCGGATCACGCGACCACTCCGGCACACCGGCGAGCCCTACACGGGCATCAATGTCCTCCTGCTCTGGTCCGAAAGCCTCGCCCGAGGCTTCGAAGCGCCACTGTGGATGACCTACCGGCAGGCCGGTCAGATCGGGGCACAGGTCCGCAAGGGCGAGACCGGCGCAACCGTCGTCTATGCCAGCCGCTTCACGAAGACCGAAACGGATTCCCGTGGCGACGAGGTCGAGCGGGATATCCCATTCCTCAAGACCTACACCGTCTTCAATTGCGATCAGATCGATGGATTGCCTGAGCACTATTATCACCGGCCGGACAAGATCACCGATCCGATATCGCGCATCGAGCACGCGGACCGCTTCTTCGAGCATACCGGCGCTGTGATCCGCCACGGCGGCGCAAAAGCCTTCTTCGCTCCCGCAAGCGACCATATCCAGATGCCGCCCTTCGAAAGCTTCCGGGATGCGGAATCCTACGTCGCTGTGCTCAGCCACGAGGCAACCCACTGGACGGCGCCAGCGCACCGGGTCGGACGCGATCTTTCGCGTTATCACAAGGATCGCTCCGACCGCGCTCGCGAAGAACTCATTGCCGAGCTCGGAAGTTGCTTCCTGTGCGCCGATCTTGGTGTCGTGCCTGAGCTGGCGCCCCGGCCGGATCACGCCAGCTACCTCCACTCCTGGCTGAAGGTCCTCAAGGGCGACAAACGGGCGATTTTTCAGGCGGCAGCGCATGCGCAACGCGCCGTGACCTATCTTCATGGTCTTCAGCCGGCTCGGCTTACTGAAGAGCGGGAGGCGGCGTGAGTTTGCCTTCCGAATGACCCTGGCGGAGTGCGATCAGCTCTCCGCCGGGCTGTATCCCGGCTTTGCAGAGCTCGTGTCTACCACAGCAATGATACCGCTTCCTCATCGGCTATATCGAGGTTGTGAATAAGAGATCAAAAGGCTTTGGTCATCGCGGCCCTTGCGTCGATGTATCTGCTCTTTCTCTTACAATCGCCCCAACATACAGACATACCTCGACGCATAGTCGAAGAACGGGAGCCGTGTCGAATTTTGTGAGAAAGGCTAGACAGCCACACGCGGTTGCCTCGACGCTGGCAAGGGCATTGGGTTGTTCTGTCCGATCATATTCTGGATCGGGGGTTGCGATACGACGGTTGCCGGTCTTCACTCCCGTTCAAATGTCACCAACGCGCCGCTCAATGCGGTCTCGATTGAGGCATGTCTGACCGGAAAACGCCTTCGCCTCGCTCGGCCTGACGCAACGGCGCTTCGAAACTTTCTTCCCCTTCGAACTTCATTCGAATTCCTCGCGGGTCAAGAAAGTGTCTCCCCGCCATCCTCCATTTCATTCCGTCCCCTTTGGGGTGCGCGCCGATCGCTCCCGGTCTCCTGACAGCCATCGAGGCCGCGATAGGCGCGGCCCGAAACATCGAAAGGATGAAGACAATGGCAAACATCGGCACTTTCACCACCACCAAGAACGGCTTCACCGGTCAGATCAAGACCCTCGCCCTAAACGTCAAGGCCCGCCTCGAGCGCGTCGAAACCCCTTCCGAGAACGGCCCACAGTTCCGCATCTTCTCCGGTGCAGTTGAACTGGGCGCCGGGTGGCAGAAGCAGGCGAAGGGAACCGAGCGGGATTACATCTCGGTCAAGCTGGACGATCCGAGCTTCCCTGCTCCGATCTACGCAACCCTGATCGAGGTGGACGGTCAGGAAGGGCTGCAACTGATCTGGTCCCGCCCGAACGGCAACCGCGACTAACCGCCGGAGGAGGGCCTCGTCGCAAGACGGGGCCTTCCGCGCGATGGGGTGTATTGAACTTCGGCTGCAAATGAACTAAGTTGAATGGACTAAGCAGGAGCACCGCTATGCACACCGTCAATATCCACGAGGCCAAGACACACCTGTCGCGTCTGATAGAGAAGGCCGCGAAGGGCGAACCCTTTATCATCGCCAAAGCGGGCAAACCGCTTGTGAAGGTCATGGCGCTGGATGCACCGATGCCCGGCGCAACAAAGCGCACCGGCTTCATGGCCGGTCAGTTCACCGTGCCTGATGACTTTGATTGCATGGGTGACGAAGACATTGAAGCAATGTTTAGAGGCGATGCGTGAGGTTCCTTCTCGATACCCATCTTCTTTTGTGGGCCGCAAGCAATCCAGAGCAGTTGCCCGCACAAGCGCGTGCCGAAATCGAGAACCCCGACAACGATTTGATCTTTAGCGCGGCGAGTCTTTGGGAAGTCGCTATCAAGACAGGCCTGGGACGCCCGGATTTCGCGGTCGATCCACGGTTACTGAGGCGTGGGTTGGTGGACAATGGCTATCATGAACTGGCGATCACCGGTGAACATGCGATCGGCCTTTTGGTGCTTCCTCCCATACACAAGGATCCTTTCGATCGCATTCTGATTTCGCAGGCCGTTGCCGAGGAAATTGTCCTGATGACCGTGGACGAGAAGATCGCGAGATATCCGGCGCCGGTCCGGTGCTTTTGATTGTTCGCAACATCGGGGGGGCGTCAAAGCTATCAGCGCCGCTGTACTGCCGCATCGCGATATCCGCGGCGCCTTTTGCTACGCTCAAGACGGTGCAGCGCGGACCCTGCATCGGCGTTCGTATCGAATGTTTCCATCATCGTCTGACCGCGTCTTCCAATCCTTCCCCAGTCGCGAATGAGCGACGCGCCGCCGAACAGCGTGGGCTGAAGGCTCAGGCTGTAGAAGCGGCGCATATTCTGGGCCGGGTCGATGCGACGAAGATGAACCTGGTCGGGAGTGAATGTCTGCATGCGAAGAGTCTCTTCGACACCGCAACCGAAGTCCAATGAGTTGTGTGAATCAAAGCAGGACAATCGATTCACAACGTTGATACACATTCCTCGCGATCACCGATGGAACCGGTTCTTGCCAACGACGCCTTTCATGTCATTGCGCCGAAACCAGATGGCGCGTCCGCATCTGAGCGGCGGATTACCCGACGTGAAAACGATCTGCTCGTCGCCGCGCATGCGCAGCACTTCTTCCGGTAATATCAGAGGCCGTGCCGCCAACTGCTTGGAGCGCGTTCGCGACGACCCCGACATCTGCAATGTGCGGCTCAACTGGTCGACCTCCACCGTGGTATTGCCGCAGCGTCGCGAGATGTAGTCCGCGGTCTCGGGATCGTTGATTGCGGCGAAGGATACCCATGAGGCGCTCTCGAACCATTTCGATGCGGCGTCCCGCCCACCATAGGTTTCGCGCATCTGGCCGATCGACTGAAAAAGCAGAAGCAGGCTGATGCCGTATTTGCGGCCGGCATCGCGCGCGGTCTCGAGAATGCGCAGGTAACCGAGCCGAGCCACCTCATCGAGCAGGAACAGGGTGCGGCCGCCGATCTCGCCATTTCGGTTGTAGATGGCATTGAGAAGCGCGCCGATGATGGTGCGGGCCAACCCCGGATGGGCCTCCAGTGTTTTAAGGTCGAGGTTGACGAAGATGTCGGTCTTGCCGCCGGCAATGCCATTGGTCGAGAAACTCGAACCTGAAACGAGTGCAGCATAGTTCGGGTAGCTCAGCCAGTGTGTTTCCTTGATCGCGTTGGCGTAAACACCGGAGAAGGTTTCCGGCGTCATGTTGACGAAGGCGGCGACGTTCTCTCGAACGAATGCGGATTCTGAATTGTCGTGGATCCTCTGCAATCGCTCGCGCAATTTGGGCTCAGGTTCGGACAAGTTCATGCGCATCTGGCGCAACGTCTGGTTTTCCTTTTCCGTATGCCCTGACAGGCAGACGTCGGCGATCAGCGCGGTGATGAGTTGCAGGGCGGAGGCGCGGAAGAAGTCGTCGCGCATTGAAGTCTGACGTCCGGTATCGGTCACAACCCAGCTTGCTACGGCGACGACATCCTCCTCCTTGGTACCGCCGAACCTACCGATCCAGTCGAGCACATTGAACCCGACCGAAGCGTCCTTGGGGCTGAGCACGAAAACATCGTGCCCAGCACGCCGCCGCTGATCGATCACCATGGGTGCCGCCTCGTTTGACGGATCGAGCGCAACGAGCCCTCCACCCCATTTGAGCGCCGTAGGGATCGTTACCGAAGTGGTCTTGAACCCGCCCGATCCGGCAAAGACCAGTCCGTGCGTTGACCCGAACGAGGCGTCGAAGCAGAGCAGCGATGATTTTCCGCCATTGCCCCACGTATCTTTGACATCAGTCCGGAATGGTCGGCTCGCCACACTGTCCTGGTCGACGCGATATGCCTCGCCAAGGACAATGCCTCCACCCTCGCCGAACATATTCTTGGCGGCGGTGACGGACATCCAGTCGGCCGATCCGTGGATTGCGCGCTTTCCCGTCGTCCGCCGCGGCTTCATTGTCGCGAACGCCGCATCACCACTGAGAGCGACGCGGAATGCAAACATGCCGGCGATGAAGCAGAGCATTGCGCCGATGCCGGTTGCAGGATCGGCATATTCGAGCAGGCTATGTCCCGCCGGAACCGTATCTGCAAAACCGCTGAGGCGTGTAAATTCCCGCGTCGCGGCAACGGCGATCACGGCAATTGCACCGGTCAGAACACCGTAGCCGGCGAACCTGATCGCCATTGCTCCGCGCGCTGCAAACAGGAAAACGATGCCGAGACCCGCGGCTAGGCCATAGGGTATGGCGATGCCGATCCGCCCAAACGTCTGTTGCGTCTCAACCGAATTTCCAAATTGCGCCAACCAGGCTTCGGAACCTTTTAACCCGATGCAGACGGCGATCATCATGCCGACAGGCGCGAGCAGAAGAATGAGCTTACTCGGTGTCATCTGAAAACGCCTCCGCTCCGATCGCCGTCAGCCGTTCTCGCTCATTCTCGTCGCCTTTGATCCGCCCCCCGCCGTCGATCAGAAGGCCAAGCAGGAGCGCGCGCTTCTCGTAGCGCAAGCCTGCCTTGGCAATCAGGCCGCCGAGCTGAATTTTCTCGCGCGTGTCTTTCCTGCGCTTGTCCGATTGGCTTGCCTGTCGCATGCGCTCAAGCCTCGCTACTCGCGCGCGAAGCCGCGCCAGACGGGGTTTGCGCGGGAGGGACTTTCCGGATCTCGCTGCCGCGCTCACGAAACCGTTTGGCTAGGTCCTCAAACGCCGTCAGCAGCTTGCCGTCATCGGCTTCGACTTTGCCAATCCCTGCCTTGAGCGCGATCCGGCCGATCCGTTCGGCCTCACGCGTCTCTGCGGCCTTCAGCTGCTCCTGGAGTTTGGCGATCTCTTCTTTGATTCTGGATGATGGCTTCTTCATTCCGTTTGCTCCCGATTGTCACGAATGCCCCGAAGGCATGAGGAGAATCGCCCGGGAGCGCGTGAAGCGCATCCCGGCAGAAATGCCGGGTCGGCAGATCCGACGCTTTGAGAGATCATCCCTGCGTTCCGAAGGAATGCGTCCAAGGGCGCAGTAATACGTCGCTGGGGCGACGTGGCTCGCTGCGGCCCCAGTCGGGCCGGGGCGGCGGCCTGCGGAACAAGGATGAACTTGTCTCGCAGGAGCCTGATGAACCGTGGCGATCACGCATTTTACACCCCAGATTATTTCGCGCGGGAATGGTCGCAGCGCGGTTTTGTCTGCGGCCTATCGCCATTGCGCGAAGATGAGCCACGAGGCGGAAGCGCGCACAGTCGACTATTCCAACAAGAAGAACCTCGCCCACGAAGAATTCTTGCTCCCCCCCGATGCTCCGAAATGGGCGCGGGACACGATCGCCGATCGTTCGGTTGCTGGGGCAGCGGAAGCCTTCTGGAACAAGGTCGAGGCATTCGAAAAACGCAACGACGCCCAGCTCGCCAAGGAATTCATTGTCGCTTTGCCCGTCGAGCTTACTCGCGACCAGAACATCGCGCTCTTCAGGCAGTTCGTCTCAGAGCAAGTGCTCGCTCGCGGGCAAGTGGCCGATTGGGTCTTCCATAGTGATGGCATTCCTGATGGCGCCAAATCCTTTGGTTCTGATCAGGATCAGAACCGGATTGGCGCGCGCAATCCGCATATCCATCTGATGACGACATTGCGCCCGCTCACCCAGGACGGGTTCGGTTCCAAGAAGGTCGCGGTGCTCGGCCCGGATGGAAATCCGGTTCGAACCAAAACCGGGAAAATCCAATACAAACTTTGGTCCGGCGAGAAGGCGGAATTCCTCGAACAGCGGCAGAGATGGCTCGATCTCCAAAACCAGCATCTGGCCATGGCGGGCCTCGAAATCCGTGTCGATGGCCGGTCCTACGCTGAACGTGGCATCGACATCGAGCCGACAACCCATATCGGCGTTGCGGCCAAGGCGCTACAGCGCAAAGCGGGCGATGCGGGAACCAGGATCGATCTCGAACGGCTGGCATTGCATGAGGCCCAACGGAAAAAGAACGCCGCCCGGATCGAACACAGGCCTGAACTCGTTTTCGATATCATCACATCCGAACGAAGCGTCTTCGATCAGCGCGACATCGCCAAGATCTTGCATCGCTATGTCGACGATCCGGAGCGCTTCCAGCGGCTTCTCACTCGGATTACGGAAAGCCCGGACTGCCTGAAACTCACTGACGAGACAATCGATTTTGCGACTGGTGCACGGGTCGCGGCACGGCTGACGACCCGGGGGATGATCAGGCTCGAGGCCGAAATGATCTCCCGCGCAAACTGGCTTTCGGGAAGGGACGGGTTCGCGGTTGCGGCGAAAGTCCTGGAAACCGTCTTTGCCCGGCATGACCGGCTGTCGGAAGAACAACGGACGGCTATCGAACATGTTGCTGGGCCGGCGCGGATTGCAGCGATAGTGGGCCGGGCAGGAGCCGGCAAGACCACGATGATGAAGTCAGCCCGCGAGGCTTGGGAATTGGCCGGATACAACGTCGTTGGTGGTGCGCTTGCAGGTAAGGCGGCGGAGGGTTTGGAGAAAGAGGCCGGCATTCCCTCCCGCACGTTGGCGTCGTGGGAGCTCAATTGGAAACAGGGACGCCGGCTTCTCGATGATAGGACGATATTCGTTCTCGATGAAGCAGGCATGGTGTCATCCCGGCACATGGCGACCTTCGTCGAAGCCGTCACCAAGGCCGGCGCCAAACTCGTCCTGGTCGGTGATGCCGAGCAGCTTCAACCGATCGAGGCGGGCGCTGCCTTCCGTGCCATCGTCGAACGCACCGGCTATGCCGAGCTCGAAACCATCTATCGCCAGAAAGAAGACTGGATGCGCGCCGCCTCGCTCCATCTGGCGCGCGGGCGCGTTGCCGAAGCGCTGTCATCTTATGGCGCGAAAGGCCGGGTAATCGGGCGGCCGCTCAAGCTTGATGCCATCGAAACCCTGATCGCTGACTGGAACCGCGACTACGATCCGGACAAATCAACCTTGATACTCGCGCATCTGCGCCGCGATGTACGCCAGCTCAACATCATGGCGCGTGAAAAGCTCGTTGAGCGCGGTCTGATCGAAGAAGGCCACGCCTTCAAGACCGAGGATGGACCCCGGCAGTTCGCCGTTGGCGACCAGATCGTGTTCCTTAAGAACGAAGGTTCGCTTGGCGTCAAGAACGGCATGATCGGCAAAATCGTCGAGGCAGCGCCCGGCAGGATCACGGTGGCCGTCGGCGAGGGGGAGGACGCGCACCACGTGGACGTCGATCAGCGTTTCTATCGCAATCTTGATCATGGCTACGCGACGACGATCCACAAATCGCAAGGTGCAACCGTCGACCGCGTCAAGGTGCTCGCCTCGCTCTCGCTGGACCGGCATCTGACCTATGTCGCGATGACGCGGCACCGGGAGGACATGGCGCTCTATTATGGAAGCCGATCCTTCAAGATGGCTGGCGGGCTTGAGAGGCTCCTTTCGCGGAAGAACGCCAAGGAGGTCACGCTCGATTATGCGGGCGGCCGGTTCTATGCCCAGGCGCTGCGCTTCGCCAATAATCGCGGCCTGCATCTCGTTCGCGTTGCCCGGACGCTGATGCGCGATCGCGTCCAATGGACCATTCGGCAGAAACAGAGACTCGTCGATCTCAGCGTCCGGCTTCGCACCGCCGGCGCGCGGCTCGGTCTTGTCGATTTTCCGCTTCACCAATCCAGTCAAACAGCCAGAAAGGCCGAGCCAATGGTCAAAGGCGTCTCCAGTTTTACAATGTCGGTCACTGACGCGGTCGCCGAAAAGCTGCAGTCCGATCCGGCCCTGCAAAAGCAGTGGGACAATCTCTCTGACCGTATTCGTCTTGTCTATGCGGATCCAGAAACCGCCTTCAAGGCGATGCGTATGGAGACCGTTCTGGAAGACGCAAGCGTTGCCCGCCAGCGTCTTGGCGAAATCGAACTGAATGCGGCAAGCTTCGGTGCGTTGCGCGGTCGCGAAGGACTTCTGGCAAGCCGGGCGGATCGGCAAGACCGGCGCGTAGCGGAGGTCAACATTCCTGCGCTCCGTCGCGATCTCGAGAGCTATCTGAACATGCGACAGAACGCGATGAAGAAGTACGCTGCCGAGGAGGAAGGGCACCGCAAGCGCACCTCGATCGATATTCCATCCCTGTCGCCGGCCGCCGCGCGCGCCATGGAAAAGGTGCGCGACGCCATCGACCGAAACGACTTAGCCGCAGCACTTGGATTTGCCCTCGCCGACCGCATGGTGAAGGCCGAACTTGATACCCTCAACAAGGCGGTATCCGAACGGTTCGGAGAACGGACCTTGCTCGGCAACGGTGCTAGGGACCCCTCGGGTTCGACCTTCGACAAAGCGGCCAAGGGTATGTCGCCGGCCGAGAAGCAGAAGCTTGCTGCCGCCTGGCCGTTCATGCGCGCTGGCCAGCAGCTCATCGCCCAGCAACGGACCCAGCAGGCACTGAAGGAATCGGAGGCGTTGCGGCAAACGCAGAGTAAGAGCCAAGGGCTCAAGCAATGACACGGAGGCGACGCATTGCCGTAGTGACAGCGCTTCTTTTCCTTCCGGTAGCCCTGTTTGTCGCAGCCTATGGGATGGGGCTGCGGATCAATCTGACGCCGAGCTATCCGCTCGGGATCTGGCGCATAGAGATGCTGAGCCGCGCCATTCGCGTCGGGGATCGCATCTTCATCTGTCCGCCGTTAACGCACGAGTTTCGACGGGCCCGTGAGCGCGGGTATCTGCGCCGCGGCTTTTGCCCGGGCTGGCTTAGTCCGTTGATCAAGACCGTTGTTGCACTCCCCGGACAGTCGATTGAAATCGGCGCGTCTGTCGTAATCGGCGGGGTGAATTTGCCGCGATCCGCGGTCCAGCCAAATGATGGTTCGGGCAGGCCGATAACGCCCTACGCCGGTGGTGCAATGCCGCCGGGTTTTCTGTTTCTCCACTCACCATTCAAAGGTTCCTATGACTCACGATATTTCGGGCCGATCCCGGCCGATGGTGTTCTCGGGCTGGCGACGCCCATCCTTACCTTCGTTCCGTGACGGCTTGATCAGCATCGGCCTTGGTGCAGGCAGCGCCACTATCGGTGCAATTGCCTGGAGCGGCGAGGTGCTGGCCTTGCCCGCCGCCGTCCTGTTTCCAACGTTCTGGGCGTTTGCGCCGAACCGGCTCGTCGCTGGGTTGGTGGCGCTGGCCTATTTCCTTGCAGCGTCGCGCGGGCTGCCTGTTGGCGTCTCAATCTTCTACGCGAGTGATATGTGGATCGGGCTTGCCCTGTGGCTCGCGGCCTCGTCTCTGTTCGTACTTGTCCATGCCGTTCTCTGGACTCGGAAATCAGGATGGCACCGACCGTTGCGCTACGCGCTTGCATGGATCCTGATGAGCGTTCCGCCCTTTGGCATCATCGGGTGGGCGAACCCAATCACGGCCGCAGGCGTCTTGTTTCCAGGTCTGGGCTGGTTTGGATTGATTGCCATGGCTCACACCTTATCGGCTATGACGACGCGGGCGTGGCCGATCGTTGCTCTTGTTATCGGTGCAGTTTTCGCCTTGTCGTCCTTAGACTGGAGCGAACCGCATCCACCGGAAGGCTGGATCGGCATCGACACGCACTTCAACTATGCCTCTCCCGGTCAGCACGCGGATTATGCGCAGCATCTCGCCACGCTGGCATTGGTTCAGGACGCGGCGAAAGCCGGCGTGAAAAACATCGTCCTTCCCGAAAGTGCATTCGGGATCTGGACGCCGACAACCGAACACCTCTGGGTCCGCGCACTTCAGGATCTTGATGTGACTGTGAACGGGGGTGCAATCCTTATCAGTGCCGAGGGCTACGACAACGTCATGATGGAAGTGTCGGGGAAGGGCGCACAAATCCTCTACCGCGAACGCATGCCCGTGCCGGTTTCAATGTGGCAACCCTGGGCATCGGGTGGCGCCACGGCCCATGTTTTCGGCAAACCTACAGGCAGATTTGCCGGGACGCTCATCGCTCCGCTGATCTGCTATGAGCAGCTCCTGGTCTGGCCGATCCTGCAGTCGATGATCTACAAACCGAGCGTAATCGTGGCAACTGGTAATGGCTGGTGGACCGGCGATACCAACATCGTCGCTATCCAGAAGGCGGCCGCCCGGGCCTGGGCGGCGCTGTTCGGCCTGCCGCTCGTTATCGCCTTTAATACCTGACAGGATTCCCCATCAAACAACGCCCGGAAGCTGACGATCTAGAATTTGTCTGGTTCGACAACTATGCATTGCATATGCGACTCATAATGGAAATATTGCGCCCGAATCTCAGGTTCCAGGAAAGGTAAGACGTTGGAGAATGTCGCAGATTCCGATTTGATGGACGCACTCTCAAGAATTTCAGATGTTGCTGACCGAAACTCGACAATCGAGTTCCTGAAAGACGTGGCCTCCCGATACGCATTGAATACCATTGCGTATTTTGGTGTCGGCGTTTCTGGTCAAAATGAGATCGATCCCTATCTCGCCGTAACCTATTCTCCCGAGTGGGTCGCACACTACAAGAACCGGCAGTATGTCGATGTCGATCCAGTTGTTCGTCTTGGCTTTCGCCGTATGCTTCCCCTTGATTGGGACGAGTTTGGAAATCCGACGGGGCGGCTGAAGACCTTTTTTGGTGAAGCCGGCGAATTCGGTATCGGGCTCCGCGGACTGACAGTTCCAGTGCACGGTCGCTGCGGCGACCGTGCCTTGTTCTCCGTGACGTCAGATCTTTCCGCCCGCGACTGGGCGAGCGCGAAACTTCTCTATATGCGTGACTTCCAGGTTCTTGCGACGCACATCCACGATCGTGTGCTTGGCATCGAGGGACATGCGAGCGAGCCTGCAGTTCTTTCTCCGCGTGAACTGGAATGCCTGCAATGGATCGCCGAGGGCAAGACGGCCTGGGAATGCGCTGTCATTCTCGGCCTGTCGCAGCACACCGTGCGCTGCTATCTGGAGAGCGCCCGCCACAAGCTCCATGCCACCAGCAATACCCATGCCGTTTCAATCGCTCATAGAGCGGGGCTGCTCTTTGATCCCTTGTAAACCCAGCTGTTGGACCGGATGTTCTTCTCGAAACCCAGCCGATAACTGGTGTCTCCGTCATCAATGAATGAACGGAGACCACCATCATGATATTTGCAGTCGAAAGTGCCGATCAGGACAAGTATCCCGAGCTGTTCGACGAAATGTTCCGCATGCGGGCCGAAGTCTTTTCTGGTCGCCTTGGCTGGGACGTCAAAGTCGAAAACGGACGGGAGATCGACCGGTTCGATGCCGAAGACCCTCTCTACCTTCTGTCGCTCGATGAAAGGTCAGGACAGCTTCGTGGCGCTGTGCGTCTGCTCCCCACGACCGGTCCCAACATGCTCAGAGACGTGTTTTCCGTGCTGATGCCTGGTGGCACGGTCGAAAGTCCATTGATCTGGGAGAGCTCACGTTTTGCGGTCAATCCGCAAATCTTCGAGGCGAGGGATCGGGCAGAAGCAAACCACATGGTCAACCGAACCACTGTCGAGCTTTTGTGCGGGATGGTTGAAGTCGCCCAGCGGGCCGGCATCGAACACATCGTATCGGTCTTCGACGCCCGAATGGCGCGGATTTTCAGGTCGATCGATTGCCGCTTCGAACAAGTGGGCACGCCAGTGCGGATCGGGAAGGTCATGATCTATGCCGGTCTGTTCGACACAGGCGCCGACATGCGGTCGCGGCTTGGAGCAGCGGGGGATTTTCGTTCATCTGTTCTCGCTGATGGTGCAATCGCTCCAGCGTCGGCAACCGCACTTGTTGCGAATGTCGAATAATTTCAATGTAAACATCCGGGCTGGCGTCTGGCGTTCATCATCCTGATGAAATATGCTTTTCCCCGAGGCGGTACGCGCCGCCTCGGGGCGTAGAAACCCCACCACAGCGGTTTGGTGTCGGCCGACCCGACACCCAGGATCCTCTGGCCATTGGCCGGGGGCTTGTGACGTATGTCCAGGTGCCTCGGTGCTAAAGGTCGCAGGGACTGTCTGTGGCGGTTTTCTAACCCCCGGCTTGGGGTCAAGATCTTGTTCGTTCGCGGGGGCGCACCGCGGACCAAGCCGAAGGGGTGGTGCAATATTGCCGGATATACGCAGCCTGGAACTCAAACCCGATTGCCCAAAGCATGCCATTGAGACGATTCTCGCGGAACTTGAGCAAGACGAGCTTGAGCGACTTGCGATCGACATCATTCGCGAACAACGGTGTCGATTGGCAAAGGCCCAAGAGCTCTATGAACTGCTCGGGACCCCTGAACAAGGGAGTGGCGAGGATTTTCTGGTTGACCAACGCCGGTATGAATATCACCTCGCGCTGGTCATGATGAAGGCCCATCATCCGATCGCTGCGACCGTCATCAACAAGCTGGGTTATACACCGCCACTCCCGGAAGACATGATCCGTCAGTAGCTGCCTTCCTCAAGATTGAACGTTTGTGGATTGAACCAAACGGAAGAGTCCGAATTGGGATTCCCATCTGTTTTCATCAATGCGAATCTGCGTCATGCGCGCGGGATTTCCATGGTTGTTTCGGCTTCGGACCACCATAGGCTTGAGGCACTCGATCTCTGATCGGGACGCGGCCCAGAAGCATGTCTAGCGGGCGCGGATTATCCTGCTAACCGCCGAGGGGCTCGGCACCCACGCCATCATGGCAGCTTCGGGTAAGTCGAAGACAACAGTCTGGCGCTCGCAGGGGCGATTTGCGGAGGCACAGATCGAGGGCCTGCTGTCCGACAAGTTCTAGCTGCCGGGCAAGGCGTGGATCTCCACCAGCAGGACTGCTGACGCAAACCGGATGACTCAATCGGCACCGAAGATCTCGTTGAGCCGGAGGAGATCATGCGCCTTTCGCACGACCGTATGATCCTGATAAGACTAGACAGCCAGCGGCATTCGCCCGAGGGCTGCGACTCTATGACTTTAGATTTGAAGGATATTTCGATGAACATCGACAGGCTGACACACCTGCCAGAGCGCAAGCAGCGCGAACTGCAGCGCGTCGCCGCAATTTTGTTCGATGAATTCGAAGAAGTCCAGAAAACCAAGCTGTCCGACAAACACAAGCGAGGACGGATTCTCAAGCTCATCCTATTCGGCTCCTACGCCCGCGGAGACTGGGTCGAGGATCGGAAAAGTGGCTATCTGTCGGATTACGATCTCCTGGTGATCGTTAATTACAGTCATTTTGCCGATCAGTATGAAGCCTGGGAGAAAGCGGGCGAACGCTTTGTGCAGGAACTGGCGATCACCCATCATGTGACTGCGCCCGTAAACTTCATCGTTCACACCTATGAGGAGGTGAACTCGCAACTCGCGCAGGGGCGCCCCTTCTTCATCGATACCCTTTGACACGGATTGGCACAGCTTTGTGCGCATGTGGATACGTCCGCGTTCGGATCTATCCCATGCACAAGCTCAGGCTGTTCGGCTGGAGTACGGCTTCGAAGACAAGATGCATATAACAATCGAAACTCGCAAGGCGCTCGTTTTCTATGTCGCCAGACGTTGGCGGCTTAAGCAGGAAAATTCTCGGCTTGAATTGGAACGAGAAGAAGTGGTGCACAAGGCTTCTTGTTGACGAAACCCTCGATGTTCTGCCTGTGGCCGCCGTTCAATCCGCCTGCGGTCGACGGTCAAGCACCTCAGCCGCCACGGGCACCCTCCCGCGCAGCGGGTTCGCTCACCGGCCTCTAAGCCGCCGGTCAGATATGCGCCCTCGTTTCGGTCATTGGGGGCCGCGGCAGCTCTTCTTGAAAGCCGACACTACTAATAACCTGAACAGCTGACTTGGCTACTGATAGCTCATACCATTTCTGATCATTGAATCTGTTCTGACAAGCCAGTGCCTAGCTAGGCAGGCTTGGCATTCTTCGTTCTGCGCTACCATGTCCGTGTTGGCATCAATGCGGTCACCGATCTGTTTTCGCAACGAGCCTCTACGTGTCATCAAGGACCGGCCAAAAGACTTCAGATTCCTGCGTATGGAGGCATCAGGTGGATCGGATCAGCTTTTTTGTTCGGCAATAGTTATGCTTGTCCGGTAGCACAGAGCATGATCGCTGTCCCCTTTGAGCAAATCACGAAGGTAGCTTGACCTTCCCCCTACAGTAACCATTAGGGTGTTAGGAGTGGAGGCGGACACTCTGCGCTTCTTGAAACGAGACCAGACAACATGACACGCCTGCCCGAATTTTCGGTGATCGTATTTTCCTTCCTGCTGCACTTCGTCTGGGAGTTCTGGCAGGCGCCCACCTATGCGGGCATGATCGAGATGAACCATTGGGACGGCATCAAGCTCTGTTCTTCGGCAACATTCGGGGATATCGGATTCGCCTTGACTGCATTCTGGATTACCAGTGCTGCCGCACGATCCCGCTTTTGGTTTGAAGCACCCAAAGCCTGGCAAACGCTCTTGTTCGTCGGGGTGGGCATAGGTCTGACTGTTGGTTTTGAATTTTACTACACCAACATATCGGAGCGCTGGACCTACTCCGACCTCATGCCACTGGTGCCGCCGTTCGGAACAGGACTGAGCCCGCTTCTTCAGTGGATTTTCATCCCGCTTGCCGTGGTCTGGCTTACACAACGGCAGGCCGCGGGGGCCAAAGCCATGGAGGACCGGAAATGATGAACGACACAATGGGAGGCGGGATTATGGGGCTTGGCGGTGTCTGGATGCTGCTGATTGCCATTCTGGTAATCCTGGCCATTGCCGCACTGGCCAAGTACCTCATGAAGTGAGGCTGCAATCTGTTCCGTCGATGACTTGACCGGTCGGACGTGCGGTAGAAAGGCTCCATTCCCCTCTGCCATTAGGCTGCGGGCAGCAGCAAGCCATAGACAGAAAATCATACCGGACGATGCGCGCTTTGACGAAGGTATTCATCAATTGCGACAAACCGCACGCGTCGCCGTCACATTCCAATGCTTTCTGATTAAGGAATTTCCAGTCTCCAGGTTGGCGCGAGCCCGGCGAACGCATTTAACTCACTGTGAATTGCCCCATCATTCCGGCATCTTCATGCTCAAGAATATGGCAATGATACATGAACGGCGTTTCCTCCGACGCTGGCTGAGTGAACTGGACAAGCAGCTCGGTTTGGCTGTCGACAACGACCGTGTCCTTCCATCCCTGGCTCTCCGGCCGCGGTTCTCGTCCGTTCTCGCTGATCACCTGAAAGGAGACACCATGAACATGAAATGGATGTGCGAGCATGCTGGTGCCGACCACCCATTTCTCCGTGTCGCCGAGGCGCACGCGTTCGTTGATGGCACTCATGTCGAATGGCTGCCCGTTGATGGCCATGCCGCCCATCATGCCGCGACCCATTCCGCCTGATCCCATCATTCCGCCTCCCATACCCATATCGAGAGAGAAGTTGCGCAGCTTTGAGACCCTGGCGGCTGTGAGATCAGGTCGATCTCCTCCGAGCGCATCGGGGATGCGTGTGACCTTGGCGGCAAGCCGCCCGTCGACCCGGAACGGAAGCACTTCGAACCGCCTGCCCCCGGTTATATCATCGAGCAGGCCGCGTGCCCTTCCCATCATACCGCCCATACCCGAATTGGGGTCACCCTCACTCATCAGCGACATGCCATGACCATTCGAGAAGTCGACCAGAATCTCGGCCCGTTCTCCCGGTCCGAGACGGAGCGTCTCAAGCTGCACAGGGGCTGGCAGATATCCACCATCCGTTGCGATCAGGTGAATGGGCCGGTCGTCGCTGGAGAACAGTGAATAGATCCGCGCATTCGAACCGTTGATCAAGCGTAGCCGCACGACTGCCTTCGGCACAGCGGCAACTGAACCTACCTGACCATTGACCACTATCGTGTCGCCGGTCATGCCATGCATGATGTCCATCATCGAGTTGGCGTAGACAGGCTGGCCGTCCCCGGAGAACCGGCGATCCTGAAGCAGCAGCGTCAGGTCATCGACACCATAGATTTCCGGCAAGCCTCGTTCGCCGTCAAGC
The DNA here is from genome assembly GCF_027214025.1 of Parahoeflea alexandrii. Classification (GTDB taxonomy): domain Bacteria; phylum Pseudomonadota; class Alphaproteobacteria; order Rhizobiales; family Rhizobiaceae; genus Hoeflea; species Hoeflea alexandrii_A. The sequence goes on from NZ_JAPWHB010000010.1 coordinate 21,387, forward strand.
CCGTCTGCAACATGCAGCACACCAGCCAGACCGGCGTACACATCGCGCGCGGTTCGACCATGGATGTGGGTATGGAAGAACGCGGTGCAGGGTCCCTGTCCAATTTCCATGTCCGGTGCCCATACCTCTCCCGGTTTGACGGGAAGATGTGGTCCTCCATCGTGATTGCCTGGCACCACCAGGCCATGCCAGTGCGCGCTGACCGGCCATGGCAGTGCGTTTTCCACACTCGGCCGCAGTGCTCCGTTCCTGATCCGAACCACGGGTCCGAGATAGGCTTGATTGAAGCCAATCGTTTCTGCTGGATGGCCCGGAAAGAAGGATGTTGTGCCTGACTGGGCGGTGACCAGGAATTTGCCGGTATCGACCGAGTCGATCAGCGGCGGAAACTGCAATACAGGGCGGTTTGCGACATCGGTCGTTTGAGACGTGAAGCGGTTATCTGCCCAAGCGTAGAGAGCGCCACTGGCTGCAAGTGCCGCGCCACCGGCGAGCAGGTTCCGTCGTTTTATCATCGATACATTCCTTTCGGGAGACCCGCTCTGGCTCTGAGGTCATAAGTTCGCTTGCCCATCAGAGCACCTCAAACCAGGTGTTCATGCCGGCTGCCGCATGTTCAAGCATGTGGCAATGGAACAGCCATTTGCCGGGATTGTCGGCCACGAAAGCGATCTCGGTCGTCTGATCTGGCCCGATCAGAAACGTATCCCGCCATGGTTTGCCCTCATCGACATCAGATCCGGATCTGTTGAGAATCTGGAAATGATGACCATGGACATGCATGGCATGAACCCAGGCGGTCCGGTTTACGGTTTCAATAAGAATGGTTTCGCCCTGCCGGGCCTCGAAAAACGGTTCCTCGGCGAGATTGGCCACTCCGTTAAAGGCCCAGGCCTGTCTTGCGGTGCGGAAATCATCTCCCTGAAGCTTTTTTCCCTTGTAGATGATGTCAATCATGCCTCCCATCGCACCGCCTGTCATTTGCAGGCGGATGCGCCGGGCACTGGCGAGGTCAGGGGCCGGCAGAACATTGGGCTGCAGCTTGATGTCGGATCTCGGCGCTTCCGTGGTCTCGGCATCACTGACCGAGAATCCCGCGATAGGGTAAGGGGTGTCCCCGGAGACTTCTGCAATGGTAAAATCGCTTTCGGCCACGACCATCAGATCCACGCGCTGGGCTGGCCCCAGCATGAGTGGCGCATAATCAAACTTGGCAGGCTCGGTGAATGATTGGCCATCAAAGCCGATGAGGGTTGCGCCGAAACGGTTTGGATCAATTTCGAAGACACGTGCATTGGCCGCATTGATGAGCCGGAGGCGATAGGTCTGGCCGCGGACAATGTCAGTCACCGGACGGCTCTGGCCGTTCACGGTCAGCCAGTTGCCCAGCCGCCCACCATGCGCCCATTCCATCATCGATCCAAGGCTCGCAACGTCCAGCACACCTTCGCCGGCCAGCCGCCAATCATCAAGAACAAGCGTAATGTCGTTTGAACGCTCGAAAACGGGCTCAACCTCATCAACAATAAGTGGTCCATAAAGGCCGCGCGCGACCTGGTTCCAGCTTTTGTTATGGGCGTGGTACCAGAAGGTGCCTGCATCGGGCGCAACAAAGTCATACAAAAATGAATCGCCGGGCTCGACCGGTTTCTGAGTCAGCCCGGAAACGCCATCCATCGAGTTGTCGATGCGAATTCCATGCCAGTGGACCGATGTCGGCTCTTCCAGCTTGTTGGTAAAGCGTACCTGGACGCGCCCACCCTTTTTCACCCTGATTTCCGGCCCCGGTGCAGATCCGTTGTAGGTCCAAAGATCCGACGTGGGCGCATCGGGCAGGTAAAGCCGCTGCTTCGAAGGCGCGGCAATGAGGTCGAAGAACCCATCCGGTGATTTTGCCAGTGACAGTTCAGGCAACTGGCAGGCGACGAGACCGGAAGAGAAACCGGCGAGCAAACGGCGACGGGAAAGTTTCATCGGAGGCCTTTCAGCCCGGCAATCCGGGAGTGGTCTTGGCGATAAACAACAGGTGCAAGTGGCGAGAAGCTTCGATTTCCCGCCACTTGCCTTTCGGCGGTTATTTCAGCTCTGTGACAGTCAGTTTGCCTTTCACCCGGTCGGCGATGAACTCGATGTCGTCACCAGGATTCATCTTCTCCAGCATGGCCGGATCAACTGTGCGGAACACCATGGTCATGGCGGGCATGTCGAGATTGGCCAGTTCTTCATGAATGATGGTGACCTTGCCGGCCTTCATGTCGACCTTTTTGACCTTGCCCTTGGTGTACTCGGTGGCAAGAGCTGCCGAACTGCCGGTAGCAGCAATCATGGCTACGAACATGAGTGTCGTGAATTTTCGCATATGTCTTACCTCGGTTTGTGTCGGAATCGGTCGGTTTGATCAGTGGCCGGTGACGGTGAGCATGCCCTTCATGCCTGAATCGTAGTGACCGGGAATCAGGCAAGCGAATTCGAACGGGCCCGCATTGGCAAAGCTCCAGATGACTTCGCCATCCATGCCCGGATCGAGGCGCACGGAATTGGGATCGTCATGTTCCATTTCGGGCATGCGTTCCATCAGCCCCTTGTGCTCCATCACACCTTCATGATCATCAAGGACGAACTCATGCTCGAGTTCGCCCTTGTTCATCACCATGAAGCGAATGGTCTCGCCTTTCTCGACGTTGATCTCCTTGGGCTCGAAGATCATTTCGCCGTCGTCGGTTTCCTTCATGATCACTTCAATTGTGCGGCTGACCTCGGACGCCTTGCCGGGCTTGCCGATGGCCATCATGTCGTCATGACCGCCGGAATGGGTTCCAGCGGCAACAGCCAATGCTGTCATCGCGAGGAAGGATGCGGATGCAATCAGAAGAGTTTTCATGGGTGTTGTTCCTTTCGTGAACACTTCGGGTCGAAGAGGTTAGCCGTTGCTGCCGGATTTCACCGGCGTTGGCGTGATTGTTGTTGTTGCGTCTGCTGCCTTGGCGAATTCCGGCAGCTCGCCGGTCCATTCATAGGCCTGGGTTCCGGGCGGGTTTTCGTACCAGCCTGGATCGCTGTAATCTCCAGCCGAGATCCCTTCACGGACCTTGACGACGGAGAACATGCCGCCCATTTCAAGCGGGCCATAGGGGCCCCAGCCGGCCATCATCGGCACAGTGTTGTCGGGCAGTTCCATCGACATTTCGCCCATGTCTGCCATGCCCGCTGTGCCCATCGGCATGTATTCGGGCTGCACCACCCGGATCTTCCTGGTGACCTTGGACTTGTCGACACCTATGAATGTGGGGACGTCATGACCCATGGCATTCATCGTATGGTGGGATTTGTGGCAGTGGATGGCCCAGTCGCCCAGGTGCACGGCGTCAAATTCATAGGCCCGCATTGCCCCCACCGGTATATCGATCGACACTTCCGGCCATCGGGCTTCAGGCCGCACCCAGCCCCCATCGGTGCAAGTCACCTCGAAATCATAGCCATGCATGTGGATCGGGTGGTTGGTCATGGTCAGGTTGCCGACGCGCACCCGGACGCGATCGTTCCTCGACACGACAAGCGGATCGATGTCGGGGAAGATGCGGCTGTTCCATGTCCAAAGATTGAAGTCCGCCATGGTCATGATCTTCGGCACGTAGGAGCCGGGATCGATGTCGAAGGCGTTGAGCATGATCAGGAAATCGCGATCAACCGGCATGAACGCCGGGTCTTTCGGGTGAATGATGAAGAAGCCCATCATTCCCATAGCCATCTGCACCATCTCGTCAGCGTGCGGGTGGTACATGAAGGTCCCCGACTTCACGAGATCGAACTCGTAGATGTAGGTCTTGCCGGGTGGGATCGCCGGATGGGAAAGCCCCCCCACGCCGTCCATTCCCGATGGCAGGATCAGCCCGTGCCAATGCACCGAGGTATGCTCGGGCAACTTGTTGGTGACATAGATCCGAACCCGGTCGCCTTCCACGGCTTCGATGGTCGGGCCGGTGGATTGGCCGTTGTAACCCCACAGATAGGCGGTCATGCCGTCTGCCAGTTCACGCTCCACCGGTTCGGCGACAAGGTGGAACTCTTTCACTCCGTTGTTCATACGGAATGGCAAGGTCCAGCCGTTGAGTGTGACAACCGGGTTATAGTTCGGTCCGGTAGATGGCATCAGCGGGGCCTGGGTCAGCGGGCTTTCCATCAGAGCCGCATCAGGCAGCCCCATATTGGTTGTTCTCGACCAGGCGGTCGAGGAGACAAGGGCCGCTCCGGCAGCACTTGCACCTAGCAATTGACGTCTGTTCATCATGGTCTTTTCCTTTCCGGAAAGTTAGTGGCCGCCGCCGCCAGCATCGCCAACGGTTGGTGCCGCAGCCGCGCTGCTTGCACCGGTACCGCCGCCATAGATCGCAGCGGTCAGATTGACATCTGCCAGCCAGAACTCGCGTTTGGCGTTGATTGCCAACATCAGGGTTCCGATCTTGGCGCGGGTATCGGCGAGGAGTTCGAACGTGTTGGAGATCATGCCGTTATAGGTCAGCAGCGACTCCGCCTCGATCGTGGTGCGCAAGGGCACCACGGAGTTGAGGTAGTGCCGGGCGATCTCATGGGTCGAACTGTAGGCGGTATGCGCCGACCGCGCCTCGGACCGGATGTTGACCGCCTTTTCGGCAAGCTGATTGGCTGCCTGCATGTAGGCGAGTTCGGCCTTGCGGAGACGGGGTTTGCCGCTATCGAAGATCGGGATCACGAACTCCAGTTCAAGCTGCGGCGTGACCACTGTTTTCCGGGTCCTGCTCTCCTCAAGATTGCCACCGGTAATCTCGTATTCGGTCTCGATCTCACGTTCGGCTTCAAAGCCCGAGATGATTTCCAGATCCGTGACAAAGCGCGTGGCTTCAGTGAGGCCATAGCTCTTAGCAACGGCTTCCAGTTCCAGTTTTGCAACGCGAAGATCGACCCGGTTTTCAAGCGCTTCCTGCTCGATCCGGTTTTTCCTGACGAGCCCGCGAGGTAACCGCGGCAGCTTGTCGGGGACGTAGTAATCGACCTCGCTTCCCCAAAGCCCCATGATCCGCGTGAGCTCTTCCTTGGCCAGCCGCGACGCCAGCCGGGCTTCGGCCATCTGCCCGGTCAGTTCGGCATAAAAGGCATGTTCTCTTGCCTGACCGCCCTTTGGAAGCGCTCCGCTTTCGCCGAGTTTCTGAGCAAGCTCGGACGCCGCATCGGCTGCAACCTTGGCCTGATTGAGATAAGCGACTGTTTCGAACGCCGAAACGGCATTGACCCAGGCCCGGCGTGTGTCATTTGCGACCTTGAGGGTTGCATCGACCGCCCGCATCTGGGCCTGCCGGAAGCGCGTATCTGCGATATCGACACGTGTCCGTCGCGTTGCGAGCGACAGGATGTTGGCCGCAATCATTCCTTCGATGGCACGATATGCGCCAAGTTCCGGCGCTCCAATCCCCAACAGGCCGATCGAAACCGTTGGGTTTTCAGGCAGGCTTTGCTGCCAGGCTTCTGCAGCGTTCATGCCGATATCGGCATAGGCTGCCTGCAGGCCCTTGTTGTTCAGAAGTGCTACCTGAACAGCGGTGTCAGCATTGATGGATTTCTTGTGCACCAAGCCGTGTACGCGTTCGGAAACCGCTTTTGCCTGATCCTTGTTTTGAAGCCAAACCGCCTCTTTGCCTCGGGTGCCGATGGAAACGGATGCTGCGACGACGCCAAAACCGGCTTCTTTCGCCGAGTATCCGGCAAGCTCCTGATCGCTGACGCACCCGGCAAGGACCAAGGCTGCCGACGACGTGATCACTATGGATCTGGTTGTTCGCGAGATCCTCATGAGCTTTCTCCCGCGCCGGGAGCCTGGCTATCATTTTGCTGACGCCAGGGTTTGGGATCCACAGGCACACGATGGGAGTATCCCTCAAGAACTGTGTGATGGTGGGTGTTGCGAATACCTGAGACGGAATCCGCCGGAGAACTGCCCGGCATGATATCGGCAGGCCTGCCCGCAGCCGTGCAAGCGGCGAGCACCAGCGGCATTGCAGCCGCAAAGAGAGTACGAAACATGATTGTCCTACTGCGATAGAAGTGCGGTTGGCCGATCGAAACCGGCCACGGTGCCCGATAACGGGCGCAGCTACACTTCAGGCGCGCGGAGGACGTTCCGGCAATGCCATGGCCGAGACGACAAGGCCCAGCAAGGGTATGGTCTCGAAATTGTCGGGAATGAAGGCAGATTCGCTGAGCGGTTCAACCGAGCAGAGAGCAGAGGAACACGACATCGGACAGCACTGATCCTGCATGCTCGAATGATCGGTCTGCTCCTGATCCTGAACGGCAGCTGAGTGAAAATCCTTACCCTGACGATGGTTCATCATCGAATGGTCAGCGGATGCGCCGTTGCCGATGTGATGCATTCCGCTGCTGGCCGCTGCCGATCCAGCCATTGCCGCGGCATGCGTGGCTCCTGGCACGATACTCGCAAATACGAGCATCAGTATCAGAAACACATTCCAGCGACCGGGTAGATGGCGACCAGACTTCTTCATTGCGAACAGTATTGCCCCGACAGATCTTGCAAGACAAGCACTGCCCGCTTCACAAACCGGTGAGAATGCTGCTGGTATCGTTGCGCCTGTCCGGACATCAAATCAGTACACTCCATTGGCGCGCTGGAGCTCGCGTATATAGAAAACGATGCTGTCGAGCTCAGGATCGGTAATTCTTTCAACCGGCGGCATGTTGCCAAAAGACCAATGATGCGCGCGCACCCCATTCTTGGCTGCGAGGTGGAATGACGCGTCCCCATGATGATTGGGTTCATAGATCTTGTGGATCAATGGCGGTGCAATTCCGTCCTGTCCGGCCGCATTGGTGCCGTGACAGGAACCGCACGACCGGTTGAACAGCTTTTCGCCTTTTTGAGCATCTGGCGAGAGATCCGGAACCTGCACACTGGCCAGAGCGGCTCCGGTCGCGACCGGAGCAGATGGCGCGAGTACGCGGTAGAGCAGGATTCCAGCTCCCAGGATTGCCACGGCAATTACCATGTTCCGCGCGTTCATACCCGGCTTCTCCCTGCGATCTCGTCGATGATCGGGCAGTCCGGACGATCATCACCGTGGCAATGATCGGCAAGGGTCTTGAGCGTGTTGCGCAGGGACTTGAGCTCCTTGAGCTTGCGGTCGATCTCCCCGATTTTTTCCAGTGCCAGTGCCTTCACATCGGAACTGGCGCGCTCCGTGTCTTCATACAACGAGAGAAGTGAGCGGCACTCGTCAATGGTGAAGCCGAGGCTTCTTGAACGTTGAATGAAGGCGAGACGGTGAACATCGTTGCCGTCATAATCGCGATAACCATTGGTTGCGCGGGCCGGCTTGATGAGGCCGATATCCTCATAATAGCGGATTGTCTTGGCCGGAAGGCTGGTTGCGTCAGCCGCTTCACTGATGTTCATGTCTGCCTCCCTGACCTGAAACCAAATTGCATTCTGGTTCTCTCATAAGACTTCCACCTGCTGGAAGGTCAAGCGTCAAGCTTGACCGACCTGAGACGCAGCGCATTGGAAATCACCGACACCGAAGACAGGCTCATGGCGGCTGCCGCAATCATCGGTGACAGCAGGGTTCCGGTGACCGGATAAAGCAGCCCTGCGGCAATCGGCACGCCGACACTGTTGTAGGCGAAGGCGAAGAACAGGTTCTGCTTGATGTTGCGCAACGTGGCCTCGGACAATCTGCGCGCCCGCAGGATACCACCGAGGTCGCCCTTGAGCAGGGTGACACCGGCACTCTCGACGGCCACATCGGCCCCTGTCCCCATGGCGATGCCAACTTCCGCCGCAGCCAGCGCAGGTGCATCATTGACGCCATCACCCGCCATGGCAACCTTGTGGCCGGCCTTGTGCAGCTCATCCACCAATGCCTTCTTGTCCTCAGGAAGAACACCGGCACGCACTTCGTCGATGCCCAGCTGATCGGCGACCGCGCGGGCCGTGGTCTCGTTGTCGCCTGTCGCCATGATGATTTTGAGACCGGCCTCATGCAGCGCCCTGATGGCATCACCTGTGCTTGCCTTGATCGGGTCTGCCACAGCGATGAGGCCCGCAAGTCTGCCATCGATCGCGACATACATCGCAGTCTTGCCGTCCGAGCGAAGCGCATGGGCCTGCTCATCGGCAGCGCCGTAGTCGACACCGGCAAAGTCCATCATGGCCGCATTTCCAAGCGCGAGTTTCCTGTCCCCTGATCGGCCCGAGACGCCTTTGCCGGTGACCGCCTCGAAGTCCGACACCGGTTTCGCCTCGATATCGCGCGCAGCGATGCCTTCGACAATAGCCTCGGCCAACGGGTGTTCCGATCCGGATTCAATGCCCCGGACAAGCGCCAGCATGTCAATCTCGGCAATTTCCCCGAAAGTCACTACATCGGTCAGGGCCGGCTTGCCTTCGGTCAGTGTACCGGTCTTGTCGACGACCAGCACATCGACCTTTGCCATGCGTTCGAGCGACTCCGCGTCCTTGATCAGAACGCCTGCTTGAGCGCCACGGCCGGTAGCCGTCATGATCGACATCGGCGTTGCCAATCCCAGGGCACAGGGGCAAGCGATGATCAGCACCGAAACAGCTGAGACAATGGCAAACACGAATGCCGGATCGGGACCGACCAGCAGCCAGATGACGAACGCCAGAACAGCAACGATAACCACCGCTGGAACGAAATAGGAGGCAACCCGGTCGGCGAGCCCCTGGATGGGTGCGCGGGACCTCTGGGCTGATGACACCATGGCAACAATGCGCGCCAGCATGGTCTCGTCACCGACCTTCTCGGCTTGAATGATCAGCGATCCGTTCTTGTTTAGGGTGCCGCCGGTGACATGATCGCCCTGGCCTTTCTCCACCGCAAGCGGTTCACCCGTGAGCATGCTTTCGTCAACGGAGCTGTGGCCCTCAATGACGACTGCATCCACCGGAATGGCTTCGCCGGGACGCACCCGCAGCCGGTCTCCGCCAACAATGTTTTCGAGCGGCGCATCATACTCCTCGCCATCCGGCAGGATGCGGCGGGCGGTCTTCGGGGCTAGATCAAGCAGTGCGCGGATCGCGTCGCCGGTGCGTTCGCGGGCTCTCAGTTCCAGTACCTGGCCCACAAATACCAGCGCGATGATCACCACGGCCGCCTCGAAATAAACCGGCATGTGGCCGCCGGCCATTTGCAGCCCGGCCGGAAACAGGTGTGGAACAAAGGTCGCAATCGTGGAATAGAGATAGGCCGCGCCAACGCCGATCATGATCAGCGTCCACATGTTCAGGTTCCAGGTCTTGATCGAGGTCCAGCCGCGATGAAAGAACGGCCGCGCCGCCCAGACCACCACAGGCGTTGCCAGTGCAAATTCCAGATACAGGGCAAGCGTTTCGCCAAGCCACTGGCGGATCGGAAGCCCGAGCATCGGTGCCATTGTCAGGACAAGCAGCGGGATTGCAGCGCCGGCGCTGACCCAGAGCCTGCGGGTAAAATCCACCAGCTCATGGTTGGGACCGTCGGCCACGCCATCCATCGGCTCCAGCGCCATGCCGCAGATCGGGCAGGTGCCCGGACCTTCCTGCACGATCTCGGGATCCATCGGGCAGGTATACATGGCGTTTTTCGGAGCCGTCTTCTTCTTTCTGGCCTTGTTGCCCGAGAGATAGAACCAGGGATCGCGCTCGAACTTGTCGTGGCAACCGGTCGAGCAGAAATGAAACGCCTCGCCCTTGTGCTCAAGCGTCGGCTTGCCCTTGTCGAGGGCGACATCCATGCCGCAGACGGGGTCCTTGACCTTGCCATTGCGCGGTACGGTGGCCGCCTCGAACAGCGCGTCGGTGTCGACTTTCGGCTCCTCGCCGTGGTCTTCCGGATGCGAGTGTTTGCAGTTTCGATGATGGTCCATGATGCCGATCCTTGCTGACTTCAGGTGACCCTAATTCTTCCAGTCACCGGAAGGTCAAGCGATGGTTTCAAACTTTTTCTGATCCCGGTGGAACCCTCCAGCACTGGAAGGTCGTTAAGCCCACACCAAAATACATGGAGGATTGAATGGCATACTCACGATTTCTGGCGATGATTGCGACATCCACCATCATCATGTACGGCCTGATGTACCTCAACACCTGGAACATCAGCCACGTATGGTTCAGCCAGACCAGGATGTGGATGGCCCTGTATATGGGTGCAACAATGGCAGTGGTCATGCTTGCCTTCATGCTCGGAATGTACACCAACAGGAAAGCCAACATTGCGATCATGGTCGGAGCGGTGATCGCGTTCAGCGCGGGCCTTTACCTTGTACGGAGCCAGGACACAGTTGGCGACGTGGCCTGGATGAAGGCGATGATCCCTCACCATTCCATCGCCATCATGACCAGCACGCGCGCCAATATAAGCGACCCGCGGGTGCGTGACCTGGCGGACGAGATCATCGAGGCCCAGAAGCGCGAGATCGCCGAAATGGAAGCCCTGATCGCGGATCTGAATGGCGGCCCGCCCGCAACACCGGAAATTGATGGCAGATGACACCGGGGGGGCTAGTTCATGTAGTATCCCAACTGGCCGGTCGTTGGATCGTGTCGGCTTCGGCAGCATGGGTCGTTGAAACGGCAGCTAAACATTTTTATCTGTCAGAAGCCGACCGTCTGTTTGCGGCCCCAATCTTGCCGTTCGTGCATCCCGCAGTGAATGCCCAGTCTTCGCCAAACTTTCCAATTCGAGATATATTGAACTAGGCCGGTGTGCTTGCATTGCGATCATCCAAACGTTGCTCGCCGGGGTTCGAAGCGTTGGAGCCAGACAACTAGATCAGCCCCAGCCGGATCGCGATCGAGGCGGCTTGCCGGCTGTTGGCGGCACCAAGCTTTCGCGTTGCCTCATCGAGATAGGAACGGACGGACCGATATCCTATCCCGATCGTTTCAGCGATGTCCGGCATCGACATGCCGTCTGCGAACCACCGCAGACATTCGGCCTCGCGCGGTGAAAGGCGGATGTCTGAAGCCAGGGCAGCATCCTGGGTCGCCGAGGCGAGATGGGAATGGACAAATGCGACCGCCATCGCTGCAATGACGGGATCTGGATCCTCATCGATGCACACCATGGGCTTCCCGGATGCGAGTGTGAATACCATCCTGTTCTTGAAGCCGACAGGAACCGAGACCGACAGACCTGAACGGATTCCAAACCGCTCCGCATCCTTGTAGAATTGCCTTACATCGAGCCTTCCTATTCGCCTGGCTTCGTCCGCCGACCACTGAAAAATCGGTGGCCCATGCTTGGCCTTGGTGACGACTGGATCAACTCGAATGTAGTTTTTCTGGACGTAGTGCTCCTGCCATTCCCTGGGATAGTTCGACACAGCAAAGCTCTCCTGCCCGCGAAGATGCAGATACGCGAAATAGTCGAAGCCGGCGCCCTCGGCGAAATCCCGCAAGGCGCGCCGCGCTGCCCGCTCCTCAAGCGGCAATGAAAGCGTATCGATCAATTGCAGAAGAAGCTCGTTCAAGATAATAAAATTCCGGCATGGTGATGAGCTGCGGGAACAAGCTCTGCCACGTTGAGGTGTCGGGATTTCCGACCTCAGATTCATTGATAGGCTTTTGGGAAAACGATGTCCTGATCGACCAGGACGTTGAAGCGGTAGCCTGGCCTGATTTCGAGCGTGGGCTGGACATTGAGGTTTTTCGACACGGTTTGCTGCGAGATCTGTCCGAAGGTTTCGGCAAAGGACCGCCTGGCAGCATCCGCCGCGCTGTCCGTCGTCGTCGCGGTGCTGGTGTCTTTCGGGAGCAGCATGTCCGTCCCTGCGCCGATCAGGGCGACGAGGATCGCCGAGCCAAATGTCTTGAGATAGTGGTTGTTGACCTTGTCGTTGAACCCGCCATAGCCGGCGGTATCGGTGCCGGCCATGCCGCCGATCTGCAGCGTTGATCCGTTCGGAAAGATGATATCTGTCCAGACGACGAGCACCCGGTTTTGCCCGAATGAAACATCGGAATCGTAGCGACCGAACAGTTTTGTTCCTTGCGGGATGAGCAGTCGGCGGCCGGTCGCGCTGTCGTAGACGTTTTGCGATACCTGGGCGGTGATGCGACCGGGAAGATCGGAGTTGATACCGGTGACGAGCATCGCCGGAATGACCGATCCCCGTTTGAGTTCAAAGGGCGACATTTGCGGAACAACCGAATTCGGCAGGTAGCCGAGGTCAGCGATATCCTGGTTGAAAAATTGCGCCTTCCGATCCTGCCCGTTTGGATCGGTATTCTGTCCACCAATACCGGCCTGCAACGCAGCGCCATATAGATCCATCGCACTGCCTGACGTTCCTGCAGGTGAAACGGACTGTTGCGATGCTGCGACCGGCATAGCATTCTCGTTATTGAGGCCCTTGAGATTGACGGCTGTCGGCGAGTTGGCAGCGGCTTCCTCAGCCTGAATGCTTGCCATCTGCTGGCGATGATATTCGCGGAGCATCTGTTCTTCCTGCTCGCGCTCAAGCCGGGCGCGCCATACGGCTTCCGGCTCGATGGCTGGGGCTTGCGGCGTTGGTGTCTTCTGAGGGTTCTGGTCGGGTGGAGTGAACGGGTTACGAGTGGGTTCTTCCCTTTGGACGGCTGGCGTCGGTTGCACCGGAATGACCTTCGGTTCGCCGATGATCCCGTCGGGCACGCCCTGTTTGAGCCTTTCGGCATCATTGGAGGCTGGTTGCGACGACGACGTGTCGCTCTGCCGGTCCCCGAAATGCAATCCCCTCGAGGAGAGGCCAAAGAAGATCGCCGCCAGAAAGACCACGACGAGGATGATCGCAACGATGATAGGTACACGATTCAGTCTTCGGATTCTTGGCCCACTCTCGGCACCGGCGCCACCAAGCTTCAGCGATTGTGTCATGACCCGCCCGCCGATCTCCGTTGCATGACGGACAAGGGACTTGCGGGCACCGCTCCGGCCGCTCCGGTCGTACCGGTCGTACCGAGTGTGTACATCCGGGTGAGCTCGACCTTCAAGGTCGAGATACGCACAAGCACACCGTCCTCGAACGGATCGATGCTATAGGCCAGCGGTTCGACAGCCGCTTGATTGGCCGCCTGGTCGGTCACAACAGCATAGCCTTTTTCCCGCAAAGACGCCACGAGCGCCGACCCGAACACGATTTCATTGCCACGGAGTGCAATGGTCGTGCTTCCGGGTCCGATATGCTCCGCGAGCCGGCCGACCATGTCTGCGGCGATCGAACCGGCGGCTTCGGTTGAGAGTTCGGCGGTGACTTCGCTTTGAATCAGTCCCGGGCCACCCATTGTCTGGCAAGCCGCAAGCAGAAGGAGGCAAAGCAAGGTGGCGGAAAAACGAAGATGAGAGAGGAGTTTCGACATCCCCTACCTTCCCCGCCGGATTGTGATCTTCTGCTGTTGGCGCCCGACGCCCGAAACGAGGATCGCTCGATCGATATTGTAGTCGACCACCATCATTGTTCCCTTCATCCGGTAGTTGACGATCCGGTTTTCGCCGCCGGAGACGACGAACAGCACCGGTGCATCCTGACCCGAGAGCGAAGACGGAAACTGGATGAAGGTCTTCATGCCGTCGCTATAGATCCGCGTCGGCCGCCAGCGCGCGGACCCGCTGACATGGAAGGAGAAGTCGAGCTGATCGGCCTGCACACCGGCTCCCGGCACGACGCTCGCCTCGATCCGTGCATTGATCTCGGCGAAGCGGGCATTGATGTCCTCGGGATAGTCGAAGCCGATGCGAGCCATGTATTGGGTCGGATGGGACTTGAGCTGGATGTGATAGGTCCGCCGCGAGGTGGTCACGACCATCGACGTCATTAGCCCGGCCTCGGCAGGTTTGACGATCAGATGCACTGCCTGACCGTTCGGCGCGCCGGATGTCGCCGGATCGACCTTCCACCGTACCGTGTCGCCGACAAGGACGTCCCGAACGATCTCGCCGGCCTGAAGCTCGATGTCGCAGACCTGTAACGGCGAGCAGACGACCGAGGGCTGGACCTCACCGTAGAGAAATACCACCTTGCCGTCCGGCCCGCGCGTCACAACGCCCCGGCTGTGCTGCCATTGCTCGGAAAGCTGTGTCCCGCGGGTTTCATTGCTGCTCAACTGCTCAGCGGAGAGCGGCAGGCTTGTAGCCGAGACGATGACGCCGGCGCAAAGCGCGATGGCGGGGGGCATGCTTTTCTTCATGTTTCTATCCTCACGCGCGCTCACAACTGCGCTGTCCAGTCAAAATCCTTGAGGTAAAGGCCAATAGGGTTCAGCCGAATGACCGCCTCGTCCTGTGGCGGGGTCAATGCCACGGTGGCGACGCCACGGAACCGCCTGGTAGTGATCTCCTTGCCCTTGCGGTCCCGCTCATATTCCGTCCAATCGATCTGGTAGCTCTGGTTGGAAAGCGGCACGATGTTGGTGACCTCGATGGCAACCGTCTTCGATCTTGCCCTGTCAAAGGGCGAGTTGTTGCGGAACCAGGCATTCACCTTCTCGGTCGCCGGGTCCGATGATCTCAGCAGCGCATAGGTTCGGTCGATGTATTGCTTCTGCACTATCGCGTCGGGTGTGACGGAGCGAAAGTTCGATACGAAACTTCCAAGCGTCGCACGCACCACCCTGGCGTCGGCATATTCGATCTGCTGCGGAAACCCGATGGTCGCGGCGGTCCCGAGCTTGTCGACTTCCACGATGTAGGGAACGAGCTTGACCTGAGTGCTCTGGTAAAGCGCGTAGGAGAACCCGATCACCGCCATGAGCATGCCGGTGATACCGACGATCCGCCACGCAGCCGCCGCCTTCACATAGGAGCCGTAACGCTCGTTCCATTCCTGACGCGCGGCGAGATAGGGGTTTTCGGGGGGATGTGTTTTGGCCATGGTCTCTGTCACGCTTTCTCGTCACGGTTTGGGCGTGGGCCAGGACGACCCTGACCTTGATCGAGCTTGGCGTTGGCAAGACCAAGCGTAGAAGCGCCCCATGTGCCGGGCACCCCGATCGCCTTGTCACGCGAAGCAGATGCAACGGCACCTCCGGCCGCGCCGACACCGCTTGCCATGCCCTTGAGTGCGGCCGCACCGAACGAGCTGCCTCCGGCGCGGGCATTGGAATAGGCCGCGGCCCCTGCCCTCGCCCCGCCCGTGGCGAGGGCAGCACCTCCGGCAGCAAAGCTAGCGGCCTGCCCGCCATGGCGTATGGCTTCCATGCCGCCCGTTACGGAAACGCCCTGCACCATCCCCTGCACAATGTTCGGCACGTACATGGCGATGACAAACACCACGACGGAGATGCCGGCGATCGCCAGTGTGGAGAGGAACTCGTCGCTGTTTGACGGCGTATTGGCGAGGCCGATCAGAACTTCCGAGCCGATCCTCGCGATCATCACCAGCGCCATCAGTTTCATGCCAACGGAGAAAGCATAGACGAGATAGCGGACCGAAAAATCTTTCGTGTAGCTCGAGCCGCCGAGCCCGAGCATGATCATGCCGGCGAGTAACCCGACATACATTTCCGCCATGACGGCGACGAAGATCGCCGCGACCAGGCTGAATGCGATCACCACGACCACCATTGCGAAGACAGCGGCGATCGCCAGCGCATTATCCTCGAACAGGCCGAACTGGGCCTTGGCTGACATGGCGCTTGCCACCTGCAGACCGGCATTGAAGACATTGGCGGGCGATGCCGAGCCGCCGCCGGCGCCGATCTGATACAGGCTGTCGACCCCGGCCTTTGCGAAGTCCGGACCTTGCTCCAGAATGAAAACAAAGAGCCCGATGAACATGATGCGGCGGACAAGCTCTGCGAACCATGTGTCGAGCGAGGCGGCGGCGATCGCCAACCAGACGGCGGCAATCCCGACCTCGATTCCGGCGAGAATCCAGAACAGCGACCGCGCCGCGTTCAGGATTGTGCTCTGCCATCCCTGGGCAGCACTTGCGATTTCGTTCTCAAGATCGGTCAGCAACGCGCCTTCCTGAGCAAACGCGGGCCCTGCAAACAGGGCGAGCGCGAGCGCAGCGGTAAAGAAGACCTTAGTTTTCCGCCTCATCGCCCTCACCTGTCTTCCAGCGCGGACGCATCTCCTGCCCGCCCGTCGTGTCGAATTTCTGTGGCGCCGGCGCTGATGTGCTGACGTGCGAAGTGGGGTCTGAGGGCAGAACGATCTGCCAAACGAGGATTCCGCTGATTCCGATGACGCTGAGGACGATGGCAATGAAAATGATGGACCTGTTCACCAGCGCGGCTCCATTTCCTGCCCGTCCGAGGTGGAGGGCGTGGTCGACTTGAAGAATTCCTCGCGACGGTTCTGGGCGAGATCTTTGGCCGCTTGTTCGGACTGATACCAGGTGCCCATCATCGTCACTTGCTGGGAGACGAGGCCCCGCAGCTTCTGGGCCTGGGCGACCTGCTGGGCCGCAATCTGATGGCCAAGTTGAAGCGCTTGCATCTGACCGACCGCGCTTTGCGACATCGACCGCAACTGGCTCATCGTTGATTCCTCGGAGCTGAACTGGTCCGCGGTCAGTCCGGCAGCCTTGAGCGTTGCGGCAATCGTGTCGCGATTGGTGTCCGACCAGGCCTGATAATTTGCGGAAAACGTCTCGCCGCTGGCGAGACCCGACTTGAAATCAGCAAAACTTTGGAAACGCTGCCGAAGCATATCGTCAGCATTGCCCATTGAAAAAGCGATTCCCTGCCCCTGATTGACGAGGTTGCGAAGCCTGTTGAGATCGCTTTCCACCTGACCCCAGACCTGGTTCGGAAGGGTCAGCGTGTTCTGGAGCATGTTTTCGTAGATCTTCAGCTGGTTCTGGATCTGCTCCGCCAACTGCGTGATCTGCGTCATCTGATTGCCGATCTGCTCGGTCGACTGCCCGACGAGACTGACAAGCTCGGTATTGTTCAGGATCTGCGTCCATTCGGTCGCCCCGCCCGTCACGGTGCCGGCATCGGCATGAACGACCGGCAACCACGCGGCCGCCGTCAGCGCAGCGACTGCAATTCTAGTTGATCGAGAGAACGTGTTTCGCATTGTCCACTCCCCTTGTCCGCAACCAGTGCATGGGCCAGTCCGGTCCATGCTGTTGGCTGAGTTCATTGATGTGCTTGAGATCTTGCCTGCCCGACGCGCCGACAAAGGCGAGCGCGACGGGTCCAAGTGTCATGTCGAACAGACGCCGCCCTTCTGGAGACGCGACGTAGTATTCCCGCTTCGGAATGGCGGTTGCGACGATCTCGATCTGCCGCTCGTTGAAACCGATCCGTTCGTAGAATTCGCGGGTTCCGGATTCACGCGCGGCGCCATTCGGCAGGCATATCTTGGTCGGGCAACTTTCCTTGAGCACGTCGATAATACCGGACTGCTCGGCATCCGAGATCGACTGTGTGGCGAGAACAACGGCGCAGTTGGCCTTTCGCAGGACCTTGAGCCATTCCCTGATCTTGTCACGGAACGTTGCGTGACCGAGCATCAGCCAGGCCTCGTCGAGGATTATCAGGCTTGGGTTTCCGGTCAGGCGCTTCTCGATCCTGCGGAAGAGATAGAGAAGGACGGGGACGAGATTGCGCTCGCCCATATTCATGAGTTCCTCGACCTCGAAGGTCTGGAACATCCCAAGCGTCAACCCGTCTTGCTCGGCATCGAGGAGCTGTCCCATCGGACCGTCGACCGTGTAATGGTGAAGCGCGGTCTTGATCTCGCGCATTTGAACGCCACTCACGAAGTCCGAGAGCGATCTGCCGCGCGCCTCGGCCATCAGGGCGATCTGACGGGCGATCGCGTTGCGGTGGTCGGGTGTGATGCTCACTCCCTGCATGGAAACAAGCGTTTCGACCCATTCGGCCGCCCATGCCCGGTCCCCGTCGGTTGAAAGCTCGGCCAGCGGACAGAATGCGAGCGCACCCTCCCCTGCCCCGATCTGATAGTGATCGCCGCCGGCGGCCTTGGTCAGCGGGTAGAGCGACTTGCCTTTATCAAAGGCGAAGATTTGCGCCGCTTCGTACCGGCGGAACTGTGCCGCGATCAGCGCCAGCAAGGTCGACTTTCCCGAACCCGTCGGCCCGAAGATCAGCGTATGGCCGACATCTTCGACATGCAGGTTCAACCGGAAGGGAGAAGAGCCGCTGGCGACTTGCATCAGCGGCGGGGCATTGGGAGGATAGAACGGGCATGGGGCGGTCGCACTGCCTGCCCATACGGAATTGATCGGAATGAGGTCGGCGAGATTGCTTGTATTGATGAGCGGCTCGCGGACATTGGCATAGGTATTGCCGGGCAGGCTGCCGAGATAGGCCTCGGTGGCATTGAGCGTCTCGATACGGGCGCCGAAGCCTTCTGCCTGGATCAGCCGTCGGACAGCCTCCGCCTGATCGCGCAGACGAGCTTCGTCGGTGTCGAACATGACGATGACCGGCGTGTAATAGCCATAGGCGACAAGCTGCGACGAGGCAGCTGCAATTGCATCCTCGGTTTCGGCCACCATCGTCATGGCGTCCTGGTCGACCGATCGGCTCTGGGTCTGGAAAAGCTGGTCGAAGAATGGTCGGACTTTCTGCTGCCATTTCTTGCGCGTGCGCTCCAGTTTTTGCTTCGCTTCCTGATCGTCGAGAAACATGAACCGGCTCGACCAGCGATAGGTGAGCGGCATCAGGTCGAGCGAATTGAGGATCCCCGGCCAGCTCTCGGCCGGGAAGCCGTCAATGCCAACGACTGCCAGATAGGTGCCATCGACCATCGGCGAAAGTCCGTGGTGGAACTCAGCTGTGACCAGCCAGTCAAGATACATTGGGATCGCCGGCAGACGGACGGGGTAGTTCTCCCCGATGACGCAGAAGCGGATGAACTGAAAGAGCTCGTCATAGCGCGCCTCGCTTCCTGTCTCTGGATTGGCAACCGTGCGTGTCACCATGCGTCGGATCGAAAGCACGTTGCCGAGATACTGTTCGACCTCGCGGATCGAGGTCTGGAACGAATTGAGGACGCGGTTCGCATAGGTCTCCGATCGGCTTGCCTCGTCGGAATAGACGTATCGGGCCATGGCCGACCGGCGCGGTTCCGGTGGTCTATAGGTCAGAACAAGGGCGTGCTGGCTCTCGTAGTGGCCGCGCTCTGCCTCGAAATGTGCGCGACGCTCTTCGTCGATCGCCCGTGTGACTGGATCTGGGAAGTGGCCGGCTTCTCGCGCCGGATAGGCCGTCGTCGGAACGCGGACCGCCTCGACCTGAATCATCCAGCCGGTCCCGAGCCGCGAAAGGATGGCATTGATCTGGCGCGACACCTCGTTGCGCTCCACATTGGTCGAGCTCTCCGAATCCGGTCCCGCGAAATACCAGCCAGCCATCAGCGAGCCGTCCTTCAACAGAATGATCCCGTCGGCGACCAGGCCTGCATAGGGCAACAGGTCGGAAAACGACGGTTTTGAGTTTCGGAATTGATTGAGCGCCACCATGGGAGGTCAGTACCTCCGCCATGGCGATGACGTAGGCCGATAAGTCGGTCGATAGCCGATGTGGCGCAGATAGACCTGCCGCATCATCGGATCGGCCTTGGACATGATACGAAGGACACCGACCACGGCGATCCAGATAGCAATGCCGAGCAACACAGAGAACCAGGTCAGCACCACGAAGATGAGAATGACCGTGGCAAGCCCGGTCAGAAGCACGAGTTCGCGGTCGGCGCCCATCAGATGGTTCGGCCGCGACAATGCGCGATGGATGGGCGAGCGGAAAAGGGGTGCGCCGGCTTCAGCCATCAGTTCCCTCCCCTCGCCCGCCCGGGGCTGCCTGATCTGGGAGGCCGATCGATGCACCCGATGCGCCGAACAGTCCGACGATCTGGGTCGCGCCAAGCAGGATACCGGCGACAAGGACGACATACATCAGCCGCCGCGCGAAATCGTTGAGTTCGCCGCCGAAGATCAGCATGCCGCCGGCGACTGCGACAGCGGCGAGCGCGATGAAGCCGGCAACCGGGCCGGTAATCGATTCCTGGATCTGCTGGAGCGGCCCCTCCCATGGCAGACCGCCGCCAGAACTTGCGAGAGCTGGAGAAGCGACTGCAATGCAAAGCACGGCAACTATGGCTCCCATAGAGGCGTTTCGGCGGAAATTATGCGGCATGGCTGTCCTCGTCGATCTGGGAATTGTGATCTGTTTCGTAAGTCGCCCCGTCGAAACCGTTGACGCGCATCACGTCGCGCACACGCCGGCCGGTCGCCGTTCGTTCGATGGAGACGACGAGATCAACAGCTTCGCCGATCACTTCCCTCATCGGCTGCTGGCTAACCTCGGCGGTCAGCTGCTCGAGGCGCCGCAGCGCGGAATGCGCGGTGTTGGCGTGTATGGTGGTGATCCCGCCCGGGTGGCCTGTGTTCCATGCCTTGAGAAGGGTCAACGCGGCGCCGTCCCGGACTTCGCCGACTATGATGCGGTCGGGGCGCAAACGCATCGTGCTTTTTAGAAGCCGCGCCATGTCGGTACTGTCGGTTGTGTGCAGGCAAACTGCGTTCTCGGCCGCGCATTGGATCTCGGCCGTGTCTTCCAGAATGAGCAACCGATGCGATGGAGCAGACTGGACGATTTCGGCGATGACTGCGTTGGCCAATGTCGTCTTGCCCGATCCCGTTCCGCCGGAGACGACAACGTTCAGCCGTTCCCGAATGGCGCGTCGAATGAGGCTGGCCTGAAGCCCGGTCATCACGCCGCTGCTGACATAGTCCGCAAGCGGGATCAGACGGGATGCGCGCCGGCGGATGGTGAAGCTGGGCGCGTTCACTACCGGGGGAAGTAGTCCCTCGAACCGATGCCCGCCGATCGGCAGTTCACCTGAAATAATAGGCCGTTCGTCATCCGCCTCTGTCTGCAGGGCGTGTGCAACGCTGCCGATGATGATCTCGGCCGCGCCCACCTGCAGCTCGCCAATCCTTGCCATCCCCTCTCCGAGCCGCTCGACAAACAGCCGTCCGTTCGGGTTGAGCATGATTTCAACGACATCGTCGTCCTCAAGTGCCGCGCAGATCACATCACCCAACGCTTCACGTAGTTTGCGGACCAACCGGGAATGGGAGGCACTCCTGCTCATCGATCCTCTCCAATTGACGATCTTAGGTGCCGCTCGGCGCGGTCAGATTTTGTTTGCATCGCATCCACCGTTGCTACTTGCGGGTGAGTTGCGGTTTTGATCGAATGAGAGGAACCGGTCACCCCGGCAGATCTGCCGGGGTGGTTAGATGAGTGTTCGCGCGGTATCCGCTGAGCGGGGCTTGAGTTCGACTCAGATCACTGAGTCGGGGTGATAATCGGCGGAATTGGGCTGGAACTTGCGCTCTACATAGTTTTCGAACGACGGCATGCGAAGTCGCCCCGGCAGATGTGCCGGGACAGCAAATATCCAAAAAGGCATTGGTGGCGTCAAATAAGTATTGGAAAACACTGGAAAAATTCTGCTTTTCCAGAGAATCTGGAGGCCGATGGTTTGGCTCGTGTTAAGAGACCGTTAACCAAAAACCGCTTGCGCCGGAACCGGAATCGCCCATAGTAATAACGCTTTCCCGCATGTTGCTTGGGAAAAAGCGTTATTTCGATGGAAGTGAGATGTTGGTGTCAACAGTCGATGAGCAAAATGCGATGGATTTCGACGAGGAGATCATCCAGCAGGGTGAATTGATCTCCGATCGTCTGAATATGCTCCGTCTCGAGCAGTACCCGCCTGACGCGCAAAAGGGTCTGCGTTTGTTCTCGTTGGCCGAGGTTGCAGACTTCATTGGCGTTACCCAGAACCACGTGAAAAAATTGCATTTGGATGGGAAAGGTCCTGTTCCAACGGTCTCATCGTCGGGGAGGCGCTCCTATACTGCAGAACAAATGCTGGAGTTGCGCGAGTATCTCGATAAGCACGGACGTAGCGGCGTGAAGGACTATGTCCCACGTCGACGTGAGGGTGACCATTTGCAGGTCATCTCTGTGGTCAATTTCAAGGGTGGATCTGGTAAGACTACCACCACAGCCCATCTGGCACAGTACCTGGCTCTTACGGGGCACCGTGTTCTTGCTATTGATCTCGATCCGCAAGCATCGCTCACTGCTCTTCATGGCGTTCAACCCGAGCTCGATAAGAATCCTTCCCTTTTCGACGCTTTGCGATACGACAACGAACGCTGTTCGATTAAAGAAGTCATTCGTACTACCAATTTTCCCGGATTGGATATCGTCCCGGCGAACTTGGAGCTCCAAGAGTACGAATACGAAACGCCACTTGCCGCATCTGATCGGAGCTCACCTGAGGGTCGGCTTTTTTTCACGCGCATCTCCAATGCGCTAAAAGAGGTTGATGACCGCTATGATATCGTCGTTATCGATTGTCCGCCTCAATTGGGATATCTCACACTGACGGCACTTACGGCTTCGACGGGCGTTCTCATCACTGTGCATCCGCAAATGCTCGACATCATGAGCATGAGCCAATTCCTGCTTATGCTCGGGGGCATTCTGCAATCGATTAAAGGAGTTGGTGCCAAGGTTCGACTTGATTGGTTTAGATACCTCGTGACTCGCTACGAGGCGACAGACGGGCCCCAAGCTCAGATGGTGGGCTTCATGCAGGCAATGTTTGGTAAGAGAATGCTGAACAACCAGATGGTCAAGTCAACCGCAATCTCCGATGCGGGCATAACCAAGCAGACGGTCTATGAGGTCGAGCGAGCGCTGTTCGTTCGCTCGACCTATGACCGGGCCATTGAGTCCCTTAATGCAGTGAACGGAGAAATAACTTCTCTCATCCACTCGGCATGGAGGCGCAAATGAAGGCCATTTTGACAGCCGTGCAGATTGCGAAAAAGCGGTTAGAGAACAATACGATATCTCCCATTTTAGGTGAATATCATGGCTAGAAAGCACCTGCTTGCGAATATCGGAGATCGTCCCACAAAGCCCGTCGAGCATGACGGAGTGGCGGAATCGCGTGTGGAATATGCGCGCCGCGGTGCTTCACGATCTATGATGCAGTCCCTTGACGATCTTGCTGAAAGCTCGATGCGCGTTCTGGAAGGCGACATTGTGGTATCGCTGGATCCAGATAAACTCGACCCCTCCCCTTATGCGGATAGAATTGGCGAGGACGAAGAAAAGGACGGTGAACTCCTACAGGCCATCAAAAATGCCGGACAGCTTTCTCCTGTTCTGGTTCGGCCACATCCCCAGACAAGCGGCCGCTACATTGTAGTATTCGGCCACCGGCGAGTTAGGGTGGCCCGAAAGCTTGGGCAGGAAGTTCGAGCCGTCATCAAGCCCCTTGAAGATATTGCCCACGTCATCGCTCAGGGTCAGGAGAACTCAGCCAGGGACGATCTGAGCTTCATCGAGAAGGCGCTTTATGCACGGCGCTTGCTCGAGTCCGGAATCGACAAGGCTACCATCAAGATAGCTTTGACGATTGACGACACTTTGCTTTCTCGAATGCTCTCCGTCGCTGATGTCGTGCCAGAAGCCGTCCTCGAGGCGCTCGGCGCCGCGAAGGGTGTTGGCCGGGACCGTTGGGAAGAACTGAAGAAACTCGTTCAAATGCCGGCAAATGCTGAAACGGCGCTGGAGCTGGTTCAGAGTGAGGCTTTCGTTGAGGCAGAGGGGAGTCAACAATTCACGGTCCTTATCGATGGCCTCAAGTCTTCTCGAACAAAGAAGGCCAAGCCGAAGCAGGCGGCGGAAAAGGTGTGGAGTCTGTCCGAAGCTGCCGTCAAAGTGACGACAAAGGATAGCGGCCGGACCTTCACTCTTGCCTTGAAATCCAAGGATGCATCTCAGTTTGGCGCGTTCCTCTCGGGACAATTAAAGCGCCTTTACGAAGAATTTCAGCAAAACAAAGAGGAGGGCGGTGAGTGAATCAACGGCCGTAAACGGGCGGCCATGGCAGAAATTGGCAAAGAAAAAGGCCACCGAAATCGCTTCCGGAAGCCCTCTCTTAGTGTGGTAGCTAGAGAATCGCACTTCCCGGAATCACAGTCAAGGCTCTTTTGAGTCGTGAGCGCCGTTTCGGCGAGCAGTTTTCTATTGCCTAGCAATAGGTGAAAGAAAATGCAGACGCATATCTCCACGACGCCCTTTGGGCGGCGGCCGATGACGCTTGGCCAAATGGCGAGCCAAGTCGCCGCGAAATCCATACCCCAAGGGGCAACGGTCGAGAAGTGGAAGGCCTTCCGCTCGATCCGTGAAGCTCGCGATCTTCTGGGCGCCACAGACCGGTCCCTGGCCATTCTCAACGCGCTCCTGTCATTCCATCGGGACAGCGAGCTGTCGGGCGACGGGACGCTGATCGTTTGGCCGTCGAATGAACAACTCATGGCACGCGCGAATGGCATGCCGCCCACGACGCTGCGCCGGCACCTGGCCGTCCTCGTCGATTGCGGACTGATCATTCGCAGAGACAGCCCGAATGGAAAGCGTTTCGCGCGCAAGGGCCGGGGAGGAGAGGTCGAACAGGCCTATGGCTTCGACCTCTCGCCGATAGTGGCCCGCGCCGAGGAGTTCGAGCAACTCGCGGAAGCGGTTCAGGCAGAGAAGAAAGCCTTCAAGGTCTCCAAGGAACGCCTGACACTGCTTCGTCGGGATGTTGTTAAGATGATCGATGCCGGCATCGAGGAGGGCGTTCCAGGCAACTGGGGCCGTATTGGTCAGATCTACCAGGAGATTATTGCACGGCTTCCTCGCACGGCACCGCGCCAAGTCGTCGAAAGCCTTTGCGATGAGCTCCAGGAGTTGTGGACGGAGGTGCATGACATGCTGGAATTATTCACGAAAACACAGAATATGGACGCCAATGAGTCCCAATCTGGATGCCACATACAGAATTCAAAACCAGACTCCATATTTGAATCTGAACACGGCTCTCGAAAAGGGAATGAAGCGGGCGGCAGCGCTGATGAAAACGACAACCTGCGGAGTTTACCGAAGCGGGAGCTGCCCTTGGGGATCGTGCTTGACGCTTGCCCGAACCTGATGGACTTGGCTCAGGGTGGTCGAATACGCCACTGGAGCGATTTTTTGGCGGCCGTGGAGGTGGCCCGGCCGATGCTGGGGGTCAGTCCGAGTGCGTGGCGAGAAGCTTGCGAAGCCATGGGCGAGGTTCAGGCGGCGATCACGCTGGCCGCAATCCTGCAGCGGTCTGATCAGATCAACAGCGCTGGGGGATATCTGCGCAGCCTCACCGACAAGGCGAGAGAGGGCCATTTCTCGACCTGGCCGATGGTGATGGCCCTACTTCGGTCCAAGCTGGATGCAGACAAGGCGGCAGCCACGACCGATAGGGAGCCGCCAAACGGCAACAAGGGCGGGGAAGGACAGTATGAGGTCTCAGAAGCGCTTCTGAAATCCCTAAACAAGCCCAGATCGTGATGATGAGCGCTTTGGCTATTGCTGCATTGGCTGTGGTTTCAGCATCGATCAGGCGGGAACGGCGCGCTCGGTCGATAAGGTTCTTGACAAAAGAGGGCGACTATTCCGAGCTACCCGCTGTGTCAACTCACGAAACCACCCAAGCTGACCGGAGATTTCGCGATAGGTGAGATCTGGATTGGACGCATGAAATTCCCCGCGTCCAGTGTCATCTCAGGTGCTGCCTGGCGTTTGGGCGTTTCATTGGTTGTGCCGAGCCGGGCGTTGCTCGCTCAGGAGCGCAAGTAGCGCCGGATTGATATAGAGATTTTCCCGGCCCGCCTTCATTTCCTGCAGCAGGCCCAGTTCGGTGAGGGCCTTGAGATAGACCGACGCTGCCTGTCGCTTTGCGATGCCGGCCGTCACAAGGTCGCCGATTCGGCAATAAGGGTTCACGAAGATTACCTCTGCCAACTCGCGCGAATAGATTTTGGGCAGATCGCGTCGGATATGCTCCGCGGTTTGATCCAGCAGGTCGCGGATGGCGCGAATTCGCGCTGTCGACCAGTTTGCCGTTTCGCGCACAGCCTCCAGCATGTAGAGGATCCAGTCCTCCCATGCCTCGTCGGTCGTGACGGCCAGGAGCCGATCATAGTAGGCGCGTTTGTTCCCGATGATGTAGCGGCTGAGATAGAGTATTGGGATGTCCAGCAGGCCTTTGTCGACGAGGAAGAGCAGATTCAGCACTCGGCCTGTCCGGCCATTGCCGTCGGTAAACGGGTGGATCGCCTCAAACTGGTAGTGCATCACGGCGAGTCGGATCAGCGGGTCGATGTCCTCGGCTTCGTGAATATAGCGCTCCCAATTAGCGAGCTTGTCGCGCAAAAGTGCCTGGCCCTCGGGCGGCGTGTAAATTACTGAGCCCGTTGCCTCGTTCATTAATGCCGTTCCCGGTGTCGCCCGGATATCCAGTTCAAAGCCCTTGATGGTTTGACAGACAGTGATCGCCGTCGACGTCGACACAGGTCGCTGCTTGAGCGTCTGAAAACCTTCGCTGAGGGCTGTGCGATAGCGTAATGCTTCCTTCGTCGCAGGATCGGCGTGATTGCCGGCTTCGTTGGCGAAGCGGAATAGCCTGTCGGTGGTAGTGACGATGTTTTCGATCTCCGAGCTCGCCTGCGCCTCAAGCAGTGGAATCGAGTTGATCAAAACTGCTTGGTTCGGAATGAGCTGGCCGGATATACGAAGCTCGGCCAGTGCTGCACGAGCCTCGATGCAGGCCTTCAGGACGGCCTTCGTCTCAACATCCTCGCGCGGGGGCAGGGGAGGGAGGTCATTGTAGGGGCGATCCGGGCGAAACGACATGTCGATCAATCCTTCTTCGATCGACATGTCGGGGGGATATGTCGTCGGTGTCGACATATGGCAAATTCGTGTCGATGGAATTCTAATCTATCGACATAAGCTAAGGGCGACAAGCCGGTTGTCCAGATGCCGAGGTAATCAGCATACGCTGGACGCCAGAGCGGACATCCAATCAAAAATGTCGGATTTTCCGTTCAGGATGGACAGAGCTCCGTTCTCTCGCTTCCCTCGGGGGGATTAACCTGGGAGGAGGCTTCTACAGCCCCGCAGCCTTAGTCAGGTTGATGCGGAACCGATCGCGCCGTCTCTGATACCGACGGGTCATTTCGGCCGATGTGTGGCCGAGTTGCTTTTGGACGTAACGCTCATCGACTTCGGCGGAAGACGCAAGTCCCGCGCGCAGGGAATGGCCTGAGAATTTTCCGGCGCGCCCGTCTTCGCTGAGGTCACCACGCACGCCGGCTGCCAGCGCTGACTTTTTAACGAGGCGTGCTACCTCTTGATCGTTCAGGCGCTCCGGCCCGACATCTTTGCCCTTCCCCTTCACACGGCGGAATAGGGGGCCTTTGGCTAGTTTCGCAAATTTGATCCAGGTCTCTGTGGCAGAGACCGGGCACGTAGCGTCGGAGGAGCCGCAGCCGATCTCCACCTCGCGCCAACCGGTCTTTCCGCGCAGCGTTACCAACAGGCCTTTGTCGAGCATCTCTATCCAGCCGCGCCCGTCCTCCGTTTGATCCCGACCAAGGTCAAGGCCTGTGATCTCTGATCGTCGCAAACCGCCGGCAAACCCGATCAACAGCATCGCCCGGTCGCGCAAGCCACGCAGTGAACCACGATCAAGCGTTTCAAGCATAGCAATCAGATCTTCTGGCAGCAGCGCTTCCTTCTGTCGGGGTGGCGCGGCATGGGTGTTGCGGATTCCAGCCATTACCGTTGAAATCGCCCGATCCTTGCGATCAAGCGGCTGACCGCGCTGGGCATAGTTCCAGGACAGCGAGGAAAGCCGCCGCTCGATTGTCGAGACGGAACTCGGCTTTTTGTTGCTGGTTGCGCCACCTGATGCGCAAGCGGTGATATAAAGGCCGACGACCTGCGGGTCTGGGGGGAGGGGAGAGAGGTTCTGGCGGCGACACCAGGCAGCAAAATGCTTCCAGTCCGAAGCGTATGCACGCCGTGTATTTGCGGAACTCGCGGCCTCGACATAGCCACGCGCGCGATCAGTCAGGTCCTGGAGATGAGCTGGCACGCCGGCATCGGTCCTAACAAGGGAAGAACCCCGTGCTTGTTCGGAACCCGCCGAAACATCACCGGAAACCGCCGTGCTGTCAGACGGTGCTGAGCACTCCTGGGCGTCATTTTTGGTGTTTTGCTCGACGATATGGGCCATTCCCTCTATAAAGAGCATTATGAACGATAATGCAATCTTATCATTCATAAATAATCAATGACAGGACGTGCGGTTTGATGCATTAGATCTATCACAAACTGCACACATGATGTAGCTTCTTCCGCATGGATTCGCGCATCATCTCCTCTTTGGAATATCCCTCGCCCCTGCCGCAGATTCCCGGATGGGCTCTGGCGCGTGGTCGCGAGACGGGCGACGTTGAAGCAGCCTTTGCAGCCGGCATCGCTTTGAAAACGCTTGATGATCTTGTTCGCTCCGAACCCGCCTGGGCCGGCTGCTGGCGCTCTCGTCAGGCGCTGAAATGCGCCGCGGCCGCCGTCCGGTTGATGGGCCGTACCGAGGACGAACACGCGTTGCGTGACGCGCTTTTGCTCACTGCCGCAGGTGATGATTCTGGGCCGGCCGGAAAGGTGCTTTTGGCCTTCAAAAGGGTTTCGGCACGAAAACCCGGGTTTTCCTCAAAAGCGGTGGCCGAACTGGCCGATCATTTGGGCCTTGCCTGGGATGAGCCGCTCGCAGCTGCCGTGGATCATGTTGACGAGGCGCTTCAATCCAGCCGGCCGGCACCTTTTGCCGCGGCGGAGCTGGTGACAGCGATCTGTGCCTCGCGTCCGGATGCCGAGCCGCTCGCCTGGGCGCTTGCCGACGTTTTGATGGCCGAAAAACTCAAATGGCCGTTTCCGCTGCCGCTGCTGATGGCCGAACGGTTTGGGCCGGCCTTCCGCACCCTTGGAGGGAGAGGGCGCGTCCGCCCGGGCGAACCCGCATTCGCGGGGGCGCTTTGTTTGGCTCTGGTTGACGGCACAGTGGGCGCCCTGCGGTCAGCCGGCGAGATCGCCCGTCGAGCCGATCAGCTTGTTGCTGTTGCGCCGAAGCTGCGCACCAAAGGGGCCGAGCCGGTGATTCAGGCATTGCTCAATGAGGATGCGATTGCGGCTTCCGCGCCCGGCTCGGACCTGTCCCGTTGGGCTGCAACCCGCCTGTTCGAGCGGCTGGAGAGATTTGGCGCCGTGCGCGAACTGTCCGGCCGACCTTCCTTCCGGATCTATGGATTGTGACGATGACCGGATCGACCGCAGCAAGACCATCCCGAAAAAAGGCGAACGCCGGTGAAGACGTTCTCCTGGATCGGGAGCTGGGAGATCTGCCGGCGGAATTGCGTTGGCGGGAATGGATGATGCGGGTTGAGGCGGTGATTTTTGCTTCAGCCGAACCTGTCACCCGCGAGATTTTGGCGCGCGTCGTCGGTAAGGATTGCAGCGTCGACCTGCTGATTGATGATCTGCACGAGGAACTACGGTCCCGGCCCTACGAGCTGGTGTCGGTCGCCGGTGGCTGGCAGCACCGAAGCCGGTCCGCTTACGCGCCAGCTATTCGGGCCTCGGCGGCGCCGACGCGCTCGGCAGCCGCAGTGCTGTCCGAGCTCGAGTCGATGGTGCTGATGGCGATTGCGTATTTCCAGCCGGTGACGAGGAGCGAGCTGTCGAAGATCTTTGGCAAGGAGGTCAGTCGCGATCTGATCGGATCGCTGCGGGCGGCGGGGTTCATTTCCTCTGGACCGCGCAGCCCAACGCCGGGCGCGCCGTATACCTATGTGACGACCAGGCATTTCCTGTCGGCCTTCGGGATGGAGACGCTGCGTGACCTGCCGGATATGGAGGCGCTCGAGGATGCTGGGTTGCTCAGCCGGCGGATTGAAGAGAGCCCTGTCACGGATCCTGATTCAGAGCTCCATGAGATTGATTGAAACTAGGGAGATGCCTTGTCGCGGAAAACCACTTCACCCAACTACATCGCGACCTTCTCGACTTCAGCGCCAAGGACGCGTGATCGCCACCCGAATGAGCCGAAACACCTTGCGGCCCGGCTGCTCACGCCGTATCCGTGGCGAAGGCCAACAGCCTACACTCAGAAGGTAGGATAGACAGCAACTATGCGAGAGACCGGAACCCTGCCGGAAGTAACTGTTCAGAAAGGGACTGACTGACGACGGCGTTAGTCACCCCACTCGCTCCGGCGCCCAGGTGGGCGTGTGTCAGCGGTTCGCCAGATCTTGCTACCACGTTCGCCGCGTCGTCTTTGTTTTCCGTCAGCGGTCCAGGCAAGAACACTGGCGGCGTCGGCATTGCGATATTTATGTGTTTCATCCCACTCCCAATCGAAACTTACCGTCTCGCCCTTGAATACAAATTTGCCTGACCATGCCGCGAGAAACGAATACTTCTCCCCGGAGATCACCATGACGTGCTGGTACCAAGCGCGCTTATTGCCGCCCCGGCTCGGTGGACGCGATTTATCTTTGAGATAGACACCATAATTTTCGAGATCTGCCTTCTCAATCCTCAAGTTTTGCTCCCCGTGTATTTCCAATTATGTTCCATGATAGGTACAGGAGCATAGGAAGAATTAGAAGGATGGCGCGTTCTTGAGTAAACTAAGTGCAGAGGAATGCGACGCGCTCGATCTTGAGCTCACCAAGCTTCGGGCGGATGAGAGCCTCGATCCGAGGGAATTGGAGCTGGTTTTGGGCCGCGTATTGAAGCCGCTGTTCGGAATCGAAGGCTACGATGTTGAGCACACCGGTGGGATGAACGACCAAGGAATTGATTTCCGCGCCTCGCGTGGGGCGGATGAGACCGGTTCTGCCGCCGTCGAAACCATCGGAGTTCAGGCCAAGTTTTACAGAAAGGCCGTCCGGCTCGTGGCGATGGCGGACGTGCATAAGTTGATCGGCGCTGCGTTGTTGCAGGGTCTCAGCCGCGTCGTGCTGGTTAGCAACGGCGAATTTTCGGGGGAGGCGCATGCCGCCGTCGAGAAAAGCTTGCCGCTTCAAATCGAGTTGCTCGACCTTGGTGGGCTGCGCCGCTGGATCAGTCGCCTTCGCGGAGAGAAGCTCGATGTGGAGGCTGAGGTCCGGATCATGCTGCGCGATCTCAGCAGTGGGCTCGCGCGGTTGATCGGGAAGAGCCCGGACGCCTTGGATCATCTCGAATGGCGCATGGTCGAGCAGGTCGTCGCAGAGGTTTTCGAAGGGTTGGGGTTCGTCGTGACGCTGACGCCGGGCTCAAAGGATGGCGGAAAAGACGTCATTCTGACGTGCACGGTGAAGGGCAAGCTCGCCGAGTACTACGTGGAAATCAAGCATTGGCGTTCATCCACGAAGGTCGGATCGGCGGCCGTCGAAAAGCTCTTGAAGGTTATCGTGGAGGAAAAGAAAGATGGCGGCCTCTTCCTGTCGACATACGGCTTCACGTCGAACGCGTTCGAGCAGCTCACGACCATCGACAAGCAGAAGCTGATATTTGGAGATCAGGAGAAAATCGTTACCTTTTGCCAAACCTACGTCAAAGCCAAAGCTGGGCTCTGGTCGCCGCCGGAGAACCTGACCGAGATACTTTTCGCGTGATAAGGACAGCGGCTGTCGGGATGGCGTAGGGTGGATATGACTCTCGAGAGAAAAATACTTGATGGAAAGATTGCGAGGGGCGAAGAGTCGTTTGCCGTCGATTTTCATGTCTCGGTTGTGGCCGATTTCCGCCTGAAAATTGAAGTCGATCTACTTCCGATCCAAACACTCTTCCGTCTTCAGGGCGCTATTGAGGAGCCTGAAGGCCAGGCCTCGGACGGCGCCATGTTCTTTTCTGGATAAGCAGCTCAAGCAATGTTAGGAGAAATCGATTACTACAAGCCCACAACTTAGATTCCGACAACCCTCGCGTAGGGCCGTTGGTAAGTCGCCAAAGTGAGGCAATCGTACGTATTGCTGAATGTTTCGAAGAGAAAAACATGCGTCTCGCCGCGCTTGTCAACAAGGTTGACTTCGCCTGCGCCGAGAGGGCCACGTTTCTGAAATTTGCAATACGTCCGCATAGCTTTCATCAGATGTTCGACAGGGAGGCTCTCAAACATCGCGCGGTATGCTGGGGATTCTATGATGTGACGGAAGTTTGATTGGCCTCGTTTCGGATAGTGCGGATGAATGCCGATCACACCGATCATCGGCACGTCTCGATGTGAGTCCTCGATGAATCTCCAAAACGTCGTCGTGTATGTGTTGCCAAAGGCCCCTTTGAGGGCGCAGACGGCGCCCAATCCGGGAGCTGAATCGTTGGCAGCCGCTCGAAACCGAGATTGGAGAAAGAGTAGTTGGCCAGCCGCGTAATTTGCCTCGGCCTCGATCTGGTGATGACACCCAGGGGTCAAGGTTTGCTCTTGATCACCGAGCATCAGATCTTCGTGCCAAGGCAAAATGCTATGGCCAACCTCATGGGCCTCATTCCAACGCTGCTTTGCGTCAGGTTGCGCGCTGTCGAGAAGAATTCTCTTTCGATCCGGAAGATACAGAGCTCGCAGATCGAACTTCCGAACTGCATCCAGTATGAGGCCAGGGCGCTTCATTATTTGCGCCCCGGCCACTGTAAGCTTGCTAATGGTCTCTCGAAGAAAATCATCATCCGTGGTCGAATAGTACCGGCGATCGAGCTTCAAGAGTTCGCGAACGTCCCCGAGTTGCAACGGGGGCTCCGGGTTGCCAAGTCCCCGAAGAACTTTGTTGACCTGGTTTTCAATGTCGGAAGCCGTGCCACGGCTGAGGATGATATTGCGCACTAAGTCAGCCTTGTTGTTTTTCCAGATATGCAATGAACTCCTCAAGAACACGCTGTTCATCACGCGATAATTTCTGCGGTGCTTCACCCGAACGCGCGGCAAACCTGAGCGCCTGTTCGTGCAAACCCGGGCGCGCGACAGTATTGCCAGAGAGCTGCTGGAGCACTTTGCCGGGCAGATCGAAGGTTTCCGCCAATCGATAAACTGCCCGCGGCTCCGGCCGAAAATGAGCGTCACGCTCAATTCGCATGATATCGCTCACCTCGAGATCAGTGCTTTCAGCGAGTTTCTCGATCGACAGGCCTCGACGCCGGCGCATCGTTTCTACGAGCGAGCCAAACGCCATGCGCATCGGATCAGCGGTTTCATCGATTGCGGGTTCTACATTTAATTGTTCTGGGGTTGGGTCCCTGGCGAGCCGTCCGGCGGAAATCTCAAGATCGCCCTCCAACTTGGCTCTGCGTTCGAACCATTCCCTCGTGATTTCGAGTTTCATGGCGGTTCCTATCCTGAGAATGCATCAGCCTGGGCTGATGTCATCTCAAAGTATCTTAATCCTTCATAGGTTCCGTCGAGGCCAAGATCGGTCATACCGCACGCAGTCGCATAGAAGGCCTCCGCACTCGGCAGAGAGTGGAGGCCGATGCGACCGCGCAACTCGTGGTCTCGACTGATTTCAATTGCAGCTCGGATCATGATGGTGCCGACGCCACTGAAACGGGGCGTGGCAACTATCGCTTTACGGTTCCAAGGCGCTGTCTCGACATAATCGATATAGACCAGATCCTTACCTGCCTGTTGTGGTACCCGGCAGCGACCGCGTGCGGTGTTGAGCTGCATCAACCCCTGGAGCTTGCCTTCGCAGCGAAGTGCAAACGTTTGAAAAGCGAGTAAGCCGGTGATTGCGCCTACCTTCTCTCTCCATTTCCAATGCCAGCCTTCTGGCCAATCGGCGGGCCTCCGGCCCTGCGCCATGAGCTCTCTGATTTTCGCGTTGGTTACTGGCTTCCACTCGGCTTCCACCGAGCGAAGGTCAGCTTCGCTAATAGTTTCAATGAGTTCCGCGGCTACCGGGTCTCCGGTACGTTTATCGGTCAGAAAAACTGGATAGGAGGTCACGATTTACAGCACCATAAGTTCAGCCTTCTCCTTCTTGGTATCATCCTCGAAGAAGAGCTTTCCACCTTGTTCTAGGCGCACGTCAACAAGCTGATAAAGCCTGAGCGCCTGGCGAAGCACTGCCGTCTTAGACAGGTCCTTTTTGTCGCAGAGATTCTGCAGGGCCTGCATTTCAGCGTCAGTGAGATTGAGGGTCATAGTTTTTTTCAATGGGCGGCCTCCTATGCAATGGGACTCAGCGAACATACATTTTTTAGCTAAATAGTCAACGTAAAAGAATTTACAAATTGGCTATTGATTAGCTAAAAAATAGCTATTATATGTGGATACAGATGGAGCGACAGGCGCTCTGTCGGCAAGCGGAGAAATCCAAAATGACTGACAATATCGCAGAGCGCCGTCGCACCTTCGACATCAAGATCGACGGTAACCCCTTCACCTTCGAAGATCCGATCGTCACCGGCGCCCAGGTTCTTCAGAAGGCAAAGCTCTTCCCCACTGACGAGCACCTCCTGTTCCAGGAACTTGAGGACGGTCAGCTCGAAGAAATCCGGCCGGACGAAAGCGTCGATCTGCATCGTGAAGGCCGCGAGCAGTTCATCACCTTCAAGAGCGATCGTTCCTTCCGCTTCGTGCTGGACGGCCGCAAGTTCGAATGGGGACTTCCCTTCATCACCGGGCTGCAGCTGAAGCGGCTCGCCGGTGTCGATCCGAACTCTTACGGCGTTTGGCTCTCCCAGCGCGTCGGTGACGACAAGCTAATCAGCAACAAGGAGAAGGTTGATCTTCAGGGTGACGGAACGGAGCGTTTCTTCACCGGTATCGACACCACCACCGAAGGCGCGGGAGCAGTAGTGCTCCCGCCCGAGGACCGTGACTATCTTCGCGAACAGGATATCCAATACGAGGAAGTTGCCGAAGGCACCACCAAGGCTGTTGTGCTGAAGGGCTGGAGCTTGCCGCCGGCGCGTTTCGATGCTGGTGCGGCAGACATTCTCATTCTGTTGCCGCCGGCCTATCCGGATTGCGCTCCGGATATGTTCTATCTGATGCCCTGGGTCCGGCTCGCCGCCAGCCAGCGTTATCCGATGGCCGCCGACCAGCCGCACGCCTTCGCCGGCAAGTCCTGGCAGCGCTGGTCTCGTCATAACAATGCATGGCGCCCTGGTGTGGATGGTATCTGGACGATGGTGCGCCGTATCGAACGGGCATTGGAGATGGCAGCATGAGAGCCGATCTCACATTCAGCGAATTGCATCTCGGCGTGCTTCGCGCCGAGCTCTGCCGCTCCGACGATCAGGAGTATGCGGCTTATGTCTTGTTCGGACTTTCACGGATCCAGGAAGATCCGTTCAGCCGGCAGCCTCGGCTGCGTCTGATGGTTAAGGACGTGCTTCCGGTCGCCGAAGAAGAAATCAAGTCCGTAGACCACCAGCACATCTCCTGGAGCACCAATCGGTTCGTGGACCTTTTGTCCCGCGCCGAGAGAGAAGGACTTCAGATCGGTATTGCCCACTCCCATCCTCGTGGGCCTAATTATTTTTCCTCCCAGGACGATCGCAATGAAGCGGAGCTGGCTCGCCTCGCTCAAAATCGAAATGGCGAAACCGCCATCATGCCGAGCCTGCTCTTTGCAAATGGAGAGCTTGTCGCTGGCCGCGTGTGGACGTCGCCCGACAACGTCGTCGATCTCGAATATGCACGGACGATTGGCAGCAATTGGCAAACGATCTTCTTTGCTGCAGAACATAATGTTGTATCTCCCACTCTCGCACGCCAGGAATTGGCCTTGGGTGCCGGGTTCAACCGTTTGATGGGCCATATGCGGATCGGCGTGGTAGGAGCCGGAGGTACCGGAAGCCCGCTCCTGCAACAGCTGCCGCGAATGGGCGCGGGGCACATCTGCATCTTCGACCCCGATCACGTTGAGCATTCCAATCTCAACCGCCTGTATGGCGCAACCTGGGATGACGCGGAACGCAAGGTGAAAAAGGTTGAGGTCGCAAAGCGCGAGATCGAGAGAATGGGCCTCGGCACGCAAGTCAGGACGTACGACAGCTGGATCGGTTCGGCCGAGTGCCGCGACGCACTGAAATCGATGGATCTGATCTTCGGCTGCACCGATGACCACGATGGGCGCCTGCTGCTCAATCGGCTGGCCTATTATTACCTCATTCCAGTCATCGACATTGGGCTTGCACTTCGCGTGACCGAGCGCTTCGGGATTTCCTGTCTTGAAGCCGATGGTCGCGCAACGGTTCTGGAGCCGGGCAGCAGTTGTCTGGTGTGCCGGCGTATTGTCGACGCCGGGGCCGCGGCCGAAGAGGCGCTGCGCCGCACTGATCCGGAGGAATACGAACGACGCAAGTCGGAAGCCTATGTGCGAGGCGAGGGCAATCCGTCGCCCGCCGTGATATCCTTTACGACGTCCGTCGCCACCATGGCGGTCGAAGAAATGATCCAGCGCATGAACCGGTTCCGCGGCGAGGATGGTTCCATTGCCAACAGGGTACGCAAGTTCAACCTGGTCGAAGACTTCCGACCGGGGGCAAGGCAGGAGCCTTGCCGTATATGCGCATCCGACCGCATCCACGGTCTCGGCGATGTTCAGCCATTTCTGGGGAGGGCAGGATGATGTTGCGAAATACAATCGCCAAAGCCCTTGCTTGGCTCGGCATAATCGAACGTCCCGAATTTCTCGTTTCGGCGGCGCTCGACATGCCAGCTCCAGACGACCTTGTTGAAGGGCTAGTGATTGTCGTTGGTCCCACAGAGCGACCAAAATGGGTGACGTTTCCATGTCCGTCCGGGTGCGGAACGTCGATCCTTCTCTCGCTCAATCCCGACCGGCGGCCTCGCTGGAGCGTAAGTTCGGATTGGCTCGGTCGGCCGAGTCTTGAACCCTCCGTGCGCAGAACTGATGGCTGTCGCTGTCATTTTTGGATGCGGCGTGGTCGGATCGACTGGTGCAAAGATAGTGGGGGTATATTACCGAATAATTAGTGAATTCTATTCCACTCTCAACTCTGCCGAGTTACTCTCGCTTCGATTCGGCGCGAGTTGGGGGACGATATGCTTGCAGCCATGCCATCCGAAAACAGCAGGCGCCTCGAGCTATTTCGGCTGGCATTGGTTTTGATCGATCGTGGGAACGACAAAATTCCCCATCCTTTATCGCTCCACTTCGACTGTGTATTGCACCAAGCGAGAGAACTTTCTGACAATCCGCATGCCATCACCCCAGATGTTACGCCGCAAGCAGTGCAGCTTGCAAACGATCTCTTGGCGTATAAGGGGCTGCGCGACGCTTTAGTCGGTGTCAATTCGCTGGGGGATGTTAGCCAAGCCGTTGCTCATAAGGTGCTCCGAAATTTGGAGCCGAGAATTGCATCCGCGGACTGACCTTGCACTACTGGCCGAAAGCCTGACGCAGCTTTCCAAGACACCGTATTTCAATCGCGCGATTGAGAAACACGCGAATGCGCTGATTGATGTCATCAAGCATGCGCTGGAGGTGTCGCCGGCCTATGATGAGGAAATACTCCGATCCTTTACGGAGAAGGTCTGGACCTGTCACCGCTATCTTCAGGGTTCGACGACGAAGGAGGCACCCTATGAGATCGAATATTGCATGCGCCATGCCATCAACGAATGGCTGCCAGATAAATGCATCGTCACTACGGCACTGACCGACGAAAAGGACTTCCATCTCAAGCCGGGAGATCCATGGGAATTCGTCGCAACGACAATGGACCGTTACGACGGAAAGCTACCCGAAGAAAAACT
This sequence comes from Parahoeflea alexandrii, assembly GCF_027214025.1. Classification (GTDB taxonomy): domain Bacteria; phylum Pseudomonadota; class Alphaproteobacteria; order Rhizobiales; family Rhizobiaceae; genus Hoeflea; species Hoeflea alexandrii_A. Next base: position 59,060 of record NZ_JAPWHB010000010.1, read on the forward strand.
CATCTTCATTGGCGTTCCGAGGATCTATAAGCACATGCCGCTATTCTGTGCGGCACTTTATCATGAACTCGGGCACTTCGTTGATCTTGCGCGAAACGTCTCTGGCTCCACCCTTCTGACACACCCACAACCCAATGCCACTCCGGAAGTCCTTGAACTTATGCTCGTCCATAGGCGGGAGCATTTCGCGGATCTTTTCGCGGCTTGCTATGTCGGGCCGGTGATTATCGACACGCTTTACGCGATTAATCCCAACGCCGAAATCAGCTTGACTCACCCTTCGACGGAAAAGCGCCTTGGGACGATACAAGCTTTCCTTGACGGCGACGAATTTGATGAACTGGAGATGTATCAGGCCGCGCTGAAGAGCCTCGGTTTGCCGGTGCTCCAGGCACGCTATACGGTGCCACCTCTGGAAGCAGCGTTCGACGACATCAGGCCATATCTGATCTCAAACGACCGAGAGCTTCACGGCATGTTTCCAGGTGGCTGGTCCTATCTCGGCAAAATAAAGTCGGGCGGCGGGCCGGGTTGGGCGAGCGGCGGCGGTCAGCTTGATGCGGTCCGCATTGTCAACGACCTTACCGAAAAATCGATTAGGAATGCATCTATTCGAGACCTGTGGAAGCGAGGAGCGGCATGATCAAAAAAGATCTCCTTGGCCGTCTCAGCAAAAACGATCCCACCGGTCTATGGGTCGACCCTCTACTTGATGATGCACAGATCGGAGATCTAACTGTTGATCTCCGGCTAGGCTATGACTTCTTAGTATCCATAGTCACCCGCCGGCCCTATATCGGGATTGCACGTGATGACGAAAGATTCCGCGCCATATCATCCTATTTCCAGCCAACCCGTCGCGAACTGGGCGAACACTTCATCCTATATCCGGATCAGGTCGTGCTTGCGACGACGCTCGAGTACATCGCGCTCCCGAGCGACTGCTATGCAGATGTCCTGACGAGGAGCAGCTACACCAGGCTTGGGATTGCGGTGAACACGATGGTCCAGCCAGGGTTTCGCGGATGTTTCTCGGTTGAGCTTTTCAACCACGGCAACAATCCGATCGAGCTAGTCGTAGGCGCAAAAATGTTCCAGATGCGGCTGACCCAATTGTCGGAGAGCATTACCTATGGTGGGTTGGAAAGGAAATATTTCGGAAACGTCAGGCCGACCCCATCGCGTGCGGCCGATGACAGCGACCTGCAAAGACTCCGCTCGATATCGGAGAACCGTCGCGATTAAGTGCAAAAAAATAATATAAAGTTGATAGGACTGCATATTGAATCAAGAGACTTGCCGAACGATGACCACTGCCTGCGAAATTGGTGAGATGGCCGTTCCGCCCGAGCCCTACGGCCCCTATCTTCCAATTTCCGACGAAGAGGTGGCGGTTTTCAACGACATCCTCTCCGATGAGATCGATTCTGATTTTACATCCAGTATCGGTTGCTGCGATCGCTGCTATCAGGATTTTCTTGGTCACTGGCCTAACGTTGCGTTCCGCGATCACGAATTCCAGAGCCTTGCAATGGAAGCCGACTATCTCATTGACAACTCCCGTGTCCTCCAACTCTACAGTCCGGCCGAGATTTCGACACTGAAGCACCTTGTGAGCTGCCCGCGGTGCTTGGAGCCAAGTATCCGAAGTGTTTGGATCTACGAACATCGTTTCAGCGATGCGCCAAGAATTGAAAAAGCCATCGATGAGCTTCTGGAACTTGGTAGCAACACCCCGTTTCTTGTGCTTGAACACGCATTCGCAAGAGACGTGCTGAACGAGATTCGTCATCAGGCCAGCCGGGTCGGCTCCGATGTACTCGACTACGCGGTGTTCAGAGCGCGCTCCGTGGTCTCGGTGGAAAAGCTGGGTCAGCATCCCGAAAAGCTCCAGACCTACGGGGTTCCTCCCGCACCGTTGGTGGGTGAGGGGCGATTTAATCACGCGGGTAGCCCAATGCTCTATGTGGCAAGCACCGAGATGACGGCTGCGGCTGAACTGGGTTCACCTGGACAGGATGCGTTCGTTGCGATGCTGCACGTCAAAGGATCTCTCCGAGTGCTCGACCTCGTCGATATTGCTGAAGAGCAGCCCGGTTTTGAGCTGCTCGATGCGCTTGCCAACTCGGCTCTACTTGCTGCGCCCCGCACCGGCGAAGGTTGGCTGAAACGTCAATATGTGTTCTCAAGGTTTGTCGCCGACTGCGCACGTTCCGCCGGGTTCGACGCCATCAGATACGGGTCCAATCAGGACGTGAGTGGCTTCAACTACGTCTTGCTGACACCACGCGACGACATTACATCGTCGATAACGCTGCTCTCGCACAGCCGAGTTCAGTGCCCCTCGCCTTCAAAACGATATTGATAGACGTTCGACCCCCACTCCCGGATACCGTCACGGAGGGATTTTACGCTAAGTCTTTGTTTCGCGGGCATACAGACAACCGAAATTGACCGGTCGTTGGTTCGAGTCCTTTCAAGACCTGCGAGACGGCCCGGCATTTCGCGGTGCGCCTCGTTCGTGACCTCGCCTTTGCCGAGGTGCAGGCCGCGCCCGTAAAGCAGCAACGCTACCGCTAGCGGCACCACTACAGTGAATTTCAGCGACCATGCGGTCCAAAAGTCGTGTGGCGATATCGGTGCACCCTCTGTATGGGCGCGAGCGTTGGAGGCGGTCACGGCCGCAGCGCAGAAGCCGACCCGTCAGCCGGCCTTCTGGCACGCCCCTGTGCACGTAGCGTCGGACGGCTGCTTCTGCTCTGGGCCAGAGACAGGTCCGAACTCGGCCGGCGCGGTCGCTGAAAACGTGCTGCGCTGGGCAAGGGTTGCCATCGCGTCAAGCCCCGCCCGCCCATTCCTCGGCCGCGTCCAGCGCGCTTGCGTCGAACCAGCGCATATCGGCATGGGTCAAGGCCTTAGCGAGGGTGGTTCCCCACTGCTGCCACGCAGCGTCGCCGACCACGGCGATACGGGAGAAATCGTTTCGATGGGCGGTGTCCATCTTGAAGTCTTCTCGCATTGCAGCGAGGCCCGTGTACCCTTCTAACTTCGTCAAATCGACCACGAGGCCGGGCTCTTCTACAGATGCAAGTCGCTCATGCAGCAACGCGTGCATCCGCTCGAGATCGCTTTCGCTGAGCTTGCCCTCGCAGGCGATTCCGATGACGTCGTCACGATTTGTCCGGGTCTCGGTGAACATGGTCTTCCTCCTGTTTTTCGGGATTGCCGTGACCATAGAGGTCAGCATTTTCGTGCGCTCGGTTCTCATGCTCGAATTCAAGGGTGGAATGCGTGATGCCGAACCGATCGTTCAGCCTGTCCTTGATCTCGTTCTTGATATCCTTGAGCCGCGACCAATCGTCCGCAGTCACGACTACATGGCAGTCGAGTGCCGCCTCATGCTCCTGCATCTGCCAGAGATGCACATGGTGGACATCTCCGACGCCCTCGACGCCGCGCAGGGTTTTGACGACATCGCCGCCGTCGATCTCCGGCGGGCTGCCCAGCATCAGCGTCCGGACCGGATTGCCGATCTCGGTGAAGGCCAAATAGAGGATGTAGAGCGCAATACCGATGGTGATCGCCGGGTCGACCCAGCGCATGTCATAGAGAATGATGAGTGTGCCACCGATGATGACGGCGACGGATGCTAGCGCATCCGAAAGATTGTGCAGGAAAAGCGCGCGGATGTTCACGCTGCCCTTCTGCATCGAATAAGTGAGCATCGCAGTCAGCGTGTCGACCGCGAGTGCGACACCCCCCAGGATGACGACCGTCCAGCCCTGGACCTGGGGCGGGTCGATCATCCGCATTCCGCCCTCATAGATCAGGTAGAGGCCGACAAGAATAAGCGTGGTGTAGTTTATCAGCGCCGCGACGATCTCGATGCGGCCATAGCCAAACGTCATGCGCTCGTCCGGGGGCCGTCGAGAAATCTTGCGCGCGGCAAAGGCAATGACCAGCGAGGCCATGTCGGAGAAGTTGTGCAGCGCATCTGCGATCAAGGCAAGGCTGCCGGAAAGAATTCCCCCGGCTATCTGTGCGACAGTGAGAATTCCGTTCGCCCATATTGCAATGGAAACCCGGCGATCGCCTGATTGCGGGTCGATGTGGCCATGGCTATGGTCATGAGGCATTTGCATATGTCCCGCTTTGCTCGATCCCTGAACTTCTCTCGCCGGTCGATCCGCCACCGCTGGCCATGACTGTCTCCAGACCGGCGGAAACCAAGGTAAAGAGAACGAAGCCGCCGACGAAGGCCAGTGCCGAGAGGCGGTTGTCGCTCGCGGCCTCGTGTGCCTCCACGAGCATGTCCTCGACTGCTGCGACCGACAGGAGCCCGGCGACGAAGCTCAGCGCGGCGTATTTCGCTTCATCCGGCGCGCTTCGCAGCAGGAACCATGCAAGCAAAGCCGTCCCTAGGCAATAGAGAGGGAATGACAACGAGACCGCGATCCGCCGCTTGCGCGACACGCCGTTCTGTTTGAGGTTTGCCACGACCGAGTATCCCTCCGGAAAGTCGGCCAGTACCTGCCCCGCAGCCAACAAAACGGCAAGCGAGGCACCGACCGCAGTGCCGGAGGCTATCATCAAGCCATCACCGGAGAGGTCGACAGCTACCGCAACATAAATCATCCACATTTCAGTGCTTCCGCCGCTCTCCCGCGACGGCTTTATCTTCACGATCAGCGTTTCGGTGCCGATATAGGCCGCTCCGCCTGCTGCGAAGGCGACGGCGATCCACCAGCCGGCGAGATTGTCGAGTGCCTCGGGAATCAGCTCGATCGCTACCACGCCAATGACGATGCCCGACGACGCATGGAGCGCCAAGTTCAGAAGTCGTGGCGATGTTCGGACGAACTCAGCGACCATCGCGCCAGCGAAATTGCCGAGCCCCGGTAGGAGCGCGAGGCCAGTTATCAGCCATAGGTTGTTCACCACCGCTCCTTCACAATGCTGCCGTTCGCATTTGCTCCGTCCCGCGCACCCGCTTCGCGCGCATAGCACACTGAAGCTTCCTTGGGCGGCAAACTCATAGGGCGCGGATTTGTTCCATCGCATCGGAATTCAAAAAGGTGCGAATCGTCCCCAGTAGCTGCTGCAGCGGAGCCTCCAGAAGAGTTGTCGCTTCAAAAACAGGTGGTGATACGCCAAAGGTCCAATTTTGCAGTTCTGTGTCTTCTACCGCTACATTCGCATAACCGACGCTTTGGAATAGACACTACTACAGGCGGCAAAAACAGCTCCCGCGTCCAAGGTGTTGGCCACATAGATAATTCTGCTAATTGGGTCACAAGGTTTTGCATCGAACCATCGCCCCGTAGCCGGGTTTAATCCAGTTCGTGTTTTAGGGTCCGCAGTACCCGAATATCCAGAAATCTGCGAGTTGTTTAGCCCACCTGGGGAAGTCGAGGCCGCCCAGAATCTACAGCAACCCGTTGCGTTTTAGAGTACGACTGGTTCAAGGTTCGCGCTATTCATCTCCGTCACCGTGATGGTGGTCTGCCATTTGCGTGCCTGTTCGAATCCAAGTTGCAGAAACGGCTATACGTCGCCCACCGTCAAACACCAAAACCATGTCTATTTCAGTGAGCGTCTCAGTGTTTCCTTTAGGTTCGCCCAAGGTGAGATATACACCGTCTGGTCTCATCAATAACTCTGCACGACCCGGTATGGGAACCGTCCGGTAAACCGGGTCGGGCATGACCTGTCCTTTTGTCAACTCTGTTCGGCGAATGGATATTTTGCCGAAAGCATCACTCTCCACCGCAGTGAGCGTCACTGGTTCACGCGTTCCGTTCCAAATGATAAGAAATCCCGTCGTCTCCTGGACACCAATTCTCGGCTGGACGATGACGGCATGTTCGACAACGAGGTCATTGCTGGCATTTGACGAGATGCTGGTACCCGCAATCGACGGGACCACAGAAAAAAGTAGACTGGCCGTAATCATACAGAATGTTGATCTCATGGGTTTCCTAATTCAAACATGTCGGGCTTACCGAAATCTTTTGCCACGGATCGTTGCATATTCTCATTTCCGCTCGCAATGGTGCTTTCGTAATTCAGCCACCAGATGGGGCGAACTGATGGAGAAACTCTGATGAAAACGCCGTTGCCGAGAGCTTTTTCAATTTGCTCAAATAGGAGACGACAAAACGATGAACCTACAAGACCCGCGTTAAGGCCAGACCGGATGTGTTCGACTACATTGAGGTGCTCGACAACTCCAGACGCAAGCCTTTCAGGAACGGGATGCTGTCGTCCGTCGCGTTCGAACAGCAGCAGAAAATGACGTTCAAAAGTATCTAGAACACTCGGAGCTGTTCATTCTGCGCAACCAACTTTGATTACATGTCCACGACCACCGTGCATTAAGCAGGCAGATCTATGCGAAGGGCAAATCTGATGGAGTGTGTAGCCCGTACACAGTGGGATGGTTATTTGTTCCGAGCAGATTGAATGGGTGAAGTGACATCGACGGTATATCTGAGCTGATACGGGAGTGCGGTCTGTGGATCTACGTCCTGATTTTTGTATACTGCATGTTGAAAAGTGGTAGTCTGCCTTTGTTCGCGGGTTATGCGGCTCAAACACTAATTTTAGATTTACATATTGTCTTATTCGCGACTTTTGCCGGCGGCTACCTGGGTGACGAAGCGCGGTTCTTCATTGCCAGACGCTTTGGAGATGCTTGGCTAAACAGATGGCATTTTGCTCAAAGGGCGAATGTGGTAGCAGGCGCTTTGATTGCAAAGTACGGTTGCGCCTACATCTTTCTTTACAGGTACCCCAAGGGTATGCGGACCATCGGCGCGCTGCCGGTCGGTCTCGGATCAATGTCATGGGGTAGATTTACGGTTTTAAATGCAGGATCGGCCATGATTTGGACAGCCTGCTTGGTCTCGGTGGGCTTCGTTTTCGGTGCGCGGGTGGAGGAAGCCGTGGAAACAGGCTGGGGCTTTGCAAGTATTGTTTTCCTTGTCGCCTTGGTCCTTCTCACGGTTTTCGCATGGTGGCGGATAAACCAGATAGCTGTCCCAGCTCCGACAGTTGAGGAACAACCGACTTGACACAGTCTCGCTCGCTGCTGATCGCGAGACCGAGTAGCAGACGCACATCGTCTAAACCGGAGCCGAAATCCCGGCACTGCTTGATAAATCTCAGTCCCGAGAGGTACGTATCTTCGTAGCAGCGTTGCTCGGAAACTGACCGCCGTGCTGTCGGGATCGGACCTATCTCGTAGAACCAGATTGTCGGCGCAGTCACGACCAAGGCTTGGCCCGATCTCCGTCGGGGAACACGGGGAATCGAAGACACACGGCGGCTTTGTTCCTGGCCCTTCAGAAGCGAGTAAGACTGACCTCTAAGAGCGCGCGATACTTTGGCTACACAGGTGCGACTATATGGGACGAATCAGACGGTTTCCCACTGGGCTGCTGCAGTTCGTGTGCGCAAACGACATGCTACCTCATTCTTCACGAAAACTTAATCATGGTTCATGTAGACAAATTGTATCAATGAGGCGAAAAGGGTCAGATGATACGCGTATTGACCTTCATTTCAGCATTGCTGCTGGCGCTTCCGGCGCTGGCGCATCCGTCCATTGAGGTGGATTTGGTTCCTGTGTGCCAAAGCTTTGGTGAAACCGTAGGATGCGATGAAATCGCCAGTGATCTTGCGCTTGGTTCAAGCGACATCCCGCTGGGTGAGAAAAGCGGAAGCAAAGTTTCCGCGCACTGTCAGATGCACGTTGCGATATTTGCTGTCTCGAGCGTTTCACAAATCACGCACGAGACGCAGGAGCATGACGCCAGCTTTAAAGCCTTGCTTTTCTTCGACATTGGATACGTGGTGCCTCGGCCGCCAGACGCTCACGCTTGAATATCCAAATGCGCATTCTGCGCCAATCGGAAAATTCAATGACGTGAGTATGAAACATGATATCGAGAAGAGAAATGCTTCTTGGCTGTGGCGCTGGCCTAGCCGTATCCAGTGGGCTTCCCGCTTACGCCCATGACGACAAGTTCAAACTGGACGAGAAATTCGAGCCACAAAGCACTAGTTTCAGCGGTTATGAGCCCGGTACGATAATCATCGACCCGAAAAACCACTTCCTTTACTTGCAACTCGAGGCAGATATGGCGCGCCGTTACGGGGTGGGCGTTGGGCGATCCGGCCTGGCTTTCCGCGGACAGGCGGAGGTGGGGCGAAAAGCCAAGTGGCCATCATGGACTCCTACGGCAAACATGATCAGACGCAATCCGAAGAAGTACGGACGTTTCGCCAAGGGTGTGCCCGGTGGCCCGAACAACCCGCTGGGCTCGCGAGCCCTCTATTTATATCGGGATGGTGGCGACACGCTTTACCGGATCCACGGCACGACAGAGCCGTCGTCGATCGGGCGTTCTGTCTCGAATGGCTGCATCCGCATGATCAACGAACATGTTGAAGATCTCTATGAGCGGGTACCGGTCGGCGCCCGGGTTGTGGTGCTGTAGCATCAATACCGTTCTTCACATTCAAGAACTCGCGAGCCGCAGATCCGCTTTGATTTTGCGGCTCGTTTTTCCCGATGACGTCATTAAGCGAGTCAACCATGCACACATTCGTGAAAGATGAAAACACATGAACCGGCGTGAATTCATTGCTGGAGCAGCGGGCTCTTCAGTACTGGCCTTGTCCGGATGTACAACCGCAACTCAGACCGGTCAGCTGGACGAGAAACCTTCGCCCAATCCAAATTTGAGCAATGTACGAGCAATGTACGGGCCGATGCCCGGCGAACGGTTCCCCTTGCCTGCGATAGACATAGACAAGGTGCCATCAAAATTCTGGAGGCGGCAGGTGGATTTGACCAGCCCGTATCCGGTTGGAACGGTGATCGTCAACACAAAGACATATTTCCTTCATCTGATCCAGGAGAATGGAAAAGCCATGCGTTATGGCGTTGGCCTTGGCCGGCAGGGTTTCGAGTGGTCGGGTGAAGGCGTGATCCAATGGAAGCAGGCTTGGCCGAAATGGACTCCGCCCGAAGAAATGATCGAGCGACAACCTGAATTGGCAAAATGGAGCGCCAGCAATGGCGGCATGCCGCCCGGGCTAAACAATCCGCTCGGTGCGCGAGCCCTCTACATCTTCCAGAATGGCGTGGACACGCTCTATCGCATCCATGGATCGCCGGAATACTGGACAATAGGTAAATCGGTGTCTAGCGGGTGTGTGCGCATGATCAATCAGGATGTTGTTGATCTCTATGGCCGAGTCACCAGCGGAGCCCGGCTGATAGTGATCTGACGCCAAAGGCAAGAAACGGAAATGATGCTGCAGATGATCGGTTTCAAGCGACAAATCAAACAAGGGTTTCGACCCAGTTTGATCGGTGTCCTTTTGGCGGGCGTGATCGCGTCTGGATGTGTGACGAAGACGCTTGAGCTTGATGACCGAGGCAACATTCCCATCCCCCAAAAGACAATTGCGCAAATGCGGGAGATGGGCATGAAGCCCGCAGATCCGGTGCTGGTTCGCATCTTCAAACAGGAGAGTGAACTGGAAGTTTGGAAGCAAAACGCGACCGGCAATTATGCGCTGATGAAGACTTATCCGATGTGCCGATGGTCGGGCGTTTTGGGTCCAAAAAAACTCGAAGGTGACCGTCAGGCACCTGAAGGTTTCTACACTGTGGGTCTAGGTGGATTGAACCCGAAGTCGCAATACTACCTTTCCTTCGATCTCGGCTATCCGAACCGGCTGGAGCGCGCAAAGGGCTATACCGGTTCGGCCCTAATGGTTCACGGAGCATGTTCTTCCTCTGGTTGTTTTGCTATTTCTGACGAGCATGTTGCGGAAGTTTACGCGCTTGTCCGGGATGCCTTGCGTGGCGGGCAACAAGCTGTTCAAGTCCAGTCTTATCCGTTTCGGATGACGCCAGAAAACCTTGCCGCGCGTCGAGAAGACCCAAATTTCGATTTCTGGATGGATCTGAAGGCCGGGTATGATCGCTTTGAAGTTTTGCGTCAGCCTCCCCGGTTTCAATTCTGCGAGGGACGCTACAGGTTTGGCGAACCCGCAAACGGCAATGTGCCCGCCGATCCGCTTGGACAATGTCCGGCATTTGAATCGGAAATCCAGCAAGTGGCCGAGAAGTCGGTGCGGGATATTGAGAGAATGAAAGAACTGCTCAGCGATGGCCAGAATGTCGGCCTTGCTTATTCGGATGGTGGAATGAACCCGATCTTCCGAAAAATACTGGCCAAGAAGGGCCCGCAATATTTGTCGGAAATCACTTCATTGACTTCTGTCCCCGTTAGTCGGCCGAAAGCAGCGCTTGCCGATCCCTTCGGCGCTGGACCGAAAGCCCGCTAAAACAGGCGCGACAGAGGGACGATGATCGCCAGCATCACGGGTTGGTGAAGCAGATAGATCGGCAGACTGTGGCGGCCCAGCCAGCCAAGCCGTGCGAAGAAAGCGTTGTCCGCACCAGCACTGGCCATCCAGCTCTTACTGATGTCCACGACCTTGGCGAAGCTGATGCCAAGAAGTGTAATGCCTGCCCAGGGAAACACCGGAACGAAATCATTGCTGAGCGGCGGATTGGCTGAAAGGCCGATCCACGCCAACCAGCGGGGATCAAAGGCCGGCAGCGATAGGTACCAGGGAAGCGCCAGAATGGCCAGGCCGGCAAACAGGCCGGCCGAAGCCGGGAGCTTGAGAAAAACCACCCCGAGGAGACTTGCGACCGCAATTGAATGCAGTATTCCGAAGTACACAAATGAGCCGGGGAATGTCAGCCATGTGACAATGGTTATTGCCAAGGCGGCGATAACAATGATGGCGAACCGGCGGAAAAATGTCCGAGCCCTCAACAGCGCGCCATGCGCCAGAACCAGACTCACTCCCGCAAGGAACATGAAGCTTCCGGCCAATAAACGCCCGAATGCAAGCCATAGCGGATGAAAAGCGATGCCCGAGATCAATCCCGTGAATTCCAGATCCCAGACGAGATGGAAAAGAACCACGCCGGCGATTGCCGCCCCTCGTGCAGCGTCAACAACCAGCACTCTGCTTTTTCTTGTGCTGTTCATACAATCCTTATCCGCTGGCCGGTAACCGGTAGGAGTTTCTCAATTCTCCAGGATCCGCGGTCAATCATGCTAGCGCCCGGAACACAAACTGCGTGCCAGTCAGAGCAGAGGTGTACAGACGTCGTCCTTCTGCTGCCAGCGGACACAGGGTGCTCGCCTCCCTCCACATGGAAGCGAGGAAGGCAAAAAAGGTCAATGGTCATTCCCAGCCTGCGGGTGACGGTGGTCGGTAGCACAAAGCGAATGGTTACTCAGCACCTCAATCACCCGGCAATCGGCGATCCTGCCGCCTGCGCATTGCGCCACCATGCGATTGAGTTCAACTTTCAACGAGGCAAGACGCGCAAGGCGTTTCTCGATTTCCGCCAATTGAGCCTTAGCAATTGCATCGGCTGCTGCGCACGGCTGATCAGGATTGTCAGAGAGGCTGAGCAGATCGCGGATTGCGTCGAGCGTGAAACCAAGTTCCCGCGCATGCCGCACGAAGGTCAAGCGATCAAGCGCCTTGCGGCTGTAGAGTCTCTGGTTGCCAGCGCTGCGCTCAGCCTCCGGCAATAAGCCGATTTGCTCATAATAGCGGATGGTCGGCACCTTAACCCCTGCCGCCTGCCCAAGCTTTCCGATGGTCAACATAAAATTTCTCTTGAAGCTACAGTAGCTAGAGACATTAGAGTGGTAGTCTAATGAAGACAAGTGCCCGGCGTTTGCTCGCCATTGGGCGAAGGAAAGACGATGACGAAAATGGATTCGGATAACGAAATCACCTGCGACTGGACAGTGTCTGGCATGGACTGCGGATCCTGTGCGACGAAGATCAAGGATGCAGTGGCGCGGCTGCCAGGGGTGACCGGGGTTGAGGTCGGCATCATGTCCGAACGCCTGCGCCTGACGTTGGACGAAGGCAGGACGAGCCGCGACAAGGTCGAGAAGACCGTTCGTGCGCTTGGATACGGTATTGTGTCGCGCGAAGCAATGCAGGAACCTGCCGAAGCACATGACCATGGTGAAAACGGTACCGGTCGCTCGCAGGCAGTCAGCAAAGCAACTGACGATTCCGGCCACGGCGGCCCCGGCCACGTTCATGACGATCCCGCTGATCGGGGCAAGCGCTGGTATCAGACCGCCAAGGGTAAACTGGTGATATTTACTGCCCTGCTTCTGGTTGCCGCCTGGGGTGTGGAATTGATCATACCAGAGGTCGGCAATTGGGCATTCGTCGCAGCCTGCCTGATCGGAGTTGCTCCCGTTGCACGCAGAGCGTTTGCAGCCTTGCGAATGGGACAGCCTTTCACTATCGAAAGCCTGATGACGATTGCTGCCATCGGCGCGTTGTTCATAGACGCGGCGGAAGAAGCGGCTTTGGTTGTATTTCTCTTCGCTGTGGGTGAAGTTCTGGAAGGTGTTGCCGCAGGGAAGGCGCGCGACGGGATTCGCGCGCTTGCCAATCTCGTTCCGAAGACAGCGCTTCTGGAGATCAACGGCGCCACGCGCGAAGTCCCGGCGGCAAGTCTTGCCGTGGGGCAGACCGTGCTCGTCCGTCCCGGCGATCGCATCCCGGCGGATGGCGAGATCAAGGAAGGCACCTCGGGTGTGGATGACAGCCCGGTAACAGGCGAAAGTGTTCCGGTGAACAAGGGGCCTGGTGATTCGGTCTTTGCAGGCTCTATCAACACCGAAGCCGCGCTGCGGATCACGGTGACTAAAACCGCCCAAGACAATACCATCTCGCGCATCATTCGCCTCGTGGAAGAGGCCGAAGAGGCACGCGCGCCGACCGAACGGTTCATTGATCGCTTCAGCCGCTGGTATATGCCCGCCATCGTCACTGTTGCGGCTCTGGTCGTGCTGGTGCCGCCCCTGGCCTTTGGCCAGCCCTGGGACACATGGGTTTATCGCGGGCTGGCGCTGCTGCTGATCGGCTGCCCCTGTGCGCTGGTGATCTCGGTTCCCGCCTCCATCGCTTCGGCGCTGTCAACAGGGGCGCGGCGCGGCATTCTGATGAAGGGCGGCGCCGTGATCGAGGCGGCAGCCAAGGTTTCTCGCGTTGCCTTTGACAAAACCGGGACGCTGACCCATGGGCGGCCGCAGGTGACGGATATCGTAACCTTTGGCACAACGACCGAGGACGAACTTCTGGCCGTCGCGGCGGGCGTCGAAAGCGGCTCCAGCCATCCGTTGGCCATCGCCATTCTGAACAAGGCCGAGGAGGCAGGCATAGCAGTCCCGCCGTCACGTGATGCAAAGGCGCTGATGGGTAAGGGTGTGATTGCCACGGTCGGTGATGCCTCCGCCTGGGTGACTTCACCCGGATATGCCAAGGATAATGTTGGGATTGACGATGCGGGCCTCGCCCAGACGACAATGTTCGAGGAACAGGGCAAGACCGCCGTTGTGGTATTCCGCGAAAAGACATCGCTTGGTATCATCGCCATGCGTGACGAACCGCGCGCGGATGCACCCGAAGCGATACGCCAGTTGAAAGCAATGGGCATTACGCCGCTCATCCTGACCGGGGACAACCCGCGCACGGCGGCGGCGATCGCGGCAAGCCTGGGCATGGAGTACCAGGCCAACATGATGCCCGAAGACAAGCTAGCGGCCATCCGCGAGATGAGCGATCATGGCGGCGTGATGATGATCGGCGACGGCATCAACGACGCACCGGCGCTCAAGCAGGCAAGCGTTGGCGTTGCCATGGGTTCGGGAACTGATGTCGCGCTCGAAACGGCCGATACAGCCATCCTCCGTGATCGAGTGACCGACATCCCGGCCACCATCCGCCTCACCCGTGCGGCGATGGCCAATATACGCCAGAACGTCACCATTGCGCTCGGTTTGAAAGCGGTGTTCCTCGTAACTTCTGTTTTGGGTCTGACCGGTCTCTGGATCGCGATCATGGCCGACACAGGAGCGACGGTTCTCGTCACGCTGAACGCACTGCGACTGCTGCGCTTCAATCCAGAACGGGAAACGTGATATCATGATTTCCAGTTTTGGCTGGTCCGCTCTGGCCCTGCTTTTTGGCTACCTTATGCTTTTTTTCTGGGGCAGCGCGATCGCAGCTCGAGCCGCAGGCAAGCCGGTATGGCTGTTTGGCCGTGCCAAGGGACGCGACCGATGGGCTGCAATAGGGTTCCGTGCGGCCTTTGTTCTGGCTTCTCTTGCGCCGTTTCTGTGGCTGGCGATGCCTGTCTTGCGTGGGATAGATCCGTTCTGGGATCGAGGCTCAACAGCAGCGCTTGGCGTGATCGGCGTGTTCGTAGCAGGGATCGGTGCGATGCTTGCTTTCGCTGCACAAATGTCGATGGGGAGCTCGTGGCGCGTCGGTGTAGCCGAGGGAGCGACCGGCAACCTCGTCTCAGACGGACTCTATCGGCTCAGCCGCAATCCCACCTTTGTGGGTCAGTTTATGCTCCTGGCAGGTGTCGGCTTCGCGATTCCAGCAATTCCGACGATTTTTGCACCGCTGATCTTCTTCTGGTCGGCCTCGATACAAGCTCGGTCGGAGGAGGCTGCGCTTCGCCAGGCTTTGGGACCGGACTATGACCGCTACGCCGCGACGGTGCCACGTTGGATCGGCCTGCGCCAGAGGATGAATCCGTGAACGCTCGGTGGGTCTGCACACTGATCGTAGCCACATTGATCACTGATCAACTGACCAAGGCAGCCGCCTTGTCGTTGCTCTCGCAGGGCAGCTCGCTGGCTGTCTTTCCGGGATTGAATCTGACGCTTGGCTTTAACGAAGGGGTGAGCTTCGGCCTGTTTTCTGATCTCATGGCTGGCAAATCGCTGGTCATGGCGGCGCTGACCGGGACGTTGATAGTGATCCTCGCCATCATGACATTTCGGGCGCGTTACCCTATCGAACAGGTTGGCTTTTCTCTGATCGTGGGGGGTGCTCTTGGCAACGTCATTGATCGGCTGCGCCAGGGCGCCGTCACTGATTTCGTAGACCTCGCTTGGCAGAGCTGGCGCTGGCCAACTTTTAATGCAGCTGATATCGCGATCACGGTTGGCGCCCTGTGTATCTTGTTCGCCGCATTTTCTTCACATCGATCCAAGGAATCTGTCGTTGACCAATCCTGACCTTCAATCATTGTCCCGCGAGGACATGCCCTTGCTGGTGGCGTTCGTTATCGCTATGGCGGCAACGCTTGGCGCTCTCTTCATTGGAGAAGTTCTCGGACAGATGCCCTGTACTCTTTGCTGGTACCAACGCATCGCCATGTTTCCCCTGGTGCTTATCGTCGGCCTTTCGATCTGGCGCTCCGATGGTATGGCCCGACCCTACGGCCTGCCGTTGGCATTGGCCGGCCTGGTGTTGGCAGGTTGGCACTCCGGCCTTTATTCGGGCTGGATCCAGCAGGCGATTGCGCCCTGTGCAAAGAGCGGGCCGTCATGCACCGATCAGACTCAGACGGTCATTGGTCTGCCCATTCCCTATCTCTCGTTGATCGCCTTTGCCGCGATCCTCAGCTGCCTTGTTCTATCGAAAGGAAGACGCGCATGAACCGACGCACTCTCTTGATCGGAGCTTCGGCTCTCGGGCTAGCCGCTTTCGGAGGCGGCGCCTTTCTCCTGACCGGGCGTCAACAATTGGCCGAGGCCGAGGCAGTGGCCGTGACCCCGGCGATTGATAAGGCGCAGTTGATTCGCGATTATTCGCCGAGCTTCGGCCCCGATGAGGCTCCGGTGACGCTTGTCGAATTCTTCGACCCCTCCTGCGAGGCCTGCAGGGCCTTTCATCCGGCTGTTCAGGCAATACGCGAGGAGTTTCCGGAGCAGGTGCGCGTCGTAATGCGCTACACTGTCTTCCATGAAGGCTCGGACGAGGCGGTGCGTATCCTGGAGACCGCACGAATGCAGGACAAGTTCGAACCAGTGCTCGATGCCATCCTCAAACAGCAACCAACATGGGCTGTGCACGGTGCACCGCGCATGGACTTGGCCTGGCAGATCGCCGCGGCTGCCGGGCTAGATCTGGAACGGGCCAAGAGCGACAGGTTGTTTCCCGGAATTACAGCAATTCTGAATCAGGATAAGGCAGATGTCGAAGCCGTGGGAATCCGTCAGACTCCAACCTTTTTTCTAAACGGGCGCGAACTGTCAGAGCCCAGCTTGGACGGCCTGATCGCCGAAGTCCGCAGGGCGGTCGAGAATTCGTGAGGGTTCATCAAGGCCGATTGGCATAGGATTCGAAAAGGGCGAGTGTCCGCTCGCTGACATGATGTTCGATCCCCTCGGCATCACGCTCCGCTGTCTCGGGGTCAAGTCCGAGACGGATCAGGAAACGCAGGACGATCTCGTGGCGACGGCGGCATTCTAGGGCAAGTGCGCTGCCTTCGCTGGTCAGGAAAACCGAGCGATACTTGGCCCGGGTGATCAGGCCCTCGCGGGCAAGCCGGTCGAGTGTCTTTGTCACCGTAGGCACCCGCACGCCCAACCGTGCGGCAATATCGACCGGTCGGGCCTCGCCCTGCTCCTGGATCAGGTCCGCAATCAGTTCGACATAGTCTTCGGCCAACTCGTTACGCCGCGCCTCACGTACGCCCTGAAAGACCTCAGCCCTGGCATCTGCGGAGCGCTCATCGGTCACGTTGGGCGCTGCTGGTGATAGGTCATTCTTCATCATTCCGGCATGTTGCACAGTGTGGCTTGACAAGTAAATGCGCGGTGTGAAAAGTTAGCAAAGACTAACTATGTGCGCCGAGACTTCACGCGCGACGCTCTCACCGGAAAGCCTTGACCCATGCCCAGCAATGTACCCGACCATAAGCGCGACAAGGGGACCGCATTGGAGCGGTCCCTGCCGATCTCCGCGCCTGGGGACGCCGTTATTCCGGTTGACCCGTCTCGTCGCGCGTTGCTTATCGGTGGTTTTGCTACTGCCAGCGGCGCCGCTATAATGGCAAGCGGCGCAAAGTCGCAGACCGTGCCCGGCTCAATGGAGGGACACAACATGTCCGCCATGCAAGCTGATCCCTATGCTGCGCCGATGCCGGGCATGGCCCATGGCAACATGACGACGGTTGGCTTGGTCGATCACGCCAAGAACGGCTTCGACCCGACCGCAATGCTGACGGACTGGGAGACGGGGCGGACTGAACTGCTGCCTGAGGGCCGGACGTTGCGCATTTTCGAAGTCGACGCCATCGACAGGGAAATCGAAATCGCCCCCGGGATTTTCTTCCCGGCGTGGACCTTCAATGGTCGCGTTCCGGGTCCAGCCCTGAGGGCAAAAGAAGGCGAGCGGTTGCGAATCATTTTCCGCAACTTCGGCTCCCATCCCCATTCCATGCATTTCCACGGCATCCATTCGGCGCGGATGGACGGGGTTCCCGGCGCCGGATTGATCGGGCCCGGCGAAGAATTCATCTATGAATTCGACGCCAAGCCATTCGGTTGTCACCTCTATCATTGCCACGCGCTGCCGCTGAAGCGGCACATGCACAAGGGCATGTATGGCCTTTTCGTCATCGATCCTGACCCGGCCTTGCACCCCGAACATGCGGCAGTGGCCGCCTCGCGCCTGCTCGGAAGCCCCGAGAATGCCGAATGGCAGGAGATGGCGATGGTGATGAATGCCTTCGACACCAATTTCGACGGCGGCAACGAGGTCTATGCCTGCAATACCGTGGGCCAAGCCTATATGAACGTGCCTATCCGCATCGACAAGTCGCGCCCGATCCGGATCTACCTCCTGAATGTGACGGAATTCGACCCGATCAACTCCTTCCATCTGCACGCGAATTTCTTTGACTATTACGACACAGGAACCACCCTGACGCCGACCCAGCGCACAGTCGATGTGATCATGCAGTGCCAGGCGCAGCGCGGAATCCTGGAGTTCAGTTTCGCCGAGCACGAACCCGGCATGTACATGTTTCATGCACATCAGTCCGAGTTCACCGAACTTGGCTGGATCGGCATGTTCGACGTACAGGAGCCCGCAGCATGAGCGATCAAACCCACACGGGCCGATCCGCGCTGACCCGGCTTATGCTGGTTCTGGTGCCGCTTGCGGCCATGCTCGTCGCATTTGTCTGGATCGCCTCCATCGATCCCCTGCGCGGTTTCAACAACGGCGCTCCGCCGGTCGAAGCGCTAACTGTGGAGCGGACCATTCTTGACGAGACCGGAATCGGGCTGAGGGTCCGCGCCGGAGGATCAGATCCCATGGTGATTGCCCAAGTGGCGGTGGACGACGCGTTCTGGTCCTTCACGCAGGACCCGGTCGGACCGATCGAGCGGGGCGACGCCGTTTGGGTCCGGATTCCCTATCCTTGGGTTCTTGGAGAGGCCCACCTGGTGAATCTGCTGTCGAGCACGGGAACGGGATTTGAGCATGAAATCGCGGTGGCCGTGCCGACGCCAAAGGCCACGGGCACCCAGTTGCGGACACAGGCGCTGATCGGGGCGATTGTCGGTCTTCTGCCGGTTGCGCTTGGTCTGATGTTCTATCCGGCCATGCGCGGTGTCGGGTCGACCGGGATGAATTTCCTGCTCGCGCTGACCGTGGGTCTGCTGGCGTTCCTGCTCGTCGACATGACCGCCGAGGCGCTCGAGTTGGCAGCCGGGGCCGCCGCATTATTCCAGGGGTCTGCCATGGTCTGGCTGGCGGGTTTGTCGAGTTTTCTGCTGTTAATGGCGATCGGACGCTGGCGGGGCCAGCCCGAGGGTCTTGCCTTGGCGTTTTTCATCGCCCTTGGCATCGGACTGCACAATTTTGGCGAGGGGCTGGCGATCGGCGGCGCCTTTGCCGCCGGGTCGGCGGGACTTGGCACCTTCTTGGTCCTTGGCTTTGCCCTGCACAATGTGACCGAAGGGATCGGCATCGCGGCACCGATGCTGCGATTCCGTCCTCCGCTGTGGACCTTCCCCGCCCTGACGCTTCTGGCAGGCGGTCCGGCCGTGCTGGGCATGTGGGCGGGCAGCCTCGCCTATGCACCTCAATGGTCAGCATTGGCGTTGGCAGTTGGCGCCGGCGCGATCCTCCAGGTGATGATCGAAGTCGGTTCCTATCTGATGCGCCAGAACCGTGGCCGCCAGGCCGTGCTGTTTTCCCCTGCTGTGATCGGAGGCTTTCTTGGCGGAATCGCGTTCATGTATGCCACTGCGGCACTGATCAAGGTTTAGAGTATTCGTACTGGCGGGAATCATTTGTTCGCCGGGATTTGGTGATCTGGCATGAAGCGTGTGGCGTTGCGCCCTGCGACATGGGATCTGACCATTGCGCTCCACGCAAACTCGCTGGTGTCCACTTCGGACGACCGCTCAGTGGCCGTGATGGCACTTGAAGCTCTAGGGGCTTGAGGTTCTAAAGGTAGGGGAACGGAAGCAAACGAACCAGTGCAAATGACGGGTGTGCAGAAGATTCTCTGGGAGGTGGCTGGTGCGGCTTTGCTGGTCTTCGCCGGGCTCGTGCTTATGGAAAACCGTGCGACAGCACCCCCGGCTGATACTCCCTTCCGCCCAACTTTCGCGCTGCCCGATGCTGAAGGGCGGCTTCGGACCACGGAAGAATTTTCGGGCAAGCATCTTCTGGTATTTTTCGGCTTCACCAATTGTCCTGATGTCTGTCCCATGACGCTGATCGAGGTTGCGCAGGTGATGGATGGTCTTGGCGGCCAGGCTGACCTTGTGCAACCGCTGTTGATCTCCATCGACCCGACACGAGACCGCGGCCTGGAACTTGCTGAATATACCGCGGCCTTTCACCCCTCAATCCTCGGTCTGGCCGGCGACGAGGTGCAGACCCGCGCGGCAGCCGGCAGTTTCATGAGCGCGAGAACAATTCCGGCGCGCCGGACGGTTACACTATGGCACACAGCGCATCACTCTACCTGATCGGACCTGACGGTGACTGGCTGCGTCAGTTCAGCTATGGCACGCCAGCAAGTGAAATCCTGAACGACCTCAAGCAAAGATTGTGAATACGATGAAATATCTTCTGACCGCTCTCCTTCTCAGCCTATCCGCCACCCCGGTGCTGGCGTGTGAAACCGTTCAACTTGGCTCGCTCGAAATCTCGGAAGCCTGGTCGCGAGCTTCGATCGGAATGGCCCGGCCCGGCGCCTTCTATATCACCATCCGCAACACCGGCGCGACGGACGATGCGCTTGCCGGCATCGCGACGCCGGTGTCCGGAAAGCCCATGCTGCACGAAACGGTGGTGAAGGATGGCGTGGCTTCGATGCCGCACGCGCCGGCGATCCCCGTGCCAGCAGATTCCACCGTGCAATTGGAGCCAGGCGGCTATCACGGCATGCTGATGGGTCTTACACAGGTGCTGAAGGAAGGCGAGACGTTCCCGGTTACACTGAAGTTCCGCGAGGCAGGCGACGTGACCGTTCCCGTGGCGATCCGGGGAATGGGTGCGAAAGATGCAGGCTGCGTGGACAAAAAAGATTGAGACGCCGTACGCTACTTGTTGCCGGGGCGTCGGGCGTTGGCGCACTGGCCTTCACGCTCGGTCTGGGGTGGTGGCAGAGCCGGGACAGCCTGCAACCGGGCTCTGCTCTGTTGCCATTGCCCATCGGCAAGATGTCCTTCACCCTGACGAACCATCATGGCGTGACGGTGAGTCCATCAGAGTGGATTGGCCGCCCGACAATGGTCTTTTTCGGCTTTACCTGGTGCCCCGATGTTTGCCCGACAACGCTGAGCGATATTTCGCTCTGGCTGCAAGATCTCGGCCCTGACGCCGACCGGATGAATATCTTTCTGGTCAGTGTCGACCCGGAGCGCGACACTCAACAGGTTCTTGCCGACTACCTTTCGAACTTCGATCCAAGAATCACCGGCCTGACGGGGTCACTTGCTGAGATCAAGCGCGCCGCGGAAGAATTCCGCGCAACATTCGAGAAGGTGCCGACGGAGGATGACTATACCATGGACCATACCGCCGGCGTGTTCCTGTTTCGGGCCGACGGGCGATTTGGCGGGATTATCGATTATCACGAGGATCGGCGTGTGGCTCTGCTGAAGATCCAGAGGTTGTTGAAAGCAGCTAGCTGACCGGCTCTGTTGGCTTGGTGTTGTGGTCGCAAAACAAGCCGCCTTCACGACGAAACTCATGCTGTGCTCTTGAAGAGTTCCGACATTGATCCGGCTTGCGGCGACAGGTTGCCTTTCGATCCTGTTGGACCCCACAAGCTCTGATATTCATCCTGCCGGTGGGAAGTCGGATACTTCCTCACTCGTCGCTAAACTGTTGTGGGTGGAAGCACTTTCGCGACATCTGCAACCAATCAATGCGGCTGCGTTGCATGCCCCACCGCTGAGGAGACCGAAGCCCCCCCAATCACCTGCACGCTGGATGCGCCGCCTTCAAGGCGCGCATGGCATAGATTGCGTCACTCACATCCCGCTATTGGGTCTGACAAAAAGATGGGCGCCACCGGGATAGCCATTCCCGTAATTCCATATAGAACTTCCCCGAAGCCAAAATGACAAACGAAAGAGTTCAATTGACCCTCCTGCGTGAAACCCTCGAAAACCGTCAGATCGCCATCTATCTTGGCACTGTCGTCCTCGGCGCGATTGCAGCGGTCACTCTCAACGGAATGACGGCGTTGGAGGTCGGCATCAATCCCGCGCTTGCATTCATGCTGTTCGTGACCTTCCTCCAGGTCCCCCTTGCCGAGTTGCGAGTGGCCTTCTCGCGCTTTCGCTTTCTTGGCGTTCTGCTGCTGACCAACTTTGTTGTGATTCCTGTTCTGATAGGAGCCCTTATCCAGTTTCTGCCGCCCGATCCGATGATAAGGCTGGGCGTGCTGTTGGTGCTTCTCGCGCCATGCATCGACTATGTCGTAACGTTCTCGCATCTCGGTCGTGCCGACGCCCGTCTCCTGCTGGCTGCGACGCCCGCGCTTCTGATCATCCAGATGATCATGCTTCCTGTCTACCTGGGCCTGTTCCTTGGCCCTGAGGCTGGGTCCTTCGTGAAGGCGGGGCCATTTGTTCACGCATTCGTCTGGTTGATTGCGGTCCCGCTTCTCTTCGCCGCTCTCGTCCAGTTTTGGGCCATCAAAAGTGTCGTGGGGGCACGTGCAACCTCGGTTCTTGGACTGCTCCCCGTTCCCGCGACAGCGCTTGTTTTATTCGTTGTCGTGGCCGCTGTGGTGCCGCAACTCGGCCCAGCACTTGATGACACGTTCCGGGTCGTCCCGATTTACGTGGCGTATGCGATTATTGCACCCTTGGCGGGATGGGGTATGAGCAGGCTGTTTCGCCTTGATGCGCCAGCCGGGCGGGCCGTCGCGTTCAGTGCCGCAACGCGTAATTCTCTCGTCGTCCTTCCGCTGGCATTTGCTGTTCCCGGCGCTGTCCCACTGCTTCCGGCGATCATTGTCACGCAGACTTTGATCGAACTTGTAAGCGAGCTGGCATATGTCCGTCTGGCGCCAATGTTCGGTTCCAAAATGGCTGCATGACGGATCCAGCGGCGGAGACCGTGATACGAAACAACGGCAACAATTCCGGCATGGCTCTGATGCAGCTGACTTGAGACGGAAGGGAGCATTTTGATCTCTGCGCATGTTATACTAGGCTTCATTGATAGGAACCTATTTTACCGGGATTATTTTGCCCGCAGGCTAGGAGCGTCTGGCGCGGTAGTGCCGGGCACTTCAAGCCGGGCGCAACGCCGCCTGCGGGCAAAGGAACCCGGCCTCTGGTGACATGAAACCGGCCATCGGCTGCGTTGCGATGCTTGCCCGATGCCCAGCACCGCGTCTGCACGAATGAACCGGATTGATGTCATGAGATAGGTTCCTATCAATGAAGCTTGGTATTACTCTACCCGAAGACTGCGCTTTTTGCCGCTCAGCCGTGCCTTCATGAACCTATCTCCGACGAGATTGAGGAAATATCTTCGGGACAAAGCATGCGACCGCAGGATGCGATACCTGCAAGCTGATCCTGACGACATGACAGCATGAAAAGTCGCAGATTGAGAGATTAAATTCAGCCGCAACCGCGCGGCGACCCAGCGATTCATCAGGATGCTCCGCAGAAGCGGAAATGCCCAACCACGAACGATGGGGTCTCGCAATGAAATTGGATAAATTTTTAGAGAAATAAGTATAAATTCGTTAAGTATGCCCATTTTCGGGATATTATACTCTGCATTGTATTCTTCTCCTCAACGAAGGGGAGAATAATAAGATGAAAATTCAATATAAAGCGAAATCATATTCCAATGTATCTGCATCCGCACTCGTGTTGCTCTGCGCTTCATTCGCACAGGCTTATGCCTACGAAACACTCGAAACAAATCCTGAAGTTCTTATGAGCTCCAGTGCCGCCGCTCCCCTCGTGCAGAACCGGAATGTCGCCCGGGGTTCAGCGTGGCTGAGCACGGCATACCTCACCACGACCCTTGACCTGACCCAAGCCGGCCTCGCTCCCCTTGATCTTGATGTCGATCCTGTCTTTGACCTTGCTTCCACCAACGACCTCGCACTACCATCGGCGCTCACAAAACTTGCCGATCAGGGCCTGGCGGAGAATCCGGCTCTCAATGAAAAGACGATCGACCAGGCCCAGATCATCACCGCCTCGATTCCTGCGATGTCGGTTCCCGCTAGAGTGTCGATCAGCCAGACAATTCGTCAGGAAGCGCCTTTGTTCGGCGCCTACAGGATCCGCTTCGGCAAGATCAAGAGTGGTGCCCGCATATCCGGCCTGATCAAGAAGGCTGTCGCTTCCGGCACGTCCGACGACATTTGCACCGAAAAGTGCGCAGACCTTGCCGATCAACTTGCGTTGAGCGGATCAACGGTCAGCGAGCAACTCCGCCACGTTTCAGCTTCAGTCAACAGAATTGTCGCCTACAAGGCAGACGACCAGAACCATGACCGGGTTGACTATTGGTCGACGCCCAGTGAAATTCTGGATCGCAGCAGTGGCGATTGCGAAGACTACGCCATCCTGAAAATGGCTCTGCTGGCGCGCCTCGATGTTCCTATGAGCGCCATGGAAATAGTCGTGCTCAAGGATACCAGCCGTAATCTGTTTCACGCCGTCCTGTCTGTTGCTTTTGAAAATCGTAGTCTGATCCTCGACAACGTGACTGATGCTGTTGAAGCAGACACGGCGAAAGAAAGCTATAAGCCGCTGTTTTCGATTTCTGGCACCGCAAACTACGTGTTCGGCTACAAGGGCGGCAAGTCCAACCTTACGGCGTCTCTCAAGGACCTCGCAGCAATCGCACCAGGTGCAGGTTTCTGAGTGCAAAGGCTTTGGCACAGTTCTCCAATCGAACTTGCATTTCCGGATGAAGCAAAATTTCGGTCCGCTCAAGCCGCGCCACGTTCTTCGCTTCGAGAATGACATTTGATGTGTTCTTGACGCGCCGGACTTGGCCCGAGGACAAGATGCGTGTGGTGTGCTCGAAACCTATCGACTACAGCGCCGCGCATCCAATCGGATGCGCAAAGGACGCTGTAACTCTTTGAATCAATGCATGTCGCGTTCAAATGAGTCCATTTGAACGCGACATGCATTAGATAGATAATTGCCGGCAGATTCACCCGCCACTCCTCTTTGGTCCCATGAAGGGCTCGTTTTCCTGGCGCGTATAAGCCGGCTCACCGGAATTGGGCTCGGGGCTAGCTTAGCACCGAGAAGGGACCACGCGATTTGGGGGCGGTGGGGTGGGCAGTCCTAGCCATTGAAACTGTTTAGGCGCAATACTGCGGTACCAGCAGGGACTCCCGAGCGCACCATGCTGACGAGGGAGATCTCCCTCGAATGCCGAAAACGGTCCTTACCTTTGCCAAGCGCGATTGGGGCGTGGTGGATTGCCGCCCGGATCAGGGTCGGGCGTTCCCGTGCTCTGCTCCCGCTTGGGACTTTTGCGCTCGACCTAGAATATTGGTCAGGCCGTCGTACAATCAGCCAAGATTGGAGACATGCCAATCCATGGTCCTGGCCCGCTCATGACGTCCTTCTCCGCACCGAGTTCCATCCACTCGGCACCCTGCTCGGATAACATCCAGTAGCAGAGACGATCATCCACCCGATTACGATAGCGGGTCGTACATCCGAGCTGGGAACCAGCTTCTTTTGGAAGCGCGTCGCAGTCTTTCGGGTCAGCGTGCCTTCCAGTGACTAGCAGCTTCGTGTATCGATCTCGACAAATTGGCAAGATCAGGCAATGGACAAAAAAATGACCGACACTTCTCTGCGACTTTCGATCGAAGAATCGCACACATTGGCGCGGCAGCGCAGGCGCCGGAATATCTATCTGCTTTTGGCGCTGTGCTGCTTCGCAGCAACGATGTTTGGCGTGAGCATTACTCACCTGCAGTTTGAAGCCCAGATGGATCCGTTGCCTTCACAGCCTATCACCGACAAGTGATTGGCCGGGTACCGACGGTGCATCCATAATTAGGCAATGAATCACACCGGACTTTCTAACCTGCTGTCACGTATCGGCCTTTTCAGCGCGACCACCCTGGCGGCCTATTCGGGCTTTGCAATCCTGTTTGGCCTTTTTTGTCTTGCCGGAGGCCATAACATGATGGAAGCACTATACGGAGGGTTCGCGAGCTTTTTGCTGGCTCTTGTTGTAGGCGCTGGAGGTGTTTGGGTATGGACCTCCAGCCAACAATTTAACCAGAGACGAGACTGACCCAAGTATTGGGATCATGTTGCGATTGGCGCTTCAGGAAATAGAGTTCTGCTTCTTTCCAGAGCAAAACCCGAGGTTCAACGTTGTCCAGAACGAAATCCCCCCGGTCTGTGACAACGGTCAGGACGGCATGTCCGCCTCCGTTTGCGTCCCGTGCAACCGTCATAGATAGCGCACCCAGCGGAACTCCGCGCTGATTTAGGCGCTTACGCTTTTCCAGTGCGTAGTCCTCGCAATCGCCTACATTGGTGGGATACTCCCAACGCTCTTCAACCCCGAAAATCTCGCTGTCGGGCAGAGGAGCAACAGCTGTATTCACGTCGTGGTTGGTCTGGATGATGTCCTTCCAGAGTTCGCGTGTCAATTCGACGATCTGGCCATCTGCCGGGCGGTCACAGCGATCGGCGTAGCGTTGGCAATAGTCATAATAGCCGATAGGTATTGTCGTTCTGCCGAATGTCTCCATGTTTGCGGCGCTGGCGGGCTGCGTCGGATTGAGATGGAGTGCATTGGCGCCGGCGGCGCCGCAGGACAAGGCGAGCGCAAGCGCCGCAATAACTGACTTTCCCATGTTGAACCTTTCCCCAAAGTTGATGGGAAAAGGCTACCGAAGTCAGATCAAAACTGTGGAAAATCAGAGACTTGCATTTATTTCAAATGCACCGCGAATGCGACAGTGGCGACATACGATTTGGAAACCATGCGATAGCCGAATACGAAGCGAGTACCGTCCCCGCATAATTTTCTTTGGTCGGTGAGTGGTTTCGCACCCCTTCCGTTTCGTTTGTGACCAAATTGGCAGTCTAGCATTGCCTTCATGCTGTGTTGCTGGCGAAACGGAAGCCTTTGCGTGGCATCACTGACACGATGCGGTTGGACAGGACGGAGGTAGCAGAGAAACCGGGTACCGCTTGCGCGCAGCGGCCGGCAAGGGAGGCTTCGCCGCGTCTGGCGGCGAACACCCCGACCCGTCAGAACTGCCGGCTTGCCATCCGCGCCCTTGTCCTGCCTTGCTCTTCGCGGCCTCAGGGTCCCGCCCCGAAAAGTGAGGGAGCGGAAACCCGGACAGAGGACCGCGCGGAACGCGGAGAGTGAATGAAAAAAGCCGAATTGGAAGAACTGAGGGAAAAAGTCGCCTGCGGAGCCGTCCTGGAATCCGCCGGATTTGCCGTCGATCTGAAGGAAAGCACCCGCAAGGCGGTCAAGTACCGCCACGGTGACGACATCGTCATCGTCATTCATGAGGGCAGGGGCTGGTTTGACCCCTTGTCGGACGCCAAGGGCGACGTGTTCCGCCTTGTTGAACATCTCGACGGGATCCCGTTCGCCGCCGCCCTTTATGTTGTCGCCGACCTCATCGGCTTCACGCCGTCAGAGCCCGCCTGGACCCGTCAGGCCAGGGAGAGGACGCTGGACCAGACCGTGGCGGAACGCTGGCAAAGCCGCCGCAAGCCGTGGCGCGGCTCGGCGACATGGCGCTATCTCAGCGAGATGCGCGGTATTCCCGACCCGGTTCTGCGCCAAGCTATTGCTTCCGATGTGCTGCGCGAAGGCCCGCATGGCAGTATGTGGGCCGGCCATGTCGATGAGGCCGGTCACGTCACCGGCTGGGAGGAACGAGGTCCGGAGTGGCGCGGGTTCACGACCGGCGGCGCAAAGGTCCTATTCCGGTTCGGACCCGCCGACGCGCTGCGGCTTTGCGTCAACGAGGCAGCGATCGACGCCATGAGCCTTGCGGCGATCGAACGCTTGTCGCCCGGAACGCTCTATCTCAGCACCGGCGGCGGCTGGTCGCCATCGACCGAAGCCGCCCTTCGCGGGCTTGCCGCCCGCCCGGACGCTCTCTTGGTCGCGGCGACCGACGCCAACAGCCAGGGCGAGACATTTGCCGAACGCCTGCGGATCCTCGCCGAGAAGCAAGGCTGCAACTGGCAGCGGCTCAGGCCACCGTCTGATGACTGGAACGCCAGTCTGAAAAAGAGGGAATGAGAAGAAGAGAGAGGAGGAAGGCGGCGTGCCGCATGCCCGCCGTCCGCCTCAAGGGTGAAGCTCCGCCCGGCTGATGCCGGCCCTTGACCCGGCCGGACGGAGAGGCGGCTGCGGGAAGGGGTCCGGAAGGGCTGAAGAAGATGGTGATGCCGAAAGGGTGCGCCGCGCTCCAGCCCGTGACAGGCCTCGAAGGAGCCCGCCATGACCTCTCTTGCACCCATCCGAAAAATCTATTTCGGCACCGCCGACCGCCATCAGATGTTCAGACTCTTCGACCGCCATGCTGGGCGACCCGACCGCTGGCAGAAAGACGACAGTGCGCTTTACGCCGGCGAATGGTTCGAAATTGCACAAGCCCAACATGACTCCATGCTGGAAATCCTGCCGCCGCTGTGGATGCGCAGCGAGATGTTCGCCATGCGGGAATTCCTGACCGGCAGCATCACCAGCGTATTCTATACGCTGCGCATCAACCAAGTGACGCGGTTCTTCCACGTCTATTGCGATCTTTCCGATCCGCGCTCGCCCTATGATATGCGCGATGCAATCGTCGAGCGCGAGCGCCAGCCGGTCAAGGCAATGACGCGTGAAGAGCGTATCGAACACATCTGGAGCGCGACCGATAATGATTATCGCGGTTATGCCGGCGCGGACTTCCGGCCCGAGCATCGCGGCAAGCGCACCGTCATGGTGTACGGTCGGCCTGGCACCAGCTTCCAGCTGCTCGAACAACTGACCGACGCGCAAATTTCCGAAAAGCTGCCGGTGCATCTGCGCCACCTGCCGCTGCCCGAAGCCGCGTGAGGGTCGTCATGTTCACCTTTCCAATCATGGCAGTGCGTAAGGTCATCGCGCACGGCGAAGAGGGTGCCGCCGCCAATGGCGGCTTCCGCAATCCGTACTACGGCAGCCGCCCGGGAGACGGCGAGAAGTCCGGCTTCTGGCTCGTTGGCGACGAGGGCGTATACATCATCTCCAACGGCAAGCTCGCCGAAGGCCAAAAGCCGCTAGTCGTCTATTCGAATGAATGCCACCCGAAGGGCACTGATGACTGGTGGGACTACAAGCGCCGCTATTTCGGGCGCGATGACGGGATCGAGTTCATCGACGCCGACCTCGTCGTTCCGAGTTTCGACCGGAACTTCGGGGCCACCTATCTCGGCATCCGGCTGACCGAGAACGACATCTCGTTCTCACTGATCACGCGTTAAGAGGCCGGTTCTTAGTACCGGCCTTTCAGCCTTGTTTGGTCAGGAGATCGAACCGAAAAAGTCTGCAACTTTATCTGATCTCCCTCCAACCCCTTTTTCAAATCCGCACGTGGCAATCGCTGCCGGGCCTCCCGGCGGTGCGGTTTCGTGCGCCCGCGTCACAGGAGACAGCAATATGTCAAATCACGATCCCTTCACCCTCGACATGCTCGGGGATTCGCAGAGCGCCCTGTTATCGGGGCTCGGCCTTGGCGTTACTGCCTTTGCCGACGACTCAAAAACGAAAGCGGCCGAACCCGATCTTCCATCCGTCGCTCAGGCCAACGGCCCAACTCCGGCCACCCCTTCCCGCAAGCCCGATTCCGATGAGACTGGGCACGGCAGCAACTTCCACCTTTCCGGAAGCCGCGATCTCGCGAACGGCTGGAAAGCCCGGGCGCGCGACAATCTCGACGCCATTGCCCTGGCTGCGACGATTGCGGCCGAGGATCGGCCCGCGACGGCGCAAGAACAGGCTCGTCTCATCCGCTTTACCGGCTTTGGCGCCTCCAATCTCGCCAACGCGATCTTTACCCGGCCGGGCGAGGTGGGGTTCCGCAAGGGCTGGTCCGAACTTGGCGAAAAACTGCAAGAAACGGTCTGCGAGGCCGATTACGCCTCGCTTGCGCGCTGCACGCAATATGCCCATTTCACGCCGGAGTTCATCGTCCGGGCGATCTGGAAGGGCCTCGAACGGCTCGGCTGGCGCGGCGGCCGCGTCCTCGAACCGGGCATCGGGACCGGTTTGTTTCCGGCCCTGATGCCGGAGGCGTTGCGTGAAGCCGCTTTTATGACCGGCGTCGAGCTCGATCCGGTTACCGCCAGGATTGCGCGGCTCCTGCAGCCGGTTGCCCGCATCATTGAGGGCGATTTCGCGCGCACCGATCTGCCGGCGCATTTTGATCTCGCCATTGGCAATCCGCCATTTTCCAATCGGATCGTGCGCTCGGACAGCGCCTATCGTTCGATGGGTTTGCGGCTGCATGACTATTTCATTGCGCGGTCGATCGATCTGCTGAAACCCGGTGCGCTCGCCGCCTTCGTTACCTCCTCCGGCACAATGGACAAGGTGGATGCGACGGCGCGCGAACACATCGCCAAATCCGCCAATCTGGTTGCCGCGATCCGTTTGCCCGAAGGCAGCTTCCAGCATGACGCCGGCACCGATGTCGTCGTCGATATCCTGTTCTTCCGCAAGCGCAAGCCGGGAGAAGATCCCGGCGACGCCAACTGGCTCGATTTGTCGGAAGTCATTTCCGCCACTGAAGACAGCGAAGCCATCCGCGTCAACCGCTGGTTCGCAGATCACCCTGACCATGTGCTCGGCCGTCATGCGACCACCCCCGGACACTTCGGTGAGGCCTACACCTGCCTGCCCGACGAGGGCGACCTCGAGGCCAATCTCGACACAGCGATCCTCTCGCTTACGGAAGCCCTCTATGACGGCGAGCCCGACGCGATCGATGTCGATCTCGAGCTTCGCCCGGTCGGCGCGGAAATAGTCCGACCCGAGGATAGGCATGTGCGCGAGGGCAGTTTTTTCTTCGACGCCTCAAAAGGCCTCATGCAGGTCATCGACGGCAAGTCCGCTCCGGTTCCCCTCCGCAAGGGGCGGTCCGGCGAGGGGTTTTCGGAAAAGCAGATCAGCACCGTCAGGAAGCTGATCCCGGTGCGCGATGCGGTACGCGCGGTTCTCAAGGCCCAGGAAACCGATCAGCCGTGGCGCGACCTGCAGGTAAAATTGCGCATCGCCTGGTCGAGCTTCGTGCGCGATTTCGGGCCAATCAATCACACCAAGGTCTTGATCGCCGAAAATGAAGAAACCGGCGAAACTCGCGAGACGCATCGCCGCCCGAACCTGCAGCCCTTCCTCGACGATCCGGACTGCTGGCTCGTTGCTTCCATTGAGAACTACGATCTCGATACGGATACCGCGAAACCCGGCCCTATCTTTTCCGAACGGGTCATCGCCCCGCCGTCGCCACCAGTCATCACTAATGCCGCCGATGCGCTTGCTGTCGTTCTGAACGAGCGAGGCCACGTCGACATCGATCATATGGCCGAGCTTTTGCATGAGAACCGCGAGACGGTCATCGAGGAGCTCGGCAGCGCGATTTACCGCGATCCGGCAGATGGGTCATGGCAGACCTCGGATGACTATCTCTCCGGTTCCGTGCGCGACAAGCTGGCGATCGCGGAAGCCGCGGCCGAACTCGACCCGGCCTACCAGCGCAATGTCGAGGCCCTTGAGGTCGTGCAGCCGGCCGATCTCAGCCCCTCAGAGATCACCGCCCGCCTTGGTGCGCCATGGATCCCCGCCAGCGATGTCGTGGATTTTGTCAGGGAGACAATGGGTGCGGACATCACAATCCGGCACATGCCGGAGCTCGCCTCCTGGGCAGTCGAAGCCAGACAGCTCGCCTATCGTGCCGAGGGTACATCCGATTGGGGCACTAAGAGACGACACGCAGGCGAGCTGCTCGCCGATGCGCTCAACAGCCGCATCCCGCAAATCTTCGACACGATCAAGGACGGCGCCAGCGAACGCCGGGTTCTCAACGTTGTCGACACCGAAGCTGCGAAAGAGAAACTGGGCAAAATCAAGTCCGCTTTCCAGACATGGGTCTGGTCCGATCCGGATCGCACCGACCGGCTGGCCCGGGTCTATAATGATCGGTTCAACAATATCGCGCCCCGCTCTTTCAACGGGGATCATCTCCAACTTCCGGGCGCCTCAGGCGCCTTTGTCCTTTATGGCCACCAGAAACGGGGCATCTGGCGGATCATCTCATCCGGCTCCACCTACCTCGCCCATGCTGTCGGCGCCGGCAAGACCATGACCATGGCGGCCGCCATCATGGAACAGCGCCGGCTCGGCCTCATCTCGAAAGCCATGCTGGTCGTCCCCGGCCATTGCCTTGCGCAGGCCGCCCGGGAATTCCTGGCGCTCTATCCAACGGCGCGCATCCTGGTCGCCGACGAAACCAACTTCACCAAAGACAAGCGCCATCGCTTCCTGTCGCGCGCCGCCACGGCCAATTGGCATGCGATCATCATCACCCATTCGGCCTTCAAGTTCATCGCCGTTCCCGCCGCCTTCGAGCGGCAGATGATCGAGGATGAACTGACCCTCTACGAGGAACTACTCACAAGGGTCGAAAGCGATGACCGTGTCTCGCGTAAACGCCTCGAACGGCTGAAGGAAGGCTTGCGGGACCGGCTGGAGTTGCTCGGCTCAGTCAAGGATGATCTGCTGACGATATCCGAGATCGGCGTCGATCAGATCATCGTCGATGAGGCGCAGGAGTTCCGCAAACTCAGTTTTGCCACCAACATGTCGACGCTGAAGGGCGTCGATCCAAACGGATCGCAGCGCGCCTGGGACCTCTATGTGAAATCCCGGTTCATAGAGACGAAGAACCGCGGCCGCGCACTGGTGCTCGCATCGGGGACGCCGATTACCAACACGCTCGGCGAGATGTTCTCGCTTCAGCGCTTCCTCGGCTTTGAGGCCCTGAAAGAACGCGGTCTGCACGAGTTCGATGCCTGGGCCTCAACCTTCGGTGATGTAACGACCGAGCTCGAACTGCAACCGTCCGGCAAATACAAGCCGGTCTCGCGCTTTGCCACCTTCGTCAATGTGCCGGAACTGATCGCTATGTTCCGTTCCTTCGCCGACGTCGTGCTTCCTGCCGATCTGAAGCGATATGTGAAAATCCCTGCCGTCTCGACGGGCAAACGGCAGATCGTCACCGCCAAGCCGACCGAGGACTTCAAGCTCTATCAGCAGGTCCTCGAGGCCCGCATCAAGGCAATCGAAAAGCGCGAAGGTCCGGCCCAACCCGGCGACGACATTCTGCTTTCCGTCATTACCGACGGGCGCCATGCGGCGATTGATCTCCGGCTGGTCGATCCCTGCAATGATAATGAGCCAGACAACAAGCTCAACAGGCTGATCGCCAACGCCTATCGCATCTGGAGCGAGACCGGAGAAAATGAGTACCTGACCCGTGACGGCAAACCCTTCGATCTGCCGGGCGCGGCGCAGATGATCTTTTCCGATTTCGGCACGATCAGCGTCGAGAAAAGCAGGGGTTTCTCGGCCTATCGCTGGATCCGCGACGAGCTCGTCCGCCTCGGTGTTCCAGCTTCCGAAATCGCCTTCATGCAGGACTTCAAGAAGTCCGAGGCCAAGCAGCGGCTCTTCGCCAATGTGAATTCCGGCAAGGTCCGCTTCCTGATCGGATCGTCCGAAACCATGGGTACAGGCGTCAACGCGCAGCTTCGCCTGAAGGCGCTCCACCATCTCGACGTCCCTTGGCTCCCCTCCCAGATCGAGCAGCGCGAGGGCCGTATCGAGCGGCAGGGCAATCAGCATGACGAGATCGACATCTTCGCCTACGCCACCGAAGGCTCGATGGACGCGCAGATGTGGCAGAACAACGAGCGCAAGGCCCGCTTCATCGCCGCCGCTCTGTCCGGCGACACGTCCGTGCGTAGGCTGGAGGATCTGGGTGAGGGGCAGGTCAACCAGTTCGCCATGGCGAAGGCGATTGCTTCCGGCGACCAGCGCCTGATGCAGAAGGCGGGCCTCGAGGCCGACATTGCCCGGCTTGAACGGTTGCGCGCCGCGCATCGCGACGACCTCTTTGCCGTTCGTCGTCAAATCCGTAACGCCGAACGTGATATTGAACACGATACGCGGCGGATCGTCGCGATCGGTAAGGACATCGAGCGTAGGATTCCGACAGCCGGCGATGCATTTGCAATGACCGTTGGCGGACAATCCTTCGCCGAGCGCAAGCCGGCCGGCCGCGCGCTGATGAAGGAAGTCATGACCCTTGTGCATCTGCAGGAGGAGAATGAGACCACCATTGCCACCATCGGTGGCTTCGATCTCGTCTTCTCCGGAAAAAGCTTCGGAAACGACGAATTCCAGTACGACGTCGTACTGATGCGGACCGGCGAGGAAACCGAGATCGATCTTGTTCTCACCGTCACCCCACTTGGTGCGGTGTCGCGCATCGAGCATGTGCTTTCCGGTTTCGAGGACGAGCGCTCGCAATACCGCTTCCGCCTCGATGACGCGGAGCGCCGGTTGGCCTCATACCAGACCCGCCAGGGTGGAGAATTCGGGTTCGAAGACGAGCTTGGCGACAAACGCAGGCAACTCGCCGGGATCGAAGCCGATCTGGCGGACGAGGTCCTGATGGAGGGGAAGAAAGCCATGGAGGTGGCCTGAAGATGACGGAGAAAGGGGACCGGTCGCAGACCGGTCTGACCGGTGACGCATTCGCTCAACCGCCGCCAGCGCCATCCCGGCCTGTTGGTCAGCGCAGGGCGTTGCGCCCCGCTCGCCCTACCGGGCAGGGATGCTCGGCCGCAATTGCACCGGCCCGCCCGCTCAGCGGTCTGGGGGAAGTCTTGAGGAACAAGACGAGAAGAGGCCTGGCGTGGTGCCGGGTCACCAATCCCGAAAAAGGAGTTCCCCATGCATATCATCAAGATCGACCCGCGCGCGCTCAAGGATAATCCTGACGACGCCCGCCGCTCGAAATCCAATCCGCAATCGGACTCGCTGATGCTGGCGACCATCAAGGCTGTCGGCATCATCCAGCCGCCGGTCGTCTCGCCCGAAGCCGATGGAGGCAATGGCTTCATCATCCAGGCCGGGCACCGGCGCACCAGGCAGGCGATCGCCGCCGAACTGGGCGAAATCGAGGTCATCGTCACGGACGCGGCCGATGATGGCGGCGCCATGCGCTCCATGGTCGAGAACATTGCCCGCGAACCACTCAATCCGGTCGATCAATGGCGGGGCATCGAGCGCCTTGTTGCGCTCGACTGGACCGAGGAAGGCATCGCCGCAGCACTGTCGCTTTCGGTGCGCCAGATCAGGAAACTCCGGCTGCTCGCCAATGTGCTGCCCGCCATGCTCGACCAGATGTCAAAAGGCGACATGCCCGATGAACGGCAACTCAGGATAATCGCTGCTGCCTCCATCGCTGAGCAGAAAGAGGTCTGGAAGGCGCACAAGCCCAAGAAAAACGA
>NZ_JAPWHB010000011.1 GCF_027214025.1 Parahoeflea alexandrii
CCCTCGTTGTGTGAGCGGTTTATAGGCGGCACCCACCAAAAGAGTCAACTGCATTTTTTCGTAAATCTGTCATTTTTTTTGACCGGGCGGAAAAAACTTGGCCGGGCATCGCCGGAAAGCCCGGAAAACATGGGATTGGGACGTATTTTCAATAGGATATCAACAGATGATCGGACCCTGCCAGTTCGAAGACCTGCTTCATGGCGGGTTTTCAGGGTGTCCCCAAGGCTGAGAAACCGACCAAACGACGAGGAACTGCCTAGATCCGTCCGGGGGATCGACGCGGAGCGTCTCGGTTCTGAGCGCAAGGCGCTCGCCGCGTCCAGCCAGATGGTTCGGCAATCCTGAACTGTTTGCAACTTCGGCTCAGCCAACCTATCCATTGGCCGAGCCGGCACCGCGCCGGACCATACCGGTCGCCGACCGGATGCGTCCCTTGAACGACATCGCGCCATTCGGGCGCAGCGGCAACCTGACTGGACCGCCTCAACGGGTCTCGGCGGTCGCGGCCATTTCGCGGACCAGCCACCATATGGCCGCCTCATCAAGTCGATACCGATATATAAATACATCTTTTATAAATGAATGCATGATTGTAGACTCTCGCCGGCATTCTGGAGGAACTCATGACAGCCTTGATCAAATTGAAGGGCATGACCTGGTCGGATCCGCGCGGATACGATCCGGTCGTCGCCGCGGCCACAGCTTTTGCCAAATCACGTCCCAGCGTCTGCATCTCCTGGGACAAGCGCTCGTTGCAGGGATTCGAGACGACGCCGGTGGAGGAACTCGCGGCCAGGTACGATCTGATGGTGATTGATCATCCGCATGTCGGCTCCGTCGCCGAGCAGGGCTGTCTTCTGCCATTCGAGACCCATGCCAGTGAGGATGCGCTGGCCGAACTCGCCAACCACTCCGTCGGCCGCAGCTTCCAGAGCTATTTCCTTCATGGCAAGCAATGGGCGCTGCCGATCGATGCCGCAACCCAGGTCCAGGCTCACCGCGCCGATCTCTCGCCCCGCGTCAAGCGCTGGAGCGATGTCATCCGCAAGGCGGAAGACGGGCTGGTCATCTGGCCGCTGCGATCGCCGCACGTGCTGATGAGTTTCTTCACCCTTGCCGCCAATCTCGGCCGTCCTTGCGCCACGAGCTTCGGCGATCTCATCGACATCGAGACGGGGCTGCAGGTCCTGGCCGCACTCCGCGCAGTCTCCCGCCACATGGATGAAGCCTTCTATGCAATGGACCCGATTGCGGTGCTGGATGAACTCGCCACGTCCGGCCGACATCACCTCGCGCCACTGGTCTACCTCTACAAGGGTTACGCCAATGAAGGCTATCGGGCCAATCGCATCAGCTTCACCGACATGCCGGTGCTGGGCCGCGCCGGCCCTTTGGGCTCGGCCCTGGGAGGCACCGGCATCGCAATCTCGTCGAAGACCGCCTATCCGGAGCTCTGCACCGAGTTTGCCGTCTGGCTTGCCGGCGCCGAATGCCAGTCCGGTCTCTATGCCGAAGCCAATGGCCAGCCGGGCAACGCGCTGGCCTGGAGCGACCCCGCGGTCAACGCCCCCGTGCTCGACACCTACTTCAACACACGCCTGACCCACGAGACCGCCTGGCTCCGGCCACGCCACGATGGCTACATGCAATTCCAGGAAGAAGGATCGGACATCGTCGCCGATGTGCTGCGCGGACGACTTGCACCCGAAACGGGTGTTGCGCGGCTCAACGAGCGGTTTCGCAAGAGCTTCAGGAGCCCTTAGCAGACGTGAGTTTTCCCGCAGACGCGCCGGCGACAAAGCCGAAGGCGATGGCCGTCAAGAGACCGTTGCCGGAAAGATAACCCGCCACATCCGGGCCGGAGACCCCGCAAGCCGCTCCGCCCCCGGCAAACAGGTTGGCGAACGGCGTGCCATCCTCGCGCACCACCCGTGCCTGGTCATCGATCATCAGGCCACCCTGGGTGTGAAACAGCGCCCCCGTCACCTTGACCGCATGGAACGGCGCCGCCAGCACCGGCTTGCCGGTGAAATCGCGGCCGAGCGGATCGGGTGTCTCGCCGGATTGATAAGTCGCCACTTCGGAAAGCGTCCTCGCCAGCGCCGCTTCCGGCAAGCCGGTCGCGCGGGCAAGCGCTGTCACGTCTGCTGCCTCGCGGATGGCGCCCGCCGCCATTGCCTCCCGATAATCGGGAAAGCCCTGGGCGAATGCGTGCAGCCGGGCATCGTAGATGTTCCAGGCGATGCCGCCCGGCTGCGCCAGCACATTGACCGCCTGTTCGGAATAGCCGCCATGTTCGTTGGAAAAGCGCAAGCCCTCGCTGTTGACCTGGATGCCCCCCTCCATCATCAGTGCCCAGGAAATCAGGATGCCGTGCGGATGCGCCAGCGAGCCGTGGCCTTGATAGCCGGACAGATGCTCGATGCGCGCGCCCAGCGCCTTGCCCCAGATCAGCGCATCGCCGGTGTTGCCCCGGTGTCCGTAGTAGAGACCGTCGGCGATCTCGGGAATGTGCCGCCGCACCAGCGCGGAGTTGCCGCCAAAACCGTTGCAGGCGAGCACCAGCGCTTGGCAAGCCAGCACTTCCTTGGCGCCATCAGGCCGGGTGATCCCGACCGCAGCGATCCGGTCCTTTCCCTCCGTGTAAAGAGTGGTGACATGCGCTCCGGTCACAATTGGTATTCCCGCTGCCTCGGCCGCAGCCAACAGCCGCGCTTCCAGTGCTGCACCGGTCTTCTCGGGCACCGCATGCATCCGGTGCCGCGAATGGCCGGGATAGAGAAAATCATCCAGCACGATCCACTCGAGGCCGTGCGCATCGCTCAGCCATTCGAGCGCCGGGCCGATGGTCTCAGTGGCAAGGCGCGCAAGAGAGGCAATCGATTTGCCCTTGGACTTGGACAGGATGTCGGTCTCGAAACGACCTGGCGTGTCATCCTCGACGCCGATGGCGCGCTGAAAACGTGTGGCCGGAGCTGGCACGAACCCGGACGACATCGAGGTGGAGCCGGTGGGAGAGGCATCGCGTTCAAGCATGACAACGTCGGCGCCGGCAGCCCTGGCCCGCAACGCCGCAACCAGACCGCAAGCCCCTGCGCCGATGACAACGACTTCGGCCTCGGCATCGATGCGCACGGGCGGTTCACGCGATATCCGCTGGCTGTTCATCTCAGGCTCCGGCAATCAGGTCTGCCGCCTCGCTGCAGGTCATGGTCTTCGCCACCGTCGACAGATCACCGATCGCGCGCTCATGCGTCTCGCGTGAGAACGCGGCACACCCGTCGCTCAGCACGAAAGTCGAGAAATCACGCACATGCGCGTCGCGCACGGTGGACGCGACGCCGCCATTGGTGACGATGCCACAAACCATCAAAGTGTCGATCCCGGCCTTGCGCAGCACCCATTCGAGCCGCGTCATGTAGAACGCCGAGTAGGCCACTTTCTCGACGGAGAGATCGGCCGGCTGCAACTCGTCCACCAACGCATGCCCCCAGCTGCCGGGCGCAAAGTCGCCTTTGGCCAAGAATGGCCTGATCTGCTTCAGATGCGGCGAGATGAACGGCTCCCCGCCCTTTCCCGGTACCAGCGTGAATTGGGTCGAGACGATCCAGCCACCTTTTTGCCTCAGCGCCTCGGCCACGGGCAGCACTCGCGCCGGCAGCGCGGCGATATCCGCGCTTTTCTGTCCGCCACGTGCATAGGCGCCGTCGGGGTGCAGAAAATCATTCTGCAAATCGACAATCAGCAGGCCTGTGCGGCTCGGATCGAAGGGTTGGTTTGCCATGATCTAGACTCCCGGGGTGATGACAAGATTGCCGAAGGCATCAACAACGGCAACAAGACCCGGATCGACGAAGATCGTCGTGTCGGCCTGCTCCAGCAATGCCGGCCCGGCAATTGTGGCGCCGACAGCCAGTTGCAGCCGCTCGTAGACTCCGGCCTCATGCCATGCCCCCTCGGCGAACACATTACGTGTTCCGATCCGGCAGGCATCCGCCGGTTTGCCGACAACCGGGGCGAAGACCGCCATATCCAGCTTCGGCCGGCGGCCAATCACGGCGATGCGGTAATTCATCACCCGCATCGGAATGCCGTCGAGAAGCCGTCCGTATGCCTCCCGGTAGGCGGTTTCGAAGGCGCCTCGAATACCTTGCATGGTCAGCCCGGTATCCGGGATGGCGATAGCGACATTCACCGTGTGGGTCTGGCCGAGATAGAGCATGTCGAGCTCGACCACCCGGTCGATCCGGGCGAAGGCCACGCCCGCGCTTTCGAGCAGCGATTCGGTTTCATCGCCGACGCGCATCATCTCGGCGCCCAGTTCCGTGGCATCAATCTGGTCGAGCAGGCGGTTGACCGTCTGAACCCGGTCGTGGCGCATGTCGGCCACGACACAGCCGAGCGCCGATGTCACGCCCGGGAAGCGCGGCACCAATGCCGAGGCGAGTCCCACTTCCTTGATCAGCGCGCCCGTGTGCAGCGCGCCGCCGCCACCGAATGGCATGGCGGAGAATTTCGCCGGATCATGTCCCTTCTCGATAGAGACCAGTCGGATCGCTCCGGCCATTTTGGCATTGGCAAGCTGCAGAATCGCTTCCGCCGCCTGTTCGATCGACAGACCGAGCGGCGTGGCCAGATGCGTATCGATGGCCAGCCTTGCAGCCTCGACGTCGAGCCGCGCGAGCTTGCCGCCGATCGGGCGGTCCGGATTGATCCGGCCGAGCACCACATTGGCGTCGGTCACCGTCGGCCGGTCATTGCCGAGCCCGTAGCAGACGGGGCCGGGGTCGGAGCCCGCCGATTCCGGGCCGACCTGCAACAATCCACCCTTGTCAAGCGAGGCAATCGAGCCGCCGCCGGCGCCGATGGTGGTGATCTCGATCATCGGCGTGCGCACCACCATGCCGAAATCGATGGCTGTCTGCGCCGCCAGCGCGGCTTCATTGTTGGCGACCAGCGACACATCGAACGAGGTGCCACCCATGTCGCAGGTGATGATGTTGTCGAAACCCGCCGCCTTGGCGATCGCTGTGGCTGCGATGACCCCTGCCGCCGGCCCCGAGAGCGCGGTCTTGACGGGATAGCGCTTGGCCATGTCGATCGACATCACGCCGCCATTCGACTGCACGATCAGGATGTCGCCGTCAAAGCCCTTGCCGGCCAGCCCCTTTTCCAGCTTGTCCAGATAGGACGAGACGACTGGTTGCAGATAGGCGTTCAGCGTCGCAGTCGACAGCCGTTCGAATTCGCGGATCTCCGGCAGGATTTCGGTGGCCGCCGTAACATAGGCATTGGGCCAGACCGAGCGCACGGCCTCGACGGCGCGGAGTTCGTTGTCGTTGTTGGCGTAGCCATTGATGAAGAAGACGCAGACCGCCTCGCAGCCGGCGTCGGCGAGCTCGGCGGCTCGCGCCTTGACCTCGGCCACATCGACGGCTTCAAGCACGGAACCGTCGGCGAGCACACGCTCGCGCACTTCCACCCGGTCGGGCCGTTCCACCACCGGAGTGAAGGAGCCCTTCAGGCCCCAGGTCGTCGGCCGGTCGCGGCGGCGCATTTCCAGCACGTCGCGAAAGCCTTCGGTGGTGATGATGCCGGTGCGCGCGCCCTTGCGTTCGAGCAACGCGTTCGTTCCGACGGTCGTGCCGTGGACGACGGTGCGGATGTCGGAGAAATCATCCACCTTGCTGGCGATACCTTCGACAAAACCTTTCGACTGGTCGCCACGGGTAGACGGCACCTTGGCGGTAAAGACCTGACCGCTGGTTTCGTCGAGAATGAAGACATCGGTGAACGTTCCGCCGACGTCGACGCCGATCACATAGGCTGGTCGTGTCATTGGGCAGTCTCCCGGGCGCGCAGGTCTCGTGTGGCCGTTTCATCGACGCAGCCATCAGGTCCGATAACGACGCCATAATCGGCTTCGGCGTGCTCGGCCGAGATGTAGCCCAAGCGCAAGTCGCGAGCGACGCTTTCGGGGTTCCGGTCAAGGGCGCGGCCGTAACCGCCGCCGCCTGGCGTCTCCAGCCGCAATTTCTGGCCGCGGTCGATATGGACCCCGACAATCTTTGACGCCATCGGCGGAACGTGGTCGCCATCCGCCTGCTGGTAGTGGAACGTGTTGAGAGCCCCGGCGCCGCCGCCGACCACGCCAGGCGGTGCAAACCGCCCGCGCTCGCCGAACAGGAAGACATCGGCCTGCTTTTCCAGCAGCTCGATTTCATAGATCGCGCCAAGTCCGCCGCGGAACTCTCCGGCCCCACCGGAATCCGGTCTCAGCGCCCATTGCGTGAACCGAACCGGATAGGCGGCTTCGAGAATTTCGAGCGGCGGAATCGTGGCCGTAGAGATTGGCGCGTTGCCGTGGTTGAGCCCGTCGCCTGCCCCATGCGCGCCATGGCCGCCGCCGAAGAACGAGAACATCACCCAGCGCTGGCCATTGGCACGGTGGCCGGCCAGCGACAGCGCGTTGATGGTGCCGTAGGCGCAGGCCATCGCCGGTTCGGGCGCAATCTGCGCCACCGCCTGGAACACCACGTCGATCAAGCGAAGGATGGTCTCGGTGTAGCCGCCGACAGGCTTTGGCGCCTTCACCGAAAGCAGCGAATCCTCGTCAATGCGGAATTCGACCGGCTCCAGCACCCCGGCATTGGCGGGCACATCGCCGAAGATGTGCTTGAGCGCCACGTAACAGGCAGCAATCGTCGTTGCCCGCGAGATATTGACCGGCCCGGCGCAGGCCGGCGAGGATCGGGAAAAATCCATCACCATCCGGTCGCCGTCGATGACCAGGTCGAGCGCGATCTTCAGCGGCTCGTCATTGATGCCGTCATTGTCGAGAAAATCCTCAGCCGAGACGGTGCCCGAAGGCAGGTTGGAAATCTGCGCCCGCATCATCTGCGCCGCACGCGCCGTCAGCTCGCCCATGCAGGCGGCCACCCTGGCGTCGCCGTACTCGTCAAGCAGAGCGTTCATACGCTTCTCACCGAGCTGAAGCGCGTTGATCTGGCCGTTCAAGTCACCATAGAGCGACAAGGGAAGTCTCGAATTGGAAGACAGGATATCGACAATGTCCTGCCTGAATTCACCGCGGTCATAGAGCTTGACCGGCGGGATCAGCATGCCTTCCTGGAAACATTCGGTCGCCGCCGGATTGTAATTGCCGGGCACATTGCCGCCGACATCGTGCCAATGGCCGACAGACGCCAAATAGCAGAACACCTTGCCATCTCGGAACACCGGCTTGACCAGCCGGAAGTCCGACAGATGCGTGCCGCCGTCATAGGGATCGTTGAAGATCCAGACGTCGCCCTCGTGCACGCCCCCCTGTTTCGCCGCCTTGTCGATCACCGCCTTGACCGCAAACGCCATCACACCGACGAAGATCGGCAGGCCAGACTTGCCCTGCACCAGCGTGTCGCCGGTC
Organism: Parahoeflea alexandrii; assembly: GCF_027214025.1. Lineage (GTDB taxonomy): Bacteria > Pseudomonadota > Alphaproteobacteria > Rhizobiales > Rhizobiaceae > Hoeflea > Hoeflea alexandrii_A. The sequence goes on from NZ_JAPWHB010000011.1 coordinate 7,430, forward strand.
TTCGCGTCGTAGATTCCGTGCGAGGCATCATGCGCTTCGGCAATGATCGGATTGAACGCAGAGCGGAACAGTGTCGCGTCCATCTCGTCGGCGATCTGTTCCAGCCGGCCTTTCAGAATGGCCAGCGTAACCGGATCAATCGTCATTCCTGGGTGTCTCCATCGTAGCGCTTGCCGCTGGCAAGCAGGTCGGCGGTGCCGATGACGCCGTTGAGCCCGGCAAAATCGAACATGCGGTTGCGGAAAGCCTCATTTGATCCGGATTCCAGAAGGTTGGCGTAGTAATCCCGCGCCGTGGCGGCGATGGCGCGCACGATCCCGCCCGGAAAAATGACAAAGCTGAAGCCGAGCTCCTGCAAGCCGCTGGCATTGATGATCGGCGTCTTGCCGCCTTCCACCATGTTGGCCATCAGCGGCACGCGGCCGCCAAAACGTTTGACGATGAGGTTGATCTCTTCCATCGATTGCGGCGCCTCGATGAAAAGCATGTCGGCGCCGGCCTCGACATAGGCCTCGGCCCGGTCCATCGCGGCGTCAAACCCTTCGACCGCGATTGCATCGGTGCGGCCGATGACCAGGGTTTCCTCCGACAGCCGCGCATCGCAGGCCGCGCGGATCTTGCCGGCCATCTCGCCCTTCGAGATCAGCGACTTCCCGTCAAGATGGCCGCAACGTTTGGGCATGGTCTGGTCTTCAAGCTGCAGCGCATTGGCGCCCATGCGCTCGAACACCCGCACCGTGCGCTGGACATTGAGCGCATTGCCAAATCCATTGTCGGCATCGACCACGATCGGCAGCGCAATCCGGTCACGCAGTGCTGCAACTGTGTCCGCCACCTCGCTCATCGAAACGAGCCCGATGTCGGGCCGGCCGAAACGCGTATAGGCGATCGACGCCCCCGACAGATAGACCGCCTCGGCACCCGACTGCTCTGCGATCAGGCCGGTCAAGGCATCATAGACACCGGGAGCGAGCAGGATTTCCGCCCGGCCCAGCCGTTGTTTCAGGCTCATTCGCCCGCCTCCTTTGCGCGTTCCGCAGCGAAACGCTTTTTCAAGTGCGGCACCAGCCCGCCATCGGCGAGCATCGGCTTGAGATTGTCCGGCAACGGCTCGAGCCGGACTGTACGGTTCCTGGCTTCAAGCACCAGCTCGCCCGCGGCCGGATCGAGACTTGCGGCATCTCCATCTTCCACCGCGCTGATATCGTCCGCGACCAGCACCGGGAGGCCAAGATTGAGCGCGTTGCGGTAGAAGATCCCAGCGAAGGATTTTGCCACGACACCTGCAAGGCCGAGGTGCTTCAGCGCCTCCGCCGCCTGCTCGCGCGACGAGCCCATGCCGAAATTCTTGCCCGCCACGATGACATCGCCCGGCTTCACCGATCCGGCGAAATCCGGCCGCGCCGCTTCGAGACAATGGGCGGCAAGCATGTCGAGACCGCCCTTCATGTACTGGCCCGGCGCCAGCTGGTCGGTGTCGATGTCATCGCCAAGCAGAAAGATACGGCCGCTCATGCCACGCCCTCGCCGTCATTCAGAAATTCACGCGGGTCGGCGATCTGTCCGGTAATGGCGGATGCCGCCACCGTCAGCGGCGACGCGAGCCAGATCTTCGACGATGACGCACCCATGCGGCCCTGGAAATTGCGCGCTGTCGAGGAAATGCAGGTCACGTCCTCGCCCAGCCGGTCCGCGCCGTATCCGGCACAGATGCCGCAGGCATTGGGCAGGACCTGCGCACCTGCTTCCTCGAAGACGGCCATGATTCCCTCGTCCGCGGCGCGTTGCTGGTCACGCATCGAAGCCGGCGCGACCTTGAGTGCAAGACCCGGCGCCAGCTTGCGGCCCCGGAGAATGGAGGCCGCCCCCTTCAGATCTTCGTACTTCGCACCGGTACAGGCACCGATATAGGCCACCTCGAAGCGGGTCTCGGGCGCCTGCGTCACCGGCATTGCGTTGGCCGGCGAATGTGGCGCTGCCACTTGCGGTTCCAGAGTGGACGCATCGAACACGTGGTGCGCGGCGAGCTCCGCACCCGGATCGGTCACCAGCCCGAGCCAGTCGCCGGCCGAACCGCCGACGCTTTCCAGATAGGCCTCGGTGGTGGCATCGGGCGCGATCAACCCGGCCTGCCCGCCGAGTTCCGCCGCCATGTTCGACAGCGTCATCCGCTCCTGCATCGAAAGCGCCGCGATCGCCTCTCCTGTGTATTCCACCGCCTGGTACTGGCCGCCATCCATGCCGAGCCGGCCGCAAAGGGCCAGCATGATGTCCTTTGCGAGAACGCCCGGCGACAGCCGGCCCTGCCATTCGATCAGGATGGTGCCGGGAACCTTGAGCCAGATCTCACCGGTTGCGAGCACACCTGCCATTTCTGTGGCCCCGATACCGAACATGTAGGCGCCGAATGCCCCGCCTGTCGGAGAGTGGCTGTCACCGCCGACGACCAGCATGCCGGGCTTCAGGTGCCCGCGCTCCGGCAAGACCACATGGCAGATGCCTTCGCCGTCATGGAAGGCGACTTTCCGCTCCCTGGCCCATTGCCGGGTCAGCTCGAGAATGCGCGCGCCTTCATCGGTATCTCCGGGAACGAAGTGGTCCGATATCAGCACGACCTTGGAGGCATCGAACAGCCCGACGCCGAGTTCCTTGAGAATCGGCTCGACCCGTCGCGGGCCGCCCGAATCGTGGATCATGGCGAGATCGACCTGAGCCGTCACCACTTCGCCGGGGCGGACGCTATCGCGTCCCGCCGCGCGGGCGATGATTTTCTGTGCAAGCGTCGACGCCATCACGCCAGCCCTAGGTAGGAACGCTGCAGTTCCGGGTCATCCATCAGGTCGGCGGGGATGCCCGACAGCCGGATCTCGCCGTTCTCCATCACGAAGGCCCGGTCGGCAATCTCCATCGACTGCAGCACGTTCTGCTCGACAAGCAGGATTGTCAGGCCGTCGGTGTTGAGCTGCTTGATCAGGCTGAACATCTCCTCGACCAGCAACGGCGAAAGACCGATCGACGGCTCGTCGAGGATGAGCAGTTTCGGCTCGGCCATCATGCCCCGACCGATGGCAAGCATCTGTTGCTCACCGCCCGAAAGCGTGCCGGCATTCTGCGCAAACCGTTCCTTCAGCCGCGGAAAGATGTGAGCCACATGCTCGATGTTTTTCGACCTGTTGGCCCGGCCGCGCCGGTAGCTCCCGAGTTCGAGATTCTCCCGCACCGTCATGTTGGGAAACACGTGCCGGCCTTCCGGCACCTGGATCAGCCCCTCGTCGACGATCGCCTGTGGCGTTAATCCGGCAATCGGCTTGCCCTCGAATGTGATCGATCCGCTCCAGGGCTGAAGCAGCCCCGAGACAACCGCCGAGAACGTTGTCTTGCCAACCCCGTTCGAGCCCAGCAGCGTGACGATTTCGCCCTTGCTGATCGAAAGGTCGATGCCGCGCAACACCTCGACCGCACCATAGCCGGCGCGCAGATTGCTGACTTCAAGCACTGGCGGCCTCCCGCTTGGCGATCCGTTCCGCCATGCCCTTGCCGAGATAGGCTTCGATGACGTGGGGATCGGAGACCACGTCCTTCGGCGGCCCCTCCGCGATGATCGCGCCTTGGTTCAGAACCCAAGTGTAATCCGACAGGCTCATCACCGCCTGCATCACGTGCTCGATCAGCAGGATGGTCACCCCCGCATCACGGATCGCATTGATGACCGGAATGACATCGCGGATTTCCGAAGGATTGAGCCCGGCCAGCACCTCGTCGAACAGGATCAGTTTCGGATCCGTCGCCAGCGCCCGCGCCACTTCAAGCCGCTTGCGTCCGGCAACCGTCAGCGAACCGGCATCCATGTCGAGCCTGTCACCGAGACCCACCTGCCGCGCCACGGCCTCTGCCTTCGCCAATGCTTGTGCGCGATCGCGGATCTTCAGATGCGCACCGACCGCAATGTTTTCCCGCACCGTCTGCCCGGCAAACGGCTGCACGGTCTGGAACGTCCGGATCATGCCGCGTTTCGCAATCGCTTCCGGCGGCAGTCCGGTGATGTCCTCGCCGAGAAACCGGACAGAGCCGGAATCGGGCCGGTGGAAGCCGGTGATCAGGGCAAACAATGTGGTCTTGCCGGCGCCGTTGGGCCCGATCAGCGAAGTGATGCCGCCTTGCGGCACCGTCAGCGTCACCGATTGGGAGGCCTGCAGGCCGCCGAAACTCTTGCAAAGGCTGGAGATCTCAAGCATGGCCTTTGCCTCCCCCTGCACGGGAAACCGGGGGCTTTCCGCCCCTGAGATGCGACATCAGCCCAGCAAGTCCGCGCGGGACAAACAGCACCATGATCACCAGCAACACGCCGTAGAGCACGAGACTGACCCCCGGCGCGTCACCGATCACTGCACGCGAAAGCTCGGACAGGCCGTGCAGGAAGGCAGCCCCCAGCAGCGGGCCGAACAGCGTTCCCATGCCGCCGATGATCGGAACCAGCAGGCTTTCCACCGAGATCGCCGCGCCATAGGCAATATGCGGATCGAGGTAGAGAAAGTACTGGGCGTAGAACACCCCGGCGAGACCGGCAAAGAACCCTGAGAGCATGATTGCCCCCATCTTCACCCGAAAGGCATCGACGCCGAGCGCCCGTGCCGCATCCTCGTTGTCACGTACCGCGGTCAACTGCGCGCCGAAGCGGGAATTTCCGATCTTCCAGACGGTGAGGAAGGCGGCGAACGTCATCACCCAGATCACCCAGAAGAACTCGGCTTTGGAAGCGAACTGGAAGTTCGCGGCACTGCGCTCGAGCGGGATCAGCAGGCCGACGCCGGCGCCGGTGAAATCGACCGAATTCGACAGGATCCGCAGAACTTCCGCGAAAGCCAGCGTCACCAGCGCGAAATAGGAGCCGCGCAGGCCGTAGCGGAACGTGCAGAACCCGATGAATGCGCCGACTGCGGCCGCGGCAAGTCCACCGACCGCAAGGCCGATCCACGGATTGATGCCGAACTGCACCTGCAGCACCGCCACCGTGTAGGCCCCCGTGCCGAAATAGGCCGCGTGACCGAACGAGACCTGGCCGCCATAGCCGCCGAGGATGTTCCATGCCTGCCCCAGGAGCGCGGCGTAAAGCGTCATGATCACGATGTTGAGCAGCGAGTCCTGCGTGATCAGCACGGGCGCGAGCCCGATCAGACCGAAGACAACGATAAGCATCAGCAATTTGGTGTCGGTCTTCATGCCTTGGCTCCAAAAAGACCGGTCGGCCGGAAAATCAGCACCAGGATGAAGATCAGGAAGATCCCGATCTGCCCGAGGCTTTCGCCGAGGAACAGCCCGCCAAGTGCCTCGACCACGCCGATAATCAGCCCGCCGATCAGTGCGCCGACGAACGAGCCCATGCCGCCGAGCACGACAATGGTGAAGGCGATCAGCACGAAACCGCCGCCCACCTGTGGATTGACATAATAGCTCGGCAGCAGAAGGCAGGCCGCAACGCCGAGACATGCAACGCCGAGCCCGAAGCTCATCGCGAACACATGATCGGCGTTGATGCCGACCAGTTGCGCGCCCTTCCGCTCCTTGGCGAGCGCCCGGATGGCGCGGCCGAGATCGGTCCGGCTCATCAGCAGCCAGAGCAATGCGGACGTCACCAGCGCGCCGATAAAGGCCACCACCTTTGGATAAGGTAGAAAGGCGCCGAAAATCTCGACGACGTCGAATGAATAGGGTGTGTCGACGGTCCGCGTGTCGGACCGGAAGAAGAAGAGCGACAGGTTCTCGATGATGATCGAAAGCCCAAGCGTCACCAGCAGGATGTTTTCATCACGACCGTGGCTCGCCCGGCCGATGATCCCGCGCTGCAACCCGTAGCCAAGCGCGAACATCGCCGGCGGCACGATCAGCAATGACACATAGGGATCGATCCCGAACTGGGCATTGAGGAAATAGACCGCGTATAACCCGAGCATCAAAAGCGCGCCGTGGGCAAAGTTGATGATGTGCAGGACGCCATAGATCAGGGTCAGCCCGAGCGCAACGAGAGCATAGAGCCCGCCGGTGGTCAGCCCGTTGAGAACCGATGGAATGATGATTGCGCTGTCTGGCATGCTGGCCCGCGATCCGGATGGGAGAATCCGGGCCGGGCGCTATCCGCCCGGCCCGTCGGTGTCGGTCGAACGACCTACATCTTCATCGGGAAGACAGTTTCAGCCGAGGCGAATTCTGCGGGATAGATCACCTCGATGGCGCCCTTCTGGACCTGCGTGTTGACCGGCTGCGCACCTTCGTTCTGGCCGTTGACCATCTTGGTCGCACCGTAGGGCATGCCGTGCTGGTCCCAGGTCGAGGCCGCCATCGCCGCATTGACGGCGTCCGGATCGGTTGAACCGGCGCGATCGATCGCATCAGCGAGGAAGGCGACGGCGTTGTAGGCCAGGAACACTTCGTAGGTGTAGACCAGACCCTTTGCTTCCGCGGCCTTGCGGCGAGCGAGCGCAACTTCCGACTTCGGGTCGTACCAGTGATTGCAGTCCATGATCAGCTCGGCTGCTTCCGGGAACTCGTTGACGAACTGCAGGTTGGACGCAGCCCCGCCGAGCACCGAATAGATGCCCATGGCCTCGATCTTCTGCTGGCGCAGGGTGCGGGCCAGAAGCACGTACTCATTATAGTAGTTGGCCGGAATGATCAGGTCAGGCTTCTTCGACTTGATCTGCAGCGCGATGTTGGTGAAGTCGCGTGTCGGATTGGCATGCTTGATGACATCGATCACTTCGATGCCGATGCCCGGCAGCTGCTTTGACAGAAGTTCGGCGGTGCCGGTTCCAAACAGCGATTCCTCGTGCACGATCATCGCGGTCTTGGCCGGAGAACCGGCAGCCTTGTTGATGGTGTCGAGATTGGCGACCGCCATCTGCGCGACCTTGCCGTAGCCGGGGCTGAAGCGGAAGGTGTTGGCGAGACCGCGGGTAACGATGGAATCGGAAACGCCGACATCGACCACGTGCGGCGTGTTGGTCTTGGCAGCTTCTTGCGAGGTGGCGAGCGAAATCGCCGAGGAGTAGCCGGCAACGATGCCGTGCACGCCGGCCTCGGTCATCTTGGTCACTTCCGCCGCACCGATATCGGGCTTGCCCTGGCTGTCGGCCAGCATCGCCTCGATCATGGCGCCGCCCATCGACTTGATGCCGCCGGCTGCGTTGATGTCAGCGATTGCCATTTCGGCACCGGCCCGGCACTGCGAGCCCGAGAATGCGATGAACCCGGAAACCGGATGGATCAGGCCGATCTTCACCGGCGCGGCCTGCGCCCTGAGAACTGCCGGGAACCCTGTGACACCAACGGCGAGAGCCGCAGCACCGGTTGCAAGGAAGTCGCGGCGGCGAACCCCTGCGGAATTGGTTTTCGTTGTCTTCGTATCAGCCATCATTCACCTCCTGTTTGGTCGACCGGCGGTCGATTCAATGTTCCCCGGTTATGTTGCTTGCAGCGCCGCCGGCCGGGACCGGTGACGAGGTCTGCGTCGCCCATCGCATGCCTTCTCTTTCGCGAACGCGATTCATGGACATTTCGAAGCGATAGATGTCGGGCCGGTACAAAACCCGGATGTACTCGACCGGGCGTCCGGAACTGTCACGCACGACACGGCGGACCTCGATCAGCGGCGAACCGGCATGAACCGAAAGCGCGCCGGCGACCTCGGAATCGGCCAGCGTCGCGGAAATGGTCTGTCGCGCCGAGGCCACCTTGACCCCGGCAAGCTCCAGCAAGAGCAACAGCGGTTTGGTATCGAGATCCTCGCGGTCGTATTGCCGGCCGATATCGGCAGGCACGTAGGTCACCAGGTAGGACATCGGCTCTCCGTCGAGCCGGCGTACGCGCACCGCGTGCTGAACTTCAGTACCGGGATCGAGTTCAAGCGCCTGGGCGATGTCCTCGCTGGCCGCGAGATAACCGAAATCCAGCACCCGGGCTTCCGTCGCGATGCCCATCAGCGAGATGTTTTCGAGCCAGCCATCAATCGAGGAGGTCACCGCCGGCGCTTTCGGCCGGTGCGTCACGCGGGTGCCCCGGCCACGTTCGCGCACGACCAGTCCGGCTCCCGCGAGTTCGTTCAGCGCACGCTTGGCGGTAATGCGGGAGACGTTGAATTCCGCAGCCAGTTCCTGCTCGCCCGGAACCAGTTCGCCGGGTCGGACCTCGCCGCCGAAGATACGGTTGCGCAGGATCAGGAAAATCTGGTGGTAGAGCGGTACCCGGGCATTGGGATCGAGCCGAACGGACGAGCGTTCCTGCCCAGCATCAACCACACCTGATTGTTCCAAGTCTTTCGTTTTCATACCGGCTCCAGATCTCGTTGAAGCTAATGGTATGTCAATATGCCATTATGTCAATCAGTATCATCCGGAGCTTGATCCGGAATCCAGAAAACGCGATCTGGAGGCGATCGGCGGCCGTCCGCGACGGCATCGCGATGCATGTGGCTCAGGGCTGGTTCCGGGAAGACGGCTGGTTCATTTCGATGACTGCCGCCAGGGCGCGGGGCTTCCCGACTCAGGCGACGACCGGTTCGGCGGCGTCTTTAAAAGAACAGGAAGCTGGCCTCTCCGGCACCAGCTTGAGAATGGTCTCCAGGCCGCAATTGCCGGCGACGAGATCATATAGGGTGACCATGTCGAGCTCGTGATAGAACGCCTCGACAGCCCGTAAGATGAATCCGCGCAGCCTGCACTCCGCCGTCAGCGGGCAGGTATTCTGCTCACCCGCAAAGCACTCGGCAAACGGAACGCTCGATTCGAAAATGCGGAAGACCTTGCCGATACTGATATCGCGCGGCCTGAGGCCGAGCTGAAGCCCGCCTGCCCGCCCACGTATGGTCTCGACAAAACCGTGCTGCTGGAGCTGATGAATGACATGACCCAGATGATTGCCCGAAGCATTGCAGGCCTTGGCGATGTCGGACGAACGGACGACCTGGCCATCATTGACCGCGCAAAACATCAGCACACGGGTGGCAAGGTTTGTTCTGGTTGTCAGGCGCATGGTGCGGTTCCGGTGGCATCGACAGACCTCCACAATATGCTGCATTGATCCCGCCCGGATTGATTCAGATCACTTTCCTGTCAGTCCGGAACAGATATTACGCATTTTGAAAGCAACTTTGCAGGCGCGCATGTCCCCACGGCCAGACACGAACCCCAAGACCGACGAGCACGCGCTGGACCAGTTGACGCGCGCTGTCGGTAGACAGATGCGCCTGGCTTCGATCCTCGCGGTTGCCTCGTCGCTGATCTGGCCGGTGCAGGCGGCGATCGTGGCGATGGCAATTTCGGGATTGCTTGGTCCGGCCCCCGGCCCAGGTCCGGTCATGACTGCGGCCGCCTTCGTCGGCTTCGGTGTCGCGCGCGCCTTGATGGCCTACCACGCCGAAGCCTTGCTTTTTGCAGCGGCCACCAAGGCCGTGACAGCTGCAAGGGAAGAGATCGTCCGGCGCGAGATGCGGGCAACCGACAGCGGCGGGGCCGGATCCATCGCAGCGCTCGCCACCGAGAAACTCGACGCCATCATACCCTACATCACCCGCTATGCGCCGGCGCGCGCACGTGTGATGACCGTTCCGCTGGTCATCCTTGCCCTCAGCTTCTGGTTTTCATGGGCCGTCGGCTTGGTGCTCCTTGTCTCCGGCCCGCTGATCCCGGTCTTCATGGCGTTGGTCGGGATGGCCGCGAAGGACGCAAGCCAGCGGCAAATGGCCGATATCGGTTCACTCAACGATCTGCTGATCGAGCGCCTGTCCGCCCTTGTCGACATCAGGTTGCTTGACGCCGGACCGGCAGTTGTTTCGGATTTCGCCCGGGGCGCGGACCAGCTCAGGGCCAAGACCATGAACGTGCTCAGCATCGCGTTCCTGTCCTCGACGGTGCTTGAGCTCTTTGCGGCGATCGGCGTGGCCATGGTTGCGGTCTATGTCGGATTTGCCCTGCTCGGCGCCATCGAGTTCGGCGGATATGCGGCCGCGCTCACTCCAGCCGCCGGGATCTTCCTCCTGTTGCTGGCGCCCGATTTCTATCAACCGATGCGCGACCTGTCCGCCGCCTGGCATGACAAGGCGGCCGCACTGGCCGTCGCTGGAGAACTTGCCGAATGGCGGAAGCAGTCGCCGGCGGCATTGCTCGGTCAGGGCGGCAAAACCGGAAAACTCCCCGGATCTCCCGAGATCGGCTTGCGGAATGTAGCCGTGCAGATGGGAGACAGGCTGATCCGCTATCCCGACATTTCGATCCGTCCAGGCGAGAGCGTTGCCCTGATGGGGCCATCGGGTGCAGGCAAGACAACGCTTCTGCGGCTGCTTGCCGGACTGGTTGCGCCGGATGAGGGGCGCATCACCGTCGCCGGAGATGCTCTCACCGCCGACACCGCCGATGCCTGGCGCGCCCGGCTGGGCTGGATGCCGCAAGCCCCGCATTTCATCAACGCCAGCCTGGCCGACAACATCAGCTTCGGACAGCCCGGCGACCTCGACGAATCCTTGCGCGCCGCAGCGGTCGGCTCCGTCATCGAGGCGCTGCCGGGTGGAACAGAGGCGCTGCTTGGCGAGACCGGCGGCGGGCTCTCGGGCGGCGAAGCCCGCCGGATCACACTGGCGCGGGCGGTCTTCGCCCAGCCCGACATCCTGCTGGCCGACGAGCCGACGGCTGATCTCGATGCCGAAACCGCCGGCCTGGTGATGGCGGGTCTGCAAGCGCTCGCAGCGCGGGGCTGCAGCCTCATCATCGCCACCCACGATCCCGCGCTTGCCGCGCGGATGGACCGGACGATCCAGATCGGGTCCTGCGCATGACCCCGGATGGCAACAACAGCGGAGGCCGAGCCCTGTGGCGCATCTTCCGCATGATCCTTGGGGATCAGAAAACCGCACTGATGCGAGGTGCGGCGCTGAGCCTCGCCGTGCTCGTCGCCGGCATCACCCTTCTGGGATTGTCCGGCTGGTTCATCACCGCCGCAGCCGCCGCGGGACTTGCCGGCATGGGCGCGGTCTTTGACGTTTTCAGGCCCTCGGCCATGGTGCGCTTCCTCGCGCTCGGACGAACCGCCGCCCGCTACGGCGAGAGACTTCTGACCCACGACGCGACGCTCAGGGCCCTGACATCGATAAGGGTACGTCTGCTGGCCGCCACCATCTCAGCCCCGCATGATGTGCTGGTGCGGTTGCGCGGGCCCCAGGCGTTGAACCGGCTGATGGCGGATGTCGATGCGCTTGACGGTGTGCCGTTGCGGCTGATCCTGCCGATCGCGGCCGGCCTTGCTGCCCAACTGCTGACATTCGCAATACTGTGGTGGCTGGTCGAACTCGGTGTCGCCCTCTGGATCGCCTCCGGTTTCCTTGTCGCTTCCGCGGCGACGCTCTATCTCGCGGCCCGTACCGCAGCCAACGCGTCCCGCAACGAAGAAGCCGGTTCCCAGGCCTTTCGATCAGGTTTCATCGATCTGATCCGGGCACGAAGCGATCTCGCGGTCTATGGGCAACTGGTGCGGCATGGAGAAACAGTGCTGGCGACGGACGCCCGAAGACAGGCCGACAGGGGCAGGCTCGACCGCATTGAGCGGCGCGCCGGTTTCGCCCTCTCGCTCACCGGAACGGTCGTCGCCGCTGGCGCGCTGGCGCTGGGCATGACACTGGCTCAGGCGGGCACCATCACCCCGGCATTGGCGGCCATCGGCTTCTTCGCTTCGCTGGCGTTGACAGAAACCATTGGTCCATTGCGCAGGGCGATGGCCGATCTTGGCCGCATGGCGGTTGCCGCGCAGAGGGTCGATTCGACGCTGGCATCGGATCGTATCGAACACGGCGGGAACCTTTTCGGCGAAACCGCGGACTTGCTGATTGAAGAGTTGTCATTCCGGCGAGCCAATGCGGCAAGGCCGGTTCTCGACCGGGTCTCTTTTGGTCTGACGGCTGGAGAAAGCCTTGCCATCACCGGCGCCAGCGGATCCGGAAAAAGCACATTGCTGCTGCTCGCCGCCGGCCTTCTGCGCCCCGATAGCGGGCGCATTGTCCTGGGCTCCGTGCCGCTTGACCGATGGGACGAGACCAAGTTGCGGTCCACGCTCACTCTGGTCCCGCAGCGCAGCACTCTGATGGCCGGCACAATCAGGGAGGCGCTGCAACTCGCCGCGCCCGAAGCGGTTGATGCCGATTTGTGGCGGGCACTGGACGCCGTGGCCTTGGCTGGCGTAGTCCGCGCAAAGGGGGGGCTTGAGTTCCGGCTGGGACCGATGGGGTCGGGACTCTCGGGCGGCGAGGCACGCCGGCTGGTATTGGCGCGTAGCATCTTGCGCGGACCGCGACTGCTCCTGCTCGACGAACCGACCGAAGGGCTGGATGAGGCTACGGCACTGGCCGTTCTAAAGGGAATCCGGAAATATCTGCCGGAAGCGTCGATCCTGACCGCATCACATCGCCCGGTCGAAACCACCTGGGCGGACCGGGTCGTGAATTTGAACCAGCCCTTCAGCGCGACACCGGAACTCCTCTGATACAGCGTGGATCCAGATCTAAAGATGCATCCCGCATGCAGCTTTATTGATTCAAATCAATGTCACCCCGTCCAGTCGGACATATTCAAGAGTTCATAGATATGTTTTCGGGACGTCTGTCACGTCCCCCGTTCCAAGGAGCAAAGCAAATGGAGTTCGGGATCGTCGAGCTGTCACGGCTGCAGTTCGCCATGACGGCGATGTACCACTTCCTCTTCGTGCCGTTGACGCTTGGGCTTTCCATCGTCGTCGCCATCATGGAGACGGTGTATGTGATGACCAACCGTCCGATCTGGCGGCAGATGACGAAGTTCTGGGGCACGCTGTTCGGCATCAACTTCGTTCTTGGCGTCGCCACCGGCATCACCATGGAATTCCAGTTCGGGATGAACTGGAGCTATTACAGCCATTATGTCGGCGACATCTTCGGCGCGCCGCTGGCGATCGAGGGCCTGATGGCGTTCTTCCTCGAAGCAACCTTCGTCGGGCTGTTCTTCTTCGGCTGGGACAAGCTGAGCAAGGTGGCGCACCTCACCGTCGCCTGGCTGGTGGCCATCGGCTCCAACTTCTCGGCCCTGTGGATCCTGATTGCCAACGGCTGGATGCAGAACCCGGTCGGCGCTCAGTTCAACCCGATGACCATGCGCATGGAAATGACCGATTTCTACGAGGTGCTTTTCAACGAGGTGGCCCAGGCCAAGTTCGTCCATACGGTTTCGGCCGGCTATGTCACCGCCTCGGTCTTCGTGCTCGGCGTCTCGGCCTGGTATCTGCTGCGCGGGCGTCACATCGAGCTGGCCCGGCGTTCGATCACCGTGGCAGCCGCGTTCGGCCTCGCATCGGCGTTCTCCGTGGTGTTGCTGGGCGATGAATCCGGCTACAGCGCCACGCACAGCCAGAAGATGAAGCTCGCTGCCATCGAGGGCATGTGGGAAACGGAGCCGGCGCCGGCCTCCTTCACTGCGTTCGGTTTTCCGGATCAGGAGGCGCGGACCACCCACTACGCCATCCACATTCCCTATGTGATGGGACTGATCGGCACCCGCTCGCTGACCACCTCGATCCCCGGTATCGAGGAGCTCGAAAACCAGGCTGAAACCCGCATCAAATCCGGTCTGATCGCCTATGACGCGCTGATGCATATCCGCGAGGCGCGCGACAATGCCGATCCGTCCGAGACAGCCAGGTTCGAGGCGCACTCTGCGGATCTCGGCTTTGCGTTTCTTCTGCGGAAATATGTCGATGATCCGCGGCAGGCGACACCCGAGCAGATCGTCCAGGCCGCGAACGACACCATCCCGACCGTCTGGCCGCTGTTCTGGGCCTTCCGGATCATGGTGGCGCTCGGCTTCGGCTTCATCGCGACGATGCTCTACTTCTTCTATAGGGCCTCGTTCAAGGGCATGAACTTCCCCCGCCCGGCCCTGCATCTGGCGGTGTGGATGATCCCTGCGCCGTGGATTGCCGCGGAACTGGGCTGGTTCGTCGCCGAGTTCGGCCGCCAGCCCTGGACCGTGGACGGCGTGCTGCCGACGGCCATGTCGGTCTCGGCGTTGTCGATGACCGAGGTGGCGCTGACGCTTGCCGGATTTGTCATCTTCTACACCGTCCTGTTCATCATCGAGATGGGGCTGATGCTCAAATACATCCGCAAGGGACCCTTCCAGGACGTCGAGGAAACCGACGCCTGGGTTATCAGACACACAGAACGGCTGGCCGGCCGGCGCAATGCCGACGCCATCGCCATGCCGGCGGAGTAAGAACCATGATCCTGCACACTCTTATCGACTATGACATCTTGCGCGTGATCTGGTGGGGGCTGCTCGGCGTCCTGCTGATCGGCTTCGCCCTCACCGACGGGTTCGACATGGGTGTCGGCGCCCTGTTGCCCTTCGTTGCGAAGACCGATGTCGAGCGTCGCGTGGCGATCAACACGGTTGGGCCCGTCTGGGAAGGCAACCAGGTCTGGTTCATCCTCGGCGGCGGTGCAATCTTCGCCGCCTGGCCGCCGCTCTACGCGGTCTCGTTCTCCGGCTTCTATCTGGCGATGTTCGTGATCCTTGCGGCATTCATTGTCCGGCCGGTGGCCTTCAAGTACCGCTCAAAGCGTGACGACACGCGCTGGCGGACGTCCTGGGACTGGGCATTGTTTGCCAGTGGCGCGATCCCCGCCCTTCTGTTCGGCGTCGCCGTCGGCAACGTGATCCAGGGTGTGCCGTTCCATTTCACCGATGATTTGCACACCATCTACGAGGGCGCCTGGTACACCAAGTTCATCGGCCTGCTCGATCCGTTCTCGCTTCTGGCAGGCGTGGTGTCGCTGTCGATGCTGGTGATGCATGGCGGCGCCTGGCTGACCCTGAAGGCCGAAGGCGAGGTGCAGGACCGCGCCCGCCGCTTCGGCTCCATCGCGGCACTTGTCGCGGTGGCAGCCTATGTTCTGGCTGGCGTCTGGATGGCCGTCGGGATCGAAGGCTACCGCATCGTCGGCGATTACCTGACCGCCGGCCCGTCCAATCCGCTGCATTTCGAGGTGGAGAAGACAGCGAGTTGGTTCACCGCCTATTCGGACCGCCCGTGGATCGCCATTGCCCCGATCATGGGCATCGCTGGCGGCCTGCTGACCTTCCTCGGCCTGCGCGCCGGGCGTGAAGTCTCGACGCTGCTGGTCTCCAAGATGGCAATCCTCGGCGTGATCTCGTCGGTCGGACTGACGATGTTCCCGTTCATCATGCCGTCCTCGTCCGACCCGCAGTCGTCGCTGACGGTCTGGAACAGCTCGTCCTCACACATGACCCTGTTCATCATGCTGGTGGTGACCGTGATCTTCATGCCGATGATCCTGGCCTACACGGCATGGGTCTACAAGGTGCTGTGGGGCAAGGTCACCGAGGCCGACGTCACCGACAATTCTCATTCCGTCTACTGATCAGGAGGATCAAGATATGTGGTATTTCGCCTGGTTGCTGGGTCTTCCGCTGGCCGCAATGTTCGCCGTCGTCAACGCCATGTGGCTGGAACTGCAGGAAGACAGCCGCATGATCAACGATCAGGGCGGCAATCCTCCGCAAGGCAAAACGCGGCGCTGATCCGCGAACCGTCCCTCCGAGCTCAAAGGGCGCCTCATTCTTGCGGCGCCCTTCTTTTTTCCGCCCGTGCGGATCAGACCATGAAACTCATGCGACATTTCTCCGGTCCGCTGCGGCAGCCTCGGCCGGTGTGTCGCATTGCGTCCATTTGAGGTCTCCGGCATAGCGCCAGGCAAGACGACCCTCCTCGTCCATGGCGAAGAGATGAAGCCAGCGATTGTCGAACAGGGCGCGCACCTCCTCATGACGGCTCAGAATATCGTTCATCGCCTCGCGGGGCGCGTTGATGCAGACCGACAGGCGCAACGGTTCATGCGCATGGGTCTCGCCGTCATGGACCGATTGCCACGGCAGCCCGCTACGCAGCAGTCCGCCATTGCCTTCAAAGACCCCGATGCCGCCAACAACATTGTGCAAGAGCTTGTTGCCGGCGCCAAAACTGTCGGGCGCCACCGTTGAGCCGTAATATTGCAGGCTGATCCAACTCGCGACCACCACCGGCGCCGTCATGATGAGCTCGAGTACGCCGAACCCGTTGCTGCTGTCCTTGTGCCAGTCATAATCATGCAGGAAGGAGCGCCCTTCCAGATTGCGCCCTGCCGTGTGACCGCGCGGCGCGGCGATGAAGGCCTTGCAGCCTGCCAGCGCCCATTCGGGACGAACTTCGGCCCAGTCCCGCGCCCGCATGGCGATTTCGCCGGCATTCGCCGCATGGGGCAGGCGCAGGGCGCGCTCTCCGCGAACGACCTTCCCCGCCAAAGCCAGCCAGTCGCGGACTTGCCTGAGATCGGCCAGGTGGGACTTGGCCGCAACATCGCCATCGTAAAGCGTGACCGCGTCTGTCGTCGTATCGTGCAGGGCCGCAACGAAAAGCGTGTCTTTCGGGATCGCAATTCCGCGCGCGGCAAGCCCATCGCGAACCTCGGTGTCATTGAGCAGTTGCGCCAGCAGACGGGCATTGACCTCGCCGGGATGACCGCCGCATGCGCCGCACTGCAGGCCGCTTGCGAAGGGATTGTTCACTACGCTCGCGCCGTGACCCGCCAGCAGGACAATCCGGGCAAACCCCTCGGTCAGCGACATCGCCCGCAGCACGGACTCAGCCGAATCCGTCTTGGTCTTGATGTCGAGCTCGGATTCGAATCGCGGCGCCGGGTCGCTTGCACGGTTAGGGGCGCTCATGCCCAGCGCATCGCGCACAAGCTTGCCGGCATAGACCGGTCCCATCGCCTCGACGAACGCGAACGAGGACACCGCCGCCAGCTTGAACCGGCCCCAGGCCCGCTTCGACCGCGCCGCGTAGCGCGCGGCAAGGTCATCGGCCTTGCTGGTCGTGTCGCCGGAACAGGAGCTTGTCGCGGGATTGAGAAGCACCGGCAGGCGGAGTTCGTCCACGTCCGAGGCAAAGCCCCGGTGCCTGACCGATACGCCGAAGAACCCTGCGAAGCCGAGCGTGCGGATCGAAGGGGCAACGGCTTCCAGCGCGCGGCGGAAGACTTCCGAGCGCACGTCGATGCAGAAGGCTGCCTGCAGCGCCGGGCGCGCATCTTCCGCGACCGGAGAAGCCTCGGCCGCCAGGGTGCCGGAAAGACGGCGTTGCGCGGCAAGCTCGGCTGCCTCCTGCAGGATCGCATCGATGATGCCTGCCCTGTCGGGCAGGACCGGCGTTTCGTGGATGGCGCGAACCTGAGCCCATTTCTCGTCGATCACGGCCCCGTGCCGGAGATACAAGGCCTCTTCCCACAACAGCCGTATTGCCAGGAGGTCGGCGATCGTCCGGCTCTCGCCGCCGGCCAGCTCGGCCCGCCAGAGTTCGTAACGCGCATGCTGCGCCCAGCCTCCGAGCGAGAAAAGCAGCTGGTGGAAGTAGGTCGGCAACGCCGCCTCGCTCAGGCCCAGCCGGTCGACGGCCCGTGCAACCGCGGCCATCGGCCTGTCCGGCGCCTCTGTCGCCAGCCGGGCAAATCCCTTGAGCCCCATGATCTCCGGCGTGAGATCGTGGGTGGCAAAGGACTGGAAAGCCGCCCATGCGGATTTTCCCCGCGGCGCGGCCCACAGGGCCTGCCCGCGATCGAAATAGCCCGCGGCCCAGACGCCGAAGCGCTCGGCCAGCAGACCGGGCCAGTCGCAACCATCGATCTCGGCGGCGAGATCCGCGATCGTCGGCAATGGCTTTGGCGCGGGCCGCGGCTCGGCAGCCATCGCCTTCAGCGCCATCACATCCGCCGGTTTTCCGGCCTCCGCGCAGCTTGCAAGTGCATGAGCAAGATCCGCATTCGAGATCTCACCCGAGGCGATCCGTTCCTGATACCAGGCCCGCGGCATGGTGACTTGAACCCCGCCGATGCGGGACAGGAGCGCCCCGGTCCGGGCGAGCGTACCGCTGGTCTGACCCAGGAAAGGATTGACCGCGACCGAAGACGCCAGCGGCCAGAGCGGCGGGATCTGTCGCGCCGCCGCATCAGCGGCGGCTTCGAGCGTCACCAGAGTGGAATCATGGATGTCTTCGAATGTCATTTCAGATCTCTTTCTCAGGTTCAGGATGACCGCCGGACCGACCAGTTGCCGGCAAGCCGGTCAAAGACGGCATTGGCATAAAGTCCGTTCGACAGGTGTACGCGTAGGCCGGCGGCGGCGGGATGGTTGGACCACAGCGGGAACATCGCCTGCGCGATCGCCACCAGACCGAAGCTCGAGACCGCGAGGATGATCAGCAGCCATTCCAGCGGTTCGGGAGAAGGTGCAGGCGGCAGGGTTCCCTCGGTCACCCAGCTTGCTCCTGTCTGCAGCGCGAAATAGCTAACCGAGGTGGCAAGCGCGTAGACCGCCGTACGCCGGGTCAGCGCCCGGGGAGCGGCATCGGCGAGGCCCTGCGCCAGCAGGTAGGCGACACCGAAGATCAGCATCGCGCCGAGCGCGATCGCCTGCGGCGACTTGCTTTCAATGCCGAAACCGAACCCGATGGCGGCATAGATGATCAATGCGAGGCCGAATGACCGGAGCACCGCCGCACCATTCGGGATGGCGATCGGCCCCGGCCGCTGCAGCGCGGCCACTGTTTCGACGGCAGTACCCGAGGCCAGGAAGGCATGTGCCTTGTAGAGCGAATGCGCAACGATATGCAGCAGCGCCAGCGGAAAAAGGGCCAGTCCGCACTGCATGATCATGAAGCCCATCTGGGCAATGGTCGACCAGGCCAGCGAGGTCTTGACCGCGGGCTGGGCGAGCATCGCCAACCCGCCGAGCAGGGCGGTGAAACCGCCGATCATCACCAGAATTGCGAGAACGCCCGGCGCCAGCAGCGTCACGTCGGCGAACCGGATCAACAGGAAGCCACCCCCATTGATGACGCCGGCATGCAGCAGCGCCGAAACGGGCGTCGGGGTTTCCATGACTTCGGTGAGCCAGCCGTGGCTCGGAAACTGGGCCGACTTGAGGATTGCAGCGAGCGCCAGGAACGCCGCCGCCCAGAATGCGCCCGCCGGCATCACCCCGTCCCGCGCCGCGGACAGTATGGTGGCGATGTCGATTGTCTCGTAACCGAAGGCGAGCAGGCCCGCCGCGATGACCAGTGCCGCATCGCCAAGCCGGGCGACGATGAACTTCTTGCGTGCCGCGCGGATAGCTCCGGTCCGGCCGGAGAAATGCAACAGCAGATTATGCAGGAACAGGCTTGTGCCTATCCAGGATGCCACCAGCAGCATCAGGTTTCCCGACAGCACCAGAAGCAACACCGATGTCAGCGTGAGGCAGAGCCATCCGGTAAACCGCCCCTGCCGATCGTCACCATCGAGATAGGTGGCGCTGAACCGGATCACCACCGTGCCGATGAACGAGACCAGCAACAGCATGGTGACGCTGAGCACATCGAGCCGGAAGCTGATGATCCCGAGCAGACCGGAACCGGCGGCCCAGGTCTGCGCCCCGTTGAGGACCTGGACCACAGGGGCGGCCACGGAGGCGAGCAGCGAGACAATGCTTGCAAGCGCTGCCGCCATCTTGGCGCGCCGCGGCCGCAATCCGGGGTCCAGCCTGCTGACGCCAAAGGCAACGGCGAGGGCCAACGGCCCGCTGAGAGCCAGGAGAACGAGGGGAAACTGCATGCGGGCCTCCAGTGCGATGTTGATCGGCGCACCGGATAGCAGCAGATTTTCTATATATTAAATTCATTGTTTATGCCTTATCGTTTCTTATTGGAGAACGATTGCATGAGCCAGCTCAACTACAATCACTTGCGCTACTTCTGGGCTGTCGCTCACGAGGGCAATCTGACCCGCACCGCAGAGAAGTTGAATGTCTCGCAGTCAGCCCTTTCGATTCAGATCAGGAAGCTTGAAGCACAAGTGGGTCATGCTCTCTTCGAGCGACGCGGAAAACAGTTGATCCTGACAGAAGCCGGGCGGATGGCGCTTGACCATGCCGACACCATCTTCGCCACCGGCGACGAACTCATGGGAACCCTGAAGGAGCGAGCCGGCAGGATCCGGCGTGTGATCAGGGTTGGAGCGCTCGCCACGCTGTCACGCAACTTCCAGCTCGGATTCCTCCGCCCGGTGGTGTCGCTTCCCGACGTGGAGGTCGTGCTCCGCTCGGGCCGCATGGATGACCTGCTGCGGGAACTTGAAGCGCTGCGGCTCGATGTGGTGCTCGTCAACCAGGTGCCGCACCGCGATGCCGCGACACCCTGGATATCGCACAAGCTGGCCGACCAGCAGGTGAGCCTCGTCGGTTCGCCCCGGCGCATCGCCGGATCGACCGGCATCGTCGAGTTGATGACGAACAACCCGATCATCTTGCCGAGCCTCGAAAGCAGCGTGCGGACGGGTTTCGACGCCTTGGCGGCCCGCCTTGGCGTCCGCCCCCGAATCGCCGCCGAAGTCGACGACATGGCAATGCTTCGCCTCATGGCCCGCGAGGATGTCGGCCTGGCGGTGGTGCCGCCGATCGTCGTCAACGATGAATTGGCAAACGGACTGCTGGTCGAGGCTTCAAAACTGCCCGGGCTTCAGGAAACCTTCTACGCGGTCACGCAGATGCGGCGGTTTCCCAATCCCTTGCTCAAGCAGCTGCTAAAGGCTGACGTGATCTAGATGTGGAGCAGCATCCGCTGTCGCCGACCGGGGCTCGCGATCAAAGCGCCCGGGTAGTGGCAGTGCGAGGTGCCAGTACCCGGCTGTCCGCTGGAGGAAACCTAGGATACACCCAGCAGCCGCATGGCATTTTCCTTCAGGATCAGCGGCCGCACTTCTTCCTTGAAATCGGCCTTGTCGAAGGCGTCCAGCCATTTTTCCGGTGCGATCATCGGCCAGTCCGAACCAAACAGCATCTTCTTCTTCAGAAGCGTGTTGGCGTAGCGGATGAGAATCGGCGGGAAGTATTTCGGCGACCA
Source organism: Parahoeflea alexandrii (assembly GCF_027214025.1). Lineage (GTDB taxonomy): Bacteria > Pseudomonadota > Alphaproteobacteria > Rhizobiales > Rhizobiaceae > Hoeflea > Hoeflea alexandrii_A. The sequence goes on from NZ_JAPWHB010000011.1 coordinate 28,427, forward strand.
TCCGGAAAGGTCGATATAGACATTGGGCTTGTGGGACGCGATCGACAGCGCCTCTTCCTGCCAGGGGAACGAGGGATGCGCCAGAATGATCGGCATGTCGGGGAGATCCACCGCCAGGTCGTCGATATACATCGGGTTCGAATATTTGAGCCGCATGCCGTTGCCGCCGCGCATGCCCGAGCCGACACCGGTCTGACCGGTGTGAAACAAGGCCGGCTTGCCGGTTTCCGCGATCGCCTCGTAAAGATCGTAGGCCATCCGGTCATTGGGATAGAAGCCCTGCATGGTCGGGTGGAACTTGAAGCCCTGGACGCCGTGGTTCTTCACCAGGTCGAGCGCTTCGCGCGCACCGAGCTTGCCCTTGTGCGGATCGATCGAGGCGAACGGAATCAGGATATCACTTTCCTTGGCGCAGGCCTCGGCAACCTCGTAATTGTTGTAACGGCGGAAACCGGTCTCGCGCTCGGCATCGACCGGGAAGATCACCGCCGCGATATTCATCTCGCGATAATGCGCCGCGGTTTCGGCAATGGTCGGCGGATGCTCCCAGGGTGCGCCGAAATATTTCGCCATCCTGCTCTGCAGATCATCATAGCCGTCATCGGCATGGCAGCCGCAGGGCTCCTCGGCATGGGTATGCGTGTCGATTGCGCGGACTTTTGAAAAATCTACCATTGTTTCCTCACACCCGGATCAGCGCCGGATCTTCATTGTCATAGAGCCGTTCGAGAAGATCGGCTCGGCGGGTGATGACCTTGCGGACATTGAGCGACCCCTTGTCCGTCATCTCTGAATCCTTCAGGCTCGGCGGCTCGGCAAGAATGATGGCGCGGGTGATCCGCTTTGCCGATCCGGTCGCGGCCTTGGCCATGACGCGCAATCGGTTCTCGATGGCCGACTGCAGTTCGGCGTCGATCACCGCTCCTTCCGATGTGGTATCGCCATGCACCTGGCCCGGCTTCGGGAAGATGAACAGGCCGATCTCGCCCCGGTCATGGCCGCAGATGACGACATCCTGCACAAGCCCGCGCAAATGCTCAAGCGCATCGAGCCGCAACCTGCCGGCCTGCACCCAGGTCCCGGTCAACAGCTTGAAATCCTCGGACACGCGGCCGTCAAAGATCAATCCCCGGTCTGGATCATCCGGATTGACGAACCGCACAGCGTCCCCGGTGATGAGAAACCCTTCCTCGTCGAAGGCGGCGGCCGATTTTTCCGCGTCCCCCCAGTACCCGGCCATCACGTTGGGGCCCTTGACCCGCAACTCGCAACGCATCTCGTCATCCGGGATCAGCTTGATCTCGGTGCCCGGCAGCGGCACGCCGATCACACCGGACCGGCCGATGGGCTCGTGCACCATCAGCGTCGCAGGCGCCGTTTCGGTCATGCCCCAGCTCGAAATCATCAGCGGCAGCTTGCCGCGGATTTCGATCGCCATCTCCTCGAGCCGCGTCCAGATTTCCTGCGGCAACGACGCACCGGCATAAAACAGCATGTCCAGATCGCTGAAATAAGCCTTCCGCAGCGCCATGTTGGTCTCCATCTCATGCACCAGCATGGCAAAGCCGACCGGCACATTGAAGGATAGCGTGCCTGGCTTGTCGATGACATTCCGGATCGTATCCGGGAAGCCGGTACTCGTCGGCTTTCCATTGTCGATGTAAAGGCTTCCGCCATGCGCCAGCATCATCAGCGTGTTGTGCGAGCCGCCGAAGACATGGTTCCACGGCAGCCAGTCCATGATCCGCGGCGGCCGTTCCTTGAGGAACGGAAGCACGCTGGCCATCTGGGCCTGGTTGGTGCACATCATCTTCTGTGTGGTCAGCACGCCCTTCGGATCCGAGGAGGATCCTGAAGTAAAGAGTATCTTGGCAAGCGTTTCGGGGCCAACTTTCGCATGAACGCTGTCGAGGTCGACGCCGCTGTCGCCACGCAACAGCTCAGCGAACGGCGTCACCTTGACCGGCGATTTCCCGGTCATGCTTGCGACGATCTCGACACCTTCGAGCTCGGGCCGCGAGATCGCGGCGCCATAGCGCGAGGCTTCGTCGACGAAGGCCATGGTCGGCCGCACCTTGTTGAGCACATAGACAAGCCGGTCATGCGCTTCAGGAATCAGCGAATACTGCTCGGCCAGCGGAACCGTCGGAACTCCGGCATATTGTGCGCCCAGGGACAGCAATGCGTGATCGAGGCTGTTGCCCGACATGATGACGATAGGGGTCGAGGCATCCATCCCGCGCGCGGCCAGGCTTGACGCAATGGCGCGGACAGCGTCGCGGACTTCCGCATACCCCATTTCGCGCCAGCCATCGCCCGACCTTTCGGCAAGGAAGATGCTCGACGGTGTCTCCTCGGCCCATTTGTCGAGCCAGACACCGGTGTTCGAGACCACCGGATCGAACGGCGTCCGGCTTGTCATCAACAAGTCGCCGGTGCGCCGCTCCATCGCGGCGGCATGAGGGACCAGTGTCAGCCCCGTTGCGTTGTCCTTCATGACGTGCCTCCCAAGCGGTCATTCAGCTCTTGCGATTGTCCTCGATGATGCGCCCGAGCAGCTCTTTCAGCGTTTTCCGCTCGGAAGCGCTCAATCCGGAAAGAATCCCGTCTTCATGGTCATGAACCTGTTTCTCTGTACGGCTCCAGAGGTTGCGGCCCTTCAGGGTTGCCCGAAGCGCATAGGACCGCCGGTCGCCTTCCACCCTGTTGCGGGAGATCAGGTCGGCATTCTCCAGCTCGTCGACAATGACAACAACCCCGGACCGCTCGATCTGCAGTGCCTGCGCCAACTGCGTCTGCGACATGTCCGGATTCTCGACCACGATGCCCAGCGCCGAGAAGGTCACGATCCTCAGTCCGGTCGGTTTGAGGAGGCGCACCATGTCTTCATGAACCAGCAGGTAGGCCAGCTTCATCTCGTAGCCGACGAACTGACGCAGATTGCTCTGCGTCAACTGCTCGTCCTTTGCCGCCGCCTCGGTTGCTTGCTTTTTCATGTCTGCTCCTGTCGTGACATCCTTGCCCGGCATCGCTTCGCCTGTGCCAGTGCGGTCACCGGAAAACCGGGCGCCGCTTTTCGAGGAAGGACTTGAGGCCCTCCTCCGCGTCGGCGCTCGTCTGCGACACCGCGGCACAGAGACTTTCGGCGAAAAGACCGTCCGATTTCGACATGTCGGAAATCCGGCTGATCGCCTGGATCATCATGTAGTTGGACAGGCTGGCATTGCCCGCGATCTTGGTGGCGAGCTTTTGTGCCAGCGCCATGGCTTCGCCTTCGCCGACTGAATAGTGCGTCAGTCCCAGTGCCAGGCCTTCCTCGGCCGTGTACTTGCGTCCGGTCAGCATCATCTCGCACATCCGGTCCGAGCCGATGATGCGGCCGACCCGCACCGTGGCGCCGCCACCGACGAAAATGCCGCGCATGCCCTCAGGCAGCTGGAAAATCGTCGAGGGCTCGGCAATACGCACATGGGTGGAGGTAGCCAGTTCCAGTCCGCCGCCGATCACCGCCCCGAACATCGCCGAGACAACCGGAAGACCGGAGAACTGGATGATATCCATCACCCGGTGCCAGTTACGCGAATGCCGCATCGTGCCTTCCGCATCCCGCGACACGTGCTCCGACAGGTCGAGGCCTGAGCAGTAGTGCCCCGCCGTTCCGGTCAGGATGACCGCCCTGACGCCTTCCGGCGGCGACGTGAAGAACTCCTCGAGCGCTTCGAGCAGTTCGTCGCACATGGCATTGCGCTTGGCCGGGCGGTTCATCGTCAGTGTGGCCACCGGTCCATCGACGGTCACCAACAGCATTTCACTGGAATTGGTCATCTTGATCTGTGCAATCCTATATTTGCGGGCCTATTTTGCAGGCATGCGGGCTGCACCATCCAACCGGATGACGCAACCGTTCAGCATCGAATTTTCGACAATCTGCTGGACCAGTTGCGCGTATTCAGCGGGCAAACCCATCCGGCTCGGGAAAGGTACATTCTTCAGAATGTCCCCGCGAACATCGTCGGGCAGTCCGGCGCTCATGCCGGTTTCGAACAGGCCTGGCGCGATGGCAACAACCCGGATCCCGAACCGCGCCAGCTCCCGCGCCGCCGGCAGCGTCATCGAGACCACTCCGCCCTTTGACGCGGAATAGGCCACCTGCCCGATCTGGCCATCCTCGAACGCCACCGAAGCGGTGTTGACGATCACGCCCCGCGTTCCGTCTTCATCCAGAGGCTCGGCGGCCGCCATCGCCCGGGCGGCGACATTCATGACAGCATAGGTCCCCATCAGGTTCACTTGGATCGTGCGGTCGAATATCCCGGTCGTCAGCGAGCCGTCACGCGGCAGAATGCGCGACGCCGTGCCGATCCCGGCGCATGAAACGACCACTCGTGGCGCACCGCCAAGGGCCTGGATCGCCTTTTCGAACGCAGCCTCGACATCTGCGGCATTCGAGACATCGGCGGCAAGCGCCTCACCATTGACGTCGCCGGCTACCCGCCTGGCCGCCTCCAGCGAAAGATCGAGCACTGCCACCCGGGCACCGGCTGCTGCGAGACGGTGGGCTGTTGCCTCGCCCAGTCCGCTACCGCCGCCGGTTACCAGCGCGATGGTTCCGTTCAGATTCATGGTGCCTCTCCTCATTCCTCCGAAATTGTGATCAAAAATAACTGTTGTGTCAATGAACAATCACTGCTGGAAACAAACCCGCACCGACATGATCCCGACCTCCGGGACCCGTCAGCCTTGGTCAATCCTTGCGATGTCAATTCGGGTAACGGACGTTGCAATATAAGTAAGTGAACACTTACCTATATCGACCAGATGAAACTCGACCTGGATCACACGGCATGGGGACCGATAGAATGCGTCTTCTAGCTCAACGGCGCCGGATGGATGAACGGCCAGGGCGAGCTGTCCGAACCACGTGGGATGGCAACTTCGATCACCACAGGCTCATCGGCCTGCAAGGCTTCGGCAAGTTTGCCCCGGAGATCTTCGGGACTGTCGGCTTTCATGGCGATGACGCCGAAAGATTTTGCCAGAGCGACAAAATCGGGATTTTCCAGATCGGCGCCGAGCAGCCGGTTGCCATAGACCGCCTGCTGGTCCCTCCGTACATTGCCGTAAGCCGAGTTGTTGAAGACGATCACCACCACCGCGATGCCGAATTGTTTTGCCGTCGCCAGTTCCTGGACACCGAACATGAAGCCGCCGTCGCCCGAAACGGAAACCACGGCCTTGTCCGGATTGGCGACCTTCACACCCAGCGCCGAGTTGAAGCCAAAGCCCAGATTGTCCTGGTAACCGCAGGTGACATATTGGCGGGCCGCATAGACCGGGAAGCACATCCGCGCAGTGAAACCGACCTGTGAAACCTCTTCGACAAAGAAGCCGTCGCGCGGCAGCACGTCGCGGATCACCCGAAGATAGCCTTCCTGCGGCTGAACACTGGTCAGCGCTTCTGCCGCGTCCGCTTTCAGCTTCGCGAGCTCGGCTTCGCGCGAGGATCGCGCAGGCAACCCCTTGAGCTCGTCAATCAGCGCGCGGACGCCCGCAGCCGAGTCCGTCACCAGGCCGACATCCGGTTTCAGCCGCACCATCTCGGTCGGATCGATATCGACCCGCACGATCTTCAGTCCCCTGGGCATCCAGCGCCAGCGGAAAAACTGAAGCTCGAGCCGCGAGCCGATGCCGATCAGCAGGTCGCAAGTCTGCCAGTACTGCCAGGCGGCCGGCGGCAGCAGCGCAAGCGGATCGTCATCGGGCAGAATGCCCTTGCCCGAGCGGTGCGCGGTGGCTGGCGCCTGCAGCAGCCGCGCCAGTTCGGCCACTTCGGCCTCCGCGCCGATGGCTCCGGAGCCGAGCATGATCATCGGGTTCTTCGCGGCACTGATCAGTGCCGCGGCCTTGGCGACAGTTTCGGGATCGGGCCGGGGAGCGGTGACCGGTCGAGCGGCCTCCGGCATGTCGACCTCGGCCGCCATGCCGAACACATCCCACGGCGCCTCGACACCGACCGGCCGCTGACGGCCCGACAGCATCTGCTTGAAGGCCTCGTCCATCACCGCGCCGGCTTCCGTCGGATGATTGATCCGCTCGGCCCACTTGGTCAGCCCCTTGAGCGTGCCGAGGTGGTCGGGCAGTTCGTGCAGCTGTCCCCTGCCCTGGCCGATCAGATGCGACATGATATTGCCGGTCAGGCATATCACCGGGGCATTGGCGCCGTAGGCGGTACACAGCGCGGCGCCCGAGTTGAGAAGCCCCGGCCCCGGCACCACCGTGTAAGCCCCCACCCGTCCGCTCGACTTGGCATAGCCATAGGCCATGTAGCCCGCACCCTGCTCGTGACGTGTATGGATGAACCGGATGCTCCCTGCCTCCCGCGCCAGCGCGTCGTTGAAATCATACATGTGCGCGCCGGGAATGCCGAACACGGTATCCACGCCGTTGGCAATCAGCGACTTGGCCATTACTTCGCCGGTGGTCATGCGGGTCATCGGAGTATCCTAACTTGCAATGCTGAAAATCTGGACGGCATTGGTTTCGCCCCGCCTTCCGGGCCCGGTTTGAGTCCGATCCTGCTCATCTCGCCTGGATGTCCCGGCAAAACCTGGTCGTACAGTTGCTGTTTCACGGCCGCTCCATTGGACAGCTTGATTTCTCCGCCATCACGCTGCCCTCACATCCGTATCTGCTGAAGTTCATCCAGCAGGTCGAGCAGCAGGTCCAGCTTCTCGCGTCCGAACTCCGCCTCCACTGTGGCGAATATCTGCGCGTTGCGTTGGCGATGTCTGGCAATCAGTGCCTTTCCCGCAGCCATGACACTGACCAGGGTCCGGCGCCGGTCGGCCTCGTCAGTCTTCCGTCCAACCAGCCCATCACTCTCCATCGAGCGCAGGATCCTGGTCAGGCTTGGAAGCTGAAGGCAGGCGGCCTGGGCAATGGCTGTCTGTTCCATTTCGCCGGCCTCGTCGACAACCCGCAGAACCCGCCACTGCTGCTCCGAGATGCCGCTTTGCTGCAACATCTCCCGAATCGGAACCATGATACGTTCACGCGTCCGGAGCAGCGCGATCGGCAGCGAGCGGGATGTCGGTCCAAAATGGGAGGAGCCGTTTGTCGGCCTGGAATCAGGTTTGTCCATGATCTCTCTGACACTCCGCGGTTGGGTATCGCCGACCTTGCAGCAGAATGGTTGACAAGGCAACAAATATTACTTAACAAAGCAATTATCTGGGAGGATAGCAGAATGCCGCATTTCCATATCGATTATTCCGCAAACCTCGAGGAGAGGCTTGAGATCGCCGATCTTCTGATCGTGCTTCGAGATGCGGCGATGGAAACCGGCATCTTTCCGCTTGCCGGCATCCGCATCCGCGCCACCGCCAGTGATCACTGGCTCATCGCCGACGGCAATCCCGATCATGCGTTCGTGGATATCTCCATTCGCCTGCGCGCCGGCCGCGCCGCTGAAGCCAAAAAACAGGCTACCGAGCACATTTTCGCAGCCGCCGAAGCCTTCTGCGCCGAAGTGATGGCGACATCTTCATTCATGTTGTCGCTTGAGCTGCGCGACATCGATCCCGAACTGAGCCCAAAGGCCAGTTCGATCCGCAAATATCTTCCGGGAGACGGCAAATGAGCGACCTTTCCACCCATCTGGCCAAACTCGAGGCTCACCTGGCCCGCTTCCGCGACAAGGGAATCCTTAACCTGATCGGCGGGAAGGACGTCGCTGGGTCCGCAACCTTCGAAACCCGGTCGCCGGTCGATGAAAGCCTGATCTGCAACGTTGCCAGGGGCACTGCCGCGGATATCGATTCGGCCGCCAAGGCCGCCAAGGCCGCGTTTCCCGCCTGGTCCGCCATGAGCGGCGAAGCCCGCAAGAAGATCCTCCACAAGATCGCCGACCTCATCGTCGAGCGGGCCGAGGAAATCGCCCTGTGCGAATGCTGGGACACCGGCCAAGCCTACCGCTTCATGTCCAAGGCAGCCCTGCGCGGAGCGGAGAATTTCCGCTACTACGCCGATCTCGCCCCCAGCGCCCGCGATGGCCAATCGCTGCCGACACAGTCCCATCTGAACATTACCAGCCGCAGCGCAATCGGCCCGGTCGGCGTCATCACCCCGTGGAACACGCCGTTCATGCTGTCCACCTGGAAGATTGCTCCGGCGCTCGCCGCCGGCTGCACGGTGGTGCACAAGCCGGCGGAGTTCAGCCCGCTGACCGCCCGTATCCTCGCCGAGATCGCCCACGAGGCAGGCCTGCCGGCCGGCGTGTGGAACCTGGTCAACGGCTTCGGCGAAGACACCGGCAAGGCCCTGACCGAGCATCCCGACATCAAGGCCATCGCCTTTGTCGGCGAAAGCCGCACAGGCTCCATGATCATGAAGCAGGGCGCCGATACGCTGAAGCGCGTTCATTTCGAACTCGGCGGCAAGAACCCGGTCATCGTCTTCGATGACGCCGATCTCGAACGTGCGCTCGATGCGGCGATCTTCATGATCTATTCGCTCAATGGCGAACGCTGCACATCCTCGAGCCGGCTGCTGGTGCAGGAAACCATTGCCGACGAGTTCGAAGCCAGGCTCGCCGAACGGGTCAACAGGATCAAGGTCGGCCACCCGCTCGACCCCGCCACCGAAATCGGACCGCTGATCCACAAGGTGCATTTCGACAAGGTCACCGACTATGTCAGCATCGGCAAGGCCGACGGGGCGACCCTCGCCGCCGGCGGTGAGCGGATCGGCGATGCAGGATGGTTCATTCAGCCGACGCTGTTTACCCATGCCGACACATCGATGCGCATTGCCGAGGAGGAGGTCTTCGGTCCGTTCCTCACCTCCATCCGCTTCAGGGACGAGGCCGAGGCGTTGGCCATCGCCAACGACGTCCAGTACGGCCTCACCGGCTATATCTGGACCAATGATGTCACTCGCGCCCTGCGCTTCTCCGATGCGCTCGAGGCCGGGATGATCTGGGTGAACTCAGAAAACGTGCGCCACCTGCCCACGCCGTTCGGCGGCGTCAAGTCCAGCGGCATCGGCCGCGACGGCGGGCAATGGTCATTCGAATTCTACATGGAACAGAAGAACGTGGCCTTCGCCCTGGGCCAGCACAAGATCCAGCGCCTGGGCGCCTGAGGAGGAAAAGATCATGGCCATTCCGGCACCCAACCTGAACCCGCCCTTCAACATTGTCCGGCTCAGCCATACCGAGCTGCGCGTCACCGATCTCGCCTGGTCGCGCGGATATTATGTCGACACGCTCGGGCTGCAGGTCACCCACGAGGATGCGGACACGATCTACCTGCGAGCGATGGAGGAACGCGGTCACCACTGCATGATCTTGAAGCAGGCAGAGCGGCCATCGGTCGGCGTGCTCGGCTTCAAGGTCTGGAGCGAGGAGGACCTCGACAAGGCCGAGAGTTGGTTCAGGTCACGCGACCTTCCCACCTCCTGGATCGAGCGTCCGTTCATGGGACGAGTGTTGAGCACCCGCGATCCCTTCGGCGTTCCCCTGGAATTTTATGCGAAGATGGACCGGCTGGAGCCGATCCATCAGAAATACAAACTCTATCGCGGCGTCAAGCCGCTCAGGATCGACCACTTCAACCTGTTCTCCTCCAATGTCGACGAAAGCGTCAAATTCTACGGAGACATCGGGTTCCGCGTCACCGAATACACCGAGGATTCGATCACCGGCCGCAGCTGGGCCGCCTGGATGCACCGCAAGGGCGGCGTCCACGATATCGCCTTTACCAACGGTACCGGCCCGCGCCTACACCACACGGCGTTCTGGGTGCCCACGCCGATGAACATCATCGATCTTCTCGATCTGATGTCGACGACGGGCTACCTCGCCAATGTCGAGCGCGGCCCGGGCCGTCACGGCATCTCCAACGCATTCTTTCTCTATATCCGCGACCAGGACGGCCATCGCACGGAGATCTATTGCTCGGATTACCAGACCATCGACCCGGATCACGAACCGATCAAATGGGATCTCAAGGATCCGCAGCGTCAGACGCTCTGGGGCGCGCCGGCTCCGCGCAGCTGGTTCGAGCTGGGATCGGAATTCGAAGGCGCGGAGCTGGTGGAAAGCGACCTCAAGTCTCAGCCCATCATTGCACCGTGAGCATGGCGAGATCGTCTGAATTCGTCCGTATCAATCCGGATCTGCATGGGAGAACCCGATGAACCTGGCAACATTCACCGCCGGCGGACAGCAATTCTGGGGCGCCGTGGCGAACGGCGGCATGGTAGCCTTGTCGCCGGATTTCCCGCGGTGGAAAACCCTGCGCAACGTCATCGAGGCGGGTACGGTGCAAACCGTGCTGGACGCCGCTGCCGGCAAGCCGGTTTCCCATCCTGATGGCAGCTTCCGCTGGGATATCCCTGTTCCGGACCCGGAGAAGATCATCTGTGTCGGCGTCAACTTCCCCGACCGCAACGCCGAATACAAGGACGGCCAGGAAGCGCCGCCCAACATGAGCCTGTTCATCCGCTTCCCGCGCTCCTTCGTCGGCCACGAGACGCCGCTCACCCGCCCGCCGGAAACGCCGCAACTCGACTATGAAGGCGAGATCGCCATCGTGATCGGCAAGGGCGGGCGCCGGATACAGGAAGCAGAAGCCCTGTCCCACATCGCCGCGCTGACACTCTGCAACGAAGGCACTCTGCGCGACTGGGTCCGGCACGCGAAATTCAACGTCACACAAGGCAAGAACTGGGACGGCTCCGGCGCCATGGGCCCCTGGCTGGTGCCTTTCACCGATCCCTCTCAAATCGTCGACATACATCTGCAGACCAGGGTCAATGGCGAGACCCGGCAGGACGATCGCACCGGCCGCATGCTCTTCCCCGTGGCCCGGCAGATCGCCTATATCTCGACCTTCACCACGCTTGTCCCCGGGGATATCATCGTTACCGGCACGCCGACCGGCGCCGGCGCCCGCTTTGATCCGCCCGTCTGGCTGGTGCCGGGCGACACCATCGAGATCGAAGCAGACGGCATCGGCACCTTGCGCAACGGAGTGGTCGACGAATGACACCCGAACAGATTGAAGAAGCCGCAATCCGTTTGTTCGAGGCTGAGAAGACTGGCATTCAATGCGGGCTCCTGAGCCTGGCCTATCCGGGCATGACGCTGGACGACGCCTATGCAGTGCAGTCCGCCCTGGTCGCGAGGAAGCGCGCCTCCGGTCTCGGCATCATCGGCTGGAAGATCGGCCTGACCAGCCGCGCCATGCAGCAGGCGCTGAACATCACCACGCCCGACAGCGGCGTGCTGCTCGAAGACATGCTGTTTGCAAACGGCGCGGCGATCCCCGCGGGGCGGTTCATCCAGCCGCGTGTCGAAGCGGAGATTGCCTTTGTCATGAAAACCGATCTCGCCGGCGCGAACGTGACCCGAGACGATGTGCTCTCCGCCACCGCCCATGTCGCCCCCTCGCTCGAAATCCTCGACACCCGCATCCTGCGGGTGGATCCCGAAACCGGCAAAGCGCGGATCATCACCGACACCATCTCCGACAATGCCGCCAATGCCGGCATCGTTCTGGGCAAGGAACGTCACGCCATCGACGCGTTTGACCTGCGCCGGGTCGGGGCCATCGTCAAACGCGACGGCATCGTTGAAGAAACCGGTCTCGGCGCCGGCGTGCTAGATGATCCAGTGACCGGGATTCTCTGGCTGGTTCATCGCCTCGCCCGGTATGGAGACGGCCTTTCCGCAGGCGACATTGTTCTGTCGGGCTCCTTCATCCGCCCGATCGAAGCCCCGTCAGGATCAGCATTCGAAGCCGATTTCGGCGATTTTGGTTCGGTCTCCGTGTCATTCAGCTAAGGATTTTTCCATGCCAGCTCCCGTAAACACGCTCAAGCACCGGCTTCAGGCCGGCGAAACCCTGATCGGTTGCTGGCTTGGCCTGGCCGAACCCTATCTGGCCGAAATCTCAGCCACTGCCGGGTTTGACTGGTTGCTGATTGACGGCGAGCATGCGCCCAATGATATCCGTTCGATGGCCGCGCAACTGGCAGTGCTCGAAGCAAGTGGGGCATCGACGGTGATCCGCCTGCCCGATGACGATCCGGCCAGGATCAAGCAGGCACTCGATATCGGCGCCCAAACCTTGCTGATCCCGATGGTCGAGAGCGCCTCGCAGGCTGAACGCATCTACCGCGCCACCCGCTACCCGCCGCTTGGCTTCCGCGGTGTCGGCTCCGCCCTCGCCCGTGCCTCGAAATTTGCCGCCATTCCCGACTACCTGACCACTGCCGACGATCAGATCTGCGTGCTGGCCCAGGTTGAAAGCCGGGCCGGCCTCGAAGCCCTGGACGCGATACTCGCCATTGACGGCATCGACGGCGTGTTCATCGGCCCCTCCGATCTGGCCGCTGACATGGGCCATATCGGCAGGCCGGCGGAACCGGCCGTCAAGCACGCCGTGCTCGACGCACTCAAGCGCATTCGCGCTGCCGGAAAGATCGCCGGCGTGCTCTCCATGGATCCCGCCTACATCGCCGATTGCAGGGACGCCGGGGCAAACTTTTTGGGAGTCGGCATCGACGTCACCTTGTTTGCTGGCGCCATGAGGGCGCATGCGATGAAGTACAAATCAGACACCTGAGTTCCGCACGGGCACGGTTGAGAGCGCTGCAGCATCAATCCAGCGTCGGGTCGAACTTGTCGCGCATCCAGTCACCGAGAATCGAGATCGACAGGGTCGTGACAACGATCGCGGCGCTTGGCGCCAGCATGATCCAAGGCGCCGACTGGATGTAGTCGCGGCCGTAGCCGACCATATTGCCAAGCGAAGTCATCGGCGGCTGAACGCCAAGACCGAGAAAGGAGAGGCCGGACTCGAGCAGGATCACCTCCGGGAAGTTCAGCGTCAGCGAGACGATCAGCGTCGAGGCGATGTTGGGCAGGATATGCCGGGCATAGATCCGGATCGGCGTCGCCCCCAGATCGCGCACCGCCGTGGCGTAACCGCGCTCATTGGCCGAAATGGCAAGTCCCCTGGAGATGCGCGCAATCCGCTCCCAGCCGTAAAAGCCCATCAGGATCGTGAACAGGAACAGCGAGCTGCCGAGAAACGCAAGCACGGCCAGAGCGATAATCATGAACGGCATAGCGGCCTGCGCATCGATCAGCATCAGGATGACCTGCTCGACTCGCCCCCGGAAATAGGCGGCAAGGAACCCGAGCGACACGCCGACAATGGCGGCGATCAGCGTCGACAGGAACGCGATGACCATCGAGATCCGGATCGAAACGATCAGCCGGGACAGCACGTCGCGGCCGAGCTCGTCGGTCCCGAGCGGGTGAACCCAGCTACCCCCCATGAAAACCGGAGGGATCAGCCGGGCTCTCAGGTCGAGCGCCATGAAGTCGTAGGGCGCGATCCATTTCGCGCCAATCACCACGACTGCAATCAGCCCGATCCAGAACAGCGCAATCAGCACCAGCGGCGGCCAGGCTTCGAAGAAGGCCCCCATCCGGCTTTTTGACGTGAAGACGCTGCCGCTCGCATGTGCAGGAGAGGCCGGTTCAAGGCCAGGTGTGGTATCGATTGTCATTATCAGCTCCCGGCCTGAAGCCGCTTGATACGAAGACGCGGATCGACGATCCCGTAGAGGATGTCGACGGCGAGATTGGCGCCAACCATGGTCAGGCCGACAAGCAGCAGGATGACCTGGACCACGGCCAGATCGCGGTTGGCGACCGCATTGACAAGGAGCCGCCCGACGCCCGGCCAGGAAAAGACGCTTTCCACCACCACCGCACCCGCCACCAGCGAACCGACCAGAAAGCCGATGATCGTAAGCGTCGGAATCGCGGCATTCGGCAGGGCATGGCTGCGCACGACATTCCGCCACAACAATCCCTTCGCCGAAGCAGTCCGGATATAGGGTTGCCCCAATACTTCGAGCATGGCCGATCGGGTGAAGCGCGCAATGACGGCAGCGCCCACCAGGCCCATGGTGACGGTCGGCAACACCGCATGCGCCCAGGTGTCCGAGCCGCCGGATGGCAGCCAGCCGAGCCAGACCGCGAAGATCATCGCCAGCACCAGCCCGAGCACGAAACTCGGCACGGTGAATCCCGCCACCGACAACATCATGATCAGCCGGTCCACCCAGGTGTTGCGGTAGAGCGCGGCCACGACGCCGGCCGGCAGGCCGATGGCAAGCTTGATGAACAGCGCCGGCAAGGTGATTGCCAGCGTCAGGGGGATGCGCTCGCCGACGACGACCAGCGCCGAGCGCCCGTCCCGCATCGAGTTGCCCAGGTCGCCTTGGGCCACGGCCACGAAATACTTGAAGTACTGAACCCATATCGGCTGGTCGAGGCCCCAGTTCCGCCGGAAGGCTTCGAAGGCTTCAGGCGGCGCTTCCGGCCCCAGAATGATGATCGCCGGGTCACCCGACAACCTGAGCACCACGAAGGCCGCTGAAACGATCAGCGTCACTGTCACCAGCGCGCGAAAAATCTTCATCAAGAGATACTGGACCATGATTCCTACTCCGCCGCCTGAGCAGCCGGCGCGGCGCCCGCGTTGACCAGATGACAGGCCACCGCATGGCCCCCACTTGTCACCAGCTGCGGAACCTCGTTTCTGCAGGAAGCTTGGGCGATCGGGCAACGGGTGTGAAAGCTGCAGCCCGACGGCACGTCGACGGGGCTTGGAGGATCCCCCTCAAGCACGATCCGCTCCCGTTTTCCCCGCCGTGCAGGCGTCGGAATGGCCGAGACGAGCGCCTTGGTGTAGGGGTGCTGGGGACGCCGGAACACCTCTTCCGGCAGGCCCGATTCGACGATGCGGCCGAGATACATCACCGCCACCCGGTCCGACATCTGGCGAACGACCTTCAGATCATGGCTGATGAACAGGGCAGCGAATCCGGTGCGCTCGCGCAGGTCGTCGAGCAGGTTGAGCACCTGGGCCTGGATCGATACGTCAAGCGCCGAAACAGGCTCGTCGCACACCAGCAGGTCCGGTTCCAGCGCCAGTGCCCGCGCGATCACCACGCGCTGGCGTTGCCCGCCTGAAAGCTCGTGCGGATAGCGCATGGCCATGTCCGGCCTGAGCCCGACGGACTCCATCAGAAGGGCAGAGCGTTCGGTCCGCTCTGCTGCCAACATTTCAGGATTGTGGATCTCGAACGGTTCGGCGATCTGGGTGATCACCGGCAGTCGCCGGTCGAGCGCGCCGAGCGGATCCTGGTAGATCATCTGCATCCGCCGACGCATCGCCCGCCACTGTGCATCGTGCCTGGCGGTCACTCGCGTTCCGGCGAATTCAACCGTGCCCGCGGTCGCCGGTATCAGGCCCAGCACCAGCTTGGCCGTGGTCGACTTGCCGCAGCCCGATTCCCCGACCAGACCCAAGGTACGGCCCTTCTCGATCGAGAAGGAAACGCCATCGACCGCCTTGAGCGATGCCTTGCGGCCAAACAGCCCCTCGGGGATATGCACCTCGTAATGCCGCTTCAGATCCTTGGCCTGCAACAGGGCGCTCATGCCGGCACCAGCACGTGTTTGTTGCCGGAAAGCCGCGCACTCTCTGCCGGCTTCTCGTCCCTGCACTTCACACAGGCGGCAAAATGACTCTGCGATTCGCCATAGGGCAGGAACGCCGGCATCCTGGCATCGCAGATCTTGCTGGCGATCGCACAGCGCGGCGCGAAGCTGCAGCCGGGCGGCAACCGGTCGGGAGCAGGAACTGTTCCGGGAATGGATTCCAGACGCCGACGCGGACCGTCGATGTCCGGAAGTGCGGCTATCAGGCCCTTCGTGTAGGGATGCGCCGGGCTATCAAACAGCGAGCCGGTATCGGCCTCCTCTATCACCCGCCCGCCATACATCACCGCCACCCGGTCGCTCATGTCTGCAACGACACCCAAATCGTGCGAAATCAACACCAGCGCCATGCCCGAGTCACGGCGCAGTTCGGTGAGCAGATCCAGAATCTGAGCCTGGATGGTGGCGTCCAGCGCCGTGGTCGGCTCATCGGCGATCAGCAGGTCGGGCTCGCCCGCGAGCGCCATGGCAATCATGATGCGCTGGTTCATGCCGCCCGACATTTCGTGCGGGTATTCCCGCAGGCGCCGCGTGGCGTTGGCAATGCCGACCCGGTCGAGAAGACGCGCTGCCTCCGCATCGGCGGAAGCCCCGGTCATGCCCCGGTGCAGTTTCAGCGCCTCGACGATCTGCCGGCCGATGCGGTGCACCGGATTGAGCGAACTTGAGGGGTCCTGGAAGATCATGGCGATGCGTCCACCGCGCAGTCCGGCGAGATCATTTTCCGGAGCACCGGCTATTTCCTGCCCGTTGAGCTGCACCGAGCCCGATATGCGCGCCCTGCTGCCAAGCAGCCCCAGGGCCGCCAGCCAGGTGATCGACTTGCCGCAACCGGATTCGCCGACAACGCCCAGAACCTCGCCCCTGGCGACAGTCAGGCTGACTCCGTGCAGCGCCCTGACAAAGCGCTTTCCCTGGTCGAAATCGATCGCCAGATCCTCAATTGACAGAAGCGTTTCCATTGGCTGGTTCTCCGTTGCGACTAAAAGGCCGGGGCGCGCAGTCCGCGCCCCGGCCCCTGGCTTCAGTTGCCCGGTGCAACGACCTGGAAGTTGTCAGCCCGGAAATCCATCGACTGGAGACCCGACCAGTTCCACTCGATGTCCTTGCGCTTGCCGAAGAAGATCGCGCTCTGGTGCAGCACCGTGTAGGCGGGATCCTCGCGCTCGGCGATTTCCAGCATCCGCCGGAAAGAAGCGCGGCGCTCTTCGAGATCGGTCGAGGTTTCGAGCTTGATGCAGAGCGCATTGAACTCTTCATTGGTCCATTCGCCGACCTGCTGCTGCTGGCCGTTCTGGCAATGCTGGTTGACGATCGAGGAGACCGGATCCGGGAACGGAGCCGAGTTCGACCAGTCGCGGACCATGCGCGGGCCGCTCTCCTTGTCGAAGATCTGCTGCCAGTTTTCCTTCATCTCGATCTTCACGTTGAGACCGATCTGGCGGAAGGATTCAGCATTGATCTGCGCTGTCGAAACCTGGTTGGTGTAGTAGTTGTTGAGGACGCGGAAGGTAATTTCCTCGCCATTGTAACCGGATTCCTGGACCAGCTTCCTGGCCAGTTCCATGTCATATTCCGGCACGGTCCAGTCAGACAGGAACATGTCGCCGTAATAGGACCACTGCAGACCGGCAGGAACCGTGGTGCGGCCATCCCAGAGCGTCTCGACGATGGTCTCGCGGTCGATCGCATGGGTCATCGCCTGTCGGATCTTCGGATTCTGCATCGGGCCGTTGTTCTTGTCGAACACCATTAGGCGGTGGTTGGTGATCGGGCCGCCGACGACTTCGAATGCGGCGTTGGATTCAACGGTGTTGATCTGGTCCGGCGGCAGGTCCGTGATGAAATCATATTCGCCGGAAAGAAGGCCGTTGACGCGGCTGGCAACTTCCGGAACCACGGCAAACCGAAGCGTCTTGATCGGCGGCTTGCCACCCCAGTAGTCGTCATGGGCTTCGAGAACCAGGATGTTGTCGGGCTTGAACTCGACCACCTTGTAGGGACCTGTACCGACCGGCTTCTGAGCGAAGGCAAGCCAGGACTCGGCTTCCTCATAGGCGCGCTTGGAGAGGATTTCCGCGCCGTAGCGGGAGATGCGGCCTTCGAGCGTCGGATCGGCGACCGTCGAGACGAAGCGGACGGTCATGTCATCGACCTTTTCAACGCGGTCGAGGTTCGGCCAGGCGCGTTTGGCGACGGCGGCCACTTCAGCCGGCGGAACCTTGCCGCCAACGGCGGTGCTGGCGCTCGCGGTGAACAGCGTCTTGCCGTCCTTGCGCGCATTGTCCTGCTCGTCGAGAAGGCCGAAGCGCTCCTTGGAGAAGGTGAAGACAACATCATCCGCCGTCATGACGTCGCCATTGTGGAACTTGACGCCGGGGCGCAGCTTCAACTCGACGGTCTTGTCGTCGATGCGCTTCCATTCGGTGGCAAGACCCGGCTTCTGCGGCAGGTCGGCGTTCTGGCGGTCGTAGTCGATGAGTGTTTCGAAAATCGAGTAGAACACGCGCGCTCCGACGTTGGACTGCTCGCGCAGCACGTCGAGTGCGCCTGCATTGACGATCTGCTGAACAGCAACCGTGATTACGGGGCGATCCTCGGCCAGAGCCTTCCCGGGCATCGTCAGCATCGTCGTTGCAAGAAGATATGCACCAATCAGCATGGCGCCTTTAAGCTTGCGGCTATGGGTCATGTTCAGTTCCTCAGCTTCGCATCTGTGCGTGGTTGTAGATCTCATGATCTCTCGCCCGGGGTCCTCGTGCAGGCCCAAAGACACGGCCACTGATATTGGCGGCATGTGACGCTCAGGATTCGTCTGGATAAATTTTTGATGACAATCCACAGACGGCGCTCCGGGTGCGGCAAGCCTCGTGCTCAGAAGCGTCCCCCGCTAAGGGGAAATGATTGCCGCCCGTCAACTCCGGACAGAACGAGATACTGCCTGAAATCACCGGATCCGGCCTCAAGACGGATCTCTCGCGGTTCCGGAGCAGTCTTTCCGAGCACCCGTTCGAGCGGCGAGCCCGTCATCGTGGCGGGCCGGTCAATACCGAGAACTGCGAGAACCGTCGGTGCGATATCCGTGAGGTTCGCGTGGTCATTTACCATGGCGACAGGCAGCGTGGCGCCGCCGAATGCAAGCACCGTGTTCATCTCGAACGGGTTGAGCCCGCCATGCATGCCGCCTCCAACCGGCACGTTGACCCCGGTCGTGTAGACACCGGCTCCCGCGAGGCCGTGTTGATCCGCTTCCGGCGACGAACGCCCGACCCAGTAGATATCCGGTGCACGAGAATGCTCGGCCCCGGCAAGAGCCCGATCGAACGCGCCGCTGATGACCGGTTCTCCGTTTGCATCGGTCCCACAAAACAAAAGCCCGGTCTCAGGCATTTCCATCAGCGCTGCGCCGAGGGCCTGAAGCCGCGAGGCATCACCGCTGAGCAATGTCAGCCCGGCCGCGGATCCCGGCGTGACGAGAACCTCAACGCCGGGCTCGCCTCGGTTTCCGGCGGCAAAGCCCTTCTCACGGAGAGCCCCGACAAGGTCAAAGGCGGAGGTAGTCGAGATCTGCCCGTGATCGCTCATCACGATCAGGAGTGTCTCATCCGCCCGCTCCGAAGCACGAACCATGTCGACGATCTTGCCGAAACAGGCATCCACATGGGCCGTCGCCGTGTCGGATTCCGGCGATCCAATTTCATGGATATGATAGGATGTGTCGGGTTCCGAGTACCAGATGATGGCGACATCCGGCTGCACCTCGGGCAGCACCAGCTCCGTCAGCACCCGCGTGGCATAGGATGCCTCATCAAGCTTGGGTGTCTTTCCGCCCGGAAGCGGACCAAACCGCTCGACGGCCTGGTCGACGGCTTCGGGCGTATCCGTGTGCTCTCTGCCGTGGATCGAGAATGTCCAGTGGCCAAGTTCCCTGGCGCGATGGCTGAGAAGCCAGGCAGACCCGGCCGAGCCCGAATGCACGACCGCGAGCCGCTTGCCGACTTCGGCCAGCGCGCAGCCGAGACCCTTGGCCTCGACGAATTCTCCATCGTGCCAGGCATTGGCCGCTCTTATGTGGGCCGCACGGGATGTGTCGAGCGGTTCACCGCCATCGATTGCCGGATGGAAGAAAGCGTTGTTGACCACGCCGTGCCGGGTGGGATGCGAGCCGGTCGCCAAGCTGGTGGTCGCCACCCTGGTCATGGACGGAAACACCGAGCGCGCCTCGCGGTACCAAAGCCCTTCGGTCAGGAACCGGCTGAGGTTGGGTGTCAGCGCTTCGGAAATGCGATCGGGACGAAGCCCGTCAAAGACGGCAATGATGACGCGGGCGACTTTGGCTGACACGACTGTTTCTCCGGTTTCCACTTTCCCGGTCTATGCGCGCGTATTGCGACAGGCGTGCTACAGGCCGGTGGAAAACCGGCATGAGCCGCGAACCTTCATCGATCCGTCATGGTTCTGATATCCGCCTGTCGCATGCCCGGCGCTATAGCCGGTCCCGCATGCGGGGCCCGATCGACCCTGCCCAATCAGGAGAAGGTTTGGCCATGAGTGATTTGCCTGTAATCGGCGCGGCGATGATGATCGCCACTTACGAAACCCATTATGATTTCATGCGCGAATTGCCGCGCGACATCGAGATTCAGGATTTTTTCGACGCCAGCCTGCTCAACGGCGACTGGGAAACCGTTGCCGCGCGCGCCCGCAAGCTGCTCGACGGCCATACGGGCCGCATCGGCATTCACGGCCCGTTCTGGGGCTTCAACATTGCATCCCAGGATCCTGATGTCCGCGCCATCGTCCGCAAGCGGTTTCACCAGGGCCTGGATGTCTGCGAGGCGATCGGCGCCAACCAGATGGTCATCCACTCGCCTTTTTCGACGTGGGATTACAACAATCTCGACAATCTCCCGAATGCCCGCGCCTCTGTCGTGGAGCGCACTCATGACGCCATCGGCGAGATCGTCAAACGCGCCGAAGACATGGGCTGCGTTCTCGTCGTCGAGAACATCGAGGACGTCGATCCGCACGCCCGGGTGGAGCTGGTCAAGAGCTTCCAGTCAGATGCCATTGCCGTTTCGATCGACACCGGCCATGCCTGCTACGCGCACGGTTCGACTGGTGCCCCGCCGATCGATTACTATGTCGGTGCGGCAGGCAACCTGTTGCAGCACGTTCATTTGCAGGACGCCGATGGTTACGCGGACCGTCACTGGAGCCTCGGCGAAGGCATCATCCGCTGGCATCCGGTCTTTGCAGCCCTTGGTTCGCTGACGTCCAATCCACGCCTGATCGTCGAGATCCGCGACAAGGACAAGATCCCGGCTTCGGTTGCCCATCTGCAATCCCTGGGGCTTGGGCAGTAAGCTTCGATCCAGAATGCGTCAGGCAGGGGCGGGATTGGTCGATGTTCCCGCTCCTGTCGGCGTTCAAGGTAGGCCGATTGCCAATCGGCGTGGATAACCCCGATCAGCCTTTGCCGAGCAATTCCATCATCTGATCGCGCATGACGAATTTCTGCGGCTTGCCGGTGATTGTCATCGGCAGCGCCTCGACGATCCGGACGTATCTGGGAACCTTGTAGTGGGCGATCTGGCCGCTGCAGAACGCCCGCAGCTCTTCCCCGTCAATGCTGACGCCAGGCTTGGGGACAACCCAGGCACAGACTTCCTCGCCATACTTGTCGTCCGGCACGCCGAACACCTGCACTTCCGAGATCTTCGGATGCCGGAACAGGAACTCCTCGATCTCGCGCGGATAGACGTTCTCGCCGCCGCGGATGATCATGTCCTTGACCCGACCGACAATGGCGCAGAAACCCTGCTCGTCCATCACCGCTAGGTCTCCGGTGTGCATCCATCCGTCCCGGATCGACTCGGTGGTCTTTCCCTGGTCATCCCAGTAGCCCTTCATCACCGAATACCCCCGGGTGCAGAGTTCGCCACGGGCACCGACCGGCACGATCCGGCCGTCATCATCGACGATCTTGACCTCGAGATGCGGATGGATCCGGCCAACGGTTTCGCAGCGCTTGTCGATCGGGTCGTCGGTAAAACTCTGGAATGACACCGGCGACGTCTCGGTCATGCCGTAGCAGATCGTTACCTCGCGCATGTGCATCCGCTCCATCACCCGGTGCATCACTTCCACGGGACACGGGGCACCGGCCATGATCCCGGTCCGCAGCTGCGTCAGGTTGCGCGGTGAACGGTCGAGCTCCTCGAGCATGGCGACGAACATCGTCGGCACGCCGTAGACGGCGGTGCAGCGCTCCGCCTCCAGCGCCTGCAAGGTGGCCACCGGATCGAAAGCCTCGCCGGGAAACACCATCGCAGCGCCCTTGCTGACGGCACCCAGCACGCCCATCACCATGCCGAAGCAATGGTAGAGCGGCACCGGAATGCACAGCCGGTCGCTTTCGGTCAGCGCAATGCGATCTGTCACGAAGCGGGCATTGTTGACGATGTTGTAATGCGACAGCGTGGCGCCCTTGGGATGACCCGTTGTGCCCGAGGTGAACTGGATGTTGATGGCGTCATCCGGGCCGAGTTCGGCCTCGATCGCCGGCAGCCGCAGCTGCTGCGCCGGGCCGCCGAGCGTCCGCACCCGGTCGAATGAGAAGACCCCCGGCTCGCCGGCCTCGCCAAGCACGATCACCGACCGAAGATGCGGCAGTTTCGCTGCCCGCAACCGGCCGGGTTCGCATTCCGTGATCTCCGGCGCCAGCGACGTGATCATCTCAAGATAGTTGGAGGACTTGAACGCGCGCGCGGTCACCAGCGCCCTGCAGCCGACCTTGTTGAGCGCATATTCGAGTTCGGAGACGCGATAGGCCGGGTTGATGTTGACCAGCACCAGCCCGATCCGCGCCGTCGCAAACTGGGTCAGCACCCACTCGTAGCGATTGGGCGACCAGATGCCAATGCGGTCGCCCTTCTGCAGACCCATGGCGAGAAAACCGGATGCCAGTTCGTCCACCGCGCGGTCGAACTCGTAATAGCTCAACCGAATATCCTGCTGCGGACAGATGATCGCCTCGCGTGGGCCGAACAGCGACACGGCCTCGCGCAGCAATTG
The DNA here is from genome assembly GCF_027214025.1 of Parahoeflea alexandrii. Lineage (GTDB taxonomy): Bacteria > Pseudomonadota > Alphaproteobacteria > Rhizobiales > Rhizobiaceae > Hoeflea > Hoeflea alexandrii_A. Next base: position 51,090 of record NZ_JAPWHB010000011.1, read on the forward strand.
CGGGATGGTCATGTAGCGCAAGGGCAGATGGGTGCTGCCGCGGACATAGGAAAGATTGTTCTCGGGCTCCGTCAATTCAACCGCCTGCGCCTTGCCGGTCCGGCCGAAATCGGAAAGTTTTCCTGCCAGGCTCTCGTTCAGAATGGACATGGGCCTCCCTCCTACATGCTGCGCCAGTCTTCGCTTTGCTCAAAGGCGTGCGCCGCCTGGTAAATCTTCAACTCGCCAAAACTCGGCCCCACCAGCATCATGCCGATCGGCAACCCCTCGCTCAACCCGCAAGGTACACTCATGGCAGGCAGTCCGCCATTGAAGGGCGCGGTGTTTCCGATCATCTCGAAGGCGCGCTGCACATAGAGGCTGATCGAACAGTCTGTCGGCGGGATCTGCTGCGGCTTCATCGGCATGGTCGGCATCAAGAGGACGTCGAAGCGCTTGAGCGCCTGGGCATACTTCTCGTTGACGCGGCGCATCAGATTCTGGGCCTTGCCGTAGAAGCGCCCGCGATACTGGGTCTGGAAATGCTCTCCGAGGAACATGCAGGTTTTCAGCGAATGGCTGAGTTCGTCCGCCCGGTTGCGCCACTGCGACATCTGGTCGATCATCGATGGCAGGAACAGGCCGCGGTAGTTGGTGCCCGCGGTATTGCCGTGCATCATGAAGTCCTGCAGGCCTTCCACCGTGATCGCGGTCCAGCAATCGACGGCCAGAGTGTGCTCCGGCACGGAGATTTCCTCGACCATGGCGCCCAGCTGCCGGAACCGCTCCGCAGCCGCGAGCACCTTCTCATCGACATCCGACTCGCTCTCGGGGCGACGGAAGCCTTCCTTCAGGATCCCGATCCGCAGCCCGTGCGCACCGCGGCCCAGCGCCTCGGTGTAGCGGTAGACCTTGGGGTTGTACTGGCGCGGATCGAGCCCGTCCTCCCCTGCAAGCACCTCAAGCAGGAGCGCGTTGTCGGCAACGTTCGATGTGACCGGACCGACATGGTCGATGGTCATCTCCACCGGCATCACGCCGGTGTAGGGCACCAGACCGTGAGTGGCCTTCATGCCGTAAACCCCGCAAGCCGAGGACGGCAACCTGATCGAGCCGCCCTGGTCGCCGGCGATCGCCATGTCGACCTCACCGGTCGCCACCAGCGCCGCCGAGCCGCTCGACGAGCCGTTGGCCATGTAGCCGCGCTTCCACGGATTGTGCACCGGCCCCTTGGCATTGGTGTGCGATCCGCCGGACAGGCAGAAATTCTCGCAATGCGCCTTTCCGGCGATGATGGCGCCGGCATCGAGCATCCGCGTGACGATGGTTGCATCGATCTCGGGCGTGTAGCCCTCCATGATCGACGACCCGTTCATCATCGGCACGCCGGCAAGGCAGATCGTGTCCTTCAGCGCGATCCGCTTGCCGCGCAACGGCCCGTCGGGCGCTCCGCGCACCTCAGTTTTGACGTACCAGGCATTGAGCGGGTTTTCCGAGGGATCCGGAAAGCGCCCCGGCGAACGCGGATAGCGGACCTCGGGCAGATTGTCCGGAAGGGCGTCGAGCCGGTCATAGGCCTGGATGTAGGGCTCCATGATCTGGCTGTACTCGGCCAGTTCCGCGTCCGTCAGGTTCATGCCGAAACGGCTCGCCATGGCGCGCATCTGCGAAAGGCTGGGGCGTTTGACTGTCATGCTTGTCACCAGGGGCTGGGGAGTGATGGGTGCAGGTTCGGCAATCTGCTGCTGCCTCGGGGAGTTGGTCTTCGGATCGGGACCCGCATGCGCGGTGGCAGTTCCAGTGCCGCGTGTGGAACGCGCCGCGCCAAACCCGAGGAACTGGTCGACCTTCGCCTGGTCGGCCAGCTCGGCCTTGGAAAGTTCGCCGGCGATCCGTCCGCGTTCCAGCACCAGGACCCGGTCCGACAGATCCGAGATGAAGTCGAAGTTCTGCTCGACCAGCAGGATCGAAAGCCCGCGCCGTTCGCGCAAGCGAAGCAGGGTCTCCGACATCTCCTCGATGATCGAGGGTTGGATGCCTTCGGTCGGCTCGTCCAGCAGCAGGAATTCCGGATCGCCCATCAGGCTCCGGGCCAGCGCCAGCAATTGCTGTTCGCCGCCGGACAAGGCGCCACCCATCCGGTCGAGCAGCCGCGCCAGCCGCGGGAAATCGGCGAGCACAGCTTCGATCACCTCTTCCTCGCCGCCGCCGGAGTAGTCGTGCCAGGCAAAACGCAGATTGTCGCGCACGCTCAGTTGCGGGAAGATCCCGCGCCCCTGCGGCACGTAACCGATCCCGAGCCCGGCGCGCTCATAAGGTGAAAAGCGGGTGATCTCGACACCGTGAAACCGGACGGTGCCGGAACTGGCCGGCAGAAACCCCATGATGGTCTTGAGCAGGGTGGACTTGCCCATGCCGTTGTGGCCGAGAATGCCCACGACCTCGTTCTCGGCCACCGAAAACTCGATACCGTGCAGGATCGGGACCTTGCCGTAGCCTCCCGACAGGCTCTTGATATCCAGGCAGGTCTTGCGCTCCTCGGCCATCATCAGGCTTTCTTTCCCAGGTAGACATTGCGGACCGTGGGATCCGCCATGACCCGGTCGACATGATCCTCCATCAGCACAGCGCCCTGGTGGAAAACGGTCACGGTGCTGGCGATCGAGCGGATGAACTGCATGTCGTGCTCGACAATGACGACCGCCGCGGTGCGGGTCATCTCGCGGATGATGCCGCTCATGCGTTCGACGTCGTCGGCGCTCATCCCCGCGGCAGGCTCATCGAGCAGCACCAGCCAGGGATCGCCGGCAACGACCAGGCCCAGCTCGACCCGCTGCCGCTCGCCATGCGCCAGCCGACCGAGCTCGGTCCGCGCGATCGGGCCAAGGGCCAGCCGCTCGATCACCTCGGACGCCTTGCGCATCGCATCCTGCATCGGCAGGAACCGGCGCGCCGCCATCCAGATGTTCTCGAACACATCAAGGCCGTCCATCAGGTTGGGAACCTGTGTCTTGATGCCGACCCCAAGGGCTGCGACCTGATGCGGACTCCAGCCGGTGGTTTCATGCCCGCGCATGAAGACCTGACCGCTGGTGGGCGTCAGCAGACCGGTGATGCACTTGAAGAAGGTCGACTTCCCCGCCCCGTTCGGACCGATCAGGCAGCGCAGCTCTCCGGCCCGCAGCTTGAAATCGACATTGTCGCTGGCAACCACGCCGCCGAACCGCATCGTCAGGCCAGCCGTTTCAAGCACGATTTCAGCCATGCCCGGCACTCCGGCTGCGAAGGCGGCGCGCGCCGTGGCGGGGAACCCTGCGGCGTTGCCCGAAGCTGATCCGCCACAGCGAGACGATGGCCGGCACCAGCCCCTTGGGCAGGAAGAGCACGAACAGGACGAGAATGATTCCGGTCAGAAGCGTGTTGTCGATCATGCTCTGCTGGCCGAGCAAGAACTTGAGATAGGCAAGCCCCGCGGCACCGACGATGGGACCGATGCGGGTGCCAAGGCCTCCGACGATGCACCAGATGATGATTTCGGCGGACTGGCCGAGACTGAAGAGATTGGGGGTGACGATCTCGCCCCAATTGGCAAACAGCGCACCGGCCAGCCCGGCGACCGCTGCGCCCACCGAGAAAAGCACGGTCTTGCGCGCGCTGACGTCGTAGCCCATCAGTGCCACGCGGACCTCGTTCTCGCGAATGCCGACAGCCACGCGCCCGAAGGACGATTTCAGCAACCAGCTGACCAGCAGGTAGACGATGAGTAGGAGAACGGCACAGAAATAGAAATAGGGATCACCGTAGATGTAGTCGTTCGGCCGTCCCGGCACGTTCAGCGTCTGGAAGCCGGGGATGCCGTTGAAGCCGCCGAGCCGTGCCTTGCCGATCACATATTCCGGACCGGCGGTCGAAGAGATGAACTTGAACAGGATCAGCGTCACCACCAGCGTGATCACGCCGAGATAGACATCCGTCAACCGGCCATAGAACATCATCGCCCCGAGCAAGGCCGCAAATGCAGCCGGCACGAGAACCGCAAGCAGCATCGGTATGGTGCTGTCGCCGATATTGATGGCAGCGATGGCGTAGGTGTAGGCCCCGAGCCCGAAAAACGCCGCCTGGCCGAAACAGAGGATCCCGCCAAAGCCCCAGATCAGCCCGAGGCTGAAGCCGAGCATGCCGTAGATCACCAGAACCGTCAGCGTATACGTGCCGATCATCATCGGCATGATCCAGACCAGCAATGCCGCAATGATGATCGTGGCCGGCACTTCTTTTGCCCAGAAGGAAGCCATCACAGGCGTCCCCGGAAGAACTTGCCGGTCACACCCTGCGGCAGCAGCCTCAGCAGCACCACCGCGGCGAGCAGCAACGCCACTTCACCCATCACCGGCGAGACCGCGAAGGTGAAGATCTGGCTGATGAAGCCGAAGAGGCCGGAACTCGCCATGAGCCCGGCGATCAATGACGGACCGCCCGCGATCACCGTAATGAAGGCCTTGGCGATGTAGGCTCCGCCCGATGTCGGCACCAGCCCGACAAGCGGCGCGAGAATCGCGCCGGCGAGCCCGGACAGCGCCGACCCGCAGAAGAACGTCGCCATGTAGATGCGTTCCGGTGAGTAGCCCAGTGCCGCAGCCATGTCCGGCAGTTGCATCGCGCCGCGCGCAATCAGCCCCAGCCGGGTGCCCTTGAGCACCGCATACATCAGGCCAAGCAGCACGATCGAGACCAGGATGATGAAGAAGTTGTACCCGTTGACCTGGTAGTTCCCGACCGTGAAGCCGGAAATCGGCGTCGAGATCCCCGTAGTGGTGTTGCCGAAGATCATGGTCGCGAGCCCGATGAAGAACAGGCTCAATCCCCAGGTCGCAAGCATCGTGTCGACCAGCCGGCCATAGAGATGGCGGATCACCAGACGCTCGACCACCAGCCCGATCAGGCCAACGACCAAAGGGGCGATGATGAGCATGGCGACAAAGACATTGGCGCCCAGGGTGACCGCCGTGATCGTCACGTAGCCGCCCATCATCATGAACTCGCCATGCGCCAGATTGATGATCTTCATCATGCCGAACACGATGGCGAGGCCCGCGCTGATCAATACCAGCGAAGCAACCGCGTAGAGCATTTCAACGATGATGACGAATACCAGATCCATGAACGGGTGGCCTTGGAAGAATGGGAGGTGACTGGAGGGGCCGCGCGGCTGGCGGCCCCGCCCTGACCTTGGGAGGGTGTCAGATCTGGATTTCGTACTGGGTGTTGTCGTCCGGATTGGCGCCGAGATCGCACACGGCCTGGGTGTCGATCGGCTGGCGCTGCGGCAGCGTTTCGACAACCTTCATTCCCTGGTTCTCGAACTCCATCAGGTGAACATCGAGAATGGCATGATGGGTCTGCGGATCGACGGTCACCTTGCCGCCGGGACCGGTGATGGAAACGCCGGTTTCCAGTGCATCCACAACCGCGTCGCGGTCCAGCGTTCCGGCAATACGCACGCCTTCGGCCCAGGTCAGCACACCGTGATAGTTGGACACGGCCAGTTCGTGCATGCCGCCTGCTTCACCGCCGGCTGCAACCCATGCTTCCTTGAACGCCACGTTTTCGGGCGTGTCGAGTTCCTGGCTGTAGTTGTAGGCAACCATGATGCCGTTGCCCTCTTCGGCCGTCAGCACCTTGTGCTCGTTGCCCACACCGAGCGTGGTCGAGGCCAGCGCGATACGGTCCTTCATGCCGGCAGCCGCCCACTGACGGAAGAACGACAGGTGCGCACCGCCGACCAGCGGCGCGATGACGAGATCGGGGCCGGCGGTCTGGATCTTGGCGATGGTCGAGCCGAAATCCGAGACATCGAGCGGGAAGAAGTCGACACCGACCGTCTCGCCGCCATTGTCGGCAACGAATTTCTGCAGCCAGCGGGCGGTGATCTGTCCGTAATTGTAGTCGGCGGCGACGATGTAGACCTTCTTGCCGGACTTGCCCATGGCGTAGGGCACCAGCGCTTCGGCCTGTTGAGCCGGCGTCACGCCATTGATGAAGATGTTGCGGTCGCAGACGCCGCCCTCGTACAGCACGTTGTAGAAATAGAGTGTCTTGTTCTTGTGCAGCGTCTGGCGGATCGCCTCGCGCGAGGCCGACAGGATGCCGCCATGCACCACGTCGACCTTGTCCTCACGGACCAGTTGCTGGGCGTACTGGGAATAGAGCGCCATGTCGGACTGGGTGTCATAGCCGACGACCTCGACCTGCTGGCCGAGCAGTCCGCCGGCAGCATTGATCTGGCTCACGGCCAGCCGCAGCGCCGTGTCCATCGGCTTGCCGTAGGCGTCGAAGATCCCCGAGACATCAAGCACCGAGCCGAGCTTGATCGTATCGGCGGCCATCACGGCGCGCGGCAGCATGACAGCGCCGGTTGCAGCGGCGGCGGAGGCAAGAAAATGGCGTCTGTTGATCGACATGTCGTATTCCTTCCGTGAAATGGTTGGGTTGCGGTCGGGCACCCGGGACGGGTGGTCTCAGTCTTTGTCTTTCTGCTTGGTTCTCTGGGCGTAGTCGGCGGTGCGGCCGGCCAGATTGGCGTCAAAATCGAGCCCGATTTCCTCGCCCATCTGCTTCATCGCAGGCAGTCTCACCGCCATGCCGAGGATCTGGTCCATCGCCGCGCCGAAGGCGTTGTCGACACCGGTGCCGCCGCCGGTGCCCATGCCGCTGATCTGGTTGATGCGGATGGAATCGATCTTCTCGACCGGCTTCATCATCTGCGTCATGATCTCCGGCAGGCGATCAAGCTTGCGCTCCTCGAGCCGCATCCGGATGACGGATTCGCTGAGCGTATTTTCGGCCTGGTTGAGGGCATGGCGTCCTGCGGCCTCGGCCTCCATGCGGCGCTGCTCGGTTTCTGCGGCGGAGCGGGCGACCTCGGCCTCGGCCTTGGCTTTTGCCAGCATGGTGCCGACATCGCTCTTGACCCGCGCGTCTTCCAGCGCGAGATCCCTCTTCTGCCTGAGGTTGGAGATTTCCTGCTCGCGCTCGACGACGGCGCGCTCCTTCTGCACCTGCACCCGTTCGGCGGCGAGCAGAACCTGGGCGCGGGCTTCTTCCTCGGCGGCTTTGGTCGAGGACTCCTCGATCCTCCGCTTGGCTAGCTGGACCTCGTTTTCGATCCTTGTTTCCTCGAGCGCCAGCACCGCTGCCATCTCGGCGCGGCGCAGAGCCTCGTCATTGGCGACCTGCGCCGCCTTCACCCGCTGCGTTTTCTCGATCCGGGCCTGCTCCGTAGCGAACTCGGCCTGCGCTTCGGCCTGATCGGACCGCGCCCGGGCTTCCGACTGCATGCGCTTCAAATGTTCCTGCTGAGCGATTTCGGCTTCCTGTTCGGCGCGCTGCAACTCGAGCTGCCTCTGGTGCTGTGCCAGGCGGCTTTCCCGGATCGCGATTTCGGTCTCGGTTTCCACCTTGACCCGCGCCTTGCGCTGTTCGGCCACCATCTCGGCGAGCCGCCGCATACCCTGGGCGTTAAACGCGTTGCCTTCGTTGAGCTGGCTCAGATCGCTCTGGTCGACGCTGACCAACGAGGTCGAAACCATGGCAAGCCCCAGACGCGCGGCATGCTCGGCCACGGCCTGCGTCACTTCCGATGTGTAGCCGGAGCGGTCGAGGTGGATGTCGGCCAGGTTGCGCCGGGCGGCGGCATCCTGCATGGCGTTGATCAGGGCGCCGCCGACAACCTCGCGAATGGCGTCGCCGCCGCGGGCGATCCGCATCCCGAGGACCTGCGCGGCGGTGGCGATGCCTTCCGCCGATGGCTCGACCCGGAGCTCGAATTCCATTTCGATGTCGGCGCGCAGCTGATCCTTCGTCAACAGCGATTCACGGCCCTTGCGATGGACGGGAAAGGTCACCGACCCCATCGAGACGCGCTGGATCTGGTGCAGGATCGGCAAGGCGAGACAGCCACCGTCGAGAACCACACGCTTGCCGCCAAGACCGGTCCGCACGAGTGCGGTGTCCAGCGTCGCCTTGGCGTAATAGCGCTGCAGGAACCAGATCGCGATGATCAGCAGAAGCGCAAGTGCGAGCAGCGAAAAAAACCAGACCAAGGCCAAATCCCCCAACGGCATGACGATCGCCCTCCCCCTTTTTGGACCGGGGGTATCGGCGTCACATAACCATGGAGAAGTTTATTTTCCTTTTCAACTAAAATGTTTTCCAATTCAAATTAATTGGTATCGCATTGAATTATATCTGTTTTATCACTTCAAACATGATTCCGTCGGCCCGAGCCAGGTAGATCGGGGCGCGCGCTACCGACCGTTTCGGAGAGAAAGCCCGCTTCACGCTCCGGTATCGAAACGCCGATCCCGACAGCGCATTGAGCCCCCGCCAGTCGCCGGATTTGTCGTCCATCAGCGCTGCCAGATAATGCACACCCTCATAGGTCGACTGCCCGATCACATTGAGAACGGGAGCCTTGTCGCCGTGCAATCCGTAGTAGCTCTCCTTGAAGGCGCAATTGCCCTCGGTCCTGAGCGATCCGAAATAGCTCGCCGAGGAGAAGAACCGCTTCAGATTGCGGTCGCCGCAGGCAAGCAGGCCGTTCTCCTCGATGCAGCACGAAAGCCGGATCATCTTGCCATCCAGTCCCGCAGCCCCGAAGGCCCGGTTGAAGGTCACGGCATCCTGGCCGACGAGCGAGATCAGAAGCGCATCCGCGCCCGATTTTGCGATCTCGTCGACATAGTGCGACATGTTGCGCACGCCAAAGGGCAGGTATCGTTCATAGCAAAGCCCGACGGACAATTCCTTCAGCTTGGTCTTGGCATAGGAATGCGAAGTGTGCGGCCAGACATAATCATTGCCGATCAGCGCCCAGCGCTTGGGCCGGAATTGCTTTTGCAACGTCTCGATGGCGGGCCCGAGTTGATCGTGCGGCGTCTCGCCGATGGCAAAGATCCCGGGCGTGTTCTCCCCGCCTTCGTAAAGCGGCGTGTAGACGTACGGCACCCGCTGGCGCACGACCTTGCTCAACCGCTGGCGGATGGCGCTGATATGCATACCGACGATCGCGTCGATGGCATTGGCCTCGATCAGGTCATTGACCGTTTCCTCGACCGGGACCTTCGCCTCCAGAGCCGAGTCGATCATGATCAGCTGCACCTGTCGGCCGCCAATGCCGTTACCGCGGTTGATCTCTTCCGCCGCCAGCTGGGCCGAGGAGATGCAGGACGGTGCCCAAAGCCCGGCCGACCCGCACATCGGGATCAGCAGTGCCACGCGATAGAACCCCACCGAGCTTACCGAAGCCCAGTCGCGAAGGTCGTTCAACTCTGCCGGAAATGCCACTGCGGCCCGGGAAAACTCCATGCACGTGTCCCCTATAGCCGTGCTTGAGGGATTTTCTTCATTGCAATTGAAATTATTTTCCAAGTCAACTATTTTCTATGCAACGCGAATTTTGGAACAGACATGAAGAACCCCATCGAGTCCTATATTTCCTACACCCTGGCGGCGGCACACCGGGCGGTGCATCAGTCGCTGACGGCTGCGCTGAAGGAGCACGGGGTGCAGGTGGAGGTGTGGCGCGTGCTCGAAACACTGGACGCCGAGCCGAGCCAGACCATGGGCGAACTGGCGAGGATCGTGCTGATGAACCCGCCGACGCTGACCAAGATGGTCGACCGCATGGTCATGGACGGGCTCGTCCACCGTCAGGCCGGCAAGAGCGACCAGCGGCAGGTGAACCTGATGCTCACCGACCTGGGACGCAAGCGCATGGCGCAGATACGCGATGTCGTCCAGAGCCAGGACGAGGCGATCTACAACTTGCTCGGCGAAAGCGAAGTGGCCAAGCTGAACGATATCCTCGGCCGCCTGATGTAGCTGCGGAGCATCACGAGACGCCCCGCTGCCGCAATCATCGATCTCGGCCGGATTTCGCCCGGAGCGAAATTCTGCAACGACGCCTGTTCCACTAACGCCTGACGGGTTTCCTGGCATCGGTTGATACAGCCGCGCCGGTGCCCACGTCCGGTTCTGCAGGCGCCTCGTCAGACCGCTTCAGCGCAGGAAAATCAGCCGGCGTGATGGTTTCGCGCTCCAGCAGCAGCCTGGCGCCCGCTTCGAGATTGGCCGCACCGGCCGCAAGGATCGTTTTCGCCGCCTCGTAAGCCTCATCGATCAGCCGCCGCACGGCCAGATCGACTTCGCGCGAGGTTTCTTCCGAATAGTCCCGCTTGCCGACAAATGCCGGCGCGTCACCGAGGAATTGCGATTTCTGTTCCTCGAGCACCGCCTGCCCGACCTTCTCGTCCATGCCGAAACGGGTGACATATTGCCGGGCGATATCGGTGGCCTTTGCCAGATCATCGGACGCCCCTGTCGACACTTCCCCGAAAATGATTTCCTCAGCCGCACGGCCTGCGAGCAGCACGGCCATCCGCTCCCTCAGTTCGGTCGCGGTGATCAGGAAGCGGTCTTCCGTCGGCCGTTGCAGCGTATAGCCGAGGGCGCCGATCGACCGCGGAATGATCGAAATCTTCTCCACCGGATCCGTCGTCTTGAGCGCTGCGGCCACCAGCGCATGGCCCATCTCGTGATAGGCCACGCGGGTGCGTTCCTCGGGCTTCATCAGGCGGCTCCTGAGTTCGGTTCCGGCGACGATGCGCTCGATGGCACTGGTGAAATCAGCCCGCGAAACCTTCTCGGCGCCCCGTCTCGTGGCTATGATCGCCGCCTCGTTGACGAGGTTTGCCAGGTCGGCGCCGGTGAACCCTGCTGTAAGGCCGGCGATGTCACCCAAATCGATCTCCGGATCGACCTGAATCTTGCCGACATGCACTTTCAATATGGCTTCGCGGCCATTCCGACCGGGCCGGTCTAACACCACCTGACGGTCGAAACGCCCGGCCCGCAGCAAGGCCGGATCAAGCACTTCGGGCCGGTTGGTCGCTGCCAGCAGCACGATGCCGACACGCGGGTCGAACCCGTCCAGTTCCGACAGAAGCTGGTTCAGCGTCTGCTCCTTTTCGTCGTTGCCACCCATACTGCCAAAGGCACTGCGGGCCCGCCCCAGGGCATCCAGTTCATCGATGAAGATGATGCAGGGCGCGGCTTGCCGGGCCTGGACGAACAGGTCGCGCACCCGCGCGGCTCCGACGCCGACAAACATCTCCACGAATTCGGAACCCGAGATCGAGAAGAAGGGAACGCCGGCCTCGCCGGCAATCGCCCGCGCCATCAACGTCTTGCCGGTGCCCGGAGGGCCGACAAGAAGAATTCCCTTCGGCATCCGCGCGCCCAGGCGGCCATATCGGTCCTTGTCTTTCAGGAAGGACACGATTTCCTGGAGTTCGACCTTTGCTTCCTCGACACCCGCGACATCATCGAATGTCACGCCGGTATCACGCTCGAGATAGACCTTCGCCTTCGATTTGCCGATGTTGATCAGCCCGCCCATGCCCTGCCTGTTGGCGTAGCCGCGAAACACGAACATCCACAATCCGAAGAAGATCAGCGCCGGCAGCACCCAGGAGATCAGCGTGGTCAGCCAGTTGCTGTCGCTCGCGCCGGTTATCTCGACACCGGCCTTTTCGAATTCCGCTGCGACCGAAGGGTCGACACGCCGGACGATAAACTGCGTCCGCCCGTCCTGCGCTTCCTTGAACACCCCCTGGATCATCGTTTCGGTGATGACGACGGACTTGATCTTGTCGTCCTGCAGCAGACGCTGCAACTCCGAATAGGACGGCTGCGCCACATCCTTGTAAGCCAGCCACGTCTGGAACAGCGTGATCAGGGCGAAGGCAACGATGAAGTAGCCGATGTGAAAGGAGTTTTTTTTGTCCATGCCGGAAAACCTGTTCGCGCGGGTTGCGGAGTGACGATGGCAACGCGTCATCGTGAGTATCGGGGACCGTGCGGCTACATCCCTGGCACACGAACGAGAAACACTCGCGCCGTCAGCAGCCAGAGCGGATATTCCGATCGCCACGATCCACTTGCCATTTCTCCACTACAGTATCACCAACCGCCTTGATTTGGCTCAATGCGTCGCTGCGGGCAGAGACCACGCTCGCAATCGTTTTCGGCGCACATGTCCTCGCCAGCCAAACATCATTGTCTTGTCCTGTGTCCCAATCCCGTCGGCTTCATCGCCGGTCGGAACGCATCCCGGTCCATTGACCAACGTCAATGCACCCTGCGGGCAAGCGCATAGCATCGCCTGATGACAGACCGGGAGCAGACATTCACTGACAGGGCGGAGGCCGGAAGACTACTGGCGGACCGGCTCAAGGCGATGGGGCTTGATCGACCCGTGGTCTATGCGCTTCCGCGCGGCGGGGTGCCGGTCACCGTCGAGATTTCCGGGGCTTTGAAAGCCCCGCTTGATCTGGTGATGGTGCGCAAGATAGGCGCGCCGTTCAACCCCGAAGTAGCGCTCGGTGCCGTCGTCTAGGGCGCCGTGCCGCAAACGGTCCTAAACGAGGACATCCTGCGGGCATCGGGTGCCGATGAGGCCTATGTCGAACGCGCCCGCACCCGTGAACTGGCCGAGATGGAGCGTCGCAGGACACTTTATCTGGGTCGTCACCCGCGGATCGAACCGGCCGGGCGCACGGTGATCCTCGTTGACGACGGCATGGCGACCGGAGCAACCATGAAAGCAGCACTCGCTGCGGTCCGCCGCCAGGGTGCGGATCGGATCGTGGTCGCCATTCCCGTAGCCCCGGAGGAAACGGTTTCGGAACTGGCGGCCCTCGCCGACGATGTCGTCTGCCTCAATCCCTCGCGCGCCTTCCGAGGCGTTGGCGGGTTCTACGCCGATTTCCATCAGCTTACTGACGAGGAAACCATCGGCCTTCTGCGTCAGCGCTGGAACGCCGAAGACTGGAAGCCTGAGATAAGGCGCGCCCGATTCTGATCCCGCCGCACAATCGTGCCATGGCCGCAGGCGTGGACGCGGAACGGTTCGCAACGCGTCTTCTTCGTCCGCTGAAGCCCCTGAGACCAGGGCAGACGACATTCTTCCGCGCGCCGAGCGCCTGGCCGAGGCGATGCTCCGGGGCGAGTCCGGCCCCGATCGATGGCTTCAGCCGTGGAATGCAATCCAGGCAAAAGAAAAGGGCGCCGAGGCGCCCTTTCCTGCTTTGCTGCAAGCAGTCCGGATTACTTGCCCCAGATAGCGGCGTAGGCTTCCCGGTAGCCATTGTCCGGATCGAACTGGTTGCTGTCGCCCATCTTGGCAAGGCCTTCCTTGGTCACCACTGCAGGTGCCGTGATGTAGCCCGAGCAGGTTTCGCCCTGCACGGCCCGGTTCAATTCGTCGACAAGCTGCCAGCCCTGCAGGTTGAGCGGTTCGGCCACGGTGATCGCCTGGTACTCGCCTGTCCGGATGCGCTGGAACGCCGATTCCGAGCCGTCGCCGGCAGCAACCGCTTTCGGCGATCCGTCGCCGGGAATGCCGGCCGCGGCAAGGGCCGGGCCCATGAAATCGAAATAGATGTCGTTGATCGCCAGCGCGTGGGTCCACGAGTCACCGTATTTTTGCAGCAGGCTGGTGGTCAGCGGCCCCATGCGGTTGGATGTATCGGCAATCGGGGTGTCGACATATTCGAGCACGGTGCCGCCCATCTTCTCGATGGTCTCCTTGATCCGGTCCGCCTTGTCGATGGCGATCTGGTAGGTGGAATCGGTGAAGATCACGGCGCCGGGCTTGCCGCCGGCATCGTTGACGGCCCACTTCGCCGCTTCTTCCGACACGGTCATGGCGTCGGTGGAAACATTGGCGAAGATGCCGCCCGGCGCGTCGCAGCCGATCTTCGGCCCGGAATGCCACGAAACCATCGGGATCTTCGCTGCGGCGACCTGCTCGAGCGCGGCCTGCTGTTCTACGGCATCGAAGCCGTTGATGATGATGCCATCGGGCTGCAAGGCCATGGCCTGGCCAAAGGCGGCGGTGCGGCCCTGAACCGAGCCGGCGCCGTCGAGCACCCGGACGGTCCAGCCAATCTTCCCGGCAGCCTCTTCCACGCCGGTGGTGACGCCGAGAATGCCGCCGTTCTTCAGGTCTGCCGCCAGGACCACGATGGTCTTGCCTTCCGCGGCCTTGGGGCCAGATGTCGGTCCGTCAAACGCCATTTGGGCGCTGGCTGCCGTCAGGCCAAAGCCTGCAATCACTGTTCCTGCGAGCAGCGTCGTCATGAATGTCCGTTTCAGCATGGTATCCTCCCTGGTTGCTGAGTAGTCACTTCTTCGCGGCGCCCTTGCGTCGCTGTGCGTAGCCCGCGATGCCGATGGCCACGAGCAGCGTTACGCCGTTGAACATCGGTTCGACCCAGAACGAGCCACCGAATTGCTGAATTCCCGAAATGCCGATGGCCAGGATGGCGACGCCGATCATCGTCCCCCACACGTTGACGCGGCCGGGCTTGATGGTGGTCGAGCCCAGGAACGCGCCAACGAGGGCCGGGAGAAGAAATTCCAGGCCGACGCTGGCCTGGCCGATGCGCAGTTTCGAGGCGAGCAGCACGCCTGCCAGCGCCGTCATCAGCCCCGAGGTAACGAAAGCGCCGACAACGAACTTGCGGGTGGGAATGCCGTTGAGTTCGGCGGCGCGCGCATTGGCGCCGATGGCGTAGAGAAAGCGGCCGATGGGGGTGTATTCGAGCACCAGCCACATGGCGATCGCGATGCCGAAGATATAGAAGGCGGTGATCGGCAGCCCGAAGATGAAGATGCCGTTGATATCGTAAAAGCCCTTCGGCAGAACGCCCACCACCTGCCGTCCGCCGGTATGCCAGAGTGCGAGCGCGTAGAGAATGGTTCCGGTTCCAAGCGTTGCGATGAAGCTGTCGATCTTGGCGACCTCCACCAGAAGTCCGTTGAGGAACCCCACGGCCGCGCCCAGCAGAATCACGATCATCACTGCCAGCGGCCAGGGAATCCCGAACATGGTCTGCAGCGAGATCGCCAGGATGTGCCAGAGCACGATGCCGTAGCCGACCGTCAGATCGATGCGTCCAGCCGCCATCGGCACCATCGCCGCAAGGCTGAGCAGCGCGATGATCGACTTGTCGCTCAGGATCGCCCTGAGATTGAGCAGGGTCGGAAACGTGTTCGGCAACAGGATGGAAAACAACACCAGCAGAAACAGGGTCAGAATGACCAGGCCATAAACCGGCGCCAGCCGGATCAGTCTCTGAGCCAGTGAAAGGTCGGCCAGTTCGCTGCGGGTCGGCTCAAGCGCGTTGGATTCAATGGACTGCATTGGACTTGCTCTTTTCTTCACTGACGCCGCTGGCAGACGCCGCCTGGATCAGGCTTTCGGTGGACAGCTCGACTCCCTCGAGTTCCGCAACCAGCTGCCCGCGGCTGAACACCAGCGCCCGGTGGCAGATATTGGCGACCTCTTCAAAGTCGGTGGAGACGATCAGAACGCCCATGCCGGCCTGCATCGCGTCAAACAGCAGATTGTAGATCTCTGCCTTGGCGCCGACATCCACGCCGGCGGTGGGATCCTCGGCGATGAGCAGCTTGCGGCCGGTTCCGAGCCAGCGACCGACGACCACTTTCTGCTGGTTGCCGCCCGACAGCGCCTCGATGGCAAGCGTCGGGTCGTTCGGGCTGAGCCCGACCATCGCGCCAAGTTCCCGCGCTGCCGCCTGCTCCCTGCCGGTGCCCATGATGTCCAGCAGCCTGCGTCCGCGCACCCGCGGATTGAGAAAGGCGTTCTCGCAAATGCTCAGCGCCGGAGCCACCGATTCGACAACCCGGTCGCGCGCCACGAAGCCGATGCCCGAGCCGATAGCTTGGCCAGGGTTGCCGAGCGCCGGTGTAGCCCCTTCGAGCGAAATCTTGCCGTCGAAATCCTGCAGCCCGAAAAGCGCCCTGCCCACATCTTCATGTCCGGCGCCGCGCAATCCGACGAGCCCCAGCATCTCGCCGCGCTCCATGCCGAAACTGACCGGACCTACCCGGTCGGTCCGCAGGTTCGTGACCTTGAGGATCTCGTCGCCGCCCGAAAGCACCGGGCGGGCAAATTCTCGCGCCTTGCGGCCGACGATCAGGGTCACCAGTTCATCGGCATTGGTATGCGCCACATCGCGCATGCCGACCATCTGGCCGTCCCGCAACACCGCGACCCTGTCGGCGATCTGGAAAATCTCGTCGAGGCGGTGCGACACATAGATCATGCCCACGCCCTTGGCCTTGAGCGGTCTCAAAGCTGCAAACAGCCGCTCGACCTCGTCTGCCGGAAGGCTCGCCGTCGGTTCGTCGAGCACCAGGAAATCGCAATTGACGACCAGGGCGCGGGCGATTGCGACCAGCGACTTTTCGGTCCGGGTCAGGGACGAAACGCGTGCAGAGGAATCGAAATCGCATTCCACCAGCGCCAGCGCGCGGCGCGCCACCTCCTCCGACTGCTTCCAGGAAATCAGCCCGCTCTTCTTCTGAAAGCCGACCGCCATGGCGATGTTCTCGGCAACGCTCATCCATTCGATCAGGCCGAGATCCTGGTGAATGAAGGCCACCTTCTGCCGCTGGTTCATGCTGCCCGGCTTGTGAACGTAATCGACGCCGTCAATCATCACCCGGCCGCTGTCGGCCTTGTGAATGCCGCCCAATGTCTTGATCAGGGTCGACTTGCCGGCACCGTTTTCTCCGAGCAGCGCGACAATCTCGCCCCGTTCCACATGCAGCGAAACGCCACGCAACGCCTGCGTGCCGCCAAACGACTTGCTCACTGAATTGAAGAAAAGGCCTGCGCTGGTTTCCACCCGAAAATTCCTCCCTGTACGGCAACGCATCTCTCCTCTACGTTACCGATAACGCAAACTATCCGCCCGGTTCCGATGAGAGTCAAGAAAAAATGTTATCGATAACACTTTTCCGATCGGGCCAGGCGCGATATGGATTTCCACATGCAGGATGATGGCAAGAAAGCCCCGAATTCGAAAACGGCCAAGAAGCCGACGGCGAGCCTTGAGGAAATCGCCGAGGCCGCGGGCGTCTCGAAGATGACTGTTTCCCGGGTGCTGCGCGGCGCCACCGGATTCTCCGAGGCGACGCGCGCCAAGGTGATGCGGGAGGTGGATCGTCTTGGTTATCTGCCCAACCGCCTGGCCGCAGCATTCGGAACCGCCGCCGCCTCGACGCTCGTTGGCGTGTGCGTGCCCCGGCTCTCCAGCCACTTCTTCGGCCAGGTGCTCGAGAGCATCGATCGCAGCTTCGCTAGACTCGGCTACCAGGCGATGATCGGCAGCCACAACCAGTTGCCCGAGGACGAGGAACTGTGGCTCAGGAGCCTCTTGTCCTGGCGTCCTGCCGGCGTGCTGCTGTCGACCAAGCACCACAGCAGCGCCACGCTGGAACTGCTGCGCGACGCAGCCATTCCGGTTGTCGAGTTCTGGGATCTCAACACCAGTCCGCTCGACATGTCGGTCGGGTTCAACCAGTTCGATTCCGGCCATGAAATGGGCCGCTACACCATCGCGCAGGGGCGCAAGCGGCCGGGCTTGCTGGGCGCGGTGCGCGACCGGCCGTCAACCGGCCCGGAGCGGTTCGAGGGCTTTTCCAGCGCAGTCGCGGAAGCGGGAGCGCCGGTCATTGCCGTTGAGATCCTCAATGACCTGCCGGGTTTCTATGCGGGCTATTACGGCACCGAGACCCTGCTCAACAAGAGCCCGGGTCTCGACATGATCTATTGCCAGGATGACACGATGGCGATCGGCGGTCTTGCCTATTGTCAGCGCAAGGGTATCCGTGTGCCCGATGATATCGGCATTGCCGGATGGGGTGGACACGAGGCCGCCTCCATCCTCGAACACCGGCTGACGACCACGGCGATCCCGACCCGGCAGATCGGCAAGCTTTCCGCCGAACTGCTGGTCGGGCGGCTGCGCAACGAACCCGTTCAGGACATCACCGTCGTGCCGACCCGGCTCGTGCCGGGCCAGACGCTTTAGCGAGCGTTACGGACGAACCGCACCCATGCGGTTGAGGATCACCGCATAGACGCTGGTGGTCGCGGTGATGAACAGCTGGTGCTTGGCGCGCCCCCCGAAACAGACATTGGAGACGAGTTCGGGCACGAGGATCTTGCCCAGAAGATGACCCTGCGCCGAGATGCAGTGAACGCCATCGGCGGCCGAAGACCAGATGTTGCCGTCGGTATCGACGCGAAATCCGTCGGCACATCCGGGACTGATGACGTGGAACACGCCGCCGCCCGAAAGCCTGCCGTCCGCGCTGCAATCAAATACCCTTATGTGCTGCGGATCCCTTTCGAACATGCGCCCCGTGTCGGCGATGTAGAGCCGCGATTCATCCGGCGAAAAGGCAAGGCCGTTGGGGCAGTTGAAATCCGTGGCAACCGCTGTGAGCGAACCGGTGGCACGATCGGCACGATAGACATTGCAGGGGAGTTCCTGCTCGCTCCTGAAGCCCTCGTAATTGGTCATGATCCCGTAATGCGGATCTGAAAACCAGATCGAGCCGTCGGACTTGACCACCACGTCATTGGGTGAATTGAGCCGCTTGCCCTGGTAGCTGTCGGCAATCACCGTGATCGACCCGTCAAGCTCGGTCCGTGTCACGCGCCGCGTGCCGTGCTCGCAAGAAATCAGCCGGCCCTCGCGGTCGCGCGTATGGCCGTTGGCATAGTTCGACGGCTGGCGAAACACGCTGGTCCCCGCACCCGGCGTCCAGCGCATGATGCGGTTGTTGGGGATATCCGAGAACAGCAGGCAATTGGCATCGCCGAACCAGACCGGGCCTTCGACCCAGTCAAAGCCTGTCGCCAGTTGCTTGACTGGAGCATTGCCCATCACGAAGCTGTTGAATTCCGGCTCCAGCGCCTCGAAGAAACTCATCTGGTCTTCCCCTCGTTTGTCTCTCGCAACCATGTCATGTTATCGATAACACCATCGATCTAGCCACGGAGACATCACTTTGCAACCGATAGAAACACGAAAGTTCCTCACCCACAAAGCCGTCCTTGCAATGCTCACGGCCGCCACCGAGCGGGCCGAGGCTATGGGGCAACCGCAATGCATCGTCATTGTCGATACCTCCGGCGGCACGCTTGGTGAGCTGAAAATGACCGGCGCAAAATTCCTGAGCCTGAAAAGCGCTCGCGCGAAAGCGCTGACCGCCGCCTCCACCGGCAGGCCCTCGAGCGCCATTCCGGAAGCCGTGCGCTCCGCCATCGGCGCGGCGACGGGAGGCTCGATCACCGGCCTGCCCGGCGGATTGCCAATCGTCGTCGACGGCGAGCTTCTGGGCGGTATCGGCATCGGATCGGGGACAGGCGACCAGGACGTCGAGGTGGCCAATGCCGCGCTCGCAAGCATCGGCGCGTCGCAATGATAAAGCTGCCGGCACGCCGTCACGCAAAGCTAAGCTGAACCTTCATCGCCTGCGACCGGTCGCCGGCCAGATCGAAAGCCGCCACGGCATCTTCGAACGGCAGCGTGTGCGAGATCAGCGGCTCGACATTGATCCGCCCCGCCTGCATCAGCTTGACGGCAACCGCAAACTCCTCATGGAATCGGAAGGAGCCGCGCAGGTCGATTTCCTTGGCGGTCATGGCCTGCACCGGCAACGTCATGTCGCCACCAAGGCCAAGCTGCATGATCACCGAGCGCGGCCGCATCGTCGGGATTGCGCCGGCCAGGGCCGGGGCAGCGCCCGAACATTCATAGAGTACGTCGAAACTGCCCTTTCCGGCGGCATAGGCGTTGAGCGCCTCGGGATCGGTGCGGGTATTGATCACCCGGTCCGCACCAACCTTGCCGGCATAGGCCAGCGCCGCATCCGACAGGTCGGTGACGACGATTTCAGCCGCGCCCGCGGCGCGGGCGGCAAGCACGCAGAGACTGCCGATCGGGCCGGAGCCGGTAATCAGCACACGCTTGCCCAGAAGCTCTCCCGCACGCCGCGTTGCATGCAGGCACACCGACAGCGGCTCCGCCATTGCCGCCTGCCCGGCGGTCAGTCCGTCGGCCTTGACGCACTGGCTTTCGAGCGCCACCAGCTTTTCGCGAAAGGCGCCCTGAATATGCGGGAACGGCATGGCCGAGCCGTAAAACCGCATGTTTTCGCAATGATTGCGCAGCCCCTGGCCGCAATAGCTGCAGTGGCCGCAAGGCCGTGACGGCGACACCGCGACAAGGTCGCCGATCGCCAGACTGGAAACACCATCGCCCAGCGCTGTCACATGGCCGGACACCTCATGGCCAAGAACCATCGGCTGCCTGAGCCGGACCGCACCGAAACCACCATGATTGTAGTAATGCAGGTCCGAGCCGCAAATGCCGCCGGTGGCGAGCTTGATCGCAACCTCGCCCGGGCCCGGCTGCTCCTCGGCATGCGCCTCGATGCGCAGGTCGCGGGCTTGGTGAATGACGATTGCACGCATGGGAAATCCTCAGAGAACGGGGGTCAGGAGATCGGCGCCGGAGAAATGCGCCGTCAGGTTGTCGCGCACGAGCTTGCCCATGGCCTCGCGCGTCTCGAAGGTGCCGGACGCGTGATGCGGCTGCAGAAGCACGTTGTCGAGCGCCAGGAACCGCGGATTGAGCTTCGGTTCGCCCTCGAACACGTCAAGCGCGGCTGACCCAAGGCGCCCCTGCTCCAGCGCGTCGAGAAGCGCGTCCTCGTCGATATTGCCCGCCCGCGAGATGTTGATGATCATGCCCTCGGGCCCAACCGCCTCGATCACCTCGCGGCCGACGATGTGGCGGGTTTGTGGGGATGCAGCCAGCGTCACGAACAGGAAATCGGCATGCCGTGCCAGATCCACCGGATCGCCAATGAACTGCCAGTCAGGCGCATAGTCCTTGGCCGACACATCGCTATAGGCAATCTCCATGTCGAAACCGGAAAGCCGTTTCGCCACTTCGTAGCCGATGTGTCCAAGCCCGAGCACGCCGGCCTTCTTGCCGAAAACCCGGTCCTTCAAAGGGTACAGCCCTTTGCTGGCCCATGAGCCGTCACGCACCCATTTCTCGGCGCCGATCATGCCGCGCGACTGCGCGAGCATCATCGCGACGCCGAGATCGGCGACATCCCTGGTCAGCACGTCCGGCGTGTTGGTCACACGGATGCCACGTTCGCGGCAGGCGGCAAGATCCACCGCGTCGTAGCCGACACCGTAGACGCTGATGACCTCAAGTTTCGGCAGCGCCTCGATCATCGCCCGATCGGTGCCCAGTTCGCCCCGCGTGGCGATCCCCCGCACCTCCCCGGCCACCGAGTTCAGAAAACCGGCCTTGTCATCGGCTTCGAAAGAGCGGTGCATTGTAAACGTCGCATCAAGGGGAATTTGATCCCAATCCGGATAGGGGCCTACCTGCAGGATTTCGACCGGTCGGGAAGAAGCAGACATCAAAAACTCCGGGACCATTGTTGACTATGTTATCGATAACATATAGATCTCGATCCTGAAAGTCGACAACAAATATCGAGGAACATCTGATGGCGGATCTTGGCCTGTTTGACCTGAGCGGGCGTACGGCCCTCATTACCGGCTCATCTCAGGGCATCGGCTATGCCTTGGCACATGGCCTTGCCAGGGCGGGCGCCAGCCTGGTGCTCAATGGGCGCGACGCCACGAAGCTGGCCGATGCCGCGGCCCGGCTCGAACGAACCGGCGCGACCATCCACCAGCTGGCCTTCGACGTGACGGACCATGACGCCGCCCGCGCCGCCATCGACGGTTTCGAAGCCTCGACAGGCCCGATCGACATCTGCGTCAACAATGCTGGCATGCAGCACCGTGCACCGCTTGAAGACTTCCCGTCCGATGCGTTCGAGCGCCTGATGCGCACCAATGTCAGCTCCGTGTTCAATGTCGGCCAGGCGGTCGCCCGCCACATGATCGGTCGCGGCCGCGGCAAGATCATCAACATCGCCTCGGTGCAGACAGCCCTCGCCCGCCCCTCGATCGCCCCCTACACCGCCACCAAGGGCGCCGTCGGCAATCTGACCAAGGGTATGGCCACCGATTGGGCGAAACATGGCCTGCAGTGCAACGCCATCGCGCCGGGCTATTTCGATACGCCGCTCAACGCCGCTCTGGTTGCCGATCCGGAGTTCAGCACATGGCTGGAAAAACGGACCCCGGCAGGGCGCTGGGGCAAGGTGGAAGAACTGGTCGGCGCCTGCATCTTCCTTGCCTCCGACGCCGCCTCCTTCGTCAATGGCCACACGCTCTATGTCGATGGCGGCATCACGGCATCTCTCTGAAATGGCCCGGCACGCAATCATCATGGGTGTCGCGGGCTGCGGCAAGACCAGCGTCGGCGAGGACCTGTCCCGGCTCACAGGCATCCGGTTCATGGATGGCGATGCGCTGCACTCGAAGGAGAACGTTGCCAAGATGTCGGCGGGCACTCCCTTGACCGATGACGACCGCTGGCCGTGGCTGGAGGCGATCGGGCAAGAATTCGCACGAAGCACCGAACCGCTGGCGATCGGCTGTTCCGCACTCAAGCACAGCTATCGCGACAGGATCCGCCAACAGGCCGGAGCCCCGGTCTGCTTCATTCATCTCACGGGCAGCCGCGAGGTCATTGGCCAGCGGATGAGAAACCGCAAGAATCACTTCATGCCCCCCGAACTGCTCGACAGCCAGTTCGCAACACTCGAGCCACCGGGCGCCGATGAGGAGTCGATTGCCATCGATATCGACCAGCCATTGGACGCCATCGTCGCCCTGGCGGCACGCTATCTGGAAGGACAGGACAATGACTGAGAACGTGGCGCTGATCGGCGCCGGCGCCATGGGCGGAGCGATCGGCACCCGCCTGCTTGAAACCGGAAACAGCCTCGCCGTCTTCGACCTTGATCCACAAAAGGTGGCGAAACTCGTCGCCAAGGGGGCAATCGCTGCCGGTTCCGCGGCCGAGGCCGCGACCCGGTCCGATTACGTCATCACCAGCCTCAATTCGCCCGGGATCGTCAGAACCGCCGTCTTCGGCGAAGCCGGCGTGGCCGACGGCGCAAGACCCGGCACCATCATCATCGACATGTCCTCGATCGATCCAGTAGCGACGCGGCAACTGAGCGAGGACGCGAAGGCAAGGGGTCTGCGCTGGGTGGATTCGCCGCTGTCGGGCGGCGCGCCGAAGGCGCTGGTCGGAGAACTAACCCTGATGGCCGGCGGTGACACCGCAGATGTGGAACAGGCGCACAATGTGTTGCGCCATGTCGCCAGCAACTACACCCATATGGGCCCGAGCGGAGCCGGTCAGACGACCAAGCTGATCAACCAGGTGCTGTGCGGGCTCGGCTTCCTCGCCGTCGCCGAAGCCACCCAGCTGGCGCTTGATGCCGGTGTCGACGCCGCAAAGATACCGCAAGCGCTCAAGGGCGGCCGCGCCGACAGCGCAATCCTGCAGGAATACATGCCGCGCTTTGTGACCCGGGATTACCGCCGCACCGGGCGCATCGACAACATGGTCAAAGATCTCAACGGCGCGCTCGATCTGGCGCGCGCCAGCCACACCTCGATGCCGATGACCGCGCTGTGCGCCGAAATCCACCGGATGCTGACCGCCGCAGGTCTTGGCGGCGAGGATCAGGCCGCGGTGATGGAATTTTTCAAGGGACCCAACAAGGAGCAGTTCCAATGATCACCCGCTATGCCCTCTTCGAGGGCTCCGTGAAGCCCGGCAAGACTGACGTCTTCCGCTCGGCCGTCATGGATCGTCTGGTCCCGTTGTGGAAGCAGTTTGCCGGCGCCCAGGAGGTGCGGGTGATGTTCGGCGAGGAACGCGACGAAGGCGCCCCCGAGTTTCCGCTGATCCTGGCGATCAGCTACCCGGACCGGGCGGCCATGGACAAGGCGCTGCAGAGCCCGGCCCGCGCCCAATCGCGCGAAGTCACCGGCGAGATTGTCGCCGAATGTTTCGACGGGCGCATTCACCATCACGTCACGCTGGCGCACGCCTTCGCAGTCCAGGCATAACGGTATGAAGCCTCCCAAGAAAACACCCACCATGAGCGATGTCGCCCGCGAGGCGGGTGTTTCTCCGATGACCGTGTCGCGAGCATTCAAGTCGGATGCCTATGTCAACGAGGAGACACGCAAGGCCATATTGGCCGCCGCGGACCGTCTCGGCTACGTCATGGACAGCATGGCGTCGGGCCTGTCGTCGCGGAAGACCGGCTTCGTTGCCGTCACCATCCCGTCGATCAACAATGCCAATTTCGCTGACACCGTGCGCGGGCTGACCGAGGGGCTGCAGGCAAAGGGCCTGCAGGTGTTGCTCGGCTATACCAATTACAATCAGGAGGAAGAGGAACGGCTGGTCCGTCAACTCCTGACCCGGCGCCCAGAGGCGATCGTCGTCACCGGCGGCACCCACACCGGCAAATGCCGGGCGATGCTGGAGAATGCCGGCATCCCGGTGATCGAAACATGGGACATTCCAGCCGACCCGATTGATTCCGTGGTCGGGTTCTCCAATGCGGACGCGTCCGCCAAGATCGTCGCGCATCTTGTGGAAACCGGACGGACAAGGATTGCCTTTCTCGGCGGTGACGCCAGCCGTGACACCAGGGGCTTTGACAGGCGCCGCGGCTTCATCCGGGAAATGGAATCTCGCGGCCTGGACGCCACCCGTCTTGTCGAGGCTGGGCCGCCGCCGATCTCGATGCGGGAAGGCGCCGATGCGCTTGCCCGGCTGATGTCGAGATGGCCCGACACCGAAGCCGTGGTGTGCGTCTCGGACCTCGCCGCATTCGGCGCCATGACCGAATGCCAGCGGCGCGGCCTCGCCGTGCCCGGCACCATCGCCATCGCAGGCTTCGGTGCTTACGAAATCTCCGATATCTGCGTGCCGCCGATCACTAGCATCGATCCGCATTGCTACCGGATCGGACTTCTGGCCGCCCGCAGAATCATCGACCTGCTGTCGGATGGTCCGGACAGCGAGACCGAAAGCCACACGCTTGTTGAACCAGGTCTGTTGGTTCGCGCGTCAACCTTTTCAGACTGCAATCCCTGAATACCCGTCGGCAGCATGACCGAAAACGGGAATCCGATGCGCCAAGACAAGCCATGAAACTGGTCCTTTTCACGCATCACTACCGACATTTTGAAGTTCATCCCCGCTGTCATGGCGACCCCGCCGGCTCTGATGCGATGCAGACTACAAAAGGGCCCTACGCCTGGGTCAATCGGACGTTTTTCGTCGGCAGCGGCAGTCTGTTGGCAGACAAAGTAGTGATGTCCCTGTTTGCCATCCGCTAGCTGCCGGTCTGAGCCGCCGCCACTCAAGTCCCGGCTATTTTTTGAAAGCCTTCTTTCCCGGCAGGAAACAGCCCAGATAAGGCAATCAAGCCTCAGCGCGCGTCCAGGATCATGTCCGCCGCCTTCTCCGCGATCATGATCACCGGAGAGGCGGTGTTGCCCGAAACAATTTTCGGCATCACCGAGGCATCGACTATTCGCAGACCATCTATGCGATGCACACGCAACTGGCCGTCGACCACCGCGCGCTCATCAGACCCCATCTTGCAGGTGCCGACCGGGTGAAAGATTGTGGTGGCGATGTTGCCGGCTTCGCGCAGCAGGTCCGCATCTGAGTCGATCACCTTGCCGGGAAGAATTTCAGTTGGCGAATAGGGTTCAAGCGCCCGCGCGGTCATGATCTGACGTGCCTGCCGGATCGATTTGACGGCGACCATCTTGTCGGCCTCGGCGCTGAGATAATTCAGCCTGATGTCGGGCTGACTGTTCGGGTCGGCGGAGCTGATATGGCATGACCCGACACTTTGCGGCCGAAGATTGCAGACCGAGACCGTGATTGCCGGAAACTCATGCAACGGATCACCCAGCCTGTCTGTCGAAAGGGGCTGGACATGATATTCGAGATCCGGCGTTTCCAGCGACGGGTCGCTCCTGGTGAACATGCCGAATTGACTCGGCGCCATCGACAGCGGTCCGCTCCGGGATAGCGCATATTGCAGGCCGATCCGGACTTTTCCAATGAGGCTGTTGGCCTGCTCGTTCAATGTCGCGGTGTTCCTGACCCTGAACACCGTTCGTATCTGAAGATGATCCTGAAGGTTCTCGCCAACCCCCTTGAGGTCATGGACGACGGGAATATCCAGCGCCGCCAGATGGCCCGCATTGCCGACGCCTGAGAGCTGAAGCAGCTTGGGCGAATTGATCGCGCCGGCGGCGACAATCACCTCGCGCTGTGCATTTGCCACATAGGTCAAACCGTTGCGCTCATAGAGCACACCCGTGGCGCGGCGCCCGTCAAAGACGACCTTGCGCGTATGCGCCTCCGTTATCACGCGAAGGTTCTTTCGCCCGCGCGCCGGTTTCAGGAATGCCTTGGCGGCGTTCCAGCGCACACCCTTGTCCTGGTTGACTTCGAAGAAGCCGGAACCTTCGTTGGTGCCTGAGTTGAAGTCATCGGTCGGCTCGATGCCGAATTCCCTCGCTCCTTCCTGCACCGCCTTGAGAATGTCCCAGCTCAACCTCTGCCTGGCCACCTTCCACTCACCGCCCGACCCGTGACTGTCGCCGGCTCCGGCGTGATGATCCTCGCTTTTCTTGAAGTAGGGCAACACATCGTCCCAGCCCCAGCCGGCATTGCCCATCTGCGCCCACTGATCGTAATCGGCGGCCTGGCCACGCATGTAGATCATGCCGTTGACCGAGGTGCAGCCGCCCAGAACCTTGCCGCGCGGATAGACCAGTGCACGACCGTTGAGACCGGCCTCCGGGACCGTCTTCATCATCCAGTCGGTGCGGGGATTGCCGATGCAGAACAGATAGCCGATCGGAACATGGACCCAGTGGTAGTTGTCGCTGCCGCCTGCCTCAAGCAGCAGGACACGGGTCTTCGGATCCGCCGACAGGCGGTTCGCCAGAACGCAGCCGGCGGTGCCCGCGCCGATAATGATGTAATCATAGCTGCCATCGGCAGCGGCTTTTTCAGGCATCGCGCAACTTGCTCCAGAATTTGCGCAGATCCGCGCCAAGTTCGATGAACAATTGATACCGCCGGTCATAATGATCGCGCAATGCAGGATCGGGTGCGAAGGACTGTTTGGCCCGGGTCATTCTTGCAACGCCTGCCTCGTAGGAAGCGACAACACCCGCGCCGCATCCGGCCGCGATCGCGGCGCCCAGCGCCCCGGTCTCCTGGCACGCGGCGATGGTGACCGGCTTGCCCAGCCCGTCGGCGAAGATCTGCGGCCACACCGGGCTGCGTGCGCCGCCACCCGAAAGGATGACATCGTCAAAACGCACACCGGCCGAGACCAGAACCTCGATATGCCGCCGGTGT
Source organism: Parahoeflea alexandrii (assembly GCF_027214025.1). GTDB lineage: Bacteria > Pseudomonadota > Alphaproteobacteria > Rhizobiales > Rhizobiaceae > Hoeflea > Hoeflea alexandrii_A. Next base: position 78,380 of record NZ_JAPWHB010000011.1, read on the forward strand.
TCGAACATCACCCCTTCATAAAGCGCCCGCAGCATGTGGCCCTCGCTATGCCAGCCGGACAATCCGTAGAACCCGGCGCGCATTTCCGACCCCAGCCGGCCCCCGTAAAGGAAGGGATGATACATCGGGTCGTCCGGTGCGGGCTCGGTCTCCGCCACGAGCCGGTTGCAGTGACCGAACGGGTCGTCGTGATGGCCCTTCCGCTCGACAAATTCGCGGACATACCATTCGAGGTTGGCCGCCGATGTCGCGCTCGATTCGATGTTGAGAAAACGGCCCTCGCCAAATCCCGACACCATGAACACCTCTTCAGCCGCAACCGGTTTTTCGGACACGACCTGGTTGATGCTCCAGGTGCCGACAATGACCGATGCCTGCCCGTTCGCAATCACGCCGGACCCCAGCGCACAGGCCACCACGTCAAAAAAACCGGCAACGACGGGCGTGCCCGGGCATAGCCCGGTCAGGGCGCCGGCTTCCTCCGTGACCTGGCCTGCGACATCGCTGGGCGCAAGCAGTTTAGGCAGCATACCAAGAGCATCTTCCAGTCCATAAAGCCGCATCAAGTCCGTGTCATAGGCGCAATCGGGCATGCGCAGGAACCCGCATCCGCTCATGTCGGACACATCCGACACCAGCCGGTCGGTCAGCTTGTAGGTGATGTAATCCTTGCACATGAGCACTGTCGCAGCCTTGTGGTACAGATCGGGAGCTTCCCGCTTGACCCAGGCCAGTAACGTCGGCGTCTGCGACGGCCATGGTTTTTGCAGACACAACTCTTGCAGTTGATCGCCGGCTTCTCCCACCGCAAGCTCATCGGCGAGCTGCGCCGCTCGGCTGTCGAGAGACTGGATGCCGAGCAGAGGCTCTTGCGCCTTGTCCAGAAGATAAAGCCCGTTGCCGTGCCCGGCACATCCCACACCGGCAATATCGCGCGCGTCGACACCTGCCTTGTCGATGCAGGCGCGAATAGCCTGATGGGCATTGCGCCAGAGTTCACCCAAATCGCGCTCGACGTGGCCGGGTTTGGGAACAGAAGTCTGCCCATCAATCGCATGCATGGCGATCTGGTTGCCGTCGAGATCAAACAGCACCGCCTTGATCACCGTATTGCCGGCGTCCAGGCCCAGGAGATAGCGCGTCCGCTCAGCCACGATTGTAGATATCCCATGCTTCATCACCGGATGCGCCGTGATGGATCATTGCCATCAGCGCGTTGACCACGGCTTTCGGATTGTCGTGCTGATAGATATTTCGGCCATAGACCATCCCCCTGGCGCCCTGTCCCATCAGCTGAGCCGATTTCTGCAGGACCGTTTTCAGATCCTCCTTGCCGCCGCCGCGCACCAGGACCGGCACCCTTGCGGTCTCGACGACGCGGTAGAAATCTTCGGGATTTGTCGTTGGATCGGCCTTGATGATGTCGGCCCCCATTTCGCTGGCCAGGCGCACCAGCGTGATGATCTTCTCCGCGTCGCCATCGACCTGATAGCCGCCGCGCACATCGTTCGGCAGCATGACCAGGGGTTCGATCATCAGCGGCATCCCGTAGGTATGGCAGGCGGCGCGCACCCGGCTGATGTTCTTGACGCACTGGCGGAACAGATCTGGCTCGTCGGGCAGCATGAACAGGTTGACGACCACGCAGGCCGCATCCATTTCCAGCGCTCCGATGATCGGTTCGTCATGGTTCTGCAACTCAGACCACATCACGCGGTGCCGCTGGTCATTGTAGGGATTACCCATGTCGATGCGCATGACCAGCGCCGGCTTGTCCTTTTCCGGCCGGCTCTGCAGCAGATCGGCCTGCCCGTAGGCCATCTGGATGGCGTCGGGTTTTGCGTCGATCAGGGTGCTGACCACAGTCTCCATGTTTTCCAGGCCCCGCAGGAAACCTGGTTCATTGCACACGCCATGATCCAGTGCGACATCGAGGCAGCCGCCATTGGTGAACATCCGGTTCATCCGGGCTTTGGAGCTTAGGCGCATTTGGTATTCCTTTCGAGGCTTCGCTGTTCCAGCGTCTCTGGCGAGACACCGTAGAAAGTGTTGAGCTCTTTGATGAAGGCATCGGTTTCCTGCTGCGTGCGTGCAGCATCCCAGCCGAGTTCATCCGCCGCAACCTCGGCGATGGCTGTGATGAGGTCGCTTGAGATTTCGCCCGTGATCGCCAGTCCCGTCCGGCGCAGGACAATATCGCTGAGCCGGACAACCACCTCGTGCCGGATCAGGAACCGGATTTCACCGTTTGTCATCAAGGCAGAGGAAACGAGCCCGTCGTCATGATCGCAGCCGGCGCAAAATGACAGCACGTCATCGGCCCTCGTGCCGTAGGCATCAACCAGGTAGGCGGCCCGATCCGGGCCGACGGCATAGCGCTCCGCGAGCCTCCGGACCAGGTCTTGCGGATCGGCGGGATAGCCCGCCCCGCCACCGATCGGCAGGTGCAGGGTCGTGGTCTTGCGCTCATGGCCAAGCTCCAACATCACCGCGTCTGCGGTCTGCTCGGCAAATGCGCGAAAGGTCGTCCACTTGCCGCCAACCATGCAGAACTGGGGGACGGGGCCCTCCAGGCGATGAATGAAGTGACCGCGCGTGATCCGTCCGGTGAACTTGTGGTCGCTCTTGGGGAGAGGCCGGATTCCGCTGTAGCTGAAGACAACATCATCGTCCGAAACGGCAATCTCCGGAAAGGTCAGCTTCAGCGACTGCAGGATGTAATCCTGTTCCTCCGGCTCGCACCGCACCCGTTCGACGCTGTCGACCCGGATATCGGTCGAGCCGGCCAGCACCTTGCCGAGATAGGGGAACACGATGCAGACCCGGCCATCGATGTTCTCGAAAAACACCATGTACCCGCCAAGCGCCTTGAACAGCGCTTGATTGTCCAGAATGATATGCGAGCCCTTGGTGCCGGAAACCAGGGTTTCGGCCGGTTTCTGATCGCCGGAAAATTCCCGGATTGCCTCATTCAGCCAGGCACCCGTGGCGTTGACGATGGTCTTGCAGGATATCGGGAGTCTTTCGCCGGATTGCGTGTCGGTCAGCGAAAACGCGGATCCCTCCATCCGGATTTCGCAATAGTTCACCGCAACGCTCTCCGGCGCGAGCCGCATCGCATCGATCACCAGTTCGACACCAAGGCGCTCGGGATAGCTGATCCAGGCATCGTGATAGGTGGCCGAAAACTTCAGGCTTCGGGTCAGGTTCGGCCAGCGCCGGAATGTCTCGTCCTTTCCCTGGAAACCGTGCCTGGGCAGAAGCCGGCGCCTGCGCGTCACGAAGTCGTAGAGAACCAGGCCGATCTTGATCGGCAATGCACCACGGCGCGCCGGCTTGCTGCTCAGGCCCAGGAACCCGGCGGCGCCGTTCAAGAGGCCGGAGAAGATCGACGCTATCGGAATGACCGTGGGAAGCGGCCGCACGAAGTGCGGAGCGTTGTGCAGCAGCGCATCGCGTTCCCTGAGCGATTCCTGGACAAGATCGAACTCGCCGTTTTCGAGATAGCGAAGTCCGCCATGGATCATCCGCGAAGGGGCTGCGCTGCAGCCCGAGCAAAAATCGTTCCGCTCGACCAGCAGAACGCGAAGCCCTTGCAGCGCAAGTTCCCGGAAAACCCCGATGCCATTGATCCCGCCACCAACGACAACGACGTCAAAAGCCCCGTTCTGACGGATTTGTTCAAGGCTGTCGCTTCGCTGTTTGGGCATAACTTCTCCGTTCATCACCGGGCCGGGTGATGTCCGCACTTGTTTCCGGTGATCTGAAAGGCGTCAGGCGTCGAGATTGGTCAGATGCGTTGCTGCTGCCTCATTTATCCTGTTGAGTTCCTCCGACGTCAGGCGGATACGCCCCGCCCGTGCGTTTTCGCGCGCTTGCTCGGGGTTGCGTGCGCCGCACAGCGAGAACGTGATGCCCGGCTGTTGCACCGTCCAGGCAATCACGATCTGGGCGCTGCTTGCCTGGTGTCGGTCCGCAATCGGCTTAAGCTCCGCCATCAGACTCGCGATCTTCTGGCGATTTGAAATCGAGAACCGCGGATTGTCCTTGCGCTGATCGTCTCCCGTGAAGGTTCGATCCGGGCCCATCTTTCCCGAGAGCAAGCCCAGCGCCAGCGACGAGTAACTCAGCGTCGAAACGCCGTGCTCAGCGCAAATCGGCAGGAGCGTGGATTCGATATCCCGCTTGATCATGCTGTATTCTTCCTGGATCGCGTCGAGTTGACCGGACGCGGCATAGGACCTGAGGTCGTCGACCGAGACATTGCTGGCCCCGATCGCCCGGATCTTGCCCTGCGATTTGAGCAGCTCCAACGCCTCCATCGTCTCGCCAAGCGGTGTCGTCGCGTCCTGCCAATGGGTGATGTAAAGGTCTATATGATCGGTTTTCAGACGCGTCAGGCTTTGCTCGACCTCATACAGAATCGATTCCTTGCCGAGGTACCGGTGAACCGGCTTGCCATCATAATCGAAGAAATGGTTGCCTTTCTGCGTGTGCCAGACAAGACCGCACTTGGTTGCCAGAACCACCTTGTCGCGGCGGCCTTGAATGGCCTTGCCGACAATGGTTTCGGATAGCCCCTGTCCGTAGGCCGGCGCGGTATCGATCAGCGAAACGCCCTCTTCAATCGATTCCTGAATGGCGGCGATCGACTGCTTTTCCTCGGTGCCGCCCCACATCCAGCCGCCGATCGCCCAGGTGCCAAGGCCAACCACCGAGGCTTCTATCCCGGAATTGCCGATCGGGCGGGTAAGCATTTCATGCGACATGTCTTTCCTCTCGAATGTTTTCCAGCACTGCGGCTGCGGTCTGCTCATCAACGATGAGGGAATTGAACAAATGCCCGGCAAGTGCCGCGCAAATCGGCTCGACTTTCTCTTCGCCCGACGCAACGCCGATGGTGACGGGACACTGCGCCAGTTCCGACGGGCTCAGCGCGACGATGCGGGAGTTGAGCGGATAGTCCGCGACCGATCCGTCCCGCAGGATCAGGTGAGCCAAGAACTCTCCCGTCACGCCGCCTTCGAGGAGCAGCTGCCGGCCGGGGTTGGGGCCGGGATGCAGATCAAAGTAACTCGAACCCGGAGTGCGAATGGAGCCGACGCCGACAACGGCAACCGACGCGTTGCGCGCAAGGTCGAGGACTTCCTTGATCGATCCCATTTCCATCAGCATGTCGCGCTGTTCGCGGCTTTCGGCAAACAGCGGCGCGTGAAGCAGCATGGCCGTGCCGCCCAGGCGTTCCGCCAGCTGCGTCGCCAGATGATTGACGTCGGTGTAGTATTTTCCCTGCACGCCGCCGGTAAGCGGCACTACCTTCACGTCGAAGGATTGATCGGGGTTCAGGTTCTGCACCATCGCGCTGACCGCCTTGCCGCCGGTAATCGCAATCACGTCGCCGTCGCGAATGGTCTCGAGCAGATGATTGGCCGCGGCACGCCCGACCTGCTGAAGGTTCGTGTGCGGATTGCCCGCGACCGCCGGCGTCACGATGGCGCTTGCAAGGTTGGTGCTCGCCACCAGTCCCTTCTCCATATCCACAAGCGGCTGGTAGGGACTCTCGATCACGATCTTGACCATGCCCATTCGCTTTCCCTGGGCAATCAGCCGATTGACTTTCGACGTCGAGAGATTGAGCCGCACGGCAATTTCGGACTGCTTCATTTCCTCCAGATAATGGAGGCTGAGCACCGTGTGCATTTGCCGTATCGATTCAAACTCTTCCTTGTTCTCTACCATCTTGGTTTCCCGTTCGCGGTCCCGCATCTTGCTCACCTGCGCCGCTTGTTCAGATAATGATCGATCGTCACTGCAGAGAGCAGTATCGAACCCCGGATGATATCCTGCCAATAGACCGATACATCAAGCAGTGCGAGTGAACTGGACACCACCGACAAGAGAATGACACCCAGTATTGCGCCAAAGATCGTCCCGGTTCCCCCTGAAAGGCTCGCGCCACCAATCACCGCCGCGGCGATCACATTCAATTCCATGCCAATACCGAAGGTGGGCTGGGCAGAACCGAAACGCGCCATGTAGATGATGCCGGCAAAGCCGCAGAGCGCCGAGCAAAGGGTGGTGGTGAAGAACACGACGCGCTTGGTGCGTATTCCGGAATAGGCGGCCGCCTTCTCGTTGCTGCCGGTGTAGAACACCTTGCGGAAGATGGTGGTCCGCCGCAGCATGAAATCGGACGCGACCACGACCACCAGAAAGATGATGATGACAACCGGAATGACCCCGATTGACCCCTGCCCGATGAACTTGAACTCCGGTGGAAGGGTATAGAGGCCGATGGGCCGCCCGCCTGTCCCCAAGAGGCAGGCGCCGCGCGCAATCACCATGACGGCAAGGGACACGATGAAATGGTGCAGTCCGACGGTGGTGACGAAAAAGCCCATGATCGCACCGATGCCCGTACAGGCGAGAATGGCCAGCGCCGACGCCGTCCACGGATCGACGCCTGCCAGAAACAGCAAGCCGGCGATCACCATGGCAAGTGCGGTCACCGACCCAACGGAGAGATCGATGCCACCGGAAATAAGCAGGATGGTCATCCCGACAACAACGATTCCCTCAACCGCAAAGGCCATCGCCATGGCCCGCATGTTCACCCAGGTCAGGAAATACGGCGAGGCAAACGACATGACGATGAAAAGCGCCACGATGATCAGCACCAGGCCGGTTTCCCGCATGCGGAAAAGCTTCCGGACCGCATCCATGATGCCGCTCGATGATGGTGGCTGCTGGCCGAGCCCATCGAACGGGACGGCCTTGGTTTCCTGTGTCATTGAACGGCCTCCAACCGCTTGTCCGACACCGAAGCGCGGTACATGATGTTTTCCTCTGTCATGTCTTTTCCACTCAGCTCGCCGCTGATCCGGCCTTCACGCACCACCAGGACGCGATCGCAAACACCGATGAGTTCCGGCAACTCGGATGAGATCATGACGATGCCCACGCCCTTGCGCGCCAGATCCCGAAGGATCCGGTGAATCTCGGATTTTGCCCCGACATCGACGCCCCGCGTCGGCTCGTCGAGAAAGATGACTTTCGGATTGACCGAAAGCAGCTTGGCGATGGCGACCTTTTGCTGGTTGCCGCCTGAAAGGTTTGAGACCGGCTCGGCGACATGACCACATTTGAGGTTCAGCATTGCGCCGAGCCTCCTGGCCAACCCGGCTTCCAGCCGATCGTTGATGATGCCGAGCTGCGAGGAAACCTGGCCGAGCGACAATGCGGAAACATTCTCGGCGATCGACATGTCCAGGAACAGACCATCGCCCTTCCGGTCTTCGGACAGGTAAACCAGCCCCTCGGCAATGCTCTCCTGGTAATGGGAAGTGTCGAGTTGCCGTCCATTCAGCACGATCTCGCCCGTCACCTCTCCTTCAAGCTTGCAAATGCCCTTGACGATCTCGCTTCGCCCGGCCCCGATCAGGCCGGCAAGACCGAGAATCTCGCCCTGCCGGAGGTCGAAGGAAATATCGGCAAACCGGCGCTTCTCCGTCAGGTGGCGAACCGAAAGGATCACGGACTCCGACTTCTCGCTCTCGCCTTGCTTTTCCGGGTAGAGCTTGTCGATCACGCGCCCGACCATCGCATTGACGATCTCGGTCGGCGTCGTTTCGGCAACATTGCGGGTGGTGATGTATTGCCCGTCCCGGAACACCGAGACACGATCGCAATTGTCAAAAATCTCGACCATCCGATGCGAGATATAGATGATGGAAATGCCCTGGCTGACCAGCTTGCGCATGATGTCGAACAGGATCTGGGCTTCCTTTTCGGTCAATGCGGCGGTGGGCTCGTCGAGGATCAGCACCCGGCAATCGAGCGTGAGCGCCTTGGCAATCTCGACCAGCTGCTGCTGGGAAATCGACAGGCTGCGGACCAGGGCGGAGGGATCGATGTCGCCAAGCCGGTAAAGCACATCTGCCGCCTTCTCTGCCAGCCTGGTGTAGTTCATCAACGGTGCGCGGCTGACATTGGTTGTCGCCATAAAGATGTTCTCGGCCACGCTGATATCCGGACACAGCGCGATTTCCTGATGCACGAAGCCGATGCCCAGCCTCTGGGCAACCGCGGGAGAGGTGATGTTGACCTTCTGCCCATCGAAGCGGATCTCGCCGCTGTCCGGACGCACGATGCCATCGATCACGTTCATCAGCGTCGATTTGCCCGCGCCGTTCTCGCCGGCAATGGCGTGCACCTCGCCCTTGCGCAACTCGAAGCGGACATCCCGCAGCGCCTGGATGGCTCCAAACGATTTGCTGAGATTGCTAATCTGTAAGATCAGATCGCTGGTCATGACGTTTTTGACTCTGCTGTTTACGCGACGACATGCGCCGTTGGCTTGGGTTGCCCGCGCGGAGACAGAACAGACGCGGGCAACCGGGTTCATGGACGCTGCTTCGCGCCGGTCTAGTTCGGGTCGCGGCCTTCCATGTAGGCGTTCAGATCGAACGAGTCGGCGTTGTCCTTGGTGATCACCGAGAAGCCGTTGTCGACATAGGGGATTTGCACCGGGTTGTAGCCGGACACCTTGTAGTCGTTGAACGGATCGAACATGTCCGAGTGCGCCGCCATGAACAGCGAGACAAAGCCCATGAAACCCTGCATGCCCTGATTGGGGTTGAGCGCCATGTGAATGTTGCCGGCCTTGATGTGCTCGAGGGTTGTCGGCGTCACATCGGCATGCATGATCAGAACGTCGGCCTTGGCTTCAAGCACCGCCGCCACTGCACCTTCGGCGGAGCCGGCTTCCGGGATCCACAGGGCTCCGAGATTGGGGTTTGCCTGAAGAATGGATGCCGTTGCGCGGTAAGCCGCATTGCTGTCCTGGTTGGTCGCCTGGCGGCCAACCAGTTTCATGTTCGGGAAGTGCTCTTCCATGTAGGCGAGAAGTGCCGTGACGCGCAGGTCGTGATTGCTTTGACCCGGGTTTTCAAGCACCGCGTACTCAGCGCTGTCGCCGATCTGCTTGACGATCTCTTCCGCCGCGAACTTGGCTTCGGCCAGATTGTCCGAGGTGATGTAGGCGGTGCGCTTCGATTTGGGCGAATCCGCCGCGAACGTGACAACGTCGACGCCACCTTCGATCGCCCGGTTGATCGGCTCGATGAACGGATCGGACTGCATCGGGTGCAGGAGAATGCCGGCTGGCTGCTTCACCAGGTCCTGCTCAAACGATGCAATCTGCTTGGTGATGTCATAGTCGGGCGTACCCGAAAATGCCGTTTCGCAGCCCATGGCTGCCGCTGCCTGCTTGAACCCCTGGTAGACGGGAACCCAGTAGGGGTGAGCCGAAACCATCACGTTCATGACATAGGTTTCACCCGGCTCGCACTGGAATTTGCTCTCGGCTGATGCTGCGCTCGGAAATGCGAATGCAACCGCCATTGCGGCCGCGGACAATGCCGTGGCCAATTGATCGATCTTCATGATGTTCCTCCACGTTATATCTTGCCCTCGCTCCAAGCCGTAAGATTGCGGCCTTCCCTGCAAGATATTTCAGTATGCGACATTTATCGCAACAACGCGATCTAACCTCCTGTCCGATTGACTGTCAACCGGATTTACATTTTTTTCATTATATGAAATTTATTTCATCATGCGACGTTCGTCAATCCGTCTGACCTGAGACCCTAAACTTTCTCCAAATTTTGGTAGAGTCCGTCAAAATCAGGAGACGGACGAATGAAGCGTTCACGGTTCACAGAAGAACAGATCATCGGGATTTTGAAGGAGCAGGAGGCGAGGGCGAAGACAGCCGATGTCTGCCGCAAGCACGGCATCTCCGATGCAACCTTCTACAAATACAAGGCGAAGTATGGCGGCATGGACGTCTCCGATGCGCGCAAACTGAAGGCGCTTGAGGACGAGAACGCCAAGCTGAAGAAACTGCTCGCCGAGACCATGCTGGACAATGCGAACCTGAAGGATGTCGCTTCAAAAAAATGGTGACGCCCCCACTCGGCGGCGCTCCGCTTGCCTGCCGGGCAGTGGATGCGAAGCGGGATGCGGTGGCTCACGTCTGTGCACAGCATGGGGTGAGCCAGCGTCGGGCGTGCGAGGTGTTGTCGGTCGACCGGTCGAGCATGCGATATCGCAGCGTGCGATCTGACGATGCATCCATTCGTGAGGCGATGAAGAAGGTGGCGTCCGAACGGCGGCGCTTCGGTTATCGCCGCATCCACGTCATGCTGAACCGGCGGGGGATCGTCATGAGCCTGAAGAAGCACAGGCGTCTTTATCGGGAGGAGAAGCTGACGGTGCGCAAGCGGGGCGGCCGCAAGCGGGCCTTGGGAACGAGGCGTCCCCTGGCTCTGCCCTCGCGCCCCAATGAGCGCTGGAGCCTGGACTTTGTCAGCGATGCCTTCACGGACGGTCGACGCTTCCGCGTTTTGGCCGTCGTCGATGACTTCACCCGCGAATGCCTGTGCCTGGTCGCAGATACATCCCTGTCAGGCGCAAGGCTTGCCCGCGAGCTGGACAGTCTGATCGCCAGACGGGGAATGCAGAAGTGTCTGTATTGCACCTTGGAACAACTGCATCCGAATGCGATGCCGCCCGACATTTAACGTCCCGGTTTCGCTGGCAGGGAGGATCCCAATCGCCCTTCAATGGTTCACGCGGTTGGTCGTAAACGCGCGAAAGCCCCGCGGGTTCTCCGGCGGGGCTTAGGATGATCGGGAATGTTTTTGTTGTTGGAGGATTTGAAGCTGCGACCTTCAGGTTATGGTCCGTTCGGACGAGGAGCTACCTCGCCAGCGGAAGCGAAGCTTTCGCGCCAGCGCCGCGCTGGAATGTGAGGATATTTGGTTGCGGGGGCAGGATTTGAACCTGCGACCTTCAGGTTATGAGCCTGACGAGCTACCGGGCTGCTCC
>NZ_JAPWHB010000012.1 GCF_027214025.1 Parahoeflea alexandrii
TGGACCGTGTCTGCATCAGTACCGACTACGTTCAAATCGTTGCTCCGGCAATCGGTGGGAATTAGCGTGACAACTCCGAACGAGGGTCAGGCCAACCAGTTCGCCATGGCCAAGGCGATTGCGTCCGGCGACGAACGTCTGATGCAGAAGGCTGGGCTTGAAGCCGATATCGCCCGGCTGGAGCGTCTCCGCGCCGCCCACGGCGATGATCTCCATGCGGTCCGTCGGCAGATCCGCGACGCCGAGCGAGAAATCGACACAGCCACCAGGCGAATTGGCGAAATCGGCAAGGACATCGAACGCCGCATTCCGACGTCAGGGGATGCCTTCGCAATGACCGTGATGGGCAAACCGCACACGGAGCGCAAGGATGCCGGCCGAGCCCTGATGAAAGAGATCCTCACCCTTGTTCAGCTTCAGAGGCAAGGCGAGGTGCAGATTGCATCAATCGGTGGCTTCGATCTCGTGTACGCGGGTGAGTGGTCCGGCCGGGGCGACGGCTATCACTACCAGACCCTGCTCCAGCACACCGGCGCGGATGGCGAGATCGATCTGTCCGTGACCGTCACACCGCTCGGCGCGATCTCCCGCCTTGAACATGCGCTCGGTGGTTTCGCGGAGGAACAGCATCAATACCGCCAGCGGCTTGATGCGGCGCAACGGCGGCTTGCGTCCTACCGATCGCGCGAAGGTGGGTCGTTTTCGTTCGCGGACGAATTGGCAGAAAAGCGTCAGAAGCTGCGGGAGATCGAAGAGGCGCTCGCGACATCGGCCCGGCGGGATGCCGGGGCGGAGAATATTGCCGCTTAGCTCTATGTTTCGGGCCAGAGATCGTCTCAGATCGGCCGACCGAAGTTAATCGCCGAACAGGAGAGCGCCATAGTCGGTGGCGCCATGCAGGACATGGACGATGACCACCTTCGCGTTTTCGACGCGGTAGAAGATCAGATAATTGCCATGAACGCGCCGGCGGATACCATGGTGTTCATACCGGGGTACGAGGGCGAAGCCGTTCGGCCTGTTGACGAGATCCTCACACTTGCTCCGCAGCTCCCGGACGAATGAAAGGGCGCGCCGGGGATTGTCCTTGGCGATATAGTCGGCGATCTGCTCAAGATCGTTTTCCGCCTCGCTGGCGAACTCAAGGATCATGCCAATTTTTCGGCCTGATCAGCCATCGCACGGTATTTGGTCTCAAGTCGGTCGAAAACGTCGCTCGCCGGCTTCGTTCGGCCCGCGTCGGCATCGGCAATGCCGCGCATGATGGAGGCATCCAGTGCGGCAAGACGGGTTTCGCGGTCCTGGACCAGTCGTACACCTTCCCGCAGGACTTCGCTTTTCGAGCCATAACGACCGGTGTCGACGAGTTGCTGGATATAGCTTTCGAGCTGCTTTCCCAGTTCGGCACTAATCATGCTGCACTCCATCTGATGTGATTGAGAACAAGATAGGTCTTTTATCAACTATTATCAACCCGCTTCGCGAGCACTCTTGTTCCGAAAGTGGGAGTGGAGACAGGAAAGTGGAAAGGTAAAAGGAAAAAGAGGGAAACCCCTCTCGCAGAACGGTCATGCCGTCGCCGCTATCGCTCAACCGCCCCCTCCTCACCCCTGCCCGTCGTTCTCGCAAGGCTCCGCCCCGCTCGCCCTGACGGACAGAGCTGCTCGCGCGCAGTTGCGCCGCTCTTCCCGCCCTGCGGTCTGGAAGATGTCTTCGAAACTATGAAGACAGGAAGGGGTGGCGACCGCCGCTCCATGACCCCGGAAGGAGCAAATCCCATGCAGATTATGAAACTCGATCCCCGTGCGCTGAAGGACAATCCTGACGACGCGCGCCGCTCGAAATCCTCACCACAGTCCGACGCGCTGCTGCTGGCAACGGTCAAGGCGGTCGGCATTCTTCAGCCACCGGTCGTATCGCCCGAACCAGATGGCGGAAATGGCTATGTCATTCAGGCGGGCCATCGTCGTGTACGACAGGCTGTTGCCGCCGGACTGGAGGAAATCGATATCCTCATCGTTGAGCCTGCCAACGACAACGGCGCCATGCGCTCGATGGTAGAGAACATCGCCCGTGAGCCCCTCAACCCTGTCGATCAATGGCGCGGTATCGAACGGCTTGTTGCGCTGGGCTGGACCGAGGAAGCGATTGGTGTCGCCCTTGCCCTGCCCGTGCGCCAGATACGCAAGTTGCGTCTGCTTGCCAATGTGCTCCCGGCTATGCTCGATCAAATGGCCAGGGGCGACATGCCGAACGAGCAGCAGCTGCGTACGATCGCGGCCGCATCGTTTGCGGATCAGAAAGAGGTCTGGAAGGCCCATAAGCCGAAGAAGGGTGACACCGCGCAATGGTGGTCGATCGCCAACGGCCTTTCAAAGACCCGCATGTTTGCCCGTGACGCGAGCTTTGACGATGATCTTCGTGAAGCTTATGGCATCGAATGGGCCGATGATCTGTTCGGGCCAGCCGACCAGGACAATCGGTTCACGACCAATGTCGAGGCATTCCTGGGCGCTCAACAGGAGTGGATGACCAACAATCTGCCGAAAAAGGGCGCCATCGTCGAGGTAAACAATTACGGCCAGCCCGACTTGCCCAGGAAGGCGGAGCGGGTCTACGGCAAGCCGGGCAAAGGTGACCATACCGGCCTTTATCTCGATCGCGACGGCAAGGTGCAGACCGTTCACTACCGGATGCCGCAAGCAAAAGCGGCCAATGGTAAGACAACGAAGCATGGAGATGACCAGATCGCGGATGATACGACTGCCATCAAGACCCGCCCTGATGTGACCCAAAAGGGCCAGGACATGATCGGAGACTTCCGCACCGACGCGCTTCACACCGCGCTCTCCCGCGCGTCGATCGAGGACGACATGCTGATGGCACTGCTCGTGCTCTCAATCGCCGGCCAGAATGTGCGCGTCGATTCCGGCGCCAGCGATACCGTGTTCGGACCAAACCGGTTCCGCCGCCATGCCGCCCGCCTGTTCTCGGAAGAGGGCAAGCTCGCCTTCGACATGGAGACGGTGCGCATCACCGCCCGCTCCACGCTGATCGACGTCCTGTCGTGCCGACGCGGCATGTCGGACAGCGGTGTGGTTTCCCGCGTTGCCGGAGACGCCATCGGCGCTGACGGGTATCTTCCGAACATGGGCTCCGAGGACTTCCTGTTGTGCCTGTCAAGGCAAGCGCTGGAAGCTGCCGCCGGGGAGGTGAATGTGTCTCCACGACAGAAGGTGCGGGAGACACGTGCGGCTCTGGTCGAGCATTTCAAGGAACGGCATTTCGTGCATTCGTCCGCCAGCTTCGCGCCGGATCCCACCGATATCGCAGATCTCATCAGGCATGCAGATACGCTCGATGATGAGGAAGCCGACGCTGACGCCACAGAGGGCTGCATTGATGGCGAGACCTCCGAAGGCTCTGGCACTGACGATGAATGTCTTGATCCGGTCGAAGACGAGGACGATCTGCCCGGCACCTTCGATGTTCCGGCGGAAACCGATCCCGGCGGTGACCAGGATGCCTACGCGATCGCGGCTGAATAACCGCCCAATTCATCCTTACCCAACTGTCTCCGCCGCCGGCCACAACCGGCGGCGGTTTCGTTTCCAGCAACCACAGAACTGACAAGGACAATCCCATGTCTGCATCCCTGATTTATGATCTTGCCCCGATTGGCTCCATTGTCGCCTGGTCGGATGGCGCCCCTCGCCCGCCCGAGCGGCACAAAAAGAAACTCGCCACCTGGAAGACCCGCAACAGCCAGGGCCGGCTGATCCGCAAGGAGGGTCCGCGTACGCTTGGCACCTACACCGCGCCCGCCTCCTTCACCCTGCATGAAGGCAATATCGGCAGCGGAAACACCATCATGGTCACGATCCTCAGAACATTCGGGCTCGACAGCAGCCTCGCTTTCAAGGTCCTGGAACGCCCGCCGCTCGGTGCGGTCAGGATATTCGACCGTCCCGGTTCCTCCCGAGAACTGGTCTATCTCGCCGAGAGCCACACCGCGGCCGAAGCATGGCTGAAGGAACATCTGTATCCGCTTGCGGTTCTGGAGGAGGTCACGGCTGACGAGATTGCCGTCGATTGCGTGGAAGGGAGGGCTGCGGCGTGACGGCTCCTGTTATTTCGGACGACACAAGCGCTTTCACCCGTGACCATGCTGGGGTGGAGTTTGGCGCGAGCGCAGACGGTTTACCTGTCGCCCGGCTATGCCAGGCGTGGTCGTTTCGGCTTCATCATCAATCCAAAGCGTTTTGCCGTCCATGACGGTTCATCCAGCTTCATCGGATGGCAGCCAGGGACGACTTCGGCATGAAACCCGTCAGTTCCCATATTCTGCTTTCCCGCATGGAGGCGGCGCGTCGCGAGACGCGTCATCACCTGGACCTGGTCTGCCGGCAGATCGCGGGCCGGGCCGAGCGCATCACGATCTTGCAAAAGACCAACAACAGGTCCTCCAAACGAGCGCAATCACGCTGGACCCGTTGGGACGAGATGCAGTTCCGGTCTCAGTGATCAGGCGCTCGCCCGCAAACTGGCGCGTCAGAACGCGGCAATCCAGGCACTGCAGACAAAACTCAACGCTTCAATACGGCGCTGTGCGGCATGATGACTGGAATCGTCGGCGCGTCTTAATCTGGTCTTGCCCTATCTGGCTCCGGTGAACAGGGCGGAGAAGCGTGTCTTGCCTGTGCTTTTGTTCGTTTCTGGCAATTTGGCCCGATCCCTTGGCCGATCTACCCTTCGGTTTTGTTGCGGTCTGAACCGGCGGCCGGGTGTTTCAAGGCCGCTGGCGCGCCGCAGGGCGGCCGGCCATGCCGCTTGTCGCAAAGCAGGCACGCGGTCTTCGCAAGGCTCTCGGCCTCGCTTGCCCGCGCACCGGCTTCGCTCCATCTGGCCTGCCCGGACCTGGAAACCCCCGTCCCTTGCCGGTTCCTTTTGACCGCACCGAAGGGCAGACCGGCCAAGGGGCCGGAACCGCTTCGGCAAGCGAACAAGGAAACCACCATGGCAAAGCCCGCAACCCAGTCCCGTCAGTCCGCTCGCAACCCAGCCCGCGTCCTCCAGCTCCGCAAGGGCGCCACCATCGAGGTTGTCCGCCTGACATGCCCGGATGAAGCGCAGGCGCTCAAGATCGCTGAGAGCTTCGCGACCGCAATCGTCGACAGTGACGGCATCCGCGACCTGCATGAGCGCCTGATCACTGAGACCGCCACAGCCCTTTCCGACGGCCTCGCGGAGCGGGCGATGCAGATCCATCTCCAGCGCATCGTCGGCGCCTATGTCGGATCCGCCCACGGAGCCGGTCAGTTCTATAGCCGCGCAGTAACCGAAGCGCGTGACGCAACCGCCAAGGGAGCTGGAGACGCCCGCGACGAGGATCTCGATGGTCCCGTCGGCTATGACAGCGCCGCCCAGCGCAAGCGGGAGTTCGCAGCTGACATTGGTATCCAGGCGCACGCGCTCCGGATGGCCGCTGAAGGCGCGGTCGCAGCCTACAAACAGATCGTCGGCGAGGCCTGGAAGCCCTTCAACCGCCCGGTCGAAAATCCCGGCCAGTCAATTGATCGCAAGGCGGCAACCGCGCAGCTATCAGCTTTCGATTAAGCCGACACCCCCAATCCGATATCGAGGCCGTCTCCGCCAGGGAGGCGGCTTTTGCATGTCGGTTCATGTGATCGTTACGCCACTGGAACGCGGGCAAGGAGTGGAAAAGGGGAAGGCGCGCTTCTCGTGACCCCGTCCCGCGCGCCGGTCCTGCAGGAGCCGGTGGCAAGGCTCAACGGCTACGCCGTCCTCCACTTTCGTTCCGGCCGTTCCGGTGCGCCAGCCCCCTGGTCGCTCCTGCCATTGGACCTGCGTGACGGGGTCGCGATTGACGCGGCCCCCAGCCAAGGAGGTTTGGAAATGAGCAATAAATCGAACAATAGCCCGCGAAGCGACATCTATACGCGGATCACGGAACGCATTGTCGCAGATCTGGAAAAGGGCGTACGTCCCTGGGTGCAGCCCTGGAGCGCCGGCAATCTGGCCGGTCGGGTGAGCCGGCCGTTGCGCCATAATGGCCAGCCCTATACCGGGCTTAATGTGCTGCTGCTTTGGTCTGAAAGCATTGCTTGCGGCTACACGTCGGCGTCCTGGATGACGCTCAGGCAGGCAAATGAACTCGGCGCCCATGTTCGCAAGGGTGAGAGCGGTGCGACTGTCGTCTATGCCAGCCGTTTCACCAGGGCCGAGAAGGATGCGAGCGGCGGCGAGGTTGACCGCGACATCCCCTTCCTCAAAGCCTACACCGTATTCAACTGCGACCAGATCGACGGTCTTCCTGACCAGTATCAACTCCCTCCGGAGCCTGTTGCCGAGCCCTTCAACCGCATTGAGCATGCCGATCGCTTCTTTACTAACACCGGAGCGGTGATCCGGCACGGGGGAGGCCAAGCTTTTTATCAGCCATCGACCGATACCATCCAGATGCCGGGATTCGAGACGTTTCGGGATGCGGAGAGTTTTTACGCGGTCCTCGGCCATGAGGTAACGCATTGGGCCGGCGCAAGCCACCGGCTGAACAGGGATCTCAGCCGCTATCACAAGGATCGCACCGAGCGCGCCCGAGAAGAATTGTGTGCCGACATTGGCGCCAGTTTCCTTTGCGCAGATCTCGGCATCGTGCCCGAGCTGGAGCCGCGGCCGGATCACGCAAGCTACGTGGCCTCGTGGTTGAAGCTCCTCGACGGCGACCGCAGGGCGATTTTCCAGGCGGCGGCACATGCGCAACGCGCCGTCGCCTATCTGCACGATCTCCAGCCAACGGCTGAAATTGCAGAAGAGGCCGCCTGAGGCTTCCTGCTCGAATGCTTGAAGGGGCAGGGCGCGCCCTGCCCCTTCAGATTTCGATACTCATGAGTGAGGACTGCCACTGTCCTGCTTGTCCTCTCCCGTCGCAACCGAAGGGTCGCCCGAAACAAGGCCCCTTGCGTGGACAGAACAGCGATGTCCGGTCAGGGTTTTGGCTTCATCGCGCCTGAGCAGCAGGTTGTCGTGTCATTCACCGTCGACAAAGCCGGAATCGAGGTGGTTGCATGATGTGTCAGCGATCTTGCCCAAGGTGCGCGGCCATCCGAGAAGTCACAGTCGCTACAGTGATCAACATAACCATCAACCGTCAGCGGCAGGTCGTGGAGACGTCATCAAGGCAATCCTGGATTCCAGATAGCCCTCCAGCATGGCATGACAGGAGCACCAATGCAGGTCAGCCACCATGTTGCCGTCGGCAGCGTCTGTACCGAAGAACTACCGCCATTTCCGAATCCTTTGCGGTTGGGGATTGCCGGCGCGGCCACCACGTCCTCGATGTGGCATGTCTGATCGAAGAGCGGCTACGCCTCGATCGTTTCACCGCAACGACCGCGCCCAGTCTTTTTCCGCCGCGCGTGAACGCGCTTTGCACCGCGAAGCAAAAAGCCTGTGCCCGGCCGTCCTCCACTCTGTTGCGGCCCCAAGGGGTGCGGCCCGATCGTCTCCGATCATTGTGACAGCCATCGAGGTCGCGGTGGTCGCGACCCGAACAACCGAAAGGATTACGACAATGGCTATCATCGGCGAATTCACCACCAACGGCAACGCAATCACCGGCAACGTCCGCACCCTCACCGTTCAGCTCAAGGCCCGCCTCAACCCCATCGAACGCACCTCGCGCGACGCCCCCGACTTCCGCATCACCGCCGGCGCAGGCGTTGAGATCGGTGCAGGCTGGAACCAGGTCTCAAACGACGGCGAACCCTACGTTTCGGTCAAGCTCGACGACCCGAGCTTCAATGCCCCGATCAACGCGGCCCTGTGGCCGGCCGAGAAAGACGGCGACTACACGCTGGTCTGGAACCGCCCCAAGCGCGACGCCTGATCGGCACGGCACTGGCCCCGCTCACCGAGCGGGGCCTTCTCCCCTGCTGATAGTGAAGCCTGGACCGGGCGTCGAGCCCGCTCTAGACTTTCGGTCACCATGCCGAGAGCTTGGGTGTCTGCTCAGATCGAACCGATCGTATCGCTCATGCAAGGCGGCCTCAAGGACGCGCGGTACCCCCAAAATACTGACGCATTTCGGCTCCCCCACGCGCCGCCTCCGGCGGTCGCTGGTGCGATCCCTGACCCCGCCTCACCTTCCCGAATGCCGGTGTCATCTTTCTCAAACATCAGGAGATGACGACGATGACCATCGAACAGCACATTGAAGAACTGCTGGCTGAACTCAGGAACGCTTTCGACGCCGGGGAACGCCGCGAGATCGCGGTGGACCTCGAACTTGCCGAGGCCGAGTTGATCGTTGCCAGGGCCGAACAGGAGGGTCGTATCGACGCGGGGCCGCCCTTCTGAGGGCGGTAGATCATCCCCTTCGGGAAGCGGCCTACGACCAGTGTCACCACCGCGCGACACGATGCTCAGATTCCTTGTCGATGAAGTCATCGACATCGGGGATGTTGCAGCTCGTGCGTCTGGTCGCAATCTGTCACCGCCAGAATTTTCCCCGCTGCAACAGGTGTCATATCAAAAAGATAGGTTCGCCATATACAGAATTTGCAGCAATGCTGTATTTGCTGTAAGATCTTTGTGGTGGGGATATGTATCCAGTTCACCGTGATTTCACCGCGAGGAGATACGCAGATGACGAGCAGAACCGGTTCCTATACGACAAGTGACCTCTCGCGGAAGTCAGGCGACATCATCGCCGAGGCCTTGCGCCATCCTGTTACCATCACTCAGCGCAACAAGCCGCGGCTGGTGTTGCTCAACATCGAAGACTATGAACGCCTGATGCGCCAGTCCGATATGCGTGCTGCCGGCACGCTTGAGACCATGTCCGATGCACTGCTCGCCGAATTCGAGGGCGCGGTCGATGCTTACGCCGACAGTGATGAGACGAGCCGATGAGTGGATATGACGAGATCCAGACAGCGGCGATCATCCGTTATCCCTATCTATGGAGCCGTGAAGCCGGAAAGGGTGAAACAGAGGGGCGCAAAGACCGACCGGTGGCAGTCGGCGTCCGGATCCCGCGAGCGGACGGGGATCTCGTATTGTTCTTTCCCATCACGACGAAGCAACCCCGGCCAAACCGGTTCGCGGTGGAAATACCAGCCATTGAAAAACGCCGGACGGGCCTCGATGTCGACTTGCGTCTCTGGATCATCCTTGACGAGTTCAATAGCGACATCATCGGGCGGTCGTTCTACCTAGAACCTGAGCCTCCGATCGGTCGCTTCAGCAAGGCGTTCTTCTTGCCTATCCTGAGGGAATTCCTAGCGCGCCGAAAGTCATTGGCCGAGGTCAACCGTTCCAGATAGCGCCGTATCGCAACGAGGCTACCAGCTTTAATCCTGAGTGGTTCTTGGTGTCATGGCGTTCAGACTATGTGTGTGTATGAGATCGGGTTTTGCGGCTTTCACAGCCAGCGGGTCGATAGCCTCTGGCTCGCTTCTGGCGAAGGAGATCGAGAAACAGGTCCACTGCTTCTTCTTCCCGCTCGAAATGATGGTTCATGCTCTGGCCACGTTTCCCGATACGTCCCCATGACCGCGTCAGACAGGCCTCTCCGAACAGTGTCATCGAGATTTCCATGGCGTAATACCGAGCCATGTTCCTTGAGGGGTCGCTGCGTTCGACATACAAATGGTAGGGCTGCGCGATCATAGTGGCAGGATCGGAAATTCCCCTGTCCGTGTCCAACGAGAGTTATGAATCGGATTGGCCTGATCGATTCACGTTGGTGATGAGAGTTTGGGCGGTCCGCCTGTGGCGTACGGCTCTATTCGCTGAAGCGAACGAAGCCCACCTGTGGTCTTCGCCGATTCCGGTGACGTTCCTCCCGCGATAGCCGAAGGGCATCAATCAGGATCCGGGATTGCCGAGATGCGGCATTCCTCGATCGCTTCGTCCGCCGTAACATGTGACTCGCGCGCATCCCAATATTTCATCGCCGGATTCCTGGAGGTCTATCGTTCCTCAAACCGGTTTCTCCGTTGCTTCACGCTTCCCGTGGAAGCGGTTTTCGGCAACGCAGGATTTCATGTCGTCGCGGCGGAACCACATGGCACGGCCACACCGAAGCGGCGCATTTCCAGCGGTGAACACAATCTGTTCGTCGCCGCGCATGCGCAAAACTTCGTGTGGCTGGATCAGCGGGCGGCTGGCCAGCTGCTTTGATCGGGTTCGTGACGATCCCCTTGCCTGGAAGCTGCGGCTGACCTGATCGATCTCGACCGTCGTCGTTCCGCAGCGCCGGGAAATATATTCCGCCGTTTCCGGATCGTTGATCGCCGAAAAGCTGATCCAGCTTGCGCTTTCAAACCATTTGCTAGTGGCGTCACGGCCACCATAGGTTTCGCGCATCTGGCCGATCGACTGATAGATCATAAGAAGCGTGATCCCGTACTTGCGTCCGGCATCGCGTGCTGTCTCGAGGATCCGCATGAAACCCAACCGCGCGACCTCATCGAGCAGAAACAGAGTGCGTCCCGGCATCGCACCGTCGCGATTATAGATGGCGTTCAGGAATGAGCCGATAATCACCCGCGCGAGACCGGCATGGGTCTCCAGCGTTTTAAGATCCAACGCGACAAATACATCGGTCTTCCCGATGGCGATGTCGTCGGTGGAAAAGGTCGATCCGGACACGAGACCGGCATAGTTCGGATAGCTCAGCCAATGCGTTTCCTTGATCGCATTGGCATAGACGCCGGAGAAGGTCTCGGGCGTCATGTTGACGAAAGCCGCGACATTCTCCTTTACGAAATCGGATTCCGAATTGTCATAGATCTCTTGCAGCCGAGCCCTTAGTTTTGGCTCCGGTTCTGAGAGGTTCATGCGCACCGTCCGTAGCGTCTGCTCTCGTTTTTCTGTACCACCCGAAAGGCATACATCGGCGATGATCGCAGTCAGCAGCTGCAGGCCGGACGCACGGAAGAAGTCGTCACGCACGCCACTGGCGCGGCCGTTCTCGCTCATGATCCATGAGGCAACGGCGGCAATGTCCTCTTCCTTCGTCCCACCATGCTGACCGATCCAGTCAAGTGCGTTGAACCCGACTTCCGGGTGTTTAGGGTCGAGAACAACGACATCACGACCGGCATTTCTCCGGTGGGCCTTGACCATCGGCGCCACCTCGTTCGATGGATCGAGCGCGATCAGCGTGCCGCCCCATTTCAGCGCTGTTGGCACCGTAACCGACGTCGTCTTGAACCCGCCCGAGCCGGCAAAGACGATCCCATGAGACGAACCGAAGGAGCCATCAAAGCAAAGCAGCGGTGACCTGCCGCCGCTGCCCCATGTCTGAGGATTATCGGCACGAAAAGTGAGTGCTGCCGTGCTGTCCCGGTCGACACGATAACGTTCGCCGATGACGATACCGCCACCCTCCCCGAACAACTTTTTGGCAGCCGGCAACTTCATCCATTCCGCCTCGCCGTGCAGCGCGCGCTTGCCGCGAATACGCTTCGGCTCGGAACGTGCAAATGCGGCGTTGCCGATCACCGCGATGCGAAGCGCGAAGATGCCGCAGATCAAAACTGCCGCCCCGCCGCCCATCGTTCCCGGATCCAGATAGGACAGGATCGCATTGCCAGTGGGAATCTGCTCCGCGAATTGCGAAAGCCGCGTCCCTTCCCGAATGGCGGCCAGCACAATGACGGCGCCCGATCCAGCCAAAACGCCCCATCCTGCCGTCTTGATGTTG
Source organism: Parahoeflea alexandrii (assembly GCF_027214025.1). Classification (GTDB taxonomy): domain Bacteria; phylum Pseudomonadota; class Alphaproteobacteria; order Rhizobiales; family Rhizobiaceae; genus Hoeflea; species Hoeflea alexandrii_A. Next base: position 11,735 of record NZ_JAPWHB010000012.1, read on the forward strand.
AGCGATCCGTTGGCAGAAAGAAGAACGATCAGCCCGATCGTAGCGCTTGTGACATAGGGCAGTGACAGACCGATCCGACTGAGCGTCATTTTCGCATCTGCCGTTTTTCCGAACGTCGCGAGCCACTGTTCGACCCCTGGTAATGCGAGTGCGATGGCAATCATTATCAGTGGCGGCACAACGGCGAGCAGAACCCTATTTGCCGTCATCGCCGAATGCCTCCGCGCCGATTGCGATGAGCCGTGATCGCTCCGTCTCATCACCCCTGATCCTTTTCTTCGCTTCGATCAGCACACCGAGCAGCAGCGCGCGCTTCTCATAGCGCAGCCCGGCTTTGACAATCAGGCCGCCCAGCTCGATCTTCTCGCGGGCATCCTTTTTTCGAGCCTCTGTCGTCGTTAGCCGCTGCATGCGCTCAAGACTCGCCAGCCTGGCCCGTAGCAGCGCCAGAGCCGATCGGCGCGGTTTCCGACGTTGCGCGTGAGCGAGAGCTGCCCCTTTCCTTTCCTGTTGATCCAGCCTTCCCTGATCCTGGGCTTCCGCAAAACCGTTTCGCCACGTCCTCGAACGCCGCCTGAAGAGCCACGTCTTCGATCTCGATTTCGCCAAGGCCTGCCTTCAACGCGATGCGGCCGATACGTTCGGCATCGCGTGTTTCGGCTTGCTTCAGCTGTTCCTGCAGACGGGCAAGTTCTTCGCGGATCTTCGACGTAGGCTTTTTCATCGGGATGCAATCTCCAGTGAGGTCTGAGGAATTCCTGAAGGAGAGTTCCCGATTTTTCCCCGGCAGGACAGGTACAAATTTGTACCTCGCCAAAGCGCAAGCATTTGGCGAATGATCCCGCCGTTCCGAAGGAGCGGATCCAAGGGCGCAATTATACGTCGCTGACGCGACGTGCTGTTTTGGCCTTTGGCCGAGGCCAACCCGCTCTAGACGAACCGGTTGATTTCGTTTGTAAGAAGGAGCGCCTTGCCTGTGGCAGTCCCGCATTTCTCCGTCAGCATCGTCGCGCGTGGCTCTGGCCGCAGCGCCGTACTGTCTGCGGCCTATCGGCACTGCGCCAGGATGGACTACGAGCGCGAAGCGAGGACGATCGACTACACCCGCAAGCAGGGGCTGCTCCATGAGGAGTTCGCGGTCCCTGCCGATGCCCCAGACTGGCTACGCGCCATGATTGCCGACCGCTCGGTCGCCGGAGCCTCGGAAGCTTTCTGGAACAAGGTCGAAGCGTTCGAGAAGCGTATCGACGCGCAACTCGCCAAGGACACCACGATCGCTCTGCCGATCGAACTCTCAGCCCAGCAAAATATCGCGTTGATGCGCGACTTCATTGTCGAGCACATTACCTCGAAAGGTATGGTCGCCGACTGGGTTTATCACGACGCGCCCGGCAACCCACATGTTCACTTGATGACCACGCTGCGGCCTCTGTGCGAGGATGGATTCGGCGCCAAGAAGGTCGCCTTTCTCGGTCCAGCCGGACAACCCATGCGCAATGACGCCGGTAAGATCGTTTACGAACTTTGGGCTGGTGGCGCCGAGGACTTCAAGGCCTTTCGTGATGGATGGTTTGCCACCCAGAACCGGCATCTCGCCCTTGCCGGCCTCGATATCCGCATCGACGGCCGGTCGTTCGAAAAGCAGGGCATCGACCTGACGCCAACGATCCATATCGGCGTCGGCGCCACCGCGATTGAACGCAAATCGGAGACGCAGAAAGCGTCAGCCCCGACCTGGTCACCGAAGCTCGAGCGGACCGAGCTGCAGGAGGCGCGGCGCGTCGAAAACATCAGGCGCATTCAGCGCAATCCAGGTGTTGTACTCGACCTCATCACCCGCGAGAAGAGCGTGTTCGATGAACCTGACGTGGCAAAGGTTCTACACCGCTATGTTGATGACGCCGGTCTCTTCCAAAGCCTCATGGCGCGGGTCATGCAGGATCCGGACGTGTTGCGTCTCGACCGTGAGCGGATCGACTTCAGTTCCGGCGTCCGCACGCCAGCACGCTTCACGACGCGCGAGATGATCCGGCTCGAGGCAGAGATGGCCAACCGGGCGATCTGGTTGTCTGGGCGCAACTCCCATGGCGTCCGCGCAGCCGTGCTCGAAGCGACGTTCTCGCGCCATACGCGGCTGTCTGATGAGCAAAAAGTGGCGATCGAGCACGTCGCGGGGCCTGAGCGGATTACAGCCGTCATCGGTCGTGCAGGTGCGGGCAAAACCACAATGATGAAGGCCGCACGCGAGGCGTGGGAGGCGGCCGGCTATCGTGTCGTCGGCGGCGCGCTGGCAGGCAAAGCGGCGGAGGGTCTTTCGAGCGAAGCGGGGATTCCGTCCCGGACGTTGTCGTCCTGGGAGCTACGCTGGAACAACGGTCGCGATCATCTCGACGACAAGACAATCATGGTCCTTGACGAAGCCGGCATGGTGTCTTCGAAACAGATGGCGCTCTTTGTCGAACGGGCGACATTGCGGGGAGCGAAGCTCGTTCTGGTCGGCGACCCAGAACAGCTGCAGCCGATCGAAGCGGGCGCCGCATTCCGTGCGATCGCCGATCGTATCGGTTACGCAGAACTTGAAACCATCTATCGCCAGCGCGAGCAATGGATGCGCGATGCTTCACTCGATCTTGCCCGCGGCCATGTCGGTAAAGCCGTCGCATCCTATCGCGCCAATGGCAGGATGATGGGTTCGACCTTGAAGTCTCAAGCAGTCGAAAATCTCATCTCCGATTGGAATCGGGAATACGATCCGGTCGGGTCCTCGCTTATCCTCGCCCATCTTCGCCGTGATGTGCGGATGCTGAACACGATGGCGCGCGCCAAGCTGGTGGAGCGTGGCCTCGTCGAGGCCGGTCACGCCTTCAAAACGGAAGACGGGATCCGCCGGTTTGCCGTCGGCGATCAAATCGTCTTCCTCAAGAACGAAGGCTCGCTCGGCGTCAAGAACGGAATGCTGGCAAAGATCGTGGACGCCGCTCCGGGCCGTATTGTTGCCGAGATTGGGCAAGGCCAACACCGGCAATCGATCACGGTAGAGCAGCGCTTCTACAACAACGTCGATCATGGATACGCGACCACGATCCACAAGAGCCAAGGGGCAACGGTTGACCGGGTCAAGGTACTTGCCTCGCTCTCGCTCGATCGTCACCTGACATATGTGGCGATGACCCGCCATCGTGAGGATCTCGCAGTCTATTACGGCAGTCGTTCCTTCGCCAAGTCTGGCGGTCTCGTCGAGCTCCTATCCCGCAAGAACTCGAAAGAGACAACGCTCGATTACGAAAAAGGCACCTTCTATCGCGCGGCTCTTCGTTTTGCCGACGCGCGCGGCCTGCATCTGGTCAACGTCGCCCGCACCCTCGTTCGCGATCGCCTCGACTGGACCGTGCGGCAGAAAGAAAGGGTCGTCGATCTCGCCGCTCGACTTGCGACGATCGGCGTGCAGCTCGGGATCAAGCGGTCGAATACTCGGGCGACCCCGGAACCCGTCATGGAGACAAAGCCAATGGTATCAGGCATCACGACTTTCCCGAAATCGATCAACCATGCCGTCGAGGATCGTCTCGCCGCCGATCCCGGTCTCAAAAGGCAATGGCAGGAGGTTGCAGCACGCTTCCACCAGATCTTCGCCGAGCCGGAGACCGCGTTCAAGGCGGTCAATGTCGATGCCATGCTCAAGGATCCGGCAAGAGCGCAGACAACGCTCGCAAAGATCGCAGCTGAGCCGGCAAGTTTTGGAGCACTAAAGGGCAAGACCGGCATCTTCGCCGGCCGCACGGAGAGGGCGGCGCGCGATACGGCGCTTCTCAACGCGCCCGCCTTGGCGCGCAACCTTGAGCGTTATCTGACCGTACGAGCAGAAACTGAGCGCAAGCATGAAACCGAGGAGCGGGCAGTCCGCCTCAAAGTTTCCGTCGATATCCCGGCGCTCTCTGCATCGGCCAGGCAGATGCTTGAGCGGCTGCGCGATGCGATCGATCGAAATGACCTACCTGCCGGTCTCGAGTTTGTGCTTGCCGACAAAATGGTCAAGGCAGAACTCGAAGGTTTTGCCAAGGCCGTATCGGAACGTTTTGGAGAACGAAGCCTGTTGCCGCTGTCGGCAAAGGATGCAAACGGTGAAACCTTTCATAAGCTGACGGCAGGCATGAGCCCGATCCAGAAGAGCGAGGTGCAAGCAGCTTGGAGCAGCATGCGCACAGTGCAGCAGCTCGCCGTGCACGAGCGCACTACGCTGGCGCTGAAGCAAGCGGAGACGGCACGTCAAACTCAGACCAAGGGACTTTCCCTCAAATGACGGCTGCGGGGATGGAACCAGGCACGATGCACCGTCAACGACGCTTTGCATTCTGCACTTTGTCACTGGCTTGCGGCCTGTTGATCCTCCTTTTGGTCGCAGGTTATATCGGTGGTTTGCGGATAAACATGACGCCGAGCGAGCCGCTCGGCCTTTGGCGCATTGTTCAGATCACCCGTTCGATCCGGCCCGGTGAAATGGTGTTCGTTTGTCCGCCGGACAACTCCGCCCTGCGCGAGGCGCGCCGACGTGGATATCTGCGTTCGGGTCTTTGCCCCGGCGGGTTCGGGCCATTGATCAAGACCGTTGTGGCCGTCACCGGACAGCGCGTGGCAGTCACCGATCTCGTCGCCATTGATGGCGTACCAATCCGCAACTCCCGCATTTTCGAGAAGGACGGACAGGGGCGCTCTCTTCGTCATGGTCAAAGTGGAATGTTGCTACCAGGAGAAGTGTATTTGCACTCGGACTTTATCGGCTCATGGGATTCCCGGTATTTCGGGCCGGTTCCGGATTCCGGTGTTCTCGGTCTAGCGCAAGAGGTGTTGACCTATGCGCCGTGACGTTATGATGACTGCCGTTCTCGTCCCCCTCGCCGTCGTTATTGGTACGATCGGCTGGAGCGGCCAGGCGCCCCTGCTGCCTGCGGCAACCTTCTTCCCGCTTCTGTGGGCGCGATCACCGACGCGCATCGCCGCAGCCCTGGTCGCGGCCGGCTATTTCCTGGCGGCGTCACGAGGATTGCCTGTCGGCGTCGGCCAGTTCTTTTCAGCGGATCTCTGGGTCGGGCTCTGCTTCTGGATCGTGGCGGCATCGTCTTTCGTTGCTGTCCATGCGGCACTCTGGACGGCGCGATCAGGCTCGGCAAAAGCAGGGCGCTATCTCCTGATCTTGGCTCTCACCGGTCTGCCGCCGCTCGGCATCACAGGCTGGGCGCATCCGCTGACGGCGGCCGGCATTTTGTTTCCGGGATGGGGATGGTGGGGGCTTCTCGCGTTGACAGCCGGCCTGATCGGTCTCGTAACCCGGATCGGGCCGGCTATCGCCATTGCCCTAACAGGTCTATGGCTTTGGTCCGCCGCATCGGGGACAAATCAGATCCTATTGGAGGGGTGGCGTGGTGTCGACCTCGAAATGGGTTCGAGCCTTGGCCGCGATCGCTCGCTTGAACGTCAACACCAATTGATCGGCCTCGTTCGGGAGGCTGAGGGAGCCGGCGCAGCCGTCGTGGTTCTGCCTGAAAGCGCGCTGGGTTTCTGGACGCCTACTCTTGAACGTCTCTGGCGGGAAGGATTGCGAGGGACCGTTGTGACGGTAATCGCCGGCGCGGCAGTGATCGACGCTGAGGGTTACGACAACGTCATGATGGCCATCGATTCCGATGGCGGAAATGTCCTCTATCACGAGCGCATGCCCGTGCCGGTGTCGATGTGGCGTCCCTGGGAGCGATGGACCGGGCAGACCGGCGGCGCCCGCGCCAGCTTTTTCGCAAACCCCGTTGTCGAGATCGCTGGCAAGAAGATCGCGCCTCTCATCTGCTACGAACAACTCGTGCTGTGGCCCATTCTCCACTCGATGATTTATCGGCCCGACGCGATTGTTCTGATGGGCAATGGCTGGTGGGCAACTGGCGGCAACATCGTCGCCATCCAACGCGCGAGCGCGAAGGCCTGGTCCGACCTGTTTGGCGTCCCTCTTGTGATTTCCTTCAACACCTGAACTTTGGAGCCTTCGTCATGGATGCTGCCTTTATCGAACAATGTGCTGATCCCTTGTTGAAACCCGCGATCGTTGAGCAGTTCGTATCTGCGGTCGGTCCTGGCGACCCGCTGGCCGTCACGGTGAAATCCGGAGGGCGGCTCATCCTCATACCTAAACCGAAAACACCCGACGAGGCGATGGAGGTCATACGCCAGTATGTCGGACAAGCTGTCGTGCGGGTTGGTCTGACACAGTTTCCGGCGGGTGTGGGCGTAAAGGACATATCCGAGCTGAAATCAGATCTGGTCGATCCTTGCGAAAACCTTCGCATCGGGACGAATATGTTCGCAAAGATCATGCGCATTGTCGCGGAATGGTATGGCAACCCCAAGAGCACAGAGGTGTTTCCCCTGATGTTCGAAGATGCTGTTTATGCTTGGAACTCCGGCCAGTTCGAGGGGCAGAGCGTGTTTCAGGCGGAGGACCCAGGCGGAGCAATCGTCGATCGAAAAGAATCTGTTCCAGACATCACGGACGCACCGGCTGGAGCTACGCTCTCCCAGAGCGAAGCGGAGCGCTCAGACGAGAAAGAGATTGGGGCTGCGGGAATTCGGGTCGATTTGTCCCGGATCGGTGGGCAGAAGTAGCGCTGGATTCTACCTTGAAGACAGGCAAGACATCAGGGATCCGGTTCGATAACTGCGACATTGAGGTCGTTGAGCACATCAGCCAGACCGGGAGCAAGGATCAGCTTTTTCGTCCCGACCGCCTTCAGTTTTTCGATGGCTCGATCGAAAACTGCAAGGTTCGTGTGGCCGTTGAGCCGAGACGGGTAGATAACACCGTCCACTTGTGTACGGTGTTCATGGAAGGCGACCGCCCATTGCCGTGCGAGGGATTGCTTTGAGCCCTTCGAGACATCCGTCGGCACACCCATTTTGATCGGCCCATCGTCGCGAAGATCGACCATCGTCAATGGCGTAGTGACCTCGATCTCCGCGAAATGACGGTCATATAGTTCGGACTCAGCGATCGGTAGGTCGCCGAGGATCCCATCGCGCTGGTCGCGCAGAACGGCTTCGAGAAAGCAAACCTTCACCGTATCGCCCAAATAGAGCAGCCCGAACCGGTTGGCGAATTTGCGCCGCCGGGGATCGCTGAAACGGCTCGGCGTCTTCCCAAAGCCCAGCGGATCGGGGTATCTGCCCAGATAGATGCGACCGTACCGAAGCCCCGCCGCGACCGTGTGCAGGTGAAGGCTTGCATTCGCAAAGCCGGGAGGCGGCAGAGCACCTGCCATTTAGCGGAAATCTCGACCAATGCTCTCGGCAACCTCGAGCGCTTGCTCGGCCCGTCCCCGCTCCAATGCCTCGCGGCCTGTCAATCCGTCTAGCTCTCCGTGGGGCTGGACCAGGAAGCGATAAACCGCCCAGGCTCCGCCTAGTCGTTCATAGAGCGTTGCAAGCGCTGCAAAGGGCTTTCCATCGGCATCGATCTGCCAATCCGGGAACCGAAAGCCGCGTTTCGCGCCATCTAGTCCCAACACCAGTCCGCTCTGACGCTTTGAATTCACCGTTACCCGTGTTGTGCCAAGCAGCTTGGCGAATTCGTCGGCATTCAGCATGTCAGTGCCGCTGAGGACCTCAGCAGCCTTTAAGCGTCCCCGCGCACGCGCGGCCACCAACGCCTGCTCCAACTCCGGTTCCAGTGCATCTTCTTCCTCCGCGACAGGCGCAGTTGTCCTTTCCACCTCCTCAACGGGAGTAACAACCATCTCGCCTTCGGAATCGACATCGACACGGAAGCTGACCGGGCGGCCAGCAGAACGGCTTTTTGCTATCGCCTGCCCGTATTCCTGGAGGAGCGCCCTAACGCGATTGGGATTGCCGGTCAGCGCTTTTGATGCGTTGTCCGGGATCTTGATCTTGAAAGCGGCTCTCCCCTTCGCCAGCGGGGCGGCGCCTGTGGTCAGGAAAAAAGCCATGGATTCTGCGCCCGGTTTGTCGCGCCCACTTGCACCGTCGCGTAGGTTGGTTTTTGACTTCAGAGATGCCATGTCTCACCCTTCGTTCAGAAGACTATATATGGCAAGGTTGGTTAAGTTCGTCAAGTTGGTAAAGTGCTGCGTGCTCGTTTTATGTTGGGCCAGACTGGCTTAACTGAAGCGGACGCCAGCAGGTTGCGTCTCAGGATCGAAATGTCACGGGTGAGAAGGCAGTAGCGACGCGTTGAATTTCGTCGCTTGCACGGCTAAGCGAACTGCGACCTCAATATCGGTGTGTATGAATTCATCGCCGTTGACAACAAAGGAACTGACAGGCTCTTTGCGAGTGCATTGGACGCGCAGTCGGCAAGATTGAGCCTGGATTTCGGATCTATGCCCTTGCCGTATCGTCCGAACGCTTCGGATGCCTTTCTAGGTGCTCCTCATCGAAGGGAGCGATCTGAATGCCGTTATCGGCCAGAAAGATCCAGATGATCTGCTCACCCTCTGGGCCTCGCCTACGACGTAGAACGACGGCACTCGTGAGCTTTAACGGCCGAGACGGTGAGATCGTCAGCGTCCTGAATGACATGAGCATAAAGAAGACGGTCAGCTTCCTCTTCCAGGATGGGGACCACAGCAGAAGAATCGACGACGATCATAGTTCGTTCAGATCGTCTATAATCTCTTCTGGGGAGCGCGGATCGAGCAGTGGCAGGGCGGTGACTTTCTTGCCAAGAGCGATCATCTGTTCCACCGTCATCCGCTGTTTGCCGGGCTGACCGTGATAAACGCCGAGCGCCTTCGCTTCACGCTCAAGCGCCGCGCGGATGAGTTGCTCAGGTCTGAGGCCTACACAGGCCGCCACCTTGCGGGCGAGCTGTTCGGTGTCGTGTGTGAGCTGCAACATGAACTTTCTCCAAAAACCTTCAAGGTATGGTGCATTTTCCGAGGCAATGACAGATGAAAGCGCCGCCCGGGGCAAAGACAGAGTCAATGCGTCGTCTTTCTGCCACAGGTTTCCGCGAGTGAACAAAATCGGAGGTTTTCAATCTCGCGAAAACAAAATAGAAAACCGTTCCTTGACGATCAACTTACGCGAGTGAATATGCCTCACTCTTTACAAGGTCGCTGTTCGCGTGCGTCGCGGGCCTTCTGACTGCAGCCGCATTCCGCCACCGCGGGAAGGGTGCGCTTCACAGGGAGAGTATGGATGTCAAACTGGGTCGAAAAGCTGTTGGATGTCACCGCGATCGGAAACGATCAGTCCATGGTGAAGGGCGCGCTGGCCAATCTCGCTGAACGGTTCGATTTCGCAGGCTATGCCTTCGTCAATGTTCGTCCTGGCCAGACCTACGCGGTGTCAAACTACGATTTCGAATGGCAGAAAATCTACGACAGGCTGGACTACCGGTTCATCGATCCGGTCATGCGGCAGGCGCAACTCATAAGACGCGCTTTTGCCTGGTCCGGCGAGGCAGACAAGAGTTCGCTCTCCAAAGAGCAGACGAACTTCTTTTCAAGAGCCGCTGATTTCAACATTCGCTCCGGTGTTTCCATTCCTGTCGCAACCGCCAACGGCGCCATGTCCATGTTGACCTTCGCATCGGCGAAGCCGTCGCTGGCCGGTGATGTGGAAATCGATGCGATCACAGCGGCATCAGCGGTCTCCCAGCTTCACACGCGTTTCGAGCATTTGCGGGTCACGCCGTCCATCGAGGAAAAAATTGTTTTGACCCCGAAGCAGGCGACCTACATTCGCTGGCTCTCACTTGGCAAGACCGTCGAAGTGATCGCTGAACTGGAACAGGCAAAATATGCCGGCGTCCGCTCGGCGATTGACGATGTAAGAACACGATACAATCTGGCCAATCATGCGCAGGTGGTGGCGCTGGCAATTCGGCGGGGATTAATTTAGGGCGGTCCGGCGGTTCAGACCTTTGGCGTGTAGCCCAGAATGTGAAGCAGGGTCGTCAAGGCCGACATTTGCGCGTGCAACCTGATGGTTGTTTCGAGATAGGCAACATGGGCATTGCTACCAGCTTCCTTGCCGGCTTTGACCTCAGCGGGCAGTTCATTGAACAGGTTTTCAGCCTGCTCCAACAATGTGCGATGCTCGTGGATTGCATCGACCGTGAGGCGCTCAATGATTGATGACGGAAGCCCATGCAGGAGCCCTACCAGCGGCTTCAGATCGATTGTCTCACCATTCAACCGGTCATCGGCGTCCATGTTAAGCTCCCAAAAGAGGAATGCGCGGTGCGCCCCCGCATAGTTCCTGACCCCTGGCGATCGGGGAGTTTGTAACCGAGCACACTCAGCCCAAGGACCTTTAGTTCCGAGGAACCTGGACATACGTCCATGGCTCCCCGACCATAGATCGAGGAATTCGGTGCCCTAACGGCGGACACCAAACCGGTGTGCTTCGGGTTACAAAGCCCGGAGACAGCGCGTACTGCCTCATCAGCGCTTATAGCGGCCGATCCTCCTTGGCGCCACCGTAGATTTGTTGGCGCAGGCGATCGGCTCGTTCGGGAAAATTGAAAATCGTTTGTCACCATTGCAGTTCGGCGTCAGGCCTGAGGCCTTAATTGAGCGCCAATTGGAACAGATCATGGTCGACACCACGGTCAAAGCGGTAGCACATCCAACTGGCAGCCATCTGATCCGGCGATCTTTGCAGAACGCGCCAAGTTGCCTGAAACAGCTTTACAACTCCACCAAGCCACAGAGCGACAGTATCACTGCGTTCTTGTGGTTATTGCTATTTGCAGTCCCTTCTGCCGAGTGGTCGCGGTATGTCGCCGTTTGCCATCAACATCACGGTTATCGGCTCGGCATAGTTTTAAGTATCCGATCTGGGGACACCGACGCGCATTTGCTGCAATAAGGCCTTGCCACCGGACGTGAAGACAGCGAGAAACCGATGATGAGAAACGATGTGGATCATCTTCCGCCGGTCCAGCAGGAAGAACTGGCGCGAGCGACGCGGATATTGATGGACGAATTTGCCGTCGCGATCTCGCGCGCGACGCAGCCGTGGAAGAAGAACGGCAAAGTCCAGAAAATTATCCTTTTTGGGAGCTATGCGCGCGGCGACTGGGTTGACGAGCCTGAGAATGGCTATCAGTCCGATTATGATCTGCTGATCATCGTCAGCCACGCCGACCTCACCGATATCGCGGACTGTTGGTATGTCGCGGAGGACAAGATCCTGCGCGATGCTGCGATCGCGCGGCCTGTGAACATCATCGTGCATACGCTCGATGAGGTGAACCGCGGGCTGAAGCGCGGGGAATATTTTTGGGTCGACATCGCGCGCGACGGCATCACGCTCTACAGCCTGCCCGGAAGCGAACTGGCCACCCCGATGCCGCTGACGGCGTCGGATGCATATACGATGGCCAACGGCTATTTCGTGGACTGGTCGGCGAAGGTGAACGATGCGCTCGAAATAGCGGAATTTTGCATCGAGAAGCGAAAATTTAACGATGCGGCGTTCACCCTGCACCAGGCAGCGGAGCGGGCCTACACCTGCTTCCTGCTCGTGCGCGGCCAATATGTTCCGCGCTCGCATAATCTGAAGTTTTTGCGCTCGCTGGCAGAGGACCGCGAACCGCGTCTTACCCAGATCTGGCCGCGGGCAACCAAGCTCGACCGCCGACGCTTCGAACTGACGAAACGCGCCTATGTCGAGGCCCGCTACTCGGTGAGCTACGATATAGGCAGCGACGATCTGAAGGCGATCCGGGCCGCGGTGACCATGTTGCGCGACGCGGTCGCGGCGGTGTCGTGCGAATGGCTGGATGGGCTTCGGCAGAAAGCCGACCTCTGATCGGCGCTGTGACACCGGCTACTAGGCGTAGAGAGGGACTTCCGATGAAAGATAGTTCCTTGTGGTGACCAGGCTGGACCGCCTAGCGCGATCAACGCAGTATCTTCAGGACATTGGGCGCACAACCGAAATCCGTGGCGCAAGACTGAAATCGCTTGCCGATGCACGGGCGCACATAACGCGGACTGGCAACTCTTTCGAACTGTTTTGGGCGATTTGCCTTTTCTCGTCGAGAAGTTGCGTTGATCTCCGAAAACAATCGGACTAAAGCAGCGGTTCCTGAATATCTGCATCTCTGCGGAACTCGTATGATCGATCATACGATCTCCGCGGCGATTGTCGGGCCGCAGTGCTGGAAACGTATATTGACCGGATCCCCCACCGATTTTTCCAGCGTCAAAGAGCGCTTTACGAGGGCAGGCACAGTCAACGAAGCCCTCCATTTGATACAATCCATTTATCGCGTGGATTTCGTTACCTACCATCTCGCGTCGACAGTGATAGGTGATTTCGACGCCCCGTTCGTGCGGACGACCTACCCGGCTGCGTGGGTGTCCACTTACTTGCTCAAGGGCTATGTCCACATCGATCCGGTGGCGCGGGAGGGATTTCTGCGCCAGCTGCCATTCGATTGGCGAGAGCTCGAGTTCGCGTCCGAAACGCTCACGTTCTTAGAGGACGCAATGCGCCATGGTGTCGGCCGCTTCGGCTTCTCCATTCCGATTTCGGATAAAGCCGGCCGGCGCGCCATTCTGTCTTTCAATTCGAACACGTCCGCTGAAGACTGGAACGTTCTGCTCGATCTGCATCGGAGCGAATGGGTCGATCTCGCATATCTCGTGCACCAGATGGCAGTCTTCGAGCTGCACGGAGAGAGTGATCCGATCCCGGCCCTGAGCCCACGGGAGCGTGAGTGCCTGTATTGGAGCGGGCTCGGCAAGGATTGCAAGGACATCGCGCTCATTCTTGGCCTCTCGCACCATACGACTCGCAGTTACCTAAAGTCGGCCAGGACGAAACTCGGTTGCGGGACAGTCTCTGCGGCGGCCACCCTTGCCCTGAAGCTGCGCCTGATCTCGATATGAGCTGACCGCTGCGTAGTTCTGACAATACCCGCATTTGAGTGTGCCCATGTGCGGGAATTTCGTGAGCTGCGGCAAGCCGCCATTTTCCGGCAAAGATCAACAGCTGGAGGAAAAACCTTGTTCATTTTGATTCAGGCGCATCAATACAACCGTTACAAGTCCCTCATGGATCAGGCGTTTCGGCTGCGCAAGCGCGTATTTCATGACCAACTCGGTTGGGCCGTTACGATCGAGGGGGATTGCGAACGCGACGAATATGATGACCTGCGGCCGGCTTATTTGATGTGGTGCAATGATCGCGCGGATCGTCTTTATGGAACGCTACGACTGATGCCAACAACGGGGCCCACGCTTCTCTACGATGTCTTCCGCGACACTTTCGCGGGAGCAAGCCTGATTGCGCCTGGCATTTTCGAGGGAACAAGAATGTGTCTCGATGAGAAAACGCTCTCCAAGGACTTCCCAGGATTGGAAACAGGGAGGGCTTTCGGCATGCTGCTGCTGGCGTTGTGCGAATGTGGGTTGAGCCATGGCATCCAGGCGCTGGTCTCCAATTACGAACCGCACCTGGCGCGGGTCTATCGCCGGGCGGGCCTGGCTGTTGAAGAAGTTGGACGTGCTGACGGGTATGGTCGCTCTCCGGTTTGCTGCGGTATCTTCGAGGTTTCTGAGACCGTTCGCGCACTGATGCAGCAGGCGCTCGGTGTCTCAGTTCCCCTCTATGCAGGTTATTGTCCGCGCAACAACACGCCATCAACCACTGTATTGTCCGGGGAAGACGATATCCTGGTCAACCAGAACATTGAACTTGTAGCCTGGTCTGATCCGGATCGTGGGCTGCACATTCAGGCTCTTGGTGATGGTCTGCTCGGCGACGCGGCCGAAGGTCTCCGCGAAATTACGCCGGGCTGCGTCTGAAGCTGTATCCTGGGTAGCGAGCGTGGAGCTCTCGGCAACCGCCATGTCGATACCCGTCCCGATCAGTGCGACGAGCGCTGCCGATCCGAAGGTGCGAAGATAGTGGTTGTTGACCTTGTCGGCGAAGCCGCTGTACCCCTTCGAGTCCGCACCAGCCATTCCGCCGATCTGCAACGTCGAGCCATTCGGGAAGATAATGTCCGTCCAAACCACGAGAACCCGGCTCTGGCCAAACGAAACCTTGCTGTCATAGCGACCGAACAGTTTGGTCCCCTGCGGGATCAACAGAAAGTGGCCGGTGGCGCTATCGTAGACGTGCTGGCTCACCTGCGCTGTGATCCGGCCCGGCAAATCGGAAATGATGCCGGTAATCATCGTCGCCGGGATGACTGAGCCGCGCTTTAGCTCATAGCGCGACTGTTGGGGAACCACCCGGTTCGGCAGGTAACCAAGATCCTTGATGTCGGCGTTGAAGAAGTCTTGTTTCGAAGTCTGGCCGTTCGGATCGACGTTCTGACCCATGAGACCGGATTTCATGGCCGTGGCATAGAGATCAGAGGCGCTGCTGGTGCTGGTCGGTTGCCGGTCAGATGTCCGTGTATCGGTCGGGATATTTCCGAGTTCCGAGATTTTGACCTTGAGCGGCGAGTCCAACGCCGTTGCGCGGGCCTGGAGGCTCGCCATGCGTTGGCGCTGCTGTTCACGAAGGACCTGCTCGCGTTGTTCGCGACGAAGCCTCTCCAGCCATTCTTCCTCCGATTCCATCCGCGGCCGGCGTTCTTCCCGGACCTGCCGCTTTATCTGCTCTTCCTCAACCGGCGTGGTTTCCACCTTTGTCTGGGTTGGGGGCGCGGGCTGGAATACGGGCTGCTCTTCGCGATCGCCGATGATGCCGTCTTTCACCCCACGCTTCATCTGATCAGCGAAGGTCGAAGCCGGGACGTTTGAGCCTGCTTCACTTGGGTTTTTTTCGCCAAACCGCAGTCCACGGGAAGAGATGCCGTAGACCAGTACGGCGGCCACGACCACCGTGATGCCAATCCCGAAGAAAACCGGCAGACGGTTGAGCCTTTTCATGCCTTTTTCTTGCGTGGTGTTGCTCGGATTGCCGAGCTGGAGCGACTGTACCATGATCGCCTTTCCTCAGCTTCGCTTCATCAACGAGAGCGGGCTCGACGGCGTGGCGCCGCTAGCCGAGATCGCATAAGCCCGGCCAAGCTCGAGCGTTTCAGTGGATAGTCTCGCCAGAACCTGTCCGTCGAAGTCGACCAGGGAATACGCCAACTCGATCGGTTTGGTGTTGTCGTTCCCTGAATCAGCCGTGTCATCCGTCAAGACAGTAAAACCCCAGCCCTTCAGCGCGGCTTCAAGCGCAGTCGAAAAATCCGATGTGTCCGTATGCAGCTTGATCGCGGTGGTGGTGGACCCGGCCTGCTCGGCAAAGCGTCCGGCCAGATCGCCAGCGATTGCGCTTGCTGCCGGGCCGGACACAGTGGAAGGCGCAGCACTCGTCGTCAGGGCGTCGTTCCCGGTCTGACAACCTGATAGGATAAGGGCGGCAACGAATGGCAAAAGGTTCAAGCGCATCGGTCAGTCTCCCCGCCGGATAGTGATCTTCTGCTGGCGCCAGCCGACGCCCGAAACAAGAATGGCTTTGTCGACGTTGTAATCGACAATCATCATGTCGTTCTTCATGCGGTAGTTGACGATCCGGTTTTTCCCGCCCGAAACCACGAAGAGAATCGGCGCGTCCTGGCCAGAGAGGATGCGCGGAAACTGGATGTAGGTCTTCTGACCATCCGAAAAAACGCGCTTTGGCTTCCAGGGCGCGCTGCCGCTCAGCGCATACGAGAAAGCGAGGTGCTCCGGTGGCACGCCACCGTCCGGATTTGTCATCGTTTGGATGCGGGCGTTGATATCGGACAGCTTCGTTGCGGCATCTTCAGGATACTCGAAGCCGACGCGGGCCATGTACTGGTTTGGGTGCGATTTAAGCTGGATGTGATAGGTGCGCCTTGACGTTGTCACCACCATCGATGTGATCAGACCCGGTTCCGACGGTTTGACGATCAGGTGAATTGCCTGACCTCCTGCAGCACCTGATGTTGCCGGTTCGATTTTCCAGCGCACTGTGTCGCCCACGAGCACGTCGCGTACAATCTCCCCGCCTTGTAGTTCGATGTCACAAACCTGCAATGGTGAGCAGACAACAGAAGGCTGCGTTTCACCGAAGAGGAAGATGACTTTTCCATCAGCGCCGGTTGTCACCAGTCCCCGCTGGCCGCGCCATTTGTTGGAAAGGGTAGTTCCCTTCGCTTCATTGGTTGTCAGGCTTTGTGCAGAGCCCGATGTCGTTCCCACACTCCAAAGAGCGAACGCCGTCACGCAGCAGAGTGCTGCCCGGTGTATCCTTGTATTCATTGAATTCCCCTGCCCTTACAGTTGCGCGGTCCAGTCGAAGTCCTTGACGTAAAGGCCGATCGGATTGAGCCGTATCGTTGCCTCGTCCTGGGGTGCAGTGATCGCGACAGTCGCTATGCCGCGAAATCTGCGTTTGGCGATTTCCTTGCCCTTTCGATCCCGCTCATACTCGGTCCAGTCGATCTGGTAGGTCTGGTTCGACAGTGCGACGATGTTGTTCACCTCGATGGCGACGGTGGCGTTCACCGCCTTTTCGAACGGAGAATTGCCGCGGAACCAGGCGTTGATCTTCTGGGTCGACGGATCGCTTGTTCTCAGAAGCGCATAGGTTCTGTCGATATATTGTTTCTGGACGACGGCATCCGGGGTTATGGAGCGGAAGCTCGTAATGAAGCTTCCGAGCGTCGCCCGGATGACCCGGGCATCGGCATATTCGATCTGCTGCGGAAATCCTGCCGAAACGGTGTTCCCGAGTTTGTCGACCTCGACGATGTACGGCACGAGTTTGACCTGTGTGCTCAGGTAAAGTGCGTACCCAAAGCCGATTACGGCCATGCCGAGGCTCAGAATTCCGACCGTTCGCCAGGCCGAGGCCGCTCTGACATAAGAGCCGTATCGTTCTGACCACTCTTGCCGTGCGGCAAGGTACGGGTTTTCCGGGGCGCGTGGCGCTGCCATATGAGTTTCCTTGTCTACAGATTACTATTTGTCCTGGCGTTCAGGCGGTTGGCCCGGCAAAGATCCCTTGCCACGGGCTTGATCCAGTTTCGCGTTGGCGAGGCCCAGGATTGAACCAGCATAGGCGCCGGGTGAACCAATAGCCTTCTCCTTTGCCGCGGATCCTGCGGCTTTTGCACCGGATCCAAAGCTGGCGCCGATTCCGCGAAGAGTAGCGCCGGCGACGGATGATCCACCTGCACGCGCCGACTGTGCTGCTGCGAATCCAGCTCCCGCAGCACCCGCCGTCAGAAATGCGGCGCCGGTCGCAAAGGAGGCTGTCTGCCCGCCATGGCGGATGGTTTCCATTCCGCCTGTGACTGACGCGCCTTGGACCACGCCCTGGATGATATTTGGCACATACATCGCGATGATAAATACCACGACAGCAATGCCGGCGATCGCGAGCGCAGTCTGAAACTGGTCTCCGACATTTGGTTCGTTCGCAAGTCCGATGAGAACCTCGGAGCCGATGCGGGAGATCATCACGAGCGCCATCAGTTTCATGCCAACCGAAAAAGCATAGACCAGATAACGGACGGCGAAATCCTTGGTGAAGGATGAACCGCCGAGGCCAAGCATGATCATGCCCGCAAGAAGTCCAAGATACATCTCGACCATGACGGAAACAAAAATTGCGGCGACGAGAGAAAAAGCAATGACCGTGACAACCATGGCGAATGCGGCCGAGATCGCCAGCGCATTATCCTCGAAAAGGCCGAACTGCACCTTCTCAGACATTTTCGTCGC
Organism: Parahoeflea alexandrii; assembly: GCF_027214025.1. Taxonomy (GTDB): domain Bacteria; phylum Pseudomonadota; class Alphaproteobacteria; order Rhizobiales; family Rhizobiaceae; genus Hoeflea; species Hoeflea alexandrii_A. The sequence continues at coordinate 29,446 of NZ_JAPWHB010000012.1, forward strand.
CACTGTCAGGCCAGCATTGAAAACGTCCGCAGGAGAAGCCGTCCCTCCGCCGGCGCCAATCTGAAAGAGGCTGTCGACGACAGCCTTGGCGAAGGCTGGGCCTTGAGAGAGGACGAACGCGAAGAAGCCGACAAACATGATTCGGCGAACAAGCTCGGCGAACCAGCTATCAAGGGATGCTGCCTGCAATGCCAGCCAGACAGCGGCAAGTCCGATCTCGATAGTGGCGAGGATCCAGAATAGCGATTTCGCCGCATCCATGATGGTGGTCTCCCATCCCTTGGCAGCGGTAGTTATTTGCGTTTGGAGCGATGTCAGAACCGAGCCTTCCTGCGCAAGCGCAGGGTGAGTAATCATGACAGGAATGGTGACAAGAAGCAGAGCCAGCCGCATTTCGCCGATGGAGGTTGTCATTGGTTCACCATTCGATCTTCATCTTCTCTCCGCCGGTAGTCGGATAGGATTTCGACGAATCGAAAAACTCCACGCGGCGATGCTGTGCCTCCTGTTTCTCCGAAATCACGAACCAGAAGCCGGTGGCGCCAATGGCGAGCAACGATGCGATTGCAATCAGAATGAGTTTCGTTCTCACCATTCCACCTTCATCTTTTCCCCGCCGGAGGTGGACGGTGCTGTGCTGCTGAAGAATTCCTCGCGCCTAGTCTGCGCGAGATCCTTGTCGGTCTGCTCGCTTTGCAGCCAGGTTCCCATCATTGTCATCTGCTGGGAAACCAGGCCCCGCAGCTTCTGCATCTGCGCAACCTGCTGTGCTGCAATCTCGTGGCCGACCTGAAGGGCTTTCACCTGACCGTTGGCCGACTCCGACATATTTCGAAGCGAGCTCATCGTGCTTTCCTCGCTGTCGAATTGATCGGCCGTCAGGCTTGCTGCTTTCAGCGTACTTGCGACGGTGTCGCGATTGGTTTCGGACCAACCTGCGTAGTACGACGACAGGTCGGTTCCATTGCTGGCTGCGGCTTGCAAATCGGCATAGGATTGAAAGCGCTGTTTCAGGATGTCGTCCGCGTTTGCCATCGAAAACGAAATGCTCTGACCCTGATCCACGATACTGCGAAGTCTATTGAGGTCGCCCTCGACCTGCCCCCATATGTGCTCAGGCAACTGCGCTGTATTTTGCAGCATGTTCTCGTAAATCCTCATCTGGTTCTGGATTTGCTCGGCCAGCTGGCTGATCTGCGTCAGCTGATTGTCGACCTGCAGACCGGAGCTTTTCAGAAGGTCGACGAGCTGTGCATTGTTGGCAAGCTGTGTCCACTCGGTTGCTGCGCCGGTCGCCGTGCCGGCAAACGCCGGCGGCGAAGCGCCGATGGCGAGAGCTGTCACAATCGCGACGGTTACGGTTCCCTTTTTCAGCGATAGCCTGTGGTCAAGCATAGCGATTGATCCCTCTTTCGATGAGCCACTGGGTCGGCCAGGCTTTGACGTGAATGGAGACAAGTTCGCGGATACGAGCGAGGTCGGCTTTGCCTGACGCTCCCACGAAGGAAAGGGTGACTGGTCCGAGAGCCATGTCGAACAGCCGGCGCCCGTCAGGAGAGGTCACGTAATATTCCCGCTTGGGAATAGCGGCCGAAACAATCTCGATTTGACGGGGATTGAAGCCGATGCGTTCGTAGAAGTCGCGGGTGCCAGCCTCGCGCGCAGCACCGTTTGGGAGGCATATCTTCGTTGGGCAGGATTCTTTCAAGACGTCGATAATCCCCGAGCGCTCCGCATCCGAGATCGATTGGGTGGCGAGAACGACGGCGCAGTTGGCCTTGCGAAGCACTTTCATCCACTCGCGGATTTTGTCACGAAAGACGGGGTGGCCGAGCATGAGCCATGCTTCGTCGAGAATGATGAGGCTGGGCGCCCCCGTGAGCCGCTTTTCGATCCGGCGAAACAGATAGGTCAGCACCGGCACTAGATTTCGCTCGCCCATGTTCATCAGTTGCTCGATCTCGAAGCACTGGAATAGATCGAGGGTGAGCGCATCCTGTTCGGCGTCGAGAAGCTGGCCCATGGGGCCATCGACCGTGTAGTGGTGGAGCGCATCTTTGATTTCGCGCATTTGCACGCCGCTTACGAAATCCGACAGCGACCGGCCTGGTGCTCCCGCCATTAGACTGATTTGCCGCGATATGGCGTTTCGATGATCCGGGGTCACCGCAACACCCTGCAGCGAGATGAGCGTTTCGATCCATTCGGAGGCCCAAGCTCGGTCTGTGTCGGTTGAGAGGTCTGAGAGTGGGCAAAAGCAAAGGCCTGCCCCCTCCCCCTGATCACCGCCGATTTCGTAATGATTGCCGTGGACCGCGAACGTCAAAGGCAGCATGGAGTTGCCCTTGTCGAAGGCGAAAACCTGCGCTCCGTCATACCGGCGAAACTGCGCCGCGATCAGCGCAAGAAGTGTTGATTTGCCCGAACCGGTAGGGCCGAAAATCAAGGTATGCCCCACGTCGTCGACGTGAAGGTTCAGTCGGAACGGTGACGATCCGGAAGCCACTTGTGTGAGTGGCGGCGCGTCGGGTGGATAAAACGGGCACGGCGCAATTGGACTGCCCGACCATACGGAGTTGAGCGGGATGAGGTCGGCAAGGTTTCGCGTATTGATCAGCGGTTCCCGGATGTTGCAGTACCAATTGCCCGGTAAGCTGCCGAGGAAAGCGTCGGTGGCATTCAAGGTCTCGATCCGCGCGCCAAATCCTTCGGCCTGGATTAGCCGTCGAACGGACTCGGCTTTGTCGCCCAGGTTTTCTCTACTCTCGTCGAACAGAATGATGACCGGCGTGTAGTAGCCAAAAGCGACAAGCTGCGAGGAAGCCTCTGCAATGGCGTCCTCCGTTTCCGCAACCATGGCCATGGCGTCCTGGTCAACCGATCGGCTCTGGGTCTGGAAGAGTTGGTCGAAAAACGGCCGCACCTTTTGTTGCCATTTTTTGCGCGTCCGCTCCAACCGTTGCTTTGCTTCCTCGGCATCAAGGAAGATAAAACGCGACGACCAGCGATAGGTGAGTGGCATGAGATCGAGGCTGTTCAAAATGCCGGGCCAACTCTCTGCCGGTAATCCGTCGATAGCAATCACGCCGAGGAATCTGTTTTCAACCTTCGGGGTGAGGCCGTGTTCAAGCTCCGCTGTTGCCAGCCAGTCGAGGTACATCGGGATTTCGGGCAGGCGCACCGGGTGGTTCTCACCGGTAATGCAAAACCGGATGAACTGAAACAACTCATCATAGCGGGCAATACGGGCGCCATCGCGCTCTGGCGCCTCGCGCGTTCGCATGCGCTCGATGGAGATGACGTTGCCGAGATACTGCTCGATCTCCCGGATGGAGCGCCGGAAGCTGTCGAGGACCGTATCGGCATAGGTCGCCGTTCGGCTCTCCGTATCCGAATAAATGTAGCGAGTGACGCCCGAACGTCGGCGCTCAGGCGGGCGATATGTAAGGACGAGCGCATGCCGGCTCTCGAAATGCCCACGCTCTCGTTCGAAGTGTTTGCGCCGCTCGTCATCGATCATGCGTGTCACGAGATCGGGAAAATGACTGCGCTCAGCGGAGGGATAGTCAGTCGTTGGAATGCGCACGGCTTCGACCTGGATCATCCAGCCGGAACCAAGCCGTGAAAGGATCGTGTTGATCTGGCGGGAGAGTTCGCTGCGCTCAAAATCCGTTGCGCTCTCAGAGTCCGGGCCGGCAAAGTACCAACCTGCCATAAGACTTCCGTCCTTGAGGAGAATGATGCCGTTGTCGACCAGTCCGGCATAGGGGACAAGATCAGCGAATGAAGGCGCTGACGGGCGAAGGGAACGCAAAGCAACCATCACAGCACCTCTAGAAACGTCGCCACGGCGACGACGTGGGCAGGTAGTGATGGCGGTAGCGCAGATGCCGCACGTAGACCTGACGCATGAGGGGGTCGGCCTTTGCCATCATGCGCAATGCACCGACGATCACGAACCAGATGGCAATGCCGAACAGCGCCGAATACAGGGTCAGGACGACGAAGATCAGGATGATCGCCACCAACCCTGTGACAAGCAGGAGCTCGCGGTCTGCTCCCATCAGCAGGTTCGGCCGAGAGAGCGCGCGGTGAATGCGATTGCGTTGGAGTGTGGATTGCGGCTCACTCATGTGCCCCCTCCCCTCTTATCGACCTCTGCGAAAAATCACCTTGTGCACCCGTCCCAGCAATGCCGATCGAAGCTCCGGTCGCACCGAACAGCCCGACGATCGTCGTGGCTCCCAGCAGGATACCGGCGACAAGCACGATGTAGACAAGTCGGCGCGCGAAATCGTTGAGTTCGCCGCCAAATATCAGCATCCCGCCGGCAATCGCCATGGCGGCCAACGCAATCGCTCCCGCAACCGGCCCCGTGATGGATTCCTGGATCTGTTCAAGCGGGCCTTCCCACGGAAGACTTCCCCCGGAGCTGGCGAGTGCCGGCGCTACGGCGACGGCGCAGAAGGAAGCAGCGAGCAGGCCCAGGTGCAAAGTGCGATTATGCGGCATGAATGTCCTCGTATATTTGAGCATAATGTTCTGTCTGATACCGAGTGCCGTTGAAGCCCTCGACATTGATTACATCCTTCACTCGCCTTCCCCGCCCCGCGCGTTCGATCGAGATGACGAGATCGACGGCCTCCCCGATTACCGCCTGCATTGGCTGTTGGCTGACCTCGGCTGTCAGTTGCTCCAATCGGCGCAAAGCAGACATGGCGGTGTTGGAGTGGACCGTGGTTACGCCACCGGGATGGCCTGTGTTCCAGGCCTTCAACAGTGTCAGCGCGGCGCCATCGCGGACTTCGCCAACGATGATACGGTCAGGACGAAGCCGCATTGTGCTCTTGAGCAGCCGAGCCATGTCGATGGTGTCACTTGTATGCAGGCAAACCGCGTTTTCTGCAGCGCAGCGGATTTCTGCGGTATCTTCAAGGATGACCATTCGATCGTCCGGCGCTGAGGCAATGATTTCTGCAATCACTGCATTGGCGAGTGTCGTCTTGCCAGAGCCCGTGCCGCCAGCAATCACGATGTTGAGGCGGTTCGCGATCGCGTTTCGGATCACCGCGGCCTGTGCTTCTGTCATCACGTTGTCAGCGACATAGTCGTTGAGCGGAATGAGCTGAGACGCTCGCCGGCGGATCGTAAAGGTTGGTGACGCCACCACAGGCGGCAAGAGGCCTTCGAAGCGGTGCCCGCCAATTGGAAGTTCGCCTGATATTATCGGGCGCCCATGATCGGCTTCGGACTGGAGGGCATGGGCAACTGAGCCGACTACGGTTTCTGCAACGCCTGGCGCCATCTCGCCAGCTTGAGCGATACCTTGGCCCAGCCTTTCTATGAAGACCTTTCCATCAGGATTGAGCATGATCTCCACGACACCTGGATCGTCAAGTGCGTCACATAGGCGGTCACCCAAGGCTTCCTGCAGTTTGCGGACAAGGCGGGAATGCGATTGAAGCATTTGAAGCACTGTCTCCTCGTTGATTGGTTCGCGAGGAAAAAAGCCTGACCCAGCGGTCTTGTCCACGTACAAATTTGTACCTCGCGATTCTCCCGCGGTTCCGTCACGGTTACGCAAATCATCGAGTCAGCGGCGTTTTGGACGCATTTAAGCAGGCATTGGCTGTGGGGGCCTTTCGTATGGAGAGGCGCAGTAGGGAAGCTAACGGTATGAAAATGCAGGTGGAATATAAACCAGAGCTGGATAGAAACGATTGCGTTAAGATTCTGTTAACCTTAAATTTCTTGCAGCTATCGCAGAATCAGAACTATAGTTGCGCAAATTTCAGCGCATAGGGCAAATTTGCGAAAATGTCCTCTTATGGGAACTAGTTCACGAAATGAATGATCATGCTGCAAACCGTTTCGATTTCGAAATCGCGGAACAGGGTACCAAGATTTCGAATGCGCTGAATATGCTGAGAATGCAGCAGTATCCACCTGATGCACGCAAGGGATTGCGAAAGTTTCAGATTGCTGAAGTAGCCGATCTAATTGGCGTTACACAAAGCCACCTGAGGCAACTTCATATTGAAGGCAAAGGCCCAGAGGTCGAAACGATAGGTGGGCGCCGGTTTTACACTGCTAGCCAAATGCTCGAACTTCGCGATTATCTTGAATCCAATAAGAAATCCGATAAGAGATTCTATGTTCCGCGACGGAAAGAGGGCGAGCCTCTCCAAGTCATATCCGTTGTCAATTTTAAGGGTGGCAGCGGGAAAACTACGACGGCGGCACACCTCGCCCAATATCTTGCTCTGACAGGCCATAGGGTTCTTGCGATAGACCTCGACCCACAAGCATCGCTCACGTCAATGTTCGGCATTCAGCCGGAGCTTGATGAGACCGCTTCATTGTACGAGGCGCTGCGGTTTGATGACGAGCGGAAACCGATTGCTGAAATTATCCAGAAGACGAACGTGCCGAACCTGAACATTGTCCCGGCGAACCTTGTTTTGCAGGAATATGAATACGATGTGCCTTTGGCCATCTCAGGAAAAAAGGGGGAGCAGGGCCGCCTCTTTCACATGCGTATTGTAAATGCCTTAAAGGAGGTGGATTCCGATTATGACGTAGTGATTATCGACTGCCCTCCCCAACTCGGCTATCTGACCATCACTGCTTTGATGGCTTCCACGGGTATTTTGATTACCATCCATCCTCAGATGCTCGATATCATGTCAATGAGCCAGTTCTTGACTATGCTCGGTGGGATCCTGACATCAATTGCCGAAGTCGGTGCAGAGATTCGGGTGAAGTGGTTTCGCTACTTGATAACGCGCTTTGAGCCGACAGACATACCGCAGGCTCAGATGGTGGGCTTTATGCAGTCCATGTTCGCTCAGAACATGCTGAATTGCCACGTTCTGAAATCGACTGCGATTTCGGATGCTTCTATCAGGAAACAGACTTTATACGAAGTTGACAGAACTGATTTCGTTCGCGCGACATATGACCGAGCGATGGAGAGTTTGAATGCATCAAATGGGGAGATTGCAGATATCATCCACAGCTCATGGGGGCGCAGATGATGTTCTATTTGTCAGCCGGTTTTTTTGCTCTTTTTCTCAATGAAAGCTTATGTTTAGTGGATTTGACAGCAAAACGGGAGGTTATGAATGTCTCGTAAGAACCCCTTCGATGCGATCGATATTGCCGCTCTGTCCGGAGCGCAGTCTACGAAACCAGGATACGGTATGACGGGTGCTGCGAAGACTGTTGTGCGTTCAATCGAGGAAATGGCAGAGAATACTAAGAAGCTTATGGATGGGGAGATAATTATCGATCTCGATCCTACGCTGCTTGATGATTCATCCGTATCGGATCGCCTCTCAACTGAGGACGACGAATTTGAGGAGTTGAAGAAAGCAATTAGGGATCACGGGCAGTCCACCCCAATATTGGTGCGCCCGAACCCGAATGATGGTCAACGCTATATGGTCGTCTTCGGGCACCGTCGTGCACGGGTGGCCAAAGATCTTGGGATCACGGTAAAGGCGGTCGTGAAAAGGCTCGATGATATCGCGTCCGCGGTCGCACAAGGACAGGAGAACTCTGCACGATCTAACTTGTCCTTTATCGAGCGAGCATTTTTCGCTCAAAATTTGCTTTCGCGCGGAATGACCAAGGATGTCGTAAAGTCCTCTATCGGGATTGATGACGCGATGTTGTCAAAAATGCTCAGTGTCATCGAAACCGTCCCTGCCGAGATGCTGACGATGTTGGGTGCTTCAAAGAAGATTGGCCGCGATAAATGGCTGAACTTGAGGCAGATGATACTGAACCCGTCCCATTTGAGTGCTGCGCAGGAATACATTTCAAGCGCGAACTTCGTTCAAATGGCCGAAGATAATCGTTTTGATGCGCTTAGTGATTATCTTCGCCGCTACAAAGTGAAGTCCGCAGCGAAGACTCCGAAGAAGACCCAGAGCTCAAAGTCCTGGACTTCTCCCGATAGCTCCGTGAACTTTGTAATGAACTCGCGGTCGAAGAAGGTCGCAATGGAGTTTACTAACTCCGAAGCGAGACCTTTTGGCAACTGGCTGTCAGATCATCTTGATCGCTTGTATGATGAATACCGGCGGTCCAAACCTCAACATAATGGAGACTAAACCGCAAAAGAAAAAGGCCCCCAAACGGCAAACCGTGGAAGCCTTCCTCGTCATCTGTAGCAAGATCGAGAATCGCACTTCCACGAAACCTAGTCAAGAGTCTTTGGCGCCGTTTTGGCGAGAGTTTTTCTATTGCCTTTAGAAAGGTGAGAGAAAATGCAGATAACGAACGTGACGACGCCCTTTGGGCGGCGGCCGATGGCGCTTGCCCTTTTCAAAAGGCAGCTTCAGACGGCTGAATTCAAACCTGGCAAGCCGGTCGAGAAATGGAAAGTGTTCCGTGATGCCTGCGAGGCCCGGGAACATCTGGGACTTCAAGACAGAGCGCTCGCGGTCCTCGACGCGCTGCTGACATTCTACCCGGAACCGGAACTCAATTCCGAGCATGGGCTCGTGGTGTTTCCCTCGAATGCTCAGCTCTCGATCAGAGCTCACGGCATCACCGGAACAACACTACGCCGACATCTGGCAGCACTGGTTGAAGCGGGGTTGATACAGCGCCGCGACAGTCCCAACGGAAAACGCTACGCCCACCGCGATCGCGAGGGGGAGATCGAACAGGCGTTCGGTTTCGATCTGACGCCGCTCCTGGCAAGGGCTGCTGAGCTTGCAGCGCTCGCCCAGGAAATTGCCGCGGAGCGTTTGCGTCTCCGGAGAACCAAAGAGGCATTGACGATCTGCCGGCGAGACGTCCGCAAGCTCATCACCGCAGCCATAGAGGAGGGCGCAGAGGGCGACTGGGACGTCATTGAGGCCATGTATGTCGGGCTCATCGACCGCTTGCCACGCAATCCGGACCGCACTCAGGTTGAGGCCATCCTCGATGAAATGCAGCTTTTGCTCTCTGAAGTGATCAACATCCTGGAAAGTCAGGTAAAATCTGAAAATATGGATGGCAATGCTAGCCAGAATGGATGCCACATACAGAATTCAAAACCAGAATCCATCAATGAATCTGAACCTAGCTCTCGAAAAGAGCACGAAGAGAGAGCGCTGCAGGAACAGCATGCGCAGAACAGCGCGAAACCGGTACCGGTAGCGGAACAAATGAAGGTGTTCCCGCTGGCCATGGTGCTTCGGGCTTGCCCGCAGATCACTGACTACGGGCCGAATGGGGCGATTTCGCATTGGCGCGAGTTGATGACCGCGGCCGTGGTGGTTCGTTCGATGCTGGGCGTCAGCCCCTCAGCCTACCAGGAGGCGTGCGAAGCCATGGGGCCTGAAAATGCGGCCACTGCCATGGCCTGCATCCTTGAGCGAGCCGGGCATATCAACTCGGCTGGCGGTTATCTTCGTGATCTGACACGCAGGGCGCGTCTTGGGGAGTTCGGGCTTGGGCCGATGCTGATGTCGCTGATGCGAGTGAATTCTGGTGAGGAGCGCCAAACGGCATGAAGCGGCGGTCAAACGTGATCACGGCATGGCGCATCGGCATATTTGTCGAAAGGTGCAATGCGAGCATCGCTTCGCCTATCAACTGCTCAAGGTCGGTTTGATTTGCGTCGTGGCTACCGACCCTTCAGAACCGAGAAGCCTTGTGGTTTCGGAAAAACATTGCTGCTGAATCACAACGAAGCGAGTTGCAACGTTGGATTGGATGCGAGAAGTTGACGACACGCCATCGGCAGCCATCTTGATGGCAGTTGATTTTTACCCTATATTCGGTGTCAAAAGGAGCTCGATATGGCTGAACCACAACTTTCTGTTCGAAGCTCGAAGGCGCGAGATCTGGCCCACCGGCTTGCCCGGCGCGAAAACCGCTCGATTGCCGATGTGGTCGAGCGTGCGCTCGAATCCTATGAGGTTCGAGAAGCAGGTCGTGAACCCGCTTCTCTCTTCTACTCGCGCCTTACGACGCAATCTGGCACAGACATCAATCTGGAGTCAGTTGTCCGCGAGAACAGGCAACCGCATCAGGCTGTCGAGCTTTGATATTTCTCGACACCAATGTCGTTTCCGAAACCCTGAGGAAGGCACCCAACGAGGCGGTTATCGCCTGGCTGGTCCGACACGATGCAGAACTCGCGTTGTCGACGGTGACGATTGCCGAGATCGCCTATGGCATCCAGAAGATAAAGCCGGACCAGAGAGCCGATGGACTGGAGCGGGGGCTTGACGATTGGCGACGTCGTTTTGCGGATCGGATTTTTGGTTTGACCGAGGAAGCAGCCCTTGCCTACGGGGAACTCATGGGAAGTGCTGCACGTCAGGGACGAGGAATGTCGGCACCTGACGGGATGATCGCAGCTATTGCCCGCGTCAATGGCGGTCGCCTGGCAACTCGTAATCTGACCGATTTCGAGACGACAGGGCTTGATCTTACATCTCCGTGGGATTTCTGAAGCCTTTTTGGGACCCTTCCGTCGTGACCAGGGCAGGGTAGGGCGCGCGTGGTCTCTACAGTCCCGCAGCTTTTGTCAGGTTGACTCGGAACCGATCACGCCGTCTTTGGTATTTGCGGGTCATTTCCGCACTTGCATGGCCGAGTTGTTTCTGGACGTAGCGCTCATCGACTTCGGCTGACGACGCTAGACCGGCGCGCAACGAGTGTCCGGCGAATTTATGTCCGCGTTCAGTTTCCGATAGATCACCGCGCACACCGGCGGCCAGGGCAGTCTTCTTGACCAGCCGCGCAACTTCCTGATCGTTGAGGCGATCCGGCCCGACATCCTTGCCTTTGCCCGTTACCCGGCGAAAAAGTGGCCCCTTGGCCAGTTTGGCGAATTTGATCCAGGTCTCGATAGCGACGACCGGGCAGGTGGCGTCAGACGAGCCGCGGCCGACCTCAACCTCGCGCCAACCGGTCTTGCCCCGCAGGGTGATCAACAATCCTTTCTCAAGCATCTCAGTCCAACCGCGGCCATCGTCTGTGTGGTCGCGGCCGAGATCGAGTCCGGTGATTTCTGAACGGCGTAAGCCACCTGCAAAGCCGATCAACAGCATCGCCCGGTCGCGCAAGCCACGCAATGAACCACGATCAAGCGTTTCTAGCATGGCAATCAGATCTTCCGGTAGCAACGCTTCTTTCTGCCTGGGTGGGGCTGCGTGGGTGTTGCGAATACCGGCCATCACCGTCGCAATGGCGCGATCCTTGCGATCGAGCATCATGCCGCGTTGGGTACAGTTCCAGCCGATCGCAGCCAGGCGCCGCTCGATGGTCGAGACGCTGTTGGGCTTGCCGCTCCGGTTGCCCAAGGCACTGCCTGAGGCACAAGCTGTGATGTAGAGACCGACGACTTCTGGATCCGGGGGGAGGGGGGCCAGATTCTGGCGGCGGCACCAAGCCGCAAAATGCTTCCAGTCGCTGGCATAGGCGCGGCGCGTGTTTGCGGAAGACGCCGCCTCGACATAGGTGCGGGCGCGATCGGTCAGGTCGCGGAGATGAGCCGGCACGCCGGCATTGATCTCTGCAAGAGGGGAGGGGAGCCCGGCCGGCGCCTGTGCCGCCGGAACTTCACCGGAAACCGCCGTGCTGTCAGACGGCGCTGAGCACTCCTGGGCGTCATTTTTGGTGTTTTGCTCGACGATATGGGCTGTCGTTCGCGTTTTATCAACGGACGGCAACTCATTGATCTCGCACGAATCAGGTTTTTGGTTCATTTCCGGATTCTAGCCGAATCAGCGGATTTTTTGTAATATTCGAGCGGACGAACTTTACGGCGAGGCCGCTGTGGTTCACGGACCTGACAAAGATACCATTGATGATGCCTCCTGGAGTGAGGCGGTCGCAAGGGAAGTTGTGATCCGAACGCTGGTTTCGATCGATAGCCCAAGCCGGTCCGATTTCCTTCGAGCTTGTCATGAGCTCGGCCTCAAGCGAACCCGGCTTTATGAGCTGATCAAAGTGTATAGGCCGTCACCATTGCCTATTGATGACAGGGTTCCAGCGGCTGGCCAGACGAAGGTTTGGGCACAATTCTGCGGTGTCGATCCCAATCGGCTGTATCGTTTGTCATTGAACTGGCTTTACCCGCGACGCACTCGAGCTTGGTACATGAACACTGGACCGGAATGGATACCGTCGACGCTAACCGGGTCGACCCCGGTTTGTCTGCGCTGTTTCGCTGCCGATCAATCCGCAGGGCGCGACGGCTATTTGCGATCCGGCTGGGTGCTCGCCGAACGCTGCATCTGCTCTGTTGATGGCGAGCTGCTGCTTGATCGCTGCCAGTCGTGCCATCGGCATCTTTTTGTTGCTTTTCGCCTCCTTGAGGGGCGCGCGCAGCCAGTCTGCGGCTCTTGCGGCTCGATTTTGGCCGACAGGGGAGGGGTGCGCGACCGACTGCACGACCAAAACCTGATGCTCAGCACGCTCGCCATCCAGCAGCGGATCACGGCGAGTGTGGATCGTGGATATCCTGAACAGCAAAGGTTTGAGGAGGCGCTTGCGATCCTCTGGGCGCCGCTCGATCATCCGGCCGCCGCGCGGCCCGTATTGGCGCTGTGGCTAAAAGAAGCGGGCTGGCGCTGTCCCTACGATGTCCGGCATGCAGTTGGCGCCGCAGCTCCGCTCGGTCAGTTGCCAGTGCGCTGGCGTCTGGTGACGCTGCTTGCTCTCAACGACTGTTTCGGCACTGATTTGGCCGGGGACGGGGAAATGCCACCTTTGGCCGTTCAACTGGTCCGGCGCGCCGCGCCGCGGCAGTGCCGCCTCCCAAGGCCAGGCCGACGGCCGCATGTTCAGGCGCTGAAGCGCTCCCCGGCCGAGTATGAGCGCCTGGCAATGCAAATCATAGCTGATCCGCGTTGGATCGCCGCGGAAAAACTATCCCGGCGAAAACGCGAGGGTGTCCGGGCACTCCTGATCGATGCTGCGCTTGCCGGGAACTTGGCGGCAGCGCACGGACCAACATTGTTGTCCCAGTCGAGCAACGGAGAGGAGATTCAGATTTAGTGAGACTGCGCACTTTAACCGGGAGTCTCACGAATTCCGACTCATCCAGTCTCACAATGGTGCGCCAGATTTCGTCCGGGAGATGATTTACGTTGATTTCAGCCTTCTGCTCGACGACAGAGGCCATCCTCGGCCAGCAGTCCGGGAATTGGCCGCAAACCCGGTCCGCTCAATGAACGCGAATTCTCGTCAATCTGACGCTCAAAAGGGGCTGTCCGCCGGTGAAAAACGAGCGACATGGGCCATTCCCTCTATAAAGAGCATAATGAACGATAATACAATCTTATCATTCATAAAAGGATCACGACATGCCGTGCGGATAATGTTGAAAATGATAGCCTAAACCGCACGTATGGTGTAGCGTCACGGATATGGATTCGCTGCCGCCAGCCATATCATCAGACCGTTTCTGGTCGCTCCGCCTCCCGAGCTGGGCGTTGTCGCGGGGTCGTGATGTGACCGAGACGGACGCCGCGTTTGCTGCCGGCATCGCCCTGAAATCGCTTGACGATCTGGTTCGGCTGGATCCCGTCTGGGCCGGCTGCTGGCGCTCGCGGCAGGCGCTCAAATGCGCCGCCGCCGCCGTACGGCTGATGGGCCGCAACGTGGACGAACACGCTTTGCGTGACGCCACGTTGTTGACCGCTCCGGGGGATGATCCCGGACCTGCCGGAAACCTGTTTTTGGCCATGCAGAAGGTGTCTGGCCGGACCGGCGGAGTGAGGACGGCGTTCGTTGAGGAACTAGCAGGCCTTTTTGCCCTTAGATGGGATGACGCTCTTGCCAGTGTTCCCGATCTGACGGATGCTGCCCTTCAGTCCGGTCGAGCGGCGCCTTTCGCAGTGGCGGACCTGATAGGTGCGATTTGTGCCGTTCGTCCCGACGCAGAGGTCTTGGCGTTCGCTCTCGCTGATCTCGTCCTGGCCAATAAACTCAACTGGTCGAGGCCCGTCCCGCTTCTGATGGCCGAACGGTATGGCCCAGCTTTCCGCACGATCGGGGGCAGGGGGCGCGTCCGCCCCGGCGAAGTGGCATTCGCCACGGCGATGTGTTTGGCGTTGGTCGACGGCACAGAGGCAGCCTTACGGTCAGCAACGGAAATTGCCCGCCGAGCTGACCAGCTATTGGCCGTAGCGCCAAAACTGCGAACCAAGGGTGCGGAGCCAGTGATACAGACATTGCTCGATGAGGATGCGATTGCAGCATCCGCACCCGGCAGTGGTCTGTCCCGTTGGGCGAGCACGCGTATGTTCGAACGGCTTCAGAGTTTTGGCGCTGTGAGAGAGCTGTCCAGCCGATCGTCCTTCCGGATTTACGGCCTATGACAATGTCCGAAGCCAAACCCGCAAAGTCGTCCCGCAGTAAAGAACAAACAAAACGGACAGCCGAATGGCTGTTTGATCGGGAGCTCGGGGATCTGCCGGCAGATCTGCGCTGGCGGGAATGGATGATGCGGGTTGAGGCGGTGATCTTTGCCTCGGCCGAGCCAGTGACGCGTGAGACCCTGGCGCGCGTTGTCGGCAAGGATTGCAGTATTGATCTGCTGATCGACGATCTGCACGAGGAACTTCGTTCCCGGCCCTATGAATTGGTATCTGTCGCGGGTGGTTGGCAGCACCGAAGCCGTACGGCTTACGCGGATGCGATCCGGGCATCTCAGACGCCGACGCGGGGCGGGGCTGCGGCTCTGTCCGAGTTCGAGGCGATGGTGCTTATGGCGATTGCGTATTCCCAGCCCATAACGAGGAGCGAGCTGTCGAAGATTTTTGGCAGGGAGGTCAGCCGTGATGTCATCGCCTCGTTGCGCAGTGCGGGGTTCATTGCATCTGGGCCGCGAAGCCCGACCCCGGGGGCACCCTATACCTATGTTACCTCAAAACACTTCCTGTCAGCCTTCGGCATGGAGACCTTGCGTGACCTGCCCGACATCGAGGCGCTGGAGGACGCGGGGTTGCTGGATGCCCGTATACCCTTGGGCAAATGTTTTGCGGAAGAAAGTCCTGAAGAAGACGAGTAGGACGAGCCACCGCTTTCGGAAACGATGCGCAGCGGACCCAACAATCGCAAGAGGCCAGAAGTCAGTCTGCCAGATCGTCCAGTGTGACCCCAAGGGCATCTGCCAAAGCGCGCAGGGACGCGATCGACCCCTGCTTGCGACCGGTCTCTATCTCGGCAATGGAGACGCGGTTCACACCGGCCTTTTCCGCCAGCGCCGCCTGGGTCAAGCCGCGCAGATCACGATAGACGCGCAGTGGGCTTTCGCCATTCATCAGGCGGTTTGCAAAGCCTTCCGGGATCAGTTCGTCCTCGCCCGCTGCCAGCGCCGCTTTGGCGCGATCATAGGTTTGAAGGTCGGCCAGATCTTCGGCTGCCGCCTGAAGGCGATCATATTCTTCGCGGGGGATCGTCACCATCTCGTTCATGTCATACCCTTTCAATCATAAATGCCGCCGCGGGGGCCTATATCCAGAATGGCCAGGACATTGTCTTGTTCATCCATGATTACCCGCCAATCGCCCACGCGCAGTCGGATCCCATCTCGCCCCTTCAAGGACTTCACATTGTTCGCCTGCGAGGCCGGGTCTTGTGCATAGGCTTCGATCTTGGACCGGATCAGTTTAGCCTTGTTCACTGGCATCCGGCGCAAGACCCGAATGGCGATCTTCGTATAACTGATCTGCCTCATTTTGTAGCTATGGGCGACATTCAGTCGAGAGTCAAGAGGTGGTCGCTAAAAGCTACATGTTCGCAGCAGATCCGACTGCGCAATGGATTGCTGGGCATCGTCAAGTTAGCCCGTGAATTTCTGTGATTTCAGTTTCATGAGGCGATGACTTGCTGATGATCGACGGGGGGAGTGGGAAAAAGGTGGGGTTCAAGCCGCAAGGGCAATCTTAGCTTGCTTGAGCCGACCATCGGCAACCGCTGC
>NZ_JAPWHB010000013.1 GCF_027214025.1 Parahoeflea alexandrii
CCGCCGCCCCCGCCGCGCCCCGCCCCCCCCCCCCCCCCGCCCCCCCCGGCCCCCCCCCCCCCCGCCCCCCCCCCCCCCCCCCGGGGGGGGGGGGGGGCGAACTACTACCGTGAGAAACCCTGGCGCTCGCCCAGCGTTGTGTTCGAAGTAGACCCGCCGGATCACACGCGAACCCGGAGGGTTCTGGGTCGAACGCTGTCGATAAAGGTTGTGCGCGAGCTTGAGGAGCGGACGGCCGAGATGGCGGCAGATCTGGTTGAGAAGGTCCTGGCGGCCGGTCGGTTCGACGGCATCCGGGATTTCGGCAAGCCGCTGGTGATGCGGATCATCCCCGACGCTCTTGGTCTGCCGCCGGAAGATCGTGACAACCTACTGACCTACAACTATTATCTGTTAAAGGGACGGGGCGCTTGGCGGCATCTGCCCTGGACGGATGAGGAACTGGCTGAATCCGAGAAGGTAACCGCCTGGATTGCCAGAGCCTGCGAACGCGAGAACCTCGCGCCCGATGGGCTCGGAGCTCAGATCTATGCTGCTGCTGACGCCGGAGAGATCAGTTCCTACGAGGCAGGCATGCTGGTGCGGTCGTTTCTGTCGGCCGGCACCGACACGACCTTCGGCGCAATTGCCAACACGCTGAACTTCCTGATGACCTATCGGGACCAGTGGGACAAGCTTCGCGACGATCCCGGTCTTGCGCGGAACGCCTATGAAGAGGGCATGCGCTTTCGCGGCCCGGCCCAGATCATCGCCCGGAACACGTTGGACGAGATGGACTATTGCGGCGCGCGTATGGGCAAGCATGACAAGGTCATCGCATTTGTCGGTTCGGCCAATCGCGACCCCGACCGCTGGGAGGATCCCGACAGTTTTCAGATCGAGCGCAATGCGAACGGGCACCTGGCGCTGGGGGTTGGCATTCACGGCTGCGTTGGCCAGATGGTCGCCCGAATGGAGGCCGAGAAGCTGCTGGGAGAACTGGCCCGGTGCGTGCCGGACATGCGGATCGGGCCCGATGGCGTGGAGTATTCCGCCAACGGTCGGGTGATCGAGAAGCTCGATCTCGAGATCCTGGGGCACTACGCATGATCGCCGTGACGTTCGTTCTGGCTGATGGCAGCGAAGTCGAGCTGGCGGGGCAGGTCGGGCAGACAGTGATGGAACTGGGCCGCAACAACGGCATCCCCGGCATCATCGCCGAATGCGGCGGCGCCGCCATGTGCGCCACCTGCCATGTTTATGTCGACGAATCGGATCTGGACCGGGCAGGCAGCGTGGGGGAAATCGAGGAGGAGATGCTGGACATGACCGTCGCTCCGCGGCTGCCCCGCAGCCGGCTTTCCTGCCAAATCCGCCTGACGCCGGAAATGACCGGCCTGCGCGTACACATTCCCGAAGCCAGCTGATCACTCAGAGAGACCCGCCATGCCCCATATCTGTCCCGTAATCGAAATCTCCGGCAACCCGTTCGATCGGGGCGTCCAGTATGGCCAGGCGGCGGCGACGCTGATCGCTAAGGGTCTTGGTCACTACATGGCGCAGATGACCGGCATCGGATTCGACGTTTCACGCATCCATTCGGTCGCCCGTGCCTATCTGCCCCGGATGGAGGACTATGACGCCGGTCAGGTTGAGGAAATGCATGGCATCGCCAAGGGCGCAGGAGTCGGGATCGAAGATATAGCGTTCATGAACGCACGAACCGAAATCCTCAAATTGGCGCAAAACCCCCAATTGCGCGAACGCGCCGGCATTGAATCAGGCAATGATGAATGCACAAGCGCGCTGGCGCTGCCCGAGGCCACAAGGGACGGTCGTCTGATCATCGGCCAGAACTGGGACTGGAAGGCCGAATGTGCTCAATCCACACTGCTCCTGAAGATCCGGCGTGACGACGGCCCGGATATCTTGACCTTTACCGAAGCCGGGGGACTGGCGCGATCCGGAATGAATTCGGCCGGGCTTGCTGTGGTTTCCAACTATCTGGATTGCGATCGGGATTACCGGGAACTCGGGGTTCCGCTGCTGATGACGCGACGTCGGATTCTGGAACAGACCTATCTGGCGCAGGCCACGCATCATCTCTACAGCACCCGCCGTTCCGGCTCGAACAATATACTGATCGGCGATGCAGGAGGGGCAGGCTATGACATGGAATGCGCGCCAGATGAGGTGTTCGCAGTGTTTCCGTCCGACGGAATTCTCTCTCACGCAAACCACTGGATCGCGCCTGCTGCCCAGGCCAAGTTGCGTGACATGGGCATTGCGAACACGTCGGACACGCTGTTTCGCGGCTTCCGCGCCGATCAACTGCTTCGCGCAGCCAAAGGCAAGATCACACGCGACACCTTCAAGACGGTGTTTTTGGATGACTATCAGTCGCCCTACAGCGTCTGCCGCCCGGTTCGTCAATCGCTGACCATGACCGCCAGTGCGACAGTCGCTTCAATCATCATGGAGCCGGCGCTCGGGATCATGGAAGTGGCGATCCTGCCAGCGCAGAATCCCATCTATCAGATGGTCAATCTGGACATGGACCCGGCCTTCGTAAAAGTCTGATCCGTCAGGCATTTACCGGGATTGAAGGGCGGACGCGAAATTCGGTGGGGCGGGACGGCAGATGGATTGACAATGTGACGGTGTAGCGAAATTGTCATGTCTCCTTGTCGCCGCTGCGAGGGAATTGGAGAATTAATCATGTCTAAGCGCACGGATCTCCCTCCTTTGAATCCATTGCATGTATTCGAGGTGGCCAGCCGTTTGGGCAGCTTCACGAAGGCGGCGAAGGAACTGAATGTTACCCAGTCCGCAGTCAGCCGCCAGATCGCGACGCTGGAGGGCCATCTCAACGTCATGCTGTTCTCGCGACTGAAGGACGGCGTTCTCCTGAGCGATCTGGGCGAATACTACCGGGCGGAAATCAGCGCCGCCTTTGCACGTATCAGCCATGCGACAAGCGAATTGCAGGCGACTAAGAAATCCGAGCCGGTCAGGGTCAGGGTCTACAGCACATTCGCGGCAAACTGGCTGATCCCGCGCCTTCCGGAGTTTCAGGCGCGTCATCCGGAAATCGAGATCCAGATGAATACCAGCACAAGTCCCGTTGATTTCACGCGGGATGCCGCCGATATCGCGATTCAGTTCGGATCGGACCATTGGGCGAACGCCCAGGCCCGGTCGTTGCTGCCCGACGTTCTTCAGCCGGTGTGCTCACCCCGGTACGCGCAACGGCATGGTCTGCACGACAGCTTTCGGGGTTCCGACGATGTCAAATTGATCGAGGCCCATCTGCGGACCAAGGACTGGAGTTACTGGCTGGGTGTCCACAACATGGACAAGGAAGATTACCGCGTGATCAAACTGCCCAATTCGCTTTTGGCCTATCAGGCGGCGATGTCCGACATGGGCATCGCGATGGCCCAGGTTTCGCTGGTCAAGCCGCATTTCGAAAGCGGCGCCCTGGTCCCGGTTGGCAGTCCCGTGATGCGACCCGGCCTGGGATATTTCGTGATCTGGCCTGAATCCATATCGCTGGGTGCGCGCACCAAGGCTTTTGTGCAATGGCTCAGCAACGAGGCACGCGAAGAGATTTCAAATGTCCTGGAGCCCGCGCTGGTCCGCAACGGGGCCGCCAGCTGAGGTGATCGCCGCGCGACGGATTGGTGCATGAGGTATCCTCATGCCCAGCTTTCCACGTGCGCCGGTTTAGGGGTCCATGAGACCGGACGGGTCATAATCATTTCTCATCCCGCACCGACCAATGCGACAGTTCCCAGCGCCCGGGTTTGTTCTATTCTGGTCAAAATGGATGCCAAATGACGGGATCGACATGAATTTCCTTTTGTCTCATGAACAGCAGGTTTTCTCTGACAGTATTCGCAGGTTCGCCGAGAAGGAGCTTGCTCCAGGGGCTGCCAGCCGTGCTGCGCTGCCAGGTTACCCGACTGATGTTGCACGCCAATTGTCTGCTTTGGGTCTGCTGGGCATCACCTTTGATGAAGCGGACGGCGGCAGCGGCGGCAGCCTGCTGGATTCGATCCTCGCGCTCCAGACGATAGCCGAGATATGCCCGCGCAGCGGCGATATCGTTCAGGCCGGCAATTTTGGCCCGATCCGTGCCTTCTATGAATACGCGACGCCTGAGCAGAAGGAGCGTTGGCTGGGCAGGCTGCTGCGGTCGGAAATACTGATCTCTCTGGGAATGTCTGAGCCCGATGCCGGTTCGGCCGCCACTGATCTGCGCACGACCGCAAAGTTGGACGGGCAGGGATACCGCTTGAACGGGACGAAGGTGTTTGGCACCCATTCCGCCGAGGCCGAGTTGTTCCTCGTTTATGTGCGGTTTGGCCCGGGCGTTGGCGGCATCGGTTCCGTTCTGGTCGAGCGCGGCACGCCCGGCTTTACGATTGGCAAGGCAACGCGGTTCATGAATGGCGAGGAGTGGGCGCAACTCTATTTCGAGGATTGCCTGATCCCGCGTGAAAACCTGCTGCTGGGGCCGGGTGGTTTCAAGAAACAGATCAATGGGTTCAATGTCGAACGTCTCGGCAATGCGTCGCGCGCGGTGGCAGTGGGGCGGCATGCCTTCAACCTTGCCCGCGACTATGCGGCGAACCGGGTTCAGTTCGGGCGGCCATTGTGCGAATTCCAGGGGCTGCAATGGAAGTTCGCTGACATGCTGCTAAAGCTCGAAAGCGCCCAGTTGATGCTGATGCGTGCGGCGACACGGCTGGAAAACGGTCTTCCTTCGGGCCATGACACTGCGCTGGCCAAGCTGGCCTGCAACGAGGCTGGATTCCATGCTGCAAACGAGTCTTTGCAAATAATGGGCGGGCTGGGGTTCAGCGAGGAAAGCACGGCGCAGTACTGCCTGCGGCGCACAAGGGGCTGGATGATCGCGGGGGGCTCAATCGAGATCCTGAAGAACCGCATCGCTGAAGGGATCTTCGACCGTCGTTTCCCGCAGCGCAGCAGTCTTTCCGAGGTGGCGGAATGAAAAGCCCCCTGTTGCAGGCATTGACCCGACCGCGTTCGGTGGCCGTGATAGGTGCGTCCGACAATCTGGCCAAGCTGACATCGCGCCCTCAAAGTTTTCTGAAGCAGCACAGGTTTCCGGGGCAGTTCTATCCGGTCAACCCGGCGCGGGAGACCGTTCTGGGGATCAAGGCCTGGGGCTCGGTGGCCGCGATACCGGCCGAGGTCGATCATGCCTATATCCTGCTCGATGCAGCCGCCGCGCTGACGTCGTTCGAGGATTGCGCAGCTGCCGGCGTGCGGGTGGTTTCGATGCTGGCCGATGGCTTTGCCGAAGCCGGAGCAGAGGGCAAGGTGCTCCAGGACAGGCTTTCCCGGCTGGCGCAAGACGCCGGCATTCTGCTGATCGGTCCCAATTCCACAGGCGTGGTCCATGTGCCGGGCGGGTTTGTCTGCACGACCAACGCGGCCTTTCGCGAAGCGCCGCTTCTGGTGGGCCGCACTGCGGTGCTGTCACAGTCGGGCAGCATGATCGGTGCCATCCTGTCGCGCGGAGCGGCGATGGACATGGGTTTTTCCACGCTGGTGTCGGTGGGGAACGAGGCCGCGGCAGGAGTTGGCAGGATAGGGCAGATTCTGCTGGACGACCCCGAGACAGACTCCTTCATCCTGTTTCTGGAGACACTTCGCGAGGCCGATCAGGTGGCGGCCTTTGCACGCAGGGCCGCTGCACAGGGCAAACCCCTGGTCGCCTATGTGGTGGGGCGCTCGGAGGAGGGGCAGGCGCTGTCCGTCTCGCATACCGGGGCGCTGACGGGCGGGCGCGCTGCGCTCTCGGCATGGCTGGCTTCGGTGGGGATCGCCGAAGTGGAGAATTTCGAGACGCTTCTGGCTGCGCCGACCAGCCTGATCCGGGCCGGCGGTCTGGCTGGACGACCGCGCACGGCTACGGTGCTTTCGACCACGGGTGGTGGCGGGGCGATGGTGCTGGACCAGATCAGCCTGCGAAAGGTGCCGATCGCCGGATGCAGCCTCGAGGCCCGGCGCCTGCTCGAGGCGGACTACATTTCGCTTGGTCATGGCAAACTGGTCGACGTCACTCTGGCAGGCGCCAAATACGAGACGATGCGCCGGGTCATCGATACGCTGATTCATGACCCGGAGACCGGGCTTCTGGTGATTGCCATCGGCTCTTCGGCGCGGTTCAACCCTGAGCTCTCGGTCAAACCAATCGTCGATGCGGTTCAACAGGCGCGCCCGGGCGCGGCGCCGGTGGTGGCGATTCCGCTGCCGGATGCGCCAGAGAGCCTCAGGATGCTGCAACAGGCCAGTATTGTCGCCTTTCGCTCGGTCGAGATCTGCGCCGAAGTGGTGGCGCTGCTGATGGGCGACAGAATGCCCGTGCCGGAGGTTGCGACGCACCTGTCGAACGAAACCCGGTCGCTTCTCAGGGGACTGAGCGGCACACTTGAGGAAACGGCGGCGGGTGCGGTCTTTGAGACGCTCGGCATCGCCCGGCCTCGCAGTCTTGTTCTTGGACCTGATGATCCGGTGTACGAAGACAACGGGCTGGGCTGGCCGGTGGTGGCCAAGCTCGTGTCGCCCGACCTGCCTCACAAATCCGAGGCTGGCGCGGTGACGGTCGGCATCCGCTCGTTGGCCGAGTTACAGACCGCGATCGAGCGAATGAGCGCTGCCGCAGAGGCGCATAGGCCCGGCTATCGCAGGCGCGGCATCCTGGTGCAGGAAATGAAATCCGGCGTTGGCGAAGTCCTGTTGGGACTGACGCGTGACCCACTTGTCGGGCCGGTTCTGACAGTCGCAACCGGTGGTGTGATGACCGAAATCTACAAGGACGCCGCCGTTAGGCCTGCCCCGGTCTCCCGCCAAACGGCCGAGCAAATGATTGACGAAGTTCGGGGGTTGGCCGTTCTGCGCGGCTTTCGCGGGCGCCCCCGCGGCGATCTTGACGCGCTTGCTGAAGCAATCGCCGCCTTCTCGCAGATCGCGCTCTGCGATGAGGTCACTGAAGCCGAGATCAATCCCCTTCTGGTTCAAGAACACGGCGTGGTCCTGCTGGATGCGCTGATCTGTTTGCGAAGTGCAGAGTTATCCTAATCGAAGCCGCAGGAAACGACTGCTGCTGATGGTGCACAGGGGCTTGCGCTCCAGAGATTGGCAGTCGGCCGCGAGATCCGGTCGGTGAACGTTACATGTAAGGAGTGCCACTTGTCGGGTATTGTGGTTATCGGCGCGGGACAAGCCGGCGCGTCGCTTGCAACACGGTTGCGCAGGTCCGGTTATGAGGGCCGGATTACGCTCGTCGGCGCGGAGCCTTTGCCTCCCTATCAGCGTCCACCCTTGTCAAAGAGGTATCTGCTTGGCGAGATTTCGACGGAGAGTCTGTTGCTGCGGCCGACGGAATTCTACGCCGATCAGGCAATCAGCCTGAGACTTGGCGAGCCGGTCAGCGCGCTCGACCCGGTGACCCGCCGCATCCGCATCGGTGACAGAGTGTTGACCTATGATCAGCTGGCGCTGACAACCGGATCGGTAGCCCGGCGCTTGCCGGCCGGGATCGGCGGCAACTTGGCCGGGATCCACTGCCTGCGCAATTACTCCGATGTCGACCGGATGTTGACTGATTTTCGCAAGGCACGGCGGGTTCTGATCGTGGGCGGCGGCTTTATCGGATTGGAGGCTGCCGCGGTCGCGGCGGAGCGCGGCCTGGGTGTCACGGTGCTGGAACGCGCGGACCGAATCCTTCAACGCGTTGTCTGCTCCGAGACCTCGGATTACTTCCGCAACCTGCATGCCGCGCGCGGCGTGGATATACGGGAAGGCGTAGGGTTGATACGCCTGACGGGGGATAGGCATGTCACCGGGGCCGAACTCAGCGATGGCACACGGCTGGAAACCGATCTGGTGATTGCGGGCATCGGCATCGAACCCGAGACGCAACTGGCGCGATCCGCCGGGCTGCAAATCGACAATGGCATTGCGACCAATGCCTATGGCGTCACCAGCATAGCCGGAATCTGGGCCGCGGGCGATTGCGCCTCCGTCCCGCATGAGGGGACGCGGCTGCGATTGGAAAGCGTCCAGAATGCTGTCGATCAAGCCGAATGCGTCGCCGACAACATGTTGGGGGCAGGCAAACCCTATGTGCCGAAGCCATGGTTCTGGTCTGACCAGTATGATGTCAAGTTGCAGATTGCCGGGTTGAGTTCTGGGTATCGCCGCCTCGTGGTGCGCGGCGAGGAGCGCGGCCCGCGGTCACACTGGTACTTTGGCGAGCGAGGCCTGCTGGCGGTCGATGCCATGAACGACCCGCGCAGTTTCATGGTGGCCCGGCGAGCGCTTCAGTGCGGGATCGACGTCGACCCGCAAACTGTCGCCGATCCGGCTGTGGACCTCAAACTGATGCTTCTTGCTGATGAGCAGCAATAAGGGCACCGTAACGTTAACCGCGGCGATTGGCCTATTCGATTTTGCCGCATGACCCAATCCGTTCGTGATCACCTTTACCGCCGGCAGCGGTTCC
Source organism: Parahoeflea alexandrii (assembly GCF_027214025.1). Lineage (GTDB taxonomy): Bacteria > Pseudomonadota > Alphaproteobacteria > Rhizobiales > Rhizobiaceae > Hoeflea > Hoeflea alexandrii_A. The sequence continues at coordinate 8,519 of NZ_JAPWHB010000013.1, forward strand.
CAACTGAAGTGATTGTTCATGCCGTCTGACTTTGTCTTCGTTTCCCGCTCAGTCTGCGCATGGTCGAAGACTTGCTGGCGGCTCGCGGGATAATTGTCTCGCGCCAGACAGTACGCCTTTGGCCCGAGAAATTGGGTCGGCGCTTTGCAAATGATTTCCGGCGGAAATCCAAGGGTCGGCTCGGCGATAAATGGTATTTCGATGAAGTTGTCATCTCCATCGGCGGCAAGAAGCACTGGCTGTGGTGGGCCGTCGATCAGGGCGGCTTCGTTCTCGACGTGCTGGTGCAGAGTCGCCGCAACACCAAGGCCGCCAAGCGGCTCATGCGAAGACTCTTGAGAAGACAGGGTCATGCGCCACGCGTCATGATCACCGATAAACCCCGCTCCTATGGCGCAGCCAAACGCGCGATCATGCCCGGCGTCGGACATCGTTCGAACAAATGCCTGGATAACCGGGCAGAGAATTCCCATCAACCGAAACGACGGCGAGAGCGCAATCTGAAGGGTTTCAAGTCAACCCGACATCTCCAGCGCTTCGTCTCCATTCATGAGCCGGTCGCCAATCTCTTCCACATTCCATGCCACGATATCCAGTCCGACCATTACCGCGAACCGAGAACTGCAGCCCTGGAAATGTGGAACGAGATCGCTCGCCTGCAAACAGCATAACAGAAAGCGGAAGACCAATTTTTGACCGGTGTTCGTTAAGTTTACAGCGCCCTCGAACACATGCTTGCGACCAGCGGCTTGCCGATTGCTCTGGTCATAGGCGTGATTTTCATGGCTTGCGTCATGCTGTTTCGCCGCGGCTTCTGTGGCGAAAGCGTGGCCCGGCTGAAAGTGATGCTTGAGCGCGGACACGACTGATCATTGGCTGCCGAAATTTGAATTGGGTTTACCAGTCAAGCCTCCCAGGCTGGGCATCCGGGCGGAGTGCTTTTCCACTCCGCCCGGATGCTGATCATGGCGTCGGCAGCGTGTAGTTGAGGATGTAATCGGTCTGGTTGGCCACAAGCGGCTGCCGGCAATGGGAGCAGACGACCTTGGGCACAAAATCCTGACCGCAGAGCCGATGACGCAACCGCAGCGGCGCCTGATCGTCGCGCAGCCAATGATCGCCCCATGCCATCATGACGATCATCGGCTTGTACAAATCGTGCCCCATCTCGGTGAACCGGTACTCGAAGCGGTTGCCGAAGTTGCCATAGGTTTCCTTCTTGAGCACGCGCGCCTCGACAAGACGTGCGAGCCGGTCGGCCAACACATTGCTGGCGATGCCGAGCTTCGCCCGCATCTCGTCGTAGCGGCGGACGCCGAACCAGGCCTCGCGCAGCACCAGAAAGCTCCAGCGATCTCCTATGATGGCAAGGCTTCTGGCCACCGAGCAAGGACGAACCCGCTGCAAGAGGTCAGGGTCAGAACTGCGCCGTGTCTTTGAACGACGTTCGACAGGTGAAAAGCCCGCGCCCGGACCGTCGCGGAAGTGCACGTCACGTGCGGAAACCGGCTTCATGCATTCGGAACAGACCGTCCCGGGATGGCATTTCTGGCCGCAACCGGTGTGGATGAGCTGCAGGGGCGGGGGCTCGCCGCCGGTCAGCCACTTGTCGCCAAACTCCATCAGCGACAGCATGGTCGGAAACAGATCCTTGCCGCGCTCGGTCAGGAAATACTGGTTTCCGGGTTCGCTCGAATGCCGGCCAGTGACGAAGATGCTGTTGTCGACCAGGGCCGCCAGCCGGTTGGACAGTGTCTGGCGCGGAATGCCCAGCCGTTCCTGGAACAGATCGAAACGACGCACGCCGAAGAACGCCTCGCGAATGATCAGGAAGCTCCAGCTGTCGAGGACAATCTCGACAGTATCGCGAACCGAGCAATGACGCTCCTGCAAGGCAACGGACTTTTGCGCCTCAGGGGCTGACAGTTCGGAGGCACACATTTTTGGCGGGTCCAGCTCTGGATTGCGACCTCTATAATATGCACCGGAAGCCATTTGGCAAAGCCTCGGCGTCCGGTTCCCGACAACAAGCTATTCCCAACCGTCGGCATTGTCTTCACGGACACCGGCAAAGGGCGCGACCGCGCCGCCCTTTGCCGGCGACGCACCCGCGGCAATCAATGCCGCCTCACTTGCTTGCTCTGGCCAATCTCCACAACATGGTCAGGATCGTGGAAGGATCATCGGTGCCCAACCGTTCCAACATGTTCTTTTGATGTTTGGCAAAACGCCGCTTTAACTCCGCTAGGGCTTCAGCGCCCGCCTCGGTAAGAAATATGTGGCGATTCCGCCGATCGGTCGGATCTGGTGTGCGCGTGGCCCAGCCGCGGGCCTCAAGGGCGTCGATGAGCGGCACCATGCGAGGGCGTTCGACGCCGAGCGCGGCAGCCAGGTCGGCTTGGTTGGCGCCCGGATTGTCAGACACAACCGCCATGACCGAAAACTGCGCAGTCGTCACGTTCATCTTATCAAAAGCGCGGTAAATGTCCTGAAAAACAGTCATTTCCGCGCGGCGAATTGAGTAGCCGATCGTGCCCTCGAGATAGGAAACATCCAGGGGCGCGCCCGTGTTTTCCAATCTTGCGCTTGTCGAACTGACTACCCTGGCCTTGGGCTGCCGGGCCTTTTCATCGCGAAGATTGTCGGCCGCGTCATCCCGGGCCGCTGCGCCAGCTGAGTCTTTTTTCATAGGATTCCTCGACACTTGGATCAGGCGCCATCCACACCGGATTCGCTTGTTCGGCTTGTCTTTTCACATTCGACGCCATCTAGGCAAGGTCTGTAATGATTATTGACATTAATAGATAACTTCATTATCTAATAATCGTCGCTTGAGGCCTTGGGGCCGGTCGATGCCAGGGAGGTTTCATTGACTGTGAATAAAGTGCCGATTTCCGCTGCAGGCGGCTCGGTCGGGACAGCGATTGTTCTCGCCGGACCGAACCCGGTTTTGCCGAGCTATCCGACATTCGGAGATATGTTGCGTGCGAGTGCGAAGCGTGCGCCGGATGCGGTCGCGTTTGTTCACCGCACGGCCGATGTGGTTGAAACGGTCTCCTACGCCCAGGCCCTTCAGCGTTCCGAGGCCTGTGCGGACGCACTGCGGTCATTCGGATTGTCTCAGGACCGGCCCCTGGCAATCCTGTCACAAAATTCGATCCCCCACGCGATCGTGGCAATGGGCGCGATGTTGGCCGGCGTTCCGGTCGCGCCGATCTCGGTTCCCTATTCCCAGATTTCGGACATGACGCGGTTGCGCCAGGTCTTGACGCTGCTCGGCCCCGGTTTGGTGTTTGCCGAAGATGGCGCAGCCTTCGGCCGCGGGCTGAAACTGGCTCAAAGCCTTGGCATACCAACCTCTGCCAACACCAATGTCGATGGTCCGGAGGTGGATCATTGTCTGGATTCGCTGCTTTCTGCGTCGACGGCTGGCGCATCCGGCGGAGCGGAAATTGCCCCGAGCTCCGTCGCCAAAGTGCTTTTCACATCCGGGTCCACCGGTGAGCCCAAGGGGGTGATCGTCACCCATGGCATGATTTGCTCCAACCAGGCGGCAATGGCGGAACTTTGGCCCGCTGTTCAAACGGAACCGCCGGTGATCGTCGATTGGCTGGCGTGGAACCACACATTCGGTGGCAATCTGGTCTTCAATTGCGCCATCCACAACGCCGGCACGCTGGTGATCGACAATGGCCGGCCGATGCCCGGCCTTTTCGCGGAAACGGTACGGAACCTTTCGGAAAATCCGCCGACGATACACTTTGGTGTCCCGCGCGGTTTTGACGAGTTGATCAATGTGCTGCGGACGGATCCTGCGTTCGCGGAGAGATATTTCAGCCGCTTGCGATACATGTTTACCGCCGGCGCCGCCTTGTCGGCGGACTCCTGGGACGCCTACCGTCGCCTGGCAAAGCAGCACGGCCGGGCGGATCTGCAGATCCATGTGGCCTGGGGGGCCACAGAAACGTCGCCCGTGGCAACCATGTCGCCGGCATCAAACACGGTCGCCAACAATATAGGCGTTCCGCTCCCCGGTGCGGAAATCAAGATGGTCCCGAACGAGGAAAAGCTTGAGCTGCGCGTGCGCGGGCCAATGGTGATGCCGGGATATTGGCGCGCGCCGGAGCTCAGCGCCAAGGCATTCGACGAAGATGGTTTCTACCGGATCGGTGATGCAGGCAAGCTTCTGGACCCTCATGACCCATCCAGGGGCATTTTGTTTGACGGACGCACGGCCGAGAATTTCAAGCTGGCAACCGGAACGTGGGTGCAGGTGGGCGCGCTGCGCCTTGACGCGGTGACGGCGGGTGAAGGTCTCATTCAGGATGTCGCGGTCGCCGGGCAGGACCGTGAGGAAATCGGGCTGCTGGTGTTCCTCAATCTCACTGCGGCGCGAAAGCTGGCGGCACTGCCTCACGCTGACCTGGCGGAATTGAGCCGCAATCCCAAGGTGCGCGAGGCAGTTGCCGCATCGATGATCCGTTCGGGCAAGACGGGGTCGTCCACGCGCATCGGGCGGGCAATCATTCTGCCTGACGCGCCGTCGTTTGAAGTCGGGGAAATGACGGACAAGGGCTACCTCAATCAGCGTGCGGTGCTGCGGTCGCGTGCCGATCTGGTGGAACGTCTGTTCGCGGAACCTGTTGAAACTGATGTGATTTTGCGACCGTTGCCGGTTTATGAGCGCGGCGGAACAAAGTGAAAGGTCATTTGAAATGAACGATGAAGTTTTCTTTCTTTCGGGCGCACGCACCGCAATTGGCACTTTTGGCGGCAGTCTGAAAGGCATGTCGCCAACCGAGCTCGGTACGGTTGCTGGCAAGGCTGCAATCGAGCGGTCCGGCTTGCAGGCGGCTGATCTTGATCACGCTGTTTTTGGAACAGTCATTCCCACGGAAGCGGCGGATCTGTTTCTCGGTCGCACCGTCGGTGTGAACTCCGGCCTCCCGATCGGATCAGGCGGGCTGACGCTCAACCGGCTTTGTGGGTCCGGCGCTCAAGCCATCGTTTCAGCCGCAATGATGATCAAGTCCGGGGATTCACGGATTGCGCTCGCGGGTGGCGCTGAATCGATGAGCCGCGCGCCCTTCTCGGTCGAGGGGATGCGCTATGGCCGCAAAATGGGCAACGGCGTTTTGTACGATTGGTTGACCAATACCCTGGCCGATCCCTTCGGGCACGGAGGGATGGGCGATACCGCTGAAAATGTGGCTCAGAAGTACAATATCACACGCGATCGTCAGGACGCATTCGCGCTTGAAAGCCAGGACCGCGCGGCGCGGGCAATCGCGGAGGGGCGGTTCAATGGCCAGATCGTGCCGATCGAACTCAAAACCCGAAACGCAACGGTGGTCTTTGACACCGACGAGCATCCCCGCGCGGGCACCACGCTTGACGCACTCGCTGCGCTGCGGCCCGCTTTCCGCAAAGACGGCACGGTCACGGCCGGCAATGCCTCGGGTATCAATGACGGGGCGGCCGCCCTGGTCCTGGCCCATGCCGATGAAGTCACACAGCGCAAGCTGAACCCGATCGGGCGCCTTCTCTCCTGGGGGATCGCCGGCGTGCCGCCGGAAATCATGGGCATTGGTCCAGTGCACGCGGTGCCGCTGGCGCTGAAGCGTGCGGGTCTCACACTGGATGATATCGACATCTTCGAATCCAACGAGGCGTTTGCCGCGCAGGCCATTGCCGTGAACGATGCTCTCGGCCTGCCGACGGACAGGGTCAATCCCAATGGCGGCGCTGTGGCGCTCGGTCATCCGCTTGGCGCGACCGGCGCCATTCTGACGGTCAAGGCGCTCAACGAGTTGAAGCGCATCAAGGGCAGGTACGGCGTTGTCACCATGTGCATTGGCGGAGGTCAGGGTATCGCCCTGGTCATTGAAAACCTTCACTAGGCCGCATCCCCAGCCTCTTGTCCCAGTTCAGATCCGAGTATGTATTCATGAAAAAACCGATATCTCCAGTCTCCAATTTGAAGATCCACCGTGCCCCGGCCGAACGGCTGGCCGATGGCTCCCTGCGCCAGCCGCTGCGCAGGGCTGCCGTGATCGGTGCCGGTTCAATGGGATCTGGAATTGCCGGACTGATCGCCAATGCCGGCATCCCGGTGCTTCTGCTCGACATTGTTCCTGCCGCGGCGACCGACCGCGATGCATTGGCAAGGAAAGGCGTCGAACGGCAGCTCAAAAGCAATGGCTTCATGCATCCAGATCTCGTTTCCCTGGTGGAGGTGGGCAATGTTGAAGACCACCTGCACCGGCTCTCGGAAGTGGACTGGATCATCGAGGCGGTGTTCGAGGACCTCACCATCAAGCAGGATCTGTACGCGCGGATCGAAGAGGTGCGGAAGGATGGCGCAATCGTCTCTTCCAACACGTCGACAATACCGCTGCATCAACTTGTCGAAGGCCTGGGGTCCCGCTTTGCCGGTGACTTCGTCATCACGCATTTCTTCAATCCCCCACGGGTCATGCAGCTTCTCGAGCTTGTGTCCGGACCGCAGACAAGGCCGGACATTCTCGAGCGCGGCCGGCGCATCGGGGATGAGGTGCTCGGCAAATCGGTGGTTGTTTGCCGCGATACCCCGGGCTTCATCGCCAATCGCGTCGGCAATTACTGGATGTCGGTCGCATCCCTCGAAGCGATGAAGCTTGGGTTGAGCGTTGAAGAAGCCGATGCGGTGATGAGCGCGCCCTTTGGCATTCCGCGCACCGGTATTTTCGGTCTGTTCGACTTCGTCGGCATCAACCTTATCCCGCTGGTTTGGGGCAGCTTCATGAAGACGCTCCCGGCTGATGATGCACACCGTCGGCACGACCCCACGCAGAGCGCCTTCTTTTCCGACATGCTGGCGCGCGGACTTGTCGGGCGGGCCGCCGAGGGAGGCTTCTATCGCCGCAGGAATGCAGCGGGCGAGCGTGTTGACGAGGTCATCGATTTTGCGTCCGGTCACTACCGGCCCCGCGTTCAACCCGAATTGAAGAGCCTGGGTGCGAAGAGCCTGCGTGATGTCTGTGCGGCGGGCGACAAGGGTGGCCAATATGCCTGGGCAGTCCTGTCCAATCTCATCGTCTACGCCGCGACAATCGCCGCGGAAATTGCTGATGATGTCGCCGCCATCGATATGGCGATCCGCCTCGGCTACAATTGGAAGGAAGGTCCGTTCCAGATTGCCGACCGGGTTGGCGCGGCCTGGATTGTCGCGCGATTGCGCGACGAGGGCAGGGCGGTTCCGCCGCTGCTGGAGATGGCGGTTACGGGTGCGGGCTTCTATCCCTCAATCGACGAGATACTGGCCACCGATGGACGCATCCTGACGCTTGAGCCTGTCGCGGGCGTGTTGAGTTTTGCCAGCATAAAGCGTCATGCAAAAACCGTTGCGACCAATGGCTCGGCGTCCATCTGGGACATTGGCGACGGCGTCGCCGGCTTCGAAATCCACACAAAAATGAATGTCTGCGATGCGGATGTCGTGGCCATGGCAAGCCGTGCGCTCAAGCTGCAATCCGATGGATTTCAAGCGCTTGTTATAGGATCAGACAACCACCGGGCCTTCTCGGCCGGCGCAAGCCTCGATGTCTTCATTGATCTGGTGAAAAAACAGGACTGGGCCGGCCTTGATGCCTTTGTCGCGGGCGGGCAGGCGGCTTGGCTGGGCCTCAAATACGCATCTTTCCCGGTCATCGCCGCGCCTTCGGGTCTTGCGCTCGGCGGCGGCTGCGAACTGATGTTGCATGCCGACCAGGTTGTCGCCTCCGCTGAACTGAATGCGGGTCTGCCCGAGCGAAAAGTGGGCATTCTGCCGGGGTGGGGCGGCGTGACGCAGCTTGTGGTGCGCCAGCAGGCACGGCACTCCGATCTCCTGCGGGCGGGGCAGGCGGCATTTGCGACAATCGCCATCGGCGATGTCTCGGGATCGGCCTACCAGGCGGCGGACCATGCGTTTTTGCGCGATGGCGATCAGGTCGTCCTGAGCCGGGAGCGGCTGCTTGCGGTTGCCAAGCAGGAGGCTCTGGCGCGGGCCGGAACCTACACCGCTCCCGCCCGGGCCGCTATCCCTGCGGGGGGCGCGCCGCTGATGGCATGCCTCGAAGAACAGATTTCCCGGCTTGTCGATGACAGCGGGTTCACGCCTACCGATGCGGGCATCTGTCGCGAGATTGCCCGGATTGTATCCGGTGGTTCGGCGCAGGCGGGTTCACTGCTGAGCGAAGAGCAGTTTGCACAGTTGGAGCGGGACGGAATCCGCGAACTCGCCGGGCGGCAAACCACGTTTGACCGTCTTGTGCATCTGCGCAACACCAACCGCCCCCTGGCGAATTAGGGGGGCGGGCGCGCATCATGTCCTATTCCCCCCCGATTGCCGAGTTGCAGTTCAGCCTGCTGAATTCCACCCGCGCCCTGACGCATGGCGGCGGATCGCTTGACGAAGACGTGCTGGCGGCAATTCTCGAGCAGGCGGGAAGCTTCGCGTCTGATGTGCTGCTCCCTCTTGACAAGGTCCTCGATCGATCCGGCGCATCCTACGCATCGGGCAGGGTGACGACCGCATCCGGGCATCGCGACGCCTACGCTCAATTCACGGGTGGCGGTTGGTCGGCTCTCTCCCTGCCCAGCCAATTCGGCGGCCAGGATTTGCCGTTGACGCTCAATGCCGCGTGTCTGGAAATGTGGCACGCAGGGTCGATCGGGTTCACGATGGGGCTGCTGCTGAACATGGGGGCGGCGGAGACCCTGCATGCGCATGCAAGCGCGACGCTGCAACAGACCTATCTTGAAAACATCGCCACCGGCCGCTGGGGGGCGACGATGGCCATCACCGAGCCAAATTCGGGGTCCGATCTGTCCGGGATACGCACCCGGGCGGTCGAAGGCGCGGATGGCAGCTATGCTATTTCAGGCACCAAGATCTTCATCTCCTATGGCGACCATGACCTGACTGAGAACATTGTGCATCTGGTGCTTGGGCGCCTTGATGATGCCCCGGAGGGAACGAGCGGCCTGTCGCTGTTTGTGGTGCCAAAACTGGTGCCGCTGGCAGATGGGGGCCTTCAACCCAACAATGTGCAATGCCTGGGCATCGAGACCAAGACCGGCCTGCATGGCTCACCGACCTGCACCATGGCCTTTGGCGCCGGCGAAGCTTCAACGGGCTGGATGATCGGCGGCCCGAATCGCGGCCTGGCATGCATGTTTGTGATGATGAATCGCGCCCGCCTTGCCGTTGCAACGCAAGGGGTCGGCATCGCCGAGCGCGCCTTCCAGATGTCCTATGACTATGCCGCGTCGCGTCTTCAGGGCCGCATCGACGCCCGGGACCGGCAGCAAGTGCCGCTGATCCGCCATGCGGACGTCAAGCGAAACCTGATGAAGATGCGCAGTCTTGCGGCTGCGGGCCGCTGTCTGATGCTGGCCGCGGCCGAGGCTATCGATGCTGCGCGCGGTGCCGGCAGTCAGATCGAGCGCGCCAGCAATCAGGCGCTGGCCGATATCCTCACGCCGGTGGCGAAGGCGTTTTGCACCCAGGCCGGGGTGGATGCCGCTGATCTCGCCATTCAGGTTCATGGCGGCGCCGGATATGTCGAGGAGTCGGGCGTGCCGCAGCTCTGGCGCGATGCACGCGTCACCACGATCTACGAAGGTACCAATGCAATCCACGCGATCGACCTGCTGACCCGTGGAATCGCCGGCAGGAACGGTGCGCACTTCGATGGTCTCCAGGAAGAGTTCGGCAAGATCGCCAGCCGTCTGGCGGAAAATCAAGATCACGATCTAAGCCGGCTCGGGCGAGCCCTGTCGAAGGCTTGCGCCGACCTGAGCGCGGCGGTGGAGCTGAGCCGGGCCACGCTGAAAACCGACAGGCACACGGCGCTTGCGGGTTCGACGCCGCTCCTCGAATTGGTGGGCCTGGTCGCAGCCGCGAGCTATCTCGCCGCCATCCTTGAAAAGTGCCCCGCGGGGCATCCCTTGCGCACCAGGCTGCGCGAGAATTTCGTCTTTTTCGCTCTTCAGCTCCTGCCCGAGACCGGCGCCCTTTTGGCGATGATTACGGCCGGCAGGCAGGCTTTTTCAGGAGTGTTTCATGAATTCGACAGGCCCGTTGGCGTGAGCGCCGCGGGATCGAATGCTTTCGATGGGTGAGGCGAAAAGCTCAGCCGGCGGAAGCGATTGGGAGAGACTTAAAGTAACCGGAGGAAACAATTATGAAGCGAATTCTAGCCCTGGCTTCGGTGGCTCTTGCCACCGTCGCCTCACCCGCGCTTGCCGACATCACAGTCTGCATCAGCCTATCCGCGACCGGTCCGGCCGCATCGCTCGGCATTCCGGAACAGAACGCCGTGCCGTTTCTGCCGACCATGGCCGGGGACACAAAGATCAACTATATCATTTACGACGATGCGACCGATCCGACGGCAGCGACGCGGAATGCGCGCAAATGCACCGAGGATGACCGCGCCGACGTCATTATCGGCTCCTCGACCGCACCGACTTCAGCCTCGGTCGCAAGCGTCGCCTTTGAAGCACTGACGCCTGTGATTGCGCTGGCGCCCGTGTCGGTCAAGGATGATGTGAACGTATGGACCTTCCGCGCCGTGCAGACCAACCGGATGATGGCGAGCGCGCTCGTCGAGCACATGGTCGCCAGCAATGTCAAAACGCTTGGTTTCATCGGCTTCGCGGATGCGTTTGGCGATGACTGGATCGCCGCGCTTGAAGAATTGCTGAAAGACACCGGCATCAAAATGGATCCAGTCGAACGCTTCGCCCGGTCAGACACCTCGGTCACTGGCCAGGCGTTGAAAATCGGTCTCGCCAATCCAGACGCTGTCATGGTCGTCGCATCGGGAACACCCTCTGCCCTGCCTCCCACCGCGTTGCGTGAACGCGGCTACACAGGCCAGATCTACATGACGCACGGCTCTGTCAGCCCCACCTATATTCGCGTTGCAGGGGCGGCCGCCGAAGGCTCAATTCTGCCCGTCGGCCCGGTCGCTGTTGCGGAACAGTTGCCCGACAGCCATCCCTCCAAAGCAATTGCCGTCGATTTTGCCACCAAATACAACGCCGTTCACGGCGAAGGCAGCGTTTCGGCATTCAGCGGGATGATGTTCGACGCAGGTCAGCTGGTGGCGCATGCCTCGGTGGAAGCCTTGAAGACTGCGCAGCCCGGCACCCCGGAGTTCCGCAAGGCCCTGCGTGATGCCCTTGAGAATGTGCGTGAGCTGGTCTCGGTGAACGGTGTTTACAACACCAGCCCCGATGACCACTACGGTCATGACGAGCGGAGCCGCGTTCTGATCCAGGTCAAGGACGGCAAGTTCGAATATCTCCCTCTCAACTGACCCATCCACCCGGATGAGCCAAAGCGTGCCCCGACATTAGCGCCGGGGCACGCCTGATCTCCAAACAAGCGCGCAACCGGAACATCGACACGATGGATTCAACTATCACTCTATTCTTGTTGCAGGACGGGCTGATCAATGGTTCGATCTATGCCTTGCTGGCCGTGGCCTTCGTTTTGCTCTTTGCAGTTACAAGGATCATTTTTGTCGCTCAGGGCGATTTCGTTGCCTATGGAGGGCTCACCTTCGCTGCCTTGCAGCAAGGCAGTGTGCCGGGCTCCATCTGGTTGCTTGCAGGTCTTGGAATCATCGCGGGAACGCTGGAATTCCTGCGTGAGCGACGCGCATTGACCAGACCCAAGGTCCTTGGAATTCTGGCGGGGGATTTCGTTTTCCCGCTGACCCTGACCGGTGTTGCGATCCTGGCTGCGCCGCAGGACATGCCGTATCTCTTTGACATGGCGCTCGCGCTTACGCTCGTGGTTCCCATGGGACCCTACATCTACAGGATTTGCTTTCGACCAATGGCCAGCGCCTCGGTGCTGGTACTCCTGATTGCCTCAGTCGGAGTTCACTGGCTGATGATCGGACTTGGCCTGCTTTTCTTCGGCGCCGAAGGATATCGTGCGGCGCCAATGTTTGGCGCCAACTTTGCTCTCGGGCCGGTGCCGGTGTCGGCTCAAAGCCTGCTGGTGATGGGTGCAACCCTGGCCTTGCTGGTCGGGTTCTATCTGTTCTTTGGCCGGACGCTCGCTGGCAAGGCACTGATGGCAACCGCCGTCAATGCGCGTGGCGCGAGTCTGGTCGGCATTTCCCCGTCCTTCTCCGGTCGTACCGCGTTCCTGATGGCCGCATTTGTTGGAGCGATTTCCGGTATTCTCATCGCGCCGCTGACGACGCTTTACTATGACAGCGGCTTTCTGATCGGGCTCAAGGGATTTGTTGCAGCCATTGTCGCGGGATTCGCAAGCTTCCCGCTCGCCGTGGCCGGCGCGATCGCCATTGGCATCGCCGAGGCGGTCTCCGCCTTCTTTGCCAGCGCGTTCAAGGAGGTCATCGTTTTCAGCCTTATTCTCCCGATCCTCATCTGGCGATCCATCCGTGCGCCGCATCTTGAAGAAGATTGAGCTCATGAACACCAAAAGCATCCCGCTCCTGATCGCCCTCGCGGCACTGCTTGCCCCCTATCTTCCGGGTGTGCCGTTGTTCTGGGTGTCCCTGCTGAACTTCATCGGGCTTGCAGCTCTTGTGACGCTCGGGCTTGTCGTGTTGACCGGCGTTGGCGGCATGACATCCTTCGGCCAGGCGGCCTTCGTCGGCATCAGCGCCTATACGACGGCGGTCCTGTCGGTAAAGTATGGCATCTCACCATGGCTGACGCTCCCCGTCTCAATCCTGATCACCACGCTTGCGGCCTTTCTGATCGGGCTGATGACGGTTCGTCTGTCCGGGCATTACCTGCCGCTGGGCACCATAGCCTGGGGTATCGCCATATCCTATCTGTTTGGAAACCTTGAGTATCTGGGGCGCTACAACGGCATTTCCGGCGTGCCGCCCCTCTCAATCGGCGGTGTCGAACTCATCGAGGGCCGGCAGGTCTATCCGGTTGTCTGGTTGTTTGTCACGGTCGCGGTCATCGGGACAAAGAACCTGCTGGATTCGCGTGCCGGTCGGGCGATGAGCGTCCTGCGCTCCGGCAAAACCGCGGCCCAAGCCTTTGGCGTCAATACGACGCGTACCAAATTGATAGTGTTTGTCTATGCGGGCGTGCTTGCGGGTCTGGCCGGTTGGCTGTTCGCGCATATTCAGAGAGCGGTCACCCCCAGCGCCTTCGGCATCAATGCCGGCATCGAGTATCTGCTCATGGCGGTTGTGGGCGGCGCCGGCCACGTCTATGGCGCCATCATTGGCGCGGCTGTCGTGGTTTTGCTGAAAAACCAGTTGCAGGACATATTGCCGTTGATCTTTGGGCAAGGCGGCAATTTTGAATCCATTGCCTTTGGCGCCCTGCTGATCCTTGCCCTTATTTATGCGCGTGACGGCATCTGGGCGGCAATAGACCAGCGCTTCTCCAATCGGCGACGCCACATCAATCGCGATGCGAAGCCGCTTGAGACGGCGCCTGCCAAACAAGGCGACTTTGCGCTGTTGAAGGTCGAGGGCCTGACAAAGCGGTTTGGCGGTCTGGTTGCGGTGAATGGAGTTGGTTTCGAAGTGAAGCCTGGCGAGATTCTGGGGCTTCTCGGGCCGAACGGTGCTGGAAAGAGCACGACCTTCAACCTTCTCACCGGCGTGATACCGTTGACGGAGGGAAGGATCTGGATCGACGGCGGGCGGGTTGACGGCAAGCTGCCCGAAGAGATCGCAGCTCGCGGGGTGGCGCGAACCTTCCAGCACGTCAAGCTGGCACCCGAAATGTCCGTTCTCGAAAATGTGGCGCTTGGAGCGCATCTGCGTGGTCGGGCTGGCTTCGTGCGGGGGATGCTGCGCCTCGATCGCGAAGAGGAGGAACGCATCTTCGCAGAAGCAATGCGCAACCTCGAGCGCACCGGGCTCGCGGACGACGCCTTTCAGCTGGCAGGCAGTCTGTCGCTTGGCGCTTCGCGCATGGCGGAGATCGCCCGGGCTCTCTGCCTCGCGCCCAATCTGCTGCTGCTTGATGAACCTGCGGCCGGCCTGCGCAGGTTTGAAAAGGAGGAACTGGCGAAGCTTTTGAGCAGCCTGCGGGCTGACGGAATGGGTATCCTGCTGGTTGAACACGATATGGAGTTTGTCATGGGACTGACGGATCGCATTGTTGTGCTGGATTTCGGCACACGCATCGCCGAAGGCACCCCAACGGAAATCCAGCGGAATCCGGCTGTTCAGGAAGCCTATTTGGGAGGCGTGCAATGAGTGTGCTCCTAACCGCGACAGACCTCTCGGTCAGCTACGGCAAGGTTGTTGCAGTTCACAACATTGCGATCGAGCTGCCCGGCTCCGGAATTGTGACGCTCATTGGCGCCAACGGCGCCGGCAAATCCACGACCCTGCTGTCGCTCATGGGTGTATTGCCCGCGAAGGGGAAGCTGATGTTCGATGGCATCGACATTACCAAGTCCCCGGTGGAGGAGCGCGTGGAAATGGGCATCTCGCTGGTGTCGGAAAAGCGGGACTTGTTTTCTAGCATGTCCGTGGAGGACAACCTGCGTCTTGGCTGTTATCGCCGCAACCGGTCCCATGGCGGCGAGGCGCTGGAGGAGGTCTTTGGGCGGTTTCCGCGGCTGAAGGAACGCCGCCGCCAGCTTGCGGCAACGTTGTCCGGCGGAGAACGACAGATGTTGGCGATGGGCCGCGCACTGATGGCGCGCCCGCGATTGCTGATGTTGGACGAGCCAAGCCTGGGACTGGCTCCCTTGATCGTGCGCGACATCTTTCGCATCGTGACCGACCTTAGGGACTCCGGAATCGCCATCTTGTTGGTCGAGCAGAATGCACGCGCCGCGCTTGAAGTGGCGTCTGCGGGCTACGTCATGGAACTGGGGGAAATCACAACGCATGGTCCAGCGAGTGAATTGATCAATGACAGACGGCTGATCGAAAGTTACTTAGGAATTGGATAATAAGAGCTGCGCTTCGTATCCATATATATTCTGAGAGATGATCGGGGAGCCGCCGATCGCTGACGCTATTTTGATGCCATCGTCCATAACGTCAGAGACAAAATCCGATCATCAAAGAAATGTTTATGTGCTGCGCACCGGGAGAAGGTTGTAGATAATTCTGTTGCTTAGCAAATATAATACGTCATCTTGCTAAAAATACCGAATATTCACTGGTTTACAACACAGAAAAATTATCTATTTAATAGAATAAAGCGACAAGTACGGTATGTATTGTAACCTTCATCGCAAATAGGAGAAATCCATTTCAGCTGCAAGTTATTTAAATATGTCGGTGAACGTAATTTATAAGGCCGACAGTCGCTCGTTTTTATTGTGGCTGAACATATCAATGAGGTGTTCGACAAGATGCGAGTTTTCGGATCAACAGTTTTTTGTCCCTCTGCTGCGAGGGTAGGCCGCATGAAATGGTCCATTTCGGGTAGTCCGGCCACGATTGCAATAATTCATCAGGATTTTGCTTAGCCGTCATGCCACAACTTTCGGAAATCCGCTACTTCGTAGCCGCAGCTGAGAATGGAAGCCTGCGACAGGCAGCCGAAACGCTGGGTATTGGCCAGTCCTGCGTCAGCCGCTCGATCATGCGTCTGGAAGACAAGCTCGGGGTCTCGCTACTCGAACGGAGCAACACGGGGGTTCGACTGACTAATGCGGGACAGCGGTTTCTGGATGACGTGCAGCCCGCGCTTCAGCAACTCGATCAGGCGCGTCGGTCAGCTGGCGCCGCCGGCCGTGCGGAAGCGGGAACCGTCCGGATCGGTGTCCTGACGTCGCTCGCCGGCGGATTCCTCCGGAAACTGCTTGTCGTTTATCGACAGGAATATCCGAAAGTTCGTATCGATGTTCGTGACGGAGGCCGTGACGAGCATATCGCCGCTTTGCGGACGCGTGAGCTCGACATGGTCTTCGTGCCCGGGTCGCGCCCGGTCCGGAACTGCGAATGCGCGGAGTTGTGGTGCGAACGGATCCACATCGCCCTTGCCAGGGGGCACAGGCTCGCCAGCCGAAGCGATCTCGATTGGCCTGATCTGTCCGAAGAACTGTTCATCACGAGCAGCATTGCGCCAGGACCTGAAGTCCACGATTACATCGTACGCCGGCTTGCCGACTACGCGATTTTCCCGAGAGTCGAGGCGAGAGGCGCCTGCTTCGAGACCCTGGTGAACCTTGTCAGCCTCGGGGAGGGTCTTACCGCAACCACTGCGGCCTGGGCGGCGGTCAAATTGCCGGATCTCGTTCTCCGGCCCTTGGCTGACCCGGAGGACGTCCTCCCGTTCAGCGCGATCTGGCTTGCGGAGAACGACAATCCGGCGCTGCGCTGCCTGGTCAGCACGGCCCATGTGCTCGCCGGGCGGGTTCGGCGCGGCAATTCCGATTGGCTACCGCGGCGACTGGATGTCAAGGCGTCTGTCGACGTGACTTCCGCAGACGCGCGAAGACGCGATCGGTCGCCATGAACCGTAACAACATCGGCGCGATCAGTCGTGTAGGCTCAAGCGCCGACTGACCGGACTCCCGGGCCATCACCTCGGCATAGGCGACGAGGTCCTGGTGAACGTCCGGAGGCAATTCGACGGCGACCTTGACGGGCTTGTCGTCAGGGATGGATGTGAGTTTCAGCTTCGTGCTCATGGCTCAACCTCGATAGGGTTCGAGAACGAGATCGCGGGTGACGATGACACGAACCGGGGATCCCGACCGGACCGTCAGGGTTGGCGGCACCTGCAATTGGCGCTGAATGATCTGCTGACCGGCATCGTTGATGGTGTCCTGGGCGCCGCTGCGAATGGCTTGAACCAGCCGATCATCGTCATCCATGGTGAGTTCCGCGCCGACTGCGAGCAGCGTTGACAGCCCGGCCGCCTTTGCCAGATCCCACCAATGATAATCGACGCCGTCCTCCAGGCCCGCAAAGCCGCGTGTATCAGCACCCGGTTGATGCTCGAGCACGATGGACCGGCCGTTCGGAAAGATCAGGCGGTTCCACACGAGCAGGACCCTGCGCTGTCCAAAACCGACATCGTTCGAATACTCGCCGATGATGCGTGTGCCCTGAGGCACGAGCAGGATCTGCCCAGTCGGACTGTCATAGATGTGTTGCGTCACCTGGGCCGTGATTTGGCCGGGAAGGTCGGATCGGATGCCGGTGATCAGCGCGGCCGGGATCACCGAGCCGGCCTGAAGGACGAACGGTGACGCCGGCGACATGACGCGATCGGGCGCGACGGTGCCGCGGTCGGTCGGCGCGTTGAGGAAGGCGAGTTGGCGATCCCGTGCGGTAGTCGCTGCGGACTGCCCGGAAGGGTCGAGCCCCAGATAGTTCGGTACCTCAGATTCTACCGACCTGTTCGGGGTGGCGGTGCCGGCCTGGAAGAAGACGCGGCTGGTGCGTGCGGCTTCCGCCTCAGCAAGCCGCCGTTGCTCCTCGGGATCGGCCGCGGGCTGCGTGATGGCCGGTGGGGCGACGGGTTGTCCTCTTTCTTGGGCGGCAAGGATCGGCCGGCCGAGATCGCCCGGCAAAGGTGGACCGAGAACCGGGCCAGTATAGTCGTGCGGAAGGTCCTCAAGCCCATCCGCTGTGCGGCGATTGTCGGTCGTGTAGAGCTCCTCACCACCAGTCTGTGAGTCTGGTGGCCGAAGCGCATAGATCAGGGCTCCACCTATTCCGATGGACACGATCAAACTGGCTGCCGCCAGGGTCCGCCGCGACAATCGCGTGACCTGTGGCGGTTTCGCCCGCAAGCGCATTGCTGCGGCTACGTCGGTCTCGGGTCCGGAGCGCTCCGAACCTGGCCCTCTGGTGTTTTCATCGCTCATGACTCATGTCCTCCGCTATGGCCCCTCGGCGCTTGCGAAGGTCCACTGGACCTTCGCATCCACGAGAGTGGACCGCTTCTCACTCCGTCGGTTCGCACGATCCTGACCACCTGTTGCTTGCGGCCGCTGCCGAGGCGCAGTTCCGCCGCGGCAAAGATCTGGTCGACGATCAGGATGTTGTCGTGGATGCGGCTGTTGACAATCTGCGGTTCGCCGTCAGATCCGATCACGAAGAGGGGCGGCATCTCGCCCTGGACAATGCCCCGGGGGAACTGGATATAAACGCGACGGCCATCATCGAAGACCGAAACCGGTCGCCATGGCGGCGTGTCGCCGGTCAGGGCGTAGCGGTAGTGGCGCGCGCTCAGAGCCGGTATTGAGGGCCGGGCAGGTGTGGTCTGGCCCTTCTTGGCGGGTCGCTCCGGATAGGACCAGGCGACGGCCGGCATGAACGGCTCTTCTCCAGCACGCAGCTCGATCATGTAGACACGCCGGTCGGTGCTGATAACGAGGTTCGTCGCGATATCAGGGCGTGTAGGCTTGACGAGGATGTGGGCGCGGCGTGTGCGTCCACTTCCGCTTTCCGTGTCGCCGATGATCCAGCGGGCCGTGTCGCCAGCCGCGATTGGTCCGGCGCCGGTCAGGCTCTCACCGGGCTCGAGTGCGATATTGGTGATCTGACCCGGAGCGGCATAGACTTGGTAGAGCGCACCTTCGCTCCAGGGATAGATCTGGATGGCGTTGTAGTAACCCTCACGCCTTGGCTCGACCCTTGCGGCGGCGTTGGCGTTCTCGACACGACCGGTCGACGTGCTCGCGGTCTTTCCGCCATGAGCGGGCGTCCAGGCCGGAGGAACGTGCAGCGGCTTCGGAGTTTCATCGGTGACCGCGGCCGGCACCGAGGGTAGGAGCGGCACATCGTTGTCGTAGGTGATTTCCGGCGGCTTATAGGTCGCGCAGCCGGAAAGCGCCGAAACGGAAATCAGGAGAACAGCGAAAGAGGCTTTGCACAAAACCGCCCCTCCGGTTTTACGGAAAAGAGGCACTGTCATTGTCCAAGCTCCTTCGACCAATTGATGGCATTGATGTAGATCCCGAGCGGGTTCTTGCGCAGGCGCTCCGCATTGCGCGGCGGCTGGACGACGATTGTCAGGATCGCGGTCCAGCGCTCGGTCGCGGCAAGTTGGCCGTTCTCGTAGTGGCGCTCGGTCCAGGCGACCCGGAAACTGTTGGGTGAGGCACGGATGACGCTGGAAATCTCGACAGCGACCTGGCTCTTGCCGACCTTGGCAAAGGGATCGTTTGCGCGGGCATAGTCGTTGAGCGCCAACGCGCCGCGGTCGGTGGTGAAGTCATAGGCTCGGAGCCAGTTTTGACGCACGATGATTGGATCAGCGGGAATGGCGCGGACATTCTCGATGAAGCGAGCCAAGTGGAAGGTGACCTGCGGATCGGTCGGCTCATAGTCGGCCGCGGCCGGCCCCACCGCCTGCGCTTCGCCGAGGGCATCAACCTGTACGATCCAGGGCACCACGGTGCCGCGCATCGACTGCCAGACCAGTGCCGAGGCGAAGCCGGTCGCCAGGAGCAGGCAACCGAAGGCCATTAGCCGCCAGTTCTTTGCCTGTACGCGAGCGGAGCCGATACGCTCGTCCCAGACTTGGGCTGCTTTCTGGTAAGGGGTCTCGGGTTTGCGCGTCTTGCCGTAATGGGTTGCGGGTCTCTTGAACATCAGCGGTCACCTTCGGATAGATCGATGGAGGAGCCGCCGCCATGGGCGTCTCCGGAACGGATGGAATGGGCGGTGGCGGAAGCGCCGTGGCTGACGTGCTGGGACTGTTTCATACGCCTGGCCCAGGCGGGCATGTCGCCTTGCGTGGCTGCGGCAGTGGGTTCAGCCGCTGGGGCGTTGGAAAAACTGCCACCACTGGCCTCAAGGGCTGCCCGTCCCCCCTCGGCATAGCTTTGCTTCATGCTGGCCGAAGCGTGCCGGAGGGGTGAGGCAACGGCGCCTGCGCCCGCTTTGGCGACCCCACCGACACCGGCGGCGACCCCGGAGGGTCCCGATTGTCCGGCGGAGGCGAGCGAATAGGAGATTGCCGCTCCTCCCGCCAGTGCAGCGCTCCCCCGGGCCGCACTGGAGCCTGCGGCCAGTGCAGCCGATCCGCCTCTCGCGGCAAGGGCGCTGCCGGCAACCATCATGCCGCCGGCGGCGAGACTGGTCCCGACCGCGGCGCCCGCACCGAGCTGCGGACCTCCGGAGACGATGCCGTTGGCGATTCCCGGTCCGAATATGCCGAGCCCCAACAAGGAGAGCGCCGCGAGCACGATGGCCATGGCCTCGTCGATCGTCGGCTGCTCGCCACCAAAACCGCCGGTGAACTGGGAGAAGAGGGTCGAGCCGATGCCTATGATGACGGCAAGCACCAGCACCTTGATGCCCGAGGAAATCACGTGGCCGAGGACCCGCTCGGCCATGAACGCGGATTTGCCGAAGAGGCCGAAGGGGATCAGTACGAAACCGGCGAGCGTCGTCAGCTTGAACTCTATCAGGGTGACGAAGAGCTGGATGGAGAGAATGAAGAAGGCGAGGAGTACCAGCGCCCAGGCAAAAAGCAGGCAGGCGATCTGGATGAAATTCTCGAAGAAGGCCCAATACCCCATCAGGTCTGAGATGGATTCGAGTAATGGTCGGCCTGCATCGAGACCGATCTGGGCCACCTTGCCCGGTTGCAGGAGGTCCGCGGCGGAAAATCCTGTGCCGCTGGCCTTCAGCCCAAGTCCGGCGAAGCTCTCGAAGACGATGCGGGCGAGGTTGTTCCAGTTGGAAATGATGTAGGCGAAGACGCCAATGAAGAGGGTCTTCTTGACGAGCCTCGCGATTATGTCGTCATCGGCGCCCCAGGACCAAAACAGCGCGGCCAGCGTCACGTCAATGACAATCAGTGTGGTGGCGATGAACGCCACCTCGCCACCGAGCAGGCCGAACCCGGAATCGATGTAGGAGGTGAAGACCTGCAGGAAATGGTCAATGACGCCGGTGTCGCCCATGACGCTATTGCCTTTCCGGCTCGCCGCCGAGGAAGCGCTGCCGGTTCTCCGACCAGACTGAAAGGCAGTCCGTATCGCGGGTTGCCGCTTCTCCGAGTCTCTGGCAACGGCGCAGTTCGCGGCGGGCCGGATCGGCGTGGTGACTGGCGGACGCTGCCGGTGCGGAAACTGAGCCCTTCGGCGCTTGGGGCGCCCGGGTCAGTTCGAGCACGGTCGCCGTGATAGCGACCGCGACAAAGATGATGGCGCCGATGCGTGCGAGGGTTTTACCGTCCATGGTCAATCGCCGCCGTTAAACATCCGGACGTTGCCGGGCTGGTAGCCGGCCCCCGGTTCGAGGAAGCGGCTTCGTTGCTCGCGGCCCTGTTCGGCAGCCGCAGCCCGCTCGGCGTCGGCCATGGCCCGAGCACGACCGTTGGCGGCGACAACGGCGGTGAGATCGGCAAGTTGCTGGCCCTGCAGGGCCAGAAGCTGATTGCCCGCCTGGGTCGCCTGTAGCGCACCGGCCGCTCCCTGGCTCCTGCCGACCAACTCGCTCATTTGGGTGCGGTTGGTGTCGATATTGCCGATCACACCGGCCTGCACGCGCATCGCATCCTGCAGACCGGCGACCGTGTTTTCCCATCGCTCGCGCGCGCCCGCGATCAGGTCCTGATCGGAGGCCGAGATCGAAGCATCGCCATAGGTGGTTTGAAACGCCTGATCGATCTGCTGGACATCAAAAGCGATGCGCTGAGCATCGTTCAGGAGTTGTTGCGTGCGCTGAACTGATTGCTGGAGCTGCTCCAGCGCGGAATAGGGCAGGCTCGCCAGATTGCGCGCCTGGTTGATCAGCATCTGGGCCTGGTTCTGGAGCGAAGTGATCTGATTGTTGATCTGTTCGAGCGCGCGGGCCGCCTGGAGAATGTTCTCGGCGTGATTGGTCGGGTCGTAGACAATGCGGCCGAAGCCGAAGAGCGCGTGGGCGGGCGGCGCCATCATGGGCGACAGGGCAACAGGCAGGGACAGAAAGGATGCGGCGATCAGTGCCGCGCGGGTACGACGGAAGGTCATGACTGGGTCTCCATGTTGTTGAGGGTGGGGATGAGGTCGGCCGCCCAGCCGGCGTTGCGGGCGCGCAGCCAGGCCTCGGTGAAGCCATCGCGACCATGTTCGGCGAGGAGCTTTTCGAGAGCGGCGTGATCGGCTTTGGATGAGGCGCCGCAGAAGGCGAGCGCCACTTCGCCAAGGGCGAGTTCGAACAGCCGGTTGCCGGAACGGGATTGGCAGTAATAGTCGCGCTTGGGCGTCGCCCGTGCGAGGATCTCGATCTGCCGGTCGTTCAATCCGAAGCGCCGGTAGATCGCGGTTATTTGCGGTTCGATGGCGCGCTCGTTCGGCAACAGAATACGGGTCTGGCAGCTCTCGATGATCGCCGGCGCGATCGGCGAGTTGTCGATGTCGGAGAGCGACTGCGTGGCGAAGACGACGGAAGCGTTCTTCTTCCTCAATGTCTTCAGCCATTCACGCAGTTGTCCGGCGAAACCCTCGTCGTCGAGCGCGAGCCAGCCCTCGTCGATGATCAACAGGGTCGGCCTACCGTCGAGTTGATCCTCGATGCGATGGAAGAGATAGGCGAGTACGGCGGGCGCGGCGCCGGTGCCGATGAGGTCCTCGGTCTCGAAGGCCTGCACCGGCGCATGGCCAAGGCGCTCGCTCTCCGCGTCGAGCAATCGCCCGTCGGGGCCGCCGACGCAGTAGGACTGGAACGCCCGCTTCAGGTCCTGTGATTGCAGCAGGACGGACAATCCGGTGATCGTGCGTTCCTCGATGGGTGCGGAAGCCAGCGAGGTGAGGGCAGCCCACAGATGCTCCCGCGCCTGGGGATCGATCGTCACCCCCTCCCGGCGCAGAATATTGACCAGCCAATCGCCTGCCCAAGCGCGCTCGGGCACGTCTTGGATACGTGCCAGTGGCTGGAGGGAGACGCTGTCCTGGCTGCCCTCCGTCAATCCACCACCGAGATCGTGCCAATCTCCTCCGCAAGCGAGCGTGGCTACACGGATGGAGCCACCGAAATCGAAGGCGAATATCTGTGCATCACGGTAGCGTCGAAACTGCAACGCCATCAGGGCCAGAAGGACCGACTTGCCGGCTCCAGTCGGGCCAACGACTAGCGTGTGGCCGACATCGCCGACATGAAGGGAAAACCGGAACGGGGTCGAGCCTTCGGTCTTGCCGAAGAGCAGGGGAGGTGCTGCCAGGTGCTCGTCCCGTTCCGGCCCCGCCCACACCGCCGATAGCGGGATCATGTGGGCGAGATTGAGCGTGGAGATCGGCGGTTGCCGGACATTGGCGTAGACTTGACCGGGCAGTCCGCCGAGCCAGGCTTCCACGGCATTGACGGTTTCCGGCATCGCCGTGAAGTCGCGGCCCTGGATCACCTTTTCAGTGAGCCGCAGCTTCTCGTCGGCAATGCGGGGGTCCTCATCCCAAACGGTCAGTGTTGCTGTCACATAGGCCTGGCCGGCGATGTCGGCGCCCAATTCCTGCAGGGCCTCGTCGGTATCCGCAGCCTTGTTGGCGGCATCGGTATCGAGAAGTGCTGACGCCTCATTGGTCATCACCTCCTTGAGGATGGCGGCGATCGACTTGCGCTTGGCGAACCATTGCCGGCGGATGCGGGTCAGCAGGCGTGTGGCATCGACCTTGTCGAGCAGGATCGCGCGGGTTGACCAGCGATAGGGAAAGGCGAGCCGGTTGAGTTCATCAAGAATGCCGGGGGTCGTGGCGCTGGGGAACCCGACGATCGTCAGGACGCGCAGATGCGCGTTGCCCAGCATTGGCTCAAGTCCACCAGTGAGCGGCTGATCTGCGAGCAGCGCATCGAGATACATCGGAATCTCGGGCACGCGTACGCGATGCCGGTTGGTCGAAATAGTCGCATGCAGATAGGTCAAGGTCTCGGCCTCATCGAGCCAGGCGCATTCGGGCATGAAACTTTCAAGGAGTGACAGCACGCGCGATGTGCGATCGATGAATCCCTGAAGTTGCTCGCGCGCGCCTGCTTCGCCGCTTCGTTCCCGGCCCTCATAGAGCAACCGTTCCGTGCGGGAAGCGTCTTCGGCCGGCGGCAGATAGAGGAAGGTCAGATAGTAACGAGACTCGTAATGCGCGCTGCTGGGCCGGCGATCGTCCCACTGGGATGATCGCTCATCGGTCTCACCCTCGAACATCGCTTTCCGCTCCGCATCGACAAGCGCTGAGGCCGGGTCGGGAAACGTGCTCTCCGGGTAGTCGCCCGCGGGGATCCGCATTGCTTCGACGAAGATCGCCCAGCCGGAACCGAGGCGGCGGAAGGCGTTGTTGAGCCTTCCCGCGACGGCGACCAGTTCGGCGGCGACGGCGCTGTCGAGATCTGGCCCTCGGAAGCGGGCGGTACGCTGGAAAGAACCGTCCTTGTTGAGGACAACGCCTTCGCCGACGAGGGCTGCCCAGGGCAGAAAGTCCGCGAGGCGGGTTGAATTGCGGCGGTATTCGGTGAGGTTCATCATAGTATCTGCCTCACACGCTCAGATGCGACGGAATGCGAAGGTGGCGCCGCCCGACATCCGCGAAGAGCGGGTCGTGTCGGGCGGCCCAGACCGCGACGGCATGGCCGATCGCCCAGAGGACGAGACCAACGAGCCACAGACGCAGCCCGAGACCGAGCGCGGCGGCGAGCGTGCCGTTCAGAATCGCGATCGCACGTGGCGCGCCGCCGAGCAGGATTGGCTCGGTCAGGGCACGGTGGACGGGCACAACGAAACCGGGGATGTCGTTCATCAGATCAGTGCCCCGCCGCCGAAGGAGAAGAACGAAAGGAAGAAACTTGAGGCGGCGAAGGCGATCGACAGGCCGAAGACAATCTGGATCAGACGCCGGAAACCGCCCGACGTGTCGCCGAAAGCAAGCGTCAGACCGGTGATGATTATGATGATCACCGCCATGATCTTGGCGACGGGCCCCTCGATGGATTCAAGGATAGACTGCAGCGGCGCTTCCCAGGGCATGGACGAACCTGCCGCGTGAGCGGCCGACGCGACCATCAAGGTGATCACGGATGTTGACGCGGCGCCAGCGGCCTTGCAGCAATGACGAAAGGTGAGGGGGATCATGCGGGTGGTCCTTCTAAAATCCGGGTTGCGGGGCTGAGACGATAGTCACCGTCCGGCGTCAGGCCTGTAACGACGGAGAGTTCGCAGAGACGGCGTTCGGCGCCGCGGCCGGAAAGCACGATGACGAGATCGATAGTTTCTGCGATCAGCGCGCGGGGAACCGTGACCACGATTTCCTGGATCAGTTGTTCGAGACGGCGCAGGGCGCCGATGGCTGTGCCGGCATGGATCGTGCCGATGCCGCCGGGATGTCCGGTGCCCCAGGCCTTCAGGAGGTCGAGCGCTTCCGGCCCACGCACCTCACCGATCGGGATGCGGTCGGGGCGCAGGCGCAGCGACGAACAGACCAGATCGGAAAGTGTGGCCACGCCGTCCTTGGTGCGCATGGCGACGAGGTTCGGCGCCGCGCATTGCAACTCACGCGTATCCTCGATGATGACAACGCGATCCGCGCTCTTGGCCACCTCGGCGAGTAGCGCATTTGTCAGCGTGGTCTTGCCGGTCGAGGTGCCGCCGGCGACGAGGATATTCTTGCGGCTAACGATGGCTGCGCGCAGCGCATCGGCCTCGCCCGCATTCATGATGCCGCGCGAGACATAATCGTCGAGCGAGAAAAGAGCGACGGCCGGTTTACGGATTGCAAAGGTCGGCGCAGTGACGACAGGCGGCAACAACCCCTCAAAGCGTTCACCCGATTCAGGCAGTTCCGCCGAGACGCGTGGGCTTCCGGCATGAACCTCCGCGCCGACATGATGGGCGACGAGGCGGATGATTCGCTCTCCGTCGGCTGGGGCGAGGGTTTCGCCCGTGTCCGCAAGGCCTTCGGAAAGGCGGTCGATCCACAGCCGGCCGTCCGGATTGAGCATCACCTCGACGATGCCAGGCTCTTCCAGAAAGCGCGCGATCGCCGGTCCGAGCGCGCTGCGCAGCATACGTGCGCCGCGCCGAAGGGTCTCCGATTTCTGATATGCAGCCGGCATCTCGCCCCCGATAATGGTTGGGATCGCGATGGCGATCCGGATCGGGATAAGTAAAAGAGGCAGGAAATGGCCTCGCGCAACACCATCAAGGGCGTAGTAGGGGTGTGGCGTGCAATGACAGGGAAATGGCGGATGTCCTACGTACGCGGTGGGTTTCCCGGTGACACCAAGCAGCCCTAATCATGTGTGTCGCGAGTCGGAGCACCCGGTGCGGAGGGAGAGACGTCCTCAGGGATCTCCCTTAGAAAACTCTGCCCTTTCTGTAGCCGACGCCCGAGCGTCTCGACAAAGCCCTCGAAGCGTTCCCGGCCCTTGATCTGAGCAGACGACTGCGCGTCCTGGGGGAGTGGCGGTGTGATCGTGAGCCAGAACCGGATGAAGAGCGCCAGTGTCTCGGCGCTAATGCCGACGTCGCGTTCAACCCGCTGCATCTGTCGAGTCAGGCGGTCGAGCCTGCGGGTGAATGCGGCTTCCATGCGGTCAGACCCGTCCGGCGACAAAAACGAGGCGACCGCCGCCTCAACGATGGCCGAACGGGACAAGCCCTTGCGATCGGCGAGGTCGCCGATTTGTTTGAGCATTTCTGGCGGGAAATAAACGTTCATCCGGCTGCGCATTATATTTGTCCTTACAATTCTATTTCGTCCCTGGGGTCGAGCGCCGCCTGTCGCGCGACCTGCCGGCCTCGTCGTTGAAACGCCTGTGCTTGCCGCGCAGGATCATCGGCATCATCTTCCAACAGGTCGAACTCTTTCGACGGAGGTGGTTCCTTGGGCGGTTGTACGACTTCCTCGTGTTCGGCCAGTTCCGGCTGCCGTCGTATTCCGCCATCTGAACTGTCCTCAGCGGGCCAGTTGTCATCAGGAGTTGGTTCGGCTTTTGGTGCGGCGACACGACCGGTCCAGGTGGCGTTTCCCGCAGACGGTATGATTTTGGATGGATCGGGCGGGGCCAGGACCCTCTCTGTGAACCGTCCGTCCTCATAGTAGCGGGCCTTCTTTGCCCGGATCGGCGGTAGGCCCGCAAGCATGACGATCTCGTCGGTGGCGGGAAATTGCATGACCTCGCCGGGTGTCAGCAACGGTCTCGCGGTCTCCTGTCGCGACACCATTAGATGGCCAAGCCAGGGCGAGAGCCTGTGACCCGCATAATTCTTCATGGCCCGCATTTCCGTGCCCGTGCCGAGCGCATCCGATATCCGTTTGGCGGTACGTTCGTCATTGGTCGCGAAGCTTACGCGGACATGGCAGTTGTCGAGGATCGCATTGTTGGGGCCATAGGCTTTCTCGATCTGGTTAAGCGACTGCGCGATCAGGAAGGCCTTGATTCCGTATCCGGCCATGAAGGCGAGGGCGCTCTCGAAGAAATCGAGCCGACCGAAGGCTGGAAACTCGTCGAGCATGAACAATACACGCTGGCGCCGGGTTTTGGCCCGCAGGTCCTCGGTGAGGCGTCGCGCGATCTGGTTCAGCACGAGCCGGATCAACGGTTTGGTGCGCGATATATCTGAGGGTGGGACGACCAGATAGAGCGTGGCGGGTTGCTCACCTTCGACCAGATCCGCAATGCGCCAATCGCAGCGCCGCGTCACCTTCGCCACGACGGGATCGCGATACAGTCCGAGGAAGGACATCGCGGTGGAAAGCACGCCGGAGCGTTCGTTGTCGGCCTTGTTGAGGAGTTCGCGTGCCGCAGAGGCGACCACCGGATGCGGGCCGGCCTCGCCAAGGTGGGGTGTGGTCATCATTGCCTTGAGCGTTGCCTCGATCGGCCGCTTCGGATCGGACAGAAACGCGGCAACCCCGGCCAGCGACTTATCCGGTTCAGCATAGAGAACATGGAGAATGGCGCCGACCAGAAGCGCATGACTGGTCTTTTCCCAGTGGTTGCGCCGTTCAAGGGATCCTTCCGGGTCAACCAGAATGTCGGCGACGTTCTGGACATCGCGCACTTCCCAGTCGCCGCGGCGAACCTCAAGCAGAGGATTATAGGCGGTCGAACTCGGGTCGGTCGGGTCGAATAGCAGGACACGGCCATGCTGCGACCGGAACCCGGCGGTGAGTTCCCAATTCTCGCCCTTGATGTCATGGACAACGGCGGAGCCGGGCCAGGTCAGGAGGGTGGGAACGACCAGACCAACGCCTTTGCCTGACCGAGTTGGCGCGAAGCACAGAACATGCTCGGGTCCATCGTGACGAAGGTAGTTTTCCGCGAACTTACCGAGCACGACGCCGTCCGGTCCGAGCAGGCCGCTGCGTGCAATTTCCTTTGGTTCGGCCCAGCGTGCGGAGCCGTAGGTGATCACGTCTTCGGCTTCTCGTGCGCGCCATACCGACATCACGATGGCCGCGCCGATCGAAAGGAAACCGCCCGAGGCCGCGATGCAGGCACCCTCGACGAAGATCGGCGGAGCATACGCTTCATAGGCATACCACCACCAGAAAAACGCTGGCGGGTAGTAAAATGGAAAGCCGGCCAGTTCGAACCAGGGAGTCCCGAGCTGAGGCTGAAATCCAAGCCGCCATGCAACCCATTCGGTCGCCCCCCATGTGGTGGTGAGGACGATCAGGAAGACGATGGCGATTTGGCCCCAGAGGATTTTGGTCGCGGACATTGTCGCGCATCATGAGCTTCTGACCGACCGTACTTGCAAGCGAAGTCAGAAGGTCGTCTAACGAACGGCGGCAGTTGCGCACATAAAGGACAGATTGAATGCTCTGCGGAGCAGGCGCGTTTTAATAAATGACTGCTGTGCGCCCCAATTCAGGCGTACAAGCCGGACAGTCCGATTTTGGTGCGACGGGCGTCAAATCAGAAGTAGCATACCACTCAGAATTGGGCAGGGTCGCGCCAAGCGCTAACGGGGTCCGCAGGCTCAGGTACCTCCAAAGACTATGGCAATATTCCTCGGAATCATGAAATGATAAAGCGCAGCAATGGGGGGGAGATTTTGCCTGACAATATTATCAAGGTCGCGATCCATCACTTGGAGCGCAATCCCGAAAACATTTACGAAGTTCATCAGGGCAATGGGCAGCTCGCGGTCAGCGCGACGGCCAAACGCCTTATCGATGAATTGCATAAGCTCTACGCCCGTCGCCCGTCAAAGGCCTACGGTAAGTTCTCCGAAAATACGGCCGACTACCCGACGTCGGTCCGGCTGACCGAATACCTCACCCAAGCGGCGTCTTTCGAAGACACGACGATTGCGTTGATGAACACCCTGGCGAAGGAAGCTCAGGCGCGCGCGGCCTCCGAAGGTGGGCACGTGTTCTTCGCGCATTTCCAACGCGACGACAGGCAATACATCCTGGTCGCCATCGTCAACGACAAGATTAGCGCTGCGTTGACCGACGCAGCCGACCTTCAGGACGTTAAGCACCTTGATGTCGACGGCTACCGTTTCGCCGGCCGGGTGAGTCTTGAGAGTTGGGCAAACAACGAGGAGCGGTACGTCAGCTTCTTAAAGGGCAAAGGCAACGTTTCGGAATACTTCATGGCCTTTCTGGGTTGCGACACGACCGCTGCCAGCCGGGTCGACACCTCCAACATGGTCAAGGCGATCAAGCATTTCGCCGACAGTCGACCCTTCGAACCGGCTGAACGAGCCGAGTTCATGACCCGTGCGAACGATATATGCGCCAGGGACTCCAAGGCCGATAAGGCAATTAACTTTGCGACCTTGGCGAACGAGTTGTATCCCGATGACCCGGAAGCCCTCATCGAGGTATTGGCCGATCCTGATCGCGGCCTGAGCGACGGATTCGTCGCCGATCGCAGGGCATTGCGTGGCCTGGTGTCCTTCAAGCGTAAGACGTCGAACTGGTCGGTCGAGTTCGAACGCGAGGCGCTGAATTCTGACAAGGTCCGGTATGATCCGGAGTCGAACAGCATCATCCTTTTCGATGTGCCCGACGACCTCCGTGAAGATTTGCTGGCGGAGAGAGCCGATGGCGAATGATGCCATCACCTGGGCGGACCTTCTGGAGATATACTGGAACTGCGTCTGGGTGGATGACCACATTGCAAATCTGACCATCGTCAGCGCCGGCATCGCAAGGACGCTAGAGCTCGTCGAGACTTCCGACCGCGCCTATCACGAGGCCGACATAGCCTTGCAGGACGATAATGCGCAGCTCACGGTCGGTTCTGACGTCGAAGTGCGTATCGGTTCACCCCACCGTAGCCTAGGCCTATTGCTAAAGGATTGGGACGCGTTGCTCGCCTCCTCGTTCTCCAGGATGCGCGAGCCGTCGGCCTTCTTCATCCGCTCCGACAAAACCCACAATGCCACCCTGCCTCCCACCGAGACGCTTCTCCAATATCGGTCGACCATGAAGCTAGTGAAGCTTCTCTCGGAATCCGCGCTGTTCGCCGATCAACAGCAAGCCAAGCTCGTGTATTTTGCCGATGCTCGCATCGAAGTGCCGGTAAAGTTTACCGCGAAGGACCTGCGTTCCATCGATTCCGCTCAGGTCGACCTCCTTGCGAAGGCCCTCGAAGGTGAAGTCCATGCGGAACAGCGCCTCGGTATCCTGGCGGACGCTGTGGTGGAGCTTGTTTCTGGTCAGATCGCTGTCAGCCGCTTTCACTATCTTATGCAGAACGTCGACGAACTCGTCCGGCGGGTTAACGACGGGTACCGCTTGTTCGCGTCGAGCTTCTCTTACTCGAAAATCCGCAGCGAGCTGGAGAAGACCCAATCCGAATACGTAGCCAGGATCCACAAGACGTTCAGCGACATCCAAGGCCAGCTTCTGGTTCTGCCCGTTGCATCCGTCGTTGTCGCAACGCAATTGAAAGCGCCGAGCGTCTGCGGCCCCGAGCTTTTGGCCAACGTTGCCGTAGTCTGCGGTGCCTGTCTGTTCGCCGCCTTACTGATCGCATCCTGCATTAATCAATGGATGACGCTCAACGCTATATCGAGCGAGATCAAAGGCCAGCGGACTAGGCTCAACGCCGAGTTCAGTGAGATCAAAGACCTCTTTACCGGCAGCTTCGATGCTCTCGACGGTCGGATCCGGTGGCACAGGTGGGTAATGGCCTTGATCGCCGGCCTGTGCGTGGTCGGCGCAGGGTTTACTGTAAGGGCCTATTTTGTGCTCACGAACGTCGACGCATGGTCGTGCCTGGTCGGGCACGGGGCCCCATAGCAATGCATGGCCACCGCCAAAAAGGCGAAGGGTTGCTGCTAAGAATGCCCGCTTAGATTAGACGCTCCAGGGGGAACGTCCGCTTCCGGGATAGTCGCTGCAAAATGCGGACGGCCGGGATGGTGCGAGAGCGATCTTAGAGGTCACTCGCGCTTGGTGGCGTCTATTACATCCCGACCTCCAGTACCGGACAGTCCCATCCCGGCCCCGATTCCGGTCATCCGTCTTCGCAGCAGAAAACGCCCGCTGTCCGCCCGTTTGAGATCTATCCCAAAATTTGCCGTACAGGCGTTCCCGCAGCCTATACTCGGGATCCGCAACCGTGATGCGCTTGCGTGTTCGTGAAATGTTCCTATTCTTCGAAAATGCCAGAGCAGTACCGCAAATACCACCGTCACCTGACCTGCCACTGAACTTTCATCCGGCTGCGATTAGAGCCTCGGCGGTTTTGGATACGCCAAATGGCGCGGTGTGAGCAACCGGCTCAAACGCGAAGCTTCCATATTGCGCAGCGTTGGAGCCGGTTGCGGCGATTATCCCGGCATAGTCTGCCGGGGTCTGGTATCCGAGCGATGAGTGCGGCCGGAAATTGTTGTAATCGTTTGCCCATTCAGCAATGGCGCTGCGGGCATGATCGAGGCCGAAGAACAGGCTTTCATTCAGCAACTCGTCACGCATGCGGCCGTTGAAGCTCTCGACATAGCCGTTTTGCATTGGCCTTCCTGGTGCGATGTAGTGCCACTCGACCTTGTGATCCTTCGACCAGGCGAGGATGGCGTTCGAGGTGAGTTCTGTGCCGTAGCACGTCGGGAACATGTTCTGCCGACAGGTTATGGCCGCACGCGCAGCTTCCATATCGCGCAGCGGGTGGCCATA
>NZ_JAPWHB010000014.1 GCF_027214025.1 Parahoeflea alexandrii
GTCCCATAACCGAGTGCCCTTTCCAGAAAAGGACTCGATTACATGAAGGTTCTTACCCCCACCTTTTTCCCGCTCCCCCAATTCGGCGCATTCTTACAATTTAATGCCAAGCGACATGACCAATGCCTGCCATTGCCCATTTTTTTAACGGTTGGCTGAGATTGTCATAGTGGGCTTGTATTGCGTTTTAGCCCAAACTTGAGCGCCGGGGTTCTTAAGCCCTTCCCCGGCGCCTTTTTATAGCCGTAGCCCACGCGGGATTGGTGCGCGTCGACTATTCCTGAGAGGTCAGCCCTGCAGATCGCGCATCTAA
The DNA here is from genome assembly GCF_027214025.1 of Parahoeflea alexandrii. Taxonomy (GTDB): domain Bacteria; phylum Pseudomonadota; class Alphaproteobacteria; order Rhizobiales; family Rhizobiaceae; genus Hoeflea; species Hoeflea alexandrii_A. Next base: position 314 of record NZ_JAPWHB010000014.1, read on the forward strand.
CAATGTGGTAGCGCTAACTGCTGTTGATGCCTCCCGCCAAAGCTGCGTACATTGAAGTCGAATGATAATGGGAGAAAACAATGGCCAAAGCCTATTGGGTAACGACCTACCGCCAGATCAACGACCCCGATAAATTGGCCGCTTATGCCAAGCTGGCGGGACCCGCTATCAGTGCTGGCGGCGGTCGGTTTCTAGCACGAGGCATGCCCGCCAAGGTCTATGAAGCAGGGTTGCAGCAGCGCACTGTCATCGTTGAGTTCGACAGCGTGGCTGCGGCGCTTGCGACCCATGACAGCCCTACCTACCAGAAGGCGATGGATACGCTCGGCGATGCGGTGGAACGCGATATTCGTATCGTTGAAGGCGCGGAATAGGCGGCGGTTCCTGATCGGCGATCTTCTTCGTCGACTTTGACTGATCCACTCCTAGAGTGCTCTGACTCCGACGCTTCGAACCCCCACCCGAGCAATGTTTGAATGACCGTAACGCGGTCAAAGTGACCAGAACATCGGTCTTGGTCGACGGCAAAAAAGGGCGGGAAGCGGCCTTTTGGTGCCATGCCCACCAAGGACTGAAATACTACTTCAAAGAAGAACGATTCGCTCAGCGGCTTTAGGGAGGTTTCTGATCAGAACTTTCCACGCTTCGTCTTCTTGCGGATCAAAGACTGGCAGTTTCAGTTCTTTCCAGGCAGGCACCCGGGTAATAGGGCCAGTAGGCAGCATCGCAGGAATTGACGGGCTCGACGTTGGAGGACACCAGGCGAACCTTTCGCGCAATCGGATGTGCGACCACGCTGTCGCCACGCAGGCTGATGTTTTCGTCTACAGTTGATGCGGACGCGGAGGTCAGGCTGATGGCAAGCGGGTAATGCATTCCACCTGCGTCGGCGGCAATAGATGCCGCGCCCAAAGCGAAGACAGATGCGGATATGAGAACAATTTTTTTCATGCCATTAGACCTCTGCATAACTCAGGAAAACTGGACAAAGGCCATGATGCGCCCGGAGGTGATAAAATTCCGCAGAATTCACCGGCGCGGTTTTATTCAAATCGTTCCGATTAACCTTTTGCTGCGCCCCGTAGTGGTGCCAACAGCAAAGAACGATACGCATGGATAGAAAAGCATATTGGGGTCCGAACAAGAGCAGTGCGAAATCGTACGCTAAGGGCGAACGAAGCGGGAACTCTAGGCAGCCCGCCGCGGCCCAGCTGGGAGACGGAGTGACCTGAAGCCTTCCGGGAGGTGCTGCTCGCTATCCCAAGTGTAAATGCCTGTCAGATTGATGTGCTCCCAGCTCAACGGCGAGATATGCTTGAGCAGGTGATCCGGAATCTCGCGACGCATGTTGCGTAAGTGAGTAACGGCTCGTTCGATATAGACCGTGTTCCAGTGGACAATCGCACTGACGACGAGGTTCAGACCGGAGGCGCGGAAAGCCTGGCTTTCGAACGATCGGTCGCGGATTTCACCACGCTCGTGGAAGAAAATGGCGCGCTTCAGCTTATGTGCCGCCTCGCCCTTGTTGAGGCCGGCCTGGCAACGCCGGCGTAGCGCTGGACTTGAGTACCATTCAATCATGAACAGCGATCGTTCGATCCGGCCAAGTTCCCGTAGCGCCTTTGCGAGCTGGCTTTCCTTCGGTGATGCTGACAGCTTCTTCAAGATGGTGGAAGGCACTACGGATCGCGTTGTGATCGACGCCGCCAGATGAAGCAGATCATCCCAATGGTCGAGGATCAGGGTGGCATTGATCGGCGCCCCGATGTGGTTCGACAGCGCGGGATATGCATCGCTTTTCTCGAATGTGTGGAATTTCCGATCTTTGAGATTGCGCAGCCGAGGCGCGAAGCGTTTGCCGATCAAGGCGAAAAGTCCGAAGACATGGTCGCTTGCACCGCCCGTATCGGTGAAGTGTTCCTGGATGTCGAGGATCGTGTCCTGATCGAACAGCCCGTCGAGCACATAGGCTGCCTCGCTTTCGGTCGGGCTGATCGGCAAGATGCTGAAGTAGCCATATTGATCTGACAAATGGCTATAGAATTTCGAGCCCGGTTCGCTGCCGTAATGCAGATTGATATCGCCGCGCTTCGCCGCTCTATCGCTCGCGCGAAAGAACTGCCCGTCGGATGACGCGGTCGTTCCATTACCCCAAAGTCGGGCATGCGGGTGACAAGTGTGCGCATCGGTGATGCACGCTTGCGCCGCGCGATAGGTCTCCGACCGGGCGTGGAACGAGCGCATCCAGCCGATCTGGTGAGCACTGATACCTTTGGACGCGCTAGCCATCCGCTTCGGCCCCAGGTTGGTCGCATCTGCCAGAACGCCCGCCAGCATGGCCGAGACATTCCTCGGGTTGTCACCCGTGCGAACGTGCGTGAAGCAATCCGCAAAGCCGGTCCAATCGTGCACTTCCCTCAACAGGTCGGGAACTTCAACCATTGGATACATATCGCTGATCTCTGCCTTCAATTCCTCGGCTGTAGCGGGAACCTCGCCGGCGACTGGAGTGACGATCAAGGTCCCGGCTTCAAGCCGAACACCTTCGAGCTTTCCGGATCGTGCTCTGTGCGCCAGACGCTTCAGGTTGAAGTCGAGCATCTGCCGCGCTTCGGCGAGCCAAGCCGCTCCGTCACCTTGGACGCCCAATCCGAGCCGATCCTCCTCCTTCATCGTGGTGAATGTTGACCGCGGCATCAGATGCTCGTCGATCGGCCGGAAGGATCGGCTGCCATCGACCCAAACGTCCGCAGATCTAAGCCGGTCCCGCAAAGCCGCGAGCGTTGCAATCTCATAGAGACGGCGATCGGGCTTCCCCTGCCCGAGGATTAGCCTTCGATCAGCTTGGCTAAGGTGGGTGATTGGGATGCGCTCCGGAAGCGCCCGACGCTTTTCCAGGTAGAGCCGTCTCAGCAACGCAATTGCCGCAAGAAGCGGATCGTGGCGGCGCGCTGAGCGGAACGTGAACGCCTGCAGGAACGCACCAACATACTTGTTGACGATCGCATATTGTTCGACCGCCAAGGTCAATGGCGACGCCTCGTTGTCCTCGACCATCGACTCAAGCTCAGGCTTCATCCGGAGCAGCCGGTGCCATCCAACTTCCTGATCAAGAACCTCCAATGCGTTCCGGCCATAATCGTTCGCGGACTGCAGGGCTGTGATCGTGTCGAGGAACATGCGCAATGCCTTGGCGGTATCCGGCCTGCAGTCCATGTGTCGCTGCTTCTTGCGGCTATTGGCTTTTGAGAACAGCCTACCCATCAGCTTGATGAACATCGACACCGCGTCGTCGGTGAGCTTCTGGCCGAGCTTGATGGCCTGCGCCAGGATCAAAGCGTGCCGGCGACTCGCATTGAAGTCGTTGGCCAGCCATGCCGGCGTGGCGTTGCCCTCGCGGATCATCTGGTCCCACCGTCCCGATGATATGCGCGACTGCAATCTCGGATCGATTTTTAGCTTGCGCAGGAAACCAATCCGTTCGGTCAGCCCGACCAGGTTCGACGCACCCGGTGCTTCTGGCGCCGACCGCAGCCAATGAAAGCGCGTCTGGCCGATAGCCGGGTCAACCTCCAATAGCTTGTCCAATGATTGAAGCGTATCGAGTGGGATGTCTTCAATCAGAGTTCTCTCCGCCCGACGGCGAGCTATAGCGCGGCCGGCAAGGCCGATCCGTTCGATCGTGTCGATTGCGGGTAGAAGAGATCCACGTTCATGAAATGTGGTGACAATGGAGCTGGCTATCGCAGCACCGTCGTCGGACATCGTGGCCGATTGAATCGCGGCCAATAGCGCGGCTCGACGATCTTGCGCCGTCGCGCTTCTCGTATTCAGATACACCATGAGGCGCGCCGTGTGATCGCGACGGGTTTCTTCGCGGCGTGCATAAAGCGCAAATGCTTCTGGGGCGGCGCCGATTTGGTCAGCAACATGTCGAAGCATGGCACGGGGCGGGGTCTCTTCTGCTCCCAGCACTCGGCCAGGATATCGCATCAGACATAGCTGCACGGCAAAACCAAGCCGATTATGCTTACGCCTCCGTAGCTCAATCTCCAAAAGATCGGCCGGTGACAACGAATAGTGCCGGATCAGACTTTCCTCGTCGGCTGGTATGTCAAAAATCTTCCGTCGATCATGAACCTTGAGAAGCTTCCGTTTTGCCATCGCCCAACCCCCACATGACCAATCTGCCCAGAGCGTTGTCGAGTCGAGCGGATGAAGAAACCAAAACTAGTGCCTAACGGTGCCAATCCACAGAGATCGGAGGCCGCACATCCGAGATCAGAGACGGTTCATATTCCGTTCGACCTTAGCGTACGATTTCGCACTGCTCTTGTTCTGACCCCCGTGATCGAAAACCCGGTGGCCCGCGTCCTTGCAGACGGAGCCTATGACGGCGCCGGAGTTTCCAACTGTTTGACCGAAGCCTTCGGGATAGACGTCGAGATCACCATCCCGCCGCCGAGAACCGCCGTCCTCGGCCTGAGCGATGGGCGCGACGCTCACATAAAGCATATCGCCGAGCATGGCCGAATGGCGTGGCAGGCAGCGACGGGCTACAATGATCGCGCCCTCGTCGAAGCCCAGATCGGGCGCCGCAAGTTCGTCATCGGCCCAGAGCTGAACGCCAGGGAAATGAACCGCCAAATTACCGAAAACCAGATCGCCACAAAATCTCTCAACCGCATGACCCGCCTTGGTCGTGCGGTCTTCAACCGAGCCGCATAGTCACTTGGGAAAGGGGCGACCGCGCCCACATTCTGACCCATGCAACAAGCTGTAGGGGACGGTGATCTGGCCGACGTTTTTGATGAAATGGGGCACGAAAAATATGCGCGGTGCGTGCCTTGTCCAGGCCGGCGGCTCAACCGGAAAACGGTCTATTGAAACCCGCATGGAGCCAAGCCCTATCGGAGGCTCGTCTACCATCGGACCGGGACAGCAGAGCCGCCAGTCCAGATTGCTGCGCGAGAGGCGCTCAAAGTTCTTGCCGTGCAGCTGATATTGCTTGGGGATAAGGGGGAGTTCGAAACCTTTCAGCCCAGTGTCGCCCATATCAAGCAGGGCCGCGCCAGCCATGAACCAGCAGACCGGCGGATGTGCGACCGTTTCTGCGGCCTCGTCGATCCGGTCAATCAGTGCAGTGAACCCTTCACCGTCCGCGACATTGCCTGCAGCACAAATCAGGACGTCGTGGCCAGTGATGCGGCGCGCCAGGTCCTCGCTTGTCGATACGGCAAGATCGCCAGGATGGACCTCGATCTGATCGGCGATCGCAGGAGGCAGCTTGGCTGGGTCGCGGACGACGACACTGACTTTGTGGCCTCGAGCGACCGCCTGCTGAACCAAGACCCGCCCAAGGTTGCCTGTCGCGCCCAGAATGAGAAGCCTGCTCACCGGGCCGCCTCGTCCCGACCGGCCGCAGCCAGCTTGAGTGCCGTCAGGACGATCACGAAGCCCATGGTGAAGATCGATACCAACCCGAGGGACTCGTAGATGTCACGCAGGTTCCAGACCTGTCCCACCGCGTCTGTGACGGTGCCGGTTTTCGGGCCAAGGACCGTGAAGGCGACGAATTCCGCGAAAAGGCCGACATAGAGCCCGAGTGCCTGCGCTTGGGCCATTCGGTCCGGCGTCACGACCTCTTTTGCAGCGCTGCGCGACAACCAGATTGCGAACGCGGCGAAGATGGTGGCGACGCACAGGAACCAGCCCGCGAAGTTCACGAAGGGCACCCCGAAATAGGCCCCGCCATCGCGCCAGATCCAGACCTGGTTGATCGTTGCCCGCGAGGGATCCATCGACAGGTCCCACATCACCATGACGAAGGCCGCGACCAATACGACACTCCAGTGGTAGGAACTGCCAGGTGCAAGCGCGTCGATCAGCGTCCGGGCGATCAGCCAGGAAATGTAGCAGACGCCGAAATAGGCGGGCATGATCAGGAGCGGCACCGTGCCGAGCTTCGGGCCCAGTTCGTCGGTGTAGTGATAATTGCCAAACGGGAAGCCTGTGGCGATCGAAAGTGACTCATAGCTCCAGCTGATCACAAAGGCCAAAGCAAAGAAAACGCCTAGGTTTTTCCAACCGATCTGGCGCGGCGCGTGGAGCAGGATGAAAAGGACCGGCGCCAGGATCGAGACAAGCGGAACCGCCGAGAAGTAGGGCGTGTCAACAAGCAACGGCTTGCCGGCGGCAAAGACTGCATAGATGGCGACAATCGCCCAGATGACAGGGTTTCTCATGGCTTGCTCCATCGCTCCAAAAGTTATAGTGACGAAAGTGTCATTATGAGTGAAATCTCTCATAATGACGATTCTGTCAATATGGAATCTGCCATGGCCGAAACCGATACACCTCAGGATCACCGCGTCAGGGTTGCCGCCGACCGGCGCAAACGGATGCTTGCCCAGCTTTCGGCCGCAGCTCTGCGCGTCATGGCGCGCGCAGGGGTCGAGGGGACGACCATCGACGCCATCATCCAGGAAGCCGGAGTTTCGCGCGGGACCTTCTACAAGTACTACGATGCGCCCTCGGATTTGATCCGCGCTGTCGGAGCCGAACTTGCCGAAGACCTTATCCGCGCTGTATCGCCGACACTTCAAAGTCTTGATGACCCGGCCGCAAGGCTTGCCTCCGGCTTTCGCATGATCCTGCGATTGGCGGAAGAAAACCCGTTGCTGGCGCGATTTCTGGTCCACGCAGGGTGGCCCGCGACAGATCACGTCCCCGCGTTTTCGGAACGGGTTGGCGCAAACCTTGCCGCGGGGATCGCGCAAGGAAGGTTCACGACATCGCAAACGGTCGGCGAGGCTATGGTCGGCGGTTTGTTGATGGGTGTTGTCGCGGCAACCTTGACCGGTCGCCAGGAACAGACGCTCCACTTTGATGCCACAAAGGCGCTTTTGCTTGGGGTCGGCCTAGGCTCGGATGAAGCCGAGGCATTCGCCTCGATGCCGTTAGAACCTTCCGCGCCGTTGACAGGTGGGTTGCTCGAACGGTGTTGCTAGTTGCTGGGCGGATCACTGGGGGATTGGGTGTTACTTTGCAACCGATGCTCTGATTTCAGGCCCCGCCGAGCCTTTTCGCGAAAAGATCGGAGACAGCCTCGGCGGACTTCAGGCCAAGCAGATCGGTCCTGTTGGTGAGTACTTCCGCATAGAAGGGGATGTTCATCAACCGCTCTTCCCGCGGCTCTGATACCTGCATCGCATTGTAGCCGGTCTGATGGAAATAGGTCACATAGGCACGGACCTGCGCCGCCCGGTCCGTGAACCCCAATGCCAAGAACACCTGAAGAAGTTGTTGAATCCTGAAGGCCTCGATTTCCTTCAAAACTTCTGCCGTGCGCTTTGAGCTATGCGCCCAGTCGCGGATCGCGTTGTCGTATTGCGGGCTATATTCCTCCTCGTTCAACAGCACTCCGACATAGGCGAGGTATTTCTCCCAACCGTCATCGCCTGCGGCTTCGATCGCACGCGTGAATGGAGCCGTATTGCGCTGTGCCCAGTCCTGGCGCACATCTTCCAGAAGCTCTTCGAGGTTGGCAAATTGCCAGTAGAAGGCTCCGGTTGTTGCCCCCACGTCTTCTGCAAGCTGGCGAAGGCTGATGCCGGCAATGCCTTTCTCGATCAGCGCCTTGCGTGCCGCCGAGATCCAGCTTGCCTTGTCTAGGTTACGATCTTTTCTGGGCTTTCGCTCTGCCATGCCTGCACCTGTTGCCGGACCTGAGGAGTGCCCGAAAAAAATATTGACTCAACTACAGGACATAACGCATGTTGCGCAACATACGTAACACCTGTTATGTAAAGGCGTTGTAGAACAACCCAACAAGGAGGATGGAAATGTTTCGAAGCTTTTTCTCGGCTGTCGTGTTCGTGACCGCGCTAGCCGCAACGGCCGCCTCGGCGGAAATCGAACTGAAATTTGCCACCGATTCCGGGGATCGTGAATCGCCCTCGGGCATCGCGCTTGCCGCCTGGGCGAATGCGGTGAAAGAAGGATCGAACGGTGAGATCGACGTCAAGATCTTCTACCAGAACGAACTCGGCGGTCAGCTTGAGGTGTTTGACCTGTTCGTCGCCGGCGAAGTCGATGCCATGATTTCGTGGCCTTCGACCTCCTACGACAAGCGGATCGGGATCCTGAACACGCCCTATATGGTGACCTCGTGGGAAGAGGCGCTGGAAGCCTACAAGCCGGGCGGCTGGGCAAATGGCGTTCTGAACACGGTGTTCAACGACATCGGGCTCAAATATTTCGGCGCCTGGCCGGAAGGCTTCAGTGGTGTGGCCACGCGCGGCGCCTATACCACCGACGTCGCCGGTGCGGCGAACATCAAGGTGCGGACACCGCCGCTTTTCCCGTTCCCGCAGATTCTGGAATCGATGGGCTACCAGACCGCGGCAATTGACTGGGGTGAGGTCTACACCTCGATCCAGACCGGTGTGGTCGACGGTGATGCAGGCAACGTAATCTACTGGGACTACGAATATTTCCGCGATGTTCTCGATTACTACGTCCGCACCAAGCACACTTTCGTGACCGGAAACCTGCTGGTCAATCTGGAGACCTATGAGGGCCTCTCGGATGAACACAAGCAGCTGATCGAAGACGCCGCAGTTGCGGTCATGGAAGCGCGTTTCCAGGCTGCTCGGGATGAAGATCAGCACTACGTCGATTTGGCGGTGCAGTCGGGCATGGAATACTTCGAACTGACCGATGAACAGCTTGCCCCTATCGCCGAGAAGGTGCGCGCCGAAGTCTGGCCGCAGATGGAGCCCGATGTCGGCAAGGAAATCATGGATCTGATCCGCGCTCAGGTGAAATGACCGACCCAGCGGCCGGAGCCTGAGGGTTCCGGTCGCATCCCTAACACACAGGCTGCGAACCGGGAGTAAAGCGACATGGTCGACCTTCTCAGAAAGCTCGATGCCGGGCTGATCGGCATTCTCAACCTCATCGTGATTGTGACAAGTCTCGCGATTACTGGGCTGATCCTGTTCCTCGTTCTCGCCCGTTTCGTGCTTGGCTGGTCGGTCGTCGGCGTGCTGGAACTCGCCACACTATCGGCAATGTGGCTCTACATGTGCGGGGCCGTCGTCGCGGCTCGCAACCATGAACATCTCGTCGTCGATTTCCTTGCCCTGTCTTTGAAGAACCCAAAGTCCAAGGCACTGCACACCTTCGCCGTATCCATGATCATGGTCGTGCTGAGCCTGTTCTTTCTGGGCCTAGCCAATGACATGGTCGCCTGGTCGATCAAGCGACCGCAGACGACCGCGGCGCTCAGCATTCCCCTCATCGTCCCGCAATCTGCTGTCGTTTTTGCTGCCGTTCTTTGCACCGTCTATGCGGTTCGGGACGCTATCGTCGCTGCCGCCGCCGTGTTCGGCAAAACCAATCAAAATGCTGGGGAGGTCTGATCCATGGAAGCTCTATTTGGTATCTTGCTCCTGATGGCCTTGATGATCTTCGGGGTGCCGGTGGCATGGTCGTTCGCAGGCGTCCTGATGTTTCTGGTCTGGGCTTACGACGTCAGCACTTCTACCTTGCTTTTGCAGGGATTTAGGTCGCTAGACTCAGTCATCCTGCTTGCTCTCCCGCTGTTCGTATTGGCTGGCTATCTGATGCAGAGTGGCGGGGTCGCCGCCCGTTTGATCAGCTTCATGTCGATGGCCATGCGGGGGCGCAAAGGCGGACTTGGCGCGGCCCTGATCGGATCATCCGGGATCTTCGGCGCGATTTCGGGAACAGCAACTGCCGCCGTTGCCTCGATCGGTACAATCATGGGCGATCCGCTGGCCGCCCGCGGCTATCCCCGTGGATATACCAGCGCCTTGCTGGGCGTGTCCTCGCTGTTGGGCATCCTGATCCCTCCGTCGATCACCCTGATCCTTTTCGGTGTTGTCACCCGGCAATCCATCACGGCGCTTTTCGCGGCAACGATCGTGCCGGGCCTTTTACTGATGGTCGGCCTGATGATCTTCAACAAGATCGTGACCGCAAGAATGCTGGTCGACACGCCAGAGCGCATGGCCGCAATTTCAGCACAGAAGTCACCTCATGGCCCGCTGCGTGCAACGCTTCAGGCCCTCCCGGCCCTGATGATGCCGGTGGTTATTCTGGGCGGCATCTATGGCGGCGTATTTACCCCGACGGAAGCCGCCGCAGTTGCCTTGTTCATGGCAATCCTGATCGGATTCTTCATTTACCGCGACCTTACGCTGTCCCGCTTCCGCCAGAGTCTGGTCGAAGCCGGCGAAACTACGGGCACAATCATCCTCATCCTGCTGTTTTCCTTCATGATCGGTCGCATCATGGTGGCCGAAAGTGTGCCGCAGGAATTGACCGAAGCCGTCACGCACCTGACCGAGAACAAGATACTGATCCTGCTTTTGGTCAACGCCTTCCTGATCTTCGTGGGCATGATCATGGACGACCTTTCGGTGACCGTCGTCATCGCACCGCTGATGATGCCCTTGATGGTCCATCATGGGGTCGATCCAGTTCACTATGCGTCGATTGTTGCCTGTTCGGTCGTGATCGGCGCCAACAGCCCACCCGTCGCGCCGATCCTCTACATGGCGTGCCGCATCGGGAAAGTATCAATCCACGAAGCGATCAAGCCCGCCTTGCAGATCATTTTCTATGTAGCACTTCCGGTGATGCTACTGGTCACGTTCTTCCCGGAGTTGTCGCTTTTCGTCCCGCGGTTGCTGGGCTTGCACTGAGAACAGGGATCCAAAATGCCGCTGCTCAATCTTGCCCTTTTCCAAGCGCGCCCGGCGTTTCGTTCCGCAAACGAGGCCCTTTCGGATCTCGATCTAGCAATGGCTCGGGCCGCCGCAGCCGGTGCCAATCTGCTAGTTACGCCAGAGCTGTATTACTCCGGCTACGGCCGCGCCGATACGGTCAGGGCTGCGGCCCAGGTTCAGGGATCGCCATCCCTTCGGGCCGTTGCTGGGCTTGCGGCTCGGCATGGTGTAGGGCTGGTTCTAGGCTATCCCGAAATAAGCGGCGGCTTGCTCTATAACAGTGCCGCGGTTTTCGATAGCGACGGGCGGCTCATATGCAACTATCGCAAGGTTGCCTTACCAAACGACTTCGAACGCGATTGCTTCAACCCCGGCACGGAACCTGAGGTTTTCGAGTTCGAAGGCATCCGTTGTTCGGTCCTGATCTGCTACGACATCGAATTCCCAGAACTGGCGCGGCGATCCGCGCAATTGGGCACCGAATTGCTCTTGGTTCCCACCGCACTGCGGGCAAAGTGGCGCTTTGTCTCGGATGCCATAGTTCCGTCCCGAGCCTATGAAAACGCCATGTTCATCGGATATTGCGATTTTGCGACTGACGAAACCAATTCGCAATTCAGTGGAACAAGTTCGGTCTGTGCCCCAGACGGCCAGCACCTTTGCCGCGCCGCTGGCCCCGAAGATCTGATCTTTGCGACGATCGACACCGCAGCGGTTCAGTCCCGCAAGTCTGATTTCGACTTCCTTCAGGACCTTAAGCGCTTCGACATCAAAGCCAAGCCAATTGCTCGGATCGCCTGAACTCCCGTCTCAAGAAAGCAATGCAATGACCACTGCAAGCCATTCGCCCACCGTGCCGCCCCTCGATCGTCCCACTGGCTGGCGCCCGGCCGATGAAATCGTGCCTATCAATGAATTCGCACAGATTGGGGAGCACTACGACTGGCTCATCGTCGGCGCAGGCATAACCGGCCTGTCCGCAGCGCACCGACTGGGGGAGTTGGTTCCGCAGGACCGCGTCCTTCTTGTTGACGCGCGCCCGGTCGGCTGGGGCGCATCTGGGAGAAATTCCGGCTTCCTTCTGGATCTACCGCACAAGTTTGACCTGGATCACCCCGATGCCGCACGGCTTCGAAAAATCATGGATTTGAACCGCAGCGCGATTTCGGTGCTGCACGAGCAGACCGAAACACTCGGGATCGATTGTGATTGGTCGCCAGTCGGAAAACTTCAGGGTGCAGTCCGCGAACGTGGAACCGGCATGATGCGCAAGTTCTGCGAAGCGTTGGACAAGATCGGCGAACCCTATGAGGTGCTCGACCGACAAGGGTGCGCCGCGATCATGGGGACGGAATACTATGCTGGCGCGGTCTTCACGCCCGGAGCCGTCTTGGTGGACCCGTTCCTTCTGGTGCGCGGCTTGGCCAGACATCTGCCTGAAAACGTGACGTTGCGCGACGATGCGGCGGTTGTCGAGTTTTCGGAGAAGACCGGGGGATTCGCAGCCGAGCTGCGATTGGCCGATGGAGGGACCGTATCCGTTTCAGCCAAGAAGGTCATTCTTGGGACAGACCCCTACACGCCCGAATTTGGCTATATGAAAGATCGGATTCTGCCGACGATCACCTATGCAAGCATCACCCGCGCTCTCACACCTGCCGAGCGCAGACGCTATACCGGCAAGATGAACTGGGGTCTGACACCGGCCGATGCGGGCGGAACCACGCTGCGGATGACGTCAGACGGCCGCCTCCTGATCCGAAACCACTACGGCTTTGCCCCGAATTACAAAGCGTCCTCTCGTGACCTAGGAAAGGTGGCCGAGGCGCACCGGGAGGGGCTCGATAATCGGTTCCCGGCTTTCGCCAATGTGCCGATAACTTCAACCTGGGGCGGGGTCGTCAGCCTTTCTCGCAATCACGCAACATTCTTCGGCGAAATGGCGCCCGGGGTCTATTCGGCGAACTGCTACAACGGTGTTGGCATGACGCGCGGAACAAGCTCGGGTCGTCTGCTGGTCGATCTCGCACTCGGAAAATCCTCACAGGCTCTTGAAGACATCATCGCCGTCAGCGGCCAGCCTTCCACGATTCCGCCAGACCCATTCCGTTCGCTGGGAGTGAGCGGGCGCATGAAACTGGTCGAGTGGGAAAGCCGCTCCGAGATCTGAAACTCGCCAAACTTGAAAGCAAACAAAATGAAAGCAGTCCGTCACAAGATTGGTCCGCGCATGAGCCAAGTCGTGCGCGCAGGCGACATGGTATATCTTGCTGGGCAGATTCCGGATGATCGCACGGCAGACATCACGGGCCAAACCGCCGAAACTCTCCGCAAGATTGATGCCCTTCTTGCCGAGATGGACGGCTCCAAGTCTGATCTTGTTTCGGTTCAGATCTGGCTGAGCGACATGACCGACTTCGCAGGGATGAACGCCGCATGGGAGGCCTGGGTAGATCCGGATAACCCACCTGCGCGAGCAACAGCAGGCGTCGCGTTGGCCAGCCCAGGTGTTCGCGTGGAGATCATCGGCGTAGCTTTCATTCCTTCGTAGACCGGAAAGTGGGCAGCATTCTGAAACTAAGGGATCTCAATTCGCATCTCCCATTTCAGTTCCGCGAGGTGAATGGCCATTTTCAAGGGCTCTGTTGCAAACTCTTCGCTAACTGGCGACCGATAATCAGCTCCCGATGTTTTGGGAGATAACAATGTTCAAAGGCCGCCATTTCGACCAGTCGATCATCTTGCTTTGCGTTCGCTGGTATCTGGCCTACGGCTTGAGCCCTCGCGACTTGAAGGAAATGATGTCAGAACGAGGCATCAACGTGGATCATTCGACGATCCATCGGTGGGTCGTACACTTCTCGCCTTTGATTTTGGACCGCTTCAACCGCAGAAAACGGTCTGTGACTGGGAAATGGCATGCCGACGAGACCTACATCAAGGTGCGGGGTCAATGGATGTATCTTTATCGGGCCATCGACAGCGTCGGAGACACTGTTGATTTCTGGTTTAGCCAGCATCGGGACCTGGCCGCAGCCAAGCGGTTCTTCACAAAGGCTATCGAACGGCATGGTCGTCCGCAGCGCATAGTGATTGACGGCAGCCAGACGAACAGAGAAGCCATCGTTTCCTGCGATATGATCAGCCGACTGCAGGAAAAGCGCCGCCTTCACACAAAACCAATCCGCATCCGGCTAAGCCAATACCTGAATAATCGCATCGAGCAGGATCACCGTCGGATCAAGCGGCGTGTCAGGCCAATGCTCGGCTTCAAGGCATTTTCAAGCGCGACAATAACGCTTGCCGGTATCGAGATGGTTCACATGATGCGCAAGCGACAAGGCAGATATTCCTACAACCCCAGCCCATCGCTTGCTGAGCAGATCGACGCTCTGGCCGCGGCATTCTGAGGGCGGAAGCCAAAACGCTCTTTCTCGACCATATCAAAAATTTGCAACAGAGCCCACCTGAAAACACCAAGGCAAACATCATCGCGGGCCAGCTGGCCCGACGCTATGGCATCCCTTACCGCACCTCCAACGCAAATGCGTCGAACGTTGTCGATCTTCAGGCGACTTATGAGACGATGATGGCCACCTGGGGGGCTGTTCTGGGGGGAGCGAACTTGATCTACCACGCGGCTGGCTGGCTGGAGGGCGGGCTCACCGCCTCCTATGAAAAATTCGTCCTGGATGTCGAGATTATCCAGAACATGCAGGAATTTCTCAAGCCCATCAAATTCGACGATGACGAATTGGGGCTGGAGGCAATCAAGGCCGTGCCCACTGGCGGTCACTTCTTTGGCAGCGACCACACCATGGCGCGCTACGAAACAGCGTTCTACCGGCCCATTTTGTCGGACTGGCAAAATTACGAAGCCTGGGAAGCCGCCGGGGCCAGGGATGCGCTCAAACGGGCAACATCGATCTGGAAAAAGGCACTTGAGGAGTATGAGCAGCCTGCCATGGATCCGGCAGTCCGAGAGGCGCTGGACGCGTATGTCGCGCGTCGCAAGGAAGAGATCGGAAACGACGATCCGTAGCAGGCAGTCGTTTCCAGGAGTTTGAGGTGGCGCAAGTTTGCATCAGCGCTGCTCCGGTCCCCGTCTGTCCCGGGTTCGATCTCGGAGCACAATGATGCCGGTCATATGGGTACAGGACAACATGCCCGTCGGATCGATAAATCGGTTTCTGCGATTGGCAAGCTTCGAGCAATTCACATCTTCCCGGTCACGCCAGGATTGATAACACGGCCCGGTATCTCGGCGTGGGTATCGGGGACGCACTGGTCCAGCCCGAAAGCACCGACGGCTTCCTGAGCCTATCGGGAACATGCCGGCAGCCGAAGCTCAAGAACGGTATCGCGCCACGCTGGACGAAGCTGCCATGACCGCATAACCTGAATGAAATGGCCTCCGGCAAATCCGGAGCGGTTCGGTCCTGGGGAGCGGTGCGGCTCCTGAGCCCCGATGGCTGCCCGACCTATCAGCAACCCGAAACGCATCCCGGCGCCTTTTCGGTCGACTGCCATGCCGGAGTGCGCTGGCCGGCGCCCCGGCAATGCTGCTGGCTCCGATGGTTGCCGCTGGCCAGCTTCCGCCGGAATTCGATGTCTTCGCAGCAAGGAGGTCCCATGGTCAGACGCATTGAAACCAGCGGGCGTGAAGTCATTTTCACATTCGAAGGACAGCTGATTACGGCCTGCGCGGGCGACAGCGTGGCTGCCGCGCTGACGGCCGCAGACATCAACAATCTCCGCGACAGCGTTGTCAGCGGCGCACCGCGCGGCGTCTATTGCATGACGGGAGCCTGCTTTGACTGCCTGGTCGAGGTTGACGGTGTCCCCAACCGGCAAGCATGCATGACCGAGGTTCGGCATGGGCTGGATGTGCGGCGCCAAAGCGCCCCGGTGGAGGTGCGGTCATGATGCGGCGATTCGATGTAGCTGTGATCGGCGCCGGCCCGGCGGGACTTGCAGCCGCGACAGAGGCTGCTCAAGCCTGCCTTTCGGTGGCGCTCCTCGATGAACAGCCGGCGCCGGGTGGGCAGATATACCGCGGGATCGATACAGCAAGCGCTGCGCGGCTGAAAACTCTTGGCTCGGACTATGCCGAAGGCCGCCCTTTGGTCGAGAGTTTCCGGGCCTCGGGAGCTGAGTATATGTCCGGCAGCCTGGTCTGGAACATAACCACCGACAAGGTGATCGAGTTCAGCCGTGACGGAGCCTCGTCCCACATCCGGGCAGACGCGATCATTGTTGCCACCGGCGCTTTGGAACGCCCCTCTCCACTGCCGGGCTGGACCCTCCCGGGCGTAACAACCGCAGGCGCCTTGCAGATACTTCTCAAGGCCAGCGGCATCGTGCAGGAGGATGCGGTTCTGGCCGGATCCGGCCCCCTTCTCTGGCTGCTTGCCTCGCAGATGGTCGATGCGGGCGTGCCGCCGCGGGCGATTGTCGAGACGGTTCCAGAAGGACGCATCCGTGAGGCTCTGCCGCACCTGCCGAAGGCAATGCGGGCGCGGGCCTACCTGTTCAAGGGACTTTCGATGCTCCGCAAGGTCAAACGCGCGGGCGTCCCGGCCTACACGAACGCCACCGAGGTGGCTGTGGAAGGCACGACATTTGCCACGGCGTTGAATTTTACCGCCGGGGGAAAGTCGCACCGGATTGAAACAAGAAACATCGCGCTGCATCAGGGCGTGGTGCCGAACCAGCAAGTCACGCGCTTGCTTCGCTGCGATCATGTCTGGGATTCCTCCCAGCGTTGTTACCGGCCGGTCGCAGACCAGGCGGGGATGACTACTGTCGACGGGGTCTATGTGGCTGGCGATGGCGCCGGAATCGGCGGCGCCAGGGCAGCGGCAATCCAGGGGCGGCTTGTGGCAATGGCGACCGGCTCGCCCGCCTTCCGTCAGGACTCGCAAGGGAAGCATCTGTGCGCCCATTTCTGGAGACGCTCTATGCGCCATCGCCGCGAATCCTGTCGCCGGCTGATGACACGCTCGTCTGTCGCTGTGAGGAGATCACAGCAGGCGCGATCCGCGAAGCGGTGACACTTGGTACGACGGGACCCAACCAGGTAAAATCCTTTCTCAGGTCCGGCATGGGTCCCTGCCAGGGGCGCGTTTGCGGCCTCGCGGTCAGCGCCATCATTGGCGAGAAACGCGGCCAGACACCTGATGAGGTGGGCTACTACCGCATCAGGCCGCCGCTCAAACCATTGCCGCTGTCGGAAATTGCCAGTTTCACCGTGTCCGGCGGCCAGGAGCGCGCCGCAAAATGACCCGACAAGGTGCAGTCAGCGCAGATCTCCTGGTGATTGGTGGCGGTATCCACGGATGCTCGGCGGCGCTGCACGCTGCAAGGTCCGGGATGGAAGTGATCGTACTGGAAAAGGACACCGTCGGACGCCATGCTTCGGGCGTCAATGCCGGCGGGGTCAGGCGCCTTGGACGGCACTATGCCGAAGTGCCGATCTCGCAGCGCTCAATGCAAATCTGGTACGGCATAGCCGAATTGCTGGACGACGACTGCGGGTTCCAGGTGTCCCCGCAGATCAAGGTGGCGGAAAACCAGGCTGAACTGGAAACACTTTCGGCGCGCGCGGCCGATCTGCGACGGATGGGCTTCGAACACGAAGTAGTGCTTGGCCGAGCCGAACTGCGCCGCTATCTCCCCGCCGTGGCCGAACACGCCGTGGGCGGTCTTGCCTGCCTTGAGGACGGTTTTGCACAACCCTATCAGACAACTTTTGCTTTCCAGCGCAAGGCCGGGTCCCTCGGCGTCCGGTTTTACGAAAACACCGAGGTTGCAGCCGTCCGGAGGGATTCAGGGGATTGGGTTGTGGATACCAGGAACGGTCGCTTCCGCGCCGCCAGACTTCTGGTCGCCGCCGGTGCATGGGCGGGGCAACTGGCAGGGCAGCTGGGAGAGGTCGCGCCTGTCGAAGCAATTGCCCCGATGATGATTGTCACTGCACGTCTTCCACGGTTCTGCGACGCGGTGGTCGGTGCGGCGGGGCGGCCATTGTCATTCAAGCAGATGCCGAATGGCACCGTGGTGATTGGCGGAGGCCGGCGCGGGCGGGCGGATGCGGCCAGCAACCTGTCGGAAATTCTCTTCTCGGAGCTTCAGTTGACGGCGAAAACCGCGATGGACCTGTTCCCTGTCATGCGTGGAGCGACAATCGTCCGCTCCTGGTCCGGGATCGAAGGACGGATGCCCGATGACATTCCGGTGATCGGACCCTCGGCCAGGCATGAAGACCTCTACTACGCTCTTGGTTTCTCGGCACATGGCTTCCAGCTGGCTCCAGCGGTGGGCGAGATCCTGGCTGGACTTATCGCCACAGGAGTCACAGAAGCCCAGCTCGCTCCCTTTTCCATTTCCCGGTTCAATCAAACCGAGGATTGACTTGCGATCGTGTAAGTAAGATCAATTTCCTTCGAACGGGTGGTTTCTGCAATTCGCCAGGATGACGAGATTGCATCGCCCAAGCTCTAACACAGAGTGCGGACATGGGCCGGACCGGCAACGTCGCTCTTGGTTTTTTTGAACCCTCGACACACTCCAGAGGCCTTGGAAGTGTGTGATATGCAAAAATACAACGGCGCGGACATCGGACCGATGGTCGTGCCGGCTTCGCTGGACTTATCAAGCATTCGCCAGAGCCATCTGCTCGGTCTGGCGCACCTATTGCCCGAATGGGAATTTCCACCCGATGCCAGACAGGATATCCACCATGCCTGACCCCTCCGTACGCAAGGTGACCATCATCGGCGCCGGCATCGTTGGGCTTGCCACAGCACTCACCCTTCAGTCCGAAGGGCACAACGTGACGCTGATCGATCCGCGTCCGCCGGGCAGCGCCACCTCCTTCGGCAACGCCGGTGCAATCGTCGCCGGCGGCGTGGTGCCCACCGCCACGCCGGGCCTGTGGAAGCGGGTGCCGAAGATGCTTCTCGACCCGATGAGCCCGCTGAAGATCCGCTGGTCCTACCTGCCGCAACTGACGCCATGGCTGATCCGCTTCCTCGATTCCGGCCGCGAAGCCAAGGCGCTGAAAATAAGCCGCGAGATCTCGACGCTGACATCCCTCTGTCTCGAAGCCCATCATCGGCTCGCCGATCTGGCCGGCGCGCGACACATCCTCAAGCCTGTCGGCTGGCTCAAGGTCTATCGCGACGAGGACGCCTATGCCGGCACCGCCTATGATCGGGGCCTGATGGATCTGGCGGGGGTCAACTACCAGCATCTGAACGTCGACGAACTGCGCCAGCTCGAACCCGGAATCTCACGTGACTACACCGTCGGGCTGTTTCAGCCCGACGCGGCGTTTGTGTCCACGCCCTACGCACTGTCGCAGGCGCTGTACAAGGCTTTTGCTGAACGCGGCGGTGTCTATCATCAAGAGGCGTTGCGGCGCTTCGACTTCGGCGACAACGGACAGCCCAGGGCGGCGGTCACCACCCACGCCATCCATCCGCTCGATACCCTGGTGATTGCGGCCGGCGCCTGGTCGAAGGAACTGGCCCGCCAGCTCGGTTCAAAAGTCTCGCTCGACACCGAGCGCGGCTATCATTTGAGCTTCGCCCGCACCGCGGCCGGACCGGTACTCAACCGTCCCACGGTGTTCGGCGGTCCGCAATTCGTGCTGAGCCCGATGGCCGATGGCATCAGGTTGAACGCCGGGGTGGAACTGGCGGGGCTTGACGCCGAGCCGGATTTCACCCGCATCAAGGCGCTGGTGCCGATGGCGCAGAAATGCCTGCCCGGCCTTTCGGGTGAGATCACGCGGGAATGGATGGGATACCGGCCCTCGACGCCCGACTCGAAGCCTGTCATCGGCCGGTCGCCGGTGCACGCCAATGTGTTCTATGCCTTCGGCCACGGGCATATGGGGCTCGGACTCTCGGCGATCACGGCACGGCTGGTCGCCGACCTGGTGGCCGGGCGCGATAGTCGAATTCCGCTGGAGCCGTTTGCAGTCGACCGCTTCTAGCTGGTGGCACCTGCTGATTCAGCGACCGGCAGTCCGCCGCGTCCGTCGGCATAGAGATGGCAGGCCACCGAGCGCTCCGCATCGACATCGATCCAGTCCGGATAGACCTTGCGGCAGACATCCATCGCATGCGGGCAGCGCGGGTGGAAATGGCAGCCGCTCGGCGGGTTGACGGCGGACGGAACTTCACCCTCGATGCGCTCGAAGGATTTGCGAGCCGCCGGGTCGGGAACCGGCGAGGCATCGCGCAGCATCACCGTATAGGGATGCAGCGGCTCGTCGAAGATTTTCGGAACCGGCCCCTTCTCGATGATCTTGCCCAGATACATCACCGCCATCATCTGGCAGAAGTAGCGGACCACCCCGAGATCGTGAGAAATGAAGATGAAGCTGAGATTGAGCCGCTGCTGCAGGTCGCGCAGCAGGGTGAGGATCTGCGACTGGATTGAGACATCGAGAGCGGAGACCGGCTCGTCGGCGATGATCAGTTCCGGATTCAGCGTCAATGCGCGGGCAATACCCAGCCGCTGACGCTGGCCGCCGCTGAATTCGTGCGGAAAGCGGATTCCCGCATCGCGTGGCAGACCGACTTCTTCCAGCAGGTCGCAGATCCGTTCGTTGGCTTCCTTCTTGCTCATCAGTCCATGCACCAGCAGCGGCTCTGCCAGCGCGTTGCCCACCCGCATGCGCGGATTGAGCGAGGAGAACGGATCCTGAAAGATGATCTGTGCGCGCTTGCGGAGTGCGCGCATTTCCCTGGCATCGGCCTCGACAATTTCCCTGCCGTCAAACTCTATGGATCCTTCATCCGGTTCCAACAGCCGCAGGATGGTCCGGCCGGCAGTGGATTTGCCGCAACCGGATTCGCCCACCAGCGCGAAAGCCTGGCCGCGCTGCACCTCGAAGGAAATGCCGTCCAGCGCGCGCACGATCACGGTTTCCGGATTGGGAAAACCCCGGCGGACCTTGAAGAATTTCTTCAAATTCTTGACGCGGAGCAGCGGTTCAGACATCGGCATTTTCCTTCATCTCCGCCAGGTCGTGGTTACCCCTTACCCAGCAGCGCACCGAATGGGCGCCGCCGGAACCGAGCACGTCGAGCGGTGGATTCTGTGTGCGGCAAACATCGATTGCCAGTTCGCAGCGGGCGGCGAAACGGCAGCCCTGCGGCATGCGGGTCAGCGGCGGCACCGCGCCAGGGATGGAATACAGGGTTTTCGTATCCCGGTCGCTGCGCGGCACCGAGCGCATCAGTGCCTCGGTATAGGGATGGGTCGGCCGGGCAAAGAGCTCGTTGACGCCGGCGATCTCGACGATGTCGCCGGCATACATCACCGCCACCCGGTCGGCGAGTGCTGCCACCACGCCCAGATTATGGGTGATGAAGATCATCGACATGTCTGTTTCGGCCTTGAGTTCATTGAGCAGTGACAGGATCTGCGCCTGGATAGTCACATCCAGCGCCGTCGTCGGCTCGTCGGCGAGGATGACCTTCGGCCGGCAGGCCAACGCCATGGCGATCATCACCCGCTGCCGCATGCCGCCGGAGAACTGGTGCGGATATTCCTTGAACCGGCTCTTGGCTGAAGGAATCTTGACCAGCTCCAGCAGTTCCAGCGCCCGTTTCTCACCCTCGCCGCGGCTCAGCTTCTGGTGATAGCGCAATGCCTCGACCACCTGAAAGCCGATCGGCAGAACCGGATTGAGCGATGTCATCGGCTCCTGGAAGATCATCGAGATGCCATTGCCGCGGATCTTGCGCATTTCGTCGTCGGGCAGTCGCGACAGATCCTTGCCCTGGAAGCGGATGTGTTCGGCCTCGACCCGGCCATTGGCCTTCGGCACCAGGCCGAGGATCGAGAGCGCCGTCATGCTTTTGCCGCAGCCGGATTCACCGACGAGCGCCAGCGTCTCGTTGGGTTGCAGTGAAAAGCTGATCCCGCGAACGGCCGGATGCCATTCGCCGCCTATCCGGAAGCTGGTGGTCAGATTGGAGACGTCGAGGACGGGTTCGATCTTGCCAGTCTCGGTCATCAGCTGTCGCTCCTTGTCTTCGGGTCGATGGCGTCGCGCAGGCCATCACCAAGCAGGTTGAGCGAAAACACCACCAGCAAGATCGCCATGCTGGGGCAGACCGAGAGCCAAACATTGTCGAGGATGTTCTCGAAGCCTTCGCGGATCATGCCGCCCCAGCTGGCTGTCGGCGGCTTGACGCCCAGTCCGATGAAGCTCAGCGATGCCTCTACCCGGATTGCCGTGGCGAGCCACAGCGAGCCCATGACGAGGATTTCCGAAAACACATTGGGGAAAATGTGCTTGAGGATGATGCGCGGATGGCCGAAGCCGAGTGCCCGGCAGGCCTCGACATAATCCCGCTCCTTGATCGCGATGGTCGGCGCTCGCGCCGTGCGGGCAAAGGGCGGTATCGCCGTCAGCGCGATGGCAATGATGAGGTTCTCCATGCTCGGCCCGAGCATGGCGACGACGATAAGGCCAAGGATCAGCGCCGGAAATGCCAGGAGCACATCCATTACCTGCATCAACAGCAAGTCGATCATGCCGCCAAAATAGCCGGCAATGATACCGATGATGGAGCCGACGATCATCGCGGCTCCAATTGCCGTCAGGCTGATAACCAATGATACCCGGGCGCCATAGAGCAGGCGCGAGAGAATGTCCCTTCCATAGGCGTCGGTGCCGAACCAGTATTCGGCGCTCGGCCCCTTGAGCCGGGCGATGATGTGCTGCTGCAGCGGATCATGCGGCGCCAGCAGCGGTGCCGCGATGGCGACAACGATGATCAGAAGGAAGATCACAGCGCCTACGCCCGTGAGCTTGTTGTTGCGGAAAGCCTTCTGCAGCTGGTCGATAAAGGGATGGCGCGAAGGCGCCGGCAGGACGTCGACAGGCGCGGTCATTGGTATTTCACCCTTGGGTCTATGAGGCCATAGGTCAGATCGGTCAGCAGGTTCACGATGACGATGACGAAGGTGTAGATGATCATCAGCCCCTGCAGCAGCGTGTAGTCACGCTGGCCCAGGGCGCCGACAATCAGCTTGCCGAGGCCGGGTCTGTTAAAGACGATTTCGGTAAGCACCGAATTTCCGATCAGGATGCCGAGATAGAGCCCGACCACCGTGACCACCGGAATGAGTGCATTGCGCATGCCATGGCGCCATATCACAACCCGTTCCGGCACGCCCTTGGCGCGCGCGGTGCGGATATAGTCTTCGCCCAGCGACCCCAGCATCGAGGAACGGGTGACGCGGGTGATGTATGCGGCCATGATCAGGCCGAGATTGAGCGCCGGCAGCGCCAGGCTTTCGGCCCATTCGCCGAAGGTCGCGCGATCACCGCCACTGATGACAGGCAGCCAGCGAAGCTGGATCGAGAACACGATCAGCATCAGGATTGCCGAGACGAAAGCCGGAAACGAAAGGCCCAGCAGAGAGCCCACCCTCGTGACGTAGTCTATCCACTCGTTCCGGTGCAATGCCGACCAGGCGCCGAGCGGAATGCCGATCAGGCCGCCGATGATCAGCGAGACCACGGTGAGTTCGATTGTGTAGGGCAGCACACGGGCTATTTCGGCCAGCACCGGCTTGCCCGTGACCATGGATTCGCCCCAGTCTCCGACCAACGCTCCGCCCATGAACTCGACATATTGTTCGAGGATCGGGCGATCGACGCCAAGTCGCTCGCGCATGTTTTGCAGCGCTTCCGCGCTGGCCTGGTCGCCAAGAATGGTCTGTGCCGGGTCACCCGGCACGATACGCACCAGGACAAATACCACCGTCATCACTGCCAACAGCGTCGGTATGGCAAAGATCAGGCGACGGACAACGAATCGAAGCATAGCGGTACCTTCCTGCCGGTTGCCCCGCCCTCAGCGGGAGGGGCAATTTGCGACATCAATCGGAATGCCCGGGGCGGCATAGTGGCCGCCCCGGTTCGTCCGATTTTACTTGATGAAGTGGGTGTTCTCGGTGACCGGCGGTCCGAGGCTCAGCGAACCGATCAGCTCATACCCCAGATCCAGGTTGGTCTTGGTCGCCCAGATCTGAAGGTTTTCGTAGATCGGAACACCGCAAACTTCGTTCATGATCTTTTCCTGGGCGGTCTTCCAGAGCTGCTTCTGCTTCTCCATGTCCTGCTCGACACGAGCTTCCTCGATTTCCTTGTCAGCCACCGCACAGTGCGAGAAGTTGGTGATACCCGTCGGTGTGCCGACGGTGCTGGCGGAATGGAAGAATTGCGTCAGGTAGGTGTCGGCAACCGGGAAGCGGGCGGCCGAGTAATGCACGATCTGGCTCAAATCCTTGCGGATCTGGGCATGGAAAGTTGCATGTTCGACGACTTCCATGTCGAGCATGATGCCGGCTTCGGCAAGCTGGGCCTGGAACACTTCCATGGTGCCGAGCATGCCCGGCAGCGCCGTGTGGATCACCTTCAGGGTAACGCCATCCGGATAACCGGCTTCGGCGAGCAGTGCCTTGGCGCCGGAAATGTCATGCTTGGGCATAAGGGCGCTCATGTCGGCGGAACCGAGATACCCCTGCGGCACCACCGACTTGGCGATGCGTGTCACGTCGCGACCCTTGAAATCCATGAACTGCTCACGGTCAACCGCCATGGCGATCGCCTGACGGACACGGATATCATCAAGCGGCTTGGAGGTGATGTTGAGAGACATCACCGACATTTCCGCCGGCTCCATCACATGCACGACGGCACCTTCAATCTGCTTGGTGCGTTCGACCCAGGTCTGGTCCTGCTTGCCGTAGAGCATGTCAAGCTCGCCGGACTGGAAGGCCAGGTCACGCGCGGAATCCGACGGTACATACTGATAGCTGATGCCATCAAGCTGCGGCTTGCCACGGAAATAGTCCGGGTTGGCAACCAGCATCAAGCTCTGCTGTGGCTTGTATTCGCCATACATGAACGGGCCTGTGCCGATCGGGCGCTTCTGGAAGTCTTCGCCCATTTCTTCAGCGGCTTTCATGCAGACGATGTTGCCGCCATGATAATTGCTCAGCACTCCGAGCAGGCTCGGGATCGGGTTCTTGAGCACGATGTTGACGGTGTAGGGATCGACCGCCTCGACCTTGTCGAAGGCCGCGAAATCGCCGGCGAAGCTCGAGCGGTTCGGGTCGGCGGCGCGATTGAGCGAATAGACAATGTCAGCCGAAGTCAGTTCGCCATAGCCGTGATGGCACTGCACGCCCTTGCGCAGGTGGAAGGTCCAGTCGAGGCCGTCCGCGCTGGTTTCCCAGCTCTCGGCCAGATCCGGCTCAACGGATTCGGGCGACGCGGTGCCGGGCTTCAGCCGAACCAGGCCGTTGAACATCCAACCGAATACCGCCTTGTCGATGGTAGTGGCCGAAAGATGTGGATCGAGACGACCGGCATCCGGTGCGGCGATGCCGACATTGAGAATGTTGGTGTCGGGTCCTGCGGAGGCAATATTGGTGGTTCCGGCAAACACTGCCAGTCCCCCTGCGAGCATCAGGCTCGCTGTTATCATTCTGTGCTTCATGTCTGTTCTCCCTTGTTATAGACGTCAGGCCATGACGGCGTCGCAGCCTCTCCCGATGCACCGCCACCCCCGTTCCACTGTCTGTCAGTGTCATCGGGCAACCGGCGGAATTCTTGAAGCCTTGTCAGGCGCGACGCTCCGTCGTTGCGGTGCCGCGTATCCTTTGGCTTGATTTCTGTTTTATCCTTCTTTTCGTTCGTGCCGGTTTCACAACCGGCTATAGAGTGTCTTCAAGCCGACAATTGACCAGCATTTCAGCCATTGCGGCAGTGTTAGGCAGTGCGATCGCGGTTGCAGCCAGCTCTGCCAGGTCCGCGGCGTCGATCATCTCGTCCCGGCTGACCTTTGTCACGTCGGCGGTCAGGTCAGTGGCCACGAAGCCGGGGCACAGGGCGGTGGCTCGAACTCCGTCTGCCCAACCGATGCGGCGTATCCCGTGTGTTAGCGCCAAAAGCGCGTGCTTGGTCATGCTATAGGCAATGTTATCGTTGCGCACGCGTTTTCCCGACAGCGAAGCCAGATTGACAACCCGGCCCGAGCCAGACGTCCTAAGATGTGGCAGGCAGGCGCGGGTCAGAAACAGCGGTCCCTTGACATTGATGCCCCAGAGAAGGTCGAGCTCGGCCTCATCGCCCTCTTCGATAGAGAAGGTATTGGACGTGCCGGCATTGTTGACCAGCGCGTCGAGCCGTCCGAACCGGTCGATGGTGGTGGCGAGCCAGTCGGCGTGGCTGCCGCGGTCCGCAGCATCGTAGCGGGCGCAAATGAGCCGCTCGCCGGCCTGAGCTTTCAGAACCGCCCGCAGTGCGTCCACGTCCCGGGCGCCGGCGCTGACGACATAGCCTTTGGCGTGCAGGGTCTTGGCAATCGCCATGCCGATGCCGCGGCTGGCGCCGGAAATCATGACAACTCGGCCTTTCGGGTCGATCAATTCCTGTCCCTCATCTGTTCACCTCGCCCCTGTCCCGCCGGTCATCCGTGCAGGGTTAAAACCGCCTCTGTTGTGTTGTTGCCGGCAAACCGGTCGAACCTGAAGGCATCCAGCGCCAGGCGCGGTGTGCGCCCCAATGCCAGGTCGGCCGCCAGCGGCCCCGTGACCGGACCAATGCCGAAGCCATGGCCGGAAAAGCCAGCGGCAACGATCAGATTTTCATACCCCGGCACATGATCGATCACCGGCAATGCGTCGGGCGTAAGATCCAGAATCCCGCCCCAGAAACCTTCGATTTCGGCATCGGCGAACGCCGGCAGCACTTCGCTGATCCGGACAATGGTCTCCATCACGCGGCGCATCAGCGGTCGCGCCACCGGCCTGCCGTCGACAAGTTCGATCTCGCCGGTCCAGTCCTGCGCGCCACTGGTCACCCGCAGCCGGCCCGAGATTTCCTGTCGCGCCGCCATGTCGGCGTTGGCCACACCCAGCACCGGCTTGAGCTGGAATGCTTGCGGCGTGGTGCGCAGCACCGTGACAATCGGACGGCGCAGCGGGATGGAATGGCCCAGTGGTTCAAGGATCGAATTTGCATGAATGCCTGGGGCCGCCAGCACCGCACCGGCTGAAATCGTGCGTTTATCGGTACGCACGCCGGTGATGCGCCCGCCCTCGCTGATCAGGTTGCAGATACTTTCTCCCATCGAGGCGCGGGCGCCCAAACACGTGGCTTTCTCGAGATAGGCCGTGACAGTTGCCACCGGATCGGCGTGGCCATCGGTTGGACACCACGAGGCGGCACGCACCAGCGGCGCCAGCGCTGGTGCAATCTCAAGAATGGCATCACGGTCGGTGAGAAGTGTCAGGTCGAGGCCGGCTGCGCGCTGGTTTTCCACCAGTATTCGCAAGGTTTCGACTTCAGCGGCATTGCGCGCCAGCCGCAGATTGCCATCCTGGCGATAGCCGGTCTCGGCGCCAAGCCTGACGGCAAGCTCCGGCCATTGCGCCACTGCAGCCAGAGCGAGTGGAAGTTCCGATGGATGGCGTCCAGATTGACGCACTCCGGCAAGGGTCCAGCCCGAGGCCATGGCAGCCGGGCCGTAACGATCAACGATCTCGACAGTGGCGCCGGCTTCCACCAGCTCCAGCGCCGCCGCCACTCCGGTAATGCCGGCTCCGATGACGAGGACATCGGGCGCGCTCATGCCGCCGCCTTCCGGTTGAACCGCGCCAGAGCAAAATTGGAGGCGTCGACCAGCATGTTTTCACCAAGCACCCGTTGTGCCGCCATCAGTCCGACGCCCGGGCCGATGCCGAAGCCATGGCCGGACAGGCCGGTGGCGAGCACCAGACCTTGCCAGCCCGGCGGGCTATCGATTACCGGCAGCTCGTCGGGCATGACGTCGATCAGGCCGCCCCAGGTCTCGGCGACAGTCACGTCCGCAAGCTGCGGATGGAGAACCTTCGCATCGCTCAGCACGCGAGCGAGCAGTTTCTTATCGGGCTCGGGGTCCATCACACGAACGCGCTCGAAAGGGCTGGTTTCGTCGGCTTTCCAGCGGGCTCTGCCCAGCGGACCGAAGAACTCCGAACCGGCACGGATTTTCATGATTCGCCAGCGCTCCCTGATGATCGGAAGGAAGGCGGCAAAGTGGTGGAAGGCAGCCGGAATCAACTGAAATTCTGCCGCGCCGCTGCGTGCGACGGTGTAGCCGCCATCCTGGCGGCGGCGCAACGAGGCGCGCTCTGAACCAACTGTGCCGGAGATGAATTCCGGGGCGACCGAGGTCCTCATGACCGAGGATTTGACCGCCAGCTGCGGCAGGTCGAGATCAAGATTTTCCAGGAAAGTCCGTGACCAGACGCCACCCGCGAGGATGACGGATTCGCAGGCGATCTCGCCGCGCTCAGTGACCACGCTGCGGACATTGCCGGCTTCCCGCTCAATCAGCCGGACGGCACAATTGTCCAGGATAGTTGCCCCCAACTCCGCCGCCCGCCGCGCCATGGCAGGCACTGCCAGACGGGGTTCGGCGGTGGCATCCGACGGGGTGTGAAGCGCTCCCTTGAACCGCTTTCCGGTTCGTCCGAGCAAGGCGTCGGTTTCCGATGGCGACAACAGCGTGGAATCGAGCTGGAAATGCTTTGTCTTGTCGAGCCAGTCCTGATGCCGGGCGATGTCGGCATCGGTCTCGCAGAGATAAGTGGTGCCGCGCACGCCGTAACCGATGTCACTGTCGAGCTCGGATACGATGCGCGACCACAGCCGGGCGCTTTCGATCATCAGTGGCAATTCGCGCTCGTCGCGGCTGGCCTTGCGGATCCAGCCCCAGTTGCGCGATGACTGCTCGCCAGCAATTTGGCCTTTTTCGCACAACACGACGGGCACGCCGCGCTCGGCCAGGAACAGCGCTGCCGTCACTCCGACAATGCCACCGCCAATTACGACGACACTCGTCTTGAGAGGGAAGCTCTGATCAGCGCTTCTGGTGTGCACATAAGTCTCCTTGGGCAATCAAGTGCTGATTGCCAGTCAACGGCGACGGTTGCTATAAGGCAAATAAATTTTTGTTCCGCGATTATGTGAAAAGGTTATACTCTCATGTTGAGTCAACGCTCCCTGGAGGCATTCCGCGCCGTCATGCGCACCGGAACGGTGTCTGGCGGGGCCGAGGAGTTGCGGATCTCCCAGCCGGCCGCCAGCCGGCTGATCCGGGAACTGGAGGAAAAAACCGGACTCAGACTGTTCACCCGCCATGGCAGCCGGGTAGTCGCAACCCACGAAGCGCATGAGTTCTGGATCGAAGTGGAGCGCAGCTTTACCGGGCTCGGACACATTGAACGCGCCGCGCAACAGATCAGGAGCGGTCAGCGGGCAACCCTCACGATTGCGGCTGCCCCCGCACTTGCTTACACAGCCCTCCCCGAAGCCGTGGCGCGTCTGCAGGCGCGACGGCCGGGCTTCAGGGCGGAGTTTCTGTCGATGACGACACTGCCGGTGGTTCGACAGGTGGCGCTCAGACAATGCCAGATCGGCTTCGGGGTGCTGACCCAGCACAAGCTTGAGATCGACGTCGTCAAGACCGGTTCGCTGGCCTATCGCTTCATTGCCGCAGCCGGCCACCCGCTCCAGGAAAAGGACGCGATCTGTGCCGAAGATTTGGCAGGTCTCGATTTTGTCGGCTTCGTCGATTCGACCATGACCGGCCGCTTGTTCGACCAGCGCTTTGCCCGAATGCGGAAACCGCCCTTGGTCAAGCTGCGCAGCTATCTGTCCAATGTCATATCCGCGCTCGTCATCCGTAGCCTCGGTGTCGGCATCGTTGATCCGTTTACTGCGGAAGTTCATGTCCAGCTCGGCGGTATCTCCCGGCCGTGGCTGGGCGAGGAACGCTTTGACTATTCGGTCATCAAGCCGCTCGGCGAGAAACTTAGCTCTGAATGCGAGGGACTGGTCACTGTGTTCGAGGACTTGGCTGACCTGCACCGGGGCTAATTGAGCGATCGGACTAAAAGGGCTGCGACGGCACGGGCCCTTCTGTATTCCACCCTCCAACCGAGAGACTTGCGACATGCTCGGTAGAACTATTGCATCCAATTTGCATAACGTTGATGACTTGATCAGCCAGCGGCCCATTCGCATCTTTGATGCTGCTGGCTATGTGAGCGGCGGTGCAAACCTTGCAACGGCAGCGCCGGGATACCCCCGGCGCGGGTGAGCAGACCCACTTGATGTCACCACTTTATGTGCGGCCGTATGTGAAGGTGCACAAGACAGATGACCACGACGCGAGGCCATTTCCGAAGCGGCAAGCCGGCCCACGATGAGCTTCGTGACAGTAAAGTCGGCAGCACAATTGGACCTGCAGGCTTTGCACCGGATTGAGCCTCCCCCTTTGAAGTGGTCCGCCCCTATGTTTAGGAAGACGGAGGACCGGAGATGGCGATTAAGAGACCGAAGCCCGAAGAGATTGTCGTGAAGTTGCGGCAGGTTGAAGTTCTGATGGGGCAAGGCATGCCCCGTATTGACACGATCCGTCGGATTGGCGTGACTGAACAAACCTATTATCGCTGGGAGAATAATACGGCGGAATGGACACAGAACAACTCAAGGAACTGAATAGCCCCTAGATTTCTGGACACCTTCTTCCCTAGATTTGAGGCAAGGAGGCCATGATGGGGTCTGGCAATTTCAGTGATGATTTTAAGCGCGATGCAGTCGCACAGATTACCGAGCGGGGTTATCCCGTTGCGGAGGTTTCCAAACGGCTCGGCGTGAGCCCTCACTCGCTCTATGCTTGGAAGAAGAAGTTCTCGAAGCCTTCGGGATCGGGCGATGCGGATCAATCAGCTGAGATCCGGCGACTGAAGAAGGAACTGGCGCGCGTCACCGAGGAGCGCGACATCTTAAGAAAAGCCACCGCGTATTTCGCCAAGGATGCAAAGTGAGATACGCGTTCATTGCCGAGCATCGCCAGCAGTTCACGGTTCGGGCGATGTGCCGTTGCCTGCGTATGCGACCCAGCGGTTTCTACGCCTGGCTGAAGAACCCGCTGAGCAAGAGGGCGTTGGAGGATGCACGTCAGACGGAGCTCATCAGCGATGCCTGGAAGGAAAGCGGCAGGGTCTATGGCTACCGCAAGCTTCATGACGACCTTCTCGATCAGGGGGAGACCAGTTGTGCCAACCGCATTGCTCGCCTCGCGAGGCTTGCAGGGATCAAGGCGCAGATCGGCTACAAGCGACGGCCCGGCTCCTATGGCGGCAGGCCCTCGATCATGGTCGACAATACCTTGGCTCGCCAGTTCGATGTGGAGGCCCCGGACAGGGCGTGGGTGACCGACATCACCTACATCAGGACCCAGGAAGGCTTTGCCTATCTGGCCGTGGTGATCGATCTGTTCTCCCGTCGAGTCATCGGCTGGTCAATGCAGAGCCGCCAGACAACCGACGTCGTGTTGCAGGCGTTGCTCATGGCTGTGTGGCGTCGAAAGCCCAAGAGCAAGGTCCTGATCCATTCCGATCAGGGCTCCCAGTTCACCAGCATGGACTGGGTGGCATTTCTCAAGCATCACAATCTTGAGCATTCGATGAGCCGACGAGGGAATTGCCACGACAACGCTGTGGCAGAAAGCTTCTTCAATCTGCTCAAGCGTGAACGGATACGGCGCAGAACCTATCGAACACGCCAAGAGGCAAGGCAGGACGTGTTCGACTACATCGAAATGTTCTATAACCCAAAACGGAAGCACGTCAGGAACGGGATGCTGTCACCCGTCGAGTTCGAACGGCAGCAGGAAATGTAACCCGAGGGTGTCCACGAAACTCGGGGCTATTCACTGATCGAGTTCGGTGTTGCCAACCACCGGCAACCGAAACCAGTTCATAGGGCCGGGAACGAAGTTCCTCGCGCAGATCTTCAATCAGTAGATCAATGCTGCAATGGGAGCGGGAAAAAGGTGGGGGTAAGAACCTTCATGTAATCGAGTCCTTTTCTGGAAAGGGCACTCGGTTATGGGAC
>NZ_JAPWHB010000015.1 GCF_027214025.1 Parahoeflea alexandrii
ATATCCATAACGGCCGAATCTGTCGGCCAGTTCGATGATATCATCGGTCAGCCGTTCTTCATCAGCGCGGCAGAGTGGCGCCTTGCGCTGTGTAGATCGATGCTGACCCAAAGTGCGGCAAGCGCGGCGCTCGGATACGCCAATTTCCTGCCGCACATGGTCGATGCATTTGCGGCGACGGGAAGGGCTTAGAAGTTTCCCTTTGCCGCCTCGGTCAGGATGAGTTTGTCCAGTGTCAGATCAGACACCGCTCGCCGAAGCCGTTGGTTCTCCTTCTCAAGCTCGTTGAGCCGGGCGAGCTGTGACCGCCCCATCCCGCCATACAGCTTACGCCATCGATAGAACATCTGCTGCGTCACGCCGATCTGACGTACCGCCTCGGCGATCGTCGCGCCTTGTCCCTGCAGAACTTCAACCTGACGAAGCTTCGATACAATCTCTTCCGGCTTCTCTCTTTTTCCAGCCGTCGCTGATCCTCCAATTGCGGGACAAATCTATCCCAGTTGGTGGACCACTTCAGTGGGGGTACTCGAATCTGAGTGGAGATCAGAAAATCTGCGTAATTCGTCGTTTGATACACCGCCATCAACGCTCAACAGAGCCTATCCATTAAGCCAGATCTTTGGACAAAATGATCCACATGATTTTAGTATCGCCCTTATGGGAATTCCGAAATGAATGTGGCGTCGAGCTGTCAAATTGGAAAGCGTCCCCCTTCTTGAGTTCATAGCAGTTTGTACCAACCGTAAGCTCGAACTGCCCCTCAAGCACCATGCCACATTTTTCCCCGACGCGACTCAAAGGTTCCTCGCCGGAATTGCCGTCCGGATCGACATGCAGAAGCATCATTTCCATCTGGGTGCCACGCACCGGTGATAAGAGTTCCTTCATAAAGCCGGTGGCCGAAAAATTAAGCACGGGTCGTTCGTGAGATCGGGAAATCACGTTCGCTTCAGGTTCCAATTGAGGCGTGGAATTGCCGTCGAAGAAGACACTGAACGGCACATCGAATGCCAGACGAATCCGGTCCAGAACCTTGATAGATGGAGTGCTGCGCCCTCTTTCGATATGACTCAACATCGCAACCGAAACTTGACTAATAGAAGAAAGCTCCTGAAGCGTCATCTTACGTTCATTTCGGAGTTTTCGAATGCGTTCCCCCAAGCCACAGACCATATTATCATCAGTGTTTTCAATTGCTTCGGTGCTCATTGTGTTTGTTTCTCTCCCCGGCGCAGGTAATTTGCGGATTATATAGCTATCAGAATGACTTTTCAATTGATGAGAAATTTCCGCTTGAAATTATCGTAAAAATATAAAATGATCAGGGTGGAATGACACCATGAGAGCATTCGTTCTCGGGAAATTCTGTCAGGAAGCCGCTATGTCCGCGGCAACTCTTGAAGTCGAAAAGAGCACATTTCTCACTCTGAGGGGAGTCCATGTTTAAATCTCTGAAATCGCTTCTTAGCGTTAGCACCATTGCGTTTGCGCTGGCCGTGACCGCTTCGTCAGCCGGCGCGCAATCACCGGGCGGAACTATCGTCATTACCACGACGCCAGAGCCGGCCACCATCACCAACGCGTTGAGCTCAGCTCCGACAACAGCTGAACTTGCCACCAAGATTTTTGATGGCCTGCTCGAATATGACATGGATCTGAATCCCATTCCCTCGCTCGCCGAGAGCTGGGAAGTCAGCGAAGACGGTCTGTCCGTAACGTTCAACCTGCGGAAGGGTGTTGTCTGGCATGACGGAGTCCCCTTCACCTCCGCTGACGTACAGTTCTCACTGCTTGAGGTCGTGAAGGAATACCATCCGCGCGGCAAGGGCAACCTTGGGCCTGTTACGAGTATTGATACGCCTGATGACTACACGGTCGTGCTTAATCTCGAGCATCCTTACGTACCGCTGATGCGTGGCCTTTCCAGCCTGGAATCGCCGATTATCCCGAAGCACATCTATGCCGGTACGGATTTTCGTAACAATGAAGCTGTGAACAAACCGATCGGCACCGGACCATTCAAGTTTGTCGAGTGGGTCAAGGGCAGCTATATTCGCCTTGAGCGCAATGAAGACTACTGGCGTGAAGGAAAGCCCTACCTTGACAGCATCGTTTTCCGCTTCATCGCCGACTCTGCGACCCGCGCAGCGGGCCTGGAAAGTGGTGAAATCGACGTAGCAACCTTTGGCACTATCAACCCGGTTGAAATGCGCCGCCTTGAAAGTCTCGATGGAATTTCCATTGCTGTCGGCGGCTATGAGGCGATCTCTCCTGTCATGCTGCTGGAGCTGAACAACCAGCGCCCACCATTTGACAACAAGCTTGTACGTCAAGCCGTGGCTTATGCACTGGATCGTCAGCGGATCATCGACACCGTTTGGTATGGCTTCGGCAAGCCGGCCGTGGGACCCATCTCGACGTTTGTTGCCGGCAGCGGTGCTTTTACAGATGAGGGGATCCGCGACTACGCCGTCGACGACCGGCTTGAGATCGCCGGCAAGCTGCTCGACGAGGCAGGCTATCCGCTCAAGGATGGCAAGCGGATGTCGATCATTCACGACCCGGCGCCGTTTGGTGAAGACTGGCGTCGCATGGGTGAAGTCATCAAGCAGCAGCTTGGCAAGGTGGGCATAGAGGTTGAACTCCGCAATCGTGACTATCCGTCCTTTGTGCGTGCGGTTCACAACGAGTACGATTTTGACATGTCATCGTCATGGTATATCGGCATGGCTGATCCTACACTCGGCGTCCAGCGCAATACCTGGTCAAAGATGATCAATCCTGAAGTCCCTTTCGGCAACTCTTCGGGCTACAAGAACCCCGAAGTCGACAGACTTTGGGAAGCGGCTCAGACCGAGGCGGATCCGGACAAGCGCAACGAGTACTTCCACGATCTGCAGCGCCTGCTTGTCGAGGACAGCCCGCTGATCTGGTTGATGGAAATGGATCTGGTCGCCGTGCAACGCGATCGTGTCAAGGATCTCATTACATCGCCGTTCGGCATTCGCGGCGGCCTTTATGACACCTGGGTCGAAAAGTAAGCCCTTCAACGGCCCGCCAATCGGGCGGGCCGTTCCTTCTGAATCCAACTAGGAATTGCTCGATGTGGTTTGCCAACGCCAAGTATGTTCTAGGCCGCGTGCTGCATGGGATACCTATCATCCTCGCCATCGTGGTCGTGAACTTCTTCCTGATCCGCCTCGCTCCGGGCGATGCCGCTCAGGTGCTGGCCGGGGAATCCGGGGCCGCGACGGCAGAATATATGCGCCAGATTCGCGAGCAGTTCGGGCTCGATCAGCCCCTATGGCTCCAGTTTGTCAATTACATGAAAAACCTGCTGGTCTTCGACCTGGGCTTCTCGTTCCGGCATAACCGCGAGATTTCCGAACTGATCATGGATCGGCTCGGTGCAACCGCCCTTTTGATGGGCACCTCGATGGTGCTTTCAATCGGCTTCGGAATTCTGCTCGGGGCGATCGCCGCAGTGCGCGACCGCACACTCCTCAGCCATGTCATCATGATTCTGGCGATTGTCACCTATGCTACGCCCCTCTTCTGGGTGGGGCTAATGCTGATCATCGTGTTCGCGCTCAATCTCGGTTGGTTTCCGACAAGTGGCATTGCCACAATCGGCGCCCCGGTGGATGGTTTCGAATATGCCATCGATGTGGCTCACCATCTGGTGTTGCCCGCCATTGCACTCTCGTTTTTCTACATGGCGCTCTACACCCGCCTGATGCGGGCCTCGATGCTTGAGACACTCGGCCAGGATTTCATCAAGACCGCCCGCGCCAAAGGGCTCTCGAGCAGTAATATCGTCTTCCGCCATGCGTTGCGCAATGCGATCATTCCGGTCCTGACCATGGCCGGCGTTCAGGTTTCTGCCATGCTGGGCGGATCCGTCATTATCGAATCTGTCTTTGGGTGGCCTGGCTTGGGATTGCTGGCCTATGAGGCGTTGTTTTCACGCGACCTGAACCTGCTCCTGGGGATTTTCTTCCTGAGTTCAATTCTCGTTGTGCTCACCAATGCGATTGTCGATGTCATATACACACTCGTTGATCCCCGTATCCGTCTCAACGGAGGTCGTCATGCTTAGTAACTCCGCCAAACCAACGCTTCTGCGGAAAATTCTGTCTACACCGACAGGCGCTATTGGCATGGCGCTCCTGACAACGGTCATTTTGCTTGCGCTGTTTGCTTCTGTCCTGTTTCCGGAGGGGCCATTCGAGATGGTTGGCGCACCGTTCAGACCGCCGTTCGGTGAATATCTGTTTGGAACCGACATGCTCGGCCGCGATATTGCAGCTGGCATCGCTTATGGTGCCCGCATCTCCTTGTTGGTAGGCGCCGTCGCGACACTAGTGATCGTCCTGCTCGGCACTGTTGTGGGAGGTCTGGCTGGCTACTATGGCGGCTGGATCGATACTGCGGCGATGCGCGTCACGGAATTTTTCCAAACCATTCCGACATTCATCGGCGCCATCGTCATCGTCGCCGTCCTGGGGCCGACGTTGCCGAATATCATCGGCGCAATCGCTGTTGTCAGTTGGGCGCCACTGGCCCGTCTTGTGCGAGCCGAGGTACGAAGCGTGAAAGGTCGCGAGTTTGTGGAGGCCTGCTTGTCGCTTGGCATGGGGGATATGCGCATTCTGGTCGTACAGATACTGCCGAATGTGCTTTCTACGATCGTTGTTGCAGGCTCTCTTATGGTGGCCACCGCAATTCTGTTTGAAGCGGGGTTATCGTTTCTCGGCCTTGGTGATCCCAACATCATGACTTGGGGCTTCATGATCGGGGCTGGACGTTCAGCGATCCGGACGGCTTGGTGGATGGTGACCATTCCGGGCATCGCTGTGCTGTTG
Organism: Parahoeflea alexandrii; assembly: GCF_027214025.1. GTDB lineage: Bacteria > Pseudomonadota > Alphaproteobacteria > Rhizobiales > Rhizobiaceae > Hoeflea > Hoeflea alexandrii_A. Next base: position 4,869 of record NZ_JAPWHB010000015.1, read on the forward strand.
ACCGTTCTGGCAATCAACCTGATCGGCGACGCCCTTAACGAAGCACTCAACCCGAGGGCAAAACGATGAACGCTTCCAAGCCTATTCTGGATGTTCGGGGGTTGCGCACTGAATTTCGCAAGTCACGCAAAACCTGGTTTCCTGTCGTCAATGACGTGGATTTTCATGTTTCCGCGGGAGAAACCTTGGCAATCGTAGGTGAATCCGGTTGCGGGAAGAGCATGTTGGCTCATTCCCTCCTCCAGCTTTTACCTAAACGGATTTCGCGCCTTGCTGCTGGGGACATCTGGCTCGAAGGTCGAAACATCGCCAAACTCAGTGAAGAACAGATGCGCGCCGTGCGCGGCAAAGACATCTCGATGGTTTTCCAGGAACCGATGACGTCGCTCAACCCATTGATGAAGGTCGGCCAGCAGATCGCCGAGAGTATTATCGAGCATGAAGGTTGCAGTCATGACGAAGCGCGTCGCCGAAGTGTAGCTCTGATGGATCTGGTCGGCATCCCGGAGCCGGCAGTCAGGGCCGGTCAATATCCTTTCGAGCTGTCAGGCGGCATGCGTCAGCGCATCGTCATCGCCATAGCCCTCGCCTGCAGGCCAAAAGTTCTCATCGCTGACGAGCCGACCACTGCACTGGACGTGACCATTCAAGCGCAGGTTCTCGAACTTATCGACCGCCTCAAGACCGAAATCGGAATGGGCGTCATTTTGATTACCCATGACCTTGGTGTGGTTGCGGAATGGGCGCAGCGGGTCATGGTCATGTATGCCGGCCGCAAGGTGGAGGAAGCCGATGTCGAGACGTTCTTCTCTGGCCCAAAGCATCCCTACAGCGCGGCGCTTCTGGCCAGCGTTCCCCGCCCGGATGCCATCATCAATGGTGGGAGGGTCGAGCCATTGACAGAAATCACCGGAACGGTGCCTCCGATGGATCAACTCGGTCCCGGGTGTTCCTTTGCGGATCGTTGCGAACGGAGCGCCGATATCTGCCTCGCACAACAGCCACAGATCGAAATGCTGTCCAATGGCGCCAGGGTGGCTTGCCTGCGCGCAGGAGAGAACGCATGAGCGAACACCCGCTGCTGACGGTTCGAAATCTCGTCAAGTATCACCATACGCCGAACGGCCGCGTTCATGCGGTGGATCACATCGACCTTGATCTGCACCGGGGAGAAACCCTGGGCCTGGTCGGCGAAAGCGGCTGCGGCAAATCGACTTTGGGCAGAACGCTCATTCGTTTGCATGAGCCCGATTCCGGTGAAATCATCCATCACGGGACTGACATTACCCATCTGTCGCGCGCGCAAATGCGCCCGTTTCGACGTAACCTGCAGATAGTCTTCCAGGACCCCTTCGCGTCGCTCAATCCGCGCCGCACGATCCGCCAGATCCTTTCCGAGCCGTTTTCAATTCATGGTGTCGGCTCGCGTATTGAACAGCCGTCCATGGTTGAACTTCTAATTGCAAAAGTGGGGCTTCATCCGAGCTTCGCGGATCGTTTTCCCCATGAGTTGTCAGGCGGGCAACGTCAACGCATTGCCATTGCGCGAGCCATTGCGCTCGAGCCAAGCACAGTTATTTGCGACGAACCTGTGTCTGCCCTTGATGTCTCGGTTCAGGCGCAGATCATAAATCTTCTGCGCCGGTTGCAAGACGACATAGGCGTTTCTTACATTTTCATTTCGCACGATCTCTCGGTGATTGGCTATCTCGCCGACCGAATAGCCGTCATGTATCTCGGTGAAATTGTCGAAATAGCTCCCAAGGCGCAGCTATGGAACACGCCGCTTCATCCTTATACGCAGGCGCTATTTTCAGCGATTGCAGTTCCGGAGCCTCCGAGTGTTGCGCGCAATAACCGCGTCGGGATCAAGGGGGATATACCCAGCCCCATCAACCCGCCCGGCGGTTGCCGCTTTCGCACCCGCTGCCCGGTAGCCATGCCCATCTGCTCCGAGGCCAGCCCAAAGCTTCTGGAGGCCGGTGGCGGTGCAAAAGTCGCATGCCATCTCGTCAACGGCACGAACACTGTCTCCTAGATACATCGTCCCGAAACCTGAAAAATAACATGGAAAATCAAATGACATATTTTACAGCTCGTATCCGCGCCCGCACTGTACATCTGGGTTATGACGAAAAAGGAGAACTGATCAAACGCGACTTCAACAAGTCTGAATTCGTCGAGAAGGTCATAAAAATCGATCGTATTCTATCGTTCACCGATGATCATTTGTTTGTTGCCTGTCCACATGACACCGTTCAGGTGTGGGACTACGAAGGTGACCTTTCATCGGTCAAGCAACACTTGAAGTCCGCAAACCTGCTGCTTGCCTGACGGGCAAAGCAGCGAGAACCAGCTGTTGAAAATGAACCATACGCCCTTTCCAACAATCAAGCTGACGATCAACGGAAAACAGGTTGAAGTCGCTATTGATCCTCGGCGCAGCCTGCTCGACCTGATCCGCGAAGACCTCGGTTTAACAGGTACAAAGAAAGGCTGCGATCACGGGCAATGTGGCGCATGTACGGTTCACATTGATGGTGAACGCCGTCTGTCGTGCCTGCAGTTTGCCGCACAGCTGGAAGGCCGTTGTGTAACAACGATTGAAGGGGTGGGATCACCAGACGGTGAACTCCACCCCTTGCAAAAAGCGTTTATCCGCCACGACGCGATGCAGTGCGGATTTTGCACACCGGGTCAAATCATGTCGGCATTGGCGTTGCTTGAGGAGGGCTGTCCGACGGACCACGCTGAGATCGGCGAATTGCTCAGCGGCAACATCTGTCGATGTGGCGCTTATGCCAATATCCTCAAAGCGGTGATGGAGGTTGCCGATGACATGCGTTGAATGGACCCATCCCTCCACTGTTGCGCAGGCCATAGAAGCTTTGGCGGACGGCCATGGCCAGGCAGTAGCTGGAGGAACCACCTTGCTGGATCTTCTCAAGCTTGGCCATGAAACTCCGAAGCGGTATGTCGATTTGGGAAGGCTGCCGCTCCGCGACATCGCGGTGACACAGAACAGCGTCTCAATTGGCGCGCTCGCTTCGAACTCGCAGGTTGCCAATTCAGAACTTCTCCGCACCGAATTTGCGGCAATCTCTGAATCCATACTGGCAGGAGCTTCCCAGCAGATCCGCAATGCAGCCACCGTCGCTGGCAACATTATGCAGGCAACACGCTGCCCCTACTTCCGGACTGTCGACTGGGCCTGCAACAAGAGGCAGCCCGGCTCCGGCTGCGAAGCTTTACGCGCAGCAGGGCCCGGGCATGCAATTCTTGGCACGAGCAACCACTGCATCGCCGTTCACCCGTCGGATTTTGCCGTGGCCTTGCTGGCCTTCGACGCTATCGTCCATATTCAGACGCCGTCCGGACGGACAAGCCTGCCCCTTGCCGAGTTCTATCTCCTGCCTGGAGAGACGCCGCAGCGCGAGAACAGGCTTCCGCCGGCCTCATTGATAGTTGCGTTGGAAATACCCCGAAAGATGGAGGCGCGACGATCTGCATACCTCAAGCTGCGCGGGCGAGCCTCATACGAATTCGCAGCCGCTTCTGTTGCTGCCGTGCTGACCTTCAAGGAAAGCCGCGTCGCCAAAGTGTCTATGGCACTGGGTGGTGTAGCGACGGCTCCATGGCGAAAGCCGGAAGCCGAGGCGCTGCTTATCGGCAAGCAGCTGGATAGAGATTCTATTGACCGCTTTTGCGACGAACTCCTTGCAGATGCAAGGACGCTGCCGGAGACAGCCCACAAGCTGCCGCTGGTGCGCGGCGCCATTCATCATGTGCTTGCGAGGCTCGCAGAACAATGAAAATTATTGGCACGTGTGTTGACCGGGTGGACGCGATCGAAAAGGTGACAGGTCGTGCGCACTATGCGGCAGACTACCAGCCACAGGGCCTTTTGACCGCGCTCGCCCTGCGTTCCGTCTGGGCGCGGGGATACATCCGCTCGTTTGATACCAAGGCTGCTCTCGAGCTCGCCGGGGTGCATGCGGTGTTCACCCATCTGGATGCCAAAGCCCTCGGCTGGAAGAGTTCCAGAGAGATCGATGCTCTGGGCGCCGAAGGCTTGGGGAGGGCTTCCTTGGCAGATGCGGCTTCAAAGCTGCCTGCCTATCGTCCCCTTACATCGCCGGAAATATTTTTTGCCGGACAATGGATCGCAATTGTCGTTGCCGAGACATTGGAGCAGGCGCGAGCGGCGTTGGCCCTGATCAAGGTTGACGTGGAGACCTTCGAGCAGGAACAGAGCCTGCCGGTTCGACCGGGACCATTCTTTGCCGGTGACATGCAGCATCAACACGATTGTGCGGTTGAAACCGGCGCGGAGGCGTACAGGTTTTCGGGTGAGTATGAAACGCCGATGCAATTGCATCAGCCGATGGAGCCGTCGGCGACGACTGCGGTCTGGAACGCAGACGCCGTGACGCTGTATGATTCGACGCAGGGCGTTGGTGCCACACGCGCCTATGTCGCCTCCAGCTTGGATCTGCCAGAGGATAAGGTCAGAGTTGTTTCGCCCTATGTCGGTGGCGGATTTGGTGCAAAAAACCAGATCTGGCCACATCAGGCACTCGCTGCCCATATGGCCCGTACGCTGGGGAAACCGGTGCGCTTGCAGTTGACCAGAAACGACATGGCGGTGGCTTCAGGCTATCGCAGCGAAACGAAGCAGAAGATCGACTTGGTCGCCGATGCCGATGGGCGGTTGATCCTGCTGCGCCACCAAAGCACCGTTCCGACCTCGCTTCGTGGCGGATTCTTCGAGCCATGCGGCCTCAACTCTCTGATGCTCTACAAGGCCGGACGGGTGGAGGTCAGCCATCATGTTCAGCGCCGCGCAGTGGCAACGCCGACCCCGTTCCGTGCACCCGGAGAGACGCCGGGTTCGTTTGCACTGGAAACGGCACTTGATGAACTGGCGCACGAGATGCGCATGGATCCGTTGGAGTTGCGCATGCGCAATTTTGCAGAAAAGGATCACTATCACGGACGCGCATGGTCATCGAACCAGTTGCCGGACTGCTATCGCCAGGGAGCCGCGCGGTTTGGGTGGCCGGGTGGCCATCTGGCGCCGGGCTCGATGAAGCGGGAAGGTTTGGCGGTCGGATACGGAATGGCCACCACGGCATACCCCGCACCTGCCTTGCCGGCTTCTGTCCGGCTTTATCTGCGGCGGGGCGAGGGGATTCTCGTCGAAACCTCTGCGACCGACATTGGTACAGGAATGCGCACGATTCTTCTTCAGACCGTTGCCGAGGAGTTGGGAATTGACCCCGAACACATTCGGGTATCTCTTGGCGATTCCAGCCTGACTGATGCTCCGACCGCCGGGAGATCAAAATCGACGGCCAGTCTACTGCCAGCGGCACTGATGGGCTGCCGCAAGTTGAAAGCCGAACTCGATCGGCTAGATCCGCGCGCCAATTCAGCCACGAATTTGCCTGGAATTCTCGAGCGCTTCGCAAATAGCAAGCATGATGAACTGGAAGTCATCGGGCATTCACTGGGCATGCCTGATGGATCTGCGATGCGAGAGCCGCTTAGTTTCTACTCATTCGGCGCACACTTCGTAGAGGTCGAAGTTGATCAGTCGATCGGCAGAATCCGCGTCCGGAGAATGGTCAGCGCCTTCGATTGCGGGCGCATCGTCAATCCCAAACTTGCGGAAAGCCAAGTGGCTGGCGGCATGATATTCGGCATCGGAATGGCCTTGATGGAGCATGGCATTAGACACCCTGAAAGTCTTCGTGTTGTCAGTGATAATCTCGCAGACTATGCCGTTCCGGTTCATGCGGACATCCCGCAGATCGATGTCATATTCGTGCAGAAACCGGATATGTCGTTTAATGAATTGGGCGTTCGCGGTCTTGGCGAGATTGGGTTGCCAGGCACGTCGGCCGCAATCGGGAACGCCGTTTTTAACGCGACGGGTAGGCGATTCAGAAGCCTTCCGATGGGTATTGTTGCGTGAAGGCGCACCGCAGGTCAATCGTCGGGTATTCGCAAGTTGTCACATGTTGGGAGGGTATTGCCCAGTTGTTTGACCTCCGCGTTTCGGTTATCGAGACGACATGAGATTGCCTAGCACTTTCCCCCGTCTGAAGGGGTTTCGTTTTCCGCGTGAAGTTGTCGCCTACGCGGTCTGGGCCTATCATCGGTTCGCTCTGAGCACGGTCGATGTGGAAGACCTTCTTGCTGAACGCGGTGTTATCGTGAGCAGGGAAACGGTTCGTCTTTGGATCAACCGCTTTGGCCGACATTTTGCCGGCTGCAATCGCAGAGACCGGCCCAAGCCGAACGATAAGTGGCATATGGATGAGGCCGTCTCACGATCAGTGGAAAGAAATTCTGGCTCTGGCGGGCCACTGACGCCGATGGTGACGTGCTCGACATTCTGGTGCAAGCTCGCCGCGACACCAAGGCTGCCAAGCGCTTTTTCTCACACCTGGTCAAGCAATTCGGTGAACCGCGTGTCGTCGTGACGGACAAGCTGCGCAGCTACACAAAGCCGATACAAACTCTCAGCCCGCTCCTGGCGACACGCCAGAGCAGATGCCTTCTGCCTGTGGTCCGACTAATCTGCAGAAATGATCGCTTGAAAAAGCAGGGGCCGCGCCGCCTTGCATCCAATGACAAACAACTGGGCAATGCCCTCCGGACCGGCAGCGTCACAATCCAAGTTTGCCGCGTAGCTGGGACAGGCCGGTCTGGGTTGCTGACGAATGCTTGGCGAAGGCTGCCAGATAGTTGTCCTTGGTTCGCTGGATGTGATCGAACAGCACCGATTCGACCTCGTCGCCGCGGTCGGCCTTGATCAACTCGATAAGCTGCAGATGGTCGGCCAGCGAGCGGTCCGGTTCGCCCTCGGCACGCACAGCCAGCTGGGTGCGCAGGGCTGCGACCCTGCCCAGGATCAACCTGTAGCCTCGCTCGAGATAACGATTGTCGCAGCGCTCGAACAAGGCCAGGTGATACTGTGTGTCGAGCCGGCCGTACTGCTGCATGTCCTCCCGGCTGCAGGCCTCCTGCATTCCCTCGACAAGTTCGGCGAGGGCGCGGGCGAGTTCGGGACCGCTGTTGCGGCAGGCGAGCCTTGCGGCCTGAAGCTCAAGCCCGGCGCGGTAGTCGCACAGTTCCGAAATGTCTTCCAGCGTCGGGGTGAACACATAAGTGCCGGATTTTGGAACCACCACCACCAGCTCCTCCATCTGCAGCAGCCCGAGCGCCTGACGCACGGGTGTGCGGCTGACTTCGAATGCTTCGGCAAGATTTTCTTCCGACAGCGCCTCGCCGAAAGCGAAACGGGCGTCGACTATGGCATTCCGAATCTGCGCGGCGAGCTGCTCGGAAAGGGATTGTCGTGGGGCTGGCCGGGGCATGTTTATCCTTCTTGTGGGCATACAATAGCGCAAATCGGTGCGGACAAATACCATGAATTTTTCTCTTGTATCCTAAACTTGGGATGTTACAACGGCCTTCACGAATGGAGGAGCCATTGACTAGGGAAAATGCACATGCTCAGGACACCTGGGCGCGCGACAGAGTTGCTGTCATCACCGGTGGTGCCTCGGGCATCGGGCTGGCGATCACTGAACAGCTGGTGGCGCTGGGTGCCCGTGTAGCGGTGTGGGACATTCGCACCGACCGGCTCGAGGCCCTGCAGGCCCGGTTCGGTGACCGGGTGATGGTCCGCCAGGTGGATGTCAGCAGTGATGCGGAAGTCCGGGCGGCAGCGGCAAGCGTTGCCGAAGCCTGGGGCGGCATCGATCATCTGGTCAACAATGCCGGCGTGATCGGTCGCCTGATGCGTCTTGACGATCTCGACGCCGACGAGCTCGACCGGGTGCTGGCCGTCAACCTCAAGAGCGTTTTTTACGCCACCGCTGCGTTCGTCCGCCATCCCCGCTCTGCGGAGGGGCGGTCGGTTGTCATGTTGTCGTCTATCGCGGCACGGACCGGCGGCATGGTCGGCAACATGGTCTATGCCGCCAGCAAGGGCGCGATCGCCACGCTGACCAAGTCCTTCGCCAAGGAACTGGCGCCGCAGGCGCGGGTCAACGCCCTGGCTCCCGGAATCATCGACACCGAAATCCAGCAGGCAAGTCTGGGTGATCCGGCCGCCGCTGCGGCGCTGGCCTCAGCCATCCCGCTGGAGCGGCTGGGAACCCCCGGGGAAGTTGCCGAAGCAGCGGTCTGGCTGCTGTCTCCCGCATCCGCTTACGTGAACTCAACACTACTCGACGTCGCAGGAGGACGCTGAAAACAGCATGGAAAATCTCAGGCAACGTTTAGGGCAGGGCCTCGTGCAGGCCCCTGGCGCATCCGACCCGCTGGTGGCGCGTCTGATCGAAAGACAGGGCTTTGAAGCCGTCTACATGACCGGCTTCGGTGCGACGGCGACAACGCTGGGGATGCCCGATCTGGGCCTGCTGACCCAGAGTGAAATGGTTGATCTGGCGCGCCGCATGGTTCAGGCGACGAAGCTGCCGGTGATCGCCGATGCAGACACCGGTTATGGCGGGCTGAACAATCTGTACCGCACGGTCAAGGACTACGCCCAGAGCGGTGTCGCAGCCATCCACCTCGAAGACCAGGCCCTGCCAAAGCGCTGCGGCCAGCTTTCCGGTGTACGACTGATCTCGGCCAGTGAACATACCGCGCGGATCCAGGCCGCGCTGGCGGCGAATGCCGGCAGCGACATGATGATTATTGCCCGCACGGATGCGCTTGGCGTGCTCGGTGTGGGCGAGGCTGTCGAGCGGGCCAACCGCTATGCCGAGGCCGGTGCCGACATGGTGTTCGTGGATGGGGTCAAAACCATCGACGACGCACGCACCATCGGCAAGGCGGTCAGGGGCCCCAAGGTCCTGAGCATCGTTGACGGTCTGGAAACCTCGAAGCTGACCCGGACGGACATCGCCGAGATGGGTTTCGATCTTGTCTTTTATGCCCTGACCACGCTTTTCGCCGCGACAAAGGCGGTTTCGGACGTGCTCGGGCATCTAAGGGAGGCCGGTGAGACATCCGGCTTCGCCGAGCGGCTTACCAGCTACGGCGACTTTCAGAAAATCGTGGATCTGGACCGGTTCAGCTCATTCGAGCACCGGTTCGACCATGCCGATGATCATCAATAGCAAACTGGAGGAGTAGATGATGAAACTTGGTCATATCCTGATGGCAGCGACAGCGTTCGTTGCAATCACATCGAATGCGGCGACAGCGCAGGAAGAACGTGTCCGCTGGCGGATGCATTCGACCTATCCCGAAACGATGCCGATCGCCGGCGCCACGGCATTCGAGATCGGCAAAAAACTCGAGCTCGTCAGCGGCGGCAATTTCGACGTGCGCGTGTTCGAGCCCGGCGCACTGGTCAACGGCACGCAGTATTATGATGCGGTTTCGGAAGGCGCGATCCAGGCAGCTTACGGTTCGCCCGGCTTCAACGTCGGCAAGAATTCGGCGTATGCGTTCTTCGCAGCCGTTCCGTTCGGTCCGGGCGCCGGCGAGATGCTGGGCTGGCTGTATCATGGCGGCGGGCTGGAAATTGCCCAGGAGCTCTATGCCGAAGACAATCTCTACATGCTGCCATGCGGCATCCTTCCGCCAGAGAGCGGCGGCTGGTTCCAGAAGGAAATCAAGACTGTCGATGACCTCAAGGGCCTGAAGATGCGCTTCCTCGGTCTCGGAGCAAAGGTGATGGAGCGTTTCGGCGTTTCGACCCAGCTTCTGGCTCCGGGCGAAATCTACCAGGCGCTTGAACTGGGCACCCTTGATGCCACCGAGCAGTCGGTGCCGGCCATCGATCGTGGACTGGGTTTTTACCAGATCGCCAAGTTCAACTACTTCCCCGGCTGGCATCAGCAGTCGACAGTGCAGGAACTGGTGATCAACCTCGACAAGTGGAACGAGCTTGGCGACGCGCAAAAGCAGATGCTTGAAATGTCCTGCAAGGCAGCCACTGTGGATCAGTTCGCAGCCGGTGAAGCAGGCCAGTTCGAGGTGATGCAGCAGAACGAAGCCGACGGCGTGAAAAACATGCGCTGGCCCGACGAAATGCTCACCGCGTTCCGTGGCGGCTGGGATGAGGTTATCGCCGAAGAAACCGCGCAGAACCCCGATTCCGCACGCGTCTGGGAAAGCCTGCAGGACTTCCGGGCCAAGTACAGGGTCTGGGGCGATCGCGCCTATCTCGACTAAGCCAACCAGGAGCGGGCGGCCGGTGCCGCCCGCATCCGAGGTTGTGACTGTTTGTCTCATTTGAGGGCATCGCATGATGGCACTTTTGAGGATAGCGGATGTCCTCCATCAGTTCTGCAAACACGTATCCCGGATCGGCAGCTGGCTTTTGCTGGTTCTCATCGCGGTCATCGTCTTCGACGTGATCACCCGGAAGTTCGGGTTTGCAAGAGAGTTCGTCGAGAACGGTCCGCTGGGAGGGGTTTTCTCGCCCACCAAGCTGCAGGAACTCGAGTGGCATCTTCATGCCGTGATCTTTCTGATGTCGTTCGGCTTTGCCTATCTTCACGGCACGCATGTGCGCGTCGATCTCTGGCGCGAAAAACGCAGGGAGCGCAGCCGGGCGGTGATCGAGCTGCTGGCGATCCTGCTGCTTGCCATGCCCTATTGCGGCATTCTTGTGTTCTACGCATGGGATTTTGTTGTCACATCCTATCAGCAGGGTGAGGGGTCGCCGGCGCTGACCGGTCTGCCCAACCGCTGGATCATCAAGTCCTTCCTGCTTTTTGGCGTGGTTATCCTGTTCGCAGCGCTGATCTCGACCCTGATCAGGCTGGTTGCCTTCCTGACCGGAAGCGACACGGTCCGCGAGCGGGCGCGCGACAGCCTTGTAATGGTGCGCGTCGACGACGCCGGTTCGCAACCCGCGGAGCAAGGCATCCAATGAACATGATCATCGATCACCTCTACGATAACATCGGCGGCTACATGTTCCTCGTCCTGGGGATCATGATTTTCTCGGGCTTTCCCGTCGGCCTGGTGCTGGGCGGTCTGGCACTGCTGTTTGCTCTCGGCGGTCTCGGGCTTGATCTGATGCATCAGTCCGAACTCTATCTGTTCGTCGAACGGCTGTGGCAAAGTGCTGTCAACAACCAGATCCTGGTGGCTGTCCCCTGCTTCATCTTCATGGGCATCATGCTCGAGCGCAGCCGGGTGGCCGAGAACCTGCTTCGGACGCTGCAGATCCTGCTGCGCGGGGTTCCCGGCGGGCTGGCGCTGGCAGTGACCTTGCTGGGCACCATTCTGGCCGCGACCACCGGCATCATCGGAGCATCGGTGGTCATGCTGACGATGATGGCGCTGCCGGCGATGATCGCCCAGAATTACGACGTCAAACTGGGCACCGGCACCATTGCCGCCAGCGCCACGCTGGGAATCCTGCTTCCGCCGTCGGTCATGCTGGTGATGATGGCCGACCTCATGTCCATTCCAGTCGGCAATCTCTTCGTTGCCGCGATCCTGCCGGGTCTGATGCTTGCGGGCCTCTATTGCCTGTATATCGTATCGATCACCGGGCTCCGCCCGCATCTGGCGCCACCCGTCAAGCGCACCGCCGACGAGGTGGGGATCGGCAATATCGGCGCCATGCTGATCAAGAACCTGCTGCCCATCGTTTTCCTCATTGTTCTCGTCCTCGGTTCGATATTCGCCGGCTGGGCGACCCCGACCGAAGCGGCCGGCATCGGCGCTTTCGGCGCCATTCTCCTGGCGCTGATGAACCGCAGGCTGACCTGGTCGACGCTCGACCAAGTGTGCCGGGAAACGGCGCTCACCTCGGCGATGATCTTCCTGATCTTTGCAGGAGCGACGGCATTCTCCTACGTGTTCCGGGCACTTTACGGCGAGGACCTGATCCTCGATTTCATCGCCTGGATGGGTCTCGATCACTGGGGGCTGCTCATCCTGCTGATGATCGTCATTTTCGTGCTGGGCTTCTTCTTTGACTGGCTCGAGATCACGCTGATCATCCTGCCGGTGTTTGCGCCCATCATCGCCGGGTTTGCTGCCGATTTCGCACCGGCGCTGGGCATTGAAGGGCTGCCGCTTGCCGAGCAGAAGACGATGATCCTTCTCTGGTTCGCAGTGCTTGTCTCGGTGAACATGCAGACATCGTTCCTCACCCCGCCGTTCGGCTTTGCGTTGTTCTTTCTCAAGGGCAGCGCGCCGAGCTCGGTCAGAATTTCGGACATCTACAAGGGCATCATACCTTTCGTGATCATTCAGCTGTTTGGTCTTGCATTGCTGATCGCCTTCCCCTCCATCGTCACAAAATTGCTTGGCTGAAGCTCGCAGAAAGGGTTCCAAGATGAACACCAACCTTATCAAGCAGCGCGTCGCCCGGGGCGAGTGCGTCACGGCGGCCTGGTTGCAGCTTGGCAGTGCCGAAGTTGCCGAACTGCTGGTACGCGCCGGCTGGGATACGCTGGTCATCGACGGTGAGCACGGGGTTGGCGATATCGAGACCTGGGTGAGTATCGACAGGGCGGTCCGCTCTGCCGGCGGCGAGACCATCCTGCGGGTGCCGAACCAGGAGGCGTCGCTGCTCTTGCGGGTGCTTGATCGCGGTTTCCGCACGCTTCTCGTGCCGCATGTGAGTTCGGTCGGCCAGGCCCGCGAGCTTGTCGCCAACTGCCTTTATCCGCCGCACGGGCGGCGGGGCTATGCGGCGCCGCTCGTACGTGCATCAGGCTATGGAGCCGATGCGGGTTACGCGGCAGGCGCAGATCAGGAGCTGATGATCATCGCCCAGTGCGAACATGACGATGCCTGTGAGGCTTTCTCCGACATTTCCGCGGTTGCCGGTGTCGACATGGTGTTCATCGGACCCAATGACCTTGCAGGTTCGATGAACCGGCTTGAGCAGGTTGATGCTGCCGACGTGAGGGCGCGGATCGAACAGGTGGAAAGCGCGGCGAAATCCTCCGGGGCGGCGCTGGGCACCATTACCGGAGCGCACCAGACGCACGAGCAGCTGGAAAGCGCCGGCTACCGCCTGGTGGTCGGCGCCAGTGATGCGCAACTGTTGTTCGGCGCGGCGAGCCAGGCGCGCGGCGAAAGCGTCCTGAGTCGCTATTAACTCCTTCTGCAACCTCCGGAAATCGGGAATTGTCACAATGAAGACCTCGATTGCGACTGTATCGATCAGCGGTGACCTGCGCGAAAAGCTTGCTGCGATCGCAGCGGCAGGCTTCGACGGTATCGAAATTTTCGAGAATGACTTTCTGGCGTTTGACGGCGGGCCGCGCGAGGTCGGGCGGATGGTGCGCGATCACGGGCTGGAGATCGTGCTGTTTCAGCCGTTCAGGGATTTCGAGGGCCTGCCTGAACCGCATCGCGCCCGCGCCTTCGAAAGGGCAGAGCGCAAGTTCGATGTGATGGAGGAACTGGGGACTGATCTGGTGCTGGTCTGCTCCAACGTCTCGCCTGCCGCCCTGGGCGGTATCGACAGAGCGGCCGATGATCTGCGGCAACTCGGAGAGCGCGCGGCGCGGCGCAATCTGCGCATCGGTTACGAGGCGCTTGCCTGGGGGCGGCATGTCTGGGACCACCGGGATGCCTGGGAGATCGTCCGCCGCGCCGACCACTCCAATGTCGGGCTGATCGTCGACAGTTTCCACACCTTCGCCCGCAAGATCGATCCGCAGAGCATCCGCTCTATCCCCGGAGACAAGATCTTCTTTGTCCAGCTTGCCGACGCGCCGCTGATCGACATGGACCTGCTCTACTGGAGCCGCCATTTCCGCACCATGCCCGGCCAGGGCGATCTCGATGTCACAGCCTTCAGCGGCGCCGTGGCCGCCACCGGCTATGCCGGGCCGTGGTCGCTGGAGATCTTCAACGATCAGTTCCGCGGCGGTTCTCCCGGCGCCATTGCCGCCGACGGTCACCGGTCGCTGGTTGCACTGATGGACGCAGTCCGCCGCAGCGAGCCCGAAATAGCCGTGGAGCTTGCTCCCATGCCCGCGCCCATCACCGTTCAAGGCGTTGAGTTCATCGAATTCGCCGCCAACGAGACCGAAGCCGCGGATCTGACCAAGATGCTTGGCTCGATGGGTTTCGGCCATGCCGGACGACATATTGCAAAGGACGTGGATCTTTACAGCAATGGCGGGGTCAACATCGTCGTCAACACCGAACGCGAGGGCTTTGCCCATTCGGCCTACCGCATGCATGGCACCTGCGTGTGCGACATAGGTTTGCGGGTCGAGGACGCCACCGCCACGGTCGAGCGCGCACGGGCGCTCGGCACGGAAGCCTTCGAGCAGCCGGTTGGACCGGGGGAGCTGAAAATTCCGGCCATTCGCGGTGTCGGCGGCGGCTTGATGCATTTCACCGACGACAAGTCGGGACTGGCGAAGATGTGGGAGACCGATTTCATCCGCAGGCGCGAAACAGCCCCCGATATGGGCATCACCCATATCGACCATATCGGCCAGACCATGAACTATGAGGAGCTGCTGACCTGGCTGCTGTTCTACACGACCCTGTTTGATGTGGAAAAGACCCCGATGCTCGACGTGGTCGACCCCGCAGGCCTGGTGCGCTCACAGGTGATCCAGAATGATCAGGGCACGATGCGCTTCACCTTGAACGGCGCAGACCGGCGCTCTACCCTTGCCGGGCATTTCATTTCCGAAAGCTTCGGTTCATCGGTCCAGCATGTGGCCTTCGCCTCGTCCGACATCTTCAAAACCGCCGCCGCCCTTGCCAGGACCGGCTTTGAACGGCTCACCATTTCTGCCAATTATTTTGCCGATATTCAGGCCCGCTTCGGCCTCGATGATGCCTTTACCGAGGCGCTGAAATCCAGCAACATCCTGTATGACCGGGATGGTGACGGCGAATATTTCCAGCTCTACTCGACGCTTTACGGCGACGGATTCTTTTTCGAGATCGTCCAGCGCCGCGGCGGCTACAATGGCTACGGGGCGGCCAATGCGCAGTTCAGGACTGCGGCGCAGAAGCGGGCACTGACGACCCATGCGGCCAACCAGGACGATAGCAGGCCCCGCTCCACCTGGTCTGGCCGCCAGGCGACAACCTCCGGGGCAAGGTGACCGCAACACCCGACTGAGAGCGTCCATCCGGATAGCAAAGTCAGGCATTGCTCAAGCTGTCGGAAACGCTGCTGAACCTGTCAGCGCGGAGCCGAACTCACCACAGGGGCAGACATCAGAGCGAGCTCCATAATAAATATTATGTAATGATATAGGATATTGGAGGAACATTATGGAATGCACGATTTACATTTAACGTTTGGCAACTGAAAGTATTAGCGTAAGTGCAAACTCTGTTTGCGCAACGATGGATATGGTAGCCGAGAAAGCAGGCGGCGACCTTGAAAATGTCATCCGCATGGCGGGCGTCGATGAAGGTGGTAAAATAAGTGATCGTCTGCTTCCAGATCTCAATTGGTATGTGATCACTCCGACGGAGCGGGGCTTGGACAATCAAATGCAAGAGATCTCAAAGCAGCTCCATTTGCAAATCGCAAAAGGCTTTGCGGTTCTCAGAAAAATCTCTGAATTCCACACGACGGAGGACATCGCCTTGGAACAAGAGGTATCTGAAATGGAAGCGTATTTGTCCCGCGATTTCGAAGACGAATACGGAGTCTTGATGGAGGTCATCCGAAAAGCGCGGGCTGCACTGGATCTGCCTGACCGCAACCTGGTTCCGGGCGAATGATTTCCTGTCAATTTGTCCTATGGAGCTTCTGTGGTCGGTTCGTCGAGTCGGCATTGATGCAGACCTATCTCGTCCAGTCCGAGCGGTGCCGCACTCAAGGCGGCTCCGTTCTCGTCTGACTGCATAAGCTACAGTGCAAGCGCACGTTTCATTTCCTTATGTTCGAATGCGGGCTCCAGGCTGCGTATGTCTGCGCCGCGAGGCGTCGCCTTAACTGGTTGGTGGGGATCGGGGGCATAGTCTATCTGCATGACTGAAGATGCTCCCGCCCAATATAAACGACACCGCTTTCCAGCCGAGGTCATCGCACATGCGGTATGGCTCTATTATCGGTTTCCGCTGAGCCTGCGCGACGTTGAAGACCTGCTTGCCGAACGTGGGATCGAGGTGTCTTTTCAGACTGTCGCCGAATGGGCGAGGAAATTTGGCTGAAGTTCGCCCGTCAACTTCGTCGGCGGTCCTGCGGCGATTTTGCTGACAAATGGCATCTTTATGAGATGGTCGTGTCCATAAAGGGAAAGAAATACTGGCTGTGGCGCGCCGTCGATGCCAACGGTTACGTTCTCGATGCCCTGCTGCAAAGCCGTAGAAACAAGGGAGCCGCTCTCCGGCTGATGAGCAAACTGCTGAAAAGCCAGGGCGTCACGCCACGCGTGATGGTGACAGACAAGCTGCGCTCTTACTCCGCTGCAAAGCGGCAGCTCATGCCGGGTATCGAGCATCGTTTGCACAAAGGGCTCAACAACCGCGTCGAGAATCCTCACCTTCCAGTGCGACGACGAGAGAAACGCAGGATGCGGTTCAAGTCAGCACGGCCAGATTGCGAATCTTTTCCATCTCCATAGAAAACACATGACTGCCACTGATCATCGTCAACCCCGCGCCCACGCCAGCACCACTTGGCGTCAGATCGCCTTGTCGTTCAAAGCGTGAAATTCACGCCGAAACAATGATCGCGCGCTTTACTCGGTTAAGGCGACGCCACCGTTGGACCCGTTAAGAGTCGAGCCGGTTTTGACTCATTTGGAGCCAACCGGATTTTGGAACAATAGAATCTTTCGTAGGGCGAGTCCTAATTAATATTATATCACAAGCCTCTGTGTAATCACGCCCCCGCAACCAAATATCCTAACATTCCTGCGCGTCGCTGGCGCGAAAGCTTCGCTTCCGCTGGCGAGGGAGCTCGTCCTCCTTCGGACCATAACCTGCAATCCTCTCGGCAATTGCTGCGCAATCGCCTGCCAGATCAGCCGGTCGCAGCTACAAATCCTCCAACAACAAAACATTCCCGATCATCCCAAGCCCCGCTGGAAAACCCGCGGGGCTTTCGCGCGTTTACGACCAACCGCGTGAACCATTGAAGGGCGATTGGGATCCTCCCTGCCAGCGAAACCGGGACGTTAAATGCCGGGCGGCAGCGCATTCGGATGCAGTTGTTCAAAGGTGCAATACTGACACTTCGGCTTTCCCCGTCTGGCGATGAGACTGTCCAACTCGCGGGCAAGCCGAGCGCCCGACAGGGATGTATCGGCGACCAGGCACAGGCATTCGCGGGTGAAGTCGTCGACGACAGCCAGCACCCGAAAGCGGCGGCCGTCGGTGAAGGCATCGCTGACGAAATCCAGGCTCCAGCGCTCATTGGGGCGCGAGGGCAGAGCCAGGGGACGTCTCGTTCCCAAGGCCCGCTTGCGGCCGCCCCGCTTGCGCACCGTCAGCTTCTCCTCCCGATAAAGACGCCTGAGCTTCTTCAGGTTCATGACGATCCCCTGACGATTGAGCATCACGTGGATGCGGCGATAACCGAAGCGCCGCCGTTCGGACGCCACCTTCTTCATCGCCTCACGAATGGATGCATCGTCAGATCGCACGCTGCGATATCGCATGCTCGACCGGTCGACCGACAACACCTCGCACGCCCGACGCTGGCTCACCCCATGCTGTGCACAGACGTGAGCCACCGCATCCCGCTTCGCATCCACTGCCCGGCAGGCAAGCGGAGCGCCGCCGAGTGGGGGCGTCACCATTTTTTTGAAGCGACATCCTTCAGGTTCGCATTGTCCAGGCTGAGGTGCGCGACAAGCCGCTTGAGTTTGGCGTTCTCCTCCTCGAGCTGGCGCGACCGCTTGACCTCCGATGGCATCAGCCCGGCATAGCGCTTGCGCCAGTTGTAGAACGTCGCCTCCGATATCCCGGCCTTGCGGCTTACCTCGCCGACGGCCGAGCCATCTTCAGCCTGCTTCAAGACAAAGGCGATTTGCGCCTCAGAAAACTTCGTTGCCTTCATGGAACTCTCCATCTCCCGGTCGAGGGATCATTATTGGAAAATACCAGCCATAAATGGTCCGATTTGGCGGGGGCACGTCAACCCGACCCACTGAAAAGCGACAGGCGTTTCTAGCCTAGTGCATTTGCACCATGGAATACGCTTCTCCTATTTGATCTACTGAATACAGTATACATAAAAAAGGGGGTTCGTAATATGATCACACAGAGCCGCAGGAACTTTCTGCTTTCAACCGTTGCTTTGGCAACAGTGACGTTTTCAACATTTTCATTCGCCGGCGATCCGATACTGGTTGGCGTGCCAAGCGCGCAAAGCGGGCCGGTGGGAATCGCCGACCATCAGGACTGGTTGAACGGGGTCAATCTGGCCATCGAGGAGATCAATGGCGCCGGCGGGATCAATGGCCGGATGCTGGAGACCAAGGTCGTTGATATCGACATTCTCTCGCCGGAAGGTACGATAGCCGCGTTCCAGAACCTGACCGAAGCAGGCGTACATGCAATTGCGTCCGCATTTGTATTGATACCCCAGCCAGCTATGGACACAGCCGCAGCGGCCGGCGTTCCCTATTTGCACGGTAACACGCAGTTGGCGTCTCTGGATCTTTTCAAGAGCGATCCCCAGAAGTATCGCAACATCTTCCAGCTTGATGTCGCCGAGACCTGGTACGGCTCGGGCTTCATCAAGTTCATTTCCGACTTGAAACAGTCAGGGAAATGGACCCCGAAGAACAACAAGGTGCACATCGTCCAGGAACAGATCGCCTACACCCAGGTGATCTCCAAGGCGACCCAGGATGCAGTTGCGGCCTCTGGCGGTGAATGGGAAATAGGCGCCATCACCGATATTCAGTTCCCGGTTCAGGACTGGTCGCCGATTATTGCCGCGCTGAAGGAAACCGATGCCGGCGTTATCATGATCGATCACTGGGTGGCCGCCGAACTTGCGGCCTTTACGCAGAGTTATGCCGGAGATCCGGTGGAGGATGCGCTGGTCTATCTTCAGTATGGTCCCTCCCAGCCGGAATTCCTCGATCTTGCCGCCGGCGCCGGCGAGGGGTTTGTCTGGGGCACGGTCTATGGTGTCTACGCCGACGAAAAAGGCTCGGCATTCCGCGAGAAGTACCAGGCGAAATATCCCGGGACGATGGGTGTCGTCTACACCGGCGGCGGTTATGACGCGGTCTATGTCCTGGCCGAGGCCTGGAAGAAGGCCGATCCTTCCAATTTCGACGCTGTCGGCGATGCCATCCGTTCCACTGATTTCAGGGGCGTGAATGGAGCTTATACATTCTTGCCCGAAACGCAGTCCGGCGTCAGCTATCCCAACATGGTCGATGATCCGGAAGCAGGCCAGGCTCACCTGTTCTTCCAGGTCCAGGACGGAGAGCACAAGATCATTGCGCCGGCTCCCTTCATTGAGGTGGAATTCAGAAAGGCACCCTGGATGAACTGAACAATCCGATAGGCGTCAACATGACAACGGCTTCCCCGCTCTTTTCCTGCAAGGGAATTGGGATCTCCTTCGGTGGACGGAAAGTGCTCAGTGATGTGGCGCTTTCCGTCGCCGCGGGAGAAATTCTTGGCGTCGTCGGGCCCAATGGCGCCGGCAAGACGTCCCTGTTCGAAATCTTCACCGGCCGCTACAAGCCCGAAGCGGGGTCGGTGAACCTGCAAGGCGTGGATATCACACGCATGAACATCCATGACCGTGCGCGAATGGGCCTGGCGCGGACCTACCAGAGCCCGATCGTGCCCGGCTCGATGACCGTCGACGAGGTCTTCCGTGCGGCGCGGTATTCGCACAAACCCTATTTGACACGGTTTGACGCCGAGTGGGGCGCACGCCATGCTCATCTGCATGTCTCGTGGGACCGAATTGCCGGTTCGCTCGACACCTTTGACCGCCGCAAGCTCATGCTTGCCTGCCTCTTCATGCGCAAGCCAAGCGTCCTGCTGCTGGACGAACCGGCGTCCGGCCTGATCAATTCGGAAATCGATGCACTGGATCTGATCATTCGACATCAGGCCGATGAATTCGGCATCGGGGTTGTCCTTATCGAACACAGGCTGGAACTGTTGCAGGCCATCGCCGACAGGGTGGTGGTGCTTGATCTGGGCGAAGTCATCGCAACCGGCGATCCAAGCCAGGTGTTCAAGGATCCCCGTGTTCATGCGGCCTATTTCGAGGATGTCGATGGTGCATGAGATCCTCAAGATCGAAGGCCTGAGTGCGGGGTACGGACCGTTGCGGGTGCTGCACGAAATCGATTTCTCGGTCAATGAAGGCGAGAGGATCGGCCTTGTCGGGCTGAACGGTCATGGCAAGAGCACCTTGATGCGCTCGGTCATGTCCCTGGTCGGCTGGCAGAACGGCTCCATCAAGATCAAGGGACAGGAGATCGGTGGAGCCCGATCCACCGGGGCCGGGCGGCGGACCCATGCAATCGTGCAGATGGGCGTCGCCCTTACCCCGCAGGGTGATGCGATCTTTCCGGGCATGACTGTGGCGCAGCACCTCGATTGC
Source organism: Parahoeflea alexandrii (assembly GCF_027214025.1). Lineage (GTDB taxonomy): Bacteria > Pseudomonadota > Alphaproteobacteria > Rhizobiales > Rhizobiaceae > Hoeflea > Hoeflea alexandrii_A. The sequence goes on from NZ_JAPWHB010000015.1 coordinate 25,390, forward strand.
GGGGCCTATTCGAAGATTGCCTGGCGCGAGCGTGCCAAAAGACGTGACGCGGTGATGGACATCTTCCCGCCGCTCAGGAAGCTGGAAACCGCTCTGGTCGGCACTCTTTCAGGCGGAGAGCGCCGTATGGTTTCCGTCGGGCGGGCGCTGATGACCGAAGCCTCATTGTATCTCATTGATGAACCATCGCTCGGACTTGCGCCGAAGATATCCAGATCGGTTCTTGATGCCTTGTTCTCCCTTCCCAGGGAGGGAAAGGCGATGGTGATTGCCGAACAGAATGTCGCGCTGCTGGCAGGAAAGGTTGACCGGATGGTCGGCATGCATGCCGGGCGTCTGCGCGGCGATGTTGGCCACGTGGCCTTGAGTTAGGGAAGCAGATGACGGCGGTTACCCTCATACACGGACTGAACCTCGCCGCGATTTATGGATTGATGGCGATCGGAATCTCGATCCTCTGGTCCTCGGTCGGCATGATCAACATGGCTCATGGAGCAACCTTCGCCGCTTCGGGGTATGCGGCCTGGCAGGTCTCGCTGATTGCCCAGCCCCTGATCAACACGTGGTTTGGAACCGGTTTGGACGCCAGTCTTGTGATGGGCGCCACCATGGTTGCGAGCGGTCTGGTGGCTGGCGCATTGTTTGGCGGCCTTATTTTCATGCTTGCCTATCTGCCCATTCATGAAAAGGCGAACTTCGCGGTCCGCAGTCTCATCGTTACCCTGGCGATCAATCTTGCCACGGTGCAGCTGCTGCTCTTTTTCTTTGGCCCGCGTCAGCGCGCCCTGCCAAAGATATTCGGATTTGGCCGGACGGAAATCCTGGGCATCTCGGTGCGCAACGACCAGATCGGCACCATCGTTGCGACAGCAATCCTGATGCTTGTGGTGGTGATCTGGTTGAAGCGCTCGCGCAAGGGGCTCGAAATCACGGCCATGATGCAAAATCCGGAAGGTGCTGTCTTAAGCGGGATCTCCGTACGGTGGACGGCGTTGCCGGTCACGATGTTGACCGGGGCGCTCGCCGGTCTGGCGGCAATCCTGCTGTCACAAACCGTGTTCGTCAGTCCCACTGCCGGAGCCTTGCCGCTGATCAAGGGCCTGACGATTGCCTTGCTCGGCGGCCTGGGATCACTACCGGGAGCCATCATGGGTGCAATCCTGATCGGATTTCTTGAGGCCATCGTCGGGTCGATTTCCTTCCTTGGCCAGCGCTATGTCCTGTTCAGTCAGTTCCTTTTCATCATCACGGTCCTGATCATCCGGCCAAGGGGTCTCGGTGGCCTGCTCGACGAGACGAGAGAGAGCCGCAATGTCTGAGATGAAAAAGCTCTACGAGATCGGCAATCGGCCAAGGGAGGTTTTCCTGTCTCCCGACGGGCATCGCCCCGTTCACAAGTCGCGCGTCCCCTTTAGCAGGAGGCATTGGCTTAAATGGCGCAGCCAGTACAATCCCAGGTCCCTGAAGCTTGAAAAACGTCTCGCTGACAAGAAGCCGCTCTGGTGGCTCCTGTCTCTCGGCTTGCTTGCCGTGGTCACGCCATTTCTCAGTAATTCGGCGATCACCGTTGCATCAATCTTCTGCATGTTTGCCGCGATCAATGTCTTGTGGACGCTGATCATCGGAACCGCCGGGATCTTCTCGCTGGCCACGCTGGCGGTGGTTGGTGTGTCAGGCTACGCCGCAGCCGCGTTTAATGTATATCTCGGTGTTCCATGGCCGTTCATGTTCGCCATCGGCTGCCTGACCGGGTTGGTCGCCGGCGGGTTTCTGGCGCTGCCGTCGACGCGGCTGGACGGGCTCTACTTCGCGCTTCTGACCCTGGGCATCGTTGAAATCTGCCGGGTTTTCGTCCAACAGTTGAAGTCGCTGGGCGCGACCAATGGTTCGATCAATCAGGTGGATTCCTTTATCCCGTCCGACTGGTTCCTGCAGCGGGAGGGATTGCTGCTCGGTTTTGCCGGTGCCTTCCTGCTTCTGCTGGGCGCACTGCTCATGTTCAAGCTGGTCAATTCAGAGCGGCTGGGCATGCTGCTCAGGACGGCCAGGGATGAAGAAGCCTTTGCCGAGGCGATCGGCATCGATTACCGGCGTGCCCGGCTGATGGTGTTCATGGTCTCTTCGGCGGGTCTGGGGATCATTGGCGCGTTTTATGCGATGTATTACCGCTCGATCTCGCCATCGATTTTCTCGCTCGATCAACTGCTGCTGCTCTTTGCAATGATCGTCATCGGCGGCATCGGTCGTGCTGACGGCGCGGTAATCGGCACCGCGATCGTGGTGCTGATCGACAAGGGCCTGCTGGATCTCGGACCGATCCGCATTCTGCTCGTGGCCGCGATCATGCTGCTGGTGACGCTGCTCACCAACAATGGTCTGGTGGGTGCCCGCGATCAATTCAGGAACTTTCGAAACAGGAAGAAATCGGAGGCGCGCGCGCGCAGAACCGAAAAAGGAGGCGAGGTCATGCCTGAAGAAGCCACCGACATGCTCGACAAGCAGGAAATTTTCTACCGCCGCTTCAACAAACGGCTTCGCGATGAATTGAAGCAATTGATAACGCCGGAGTTGATCGAGGAGCATCGCGCAAAGCCGCTTGGACGCCACTCTGATGCACTTTCCCGCGTGCTCAATTATTTCAGGCGCAGCGAGATGCCGGACAAATACGCGATCATGCGCCAGCCGGAAAACTTCAATCACTACAAGATTGTTGCTCTGTCCGGAGAGCGCGGCGCCCCGCCCCGCCTTGTCGATGACCGGCTGTATGAAAGCCTTGATGAAGCCTATCACGCCGTGTTTCTGCTGCGCGTGAATGATCTGTTGGAAAGCTGAGGCCAGAAAATGGCAAATACCAGAATTTTCGGATACTCTGATCCCCTGTGCCTGAAGGCTGGCGAGACGGTGGATTTCAAGCTGTCTGTCGAAGGCGCAAAGACGGTCAACGCGCAACTGGTGCGCCTTCTTCATGGCGATGAAAATCCGCAGGGGCCGGGCTTTGTGGAAGAGGAAATCAGTTCCTCCATTCCTGCCGAGATTTCTGTCAAGCGTCAGTTCACGCAGATCGGATCCTTTGCCGTGGCCGAGGATGAAGACCGCAAGCTTGACGGGCTCCAGAGCTTCACCCTTTTCGCGCATTTTTTTGCAACCCGTATCAAGGCTGAGCGGCAGCAGTTCATGGGTCAATGGTGCGTTGACGAGCAGAAGGGGTACGGGCTTGGTCTTGATCCGAGCGGTCATGTTTCCCTGTGGCTGGGAAACGGCAGCAAGGTGGACCAGATTGTCAGCGAGACGCGCGTTGTCGAGCGATGCTGGTATTTCGTTGCCGCGACCTACGACGGAACCTCAGGCAAGGCTTCCCTGCGGCTGATCAACTGTGTTTCTTCCTGGAATTCCAGAATTTCCACGGTTGTGCCTTTCGAACTCGATTCATGGGTCGACGAGAAACTTGCAACGAAGCCCGCCAGAACCGCCGGGCATGTCCGTTTCATGCTTGCCGGTGCATCAGAAACCAATGCACAGCGTGGCCCTCACACCACATTGCTGTTCAACGGCAAGATTGACAGGTGCGGTGTCTTTGACCGTGCTGTCGCGACGGACGAGGTCGGAGCCCTGTCCCGGGGAGAGATGAAATCCGGCGACGGGCTTGTTGCGCATTGGGACACGACAGCCGGATACACCGACAAGGGAATAGGCGACACCATTCAGGACATCGGCCCAAATGCCATTCATCTTGCCGGCATCAACAGACCGGTTCGATGCATGACCGGGTTCAACTGGCGCGGTGCCGACAGTTTCCGGTTGGCGCCGCGTGAATTTGGCGGCGTTCACTTTCACGATGATGCGCTGACAGATTCCAACTGGGACACGACGCTGTCCTTTGACGTGCCGGCCGATCTGAAAAGCGGAATTTATGCGCTTCGCCTGGATCACGGCGGAACGCAGGATCATGTACCCTTTATCGTCAGGCCGCAAAATCCAAAGGCGAAAATCGCCTTCCTGCTGCCGACCTTCACTTACCTGGCCTACGCCAATGAGCATCTGGCATACGAAGCGCCGATCGCGCAGGCGATCACGGCTCATACGCCGGTGATCGTGCCGGAAGATCTCGAGTACAAGAAGCTCGAGGAGTTCGGTCTTTCGACTTACGATCATCACACGGATGGTGCGGGCTGCTGCTATTCGTCATGGCGCAGGCCGATCATTTCCATGCGTCCGAAATACCGCATGCCGGCCATGAACTTCCCCTGGGCACTGCCGGCCGACCTTTCGCTGATCTGGTGGCTGGAGCATTCCGGGTATGACTATGACCTGATCACCGATCATGACCTTCACAGGGAAGGCAAATCGGCGCTCGATCCCTACAAGGTCGTCCTGAATGGCACCCATCCGGAATACTACTCGGAAGAGATGATGGATGGGACCGAGCAGTATCTGGCCGATGGCGGCCGGGTTATGTATCTGGGTGGCAATGGCTACTACTGGGTCACGGGTCTTCGTGCGGATGAACCTCATTGCATCGAAGTGCGCAAACTCGATACCGGATCGCGTGCCTGGCAGGCCGAGCCGGGTGAAGGATATCTTGCTTGCACCGGAGAACGCTCGGGTCTTTGGCGGTCACGGGGGCGGGCGCCGCAAAAAATAGTTGGTCTCGGCTTTACCGCCGAAGGGATGGATGAGAGCCAACCCTTCGAGCGGATGCCGGACAGTTTCCACAAACGGGTCTCCTGGGTATTCGAAGGCATCGGCGAGCGGGAACTGATCGGCGATTTCGGACTTGCCGGAGGTGGTGCGGCAGGGATCGAGCTTGACCGCTATGAGCAGGGCCTGGGAACTCCGCCGCACACGATGTTGCTGGCTTCCTCTTGGGGACATTCGGACAACTACCCGCTTGTTTCAGAGGAAGTCACCTATGCCTTTCCGGGGCGTGGCGGCACCCAGGATGCGCAGGTCCGTGGCGACATGATATACTTCACCACACCCAACAATGGGGCGGTATTCGCGTCAGGCTCTATCGCCTGGTCGCAGGCCTTGCCTTGTCATGGCGGGGAGAATAACGTTGGTCGGATTATGCGGAATGTCCTCAATGCGTTCATCAGGGATGGCGCTCTGCCGGGGTCGGAATTCACCGGCGAGGAAAAGCTCTGGCGGTAACAATCCGGAAGCAAATCTTTGACGGTTGGCAACAGGATCGACTTGAAGTCTTTTTCGGATTTCGTTTCCGAAGTTAATGCTCGCGCCGTCGAAAGCGATGCCGAAGGTCTTGCGCGTTGGGCGGTTGATCACCTGTCGCACACACTCGGTTTTGATGGCGCCTGGTATGGCTGGGCGCAGATCGAGAAAGAGGGAGTGCACATTCACGCAAACGCGTCGCTCAATCTTCCCGATGACTATTATGATTTCTGGAAGACCATGGCCAATGATGACTTGCTGGCGGCCCGCCTGATCAGGGATCCGGGAGCCATCGCCACTTACGACCGCTATTCAGGTCAACAAAACGATGGCATGACCACGCTGTCGGATCGGTACGCGCTGACACAGATGGCAACGGTCATGAACCGCCGCGAAGGCCGGCTGGCCTCCTTCTATCTTTCGAGCTACCGCATGGGGCGCCGTTCAAGAAGGTTCCTGCCCGAGGAACAGGAGTATCTTCAATGCGCCGTCGACCAGTTGGGAAGGGCGATGAAGCTGTCCTCTTTCGAATACAACCGGCGGGCGGAACGAGGAACCATTTCCATTCTTGTCAATGAATCGGGCATCGGCATTCTCGGCTTGGGAAGCCTGCGCGAGCAGCTTGGCGAGTTCTGGCCGAGCTGGAAGGGTGATCTACTTCCTGAGAAGCTGACCAAACTCATTCACATGCAGGGGCAGCACGTCTTGCCTGACGAGCAAATGATTGTGACGTGCGAGAACGCTCCCCAGTATCAAGGCATGGGCCTCAGGCGACTTACCTTGCGGCGGATGATGCCGATTGATCATCTGACCATTCGGGAAGCAGAGGTGGCGGAATTGTTGTCTAAGGGGCGCAGTCACAAGGACGTTGCAAGGAGATTGAGCAACCTGTTGTCTGGAAATTCCCGGATGGGGTGATCATGCATCCTGGCATTCCCATTTGATGTAGGCCTT
>NZ_JAPWHB010000016.1 GCF_027214025.1 Parahoeflea alexandrii
GCAGCGGTTGCCGATGGTCGGCTCAAGCAAGCTAAGATTGCCCTTGCGGCTTGAACCCCACCTTTTTCCCACTCCCCGCGCGATCGAGGAATGCCCCGCAGGCGCGGTTTTGGTGATCTCGACCGGGAATACTTGCAGCGCGGCGTCGGCGGGCGACATCATGATCGCGCGGCTCCAGCGGCGCGGGGTGGTTGCCGCCGTCACCGATGGCGGATTTCGCGATACGCCCGATATCAAGGCTTTGGGCTTTCCGGTCTTCCAGCGCCAGCCCGCTGTTCCCTCAAGCCCGATCGCGCTTCACCCGGCCGATCTGGATCGTCCGGTCGACTGCGGCGGCGTCGCGGTCTTTCCGGGCGATATTGTCGTGGGCGATGCGGAAGGTGTGGTCGTCATCCCTGCCGACATGGCCGACGCCATTGCGGAAGAGGCCGTAGCTAGTACCCGCTACGAACAGTTCGTCGCCGAAAAAGTGGCGCAGGGATGCTCCATCTTCGGCCTGTTTCCTGCGACCGAGGCGTACCTGAGCGAGTTCGAGTTCTGGAAGGACGACCGGTAAACGCAGCGGTACGAGGCGGCTTCCCGCCGCATTCACCACAGCCTTTCGTAATCGGGTTACCACCAACGGCATGAAGAAGACCAGTGAAGGAGCTGTCGTTGAACTGCTCCCCTGAATAATCCCCGTTCTTGGGTTCTGCTGATCCCTTACGTGAAGTGCACCTGTGCTCTGATCCCTAAAAACTGGATCGTTTTTGGTTGGAGTTTTCCGCTGTAGATTCCCGGCTGGGAGAAGGAGCGGAAACGATGAAAGCATCGAATTTTTCGGACGCGCAGAAGGCGTTCATTTTGAAGCAAGGCGACGACGGCGTACCGGTAGCGAAGATCTGCCGGAAGGCAGGGATCAGCCAGGCGACCTATTTCAAGGATATCGACGCCGTCCGCAACGCTATCATCTCACCGTGGTCGAATGGGCAAACCGAAGGTCAGATAACCCGCCTGAAACTCATCAAGCGTCAGATGTGTGGACGTGCTAAACTCGATCTGCTGCAGGCGCGAATGATCGGCGTGACTTAGGAGCTCCACTTCAGCAAATGTGCGTCAGAGCCAATTCTCGGTGTAAATACCGGGTCATGTATGGATGCCCCCGTTCGTGCAAGGTTTTTCTTCGAGCAGTTTGAACGTGTGATTGGATGCGGTCATGTATCAGGCCTTTGATGCAGTCCGGATACGACTGCTGGCCGGTATGGAGCTAAGCGGATCTGGCGCAAAATCAGTTCTACGAGCTCGGGGCTCACTGACCCGGTTGCATTCCCAGACCCTCTTTCCAATCTTTGTCCTTACCGTTCGTTGATCTCCTCACACGCCGACGATCCGTTCTCCCTGCAACACAAAAGTCTTTCCTTATGCGGCAGCGAGACCGGAATCTTTGTAGCTCTCATTCTTCGTCATCATCGCCCAGACAGACCGCGCCATCTTGTTGGCGAGCGCGATCGCGACAAGCATGCGCGGCTTGCGCACCAACATCCGCCCCAGCCATGAGCTCTCGGACGGGGCTTTGCGGCATGCCCATCGGATCACGGTCATTGCGCCGATGATCAAAAGCCGCCGGATGTCGCGCTGTCCCATCTTCGACGTCCGGCCCAGCACCTGCTTTCCACCGCTCGAATGTTGTCTGGGCACCAGCCCGAGCCATGCTGCAAAGTCCCGTCCTTTCCGGAATATCGTCATGGTGGGCGCGAAGGCCTCGATAGCCATGGCGGTGATCGGTCCCAATCCAGGCATGGACATCAGCCGAGCGCAGTTCTCCGACTGCTTAGCTTCCGACTTGAGGGCCTTCTCCAAGCTGGAGATACGGGAGGTGAGCACGTCGATCTGCTCAAGGTAAAGCTGTGCGGTTTCCACGACCACAAGCTCGGGGCCGACGTTGTCGTCTTCGATGATCTCGGTCAGCGCGGACAGGTTCGCAATGCCCTGCGGCGCAATGACCCCATGCTCTGCCAAGTGGGCCCGGAGGGCATTGATGAGCTGCGTTCTCTGACGCACGAACAGATCGCGCGTCCGAAAGATCATGGAACAGGCCTGCTGCTTCTCTGTCTTCGGCACGACGAACCGCATTGAGGGTCGGATGGCGGCCTCGACAATGGCTTCGGCGTCAGCCGCATCATTCTTCTGCCGTTTGACGAACGGCTTTACATAAGCGGGTGGGAGCAAGCGAACTTCGTGGCCGAGCTTCCCGATCTCGCGCGCCCAATGATGAGCTGTCGCACATGCTTCCATTGCAACGATGCACCTCGGTAGCTCTGTGAAGAAGACCAAGACTTGGCCGCGTGATAGTTTCCGACGGAATACGACACCGCCGTTGGTATCGGTTCCGTGCACTTGAAAGACCCGCTTTGCAAGGTCCAGGCCGACAATGCTAACTTCTCTCATGGATGCTCTCTCCTCTAAGTGACGTTGCTACAGACATCACTTTGGCACATCACGATGCCGTCGGGAGGGGGCATCCACTCCATCAGTTCTCAGTAGAAATCAACACGATGTCGTCTGGAATGAGCGGGCTGGGCTTCGGTCATAGCCATCAAACACCAACTCCTTCACAACAATGTCTTTAAGGCGACGCTACCATCCATACAATTCCACGCCCTTCATCCCCGCCCTCTGCCAAAGGCAAGACGGTTAACACTGGCGAAGTCTTGCTCCGGCCAACAGCCGCATCATCCGGCCGCTTCCGTGGGGGATTTTTGCACCGGCGTTCTCAATCGGTCATTTTCGACACACGTCGCAAGAAGGGCGAGAGTGATCAGTCTCGTCGGCTTCTCTGGGTGACGGAGTCACTTCGTTGCCCGCCACCAAGAATATTGCTGACGCGATGATCGAGGAGGGGCGAACTGACATCGTAGCGCCCGACCTTCCGCATCATTTTTCTCAGATCGACGTTGACGCCGAGAAAGTGCCAGACGATGGGCGAAGTGAACGGCGTGCGTTGCCGGCTGGTGATTCCGAAGGTGGTTCCACGCAGATAGCCAAGCTGTCCCCGGCCGACCGGATACAGCACCGTCTCGACCAGCGCATCCCGGGCAAGGCTCTGGAATTCCAGCACGAAGATGCGGTTGCCGAGCATCGCCACGCGGCCATCGTATTTCGACAGATAGAGACTTCCGTCCTCAGGATCCACTGAGCGTTCGAGCGACTTGCAGCGGACGTAGCCGTCACGCTCGTCGAGCCGCACCATCGCGCAGATGACCGAGTTGTCCCAGCTTTCGGTCAGGAAATAGCTTAGGTAGTAGCCGAGGTAGCGGCGCAGCGGCACCGTCTGGCCGCGGAATGCACTGTCGAACCCCAGTTTGGCGGGGTGGGCCTGCGCTGCGCCGAGCACGCGACCGGCAACCGACGGATGGGCCTCGAACTCGTCCGGCGGGAGCATGAATTCCGCTGGCCGGATCCCGAAATGAAAGGCGATGCGACGCAGGTTCGTGGCCGAGGGACGCGAGGTGCCGTTCAGGTATTTGTTGAACTGCTGGCGGTTTATGCCAATCTGCCGGCAGACTGCGGAAATCGAAGGCTCCGCTGAACACAGAAGCCGGAGATTCTCAGCTAAACCCGTACTTTTCATTCCTTCGGCCTTTTCGTTGCGGGCATGAGGCAGCAATTTAGATGTTATATCGCGATCTGAAGCGAAAACAGCATAAAATCGCGTCAGGTTGCTGCTGGCGGCGAAATTGTTCGCTCTACGTTTCCGCGTTCATCTTCGCTTAATCGCGCCAAGTCATGGCGGGAGGAAAACCCAGGGAGATGACGATGACTGGACGGAACATTTCTTGGACACGTGTGGATATGCCGCGCCGCGCGTTCCTTAAAGGGGCGACCATGCTTGGGATGGCGTCGGTCGCGGGGCTTTCGCTGCCGCGTGCGGCATTCGCCTCAGGCGGCACGCTGAAGACCCGGACCTATGCCGATATCCGCTCGATGGATCCGGCCTTCAGCCAGGGTGTGGTGGACGAAGAGATTCAGGCCGCGATCTATAACAAGCTGATCCAGTATAAGCCAGGCCGTGAATGGGGCTGGCAGCCGGATGCCGCCGCGATGATCGAGCAGGTGGACGACACCCATATCAACTTCGCGCTGCGCGACGATATCGGGTTCACCAACGGCTTCGGCGCGATGACCGCAGAAGACGTGAAATTCTCGTTCGAGCGCATCATCGACGACGCGCTGGAATCGACCAACAAGCCCGACTGGGGCCCGCTGGATCATGTCAAGGTTACCGGTGAGCGCACCGGCACCATCGTGCTGAAAAATGCCTTCCAGCCGCTCTGGTCGATTACGCTGCCCTACATCGCGGGCAACATCGTGTCGAAGGCGGCGTTCGACAGCGTCGGCGGCAAGATCGACACCCAGCCGGTCGCGACCTCGGGCCCATACCTGCATGCGGGCTGGGAGCCGAAGCAGAAGACCACGCTGAAGCGCAACCCCGACTGGAAGGGCGAGCCGGTCGCCTATGACGAGATCCAGATCTTCCATATCGACGATGAAAAGGCGGCCGAGATCGCCTTCGAGGCAGGTGAACTGGACTTTACCCGCGTCAGCCTCGACTCGGTCGAGCGTCTGAAGTCGTCGCCGATCGAAGGCGCCACGCTCGAAGAATATCCCTCGCTCTATTATGCCTGGGTCGGCATGAACCTCGACAATCCGAAGCTGCAGAACCACAAGCTGCGGCAGGCGATCCAGTATGCAATCGACGTGCCCTCGATCATGGCCGGGGCCTATTTCGGCGCGGCGGAACCCTCGACCGGCATCATTGCGCCGGGCCTGCCGGGACATCGCGAAGCCTCGCTGACCGGCACGTCTGCCGATCTGGAAAAGGCGCAGGCGCTGATGGCGGAATCGGGCGAAACCAATGTCTCGCTGACTATCGACGTCCTGAACAAATCGGCGAACGTCACCGCCGCCCAGATCATCCAGGCCAACCTTGCCGCCATCGGCATCGCGCTGGAAATCCGGCTCCATGAAGGGGCGACCTTCTGGGAACTGGGGTCGAACGAGGATCTGGAACTGGTGATGAACCGCTTCTCGATGACGCCCGACCCGTACTACGCGACCTCGTGGTTCATCACCGAACAGGCGGGCATCTGGAACTGGGAGCGGTTCCGGAACGAAGAGTTCGACAAGCTGCACCTTGCCGCCCAGTCGGAAAGCGATCAGGCCAAGCGGGCCGCGATGTATGCCCGCGCTCAGGACCTGATGGAAGAAAGCGGCGCCTACAAGTTCATCACGCATGAATCGACGCCGGTGATCTATCGCAATTCCGTCGTCCCGGCGCTGCGCCCGGACGGATTGCCGCTCTACCGCTATTTCGGCGCGGCATAAGACCTCCCTGCGGGCGGAGGGGGCGTGGGTTCGCCTGCACCCCTTTCACCGTTCAGGGATCAGATGTTTTGCGGGGAGAAGACCATGCTGAGCTATATCCTGCGGCGCCTCGGGCTGTCGGCGGCGATCACCGTGCTTGCGGTGGCGCTTCTGTTCCTGATCATCCACATGATCCCGGGCGATCCAGTGTCGACCATACTCGGGCCCAAGGCTTCGCCCGAACTGCGCGCGGCGCTGGAGGCGCGGATGGGGCTGGACCGGCCCCTGCCGGTGCAGATCGGCCTGTTTTTCATGAACATGCTGCGCGGTGATCTGGGACTGGATGTGTTTTCCAACCGCCCGGTGACACAGATCGTGCTGGGGCAGGTTCCCTACACGCTGGTGCTGATCCTCGTTTCCATTCTCTGGTCGGCGGTGCTGGGGATCGCGCTCGGCTGCTATTCCGCCGTCAACCGCAATTCGCTGGGCGACCGGCTGACCGGTGTGCTTTCGGTTTCGGTCATCGCCGTCCCGGCCTTCGTCGTCTCGCTCTATTCGCTGCTGATCTTCGCGGTGAAGCTGCAATGGTTCCCCGCCATCGGCGCGGGTGCGCCGGCGGACTGGGGGGACCAGTTGCACCACCTTGTCCTGCCGAGCCTTGCCATCGGTTTGAGCTGGGTCGGTTATATCGCCCGCCTCGTCCGCGCCTCGATGCTGGAGGTGATGGGCGAGGGCCATATCCGCACCGCCCGCGCCTTCGGCCTGCCCGAACGGCAGATCACCTACGGCTATGCGCTGCGGCTGGCGATCCTGCCCACGGTCACGGTGATCGGGGTCGGCATGGGGTTTCTTCTGTCGGCGGCAGTCTTTACCGAGATCGTCTTTTCCCGCCCCGGCCTCGGCAAGCTGGTGATCGACAGCATCACCACCCGCAACTATCCGGTTGTGATGGGGTCGGTCCTGGTCTCGACCCTGATCTTCGTCGCCTCCACGACGCTTGCCGACATCGTCAACGCGATCCTCGACCCGCGTATCCGGGCCGGGAAATAGGGGCACGCCATGACCGACATCACCCTGCCGAAGCCCCGTTCCGAACTGGGCGAGATCTTTCACCATCTTATCCGCGATCCCTTGGGCCTTGCCGGGCTGATCATCGTGACGCTGATCGTCGCCTCCGCGCTATTCGCGCCCTGGATCGCGCCCTATGACCCGATCGCGCTGAACATTCCCGACCGGTTGCAGAGCCCGAATCCGGCCCATCTGATGGGCTCCGACCAGCTGGGTCGCGACACGTTCAGCCGCGTCATCTGGGGCGGGCGCGTGGCGCTTCAGGTGGCCCTGCCGACCATTGCAGGCGCCATCGCCGTCGGCCTGATCCTGGGCATGATCGCGGGTTACGGACCGAAGTGGCTCGACAGCCTGATTGTGCTCTTTTTCGACACGGTCCGCTCCTTCCCCACCGTCATGTTCGCGCTGGCGGTCGTCGCCCTGGTGGGGCCGAGCCTGAATACAGTGATCCTTGTCATCATGGTCACCTCGATCCCGACCTATGGCCGCGTGGTGCGGACGCTGACCCAGTCGCTGAAGGAAGCCGAGTTCATCACCGCCGAGAAATCTCTGGGCGCCTCGACGGCGCGGATCATGGGCATCCATATCGTGCCGAACGTCCTTGGCCCGCTGGCGGTGCTGGCCGCGATGGACATTCCAACCGTGGTCGGGCTGGAGGCGGGGCTGTCCTTCCTTGGCATGGGGGTGAAACCGCCGACGCCATCCTGGGGATCGCTGCTGAATGACGGCTATAACCTGATCCGCAACACGCCGTGGCTGATCGTTGCCGGCGGCATCCCGCTGATCCTTACGACGCTGGGCTTTACCTTCCTCGGCGAGGCATTGCGCGATGTGGTCGATCCGAAACTTCGCGGCAAGGGGGGCAAGTGATGGCCGTTCTCGACATCCGTGACCTGTCGGTCAGCTATGCCACCCCGCGTGGGGCGCTGAAGGCGCTGCGCGACGTCACGATGAAGGTGCCCGAGGGCAAAATCACCGGCATCGTCGGCGAGTCGGGCTGCGGCAAGTCCACGCTGATTTCGGCAATCATCCGGTTGATGGCGCCGAACGCAAAGGTCGGCTCAGGCGAAGTGCGCTTCAAGGGAGAGGACTTGCTGTCGCGGTCCGAGGCCGAAATGCGGGCCCTGCGCGGCACCGAGATTTCCATGGTTTTCCAGGACCCGATGCAGACCCACAATCCGGTCCTGACCGTGGGTCGGCAGATGATCGACATCCAGTATCGCGACAAACTGTCGAAGGCCGACAAACGCAAGCGTGCGACCGAGATGCTGGCGCTCGTGGGCATCCCCGACCCCCAGGCGCGGCTGAACCAGTATCCGTTCGAATTTTCGGGCGGCATGCGCCAGCGCATCGCCATCGCCATGGCGCTGATGGCGAAACCGTCGCTGCTGATCGCCGATGAGCCGACGACAGCGCTGGATGCGACGCTGGAGGTGCAGATCATCAAGCGTCTGCGCGAATTGCAGGATGAGATCGGCTGTTCGATCCTCTTCATCTCTCACCATCTGGGTGTCATCGCGGAATTGTGTGACGAAGTCGTCGTGATGTATGCGGGCGAGGTTGTGGAAAGCGGCACCGTCCGCGACGTCTTCCACAACCCCGCCCATCCCTACACCCGCGCTTTGCTGGAATGCGACCCGGGTCATATCAAGGTCAGGACCCGCAACCTGCCGACGATCCCCGGCAACATCCCCGATCTTGTCAGCCTGCCGACGGGCTGCATTTTCGCCGACCGCTGCGACGTGCGCTATGACGCCTGCGGGGCGCGGCCTGTAATGGCGACCGCCAGTTCCGGCCATCAGGCCGCCTGCCACCTGATTGCAGAGAAGGAACCCGCATGAGCGCGCTTCTTCAGATCCGCGATGTCTTCGTCCGCTTCCGCCTTCGCGGCGGTATCTTCTCCTCCGTGGGAACCATCGATGCAGTGACGGGCGTGAGCCTCGATATTGAAGAGGGCAAGACCTACGGCATCGTCGGCGAAAGCGGTTCGGGCAAGACGACGCTCGCCCGTGCCGTGGCGGGTCTGCACCATGCCTCCGAGGGCTCGATCCTGTATCGCGGGCAGGAACTGCGCGACTTGCCGGAGGCAGAGTTCCGCGAGCTCAGGCGTGAGATTGTGATGATGTTCCAGGACCCGATCGGGTCGCTCAGCCCCCGCCTGACAATCAAATCGCTGATCACCGAACCCTTCCGCATTCAGGGTATGGGCGATCGCGATCTGGATACCGAAGCGAAGCGGCTTCTGACCATGGTCGGCCTGCCAGCGGAATTCGCCGCGCGCTATCCCTACCAGATCTCGGGCGGGCAGGCCCGGCGGGTAGGGGTCGCGCGGGCGCTGGCGCTCGACCCGAAGCTTCTGATCGCCGACGAACCCACGGCGGGGCTTGACGTGTCGATCCAGGGCGAGATGCTGAACCTCCTGGCCCGGCTGCAGGACGAGATGGGCCTTGCCATCATGATCATCACCCATAACCTGAACGTGGTGCGGCACATCACCGACACGGTCGGCATCATGTATATGGGCAAACTGGTGGAGGAAGGCCCGACCGAAGAGGTCTTCGCCCGCCCGCAGCATCCGTACACGCTCGCCCTGCTGGCGGCGAACCCCGAGCCTGACCCTGATGCACAGCTGATGCGGGTGGAGCTCTCGGGCGAACCGCCCTCGATCCTGCGCCGCCCGAAGGGCTGCGAATTCCACACCCGCTGCCCCTTCGTCCAGCCACGCTGCTCGACAGACGTGCCTGTGTGGACTGCGGCGGGGGAAGGTGCGCATCGCTGCCATTTCCCGGAAATCTGGACTAGGGAAGAAGCCGTCGCGTCATGAATGCCTGGATCTTCACAGGCGGCACGATCCTGACACTGGACGATGCCAATTCTTCGGCCGAAGCCGTGGGCATTGAACGTGAGCGGATCGTGGCTGTCGGCGCGCTGGCCGATGTTCGGGCGGTCCTCCGCGGCGCGGAAGAGATTGATTTGGCGGGCCGCACTCTAATCCCCGCCTTCATCGACCCGCACGGGCATTTCCCCGACAGCGCCTTTGTCAGGCTTCTGCGGGCCGATCTTGCCTCGCCCCCGCGCGGGGAATGTCGGTCGTTAGCCGATATCTTCGCCCGACTGCGCGCCAAGGTGGCAAAGACACCAAAAGGCCACTGGGTCATGGGTGCGGCGCTGGATGAAACATTGCTGGCCGAGGGCCGCATGCCAACCCGCGACGAATTGGACACAGTATCGCGCGACCATCCGATCTGGGTTATCCATACATCAGGCCATTGCGGGGTCGCGAATTCCTTGGCGCTGGCCCGTCAGGGGATCGGCGACGGCACGCCCGATCCGGCGGGCGGGCGATATCTGCGCGATTCTGCCGGGCGTCTGAACGGCGGGATCGAGGGGCTGAGTGCGATGGGCGAAATGGCGGATACCCATTTCCTGATCGACCGCACGAATTTCCGGCCCTGCTTCGACATGGCGCGGGAGGAATACCTCTCGCACGGGGTGACGCTGGCCCAGAATGCCTGGGCCGCGCTTCCGCTGCTGGAGCTCTTTGCCGATGTTGCGGCGAAGGGAGATCCGGGCATCGACCTGGTATTGCTGCCAGTCGCCGAAATCGAACCCGGATTCTCCAAGGCCGGTCTCGGTCGCGACTGGCCCGAAAACCGCCACATCACGCTCGGTCCGCGCAAGCTCCTGACCGATGGGTCGTTCCTGATGCGGACGGCCTGGCTGACCGAACCCTATTACACCGGCGCGCCCGGAAAGGCGCCTGACACCGGCCTTGCCTATATCAACCGCGACACGCTCTTCGCCGAGGTGAAGAAACTGCATGACATGGGCTTTCAGATCCACACCCATTGTAACGGCGATGCGTCCTCGGACATGTATCTGGACGCGGTTGAGGCTGCGGTCACGGCCAATCCGCGCGATGATCATCGCCATACCATCATCCACGGGCAGGTGATGCGGCCCGATCAGCTCGAGCGTTGCGCAAGACTGGGCGTGACGATCAGCTTCTTTCCCGCCCATGTCTGGTACTGGGGTGACAAGCACCATACTGAATTTCTCGGCCCCGAACGGTCGCAGAACATCTCGCCCACCGGCTGGGCCGAAAGGGCAGGTGTACGTTTCACCATCCATAACGATGCCGCTGTCACACCGACCCGGCCGCTGCACCTGATCCACACCACCGTGACACGTAAGACCCATACCGGCCGCATTCTGGGCGAACACCAACGGATCAGCGCCTTGTCTGCCCTACGCGCCCATACGATCGACGCCGCATGGCAGGTTTTCCAGGAACGGGAACGCGGTTCCATCGAAGAGGGCAAGCTGGCCGATCTGGTCATCCTTGATGCGAACCCGCTTGACCGTCCGGACAGGATCGACGCGATCCGCGTGGATCAGACGTGGCGCCGGGGCGCCCTTGTCTATCAGGCATAACCGTAGAGGCCGGAGAACCCTTGTGAGTTACGCCATCTATATCGGCAGGAACCATTCCGCGACCGGCCATGCCTGGCTGGGCGGCTACGGCGACGAACCCTCGTCCCACTGGCTGGAGATTGTCCCGGCGGCGGACCATGGGCCGGGAACGATGATCGAGGTGGGCGTCGGGCCGGAGGCAGACATGCCCGGCCGCCGCACGCAGATCCCGCAGGTCGCGCATACCTTGCGGCATATGCGGGTCAGCTATTCCTACTATCTTGGTGTCCCTGCGCCCATTACCAATGGCGGATTGAACGAGGCGGGCGTCGCCGTGCGCGATGTCTGGTCGACCTCGCGGGTCGAACTGCGGGACATGACACCAAAGGATCAGACGGGGCTGAACTACTCAGATCTCGCGCGGATCGTGATGGAGCGCGCTACGACCGCGCGCGAGGCAGTGGAGATTTGCGGCGCTCTGATCGCCCAGCATGGCGAAGCCACATATGGCGGCAATTCCCACCTTTTTGCCGATGCGGATGAGGCCTGGGTGATGATCCAGTTCGCCGGCGGCAAGGGGCTCTGGGTCGCGGAACGGCTGGGGGCGGACGCGATCCGCGCCTCGCGTCCCGGCTATGTGTTTGAGGTGCCGGTCGATCAGCCGGACCATCCCGATTTCCTCTGGTCGGAGAACTTCGTGGGTTTCGCGCGCGAAATGGGCTGGTACGAAGGCGGCCGCTTCGACGCGAACGCGATCTACGGCGACGGCAAGGGCCGCTGGGAGGGTGTCCAGTGGATCGAGGCGGAGATGCGGGCTCGCGCCGCTCGGCCCGACAAGATCGGACTGGCCGACGTAATCTGGGCGGTCCGGACCGAGAGGCTGACCGGAGACACGGCGGGCTACGGACAGGTCGTGCCGCTCGCCGATCCCGTCAATCCAGGGCTTCGCATGATGTGGCATGCCGCGACCGGCGCCATCGCCGCGCCTTTCGTGCCAGTCTTTCTTGGCCAGACCGCCGTTCCCGCCGAATACGGGCCGCACCGCTATCTGACTGCGGGCGAGTCCCACCGCTTCATGGACTTGCGCAAGGCAATGAGCGGTGCCGACACGGTGTCGCGCGTGGCGCAGATGGTGGAGGCCACGCCAAGCGCATTCCAGGAATCCAAGCGCCTGATGTATCTGATGCAGCTTCTGGGCCCCGAAGCGCTACGCCGGGTCACCGGAGTCTTCACACGTCGCGAAAGTATGATGTACGGCAGGGTCGCGGCCCATCTCGCCGTGGCGGAGGCGGCGGTCGCGGCAGGGCGACGGGCGGAGGCTTTCGCGGTACTGACAGCCTTCAGCGCCGCCGAGATGCAAGCTGCGCTCTCCGTCGTAAGAGATCTCTCGACCGCACTGGCCGTGGAAACCGCGTTCTCCGATACGGTACCCGAGATCGGACAACCCGCGGCCTTTCCTCAGATCTGGTGAGTTTGGCCGGCACATATAAAATCGCACCTATGCACCCAAAAAAAGCTGGCCGGCATCGTCAACTTGCGGGGTACAATGCCTTTCGTGCTGTCCTTGCGGTCATTCCGAACTGTTTCCGGAAACTTGCGGAGAAGTGCGTCTGGTTGGAGAAACCGGTCGCATGCGCGATGTCGGCTATTGGCATGGCCGTCTGCCTTAGAAGGTCCATCGCCTTGTTTAGCCGGACGGTGCGGTACATCTCCATCATCGAGGTTTTGAAACGCTCCTGAAACTGCCGTTGCAATTGCCGTGTGGAGAGGCCCGAGAGAGAGGCCAGCTGAAGCGGTGAAAGCTGATCGGCCACATGCGATTCCATCAAGGCGAGCGCAGAGGATAGCGGGCGGGTCAGGGGGCCGTAGCGTGCCTGGATGGACGATTTCTGCGGTGCTGTCGGAGTGCGCGCCTCGGGCTGTATGAACCAGTCACCGATCCGGTTGGCAAATTCTGTCCCATGTTCGCGGGTGATGATCGCGTGCATCATGTCGAGCGGGGCAATGCCGCCGGCGCAGGTGTAGCGGTCGCGATCTATGACGAACAGGCGACGCTCCATCAGAAGCCCGCGTCCCATCCGTTCAATGTCTTCATAGTGGTGCCAGTGAACGGTGAAGCGGCGGTTTTCCATCAAGCCGGCCTTGGCGAGAAGAACGCCGCCGCCTGATATGCCGCCAAGCGCTGTCCCGCGTTCCGTCGCGCGGCGCAGCCACGAGATGAGCGCAGGCTCGTGCAATTGTACGGGATTGCCGCCGGCGACGACGAACACGATGTCAAAATCAGATCCGGCGCGGCTGATGGGCGTTGCCGCAAACGTGCTGCCCAGCGATGACACCACTTGGGATTTTGAGGTGGACAGGATCTCCGTTTCATAGACCGTTTTTCCGGCAAAAAGGTTTGCGGCGCGGAGCGGCTCCAGCGCGGCTGCGGTCGACATCAGGGCATGTCCGTCAACCAGAACAAAACCAATCCGTTTCACGATCGAAATGTCCTTCAGGAATAAAAAAATGTCTGTTTATGAAATGTATATGATTTTTCTGCCGGTTACCATCTCAGCTTTGCCGGGGGAATCCAGTGACGTTTTCAGCCATGCGACTCTTGCGGGAATCTGTCACGGGACACCGGGGATGGAAGCCGCTTTGGCGGCGGCCGGGGCCAAAGCCGCGCTATGATATCGTGATTGTCGGAGGCGGCGGACACGGGCTTGCAACGGCGCATTATCTCTCCCGCGTATTCGGCAAGACCAACATTGCCGTTGTCGAAAAGGGATGGCTTGGCTCGGGAAATGTTGGCCGCAACACAACCATCATCCGGTCCAACTACCTGCTGCCGGGAAATCAGCCCTTCTACGAATTCTCGATGCGGCTTTGGGAAGGGCTGGAGCAGGAACTGAACTTCAATGCGATGGTATCGCAGCGCGGCATCGTGAACCTGTTTCACACCGATGCGCAGCGCGACGCCTACCGGCGCAGGGGCAATGCGATGCTGTTGTCCGGTGCGGACGCGGTGCTCCTCGACAAGGAAAAACTGCGCCGGATGATCCCCTTTCTCAACTATGACAACGCCAGGTTCCCGATCAAGGGAGGCCTGTGGCAGCCGCGCGCCGGAACCGCCCGCCATGACGGTGTCGCCTGGGGCTATGCGCGGGCCGCCGACCGCGCCGGTGTCGACATCATCGAGAATTGCGAGGTTACCGGATTTCGAAGGGATGCCGGAAAGATCACTGGCGTTGAAACCACGCGTGGCTTCATAGAAACCTCGAAGGTGGGAGTGGCCGTGGCGGGATCGTCAAGCCGGGTGATGGCTATGGCAGGTTTGCGGCTGCCGATCGAAAGCCACGTTCTCCAGGCTTTCGTGTCGGAAGGGTTGAAGCCCACCATACCGGGCGTCATCACCTTCGGCGCCGGCCACTTCTATGTCAGCCAGTCCGACAAGGGCGGCCTTGTCTTCGGCGGCGATATAGATGGCTACAATTCCTATGCCCAGCGCGGCAACCTGCCGGTGGTCGAAGATGTCGCGGAAGGCGGGATGGCGGTGATGCCGATGATCGGCCGCGCCAGGCTGCTTCGGATGTGGGGCGGTATCATGGACATGTCGATGGACGGCTCGCCCATCATTGATCGCACGCCGGTGGAGGGGCTCTATTTCAATGGCGGGTGGTGCTATGGCGGCTTCAAGGCGACGCCGGCGAGCGGCTATGCCTTCGCCCATCTCATCGCCACCGATACTCCGCATGCGGCTGCCAGCGCCTACCGGCTTGACCGGTTCGCCGGCGGGCACGTGATTGATGAAAAGGGCGTCGGCGCCCAGCCAAACCTGCATTGAAGGCGAGGTCACACGATGCTGATTCCACACCCTCTGCTTGGACCCCGCGACGCCCGCGAGTTCACCGTCATGGGTGACGCGGGCATGATCGACCGGCCCGATCCGGCGGCGCCAGATGCCGCCGACAGGTTTTATGAATACGTCTATCTGCGCGACAACCCGGCAGGCGTCCACCGGGAACTCTGGTTCCACGAGTATGGCGACCGTTCCTGGCTGGTGGTTACCCGGAACACGCTCACACATGAAATTGTGGCGGTGGAGCTTGCAAGTGATGTTTCCGCAAAGCGGGAGAAATCGAGATGACGCGACTTGATGGCGGGCTGATCGACCGGTCGAAAACGCTTGATTTTTCCTTTGACGGAAAAC
This sequence comes from Parahoeflea alexandrii, assembly GCF_027214025.1. Taxonomy (GTDB): domain Bacteria; phylum Pseudomonadota; class Alphaproteobacteria; order Rhizobiales; family Rhizobiaceae; genus Hoeflea; species Hoeflea alexandrii_A. The sequence continues at coordinate 15,017 of NZ_JAPWHB010000016.1, forward strand.
CGTTTCGCGGGCATCCCGGCGATACACTCGCTTCGGCATTGCTCGCAAGCGACGTCAGGCTGGTCGGACGGAGTTTCAAGTATCACCGGCCGCGGGGCGTGTATTCAGCCGGCTCGGAAGAGCCAAATGCGCTGGTCGAGCTTGGAGCCGGGGCGCGAAAGCAGCCGAATTCACGGGCCACCACCGTCGAGCTTTTCGCCGGGCTGGAAGCCGCAAGCCAGAACCGGTGGCCGTCCTTGCGCTTCGATGCGATGGCGGTCAATGATCTTCTGGCGCCGTTTCTCACTGCCGGCTTCTACTACAAGACCTTCATGTGGCCGGCAGCGTTCTGGGAAAAACTGTACGAACCGGCGATACGGAGAGCCGCGGGTCTGGGGCGCTTGTCAATGCTGCCCGATCCCGATCGGTACGAAAAGGGCTATCTGCATTGCGATCTTCTGGTTGTCGGTGGCGGCCCGTCGGGACTGTCGGCTGCACTGGCAGCGGCGCGCACGGGGGCGAAGGTCATTCTGGCCGATGAGGACTTCCGGCTTGGCGGCCGTTTGCTGGCGGAGACGGCCTGCTTGCGGGACGTGGGCACGCTCGACTGGATCTCAAATCTGGAGAACGAATTCGAAAGCCTGCCCAATTTGCGGGTCATGCGCAGGACGACCGTTTTCGGGGTCTTCGATCATGGTATCTATGGAGCGGTCGAGCGGGTTTCCGATCACATGCCTGCCCGGGAGGGCCCGGTGCGCCAGGCGCTTTGGCAGATCAGCGCCAAGCAAGCGATCCTTGCGGCAGGAGCCACAGAGCGGCCAATCGCATTCGCGGACAACGACCGGCCCGGGATCATGCTTGGCGGCGCGGTAAGGGCCTATGCCAATCGCTGGGCGGCTTGTCCCGGCAAACGGATCGCCGTCTTCACCAACAATGATGACGGGCACCGCACCGCTTTGGATCTGATCGCCAAGGGCGTGGACATTGCCGCTGTGGTGGATGTCCGGCCGGAAGCAGCCGCGCTGGGCGACTACCGGCTTGTCGCCGGCGGAGTGGTAAGCGGGACGCGCGGCCGGATGGGCTTGTCAGCCATCGAGGTTGTATCCGGATCCCGCAAGGAGCGGATCGAATGCGATGTGCTCGCGGTGTCGGGTGGCTGGAATCCGAATGTGCATCTTGCCTCCAACCATCGGGGCCGCCCGGCCTGGGACGAAGCTGTCCAGGCATTTCTGCCGCCATTGGACGGCCCCGCCGGACTGACTGCAGCGGGCGCCGCATCGGGCAGGTTTTCCACCAGCGATGCGCTGCTTTCAGGGGCGCGGACCGCGCTCGGCGCGCTTGACAGTCTTGGAATTCGGGCCGCAATGCCGGATCTACCGGATGCGGAGGGGCGCAGATCCGTGCCCGCGCCGTTCTTTCATGTCCCGGGCAAGCGCAGGGCATGGGTCGATTTCCAGAATGACGTGACAGTCAAGGACATCAAGCTGGCTCATTCCGAGAACATGCGTTCGGTTGAACATCTCAAGCGTTATACGACGCTCGGAATGGCAACCGATCAGGGCCGGACCGCCAATGTCACTGGCCTCGCGATCATGGCCGAACTGGGCGGGCAGTCGATCCCGGAAACGGGCACCACGATATTCCGTCCGCCTTACACGCCGGTCAACCTGTCGGTCCTTGGGGGTGGGGATACCGGAGAACACTTCCGCCCGCGCCGGTTGACGCCGACGCACCGCTGGGCACGGGAGCAAGGCGCCGTGTTCATCGAGGCGGGACAGTGGATGCGCGCGCAGTATTTCCCGCAGCCGGGAGAAAGCCACTGGCGCGAAACAGTGGATCGCGAAGCGCGGGCTGTCCGGCGTTCGGTTGGCATTTGCGATGTGACGACACTCGGCAAGATCGACGTGCAGGGGAGCGACGCCGGGGAGTACCTCAACCGTATCTATGCCAACATGATACAGACACTGAAGCCCGGTCGGGTTCGCTACGGGCTGATGCTGCGGGAGGATGGGTTCGCCTTCGATGATGGAACCTGTGCCCGACTGTCTGACGATCATTTCATTGTCACCACGACGACAGCCAACGCGGGCACGGTCTACCGCCATATGGAATTTGCGAGACAATGCCTGTGGCCCGAGCTCGATGTGCAACTGATTTCGACCACTGACGCCTGGGCGCAGATCACGATTGCCGGACCAAATTCGCGGGAACTGCTGACGCGTCTGGTCGATGGCTTCGACCTGTCCAATGAAGCATTTCCCTTCATGGCCTGCAGCGAACTTTCCGTATGCGGTGGTCTGCGCGCCCGGCTGTTCCGCATCTCGTTCTCCGGCGAACTGGCCTATGAACTCGCCGTCCCTGCCCGCTATGGCAGGGCGCTTATGGCTCGATTGATGGAAGCGGGACAGGATCTTGGCGTCACGCCCTATGGCACGGAGGCGCTTGGCGTGCTGCGCATCGAGAAGGGGCATGCGGCGGGTGCCGAATTCAACGGCCAAACCTCTCCAGCCATGCTTGGAATGGACAAGCTTGTTTCCGTGAAAAAGGATTCCATCGGCGCGTTGATGTCGCGGCGCGCGGGGCTTGCCGATGAGCGGCGCAGGCTTGTCGGGCTGCAGCCGGTCGATCCTGCCGCATCCGTAATTCCCGGTGCGCATCTGTTTGGTGCGGGCAGGGAACAGACGCTGGCGACCGATGAAGGCTGGATCACGTCCGCCTGTTATTCTCCCCATGTAGGGTCGATGATCGGACTGGGATTCCTGGAGAATGGAGATGCCCGTCTGGGTGAAGCGGTCGTCGCGGCAAACCCGCTCGAAGGGCAGACGGTCAGCCTGAAAGTGGTGCCAATCCATTTTGTCGATCCAGAGGGAGGACGGCTTCGTGGCTGATCTTGAAGCGGATTTCGCGATCGGTGACAAATCGCCGGCAGGTATCGAAACCGGATTGCTTCGCATCACCGAGCGGTCGGACATGTCCATTGCTTCGCTGGCTCTCCGAAAAGGGACGCCGGTGCCTCAACCTTTCGGCCTGTCATTGCCCGGGCCGGGAGAATGGGTGAGTGAAGACACGAACTGCGTGTTGTGGGTCGGTCCGGGGCAATGGTTTGTCCTCGCCCGGAGATACGCGGATGAAGAACTTGCCTCCGAACTCAAAGCCTCGTTTCCATCCTGTTCGGTGACCGAACAGACTGATGGATGGGTCGTGATCGACATTGAATGCCCGGCCGGGGACGAGGTGTTCGCGGAGATGCTGGCGCGGTTGGCGAATATCGACCCGGACAAGCTGATCCAGGGGCGATGTGTCCGGACATTGTTGCACCATCTCGGTTGTCATCTCGTCAGGCTGGGGCCGAGAAGCTTGCGCATTCTCGGCGCCCGGTCTTCGGCCGGCTCGCTATGGCACGCGATCGAAACAGTTGCTGTCAATCTGGATTGCCGTTTTCCCGTCCGGTGACAAATCCGTAGCGTGCGGCGAGATGCGGAAGGCTGTTGCGCAAATGCAGCCGCATGGCCTGTGCTATCGGACTTGGCGCGCGGCCTGAACGCCAAAGCAGGCAAACGCTGCGCGAACATGCCGGGTCGGCAAGCGGCAACGCAACGAGTTCGGGGTCGAGCGAGACAGTCGCCAGGCCGGGAAGGATGGTGATGCCGGCGCCGGCACGCACCATCGCCAGCAGGGAAAGGATGTTGCGCACCGAAAGGCGGCTGCGGTTTGCCTGCCGCCGGAATTCCGGGCTTTGGAGCTGGACAAGCGTCTCGTTCATGATCAAGGGGAAGTCCTGCAACTGCCCCCATTCGACCGGGTCGTTTCCGTGTGCCAATGGGCTGTCGGTCCGGCACACCAGGTACAGCCGGTCGCTGAACAGGAATTCGGTTTCGATCCCGTCCATGCTTGCACCGGGGCTGGCTATGCCAAGATCCGCCCGGCCGGATGCGATCGTCTTTCGGACAGCGGCGCTATCCGTGTCCACCAGGTCGATTTCGGCGCCCTCGAGACCTTTCATGAAGCTTCGCAGCAGATCCGGCAGGACCAGCGCGGCGACGGAAGGAACAGATATCAAGCGTAGGCGCCCGGATTTGCCTTTCGCGTATCGCTTGATCAGATCGATGCCGCGGTCATGGTCGCGCAGGATATCCGTCGCGACCTCCCGGACATAATGACCGAGATCGGTCAGGTCGCGTTTGCGATCGGTCTCAAACAGCGAGCCGGCCAGTTCGGCCTCGAGTTGCTTGAGCGTCATGGAAATCGCTGACTGGGTCCGGTTCAGCTGATCGGCGGCTTCTCTCAGCGTTCCGCTTTCAGCGACAACAACGAAGGCCCGCAGGGAGTCGAGACGAATCATGGGATTTCCTTCAGGTAAACTGAAATATGTTTCAGAAGTATTCGTTTGATTGAAGTCTGGCAATCCAGAACACTGTCCGGGCACTCAAGAAACAGGGGTATGAATGTCCGGCATGCTGCAAATGTCCCTCGATGAAATCGAAATTCTGGCGGCCGAAGCGCTGGAGCGGGCGGGGGCTACGCGAGCAGCTGCGGCTTCTATGGCGCGCTCCACCCGCTTGGCTGAGCGCGATGGCATTCGGAGCCATGGGCTTCTCTATGTTCCGATCTATGCCGAGCACCTGCGCTGCGGAAAGGTCGATGGCGATGCAGTCCCGGTGGTGGAAAGAACCCGGACCGCTACCGTGCGCGTCGATGCCGCGAGCGGTTTTGCGCACCCGGCCATCGATGCCGGATGGGGCGCGCTGGTCGACGCCGCCCGCATATGCGGCCTTGGAGCCATGAGCCTGCACAATTCCTACAATTGCGGCGTGCTGGGTCATCATGCCGAACGGCTGGCCGAGGACAACTTGATAGGTCTGTGCTTCACGCATGCGCCAGCCTCGATTGCTCCGGTAGGCGGGACCAGGCCGGTCATCGGCACCAATCCGTTCGCACTTGCGGTTCCCGATGCAAATGGCGGGGCAAGACTGGTCATTGACCAGTCCGCAAGTGTGGTGGCGAAATCCGAGATCCTGCTGCGCAAGCAGACGGGAGAGCCGATCGAGCCACACTGGGCGCTTGACGCTGACGGAAACCCGACCATGGACGCTGCCAAGGCGCTAACCGGATCCATGCGGCCTGCCGGTGGATACAAGGGTTTCGGCATCGGGCTTACCGTGGAAATTCTCGCCGCGGCGCTGTCGGGCGCCCGGCTGAGCACGGAGGCAAGTCCGTTTTCGGGTGCGGCCGGTGGACCGCCTTCGACCGGACAGTTCTTCATCGCCATCGACCCGGGCGCCTTCGCCGGAGCTGCGTTCGCCCCTGCGTTGGAGCGTCTGTGCGGAAGCATCGAGGAGCAGGACGGGGCTCGGTTGCCGGGCGCCCGCCGTGCGGCGAACCGTAAACGTATCGAGGCTGAAGGCGTAGCTGTCGACGAGGCGCTCCTGCAGCGCATTCGCGCCGCCTGAACACGCAATCTGGAAGGACAGACGCAAACATGTCGATCGAAACGCGCAATTTCATCGCCGGACAATGGACGGACAGCCGGGACCACGTGGCAAACGTCAATCCGTCAGACCTTTCCGACGTGATCGGTCATCACGCACAGGCAGATGCCGCGCAACTCGATCAGGCCATCGCCGCCGCCCGCGCTGCACAGCGCCAGTGGTGGGATGCGGGAATCCAGAAGCGCCATGATGTGCTCATGGCGATCGGCAACGCCTTGATGGCCCAATCGGCCGAAATCGGCGCATTGCTGTCGCGGGAAGAGGGCAAGCCGCTGGCGGAAGGCAAGGGCGAGGTTTACCGGGCGGGACAGTTCTTCACCTATTTCGCGGCCGAGGCCCTGCGCCAGATCGGCGACTTCGCCCAGAGCGTTCGGCCCGGGGTCGAGATCGATGTCCGCCGGGAGCCTGTCGGCGTGATCGGCATCATCAGTCCGTGGAATTTTCCGGTGGCCACGCCAGCCTGGAAAATCGCGCCGGCGCTCGCCTTCGGCAACGCGGTGGTCTGGAAGCCCGCCAATCTTACACCTGCAAGCGCCGCCGCGATGGCGCGGATCATTGCCCAGCAGGACATTCCTGCGGGATTGTTCAACATGCTGGCCGGGCAAGGGCGCGAAATCGGCCAGAAACTGGTCGAGCATCCCGGTATCGATGCTGTCAGTTTCACCGGTTCGGTTGCCGTCGGACGCGGCATCGCCGCGGCTGCGCTGACAAACATGACCAAGGTTCAGATGGAGATGGGATCGAAGAATCCCATGCTCATCATGGATGATGCGGATCTCGACCTGGCCGTCGCGCATGCGGCGGGTGCGGCGTTTGGCGGTACCGGGCAGAAATGCACCGCTGCGTCCCGCCTGATCGTGCACGAAGCGGTTCATGACGAATTCGTCGAGAAGCTTGTGAAGGCGGCAAGTGCGTTGAGGGTTGGCAATGCGCTTGATGAAACCTCGCAAATCGGCCCTGTCGCCAGTGCGGCGCAACTCGCTGGCAACCTCGCCTATGTGGAGGCTGGAAAAGCCGAAGGCGCCGAATTGATGTGCGGTGGCGAAGTCCTTGAGCGTCCGACCAAGGGCCATTTCATGGCTCCAGCGGTGTTTGCCGGGACAACCAACGACATGCGGGTCAATCGAGAGGAAATGTTTGCCCCGATTACCTGTGTTATAAAGACGGCGAGCTATGACGAAGCGCTTTCGGTCGCCAATGACAGCGAATTCGGCCTCACTGCCGGTATCATGACCCGCAGTCTGGCGCGGGCCACACATTTCCGCTCGAACATGCGGGCCGGCACGCTGATGGTCAACCTGCCCACAGCCGGAACCGACTACCATGTCCCCTTCGGCGGGCGCGGCGCATCGAGTTTCGGGCCGCGCGAGCAGGGGCAGTATGCCGTCGAGTTTTACTCGATCGTCAAGACTTCATACCTTCATGGAGGACAGGTGGCATGAGCCTGCTGGTCGACGGTCTCCAATATGCCAAATGGTCAGAGAAGATCTTCCGGCAGATGCGCGCCGGCGGCGTCGATGCGGTCCACGTGACCATCACCTATCATGAAAACTTCCGGGAGACGGTTCACAACATCAGCGCCTGGAACCGGTGGTTCGAACGCTATCCCGAACTGATCATGCAGGGCTTTGTCGCCGAGGATATCGAGACCGCGCGGCAAACCGGGCGAACCGCAATCTTTTTCGGCTCGCAGAATCCCTCATGTATCGAGGATGACATCGGCCTGGTGGAAGTTCTCCACCGGCTTGGCCTGCGCTTCATGCAACTCACCTACAACAACCAGTCCCTGCTCGCGACGGGTTGCTATGAAGACAACGATACCGGCCTCACCCGGATGGGCCGCGAGGTGATTGCGGAGATGAACCGGGTCGGGCTTGTCATTGACATGAGCCATTCCTCCGAACGCTCGACACTCGAGGCTATTGAGTGCTCGTCGCGGCCGATTGCCATCACGCACGCCAATCCTGCAAGCTGGCATCCGGCACGGCGCAACAAGTCCGACACGGTTCTCAAGGCGCTTGCCGGGACCGGGGGCATGCTCGGTTTCTCGATCTATCCGCACCATTTGAACAACGGCAGCCAGTGCACCTTGCAGGACTTCTGCGACATGGTCGCGCGAACGGCGGACCTCATGGGGGCCGAGCGTCTGGGAATTGGAACAGATCTTTGCCAGGACCAGCCCGACAGTGTGGTCGAATGGATGCGGTCCGGGCGCTGGACGAAGGCCACGGATTATGGCGAGGGAAGCGCCGATGCGCCCGGTTTTCCCGATATGCCGGAATGGTTCAACGACAATCGCGATTTCGCCAACGTCGCCCGCGGGTTGCGCGCGTCAGGGCTGGCTGCGCCCGACGTCGAGGGGATTCTTGGCAACAATTGGCGGCGGTTCTTCGCAGACAGTTTCGGACCGGCTGATGCCGGCTTGAGAAAGGCAGCGGAATGATCAACGCTGATCCTGCACGGGATACCGGAGTTGCGGCCTTCCGCCGTCCAGCTTCTGAAGTCATGAGGCTTGACCGCCTCGGGTCGGCGCACCCCATGCGCCTGTCCTTCTTGCGCATCCTTCTCAGGCGGATGGTGGACGAGAAATGGAGCTTTGACCGCCCCGTCTTCGATCTGGACGAGCGCGGGGTCGGCTGCGCCGCTTATCGCGCAAACGGACCCGAACGCTGCTATTCGCTGGTCTGTTTTGCCCATGACCTGCCGGCTGAAATGCGTTCCGACCGGGTCATAGCCACCGCATGGGATGCGACGTTCGCTCTTTTCGACGGTACACCTTCCGCATCCGATCTCGAGCGTCTGGCGGCAAATGTGCCGCTGCAGGAGGCCGGGCGCGTCACCGAGCGGGAGCTGTCGCTGAGCCGGGCCAATCGATCGGTGCGGCTGTTCGATCACGTTGTCGACCGGCTTTCGCACGGCCTGCAGCCCGATCCTGAGCAAATCGCCGGAGCCGGATATCTGATGCGCACGACTGCGGTCTACGGGTCCGGAAAATTCGGCGCAGCCGATCGTCATGCCATCGCCGATCGGCCGGAAATGATGTGCCCGTTTCAGGCCGAGATGCTCTCCGTATGGTTTACCCGCCTGTTTTCGGTCGACCTTGTCGAGCATCTGGCCAGGGTACGAGGCGGCGACAAGGCGGCCCGATTGAGCACCGACCATCGGAAGGCCCTTGGCGTTGGCAATTCGACCGGGCTGGGCATGGCGCCATTTTTGGTGCGCCATCCCATCCTGCTCAACAACTGGATCATGGTGCGTGAGGAGGCCCTGGCCCGCGTCCGCAGTCAGGCCAGTGCTTCGGAGCAGGCCTGCGCCGGTTTTGACGCGGCACTGAACGACGCAATCGAAAACGCTCGCCAGTGGCACAGCGATCATCCACTGCAACTGGAGAAGCTCGCGGCGCTGCACAGCGGGCTGGAGTTGCTGGCCAGGCATGCCGGGTCCGAGTGGGACCGGAAACAGGACCATCCGTGGGATGCGTTGTGGCGCTGGAGCCAGGCCGCGCTTCCGGTCGAGGCGCAGGAGGCGCTGGTCTCGCTGATGCTCGAGCCCCATGGCGCGCTGGTTGATGGTTTGGCGCAATGCATGGCAGCGGACGAAACCCCCGCAGCCAATCTCGACGGCGCCATGAAACCGGGCGAACTGCAGGCGTTGATCCGCACCCATTATGACTGGGCGTTGCGGGCGGACTATGGCACAGCCGCGGATAGCGCGCGTTTCTGGTATGTGTCCGAGGACAAGCTCGAACCGCGGCTGGGCGAGCGCTACGAGGAGCCGGGAGCGGAGCGGGAGTTGCCGCTGGACACGGGGCGGCAGGTTGCGGCCTTGAACGCCGCCCTGGCCGACTGCCCTGCCGACATGCCGGTGGCAAGGCTGCTGCTGCAAAAACCCGAGCACAGAAACGCGGTGTGCCGGGTGCAGCTCTCGGCCGGCAGACCATTTGCCGAGATCCAGGACAATCTGATCTCCGCCGATCTCATGCCGATCGACATGTTGCGCTGCAAGCTCGCCTTTTTCGGGGCAACGCGGTTTGACCCGAGATCTGACCGTTGGGTACGCATCAGCCTGTTCCAGGGATTGCCCTATCCCGATGAAATCGGGGGCAACTGATCCGATGCGCAAGATCGCACACGCCCCTGTTGCCTGCCCGGACGGCATCGTCCTGTCACTGTCGGAAATATCGTCGCTGACCTATCGCGCCACGCGCGGCGCGGGATACGAGTGGGGCGAGGCGGAAGAGGCTGCATATGCCTCGGTCTGGCTCTCGCGGGCGGGACTGGATTGGGCTGGAACAATCCTGGGCGCGCTGAGCGGTGCGCGGGCCCATACCCCATTGCCGGCCCGAGGTGTCTGGACTGCTCCGGGGCCGCTCTGCCCGTTGCGCACGGGCATGGCGCTTGCCGATTTCGCGCGCTTGCCGGAAGGACCATCGGCGGAGCCCGTGGTCTGCGTGGCGGTCGCGCATCCTCTTATCATTTTGCCGTTTGCCGCCCGTGTGGCAGCGTCACTGGACCGGCCCATGCGCCTGAGCTGGGCGGATGTGGAGGCCTGTCTGAAACCGGGGCAGGCCCCGCTCATTGAAGGGTCGGTTGCCGCTGACGAACCTGTTGATGTGACAGTCGCGTGCGCAGACGCACGGCGCGCTATGCCGATGTGGCCGCGGTTCCATCGTGGAGACATTTGCGATGCGCAGTACCGGGATCTGACCGCCCTGGCATTACGGACGACAGTTCCGACCTCGGCCCGTTCGCAGGCCGGAGCGGGTGCAGCGGGAGGCGACAATGACTGACGTCTTCGAATTTCGAGCCCGTCTGGCCACTCGGTCCGGCGCCATTTTCACGACATATCAACTGGGAGAAATGACATGAAGAAACTGATTTTCGCGATCGCATTGGGCGCATTGGCGCTTCCCGGTGCTGCGCAGGCCGAATGCGGAAAGGTTTCCGTGGCCGAGATGAACTGGGCTTCCGCCTCCTTGATCACCAAGGTCACCGAATTCCTGATGGTCCAGGGTTATGGCTGTGAAGTCACTCTGGTGCCCTCGGCTACCACCACCGCCATCACCTCGCTTGCCGAGAACAACGAGCCGGATGTCGTGCCGGAACTCTGGATCAACTCGGCGCCGCTCTACACGAAGCTCGAAGCCGACGGCAAGGTCAAGAAAGCCGCCGACGTGTTTTCTGACGGCGGCACCGAGGACTGGTGGGTTCCTGACTACCTGGTCAAAGACCATCCCGAACTGGCCACGATTGACGGGATTCTCGCCAATCCTGCGCTGGTCGGCGGCAAGTTTCACAACTGCCCCGATGGCTGGGGCTGCCGCATCGCCAACGACAACCTGATCAAGGCGTTCGAGTTCGACAAGCACGGCATGGAGGTCTTCAATCACGGTTCGGGTGAAACCCTCTCGGCGGCCATGGCCTCGGCCTACGAAGCCAAGGAACCGTTCTTCGGCTACATGTACGGTCCGACTGCGGTTCTCGGCCGCTACAATATGGTGGCCGTCGATATGGGTCCCCATGATGCGGACATTCATGCCTGCAACCAGACCGTTGATTGTGCGACGCCAGGCAAGTCGGCCTATCCCGCCGCTCCGGTTCTCACGGTGGTCACCGCCGATTTCGCCGAACGCAACCCGGAAGTCTTCGCGCTGACCAGCAAGATCTCGTTTACCTCGCAGGAGCTCAGCCAGCTTCTCGCCTGGCAGGCGGACAATGGCGCTTCCTCTGAAGAGACCGCCGTTCACTTCCTGACGGAAAACAAGGCCAAATGGGAAGGCTGGGTCGACGACGCAGCCCGTGAGAAGCTCGCGGCCATCTTCAACTGATGAGAACAGCAGGGGGCGAAGCCGGTTGCTCCGCCCCCTGATCCAGAAATGAGGGAGAACCCCGGGGGACAACGCCATGGCTACATACGATTTCCTGTTTGACGCTCTGGGTCTGCGCGGCTGGTGCGGTGAGCAAGGCAATTCCGGCGGTCCCATGACCATGGTGGAGTTGTTGGCCAAGAAGAAGTCTGGCGGGGCCAGCGACGGTTTCAGCCTGGACGCGATCTGGAACCTGCCGTTTCCCTCGCTCGATGAACTCAATCGCTCATGTGCGGAGTTTGCGCGAACCCGGGACATGACAAAGGGCGTGGAGAACATCTTCCTCGGCATCAAGGACAATCTAAAGGTGGTGCTCGATCCGCTCACCCAGCCACTCAGCTGGCTGCTGGAAGGTGCGCTCTACCTGTTTGCGGCGACGCCCTGGTGGTTGATGATCCTCTTTCTTGCAGCGGTCGCATATGTAGCCTCGAAGTCGTTTCGGCTGATGGGCTTTGTGGCCGGCGTTCTGCTGTTTCTCGCATTCATCGACCACTATCACTTCGCCATGGAAACGCTCTCGATCATCTTTGTTTGCGCCTTCCTGTGCGTTCTGTTCGGTGTTCCGCTCGGGATCGCCATGTCCCGGAGCGACAGGATGCAGAAGCTGATGATCCCGGTTCTGGACATGCTGCAGACGCTGCCGACCTTCGTCTATCTCATACCGCTGATTTTCCTGTTCTCGGTGACGGAGCCAAAGCTCTATGGAATCGCGATTATCCTTTATGCGATCGTTCCGGTTGTCCGCCTGACCGATCTCGGCATTCGTCTCGTCGATCAGGAGGTTATCGAGGCGGCCAATGCATTTGGCATGACAAAGCGTCAGAAGCTCTACGGTGTTCAGATCCCGTTGGCGCTTCCCAACATCATGGCAGGGGTCAACCAGACCATCATGATGAGTCTCGCGATGGTCGTCATCGCGTCGTTGGTATCGGCACCGGGACTGGGTGTGCTTGTCCTGCGTGGCATCCGGAATCTCGAACTTGGCGTCGGGCTCGTGGCGGGTCTCGGCATCGTTCTGCTCGCGGTTATTCTTGACCGGGTGACAAAGGCTGCACTGGCGCGGGTGAATGCCTCGACCAGCGTCGGCAGCCACTAAGGGAGATCAGGCATGAACAAGGAAGTCAGCATCTCCATCAAGAACCTGTACAAGGTATTTGGCGTGGCGCCGCAAGCCGCGATGAAGCACGTCCTGGCCGGCATGAGCAAATCCGAACTCATGGACAGTCACCGCCATGTGCTTGGACTGCGCGACATCAACATCGACATGCATGCCGGTGACATCACGGTCATCATGGGATTGTCGGGCTCTGGCAAGTCGACGCTGATCCGGCACGTCAACCGGCTGATCGAGCCGACGGCGGGTGAGATATGGGTCGATGGCGAGAATGTGCTCGCGTTCGGGGAGGAACGGTTGCGGCAAATGCGGCGGATGCAGATGTCGATGGTTTTCCAGCACTTTGCCCTGCTGCCGCACCGAACGGTGCTGCAAAATACCGGACTCGCGCAGGCGGTGCGCGGCGAAAGCAGGGCGGGTTACGAAAAGGCTGCTCTTGAGTGGCTGGAACGGGTGGGGCTGAAAGGGCAGGGGCACCAGTATCCGCATCAGCTTTCCGGCGGCATGCAGCAGCGGGTCGGGATCGCCCGGGCGCTGACCTCGAACGCGCCGATCATGCTGATGGACGAGGCCTTCTCCGCGCTTGATCCGCTGATCAGGACGGACATGCAGGACCTGTTGCTGGAACTTCAGCAGGAGCTGCGAAAGACGATCGTCTTCATCAGCCACGACCTCGACGAGGCGTTGAAACTTGCCGATCACCTTGTCATCCTGAAGGACGGGATTGTCGTTCAGCAGGGCGAGCCGCAGGAAATCCTGCTGCACCCCAATGACCCCTACATCGTTGACTTCATAAGCGACATCAATCGCGCCCGGGTCCTGCGCGCCCGCTCGATCATGACGTCAGCAGACAAGGCCGGTGACGTCACCCTCTCGGGCGAAGTGGATGCCGAGGACACGCTAGAAGACATCATCGCCAGATCAAACGGGGATACCAATCACAGTTACACCGTCATGGGCAATGGTAAGCCCATAGGTGTTCTTGGCATGAAGACCCTGGTCAGGGCGCTGGTTCCGACGAGTGCTGCGAGTGATGGCATGAGAAATCGGGCCACTTGATACTCTGGCTAACCCCTTCATTCGAAGGCGCTACACTTGTGCTCCACAGAACGGGAGGAGCGGGTCTTCCAGCGGGCGTTAGTTATGGACGCTGAGAACCGCTCGGTGTTGCTTAGCGCTCGTTAAGGAGTTGTCACGCTAATTCCCACCGATTGCCGGAGCAACGATTTGAACGTAGTCGGTACTGATGCAGACACGGTCCA
>NZ_JAPWHB010000017.1 GCF_027214025.1 Parahoeflea alexandrii
AAGGCCTACATCAAATGGGAATGCCAGGATGCATGATCACCCCATCCGGGAATTTCCAGACAACAGGTTGCTCAATCAGCCCGACGCCGAGAACCGGGACGAGAATACTGTTGGGATCGCCACCAAAAGCCTGCAGCGTGTAGGTTCCGAAGGTGCGCGCTACGAGACTTTCGCTGATGACCATCGACAGCGTCATCAGGAGTGCTGCGCCTGCCGCGACCGTCGTCGGTCCGTAAGCTTTCGTGAGGATCATCCCGATGCCGCCCGCGGACGGAAAGGCGTTCGACATCTTAATGTAGGTGTAGGCACTGAACGCGGTCACAATCGCGCCGACGACGAACGAGAGCGGAAAGAGTGGTCCTGCGAGTTCAGCAATCTGTCCGGTCAGGGCGAAGATGCCCGCTCCGATCATTACCCCTGTACCCATGGCAACTGCGCCCGGAAGGGTGATGCTGTTTTTCTTGTAGTCTTCCGCCATCAGGTTTCCTTTGCGGTTCGCCGTCGAGCAGCCACCCAGAGCATAGGCAGTCCTGTAACTAGTCCAATGCCGAGAACTGCCCAAGTGGCGCGGCCCATATCTCCGCTCGCGGCTTCTCCGCCAACATGGGCAAGGAGGAAGCTCGCTGGCACGATTCCGGCCAGTGTCGCCAATGCGAAACGCCAGGCATGCAGGCAACTGAGGCCCGCCGCATAGCTGATCATGTCGAAGGACACGAACGGCAACAGACGGCTGGCAAATACTGTCCCCGTCAGGGCGTTCTGCGACCCGAGCAGTCCAGCATTTACCTTGTCGCCGAACAGGTGCTGAAGTGCATCTCGCCCAACTGTCCGTGCAAGACCGAAGGCTATCAGCGCACCGATCTCCGCACCGAGCACGACCTGAACGGTGCCCCAGAGATGCCCGTAAGCCGCACCTGCAGCCAAGGCTATCGGCGCGCTGGGAATTGGACTGGCGACCACCGCAACAATCATGAGGCCGATGATAAGGAATGGACCCCAGATGCCCGCTCGCGCCACCAGTGCCTCAAGAGTGTCGCGGTCTAGAAGACGCTGGGCTTCAACCAAGACCGAGGGCGCAAACCACCAGACTCCGAGCGCGGCGAACCCGAGGAGGGCCATCGCTGCAAGGATACCGATGCGAAGGCGCATCTCAGGTCGCATCGACCGCCTGCTTCATGGGCCGATCCGGCGATCTGGTGGTGCCGCTACCCATATTCGTAATCTCCTGTCGCGCGGTGATTGGCTCGTGGTTCCGCAACCGCTTCAACGCCATTTCGTTCTGTCGTGTCTTCCGGATGCGTCGACGAGGCGGCGGGGCTGGAATTCATGCTTCAGCTGTGGTGGTCATGCCAAGAAGATGCCAGCCCTGCATCCCGTCGCGGTAATAATGAATTCGACTGGCAGGAAACCCGGTGGCGACCATGGCTCGGATCGCAGTCGGCGACTGACCGCACCACGGACCGTTGCAGAACAGCGCTACATTTCCGACGGTGTCAAAGTCCCAGCCATCGGCGGTGCGCGAGCAGCCAAGCTCGTCCAGCCTGTCCGTGATCTCGGGAAAGGGAATATTGATCGCTCCGGGAATCGACCCGCCCTCAAACCAGTCCGAGGTTCGGCTGTCCACGACGACAGCGCGGGGATCGCATAGCATATCGAGCAGTTCGAGTTCTGCGATCGGCACGATGCCTTCAACTGGCCGGATCGGCTGGATGCAAGATTTCGGGCAAGGGCGAGAGGTCTGGGCCCAATACCCGGAGATTTCGTGCTCCGTATCCTGAATTCGGCTGATGACGACTGGACCATTACTCGTGGGGACGGTCACGCTGGCGCGGCCCTTGGCAATGGCAACGACCGGCATCGTAGGATCAGAACTCTCGGAGTCGTCTGTCATGATTTCACCTTATCAATTTTCTGCCGTAAAAAACAGAAATCGCCTGCGACAACCGGGCCTGCGTTCATAGCGTATCATAGTGCGAACTATGGGCATAAGCATAACACCCACTACGCGGATGTCCTGAAAAAGCACGTGATGGGCCTGATGCTTGCAACGGCAATCATTCAACTCGCAGTGCTGATGAAATAGTCGACTGGCGTTACCATAGCGGTCAGGCTCATCGAGGAAAATGCCTCGAAAACTTGCAGCGGTTCAAGCTTCGCACAGAGACTGGCCGCTTCAACAACCCGACAGGGCTATTGAAAAGCTGCGGACGAGCTCCAGACAGATAGGACTCGGCAGCAAGACTACGTCGCACTAGTCGGACTTGGACAGCTTGTGAGCGTGGCGATGGTGTAGATCGGGATAGTGCGGGTGTTTATGCCGCATTGGCTCATGTCGATGCCAATGGGAATGTACCTGTGATGTCAAATTTTCATGGCTGTGCCGATGATGTGCATTATGGCTATGCGCATGGTCATGTTCCAGACCCTCATGAAAGTGTTCGTGGTCATGCCGCTCGGCCAGATGCAGCCAAAGGCCGATACCCATGAGAATGCCTGCAAGGACGAGTTGGAAAGTCACTCCCTCCGGGAAAAGCACCAACGCCAACACAGCTCCGATGAATGGAGCCAGTGAGAAATATGCTCCCGTCCGCGCAGCACCCAAATGGCGCAACCCAAGCATGAACATCACAAGGCTTACGCCGATACCAAGGAACCCTACAATCGCTCCCGCACTGACAAGCCCGAAACTCGGAAGGGATGCTCCAAGCGACATCGCAAGGGCGACATTGACGCATCCCGCTACCACGCCTTTTACCATCGCGATCTGCACCGGGTCAGCTGAGGAAAGCTTGCGCGTCAGGTTGTTGTCGATGCCCCAACATAGGCAAGCCGCGACGATCAGCAGGCCTCCGTAATCAAGACGAAAAGCCTGCCCGTCCCAAGACAAGACTAAGGCTCCGACAAGGATCGCCATTGCGCCAAACATCAGACGCTTGTCGACATTTTCATGAAAGATGATCCAGGCGATCGCCATAGTCGCCAGCCCTTCGAGATTGAGCAGCAGCGAACCGGAAGCGGCCGACGTATGGGACAGTCCAAAAAGTAGCAGCAGAGGTCCCAGCATCCCGCCAAAGACAGTGACCGCGGCCAACCAAGGCAAATCGGACTTCCGCAAGCGCGCTTCGACAGTGGGCAGACCGATTAGTGGCCGTCCCCAATGCACCACGGCCAACCCTGCGCCTGCACCCAAATAGAGGATGCCTGCGAGAAGCCACGGGTCAATCGAGCCGATCAAGAGCTTGGATAAAGGCGCGGAGGCACCGAACAGGACAGCGGACCCGAGTGCGAGGGGCACGCCAGGCCATAGATGTGATTTGGTCTTGGACATGGGGCAAGCCTAGCATGGGCGAAAATGTCTGCCGAGGTCGCAATAGGCAGCATCAGCTACAAACCTCACTCCTCACGAAGCCGGGCGAGAGGAGCTCAGCTGACCGTGAACTGGGCCATCATTCCTGCATCCTCGTGTTCCAGAATGTGGCAGTGGAACATGAACGGCTTTTCCTTGGTGGCCGGATGTTCGAACCGAGCGAGGATTTCGGTCTCACCGGGCACGAGCACTGTATCCTTCCATCCCGAATTTTCGGGACGCGGCGGCGATCCATCCTCACTCAGAACACGGAACTGGACGCCATGAACATGGAAAGGGTGGGCGACCATCGAACTGCGGATGATCCAACGTTCCACCGAGCCAAGCGCAACATTGAAATCGATGCGATCCATATCGAAGGGCTTGCCATTGATGGCAAAGCCGCCACCGCCCATCATCATGCCCATTCCCATATCCAGCGAAATCTGACGGGTCTTGGTGTCCAACCCGGTCAGGTCTTCAAGTCGACTGCCAATCTTATCCGGAAGGCTTGTGATGCGTGCTGACAGCGTTTCATCCACGGCAAATGCGAGCACACCATAGGCCTGTTCGGGGTCGCTCATCAGGACCGGCGCTTCCGCCACCGAGAAATCCACGAGAATTTCAGCCCGCGCTCCCGGTTCCAAATGAAGTACTTTGAGCGCAACGGGCTGCGGCAGGAAACCACCATCGGTTGCCACCAGATGCATGGGGCGATTGTCGCTGAGAAACAGATTGTAGATGCGGGCGTTAGACCCATTGAGCAGGCGCAGGCGCACAATCCCCTTTGGAACCGCCGCGACCGCCCCCGATTGACCGTTGATGAGCATGCGATTGCCGTGAAACCCGTGCATCCGGTCCATCATCGAAGGTTCATAGACCATACGGCCCGAGCGGTCGAAGCTGCGGTCCTGCAGTACAAGCGTCAAGTCATCGATGCCATAGGCCGATGGCAGGCCACGATCATCGTCCTTGCCGTCGGTGACGTGAATGACACCAGCCAAGCCGTTGTAAACCTGTTGCGCCGTGCGTTCGTGAATATGGGAATGATACCAGATGGTCGCAGGGTCCTGGTTCACCTGCATTTCCGGCTTCCATAGCTCACCTGGGAGCACTGGTTGATGTGGACCTCCGTCATGGTCGCCTGCAACCTTCATTCCATGCCAGTGTATACTGACCGGTTCGCCCAGAGTGTTGCCAATTTCGGCAGCCAGCGGACCGTTCTGCATTATCACAGTTGGGCCAAGATAGGCTTGGCTGTAGCCAGCAGTCGGCACTGAAGGCCCCCCTAGAAAACTACTGCTTCCGGCCTGCGCGGTCATGGCAAGCTTGCCGCTGGCGCGAGTGTCGATCAGCGGGGGCATTTGCAGTCGCGGCGGAGTTTCCGCAGCAAAGACACGGGCCGGCCAAGCCAATCCGCCACCTGCAGCAACAAAGGCTGCGGTGGCGGAAGTCAGGAAATCACGTCGTTTCATTTCTTACCTGTGATCTTTCGTTTTCTCGGCAATTGCGTGGATTGAATCTGCATGATCATCCGGCCGAAAAAGAACGGAAAGATCAAGATCGGCACGCCAGTGCGGTCAGCCTAGTCTGAGAGCAGTTTCTTGCGTTCATCGAATTCCTTGGAATCGATTTCGCCACGCGCATATCGCTCCTTGAGGATATCGTGGGCGCGACTAGAAGATTGACCAGTCCCGGGCACAAGGCCGGAACCCATGTAACGCATGACGAAAATCACGGCTGCGACGATGCCCACAAGCACCAAGATCATGAAAATCGGTCCGAGAACCATGCCAAATCCTCCCCATTGATCGCCTCCCCACATCATTCCGTGACCATACTGGTATGGAACATTTCCGCCGGGTATTTCGCCGACGTCTGCGAGGGCAGCAGTAGCTGAAAGCGGAACCAAAGCGACGCTCTTGGTAAGTTGTGACAATAGTTTTTTTGTCATTTCAGGTCTCCATTTGAATGAGCGGATGCCCCGACCATCTCAAGCTATCCCCGGCAGAAGCGAACGGCGTTGATACGTATCAAATCGCTGTCGTCTTAATACCGTTAAGATCAGTATTTCCCGTCAGCATCTATTATCAGGGTGTCCTGTGCTTTGACGTTCGAAGAGGTAGAGGCTCGTCGAGCGTACGGTTTCAATGCACGCAGACATGAGGATGGACATTCCGGAATGTAAGGCAGCAAGGCTATATTTTGAACACACACCATAAAGCCTCAAGGTACGTCGGACGCGACAAGGGCATTTCTTCACAGGGAGCGACAGCTTCTGGTGGGCGAAAATGTTCAGCTGCCATTCCAAATGGCCACCCCAACGATGCAGATAAAACCCATTGAACTCAACGATTTCTTGGTCAGCCAAATTTGACATGGTTTTTTAAAGCAAGCCAAGTTTAGTGTTAGCGGCCATCTATTTCCGGCGTGGCTTGAGGGCCGCCGTTAAGATCGGCAATCAATGCTTCCATCTCCGCGATCTCGCGCTTTTGCACTTCAATGATACCGTCTGCCAGCTTGCGTACTCTGGGGTCGGAAATGTTGGCACGCGTACTGGTAAGGATGGCGATGGAATGATGAGGAATCATGGCTTTCATCCAGGCTATGTCGTCAACGGTGTCCTGACTGCGAACCAGGTAAAGCCCGAGGCCAAACGAAAGGACCGAGACAACAAGGATGGCCAGATTGGCCTTGCGGTTGGCGTACATCCCGAGCATGAATGACAGCATGACCAATGCCATCGCTCCGCCCATGTAGAGAGCCATCCACATTCTGGTCTGGCTGAACCAGACGTGGCTGACGTCCCAGGTATTGAGATACATCAGCCCAAACATGATGACCGTGGATGTCACAATCATTGCGATAAACCGTGAATATGCCATTTGTCCCTCCTGTTTGTGCGACACACATCAAACGACCTTCCCGCGCAGGAAGGTTCCAGAATATTTAAAAAAGTTTTGAGCGGATTGACCTTCCATCTGGTGGAAGGCCCACAGCTGCCAAAATTATGCGCCTCGTGTGAGCCGAACAGGAACTAACGAAAAGTTGAAAAATCCCCTACTTGTCAATGTCCTCACGTTGGGGCAAGAACCTGGTTCATGAAGAAGTCCGTTCGCCACCTCGCCGGTCGAAGGCATTTGTTTCTGGTGTTGATGCTCGTTATTGCGAGCATCATGCCGGGTGCTCTGCATGCTGCGGCTATGGCTGGATCGGCAGCGGTCAACAGCGGAGTGCATCACGTCAGTGAACGCTCGTCCGCTGATCACGCGATGATGAGCCATCATCAGGCTGAGGATGGTCACTCTGACGCTGTTCAGGACCCGCTGCAGGCAGATCACGGCAACATGCAGGACCAGTGCTGCCCGATATCCTGTTCCTTTGCTCTCTGCTCGTTTGAGCCTGAGAGGGTCGCCGTTTTTATTCCCGACAGTTTTGAAATCGAGCCAATGCTGGGCTTTGTCGTCACAGCCATTGCCTTGCCGGAACGTCCTCCTCGGATCTGAAGAGTGACTGCCCTTTACCGGGCTCCATGGCCGCTTGTAACCGGTCGATCACACTCTTTATCGCAGTAGGATAATCATGTTTCGTACTCTCTTGGCGGCTGCCATGCCGCTGGTGCTCGCCGGCTGTGCGTCGGCGAGCGGGCCTGCCGATGTCATGCCGGTCAGTTCGCCCGTGGATTCGGCTATCGGTCTTCGCAACGCCTATCATCACACGGTTCTGGACGGATACACCCACCGGGTTGCCGTAGATCCTAAACCCTGGCGGCAACAAAACGACAGCCAAGCACCCGGCGCGGGAGCAGGCTCATGAGCATATCCCGCGCAACCAGATCCCTCATTGTCGCCTCGTCCGCAGGGTTGTTTCTGGCTGGCTGTGTCAGCGATCAGGACATTGCCGGATACTCGGCCAAAGAGGCCGGGTTCGGCGTCGTCGCAGCATCTGTTTCCATGGGCACGAAAGGAAAGGATACCGTCTGGATCCAGAGCAAGGATCAGGCAAAGGCTGTTTCTGAGCGCGTCCATGGCTTGGTGTACAAGAAAACCATCAATGCCGACACCGCTGTTCAGGTAGCCCTCCTGAACAACAAGGGCCTGCAGGCAGCCTATGCCGATATCGGCATGAACGCAGCAGAAGCCTGGCAACAAGGTATGCCCGAGAACCCAAAGGTCTCTGTCGGCCTGTTGGGAATTGGCGCGCCCGAACTTGGGGCTTATCGGGCCATCGAAGGCATGATCGCGGCCAACATATTGTCGCTCGCAACCCGGAAGGCTCGCGTTGATATCGCCGACACGCGGTTCAGGCAATCCCAGATGAGGGCGGTCGACGCAACCTTGAAGGTTGCCAATGACACGCGCCGGGCATGGGTCAACGCGGTTTCTTCCTTCGAGACGATTGCCTATCTCAATCAAGCCAGTGTGGCGGCAGATGCAGCATCGGAACTGGCCCAGAAACTCGGCGAAAGTGGAGCGCTGGCCAAAGGTGGACAGGCGCGAGAACATGCCTTCTACGCCGAACTTACCGGGCAAATGGCCGAAGCCCGGCTGGCGTCACGGCTCGCAAAGGAAGAGCTCACCCGGATCATGGGGCTTTGGGGCAGCGAGATCGATTACTTCGTCCCTGACAAGCTGCCGCAACTGCCGCGCTGGATCATCAGGAAAAACCGGATCGAACAGGAAGCGCTTGAGAACCGGGTCGATCTGCGTGTTGCAAAACTCGAGCTGGAAGCCGTCGCCAAGAGCTATGGTCTGACCGAAGCCACGCGCCTTGTCACGGATCTGGAAATCATCTCCGGCGTTGAAGCCGAACGTGAGATCGAGACCGAATACGAGATTGTCGGAGGCAATCTTGAAGAAACCAAGACCCGGAAGACGGTTGTCACGCCGCAGCTTGAGCTGGAGTTCGTGATCCCGATCTTCGACAGCGGCAAGGCCCGGCTGCGCAAGGCGGAACTTGCCTATATGCAGGCGGCAAACCAGCTTGCTGAAAAGGCGGTCAACATCCGCTCGGAGGCGCGCTCGGCGTACACGGCCTACAGCGCGACCCACGAGATCGCGCGGCACTATCTCAACTCTGTGGTGCCGTTGCGCACAACGATCGAGACAGAATCCCTGCTGACTTACAACGGCATGATTTCCAACACCTTCGAACTCCTCGCCGACACCCGCGCCAAGATTGGAACCCTGATGTTGGCGATCAACGCCAAACGCGAGTTCTGGCTGGCCGATGTCAATCTGTCAGCAGCGATCTATGGCGGCGGAGCCGGAGCGAGCAGCTCAGCTGCAGCACCATCCGTTGGCGATGCCGGCGGCGGCGGCCACTAACTTTCCGGAAAGGAAACGACAATGATGAACAGACGTCAATTACTAGGCGCAAGCGCTGCCGGAGCAGCCCTTGTCTCCTCGACCGCCTGGTCGAAAACAACGAATATGGGCCTGCCCGATGCAGCACTAATGGAAAGTCCGCTCACCCAATCACCGGTCATGCCTTCGACAGGCCCGGACTACAATCCGGTGGTGACACTCAACGGCTGGACCTTGCCATTCCGCATGAACAACGGGGTCAAGGAATTCCACCTCGTGGCCGAGCCGGTGGAGCGTGAGCTCGCAGACGGCATGACTGCCTATCTGTGGGGTTACAACGGCCAATCGATCGGCCCGACCATCGAAGCCGTGGAAGGCGACCGGGTCCGGATCTACGTCACCAACAAATTGCCTGAGCATACAACAGTGCATTGGCACGGCTTGATTCTGCCGTCAGGCATGGACGGTGTGGGAGGCTTGTCGCATCCGGCGATTCCATCCGGCAAAACCTACATCTACGAGTTTGATCTCGTGAAGTCGGGGACCTTCATGTACCACCCGCACGGCGACGAAATGGTGCAGATGGCCATGGGGATGATGGGCTTCTTCATCGTCCACCCGAAAGACCCGGCTTTCATGCCGGTCGATCGCGACTTCCTGATCATGCTCAACGCCTTCGACATCGATCCCGGCTCCTACGTGCCGAAGATCATGACCATGACCGACTTCAACCTGTGGACATGGAACAGCCGCATCTTCCCCGACATCGATCCGCTGGTTGTGTCGAAGAACGATCGCGTCCGGGTGCGCGTCGGCAACCTGACCATGACCAACCACCCGATCCACATGCACGGCTATGATTTCGAGGTAACCGGCACCGATGGCGGATGGGTGCGGCCCGAAGCCCGCTGGCCGGAAGTTTCGATCGACATCCCGGTAGGGGCAATGCGGGCCTACGAGTTCGACGCCAAGCACCTGGGCGACTGGGCCATCCACTGCCACAAGTCCCACCATACCATGAATGCCATGGGGCACGACGTGCCGACCTTCATTGGCGTCGACAAGTCCAAGCTCACCAAGAAGATCAGGGTCGTGCAGCCCGAATACATGCCGATGGGAACCGCCGGCATGGCCGACATGGCGGAAATGTCGATGGAGCTTCCGGCCAACACCATTCCGATGATGGCCGGCTGGGGTCCTTACGGACCGCTTGAAATGGGCGGCATGTTCTCGGTCGTCAAGGTCCGCGAAGGCATTTCCGCCGGCGATTATAGTGATCCCGGCTGGTACGAAAACCCGCCCGGGACCCAGGCATACGAGTGGACTGGAGAATTGCCTGAGTTCGCCAAGGCAACAGACGCAACAACAACAATCACGCCAGCGCCGGTGAAATCCGGCAACAATGGCTAACCTCTTCGACCTGAAGTGTTCACGAAAGGAACAACACATATGAAAACTCTTCTGATTGCATCCGCATCAATCCTGGCGATGACAGCACTTGCGGGTGCCAGTGGAACCCATTCCGGTGGTCATGACAGCATGATGGGCATCGGCAACCCCGGCAAGGCGTCCGAAGTCAGCCGAACAATCGAAGTGATCATGAAGGAAACCGACGACGGCAAAATGATCTTCGAACCCAAGGAAATCAAAGTCGAGAAGGGTGAGACCATCCGCTTCATGGTGATGAACAAGGGCGAACTGGAGCATGAGTTCGTGCTCGATGATCATGAGGGCGTGATGGAGCACAAGGGGCTGATGGAGCGGATGCCCGAGATGGAGCATGACGATCCCAATTCCGTGCGTCTCGATCCGGGTATGGATGGAGAAGTTATCTGGAGCTTTGCGAACGCCGGACCATTCGAGTTCGCCTGCCTGATCCCCGGCCACTACGATTCCGGCATGAAGGGCATGCTCACGGTCACCGGCCATTAACCCGATCAAACCAGTTATCTACCTGGAAAAAGGAAAAACCATGCAAAAATTCACAGCACTCCTGATCGCTGCAATGATCTCCGTGACCGGCGCTATTGCAGCTTTTGCAACCGAATACACCAAAGGCACCGTCAAGAAGGTCGACATGAAGGCCGGCAAGGTCACCATCATTCATGAGGAACTGACCAATCTCGATATGCCTGCCATGACCATGGTGTTTCGCACCGCCGACCCGACCATGCTGGAGAAAATGAAGGAAGGTGATGCAATCGAATTCGTCGCCGACCGGGTCAAGGGCAAGTTGACCGTCACCGAGCTGAAATAGGGTTCGACAGAACCGGTAGCGGGAGGCTGGAGTTTCCCGCTGCCTACACGCTGTCCTAGAGGTCCTTTGGCCCTTCAGGACTTGTTATGTGCTGACATCTGTCTGCGCATGAACCAGACAACCGCCAGCGGTATGAAGATCCACTGAAGCAGCGGGCTGAGCCCGGTGCCAAACGGCGGCACCAGCGGCATGAGATCGGAATAGGTCCAGCGTTGGGATATGTTGGTGTAATAATATTCGAAGCTGACCGTCAACGCGATCCCGATCCCGAGGAACACCAGCGTCTTCAGAACGGCGTCTGCCTTCTCCCCCAGACCGATGAGCATATGCGCCAGTTGAAAATGCTTGAGAATGACGCAATCGAGATGGGTGGCGAGACGGTCCTTCTTGTCACGACATCTTTGGACAAGGCACAGGAAGGCAAGGTGATCGCAAGATTCAAGGCGGATCGGGACGAACAATATCGCGAATTTATCGGGAAATGCGATGCGTTCGAAGCTGAGATTGCCAGGGAGATCGCGAAAGAGAAGTTCACTTATGCCGAACTGGAGGAAGAGGACAACGATCTCAAAAAACTCCAGAGTTGGATTGAAAAAATCAGAAGCCTTGATTTCTACAAAGCGATACTTGCTGCCTCTGCATGGAGAACACTTGATGGGCTGCGAAGCCGTGTTGGCAGACTACTGTCTGACGTCAGCGTTCACCCTGCTTCGACCATTAGAGCTACCCAAACCGCGATCGCAAAAATAGCGGTGGTCAGCACGACCATCCCTATTATCTGGGCAGCCAAGTTATCACCCTTCTCACCAGCGCGATGCGCATGTCCCATCTCTGGACTTTCGGCGCGAGCGCCTTCCATGGCGGACGCCGTGGAAGGCTCACCTAATGTCGGCAAATCGTCCGAGCCGACTTCATCGCGCCGTACTGTCATCATCCCGTGCTTGAGGTTTCGGGCGACGAGCCACCAGTTGATCGGATAGGCGACCGTAAAGCCCACAAGCAGAGCCATACTCATTACGAACCAGAACTCAGGCATCAACGGATTCAAGGGCGAAGGGATCCGCGAACGTCCAAGCGCCACAATCAAGACCATTCCAGCCATCAAGACGTTCATCGATAGGAACTCGGCGACAAATGTACCCTTGAGCGCCTGCTTGTATGAACCTCCCGCGGTATCGCGCATGAACAGCGCCTGGAAGATGGTCCAGCCAAATCCAAATCCAAGCGCATATTCAACCGCGATATTGGCCAAATTCGGAAGAGCCAGTACCGAACCAAGGGCAGCGCCGGCCAATATGCCAATACCATCCCCGGCGACGCAGTGCATGGTCGATCCAAGGACCTGCCGCCAGCGCACCGCAGTGTAGCGTTCATGCAAGCCCGGCAGTGGATCTGTCGCGCTTTCGTGCCGCCCCAAGTACTCGTTTAAGCCACCTTTCGTTCGAAAGCGACGGGACTTTTCCAGCCCAGTGCTGAGTGTCGGCGGCGTGGATTGTAGAAGCCGTTGATGTATTCGAAGATCGCTATCTCGGCCTGCCGCCGCGTTTCCCACGACCTGCGCCAAATCAGTTCAGCTTTAATTGTTTTGAAGAACGTCTCGACTGCGGCGTTATCATAGCAATTTCCCTTGCCGCTCATTGAGACCTTGAACCCGTGCTGGTGCAAGATCTTCTGGTAGTCGTGAGAACAATATTGGCTGCCACGATCGGTGTGATGGATGCAACCCCGGGGTGGGGTGCGCAAAGCAATCGCCATCTTCAAGGCCTGGATCGCCAGATCACGTTTCATACGATTACTGACAGCCCAGCCAATGACCCGTCGGGAATGCAGGTCCAAGATCACGGCCAGATACAGCCAGCCTTCGCGGGTCCAGACATAACTGATGTCACCAGCCCACTTCTGGTTTGGTGCATCCGCTACGAAGTCTCGATCCAGCAGGTTTGGGGCGATGTTGAACTTGTGATTGCTGTCTGTTGTCACCTTGTGTTTGCGCGTTCTCACCACAGAAATGCCGTTCTGGCGCATCAGACGCCCAACGCGCCGGTGTCCGACATCCAGCCCAATCTCCTTCAACTCTTCGGTCATTCGTGGGCGGCCATAGCTGCCCAGGCTGAGACGAGACTGTTCTTTGATATGCGCCAAGGTGACCAGGTCAGATCGCTGTCTGTGGCTGGCAGGACGGCGGCGGAATGCACGTAGCCCACGCAAGCTGACATCCATCACCTGACACAGGCGTGCTGCCGGAAACACATCCCGGTGTTCTTCTACAAACCTAAACCTCAAAGCTTTTGGCTCGCGAAGAACTGCGTTGCTTTTTTTAGGATGTCCCGCTCCTCCTTGAGGATGCGGACCTCGCGCCGAAGCCGGTCATTCTCCTGTGCGAGGCTCAGATCCTCTTTCGACACCACATCAGTATCTCGATGCGCGGTGATCCATTTGTTCAGCGTCGACATGCCGATACCCAGATCATCAGCGACCTTTTTACGTGTAAGCCCACTGGTCAGCGCCATACGCACCGCATCTTGGCGAAATTCATCCGTCCGTTTCAGTCCCATAGTTCATCTCCTTTGTTGCAGTAAATGCTATCAAAGGAGCGGCATCAAACCGCGACAGGTCCACAGCGGTTCGCGACAGCCAAGCACATACAGGAATGCACCGATCGGTCCGGTATAGGCGGTGAGCAACACAAATCCCCACTTCAGGACCGGAGATTCTGGCGTGCTCCGAATATCGATGATTACGAATAGGACTGACGCGCCGGTCAAGGTGAACCAAAGCAGCATTATACCGTCTAGCATTGAAATTCTCCGATGTTGTGTCTGGTTGACCCGCAATGGGTGTAAGTTCGAGAGCCAGAAGATTATGCCGCGTGGCATGTATGCAGAGTGCGGCCGGGTTTTGTATTCCGGTGCAGGTGGATGGGTCTTGTCCTGGGCTATCCGAGGTGTGGCAAAGCGTGGCTACCAACGAACCGGCCCGAATCGAGAATTTCCCGATGTCTCCCGACCTGTTTACCGCGACTTCGAACCTCCGACGGGATATTCGGGAAACGGGATGGGAAATCGGTGCGCCAATTGGGTCAGCACCCGAGATCATTCAATTTCCACCACCTCGTGCTTCCGGAAAGTGGTGGTCAGCGACGCTGAAAGCGAGAAGTCCATGCAAATCCACCGTCATCCTGATTGCGTAGCCCAATTTCGCCGCAAGCATTGTATCTTGTCGTTCGGGACCGTCCGATAAGGGAAACTCAATGAACTTCAAGACATGCGCAATTTTGCTGGCCGTAATCACTTTGGCGGGCATCGCTGCGCCCACTACGAACCATGCTCTGGCGAATGAAATGACCGTGATCGCTCGACAATCGGACATGAAATCCATGGCCGAGGCAGCCAAGCTGATTGACGCGATGTTCAAGGGCAACACTTCATACGATTCTGAGTTGTTCAGGGATGCGGCGGAGACAATATATAAGAGGTCCGGCAGTGCCTTGACGGTCCACTTCGAAGGCAATTCCGTCATTTTCGGCTCGCAGGCCAGTTCGACCATCATGACTGAGCGCGCAGAGTTCAATTCACTTGCAAATGACCTTGGCGTGTATGCGAATTCGCTCTCTTCTGCCGCTGAGAGCCATCCAGATTCATTGACTCAGGATATGCGCATGAAAGCGGGTGAGGTGATCGGTCTCGGACCATTCGGAAAGAAAATTGACCCCGCAACAGCAGTTTTGTCGATGCCTGCCGAACACGCCTTTCACATGCTGCTCCAGACCTGTGCATCCTGCCACGCTCAATTTCGCCTGAAGACAAACTGACCCGACTAGACTGAATGGCTGATGCCAAATTTAGATAGTGCTGTTGGACCATCTTCCCGCATGGGTTCAGAGATGCCATCAATGATGGGGCACTCTGGCCTGCCATCGCCATGGCAGTTATTGGCCAGGTGCTTTAGCGTCTTGGTCATGGTCTTTATGGCTGCAGCCTTCCGCTCGAGTTCGGCAATATGGCTAAGGGCGAGCGCTTTCACATCTGAACTTGCCCTGGAACGGTCCTTCCAGAGGGCCAGCAGGGTCTTCATCTGGTCGACGGAAAATCCCAAGTCCCGAGCCCCACGAATGAACCGCAGCGTATGGATGTCACTGTCTGTATATACGCGATAACTGGACTCTGCACGGCGCGCGGGCGCGATCAGGCCGATCTGTTCATAGTAGCGGATCATTTTGCTCGAGACACCGGACGCCTTGGAAATTTCGCCGATATTCATGATGGTCTCCTATTTTGTCTTGAAGGCGTAACGCGCGCGCCCTTTGATCAATTTTCAGCTTGTCTTGAACCGACGCAGTCGCAGAGCGTTGGTCAGCACAAAAACGCTTGAAAGGCCCATCGCCCCGGCGGCAAGAATGGGTGACAATAGCGTACCGTTGATCGGATACAGAATGCCGGCCGCCACTGGCACGAGGCTTATATTATATGCGAAGGCCCAGAACAGGTTTTGCCGAATGTTGCGGATGGTGGCTTTGCTAATCGAAATCGCAGTAACCACGCCCGTAAGATCACCTGACATCAGTACGACGTCCGCACTTTCGATCGCGATATCGGTTCCAGTGCCAACTGCAATTCCGATGTCTGCTTCTGAAAGAGCCGGTGCATCATTGATGCCATCCCCCACGAAGGCGACTTTCCGTCCGCCCTCTCTGAGCCTCTTGACGGCATCGACCTTACCGTTGGGGAGGACTTCAGCGACCACTTCATCAATGCCGACCTGGTGTGCAATGGCATTGGCGGTCCGGGCATTGTCACCTGTAACCATAGCCACTTTGAGCCCGAGAGCGTGGAGTGCGGCTATGACTTGAGGCGTGGTGTCTTTGACGGGGTCAGAGACTGCGATGATTGCAGCAAGCTTGCCATCGATTGCGGCGTAGAACGGTGACTTACCTTCGTCGCCCAATATCGCCGCTTGCCTGCTGAACGTCGAAACGTCGACGTCGGCTTTCGTCATGGATCGATCCGCGCCCACGATCACGGTTCGACCGTTGATCTGTCCGCTCACCCCGTAGCCTGGTGCAGCCTGGAACTCCGAGACGTCGGCGAGAGAGAACCCTTCTCGCTTTGCCGCTGCGACAATGGCGTCTGCGATAGGATGCTCGGACTGTGACTCGAGGCTGGCGACGAGGCGGAGGATGTCGCGTCTATCAAATCCTTCGCTAACGACGAAGTCTGTCAGCTCCGGCTTTCCCTTGGTGAGCGTCCCCGTCTTGTCCAGTGCGATGACATCCGCATCGCGCAATGTCTGGAGCGCTTCGCCTTTCCGAAACAGGATACCCAATTCGGCGGCGCGACCCGTGCCGACCATGATTGATGTCGGCGTGGCGAGACCCATGGCGCAGGGGCAGGCGATAATCAGCACTGCAACGGAGTTAATCAATGCGAAGGTGAGGGCAGGCGAGGGGCCAAGGAGCAGCCATGCCGCGAAGGTCAGAGTTGCCGCAGCGATCACGGCCGGGACAAACCAGCTAGTTACCCGATCGACCAATGCTTGGATCGGAAGCTTGGCTCCCTGTGCCGCCTCGACCATCTTAATGATCTGGGCAAGCAGTGTGTCTGAACCAATTTTCGTCGCTTCGAAAGTGAAGGCTCCGGATTTGTTGATCGTGCCGCCGACCACATCCGCGCCGGCGGACTTTATTACCGGAACCGGCTCGCCCGTAATCATGGACTCGTCAACATAGGATTCGCCATCAACCACGTGACCGTCCACGGGAATTTTCGCGCCCGGACGTATTTGAACGATATCACCCAAGATCACATCGCTGATCTGAATTTCGACGAAATTTCCATCACGCTTCACGTGCGCTGTCTTTGGCTGGAGACCAATCAGATGCTTGATCGCCTGGGAAGTCTTGCCCTTCGCACGGGCTTCAAGATAGCGACCGAGCAGAATAAGAGTAACAATGACGGCGGCCGCCTCGTAGTAGACGTTTGCCGTTCCCAAAGGCAGAATGCCCGAAAAAAACGTGGCGACAACCGAATAGCCCCAGGCGGACGAAGTGCCCAGCACTACCAACGAATTCATGTCAGGGGTCCATCTCAAGAGATTCGGAACGCCCTTTTTAAAAAAGCGTAAGCCTGGCCCGAACAGGACGAGCGTGGCCAGAACGAACTGGATGACAAGATTGTTATCCATGCCGACATTGGCCATTATCCAATCATGGATGGACGCGCTGAGATGCGATCCCATTTCAAGAACAAAGAGCGGAAATGTAAGCACTGCGGAAACGGCCAGCGACATTCTCAGACGGTTGATCTCCCGGTCGCGCCGGTCCCCGTGACTGTCGTTGGTGACCTCAGCAGCAATCCTCCGGACATCATAGCCGGCGTTGCGAACGGCATCCTCCAATGCTGATGCGGGTGTGCCCACAACCGCGCGAACCGTTGCCTTTTCTGTTGCAAGGTTGACTGACGCTTCCCTTACGCCCGGGACGGCTTTGATCGCTTTCTCCACGCGATTGACGCAGGAAGCGCAAGTCATCCCTTCAATGCCGAATTGAAGTGTCTCGATCCTCGGCTCGTAGCCTGCCACCTCAATTGCCTGAACCACAGTCTCCATCGCCACAGCTTCATTGAAAGTGACGGTGGCACGTTCGGTCGCCAGGTTCACCGTTGCAGAAGTCACGCCTGGCACGGCTTCTATGGCCTTCTCAACCCGCGCGACGCAAGACGCACATGTCATGCCTTCGATTCCGAAATCGGTGGTAGCGGAGGGCGCTACGGGTATCCTGACTTTCGATATTGCATTCATTTGAGCGGCTCCTTTACTAACCGCTAACATCTGTAATCCTTCCCATGATGGGAAGGTCAAGGAAGTTTTTGCCTCTTTTGAGAACTCTGGTTTCGCAGAGGGGAGGTGACCCATGATTGGACGCAGCCAAAAGGTGGTCAGGCCTAACTAGCGACGGCTTGCATCCACTACAGCGGAGAAGCGGCCCGCAAATTGCCAAGCTATCGAATTTGGTCTTGATATGTTGGACGGCTGAGGCGCACCTGATTTGAGCAGACCTACGGTGGAACTCAAATGGACGTCCGCAGTCAGTTGCAGGATTCACTGAAAAACGGTCGCCCCACGCATTTGCGGAGGGCGACCGGATTGGCAATCAGAGTTTCACGTAGGATACCGGATATCCGGCATTCTTGATCGCGTCGCTGATGACTGCCGGGTCAAGGCTGGTCTGCACTGTCGCCTTCTTCGAGGCCAGGTCGATCGTTGCGATCGCGGCGGGATCAGCTGCTTTAATCGCTTTCTCGACCGTGCCGCGGCAATGGCCACAGGTCATATTTTTGACGTCGAACTCATAGGTCATTCTGTTTCCTTTCAAAGCTGCTCGCCTGATATGGGGCTTCCCACGATGGGAAGGTCAAGGGGTGGCAATCTTTAAAATCTGAGGCTTCGCAGACGAAGTGAATTCATAACGACCGAGATGGACGAGGCACTCATGGCAAAAGCGGCAAACATCGGGCTAATCAAGATGCCAAACCACGGATAGAGCAATCCCGCCGCAATCGGCACACCGACGGCATTGTAGACCAGGGCGAAAAACAGGTTCTGGCGGATATTGCGGATAGTCGCCTTACTGAGCCGCCGAGCACGCACAATCCCGTCCAGATTGCCGCTAACCAGTGTGAAGCCTGCACTCTCGATGGCGACGTCCGCTCCAGTGCCCATGGCAATGCCCACATCGGCTTGTGCAAGCGCCGGCGCGTCATTTACGCCGTCGCCAGCCATGGCAACCTTTCGGCCCATATCCTGAAGTTCGCGAATGATCCGTGCTTTGTCTTGAGGCAGCACATCGGCTCGAATTTCGTCGATACCCAGTCGTCCCGCGACCGCCTTGGCCGTTCGTTCGTTGTCGCCTGTGGCCATGATGATGTGAAATCCGAGCTTGTGCAGAGCTTTGAGTGCTGCTGGCGTCGTTTCCTTTACGGGATCGGCAACGCAGACCAGACCGACAATGGTGCCATCGAGGACAACGAACATCACTGTCTCGCCTTGGTCGCGACGAGCGTTTGCCTTATCCATAAGTGACGGAGCCGCCAGTCCCATCTCGGTCATCAATCTCAAATTTCCCAGCGCGATCTGGCGGCCGTTGACGACGCCCTTCACACCCATCCCTGTGACGGCTTCGAATTCGGTGGCGGCGGCCATTTCGATATGCCGTTCTTCTGCGCCTCTTACTATCGCCTCGGCGAGCGGATGTTCCGATCCCCGTTCCAAAGAGGCGGCCAGCTGCAAGACCTCGGCTTCGTCATGGCCACCTTCAGGCAATACAGCGACCAGACGCGGCTTGCCTTCAGTCAAAGTACCGGTCTTGTCCACGATCAGCGTATCGACTTTCTCGAAC
Organism: Parahoeflea alexandrii; assembly: GCF_027214025.1. Classification (GTDB taxonomy): domain Bacteria; phylum Pseudomonadota; class Alphaproteobacteria; order Rhizobiales; family Rhizobiaceae; genus Hoeflea; species Hoeflea alexandrii_A. The sequence goes on from NZ_JAPWHB010000017.1 coordinate 19,302, forward strand.
CGCTCCAGCGCCTCGGCATTCTTGATCAAAACTCCAGCCTGAGCCCCTCGGCCTGTCGCGGTCATGATTGACATCGGGGTCGCGAGACCGAGCGCACAGGGGCACGCTATGATGAGTACTGCGACGGCGGCGATGAGTGCATAAGAGAACGCAGGTTCAGGTCCCAAAAGCGCCCAGGCAGCGAAGGCCAGCACTGCGACGCCTATAACAATAGGCACAAAGTAGCCCGAAACCTTGTCGGCGTATTTTTGGATAGGTGCGCGTGAGCGTTGGGCGTTTGCCACCATCTCAACGATCTGGGAAAGCATCGTGTCAGCGCCAACCCGTGTGGCCTCTATTATCAGACTTCCAGTGCCATTGATTGTTGCTCCAGTCACCGGATCGTCCGCAACCTTTTCAATCGGCACGGGTTCTCCCGAAATCATGCTCTCGTCAATCGAGGAGCGACCATCAAGGACGATGCCATCAACAGGCACCTTGTCACCCGGCCGGACGCGCAATCGATCGCCGACTTGTACTTCTTCGAGCGGTATTTCTTCCTCGCGCCCGTTTTCCCGGATCACGCGGGCCGTCTTCGCTGCCATGTCGAGCAAAGCGCGGATGGCTCGTCCTGTGCCTTCGCGCGCTCGAAGTTCCATCAACTGGCCAAGAAGGACTAGTGTGACAATCACCGCGGCGGCTTCGAAATAGACGCCGACATGTCCCTCACTGTTACGGAAGCCATCCGGAAAAATGCCGGGCACCAGAACGGCGACAATACTGAACAGCCAAGCAGCCATCACGCCCATGCTGATCAGGCTGAACATGTTGAGCTTCAACGTTCGGAATGATGTCCATCCGCGAACAAGAAATGGCCAGCCAGACCAGAGAACGACAGGCGTGCCAAGGGTCAATTCGATCCAGAGCGTCGCTCGTTCTCCCAGGATTTCACGCACAGTGGCAAGACCGACATATGGTCCCATCGTCAAGACAAGCAGCGGGATACTCAGAACCACTGCGACCCAAAAGCGGCGAGTGAAGTCCACCAACTCCGGATTTGGTCCGTCACCTTCCATCGCTGACGACTCAAGCTCGAGCCCCATCCCGCAGATCGGACATGATCCCGATTTGGTTTGCCGAACTTGTGAATGCATCGGACAAGTGTAGACAGGGCCAGAGTAATCGGATGGCACCTTGTCATACTGGCGATCATCGTTCTCGTTCTTGATAGCTTCACGCCCGCCGTGGCTATGACCACTCCCGTGTTCGCGTCCTTGATGACCGTCGGTCGGGCCCTCGGGTATCAAGTGCATATGGCATTTTGGACAGTCCCCGGGCGCTGTCCGCCTAACTTCCGGGTGCATAGAGCAGGTGTAAACCGTGTCGGAAAAGCCGGCCGGGACCTGATCGTCCACTTGTTCCTCTTTCATAATCAATTCCCTTCCGGTTACATTTTATGCGGTTTGTAGGTGATGCCGTTGGCGAGTTGTATCTCGCGGACGTAGCCGACTATTTTTGCAACCTCGTCAGGTGTCACCTGGCCTAGTTTCGGCATGTTTCCGAATGGCCAATGGTGTTGAGGAACACCGTTGGCTACCGCGCTAAAGAAAGCCTCATCGGGATGATGCCCTGGATTGTAGATATCATGGATCAGCGGTGGCCCTTTTTCGGTGCCTCCACCAGCGTCTCCATGACAAGAAGCGCAATTGGAACCAAACAGTGCCTGACCGACCCGCGCTTCATTAGATATTTCTGACAGATCGGCCAACGCGTATGATGTCTCCGAATCTGTTTTGAAGTTCTTTGAGATAAGAACAACCAGTCCGAGCCCGAAAAATCCCATAACGAAATATTTTGGTAGGTTTTCCTTGAATCGCATTTTGCTTTTCCCACTATTCTTTGGACGACGCCTCGGTCCATCTTTTCTGACATGACATCTGCTTGCCGTTTACGTCGCTCAATCCGCTTTGCGATTGTTTGCTCGTTGGCAAGAGACGGGCAATTTCTCTGTTTGCGCCGCACAAAAACGGCTTTCTATTTCGCCGTTCCGCTTTCCTGATGGTCGCCGACTCCCATCTAATCCATGGTGCCCATCAAATTCTTGATGCGTTCAGGAATGTCTTTTTTGGAGAACTGCGATTGGGCTTCTGCATCGTGGACGAAGGCGATGATGTCGGCCAGTTCGGTGCCGGTCAGACTGATAGGCTCACCAAGCTCTTCGCGCTGCATGGCGACCATCGCTTCTGCTCCGCGCCACATACGCGCAGCGAATTCAAACGGATTCATGGGTAACGCCATGGTCGACGCATCGAGCGGCGGCGCATCTTCACCGCCGACCCCGTTCACAGAGTGGCAAACAACGCAGCCTTTGCTTGCGAAAAGCTGCCTTCCACGCGCAGGGTCCATTGTCGGCACCATCAAGCCCGTACCCATCATGTCTTTCATCATTCCGGTTTCCTGGCTGGCGGCTAGGTTGGGCTGCCACGCGGTTACGAATACGCCCGTAACCACTGCAACTAGGGCGGTTTTTCCAATTCGAATGTTGTACATAATGATCTCCTTCGGACGATTTGTTGGGAAGTTACGGAAGCACGACCATCTGGTGGCCCTCGCCGGAAACGGCGATTTCGCCGATGACCGAGAGATCGATCTGGTTGATGATCCAAATTTTGGGTTCGTCGCGGCTCGATACGTAAATCTTGCCAGTGCCGTCGATCGTTGTCAGATGATACGGAGCGGGCGACAGTGAAGCGGTCCGCATCGCACCGGATTGCAGATCGATGGCGACAAGCTTGTCTTCGCTCTTTCCGCTGACGAAGAGCGTGCTCCCGTCGTCCGACAAGTCGAGCCCGTGCAACTCTCCTCCAATCTCGAATGAGCGGAGAATGGCACCATCGGACACCGCAATCTCATGGATTTTGCCGATATCTGCGTCGGCCACATATAGCGTTGCCCCGTCGCCGGAGATGACCACGTGCTCGGGAGCTGTACCAACAAGCAAATTGCGTCTGACAAATCCCTTCTCGACATCGACTTCACTGATTGTGCCGTTGCCTGAATTGGTTACGAAAACCGAAGCGCTGTCTCCGGAAAAAACGGCATAATTCGGTGCCGATCCAGTTGGAACAAAGGCCTTGAAAGCCAAGGTTTCGAGATCGATTATGCTTATCCCGTCACCTGATGGATGAGTAGCTGCAGCGTAACGACCGTCGGGCGAAACAGCAGTATGATGGACCGCGCCGGGCACTTCGATCCGACGCAGTATCTCACCAGACTTTGCGTCGAGGATGGTCAGAATGCTGATCGCGGCGTCCTTGGGCATCGCCCCCGCTGCAGGTTTGGCGTGATGGGCCGCATGTTCGTCCTCCGACACACCTTCTGGCTTAGCGAGTGCCGGTGCCTCGGTGCCTTTGACCTCGGAATAGCTGCCGGCGACGAGGTACCGAACACCAGGTGCACCAGAAAGGCCGTGAATGGCATCCAAGCCGGTGATCTTGCGTTCGACCGTGCCAGTGTCTGTATCGACGACGATGATTTGATCCGCGCTGCCATCAGCAATGTAGACCGTCGCGGCCGTCGCTGACGCCGAAGTCAGGAGGGCGGCGAGAATTGCCGAAAGAGAAAGCTTTAATGGTGACGTCATAGTTGAGTTCCTTTTGTTGTGCGCTGCATCAACGTGCCCAACGGGCAGAGAAATAATTGAATAACGGCGCGAATATCAGCGCGACGAACCAGCCATAGGCAAAGGCCTCCACCCCGCCGAGCAGAAAGCTTGACCAAGTCAACCAAGAGAAACCGGGAAGCAGTTTCAGCCACGTCTGGTACATGGCCTGCCCGGGGAAGATGAGGTCGAAGCCGACACACAGCGCAAACGTCACCACGAGAAAAATGCCCAAGCTCATGCCGAGCGCGACGACTGGGATATGCGGTGGACGGATCACGGGCAGAGGTATGCCTGCCCGGTGAGGTTGATTGGTTCTTGCAAGGTTATCCATGAGCTTGCTCGCTCATGTCTGTGATGGTTCCCTTAGCTTCAGCAAGATAGGAATCCGGCGCGGCCTCGAAGCGCTCGCGGCATTCCCGCGAACAAAAGTAGTAGACGTGGCCCTCATGGACGGCTGACTTCGAGTTTCGTGTCTGAACGGTGATTCCGCACACAGGGTCAGTGTCAGTCTCCGGGGCAGTCCATCGGACATCAGCCGCCGAACTGCTCGGCTTGTCGCGGGTTGCTCCTGACTTGCCGTGACCCATGACGTGAGCGCCACAGCCAAACCGCATCATGATGAAGATGAGGCCGGCCCAAAAGAGAAAATAGAGGATAGTTTCCATTGCATGCTCCACGCGCAAATCTGAATGCGCATTCGCCGTTTCGGCTTTGTCCGAACTGTGCTTGAGCCAACGAAGGTGGCCGGCGGATAGCGGAGATGCGTTGGTGAGCGATTCAACTCAACCGTCGGCATCGAACGCCATTCCGTTGGCCGCCATGCTCGCGTGAAAGGAGATGAACCGCTAAAAACAGCAGACAGCTCTATTGACGCAGCTGGAACAAGCTCAGCCGGAAGTACGAATCCGTCGTGTCAGGAAATTTTGGGAGGGGGAGATGGGAACTTGGAAAACGGCTGCTTCACGAATGCCTGGATCGAAGAAATCGCGACCGCTACGGCGTTTTCATGGCTCAATGCCTCAAACGGCAAAATCGCCGCAGCATGGCAATGCATTTGGTCCGCGCATTGCGGTGAGTGCGGCGACGCATCGCGTTCGGAGTTTCCAGAATCAGGCGAATGGGTAGAAACCACGACCGTCTGCATGCCTGAGAATTCGCTGGCATGAGTTTGATGCAGGGAAATGGCGGAGAAGTACAGAGACACGATGACCACAAGCGTCAGGGTCTGCCAAGTGAACTGGCCTCCTTTCAAACTGTGGTTTCGACGTGTTGGCACGTTATCAAATCCCCATTGAAGATTACGACTACCACATCGAATCCCCTGCCTTCATTGACATGGGTCAAATTAGCATCAAGGCTATATCGTATAACGGCATGCAATTTGGGACGCGTCGCGGTACGCGCCTGCAAGCCAGCCAAGGTGCGCCAGCCCAGAGTTCAACCCGCATTCCTGATGTTTGCAGGCAAAGAGAAACAACAACGGGGGTGCGGATCGCTCATGAGCGGGATTACTCGGCAACCAGAATTCGGAATTGTAATATTTTCGTTCCTACTGCATTTCGTTTGGGAGTATCTACAGGCACCCACCTATATAGGCATGATGGAATTGCGCCACTGGGAAGGCGTCAAACTATGCACCTCGGCGACCATCGGTGATGTCGGCTTTGCATTGATTGCCTTTTGGGTTGCGAGCGCCTCGGCCCGATCGCGCGGCTGGTTGATGTCACCCAAGACACTCCCATTTCTTGTCTATCTCGGTGTGGGTGTGGCGCTGACAATCGGTTTTGAATACTACTATACCCAGATTGCCCATCGTTGGGCCTATTCCGATCTCATGCCGCTGGTCCCTCCGTTCGGAACGGGCATGAGTCCGCTCCTTCAGTGGTTGGTGGTCCCCCCGATCGTGCTTTGGCTAAGCCGTCGACATATTGGTCACTAGTCTGATTGATCTTCGTTGGACACCCACATCTCGGTCCTCAGACAAGGCCAATGGACGATCAATCTACTTTCACAACGCGGTACCGCTTCGAAGACAACGTCTGATCCCCAAATGCCCTTATCTCAGGCGGTGGGGGCGCTGCGGCATTGAACCTCGGGACGCCCCTGGATGACCACTTCCAAGCACCGCGACTACATGCGACAATAAATGGATGAGGTTCGCGAAGGTCATTCAACAACTACTGATCGTGTCCGCCCTACTGGGGATCATCCTTGGTCCCTTCAGTCTGGTGGTGGCGGACAGCGCCATGGCGTCTTGGAAAATAGTGGGAATGGGAGGCATCGGGAACACGATAATTCCTGCGGGAGATTCCTGTTGCCAAAATGAGATGCCGAGCTCACGGGACTGCCAAAAGACATGTCCTCTTCCATTGCTGTGCACGACTGCCATCATCTTTCAAAAGACGATCGCAGTCGCTTGGTCTCATGATTCCGACTGGGTGCCCGTGATTTCCAATGGGAAGCCATATTTGGGAATGGCTTCATTTATGCCCGCTCCGCCAATCCGTCCTCCACGAAGCTGACTTCAAGTCGTAAATCCGCGTCGTCGTGTGTGGACAGCCTGATGCTGGCAACTGGACCATCCGCTCCGAGGCGAAGGTAAGTCTACGCGCGCCGAGCGCGCCTATCCAAATCAGCAATTTCGTCAAACAGGTGTGATGTGGTCACTGCAACGCGCAGCTTCACGTCCAAAAAACAAGGAGGATACCAATGAGGAGAAGAGATTTTATCCGCGCTGCGGCCGCAGTAACAGCCGTATCTCTCGCTACGAAAAACGCTTTTTCTGCAGAGCCCATGACCGTCTACAAAGACCCAAATTGTGGCTGCTGCCATGCATGGACGAAGGCGATGCAGAACGCTGGCTATGCTGTCGAGATTCATGACCTCGACGATTTATCGGAGATCAAACAGAAATATGGGATTTCCGCGGAACTTCAGGGATGCCACACGGCAGTCATGGCCGGCTACTTCATAGAAGGCCATGTGCCGCTTGAATCGGTGAATTGGTTGTTGACGGAGCGGCCTGAAATCGCGGGCTTGGCAGTACCTGCAATGCCATCTGGATCGCTGGGCATGGGCGATGATCCTAGCGCGAGCTATGACGTATTGGCAGTTGACCGGGCTGGGAAAGCGACGCTCCATACGGCTGTCCGTCCGACGTAGCCGAGACGGTGGGCAGTAGCCCCTTTTCTGAAACACCTCTCCATCCACGTCAAGTATCGATGGAGAGGTGTTCGACCACATCAAGGTATTGCCATGAACCGCAACTCATTCGGTGAGAAACACACTACTGGTACGACGTGGCTTTGAGCAGAAGTAAAAACTGAAGACGCCGGGGCACTCAACTTCGTCATTTGGGCTGCGAGCGAGCGATCCAAACTGGTTCTGCCTTCCTCCGCAGCTTTCATCATGTTTGCCGTTTTCAATGCGGGAAAATAATACATCTAAGGCCGTCATATTAGACAAAAAGAGATCCCGGAGGTTACCTTCCGGGGGCCTTTTCTTTGGTCGCGTCTTTGGAGGCGACCTCCGGCAAATCCCCGGCGGTTCAAAGCGAGTGTCGGCTATTCAGATTGCCTGGCAACCTGAACACCAGCTCTCTTGTTCAGAAATAACTTCTTGCTCACGGTGCCATTCTTCTTCTTCTTGATCATATAAAAGGTAGGCGAGGTAGGTCTCGAAACCCTTACCCCGATTGAAGTCGAAGCGAGTGCCGTCAAGAATGTCTGAAACGTCATCAATCCACTTGCCCTTCTCGCCATCAGCCAAGCGTGCTTGTTCGACCGCGAGTGCGATTGCCAAATTTGGGCAATCTTGATCTGCCACGTTCGTTCTCACAACATGCAAAGCGTCATATTAATCACGTCTATATTCGTTTATAATTTGCGTATACCTGAGATTTGTTGAAATGAATTCTATAAAATTATTGTCTATCAATAATAATTATTGTTCAATATTGAAAACAATGTAATCAAAAATACGTTTCATTGTTGTAATATTGATTTTATAACTCCGCATCAAAATGAATCGAATGCAAAAAACGGTTGAAATATTTCGCAGAGAAGGAAATGAATGCGATCTTAGCTACTCTTTCCATCGGGAAAGATTGTCGTGGAGGTGAGGTTCGTACACATCTTCGACGGGTGCCGTGGCCGCTTAACTTAGACCAAATAGTCTCCCGCAAATTTGGGACGGTTCAATGTGGCAATTCTCATTTCTGATCCTCGATGACTTCTACGTCTCAGGGGGCTCGGATCGAGAATGAAAGCCAAGGGGTGTTTTTTAATTCTAATGCCGCGCCTGTGGTAAGCTTTCGATCGCTATATCCGCGTCATCCCCTTGCCTGGATTCCACGAGCCCGGCATAGGTGTCTCAACGAATAAGGAGATGGCGCATGTCAAATTTTGGATCACCCGCACACAACGCTACCATGGGCATGGGCGCTGGAATGATGATTCTGGCGGCTGCAGGCACTGGCTTGGCAAACAGTCTTATCAATGCACAGATTGAGGCGAATGATCGTCGCTATGACGCCGCATATGGGGATGCTCTGTCCAGCGCTGTGGCTCATGCGGACTCGATGGATCGTGTCAACGATATCGCGATGCAGCGGGTTCGTGATCTGGAGGCTCAGGTGCGGTCGCTTACTGCTGCATGCGCACAGCGTCAGGGATGCATCGACCGCATGAAAGCACGGCTGTCATGAGCCTTGTGCCGAGTGACGTTACGGACGAGCAGTTTGTGGCACTCCGTGAGCTTTTCGGCGATCTCGTCTATGAAACACCCGAAATCTGTATCCATTTACTCAAGCATCTCGACGAAAATCAGGACAACAAAGAGCCCGCTTAATTTGCGGGCTTTTCAGTTTCAACGGAAAGCGACGGAGTGTGTCGTCTTCATAGACTGCGCGTCAGCTTTCCACTCAGACCGCTCAGCGGCCGTCATTGGGGGCTTGCTCAGTCTGACAATCGGCACGCCATTGATGCCATGGTCACGACCGGAGACGAAGAGCCGAGCGGCACGAATGCCGCCCCTCGATAAAGCTTTCAGCTCGTCGTCGCTCATGCACAATAGCGTGTCCCTGACTTCCTCCTTGAGAGCGCTTAGATCGGTCGAAGGGCGGCTCGGAGGCAGTGCCTTTGTGTAAGCCATGACGCTGGAAATTCCGTCTTTGTTAAACTCGGGGGCCGCTTCTTTGGCACGCTTGGCGGCCAGCTCTTCCAGAATTTCGAGAGGCTGAGTCGAAGGCTCGTAGTGTGGCATCGTTGGTCTGCTGCCGGAAAGCATACGCCAAGGCCATGACAACAGCTTCTCAAGTGAGGTCATCGTTCCCATTAACAAACGGCCGATTGCGACGGCGAGTGCAGCGAAAAATCTCATCATAAATGTCCATTGCTTTGGTTTTGGTACTATACTTCTTTGTACCGCAAGTAACTATCATAATAATATTCTGTCGGCGTTTAAATTACTCTATCTATATATAGTATTGTATATGGAACGTCGTTGTGACTTCGGGAGAGTGTTATGAAAGAAATTAAATATATTGCTTCGGAGATGTTCCGTGATTTGTTCGGGTACTGTAACTTGACGTCTGGAAATTGCTTTTGCGCAGGTGCCATGAGCCCCTGCCAAGGCGTGGCCCGGCAGGGG
>NZ_JAPWHB010000019.1 GCF_027214025.1 Parahoeflea alexandrii
GTGGATTGGTTCAACAACCGCCGCCTTCTGGCACCCATCGCAAACATTCCGCCGGCCGAAGCCGAACAACGCTACTACGCCATGCTGGACGAAGCAGCCATGGCCGCATAACTTAAACCAAACGGTCTCCGGTAGATCCGGTGCGGTTCGCAGTAACGGTTTCAGAAAACGCGGTTCTTCCTCATATGTGGAACGGCCCGGTTGGCAAGGTATTCTTTGCGTAAATCTCCGTCGGACGGTGCAGTCATATGTCCGGCCTGTTGGCGCGGTCATATGACCGCTGGCCACGATGATATCCGCGATCCCGATTGCCTAATCACTTTGACGCGCTTGACGGCGCATTGAGGAAGCCGGTCTGATCGGTCTCGAGATTATCGTCCCTCCGGTTCATCACGTTATTTGGCACCTTGCCACTTCATCCCGGAGCTCAGGCTCCGGAATTCCTTGTGTTTCATGCCCTCCCCATGGTCGCCGGCGCTTGGTAGGTGCCGCCCTTGACAAGAAGCGCCCAAATCGTGCGCGCCATCTTGTTGGCCAGTGCTACAGCCGCGACCTTGTAGGGCCGCCGCGCGACTAAGGAGAGGACCCAGGCGGGCAGCTTCACACCACGACGAGCCAGCTTAAGAATCGATGTCGCGCCGACGATCAGCAGTGTTCGCAACTGCTTGTTGCCTCGCTTCGATATTCTGCCAAGCCGCTCCTTGCCGCCGCTAGAGTGGGCCCTCGGCGTAATCCCGATCCAGGCCGCCAGATCGCGGCCTGTCCGGAAGGCTGCGGGATCCTGGATTGTTGCCCGGACAGTCGCTGCTATGATCGGACCGACGCCTGGGATGCTTGTGAGCCGCCTAGCGGTTTCGTCAGCCTTCACTGCCGTCATGATCTTCGTGTCGAGCGCTTCTATACGAGCCGTCAGTTCCTCAATCTGATCGGCCATCTCCAGGAGTGCAAATCGAGCTGCTGATGGAAGGCGGGCATCATCGTCGTCGCGTAGAATAGCGACGAGTTTGGCGATACTGGCCATGCCGGTCGCGGCGATGATCCCGAGCTCGGACATGTGAGCCCGCATCGCGTTCGCCATCTGGGTCCGCTGGCGCACGAACAGCTCGCGGGTCTTCAAGACCATCCCGGCAGCCTGATCCTCCGGCGATTTGATCGGCACGAACCGCATGGTCGGGCGCGTCACCGCTTCGCAGATCGCCTCGGCGTCCGCCGCGTCGGTCTTGTTGCGCTTGACGTAGGCTTTCACATAGGCTGGCGGCATCATCCTCACCGTGTGCCCGAACTGGCCGATGACGTTCGCCCAATGATGCGCACTTGCACACGCCTCAAGTCCAACGAGGCACGGCTCAACGCCGCGGAAGAACTCCAACAGCTGCGACCGCCGCAAGGCTCGGCGGATGACGACGCGGCCGTCTTCGGCGACACCGTGAACCTGAAAGATCGACTTGGCCAGGTCCAGGCCGATCGTGGTAATCTTCTCCATGGAACGGTTCCTTTCTGTTTCGTGACGATGGACATCACCACAATAGGCACCTTCGATGCCGCTTCGAAGGGCCGTTCCACACCATCACTTTGTGTGGTTCATCCAGCATTAGCGACATAATTGCTATGAGGGGGCATGCAAAGAAAATCGAAATGGTCGCCCGGCCCGGGCGTTAAAGTAATGGGTCTCGCGCTCACAGATGACGACAGATGGGTTGTTTCAGCCGCCGGACCCGTGATCGGCATTTGCCCAAATTGTGGACAACGAAGCCGAAGTCGGCACGGCCGGTCCAACCGCAACCTTCAGGATCTGCCGGTCCAAGGCAAGCCAGTGACGGTAAAGCTCTTGCTAAACCGCTGGCGATGTACCCATCAGAAATGTGAGCGACAAACGTTCACCGACCGCCTGCCCACGGTCGCTTCCCAACACGCGCGCCGGACGACAAGGGTCGCGGAAATTGTTGGTCTGCTTGGTCACAATATGGGCGGTCGGCCTGGCGAGCGCTTGATGCAGCGGCTCGGCATGCCCGTCAGCGACGACACCATCCTGCGACAACTGAAGCGGGATGCGGCGGTTGCTCCCTGCGCATCCAAAATTCGGGTGGTTGGCATCGATGACTGGAGCTGGCGGCGGGCGACGAACTATGGAACCATCATGGTCGATCTCGAGCGCCGCTCGGTCGTCGACATACTGGATGATCGGAGCGTCGAGAGTGCGGCCAAATGGCTGCGAAGCCATCCTTCCGTCGAGATCGTCAGCCGGGACCGCTGCGGCCTGTATGCGCAGGCCATCCGTGAAGGCGCACCACAAGCCAGGCAGGTCGCCGATCGGTTTCATCTGATCCAGAACCTTCGTTCGGCCATCGAAGAACAGATGAGCCTTTCAGGACGTGCCAGCGGCAGGGCCATCCTCTCGGAGGACGCAATCGTCGACGCTGCGACACATCGCCGGCGTGCTCGGCTCGCTCACAGGCAATCTCGCCAGGAAATATTCGAGATGCTTCATGCTTTGCGGCAGCAAGGGCTCTCCTACAGCGAGATCGCCCGACGGACCGGCTATGAACGTCGCAGCGTAACGAAGTGGCTCAGCTTTGAGGCTCCGCCAGACAGGCAAAGAGCAGCACTGAATCCCACATCACCATGGTACTTCGAAGCCTTCCTGGCCCAGTGCTGGAAGGAGGGGAACCGCCGCGGGCGGCATCTGTTTCATGACGTAAAGCAGCGCGG
>NZ_JAPWHB010000001.1 GCF_027214025.1 Parahoeflea alexandrii
AAGGCCTACATCAAATGGGAATGCCAGGATGCATGATCACCCCATCCGGGAATTTCCAGACAACAGGTTGCTCAATCTTTGTTCGGCGAACTCAAGAAGACAGAAGAGACCGGATTGATTGCTGCCGCATGCGCTCGTAGTCCACAGCCGATGCGTCAGTACCTCGCAAACCCAGACTCGACAGCGTTCCGCAGGGCACCAGTCAAAGTCACTGACACGCTGGTAAGCTTGCTGATGTCGGCAGATGTGATCAGGCCTGATGCCACCCCTTCCAATTATGCGAAATATGAGGGGTGGCAGGTCGATATCAATATGAACTTGCCATGGCCTGGGAAGTCATACTTGATCGCACTGGAGGTCTATGATCGCCACGGAGTGAGTGAGCCTGTTTCGTTCCCTGATACACGGATTGCCGCACCTGTCCTCAACGACGCTGCACGCCTCCGTCACGAATGGCGCAAGGTCTTCTTCGGTGGTCGCGTTCCACGCCAAGACCTCGCCGACGTCGCTGGCACAGACATCTATAATGTGGCCTGGGTTGGTCGTGAGCATCCAACTCGTGGCATCCAGCCGACACACGAGATGGTCATGTGGGCGATGGCAAACGATGCGGGCATGGAAACCTTGGGAGAAGCAGCATGAGCAAGCCACAACCAACACGCAACCCCTTCGCCAAGCGTGTGCTACCTCCTGCTCTAGCGGCGCAGGTCATCCAAACGCGACCAGCCTCAACGCACGGCCGTGTTATCCTCTTCAAGACTCGAGAGGACGGCACCGTTTACGAAGATTTTGGTAGGCCGCTCTTTCTTTATATCGATAAGAATTCACTGACAGCAAAATACAATCTGCCAGATGGCCGATATCTCCAGGGATCGCCTGAGCATCTGGCAAAGCGGGCTGAACTCGGCATCAATTGAAACCAAAATGAAGACAGAACGGGGCTGGCAGGTGGAAACTTGTCAGCCCCTAGTTTCGTTTTTAAGCAAGCAGACGTCGTGTGTCGGGAGACATCAGGACCAGCTCGCCTGCATTTGATGATCTGAGTAGCCCTCGCTTGATGCAAGCCGCCGGTGAAAATTAAGCATGTTTTCTCATCGGCACGTTTTCGTGCCGTCAGCGATGGACATGGAAAGATTCTGATCACACCATCTATGTATGGATTACGGGGTCGGCGGATTCGATGCCACCCAAAAACACAGAGAAATATGAAAATGGCAAAGCAAGAAAATGTAGACGACATGAAAAAGTTTCTGGAGCTTGTTAAGCAAATTGACATTCTTCGCTACAAGCTCGAAGACCTGCTACCTGATCTCAAGGAAGCGCTCGAAGATACCGACGAAGACGGCTATAACATTGTGAACGACTTCATCGACAATCCGATGAACGAACTTGAGTACATCGGAAACGATGTCGAAGAGAAAATTGAGAATTGGTTGAAGGAACACACATAGAGACCGAGCCAAAAGTTAGTTCTGGTCAACCAGTTTCCTGATTGCCGCGAGCTTCACGCGGCAGTCCTCTCCCGCCTCCGCTAAGCCACTCATGTACCGAGCGACGTCTCTCTGGGTCATGCTCACGTGCATATGCAGCGGCTTCCGCCTGCGAAAAGTACTTGCCGAAGGTGCCGCGCAGACCAGCGATGCCATAGTTCAGGTTCTCGGAGAAGCGCGTGACGTCGCCCGTGGCAACACCGAAAGCGGGTCATCCCGACACGGCCAGCAAGCTCACAGGGACGTTTCGTGCGTTCATATGCAATTCTCACGGACTGAGTTGGGGCGTGGCGATGTCCCGCAAGTACCGATAGTTTTGCAAGTTGGCTTGACGCAACGCTAAACATCAAATAATCATGATAAATGGAATCATTTAAGGCAGTTCCAGCATTCTCCGCCCTTAGCCAGCAAACGCGGCTGGATGTCTTTCGCCTGCTCATCAAAGCAGGTGCAGAAGGCTTTTTGGCTGGCGATCTAGGGGAACAGCTAGACGTCAGGCAGAATACCATGTCTGCCAATTTGACGGTACTTCTGAATGCAGGGCTTGTTCGCAACGAACGACAAGGCAGAACAGTTCGCTACTTTGCAGATTTCGATGCGGTGCGAGGGCTTCTTGCGTTCTTGCTGGAAGATTGTTGTGGCGGCCGCCCCGAGCTTTGCCAGCCCGTCATAGATGAAATTGCGTGTGCTTGTTGAGGAGAATGCCGTGAGTGATCGCGTCTATAACGTTCTGTTTCTTTGTACAGGGAATTCTGCGCGTTCGATCTTGGCAGAAGCTCTCATGAATCATGTCGGCGCAGGGCGGTTCAAAGCCTATTCAGCCGGGTCGCATCCCAAAGGTGAAGTGCATCCCCAATCCATCGCGCTGTTAAAGCGGATGAATTTTGACACTTCATTTGCTCGGTCAAAAAGTTGGGACGAATTTGCCGCTCCCGATGCGCCAAAAATGGACTTTGTCTTTACGGTTTGTGACGATGCGGCAGGTGAGTCTTGTCCCGTTTGGCCGGGTCAACCAATGTCAGCCCATTGGGGTGTTCCGGACCCTGCCGCTGTTCAGGGTACAGATGCCGAGATTTCGTTGGCGTTTTCGGACACTTTTAGAATGCTGAACAGCCGAATTTCCATTTTTGCCGCGTTGCCATTAGCCAGCATTGATCGGCTATCTCTCCAGCGAAAACTCAATGATATTGGCAAAGATACGAGTTCATAGAATGAGCATTCAGCGCGAAATCCACCACGATCAAACCGCGCCATCAGGCATCGGTATTTTTGAAAAATGGCTCTCTCTTTGGGTCGCACTGGCCATTGCGCTTGGCATCTTTCTTGGGCAGGTTTTGCCCTACGTGTTTCAAGCGCTTGCTGCCCTTGAATACGCCCACGTGAATTTGGTGGTTGCCGTTCTGATTTGGGCGATGGTTTACCCCATGATGGTATCGGTTGACTTCGGAAGCATTCGGCATGTGACAGACCAGCCGAAAGGCTTGCTGATCACCCTCGTCGTCAACTGGCTGATAAAGCCGTTCACCATGGCCGCGCTCGGCGTGCTGTTCTTCAAATATCTTTTCGTTGAATTGATAAATCCGGCGGAGGCAGACTCCTATATTGCCGGGCTAATTCTCTTGGGAGCTGCCCCCTGCACGGCAATGGTGTTTGTGTGGTCTCAACTGACGCGGGGCGACGCCAATTACACATTGGTTCAGGTCAGTGTGAATGACCTGATAATGATCTTTGCCTACGCACCGATTGTCGCACTGCTCCTGGGTGTGACCGACATTCCCGTGCCTTGGGACACGCTGGTACTCAGTGTTGTTCTTTATGTGGTGGTCCCTCTCTTTGCTGGCGCACTGACCCGCCAGGCTCTGATGCGAGGGAAGCGGACTGATGAGGCGGTTTCACGTTTTACCGCCACGCTGAAACCGTTCTCAATCCTGGGTTTGCTGGCAACCGTCGTTTTGCTCTTTGGCTTCCAAGGTAGCGTAATCCTGGCTCGACCTCTGCTCATCGCCCTCATAGCGGTGCCACTTCTGCTCCAGTCCTATGGTATTTTCGCAATCGCCTACGCCGCTGCCTGGGCCATGAAAGTTCCGTTTCGGATTGCCGCTCCTTGCGCAATGATCGGAACTTCCAATTTCTTTGAATTGGCTGTTGCTGTCGCGATCGGGCTGTTTGGCCTCAACTCTGGAGCTGCGCTTGTTACAGTCGTAGGTGTGCTGGTTGAAGTGCCGGTGATGCTCTCACTCGTAGCGTTTGCAAATCGGACCAAGTCACATTTTCCGGCATGAGCAAGGAGTGAGTGATCAAAGTAGAGCGACATAATGGAGGAACTGATAAGCTCACTATTCTGACGCGAGGGTGTTCCACCTATCTTGTCGACCGATACCCCGAGCGTGTGGAAAATGCGAAGGAATTGTCAAAGCGAGCCAATCAAGAATCGACTCAATTCGTATTGAATTTTCGCCGCCTGGAATCAACTTGACTCATTTTGTGGCCGGAATACCTTTGTAGAAAAAGGAGGAGGAACAACGAATGCCTTCTTCCAACAGGGAGAAGTTCAAGAGTCGCCGGGCATTTAATTTGTATTTGGCAACGCTTGTCCTCGCTCCAGGAAATGTTCTGTCGCAAACCCAAAATTCGACGACCATTCGATTCGGGCTTACCCCTGTATTCTTAAATGACGATGTTCAGTTGTTGTTAGTTATCAAGAATTATCTTGAAATCGCAACCGGATACACAATTGAACTCACGACCCGAAGGACTTACCAGGAAATCACGTCTCTGCTTGTTTCGGGCCAACTGGATGCTGCCTGGATTTGTGGCTATCCATTTGTGAAATTTGAAAACGAATTGGAAATACTCGCTGTTCCCGAGTGGAACGGAAAGCCTTTATATCAATCCTATCTGATCACGAAATTCGACCGGGAGGCATCAAGACTTTCTGACCTCAGAGGTGATATTCACGCCTTCTCAGACCCTGACTCCAATTCAGGTTACCTGGTTACCACGGCGTTATTGCAAGAGAACGGCCTAAGTGCGGACACCTTTTTCAAGAAGACACTTTTTACCTATTCCCATAGAAATGTAATCCGCGCGGTGGCGTCCGGCTTGGTTCAGTCGGGCAGCGTTGATGGGTACGTTTGGGAGGTGATGCGTGAAATCGATCCAGGTCTCGTTGCCGGTACAAAGATTGTTAAGAAATCCGATTGGTTTGGATTTCCACCTATTGCGGTGATCAAACGATTTGGTCAGACACAACAGGCAAACGCGTTGAAAAGGGCTTTGCTTTCATCAAGCGAAACCGAAGCAGGACGGGCGATGTTGGATTATCTCCGGCTTACCGGCTTTGTTGATGCGAACCCCACCTTGTTTGATTCAGTGAAGCGAAATATCGATCGGCTCGGTGGTTTGTTATGAATCCGCTTCGTCGGTTTGGCCAGCTTTCGTCTGCGTTTCGCGTACCACTGATGGTCATGCTCTTGATGACTGCGGTTTCCATCGTTTTGTCCGAGCGTGTGCTTACTCGTCTATCCCAAAATCAGGAAGCCTATTTGGAGGGATTAGCAGGGTCTTATCTGGATGGCATAGCAGCCTCGGTTTCCCCTTCGGTGCTCCGTCAGGACAGCTGGGAGGTATTTGATGTTCTGCTACGTATGAAGCCTCAAAGGGCAGCCATACAACCAAGAGAAACTGTTATCACCGATGCCAATGATATCATTCTGGCGTCTGATAAGCCCGATGCTCATCCTACCCTGGAGCGCATGGACGCGGAATTCCAAATGGAATTTAGCGAAGGAAGAATGAGGCTTGATACAGTTTCACAGCTAGCCTTCATGGCAAGATCAATCAACCATAATGAAGAGGTTATCGGCAAGGCTTATGTGGTGTTTGACGCGTCTTATTTGCTGAACGAGCGGCGCGAAGTATTGCTGACGTTACTCCTAACAAATGCCCTGCTGACAATGTTGCTTGTTGCAATTGGTTTTTTCGTGGTTCGGCGCATGGTTCTTCCCATGCAAATACTTGAAATTCATCTGCAAAAAGCAGCTTCGGGTGGGCTGGAACCTATTTCTGATAGTGAATTTCCGGGAGCAGGAGGCGAAGCCAAGCGAATATTTGGTGCCTTTAATCATCTTGTAAAATCGGAGAAGGGTAGGGAAGAGCTTGTGGATCGTCTCACAAAAGAAGAGCGTATGGCCAGCCTTGGAAGGATCGCGTCTGGCATGGCTCACGAGATAAACAATCCGCTTGGCGGCCTTCTGAACGCCGCAGATACCCTTGAGAAGCATGGCCATCGGGAAAAAGTACGCTTCGAGACAATAGATTTGATAAAACGTGGACTTTTGGGAATACGTGATGTCGTTCAAGCAGCGCTTGTTACCTATCGCCCCGAGCGAAGCTCGAGAATGTTCACAACAAAAGACCTTGAAGATGTCGCACTATTGTTAAAGCCGGAATTGACGAGCCGAACTCAGGAATTGATAATTTCTTCATCACCGTCCATTTGTTCGTTTGATGGCCTGCCGGCCGGTCCTATGCGCCAGGCAATCATGAATCTTGTGCTCAACGCATCAAACGCTTCGCCGCATGGCGCTGATATTGTCCTGTGCGTCAATCAATCAAAGGACGCCATCTATTTGGAGGTAAGAGATGCCGGTGAGGGATTACCTGGTGCTGTCGGTGAAATCCTTACCGCGCCTATAAAATCCGGCATTCCCGATGGAATGACCGGACTGGGCTTGTGGGTTGTTCGTCAGATAGCTGATGAACTCGGCGCAACTTTGTCGGTCAAACCCAACAATCCAAATGGCACGATCATCGAAATTGTAATTCCGCGTCGTCCTCTGGAGGTGATTCATGCAGCCGCCTAGACCAATGGATATTGGGATCATCGAAGATGACGCGATCATGGGCAGATCGTTGGTTCAGCGATTTGAATTGGAAGGCCACAAAGTTGTTTGGTGGACAACCGGAAGTGACGCGGTAAATGCGACGGATTTTTTGGAAAAGGACATCATTGTCTGTGACATCAGGCTGCCAGATATCACGGGCGAAACCGTTATGCGTCAGGCTGGGCGGAACGGTTTAGCGCCACCCTTCCTGTTTATTACCGGTTACGGAGACATAGATCAGGCGGTCAGACTGATGCGATTGGGCGCGTGCGACTACATGACCAAGCCGTTCGAATTTGAAGAATTCATCAACCGGATAATCCGTAGTGCCCGGGGTGCCCAAAAGACAAAGAACATGACACGGCGGCTTGGCCAATCTGCGGAAATGCAGGCGCTTGAGAAAAGTCTCATCAAATTTAGTCAGACCGATTTTCCAGTCCTAATAATTGGCGAAAGCGGCGTTGGTAAAGAATCTGCGGCCCGTTTTCTGCACGGGCAATCCAGCACGTCCGGTCACCCATTCATGGCGGTGAACTGTGCTGCCATTCCTGCCGATTTGTTGGAGAAAGAAATATTTGGTGAGGAGCTTGGCTCACTGAATGATCACGTCAGCCCACACCGTGGATATGCAGAACGGGTCGGCTGCGGCACGATGTATCTGAGTGAAGTCGATAGGATTCCCGTGCCGGTGCAGGCTAAGCTCATGGAACTTGTCGAGACAAATAGCTTTACCCGAATTGGGGGATCAGCAACGATTGTATTTGCGGGCAGGATTGTCGTATCGAACAATTCTGATCTGAAGAGTGCCGTTTCCAAAGGGCAAATGCGGGATGATCTATCGTTCCGGTTGTCTGTACTTTCTGTCGATATTTCACCCTTGAGGAACAGGCCAGAGGACGTCGAATGGCTTTTGCCTCAGATGGTGGCGACTGCCTGCAGCCGCCAGGGCCAGCTGCCAAAAACACTTTCCGCTCAAGCAGAAGAGTTTGCTTTGGCTCACGACTGGACTGGAAATGCATTCGAAATGCGCAACCGTGTGGAACGAGCGGTTGGTTTGTCCCGTGATCAGGAACTGGCAGTCACAGATCTTTTTCCAGAATTCCACGTTGAGGACAAAAGTCACCAAGAATTTCCCTCACTGGCACAAGCTCGGGAAATGGCTGAGAAACGCCAGATTATTAGGGCTCTTGAACGATCAGGCGGTCAAATCGGAATCGCAGCAAAACTTCTTGGCGTTTCGCGCACGACACTCTGGGATAAGATGACACGCCTCGACTTGGGTCTAAAAGAACGTTCGTAATCCTGAACATGATGGGTGAAACCATGTTCGGAATCCTGAACATCGTGCGCCTTTTATGCATGGATGCCTGAAATTTCCTCTCAAATCGGCATTTTGATCTTCCTCCACTATTTTTGACGATGCAGACTTTACTCTCTGGGAATCTATGGGAGGATTACATGTCTCGATGCACGAAATTGGTTGATGTTGGCCGCCGTCAGTTTTTGCGGGGTGGGTCTGTTGCCGCTGCTGGCTTGGCAACTGCGGCTGTTCTGCCCGCAGCGCAAGCAAAAGCCGCACCAGCAAATGCGCAAGTCGATTATCCATCAAATAGGCTCGCCAATGTAGCTGATCTTACAGTGAACGAGCCAATGGATATCGAATATCCAGATGCTGATAGCCCCGGCGCATTGATAAAGCTCGGACAAGCGGTCGAAGGCGGTGCTGGGCCGGATGGCGACATCGTGGCATTTTCAACGTTATGCCCACACAAGGGTTGGTTACTTGCCTACAATTCAGCGGACAGCACGTACAATTGTCCGGGCCATTTTTCCCGCTTCGACGTAGAGGCAGGTGGTCAACAGGTTTGGGGACATGCCACCCAGAACCTTCCTCAATTCACCCTGCGAGTGGACGACAAAGGTGACATTTTTGCTGAAGGCGCGAGTGACCTGATTTTCGGTCGTCCGTCCAACGTGTTGTAAGGGGAGGAAAACATCATGGCTTACAAAAGACAAATCGACCGGCTTCCCATTCCACCAAAGGATGCTACGATTCACAATGTGACGTGTCACTACTGCATCGTTGGATGCGGGTACAAGGCTTACACTTGGGATCGCAACAAGCAGGGAACTCTAACCGACAATGCCTTTGGCATTGATCTGAGTGAACAGCAGGGTGCCGATGGCACCTGGATGGCACCATCCATGTATAATGTCGTCAAACAGAACGGCAAGGATGTGCATTTGGCTGTGGTGCCTGATCATGATTGTGTCGTGAACTCGGGACTCGGTTCAATCCGCGGCGCGCGAATGGCTGAAAACCGCCCCTCCACAGTCACTGGGACACAGCAGCAACGGCTTACTGATCCGATGATGTGGCGCTATGGCGTCTTGCAGCCGACGAGCTGGGATGACGCGCTGGATCTCGTGGCGCAGGTTACAGCGCGCGTTGTTACCGAGGGCTCCGAGGACGATCTGGTTGTCTCAATGTTCGACCATGGTGGTTCGGCAGGTGGATACGAAAACACCTGGGGAACTGGCAAGCTCTACTTTGAATCCATGAAGATCAAGAATTGCCGCATCCATAACCGTCCGGCCTACAATTCGGAAGTTCACTCCACCCGCGACATGGGTGTGGGCGAGTTGAACTATCAGTACAAGGACTATGAGCTGACCGATACGATCATGATCGTCGGTGCCAACCCACTGGAAACCCAGACCAACCTGTTCCTGAATCATATGGTTCCGGGCATGAGAAATGGTGCAAGGGTTATTTTTGTTGAGCCTCGTCGTACAGTGTCAGTCAATGCTTCAGAAGAGGTGGCAGGCAAGGACAATGTTCTGCATTTGCAGATCAATACCGGGACAGACATGGCCCTGTTCAATGCGATCTTGACCGAGATTGTTGCCAAAGGCTGGGTCGACAAGGACTTCATCGCCAATTCGACCTTCCAGGACGGCATTGCACAAGCTGAAGATGCGGGGCATCCCGCTGCACTTGGCAGCATTGAAGAGGCAATGAAAGCTTGCACCATGTCTCTGGATGAGGCGGCCGGTATCTGCGGTGTTGATGCGGCTGACATTGCGAAAGCCGCCGCATGGATCGCTGAGCCGAAAGATGGTGCGCGTCGCAAATGTGTTACCGCTTATGAAAAGGGTATTATCTGGGGCAATGACAATTACCGCACGATCGGTGCCTTGGTGAATATCGCCTTGGCCACCGGCAATGTCGGTCGCGAAGGTGGCGGCGTTTGTCGTCTTGGCGGTCACCAGGAAGGATACTACCGTCCATCGGACGCTCATGTCGGCCGCCCAGCAACCTATGTCGATCAGCTTTTGATCAATGGTGGTGGCAAGATCCACCACATCTGGGCATGTGACCATTATAAGACCACCCTGAACGCTTCCCAGTTCAAGCGGGTTCACAAAAAGCGCTCCGACATGGTGAAGGAAGCCATGGATGCAGCAGCTGGCGGCACCCGCGAAGACTTGATCAACGCGATCGTCGATGCCGTCAACAAGGGCGGCCTCTTTGTGGTCGATGTTGACATCATTGACAGTCAGATCGGTCAAAATGCTCATGTGGTTCTGGCCGCATGTGAATCAAATGAGATGAACCTGACTTCCATGAACGGTGAGCGTCGTTTGCGTCTATCCGAGAAATACATGGATCCGTTCGGTAACTCCAAACCAGACTGCTTGATTGCTGCCGGCATCGCCCAGCACATGGAACGCGTACTGAACGCAATGGGCAAGGCGGATTATGCAGCCCAGTTCCAGGGCTATGACTGGATGACCGAAGAAGACGCCTTCATGGACGGCTATAACAAGGGCAATCCGGAGGTCACCTATGAGCGTTTGCGCGCAATGGGCAACAATGGCGTGCTCGAGCCGGTTGTGGGCTTCGAAAACGGCATGCTTGTCGGCACTGAACGTCTGTATTCCAACGGCGAATTTGGAACCGGTGACAAAAAGGCCCGTTTCTGTGCTGCCGGCTGGCGTGGATGGCAGGCTGAAGGCAAGGCCGAAGAGCAAGCGAAATACAAGTACTGGATCAACAACGGTCGGGCCAATATCTTCTGGCAGAGCCAGTTCCTTGATCAGGATAATGACTTCATCCAAGACCGCTTTCCGTTCCCGTTCATCGAAATGAATCCAGCCGACATGGCCGATATTGGCGTAGGTCCGGGAGATTTGGTCGAAATCCACAATGCCAACGGCGCTACACAAGCGATGGTTTACCCAACGGCAACAGCACGTCGGGGCGAGACTTTGATGGTCTTTGGCTCGCCGGCTGGTTCACAGGGGAACGTAATCAACCCTGGCGTGAACGAGTTGGTTTTGCCGGACTACAAGCATACCTGGGCTGACATTCGGAAAATTTCCGATGCTCCTGCGACGGCGAAGGCGATCTCCTTCAAGTCGAAAGAGTACAAGTCAGCCTAATACCCAATAGGCACCCGCCGCGATATTGTCGCGGCGGGTTTTCTTCGAGGAGAGGTATGTGATCCAGAAATCCGACATGACAATTTTAAAAATTGCAGAATGTAATGCTGGTAAAGACGGAAAAGTCCTTACTGTCGATATCGCAGCCGGCAAGGCTTTGGCGATCGCGGTTGCGACTGGACGGCGTCAGATTTTACCCCTTGGCGAAGCCCATGGCCGTGTTGTTTGCGAACAAGTCAATGCCGCTTCCAGCGTACCCCCCTTCGACAATTCGGCCATGGATGGATTTGCCGTAAGTTCCCAGTCTTTCAGAGGAACGGGGCCTTGGCAGTTGACGATAACTGACAGGATCGTAGCCGGGGAGAACCCAAATAGAGACATTGCACCTGGTGAAGCCGCTCGCATCATGACTGGTGCTCCAATGCCCGAGGGCACCGATACTGTTATCATGCAGGAGCATTGTATTAGGCAGGAAAATTCAATCATCGTGTCACAAAAGCCGGTATGCGGTCGTCATGTGCGACTTGCCGGGGAGGATGTGGCCAAAGGCAACATGCTTCTAAAAAGGGGAACTCATCTGAACTCTGCAAAGCTTGCATTACTTGCTGCGGCTGGAATAGGGCGGGTCGATGTGTTCGGAAAAGTCTGTGTCGGGTTGATGTCAACCGGGAGCGAATTATTGGAACCGGGAGAGCAAATGGTTCCAGGAAAGATATACAATTCAAATCGCTACTATTTGCTGTCCAGACTCAATCATCCGTGGATAGAGATCATCGACTACGGGATTGTCAGCGATGACGCTGATGCTATACGCAAATTAGTGCGTAAGGCTGCGGCGGAGTGTGACATATTGATATCCACTGGTGGCGTGTCGGTAGGCGAAGAAGACCACATGCTTGATGTTCTCGCAAAAGAGAATGCCGAGCTTGAAGTGCTTAAAGTCGCCATGCGTCCAGGAAAGCCCGTTACAGTCGGTAAGCTCGGCAAAACTCTCTATTTCGGACTTCCCGGCAATCCGTATGCTGCTGCAGTGACGTTCGAAAAAATTGCTTGGCAAGCCATTCTGGCCGCCGGCGGTAGCGCTGCCAAAGCTTTTGAACCGATTCATGCGATTAGTGGATTTGACCTCAACAGAAAACCTGGCCGAACAGAATATGTGCCCGTGACTTGGTCAGAGACTGACCAATATGGCCGACCGATTGTCCGGCGGCTCGGGCGCGGATCATCTGCGAGCCTTTTGCCATTAGCTGAGGCGCGTGGACTTGCCACTCTCTCGCCCGACCACGCGGCGATTTCAAAGGGCGATCTGCTTCAGGTCGAGTGCATTGAACAGTGACCGCTATCGTTGATGCGATTTGTGCAAGGCGATCCGTTTCCCCAAAACTACTAGGTAAGCCCGGACCTAGCGTTGAACACATCGTGGAAATGATCCGTGCAGCATGTGCAGCACCAGATCATGGCAATCTTGCACCAACACGTTTTGTCTATATCCCAGATGATGCACGCCAATCGCTGGCAGAGGAGTTTGCAGCCGCTGCATTGGAGACGAACCCGGACAGTTCGCAGAGTGAACTGGAGGATGCCAAACAGCGGGCGATGAATGGCGCGTGCCTCATTGCGGTTTGGGCGCATATTGATGAGAACAATCCTGTAGTTCCACCCCAGGAGCAATGGATTGCTGTCGGGGCAGCTATGCAAAATCTACTATTGGCCGCAAATTCATTGGGTTACCACTGTAAGATAGTGAGTGGCGCAAGAATTTCCTCCAAATCACTTCGGGCTGCATTCAAACTGGGGGATGGTGATATTTTGGTAGGATTCGTCGTTCTCGGTACCTATACGGGGCAAGCGAAGAACCGACCGCGACCAGAACCCGAAGCAATCTTGTCTTCATGGAATCCAGATATTTAGGGCTATGGATACTGGCAATTCACACAGCTAAATCCAGGACTCATTGATTGATCTAGAAGGCGACGGTTGATGCGACGCAGA
The DNA here is from genome assembly GCF_027214025.1 of Parahoeflea alexandrii. Taxonomy (GTDB): domain Bacteria; phylum Pseudomonadota; class Alphaproteobacteria; order Rhizobiales; family Rhizobiaceae; genus Hoeflea; species Hoeflea alexandrii_A. The sequence continues at coordinate 12,815 of NZ_JAPWHB010000001.1, forward strand.
TTGCGGACATATATCGCCATGAGGGGCCGTACGGCCAGATTAAACGTGATTTGCCTCGTCTGTCATGGAATGCCGGTGCTGCTTCTGCCGCCGATCCGACCGGCACGAAAGGCAATGACCTCATCTTCCGCAAATTCGTGCCAAGGTTCTGCCGTCAACGGAACGCTTGCCACGATGCTAATGATTTGATCCGCGCCGGTGACGGTTATTCCATTTCCGATGATCTCTGCTTTGGCCGGCGAACATTGATGTTGCAGAAGGACCAAACCAGGAGCTGTTACTTTACCTGTCGCAGGATTCTTGCGTCGATGGCCGTGTGCAAACAGGGCGTCGCCGTCCGAATAAAGGAAATTTGCAGGACCGAGGCCGCGCACCTCTGCTGCAAAGTCTGCAATGATATCCAGACGATTTTCAAGTGGCGGAATAACGCCCGGTTTCCTCCAGATCATGGCCAGCCGATCCAGTAACCCGCAAAATGCCTCCTCTGAATCCGTTTCACCGACAGGGGCGAAACGGGTTGACTGAAAAATAGCGGTTTCAAAGATGCCTGGTAGCCAGCCGTTATGGGCAAAGCTGTGCATTCGCCCAGCTAACTCTCTCACGAAGGGCTGCGCGTTACGATAGGCGGGGGTGCCCATCGTCGCCTTGCGTATATGCGCCATCACGATATTGCTCCGCAAATCATGCTGGCCGACAAAGCGCAGCCAGTCGCTATCATCTGCTGAACCTGCATCTTTGATCAGCCGAACATCCGGTCCCTCATAATAGGCGACGCCCCAACCATCCCGGATTGAAGTCGGCGGGCCGCCGTGTTCTGCCAACCGCGAAAGCGACAAGGATGCCGTAGCGGGCAAGTTGCTGGACAGTCCTAAAAGTTCACACATGGCTCTAAATCTCCCCGTCGAATTGAGATCCCACGCGCAGGCCAGCGTGGTGCGTGAATTCTAACCTGCTGCCCGGCCCTCGTTATGCCGATTGGGCACAGCGTCAGCACCAGCGTGTGGATCAGCAATTGTTGAAACACGATGATAAATGACTTGGGCAGAAAATAGAGGGACTCTGTTATCGGAAGTTCAGAATCCCATTCTGGGCACCATTCAAAAAAGGGCGGCAGGCTGGGCACCATATAGGTAGTAAAGGCTATTGCCACCGCAAAAAATCCCATCGAAAGTGTGAGGTCGCGCAAGCGCTTCTCAAGCAGCTTCCACCGGAACTATGTTCACCAAGTGGTGTAGCAGTGCGAAAGGGCGATTGCTGCGGCACTGATCCAGAATACGGAGTAGGTAGCGTTGGCGGTCGGATGTGATTGTAGTTTGGTTCGTGGCGCAATACGGGCAACAGGAAATAATAGCGCAGATCCGACAAGATCCGGAAAACCTAGACCACCAGCGCTAATGTTTGCACCAATGCTGACCGGAAGTTGACCGTGCGCTCCACCCCATCCGACATGTCACCCACCGCGTCACCCAAGCATTTCAACCGCCAAGGCGATACCCTGTCCCCCTCCGATACACAGCGTAACGATGCCACGCGTCAGCCCGTGTCAACGGCGGAGCAAAAGTAGGCCAGTGTGGCGGAGTAAAACCAGGCCAGTTGTGGGGCTGTGGGGCTGTGGGGCCGACATGGTAATGGCCCCGATCGGGGCCATTACCATGTCTTCGGACAGGTCAAGTTCGCGCAGCACTGCCAGCACGATTGCGGGGAAGGCTTCGTTGATCTCGAACCGCTCAATCTGGGCCACGGTCCAGCCCGCTCGGCCCAGCGCTTGCTGAGCGACAGGCAGTCGCAATAGGGGCATTTGAGGCCGCAGCCGCGATATACTGTCCGCTTTGATCCTTATAGGCGAGCAGGCGCAAAGCATTGATTACGACGAGGACCGTCGAGCCTTCATGGAAGAGAACCGCCGCGCCGAGCTGAAGCCCGAGCAATGTGGCGGGAACCAGAATGGCGACCATGCCAAGGCTGATCCAGAGATTCTGCTTGATCGTCCGGCTGGTCCTGCGGCTCAGGCCAATGACGAATGGCAGGCGCTCCAGAGCGTCACCCATCAACGCTACGTCGGCAGTCTCAAGTGCCACGTCGGAACCGGCTGCCCCCATCGCGATCCCGACTGTTGCATTGGCCATGGCAGGTGCATCATTGACACCATCGCCCACCATTGCGACCGGTTGCTCCGACCGCAGCTGCTTGATGGTCGTTACCTTGTCTTCTGGCATCAGGTCGCCCATTGCCTGGTCAAGGCCGACCTCTTTCGCGACGGCATCGGCGACACGGCTGTTGTCGCCGGAAATCATCACCATACGTGTAATGCCGAGTGAGCGGAGTCTTTTGATCACGCCTGCAGCCGAGGCGCGCGGTTTGTCCATGAGGCCGATTACCCCCAGGTAACGATCGGCCTTGCGCACGATCATTGTGGTGCGTCCCTGCCTTTCAAGGCTCTCCGAATCCTCCGCCACATCGGCAGGAATTGGTGATCCTTCTATCTCGGCAAAAAGGGCGGCCTTGCCGACATAAACCTTTTCGCCCTCTATCTCCGCAACAAGGCCACGTCCGGTGATACTTTGAAGCTTGTCGGCAGCAGCCAAGGTCGTGTGGCCACCAAGCCGTTCGGTTCCATCGCGAACCAAAGCCGCTGCCAAGGGATGATCGCTGAGTGCTTCGACAGCGACCGCGACCGCAAGCAATTCCTGCTCCGTGACGCCGGAAGCCGCAATGACATTGGTCACCTGTGGCTTTCCTTCCGTCAGCGTCCCGGTCTTGTCAAAGGCGATGGCACCGAGCGTGCCAAGGTTTTCGAGCGGGCCACCACCCTTGACCAGGACCCCACCACGTGCGGCTCTCGCGACACCCGCAAGCACCGCGCTCGGAGTGGAGATGGCGAGTGCGCAGGGGCTTGCGGCCACTAGAACCGCCATGGCCCGATAGAAGCTGGCGCTGAACGGCTCATCGATAACAAGCCATGCGAACAGCAGAAGACCAACTGACACCAGGACGACCGGAACGAAGATGCGTTCGAAGCGATCGGTAAAGCGTTGTGTGGGTGATTTCTGGGTTTCGGCCTCGCCAACCATCTGTACGAGGCGGGCGAGCGTGCTGTCCTTGGCCAGCTTACTGACCTGAACTTCAAGGGCTCCGCCGCCATTGATCGTGCCTGCATAGACGCGGAACTCGGCTGAGAGTTCGCTTGCCATTGATGCGGCTCCGGTAATATCGCTCACCGCCCATTTGTCCACCGGAACGCTCTCGCCCGTCACGGGGGCCTGATCGACACTGCTCGTCCCAAGGGTCACGAACCCATCGGATGGAATGCGCGAATTCGGTCGGACGACAACGACATCGCCCACAACCAGTTCGGCCACACGCACTTCGTGGATTTTGCCGTCTCGCTTTACCTCGGCAGTTGGTGGCGTGAGATTCGCAAGTGCGGCAATGGCATGGCGCGCACGGCCCATCGCGTAATGCTCCAACCCATGCCCGATGCTAAACAGGAAAAGAAGCAGGGCTCCCTCGGCCCATTGGCCGAGAACCGCCGCACCTGCCGCCGCAACCAGCATCAGGAAATCGATCTCGAAGCGACCGACAAGCAATGACTCGATTGCTTCTCGAAGAAGGTAATACCCACCAAATCCATAGGCGGCGACATAAAGGGCGAGCGGAATCCATATCGGTATCGACACCACGAACGATGACGCAAAACCCGCTACGAGAAAGCCGCCGCAGATCAAGGCAAAGATCAGCTCTGTGTTGCGGCCAAAGATGCCCCCGTGGTCGTGTTCGTCACCTTCCTCAACATGGTCGACAGTCGGTGCTGGCTGGGTCGAAGGGAAGATGACGCCCAAGTCTTCCAATCCCCTGCGGAGGGTCGTTTCAGATGTCACCGACCTGTCGAACTCGATCCGCACTGGGCCGGCAACATTGGCCACGGCTTCCAGCACACCCGGCATCTGATGCAGATAGTCCGTGACCGTACGGGCACGGCTCGCATTTTGGATGCCGTTCACCTCCCAGAGGACATGACCAAATTGTTCGGTTAGTCGGGCACCGGAACTCTCAGCAACCTCCATGATCCTGGCAAGGCTGATGATCCCGGGATCGTAGTGAATGCAAAGCTTGGCTGGTTGACCTTCGGCAGCGGCAAGGACATGGACCTTCGACATGCCTTCGCGCTCGGCCAGGTCTGCGACCAATCGATCGACGCAGGCATCATGTTCATCTGGAATATTCGGAAGGACGACAGGAAGATCGAGTTGCAGATTGCTTGCATCAAACTTCGTCATGGGCGTGAGGTCTTTCTTTCGGGAGGACGTTTCGCCAGGAGAAGGCCGCGAGGCAACCTCACTCCTTTCGACGGATCGTTCCTCGAAGGTTCGTGGCTTCGGCTATGGTGTTGGAGATCGTCCCATATTTGCGGACATTTTTATGCAGCAAGTCGAGCCGCTGGTCGGTCTCGGTGGTGTCAACAATCAACTCGTAGGTGACGGACACCATTTTGGGCGGGCTGTCCTGCCGGATGCCATGGAGCGTGACTTCGACGCCGAGCAGATGAAAGTCGAGGATCGGCGTCACGCGCTCGATGCCCTTGATCATGCAGGCCGCAATGGAAGCCAGAAACAACTCGGCAGGATTGAAGGCATCTGGCCGCCCCTGCATGTCTGTATCGAGTATGATTGAAGCTTCTTTTGTTTCTGCCTGACTTCCGTGCGCATCAATGCGGTGTGCTGTTACATGATATTCAAGCATGATCATTCCCATTCCATTTCCGAATAGACCTGTTGGGCATTTCGCTTTGCCAAAGATTCGAATTGGTCGAGATATGAGAAATCGGATTGATCTATTTCCACCGAGCCAATCATGTCGCCGCCAGCATCGATATGTTTAGCGATTTTTTCTCGCAGGTTGATAAGATACGCATAGGTATCAGCCTTCGCTTTTTCCAAAGTAGTCGCGTGACCGTGACCGGGCACTACGTGCTCTGGAAGAAGTGCAGCCATCGCTTCAAATGCGGCGATCCAGCTTTTGGCATTAGATTGTGAACCAACGCCGAGAATCCGCTCCACATAAACAATGTCTCCGGTAAAAACCGCTTTCTTGGACGGAACCCAGACAAAACTGTCGCCGGGAGTATGTGCCTGACCGGGATGCTTTATCTGAAACTCAATGCCGCCGAGTTCAAATGTGTATCCGTCTTCAAATTTCACATCAGCATAGACTGGCTCTGTCCCCTCCATCTGTTTTCCAAGGAAGTTTTTAAGCGCGGTTAGTTGGAGAGACCCGCGTTCCTTGTGGTCTGCTACCGCATCCTCAGATGCGATGATTGTAGCCCCCTGAGCAGCCCAATATGCATTGCCCAGCCAGCGATGATCCTGACCTCCCGTATCGACGACGAATTTTACAGGTTTATCCGTAATCGATTTGATCGCCTCATGTATTGCTTGCGCTCCTTTCCAACTGCCGCCGGGATCCATTAGAACAACGCCTTCATTTGTGACGACAACGCCGAACGTGGCGTTGTTCGCAAGGTTCCCGACGTCTCTTTGTTCCTTTGGGCCAACCAAAGCATATACGTTCTCTGTCACCTTCTGAATCTCAAGTATTTTGACGAATGACGCCGCGTCGGCTGTGCCAACCGCCGTGAGCAGAGCAAGGTAAAAAGCAATATGAGGGATCGTTCTCATCATTTGAGCCACGCTTCGAGTTTTGTTTCATCAGGTAAACCGCCCGCGTGAACCAGCTTCCCATCAACTGCGATACCCGGGGTGGACATAACCCCCGCCTTGGCGATTTGCGCCATGTCCGTGACTTTGTCCACTTCGACGTCGACACCCAGTCTTGACGCTACATCCTTGATCATTTTTTCGGTAGTTTCGCAGCGTTTGCAGCCGGGGCCATATACTTTTACTTGTTTCATTGTGTCATTCCTCAAAATATCAGATTGAACAGGAAGCCGACGGCAAGAATGCCGATTCCGACCACACCGATAAATACGGCGATGAGTTTGAGCGTCAGAACCTGACGCAAGATGATCATTTCCGGCAGCGACAGCGCAATCACGCTCATCATGAATGCCAGAACCGTTCCGAGGGCAGCTCCTTTGCCAAGCAGAGCTTCAACAATTGGGATAACGCCTGCCGCGTTGGTATACATGGGGATGCCAAGCACAACAGCTGCGGGGACGGACCACCAGGCATCGGCACCCATGATGCTGGCCATCAAATCTTCGGGCACATATCCGTGAATGGCAGCGCCCATGCCAATGCCCAAAATAATCCACACCCAGACTCTGCCGAAGATTTCGCGAACCGCTTCGATGCCGAGCTTATAGCGATCAACCAGAGATAGTTGTTCATCAACAACAGCTGCAGGGACCGAAGCGCCGGAATGGATGTCACGTACCCAATCCTGCAACCAGCCTTCCAGATGGAGGCGGCCAATGACCCAACCGGCGACAATAGCAATGGAAAGGCCGAATACCAGATAAACAGCCGCCACTTGCCAGCCAACAAGACCGAACAGCAAGATCAACGCAACTTCGTTGACCATTGGAGCGGCAATTAGAAAAGAGAACGTCACGCCAAGCGGCACGCCAGCAGAAACAAACCCGATAAACAGCGGCACCGCCGAACAGGAACAAAAGGGCGTGAGAATGCCAAGACTGGCAGACATCACATTGCCTGCGCCCTCGCGTTTGCCCGAAAGAAGGGCCCGGGTCTTTTCAGGTGAAAAGAAACTGCGCACTACGCCCATCGCAAATACGATAAGTGTAAGCAACATCATGACTTTCGGAGTGTCGTAGAAAAAGAAAACAAGCGCTTCGCCAAGATGACTATTCCGCTCAATCGGCACGAGCGAAACAATACTCTCGGAAAATGGAATCAGTTGGCCGTAAACCAACCACCAAATAATCGCGCAAAGTATGACGCCTACTGTCCAGACCAACGCGGAATTTTTCTTCGGCCCCTCGGCCACGAATTCCGTATTTATGGTCATGCTGCAGCCCTTTCATTTTCAGTCAATTCGGCGACAACTAATGCAGCTTCGATAAGCTTTCGAACAGCTCCAGACAGGGCCGGATTGAGCCTATAGCGCACCCATTGTGCATCACGCCTGTCGATAACAAGGCCTGCCGCCTTTAATGTCGCCATATGCCGGGACATTCTGGATTGAGATGCGTCCAGTCTTTCCATTAACTCGCAGACACAGTGCTCTCCGCCATCGAACAAAATCTTGATGGCTTCGAACCGCGTGGATTCTGCAAGAGCGTTCATAATCGTCAAAGAATGGGGCATCAGTCTACCTAAATGTATTTGCTAATGCGCATATGCGCATTAGCATGTTTAATGTCAAGTTTTCCTATCCCTCTTTTTTAATAGGGATGTCGGTATTTTGGGATTGGCCGCGCCAGTTTCTACGGTTGGCGCAATGCCTGCGCAGAGCGTTGAGAAGCTGGCCTGATCAATGCACCGCCCATCCCCAAATGGCACGCCAACAAGATGCCGCCTGAGCGCGAAGAATAGGTGCTTTATCTTTGTCGCAATACCATCTCGATCCAATGAGGATCGTTTGGTATTTGGCACGTTATCACGGCATCAGGATGTCTGACGCGACGGTTTCACGCATTCTGTGCAGGCATGGATTGAGCCGTCTTCCTCGCGGCACCCGCATACGCAAGGTCCAGTCCATACCAAGCGCTATCAGAAGCAAGTTCCAGGTCACCACATCCAGATGGATGTTACGTTTCTGACGTTCATCGGAAAAGAAGGCAAGAAGGCGCGTCGTTTACAATGCACGGCAATCGACGACGCCACGCGCGTCAGGGCGCTAAAGATCTATGAAACGCACACCCAGGCCAACGCCATAGACTGTGTGAATCATGTCATCGGAACATTCCCGTTCCGTATCTGCCAGTTTAGAACCGATAACGGCCATGAGTTCCAAGCGAAGTTCCACTGGCACGTCGAGGATCTCGGCCTCCGTCACAGCTCCATCAAGCGCGGCACGACGCAGTTGAACGGCAAGGAGGAATGATCACACCGCTCAGACGGGCAGAAGTTCTATCAATTGCTCAGCTACAAAGGTGATGTCGATCTCGAAGCCAAGCTGGACGAATGGGAGCGCTTCTACAACTTCCACAGACCGCACGGCGCGCACAGCGGAAAGACGCATTACGAAGCACTCAGAAAAGCTATTGTCAACAAACTGGATGTCCCACGAGTAGCCGCGCCTTACAACCCCTTGGGGGCAGGCCAAATTACATGATCTGGAATACAAAAGTATAAATATATTTAGAAAGGAAATTCGTCAATAAACGGAAACTCTTTGAATTTGCGTGCCGACCAGCCCATTGTGTGTTCCAAGACAAGATCAGTAACTGATCCAATATCAACATCTTCAGAGATATAAAATCCGCGCTCGGTTTCGGCGCGTTGTTTTTTTGCTCTATGCCAGTCGATGATACAGAGATTCAAATGACCTCGGTCCAGGTAATTTTGAATGGAGTGGAGCGGCTTCTGCGCAAAGTGAGACAAGAAAAAATCAGCCGCTTGTGCTTCGAGTGAATGATTTGAAGGTCCAAAAATTGTCTCTTGCTCTGCCATTTTGTTGTCCTTTTTTATCGGTCAGTCGCACATAGAACAATATTTCTCAACCGCAATGGCTTCGCCAAAATAATTATCGCCGTTGCCGGAAATTGTCGGATTTAAATGTCTCCAGTTGAGAAAACAATGCGAGACATCGATGCAAGCCACCACCGTCGGCGCAAATTGGATCACTGCGTGAAACTATGGAATCCCGTTTTCTATTTACGGAGTAACGGGGGGAGAATGCGGAAATTATTTCTTCGTGTTGACCATTGGAACAAGCGTGTCAGCATCAAGCCGATGAACACGACGCTTGACCTTTCTCTCAGCCATCCGCGCAGAATACCCAGAGGATACTAGATAGTTGATCGCCATGCTCTCCAGTGCGGTGACACGGCCGACATCTTTGGCGGATTTAGCTTGCTCCGCAGTGTGTCTGTAGACCGTAACAGCAGCAGCAAGCGCGGTGTCGACAGCATGAACTTCAGGACAACGAGCGCCCTTCAGATCGGCTCTCCAACGGCGTGTAGCAATAAGTCCCTTGTTCTTTTCGTCTCTTGCAGTCCTCGGCATCTCTTTGACTCCCAATCATCACTACGTGACATCACAACGGGAATTCTGCCGTCGTACGACGCAAGGAACAAAGCACACCTTATGCGATCCTCACGGACAACACGGCGGGCTTAGGCGATTTGAGCGGACATATATGAGACGTAAGAGGCTCTTATGCTATTTATATGAGACATAAGCGTCCCTTTTGCGACTTAACGTGATGTAGGAAGCTTCACCTTGAGTTCTCCAGCCTTCGCTCTGGCGGTCACGGTGAACGGTACACCAGTTTTCTCAACGAAGACCGACGACAGATATGCGCGGATCGCGTCAGCACCTGGTCCGTCGCTGGCGAGGATGGCAATGGCTGCGTCTGCAAGAGCCTGCCTTGTCGTCTCAGCGTCAAACGGTAGTGAGCCTTTTGCGGCGTCGGCCTTGACCTTCGCACGGCGGTCAGCTTGGAGTTTGCTTTTGTAAGCACGGAATTCGGCATCGGTCATGTCATTGATGCCGACCGTGGGCGCTGCCGTCCGCTGGCGTGTTGACTTTCCGATGAGCTGATCGAGCATTCTGATTTCAAGTGATGTTGTTTTCATGGTCGTCTCCCGCCGATTTCTGTTTCTACATGTAGAAACTAAAATGAAAACTCTCGTTGACGTGCCAGATATACAAGCTGGCTAAATTTTCTGATTTGCATGAGTCTGATCGGCCGCCCGCTTGAGTCTACATTCTTTAGCCACGGTTCATCGTTTCTGACGGCCTCTTTAAGCCAGGCGACTACGGCACCTAGCTCTGCACGTCGTGCAAGCGGCGCTTTCTCACGGTCGGCTACTCTTACTACAGAGCATCCGACTAGGTCAGCAATATCAACGCATTTGTACAAGTGACAAATTATGCCTAGATAAAAGTGATCCTTTTCCATATAAAATTTTGACATATGATGTTCTCCCGAAAGTGTGTATATAAATGAAAACCTCAATATAAATTTCTAGAAAGCGAAAAATTTATATTTATTTGTATCGCGGTTATGATTGTTTCGCTAAAAAATATAGTTAGCTTAAATTTCTACATGTAGAAACAATTTTGGAAACCTCGGCGCGCACTGGCGGTCTTCGACGCTCCGCCCAAGAGATATCCAAGTCTTCCTTTTCATGAAACCGATATCGGCGGGACTTCGTAATCAGAACCCATTGAAGACAACAGATGAACCCAAGGAAAACATAAAGGCTATCTGTTCGAGACACCTTGATGTTTTCTTTTTTGGGATGCTGATGGCTAGTTGAAAGACCAAATTCTGGTGACGATCAAAGACAAAAATCCAGCGCAGCGCCCCGTTCTCTTTCTTGAATATGCGGAGCTTGGAGAACCCCCAACACGGACATTCCGAGAACCCCAAATTGTTCTCTTGTAGTAATCGGTAGTCTTCTATAAAATAGAGAAATTCCAAATAGATTTATAAGTTTTCAGTTTCATTCAGGGGATAGCTCTAGGTTAGTTCATACCCCCCTAAGACATGTCGCGAAAAACCATACGACAAAAGGCGATATCACAAATAATTAGTTATTGCCTGTTACTGTACTTGTTAATATCTCCGCCGACAGACATAGTTAATTTATGAGAGCAAAGTTCTTCAAACCAATTCTGAAATGCCACGACGGAATTACTCACATTAATTCTGCGCCGGCGGCGCTTGCTGTGCGTGGCTCAGAACGTAAGGGTATTGCGGCTGCGGATTGGATTGCTGAAACCGTCTTCACGAATGAGAAAACCAGTCCTCGCATTGAAATCCCCCGCTCGATCGTGCGGACGATGCGTTTCGTGGACTCGGAATATCTGAGGTCAACTGACCTGGCAGTCTACTGGCTCTTGTTCGGGAACGCCCGCTTTCAGGCGATCGAGAAAGACACGCATTCCATCACATTGGGCGCGATTGCCCGCTACCTCGGCATTAAAAGCATTGCCCGTGTTGTGACATGCCTTGAACACCTTAATCGGGCGACGGTAAGATATGACTTCAATCTCGGCGGCACTCGTCGGCAGCAGACACGACTCATCAATATCTCAGAATTTGACGCTGATACAGCCCGCAAGGGAACTGATGTCGTCCACTATGAACTGCCTACAATCGTTCGTGAAGCGGTACTCGTTTCCAAAGACTACGCATGGGTCGACATCAACGCTCTGCCACGCCTGACCAGCAAGTATGCGGTGATGTTGTACATCCGTCTTTCCTATATCGCGTGTCAGAATTTTGAAGCACGCCCAGCATGGGACGTCAGCTATAAAAGCCTAGCAGGTCAGCTTTCCTATCCGACAACGTGCTTCCGTAAACTTCACGTTGTCACTGTCGTCAGTGAAGCCTTGGCTCAAATCAATGCGCTTGGAAAACTGCACAAACGCTTTGGTTTTGACTGCCTTGTTCCTGACGAATTCAGTGACAATTTCCTTATCACCGTCGGCTCCTCGGCTCGTCGTCTTCGGGAAGTCGCACCTGCTGATCTTCCAGCAGCAGAGTACAAAAAGGTCGTTGACCGTAAGGCTTTGCCGCTCAAGGATAACCAATACCCACGCATTACCTCACTTCGCCAGGCGTCGACATTGCTTGGCAAGCCTACAAAGCTTATTTCCGACCTCTGGCGGACGGACGTCTGGGGTGCAACGAACTACAATAAGGGCTTGATTGGTCTCGACGCCCCGTCATTCCTAGAAAGCATCGAGAAGCATGGAGTTGAATCCGTCTTCGAACGTTGGATAGATAAGCGTGGGTTCGTTGAATTCGGGATCGTGAAAGCACCTGACGTCGCACCACCTCCGCCCAAGACTTTCATGAAAACGGAGCCTGCTGTCATCGTCCGCATCGTCGAGTCTGAGTATGAATCAGATGATGACGTCACCATGGCGGCCGACTACGCCTACATTACGCCAGAGGCATACGAGCCAGAGAGAGCGCCTGAAATTTTCGAAGACGTCGATGATTGTGAAATCGCTTTCTGATCCGATCGGCTTTCGTTAACCGAACACCCGGATGCCGCGTTGACTGAGCCGAACACACGCGGCATAGTTGAGCAGACAACAAAAGAGACCACGAACATGAACGCACTGCGAATAGCCCAGATAGCTGCCTAAACCGCCCCCTCGGGCGACCGCTATCTATTTCGCAGGAGTCTCCCAATGTCTACTCGCCCCACTCTCGAGCGTGCGCTCGCCGATCTCCATCTCAATCGCGCTCTCAAGCCCTTCCTCCGCTCACGCAAATTCATTGTCGTGATCGTGTTGCCACCGAACGCTGACCTCGGCGAGTGGAAACATGAAGTCGATGAAATCTTGAGTCATTCTGATGTCGTCACAGATGATTGGCAGAATGAAATGCGTCGCTCTGACAACCGCGCCGATTTTGTGATGACACCGACTGGTGCGGATCAAGGCCTTGAAGGATGCAGTCTTGGTCGTCTCAAAACCGTCCTTCTTGTGACTGCTGAGCTTGCTGACACGTTTGTAGCACATCCATCTGTCTCTGCTGCCGATGCTGTTGTACGCATCGACACGCTCTCGGTGTCCTACATGCAGAGAGCGTTCCATATTGCTGTCGGCCGCAAGCTCTCTATCGAAGAAGCCACCGATCTGGTGTCAATGCCCGCACGTTGGAGGCGTATTGTCGTCCGTGCCGGCCGCAATCCGCGAGCCATCTTCAAATCATTCAAGCGGTCACAGGAACGGTCTCAGGCTATCATCGATGCTATTGAGAAGCCGAAGGTCAGTGATGGCCCTCGGCTCGAAGATATGCATGGCTATGGTGAAGCGCAGACTTGGGGTCTCGAGCTGGCGCAGGATATCGCCGACTACAAGAACGGCATCATCAGTTGGGCAGATGTCGACAATGGGCTTCTGCTTTCGGGTCCTCCAGGATGCGGCAAAACGACATTCGCGTCCGCTCTGGCGCGCACATGTGGCATGGCATTTATCGTTGGCAGCTATGCCTCTTGGCAGGCACATGGTCATCAAGGCGACTGTCTGAAAGCCATGCGCCTGGCATTTTCAAAAGCCCGCGAGCAGGCTCCCTGCGTACTTCTTATCGACGAAATCGACAACTTCATGGATCGCGACGGCGAGGGCGATAAAGATAATCTCGCTTACAATCGAGGCATCGTAAATGGGCTTCTCGAGGAACTTGATGGTAGCATTGGCCGTGATGGTGTCGTTGTTATCGGTGCTTGCAACAACCCTCAAATTGTTGACCCAGCGGCCTGTCGTCCTGGACGTCTTGATCGGCACATTGAAATCCAGTTGCCCGACGATGAGGCACGGATGGCTATCCTGAAAGGCTACCTCCAGTCTGAATATGACCTCGACATGAGGCCTTTCAGGACTAAAACAAAAGGCATGTCAGGCGCTGATCTTTCGAGGTTGGCTCGTGACGCTCGTCGGCTTGCTCGTCGTGAGCGCATCACCGTGGAGTATAGGCATGTGAATGCATGTCTTCCTAAGCGCATCCGCCGCGACGATGATCAGATGAATCGTATCGGTGTTCACGAGATTGGCCATGCCGTTGTCGGCGTTGCTTTGGATTACGCGCCGCTCGTCGAGGTTTTTATTGAAGACCAATATGTCCCGAATTCAGGCGACCAAATCGCAGGAAGTTGCGTTTTCCAAATCGATCCGGGGCAGCGCCAAGATCAGCAAAAAATCGCCGACAGGATTTGCGCAGGTCTGGGCGCAATGGCTTGTGAGCAGATGATTTTTGGGTCGCATGGTGACGGTGTCATCGCCGATCTTGTAGAAGTCACAACTACTGCGACATTTGCGCTGTCAGCGGTCGGTATGGGTGACACGCTTTCCTCCGCTGGTCTCCGCGATCCCGAGAGTCTGTCTCGTCTTCGGATGTATGACCCGCGTCTCAGCGGACGAGTAGAGGACCTTCTTCAGGAGCAGCTGGTGCGGGCGCGTGAGATTCTCGAAGAACGGCGCGACGTCGTCGAGCTTCTGATCTCCGAGCTTGTGCAGCGGACAAGGCTGCCAGGGTCTTTCGTGTACTCAAGGCTCGAGGTTCCTCAACCAGCCATGAATTTCGGGTGATTGGTCATGAGCTTCGTCAACAAACACTACATCAGCGACACGCATTTCGGGCATCAGCGTATGCTCGATATGCAGCCAAGACCGTTCACGGATATCCATGATCATGACGAATGGATGGTCACCTGCTGGAACGATGTCGTCGGGCGTGACGACATCGTTTTCCATCTCGGTGATTTTGCTGCGCGACTTCATGAGACGGATCGCATCCGCTCACTTTTCAGTCGGCTCAACGGCAGGAAGTACCTTGTCATTGGCAATCATGACGTTGACAAAAAAGGTGCCTTGCATCCGACCTTGGCGGCACTGGCATGGGAGAGCCGCCCTGAACACGGTCTGCGCACAAAAGACGGCGGGCATGACCTCTGGCTTTCGCACTACGCTGCACGCACATGGCCGTCATCGCATCACGGAAGCTTTCACTTCTACGGACACAGCCATGGACGGCTCCCGGGTGTCGGTCGGAGCAGGGATGTCGGTGTCGATGTGCCGGATGTCGACTTCACGCCGAGGACATTCGCATATCTGACAAGAGGAATTTTAGAGACTGAAAATTTGAAAATGCGGGCGACACGCGGCGATGTTGATGCGGCACTGGCAATCCTCGACCGCGCCCCTGATGTCGAACCTGATCCTGGCGACGAGCTGTAAACCAAGGATCGACGTCTCCTTAGTGTAGTTATGAGGACTTAACTACACAATTAAGGTATGGAAATCCCTTGTCTTTTTGAATTAAATATTCAGTCTGGATTAGCGCGGGCAGGGCTATTGAATCATACTAATCTCATTAAAATTGTTGAGATCAGACAGATGAATGAAGCACGCAGGCGCACTTGGAATAGAGACATGGATGCTAGGCTCCTGGCGCTATGGAAAGCCAATCGAACGATCAAGGATATCTCCGCTGAACTTGGTAGGTCGGAGACCTCCGTGCAGACTAGAACGTCACGTCTCGGTTTTGGAAAAAGGTCGATGTGTGATGTGCTTAATGTGTCGGCGAACGGTCAGGTATATTGTTCGGAAGCTGAGACTGCTGAGCTTGATGCAATGCGCATCAAGGGTGTGACTTTACGTCAGCTCTCTGAGCATTTTGGGCGATCAATTGAGTCAATAAAAACGAAGCTGGCGTCTATTAATCGGAAATCTACGCGACCAATCATAGCTATTAAAATGCGTCCATGTCTGCGGTGCGAGACGACTTTTGGTTCAGAAGGCCCAGGTAATCGCATGTGCGAACCGTGTCGGGAATATACGACGTCACTCGATTTTTGACGCCCTAATTCAAGAACTCGTTTTGCACGCGGCATAGTTGAATTCTTGAATTAAATTTCGATAGGTAAAATGCAATCCAACAATTCAAGACTTCATCCATCTATCTGATATTCCTACATCATCGACATTTCTGCAACAGTCCCAAGCGGCCGTCCTAAAAAACGTACCGGTTGCAGATATCGTGTTGACAAGAGAACTCACGACGCGCTTTCTACCGCCACTGAACTAGGGTTATGAGAGGTGGAGCGCATGGATGATGACAACATTCTCGATGAGATGGGGAAGCTCATCGCTTGCATTGAGGAAGACATTCTCAAGTTCGATCAAGGGTTCGACAAGTTCAAATCAGAGATCGATGAAATCGTCAGTGGCTCTATGCCGCGTGGGTACGGAGACGATGATCTCATCGCGCTGCCACTCGTTGTCTATCTTCCTGAACTCGGCGGCAGCCTGACCGTCAATCACGATTTCTCGACAATCGGCACGGTTTCGAGGAAGGCGATCTACGCTGCCATCGCAAGCGGCGATCTGGAGGTCGTCAAAATTAACAAGAATTTTCACGTCACAAAAGCAGCCCTGAAAGATTGGATTGAAGCATGTCGAAGCCAAAGCAAAAACAGGGCCCAGTCCTCCGCTGTCGTGCCGCTCGGTACGAAGACGGGAAGCTCACACACCGAGGAACGTTCTTCATCGACGATGAAGGAAAGCAAACTGCGACAGGATGCGGTTTCGGCGATGATTCTGAGTATGCAGAAGCGTACGAAGCCGCAAAGCTGAAGTTCCATGAATACAGCGTTGCCGCCTTCGCTATCAAGAAAGGGCAGAAGGTCGATAAGGCCGTAAGCGTGGAAGCCGAGCATGTGAAGATCGGTGATCTCATCCTGTTCTACATGAACGCTGAGGTCGATGCGATCACGGCTATGCGCGATGATAGACGTCGGGAACATCTGTCACAGATCGCCTGTCTCAACGAATTCTGGGGTGATCGGTTTGTCTCGGAGATCAACAAAGTAAATTCCATTGAGTATCAGAAAGACAAGAAGGTTTCAGTTGTGCGCAATAAGCTGATCCTTCTTAAATCGATTATCAATTACGGCTCAGGGCAGGGGCAATTGAAAAAATACGACAATCAGTTAGACTATTATCAGCCCGCACGCTTGACCAATCGTGCAGAAATTTATGAGATTGACGAGCTTATTGCTATGTACAAAGCGGCGATGAGACGACGTCATTCGTGGAGGGAAGGGCGCAAAGAACTTCTCGAAGAGAGGGGCGAGACGGCTGATCAGCAGACGGTCACATATCACAATCGCGTAGCTGCTCACATCGCTAAGTTCCTGCTCGTCGCCGTGATGACTGGAACACGAGCCTCTCGAATCCAACAAGCGTCATTTGTGAAAGAGGCTGGTCGGCCGTGGATCGATCTCAAAAATGGTATCTTCTACAGAGCCGCGTTGAATGAACAGGTGGCTCTTAACAAAAGAGCCGATCCTATCCTTATCCCAGAGCGGCTTCTGAGGATGATGCGCCGCTGGCATCATGGTAGCGGGAAAACTCCAGGGTGCCGATATCTCATCGAGTACCAAGGACGTCCTGTCGATTGCCGCAAAGGTTTTTACACTCTCAAGAATGAGGTACTGTCCGAAGAGCGAGCCAAGGAATTGAATCGGCATAGTCTCAAACACACCGCTGTCACAATGCTCCTGCGCGATGGCGTGTCCATCGAAGCAGTCGCTCAGTACATGTCGACGACACCTGAAATTATTCGCCAAGTTTATTCACATCTCATTCCTGGCGAGTTCTCAGAGGTGCATCAGTCGTTCAATAGGAAGCGTTCAAGGAGGCCTAGACCAGGTGAGCAGAAAGCCGCTTGACTCTCAGACTGCATCCGGGCATCAAGCGCGAGTTGTTGTTTTATTACCGCCAAGTCACCGCCAAGGAAACAGTGGGAATTGACGGGAACGAACGGACATCAACTGGGGTTTTCGGACACCAGAAAGCCTTATAAACTGGGTCGTGTCGGTGGTTTGGGACCAGAGGGTCGGGAGTTCGAATCTCTCCGCTCCGACCATTTTTAGGCGTCCGGCTACGGACGCGATGCAGCAGGGCGCCGTGATCCGCCTTTCCGGGCGGTAACCGCCATGAAGAGGGATTGGGACATGACTGCGAAAATCTATCGTCCCGCAAAGACTGCCATGCAATCCGGAAAGGCCAAGAGCCTCGACTGGGTCTTGGAGTTCGAGCAGGAAAAGCCCCGCAGCATTGACCCGATGATGGGCTATACATCTTCGGCGGACATGAAGAGCCAGATCCGGATGACGTTCGAGACGCGTGAGGCGGCGATTGCCTATGCCACGCGCAACGGCATCGCCTTCCGGGTTTCCGAGCCCAAGGAAAGCAAGCGCCGCCGGGTGGCCTATTCCGACAATTTCCGTTTCGACCGCCGCCAGCCCTGGACCCACTAGAAACTATCGTGATTTGCCCGGTCGACGAGGGCAAAACGCAGCCGGCCCCTTAGCTCAGCTGGATAGAGCACCGGCCTTCTAAGCCGACGGTCGCAGGTTCGAATCCTGCAGGGGTCGCCAATCAAACGCGGGTCCAGCCCGGAAACACTATTCACGCTGGTTCGGCTCTCCCCTGTATGAACAGCCCATGTTCGGGTTGTCAAAAATGCCGCGGGCTCTGTCGTGTTTTTCGCTTTGCTGAAATGTTCTATGGGCGTGCTTGTGTGATACGATGCTTTTAGAGGCATTAGTAATATAAAGATGTACCTGATTCGAAAGTGACGACATGCTGGTAACGGAAACCGCTTTACACTTGGGACCTGAGCTGGAGCGCGCTGTCAACCGGGTCGACTTTTTCCGCCTGTTCAAATCCCTGGCCGGAAGCAACGGATTCTCCCATTTCGGCCTGACGGAAATAGCGGGCGAAGAGCATGGGCTGAGTCTCCAGCATGTTCACGCGCTGCATAACTTCCCCGGGTCCTGGTTTGACGATCCGAAAGATCAGGTGATCGACGCTGCCGATCCGGTTGCGCAGTACCTGCAGAAGGCGTCCGCGCCTTACCTGATGGATATCCGGCAGCCGCCTTCCCGGGTGCTTTTGTCGAGCGGTGCTACCGCGGCTGTCATTGTTCCGCTCCACGCGGCAACGGGCAAGCGCTACGGTCTGATCATGGTCGGAGGCGACGCCAAGGAAGATCATCAGGCGCTGGCGTTGATCGCGCTCGATGCCGCCTTGATTTTTCAGCGCTACTTCGAGGTGATCTTGTCACTGGATTCGATCAGCGGTTTGAGCGATCGGGAAATACAGATTGTCCGCTGGACCTCGGAGGGCAAGACATCCGCTGAGATTGCCATCATTCTGGCTTTGTCCGAGCACACGGTCAATTCGTATATCGCGGCCGTTTTGCGCAAGCTGCACGTCGTCAACCGGGCACAGATGGTGGCGTCGGCCATCCGCAGCGGCCTGATAGCGTAGGGGGCGGGAGGCCTTCCATGAGCACAAGACAGGACGGCAAGCAGTTGAGGGTTTTGCTGATTGACGACGATCCGGCCGAGCATGTCCTGTTGCAGCGCAAGCTGCAAAAGGCCAACGAAACATCGATCGAACTGGACTACGTCGCCGATATCGGGGCCGCGGTGGATCTCGTCAAGGCGGGTGGGGTGGACATGGTCTTCCTGGACAATCGTCTTGTGCCCAACAACGACTTCCGGGAGACCGCGCCGCTGCTGCGGCAGGCAGGCTTCGTCGGTCCGATCGGAATTATCTCGTCCGATATCAGCGGCAAGTATTTTGAGGATTTTCGGGATTACGGTGTCGACTTCAAGATCGGCAAGGATGAGATCGACGCTACGGTGATCGCCTTTGTCGTGGCGGAATATACCCGAGACCAACTGTCGGAAACCTGTTCCGAAGACTACCTGTGAGCCAGCCTTTTGGGTTGTGCCTGGATTGTTAACCGCATGCCGCTGTCACCTGAAAACATGCTCAAGGCCCTGTATGACACGCTACCGGACCCGGTGCTGGTCGTCGACGCAAGCCGTCGCATCCTGGCTGCAAATCCCGCCACGGCAGAGAAGTTCGGTTACACGGTAGACGAGCTTGTCGGGATGAATGCCGTGGGCCTTTACGCGTCCAGCAAAGATGCCGATGAAATCGGCAATGTGCTGTATCCGCTGAGCCGGGAGGTGAAGTCTGTTCACCGGCGCCTCGATCTCAGGCGCAAGGATGGCAGAATCTTTCCAAGCGAATTGACCGTCAGCCGGATCGAACTTGCGGACGGCGAAACCTTCGGATCGGTTGCTCTGGTTCGGGATCTCAGCGAGATCTACAGGGTGCAGGAGCAACGCTTGCGGGCGGAAGCGATACTCAATACCGCACTTGATACGATCTCCGAGGGCTTTGTTGTCTATGACGATCAGGACCGTCTGATGTTGTGCAATGACGCCTACCGGGAGATCTATTCCCTGTCTGCACCGGCCATCAAGATCGGCAACACCTTCGAATCCGTTCTACGCTACGGCCTGGAGCATGGGCAATATCCTGATGCAGGAGACACCGCTGAAGCGCAGGAGGAATGGCTTCAGCAAAGGCTCGAGAGGCACAACAACCCGGGTGAGCCATTCATCCAGCACATCAATCCGGACAGGACGATGCTGGTGGAGGAACGCATCACCGACGAAAACTTCCGGGTCGGTGTGAGAACCGATGTCACGGCGCTGAGCAAGATAAGGTCCGAGGCCGAACAGCTCGGCCTGATCATCGAAGGTGTCAAACAGGAGGTGTATCTGATCTCCGTCAAGGACGGACGGATCATCAGCGCCAACAAGTCCGCGCGGGACAACCTTCAGTACAACATGGAAGAACTGCGGGCGCTGAATCCGCTCGACCTCAATGTTGGCCACAGTCCGATGGAGATCGCCGAACGGATTGCTCCTATCGTTTCGGGCGAGAGCAAGGTGATCGTCACCGAGACCTGCCACCGGCGCAAGGATGGCAGCACCTATGATTGCCGGGTGCGGCTGGAAATGATGGACAATATGCCCGATCCGGTGATCCTCGCCTTTGCCGAAGACATCACAGAGCGACGCGGGATCGAGCGCGCGCTTGCCCGCAGGGAACACGAGTTCCAGACGCTGGTTCAGAATATCCCTGATTTCATCACACGGGCGAGGCCAGACACCACGCTAACCTATGTCAACGACAACTATGCTCGCTTTGTCGGTCTCCCTCCAGACAAGATGATCGGGCGGAGGTTTCTTGATTTTGTGCCCGAGGAAGAGCAGGCGGAGTTGCTCTTGCATCTCTCCAGCCTCTCACCCGAAAGGCCTCTGAAGGTCAGCGAACAGCCGATGGTGAACGGGGCGGGAGAGGGCTTCTGGTATCAGTGGTCAAATCTCATGGTGTTCGAGAATGACGAGCCAGACGAACTGGTTTCCGTGGGACGGGACATCTCGGAGATCCGCGATGCGCAGACCAGGATCGCGAGCCAATCCCGCGCGCTCGAACTGCGCAATGACGCGCTCGAGCAGTTCAGCGGAATCGTGTCGCATGACCTCAAGGCACCGCTTCGGCAGATACGGCTGTTTGCCGACATGATCGCCGAGGATGTAGAGGCTGGCAAGACCGACGAACTGGCAACGTTCTCGGGATATATCTCGGAACGCAGCGACTCCATGGAGCGCATGATCTCGAGCCTGCTTGCGTATTCACAGCTGGCCTATCAGCGGATCAATCCGGAAGTGGTACGGCTTTCCGATGTCGTGACCGCAGCGTGGGACAATCTTGCGGTCAATGCCGAAGAAGCCGACGCCGAGCTGGTTTCCGACGCCGACATTGCCGTGCGCGGGGATTTTCACCTGCTGACACAGCTGTTTCAGAACCTGTTTGCCAATTCGATCAAATACCACCAGGAAGGGCAGTCCGTGGCCATCCGCGTGGATGCCAAGACAGTGGAGGGTGGCGTGAAAGTTGCGGTCGAAGACAATGGTATCGGGGTCGACCCAGCCCATTCAGAACGGATTTTCGGTGTGTTTCAACGTCTGCACCTGGATGAGAAACTCTATTCGGGCACCGGCATAGGGCTCGCGCTGTGCCGGCGTATCGCGCAGAGCCATGACGGTGACATACAACTCGACACGTCCTTCGAGAAAGGGGCCCGCTTCATTGTTTCCCTACCTGCATAGCAAGGGCAGGAACAGACTTGGACTACGGAACAATCAGGCCGATTTGGCGGCCTCGAGCCCGCGCTGGATGTCGCCCAACAGGTCTTCCACATCTTCCAACCCGATCTGAAGCCGGATGACCGGACCTTCCTTGGGCGGCAGGGCAATGGTCCTGTCGGAAAGATTGGCGTGGACGGCGAGGCTTTCGTAACCACCCCAGGAATAGCCCAGGCCGAAGATTTCCAGGGCGTCGAGGAAAGCATGCGCCTTGGCCTGATGGCGGCTGGCGTCCGCCACATCCAGAACGATCGAGAAGATGCCGGAGGAGCCGCAGAAATCGCGCTTCCACAAGGCATGCCCGGGAAAGCTCTCGAGCGCCGGATGCAGAACCCTTGCGACGCCCGGCATGTCTTCCAGAGCCCGGGCAATCGTCAGAGCGCTTTCCTGATGGCGCGCCAGCCTTACTCCCATGGTGCGTAATCCGCGCAGCGTCATGTAGCTGTCGTCGGGGGCGGCACACACACCGAGCATGGTGAAGGTTTTCCAGAGCGCGGGCCAGGCCTGCTTGTTGGCCGATACCGTGCCGATCAGGATGTCGGAATGGCCTGCAGGGTACTTGGTCGCAGCATGAATGGATATGTCGACCCCGTAGTCCAATGGCTTGAAAAACAACGGCGTCGCCCAGGTGTTGTCCATCGAAACCAGCGCGCCGTGCGTGTGGGCAACTTCGGCTATGGCCGGAATGTCCTGCATTTCGAACGTGTTGGAGCCCGGCGCTTCGGTGTGGACGAGCTTGGTGTTGGGGCGCATGAGGCTTTCGATATCAGCGCCGATGGACGGATCGTAATAGCTGGTTTCGATGCCAAATCTTGCCAGCATGCCGGCGCAGAAATTGCGGGTAGGCGCATAGACCGAATCCACTACCAGGACATGATCACCGGCGCTGAGCGCAGCCATGAACGGTACCGTCACGGCGGCGAGGCCTGAAGGTAGCGCGATGGTGCCTTCCGAGCCTTCCAGTTCATTCATGGCGGCGTTCAGGGCATCGGTCGTGGGCGTGCCATAGGTGCCGTAGGTGTATTTCTGATCACGCGACACCATGGTGGCCGAATCGGGGAAGAGCACGGTCGATGCATGCACGACAGGTGGATTGACGAAGCCGTGGAAGCTGCGCGGATCATGGCCGGAATGGGCCAGGCGCGTGTTGATTCCTGCTTTCGAAAAGTCGGTTTTCTTGCTCATGCCGGATCCGCGTTGTGAAATTAAATCATGGCGATTGCCGTTCGGATCGAAGGTCTAACGCGACTTGGGTGCGACCACAAGCGTGCCAGCGTCACCGGCGCCTCAGGTGTAAAATTGTCCTGGATCTATATTTGAATAGTACGCCAGAGCGGAATAGAGCCGGGAGGATCAAGTCAGTTTTGTGATGCGAAACGGTTGATTTGACAATTTTAGAGAAAGTGAGACTTGACCCATGACTGATTTCGGCATGGTATAAAGGGGCGCAAGGAGATACGGGCAGAGGGCATAAAAATGGCTCCTGTCGCTTTTGCCGCACCCAAAACAGGGCAACAGAAAAAAAGGTTGTATCAAATGAACAATAAGATTTTGTCGGCTGTCGTTGGCATCACGGCCGTTGCTGGCCTGGGAGCCACGGCTGCTTCCGCTGCAACGCTGGATGATGTCAAGGCAAAGGGATTCGTCCAGTGCGGCGTGTCCACCGGCCTCGCCGGCTTCTCCGCTCCGAACGACGCAGGTGATTGGTCGGGTCTCGATGTAGATCTCTGCCGTGGTGTTGCCGCGGCAGTATTCGGCGATGCAAAGGCTGTAAAATACAGCCCGCTTTCGGCCAAGGAGCGTTTCACCGCGCTTCAGTCGGGTGAAATTGATGTGCTTTCGCGCAACACCACCTGGACCATGAGCCGTGATACCCAGCTGGGTCTCAACTTTGCCGGCGTCAACTACTACGACGGTCAAGGCTTCATGGTGCGCAAGTCGCTCGGCGTGAACTCCGCTTTGCAGCTGTCTGGCGCTTCGGTCTGCGTGCAGACCGGCACCACCACCGAGCTGAACCTCACCGACTACTTCAAGGCCAACGGCATGACCTACAATCCGGTCGTGTTCGAAAAGCTTGAGGAAGTGAATGCGGCCTACGACGCCAACCGTTGCGACGTTTACACCACCGACCAGTCGGGCCTGTATTCGATCCGTCTCGGCCTGTCGGCTCCGGATGAGCACATGGTTCTGCCTGAAGTGATTTCGAAGGAGCCCCTGGGACCTGTGGTCCGCCAGGGCGACGACCAGTGGTTCTCGATCGTAAAGTGGGTTCACTTCGCGATGCTCAACGCCGAAGAAATGGGCGTGACCTCTGCCAATGCTGATGAAATGCTCGGTTCTACCGACCCGAACGTGATGCGTCTGCTCGGCAAGGAAGGCACTTTCGGCGAAGCCATCGGTCTGGGCAATGATTGGGCCTACAATGTGATCAAGCAGGTCGGCAACTACGGCGAAGTGTTTGAACGCAATGTTGGTGCATCGACCCCGCTCGCAATTGGCCGTGGCGTGAACGCGCTGTGGTCGAAGGGTGGCCTGCAGTACGCACCGCCGCTTCGCTAAGCTCTGATACTGATGAAGCGGGCTCCATTCGGGGCCCGCTTTTTCCGGTCGCTTGAGGCGCACCGCAAAAGCCTGACGCAACGACGACAGGTTATCTAATGATCCGGCCAGAAGGTCCGGACAACAGAGTTGGGGACAGACATGGCTCATCAGGAAGGCGTCACAGCTGACGCTGGCGATTCCAGTCGCGTATCGTTGATGAATGACCCGAAGGCGCGCGGCCTGGTTTTCCAGGCATTGCTGATCATCGCCGTCATCTATTTGGTTTACTCGGGCGTCACCAACGCCATCGACAATCTGGCGCGGGCAGGGATCGCTTCCGGCCTCGGCTTTTTTGGTGAACGTGCCGGTTTTGACATCGGCCAGTCCTTCATTCCCTACACCAACGACAGCACCTATCTGCGGGCGTTTTTCGTCGGCCTGCTGAACACGATGGTCGTGGCTTTTATCGGCATCTTCTTCGCCACGCTGATCGGTTTTGTCGTCGGGCTCGCGAGACTTTCGAAGAACTATCTGGTGCAGAAATTCGCGACGGTCTACGTCGAGACGCTAAGGAACATCCCCCTGCTGCTGCAGCTGCTGTTCTGGTACAAGGCGGTGCTTTCGATCCTGCCATCGCCGAGAGCCGGCGGCCTCGAGCCGGGTGCGGAAGTCGTGTTCAATCTGAACAATCGCGGTCTGTACATGCCGCGCATCGTACCGGAAGGCGGCGCCCAGCTGATCCTTTATGCATTCATCGTCGCGGTGGTCGCCTGGATCCTTATCGGCCGCTGGGCAAAGAAGCGCCAGATGGCCACCGGCCAGCAGTTTCCCGTGTTCCTGACCGGACTGGGTCTCTTCATCTTCCTGCCGCTGATCACCTATCTGGTTACAGGCATGCCGCTGTCGCTTGAATATGCAAGCCTGCAGGGATTCAACATGGTCGGCGGCTGGGTGATTCAGCCGGAGTTCATGGCATTGCTGCTGGGGTTGTCGCTTTATACGGCCTCGTTCATCGCCGAGATTGTCCGTGCCGGCATCCTTGCGGTTTCGCATGGGCAGTCCGAAGCGGCTTTCGCGCTGGGGCTCAGGCCAAACCTCACCAGCCGCCTGGTGGTGGTGCCGCAGGCGATGCGGGTCATCATTCCGCCGCTCACCAGCCAGTATCTTAACCTGACCAAGAACTCGTCCCTGGCGGTCGCGATCGGGTATCCGGATCTGGTCTCCATCTTCGGCGGCACCGTGCTGAACCAGACAGGTCAGGCCGTCGAGGTGATCTCTATCACCATGCTGGTCTATCTCACCCTTTCCCTGCTGACATCGGCATTCATGAACTGGTTTAATTCCAGTGTCGCATTGGTGGAGCGCTGAGCCATGGCTACTCATCCGACTTCAATTGCCTATGTCCGCACCGAGGAAAGCCCGGCGACTGCGCCTCCGGTCCTAACCGGCGGTGTCGCCGGGTGGCTCAAGGAAAACCTGTTCGCAACGCCGCGTGACACGGTCCTGACCATTCTGACATTCCTGTTTCTGCTCTGGATCGTTCCACCGATCATCGACTGGGCCTTTATCAGCGCCGTCTGGACCGGTGAAAGCCGGGAGGCCTGTATTGCGCCGGGCACCGGCGCCTGTTGGGCCTTCGTCGAGGCCAAGTTCGGACAGTTCATCTACGGGCGCTATCCGATTGAGGAGCGCTGGCGGGTCAACCTCTCGGGGTTGCTGCTGATTGCCGGCTTGGTGCCGATCGCCATTCCTTCGGTGCCGTACAAGCGCGAGAATGCGCTTTACCTGCTGGTCGTCTTTCCGGTGCTGGCGTTCATTCTGCTGACGGGACAACTCGGGCTGGAACCGGTCGAGACGCCGCTCTGGGGCGGGTTGCTGGTGACGCTGGTTGTTGCCATCGTCGGCATCGTGGTCTCGTTTCCGCTCGGGATCCTGCTGGCGCTGGGGCGCCGGTCCGAGATGCCGATCGTCAAGATGTTCAGCGTCATCTTCATCGAGTTCTGGCGCGGGGTGCCGCTTATCACGGTGTTGTTCATGTCCTCGGTGATGTTGCCGCTGTTCCTTCCCGACGGCGTCTCTTTCGACAAGCTGCTCAGGGCACTGATCGGCGTGGCGCTGTTCTCCTCGGCCTACATGGCCGAAGTGATCCGCGGCGGATTGCAGGCCATTCCCAAGGGCCAGTATGAGGCGGCCAACGCCATGGCGCTGACGTTCTGGCAAGGCACGCGGCTGGTGATCATGCCGCAGGCGCTGAAGCTGGTGATCCCGGGCATCGTCAACACCTTCATCGGCCTGTTCAAGGACACCAGCCTGGTGCTGATCATCGGCTTGTTCGATCTGCTCGGGATCGTTCAGCAGAACATGAACGACCAGAACTGGATTTCACCCGCAACGCCGGCGACCGGCTTCGTCTTCGCCGCGTTTGTCTTCTTCATCTTCTGCTTCAGCATGTCGCGCTATTCCGCCTATATGGAACGGCGTCTCGACACTGGCCACAAACGATAAAAGGGAACACAACCATGGCTGACAGTAACGCAGCAGCAAAAGAAGGCGCCGGTCCTTCGAAAATGACCGTTTCGGAAACCGATGTGGCCATCGAGCTCATCGGCATGAACAAGTGGTATGGCGAGTTCCACGTTCTCCGCGACATCAACCTCAAGGTCATGCGCGGCGAGCGGATCGTCATCGCCGGACCTTCCGGTTCAGGCAAATCGACCATGATCCGCTGCATCAACCGGCTGGAAGAGCACCAGAAGGGCAAGATCATTGTCGACGGCATCGAGCTGACCAACGATCTGAAGAAGATCGACGAGGTTCGCCGCGAAGTCGGCATGGTGTTCCAGCACTTCAACCTGTTCCCGCACCTGACCATCCTCGAGAACTGCACGCTAGCGCCGATCTGGGTGCGCAAGATGCCGAAGAAGAAGGCCGAGGAAATCGCCATGCACTACCTGGAGCGGGTGAAGATCCCGGAACAGGCCAACAAGTATCCCGGCCAGCTATCCGGCGGTCAGCAGCAGCGCGTGGCGATTGCCCGCTCTCTATGCATGAACCCGCGCATCATGCTGTTTGACGAGCCGACTTCGGCGCTCGATCCGGAAATGATCAAGGAAGTGCTCGACACCATGGTGGGTCTCGCCGAGGAAGGCATGACCATGCTGTGCGTCACCCACGAAATGGGTTTCGCGCGCCAGGTCGCCAACCGCGTGATCTTCATGGACCAGGGCCAGATAGTCGAGCAGAACGAGCCGGGCGAGTTCTTCGACAACCCGCAGCACGAGCGCACCAAGCTGTTCCTGAGCCAGATTCTGCACTAGGGCCAGATCCTGCAGTAGGGAATGGCACGGTACGGGCGCAGAGGCGGCCGGCAGTTTCGAAAAAAAGCCAACGGGTTCCGGATCGATGGTCCGGGGCCCGTTTTTCATTTGCGCGGCCTGATTCAAAGATGCGTACGACAGTCTGCATCGCCACGACCTGATGGTCGTGGGGTGCGGTCCGTTACAGCCCGTTTGCGCGGTAGCCGTATAGCCAGTCGAGTTCGGCTGCCAGGCTCTCGGGGCTCTTGAGCGCCAGAACCAGATCGCGGCCGAGGCGAATCGGACCGCGTGCGTGATAGGCGAACTGGTTGAAGGCGCCCCGCGACCGGGCGCGGCCAATTCGGGCGCGGCGGTTGGTCACGTAGGCTTCGAGCGTTGACGCGAGATCTCCGGGCGCCCGGGCACAAGCCTGAGCGAGCTCGAAGCCGTCCTCGATGGCCATAGCCGCGCCCTGGGCAGCAAACGGCGTCATGGCGTGGGCGGCATCGCCGACCAGCACCGGCCCGCCGGCGGCGTGCCAGCGGCCGTCGGGGACTTCGAACAAAGGCCACCAGGTCATTTCCGGCGCCTGCCGGAGAATGGAGACAAGATCCGGGTGCCAGTCGGAAAAGGCGGAGAGCAATTCCATACGCGCTGCCGGGTTTTCCCGTTCGGCCCAGGTCTTGCCGGGATCCGATCCGCGGGTGATCGCAACGATGTTGATCGTCTTGCCCTGTTCGAGCGGATAGGCGACCAGGTGAGTTCTTGGTCCAAGGAACGCGGTCACGTTGGTCGGGTTGAGAGCCCGGCGCGTCTCCTCGGTCTTCACCTTGAAGCGCCAGGCGACCTGGCCGGAGAACCGTGGGGAAGAAGCGCCGGGAACCAGTCTGCGGACTTCAGACCAGACGCCGTCGGCGCCGATGACGAGGTCGGGGCGGGAAAGTCCCAGCCGGTCCGGCAGCCCGGCGATTTCGGACGATGTGGCGCGCTGATCGAGATGCAGACGGCAACGCGGATGAGCGAGTACGGCGTCAAGCAGCATGGTCTGGAGATCGGCGCGATGCATGACGCCGTAGGGTGCGCCCCACCTGTCGGCGGCGAAGGCGCCGCAGGGGACGTGGGTGATCTTGCGGAGCGACCGGCCCGAAGCCAGAACGATTTCATGCGGCGTGATCATGGCCTGACGCAATGCATCGCCGAGACCGAGCGCGATCAGGATGCGGCTGGCGTTCGGGGAAACCTGCAGGCCGGCGCCGACCTCGCTGAGGCTTGGCGCCTGTTCGACAATGTCGACGTCGTCACCGTTGCGGGCGAAGGCGAGAGCGGTTGTCAGTCCGCCAATGCCGGCGCCGATGATGAGAATGGTACGGGCTGTCACTCAGCCCTCCTGGAGCTGCCGCAGGAATGGCCCTCAGGCTGCCTGGTAAGCCCAGGAGCATCCGGCAGGGACGGTTTCATCCCCATGCAAGGCCGGATTGTACTTGTAGAGCGTCGAGCAATAGGGGCAGACCTTTTCACTGTCCGCGCCCATGTCGAGAAACTCATGCGGATGGTCGAAGGGAGGATTGGCGCCCACGCACATGAATTCCTTGACGCCGATCTCGATTGCGGCGTGCCCTGCATCATTCTGGAAATGCGGGATTTTGTGGTCAGCCATGCATCTCTCCGTCGTGGCGTATTCGATTTCGGGCGGACCTTATACGCTGGCCCAGCAAAAGTGTAGCCGGTATTTGAACGTTGCGCTGATACTTGTGGCCGCGACACTCGCACCGCAAGACTGGAACATTTGCATCGCGGCGGGATTGGGCTAGAACCAATCATCTTTAGATGGAATCGTTTGGACGCCGGGATTTCGTGATCTGGCTAGGAGCGGGAGGCGACGCGGCGCGAGCGCCGTTAGCCTCGCGCGACGCAGTCCAGAGCGCGAAAGATCAAGTCCAGACGATTGCGATGGATCTTACTTTTCGGCCAGCCTCCCGGGTTCGCCAGGCTTGGACGTCTTTTCCGCGCCAGCGTCGTCAAAATCCTCGCACGATGCGCTGCATCGCGCTTGCGGTTTTTCCTAGCTGGCACGAAAAATCCTGTCCACCAAACCGCTTCCAGCTAAAGATGATTGGTTCTAGGTAGTGGTGGAAAGGGGTTTCACATGAATCTGGATCGGTTGCAGGCCGGACGTTTCACGTCCGGAGACGTCGAAATCGCGTGGTACGAGGCGGGAAATCCGGACGGTTTCCCGATTCTGCTGATCCACGGGTTTGCATCCACCGCCCATGTGAACTGGGTTTTTCCCGGCTGGTTCAAGACGCTCGATCAGGCCGGTTTCCGGGTGATCGCGCTCGACAATCGCGGACACGGCCAGTCCGACAAGCCGCATGATCCGGAGGCCTATCACCCGGAGATGATGGCGGCGGATGCGGCGGGACTGCTCGATTCGCTCAACATCGGTTCGGCGCATGTCATGGGGTACTCGATGGGCGCGCGAATCTCGGCGTTTCTTGCGTTGGCGCGGCCGGACCTGGTCCGTTCGCTTGTGTTCGGCGGCCTCGGCCTCGGCATGGTTGACGGTGTCGGTGACTGGGATCCGATCGCGGCGGCCTTGCGGGCTGATTCGCTGGAAGACGTCTCCGACGAGCGCGGCCGCATGTTCCGCGCCTTCGCCGAGCAGACAAAGAGCGACCGGCTGGCGCTGGCGGCCTGCATCAGCACATCGCGGACACTGGTCAGCCGAGAGGACCTGGCGCGCCTGACCATGCCGGTCCTGGTCGGGGTCGGAACCCGCGACGACATCGCCGGGTCTGCCGAAGGGCTGTCGCACCTGTTGCTGCGCGCGCGCGCCGTCGATATTCCCAACCGCGATCACATGCTGGCGGTCGGCGACAAGGTTTTCAAGGCCGCAGCGCTAGAGTTTTTTGATGACGTTGAAGCAGGATCGATTTGATGAAAGACATGAAAAAACAGATGGAATTCAAGGGTGCCTCCGGCAACCGGCTTGTTGCCGATGTGCATGAACCCCGTGGCGAGGTTCACGGAAACCCAGTTCTGCTGCTGCATGGCGGCGGACAGACCCGGCATGCATGGGGAGGGGCTGCACGGCGCATCGCGGATGCGGGTCACATGGCGTTCACGCTTGACCAGCGCGGCCATGGCGACAGCGCATGGGTCGAGGACAAGTGCTATGCCTTTGACGACTACGCTGCGGACGCCGTCGCGGTCAGCCGACAGATTGCCGCGCTCACCGGAAAGCCGGTGGTGCTGGTCGGCGCGTCGCTGGGGGGGATTTCCGGGCTGATGGCCGAGCACCTGGGAGGCCCGAACCTGCTTGCGGGGCTGGTGCTCGTCGACATCACGCCGCATATGGACGCCGATGGCGTCAGCCGCATTCAGGGCTTCATGGCCGAGCGGATGCGCGAAGGCTTCGAGACACTTGAGGATGCGGCTGCGGCCATCGCCGCCTATTTGCCGCACCGGGCGCCGCGGCGTTCGCTCGACGGTTTGGCCAAGAACCTGCGTCAGGGCGATGACGGACGGTATCGCTGGCACTGGGACCCGGCCTTTATCGACGGGCCGCGCAATATCAACCATGGCTGGGAAACCGGCCAGCAGCGCCTCATCGAGGCCGCTCAAGGGCTGACGATTCCGGTGCTTCTGGTGCGGGGGCAGCAATCCGAACTGGTCACCGAGGAAGCGGTCACGGCATTTCGCGAGATGGTGCCGCATGCCGATTTCGTCGATGTGTCGGGGGCAGGGCACATGGTGGCGGGCGACCGCAATGATGCGTTCAACGATGCGATTTCCGGCTTCCTCGACAAGCTCGAGGGCCGGAGCTGAAGCGTCAGCGGCCGTTGAAGACCGGTTTGCGCTTTTCCATGAAGGCGCGGCGGCCTTCGGCGTAGTCGGCGCTGTTGAAGGTAGAGGCGGCAAGCATGGCTGCGTGGTCGTAGTCCTGCCGGGCGCTGCTCCGCACCGCCGAGATCGCGGCCTTTGACGCGCGCACCGACAGGGGAGCGGCGGCAGCGATGGAGGCAGCAAGGTCAAGCGCCTCCGCCTCGAGTTGACCGGGGCCGCAAAGTTTCATCAGGCATCCGCAGGCAAGTGCTTCGTCCGCGGAGATTTCCCGGGTGGAATAGAGGGCGTGGCGCGCCTGCTGGTCGCCGAGCGCGCGGATCAGGTCCTGGACCGCGTCGAGCGGATAGGCGAGACCGAGCCGGGCCGCCGGAATGGCGAAGCGGGCGGTCGCGTCGGCCAGCCTGATGTCGCTTGCCGCAGCGAGACCAAAGCCTCCGCCAAAGCAGATGCCTCGCATGGCCGCGATCACCGGGACAGGGCAATTGCGCACCGCCGCGAATGCGGCCGAATTGCCGGCCTCGTAGTCTCGCGCCGTGGCCGCATCCTTGCGCAGGGTTTCGAATTCGCTGATATCGGCACCAGCGGAGAAATCGCGATCGCCGGCGCCGGTCAGGATGATGACGCGGACATGCTGGTCTTCAGCCAGCCAGCCGATGGCGTCGGGCACGGCGCGCCACATCGCATCGGTCAGGGCGTTGCGCTTTTCGGGGCGGTTTATGGTCAGCCGGCCGATGCCGTTGCCGGTGACGGCGGCGGCGATGCCGCCCTCCGCAAAGGATATGTTTACGTCCATTTCATCCGCCCATTTGTTTTTTCAGCGTTGTGTCTTATCTTCAATTGAAGGCTGCGTTCAAATGTCTTCATTTGAACATCGGTCATGGACACCTTATCAATGCGCGTCAGCGTATCCAGTGCGTTTGGAGAAACTGGCGTGGCGCTGAAGATGCAAACCAGCCCGGAGGCGGCAATGTCAGCGAAATCAGGCGTGCGGGCGGGCGAATCCGTCAAGACCATAGATCCGATCTGGGATTCGATTCGTCTCGAGGCCGAACGGTCCATTGCACAGGATCCGCTGCTTGCGGCTTTCCTCTATTCGACCGTTCTCAACCAGCCGTCGCTAGAGGAAGCAGTCATTCACCGTGTCTGCGAGCGGCTTGACCACCAGGACCTGCAGGCCAATCTGCTGCGGCAGACCTTCCTGGAAATGGTCAGCGACTGGCGCGATTGGGGTGCCGTTCTGCGTGTCGACATCCAGGCCGTCTATGACCGCGACCCGGCCTGCACCCGGTTCATCCAGCCGGTGCTCTATTTCAAGGGGTTCCACGCCATCCAGACACACCGTCTTGCCCATTGGCTGTGGGGCAAGGGGCGGGTGGATTTGGCGCTCTACCTGCAAAGCCGGTCATCGGAAATTTTCCAGACCGATATTCATCCCGCGGCAAAGGTCGGCAAGGGGTTGTTTCTCGATCATGCGACCGGCCTGGTGGTCGGCATGACCGCGACGATTGGCGACAATGTCTCCATTCTTCAAGGGGTTACACTTGGCGGAACCGGCAAGGAGACCGGTGACCGTCACCCCAAGATCAGGGACGGCGTGCTCATCGGCGCAGGCGCGAAAGTGCTCGGCAATATCGAGATCGGCCATTGCAGCCGTGTGGCGGCAGGCTCCGTGGTACTCAAGCCGGTGCCGCCTAATTCCACCGTGGCGGGGGTCCCCGCCCGGGTTGTCGGAACGGCGGGGTGCGAGGAGCCGTCGCGGGCGATGGACCAGATGCTCAACAACGGCGCCTGAGAGCGGCGCTTTCACATCGCGCCGGGATAATCTCTTGAAAACCGGAACGCGGGTTTGATTTGGTCTGGCTGACGTGTCACAAGCCCGGCGAACACAATTGCCCAGGAGAGTGCTGTGAAACCGGACGAAATCAAAAAGCTGGACGCTTATTTCAAGCGTATTTTCAATGCGCAGATGGTGGTCAAGGCCCGTCCCCGCAAGGACGATTCGGCTGAGGTCTATATGGGCGACGAGTTCCTCGGCATCGTTTTCCGTGACGACGAGGATGGCGACCTGTCCTACAATTTCTCGATGGCGATCCTCGACGTCGACCTCACCTGACCAGCGCCGCCTCGAGGCGTGTGCGGATGTCGTGCTCGATCTCCTGCCAATGCGGCAGCAGATCGATCGAGAACCGGTAGGTGACTGACAGGTCCTTGCCGATGAAGATGTCGCGCTGGCAGCCTGTCTGGGTGGTGAAGCTGTTGTCGGTTCCCGACAGTTCTTCCACCAGGCACCGAACGGCGTAGGGCCGTTCGCCGCCGGCCCGTTCCACATACATCAATTCGTTGGCATAGCCGGCGCCCGGGCGCAGCCGGAACGAATCGAGTCCCGCCGGCCCGGCAAGTGGCGGTCCATCGGTCAATCTCTTGTAGATCGGTGTGAAACGACCCGACATGTCGCGGGACATGGTGGCCTGTGCGATGCGGGCAAAGATCAATCCGTTGGCCGATCGGGTCTGGTTGAAGATGTCACGCCGGGCTTCGCTGTAACCGTTCATTCCAGGCCATGAGAAATAGGTGTCTACCGCGGTCTGGGCGCCCGAGACACGCTGGCTCTCGAAACGGATCACGTTCGACGGCAGGCTGATGA
Organism: Parahoeflea alexandrii; assembly: GCF_027214025.1. Classification (GTDB taxonomy): domain Bacteria; phylum Pseudomonadota; class Alphaproteobacteria; order Rhizobiales; family Rhizobiaceae; genus Hoeflea; species Hoeflea alexandrii_A. The sequence continues at coordinate 46,833 of NZ_JAPWHB010000001.1, forward strand.
CATCATTGCCGATTACGATTTCGTGCAGCGTCCGGTCTGCGGTGTTGCCGGCGTAGGAAATGCTTTTTCCGATCATCCGTCCGGTCACCGCAATCGCAAGCGTGATGAGACACATCACCAGAATGACGGCGGTCAGTTTCCAGACGAAGCGGGGCGACAGAAGCGGCGCGTGTTCGATGGTGGATGAAGTGTCGGACATGGGGGCCGGTTGTTTTGATCTGTACCAGTATGGGACATCCGGCCGCGGCATGGCGCTTGCAGGATGGGTTGACGAGCCTCAACTCTGGACCGGACATGGTTAACCAATGATTTATTCCCTCGACTTCCTTGCCGCGATGTTTGCAATGGCCACCGGATTTGCCGCAGCCTGGGTCGGACTCGAGATCGTCCGGCTTGCCGGGTGGCGTGAGCCCGAACTTGCCGGAATGCCGGCGCGGCCGTTTCGGCTCGGCGCCGAACTCGCTCTGGCGGCGCTGGTGGGGCCGCGGCTTCTGCTGGCCAACGGGTTCAGGAACTGGCGGGCCGGACTGGTTTCGCTGCCGCTGTATGTGGTGCTGGCTCTGGTCGCAGCCGGCTGGTCGATGTGTTCAGGCGTCATCGTGCTGCAAATGGCTTTCGCGAGCGGCTACTTCCTGGCCTGAGTCTCGAGGTCAGCGCCGATCCGCTGCTTCACCTTGATGCCGTTGTCGGAAGCGATCGAAACCGCCGTCCGGAAACAGAATCATACCATCTCGTTCCCAAACACTTTAAAGAGCGGTTGGAGATGTCGTCGGATCCGGCGACGCGAGAAAGAGGAAATTCGAATGGCGATCTACAGTCTGGATGGGAAACAACCGAAACTGCCGGCTGGGTTCTACTATGTGGCGGACAGCGCCCAGGTCATCGGCAACGTGATTCTGGAGGAGGGCGCCGGCATCTGGTTTGGCGCGGTTCTGCGCGGCGACAATGAATCGATCACCGTCGGCGAAGGATCCAATATCCAGGAAAATTGCGTTCTGCATACGGATCTCGGGTTTCCGCTGGTGATCGGCAAGGGCTGCACCATCGGCCATGCGGCGATTCTGCACGGCTGTACGATCGGCAACAACAGCCTGGTCGGCATGGGAGCGACTGTGCTGAACGGCGCGAAGATTGGCGAGAATTGCCTTATCGGGGCCGGGGCCCTGGTCACCGAAGGCAAGGTCATTCCGGACAATTCGCTGGTGGTCGGCTCGCCCGCGAAAGTTGTCAAGACGCTCGGCGCCGACAGCGAGGCGATGCTGAAGCTGTCAGCCAGCCATTATGTCGAGAACGCCAGGCGTTTTGCAAAGGGCCTTGTGCGCATCGACTGAAGTCTCTTGTCCGCCGAGCTGTCATGCGCACAAGCAGGCGCATGCGCAAATGAAGGAGCCGACCCCAGGGGACATTGGGGTCGGCTCAAGGCCTGGCCGTTGCGGGGAAGCATGGGGACTCGACCAGAGCCTAACCCTGAACCGTGTGCATTAGCTGCTTGCGGTTCTTGTGCGTGACGTACCGGAGGCCCCCGCGAGCCTTTGTCCGGGACGTGAAAAATCAGTTCTTGATGGTACCGACGGCGGTGGCCGATCCCGGTCCGAGCTTGGTCCAGCGTGCAGCATGCTCGGATGACTGCCGTTTGACGAAGGTGTAGCCGGTTTCCGACCACAGGCGGACATCACCGCGCATGTTGTCGAGAATGTAGTCGCCGTAATCCGTTCGCACCGTCAGCACGGCATGGCCGTCGCCATTGGGCTGGAGAACTACGGTTATCAGCAGATCTTTCGGCGAGAAGCCTTTCTCCATCAGCATGTGCCGCTTGAGAAGCACGTAGTCTTCGCAGTCTCCAACGGAGCGCGGGTAGGACCAGAGTTCCTCGACGCCGTAGATGTTGAGGTCGGTGTCGGGCCGGATGCTCTGGTTCACACGTGTGTTGATCTCCAGCAAGGTTGCCCAGCGCTTTCGCGTCAGCGCCATGGGGCCCGGATCGCGGCCAAGCGCCGTGCATTCATCCGGATAGGTCTTGCAAAACTCGAAATGGCCGATTGGTGGATTTGTATTTCCGGCTGCGACCAGATTGGTAGGTGCTGCCGCTGCAGCTGTGTTGACAGTGATTGCCAGGCCAAACGCCGCAGCAATTTTCCCCATTGCTTGTACTTGTTTGTGCATTGTCTTGTTTCCCCGTTATGGGACAACAATGCCACGCAGACTTTGACATGGCGCAAAAAACACCAGTATAATTAAGTACTAAATTGAGACTAATGTAATTCAAACAAGTATAAAACTGAAATAAAATGAGACTAAAACAAGTATAAAAAGCCGCCGGCGGCATTCAGCGTTTGGCAACCATGCTTCCCCGTCGCGGTACCGGCCGGCAGCGGGTCTGGCGAGCAACGAGCTGGAGGGCCATGGCCGCGGGATGCTTTCCCGCGGCGCGCCATTGGATCCTCCCGCGGGAGGCTGGGCGGCAAAACGGCTGCTGGCAGCGGGAACCGACAGATTGATTTCGGTCAAGGCACTCCGGGGCATTCATCGATCAATTACTTCTACGGCCAGCATGGTGCCCGCATGAACAAACCGGTGGCCAATTCAATCGCTACTGCCTAAGAGGGACCAGCGGTCATTTGTGCAGAATAGAATTCGAACCGGTCGGTCCAGTATGGGAAGCATTTCAGAAGATATCCGCCTGGAGCTACTGAGGCAGCATGGCAGTTTCCCGATCGCGTATTCGGTCGCGTTCCAGCCGGGGCTTCGCCATTTCGGCGATGAGAAGGGCTTCATGGCCTACAAGATGGTCGGAAGAACGGCCTTCGTGCTTGCCGATCCCGTTGCGGAACCGGACCACCACGAAGCGCTCATCGATGGCTTCCTCGCCAGACATTCCGACGTTGTCTTCTGCCAGGTTTCGCTGAAAACCGCCGAAATTCTTTCGAAGCGTTCCTTCTTCGTGAACGATTTCGGATGCGAGAGCATTGTCGATCTCAAGAGGTTTTCTTTTCGCGGGCCGCAACTGCGGAGCTACCGGACTGCATCCAACCGGTTGACCGCACGCGGCTATAAAGTCAGCGAAACACCGGCAGGCGATTTCAATCCGGCCGATCTGCAGGCCATCTCGCAAGCATGGAAAAGCACCCGGGTCGCCAGGAACCGGGATTTGCGCTTCCTCGTGCGCCCAGTCGTGCTTGCCGATGAGCCGGGGGTGCGCAAGTTTTTCCTGCTCAATTCCGACGGTGCGCCGGAGGGATTTGCCGTTTTCGATCCGGTCTACGAGAAGGGGCAGCCGACAGGTTATCTTTCCGCTACGCGGCGATGGTTGCCGACATCGGATCCGCTGGCTGCCTATTTCATGGTGCGGACCGCCATCGAGACATTCCAGGCCGAAGGCGTCGCCCATCTCCATCTCGGGCTTTCGCCGTTTCACAAGATAGAGGACAGGACTTTCGAGAAGAACTGGCTGGTCCGACGCGGTTTTCGCTGGATGTACACCAACTCTCTGATCAACCGTTTCGTCTATCCATTCCAGAGCCTGGTTAGGCACAAGACGAGCTATGGCGGAGAGGACCGCCAGACCTATTACGCCTTCAACACCTTGCCGAGCCTGCCGCGCCTGCTGAAGCTGATGTGGGTCTGCCGGCTCGTGTGAAAGCGATCCATTGGATCCGGACATGCCATCATATGCGTTGACGCTCCGCCGCAGATGTGACGCTGAACCGGCGCCGGCCGGGCTTCCGGTCTTGTCGCGGATGAGATCCGGATGCCACCCTGCGCGGTCTGCCGGGCTGATCGGAGCTGCATGCCGGTGTACCGGGCGAAATTCTGACCGTAACTCGGGCATTCAGGGGATTTTATGCGCGGCCGCTAAGTGAGCCGTTGTCCCGCACGCCGCCTCTGACGGATCGATACTGCGCACTTGGTCGAGGCGCGCAAACGCGCTGCCGGGCGGCCGATATGGGCAGCGGTGTTCGCGAGGGCTTTCGCCATGGTCTGCATGGAGGAGCCGCGGCTCCGCCGCGCCTATGTCAAACTGTCGTGGCCGAGTTTCTACGATTATGTGAGCCCGGTTGGATCGATCATTCTCGAGCGTGAGCATGACGGCGAGGAGGTCTTGTCGGCCGCCCTGGACAAGAGCCCCGGGACCGCTTCGGCTTTCGAGGTAAGCCAGGCAGTGAGACTGCTCGCGGCAAGCCCGGTCGCCGAGGTTCGAGGATTCTCGCGCTATGGCGTGTGGCCTGGTTGCCAAGGCCGGTGCGCTGCATGATCTGGTGGGCCGTTCTCAATTGAGGCCGTCTGCGTGCCAATTGCTTCGGCATCTATCTTCTCACCTCGCTGGTAAGCGAGAAGGCCATTTCCGAGCGCATTCTCTCAACGTTGTTGGCCGTCCTGACCTATGGCGTGTTCGACGCCAACGGAAGCATCGAGGTGCGGATCACCTTCGACCACAGGGTGATGGATGGACTGGTGGCAGCGCGCGCTTTCCCGGCTCGAACAGATATTGAACGTCGCGATCGCCGACGAGATTGCGCCCCGGTCTGCCTGAGGTTGGGCGGGAGTTTGGCACGGAAGGGCAGGGAAGTCCGCTGTGGTTGGCCGCAACATGAAAAACCGGCCGTTGCGGCCGGTTAGATAGTACGCTCGCGATAGCCTGGGTTCAGGACATCTGATTGATGGCTTCTTCCGGCTGCAGCGTCATGAATTCCATGGCGATACCTTCCTGGAAATGGCGCACCACGCGTCCGCGCATGTTGCCGAGCAGCACCATGGTTCCGAAGGCCGGGCGAACGTCGATTTCAACCGCGGCGCCGGAGACGGAGAGGTCGATGATGCGGCACGGATAACGGCGGCCATCGTCGAGGCGGATTTCGGAGACGGGATTGCTTGGCGAGACGCGCTCATGGCGGCGGTCTTCGGGCAGTCCGAGTTCGTGTTTGTTTGCGAGCCAGGTCAGCTGGGCGGAGAGCTTGTCGCGTTTGCGGTCGGTGGCGTTCAGCGAAATGGTGAAGGAGCGGAGCCCCGATTCGACCACCTTGCCCTCTATACGGCCGATGTAATCGACATAGGCGACGATACGTTCCCCGGCTTCCGGCCGCGAGCCGCTGTTGATCACGGCGTCGAAAGGCGACATCGCGTCAACAATGCAGTCGTGCTCGGAATGATCCGCACGCATGAAGCGGCCCTGCACAGAGATTGTCACGCGATGGAACTTCTGTTCCCCGTGGTCAGACGTATCGGACGGGTGCTGTGCGGTGGTTGCGGTCAACATGAAAGCCTGTCGATTTCCTGGCGATTGAGGCTTCATGTTAATCCAGCCAATGTTAACAATGGGTAAGCAAAGCCCGAATGCACCCGTTAATCGCGACGGCCGCCGTCAAGTACAACCAGATGCGCGACCTTCTTGCGGTTTGCGTTGAACCCGGCGGCAAATGTCGGGGTGGAGGCCGGCATCCTGACCTCGGGTCGGTTGGCCAGGAACACCGGATTGCGGGTCTGGTCGATGAAGCGAATGCCTGTCGTCGAAAAGCCAACAACCGGTTCGTGGCCGATCCAGTAGGGCGGGTCAAAGACCGACAACAACCCGATCAGCCTGTCATTGAGACCGCTGGGTCCGGTAATGGGGAGCAGAAGCATCTCGGCTTGCGCAACCCGTCCGCCCTGGCTCAGGCAATCGAGCGACATGACGGCAGGCATTGCGCCGGTTGCGACCGAGGCTCCGGTGCGACCGGCATTGCGGACGCCGTCGGCCAACCAGAGCGAGGCAAATGCCGTACCTTTCAGTTCCCGCCCGTGAAGCGCGCAGAGCGCCGTACCGGCGAGACGGAAGTTGAGCTGGTTGTCAGCCGCGAGGTCGCAGATGAAGACATTCGGCAACAGGGTGCGGATGTCAGCGGGCTCGATATCGGTTCGGCTGGGTGCTGCGCGGCCACCGCGCTTTTCGGTCCAGTATTCGAAAAGTTCAAAGCTGTTTTTGTGTTTCATCTTGTCGCCACCGTGGTTTCCGGGGCTGTCTGCGTCCCTGTATGTGCCGTTTTGGCGCAATCGGAACCCGGCAGCCGGTCTTTGGCGTTAACAATGCGAAAACCATGCCACGGCCGCGGCGTTAAGGTTAATATTGGGTTGCGTTTGCGGTGACCGGCGCGGCGTGCCATCCTGGGGCATCAGTTCTTGAAGGACGTTCCTTCAGCACAAATTAGGACGAGGGGACTCGACCAGCCGTTCGCACCATGCGAGCGGCTTTTTTTTACCCGGCGGTTGCCACTGTGCAGTGCGGGTTCTACTGCTCGTCGGATGGACATTGGAACAACGGAGAGCGGTTTCGCATGAGCCACGAGCACGACGCAAGAGACCCCGGGCCGCAATTGCCGCGACATGAACCGGTCTTCAATCTGCCGAATGTGGTTCTGGCGATGCTTCTGGTGATGGTCGCAATACAGGTGGCGCTCGATTCGCTGTTGCCGCGGGCCGCCATGCTCGAGATCTATCTGCAGACGGCGTTCATCCCGCAGCGCTACGACTTCGGGATTGCGGGGCAGGCCGGTCCCTATCTCTGGTCGCCCGTCACCTATTCGCTGCTTCATGGCGGATACGCCCACCTGGCGCTGAATTCGTTCTGGCTTGCGGCCTTCGGCGCGGTGGTCGCGCGCCGCATCGGCTGGATCCGGTTTCTCGTCTTCTGGTTCCTCAGTGCGATTGCGTCGGCGGCGCTTTTCCTCGCCTTTCACTGGGGTGACCAGAGCGTCATGGTCGGCGCATCCGGTGTCGTTTCGGCGCTGATGGGAGCGGCCGCGCGGTTCGCCTTTGGCGATGGCGGCGGTTTCCGTCGTGACAAGGCTCATCTCAACCGTCGGCTGAGCATCGTGCAATCGCTCCGAAATCGCACGGTTTTCGGGTTTCTCGTGGTCTGGTTTGGCATCAACATGCTGGCCGCGGTCGGCTTTTCATTCGGCATCGCCGATTCCGCCATCGCCTGGGAGGCGCATGTCGGCGGCTTCCTGTTCGGCTTTTTGACATTTTCGCTGTTCGATCCGATTGAGCCGCACTGACCCAGCCGGGCCGGTTTTCATAGGGGGCTTGCTGTCCTGTTTCCGGATCCGGCGAACCGAGCCATCCCGGAGAGGGCCTGTCCCCCGAGAATCCATGGCTTTTGGTGGCCATTTGACCCGTTCCGCGACAATTGGGCGGATGTCGGGCGAGCGTCATGCGCTGGAAGGTCCGCAGGCTTGCAAACGTCCGGGTTCAAGCGCACCATATGTTCCCGGCGTTGGGGAGCGCCCGGGACAATGAGGCCTATGGCGGAAGGAGGATTGAATGACTGTAAAACAGATACTTGACCAGAAGGGTCGCAACGTCGTCACCGTGAATCCCACGATGGGAACCGAGGAAGCGGTGCGATTTCTTTCCGACAACAAGATCGGCGCGGTCGTGGTGACCGGCAATGGCGGCAAGATAGCGGGCATTCTTTCCGAACGCGATATCGTGCGTGCAGTGGCATCGAAAGGGGCTGCCGCGCTCTCAGCGCCAATTTCGGCCATCATGACGTCCAAGGTGACGACCTGTGGCGAAGATCACAGCATCAACCAGGTGATGGAGCTGATGACCAATGGCCGGTTCAGGCATTTGCCGGTCGAGAAGGACGGCGCCCTGATCGGGATCATCTCGATTGGCGACGTGGTGCGGCGGCGCATCGAAGACGTCGAGCGCGAAGCCGAGGAGATCAAGGCCTATATCGCGGGCTGATCGCCCGGGTTTGCTGGTCCAAGGCAACCGCTGGGTGGCTTGTATGCCACGCAACTGCGGCCGGTTCGGGATTGCCACGCGCGACCGTGGTGCCGGTTCAGGCCGGTGACAGGATCGCCTGCATGCGCATGATCTCGCCGAGTTTCGCGGAAGCCTCCTGGTAGCCGCGGTCGATGGCTTCGCTGGCGCGGTGGAATTCCGACAGGCCAATGTCCGACAGTCGCGGGTGCAGCGACAGATCGGGCGGGTCGCCGGCAAGGCGCGCCCGCGAAATCCGGTCCTGAATGATGTTGAACGCCTGGACCATGACCGAGGTCATGCCGATCCGGCTTTCGCGTGGCTTCTGGCGCCGCTCGGGGCCGTCATAGGCGGGAGCAGGCTCGCTTGCCGTGTGCTTGATCACCGCCGAACGGCCATAGAGATCGTAGTGCAGGTTGACCGCCACGACGAGCGGCTGCTCGTGGGCGCGGCAGACCGATACCGGCACCGGGTTGACCAGCGCGCCATCGAGCAGTGTCCGGTTGTTGCAGCGGACCGGTTCGAAAATTCCCGGCAGCGCATAGGAGGCGCGAATGCCGGTAATCAGCGATCCCGATGATATCCAGACTTCGTGCCCGGTGTTGAGCTCCGCGGCGACGGCGACGAAGGTCCGGTCGAGATCCTCGATATTGACGCCGATGAGGTGTTCCTGCATGCGGTCGTTGAGCCGCATCCCGCCGAACAGGCCGCCGCCGCCGATGGCGAAGTCCAGCAGCCCGGCAATCCGGCGCATGGTCAGGCTTCGGGCAAAGTTTTCCAGCTCGTCCAGCCGTCCGGCCAGGTAGCAGCCTCCGACCAGGGCACCGATGGAGGTTCCGGCAATCATCGAAACCTCGACGCCGGCTTCGTCCAGCGCCCGCAGGACACCGATATGAGCCCATCCGCGAGCGGCGCCGCCGCCCAGAGCGAGGGCAATCCTTGGTTTTTCCGTAGGCTTGTGTTGCATCCCACCCACCGGTGTCATGGCCATTATGCTGCCGGCATCTGCGGCAGTGACTGGCTCTGTGGTACGGCTCATGTTCCAGTTCAGCATTATCTTTCCTTCCCCGCCGAACACTCCTCCGCGTTCAAGTCGATGACACCAGAGTTGGGTTGCAAATTGGTGAAGGAGACAGACTGCTGCTTCAAAATGGTGCAGCTTGCCTAATGATCAGTATACACGGATGCGGGATCGAAAAGCGGCTCGGAGTCGATTTCAAGCCGGGTTTCGCCGTCCCTGCCGACCACTTTGCGGTAGAAACAGGAGCGTCTGCCGGTATGGCATGTCGCATCGGCGCCGCTGACCCGGACCTTCAGCAGAACGGCATCCTGGTCGCAATCGACGCGGATTTCATCGACCATCTGAAGATTGCCGGAGGTTTCACCCTTCTTCCACAGCGAGTTGCGCGAACGGCTCCAGTAATGGGCGATCCCGGTGTCGATGGTCAGCCTGAGGGCTTCGGCATTCATGTGCGCAAGCATCAGCACCGCGTTGTCGCGGCTATCGGCGACAACCGCCGTGATCAGGCCGTTGGCGTCGAAGCGGGGCGACAGCTCCGCGCCTTCCTCGAGCACGAACTTGTCGGCAGGTGGTGCCTTGAATGAAGACGTCATGGGAACCCCTCAGTTCGGGGTTCGCATTCAACCCCTGATCAATGTCATGAAGCGGACCTGTTCGTGCGGATCCGTCTTGAAAGCGCCTGTAAAGGTCGTGGTGATGGTTGTCGAGCCTTGCTTCTTGATGCCGCGCATGGCCATGCACATGTGTTCGGCCTCGATCATCACCGCGACGCCGCGCGGATGCAAGGCATCGTCGATGGAATGGGCAATCTGGGCGGTCATGGTTTCCTGGATCTGCAGGCGGCGCCCGTAGATTTCGATAACCCGCGCGATTTTCGACAGGCCGAGAACCTTGCCGTCCGGCAGGTAGGCGACATGGGCCTTGCCGATGATCGGCACCATGTGGTGTTCGCAATGGGAGAAGAACGGGATGTCCTTGACCAGCACGATGTCGTCATAGCCCGCAACTTCCTCGAAGGTGCGTCCAAGTTCTTCCTCGACATCCTGGTCGTAGCCGGAAAACAGCTCCTTGTAGGCCTTGACCACGCGCTTTGGCGTGTCGCGCAGGCCTTCGCGGTTGATGTCATCGCCAACCCAGCGCAACAGCGTGCGGACGGCTTCCTCGGCTTCGGCTTCCGTCGGGCGGTTGTCCTTGGCATCCAGGGTCTTGACGATGGCATCCATGCTCGTGGTCTCCGTAGGGAATTGCACCCTTTACGTTGTTCGCATTCAGTCGGACCACGCACTCGGACAATAATGCTGGCCGCGCCGCATTTCATGTCCAGCGGGTTCCGGGGCTTTCGGGCGCAAGCCCTCCGGCACGGTCTCCCTCGGCGCACGGCAAACAGGTTTTGCCGAACGCCTGACAGGTACTATATAGTCATCTAAAGGCGCGCGTCGAGATGGGCACCGCCTTCTCGTGTCGCAACCCAAATGGCGGGACGCAAATCCAGGGAAAGGTCCGAACCGATGATCGACGATGTATACAATGCCCGGATCCTGGAATTTGCCGGCAACATTCCGCGCATCGGATCTCTCGAAGATGCGGATGCGGAAGCCTCGGCCCACTCGAAACTGTGCGGATCCAAGGTCAAGGTCTGGTTGAAGATGGACGGCGACCGGGTTTGTGACTTCGCCCACGACGTCAAGGCCTGTGCGCTCGGCCAGGCATCCTCGTCGATCATGGCGCGCAACATCATCGGTGCGAGTGCAACGGAGTTGCGCGAGGTGCGCGAAACCATGCGCAGGATGCTCAAGGAAAACGGTCCGACCCCTGAAGGCCGGTTCGCCGATCTCAAGTTCCTTGAACCGGTGCGCGACTATCGCGCGCGGCACGCCTCGACATTATTGACGTTCGACGCCGTGGTCGATTGCCTCGACCAGATCGCGGCGCGCAAGGGCAAGGAAGACGCGGCTTGAGCGCAGCGGATGCGAAGGGCCGGAACTGGCGCGGGCCCTGGCCCAAGACGCCCGGACGGCTTCTGGGCACCGGGCTGGTGCGGCTCTACCAACTGACATTGTCCGGCTTTATCGGTAATTCCTGCAGGCACCTGCCGACCTGTTCGGAATATGGTTACGAGGCAATCGCCCGGCACGGGCTATGGAAGGGCGGCTGGCTGGCGCTGTTCCGGGTCGGCCGCTGCGGCCCCGGCGGAACCCACGGCATCGACAATGTGCCCGAAACGCTGGATGCGCGGCAGGTGTGGTGGGCGCCATGGCGGTTTGCGGCCATAGGGCGACATTGCGGCGCCTGCAAATAGGTCAAACTGACACCTTCAGGCATCAGGTTGGGGCCGATTTTGGCGTGCTGCAACCGCTATACTTGCCCGTCTTGGCCAAATCGCGTAAACGCCGCCCTGCACACACAATACTCAACCACCCGCGTTCGTTGGCGGGACTGGATCAAGGAGAGACTGCCATGGCTTCTGCCGTATCCCTCACATTTCCCGATGGCTCCAAGCGCGAATACCCCGCCGGCACGACCGGCCGCGAGGTTGCCGAGTTGATTTCCAAGTCGCTGGCCAAGAAGGCTGTCGCGATCGCGCTCGACGGTGAACTCACCGATCTGAGCGATCCGGTCCGTGACGGCGCGCTGGAGATTGTCACCCGTACCGATCCGCGTGCGCTGGAACTGATCCGGCACGATACCGCGCATGTGATGGCCGAGGCCGTGCAGGAGCTGTTTCCCGGCACCCAGGTAACCATCGGCCCGGTGATCGAGAACGGATTCTACTACGATTTCGCCAGGAACCAGCCGTTCACGCCGGAAGACCTGCCGGTGATCGAAAAGAAGATGAAAGAGATCATCGCCCGCAACAAGCCCTTCACCAAGGAGGTCTGGTCGCGCGATGAAGCCAGGCGCGTGTTCGAGGACAAGGGCGAGTCCTACAAGGTCGAGTTGATCGAGGCGATTCCCGCCGACCAGGATCTGAAGATTTACCGCCAGGGCGACTGGTTCGACCTCTGCCGCGGCCCGCACATGGCCTCGACCGGCCAGATCGGCACCGCCTTCAAGCTGATGAAGGTCGCGGGGGCCTACTGGCGCGGCGATTCCAACAACACCATGCTGACCCGCATCTACGGCACGGCCTGGGCCGAGCAGGCCGAACTCGACGCCTATCTGCACATGCTGGAAGAAGCCGAGAAGCGCGACCATCGCCGCCTGGGCCGCGAAATGGACCTGTTCCACTTCCAGGAAGAGGGGCCGGGCGTGGTGTTTTGGCATTCCAAGGGCTGGAAGATGTTCCAGAACCTCGTCGCCTACATGCGGCGGCGGCTCGAGAACGATTATGAGGAGGTAAATGCGCCGCAGATCCTCGACAAGAGCCTGTGGGAGACCTCCGGTCACTGGGGCTGGTACCAGGAAAACATGTTCGCGGTGAAATCCGCCCATGCCTTCACCAATCCCGACGATGAGAACGCCGACAACCGGATCTTCGCGCTCAAGCCGATGAACTGTCCCGGCCATGTGCAGATTTTCAAGCACGGGCTGAAATCCTACCGCGACCTGCCGGTCCGGCTCGCCGAATTCGGCAATGTGCACCGCTACGAGCCGTCGGGCGCGCTGCACGGGCTGATGCGGGTGCGGGCCTTTACCCAGGACGACGCGCATGTCTTCTGCACCGAAGAGCAGCTTGAGGCGGAGATCCTGAAAATCAACGATCTGATGATGTCGGTCTACAAGGATTTCGGCTTCGAGGAGGTCGTGGTCAAGCTCGCCACCCGGCCGGAAAAGCGCGTCGGTACGGACGCCATGTGGGATCATGCCGAGGAGATCCTGAAGGGGGCGCTCGAGCGCATGGCGCGCGAGGACAGCCGCATCAAGGTCGGCATCAACGAAGGCGAGGGGACGTTCTACGGACCCAAGTTCGAGTACACCCTGCGCGATGCGATCGGCCGCGATTGGCAGTGCGGCACGACCCAGGTCGACTTCAACCTGCCCGAACGTTTCGGCGCCTTCTATATCGGCTCCGATTCGGAGAAGAAGCAGCCGGTCATGGTGCACCGGGCGATCTGCGGATCGCTCGAGCGCTTTCTCGGCATCCTGATCGAAAGCCATGCCGGGCACATGCCGCTGTGGTTCGCGCCGCTGCAGGTTGTCGTTGCGACGATCACCTCCGAGGCCGATGACTACGGCGCTTTGGTTGCCCAGAAGCTGCGTGATGCAGGACTTCAGGTGGAAACCGACTTCCGCAACGAGAAGATCAACTACAAGGTCCGCGAGCATTCGCTGGCCAAGGTGCCGGTGATTCTGGTCTGCGGCATGCGCGAAGCCGAGGAACAGGCCGTCAATGTCCGCAGGCTCGGAAGCCGCGACCAGGTGTCGATGACGCTCGATGCGGCGATTGCGCAACTGGTCGAGGAGGCAACCCCGCCCGACATGCTGCGCAAGAACGCCGAGAAGGCATCGCGGGCCGCCTGAGCCCTTTCCGGCGCGGCAGGCCGACCTTGCCGCGCCGGTTGTCACACGATGTTCATGCAGACGTGGCATGCGAAGCGACCTTGTCTTCTTCGAGAACCACGATGCGCCTCGATCAATTGAGCTACGCCAACGAAAACCAGCCCCGGTTCAAACGCTGGATCATCCGGTCGATCGAGGGCCTGTCGGGCCGCGACCGTTACCTCAGGCTCTACCAGATCTGGAGCCGGGACATCGTCCCGCAGGGCCAGCAGATATTCACGAAGATGCTCGACCTGATCGATATCCGTCTCGACCTCAGGTCCGAGTGGCCGCCGCGCAACCTTCCAGACAGCCCGCTCGTGATCGTAGCCAACCATCCCTTCGGCATCGGTGACGGCATCGCGGTGCTGGCGATGGCCGAAGCCCTTGGGCGGCCGTTCCGCGTGCTGATCAACAATGATCTGATGAAGATTCCCGAGATTGCGCCCTACGCGCTGCCGATCTCGTTTGACGAGACCCGCGAGGCGCTGGCCATGAACATGGCGACCCGGCACGAAGCGGTACGGCTCTTGAAATCCGGTGTGACGGTGGTGGTGTTCCCGGCGGGAGGGGTCGCAACTGCGCCGAAAGGATTTGGCCGCGCGGTCGATCTGCCCTGGAAGATGTTCCCGGCGCGGCTGGTTCAGGCGGCGCGCGCATCGGTCATCCCGGTCTATTTCGGCGGCCAGAACGGCCGCCTGTTTCATCTCGCCAGCCGGGTGTCGATGACGCTCAGGATCTCTTTGCTGATCCGCGAATTCCGCAGGCTGTCGGGAACGACGATAGTCGCCCGTGCGGGCAGGGTGCTCGAAGCGGATGAACTCGCCTGCCTCACCGACCGGAAACAGCTGCTCGAAACGCTCTACAATTCGGTCTTCGATCTGGGGCCGCCGCAGCGCGTGACGGACAGGCGGCTCAAGAGCGCCTAGTTGAGCAGGACTTCCACATCCGCATTGCGGCCGGCGACCACGGTGAATTCGCGCTGCAGCACCTTGGCCTTGTTGCGGGCGATGGCGGTGTATTCGCCTTCGGCAAGCACGATGGTGGGGAAGGCGCCGACGCTTTCCGACACCACGTCGCCGCCGGATGTCAGGATCGACCAGGCGGTGTCGGCGATGGCTTCTCCGCCCGGTTCGGCGACCAGCTTGAGGGTCAGCTGGGCGGCGCGGTGCTGGATGACGGCCTCGGTCAGCTTGCCGGCCTCGACCCGGATGTCGGAGCGGATGACCGCGTTGACGGAGCCGTATTCCGAAACAATGTGGTAGGTGCCGGCATTGAGACGGACGATGGTGTTGGGCTTGACGTCCTCGACCACGAGCTGCTGTTCGCCGTCGATGCCTTCCTCGGCCTTGTAGATGTTGAAGCGCAGCTGGCTGGAAGGAATGCGCGCATCGACCCCGGAGACTGCGTTGAGGATCAGTCCGCCGGCCTCCATGACGATATGCTGTTTCTCGATCGGCCCGTCTCTCGGCACCGTCAGCTTCTTGGTGACGCCGGCGCGGCCGAAGGCCACGTGCAGGAAATAGTCGCCCGGCTCGAACTCGAATTCCGCCGATCCACCCTCGGAACTGGCAAGCAGCGGCAGTTTGCCGTCCGGTCCAGGCGTGGTGTGGAAGATGCGCCAGGTCAATCCGTGCTTGAGCGGTTCGCTCGTCTCGGTTAGCGCGGCTTCCATGCGCACCGTCCGCCTGATCGCCGCATTGTCGCCATCGGAGCCGGCCGGTGCGTATTCCGTCAGCCCGGGCAGGGTGATCTTCGGTTCGTCACCGGTGGCAAAGGCATCCTGGGCGTTGGCGACGTTGAACTGCACCAGAAACGTCAGTGCGGAAAGAAGAACAATAGACAGTCTGTTCATAAGGTACGGTCCGGTTGACTTCTGGAATGCGAGAGGTCACTTGGACCCCAGAGCCATGGCAAATTCATGACCGTTTTCGGTCAAACCTGAATGCACGAGGAAGACATGCCGGTCAATGCTGCCCTGAAAACCTATCTCGAAACCCGCCGCTCCATCCCTGCGTTTCAGATGAGCGAGCCGGGACCGTCACGGGCTGAAATCGAGGACATGCTGAAGCTTGCCAGCCGGGTTCCTGATCACGGCAAGCTCGCGCCATGGCGGTTCATCGTCTATTCGGGCGCGGTCAGGGAGCGGATGTCGCTGGAACTGGCGGAGATCGCCATGGCCAACAAGCCGGATATGGCGGAAGACATGATCGCGGTCGAGAAAGCCCGGCTGACCCGCGCGCCGGTGGTGATCGCGGTTGTCTCGCGCGCCGCACCCCACGTCAAAATCCCCGAATGGGAACAGGTGTTGAGCGCAGGCGCGGTCTGTCTCAATCTGGTGATGGCGGCAAATGCGCTCGGTTATGCCTCGAACTGGCTGACCGAATGGTTTGCCTTCGACGAGCGGGCATATCCGGTTCTCGGGATTTCCGGCGGCGAGAAGGTCGCCGGCTTCATCCACATCGGGACACCGAAGATGCATCCGGGCGAACGGCCAAGGCCCGAGCTCGCCGATATCGTCACCTTCGCCGGGGAATAGACGCGATGTTCTACACCGCGCAGAAGAATGACCACGGGCTGCCGCATGACCCGTTCAAGGCGATTGTCTCGCCGCGACCGATCGGCTGGATCGGTACCCGGGGCAACGACGGATCGGTCAACCTCGCACCATACTCGTTTTTCAACGCGATATCCGATCATCCGAAGATGGTGATGTTCTCGTCGTCGGGGCGCAAGGACACGCTGCGCAATGTCGAGGAAACACGGGTCTTCACCACCAGCATGGTCGGCCGCGCCCTGACCGAGCAGATGAACCTCTCGTCGGCCGACGCGCCTTACGGCGAGAACGAATTCGATTTCTCCGGCCTGACAATGGCTGAAGCTCAGCTGATCAATGCGCCGTTCGTGGCCGAAGCCCATGCGGCGCTGGAATGCAAGGTGACGGAAATCTTCGAGGCGAAGAGCCTCGAGGGCAAGCCGAGCGGCTCCTTCGTGGTCATCGGCCAGGTGGTGGGAATCCATATCGACGAGGCGGCAATTGTCGATGGCCGGTTCGACATGGCGACCGTGGCGCCGCTGGCGCGTCTTGGCTACATGGATTATGCCGATGCAGCCGAGACCTTCGAGTTGCGACGGCCTGCCTGGCCGCTCAACAAGTAACCGGCGTTATTGAATTTCGGGCACTGCGTGCGGCTCCAGTCCGGCCCGCCGCGCCACGCGTTCGGCCTGACGCAGATGCGGCCGGTCTATCATCTTGCCGTCGAGCGACAGAACACCGGTGTCGGGGCCTGCGGCGGCGAACAGCGCCAGGATCCTGACGGCGCGTTCCACGTCTTCGGGCGCAGGGGTGAAGGCCTTGTTGATCACCGCCACCTGGTCCGGGTGAATGGCCATCTTGCCGGTGAATCCATCGCGGACGGCCGCGCGGCACTCGGCATCCAGCCCTTCCATGTCGCGAAAGTCGGTGAACACGGTGTCGATCGCATCGACGCGGGAATGGGCGGCTGCCAGGATGGTCAGGCTTCGCGCCATGCGGAAGACATCGGTGTAGACGCCGTTGTCATTCTTGTTGGAGGAGGCCCCGATGTCGGCGGCGAGATCCTCGGCGCCCCATGCCAGCGCCGAGAGACGTTCGGACTTGGCGGCGAAGGAGCCTGCGGACAACATGCCGCCGGCCGTCTCAGTCATCAGCGCGTGGATCCGGATCTTGCCAACCTCAAGGCCTGCTTCGGCCTCATGCACGCCGATCCGGGCGCTGAGATCCTGAATATCCGCGCCCGACCCGGCCTTGGGCAGCAGGATCGCATCGGGAGACGCTGCGACCACCGCCGCCAGATCGTCGTCACTCATGCCCGTGTCAAGCGCGTTGACGCGCACGATCAGCCATGGCGTGCCTGCGCCCCTGTCTGCGTCGTTGAGGAAGGACGCCACCAGCGTGCGGGCTTCGGACTTGCGGGCCTGCGCAACCGAATCTTCAAGATCGAGTATCAGCGCGTCGGCGCCGGAGCTTGCAGCCTTGGCCATCTTGCGTTCCGAGTCGCCTGGAACGAACAGCAGCGAGCGCATCATGCCTTCGGCCTTTTGCGCATCATGGCCTGGCGGACGCAACGGGCGACCAGCTTGCCGTGCTGGTTAAAGGCCTGGTGCTCCATTTCAACGATGCCACGGTCGTCCTTCGATTTCGATTCGCGAACCGTCAGCACCTTGGTTTCCACCCGTACGGTGTCGCCGTGAAAAAGCGGATTGGGGAATGTAACCTCGCTCATTCCCAGGTTGGCGATGGTCGTGCCAACCGTTGTGTCGTTGACCGAGATCCCGATCATCAGGCCCAGCGTGAAGAGCGAGTTGACCAATGGCTGGCCGAATTCCGTGGTCTTGCAAAACTCGAAATCGATGTGCAGCGGCTGTGGATTGAGCGTCATGTTGGAAAACAACATGTTGTCCATTTCGGTGACCGTTCGCCGCAGAGTGTGGGAAATCACAGCGCCCGGTTCGAATTCCTCAAGATACATGCCGCGCATGCTTTACCCCTCGTACAGTTGCAGGTGTATTGATGCCGCGTTCCAAACCGATGTGCAAGTTCCAGATTCCGATGAATCCTGAAGGGGGCCGATTTGGCGAGGGGCTGTGGACAGTGACGGCGCGGGGGCCGGGCGCTTTCCCGTCGTTGCGATCCGATAATATTGAAAGAATGCGGAAATCTCCGCTGATTTGCGAGGGGGCTTGGCAAAAAGGCGAGCGTGATAGAGGGAGCGGCCGAGGATTTGGGGGTGGCCGAGACGTTAACAAGTATGGTGAACCGATCGTAAACCATTTGGCCCTAGTGTCAGGACACAGGTACCGAGTGGGGTCGCATTTTCATGATTGTAAAGTCCTTTTTGAAGTGGTCGGAAACCGCCAAGGTCGGTGACCGCTGCCGTGCAACCAAGGCCTTGACCCAGGCCTACGCGCAAGGACGCATGGACCCATCCGAACGACAGGAGGCCGAGGCGGCTCTGGCGCTGCTGCTCGAGGATCCTTCTCCCAAGGTCCGGCTGGCGCTTGCCGAAGGCCTTGCCCTGGTTGAACACGCACCGCGCAGCATCCTGCTGGGGCTGGCTTTCGACCAGATCGAGGTGGCCGGAAGGGTCATCGCGCTGTCTCCGGCGCTGGCCGACAATGACCTGATCGAAATCGTTGCCTCCGGCCGCTCATCGCTTCAGCGCTTCGTGGCGTTCCGGTGCCCGGTGTCCGTGTCGGTCGCGGCCGCGATGGCGGAAGTCGGGGAACCCGAAGCGGTTGCCGACATGCTGGATAATCCGCACGTATCCATTGCGCGGATTTCGCTGCGCCGGATTGCCGAGCGGTTCGGCGACGAGGCCGAAATCCGGGCCCGGCTGTTCGAACGCCCGGATCTGCCTTGCGATGTACGTCAGGCGCTGGTGGAGCGGCTCGGCGCGGCGCTGGCCGGATCGGATTTCATCCGCTCTGCCATTGGCGGAAGCCGTGGCCGCAAGATCACCGAGGAAGCCTGCATGACGGCCACGTTGAGACTGGCCGAGACGGTGGCCCAGGACGAGATTCCGGCGCTTGTCGAGCACCTGCGCATATCGGGACGCCTGACTCCTGCCTTCCTGATCCATGCCTTGTGCGCGGGCAATGTTGATTTCTTCGCCAGCGCCGTGGTGTCGCTGTCGGGCATGAGCGATTCGCGGGTCCGCGGCATATTGATCGACGGGCGTGAAACCGCGATGCGGGCGCTTTACCGGTCCGTCGGGCTCGGGGGCGACCTGGCGCCGGTGTTCGTTACCGCAACCCAGATCTGGCGCGCGGCGTCGCGCAATCAGGCCGCTGTCGATCCAGGACTGGTCACCGCGGAACTCCTGCAACGCCATGCACGCGATGCGGCAAACCTGCCATCGGTTGCGGAACTGCTGCGGCTGGTCGAAACCATGCATTTCAGCTGGCGTCGCCAAGCCTCGCGCGATTACGCCCAGGCGCTGGCCGCACAGGCCGCCTGACGTCGATCCTGCTCAGATGTCGAGATTCTCGGCGAAGGCTGCGTGTTCCTGGATGAAGCGGAAACGAGCGTCGGCCTTTGTCCCCATCAGGTTGTCGACGGTGTCCCGGGTCGATTCCGGATCGCTCACGTCGACCGCAACCTTCAAGAGGGTCCGCTTGGCGGGATCCATGGTGGTCTCTTTCAGCTGCGAGGCCATCATTTCGCCAAGCCCCTTGAACCGGTTGATCTCGACCTTGCCGCGACCGGTGAATTCGGTTTCCAGCAGTTCCACCCTGTGTGCGTCGTCACGGGCATAGAGCGACTTGGCGCCCTGGGTGAGCTTGTAGAGCGGCGGGACAGCGAGATAGAGGTGGCCCTGGCGGATCAGTTCGGGCATTTCCTGATAGAAGAAGGTGATCAGCAGCGATGCGATATGGGCACCATCGACGTCGGCATCGGTCATGATGATGATGCGCTCGTAGCGCAGGTCTTCTTCGCGGTATTTCGACCGGGTCCCGCACCCAAGTGCCTGAATGAGATCGGCGATCTGCTGGTTCGCGCCGAGCTTCTCGCGGCCTGCACTCGCCACGTTGAGGATTTTCCCGCGCAACGGCAGGATGGCCTGGTTGGAGCGGTCGCGGGCCTGTTTTGCCGAGCCTCCAGCGGAATCGCCCTCGACGATGAACAATTCAGCCCCGGCCGCGGCGGTCTGGCTGCAATCGGACAGCTTGCCGGGGAGCCTGAGTTTCCTGACGGCGGTCTTGCGGTTGACTTCCTTTTCCTTGCGGCGTCTGACCCGTTCGTCAGCGCGGTCGATCACCCATTCAAGCAGCTTGTCGGCTTCGGCGGGTGAGTCCGCGAGGAAATGGTCGAACGGATCGCGCAGGGCATTCTCGACGATCCTCTGGGCCTCGACGGTCGCCAGCTTGTCCTTGGTCTGGCCGACGAATTCCGGTTCGCGGATGAAGACCGACAGCATGCCGATCGAGGAGATCATCACGTCGTCGGTGGTGATCGCGGCGGCGCGCTTGTTGCCGGTGAGCTCGGCATAGGCCTTCAGCCCCTTGGTCAGCGCGATGCGCAGGCCCGCTTCATGGGTGCCGCCGTCCGGCGTCGGGATGGTGTTGCAGTAGGAGCTGATCGACGAATCTCCGCCATACCAGGTGATCGCCCATTCCAGCGAACCGTGGCCGCCGGAACGCTCGGTCTTGCCGGCGAAGATGTCGCGGTTGACGCGATGTTCCTTGCCAAGCGAGGCCTCCAGATAGTCCTTGAGGCCGCCTGGGAAGTGAAACACGGCCTTTTCCGGGGTATCGGTGCCTTCGACCAGCGATGCAGCGCAGACCCAGCGGATCTCGACGCCGCCGAACAGATAGGCCTTGGAGCGGGCCATGCGGTAGAGCCGTCCCGGGTCAAACCGGGCGCCGGCGCCGAAGATGTCCGGATCGGGATGGAAGCGGACCTTGGTGCCGCGGCGGTTGTGAATGTCGCCGAGCTCCTCGAGGCCGCCCTGCGGAATGCCGCGGGAAAAGCGCTGCCGGTAGAGTTTCTTGTTGCGCGCGATCTCGACCACCAGATCATCCGACAGCGCGTTGACCACGGAAACGCCGACGCCGTGCAGGCCGCCCGAAGTTTCATAGACCTTGCTGTCGAACTTGCCGCCGGCGTGCAGCACCGTCATGATCACCTCGAGGGTGGACTTGCCGGGAAACTTCGGATGGTTTTCCACAGGAATGCCGCGGCCGTTGTCTGTGACGGAAAGGTAGCCGTCCGCGTCGAGCTCGACCTCTATGAAGTTGGCGTGCCCGGCCACGGCTTCGTCCATCGAGTTGTCGATGACTTCGGCGAACAGGTGGTGAAGGGCGCGTTCGTCCGTGCCGCCGATATACATGCCAGGACGGCGGCGCACCGGTTCGAGGCCTTCCAGGACCTCGATGGTGGAGGCATCATAGGCGTCACCGCTGGCGGGAGCACCCGCTTTGGAGGCCTCCGGCCGGGTCGCTTTCGGCGCCGCAGCGGCGGGTTGTCTTGCTGCCGTGTTTTCCGTTTTTGGCGCGGGCGTTGCCGCGGAGGTGCCAGCTGTGGAAAAAAGATCGTTGGAATCGTCCATATCGCCGTGATGCCTGATGTAGATTGGGAAAACGAATCAGCCGGAGTGTGCCAGAATCCGTTCTTTCAATCGACTGTGTAGCATTTGGTTCGCGGCTTTGCGCGGCGTAGTTGATGCGCGGCGAGCGATAATCCTTGCCCTGGCGGTGCTGACCGGTGCGGTCGCGCCGGCACAGGGGTTCGAACTGCGGGGGCACAAGGACCGGCTTTTTGCCTATCCGGGCATTCTGTCGATTTCCCAGGACGGCTCATTCGAGGTTGTCGCCTATGACAAGTTGCGCGACATCCACAAGCGGGACGTGGAGCCGGAGCGGCGGGTTCAGTCGAAATACGTTTCGCTGGGGGTGAAGAGGCAGAGCCGGGTGGCGCTGCACGAAGCCAACGGACGTTCGGTCGAGACCGGTGTCACCGGTGACTATTCCAAGGCACGGTTTGCGGTCATTTTCGTGCATGGGCGGGGCGGGGACCAGCGGCTGGGCATGAACGACTATACATTCGGCGGGAACTTCAACCGGCTGAAGAACCTCGTGCTGCTCAATGGCGGCGCCTATCTGTCGCCGACCGTCAAAAGTTTTGACGATGCCGGCGCGGCCGACATCAGGGAACTGATCATCGCCGGCCGGGCGCCGGTGGTGCTGGCCTGCGCCTCGATGGGGGCGATCATCTGCTCGAAGCTTGCCAATGATCCGGCGCTGGTGCCGCGGCTTGCCGGCATGACGCTGCTCGGCGGCGCGCCCGACATGGGAATTGTCAAGAGTGCGGCGGTGCGGGCGCGAATGCCGATCGTCTTTACCCATGGCAGCCTCGACACGGTCTATGCCTGGCAGGACCAGAAATCGGTGTTCGACAGCGTGCAACGCTCAAGCGAGGGGTATCCGGCGCGGTTCGTCCTGTTTGACACCGGCTCGCACGGCACGCCCATCCGGATGACCGACTGGAAGCAGACGCTCGAGTTTCTTCTCAGCCGCTAAGGTTGGCGGGCATCCAACGGGATGCGCAAGGCAGGCTCTGATGGTTCTCATCCGGCGCATCGTGTCTGCGTCGGGTTTCGCCAACCGCCGGGTGCGCGTTGCGTCTATCGGGACCCGAGCCGCAAACGGTTCATTTCGGGAATAGATACAATTTAAGGAAAAATTGACCGCGCCGCTCAACCGGATGTTGGGGAAATACAGCTAGAACCGGTCCGATCCTAATTCGGAGCGGGACATGAAATACATAGCATTCATTCTTTTTACCGTGCTGACCAATGCCGCGGCCCAGCTGATGCTGAAGCAGGGCATGATATCGCTGGGGCCGGTGTCGTTCACCGCCGATACCATGATCGCGCGGATCTTCCAGATTCTGTTCAACCCCTGGGTATTCGCCGGACTGGCAACCTTTGTCATCTCGATGGCGTCGCATCTTTATGTGCTGTCGAAGGTTGAACTGTCGTTTGCCTATCCCTTCCTGAGCCTTGCTTACGTGGCCGTGGCGGTCTTCGCCTTCGTGCTGTTCAAGGAAGATCTCAACAGCTGGCGCATTGCCGGCATCGCCTTCATCTGCGTGGGAACGGTTCTGATTGCCCAATCCGGCCGTGACGGCCAGGCAACCGCCGGGCATGAAACCGCGCAGCTTTCAAAAACTACCGTAGCAGCAAGTGAGATTACGCGATGAAACACATTCTTTTCGGAGGCGACGGATTTGTCGGCCGCCATCTTGCACAGAAGCTTCTTGCCGATGGCGAGGACGTGGTGGTCGCGGACATCGTCAACGACAACAAGGCGTTTTACCGGGATGCGACGATCGTCAAGTGCGATGTGACCAGGCCCGACATGGTGGCCGGCGTGCCGATCGCGGCAGATGACATGGTCTACAACCTGTCGGCCAAGATGCTGTCGCCGCTGCAGATCCGTTCGAAGCGTCATGAATTCTTCTATCCGGTCAATTACGACGGGACCAAGAACATCATCGGGGCGATGGAAAAGGCGGGCGCCAGCAAGCTCGTGCATTTCACCACCGACATGATCTACGGCCACACCGTCACGTTCCCTATGACCGAGGACCATCCGGTTGCGCCGCTGGGTGAATATGGCCAGTCGAAACTCGATACCGAGGTGCTGGCGGCCGAATGGCGCAAGCGCGGCATGTCGATCTCGCTGTTCCGCCCAAGGCTGATCATTGGCCCGGGCCGGCTCGGCATCCTCGAGAAACTGTTCAAGCTGGTTGACGCCAACCTGCCGGTGCCGATGATCGGATCGGGCAGGAATCCGTACCAGTTCATCTCGGTGTTCGACTGTGCCGAGGCCGCGCGACTGGCCTGGAAGGCCGGCGTGCCGAACGAGGCCTACAATCTCGGCTCGATCAATCCGCCGCCGGTGCGCAAGCTCCTGGGTGATCTGGTCAAGCACGCGGGTTCGAAATCGTTCCTGATCCCGACGCCGGGCTGGGCGGTGAAGCGCACGCTGGATCTGTTCGATCTGATCAACATGCCGATCATGGATCCGGAACAGTACCTGATTGCAGACGAGAACTGCGTTCTCGACGTTTCCAAGGGCGAGCGTCAGCTCGGCTGGGTGCCGCAATACCGCGATGAGGACATGCTGATCGCGGCCTATGACGAATATCACGCTGCCAAGGCGCGCACCGGATCCTCCGCTGCAGCCCAGGTCGCACCGGCCGAATGAATCGTTCCGAGGGAGCCCATACCATGCTTGATACACCTACCCGCGTCGCAGTCGACGCTCCGCCCTTGTCCGACGCCGGTCCAGTTGCCCAGGTCGCCGCACCCCGCGGCAAGCGTCCCGATTTGCTGACCGTTGCGGATGCAAAAGCGATGTCGGTCGCTGAAATGACCGAGCTGTTCAAGGATCACATCAATCCCGGCCAGCTGCATTTCATGAAGCTTCTGGGCTTCCACAAGGTCAAGATCGAGACCGCTTCCGGGATGTACTACACCGACCAGACCGGCCGGAAGATCCTCGATTTCTTCGGTGGCTTCGGATCGCTGGCACTCGGCCACAATCATCCGCGCATCATCGCGGCGCGAAAGCAGTTCCAGGACGAAGACCGCCACGAGATCGCCATCGCCTTCATGAGCCAGTACGCCTCGGCGCTGGCCAAGAATCTGGCGGCGATCGCGCCGGGCGATCTCGACATGGTGTTCCTGGGCTCGTCCGGATCGGAAGCCATGGAGGCGGCGATCAAGGTGGCCGAGCGCGCTGCCGGGCCGAAGCGGCCGAAGATCGTCTATGCGCAGAACTCGTTTCACGGCAAGACCAAGGGCGTGCTGTCGCTGACCGATTCCGAGCTCTACCGCGGCGAATTCCAGCTGACCGGCAACACCGTGAAGGTGCCGTTCGGCGATATCGACGCCATCCGCAATGCCTTCGAGGCGGATCCGGAAATCGGCGTCATCGTGCTCGAGACGATCCAGGGTGGCGGTGGCATCATCGAGGCGCCGGTCGAGTTCTGGCAGGAGTTGCGCGCGCTTTGCGACAAGCACGGCGTGCTGTGGATCGCCGATGAAGTCCAGTGCGGCATGGGCCGGTCCGGACACTTCTTCGCCTTCGAGAAGGCAGGCGTCGTTCCGGATGTGACGGCGCTGGCGAAATCGCTCGGCGGCGGCAAGACCGCGATGGCGGCGATGATCGCCTCGCGCAAGGTCTACATGAAGGCCTACGGCACACCGAAGACCGCGATGATCCACGCCCAGGCCACCTTTGGCGGCATCGGCGAGGCCTGTGTCACGGCGATCGAAGGTCTCAATGTCATGTATGACGAGGATCTGATCGGCAATGCCGAGCGGGTCGGCTCCTACCTGATCGAACGCCTGAACGGGCTCAAGGACAAGTACCCGCAGATCATCAAGGATGTGCGCGGCTCGGGCTTCATGGTCGGGCTCGAGTTCCAGGATTTCAGCCAGACCCTGCCGGCACTGCTCCGGCCGATGGTGGCGCTGCTTGACGACAAGCTCAAGGGCTCGCTATCGGGTTTTGTCGGGGCGGAACTCTTGCGCGATCACAATGTGCTGGTGGCGTTCACCGAATACAATCGCAACGTTATCCGGCTCGAGCCGCCGCTGATCTGCGGCCGCGAGCATGTCGACGAGTTCATCGCGGCTCTCGACGCGGTGCTTGGTCGGGGCATCGTGCGCATCGTGCGCGATTTCATCGGCAGCCAGACGAAGAAGTAAACACCGGTCCTCCAGACGGTGGTTTCAGCAGAAAGCCGGGGCGTGGCCAGACCACGCTCCGGTTTTTGCATGTTCCGTCCGCACAGTCGTGCCCGGCGGACTTGCGTGACCAGGATCGACCAACCAGATAGAAGCTCTAGGGTATTGCCGGGCACAAGGCGAAAAAAACGGCTTGCTTGCGCAGCTGCCTGATTGCCGGTACCCCTTCGGTGGTCCTTCGGAACATCGGCGATCCTGGGGAAGGGGCGCCCGGTCAACGATCGGGATCCTTGATCATGACCGGCAAGACCGGCGGCAAGACAGGAGAGGCGACACATTGGCCAGCCAATGGGGCAGGGACTCGAGTTTCCAATCAGGCAGCAAGCGCGGTGGCGGTGTGGCGGGTGCCGTTGCCGTCGTCCTGGCGCTCGCGCTCGGTGCGGCCGGTGGCTACGCTGCCGCGTATTTCAGCCAGCCGGACAACAGCGTCGCGCTGGACGACGCACGCGCGAAAGCGGCCGAACTGGACAGGGAGCTGCTCGCTGCACAGCAGGATCTGGCCGATGCCCGCGCCAGCCAGGCATCAAGCGCGGCTCAGGTCGATCAACTCAAGGCAGACATTGTCCGGATGGCCGCTGACCTTGATGCAATGGCAGAAAAGCTTGCGGCGAGCAGCGCCCCCGGCACGGCCCGGGAAGACGAGACCAATGCCGCTGTCCAGGCCATAAGTGCCGAACGCGACCGGCTGGCGGCGGAAAGCCGGAGCCTCAGATCGGAACTGGCGGCGTTAGAAGGTGAACGGGATGCCTTGGGCAAGAGCGCAAACGCCGAGCGGGCGCGTCTTGAGGCCGAACTTGCCCGGCTCCAGGATGAGATCCTGCCGCAACTGAAAGCGGATCGGGATCGTCTGCAGCAAAAAGTCACAATGATGCTCACCGATCAGGCGACCCTGAAGACACGGATCAAGCAGGCATCCGATGCGCAGGCTTCGGATGCGGGCGTGATTGCGGATCTTGAACGGCGGCTCGCCGACACAGAGGGCGAACTGAAAGCCACGCAGACGGCGTTGGCCGCGCTGGAACGCGCCGCTTCGAGGTCCGCAGAGGACAAGGATCCGGCTGCGGCAGCCGATAGAGGCGCGGGCGAAGCAGAGGCCCAGGCAGGAAAAGAAGCGCAGTCGGAACAAGAGACAGGACCGGCGGCAATTCCGCGCGATCCCGATTCGGTGGCGGCAGCCTTGCGTTCGGCGCCGGGTCTTGAAACATTATCCGAACAGGACCGGCGGAGCCTGGCTGACCTGCTGGTCAGCGGCGAATGCGTAACGACGGCGCTTGAATCCATCTTCGAGCGGGTGCCGATCCTGACCCTGCGCAACCTGATCCGCGATCTGAACAGCGGTTGCTGATACGAGGAGAACGTCTTTGAGATCCAATGGCATCATTTTTCGCGGTCTGGTGGCGGCGGCGGGCGCTTTGCTGCTGGCCACCGGTTCGGGCCTGGCGGCGGAGTTCGAACGCAACATCATGACCGGCGGGCCGACCGGCACCTATATCCGCATCGGCCAGGACATGGCAGCACTTGGCGCCGAATGCGGCCTGACACTGAACGTGGTGGAGAGCGCCGGGTCGCTCGAAAATTTCGTCGGCGTGCGCAAGCGGCGCAACACCCAGTTCGGCATCGTCCAGAGCGACGTGCTGGAATATCTCAAGACATTCGAGGCCAATGACGCTGAAATCCAGGATGCGGTGCGCGGCGTGCGGATCATGTTCCCGTTGTATAACGAGGAAGTGCATGTGCTGGCACGCGCTGGTGTTGCCGGGATCAGGGATCTGGAAGGCAAGAAGGTTGCAGTCGGCGTCAAGGACAGCGGCACCTTCCTTACCGCCTCGCTGATCCTCGATATCCTGCAGGTCAAGGCCGCCGAGCGGCTGCCGCTCAATCCGGACCAGGCTCTGCCGAAGCTTCAGGCAGGCGAGATCGATGCGTTCTTCTACGTCGCGGGCGCTCCCGCCTCGCTGTTTGCCAAGGCCGATATCGACCCGGAGAAATTCCACCTGCTGCCGATCACCGAAGCGCCGCTGCTTGCCACGTATACGAAGACCAGCATTCCGGGCGGGACCTACAGTTTTCAGCAAGACCCTGTCGACCTCGTCGCGGTCAAGGCGGTGCTGATGACCTATGACTACGATCCGAAGAAGAATGCCTATCATCGCGAGAGCTGTACCGCGGTTTCGGATTTTTCCAGCCTGGTGCTCAACGGCATGGACAAATTGCGCGAGACGGGCCATCCGAAATGGAAATCGGTCGATCTGACGGCGCTTCCGCCGGGCTGGCAGGTGGGGTCCTGCGTCAAGGCGGGCATGGCGCTGGAATACGTGCCGGCGTGCACCGAGGCGGTGCAGGCCGCACCAGCCGACAGCAACGAGGAATATCTCAATTTGTTAAAGCAGCGCCTGAAGAACTGATTATAAATATCAGGCAGTGCTAATTAAAAAGCCGGCGAAACCAATTCGGTTCCGCCGGCTTGTTTATGCCGGGCCGCACCAGGCGGCCCGGTCATGGTCCATCAGACCGAGTAGTACATGTCGAACTCGACCGGATGCGGGGTCATTTCGAAGCGCATGACTTCCGCCATCTTCAGCTCGATGAAGCTGTCGATCTGGTCGTCGTCGAAGACGCCGCCGGCGGTGAGGAACTTGCGATCCTTGTCGAGGCTTTCGAGCGCTTCGCGCAGCGAGCCGGCGACGGTCGGGATCTTCTTGAGTTCCTTGGCAGGAAGATCGTAGAGGTCCTTGTCCATGGCCTTGCCGGGATGGATCTTGTTCTTGATGCCGTCGATGCCGGCCATCAGCATGGCTGCGAAGCACAGGTACGGGTTGGCGGTCGGATCGCCGAAGCGGACCTCAACGCGCTTGGACTTCGGCGAGGAGCCGAACGGGATACGGCAGGAGGCCGAGCGGTTGCGGGCCGAGTAGGCCAGCAGAACCGGGGCTTCATAGCCCGGAACCAGACGCTTGTAGGAGTTGGTCGACGGGTTCGAGAAGGCGTTGATGGCCTTGGCGTGCTTGATGATGCCGCCGATGTAGAACAGGCAGTTCTCGGACAGGCCTGCATATTCGTCGCCGGCGAAGGTCGGCTTGCCGCCCTTCCAGATCGACTGGTGCACGTGCATGCCCGAGCCGTTGTCGCCAAACACCGGCTTCGGCATGAAGGTCGCGGTCTTGCCGTAAGCGTGGGCAACCTGATGGACGCCGTACTTGTAGATCTGGGTCTTGTCGGCCATGCGTGTCAGGGTGTCGAACACCATGCACAGTTCGTGCTGGGCGGACGCCACCTCGTGGTGATGCTTTTCAACGACCAGGCCCATTTCGGCGAGAACGGTGAGCATTTCGGAGCGCATGTCCTGGCAGCTGTCGACCGGCGGGACCGGGAAGTAGCCGCCCTTGACGCGCGGACGGTGGCCCATGTTGCCGGTTTCATAGTCGGTGTCGTCGTTGGTCGGCAGTTCGGACGAATCGAGCTTGAAGCCGGTGTTGTAAGGGTCGGCCTTGTACTTGACGTCGTCGAAAATGAAGAACTCGGGCTCGGGACCGATATAGACGGTGTCGCCGAGGCCGGACGCCTGCAGATAGGCTTCGGCCTTCTTGGCGGTGGTGCGCGGGTCACGGTTATAGGCTTCGCCGGTGATCGGATCGAGAATGTCGCAGAAGATCACCATGGTCGACTGGGCGAAGAACGGGTCCATGTGGCTGGTCGCCGTGTCCGGCATCAGGACCATGTCGGATTCATTGATGGCTTTCCAGCCCTGGATCGAGGAGCCGTCGAACATGACGCCATCGGCGAACAGGTCTTCATCGACGCAGGAGACGTCCATGGTCACGTGCTGCATCTTGCCCTTCGGGTCGGTGAAGCGCAGATCAACAAACTTGACGTCGTTGTCCTTGATTTGCTTGAGGATTTCAGTGGCAGTCGTCATGTTCGATATTCCCTGTTAGTAAATGACGATGGGTGCGCGGCAGCCCGCCGCACACAGTGGTCAGATGGCGTCGTTGCCGGTTTCACCGGTACGGATGCGGATGACTTCCTCGACGTTCGAAACGAAGATCTTGCCGTCGCCGATGCGCCCGGTCTGGGCCGCGTTGCGAATGGCTTCTATCGCTGCTTCGGCCGTTTCGTCCGCCAGGACGATTTCGACTTTCACCTTCGGGAGAAAATCAACGACATATTCCGCGCCGCGATAGAGTTCGGTGTGGCCCTTCTGGCGACCGAAACCCTTGGCCTCGGTGACAGTAATACCCTGCAGGCCGACTTCCTGAAGGGCTTCCTTCACTTCATCAAGCTTGAACGGCTTGATGATCGCTTCGATCTTTTTCATGAGAACCAATTCTCCGCTCTGTCCTGTGAAAGCAGGCAGCTAGACTGACGCCATGTACCCACTCGCGTGTATCAAAGCACACACCGTGCCACTTTGTGAAAAAATATCCCGATACCCGCGAAAATTTTCATTTCTCTGCCGGTTTCCTTGAGAAACGGCACCCGGATCGCGCCGATTTGCACGCGGGGCCCGATTTTTTGCACAAAATGCGGCAGATGCATATTATCGCTTGGACACGATGATGATTTTTTGTGCGCCACTATCTGCCCAATGCCTGAGCTTGATGCATAATATATGTGCAGTTCGGTGTTTTCCGCCGGTGTCGTCATCGTCCCGAGGTCGCCATCTTGACCGTTGCGCCGGGGCCATGCGACGAACGCTGATGGCGATAAACGACACATTGCTGGTTTCCCCCGCTGCGATGGGCAGGATCGACAGGGCTGCCGCTGACAGCGGCATCGACAGCTTCGGCCTGATGCAGGTGGCCGGCGGCCATGTTGCGGCTGTTTTCCTGGCCCATTTTCCCGGCGCCCGGCGCGCGGTGGTGCTGTGCGGGCCAGGCAACAATGGCGGCGACGGTCATGTCGCCGCCCGGCTGCTGGCGGCGAGTGGCGTGGATGTCATTCGCTTTGGCCCTGAGCCGAAACCCGGAGGGGACGCTGCAAAGGCGCGTGCCGGCTGTCCGGGCAAGCTGCAGCCGCTTGCGGACTGGCAACCGCGCGCCGGCGACGTGATTGTCGATGCATTGTTTGGCGCCGGTCTCGACCGGCCGGTCGACGCCGATGTCGCCTCGGTCATCGAGCGCGCGCGGCAGGCCGAGACGCCGGTGATCGCCGTCGACCTGCCGTCGGGGCTTTCGGGACGAACCGGCGTTCCGACGGGTGCCTGTTTTTCCGCCGACCATACGGTGACATTCGCTGCGCTGAAACCGGGGCATATTTTGATGCCGGGCAGGGCGCTGTGTGGCGAAATGCATCTGTGCGATATCGGAATCCCGGCACGGCTGATTGCCAGCGGGGAGACCGTCTGGCGAAATCATCCGGGTCTCTACAAGGCGCAGCTGCCGGCCGACGATCCGTCGCAGCACAAGTATGGCCGCGGTCATCTCGGCGTGTTTTCGGGACCGCTGATTGCCACCGGCGCCGCGCGCCTGGCGGCTATGGCCGGGCTCAAGACCGGCGCCGGCCTGGTGACGATAGCTTCAGCCCCGAGCGCGGTCATGCTGCAGGCCACCCACTTGACCGCGATCATGCAGCGCGCGATACGGGATGAGGCGGACCTGGCCGAGTGGCTTGCAGACAGGAGACTGTCGGCCTTTGTCATAGGTCCCGGGTTCGGGGATCTCGACAAGGCGCGTACCTACACGGAAAAACTGGCGCAGACCGGAAAGCCCGTGGTTCTCGACGCGGACGGGCTGACCGCCTTTGCGGCGGATGCGGGGCAGCTGGGCGGGCTGTTTGCGGGCGAGACGCGGCTGGTGATGACGCCGCATGAAGGCGAATTCCGCAGGCTGTTTGCCGATCTTGCCGAAGACGCCGCACTGTCCAAGATCGACCGCGCCTGCGCGGCAGCGCGCGCCTGCAATGCGGTGGTGGTCTACAAGGGGGCCGACACAGTGATCGCCGCGCCGGATGGCCGGGCGGCGGTCAACGCGGATGCGCCGGCCTGGCTTGCCACCGCCGGATCAGGCGACGTGCTGTCGGGGATCATCGGCGGGCTCCTGGCCCAGGGCATGCCGCCGTTCGAGGCCTCCTGCGCCGGCGTGGCGCTCCACGGCCAGGCGGGCACCCGCGCGGGCCGGGGAATGACGGCTGAAGATCTGTCCGCCTGCATCATCCCGTTCTGATGCGGCGCATCCGGGCGTTGCGGCCGGCCTACAAGAGCCGGCTCTTGCGCAGCATGCCGGCGCTGGCCAGTACCGGATAGGCGATTGATGCAAACAGCGAGTTGATCTCTTTCAGATCGCGCATGGTGTCGATGTGGATCGAGCTGCTGTCGTAGCTGTTGTCGTTGCCGTCGCGAAGCCTCTGCATGTGGCTTTCCTCGCTGTTGCGGACCATGGTGCGGACCACCTCCTTCTGGGCGACCAGCTGGCGGGCGTGATCGACGTCGCGATTTACGAAAAGGTTGAAGGCGAGGCGGGCGTTTCGCATCACTTCCTGGTGCAGATCCTTCAGCTCATGCCAGCCTTCCGCCGAGAAGGCGATGTGGCGGGCGTGCTTTTTGCGGACCCTGGTGACCATGTTCTGGGCTATGATGTCGGCGGCCTGTTCGAGCTTGATGGTGGCGCCCAGGAGATCCTGCAACTGTGCGGCCGATTTCTCGTCAAGCGCGCTCTGGGATATCTTGGCCAGATAGAACTTGATCTCGCGATGGGTCTCGTCGATTTCGTCGTCCAGCTTTTCAATCCGCACGATCTTCTGCTTGTCCGGCTTGTCCAGCACCTCGAAGATCCAGGTCAGCATCAGTTCGAACCGTTCGCAGACGGTCAGCACTTCCCTCGTAGCGTCGGCGATGGCCTGTTGCGGATTGGACAGATGTTCGGCCTTGAGCGCCGACATGCGTTTTTCAGTGGTTGCCTCGTCGATCTGCGTGACCGGGGTCAACCATGCCGTCAGCAGACGACCGACGATGCTGCAGAACGGCAGTCCGAAGATCACCACCGCCAGATTGATGGCGAGGTGGACGAGCACCACCGCATCGCCGGGGTGGGCGGAAAAGAGGCCGCTTTCGAGTTCGAATGTCAGTTGCGCGGAAAGGGCCAGCAATGTCCCCAATCCGCGAATGGCGACATTGCCGAGCGGCACGATCCGGGCATCGACGCGCTCGCCGCGGGTCAGGACCGCCCCGATGATAGCGGCGCCGAAATTGATGCCAAGGACCAGCGGAATGATCAGCACCGGGGGAATCAACGCCCGGTCGGCCAGCGATGCCAGCAGCAGCACGGCGGCGACACTGGAATGAAACGCCCAGGCAAGCACTGCGGCAAGGACAAAGGCGGTGATCCAGTCGCGCGAGAGGTAGTTGATGATGACCGGCAGGATCTGGCTGGTCTTGAGCGGGATGGAGGCTTCGCCGATCAGCCGAAGTGACAGCAGCAGCAGCCCGAGCCCGAAGAGAATGCGGCCAATCTGCCGCCACTGACGGGATTCGCTAGCCCGGAAAGCGAAGGTTCCGGCGAGAAGCAGAACCGGGATCAGCAGCGAAAGATCCTGGCGCAGGATGCGGACCACAAGTGCCGAGCCGAGGTCCGCTCCGAGCAATGTGGCGATGCCGATGGCCGTCGACACGTAACCGCTGGCGACGAAGCCCGCGACGATCAGGGCAACGGCGGTGGCGCTTTGCAGGGCGATGGCGAAGAAAAAACCGGCTATGGCGGCGGTGACCCGGTTGCCGATCGCCATCCGCAACCTTTCGCGAAGCACGTTGCCGTAGGCCCGTTCTATGCCGGTGCGGACCATGCGGGTGGCCCAGAGCAGCAGCGCAACCGCGCCGGCAAGATTGATGAAAACGACCATTCCGGACATGAAACACCTGAAACTGTAATGGAACGGCAGACCCCTGGCGCGCCGGAAGATGCTTTCGGCAGCATAGTTTCCACGATCGCTGGGTCTGACGGGAATACGACTCAGACTATCGTATTTTCACAAATGTCACAATTTGCTTACCCATAGTTGTTTCTCCGCGTGAAAAACTCATTGAGTGTATCACTGGGTGCGCTGATTCTTGAAGTAAGTCTTTGGCGGCGCGCCCATTACCCGCGAAAACATGGTGGTGAAGGCCGGCATGCTGTCGTAGCCAAGATCCATGGCGACCGCCGTCACTGCTTCGCCGGCGCTCAGCCGCGGAAGTGCGGCCATGACGCAGGCCTGCTGGCGCCAGGCGGAGAGGCTGAGGCCGGTTTGCTGACGGAAGATTCGGGTGAACGTGCGCCGGCTCATGCCGGCCCGGCCGGCCCAGTCGTCGATCTCCAGACGGACCGAGGGTTGGGCGACAAAACTGTGGCAGAGTCCAGCGAGGCGGGCGCTGCGCGGCAACGGCAATCCTAGCGGTCTTTCGGGCAGGATCGGAATTTCATGCAGCAGCGCTTCCTGGATCAGCTGCGCCCGGGTGCCGGTGGCATCCGGCCCGATCCTCACCGTTTCGGCCAACAGG
This sequence comes from Parahoeflea alexandrii, assembly GCF_027214025.1. GTDB lineage: Bacteria > Pseudomonadota > Alphaproteobacteria > Rhizobiales > Rhizobiaceae > Hoeflea > Hoeflea alexandrii_A. The sequence continues at coordinate 80,845 of NZ_JAPWHB010000001.1, forward strand.
CTGCGCATCAGGCGGGTCATGCCGGTGACATGCAGGTGGGTGGGAAGGCCGGGAATGGCATCGGGCTTGACGTAAGCCGAGTGCATCTCGACCCTGCCGATGGTGTCGACCGCATGGCGGACACCCGCCGGGATCCACAAGGCGTGATCGGGCGGCACCATCCAGCGTCCGGCGGGAGTCTTGACGGTGACCACGCCGGTTATGGGGTGCAGCAGCTGCGATCTGCTGTGCTGATGTTCCAAGACGTGCTCATCGCGCTCGAAACGATGCGCGAAAGCCACCGCCGGCGTGTCGGATGCCTCGACCAAGGCTCGATTGCTGGCGCGCAGGCTGGCGATTTGCGAGGAAACCTGATTTTCCGATGATGACGTCATGTTTGGCCCGAATGCGTAAAAACTAGACCAAACCACGAAGGCGGGCTGCCGACAAGGCGTGTACCAATTGCAATGGAACTGCCTGGGGCAGTCAAAGCTGGTATGCCCGGTTGGACTTGTCCGGTTCAGCCCGGCCTGCCGTGTCGATATTTGGCGGTAGGCGCAATCCGGGGCGATACCCGGCTGGCCTGCGGCGAGTGATCTTGAGGACCTGTCATGCGTGTCATCCCTGAGAACCCCGGAGCCGGGACGATTACCCAGGCTGCGACGCCTGCCGCGTTTTCGGTGGTGGTGGCGCTGAGCATCTGTCATTTCCTCAACGACACGATGCAGTCGGTGCTGGCGGCGATCTATCCGATCCTGAAGATCAATTACGACCTGAGCTTTGCCCAGATCGGCCTGCTGACATTCGCCTTCCAGTTCACGGCCTCGCTGCTGCAGCCGGCGATCGGGGCATTCACCGACAAGCGGCCGATCGGTTATGCGCTGCCGGTCGGGACCGGATTCACGCTGCTGGGCCTGTTGCTGCTGTCGTCGGCAGGCTATTACGTGCTGCTGCTCCTGGCGGCGGCACTGGTCGGCTTGGGGTCGGCCGTCTTCCACCCGGAATCCTCCCGGATTGCCCGGCTGGCATCGGGCGGCAGGCACGGTACCGCACAGTCGGTTTTCCAGGTGGGTGGCAATATCGGCACCGCCAGCGGGCCGCTGCTGGCGGCCTTCATCATTGTCCCCAACGGCCAGGGCTCGGTCGCCTGGTTCGGCCTTGCGGCGCTGACCGGCATGATCATCCTGACCTGGGTCAGCCGTTGGTATGCCGCCTATCGCCGCGCGTCGGCCGGGCGGCCGGCACCGGACAAGACCCTGGCGCACAGCCGCCGCAGGGTCATCCTTGCGCTCGTGGTGCTGGCGCTGCTGGTGTTCACCAAGAACATCTATGTCGCCAGTTTCACCAGCTTCTATACCTTCTATGCGATCGAGCGGTTCGGTGTCGGGGTACAGGATGCGCAGCTGATGCTGTTTGTCTTCCTGGGCGCCATGGCGACCGGCACGCTGATCGGCGGGCCGATCGGTGACCGGATCGGCGCAAGGGCGGTGATCTGGGTGTCGATCCTGGGCGTGCTGCCGTTCACGCTGATGCTGCCTTATGCGGACCTGTTCTGGACCGCGGTGCTGACGGTGATCATCGGCATTGTGCTGGCCTCGGCGTTTCCGGCCATCGTCGTTTTCGCGCAGGAACTGGTGCCTGGCAGGGTGGGGCTGATTGCCGGGGTGTTCTTCGGCTTCGCCTTCGGCATGGGTGGCATCTCGGCGGCGGTGCTGGGGCAGGTGGCGGATGCGAAGGGGATCGTCTTCGTCTACCAGATCTGCTCGTTCCTGCCGTTTCTCGGGCTGCTGACGGTCTTCCTGCCGAAGCATACGCGTTAGACGCCGCCCGACTCCCCAGCCGGTTGACGGAGCCACGATGCTGTTTCGTGGCTCCGGGATTTCATGCAGCCTTACTGGGCAACATAACCGCCGTCGACCGGAACTATGGCGCCGAGCATGAACGATGCTTCGGGCGAAGACAGCCAGACGATGAGGTTCGCCACTTCCTCTGGCGTGCCGATGCGGCCGAGCGGATGCAGCGGATCCATCATCTGGCTGCTTGTCTGGGCGCCTGCCGTCGCCTGGGACGCAAGCGAATCGAGCATTCGCGTATCGATGCCGCCGGGGCAGACGGCGTTGACCCGGATTCCGGCCTTGCCGTATTCGAGCGCGGCATTCCTGGTCATTCCTATGACCGCGTGCTTGGAGGCGACATAGGGCGAAAGGCCCGGAAATCCGATCAGGCCCGCGACCGAGGCGAGATTAACGATGGTGCCGCCGCCAGCCTCGAGCATGTAACGGATTTCAGCCTGCAGGCACAGATAGGTGCCCTTGGCGTTGATCCGCATAATCGTATCGAAATTGGCTTCGGCCTGGTCAGCCAAGGGAGCGATGGCACCTTCGATCCCGGCATTGTTGACCGCGCAATCCAGCCGACCGTACTGGTCGACGGCTCCCGCCACCAGAGCCGCGACTTCCTCGGCGTTGGAGACATCGGCATGCTGGAACATCGCCTTTCCACCCGCCGAATGAATCATCGAAACGGTTTCTTCGCCGGCCCGAACATGGATATCCGACACCACGACATTGGCGCCCTCGGCGGCAAATTTCAGCGCCGTCGCGCGACCGATGCCCGCGCCGGATCCGGTTACAAGTGCAGTTTTTCCAGTCAACATTGCCATCTCGCTCTCCCGTGATTGCGAAGGTTACGGGGTCGACAATGGAGGCCACCGGATGGGATTGCGTTGATCGCCATCAAGCGGTTGAGAAAATTCTCGGGGCGCGGCGTCAGATCCGCTTCTGCAGGGCGATGGCGCCGGCCGGCGCATTGACCTTGCCGCCGGTGATGAAGAAGGCGAAAACGTCGCGCGGCTGCTTCTCGGCGGTCCGCTCAGGGGCGATCATCGACAGGTCGGATGGCGCATCGCCCGCAGCATAGGTCTTCAGCCGGCTTGCCCAGAGGTCGATATCTTCAGGCGGATAACAGGTCGCAATGTCGTCGCTGCCGCGCTGCAGCCGCACATAGACGAAATCCGAGGTGACATCGGCGATCATCGGATAGGTGTCATGATCGGCGCAAACCGCCGCCACATTGTGGCTCGCCAGCAGCTCGATGAATTCGGGCACGCAAAAACTCTCGTGCCGAGCTTCGACGACGTGGCGCAGTGCGATGCCGTCCTGCTCGGCCGGCAGCAGCGCGAGGAAGGCGGCGAAATCGTCGGGCTCGAACTTCTTGGTCGGCATGAACTGCCAGAGGATCGGCCCAAGCCGGTCACCGAGTTCGGTGATTCCCTGGGTCAGGAACTTGCTGATCGACGGTTCGGCTTCGGCCAGCACCTTGCGGTTGGTGCAGTAGCGGCTGGCCTTCAAAGAAAAGACAAAGCCATCCGGCACGTCGGCCGCCCATTTGGCGAATGTCGCGGGCTTCTGGCTGCCGTAATAGGTGCCGTTGACCTCGATTGCGTGGAGTTGCGAGCCCGCGTGGCGCAACTGCTTCGTCTTGGGCAGCTTGGGCGGATAGAAACTCTCGTTCCAGGGATCAAACACCCAGCCGCCGATGCCGGTGCGGATTGTGCCGGAAGTGGTCATTTGGTTGTCCTTGGCTTGCCTCGGTATCCGTTTTTCTTTCAGAAGGAATTATAGCTTTACTCCGCCGCTTCCACCCGTTTCTGCGGACGCCGCTCCAGCAGTTCCTTGAGGAATTGTCCGGTGTAGCTGCGTTCGACCTTGACGATGTCCTCGGGCGTGCCTTCGGCGACGATCTCGCCGCCGCCGTCGCCGCCTTCGGGGCCGAGGTCGATCACCCAGTCGGCGGTCTTGATGACTTCGAGATTGTGCTCGATGACCACCACCGAATTGCCCTGGTCGACCAGTTCGTGCAGCACTTCGAGCAGCTTGGCGACATCGTGGAAATGCAGTCCCGTGGTCGGCTCGTCGAGAATGTAGAGGGTGCGGCCGGTCGAGCGCTTCGACAGTTCCTTGGCGAGCTTGACGCGCTGCGCCTCGCCGCCCGACAGCGTCGTCGCCTGTTGTCCGACCTTGATGTAGCCGAGCCCCACGCCCTCAAGCGCCTGCAGCTTGTCGCGCACGGCGGGGACGGCGGCGAAGAACTCGACGCCTTCCTCGACCGTCATGTCGAGCACGTCGGCGATCGACTTGCCCTTGAAGGTGACGTCCAGCGTCTCGCGGTTGTAGCGCTTGCCGTGGCAGACGTCGCAGGTGACGTAGACATCTGGCAGGAAGTGCATCTCGATCTTGATCACGCCGTCGCCCTGGCAGGCCTCGCAGCGCCCGCCCTTGACGTTGAACGAGAAGCGGCCCGGCTGGTAGCCGCGCGCCTTGGCCTCGGGTAGGCCGGCGAACCAGTCGCGGATCGGCGTAAAGGCTCCAGTATAGGTGGCCGGATTCGAGCGCGGGGTGCGGCCGATCGGCGACTGGTCGATGTCGATCACCTTGTCGATGTGCTCGAAGCCATCGATCCGGTCGTGCTCGGCCGGGTTTTCGCGGGCGCCCATCACCCGGCGGGCCGCTGCCTTGTAGAGCGTCTCGATCAGGAAGGTGGACTTGCCGCCACCCGAGACGCCGGTCACCGCGGTGAAGACGCCGAGCGGGATCGAGGCGGAGACGTTCTTGAGATTGTTGCCGCGGGCGCCGACGACCGTGAGTTCCTTCTTCTTTTTCGGCTTGCGGCGCTCGGCCGGCACTTCGACGGCGAGTTCGCCGGAGAGATACTTGCCAGTGATCGAGCGCGGGTTGGCCATGATGTCGGCGGGCGTTCCCTGGGCGATGATCTCGCCGCCATGAATGCCGGCATGCGGCCCGATGTCGACGACGTAATCGGCGGTCAGGATGGCGTCCTCGTCGTGCTCGACGACAATCACCGTATTGCCGATATCGCGCAGGTGCTTGAGCGTCTCCAGGAGCCGCGCATTGTCGCGCTGGTGCAGGCCGATCGACGGCTCGTCGAGAACGTAGAGCACGCCGGTAAGGCCGGAACCGATCTGCGAGGCGAGCCGGATGCGCTGGCTCTCGCCGCCCGACAGCGAGCCGGAATTGCGCGATAGCGTCAGGTAATCGAGGCCGACGTCGTTCAGGAATTTCAGCCGGTCGCGGATCTCCTTGAGGATGCGGACCGCAATCTGGTTCTGCTGCTCATTGAGCCCGGCGGGAAGCTCTTCGAACCAGTCGCCGGCGACGCGGATCGAAAGCTCGGTGACCTCGCCGATATGGCGGCCGCCGATCTTGACTGCGCGCGCCTCGGGCTTGAGCCGGTAGCCGTTGCAGGCCGGGCAGGGGGCGTTTGACATGTAGCGCTCGATTTCCTCGCGCGCCCAGGCGCTGTCGGTTTCCTTCCAGCGCCGTTCGAGATTGGGGATGATGCCCTCGAAGTTCTTCGACGTGGTGTAGGAGCGCAGGCCGTCGTCATATTTGAAGGCGATCTTCTCCTCGGTGCCGCGCAGAATGGCGGCCTTGCCCTTGGCGGGCAGTTCGTCCCAGCGGTCGCCAAGCTTGAAGCCGAAATGCTTGCCCAGCGCCTCGAGCGTCTGGGTGTAATAGGGAGAGCTCGACTTGGCCCAGGGCGCCACGGCGCCGCCGCGCAAGGTCAGGTTCGGCTCGGGGATGATCAGCGCCTCGTCGATGGTCTTCTGGGTGCCGAGGCCGTCGCAGGTCGGGCAGGCGCCGTGCGGGTTGTTGAAGGAAAACAGCCGCGGCTCGATCTCGGAAATGGTGAAGCCGGAGACAGGGCAGGCGAATTTTTCCGAGAACAGCATGCGCTCGTGGGTTTCGTTCAATGACTTGTTGGCCGAGCCGCCGGCCGAGGTCTCGGCTTCCGGCAGCGGCTTGTCGGCGAATTCGGCGATGGCCAGGCCGTCGGCCAGCCGCAGGCAGGTTTCCAGGCTGTCGGCCAGGCGCGCGGCGATGTCGGGGCGGACGACGATGCGGTCGACGACGATGTCGATGTCGTGCTTGTATTTCTTGTCGAGCGCCGGCACATCGGCGATCTCGTAATACTGGCCGTCGACCTTGACCCGTTGAAAGCCCTTTTTCATGAACTCGGCCAGTTCCTTGCGGTACTCGCCCTTGCGGCCGCGCACCACGGGCGCCAGCACATAAAGCCGCGTGCCTTCCTCCAGCGCCAGTACGCGGTCAACCATCTGGCTGATGGTCTGGCTCTCGATCGGCAGGCCGGTCGCCGGCGAGTAGGGCACGCCGACCCGGGCAAACAGCAGCCGCATGTAATCGTAGATCTCGGTGACCGTGCCCACGGTCGAGCGCGGGTTGCGGCTGGTGGTCTTCTGCTCGATGGAGATCGCTGGCGACAACCCGTCGATCTGGTCGACATCGGGCTTCTGCATCATCTCGAGGAACTGGCGCGCGTAAGCCGAGAGGCTCTCGACGTAGCGGCGCTGGCCCTCGGCATAGATGGTGTCGAACGCCAGCGAGGATTTGCCCGACCCCGACAGCCCGGTCATGACGATCAGGCTGTTGCGCGGCAGGTCGAGATCGACGTTCTTGAGATTGTGCTCGCGGGCTCCGCGAATGGTGATCGATTTGAGTTCAGTCATGACGCCGCCGATTTGCCGTGGAGTATCCGGGGCGCTCTCACTAACGCCCGGACCGCCCAATTGCCTGTTTGCCTCGAAGTTCCATTTCCACGATCAAGGCTCCTGATCGTATCCCGTAGAAACACGCTGCCGCTGAGGAACACCGGACTTGTTATATGGTTCCCGGACAGCCCGATCCATACATAAGCACCTCACCGGCAATGTCGAGACGCCGCAGAGGCGGTTGCCTGTGTGAAAACCGAATCTCTTGACAGAAACTGACATGAATACTAGAACAAATGAAGAACAAAAAAGGCCTGTGGATTGTCAGCCCCCGCCTGACGGGCGGAAGGACGATCCTGTAAGGTGAGGAACGATTTGGACGGGGCGGCTCAGGGCCGCCTGAAGTGTTGGAAGGTGAAACATCATGGCGGGCAGCGTCAACAAGGTCATTCTCATCGGCAATCTGGGGGCCGATCCCGATATCAAGCGCACCCAGGACGGGCGTCCGATCGCCAATCTTTCGGTTGCGACGTCGGAAAGCTGGCGCGACAAGAACTCCGGCGAGCGGCGCGAGAAGACGGAATGGCACCGCGTGGTGATCTTCAATGAAGGCCTGTGCAAGATCGCTGAAAATTATCTCAAGAAGGGCTCGAAGGTCTATATCGAAGGCCAGTTGCAGACCCGCAAATGGACCGACCAGTCTGGGCAGGACAAGTATTCGACCGAAGTGGTGTTGCAGGGGTTCAACGGCAACCTGACCATGCTCGACGGACGCAATGAAGGCGGTGGCGGCGGTGGTGGCCGTGGCGGGGATTATGGCGGCGGTGGTGGCCGCGGCGGGGACTACGGTGGTGGTGGCGACTTCGGCGGCGGATCGTCCGGTGGCGGTTCGGGCGGTGGCGGCGGATTTGGCGGCGGATCGTCGCGTGATCTCGACGACGACATTCCGTTCTGATCAATCGGATCGCATTGCCAAGGCCCGCCAACATCCGTTTGCGGGCCTTTGTTTTTCGGGGCAACCGAATGCCGGCCACAAGGACCGCAGCCAATGAAGCAATCCATCACCCACGTCGCTCTGGTGGTTCGCGATTACGATGAGGCCATCGCCTTTTATTGCGGCGTGCTCGGGTTCGATCTGCTGGAGGACACCTATCAGGCCGAGCAGGACAAGCGCTGGGTCGTGGTCCGGCCAAAGGGCGGGCAGGGCACGTCGATTGTTCTGGCGCGGGCGTCGAAGCCGGAACAGGAGCCGTTCATCGGCAACCAGACCGGGGGCCGGGTGTTCATGTTCCTCAACACCGATGATTTCTGGGGTGACTACAATCGCCTGATTGCGGAAGGCGTCGAGTTCGTCCGCGAGCCCAAGACCGAAGATTACGGCACGGTGGCGGTGTTTCGCGATATCTACGGGAATCTCTGGGATCTGCTGCAGTTGACCGATGGCCATCCGGCAGCCACCTGACAACAACGGCTTGTAAATGGCGGCGGCGCAGGTGTGCCCGACACTCGAGCATTTCCGGTGAAAACGGAGGCGCCGAGAATGCTCTATCTTATTGTTTTCACCCATTTCCGGACGCGAAAACGGTTCCCACTTTCGCTGGAATTGGTCTACAGCGCCCCGCATCCAATTGGATGCGCATAGGACGCTGCAGCACTTTGAAATGATGCATGTTCGTTATCGCTCAATTGAACCGAATTGAGTGCGACATGCATTAGGGCATAGGTGAGGTGCACCTCCAATGTGTCGAGCCTTGTCGGTGAGCATCGGTGCTTCCGACAGGCGTGGCGGTGCCGCGATTCGGGCTCAGCTTCACGTCACGCTTCAAGCTCTGCAGTTGACCTTGATCCGTGTGGAATGGCCCTTGCTGTTCCATGGGTTGTTTTGAGTTCAAGCAGAAACGCCGTATCACTCAATCTTTCCTGTAGCGAAGGCAGAACTAATATATCACATTAATGTACGCGTAGGCATCCATGATTATTCTTCTGACGATGCTGCCATGTACATCCCACCATATATGATCGATGTAGTCTTCGCTATCAAGGCATAATCTTCCCAGCGAGTAGTTCGTTGTCGAAATCACATGGTCTGAAATCACTGGGTCATCGAGAAGTAGTTCTACCAACCGGGAAACCACATTTTCATGTTTGGTGTCTGACATCGATAATCTGACCGGAGCCGGTTTTGACGTGTTCTCACTGGAACGATTTGTCCTTGGGAGACCCATGCCCAGGGTAGATTTTTAAATCAGAAATCTATCATAAAGTAAATTATACAAGTTTTCGCGCGTAAATAAAAATCTGCTTTTGCGACGCGACTTTAGTTTGACGTCAGTGACAATCGAGGACCAGCCTAGGGCATCTCAATCGTGCTTGCCAAAACGGATGTCCCGGAGCCGCAGCCCATCACCTGAAACAAGTCGGGAATTGCCATTCCCGCTGATGCGCGACGCGTTGTCGTCCGTGCTCATGACAAGCATTATGGCCCCTGGTGGCAGGCAACGGACGGACGAACCTGGAGATCAACCGCCCTGTTTTCACTTCGCATGTATGATCAGCCGATCGTCAGTTCGACACTGATACGGTCGCCGGCGGCGATGGCCCGAGCCCGGCGCACATCGGCCTTGAGCGGCAGGAAATAGCACCCCGTTGCCTTGTCCGGAAACAACGATGTCGACCAACGGCTTTCGCCAATACAGGCCCGCACCCGGATTGAGCCGAAACCGTTTGTCCGGCCGGCAAGGAAGCGGATCCGGTGGGAGATGTCTTCCGGCACGGTGACAAAGTGCCATGATGCCTTGGCGGCGCTGTAGAGCCAGAGTTCCGCTTCGAAAGCATATGACTCCTCGGGGTCCATCGGCCTGTCTCCGATCAGACCGTGATGAAGGCCTGCTTGATGCCGTCGACGACGAACTGCACCGACAGCGCTGCCAGGATGACGCCCAGCAACCGCGTCAGGATGGTCCGGCCGGTGTCGCCCAGGAACTGGTCGATGCGCTCGGCGATGACCAGGAACGCAAACAGCACCACGGACGCGGCAATGATGACGCCGATCAGCCCGGCGCGCTCCACCGGCGCATAGAAGGAGCCCGCAAGCAGGATGACGGCGGAAATCGCGCCGGGTCCGGCGATCAGCGGAATGGCCAGCGGGAACACCGAGACATTGGAGATGTGATCCTTGGTGATCGCCCGTTCGGCGCTCTTTTCCTGCCGCTCGTGGCGCTTCTCGAAGATCATCTCGAAGGCGATCCAGAACAGCAATATGCCGCCGGCGATGCGGAAGGCGCCAAGCGAAATTCCGAGCAGGCTCAGCAGGCTGGCGCCGGCGATGGCGAAAACCGCGAGGATGCCGGCGGCCGTCACAGTGCCGCGCATCGCCACCTGGATGCGCTGGCTGCGGGTCATGCCGGTGGTCAGTCCGAGAAAGATCGCGGCAAGGCCGGGCGGATCGAACATCACGATGATGGTGACGAAGGCATTCACGATCAGATCGATATTCATCACATATCCCCCGCCGGCCCGGCACATTGCCTTTTACAAGGACTTACGACACCCGGGCCGTCTTCGAAACCCCTCTGTCGGGCCGCAACGGTGGAGAAAGTCGCCTGAACGGCTGAAACAGGGTGTGAAAATTGGCGACAGCAACGGCTTTCGGCTATAACGCACTAATGATTCCATCCAATTTTCGTGGACCGCTTTGACAGATCAAAAAACACCCTCCGGACCGCTGACGCCTGGCATCGAACCGGTTTCAATCATCGAGGAAATGCAGCGTTCCTATCTCGATTACGCCATGAGCGTGATCGTCAGCCGGGCGCTGCCCGACGTGCGTGACGGGCTCAAGCCGGTGCATCGCCGCATTCTCTACGCCATGCACGAGGGCGGTTACCACTGGAACCGCAAATATGTGAAGTCGTCGCGCATCGTCGGTGACGTGATGGGTAAATACCACCCGCACGGCGACCAGTCGATCTATGACGCCATGGTGCGCATGGCGCAGCACTGGTCGATGGGCGCAATGCTGGTCGACGGGCAGGGCAATTTCGGCTCGATCGACGGCGACCCGCCGGCGGCGATGCGTTACACGGAATCGCGCCTTGCCAAGCTGTCGCACGAGATGCTGGAAGACATCGACAAGGATACGGTCGACTTCCAGGACACTTACGACTCTTCCGGCTCCGAGCCGAAGGTGGTGCCGGCGCGGTTCCCCAACCTCCTGGTCAATGGCGCGGGCGGCATCGCGGTGGGTATGGCCACCAACATTCCGCCGCACAATCTGGTCGAAGTGGTCAATGGCTGCATCGCCATCATGGACAATCCGGCGATCGAACTGCTCGACCTGATGCAGATCATTCCCGGTCCGGATTTCCCAACCTCGGGCATCATCCTGGGGCAGGCCGGCATCCGGCAGGCGTTCGAAACCGGCCGCGGCTCGGTGATGATGCGCGGCAAGGTTCACGTCGAGCCGATGCGCAACGACCGCGAAGCCATCATCATCACCGAGGTTCCCTACCAGGTGAACAAGGCGACGATGATCGAGAAAATGGCCGAACTGGTGCGCGACAAGCGGATCGAGGGCATTTCCGACCTGCGCGACGAATCCGACCGCCAGGGTTACCGCGTCGTCATCGAGCTCAAGCGCGATGCGGTTGCCGACGTGATCATCAACCAGCTTTACCGCTACACGCCGCTGCAGACCTCGTTCGGGGTCAACATGGTGGCGCTCAACGGCGGCAAGCCGGAGCTGATGACGCTGATCGACATGCTCAAGGCGTTCGTGTCGTTCCGCGAGGACGTGATCACGAGGCGGACCAAGTACCTGCTGCGCAAGGCGCGCGAACGGGCCCATGTGCTGGTCGGCCTCGCCATCGCGGTCGCCAACATCGATGAGGTCATCGCGCTGATCCGCAATGCGCCGGATCCGGCAACCGCGCGCGAGCAGTTGATGACTCGGCGCTGGCCGGCGATGGATGTCGAAACGCTGATCCGGTTGATCGACGATCCGCGCCACCGCATCAATGAGGACGGCACCTACAACCTGTCCGAGGAACAGGCGCGTGCCATTCTCGAATTGCGCCTGGCCCGCCTGACGGCGCTCGGGCGCGATGAAATCGGCGACGAACTCGGCAAGATCGGCGAGGAAATCAAGGACTTCCTCGAAATCCTCGGCTCTCGCATGCGCGTCCAGCAGATCGTCAAGGACGAGCTGATTGCCGTGCGCGACGAGTTCGGCGTGCCGCGCCGCACCCAGATCGTAGAGGGTGGCGCGGACATGGACGACGAGGACCTGATCGCTCGTGAGGACATGGTGGTGACCGTGAGCCACGCGGGCTACATAAAGCGGGTGCCGCTCGCCACCTACCGGGCGCAGCGCCGCGGCGGCAAGGGCCGCTCAGGCATGTCGACGCGGGACGAGGATTTCGTCACACGGCTGTTTGTCGCCAACACCCATACGCCGGTGCTGTTCTTCTCCTCGCGTGGCATCGTCTACAAGGAAAAGGTCTGGCGCCTGCCGATAGGCACGCCGACATCCAAGGGCAAGGCGCTGATCAACATGCTGCCCTTGGAAAAGGGCGAGCGCATCACCTCGATCATGCCGCTGCCGGAGGACGAGGACAGCTGGGCCAATCTCGACGTGATGTTCGCCACCACGCGCGGTACGGTGCGGCGCAACAAGCTCAGCGACTTCGTCCAGGTCAACCGCAACGGCAAGATCGCAATGAAGCTCGACGAGGAGGGTGACGCCATCCTCAATGTCGAGACCTGCAACGAGTTCGACGACGTGCTGCTGACCACGGCGCTGGGCCAGTGCATCCGCTTCCGGGTCGATGATGTCCGCGTCTTTGCCGGCCGCAACTCGATCGGCGTGCGCGGCATGACGCTCGGGACCGACGATCACCTGATCTCGATGACGATCGTGCATCATGTCGATGCGGAGGCGGCCGAACGCGCCGCCTACCTGAAGCGCGCCATGGCCGAACGCCGGGCCGCAACCGGCGAAGAGGTCGAGGACGTGGTTCTGGTGGGCGAGGAGGCCGAGGAGATCGGCGAACTCTCCAACGACCGCTACGAGGAGCTGAAAGCGCGCGAGCAGTTCATCCTCACGGTTTCGGAAAAGGGCTACGGCAAGCGCTCCTCAAGCTACGAGTTCCGGATTTCCGGCCGTGGCGGCAAGGGCATCCGCGCCACCGATACCTCGAAGACCGGCGAGATCGGCCCGCTGGTCGCGGCCTTCCCGGTCGAGCAGGGCGACCAGATCATGATGGTGTCGGACGGCGGCCAGGTGATCCGGGTTCCGGTCGGCGGCATCCGCATGGCCGGCCGCGCCACCAAGGGCGTGACCATCTTCTCGACCGCCAAGGACGAGCGCGTGGTCTCGGTCGACCGCATCAGCGAGCCGGAGGCTGAAGAAGAGCTCGGCGAGGGCGCCGAGGGCGAGGTTGCAGCAGGGACGGCTGATGCCGTGCCGGATGCAGATACGCCAGACGCTGCGCCGGATGAAGACCCGCAGGGGTGATCATTGGCGGATGAATGCAAAGGAGCCGGGGAGAAATCCCCGGCTTTTTGCATGGGGTGGAGGGTGATGGAAGCCAAAAAGGGGCAGCCTGCTGCACTGTATCGAGCGGCAGACAAGGGCGGGAAGCGGACGTTCGCTGTGTCGTGAACTGCAGCTGAAATACTGGCGGCAACAGAGCGCTATTTGCCTGGCGTCTGACGTTAGTGGTAGGCACGTAGGAACGGATACCATCAACCCCGGGGGCATTTATCGGATGAATGAGCCATTAGGTATCCTGATCGGTGGGACCTCCCATGTGGGAAAATCAACCTTCGCTAAAATGGTTGCACTTGCACTCGGCAGAGACCTGATTTCCACCGACGATCTGGCGCGCCATCCCGGCAGACCTTGGCCAACCGTGCGTGCAGAAGTTGCCGAGTATTATTCCAACCTATCCGATGAAACCATTCACTGGTTCCTGAAGGTCCATCACGAGAACCTATGGCCCCGGATTGAGCACATAATCGACGTGCACCGACAGGCCGCCAAACCCTTTGTTCTGGAGGGAGCTGCATTGCGACCAGAATACATGGCCCGAATTGAAACGGGTGTCGTCCTTCCGTTGCTTCTGCATTGCAGTGATGCGCTACTTCGGAAACGTTTGATTGAAGGGTCGCGCCTGGAAGATGCGGATGAGGCAACCTCAGCTCTGATCGGCAAATTCATCAAGCGGTCCCTCCGAGACAACGACGACCTCCTCGATGCGGCGCGGAAGATGCAGATTCGGTGCATTGACGTGGGCGTTCCAGGAGCCATCGATACGTTGGCGAAGGAGTTGAGGGACGCATTGTCCGCACGTTCCTAATGTCAGCCTTGGGCCGAAAGCACCTGGGTCTCAACTGGACGTTTGGGTGAGTAGCAGACAGCGACGACTGAACCTCATCCTGGTGCACCGGCCAAAATTCAGACTTTGCCGTGCCTCACAAAGCTCAACGAAATCGAAACTGGTTTGCGTTCGTCTAACAGCGCCGCTCAATAATCGGGGCACTTTTTAAACAGTTTGCAACCTAAAGCAGTTAAGCATGGTTTGCGCTGTGGAGGGTTACATGCTGCTCAAACTGCAAAACAGTATTCTGAAGATGGTTGCACAAGGCCAGGAGCTTGGCGTGATGTTGACGCGGCTCTGTTCTGAGGTGGAACTGCTGTTGCCCGGCGCACATGCCTCGATCCTGACCCTCGATGACAAGAATCTGTTGCATCCCTGCGCCGCGCCAAGCCTTCCCGCTCAATACACGGGCGCGCTTGACAATATTTCTATCGGACCCTCGGTAGGCTCCTGCGGAACCGCTGCATTCCTGCAGAAGAGTGTCACCGTCATTGACATCGAACACGATCCGCTCTGGGAACCCTACAAGTCACTTGCCTTGTCTTTTGGACTGCGAGCCTGCTTTTCCAGCCCGATCTTTGGCAGCAATGGAACTGTCCTTGGCACATTTGCGCTTTACTTCGAAGAGACACGGGCGCCGACGCCCCTAGAGGAAAGCATCGTTATCGGTTGCTTGCCTCTGTGCATGATTGCACTGGAGTCCCACGAGCGCCTGCAGGAACACCGACGTCTGGCGTTTACCGATGTGATGACCGGCCTGCCAAACCGCGCCAAATTTAACGAGGCCCTGCAGAAAAAGGGATCGACCGATGAATGGTCACTGCTCCTTCTCGATGTCGATCATCTCAAAACCGTAAATGACACATTCGGACATGCGGCTGGAGACGACCTGATATCAGCAGTTGCCTCAAGGCTGGCAAGCGCGGCTCACCCCTTGCCGGCCTATCGTCTGGGAGGTGACGAGTTTGCCGTGATCCTCGATGAATCATGCCGAAAGCCTCTTGAAGAGATCGTCGGCCGGATCGTTGCTACGGTCAGCCAGCCAGTCAAGTGCAGCGGTCATACTATCCTTCCGACTGTCACCATCGGCGTCGCTCAATCCAGCGAACGCTTTTCTGTTGCTGAGACCCGCCATCATGCGGATATCGCTCTCTACCATGCCAAGGAGGAAAGCCGGGGGACCTTTGCCATCTATGATGAAGCGATTGCATCTGTGATCCTGAAGCGTGCAGAGGCTATCCGGAATGTCGCCGAAGCGTTGAACGACAATCGGATCGAAGCCTGGTACCAGCCGATTGTCCGCATTGATACGGGCGAAGTGGTTGGCGTGGAAGCTCTGGCACGTATGCGATTGAGCGACGGCACGATGGTTCCCGCAGCTCAATTCCACGAAGCAACAAGAGATGCCCAGGTTGCGGTAAACCTGACGCAGCATATGAGCAGATGCATCAGCCGCGATGTTGGCAATTGGCTACGACGGGGCATTCCCTTCCAGCACGTCGGCATCAATCTGTCTGCTGCCGATTTCAGCGGCAATGATCTCTTGGAGAGTCTGGAAAAAACATTCGCAGCCGAAAATGTCCCACTTCACCATGTGATCCTGGAAGTAACTGAATCGGTTTATATTTGCGAACGAGATCAGAACGTTGCGAACAAGATCGGTTCATTCCGGGCGGCAGGTTTCAAAGTTGCACTCGACGACTTTGGCACCGGTTTCGCATCCCTGACCCATCTGATTACAGTTCCTGTTGATATCATCAAGATCGACAAGAGCTTTGTCGATCATTTGGGCCCCGAGGACGCGGGAACTTGCATTGTTGAAGGTATTATTCACATCGCCAAGGGTATGGGCATGCGTGTGATTGCTGAGGGTGTTGAAACAGTAGCTCAAGCGGAGCTGCTGCTTGAGCGGGGCTGCATCCTTGGACAAGGATATCTCTATTCGAAAGCAATTCCAGCGGATGAGATGACAACATTGCTGGAAAGGCGCGGACAAAGGTACGATAGCGCAACCAAGGTTGAGGGCGACGTTCAAAGGCGTGGGGAAACTCGCGCTTACTGATCTTTGTGTCACCGACAGGGCTTTGATGTCTGCCTTGGGCCGAACGCTACCCAACAGCCGTTATCCACTCCTGCCACAATCTGTCACCATTCATGCTATATTCCGCCGTCGCCACCATCCCCGGAGCCCTCGTTTGTCCCGTGCCGGCCGTCTTCTTGAGCTCCTGCAGGCCTTCCGGCGTTACACCCGGCCGGTCAGCGGGGCGACGCTTGCCGAGGAACTCGGCGTGTCGCTTAGGACCATCTATCGCGATATCGAGGCGCTGAAGGCGCAAGGGGCGGCGATTGACGGGGAGGCGGGCGTGGGTTTCGTACTCAAGCCCGGCTTCATGCTGCCCCCCTTGATGTTTTCCGAGGACGAGATCGAGGCGCTGGTTCTGGGCTCGCGCTGGGTGGCCGAACGGGCCGACCAACCGCTCGGCCAGGCGGCGCGCAATGCTCTGACCAAGATCGCGGCGGTGCTGCCGCCGGATTTGCGAGCCGGGCTTGACGAGTCCACGCTGCTGGTGGTTCCGGGCGACCGGCTTGCCGCCGGCGAAAGCGAGTTGCCGCTGATCCGCGACGCCATCCGCCGCCAGCGCAAACTCACCATCGCCTATGCCGACGCCGCGGGCGCCGCGTCCCAACGCACCATCTGGCCGATCGCGCTGGCGTTCTTCGACCGCACCCGGGTGATCGTGGCCTGGTGCGAATTGCGCAATGATTTCCGGCATTTCAGGGCCGACAGGATTGTCAGCCTGACAATGGAATCGGCCGCCTACCCGCAGCGGCGGGCGGCGCTGATGAAGCAATGGCAGGACAGGGAAAACATTCATCTCAGGCCGCGGGCCGATTGAATTCCTGTTTTATGCTGACAGAAAATGGCAGTATAAAATTGTATTCTCCGTCATGACCAGAAGGTCATGTTTTCTTGAATTGACGGAGAAAGAAGATGCTGAATTTCGATTTCGTGCTGCTGCATGTCGCCGATCCGGTGGCGAGCGCCGGTTTTTATTCCGATATCCTGGGCAAACCGGTCCTCCAGTCGCGCCCCGGCTTTGCCATGCTGCCGCTCAGCGACGCGGTTACGCTTGGGCTCTGGCTGGCTGCCGATGTTGCGCCCGGAGGTGGCGGCAAGCCTGGCGCCAGCGAGATTTCGTTCGATGTTGCCGATGTACCGGCGCTGGAACAGATTTACTCTGCCTGGAACGCAAGGGGTCTGCCGATCCTGACCGAGCCGGTCGAGATGCCGTTCGGCCACACATTCGTGGCCTCGGATCCGGACGGTCACCGGATACGGGTGGTCGCAAGCACCAGGACCTGACAGGTTCCGGCTTGCAACAAAATGGCCCGGTTTGCGGATTGATCCGCGGACCGGGCCTGGATACCGGCGAGAGCGATATCTTACTGGCAGGTCTAGCGGCTGTGGGTCCAGACCGGGTCTGCGGATTTGTCGGGCATTTCACGGCGCAGGGCACCGAGTACGAGGCCGCTGAAGAGTGCAACGATCATCAGGGCAAGCAAGGCGAGAGCTATGGTCATCACGGTTGTCCTTTCGTCGCACCAATTGTTGATGCAGACACAATGACAAATCCTGAATGAACCTAACCTGAATGGATTCATCGTTAATGTCCGATGAGACAATTCGATCCAGTTTGCTTGATCAGAACAGGTGAACCGCGCCGGGCATGGCCAGGCCGAAATCCGGCCCCTTGTCGCGCGGCGGCGGCAGGGTCTGCAGCATCGCATGTACCTGCTGATCGCTGGTGCCGTCTTCGATCTGCGTGGTCCAGACCCGGAATGAGGCAAGCTGATAGGCGCCGAAGGAGGTGATCATCGCCACGTCCGATGCATCGTTGCCGCGCACCATCAGGATGCGGCCAATGCGTGGGACATTGTAGCGGGCGTCGACCGTGTGCCATTCGCCGCCGAGAAAGACCTCGAACCAGGCACAGAAATCATCAAATCCCGTGTCAGGCACGCCGATGTCGCCGAGATAGCCGCTGGCATAGCGTGCCGGGATGTTCATGGCGCGGCAGAGGCTGACGCCGAGATGGGCGAAATCGCGGCAGACGCCGGATTTTTCTTCCAGCACATCCCGCGCGGTCTTGTCAGGACGGCCGAACTTGTAGCCGAAGGTTACATGATTGTGGACGAAGGTGCAGATCGCCTGCACCCGGGGCCAGCCTTCCTGGGTGGCGCCGAACTTGGCCCAGGCGAAATTGCTCAGGCTGTCGGAATCGCAATAGCGGCTTGCGGTGAGGAAGTTGAGCGTCTGGTCGGGCAGATCCTCGATCCGGTGCTGGATCGCGTGGGTCGGCTGGTTGTCCGGGGCGCCGCTGACCTCGGCCGCGCAGTCGGACCAGAAGGTGGTTCTGCCGTAATCGGCCACCGCACGGGAGATGCGGTTGCCGTAATTGTCGACGTAGGATCTGATCGGCGTCAGACTGGTCGACCTGACATGGTCCTCGCCGATCAGCCGTCCCGCAAATTCCGTATGGGTGGAAAGAGCCAGCAGCATCGGTACCGGTGCAGGGCAGTCAACGATGATTTCAAACCCGAACCTGATCAGCATGCCGGCACCTTTCGTGATGAACGCGAGCAACGCCCGGGACGTCGTCTGGTTCCAATGACCCGGCCGGAGAATCTGGCACGGTGGCGCGTTCGCGAATGAACGCCGTGCAGTATGGCACGGGCAGGCGCAATTGGCGCTGTTCTTTTTCGCAGGTGCACAATCGCCGGTCCGGTCCAGGCGGCGTCTGGTGAGTGCGCGCAGTTTCGCCTTTGATAAACCGCAATAGAGGCGTATGGATAGGGCGTGATAATTCAAGCGTTGCGTGGGAACGTTCAACGCGGGCTCAGCGCCTCATCGCTTGCATCTCGTTATCGAATTGAAAAATTGCCGCTCCGTGCGCAGCATTGCCGCACCGGGCGCAGACAGTATTGGATAGTATGAATGGCCAAGAACATCTTCACCAAGGGACAACATGTTGCGCTCCAGTCCCGCGTCGGACTGTCGCCGCGCACCCCGATGGAATTCACCGTGCTGATGCGGCTGCCTGACAACCAGGGCAAGGCGCAGTACCGGATCCGCAATGACGAGCAGGGGCACGAACGGGTGGAGCAGGGCAGCAACCTCGAGCTCATCGTCTCGGTCACCAGCGCATAGCCCGAATTTGCCGCGGCCGGCGCCACGCCGGCCCTGACGAGACTACCCCCTTATCGCGTAAAATCTCTGGATGCGGCCAATCCCGGTCAACCAGACAAAACGCCTGAACTGGAAAACCATGGCCAAGGGTCAGATGAGATCAAGCAAGGAAGTCCGCAAGCCGAAGAAGGACAAGGCCGCGGCCAAGGCCGCGCCGGTGCTTGGCGCTGCGGTCAAGCAGCTTGAAACAAATCCGTTTCAGAAAAAAACCAAGAAGTGAGACCGCGCCGGATCGTCTGGCTGGTATCAGGAAGATGATAGGTTTTCCCAACCAGATGCGCAGTTTTGACGAGGATGCCGGAATTATCCGGTTTTCCGGTTATGACGGGGTGATGGAAGTCCGCTTCATACTGGAAGCGCCGGCGCTTGAACGGATCGCCGGGCTGACCCGCTCGCCGGATACGGCCTATCTCGAAGCCTTTGACCGCTTGCGCCCGCAGATCGAGGCCGTTGCAGTGCGTGCTTACCAGAAGAAACGCAATTCGCTGGTCCGATTGTCGTCCGCGGACTTCTGAGGCCGCGGATCGGCCGCCATCCGTTTTCGGCCTCCGTGGCTCGAAGTTTTCAATCATCGCTTGATGCGTTTCGTGCGTCATGACAAAAGGCCTCGCAAAGAGGATTTTTGCCATGCGGATTGCGTTTTATCCCGGATCGTTCGATCCAATGACCAATGGTCATATTGATGTGCTCGAGCAGTCGCTGGCGCTGTGCGACCAGCTGGTCGTCGGCATCGGTGTGCAGGTGAGCAAGACGCCGATGTTCAGCTTCGAGGAACGGTCGGCGATGATCGCGGATGTGCTCAAGGCCGAATTTCCCGGCCGCTCCGGCGACGTGAGTGTCGTTTCGTTCCAGGGTCTGGTGGTCGACGCCGCGAAGGCGGCCGGCGCCACGCTGCTGGTTCGCGGGCTGCGTGATGGTACCGATCTCGACTATGAAATGCAGATGGCCGGCATGAACCGCGCCATGGCACCGGGCATTACAACGGTTTTTGCGCCGGCCTATCCCGAATCCCGCCACATCACCGCCACGCTTGTCAGGCAGATCGCCAAGATGGGCGGCGATGTCACGCCGTTTGTTCCGGCTATCGTGCAAAAAGCCCTCGCTGCGCGCATGTCGGGCGCCTAACAGCTTCCGCCGTGGCGTTGCCAAGCCCGCGGCGGTGTGTCAAACGAGTGCCGCCGGAGGTTCGAGCCGTCCGGTCGCCTTTTTTCTGGAGCCATCATGCGTTCTTCACGTCTGTTCCTCGCCGCGACCCTGGCCCTGGGCCTTGTCTCGACATCCATCGCTTCCGCCGCCGACAAGCTGACCATCAAGCTGAAAACCGGCGATGTGGTCATCGAACTCGCCGACGATGTGGCGCCACAGCACGCCGCGCGGCTCAAAGCGCTCGCCGATGCAGGCGAATACGACAATGTCGCCTTTCACCGGGTGATCGAGGGGTTCATGGCCCAGACCGGCGATGTCGAGTTCGGCGACATGGAAAACGGCTTTGTGCCGAACCGGGCCGGCATGGGCGGTTCATCGCAGCCTGACCTGAAGGCCGAGTTCTCCGACGTTCCGTTCGAGCGCGGCACGGTGGGCATGGCCCGCTCGCAGAGCCCGAACTCGGCCAATTCGCAGTTTTTCATCATGTTCGCCCCGGCGCCGCATCTCAATGGCCAGTACACGGTCGTCGGCAAGGTGGTCAAAGGCATGGAACTCGTCGACCAGATCAAGCGCGGTGCACCGGGCTCCGGCGCGGTCAGCGATCCCGACCGCATGATCCAGGTCCGCTCCGGCGGCTGACGAGAGACAATACCCAATCAACACAGGAGAGACCCCATGGCGGAGATCAAGGATCCCGAAAACACGCTGATCATGGAAACCACCCAAGGCCAGGTGATCATCGAACTGCTTCCCGACCTGGCTCCCGGCCATGTCGCCCGGATCAAGGAGCTGGCGCGCGAAGGCGCCTATGACGGCGTGGTGTTTCACCGCGTGATCGAGGGCTTCATGGCGCAGACTGGCGACGTCAAGTTCGGCAAGTCGGATGGTAAGTCGTTCGATCCGCGCCGCGCCGGCATGGGTGGTTCGGACAAGCCGGACCTTAAGGCCGAGTTTTCCAACATGAATCACGGTCGCGGCACCTGCTCGATGGCGCGTGCGCAGGATCCGAATTCGGCCAACTCGCAGTTCTTCATCTGCTTTGACGATGCGGGCTTCCTCAACCGTCAGTACACGGTCTGGGGCCAGGTGATGTCGGGCATGGAGAATGTCGACAAGATCAAGCGCGGCGAGCCGGTGGTCGATCCCGACAAGATCGTTTCGATGAAGGTTGCGGCTGACGCCAAGGCTTAAGCCGTTTTCACGCGCGGGATAGAGAGCTTTCGGGCTTCCGGTCCCGCGCGTTTTCAATTGGGGCACGGCAGGTGCGGGTAGACCTTTTTGATTTCGACCTTCCCGAAGAGCGCATCGCGCTCAGACCGGCGAACCCGCGCGACAGCGCCCGGCTTTTGCGGGTTGGCACTGACGGAAGCCTTGCGGATCTGTCGGTCGGCGATCTGGCCGAGCTGCTCGAACCCGGCGACGCGCTGGTGTTCAACGACACACGCGTCATTCCCGCCCAGCTCGAAGGGTTCCGCATCCGCGGCGAAAACCGGCAGCGCATCTCCGCCACCCTGCATATGCGCTCGGGTCCCGACCGCTGGAAGGCCTTTGTCCGTCCGGGTAAGCGCATCAAGCAGGGGGACCGGCTCTCATTCGGTGGCGACGGCGCTGCCTGCCTGGCCGGTGTGCTCGACGCCACCGCGGGTGAGCGGGGCGAGGGCGGCGAGCTTGAACTGATCTTCGACCTCAGCGGCCCGGCGCTCGACGAAGCAATCATGGCCACAGGCCACATCCCGCTGCCACCCTATATCGCGTCGAAGCGCGGCGAGGACGATCAGGACCGCAAGGACTACCAGACGATCTATGCCCGCGAGGACGGTGCCGTTGCCGCGCCCACGGCAGGCCTGCATTTCACCGACGCGCTGTTCGCCAGGCTCGATGCGCGCGGGATCTCCCGCCATTTCGTCACGCTGCATGTCGGCGCGGGCACTTTTTTGCCGGTCAAGGCGGACGACACCACCGAGCACAGGATGCATTCGGAAATCGGCCATGTCAGCGCGGAGACCGCTGCGGCGCTGAACGCGGTTCACGCCCGCGGCGGCCGGATCGTCTCGGTCGGCACCACCTCGCTGAGGCTGCTTGAAAGCGCCACCGGCGAAGACGGCACGATCCAGCCCTGGTCGGGCCCGACCGACATCTTCATCACGCCGGGCTACCGGTTTTGCGCCGTCGACATCCTGATGACCAATTTCCACCTGCCGCGCTCGACACTATTCATGCTGGTCTCGGCCTTCTCCGGCCTTGAGACGATGCGCTCGGCCTACCGCCACGCGATCGAGACCGGCTACCGTTTTTATTCCTATGGCGACGCCAGCCTGCTTTTCCGGAGCAACCCGTGACCCCTGAAACCCCGGCGAAATCCGAGACCTTCCAGTTCAAGCTTCTCGCCACCGATGGCAAGGCGCGGCGCGGCGAGATATCGATGCCGCGCGGGACGATCCGTACGCCGGCCTTCATGCCGGTCGGAACCGGCGGCACGGTCAAGGCGATGTACATGGACCAGGTGCGCGATCTCGGCGCCGACATCATCTTGGGCAACACCTATCACCTTATGCTCAGGCCCGGCGCCGAGCGCATGGCGCGGCTTGGCGGCTTGCACACATTCGCTCGCTGGGAGCGCCCGATCCTGACCGATTCCGGCGGTTTCCAGGTGATGTCGCTGTCGGCGCTCAGGAAGATCGACGAGCAGGGCGTCACCTTCCAGTCGCATATCGACGGCTCGCGCCACGAGATGAGCCCGGAGCGCTCGATCGAGATCCAGGGCCTGCTCGGTTCCGACATCCAGATGCAGCTTGACGAATGCGTGCGGCTGCCGGCCAGCGAGACCGAGATCGAGCGCGCCATGGAAATGTCGCTGCGCTGGGCCGAGCGATGCCGCGTGGCCTTCGGCGACCAGCCCGGCAAGGCGATGTTCGGCATCGTCCAGGGCGGAGACGCTCCTCTGCTAAGGGAGCGCTCGGCGCAGGGCTTGGCGGGTCTCGATCTGAAGGGCTATGCGGTGGGCGGTCTGGCTGTCGGCGAGCCGCAGGCGGTGATGCTCGACATGCTCGACGTCACCTGTCCGCTGCTGCCTGCGCAAAAACCGCGCTACCTTATGGGTGTGGGCACGCCCGACGATATCCTCAAGTCCGTCGGCCGCGGCATCGACATGTTCGACTGCGTGATGCCGACCCGGGCAGGCCGCCATGGCCTCGCCTTCACCCGCCGCGGCAAGATCAACCTGAAGAACGCCCGCCACGCCGAGGATCACCGGCCGCTCGATGAGGAAAGCCCATGCCCGGCGGCGCGCGACTATTCCCGCGCCTACCTGCACCACCTGGTCCGCTCCAACGAGATCCTCGGCATGATGCTGATCACCTGGAACAATCTGAGCTACTACCAGGACCTGATGGCCGGCATCCGCGCGTCGATCGAGGCGCAGCGGTTCGAGGCGTTCTCGGCACAGACGCAAGAGCGTTGGGCCCGCGGCGATATCGCGCCGTTGGCCTAGGGTTTCAGTATCAGCTGGCGTCGAGCACCTTTTCGCAGTGCGACGGGCCACCCTTCGGGTCGGCATGATCGGTGATGGTGCGGATCGATTTGATCGTGTAGTCCTTGTTGACCGTCAGTTCCACCACGCAACGCTTGCCGCCGGAATAGCCGCCGCGCCAGGTGTACTGCGTGCCGCCACTGTCGGAAATCGGAGGTCCGTAGGCTGCGAAAAAGGTGCCGGCCGACTTGCCGTTCCAGCGCGCCTGCAGCGGGTTGGTTGCCATTGTTGCAGTGGTACAGGCCGAAAGGGCACCGGTAAAAACTGCCAGGATTGCAAGCCGGAATTTCATGATCGACATTTCCTTGGACATCGTTTGATGGGACGCGGCAGCACTGACCGCGATCCCTCATAGCGGATTCCACGGCATTGGAAAATCGTTTGTCGGGCCAGAAGGGTTGGATGCGTGATTTTGGACAAGACGGTTACAATTTGCGCCTGCTGAATGTGGCAATCTGTTGCGACCAGTGGTCCCGCTTGTGCTTGACGGGCGTTTTCATTGGGCGCACGATCAACCCAGGGAAGCATCAGTTTCCCTGACGTCAACAGATCGAGGATTGGCCGATGAATGGTTTGAAAGTGGCAATCATTGTCCTGGCAGCCGGAACGCTGGCAGCCTGCACGACAACCGAGAAAACAGTCAGCGGGGCCGGAATAGGTGCAGCAGTCGGCGCCATTGCGACAAACAGCGCAGGTGGCGCTGTCGCAGGCGCACTGATTGGCGGCTTTGGCACCTATCTGTTCGAAACCGCCGATGGCAAATGCCAATACCGCAATTCCAGGGGCAAGATCTACACAACGCGGTGCCACTGGCGGAGATAGCCGGACTTGCGTTTCCCGGGGCCGGCGGCAGCGTAGGGGGGATCAGTCATGAAGCTGTTTGCCGTCGTGCTGGCGCTGGTGGCCGTTGCGGGGATGGCGTTTGGCTGGTGGGGGCTGGAGACGGTCTCCGGACGACGGCATTTCGATGAAATGGCCGGGATGATCCCGCTGTTTGCGGGTGTCGGGTCGATCATCCTGCTGCTGCTCGCCGCCATTCTGTATTATTTCGCCGGCCCATAGGCCCGACAACGGTGCGAGGCCTGCTACTGGCTGGATCTCTGTTGGCCATGCCAGCCTACGAGATCGAAATGATCTCAAGCTCCTGATCACCGACCTCCACCACATCGCCCGCCGCCTTTCCCATCAGCGCGCGGGCGACGGGGGAGGCAAAGGAGATCGTGCCGGTTTTCGGATTGGCTTCGTCCTCGCCAACGATGCGGTATGTTTGCGGCGGGCGGCCGTCGCGGGCATAGGTCACGGTGGAGCCGAAGGCGACCACGTCATTCAAGACCGGATCGGGTATCATCTCGGCGCTATGCACCCGCTCGGCGAAGTAGCGTGCGTCGCGCAGCGGGACGGCTTGCTGGCGCCGCTTTTCATTGACATCCTCGATCGCATTCGCCGCCTCGAATGCCGCGCGGGCCGCATCGAGGTTCGCCTGCAACTGTTTCAGCCCGTTGAGCGTCACCAGGTTTGGATGCGGAGAAATCGGCCGGTCGGGCAGTTGCGTTTCGGCCGCGGTTTCGGAACTTTCTTCCTTGGTGAAGGCGACGCTCACTGCAATTCTCCATCTGTGTGCTGGTGGCGGGAAGGACGGTTGCCTCACACGCCGCGGACCCATCAAAGATAGGTTGAAACGGCACGGCGAGGCAATGCCGGTCCGTTTACGGTCAACGCGATCACGGTGGCATGGTTCCGGGACGGAGATGGAGACCAAGAGTAACTTCTCGGTGAATGCGTAGCACCAGACTTGTAGACAGTCCGGGGGACGACTCTCAGGTTTGCGGTGCGGCGGCCTTTATCATCTGGACACCATTGATCTTGAAGCTGCCGTCCGGCTGGCGTTCGAGCGAATAGAGCGCAGTCCAGTCCTCGCCGTCAGGGGCCTGGATGATGACTTCCTGTACGATACCAGAGCCGTCGGCCGATGCCTTGGATCGTCCGAAGGCGAAGTTGCCGGGACGGTAGACCGGCTGGTAGCCACGCTTGACCATGTCGAAGAAGCGGCTTTCATCCGGATAGATCCGCTTGATCGAGGGGGCCGCGAAGGAATAGGCGGTTGCCATGTCGTCGGAAAGAAAGGCGTTGATCTGGCTCTCGATGACCAAGCGCGCCGTTGCCGCGTCATTGGCGCGGGCGGGCGTCAGCGCCAGACACAGGGCTGCGAGCGATGCCGTCAGGAATGCAATGAGCTGAACGTTTCTTGTCATGATCGTACCTCCATGGTGTTGAAGATAGGACGGGGAACGGGAATGGAAAGTTTCACTTCGGTACGGCAAAGGCCGGAAGTTCATCCGGTTTATGAAGAGTTCGGAAATAGTGAATCAAAACATCGGAGTAGGCGTATAATCTAATGTTTCGAATCATGTGCTGGCGCGTCACGGCACGATCATTACCTTGCCGTCGCCGAGCTTCAGCGCGTCGGGCAGGTCGCGCATTGCATCGGCGAGCCTGACCGTCGCTACCACTTCGGTATTCCAGGCGCCCGAGATGAAGCGGTTCTGGACGGCGCGCAACGTCCGGATTTTTGTCAGAACGGAAGCCTGCCGGAACCAGTTCATCAGCCAGTAGCCCTCGATCCTCTTGCCCATGATGATGAACTGACCGGCTTCCTTGAGCACCGGCGCTTCGGTGTCGAGCTTGCCGTAGATGATCCAGCGGGCGCGGGCCGGCATGGCGGCGAAGAGATCGGCGGCCACTTGACCGGCGACCGCGTCAAGCAGGATTTTCGGCTTTTCGGATTTGCACAGGGCTGAAAACCTGGCTGCAAACTCCGGGTCCGACTCGACCAGAACATGTTTCGCACCGAGCTCTCTAAGATGGTTAGCCTGGCTCTCCTTGCGGATGACGGCGATCATCACAATGCCGTTGTCTCGAGCCAGTCCCGCCATCAGCTTGCCGAGCTGGGAGAAGGCGGCCGTGAAGACGAAGCTCCTGGAGCCCGACTGCTTGACAATGTCGAACATGGTCCAGGCCGTAACCGGGTTGACCACGTGGCCTGCTGCATCCTCGTCGCGCATGGCGGACTTGACCACGACGCACATGGCCGCCTCGACGACGATGTACTCGGCCCAGGCGCCTGACCCGTTGACGCCGCCGACAAAGGCGACCCGCTTGCCCTTGAGATAGCTCGCATAGAACCCCTTGCCGTCGACCACGTCGCCGACACCCTCGAAGCCGGCAGCCGCGCCCTTGATGCACGGCTGGCCGTATTCGCCCTTGATGAAATAGAGATCGGAGGGGTTGATCGAAGCCATGCGCACCCGGATCAGCACCTGGCCCGGACCCGGTTTCGGGACGGGCAGGGAACCGTATTCGAGATAGGGATCAAGCGTCTCGATGACCGCGCCGGTCCGGGTCGGGGCGAAACCGTGGCCCCTGAGGATCAGGGCGTTCATGCTGGTGGGCAGTGACATGGTCGTATCCTTGCGACAGGGGCCTTACGGCACCAGGATGGTCTTGCCGACGGCGCCGCGATCGAGAATCCGCTGCAGCGCCGTTGCTGCTTCCGCCAGCGGTCGGGTCTCGTCGATATGAGGCTTGATGCGGCCTTCGGAATGCCACTGGAAGAGTTCGCGGTTGTTGATGGCGTAAACTTCCGGCTCCTTGGCGACGAATGCGCCCCAGAACACCCCGACCAGCGAATATTCCTTGAGCAGCACCAGGTTGACCGGAAGCTTGGGGATTTCGCCGGAAGCGAAGCCGATAACCAGCAGGCGGCCATTGCGGGCCATGGCCCGGGCCGCGACATCGAAGGCGGCGCCGCCAACCGGATCGAAGGCGACGTCGACGCCTCGCGGCGCCTCTCGCTTGAGCGCATCGCGCAAGCCGTCATAGGGCAGGGCTACATCGGCACCGGCATCGAGACACGCCTGCTGCTTTGCCTCGCTCGACGCGACGGCGATGACCCGGGCGCCCATGGCCTTGCCGATGGAGATGGCGGCCAGACCGGTTGATCCGGCGGCGCCAAGCACCAGCAAGGTTTCACCCGGCTGCAGGTTGGCCCGCTGTTTCAGCGCATGATGCGAGGTTCCCCAGGCGCACATCAGTGCGCAGGCATCGGCGAAGCTCATGGTCTGGGGTATCGGGAAGGCCCTGTTTGCCGGCGCCAGCACCTTTTCGGCATAGCTGCCATTGCTCAGCATCACCACGACCCGGTCACCGGGCTTGACGTGGGTGACATTCGCGCCGGCCGCTTCGACGATGCCTCCGGCCTCCATGCCCGGGACAAACGGCGTCTCGGGCTTCATCTGGTAGAGTCCCTGGACCAGCAGACCATCGGGATAATTCACCCCGATGGCTTCGGCCTTGATCACAACTTCGTCAGCGCCCGGCGTGGGATCAGGGAGATCCCTGAATTCCAGATTGGAAAGCGGGCCATATTCGGGACAGACAATTGCCTTCATGACGGATCACACCTTTTCCTGTGTGTAGCGCTTGAGTTCGGTGCGCGCCACCTGGCGGCGGTGCACGGCGTCGGGACCATCGGCGAGCCTCAGCGTGCGCAGGTGGGTCCAGCTGCGGGCCAGCGGCGTGTCCTGGGAAATGCCCTGGGCGCCGAACATCTGCACCGCCTCGTCAGTGACCTTGAGCGCCACCCGCGGCGCCACCACCTTGATCTGGCTGATCCACGGCGCGGCGGCAACGGCGTTGCCCTGGTCCATCATCCATGCTGCCTTCAGGCACAGGAGCCGGGCCTGTTCGATCTCCATGCGGCATTCGGCAATGATGTCGTAGTTGGCGCCGAGCTGGGCCAGCTTCTTGCCGAAGGCCTCGCGTTCGAGCGAGCGCTTGCACATCAACTCCAGCGCCATTTCGGCCTGGCCGATCGCCCGCATGCAATGATGGATGCGGCCGGGTCCAAGGCGGCCCTGGGCGATCTCGAAGCCCTTGCCCTCGCCAACCAGCAGATTGCTCGCCGGGACCCGGACATCGGTGAACTTGAGATGGAAGTGGCCATGCGGCGCGTCATCCTGGCCATAGACCTGCATCGGCCGCAGCTTCTCGATGCCGGCGGTATCGGCGGGTACGAGGATCATCGAGTGACGGGCATGCTTGGGGGTGTCGTCGTCGCCGGTGCGGACCATGACGATGTAGATCTTGCAGCGCGGATCGCCGACGCCCGAGGCCCACCATTTCTCGCCGTTGAGCACGTATTCGTCGCCGTCACGGACGCAGGCCATCGAGACATTGGTGGCGTCGGAGGAGGCAACGTTCGGCTCGGTCATCAGGTAGGCGGAGCGGATTTCGCCGTTGAGCAGCGGTTCGAGCCATTGCTTCTTGTGCTCGGCGGTGGAATAGCGGTCGAACACCTCCATGTTGCCGGTGTCGGGCGCCGAGCAGTTGAAGGTCTCGGCGCCGAGATGCGCCTTGCCCATTTCCTCGGCGAGATAAGCATATTCGACGGTCGTCAGCCCCCGGTCGGACTGGGTGCGCCAAAGGTTCCACAGGCCGCGTTCCTTGGCCTTGGCCTTCAATCCTTCGAGAATCTCGGTCTGGCGCGGGGTGTAGCTCCAGCGGTCGCCCTTGGCGCCGACTTCGGCGAGGAATTCCTCGTCAAGCGGCATGATCTCGTTGCGGACCATGTCGCGCACGGCTTCGAGAATGGGTTCGAGATGCTTGGTGATGCCAAGATCCATCGGCTTTGCTTCGGTCATGGATATTCTCCTCCAGATGTTCGTTCAGGGCATATCGCCCGTGTAGCCAAGAAGCCGGATGGCGTAGAGCACGCACTCGTCCGCCACGGCTTCGATCTCTCTTTCGTCCTGGCCCTTTCGCGGCGTGAACCAGACGATGGGTCCGTTGATGCACATGAAGACCGAGTTGAGTGCGATCTTGATGTTTGCGTAGGCGATGTCGCCGTCGGCCATCGCGTCTTCGAGCACCTTCAGGAAGTGATCGGAATAGGCGTCGCGCAGGCCGGCCAGCTGACGAAGTTCGGCATGTTCGTTGGCCGGCATGGTGCCATGCCTGAGCATGTCCACGCCCTGGCCAACGACGTTCTGAAAGGCCTTGGTACGGATTACGCACATGACATGCGCCTTGAGCATGGCCTTGAGGCGGTCGATGGCCGGCATGTCGCGCTCGAGGATCGGCTCAATCGCCTGGAAGTTCATCATCATGCCGGTGCGGTAAACATCGAGAAACAGTTCCGCCTTCGAGGCATAGTGGTGGTAGATCCGGCCCTTGGTCGAGGAAATCCGCGCCGCGACCTCGTCGAGGCTGGTGGCAGAATATCCGCGCGACTCAAAACACAAGGCGGCCCCCTCCATGATTTCCATGCGGGATAGATCGGTGTCGCTCTGACGCCGGTATTTGGTCGATCGCGCCGCGGTCGCCATTGATTGCCTGCCTGTTTCCTGTCTCGCGGCATTCGCGCCGGTCGATGCGAAGAATATTTTCAAACCGTCTTGCAGTCTGCGATGACTTGAACATACTATCGAGTATGTTGTCAATCGACGAGACAGCGCTATTGTCAGGAGGCGATGCGAAGGCGTGTACGCATTCGATCGCGCGGGGAGAGAGAAACGATGAGTGAAGCCAGCGACAGCTATCTGGGCAGTCTTTTCGGTGTGAGCGGCAAGACGGCACTGGTGACCGGAGGCGCCACCGGGATTGGCCGGATGATCGCGACCGGGCTGGTCCAGGCCGGTGCCCGCGTGATGATCGCTTCGCGCAAGGGCGAGGATTGTGTCCGGGTAGCCGAGGAAATCAATGCGCTTGGCGCGCCGGGTTCGGCCGAGGGATTTGCCGGGGACGTCGGCACCTCCGAAGGCGTGGCGGATCTGGTCGAGGCCGTCAAGGCGCGGACCGATCGCCTCAACATCCTGGTCAACAATGCCGGCGTGTCCTGGGGTGCTCCTTATGAGGAGTTTCCCCATGCGGCCTGGGCCAAGGTGATGTCGGTGAATGTGGCCGGGCTGTTCACGCTGACCCGGGACCTGACGCCGCTGCTCGTCGGGGCGGCAAGCGACGCGGATCCGGCACGGGTGATCAATCTGGGATCGGTCATGGGCACGCAGCCCGCCGCCGACGGGGCCTACTCTTATTCGGCCTCAAAGGCTGCGGTGCATCACCTGACCCGCATTCTTGCCGAAGAGCTTGCCGGCCGGCGCATCACCGTCAATGCGTTTGCGCCCGGACCGTTTCAAAGCCGGATGACGGCCTTCGCTACAGCCAGGGACGAACAGGTCGAGCGCGTCAGCGCAGGCGTTCCGCTTGGCCGGATCGGCGGGCCCGACGATGTGGCCGGCGCTGCGCTCTATCTTTGCAGCCGGGCAGGGTCCTACATCACCGGCGCGATCCTGCCGATCGACGGCGGCCTTTCCGTGCAACACGATATTCGCCTGTTCAAGGATGCCTGACATGGACGCAGAACCCTTTGACATGGAAGCCCTGGCGGACGAGCTGCACGAACTCGTGCCGGGTTTTTCCGGTCTGCATGCGATCGAGAAATTCAACACCGGCCAGTCCAATCCGACCTACCGGGTGGAAGCCGACAGCGGGCGCTATGTGCTCAGGGCCAAGCCGCCGGGAACCTTGCTTAAATCGGCCCACCAGGTGGACCGCGAGTACCGGGTGATGAAGGCGCTGGCCGAAAACAACGTGCCGGTGCCGAAGGTCTATGGCCTGTCGGGTGAGGACAGCGCCATCGGGCGGATGTATTTCGTCATGGAACTGGTCGAAGGCCGTATCTTCTGGGATCCGGCCCTGCCAGAGGTCAGCAAGCAGGAGCGCGCCGCGATCTATGACGGCATGAACGACGTGCTGGCCCGGCTTCATTCAGTCGATGTCGAGGCTGCCGGACTGGCGGACTTCGGACGCCCCGGCAATTATTTCGCCCGGCAGATCCGGCGCTGGAGCGAGCAGTACATCGCCAGCAAGACCGAAGAGCTGCCGGATGTGGACCGGTTGATGGATTGGCTGTGGGAGAACCTGCCCGATGATGACGGCAGGGTGTCGGTGGTGCATGGCGACTACCGTCTCGACAACATGATCTTTGCTCCGCATGGCGAGGAAGTCCGGGCGCTGATCGACTGGGAGCTATCGACGCTGGGCCACCCGCTGGCCGATCTGTCCTACCAGTGCATGCAGTGGCGTCTGCCGCACAAGAGCGGTTTCCGGGGCCTGGGCGGTCTTGACCGGGCAGAGCTCGGGATCCCGACTGAAGCCGAGTATGTGGCGCTCTATTCCGAGCGCAGTGGCATCGCGGTCGACAACTGGACCTTCTGTCTGTCGTTCTCGTTCTTCCGGCTCGCCGCGATCCTGCAGGGCGTCTACAAGCGCGCGCTCGACGGCAATGCCTCCAATCCCGAACGGGCCCGTGAAATTGGTAAGGCCGTGCCGCAACTTGCGGCCATGGCAAACGACATCATGTCCGGAAAGGCTTGAACAATGGCGGATTTTCAAGGACGCGCGGTCATCGTCACCGGCGCCACCGGCGGGTTTGGTCAGGCGGCAATACGGCACTTCGCTCAAGCCGGTGCCAAGCTGGTGATCAGCGATCTGGCGTCGGAGCGGCTTGATGCTCTGGCCAAAGAGCTCGGCGGCCAGGCGGTCGCAGTCAGCGGGGATATTTCCGATCCGGAGCTGTCCGAACGGTTGGTGGAAACCGCGCTGTCGGAATTCGGCAGGCTCGACATAGCCATCAACAATGCTGGCATCGTGCATGACATGATGCCTTTGCCGAGGACACCGATTGCAGACGCTCGCAAGGTGATCGATATCGACCTGATGGGCGTGTTCTACGCCATGCGGGCGCAACTGCCGGCGCTTGAGCAGCGTTTTCGCGAAACCGGCGAAACCGGCGCCATCGTCAATGTCGCCTCGGTTGCCGGCGTGGTCGCAGCACCAATGCTCGCGATCTATGCCGCGGCAAAGCACGGGGTGGTGGGACTGACAAAATCGGCGGCGATCGAATATGCGCGTCGCGGTGTTCGGGTCAACGCGCTGTGTCCGTCGTTTGCTCGGACACCCATGGCGACCGATTTTCTCGACAAGGCCGGCAAGGATCGCGCAGCGGCGGAAGCCGCGATGGTTCAGGCAATCCCGATGCGGCGGCTGGCCGAGGTCGAGGAGGTGATTGCCGGCATGATCTATCTCGCTGATCCGGCGTCGAGCTTTGTTACCGGCCAAACCCTGCAGGTCGACGGCGGTCTGTCGGCCTCCTGACGCATCTGCGGGTTTGTAGGGCTACGGTTTTTGCACATCGGTTGAGCAATTCGGCTGATTGAACTTCAAGTTCGGTGAGCGCAAGATGCATTCAACGTAATCATTCCGGAGGCAGGACCATGCAAGAACTCACCCATTATATCGGCGGCCAGCATGTGAAGGGCAAATCCGGCCGGTTCGCCGACGTGATGAACCCGGCAACCGGGGAAGTGCAGGCGAAGGTACCGCTGGCCTCCAACGAGGAATTGGCGGAAGCCGTGGCGATTGCCGCCAGGGCTCAGGTCGGCTGGGCTGCCACCAATCCGCAGAAGCGCGCCCGGGTGCTGATGAAGTTCGTCGAGCTCTTGCACCGTGACATGGACAAGCTGGCCGAGGCGCTGTCGCGCGAACACGGCAAGACCATTCCCGACGCCAAGGGCGACGTGATCCGCGGGCTGGAAGTGGCCGAGTTCTGCTTCGGCGCGCCACATCTGCTCAAGGGCGAGTTCACCGAGGGCGCGGGTCCGGGCATCGACATGTATTCGCTGCGCCAGCCACTCGGCGTCGTCGCGGGCATCACGCCCTTCAACTTTCCGGCGATGATCCCGATGTGGAAATTCTGCCCGGCAATCGCCGCCGGCAACGCCTTCATCCTCAAGCCCTCCGAACGCGATCCGTCGGTGCCGCTGATGCTGGCCGAACTGATGAGCGAGGCCGGCGCTCCGGACGGCATTCTCAATGTGGTCAACGGCGACAAGGATGCGGTCGACGCGATTCTCGATCATCCGGAAATCATGGCCATCGGTTTTGTCGGATCGACCCCGATCGCTCAGTACATCTATGCCCGCGGCTGCGCCAACGGCAAGCGGGTGCAGTGCTTCGGCGGCGCCAAGAACCACATGATCATCATGCCCGACGCCGACATGGACCAGGCCGTCGACGCGCTGATCGGCGCCGGTTACGGCGCTGCCGGCGAACGCTGCATGGCGATCTCGGTCGCCGTTCCGGTTGGCGAAAGGACCGCCGATCTGCTGATCGAGAAGCTGGCGCCGCGGGTCGAGGCCCTGAAGATCGGACCCTACACCGATAATGACGTCGATTTCGGCCCGCTGGTGACGCGCGAGGCGCGCGACCGGGTGCTCGGTCTGGTCAATTCCGGCGTGGAGCAGGGGGCCAAGCTGGTGGTCGACGGCCGCAATTTCTCGATGCAGGGCTACGAGAACGGCTATTTCGTCGGCGGCTGCCTGTTCGACAATGTCACCCGTGACATGGACATCTACACCCAGGAGATCTTCGGGCCGGTGCTTTCCGTGGTCCGCGCGCCGACCTATGCCGAGGCGCTGCGTTACCCGATGGAACACGAATACGGCAACGGCACCGCGATCTACACCCGCGACGGCGACACCGCGCGCGATTTCGTCAGCCGCATCAATATCGGCATGGTCGGTGTCAATGTGCCGATCCCGGTGCCGCTGGCTTATCATACCTTCGGCGGCTGGAAGAAATCCGGCTTCGGCGACCTGAACCAGCATGGTCCGGATGCATTCCGCTTCTATACGCGCACCAAGACGGTGACCGCGCGCTGGCCTTCCGGTATCAAGGAAGGGGCCGAGTTCGTCATTCCGACCATGGGATGAGTAACGCCGGGTGCAGTGTCAGGGATAGGGAGGCGGATTTGCCATGGATTTTGAGCTGAACGAGGAACAGCAGGCGATCTTCGACATGGCGCGCGACTTCGGCGCCGAGAAGATCGCCCCGTTTGCGGCCCAGTGGGAGAAGGAAGAGGCGATCCCGCGGTCGGTGCTTGAAGAAGCAGCCGCCCTCGGGCTGGCGGCAATCTACGTTCCGGAAGAGGACGGCGGGTCGGGCCTGACCCGGCTCGACGCGACCCTGGTGTTCGAGGCGTTGTCGATGGCCTGTCCGTCTGTTGCTTCGTTCCTGTCGATCCACAATATGTGCACCTGGATGGTCTCGTCCTACGGTTCGGACGAGATGAAGGCGCGGCTGCTGCCCGATCTCGTCACCATGAGCAAGATCGCCTCCTATTGCCTGACCGAACCCGGTTCGGGGTCGGATGCCTCGGCGCTCAGGACCCGCGCCGAGCGCACCAACGAGGGCTACAAGCTCAACGGCACCAAGGCGTTCATTTCCGGCGGCGGTTTTTCCGATCTCTACCTGGTGATGAGCCGCACCGGGGCGGATGGCCCGAAGGGTATCTCGGCGGTGATCGTCGAGGATGGCACGCCCGGACTCTCCTTCGGCGCGCCGGAGAACAAGATGGGCTGGCGCTCGCAGCCGACCTCGCAGGTGCAGTTCGACGATTGCGTCATTCCTGCCGACAACCTGCTGGGTGAGGAAGGCGCGGGCTTCCGCTACGCGATGAGCGGACTGGACGGCGGGCGGCTGAATATTGCCGCTTCCGCACTCGGCGGTGCGCAATCGGCGCTCGACAAGACGCTGGCCTACATGGGCGAGCGCGAAGCCTTCGGCAAGACCATCGACCAGTTCCAGGCGCTGCAGTTCCGGCTGGCCGACATGGAAACGGAAATGCAGGCGGCGCGGATCTTCCTGCGCCAGGCCGCAAGCAAGCTCGACCGCAAGGCGCCGGACGCGACGAAATACTGCGCGATGGCCAAGCGATTTGTCACCGACACCGCCTTCAACGTGGCCAATGACGCGCTGCAGCTGCATGGCGGTTACGGCTACCTGGCCGATTATGGCGTCGAGAAGATCGTCCGCGATCTTCGCGTGCACCAGATCCTCGAGGGCACAAACGAGATCATGCGGCTGATCGTGTCGCGGGCGCTGCTGGCGGAACGCGCCGCATGAGCATCCGCATCCGCAAGATCGGCCGGATCGGACAGATCACGCTGCAGCGGCCCGAAGCCCTCAACGCGGTCACCTACGAGATGGTGCTGGCAATCGAGGCTGCGCTCGACGGCTGGCGCGACGACGATGACGTCGCCTGCGTGCTGATCGATGCGGAAGGCCACAAGGCCTTCTCCGCCGGGGGCGATCTGCAGTTCATGCATGACACCGCGTCCAAGGGCGATTTCGATGCGGGCCGGACCTTCTGGCGCGACGAATACCGGCTCAACGCCAAGATTGCCGCCTACCCGAAACCGTATATCGCATTGTGCCAGGGTTTCACCATGGGCGGCGGCGTTGGCGTGTCGCTGCATGGCTCGCACCGGGTGGTGGGCGAAAGCTCGAAGATCGCGATGCCGGAATGCGCGGTCGGGCTGGTGCCCGATGTTGGCGGCACGTTGCTGCTGGCGCGTGCGCCGGGACGGCTAGGGGAGTATCTCGGCGTAACCGGCTACCGGATGAACGCGCCGGACGCGATCCTGGCAGGCTTTGCCGACTATTTCATCCCCGAGGCCGAGTGGCCGGGGCTGACCGAAGCGTTGATCGAGACCGGGGATGCGTCGGCGGTCCAGTCGATGGCGCAAGATCCCGCGGACGGGCTGTTGATGGGGTTGCGCGAAGACGTCGATGCCCATTTCGGCGGGGCCAAGCTGAGCGAAATTCTCGCAGGCTTGCCGGACAATGACTGGGGAGCGGCTACAGCAAAGAGCATTCGCGCCGGATCACCGCTCTCGGCGAGCTGCACCATCGAACTGGTGCGCCGTGCCCGGGCCGGTAATGACATCCGGGCCGCGCTGCAACAGGAGTACCGTTTCACCTCGCGCAGCGCGTCGGAGGGAGACTTCGTCGAGGGCATTCGTGCGGCAATCATCGACAAGGACAGGAACCCGCGCTGGCGTCACGCAAGCGTCGAAGATGTGACAGCTGAAACGGTGGCGGCGATGCTGTCTGAACCACCGGGCGGCGATATCGATATTTAGCCACGGCTCTGTCAGCCGTTCGGGATTGAAGTGTTTGGGAGGACGTCATGAAAATCGGATTTATCGGACTGGGAAACATGGGCGCGCCGATGGCGGCGAACCTGATCAAGGCAGGACACCAGGTGACCGGCTTCGATGTTGCGGGCGTCACCGTGGAAGGCGCGGCCAAGGCGGGCTCCGCTGCGGAAGCGGCCAGCGGGCAGGATGCGGTGATCACCATGCTGCCCAACGGCGATATCCTGCGCTCGGTCTATGCCGAGATCGTGCCGGCGGGCGCGAAGGGCGCGGTGTTCATCGATTGCTCCACCGTTGATGTCGACAGCGCCCGCGCCGCCCACGAGATGGCTGCCGCAAACGGTCTGCTCTCCGTCGATGCGCCGGTGTCGGGCGGCGTCGGCGGCGCGGCTGCCGGGACGCTGACTTTCATGGCCGGCGGCAGCGACGAGGCATTTTCGCGCGCCGCGCCGCTGTTCGAGATCATGGGCAAGAAGGCGGTACATTGCGGCGAGGCCGGCGCTGGCCAGTCTGCCAAGATCTGCAACAACATGCTGCTCGGCATCTCGATGATCGGGGCCTGCGAAGCCTTCGCGCTGGCCGAGAAGCTCGGCCTGTCGGCGCAGAGCCTGTTCGACGTCGTGTCGACCTCGTCCGGCTCCTGCTGGTCGGTCAACACCTATTGCCCGGTGCCCGGCGTCGGCCCGCAAAGCCCCGCCGACAATGGCTACAAGCCGGGCTTTGCTGCCGAACTGATGCTCAAGGATCTCAAGCTGTCGCAGCAGGCGGCGGAGAGTGTATCCGCCCAGACGCCGATGGGCGCGCGGGCAACCGAACTCTACGATCAGTTCGTGGCGGGCAAGGGCAAGGGCCGCGATTTCTCGGCGATGATCGAGGAACTGAAATAGCGGCATCGGCAGGAGGCGATCAGTCCGGCATGTCCGGGAAACCTTGTTCGAGCGCGCGGCGCAGGCGTACCTTCACCGACGCCGCCTGTTCGGTGCGGATCGCGTTTTCCAGCAGGATGCGGACCTCGGTGCGATATCCCGGATGTGCCAACGCGAGATGATGCAGGCCGGTATAGGCCCAGGCCCGAACGAACTTGTTCTGATCCTCGCGGCAGGCAAGCACGAAACGGAAGACGAGATCGGCGCTCTCTCCGGTCAATGTCAGATACGGTAGAATCTGCAGGCAATGCAGCTTGGCTTCCCAGCCGGTCAGCCCAGGCAGGGTCAGTGCCAGCTTGTGCGCCAGCGTGGGATTGAGCCCCCGTTTCGTAACTTCCATGTGATACTTGAGCAGCCACGTCGCACCGGTCTCGAGCGTTTGATCCGCCGACATGGCGATCAACCTTTCGGCGAAACCGGGTTCGGCTGCAAAACTGCCGTAGATCCGCTTGATCGCGCCAGCGGACTTCCCATCCCAGGATTGCAGCTTTTCTTCCAATCCATCCATTGCTTCTTGATACCCGGACATCTCCGGGGAACTGGATAGGCTATCCCGACCTGCAATTCAAACGACAGGCGCTTGAAGCTGAAAGCGGCTGCATCGGCAAGAATTCTGCCCGAAACGCAGAAAGGGGCCTCGCGGCCCCTTTCCGGTTGATCCGGCTTCCGACGTGGAAGCCGTCAGAATTCACTCCAGTCAGTAGCAATGGCGGCGTTGCCTGCGCTGCGCGCCCTTGGGGCGGGCTTGGCGGGCCGTTCCGGCTGTCTGCGCATTTTCGAGGCCATGGCGCCGAGTGCGGAGGCCGAGGTGTTGCCTGAAACCTGGAAGTTGGCGACGATGCCGCCAAGGTTCTGGGCCTCGTTGTTGAGCGCCATGCTGGCGGCGGTTGTTTCCTCGACCATGGCCGCGTTCTGCTGGGTCACCTGATCCATCTGGTTGATCGCGGCGTTGATCTCGCGGATGCCGACGGCCTGTTCCGAGGCCGATTGCGAGATTTCGCGGATCAGGTTGTTGATCTGGACAACCTGCGAGGAGATGCCCTTGAGCGCTTCGCCGGTCTGGGCAACGTAGTCGACGCCCTGGTCCACCTGTCCGGCGGAGGTGGTGATCAGGGTGGCGATTTCCTTGGCGGCGGCGGCTGACCGCTGGGCCAGTTCGCGCACCTCTTGTGCCACCACCGCGAACCCACGGCCGGCTTCGCCCGCCCGGGCGGCCTCGACACCGGCGTTGAGCGCCAGCAGATTGGTCTGGAAGGCAATCTCGTCGATAACGCCGATGATGCGGCTGACTTCGCGGGACGAATTCTCGATCCCGTTCATCGCCTGGATGGCCTTCTCGACCACGGTGCCGGACTGGTGCGTGCTCTGGTTGGCATTCTCCACCGTCTGCGCGGCCAGTTTGGCGTTCTCGGCGCTGGCATTGACCTGCGAGGTCAACTGGTCGAGCGCGGCGGCGGTTTCTTCCAGGCTCGCGGCCTGTTTCTCGGTGCGTGCCGAAAGGTCGTTGGCAGCCGTGCTCATCTCGCCAGTGCCCGAGGTGATGTTGGATACCGACACGTTGATGGTCTGGATGGTGTTCTCGAGGCTCTGCATGGCGGAGTTGAAATCCTCGCGGAGCTGGGCGTATTCGCCCGGAAACTCCTCGTTGATCCTGTGCGACATGTCGCCGGCAGACAGCCGCGAGAGTCCGGTGCCGAGCCGGGTGACGATCCGCTTCTGCAATTCGGCGGCGTTGTTGCGCTCGGCTTCGGTGTTGGAGCGCTCGCGTTCTGCATTTTCGCGCGCGCGGGCGGCTTCCGATTCCAGTGCGTCGGTTTCGGCCAGGCGGTGGCGGAAGCCTTCGAGAGCGCGGGCAACCGCACCGGTCTCGTCCGAGCGCGTCTGTCCGCTGATCGGATCGGTGAACTTGCCCTGGCTGAGTGTGTTCACATCGGCGACAAGCCCGTCCAGCGGACGCTTGACCATGCGGTTGACGGCAACCAGCAGGCCGAGCAAAACGGCCGCAAGAACGATGATACCGCCGATGATCATCATGATGGTCTGCTGCATGACCGGGCCGGAAATGGCGGTCTCAGGCACGTCGACGATGACGACCCAGCTTGCGTTGACGCTGGGAATTTCGAACGGGTAGACGACCCGGTGGAGCTTCGATCCGTCGTTGCCGTCGATGTCGCGAACGATGCTGGAAGTGTTGTCCTTGAGAGCTGCCGAAACCTCGGCCTTTCCAGCAGCATCGAAGTCGGTCATCATCGCGTCAACGGTGGGGCCGACCAGCCATTTGCTGTCCTGCGAGACCAGCATGACCCGACCGGTTTCGAAGGGCCGCATTTTCGAGAGTTCACCGGCCAGCGAGGCGAGCGAAATATCGATGCCGGTGACGCCGATCAGCTTGCCGTCGGAGACCACCGGAGCGGTGACCGAGGTCAGCGTGGTCGGGACTGCGGCTTCCTCTGCCTTGTAGGGCGGGGTAATGGCGCTTTTGCCGCTTTCGGCAGAGAGCGCATACCAGGCGGCAGTGTGATCGATTTCGAAAGTCGAGAAATGGATGTCGCCATTGGACTTGCGCGACCAGTACGGGCTGAATTCACCCTTGGAGTTGCCGGCCATCTCCTTGTTGTCGATGAATTCGGCCTGGCGGCCGTCAAGGGCGTTTCCGGCTTCGGCGAACCAGCTTCCGAAGGCCATGTCGTGGGCCTGCATGGTGGCCTTGAGGAGGTTCATCATGGCCGCGCGGTCGAGGTCGGACGTGCTGTGGCCTCGGCCCTGGATGGCGGCCATTGTGCTTGTCGCGGCGGCCAAGCCGCCGATCTCGCCGGCAATGTTGGCGGAAATCGCCCTGGCCTCGATCCGCGCCTGGTCGAAGACGAGTTCTTCGACTCGGCTTTGCGACTGGGATATGAGAATGAAATTGGAAACGAGAAGCACCGCGGTCACGGTGGCGCCGGCCACCGCGACGAGCTTGGTGGATAATGTTCTGTTTTCGAAGCCGAGCATCCGACTTATCCTTATTAAGAAGCTGGGTACCGGCAAATGCCGGATACGTGCCGAATTCTGGGAGGGAGAGGTCCGTCATGGACATGGCGGGCCTGGTCACAACGGCATGTCGTGGATCTGTCGGCCTCTGATCGATCTATAGTGCGGTTATGATTGATGAAACATGAATCATTACAATCAAGATCTCTGATGCTGCTGCAATGCGGGACGACCCGGCCGACGCCGGGCGGATGGCTTGCCTGGTGGAAGGCATGCCTTGAAACCCCGGGATCAGGCCACATATCGACAGGATACGCCGCAACCACGGACCGAATCATCGCTTCATGACCACATTGCCGTCCGCAAGTATCGAACAGGGTCTGCGCCCCGGGCACCGGCGCGAGGCGACGGCGTTGTTTTGGGAGGCCTTCAAGGGAAAGCTTGCGCTGGTCATGCAACCCGAGGCGCAGGCGCTTTCCTTTATCGAAAATGCTGTCGACCCGGCGCACGCGATCAGCGCCGTATCGAACCAGGGTGAGTTGCTTGGCGTCGCCGGATTCAAGACATCGTCGGGCGGTTTCGTCGGTGGCGGTATGGCGCAGCTGTGTGCAGCCTACGGTCCTGTTGGCGGCTTCTGGCGCGGTCTGGTGCTGTCGACGCTGGACCGGCCGGTGGAGGCCGGTTCGCTGCTGATGGACGGGATCTTCGTTTCGGCCGCGGCGCGCGGGCAGGGGGTGGGCACACTGTTGCTGGCGGCGGTCAAGCGGAAGGCCCGAGACCTGGGCGCGACAAGTGTCCGCCTCGATGTGATTGACAGCAACCCCCGGGCTCGCGCCCTCTATGAGAGGGAAGGATTTGTAGCGCAGGAAACAAGTGAAACGGGTCTGTTCGGCCACATTTTCGGCTTTCGGTCTTCGACCAGGATGAGCTGCAAACTGTAACAGCCGCATGGTCGGTCCCGGACGCAGGCAAGTCTCAATCTGCCGAAGCGGGTAGTGATCCGCTTGTCGCGGCAGAAAGGTCCTGCCGCACGGTTGAAAGTTACATTTACAACTGATTGTATGCGCGCAATTTCAAACAGCAAACGGAGTGGCCCCATGTCGCTTGCTTATATGCCGGGTTTTGGAAACGACTTTGAAACCGAAAGCCTGCCGGGCGCTCTGCCGCAGGGGCAGAATTCGCCGCAACGTTGCGCCTACGGGCTGTATGCCGAACAGCTTTCGGGCTCTCCGTTCACCGCGCCGCGCGGCACAAACGAGCGGTCCTGGCTGTACCGGATCCGTCCCAGCGTCCGTCACACGACGGATTTCCGGGTGATCGACCGGCCTTACTGGCGCTCGGCACCGGCGCAGGATTCGGGCATCTTGTCACTGGGCCAGCGGCGCTGGGATCCGACGCCGTATCCGGAAGGGGACGTGCATTTTCTCGATTCGCTGCACACCATCACCACCGCCGGCGACGTCGTCGGGCAAGTCGGGATGGCAACTCACATCTATGCGCTGACTGCCGACATGGAAGATGACTACTTCTTCAATGCCGACGGCGAGATGATGATCGTGCCGCAGGAAGGCGCGCTGACGATCTTCACCGAAATGGGCATCATCGAGGTGGCGCCGCTGGAGATCGTGGTGCTGCCGCGGGGCATGATGTTCAAGGTGATGCGAGCCGAAGGGGTCGAACGGGCGCGGGGTTATGTCTGCGAGAATTACGGGGCCAAGTTCACGCTGCCCGAGCGCGGTCCGATCGGCGCCAATTGTCTGGCCAATCCGCGCGACTTCAAGACCCCGGTGGCGGCCTACGAGGACAAGGAAACCACCTGTCTGGTGCATATCAAGTGGTGCGGGGTGTTTCACGTCACCGCAATCGGTCATTCGCCACTCGACGTTGTGGCCTGGCACGGCAATTACGCACCCTACAAGTATGATCTGAGAACGTTTTCGCCAGTGGGCGCGATCCTGTTCGATCACCCCGATCCGTCGATCTTTACCGTGCTGACGGCGCCTTCGGGCGAGGCGGGGACGGCGAATATCGATTTCGTGATCTTCCCGCCGCGCTGGATGGTGGCCGAGCATTCCTTCCGTCCGCCCTGGTATCATCGCAACATCATGAGCGAATTCATGGGTTTGATCGAAGGCCGGTATGACGCCAAGGAAGAAGGCTTCCTGCCCGGAGGCATGAGCCTGCACAACATGATGATGCCGCACGGGCCTGATCACGACGCCTTCGAAAAGGCCTCGACGGTGGAGCTCAAACCGGTCAAGCTGTCCGACACGATGGCGTTCATGTTCGAAACCCGGTTCCCGCAGATGGTCACCCGTTATGCGGCGGAGCTTGAAACCCTTCAGAGCGGTTATGTGACCTGCTGGGAGGGGATCGAGCGGAAATTCGACGGCACGCCGGAAGCCGGCGGATGGTCGGGCGCCAAGTGAGCCATCGCCGGGAATGCCGGGACGCGTTAGCGGAACGGCACTCCCGGGGTAGAGAGACTGGCAGGCTTTCGTGATCGCGGGAGCCTGATTGTCCCGTTTCGGGAAGAAACAAAGGGAGAGATGGACCGTTCTTCATGTCCATCTGACAAACCACAGAGGAACATCGCATGAAACTAGCCACTCTTCGTGACGGCAGCCGGGACGGGCGTCTCGTCGTTGTCTCGCGTGATCTTACCCGCGCCTCGGGGGTGCCGCATATCGCGCGGTCGCTGCAAGCGGCGCTGGATGACTGGAAGCACGTTGCGCCGCGGCTTCGGGATGTGGCCCAGATGCTGGAGAGCGGCGCGGAGCCGACCGAGCGGTTTCACGAGCGCGATGCGCTGTCGCCGTTGCCGCGAGCCTATCAGTGGGCGGATGGCTCGGCCTATGTCAACCACGTCGAACTGGTGCGCAAGGCGCGCGGCGCCGAGATGCCGGCGAGCTTCTGGGAAGAGCCGCTGATGTATCAGGGCGGGTCAGACAGTTTCCTGGCTCCGCGCGGTCCGATCCGCATGGCCGATGAAGCCTGGGGGATCGATTGCGAGGGCGAAGTCGCGGTCATCGTCGGCGATGTGCCGATGGGTGCCGACATCGATACCTGCCGCGAGGCGATTGAACTCGTCATGCTGGTCAATGATGTCAGCCTGCGCGGGCTGATCCCGGCGGAACTCGCAAAGGGCTTCGGCTTCTTCCAGTCCAAGCCATCCTCCGCATTCTCGCCTGTCACGGTGACGCCGGACGAATTGGGCGAAGCCTGGGACGGCGGCAAGCTTAGCCTGCCGCTGGAGGTTGATCTCAATGGTGAGGCTTTCGGGCGCGCCAATGCGGGGATCGACATGACGTTTGATTTTCCGCAGCTGATCGCGCACGCGGCAAAGACGCGGCCACTGTGCGCGGGAACCATCATCGGTTCGGGCACCGTGTCGAACAAGGGGCCGGACGGCGATCCCGGCAAGCCGGTAAGCGAAGGCGGCGCGGGCTATTCGTGCATCGCCGAGATCCGGATGATCGAGACGATCGCATCGGGCAAGCCGGTGACGCCATTCATGCGCTTCGGCGATACGGTGCGCATCGAGATGAAGGACGCCGATGGCCATTCGATCTTCGGCGCCATCGAGCAAACAGTTGAAAAAGCTTAGGACAGATCAATGAGCAAGAAATTCGCATCCGCCGGTGACATGACGGAAAAGAACATCTCCTTTACCGAGATCGGCCGGGACATCTGGGCTTTCACCGCCGAGGGCGATCCCAATTCCGGGGTGATCATCGGCGATGACAGCGTCATGGTGATCGAGGCGCAGGCGACCCCGCGGCTTGCCAACAAGGTGATCGAAAATATCCGGTCGGTTACCGACAAGCCGATCAGCCATCTGGTGATGACCCATTATCACGCCGTGCGCGTACTCGGGGCATCTGCCTACAACGCGCCGACCGTGATCATGGGCGACGTGGCGCGGGCGATGGT
Source organism: Parahoeflea alexandrii (assembly GCF_027214025.1). Taxonomy (GTDB): domain Bacteria; phylum Pseudomonadota; class Alphaproteobacteria; order Rhizobiales; family Rhizobiaceae; genus Hoeflea; species Hoeflea alexandrii_A. The sequence continues at coordinate 125,542 of NZ_JAPWHB010000001.1, forward strand.
CGAGGAACGCGGCGCGGAGGACTGGGCATCCGAGTTCGAACGCTTCCCGCGGTTGTTCCAGGGCCACGAGAGCATTCCCGGGCTGACCTATCCGACAACCACCTTCTCCGAGCGGATGACGGTCTATCTCGGCAAGCGCAAGGTCGACCTGATGCATCTCGGCCGTGCCCACACCGCCGGCGATATCGTCGCCTGGGTGCCGGACGAGGAAGTCATGTTCACCGGCGACATCGTCGAATACCACTCGGCGTGTTATTGCGGCGACGGCCATTTTGACGACTGGAGCGATACGCTCGACATGATCCGGATGTTCGATCCGCAGGCGATTGGTCCCGGACGCGGCGATGCGCTGGTCGGTCGCGAGATGGTCAATGCCGCCATCGAAAGCACCCGCGACTTCGTCGATTCCACCTACCGGCCGGTGGCCAGGGTGGTGGCGCGCGGCGGTACGCTGAAAGAGGCGTGGGACGCGGTACGGGCCGAATGCGATCCGAAATTCAAGGACTTCGCGATTTACGAGCACTGCCTGCCGTTCAACGTCGCCCGTGCCTATGACGAGGCTCGCGGCATCGATACGCCACGGATCTGGACCGCGGAACGCGATGCGGAAATGTGGGCGCAGTTGCAAGGATGAGAAGGGCGGGCGGCGAAAGCCGCCCGCTGCATTCGCCGCAACGCGATGAATTCCATCGGGAATTCGGACGTGCAGCATCCGCGATAGTCTTCCGGGATCGAGGTTCGCATGTGCCGTCCATCAAAAGGCATTTTACGGGTTGATAGTTACATCTGCAACTAATAATTTTGGTTCGAGGCGTGCGATGCCCAGGCCCGATCAGCTCAGGATCGGCCCGGTGATCGGCAGGAAGGGAGATCATGAGCAAGATATTTGAGGTTCCGCTTTATCCGTATCAGCGCTCTGCTGACCAGGATCAGGCAACGCCGGTGCGCCACAAGGTGGTTGTGGTGGGTGCCGGTCCGATCGGGCTGGCGGCTGCAATCGACCTGGCGATGCAGGATGTTCCGGTCGTCGTCGTCGACGAGAACGACAAGGTCAGCTGGGGCTCGCGGGCGATCTGTTTTGCCAAGCGGCCGCTCGAGATCCTCGACCGGCTGGGCTGCGGCGATCCGATGGTCGACAAGGGCGTGATCTGGAACCTCGGCAAGGTCTATTTCGACGAACGCCAGGTGTTCGGTTTCAACCTGCTGCCCGAACAGGGACACAAGCGTCCGGCCTTCATCAATCTGCAGCAGTATTATTTCGAGCAGTATCTGGTCGACCGGGTGCGCCAGTTGCAGGCTGCGGGCAAGCCGATCGAGCTGCGCGGCGGCAACAAGGTGCTGGAATTGTCCCAGGACGAGACCGGCGCGGACCTGACCATCGGTACGCCGGACGGGCCGTACAGGCTGAAAGCCGATTGGGTGATCGCCTGCGACGGCGCCGCCTCGCCGATCCGCAACATGATGGGACTCGATTTCGTCGGCCGGGTGTTCGAGGACAATTTCCTCATCGCCGACGTGGTGATGGAAGCGGAATTTCCGACCGAACGCTGGTTCTGGTTCGACCCGCCGTTCAACCGCGGCCAGTCGGCGCTCTTGCACAAGCAGCCCGACAATGTCTGGCGGATCGATTTCCAGCTTGGCTGGGACATCGACCGCGAGGAGGAACTGAAGCCGGAAAACATCGACCGGCGGCTGAAGGCGATGCTTGGCGAGGACATCAGCTACGAGCTTGAATGGAGCTCGATCTACACGTTCCAGTGCCGCCGTATGGACCGGTTCCACGAGGGCAGGGTGATCTTCGCCGGCGACGCCGCGCATCAGGTCTCGCCATTCGGCGCACGCGGCGCCAATTCGGGCCTGCAGGACACCGACAACCTCGCCTGGAAGCTGAAGCTGATCATCGACGGTAAGGCACCGGTTACACTTCTTGACTCTTATGATGCAGAACGGGTGCACGGCGCCGACGAGAACATTCTCAACTCGTCGCGCTCGACCGATTTCATCACGCCGAAATCGGAAATGAGCCGGATCTTCCGCGATGCCGTGCTCGATTTGTCCGAACGCTATGAAGCGACGCGGCCGATGGTCAATTCCGGGCGGCTGTCGGTGCCCTGCACCTATGACGGTTCACCGCTGAACGGGCCCGATTGCGAGGCAATGCCGGAGCGTACCCGTCCGGGCTCGCCGCTGGTCGACGCGCCGGTGCCGGGGGGCTGGCTGCTCGACCGCACAGGCTTCGGCTTTGAGCTGATGACAATCGACGAAACTGCGCCTGACGTTGTCGATGTGGATGGGATCGAGATCAAGCGGCTGGCGCTGGCGTCCGCCGACGATGCCGATGGCTATCTCAAGCAGCGTTATCTCGGCGATGCGAAATCGGCGGTCTATCTGATCCGGCCGGACCAGCATGTGGCCGCGCGCTGGGACCATTATGACGAGACGGCGGTGAAAGCGGCCGTGCTCAAAGCGATCGGGAGATAATCCATGTCTGCGCTCAACACCCAGGCCAACATCAAGGGGCCCGATGAGTTCTACGCCGAGTTGCTCTCGGTACACGAGGGGCTGAGCAAGGCGGAGAGCGATGCGCTCAACGCGCGCCTTATCCTGCTTATGGCCAACCACATTGGCGACCGTGAGGTGCTTTCGCAAGCCCTGCGGGCCGCCGCCCTGAAAGATTGAACGGAGGAGCTTCGCTATGAAAATCGAACAGATCCATCACGTGGCCTATCGCTGCAAGGACGCCAAGGAAACCGTCAACTGGTATGTCGACAATCTCAACATGGATTTCGTGCTCGCCATTGCCGAGGACAAGGTTCCCTCGACTCACGAGCCTGATCCCTACATGCATGTGTTCCTCGATGCCGGCCATGGCAATGTGCTGGCCTTCTTCGAGTTGCCGACGAAGCCGGAGATGGGGCGCGACGAGAACACCCCGATCTGGGTTCAGCACATTGCCTTCAAGGTGAAGGATCGCGATACGCTGGTTGCCTTCAAGGAAAAGCTCGAGGCCAACGGCATCGATGTTCTCGGGGTGACCGATCACTCGATTTTCCATTCGATCTACTTCTTCGATCCGAATGGCCACCGCGTCGAACTGGCCTGCCCGGACCCGGACGAAGAGGCGATGATCAAGCGGCTGGACGCGGTCAAGTGGGATATGCTTGAAGAATGGTCGAAGACCAAGCGCGCGCCCAAGCATGCCGACTGGCTGCACGCCAAGGAACTGTCGAAGGCATGAGGACCGTTTGATGGACATGCCCGTTCTCTATGATTACTGGCGCTCGTCGGCGAGCTACCGGGTGCGCATCGCGCTCAATCTCGCCGGCGTCGACTACAAGCCGGTGGTGGTGGACCTGTTGTGCAAGGCGCACAGGAGCGCCGAGCATCTCAAGCGCAACCCGCAAGGGCTGGTTCCGGCGCTCGAAATCGACGGGCTGATGCTGACCCAGTCGCTGGCGATCATCGAGTACATCATCGAGACACGCGGTGTTTCGCTGTTGCCGGACGATGCGGCCGGACGGGTGCGGGTGCGGGCGCTGGCGCATTCGATTGCCATGGACATTCACCCGGTGTGCAATCTCTCGGTGGTCAGCCATGTTCTCGAACTGGCGGGTGGTGACGACGCCATGCGGGTGGGCTGGATGCGCAAGTTCATCAGCCAGGGCCTGGAAGCATTCGAAACGCTTCTGGACCATCCGGCTACCGGCAGGTTCTGCCACGGCGATGCGCCGGGCCTGGCAGACATCTGCCTGATTCCGCAGATCTACAATGCCGAGCGCTGGGGCGCCGACATTTCCGGGCTGAAACGCATCCAGGCTGTGCGGAAGGCCTGCGACGCGCTGCCGGGCTTCGCCCGGGCGCACCCCGACCAGAACAATTTCAAGCCTTGATTCAGATCCTGGCCAGGCGCTTCTCCACCCTGGCCAGATATCGGGCCCGGCTTTCCGGCGTTGATTTGTCCATCAGGTAATGCGCCATGAAAAGGCGGCGGCAACTTTTGCCGCAGAGCGCGCGCATGCCGCGCAGGATGGTGCGCTTGCCGGGGTGAGCCACGACATAGGACCACCAGCGCGGCGCACCGCAGGTGGTGATCACGCCCAGCAGATTGATATGCGTCATCAAGGGTTCGATCGGCCCGGGGCCGTCGGGGATGCGGAATGTCAGGTCCGGGGTCCAGACCCGGTCGAGCCAGCCCTTGAGCATCGCCGGAAGCCCGTACCACCAGGTCGGATAGACAAACAGCAGGCCCTCTGCGGCCCGGAGCCGTTCGGCATGGCCGGGGAACGGGTGATCGGCCAGCTTCATTTCGTTGTAGTGGCGGCGCTCATCGGCCGGCATCACCGGATCGAAACCTTCGGCATAGAGATCGAGCAGATCCACCTGGTGACCGTTCTTCTCGAGTGCGCGCAAGGCCGTATCGCGGATACTGGCGCAGAAGCTTTCGGGAACCGGGTGGCAGTAGACCAGAAGAATACGCATCAGATGCTGTCCAGGGTACGTTCCACCTTCGACATGAACGCGTGCCGCGTCTTGTTGGTGGAGAGGTTCATTTCATAATGGGCAAGGTAGTTGACCGGCGCGCCGGGTTTCACTGTTGCGCGCAGCATCCTGTTGGCGATCTTGCGCGGCGGATCGCCCATCAGCCAGGTACGAAACCGCGATCCGCCATAGGAGGTGACGACAACGATCCTGGCGATGTTGTGCAATGTCGGCCGCACCTTACCATTGACCAGTCCGAAGGACACGCCGGGGAGGAACACGCGGTCGATCCATCCCTTGAGAATGGCGGGAAAGCCGTAATTCCAGACCGGGTAGACCAGCACCAGCGCCTCGGCTTTGAGCAGGCGCTTTACATAGTCATCGACCGGCTGCCGGTTGGTTTCGAGGTCATGGTAGTTCAGCCGCTCGGCCTCGCTCATCACCGGATTGAAGCCGTCCGCGTAGAGGTCGATGGCGTCGACGGCGTGGCCGTTTTTCCTCAACCGCGCGATAGTCATGCGAAACAGGCTTGCGTTGAAGCTTGAGGCAACAGGATGGGCATGGACAACGAGTACGCGCATTCGGAAGGCCTCAGCTTGCCTGTTTCAAGCCTTTGAACAGCCACGTCTTTCCAGCGCCAAAGTCATAGTCCGGGTCGTCCCAGGCGATCATCTTGCCCGGGTTGAGCAGGCCCTTGGGATCGGCTTCGTGTTTGAAGGCGAGCTGGATCTCGTCGGTCTGCTTCATGCCGCCTTCCTCGAGCGTGTAGCGGTGCGGATTGAAGATCGGGCAGCCGTTCTCATTGTGCAGGTCCATGATCTCCTCGAGCCGCTCCTCGGTGGTGAAGCGGATCAACGGCAGGCCGAAGCAGGTGATGTCGCCGTCGAAGCGGACGAATTCGAGGTGCGAGATCAGTTCGCCGGGGAACATCCGGTCCATCTTCGAGGCGAGCTCGAGCTGGTTGGGGAACGGGTAAAGCACCTGCAGGTAGGTCCAGGCCGGATCGACCCGGAGCGCGCGCAGGGTGGTGTGGTTCCAGGCCAGTTCGAATACCGGCGGCAGCCCCTTGAGGTCGCCTGCCGTGGTGGCGTCAAAGACGATCTCGCCCGCATTTCGCGCGGTAAAGGCCTTGAAGGCGTCGTGGCTGTGCGGCGCGACCATGACCAGAACCACGCTCTGGCCTTCGGTCAGGAATTTCTGGTGACGCTTGAAGTAGTCGAACGGGCAGGGGGCGGCGACAACCGATATCAGCTTGGTCAGGATGCCGTCCTGGCGTGCAAGTGCGTTGGCATAGCTTGCCGCCGCATCGAAGCTGTCGAAGCCGACGATGGCGTCGACCCAGTCATAGGCCGGCGCCAGCGGCATTTCGATCTCGGTTATGATTCCGTTGGTGCCGTAGGCATGGGTGACCTTGTGCAGGTCCTCGCCGATCAGTTCCAGTACCTGCGGCTCTTCCTCCATGGTCACCACGCGCAGGCGGATGATGTTGCCGAAATCGCGCAATCCGCCCCAGGAGATCGAACCGACGCCGCCGGAGCCGCCGGCAATGAAGCCGCCCACGGTGGCGGTGTGGGTGGTGGAGGGATGCATGCGCAATTCCTGCCCGGAAGCGGCGCGCACCGCCTTGTCGAGATCGGAACAGATGACGCCGGGGCCGCAGATCACCCGGCCCGGAGCGATTTCCCTGATCTCGTTCATGTCGGCGAGGCTGAGCACGAGGCCGCCGGACAGGGGCATGGCCTGGCCGTAATTTCCGGTGCCGGTGCCGCGCGGGGTGACCGGCACATCATGACGGTAGCAGGCCTTGAGAATGCGGATCAACTCGTCCTCGTTGCGCGGCGAAGCGACCAGATCCGCGGTGACATGATCGAGCTGGCGCTTGAGCACCGGCGAGTACCAGTAGAAATCCCGGCTCTTCTGCAGAACGATCTTGTCGTTCTGCTCGATGCGGATGCCGTCCAGATCGGCGATCAGTGCGGTCATGTCCATGGCTCAGGGCTCCATCAAATCATCAAGGTCGGAATAATCGGGCAGAGTGGCGTCAATCGCCCTGCCGTCGCGGATCACGGTTCTGTCGCTTTCGGGACGGGACAGAAGCTCGGTCAGGCTGCGGCCGCGGAATAGCACCAGGTCGGCCTTGCGGCCGGCAGCCAGCAATCCGGCGTCATCGAGCCGCATGGCGCGGGCCGGGTTTGCCGCCACGGTCGCCGGCCAGTCGCCGACGGGATGGTCGAAATGTACGATGCGGGTGGCTTCGCGGTAGACCTCGAGCACATCGAGGTCGCCATAGGCATAGAACGGATCACGGGTGTTGTCGGAGGCGACCGCGACATTGATGCCGCGCGCCGCCATTTCATGCAGCAGGGTGACACCCCGCCAGCGCGGTGTGGTGGCATCCGGACGGCGGTCCTGCAAGTACATGTTGCACATCGGCAGCGAGACCACAGAAAGGCCTGCGCGGGCGACCTTGTCGAGCGTCGCCTTTACCCTGTCATCGGGCTGGCGGGCCAGCGAGCAGCAATGGCCGACCATGATTCTGCCTTCAAAGCCATGCCGCAGGGCGGCATCGGCGATGCGGTCAAGCGAGATGGCGTTGGTATCGTCGGTCTCGTCGGCATGGAAATCGAGATCAAGCCCGAGATCGATGGCTTTTGCGAACATGCGATCCAGCAACATGTCGAGATCGGGCACCATGTAGGTGACGGCGCCAAGAATGCCCCGATGGCGTGCGATCGTGTCGGCCAGGCGATTGAACCAGCTTTCGTCCAGCGCCTGGTCGATGCCGAACAGGCAAGCGCCTTGCAACTCGATGCGGCCTTTCCAGCGCTCCCGCACGGTATCGAAGACAGGCCAGGAGATGTCCTCCTGCGGCGGCACGGAATCGATGTGGGTGCGCAACGCGCCGGTGCCGTGGGCATAGGCACAGGCGAGGGAGAACTCCATCCGCCGCTCGACGTCATCGGCAGTCCAGCGCGCGGCACGGTCTTCGCCCACGGCGTCCAGCGCCCCGGGGAAACTGCCGTCCGGGTTGGGCTTGCGGGCCCAGATGTGGCCTTTGTCGATATGGGTATGGCAATCGACAAAGACCGGGAATGCGATACCGCCACGGCAATCGACTGCTTCGGCAGCAGCGGGTGCGCCTTCGGCGGGGTGGATGGCTTTGATCTCTCCCCGGGAGATATCAACGGCTGCCAGCGCAAAGCCGTCAGTATCGAAGGCAAAGCCCCCGGCGCTTGCCAGATGCGACCGGTGCAACCGGATATTGCCCAGGGTGTAGGTGCTTGCGGCGGGCAGGGAGATGCTGCGCGGTGTCACTCATTGCTCCTGTTTCAGTGCACTCTCGTGCCAGCGATGCAGCACGAGGTGGGAGATCCATGACAGGGCGAGGAAGATGACGATGCCGGTCAGGGAAATGAGGATCAGGGCGGCGAACAGCCGTGGCGCGTTGAGCCTGTAGCCGGCTTCGATGATGCGCGAGGCAAGCCCCGAGGACTGTCCGGCGGTGCCCGCGACGAACTCGGCAACCACGGCGCCGATCAGCGCAAGACCGCCGGCGATCTTCAGGCCGCCAAGGAAGTAGGGCATAGCGGCGGGCAGGCGGAGATGCCACAGGGTCTGCCAGCGGCTGGCGCCGTTGAGCTTGAAATAGTCGATCAGGTTGCGGTCGACGGAATTCAACCCCAGCGTGGTGTTGGACAGGATCGGGAAGAAGGCGACGATCCAGGCGCAAAGCAAGAGTTTCGTGGTCTGGTCGTCGACATAGATGTTGATCAGCGGAAAGATCGCCACGATCGGTGTGACCTGCAAGACGATGGCAAACGGAAACAGGCTCATTTCGATCCAGCGGGACTGGGTGAAGAGAACCGACAGCCCGACGCCGCCGACAACGGCCAGCGCCAGCGACAGCATGGTTATCCGCAAGGTGACCAGCAGCGACGCAAACAGCAGGCCGGCATCCTCGATCAGCGTGTTGAGCACAACACCGGGGCGCGGCAGGATGTATTGCGGGATCTCGTTCCAGACGCAGACACGATCCCAGAAGCAGATCGCCGCTGCCATGATGATCAGCGGCAGCAGCCAGCGGCCGGTACGCTCGAGCTTGCGGCTGCGCTCGCGTCGGGCTTCTTCGGCGTCAATGACGGGCGGGGCTGTTTCAATGGACGACATCTGCGGCCTCCATGCCCATGGCGCGCGACAGGGTGTCGGACGTATTGCGGCAAAGCTCGGCATAGTGCGCCGATGTCCTGAATGCCGCGTCGCGCGGGTAGGGCGCATTGATCGTCAGTTCTTCGAACACGCGGCCAGGATGGGCGGCCATGACGGTGATGCGGTTTGACAGGAACACGCTTTCGAAAACCGAATGGGTAACGAACAGCACGGTGAAGCGGCGTTCCTGCCAGAGTTCGAGCAGATCATTGTTGAGCTTGAACCGGGTGATCTCGTCGAGGGCCGCGAAAGGCTCGTCCATCAGCAGCATGCGCGGGCGCGTCACCAGTCCGCGGGCGATGGAAACCCGCATCTTCATCCCGCCCGACAACTCCCTTGGCACGGCGGTCTCGAAGCCCGTGAGATGCACCCGTTCGAGCACCTCGGCAATCTGCGGTTCGGCATCCTTGCGCGAGACGCCGCGCAACCGCAACGGCAGCCAGACATTGTCATAGACGCTGGCCCAGGGCAGCAGGGTTGGCTCCTGGAAGACGAAGCCGATGTCGTTCTGCTGAAGCGTCGGGCCGCGCCAGTCGACCACGCCGGAGGTGGGTGAGGACAGGCCGGCGATGATCCGCAAGGCGGTCGACTTGCCACAGCCCGACGGGCCGAGAAGGCTCATGAAGTCGCCCTCGTTGACGGTCAGGTTGACCCGCTCCAGCGCGGTGACGCCGGATGCGAATGTCTTGCCAATGGATTGCAGGATCAGGAAAGGATTTGTCCGGTCGGGCATGGGTGTCCAGAGGATCGTCTTGCAGGATCAGAAGACCCGCCCGGACGCGTGCGATCCGGGCGGGTGGATGTCTTACTTCTTCAGGTCGAGCCCGACACCTTTGTTGACATAGTCGAGTGTGTAGGAGGCCTTGATGTCGAGGCCGTCCTTGACCACGCCGGCCTTGACCATCTTGGCATAGAAGCTCTCGACGCGCGCATCGGTCATGGCGCCGATACCCATTGTTTCGGTGTCGCCGGAATCTACGATACCGTATTCCTTCAACTCTTTGATCGAGAAGGCGATCTGTTCGTCCGTCATATCCGGATTGTCCTTCTGGATCAGGGCATTGGCGGCAGCGTTGTCGCCATAGAGATAGTTGTACCAGCCCTTGATCGAGCCTTCGACAAAGCATTTGACGGCTTCCGGCTTGCTGTCGATGGTTGCCTGCATCACCTCGATTGTGGTCGAGTAGGTGTCAAAGCCGTAATCGGCGACAAGGAACAGGTTGGGAATGAAGCCGCCTTCACGCTGAACGGCGTACGGCTCGGAGGTGATGTATCCCTGCTGCGCCGATTTCGGGTTGGCGATGAACGGAGCAGGATTGAAGGTGTAGGGCACCCGCTTGGAGGCATCAAAGCCGAATTCGGTGATCATCCACTGATAGTAGCTCTGGAAGCCCTGATCGCCGAGAATGAACTGTTCGGCATTCTTGAGGTCTTCCCAGGTGTCGAGGCCTTGACCGGGATGGGTCATCAGCACTTGCGGTTCCTTCTGAAACGATGCCGCGACGACCTTGACTGGAATGTTCTGCTCAACGGCCGAGAAGGCCTCAAGCAGGTTGCCGCCCATGTGGAACTCGATCTTGCCGGCGAGCAGCAGCGCGCGGTTGTTCACCTGCGGGCCGCCCTGGGCGATGGTCACATCGAGGCCGCAGGCGGCGTAGGTGCCGTCGGCGACGGATTGATAGAAGCCGCCATGTTCGGGCTGGGCAAGCCAGTTTGTTCCGAACGTGACCTTCTCGGCGGCAGAAGCCTGAGCGCCCATGGCCAGAACGACCGCCAGAGCGGCCGAGGAACGAAGAAGAAGCGTCATGTACACCATCCCTTGGTTTTGGTCGGGGATGCGAATCATCCCTCGTAATTTTACCAACATTCCTACCTTGCAAGCGTCATGCCATGACAAGCCGCGCAGGTCTTGCCACGGGTTTCCGGCGCCTGCTGCTTGCGCTTTTTGGGAAACTGCCTTCGGAATAATCCGGTTGCCCAAAAAAAAGCCCGAAAACGAAAACACTTTGCAGAGTGAACCATTCCAGTCCTGTTTGGAATAGACTGACAAAACTTTGTCGGGTTAATGAACACCGATCTTGTCTGCCGGGGATTGCCGCCGTGAAGCACCATACACCAGAAACGATAAAGGCGCCGTTCGCCCGCTACAGCCACGGGGTGGAAGTCCCGCCGGGATATCGGCTGATGCTTTGTTCCGGGCAGCTGTCGATCAGCGTCGACGGCGACATTCCGGAAACGGCGGAGGCGCAGACGGAACTGTGCTTCCAGAATGTCGGCGCGATCCTGGAAGCGGCCGGAATGTCTCTGAAGGATATCGTGCGGATCAACGCCTACGTCACGGATCGGGCACATTTGCCCGGCTACATGAAAGTGCGGGACCGCCTGTTTGCCGATCCGGCGCCGGCCTCGACACTGATGATCGTCTCGGGCTTTGCGCGCGAGGCCTTCAAGGTGGAAATCGAGGTTATTGCCGCTGCGCCGGAATGAAAGTTGAGGGAACATGATGATGAAGCGGAAAATCTGGTGGGGCGATTTCACCACACGCGAGTTCGAGGGGCTTGATCCGGAGACGACGATCGCGGTGTTGCCCGTGGCAGCCATTGAACAGCACGGGCCGCATCTGCCGGTGTCGACCGACAGTTCGATCATGCAGGGCATGCTCGAGACGGTGATCGACCGGGTGCCAGAAGATCTCGATATCCGGATCCTTCCTATCCAGTGTGTCGGCAAATCCAACGAGCATCAGCATGCGGCGGGCACGCTAACGATCCCGGTGACGACGCTGATCGAGCACTGGATCGAACTGGGTCACTCGATCGCCCGCGCCGGCATCCGCAAGGTGGTGCTGGTCAATTCGCATGGCGGCAACGAAGAGGTGATGGGCATTGTCGCCCGCGAGTTGCGGGTCCGGGCAAGGATGCTGGCGGTCAAGACCTCGTGGATGCGGTTCGGCCTGCCGGCGGGAATGTACAGTGCGACAGAGACGTCCTACGGCATCCACGGCGGCGACGTCGAAACATCCCTGATGCTGCATTTCCGTCCGGATCTTGTCGTCTTCGACAAGGCGGAGAATTTCGTCTCGGCGGTGACGCGCGCCGAAGGCGAGTTCGAACTGCTGCGCCATACCGGCACCCATGCCTTTGCCTGGATCGCCAGCGACCTCAACCCTTCGGGAGCGGTCGGCGAGGCCGCCCTGGCAACAGCTGAAAAGGGCGAGGCGACGGCCCGGCATCAGGCCGAAGGATTTATCCGGCTGATGAACGATGTAAGATCCGCCAAGCTCGACGACTGGCTCGCCTGACAACGCCGGACCTTGTCTGCGTCAGGGCTTGGGTATGGTTTTGATACGGCCGACCATTTCCACGATGTCGACCTTGAGAAGTTTCGAAAACTTGACGTTGATGGTGAATTTGCCCTGCGATCTTGCCTTGCCGCGGACCTGGTCGATGATACCGGGAATGGTCAGGCGCACGTCATCAATCCTGCGGGGAAAATAGTCGGAGGTCAGCAGGCAGCCATCCTCGCACAGATTGACCATCCAGCAGGGCACCGAAATTTCCTCTTCGCGTCCACGCTGACGGACACGGGCGATCACCGGGCAGTTTGCGTCGCGACGCGGAAAGACGCGCCGCTCATCCTTGATCTCGTCAAGGGACTGGGTGATCAGGTAATTTTTCGGCTTCATGGACAAACCCTCACTTAGCCGCAGACAGCTAAGCGCAGAGCTTGCCGCACGGAAGCTAATTAAGGGTTTATTTATTTGCTCGATAGTGAGGGGTTATTCGACTTTGCCGGTCGAAGCCAGGATCGCCATTGCCCGACTGTGCTCTGCCCATGGCATTGGATGGCCGGGCTGCTGCGCCCGGCCAATGCTTGTCATTGCCAGTACCGCCCATGCGGTTTCAGGCGTCGAGAACGGCCTCGAAGCCTTCGAAATTCGGGTGGCCGGCATACATTCCCTTGTTGTTGCCCGCATTCTTGTGGGCGTTGCGGAAATTCTCCGAATGGGTCCAGTCGATGAAGTTCTCATGCGACTGCCAGACCGTGTGGGATGCATACAGCGTTTGCCCGGTCGTGTCGTTTTTCGGGCCCTTGAGCAGGTGAAACGTCTTGAAGCCGGGAACCTCGGACAGGCTGGAGTCGCGATTGCGCCAGACATTTTCGAAAGCTTCCTCATGGCCTTCATTGATGATGAATCGGTTCATTGCGATAAACATGCGGTCTTCTCCTTTGTGTGGTGTTGAACTGGTGAATTTGATTCCAGGGACAACCCTGAGTCCCGTGAAATGTGGTTGATTGCTGCTTTTGCCTTGAGTTCTTCTGATCCTCCGACCGAATCTTGATCAAGCTGCGCTAGAGTGAGCAGATCGATAAATCCCGCTTCACCGGGCATCTGTTCGCTGGCGGACTTGTGCAGGTGCAATCGGCAAAGGGTCTGGAAACGGTGCATCTGATTATCTCCGGAACTCGATCGGAATGACAAAGCGGGTCCGCGCGCCCACCGGTGGCGCAGCGAAAGGGGCTGCACGCCTGACGTGGTCGATTGCAGCCTTGTCAACCCTGGCGTTGCCGGAGCTTCTCGACACGGTGACACTGACTGCCTGGCCGCTGGCGGTGACGTGGAAACTGACATGAGCCACACCCTTGCCGCCGGCGTTCCTCTGCCTCGTTCTTGCAATCTTTGTATAGACCTTGCCCGGATAGTTGGCCGCTGCGGCATTGCCCGAATTGGCCGATGTCGGCTTCGATTTGCTCTTGCCGCTGGAGGTGGCGCTGGCCGAGGACTTGCCGTCCCGGGATCCGGCCTTGTTGTTGACCTGTGATCTCGAGGTCTCGCTCCCGGCGCTGGATTTGGTGCGTGGTTTGTCCTGCTTTGGCGATTTCTGCGCCGGTTTGGGCTTGGGCAGCGGCACCGCGACGGGCTTTGGTTCTTCTACCGGGGTGATGGTTTCCGCCGGCTTGAGCGGTTTGATCTGGTCCGGCTCGCGCGGTTCGGTTTTCGTGGGCGTGATGCGGTGCGGCTGTTCACGTCTCGGCTCAGCCGCGGGCGTTTCCGGAACGACGGCTTCCAGCCTTTTGGCTGCGGATGGCGCGACAGGCCCATCATCCTGCGTGGGTTCCAGCTTGTACAGGCTCGGTGACGGAGCATTCGGCACCGGCACGGTAGCCGGCACGGTGGCTTGCGGAGGGGATGCGACCGGTTGAGTGACCGGCGTACGAGGTGTTGGCGGTGTGACAGGTGGCGGGCTCGCGATCGCCGTTGCTTCCGGCTCGACCGGATCGAGCCTGTCGCCAGCCTTGATCAGGTCGGCAAAATCGCTGCCCAGGACTGCCTCGGTCTCGCCATCGCCTCCCTCGACCAGGGTCTCCTGACCGAATTCCGGCGATATTGCCATGGCCGCGACATGCAGCAGGGACGAAGCCAGCAATGCAACGAGCGCCGCCAGACGCAATCTGGAGGGGCGGGAGATCATCGGCTTACGCCCTGTTCTGTGACGAGCATGATCCTGCCTGCGCCGAGGCCGCGCAACTGCCTGCCGATGTCGATGAGCCTGGCGGCGGGAAGCTCGCGGTCGGGGACCAGCCGTATCTCCTTGAGATCGTCAGGTGTCGTTTCCTGCTTGATGGTGACATAATGGGCCGGCGTGACGAGCGCGCCACGGTACTTCATCAACCCGTCCGGCATGATCACCAGCGCATCCGGCGGCTCCCGGTTTTCGAGGTCAGCGGTCGAGACAAGCCTGACCTCTCTGTCAAGCGGCGGGGCAATCTGGGCAGCAACGATGAAGAAGATCAGCATCAGGAAAACGATGTTGATCAGGGCGATCGTCGGCTCAGGTCTTGCCCGCCCGGATTTGTCTGGAGCCACTCGCATGGATAATCCTACCGCACGATCTGCAAGCTGATGCCGGTTGCCCGCCTGAGAACCAGCAAGGTGTCGACCAGTTGCTGCGAGCTCGCGGTTTCATCAACCGACAGGATTACGGCATTGACACCGGACTCGGACTTCAGCCGCTCGATCTCGCCGGCAACCGTCTCACTGGTCATTTCCGATCCGTTCAGCAGCAGGCGCTCAGCGGTGAGCTTGATAAAGGCCGGGACGCTCGCTTGCTGCGCCGGATTGCCACCGCCGGATGCGCCGAGCTCGACATCGGCAAACCGGGAAAAGGTCGAACTGAGCATGAAGAACAGCAACAACAGGAAGATGATGTCGATGAGCGAGGTCATCGAAATCTGGCGTCGTCTGTATCCGGAAGCTTCAAGCCGCATCGGCGGGAACAGGCCATCCGCCTGCCAATGAAGCCGATGAACGCGGATCGTCGAACGACTGATGCGCCACCGGGTTGAGAATGCGCGTCACCGCCATCTCGATGGCCAGTTGATGACGTTCGACACGGCTTTCGAAATAGGTGAGCACAATGCTCGTCGGCATGGCGACGGCAAGTCCCACGGCAGTGGTCAGCAGCGCCACCCAGATGCCGCCGGCCAGGATTGAGGGATCGACGCTGTTGCCCGATTGCTGCAGGGCCTGGAAGGCGGTGATCATTCCCAGCACCGTGCCGAACAGGCCGATCAGCGGGGAGATCTGCGCGATGGTGTCGAGAACCCGGAAACCACGCTGGAGGGTCTTGATCTGCGCGTTGGCGTTGACCGCCAGCACATCCTCGATATCGGCGCGGGAGAGCTTGTTGTCGGCTGACTGGCGCTTGAGGCGGACCGCCATCATCTCGATGCTGTGGACGCCCTTTCTGGTGCCGAGTCTCAGGGATCCGAACTGCCAGAACTTGTAGAGCGCCATGGCAACAGCGATCACCGAGAGCAACAGCAGCACAACAACGACCGGACCACCGACCGCGATGAGTTGAGCGATCCGGGCGATTGGGTTTTCGAGAAGGCTCATCCGACAATCTCCGTCTTGGAGGAACTCTTAAGCTCAAGAAGATCCACACATTCCGGGCCCTTGAGCGACTGGCCATTGAGCGATTGCCCCTTGCAGGAAGCAGCCCCGTTGATCAGAACCCGACCGATATCGCCGCAACTGATATCCGGCAGATCGAACTGCCGAACCCGCGTCTTGCCGTAAGGCAGGGCCTGGAAGTCGAACAGCGCGAAGCGGTCGACGGTTCCACTCGAGTTGAACAGAACGGTCTCCAGGGACAGCTCATCAATCGCGGCGCCGGTCTTGTTGGTTGCCACGAAGACCAGGCGGCAGGCGGGGCCGACCTGTTGGAGTGCGTTGAGATCAATGGACAGCGACGGCTGGGCTTGCTCCTGCGACCGCACAGGCGTTGCGGCAACCGCAAGCCCCAGGACGAGCGTCAGGATTGCCGGTTTGGGGATTGCGATTGCCATTTCCAGTCTCCTTGGGTGTTACCAGCCGAACTGCTTGGCAAGGCTGACCTTGAAGGTCCGGCCCTTGCCATTGTCGTTGGACAGGAAGTCGCGGTACTTGGCGTCGAAGACATTCTCGACCCGGAAGGACGCTTCCCATCCGTTGAACTGGCTTTCCTGGTCAGGGCGCCAGTTGACATAGACATCGTGGGTGTTGAACGACGCCCGGCGCAGGGCCTCGGCGGCAACATCCGTCGTTGCTGCGGTCGGGACCGGAACCCGTGTCTCTGCGAACACGAAGCGGCCTTCCCAGCCGAAACTCAGACCGCGATCCGGCAGACGGTAGCCGGCGCCGATGTTGATTTCCGCGGGGGCAACTTCGGTGAGCGCCGTGTTGTTGGTCAGATCCGTTCCCACAGTCAGGCCCAGTGCCGCGTCGGCAAAGAAGTTGTCGCTCTCGTAGCCTGCCTCGAATTCGACGCCGTAGATTTCCGCGCGGCCGACATTGACATATTGCGGATACATGTTGCGCTGGCGGACGATGAGATCATCGATCTTGTTGTAAAAACCGGTGGTCTTGAAATCGAAGGCGTCACCGGCCTGGATCAGGTCGGTTGTCGACACGACAAAGCCCATTTCGTAGTTGTTGGACTTTTCCTTCTTCAGGCCAAGGCTGTAATTGGGCCTGACGCCCGCGCCGTAGTCATTGGAGTAGATCTCGTCGATCGACGGAAACCGCTCGGTATGGGCGTAGGAGCCGAAGACCGAGAAATTGTCGGTGAACTTGTAAAGAGCCGCGATCTTCGGAGAAAAGGCCGTGTCGGTCTTGTCTTTGGGAACCGCTGCGCCTGCGAGCCTGCCAACGGAATCGCCGCCGCTCAGCCTCTGGTAATCGAACCGGACACCGGGGATGAGGGTCAGCCTGTCGTTCCAGATGAATTCGTTCTGTACGAAGACGCCGGTCTGGAAGTCGGTGCCTTCCGGATGGTGGCCGAGGGCAGTGGCCGTGCCGGTGGTGCGGTTCTGGCGGATAATCTGGCCGCCGACGGTGAGATAGTTCTCATAGCTGTCGCCGGTCCATTCGAATGTGTTCTGGCCGAGAAACTGGTAGCTCTCATAGCCATAGGTCGAATCCTGGCCGATGTTGCTAGCCGCACCGAGCGAGGCGTTGGTCTGCTCGTTGGTGATGTTGTTGTAAGACAAAGACAGCTTCAGATCGAGCCAGGGATTGTCAGTCGCCGCATCCTCGTAGGAAATCTGTGCCTGCCGGTTGTTGACCACGCGGTCGACCGTGCCGAAGGCGCCGGTTGGCTGCAGCTGCGAATAGGCCTGGTTGTTCTGGTCGCTGGTAAACTGGCTGTAGCTGACCTGAACTTTGCGCTCCCTCGATTCGTCGAGATAGAAAGTTCCCTTGGCCAGGCCATTCGGCGTGGTGAACTCGGAGCCCTGGACCGCGACGCCATCGCCGTCCTTGAATTGGTCGGCCTTGCGGTAGTTGCCGGTCAGCAGCACCTCGGCATAGTCGCTGAGGCGAAGTGCCAGAATGGCGCTCGTCAGATAGCCGTTCGGGTTGGAATCGTAGCTGCCCTTGAGCTTGAGGGCGCCGGTCTGGCCTTCGGCGAGAAAGTCGGATGCGTCCTTGGTGGTGAAATTGACGACACCGCCAAGCGCGCCGGAGCCGTAGAGTGTGGAGGAGGCCGGTCCGCGTAGAACTTCAACCCGCTTGAACAGTTCGGGATCGTTGAAGAAGCCGCCCATTCGGTACTGTTCGAAGAACTGCGGGACGCCGTCGACATTGACAAGAATCCGGCCTTCATCGGAGGCGGCTTCGCCCTTGCCGATGCCGCGGATATTGAAGGACTGACCCAAAGCGCGGTTGGTGCCGCCAATCACGCTGACATTGGGGATGTCCTTGAGCAGGTCGGTGACCGTCGAGGCCTGCTTTTCATCGATGTCTGTCTGCTCAAGGGCGGTAACCGCCTGAGGCGTTTCGGTGGCGACCTTGGCGCGTCCGGCGCCAAGGACAAGCCGCTGCAAAAGCGTAAAGCCGTTCTGCGGCTTGGCTTCCTCCTGTGCGTGGGCAGACGGCACTGCCGTGAGTGCGGTTGTCGTGCACAGTGCCAATGTCACTGCGGTGCGAGTTAGGTTTGTTCTGATAGCAGTCATAGCGCCCTTACCTGATCCATTTTATTGAATAGCTGGCTGGCGGTACGCTTGCTCGCTCGCTGTCGGCTTCCTCAAATTGACTGCAACATCAAACTTGACAATTCCAATCAGCTTATGCGAGACACCGATTACTAAAACATGAGCGCATTAGTCAAGATATAAACGCGCAATTAATTTCGCCAAGCCAGCTTGCAGCCAGCCAGGCCAACACACGGATGTTGACCATGGACAAAAACACCCCCGGAAACAGCGCCGCGGATCGCCGGTTCGAGCCTTTGCAGGCCGACCGGTCGGCCGACAGGATCATCGAATCCCGGGCACTGTTCGGAGAGCGCAAGGAGATCGCCATCGAGCATGATGGCGCGATCTACCGCTTGAAAATCACCAAGCAAGGCAAATTGATACTCAACAAGTGAGCTGGCAAATGAACACGATATCCCTACCCGACACCGCCGCCATCAAAGAGGCGCGACGCAACAATCCAAAGATGCGAGAACGCGATCTCGCCAGCCAGCTCGGAATCTCCGAAGCCGAGTTTCTCGACGCTTTTGTCGGAGACCATGTCGAACGAATCGAACCCGATCTCGATGTGTTCTTCCCGATGCTGAATGCGGCCGGAGAAGTCATGGCGCTGTCGCGCAACGTCAACGCCGTCCACGAGAAAACCGGGATTTACGAGAAGTTCTCGGCCGGCAAGCATGCGTCGATGGTGCTTGGCAAGGACATCGACCTCCGCATCTTCCCCAAGCACTGGCAGCACGCCTATCATGTCGCCAAGCCGCTGGATGACGGGTCCATGCAGCGCAGTTTCCAGTTCTTCGATGCACACGGCGACGCGGTCCACAAGGTTTTCGCCCGCGAGTCCACTGACATTGAAAAATGGAACCTGATCCGGGAGCGGTTGCACAAGGATGACGCAGCGCCAGCCATCAAGGCGGCGGCAGCTGCAAAGCCCGCAGAAAAGCCGACCGATCAAGCAATCGCCACGCTGCGGGAAACCTGGGCTGGGATGGAAGACACCCACCAGTTCCAGGCGATGCTTCGCAAGACCAAGATTGCCCGCCACGATGCAATCCGTCTCATCGGCGAGGATTATGCCGAACGGCTGACCGATGATGCGCTCGATATCCTGTTCGACCGGCTGTCTGCGGAACAAGTGCCGATCATGGCCTTTGTCCGCAATCCGGGGATCCTGCAGATCCATTCCGGGCCGGTGCGGAACATCAAGCAGGTCGGCCCCTGGCTGAACGTTCTCGACAGCGGGTTTCATCTGCATCTGCGCAAGGACCAGTTCGCAGCGATATGGATCGTCCGCAAACCGACGAAAAGTGGTGACATCTATTCGATCGAGGTTTTCGACGACCGGGACGAGCAGGTAATCCTGATCAATGGCGACCGCCGCGGCGGCGATGTCAACGAACGCGTTTCGTATTGGGATGCGATGGTCGGTGCCTTGCCGCGGGCAAGGGAGCTGGAAGAGATGGAGGTGGCGCAATGAGCCGCCTGAATCCGGCAAAGAAGCGGGTTTTCACGCGCCGCAGAGCGCTTCTGGCCGGGTTCGGCTGCGCTGTTATCTCAGCATTGCCGTTCATCTCCGGGGCGGCACTGGCCGAAGACGTCAAGGCGCAACGGGTCCTCGCCATCGGCGGCGCGGTGACCGAGATTGTCTATGCGCTGGGTGAACAGGACCGGCTGGTCGGTCGCGATTCGACCTCGACCTATCCGCCGGAAGCGACCGCCTTGCCGGATGTCGGCTATATCCGCGCGCTCTCGCCCGAAGGCGTGCTGTCGGTGAAGCCGGACCTTATTCTCGCCCGCGAGAATAACGGCCCGCGCGAAGCGGTCGAGGTTCTCAAGAGCACCGGTGTTCGCTGGGTCGATGTGCCGGACGAGTTCACGCTGGAAGGCATTGACGAGAACATCACCATCATCGCCCGGGAACTCGGCGTTGCGGACAAGGGCGAGGCCCTCAAGGCCAAGGTTGCGGCCGACATCGCAGAGGCCCGCGAGCATCTTGCGACTGTCGACGAGAAGCTCAGGGTCATGTTCGTGCTGGCGCTGACCGATAACAAGGTCAATACGTCCGGCATCAACACCGCGGCGAGCCACATCATCGAACTGGCAGGGGCGGAGAATGTCATCTCGGAATTCGAGGGCTACAAACAGATCAGCAACGAGGCGGTGATCGATGCCGCGCCGGACGTCATCCTGATGATGAACGGGCGCGGTGCAACCGCCGACCATGCGGCGATGAATGCCCTGATCGAGGCCCATCCGGCGCTTTCCACCACGCCGGCGGTGAAGAATGGCAGGATCATCAGGATGGACGGGCTGCTCATGCTCGGGTTTGGCCCGCGCACGGGCGAGGCGATCACACAGCTGGCGAAGGCGCTTTACGGCCATGAGCATTAGTGTTGATACCCGCCTGAGCCCGGTTGTCGGCGAATATGCCGGCGACCGGACGGTGTTTGCACGAAGGATACTGCTCGCGCTGGCGGTCGTCCTGTTCCTGACGGCAATGTTCAGCGTTGCCTCCGGAGCCACCGATACGTCGGTGGTTTCGGTGGCCTGGGCGCTTCTGTCCGGGCAGGATGATCTGATCAGCGCCGTCGAGCGGGTGGTAATCCTCGATATCCGCGTGCCCCGCACGTTGCTGGGCATGCTGATCGGCGCTGCGCTGGCAGTTTCGGGGGCGACCATGCAGGGTCTGTTCCGCAACCCGCTTGCCGATCCGGGCATTGTCGGTGTCTCGGCCGGCGCGAGCCTGGGTGCGGTGACATTCATCGTGCTTGGGGCGGGAGCGCTTGCGCCCGTGGCCACCATTCTCGGCATGTACCATGTCCCGTTCGCAGCCTTTGTCGGCGGTCTGCTGTTCACCATGGCGCTTTACCGGATATCGACGCGCAACGGCAGGACGTCGGTCGCGACCATGCTGCTTGCAGGCATTGCACTTGGCTCCATGGCTGGCGCCTTCACCGGGCTCCTGGTTTTCTGGGCCGATGACGAGCAGTTGCGGGATCTGACCTTCTGGGGCTTGGGTTCAATTGCCGGCGCCACCTGGCTCAAGGTCATGGCCGTCGCCCCGATCATCATCCCCATCCTGATATTTTCGCCTTTCATGGCGCGGGGCCTGAATGCCATGACGCTGGGGGAAGCGACGGCGCAGCATCTGGGCATCAATGTCCAGGTCTTCAAGCGCGTGGCGATCGTCATGGTTGCAGCCGCCACCGGTGCCTGCGTCGCCGTGTCGGGCGGCATCGGCTTTGTCGGCATCGTCGTGCCGCATCTTCTACGGCTGCTGATCGGACCGGATCACAAGTTCCTGCTGCCGGCCTCTGCACTGCTCGGGGCGGTCATGCTGCTGTTTGCCGACGCCATCGCGCGGCAGATCGTGGCGCCGGCCGAGCTACCGATCGGCATCGTCACCGCGGCCATCGGAGCGCCGTTCTTTCTCTGGATCCTGCTGCGCAGGCGTGGACTGATGGATATCTGACATGCTCACAGCGCGAAACATTCATGTCCGCCTGGGCAAGACGGCGATCCTGCACGGCATCGACATGCAGGCTGCAAAGGACCAGTTCACCGTGATCATCGGACCGAACGGCTCTGGCAAGACCACCTTGCTGCGCGCGCTGACCGGAGAGATCGGTTTCACCGGAGAAGTGCGCCTCAACGGCGTCGACATCGCCAGTGCCCGTGCGCCCGATCTTGCCAGCATGCGCGGGGTCTTGCCGCAATCGGCCAATCTCTCGTTTCCCTTCACCGTGCACGAGGTGGTGCGACTGGGTTTGACGACGGGCGTTCAGTCAGGCGTCGATGCGGGCGCCCGGATCGAGCAAGCCCTTGCCGCGGTCGACATGGACGGGTTCGGCGGCCGCTTCTACCAGGAACTCTCCGGCGGCGAGCAGCAGCGGGTGCAACTGGCGAGGGTTCTTACCCAGGTCTGGGAGCCGGTGTTCGACGGCAAGCCGCGATGCCTGTTCCTGGACGAGCCGATCTCCAGTCTCGACATCAGGCACCAGCTGCAAATCATGCAGATCGCCCGGCGCTATGCCGAGGCCGGCGGCGGTGTCATCGCCATCCTGCACGATCTCAACCTGACCGCCCATTTCGCCGATCATGTGGTGCTGATGAACCGGGGCAGGGTGCATGCCAGCGGAGATCCGCAGATGGTGCTGACCCCGTCAAACCTGGAAACCGTCTACGGATGTCCGATGGCGGTTGGCCAGGTGCCTGCGGGAATGAACTTCTTCGTGTTGCCGCTGATCGGTCCGGGCCAATCGGCCTGATCCGCAACAGGCGGCCGGACCGATTCAGCGCTTCCTGTTTGCAAGTTACGGTTCGATGTCCCCCATGCATCGGGCCGGCAAGGTGCGGGCGGCTCGATGTGCGGCCGCCTGCATCAAGTCAGGGGAGATATTTAGGTTCACCTGTCCGTCCGGGCCGGCAGGTTTGTTGAAATCGGGCCGCGGTCGATTGCCTCTGGCTGACCCACGCGATAGCGTCTGGCGAAAATCACGCAAGGAATTCCGATGACTGCAACACCGCATCTGTTTCAACCACTGACATTGCGCGGGATCACAGCCCGCAACAGGGTCGTGATCTCACCGATGTGCCAGTATTCTGCGCATGACGGTCACATGGATGACTGGCACCTGACCCATCTTGGCCGTTTTGCCATTGGTGGCGCCGGGATCGTTTTCACCGAGGCCACGGCGGTCCAGAAACGTGGCCGGATCACCCATGGTTGCCCCGGGCTTTGGACCGACAGCCAGATACCCGGTCATGCGCGGGTCGCCCAGTTTGCGCTACGCAATGGTTCCATCCCCGCCATCCAGCTCGGCCATGCCGGCCGCAAGGGCGGCATGCAGCGGCCCTGGTTCGGCAACGGCCCGCTTAATGACGCGGATTTTGAACGCGGCGACATGCCCTGGACTCCCGTCGGTCCGTCCGAATTTCCGGTTGCCGAGGGTTGGCCGGTGCCGCATGCGCTGACGGTCGAGGAAATCGGCGAACTGATCGACGACTATGAAGCCGCCGCACGCCGTGCGCTGGCAGCCGGCTACAAGATTGCTGAAATCCATGGTGCGCATGGTTATCTGGTGCACAGTTTTCTCTCGCCGCTTTCGAACAAGCGGACCGACGGTTATGGCGGAAGCCTCAAGGGACGCATGCGGCTGGCGCTCGAAATCGCCGAAAGGGTGCGCGCGGTGTGGCCGGAGGATCTGCCGCTGTTCTTCCGCACCTCCGCCGTCGACGGGGGGCCGGAAGGCTGGACGCTTGACGATACGGTGGTGCTGGCGGGTGAACTCAAGCGGATCGGCGTCGACGTGATGGATTGCTCGTCAAGCGGCATCGCGGGTGCCGCGACCGCTGGCGGCGGCCAGAAGCGACAGCCCGGTTTCCAGGTCGGTTACGCGGAGCGCGTGAAAAAGGACGTCGGCATGACCACCATGGCGGTGGGCCTGATCACCCACCCGCAACAGGCCGAGGCCATTCTCGCCGAGGGCCGCGCCGATCTCATTGCCATTGGACGCGAGGCGCTGGTCGATCCGAACTGGGCGCTGCATGCGGCGCGCGCGCTTGGCCATGATACGCTGTTTGAAACTTGGCCGGAACAATCGGGCTGGTGGCTCGCCGGTCGCCAGAAGACCTCGGATTTCTACCAGCCAAAGACCTGACAGATCGCCTCACTTGCCCACATCGCGGTCGACATGGCGGTTTGATGTGGTAAGGGGGCGTGGCACAGGGGTGCGGAGAAGAGCGGGGCGGAGTTTCGGGATTATGGACGAAAACAGGGTGATCATCGCCGGTGGCGGCATCGGCGGTCTGACGCTGGCGCTGACTTTGCATCAGATCGGCGTCGAGTGCGTGGTGTTTGAAGCGGTCAACGAGCTCAAGCCGCTGGGCGTCGGCATCAACCTTCAGCCGAACGCCGTGCGCGAACTTTTCGACCTCGGCTTTGCCGCAGAAGACCTCGATCGCTTCGGCGTTCCGGCCCGCGAATGGGCGCTGGTCGGCATGAAGGGCCAGGACATCTATTCCGAGCCGCGCGGGCTCGATGCGGGTTACAACTGGCCGCAATATGCCGTGCATCGCGGCGAGTTTCACATGGCGCTCTACCGCCGGTTCACCGAACTTGCCGGTTCCAATGCCGTTCGGCTAGGCTGCCGGGCGACCGGCTATGCCGTCAACCCGGATGGCGGCGTGACCGTGACGCTCCAGACCAGATCCGGCGAGATCCGGGAAACCGGCCGGCTGCTGATCGGCGCCGACGGGATCCATTCGGCGATCCGGGCACAGATGCACCCGACCCAGCCGCCGATCCACTGGGGCGGCGCCGTGATGTGGCGCGGCACGTCGCTGGCAAAACCGGTGCGCACCGGATCCTCCTTCATGGGGCTGGGGACGCACAAGCACCGGATGGTGATCTATCCGATTTCGGCTGCCGATCCCGAAACCGGGCTGGCGCTGATCAACTGGATCGCCGAAGTCACTTATGACGACCCGTCCGCCCACGAGACCATGGGATGGTTCCGTCCGGTTGGCATCGACGATTTCATCCACCATTTCGAGAACTGGACCTATGACTGGCTCGATGTTCCGGCGCTGATCCGCGGCGCCGATATCGCCTTCGAAAACCCGATGATCGACCGCGATCCGGTCCCCACCTGGGTCGATGGTCCGGTCGCGCTGATGGGCGACGCGGCGCACGCGATGTATCCGACCGGGTCGAACGGCGCCAGCCAGGCAATCATCGACGCGCGCATCCTGGGCACCAAATTCCTGGCCAACGGCGTGGGCGCAGACGCACTCGCGGACTACAATGCCGACCTTTGTGGACCGGTTTCAGCACTTATCCTGCGCAATCGCGGGGCAGGGCCGTTCGGGCTGCTGAACATGGTCAACGACCGCTGCGGTGGTGAATTCGACAATATCGAAGACGTGATTCCGGCAGCCGAACGGGCCGAATTCATGGCCAAGTACAAGGCCGCTGCCGGTTTTGCCCGCGACACGCTGAACGCCGCACCGCCGACGATCGCGCCCGGGGCGCGGGTGGGCGCCTGACGGGCAAACATTGCCGGCTCGAGACGTCTGAACGGGCACACAATCCGCGTCATGTCCGCATGGATGAAAACCCGCGATTTCCTGCCGGGGCAGGGGACCTGTCGTTCAACGCCCACACCCGACTTGAACAGTTTGCCTATTTTCGCCGAATCGAGGCAGTTTCAACATCTGGATTTCACTCGGATCGATCAGGCGGACTAATCTATTGAAGGACATTGGCTCACGACCTGCGAGAAACGAGACGATTGCAATGTTTGAAGATCTGAGAGGGATCTCGAACAAGATCGATGAATTTCTGGACAGCGCCAGTCAAAATCCGGGTATCGTGCTTTACGGCGCGGGATTTGCAATGCCTGCGATACTCGACAAGCTTCAAAGATACGGTTTTTCCGTCGTTGCGATCTGTGATTCAAACACCAGCAAACATGGCAAGAAATTTCGCGACATTTATCCGGTCATGTCCGTCGAACAGGCGAAAACCGACTTTCCCGATGCGCGTTTCCTGATATCCAGCCCCGAATATTTTGACGAAATCAGCGAGTTTCTTGGCGGGATTCTTGACGCGCACCAATTGTGTGATGTTGACCTTGAGTGTGCGCATTACTTTGAAAAAGGCGTGTTTCACGGCTTTTTCAACTCCGATTTCGAGCGATTTTGCAAAGTGCATGACTGGCTCGATGACGATGCATCCAAAGAGACCTACTTCAAAGTCGTCAAGGCGCATATGAGTGGGCAAAGGAAGGACTTTGAAGCCGCCTTTACCGGGAATGATGACTGGTATCTGTTTCAAAGCCTCCTGAAACCAGCAGCCGATACCGTGTATGTCGATTGCGGCGCCTATGACGGTGACACAATCGGGCTGTTTCTGCGTGCTGCCGATCAAGGGTACCGCAAGATTGTTGCATTGGAGCCAGACCCGGCAATGCTGCCGCGCCTGCAGGCGATTTCCGAAGAGCAAGGCGGGAAAGTCGAGATTGTTCCCAAAGGTGCGTCGAGCCAGGATGGTGTTCTCAGCTTCAGGGCGAACGGGGTGTATTCGGCGATCGTCGAAAATGACGCCGAGGACGATGACCTGATTTCCATTTCCACGACAAAGCTGGATTCGCTTCTCAAGGATGAGCGTATATCGATCATCAAAATGGATATCGAAGGCGGTGAATTCGACGCCCTGAAGGGGGCTGCCGATACAATAGCAGATCGCAAGCCACGGCTTGCAATCTGTCTCTACCACAAGGTCGAGGATTTCGTTCGTATCGCCGAGTTGCTGCGACAGTTGGTGCCCGAATACAGGTTGAGTTTGCGGCACCAGACCAGGAGTTGCACCGACACAATCCTGTTTGCAAGTTTGGATTAGAAGGATCTTCGAATGCTTGGGCCCGGACTTTCGACTGATTTCGACGAGAAGGGATTTTCCGTTGTCCGGGGACTGCTTTCCGAAGATGACATCAAGCTCATGGAAAGCGATCTCGCCCGAAGGATCGACGAGCTTGCCGACTATCTGAAAGTTGTTTTTTCCGACCCGACCGCGTCACTCGATACCAAGATGCTGGAACTGGAGCGAAACTCTCCCGGGGCTTCGTTGATTTTCACCCATTCCAACATCATCGGTCCCGGATTGTTCAGCATATGGTCGTCAGAAAAGATGCTGAACGTCGTTCAATCCGTTCTCGGGAAAGACGTCGACGGACATCCGTTTTTTGCGGTTCGACCGAAGCCGCCCGAGGTGGATCTGTTTGTGGTTCCCTGGCATCAGGACAGTTCCTATCTTGCCGATGGTGCGCAGACGGCGCCGCAGGTTACATGCTGGATGCCGTTGATGGACGCAAAAATCGAAAACGGATGCATGGAAGTCGCGGTGGGCGAACATTTCGGCGGCGAAAAGCGGCATGTGGCGCAAGAGTACGAGGAGCTTGGCAATACGTCGTGGTACCTGGAAATCGACCCTGATCTGGTCAGCGCCTTCAAGACCGAGATTTGTGAAGTCCAACGGGGCGATGTCATTGTTTTTACGCATCTGACGCCTCACCGTTCTCTGCCGAACCTGTCCCGTAACTGTCGATGGAGTATCGATATGCGGTATATTCAGGCCGGGCATTTTTCCGGCGCATCTCAGCCATCCATTCCCTTCCGGCGGGCCGATACGGACCAGGACGAGTTTGTCGCAAGTTCAAAACGCGAATTCCTGCGGGGACAAGACGCAAGGGACCGGAATCTCTGGCGCCACAAAATTGAACGCTCGGTTTGGCGGGACCGGTGGAATTAGCGGTAGGCCCGACGCCCTGATCGCGCTCCGATTGGCGGGTTGCGTCTGGCCTTGACGTCAGTATCCTTGCCGGTGCCGGGAGTGCCGACGCTTTCCGGAGAACCAATCGGCTTGTCTCTGTTCAAGCTGCGGGACGGATCTCCAGCCAATGAATGGCCGGATCGCGATACTGGATGGCGACTGTCTGGTTTTGGTGAGAGCGCAGGGATTCGAACCCTGGACCTACTGATTAAAAGTCAGTTGCTCTACCAACTGAGCTACGCTCTCCCAGAGCCCGGGTCGCGCGTCGGCGGCGTCGGGCTCGATTGGCGCGGAACATAGGCAGGCATCTGTCCATGGTCAACTGCAAAAACCGCCGTACGCCCGTGTTTTTTCAGGGGGCTTGCAAAGCCTGCAAATCGCGCGGCCAGGGCGCCGCTGCAGGCCTTTGAAACCGGGAGCCATGGCTACCAGCGGGCGTCAATATATCACGGGTTCCGCTCGAAAACGTGACTGGCGAAGCCCGGGACTGGCGGTTAGATAGGGCCTTGCGGACGGCCCGGCCGGTTGCTGTCCACTCCATGACCCGACAAAGGGATCCTGATTTCGTGATCATCGCCGATATTTCACTGTTCACCGTCATCCTGGCCGGGGCACTGTCGTTCCTGTCGCCCTGTGTGCTGCCGCTGGTACCGCCCTACCTGTGCTACATGGCCGGGGTGTCGGTCGAGGATTTCCGCGGCAGCGGTGCTGCGGCGAGAGCCAGGGACACGAGGCGGGCGGTGTTTTTCGCCTCGCTGTTCTTCACGCTCGGCTTCGCCACGGTCTTTGTGGCGCTTGGCGCCGGAGCGTCGAGCATCGGATCTGCGCTGCGCCAGCACATGGATCTGCTGGCCAAGCTCGGCGGTCTCGTCATCATTGCGATGGGGCTTCACTTCCTCGGGGTGTTCCGGATCGGGCTGCTGGCGCGGGAAGCGCGGTTCGCGGGCGGCGGCAAGCCGGCCACCCTGTCCGGGGCCTATCTGATGGGGCTGGCGTTTGCCTTTGGCTGGACGCCCTGCATCGGACCGGTGCTCGGCGCCGTGCTCGGCGTTGCGGCAGGCCGGGAGACCGTCAGCGCCGGTGCGCTTCTGCTCGCGGCCTATTCTCTCGGCCTTGCGGTGCCATTCTGGATCGCGGCCCTGTTCTCGGAACGCTTCATGCGGTTCTCGCAGAAATTCCGCAGGCATCTGGGAACGATCGAGAAGATCACCGGGGCGCTGCTGGTTCTGACCGGCATCCTGTTCCTGACCGGCGGCATGGCCACCATGGCCTACTGGCTGCTCGAGACATTCCCGGCGCTGGGCAACATCGGCTGAACCGGCCGTTCCGCTTGTCAGATCATGGCTTCCGTCAGCGTTTCAGGCCGGGCGCCGTCGCGAGGACCAGGCCGGCAAGCACGGTGATGATGCCGATGGCGTGATGCATCTCGAAAGGCTCGCCCAGCACCAGTACGGCAAGACCGACGCCATAGGGCGGCAGCAGGTACATGAAGACACTGGCCGTCGAGGCGCCCAGCCGCGCGACGCCATACTGGTAACCGGAAAAGGCCAATAGCGAGGAAAACACGACGATACCGGCAATGCCACCCCAGGCGGTCAGGGTCTGCGGCATCATTGCGCCGGTGAGGAATTCCCAGAGCGCGAACGGCGCCAGCAGCAGCGATCCGGACAGCGTGACCACTGCAAACAGTGCGGACACCGGTAATCCGGCCGTGCGCCTGCCCTTGAGCAGGACCGAATAGCCGGCCCAGGACAGGGCTGCGAAAATGAACATCAGATCGCCTATATTGAAGGACGTGCCGGCAAATCCGGTTAAGTTGCCCTTGAGCACGATGATCGCCACGCCAAGAAAGCCGATCAGGATGCCGGCGATCTCCCGCCAGCTGGTCGGACGACCGAAGAACAGCCGTTCGAGGATGATGATCATCAGCGGCGACGTGGTGTAGATCAGGGTGCCATTGGTCGCCGTGGTGAACCGGAGCGCGTAGTAGACACCGGCGCCGCAGATCCACATTCCGAGAAAGCCGAGAAGCAGCCAGTGCAGCGGATATCCGCTCACATAGGCCCTGACGCGGTCGCGCGCCATCCACAGAAACGGCGTAAGAATGAGCGCCGATGCGGTCCAGCGCAGGAAGGCCAGCGTGAACGGCGCCACCTCGGGGATGGTCGAGCGGCCGAAAATCAGGTTCGACGAGAAGAACAGGGGGGTCAGCAGCATGACGGCCAGAGGCAGAAAGCGCGCGAGAGCGGGTTTCGCGGCAGGTGAGGCGGCGGCAGTCATGGGGGCTTCCATATCGAGGCAATGTTTGCTTGAAGGAGAATGATTGAGGTTCCGGTGCTATAGCGTCCGGCACCGGTAAACAAGCGATTCGATCAAGAGGTGAGGGAATGGCGCGAACTTGTCTGGCTGTCGTGCTTGCGGCGGGCGATGCGACACGAATGAAGTCGTCGAAATCCAAGGTGCTGCATACGGTCGGCAACCTGCCGCTGATCGCGCATGTCACGGCCGCGGCGGCGGCGGCGGGCGTCAGCAAGGTGGCGCTGGTGGTGGGCAGGGATGCCGAACTGGTTTCGCAGGCGGCCAGCAGCGGGCTGGATGTTCCGGTGGCGACTGTTGAACAGACCGAGCGCAAGGGCACCGGTCACGCCGTGCTGATGGCGCGCGAGATCATCAGTGAGGGATTTGACGATATCGTGGTGCTCTACGGCGACGCGCCGCTGATCGATCCGGCGAGCCTGACGGCTGCGACCGCCGAGCGGGCAAAGGGCGCCGATGTGGTGGTTCTCGGCTTCCGCGCCGCCGATCCGACCGGCTACGGCCGGCTTCTGGAGCGCGATGGCGAACTGATCGCGATCCGCGAACACAAGGAAGCGTCAAGCGAAGAGCTCAAGGTCGATTTCTGCAATGGCGGCATCATCACCTTTTCCGGCGCCGAAGCCGTCAGGCTGCTTGAAGCCATCGGCAACGACAACGCCAAGGGCGAATACTATCTGACCGACATTGTCGAGATCGCGCGCGGACGCGGGCTGAAATGCGTCGCCATCGAGGCTCCGGAAGAGGACATGATGGGCTGCAACACCCGCGCCGAGCTGGCCGAGATCGAGCAGGTATGGCAAACGCGCGCGCGTCATGCGGCGATGCTGTCGGGCGTCAGCATGATCGATCCATCGAGTGTCTTTCTCTCCCATGACACGGTGCTTGAAAACGATGTGATGATCGAGCCGAATGTCTGGTTTGGTCCCGGCGTCAGGGTCGGTCCGGGTGCGGTGATCCATGCTTTCAGCCATCTCGAGGGTGCGGATGTCGGGGCGAACGCCGCCATCGGGCCGTTTGCGCGGTTGCGGCCGGGAACCGAACTCGGCGAGAAGGCCAAGGTCGGCAATTTCTGCGAGATCAAGAAGGCAAAGGTCGGTGCCGGCGCCAAGGTCAATCACCTCAGCTATGTCGGCGACGCCATCGTCGGTGCCGGGGCCAATATCGGCGCGGGCACGATCACCTGCAATTATGATGGCCAGAACAAGCACTTGACCCAGATCGGCGCCGGCGCCTTCATCGGTTCGAACTCGTCGCTTGTTGCCCCGGTCAGCATCGGCGACGGGGCCTATGTCGGCTCGGGAAGCGTCGTCACCATGGATGTTCCGGCCGACGCGCTGGCCATTGCCAGGGCAAAGCAGGAGACAAAACCCGGTCGGGCGCAGAGGCTGCGCGAGAAGATCGCGGCCATCAAGGCGCTGAAGAAACAGGCGCAAAGTGAGCCGGGCACCTAGGCCCGGTTACGCGGTGTCACGAAAATTGAGCGGTCGCAATATGTTAGGACACTGGTCTAAACCGGCTTTGCTGGGTAAGAGCTTGGCCAACACAATACCCAGGAGAAACGCATGTGCGGCATAGTCGGGATAGTTGGTAAGCGCGAAGTGGCTCCGCTGCTGGTGGATGCGCTCAAGCGGCTGGAATACCGCGGATATGATTCCGCCGGTGTCGCAACGGTGCATGACGGACATCTCGATCGCCGGCGGGCGGAAGGCAAGCTGGCCAACCTCGACCGCAGGCTGGGCCTGGAGCCGCTGGCTGGCCAGATCGGTATCGGCCACACGCGCTGGGCAACCCATGGCGCGCCGACCGAAAGCAATGCGCATCCTCATTTCTGCCACGGCGTGGCCGTTGTCCATAACGGCATCATCGAGAATTTCGCCCCACTGCGGGCTGAACTTACCGCGGGTGGCGCCAGCTTTTACAGCCAGACGGACACGGAAGTGGTGGCGCAATTGCTCGCCGCCTACCGGCAGCAGGGACTGGCGCCGCGCCAGGCCATGCAGAAGGCGCTTGGCCGGCTGGAAGGCGCCTATGCGCTCGCCGTGCTGTTTGAAGACCAGCCGGACATGATCCTTGGCGCGCGCTCCGGGCCGCCGCTGGCGGTCGGCCATGGCGAAGGCGAGATGTTCCTGGGCTCGGATGCGATCGCGCTGGCGCCGTTCACCGACGAGATCACCTATCTCGACGATGGCGACTGGGTCGTCATCACCCGCGACACGCTTGAGATCTACGACGCGAGCGGAACGCTGGTCGAACGCAGGAAGCAGAAATCGCAGGGTGCTGCCTATGTCGTCGACAAGGGCAATCACCGCCATTTCATGGAAAAGGAAATCTATGAGCAGCCGGAAGTGGTCTCCCACACGCTGAGCCACTACATCGATTTTGCCGAGGGACGGGTGAAGCTCGACAGCGCAAAGATCGACTTCGCCAATTTAGACCGGCTCGCCATGTCCGCCTGCGGCACGGCCTATTACGCAGGGCTTATCGGCAAGTACTGGTTCGAGCGGTTTGCGCGGCTGCCGGTGGAAATCGATGTCGCCTCGGAATTCCGCTACCGCGAAATGCCGCTGACCGGCAGGATGGCGGCCCTGTTCATCTCGCAGTCCGGGGAAACGGCCGATACGCTGGCCTCGCTGCGGTATTGCCGCGACCACGAACTGACCATCGGCGCCGTGGTCAATGTGCGCGAATCGACCATCGCGCGCGAGTCCGACGCGGTGTTCCCGACGCTTGCCGGACCGGAAATCGGCGTGGCGTCGACGAAAGCTTTCACCTGCCAGCTCTCGGTGCTTGCCGCGTTGGCGATGATCGCCGGGCGTGCGCGCGGCACCTTGTCGGCCGAGGACGAAACGACAATGGTGCAGGCGCTGGTGGGCGCTCCGCGACTGTTCAACGAGGTGCTGCAATCGATCCAGCCGCAGATCGAGACCCTGTCGCGTGAGCTTTCGCGCTTCAAGGACGTGCTCTACCTCGGCCGCGGCACCAGTTTTCCACTGGCGCTGGAAGGCGCGCTCAAGCTCAAGGAAATTTCCTACATCCACGCCGAGGGATATGCCGCCGGCGAGCTCAAGCACGGTCCGATCGCGCTGATTGACGAGAACATGCCGGTGATCGTGATCGCGCCGCATGACCGGCATTTCGAGAAAACCGTCTCCAACATGCAGGAAGTGGCGGCACGCGGCGGGCAGATCATCCTGATCACCGACGAAAAGGGCGCCGCCGCGACCACGCTCCAAACCATGGCGACCATCGTCATGCCCGAGGTCAACGAGATCGTGGCCCCGATCCTCTATGCGCTGCCGGTGCAGCTGATCGCCTACCACACGGCGGTGTTCATGGGCACCGATGTCGACCAGCCGCGCAACCTCGCCAAGTCGGTGACTGTCGAGTAGGAGATACATCGGCAGTGAACTTGTCTTCGCCTTTGCGCGTTCCCTATATAGGAGAACGGCGAGACGATCCGTCTTGCGCGCCATGAGGCAGGGTGAAGAATGACCGAGAAAGCGAAACGGATTGGGGCGGGGCGTCGTCTTAGGAACTATTTCCTTACAGGTCTGATCATCGTCGCGCCGCTGGCCATCACTGCCTACCTGACCTGGACCTTCATCGGATGGGTCGACAGCTGGGTCAAACCCTATATTCCGGCGATCTACAATCCCGACTACTACCTGCCGTTTGCTGTTCCCGGCTTCGGTCTGGTCACGGCATTGTTCCTGATCACGATGATCGGGTTCCTGACAGCAAACCTTGTCGGCCGTTCGATCATCTCCTTCGGGGAGTCGCTGCTGGACCGGATGCCGCTGGTGCGCAGCCTCTACAAGGGCCTCAAGCAGATTTTCCAGACGGTGCTCGCCGAGCAGAGCGGGTCGTTCAAGCAGGCCGCGCTGATCGAGTATCCGCGCCGCGGATTGTGGTCGATCGTCTTCATCGCCACGGAAACCAAGGGCGAGGTCAATGTGCGGCTGCCCGAGGAAGATTCAATCTCGGTGTTCCTGCCGACGACACCCAATCCGACTTCGGGCTTCCTGCTGTTCGTGCCGCGCAAGGATGTCATCGTGTTGGACATGAGCGTCGAGGAGGCCGCCAAGATGGTGATCTCCGCCGGTCTCGTGTCTCCGGACTACCCGAAGATCCTGCCGGTCCAGACAAAGCCCAGATCAAAGCAAAAACCAGCGGCCGAATGATCGGCTCAGCCGGCCCTGAGGAACCTGATCGCCTCGTCACGCCGCATCAGGTAAAGCAACATCCTCAGTGCCTCGCCGCGCGCTGAGGCGAGGGCGGGGTCGGTCTCCAGCACGTTGCGGGCGTCGCTGCGGGCTATTTCCAGAAGATCGGCATGGGCGCTCAGATTGGCCAGCCTGAACCCGGGCATTCCAGATTGCCGTGTGCCCAGCACCTCGCCTTCGCCGCGCAGCTTGAGATCTTCCTCGGCGATGCGAAATCCATCCTCGGTCTCGCGTAGCACCTGCAGCCGCGCGCCGGCGGTTTCGCCCAGTGGGCCGTGGTAGAGCAGGATGCAGCTTGAAGCGCCTTCGCCGCGGCCGACGCGGCCTCTGAGCTGATGCAATTGCGCCAGGCCGAAACGTTCGGCGTGCTCGATTACCATGATGGTCGCGTCGGGAACGTCGACACCGACCTCGATGACGGTCGTTGCAACGAGCAGCCGGGTCTGGCCGTTCTTGAAGGCAGCCATCGCCTGGTCTTTTTCATCCGACGTCATGCGGCCGTGAACCAGCGCGACCTGCGGCGCCAGCTCCTTGCCGAAAGCCTTGGCGAGGCTGGCATGGCGGCTTTCCACCGACATCAGCTCGCTCTGATCGGAATCCTCGACCAGCGGGCAGATCCAGTAGGCCTTCTTGCCGTCATCGAGCGCCTTCTTCAGCCGCTCGACGATTTCGCCAAGGCGCTCGTCCGGGATGGTCACCGTGGCGATCGGCTGGCGGCCGGCCGGTTTTTCGGTGAGCTTGGAGACGTCCATGTCGCCGAAGGCGGCAAGCACAAGCGTCCTGGGTATCGGCGTGGCGGTCATCACCAGCATGTGCGGCGCGGTTCCCTTGGCCGTCAGCCGAAGCCGCTGGTGCACCCCGAACCGGTGCTGTTCGTCGACCACCGCGAGCGTCAGATTGTTGTAGACGACCGATTCCTGGAACAGCGCATGGGTGCCGATGACGATCTGCGCCTCGCCATTGGCGATGCGTTCGAGCAGGTCGGTGCGTTCGCGGCCCTTGGCGCGGGCGGTCAGCACCACAACCTCGATGCCGGCGGCCTCCGCCATCTTCCTGATCGTGGCGTGATGCTGGCGGGCGAGGATCTCGGTCGGGGCCATCAGCACCGCCTGTCCGCCGGCTTCCACCGCATCGGCCATGGCCAGCATCGCCACCGCGGTCTTGCCGGAGCCGACATCGCCCTGCAGCAGCCTGAGCATCCTGTCCTTGCCGGCCATGTCGGCAAGGATCTCCTCGACAGCCGTCGTCTGGCTGCCGGTCAGCGAAAAGGGCAGCGCCTCAAGGATCGCCCGGCGCAGACGGCCTTCGGCGACCACCGGATGGCCGGGCAGTTTGCGCAGGGTCTGACGCACCAGCGCCAGCGACAGCTGGCCTGCCAGCAACTCGTCATAGGCCAGCCTGCGGCGCGCCGGTGTCTGCGGTTCGATGTCGATCGCGGATTCGGGACGATGCAGTTCGCGGACAGCCTCGGCGAAGGACGGGAAACTGTTCTTGCGAACCAGGTGCGGGTCCGACCATTCGGGAAGCTCCGGCAGCAGCTCGAGCGCCGATTCGATTGATCTCCGCAGCACTTTTGGCGAAAGGCCGGCGGTCAGCGGATAGACCGGTTCGATCAGCGGGAAGCTCGCGGCGTCGGCTTCCAGCGCAATATGGTCGGGATGGACCATCGACGGCCTACCGTTGAACCATTCGACCTTGCCGCTGACCAGAACGGTTTCGCCCACCGGTAGGATCTTCTCGAGCCATGGCTGCTTGGAGTGGAAAAAGGTCAAAGCCAGTTCGCCAGTGTCGTCATGGACAAACACCCGGTAGGGCGCGCTTCTGCGGCCCGGAGGCGAGGGCTGGTGGCGGTCAACCCTGACCTTCAGGGTGGCGATGGTGCCTTCCGGCGCTTCGGTGATGCCCGAACGCATTGTCCGGTCGATCAGGCCGTGCGGCGGCAGCAACAGCAGATCGAGGGCGCGGGTGTCTTCGGGGCCATCGCGGCCGGTCACCCGGGCCAGCGCCTCGGCAAGCTTGGGTCCGATCCCGGGCAGGCTTTCAACGGGCTTGAACAGGGGATCGAGTTGAGGTGGTCGCATGAAACCAGAAGAACGGCAATTTTGAGCCAAAGGCAAGGCTGACATTTGCGCGGCGACAGGATAAGGAAACCGTCCAACCAAAAAAGGCCCGTCATGACCGGAACAACACGATCAAGCGCCGACCTCGATCCGCGCCGCCGTCGCATTCTTGTGCGGGCGTGGCGACGCGGCATCCGGGAAATGGATCTGGTGATCGGCGGATTTGCCGATGCGGAGATCGCCGGGCTCAGTGACGCCGAGCTCGACCAGCTCGAAGAGCTGATGGCCGAAGAGGATGCCGACATCTTCCGGTGGGTGACGGGCGAGGCCGAGACACCGGAGCGCTTCCGAACCGCGCTGTTTGACCGGATGCGCGCCTATGTGCCTGATTTTGATCCGCGGGAACCCGCGCCGGAAGGGCAGGCGACAAAGCCATGAAGTCCGTCATCCCGGTTGCCAGGATCTCCGGTGCAGTGACGCCGGTCACATTGGCCGGTGTGCCGCAAGGCATGGAGGCGCTGGCGCTGGCCGAAATGGCGCGGTCGGCGGGACCGCTCGCCCATATCATTTCCGATGGCCAGCGGATGGCCGATCTAGAACAGAATCTGGCGTTCTTCGCCCCCGACATCCCGGTCCTGACCTTGCCCGGATGGGATTGTCTTCCCTATGACCGGGTCTCTCCCGGAGCCGATGTCTCGGCACGGCGGCTCGCCGCACTCTCGTCGCTGGCGCAGTTTTCGGACAATCCGCATCCTGCGATCCTGCTCGTGACCGTCAACGCCATGCTGCAGCGGGTTCCGTCGCGATCGGTGGTGTCTGATCTTGGCTTTTCGGCCCGATCCGGCAACCGGCTGAAGATGGAGGATCTTTCGGGACGGCTTGCCAAGAACGGCTTCGAACGGGTCGATACGGTACGTGAAGTGGGCGAGTACGCCGTGCGTGGCGGCATTCTCGATGTCTTCGTACCGGGCGCCGAAGAACCGGTGCGGCTCGATTTCTTCGGCGACACGCTGGAAAGCGTGCGGCATTTCGATCCGGCTTCGCAGCGCACTACCGGGCAAGCCCGCGAACTGGCGCTCAACGCGATGAGCGAAGTCACGCTGGAGCCCGAAACCATCAGCCGGTTCCGTACCAACTATCTATCGATGTTCGGGGCGGCGACCCGCGACGATGCGCTCTATGTCGCCGTCAGCGAAGGCCGGCGCTATCCCGGCATGGAACACTGGCTGCCGCTGTTTCATGACGAGATGCAGACGGTGTTCGATTATCTCGGCGGCT
This sequence comes from Parahoeflea alexandrii, assembly GCF_027214025.1. GTDB lineage: Bacteria > Pseudomonadota > Alphaproteobacteria > Rhizobiales > Rhizobiaceae > Hoeflea > Hoeflea alexandrii_A. The sequence goes on from NZ_JAPWHB010000001.1 coordinate 162,954, forward strand.
TTCGCCTCAGCGGCGACCACATGCTCGCCGAAGCCGCAAGCGAGCGCCGGGCCCAGATTGTCGACCATTACGAGGCGCGGCAGGCGGCGCAGAGCATCGAGAAGGGGCGCGGCGTCCAGACCACGCCCTACAAGGCAATTGAGCCGGACCTGCTCTATCTCGACGCGCCGGAACTGCTGGAACGGCTCGACAGGCTCAACGCCATCCGGCTGTCGCCGTTTCACCAGCCGGAGACGTCCTCGCGGATGGTCATCGATCTTCCGACAAAGACCGGGCCGCGCTGGGCGGCGGACGCGGAAGCAGACAAATCCGAAGACGCCGGGCGAACCAACCTGTTTGAGAAGCTGGTAGCCCATGTCGGTGCCAGGCGCGCCGAAGGACGCAAGGTGCTGATCACGGCCTGGACCGAAGGCTCGCTCGACCGGCTGCTGCAGGTAACCGACGAGCACGGTCTCAAGCGGGTGGTGCGGATCAACAGCCATTCCGAACTCGACACGCTCAAGCCCGGCGAGGCTGCTGCCGCCGTGCTGGCCATCGAAGGCGGCTTCGAGATCGATGACCTCGTCGTCATCGGTGAGCAGGACGTGCTGGGCGACAGGCTGGTGCGGCGCGCCAAGCGCAAGCGCCGCGGTGCCGACTATATTTCCGAGGTCTCGGGGCTCGACGAGGGCAATTACGTCGTTCACGCCGAGCACGGCATCGGGCAGTTCATCGGCCTGCGCACGATCGAGGCCGCCGGCGCCCCGCATGCCTGTCTCGAACTGCACTATGCCGGCGATGCCAAGCTGTTCCTGCCGGTCGAGAACATCGAGCTTCTGACCCGCTACGGCTCCGACAGCGCCGAGGTGCAGCTCGACAAGCTGGGCGGGGTCGCCTGGCAATCGCGCAAGGCGAAGCTGAAAAAGCGGCTGCTCGACATGGCCGAGGGTTTGATCCGGATCGCCGCCGAACGTCACATGCGTTCTGCGCCTGCGCTTGCGGCGCCCGAGGGGCTCTACGACGAATTCTCCGCCCGTTTCCCTTACGACGAGACCGAGGACCAGATGGCGGCGATCGAGCGGGTGCGCGACGATCTGGCGGCGGGACAGCCGATGGACCGTCTGGTCTGCGGCGATGTCGGCTTCGGCAAGACCGAGGTTGCGCTGCGCGCGGCCTTCATCGCCGCGATGAACGGGGTGCAGGTGGCGGTGGTGGTGCCGACGACGCTCTTGGCGCGGCAGCATTTCAAGACCTTCACCGAGCGCTTGCGCGGCTATCCGGTCCGCATCGCGCAGGCCTCGCGTCTCGTGGGCGCCAAGGAACTGGCGCTGACCAAGGCGGAACTCGCTTCAGGCAAGACCGATATCGTTGTCGGGACCCACGCGCTGCTTGGCTCATCGATCCAGTTTGCCAATCTGGGTCTGCTGATCATCGACGAGGAGCAGCATTTCGGGGTCAAGCACAAGGAGCGGCTCAAGGAGCTCAAGAGCGACGTGCATGTGCTGACGCTTTCGGCGACGCCGATCCCGCGCACATTGCAGCTGGCGATGACCGGGGTGCGCGAACTGTCGCTGATCACCACGCCGCCGGTCGACCGGATGGCGGTGCGCACGTTCATTTCGCCGTTCGATCCGGTAACCGTGCGCGAAACGCTGATGCGCGAACATTACCGCGGCGGGCAGAGTTTTTATGTCTGTCCGCGGCTGGCCGATCTCGAGGACGTGGCGGCCTTCCTGCGCTCGGACGTGCCGGAACTGAAATTCGCCATCGCCCATGGCCAGATGGGGGCAGGCGAACTCGACGACATCATGAACGCGTTCTACGACGGTCAATATGACGTGCTCTTGTCGACGACGATCGTTGAATCGGGCCTCGACGTGCCGACGGCCAATACCCTGATCGTCCACCGGGCCGACATGTTCGGCCTGGCCCAGCTCTACCAGCTACGCGGCCGAGTCGGACGATCCAAGGTGCGGGCCTTTGCGCTGTTCACGCTGCCGGTCAACAAGATGCTGACGGCGACAGCAGACAAGCGGCTCAAGGTGCTGCAGTCGCTCGACACGCTTGGCGCCGGCTTCCAGCTGGCCAGCCACGATCTAGACATCCGTGGCGCCGGCAACCTGCTGGGCGAGGAGCAATCGGGCCACATCAAGGAAGTCGGTTTCGAGCTCTACCAGCACATGCTGGAGGAGGCGGTCGCCGAGGTGCGCGGCGAGGAAGAGGTGATCGATACCGGCTGGTCGCCGCAGATCACGGTGGGAACGCCGGTGATGATCCCCGAGGATTATGTGCCGGATCTGCACCTTCGGCTGGGGCTCTACCGCCGGCTGGGCGAGATCACCGACATCTCCGACATCGACGGCTTCGGTGCCGAAATGATCGACCGCTTCGGTCCGCTGCCGACAGAAGTTCAGCATCTCTTGAAGATTGTCTTCATCAAGGCGCTGTGCCGCAAGGCCAATGTCGAAAAGCTCGATGCCGGGCCGAAGGGCGTGGTGGTGCAGTTCCGCAACAAGGAATTCCCCAACCCGGCCGGGCTGGTGGGCCACATTTCCAAGCAGGGCAATATGGCCAAGATCCGGCCCGACCAGAGCGTGGTGTTCATCCGCGACCTGCCAACGCCGGACAAGCGGCTTAACGGCGCGGCCGTGGTGATGACGCATCTGGCGGAACTGGCCGGGTAAGCGCGTGAGGGTGGCATTCAGCGCAGACCTCCCTATCTGACTGGAGACAGGCGTCTTTGCCGGCTAGGTCAAGCGGGAGCCTGCCAGGACCAGCATCGGTGCTACCGAGGAAATGGCGGTTCCGGTCCTGCATGGTTCCTTCGCGTTCCCCCGGACCGCGGAGCCTCTCAAGTCACCAAAGGCGCATTTGATGTTTCATGTCGTTACCGGACTTCCCTGGCTGATCGTTCTTGTCCGCTTCATTCTGCCGCTGCCCTGGCCATGGACGCTCAAGGCGGTCCTGGCGGTGGTGCTGCTGATTGCCTCACAGTACCACTACATCAGCCGGCTTTCGTCCGGCTCGGTGTTCGCGCCCGAGTTTCCCAGGCCACTGGTCATAGCATTCAATGTCCTGTTTGGCGCGATCGTGCTTCTGGCGGTGTTCCAGATTGCGCTTGATGTGGGGGCGATCGTTGTCCTTGTGTTCACAGGCCATTTTTCAGAACCTGCCCCGGAGGTGAGATATGCGGCAGGAATTGCCGCGCTTGCCCTGTCGTCCTACGGGGTCAACCGCGCCATCATTGTCCCGCCGCTCAAGGATATCGAGATTTCCATTCCGGGCCTTGCGGCGGCGTTCGACGGATACCGGGTCGTGCAACTGACCGACCTGCACATCAGCCGGCTGTTTCCAGCGGCCTGGACAGGCTCGATGGTGGCAAAGGCCAACGCGCTTGATGCCGACCTGATCGTCATCACCGGTGACTTCATCGATGGAAGCCTTGAGCACCGGCGCGCCGACGTGGAGCCGCTTCGCGGACTATCGGCGCGTGACGGCATTTACGCGATCTCGGGAAACCACGAGTATTTCTTCGACGCGGGCGCGTTCATGGCGCATTTTGCGGCCATGGACATGCGGCTTCTCTCCAACAGCCATGCGGTCATCGATCGCGGCAGTGACAAGCTGGTGATCGCAGGCGTGCCCGACCGGTCGTCCGGGCGGAACGGCTTTCCGGCTCCCGATCTCGAGGCGGCGCTTCAGGGTGCACCGGACGCGGCGCCGGTCATCCTGCTCGACCATCAACCTATGATGGCCCATCAGGCGGCGGCTTCAGGCGTGGCACTGCAACTCTCGGGACACACCCATGGCGGAATGATCCGGGGGATGGACCGGCTGCTCGCCCGGGCCAACAACGGCTTCGTCTCCGGCCTCTACCAGGTCGGTTCGATGCAGCTTTACGTCAACAACGGCACCGCGCTCTGGCCCGGTTTCGCGCTGCGGCTCGGGCGGCCGGCCGAACTCACGCGAATTACACTGCGGCAGTCGAGATAGAGCTGTCCCGGCGGACGGCTTGCTGCGCTTGTGGCGCCAGCATGGCGTTGTCATGTGTCCGACATGACGCTGAATATTTCCGGTCGCGTCTGGCGCAATCGGGGTGACGCTTGTATCGCTGGTGCGACCGAAAGATGAAATGATCGCAATGCCCACGCCAACTCATCCCACCCAGGACGACGACGGATTGCCCACGCCACGGCGCCACTTCGCTATCGGCGTGCTGTTGCTGTCGCTGGTTCTTGTCGTGCTCGACGGCGCCATCGCCAACGTGGCTCTGCCCTCGATTGCGATTTCCCTGGGGGCGCATCCCAGTGACACGGTGTGGGTCGTCTCTGGCTACCAGCTTGCAGTGCTTGTGGCCCTGCTTCCCTGTGGTGCGCTCGGCGAGATTTATGGTCCGAGACGGGTCTTTCTCATGGGCGTAGCAGTGTTCACGCTGGCTTCGACGGCTTGCGTGCTAGCGGGGAGCCTGCCCGTGCTGGTGGCCGCTCGCTTCCTACAGGGGTTGGGGGCCGGCGCGATCATGGGGCTCGCCTCGATGAACCTGAGGGCTGCGGTTCCGCAACGCATGCTGGGAACGATCATCGGCTTCAACTCGATGGCCATCGCCATTTCGGCTGCTGCGGGTCCCGCGGTGGCCGGGGCCATCCTTTCGGTCGCCAGCTGGCCCTGGCTGTTTGCGATCAACATACCGCTCGGCGCGGTCGTGCTTCTCAGTGGCCGGCTGCTCGGACACATGGAGGGGATGCGGCGGCGGCTCAATCTGCCGGCGCTTCTTGCCAGCACGGCGATGTTCATCCTGTTCTTCGCCGGAGCGGAGCAGATTGCGACCGCGCCCCTGATCGGAGCCGTCCTGATCGCTTGCTCCATCCTGTGCCTGCTGTCCGTGCTGCGGCTCGAGCGGAACACGCGGACGCCCATCGTTCCGACCGACCTGCTGGCGGACGCGAGCTTTCGCGTGGCGGTGATCGCGTCTGTTGCCTGCTTCACCGGGCAGATGCTGGCCTATGTGGCTTTGCCGTTCTACCTGCACCACACAATGGGAATGACGCCAGCACTGACCGGCCTCTACATGATGCCATGGCCCATCGCGACCATCATCATGGCGCCGATCGCGGGCCGGCTCGCCGATCGGATCAAGACGGCATGGCTGTGCGCGTCCGGCGGCGGCCTTCTGGCCGTGGGTTTGCTGATTGTCGGGCTGTTTCCCCCCGACGCCAACGGAATCGCATTCCTGGTCGGGGCAACGCTCGCCGGGGCCGGATTCGGCCTGTTCCAGACGCCGAGCAACCGCGTGCTGCTGTTGTCCGCGCCGAAGGCCCGCAGCGGTGCTGCGGGCGCCATGCAGGGCACCGCTCGACTGTTGGGGCAGACAACGGGCGCCATATCTATGTCGATCATCTTCGCGCTTGCAGGGGTGGATCATGCCCCCAAGATTGCGCTGGTGATCGCCGGAGTGTGTGCGGCCGTCTCGGCAATCGTCAGTCTCAGCCGCGCACGCTTCGAGACTGTAAACAGTCGATAGACCGATCCAGTCGAACAGCGAACTTGCAAAGCACGCGAAAACCGCCGCGCGCGGCCAGGCGTTGGACCGCGCTTCAGCCGTTGTCGTTCCCCGCTGCCTGATTGCTGCGAGTGGCAACGATCTTTCGCATGGCATCGGCCAGCGCCTCGGCCGACTGGGCGCCGACGACCGCGTACTGCATGTCCATGATGAAGCAGGGCACACCGGTGACACCCATCTGCCGCGCCTGGTCGATCTCGGCGGCGACGGTATCGCGGTCGGCGTCGCCGGCCAGCAAGCGTTCAACCACCGGGATTTCAAGTCCGACCTGTTCGGCCGCCTCGATCAGCACCGCGTCGTCGCCGAGGCTCTTGCCGTCCTCGAAATAGGCCTTGAACAGCAATTCCACCATCTGGTGCTGGGCCGGCAGGCCTAGCGAACTGGCCCAGCGGATCAGCCGGTGAGCGTCAAGCGTGTTGGCGGAGACCTTTATCTTGTCGAACGCAAAGGGAATCTCCTCCTCGGCGCCGGCGGCGCGAACGGCGGCATAGGCCTGTTCGGCGCCCGCCGCACCTCCGAACTTGTCCTCGAGATACTGCTTCCGGTCCTTGCCTTCCTTGGGCAAGGTCGGATCCAGCTGGTAGGGCCGCCAGCGCACTTCCACATCGAACTCGTTGCGGACTTCCGCCAGCGCATCCTCGAGCCGGCGCTTGCCGATATAGCACCAGGGGCACATGACGTCGGAAACGACATCGATGGTCAATGCGGGAGCAGTCATGAGATCACCTTCCGGGTGTTTTCCAGGTCCATATGTCAGCGGGCAGCAGTCTTGTCCCACCAGGCCGGCAGGTAATAGCCGTAAAGCGGCGGTCCGGCCTCGGGTTCGACGATCCGGCTGCGGTGCGCCACCCAGGACTTCCCGAGGTGGAAGGCCGGGATCACATAATGGCCGGAGAGCAGGACACGGTCAAATGCGCGCACCGACGAACGGAAGTCACCGGCGGTGCGGGCGTTGAGCATCGCGTCGATTGCGGCGTCGATCGCCGGGCTGGCGGCGCCGGCGAAATTGAACGAACCCTGGACATCGCGGGAGGCCGATCCCCAGCGGTTCAGCTGTTCCGCGCCCGGCGACAGCGACGACGAAAACGCCTTCATGATCATGTCGTAGTCGAAGGTCTGCGAGCGTTGCTGGTACTGCGCGTCGTCGACCGTGCGGATCGACATTTCGATGCCCAGCGCCGCCAGCGAGCGCTGGAAGGCGATCGCCAGTTTTTCCTGTCCTTCGTTCTGGGTCATCAGGTCAAAAGCGAAGTGCGTTCCGTTGGCGTCAAGGAGCTTGCCGTCCTTGATGCCGTATCCGGCCTCCTGCAGCAGCGTCAGCGCCGCGCGCTGCACCTTTCGGTCGCGGCCCGAACCGTCGGTGACCGGAAGGACCCAGGTTCCGTCCAGAATGTCGGCGGACACCGCGTCGGCGAAGGGGGCCAGGATCTCGCGTTCGCGCGCATCGGCGGGCCTGCCGTAGCTTGAGAGGTCCGAGCCATCCCAGTATGAATGGGTGCGCTTGTAGGTGTTGTCATAAAGGCTGCGATTGGCCCACTCGAAGTCGAAGAGCATTGTCAACGCTCGTCTAACCCGGACATCCTCGAACAGCGGCCTGCGGGTGTTGAAGACAAACCCGTACATGCCGGACGGGGTCCGGCTTTCATATTCCTTGCGGACGATCTCGCCTGACGTGACGGCCGGAAAATCATAGCCGCGTGACCAGTTGGTGGCGCTGCCGTCCGGATAGACGTCGAAAACGCCCTTCTTGAAGGCCTCGAACTGGGCTGTTTCGGAAAGGAAATATTCGATGGCGATGGTGTCGTAATTGTCGATGCCGCGCTTGATCGGCAGGTCCCTGGCCCAATAGTCGTCGCGGCGCGTGTAGGTAATGCGCTCACCGGGTTTTACTTCGCTGACCAGATAGGGCCCGGAGCCGATGCCGGGCGTCAGCGTCGACTGGTCAAAGCTCTCCACGTCGGTTGCGTGCTTGGGCAGCACCGGCGAGAGCGACAGGATCAGCGGGAACTCCCGGTTGGAACTCTCGTTGAAGGTGAAACGGACGGAGAGGGGGCCGACCTTCTCCATACTGGCCACCCGGTTCAGCCGGGTGGAGTAGGGCGGCCGCCCCTTGTCCCTGAGCAGTTCCATGGTGAAGATCACATCGTCGGCGGTGACCGGCTCGCCATCCGACCAGCGTGCGGCGGGATTGATGTTGTACTGGATGAAGCTGCGCTCATCATCCCATTCCACCGTCTCGGCAAGCAGTCCGTAGAGGGTGAAGGGCTCGTCCTGGGAGCGCTGCATCAGGGTCTCGTAGACGAGATTGCCGAAGACCGGATCGGCAAGCCCGCGGGCTGTCGTGCGCATGCTCTTGACGATGAAGGGGCGCATGCTGTCGAACGTGCCGACGACCCCATAGGTCACCTTTCCGCCCTTGGGCGCATCCGGATTGACGTAGGGAAGATGGGAGAAACCGGCCGGCAATGCGGGTTCACCATGCATGGCGATGGCGTGAACGGGTTCGGCGCGAGCCCCCGCCATGGCGCCGATCATGGCGCCCGCAACGACAGCCAGTGCCGCCAGCAATTGTCTCATCGTTGACACTCCCAGGTCCTGATGCGCGGCGGCGTTGCCAGAGACTGCGCCGCCGAATCCCGTCCGGAGGATATACGGGCCGGTTCTCGCAGACCACCATGGACCGGACAGGAGGCGATTTTTTTAGGCCCAACCACGTCGCCGGGCTGGATATTGGCGCCTCCACGCGTTAACAGGAACGCGAAACAAGCCTTGCTGTTGCCGCATTTTCAATCGAGAAGGCGCGCTATATACATGAGGGCGCAGAGTATGCGCGAACCCTACGCTGCCCCGGGGCCGCATTTCAGGAGTAATGGAAACAAATGAACGCCATCACAAAGACCTTTTTCGCATCTGTCATGTCGGTTGGCGTCGCCGCCGCATTCATGCCGGCGACCGCTTCCGCTCAGGGTGCAAACCAGGGCTGGTACAAGACCTGCACCAAACAGGAAGACAATGATGTCTGCATTGTGCAGAACATCGTCACAGCGCCAACGGGTCAGCTTCTGACGGCTGTCGGCCTGATCAAGGTCACCGGCAAGGTGAACCGGATGATTCTCCAGGTTACGGTTCCGACCGCGCGGATGATCCAGCCGGGTATCAACATGCAGGTCGATGGCGGCCAGGCTCAGCGCCTCGAATATGCGATCTGCATGCCGGAAACCTGCGTCGCTGAAACCCTGCTGACCGACGCAATGGTCGCTTCGTTCAAGAAGGGCGGCGAACTGGTGCTGACTTCGGTCAACTATCAGCGCACGCCGAACCCGTTGAAAATCTCGCTGGAAGGCTTTACCCAGGGCTGGGACGGCGAGCCGGTGGCGCAGTCCGAACTCCAGGAACGTCAGCGCCTGCTGCAGGAAGAGATGGCCAAGAAGGCTGACGAAGCCCGCAAGAAGCTTGAAGACGCCCAGGCGGCCGCCAAGAAGAACTGATTGCCGCAGAGTCCAATCGAAAAGGCCCGGATGCGCCACCGCATCCGGGCCTTTTCTGTTTTGTGCGCGGCCTTGCCGATCCGCCGGATGCGGGATCAGTGGCTCACCCGCTCCTTGGGCTTGTAGGTGCCATCCACCTGAGCGTCGAAGAACTCGGCCAGCTGCGGATGGCGGACCGGATTGTCATTGTCGTCGATCAACAGGTTCTGCTCGGACACATAGGCCACGTATTCGGTCTCGTCGTTTTCGGCGAGCAGATGATAGAACGGCTGGTCCTTGCGGGGGCGCACCTGCTCGGGAATGGCATTCCACCATTCCTCGGTATTGGCATAGACTGGATCGACATCAAAGATGACGCCGCGGAACGGGAAAATCCGGTGCTTGACGACTTGTCCGATGTGAAACTTGGCTTGTTTGAGCTGCATGTTTTTCTTCCTTTGGCCAAATACATGGGAAGTCCGCTCAGAAGTTCAATCGTTTGGTCTTGACGGATAAGCGTCGGGAACCTACCCCCTGCAAAGGCTGCAACATTGTATTAACAGCTCTCGCAGGGATCAAGCATGGCTGAAATCACTGGTCTGGTGCTGCCGTTTTTCGGCCTGATCCTGCTTGGTTACGTCGCCGCCCGGATCACCAAGCAGCCGCACGAGGCGATGGGCTGGCTCAACACCTTCATCATCTATGTTTCGCTGCCCGCGCTGTTTTTCAAGCTGTTGTCGCGCACGCCGATCGAGCAGCTGGCGCGCTGGGACTACGTGCTGACCAGCATGGTGGTGACCTATACGGTGTTTGCGCTGGTGTTTGCGGCAGGCATCCTGATCCGCCGCGTGCCGATCGGCGAAGCCACGGTTCAGGGGCTTGCGGGTGCCTACGGCAATATCGGCTACATGGGCCCGGGCATTGCCATCCTCGCATTCGGGGAACCGGCCGCCGTGCCGGTGGCGCTGATCTTCTGCTTCGAGAACATCATGCATTTCACCATCGCACCGATGATGATGGCGCTTGCCGGCGGCGATCACCGCAGCGCCGGCGCGCTGGCACTGGGGGTGACGCGCAAGATCGCCTTCCACCCCTTCATCCTCGCCACCATGGTGGGGGTAGCCGCTGCCTGGATCGAATTCGTACCGCCGCTGCCGGTCGGACGCCTGATCGATTATCTAGCCCAGGCGGCCGCGCCCTGCGCCCTGTTTGCCATGGGCGTGACCCTGGCGCTCCGGCCGCTCAAGCGGGTGCCGGTCGAACTGGGCTATATCGTGCCGATGAAACTGATCGCGCATCCGGTGATGATGTATCTCGGACTGAGCGCGATGGGCGATTTTGATCCGGTATGGGTCTATACGGCGGTTCTGCTCGCCTCGCTGCCGACGGCCACCAATGTGTTCGTGATTGCGCAGCAGTACTCAACCTGGGTGGAGAGGGCCTCGGCCACCGTTCTCGTCACCACCGTGAGCAGCGTGCTGAGCGTGTCGGCGCTGCTCTGGCTGATCACCAGCGGAACCCTGCCGCCAGATCTGTTTCCGGGATGAATTTGGTTCAAGCCGCCCAAATTTCGACTCAGCTAAACTAGATGCATACAATGTTGCATTTCAAAGCGTTGCGGAATTTCCTCAATGTTTCGCGTCAGGCGCGCGGTGCGGATGAGCCGGCGGTGCCGTTCCTGCGCCAGCCCGGTGTCATGCCTTCGCGCATGGCGAGAAGCCTCAGTGGCGGAATTGCCGACAATGCGGCCAGTCCGCCGGCACGCAGAGCCTGCACCGGCAGGAACGAGCTCAGCAGGGCCCGGTTGAGCAGATCGACGCCGGCGGTCCGGCTGGTCACATCGGCGCGACGCTTGCGATTGAAGCTGGCAACGGCCTGGGGCGCGTGTTCGGGTCCCCCTGCATCGACGATAGACTGAATCGCCTGCATGATGTCGCGCAGGCCAAGATTGAGACCCTGTGCGCCGATTGGCGGGAAGGCGTGCCCGGTTTCACCCACCAGCATCGTCCGTCCCTTGCCGAAGCTCTCGGCGATCAGGCTCGACAACGGCCAAGCCTGAACGTCGCCTTCGACCTCGACGGCGCCGAGGATGGAGCGCATCCGCGATTCCACCTCCGCGTTGAGCGCGTCGCGGGGCAGGGCGCGGATGGCGTCGACGTCCTCGGGCCTGACGGCCCAGACCAGACTGGAGCGGTTGCCGGGCAGCGGCACCTGGGTGAACGGGCCCCGCTCGGTATGGAACTCCGTCGATGTATCTGCATGTCCGATGCGATGGGAAAAATTCATCACAAGCGCCGTTTGCGGATAGGACCAGGTCCTGACCTTGATGCCGACCGCCTCGCGCAGTTTCGAGCCGCGGCCGTCCGCGGCCAGAGCAGCAAGCGCCGTTACCTTCGTGCCATCCTCGAGGATCAGCGTGACGTCGTCTCCGGACTGCTCCGCCTCCACCATCGGGCTTTCGAAACGGTCGATCAGTTCCGATTGGCGCGTTGCGGCATGGAGCACATCGAACAAGGGCTGGTTGGGGATGTTGTAGCCAAAGGCATCGAGATCGATCTCGCTCGAGCGGAAGGAGACCGGGGGCGCGCGGAACAGCCGGCTGGTGCCATCGAGAATGCGCATGGTGCGCAAGGGCGCGGACACCGGCCTGACCTCTTCCCAGAGGCCGAGACGGGCCAGGAAATCGATCGATTCGGACAGGAGCGCGGTGGTCCGCCCGTCCTGGCGCGGCGGTGGCGGCGCAATGAAGGCGACGCGCCAGCCCTCCGCTGCTGCGGCAAGGGCTGCGACAGATCCGGCAAGGCCACCGCCAATGACCGCCACGTTATGAGGTCCAGACACTCCGTTGCCCGTCTGCAATTTCTTGGCCTTTGCCAAAACGTCGCCCTTTGCCAAAACTTCACCCGTTCAGTGCGTTGCCGATTGCCTTGTTGCCCGTCCATCCTTTACATCGCCAGACGAACGAACTCCATGGGATCATTTGGCGCATGTTCACGCCCCGTGCAAACACAGATCCGCTTGAAGGCCGGTTCGATCAACTGGACCGGTCGGGGCGTACGATCGCCGGGTTGGCGCGCCGCCCGGTGTGGCCGGTGATGGCGATGGTGCTGCTGACCGCCGGACTTGCCTGGTGGTTCCTGCTGTCGATGGCCGGGGCGGTTATCGAACTCGAGGGATCAGCACGCCCTCTTGGACCTGGCATGTCGTTGATTTCCGGCTTTCTTGCGGTAGAGCCCGGATCCTGGGCCGCGATCATCGCCGATCTCTGCCTTTCGGGCGACGCAGGAATCGTGCTCACCACAGGAGCGTATGCCTCGGTGGCGCTGGCGCTCTTCGTCATGTGGCTTGCGATGTCGGTAGCTATGATGCTACCCACGGCCGCGCCGATGATCCGCACCTATTCCGAGATTGCCAACACGGCTGCCGAGCGCGGTGAGCCGGTGGTTCATCCCGCGGTTTTGGCTGCCGGCTATCTTTTGGTCTGGGCCCTGGCGGCTATCTGCTTCACGGTTGTCCAACTGGGTATCGCCGGGATCTCCGGCACATCGGCGACCAGCCCGGTGAAGGGCGTGATTGCCGGCGTCATTCTGCTGTGCGCGGGGCTTTACCAGTTCACGGCCTTGAAGGAGGCGTGCCTGACCAAGTGCCGCAACCCGTTCACAACCCTGTTTGCCCGCTGGAAGACAAGCGCCGGCGGGGTGTTCCGGCTGGGGATGGAACAAGGGCTGTGGTGCCTGGGCTGCTGCTGGGCGTTGATGCTGATCATGCTTGCCGTGGGCAGCATGAATGTGGTCTGGATGGCGGCGCTCACCCTGTTTACATTTCTGGAGAAAACCGGAGCAGGACGGGTGACAACGCAAGCCGGCGGCGCGATAGTGGGCCTATGGGGGGCTGCCCTGATTTGGGCCGCCTTGATATGACAATCAAGAGACTTTTGGGAGCTGACCGGGATGGCTGATGTTGAGTGGGCGTTGAAAGGAGAGCTGGTGCTTTCCTGCAATTGCACGGTTTTCTGCCCCTGCGTGATTTCTCTCGGCCAGCACCCGCCCACGGAAGGCTACTGCCAGACCTGGGCCGGGTTCCGCATCGACAACGGCTATTACGGTGACACGGATCTCTCGGGGCTCAATCTCGGCCTGATCATGGAGATTCCCGGCTACATGAGCCGCGGCAACTGGACCGCCGGCCTGTTTGTCGACAAGCGCGCCTCGATCTACGCCACCAAGGCCTTCACCAAGATCTTTACCGGCAAGGCCGGCGGCACGACGTCATTGCTGTCCATTCTGGTCGGAAACTTTCTCGGTGTTCAGCAGGAGCCGATCAGCTACGAGGTCGAGGACAAGCGACGCATCTTCAATATTCCAAAGATCATCGATGGCGTGGTTGCACCGATTCCGGGCAAGACCCATGGTGAAGACACCGTGATCTCCAACTCGGAATACTGGATCGCACCGGAAATCATCGTGGCGAAATCCGAAAAGTCAAAGTTGCGCGCCTTTGGCCGCAACTGGAATTTTGCTGGCCGTTCGGCGGAGATCTGCGCCCTCGATTGGAGCGGCCCGAACTGAGATTGCGCTTGGAGGCGCAGGCGGCATGAAGCTTCCGTTTAAATACCGCCGCGTTCCCTACGCGGAGATCAGGGCGTTTTCGGTCCATATCCTGACCGCCAGCGGCTCGTTCATGGCGTTTCTGGCGCTCGTGGCTGCAGCAGAGGACCGCTTTGTCGATCTCTGGTGGTGGCTTGCCGTCGCCATGCTGATCGACGGCATCGATGGCCCGATCGCGCGCAAACTCAACGTCAAGGAAGTGCTGCCGAACTGGTCCGGCGTCATGCTCGACAACGTGATCGATTATGTCACCTATGTGCTGATTCCAGCCTTCGCGCTGTACCAGAGCGGGATGATTGGCGAACCCCTGTCGTTTGTGGCCGCCGGCCTGATTGTGGTCTCGAGCGCGATCTACTACGCGGACATGGGGATGAAGACGGACGAGAATTTCTTCTCCGGCTTTCCGGTGGTCTGGAACATGCTGGTGTTCACGCTGTTTGTGACCCACCCTTCGGAGATCGTTGCATTCGTCATCGTGCTGGCAGCGGTCTTCATGACATTCCTGCCAATCAATTTCCTGCACCCGGTTCGCGTGGTGCGGCTCAGGCCTGTCAATCTCACCATGTTCGTAATCTGGTCCGTGCTGTCGGGATATGCGCTGCTGCTGCATTTCGAAAGCCCGGACTGGCTGATGTGGGCGGTGATGCTGACCGGCGGATATCTGTTTGTCATCGGCGGTATCATGCAGATGTTTCCGGCGCTTGGGCGCCGGTAGAGCGTATCAACCGTTAGACTTGTAGCCGGCTCATTGCCGAAGACTTTTTGGAGAAGACCGACATGAAGGCAATTCTCGTTTCACAACACGGCGGCCCGGAAGTGCTGGAGTGGCGCGATCACGAAGCCGGCAATCCCGGGCCGGGGGAAGTGCGGATCCGTCAGGAAGCTGTCGGTCTCAATTTCATCGATGTCTATTTCCGCACCGGCCTCTACCCGGCGCCCAAGGGCCTGCCGCTGATTCCGGGTAACGAAGGCGCGGGCATCGTCACCGCGCTGGGCGAGGGCGTGAGCCAGTTCAACATCGGCGACCGCGTCGCCTATGTCGGTCCGCTCGGCGCCTATGCCGAAGAACGGCTGGTTCCGGCTGCGGTGCTGGTCAAGGTGCCAGACAGCGTCGGGCTGGATGTTGCCGCTGGCATGATGCTCAAGGGCATGACTGCGGAATACCTGCTCTGCCGCACCTTTGAGGTGAAAGCCGGCGACACCATCCTGTTTCATGCCGCCGCCGGCGGTGTCGGTCTGATCGCCGGGCAATGGGCGAAGTCCATTGGCGCCACCGTCATCGGCACGGTTGGCTCCGAGGAAAAGGCGGAACTGGCCCGCAAGCATGGCTATGACCATGTTATCAACTACCGCAGTGAGGATTTCGTCGCTCGCGTCAAGGATCTGACCGGCGGTCGTGGCGTCGACGTGGTCTATGATTCGGTCGGCAAGGACACTTATCCCGGCTCGCTCGACTGCCTGCGGCCGCGCGGATTGTGGGCCGCTTTCGGCCAATCGTCGGGTGCGATCGAGAATTTCAATCTCGGTCTGCTGGCGCAGAAGGGATCGCTCTACGCCACGCGGCCATCGATCTTTGTCTACAACGCCGCCCGGGCGGATCTCGAGAAATCCGCGGCGGCGCTGTTTGACAAGGTGGCGCGCGGCGATGTGCGCATCGATATCAATCAGCGTTATCCGCTTTCGGAAGCCGCGCGCGCGCACGCCGATCTTGAAGGGCGCAAGACAACCGGAACGACCGTCATGCTGCCCTGACCGACCGGAAAATCCGCCGGCGGGATCTGAAACACTGTTAGGATAAACTTGAGAAACGCCGGCAGTAAATGCAAATTGCGAAGGATCAAAAGTGCGGCGATTTGAAAATGCTTGTTGTTTTCAACGCGAACCTCTTGTGCGACGCACACTAATTGCGTTTGATGATCACCGGACGCAAAGACCTTGTTGGATTTCTGTCCCTTGAATTTTGTGGCCACATGATGAAGCGTGTTTCTTGTGCTTCCGGAATTAATGCCTCGAAAGAAGGCAGATCCGGAATCGCGGATTTCAGGGGGTGACGTGCAAAACCAGCGAACCGAAACACCGCTTTTGGAAACAAGAGGGCTGACGAAGATATTCGGGAGCCTGAGGGCCTGCGACGGTATCGATCTTGCGATCGCACCGGGGGAGATACACGCGTTGCTGGGTGAAAATGGCGCCGGCAAATCGACCCTGGTCAAGATGCTGTTTGGCGTGCTGGATCCGAGCGCAGGTGAAATCCTGTGGAAAGGCAAGCCGGTCAGGATCGGCAGCCCCGGAGAGGCGCGCGCCACCGGCGTGGGCATGGTTTTCCAGCATTTCTCGTTGTTCGAGGCACTGACCGTTGCCGAGAACATCGCTCTGGCGCTCGACGGAAAGGTCGCGATCGACCGGATCTCGGAAGAAGCCCGGCGGTTATCTCTCGAATACGGCCTGCCGCTCGATCCTTCCGCCCACGTTGCGGATCTTTCAGTGGGCGAGCGGCAGCGCATCGAGATTGTCCGTTCTCTGCTGCAGAACCCTGAACTGATCATCCTCGACGAGCCGACTTCGGTTCTGACGCCGCAGGAAGCCGACAAGCTGTTCGAGAC
This sequence comes from Parahoeflea alexandrii, assembly GCF_027214025.1. Lineage (GTDB taxonomy): Bacteria > Pseudomonadota > Alphaproteobacteria > Rhizobiales > Rhizobiaceae > Hoeflea > Hoeflea alexandrii_A. Next base: position 179,170 of record NZ_JAPWHB010000001.1, read on the forward strand.
GCTCGCCAAGCTGAAGGCGGAAGGGCGGTCGGTTCTCTATATTTCCCACCGTCTCGAAGAGGTTCAGCGGATCTGCGACCGGGCTACGGTGTTGCGTCACGGCAAGGTGACCGGGGCATGCGATCCGCGGCAGGAAACACCGTCTTCGCTGGCGCGGATGATGGTTGGCGGCGAGGTGGCGGAAATCTCCGGCGCGGGCCTCGGCGAACCGGGCGAGGTTCTGGTCGAGGTTCGCAAGCTCTCGGCACCGGCTCGCACGCCTTTTGCGGTCGCACTGCGCGATGTCGACCTGACCGTCAGGGCCGGCGAAGTGATTGCAATCGCTGGCGTTGCCGGCAACGGCCAGAGCGAACTGTTCGATGTGCTCTCGGGCGAGGTGACTGTTTCGGACGCCGACTCGCTGCGTATCGCTGATGTTCCCGCAGGACGGCTTGGCATTACCGCGCGCCGGCTGATGGGGTGCAGTTTCGTTCCCGAAGAACGGCATGGCCACGCGGCGGTGCCGAACATGAATTTGAGCGGCAACCTGGTGCTTTCGCGCTATGCGTCTGACCGCGAGGCGTTTCTGACGGGCGGCTGGCTGGGCCTGATCAGCTCCGGCCCCGTGGCGGCCGCCACCAAGCGGATCTCGGCAGCGATGGATGTGCGCAAGTCGCTGGAGGATCCTCCCGCGGGCTCTCTTTCTGGCGGAAACCTGCAGAAATTCATCGTCGGCCGCGAACTCGACCGGCAGCCGCGCGTGCTGGTGGTCAACCAGCCGACCTGGGGCGTGGACGCAGGCGCCGCCAGCCGTATTCGCCAGGCGCTGGTGGATCTGGCCAAGAGCGGCTCGGCGGTGATCGTCATCAGCCAGGATCTCGACGAGGTCTTCGAGATCGCAAGCAGTATCTCGGTGATCAACGAGGGGCAGCTCTCCAAACCGGAACCGGCATCGGGCATGACACGCGAACGGATCGGCCTGCTGATGGGCGGCTTTCACGACGGGACCGGCCATGGCACAGAAACGGCGGAGGCGGCCCATGCGAATTGAACTGCAGAAACGTCCGACACCGTCCGCGCTCTACGCGGTGCTGTCGCCGTTCATCGCGCTTGGCCTGACGCTGATTGCCGGCGCGATCATGTTCACGATACTCGGCAAGAATCCCCTCGACGCGCTCTATAGTTTCTTCATCGAGCCGCTGACCGAGGTGTGGTCGATCCATGAGCTGACAGTGAAGGCCGCGCCGCTGATCCTGATCGCCGTCGGTCTTTCGGTCTGCTACCGCTCCAACAACTGGAATATCGGCGCCGAGGGCCAGTTCATCGTGGGCGGCATCCTGGGTTCGCTGGTGCCGATCCTGCTGCCCGGGTTCCAGAACTGGCTGACGCTGCCGCTGATGCTTGTGCTCGGCATGGCTGGCGGCGCTGCCTGGGGAGCGATCCCGGCCTTTCTCAAGACCCGCTTCAACACCAACGAGATCCTCGTGAGCCTGATGCTGGTCTATACAGCGCAGCTGTTTCTCGACTGGCTGGCCCGCGGCGTGTTGCGGGATCCCAACGGCAACAATTTCCCCGGTTCCATTCGTTTCCCGAGTGCCGCGCAGTTGCCCGAGATCATGCCGTCGCAGGGCAGCGCCCATTACGGCATATTGTTGGCCATCATTGCAGCGGTCATTATCTGGTTCATGCTGCGGTTCACGCTCAACGGCTTCCAGGTCAGGGTGCTGGGCGCTAATCCGCGGGCAGGGCGCTTTGCCGGCTTCTCGCAGACACGGATGACCTTCTTCGCCTTCCTGCTCTCGGGCGGGCTGGCTGGTCTTGCCGGCATCGCGGAAGTGTCGGGCGCGATCGGCCAGCTGCGCGAGACGATTTCGCCCGGTTACGGATTTACCGCCATCATCGTTGCCTTCCTGGGACGGCTTAGTCCGCTTGGGGCGATTGCCGCGGGCTTCATGCTGGCTCTGACATATCTCGGCGGCGAGGCGGCGCAGATGACGCTTGGCGTCTCCGACAAGGTCGGCCGGGTGTTCCAGGGATTGCTGCTGTTCTTCGTGCTCGGCTGCGACACGCTGATCAATTACCAGGTGCGGCTGGTGCTGCGCAAAGCGGCCCCGGCGGCCGGAGGCCAAGGCTGATGGACATTGCCCAGAATATTCTGCTGACGATCATGACGGCGGCGACGCCCCTGCTGATCGCCGCCATCGGCGAACTGGTGGTCGAACGCTCCGGCGTGCTCAACCTCGGTGTCGAGGGCATGATGGTGATCGGCGCGGTCTGCGGATTTGCAGCGACGATCCTCAGCGGCTCGCCCTGGATCGGCATGCTGGCGGCAATTGCCGCCGGCGCTGTCGCTTCGCTGCTGTTTGGCGTGCTGACCTTGTCTCTTGCCGCCAATCAGGTCGCCACCGGATTGTCGCTCACTTTGCTCGGCCTCGGTTTATCGGGGATGATCGGGGAGAGTTTCGTCGGCTCCGCCGGGATCAAGCTCGCAAGCCTCGACATTCCGGTGCTCAGCGACATTCCGTTGATCGGACGGCTGGTCTTCGGCCAAGACCCGATCTTCTACATCTCACTGATCCTTACCGGCGGTGTCGCCTGGTTCCTGTTTCGGACGCGTGCCGGGCTGACCTTGCGCGCGATCGGCGACAATCACGCCTCGGCCCATGCGCTGGGTATCAACGTGCTCAAGATCCGGTATCTGGCGGTGATGTTCGGCGGCGCCTGCGCCGGTCTCGCCGGTGCGCATCTGTCGCTGGTCTACACGCCGCAATGGGTCGAGAACATGACAGCCGGCCGCGGCTGGATCGCGCTGGCGCTGGTGGTGTTCGCATCGTGGCGGCCATGGCGCGTGCTCGGCGGCGCCTACCTGTTCGGCGCGGTATCGATCGGGCAGTTGCATGCCCAGGCGCTCGGCTTTGGGATTCCGTCGCAGTTTCTTTCGGCCTTGCCCTATGTGGCCACCATCGTGGTCCTGGTCATCATATCGCGCGACCGGCGCTTGACACTGATGAACACTCCGGCTTCGCTGGGACAACCCTTTGTGCCTGACCGGTAGGGCCCGGTCGCCAAGGCGCGAGACAACAAACCACATTCCATCCGGCGGAGCCGGAGGAGCAACAGAGAGGTGAACCAAATGAGAAAGATTGTTTTTGCGCTGGCGGCGACGCTTGCAGTGACCGCGGTCACGAGCGCACTGGCTGAAGACAAGTACAAGGCCTGCTTCATCTATGTCGGCTCGAAGACCGACGGCGGCTGGACCCAGGCGCATGAAGTCGGCCGCGAATATGCCCAGGAGAAGCTCGGCGACAAGGTCGAGACCGTGGCGCTCGAGAACGTGCCGGAAGGTCCGGACGCCGAACGCGCCATCGAGCGCTTCGCCCGTTCGGGCTGCGGCATCATCTTCACCACCTCGTTCGGCTTCATGGATCCGACGCTGGCCGTGGCCGCAAAGTTCCCGGACGTGAAGTTCGAGCATGCGACGGGCTACAAGACCGCCCCGAACGTGACCACCTACAACTCGCGCTTCTACGAAGGCCGCTACATCATCGGCCAGATCGCCGGCAAGATGTCCAAGACCGGCGTTGCCGGCTACATCGCCTCGTTCCCGATCCCGGAAGTGGTGATGGGCATCAACGGCTTCCTGCATGGCGCGCGTTCGGTGAATCCGGACTTCAAGCTCAAGGTCGTATGGGTCAACAGCTGGTTCGACGCCGGCAAGGAAGCCGATGCAGCCAAGGCGCTGATCGACCAGGGTGTCGACATCATCACCCAGCACACCGATTCCACCGGTCCGATGCAGGTTGCCGAAGAACGCGGCATCAAGGCCTTCGGCCAGGCATTCGACCAGATCAAGGCTGGCCCGACCGCACAGCTGACCGCCATCGAGGACACCTGGGGTCCCTATTACGAGAAGCAGATCAAGGCTGCGATGGACGGCACCTGGCAGGGCGGCCAGTCCTCCTGGGACGGGCTCAAGGACGGCATTCTGTCGATGGCGCCCTACACCAACATGCCTGACGACGTGAAGGCGATGGCGGAAGAGACCCAGGCCAAGATCGAATCGGGCGAACTGCATCCCTTCACCGGCCCGATCAACAAGCAGGACGGCAGCGTCTGGCTCAAGGAAGGCGAAGTCTCCGACGACGGCACGCTTCTGGGCATGAACTTCTACATCGAGGGCGTGGACGACAAGCTGCCGCAGTAAGCCGATCCCGGCTAACACGACACTCTCATGAGCGGGGGCGGCTACATAGGCCGCCCCTTCTTGTTAATCCCCGCGTCTTATCGCCCTTATTCGGCTGGCGCGGGGTATTGCCACGCGGTCCGGGGCAGGAACCGGCCGATCGGTGTGAACAGCGCGCGGATCAGGACGCGCCCGGCTGGTTCGAGATACTTGTAGATCGCCAAGCTGAAAGCGAGCGACAGGGCCAGTGCCAGCGCAAACGCAGCCCATTTGCCGATCATCGGTCCGGTTGCATTCATCAGGATATATCCGGCATTCTGATGGATGAGGTAGAACGGGTAGCTGATGCCGCCAAGCGCCAGCACCCACGGGCTGGCCTTAATATGGCGGCCAACGACAGCGGCCAGCACGAACGCGGCGATGATGCCCGCGTTGGCCAGGGCCACGACCGGACCGCTCGAGGCTTCCTCAAGGCGGGCAATGACATCGAGCCGCTGCACCTCGGCTGCGTGAAAGGTCATGATCGTCGCCAACGCGGCAAGCAGCAGCCGCAAGGTGCTGCCGCCGAGCGACGAAATCCGCCAGACCATGATGCCGAGCGCGAAATAGCTGCCATATTCGGTCAGGAACAGGAGCTCCACCGGGCGCGATCCCAGCATGGTGTTGTTGACCATGACAAGCATGATCCAGATTGCCACGGCGGCATCGGTGTGGCGGGGCAGAACGCCCGAGAACAGGCCGATCGCCACCCAGCCATAGAAGATGATCTCGATGACGATTGACCAGTAGGCTCCGTCCATGAAATCGGCACCGAACATCGGAGCGAGCATGGTGAGGTTTGCGAGCCATTGGAAAATATCGGTGGAATAGGGCGGCAGGCCCCACCAGGCCATCACCAGGAAGGTCAGGGTCATGGCCGCAAGATGCGCGGGATAGAGGCGCGCCAGGCGGTCGACGGAAAATCCATACCAGTCGCGCCCGGAGGCGGACCAGATGATGACAAAACCGGAAATCATGAAGAACAGGTTGACGCCCAGGTAGCCGAGCGAAACCGAAACACCCGCCGCGCCGAAGCCGAAATCGAGATAGCCGCCTTCCCGGGCGCCACGGTAGAGGAAATGATAGACGGCAACCGTCAGCGCCGCGGCAAAGCGCAGCAGATCCAGCAATCCGTTCCGCTGGGCGGCGGCCCCTCCGGGATGGACTGATGATGGATGAGCGCGCATTCTGATCTCCTGTTCAGGACCGGGATCATAGCGCATATGCAAACGCCGGGCTCGATAACCCGGCGTTAAGCTTAAGCGTAAAGGTTAAACTCCGCCGCTTCAGGCGCCGGCAAGACCCTGCTTGCGGACATCGTTCCACGCATCATCGAGTGTCTTCCTGGCCGAAGCTATCAGCACATCAACCTCTTCCTCGGTGATGCTCAGCGGTGGCGAAATGATCAGCGAGTCGCGCACCGCACGCATCACCAGTCCGTTGGCGAACGAATGATCGCGGGTGATGGTGCCGACCTTGCCGACATTGTCGAAGCGTTTCTTCAGGTCGTTTTCGTCGGGCACCAGTTCGAGCGCCCCGAACATGCCGACCATGCGGGCCTGACCAACCATCGGGTGGTCCTCCAATGCGGTCCAGCGCTGCTTGAAATAGGGCCCGATGTGGTCGCGGACACGTTCGACCAGGCCTTCGCGTTTGATTATATTGAGGTTGGCGATCGCCGCAGCACAGCAGGCCGGGTGGCCGGAATAGGTGTAGCCGTGGAAGAACTCGACGCCTTCCCTGTGCAGGACTTCGGCGATCTCGTCGGAGACCAGCACGCCGCCCATCGGCAGGTAGCCGGAGGTAAGCCCCTTGGCGATTGCCATCAGGTCGGGCTTCATGTCGTAATAGCCGGAGCCGAACCATTCGCCGGTGCGCCCGAAGCCGCAGATGACTTCGTCGGAGACGAACAGGATGTCCCGGCTTTCGAGGATGCGCTTCACCTCGGGCCAGTAGGTGGCGGGCGGGACAATGACGCCGCCTGCGCCCTGGATCGGCTCGGCGATGAAAGCTGCCACGTTCTCTTCGCCGATTTCTTCAATGGCGCGCTCGAGTTCGCGTGCCGCCCAAAGCCCGAACTCGTCCTCGCTCATGCCGGTCATCATGCCTTCGCCAAACCAGTAAGGCTGGTCGATGTGGTGGATGTCGGGAATCGGCAGGCCGCCCTGGCTGTGCATGGCGCTCATGCCGCCAAGCGAGGCGCCGGCCATGGTCGAGCCGTGATAGGCGTTCTTGCGGCTGATTACCACTTTCTTGCTCGGCTGTCCCTTCAGCGCCCAGTAGGTGCGCACCAGGCGCAGCACCGTGTCGTTGGCCTCCGAGCCGGAACCGGCATAGAAGACCATGTTGATGTGTTCCGGCGCGAGATCGGCCAGCATCTGCGACAATTCGATCACCGGCGGGTGCGTGGTCTTGAAGAAGGTGTTGTAATAGGACAGTTCGCTCATCTGGGCGCGAACCGCCTCGACGATCTCCTGGCGGCCGTGACCGACATTGACGCACCACAGTCCTGCCATGCCGTCCATGATGCGGTTGCCGTCGGTATCCCACAGCCAGACGCCATCCGCGCGGGAAATGACCCGCCGTTCGTCCACGCCAAGCGCGCCCTGCTCAGTGAAGGGATGAAGATGGTGCTTGTGATCGGAAACCTTGAGATCATGGGAAGACACATTGACGCGCATTGTTTTATTCCTGATTGTTTTCAGAGAGGCCGCGATGAAATCGGTTTGACCTTTATTTGAGTGTGTGCACAAAACTCCGGTGCGGACAAGCGCCGCAATAACCGCTTTGTGCGGGAACAGAAAGTCCTGAAGGGGCAAGGTGACATTATGCGCGAGAGCGCCAGCACGGGAAAACAAGACGCAAGTCTTCCGACAAACGAGGAAGCCGAACGGTTCCTGGCCGACAATCCCGACATCGAATCGGTCGATTTCCTGATCCCGGACATCAATGGCGTGATGCGCGGCAAGTGGGGCCCCACCGAGGCGCTGGCCAAGGCCTGTTATCCCGGCATCAACATGCCGCTGTCGATTTTCGGTCTCGACATCTGGGGCAGGGAGGTCGAATCAACCGGCATCCACATCGAGACCGGAGATATCGACGGCTACTGCCGGGCTATTCCGGGCCGGATCAACCGTGCACCGTGGGCGCCGCGGCCATCGGCGCAGGTGCTGATGTCGATGTACACCGAGGCGGGCGAGCCTTGCGAGTACGATCCGCGAAATGTACTGCAGCGCATCGTCGACCGGTTCACGGCCAAAGGCCTCCGGCCGGTCACTGCATTCGAACTCGAATTCTATCTGGTCGATCCGGCGGTGTTCCAGCGCTCCGGCCGAATGGGCAAGGACCATGGCCCTGGCCCCGATCAGCAGCAGATGTACTCGCTGTCCGAATTGCGCGGCCAGAGCGATCTCTTCGCCGAGATCCGCGCTGCCGCCGTTGCCCAGGGCCTGCCGATCGACACCATCATCAAGGAAGCCGCTCCGGGCCAGTTCGAGGTCAATCTCAAGCACCGCGCCGACGCCATGGCCGCTGCCGACGACACCGTGCTCTTGCGCCGCTTGATCACCGAATCGGCTCACAAGCACGGGCTTCGCGCCACCTTCATGGCCAAGCCGTTCCTCGAGTGGCCGGGCAACGGCATGCATGTGCATGCCAGCATTCTTGACCAGGATGGCAACAACATCTTTGCCGGCGAGGCGGGCGATCTGAAGCTTCAGCACGCTGCGGCGGGTCTGCTGGGAACGCTCAAGGACACCTTGCTGCTCTATATTCCCGGCTTCAACGGCTATCGCCGGCTGCAACCGGGATCCTACGCACCGACACGGATTGCCTGGGGCCGCAACAACCGGTCCGTGGTCGTGCGCGTGCCCGCATCCGACGACAAGGCGCGGCGGCTCGAACACCGCATGTCCGGCGCAGACGCCAATCCCTACTTCGTTCTGGCAGGGGTTCTGGGCGGGATGCTGGAAGGGATCGAGAACGCCAAACTGCCGCCGCCGCCGGTGGAGGGCAATGCCTACAATGTGCCCCTACCGCAATTGTCCGACGACATGGATGATGCGATCGAGGATTTCGAACGGTCCGACTTCATCCGCCGGCTGTTCGGCCCGGAACTGCGCAAGATCTTTGCAGAGATCAAGCGCGAGGAACTCAAGGCGTTCGACAACGAGATCACGCCGCTGGAGCGATCGACCTATCTGTAGGGCAAACGGATGTTGCTTCGGGCTGTTAATCGTTCATTCAGTATACAGGCGTGTGATATGCGCGAGACGATTTGACATAGGACAAGGCAAGGCCGGTGCAGCCCGTGCGACTATTTGACTGTCTTCGAAAATCTGCTTTTCGGGTTGACGAAGTCGGCGATGTTTCGCATGTTGGAAGTGACACATAGGAATAATACCATGGATTTTGAAGCGTTCTTCGAGGAAAAGCTTGGTGGCCTGCACAAAGCTGGCAATTACCGGGTGTTTGCCGATATCGAGCGTCAGGCCGGTGGCTTTCCGCGGGCAACCCGCTATCGCGCGGACGGTTCCACGCAGGACGTAACTGTCTGGTGTTCCAATGACTATCTGGGCATGGGACAGAATCCGCTGGTCACAAACGCCATGAAGGAAGCCATCGACCGCTGTGGAGCGGGCGCCGGCGGGACGCGCAACATCTCGGGCACGAATCACTACCATGTGCTGCTCGAAGAGGAGCTGGCCGATCTGCACGGCAAGGAAGACGCGCTGATCTTCACCTCGGGTTACGTTTCCAACTGGGCAGCACTCGGAACCCTTGCCGGCAAGATTCCCGGCCTGATCGTCTATTCCGATGCGCTCAACCACGCCTCGATGATCGAAGGCATTCGTCATTCGCGCTGCGAGAAGCGCGTGTTCAAGCACAATGATCCGGAAGACCTGCGCCGCTTGATGGCGCTGGACGATCCGTCCGCGCCGAAGATGGTTGCGTTTGAGAGTGTCTACTCGATGGACGGCGATGTCGCCCCGATCGCGGCATTGTGCGACGTGGCCGACGAATTCGGCGCCATGACCTATCTTGATGAAGTTCACGCCGTTGGCATGTACGGGCCTCGCGGCGGCGGCATTGCCGAGCGCGAGGGCATCATGCATCGCCTGACCGTGATCGAAGGCACGCTTGGCAAGGCCTTTGGCGTGATGGGTGGCTACATCACCGGATCGCGCGCGCTGTGCGATTTCGTGCGCAGCTTCGCATCGGGCTTCATCTTCACCACCGCTCTGCCGCCGGCGCTTGCCGCCGGCGCCGCAGCGTCGATCCGTCACCTCAAGGCGAGCCAGCTTGAGCGGCGGCGTCATCAGGACGCGGTTGCCAAGGTTCGCCGTGCGCTCGATGCACATGGCATCCCGCACATGAACAACCCGAGCCACATCGTTCCGGTGATGGTTGGGAACGCGTCGAAGTGCAAATGGATTTCCGATGTGCTGATGGACAGCCACGGCATCTATGTGCAGCCGATCAACTATCCGACGGTGCCGGTCAAGACCGAGCGGCTGCGGATCACGCCGACGCCGATGCACAGCGATGCGGACATCAAGCATCTGGCCGGGGCATTGAGCGAACTGTGGTCGCAGTGCGCGCTGGCACGGGCGGTTGCTTAAGCTCTCGGCATGACAGCCGGCTTATGCCGGTCAGTTCAAAAGAACCAACAGAAAACAGCCTGATCATTCATCATGATCAGGCTGGTTTCGTTTGGACGGTAGGTGTTCATGCGCCGCTGCGCATTGTCGGCACAGGTGTTCAGCCGGCCTGATCTGCCCCGTCACGCACCGGCGCGCAAAACAGCGAATAGAGCGTCCCGATCACGGACGATACTTCGTGATTGAGAATCGAATAGTAGATCATCCGGCCTTCGCGTCTGGTGTCGACGAGACCGTCGAGACGCAGCCGTGCCAGCTGCTGCGAAACCGCAGCCTGCGGCATGTCCAGAATCTCTTCAAGCTCCGAAACCGATTTCTCGCCTTCGGACAGGATGCAAAGTATCATCAACCGCGTTTCGTGGCTGAGCGACTTCAACAGATCACTGGCCTTGCGGGCCTGGACAAGCAGGAGGTTCATTTCCTCCTGGTTCATATCGGTCTTAATTTGCGGCAATGTCATATGTGTGCGAGCTCGATGAATGACAATCATTATATAGTGCATATGCCATCTGGAAAAGGGCGATACCAGCGGGCAGCCGGATTTGTCTCGCCGGCAGGACGTTGGCCTCGCGCTACAGGTCCAATTTCCAGGGTGCATTTTCTTACTAGCTTAAGTAGCAGGTGCATTGCAACAATCCCGGTTCATTTCATGGGTCGGCCGCTTCAATTCCTGTATCCCGCATGGAAATTCCTTGCCGGAAGCCATGCTCCGGCCTTAGTCTCCTCTTCAATATCCGCAGTATCGGCGCTGTCACTGTGGCTTGCGTTACTTCAGACCGGATGTTGCACATTCGCCCGTTCGGCATCGGGCGCGGGAGGTTCCATGTTTGCATTCAACCGTATGCTTGTCTGTCTGTTCGTACTGATCCTGTCCGCGCCGGCAATGGCGCAGGAGGGAACGCGGCGGATAGAGACCACTGAAAACGCGGACTATTTCGGATTCGATCTTCGAACGGTGCAGAACATCGGGCTCGAGCAGTGCAAGGCAGAATGCCTCGGCGACCGGCAATGCAAGGCCTTTACCTACAACGTCAAAGCCGGCTGGTGCTTTCTCAAATCGGATTACAACACCATAAATCCGTTTGCCGGGGCCGTGGCGGGCAGGGTGGTTGCGGCCGGCGAACCGGATCTCGGAGCCGCACCCGATCTCGCGTTTGTTCCCGCCTCGCTGCTTGACGAGGCGCGGGCCTATCGCGAACGGACGCTGGCGCGCTACAGCGGCAGCGGCACCGGGGTGACCGCCCTGGTGCGTCTTGCGGAGGCCTCGATCGCGGCAGGCGACATGGAAGGCGCCGTGCGCAATTTCACGATCGCCGTGGCAGCCGCGCCGGAGCGCAGCGTCCTCTGGGCCGAGTTGTCGCGGGCCGCAGGCGCCTATGTTCCTCAGGACCAGAACCTATCGCGCAGTCTAAGGTCGGTTTCGGTGTCGTCCGCGATCAACGCCTACCGGACTTCCCGGACGGTTTCGACACGGGCGGATGCGCTCGCGGTTCTGGCCGAAGCACTCGAAGCCGTCCAGAACTGGCGTCCTGCACTTTCGGCCTATCGGGCAAGCCTCGAGCTTAAGGAGGTTCCGGCGCTGCGCGCGGCTTACACGCAATTGCGCGCAACCCGCGGCTTTCGCGTTGTCGACAACACGGTTGACGCGGACAGCGAAACGCCGCGGGTTTGCGTCCAGTTTTCGGAAGACCTTGTCAGAACCCAGGATTATTCCGGTTTCGTCAGCGTCAATGGCGGCAACGATGTCGCCATCGACACCGACAGCCGGCAGATCTGCATCAACGGGCTTGAGCACGGCCAGCGCTATCAACTGGTCTTGCGCCAGGGATTGCCGTCATCGGTGGGTGAAGTGCTGGAAGCACCGGTGGAACTGTCGCTTTATGTGCGGGACCGCGCACCGGCGGCACGGTTCACCGGTTCGGCTTTCGTGCTCCCGGCCAAGTCGCGGCTCGGACTCCCGCTGGTCACCATCAATGCGCCGTCGGCCGATCTCAAGCTGTTCAGAGTTGGTGATCGGGCGCTTTCGCAGATCATCAGCCGCTCTGAATTCCTCAGGCAGCTCGACAGCTATTCGATCGACTCGATCCTGCAGGATATCGGCGCACCGGTCTGGGAAGGCGCCATCGATATCGCCAGCGAACCCAACCGGGAAGTGATCACCAGCGTTCCCGTCGACACGCTGCTTCCCGAACGCCAGCCTGGCGTCTATGTGCTCACGGCCAAGCCTCTCGGCGACAAGAGCGAAAACTGGGAAGGGCAAGCAACGCAATGGTTTGTCATCTCCGATATCGGGATGAGCACCTATGCCGGCGACGACGGGCTCTCGGTGTTCCTGCGCTCGCTCGATACGGCCAAGCCGCTCGGCTCGGTCGAACTCACTCTGCTTGCCCGCAACAACGAGGTTCTGGGCGAGGCCGTCACCGACGCCGATGGCCACGCCAGCTTCCAGCCGGGGCTGGTTCGCGGACAGGCGGCGCTTGCGCCGGCAGCCTTGCTGGCCAGGGGCGCTGACGGGGATTTCGTGTTTCTCGACATGACCCGCGGCGGCTTCGATCTCTCCGATCGCGGGGTCGCCGGGCGCACGTCGGCAGGCGGCGTCGATGTCATGGCCTGGACCGAGCGCGGTATCTATCGCGCCGGAGAAACGGTTCACCTCTCGGCACTTGCCCGCAACGGCAAGGCCGAAGCCCTTGCCAGCCTGCCATTGACCATGATCCTGCAGCGCCCGGACGGGGTCGAGGACCGGCGCGTGGTCTCCGACGGCGCAGCACTCGGCGGCCATGCGCTGGCGCTGACGCTGCCGGAAAACGCCATGCAGGGCGCCTGGCGCGCGGCATTGCACACCGATCCGAAGCGCCCGGCGGTGGCCGAGGTTTCATTCCTGGTCGAAGACTTCCAGCCCGACCGGATCGAGATCGAACTCGATGCCGGCGATGCGGTCGTCAGCCCGGATGCGCCGGCAGACATTGCGGTGACCGGCCGTTATCTCTACGGCGCCCCGGCAGGTGGGCTCGCCACCGAAGGCGAAATCGTGCTGAGCCGCACCCGGGTGCTCGAAGGGTTCCCCGGTTTCGAATTCGGACTGGCCGACGAGGAATTCGAGAATTCCCGGATCCTGCTCGACAACCTGCCGCCGCTCGATGAAGCCGGGGAGTCCGTGGTTGAGATCGATGTCGGGACCTTACCGGACACGACCCAGTTCCTGACTGCCAATGTGACGATCCGCGCCTCTGAAGGCGGCGGCCGCGCCGTGGAACGCTCGGTTGAGCTCAAGGTTGCCGCGGAAGGACCGCGTATCGGCATCAAGCCGTTGTTCGAGGACCACCAGGTCGCCGAAAGCAGCGAGGCCGGGTTCCAGTTGATCGCGGTTGACGCGGACGGCGCGCGGGTCGCCATGCCGGGCGCCTCATGGTCGCTGGTCAAGGTCGAGCGGAACTACCAATGGTATCGCCAGGGCAGTTCCTGGAACTATGAAGTTGTTGATTTCACCACTGAAATTGCTGATGGCCAGATCGATATCGGCAGTGATGCGGCTGCATCGATCTCCGCCAATGTCGATTGGGGCCGCTATCGTCTGGATGTAACCGGCGAGGACGGGACTGAAACCAGCTTGTTGTTTGACGCCGGCTGGTATGTCGAGACAAAATCGATTGAAACGCCCGACGGTCTGGAGATCGCGCTCGACAAGGATCGATACACGGTCGGCGAAACCGCGCGACTGCGTATTTCACCGCGTTTTGCCGGCGAGGCGCTGATCACGGTCGGCTCGGAACGGCTGATCGAAACGGTGACGGCCTCGGTGGGAGTGGACGGCGCCACCATCGATCTGCCGGTCACCGAGGAATGGGGCGCCGGCGCCTATGTGACCGCGACGCTCTACCGACCTTCGGATGCGCAATCGCGGATGCCGATGCGGGCCATCGGGGTAAAATGGCTCTCCGTCGAACCGGGCGACCGGCAACTGACGGTGACGCTCGATCTGCCCGAGCAGACGACGCCGCGCGGCGACTTTTCGGTTCCGGTCACGCTTGCCGGCCTGACGCCGGGCGAAGCGGCCTTTGTGACGGTTTCCGCGGTCGATGTCGGCATTCTCAACCTGACCCGTCACCAGGTTGCCGATCCCGAAGCCTGGTATTTCGGACAGCGGGCGCTGGGGCTGGAAATCCGCGACCTCTATGGCCGCCTGATTGACGGTTCCGCCGGCGTGACCGGACGCATTCGCTCCGGCGGCGACGGCGCAATGATGCGGTCCGAAGGCAGTCCGCCGCGCGAGAAGCTGGTGGCCTTCTTCGAGGGACCGGTCGAGGTCGGAGCCGACGGGACCGCAAACGTCACCTTCGACATGCCGCAATTCAACGGAACCGTCCGGGTCAACGCGGTTGCCTGGAGCGCCGGCGCGCTGGGACATGCGACGCGCGACGTGATCGTGCGCGATCCGGTCGTCATCACCGCAAGCCTGCCGCAGTTCCTTGCGCCCGGCGACCGGTCGCAGGTTCTGGTCGAACTCGCCAACACCGATGGTCCGGCAGGCGAGTACAGCGTTGAACTGTTCACCGCTTCGGGCAGGGTGCAGGGTGGCAACGGTCTGCGACAGACACTTTCCTTGCCATCCGGTGCGCGCAGCAGCCTGGCAATGCCACTCGAGGGACTTGCGAGCGGCGCCGACACGCTGACAATTGCGCTGAGCGGACCGGACGGACTGTCGCTTGACCGCGAGGAGACAATCACCGTGCGGCCCGGTGCGATGCCGGTGACGACAAAACGCGTGATCAGTCTTGCCGGAGGCGGCGGCACCTTGCGGATCGACGGTGAATTGCTCGCCGACAGCCTGCTTGATGGAGCCTCTGTCACGGTCGGTGTGACCCGCAATGCGGCCTTTGACGTGGCGTCGCTCTTGATGGCGCTTGACCGCTATCCCTATGGTTGCGCGGAGCAGACCACCAGCCGCGCGTTGCCGCTTCTGTATCTGAGCGAACTCGGCGATGCCGCCAGCGGCGACGATCCGGCGACGATCCGCAAACGGATCAACGACGCGATCACCCGGCTGGTCGCCTATCAGTCGGCATCGGGCAGCTTCGGTCTCTGGGGACCGGGATCCGGCGATCTGTGGCTTGACGCCTATGTCACCGATTTCCTCACACGGGCGATGGAAAAGGGCTTTTCGGTTCCGCCGGTGGCGAGCCGCCTGGCGCTCGACAATCTGCAGAACACGCTGGCCTACACCACCGACGTGAGCTCGGACGGCAGTGCAATCGCCTATGCGCTTTACGTGCTTGCACGCAACCGCAAGGCCGCGGCGACGGATCTGAGGTATTATTCCGACAGCCAGATCGATGCCTTCGACCAGCCGCTGGCGCGGGCGCAGATCGGGGCGGCGCTCTCGCTCTACGGCGATACGCAACGTGCGGCGGAGAGTTTCCGCTCTGCCTTCGACCATGCGCGCTCGACCGCAACGCTGATCGGTGGGCGCAACGACTACGGCTCCGCACTTCGCGACGGTGCGGCGATGCTGGCGCTGGCAGCGGAATCGACGCCGACGCCGGGAATCGTGCCTGACCTCATCCGCTTTGTCGGCGACGCCAAGTCGGCCCGGCAATCGACCAGCACCCAGGAAGACGCCTGGATGGTGCTGGCGGCCCGGGCGATTGCCGCGGGCAACCGGTCGATCTCGGTCAATGTCAACGGACAGGCCTATGCCGGCGCTTACGAAACACGGATGAGCGGCGAGGCGATCCGCGACACTCCGCTGACCATCGTCAACCAGGGCGCCGATCCGGTGGATGCCGTCGTCACCACGATTGCGGCTCCGGTCCAGCCGCTCAGCGCTGGCGGCACGGGATTCGAGATTATTCGCAGCTACTATACGCTGAACGGACAGCCGGCCTCGATTTCCTCGGTGCGGCAGAACGAGCGCTATCTCGTGGTGCTACAGATGCGCGAAGCCAATGCCTGGCCGTCGCGGGTCGTGGTCACGGACCTCTTGCCTGCGGGATTCGTCATCGACAATCCGCGGCTGGTGGGCAGTGCCGAACTCGGCAACTTCCCCTGGCTGGGCGAGGTTTCCGCAAGCCATGCCGAATTCCGCACCGACCGGTTCATGGCGGCGTTCGATCGCGGGGCCACGTCGAACCGCGATTTCGTCGCGGCCTACGTGGTCCGCGCGGTGACACCGGGCATCTACACTCACCCGGCGGCGGTGGTGGAAGACATGTACCGGCCTGAACTCGCAGCGCGGACGGCGACCGGGTTCATGGAGGTGCTTGGCGCGCCATGACGGGCTTCAGCCGCACCCGGCCGTGGCGGCTGGCAGCCGGCGCTCTCTGCGGCGCCGTGCTGATCTGCGGGGCGGTTCTGTTCGGCCTCGACCGGCTCGACCGCGCATATCCGCCGCCGCTGGAAAACGGCGCCGAGATGTCGCGCGAGGTTCTCGACCGGGACGGAACGCTGCTGCGCGCCTACACCACCCCGAGCGGGGTGTGGCGTCTGCCGGTGACGCTCGAGGCGGTCGATCCCGACTATGTCAACATGCTCATTGCATACGAGGACCGGCGGTTCCGGAGCCATCGAGGTGTTGATCCGGCAGCCCTGGTGCGGGCAGCGGTTCAGTTCGTTCTCAATGGCGGGCGGATCGTTTCCGGCGGCTCGACCATTACCATGCAGGTGGCCCGGCTGATCGAGCCTCGAACCGAGCGATCTATCTCGGCCAAGCTGAGACAGATGGCGCGCGCCGTGCAGATCGAAAGGCGGTTGAGCAAGGACGAGATCCTGTCGCTCTACCTAACGCTTGCGCCCTATGGCGGCAATCTCGAGGGCGTGCGCGCGGCGAGCCTTGCCTGGTTCGGGCGGGAGCCGAAAAAGCTCACCCTGTCGCAGGCGGCACTGCTGGTGGCGCTGCCGCAAGCGCCGGAAACGAGGCGTCCGGACAGGCAACACGCGCAGGCGCTGCTGGCCCGCAACCGGGTGCTCGCGCGGATGAGTACAGCAGGCCTGATCCCTGAGAGCGAGATCGCCCGTGCTTCGGCCAGCCAAGTCCCGGGCCGCCGCCTGGCAATGCCGGATCTTGCTGCTCACACGGCGGACCTGGCAATCCGCACTCGAACCGACGCGCGTTCGATCAGGCTGACACTTAACGGCGACATCCAGGCCCGGCTCGAGGACCTTGCCGCCGAGACCGCCGGACGGCTTGGTCCGCGCCAGTCACTCGCCATGGTGCTCGCCGATGGCCAGACCGGCGAGGTGCTCGCCAGCATCGGATCGACCGGTCATCTCGACGCGGCCCGGGCAGGCGCCATCGACATGACCCAGGCGGTTCGCTCGCCCGGCTCGACGCTCAAGCCGTTCATCTACGGGCTTGCCTTCGAGGACGCGCTGATCGCGCCCGAAACACTGATCGACGATACGCCCGCCGACTTCTCGGGCTACCGGCCGCGCAATTTTGACCGGGGCTATATGGGCGAAGTCAGCATTCGCGAGGCGCTGCAGTTTTCGCTGAACGTTCCTGCGGTGCGGCTGCTCGAGGCGGTGGGGCCGCAACGGCTGCTGGCCCGTCTCCGGCGGGGCGGAACCGCGCTTGACCTACCGCCCGGCGGCGCGCCGGGGCTGGCGATCGGCCTGGGCGGGGCAGGGGTCAGTCTTCGCAACCTGGTTCAGCTCTACACAGCCTTTGTCAACAACGGTGTGGCGCATCCGCTGAGGGACGGATCCGAACCGGTTGCGCCCAAACCGCTGGACCAGCCGGTGATGGCGGCTGACGCCAACTGGCGCGTTGCCGACATTCTCTCCGGCGTCAGCGCACCGCAAGGCGCCCCGCGGATCGCCATCGCCTACAAGACCGGCACCTCCTATGGCTACCGCGACGCCTGGGCGATCGGCTTTGACGGGCGACATGTGCTCGGCGTCTGGGTGGGGCGGCCCGATGCCGCACCGGTTCCGGGCCTGTCGGGGATCGAAACGGCAGCCCCCTTGCTGTTCGAGGCCTTCGTGCGGAGCGGGCTTGATCGCGTGGATCTTCCCGGGCCTCCAGCCGGACTGGTAGCGAGATCGCGCGAGGCCTTGCCCTATGCATTGCGAAAATACCGGGGCCGGGACACCGTCATCAGCACCGTCGCGGACGGCTCATTGCCACCGCAAATCGTCTATCCGCCGCAGGGCGCGCGCGTCGCGCTCGGTTCGGGGGGATCCGGCCCGTTGATGCCGCTGGTGATCAAGCTGCAGGGCGGTTCGGGTCCCTATCGCCTGATCGCCAATGGCGAGGCACTGCCCAAGCCCTCGCGCCGGCGGGTGCTGAACTGGACGCCCGACAGCCCGGGCGCATCGACGCTCACGGTGATGGACGCGGAAGGCCGGGCTGCGAGCGTCAGCGTCTTCATCGACGGCAACTGACGGAAGCCTTCGTGACAGGCCGATAATCGGTTAGCCAGCGGTTACATTCATCGCGGCAAAGACCAGTTCGCGCAAACGGGTGGCAACCGCGCTGATGATCACGTTCCTGCGCGAAATGAGATAGTAGGGACTGACCAGGATCAGTTCCTCCGGACCGACAGTGGTCAGGCCTCCGGCGAGGTTGTTGGCGACGAAAAGATCCGCCACCGGCCTTGGCGTAGGCGCCAGCGCGTTGGAAGAGGCGAGGTAGGAGATCATCACCAACATTGACGTGGTGTTGACGATGTCGCCGGGCAGGTCGACGCCTGCTGAGACGAAGACATCCTCAAGCGCCTGGCGCAGCGGTGTCTGCGGCGCCTGGACAACCCATTCATAGGCCGCGAGATCCTGCAGCGACGCGGTCTGGTTGTCGGCAAGAGGATGTCCGGCCCGCATCATGAAACAGATATCTTCATGACGGCCCGGCCGCACGTCGAGCTGGCGCTTGTCATATTTCGGCGGAATGCGCGAAAGCACGAAGTCATAGTCTCCGCGAAACAAGCCCTCGACGAGGACATCGCTTGGCGCCACATCGACGTGGATGTCGGCACCATGGGCCGTCTTCTTCAGTTCCTGGATCGCCGGCACGACAAAGGCCACCGCTCCATCGGTGACAGAACCAACCCGCGCCGTTCCGGCGAGCCCTTCGCTGACCGAGGAAATTTCCCTTAACGTCCGGTCGAGACCGTTGAGCAGATTGTGGCCATTGCGGATCAGCGTTTCACCGACCGGCGTGGGTGTCATGCCCTTGGGGTGACGCACGAATACCGGACTGCCGACCGTGCGTTCGATGTTTGCCAGCATGCGCGACGCGGCCGGCTGCGACAGGGCCATCTGCTCGGCTGCCAGACCGAGCTGTCCGGTTTCGTGAACCGCCTGGATCAGGCGAAAGTCCTTGAGTTGCAGATTGCGTGTTGTCAGGGCCATATTCGGCTTATCAATTTTGATATGCAGATTGTCAATCTATTCATTTGAATTGCATGTTACGCACCCGCTAATCTGGCTGCGGGTTCAACAGGATCCTATTGGCTTGCAGGGTTTTGCCTCTGAGGAGAGGTTGGCCGCTGCATGACGCTGTCTCGGGAGGACATAATGAGAAAGCTTACATCTATTTTGGCGACAGTTGCGCTCGGCGTCGGTCTGATTTCGACGCCCGTGATTGCCCAGGACAAGGGCACCGTCGGCATCGCCATGCCAACCAAGTCATCGGCACGCTGGATTTCGGACGGAAACTCCATGGTGGAACAGTTCACCGCCGCGGGCTACGCCACCGACCTGCAATATGCCGAGGACGACATTCCCAACCAGCTGGCGCAGATCGAGAACATGATCACCAAGGGCGTCAATGTCCTGGTCATCGCCGCCATCGACGGCACCACTCTGTCGAATGCGCTGGAAAATGCCGCTGCATCCGGCATCAAGGTCATCGCCTATGACCGCCTGATCCGCGAAAGCGGCAATGTCGATTACTATGCCACCTTCGACAACTTCAAGGTCGGCGTGCAGCAGGCCAGTTCCCTGGTCGCGGGCCTGAAGGAACGCTTCGGCGACGGCCCCTACAATGTCGAGCTGTTCGGCGGTTCGCCCGACGACAACAATGCCTTCTTCTTCTACAACGGCGCGATGAGCGTGCTGCAGCCGCTGATCGACTCGGGCAAGGTTGTGATCGTGTCCGGCCAGATGGGCATGGACAAGGTCGGCACGCTGCGCTGGGATGGTGCTGTGGCGCAGGCCCGCATGGACAACCTCTTGTCCGCTCATTACACCGACAAGCCGGTGCACGGCGTTCTCTCTCCCTATGACGGGCTTTCGATCGGCATCCTGTCGTCGCTCAAGGGCGTCGGCTACGGCTCGGGCGATCTGAAAATGCCGATCGTGTCGGGGCAGGACGCCGAAGTGCCGTCGGTCAAGTCGATCCTGGCCGGCGAGCAGTATTCGACCGTGTTCAAGGACACTCGCGAACTCGCCCGCGTCACCGTCGGCATGGTCGACGCGCTGCTGCAGGGCGGCACTCCGGAGATCAATGACACCACGACCTATGACAATGGCGTCAAGGTGGTTGAATCCTATCTGCTGGAGCCTGTGTCGGTCGACAAGTCGAACTGGGAGGAGATCCTCATCGGTTCAGGCTATTACACGATGGATCAGATCAAGTAGGCTGACCCAGTCAGCCAAACCCAGTCCGGGCCGCGCACGACAGCCGCGCGGCCCGACCCCTGATCCCGATTCCATCGATACCGAGATGCAGCAATGAAACCGCTTCTGGAGATGCGCTCCATAACCAAGACGTTTCCCGGCGTGAAAGCTCTCAATGCGGTGAACCTCACTGTCATGGAAGGCGAAATCCATGCCCTTGTCGGGGAAAACGGGGCCGGCAAGTCGACCTTGATGAAGGTCTTGTCCGGCGTCTATCCGTCAGGGTCCTACGAAGGCGAAATCCATTACGACGGCCAGCTCGCTGCGTTTTCCGGCATCCGCGAAAGCGAGGCTGTCGGCATCATCATCATTCACCAGGAACTGGCGCTGGTGCCGCTGCTGTCGATTGCCGAGAACCTTTTCATCGGCAACGAGCGCGCCCGCAACGGCGTGGTCGACTGGCATGAAACATTTCGGCGCACCGAAGCGCTTTTGAAAAAGGTCGGGCTTTCGGAAGCGCCCGGCACGCTTGTCGATCGCATTGGCGTGGGCAAGCAGCAGCTGGTCGAGATCGCCAAGGCGCTGTCCAAGGATGTGCGGCTGCTGATCCTGGACGAGCCGACCTCGGCCCTGTCCGAGAAGGACAGCCAGGCATTGTTGGACCTGCTGACCGAGCTCAAGGCGCAAGGCGTGACCTCGATCATCATCAGTCACAAGCTCAACGAAGTACGCAGCATCGCCGACCGGGTCACCGTCATCCGCGACGGCTCAACGATTTCGACGCTCGATGCCCGCGGCGAGGCGCTCACCGAAGACCGCATCATTCGCGACATGGTCGGGCGTGACATGGCGCAGCGGTTTCCGGCCCGCGAAAGCAAGCCCGGCGACATTCTCATGGAAGTGCGCGACTGGAACGTCTGGCACCCCGAACACAGCGAGCGACAGGTCATCCGCAATGCCTGCCTGAACGTCCGCGCGGGCGAGGTGGTCGGCATTGCCGGCCTGATGGGGTCGGGCCGTACCGAGCTGGCAATGAGCATTTTCGGCCGCAGCTACGGCCGCCGGATTTCAGGCGAAGTGTTCATTGACGGCGCCCCGGCCGACGTTTCGACGGTCGACCGCTCGATCGCGTCGGGCCTTGCCTATGTGACCGAAGACCGAAAGCATCTGGGCCTCGTGCTCGACGACACCATCCAGCGCAACATCACGCTTGCCAACCTCCCGGAAGTCGCCTCGATGGGGGTGATTTCCGAGGCCCGGGAAGTGCGCGTTGCGGAGGGTTTCCGCAAGGCGATCAACATCCGCACGCCCGGCGTGTTCCAGAAGGTCGGCAACCTGTCGGGCGGCAACCAGCAAAAGGTGGTGCTTTCCAAGTGGCTGTTCGCCGATCCGAAAGTGCTGATCCTCGACGAGCCGACCCGAGGCATCGATGTCGGGGCAAAATACGAGATCTACGGCATCATCAACAAGCTCGTTGCCGACGGCAAGGGCGTGCTGATGATCTCGTCGGAACTGCCTGAACTGTTGGGCATGTGCGACAGAATTTACGTGATGAATGAAGGCGCCCTGGTGGGCGAGCTGACCGCCGCGGAAGCGAGCCAGGAACGCATCATGTCCTTCATTGTGAGGAGTTGAGACAATGGCGAGCGAATCCGCTGCACATCAAGACGTACGGCAAGGCCGATCCGCCGGGCAATATCTTGCCAACCATTTGCGAGATTACGGCATGGTGCTGGCGCTCATCGCCATCATGGCGTTCTTTCAGGTGACGACCGACGGGACGCTTCTCAGGCCGGTCAACATCACCAACCTGTTCCTGCAGAACAGCTATATCATCATCATGGCGCTCGGCATGCTGCTGGTGATCGTCGCCGGACATATCGATCTGTCGGTCGGCTCGGTGGTCGGCTTCGTCGGGGCTCTGGCGGCGGTGATGATGGTCAACTGGGACTGGTCGATCTACCTGACCATTCCGAGCTGCCTGATGGTCGGCATCCTGATCGGTGCGGCGCAGGGCTACTGGATCGCCTACTGGCGCATTCCGTCCTTCATCGTGACGCTTGCCGGAATGCTGGTGTTCCGCGGCGCTTCGCTGTGGCTTCTTGCCGGGCAATCGGTGGGGCCTTTTCCAAGGCAATTCCAGGCGCTGTCGACAGGGTTCATTCCGGACCTGCTTCCCTTTGTCAAAACCGTGTTCAGTGTCGAGCGGATGAACGGCTTCGCTGTCGTCACCGGCCTTGTGATTGCGGGGCTGATCGTCTGGATGGGCTTGCGCTCCAGAGCCCGCAATCGCGCCTATGGCATGGTCACGGAGCCGATGAGCTTCTTCATCCTGCGCAACCTGCTGGTCTCCGGTGCCATCGTCTTCGTGTCCTACAAGCTCGCAACCTTCCGCGGCCTGCCGAACGTTCTGATCACGATGGGCGTGCTGACGATCATCTATGCCTTCATCACCGAATCGACGGTTCTGGGACGACGGATCTATGCGCTGGGTGGCAATGAGAAGGCCGCCAAGCTGTCGGGCATCCGCACCGAACGGCTGACCTTCCTGACTTTCGTCAACATGGGGATGCTGGCTGCACTTGCCGGACTGATCTTCGCGGCGCGACTGAACACGGCGACGCCGAAGGCCGGCGTGTCGTTCGAACTCGACGTGATTGCCGCGGTGTTCATCGGCGGCGCATCGATGTCGGGCGGCGTCGGCAAGATCGTCGGCGCAGTGGTCGGCGCCTTCATCATGGGCGTGATGAACAACGGCATGTCGATCATGGGCATCGGCATCGACTACCAGCAGGTCATCAAGGGCCTGGTGCTGCTCGCAGCGGTGATTTTCGATGTCTACAACAAAAACAAACAGAGCTGATCCAGAAGGGAGAAGCCACTTGCCGCCGGTCTGCCAGCGGCAAGGGTTTCGGTGACACACATGACATTCAAACCAGCATCATGGCCGCGAAGGCTGCGCTCCCAGGAATGGTTCGGCGGAACCGGCCGTGACCAGATCTATCATCGCGGATGGATGAAGAACCAGGGCTTCCCGCACGACATGTTCGACGGCCGGCCGGTCATCGGCATTCTCAACACCTGGTCGGAACTCACCCCGTGCAATGCGCATCTGCGCGATCTGGCGGAGCGGGTGAAGAACGGCGTGCTCGAGGCCGGCGGATTTCCTGTCGAGGTGCCGGTCTTCTCGGCGGCCGAAAGCTCGTTCCGTCCCACCGCGATGATGTATCGAAATCTCGCGGCGCTGGCGGTGGAGGAAACCGTCCGTGGCCAGCCGATGGACGGGGTGGTGCTGCTGGTGGGATGCGACAAGACCACGCCGAGCCTTCTGATGGGAGCGGCTTCGACCGACCTTCCGTCGATCGTCGTCACCGGCGGGCCGATGCTCAACGGCTACTTCCGCGGCGAACGCGTGGGCTCAGGTACGCATCTGTGGAAATTCTCCGAAGCGGTCAAGGCAGGCGAGATGACGCAGGAGGACTTTCTCGAAGCCGAAGCCTCGATGTCGCGCTCGCCCGGGTCGTGCAACACCATGGGCACAGCGTCGACCATGGCGTCGATGGCCGAAGCGCTGGGCATGGCCTTGTCGGGCAACGCCGCAATCCCGGCCGTCGACAGCCGCCGGCGGGTGATGGCGCAGATGTCGGGCCGCCGTATAGTCGACATGGTCAAGGACGATCTCAAACCCTCCGACGTGATGACCAAGCAGGCGTTCGAGAACGCCATCCGCGCCAACGGCGCAATCGGCGGCTCGACCAACGCGGTCATTCACCTGCTGGCGATTGCCGGGCGGGTGGGCATCGACCTGACGCTTGACGACTGGGACCGCTGCGGTCGCGATGTGGCGACGATCGTCAACCTGATGCCCTCGGGCAAGTACCTGATGGAAGAGTTCTTCTACGCCGGCGGCCTGCCAGTGGTGCTCAAGCGGCTCGGCGAGGCGGGCCTTCTCAACAAGGATGCGATGACGGTCAGCGGGACGGCGATCTGGGACGAGGTCAAGAATGCGGTCAACCACAACGAGGACGTAATCCTGCCGGTCGAAAAGGCGCTGACGGCCCAGGGCGGGATCGCGGTTCTCAAGGGCAACCTCGCGCCCCGCGGCGCGGTGATCAAGCCTTCGGCCGCGTCGCCGCACCTGCTCAAGCACCGCGGCCGCGCCGTCGTGTTCGAGGATATCGACGACTACAAGGCGAAGATCAACGATGACGCGCTCGACATCGACGAGACCTGCGTGATGGTGTTGAAGAATTGCGGCCCGAAAGGCTATCCGGGCATGGCCGAAGTCGGCAACATGGGACTCCCGCCCAAGGTTCTGAAGAAGGGCATCACCGACATGATCCGCATTTCGGACGCGCGAATGTCTGGGACCGCCTACGGCACGGTGATCCTGCACACCTCGCCAGAAGCTGCCGATGGCGGGCCTCTGGCGGTGATCGAGAATGGCGACATGATCGAGCTTGATGTCGCTGCACGCAGCATCCGCGTCGACCTGTCCGACGAAGAGCTGGCGAAGCGCCTGAGCAACTGGAAGCCGCTCGCCGACAAGCCGGCCTCCGGCTATGCATGGCTGCACCAGAGCCACGTCCGGGGCGCCGATACGGGCGCGGATCTCGACTTCCTGATCGGATGCCGGGGTTCGCCGGTTGGAAAGGATTCCCACTGATGCCACTCAAGATTGCCCTTGCCGGCATCGGCAAGATCGCCCGCGACCAGCATATTCCGGCACTCAACGCTTCTCCGGACTGGGAACTGGCGGCCACCGTGTCGCGGCACGCAACCGTGGACGGCGTCGAGGCTTTTGAAGATTTCGAGACCATGCTTGATGCGCGGCCCGACATCACCGTCGTGTCGCTGTGCATGCCGCCGGTGCCGCGGTTCGATTATGCCCGAGCCGCCATCCTGGCTGGCCGTCACGTGATGCTCGAAAAACCTCCCGGCGCAACGGTTTCCGAATGCCATGCGCTGGAAGAACTCGCGCGCAGGGCCGGCGTTTCGCTCTATGCGACCTGGCATTCGCGCGAAGCGGCGATGGTCGCCCCCGCCAAGGCGTGGCTCGCCGGCAAGAAGATCAAGAGCCTCGTGGTGACCTGGAAGGAGGACGTGCGCAAGTGGCATCCCGGCCAGACCTGGATCTGGCAGGCGGGTGGCTTGGGGGTGTTCGATCCCGGCATCAATGCACTCTCGATCGTGACCGAAATCCTGTCCGAGCCGATCCACATCACGTCCTCGGAATTGCTGATCCCTGAGAATTGCGAAACCCCGATCGCGGCGAACCTCACATTTGCCCATCCGCAGGGCGCCGAGGTCAGCGCCGAGTTCGACTTCCGCAAGGAAGGCGACCAGTTCTGGAACATCGCCATCGAGACCGATCAGGGAAATCTTGTGCTCTCCGAAGGCGGGGCGACCCTGTCGATCAATGGCGAGATGCAAAGTACAGCCAGCGGAGACACCGCGCTCAAGGGCGAATACCCGAGGCTTTACGCCAACATGGCGGCGCTGGTGCGCGCCCGCGGCATCGATATGGATCTCGCCCCGATGGCGCATGTCGCTGACGCCTTTCTCCTGGGCAAGCGGGTCACCGTCGAGCCGTTTATCGAATAGGCTGCCGCACTTCGGTGCAGACCGCCATGAACGGTGACAGGCGGGGCTGCAATCCCGGTCTCGAGCCGATGAAACCAATACCGAAAGGATCAAACGATGAAGCAACCGCTCGAAAACATTCTTCCCGTGGCGCCGACGCCGTTTCACCCGGACGGCCGGGTGGATGAAGACGGCATGCGCCGGGTGATCGATTGCATGATCGACCAGGGGGTCGATGCGATCTGCATTCTGGCCAACTATTCCGAGCAGTTCCTGCTGTCCGATGAAGAGCGCACCCTGCTGATGCGGCTCAGCCTCGAACACGCGGACGGGCGGGTCCCCGTCATCGTCACCACCAGCCATTTCTCCACACAGATCGCGACGCAACGGGCGCAGGCCGCCGAGGCCATGGGCGCGTCGATGATCATGATGATGCCGCCCTATCACGGGTCAGGGCTTTTTCCGGCGCCGCAGGGAATTTTCGAACATTTCGAGGCGGTCAGTGGCGCGATCTCGATCCCGATCATGGTGCAGGATGCGCCGCTGTCCGGCGTCACCATGCCGGTCGATCTGCTGGCCCGCCTGGCGAAGGAGCTCGAGAATGTTTCCTACTTCAAGATCGAGTGCCCCTTTGCCGCCGACAAACTGGCAGCCCTAATCGAGGCCGCCGGCGACTATATCGACGGCCCGTTTGACGGCGAGGAAGCGGTGACACTCCTGGCCGATCTCGATGCCGGCGCCACCGGCACGATGACATCGGCGATGTTTCCGGAACTGATCCGGCCGATCGTGACCAGCTACCGCGCCGGAGGCAAGGATGCGGCGCTCGCGCAATGGCAGAAGTGCCTGCCGCTGATCAATCACGAGAACCGGCAATGCGGATTGCGCGGGGCGAAGGTGGTGTTCAAGGAAGGCGGCGTGATTGCAAGCGACCATGTGCGCCATCCACTCAAGCCGATGTCCGAGCGGACACGGACGCGGCTGCTGGAACTCGCCCGCGACCTCGATGTCATGGCGTTGCGGTGGGGCAAATAATCCTGCGTCAGGAACGCGCCGGGGGCAGGGGCATCGGATGCCGCCTGCTCACCGCATTTCAAATCCGGACGGAGTTTGCTAGAGCGGGAGGGTTATGAAACCCGTACTCTATTCCTTCCGCCGCTGTCCCTATGCCATGCGCGCCCGTCTCGCGGTGTTATCGTCCGGCGTCGAGGTGGAACTGCGCGAAATCCTTTTGCGGGACAAGCCCGAAGCGTTTCTGGCCGCCTCGCCGAGTGCAACGGTGCCGAGCCTCGTCACCGAGGCAGGCGTCGTCGACGAGAGCCTCGAGGTGATGATCTGGGCGCTCGAGCAGAACGACCCGGAAGGCTGGCTTGAAATGCCGGACAAAGGTTTTGACTGGATCGCCCGCTCCGACGGCCCCTTCAAGCAGGCGCTGGACCGGACCAAGTATTCTACCCGATATCCGGGTGTCGATCCGGAAGCCGAACGGGACGCCGCTGCTGCGTTCCTGGGTGAACTCAATGCCCGGATCGGCGAGTGGATCTTCGAAAGGCCGAGCCTTGCCGATTTTGCGATCCTGCCCTTCGTCCGGCAGTTTGCCTTTATCGACAAGTCCTGGTTCGACGCCCAGCCCTGGCCAGCTCTGCAGGGCTGGCTGGAGCGTTTCCTGGTTTCGGACCGCTTCGAGCGCATCATGCACAAATATCCGCAGTGGCGGGAATGCGACCCCCCGGTCAGCTTTCCCTGAGCCCCTCGCACTGCGATCCAGCCACCGGAGAGCTTGCAATTTGAAATATGAATCAGTATTCATGTTTCATGGCAACGAACCCGTACCCAAGAACCAAAAGAGGTGCTGAGCGGCGCGAGCAGATCCTGCGCGCGGCCGAGGCGATGATCGGCACGCAGGGCTTCTCTGCAGCCTCGATCGCCGACATCACCCGTCACGCAAAGACGGCGCTCGGCACCTTCTACATCTACTTCTCCAGCAAGGAAGACGTCTTTCGCGAACTGGTTCTGGAAATGGGGCAGCTGACCCGCGCGATGGTCACCCAGGCGGTGGCGGATGCGCCTAACCGGCTCGAGGCGGAACGCGCAGGCCTGAAGGCGTTCCTGCGGTTTGTCGCCGAACGGCCTTCACTCTACCGGATCGTCGAGGAAGCCCGTTTCATCGATGTCGAGGCCTACAAGGCCTATTTCACCAATTTCGCCAAGGCCTACGCAGCGCAGCTGCGCGAAGCGGAAGCATCGGGCGAATTACGGCCCGGCGATGCCGAGGTGCGCGCGTGGGCGCTGATGGGGATCGCCAAGACACTCGGCGAGCGCTACGTGCTCTGGGACGAGACCGCCGACATCGACCATGTCGTTGACGAGGCCTATTCGATGATCCGGGACGGCATTGCACCATGACGACGAAGGTGGCTTTCGATTCAGTCGAGTTGCCGGGAGGCGCTGTCTGCGCGCAAATTGGCCTTGCGGGAGGACGCGCGAATTCGCTCGAGCCTGAATTGCTTGGCGACATCGTCTTGGCGCTCGACAGGGCAGAAATGGAAAATGCATCCGTTATCCTGCTGACCGGCGGCCGGAACTTTTCCAGCGGCGGCGATGTCCGCGGCTTTCATGCAGCTGCGCTCGACGGCAAGGGGCAGGACTATGCCCGCTCGGTTGTTCCGCTGCTGCAGACCATCGTCGCCCGCCTAATCTCGGTGCCGCGCCTTGTGGTGGTGGCCGCTCGGGGGGCTATCACCGGCGGCGCGGCGGGCCTGCTGTTTGCCGCCGACATCGCGGTGCTTGCACCCGATGCATTCGTGCAACCCTATTATCCCCAGGTCGGCTTCGCTCCGGACGGGGGGTGGACGGCACTGCTTCCCGAACGCATCGGCGCGGGCAAGGCCGCGGAATGGCTGCAATCCGACCGGCGGCTGAACGCCGAAGCGCTTTGCGAGACGGGCCTTGCCACCGCCATATCGGACAACCCTGAAGCCCACGCGCGAGACCTCGCGGCAAAAGGCGCGATCGGCGCCCGGCTTGCGACGAAGGCATTGATCTGGGACAGCGCCCGCCGCGGCGCGGTGCAGACGCGTCTGGAGGCGGAAACCGCGGCCTTTATCGAGCGGATAGGCGCGCCGGAGACACTTGTCGGCATGTCGCGTTTTCTCGAACGTATTGGAGGCAAGGCCAATGTTTGACACCATTCCCGACATGGCCGCGAAGCGGGCCGAGATATCTCCCGACGCGATCGCCTTCACCGATGCCGGCAGCGGACGGCAGTGGCGGTTTTCGGAGATCAACGATGCTGCCAACGCGGTTGCCGCGGGACTTGTGCGAACCGGAATCGGCCACGGCGACCGGCTCGCGATCCTCTGCCTAAACCGGGTCGAGTTCTTCATCGTGCTGTTTGCCTGCCAGAAGACCGGCGCCATTCTCTGCCCGCTCAACTGGCGGCAACCGGCCCCAGAACTCGTCGAAACGCTCGAACCGGTCTGCGCCAAGGCGCTCATTCACGACGCGGCGCAGGCTGAACTGGCAGCAGCGGTGGCGCGTTCGTGCGGCATTCCCACGATGGGGATCGAGACCGATCTCCAGGACTGGATCGAAATCGGAGGCGACCAGCCTTCCGTAACGGTCGACGCAAACCAGCCCTGGTACCTGCTGTTCACGTCGGGTACGACCGGGCGGCCGAAGGCGGTGATCCAGACCGCCCGGATGGCGTGGGCCAATGCCGTCAACATTTCCCAGGCGGCGCGGATGACCGGGGAAGACCGCTCGGTCAATTTCCTGCCGCTGTTTCACACCGCGGGCATCAATCTCTACACCCTGCCTCTGTTCCTGATGGGGGGCTCATCCACTGTTCTGCCGAAATTCGAGCCGGACCAGATTCTCGCCCTGCTCAAGCAGGGCCGGGTGAATCAGTTCTTTGGGGTGCCGGCGATCTACCAGGCCTTCAGCCTGCTGCCAGATGTCGGCGAAGTCGACTGGAGTTCGGTCCGCTGCGGCTGCGGCGGCGCGCCCTTGCAGGAACCGTTGATCCGGCTTTTCGCGGGGTTCGGCGCCAAGGTGCTCAACGGCATGGGCATGACCGAAACCGGACCGACGGTGTTCCTGATGGATCAGGAGAACGCTGAGAAGAAGATCGGCTCGGTCGGCCGGGCACAGATGCTCACCGAGATGCGGCTTGACGGCGTTGCCGCCGGAGCGCCGGGTGCCGGCGAGATCCAGCTCAAGGGTCCCAACATCACGCCGGGATACTACGGAAACGAAAAGGCCACGCGCGAAGCCTTTACCGAGGATGGCTGGCTCAGGACCGGCGATGTCGGTCGGCGCGATGAGGATGGCTACATCTTCATCGTCGACCGGATCAAGGACATGTATATTTCCGGCGGCGAGAACGTTTATCCGGCCGAAGTCGAGCGCGTGCTCAACGAGCACGCCGATGTGCTCGAATCCGCGGTGATCAGCTTGCCGGACGCCAAATGGGGAGAGGTCGGCGCGGCCTTCATCATTGCAAGGCCTGGCGCCAGCCTCGATCCCCAGGAACTCCGAAGCTGGAGCCGGCAGAGACTGGCGGCGTACAAGGTTCCCGTCCAGGTCACGCTGGTGGAAGACTTCCCCCGCACCGCCGCCGGCAAGGTGCGCAAGCCCGAATTGAGATCGCTGTTATCATGAAGATCGACCTTTCCGCCACATGGACCCCGTCGCAGAGTGAGTTCGACCTGTTCGCGCGCATTTCCGGCGACGACAACCCGATCCACGTCGATCCGGAGTTTTCGGCCCGGACCGCCTTCGGCCGCACGGTCAGCCACGGCATGTTGATCTACACCAAGCTCTGGGGACTGCTGATTGCGGCGCAGCCCGGGATCATACAAACCGGCCAGACAATGATGTTTCCCAATCCCTGCTATACCGGCGAGCCGGTCGAGCTGAGTGTCTCCGGAGATTGTCCCGGAACGCTCTCGGTTTGCGCGGTCAGGGCAGCCGATGGGGCAGAACTTCTTGTCGGCGAAACGGAGGTGGCCTGATGCAGGTCGGTCAGTCAGCAAGCACCAGCCGCAGCTACAGCCGCGCGGATCTGGAAGACTTCGCCACTCTGAGCGGCACGGCTGTTCCCGAGAGCATTCCCGAGCCGCTGATCGCAGCGCTTTTCTCCTATCTGCTGGGGGTCGAGCTCCCGGGCCCGGGCACCAATTATCTCAAGCAGGAACTCAGGTTTCTCGCGCCGGCTTCACCGGAAACGGAGCTGACGGCGAAGGTCGAGATCACCCGGCTGCGGCCGGAAAAACATCTGGTCGATCTCTGGGCAACCTGTACGGACGCCAACGGTGTGCTGGTCTGCGAGGGCCGGTCGCTGGTCAAGGCAAAGGACGTGGCCGCCTAGTCGCCTTTTTTATTTCTATTTCAGACTGTTGGACGGTTTTCCTGTGCCCGTGCGGACGGGCTTTCACCTAGAGATTGCGGGCGAATTCCGTGAGCCTTGCGGCGAAGGCCGCGGGTTCTTCCAGATGCGGCGAATGACCAGAGTCCGCAAATGAGTGCATCTCGCCGCGCGGTGCAGTCTCGGCCAGCCATCTGGCCGTCGATGCCGGGTAGACCCGACTCAACGCGCCGCAAGTGGCAAGCAGCGGGCAGGGCAGGTCGCTGATCACCTGTCGCTTGTCCATCAGGGCCAGTGCCTTCCACATGGTGATCATCCGGGCGGGATCGTTCGACAGGATCTGTTCACGCGCATCGGCCCGGCTGTAGCCCGGTGCTCCTTCGCGGTGACCAAACATCGTGGTTGCTATCGCCTCGGCCATTCCCGGCCAGTCGGCGATCATGCGGCCGGTGGTGGTCTCGACATCTTCAGCGCTCTGGCCGATCAGCCCGTGCGGCCAGTCCGGTCCGCAGGCAAGCTTCGGGCTCATATCGACGCTCATCAGGCCGGCGATCCGGTCGGTCCCGAAGGTTTCAACATACTGCCAGGCCACCGCGGCCCCCATCGACCAGCCGACCAGAAGAACATCGGTGAGGTCGCGCTCTTCGAGCAACGCGGACAGCGTTTGCGCCGCTGCCGCAAGCGACGGCTCGTCCGCCGCTCGTTCGCCGTGGCCGGGCAGGTCCGGCGCATGGCAATCGAGCTCCACAGGCAATCTGGCAATCAGATCGTTGAAGATCGCGCCACGCATGGTCCAGCCGTGCAACAGCACCACGGGCCGTGGCCGGAGTGTTTCCGCCACCAGCCTCAATCCTCCGACCTCAGCCGCCCGACGATGCCGGTGGGAAAGAAGTAGACGCTGAGGATGAAGAGGACGCCGAGCCACAGCAGCCAGCGGTCTGGATCGAGCAATTGCGGTACCAGCGGCAGGCCTTCGGTGGCGCCCGACGCCACGCCCATCAGGTTCTGCAGGTAGTTCTGCGCCAGCACGAAGATCGTCGCACCGATCACCGCGCCATACATGGTTCCCATGCCGCCGATCACCACCATCAGCAGGATATCGAGCATGATCTCGAAGGACAGCGTGGTGTCGGGCCCGACATAGCGCAGCCAGATTGCAAACAGGCTGCCGGCGAGGGCCGCCATGGCCGCGGACAGGCAGGTCGCCAGGGTCCGATAGAACACCACCCGATAGCCGATAGCCTCGGCTCGAAAATCGTTCTCGCGAATGGCCTGCAGCACCCGGCCGAACGGCGAGTTCACGACCCTCAGAAGCACCAGGAACAACGCCAGCGACGCGAAGAACACCAGGTAATAATTGAGAATCTTGCCGGTGATGCTGACGCCGAACAGGCTGCCGAGCTTGAACGCAGGGGTGAGTTCGCGCGGGATGGAGTAGTTCAGTCCGTCCTCGCCTCCGGTCAGCCCGGAGAGCTGGCTGACCAGCACCGCCACGGCGGAGGCCACCGCAAGCGTGATCATGGCAAAGAAGATCGCCCGGACCCTGAGCGAGAATAGCCCTATCAGCAGTGCGAGCAGCGCCGAAGCAATAGCACCCAGCACGGCGCCGACGACCAGCGCATCGTAGCCGCGTCCCATATGGGTCGAGGCCAGCGCCACGCCGTAGGCGCCAAGGCCGAAGAACATCGTATGCGCAAAGCTGACGATGCCGGAATAGCCGAGCAGCAGATCGTAGCTTGCCACCAGCACGATGAAGATGCAGATCCGCGCCGCTGTCTCCAGCGAGCGCACGCCGGGGAACAGGAACGGCGCCAGCGCCAGGCCAAGCAGGATGGCGAGCAGCAGGCCGGTGAGGATAAGTGAGCGCGGGCGGTCGCCGGATATGAGGTTTGTGAGCATCTTACTTCGCCTTCACAACGGGCATCATGCCCTGCGGCCGCCACATCAGGATGGCCGTCATCAGGGCGATGTTGGAAATCAGCGCCAACTTGGGTTCGAGAAAGGCGACATAGTTCTGCAAGAGGCCGACCAGCAGCGCACCGATGAAGGCGCCCTCGACCGATCCCAGCCCGCCGATGATGACGACGATGAAGACCAGGATCATCATCTCCTCGCCCATGCCGGCGGTGATGACCTCCTGGTAGAGTCCCCACATCACGCCACCCAGGCCGGCAAGCGCCGAACCGGCGATAAAGACGCCGATAAAGACCAACCGCAGCCTGTAACCCAGCGCCTCGACCATTTCACCGTTCTGCACGCCGGCGCGGACGATCAGCCCAATCTTGGTGCGCTTGAGCACCAGCCGCATGGCAACGAACAGCGCCAGGCCGAAGACGACGGCAAGCAGGCGGTACTTCTCGATCGCAGCTCCCGCAAAGGTCACCGCGCCCTTGAGCGTTTCCGGACGGGTGAGATAGATCTCGTCAGGGCCCCAAAGCACATGGATCATCTGCTCGATGACAATGAGGCCGCCGACGGTGACCAGGATCTGCTTGAGATGCGCACCATAGACCGGCCGCACGATCACCCGCTCGAAACCCCAGCCCAGCGCGCCTGTGACGCACATGGCGGCAATCACTGCGGCAAGCACGGCGGCCACGTTGAGCAGCAGCGACGGCACACCGGTCCAGCTCTCCAGCCCCAGCAGCACGGAGATGCCGACATAGGCGCCCACCGAGATGAAGGCGCCATGGCCGAAATTGATCACGTCCATCAGCCCGAACACCAGCGTCAGGCCGGAGGCCATGATAAAGATCATCATCCCCATCGCCAGGCCGGAAACCGTCAGCGTCAGCCAGCTCGATGGCGAGCCGATCGAAAGGAAACCGAGAACCACAAGGATCGGCACGAGCAGCAGCGGCATCGCCTTGCCGATCCTGTCGGGCAGCGACAGTTGCGCGTATTTCGGGGCGTGGTCGGGTGCGGCGTTGGTCATCAGTGCGCCTCCATGGTCAGGCCCATCAGCCGTTCCTGCAATGCGGCATCGCCGGCGAGTTCGGCCATCCGGCCTGCCCAGATGATCCGTCCGTCATCCATCACCGCGGCGGTGTCGCCAAGCGCCTTGGCGACGGCGAAATTCTGTTCGACCAGCAGGATCGATGCGCCCTTGTTCTTGAGGTCACGAAGCGCACCGGCCATGGTCGAGATGATCGCCGGGGCCAGCCCCTTCGTCGGTTCGTCGATCAGGTAGAGCTGACGCTCCTCGGCCATGGCACGGGCGATGGAGAGCATCTGCTTCTGTCCGCCCGACAGGTTGCCTGCTTCCGAGCGCCAGAATGTGCGCAAGGGCGGAAACGCCGCAAAGATCCAGTCGAGCCGGGCCTGATCGAGCGGACCGGAGGCTGCGGCCAGGATCATGTTCTCCTCGACCGTCAGGTCGGAGAAAATGCCCATGTCCTCGGGCACGAAACCGATGCCGGCGCGGGCGCGGGCAGGGGTGGGCAGGGTGGTGATATCGGCGCCATCGAAGCGAAGGCTGCCGGATTTCGCCTGCCAGTGGCCGATGATGGTGCGCAGCGTCGTGGTCTTGCCGACGCCGTTGCGGCCGAGCAGCATGGTCACGCCGCCGCGCGGCACCACGAGATCGACGCCCTGCAGGATGTGATACTGGGCGATGTCCGTGTGGACACCTGTGAGTTCGAGGATCGGATCAGACATCGGCAAGGTCCCGTCCCATATAGGCTTCCTGCACAACGTCCGACGCCATCACCGTTGCCGGGTCGCCGTCCGCGGCAAGCGCGCCGTTGTGCAGCACGATGATCCGGTCGGCGAGCGAGCGGATCACATCCATCTTGTGTTCGACCAACAGGATGGTGCGGTCCTTCTCGGCCTTGAGTTCGGCGATCAGATCGAGCACCACCGGCGCCTCGTCGACGCTCATGCCGGCAGTCGGTTCGTCGAACATGTAGACCACCGGGTCGAGCGCGATCAGGATGGCGACCTCGAGCTTGCGCTGGTTGCCGTGGCTGAGCCCGCCGACCTTCTGCTCGCTGAGCGGATGCAGCCGGACCCGTTCCAGGATCGCCATCGCCGCGACCGTCAGTTCGGTGTGCGAACTCGCCATGCTGAAGAGGTTGAAGCCCATCCTGCGCCTCGCCTGAATCACCAGCCGGACATTTTCGAGAACTGTGAGATTGGGAAACAGATTGGTGAGCTGGAAGGCGCGTCCAAGTCCCTTGCGGCAGCGGCTCGCCACCGGGTCGCGCGTCACGTCCTCGCCCATCAGCCTGACTGTACCTTCGGAGGCCGTGATCTGTCCCGAAATCAGGTTGAAATAGGTTGTCTTGCCGGCGCCGTTGGGTCCGACGATCGCGGTCAGTTCACCGGCCCTGAAGCCGCAGCTGACCGCATCGACCGCCACATGGCCGCCAAAGCGGACGGTCAGCCCATCCGTTTCCAGAAGCATCTGTGTCATGGCGCACCCATGGAAGGAAAGAAAGAGGGTCGCGGACGTCCGGTATCGGACGCCCGCGCCGAACAGGCTTAGTTGCGGATTGGGATATCCATCTCGTCGATGCCGATCTCACGGACGAGAACCGGGACGCCGTAGTCCTTGCCGTCCTGCACCTCGGTGCGGAAGTGGTACATCGCCTGCAGCGCCTGGTGGTCTTCCTTGCGGAAGCGCATGGTGCCCTTGGGTGTTTCCCACTCCATGCCTTCCATGGCCGAGATCAGCGCTTCGGTGTCGGTGGAACCGGCCTTCTTGATGGCCTCGACCACGGCGATGCCGGCTGCCATGCCGCCTGCGGTGAAGAAATCCGGGGGCGAGCTGAAGCGATCCATGTGCTCCTTGACCAGCCAGTCGTTGACCGGGTTCTTCGGGATTTCATAGTAGTAGTAGGTGGCGCCTTCCATGCCGGGCAGTTCCTTGTAGGCCTTCAGCGCCGCTAGGATGTTGCCGCCGGTAGCAATCTCGACGCCGAAGCGCGAGGGATCCATGGCGTTGATCTTGCCCATCGGATTGCCGCCGCCGGCCCAGATGATGAACAGCTTCTTCTTGCCTTCGATGCCCTTCATGGCGTTGAAGATGCGTTCGGCCGCCGCGGTGAAATCGGTGGTGTCGGTCGGCACGTATTCCTCATGCGCGATCTTGGCGCCCGAGGCGTTGAGCGCCTCGCGGAAAGCGGCCACGCCATCGCGTCCGAAGGCGTAGTCCTGTGCCAGCGTGGCGATCGTCACGCCTTCGCCGCCAAGGGCAACAGCGTTCGAGATAGCGTCCTGCGAGGAATTGCGGCCGGTGCGGAAGATGAAGCGGTTCCAGTTTTCGCCGGTGATCGAGTCGGCCACCGCAGGCTCGACGATGAGGATCTTTTCGTATTCCTGTGCGACCGGAAGCATTGCCAGCGCAACGCCGGAACTGACCGGGCCGACCGCGATGTCGGCCTCGTCGTCGCCATAGGCTTCGGCCAGCAGAGCCTTGCCGATGTCGGGCTTGAGTTGCGTGTCCTTCTCGATGACGACGAGCTTTTCACCATTGACTTCCATGGTGCCGCCGGTGGCGTATTCGAGGCCAAGCATCAGGCCGTTGTGCGACTGGGCCGCATAGGCCTCAAGCGCGCCGGTCTTGCCATAGACATGGGCAATCTTGATGTCGGCGAGGGCCGGCGCAGTCAGCATCGCCGCTGCCACACCGGTTGCCAGTATCGTTTTCATCTTCATTTCGGGTCTCCTCCCTGAGCGAATGACGGTGAAAACATGAAACATGAATCAATATTCATGTCAAGGACGGGACAAGGGGATACAGGCGGAAATCCGATGGCTCGAGCCTTACAGCAGTCATGGATCAACCGGTCCGCCTGGGAGAGGGCCTAAGGCTAAGGAAACCAGCTTCCCAGATGGATATTGACGGGAACGCTCCGGCAGCACTCGATGAAACCGCCGACATTGAGGTTGAGGCGGGAAGGGAAGGCAGTAACAACTTCCACGCAAGCCGGCCCGCTCGACGTTTCCTGGAAGTCTGCCGCACAATGTTCACTCCGTGATTGGAAAAACGCTTTGCAGTACAGCGCTTCAGATTTGGACGAGGGCAGCGGAGGCATTCCGAACCTGCAGGGTTTAAATGGCCAAGGTCGGCCCAGTTCATGCAAGACCCCGACGACTGCAGCTTTGCCGGAAGCTGGTTGAGGCGGATGAAGAGGCGTGCTGGATCTTGTGGCCGAAACTTCACCTGTTAGACCCTTGTCCCAATATCTGTGTTGGAAGAGCCTCTAGGTTCTCACCCCGATAACGAGCCCGTTGTCGAGACAACACCAATGCACGTGGGCAGTTGAGCGAGCCAAATGCAAGAAAGCCGCCTGTACCGGGCAATCGTCCACCTGCGCCAAAAGCCATCGTCCCGATGGACCAGAGGCCGGTCATGCAATAAAAACCCAAACCAGGCCACCAATTTGAGGCTGATCACTTTGATGGCAACACTGCAAGGAAGAGCAACAATGTCATCGGCGCAACGCATTATCCCGCCAGCGCTTCAAGGCGTATACGACAATTGGCACTTTGCGCCTGCCGTTGTGGCAAACGGCTTGATATTCTGTTCAGGGATTATAGGCACAAGCCCCAATGGTGACACACCGGGCGAGGATGGGCTGGCTGGGGCCAAGGCGACAACACAACAGGCCTCAAACGATTTGACTGCGCTGATGGCGGTGCGGGATCCAGAAGCACAGTTCGCCACTGCGTTTGAAGCCTTGAGTGCTATTCTTCGTGCGGCGGATGCGGGGTTGTCGGACGTGGTGGAACTGACAACCTACCACGTCGATATGTCCCGCCACATGGATGCTTTCGTGCGTGTGAAAGATCATTACATTCGCGCACCTTATCCCGCCTGGACCGCCATCGGTGTCGCCGAACTCATTGTCCCCGGCGGCCTGCTGGAGTTACGTGCCGTGGCGCAATTGCCTTCTGCTGGCATTGTCAGACAAACCTGAATAGCACCGAGTTTTCCAGACAGCCTCGGACTTCGTTCTCTTGAGGCGTTCTAACTCGCCTTCGGCTTTCTCACAAACCCTTCAAAACTTTGGCGTTCGAGGAAACTCGAGCTTCAAGAAGCGGTCCCGAAACTCACATTCGCGCAACATCTCGCTTGCTGTCCGGAACCAGGATTTCCCCCAAACCCTCCTACCATCTAAGCTGACAGGAGACCCAAACATGGGAAAGCGCGAAATGGCGGAGCGTAGCGGAGACATTTCGAACCCGCAGGGTTCGCAAGGCCAAGTGCCGTCCTAGCCTATGCGAGGCCCCGGCTGGAGCGAAGCCCGAAGGGCGACAGCGTGAAGTCAGAAAATGGCGGAGGGGGTGGGATTCGAACCCACGGTACGGTCTCCCGCACGCCGGTTTTCAAGACCGGTGCCTTAAACCGCTCGGCCACCCCTCCAAGATATTGATATGATATCGCATTCCGGTTTCTGCAGACGCGCGGTTCGAAGCGATTGCAGCCGACAAGCTACCGAATATCTTTCGATGGCGCTTCTACAGCTTTCCGCGCGTTGCAGTCAACGGCAATCGGGCTTGCGCCGGGGCTTTTACCGCAGCCGGGCCGGGACCTGCGCCAGTCCGGTCTGTCATGCAGTCAGCGCTTCAGGAACCGCCAGCCGCCGGCGATCATCAGCCCTATCCCCAGAACAAAGGTCGGCGCGAAGAACTGCAGCGCCTCCCAGTCGCCCCAGTTCAGGCGCACACCCTTGCAGCCGGTTGTGTTCATCGCGCAGCCGAGAGCATTGAGCCAGTACCACGCCGCGAAGGTCACGCCGAAAATCAGGGCGCCCGAGACAAGGAGAAGCGTTGTTTTCATGGCAGTCCGTCTCCTGTTCGCCGAAGTGCCGGCCGCTCGCGGCATATTTTGAGCGCCCCGCATCCCACCGGATGCGCGGGAAACACCAGGGCACTGCGAAACGAGTTATGTACGATACCGTTCATTGCGTATTTTGAAGGCAACACGGATCTGCGTGAAATGCAGGCATCTGCCGGATTCTCGCCACCCATGGTGTATCAGGCAAGACAACTCCGCCACAAAAGATTTTTTTGCCGACGATGAAACCAAACGAGGTCTTCAAGCGTAACAGCGGCACCATTCAACATCATGGAGATCCCAATGCTCGGTGAAACCAGGATCCTCGGCATGCTGTCGGCGTTTGCCCTGTCCCTCGTGCCGGTTGCGGCCAGTGCGGAACAACTTGCCGGAAATGACCTCAAGCAGTTCGTTGCCGGCAAGCGGGTGTATCTTGCGACACCCTTCGGCGGGGAGTTTCCGCTCAACTACAAGCAGTCAGGCACGGTCACCGGCGACGGCACCGCGCTCGGTCTCGGCAAGTTCCTCGCTCCCAAGGAAAGCGGCAAATGGTGGGTGAGGGGAGAGAACCTGTGCCAGCAATGGCCAACCTGGTACGATGGCAAGCCCACCTGCTTCCAGATCCGGAAGACCGGGGAGCGCACGCTCGACTGGGTTCGCGACGACGGCCGAAGCGGCAAAGCGCGCATCGAAGGCTGATATTTACGAAAAATTCACCACATCGACCACATTGAGCCACCCGGCCGGGCGAGCAATCGCAATTTCGCCATCTTGCCCGGCGATCTAAACCTTCGATTAGGACATCAAACGCATTGATCGAAGGGGACGGCTTTGCAGGGGACATACTGCCAGGCCATATTGGCGACCGCCAGAGTATCGAGTAGCGGTGTGGGACACAGAGTGATGGATCAAACCGGGGCACGGCTGCGCAATGCTGCCTGTGTGACGTTGCTGGCGGTGCTTGCCACGGGGCTAGCCGGATGCAGTTCGACGTCGTCGTCCAAGGGCAAGTCCTCCGCATCCTACATCAACACCGAGTCGAAGTTCTCTGTCTCGGAGTACGGCGTCGCCGCAAGTCCGCGGATGACCACTGCGAAGCGCCCGAAAAAGGGCGGCGGCCGCGACATGGTTGGCAAGCCCTACCGGGTTCGCGGCAAATGGTACACGCCGAAGGAAGAACCCGGTTACGACAAGGCCGGTCTCGCGTCCTGGTACGGACCCAATTTCCACGGCCGGCTTACGGCCAATGGCGAGATCTACGACCAGTTCCACCTTTCTGCCGCCCATCCGACATTTCCGTTGCCGAGCTACGCCAGGGTCACCAACAAGAAGAACGGCAATTCCGTGATAGTGCGCGTGAATGACCGGGGGCCGTTTGCCCACGGCCGGATCATCGATTTGTCCAATCAGGCCGCGACACTTCTCGACATGAAGCATGAGGGCGTCGCCGCGGTTCGGGTCGAGTATGTCGGACGTGCGCCGGTCGAAGGGGATGACACCCGCTATCTGATGGCAAGTTATCGGCCCGGGGGCTCGAATTCTCCGGCCGGGGGCGTGATCGCAACCGGCGTCATGATGGCGATGAACGCGGTGGATTCCGCACTTCCCGGCGTCAGTTCGGCCCAGGCGGGCGTGGCGCCACCGGCCGCGCTGGGCGCGGCTACCGCAACCGCGTTCCAGCCGGCGCCGGCAGGCCAGTCGCTCCCCGCGAACGCCTTTGCGGGCTCGCCTCTGGGTGTTCCGGCCGGCTTTGCACTGCCCGACATCGGCCCGGTGCTTCCGGACCGGCCTTCCTTCGGAATTCCAGTCGCCGCCAATGTTGACAACGGGATGCGTAATCTCGGGATGGCTTTTTGGGGCGGCCGGGTAACGTTGCAGCAGAAACCCTTCGATGCCGTGCTCAGCAGATCCTCTCAGGACCGCTGATTTCCTCTGGCGTAGAGCTTCATGGTCGGCCGCTCGCGACGCTGTCACGGCCAACTCCGAGCCC
The DNA here is from genome assembly GCF_027214025.1 of Parahoeflea alexandrii. GTDB lineage: Bacteria > Pseudomonadota > Alphaproteobacteria > Rhizobiales > Rhizobiaceae > Hoeflea > Hoeflea alexandrii_A. Next base: position 220,312 of record NZ_JAPWHB010000001.1, read on the forward strand.
GCCGCCAGCCTCGCTTCAACTCAAGCCATTGATCCCACACTGCTTGATTGCTAGGTTCGGCGTGTATCCGGTTTTCTCCCTTGATGGATGGCTCCAATGACCCGGACGGTCTTCGCCCGCCTGTTTATCGTTCTGGCGCTGCTGTTTAGCGGTTTGGTGACGCCTGCGCTGGCGCAGCTTTTCGAAACGCGCGCCAAGCAGGCCTACCTGATAGACGCCGATACCGGGACCGTGCTGTTCGCCAAGAACGAGGACGAACTGGTGCCGCCGGCATCGCTCGCCAAGCTCATGACCATGGAGGTGGTGTTCAACGCCATCCACACCGGGCGGCTAACGCTTGATGACACGTTCCAGGTTTCCGAGAACGCATGGCGGACGGGAGGCGCGATCTCGCGGACCTCGACGATGTTTGCCGAACTCAAATCCTCGATCCGGCTCGAGGACCTGATCCAGGGCGTCATCGTCCAGTCCGCCAATGACGGCTGCATCATCATTGCCGAGGGCATGGCGGGATCGGAGGAGAATTTCGCCCGGCTGATGACCGAGCGCGCCCGCGAGATCGGCCTGACCAAATCGGTGTTCGGCAATTCGAACGGCCTGCCGCATCCCGATTCGAAGGTCACCATGAAGGATCTGGTGACGCTCGCGCACCACATCCAGTCCACCTATCCCGAGTTCTACAAGTACTATTCGCAGCCGGAATTCACCTGGAACAAGATCCGCCAGCGCAACCGCAATCCGCTTCTGGGGCTCGATATCGGCGTCGACGGGCTGAAGACCGGCTTCACCGAGGAATCGGGTTACGGCATCGTCTCCTCGATCAAGCGCGACGGGCGGCGGCTGTTTCTGGCGATGAGCGGAATGGATAGCGAGCAGGAACGTGCTGAGGAATCGCGCAAGATGCTGGAATGGGGCATCCGCGCCTTCGAACGCAAGACCCTGTTCGCAAAGGATGAAACCATTGGCGAAGTCAGCGTCTACGGCGGCGCCGGCAGCGCCATCGTCAAGGCCAGGGGTGCGGTCGATATCCTGCTGCCGATCACCAATCCGGACCGGCTGACGGCGCGAATCACCTACCGCTGGCCACTGCGCGCACCGATCGAGGCCGGCGCCCAGGTCGGCGTTCTCAAGGTCTATATCGGCGACACGCTGTCCCAGGAGAAGCCGCTCTTCGCCATGGAAGCGGTGGAGAAGGGGCCATTGCACACCCAGGCGCTCGATGCGCTGATCGAACTTGCGCAATTCTGGCTGTAACGGCTTCGCCAAGCGTTCATTTCTGAATTGAATTGCTTTAGACAAAGGTGAGCCGGAATCTCCGGATACCTCATCAACATGTTCCGTGTGCAATCAGTGCCTGCGGCGACAGGGAAAGCCAAACGTGACGAACAGCACAGGCCGATTCATTACATTCGAAGGCGGGGAGGGGGTCGGCAAATCGACGCAGATCCACCGTCTGGCCAATGTGCTCAGGCGGCGCGGTCACGACGTGCTGGTCACCCGTGAACCCGGCGGCTCGCTCGGCGCGGAAGCGGTACGGCACGTGCTGTTGTCGGGGGCCGCGGAAGAATTCGGCGTCCGCATGGAAGCCATGCTGTTCGCCGCCGCGCGCAGCGATCACATCGAGGAAGTGATCCGCCCGGCGGTTGCCGAAGGCACCATCGTGCTGTGTGACCGGTTCATGGACTCAAGCCGCGTCTACCAAGGCATTACCGGCAATCTCGAACCGCAATTCATCCGGAACCTGGAACGGATCGCCGTCAACGGCATGGTCCCGGACCTGACACTGGTGCTTGATCTGCCCGCCTCCACCGGCCTGCGGCGAGCCAAGGCGCGGGAGGGCAAGAATGTCGCGCCCGACCGGTTCGAGAAGGAAGAGGTGGCGACGCACGAGAAGCGCCGCGAGGCCTTCATCGACCTCACCCGAACCGAACCCGAGCGCTGCAAGCTGATCGATGCGAGCCAGTCGGAAGACGCGGTGGCGCTGGCGATCCTCGCCGCCGTCGAGCCGATCGTGGCTGACGGCAGCGTCGGTGAACCGGCAAGAGGCCAGAAGGCATGAACGAAGACCAGCCGGGATTGCTGGAGGGCGCCATCCCGCCCGAGCGCAACATGGTGCTCTATGGCCACGATTCCGCACAGGCCTTCCTTGCCAATGCCTACCGGTCGGGGCGGATGCATCATGCCATCCTGATCGAGGGACCAGAAGGGATCGGCAAGGCGACGCTCGCCTACCGGTTTGCCCATCACGTGCTGACCCATCCCGATCCGCTGGCCGCGCCCGACCACATCGCCGATCCGGACCTCGACGACCCGGTCGGCCGCCAGATTTCGAGCGGCGCCTCGCACAATGTGTTGCATCTCGCGCGTCCGGTGGACGAGAAGACCGGCAAGGCGAAATCCGTTATCACCGTCGACGAGGTGCGCCGCGCCGGCAAGTTCTTCGGCCAGACGTCGGGCACCGGCAACTGGCGGGTGGCGATCATCGATCCGGCCGACGATCTCAATCGCAATGCCGCCAATGCCATCCTGAAGATCCTCGAGGAACCGCCGAAGCGGTCGCTGTTCCTGGTGCTGTCGCACACGCCCGGTCGGCTGTTGCCGACGATCCGCTCGCGCTGTCTGTCGCTGAAGTTGCAACCGCTGTCGCCGCCGGATCTCGACCTGGCGCTGGCGCACCTGGGGGCCGCCCCGGGTGAAGCCGACGCGATCATCCGGCTGAGCGAAGGCAGTGTGGCGCGGGCGCTGCTGCTCAGGAACTATGGCGGTGTCGACATCGCCGAGGCTTTTGTCGACATCATCGAACGCGGAAGCCTCAAGGACCGTGAACCGATCTACAGGCTCGCCGAAACGCTTGCGGCGCGCGATCGCGACGTGGCCTACGACTTCTTCACCGGTTTTGCCGTCGACAGGGTGCAGCAGATGGCGCGGGAGGCGGGAGCATCGGGCGACCTGGCCGAAGCCGACCGCCTGGCGCGAATGTCGACCACACTTGCCGAGCATTTCGCCACAGCCGCCGCCTACAATCTTGATCGCAAGCAGACGGTCCTGCATGTATTTTCCATATTTTTCGGCTAACAGGTTTCGGCCCCCGCGATTGAGCTATTAGAGGGCATGGCATCCCGCGGCTTTATCGCTTATGACGACTGCGCGCGGGGTCCCGGCTGTAGACCCTGACCCGGATACTGAATTCGAAGGCTATCATGAGCACCGACCGTTTCTACATCACCACCCCGATCTTCTATCCCAACGGGGTTCCGCATATCGGCCACGCCTACACGGCGATCGCCACCGATGTGATGGCGCGTTTCCAGCGCCTGGACGGCAAGGACGTGTTCTTCCTGTCGGGCACCGACGAGCACGGCCAGAAGATGCAGCAGACGGCGGAAAAGGAAGGCATCAAGCCGATCGAACTGGCGGACAGGAACTCCGCCGTGTTCCGCGACATGCTCGTAAAGCTCAACTGCTCCAACGACGATTTCATACGCACCACCGAGGAACGCCACAAGCGCTCCGTGCAGGAACTGTGGAAGCGGATGGAAGCCAATGGCGACATCTATCTGGGCAATTACGGCGGCTGGTATTCAGTGCGCCAGGAAGCCTATTTCGACGAGGCTGAAACCACCGTTGGAGAAGACGGCGTGCGGCGCGAACCGCTCGGCTCGCCGGTCGAATGGGTGGAGGAAGAAAGCTACTATTTCCGCCTCTCGGCCTATGGCGACAAGCTCCTGGAGCTCTACGAGAGCAATCCGGACTTCGTGGCTCCCACAGAACGGCGCAACGAGGTGGCGAGCTTCGTCAAATCCGGGCTCAGGGACCTGTCAGTCTCGCGCACAACCTTCGACTGGGGCGTTCCGGTGCCCGGCAACGACAAGCATGTCATGTATGTCTGGGTCGACGCGCTGACCAACTACATCACCGCCGCGGGCTTTCCCGACGAGAGTGCGGACAAGTGGAATTACTGGCCCGCCATCCACATGATCGGCAAGGACATTGTCCGCTTCCACGCGGTCTACTGGCCGGCATTCCTGATGTCGGCGGGTCTTGAACTGCCGGCCAAGGTGTTCGCCCACGGCTTCCTGCTGGTCAAGGGCGAGAAGATGTCGAAGTCGATCGGCAATGTGGTCGATCCGTTCGCGCTGATCGAGGCTTACGGGCTCGACCAGGTACGTTATTTCTTCATGCGCGAGGTGCCGTTCGGACAGGATGGCAGTTACAGCCCAGAATCGATTGCCACCCGGATCAATTCCGATCTCGCCAACGGCATCGGCAACCTCGCCAGCCGGTCACTGTCGATGATCAACAAGAACTGCGATGGCAAGATGCCTGCCTGCGGTCCGCTGACCGAAGACGACAAGGCGCTTCTCGATACCATCGACAAGGTGATCGACAGCGCGCGCGCGGAAATGGCGGATTTCCAGATCCACAAGGCACTGGCCGCCATCATCGACGTCGTCGCCGACAGCGATCGATATTTCGCCAGCCAGGAGCCGTGGGCGCTGAAGAAGACCGATCCGGCGCGGATGGAGACCGTGCTCTACGTCACGGCGGAAACCGTGCGCCAGATCTCGATCCTGTTGCAGCCGTTCATGCCCGAATCGTCCGGCAAGTTGCTCGATCTGCTCGGTATCCCCGCTGACAGGCGTGATTTCGCCGCACTCGGCGAAACCGGCCGCCTACAAGCCGGGACGCCGATCGACAAGCCCACGCCGGTCTTCCCGCGCTATGTCGCGCCCGAGGAGGGCTGAGGCGGATGCTGGTTGACACCCACTGCCATCTCGATTTCGTCGATTTCGACGCGGAACGCGATGAGCTTGTCGCCCGCGCCCACGCATCGGGCGTCATGCAGATGGTGACGATCTCGACACGGGTCAGGAAACTCGACAGGCTGCTCGAACTGACCGAGCGCTATCCAAGCGTCTTCTGTTCGGTCGGCACACACCCCAACAATGCCGATGAAGAGCTGGACGTGACGGCGGATGAGCTGGTGCGGCTTGCCCAGGCCAATGCCAAGGTGGTTGCGATCGGTGAAGCCGGGCTTGACTATTTCTACGACACGCAGAAGCCCGAGGACCAGAAGACCGGTCTGAGGCGCCACATCGAGGCCGCGCGGCACACACAGCTGCCGCTGGTCATCCACAGCCGCAGCGCCGACGACGACATGGCGGCGATGCTGACCGAGGAAACAGGGAAGGGGGCCTTCCCCTTCATCCTGCACTGCTTCTCCTCCGGACAGGGGCTGGCCGACACCGGCGTGGCTCTGGGCGGATACGTCTCCTTTTCGGGGATCCTGACCTTCCCGAAATCGACCGAACTGCGCGAGATCGCCGCAACCGTGCCGATGGACCGGCTGCTGGTGGAAACAGATGCACCGTATCTCGCGCCCAAGCGCTGGCGCGGCAAGCGCAACGAACCGTCCTACGTCGTCAACACCGCGGAAGTCCTGGCCGAGGTCAAGGGCGTCTCCTACGAGGAGATTGCCCGGATCACGACCGAGAACGCGTTCCGCTGCTTTTCGAAGATGCCGCGACTGTGACGGCGCCGGTCCGTCGCCAGTTCACGGTTCTTGGCTGCGCGTCCTCGCCTGGTGTGCCGCGGGTCAATGGCGACTGGGGCGCCTGCGATCCGGAAAATCCGAAAAACCGGCGGACCCGCGCGGCGTTCCTGATCCGGCAGTTCGGCGCCGATGGCGGCGAAACGACGATCGTGGTCGATACCGGACCGGATTTTCGTGAACAGATGATCGCCAACAAGGTGATCAGGATCGATGCGGTGCTCTACACCCATTCGCACGCCGATCATGTGCATGGGATCGACGATCTGCGCGGCTTTGCGCTCACCCAGCGCAAGCGCATCCCGATTCACGCCGATCCCGAAACCATGGCCCGCATCCGCGCCGGCTTCGGCTATTGCCTGGAAACGCCGTCGGGCAGCGAATACCCGCCGATCACCCAGCCGGTGCTGATCAACTCGCTGGACGAACCGATCAGCATCACAGGCGAGGGCGGAACGATACAGATACAGCCGCTCGACCAGGTGCATGGTTCGATCCGGTCGCTGGGATTTCGCATCGGCGGTCTCGCCTATTGCTGCGATGTCAGCGATTTTCCGCGCGCCACTGTGGAGAAGCTTCAGGACCTCGAGGTGCTGATCATCGACTCGCTGCAGTACAAGCCGCACCCGAGCCACCTTTCCATCGACCAGGCGCTGTGGTGGATCGAGAAGATCAATCCGAAGCGCGCCATCCTGACCCACATGCATGTACCGCTCGACTACGAGACCGTGCTTCATGAGACACCGGACCACGTCGAGCCCGGATATGACGGATTGACCATCGACATCGAGTTGTGAGCATGAGCGAAACCGCGATTGAAATGACACCGGACCTGATCGCCGAAGGCTCGAGCATGGCGCGCGTGGCGCGTGCGGCGGCTGAAGCAGGGCTTGAGATCCGCATCCTGAAAATGGCGCAGTCGACCCGCACGGCCGAGGAAGCCGCCGACGCAGCCGGTTGCGATGTCAGCCAGATCGTCAAGTCGCTGGTGTTTGAGAACACAGCCACGAAGAAGCTCGACCTGATGCTGGTATCTGGTCTTCACAACGCCGATATGGATTATATTTCAACGCATTACGGTCTCTCGTTTGCGCGCTGCGATGTCCGTCGTGTACGTGACGAAACCGGCTTTGCCATCGGTGGCGTGGCGCCGATCGGACATCTGAACCCAATCAGGATCTACATGGACCGGACGCTGCTTGATCATGACCTGGTCTGGGCCGCGGCCGGCCGCCCGGACAGCGTGTTCAGCGTCGACCCAAAGGCATTGGCGACGGCGATCGCGGCCGAGTTCATCAATGTCCGGGCGCCGGCCTGAAGCAAGTCAGACCGGCCGACCGGCATGCGATCGAAATTGCGGCAGGAAAGCGTCGTTCGTTTCCCGGGCATGACGGCGGTGTCCGCCAAAGATCAGGCAGACTTCGGCTTGGCGAAAACGTCGATGCCGCTGCCCGTTTCAAGGTAGGATTTCAGGCTCGACAGTACTGCCGGCCAGCCCTTGGTGACGCCGGTGGCCATTCCGCTGCCGGCTTCGAGTTCCTCGTGGGTGACAGTCAGCCGAACCATGTTGTCGTATTCGACGATCTCGAAGGTGACGCGGCTGTAGCTGTCCGGATCGGAAGCCTGCGAGGCATTGGCCCAGGTGATGACAAGACGGGTGGGCGGGGTGCTTTCGACCACCTTGCCGACAAGTTCGACCGTTCGCTCGTCATTGGCGCGGACATGTTCCCAACTTGAACCGGGTTTCCAGTCGGAGACATTCTCATGTCCCCAGTAACGCCTGGAGATATCGGGCCTGGTAATGGCTTCGAACACCTTTTCCGGGGTCGAAAGTATGTAGGTGGCGTAGATAAAACTGATCTTCTCTTTGGACATCGTCATTCTCCTTCGAGTTCCTTCTTGAGATCGTGCAGTAGGCTGAGCCGCTGACGTTCGAACTTTCTCACCCACCGTTCGTAGACCTCGTGAAGCGGCACCGGGTTGATGAAGTGCAGCTTCTCGCGACCACGCCTGACCGTCGTCACCAGGTTGGCGGCTTCCAGCAGGCCGATGTGCTGCGTGGCCGATTGGCGTGTCATGTCCAGATGGTCGCAAAGCTCGCCCAAGGTCTGCCCGTTCTTCTCGCACAGAAGATCGAGCAAGGTTCTGCGGGTCGGGTCGCCCAGCGCCTTGAAGACCTTGTCAGCGTCCATCGGTTTACCTGTCATTGCCTGCCAATATGCAGGCATTTACCTGCATGTCAAGCAAGCACTCGCTTGAACGGCGCGGAGGCCCGGACGGACCGCGGCTGTTCCGGCGCGGGGGATCGCCCGACCACGTTCGATTGGGTTTGACGATCAGCCAGAGATGAGGGAGCTTTAAGTCGTTTTCAGCCAGTCCAGAATCGATTGCGAGTGCTGCCCGCGCACCGGGATGTCGTGCGGTCGCGATGGCGGTTCGGTCGAAAACCGCGGTGCGGCGGCGGCCTGCAACACACTGTCGATGGTCTGCCAGACACCGCGCGCCGCCATATGCGGTTCGGACATGGATTCCTGGGGATCAAGGGCAGGGGCCACGCAGGCATCCGACCCCATAAACACCTTGTCCCAGTGCGCCCGCGGATGCCTGGCGAAGATACCGGCCATCAGCGCCGTCTGCCTGGGCCATTGAGCGGCATCAAATTGCGGCTTGAAATCAGCATCTTCCGCAAGACCGAGACGGGCGAGAAATTCGGCATAGAACTTGGGTTCCAGGCATTGCACCGAGATATAGCCGCCATCAGCGCAGGCGTAGCAGCGGCTCCAGTGCGGCCCATCCAGAAGGCTCCGGCCGCGCGCCATCGACAGGCCGCCGGTCTGCGCGAGCGCCATCAAGAGGTTCATCATGTGTGCGGACCCGTCGACGATTGCTGCGTCGACCACCGTGCCGCCGCGACCGGCACGTGCCGCCATGACGCCAGCCAGGATACCGGTGACCAGATAGAGCGCGCCGCCGCCGATATCGCCGACCAGAGTCGGCGGCGTGAACGGCGGTTCACCGTGGTTGCTGGCATACCAGGCAGCGCCGGACAACGAGACGTAATTGAGATCGTGGCCGGCCGTCTGCGCCCGCGGCCCGGTCTGGCCCCAGCCGGTCATGCGGCCATAGACGAGATCCGGATTGACCTTGGAGAGATCGTCTGGCCCGAGCCCGAGCCGTTCCATCACGCCGGGCCGAAAGCCCTCGATCAGCGCCTCGGACCGGCCGACAAGCGATTTCAAGACAGCTATGTCATCGGCCGACTTGAGATCGAGTTCGATCGAGCGCTTGCCACGGTCGATCAGCGATCGTTCCGGCATGCCGGGCGCCGGTCGGCCGTTCTTGCGGTGAACCACGATGACATCAGCGCCAAGATCCGCCAGCATCATCGCCGCGAACGGCGCCGGTCCCAGGCCTTCGATTTCAATGATCCGCAAACCTTCAAGCATGCCGTCCTCGCAAACTCCGCGCCGCAATCCCTGTGGCCTCCAACCCGAAACGACTAGATCAGATTCTGCGAGCGGTTGCACTTTCAAGACGCGTTCATGGTTCGGATTCGTTGATCCCGAGTTTCAAGGAAACTGCAACAAACGCCGGCAGAGGTTTGATTCTCCTGATCTAACCAAGCCCGGCCATTCCATGGGCTCCACGGCCAATAGTTCCATAATCCATCTTATGCGATCTTTGTATGCGGGCAATCCGGGCGATGTGCGCGGGTCAGAAAAACAGCGTCCTCGACGCGGTCTGTTCATTGGGCACCTGATCGACAAAGGCCTGCCATGCCTTCTGGTAGGCCGGCAGATAATTCAGCTCATGGCCTTCGCCGAGTTGCTCGAGCTCCAGATAAGCCTGGATCAGCATGTCGACGAAATCGAAACCCGAAGACAGGTCCTCGGGCTTGGCGCCCGTCTGCTGGGCGGCGTTCTCGTAAAGATACTGGGCGGCGGCACGCTGCTCCATCCAGTCGGATGACGTGGTCTTTTCTTCCTGGCTGACCCGGTCAAGCCAGAGCGCACCCGCCTTCCCCACTGCCATGAGGTCCGACGGATCGATGTCCTCCATGTCGGCATAGGTTCCGGCAAGCCGCGTAGGACCGTGATACATGCCCATGGCTAGCGACTGCTGCTGGGTCAAGATCGACTTCGCAATTTCCTTTTCTGCGCTCGAAAAGAAACCGGACTCATCTGTCCGGATGGCGCTCAGCGCGCGCCGGTCAAGATCGCCGAACGCCGAATACCAATCGACAGCCTCGTTGGATTTCGGACGGAACGGCCGGCCGCTTTCAGCCATTGATGCGATTCTTGTATCCACGGCCTTGCGGGCTGCCTCGACGATTTCGGACTTGGTTTTTCCGGCAGAGAACGGCTCTGCCGATGGGTCGGTGACTGCGATGGCGAGATTGGTGGAGGAATAGCCGGGGCGCACGGGCATGTAGATCTCGTAGCCATTGGCTGCCGCCACGATGAATGTGGCCGCGGTCGGCGTTATCTTGCCGTAAGGATCATAGGTTCCGGTAGCCTCGAGACCGCCGACCGGACCCAGATCCTGATAGGATTGTATGGCATAAGCATGAATGGTCGGCGCGGAATCCTTGACGGATCCCGTTCGGCTGACTGTTCGAATATTCGAATGGCTGACGCCTTCGATATTCATGCTTGTCTCCTAACAAATGATTCTGACAATCGCCGCACAGCCTTGCTCGAACCTGTCGACTCCACGGAATTATACATTTTGTATCCAACAGATAGATGGCAGGAACGGAGTTTTACCGCTGCCATGGCGTCGGCCGAATTGGCCGCGGCCCGGGCCGGGTGATGCGGCCTTGCGCTTTGCCCTTGCGGGTTTGGGGAGCTTGGCCTATCCCATGCGGGTTCGCCAAAACCGGAGTGATCTCATGTCCTACGCCAAGCTCGATGCCCATTGCCGCGCTCTGGGCGCGCTGGAGCATGCGCTCGCCATTCTCGGCACCGACGAAGCGACCAACATGGCGCCGGGCGGTGGCGAGAGCCGCGCCGAAGCCATGGCAACGCTGTCGGGCATGTATCATCGCCAGGCGACCGACGCCCAGGTGCGCGACTGGATCGAGGCTGCGAAATCCGAAGCTCTTGAACCGGAACAGAAAATCGCACTCAATGAACTCGAGCGCAGCTACATCAACATGACCTGCCTGCCCTCGGACTTCGTCGAGCGGAAAATGCGCACCGGCATGCGGTCGGAGCAATTGTGGCGCGCTGCCCGGCCAAACGGCGACTGGCAGGCGTTCCAGCCGGCGCTTGAAGGCGTGGTGTCGATGATGCGCGAGGAAGCCGCGATGCGCGCCGAGGTACTGGGGCTCGCGCCCTATGACGCGCTGATGGAGCAGTTCGATCCGGGCAACCGCACCGCCCAGATCACGCCGGTCTTCACTGAGCTGAAAACCTTTCTGGTCGATTTCCTGCCCGCAGCCCTCGCCGCACAGGAAGAGCGGCTGGCGAAACGGCCGCTCAAGGCGCTCTCCGGCGACTACCCGGTGGAGCGGCAGAAGGCGCTCGGCATCGAGATGATGAAGGCCGTCGGCTTCGACATGAACCATGGCAGTCTGTCGGTCTCCGACCATCCGTTCTGCGGCGGCGTGCCGAGCGACGTGCGGATGACGACGCGCTACCGCACCGACGAATTCCTGCCGGCGCTGATGGGAATCCTGCACGAGACCGGGCACGGGCTTTACGAGCAGAACCTGCCCAAGGACTGGGCTCACTGGCCGTCAGGCAAGGCGCGCGGCATGTCGATCCACGAAAGCCAGAGCCTGTTCGTCGAAAAGCAAATCGGCCGCAACCCCGCCTTCTGGCGCTTCGCCCTGCCGCTCGTCGACACCCATCTTCAGGAGAACTGGACGATGGAAGACCTGCTGCCGCATGTGCACCTGATCAAGCGCGGCAAGATCCGGGTCGATGCCGACGAGGTCACCTACCCGCTGCATGTGATCCTGCGCTACGAGCTCGAACAGGACCTGCTTGCCGGCCGGCTTGAGGTCAAGGACCTCCCGGAAGCCTGGGACGCCGGGATGCAGGACTCGCTCGGCATCTCGACGCTCAACGATCCGAAGAACGGGCCGATGCAGGACGTGCACTGGCCGTCAGGCTCGTTCGGCTATTTCCCGTCCTACACGCTCGGCGCGCTGATGGCGGCGCAGCAATGGGCGGCAATCCTCAGGATCAATCCCGATGTCGACAGCCAAATCGCGACGGGCGATTTCAGCCAGGTCAATGAATGGCGGCGCGACAATATCTGGTCAAAGGCATCGACGGCCTCAACGCCCGACATCCTGCGACAGGCAACCGGCGAGGCGCTCAACCCGGCCTATTTCATCGCGCATCTGGAAGCCCGTTACGGGGTGTAAAGCTGAAGGGCCGATACCGAAGCCCTCCCCTTCATGGGGTGGCTTCGATTGAGGCGGCGGCCCGTGCAAGTGCGGCTTCCTGGCGACGGCGGCTGCGTTCGCGCATGATCGTGTAAAGCCCGGTGGCGATGATGATCGCGGCGCCGGCCAGCGTGTAGACGTCGGGGAATTCCGAGAACACCAGGATGCCGACGATGGTCGAGAACACCAGCCGCACATAGCGGAACGGCGTCACAACCGAAATCTCGCCGATGCGGGTGGCTTCGGTCAGCGCCCAGTAGGCGAGAACCCCGACGGACAATGCGCCGCCCAGATACATGGTCTCGGTGGCGCCCGGCATCACCGCCTCGCCGGTGACCGCCATCAGCACGGCGCCCGACACGCCGACCGCGAAGAAGCCCCAGGCCGACAATTGCAACGAGGAAATGGTCTTCGGCACCTTGCGGCTGGCGAGATCGCGGATGCCGAGGCCAAGCACACCGGCGACGGCCCACAGCACTTCGGGCTCGAAGCCTTCAAGGCCCGGGCGAATGACCAGCAGCACGCCGCCAAAACCAACCAGAATGGCGGTCCAGCGGCGCCATCCGACCTTTTCGCCGAGCACCAGCGCCGCCCCCATGGTCACCAGCAGCGGCGTTGCCTGCAGGATCGTGGTGGCGGTCGCCAGCGGGATCAGGCTCAGCGCCATCACAAAGCACAGGCCGCCCAGCATCTCGCAAAGGTTTCGCAGCGCCACGGCGGGATGAAAGAAGCCTTTTGAAATCACGCTGGTGCCGTTCAGACGGGCATAGGTCGCGAAGATCAGGGCGCCGACAAGGCCGAGCACCAGCAGGATTTCACCCACGGGAAGCTGGCCGGCCGCGAGCTTGATGAACATGTCCTCGGCGGCAAACCCCGCCATCCCCAACACCATCAGCATGATGCCGCGCATATTGTCCATGTCGGCTGATCCCGGATGGCTTGAGTGAAAGATCGTGCGGCGAAGCGCCTGTTGGCCTGCCTATCCGGTTTATCGCGGACGGGAAACCCCTTGTTCTTGCAGTCCACCCATGCGCACGGTTTTCAGCCGGCTGCGACCGTCCGCGTCTCAGGCGCAAGCCCACCAGGTCAGCTGGACCGGATAGTCCGCAAATTCGCGATGACGCGCGCCAGCATGCTGAAGAACAGTTCTCGCTCTGCGACGGGAAGCCCTTCTGCAACCAGTTCATTGGCTTTTGCGGCAGCGTTCGTCGCCGGCGCCTGCAGCCGGTGCGCAGCCTGCGTCAGCCAGATCTGTTGCGAGCGCCCGTCATCGGGATTGGGTTTTCTCTCGATCAGGCCGTCGCGCTCCATGCGGACAAGCGTGTTGGCCATGGTCGCCTGCTCGACGCCGACCCGTTCGGCCAGCAGGCGTTGGGTCAATCCATCCTCGAGCCACAGTTCGCTCAAGGCGAGATACTGCGCACGCGACAGCCCCAGCGGATGCAGCGCGCCCTGAAGGGCCGCCGCATAAAGCCGGGCAATCTCGCTGGCCAGAATGCCCGCCGACCGATTCCTGTCGAATTCCATGGCCCCTGCTAGCACAATATAGCATGCTATGCAATATTACATAGCATGCTATATTAGTTACACATTGCGCCCCGCCTGCGCAAACCACTGAAATCATTTCCCATTCTCCAGTTTCGCCGAAATCAGCCCCGATCCCGAAGAGCCGGCACTGGCCGGGAGGCCGCGGTTTCTATAGGCAGGATCTGGATGACAGTTGGACCCGCTTGCCAAAGGCCCGCTTCCGCATGACCGATCTCGCCGCCTATGGCAGCCTTTTTCTTGCCGCCCTGCTGGCCGCGACGCTTGTTCCGGCGCAGTCGGAAAGCGTGCTCACCGGGCTGATGCTGGCCGGCGGCCAGCCGGTGGCGGCGCTGGTGGCGGTCGCCAGCCTTGGCAACATCCTCGGTTCGGTGATCAACTGGCTGATCGGTCGCGGCGTCGAGCGGTTTCGCGACCGCAGGTGGTTTCCGGCCAGCGCCCGCCAGCTTGAGCGTGCCCAGGCGCAGTATCAACGCTTCGGCTACTGGTCTCTGCTTCTCGCCTGGGTACCAATCATCGGCGATCCGCTGACGCTGGTGGCGGGCATCATGCGCGAGCCGCTGTGGCGGTTCCTCCTCCTGGTCTCGATCGGCAAGATCGGCCGCTACGCCGTGCTGGCGGCCGGGGTTGGCGCGCTCGCATAAAACGGTTGGGGCGCGGCCTGGGAATCTGGCAGTATCCGTGTTCGAGCCCCCCTCGCCCCACAGGTGTCCGCCCATGTTGTCAGCCCTGACGCTCATCCTGACCTGCCAGTTGATCGGCGAACTCGTCACCCGTTTCTTCGGCCTGCCGCTTCCCGGTCCCGTGGCCGGTATGGCGCTGTTGTTTGCGTTGCTGGTCCTCCGAGGCTCGGTGCCCGAGACGGTTGGCGCCGTGGGTGACGCGCTGCTCAAAAACCTCTCGCTGCTGTTCGTGCCCGCCGGCGTCGGGGTGATGGCGCATCTGGGGCTCATCGGGCAGGATCTGCTGCCGATCACCGTGGCGCTGATCGGTTCGACCGTGGCAACAATCGCGGTCACCGCGCTGCTGATGAGCCGGCTGGCGCGCGGCAGCCTGAGCGCGGAGGCTGTGAAAGCCGATGAGTGATTTTGCCGAAGTCTGGGTCTATCTCAGTGCCAGCCCGCTTTTGTTCCTGACGCTGACGCTGGCCGCCTTTCAGGCCGGTAGCTGGATCTACCAGCGCTCCGGGTACAAGCCGTTTCTCAATCCGGTGATGACGGCGGTGATCCTGCTGGTCGCCATTCTGACACTGACTGAGACCCCCTACCCGGCCTATTTCGAAGGCGCGCAGTTCGTGCACTTCCTGCTCGGACCGGCAACGGTGGCGCTGGCGATCCCGCTCTACAGGCAATTCGAGAGGGTGCGGCGCTCTGCCCTGGCGCTGGTCGTAAGCCTCATCTCGGGCTCGCTGACGGCGATCGGCACAGCCGTTGGCCTCGGCTGGCTGCTCGGCGCCAGCCGCGAGACGTTGCTGTCGCTGGCACCGAAATCGGTGACAGCGCCCGTCGCCATGGGGATTACCGAGCAACTGGGCGGCTTGCCGTCACTGACCGCGGTGCTGGTGATCCTGACCGGCATCCTCGGCGCGGTGATCGGGCCGATGGTGCTCAATCTGTTGCGGATCAGGGACTGGCGCGCCCGCGGGCTGGCGCTCGGCACGGCCAGCCACGGGATCGGCACGGCGCGAGCGCTGCAAGTCAACGAACTGGCCGGCGCCTTCTCGGGCCTCGCCATGGGGCTCAACGCGCTTGCGACGGCGATCCTGCTGCCGGTATTGTGGCGGCTGTTTTTCTGAGAGGACACACATGGAACACAGCTTCTGGCATGACCGCTGGGAAAGCGGCCGCATCGGCTTTCACCAGGAGGAGCCGAACAATCTGCTGGTGGCGCATTTTCACGCGCTCGGACTGACGGAGCGGTCACGGATCTTCCTTCCGTTGTGCGGAAAGACGCGCGACATCGCCTGGCTGCTGTCACAGGGCTACCGGGTGGCCGGCGCGGAACTCAGCGAGACGGCGATCATGCAGTTGTTTGAAGAGCTTGAGGTGGAGCCGGCAATCTCGGATCTCGGGGAACTCAAGCGCTACAGCGCCCCTGACATCGACATCTTCGTCGGCGACGTCTTTGCGCTTACCAGAGCCATGCTCGGCCCCGTCGATGGCGTCTACGACCGGGCAGCCTTCGTTGCACTGCCTGAACATATGCGAGCGGCATACGCGCCTCACATTGGTGAAATCACCGGCAGGTCGCCACAGTTGCTCATTACGTTCGAATACGACACTTCAATGCTCGTTGGGCCACCCTTTTCCATTCAAAGCGACGAGCTGGAACAGCGGTACGGCGCCAGCTACGAGCTTTCGACAGTGGCGATGGATGGCGTGGCGGGAGGATTCAAGGGCCTCGAAGCACTCGAACGGGTCTGGTTGCTCAAGCCGTTAACACCGTGAATATCGCTTATAAAATCAATCCGTTGGGCCGGTTTGCGCTCCGCTAATCACCACAGCCTGGCCCTTGGCTCTGGCCAGAACCGCCACAAGGCCAGCGTCATGATGGTGCAGGCGATGGCCACCACGAGCCAGCCGGTCAGGCCTTCGGAGCTTCGGGCGCTGTCCGGATTGAGCGGCGCGAGGTATTTCTGTGCGATGACAGCCGCGAACGCGCTTATCAAGCCCGCCACCAGCATCGGCATGAAGGCAACCAGCCCGCCCAGTCCCACCGTGCCTGGGGTGGTGTCCCAGAGTCTGGTCAGCCCCTCCGTCATCAGGGCGGACATGACCGGAAGCAGCAAGACCAGCATCGCCGCGCTGTTGAACGTGAACGCCAGGCCAGCAAATTTCAGGAGCACGATCGGGACCACGCCGACAGCGTAGCCGATCGCCACAATCACCAACTGAAAGAACAACTCCATGTGACCACCCGCCTGCTTGTTTGGTCGTGAGCCCATTGCTGATAGGAACAAATATCACGGGCGCTGGACGCACGGTCGAACGAAATCGCAGCGGTATCCATTTTCGGGACAAGAATCTTGATTTGCAGGCACTTATACCCATTGGAACAGGCGCTTCTGTCCGCCGGGATCAAGGAAACATACCGCGGCCAGCCATGGTCCAGGAATTGCCGCGAATGGGTCTATTTCGACGCGGACCTCGACACCGCCGCGCTTTTGCGACGGTTTCAGCTTCCGGACTGCGTCGAGGTCTCGGAGAACACGGATCCGAGATCCGGTATCGAGCATGGGCTCTTCTGCACCCTGTGCAACGATGCTGTGATGGGCAACCCCGGCAGCAAGACAGCTTTCAGGTGACAGGCGGCGAAGGGTTCAGCCCGCCGCCGGCGCCTTCTCCGGCCGCCGGATCTCGCCGAGTGCTGCCACCACCATCGGCTTGAAACCCTCGGTGCTCTCGTCGGTGATCTCGAACAACTTAGCACGCATGCGCGGATCCCAGAACTTGTTGATGTGATCGGCAACGCCCTCGATCTGCTCGCTCTCCGGCTGCGAGGCGAAGAAGGTGGCGATCTGGTTGGCCTGGTAGCGCAGTTTGTCAGGCGACATCGCTTTCAACTCCTTGTCTGATCCGGTCTGGCCGGGTGAAGATTTCAAAATCCGCGCCACGGGCAATGCCGACAAGCGTCAGGCCCGAGGCTTCGGCTGTCCTGACCGCAAGCGCGGTCGGAGCGGAGACCGCGATCAGCAGTCCGGTGCCGGCGATCACCGCCTTCTGCACCATGTCGACCGAAACGCGGCTGCTGATCACGAGCGCGCCGTCGGACACGCTTGCGCCGGACCGCGCGATGGCGCCGATCAGCTTGTCGAGCGCGTTGTGGCGGCCGACATCCTCGCGCACGCAAACCATGCCCTTGCCGGGATGATAGAAGCCTGCCGCGTGCACGGCGCCGGTTTCGGCGCGAAGCTTCTGGTGCATCGACAGCGACCGGACGGCCTCGCGGATATCGTCGCCGCGAAAGGCGACTTCCACCGCCTTGCGGTCCGGCAGGGATCTCAGCGCTTCCTCGATGGATTCAATGCCGCAGAGGCCGCAGCCGACGGGGCCGGCCATCTTGCGGCGGCGGGCGGAAAACGCTGCCTGCAGCCCTTCGGCAAGCTGCATCTGGATGTCAAAGCCCTGATCCGCCTCGACGATGTCCATCGACACGATATCCCCGGGCGCGCGGATGATGGCTTCCGACAGCGCAAAGCCGATGCCGAAATCCTCAAGATCATCCGGCGTCGCCATCATCACCGCCTGCGTGGTGCCGCCAAAGGAGAGCGCCACGGGCACCTCCTCGGGCAAGGCCCGGGATCCCGGAGTGACAACTCCTGCCCTGACCGCGATGCGGGTGGCGATGCTGGTGCTGGAGCCGGGCTTGACCATGGCGATTCCTCCGACGGCGCTGGGGCCAGCCTACTCGGCTGGCTCAAGCGCCTCCTCGGTGACGATCCGGCGGGACTGCAAGGCTTGCGCCTCGTAATCCTGCTGCCATGGCGTCGGCCCGTTGGAGGGCGACACCTGCACCGCGGTCACCTTGTATTCCGGGCAATTGGTGGCCCAGTCGGTGAAATCGGTGGTGATCACGTTGGCCTGGGTGCCCGGATGGTGGAACGTGGTGTAGACCACGCCCGGCGCCACCCGCTCGGTGATGGTGGCGCGCAGGGCGGTTTCGCCCGAGCGGCTCGACAGCTTGACCAGATCGCCCTCGCGGATGCCGCGCTGTTCGGCGTCGTGCGGATGGATCTCCAGACGGTCCTCGGCATGCCAGGCGACATTGTCGGTGCGCCGGGTCTGGGCGCCGACATTGTACTGGCTGAGGATCCGGCCCGTGGTCAGCAGCAGCGGGAAGCGCGGGCCGGACCGCTCGTCGGTGGCCACATATTCGGTGCGGATGAACTTGCCCTTGCCGCGGACGAAGCCGTCGAGATGCATGACCGGCGTACCGTCGGGCTTGGCCTCGTTGCAGGGCCACTGCACCGAGCCCCGCTCTTCCAGCAGCTGGTAGTTCACGTTCTGGAAGCTTGGCGTGGTGGCGGCAATTTCATCCATGATTTCAGAGGGATGATTGTAGTGCCAGCCGAGACCCATGGCCTGCGCCAGTTTCAAGGTCACTTCCCAGTCGGCAAGCCCGTTCTTCGGCGTCATCACCTTGCGCACACGGTTGATGCGGCGCTCGGCATTGGTGAAGGTGCCGTCCTTCTCGAGGAAGGTCGACCCGGGCAGGAAGACATGGGCGTAGTTGGCGGTCTCGTTCAGGAACAGGTCGTGGACGACAACGCATTCCATCGCCTCCAGCCCCGCCTTGACGTGCTTGGTGTCGGGATCGGACTGCAGGATGTCCTCGCCCTGGATGTAGATACCGCGGAAGGTGCCGTCGACGGCCGCATCGAGCATGTTGGGGATCCGCAAGCCCGGTTCGGGGTTGAGCTCCACGCCCCACAGCTTCTCGAACACGTCACGCACCTCGGTACCGGAAATATGCCGGTAGCCGGGCAGTTCGTGCGGGAACGAGCCCATGTCGCAGGCGCCCTGGACGTTGTTCTGGCCTCTGAGCGGGTTCACGCCGACGCCGGGACGGCCGATATTGCCGGTGGCCATGGCCAGGTTGGCGATCGCCATCACCGTGGTCGAGCCCTGGCTGTGCTCGGTGACGCCGAGGCCGTAATAGATCGCGCCGTTGCCGCCACGGGCGTAAAGCCGGGCCGCGCCACGCAGTTCTTCCGCCGGCACGCCGGTGTAGACTTCGGTGGCTTCGGGCGAATGGGCTGGCTCGGCGACGAACGAAGCCCAGTCCTCGAATTCCGACCAGTCGCAGCGCTCGCGGATGAAGGCCTCGTCGAACAGGCCTTCGGTGACGATCACATGGGCAAGTGCTGTCAGCACGGCGACATTGGTGCCGGGCTTCAAAGGCAGGTGATGGCTTGCCTCGATGTGGGCCGAGCGCACCAGGTCGATGCGGCGCGGATCGATGACGATCAGCTTGGCGCCCTGCCTAAGCCGCTTCTTCAGCCGTGAGGCAAAGACCGGATGGCCGTCGGTGGGGTTGGCGCCAATCAGGATGACGACGTCGGTGTGCTCGACGGAATCGAAATCCTGGGTGCCGGCCGAGGTGCCGAAGGCCTTGCCCAGACCGTAGCCGGTCGGCGAATGGCAGACGCGGGCGCAGGTGTCGACATTGTTGTTGCCGAAGCCGGCACGCACCAGCTTCTGCACCAGGAAGGTTTCCTCATTGGTGCAGCGTGACGAGGTGATGCCGCCAATGGCGCCCTTGCCATACTGGAACTGCAGCCGGCGGAATTCCTTGGCGACATGGGCGAAGGCCTCTTCCCAGGTGACTTCGCGCCACGGATCGGTGATCTTCTCGCGCACCATCGGGTTCAAGATGCGGTCCTGGTGGGTGGCGTAGCCCCAGGCGAAGCGGCCCTTGACGCAGGAATGGCCACGATTGGCCTTGCCGTCCTTCCACGGCACCATGCGCACGACTTCCTCGCCGCGCATTTCCGCCTTGAAGGAGCAGCCGACGCCGCAATAGGCGCAGGTGGTGACCACCGAATGCTCCGGCTGGCCGATCTCGATCACGGATTTTTCCTGCAGCGTCGCCGTCGGGCAGGCCTGCACGCAGGCGCCGCAGGAGACGCATTCCGAACTCATGAAGCTCTCGTGCATGCCGGGCGAGACGCGGCTTTCAAAGCCCCTTCCCTCGATCGTCAGCGCGAATGTGCCCTGCACCTCCTCGCAGGCCCGCACGCAGCGCGAGCAGACAATGCACTTGGCCGGATCATAGGTGAAATAGGGGTTGGACTCGTCCTTCGCCATGTAGCGCGGATTGGCTTCGCCGTTCTGCCGCGCCTTGACGTGGTTTTCGCCGTCATAGCCGTAACGCACGTCGCGCAGGCCCACGGCGCCAGCCATGTCCTGCAGTTCGCAATCGCCATTGGCAGCACAGGTCAGGCAGTCGAGCGGATGGTCGGAGATGTAAAGCTCCATCACGCCGCGGCGGATGTCCTTCAGCCGCCCGGTCTGGGTGTGAACCACCATGCCCTCTGCCACCGGCGTGGTGCAGGAAGCCGGGGTGCCGTTGCGGCCCTCGATCTCGACCAGGCAGAGCCGGCAGGAACCGAAGGCGTCGACCATGTCGGTGGCGCAGAGTTTTGGCACCTGGATCCCCGCCTCCATTGAGGCGCGCATCACCGAGGTGCCTTCGGGCACTTCGATCGTGTTGCCGTCGATGACGAGCCGGACAGTCTTTTCAGCCTTCGAGGCCGGGGTGCCGTAGTCAATTTCCTGGATCAGCGTCATTGTCATTCACTCCGCAGCCTGGGACATCGGTGCCGGACGGAAATCCTCCGGAAAATGCGTGAGCGCGCTCATCACCGGGTACGGCGTGAAGCCGCCGAGCGCGCAGAGCGAGCCGAATTTCATTGTGTTGCACAGATCTGTCATCAATGTGACCTGGTTCTCCGGCTCGACGCCGGCGCGGATCTTGTCGGCAACCTCGACGCCGCGCGTCGATCCGATCCGGCACGGCGTGCACTTGCCGCAGCTTTCCACCGCGCAGAACTCGAAGGCGAAACGGGCCTGCTTGAGCATGTCGGCGGTGTCGTCGAACACGACGATGCCCGCGTGCCCGATCAGCCCGTCCTTTGCGGCGAACGCCTCGTAATCGAACGGCGTGTCGAACAGTTCGCGCGGGAAATAGGCGCCGAGCGGTCCGCCCACCTGCACCGCCTTGACCGGGCGGCCGGTGGCGGTACCGCCGGCAATCTCGTCCACCAGTTCACCCAGCGTCATGCCGAAGGCGGCCTCAAACAGGCCACCATGCTTCACATTGCCGGCGATCTGCACCGGAATGGTGCCGCGCGACCGGCCCATGCCGAAATCGCGATAGAAATCAGCGCCCTTGTCCATGATCACCGGCACCGAAGCCAGCGAAATGACGTTGTTGATCACCGTCGGGCGACCAAGAAAGCCCTTGTGCGCGGGCAACGGCGGCTTGGCGCGGACGACGCCGCGGCGGCCTTCGAGGCTTTCGAGCAGCGCAGTTTCCTCGCCGCAGACATAGGCGCCCGCACCGACGCGGATTTCCATGTCGAAGGCATGATCCGAGCCGAGCACGGAGTTGCCGAGAATTCCGGCCGCCCTTGCAATCTCCACCGCGCGGTTCATCACACGGATCGCATGCGGATATTCCGAGCGCAGGTAGACATAGCCTTTGGTGGCCCGCGTGGCGATGCCTGCGATCACCATGCCCTCGATCAGCACGAAGGGGTCGCCCTCCATGATCATGCGGTCGGCAAATGTGCCGGAGTCGCCCTCGTCGGCGTTGCAGACGATGTATTTCTGTTCGCCTTCGGCCTCCAGCACCGTCTTCCACTTTATGCCGGTCGGAAAACCGGCGCCGCCGCGGCCGCGCAGGCCGGACTCCGTCACCTGGGCAACGATCGCCTCGGGCACCATGGCCACCGCATTGCTCAAACCGGTCAATCCGCCATGATCCCGGTAATCCTCGAGCGACAGCGGATCGGTGATGCCGCAGCGCGCGAATGTAAGCCGTGTCTGACGCTTGAGAAACGGCAGCTCCTGCGGTGCGCCGAGAAACAACGGGTGATCGCCGCCCTCGAGCAGGCCCGCTTCAATGAGGCTGTCGACATCGGAAGCCTTGACCGGGCCGTAGGCCACCCTGCCCTTGCCGGTCTCGACCTCGACCATCGGCTCGAGCCAGTAGAGGCCGCGTGAGCCGTTGCGGACGATCTCGGCGTCGAGGTCGCGCGCCTTGAGCGCTTCCGCCATCCGCATCGCCAGCCTGTCGGCACCCAGCGCCACGGCGCCGGAATCGCCGGGAATGTAGATCTTCACGCTCATGCCTGCACCGCCTTCGCCAGATGATCGACCATTTCGGCATCCAGCCGTCCGATCACTTCGCCATCGACCATCGCCGCCGGCGCGCAGGCGCACAGCCCGAGGCAATAGACAGGTTCAATCGTCACCTTCCCGTTCGCGCCGGTCTCATGCCAGTCAAGGCCCAGCAGTCCGAGAAGCCGTTCGGCCAGCTCGTCGCCGCCCATCGACTGGCAGGCTTCCGCCCGGCAGAGCTTGATGACATGGCGGCCGGCCGGCGCCTCGCGGTAGTCGTGATAGAAGCTGACAACGCCGTGAACCTCGGCCCGGGACAGGTTAAGGCCGCTGGCAATCACCGGCAGCGACGCCTGCGGCACGTAGCCGAACTCGCGCTGTATATCATGCAGAATGGGAAGCAACGGTCCCTCGAGCGGCTTCAGCCGTCCGACAATGGCCTCCGTTCGCAAGGCAATTTCGGTGTCTGCACTGCGTGATTCCATCCCAAAACCCTCCGACGGCATGACAGTGGCAGCAATAGGCCAATAACAAGTGCTTGAATCAAGGGAGCATATCCGTTGTGCGATAGAAAACTTCTATCAAACGGACAGGGTTTTCGCGAACACCCTGGCTTCATGCAGCAACGCGGAGACGATCGGCGTATGCGGTTCACGCGGCGCGGCGATCATGCCGACGATGTGGTGCGCGTCGGGCTCGACGATCGGGATTGACCGGATATCGCCGCCAAACCCCAGTGTTTCAGCCAGATTGACCGGCATGATCGAGGCCCATTTGCCGGTGCGAATGTGGGAGAACAGCACAATCATCGAGTTCGATTCCAGCGTCGGCTTGGCGGTCGCGCCGGCCTCGGCCAGGTGCTGGTTGATGATCCGCCGGTTCTGCATGTCGGGCGTCAGCAGGCAGAGTGGTAGCGTGGCGACCTCGGCCCAGGTCACCGACTCGCGGTCGGCATATTTCTGGTCTTCGGAAGTGATCAGCTGATAGCGCTCAGCATAGAGCGGTACGGTAGCGACGCGGCCCGTCGGTTCGTTCTCGAGGTAGCTGATGCCGACATCGATCTCGAAATTCTCGAGCTGGGAGAGAACCTGGTAACTGGTGCACGAAGTCACCGACAGCGTGACGGCGGGATGTTTCTGGGTGAAGGCCAGCGTCAGGTCGGTGACCATGTAGGTGGCCGTCGGGATGACGGCGATGCGGGCATGTCCGGACAGGCCCTTGCGGGCGGCCTTCATCTCCTCGCGCATGGTGCGGGTATCGCCGACGATGCGCCGGGCCCATTCGAGCACGCGCTGGCCCTCCGGAGTGAGCCCCTGGAACCGCGAGCCGCGCTGAACCAGGATGACGCCAAGCTGCTCTTCAAGCTGCTTGAGCGAGGCCGACAGCGTCGGCTGCGTCACACCGCAAACCTCTGCGGCGCGGCCGAAATGGCGCTCCCTGGCCAGCACGATGAAGAATTCGAGTTTGTCGATCATGACCCGCAAACTCGCATGAGGCCCCGAACGGCGCAAGAAGCGCAAACGACGGGACGATGCCCGGTTTGCGCCTCCGGGAGTGGCTCTGTCGCCCTGCCCGATCAGATCCGGACAATCAGGCTTCGCTCCATCGCCTTGTCTGCCCGGTCGTGCCGCCGTCCACCGCCCAGTCGTAAAGGCGGCCAAGAATGTCTCCAAGATCTCGGCCGCGCGGCGAAAGTCCGTATCGCACCCGGCCGAGCGCGTCGCCTTCCTCCGTCCTGAGCACGATGTGCCCCTCGATCAGCGCCTTGAGTTCATCGGTCAGCACCTTGCGGCTGACATGCGGCAGGGCCCGGCAGAGTTCGAGAAAATGCATGTCGCCACGAACGAGACAATGAAGGATCATGGTTGTGTGCTTGCCACCCAAGAGACGCAAGGTATCGGAGAGCGGACAATCATCCCCGCCAATGCCGCGCCAGGGTCTCGTTTCAGCCAGCTTCATGACCTTCCCCTTTTTATGCCCAAGACACAGGGCTATTCGCCCGCATGCGCGCCAACGGGTAACAAAATTGTGCCCAATTGCAAACCAATGGCGAGCCGGATTGAACAGAGCGGAGAGTTTCAAACCCGCACAAAAGGTCCGTCATGCAAACCACGATCAAGACCATTCCGATCCTGCCCTTTGGCATGCTCAACGCATTTCTGGTGACAGGGGCCGGTGGCCCGATTCTCGTCGACAGCGGTCTGCCGGGGTCGGCCCCTGCGATCGGCCCGGTTGTCAAGGCGGCAGGGCTTGAGTGGAACGACATCAAGCTGATCGTTCTCACCCACGGCCATATCGATCATGCTGGCGCAGCTGCGCAGCTCCGCGCGCTCACCGGTGCGCCGGTTCTCTATCATGCCGCGGAAACGGGTTACTGCATGGGAGAGAAGCCGGTCCTGCGACCGACACGGCTTTTCGGACGCCTGTTTCGCATGACCGGGGCGATCGAACGCCCCTTCCCGCCGGTGTCGGCCGACATCCCGATGGATGGCAATATTTTTGATCTCAAAACACTCGGGCTTGAAGGAACAGTCCTGCACACGCCGGGGCACACACCCGGTTCGGTTTCTCTGCTGCTGCCCTCGGGTGACGTGCTTGCCGGAGATCTTGCGGCCTCCGGCATCCTGCTCGGCGGCATAGCCTTGCGCGGCAGACCCGAGCGGCCGCCATTCGAGGAAGATCCGCGCCTTGCGGCGCGATCGCTCGAAGAACTTCTCTCAAAGGGCACGACGCGCTTCCATCTCGGCCATGGCGGGCCGCTCGGAGCGCAGGCCATCGCGCGCCATGCCAACCGTCTCAAGCAACTTTAAGACCGGATATCAGGCTGCCGCCCGGTCGCTGTCCTCGGTGCCGGGCGCCAGCGTCACCTCGAGCCCGTCGAGTTCGGGGGTCATCAGCAGCTGGCAGGAGAGCCGCGAATTGTCGCGCACGTCGAAGGCCTGGTCGAGCATGTCCTCTTCCTCGGCCTCGATCGGATGCAGCTGATCCGTCCAGTCGGGCGCGACATGTACGTGGCAGGTGGCGCAGGCGCAGGCGCCGCCGCATTCGGCCTTGATGTTCAAACCCCAGTCGCGAATGATTTCCATCACCCGGAAGCCTTCAAGCGCTTCAAGCGTGTGGCGGGTCCCGCTCTGGTCGGTAACGTGGATCTGCATGCTGAAGTCTCCCCGGATCAGCCGTTCAGGATGGCGGTGCGACGCCAGCTGTAGCCGGTCGTGGTGTCGGTCCTGTCGACGGAAGGCTGGTAATGCAGGTCGATGCCCGGCAGTCGCCTTTCGACCAGCCGCTCGATGGTCGGGGCATGGTGGACCTCGAAGCTGTCGAAACCGGTCCGGAGCATCAGCGGCACCTGGTCGAGCAGCACCGTGCCGACCGCGCGCAACTCGCCCTTGTAGCCGAGCCGCTCTCTCAGCAGCATGGCCTGGGAAAAGCCGCGCCCGTCGCTGAAGGCCGGGAAGGTCAGCGCGACGATTGCCACCCGCTCGAGGATCGGCGCCAGCGCGCGGACATCGTCCGCAGGCTGCAGCACCACGCCGAACGGCGCATTGTCCTGCGCGTGGTCCAGCGCTTCGGCAAGCGGCAGAAGCTTGGGGGAATCTGCCCCTTCCCCGCCTGAGATCCAGGGATCGTTCTCGACGATCCCGTTCTGTGTCCAAATCACACTCATGTCTGTTCTCCGCGCCTCTGTCAGGCGGCTTCGGCTTCGCTGCTGTAGAGCGCGGCCTTGAATGGATCGGCGCCGATGCGGCGGTAGCACTCGATGAAGCTCTCATCAGTGTCGGTGCGATTGGCGAGATAGGTGTCGACGATGGTTTCGATCGCATCGGTGATCTCGCCGGGCTCGAAACCGCGGCCGGTGATCTGGCCGATCGAGGCGTACTCGTCACCCGAGCCGCCGAGCGAGATCTGGTAGAGCTCCGCGCCCTTCTTCTCGACGCCCAGGATTCCGATGTGGCCGACGTGGTGATGGCCGCAGGCATTGATGCAGCCCGAGATCTTGATCTTCAGCTCGCCGATCTCGGCCTGCCGTTTCGGATCGCCGAAGCGGTTGGAAATCTCCTGCGCCACGGGGATCGAGCGGGCATTGGCCAGCGCGCAGTAATCCAGCCCCGGGCAGGCGATGATGTCGGTGATCAGGCCGGCATTGGCCGTCGCCAGGCCATCAGTCAGCAATGCCCGGTAGAGCGGCTCGAGATCGGAGAGCGCCACATGCGGCAACACCAGGTTCTGCTCGTGGGTGACGCGGATCTCGTCATGGGCGAACTCTTGGGCCAGCCGCGCCACCGCATCCATCTGGTCGGCCGAGGCATCGCCGGGAATGCCGCCGATCGGTTTCAGCGAGATCGTCACCATGGCATAATCGGGGTGCCGGTGCGGCGCGACATTGCGGCCGACCCATTCGGCGAAACCGGGATCGGATTTCTTCCAGGCGGCCAGTTCGCCCCAACCCTCGGCGCGGGGGGTGAGCGCGGGCGGCGCGAAATAGGTATTGATGGCCGCGATGTCGGCGTCAGGCAGCTTCAGCTCGCCATCCTTGAGATGGGCCCATTCGGCCTCGATCTCGGCGCTCAGCTGCTCGACGCCGGTTTCATGCACCAGGATCTTGATCCGCGCCTTGTACTTGTTGTCGCGGCGGCCGTGCAGATTGTAGACCCGCATGATCGCGGTCGTATAGCTCAGCAGATCGGCTTCGGGCAGGAAGTCCCGGATCTTCTTGGCGAGGATGGGCGTGCGCCCCTGCCCGCCGCCGATCCAGACGGCAAAGCCGAGCCGGCCCTCTTCGTCCTTTTTCAGCTGCAGGCCGATATCGTGCACCTGGATGGCCGCGCGGTCGCGCTCCGAGCCGGTCACCGCGATCTTGAACTTGCGCGGCAGGAACGAGAATTCCGGATGCACCGAGGACCATTGCCTGAGGATCTCGGCATAGGGCCTGGGATCGGCAACTTCGTCGGCGGCTGCACCGGCGAAATGGTCGGCAGTCACGTTGCGGATGCAGTTTCCGGACGTCTGGATCGCGTGCATCTCGACCTCGGCCAGCTCCTTCAGGATCGCCGGGATATCGGACAGCGCGGGCCAGTTGTACTGGATGTTCTGGCGCGTGGTGAAATGGCCATAGCCGCGGTCATAGGTCCGGGCGATGTGGGCGAGCTTGCGCATCTGCCGCCCGTTGAGCGTGCCATACGGAATGGCGACGCGCAGCATGTAGGCGTGCAGCTGCAGATAGACCCCGTTCATCAGCCGCAAGGGCTTGAACGCATCCTCGGAGATCTCACCGGAAAGCCGGCGGGCCACCTGGTCGCTGAACTGGTTGACGCGCGCTTCCACGAAAGCGTGGTCGAATTCATCGTAACGGTACATGGCTGGGTCCTTAGGCGGCTTGCGAGACCCGCGCGGCGGCGGCCGGCGCGTAGTCGATTGTCGGTCCATCGGCGCGGATGCGCTCGCGCAGCCGGTAGGGCCGCGGACCGCCTTCGGTCTCTTCGATCTCGATCACGTTGACATCGACGACGCGGTTGTCGGCGAGCGCCTGGTGACCGGCCGCTTCGATGGCCGCGACGGCGTCCTCATGACGCGCCAGGAAGGCATCCCTGAGCGATGTCGTCCATTCGCCGTTTGCTCCGAGCCAGACGGAGATGCCGTCTGTCAGGCGGTTTGCGGTGAGAACCTTGGTCTTCATCTGGGTGGTTTTCATCGGGGCCTCCTCAGGCGGCTTGGGTTCGAATAGCGGGCGCAGCGCTCGGCTGGCCGGCGGCAATGGGGGTGGACTGCTCGAAGCTGGCGCCGGCGACGGCGTCGCCAATGACGACCATGACCGGTCCGGCAAGCTCGCTGCGATGTTCGAGCGCCGGCAGGTCGGCGAGCGTGCTGTGAAACAGCCGCCTGTCGCCGCGCGAGGCATTCTCGACGATGGCGACCGTCATGTCGGCGGGCAGGCCTGCCTCGATCAGCCGAGAGGCGACGCTCGCAGCCACGGTGCGGCCCATATAGACGCAGAGCGTGGCGCCGGAGACGGCAAGCCGCGCCCAGTCGGGCAGTGCCGCGCCGGTCAGGTCATGGCCGGTGGTGAAGACCAGCGACGAGGCGACGCCGCGCAGGGTCAGCGGCAGCTCGAAATCGGCGGCGGCAGCAAGGGCGGATGTGATGCCCGGGACGATCTCGAACGAGACGCCGGCATCGCGAAGCGCGGCCATTTCCTCGCCGGCGCGGCCGAATACCAGCGGATCTCCGGACTTCAGCCGCACCACGCGCTTGCCTTCGCGGCCGAGCCTGACCAGCAGCTCGTTGATTTCATTCTGGCTCTTGGAATGGCAGCCCTTGCGCTTGCCGACCGATATCCGCTCGGCGTCGCGGCGGCCGAGCGCCACCACGGTTTCGGGTACCAGCGCGTCGTAGACGATCGCGTCGGCTTCCATCATGGCGCGCTGGGCGCGCAACGTCAGCAGATCCTCGGCGCCGGGACCTGCGCCCACCAGCCAGACATGACCGGGCACAGGCTCGCGGCCGCGCAGCATGCGCGTGGCGGCGCGGCGGGCCAGCGACAGATCGCCATTGTCGACATGGGTTGCGACGTCTGCCTCGAAGAAGCGGCGCCAGAACCTGCGGCGCGCCACACCGCGTGGCAATAGCCGGTCGACCGCCACGCGGTAGTCCTGGGCAAGCCGGGCCAGCACACCGAGCGAGGGCGACAGCATCTGGTCGATGCGGGCACGGATCATCTGCGCCAGCACCGGGCCAGCGCCTTCTGTGCCGATGGCGATTGCCACCGGTGCGCGGTTGACCAGCGCAGGGGTGAGGAAATCGCAGAATTCCGGCTGGTCGACCGCGTTGGCGGGGATTTTTCGCGAACGCGCATCGGCCACGATCATCCGGTCCATCGCAGCATCGCCCGTGGCGGCAAACACCAGTGTCGCATCGTCGATCTGGTGGGGTGCATAAGCTGCGATCACCGGTTCGATACCGAGGCGGGTCAGGCTGTCCTTGAGTTCGGCTTCCGGCGCATCGGCATAGACAGCGATCGCCGCCGACGTGTTGGCCACAAGGCGCGCCTTGGCTGCCGCCTCCGCGCCATTGCCGAAGATCGCCACCGTCTTGCCGTCCACCCGCATAAAGGCGGGGAATGTGGTCAGTTGCGCCGGTTGGGTCGTCATTTCCATCAAACTCCTGAGTTGACGCCATTTTCAGGAATTCATGGAAGCAATTGAAGGAACAAAGATTTGCCGTTTGGCGCGAACTGATATTCTTTTACCCCGGAAATCCGGTTATTGAGAAAGCGTAACCGCGACGCTTCAAAGCTCATGCGGTCGAATGAGACAAACTGGAACCCCAAATGGAGATCAAGGAAAACGCGGACCTGGTGCGCAGGCTGCTCGACGTGATGGAACACGACATTCTGCCGCTGACCGAAACGGGCGTGGCGAAGGGCAACAAGGTTTTTGGCGGCGCGCTCCTGCGCAAGCCGGACCTGTCGCTGGTGATGGCTCAGACCAACAACGAGACCGAGAACCCGCTGTGGCACGGCGAGGTTCACCTTCTCAAGTGCTTCTACGAACAGCCTGTATCGAAATCCGAATCCACGAAGGACATGATCTTCCTGTCGACGCATGAGCCGTGCACCATGTGCATGTCGGCGATCGCCTGGGCGGGGTTTGACAATTTCTTCTATTTCTTCAGCCACCAGGATTCGCGCGACAGCTTTTCCATTCCGCATGATCTGAAGATGCTCAAGGAAGTCTTCGGCCTCGAGCCCGGCGGCTACAACCACGACAACGCGTTCTGGCGCGGCCGCGGCATCTTCGACATCATCGCCACACTGCCCGACGACGAGGCGCAGCCGCTCCTCGACCAGGCGAACCGCATCCGCGACCGCTATGCGGCGCTATCCGAGGCCTACCAGGCATCGAAGGACGACAACGCCATACCGCTGAACTGATCCTTTCACACTCGGCGTCAGGAACCGGACCGGCCATTGGGGGCCGGTCTTTCATCATTGCCAAGCCAAGCCATTTTCAACCCGGGACCAACCACCATGACAGGACACATTTCCGGCTCGTGCCTTTGCGGCGCCGTCCGCTTTCGGATTGCGGGCAAGCTCGAGAGCTTTTTCCTCTGCCATTGCCAGCGGTGCCGAAAGGACACCGGATCCGCGCATGCGGCAAACCTGTTTTCGACGACCGCATCACTGGAATGGCTGTCCGGGCATGACCTGGTCAGGACCTTCGAGCTCCCGGGCACCCGGCACCGGAAGAGTTTTTGCACGGAATGCGGCTCCGCCCTTCCCGGTGTCGATACCGATAGTGGGCTGCTGGTCGTTCCCGCCGGAAGCCTTGACGATCCGATTGCCTTTCGCCCCAACGCGCATATCTGCGGCGACAGCCGGGCCGAGTGGGACCATGATCTTGAAGACATCCCGGTGCTTGCCGGACTGCCGGGCTCCTGACCCCACGGATTGAAACAGGTGACCATGGAACCGCCAGGCTGCGCCATGCCCGCATGGAGCGACACAGGCACCCTGACTGAACTGTGGACAACATCGGCGCTTGCGGCGGAACTCTCGCGGGCGTGATCCCGCTCGGCTAAGCTTCGGCCATGAAACCATCACGCGACATTTCCGGCCTTATCGAGATCATGGCGGCGCTGAGGCAGCCCGAAACCGGGTGTCCCTGGGACATCAAGCAGGATTTCAACTCGATCAAGCCCTACACGATCGAGGAGGCCTACGAGGTTGCCGACGCGATCGAGCGCGAGGATTACGAGGATCTCTGCGACGAGCTTGGCGATCTGCTCTTGCAGGTGGTCTTCCATGCCCGCATGGCCGAAGAGCAGGAGCTTTTCTCTTTCGGGGACGTGGTCGAGGCGATCACCCGGAAAATGATCCGGCGTCACCCGCATGTGTTCGAGCGCTCGGACGCTGACACGCCGGACAAGGTCAAGGCGCAATGGGCCGAGATCAAGGCCGCAGAAAAGGCCGAACGGCAGGCACGCCGGACTGCCAGGGGATTGCCCGAGACCGAGACCCCGGGACAACTGACAGGAGTGCCGCGCGCCCTGCCCGCGCTGATGGAAGCGCTGAAACTGCAGGAGGCGGCTTCACGCGTCGGTTTCGACTGGGGTGCGGCCGGGCCGGTGCTCGACAAGATCGAGGAGGAAATCGCCGAACTTCGCGCCGAGATCGCCAGCGGGCGCAGCGAAAAGGCGGCGGACGAACTCGGCGACGTGATCTTTGCGGTGGCCAATCTTGCCCGGCACCTGAAGAGCGATCCGGAACACGCGCTCAGGACCACCAACACCAAGTTCCGGACCCGCTTTGCCTATGTCGAGGCGGAACTCGCCAAACAGGGCAAGACACCCGGCGAGGCGACGCTTAACGAGATGGAAGCGCTGTGGCAGGCGGCGAAGTTACAAATGTGACCAGGGTCCGCGCGGCATTGTCCCGGTACGGGTTCTAGAAATCGTCGGCAGGCTTCGGCCCCAGACCCAATTGCCGGTCGAGGTCATTGCTGTCGGAGGCGGTGAACTCGGCGGTGATCTCGACCGAGCCGTCCTCGTGGTCCTGGCGTTCCTTGACCCTGCCGTGCTGGTAGATCCAGGACATGACCGGTAGCTGACTCGCTGAGAGCCGCACCGTCCGCATGGTCAACTCGCCCGATATCCGCGCCTCGATCTCCGACAGAAGCGCGTCGACGCCCTCGCCGTTCAGGGCCGAGACGACGATCGCCGCGCCTGACTGGGCACGCGCCCGCAGAGCTTCGGCGGCGTCAGGCTCCAGCAGGTCGACCTTGTTCCAGACTTCCAGCATCCGCTTTGGCCCGCTTTCACCCACGCCGAGGCTTTTCAGGATCGCTTCGACATCATCCGCCTGCGACGCGCGGTCGGGATCGGACATGTCGCGCACATGCAGGATCAGGTCGGCCTCGACCACCTCCTCGAGCGTCGCCCGGAAGGCGGCCACCA
Source organism: Parahoeflea alexandrii (assembly GCF_027214025.1). Taxonomy (GTDB): domain Bacteria; phylum Pseudomonadota; class Alphaproteobacteria; order Rhizobiales; family Rhizobiaceae; genus Hoeflea; species Hoeflea alexandrii_A. The sequence continues at coordinate 252,599 of NZ_JAPWHB010000001.1, forward strand.
GGTGGGTCGGCAGATTGGAAATGAAACCCACGGTGTCGGACAGGATGACGGTTGCGCCATGCGGCAGCTTCATCCGCCTGAGCGTCGGGTCAAGCGTGGCGAACAGCATGTCCTCGGCCAGCACCTCGGCGCCGGTCAGCCGGTTGAACAGCGTCGACTTGCCGGCGTTGGTGTAGCCGACGAGCGCCACGATCGGATGCGGCACCTTCTTGCGCTTGGCGCGGTGCAATTGGCGGGTGCGGCGAACCTGCTCGAGTTCGCGTTCGAGCTTGATGATGCGCTCCTGCAGCAGACGCCGGTCGGCCTCGATCTGGGTTTCGCCCGGACCGCCCATGAAGCCACCACCGCCGCGCTGGCGTTCAAGGTGGGTCCAGCTTCGAACCAGGCGGCCCTTCTGATAATTGAGATGGGCGAGTTCGACCTGCAGCACACCTTCCCTGGTGGAAGCGCGGCGACCGAAGATTTCGAGGATCAGGCCGGTGCGGTCGATCACCTTGACCTTCCACTCGGTCTCCATGTTGCGCTGCTGAACCGGGGTCAGCGGATGATCGACAATGACCAGCTGCGAGCCGGTCTCCTCGATCAGCGCCAGGATCTCGAGCATCTTGCCCTTGCCGAACAGGGTCGAGGGCCTCGGATCGGAGATGGGCACGATCAGCGCCTCGGCAACCTCGAGGTCGATGGCGCCGGCAAGGCCGATCGCCTCTTCCTTACGATTGCTGTCAGGGCGCTTGACCACGTTGCCGCCGTCGGGGCCGCTGCCGGGTGCAGCATTGCGCGTACGCAAGGCCGGAACGAGCACGATTGCGCGGGTGACGCCGGACTTGGAGTCCGCGTCGGAAAAATTGCCGGAACTATCTACGGTTTCGATTTTAGTTGTCCTGTCAGGCGCCGTTTGCGCCGTCCTCATTTTCAAACATCTGCACAGGCTGGCTTGGCATGATGGTCGAAATCGCATGCTTGTAGACAAGCTGCGAGTGACCGTCGCGTCTCAACAGGACACAGAAATTGTCAAAAGACGTGACCACACCGGTCAGCTTCACCCCGTTGATCAGGAAGATCGTCAAGGAAATTTTCTGCTTCCGAACCGTGTTGAGAAAAAGATCCTGCAGGTTTTGTGAACGCTCCGCCATTGCGCCTTTTCATCCGTCTTTTTCTTGCCCGCGAACCGCAGGTCATTACCGCACTAGTCCGGACTTGCTGAATATCGCTCTTTTCACACAAGAAAAAAGCCGCACCGAAGCCATGAAGGCTTACGTTACGTCAAGTCCCGAACATTCCCACTCCCTCTGACAGGCAGATATGGTCGTCTTGCCGCTGACAGAAACTCGCTCGTCCGAACGTCAAGCAGAAGACCATTGTTGCGGGGTTTTGTAAACACTTGTTTTTGCGGGCGCAGTTCACCACGGAATTTACGATGTCACGCGATGATGGAGTTTTTTTGGCAACTCGCGCATTTAGGCGACTGCCGCAGCCTCCTGCGGTTCGACCACGCGCGTGAGTGGCGAACGGATTCTAGCGGCTCATCCAGTACCGGACATTCAGCACGGCAAAGACGATCATCACTTCCAGCCGTCCCAGCGTCATGATCACGATCGCGGTGATCTTGGCGCTGTCGGGCATCGCCGGGAACTGCGGCCAGACCTGGTTTGCGGGCGCGGTGACATAGGAGGGCGGAATCAGTGCCTCATACACCGGTCCGGCGTTGGAGAAGAACGCGATGGCCATGGTCAGGCCGCCTTCGAATTCAGTTGCCTCGAAAGTCAGCGCCATTGCCGCAAACGCGACAATCAGCAGCGACAGCGAAAAGTAGGTCCAGATCGCCCTCATGCTGGTCTCATCGATGATCTGCCGGCCGAAATGCAGGTTCGTCACGCTGCTCGGATAGATCAGCTGATTGAGTTCGCGGGCGGAATGAACCGCCATCGCGGCGATCCGGTAGATCTTGAAGCCGCCGGTTGTCGAATAGACGCCTCCCCCGACAAGTACGATCATCAACACGATGATATCGGGCCACAGGGCAATCACGCCGGGACGGCTCTCGATACCGCTGGTGGCGACCAGCGATGTCGAGGCAAGCAGGCTCTCGATGAAGATCGGAACCAGCGGCGCCCCACCCGAGATGGCAGACAGGCGGGCCGCATACAGCAGCGCGACCACGATGATGACGACGGCGATCACCACCACCTCGGGATTGCCTGTGAAGAACTGTTTCGGCGCGCGCAGCAGCCGCCGACGCCAGAAGACGCTGATCGTGCCCAGCGCCAGGCCGAAGGTCAGCACCAGCTGCGCCAGCGGGCCGGCATGGTTTTCGAGCGCCCCCTCAAAGGGCAGAAACCCGCCCGTGGCAATCACGACCATCGACAACATTGCCGAATAGGGGCCGCTGACGCCGGCCAGCATCAGGCCGACAAAGATGATGAAGGTGATGAGGACATACTGCCCAAGCACGATACGGAAATCAGCCAGATCGATGGTCATGTTGGCGGCATTGCCGGTGATGATCCGCCGGTCTCCGGCCGGAAGTCCGCCAAATCCGCCCGGAGCCAGCACGTGGATGATCGACAGCAGCGTCAGGAAGCCGCCATACCACTCGATCGAGGCGCGCCAGAACAGGATCGCCTGCGGCGCGGTCTCGCGCGACAGCAGCGTGGCCCCGGAGGTGGTCAGCGCGGAAACCGCCTCGAACCAGGCATCAATCCAGCTCAGCCCGGCGAGCGTCTTGAATGAGACCGCGGCAATCACCGGGACCAGCACCCACATGGCGACCAGCGCCACATAGCCCGAAGCCCGGCCCAGCGGCCGCTTGAAGCCGGAAATCGAGCCCAGCACCATCAATGCGGCGAAAACGCCGAGCGCGCCGACCAGCAGCATCGACAGCGCCAGATCGCGCATGCCGTCGGCGATGGCGAACAGCACGGCCGGAACGATGAGCGCAAAAAGTCCCGCAACCGCGACTGCCAGAACGTGCAGGACACCAAGCATGGGCTCAGAAGAACTCGAGGCTTACGCGGAACATCTGCTCGACATGGCGCACCGATTCGACGGCTGCAAACATCACCACCCGGTCCTTGGCCTTGATCTTGACCGACCCGTCGGGACGCAGCACCTGCTTGTCACGGTAGATGGCGCCGATGCGCACACCGTCGGGCAGGTCCAGGCTGCGCAGCGGCTTGCCGACAAGCGGCGAGGTTTCGAGCGCCTCGGCCTCGATCACCTCGGCGGCGCCCTTCTGCACCGAGTAGACGGCGCGGATTCGGCCGCGGCGGACATGCTGCAGGATCTTGGAGATGGTGACGGCGCGCGGATTGATGTGGGCGTCGATCCCCAGCGTCTTGGTGAAGGTCTGGTAGGACGGGTTGTTGATCAGCGCCAGGTTGGCCTTGCAGCCAAGCCGCTTGGCCATCACCGACGACAGGATGTTGACCTGGTCGTCGTTGGTCAGCGCCACCATCAGGTCGGCGTTCTGGATGTCGGCTTCCACCAGGATGTTCTGATCGAGCGACGATCCGTTGAGAACCACGGTGCGCGACAGCGAATCGGCGATCGAGACGGCGCGGCCGCGGTCGGCCTCGATGATCTTGACCTTGGTCTTGGGCTGCCGTTCCTCGATGGCGGCTGCGACGTAGTAGCCGATATTGCCGCCGCCGGCGATGACGATGCGCCCGGCCTCCTGCTCCTCGTGGCCGAACAGGCCAAGCGTGCGACGGACATGGTCCTTGTCACACACGACATAGGCCAAATCGCCGGTCTCGAGCTGGTCGGAGGAATGCGGCACGAACAGCTTCTCGTTGCGCCAGACGCCAACAACGGTGGCGAGAAGGTCCGGGAACAGCTCGCTCAACTGCACCAGCGGCGTGTTGACCACCGGGCAATCCTCGAGACATTCGATGGCAACCATGGCCACCTTGTCATCGGCAAAGCGGACCGCATCGGTGGCGCCCGGCAGGGCGATGCGGCGCAACACCATCTGGCCGACCTCGACTTCCGGCGAGATGATCACGTCGATGGGCATGTGGTCGCGGGAAAACAGATCGGCCCAGTGCGATTTCAGATAGGATTGTGCCCGGATACGGGCGATCTTGGTGGGCACGTTGAACAGCGAGTGCGCCACCTGGCAGGCCACCATGTTGATCTCGTCATAAAGCGTGACGGCGATGATCATGTCCGCCTGGTCGGCGCCGGCCTGGGCAAGCACGTCGGGATGGGCGCCGTGGCCGACATAGCTTCTGACATCCAGCGTGTCGCGAATGGCCTGGACCAGCGTCGCCGAAGTGTCGATCACCGAGACATCATTGTCCTCGGCCGCCAGCCGTTCGGCGATGCCGTAACCGACCCGTCCAGCACCGCAAATGATCACTTTCATTGCCGACCCCTATTAGCGTCATTGACATGATGCGGTGTGAGCCGCTTCGCGCCGCTTATACGCCAAGCGATTTCAATTTGCGATGCAGGGCGGACCGTTCCATCCCCACAAATTCGGCGGTCCGGGAAATGTTGCCACCGAACCGGTTGATCTGGGCAATCAGATAGTCCCGCTCGAACAGCTCGCGCGCCTCGCGCAAGGGAAGCGTCATGATGTGGTTGGAGCCCGCGGCCGAGGTCTTGGGCAGCATGTCGGAGACGTCATCAGGCAGCATGTCGGCGCTGATGACGGTGTCGGGGCCATCGGAGCGGGCCAGAATCATCAGCCGTTCCATATAGTTGCGCAACTGGCGGATGTTGCCGGGCCAGGTATGGGCCTGGATCACAGCCAGCGCATCATCACCAATGCGGCGGTTTCTGATGCCCGCCTGTTCGGAAATCTGACGCATGAAGGTGTCGACCAGGAAGGGAATGTCTTCGCGCCGTTCGCTGAGCGAGGGCACCCGCACGGGCACCACGGCGAGACGGTGATAGAGATCCTCCCGGAAATCGCCTGCGGCAATAAGCTCCTCGAGGTTGCGGGCGGTCGAGGACAGGATGCGCACATCCACCTTGACCCTCTTGGTGCCGCCGACCCGCTCGAACTGCTGGTCGACCAGCACCCGCAGGATCTTGCTCTGGGTACCGCGCGGCATGTCGGCCACTTCGTCGAGATAGAGAATGCCGCCATGGGCTTCCTCCAGCGCTCCGACCTTGCGCTCGTGGCTTGCCGCACTTTCGGTGCCAAACAGCGCCACTTCCATGCGCTCGGGCGTGATCGCTGCGGCATTGAGAACCACGAACGGACCGCCTGCCCGTGAGGACTTCCGGTGGATCAGCCGCGCCACCAGTTCCTTGCCGGACCCGGAGGGTCCGAGGATCATCACCCGGCTGTTGGTGGGGGCGATCTTGTCGATCGACTGCTTGAGCTGGGAGACGGCGACCGATGTCCCGATCAGCTCCACCGGATCGCCGGACCGCTTCTTGAGCTCGGTGACTTCGCGCTTGAGATTGGATGTCTCAAGCGCCCGTTCGGCAGCCAGCAGCAGGCGGTCGGCCTTGAACGGCTTCTCAATGAAATCATAGGCGCCGCGCTGGATTGCCGATACCGCGGTTTCGATATTGCCGTGACCGGAAATCATCACCACCGGCAGATCGGGATAGCGCGCCTTGATCTCGTCAAGCAGCGCCAGGCCGTCCAGCCGGCTGCCCTGCAGCCAGATATCGAGGAAAATCAGACGCGGAACACGGTCGGAAATCGCAGCCAGCGCGGAATCGCTGTCTGCCGCCGTTCGTGTTTCATGCCCCTCGTCATCGAGAATGCCGGATACGATATCGCGTATGTCGGCTTCGTCATCTACGACCAGAATGTCAGACGCCATCTGCCGGTTCCCTTTCGTTTTCTTCTTCTTCGCTGCTGGTCTGGGCTTCCACCGGAAGGCGGACCGTAATCATCGCCCCCCTGCCCTCGTCGACGTCGGCGGGTGCGTCCCGCAACTGGATCGTGCCGCCGTGATCGTCGATGATTTTCTTGACGATGGCGAGGCCGAGGCCCGTGCCCTTCTCGCGCATGGTCATGTAGGGCTCGAGCAGCCTGTGGCGGTTCTCCCCGGGCAGGCCGCGGCCATTGTCGATGATGTCGACGATATATTCCCGCTCGTCGGGGGAGCGATGCGCCCGCAGGACGATGAGCTTGCCGGAACGTTCCTGGTCGGGGGGGACGGCATCGATCGCCTCGGTGGCGTTCTTGATCAGGTTGCCAAAGGCCTGCCCGAGCATCCGCGGGTCGAACTCTCCTTCCAGCGGAACCTCCGGCAACTCGTTCCTGAACTCGATATCGGAACGGCCGACCTCGCGCAGGAACGCCGCATCCTTGATGATGTCGCGCAAATCGGTGCGTATCTTGGACGGTTTTGGCATGCGGGCAAAGGACGAAAACTCGTCGACCATGCGGCCGATATCCTCGACCTGGCGGACGATGGTATTGGTGCACTGGTCGAAGACGGCGCGGTCGTCTTCGGGGATCTGCTTGCCGTAGCGGCGGCGGATGCGCTCGGCGGAGAGCTGGATCGGCGTCAGCGGGTTCTTGATTTCATGGGCGATGCGCCGGGCCACATCGGCCCAGGCGGTGGAGCGCTGGGCAATCAACAGATCGGTGATGTCATCGAGCGTGACAACGAAGGACTCGAGCCCATCATGGCTTTCCTCCCGGGTCACCTTGACATTGAGCGTGCGCTCCTTGCCACTGCGGTAAAGCGTGACCTGGGCCATCGCCGAGGCACGCGGCCGCATCGAGGCTTCCGCCATCACGGTCTCGAACTCCGGCGCCAGCCGGGTAAAATGATGGCCGATGACTTCGGCTTCGCCGCCGCCCAGAATCTCGCAGGCCGAGCGGTTGGCGATGGTGACCTCGCCATTGTGATCGACGCCGACGACGCCGGCGGATACCCCCGACAGCACGGCTTCGGTGAAGCGCCGCCGGTCGTCGATCTGGTCCTTTGCCGACAGGATCTCGTCACGTTGGGTGCGGATCTGAACGATCATGTTGTTGAAGGTCTGCGCCAGCGAACCGACATCGCCATCTGAGGCGTGCACCGGCACCACCACGTCGAGATTGCCGCTGGCGACATCGTCGGACGCGCCGATCAACACCCGAATCGGGCGAACCAGCCGGTCGGCAACCGCAATAGCTGTCCAGATCGCCGACAACAGCACGATCAGGGCAAAGCCGAGATAGAGAATGCCGAAGGCCAGCTGCAGCGACGCGCGGCCCTGCTCCAGCGTCTGGTATTCCTGGGTCGCCTCCTCCATCAGCCGCATCGAGCGCATGACTTCGGGATCGACCACGCGAACAGTGTAGAGCAGCGTGCCGCTGATCTGCTGCAGCGGAATCAGCGCGCCCACCAGATTGGTGACGCCGGGCGGAATCAGCGTCGGCTGGCCCTTGACCGCGTCGCTGAGCGCCTGTTCCGGCACCGCCGGCAATGGCCGCTCGGTCTCGATGTCGGCCTGGACGATGACGCTGCCGTCCTCGCGGATCAGAAACGCGCCCAGCAGTCCGCGGCCGGTCGCCTGGCGGGTCATGAATTGGGTAAAGCCGACCCGGTCAAGCGAATAGAGCGAACGGACGTTGTCCAGATCATTGGCCATCGATACCGTCTGCCCCTGCAGAAACCGCGCATTTTCAAGAACATAGGCCTGCGCAACCGACAAAGACGAATTGACGATCGACTTGGTCCGGATCGAGAACCAGCGATCCAGCCCGACATCGAGCGTGACCGAGGCGACGATGGCCACCAAAATGGCCGGCAGGATGGCCACGATCGAGAACAGCCCGACGATGCGAATATGGAGTTTTGCCGCCGCCTTGCCGCGCCGCCGGGCCTTGAGCAGCGTGCGGATTTCGAGAAACACCAGCATCACCAGTCCGATGACGAAGATCAGATTGATCACCACCGCTCCCAGCACGACCTGATCGACCGGCTCGATGGGCGTCAGCCCGAGAAGGATCGCAAACGAGACCAGAGCGCTGAGGAATGCCGAGACGACCAGCGCAATGCCGGGCAGCGTGAACAGGTTGCGACGACCGGCTGAGTGACCGTGGACCGCCATATCCCCGGGCTCCATGGGGTCGAGCTCAGGCGCGCCGAATTTCCGGCTTTCTTCTGTCAGGCCGGCATGGGCCGGTCCGGACGCCGTGTCGATTGCCATTTCCTGTCTGCCACTCCAGTTGCGTTCGGACCGTACCGTTGCGAACAAGCAACAGAATGTGGCGAAAATGCAACTTCCGGATAGGCCCTGTCAAGCAGTGCCGGTGCCGGCCGGCTTTGTCTGGCCGGGGTCAGACCTGGGTCAAACCGGGCGCGGCGAGCGATAGACGGTCACGCCCAGTTCCCGGATCTTCTTGCGCAGGGTGTTTCGGTTGAGGCCGAGCAGATCGGCAGCCTTGATCTGGTTGCCGCGGGTGGCGGTCAGCGCCGCGAGAATCAGCGGATACTCGACCTCCTCCAGCACACGCTGGTAAAGGCCGGAGGGCGGAAGATCCTCGCCGAAGCCGGCGAAGTAGCGGCGCATGTTCTCTTCCACCGACTGGGCGATGGTGACCGGCCCCATCGAGGTCGAGCCTTGCGGCGACGGTGGCTCGGGCGATTCGATCCTGAGTTCGTTGTCGATGATCTCGCGGGTGATGACATCCTGCGGATAGAGCGCCATCACCCGGCGGACGACGTTTTCCAGCTCGCGCACGTTGCCCGGCCACGGGTAGGCCTTGAGCAGATCCAGTGCCTCGCCGTCGAACCGCTTGGCATCGAGCCCCTCGCCCACCGCCTGGCGGACGAAGTGACGGACCAGGTCCGGCACGTCCTCGGCACGATCGCGGAGCGCAGGCAGACGCAGCGGCACGACGTTGAGCCGGTAAAAAAGATCCTCGCGGAAAAGACCCTGATTGATGAGGATCTTGAGGTCCTTGTTGGTGGCGGCAACAATCCGCACATCGGTCTTGATCGGGGTGCGGCCGCCGACGGTGGTGTACTCGCCCTGCTGCAGCACGCGCAGCAGCCGGGTCTGGGCATCCATCGGCATGTCGCCGATCTCATCGAGGAACAGCGTTCCGCCCTCCGCCTGCTCGAAACGGCCGGTGGACTTGTTCTGGGCGCCGGTAAAGGCGCCCTTCTCGTGTCCGAACAGTTCTGATTCGATCAGGTCGCGCGGAATCGCGGCCATGTTGATGGCGACGAAGGGGCCATTGCGGCGCTTGCCGTAGTCGTGCAGCGCGCGCGCCACCAGTTCCTTGCCGGTGCCCGATTCACCGGTGATCATCAGCGTCAGGTCGGTCTGCATCAGCCGGGCCAGAACCCGGTAGATTTCCTGCATGGCGGCGGAGCGGCCGACCAGCGGCATGCCCTCGGTGGTTTCCTCGGGCTGGGCTGAAAGCTTGCGCGGTTCCGATAGCGCCCGGCCGATGGTGCCGATCATCTCGGTCAGGTCGAACGGTTTGGGAAGGTAATCATAGGCGCCGCCTTCTGACGCCTTGATCGCCGTCATGAAGGTGTTCTGCGCGCTCATCACCAGCACGGGCAGGTCCGGCCGGGCGCGGCGAATCCGCGGCAGCATGTCGAAGGCGTTCTCGTCGGGCATGATCACATCGGTGATGACGAGATCGCCATCACCGGCAGAGACCCAGCGCCAGAGCGTCGCGGCATTGGAGGTAATGCGCACATCGTAGCCGGCCCGGGTCAAGGCCTGGTTAAGGACCGTACGGATCGCCGCGTCATCATCGGCAACAAGAATAGTGGCTTTGCCCATCGGTTCAGTCCTTTTGTCCAGGAGCCCTGCCCTTGGGGGAGGCAATCGGCTTTATTGGCCGGCCGTCGGGCGAAACCGGCATCAGAATGCGGAAGGTAGTCTTGCGGCTCTGGCTGTCACACTCGACGATACCGCCATGGCCGCCGACTATTTTTGCGACCAGCGCCAGACCGAGGCCGGATCCGTTGGTCTTGGTGGTGATGAACGGATCGAACAGGTGCGAGACAAGATCGGCGGGCACGCCGGGGCCGTTGTCCTGCACGCAGAATTCGAGCGGCAGCGACACCTTTTCTCGGGTTCCGGCGACCGACAGCCGGATGCCGGGGCGGTAGGCCGTGGTCAGCACGATCTCGCCATCCGGATCGTCACCGATGGATTCGGCGGCGTTCTTGACCAGGTTGAGGAAGACCTGGACCAGCTGATCGCGATTGGCATAGACCGACGGCAGCGAGGGGTCGTAGAGCTCGACAAACCTGATCTTGCGGGCAAAGCCCGCCTTTGCGACGGCCTTGACGTGGTCGAGCACGGAATGGATGTTGACCGGCACCCGATCGACCGGACGCTCGTCAGAGAATATCTCCATGCGATCGACCAGCGAGACGATACGATCGGTTTCGTCGCGGATCAGCCGGGCAAGCGCGCGGTCCTCGTCGCCGACCGACATTTCGAGAAGCTGTGCCGCGCCGCGAATGCCCGACAGCGGGTTCTTGATTTCATGCGCCAGCATCGACGCCAGTCCGGTGACCGAGCGCGCAGCGGCACGATGGGTGAGCTGGCGGTCGATCTTGTCGGCCATCGAGCGTTCCTGGAAGACCACCACGACATTGCCGGGAAGCCCCGCCACCGGGGCGACGTAGAGATCGACGAGCTTGTCGCTGCCAAGCCGCGGCGAACTGAGATCGACCCGGTATTCGTTGACGGCGGCGCGGCGTTCGCGCACCTGCTCGATGAGTTCGAGCAGCGGGCTGCCGAAGGGAATGAAGGCATCGAGCTTGTGCCGGCCGAGATGGGCGGCACTGGCGGCAAAGAAGGATTCGGCTTCCCAGTTGGCAAAACAGACCACGCCGTCGGCGTCGACCATGATGACCGGGTGCTGGATGGCGTTGAGCACCATGCTGGCGGTGTCGGCATCGACGGCCGCGACCTGATCGGCAAGCTTCTCACTCACGCGGCACTCTCCATAATCGAGGGCGAAACGGCTGATTCGAGCGCATCGGTAAACAGCGCCAGGACCTCATCGGCGTTTGTCGAGGTCATCAGTCTCGCCTTCTGTGGCCCCGGCGTCTGCGGGGCGAGCGTTTCAAGGTACCAGCCGACATGCTTGCGGGCGTGGCGGATGCCGACATCGTCGCCGTAATGGGCGATCATCATCCGGTAGTGTTCCAGCGCCACGGCATTGCAGGCCGCCCGGTCAGCGGGAATGTCCGGGGAGCCGGCCAGTTCGCCGCAAATCCAGGGCTGACCTTGCGCCGCGCGGCCGATCATCACCGCATCCGCACCGGAGCGCCGCAGGCACTCGGCGATATCGGCGCGGGAAGTGACGTCGCCATTGGCGATCAGGGGGACCGTGATGGCATCGCGAACGCGGGCGATGGCATCCCAGTCGGCCGATCCCTTGTAGAACTGCATGCGGGTGCGGCCGTGAATGGTGATCATCTGCACGCCCGCGGCTTCGGCGCGGGCGGCAATATCCGGCGCGTTGAGCGTGTCGTGGTCCCAGCCCAGCCGCATCTTTAGCGTCACCGGGACCGAGACCGCCTTGACGGTTGCCTCGATGAGAGAAAGCGCATGGTCGGGATCGCGCATCAGCGCGGAACCGGAATAGCCGCCGGTCACCTTCTTGGCGGGGCAGCCCATGTTGATGTCGATCATGGCGGCGCCGGCATCCTCGGCGATGCGCGCCGCCTCACCCATCCAGCGGGCTTCGCGGCCGGCGAGCTGCACTACGTGCGGATCGATGCCGTCGCCGCGCAGGCGCGCATGCGATTCGGGATGGTCGATCACCAGTTCGCGGCTTGCCACCATCTCGGTGAAGACCAGCCCTGCCCCGTGCCGCCAGGCCAATTGCCGGAACGGCAGGTCGGAGATACCCGACAGCGGCGCCAGAAACACCCGGTTTCGCGCGGTCACCGGGCCAATCCGAAGCGGCTCATCCAATGGTGGGTCGAATTTATGCATGCGATTAGGGCAACTCTCCTTGTTGCCGCTTTTTTAGACAAATATGCCGGAGTTGCCAAGGCGAATTCACTCGCCAGTCGAGAAAAATGCAAAAGATCTTTTTTCCGGTTAACGCAAGCCCTAAACACGTCGTGAGCAAGCATGCCAACCCGCAAGCCCCGCCTCCGGAGGAGACACCCATGGCCGACCAGACATCCGCACTTGATCGATTGCCCGATGTGCGCACCGGCAACGGCTATGACGTGCACCGGCTGGTACCGGGCAGTTTCGTAACCCTGTGCGGCGTGGAAATCCCGCATGATCAGCGTCTTGACGGACATTCCGATGCGGATGTCGGCCTGCATGCGCTGACCGACGCGCTGCTGGCGACCTGCGCCGCCGGCGACATCGGCGACCATTTCCCGCCATCCGAACCGCAGTGGCGCGGCGCGGCGTCGGAGATCTTCCTTGCCCACGCGGCAGGCATCGTGCGCAAGGCCGGCGGCGTGATCATGAATGCCGATGTCTCGCTGATCGCGGAAGCGCCGAAGATCGGACCGCACCGGCTCGAAATGCGCCAGTCGCTTGCCCGTATTCTCGGCATCTCCGTCGACCGCTGCTCGGTGAAGGCGACGACCAACGAGATGATCGGGTTCATCGGCCGCCGCGAGGGCATCGCGGCGATCGCCACGGCGACCGTGGTGTTCGGAGAGCCGAAATGAGCGGCGAACCACAAAGCGAGGCGGCGATGCTTGAGGCGATGCACGCGGAGTGCCGGCGGCTAGCGCAGCAGATCGTCGATACGTTTCCGGCCCTGGGCGCGATGGTGGCGACGGCCGAATCCTGCACCGGCGGGCTGATCGCCGGCGCGATCACCGATATTGCCGGGTCTTCGACGGTGTTCGACCGGGGGTTCGTCACCTACTCGAACCAGGCCAAGCAGGACATGCTGGGCGTCCGGGAAACCACGCTTGCATCCTTCGGCGCGGTCTCGGCCCAGGTGGCGACGGAAATGGTGCTCGGCGCGCGGCGGCGCTCACGCGCGGACTTCGCTGTTTCGGTCACCGGTGTCGCCGGTCCCGGCGGCGGCTCGCCGCACAAGCCTGTCGGCCTGGTGTGGATGGGTCTGTCCGGCCCGGGCGACCTGACCAGCGCAGTCGAATTGCGCTGGGATCCTGCCTGGAGCCGCGACATGATCCGCGCGGCCACGGTGCGGGCCGCTCTTGAAGCGCTTATCGGCAGAGCGGCACTTGGTTCAGGCTCTCAGGAAACGCCGGGCTCGCCGTAGATTTCCCGGGCCCGCTTTTCAAACGCCTCGGCGAACATGCGGAAGGCGCGGTCGAACATCGACCCCATCAGCGCGCCGAGCACCCTGCTCTTGAATTCGTAATCAATGAAGAAGCGAACCTCGCAGCCGCCATTCCCGTGCGGCTCGAAGCGCCATTCATTGTTGAGATACTTGAACGGGCCGTCGAGATATTTGACATCGATGGCAAGCTCATCCGGCTTCAGCAGCACCTGGCTGGTGAAGGTCTCGCGGATCGCCTTGTAGCCCACGGTCATGTCAGCGATCAGCAGGGACTTGTCGTCGCCCTCCTTGCGCGAGCGGACACTGAGCGCCTCGCACAGCGGCAGGAATTCCGGGTAACATTCGACATCGGCGACCAGATCGAACATCTGGCGAGGGGAATGGGGAACCTTGCGAGTGGTCTGGTAAGTTGGCATGGAATGGAGCTAATCAACCGAAACGGTCATGGCAAGTAGTCGGGCGTTGTCTGACCGGGATTTCAACACGCAAACCGGAACATTCTGCCCAAATGCCGCAAGATTTCGTTCGATCTCCGGGCTTTCCGTCTTCTCGAAATTCCAGATGTAAGCAACGAAGTCGCGGCCCAGCCTTTCAGGGCAGCCATCTGCCATGTCAGGACGGGACCGGCCGCGAAATCGCAACCAGCGCGAGACCACGCCATAGAGCGACATCAGGCGCGGCGGACGCAGCCAGAGCACCAGATGGGTGCGCGGAAGGCGCAACGGCAGGGTGCCCGGACTTGTGCCATCAAGGATCCAGCGGTCCCGGGCCACGATATCCTGCAATTTTGCCATCGCATCCATCCGGGGCCGCAACTGCCACCCCGGCAACCAGAAAACTTCCCGGTCCATGGAAACATGAGGCAGGCTGAGACGCCCGGCCAGCTTTCGTGCAAGCGTGCTCTTGCCGCTTCCGGCACAGCCGATGACAAGCACCCGATCTGCCGTTTGCAAGCGTTCAGCCGCCTCGTCAACCGTGATTGAAATCGTCACGCCGCGTACCCGTACTAAGGCTCCCGCCAACGGGTCCGATGGCGGGAATGAAAACAACCGGCTCTGAATGTCTATTCGGCCGCGGACAGTGCTCTGGCGTCCCGGTTCGCCTTCAACCGCGCGAAATCATCGCCGGCGTGGTGCGAGGAGCGGGTCAGCGGGCTCGAGGAGACCATCAGGAAGCCCTTGGTGTAGGCGATTTTTTCGTAGCTCTTGAACTCGTCGGGCGTGACGTAGCTCATGACCTCGTGGTGCTTGCGGGTCGGCTGCAGGTACTGGCCGATGGTCATGAAGTCGACATCGGCTGAGCGCAGATCGTCCATCAGCTGCAGCACCTCGTTGCGCTCCTCGCCAAGGCCCACCATGATGCCCGACTTGGTGAACATCGTCGGATCGAGTTCCTTGACCCGCTGCAGCAGACGGAGCGAATGGAAATAACGCGCGCCGGGGCGGACGGTGAGATAATTGCCCGGCACGGTTTCGAGATTATGGTTGAAGACGTCCGGTTTGGCGGCCACGACGCGCTCAAGTGCGCCGGGCTTGCGCAGGAAATCCGGCGTCAGGATCTCGATGGTGGTTTCGGGTGACGCGGCGCGGATGGCCCAGATCACCTTTTCGAAATGCTCGGCGCCGCCGTCGTCGAGATCGTCGCGGTCGACCGAGGTGATGACCACGTGCTGCAAGCCCATCTGTCTGACGGCATTGGCGACGTTGTCGGGCTCGTTCGGATCGAGCGGGTTGGGCTTGCCGGTAATCACGTTGCAGAAGGCGCAGGCGCGGGTGCAGATCTCGCCCATGATCATGAAGGTGGCGTGCTTCTTGTCCCAGCATTCGCCGATATTCGGGCAGCCGGCCTCCTCGCAGACGGTGACGAGGTTGTTGTCCTTCACGATCGAGCGGGTTTCCTGGTAGCCCTTCGAGGTCGGCGCCTTGACGCGGATCCATTCGGGCTTGCGCTTGACCTCGGTGTCGGGCCGGTTCTGCTTTTCCGGATGCCGCACGCGCTTTGCGACCGGGGTTGTGGCGTCGAGAATGGTGACCATGATGCGGTCCTTTGCAAGCGTTGGTGGTTCAGCCGCGCTTCGTGCGTCCGAAGACCCAGAGGATCAGGAGCGCGCCGATGATGGCGACTACCAGATTTCCGGCAAATCCGTAGTAATTGATGTTGAGCACACCGGCGAGCGCGCTGCCGACGAACGAGCCACCGATGCCGACGAGCATGTTGGTGAACAGCCCGTGGTCGCGGTTCATGGCGCGTTCGGCGACATAGCCGGCAATCAGGCCGACCAGCAGCAGACCGAAGAACCCGAGCCCCGGCATGGCCAGAAACCCCATCTGATGTTCCATCATCATCGTCTGTCTCCTTTTGCCGCGGCGTGCAGCGCCCGCATGATCAACCAGAATGTAAGACCGAGCAGCAGCCCCATCAATGCCAGGACGACGGATACCGCCGCGATTCCCGCCAGTCCTTCAAGGTGGAGCGTCCCGAACTCGACCGCGCCGCGGCCGCGAAGGGCGGCAAGACCCGCCAGAGCACCCAGACCTGCTCCGCCAACGGCTGGCATCACAACGATCCGAGGCAACCGGCGAAAGCCGGTCACGCGTTCAATGCCCGCCCATAGGCGTCGAGTACGCTTTCCTTCAGCGTCTCCGAGATCGTCGGATGCGGGAAGATGGTGTGCATCAGCTCTTCCTCGGTGGTCTCCAAGTTCATCGCCACCACAAAGCCCTGGATCAGCTCGGTGACTTCGGCGCCGACAAGATGCGCGCCCAAAAGCTCGCCGGTCTTCTTGTCGAAGATGGTCTTGACCATGCCCTGGTCCTCGCCCAGCGCAATCGCCTTGCCGTTGGCGACGAAGGGGAAACGGCCGACGCGGATGTCGCGGCCCTGTTCCTTGGCCTTCGCCTCGGTCAGGCCGACTGAAGCCACCTGCGGATTGCAATAGGTGCAGCCGGGGATCTTGAGCTTGTCCATCGGGTGAACGTTCGGCAGGCCGGCGATCTTCTCGACGCAGATGACGGCTTCGTGCTCGGCCTTGTGGGCCAGCATCGGCGGACCGGCGACATCGCCGATGGCGTAGATGCCGGGCACGTTGGTCTTGCCGTAGCCGTCGATGACGATGCAGCCGCGATCGGTCTTCACACCAAGCGTTTCCAGACCGATGTTCTCGATGTTGCCCTGCACGCCAACGGCCGAAATCATCCGGTCGGCGGTGATCTTCTCGACCTTGCCGTCTTTGAGCTCGACATGCGCGGTGATCGAATCAGCGCCCTTCTCGACCTTGGTGACCTTGGCCTCGAGCAGGATCTTCATGCCCTGCTTGTCGAACTGCTTCTTGGCGAAGGCGGAGATTTCCGCGTCCTCGACCGGCATCACGGTCTTCATCACCTCGACCACGGTCACGTCGACACCCATGGTGCGGTAGAAGGAGGCGAACTCGATGCCGATGGCGCCGGAGCCCATGACCAGCAGCGATTTCGGCATCTTCTCGGGCTTCATCGCCTCGAAATAGGTCCAGATCAGCTTGCCGTCGGGCTCGATGCCCGGAAGCGCGCGGGGACGGGCGCCGGTGGCGACGATGATGTGCTTGGCGGTGTAGGTGCCCTCGCCCAGCGTGTTCTTCGGGATCGGGCCCTGCGGCTCGACGATCTTCTTGGTGGTCTTGGCAACGACGATCTCGCCCGGCTTGGTGAGTTTCGCCTCGCCCCAGATGACGTCGACCTTGTTCTTCTTCATCAGGAAGCCGACGCCGCCATTCATCCGCTCGGCAATGCCGCGCGAGCGCTTGACGATGGCTTCGATATCGGGCGTTACGCTGCCTTCGAGCTTGAGGCCGTAATTCTTGGCGTGTTCGGACAGATGCAGCACCTCCGCCGAGCGCAGCAGCGCCTTGGTCGGGATGCAGCCCCAGTTCGAGCAGATGCCGGCCAGGTGCTCGCGTTCGACCACGGCGGTCTTCAGGCCGAGCTGGGCGGCGCGGATGGCCGCTATATAGCCGCCGGGGCCGGAACCGATGATGATCACGTCGTAAGTGTTTGACACGCCTCGTCTCCTCTTAGTCAGGGCGGACGGATCAACGCCCGCCCTGCCAGCTGTCCGGGGCGCGTCGGGGCTTCGTCAGCCCGCCAGCATCCCGTAGATTTCGTCCTTGAGCTTCAGGCGCTCCTTGCGCATCGATTCCATGTTGAAATCGTCCGTCGGCTCAATGTTCGTTTCGGCGCGGTGAATGGCCCGGTTGATGTCGTGATACGCATCGAAGAGTTTGGCGAAATGGGCGTCGCCCTGTTTCAACTCATGCATTTTCGCGACGTGTTCGGGAAATTCCTCCGCCAGTTCGTGGGGCGTATTCGACATCAATCATCTCCTCGTTGGTTGGGTGATGACTGCACTCTATCCGCCCGAAGCCATTGTTCTCCTTGACCTTGGTCAATTGCTCCAAATTCAGTGTCCCAGCAGCAGCCGCGCCACCGGCGACAGTCCGCGGCCGATGGCGCGGGTGTTCCTGGCGTCGAGATGCACCCCGTCGATTGCCGAGCATTCGGCCACGGAACCTGCATCGAAGAAACCCGCTCCCATCTCGTCCGCCAGATCGGCATAGAACGAGGCGAGCATTGCCGACTGCTCTACACCGCCCTCGAACATCGCTCCGAAATCCGGGTCGGCGGTTTCCACCAGCGGCGGCGGCGCCACGACGAGTGTCTGCGGCACATCCTGCTCAACCGGCCAGGCGTGCAGCCGGATCAGCTGCAAGAGCCTCCGGATCCCCTTGGACGCCGCATGCGCCGTGCCCGCGACCGCCGGCTTCATGTCGTTGGAGCCGAGCATTATGATCACAAGATCGAGCGGCGCATGGGCGTGCAGCGCTGTCGGCAGCGTGCGCGTGGCGTTGCGGTCGCAATCGCCGGTGTAATCGTCAAACGCCGTGGTGCGGCCATTCAGCCCGTCGGCGACGACGTGGACGCCCTCACCCAGGCTTGCCGCCAGTGCCGATGGCCAGCGGTCTTCGAGCGCGTGCCGCGACCGGGTTTCCGGGTCGTAGCCCCAGGTCAGACTGTCGCCGTAGCAGAGGACGGTTTTCATATGCCGCTCACCGCATTTCACCCAGCTTGCGCAGGCCCAGAGCCACGAACAGGAACAGCACACCGTTCGACACCAGTTCGATGCCGAGCAGCAGGCCGAGGATGGTGGTCGCAGTTGCCGGCAGTCCGGCAAGGATCATAACCCCGAGCACCACCGAAACCAAGCCGGAGGCCAGCACCCAGATCCAGCCGTCGAGCGGCCTGAGCGCGAGCGCAAACATGGTCTTGGCGACACCGGTCGCCAGGAACAGCACCGCGACCAGGAGCGTCAGCGGAATGGCGCCGGCCAACGGGTCGGCGACCAGCACGATGCCGACCAGCAGTGAAAGCACGCCGATGCCGAGCGACCAGAGGAAGCCGGTCCAGTCGCGGACGCGAAACGCGTGGAAGACCTGGATGATGCCCTGGATCAGGAACACCCAGCCTGCCAGCGTCACGGCAAAGATGGTGGCGCCGAACGGATTGGTGAGCGCGAGGAAACCGCCCACGATGCAGATGGCGGCGAGGACCGCCATCCAGGTCCAGGTCTTGCCGAAGTTCTCGTTCACACCATTGTCAGCCATTTGCCGCGTCCCTTAGCGTTGATCGTCACTTCTCCCGGAGCAGTCTCAGACCAGCATTCCCATCGGGTTCTCGATGTAGCCCTTGAAGGCTGCGAGCAATTCCGCCCCCAGCGCACCGTCGACGGCACGGTGGTCGGTCGACAAGGTGACGCTCATCACCGTGGCGATCGCAAGCGCTCCGTCCTTGACGACGGCACGCTGTTCGCCCGCTCCGACGGCGAGGATGGTCGCATGCGGCGGGTTGATGACGGCGGCAAAATCCTTGACGCCCATCATGCCCATGTTGGAGACCGACGAGGTTCCGCCCTGGTATTCCTCGGGCTTGAGCTTGCGGTCCTTGGCGCGCTTGCCGAGGTCCTTCATCTCGTTGGAAATCGCCGACAGCGTCTTGAGCTCGGCCGAGCGGATGATCGGGGTGATCAGGCCGCCGGGAATGGAGACGGCGACGCCGACATCGGAATGCTTGTGCATCACCATGTTCTCGTCGGTCCAGGACACGTTGGCATCGGGCACGTCGCGCAATGCGAGCGCCAGCGCCTTGATCACCATGTCGTTGACCGAGAGCTTGTAGGCGGGCTTGTCGTCCTTGAGCGGCGCCGCCTTGTTGAGCTCGGAGCGCAGCTTGAGCAGCGCATCGAGTTCGCAATCCACCGTGACGTAGAAATGCGGGATCGTCTGCTTGGATTCCTGCAGGCGGCGGGCGATGGTCTTGCGCATGCCGTCGTGCTTGACCAGCTCATAGGAGCCTTCGGCGAAGTTCTTCAGGACCGCGTCATCGGACATGCCCTTTGGTGCTGCGGCAGGAGCAGCGGACGCAGCAGCCTGCGGCGCGGCTTCGGCGGCCGGCGCCTTGCCGGTGCCCGAGGCGATCGCGGCTTCGACGTCCTTCTTGACGACACGGCCATGGGGGCCGGAGCCGGAAATCGCCGAGACGTCGACGCCGGCTTCCTTGGCGATGCGTCGGGCCAGCGGCGAGGAGAAGGTGCGCTCGCCCGAAGCCGCGACCGGCGCCGGAGGGGCTGCGGGTGCTGCCGGATTCTGATCACGTATCGGCTTGTTGTCCGGTGTCGGCGCCGCGTCAGCCTTGGCGGCTTCGGCCTTCGGGGCTTCTGCGGCAGCAGGCGCCGGAGCGTCTCCACCGCCCTTGGCCGCATCGTCAACGCTTTCGCCGTCGGCGGCAAGGATGGCGATCAGGGCATTGACCTTGACGCCTTCGGTGCCGGCGGGAACCACGATCCTGGCGACGGTGCCTTCATCGACGGCTTCGACTTCCATCGTCGCCTTGTCGGTCTCGATCTCGGCGATCACGTCGCCGGGGCCAACCTTGTCACCTTCCTTGACCAGCCATTTGGCGAGGTTGCCCTCCTCCATGGTCGGCGACAGGGCGGGCATTGTGATGTTGATAGGCATCTGACAGTCCTCCCGTTAAGCGGTGTAGGTGACGGCTTTGACCGCATCGACGATCTCCGCGACGTTCGGCAGCGCCAGTTTCTCGAGGTTTGCTGCGTAGGGCATCGGAACATCCTTGCCCGCGATCGTGATGATCGGCGCGTCGAGATAATCGAACGCCTGTTGCTGCACGCGCGTGGCGATCTCGGTGCCGACGGAGGACTGCGGATAGCCTTCCTCGACGGTGACCAGGCGGCCGGTCTTCTTGACGCTTTCGATCACGGTCGGCAGATCCATCGGGCGGATGGTGCGCAGATCGATCAACTCGACATCGATACCCATGCCGGAGAGTTCCTCGACCGCCTTGACGGCGTAGCTCATGCCGATACCGAAGGAGACGATGGTGACGTCCTTGCCCTGCTTGTGGATCCGGGCCTTGCCGATCGGCAGCACGAAATCATCCATCTTCGGCACATCGAAGGAGTGGCCGTAAAGGATCTCGTTTTCGAGAAAGATCACCGGGTTCGGGTCGCGTATCGCGGCCTTGAGCAGGCCCTTGGCGTCGGCCGCCGTATAGGGCATCACCACCTTGAGGCCGGGTATGTGGCTGTACCAGGCGGCATAGCACTGCGAGTGCTGGGCGCCGACGCGGGCAGCCGCGCCATTGGCGCCGCGGAAGACGATCGGCGCGCCCATCTGGCCGCCCGACATGTAAAGCGTCTTGGCGGCGGAGTTGATGATCTGATCGATCGCCTGCATGGCGAAGTTGAAGGTCATGAACTCGACGATGGGGCGAAGGCCGGCCATCGACGCACCAACGCCGATGCCCGTAAACCCGTGCTCGGTGATCGGGGTGTCGACGACGCGGCGCGGGCCGAATTCCTGCAGCAGGCCCTGGCTGATCTTGTAGGCGCCCTGGTATTCGGCAACCTCCTCGCCCATGAGGAAGACGTCCTCGTTGGCGCGCATTTCCTCGGCCATGGCGTCGCGCAGCGCTTCGCGCACGGTGGTCGGCACCATTTCGGTGCCCGCCGGGATCGCCGGGTCGGCGGCCGCGGTGTTTTCAACCGGAGCCTTGGGAGCGGCCGGCACCGAGGCCGGGGCTTCGGATTTGGCTTCTTCCTTCGGGGCGGTCGCAGCCGGCTCGGGCGCCGGCTCGGCCTTCTTCGTCGAGCCGATGTCGGAGGCGCTTTCGCCCTCTTCCAAGAGCACGGCGATGACGGCGTTGACCTTGACGTTCTCAGTGCCGGCAGGGACGACGATCTTGCCGATCTTGCCCTCGTCGACAGCTTCGACTTCCATCGTCGCCTTGTCGGTTTCGATTTCGGCGATCACGTCGCCGGCGGCGACGGAGTCACCCTCGTTCTT
The DNA here is from genome assembly GCF_027214025.1 of Parahoeflea alexandrii. Classification (GTDB taxonomy): domain Bacteria; phylum Pseudomonadota; class Alphaproteobacteria; order Rhizobiales; family Rhizobiaceae; genus Hoeflea; species Hoeflea alexandrii_A. Next base: position 274,165 of record NZ_JAPWHB010000001.1, read on the forward strand.
GAGCCATTTCGACAGCGTGCCCTCTTCCATGGTCGGGGACAGCGCAGGCATCAGGATATCAATCGGCATGGTGGTCCCTCCCCTTACAGCAGAATGTCGGTGTAGAGCTCGGATGCATCCGGCTCCGGATTGTTCTGGGCGAAGTCGGCCGAGTCCGCCACGATATCCCGCACCTTCTTGTCGATGGCCTTGAGATCGTCCTCCGTGGCGTGCTTGAGCTCGAGCATGCGCGCCTTGACCTGTTCGATCGGGTCGTGCTCGGAGCGCATCTTCTGGACTTCGTCCTTGGAGCGGTATTTCGCAGGATCGGACATCGAGTGGCCGCGGTAGCGGTAGGTCAGCATCTCGAGGATGATCGGGCCCTTGCCGGAGCGGCAATAGGCGACAGCCTCGACGGCGGCGGCGTGAACCGCGCGCACGTCCATGCCGTCGACCTGGTGGCCCGGGATGCCGAAGGAGTTGCCGCGCAGCGAGAAGTTCGACTGGGCCGACGAGCGCGCCGTCGACGTGCCCATGGCGTAACGGTTGTTCTCGACGATATAGATGACCGGCAGCTTCCAGAGTGCGGCCATGTTGAAGCTCTCGTAGACCTGGCCCTGATTGGCGGCACCGTCGCCGAAATAGGCGACCGAGACGCTGTCATTGCCGCGGTACTTGTTGGCAAAGGCGAGACCCGTACCGAGCGAAACCTGGGCGCCGACGATGCCGTGCCCGCCGTAGAAATCCTTCTCCTTGGAGAACATGTGCATCGAGCCGCCCTTGCCGCGGGAGTAGCCTCCCTGGCGGCCTGTCAGCTCGGCCATGACGCCGCGCGCTTCCATACCCTTGGCCAGCATGTGGCCGTGATCGCGATAGCCGGTGATGACCTGGTCGCCATCCTTCAAAGCCATCTGCATGCCGACAACGACGGCTTCCTGGCCGATATAGAGGTGACAGAAGCCGCCGATGAAGCCCATGCCGTAAAGCTGGCCGGCCTTTTCCTCAAAGCGGCGGATGAGAAGCATCTCGCGATAGGCCTCGAGTTCGGTCGCCTTGTCGAATTCGGTGATTCCGCCGCTCAGCCCGCTCTTTTCAGCGGGTTTCTTGCGGGATGCGGCTGTGGTGCTTTTGCGTGGCGCCATGTCATCCTCCCAGTGGTCATGTTGAGTTGACCATAGGGAAATTGCGGTCCATCAGCAAGCGCATAAACGCATAGCTGATATTCCTGTCACGGCATTGTTTTTATTGACATTTCTTAATGTTAACCGGAGTCCAGTTAACTGTCTAAATCAGTTGAAATAGACGACCTCGTCCTCGCGGGCGACATTCAACAGCGCCCGCGCCCGCTCGTCCAGCATGTCGGCCTCAACCGCACCGTCGCTCAACAGCATGACCTTGCGTTCGAGATGTTGCCTGCGTTCGGTCAAGGTTGCAAGGCGTTCGGACAATTCGACACGGCGGATCTCAAGCGCCTCGGCCGAATTGAGACCATAGGCACCTGACCAGGAATGAAACCCAAAATAGGTAAAACAGGCAGCCGAGAGTACCGGAACGACCCAACGGCCCCAGACTCGCTGCTTTCTAAACTGTGTCCGCATTCGAAAAACGCCTTACCCCTGCGAGTGGGCGAGAATGACAGCCCAAGCTTAATTTAGCGTTAGCCGGTCGCGCGAATTGCTGCACTGCATGCAAAAGCCCGCATTTTCATGCGGGCTTCCGACGTGTCCTGGCGCCCGCCTGTGCGGGCATCATGGCGGCAATACGTTATCCGCGCAGCACCGAGGCGCCGGCATAGGCGGCTTCGACGCCCAGCTCTTCCTCGATGCGGATGAGCTGGTTGTACTTGGCGAGCCGGTCGGAGCGCGACAGCGAGCCGGTCTTGATCTGTCCGCAATTGGTGGCGACCGCCAGATCGGCAATGGTCGAGTCCTCGGTCTCGCCCGAACGGTGGCTCATTACCGCGGTGTAGCGCGCCTTGTGGGCGGTCTCGACCGCGTCCAGCGTCTCCGACAGCGTGCCGATCTGGTTGACCTTGACCAGGATCGAATTGGCCACCCCCATCTTGATGCCGTCGCGCAGCCGCGCCGAGTTGGTGACGAACAGGTCGTCACCGACCAGCTGGCACTTGTCGCCGATCTTGTCGGTCAGCGCCTTCCAGCCGTCCCAGTCATCCTCGCCCATGCCGTCCTCGATCGAGATGATCGGGTACTTTGCCTGCAGTTCGGCGAGATAGTCGGCCATGGCCTCAGGCTCGAGCGAGCGCCCCTCGCCTTCCAGCTCGTACTTGCCGTTCTTGAAGAACTCGGTGGCGGCACAATCGAGCGCAAGATGAATGTCCTCGCCCGGACGGTAGCCGGCCTTTTCGATCGACTTCATGATGAAATCGAGCGCATCGGGCGCGCTCTTGAGATCGGGCGCAAAACCGCCTTCATCGCCGACATTGGTGTTGTGGCCGCCGGCGGCGAGTTCCTTCTTGAGGGTGTGGAAGACTTCCGAGCCCATGCGCACTGCGTCGCGCAGCGTGTCGGCGCCGACCGGCATGATCATGAATTCCTGAAAGTCGATCGGGTTGTCGGCGTGCGCCCCGCCATTGATGATGTTCATCATCGGAACGGGAAGCAGGCGCGCATTGGCGCCGCCGACATAGCGGTAGAGCGGCAGGCCGCTCGATTGCGCGGCGGCGCGGGCGGCAGCGAGCGAGACGCCGAGAATGGCATTGGCGCCGAGCTTGCTCTTGTTCGCAGTGCCGTCGAGCGAGATCATCGCCTTGTCGAGCGCGATCTGGCCCTCGGCATCCATGCCGCAGATAGCGTCGCGCAGCGCGCCATTGACGGCGGCAACGGCCTTTTCGACGCCCTTGCCGAGGTAACGGCCGCCGCCATCGCGCAGCTCAACGGCTTCGTGCGCCCCGGTGGACGCGCCGGACGGCACCATCGCGCGCCCCATGGAGCCGTCCTCGAGATGCACATCCACTTCCACGGTGGGATTTCCGCGGCTGTCGAGAACTTCCCGTCCGACAATATCGATAATGGCGGTCATGGTGATTTTCCTTCTTGAGAGGCTGGGCCTGGGATTCAAGTGCCGCCGGGCGGCGTTGCGCCGTCTTACCGCACTGCGCTGAAAAATCAATTGCGGGCGCAGCCTGGAAGCTGACGATGGCATCGGAATACGCACTGTCGCAACGCAGCGCCGGTCGACCGAGGCAGTCTATCTCGAGGACCTCGCCGGGCGCCTCAAGACCAACGCCGCAGCGCGAGCCGCACCATTTGTGAAGGGACCGGTTGCCGTCCATTTCCACTGGCCAACGAGGCACAGCAGCTGGCGCTGACGGCAGGGCTGAACCACGTCCCAATTCACATCTCGATGATACGACGGAAGCCGCCGCCGGGGACAAGCCGGTGGCCTGTGTGCATGGCGCTTCGACCAGGCTGGCCGAAGCCGCCGCATTTGATTGAAAGCATTTCATGCATAAAGCATACTTCATTAACTAAGGAAAGTTTATCAATTGGCATCCGCAACGGAAGACGTGCTATTTCAAGCGTGTAATGCCCTGGAGCGAGGCCCCCAATCCGCCAGCTTCCCGCAGACCAATGATCGCGTTGTGAATTTTTCACGAACACCGACCAGGCCAAATTTCGCAGCCCTTTGAAAAGCTTCCGTTAATTTATCAGTAACCGCTCATACTCTAGGGTGGCGATGTCGACAGGGCTTAAGGGCATCATGCCCGCCGCATGATACGGCGGGCTGATGGAATGATTCCGCACCCATAACCCCAATCCGGAATCCGGTTTTCAAGGAAACTGCATGCCATCCGCCCGCATACCCATCACAGCACAGGCCGACTGCCAGGCCGGCGCGATTACCCGCCGCCTGCAGCGCGCCCCCAACATTGCGCGGTCGCGCATCAACGCCGGCCGGCGTGACCATCGATCAGCAAGAGCGGACCGACAGGTCCACCGGGCGGCATTGGTTGCCGCGCAGCAAATCCACCTGTTTTACATTCTGCAGTCATAACGAGCATATCGGAGCCCTGAAGTGCGTATTACCGACCTAAAACTCGGCCGTGCCTTGCCTTTCGCAATAGCGGCGCTGATCGCGACCAATCTCGCGGCCATCGGTTATGCCGATTACATGATCATCGATCTCGCCAAGAGCAGCCACGAACTGGCCAGCGACACCAAGACAAGCGACAAGCTGATCACCGAACTGGCGGTGCTGACCAAGGGCATCGAACTCGACATCGTGTCGACCCAAGAAGCGCTGACCGATGTTTCGGCCACGCGGGGCATGGACGGTCTGGATGACGGGTTCGCCCTGGCCGAAGAGGCCGCGCAAGAGCTGAGCACAAAGGCACAGCGGGTTGTCGAGATCGGAGACAGCCTCAACAATCCGGCCTTGCGCACGGCCATTAAGTCGCTGAAAGAGCAGTATGCGGTCTTCCTTGCTGCCGGCATCGAGATGGCCCAGGCCTATGTCGCCGGCGGTCCGGCGGAGGGCAACAAGCTGATGGGATCGTTCGACCAGGTGGCGGACAATCTGCAGAAGGAAATCGAAAAGTCTTCGACCGCCGTCGAAGCGGCACAGGCCCAGATCGAAGCCGAAACCGCCAGCCGGATTGAAACCATGAATGCCGATGCCGACAAGTCGGTGGTTGCCGGAACTGTTTTCGCTGCGTTGGCACTGGCTCTGGGACTTGCCCTGATGGTCTATGTGTCGCGCAAGGTCATCCGTCCGCTCACCGACATGAAGGACTACATGGGCAAGCTGGCGGCCGGCGACTATTCCGATGAGGTGCCGCATGCCGAGCGCAAGGACGAGATCGGCGAGATGGCGCAATCGGTGGCCTATTTCCGCGAAGCCGCGATGGAACGGAAGTCGGCGCGAGCCCGCTCCGAAGCCGAGCAGGCCGAGATCAAGCGGCTCGAGCATGAAGCAGCCGAACGCCAGGCGGCCGAAGATACCGAGCGCGTCCGGGTCATCGAAGCGCTGACCACAGGGCTCGAGAACCTGTCTTCGGGCAACCTCGCCTATCGTATCGATGCGAATTTCGCGCCGGCCTACGAGAAGCTGCGCACGGAGTTCAACGCCGCGGTCGGATCGCTCAGCGAAACAATCGACGATATTTCTTCGACCACCGAAGCCGTGCGGCTCGCCTCCTCCGAAATCGGGGCTGCTTCGGACGACCTGTCCAAGCGCACCGAGCAGCAGGCGGCTTCGCTGGAAGAAACCGCGGCGGCGCTTGATGAAATCACCTCGACGGTGAAGAGCTCGTCGCAGCGCGCCGAGGAAGCCAGCCAGATGGTCGGTGCCGCCAAGACCGGTGCGGAGAAATCCGGAGCCGTGGTCAAGAACGCGATTTCGGCCATGGAGCGCATCGAGGAGTCGTCGAAGCAGATCAGCCAGATCATCTCAGTGATCGACGACATCGCCTTCCAGACCAACCTGCTGGCGCTCAATGCCGGGGTGGAAGCGGCGCGCGCAGGCGAAGCAGGCAAGGGATTCGCAGTGGTCGCCCAGGAAGTGCGCGAACTGGCCGGACGCTCGGCCAATGCGGCGAAAGAGATCAAGACGCTGATCGACACCTCCTCGACCCAGGTCGGCACCGGCGTGACGCTGGTCAACCAGACCGGCACGGCGCTCGGCGAGATCGAAAGCCAGGTCGGCAAGATCAACGAGCTGATCCAGTCGATCGTCACCGGCGCGCGCGAGCAGTCGACGGCACTGGCCGAGATCAACGCGGCGATCAACCAGATGGACCAGACCACGCAGCAGAACGCGGCGATGGTGGAAGAAACCAATGCGGCAACCCAGGGCCTGTCCAGCGAAGCGGTCAAGCTCGAGGGGCTGATGAGGCGTTTCACCACCGGCGGCCAGCCACGCCGGGCACCCGCCGTGGCCACGCCAGCTTCCAGACCGGCGCAGTATCCGGCAAGGGCGCTCGGCGCCAAGATCGCCTCGGCCTTCGGACGCGGCGGCGCGGCAACCGCCCGGAAGGAAGAGAGCTGGAGCGAGTTCTGAAACCATCGCCGATGATGACACGCAAAAGGCCGCCGGGGACAAACCCGGCGGCCTTTTTGTGTTCAGCCTTGCGTCAAAGCGTGATGGCCGATCAGCGCTTGGCGACCGCGTCAAACGCCATCAGGGTTTCGAGCAGCCTCGGCAGCTCCTTGAGCGGGATCATGTTGGGGCCGTCGGAGGAGGTGGAATTGTCCGGATCCTCATGCGTCTCGATGAACACACCGGCAATGCCGACGGCGACGGCCGCACGGGCCAGCGTCTCGACGAAACGGCGCTCGCCACCCGAGGTGGTCCCCTGCCCGCCGGGCTGCTGCACCGAATGGGTGGCGTCAAAGATCACCGGTGCGCCCATGTCGGCCATGATCGGCAGGGCGCGCATGTCGCTGACCAGCGTGTTGTAGCCGAAGGAGGCGCCGCGTTCGGTGAGCAGCACGTTGGCATTGCCCGAGCCGGTGATCTTGCCGAGCACGTTCTTCATGTCCCAGGGGGCGAGGAACTGGCCCTTCTTGACATTGATGACCTTGCCGGTCCTGGCGGCGGCGACCAGCAGGTCGGTCTGACGGCACAGGAAAGCCGGGATCTGCAGCACATCGACATGCGGGGCGACGATGGCGCATTGCTCCTCGCTGTGGATATCGGTGAGCACCGGAAGCCCCAGTTTCTCGCGCAACTCGTCAAAAACCGGCATCGCCGCATCGAGGCCGGCGCCGCGGGTGCTCGACAGCGAGGTGCGATTGGCCTTGTCGTAGCTCGATTTGTAGACGAGCCCGATGCCGAGCCCTTCGCACAGCTCCTTCAGCGCGCCCGCCATCTGGAAGGCATGATCGCGGGATTCGAACTGGCAGGGACCGGCGATCAGGGTCAGCGGCCTGGCATTGTCGAAGATTGCGTTGCCGACCGCGACGGTCGCATTGGGCTTATGGATCATCGGATTTCCTCGAAGCAGTAGCAGACGCCCTGGCCCGGAGCCGGGTCGACGATCAGCCGGCCGGCCACCTGGCGGGCGGTGACGTTGTTTTTCAGGAACAGCGCCGCGAGCGCCTGCAGATCCCTGACCCGGTAGACCACGGCGCGGCCGAGAAGACCGCGTTCGCGCGACGGATCGACGATGCCCAGATGGGTTTCGAGCCCGGCCTTGTTGAAGACGGTGACCGTGGCGCCGTCGAGCTCGACCGACATGCCGAAGGAGTTGGCGTCAACCTCGCGGTTGCAGGCAAGCTCCTGGATGAAATACTGGAAATCAGTCGGGTTGGGTTCAGACAGGATGATTTCGGCAATACCTTCCACACCGTTTGGATGCGCCGTCAGCGCGGACCGGTCGGCGGAGGGGACATTGATGCGCTCGACGGCGAAGCCGAAGAAATCCGGCGAGCGCAGATCGCCCGCGAATGACAGCTCGAAGCTTGCGGTCTGCTGCGAACCGTCGGGAAAGGTCATTGGCCGGGAAAAGGTGAGCATCTGGCCGCCGGACATGCCGAGCTCGACAAAACGGGCGTGATCGGCCTTGGCGTCCTTCGAGCCGACAACCATCGCACTGAAGCCATTTTCACCGCTGCGGAAGCGGTAGGCCTGGTCGCGGGCGACGAAGACATTGCCTTTGCGTGCAGCTTCCTCACACTCCTCGCGCGAGGCTATCGCCAGCGGCTCGAGATAGGTGCCGTCGGCGAAGAACACGCAGGCATTCTCTGTGCCGAAGGGATGGCGCGCATCGGCGGCGACGGTGAAGCCGAGGGCGGAATGGCGGGCCCGCGCGGTGTCGAGATCCTCGACCGGAAGCACGAGATGATCGAGGGGACGTGGGGTGCGCGGTGATGGCATCGGTGAGTTTACTCCGTTCGGCCCTCCCTTATCAGCAAGCCCGGACGGGGCGCAACCGCGCCCGGGCGCGGCGGGCCCCGCGACAAGTGGTTGCACCGGGAAAACGGTCTCACCCTTGCAGGAATCGCGCCCAGACGGTAATTGGTTAACGGGCTGAAAACGGGAGCTGGTTTTGACCGGGCTGATTACGGGCGCATGGCGCCGATGCCGCTTGTCTTTGAGTTTGATCGTGGTGATGGCCGTGGTTTCGGCCTGCGCCTCGACGGGCGGTTCCATCGAGGACAGCGTCGCGCCGATTGCGCCGACGACCGAGAAATACGCGGCCATCGTGGTCGACGCCAAGAGCGGCAAGATGCTCTACGGTGCCAATTCCAACGAGTTGCGCTATCCCGCCTCGCTGACCAAAATGATGACGCTGTACCTCCTGTTCGAGGCCATGGACCAGGGCCGCGTGGGCCGTACTGACCTCATTCCGATCTCGCACAACGCAGCTGCACGTCCGCCCTCCAAGCTCGGGCTGAAGGCGGGACAGTCGATCCCGGTCGACACCGCGATCCGGGTGCTGGTGGTCAAATCAGCCAATGATGTGGCAACCGCGGTGGCAGAATTCCTCGGCGGCGGCTCGGAAGCCCGCTTCGCCGAGATGATGACTACGAAAGCCCGCTCGCTCGGCATGAGCCGCACGACCTTCAGGAACGCTTCGGGCCTGCCCGATCCGAACCAGGTGACGACGGCAACCGACATGGCGCGGCTGTCGATCGCGCTGAGGCGCCAGTTCCCGCATTACTACGGCTATTTCGGCCAGACAGAGGTGACCGTCGCCGGCCGCACCATCAAGGGCCACAACAAGGCGATGGAGATGATCCCCGGTGCCGACGGGCTGAAGACCGGATACACCCGCGCGTCGGGCTTCAACCTCGCAACTTCCGTCAATCGCGGCGGCAAGTCGGTGGTCGGCGTGGTGATGGGCGAGAACACCGCCGAAATCCGCAATGCGCGGATGGCGCAGCTGATGTCGGCCTATGTGAAGAAAGCCCAGTAGCCCGTTCCTGCCTGGTTGGCACAGCGTCAAAATCGTCATGAATTCATATGAACGGTACCGTTCATAGTTCACGGGGCAGCAACGGGATGCGTCACGGCCCTACGCAGGAAATCCCGATCGGCGGCTCGTCCTCTATCTGCACGAAGCCGATCTGCACGGGCGCGGTGTCGTGATCGGCGCGCAGCAGCCGGATCGCCGCCACCCGCCGTGTCGCCTGATCGTCAACGAGATCGATACGAAAGACTTCGCCATCGTCATAAGCCTGGGCGATGGCGACCGGCTCGCCGGGCATGCCAGGTACCGTGGTGAAGTCGCGGCCGCCGACGGACAGCGAGACGGAATACACGTTCGGCACCGGGCCTGCGCCAAGAACAATGTCGATGCTCGAATCAAACTTCATGTCGGAGCAGGAAATCGAAACGGTGGCCCGGGCGGGGCCGGCAACCATCGATGCAAGAGCCAATGCGAGCGCAGCAGTGGCAACGGGTCTTACGGGATGGGCGCGAACAGGCATCGTCTGATCCTCCAGGGGCGTGCGTTTCCGGTCCGGCGCGGCTACACATCGCGGAACACGATGCGGTCAGGGCGGGAACGTCACACGACAAGAGTGTCTCAGATTTACGGTTTCGCGGCAAGGGCGCATGAGGCAGCGCGCCCGCGCGGCAGACCGCCGGGATATGAGGGCAGGTAAAGTCTCCGGAGGGCCGCGCGCAGGCTGTGCCGTTCAGAAGATGGAATAGGTTGGGTGGCGCAAACCGCGCGCGGGCCCGAGTCTCGCCGGATGGTGTCCGCATCCGACAGGCGGTGACGTACCGCTTCCCGCCACCCGGACATGGGCGGTTGAAATCGGCTTGCGGCATTCTCCGACACGGGCTTGGCCTTGCGTTGACGATCCGGGAGCGCCAGGGCGAAGCTTGAACGCCACGCCCTTCCCCGTATCCGCAAGACGGCCCGCCACAGGCCCGTTTCCACCCCCACCCTGGCTGCCGGCCGGCGCTGGCCGGCACAAGGGGTGAGGATTTCTCCGGTGGCTGGTCAGGCGCCCGCCCGGGAGGGACGAGAAACCTGCCAGCTGAGCAATGCCGGTGCTCCGCCTCCTCCATCGTCCTGCCGCACGTTACGGCAAGCGCCCGGAGGCCTTCCTCCCGCCTGGACCGACACGTTGGCGATCCATCCGGCGGCGAGAGTGCGAAAAGTGTGGCACGAGGTTCCAGGGGTGTGGAAGAAATCGCAGGCCGGGCCGGACAAGGCATTGAAAGCATTGGACGCGCGGCATCCGGCCGTGCACGGACCCGCCCGGATCATGCAAAGCATGGTTCGGCGCCGTCGCCAGCACTGGACGCAGCCGCGCGCTTCTGCCAAAAGCGGCCCGGGACGCGACTGCCGTTATCTATAGAACGGGGTCGGGCTGTAGATTGACGTCACGCAGCTGCCGCGAGGACACGCCGGCCGTCCTGTAAATCCCCATATTGCCGCCAGACTGCCGGACCGTCGTCGCGCCTCAGGCAGGCGGGCGGGCTCCGAGTTCGTCTTCGCCGTTGCTCGAGAGCAGGTCCTTGCCCGGCTCCTGCTGGCGTTCGTCATCGACCTTTTTCAGCACGGCCTCGTCGACGGCGGTGTCGGTGACCTGGTCGGCGGCAGGCGTTTCGGTTGCCTCGGGTTCCGCCGCCGGAACGGGTTTGACCGTTGCAGACGGTTTTTGGCCGGTAGCGGGTCTGGTTCCGGACTTCTGCTTCGGCTGCTCGGCGGCGGGAACCGGGACGCCGTTATCGAAGCGCAGACGGTAGATTGGCTCGGGCAGCGCGAAGCCGGCGGTCTCCAGCGCAGTCTTGACGGTGCGGATCGCCTCGGAGCGGGCCTTGACGAAATCGGTCTCCGCCTGGTTGATCCAGCCGGAAACGCCGATGAGGACATTGGAATCGCCAACCTGCTCGATCCAGGCGCCAGGCTCCGGATTTTTCAGAACAAAATCAAGACCATCAAGGGTCTGGTGGCAGATTCCCAGCGCCTCGTGCAGCTGGCTGTCGGCGTCGATGCCCAGTTCGAAGGAGAAACGGCGCTCGGGGTTGCGGGTGTAGTTGACGATGGTGGCCTTGAACACCGTGGAATTGGGGATGCGGATGTGGTTGCCGTCCACGTCCATCAGGATGGTGGCGCGCGAGGTGAGCCGGATAACAAAGCCCTGCATCCCCTCGAGCGCGATGAAATCGCGAGGCTGGAACGGCTGGCGGACCGACAGCAGGATCGAGGCGATGTAGTTTTCAACCGTGTCCTTGACGGCAAAACCGATGGCCAGACCGATGATACCGACGGCGCCCAGAATGGTGCCTAGCACGGCCGTGGCGCCGAGAATGTCGAGCGCCACCACGGCGCCGAGCATCAGGAACCCCAGCCAGACGGTCTGGCGCACGAGATCGGCAATGAAGGCGTTGGGGGTGAGCCAGTTCCAGGGCTGGTTGCGCGTGGTGATGAACCAACCGAGCAGTCCGATGAGCACCCAGACAAGGCCGGCGACAAGCACCAGCGGCAGATAATCGAGGCTTTGCTGCAGCCGGGTCTCGAAGCGGCCGATGACCGGCTTGAGCCGTTCGGTTACCGCGGTCTGCTCGGTCAACCGGTTCTCGATGGCGACAACGCCCGACACACGGCTGACCAGATCCTCGGCCTTCCGGGCGAGAACCGCCTCCTCGACCTGGCCGTTGAGCGTGACCACCCCGGAACTGACCGACACGAAGATCCGGTTCAGTCCCTCGATCTCCCGGAAGATGGTCTGGATGCGGCTGCGGATCTCGGCATCGGAGATGACCCCCTCGCCGATCTCGATGGTCGGACCGGCAGGTGCGACCGTTTCCTGGGCGCGCGCCGCCGCAGCCGACAGGGCGACAATGGCAACAAGCAGCACAAGCCGCACGAGACGGCGCAGGGTTGAACTTATATGCGGCATGAAATCATTCCTGGCCGTTCGGCCGTTGAAATCTTGGTGCGCGACGCCCGAGCATGGCTGGATCTTGTGGCGATCAAACTAACCCGATCCCGCTGAAGCGGCAAATGTTTAGCAACCGGGACAAATCGTACTATCGCGCCATGCATCATCCGGCATAGGATAGCGCAGTTGCGCAGCAAGCCCTGTGAACACGTGCCAGTGGTTATCCGCGGACCATCTGCACTCCCGCTCGCAAAGCCGGTTTTCGATAGTACTGCGCCATGGCCATGAGTACGGTCGGGATTGCAGACCCATGGGGGCGCGGTTCGCGCAAGACCGGGACATCCGATGACAGGATACGGCCTTATGCCCAAGCGTGCCCATTGAGTGCCGGCGTGAACCGCCGATGGATCAGGATCATCCTGCTGGTGGTGTTCTATGCCGGCCTGATCGCCGGCGGGCGCTGGGTCGGGATGGCAATCGAGGATCGCCTGCAGGTCTCGAACCTTGCGGATGGCAGCATGGCCTATCTCGGCGGGGTCGCGGCCATTCTGCTGGCCTACATTGTGCTGACGGCCATTCCATTCGTGCCGGGCACGGAGATCGGCGTGGCACTGTTGATGGTGTTTGGCGCGAAGGTCGCGTTGATCGTCTATCTGTCGACGATTGCGGCGCTGACGCTGTCGTTTTCGCTGGGGCGGCTGGTTCCGGAGCGGAGGCTGGCGGGATGGCTCAGGCGTCACGGCATTGACCGGGTGGCGGTGCTGATCGAGGCCTTCGCCCGGCTCGGGCCCCGCGGCCGCGACCGCTACCTGACGCAACATGCGCCGCGCTGGCTCAAGCCCTGGCTGGTCAATCACCGGATGCTCACGCTGATCGCGCTGGTCAACCTGCCCGGCAACACGTTGCTCGGCGGCGGCGGCGGCATTGCGCTGGTCACGGGCCTGAGCAAGCTGATGTCGTTTCCGCAGTTCCTTCTCGGCGTGGCGCTGGCGGTCGCTCCGGTACCGGCTGCGGTGATCGCGAGCAGCTGGTTTGGCGGCGGGCTGGCATGACCGAGCGAAAGCCGTAGCCATCCCGCAGGAGCCGTACCTGCAATCGGGACAACCTCCGGTTCCTGTCAAATTGCGCCAAATTGTCGCACATTGCGGCGCCGGTTCTTTCACTGCCATTGCAGGCAGCGCCTCAACCGGGCGCAACCAACGGGGGAATACCAATGCGTGGAATCGGATTTTATTTCTTTGTCATAGGCGTGCTCTGCGTCACCATCGGCATGTTCTGGGGCATCCAGATGTCGATATCGGAGGATCACGGCCTGGCGGGCGCGCACGCCCACCTCAACCTGGTCGGCTGGGTTACCATGGGGCTGTTCGGGCTCTATTACACCGTCACGCCGTCGGCGGCAGCCTCGGGTCTGGCGAAGATCCACCTGCTGATTGCGACGGCCGGCGTCATCGTCATGGTTCCGGGCATCGTCATCGCGCTGAAGCAGGGCGGCCACGGCATGGCGGCGGCAGGATCGATCCTGACGGCAGCCTCGATGCTGGTGTTTCTCTTCACCGTGTTCAGACACGGCATCGGCAAGTCCGCCTGATACGAAACGCGCCAGGCTCGATCGAACCTGGCGCGCTTCAACATACCAGAGATAGTGCACTTTCCCGAACGAATGCGGCAGCCGAAGCGACAGTCTCCAAATGGCTAGACCAGCCGTGACTGTTCCAGCGCGGCCTCGATGAAGCTTGCGAACAGCGGGTGCGGTTCGAGCGGGCGCGACTTGAGTTCCGGATGGTACTGTACGCCGATGAACCAGGGATGGACATCCCGGGGGTATTCGATGGTTTCGGGCAGCAGGCCATCGGGCGACACGCCTGAAAACACAAGGCCCGCGGCCTCGAGCTGTTCCTTGTAGGCGATGTTGACCTCGTAGCGGTGACGGTGGCGCTCGGAGACCTCGTTGGAGCCGTAGATGCCGGCTATCAGCGAGCCCGACTTCAAAGGATGCGGATAGGCGCCGAGGCGCATGGTGCCACCAAGATCGCCATTGGCCGCGCGCTTTTCAAGCTGGTTGCCCTTGAGCCACTCGGTCATGATGCCGACGACGTGGGTGCCGGACTTGCGGTCGAATTCCGATGACATCGCATCCTCGATACCGGCCAGATTGCGCGCCGCGTCGAGAACCGCCATCTGCATACCGTAGCAGATGCCGAAATAGGGAACCTTGCGCTCGCGGGCGAAGCGAGCGGCGGAAATCTTGCCTTCCGCGCCGCGTTCGCCGAAGCCGCCGGGCACCAGGATGCCGTGGACCTTCTCGAGCCAGGGCGACGGGTCTTCCTTCTCGAAGATCTCGCTCTCGATCCACTCGAGCTTGACCTTTACCCGGTTGGCGATGCCGCCGTGATAGAGCGCCTCGATCAGCGACTTGTAGGCGTCTTTCAGGCCGGTGTACTTGCCGACGATGGCGATGGTGACTTCGCCCTCGGGATTGTGGATGCGCTCGGAGACCGCTTCCCAGGCCTGCATGCGCGGCGCCGGCGCCGGATCAATGCCGAAGGCTGCCAGAACTTCGGTGTCGAGGCCTTCCTTGTGGTAGGCGATCGGCACATCGTAGATCGACGGCACGTCGAGCGCCTGGATGACGGCGGAGGGCCGCACATTGCAGAACTGCGAGAGCTTGCGGCGTTCCTCGGCCGGAATCTCGCGATCGGCGCGCACCAGCAGGATGTCGGGCGCAATGCCCATGGCCTGCAGTTCCTTGACCGAGTGCTGGGTCGGCTTGGTCTTGAGTTCGCCGGCCGCGGCGATCCACGGCATCAGCGTGAGATGCACATAGACCGCATTGCCGCGCGGCAGGTCGTTGCCGAGCTGGCGGATCGCCTCGATGAACGGCATCGCTTCGATGTCGCCGACGGTGCCGCCGATCTCGCACAGCACGAAATCGTAATCATCGTTGCCCTCGAGCACGAAGTTCTTGATTTCATTGGTGACGTGCGGAATGACCTGGACAGTGGCGCCGAGGTAGTCGCCGCGGCGTTCCTTGTCGATGATGTCCTTGTAGATGCGGCCGGTGGTGATGTTGTCGGTCCTGGTGGCCGAGCGCCCGGTGAAACGCTCGTAGTGACCGAGATCGAGATCGGTCTCGGCGCCATCGTCGGTGACGAACACCTCGCCGTGCTGGGTCGGGCTCATCGTGCCCGGATCAACGTTGAGATAGGGGTCGAGCTTGCGCAGCCGCACCCGATACCCACGGGCCTGCAGCAACGCACCAAGAGCGGCCGAGGCAATGCCTTTTCCAAGCGAGGAGACCACGCCGCCGGTTATGAAAACATATCGCGCCATGGGATTGAACCGATACCTTTAGAGAACTGATTCCGCCACCCCTAAAATCGGATGGCGCATATTAGTGGTGCATAACAGGGCCAAGGCCCGAAAAACCACATGAAAAAACCGGCGGAGGCCTGTCGCCAACCGCCGGTCAATGAATTTCCAGGCCTTACTGACCGGACGGAACGTCCGTGCCGGAATCCGCTGGCGCCGCCGGAATTTCGCCGGCTGCATCGGGTGCGGTTGCGGGTGTTGGCGTGCCGCCGAGCTGGTCGAGAACGCCCGAGCCGGTGCCCTGAGTCTGGCTCGGGATCCGATCGAGAATGTCGGTCGGGCTCTCGCTGTAGCGGGCGAGAATGCCGAGCGCCAGAGAGGTGACGAAGAAGGCCGCGGCAAGAATGCCGGTGGTGCGCGTCAGCGCGTTGGCCGCACCGCGCGCCGACATGAAGCCGGAACCGCCACCAATGCCAAGGCCCCCGCCTTCGGAGCGCTGGATCAGCACGATGCCGACAAGCGCCAGCACGATCATGAGATGAATGACAATCAAAACGGTTTGCATCGGGTTCTTTCCTGCCCCTGAAGGGCGCAATCTCAGTCCGGTTTGGCGGCTCTTTACACGAGGGCAGCCAGCTTTCCAAGTCCCGTCTGGACGGAACCACCGCCGTCAGGCGGTCAAAATCGGTCTCCGCTCAGCCCAGAAGGCTGCGGCAGGCCTTACAGATGGCGAGGAAGTCGGCCGCTTTCAAGCTGGCACCGCCGATCAGGGCGCCGTCAACATGCGGCACGGCCAGCAGCTCGGCGGCATTGTCGGGCTTGACCGAACCGCCATAGAGAAGGCGCATGCGGGCCCCCTCCCCGGCAAAGCGGGCTTCCATCTCGGCGCGGATGAAGGCATGCGCCTCGGTGACGTCGGCGACGGTCGGCGTCAGGCCGGTGCCGATGGCCCAGACCGGCTCATAGGCAATCACGGTGTCGGCGGCAGTGGCGGCATCGGGGACGGAGCCTGCAAGCTGGCTGCCGAGCACATCGAGCGTCTTGCCGGACTTGCGCTCGGCTTCGGTCTCGCCGATGCAGATGACGCGGACGAGACCCGCGGCCTTCGCGGCCTCGGCCTTGGCGCGCACCGTCTCGTCGGTCTCGCCATGCAGCGTGCGGCGTTCGGAATGCCCGACAAGCACGTGGGTCGCCAGGCAATCGGCGATCATCTCGGCCGAGATGTCGCCGGTATAGGCGCCGCTCTGCTTGTCGTGGCAATCCTGCGCGCCGATCGAAAGCGGGGTCTGCTCTGCGACCGCCGTGGCGACATAGAGAAGCGTCGCGGGCGGGCAGATCAGAGCGTCGATCTGGTCGGCGAGATCCGGACCCAGCCCCTCGGAAATCGCCTTGAGCTCGGCAAGGTTTTCGCGCGTGCCGTTCATCTTCCAGTTGCCGGCCACAAGCGGGCGAATGTCAGGTGTCATCAGAATTCTCCGGTCCGATTGTCATGGAGCGGACTTAGCAGACCGGGTCTGATTTGCAAACGGCAGGGTGGTCGGGATGACGGCCGGCAAGACGTCCGGCGGCTACCGGCGGGCAATCGGAAGAATCCGGTTGTACCGGCTTGTTTCCTTCGGCCGCAAGCGCCGGTTTTCGCCCGGCTCGAGACTGGCGATCAACTTGACAAGGCTTTCCGGCAGCGGGCGGCGGAACTGGACGCCGATGATGAAAGAGCCGACGCGGCGGATGCGAGCAGCGCAATGGGTTTCCGTCCAGGGAATATAGATGTGACAGGCCTCGTCGATGACGTCGAACAGGGAATCATCGGGCTTGCGGCCTTCCCGGTTGGCCCAGGGCATCTTGTCATTGGAAAACAGGCAGCCAGTGACCGACAGATTCACGATGACCCCCGTCAGCGCGATGAAGTGCTTGTTGTCCTTGAACACCAGTTCGACGATGCCGGGGCAATGGGCGCCATACCGGACATCGGAACTACGGTAATACACTTCTTCAAACTGGTCAGCCATGTTCCTGGCGCTTGTAGCCATGCCGCTCTATCCCTGCTCTCACCAAGGCGTTTTTTCCCACATTAATCGGCTTTTCCTAAAGGAAAGGTAACTTCGCCGGACGGGCATCGCTTCAATGCGGGAGCTGATATCCGGGCCACGACGGAAGCCCCGACGACCCCTCGCCGCAGCCTCCGGCTGCCGATCAGCGATTGAAACGCAGCATCTTCTTCATCTTGATTGTCCGGTCAAAGGCCCGGATCCGGTTGCGGCCACTGTTCTTCGCCGCGTAGAGAGCCATGTCCGCGTTGCCGTAGAGGTCCTCCGGCCCCGCGGCATCGGAGGCCATGCACAGCCCGAAGGTGATGGTGATGCGGCCGCAATCGAGACCGCCGGAGTGGTCCTTGAGCGAGGTCTTCTCGACGACCAGCCTGATCCGGTCGGCGATCCCGGCGGCGATATCGACGGTGGTGCCACCGAGGACGATCGCAAACTCCTCGCCGCCGGTGCGGGCCACGAAGGCCTCGTCACTGAGCACGCTTTTCATCACGCCGGCAACCACGCTCAGGACACGGTCGCCGACCTGATGGCCATAGGTGTCGTTGAACTTCTTGAAATGATCGATGTCGGCGACCAGCAGCGCGTGATGCGGAATGGCGGACGGGTCCTTGTAGATGCCGGACAGCCGCTCATCGAAGGCGCGCCGGTTGAACAGACCGGTAATGGCGTCGATGGTGGCCAGACGCTTGTATTCTTCGAGTTCGGACCTGACCTGGGCCATTTCGCTGGCGCGCTCGACCATCTGCCGGACAAAAGCCTCGGCTTTCTCCAGAGTGTCGCCGGTCGCTGAGGACAGCACGTCGACAAGCGAATCCACGCCAGCCGCGCCGGACGCGGTTCTTGCGGAAATCCGTGAAGAGGTGTTGTCGAGCAGATCCGAATATTGCCGACGCGCGGCCTGGTCCTGCCGGTACAACCGGATCAGGCCCTTGATTTCCCCTGAGACGCGCTCACGGGTCTCTTCGACGACCGTAATGCCATGGTGATGGGGCAGAAACTTCTTTCCGATTTCATCAAGCTGCGACTGGGTCGGGCGATGGTCGAGCGCCCCGAATTCCCGTATGAAGTCGGCGTCGGTGGTGTTGAGGAACTCGTACACAAGCGCATAGTTGCGTGGCAACGAGGAGATGCCATGCTCCCTCATCTTGGTGATCACCGTCGATGCGGGATCGATGCCTTCGACATTCTGCGATTGAATCACGATGCGTTTTGCCAGTTGAACCAAATATTTCGGATCCACATCTAGCAGTCCATGTGTTGAGATTTCTCTAAGCATATACCTTCCGATGCGCCGGCACTGCGAACAGGTTGCCGCAACTCGCGTCTACATGGCGGCTGAAGGGATGTCCGGCGTTCGACCGGTCAGCATCAGGCACATGGCAGGTGAGCAGCCGACAGGCCTTCACCGGCACGCCTGCGGCTCGCAAATCGTCCGGCGCGCACTTCATTTCGCCTCTGGTTTGGTCTAAAGGGTCGGTTGGAAGGTCTCGGGTGCGATCACCAGGCATGTCCGGGACCGATATTGTTGATGCCGCAGGAGCTTTGATGCTTGATACTTTGCGTAAGGGCGCCCAGAGCTGGGTCGCCAAATTCCTCCTCATCATGCTGGTTGCGTCGTTCGGCGTGTGGGGCATTTCAGGCTCAATCCTGACCGCCGGGAGCAATGCGGTGATCACGGTCGGCGACACGGTGGTGAGCCCGAACGAGTTCCGCCTCGCCTATGACCGGCAGATGGCGGTGGTGGGACGGCAGATCGGACAGCGGCTGACCACCGAGCAGGCCCGCGCCTTCGGCATCGAAAACCAGGTCTATTCGCAGCTGATCGCGGGCGCTCTGCTCGACGAGCAGGCGCGCACGATGAATCTCGGCCTGTCGGACGACCGGCTTGCGGCGCTGATTGCCGAAGACCCGGCGTTTCACGATTTCAACGGCCGTTTCGACCGCAACAATTTCCGCCGGGTGCTGAGCTCGGCGGGCATGAGCGAGGAAGACTATCTCAGGAGCCGCGGCCAGGTTGCGGTCAGAACCCAGATCGTCGAGGCGGTTTCGGACGGTTTTGCCGCACCCGAGGCACTGATCAAGGCGCTGGCCCAATATGACGCGGAAACGCGCGACGTGGATTACCTGCTGCTGACCCCATCCAGCATCGATGCAGTGGAAGCCCCCGGGGATGCCGAGCTTTCGGCCTGGTTCGAGGAGAACAAGGCCCGTTACGCCGCACCCGAATACCGCAAGATCACCTATGTGAAGCTGCAGAACCAGGACATCGCCGATCCGGCGGCGATTGCCGCGGAAACGGCGCGCGCCGACTACGAGGCCCGCAAGGACCGCTACACGACGCCCGAGACGCGGGTGATCGACCAACTGGTGTTCGCCGACCGCGCAGCCGCCGACGCAGCCGCTGCCGAGCTTGCCGGCGGCAAGAGCTTTGACGATCTGATTGTAGAACAGGGCCGCACGGCGAACGATGTGCGGATCGGCAGCTTTGCCAAAGGCAGCGTGCCCGACCAGTCGCTGGCCGATGCCGCGTTTTCAGTCACGCAAGCCGGCGGCACCACGCCGGTGGTCGACGGCCAGTTCGGCCCTGTGATCCTGCGGGTCGCGGAAATCAAGCCCGAATCGTCCCAGAGCTTCGAGGAAGTCGAAGCGGAGATCCGCGAACAGCTGGCGCTGGCGGAAGCCGCCCAGGTGCTGCTTGACGTGCACGACGCCTATGAGGACGCGCGCGCCAGCGGCATGACGCTCGAGGAAGCGGCGGCGCAGCAGAAGCTGACGCCGGTGACGATCGATGCCATCGATCGCAGCGGCCGGACGCCCGAAGAAACGGTCGTCCGCGACATTCCGGAATCGCAGGCGCTGCTGCGCGATGCCTTCGAGGCCGAGATCGGCGTCGAGACGCCGCCGATCAATATCGGCGCGGAAGGCTTTGTCTGGTTCGAGGTCAATGACGTGATCCCTGCCCGCGACCGCACGCTCGACGAGGTGCGGGAGAAGGTTGTGGCTGACTGGACGGCAATGAAGACCGCCGAAGCGCTCGGCGCCAAGGCAACGGAGCTGAAGGAACGCCTGGCCAAGGGCGCAGAGCTTTCGGCGATTGCCGAGGAGCTGTCGGTGGCGATTGAAACCAAGTACGCGCTCGGCCGCAATGGCGCCGATGCGGTGTTCGGCGAGGCTGCCGTGGCTTCCGCCTTCTCTGGTCCGAAGGGCCTGGTCGAGGTGGCCAGCGACGCGTCGGGCGATAACCGGATCCTGATGAAGGTGAACTCGGTCAACGACGCCTCGTCCGTGACGGCGGACTCGGTGTCGATCGAGCAGCGCCGGCAGGTGTCGCAGCAGATCGCCGACGACATCCTCGACCAGATGGTGGCGCGGCTGCAATCCGATTACGGCGTGTCGGTCAACCGTCAGCTGGCAGAACGCGCACTGGCGTTCTGAGGATCAAGACAACGGGGGCCGACCAACATGGCTGATCTGAAATCCTTCATCGCCAAGGTGGCGGACGGTCAACCACTCGACCGGATCGAAGCCCGTTCGGCATTTGGCGTGATGATGTCGGGCGACGCCACGCCGTCGCAGATCGGCGGTTTCCTGATGGCGCTCAGGGTCCGCGGCGAAAGCGTCGACGAGATCTACGGCGCGGTCAGCGTGATGCGCGAGAAGATGCTGCCGGTCAAGGCGCCCACCGACGCGGTCGACATCGTCGGCACCGGCGGCGATGCCTCGGGTACCTACAATGTCTCCACCGCCGCGGCGTTCATCACCGCGGGCGCCGGGGTCAAGGTGGCCAAGCACGGCAACCGGGCGCTGTCATCGAAATCGGGCACGGCGGATGCGCTGTCGGCGCTGGGGATCTCGCTTGAGCTCGACCCGAAAGGCATCTCGGCCTGTATCGAACAGGCCGGCGTCGGCTTCATGTTCGCGCCGGCGCATCATTCGGCGATGCGCCATGTCGGACCAAGCCGGGTGGAACTCGGCACAAGGACGATCTTCAACCTGCTCGGCCCGCTTTCCAATCCGGCCGGCGTCAAGAAGCAGTTGCTCGGAGTGTTCTCGGCGCACTGGCTCGATCCGCTGGCGCAGGTGCTGCGCGATCTCGGCTCGGAGACCGTCTGGGTGGTGCACGGTGAAGGCCTTGA
The DNA here is from genome assembly GCF_027214025.1 of Parahoeflea alexandrii. GTDB lineage: Bacteria > Pseudomonadota > Alphaproteobacteria > Rhizobiales > Rhizobiaceae > Hoeflea > Hoeflea alexandrii_A. The sequence continues at coordinate 295,444 of NZ_JAPWHB010000001.1, forward strand.
CGAGATGACCACAACCGGCGTGACCCAAGTTCATGCGCTGGAAAACGGCCGGATCCGCGCGTTCGAGGTCACCCCGGAAGAGGTTGGCCTGACCCGGGTTCCGCTCAGCGAGCTCAAGGGCGGTGACGGCGTGCAGAACGCGGCTGCACTGAAGCGGGTGCTGGAAGGCGAGAAGAACGCCTATCGCGACATCGCGGTGCTGAACGCCGCCGGTGCGCTGGTGATCGCCGGGAAGGCCGAAGGCCTGCGCGACGGCATCGCCATCGCCGCACAATCGATTGACAGCGGCGCCGCGCTCGACGCGCTCGGCAGGCTGGTGAGCGTGTCGCAGGCGCATGCGCCGGCGCCAAAGGCAGGGTGAGACGATGAGTGATATTCTCAACCGGATCGAGGCCTACAAGCGTGACGAGATCGCAGCCGCCAAGGCCGCCATCCCTTTCGACGAGATCAAGGCGCGTGCCCGCGACGCGGGTGCCCCACGCGATTTCATCGGGGCGATCGAGGCCAAGCACCGCGCCGGCGGCTACGGGCTGATCGCCGAGATCAAGAAGGCCAGCCCGTCGAAGGGGCTGATCCGCGCGGATTTCGACCCGCCGTCGCTGGCGAAGGCCTACGAGGCCGGAGGGGCGGCCTGTCTCTCCGTGCTGACCGATGCGCCGTCGTTTCAAGGCGCGCCGGAGTTTCTCACGGCAGCCCGGGGCGCCTGCGCCCTGCCCGCGCTGCGCAAGGACTTCATGTTCGATGTCTACCAAGTGCACGAGGCGCGCGCCTGGGGCGCCGACGCGATCCTGATCATCATGGCTTCGCTCGACGACGATGACGCCAGGCGGCTCGAGGACGCGGCGCATGCGCTCGGCATGGCGGCGCTGATCGAAGTGCATGACGAGGCGGAGACGGAACGGGCCCTGAAGCTCGACAGCCGGCTGATCGGCGTCAACAACCGCAACCTGCGCACCTTCGAGGTGTCGCTGACCAATTCCGAGCGGCTGGCGCCGCTGGTGCCGGAGGACCGGATCCTGGTCGGCGAGAGCGGCATCGGCTCGCATGCGGATTGCCAGCGGCTTCAAAAGTGCGGCATTTCCACCTTCCTGGTCGGCGAAAGCCTGATGCGCCAGGCCGACGTGACGGCGGCAACCCGCGCGCTGCTCACCGGCGCGCCCGCAAACGCGGCGGCCGAATGAATGGCTGACGAGACCTCCCCGCGCCTGACCCATCTCGCCGAGGACGGCTCGGCCGCCATGGTCGATGTCGGCGACAAAGCCGACACAGTGCGGATCGCCGAGGCTGTCGGTCAGGTAAGGATGAAACCCGAGACGCTTGAGCTGATTCTCGCCGGCAACATGAAGAAGGGCGACGTGATCGGCGCGGCGCGGATCGCCGGGATCATGGCCGCCAAGCAGACCGCCAATCTCATTCCGCTGTGCCATCCGCTGGCGCTGACCAAGGTCAGCGTCGATATCGAACCCGACGAGACGCTGCCCGGGCTCCGGGTGCGTGCGCTTGCCAAGCTCACCGGCAAGACCGGGGTCGAGATGGAGGCGCTGACCGCCGTCTCGGTGACCTGCCTGACCATCTACGACATGGCCAAGGCGGTGGACCGCGGCATGGAGATCGGCGGCATCAGGGTGCTGGCGAAGTCGGGCGGCAAGTCCGGCGACTGGAAACTCGACACCTGAAGGGAAAGACCCCATGGCACTGATGCCGGTTGACGAGGCCTTGGCACGGATTCTGGACGGAGCGGCAGCTTCCGCAGAAACCGAGATGCTGGGACTGGCCGAGAGCGGCGGACGGGTGCTCGCCCGCGACCTGCTGGCCTTGCGCACACAGCCCCCCTTCGCGGCTTCGGCCATGGACGGCTACGCGGTCAGGGCGGCGGAAGCGGTGACCGGCGCGCGTCTCACACTGCAAGGCGAATCCGCTGCTGGCCATGGGTTTGACGGCGCCCTCGCCGCCCATTCGACCATCCGCATCTTCACCGGCGCGCCGGTGCCCGAGGGCGCGGACACGGTGCTGATCCAGGAAAACACCGAGCGGCTCGAGGACGGGCTGGTGCTGGTCACGCAAGCCCCCGAAGCCGGCCGCAACATCAGGCCCGCCGGCGTCGATTTCAGCGAAGGCAGGACCGGGCTCGCAAGAGGCCGTGTGCTCGATGCCGGTGCCATCACGCTCGCCGCGGCGATGAACCATGCCGAACTGCCGGTGATCCGCAAGCCGCGGGTCGCGATCCTCGCCACCGGCGACGAGTTGCGCCTGCCGGGCCAGACACTCGGCCCGGGCCAGATCATCGCCTCGAACACATTCGGCATTGCCGCCCTGGCGCGCAGTGCAGGCGCCGACGTCATCGACCTCGGGATCGCCGCCGACCGGATCGAAGCGCTCGACGAGGCGCTGGATACGGCGCTGGCGCACGAGGTCGACGTGCTGGTGACGATTGGCGGCGCCTCGGTCGGCGACCATGACCTGGTGCAGAAGGCGCTGACCGGCCGCGGAATGGCGCTCGATTTCTGGAAGATCGCGATGCGGCCGGGCAAGCCGCTGATGTCGGGCAATCTGGGCAGATTGCGGGTGCTGGGGCTGCCCGGGAACCCGGCCTCGAGCCTGGTCTGCGCGTATCTGTTCCTGGAGCCGCTGATTGCGCGGCTCGCCGGGAGGCCCGACCCGGACCGCAAGAGAACCGCTCTGCTCGGCAGGGACCTGCCCGAGAACGACATGCGTCAGGACTATCTGCGCAGCGATCTTGAGACCGATGACGAAGGCCGGCTGGTCGCGATCCCGTCGGCGCAGCAGGATTCCTCGCTGATGACGGTTTTCGCCGATGCCCGCTGCCTGATCATCCGGCCGCCCTTCGCGCCGCCGGCCAAGGCCGGAGCGACCTGCGAGGTGCTGGTGCTGCGCGACTGACCATCCGGCTCAGGCCCGGGCAAACCAGGGCTAGGTCGAAGGCCGGTCCCAGCCGGCGCCGGAAGCCGGGCGGTCGACCTGACGTGTTGCCTTGACGGGCGCGGCATCGGGATGGACCAGCGGGAAGCCCAGCCAGTTGTTGGGCCGGGCGCGCAGATATTGCGGGGCGTAGTCGACGTCGACGCCAAGCCTTGCTGCGGCATGCAGGCCCCAGCGCGGATTGTCGAGCATCGCCCGGCCGATGGCCACCAGATCGGCCTTGTTCTCGCGGATGACCTCGTCGGCGAGCTCCGGCGTGGCGATCAGGCCGACGGCCATCGTGACCAGGCTGGTGCGCCGCTTGATCAGGGTTGCGAAGTTCACCTGGTGACCCGGCGTCGCCGGTGGGATCTTCGAGCCGGGCGCCAGATTGCCCGCCGACATGACCACGTAGTCGACCCCAGCCGCCTCGAGCTGCTGCGCAAATGTCAGCGCATCGGCGATGCACTGGCCTTGCGGATGCCAGTCGGTGGAATTGACCCGGACGCCGAGCGCCTTGTGTTTCGGCCAGACCGCCCGTGCCGCGCGCACCACCTCAAGCGGAAACCGCATGCGGTTTTCCGTCGAGCCGCCATAGGCGTCGGTGCGATGGTTGGTGACCGGCGACAGGAACTGGTGCAGCAGATAGCCGTGGGCGGCGTGGATCTCGAGCACATCGAAGCCGGCCCGGTCGGCGCGGAGGGCTGCGTCGGCAAAGGATTGTGTCACCCGGGCGATGTCATCGGCATCCATTTCCTTTGGCGTGTGCCAGGTCTCGTCATAGCCGAAGCTCGAGGGGCCGTAGGTCTGCCAGGCGCCCTCCTCCGGCGGCAGCGATTCGCCCTTGTTGCGATCGCGGATCGAACGGCAGGAACCACGGCGGCCGGCATGGCTGAGCTGGATGCCGATTGCGGCGTCCGATAATTTCTTAGCCTCCGCGACCAGCGACGTGAGCGCCGCCTCGTGCGCATCGGTATAAAGCCCCAGACAGCCGTGGGTGATGCGTCCCGCCGCCTCGGTGGCGGTGGCTTCCATGATGACGAGGCCTGCGCCCGACAGCATCAGCCCGCCGACGTGGATCAGATGCCAGGGCTGCGCCAGCCCCTCGACGGCGCTGTACTGGCACATCGGCGACACGACGATGCGGTTTTCGAGCGAAACGCCGCCCATCCGCAGTGGCTGAAACAGTGCGCTCACAGCGACCCTCCATCAATCCCGATCCGGTTATCTCGATCCGGCAATCCCTATCCTGGCGGCGCAACCGGGCACGCCGAAGCAAGCCGGCCGGCACCTGTCGAGGGCCGGCCGGCTCGTTGTTGTCAGGCTTCGGCATTCTGCCGCGCCGGCTCGAAGGCGAGCTCGGGGTAGCCGCCGGTCTTTGCCGCCGCGCAGGCTTCGGCATATTTGTTGAAGCCGCCGATGAACATGGTGAGCCCCTGTGACTTGCCCTCGACATTGGCGCCGACCCACCAGGTCTTGGCCTTGCGCACCAGCGACATGGCGGCGAGATTGACGACAACGTCCATCCAGCGTGTTTCGCCGGCCTCCGTGGCTTCGACGACGGCCTGGCCGGTCTTTTCCATGTGGGTGATCAGATCGGCAATCCAGTCGACATCGTGCTCGCTGATGGTGATGATGTTGGCAAGTGCTGCCGGTCCATTGGGGCCACAGGTCAGGAACATGTTGGGGAAACCCTCGACCATCAGGCCGAGATAGGACTGGGCGCCGCCCTGCCACTTGTCGTTGATCGAGCGGCCGTCACGGCCTTCGACCCGGAACGCCATCAGTGCGCCGGTGAGCGCGTCATAGCCGGTGGCGAAGATGATCATGTCGAGCTCGACCTCGCCGGCCTCGGTGCGGATGCCGTTCTCGGTGATCTCGACGATCGGGTCCTTGAGGCAGTCCTTGAGGTGCACATTGGGCAGGTTGTAGGTCTCGTAGTACTCGGTATCGAGACAGGGCCGGCGCGCGAAGACCGGGTAGCCGCGCGGCTTGAGCGCTTCGGCGGTTGCCGGATCATCGACGACCTCGTCGATCTTGCCGCGGACGAACTCGGCGACCTGGTCGTTGGCCGCCTGGTTGACCAGAAGATCGGAGAAGGAGCCGAGGAAGGTGTGGCCGCCATTGATCCAGGCCTGCTCCATGGTCAGAAGCCGCTGCTCGGGCGGCAGGCTGAAATAGGGCCTGGAGGTGACGGGCCGCGTGCCGCCGGTCGGGTTGAGCCGCATCGCCGCGCGCATGCCGGGATAGTTGGCCTTCATCTCGGCCTGGTATTCGTCCGAGATCGCGTGGTTGCGCATCGGCAGGCTCCAGCTCGGGGTGCGCTGGTAGACATAGAGTTCGCCCGCCTGGCGCCCGACTTCCTGGACGATCTGGATGCCGGAGGAGCCGGTGCCGATCACGCCCACCCGCTTGCCGGTGAAATCGACCTTCTCGTGCGGCCATTTCTGCGCCCTGAAGATCTGGCCCTTGAACGTGCCGATGCCGTCGATCTCCGGATCCTTGGGAACCGACAAGGGGCCCGTCGCCATGATGCAATACGGAGCCTCGACGATCTCGCCGCTGTTGAGCGTGGCGCGCCACAGCTTCGCCTTGTCATCCCACACCGCGCTCTCGACCCTTGTGTCGAACAGGTAATTGTCGCGCAGCTTGAGCTTGTCGGCGACGAAATTGGCATAGGCGAGGATTTCCGGCTGGGCGGCGAACTGTTCCGACCAGCTCCATTCCTGCTGGATCTCGTCGGAGAAGCCGTAGCTGTAGTCGACGCTCATCAGGTCGCAGCGCGCGCCGGGATAGCGGTTCCAGTACCAGACGCCGCCGACATCGCCGCCGGCCTCGATGCCGAGGACTTTCTTGCCCATTTCGCGGAAGCGGTAGACCGCGTACATGCCGCCGAAGCCGGCGCCGACAACGATGATGTCCACACGTCTGGTGGCCGGGTTTCCTGTCTGGGAGTTCATGTCGATACCTCTGGGATCAAGTTTGAAATGCTGGTCATGAAAAGGAGTGCGGCGGCGGGCGGCACCCGCGCCGCGCCAGTGCGAGAGCCTGAGCGCGGGCCGAAGCACATCACTTGCGGCCTCCGGCCTTGAAGCGGCGGACGAACGCACCGAGTTCGCCGACCACGCCGCGCCGGAAGAACAGGATGACGGCAAGCAGGATCACGCCTTGCGAAATCAGCGCCCATTCGCCGAACTGCGCCAGGTGGTCGTTGAGGCCGATGACGATGCCGGCGCCGACCATCGGACCCGTCAGCGTGCCGAGACCGCCGAGCAAGGTCATGAAGATGACCTCGCCCGAGATGTGCCAGGAGACGTCAGTCAGGGTGGCGAACTGGAACACGGTGGCCTTGAGGCCGCCCGCCAATCCCGCCATACCTGCGGAAAGCGTCATCGCAACAAGCTTGTAGCGGTCGGGCTTGAAGCCGAGCGACTCCACCCTCGGCTCGTTGTCGCGGATCGCCTTGAGCACCTCGCCGAATGGGGAATGGACGACACGGTAGAAGAACGCGATCGACAGGACCGTCACCGCAAGGACAAAGTAGTAGAATGCGAAATTGTCCGACAGGTCGATGACGCCGAAGATCTCGGTGCGCGGAATGCGCTGCATCCCGTCCTCGCCACCGGTGAATTCGGACTGCAAGAGCAGGAAGTAGATGAACTGCGCCATGGCGAACGTGATCATGGCGAACTGGATGCCCGAGCGGCGGACCGCCACCAGACCTACCAGAAATCCCATCACTGCCCCGACAAGCGTACCGCCGATCAGGGCGATCTCCAGCGAAACACCGGTGGTCTTGAGGATATGCCCGGTGATGTAGGCGGCGGTACCGAAGAACATCGCCTGGCCGAAGCTGAGCAGTCCGGCATAGCCCAGGAGCAGATTGAAGGATGAGGCGAAGATGACGAAGACAAGGATCGTCATCAGCGTCACCGAGTAGACGAAGAACGGGGCGATCAGCGCCAGGACGAGGATCGCGGCGAGGCCAAGATAGCGGCTCATCACGCGCCCTCCTTCTTCGAAAACAGCCCCTGCGGGCGCAGGATCAACGCCAGGATCATGATGACGAAGATCACCAGGTTGGCGCCTTCGGGGTAGAACACCTTGGTCAGCCCCTCGAGCACGCCGAGCAGGTAGCCGGTCAGGATGGCGCCCATGATCGAGCCCATGCCGCCAATCACCACGACCGCGAAGATGACGATCATCAGGCTCGACCCCATCGACGGCGACACCTGGTAGATCGGTGCTGCCAGCACCCCGCTGAGACCCGCCAGACCAACGCCGAAGGCATAGGTCAGCGTGATCATCCTGGGCACGTTGATGCCGAAGGATTCGACGATTTCGGGATTTTCGTTGGCGGCCCTGAGGTAAGAGCCGAGCTTGGTGTGCTCGATCAGGTACCAGGTGCCGAGACACATGGCGAAGGAGAACAGCACCACCCAGAGCCGGTACCAGGGCAGGAACATGAAGCCCAGATTGACGCCGCCGGGGATCGGCGATGAATAGGGAAGCCCGGAGGATCCGTATTGCTGGCGGATCAGGCCTTCCACGATCAGCGTCACCGCATAGGTGGCGAGCAGGCCGTAGAGATGGTCGAGATGGTGGATCGGCTTGAGCACCAGCCGCTCCATGACGATGCCGAAAGCGGCCACGATCACCGGTGCGATAAACAGCGCGCCCCAGTAGTTGATGCCGAGCGTGTAGAGCAGCAGCCAGGCGATGAAGGCGCCGAGCATGTACTGCGCGCCGTGGGCGAAGTTGACCACGTGCATCAGCCCGAAGATGATCGCCAGCCCCATGGAGAGCATGGCGTAGAACGAGCCGTTGATCAGACCGATCAGCAGCTGGCCCATGAGGAGTTGGATTGAAATGCCGTCGAACATCGCCGCTTACACTCCCAGATAGGTTTTGACGCGGGCCATGTTGGCCTGGAGCTGATCGGCCGCCAGAACATCGACGACCTGGCCATGCTCGACGACGACGTGCCGGTCGGCGACCATCTGCGCGAATTTCAGGTTCTGCTCGACCAGGAGGATGGTGTAGCCGCGTTCTTTCAGCCGCAGGATCTGCTGGCCGATTTCCTTGACCACCACCGGGGCCAGGCCCTCGCTCGGCTCATCGAGCAGCAGGAAGCGGCTGCCGGTGCGCAGGATCCGGGCAATCGCCAGCATCTGCTGCTCGCCGCCCGAGAGCATGGTGCCCATGCTGTTCTGGCGCGCCCTGAGATTGGGGAACTGCTCGAGAAGCTCGTCGTCGGTAGAGCCGCCGGCGATCAGGACCGGCGGCAGGCCGAGATTTTCACGCACCGTCAGCGAGGCAAAGATGGCGCGTTCCTCGGGGCAATAGGCGATGCCCTGGCGGGCGATCTCGTAGGTCTGCCTGCCAATCAGCTCCGCGCCCTTGAAACGGATCGAGCCCTTGCGCTTGCGCACGATGCCCATGATCGAGCGCAGGGTTGTGGATTTTCCCGCGCCGTTGCGGCCGATCAGCGTGACCAGCTCGCCTTCGGGCACCTCGAAACTCATACCGTGAAGGGCCTGGGATTCGGCGTACCAGGCGTTCAGGTTCTCGACCTGAAGCAGCGGGGCCTTTGCGGTCTCAGAGCTCATCGACGCCTCCCATGTAGGCACTGATCACGTCCGGGTTGCTCGACACTTCGGCATAGGTGCCTTCTGTCAGGACTTCGCCCTGCTTGAGCACGGTGATGCGCTCGCTCAAGGTGGAGACCACGGAGAGATTGTGCTCGATGATGAGAATCGTGCGGTCCTTGCCGACCCGGGCGATCAGTTCGGTGATCGGCTCGATATCCTCGTGCCCCATGCCGGCCGTCGGCTCGTCGAGCAGCATCACCGAGGGATCGAGCGCCAGCGTGGTGGCAATCTCGAGCGCGCGCTTCTTGCCATAGGAAAGATCGGAGGCGGCAAGGCCGGCGCTGTCGGCGAGGCCGACTTCGCCGAGCAGCGCCATGGCACGCTCGTTGAGCTCCGAGACCGCGCGCAGCGAGCGCCAGAAATGGAAGGATTTGCCGTATTTCGACTGCAGCGCCACGCGGACGTTTTCCAGGCAGGTCAGATGCGGGAAGGTGGCGGAGATCTGGAACGACCGAACCAGCCCGAGCTGAGCCACTTCGGATGTCGGAAGCCGCGAGATGTCATGACCCTCGAGCAGGATCTGTCCGGAGGTCGGCTGCAGGGCCTTGGTCAGCATGTTGAAGCAGGTGGTCTTGCCCGCACCGTTGGGCCCGATCAGCGCGTGCACCGATCCGCGTCTGATCTTCAGGTCAACATCCTTGACCGCGAAGAAGCCGCCGAAGGACTTGCTGATGCCCCGCGCTTCAAGGGCATAATCGCCGGCAGCCGGATTTTCGGCCGCGGGATTGCGCTTTTCAGACTGTTGCATGACCCGTCTCTCCTCCCTCGCCGCGCATCAGGATGGCAATCCGAGCACGGCCTTGGCCAGAATCGTCCGCTGGATCTCGTTCGAGCCGCCGAAGATCGCCAGCGCGCGGGAATCGAGATACAGGTTCATTGCATCGACATGACCGTTTCCTGCCGGCAGATCATCGAGAAAGCGGGCCTCCTCGCCCGCAATGTCGAGGGTCTCCTCGGTGATCTTCTGGTAGAGCTCGGAACAGAAGATCTTCAGCACCGACACGTCGGCTCCCAGCGTTCCGTTGTCGCGCAGCTGCCTGGCGAAGCGCTCAAACGCAGAGCCGAGATCGTAAAGATCGAGCCTGAGCCGGGCATAGCGGTCCACGAAGGCGGGATCGGCAAAAGCACCGCGGGCCTCGGCCAGCTGCTCCAGCCGCGACAGCGCCACCTCGGGCCGCGACGGTGCGCCGAGGAAGATCCGCTCGTGGCCGAGCACCGCCTTGGCGAGGTTCCAGCCCTTGTCGACTTCGCCGACGAGGTTTTCCGCCGGAATGCGGACGTTTTCGAAGAACACCTCGCAGAAATCGGCTTCCTGGCGCAGGTTCTCGATCGGACGAACGGTGACGCCCGGCGAGGTCAGGTCGACCAGAAGCACGGTAATGCCCTTCTGCTTGACCTTCTCGTCGCGCGAGGTGCGGGTCAGAAGCAGGATCCAGTTGGCGCAATGGGCGAGCGTGGTCCAGATCTTCTGGCCGTTGACGATGAAACTGTCACCGTCGCGCACCGCTGCGGTGCGCAGGCTGGCAAGGTCGGAGCCGGCACCGGGTTCGGAATAGCCCTGGCACCAGACATCCTCGCCCGAGAGGATGCGCGGCAGGTAATGCGCCTTCTGCGCCTCGGTGCCGAATTCGATCAGCAACGGGCCGACCAGACCGATACCGTGGTCGGGAATGCGCGGGCAGCCGAGCCGGGCCCATTCCTCGACATAGATGATGTGCTTGGCGGCATTGAGCCCCATGCCGCCATACTCCTGCGGCCAGACCGGCGAGAGCCAGCCCTTCTCGGCGAGCGCGTGGTACCACTCCGCCACCTCGTCGAAGACCGGCCGCTGCTTGCGCATGTTGCGCAGATGCATGGGGCAGTTGTCGTCCACCCAGGTGCGGAAGATCTGCCGGAACTCGGCGTCCGAAAGGCTGTTCCAGTCCTGCTGCTTTGCCATCACAACTCGTCCTTGAACACCGGCGCGCGCTTTTCGACGAAGGCGCGCATGGCTTCCTTGCTGTCTTCATGCCGGGTCATTTCCACCGTCAGGTTCTGCTCGAACCGGTAGCCGTCCTTCAGCCCCATGGTCTCCACCGTGTTGATGGCGCGCTTGGCCAGCCGGATCGCGGCCGGGCTCTTCGAGGCGATGTTGCGGGCGATTTCCATCGCCGTGTCCATCAGTTCCTCGGGCTCGACGCAGGCCTCGATCAGACCGCGGCGGTAGAGCTCTTCGGCGGGCACGCGCCAGCCGGTGAGGACCATCCGGCGGGTCAACCCCTGCGGGAAGACGCGCATGGTGTGGCGGACGCCGCCCATCAGGCCGATGTCGATTTCCGGCAGGCCGAAGGAAGCGTTTTTCGAGGCGACGATCATGTCGCTGCAGATCGCAAGCCCCATCCCGGCGCCGAGTGCCACGCCGTTGACCGCGGCAATCACCGGAATGTTCATCTCGATGATGACGAAGCCGACTTCGCGGGCGCGGCGCAGGTGCCGGTTGGTGTCGCCGGGGGCGCCCTGGCCGACCTTGGCGCGCGACTTGATGTCGGCGCCCGCGCAGAAGCACTTGCCTGCGCCGGTGAGAACGACCACCCTCACGCCGGGGGTCTCGTTGAGCTCGTCGAAGACCGAGATCAGTTCCTCGACGAATTCCCGGCTCTGGGCGTTGACCGGCGGCGCATCCATCGTCACGACTGCGATGTGGTCCTTGATGACGGTCTTGATAAGATTGTTTTCCATGTCCGGTTCCTTCAGGCTGCGCGCTCGAGCGCAACGAATTGCAGCCTGAGCTGCGCAGGGTTTCCTAGGGTGGCGTTCAGATTGACGGCGCGCTTCATGTAGAGCCCGATGTCGCATTCATCGGTGAAGCCCATGGCACCGTGCAGATGGATGGCCTTGCGGGTGATGTCGATGGCGGCGTCGCCGGCGCGGGCCTTGGCGGCGAGCACTGCGAGCGCCGCCGGCTTTCCCGGCTCATCGGCCAGGCGTTCGAGCGCGTTGACGATCGCCGCGCAGGAGAATTCGGCCGCGCTCCACATGTCGACCAGCCTGTGCTGGATGGCCTGGAAGCTGGCGATGGGTTTTCCGAACTGAACTCGCTCCTTGGTGTAGTCCACCGTTGCCTCGAGCGCCTTGGAGCCGGCCCCGGCAAGCTCGGCGGCCAGCGTCAGCCGCGCCGCCTGGATGGCTTCGTCCAGCAGGCCGCTGCCGAGAAGGTTGCGCGCCAGGATCTGATCGGCGGCGACATGACAGCCGTCAAACCTGAGTTCAGCCAACGTCGCGCCATCGACGGTCGGGCGTTCCATCACGGTGATGCCTTCGGATCCGGCCGCAACGCTGACAAGCATCCGGTCATCGCCCGACCGGGCGAGGACCAGGAGAACATCCGCCGACACAGCGGCGACCACAAGCCCGGCCGTCCCCGAAAGCGTCACGCCGGTCTCGTTCTCGGTCGCGCTGACCGCGGCGTATCCGCCGTCGGTGGTCTGCCATACCGGCGAGACGACAAGCGAGCCCGAAATCAGGCCTTCGGCCAGCCTTGAACGTTCCTCACCCGGCTCGGCCCCGGCCAGCAGCGCGCCGGAAAACACCGACAGCTGCGCCAGAGGCTCGGTGATCAGCGCCCGGCCCAGAGCTTCGCTGAGGATCGCCTGTTCGCTCAGACCGAGGCCTGCGCCGCCCAGATCTTCTGGCAGCATCAGGCCGAGCCAGCCGGCCTCGGCCATGGCCGACCAGATGTCGCGATCGATATCCTTGCCCGCGCCCCGCCGGGCTCTCAGCGCCCTGGCGCCGTCGAACCGTTGGGCGAAGGCCGCGACGCTGTCGCGCAGCATGGCAAAGGTGCCGTCCGGGTCTTCGAGAATGATTTCGGGCATGGTGCCTCCGTGGGAATGCGACAGTGTCTCGGGCGCCAGCGGTCAGGCCGGCAGGACGTAGTCGGCGAATTGCTGGCGCAGTTTCATCTTCATGAGCTTGCCGGTCGCGGTGTGCGGCAGGTCGTCGACGAAGGCGACATCGTCGGGCAGCCACCATTTGACCACGCGCTCGGCGAGAAACTCGAGGATCTCGGGACCGGTGACCTCCGAGCCGTTCTTGCGCACGACGATCAGCAACGGCCGCTCCTGCCAGCGCGGATGCGGGCGCGAGATGACCGCGGCCTCCTCGATTTCGGGATGCGCCATCGCGGCATTCTCGAGATCGATCGAGCTGATCCATTCGCCGCCCGACTTGATCACGTCCTTGGACCGGTCGGTGATCTGCACGTAGCCGTCGGTATCGAGCCGCGCGACGTCGCCGGTCGAGAACCAGCCGTCGGGGTCGAGCACATCGCCGCCCTCGCCGCGGAAATAGCCGGCGGTGACCCAGGGTCCGCGCACCTGCAGATCGCCGGACTGGCCGCTGCCGGCCGGGATTTCGGAACCGTCCTCGCCGACGACGCGCAATTCGACGCCGCACATGGCGCGGCCCTGCAGCACCTGGATATCAACCTGCTTGTCAACCGGCAGGTCGCGGTGCTTGGGCAACAGGTTGCCGACGGTGGCGACCGGGCTGGTCTCGCTCATGCCCCAGGCCTGGATGACGAAGACGCCGATGCCATGGAACTTCTCGATGATGGTGCGGGGCGCCGCAGCGCCGCCGATGACAACCCGCTTGAGCGACAGGCGCGACGGATCGGCGGCCGGATCGGTTTCGAGATGCTTGAAAAAGCCCATCCAGACCGTCGGTACGCCGAGGCTGAAGGTGCATTTCTCCTCGACGGCAAGCTCGTAGAGGTTCTTGCCATCCAGATGCGGTCCCGGCAGCACCAGCTTGGCGCCGCACAGGGCGGAGGCATAGGGCACGCCCCAGGCGTTGACGTGAAACAGCGGCACGGCGAGAAGCGTGCTGTCGGCGCTGCTCAGTTGCAAGCCGTCCACCTGGCAGACCAGCAGCGAATGAAGATAGGTCGAGCGGTGGCTGTAGAGCACGCCCTTCGGGTTGCCGGTGGTGCCGGAGGTGTAGCACAGCGAGGAGGCGGCGTTTTCATCAAACACCGGCCAGTCGTACTCGCCGTCCTGCTGCACGATCAGGTCTTCATAGGCCTCCGCCCGGGCGGGCATGCCGGCCATGTGGTCCGCATCGGTCATGGCGATGAAGCGCCTGACATGCGGCAGGGCCGGCGTCAGGTCTTCGACCAGACCGGCGAAGGTGATGTCGAAAAACAGCACGCCGCTTTCGGCATGGTTGAGGATATACTCGATCTGCTCGGGAAACAGCCGCGGATTGACCGTGTGCAACACCGCGCCAATGCCCGAGACAGCGAAATAGAGCTCGAGATGACGATGGGTGTTCCAGGCGAGCGTGGCGACCCGGTCGCCGGGCTTGACGCCCATGGCGAGCAGTGTCTGGGCCATCTGCTTGGCGCGATGCGACAAAGTCCGGTAGTTGCTGCGAACAATCGTCTGCTCGCAGGTCTTCGAAACGATTTCCGTATCCGGATGGTAGCGCCGCGCATGTTCAAGCAAGCTTGAAATCATCAGCGGGTGCGCCTGCATAAGGCCCTGCATACCGGTCTCCTCCCAATTCACCGCGGACAAGGCCTCCCAGCCGTCCACATTCAGATTATCGGCACTCAGCACGCGATGAGAAGGAAAACCTTCATCTGAAGGAGAGTTTCACAAATGTGAAGTTCCTTGCAGAACATGGATAGCGCGCCGGATGATCGCCGGCCCTATTGGCCGCCGTCGGACGCCTGCCCGGCATTGCCGAAAGAGGTCCAGCCTCCATCGACATAGAGGATGCCGCCATTGATGTAGGAGGCCGCCGGAGACGCCAGGAACAGCGCGGCCTCGGCGATGTCCTCGGGGTGTCCCATATCGCCGAGCGGTATCCGCTTGCGGATAGCAGCGCTGTCGACCTTACCCGATTGTTCGAGGGCTGCGACGCCCGGGGTGCGGATGTAGCCCGGCGCCAGAGTGGCACTGCGGATGCCCTTCTGGCCGAGTTCGGCGGCGAAACAGCGCGTCAGGATGTCGATGGCCGCTTTCGAGGCGCCATAGGCATGGCGCGGCGCAAACGGCAGGAAGCTGTTGATCGAACCCAGGTTGAGGATCATCCCCGCCCTGCCCTGCATCAGCGCCAGCGCTGCCTTGGCGCACATAAAGGCGCCTGCGAGGTTGACGTCGAGCACGCGGCCGAGATCGCTCGAATCCTGCTCCATCGCCGGCTTGAACACATCGGCGATGGCGGCATTGTTAATCATCACGTCGACATGGCCGAAACGGGCCGCAATTTGCGCGAAGGCATCGGCGACGGATTGCTCCGAGCTGATGTCGGCCTCGATTGCAAGATGCCCGTCGCCCAGCACCTCGATCACTTTGCCCAGCGCCTCGCCGTCTCGGTCGATCAGCGCGACATGGTCGCCATTGGCGGCGAAACGCTCCGCGATCGCCCGTCCGATGCCGTTGGCCGCGCCGGTGACGACGATCACCCTGGGCGCATTGCCGGGTTCGGGCCTTGCGAGTTCGTCCGCCGGGGTTCCGTCGACCGCCGGATGGGCGGTTCCGGGCTGGTTGAACGACATCCAGCCGCCATCGGCCACCACCACGGATCCGGTCACATAGCGCGCGGCGTCGGAGGCGAGGAAGCCCGCGACGGAAGCGATTTCGTCGGAGCGGCCGAGCCGTCCGATGGGGATGCGCTGGCGCACCAGCGAGAGATTGGCCTTTCCTTCCCGCTCGAGTGCTGCGACCATCGGGGTGCGGATGTAGCCCGGCGCGATCGCCGTCACCCGCACCTTGCGCGCCGCCCATTCGCAGGCCAGCGACTTGGTCATCGAGATCAGCGCCGCTTTTGAGGCGGCATAGGCATTGCGGCCGGGATTGCCCAGAACGCCGGCGAGCGAGGCCGTGTTGACGATGGCGCCGCCGGTCGCGGGCATGCGCCGGGCCGCCTCGCGCGCCATCACGAACGGGCCATAAAGATTGGTGCTGATCGCCTTGCGGAACCCGGCCATGTCGGTCTCCAGCGTCGGCTGCATGGTCGGCCCCACGGCGGCGTTGTTCAGGAGCACGTCGACATGGTCGACAACGCCGTCGATCTCTTTGAACAGGGCCATGATGTTGGCTTCGTCGGACAGATCGCATTCGAAGGCGTGATGCTGGTCGCCGAATTCCCTCACCGCCTCGGCGAGGCCGCTTTGCGCCACATCGACGCCGATCAGCAGATCGCCGCGCCCGGCGAACTCGGCCAGCATGGCGCGGCCGACGCCGCCTGCAGCTCCTGTGATGATGACGACGCGGGGATTGCTCATGTGCCTGTCCTCTACCTGTTCAGTCCTTGGGTTCAGTCCTTGGATGCCAAGCGGCGGAAATAGCCGTCGCCATAGAGAAGTCCCTCGCCCTCGTTGGAAATCATCGAGACCACGCGGCCGAGAAACAGGCTGTGGCCGCCGCAGGAAAAAACATCGACAAGGCGGCAATCAAAGGCGCTGACAGCGCCGTCGAGCAACGGCGCGCCGGTGACCGCGGCAAGCCATTTGCCTTCATCAAAGAGCATCTCGCCCGCGGCCCCGGCGTCCGAAAAGCGGCGCGCCATGCGCGCCTGTGTATCGGCGAGGAAACTGACCCCGAAGGCTTCACAGCGGGTGATGATCTGCGCCACCGCCGAATCCTGCTTGATGCTGACCAGCAGCGTCGGCGGCTCCATCGTCGCCGAACAGACGGTCACTGCGGTCACGCCGTCGCGCTCTCCGCCACACGCCGCCGTCACCAGCCCGACCGGCTGGACGATGGCCCGCATGCCGGCAAGGTAGGCCTCTGTCGAAACGGTTTCAGCTATGTTTGTCAGCATGTTATCCAAACCACGTCCCCGGAAATCTATCAATCAATTGTGCCATGTGGCCGTCACGCTCAATTGCGGTGGCCAAGTATCGAAAAGCACCTGGCGAACGCCGGTCAGCCGGCCTTGCCTTTGCCCATGCGGTAGACCGGATCGTGCGGGTAGTTGCCGCCGATCGGCGTTCTCGGCCCGAAGCGCTCCGCCTCGCTGTCCGCCGGCACGGCCTGCGGCTCGACCCAGTCGAAGACCACCGTGCGCTCCAGCACGCGCCACTCGTCCTGCCGCTTCTCGAACACGTCGCAATAGCGGCCGGCGAGCGCGAACTGACACACCACGCCATCGCCGCCGGTGCCGCGCTGCAGGGCCGAGAAATAGCTTTCCACATGAGCCGTCGTCGCCGACTTGAACTCGATGAGGATGTTGGAGATGGCGTGAATGTTACGCGGGCCCTTCGACCAGACCGCCCTCGCCCACTCGACAAAGCCCTCGACCGGGCCGTTGTAGCTGCCGTGATTGTCGATCGCGTCGGGCCAGTAGGCGGACCGGAGCGTCGCCTCGTCGGCGCGATCGATGCCGCGGCAGTAGAGATAAAGACAATCGCGGATGGCTTCACGATCCATCAGCTCGACAATTCTGGCTTCCATGTCAGTGGCGGTCATCGGTGGCCTCCCCCTTGAGAACAATCAGCGCATCAAGCGGCACAACGCCCTTTCCGCGCGGCAGCACCCGGACCGGATTGAGATCGATGCTCTCGATCCGGTCGGCATGCGCCGCGGCGAAGCGGGACAGGTTCGAGAGCATCCGCGCAAGCGCCTCGATATCGGATGGCCGGGCGCCGCGAACTCCTTCGAGCATGGCATGCCCACGGATCTCGCGGATCATCCGCATCGCTTCGGCCTCGTCGAACGGTGCGGCGCGAAAGGTCACGTCCTTGAGCACCTCGACGAAAATGCCGCCGAGACCGAACATCACCACCGGGCCGAGCACCGGATCCTGCATGACGCCGATGATCGTCTCGACGCCCTCGGGCGCCATCGGCGCCACCAGGATGCCGTCGAGCCGTGCCTCCGGCGCGTGTTCGGCGGCCCGGTGCAGGATCTCCGCCGCGGCTTTCCGCGCCGCATCGGCATCGCGCAGATTGACCGCGACACCGCCGACCTCGGTCTTGTGGGCCATGTCCGGCGAGCAGATCTTCAGCACCACCGGAAAACCGATCCGGCTCGCCGCCTCGCCGACATCCTCACCCAGCGGCACGAGGCGCTCTTCCGGGAAGTCGAGCCCTGCGCGGGCCAGGATGGCCTTGGCGTCCGCCTCGCTCAGCGGGCCCTGCGGCAGGTCGAGCCGCGCGCCCGGCGCGACCCGGGCCGCATCCCGGTTGAGGTCGAAGCTCTCTTTGAGCCAGACCAGCGCGCCGAGCGCCCCGGCGAGCGCCGAGCCATCCTCGTAGACCAGGAAGCCGTCATTCTCGTATTCGCGCACGACAGCGTCCGGCGCCGACATTGTCAACCCGCGGATCTTGCCTTCCTGCCCGTCCATCGCGGCCATCAGGGCCTTGCGCAGCGGGTCGGCGAAGTTCTTCGACGACGGCCCGGTACCGAGGATGGCGGTGAAGATGTCGTAGCCGCCCTCGGTGATCATGGCGCGCACATAGCTTGTGAGCATGTCCATGTCGCTGACCACCTGGGCGGTCGCGTCCACCGGGTTGCGCGGAGACGAATAGGGCAGCATCTGCCTGAGCTTCTCCTGCGCCGCCTCGGGCATGGGGGCCACATCGAGACCGGCCGCTTCCGCGTCGTCCGCCAACTGGATGCCAAAGCCGCCCGACATGGTGAAGATGCCGGTGCGGTTGGAGGGAGGATAGATGCCTGACGCGCAGGCATACGCGACATCCAGTTGCTGGGCGGTGGTGCTGGCCCGGTAGACGCCATATTGGCGCAGCACCGCGTCGAAAACCGCATCCGAACCGGCAAGCGATGCAGTGTGCGATGCAGCAGCTTCCGCGCCGACGTCGGAGCGGCCGGTTTTCATGAAGACGATGGCTTTCTCCGCCTTGCGCGCCCGTTCGAGCGCACCGATGAAAGCGTCGCGGTCGCGCACGCCCTCGGCATAGGCCATGATCACATTTGTCTCTGGTTGCCGGACCATCCAGTCGAGCGTCTCGGCAACATCGATGTCGCATTCATTGCCAGTGGTCACCCACTGGCTGATGCCGAGCCCGCGCTTGCGGGCAAGGTGTGCAATGTGCGCGCCGTAAGCGCCGCTCTGCGAAACGATGCCGACCGGGCCGGGCGCAATCAACTGGTTGTCGAGCACCACGGAAAACGTGCCGAAATAGCCGACCGACGGGTTGAAGACGCCGAGGCAGTTCGGTCCGAGCAGGCGCATGCCGCTGCTCTTGGCGATTGCGACCATGTCGCCCTGCAGCCGGGCGCCGTCCTCGCCGGTTTCGGCAAAGCCCGCGGAAAAGACGATCGCCGATTTCACCCCGGCTTCCGCACACTCCTCGACCGCCTGCCGGGTCAGATGCGACGGCACGGCGAGGATCGCGGTGTCGGGAACCGCGGGAAGTGCGGCGATGCTTGCAAATGCCGGCAGTCCCTGCACCGTTTCGCGCTTTGGATTGACCGGCAGCACGGCGCCCTTGAAGCCGGACTCCCTGAGATAGCGCAGCGGCCGGCCGCCGATCCTGGTCGGGTCGTCGGACGCGCCGACAATGGCGACGCTGCGCGGTGCCAGCAGGCTTGAGAATACGTCGCTCATTGGGCCAGGTCCTGCGGTTGTCCGAAACGCGGCTCCGGCAGGCCTTTGACGCCGAGCCCCTCCAGCGCGTAGAGCGCTCCGCCGTGCGGATGGCGGGAAATAGCGCGCCCCGATCCGGAATCCTTGATCGAGGTGAGGTAAAGCGTCGTCATGTCGGGTCCGCCGAAACTCATGCAGGTCGGCATGTCGGTCGGCGCCTCGATCAGGCAGTCGAGCTTGCCTTCGGGCGTGAAGCGGCCGATCTTGCCGGCCTGGACCAGCGCCACCCAGATGCAGCCTTCGCTGTCGACCGTGGCGCCATCGGGGCCGGACTCGAACTCGGCGGTGTCGACATGTATGCGGGGACGGTCGAGCGCGCCCTCCTCCTTGTCATAGGCATAGGCCCGGACTTTGCGATCGAGGCTGTCGGAAAAATACATCGTCGCGCCGTCGGGGCTGAAACAGAGCGAATTGGCGATGCGGATGCCGTTGGCGAGAACGTCGGCCTTGCCGGTGCCATCGACACGGATGAGTTCGCCGCTGGCTTCGGCGTAGACGCCCATCGAGCCGCAGAGGAAGCGGCCCTGGCGGTCGACCTTGCCGTCGTTGAAGCGGATACGGTCGTTCGGCCGGGGCAGCTTGAAGAGCGGTGTGCACTCGCCGCTGGCGATATCGACCAGGTAGATACCGTCGGCCAGACCGGCCACCAGCTTGCCGTCAAGCGCGAGGCCGATGGAGCCGATCATCGAGGGGACCTCGATCTGCCGGAAGGTGCCGGCCAGCGTGTCATGCATCCGGATCAGGCGCGAGACGCCGTCCACCCAGTAGAGCGTCGCGTTCTGCGGGTCCCAGACCGGGCTTTCGCCGAGCATGTCCGGGGTCGGAGAGATGCGCCGAGCGGTTACGTTTCTGGCTACCTTGGTCATGTCGGGCCCTGCAATGCATAGGGTTAGAGGCGCGGCCGGAAAACCAGTCCCGGCCGCGCAGGATCAAGTCCGCCTACTTCTTGAGAAGCGCACAGCTGCTGTCGGCTTCGGACCGCCATGCGTCCTCTGCCGCGATTTCACCGATGATCTCGTAGTAGTCCCAGTCGCCCTTCGATTCCGATGGCGCCTTCACCTTGGATGCCAGCATCGGCTTCATGACAACGCCGTCGGCGCGGATCCTGGCATCCTTGACGATGCCGTCACTGACCGGCAGCTCGCGCATCGATGCCATTACCGAGACGCCATCATCGGCACCGGCTGCAGCCACGCTCTTGAGGTAATGGGTCACAGCGGAATAGGTGACCAGCTGCGCCTCGTTCGGCTTGCGTCCGTTGAAGGCGTCGCTGAAACGCTGCGCCAGGGCGCGGCTCTCGTCATCGCGATCCCAGTAGGCGGCGCTCGAAAACACCATGCCCTGGGTCGCGTCCAGGCCGATGGCGTGGATGTTGTTGATCAGCACGCCGAGCGGAGCGAGGTTCTGGCCGGCGGCAACGATGCCGAACTCGTTGGCCTGCTTGATCAGGTTGCCGAGATCGGCGCCCGCATTGGCGATGCCGATGGCCTTGGCGCCGCTGGCCTGGGCCTGCAGCAGCTGCGACGAGAAGTCGTTGGTGCCGAGCGGATGCAGCGTCGAGCCGACAACCTTGCCGCCGGCTGCTTCGATGAAGCGGGTGGCGTCTTCCTGCCAGGTCTTGCCGAAGGTGTAGTCGACGGTGATGAAGTACCAGCTGTCCATGCCCCGCGCCATCTGCGCGGCAACCGCACCCTTGGCGAGGGTATAGGTGTCGAAGGCCCAGTTGGTGGTCATCGGCGAGCAGGATTCGTTGGTTACCGCAGTGGATGCGCTGCCCGAAACGATATAGGGCTTCTGCTTGTCACGCATGATGTCGTTGACGGCGTGGGCGATCGACGACGCGGAGCAGCCGACGATCGTGTCGACACCTTCCTCGTCCACCCATTTGAGAGCCTGGGCGACACCGATGTCGGGCTTGTTCTGGTCGTCGGCGACGACAACCTCGATCGGGGTTCCGTTGACGGAGCCGCCGAAATCCTCGACGGCCATCTTGACCATCAGGACCTGACCGGGGCCGCAGTTGTCGGCATAGGGGCCGGACTGGTCGGCCATCACGCCGATGCGGACGACATTGTCCGAGATGTCGGCGCTCGCCGGCGATGCAACAAGGGCCGTGGTCAGCATCAGCATGCCGGCAAGGCCAGTGGATTTCCTCAATGTAGTCATGGTTTCCTCCCGTTGAATTTCTGTCCAGATTGCTCAAGCGACGCGTGCGCCGGCTCCCTGCCGGCTACGAGAACGCGTAGGTTATTCCGCCGTCGACAAACAACATGTCGCCCGTGACGTAGGATGACTCTTCGGATGCCAGATAGACGGCGGCGCGCGCGATATCCTCAGGTTCACCCAAACGGCCCAGCGGCACGCGCTGGCGACGAC
Source organism: Parahoeflea alexandrii (assembly GCF_027214025.1). Classification (GTDB taxonomy): domain Bacteria; phylum Pseudomonadota; class Alphaproteobacteria; order Rhizobiales; family Rhizobiaceae; genus Hoeflea; species Hoeflea alexandrii_A. The sequence goes on from NZ_JAPWHB010000001.1 coordinate 316,986, forward strand.
GCTCCCAGGCCTCCTCCGTCACCACCCGCATGGCGCCGTCCGTGCGGGTGGAACCCGGGGCAATCGCGTTGACCCGGATATTGTCGGCGCCGTATTCGGCCGCCGCGCTGCGCGTGGCCGCGGCAACCGCCGCCTTGATGGCGCTGTACATGATGCCGTGCTTCATCGCGAGCACCGCAGAGGGGGACGCGATGTTGACGATCGCTCCGCCGCCCGCGCCGCGCATCTGCTCGAGCACCGCCTGGTAGCCCCAGATGACGCCCTTGAAGCCGACATCGATCATCCTGCCGATGGTCTCTTCGGACTGCTCCTCCAGAGGACCGTAACGGTTCCACATGGCATTGTTGACCAGCACCGTCACCGGCCCGAAAGCCTCCCCCGCAGCCTCGGCGGCGGCAAAGACCTCGTCGCGCTTGGCGGCATTGGCCTTGATCGCGATGGCCTGGCCACCGGCCGCCCTGAGCGCTTCGGCAACCTGCTCGGCCGTATCCTGGCGGATGTCAACGACCCCGACGGAAGCACCCTCGCTGGCATAGGCTTCGCAAATCGCACGGCCGATACCCTGACCGCCGCCGACGACGAGCGCCACGCGTCCCTCAAGCCTGCCGCTCATTGCGAGATGTTCCAATACAGCATCCGATTTCCTCCAGCCGAGCCGGTGTCCTGCGCGAAAGGCAACCTCGGTCGCCTCCTCCTGCCGCGCTTCATCCCGGCGTCTTGTCTGGAAAAGAAACTGGCATGTTTCCGCCAAATCCAGTAGAAATATTCTTATGTGGGGCAGAATTTCACAAATGTGAATTTGAGAGGAAAACTGGCATGGCAAATCCCCAGGTCAAATCAGCAACGCGCGCCATCGAGATCCTGGAATATTTCAAGCTGGCGCAGCAGCCGCGCTCAATGTCGCAGATGGCGAGCGATCTCGGTTACCCGCAATCGAGCACCACCGTGATGCTCAAGACACTGGTCAATCTCGGTTATCTGAATTTCGACCGGAGCACGCGCGACTATTTCCCGACCCCGAAGCTGACGGCGCTCGGAGACTGGATCCCGCGCGTCATGTTCGGCTCCGGGCAGATGATCGATGCGCTGAACGATTTGCACGCGGCAACCGGCGAAGGCGTGTTCCTGGGCACCAAGAACGACATCTACCTGCAATACACCCGCACCAAGGAATCCATTCACGCGCTGCGCTTTCACATCGATGAAGGCTTCATGCGGCCGATCACGCTTTCGGCGGCGGGATGGGTCCTGCTCTCCACGCTGCCGGAAGACAAGATCGACAACATCGTCCGCCGCGCCAACATCGCCACGCAGAACCCGAGCGAGCGCACCGACACCAAGACCATCCTGGCGCGGATCAAGGAGATCCGGGAAAACGGCTATGCCTATGCGGAGAACACGCCGCTCGAAGGCGGTGCCACGCTGGCGCTGCGGCTTCCGGCCGAGCTACAGGGGCAGCCGGTGGCGCTGGCGCTGGGCGGCGTCGCGGACCGGTTCAGGAAAAACTTCGCAGAGTACAAGCGGGCTCTGTTTGCGGCCGCCGAAGCGGTCAAACAGGACAATGATTTCGACCTGCCGGTCCGCATCAGCCTCTGACCAGCGGGCTTTGCCAGGCTCAATGCGTGCCGATATCCTCCACGCCGACGCGATCGGCGAGCTCGACCAACCAACCGATGATTGCGCGCTCGTCCACCCCGAGCGCTTCGGCGTCCCGCAATGCCGCGGCCCGGCTTCTGAAATCCCGCCAATGCAGGATGAAATCCATGAGATCCCGGGTTTCGAAGATATTCCTGTCCATCAACACGACTGCCACACTGTTGTCATTGCGGAAAATCTAGCAACTTTCGGCGGCTGGGCACCGTGAATAAAACGTGAAGCCGCTGGTTTTCCAGCCCTGCCAGAGTTATCCTCGGTTGCAATCGGGGATGGGCTGATGGCTGCTAAACTGTTGGAGATCAACCTCTTTGGAGCCTGTGTCGTTCGCGGCGCGGGCGATGCGGACTTCGAGATAACCGGGGCGAAACACAAGGCGCTGTTCGTGCTGCTGGCGACAGCGCCCTTCGGCCGGCGGACCCGCTCCTACCTGCAGGACACGCTCTGGGCGACCTCGTGCTACGACAACGGGCGCCAGAGCCTGCGCCGCGCCCTGTCGGATCTCCGCCACATCATGGGCGACATGTTCGACCTGCTTCTGACCGTCACCAATTCCGAGCTCACGCTCGACCTCTCCAGGGTGCACTTCATCGGGCGGCCAGGCGGCGGGCAATATCTTGAAGGCCTCGACATTCGCGAGGACGGCTTCAATCGATGGCTTGGCACCATGCGGGCCAATCCCGAACAGCTCTACGGCCTGTTCAGCATGAGATCGCAGCCGCCGGCGCCGGCGCCGGTGCCGTGCGTCTCGATCTTGCCGTTCCAGCTTGTTGCCGGCGATGCGCACCATGTGGTGCTCGGCGACTGGCTGGCCGAAGAGATCTCGCGGACGCTGTCGCGCTCAAGCCTTCTCGCCGTCGTCTCGCATCTGTCGGCGCGGGAGCTCGCGTCGCGGCGGATCGAGCTGTCGAAGGTGCGCGACCTGCTGGGCGTGGACTATTTCATGGCCGGCAGCCTGCGGGTCGAGGGACAGCGCGCCATCCTGGATGCCGACTTTCTCGACGCCGTGTCGGGACGCATTCTGTGGACGCGGCGTTTTTCCGCCCTGATCAGCGAGTTCATGTCCGAATACAGCGAGGCCGTGGACGGGATAACCCGCACCATCGGCCGGGCGGTCGCCTCCGACGTGATCTGCCACATCCGCGGCCGCGCGGCCCGCGAGCTTGCCGACCACCAGCTGCTCGTGGCCGGTGTCGGGCTGATGCATGAGCTGAACCTGCCCAGCTTCGCCCGGTCACGTGAAATGCTGGAGGAAGCCGCTCGCCGGATGCCGCGGGCAGCTGAAGTGCATGCCTGGCTGAGCGAATGGTATGTCATGTGCGTTTTCAACGGCTGGAGCACCGATGTGCCCGGCGACACCGCCCGCGCCGCCGACGCATCCGCCCGGGCGCTGGACATAGACCCGGAAAGCGCCTTCTGCCTCACCATCGACGGGGTGGTTCACAACACGCTCCTGACGCAGATCGATGCGGCGGAAGAGCGCTTCGAAGCGGCGCTGGCGCGCAATCCGAACGAGGCACTGTCATGGTTGCTCAGCAGCGTCGTCTACACATTTCGCGACGAGGGAAGCGAAGCTGTGTCACGGGTCGAGAAGGCGCTGCGGCTGTCTCCGCTGGATCCGATGCTGTATTTCTTTGAATCGCTGGCGGGATCGGCATACCTGGCAGCAGGCGACTACGACAAGGCGCTCGATTTCTCGACCCGGTCGCTCGAGCGCAACGATCGGCACGTTTCCACCCTGCGCGCCCGGATCTGCGCGCTCCACAAGCTCGGCAGGTGCGAGGAAGCCCGGGAAATGGCGGGCGTGCTGATGGCGCGGCTGCCGAACTTCACCGTATCTTCCTACTTGAAGTCCCATCCCTCTGCCGACTTCCAGTTCGGCCAGAGCATTGCCGGAGCGCTGACCGCATCCGGCGTTCCATACGGAGGAAAGTGAATGCCTGTACTCGGTCTCCAGCATGCTGCCCACGCGGCGCATGCAGCCCACGCGGCGCATGCAGCGCACGCCGCCCACGCTGCCCATGCGGCACATGCGGCGCATGCGGCCCATGCTGCCGGGATTACAGCGTCGGCGCTCACTCATTCGGAGGCGTTGCAGACCGCCAGCCAGGCAATTGTCCATCTCGCCAACGGCATCAAGGCAAAGCCCCCCCGCGACCTCGATGCCAACTCCCCGGCCAACATGGACCGCTGGTCGGGCGATGTCCGGGCAAGGCTCTACATGGCCGAGTTCCTGCAGCCCTTCGCGGCGGACTGGATCGAGGCGGAGACAGCAGTCGCGCTCAGCTGGCAAGGATCGACTTTCCTGACCCTGCCCCGTCCGCCGATCGAGAGCTTTGCCAGGCAAACCCAGCTGGTAGTCAACTACATGGATCAGCGCGCGGAGCGCGGCGGCGAAATCATGGCCCAGCTCGATGACTTCAGCAGCTTCTTTGCCCTGCACCTCGCCCTGACGGCGGCACGCAATCCCTACACGATCGAATTGATCGGAACGGTCCAGGCGCTCGCCGGGCAGGCGACGATGATGCCAAAGCACATGCTCGCCTGCCGGCGCCCTGACGAGCTGGATGCGCGCATCAACCCGCTGATCCCGACACCCGGTCACGGGAGCTACCCGAGCGCCCATGCCACCCAGGCGTTTGCCATTGCGACGGTGCTCGAGGCCTTGTTGCGCGGTACCGGCGACTTCTACCCGGATCTCGACGCCCGGATCCGGCTCGTGAAGGCGCAGGCACACCGTATCGCCGCCAACCGGACCGTGGCCGGAGTGCACTACCCGATCGATAGCTGGGCAGGCTTCATGATCGGCAGCCAGATCGGCCGGATCATCATCGGCATGGCTGCCGGCGCAACGACGCTCAAACCCTGGCGTTTCCAGGCCGACGACACGAAGGATTTCCAGTTCGCCGATGTCGAGCAGTTCGAGGAAGACAGTGTCAGCCTGCCTGGCCCCGAAGCCGTGAACGTGACCGAAAAACCCGCTTTCGAGTGGCTCTGGAAAAAGGCAAGGGCCGAGTTTCCCAACTTGAACGCCTGACGGGAGTTGACGATGAACGGCAAGCCGGGACGCCCCGAAGACGCGGACAACTTCGTCGGACCGTATGAAAGCTGGATGCTCCGGCATGGCAAGGATTTCGACCTGCCGGCCCTGCTGCTCGACAAGGAGCCGGCCATTTCGGCCGTCGCCGAGTGGCCGGGCGGCTTCGACGCGGAAGCGCATGGCATGGTCGCAAGGGTCGGCGCCATCGACTATCCGACCGCCATGCCGCTGCTGTGGTCCGGCGGCGGTTCCGGGGAAAACTTCAAGCCGGGCTTCGTGCCGTTTCTTTTCCTTCCGACCGATGAAAAGAGAACCCCGCAAACGCTGCGGAAACAGACCATGGGAAGCCGGCCGACATCACTCGAAACACTCGAGCGCTCGCTGACGGGGAGACGGAAACCCGATGACGGCGGGCCTTATTTCCGTGTCACGTTTCCGCTGTTCCGCGACACGGTCGATGCCACTCTTCAGCCCGGGCGGAGACCGCCGAGAGCTGGCCGCAAGAAAACGTCCAAGGCCCCGCCATCGGTCATCATGGCGGTCATCGACGACGGGATTCCCTTCGCGCACGCCAATTTCCGCGCAGCCGACGGATCCGGGACCCGCGTCGACTACTGCTGGTCCCAGGCCGCGCCTTCCCGCAATGACGGCACGATCCTTTTCGGGCGGGAGTTCACCAAGAAGGCCATAGACAAACTGGTCAAGGACCACGCCGGTGACGAGGATGCGGTCTATCGCGAGACGGGCGTCCTGTCGCAGCCCGGCCGACCGCCGATGAGCCTGTCGCGCATGCATGCGCATGGCGGCCATGTTCTCGACACGGCAGCCGGCCGATGGGACTCCGACACAGATACGAAAGTCCGCATCATCGCGGTGGAACTGCCCTCCTCGGCGGTCTGGGACACATCCGGCTTCGGAACCGACATGTTCGTGCTGAGCGCGATGCATTACATCTTCGACAGGGCGGACCGGATCGCGGCGGAACACGGCGTCGACTCGCTCCCCCTCGTGATCAACTTGAGCTTCGGTGTGACCGGCGGCCCGCATGACGGCAACTTGGCCATCGAAGCGGCGATCCAGGAACTGATCGCCGCGCGCCGCAAGACCGACGCCCCGACGGCACTCGTCATGCCATCCGGCAACGTCTTTCTCGACGGCACCCATGCGGTGCTGACGGAGCGGCATTTCGCAAGCGACAATTCAGCGACACTGACCTGGCTGCTTCCCCCTGCCGACAGGACATCCAGCTTCATGGAGATGTGGCTGCCCGCGGGTGTTGATCCTTCGGGACTTTCCGTCTCGATCTGCGATCCGGACGGCAGGACGATCCTCGTCCGGAATGTGCTGCTGTCCAATGCAGCCAATCGCAACGCACGTCCCGGATACGCAGAAACCGAACCCTTGTCGGAGAACTGCAGGGATTTTGGCCAGTTCAGCATCGACAAATACCGCAATGACCGCTGGCGGATCATGATCGCGCTGGCACCGACCGAATACAACGGCGACCGGACAGCCCGCCAGCCGGCCAAGGCGGGCGAATGGACCGTCCGACTTGCCAAGCGACCCGGCTCCCGGCTGCCGTCCTTTACCGACGCGCATGAGGGCGACGGAAAGGTTGCGGGCGGAATCCAGTGCTTCATTCAACGCGACATCCAGTATGGCAGCGGCAATACGGGCGCCCTGCAGAGCCATTTCGTCGATCCACTCAACATTCCCTACAACAAATGGGGCGCTCCGATGGTCACCGATTCCGTTTCGGACGGTGGAATGGCGGTTGTCCGCCGCTTCGGAAGCCTGAACGGAATGGCGACCGGCAACGCCACGCTGGTTGTGGGCGGCTTCGATGAGCTGACGGGCATGGCTTCGCTCTACAGCTGCGCCGGCGCCCTGCGCTACGACACGGATGGTCGCCCGATACAGGTCGGCAAGCAGGTTACCGTGTCCGCCGTGACCGATCGCTCGCCTGCCCTGCCGGGCGTTGTCGCAGCCGGCACCCGGAGCGGCATCATGTTCCCGATGAACGGAACCTCGGTCGCGGCACCGCTGGTTTCCCGGCAATTGTGCAGGGCATTTGTGAACGGCGCCCACAAGGATGCGTCATTCGAAACCGTGCTGGCTGACCCCGACGATACCTATGCTTCGCTGTTGCTGACGATCAAGGCAGGCGTGAAGAAGACCAAGGAGTGGGGGTTTGCGGGCCCCGATTCCGACGAGAGACTGGGCAAGCTTCTCGTCCGCCTGCCCCGCCGGAACGACCGCGACGACCAGGAGACCATCCTTCAGGCCTACGATCGCAGCGAAGGTCTGATGGCGGTAATCTAGACGGGCGGGACTGCTGCCTCCGAGCGAAGTCGATGGCTTCACAACCGGCACGGAGCCTCGGTTGCCGGCGCTCATCGGCGATTTTGCCTGAACCTTTTGTAAAAACGCAGCAATCCGAGATATCCGCGCGATTTCTCTTTCACGCTTTTTTCACTCACGCGGCAAGGTCGATCGGCAGCACACTCACCTCAAGATGAATTGCATCGCCAGGAGGTGATCATGCAGGGCAGACTTGGGTGGATACCGGCAATCATCGTATCGGTGAGCATCCTGTGCTTCTCCTACGGCCTCTATACGGTCTACATGGCCGGATCGATCCTCGGCGAAACCAGTCGTTCCTTCAGTTCCAACGTCGGCGGGTCTCCGGACTTCCAGGCACGTATCGCGAAAAGCTGTGCAGCCGATCCCCGCGGCGCCGTGTGCCCGCATCTGGAGAACCCGGGGAAGCTGGCGTCGTGCTGGGCGAAGGACGCCGCTGACGCGCCCGGCGAAGCGGCCTGCGCACAGGCCTGGAGCCTGTCGCTGAGCGCCACGGTCGAGGAACGCACCAGGCAGATGCAAGGCCTGCCGGGATGGATCGACGCCCGGGCCGTCAGGTTTGCGAGCGCCTCGGCGCAGGCCCTTCAGGCACCCTATCTGCTGCTGCTTGCCAGCCTCGCCGCTCTCTTCGCGGCCATCGGCTACGGGGTGACCGGCAGCATCTGGGGCATCGCCGTCAACCAGAACCGCCGGCTGTCGCTTTCGCAATCGCAAGCGGTTCTCTGGAGCACGCTGATCATTTCCGGGTACGCGGTCATGGCGCTCTTCAATGTCGGCGCCATGGCATGGAGCAGCTCCGCGCTGGATTCCGGCAAGGAGATCTTTCCCGACATCGACTGGTCGGTCTTCGCGCTGATGGGTCTTGCAGCAGCGGTGCCGATGACCACCTCGGTGATAACCGATGCCCGCCCGCTGGATGCGACCTATGCTCCGAAAGGCATGATCGGCGGGGCGCAAGTCGGCCTGGCCGCACCGGAGCGCAACGAGGCGGCGCAGAAGGCATCGCTCTTCGACCTGTTCCTGGGCGAAGACATCAAGACCAAGGACCGGATCGATCTGACCCGGGTACAGAACCTCCTGTTCTCGGTGCTGCTGTTGATGGCCTATTCCAGCGCGCTTGTCTCGTCGCTTCATCTGCTCGGGCCGGGGGTGCTGCTCGACAGCGCTTCGGGCGGCTTGCGGGTGTTCGAGGCGATGCCTTCACCGGGCGCAAACTTCCTGACGCTCGCGGGCCTTGCCAATGCGGCCTACCTGATCGGCAAGTTCACACCCGGAAAGGCCAACCCGGCCCAGCCGGCCGGTGCGGACGACGCCGCTGGCGCCGACCAGAACATCGGAGCAGGCATATGAGCACCACCCTTCTCTCGTTTCGCATGTTCGGCCGGTTTCACTGGCCGCCGCTCAATCGCGCCATCGGTGAGCCGGCCGGCGACCTGCGCGATGGCTGCGTTGAAATCCACTATCACCAGGCGGCGGAGGGCGAGCCATATTACGCGCTGATGCGATGGCTCGCCGCTCCGGAAAACCACGCTCAACGAACCGACTGGATCAAGCAGACCAGACCGGTCGGTGATCTCGAGGCGATCCGGTCGCTGCCCTACACCGATGACGAGGACCTTGCCGAGATCGTCGAGGGTGGTGATTTCAGCCTGTGGCTGAACAAGCCCCCGGCAGCGCCAGCTCCGAATCCTCATACCAGACCGAGGCTGTCCTTCTTCGGCGGCACGGTCTTCGATCAGTTCGACGACCTGCCCGACTACACCGCAGGCCCCTACCCCAAGCCCACGCTGCGCTGGCCACTGGTGCCGGAAGTCGCCTTCGGCGGCCGCCATTCGGGGATCATTTTCGGGCAGAGACAGAGCGAGACCAGCTTCAACCACAATTTCCGGATTTCGCTCAACCTGCCAAGTCCGTTGGCGCCGGACGGCACGCTGAACGAGGCGGGGGCCGTCCGCTTCTCCGGGGTTTTCAAGCCCGAGGCCGGCGCACGAAACGATTGCGGCGCACTTTCCATCCTCGCCGTGGACGGCGACGACAGTACGCACTCGCTTCCCTCCCAATACAACAGGTTCGGCCGCTTCAACCTTTCGGATGGCGCTTCCGACATGGCCAAGGGCTATGTCAGCACCGGCGCGACGCGCTTCTGGGGTAAAGCCAGGCCGGATCTGGCGACCCTTCTGGAAGCCTGCGGCGCGGTCGTCACAGAGAAGAAATCGACCAGGGAGATCACCGGCGGAGACGAGACTACAAGAAGTCTTCGCTTCGGCGATGACAATGGCGACCTGATCACGATCCGCCGCATTGCCTTCAAGGCCAACGGTTTGCGCCTCAACCTGCCGCGCGAAGGCGTGAGCGACTTTACCTTCCCGGCAGACACGACCCTGAAGGCCGATATCGAACTGGCGTCTGCGGTCTCGGACGAGGCTATCGCCGGGGACATACGAGCGCCAGGCGCGTTTTCCCTGAGAGTACACTGGCTCTGGAAGGAAACCATCTCCGATGCCGCGGGCGCGGGCATGCCACGCACATTCAAGGAAGCATCCTCCGACGACACCTGGTTCGAAAGAGCCCTGCACAATGCGATCGTCTCCATGCACCAGACGCGGCTGGCACTGCAGACGGTCCGTGACGAACAGCCGGCGAGCTTTCTTCCCGAACTGTCGGTCGAAAAAGGCGGCAAGGTTCTTCTGACCCTGGTGCGCAGCGCCAAGGTGCAGAGAAATCCCGAAAGCGGCACAGTGCTGTGGGGCGAAGGCAATGCGTCCACCCGCAACCCGGCCGATGGCACGCAACGGCTTCGTCTTTCGCTGGCGCCGCCGCTGCTGCCCGGAGACAACGCTTCCAGGCCGGTGTTCCGGGCCTATTTCCCGGGGTTTCAGGCACCCTGGCTGCCGGACCCGAAAAACCCCTACGACCACCATCATCTTGAGTTCGGCTTCGACGAGCAGGTTTATGCCGAACCGACAGGCCGCTCCTTTGCCTTCTTCAGGATCTCCGAGCGGGAGGACGCGAGCAAGCACCGGCCAAGATTCTCCGGACGGCTGGGCAGCCTGACCTTGGACCGGGCCGCCGACAGGCCGCTGCTGCGCGAAAACATCGTCAAGCGGAGCGAACCGGAAAATCAGAAGACGGCAACGCTGGCGCCGAACAACTGGCTTCGGCTGCATCCCCGGCAAGCGCTGACAGACAGCAGTGTCCTGACGTCGAACGGGTCGAAGGCGAGCCGGTATGAACTCGATGGACCGATGGCGGTCGCGCTCAAGCTTCAGATCGCCATTGACGCCGTGCGTCCGGTCGCGACGACCGTGCGCTATGGCGACCGGAGCGACCGCATGCCGCCGCTGCTGATCCCGCTTGCCGCGCCGGACAGTTCAAGCGACGGCGACTTCATCCTCGACGTGCAGGAGACGGTGAGCGACGATGCCGATCGGCGGCTCGCTGCGGAGCTCCTCTTCGCGACGGAAACCGGCGGTTCGCAGGATTTCGTGCTGCTCGGGCGGGAGCCGTGGACGGTCAAGCAGTTTTCGATGCGGCGGCTGGGTTCGGAAGCCAATGCCGGCAGCGGCACCATTGCCGACTATGACAGCGACACCCAGCAATGGGCATTCAAGGCGCCGGAGGAACCCTATTCCTACGTACTTCCGCCGATGGTGACCGGCGACAGCGCCGACAAGCCGCGGCGGCTGGAGATCCATGACCGTGGGCCCGATGACCGGCATCCCGGGCCATTTGCTGCTGATGGCAACGGATTGAAACGCTTCGCCGTCGAATCCCGGTTCGGACCGTCGACACGGCTCTGGGTCGACCCGGACGACCTCGACAACAAGCTCATTCCGGCGCCGTGGGCGGACCACGACCTGTTCCGGTCACGGCAGGTCGGCGGCGCCGGAGTGGCCCTCAAGGGGTTTCGCGGGGAGTTTCTCTACGGCATGCCGGTCGGTATTGACGCCACCGGAAATGTCAGCCGGGTGCGCGTGTCGGAGATCGATGCGGTCGTCGGGGAAATGCCCTACCCCGACCTGGATGACACGGTCTTCCAGGGGCCGCTCGACAGGCGCTGGGCCGGACTGTCCGAAGCCTATCGGCAAAGGCCTGAAAGGCTGGAGTTCTGGCAGGCCGACAGCGAGAACCTGCTGGCGTTTGCCTATGCCCGTTTCACCAACGGCGTGGACTTCGCGTTGCGTCACACCGCCCTGCACAGGCATCCGACCAGCGACGAGATCGAACCCACGCAGAATGCCGCTGCGCCGCGGCTTCGCTATCATCCCAGAGGCTTGAGCGGCGGCGCGCTCTGGCCCATCGAATCCGCCAACCTGGCGCGCTACATCGGCGACAATCCGGAATCGGATGGCGGCGCCATCGAGCGGATCGCCCTGTCGCCGATGGGCGGAGATGCCGACCAGGCGGCGAAGTTCCTCAAACGGCAGGTCTCGATCATCTCGGAAACCCGCGCCGGCTTCGTCCAGCGCCAGAAGGTCGAGGTGATTGGCCGCATCGGGGTGTTCTGGCACCGCGCCAAGCACGTGGTCGTCTATGAACGCACGGTCAGCCCGTCCGAACAGTTTCCCGCCGAGGGTGCAACGCGGTCGCGCCGGCCGATCCTGCGCAAGGTCAGCGAATATGTCGAGATTCTGGAGCCGGAACGGGTCTATCCGGACTTTCCCGATGTCGCCGCGCGCAGCGTCGGGCCACTGCAGGCGGTGCGGTTCAATTCACGCATCATCCATGTCGACAGCGCCTGGAGCGAGGACCTGGGCAATTATGGCTGGCGCATCCCGTTGTGGAACCATCACAGCGCGCGACAGAACCCGCGCATCTACCCTCAACCGGATGTCTCTTTCGTCACGCGGGCGGAGGGCACCGCCGAAACCGCCACGACCGCGCAGGAATGCCGCAACCCGGACAACATCTTCTTTGTCGCCGATTTCGAGACCGGGGGCGACCGGACGGACCTGTGGCCGCCGCGCCCGGGCGTCGATTTCTCGCTGCTGCCCGATCCCGGCCTGAAAATCTTCGAGCAGCGCAGCAAAGCGGGAGACGACGAGAAACGCGTCCGCAACGTGACCCGCATCCCGACCGGGTTTGGCCGGTTCACCTGGCGGCTCGCGACCTCGGGCCAGCGCACGCAGATCAACGCCAACCGGGCCAGCAAGCCGATCTTCGTCGACCTGGAAAGCATCACCTTCATGCGGTCGGTGCCAGCCACCAACACCCACGCCAAGCATGCCGCGAAACTGGATAAGGCCTCCCAAGCCTTGGGGGCGCTCGGACACGGAGAAACAGAGCGCCCCCGCCTTCCCTACTGGCACAAGAATGCCGACGCACCCGCAGGTTTCGAAGTCGTGGGTGTAGAACTGACGAAATTGAACGAGGCGGTTGAGAACAAAGAGAGGCTTGAGGAAGCCGACAAGCCGTTGGAAGAGCTCGTAGCGGCGGACAAGGTCATTGTCGAAGCGAAAAAGGCTCTCGAAAAAGCGCTCTCCGATTTTCAAAATTCACCTCCCGCCGACGTCGCAAGCGTTGCCAGAAGGATCAATGCCCTCATCGGGTCCGAGGCCTCCCTGCTTCCCGATCTCGCCGGGCTTCCAAGCGGGAAGTTTTGCAAGAAACTGGAGACCGACATTTCGGGTACCTTGCGGCGCAAGAAGCTGATGTTGCTCGACGGAATCAGGGGCATTCAGGCCGAGACCGAAGCGTGGATCATCGCGACACCGGGACTGACAAGAGAAACTGTCGGAAAGGACGTCGAGACGGCCGTCATCAAGGCGCTCGAACCGTTGCTGTCGGAAGCGAGCGCCGACATCGGCAGGCTCGGCAGCGGGGTGCAGTCCGCGCGTCTCATCGTCGCCGACCTGCACGGCGACATCCAGACAAGCCTTGAAAGGACCTTGCGCAGGATCGACGAACTCAACAAGAGCTATGACAGGGCAAAGCCCTGGTCGGCCAATCGCCTCGACGGCTTCGCACGCAAGCTCGACGACCTCACGAGCGGTATCGGCGACGACATCAACGCCGCCCTCACCGAGGCGCGCCAGAGGCTAGCCGGCGAACTGGAAGGCCTTTCCGCCAAGCTCGCTGCCGCCCTCTCTTGCGAGCTGGGCCGGCTGGTGACAACCCGAGACCTGCTCGATGACGCCATCTGGAACGGCGCGGGACGGGTCCGGGAGATCGCCGGCGAACTCGCGCTCAAGACCGATGCTTTGACGTCCGCCGACGGCCCCCTCGCCAAGGCGCAGGCCAAGATCGACGACCTCATGCAGAAAGGCCCGAATGCAACCCAGAAGGCGATCCTGGAAAAGCTCTCGGCAACGCTGAAGACCATCAGCGGGCTTGCGCAAACCGCCTCGATCAGCCTCGAGAGCCTGGCAGCCAAGGTTGATGGAACTGCGGCCTCGCTTTCCGAAGTGCTGGTCGAAGCGGCGAGTATCATCGCCACGACACTGATCGGCGCAACGAACTACGGCCAGGCACTTATCGACGAACTTGCCAATCTCAATGACGAGTTCTTCGATGATCTTGACGATCTCGCCGCAGAGGTTTCAAGCACACTCGGTTCGGCTCAGGAATGGATGACCGGCGAGATTGCGCGTCTTGCCCGCATGGGCGAACAGGCGGACCGGCTGGTGGCGCGGGTTCGCGGAACGGCACAGCGGGTCATCGCCGATGTCGGCGCGATGGAGACTGAAGCGGCGGCTTTCATCGACCGGGCCGCCGGCGACCTGATTGCAGCGGCGAAGGACGTGCAGGACATGCTGGCGCCGTCCGCGATTGTCTCAACGATCCTCCGGCCTATGGTGATCCATCCGACGCTCGATGCGGTATTCTCCCGGTTTCCGGTCGAGATCATGGACGAAACGACTCGGAATACGGCGCTTGCGGCCGTCCGCAGCCTTGCGCAGGAAGCGGAGAACCGCCTCGACGGTCTTGAGGGGGCTACCCTTCCGGGGACAGAGGCGATTGCAGACCGCTGCGCAGCGCTCGGAAGCTCGCTCGATGACATCTATGGACAATTGGAGGATGTGCAGGAGGCCCTAAAGAAAAAGGCGAAGGCTCTCGTCACCGACCTTTCCGGTCTCAACGACGCCGAGGCCATCATCGCCGCGATAAACAAGACCGACCGCGCGGTTCGGGCGCTGGCCAATGATTTCGGGCAGTCGGTCGATGCGGCGGAGGCCTATTCGCACCGGGTCGTAGATGCGCTCGGGAGTGTTTCAGACGGCGGCGCTTCGGCCTTTCCGAACAATGTCCTCAGGCTTTACTCGGCGGCGACCAGCGCGCCGGAACTCGGGCAATTGCGCGCCAATATCGACCGCATGCGGATGAACTTCGATGCGCTGTCGGACATCATCGCCAACACGCCGGCCAAGGCCTATCTCGACCGCCTGGGCGACGAGCTCAAGGCGATGGGCCTGTCCATCCCGTTCGACCGCATCGGCGAAACGCTGCTGCCGAGCGATCTCAGCAACTTCGATCTCAACCGGCTGATCCCCGACTTCGGCGGCATCAACCTGTCGAAACTGTTTCCGGGGCTCAAGGCGCCCGGCGCGCTTCGCGATGCGATCCGGATTTCCCATGACTTCGATGCAAAGACCAAGCGGGCCTGGGTGCAGATCGACGTCAACGTCAACCTGCCGCAGCGCGCGAAGCTGTTCTCGGCCGGCCCGTTCCGGATGGACTTCGTCGACAGCCGGCTCAACGGGTTCGTGCGGCTGGAAGCCGCCGCCGACACAGAACAGGTCAGCCAGAGCGACCATGCAACGCTGAGCACGAACCTGGAAGCCCTCGTCTCCGGCCAGAAGATGGCGGGCTTTGAAAAACTCGCCATCCACTACACCAAGCAAGACGGCACCGATGTCGATTTCGATCCCGCCAACATCAAGCTCAACGACGTGCTGCAGTTCGTGCAGGACACGCTCGGGACCATCTTTCCCGACAGGGTCGGCATGCTCAACATCATCAAGGATCGCGGCATTCCGATCGGCTTCGAGAACGAGTTCTCGATGCCGGCGATCAGCCTGAATTATGCAACATCCGGCATCAGCAACATCCAGATCTCGAACCGCTTCCGGCTGGTCGCCTATCCGGACTTCCTGATCGCAAACCGCTTCAACCTGTCCAAACAGGAACTGCCGTTCATCTTCTCGTTCTTCATCCTGGGCGGCACCGGATACGTGCAGGTGGACACCGAATACCGCCCGTTCGATGGGCAGCTTATGGTTCTGGTCTCGGCGGGCGCCGGCGCCTCGGCGGCTATCGGATTTGCCTTCGGTCCCGTATCAGGGTCGGTCTTCATCACGCTCAGCGTCGTGCTTTCTTACCGGAAACTCATCGGCAACGACAACAGCAGCAGCCTCTCCGTCGGCCTGTCGCTGGTCGTCGCCGGCAATGTCGACGTCTGCGGGATCGTCAGCGTCTATATCGGCCTGATGCTCGACCTGACCTATCGCGACAACGGCCAGATCGACGCCAACGGCCGGCTGGTGCTGACAATCCGCATCTCGCGTTTCTTCAAGATCAGGGTCCGCACGGAGGTTCAGTACAAGCTTCGCGGCGGTCGATCGGAAACCGTGACCCGGACAACGACGGGCCTGACCGCCTCGGATGATGTCCAGAAGAAGCTCGACAAACTCAAAAAAGCGACCGCAGCACTGCAGTGAGGTTTCGCCATGGAAAACGACCAGCAATTCCTTTGCACCGTCAGCCGCCAACCCGCGGGGTTTGACGCGCAGCAAAACGGCACCTTCTCTGTCTTCACGAGCTTCGAGTGGCAAGGCGCCGAGGAAGGCGGACGCGATGCCTATGAGCGTTTTCTTGCCCGTCAGCGCGGTTTCCAATTCAGGTTCTTCGAAGTGGATCTGGGCGAGGACGTGATTGAGGCGCTCAAGGCCGGAGACCCCCGCACACTTGAGGCGCGTCCTGTCGAGACGACCGAAATCACGGTCGAGGGACAAGGGACCGCCGATCCCGCCTTGGTCATGGGGTGGCTCGACAAGCGCAACGATGGCCAAGGCAACGGTTTCTGGCGGACACCGGGGATGAGTGTTGTCGGCGCCGTCAACGCGACGGACCTCAAGGCAAGTCACGCACTTTCGGGGTTGCGGCAGTCGATGGCGCCCGTCGCCGAGATGGTCGGGCTGCGCCGTCGGGTCCATCCCGAGGCCGTGGCGGCCGACAGTGTCGCAGCCCCGCGCGTCTGGCTGTTGCTTGCCTTTGACGAGGCACCGCCAACCGATGTCATCGAGGTCACCGCATATGCCTATCGGGTAGAGGGCGGTGAAAGGCTCCTGAGCCTCACCTATCCGAACGGGGCGGAAGAGGTTCATTACACCGTCAACCTGTGGACCGGAGCCCCGCCGGCAGCCTTGCCGAGGTCGATCGTCGGGGCCGATGGATTTGTCGCCCTGAAGCAAAGCGGACCGGAAGCGCAGGCGTTGCTGCAGCATTTCGAGGAACGTTGCCACGGGCTGTTCTGGACCCTGCCTAAACTGCAGCAGCCGGAGGTATTCAAAAGGATCGGCAGGTTCGAAACCGAGCCGGCAGCGCCGCCGCACCCCAACCGAGCGGCGTTCGACATCATCGATATCGCGGTCGCCGGCTGCATTTCGGCCCTCGATCCCATCGTGCTGGCACTGCGAATGCCGGGCCTCTCCGATAGCGAGGAACCGCCGGAAGGAAACCTGCTCGAACACCTTGTCGATGCAGTGCTGGTCGCCTGCGCGAAAGCCGCGGAAGGCCTGGAGGACGGCAATCCGCTGCAAGCGCGGCTCGAAGCGCTTGATGGCACCGGGGTTTTGCGGATCCTGCGGGACACCATCGCCAACAATCCGCTGTGTAAGGAAGGAACGCCGAGCGAGATTGTTGCCGAGTTGCGCCGCGTTCTCGATCTGGCAAGCGCACCGGACGTTCTCTCCCGGCTTGTCGGCCTCCACGACAAATCAGATGATGAGAAACTTGCTGCGATTGCCAAACTTTATGAGGCGTTTCCGGCCACCGGCGCCCACCACTCGGGCATCGCTGCGGCGCTTGAGGGGGCGCTGCAGGACCTGGCCCTCTCGCTGAGCACGGAATCCGGCGCCGAAAAGGCAGCGATCCGGCTGATTGCCGGCTCGGGAACCGGTGGCGTCGTGAACGCATTGTTGCCTGAAGGACTGGCGGACGACCAGCGCAAGATCGTCGAGACCGCATTGAACAGGGCCTGGGGCGATTTCACCGCCTTCCTCAACGGGCCTTTCAACGGTTTCGAAGCGATCCGGCGCAGCAACAACCACCTGTTCGCCTGGGCGGCGTCGCTGGGGCCGAACGGAGAGGGTATCGGCGAACAGCAGGCCCTTGCCGATGTCATCCGGGCCAATGGCTTCTTGGCGACACGCTGGGGTCCGCCCGCCGCCGTGCCGGTTCCCGCGGCACGCCCGACGTCTTCCAGCGAAGCCTTCGCGCATCTGGCGGGGTCGCTATGGCACATGCCGAACGGATTGCGATCGTACCTGCGGAAAGCGCTGATCGAAGGCTCGGGAAGAGAGATCGACGAAATCCTGTCGGAAACCGGCTTCCGCCCAGACCTGCAGCCGCGTCCCTTGCCGATCCAGATCGCCAGGACGGCCAACCCGGACGACGCGGCCGCTTTCAACCACAGCTACAGCGGCGTGTGCGCATTGTTGCGCGCGCGGGGCGAACCATGGCGGACCCCGAATGTCTGCGGTCTGGACATCTACGATCCAGGTACGGATTCCTACCGGGATTACACTTCCCTGCCCTATCTCGGCCCGGTGACGCCAACCGCCAACAACGGCATCTCCAAAGCCTTCATCGGCTATGAAGGCAGGCCTTTCACATCCCGCGTTTTCGACGAGACCAAACCGCAAGGCGCCGAAACGGCGGTGGCGGACGCCTTTGCGCCGGTCTACAGGCTCGACAGCTTCGACTTCGATCCGGAGACAGCGCCGGCCTGGGCCGGCTCGCCGCCGTTGGCCTACGGGGTCTCCTACCAGCTGATCGAATTCGCCGTCGCGTCCGACGGGACGCTACCTCTCGCCTTGCAGACATCCGCGAACGAACCATGGCGGATGCAGATAGGTGAGGATTTCCCCGACGGCGTCGTCCCGGGGCTCATGCCGATCGACATCTCCTGCAGCCGGCGAACCGCCATCGGCCGGACGGAATTCCAGGCAGACGAGGAAACCGGCACGGCTGCACGGATCGGCGCCACGTTCGAAAATGTCATGCCGCTGGCAGCGGACTATCCGCGGCTTGCGCTTTCGCAGCACGAGGTGCGGGACCTGTTCCGGCAATCATCAGGCGAAGGCGCATTGCGTCTGGCGCACGTGCAGGATGCGGCGGCGGCAACGAAAACGAACACCAAGGACGGCGAAGGCGGCAATCATGGCGAGCCGATCGGGATATCGATTGCCAATGTAAAGGCTTACGCCGCCAAGACCCTGAAAATCGGCGTCCTTTCCGACCCCAGGACCGGCCCAGAAAGCCCGGCTGGCGGGGCGGGCATTCCGTATGTGGAGGTATCGATCCCGAAAGGCTATCGCTCGCTGCAGATCGAATTCTCCAAGCGCACGGCCGACTCGGCTGAACTGACGGTGAGGTGGGACGGCAACACCGCGGCCAGGATTGAAATACCGGTCGACGAAGCGCGCCTGTACTGGCTCAGATTGGAAATCGACGCGGGAAGCCTGTCCTTCGAGGCACCGGTGCTTTCATCCGGCCAGGCGGCGGAACCACCCAACTTCCCGCAGCCACCACTGCTGCTGCTGGCGCAAGAAGGGCACGGCTTCAGGGACCGTTTCGGCGAGGCCGCAACGATTCAGGTCAGTCATCCCAGGATGGGAATCGAGGATGTGGAACGCTGGCTTGCCAATCCCGACCTGGTCGCCGCCGCCGGGTTAACCAAGACAGGCAGTCTCGATCGCTTCATGGATGCGCTGCGGGCCGCGCGCATTGTCGCCGTCTGCGACGAGAAGATCGCCACGTTGCTCGACCGCCTGCCCGATCTGGCGGTCAGCGGCCTGCTGTTCGAACTGCTGCCGCTCGACAGTCTTGAGCATGACTTCGATGGTTCGAAATCCGTGTTCGTTCCCTCCCCTGACCTACGCGACTTCGACCCGGTGCCACGGGGCGATGATGCTGTCGGCAGCTCGTTGAAAACGCTAAGAAACCTGTCCGAAGCGTACATCACGGCCGTCACCGTTTCGGGAACCGGGTCGGATTTCGGTTTGCAGCGGTCGGGACGCAATGTCCTTGTCTCTGTGCCGGAGGGTGCGGTTGCGCTGCTCCGGGTGCGGCCCGCCATCAACCCGGGACTGATGACCGAGGGGCGGTTTGGCGCAAGCCCCCTGCATGCGGGCCTCGGCCAGCTCGCCGTGGGCAGATGCGAGCACGGCGGAACCGAGCTCCTGCTGTTTGAAGGCAACAGCCTGACGCTTGAAACCATGAGCCCGGCCTTCGAAGCAAACAAGACTGGTCTCATTGCCGAAGCCGAGACGCGCCTGCGTATCATCCCGGGCGTCGCCGAGGCCAATTCAGGCGCCAGCGACAGCCATGCGCGATCCTATGGTCTTTACGCAGACGCCCCGGCGAGCCAGGCTTCGGACAATCTGTGGCGCCTTGTCGGGCGGATCGATGTGGGAACGCAACGCTGGGTCACGACCGGCAAGCCGATCTATTCATGGGTCGATCCGCTCAAGATCGTTCATGCGATCGACCCGGCAAGCGGCGCGGGAACC
Source organism: Parahoeflea alexandrii (assembly GCF_027214025.1). Taxonomy (GTDB): domain Bacteria; phylum Pseudomonadota; class Alphaproteobacteria; order Rhizobiales; family Rhizobiaceae; genus Hoeflea; species Hoeflea alexandrii_A. The sequence continues at coordinate 336,771 of NZ_JAPWHB010000001.1, forward strand.
CGCACGCCGATTGCCGATCTGAGCCTGCGGCCATCCGCCGATCCCGGATTGGCCGCTCACTACGATGACCTGCTTGCCTTCGAGAAAGAGGCGTTCCACCAGCGCGGCGACATTGACGAGCGTGCGCCCCCGGTCCGGCTGGAGCCTCTTCCGGCGCGAACCTTGCTCAAGTCCGTCCAGTGGGACGACCCGACGGCCACCTGGTTCCGCCACCGGTTCACGCTGCGCTCGCGCTACGAGGGAGCCTATGCGGAATCCAGCAAGGCGACGATCAAGGCCTGGCAAGAGGGCGCCGATCCCTGGCTCAAGCGTGCAGTCGTGCTGGCCGACGCGAGCCGGATCGAGCCAACGCGGCCGCAGCAGCGCGCCTTGCTGCCCCTGACCAAAGCGCCCGCCGACAATGCCGACCCGGCGCTTGCGGCACCGCCGATCCTGACCATCCTGCAGGAGCCGCCGCATGCGGTTGGCGGACTTGCCGACAGGATCGTCTGCGGGCTGCAGACCAGCCTTGGCTTCGAGACGTTCAAGCAGCAGGCAAAAGACGGCGGCGACTCCGGCAAGGACAGCGTACGGATCCGCGACGCACGCAAGGAAATCGGCCCGGATCCGCGTCTGAAGCAGTCGCTCTACAAGACAGGTCCGGACAATTCCGATCCGGCCGCGGGCGTGGCCCTGCAGGTGGAAGGGCCGATCGGGCTGACATTCGAGCCGAAATCGGCGGATCCGCGGTATGCGAACACCGCCTTCATGCTGCTTGCAGCGGATTATGGCGATAATCCGCTGGCGCCGCTCGACTTCGAGGAGAGCTTCCTTGGTGTGAAGAGCCTGCGTTACCTTCATCCGGGCTGGACCTTTCATGCCGATGCAAGCGAGCGACCCGACCTTGGCAAACAGACTGCATGGATCGAATTCGAGGGAGCGGGCGAAATACGGATCGGCACGCAGACCGCCATCGCCGTCCGGCACGAGGGCCGGTGCCGGAAAGTGGAAATCGCGCGCAAGCTCCTGCGCAGGCAAGAGGCCATGGACGCCGAACCCATCCTTCTGGCGAGGGTCGATGCATTCGAGACCCTGGCGCTGCTGCATGCGCCGATTGCCCCGGACAGCTATCTGCTCGCAGCCTTCGGCATTCCCGGTGGCGCAAGCGTCAAGGGAAGCGGCAACCAGCCCATCCTGCTCGCAACCATCGAATGGAGCTCCGCCGGGCTGACCGCTAGCGACGCGGCAACCGCGGCCGGCGCAGACCTTCGATTTGGCATCGAGGGCAAACACCGGATTTTTCCCTGCGTCGCATCGCGGCCGACATTCGCCGAATGGACCCGCACGGCGCGGAACTTCGATGTGGCGTCGATCCTTCGCTCGCCCGACGACGGTTCGCCGCCCGACCGGCACAGCGCCACCTTCGCCGACATCATCGCGACCGGCTCTGCGAGCGGCGGCGAGACAGCTCTGCGGTTCCTCGGCGATGACGGCCTGCCGGTCTGGCTCCGCCCTTCCGTCCAGGCCTCACCCTTCGCCCAGCACGTTCACAGGCACATGGCGGCAATCATCACAGAACGCGACCATGCGCTTGGCCGGCCGGCACGCATCTTCCACTCAATCATCAGGGCCGACGGCGCGGAACCGGTGCTGCCATTCGATGCGACCGATCTGCTGGAGCCGCAGATCCATCTGCTGGAATTCGAATCGCCCGCACGTCCGCTTGCATATGGCTTGCCCGCTCCGCTCGACAAGCAATTCGGTTTCTATGATCTCGATCTCAGATCGGTCCTTACCGGGCCGGATGCAACCGGCGAATTTGCCTGGACTGGCATCCTGCTGTCCGGGCGATTTCCCGTCACGACGAGAGGCATTTCGAATATCCGCTTCCGCCTGACCGGCAGCAACGCCGACAACGACGCCTGCGAGTTCGACCTGCCCTTGGCGGAGGGCCCGTACTGCCAGTTCGAAATACTTCTGTCGCGCGAAGCCGTGCCGGCGGCCGGAAGCAGGCTCGTCGTCAGCAAGAGCCTGATCACCGGCCGGGGAACGCGCGAGGATGCGGGAACCGACGAGCGACCGGTTCCGGCGGGCGCATTCCTGTCGCTGCGGATCGCCGGTCTTCAGGCGGATACGCCCGTGACCGAATTCTGGTGCGATCTCTCCCACAAGGCTTGGACCGGCAGTGGCGGGATGGGCGAACCCAATCCCCTGACCTGGCTTTTCAGCGACAGCGACATGATCGCCGACAGGAGAAATGCCCGTGAAGCCACGAGGGCGGCACAGCTGGCCGGCCTGACGGAAGCGCAGGCCAGGATCGTGTCCATCTCCCCCGCCCTACCTTTGAGGCTCGACCGGGAGAATTGATCCGCGGGTTTTCCAGCATTGCCCGAACCAGGAGACAGCAATGGCCAGACTTGAAACCGAGTACCTGAAACAGATGGGGATCGATCCGAGAGACTACAAACAGCCCATGACGGTGATCGTGCCACTCTCGGGGAGGAAGGTGAAGTTCGACAACTGGAAGGCAATTACCTACGCCAAGGACTATTGCAACCGGAAGACTAACGCCTGCGGGGCCTATTATGACAAGCCCGGCAAGACCGATTGCGCGCATTTCATCGCGCATTGTCTGAGTGCCGGAGGCATCGACATCAAGCCGGGTGACGGCAGCACGACCGACTGCCCGACAGGATTGGCAATGCGCAATACCGATCTCGTCGCCGGTTTGAGGGCGCTCACAACGGCTTACAACAACGTTCAAGAACTGGGCATCGCGGATGCAATAATTGGCGACATCGGATTCCTCAACAACCTTATCCGACCATCGCACAGCTTCATGATTTGCGAACCGGTCGATCTCCGCGATCCCCTGAAGCCGGCAAAGGTTTGGTCCCACACCGCCGCCCGTTGTTGCGACGACATGGGAGCGGAAATCCGGCAGTGGTTCGCCACGATGTTCCGCATCACCGACGCTGTTTGATTGGAGCACCGTTTGCAACGAGTATTCGCTGGCCTCGACCTGCAGCAGCCGTGTGACCGACGGCAGAGACATTTACCGCCATTTGCGAATCACCGGCATTGAGGTCACGGCGGCGGCAATAGCCAAGGCTGCGCGGAAGCTGGATCAGCGGGCGACCTGAAGGCTTCTCGTTCCCCACGAGGCCGCCGGAACGGTTTCCCGCAACGTCCGGAACATAACCCTCTGAATTTCAGACCTAAACTCCCGCCCATTGGCATTGTATACGCAACATTTGCAGCCATGCCGGGCGTTCCGTTCCCGTTTCTGGTTCGCGCCTCCAATGTTCTTTCATTGTTTCTTTACCTCTTGCGGAACACATATGGAACATGATACCTGAGTTCTGGTTTTGTTTCATTCCGGCCATCGAGCCGGCTGCCGGGGTCCTTCGCCAATGTTGACGCGCAAACAGCACGAACTTCTCCTCTTCATCAATGAACGGATGAAGGAAAGCGGCATCCCGCCGTCCTTCGACGAGATGAAAGACGCGCTCGACCTGGCGTCCAAATCCGGTATTCACCGACTGATCATGGCGCTCGAGGAGCGCGGCTTCATTCGCCGGCTGCCGAACCGGGCGCGGGCACTCGAGGTGATCAAGCTGCCCGACAGTTACCAGGCCGGCCTGCAGCCGCGGCGAGGGTTTTCGCCGAGCGTGATCGAAGGTAGCCTGGGCAAGCAGCCCGAACCGGTACGGCGCGCGGAGCCCGCGCCCGTCGAACCGTCGCAGGTGGCCGAAGTGCCGATGATGGGCCGCATTGCCGCGGGCGTGCCGATCTCGGCGATCCAGAACATCACCCACAACATCACCGTGCCTGCGGAAATGATCGGGCCCGGTGACCATTACGCGCTCGAGGTCAAGGGCGACTCGATGATCGACGCCGGCATCTTCGATGGCGACACGGTTGTGATCCGCAACATGTCGACGGCCAACCCCGGCGACATCATTGTTGCGCTGGTCGACGACGAGGAAGCGACGCTGAAGCGGTTTCGCCGCAAGGGCGCCTCGATCGCGCTCGAAGCCGCCAACCCGGCCTACGAAACCCGCATCTTCGGGCCCGACCGCGTCAAGGTGCAGGGCAAGCTCGTCGGGCTGATCCGCCGCTACCACTGAAGCCGTGCGTCCTGCTTGACGCACAAGGCGCGCACTCTATCAATCCGGTATGTATTTCTGCGTCTGGCAACTTCACCTGGGCAAAGGATATGCGGGTGGCATGGGAACCGGCCCGGCTCAGCCAGGCAGGTCGAAGCTGCCGGTGCGCCATTCATAATAACGCTGGATCGTCCAGGGGCGGATGACGTCCTGCAAGGTGGCTTCGATCCGGAATACGGGTCTTGCCGCATGGCTGGCCCGACCGTATCGCGGGGTCGCGGCTGATCGGTCCTGTCCGCCGACGGTGATGGCCAGGGCCCCCGAGCGGCGCAGGCTTCTCGACGTGACGAGTGTGGCGCCGGAGCGGCAGGCGTGGAGATAGACCGGAATCGCGACAATCACCAGATCGGCCCGGTCGCAAGCTGCGCCGATCAGCGCCGCGTCATTGATGGCGACAATGGCTGCCCCGGCGTGGATGGCGGCACAGACGCCGCGGCCGGCGCAGTGAAAGCGCGAGGGCAGACCCGCAGCAGAGGCAAGCAACTGATCGAGTATGCCGGCGTCCGGTTCTATCCCCGTGGCCGTAACCTTCTGCAGTTCCGGCGCGGCAACGGGCGGAAGATGCGGGGCGGCGCGCAGGGCCGTCCGCCATTGGCTGAACACGAAATCGTTCGGCCGCGCCGCGTTGCTAGCCAATCCTTCGGGTCCGGCCAGGCCCACCAGATCGCCGCTTTCGCTGACGAGGATATCGGGTGCGGGCGACGCAACCGGCGGCAACGCGCATACGGCGCCGAGCCCGATCAGTGCAAGACCGGCAAGGCGCAACCGGCTTCTCAGGAAGACCAGGATGACGAAGCCCGCCCCGGCAAGCACGGTGGTCATCAAGGGGATTTGCCCGACATTGAGATCGCCGCCAAGAGAGTGAACGTAGTTGGCCGTGGCGATGACGCCCTCCAGCCCCTGCCCCATTACGTAAAGCGGCCAGGCATCCAGCCCGAACGGCATCAGCAACATCGCCAGCAGTCCGGCGGGCATGACGACGAATGTCACCAGCGGCATTGCCATGAGATTGGCAAGCAGCCCGTTGCCGGCAACCCGGTGGAAATGATGGGCGGAGAACAGCCCGGTAGCGAGCCCGGCCACGAGAGAGGTAATCGCCAGGCCAAGCACGGCCTTGGCCGCAACCGCAAGCCAGCGGCGCGGCGCCGATCCGGACAGCCGGACGTCCGGTCCCGCGGATCCGTGGCGGGCGCGCCGGGCGATCGCGGCATAGGCCGAGATCAGCGCGGCGGTGGCGGCAAAGGACATCTGGAAACCGGGGCCGACAACCGCCGATGGCGAGATCAGGATGATGGCAATCGCCGCCAGCGCCACATTGCGCATGGTGAGCGCCGGCCGGTCGGCCAGCACCGCAACCAGCATGATGGCAAGCATCACCCAAGCGCGCTGGGTGGCGACGCTGCCGCCGGAGATCAGCAAATAAGCGGTGGCGGTCATCAGCGCGCCGATCGCCGCGAATTTCTTCACCGGCAAGGCCTCGACCAGGACCGGAAAGGCCGCCAGGCTCTTGCGGATGCCGATGTAGAGGATGCCCGCCGCGAGCGCCATGTGCAGCCCCGAGATCGCAAGGATATGCGCGAGCCCGGTTGCGCGCAGCGCGTCGACCACCGGCTCGCTGATGCCGCGCCGGTCGGACACCGCGAGAGCCGCGGCGATGCCGCCCGGATCTCCCGGCAACACCTCCCGGATCCGGGCCGAGATGCGTTCCCTCGTGCTCCGAAGCCCCAGGCGGGCCGAGCGGACCCAACCGTTCGCGGTCTCCGGCCCGCCGGCCTGGACAGGAGCCCGGTAGAAGAAGCCCTGCGCCCCTATGCCGTCGACAAAGGCGCGGAAGGCAAAATCGTACCCGCCCGGCATGACCGGACCGGAGGGCGAAGACAATCGCGCCCGCCCCGAAATCACCGCCCCGACAGGCACCGGCTTGTGGCGGCTTCGGGCCGCCAGACGAACCCGCGATGGCGGGCGCCGGATTTCCGGCTCAGTGGTGCTGGCCAGCCTGACAAGGTAGCGGACCCTGCCGCCAGGGTCGAATTCCCGCGCCTCGACGGTTCCGGTGATTGTGGTGGTTACGTCTGAATCAAGCAGAATGGTGCCATTGTGCACCTCGAAACCAGAGGCAAGCGCACCTGCGAGCAGCGCAGCCGCGTAGCTGGCGCTACGTCCGGCGGCGATATGGTGCTCACGGGCCAAAACGGCGACAAGCAGCAACACGACCAGTCCAACGGCGAGGACCGCAAGAGGCGGATCGGACGGTGCCATGTAGAAAAGACCGGCGCCGGAGCCCATGGCCACAGGAAGAAACAGGAATGCGAGCCCCTGCTCCATTTCCGCCGCAGCAGCCGTCGAAAACGCCTGCCGCAGTCGGATCAGGCCTGTGCTCCCATCCCGGACCTGCGGCAGCGCGCTCAGGCGCCTTGCGTGCCGCAACACGAGCGCACGTCATGGCTGACATGCGTCCGGGCGAGCGGCTTTTCGGCCTCGAGCGCAACGATTGAATCGGGTTCGAACTGTTTGCGTTTTGCCTGCATCATGCACGCCTCGCCTGCAGTCTGTGAAACTACCACCCAAACGCCCAGTAATGCCACCATAAATTGCAACAACGCCCTCCCGGCCGCAACCAACCATGAGTCGTTGGCGTGGGGCTGCACCGTGGTGTTTGTCACACAATTCCAAAGCGTTAACATTTGCTAAAAGGCGCAAATGCGGGCCTTTGCACATCCACTCCCCGGCGAACAATTAGCCATCCGCATAGCTTGGCACGGTGCTACAAATCAGATAGCTAAACCCCTGACGGTCATCCAAGACGTCGGCCGAGCGCCGAACGCCTGCATTTGTGGAAGGACATGCCATGGCAGACAAGAACGCAAAAATCATTATGGACGGCAAAGAGATCGACCTGCCGGTCAAAACCGGCACCATCGGTCCCGACGTCGTCGACATCGGCACGCTTTACAAGAACACCGGAGCCTTTACCTACGATCCGGGCTTTACCTCCACGGCGTCTTGCGAATCCAAGATCACCTTCATCGATGGCGACGAAGGCATCTTGCTGCATCGCGGCTACCCGATCGACCAGCTGGCCGAGCACGGCGACTTCCTCGAAGTCTGCTACCTGCTGCTCTACGGCGAACTGCCGACCGCCACGCAGAAGGCTGATTTTGATTACCGCGTCACCCGCCACACCATGGTGCACGAGCAGATGAGCCGGTTCTTCACCGGTTTCCGCCGTGACGCGCACCCGATGGCCGTGATGTGCGGCTGCGTCGGCGCGCTGTCGGCGTTCTATCACGATTCAACCGACATCACCGATCCGCATCAGCGGATGGTCGCCTCGATGCGGATGATCGCCAAGATGCCGACGCTTGCGGCGATGGCCTACAAGTACCATATCGGCCAGCCCTTCGTGTATCCGACCAACAACCTCGACTATGCCTCGAACTTCCTGCGCATGTGCTTTGCCGTGCCGTGCGAGGAGTATGAGGTCAATCCGGTGCTGGCGCGGGCCATGGACCGCATCTTCATCCTGCACGCCGATCACGAGCAGAACGCCTCGACATCGACCGTTCGTCTCGCCGGTTCGTCGGGAGCCAATCCGTTTGCCTGCATCGCGGCCGGCATCGCCTGCCTCTGGGGCCCGGCGCATGGCGGCGCCAACGAAGCCGCGCTCAACATGCTGGCCGAGATCGGCACCGTCGACAAGATCCCGGAATATGTGAACCGCGCCAAGGACAAGAACGATCCGTTCCGTCTGATGGGCTTTGGTCACCGGGTCTACAAGAACTACGACCCGCGCGCCAAGATCATGCAGAAGACCACGCACGAAGTGCTGGGCGAACTCGGCATCAAGGACGACCCGATGCTCGAAGTGGCGATGGAACTCGAGCGGATCGCGCTCACCGACAGCTACTTCATCGAGAAGAAGCTGTACCCGAATATCGACTTCTATTCGGGCATCACGCTCAAGGCGCTCGGTTTCCCGACCACCATGTTCACCGTGCTGTTTGCACTGGCGCGCACCGTCGGCTGGATTGCCCAGTGGAGCGAAATGATCGAGGATCCGGGCCAGCGCATCGGCCGCCCCCGCCAGCTCTATGTCGGCGAAGCCGCACGGGACTACGTGCCGGTGTCGAAGCGCTGAGCGCAACGCCGCTCAGGCCTGACAATAAAAAAAGCGCCTTCGGGCGCTTTTTTGATTCCGGGGACACAAAGATGCTTCCGATGCCGCAACAGCGAGTTGCTTCCGTTCGGGCCGGCGGGCAGATCGAGTTTCGTACAGGCCGGCGCGGCAGCTCTCAGCAACCGATGACCGACAACAGTGTCATGGCGGCTTTTTCCGAGGCGGGAACGCCGATCTCCATCCGCGACCGGATCAGGTCGAAATCCGCGAGCATGGCAGCGCGATGCAGCGTATCGGCTGCGAGCTGATCCGCCTGGCGCGCCAGACGTTCCGGGCGCAGCTGGCGATCGTAATATTCCGAAATGACGACATGGCCGGCAATCATGTTCGGCAGCGCTGCCGTCCACGAGACGATCAGGCCCGACAGCAGGCGGGAAATCGGGTCAAGCTTATAACACGAAATATGCGGCACCCCGGCCAGTGCAAGCTCGAGCAGGACGGTCCCGGAGGCGGCAATGGCGACATCGGCCTCGCCGATGGCCTGCCATTTCGCAGTTTCGCCGGTGACGATCCGGCAGTCGACCTCCCAGTCCAGGACCTGATCCCTTATCTGCCGTTCCACATGGGCGCCGGCCGGAAGAACGAAGGTCATCTCCGGATTGAGCGAGGCCAGCAAACCTGCCGCCGCTCCCAGGACCGGTCCGAGGCGCGTGACCTCGCTGCGACGCGACCCCGGCAGGAGCAGACACACGGGCTGCCGTCCGGATGGATTGCCGTTCCTGCGGGCCATCTGGGTCTCGTGCGCGGCGATCAAACCGGGATCATCCATCAGCCGGTGGCCTACATAGGTCAGCGGCGGGCCGCCGAGGCGCCTGACAATCTCCGGTTCGAATGGGAAGACCGAGAGCACGTGATCGACATAGGCAGTCATCGCCGATGCCCGTTCAGGCTTCCAGGCCCATACGGTGGGGCAGACGTAATTGACAATCTTGAGATCGGGCAGCGCCTTGCGAACCTTGCGGGCGACCCGGTGGCTGAAATCCGGACTGTCGATGATCAGCAGGCAATCGGGTCTTGCGGCTATGATCGCATCGGCGGTCTGGCTGATGCGCATGATCAGTTTGGGCAGCCTGGCGATCACCGCAGAAAAGCCGATGAGGGACAATTCGGTATAGTCGAACAGGGACTTCAGTCCCTCGGCAATCAGCCGCTCGCCGCCAACACCGATCAACTCGGGCTGCTGGCCGGTCTGACGCGCTATCTCGTGGACAAGCCCCGCGCCGAGGATGTCGCCCGAAGGTTCGCCGGCGACGACGGCCAGCTTCAACGCTGCCATTGGTCCACCTCGTCTTCCCGCGGCTCGATGCCGGTTACGAACAGGCCCAGCCGGTCTGCCTCTGAAACGACGCGGTCGCGCTCAAGCACCAGAGCACGGCCGGCCTCGATGGCAATGCCCGACAAGCCCGCTGCATGGGCGTTGATCACGGTAGCGGGCCCGATCGACGGAAGATCGGCGCGCTCTTCCTGCCCCGGCTTGCACAGCTTGACCAGCACACCGCCGCCGGCCGCCGACAGCCGGTTGCCGGCGCGCAGATCCGCCACCCGCTCAAGCATTGCATCGGTCCCTTCCAGCCCTTCGATCGCGATGACGCGGCCACGGACGGAAACCGCGCCCTGCCCGATATCGAGCTTGCCAAGCGCCAATGCCGCCTCTGACGCGGCCGCGATATCCTTGAGATCGGCCTTGCCCGGACGCAAGCGCCCGACCGGGCCGGGACGCCCGAGAAGATCGGGCGCCACCTGCTGAGCGGCCAGCACCCGCACGCCCTCGTTCTCCAGCACATTGATGGCGAAGCGCAGAAGCTTGTCGTCGCCCGCAGTGGCGAAGACCCGAAAAGAGGAGGCAAAGCCAATCAGCGACCGCCAGGTGGGGCGGATATCGGAAAGCTCCGGACGCCGGCCGATGCCGCCGGCAAGCACGACCGAACGGATGCCCTCACGGCGCACGGTCGCGGCAAACCCCGACAAGTCGGCGATGCTGATCTCGCAATTGTCGAAGCCGGACCAGTCCTGGTCGGCTTCATTCCTGATCCGGAAGATATAGGGGTCTTGGCCCAGTCTGCGCGCTGCCTCGGCTACCAGCACCGGAAACCGTCCCTTGCCAGCCAGAATCGAGAGACGTCCCTCGATGTCCGGTGCGCCGGGTGCAGCACTCACCGGCTTCAGCCCCGCTGACCCCGGGCCGGCGAGGACAGCGCGCGTTCGCTTTCGGCGTCAATGAAGGCGATGATATCGGCGACGGCCGCATTGTTGTCGGGTTGCTCGCGGACGCGGGCGATGTTCTCGCGGATCGGGGTCGCCGGGTTGAAGATCGCCTTGAAGGCGCGACGGACCGCGTGGATGGCGGCCTTGTCGAAACCCGAGCGCTGCATGCCGATGATGTTGAGCCCCATCAGAATGCCGGGATTGCCATTGAGCATGCCATAGGGAATGACGTCGTTGTTGACCGCCGCCAGTCCGCCGATGAAGGCGTGATGGCCGATGCGGACGAACTGATGCACCGCGGCACCGCCACCCATGATCACCCGGTCGCCGATAGTGACATGGCCGGCCAGCATGACATTGTTGGACAGGATGACATTGTTGCCGACGTGACAATCATGGGCAACGTGCGAATAGGCCAGGAACATGGAATTGTCGCCGACCGTGGTCTTGCCGCCGAAGTCGGGCATGCCCGGATGCATGGTCACGCCTTCGCGGATCGTGCAGGAATGGCCGATGATCAGCTCGGTGTCTTCCCCCTTGTAATGGATGTTCTGCGGAGCACAGCCAAGAACCGCGTTGGGGAAAATCACGGTGCCGTCGCCGATGGTGGTGCAGCCCTGAATGACGACATGGCTCATCAGCTGCACGTTGTCGCCAAGCCTGACCTTGGGGCCGACATGACAGAACGGTCCGATTTCGACATTCATGCCGAACCGGGCGCCGTCCTCGACGATCGCGGAGGGGTGAATGCGGGCCGGGTGGAGGGCGGCAGGCGCAGGCGTTGTCATCAGGACTCGCTTTCTCCGGGAGCCAGCATGGCTCCGATATCCGCCTCGGCGGCTTTGGCGCCGTCAACCAGGGCTTCACAATGGAAGCGCCAGATGTTGCCGCGCTGTTTGATCTTGGTGACATGATACTCCAACCGGTCGCCGGGAACGACCGGCTTGCGGAACTTGGCGTTATCAATGGTCATGAAATAGACGATATTCTTGCCGCCACCGGTTGCCTTGGCGCAGATCGCACCGGCGGTCTGGGCCATGCCCTCGATGATCAGCACGCCGGGCATGATCGGATTGCCGGGAAAATGGCCGGTGAAATGCGGCTCGCTAGCCGTGACATTCTTGATGCCGATGGCCGAGTTGTCACCGTCAATGGATTCGATCCTGTCGACGAGCAGAAACGGATAGCGATGCGGCAACAACTTCATGATTTCACGGATGTCTGCCGATTCCAGTGTTTTCGTCGCGGTTTCGGTCATGTCTCTTCTCCGCTCTTTTTCCTGTCTTGCTTGCCAAAAGCGCGTTCATTGGCCGCCGCCGCATCACGCAGAAACCCGCGCATCGGACGCGCTGGCTGGCCACCCCAGAGCGCACCGGCAGGAACGTCCCCGGCGACGCCGCTGAGCGCCGCCAACTGCGCCCCGTCGCCGATCGTCACATGACCGTTGATGCCGGACGCCCCGCCGATCATGACCCGATCTCCAATGGTGGCACTGCCCGCGATTCCGACCTGGGAGACGATGACACAATGTCTGCCAATGCGGACATTGTGGGCAATCTGCACCAGATTGTCGATCTTGGTGCCCTCGCCGATGACCGTGTCGTCGAGCGCCCCTCGGTCGATTGCGGAGTTCGCGCCGATTTCAACGTGATCCTGGACGATGACCCTGCCGATCTGCGGGATCTTTTCCAGACCCCGCGGGCCCGGAGCATAGCCGAAACCATCCTGGCCGATGCGCACACCGGGATGGATGATGACATTGTTGCCGATCAACGCGTGCTGGACGGTGGCTCCATGGCCGATGTGACAATCCCGGCCTATCCGGGTTCCCGCGCCAATGGCGGCGCCCGCGGCAATGACAGATCCCGCACCGATCTCGGCGCCGGCGCCGATGACAGCGAAGGCTTCGACCACAACATCGTCTTCCAGCACGGCGGACGGATCAACGACGGCCGTTTCCGCAACACCGCTTGCCGCGGTCAGCCGCAGCGGCTTGACGGCCAACGGCACCAGAACAGCCGCGGCACGTGCAAACGACGTCTGCGGCGCGCGCGCGACCAGCGCCGCCACACCGGCAGGGACATTCTCGGCGAGTTTTTCGGTGACGAATACAGCCGCAGCCCGGGACTTGATCAGCTCCGGCAAGGCGCGCCGAGAATTCGCGAAGGTTACTTCGCCTTCGCCGGCACGCGCCAATGGCGCAATTCCGTTCACCATGCGGCCGGCGAACGACGGGTCGGCAAGTTCCGCTCCGCAAAGACCGGAAAGGTCCGAAAGCGACATGCCTTCATGCGGAGGGAAAAAGCGATGATTGTCCATAAAAAGACCGGATGGAATGAGCGGGTGGCGCAGCCGCCACCCGTGACAAGTCAGAAGCGCGTCGAGGCGCCGAAGCCGAATTTCTTGACGTCGTCGTAGGCCTTCTTGACGACCGGTTCAGCGTAGTAGACGCGAAGCGGGCCGAAAGGCGAAGCCCACATGATGCCGGCGCCGATCGAAGCACGCCATTCCATGCCTGACCCGACCAGGGTCTGGGTGCCCATGTCAGCTGCGCTGATGTCGTTGCCGTAAAGCGTTGCGGCATCGGCGAAGACATTGAAACGAAGACCGAAATCACGTGACACCGCCGGCAGCGGCGCCGAAACTTCAACCGAACCGTTAAAGTAGGTCGTACCGCCCGCGGCACCGACATTGCTCGCGCCGTTGAAGACCCGCGGACCGATGCCCCTGGTGTCGAAACCACGGATGGTTTCCTCGCCGAGGAACAGATGGTCAAACACGCGCAGATTGCTGTTGGTCGAGATCACGTTGCCACCGCCGACGGAGACCTGACCGATCATGTCGGCCCCTTCGGACAGCATGTGGAAATAGCTGGCCTTGGCAGTGGTCTTGACGTAGTTCGAATCGAACCCGAGACCGGCATACTCCTGCATGAATTTCGCCGAAATACCCTCGCGTGGCAGGATGTTGTCATCCAGCGTGTTGTAGGTCAGCGTATAGGACAGCGACCCGACATCGTGGCTGCCGTTGGCGATCGTCCGGTTGATCGCGGCCAGTTCCGGAGCCGAGATGACGTTCGAGAGACCGGTGTACTTGGTCTGGGTGAACTTGAACGCAGTCAACAGGTACAGGTTTTCGGTAATCGGCGCGCCGAGACGCAGATTGATGCCCTGGGCCTGCTCAGTGAAATTGATGTAGGTCGCATCCCGTTTCTTGAAGACGTCAAAACCGGCGGCCAGACGGTAACCGAGGAAATAGGGCTCGGTGAACGACAGCGAATATTCGCGCGTTTTGGTGCCGCCGCCCACGGATGCGCGGATGAACTGACCGCGGCCGAGGAAGTTGCGCTCGGTGATATCGACCGATGCGATGAAGCCATCGGTGTTGGAATAACCGCCGCCAATGCCGAATTCACCGGTCGACTGATCCTTCACATCGACAATCAGAACCACACGGTCTGGCTGCGAACCCTGCTGCGTCGAAATATCAACGGAGGAGAAGAATTTCAGATCCTCGAGGCGCTTCTTGGCGCGACGGACCAGAACCTGATTGAAGGCATCGCCTTCCGACAGGTCGAATTCGCGGCGGATCACGTAATCGCGGGTCCGGGTGTTGCCGCGGATCTCGATACGCTCGACATAGGCACGGGTGCCCTCGTCGACCAGGTAGACCACGGAAATGGTGCGGTTGTTGTAGTCACGATCGCCACGCGGGGTGATCTGCGCAAACGGGTAGCCCTGGGTGGCGACACGGTCGGAGATCGACATGATCGTGTCTTCGACATCCTTGGCGCTGTAGACAGAACCGCTGCGGGTCTGGATCAGCCCCTTGAGTGAGTCGGAATCGATGCCAGGCACGGTGCTTTCGATGCTGACATCGCCGAACACGTAACGCTCGCCCTCTTCCACCGTGATGGTGACAACATACTCGTTGCTGGTTTCATCGAGTTCGGCAAATGACGAAATCACCCGGAAGTCGGCGTAACCGCGGTTGTAGTAGAACCGCCGCAGCAGTTCCTCGTCGGCGCGCAGCTTATCCTCGTCATAGACGTCCTTGCGGCTCAGGAACGACAGCAGGCCGGATTTCTTGGTGGTGATGACGTCGGCCAGACGACCGTCGCCAAAAGCCTGGTTGCCGACAAAGTTGATCGAGGAAATCTTGGTCCGGTCGCCTTCATTGACCTCGAAAGCGATATTGACGCGACCGCCGTCGACCGGAACGATGCGGGTGGTCACGGTCGCATCGCTGCGCCCAATCGCCGAATAGGCGTCGCGGATCGCCTGTACGTCTGCCTGAAGGATAAGATCATTGTAGGCGCCGAGCTGACGGCTCTGCACCACGTTCTTCAGAGCGGCGTCCTTGATCTTCTTGTTACCGTTGAACACAACCTGGTTGATGATCTGGTTCTCAGCGACGGTGACGATCAGGGTCGAGCCGGAGACACTGATCTGGACGTCCGAAAACAGGCCCGTCGCAAACAACCGCTTCACCGAGTCGTCGATGTCGCTGTTGCTGAAGCTGGCGCCGGGCGAGATTGTCAGATTGCCGCGCACGGTTGACGCGTCAACGCGGGAATTGCCCCGAACATCGATACGACTGACAACCGCAGCCTCCGCTATCGTAACGCCCGCAAGCGTCACAGCGCCCGCCCCTGTCACAACGATCCCTGCCGTCAGCGCAACTGCTGAGACAGCGTTCAAAAGGTTTGAACCGGCCTTCATTGATCTTATTACCTTTTTACTACTCGGATGCCCCAAACGGCGACACACATCGTGAGTCATGACTGGTGCCCGTTTTACCCGCTTTTGCCATACAAGCAAGGGACGGAGTTAATTTCTATTTACTTCCTTTGCAGACGTGGCGATTTGGCCACGTCTACCCATCATCAAGGTAAACAAACCGTTAGCACAGCCTGCACCCCGATATCAACCGATCAGCATGGATACGTCGTTCCAGGTGGCAAACAGCATGAGCGCCAAAACAACCGTCAGACCAAAGCGGTAGGCCCATTCCTGGGCAACCTCGCCAGGGGGGCGGCCGCGGATAGCCTCGATGGCGTAGAACACCAGATGGCCGCCGTCGAGCATCGGAACCGGCATGAGATTGAGCAGGCCGATGGAGACCGAGAGCACCGCTGCAAGCTGGATCAGCGCTCCGATGCCGAGCGTCGACATGTCCTTGGAATACTTCGCCACCCGGATCGGGCCGCCAAGCTGATCGGCCTTCTCGCGTCCGGTGAGGATATTGCCGATATAATCGACCGTCCGGGTGACGATATACCAGCTTTGGGCAACGCCCTCACCGACCGCTTCCAGCGGTCCGTATTCACGGACCCGGAAATTGCCGGCATCATTGTTGGTGACGACGCCGATACGGCCGACCTCCATCTTGTTGCCGAAGGAATCGGAGATTTCGGTGCGCGCAGGCGTCAGGGTGACATCGACCATGCTGCCCTGGCGGTCGAGGGTGACGGTGATCGGCACTTCCGGGCGCACGCTGACATAGCGCTGCACGTCATCGAAGATCTCGACCTCGACACCGTCGATGGCGACGAACCGGTCGCCCGCCAGGATGCCGGCGGCTTCGGCGGCGCTTCCGGGCTGGACCTGGGCCACCACGGGATCTGCGATGACGCGGCCGTTAACACTGAACATCACCGCGAAAATGGCGATCGCAAGAATGAAGTTGGCCACAGGTCCAGCCGCAACCGTGGCGGCGCGGCGCCACAGGGCGGCTCCGGGGAAGGATCCGATGCGCTCTTCATCGCTGAGCGCCGCCGCGCCGCTGCCGGTGGGCAGGCTGGTGGCGTTCTCGTCGCCTCGGAACTTGACGTAGCCGCCGAGCGGAATCAGCGAGAGCTTCCACCTGGTGCCGTTGCTGTCGGTCCGGCCGATCAGTTCCGGGCCGAAGCCGACGGAGAAGACGTCAGCCTTGATGCCGCACCAGCGACCGACCAGATAGTGTCCCAGTTCATGGAAAAAGACCACGATGGTGAGCACCAGCAGAAACGGCGGCAGGGCGCTGAGGATGTTTCCAGCCGAAGAGGTCAGAAATTCCATGGGATCGGATCCTTTCACGAGGCCGACAGGCATGACACAGACATGCCGGCGTCCATTTGGTTCAGAGCGTCCGAAGCCGCCCGTGCGGACGACTTATAGACCGAGCAACCTTGCCGCAAGCTCGTCGGCAACGCCGGCGTGATCGGCAAGCGGCAGAAGGTTTCCCAGCAGGAATGCCGCAAATGCGGCAAAGACAAGACCGTCGACACGATCCATCACACCGCCATGACCGGGAATGAGCCTGCTTGAGTCCTTGGCGCCGAAGCGCCGCTTGACCCAGGATTCAAACAGATCGCCGATTTCGGACGCGACGGAGAGCAGCAGGGCGATCAACGGGATCATGAGCCCGCCGCCCTGGCGGATGATCAGCGCCACACCGACTCCGGCGCCGACACCGGCGGCTGCACCGAAAAGCGCACCGGACCAGGTCTTGCCGGGCGATATCCGCGGCGCCAGCTTGGGTCCGCCGAGCGCCCGCCCGCAAAAATAGGCCAGAATGTCGGTCGCCCAGACAATGGCGAAAATGAACAGCATGGCAAACAGGCCGAAATGCCCCTCGCCGCGGATTTCGGCAAGCGCCAGCCCGGAAAAACCGGCATAGAAGACCGCTGTCGCCGACCAGAGGCCGCCGCCGCGGGTCACCCCCGCAAGGACCGCGCCGCAGCCACCGATGAAGATCGCCGCCAGGGCCATCGACGGCAGCGATGTCAGGATGAAGACGGCCGTGGCTAGGACGGCCATCCAGCCAATCGCGTTGGCGAGCGGCGCCCTGACCGGCGCGTTGGTGATCGTCGAGAACTCGTAATGCATCAGCACCATGATCAGGACGGCCAGGCTTCTGAACCAGACACCGCCGACGAACGTGGCGGCCAGAACCAGAACGCCGAGGATCACCCCGGAGATGATGCGCAGCCTGAGCTCGCGCGACATCAGGAGCCGACCGCGAGATCGGGTGCGGAGACGGCGCCATAGCGGCGGTCGCGGCGGCCATATTCGGCGAGCGCGTCGAGGAAGGCGGCGCGATCGAAATCCGGCCACAGGCACGGCATGAAGACGAATTCGGTATAGGCGGCCTGCCACAAAAGGAAGTTGGAAAGCCGCTGCTCGCCGCTGGTGCGGATCACCAGGTCGGGATCAGGGATGCCGGCGGTATCGATGCGGGCGGCGATGGCCGCCTCGTCGATGGCGGCCACGTCCATGTCGCCGGCGCGCACCGCCTCGGCAATCCCGCGGACCGCGCGCACCAGTTCGTCGCGGGCGCCGTAGTTGAAGGCGATGACCAGGGTTATGCCGGTGTTGTCGCGGGTCCGGTCCTCGGCCTCATTGAGCAGCGCGCGGATGTCGGGCTGGATGGTCTGGCGGCAACCGATCACCCTGATGCGGACGTTCTCGCGGTGCAGTTCGGCCAGGTCCCTGCGGATGAAGAACCGCAGGAGCCCCATCAGGTCCGAGACTTCCTGCTGCGGCCTGCTCCAGTTCTCGGACGAGAAGGCAAACAGCGTCAGATATCCGATCCCGGCCTCGACGGCGGTGCGCACAGCCTCGCGAACCCGCTCGACACCGGCCCGGTGACCGGCTGTCCGCGGCAGGCCCCGTGCATTGGCCCAGCGGCCATTGCCATCCATGATGATGGCAACGTGCCGAGGACTGGTGATGGGTGTTTCGGATCGCATTGGTGTGGCCATTTCCCGACTTGTAACGCGAGTCGCGCCTAAACCTGCATGATTTCCTTTTCCTTTTCGACCAGCAAGTGATCGATCTCGGCAATCTTTTCGTCGGTCATCTTCTGGACCTGATCAGCTTCGCGGCGGCTGTCGTCCTGGCTGATGTCGCCGTCCTTCTCCGCCTTCTTGAGCGTATCCATGCCGTCGCGGCGCACGTTGCGGATGGCGATACGGGCGTTCTCGGCATAGGTGTGCGACACCTTGACGAGCTGCTTGCGGCGTTCCTCGTTGAGTTCGGGCAGCGGAATCCTGAGGTTCTGGCCGTCGACGATCGGATTGAGTCCGAGATTGGCCTCGCGGATGCCGCGGTCGACGGCGCCGACCATCTGCTTGTCCCAGACCGAGACGCCGAGCATGCGTGGCTCGGGCACGGTGACGTTGGCGACCTGATTGAGCGGCACGCGGGAGCCGTAGGCCTCGACCATCACCGGGTCGAGCACGTTGGCTGACGCACGGCCGGTTCGCAACGATGCAATATCGCTCTTGAAGGCAGCGATCGCGCCTTCCATGCGACGTTTGAGTTCTTTCAAGTCAGCGCCTTCACTCATCGCCAGTCCTTCCTGCAGATAATCAAGTTTTCATCGCGGGGCGCGCTCCTCGCACCCATCCGCGATTAATGATCGCGAACGATGGTTGCCCGGCCTTCGCCGACCATGATCTTGGCAAATGCGCCCTTTTCATGGATCGAAAAGACAACAATCGGAATGGAATTCTCGCGCGCCAGCGCAACGGCCGCGACGTCCATGACGGCAAGCCCCTTGTTGAGCACTTCGGCATGGGTGATGTTGTCAAACCGGGTGGCGTCGGGGTACTTCTTCGGGTCGGCCGAATAGATGCCGTCGACCTGGGTGCCCTTGAGAATGGCTTCGGCGCCCATTTCGGCGGCGCGCAGGGCGGCGGCTGAATCTGTGGTGAAGAACGGGTTGCCGGTGCCGCCGGCGAAGATCACCACCCTGCCCTTTTCCAGATGATGAAGCGCCGCGCGCTGGGAAAAGCTCTGGCAGATTTCCGGCATGGAGATGGCCGAAAGCACCTCGGTATCGATGCCGAGCTTGCGCAGCGAGGTCGCCAGCGCCAGCGCATTGATGACGGTCGCCAGCATGCCCATGTGGTCGCCGGTGACGCGGTCGCCGCCCTTGGAGGCCACCGCGACGCCGCGGAAGATGTTGCCGCCGCCGACAACCACCCCGACCTCGACGCCCATGCCGCGAACCTCGGCGATATCGGCGGCGATCCGGTCGCACACCGCGACATCGATGCCAAATCCCTGCTCGCCCATCAGGGCTTCACCGGAGGCTTTGAGGAGGACGCGTTTGAACAGGGGTGCTGTGGACATGAACTATTCCGGATCTGATGTGTCAGGCCCGGATACACGAAGGGCACCGCGTTGTCACGCGATGCCCTTCGGGTTTTTCCACAATGCGCCGCGAAGGCGGTCGGTGTCAGCCCTTGACGGCGGCAGCCACTTCAGCGGCGAAGTCGCTCTCTTCCTTCTCGATGCCTTCACCGAGCTGGAAGCGTACGAAGCCGGTAACTTCGACGGGAGCGCCTGCGTCAGCCGCAGCAGCCTTGACGGCGTCGCCAACGGTCTGGTCGGGGTTCATGACGAAAGCCTGCGAGAGAAGGGCCACTTCCTCGTAGAACTTGCGCATGCGGCCTTCGACCATCTTTTCGATGATGGCGTCCGGCTTGCCCGATTCGCGCGCCTGCTCGATGAACACGTTGCGCTCGCGGTCGGCGACAGCCGGATCGACGTCGCCGGAGGTCAGCGCCAGCGGGTTGGTGGCGGCGATGTGCATGGCGACCTGGCGGCCGATCGCGGCCAGCGCGTCCTTGTTGCCGGTCGACTTGACGGCGACGATCACGCCGAGCTTGCCAAGACCGTCGGCGACGGCGTTGTGCACGTAGGTGGCGACGATGCCGTCATCGACGGACAGCTTGGCCGAACGGCGGAAGTTCATGTTCTCGCCGATGTGGGCGATCGCATCCTTTACGGTGTCGGTGACCGACTTGCCGGTCGACGGCACGGTGGCGGCGCTGACGGCGTCGGCCGAACCATCGGTGGAAATGGCGACCGAAGCGATCGAACGGGCCAGGTCCTGGAATGCATCGTTGCGGGCAACGAAGTCGGTTTCCGAGTTGACTTCAACCACAACCGCCGAGTTGCCTTCAGAGGCAACCGCGATCAGGCCTTCGGCAGCGGTACGGCCGGACTTCTTGTCGGCCTTGGCGATACCCTTGGCGCGCAGCCAGTCGATTGCCGCTTCCATGTTGCCATCGGTCTCGCCGAGTGCCTTCTTGCAGTCCATCATGCCGGCGCCGGTCTTGTCGCGCAGCTCTTTCACCATTGCAGCGGTAATGCTCATAACAGCCTCTTTATTGTGGGGCGTCCGGTCCGGCCTCAAACGCGGCATCGAATCCCAAATCGCCTGACGGCATATCAACATGCCATTGAAATGTGACAGCCCGGCAAAGCGCTGTGGCTTGGCCGGGCCGGTTTTGTCCGAAACCCGGAATTATGCTTCCGCGGCAGCTTCCGCAGGTGCAGCTTCTTCGAGCGCAGGCTCGACAGGAGCATCCATGGCGCCCAGATCAACGCCCGATGCACCCTGCTGACGGGCGATGCCGTCGATGCAGGCGCGGCTGATCAGGTCGCAGTAGAGCGAAATGGCGCGGCTGGCGTCATCGTTGCCCGGGATCGGGTAATCGACAACGTCGGGATCGCAGTTGGAATCGATGATCGCAACAACCGGAATGCCAAGACGCTTGGCTTCCTGGATGGCGATGCCTTCCTTGTTGGTGTCGATGACGAACATCAGGTCGGGGGTGCCGCCCATGTCGCGGATACCGCCGAGAGCGCGGTTGAGCTTTTCACGTTCGCGCTCGAGGTTGAGGCGTTCCTTCTTGGTGAAGCCCGAGGCTTCGGCCGAGAGGATCTCGTCGAGCTTGCGCAGACGCTGGATCGAGTGCGAAATGGTCTTCCAGTTGGTCAGCATGCCGCCGAGCCAACGGGCGTTGACGTAATACTGGGCCGAACGCGAGGCAGCATCGGCAACGATTTCGGCAGCCTGACGCTTGGTGCCGACGAACAGCACGCGACCGCCCTTGGACACGGTGTCGGAAACCAGCTTCAATGCCTGATTGAGCATCGGAACGGTCTGACCGAGGTCGAGAATGTGAAGATTGTTGCGAGCGCCGAAGATGTACGGCTTCATTTTCGGGTTCCAGCGGTGAGTCTGGTGTCCGAAGTGCACGCCTGCTTCAAGCAGCTGGCGCATGGAAAATTCCGGCAATGCCATGCCTTTTACTCCTGTTTCCGGTTGAACCTCCGCAGGGCGTGAGCGCTATGCGCCACCGGCGGACCGCTCCGGATTTCTCCCGGACCGACCCATGCCCCACGTGTGGAATGAGGCCCGCTTACAGGCAAAGGCTGGGTTTTGCAAGTGCGAAGGGCGCGGAAAGCTGCCGACGATGCCTGACTTCCGGCGGGGTCGGGCTGAATTCCTGCTGCTGCAGGCCGCGGACGGGCATCCGCTAGTCCCGCCTTCAAGGGATTACGCGGCCCCGATGTCGTCAATCTCTGGATGCGATCTTGCCGGGTGAAGCGGCAAGCGCGCATCCGGAACAGCCCGCGCCGCAGAGCGCGGTTTCGGGTTGGGGGGCACACGGGGCTTTCCTGCCCGAGAGCGCGCTTGCGATCAGGGTCTTCTGCCGCACCGGCAGGAACAGCTTCCAGAGGACGAAAGCCGCGGCGCACATGACGATCAGATAGGTGACGATTTCATCGAGCATGGGTCAGCCTCCGAGATAGCTGGCCGTCTGGAAGACGATGAAAGACGCGGCATAGGCCAGCACCAGCATGTAGGCAAACATCAGCACCGGCCACTGCCAGCTGTTGGTTTCCCGCCGGACCACGACAAGGGTCGAGGCGCATTGCGGCGCAAACACGTACCAGGCGAGCAGAGACAGGGCGGTGGCGAGCGACCATTGCCCGGCAATCGCCGTCGCCAGTCCGGCCTCGCCCGAGGTTCCGCCGCCGATCGCGTAGACCGTGGCGAGAGCGCCGACCGCCACCTCGCGTGCAGCCATGCCGGGGATCAGAGCAACCGAAATCTGCCAGTTGAAGCCGATCGGCGCCAGCAGCGGCTGCAGCGCATGGCCGATCATGCCGGCGAAACTGTAGTTGATCGCGGGCTCTGTGGCAGCTTCCGGCGCGCCTGGGACGGTGGACAGGAACCAGATCAGGACCATCATCGACAGGATGATGGTCCCTGCCCTGCGGACGAAGATATAGGCCCGCTGCAGCACGCCCATGGCCAGGCTGCGGAGCATCGGCCGCTTGTAGCTCGGCAACTCCATGATGAACGGCTCGCTCTTGCCCTTCCACACGAGTCTGCGAAACAGGAAGGCGACGACGAAGGCGCTGACGATCCCCGCCAGATAGAGCGAGAACATGACCAGTCCCTGCAGATTGACTATCCCGGCAATTGACTGGCGCGGCACGAAGGCGCCGATGATCAGGGTATAGACGGGAATCCGCGCCGAACAGGTCATCAGCGGCGCGACCATGATGGTCGCCAGACGCTGACGGCGGTTCTCGATGACGCGGGTGGCCATAATTCCGGGAATGGCGCAGGCGAAACTCGACAGCAGCGGAATGAAGGAGCGGCCATGCAGACCGGCACCGCCGACCACGCGGTCCATCAGGAAGGCGGCGCGGGCCATGTAGCCCAGGTCTTCAAGGAGGATGATGAAGAAGAACAGGATGACAATCTGCGGCAGGAACACCAGAACGCCGCCGACCCCGGTGATGATCCCGTCGGTCAGCAGGCTCGACAGCATGGAATCGGGAAGAACCGATTTCACCATGGTGTTGAGCGCGTCGAAGGCGGCGGAGATCATCTCCATCGGAACCGCGGCCCAGGTGAAAACCGCCTGAAAAATCAGGAACAGGACCGCCAGCAGGATGACAATGCCGAAGACCGGGTGCAGTACGATCCTGTCGATCCTGTTGGTCAGATCCTTCGAGACAGCGGGCGCCGCGACAAAGCGGGCAACCATGGAATCGGCCAGGTGATGGGCCTTGCGGATTTCGCCGCTGTCCTGCTCGCTCCAGTTCGACGCCGATGCGCTGGCTGCTTCAGCCACCTTCCGGTCGATTTCGCCAAGCAGTGCCGTGGTTCCATTATGTCCCACGGCCACCGAGTTGACCACGGGAATGCCGAGTTCGCGCGCCAGCCCGCCGCTATCGATGACGATGCCCCTGTGCGCCGCAATGTCGGACATGTTCAGCGTCAGGATCATCGGAATGCCGACGCTCTTGAGTTCGAGCACGAGGCGGAGCATGAGGCGAAGATTGGTGGCATCGGCAACGCAGACGAGAAGATCGGGCCGATCGACCGCATCGAGCGCGCCGAGGATGGCGTCCCGTGTGACGACTTCATCGGGGCTGCGGCCGCGCAGGCTGTAGGTTCCGGGCAGATCGAGGACCGAAATCCTGACGCCGGCAGGCGAAACGAACGCGCCTTCTTTGCGCTCGACGGTCACACCCGGATAATTCGCGACCTTCTGCTGGCTGCCGGTCAGCGCGTTGAACAGCGCCGTCTTGCCGCAATTGGGGTTGCCAATCAACGCGATGCGATAGTCCCTTACCGGTTTCATCAGCATTATCGTGACCGATCGGGGAGCAATCTCGGATTTGGGCTCTCGCTGGCAAGCACGACGGCATCGGCTTCCCGCCGTCCAAGGGCGACACTCATGTTATCGACGCGAACGGCGATCGGATCCTTGCCAATGAAACCCTCATGCAGGATCTCGACATGGGCGCCTTCGACAAAGCCGATTTCCAGCAGGCGTTTTTCCAGCTCAAGATCGAAGTCGCGGCCGGCTTCGCCTGTTACAAGCTTTGAATTGCCCACCGACATGACGATACCCCTGAGGCCGGGGCGGCCGCGCCCGAGCCTGACCAGCGGTCGCGCCTCCTCGCGGCCCGGCAGCGGCTCGGTCTGTTGTGGCGATTGATAGGTCAAGGTTCAACTCTTCCAGCATGTGGGCACCTGACCGTACAATACGCATGCGCCTCACAGTGGAATTGATCTATCGCAAACCAAAAGTGGATTCAAATAGTTTAGTTTATAATGGCTCTAAACTGGCCCCGCCGATCGTTGCAGGATGATCCTGCCGGTCGGCGTCTGAGCTCGGCATTTCAGCCGGAGACCGGCACGGTCCACTGTTCGATATCGTCGCGCTCGCCGATCAACGCCAGGCCGTGGGCGATTGAGATCAGTTCGCCGCCGGTCTCGATGCGGTCTGACGCAAAGCGCTCGGAGAAGATGCGGCGTACGGCGGGGACGAACGAGGTGCCGCCGGTCAGGAACACCTTGTCGACCGCTTCCGGCGCAGTCCCGGTCTTGTCCAGAACCTCATCCAGCGCCGCCTCAATGCGATCGAGATCGGCTGAAATCCAGCTCTCGAAATTCCGGCGCAGAACCTGTTTCTCGCCTGCCCGTCCCAGCGGCTCGAAGCGGAAAACGGCTTCCTCTGCGGAAGACAGCGCCATCTTGGTGGCGGACACCGCCTGGTTGAGCCGGTAGCCCTCGTCATGTTCGATCAGGTCGACGAACAGTTCAAGCTTTTCCGGTTCGACCGCCTGGCGCACCAGCCCCTTCAGATCGGCGTACTCCTTCGTCGTCTTGAAGATCGACAGCTGGTTCCAGCGCGAGAAATTCGCATAGTAGCTGCCAGGCACGTCGAGCCGCTTGCCGAAGCTTGTGAACTGGCTGCCCTTGCCGATTTCGGGCGCGACCAGATGATCGATGATGCGCGCATCGAACTGGTCGCCGGCGACGCCGACACCCGAATGTCCGACCGGAGTGGCACGGATGCGGCCCGCCTGGGTTTCAAAACGGATGAGCGAGAAGTCGCTGGTGCCGCCACCGAAATCGGCCACCAGAACGGTGGCGTCATGCTTGAGGTTCTGCGCGAAATAAAAGGCGGCGGCGACAGGCTCGTAGACATAGTGCAATTCGGGAAAGCCCATGCGGGTGAGCGCCTCGTTGTAGCGCCTCAGGGCGAGGTCCGGATCCGGACGGGCGCCGGCAAAGTGCACCGGACGTCCGGTGACAACGCGCCCGACCGGCGACGGCCAGTTGTCGCCGGCATAGGCCTCGAGCCGCTTGAGGAACACTTCCATGAGGTCTTCGAACTGGAAGCGGCGGCCATGGATCATGGTGCCCTGGAACAGCGGCGAGGCGGCAAAGGTCTTGATCGATTGCAGAAACCGGCACTCGCCGGGATTGTCGATGAAGGCGCGGATGGCCGCCTGCCCCGCCTCGACCTGCAGAGCGGCGGCGCCAAGCTGCGGATCCTTGATGAAGGACAAAGCCGTGCGCATGGTGTCGCTTTCCCCGGCGGCGGAGACGAAGCTTATCGATGCCGTGTCCGACCCCTGGGTTGCCTGGGCGAGAACCGTGTTGGTCGTGCCGAAATCGAGCCCGAGCGCATTCGCCATGGCGATATCCATCCTGTCTTGCGGTTATGTCAGGGCGAATTGCGGAACGCGAGGCCGCCAGCGGAAAGCGCCCTCATGCCACGCGGGTGTGTCACAGTCCACCCGGAACGAGCAAAGCGAGCTACCGGGTCGCGTATCTCGGATGTTCCAGGGCGTCGAAACAATCGGTCAGCGCTATGCGGTTGAAGCCCTCATAAGCGGCGCGATATTTTTGGTGAAGTTTCTTGCGGGCGGCAGTCACCGGGCATGTGGGCAGCAGCACCAGATCGGTCTGCGAGAGAAGATCCGCCTCCTCACCGGTCAACGGCAACACAGCTCTGTAGGGATCTCCCCCTATCGAAATGCCCCGCGCAGGCGTCCGCCCCATCGCGGCGGTCACCGGATTGGCGAAATCGCGCAGGTCGATCACCTCGTAATGATGGCCGAAGTCCGCTTCGCGCTTGCGGATCGCGCCGATCACCTCGTCCATCGTCTTGAGCACGTTGACCTGAAACCGGTGATCGAAATAGAGCCAGTAGGCCGGCAGGATGTTGGCGTCGGCGTATTTCTCGTAGGTCGCGCGTCCGCCCGACAGGATCGGCTGGGCCGCGGCCGCCGCCTCGACCGTCAGGGCCTTGGCGCTGAAGCGCATGTTGGCAGGCAGATGCTCGGTCTCGACTGCCACGTTGTTGATCGTTGTCGCAGCGGCCCGCGCGGCCGAATGCAGCACCTTGGTGGCAGTGGGAAAGGCGATCAGCCCGACAAGAACGAGCAGCGGCGAGAGGCGCATGCGCCGTTCGGGGGGCGTCGCCAGTACCAGGACCACCAGAAGCGGCCATGTCGAGACAAAGGCGGCGCCGCCGAAGTTCTGGGATTCAAACAGCGTGTTGGCGAAGATCAGCACCGCGAGCCACAGCCAGTCCTGATCCAGCCGGCCGGGTTCGGGGTTTCGCGGATGGCCCCGATCGAAGCTTAAAAGAAGGTTTTCGCCGCCGCGCAGGCGTGAGAAAAGCAGATATGCTGCCAGGATCGCGGCCACAAGGATGACATCGAAGCGGGCGCTGACCGTGGTCACCAGATTGGTCAGCAGCACCCCATCATTGGCGTCCAGAAGCCGCAAGGCGGAGTGCAGATAGGCAGAGACGCTGCCGGTCGAGATCTCCAGCACGGCAGCAATGGACAGGCACAGCGCCGCGACGGCAATCGAGACGCCGATCCCGATCCGGCGCGTGAGAAGAGCGAAGGCCAAGACCAGGCCGGCTATCGCAAAACCACTGATCTTGACGAAGGCAAGGCTGAGCAGAAGCACCGACACCAGGCCGACAAGCGCAATGTGCGAGCGAACGAAGAACAGCGCGGCGACCAGCAGATAAAGCAGAACGGAGCTGTGACGGTTGTAATAGGCAAATCCGTCGACGCCGGGAAACACGTTCCAGGAGGTGACATTGAACGGCAGCAGCGAGAACATCAGGTAGGGCAGCAGCAGGCCGAAAACGGCAAACGGGCCGCGCTCGCGCGCCTGCAGGCAGATGACGGCGATCACCGGCAAGGTGACCAGCATCATGCACCATTGAATGACCAGCGCCACATTGCCATGCGGGAAGAGCGACCCCAGCAGATCAAACAGGATGTAGTTGAGCGGCCCGACGGGCGCATGAAATTCGCGATAGATTTCCTGGCCGATCGACAGCCGATGGGCGCCATCGATGTAGATGTAGGTGTCCCAGAAACTCTCGCCGATCGGCAACTCGACAGGCAGGTTGAGTGCTGCGGCCAGGATCAGAGCCGTCCCGGAAAGGATAGCAAATATCCAATATTTTGAATCGCTTAAATACAAATATCTCATGTTATGGTAGAGCTTTCAAATACACTCGTTCCGAAGTTACGGCCTGGCCAATCCTCAATTGGCAATCGCTCCGGCCAGGCGCGGTCCGCTCCGGCATCACGGTGCTCGATCCGGTCGATCAGACGGAGCAACCCCTGGATGCCACAACGGTCCGCGCACCCCAGAAGTGTGGAAAAAATTGGTTTCGTTTGAATTAACCGGGCTTCGCCAGGCAGCTGCCTGGCAACGACAGGCCGCACGGCCGGGGCCACCCATCATCCGCGCGACCGCGAGAGATGTTACTGCTCGACGCAGGGCTCCGGCTCGTACATGTCGAGCTGGGCGAGCTCGCCCTGGAGCACAAAGTCGCCGTAGTCCATGGTGAGATCGCGAGTGACGCCGTTCTCATAGAGCTTGAAGGCAATGGAATAGACCGGCAGGCCGTCGCCTTCCGCGGCTTCCTCGAAATAGGACATCGAGACCGGCCAATAGGCGTCATCGGCAAGCTCGCCTGCCCGCTTGGCCTCCGTGTCGGTTTTCTCGACCGGCTGCTTCTCCCCCAGGATCGTGGTGGTGATCATCGCCTTGTCGCCCTCGTCGGAGCCGTCATAGATGCGCGATTCGTAAAACCGCTCGCCTTCGCGGGCCTTGCCGATCAGCTCGATCATGTGTTCGGTGGGAAACCGTGCGGGCGCGATGTCGAGCGACAGCTTGTCAGGCTGCTCGAGAGCGAGCGCCAGGCCATTTTCCTTCGCTTCCGCCGAGCCGCGGACTTCATGATCGAGCTTCTGGTCGACGAAGGACCGGGTGACGAAGCGGAACGTGCCCTTGCGGATGTCCTCGAAGGTGGTGGTCTGCTGGTCGGTCAGCCGCGAATCCTCGCCGGTGGAGATTTCGGTGACGAAGCGGAAACTGACCGTGTAGCCCTCACAGGCGGAACCGGCAAACTCGTAGACCATGCGGCCGACCATGCCCGAAATGCCGGAGCGCTCGGAGGCATCCTTCAGCGAAAGATCGTAGACCGCGCGGTGGGCCGCGAGCCCGCCCGCGCCTGCAGCCGGTGCGGCTTGCGCCGAAGTGGCGGCGATGACGGCAAGTGATGCAATTGCGAGCATGCGCATCAGGTTTTCTCCTGTCGAATCCTCGGACGATGATATATGACCAGAGGTGGCAAAAGCGAGGCGGAACTTCAATGAGCCGCCAAATCGTTCATGCACCCCTGACAGAGCCGAATTTGGAGCCTTTGATGACTGACACGATCGAATCCCGCCTGAGCGCCCGCAGCATTGTGCTTCCGGAGGCGGCAGCACCGGCCGCCAATTATCTGCCCTATGTCATCACCGGCTCGCTATTGTTCATTTCCGGCCAGTTGCCGATGGAAAACGGCGCCATCGCGGTCAAGGGGCTGCTCGGTCGCGATGTCGAACTGGCCTCCGGACAGAGAGCGGCGGAACTGTGCGCCATCAACATCCTGGCGCAGGCCAAGGCGGCGCTTGGCGGCGATCTTTCGCGCATTGCCCGCGTGGTCAAGCTGAGCGGGTTCGTGGCCTCCGATCCCGCCTTCACCGACCAGCACCTGGTCATCAACGGCGCGTCGAACCTGATCGCGGAAGTGTTGGGAGAAGCCGGCAAGCATGCCCGCGCCGCCGTCGGCATGGCCTGCCTGCCACTCAACGCGGCTGTCGAGATCGACGCCGTGATCGAGATCAGGTGACACCGGCATGACTGAGACAAAACCGGATCTCGGCTGGCTGGTCGCCCGCCCCATCGCCCATCGCGGCTATCACGACATGAACCAGAGCATCTGGGAGAACACACAAAGCGCCTTCCAGCGCGCCATCGACGCGGGCTACGCCATCGAGTGCGATGTCCAGATCGCCACCGACGGCGTACCGGTGGTGTTCCACGACGATGATCTCGAGCGGCTGTGCGGACTGCGCGGCGACGTCCGCGAGCGGACGTCGCGGGAACTGGCGCAACTGCGGGTTGGCGGCACCTCCGACGGCGTGCCCTCGCTTCCGGCGCTGCTGAAACAGGTATCCGGCAAGGTACCGCTGGTCATCGAGCTGAAGGGCCGGCCCGGCGACGACGAGGGTTTTGCCGACGCCGTCGTCGAGTGCCTGGAAGGCTATGACGGCCCGGTGGCACTGATGAGTTTCGATCACTGGCTGCTGCGCGACCTCAGGGCAACCGGCACCAGCTGCCCGATCGGCCTGACCGCCGAGGGCGTCAAGCCCGAGAGCTTCTTCGTCCACGAAGAGGCAATGCAGCTTGGCCTGAACTTCATCTCCTACTGCGTGCATCACCTGCCGAATGCCTTCATCGAGGCGCAACGGGCACAGGGCGTTCCGATCATCACCTGGACGGTGCGCGATGCGCCGGCGCGGGCAAAGACGGCAGCCCACGCCGACCAGATGACATTCGAAGGCTTCGATCCGGACGCGACCGACGACGCCTGACCTTGTTAAACGGGGCAGCGTTCATAAGTTGAAGGGCATGATTGCATCGGGCGGAAGCCCCGCGCCGGACGGAGTAGCATGAGCACTGAAGATACGGACCACACGCTGTCGACGATCGAGGGCATGACGGCGGTGACGGCCGAGGAATGGAGCCGTCTCGGCGGGGCTTCGCGCCGTTCACAAACTGAATCAACGGGCTCGGAAAATGAGTCCGGAATTGCTTATAACCCATTCGTCAGCCACGCTTTTTTGTCGTCGCTCGAGGAGTCCGGGTCGGTTTCGGCGCAGACCGGCTGGCTGCCGCGTCACATCGTGTTGCGTGGGCCCGACGGATCGCTCGAAGGGGCGATGCCGGCCTATATCAAGAGCCATTCGATGGGCGAGTATGTGTTCGATCATGCCTGGGCCGACGCCTTCGAGCGGGCCGGCGGGCGATACTATCCGAAGCTGCAATGTTCAGCGCCTTTCACGCCGGCGACCGGTCCTCGCCTCATGGTCCGTCCGGGCCCGGGAGAGGAGAGCCGCAGGCGGGCGCTGGCCGCGGGCGGACGCTCGCTGTGCACCCAGCTCGGCCTGTCTTCCGTGCACGCCACCTTCGTGCGCGAAGCGGAGATCGCCGCTTTCGAGGCAGAGGGCTATCTGCACCGGACCGACCAGCAGTTCCATTTCCGCAACACCGGCTACGGCAGCTATGATGACTTCCTCGGCACGCTGGCATCGCGCAAGCGCAAGCAGCTCAGGAAGGAACGCAAGACGGCGCTCGAAAACGGCATCACCATCGAGTGGCTGACCGGCGCGGACCTGACCGAAAGCGTCTGGGATACGTTCTATGACTTCTACATCGATACGGGGGGCCGCAAGTGGGGCCGGCCCTACCTGACACGAAAATTCTTCTCGCTGATCGGCGAGCGCATGGCCGAGGACGTGCTTCTGGTGATGGCGCGGCGCGGGGGCCGGTTCATTGCCGGCGCCATCAACTTCATCGGCGACGACTGTCTCTACGGCCGGCACTGGGGCTGCGTCGAGGATCATCCGTTCCTGCATTTCGAGGTCTGCTACCACCAGGCGATCGACTTCGCCATCGCCAAGGGTCTGGCGCGGGTCGAGGCCGGCGCGCAGGGCGAGCACAAGCTGGCGCGCGGTTATCTGCCGGCCACCACCCATTCGGCGCATTATATCGACCACCCCGGACTCCGCCGTGCGGTCGCCGATTACCTCGAGCGAGAACGGCGCGATGTCGCCCATATCGGCGAGGTGCTGAGCGAGCATGGCCCGTTCCGCAAGGGCGGCGGTCAAGTCAGCAGTCAAGGCGGCGGGCAAGGGCATGATGCGGATGAATGAGCGGACCACGCGCTTGACCCGCGTTCCGGGCCGGGTACAAACGAGATCACCTGATCAAACGGAGACCTGCCGATGACCGCGCCCCATTATGACGACAGCAACGTGTTTGCGAAAATCCTGCGCGGCGAACTGCCGGCCGAGCGTCTTTACGAGGACGAGTACACGCTGGCGATCATGGACATCATGCCGCGTGGGCCCGGACACTGCCTGGTCATTCCGAAGGCCCCTGCCCGCAACATTTTCGACGTCGAAGCCGATAGCCTGTCCCAGGTGATGGCGACGACGCAGAAGATGGCGCGCGCGGTGGTCAGGGCGTTTGGCGCAGATGGGGTGACGATCCAGCAGTTCAACGAAAGTGCGGGCGGCCAGGTGGTGTTTCACCTGCACGTGCATGTGATCCCGCGCTTCGAAGGCTTGGCGCTGAAGCCACATACCGGCACGATGGAAGACGCGGGCGTGCTCAAGGCCAATGCGGAGAAGATCCGCGCGGCGCTGGACTGAAGAGACACCCGTCGCCTTCAGCGAACGTACCTCTTTGGGCTCGATCCTTTGAATAGCGACGCCATGTTTTCGCGGCATTTGCGGGGCAAGCCCGTTTCATATTTGAATTGAAGAGGTTTTCATGCAGGCAGCTCTTATCATCATGACGATCCTCGGCTGTGACGACACGGCCACCCAGTGCCACTTCGTCGAGATGATCGACGAACGCTGGGCCACGGTCCAGGCCTGTGATGCGGGATCCGAAGACCGGCTGAAGAACTATTCCAACCTCGATTACCCGGTGGTGGTGGCGGTCTGCCAGACCCCGGGAGACGCCGGCCTGGGCGAGCTGGCCGGCGAGCCGGCGGCTCCTGCCGCCGTCGCCACGGCCGCTCCGGAGATTGCCCAGCCGGCATCGGATACGCCGGTGCCGAAGGTCGACATCCCAGCTGCGTCAGCGACCGACGTTACGGAGAGCGCGCAAACGGCGACTGACCCCGGCTTCGCGGCGTGGGTGTTGCAGCGGTTCGCAGACGCGCTTCCCGAGGCCAAGGACCTCAGGGCGCTGGTCAGCGAGCCGGTTCACGTGGTCACCGACAGCTATTCCTGGGTGGCAAAACGTTTCGAGAAGTAGCTGCGAAGTCTGCCGGCCGATCCGGCCGGGACCGCTCAGCCGAGAAGCAGTTGCCCGCCGATCAGCAGGGCGAGCGCTACCAGGATTCCGATCCAGATCCGTTTACCGAAGATCAGGAAAGCGGCAAAGCCTGCCGATGCCGCGATCAGGCGCAGCGCCACCGGGACATTTTTCAACTCTCCGGTCGGATAGAGAATGAGCTTGGCGATGACGGCGGCGAGCAGCGCGGTGGCGACGGCGCGGACCCATGTCAGCGCCGCCGAATCCTGTTTCAGCCGATTGCCGACCAGCACCCCCAGCCAGCGCCAGATGTCGGTCGCCAGCCAGCCGGCGACGGCGATGAACACGTAAGGCCACCACCAGGCGTCAAGGGCCGCGTAGCTCATCATTTGCCTGGCCTCCGCTTCCAGACACGGTCGACGAGAAAGGCCAGCGTGCCGCCCACGACACCCGCATAGAGAATGTCGAATTCCGGCGCGACCTGGTGAAACACAGGCCCGAGCGCAAGGCCGACGATCATGGCGATGTGTCCTGCCCGGTCGCGGGTCGAGGCCCAGATCGAGGTCAGGAAATAGACCGGGGTGAGGAAGAACAGCGCGCCGGCGACCATGGCCGGCAAATTGGCGACGGTCGAATAGATCACCGCGACCAGAACGATGTTGGCGGTGGTGACGGTTGTGCCGAAACCGGCAAAGAACGCAACACGGTGCTCGCGCGGCACATCGCGGATCCGCTCCATGGTGAAGACGTAGGCCGTGATCGCGATAAAATGCGACAACAGCAGCAGCAACCACGTGGGCGTCTTCTCGGTGCGGATCTCGGGAATCAGCGCGGCAACCATCGGCATCAGCCGGATCGACGACAGCGCCACGGTGATGAAGGCGGCGGGCAGCGAGACGCCGGCAAGAATGGAGCCCACCAGCAGCACCTTGGCCGGCAGCGCCCAGATCATGCCGGTCATGAACACGGTTTCGCCCAGCGGAATGCCCGCCTCGACGGCAAAGCCGCAGAAGCCGACAAAGGCGCTCATCAGGATGATGGCCGGCAATGAGGTAATGCCGCGCGCGCCCTTGAAAAACCAATGGATGCCGCGCTCGGCGGGCGGAGTGTTCATGAGGGTTTTGTGAGAGACTTTATGCAGCACTGCAACCGTTTTTCGCGCATGAGCATGATGCAATTTCTGCACGGCTGTGTGTCTCAACGCAAAACACCCCGGCATGACCGGGGTGTTTTGCGTGGGCGCATGGCGGCGCCTATTTCTTGCGCGGCACCTTGGGGACGGCGCTTGACGGCTTTTTCGGGGTGGGCTTTTCCGCCACCGCCGCCTTTGCCTCGGCCTTGGCCGGCGCTTCAGGTTCCGGCTTTTTGGCTTTCGACGGTCCCTTGCCGGCAGGCGGATTTCGCGTCGTTGTCTTTGCCGTCGCCGCGCCACCCTTCGCCTTGGCCGGCGCGCGCTTCTTGGCGGGCACCTTTTCCTTCTTCGGCTTGACCGGCGCTTCCGCCGGGATTGCCTCGAGGATCAGACCCTTGGCTCCGTTCTTGTCGCCCACGGTCACTTTCACCGTGCCGCCATGCTTGAGCTTGCCGAAGAGAAGCTCGTTGGCGAGCTCCTTCTTGATGTGCTCCTGGATCACCCGGCCCAGAGGCCGCGCGCCCATGCGCTCGTCATAGCCCTTGTCGGCGAGCCAGGCGACGGCGTCTTCTCCGAGATCGAAGGTGACGTTGCGCTCAGCCAGCTGGGCTTCAAGCTGCATGACGAATTTCTGCACCACCATGTGGATGACCTGCGTGGGCAGGCTTCCGAACGGGATGATGGCGTCGAGACGGTTGCGGAACTCCGGCGTGAACAGCCGGTTGATCGCCTCCATGTCGTCGCCTTCGCGCTTGGTGGAGCCAAAACCGATGGCGGCCTTGGCCATGTCGGAGGCACCCGCATTGGTGGTCATGATCAGGATGACATTGCGGAAGTCGATCTTCTTGCCGTTGTGATCGGTGAGCGAGCCATGGTCCATGACCTGCAACAGGATGTTGAACAGGTCCGGATGGGCCTTTTCGATCTCGTCAAGCAGCAGAACGCAGTAAGGATGCTGGTCGACGCCATCGGTGAGCAACCCGCCCTGGTCGAAGCCGACATAGCCCGGAGGCGCACCGATCAGGCGCGAAACCGTGTGCCGCTCCATGTATTCGGACATGTCGAAGCGCAGCAGCTCGACGCCGAGCGAAGACGCCAGTTGCTTGGCGACCTCGGTCTTGCCGACGCCGGTGGGACCGGAGAACAGGTAGGAGCCGATCGGCTTGTCGGGTTCGCGCAAGCCTGCACGCGCCAGACGGATCGCCGCGGTCAACGCATCGATGGCCGTATCCTGACCATAGACGACCGAGCGCAGCTCCTTGTCGAGATTGGCGAGAACGGTCTCGTCGTCCTTCGACACCGTCTTGGCCGGAATCCGGGCCATGGTGGCGATGGTGTTCTCGATCTCGACGTCGGTCAGCACCTTCTTGCGGCTCTTTTCCGGCAGCAGCATCTGGGCAGCACCCGATTCATCGATCACGTCGATCGCCTTGTCGGGCAGCTTGCGGTCGGTGATGTAGCGCGCCGACAATTCGACGGCGGCCTTGATGGCGTCATCGGTGTAGCCGACCTTGTGGTACTCCTCGAAATAGGGCTTTAGGCCCTTGAGGATCTCGATCGCATCGGGAATTGTCGGTTCGGCCACGTCGATCTTCTGGAACCGACGCACCAGCGCCCGGTCCTTCTCGAAGAACTGGCGGTATTCCTTGTAGGTGGTCGAACCGATGCAGCGGATCGCGCCTGACGACAGCGCCGGCTTGAGCAGGTTCGATGCATCCATGGCGCCGCCGGAAGTAGCGCCGGCGCCGATGACGGTGTGGATCTCGTCGATGAACAGCACCGCGCCCGGCAGGTCCTCGAGTTCCTTGACCACCTGCTTGAGGCGTTCCTCGAAATCACCGCGATAGCGGGTGCCGGCCAGCAGTGAGCCCATGTCGAGCGAATAGATCACCGCGTCAGCCAGCACGTCGGGCACGTCGCCCTCGACGATGCGCTTGGCCAGCCCCTCTGCGATGGCCGTCTTGCCGACGCCGGGATCGCCGACATAGAGCGGGTTGTTCTTGGACCTGCGGCAAAGGATCTGGATGGTGCGGTTGACCTCTTCCATGCGGCCGATCAGCGGATCGATCCGGCCGGTCTTGGCCTTTTCATTGAGATTGACGCAATAGGCGGTGAGCGCGTCCTGGCCCTTCTTCTTCGCACCCTCTTCGCCGGCCTGGTCGGATTTCGCCGCATCGGGTTCCGGCTCCTCGACGCCGCGGACCGGACGGCCTTCTTCGGCGCCCGGGCGCTTGGCGATGCCGTGCGAGATGAAGTTGACCGCGTCATAGCGGGTCATTTCCTGTTCCTGCAGGAAGTAGGCGGCATGGCTTTCGCGTTCGGCGAAGATCGCCACCAGCACATTGGCGCCGGTGACTTCTTCCCGGCCAGACGACTGCACATGGATCACCGCGCGCTGGATGACGCGCTGGAAACCCGACGTCGGCTTGGAATCCTCGTCATAGCCTGTGACCAGGTTGCCGAGTTCCTTGTCGACATAATCGCTCACCGTGCGGCGCAACTCGTCGATATCGACATTGCACGCGCCCATGACCGCCGCAGCATCCGGATCCTCGATCAACGCCAGCAACAAATGCTCGAGCGTGGCATATTCGTGATGCCGCTCGTTGGCATAGGTCAGCGCCTGATGGATCGCCTTTTCGAGACTGTTTGAAAAGCTAGGCAATTTCAGGTCCTCATTTCTTTTCCATCACGCATTGCAGCGGATGATGATTTTCGCGTGCAAAATCCATGACCTGGGTTACTTTGGTTTCAGCCACTTCGTAGGTGAACACACCGCATTCGCCGACGCCGTGATTGTGGACGTGCAGCATGATCCGGGTGGCCTGCTCGCGGTCCTTCTGAAAAAAGCGCTCAAGCACATGAATCACAAACTCCATCGGGGTGTAGTCGTCATTCAGAAGCAGCACGCGGTACAGGCTGGGCTTCTTGACCTGCGGCTTGGTGCGGGTGATGACCGATGTGCCTCTTTCGGACTCACCGTTGCCGGTTTTCTTGTCGGCCTGCAGGCGTATCGAATTCATGCTGTCATTCACTCTGGCCAGTTCCTGTCTATTGCGACCGGCGCGCACAAAACCGAAGCACCGGCATTGGCTCTAACTTAATCTTTCCTGCGGGGATTTTAAGCCCCCTTGAGCAACGAAGAAAGAGATTTCCGCGCCAGACCAATTCACGAAAAAACCCGGCCGCACTGTAATGCGACCGGGTTGGCAAGAATTCGCCCTTCCACCGAAGCCGGCGGACGGCAAACTGATATCAGGCGGCGACCTTGGCTGCGGCCTTTTCGAAAGGCTTGTAGGCTTCCTTGGCCATGTCAGCGTAGAGTTCGCTCATCTTGGTGGCCTGGGCAACAAACGTTTCGTAGGCGTTCTTGGCGTAGTCGGTCTGAATTTCGATGGCCTTGTCGAGGCTCTTGGCCGAAACCAGCTTCTCGACGACAGCTGCGCTGTCTTCATAGGACTTCTTGGAATATTCGGTCGCTTCAGCAGCGATCTGCTGGAAACCCTTGGTCATCGACGAAACCGTGGTCAGCATGCTGTCCATGGCTTCCTTGCTCATTTTCGAAGTGCTGTCAAAGTTCATCATGTCGGAATTCCCTGTCGTTGGAGACGTTGATGGCCCCAATTTAGGTGCAACGCACAATATTGTCAAGTTTATTGTGCATTGCACCAAAGTCTCGCATTCGGCGATTTCTCGCTTTGGAACACAGGATCCGCATGGTTCCGATCGACATCGGCACAGATCCCGGAAAGGAATAATTCATCATAAACGGATTGGTAACGACGCAGGGCTAAGATCGGACACAATGGCTGATCAAGGAGGGCGTCAGTCAGAAACCCTTTCACCTGCAAGTTCATGAGTGAGTTATCGTGTACCAGCGTAAATCCAGTTTCATCGACCGGTTTGCCGCCCTTTCCTCCTCCGCATTTCAACTGCTTGCCCTGATCGGCATCGCGTTGGTGCTGGGAAGCGCGCCTGCTGCCGCCAATCCGAAATACGCAGGCATCGTCGTCGACGCCAAGACCGGCAAGACGCTTTATGCCCACGACGCGGACGAACTGCGTTATCCGGCGTCGCTGACCAAGATGATGACGCTGTATCTGGTGTTCGAGGCGCTCGAACGCGGCAGCATCAAGCTCAACACGCGGATCAAGTTTTCGGCCAATGCCGCCAAGGAACCGCCCACCAAGCTCGGCGTCGGCGCAGGCAGGTCGGTCACCGTCGAGCAGGTGATCCTGGGCCTCGTGACCAAGTCGGCCAACGATGCCTCCACGGCGATCGCCGAACATCTGGGCGGTTCGGAATCCAAGTTCGCCGCGATGATGACGGCCAAGGCCCGTTCGCTGGGCATGTCGCGGACCACATTCCGCAATGCCCATGGCCTGCCCAACTCGGGCCAGACGACCACGGCGCGGGACATGGCAACCCTTGGCATTGCGTTGCGCGAGCATTTTCCGCGGCAATACAAGTATTTCGCGACCCGCTCCTTCACCTTCGGCAAGAGCCGTTTCGGCAATCACAACCGGTTGCTCGGCGTCGTGCGCGGCGTCGACGGCATCAAGACCGGCTACACCCGCGCCTCGGGCTTCAACCTGGTCTCGTCAGTGGTTGATCGCGACCGTTCGATTGTCGCCGTCGTGATGGGCGGGCGCACAGGCGCCAGCCGCAACGAGCAGATGAAGGACCTGATCGCCCGCTACCTGCCAAAGGCGTCAACGCGCGGCAGAGGCAATCTTATTGCCCGCGGCGCAGTGGCAAACACCGCGGCGGTGGCTGTCGCATCGCTGGAGCTGCCAAAAGTTGGTCCGGTGCCCCTGCAGCGCCACGAAACAAACCAGCGGCTGGCGATGGCCTATGCGGCGCCGACGCCTGAACCCGTCGTCGGACGCGCGGCGCTGGTCAATTCGCTGATCGCCCAGAAGGTGGCCATTCCGACCCCTGCCCCGGCCGTCGTTCCGCCGATGCCGGTGGAGACTGCCGCAAACGAGGCGGTCGATCCGGTGACCACCGCCTCGACAACCTCGATGAGCGGCTGGGTGATCCAGATCGGAGCCATGCCGGACCGCAATGCGGCGGTCGAACTGCTGGCGCGCGCCCAGGATGCCGGCGGACGCGCCCTGTCCGGCGCAGAGCCCTTCACCATGGCCTATGCTACGAACAACGAACAGCTTTACCGCGCGCGGTTTGGCGGCTTTGACGGGCAGTCCGCCGCCACCCGGGCCTGCAAGACACTCAAGAAGAAAGGCTATGCCTGTTGGGCAACGGCCAACTGACCCTCAGCGCTTGTTCAGCGCTGCGGCCGGATAGCCAGTTCCGGGGACATCCACGTTATTTGTACCGCGTATTCGGGGAATTCAGTCATGTCGACTCAAGAGAACAGCTTTGGCTTCGTTGATCCGGCCAGCAAGAAACGCAGAACCGCCCGCATCGGGATGCATCCGCTTCATGAGGCGGCGATGCGCCTCGCGGATCTCGGCTTCGCTCGCCCCAGGGCCAAGACCAAGGACCTCGTAGGCCTCCTTCTGTGTCATGGCGCCCGAGCCTTGAGAAGCTCCCAATCCCGCGTCGTCATCCATGTCAAGGCCGGCACGCCAGTTGGGCGTTCGGCGGTCAAGATACGCCTCCAGTAGGCCCAGGCTTTCGGGATCGCCTGCCAGCTCGGAATGCAATTGCATGAGATCGGCCTCGTCGATGTTGTCGAGTTCGCTCCCCTCGAAGCTGCCGGCCAGCACCAGGCCGTTCATTTCGCCGGTGTCGAGATCAAGTTCCATTTCCAGTGCCGCCGAGCGGACGTAGGAATGCCCGCCGGGCTGGCGGGTGGCGCGGGCAGCACCGCGGGCACGGGAGTACAATGCTACGGCAAAAGCCAGCAGCGGAATGCCGATGCTGGCGCGGCCGATCAGGGTCAGAACCCCGCCCAGGCCGGCGATTGCGACCGGAAGACCGTAGCGGAGCGCAGCGGCAAGCGCCGATGGCCTGACACTGAGCACGCCTGCCAGAACCGCCAGCAGGACCAGGGCTCCGCCGAAAAACACTGCAATTGCACTCATGAACGCTTGGGTCCTCCGCCCGTTGGTTTTCCTGCTGGTTTTCCTGACGGTTTTCCGGGCCCGAGTTGCTCGAGCAGCAGCCGTGCCGCCGATCCTCCGGATTTTTCCAGCGCCATCCGGCCACCGGTCGCATAGGTGGCGACGGCACGAAGCAGGGCCGCGAGTTCCGCCGCCGCGTTCTGGTCGAACCGGACATAGGCGCCACCGGTGACGCGGGCGATTTCGCGAAAGCCGATCGCCGCAGCCGCATCGTGACCTTCATGGAACATGAAACATGGCACCTTTCTCAGCGCCAGTTCTCCCGCCATCACAGCCAGCTTGTCGATGTCCTCTTCCATGGCATCGCCGATATAGACGAGCGCGCTGACAGGCTTTTGCTTCGCCTCGTCGGCGACATGGCGGAGCACGCGGCCGATTTGGGTCTGGCCCCCGCGGCAATCGATCCGCGTCATCAGGTCGGCCAGTTGCCGCGTGTCGCTGACCCAGCGCGAGGCCCGGCATTCGCCCAGTCCGCGGAAATAGACCAGCTGCACCGAGAGCGCGCCGGTCTTGCCCACGGCATCGAACATTTCGGCCTGCAGCTTGCAGGCGCTGTCCCATGTCGGCTGGCGGCTCATCGTGGCATCCAGCGCGAAGGCCAGGCGGCCGGAACCCGCGGTTACGGGAGCCACCGATTTCGCGGCAGACAGAAAGGCGGCAATCTCGGAGCTGGACGACACGGGTGCATCCCCGGAAAGCGCGGCACCGCGCTTCGACAAGGCTTTGTCAGATCCGGTCTTGTCTTTCGCCATGGTTCCCGCGCATCGGTTGGTCAGCTGCTGCATTCCGCATCAATGTGGCGCTTTATCCCGGCAACACAAGAGTATGGGACGCAGGTTTGGCTCACAGGAGCCCCAGGCCAGCCAGTTCGCGCCTGAGTTCGGGCGGAAGTTCGTCGTCCCCGGAGCCGGACACGCCAAGATCCGGGGGGGCGTCTTTCGGATCGAGATAGCGCCAGCCCTGGAACGGGCGGCGCGGCGCCCACGAGGTTTCGTGCAGAACCGGCTCGAGCACCAGATGACAGCGCGAAATGCCATCCGTGTCGACAAACGGCCGGATGTCGACGAGGCGCTGCCTCGCCTGGATATTGCCCTTGATCACCCAGTAGAGCGAGCCGCCATCGAGCAACTCGGCCATCCGCTTGGGTACCATGCGGGTTGTGTGAAACTGCTCGGGCACCTGCCCCGCCGCCTTCATCATCGCCAGGCGGCGCTGCATCCAGTCGCGCTGGTCCTCGATGCTTTCCGCGCCGACACAGAGTTTGAGAAGGTGAAGAGCCATGCCGCGATACATCGGGTGCAGATGGCCCGGGGTCAAGCCGCGCGCGCGTCAAACCCGGCGCCGTCCACAGGCTCAACGCCCGGCTTGGCTGGTGCGGCTCAGGCTGAAGCGCTCCGGGGAGCTCAGCACTCGACCACATTGACGGCGAGGCCGCCGGTCGAGGTTTCCTTGTAGCGCTCGTTCATGTCGAGGCCGGTCTGGCGCATGGTTTCGATGCAGGCGTCGAGCGGCACG
Organism: Parahoeflea alexandrii; assembly: GCF_027214025.1. GTDB lineage: Bacteria > Pseudomonadota > Alphaproteobacteria > Rhizobiales > Rhizobiaceae > Hoeflea > Hoeflea alexandrii_A. Next base: position 378,048 of record NZ_JAPWHB010000001.1, read on the forward strand.
AAATGGGTGCCGTCGCCCTTCATCGCCAGCGAGGCGGCGGTGACCGCCTTGACCGCGCCCAGCGCATTGCGCTCGATGCAGGGCACCTGGACCAGCCCGCCGACCGGATCGCAGGTCATGCCAAGATGGTGTTCAAGCGCGATTTCTGCCGCATTTTCAATTTGTTCCGGGGTGCCGCCCATCACAGCGGCCAGGCCCGCGGCGGACATTGCGGCGGCGGAACCGACCTCGCCCTGGCAACCGACCTCGGCCCCCGAGATCGAGGCATTGTGCTTGATGATGCCGCCGATCGCCGCGGCCGTGAGCAGATAGTCGCGGACGGCCTGCTGGTCGGCGCCGTCGTGAAATTGCAGCACATAGCGGATGGTCGCAGGGATAACGCCGGCTGCCCCGTTGGTCGGCGCGGTGACGACGCGGCCGCCCGAGGCGTTTTCCTCGTTCACCGCCATGGCGTAGACGCTGAGCCAGTCATTGGCGAGCAGCGGATTGCGCCGGTTCTGCCGCCATTCCTCCTGCAGCTTGTCGTGCAGGATGCGCGCCCGGCGCCGGACCTTGAGGCCGCCCGGCATGATGCCCTCGCCCGAAAGACCGCGGTCGATGCAGCCGCTCATGGCGCTCCAGATCCGGTCGAGGCCGGCGTCGAGCTCGTCGACCGACATGTGGGTTTGCTCGTTGGCGCGCTTCATCTGGGCGATGGTCAGACCGGAGCTTGCGGCCATCTCGAGCATCTGTTTGGCATTGCGGAAGGGATAGGGCACCGACTTGTCGACGGCCGCCTTCTTCGCCCCCTTCATGGCTTCAAGCTCGGTGTCGGAGACGACAAAGCCGCCGCCGACCGAATAGTAGATCCGGCGCAGCAGCATCATGCCGTCGCGGTCAAAAGCCGTAAACGTCATGCCGTTGGCATGGCCCGGCAAGGCCTGCTTCTTGTCGAACACCAGGTCCGTCTTCGGGTCGAAATGGTAGGCGGGATGGCCGGGTGGGGTGATCATCCGGCTTTGCTCGACGCCGGCGATGATCGCTTCCATCCGGTCCGGATCGACCTGATCGGGCAATTCGCCGGTCAGGCCGAGCACCACCGCCCTGCCCGTTCCGTGACCGATGCCGGTAAACGCCAGCGAACCGTGAAGACTGACCTTGATGGCGTCGACCTTGGCGCCGGCAGGACGCGGCCAGTCGGGACCGGCGATCTCGTCGAGAAAGCGCACGGCGGCGGACATCGGTCCCATGGTGTGGGAACTCGACGGACCAACGCCGATCTTGAAGACATCAAAGACAGAAAGAAACATGATTTGCGGCAGCTCCGGTGAGACCTCGCACATTACATGCGCGGCGCGGCGCTGACCGTCAATCCACCGACTTCCGATGCCGCTCCGGCGACAGGGCTTTTGCAAGACGCTTTCGGGTGGACAAAGAAAAGCAGCGCCGACCGGGTTGGTCAGGCGCTGCCCTTTTCAGATGACTTATTGTCAGATCCTACGTTTGCTCAGATGCCGCCAAAAAGGTAGGCCAGTGCAAGAATTCCTGAAAAACCGATCACTGCGCGGGCGGTAATGCCCCAGCAGGATTTCTGTACGGTCTCTTCCATGATCACTCCGGTTGTAGAACTGTCTGTCACGCCGCGTCATCCATCCGGACGCGCTCGGCGCAGGAGGGGGTGTTTAACGATCCGGTAATTTTTTCGCAACTGCAAAAAAGGCAAATCTGTGGCCGCATTTTCATATCAGCTCCACCATTCCTGCATGGCTCCATGATAAATCAAGGGTTTATGCCGGAACCCGCAAAATCGGACTGTGGATCCCGCCCACAGTTTGGCCATCGACATGAAGATTTGATTACAGTGCGGAGCCACAACAGAGGCTTTGCGTAGAGCCAAGGCCGTAGCATTCACGTTCTTGGAATCCGCCGCTAAAGGGTGCTACCACTTTTCTGTAATTCGAGGATTTGCTGTGAACGATAGGATTGATGTCTTTGTTAGTTATAAGCGGGAGGAGCGCGCTTTCGCGGATGCGGTGAAGGAAGCGCTAGTTGCCAAGGGCTATGTTGCCGTCTCGGACGTTAACCTCAGGAACGGCGACGATTTCGGCGATGCTATCGATCATATGCTCCGACAAGCGAAGTTGGTTTTGGTGCTTTGGACCGAAGCGGCAATCAAATCTGACTGGGTTCGCAAAGAAGCGCGACTCGCTGACAAGCTAAAGAAGTATCAAGGCGTTTGGTTGGTTGCAGACTGTCAGCCGCACGAACTGCTACCAGTTGACTTTTCCAGCCTTCACCTCTTGGACGCCAGTATGGCTGTAGAACCTGTATCAGTAATAGTAGAGTCAGTTACAGAGCGTATCGGCGTAGCCGCGAATACCGAGATTGTAGCACGCGCAGCATCAAAATCACTTAATGACGATCTTACCGTCTACCAAGCAGTCGAGACATTAGGAATAGTGGAGGCATATGAAGCTTACTTACGCAATTATCCTAATGGCCCCTTCACAGATGCTGCAAAACAAAAAATCCGTGACCTCACCAGCTGGCGTACCAATATCCGCCCCTACCTACCAAGCGTGGCGGGTTTATCGGTAGTCATAGGAGTTGCCGGGCTGCTAATAGGTTACATGCAGGTTCCTCCGGAAGCCCGCAGTATTGGGGTTTTCCAGGGAAACCAGCTTCAGAATATGGACCAACCTGAAGGTAAAATAGCTAGTAGGGAAGCCAACCCACAATTGCAATCAGAGGTCGAGACAGCTCTGGAGTCCGCCACCAAAGAGCGAGACGAAGCCGTGATCTCGGTTCGTAATATGGCCGTTGAGATAGAAGCGCTTAAGTCAAAAATTGAAAGACTTGAATACCTGAACGATACTCTCAGGTCTGACTGGGAGGCATCGATTGTTGATCGAAATAAGGCAATATTAGACAAGTCAGAAACAGAAACTAAGCTGAAAACCGTCTCTGAAGAACGTGATGCCGCGCAAATACTGACACAAAATTTACGCACGAGAGTAAATACGCTTGAGCAAAGTCTGAAAGAGAATTCTTCTCCGCCGCACGCAAACTCGGATATCGGCGAGCTGTCAAATACCGTCTTGACCTCAAGTGCAGGCACCGGAACTGAGTGCCTTGGACAGTCTGGTGAAATGGGCGTGCAAATCGCTGGAAACTGCCATGAGGCTGACAGTCAGGCAATTACCATTTCCGATCCAGCGACCGACGAAGCCGGATCATTGGACTATGTTGAATTGTCCAAACTCAAACAACTGCCAAATTTATCTCAGTTGGTTGTTTCCTCTGATACGATTAAAGACATCAGCCCCCTGATGGAGCTAAAATCTCTGACACTACTTAAACTTCATCTCAATCATGAAGCGAACTTAGAACCCCTATCGAGCCTTGAAAGGCTTCTAGCCCTGGACCTAGAGTCAACACCAGTCTCAGATATCGTCCCACTCTCCTCGATAAAAACATTACGAACTCTGAATCTCAAAGGCACAAATGCCACCAACCTCAGACCACTAAAGGCATTAAGCGAACTCATTCTCTTGGAGCTTCCGAACGGAAAAAAAATCCTCGGTAAGACCGACGTTCAAGCCTTCCTCCGAACGCTCTAGTTTCCTGATCACCTAAGCAAATCGCTGAACTGAGCCTTTGCGTCGGGCCGCGCTTCATGGCAAAACCGGTTCATGACAAATCTGGATTATCTGGCGGTCGTCTGGTTCGCCCTGTCGTGGTTCGTGTTTTCGCTGGCCTCGAACAATCACCTGCCGATCAAGCGGGTCAGCCTGACGACGGCGATGAACCAGCACCGCAAGAACTGGATGCACGTGGCGGCGCGGCGGGACCTCAGGATGATCGATACCGCCATCATGGCGGGGCTGCAGAACGGCACGGCTTTCTTCGCCTCGACCACGATCTTCGCCATCGGCGGCTGCTTCGCGCTGCTTGGCGCGACCGACCGGGTGATGGCGGTGGCCGACGACCTGCCGATTCCGCTGGTTGCCGATCCGGTGGCGTTCGAGCTCAAGGTGTTCGGACTGATCGCGATCTTTGCCTACGCGTTCTTCAAATTCGGCTGGTCCTACCGGCTGTTCAACTACTCCTCGATCCTGTTCGGCGCGATCCCGATGAAGGGCGACCTGCCGGAAGACCAAATCGAACTCGACGCCGCGGCCAACCGCGCCGCGTCGCTGAACGTGCTGGCCGGACGGCATTTCAATGCCGGGCTCAGGGCCATCTTCCTGTCGATCGGCTATCTGGGCTGGTTTGCCGGACCATTGGTGCTGATGGGAACGACCACGCTGGTGATCCTGGTGCTGCTCAGGCGGCAGTTCTTCTCCAATGCCCGCGACGCCATCCTCAAGGACACCATCATTTCGTGACACAGTCCCCATCCTTCAACAGGCAGGCGCTGCGCGCCGCCATCCTTGACCTGCTTGAAAGCCGCGAGGCGGGAAAAAGCATTTCTCCGACAGAGGCCGCCCGCGCGCTTGCCGGTTCGGATGAGCGCCAGTGGAGCCGGTTGATGAAGCCGTTGCGCGCGGTTGCGATCGAGATGGCCACAGCGGGTGAACTTGTCATCCTGCGCAAGGCCAGGCCGGTCGATCCGTCAGACTTCCGGGGTGTCTACCGCCTCGCCCTGCCCGGCGGCACACCAAGCGATGCCCACGACGCATGAGCACGCTCTTGCAACCGATCAGGGCCCCGACGCGGCTGGATCTGACGCTGATGGTGATGACCTCGTTGATCTGGGCCTCGGGGTTTATCGCCATCCGTGTCGCGGTTCCCGAGACCGGTCCGGTGTGGCTCGCGGCGATTCGCGTCGGCATCGGATTCCTGGTGCTGCTGCCCTACGCGATCTGGCGCGGCATGGTGTGGCCGGATGGCCGCGGCCAGTGGGGACTGATCGTCGGCATGGCGCTCCTGAATGTGGTTGTGCCGTTCATTCTCATCGCCTGGGCAGGCAAGACCATCGATGCCGGCGTGCTGGCGCTGCTGATGGGCACCGGCCCTTTCCTGGCGCTGATCGGCAGCCACCTGATGACAGACGACGACCGGCTGACGCCGCGCAAGCTGGTCTCGGTGCTGCTGGGCTTTTCTGGAATTGTCGTACTTGTCGGCCCGAGCATCTTTGCCGGGCTTGCCGGAGGTTCGCTGCCTGGCAAGCTCGCTGCGCTTAGTGCTTCTGTCTGCTACGTGATGGCCGGGCTCCTGATCCGGCGGATCACCATGCCGCCGGTGCGGCTTGCCTGCCTGGCGCTGGCGATCGGCACGGCGGTGCTGATCCCGCTGGCTCTGACGTTGGAAGGCCTGCTGTCGCCGGCGCTGTCGATACCGGCGATCGGATCGCTGATCTATCTTGGCCTGTTTCCCACGGGCATCGCCTATATCGTCCGCTTCACCCTGATCCGCGCCGTGGGCTATTCGCGCTTCTCGCTGTCGATCAACCTGGTTCCGGTGTTCGGGGTGGCCCTGGGGGTGCTCATTCTCGACGAGCCGCTGACGCTCAACCTTATCGCGGCCCTGGCGCTGGTGCTGGCAGGGCTGCTCGTCAGCAACGGCGGCAGAAAAATCCAGCCAGTTTCGCATTGAGCGGGCTCGCGGACTATTCAAGGCTGTGGTCAGATATGGTGACGCGATTCCAATCGAACGGACCGGCATTTGGGCGTGATTGGGCAGGATGGCAGGCGGTTCTGATGGAGAGACGGCTTTGAGCGACACGAGCGGCACCGCGACACTGCCAGGAAGGCCATCGCAACGCATCGAGGTGCTCGATCTGGCGCGGGGATTGGCGCTGTTCGCCATGGCGACCTACCATTTTTCATGGGATCTGGAGCTGTTTGGCTATCTTGACCCCGGCACATCCACGCATGGCCTGCTCAAGGCTTATGCCCGCTCGATCGCCGGCAGCTTCCTGTTCCTGGCGGGCGTCAGCCTGATGCTCGCCCATGGCAATGGCATAAGGCGGGATGCCTTTCTGAAGCGGATCGCCATGGTTGCAGGCGCCGCCGCGCTGATTACCCTGGCAACCGTTTTCGCCACGCCGGACAGCTTCATCCATTTCGGCATCCTGCATGCGATCGCCGCCTCAAGCGTGCTGGGCCTGGCGTTCCTGCGGCTGCCGGCGCCACTCACGGTGCTTGCGGGCGCCGTTTGCATCGCCCTGCCGGGGTTTTACCGGCACGAGGCGTTCAATCCCGTCTGGCTATCATGGATCGGGCTGTTCACGGTGCCGCCGCGGTCCAATGATTTCGTGCCGCTGCTGCCCTGGCTGGGGCCCTTTCTGATCGGCATGGGCGTGACGAAGGCCGCGGTGGCGCAGGGCCTGACCAGGCGCCTTGCGGCGGTGAAGACCGGATCCGGTCCGGCTGCCCGGGCGACACGGTTCTGCGGCCGTCACAGTCTGGCCTTTTATCTGGTGCATCAACCGGTGCTGATCTCGCTGGTCTGGATTGCCTCGCAACTGGTTCCCGCCACGCCTGCGGACCCGTTGCCGGGTTTCCTGGCGGAATGTGAAACCAGTTGCCAAGCGAACAACAGCGCGGCATTCTGCAAGCAGTTTTGCGGCTGCGTCACCGACGAATTGCTTTCTCAGGGACTGTTCCAGCCCTTTATTTCGGGCCAAATCACACAGGAATCAGATGCGCGCATACCCGCCATTGCCGAACAATGCACAGCACGATCGAAATAGGCCTATATTACTGAATACATGAATTTTTTATTACTGACACAATAGTATCAAAGGGATTCCTGTCGATGAATGCCTATCGGGAGAGACCGAACTTCATACCATGGCCGCCCTTGCTGCTTGTCGGGTTTACGCTCGCCGCGATCGTGCTGAACAAGGTTGTGCCGATGGCGCTCGAATTCCCGGGCATAAGGACGGTCGGCGTGCTGATGATCGTTCTGGCGCTCGGCATCGACCTGTGGGCGATGCGGACGCTGCACGAATCCAAGACCACGATCCTGCCCAATCGCGGCTCGACGCATCTGGTTGCCCACGGGCCGTTTGGCTACAGCCGCAATCCGATTTATCTCGCAAACATGATGCTGCTTGTCGGGATGGGTTTCCTGTCACACAACAGCTGGTTCCTGGCTCTCGCTCCAATCGACGGAATCCTGACCTATTTCCTGGCCATCCGGCGGGAAGAAAACCACCTGCTCGCCAAGTTCGGATACCAGTTCGAAGACTATTGCCGCAAAGTCCGGCGCTGGATCTGAAGCATCCGCCGATTGAGAGGCGGCCCCGTCCAGCGGCTCAGGTGTTGACGCCGATCTCGGCGAGCCGGGTCAGGCAGGATTCCTCGATATGGTCGAGTTCGACCAGCGTTTCCTCGATGTCGCGGCGTTTCTGGCGCAAATCCTCGCGTTTCTCCTCGACCTTGCGCATCAACAGCCGCAATTGCCCGGCTTCTCCGGGCGGGTCCTTGTAGACCTGGATGATTTCGCGGATTTCGGCTATGGTGAAGCCGATGCGGCGGCCGCGCAGGATCTCCTGGATCAGCCGCCGGTCGGCTGCCCGGAACAGCCGTGTCCGACCGCGGCGCTCGGGCTGGATCAGCCCCTCGTCCTCGTAAAAACGCAAGGTCCGGGTCGAAATCCCGAATTCACGGGTCAACTCGGTGATGGTGTAATATTTGTCCAAAGCGGATCGATCCTGCGAACTCTGATGACGACTTACTTTTACGTATAAGTCAAAATCCGCAGCATGGCCACCGCAGCCTGTTCAAATCAGGCAAATGACAGCCACCAGCCGGCCAGCCCGAGAAACGCGAAAAAGCCCACGACATCGGTGACGGTGGTGACGAACACCGCCGACGCGATCGCCGGGTCGGCGCCGACCTTCTCCAGGAGCAACGGCAGCAGGATGCCGGCGAGCGCCGCCGCCAGCATGTTGACCACCATCGCCGCGGCGATGATGCCGCCAAGCCCCTGACTCGAGAACCAAAGGCCCGCGACCACGCCGATGATCACGGCAAAGAGGATCCCGTTGATGAAACCAACGGCCGCCTCACGCCGGATGATGCGGCCCGCATTGTAGATATCGAGATCGCGGGTGGCCAAGGCCCGCACCGTCACCGTCATGGTCTGTGTTCCGGCATTGCCGCCCATCGAGGCGACGATCGGCATCAGCACCGCCAGCGCCACCATCTGCTCGATGGTCGCGTCGAACAGGCTGATGACGGCGGAAGCGAGGATGGCGGTGCCGAGATTGATCAGCAGCCAGGTGAAACGGGAGCGCACCGTCGACAGGATGCTGTCGGAGAGTTCCTCGTCGCCCACGCCGCCCAGCCGCTTGATGTCCTCTTCGGCCTCCTCGTGGATGACGTCCACCACGTCATCAATGGTCAGGACACCGACCAGGCGCTCGTTCTCGTCAACCACCGCGGCCGAAAGAAGGTCGTACTGCTCGAACAGCTGCGCGGCCTCCTCCTGGTCCATCTCGGCATTGATGCGATAGCGGGTCTCGTCCATCACCTCCTCGATGCGAACCAGCCGCTTGGTGCGCAGGATCTTGTCGAGCGCGACCGCGCCGACAAGCTTGAAGGTCGGGTCGATGACGAAAATCTGGCTGAAACTCTCGGGAAGGTCTTCCTCGTCGCGCATGTAGTCGATGGTCTGGCCCACCGTCCAGAAGGGCGGCACCGCGACGAACTCGGTCTGCATGCGGCGACCGGCGGTGTCCTCGGGATAATCCAGAGAGCGGCGCAGCCTGACCCGTTCGGTAAACGGCAGGGCGGCGAGAATCTCCTTCTGGTCCTCTTCGTCGAGGTCTTCGAGAATGTAGACCGCATCGTCGGAATCGAGCTCGCCAAGGGCTTCGGCAATCCTGGCATTGGGCAGCGCCTCGATGATGTCGAGACGGATGGCCTCGTCGACCTCGGTGAGCGCGGCGAAATCGAAGTCATCGCCAAGCAGCGACACCAGCGCGTGACGCTGCGGCGCGCTGATCGATTCCAGCAGATCGCCAAGCTCGGATTCATGCAGGCGAACCACATGCTCGCGCAGGAACAGCACATCGCGGTCCGCAATCGCCGCACCGATCGCCGTCAGATAGTCCTGCCGGATCGAACCGTCTTCACCGTAGATCTCGTCATGATCCATCACGTCGGGCGCGGACGGAGACGCAGCAATGTCTTCTTCGCGGTCGGCGGGTTCAGTCATGGCCAAAACTCACAGGCAGGTTCTTGTCGGCCGGAATCGGCCAACGGGTTTCAGGGTGCGGCGGGCAACGGTGCCTTACCACTATCTATCGCATGTGCACATACAATCGAATCAGAACAGGTTCGGACAGGAGTTTCGCTCCATTTCAAGCCCATTGGAAAATACGGATGTTTTTATCTGTGGAAACATTCGTGCACCTGACCTTTGGCGAATTGCTACGGTCGCCGCTGCGTGCAAACGTGAAATCGACCAAACAACGGAGGGAAATTGGCCGCAACATGATACGGTTGTGGAACGAGAAAACGTGTGCGGTTTTCCGGGTGCGAGATTACGAGAAGAAAACCAAACTCCTTACAAGCTTCAAGCATTTGTGAATCTTGTGCCAATCTGGATAAACTGGACACTTCGGTACGAATCATGGATTATTTTATGACGATCTATTTGAATACAGTAGTTTCGCAGCGTGATTCGAGTTTTGCCAACAACTCCTGTCAGGATAATTGCACATGACAGTTTCACACCGCCTCGCGAATCTTAAGAGAGTTCACGACGCCAAGGCCCCAGAGGTCATTCGTCTGGTTGAAAGCGACAGCACCCCTACCCGACAAAAGCAAATAATATACGGATGCCTGAACAATCTGTGCCGCATATCGGCAATCCTCTACGGCGAAATATCGGCGGAGCCTGGGAATTACGAATTGCTTGAAGAGGCTGCGCAAATCGACAACGCGCTGGTGCAGCTGCGCAGCTACGTCGGCAGCCAGATTTCGTTGCGGGTTCATACCGCCGCGTAGCTTCCCTGCCCCAAAGCCCAGCGGTTGGCTCAAGGGCAAGCCCCTACCCCGGTCAAGCAGGCATCATGCCGGCAGTTCTCCGACCAGGATCGCGCGAAAATCATTGACATTTGTACCGGTAGGTCCGGTGACGAACAGCTCCCCGACGGCATCAAAGGCGGTCCAGGCATCATTGGCAGCCAGGCTCGCCAGCGGATCGAGACCCTTTGCCCGCATCTCGCTAGCGGTCTGCGAACCGGCGAAGGCGCCGGCATTGTCTTCCGAGCCATCAATGCCGTCGGTGTCAGCCGCGAGCGCGGCAATGCCCTCGACACCGTCGATCGCGGACGCAAGCGACAACAGGAATTCGGTGTTGCGGCCGCCCTTGCCCTTGCCTTTCAGCGTAACCGTCGTTTCTCCGCCCGAGAGGATGACGACGGGTTTGGCGAACGGACGGTCGCGGCCGGCCACTTCCCGGGCGATCGCCGCATGCACCAGCCCGACATCGCGGGCCTCCCCCTCCACCGCGTCCGACAGGATGGCAGCATCGATCCCGGCGCGCCGGGCCATCTCGGCGGCGGCTTCAAGCGACAATCCGGCCGAAGCAATGATGCGGACCTCATTGCTGGCAAACAGCGGATCTTCCGGGTGCGGCGGCAGGTCCCGGCCGCTGTCGAAATGCGCCAGGATGCTGTCCGGCAAAGCAATGTTGCGCGCGGCGACCATGGCGCGGACTTGAGAGAGGCTGATTGCGTCAGGCACCGTGGGTCCGGACGCCACCTGGCAGGCTTCGTCGCCCGGAACATCGGAGACGACGAGCGAGACCACGCGGGCGGGCCAGGCGGCGGCGGCGAGCCTGCCGCCCTTGATGCGGCTTGCGTGTTTCCTGATGGCGTTCATCACGCCGATCGGCGCGCCAGAGGCAAGCAGCACCCGGTTGAGCTCCTGCTCGTCGGCGAGCGTCAATCCTTCCGGCGGCGCCGGCAGCAGGGCCGAACCACCGCCGCAGATCAAAGCCACAACGAGATCGTCCTTCGACAGACCGGACACCGCATCAAACAGGGCCTGCGTGGCTGCGAGGCCCGCCTGATCGGGCACCGGGTGGCTCGCCTCGAGCACCCGGATGGATTTGCAGGGCGCCGCATAGCCGTAGCGGGTGACGACGGTGCCAGTCAGCGGGCCGTCCCAGAGATCCTCGAACGCGGCGGCGAGCTGGGCCGCGCCCTTGCCGGCGCCGATGACCACGGTGCGGCCCGCGGGCCTTGCCGGCAGCGCACCGAGCAGCGCACGCCGGGGATCGGCGCGCTCGACGGCAGCTTCAAACAGGCCGCTGAGAAAGTCGCGTTTACGGGGATCAATCATTGTTGCTGCCATAGGTAATCACCCTGCCGGTTCGGGCCGGGCAGAGGGAATCGTTGCGGATGCGTGTCTGCGATCTTCACATCCTGTATTTCTGACGGTTTGCCGGGCGAAGTCAAACCCGGGGCAGCGGGCATTGCCGGCATTCGCGGTTTGCGGGCAGGCTTGCCGCGGAAATCTCCGCACACCGCAGCAGACGCCAGACCGGAGGCGTCACCGCGCATCCGGTGCCGGCGGCGGTGGCCGCTCACGGCCTTGCGGCGGTGCTTGCAACCTCGTCCAGCGGCGACAGCCCATTTGGATATCGGTTTTGCCTAATTCCCCCAAGCAGTGTATTGCCGTGGATACAAACGATTTAAGAATTGCGGCGGGATCCACTGACATAAGGACGAGGAGCACCCCGGATCCGGGAGGGACCGGCACGGGAGGCTGGAGGAAAGTCCACTTCGCCAACCCCGACAGTCAGTGGAACCCACGCAGCAGAAAAGTGCATCTGGAGGAGGAAACCAATGAAAACCATCAAGGGACCGGCGTTGTTCCTGGCGCAATTTGCGGGCGACGCGGCGCCGTTCAACTCCTGGGAGTCGATCACCAAGTGGGCGGCGGACTGCGGCTACAAGGGTGTGCAGGTGCCGAGCTGGGACGGGCGCCTGTTCGACCTTGCGAAGGCTGCCTCGTCGAAGGACTATTGCGACGAGTTCAAGGGCGTGGCGCGGGCCAACGGCGTCGAGGTCACCGAGCTGTCGACCCATTTGCAGGGCCAGCTTGTGGCCGTGCATCCGGCCTATGACGAGGCCTTCGACGGCTTTGCGGCGCCCGAAGTGCGCGGCAATCCGAAGGCCCGGCAGCAATGGGCGGTCGAGCAGGTGCGCATGGCGCTGTCGGCGTCGAAACACATGGGCATTGGCGCTATGGCGAGTTTCTCCGGCGCGCTGGCCTGGCCCTATCTCTATCCCTGGCCGCAGCGGCCGGCCGGCCTGGTCGAGACCGCCTTCGACGAGCTGGCCAAACGCTGGCGGCCGATTCTCGATTTCGCCGACGAGTGCGGCGTCGACATCTGCTACGAGATCCATCCGGGCGAAGACCTGCATGACGGCGCCACCTTCGAGATGTTCCTCGAACGCGTGAACAACCATGCCCGCTGCAACATGCTCTACGATCCGTCGCACTACGTGCTGCAGTGCCTCGACTACCTCGACAACATCGACATCTACAAGGACCGGATCCGGATGTTCCACGTCAAGGATGCCGAGTTCAACCCGACCGGCCGGCAGGGCGTCTATTCGGGCTACCAGCCCTGGGTCGACCGGGCCGGACGGTTCCGCTCGCTCGGCGACGGACAGGTCGACTTCGGTGCGATCTTTTCGAAGATGGCAGCCAATGATTTCGACGGCTGGGCCGTGGTCGAATGGGAATGCTGCCTCAAGCATCCCGAGGACGGGGCGCGCGAGGGTGCGCAGTTCGTCTCCGATCACATCATCCGGGTGACCGAGCGCGCCTTCGACGATTTCGCCGACGGCGGCACCGACGAGGCGGCCAACCGCCGCATGCTCGGCATTTCGTAAGCGGAGGAACGAATATGGCTATCGAAGGCACCTCCTCCACCGCTTCCCGCCGCATCAGGCTCGGCATGGTCGGCGGCGGGCGCGACGCGTTCATCGGCGGCGTCCACCGCATCGCCTCGCGCATCGACGACCGCTACGAGCTGGTCGCGGGCGCGTTCTCCTCGACGCCGGAGAAATCGAAGGCGTCGGCCGCCGATCTCGGCGTCGCCCCCGACCGGGCCTATGGCGACTATGTCGAGATGGCGAAGCGCGAGGCGCGGTTGAAATCAGGCATCGAGGCGGTGGCGATCGTCACGCCCAACCACATGCACTATCCGGTGGCGCGCGAGTTCCTGAAGCGCGGCATCCACGTGATCTGCGACAAGCCGCTGACCTCGACGCTTACGGACGCGCGCAAGCTGGCCAAGGCGGCTCAAAGTTCGGGCGCGCTGTTCGTGCTGACGCACAACTACACCGGCTATCCGATGATCCGGCAGGCGCGCGAGATGATCGAAAGCGGCGAACTCGGCGCAATCCGGCTGGTGCAGGTCGAATATGCCCAGGACTGGCTGTCGGAAAACCTCGAAGGAACCGGGCAGAAACAGGCCGGCTGGCGCACCGATCCGGCCCGCTCCGGCCTGGGCGGCTCGACCGGCGACATCGGCACCCATGCCTTCAACCTGGCAAGCTTCGTCTCGGGCCTGGAACTCGATCAGCTCTGCGCCGACCTCGACAGCTTCGTTCAGGGCCGGCAGCTCGACGACAACGGCCACGTGCTGATGCGATTTTCAGGCGGCGCCAAGGGCATGCTCTGGTGCTCCCAGGTGGCGCCCGGCAACGAGAATGCGCTCAAGCTCAGGATCTACGGCGAAAAGGGCGGGATCGAATGGGCGCAGGAGGATCCGAACTATCTCTGGCATTCACCCCTGGGGCAACCGAAACGGCTTCTCACCCGCAACGGTGCGGGCGCCACCGCCGCGGGCCAGCGCGTCAGCCGCATTCCGGGCGGCCACCCGGAAGGCTACCTCGAAGGCTTCGCCACCATCTACAACGAGGCAGCCGAAGCCATCATCGCCCACCGCGACGGCAAGCCTGCCCCTGAAGGTGTGACCTATCCCGGCATCGAAGAGGGTCTGGCGGGCGTGGCTTTCGTAACGGCCTGCGTCGAGTCTTCCCGCCGCGGCGGAACCTGGGTGAAATTCGAAAGCTACAACAGGCGCTGACGCATGGACTGGAGGGGCGGCCTTACGGCCAGGCCGCATAGGTGAGGTCCCCCTGTTCCTTCCTGCCGCGCAGGACATGGCGGTATTTGCCCGGGGTCTGCCCCGATTGCCGGGTGAAGAAGCGGTTGAAATAGGCCGGGTCGGCAAAGCCGAGGCGAAAGGCGATCTGGCTGACCGGCAAGCCGGTGCTGGCCAATAGTTCGCAGGCGTCGCGCATGATCTCGCGGTGCAGATAGGCCTGCGGGGAAATGCCGGTGGCGCGCCTGACGGAAACATTGAGCCGGTCGCGCTTGACCTCCAGAAGCTCGGCATAGCGCTCGACCGTCCAGTGCTGGTGCTTGTGCAGGCCCGCCAGCATGACAAACCGTTCTGCCAGCCCTTGGGGCGAACGCTGCCGGGTGACGATATCGGTGCCGAGCAGCCGCCACAGGTGCAGGAGGATCAGCCCGAGGTAGTGCTCGAGAGCTTCGCGGCTGCCCGGTCCGCCGTCCTGCTTTTCGGCGGCAACGCCCTCCATCAGGCGAACGATTGCCTCGCCCGGGGTGAAGGCCCGGGAAAGCCCCTGCCTGAGAACGACCCCCATCTGGTCGGCCAGCAGGCTTGCCGGCAGGGCGCGGAGCAGCGTTTGCCGCGATGCGAGCATGATCATGCCGCGCGCCCCAGCCTGGGCAGCGAGCTCCAGCGCCTTGCCTGCCGGGCTCCAGATCAGCCGCGGCGCTTCGAATGTCCGGGCTGTCTCGACCGCGGCTCCGGCATCCGAAACACTGAGCTGTCCGGCCCCAATCAGCACCAGGCAGGCCGAGTCCGCGGGCACGCTGTAGGCAACCCGGGTCAAGGGACTGCGGATATGCAGCAGCGACAGGATGGGGCGATCATCGGCAATGGGCTGAGGTGTCGGTTTCATGCGGCCAATGTCTTCGATCTCACCAGATTTGCAAGCAAAAGTGCAACTCTTTGCCGCAAAAGTGCATATTCTTATGACGGGCGCTGATCGATACTAATTTTCAGCCGTTATTGGGAGTTCGGCTGAGATCACTGCAGATTTTGGGCGAAGGCGATTGCAGAATCCCGCTTCTGCCCGCAATTGGGAGGAAAATTCATGACGATTACCCGACGCACCACGTTGCGCGCGCTGGCATCCGGCGTGGCGATGACCATGCTGCTTGGCGCCAATATGGCACATTCCGCCGATGAAACCGTGAAGATCGGCTACGCCGTCGCCAAGACAGGACCAAATGCCACCGGCGCTGGCATCACCACGATCCCGAACTATGAATTGTGGGTCAAGGACGTCAACGCCGCCGGCGGACTGACCATGCCGGACGGATCAAAGCGCATGATCGAAGTCATCGAGTATGACGACCGGTCGTCGAACGAAGACCTCGTCCGCGCCATCGAGCGGCTGGCCACCAAGGACAAGGTCGACCTGATCCTGCCGCCCTGGGGCACCGGCTCGAACCTCGCGATCGCACCGCTGATGGACCGGTTCGGCTATCCGCAGCTCGGCGTCACCGCCGTGACCGACAAGGCGCCGGAGTTCGCCGCCCGCTGGAAGCGCAGCTACTGGATGCTGGGCGGCGGCCATGACTATGCCAACGGCCTTGCCGAAGTGCTCAAGGCCGCCGTGGCAGCCGGCACCATCAACAACAAGATCGCCATGGTCTCGGTGGCCGACGGTTTCGGCATCGACCTGGTCAACGGCGCCCGTCCTTCCTTCGAGGAAGCAGGGCTCGAGGTCGTTTACGACAAGACGTATCCGCTCGGCACCTCGGACTTCGCCGCGCTGATGGCGGAAGCAAAGGACAGCGGCGCCGACAGCTTCGTCGCCTTCTCCTATCCGCCGGACAGCTTCGGCATGACGAAGACCGCCCAGTCGATGGGCTACAATCCGAAGGTCTTCTATGTCGGCGTGGGCGGCGCATTCCCGATCTACGGCAAGATCGCCGACGGCAAGCACGAAGGCGTGATGTCGATCGGCGGCGTCAACGCAGCTTCGCCCGCGATCCAGGACTACTTCGCCCGCCACACCGAAAGCGCCGGCGCACCGCCGGACAGCTGGGCCTCGGCAATTACCTATGCGTCGCTCGAAATGCTGGCGCAATCGGTGGAGCGGGTCGGCCTCGACCACGAGAAGCTGGCCCAGGAACTGTCGACCGGAACATTCAGCACGATCATCGGCGACGTCAAGCTTGAGGACAACCAGCTGCGCGATCTTTGGTGGGTCGGCCAGTGGCAGAACGGCACCTTCGTGGCCGTCAATCCGGCCGACAAGGACGGCGCGGTTGCGCCGGTCGTGCCGAAGCCGAACTGGTAGTTCAGGTCATGCCAAGCAGGGCAGCCGCGAATGGCTGCCCTCGATTGTTCAATTCTGACAGAAGCGGACCACTGCAATGACGACGCTTGTGCTCGGCTTGGTGCTGGGCGGCACCTATGCGCTTTTGGCGCTCGGACTGACGCTGCAATACGGCATCGCCCGGATCATGAACCTCGCCTATGGCGAAGTCACGCTTCTGGCGGCCTTCGGGCTGGTCTTCCTGTTCCAGACCGCAGGCCTGCCGCCGCTCGTGGCGATCATCCTGATCGCGCCTGCCGGATACCTGACCGGATGGCTGCTCTACACATTCATGATGCGGCCGCTGGTCCAGAGGGCCGGCGGCAAGCCGGGCAAGCTGGAGGTGGATTCCATCCTGGCGACGTTCGGTCTGCTGTTCGTGCTGCAGGGCATCATGCTGGTGCTGTTCGGTGCCAACTTCACCTCGATTTCCTATCTCGACCAAGGCATCAACGTGCTCGGCGTCTCGGTGGCGCTCAACCGGCTGATTGCCTTCGGCATCTGTCTTGTCGCGGGGGTCGGCCTGATCGTGCTGCTCCACTGGAGCCGCTGGGGCCTGATCCTGCGCGCCGTGGCGCTGACCCCGGGTTCGGCGCCACTGGTCGGCATCGATGTCAACAAGGTCAGCCGCCAGGGCTTCGCGCTGGGGACGGCGCTGGCTGCGGTCGGCGGCGCCAGCATTGCCATGTACCAGACGTTTTCGGCCAATGACGGGGTGATCTTCACCATGAAGGCGCTGATCATCGTCATCATGGGCGGCGTCGGCAACGTCGCCGGGGCACTCGCGGCAGGCTTCGCGCTGGGTCTGGTGGAAACCTTCGTGGCCACCACCTTCGATCCCGGCCTGACGCTGGCGGCGACCTTCGCGATCTTTCTCGCCGTTCTCATCTGGCGTCCGCAGGGCCTGTTCGGGAGGCGTTCATGATCCGGTTGGCAATCGCTCTTCTCGGCCTCGTTGCCCTCGCCCTCGTTCCGCTGTTCGTGTCCGAATACGAGCTCGGTCTGATGATCGGCATGGCAACCTATGTCGCGCTTGCCTCGGCCTGGGCGCTGTTTTCGGGACAGACGAATTACATCTCGCTTGCGACCGTGGCCTTCTACGGCACCGGGGCCTACACCGTCGCCGTGCTCAACGAGAGCCTGCCCTACCCGGCGGTGCTCCTGTGCGCGGCGCTGATCGGCGCGGGTATGGCGCTCCTGGTCGGGCTGTCGACGCTGAGGCTGTCGGGCATCTATTTCGTCATCTTCACCTTCGGGCTCGCCGAACTGGTCCGGCAGTTGATCACCTGGTACGAGGTTTCGATCACCGGCACGCTGGGACGCTATATCTTCCTCGACCTGACCGCGCGCGACATCTACTGGCAGATGCTGGCGCTTGCAGCCGTCGCCATCGGGCTGACCGCCTGGATCAACCGCACGCGGCTCGGCCTGGCGCTTCGGGCGATCGGCGACGACGAGGTGGTGGCGGCGCATTCGGGCATTCACCTGGCGCGGACCAAGCTGATCGCGTTTACCCTCTCGGCGACGCTGATCACGCTTGTCGGCGCGGTGGCCTCACCCCGCTGGGTCTATGTGGAGCCGCTGATCGTGTTCAACCCGACGGTAAGTTTCCTCACCGTCATCATGGCGCTTCTGGGCGGAGCCAACCGCTTGTGGGGACCGCTGGTCGGAGCCGTCCCGTTGTTCCTGCTGTTCGAATGGCTTTCGGTCAATTTCCCCGACACCTACCCGATCTTCCTCGGGCTGCTGTTCATCGCCGTGGTGTTCGTGCTTCCGAATGGTTTGCTCGCCGGACTTGACGATCTGCGCGCTAGATTTGGGAGGCGCGGCAAATGACCCTTTTACACGTCGACACCGTCTCGCGTTCCTTCGGCGGCCTCAAAGCCGTCGACCAGGTCTCGTTTGAAATGGAGAGCGGAACCATCCTGGGACTGCTGGGGCCGAACGGTTCGGGCAAGACCACGCTGCTCAACCTGATCTCGGGCTTTCTGGCGCCGTCGTCGGGCAGGATCATCTTCAACGGCAGGAACCTCGCCGGCGCCCGGGTCGACAAGATCGCGCGCGCCGGGATCGCCCGCACCTTCCAGCTGGTGCGGATCCTGCCCTCGCTGACGCTGCTCGAAAACGTCATGCTTCCCGCCGTCTTCGGCCACCGCGCCCACTGGGGCAAGGAGGCCGAACGGGTGGCGCGCGAGGCGCTCGAGAAGACCGGGCTTACCGACCGTGCGGGCGCCAGCGCCGGCGATCTCAACTATATCGACCAGAAGCGGCTGGAACTGGCGCGGGCACTAGCGGCCGAACCGGAACTGCTTCTGCTCGACGAGTGGCTCGCGGGCCTCAACCCGACGGAACTGCAGGAAGGCATCCGGCTGATCGAAAGCCTGTCGGGCTCGGGCATCACCATCATCATGGTCGAGCACATCATGGAGGCGGTCAGGGCGCTGTGTCCGCGCTGTGCCGTGATGAATGCCGGCAGGCTGATCGCCGATGGCGAGACCTCGGCGGTTCTGTCCGACAAGGCGGTGATCGCGGCCTACCTGGGAGACGCCGAAGATGCTTGAAATTCGTGACATCAGCATTGTCTACGGAAAGCACGTGGCGATCGACCGGGTTTCGCTCGATGTCGGCAAGGGCGAGATGGTGGCCATTCTCGGCGCCAACGGTGCAGGCAAGTCCTCGCTGCTTGGCGCCATCGGCGGCCGCACGAAGCCCGCGGGCGGCAGTGTGGTCTATGAGGGCCGGGACATCCTGGCCTTGCCGCCGCACGAGGTTGTCGAGCACGGCATTGTCATCGTGCCGGAAGGCCGCGGCATCTTTCCGCAGATGACGGTTGCCGAAAACCTCAGGCTCGGCGCCCTGCCCCGGCGCGCCGAGGCCGATGCCGCGAGAAACCTGGAGCTCGTCCACTCGCTGTTTCCGAAGCTAGCCCAACGCAGCAACCAGCTGGCGGGGACGATGTCGGGCGGCGAGCAGCAGATGGTGGCGATCGGCCGGGCTCTGATGTCCTCGCCAAAGCTGCTGCTGCTTGACGAACCGTCGCTCGGGCTTGCCCCGATCGTCGCGCAGGAGGTTTTTGCAGCGCTTGCAAAGATCCGGCAGACAGGCCTGACCATCGTCATCGTCGAGCAGAACGCCCGGGCGACGCTGGCGCTGGCCGACCGCGCCTACCTTATCGAGACCGGTGTGATCACCGGCTCCGGAACCGCATCCGAATTGCGGAACGATCCCGCAGTGATCCGCGCCTTCCTGGGCGGGGAACAGACACAGAAGAGGCCCAACAGCATGACCAATCTTGATCTCTACATCGGCGGCAAGCACGTCGCCGCATCCAACAACGCCACGTTCGAACGGAAGAACCCGGTCACCGGCGAAACCGTCACGGTCGCTGCAGCGGCTTCGGTCGAGGACGCGACACGCGCCGTCGACGCGGCCGCCGCGGCCTTCCCGGCCTGGTCTGAAACCGGCCCCGCCGCGCGGCGCAAGATGTTGCTCGATGCGGCGACGTCGCTCAACAACCGGGCCGACGACATCGTCCAGGCGATGAAGGATGAAATCGGCGCGACGGAAGCCTGGGCCCGGTTCAACGTGATGCTCGCCTCCAACATGCTGATCGAGGCGGCCTCGCTGACCACGCAGATCAAGGGCGAGATCATCCCGTCGAACCGGCCCGGCTCGATGGCCATGGCCATCCGCCAACCGGCAGGCGTCGTGCTCGCCATGGCGCCGTGGAACGCACCGGTCATCCTCGGCGTCCGCTCGATCGCCACCCCGCTTGCCTGCGGCAACACCGTGGTGATGAAGACGTCCGAACTCTGCCCGCGCACGCACGCGCTGATCATCGAGGCGGTGGCGCAGGGCGGCCTGCCCGATGGCGTGCTCAACGCCATTTCCAACGCACCCGATGACGCGCCGGCGCTGGTCGAGGCGATGATCGCCAACCCGGCCGTCCGCCGGGTCAATTTCACCGGCTCGACGCGCGTCGGCAAGGTGATCGGGGAACTGGCGGGCCGTTATCTCAAGCCGGCTCTGCTGGAACTTGGCGGCAAGGCGCCGATGATCCTGCTCGAGGACGCCGACATTGATGCGGCAGTCGCTGCGGCCGGCTTCGGCGCCTACATGAACCAGGGCCAGATCTGCATGTCGACCGAACGGATCATTTGCGTCGGCTCGGTCGGCGACAAGTTCGTCGAAGCCTTTGCCAAAAAGGTGGAACAGCTGACCGCCGGCGACCCGCGTGAGGGAACATGCCCGCTTGGCTCGCTTGTCAACCTGACAGCGGCGGAGCGGATCAGGGAACTCATCGAGGACGGTGTCGCCAAGGGCGCCAAGCTGATCGCGGGTGGCGGCGAAGGCACCATCCTGAATGCGGCGGCGCTAGACCATGTCACCCCCGACATGCGGCTGTATACGGAAGAAAGTTTCGGCCCGGTGGTCAGCATCATTCGCGCGGGATCTATCGACGAGGCGGTGCGGATCGCCAATGACAGCGAGTTCGGGCTTTCGTCAGCTGTGTTCGGAAAGGACGTGATGCAGGCGATGAATGTCGCAAAGCGGATCGAAAGCGGCATCTGCCACATCAACGGCCCGACCGTCCACGACGAGGCGCAGATGCCGTTCGGCGGGGTCAAGGCATCCGGATATGGCCGTTTCGGCGGAAACTGGGGCATCGCGGAGTTCACCGAACTGCGCTGGATCACCGTTCAGGACGGAACGCCGCACTACCCGATCTGACCAGACACCCGCGCTCACAGTGCTCCAGGCACTGTGAGCGCGGACAATCCTACCGGCATCAGCGGCCCGGGAAGGCCTTGTTGACCAGCGGCCGGGATGTTTCATCCGGGCCGTAATCGCTTTCGCCGTCGACGGCGAGAAGTTGCTGCAGCTTGACGCGCGCCCGGTTGACCCGGCTCTTGATGGTGCCGACCGCAACACCTGCGATCTCGGCTGCTTCCTCGTAGGAAAAACCGGATGCGCCGATCAGGACGATGGCTTCACGCTGGTCGTCGGGAAGAGTGTCGAGCGCGGTCTTGAAATCGGCCATGTCGAGCTTGCCGTACTGTTCGGGATGGGTGGCCAGATTGCCGGCAAAGACACCATCGGGATCGGGCAGTTCACGGCCCTTGCGGCGCATCTGGCTGTAGAATTCGTTGCGGAGAATGGTGAAGAGCCAGGCGCGCATGCTGGTTCCGGGCTGGAAACTTTCCTGCTTACCCCAGGCTTTCATCACGGTTTCCTGCACCAGGTCGTCAGCCTTGTCGTGACGGCGCGCCAGCGAAACCGCGAAAGCCCGCAGGCTCGGAAGGACGGCCAGCATCTCGCGCTTGAAGTTGAACAAGGCCGGAGCCGCCGCGGGACTGATCTCGGGAGTGCCCACGTCATTTCGCCTCATTTGAGCCACCCGAACGTTCCGCTTCGTCCAGCTTTTCCAGCAAGCTGAGCAGATGATCCGGTATCGGCTCCTGCTCGACCGACGTGAAATACTGCTTCAACTGCGAAGCAATCGCATCGTTAGGGCCAAGGCTTGTCCTCCGTCCCCGGCTTGCTGCTGCGCCCTTGTCGTTACGATCTATCATGCCCTTGCCAGCCCTTTCAGAATGAAAACATATGGTAAGAATGCGTGATGCAAAAAAAAGTTCCAACAAGCGGGAACTTTTTTTTGGCCCGTGCGTTTTGTGAGAGTTGCCACGTCAAGTGGACCGCAAAAGGGGTATCTAATGACGACACTGTCCATGCGCATTGCGCCGCATCTTCCTTATCTCCGCCGGTTTTCGCGCGCGGTCACCGGATCTCAGACTTCAGGCGACGCTTACGTCGCCGCAACGCTCGAAGCCCTGATTGCCGATCTGAGCATCTTTCCCCAGACAGGCGACGACCGGGTCTCGCTGTACCGGCTGTTCTCTCAACTCTTTGACAGCCTTTCGGTTCCAATTGCCCAACAGGAAACGCCATTTGGCTGGGAAAGAAGGGCCGCGACCAATCTCGAGGCCGTCACCCCGCAGGCCCGCAAGGCCTTCCTGCTGATCGCTGTCGAAGGTTTCAGGCCGGCGCAGGCGGCGGAAATCCTCGATGTCGACGAAACCAGCTTCAGCAAGCTGCTTGAAACCGCCTCGATGGAGATTTCCAAGCAGGTGGCCACCGACATCATGATCATCGAAGACGAACCGCTGATTGCCATGGACATCGAGGACATGGTGGAATCGCTTGGCCACCGGGTTACCGGCGTGGCTCGGACGCATGGCGAAGCGATCGAGCTCTACAAGCGGACCAAGCCGAAAATGGTTCTGGCCGACATTCAGCTCGCCGATGGCAGTTCCGGGATCGACGCCGTCAACGACATTCTTAAGGACGAGACTTTGCCGGTCATCTTCATCACCGCCTTCCCCGAACGGCTGCTCACCGGTGAAAAACCCGAGCCGGCGTTTCTGGTGACCAAGCCGTTCAACCCGGACATGGTCAAGGCGCTGATCAGCCAGGCGCTGTTTTTCAACGCAGCGGTCGAAAACCTCGAAATGACAGGAACCAATTAGGGAGTACGGCGTTGGTGGTTCATCGAACAATCAAGGAGACTTTCGATGCTGTACTACGCCCTCGTATTTCTCGTCGTCGCCATCATCGCCGGGGTTCTCGGATTTGGCGGGATCGCCGGTGCCTCCGCCGGCATCGCCCAGATCCTCTTCTTCCTGTTCCTGGCCTTCCTGGTGATTTCGCTGGTCCTGAACTTCGTGCGGAAAGTCTGACCCACTCACCAAAGGTCTTTCCCACTCAGCTTAAGGCGCCGGACGATCTCCGGCGCCTTTGCGCATTGATCACAACACAACAGAGCGGATGAAGACACAACCATGAAAATGACCTCGGTTAGCGAATCCGACCGGTTAAGATTCGTGCTGGCGGGTTTGCGCAGCGCCGGCGTTTCCATGATGTACCAGGACGCTGACCTGGTGATCCGGTTTGCCGTAAATCTACCGGCATCATGGCCGCTGGGAGGCACACTGGAAGGCGCAACCGATGAGGCGGTCTTCACGCCGGAGCATGCCAGCAGCATCATCAAGGCAAAGCGCTCGGTGCTCGAGACAGGCAAGGCCACAACGTTCGAAAAATACCGCGATGTCGACGCGAAACGGTACTGGTACCTGCTCAAGATCGAGCCCGATACCAACGCCGATGGCAAGGTCGTCGGGGTGCTGACCACCATCACCGACATTGGCGACATGAAATACCGCGAAACGGTTCTCAAAACGCTGCTTCGCGAACTCAGCCATCGCTCGAAAAACCTGCTGGCCATCATCCAGTCGGTGGCCTCGCAGACAGCGCGCCACAGCCAGGGTCTGGACGACTTTCTGTTTTCGTTTCGCAACCGGGTTCAGTCCATGGCCCAATCCCAGGATCTGGTCACCGCATCCGACTGGCGCGGTGCCGAACTCTTCACGCTGACGGAATCCCAGCTCCACCCCCTGATCGGTGACCTGCCGATCCGTTTCAGAATGGTCGGCAAGGATGCCTATCTGTTCCCGAATGCGGCCCTGCATCTCGGGCTGGCTCTGCATGAACTGACGGTGGACTCGCTAGCCAGCGGCGCCCTAGGGCCGGCCGGCGGTACCGTCGAACTCTCGGCGGAAGAACGGCGCAATGAAGGCAATGCCGCTCAGCTTATCCTGACCTGGAAAGAAACCTACGCGAAGCCACAGCAAGAACCGGAGGCGCCGGCCAAGCCCAGGAACGGATTTTCCGGAACCGTGCTGGGACGCATCGTTCCGCAGGCGCTGTCGGCGGAGGTTCGCCACGAAATCGGCGCCGATCAGATGACCTATCAACTCACCATTCCTGACAGCCAGTACGAACTGGAAACAAGAGGTTAGGCCAGGCGCGGCCCCGGCGCCCTGCCTGCAGCCCAGCCACTTTCCGGATACGCTGAAGCCAGAACAGCTGTCTGACGGATCCGGACATCCCCGCGCCTTCTGCGGTGCCCGTTCGCTTCACGCAACTCTTGCGCCTTGTCTTTCCATCACTTGATTGACCAAAGACACCCTTGCCGGTTTGCGTGGAACCTTCGCAGTGCCCCGGCGTTGTCTTCAAAAGGAGACACGTCATGGAACACATTGCTGCCTTCATGCTGTTGATTGCCTGCAGTGACGACCTGCAGGCCTGCCGGGAATACCCGGCACCTGCGGTTGCCTATGAAACGGTCGAGCAATGCCGGGCGGAACTGACGCCGGCACTCCGCACAATGCCGGCATCGCAGACGAAGTCCTTCGGCAAATGCGTCGAAATCGACCCGGCCCTGTTTTACGAGGATGTCGAAATCGTCTGGGATGTCACCCGCAAGGGCGGCATCGAGGTCAGCATTGACGTAATCAATCCGCATATGGCGATCCAATCCGTCGCGCGCGCCGATATTGCGGCAAACGCCAATCAGGAGGCCGACAGCGAGCTTAACTGAGTTCGCGGTGCCTGCGATCAGTCCTCGATCTCAAACTTGAAGCGCTGCCGCAAGAACTCAAGATCGGACCCTATCGGGTCGCCGGCACGCGCGGTCTCCAGCAGCGCCTTGCCATGAGCGCGGATCAGCGCCTTCGCATCGGAACCGGCGATGGCGTACAGCGAATTGAGAACCACGGCGAGATGTTCGAGCATCAGGATGTTGCCCCTGGCGGACTGGCGCAGCGGATGCAGCGTCATGTTGAACAGATCTTCGAGCGTGAGCCCCGGAATCTTCAGGCGCGCCACCCCCTCGTCATCACACCGCAGTTCCCCGCGCAGGCCTTCCGAAACCGGCTTGACCAGAGCCGCGGCAATACGGTCAGCGCAGGTGACGGCGGTGAAACTGTCGTTGACGCCGGGTGAAAGGGCGCGCAGCGCGATCTCCAGCAGAATTCGAATGGAAAAGCGGATGTCATCGACCGCGCCGCGATAGGGCTGCAGCGCAATCGCTTTAATGACGGCGGCTTGTGCGTCCTCATCACCGTCGTCAAATCCCGCGACAGCCAGGTCCTGGCCCGCCAGAACGAAATCGCCCGGCGCCACCCGGACAGCGATCGACGTGCCGTGATCGCTGGCCAGCTGAAGCAGGCGGGCCTCGTCCAGCATCGTCACATACCCGGACTCCGTGGCGCGCACGACCGCCTTGAGACTGTCCTCGTCGAAGTCATTGGCGCCATTGTCTGTCTCGGCCAGCAACACATTGACCTGCCGCTCCAGCTGCTCGGATATCTTTGCCACTTCCGCATCGATGGTCACGCTGCGCGAGACCGAGTGGACGAACCTGATGACCTGCAGAACCGACAGTGCCGCCAGCGCGAATGCGATAGCGATCGAGAGTTCCGGGTGCAGATCCGGTCCGGTCGCCCTGAGCACCGAGAGCGAATAGAGAAACGTTCCGCCCAGCAGGCCGGCGGTAATCTGGTTGACGCGGTCGCGCGAAAACCGCTGCAGCAGCCGCGGCGCGATGTTGCCGGCGGCAAGCGTGAAGACCACAAGCATGATCGAGTAGACCATACTCAGCGTCGTGATTGCCGCGGTCGCAATGGTCGACAGCAAGGATCTGGCGGTATCGGTCGAAATCGCCAGCCAAAACGGCAGCGGATCTCCGGCGGCGATAAACCGTGCATCAAGCCAGATCAGCGGGATGGCCATCAGCCATATGAAGACAGCGATGCCGCCGGGGACGCCCAGCAGACCGTTAAGCGCCACAAGTGACCGAAACTTCATCCGGCAATCCCCAAAACAGCATTCATCAATGCGCAAGCACGGAAAAGACTCGCCGATGCCGACCCTATGTCATCACGGCACGTTTGTCCCGCCCGGCCCCATGTCACGCGTCCGCGCCTTGTCCGCGGCCGGAGACGCAGTGGCTCTCCGTTTCCATCGGGAGTGACGATAGCTCACCTGCTGCAAATGACTGCAAGAGAGGAAAATCGGGGAACCAAAGCCAGTCGGCGGCGTTGACAGGACAGGCCGGCAGCAACAACCGCCGCGCGGCCAAGAGCTTCGGTTTAACAAGGAGAATTGATATGAATTGGGATATCGTTGAAGGCAAGTGGAACGAATACAAGGGCAAGGCACAGGCCCAGTGGGGCGAGTTGACCAACGACGACCTCGACGTGATCGAAGGTCGCCGCGACGAGCTGGCCGGCAAGATCCAGGCCCGCTACGGCAAGACCCGCGACGATGCCGAGCGTGAAATCGACAACTGGCTCGGCAGCAACTGATCGGCTAAGACTTCAAAGGCCCGGCAATATGGTTGCCGGGCCTTTTTACGTGAAAGGCCGGACATGTCATCCAGGAACCAGAGCGCAATCCCCGCGGATGCAAGCCCACTCGTTCGCAGGCTTGGGCGATCGGTGCTGCTGACTTCGGAAGAGGTCGAGTTTCTCGAGACCATGCAGGTCAACCAGGCTTCCGTTTCCAAGGGCGATGAATTCATTCATGACGGCGAACCGATGCGGGTGACTTTTCTTGTCCGGCACGGATGGGTGATCAGGTACAGGATCACGCCCGCCGGACGGCGCCTCATCATCGGGGTCTCCCTGCCCGGTGACTTTATCGGGCTTCATGTCAATTTCATTCATTCCTCGATTTTTTCCGCCGCGGCGCTGACGAACGCGTCGCTGGCCCTGATCGAGCCGGTCCGGCTTTTGGAGATCCACCGGCGCTTTCCGGTTCTGGCCTCCGGGCTGGACTGGATGTCGATGCGCCATGCCAACATCCTGTCCGAACACAAGGTCTCACTGGGGGCACGCACCGCAGCGCAGAGGATCCTGCATTTCCTGCTCGAATTGTGGGTCAGGCTGGAACAGGTTGGACTGGCAGACGCCAAGGGGTTCGAGCTCGAACTCACCCAGGAGCAGATTGGCGACTGCATGGGGCTGTCCACGGTTCACGTCAACCGGTCGCTCAGCCGCCTCGGCAAGGAAAACCTGCTCAGGATCGACAAGGGCGCCGTGACTTTCCCGCAGCTTTCCAGATCGATCAGTTTCGCCGATTTCGATGAGCGCTTCCTGTTGGAATTCGCGCCCGAAACGGACGGCCTCTTCGTGCGGAAGGGTATTCTCAAAGACGACGCCCGGACTTAACCTGTGTAATAGACGCTGGTCAGGCGAAACACTAAAGAACCGCTTTTAACAGGGCTCGCCCAGTTGCATTTACGATTGATAGAGAACGCCCCGTCCAGAACCTTCTGAACGGTCGGGCTCATGAGTTATTGCAATAGCCGCGCAAACCGCATAGCCGGATATTCAGGCCTTTTCGAAAGATCCACCATCTTGTTCTACCGACTGCAGCCAGTCCTGGTTTTCATCGTTGTCGCCATTGTCGGCATGCTCACGGCGGTCGCCTCCTGGTACACCATTGACCAAGCCAACCGGCTGGCCTTTGTCGGCATCGCCGAAGATGCGGTGCAGCGGGTCGAAGACCGTATCGAAAACCACATGCTACTTCTCAAGTCGGTGGAGGCGCATTTCCAGGCCACAGGCGAGGTGCCGAGTGTCGAGGCGTTCAGGGTGTTTGTCAGCCACCTGCAGAAGACCGAACAGTTCAACGGCGTTCAGGGACTGGGCTTTGCGCGCTACGTGCGAACCGGATCCCAATCGGATCTGGCCATTTCGGCCGAACTTGACAGGAATTACGGCCTGCCGCGCCCGACATGGCCAGAGACCGGTGAAGCTTTCCGCACCCCCATCGTCATGCTGGAACCTGCGACAGACACAAACCGCCGGGCACTGGGCTTTGACATGTATTCGGAGCCGACACGGCGCGCGGCTATTCTTGCGGCTCTGAGCGAACAGCGGTTGCGGGCATCGGGAACGGTGGAGCTTGTGCAGGAAGATTCACAAGACCCGCAGGCCGGGTTCCTGATGTACACGCCATTCACTGCCGCGAACGCCGATCTGCCGCTCGGGTTCGTCTATGCTCCGTTCCGTATTCCCAATCTGTTTCAATCGGCGCTCAATCGACCGCCCATGCTGCCTGTTCACGTCACCGCCTGGGACGGCGAGGCAACCGACGCCAGCCTGATCTACAAGACGGAGGGAAATCCCAGCCGCCGCATGGATGCAGCGCCGGCATCGGTGATGTCGATTGAGGTGGCCGGACGCACCTGGACCGTGGAGATCAGGCCTTCCGAGGACTATCGGCCAGCGGTGGACCAGACACGCACCATCATGCTGGCCATCGCCGGCTTCCTGCTCGCCGCCGCCCTGGCCGCCTCTTCGCACGCCCAGCAGCGCATCATCGAAGTCAGCGAAGCATTGCGGCTGCAATCGGAACGGGCGCTCACCGACCGGGAATTCCTGCTGCAGGAAATGAAGCACCGGATCAAGAACATGATTGCCAGGGTACTGGCCATGTCGCGGCAAACCGCTCGATCGGCCGAGAGTCTGGACGATTTCACGCAGTCCTTCAGTGCCCGGCTGCAGGCAATGGCCGCATCCCAGGACCTGCTCGCCCGCACAGCCTGGAAAAGCGCCGACCTGAAGATGCTGCTGGCACAGGAACTCAGGCAGCTGTTTGGCGACGATCTTGACGAAAGCAGTCTCAAGGGGCCGAGCATCGAACTCAACGAGGTTGCGGCGCAGGCCTTCGGCCTGGCATTTCACGAGCTTGCCACCAACGCTCTTAAATATGGTTCGGCGCTATCGGACGATGGGAAGCTCGATATCTGGTGGCGGATCGAACGGGATCAGGGCAAGCGGGAAGCGCTGGTCTTTTCCTGGCAGGAACGCAGCAGCACGCCGCTGGGCGAACAGAAATCCAATGCACTCGCCCGGAAGGGCGGCTTCGGCACGAAACTGCTTGATGCGACAATACGGGTGGAACTCGGCGGCTCGATTACCATCGTACCCGACGAGTATGGAATAGACGTCACCATCAATGTGCCGCTTGAACGGGTAAAGGCCAGCCATCGGCCGTCCTGACCGGCGGTATACGGGCGGTCCATTAGCCGCGGTACCAGTATACCCGGGCATTGCCCGACCGAACGCCCCTGCCCGGCCGCATCGGAACGCTGTCGGCGGGCGGAACCAAGCGCCGCCTGTCGCATTGTCCCCCTTTAAGGGGAACTCTGCATGAAGCGTCTGTATCGCATGGAGCCGCCGGTGGTGCGGATCGCTGCCAAGTCCGGCATGGATGCCGGCCTGCAGTCGACCGCACGCATTGCCATCATTGTCACCGGTCTGCTCGCGACGCTCGCTGCGCTCGACTATGGCCAAGCCTTCCTGGCACCGGTCTGCCTCGCCGTCGTTACCGGACTGATGGCATCGCCCGTGGCTTCGGCGCTGGAGCGGTTCATCCCCGCCTCGCTTGCCGCCGCGACGGTTGTCGTGCTTTTCCTTGGGCTGATCGGTTCGGCCGTGGCGTTGTTTTCCATGCCGCTGTCGATCTGGACCGAGAGGCTGCCGGAGATCTGGCATGAGATGCAGCGGCACCTCTTGAATTGGCGCACGGTGTTCGACACGCTTGGCGGCGTGCAGGAGCAGATCCGCGCCATCGCCGGCGGCAAGGCGCAGATGACCGTCGACATTGCAGATACCTCAACCGTTCAGGAGATCGCCACGCTGGCGCCGGCGCTGATGGCGCAGATCGTATTGTTCCTGGCGAGCCTCTATTTCTTTCTGGCAACCCGCCATTCGATCCGCACCAGCGTGCTGTCGCTTTGCTTCAGCCGCCGTTCGCGGCTGAGAACCGCGCGAATGTTCCGGGACGCCGAATGGTTCGTCTCCCGCTACCTGCTGTCGATTACGGTGATCAATGCCGGCCTCGGAGCCGCGACCGCTTGCGCCATGTGGCTGCTTGGCGTGCCGCAGCCGTTCCTGTGGGGCATGCTGGCGTTCTGCCTGAACTACGTCGTCTATATCGGCCCTGCGGCGATGGCCTTGATCCTCATTGGCGTTGGCCTGGCGACATGGGACTCCCCGCCGGCCATCTTCCTGCCCATGGCCGCCTATCTGAGCCTGAACATGATCGAGGCGCAGTTTGTCACGCCGCAGGTGATCGGACGGTCGGTCACGCTCAACCCGTTCTTCGTCTTTCTGTCACTGTCGTTCTGGATCTGGATATGGGGGCCGGCCGGCGGCCTGCTCGCCGTGCCGTTCCTGCTGATCAGCTACGCCGTGATCCGGAATGCCTTTCCGATGCAGACCCGCAGCACCCACGCCACTCACACTCCGGACAAAAAAAACTGACGCCAGCGGGAACAATGGAGAGGGGCGAACGTTTGTTTCCTGTACACGCCGCCGAGCCGGCCCAGCGCTCTCACACACGGTCCAGCCCGGCGGGCACCTTTCGATGCAAAGAGGAATTTATCATGTTCAAGATGCTTTTGGCCAGCACGGCCCTCACCGCTCTTGTGACCACGTCGGCTTTCGCACAAAGCGCCACGACAACGACGGACACAGGTGCTGCCACGAAAACCACCGAAACGATCACATCGGCTGATTCCGACGTCGCCGTGAGCAACCCGACGCTTGCGAGCGACCTCATCGGTTCCGCAGTCTACGAGTCGTCCGCTGAAGACGCCAAGTCGATCGGCGATATCAATGACCTCGTTGTCAGCCCTGAAGGCGAAATCTCAACCGTCGTCATCGGTGTCGGCGGTTTCCTGGGCATCGGCCAGAAGGATGTCGAAGTCGACTACGGCACCATTGAATGGGCCGACCGTGATGGCCAGCGCTGGCTGATTGCCAACATGACGCGCGAACAGCTCGAAGCGGCTCCGGCGTTTGATCGCGAAGCGGTCTATACTGAAGCCCAGTCCGAACCCGCCGCTGTTGATACCACCATGAACAACATGGCAACAGGCACGGGCCAGACCGGCGAGGACGCGACCATGGAACGGGTCGAGAATGGCACCAGCGCCGTCGAAACCGCCGAGCAGAAGACCGAGCCAACCATGGGCATCGACCGCTCGGCCATGACCCCGGTGATGACCGATGAGCTCAGCGCCGAAAACCTGATGGGCCGCACGGTCTACAGCGCCAATGACGAAAACATCGGCGAAGTCGGCGACGTGCTGCTGACCAGCGACAACACCGTCGAAGGCTTCGTCCTCGATGTTGGCGGCTTCCTCGGCATGGGCGAAAAGCAGGTCGCGATCTCACCTGAAAACCTGGAGATCATGGCAAATGCCGATGGTGAACTGACCATTTTCACTCCATTCACCAAGGAGCAGCTCGAAGCCCAGAAGGAATATTCCAAGGAAGACTGGGACGCCCAGCGCGACAGCATCATCCTGGTTGTTCCGGCTGGCTAACCGGCCCGACAGCAACGCCAGACCGAGAAGGCCGCCGGAATATTCCGGCGGCCTTTTTCTTTGCGCACGGGGAACTTTGCCGGCACCGGCGCGTTGATCAGGTGAACTCATAAAAGGAGAATTCTCAATGGCTGCTACCAGCAAATCCACACGCTCGAACTCCAATCCGGCGGTTGACGATATCGCAGAGCGCGCCGCCCGTATCCGCGAGGATCTCGCCGCTCTCGGCGAAGCGCTTGCCGGCGCGGGCGCGGTTCAATCGGGCGTGGCCCGCGAAGCGGCCGAGAACAAGATCGACGAATTGCTCAAGACCGGCGAGAAGATCGTTGGAGACCTGTCGAGCCAGTACTCCCGCGCGGAGAAGCAAGTCAGCACGACGGTGCGTGACAACCCGCTGCAATCGCTCGGCGTCGCAGTGGCCGCAGGTTTCCTCGCCGCATTCCTGATGCGCCGTTAAGCCGATGCAAGCGGCCTTCCCACTCACCTCGATCGTCTCCGCAATTGCCGGCGCAAAAGCCCGGCAGTTGCGCCGTGACGCCCTTCTGCTGGGCTTCATAGGCCTGATGACGCTGATGGCCACAACAGCACTCTTCGGCGCGTTCGCGCTGTTCATCTCAGAGAGCCACGGCCTGATCGCCGGATTGCTGGCGGCTGCTGGACTGGCGGTTCTCCTGACCGCACTCGCCCTGGTCATCCGCTCGCTGCTTCGTCTCAGAGCCCGGCGCCGGATGAGTGCGGCAATGGCCAGCAACGTTTCGGCATTGGCCGTTTCGACGGCCTCGAGCGCCATTGCCCGCAACAAGACAACGGCAATCCTCGCCGGCCTGGTGATCGGTGCAGTCGCCGGATCCCTGGCGCGCGCCGACCGCAACTGAAACGGCGAAGGCCTGGCAGACCGATTTGCAAAAGGAACATGAACATGAACGAACCCATCGATCCGATCAAAGTCCGGCAGGCACGGCAGGGCAAGCCGGTGCTCGTCATCCTCGGCATCAGCCTGGTCCTCGCCCTCATCGCCGGATGGGTGCTCTGGGGCGTCATGGCAGACGACACCGGCTCAACTTTCATCGAGTCGAGCGCGCTGCCGGTGCATGAGTCGATGTCCGGCTTGTCCGCAACCGCCTAGTCCCACCCACAACCATCCGACCCAGCAGAAAGGAGCCGACCATGGCCAAGACCGCCATTACAAGTCTCGCACCCGAGGCCTCGAACGACCGGATCAACACCGGGCTGAAGGCCGATTACCGCACATCCATGGCGAAGGATCTCTCCGAGATCCTGGCCGCGACCTACCGTTTGACGATCAAGAGCCACATCTACCACTGGAACGTGGTCGGCCCGATCTTCAAGCCGATCCACGAACTGACCGAAGAGCACTATAATGCACTGTTTGGCGCAACCGACATCATCGCAGAACGGATCCGCGCGCTCGGTCACCTGGCGCCTGTCAATCTCGACATGGCAAAGTCCTTCGCGCCGACCAAATCCGACGTCGACCAGGGGTCAGCGCATGACATGGTCGCAGACCTGATCAGGGAGCATGAACAGGCCGTGCGCGACATGCGCAAGGCCGCGGCGACCGCAGGCGACAACGACGATGTCGTCACCGAAGACATGCTGACCGCCCGCCTCACCTTCCACGAGAAGGCGCTTTGGATGCTACGCGCCGTCATCGCCGAATAATCCTCGCAAAACAGCACTGACTTGAGGGACAGACGGCCGCCTACCAGGCCTCTGTCCCTTTTCGTGTCGAAGGTATGCAAGCACGAAAATATCTCGCCGAAGCAATTGTTTGATGGCGCAGGTGATCAGACGAACCTAGAAACTGCGTGGATCTTTTCTATCCTCGAAGAACTAAAAAAGCGGGGAAGCCGCCCATAGCTTCGCCGGAAGTTACCCACAAGCTCAGTAAGTTGGATGCAGCGGCGCGAGAGATTGTGAAGCCCTTGTCACCCGGGCCCGGCCAAATACGGGGCTGGGCCAGTCGGAGCAAGATCAAGCTGCTTGGCGCAATCGTGGCAGGCAATGAAGCCACATAGCGGGAGGTCCTCGCTGATGTCTTTTCGGGCGGGAACCCTGGATCGCCGTTGATCCGCTTTTTAACGCGATTGCAGGTTTCGGGATCGATCAGCCTTTCATGATGCTCCATCCCGCTCAGGGGTTGGAGCCTCCGACAAAATCGGCGCGGGACGGTCCGTGCAAAATGAGGCTCCGCCTCGCCGCCATCAACACCTATTGCTGCGCATTCTGGCTCAAATCATGGCACCGATACCTGGTGTCTGGCCGCTCCAGCGTTGCAGCCGCCCATTGGCCTTTGTTGGCTGATGCAAGCGCAAAGACTCTCCGCAATAGCCCATGAACGAAAGGCCAGAAGGCTGAATGAACCGGCGTCTCCGAAACCATGCGTGGTTTCGCACAGGCCGTTCAGAACAATTGGCGGCAAGGAAGGCGCAGTCTCGTCCCGCGCCACAATGCGATAGTCCCTCGATATCCAAAGCGCTCCGCTTTCACGGACGCGCGCGAGCGGCGCAATGTTCTTCAGAAGGTGCGGAAAAAGCTCCTGATCTGCTCCATCTCCGAAATTTCTGAACCCAGTCGCAAGGATCACTGCGTCGACCACGACATCAGAGCGGGTGCCGAGAAGCGGGTTTTCAAGTTCAATCTTCACTTGGCCGCCCGTCGCGCACCGGTGCACGCGCTTGGTCTGGCTATGCGGATGAAGGGATATACGGCTGCGGCCGGCCAATCGTTGTTCATAAAGCTGCGTGTAGAGCTGACTGATGACGTCGTGATCGGCGGCGCTGTAATTGCTACGCCAGAGATCCTGTGTCAGCTCCTGCTGCTGCCGTTCGCCAAGCTTGTAGAAATAGTCAACGAAATCCGGAAAATAAGCGTGCTCGGTAAATGGACTGGTATCTTTCAGGCGGAAACCGAATCCGCGCTGGATATTGTGTATCTCTACGTCCGGCATCCGCCTGGATAAGTCGAGAATGATCTCGACCGCGCTCTGACTGCCGCCAACAACGGCAACAGAATTGATTCCCGCATCATCACCCCATCCCCGCACGGTTTCGAGATAGCGTGTGAAATGGACAATGCGCTTTCCCATATGCGGCTGGAAGGCGTCAGGGACGCGCGGCGTTCGCCCGGTCCCAAGCACCAGGGACCGCGCGCGCAAGATATCTCCCGCTTCCGTGTGTATTTCAACCAGAGGAATGGATGGATCACGCGGGTCGCGCCCAATCACGATGTCGCGCACCGATTGCCCATATCTAACCCGTTCCTCGAAATGCCCGGCTACCCATTGGACATAGTCCGCATAGTCCCTCCGGAGGGCATAGGGAATCCCCAGGTTGAGAAAGTCGAAAAGCCGATTTTTCATCTTGAGAAAATTGACAAACCCGAAATGGCTTTGGGGATTTCGCGGCGTCACCAGGTCGCGGAGAAAATGATGCTGAATATCCGCTCCGGTTTCATACTTGGCCCCCCGGACAACAATACCCTCACTCGTCTCCCCCACGGACCGTAACAGGTTGGATTTGCCGGACGCTTGCGCCGCGGCCGAGCGGTCGGTCTTCGGATCGGCGTTGCCGGACACATGATAGGGGTCGTGCGTGAGTATGTGATGGTAGTGACGGACGACATTGGCTGCGAATCCGGCGTTCTTCTCAGCAATGATTTCCAGCCCATCCATCATCGACCAAACGGCGGGAATGGTCTCATCGCCAACCCGGCAAGGCAGATAAGCAAGTTTCTGGAACATCATGTCCAGGATGGACAACTTGTCATGCCAGCATTGCTTTGAGACTGGCGCGCTATGAAGACGTGAAACCACCGCTCCAAGGGCAACGTCGTAACGTCCGGTCACCCCGATTTGCTCAGGATGGCTTAGCAGATCGTAGATATCTGCGCGCAGCCGAGTTGATTTTGCAAGTTCAGCATCATCGCGACATCGGGAGATTTTTTGGCCATGGATGAATATCTGACGATCTTTTGCGATGCTATCGAGATATTGAGCACCCGTCCGCAAGGCGACACAGGGTTCCACATCTTTGATCGTCGCGCCTGTGGTCGATACCAATGCCATCCCGATCCCTCCTCAGTGAATATTCCGAGTTCCCCGGAAGCTTCAACACAAGGATGCCGCGCCGGAGGAAAGACCGCTGGCCATATCCGGTCGTCACAGCACCCTATGATTGCTTATTTATATAAAGCAACAATAAATTGTATTTCTGAAGACGGTGATTACGGTTGTCACATACGCGGGAGCACGCATCACCCGCCATTAGGCCGGACATGAGATCCGACTGGGCAAGCAAGTCCATTGCAAAACGGGAAAGCAGTATAGGCTGCGCACATACGGTGTCTTTTGTGCATCCGATCGGATACGCGGCGCTTTGACAGCTTGAATGAATACAGCAACGTTGAAGTTCAGACCGATAGGTTTGAACGCGACTTTCTCAGGTTGCGTTGACGATCGCCGAAAGATCGATTTCAAAGAGCCGAGGAATTTCCCTGTGACCCGAAGCGGTCAGATCAACTGCCCGTGTGCCTTTGATTCGCGCCAACCAGTCATTGTCCAGACAGTGATGCCAAATGCCGCTTCCCAGCCGTCCTGCAATATGAAATTGCCGCTCGCTCCAATCGAGGCAAGGCCGGCAGAAGCATCTGCTGCCGCTTGTCTGAAGCGAAAGTGCGATTCCTGAAGCCTGCAGGAATGCTTCGCCGCGTTCGGTCAGTTCGCCGCCGTCGTCAGACAACGCAAGCAGCTTGCGCTCAATCATGGACTGGGTGATCGCCACGCCGAGCCGACCCGCAAGGTGGTCGTAACAGGTTCGCGCGAAGCGGAGCTGCCGGTCATGGGCGCTTTGCGGACAAAACCGCGGAGGCAGCTCTATCGCGGCAACTACCATCAGGCTCTCCAGCATGCGAGCCACCAAAGGGGACGCAATCCTGTAGTAGGAGAACCGCCCCAGCTTGTCGAAACGGACAAGCCTGGCGCCCTCAAGCTTGCCAAGATGGTCGCTGGCAGTGGATTTGGAGACCCCCGCGATCGAAGCGAGTTCTGTCGCGGTCAGCGCTTGTCCGCCCATCAGTGCGGCGAGCATTGCGGCGCGCGCACGGTCGCCTACGAGAGCCCCGAGTTCAACCATGTTTGTGGCAGCTTCCATGGCATGATCATGCCTGCGATCTCAGATTCCCGCAACCCGGGGTTGGTTCGACCCAGACCGAACCATCTTGCCGTGACATGTCCGGATGGCGGCACGATAATTAATGAACAACCAAGGGGAACCTGCGCTCACAAGCGGCGCTCTCGAAAATGCGTGGAGGAATTGGCGATGCAGAAGGAAATCATAAGGGTTGAACCAATCGCCACATTCGCGGAGAGACGGGGGGTCAAGGTGCCCGCCGCTGTCCGGCATGACGGGTTGGTGTTCGTGTCCAATCTCCCCCCTTACGATTTTGAAACCGGCGCGATACTTGAAGCCCCGCTTGCGCGGCAGGTGGAAGTCGTAATCAAGCAGATGCGGCTATGTCTGGAGGCGGCAGGATCGTCCATGGACGATATCCTGCGTTGCGGCCTCTATATTGACGATCCCGCACATTTCCAGACCGTTGAGACAATCTACAATCAACACTTTCCCGACAACCCGCCGGCGAGGACATTGCTTTTTGGCAGCCAGTGGCACGGACCGTTCCACGTCGAGATCGATTGCATCGCCTCCGTTTCGTAGATTAGGCGAAGCCTCCCGCGCGGTGCGCGTATTCATCCTCCACTTTCTTCTGCAACAAGGCGAAGGATCATCGTCATGGACAGCCATCTGACGTCAATACTCATTGTTTTCGGCACGTTTGGTCTGGCCATTCTGAGCCCTGGACCCAACATGATTGTCGTGATTGACACAGCGATGCGCCACGGCCGAAAAGCCGCGACCAAGGTCGCGTTCGGCGTCGGATCCGGTTCGTTCATCTGGGGCGCGCTGGCCCTCGCAGGCGTCACATCATTAATTGCAACGAACGCCGGGTTGCTCGGCACAGTGCGCGCCGCTGGGGCAATTTATCTCTTCTGGCTCGCCATCCGGGCGCTAAAGGCCGTATTCGGCAGTACCGCGGGCGCCGCTCGGGACGGAGCGATGTCCCGGTCGTCGTCAAACCATCTGGCGCGGGGCCTCCTCATCCAGATGACCAATCCGAAAGCGGCGGTTACATGGATTGCGGTCCTGTCGATCGCCGTTGGCCCGCAAACGCCATATTGGATCGGATTGACCATAGTTATTGGCGTAGGCGTCATGTCTTTCGCTGCCTACTTTTTCTACGCCGTAGCGTTTTCAACCCCGGCAACGGTGATCGGCTATCAGCGCTTTGTCCGTCCGGTCAATCTCGTACTGGCCATGTTTTTCTCCTATGCCGGTTACGCATTGGCCGCCAGCAGCAATTTCATTCCCGATGCAAACAGGGCGGGCCTGGCTGCGTCCGGTTCCGGCGAGATCGCCGCTCGAAGAAGCGCTAGTATCGTATCCAGTTCAGTCCAACTCGATAAGGAGACCGGCAGTGCAGCACCAAGCAGGAAACACGCAATTTGGAAAATGCAGTGAAGGCGGCAAAACGCTGGAAAGCAACGTGCGCCGTCACCAGAATGCGAAATTTACCGATGAATATAATTGCAAACTCCACCGGCTTTTCCCTTGGCCAAACCGGGTTGAGACAAAGCGCCCTCTGACCGAGTACGGCGCAACTTGGGTGGTTCTCGAACCGGGCCGGAAAATACCTGAACACGACCACGATGAGGAAGAGTGCTTTGTCGTCGTATCGGGCGAAGCGACTCTGACTTTGGGGAGCGAGAAAACCACGCTGGGTCATGGCGACGTCGCCTACATACCGCGTCACGCGCCCCATTCCCTGTCCAACAACTCCCCCAGCGTCGATTTTGTGTTCGTCGACATATATTGGGATATGGGCGGCAAATCGGCTTGAACAGCGCATCTCGAGCCCTTCGCAACCGCACAAGGCGGTTCTGGTGCTCGATAGCAACAACGTTGAGATGGCAGCCCAGGAAGCAGACATGCTGGCGCGGATGGGGCGAAAAGCTGCCATCATCGACGTTATGGGCGTACTGCGCGACGGCTGCCCGCACAAGCTCTCACTGAACCCGTTCAACGCGGCAGCCACCGTCAGCCGATACCAGCCGGAAGATCAGATCTACGCAATCGACAACATCACGAATTCGCTGAGCCCAAAACCGTCTAAGCCGGACGAGCGCAACCGCAACTTCCGGGAGTGGCCGCGCAACATCATAGAGTTCCCGCTTCTCGTATTGCTGAAACGATCCACCACTCTGGCGATACCGGACGGTGCTTGGCGTTGCTGAACGATCCACGCAAGCCGCGGAAGTCTGTGTCAATTGCTTCAGAGTAAGGTGACATGGCGCTGAAGCCGCTCGCCACCAAAAGTCTGGAGAGGTCCGAGCACGAGCATTGGCCACAGCATCTCGAGGCAACGCAGCGCTGTCATCGATTATTCGCGGCCGGCGCACGCCTGCATAATGCCGGTGCTGTCGCGATGACGATGCATGCCGATCTCATCCAGGACTGCACAATCATAGCCCATGGTTCTGAGCGCGAGGATGTACCAGCTTGCTGGCGCGCCAGCGTCCTTGTGCTCACGGTTCTGAATGGCGGATAACAGCCGTCAGATGCGGCAGCCGGAAGCGGGGAAGGACATTGCTTTCTGGTGAGGGAGCATAAGAAGGGCCGGAGGGATGGGAGAGCGCGAACTGCCCTTGATCAAGGAAAGCTCCGGAAACCTGTTCCGCAAGGCCTGCTAGGCCGCAGGCATCGCCAAAATCGCCCTATGGAATCCGCGAGCTGGCGGCGATCCGAATCGCGGAGGCAGGCGCAACAATCGCGGAATTTGAGCCTGTCTTCGGCTGGACCGGCGGCACTTCACGCAAAATCCGTTGACCGGACACGGCCGGCAAGGCAGGGAATGGAACGTTTGAGGATCACCAAGGCCCCGCACCTTGCAGCAACTCGTCCCTCACCATCAAAAAAATCAGATGATCAGGAGAGTAATGGTGCGGTCGAGAAGACTCGAACTTCCACGGGTTGCCCCACAGCGACCTCAACGCTGCGCGTCTACCAATTCCGCCACGACCGCACGTGGTAGAGCCGAAACCTGTCCGGCGCGCTGCATGTAGCAAATGGGCATGCGCTGCACAAGCGCATTCGTCACAAAAATCACATGCCGCGACAGCGTATGGAAAATCAGTGTTTTCAAGGGGAAAAGATGCCCTGCGCCGGACAATGACTGCGATTTTCCCAAATGCCTCGCAGCTAAGGCGCACGATGGTCGCGAAACTGCCAAGATGAAGAGTGCCGGCTTCGGCGCCATCGGCCCGGGACTGCGAGAAAATCCGACCGGCTGATTCCCGTGCGGACTTTCCTTTCACAGGTCAGCGGGCCGCAAGATCCAGAACAACAGTCGCTGAAAGCCGCGCGGGCTGCTGCTGCCGGGCAAGGCAACAATCCGCCGGACAGCGACACGGCAACACTGCGGACGATCAAGGCTGTTTCCTTTGAGCCAGAACGGATCTAGACAGGAGCCATGAATTCTCGTGACACACTTGAGACCCGGCTTTTCCCGCAAGGCCCGAATCCACCGGTCAGATGGCGCATATCGGAGGGACTGACCCCCTACCCGGACGCCGTGGCCTTCATGGAAGCGGAGGCCGGGCGCATTGCGGCGGGCGAGGCAGATGAACTGGTCTGGCTTGTCGAGCATCCGCCGCTCTACACCGCCGGCACCAGCGCCAAACCCGAAGACCTGGTGGCGCCTGACCGGTTCGAAGTGCATGCCACCGGCCGTGGCGGCGAGTATACCTATCACGGGCCGGGCCAGCGGGTGGCCTATGTCATGCTAGATCTCAAGCGGCGGCGGCCCGATGTGCGCGCCTTCGTCTCGGCGCTCGAGGCCGTCATCATCGGTACGCTCGAAAGCATGAACGTCACCGGCGAGCGGCGCGAGGACCGGGTCGGGGTCTGGGTGCGCCGGCCCGACAAGCCGCGGCTCGCCGACGGCTCGATGGCGGAGGACAAGATCGCGGCCATCGGCATCCGCCTGCGCAAATGGGTCAGTTTCCACGGCCTGGCCATCAACGTCGATCCGGAACTCGAGCATTTCTCCGGCATCGTGCCCTGCGGCGTGCGGGCGCACGGGGTGACCAGCCTGGTCGACCTGGGACTGCCAATCCCCATGCACGAGGCCGACATAAGACTGCGCGATGCGTTCGAGGCGGTTTTCGGGCCGACCCGGGATGACCGGCCGGACCATCCGGCCGGCAGCGCATGAATTAATGCGCGACGGCACACTGGACGGCGTGCAGCCAATGGCCGATACTGGCGGCGCCGGACCGGAAACCCCTACCCCGATCCGATCGATCCGGCATTCACTTCGCAGTGACACTTGATCCAGGGGCACCGCGGACGTGACGTCCGGTGGAGGATCACCCCATCGCCGATGCAACTCGTGCGACCGACGGTTCACAGGAACGACATGGTCGATGCATAGGCTTCACATTGTGGACGCGACCTGCCGCGCGCGTGGTGTTTCGCGCATTCCGGCCAACCGGTCCGAAGTTTCAAAGGGAATACATTGATGGATGACATGACAGCGGACACCTATGATGATGGCGATACGCTGGGTGGCAGAATTACGCGAGCCCGCGATCTTGCCGGTCTGACGCTGGAGGATGCGGCTTCGCGGATCGGCGTGACCGACGAGACGCTGGCGGAATGGGAATCAGACCGCTCCGAACCGCGCGCCAACAAGATCATGACGCTTGCAGGCGTTCTGGGCGTGTCCCCAGCCTGGCTGATCAGCGGCGCCGGAGAAGCCCCGCAAGCGCCCGGGATTTCCATAGCAGTCAACGAAATGTCCGGTGAAATCAACCGGCTGCGGGAACTCGCCCTGCAGATCACCGCTTGTGTCGAAGCGCTGGAAAGCCGGCTTGTGACCTTGACGCGGGCCGCAAACGAATAGATGCCTGAAAATCAGGGTTGAGCCGACCCCGCCGCTCTGGCAGGGTCGGCTCAATTGTCAAAACATGATCCGGGAGAGTCGGAATGGACGTTCGCGCCGCAGTCGCCATTGAAGCGGGAAAACCGCTGGAAATCACCACCGTTCAACTCGATGGCCCGCGCGCTGGCGAGGTGCTGGTGGAGATCAAGGCCACGGGTGTGTGCCATACCGACGAGTTCACGCTGTCAGGCGCCGATCCGGAAGGCATCTTCCCGGCCATTCTTGGCCATGAAGGCGCCGGCGTGGTGGTCGATGTCGGTCCGGGCGTCACGTCGCTGAAGAAGGGCGACCATGTGATTCCGCTCTATACGCCCGAATGCCGCGAGTGCGAATACTGCCTCAATCCTAAAACCAACCTGTGCCAGTCGATCCGCACGACGCAAGGCGCCGGCCTGATGCCCGACGGCACCTCGCGCTTCTCGCTCGATGGCAAGCCGGTCTTCCATTACATGGGCACCTCGACTTTCGCCAACTACACCGTTCTGCCGGAAATCGCGCTGGCCAAGATCCATCCCGACGCGCCGTTCGACAAGGTCTGCTACATCGGCTGCGGCGTGACCACCGGCATCGGCGCGGTGATCAACACGGCAAAGGTGGAAATCGGCTCCAAGGCCATCGTCTTCGGCCTGGGCGGTATCGGCCTCAACGTGATCCAAGGCTTGAGACTCGCGGGCGCCGACATGATCGTGGGCGTCGACCTCAACCCCGGCAAGGTCGAGATGGCAACGCGCTTCGGCATGACCCATTTCGTCAATCCGAAAGAGGTCGAGGGCGATCTGGTTCCCTACCTCGTCAACCTGACCAAGGGCGGCGCGG
Source organism: Parahoeflea alexandrii (assembly GCF_027214025.1). Lineage (GTDB taxonomy): Bacteria > Pseudomonadota > Alphaproteobacteria > Rhizobiales > Rhizobiaceae > Hoeflea > Hoeflea alexandrii_A. Next base: position 420,563 of record NZ_JAPWHB010000001.1, read on the forward strand.
ACTACACGTTCGACGCCACCGGCAATGTCGGCGTGATGCGGACCGCGCTGGAATGCGCCCACAAGGGCTGGGGCGAATCGATCATCATCGGCGTGGCCCCGGCGGGCGCGGAGATCTCGACACGCCCGTTCCAGCTGGTCACAGGCCGGTCCTGGCGCGGCACCGCCTTCGGTGGCGCACGCGGGCGCACCGATGTGCCGAAGATCGTCGAGTGGTACATGGAAGGCAAGATCGAGATTGATCCGATGATCACTCACACCATGGGCCTGGAAGGCATCAACGAGGCCTTCGACCTGATGCATCGGGGCGAAAGCATCCGCAGCGTCGTGGTCTACTGACGGTTTTCCGCGAGCGCGTTTGATACCGCGAACGAGAATGCGGCAATGATCCGACCAGGTTCATGCCGCACTCACGCGAACCTTTTCAGGCGCTGTGCGTTTGAGCCAAAACACTCCGACGACAACCACCCCCGAACCGGACGACGAAGCCATGAAGATCATCTCGGAATCAAAAGCCCATGGCGGACGCCAGGGCGTTTACTCGATGGACTCGGACGCCTGCGGCTGCGAGATGACCTTCGCCGTGTTCCGGCCGATCCAGGCCAAGGAGCAGCTGTGCCCTGTGCTCTGGTTCCTGTCCGGCCTGACCTGTACCCACGCCAATGTCATGGACAAGGGCGAATACCGGCGGATGGCGGCGGAGCTCGGGATCATCATCGTCTGCCCCGACACCAGCCCGCGCGGCGACCACGTGCCCGACGAGCCGGACAACTGGCAGTTCGGCAAGGGTGCCGGATTTTACCTCGATGCGACGCAATCGCCCTGGTCGAAGCATTTCCGCATGGAAACCCATATCCTGAGCGAACTGCCGGAGCTGATCGCCGGCCATTTCGCCGCCGACATGAGCCGCCAGGGGATCATGGGTCACTCGATGGGCGGCCACGGCGCGCTGACCTTCGCGCTCAAGCATCCGGACCGGTTCAAGAGCTGCTCGGCCTTCGCACCGATCGTCCAGCCGTCCACCGCCGACTGGTCCCGCCCGGCGCTGGAGAAATATCTCGGCGCGGACGAGGCCGCATGGCGCCAGTACGACGCGACGCAGCTGATCGAAGACGGCGCGCGGTTTCCCGAGTTCCTGGTGGACCAGGGAACTGCCGACGGGTTTCTCGACACCGGCCTGCGTCCCTGGCTGCTCGAAGAGGCGTGCAAGAGCACCGGCATCGGGCTTACTCTGCGCATGCAGGAGGGCTACGACCACTCCTACAATTTCATCTCGACCTTCATGGACGACCACCTCGCCTGGCATGCCGAACGGCTGGCGTGATCTGCAAGAGCGCCAACGTGATAAGCCGGAGCCAATGGCCACGGCTGCGCGTTCCGCTGCCAAATTGAGCAGGATCAGCGGCTGTCGGGATCGCTGCAGTCATTCTCCAGCGTGATGATGCAGGGCTCATCGGAGGACCCGGCCTCGCTTGCCTGGCTGACGGTAGGAAGCTCCGGGGCCTCAACGTCGGCGCTTTGCTGCACCCTGAGCGGGGTAGACGCTACTGCCGGCACGACCGGATCGGATGGTCTCTGCGGCGGCTTCGCATCAAGCAGCGGCCTGGAAAAATCCATCACCGGATCCTTGTCGGATTCAACGATCAGATTGACCGTGGTCGGCGTTACGGTTCCGTTCAGCAGCGGATCGGCAGAACGCAAGGCCTCGTCATCGACGTCGAAGCGGCCGGGATTGCTGCTCGGCCGCACCACGTCCCGCTTGAGACCGCTGACCGGGTACGGTGTGTAGCCCGACAGGCCGAGAAGCCTGCGGATATCGTCGGTCAATCTGGCAACCAGCATCATGTCGGCATTCTGCTCCCCGTTGAAATCGGAGACTGTCGTGTTCAGGGACTGCCTTCGCAGCAACTGGCCGCTTGCGGAATCGAGCAAGGACAGGTCCAGGCTCACCGTCTCGGACGTGCCGCCGAACAGATTGACCGGGGAGCGCTCGCGCCGGCGGTCCTGCACCACGATCCTGAGCGACGATGTCTGGCCGACATCGGCGGTGGCGCGGCCGACGCTCGCCTCCAGCCGGTCCTGCAGATGACCGGCAAAACCGAGATTGTCGACATTCTCCGCCATCACCCGCACTTCGGTCACCGTGTAGGGAGTGGTCGGCTCCATCTGCCTGGGTCGTCCCGCACAGGCAGAAAGACCTGCCGCAAGCACGACGAGCAGAACCGCACGCAAGAAACGCGCAGGATTTTGGTTGTCTTGCCGCATGCCAATACTCCGGGAGACGTCGATTCACTTCCCGAAATATTGCACTTTATGGTTAGCGCACGGTTAAGAGGCCTGATTTCAGCTAAATTAGATGGGTCGGAACAACAACGCCTGCATCGGCTGCGGCCCTCCGGAAACGTCCTCAGTCGCCCACAGAACCGAACTGGGCTCCGGGTGTGCGCGGCTCCATCCGGATCAGCCGCGAATCAGCGACCGCGGCCTGACGGTGGCGGACAGCCTGTCGGTACTCGGGATCGCGCAGCATGGCAACGAAGGCATCCTTGTCCGGATACTCGGCGATGAAGGCAATGTCCCATGCCTCGCTCTCAGGCCCGATCAGCATGAGTTCGGGTTTTCCGATCCAGACCTGCCGCCCGCCAAGACGCTTGAACACCGGGCCGCTCTCGCGGGCATAATTCGAATAGGCCTCGGCGCCGGTGGCGACGGTGCCGTCGTCATAGGCGGCCCTATCCCGCAATCTCACCAGGTTCAGCATGTGGACCGGCCCGGGCCGGTCCATCTCGCGAAAGCGGGCAAACGCCTCCTTGGTGGGATCGACATAGCCCTCTGAGGTATCATCGGTCATGGAGCGGCTCCTTGCTGTCATCTCTGATGTGTCTCAGCCGCAAGAGAGCAAAGCTTACTGCGCTTGTCCACAGAGCCGTTCATGGCCGGTCAATCGGTTTACGAGCCGCCGGGCGCGCTCCTCCCGCCCGGCAGCGTCAGCCCCGGCAGGCGGACAGGATCAGGCACGCAGCCTCGAAATCGATGAGCCGCTTGGCGCGGCGCTCGGCGGCCTCATGGTCCTCGCCCCACTGGGCGATGTTGTAATCCTCGTCGACATGGGCGGCCTCCCAGATCCCGGATGGCTCGCCCTGCCCTTCGGCCAGCGCCAGGGCCAGGATCAGCGAGCCGGTGAGCGAGGTGACGGTGTGCAGCGCGGTCAGTTGCAGCGGCGTCGCATAGCGGCGAAGCAGCACGGCGATGGCGCGGATTGCCTCCGGCGGCTGTTCGACGTGAACCACGCCTTCCGACAGCACCAGACGGGCGCCCATGGCGGCTGCCCAGTCGAGATAGGGATCCCAGAGTTCGCTTTCGCGCGCCACCAGGCCCTCGGGCGCGCCGGCGCGATAGCAGATCAGATCGGACCCGGCAAAGCGCAGGATTTCCTCGAACACCTCGTCCTGCGCCGCCGAAACGCCATCGAGCGCCGTGTTGACCATCCGGGTGAGCGGCATCGTCGCCGGATCGATGACGTCGTGCTGCGCGTTCCATTCGGCAGCGATCGCTTCGGCCAGATCCAGGTGCGGAACGCTCAGCGGCTTGCGCGACGGGGTCCGCACCGGCTTGCCATCCAGCGCCACGGCAAAACCACCCTCATCGCCGGGGGCCGCAACCGCCTGCTTGTAGAAGCGCTTGGGCAACTGCTTGCGCAAGCCGATCTGCACTTCGCGGACCGGGTCGGACAGCTTGTCGCCCTTCTCGCCCAGATCAAGATCGCTGAGTATGTCGCGCATGAGAACGTCTCCTCGTCAGATGAGCGTGGCAATTTCGTCGGCGTGATCGACCACGTGGTGAGCGCCTGCGGCCCTGAGCGCGTCCACCGGGCCGTAGCCCCAGGACACACCTACCGCCCTGGCGCCGGCGCTGACCGCCATCTGCATGTCATAGACCGCATCGCCGATCACCGTCGTCCGCTCCGGATCGATGCCCGTTTCCGCGCAGCATTCCAGCACCATCGCCGGGTGCGGCTTGGACGGGCAATCGTCGGCGGTGCGGGTGGTGAAGAACAGCTTGGTGATGCCATGGTGGGCAAGGATCGCATCCAGCCCGCGGCGCGATTTGCCGGTGACCACGCCGAGGATCACATCGTCGCGTGCTGCAAGCGCCGAAATCAGCGGCAGCAGGCCGTCATAGGCCGGTTCAAGCACGCCGCCATTTTGACGGTGCAGCATGAAATGCTCCTTGTAGCGGGCGGTCATGGCGGCGATCTCGGGATCCACCGGGCGGGCGAGCATCTGCGCAATCGCGATATCCAGCGTCAGGCCGATGATCGACTTGGTGTGCGCCATTTCCGGCCGGGCCACGCCGAAATCGTCGAAGGTGCGCTCCATGCAGGTGTGGATCACCGCGGCGCTGTCGACAATCGTGCCGTCGCAATCGAAAAGCGCCAGTTTCATTCCTCGGGCTCCCCACCGGTTGCCTCGTCGAAGCCGAGCAGGTTCCAGCTCTGCACCATGTGCGGCGGCAAGGGCGCCGTGACCGAGAGACGGCCGCCGTCGGGATGGGGAATGGAGATGTGGCGCGCCAGAAGGTGCAGCCGGTTCTGCAGGCCGCTGGGCAGTTCCCAGTTCTTGTCGAACTCGAAATATTTCGGATCGCCGATGATCGGGTGGCCGATGTGTTGCGCGTGCACGCGCAGCTGGTGGGTGCGGCCGGTATAGGGTTCGAATTCCAGCCAGGCGAGATTCTGCGCCGCCTGGTCGATGACCCGGTAGTAGGAAACCGCATGATCGGCGCCCTGCTCGCCGTGCCTGGCCACACGCATCCGGTCGCCGTCCTCGGTGGCTTCCTTGATCAGCCAGGTCGAGATCTTGCCTTCCTTGGCGCGCGGCACGCCCTTGACCAGCGCCCAGTAGGTCTTCTTGGTCGTGCGCTCGCGGAACGCCGCGGTCAGCGCCTGCGCCGCGCCGCGGGTGCGCGCCACCACCAGAACGCCGGCGGTATCGCGGTCGAGCCGGTGCACGAGCCGGGGCTTCTCGCCCTTCTTGTTGCGCCAGGCCTCCAGCATTTCGTCGACATTGCGGGTGACGCCGGAGCCGCCCTGCACGGCGAGGCCTGCAGGCTTGTTGAACACCAGCACCTTTGCATCTTCATGCAACAGCATCTGGCTCAGCACCTCGTGGTCATTGCTGCCGCGCATGGTCTTGGCTGTCAGCGGACCGGTGGCCTTCTCGTCGACGTCCAGAGGCGGAACGCGCACGGTTTGTCCAGCCTGCACCCGCGCATCAGACTTGACCCGGCCGCCATCGACGCGGATCTGCCCCGAGCGAAGCAGCTTTTGCAGCGGCCCGAAACCGAGCCCCGGAAAATGCACCTTGAACCAGCGATCGAGCCGCATGCCCGATTCATCCGGGTCAACCTGTATGAGCTGTACGCCCGCCATATCGATTATCTCTTTGTTCCGGGATTCAGAGCTGGCGCGCCAGCCAAAGCCCGCCAAACAACGCCAGAATGGAAACTGTGACGCTGGCAATCACATAGGCAACCGCCGCCGTCAACGCGCCGCGCTCGTAAAGCGTCACTGCATCGAGCGAAAACGCCGAAAATGTGGTGAATCCACCCAGAAATCCGGTTGCCAGCAACAGCCGCAGGTCGGCGTCGCCCGACGAGCGGCGGGCCAGCCAGGCAATCAGCAGACCCATCGCCAGCGAGCCGGCGATGTTGACCAGCATCGTCCCCCAGGGAAAGCCGGGGCCAGCCGCGCGGGTCACCAGCATCCCGGAGAGATGGCGTGACACGGCGCCCAGGCCGCCACCAACAAAAACAAGCGCAATTGCATTCATCCCTGGTGCTTAGCGGAAAACCGCACCGCGATAAAGCAATTCCACGCTCCGAGGGCAGACTTATCCGGGCCCGCCGGTCAGCTGGCAATCAGGCCTTGGCTGCCAGCGCGACGTCGTCGGCGAACTCCTGCACGAAGGCGTCAAGCGCCGCCCAGTCGGTGAATTCGTGATCCTGGCTGGTATCCACCGGCCCGCCTTCCTTCTCGGCGATCTGGCGCATCAGCGCGCGCTTGAAGAAATCATATTCGAGATATTTGAGCGCACCGGCAGCATGATGCACCTTCGGGATATGAAATCCGGTCTTCCTTTCCAGCTTGGCCGGATATTCCTCCGCCTCCGCGCGGTCCTCGGTACTGCCGCTGCGAATGCCAAGCGAGACCGACACAAGCGCCGTCGGCACCTCGGAAAGAGCCGCCTTCCAGTCGATGATGAACTGCGCCACGGATGTAGGATAGCGCCCGATGTGAATGGGCGCGCAGATCAGCACGCCGTCAAAGCGACCGGGAACGGCGAAGCCGGGCTCACGGACATCGCCAAGCACCACGCTCTGACCGGCCTCCTCAAGCCTGGAAGCGGCGCGTTCGGCAATCTTGCGGGTATGCCCCTCGATGGTGGCGTAAAGAACCAGAACCGTCATGGGTATGTCCTCCTTGTTCGGTGGAGGCCAGAATGCAGCGCTTCGGCGCGGCGGGCATTGACGCAGGTCAATGGCGCGTTAGCGCACGGGCCATTACCGCTCCGCCACGGCCTCCCGGGCCAGCGCCAGAAACAACCGCACTGCTTGCAGATTACGCTTGCAATGCTTCACGCAACCTTCCATGCTGATAGCATGAACAGCAAGCACAAACGGACCCTCCAGGCGGTTTTCAGCCTGCCGGTCTCGGGCAACATCGCCTGGAATGACGTCGAAGCCTTGCTGATCGCGGCAGGTGCGGAGGTGATTGAAGGCAGAGGATCCAGGGTTCGGTTTGCCAAGGATCAGATCGTTGCCACTTTTCACCGCCCTCACCCGGAAAAGGAAGCCAAGCGTTACCAGATCAGGGATGCCCGGGCATTTCTTGAACAGATAGGAGTCAAACCGTGAATATGATGAACTACAAGGGGTTCCAAGCCCGCATAGAATACGATGAAAGCGATGAAATCCTGGTTGGCCGGATTGCCGGGATTCAGGACGTCATCGGATTTCACGGCGACAGCGTCGCAGCACTCAAGGCCGCCTTCCATGAAGCAGTGGATGACTATATCGAGACCTGCGCCAAGCTCGGCAAAACTCCACAAAAGCCCCACTCAGGCAAAGTGATGTTCCGGATCGATCCCGAGATTCACAGGAAAGCCGCCATTGCCGCCGAACTCTCAGGCAAGAGCCTCAATCAATGGGCGGAAGAAGCCTTGTCCAGGGCCGTTGAGGAGAAGGACAACCATGCCGAGGCTCGGTTGGGTGCCTGAACAAACCAGCTGACATACCAATCACCTTCCGGCACTTGAAGTATCTATCTAGACTACTGCCTTCCGGGCCAGGGCCAGAAGCTCATTGCCCGGCATTTCGGGTGAGGCCTTGGCGGCAAAGGCCTCGGCAACCAGGCGGCAGATCAGCTCGTTGACGGGCGCCGAGCGGCCGTGCGCCTCGGCAAGAGAACAGACGGCGCCGTTGAGGAAGCGGGTTTCGGGCTCCCTGCCCGCCTTCAGATCATCCCAGGAGGAGGACCGGGCGGTTTCGTCCATCCTGAGCTGCTGGCGGGCAACAATGCGGAACAACCAGGTCGGCAGGCGCAGCACTTTCGGGATCAGCCGCGGGCTGGTGCGGGTTGCGCCAATGACGCGGATACCGGTGGCATCGAGAGCTGCCAGCAGTTCCTCCATCGCCATGGCCAGCACCTTGCGGTAGCCCGGATCCTCGAACTGCCGGCGCAGCGGCAGGCCGCTGATCACGTTGAGGCCGTTGTTGAGGTTGAGCAGAAGCTTGCCCCATTGCATGGCGTCGAGATTGTCATGGGTCTGCAGTTTCAGACGCGATCCTGCCGCAAGGGCTGCCAGCCTGGCCGAGGCGTCGGAGGGGCCAACCAGGACCGGGCCTTCCATGGAGCAATGCACGGCGTTGGGAGAGAGCCGGACAACGTTGAACGGGACCGTGCCGGCCACGACCTGATTGTGCGGAAGCAGCCTCTTCAGCATCTCGACATTGCCTACACCGTTCTGCAGGCTGATGACCGTTGCGTCCGCTTCCAGAGCCCTCGCGAGGTCGAGTGCCGCTGCTTCGGTGTCCCCTGACTTGGTGCAGAACAGCACCACGTCGCAATTGCCCAGGCTGTCGACACCGCCGACCTCGTAGCGCTCGGGTTTCAGGGCCGCCTTGAAACCATCGTAGCGCGACAGCGACAGGCCGCGCGCGACAGAGTCGCGGGTCCGTCCCCGGGCAGCAAACACCACCTGTGCGCCGGCTTCGGCAAGCATGCCGCCGACATAGAGCCCGATGGCCCCGGCCCCCATGACGCCGATCCTTGGTCTGCCTTCAGCCGTCGCACTGCCCATTATGCCCTATCCCTTGCCTGACCGCTCTTTCCGGAGCCTGCTCCAAAAATCGAGACGCTTGCGGATGTCGCGCTCGAAGCCCCTCTCCGGCGGATCGTAGAATGTCTTGCGGCCCATGCTTTCGGGAAAATAGTCCTGGCCGGAGAAAGCGTCGGGCTGGTCGTGATCATAGAGATAGCCCTCGCTGTAGCCTTCGGCCTTCATCAGCTTGGTCGGCGCGTTGAGAATGTGCCGCGGCGGCAGCAGCGACCCGCCTTCCTTCGCAGCCCGCATGGCGGATTTGTAGGCGGTGTAGACGGCGTTGGATTTGGGCGCGGTGGCAAGATAGACGCAGGCCTGCGCCAGCGCCAGTTCCCCCTCCGGCGAACCCAGGAAGTCATAGGCGTCCTTGGCCGCATTGGCGACGACCAGCGCCTGGGGATCGGCGAGACCGATATCTTCGGAGGCCATGCGCACCAGCCTGCGGCCGAGGAACAGAGGATCTTCGCCGGCGTCGAACATGCGGCAGAGGTAGTAGAGCGCCGCATCGGGATCGGAGCCGCGCACCGCCTTGTGCAGCGCCGAGATCAGGTTGTAATGGCCATCCTGGCCTTTGTCGTAGACGGGCGCCCGGCGCTGGACCACCTTGACCAGCGCCTGCGTGTCGAACATCTCGCCCTCGCGGGCGGCGCGCCAGACCTCTTCGGCCAGCGTCAGCACCGCCCGGCCGTCGCCATCGGCCATGCCGAGCAGGCTCAGCCGCGCCTCTGGCTCGAGCGGCAGCGGTTTTCCGGTTTCGGCTTCCGCGCGCTCGAGCAGCTGCTCGAGGCTCTCCTGATCGTGCGGCTTGAAGGTGAGCACCCGGGCGCGCGACAGAAGTGCTGCGTTGAGTTCGAACGAGGGGTTTTCCGTGGTCGCGCCGACCAGCACGATGGTGCCATCCTCCATCACCGGCAGGAAACTGTCCTGCTGGGCGCGGTTGAACCGGTGGATCTCGTCGACGAACAGCAGCGTCTGGCGGCCACCCATGCGACGGGCGCGCGCCGTCTCGAACACCTTCTTGAGATCGGCGACGCCGGAAAAGATCGCCGAGATCTGGTCGAAGGCCAGTTCGGTCTCGCCGGCCAGCAGGCGCGCGACCGTGGTCTTGCCGGTGCCAGGCGGTCCCCAGAAGATCATCGAGCCGAGGCTGCCCGAGGCGATCATCCGGGTGATGACGCCATCCGGGCCTGTCAGATGCGGCTGGCCCGTGACTTCGGCAAGGCTTGCCGGCCGCAACCGGTCGGCAAGCGGCCGATGCCCGCTTGGAGCCGCGCCGGGAGTGGCGAAGAGATCGCTCATTGCCTCACCGTATGATCTGACGGATGCGCTGGCCGCCGCGCACGATCTCGAAGCGCCAGAAGCTGGCGCCTTCGGAAATCACCTGTTCGAGGATGTCGACATTGGCGATGTCGACGCCATTGACGACGGCGATCAGGTCGCCCGGGAGAAATCCGTAGCGCCCGGCGATCGAGTTGCCGGGAACATCGGTCACGACAACACCGCGCGACGACGGGGGCAGCCGCAGCTTGGCGCCGATACGCGGCGTGATGTTGGAAACAACCGCCCCGGAGAACGGATTCTGGCCCGCAAGCGTCCGGCGGTCGCGCGGATCGTCGGCGGGCGGGGCCTGAAGCGTGATCTGCACCGTCTTCCGGCCGTTGCGGCTTAGAACATCCAGATCGACGGTGGCGCTGACGCCGGTGGTGGCAAGGCGGTAACCCAGCGCATCGGGATGCTCGATCGGACGGCCGTTGAAGCCCAGCACAATATCACCGGTGCGAAGCCCTGCCTTGCCGGCGGGACCGTCCTCGGTCACATCGGCGACCAGTGCGCCGGTGGCCCGGTCGAGGCCCAGCGCTTCGGCGATGTCGGCGGTGACCGGATCAAAGGAAGCGCCGATATAGGGCGGCTCGAACACCTCGCCGCCCATTTCGGCGGTTTGGGCGACCGCGCGAACCAGATTGACGGGGATGGCGAAGCCGATACCGTTGGAGCCGCCGGAGCGGGAGAAAATGGCCGAGTTGATGCCGATCAGCCGACCCGTCATGTCAATCAGCGCGCCACCGGAATTGCCCGGGTTGATGGCAGCATCGGTCTGGATGAAGGAGCCGAAATCCGACACGCCGACACTGTTGCGGGCAAGCGCCGAGACGATGCCGCTGGTGACCGTCTGGCCAACGCCGAACGGATTGCCGATGGCCAGCACGATGTCTCCCACCTCGGTGGTGTCGGTATCGCCGAACTCGACAATCGGGAACGGTCCCTTCCCCTCGATTTTCAGGATCGCAAGATCGAACCGCTCGTCCTTGAGCAGCACCCGGCTTTGAAACTCCCGGCCGTCGGCCAGCGCCACCCGCACATCATCGGCGCCCTCAATGACGTGGTTGTTGGTGACAACGATGCCGTCGGCCTGAACGATCACACCGGATCCGAGCGAGGACTGCTTCTCGGTGCGGTTGGGCATGCGCTGACCGAAGAACTGTTCGAAGAACGGATCTCCTGCAAAGGGAGACAGGCTGCGCTGAACGAGGCGGTCGGCATAGACATTGACCACGGCCGGCGCCGTTGCCTTCACCAGCGGCGAGAAGGACTGCATCATGTCGGGCCGGGACCGTGGCACCTCGCGCCGCGGTTCGGCAACCGGCGCCTGCGCGGTTTCGGGAGCGCTCTTGTCTTCCGCCTCGCCTATGACGCCGCGGAAAATCTTCCCGATGCTGTCGGTCAGCGAGTCTTCCACCTTGGTCTGCGCCGTCGCCGGAACCAATACGGGCAATGTCAGGACGCAAATGGCCAAAAGAAAAAACGGAACGACGCGCAAGCGCGAGCGATTTGGAATCATGACGGCAATCCTCAGTGATTTGGGCCACTATGGCCCGACTGGGACACCAAAGTCATCATCAGTTTGACAGCTTCATGGCAGCAGGACTTCTGATCGTGAGCTTGTCGACACAAACCCGGATACAGGTTCAATCTGTGCGCATTCACCTGTCGTGATCACCTCGTCTACACGAAAACGTGGTCACGCGGGTGCTTTGCCCCGCCGGACTTTCGTATATCCTCGGTGTTGGAAGTCATGCGCACCTTGCGCCGTTCGTTTGCTCAGCTCGCCACCAGGAACTTGATCGCCATGCGCCCCTATCGTCCCCTTGCCATCCCCGCTTCCGAGATCACGCCGGAGGCCAGCTATTTCCAGCGGCGCGATATCCTGCGCATGGCAGCGGCCGGCGGGCTTGCGCTTGCGGCGCCATCTCTCGCCTTCGGTACCGAAATGCTCGAGGCCAAGCCGGGCGGCTATGACCCCGGGGAAGAACTGACGCCGGAAGCGGATGTCACCAGCTTCAACAATTTCTACGAATTCGGCACCGGCAAGGCCGACCCGGCGAAGAATTCCGGACAGTTCAACCCGCGCCCCTGGACCATCCAGGTCGACGGCATGGTGGGCAAGCCGGCGGAATTCGATCTCGACGCGCTGATGGCGCTCGGGCTCGAGGAACGCATTTACCGGATGCGCTGTGTCGAAGCCTGGTCGATGGTGATCCCCTGGATCGGCTTCCCGCTTGCAAGCCTTCTCGACAAGGTCGAGCCGCTGGGCAGCGCCAAATATGTGGCCTTCGAGACCGTGGTGCGGCCCGAGGAGATGCCCGAGCAGCGCGGCGTCTTCCAGCCCCTGCCCTGGCCCTATGTCGAAGGCCTGCGGCTCGACGAGGCGCGTCATCCGCTGACCATCCTGTCGATGGGGCTCTACGGCAAGACGCTGCCCAACCAGAACGGCGCCCCGGTGCGGCTGGTCACGCCGTGGAAATACGGTTTCAAGGGCATCAAGTCGATCGTCCGCATCACCTTGACCGAAGAGCAGCCGCCTTCGACCTGGAACAAGCTGGCACCGAACGAGTACGGCTTCTACGCCAACGTCAATCCGGAGGTCGATCATCCGCGCTGGAGCCAGGCGACCGAGAACCGCGTCGGCGGCGGCGGCTTTTTCGGCTCCAACGACCGGCCGACGCTGATGTTCAACGGCTATGGCAACGAGGTTGCCAGTCTCTATGACGGCATGGACCTGACGGTGAATTTCTGATCATGCAGTTGCCTACCCTGCCAAAGCGATATCACGCGGCATCGATCTGGGCGCTCTATGCGCTCGGTCTGCTGCCCGCGGCCTGGACATTCTATCTCGGAGCAACCGGCCAGCTGGTTGGCAATCCGGTGAAGATCTTCGAGCATCTGCTGGGCGAATGGGCGCTGAGGTTCCTGATCCTGACGCTCACGATCTCGCCGATCAGGGATCTGTTCGGGGTCAACTGGGTGCGTTACCGCCGGGCGCTGGGCCTGTTGGCCTTCTGGTATGTGGCGATGCATTTCCTCGCCTACATTGTCCTCGACAAGCGGCTGGCATTCGACGTGATCGTCGAGGACATCTTCAAGCGCTGGTTCATCACCATCGGCATGGCCGCCTTCGTTCTGCTGATTCCGCTGGCGCTGACGTCGAACCGCTGGTCGATCCGCAAGCTCGGAGCAGGCTGGGTCCGGCTGCACCGGCTGATCTATCCGATCGCCGCGGTGGGCGCGCTGCATTACTGCCTGTCGGTCAAGGTGATCGGGCCTGAACAGCTTATCTATGCCGGGATTATCGCGGTGCTGATCGGCTGGCGCCTGGTGCGCCCGCGCTTCATGGCCATGAAGCGCGGCCGGCGTCCGCAGTACGGCAAACTGGCCGCAGAGATCCCGCGCACCGACTAATCCGGCCCTTCTAAGGGCTCGTTCCGCACCGATCTCCACTTTGCTCACGAAAAAGGCCGGGCGCTTGACGCACCCGGCCTTCCATTTTCAAACCCGTTGAAGCGCTTACGCGGCTTCGTCTTCGGCAGAAGCTTCGAGGGCCACGCGAGCGCGGTCCTTGGCGCCCTTGGCGTCGATATCGCGATCAACGAATTCGACAACGGCCATCGGCGCGTTGTCGCCGGTGCGGAAACCGGCCTTCATGATGCGGATGTAGCCGCCGTTGCGGGTGGCGTAGCGGGTTGCGATGGCATCGAACAGCTTGCGAACGGCCTCGTTGTCGCGGATCTGCGAGATCGCCTGACGGCGGGCATGCAGATCGCCGCGCTTGCCGAGCGTGACGAGCTTTTCGACGATCGGACGGATTTCCTTGGCCTTCGGCAAGGTGGTCACGATCTGCTCATGTTCGATGAGCGAAGCCGCCATGTTGGCGAACATCGCCTTGCGGTGGCTCGAGGTACGGTTCAGCTTGCGGCCTGAATTTCCGTGGCGCATGGCCTGTCTCCTTCACATGCAGGCACACGCCTGCCGTTTGACGGTTTAATATTGGTCTTCGTAACGCTTGGCGAGATCTTCGATGTTTTCCGGCGGCCAGGACGGAACTTCCATCCCGAGATGCAGGCCCATGGAAGCCAGGACTTCCTTGATCTCGTTGAGTGACTTGCGGCCAAAGTTCGGAGTCCGGAGCATTTCGGCTTCGGTCTTCTGGATAAGGTCGCCGATATAGACGATGTTGTCGTTCTTCAGGCAGTTTGCCGAACGCACCGACAGTTCCAGCTCGTCGACCTTCTTGAGAAGCGACGGGTTGAAAGCCAGTTCGGCGACGGTTTCCTCGTGAACTTCCTTCTGCGGCTCGTCGAAGTTGACGAAGACGCCGAGCTGGTCCTGAAGAATACGGGCTGCGTAGGCAACGGCATCCTCGCCGCTGACCGAACCATCGGTTTCGATGTTCAGCGTCAGCTTGTCGTAATCAAGAACCTGGCCTTCACGGGTGTTTTCCACCTTGTAGGAGCACTTCTTGACCGGCGAATAGAGGCTGTCGACCGGGATAAGGCCGATCGGCGCATCTTCAGCGCGGTTACGGTCAGCAGGCACGTAGCCCTTGCCGTTGTTGACGGTGAATTCCATGCGGATCTCGGCACCCTCGTCGAGCGTGCAAAGAACATGCTCGGGGTTGAGGATCTCGATGTCGCCAACGGTCTGGATGTCGCCGGCCTTGACGACGCCAGGGCCCTGCTTGCGGACGACCATGCGCTTGGCTTCGTCGCCTTCCATGCGGATGGCGATTTCCTTGATGTTGAGGATGATGTCGGTGACATCTTCCCGAACGCCCGGGATCGAAGAGAATTCATGCAGCACGCCGTCGATCTGCACCGCGGTGACGGCAGCGCCGCGCAGCGAGGACAAAAGCACGCGGCGCAGGGCATTGCCCAGGGTCAGGCCAAAGCCGCGTTCCAGCGGTTCGGCAACCACGGTGGCCTTGGTCCGGCCCGAGGTGGTGAACTCGACCTTGCTCGGCTTGATCAGTTCCTGCCAGTTTTTCTGAATCATATCTTGTACCTTCCTGTTGCCGCACCATCCAATCGTGCGGCCAAGTGAGAAGAGGATGAAACGGGCGCAAGCTGAGCCTGGCCCGTTAAAACTCGCAAAATCGGTTAGACGCGGCGCTTCTTGCGCGGGCGGCAGCCATTGTGCGGGATCGGCGTCACATCACGGATCGAGGTGATGACCAGACCGGCAGCCTGCAGCGCGCGGAGTGCCGATTCACGGCCCGAACCGGGACCGCAGACTTCCACTTCCAGCGACTTCATGCCGTGTTCCTGCGCCTTCTTGGCGGCGTCTTCAGCTGCCATCTGGGCGGCGAAAGGCGTCGACTTGCGCGATCCCTTGAACCCCTTCGAACCGGCGGACGACCACGAGATGGCATTGCCCTGCGCATCGGTGATGGTGATCATCGTGTTGTTGAAGGTCGAGTTGACGTGGGCTACGCCCGACGAGATATTCTTGCGTTCGCGCCGTTTAATACGCGCAGCTTCCTTGGCCATGGTTTTTCCTTTCGAGATATCAGCACCGCCGTAGCACCAGCGGCTCCACCGGGATGCACCTGCGCATCGACCCCAAACCGAAAGCGGTGGTTGAACGAACCACCGCCCTGATTTCCGGACCGCCGCTCAGGCGAAACCCAATTACTTCTTCTTGCCTGCGATCGCCTTTGCCGGACCCTTGCGGGTGCGGGCATTGGTGTGGGTCCTCTGACCGCGCACCGGCAGGCCGCGACGATGGCGCAGACCGCGGTAGCAGCCCAGATCCATCAGACGCTTGATGTTCATCGAATTCTCGCGGCGCAGATCGCCCTCGACCTGATAATCGCGGTCGATGGTTTCGCGGATCTGCAGCACTTCTGCGTCAGAAAGCTGGTTGACGCGGCGATCCAGCGGAATGCCGACCTTTTCGACGATTTCCTGGGCAAACTTGTTGCCGATGCCGTGGATGTAGGTCAGCGCGATGACGACGCGCTTGTTCGTCGGAATGTTAACGCCTGCTATGCGGGCCATTTGCTTCTCCATGTGGGCCGGGACAGATCTGATCTGGCCGGCGGGTTATCGTTGACCCGCGTCCGGTGGAGGCCGGCCCTTGCGGGGTAATCCATATCCGAAACCGCCTGCCCCGATGGGTCATCGACGGTTCCGGTCACTTTGCAACCCGACACAGTAAAAGCGACCAGAGCCGTATCCTCAAGCCTTCGAGGAGACGCACCGGTCGCATGAATGTCGCGAGTTGCGCGGGTCTTAGCGGAACAGAGAGGCTTTCGTCAACCTCTCCGCAATCTTATTTTGCTTGCGCCGCCACCATGAGGGGCGATGCCGGAACCCGGCGCCGCCCTTCAGGAATGTCATTTGCCTCAGAGCGAAGCCAGAACAGCCTCAATCTCCTCGGTGACGGCATCAATCGAAAGCATGCCATCAACGGTGCGCAGCGTGCCCTTGGCGTAATAGTAGCCCGTCAGCGGCGCGGTCTTCTTGTAGTACTCGGTCAAGCGGTCCTGGAAGACTTCCGGATTGTCATCCTTGCGCACCGGCTGTCCGGCTGCGGCGGCTTCTTCCGCCCGCTTGACGATACGGCCGACCAGGGCCTTGTCGTCGACCAGCAGCTCGATCACCGAATCAAGCTTGGTTCCCTTGGCGCTCAGCATGGCCTCGACGGCGTCCGCCTGGACCAGGGTCCGCGGGTAACCATCAAGAATGAAACCGCGCGCGCAGTCGGGCTGATCAATCCGCTCGGAAATGATCGTGTTGACGATGTCGTCGGAGACAAGCTCGCCTGCATCCATGACCGCCTTGGCGCGCTTGCCAATTTCGGTGCCCGCAGCAACTGCTGCGCGCAGCATGTCGCCGGTGGACAGTTGCGGAATGCCGTGCTTCTCGACCAGGCGCTGCGCCTGGGTCCCCTTGCCCGCACCTGGCGGTCCCAAAAGAATTAGTCTCATCGTCCCTTCTTGCCTCCCCGAAGTTTGGACTTCTTGATCAACCCTTCATACTGCTGGGCGATCAAATGTCCCTGAATCTGCGCAACCGTGTCGAGCGTCACCGAGACGACGATCAAAAGCGACGTACCACCCAAATAGAACGGAACGCCAGTCTGCGCGATTAGAAATTCGGGTAAGAGACAAACAAAAATCAGGTACATGGCGCCAATCACGGTGATTCGCGTCAGCACGAAGTCGATGTATTCCGCAGTCCGTTCGCCGGGACGAATGCCCGGGATGAAGCCGCCATGGCGCTTGAGATTGTCAGCAGTGTCCTTCGGATTGAACACGATCGCGGTGTAGAAGAAGGCAAAGAAGCCGATCATCAGCGCGTAGAGCGCCATGTAGGCCGGCTGGCCGTGGCCAAGCGACGCCAGCAGGGTCGACGCCCAGCCGGGAAGATCGCCTGTGTTGGCAAAGCCTGCAATGGTCGCCGGCAGAAGCAGCAGCGACGAAGCGAAGATCGGCGGAATGACGCCCGCGGTGTTGAGCTTGAGCGGCAGGTGCGACGTATCGCCCTGGAACATCCGCGAGCCGACCTGGCGCTTGGGATACTGGATCAGCAATTGCCGCTGGGCGCGCTCGATGAAGACGATGAAGGCGATGACGCCGATGGCGACGACGATCACCGCAATGATCAGGCCGGTCGACAGCGCGCCGGTGCGCCCCAGTTCCAGGGTGCCCGCAACAGCGGAAGGCAGTGCTGCGACGATGCCGGCAAAAATGATCAGCGAAATGCCGTTACCGATGCCGCGCGCGGTGATCTGCTCGCCCAGCCACATCAGGAACATGGTGCCGCCGACAAGCGTGATGACGGTGGCAATCCGGAAGAACCAGCCCGGATCAGTGACGATGCCATTGCCCGATTCGAGGCCCACGGCAATGCCGTAAGCCTGAACGGTCCCCAGAAGGACGGTGCCGTAACGGGTGTACTGATTGATAATCTTGCGGCCCTGCTCGCCCTCTTTCTTGAGTTGCTCGAGCGTGGGGACGACGGAGGTCATCAGCTGGATGATGATCGACGCAGAAATGTAGGGCATGATGCCGAGGGCGAAAATCGCCATGCGCGCGACCGCGCCGCCGGAGAACATGTTGAACAGGCCGAGAATGCCGCCGGACTGCCCCTGGAAGGCCTGCGCGAACGCTTCCGGGTTGATGCCGGGCAGCGGAATGTAGGTTCCGAGGCGGTACACCAGAAGTGCGCCAAGCGTGAACCAGATCCGCTTCTTGAGATCTTCCGCCTTGGCGAAAGCTCCGAAATTCAGATTGGAAGCGAGTTGTTCGGCTGCAGATGCCATTGCGTTCTCCGCGCGGCCCATCCGGCGCCTGATGAACCCGATCATCTCCGGAGGGTCTGAGTTGGTTTCACCGGACGTTGCGGCCTGGACGGGTTACCCGTGCCTGGCGCCTGCCCCAGTCGCCGCAGCTTGCCGCGACGGCTGATCCCATATGGGATGAAAACCGCCCGATGTGAAGCACCGGGCGGTCAAAAACTTGTTATTCTTCGGTTGCTGCCGGAGCCGGAGCGAGAAGCTTGATCGAGCCGCCGGCCTTTTCGACCTTCTCGATTGCGGTGCGCGATGCGCCTGCAACTTCCAGCGTCAGCTTGGCCTTCACATCGCCATCGGCGAGAATGCGAACGCCATCCTTGAGGCGACGGATCACACCAGCCGCCTTGAGAGCGGCGGCATCGACCGTGGCCTTGCCGTCCAACTTGCCCGCATCGACTGCAGCCTGGATACGGCCAACCGAAACGACGTTGAAGTCGGTCGAGAAGATGTTGGTGAAGCCGCGCTTCGGCAGACGACGGTAGATTGGCATCTGACCGCCTTCAAAACCGTTGATGGCAACGCCGGAACGGGACTTCTGTCCCTTGACGCCACGACCGCCGGTCTTGCCGGAACCAGAACCGATACCGCGGCCTACCCGCTTGCGGTTCTTGGTTGCACCTTCGTTGTCGGTAATCTCATTGAGTTTCATGACAGTTCACTCCCACTCACTTCTCGTCGACAACGCGAACGAGGTGGCTGACCGAGCGGATCATGCCACGAACGGACGGGGTGTCCTCGAGGGTCCGGACGCGGTGCATCTTGTTGAGGCCCAGGCCGATCAGCGTCTGGCGCTGAACGTTGGGACGGCGAATCGGGCTGCCGATCTGTTCGACGGTGACCGTCTTGCCCTTTTTATTGTCAGCCATGGTCTTGGCTCCCTAATACGATAAAGGCGGACGCCCGATTACTCTTCGGCGCCGGCGGTGACACCGCGGCGTTCCTGGAGCGTGGAGTACTTCATGCCGCGCTGCGAAGCGATGTCCTTGGGGTGCATCTGGTTCTTCAGCGCGTCAAAGGTTGCACGGACCATGTTGTACGGGTTGGAAGACCCGGTCGACTTGGCCACGACATCCTGCATGCCGAGCGTTTCGAAAACCGCACGCATCGGACCGCCGGCGATGATGCCGGTACCGGGCTTGGCAGCGCGCAGAAGCACCTTGCCGGCGCCGTGACGGCCATGCACGTCGTGGTGCAGTGTCCGGCCGGAGCGCAGCGGCACGAAGATCAGATCGCGCTTGGCCGATTCAGTGGCCTTGCGGATTGCTTCCGGCACTTCACGTGCCTTGCCGTGACCGAAGCCAACGCGGCCCTTCTGGTCTCCAACAACCACCAGGGCTGCAAAACCGAAGCGCCGGCCGCCCTTGACGACCTTGGCAACGCGGTTGATGTGTACGAGCTTGTCGACGAATTCGCTGTCGCGCTCTTCGTCTCTACCGCGGTTATCGCGGCGACCTTCCTTGGCCATTGTCCTGTTCCTTATTCTTTTCCGGAATCAATCGGCTGGTTTGACTTAGAAGCTAAGACCGCCTTCGCGGGCAGCTTCGGCGAGGGCCTTGATACGGCCGTGATAGATGAATGCACCACGGTCGAAAACCACTTCCGTCACGCCGGCCTTGACCGCGCGTTCGGCAACGAGCTTTCCAACCGCTGCCGCAGCGGCAATATCCGCACCCGTCTTGAGGTCGGCACGAAGGCCGGCATCGAGAGTTGATGCTGCAGCAAGCGTGCGGCCCGCCGCATCGTCGATAACCTGAACATAGATGTTCTTCGACGAGCGATGTACCGACAGGCGTGGCCGGCCGTTGGCGACCGCTTTGATCTGGCGACGTACCCGAGCGGAACGACGCGTAAGGGATTCTTTCCTGCTAGCCATTTCGCGTCTTCCTTACTTCTTCTTGCCTTCTTTGCGGACAATCCGCTCTTCAGCATATTTAACGCCCTTGCCCTTGTAGGGTTCAGGACCCCGGTAGGCGCGGATTTCAGCGGCGACCTGGCCAAGCACCTGCTTGTCGATGCCGGTGATGACGATTTCCGTCGGCTTCGGGCAAGCGATGTTGACGCCCTTGGGCGGCTGGTAGACGACGTCATGGCTGAAGCCAAGAGCCAGCTGCAGGTTCTGACCCTGCATGGCCGCGCGATAACCCACGCCGTTGATTTCGAGCTTGCGCTCGTAGCCGTCCTTCACCCCGGTCAGGATGTTGGACACCATGGTGCGCGACATGCCCCATTTGGAGCGGGCGTCCTTGGAATTATCCACGGGCGTGACCACGATCGCGTTGTCTTCAAGCTTGAGCGACACTTCATCGTTGGCGACGAAGGACAACTCACCCTTGGGACCCTTTGCGACCACTTTCTGGCCGTCGATCGTCGCGGTGACGCCGGCGGGGACTGGGACGGGCTTTTTACCGATACGAGACATTGTTCAACCTGTCTGTTCGAGTTGGAGGTCCTGCACGATCAGAAGATCGAGCAGAGAACCTCACCACCAACATTGTGCTCGCGCGCAACATGATCGGCCAAAACGCCCTTCGGAGTCGAAAGGATCGTGATGCCGAGACCGTTGGCGACCTGCGGAATGGACTTGACGGAGACGTACACGCGACGGCCCGGCTTGGAGACGCGGGCGATCTCGCGGATCACAGGCGCGCCTTCATGGTACTTGAGCTCGATGCTCAATTCGGACTTGCCATTGTCGTACGCGACTTCGGTATATCCGCGGATATAGCCTTCGGCCTGCAGCACGTCGAGCACGCGGGCGCGCAGCTTGGATGCAGGCGTGGACACGGACGACTTGCGGCGTGCAACGCCGTTACGGATGCGGGTGAGCATATCACCCAGAGGATCAGTCATTGCCATATTGCGTGCTCCTTACCAGCTCGACTTGACCAGGCCCGGCACCTTGGCCAGCGACCCGAGTTCACGCAATGCGATACGCGACATGCCCAGCTTGCGGTAGAACGCACGCGGACGGCCGGTAACTTCGCAACGATTGCGAACGCGAATCTTGGCCCCGTTGCGCGGCATTTCGGCCAGCTTCAGGGTTGCACGGAAGCGTTCCTCGATCGGAAGCTCCTGATTTTGTGTGATCGCCTTGAGTGCGGCGCGCTTTGAGGCGTCGCGTGCGACCAGCTTGCGGCGGCGCTTGTTCTTTTCGATTGCGCTGACTTTCGCCATGATCAGATATCCTTTTTACGAATGCCGTTACGATTACTGGCGGAAGGGGAAGTTGAACTCTTTCAAAAGAGCCCGTGCTTCGTCGTCCGTCGGTGCCGTCGTACAAACGATGATGTCCATGCCCCAGATCTGATCAACCTTGTCGTAGTTGACCTCCGGAAACACGATGTGCTCCTTGATGCCCATGGCGAAGTTGCCACGGCCGTCAAAGCTCTTCGGGTTCAGGCCGCGAAAGTCACGAACGCGCGGAAGCGCGATGGTGATAAGACGGTCCATGAATTCAAACATGCGGTTGCCGCGCAGCGTCACCTTGGCGCCGATCGGCATCTGCTCACGAAGCTTGAAGCCTGCGATCGAGTTGCGGGCGCGGGTGATGACCGGCTTCTGGCCGGCGATCGCTGCAAGATCCTCGGCCGCGATAGCGGGCTTCTTGGAGTCTGCAGTCGCTTCGCCAACACCCATGTTGATGACGATCTTGTCGAGGCGCGGGATCTGCATCTCGTTTGCGTAGGAGAACTGCTCCTGCATCGCCTTGCGAATGCGCTCGACATAATCCTTCTTGAGCCGTGGCTCGTACTTGTCAGCCATCGATGACCACTCCCGAACGCTTTGCTACGCGCACCTTCTTCTCGCCTTCAATGCGGAACCCGACGCGGGTCGGCTTGCCGTCCTTCGGGTCGGCAATCGCCAGATTGGAGAGGTGAAGCGAAGCTTCCTTGTTGATAATGCCGGCTTCCTGGGTCTGGGTCTGGCGCTGGTGGCGCTTGACCATGTTCAGACCACGGACAACCGCACGGTCTTCCTTCGGCATCACAGCAAGAACTTCGCCAGTACGGCCCTTGTCCTTGCCGGTCAGAACGACGACCTTGTCGCCTTTGCGGATCTTTTGCATCGGTTCGTTCCTTACAGCACTTCGGGAGCCAGGGAGATGATCTTCATGTGGCTCTTGGCGCGCAATTCGCGCGGAACCGGTCCGAAGATACGGGTGCCGATCGGCTCTTTCTTGTTGTCGATCAACACAGCCGCGTTCCGGTCGAACCGGATGACGCTGCCGTCGGCGCGACGAATGTCCTTGGCTGTCCGTACGACAACCGCCTTCATCACATCACCCTTCTTGACGCGGCCGCGCGGAATGGCCTCCTTGATCGAGACGACAATGATGTCGCCGATCGAAGCATATTTCCGCTTGGAACCGCCCAGAACCTTGATGCACATGACACGACGCGCGCCGGAATTATCCGCGACGTCGAGATTTGTCTGCATCTGAATCATATCAGGCCGCCTTCTTGTTGTTACCGGCACGGTTGGGCGAGAAGGCCCCCTATGCCAGCTTAGGAATCAATTCTTTTTTTGCGCGGGAAGGATATTGCCAAGGTGGTTTCCCCGAGGGGACCTTCCATGCGCTGAAAGCAGAAGAACGCCCGTTACCGGGGCGTTCTGCGCCAATGGCCTGCTTCATACAGGATTCTCGGCGGGGCGCAAGTGCCCTCGCCTCAAAACCTATTCATTCAAGCCTGGACTGCCTCGACGACGGTCCAGCGCTTGTCCTTGGAAATGGGCGCGCATTCCTGAATGGAAACCTCATCGCCCACCTTGTACTGATTGTTTTCGTCGTGCGCCTTGTAGTTCTTGGTGCGACGCACAATTTTCCGCATGACCGGATGCGCGAAACGGCGTTCCACCCGGACCACTACGGTCTTCTCGTTCTTGTCACTGACAACAGTGCCCTGCAGAATGCGTTTTGGCATTTTCTTCGGTCCTTAGGCCTTGGATTCGGCCGCCTTCTGGCGGGCAATAGTCTTGATCCGAGCGATATCGCGGCGAACTTGCTGCACGCGCGATGTCTTTTCGAGCTGGCCGGTAGCGCCCTGGAAACGCAGATTGAACTGCTCTTTCTTCAGCTTGGCAAGCTCATCATTGAGTTGGTCGACGCTCAAGGCGCGAACATCAGCGGCTTTCATGATCCGTCTCCTTACTCTGCGATGCGCTGTACGAAGCGGGTCTTGACCGAAAGCTTGGCCGCGCCGAGACGCAGGGCTTCACGGGCGAGTTCCTCGCTGACACCGTCGATTTCGAACATGATCCGGCCGGGCTTGACCTTTGCAGCCCAGTAATCGACCGAACCCTTGCCCTTACCCATGCGGACTTCCGTCGGCTTGGAGGTCACGGGCACGTCCGGGAAGATGCGGATCCACACCCGGCCGGCACGCTTCATGTGACGCGTGATGGCACGGCGGGCTGCCTCGATCTGACGCGCGTTGACGCGATCGGGCTCTTGTGCCTTCAAGCCGTAGGAACCGAAATTCAAGTCCGAGCCGCCCTTGGCGACACCCTTGATGCGGCCCTTGAACTGCTTGCGGTACTTTGTACGCTTTGGCTGCAACATTGTTTAATTCTCCGAATTATCTGCCTGGCGCAAAATCAGGCGTTTTCGCGCCGGCGATTGCCGCCAGAAGCGTCGCCTTCAGTGGCGCGACGTTCAGACGCCATGGGATCATGCTCAAGAATTTCACCCTTGAAGATCCAGACCTTCACTCCGCAAATGCCGTAGGCGGTCTTTGCCTCGGCCGTGCCGTAATCGATATCGGCGCGCAGCGTGTGAAGCGGAACCCGGCCTTCGCGGTACCATTCGGTACGTGCGATTTCCGCGCCGCCGAGACGGCCGCCGCAGGTGATCTTGATGCCTTCGGCGCCGAGACGCATGGCCGACTGGACCGAACGCTTCATGGCGCGGCGGAACGCGATGCGGCGCTCGAGCTGCTGGGCGATCGACTGGGCGACCAGGGTCGCGTCAACTTCGGGCTTGCGCACTTCAACAATGTTGAGGTGGGTTTCCGAGTTGGTCATCTCCGACAGCTTGCGGCGCAGCTTTTCGATGTCCGCACCCTTCTTGCCGATGATCAGGCCAGGACGGGCTGCATGAATGGTCACGCGGCACTTTTTGTGCGGGCGCTCGATGACAACCTTGGAAATGCCGGCCTGCTTGAGTTCGGCCAGAAGATACTTGCGGATCTTCAGGTCTTCGTGAAGCAGCTTGCCGTATTCGGCATTGTCGGCGAACCAACGGCTGTCCCAAGTGCGGTTAATGCCGAGGCGGAAACCGATCGGATTGATTTTCTGACCCATTAGGCGGCCTCCCCTTTGGCTTCCACTTCACGCACCACGATGGTCAGGTGAGCGAACGGCTTCTCGATGCGCGAAGAGCGACCGCGACCGCGAGCATGAAAGCGCTTCATGACGATGGACTTGCCGACATAAGCCTCGGCAACGACCAGCGAATCGACGTCGAGATCATGGTTGTTCTCGGCGTTTGCGATTGCGGATTCAAGCGTCTTCTTGACGGTCGAGGCGATGCGCTTGCGCGAAAACTCAAGCTCGGCCAGCGCCTTGTCAACCTTCTTGCCGCGGATGAGGGCAGCGACCAGGTTGAGCTTCTGCGGGCTGATACGAATGGTGCGGGCGACTGCCTGCGCTTCGTTGGTCTTGAGCCGGCGTTCGGTTTTTGCCTTGCCCATGGTTACTTCCTCTTCGCTTTCTTGTCGGCGCCGTGGCCATAATAGGTCCGCGTCGGGGAATATTCGCCAAACTTCTGGCCGACCATGTCTTCGGACACGTTGACCGGAATGTGCTTGCTTCCGTTGTAGACGCCGAACGTCAGGCCGACGAATTGCGGCATGATGGTGGAGCGGCGGCTCCAGGTTTTGATCACTTCATTGCGGCCGCCTTCGCGAACCTTCTCAGCCTTCTTGAGAAGATAGCCGTCAACAAACGGACCTTTCCAAACTGAACGAGCCATTGGAGACTTCCTCTCTTACTTCTTGCGCTGATGACGCGAGCGCATGATGAACTTGTCGGTCGACTTGTTCGAGCGCGTGCGCTTGCCCTTGGTCGGCTTGCCCCAGGGGCTGACCGGATGACGACCGCCGGATGTACGGCCTTCGCCGCCGCCGTGCGGGTGATCGACGGGGTTCATCGCAACACCGCGGACATGCGGGCGCTTGCCCTTCCAGCGGGAGCGGCCAGCCTTGCCGTCGTTGATGTTGAGGTGATCCGGGTTGGAAACCGCACCGACCGTGGCAAGGCATGCACCCTGCACCAGGCGCTGTTCACCCGAATTGAGACGAAGGATCGCCATGCCCTGGTCACGACCGACCAGCTGGGCGTATCCACCGGCCGAGCGGGCAATCTGGCCGCCCTTTGCAGGCTTCATCTCGATGTTGTGGATGATCGTGCCGACCGGCATGAACTGAAGCGGCATGCAATTGCCCGGCTTCACGTCCACGGCCTTGTCCGACGAAATCACCTTGTCGCCTGCAGCCAGACGCTGAGGAGCGAGAATGTAGGACTTCTCGCCATCTGCATAGGTGATCAGCGCGATGAATGCGGTCCGGTTCGGATCGTATTCCATACGCTCGACGGTGGCTTCCACGTCGAACTTGCGACGCTTGAAGTCGACCATGCGGTAGGTGCGCTTGTGACCGCCACCGATCGACTGCGCGGTAACGCGACCGTAGTTGTTGCGGCCGCCCTTGGAGTGAAGCCCCTGGGTCAGCGACTTGACCGGCTTTCCGCGATGAAGACCCGAACGATCAACGATGACCAGCTGGCGCTGGCTCGGGGTCGTCGGATTGTAACTTTTCAGTGCCATTTTCCTGTTCCCTTTTGGGGGCTTGTTTCCGCCCGGCCCTTACAGACCAGTGGAGACGTCGATCGACTGACCTTCGGCAAGCGTCACATACGCTTTTTTCACATCGGTCTGGCGACCGGCGATGCCACGGAAGCGCTTGGTCTTACCCTTGCGCAGCAGCGTGTTGACAGCCGTTACCTTGACACCGAACAGCGCTTCGACAGCGGCCTTGATTTCAGGCTTGGAAGCACGTCGGGCGACATTGAAGACAACCTGGTTCTGTTCAGACACCATGGTCGATTTTTCGGTGATCGCCGGAGAGACGATCACATCATAATGGCGAAGATCCGTCATTTGAAGCGCTCCTCCAGAGCAGCGACAGCGTCCTTGGACAAGACCAGCTTGCCGCGGCGCAGGATGTCGTAGACATTGATACCCTGGACCGGCAGCACATCCACGTTCGGGATGTTCTTGGCCGCAAGGCGGAAATTCTGGTCAAGCTCGGCGCCGCCGATGAACAGGGCGTTGGTCAGACCCAGCTTCGAGAGCGAACCGGACAGTGCCTTGGTCTTGGCCTCGGCAGCAGTCAGGCTGTCGACGACGATGATGTCGGACGCCTTGGCCTTGACCGAAAGCGCATGACGCAGGGCCAGGGCGCGAACCTTCTTGGGAAGGTCATGGGCGTGGCTGCGAACAACCGGGCCATGAGCCCGACCACCGCCACGGAACTGCGGCGCACTTGCCGCATGGTGACGGGCGCGACCGGTGCCCTTCTGCTTGAACATCTTGGCGCCGGTGCGGGCCACTTCGGAGCGGCCGAGGGTCTTGTGACCGCCCTGCTGCTTCTTGGCGAGCTGCCAGCGCACGATGCGCTGGATCAGGTCCTGGCGCGGGTCGAGACCGAAGATCGCGTCGGAAAGAGAGATCTTTCCTGCGTCCTTGCCCTCGAGTGTGGTGACGGTGAGATCCATTATTCGGCTCCCTCATTCGATACGTTGGCTGCAGCGCGGAGCGCGGCAGGAAGAGGCGCATCAGCCGGGATGCCGGACTTGACGGCGTCGCGAACGACGATCCAGGTTCCCTTGGAGCCCGGTACCGCGCCCTTGATCAGGATCAGGCCGCGATCGACATCGGTCGAAACAATCTCGAGGTTCTGGGTGGTGACGCGTGTCTGGCCCATGTGACCAGCCATCTTCTTGCCCTTCCAGACCTTGCCCGGATCCTGGTTGGAACCGGTGGAGCCGTGCGAACGGTGAGACACCGAAACGCCGTGGGTGGCGCGAAGACCGCCAAAGCCGTGGCGCTTCATGGCGCCGGCGAAACCCTTACCCTGGGTGATGCCGGAGACATCGACCAGCTGGCCGGCAACAAAGTGCCCGGCAGTGATCTCGGCACCGACGTCGATCAAGTTGTCCGAGCTCACGCGGAACTCGACCAGCTTGGCCTTGGGCTCAACATTGGCAATGGCAAAATTGCCGCGCATTGCCTTGGACGTATTCTTCACCTTGGCCACGCCGGCTCCGAGCTGAACGGCGGTATAGCCATTCTTCTCTTCCGTACGCTGGGCCACCACCTGGCAGTTTTCCAACCGCAGGACGGTTACGGGGACATGCTCGCCGGCGTCATTGTAGACCCGCGTCATTCCCAACTTTTGTGCAATCACACCTGAACGCATCGGTTCATTCCTCTTGAGATGAGCCTGTCGGGGCCCTGCCCCTTCATGCCTCGTTCCCTGTCCTTAAGGCCCAGGGCCTTAAAGCTTGATTTCCACATCGACGCCCGCGGCGAGATCCAGCTTCATGAGCGCATCTACGGTCTGCGGTGTCGGGTCAACAATATCGAGAAGACGCTTATGAGTGCGCATTTCGAACTGCTCGCGGCTCTTCTTGTCGATGTGCGGCGACCTGTTGACAGTGAATTTTTCGATCCGTGTCGGCAGCGGCACCGGGCCACGGACGCTTGCGCCGGTCCGCTTTGCCGTCGACACGATTTCACGCGTGGAGGCGTCAAGGATCCGGTGGTCAAACGCCTTGAGGCGGATGCGGATGTTCTGGCCGTTCATTCGACTTGTCCTTGCTTGTGTGAGAACCGCATGGCCCGGAAGCTCCGGACCATGCGCCCTGACCCAGTTTGTTACTCGATGATCGAAGCGACGATGCCGGCGCCGACGGTACGGCCGCCTTCGCGGATGGCGAAGCGCAGCTTTTCTTCCATCGCGATCGGCACGATGAGGGCCACTTCAGCCGAGATGTTGTCGCCCGGCATCACCATTTCGGTGCCTTCCGGCAGCGTCACGATGCCCGTCACGTCGGTCGTGCGGAAATAGAACTGCGGACGGTAGTTGGTGAAGAACGGCGTGTGACGGCCACCCTCTTCCTTGGTCAGGATGTAGGCTTCCGCGGTGAACTTGGTGTGCGGCTTGACCGAACCGGGCTTGCACAGAATCTGGCCACGCTCGACGTCCTCACGGCCAATGCCGCGAAGCAGTGCGCCGATGTTGTCGCCGGCCTGGCCCTGATCGAGCAGCTTGCGGAACATTTCAACGCCGGTGCAGACCGTCTTCTGGGTGTCGCGGATACCGACGATTTCGATTTCCTCGCCAACCTTGACAACGCCACGCTCGACGCGGCCGGTCACAACGGTGCCGCGGCCCGAGATCGAGAACACGTCTTCGATCGGCATCAGGAACGGCTGGTCGATCGGACGCTCGGGCGTCGGGATGTAGCTGTCGACAGCTGCCATCAGCGCGCGGATCGCGTCTTCACCCTGGGCCTTGTCGCCATCGTTGAGAGCAACGAGGGCCGAACCCTTGATGATCGGAATATCGTCGCCCGGGAAGTCGTAGGACGACAGCAGTTCGCGCACTTCCATCTCGACGAGCTCGAGCAGTTCCTCGTCGTCGACCTGGTCGACCTTGTTGAGGAAGACGACCAGCGAGGGAACGCCAACCTGGCGGGCCAGCAGGATGTGCTCGCGGGTCTGCGGCATCGGGCCGTCGGCAGCCGAGACGACCAGGATCGCGCCGTCCATCTGGGCAGCGCCGGTGATCATGTTCTTCACATAGTCGGCGTGGCCGGGGCAGTCGACGTGGGCATAGTGACGGGCTTCGGTCTCATACTCGACGTGGGCCGTCGAGATGGTGATGCCGCGTGCCTTTTCTTCCGGCGCCGCATCGATCTGGTCGTAGGCCTTGAATTCACCGAAAAACTTGGTGATCGCAGCCGTCAGCGATGTCTTGCCGTGGTCAACGTGACCAATCGTGCCGATGTTAACGTGCGGCTTATTGCGCTCGAACTTACCCTTTGCCATCTTCGGCTCTCCATTCTCATTCAGCCCGTTTCGGGCAATTTACAGTTTCGGTCTCCGGTCCGGACCGCGTCTCAAGACGCTGGCCCGGCAGTCCGGCAAATTATGCGTATTTCGCCTGGATCTCCTGGGAGACGTTCGACGGCACTGCGGCGTAATGATCAAAAGTCATCGAGTACTGCGCACGGCCCTGGGACATGGAGCGCAGCGTATCAACGTATTTGAACATGTTGGCCAGCGGAACGTGGGCATCGATGACCACGGCAATTCCGCGCATTTCCTGGCCCTGGATCTGGCCGCGGCGTGAGTTCAGGTCACCGATCACGTCACCGACATAATCTTCCGGCGTTACCACCTCGACCTTCATGATCGGCTCAAGCAGCTGCGGACCCATGAACTTCGAGTTTTCGCGGAAGCAGGCGCGACCGGCGATTTCGAAGGCGAGAACGCTCGAGTCCACATCGTGGTAAGCGCCATCGATCAGGGTTGCCTTGACACCCAGCATCGGGAAGCCGGCAAGCGGACCGGAATTCATCACGCTGTCGATGCCCTTCTGGACGCCCGGGATGTATTCCTTCGGCACCGAACCGCCGACGATCTTCGATTCGAACACGAAATCCTCGGTCTCTTCGTTCGGCTCGAAACGGATCTTGACGCGGGCAAACTGACCCGAACCACCCGACTGCTTCTTGTGAGTGTAATCGGCTTCGTAGGCCTTGGTGATCGACTCCCGGTAGGCAACCTGCGGGGCGCCGACATTGGCCTCGACCTTGAACTCGCGACGCATGCGGTCAACCAGGATGTCGAGGTGCAACTCGCCCATGCCCGCGATGATCGTCTGGCCGGACTCCTCGTCAGTCTTGACGCGGAACGAAGGATCCTCGGCTGCCAGACGGTTGAGCGCGAGGCCCATCTTTTCCTGGTCGCCCTTGGTCTTCGGCTCGATTGCGATCTGGATCACCGGCTCGGGGAATTCCATACGCTCAAGAATGACCGGCTTGAGCGGATCGCAAAGCGTGTCGCCCGTGGTGGTTTCCTTGAGGCCTGCGAGAGCCACGATGTCGCCTGCAAAGGCTTCTTCGATGTCTTCACGGGAATTCGAGTGCATCTGCAGCATGCGGCCGACGCGCTCGCGCTTTTCCTTCACCGTGTTCATCACCGACGAGCCCTTTTCGAGCTTGCCCGAGTAGATGCGGGCGAAGGTGAGCGAACCGACGAACGGGTCGTTCATGACCTTGAAGGCCAGCATCGAAAGCGGAGCTTCGTCAGAGGCGACACGCGTGGTTTCCTGCTCGGTCTTGACGTCGATGCCTTCGATGGCAGGAACGTCGGCCGGGCTTGGCAGGTATTCGATCACGGCGTCGAGCAGCGGCTGGACACCCTTGTTCTTGAAGGCGGAACCGCAGAACATCGGGAAGAACTGAACCGCGATGGTACCCTTGCGGACCAGCGCGCGGATCTCGTCATTGCCGGGCATCTCGCCTTCGAGATAACGTTCCATCGCGGCTTCGTCGGCCTCGACAACGGTCTCGATGAGCAGATCGCGGTATTCAGCGGCCTTTTCCTTGAGATCGTCCGGGATCTCGACGACATCCCACTGCGCGCCGAGCGACTCGTCGCGCCAGACAATGGCGTTCATTTCGACCAGGTCGACGACGCCCTTGAACTCGGTCTCGGCACCGATCGGCAGCTGCATGACGACAGGAGTGGCACCAAGACGGGACTTGATCATCGATACGGAACGATAGAAGTCCGCGCCGGTCTTGTCCATCTTGTTGCAGAAGATCATCCGCGGGACGTTGTACTTGTCGGCCTGACGCCAGACAGTCTCGGTCTGCGGTTCGACGCCGGCGTTGGCGTCGAGAAGCGCGATCGCGCCGTCGAGAACACGCAGCGAACGCTCGACCTCGATGGTGAAGTCGACGTGGCCTGGAGTGTCGATGATGTTGAAACGGCACATCTTGCCGGTGCGGCCCTTCCAGAAGGTGGTGGTCGCAGCCGAGGTGATCGTGATGCCACGCTCCTGCTCCTGCTCCATCCAGTCCATCGTGGCTGCGCCGTCGTGGACTTCGCCGATCTTGTGCGACTTGCCGGTGTAGTAAAGAACACGCTCAGTGGTCGTGGTCTTGCCGGCGTCGATATGCGCCATGATGCCGAAGTTGCGGTAGTCTTCGATTGCGTATTCGCGGGCCATCTTGAATGCCTTTCGATCTCGGTTCGCTGATTACCAGCGGTAATGCGAAAATGCACGGTTGGCGTCGGCCATCTTGTGGGTGTCTTCCCGCTTCTTGACCGCGCTGCCACGGTTGTTGGCAGCATCCATGAGCTCGCCCGAAAGGCGCTCGATCATGGTGGTCTCGTTGCGCTTGCGCGCTGCGGCAATCAGCCAACGGATGGCAAGAGCCTGACGACGCTCGGGGCGCACATCGACCGGAACCTGGTAGGTTGCACCACCGACACGGCGGGAGCGAACTTCCACATGCGGCGCGACATTGTCGAGAGCCTGGTGGAACTGGGCAACCGGCTCCGACTTGGAACGGGCTTCGACCTGGTCAAGCGCACCATAGACGATCTGCTCGGCAACTGATTTCTTGCCGTGCATCATGATGGCGTTCATGAACTTGGTGATGACCAGATCGCCGAACTTCGGATCCGGGTTGATCTCACGCTTTTCTGCACTGTGACGTCGTGACATGCTTTTCGTCTTTCAACTGATGGGTCGAAACGGCCGGTCGCATCCAGTGACGCGGCCAGCCGACACAATTACTTCGGACGCTTGGCGCCGTACTTTGAACGGCGCTGCTTGCGGTTCTTGACGCCCTGCGTATCGAGAACGCCGCGGATGACGTGGTAACGCACACCGGGAAGGTCCTTCACGCGGCCGCCGCGGATCATGACCACGGAGTGCTCCTGAAGGTTATGGCCCTCACCGGGGATGTAGCCGATCACTTCATAGCCGTTGGTCAAACGGATCTTTGCAACCTTACGAAGCGCCGAGTTCGGCTTCTTCGGGGTCGTGGTGTACACGCGGGTGCAAACGCCGCGCTTCTGCGGATTCTGCTCCAGCGCGGGAACCTTGTTGCGCTTTACCGGCGCCTGGCGCGGCTTGCGGATCAGCTGGTTTACAGTTGGCATGTAACCATCCCTTTAGAATTCATGTTTCGCCCTCTCGGACACCTTGCCCACGAACCGAATGCGCAAAACAAGGGCCGGATCCGGTTTTGCCGGAGGGCCCCAAAAAGCAGAGGACACAGTCGTCAGTGTCATGCGTGCAGCATTGTCAGTTCACAGTGCAGTCAGAAACCTTGTTTGAGGCAAGTTCCAGGACGTGTCGTCCCGAAGAAAAGCGCCTCACATGGGCTTCGATGGCCGGTTACTACTGATTTCCCCACATGCCGTCAAGGCCATGGGTGAAATAATCGTCTCTGGCCGGGTCAAGCCGCACGCGGCTCGAGCCGGGAGACATTTTATTGCGCTGGACGGACACTTTGGGGCATTTAGTTGCCCTGCCCTGTTCTCCGGCCCCGGTCCCGAGTGTCCGAACGGCGCGGCGGAGAGCGTCTCGCCGCTTCAATCCGAGTCGGGCCCCGTGCCGCGGATGATTCCGGAGAATCAGCGCTTTCGGACAAGCCCGATCACAAACAGCAGAATCACGGCGCCAACCGTGGCGTGAATGATGGAGCCGAGAATTCCGCCGCCGATCGAAATGCCGACCATCGGCAGGACCAGGCCCGCGACGAACGCCCCGACGATGCCAACCACGATGTTGCCAATCAGACCGAAGCCGTATCCCTTCATGATCACCCCGGCCAACCAGCCGGCAACCGCGCCAATAATCAGAAATATAATCAGACCCTGGATACCCATGGTGCTTGCCTCAATGTTGGACGTCACAAACTGCATTCGGAGCCGGCCTCAATGCGCAGCCATATCCCCCGAGCAGCAACATCAGTATGATACCATCTGGCCGCAACGCTTGATAGGGTCTGTAACCGATGCTCCACCACAGGCTTCAGGCCCCGCCCGAAGGGGCAAGCCAGGGCGGGACGCACGCTGCCCGCAGTTTCAACCGATCCGTGACAAATGCCCTGTTCCGGACCGGTACGAGCGGCCAAGCCTGACGGCGATAAGGACGGAGGGCCGGAAACTTTGCGGCTTCCGGCGTGCAAAAACCGGGTCCGGCGTTGCCATTGCACGGTTCACATGGGAGTAAATCGCTCGCACACAGCCCATGAAAGGACGGTCCGATGAATTCAGACAATGACAATGCCCAGGATGGTGGCGACGCACCGGCCATTTTCATCATCATCGGTCAGGTGAGCCAGGAAACCGGCGGCGACATGGCTCCCGTTCACGTCATGCTGGCCGCACCCGACGAGGACACCGCTGTGCGGCTTTGTCTCGATGCACTGTCGGCCAGGGGGTATGCCGAAGCCGATCTCGACCAGATCGGACTGATGGGCGGAATGCCGGACGAGGAGCCGCATGCCTCCGCATATCAGGGCGCGCTCGAAGGCGAAGTCGCGATCATCAATTTCGACCGGACGGCAAACCGCCGCTGATCCCGGCCGGCCATCTGCCGGTACCGCCTCCCCGCACAAACAAAAAAGGCCGCCCCGAAAGGCGGCCTTTTCAATGTCTGACGCTGAGCCGTTTACTCGGCGGGCGTCGGCTCTTCCTTGGCCATGTCGGTCAGCATCGGAGCTGCCGTTTCGGCACCAGAGGTCTTGCGACGCTCGTCGAGGATCAGATCGTCGCGCGATGTGGCGATGCGACGGATCTGGGTCATGGTGCCGCCGGTGCCGGCAGGCACCAGGCGACCGACGATGACGTTTTCCTTGAGACCCTGCAGCGTGTCCACCTTGCCCGCAACAGCGGCCTCGGTGAGCACCTTGGTGGTTTCCTGGAAGGACGCCGCCGAGATGAAGGACGGTGTCTGCAGCGACGCCTTGGTGATACCCAGAAGAACCGGTGTACCGACAGCGGGCTTCTTGCCGACCTCGACCAGACGGTCGTTGGCGTTGTCCAGTTCGATCTGGTCGACATTGTCGCCGACAATGTAGACGGAATCGCCGGAGTCGGTGATCTCGACCTTCTGCAGCATCTGACGGACAATCACCTCGATGTGCTTGTCGTTGATGAGAACGCCCTGCAGACGGTAGACTTCCTGGATCTCGTTGACGAGGTAGGAAGCCAGAGCCTCCACGCCCTTGATCGCCAGGATGTCATGCGGCGCCGGATTGCCGTCGAGGATGTAGTCACCCTTTTCGATGTAGTCGCCATCCTGAAGGTGGAACGGCTTGCCCTTCGGGATAAGGTACTCGACAGGCTCGATACCGTCTTCCGCCGGCTCAATCTGGATGCGGCGCTTGTTCTTGTAGTCGCGGCCGAAGCGGATCGTGCCATCGATCTCGGCGATGATGGCATGGTCCTTCGGACGGCGAGCCTCGAACAGTTCCGCAACGCGCGGCAGACCACCGGTGATGTCCTTGGTCTTGGCGCTTTCGAGCGGCACACGGGCGAGAACATCGCCCTGGCTGACCTTGGCGCCGGGTTCGACCGACAGGATCGCATCGACGGAGAGCTGGAAGCGGGCTTCACCGCCACGGCCCAGCTTGGCGATCTCGCCATCCTTGCCCTTGATGACGATCGCAGGCTTGAGATCGATGCCGCGCGGCGTCGAGCGCCAGTCAATAACCTGACGCTTGGTGATGCCGGTTGCTTCATCGGTGGCTTCAAGAACCGAGATGCCGTCCACGACATCTTCGAATTCGACAGTACCCTCGACTTCGGTCATCATCGGGCGTGTGTACGGATCCCACTCGGCCAGACGCTGGCCGCGTTTGACCGCATCGCCGTCATCGACATAGATCTTGGAACCGTAGGCGACGCGCTGCGAGGAACGCTCGGTGCCGGCTTCATCCAGGATCTGGATCGCCATCGAACGGCCCATGGCAATCAGGTTGCCATCGGAGTTGCGCAGCATGTTGCGGTTCTTGATGCGGACCGTGCCCTCGTAGGAAGCTTCCAGGAACGACTGGTCGACCACGGTGGCAGTGCCGCCAAGGTGGAAGGTGCGCATGGTCAGCTGGGTGCCCGGCTCACCGATCGACTGCGCGGCGATAACGCCGACAGCTTCACCGATGTTGACCGGCGTACCGCGCGCAAGGTCGCGGCCGTAGCAGGTTCCGCAAATCCCGGTCTGGATATCGCAAGTCAGCGGCGAGCGGATACGGATCGACTGAATGCCCGCAGCCTCGACGTCGACCACCTGGGCTTCATCAATCATGGAGCCGGCCTTGACGATAAGCTCGCCGGTGACCGGGTGATTGATGTCGTCAAGCGTCGTGCGGCCCAGAATACGCTGGCCGATCGATGCCACAACCTGTCCGGCGTCAACGATGGCAGTCATCGTCAGGCCCTCCTTGGTGCCGCAATCGACATGGGTGACGATGCAATCCTGTGCAACATCCACCAGACGACGTGTCAGGTAGCCCGAGTTCGCGGTCTTGAGCGCGGTGTCGGCCAGACCCTTACGTGCGCCGTGAGTCGAGTTGAAGTACTCGTTCACGGTCAGGCCTTCCTTGAAGTTCGAGATGATCGGCGTCTCGATGATTTCACCCGACGGCTTCGCCATCAGGCCGCGCATGCCGCCCAGCTGACGCATCTGGCTCGGAGAACCACGCGCGCCGGAATGGCTCATCATGTAGATCGAGTTCATCTGCTTCTGGCGGCCGTTTTCGTGGAACTCCACGGACTTGATGCGGGCCATCATTTCGTCGGCGACCTTTTCGGTTGCCTTGCCCCAGGCGTCGACAACCTTGTTGTACTTTTCGCCCTGGGTGATGAGACCCTCATTGTACTGCTGCTCGTATTCCTTCACCAAAGTGTCGGTATCGCCGACGATCTTCGCCTTGGAATCCGGGATCACCATGTCGTCCTTGCCGAACGAGATGCCGGCGCGGCAGGCATGGCCGAAGCCAAGCTGCATGATGCGGTCGCAGAAAATGACCGTGTCCTTCTGGCCGCAGTGGCGGTAGACGGTGTCGATCATCCGGGAAATGTTCTTCTTGGTCATTTCCTGGTTGCAGACGTCGAACGGCACATTGACGTTGCGCGGCAGCAATTCGCCGATGATCATGCGACCGGGTGTGGTCTCATAGATCTTCGAGGTCGGATTGCCATCGGCATCGACGCTCTTGAAGCGGCCCTTGATCTTGGTGTGCAGGGTGACGACCTTGCTCTCAAGTGCGTGGTGCAGTTCACCCATGTCGGAGAACACCATGCCCTGCCCCGGCTCGTTCTCGGCCTGGATCGAAAGATAGTACAGACCCAGCACCATGTCCTGCGACGGCACGATGATCGGTGCGCCGTTGGCAGGGTGCAGGATGTTGTTGGTCGACATCATCAGCACGCGGGCTTCGAGCTGGGCTTCCAGCGAAAGCGGCACGTGGACAGCCATCTGGTCGCCGTCGAAGTCGGCGTTGAAGGCCGTGCAGACGAGCGGGTGCAGCTGGATCGCCTTGCCTTCGACCAGGGTTGGTTCGAAAGCCTGGATGCCCAGACGATGCAGCGTCGGCGCGCGGTTGAGGAGCACCGGATGCTCGCGGATGACCTCGTCGAGGATATCCCAGACTTCCGGCTTTTCCTTCTCGACCAGCTTCTTGGCCTGCTTGACGGTGGACGAATAGCCCTTGGCGTCAAGGCGGGCATAGATGAACGGCTTGAACAGCTCGAGCGCCATCTTCTTGGGCAGGCCGCACTGGTGCAGCTTGAGTTCCGGACCGGTCACGATGACCGAACGGCCGGAATAGTCGACGCGCTTGCCGAGCAGGTTCTGGCGGAACCGGCCCTGTTTGCCCTTGAGCATGTCCGAGAGCGACTTCAGCGGACGCTTGTTGGCGCCGGTGATCGTCCGGCCGCGGCGGCCGTTGTCGAACAGGGCGTCAACGGCTTCCTGCAGCATCCGCTTCTCGTTGCGGATGATGATGCCGGGCGCACGCAGTTCGATCAGCCGCTTGAGGCGGTTGTTGCGGTTGATGACGCGGCGATAGAGATCGTTGAGGTCGGAGGTGGCGAAACGGCCGCCATCGAGCGGAACAAGCGGACGCAGGTCCGGCGGGATCACGGGGACGACCTTCATGATCATCCATTCCGGGCGGTTGCCGGAATCGAGGAAGCTCTCGACGATCTTGAGGCGCTTCATCAGCTTCTTCGACTTCAGTTCAGAAGTCGTGGTGGCAAGCTCGGTGCGCAGTTCGCCGGCAATGCGCTCGAGATCCATCGAGGCCAGCATCTCGTAGATGGCTTCGGCGCCGATCATGGCGGTGAAGCTGTCCTCGCCGAACTCGTCGACGGCGACCATGTAGTCTTCCTCAGAGAGAAGCGAGTTCTCCTTGAGCGACGTCAGGCCCGGCTCGGTGACGATGTAGTTCTCGAAATACAGGACGCGCTCGATATCCTTGAGCGTCATGTCCATCAGTGTGCCGATGCGCGAAGGCAGCGACTTCAGGAACCAGATATGCGCAACCGGCGCTGCGAGCTCGATGTGACCCATGCGCTCTCGGCGAACGCGCGACAGCGTGACTTCAACGCCGCACTTCTCGCAGATGACGCCCTTGTACTTCATGCGCTTGTACTTGCCGCACAGGCATTCGTAATCCTTGATCGGACCAAAGATGCGGGCGCAGAACAGACCGTCGCGCTCCGGCTTGAAGGTACGATAGTTGATCGTCTCCGGCTTCTTGATTTCGCCGAAGGACCAGGAAAGAATCTTCTCGGGGCTGGCGATCGAAATCCGGATGGAATCGAACGTCTGCGCCGGAACGTTGTTGTTGAAAAGATTCATGACCTCATGGTTCATGCCTGTCTCCTTTTAGGGCTGTTCGCCCTTGACTTGCGACGGCGCCGGTCAACACCGGCAACAGGCCATCG
Organism: Parahoeflea alexandrii; assembly: GCF_027214025.1. Taxonomy (GTDB): domain Bacteria; phylum Pseudomonadota; class Alphaproteobacteria; order Rhizobiales; family Rhizobiaceae; genus Hoeflea; species Hoeflea alexandrii_A. The sequence goes on from NZ_JAPWHB010000001.1 coordinate 458,617, forward strand.
CCTGAAATTCATGTTCACCGCGTCAGACGCGGGTGTCATCTCCTGTCCGCCTTGAAGCGGAAAGGATGATGGCGCGAGGAACCTCGGTCCCCCGCGCCTTCCAGGCTTTATTCAGCCGCGTCCGGCAGTTCATCCGGTTCCGCAAGGCCGTCGATCTTGTTCGATTCCAGCTCGACGTTGAGACCAAGCGACCGCATTTCCTTGACGAGAACGTTGAAGCTCTCCGGAATGCCGGCCTCGAAGGTGTCGTCGCCACGCACGATGGCTTCGTAGACCTTGGTACGGCCGGCCACGTCGTCGGACTTCACGGTCAGCATTTCCTGCAGGGTGTAGGCGGCACCGTAGGCTTCCAGAGCCCAGACCTCCATTTCCCCGAAGCGCTGACCGCCGAACTGCGCCTTGCCGCCCAGCGGCTGCTGGGTCACGAGCGAGTAAGGTCCGATCGAACGGGCGTGGATCTTGTCGTCGACCAAGTGGTTGAGCTTGAGCATGTAGATGTAGCCCACGGTCACCGGACGGTCGAAGGTTTCGCCGGTACGCCCGTCATAGAGCGTCGACTGACCCGAGACATTGAGCCCTGCCTGCTCGAGCATGATGTTGATGTCGGCCTCGACCGCGCCGTCAAACACAGGCGTGGCGATCGACACGCCGCGGCGGGTCTGCTCGGCCAGACGGACGATCGACGGATCATCATACTGCTTGATCGGCTCGCCCTTCGGACCGGTGCCGATGACGCTGTCGATGGTGTCGCGCAGCGGCTGGATATCACCACCCTCATTGTAGGCATCAAGCATCGCACCGATCTGCTTGCCCATACCGGCGCAAGCCCAACCCAGGTGGGTTTCGAGGATCTGACCGACGTTCATGCGCGAAGGCACGCCCAGCGGGTTGAGCACGATGTCGACATGGGTTCCATCTTCGAGGAACGGCATGTCTTCGCAAGGCAGGATGCGGGACACCACACCCTTGTTGCCGTGACGACCGGCCATCTTGTCGCCCGGCTGGATCTTGCGCTTCACCGCGACGAAGACCTTGACCATCTTCATGACACCCGGCGGCAGTTCGTCGCCGCGCTGCACCTTCTCGACCTTGTCCATGAAGCGGGCTTCGAGCAGCTTCTTGGAATCGTCGTACTGGGCCCGGAGCGCTTCGATTTCGCCCTGCAGCTTTTCGTCCTCGACTGCGAATGTCCACCACTGCGAACGCGGATACTCGGAAATGGTCTCGGCGTTGACTTCCGAGCCCTTCTTGAAGCCCTTCGGTCCGGCGATGGCGGTCTTGCCCGCCAGCATGTCCGACAGACGACCATAGACGTTGCGGTCAAGAATGGCCTGCTCGTCGTCACGGTCCTTGGCCAGGCGCTCGATTTCCTCGCGCTCGATGGCCATGGCGCGCTCGTCCTTTTCAACGCCGTGGCGGTTGAAAACGCGGACTTCGACGATGGTGCCGTAGGTTCCGGGCGGCATCCGCATCGAGGTATCGCGGACATCGGAGGCCTTTTCACCGAAGATGGCGCGCAGAAGCTTCTCTTCCGGCGTCATCGGGCTTTCGCCCTTCGGGGTGATCTTGCCAACCAGAATGTCGCCCGGAGCCACTTCGGCGCCGATATAGACAATGCCGGCCTCGTCGAGATTGCGAAGCGCCTCTTCCGAGACGTTCGGAATATCGCGGGTGATCTCTTCCGGTCCGAGCTTGGTGTCACGCGCCATCACCTCGAACTCGTCGATGTGGATGGAGGTGAACACGTCGTCGGAGACGATGCGCTCGGAGAGAAGGATCGAATCCTCGTAGTTGTAGCCGTTCCAGGGCATGAACGCGACGAGCACGTTGCGGCCCAGAGCCAGGTCGCCCAGATCGGTCGACGGACCGTCGGCAATGATGTCGCCCTTGTTCAAGACGTCACCCACGGTAACCAGCGGACGCTGGTTGATGCAGGTGTTCTGGTTGGAGCGCTGGAACTTCTGCAGCCGGTAGATGTCGACGCCCGAACGCGAGGCTTCCATATCCTCGGTGGCGCGGATGACGATACGGGTAGCATCGACCTGGTCGACAACGCCGCCGCGGCGGGCCGCAATGGCAGCACCAGAGTCACGGGCCACGATCGGCTCCATGCCGGTGCCGACAAACGGAGCTTCGGCGCGGACCAGCGGAACTGCCTGACGCTGCATGTTCGATCCCATCAACGCGCGGTTGGCGTCGTCGTTCTCAAGGAACGGGATCAAGGCTGCAGCAACCGACACCAGCTGGCGCGGCGACACGTCCATCAGATCGATATTGTCGCGCGGGGTCATCATCACGTCGCCGGAATGGCGGCAGACGACGAACTCGTCGACCAGCTGACCGTCTTCACTGAGCTCGGCATTTGCCTGGGCAACGAAGTACTTCGCTTCTTCCATCGCAGACAGGTAGATCACTTCCTTGGTGACCTTACCATCGGCGAGCTTGCGATACGGGCTTTCGATGAAGCCATACTTGTTGACGCGGGCAAACGTCGCCAGCGAGTTGATCAGACCGATGTTCGGGCCTTCCGGCGTTTCGATCGGGCAGATACGACCGTAGTGGGTCGGGTGAACGTCGCGGACTTCGAAGCCGGCGCGCTCACGCGTCAGGCCGCCCGGTCCAAGCGCCGAAAGACGGCGCTTGTGGGTAATCTCGGACAGCGGGTTGACCTGGTCCATGAACTGCGACAGCTGCGAGGAACCGAAGAACTCGCGCACCGCGGCGGCTGCCGGCTTGGCGTTGATCAGGTCCTGCGGCATGACTGTGTCGATTTCGATCGACGACATGCGCTCCTTGATGGCGCGCTCCATGCGCAGCAGACCAAGACGGTACTGGTTTTCCATCAACTCGCCGACCGAACGCACACGGCGGTTGCCGAGATTGTCGATGTCGTCGATTTCGCCCTTGCCGTCACGCAGGGAGACGAGCGTACGGACGACGGCGATGATGTCATCCTTGCGCAGAACGCGGACGGTGTCCTCGGCGTCGAGGTCGAGACGCATGTTCATCTTGACGCGACCGACAGCCGAGAGGTCGTAGCGTTCGCTGTCGAAGAACAGCGAATTGAACATGGCTTCGGCCGAATCCATGGTCGGCGGCTCGCCCGGACGCATGACGCGGTAGATGTCGAACAGCGCTTCCTGACGGGAGGTGTTCTTGTCGGCTGCCAGCGTGTTGCGGATATAGGCGCCGACATTGATATGGTCGATGTCGAGGATCTTGATGTCGTCGTAGCCGGCCTCGATCAGATCGATCAGGTTGCCCTTGCGCTCGCCGGACTTGGCGTCGACCGAGAATTCAAGCTCGTCGCCGGCCTCGAGATAGACTTCGCCGGTCTCGGGGTTGACGATGTCCTCAGCCAGGTAGGAACCGACCAGGTCCTCATCGGTGGCCTTGATCGACTTGACGCCCTTTTCGGTCAGCTGCTTGAGCAGACGCGGGGTCAGCTTCTTGCCGGCCTCAACCACGACTTCGCCGGTATCGGCGTCGATCATGTCGGCCATGGCCTTCTGGCCCTTGAGGGTCTCGGGCTGGAACGGAATCCGCCAGCCTTCACCGTCACGCGCATAGATCGAGTGGGTGTAGAAGGTCGACAGGATCTCTTCGGCGTCCATGCCAAGCGCCATCAGCAGCGACGAGGCCGGAATTTTGCGGCGACGGTCGATGCGGGCGTGAACGATATCCTTGGCGTCGAACTCGATGTCGAGCCAGGAACCGCGGTAGGGAATGACGCGGGCGGCAAACAGCAGCTTGCCCGAGGAATGGCTCTTGCCCTTGTCGTGATCGAAGAACACGCCGGGCGAACGGTGCATCTGGGAAACGATGACGCGCTCGGTGCCGTTGACGATGAAGGTGCCGTTGTCGGTCATGAGCGGCATGTCGCCCATGTAGACGTTCTGTTCCTTGATGTCCTTGATCGACTTGGCGCCGGTATCCTCATCGATATCGAACACGATCAGGCGCAGCGTCACCTTGAGCGGCGCTGCGTAGGTCAGATCGCGCTGGCGGCATTCCTCAACATCGAACTTCGGCGGTTCGAACTCGTAGGACACGAATTCCAGCATTGCGCTGCCGGAAAAATCGGAAATCGGGAAAACCGATTTGAAAACTGCTTGCAATCCTTCGTCAGAACGGCCGCCGAGCGGCTCGTCCACCATCAGGAACTGGTCATAAGATGCCTTCTGAACCTCGATGAGGTTCGGCATATCCGCCACTTCCGGGATTTTTCCGAAAATCTTGCGTACGCGCCTGCGACCGTTGAAGGAAAGGGTCTGAGCCATCGTCGCTCCTTGTCAATTTGCATCCGGGCCTGCAACAGACGAACGCCGCTGGCCAAGCGACTCCGTCATATAAATGAATTCGTTCAATCTCGTTTCATTTCCCAGAACGGCGCGGCCGGAGTGCCTTGCAGTCTGGTTCGAAACCATCCTTTTGAAGAACCCATTACCCAAAAGCCGTTTTCAGGCTTTTGGGTAATCCGTTCGTCATGAATGCATCCGGGGGAGAGTGACCTCGCCCCCGGATGCAATTGTCGTCTTACTTGACGGTGACCTTGGCGCCAGCGTCTTCAAGCTTCTTCTTGATGTCTTCAGCTTCGCCCTTGGAAATGCCTTCCTTGACAGCCTTGGGAGCAGCTTCGACCAGGTCCTTGGCTTCCTTGAGGCCGAGACCGGTGATGGCGCGGACTTCCTTGATGACGTTGATCTTGTTGGCGCCGGCTTCGGCGAGGATCACGTCGAATTCAGTCTGTTCTTCAGCGGCTTCAGCAGGAGCAGCAGCAGCGCCGGCAGCAGCAACGGCCACCGGTGCAGCGGCGGAAACGCCCCACTTTTCTTCAAGCATCTTGGACAGCTCAGCAGCTTCCAGGACGGTCAGGTTGGAAAGGTCTTCCACGATTTTGGCGAGATCAGCCATTTTCTTACTTCCTTGTATTCGGTTCGAACCGGTTTTGAACTATTTCACAGCGAAGTTCCGCCTTATGCGGCTTCGTCCTTCCGGGCGTACGCGCCGATGACGCGCGCCACCGCACCAGCAGGTGCGTTGACGATCTGGGCGATGCGCGTTGCTGGCGTCTGAATCATGCCAACAATCTTTGCGCGGAGCTCGTCGATCGACGGCATCGTGGCAAGAGCCTTGATCCCATCGGCGTCGAGTACTGTCGCCCCCATCGCGCCACCAATGATGACCAGCTTGTCACTGACCTTGGTGAACTCGACGGCGATCTTCGGAGCGGTCACCGGATCATCGCAATAAGCGATGAGCGTCTGACCGGTGAAGAGATCTGCGACCCCTTCTGACTCCGTGCCCTGAAGAGCGATCTTGGCAAGGCGGTTCTTCGCGACCTTGACGGTGCCTCCGGCTGTGCGCATGCGCGACCGAAGGTCGTTCATTTGCGCAACCGTCAGACCGGCGTAGTGGGCCACGACAACCGAACCGGCGTTGGTGAAAACACCGTTCAGTTCCGCGACGAATTCGCGTTTTTCCGCTCTATCCACTGCGTTTCTCCAGTTGGCAGATGATGCATGCACCACCTGCCGGGTTTGCCTTTGCCGCCAGGGATTCTCATCGAACCCACAAGCGACGCTTGAGGATCCTGTCCCCTTACGCCGGAACCGATTGACGGTAGCGGCACAAGGCAAGCGAGGTTCGAACCGTAGGGGCGTTCGCCCCGAAAACGGATCTTACCCGTCTCATGCAGGTCATGAATTAAGGTGAACCGGCAAGGGCACACCACCCGCAATCTCGGACAGGGAGCCCGGAGTTGCCTCCGGACCTTTCCGGCCCTAAGGCCGAAAACTGAGGAAAACCGGACACATATCCGGTTTTCCTAATATTCCAGATCAGGCGACGCTGAGCGACGACGGATCGATCTTGAGGCCAGGGCCCATGGTCGAGGAAATCGCCACGCGCTTGACGTAGTTGCCCTTAGCGCCCGACGGCTTTGCCTTGATGACGGCATCGGCAAAAGCGCGGATGTTTTCCTCGATCTGCTGCGAGCCGAACGAAGCCTTGCCGATACCGGCATGGACGATACCAGCCTTCTCGACGCGGAATTCGACGGCACCGCCCTTGGATGCATTGACCGCACCGGTGACGTCCATGGTCACGGTGCCGACCTTCGGGTTCGGCATCATGCCGCGCGGGCCGAGAACCTTGCCGAGACGACCGACCAGCGGCATCATGTCCGGGGTAGCGATACACCGATCGAATTCGATGGTGCCGGACTGGACGATGTCGACCAGTTCTTCAGCGCCGACAATGTCTGCGCCGGCTGCGCGGGCTTCATCAGCCTTGTCGCCTCGGGCGAAGACGGCGACGCGGACGGTACGGCCGGTGCCGTTGGGCAGGTTGACCACACCGCGGACCATCTGGTCGGCGTGGCGCGGGTCGACGCCGAGGTTCATCGAGACTTCGATGGTCTCGTCGAACTTGGCGATAGCGCGCTCCTTGATCAAGGATACGGCATCACCCAGCGGGTAGAGCTTGTTGCGGTCAACGCCTTCGTTGACCTTCTGCATACGCTTTGCAATCTTGGCCATGGTCTTATCCCGTCACTTCCAGGCCCATGGAGCGGGCGGAGCCCTCGACCATAGCCATCGCGCCTTCGATGTCGGCGGCGTTCAGATCCTTCATCTTTGCTTCGGCGATCGTGCGGACCTGGTCACGCGTGATCGAGCCTGCAACTTCCTTGCCCGGCGTCTTGGAGCCGGACTTGAGCTTTGCTTCCTTCTTGAGGAAGTAGCTCACAGGGGGCTTCTTCATCACGAAATTGAAGGACTTGTCCTGGTAGTAGGTGATGACGACCGGAATCGGCATACCCTTTTCCATTTCCTGGGTGGCGGCATTGAATCCCTTGCAGAATTCCATGATGTTGATGCCGCGCTGACCAAGTGCCGGACCAATCGGGGGCGACGGAGTCGCCGAACCGGCCGGAACCTGCAGCTTGAGTTGACCTGCAACTTTCTTAGCCATTGTTTCTCTGCCTCTTGTTATGATGATGCGCGAGGCACCACCGTTTGCCGGAAAACCGGCGGCTGCGGTTGCGTGGTTCGATCCAAGGGCCGGCTACAGCCCCCTCGCCTCCCACGCGCTTGCGTCACCGAACATTGCGATAACACAAAAACCCGGTCGCGCTCTCTTGACGAAAACGCGGACGGGCAATCTGTCGTCAGACCTTCTCGACCTGACCGTATTCGAGCTCGACCGGAGTGGCCCGGCCAAAGATCGACACCTCGACCTTGAGGCGCGAACGCTCCTCGTCGACTTCCTGAACCGTTCCGTTGAACGACGCGAAAGGACCGTCGGAAACCCGCACCTGCTCGCCGATCTCGAAGGCGATCGACGGCTTCGGCCGCTCGACGCCCTCCTGAACCTGCATCAGGATGCGCTCAGCCTCGGAGTCCGGAATCGGAACCGGCTTGGAATCGCTGCCCAGAAAGCCGGTCACCTTCGGCGTGTTCTTGATCAGGTGGAAAGCCTCATCGGTCAGATCGGCGCGAACCATGACGTAACCAGGGAAGAACTTGCGCTCTGCGTCCACCTTGCGGCCACGACGCACTTCGACAACCTTCTCGACCGGAACCAGGATCTTCTCGAAAAGATGGCTCAAGCCCTTCTGGCGAGCCTGCTCCTCGATCGATTCCGCAACCTTCTTCTCGAAGTTCGAATAGGCGTGGACTATATACCAGCGTGCAGTCATGTTTTCCCCTGCCTCAAGCGCCAACATTCAGGATGAGCCCGATCGCCCATCCCAAAGCCTGGTCGGCCGTAAAGAAGAAAATGGACGCAAGCAACACCATGACGAGAACCATGATCGTGGAGATCGAGGTTTCACGGCGTGAAGGCCATTTCACTTTCGCAGTTTCGGACCGAACCTGCTGGAGGAATGTAAACGGATTTGTTTTGGATGCCATTGTCTGTCCACGCTTATACGGCGCGTAAAGCCGGTCTCCCAGCTCCACGCACCGCGTGTCTGTTAACGTCTACATAAAGCCCGATTCCCTAAATCACAAGAGGGCATCGGGCTTTTTTAATTCATGACCGGCAAACTGGCCCGAAGATTGCTAACCAGATCCTCAGATCGGGTCATCAACCGCGAACCAATCCAACAATCGCCAAAACCGGCGATCCGGGCTGGCAGGGGCAGCAGGACTCGAACCTGCGACCTACGGTTTTGGAGACCGTCGCTCTACCAACTGAGCTATACCCCTAGGCCGGTGGCGGACCTGATAGCGTCAAAAGCACGGGGAATGCAAGAAAGAAGTGACGGCAATCAGGGCCGTATCGTGTTTTTCTCCACAATGACGGTTCGAGCGCTCCCAACAGGCAGGTTCCTGCCACCCCGCCGGGCCGTAACATGCCGCTTTTTCCGGGCTCTCGCCGCCCCCCCCTCTCGCCGCCTCAGGCGCCGCGCTCGAGCGCCTCGACGTCCGCGCCGGTGATGGCTTCGGCATGACGGGCTATACGCTCCAGCTCCCAGTCCCACCAGGCAACCGCAAGCAGCCGCTCAACCACATCGTCGTCAAACCGCCGGCGGATAACGCGCCCGGGATTGCCCGCGACGATCGCATAGTCAGGCACATCGCCCGTCACCACCGCGCGCGCGGCGATGATGGCGCCATTGCCGATGCGAACGCCCGGCATCACCACCGATTCGAATCCCAGCCAGACATCATTGCCGATGACCGTGTCGCGGCTGTTGCCGATGGACGCGGCATAGCCGCCGATCAGGTCGGGGTTGAAAACAGCAAAGGGATAGGTGGAAAACCCGTCCATGGCATGGTTGGCCGAGCTGGTGATGATGCGGACACCATGAGCGATCTGGCAGAACTTGCCGATAGCGAGGCGTTCGGGTGCTCCTGGATAGAGGTAGGGTGCCAGCGCGGCAGCGTAATCGGCAGGCGTATCAAACCCCGAATAGTAGCTGTAATCGCCAATAGAGATGTTGGGATGGTCAATCACCTGGTTGAGGTGAACTGTTCCGGTGTGCGGGCTGCCGTTGGCCAGGATGATGGGGTGACGCGCACCCGCGTCGAGAAAGGGACGGGACATGGTTCTGCTCTTTCGATCTGAAGTTGGACATTTCGGATTGTCAGAACGGGGTCTTGTTCACCATCGCCTCCATGCGATTGCCAATAGCGGCAGCATGAGTGCCACCTTCGCCTTCCCTAAAGGCTGTCGTTCGGCTTTTCAATCCTGCGTCCCGGCCGATGACCCCAAGGCGCATTCCCGGTTCAGTCCGGTTCCGGGTGCATTCTCGAATGTGCATCTGAGCGTCGGAGGATTTCCGCAAGTTGCCTTGAGCGCCTTGAACCCCACGCACTTGCCGGTCGCATTCGACCGGTAGCCTGGCCCGCCCTTGCAGCCACAGCCCTTGCAGGGCGGACGATCCGGGCAGCGAGCCGAGGCGGCCTGTCCCTGGACCAGCAGGCCTGCGAGGGCAAGAACGACAACACCGGCCCTGCCCCAACGCATTTGAACGCCTCCCCCAAAGCAACCTCGGCCCCGCGAACGAGTATGGCGCGCAAAAGGGCCGATGCCAAATCATCGGCCGGGCTTTCCTCCTGCGCAAACAAAAACGCGGACCCGAAGGCCCGCGTTCCGTATTCTCAAGACAGTCGCGGAAGGCTTACGCATCCCGACTTGCGACCATCAATTACTCGATGATCGAAGCGACGATGCCGGCGCCGACGGTACGACCGCCTTCGCGGATGGCGAAGCGCAGCTTTTCTTCCATCGCGATCGGCACGATGAGGGCCACTTCAGCCGAGATGTTGTCGCCCGGCATCACCATTTCGGTGCCTTCCGGCAGCGTCACGATGCCCGTCACGTCGGTCGTGCGGAAATAGAACTGCGGACGGTAGTTGGTGAAGAACGGCGTGTGACGGCCACCCTCTTCCTTGGTCAGGATGTAGGCTTCCGCGGTGAACTTGGTGTGCGGCTTGACCGAACCGGGCTTGCACAGAATCTGGCCACGCTCGACGTCCTCACGGCCAATGCCGCGAAGCAGTGCGCCGATGTTGTCGCCGGCCTGGCCCTGATCGAGCAGCTTGCGGAACATTTCAACGCCGGTGCAGACCGTCTTCTGGGTGTCGCGGATACCGACGATTTCGATTTCCTCGCCAACCTTGACAACGCCACGCTCGACGCGGCCGGTCACAACGGTGCCGCGGCCCGAGATCGAGAACACGTCTTCGATCGGCATCAGGAACGGCTGGTCGATCGGACGCTCGGGCGTCGGGATGTAGCTGTCGACAGCTGCCATCAGCGCGCGGATCGCGTCTTCACCCTGGGCCTTGTCGCCATCGTTGAGAGCAACGAGGGCCGAACCCTTGATGATCGGAATATCGTCGCCCGGGAAGTCGTAGGACGACAGCAGTTCGCGCACTTCCATCTCGACGAGCTCGAGCAGTTCCTCGTCGTCGACCTGGTCGACCTTGTTGAGGAAGACGACCAGCGAGGGAACGCCAACCTGGCGGGCCAGCAGGATGTGCTCGCGGGTCTGCGGCATCGGGCCGTCGGCAGCCGAGACGACCAGGATCGCGCCGTCCATCTGGGCAGCGCCGGTGATCATGTTCTTCACATAGTCGGCGTGGCCGGGGCAGTCGACGTGGGCATAGTGACGGGCTTCGGTCTCATACTCGACGTGGGCCGTCGAGATGGTGATGCCGCGTGCCTTTTCTTCCGGCGCCGCATCGATCTGGTCGTAGGCCTTGAATTCACCGAAAAACTTGGTGATCGCAGCCGTCAGCGATGTCTTGCCGTGGTCAACGTGACCAATCGTGCCGATGTTAACGTGCGGCTTATTGCGCTCGAACTTACCCTTTGCCATCGTCCTGTATCCTGTAATTCTGTTGGCAGACTGTGGAACCTGAAGCGTCTGCGCCGGGTCCCGCGAGAAGTTAACGCGACATAAGGGTTTCGCTTCGGTTTCGCAAGTGGAAATCTCTGTCCCCCCGAAGCCTCGAAACCCGCCGCACCACGGCGTTTGCGCCTGCCCGCGGACGACAATGGCGCCGCGTCAGGTTTCGGCGACGGGCGCGAACCGGTCAATGGGGAAAACCCGACGCTCCGCCCGCCCGGTCTCACTGCACCCGGATGGCACCCGCTGTGTCGAGACTGTCGGCTGCGGCGAGGAACAGTGCCGCGCGTCCCTTGTCTGTTTCGAGTTGCACCGCGCGACACAGGCGGACAAGGACGTCAACCGGCTCGCCGGCATTCGAGCGCAGATCGGCTAGTAACCAGCGCACGACGCGCCATCCGCTGACGAGGTGGGCGTCGGCGATAACCTGTTCGGGGATCAGGCGCGACAGATTGAAATTGAGCTCGGCGAACAGATCGAACATGGCGCTTGCGTCCATGGCCGGTGCCTGCCGGGTCTGCTCGGCGAGCCCGCCGAGCCGCCTGGCAATTTCGACAGGGACGGGCGCGTCGGGCAAGCCGCCTACCAGCCGCAGTAGGCCCGCATGAACGGTGATGTGAAGGCCCCGAGCCGCTGGATCGAGCTGGTAGGCGATCGAACCGACACCTGTCCGCACCTCCACCAGCCCCTCATAAGACAAGCGCTGCAATGCCTGCCGGACCGGCGTCCGCGAAACGCCGAACTCGGCGGCTAGAGTGCCCTCCAGCAAAGTGGTCTCATCGTTGAGCGGCTGCAGGCAGATGCGCTTGCGAATGGCATCCGCGATCTCCTCGACCCGCGGCCTGGCGGCTTGAAACTGCATGCTTATCGGGACCCTCCAGATTTGTACGTCACAGGGGTGACACACCAATTTCCTACATGCTACCTGTATACAAGTGTGCAGATCATATTAGCGGACGGCGAGGACCGATGCAACAATCTCCACCCGCATTGCCCGCAAGGCGGCCGGACTGGCTCGGAGCCGGGATCGTCGGGCTGGCTCTGGCCGGACTGGCGCTGCTCGGCGTCAATATCATTCTCAACATGCAGGCCACCGGCGTCACTCCGGGCTACGGCTTCCTGGCGCAAACCGCCGGCTTCGACCTCAGCGAGAGCCTGATTCCCTACTCGTCAGGGGACAGCTATGCACGGGTGATCGTCGCGGGGCTGCTCAACACGGTGGTCCTGGCGCTGGCCTCGCTGCTGCTGGCGACGATCATCGGCGTGCTGATGGGGCTGGTCAGCGTGACCCCCAGCCCGGCGGGCCGCTGGGTCGCCATTCTCTATGTGGAGTTGTTCCGCAACCTGCCCAAGATTCTGGTTCTGCTGGTGCTCTACGTCATCACGGTGCGCGGGCTGCCGCCGGTGCGCCAGGCATTGTCATGGGGACCGCTGCATCTGTCCAACCGTTCGCTCTATCTGCCGGCGATCGAGGCAGACCCGCGGCAACTCTGGCTGCTCGCCCCGTTCCTTCTCTCCATCCTTGCGGCCTGGTGGTGGGTGCGCAGAGCGCGCCGGATCCAGCGCGCGACAGGGCGGGAAACGCCCGTGGTGCTCGTGGCTGCGACCCTGATCCTGGCCGGCCAGCTCGGGTTTGCGGCGCTGGCGGAAGTGCCGCTGGTTGTCTCCGTGCCCACCTTCGTGCGCTTTGATTTTGATGGTGGCGCGCGGGTGTCGGTTCAGTTCCTGGTCGTGCTTGTCACGCTGGGCCTCTATCACGGCGCGCAGATTGCCGAAGTGGTGCGCGGCGGAATTCTGGCGGTCCCCACAGGACAGGTCGAGGCCGCACGGGCCCTGGGGCTTGCGCCATGGACGGTGACCCGGTTCGTGGTGTTGCCGCAGGTTTTGCGGATCGTCATCCCGCCGATGATCAATCAATATGTGAACCTGATCAAGAACACCTCGATCGCCATCGCAGTGGGCTACTCGGACCTGATGTCGGTCAGCGGAACCATCATCAACCAGACATTCCGCCCGCTGGAGATGATGCTCATCACCATGGCCCTGTATCTCGGACTGTGCCTCGGTGCGTCGTCGCTGATGAACCGGCTGAACATCGGACTTCGCAACCGCAGCGCAAGGAACGTGTCATGATCCCCGCCGCCCCGCCTCCCCCGCAGCGTCGTGACCTCTTGCGACAATGGGCCGGTACGCCGCTGACCGCGCTGGTCTCGGCCGTGAGCGCGGCGTTGGCGATCTGGGCGATCTGGATCGTGCTGGACTGGGCCGTGCTTTCCGCATCTCCGCCGCAGCGGCCGATGCACGCCTGCGCCGAAACGGCCGGGGCATGCTGGCGGTTCTATGTGGAAAAAAGCCGGTTCATGTTGTTTGGCACCTACCCCTATCAGGACCACTGGCGACCGGGGCTGGCCTCGATGCTGTTGCTGGCGCTCTCGGGAGTCGTCGGCCTGCGCATCACCGGACGGCTCGACCGGATTACGCCGCGAGTGCTGGTCGCGCTCTGGATCGCGACCATTCCTGCCGCCTTCCTGCTGATGGGCGGTGGCTGGGCCGGCCTCGACCGCGTGGACATGTCACGCTGGAACGGCTTGCCCGTGCTGCTGATCCTGTCGGTCATCGCCATCGCACTGGCCTTTCCGCTCGGGGTGACGCTGGCCGTGCTGCGCCACCAGGACCGCTGGCCGGTGCTGCGCAGGGCGGCGGTCGTCTATATCGAGACGATGCGCGGCGTGCCGATGGTCACGGTGCTGTTCGTGGGCGTCTTCGTGCTGCCGCTGACATTGCCGCCGGGTACGAGGATCAGCCCGGTGATGGCGACCCTGGTGGCTCTGATCCTGTTTCATGCCTCCTATTTCGCCGAAGACGTGCGCGGCGGGCTGCAATCGCTGCCCGAGGCACAGACCGAAGCCGCCAAGGCGCTCGGGCTGACCTGGAGCCAGACTATGGGGCTGGTACTGCTGCCGCAGGCCCTGTCGCGCAGCCTGCCGGCCTTGGTCAACTCCGTAATCGGCGCCTACAAGGACACCTCGCTGGTGGTGGTGCTTGGCATCCATGATCTGACGTCGACGGCGCGGATGGCGTTCAGCGAACCGGGATGGGGGCAATACGCGCTTGAGGCCTACGCCTTTGTCGGGATCTGGTTTCTTCTCTCCTGTGCATTCCTGTCCTGGATCGGACGCGAACTTCACAAGGGACAGAGCGCAAGAAGCCATTGAAAGTGTCATCAAGCTGATGCAGTATACCTGTATACATGTATGGCAATCATAAACCAGCAACCGCTGCAGGAGACCCGCATGACCACTTTCAAATCCCTCGTCACCGCAACTGCTTCCTCGCTTGTGCTTGGAGCAGCACCGGCCTTGGCCGGCCCAGTCATGGACGATATCAAGGCCAAGGACAGCCTGATCTGTCTGGTCAGCCCGACCGCCCCGGGCTTCTCCGTGCCCGACAGCCAGGGTGTGTTCCAGGGCTTCAACGCCGATTTCTGCCGGATGGCGGCCGCAGCCATCCTCGGCGACGCCTCCAAGGCCGACATTCGCGGGGTCGGATTCTCCGATTCGATGAAGACTATCGTCGCCGGCGAGGCGCATATGGGCTCGCGTTCGATTACCCGCACGGGCACCCGCGATGCCGATGAAGGCCTGGCCTTCGTCGCCACCACCTTCTTCGATGGGCAGGGCTTCATGGTGCCCCGCTCGCTCGGCGTTGCGAGCGCCGCAGAACTCGACGGCGCCAGCGTCTGCGCAGAGGACGGTTCGACCACGCTGCTCAACATTGCCGACTGGTTCGGCGCCAAAGGCATGAGCTACCGGGTTGAAAACATCGCCGACAAGACCGCACGCCTGGAAGCCTTCTTCTCGGGCAAATGCGACGTCTACGCTTCCGACGTGACTGCGCTGAGCGCCGACCGGCAATTGTCGGACACACCGGGCGACTTTGTGATCCTGCCCGAGGTGATCTCGAACGAACCGCTGACGCTGGTCGCGCGTCCCGACCAGGCTTTCGAGGCGGCACTGTTCTGGAGCTTCCAGGTGATGCTCAACGCCGACAGCCTCGGGATTAGCTCAGCCAATATCGATGAGATCATGTCCCAGCTCGACCAGAAGACGCCGGCCGTCCAGCGCATGTTCGGCGCCGACTCCGCCACCACCGACATGGCCGCGAAACTCGGCCTGCCCGCAGACTGGGCCTATCAGGTCGTCAAGCAGGTCGGCTCCTACGGCGAAGTGTTCGACCGTCACCTGGGTGCTGACACGCCCTTCGGCCTTGTTCGCGCGACCACCCCGAACGCCCACGCGGCCGATGGCGGGCTGATGTACCCGTTCCCGATTCGCTGACCCAGAAGCGGCGCGCTCCCTACCCGGGGGGCGCGCATCTCCTCACAGGACACAGAATGCAGAAAGACATATCAGACTGCCCGGGGATCAGTTCGGTGCGCGCCATCTGTCCCCGCCGTGGCGGCGGTCGCGTCGTCACCATGGGGTTTCCGGGGCTCGACATGGACGCGCGCGGAGACGCCTGGCTCAACCCCGAGCGGATGGATGCGACCTTGAACGAGGCCACCAACGCTGGAGCCCGGCTGCTTCTCGTCCACGCAAGCAGCACGGAACTGCCCGCGGGTGCGCTGGCCCTGCTCAGGCGCAACGCCCGCGCGCGCGGCCTGCGCGTCATCGGCTTGCCGATCGAGGACTACAGCGTACCGGGAGAACCCTTCCTTCGTGCCTGGCGCCGGTTGCGGCCGTTGTTTGATGCGATCTTTGACGACGGCGGCGCGGTCGGGATGAGTTGTCATCATGGCGCCGGACGCAGTGGTGTCACCGCAGCCATGCATCTCATCGATGCGGGAGACCCGCCCGCGGAAGCGGTCACCATGTTGCGCAACCAGTTTCCCGAGACGGTGGAGAACGACACGCAGTTCCAATGGCTGGAACGCTATGCGGAGGCGGTCGGCGGCCGATTCGGCTGATTGCCTTTCCGCGGGATCACCCCGACCGTCGCCACGAATTGCAAAGCCGGTGGCGCTCCACCGCCGGCCGCAGTCTTCACACGCAGCGCCCGCAAAGCCGCTGTGCACGAAGGTTCCGCATTCCTGCGATACGGATGGAACCAGCCATAGTTAAATCATTGAAATCCTTGGAGCGGGTAGCGGGAATCGAACCCGCGTATTCAGCTTGGAAGGCTGCTGCTCTACCATTGAGCTATACCCGCATTCACGACCCCGCGACGGTGGTGGAGGGAGTTGGATTTGAACCAACGTAGGCGAAGCCAACGGATTTACAGTCCGTCCCCTTTAACCACTCGGGCATCCCTCCAGACCAGCCGTCAGGGTCATGCATCCAAGATGGACAGCCTGAAAACTTCAGGCTTCGCGGGCCGGGCAATTGGTTGGAAAAGCCCCGTCCGCGGTCGGCGTTATGACGGCGCGCGGTTCCCGTGTCAACATGGATTGAGACAAAAACCGTGAGTTCCTGTCGGACAGCGTTCGGCGCGCCAGAGCGAGCTGTTGCGCAGAGCGTTCCAAACCGTCCTCACGCCACCGATTGCACCGCGCGGCAATTGGCGTATAAGCGCGGCATGAGCAAAGATGACGATGCCGGAACGCCCGGTTCCAACCGCGATACCCATTACGCCAAGCTGCGCCGCGCCCATCGCGACGCCAAGCGGGACAGCCAAGGCCTGCCGCCCGTGCAACCGAAGAACAAGCGCGATCTTCCCGCACGCAAGGGCGCGCTTTACGCCGACCGCGTGGCAGCCGACACCATCTATCTCTACGGCCTGCACACGGTGCGTGCGGCACTTGACAACCCGGCGCGGCGGATTGTCGGCCTGAAGGCCACGCGCAACGCGCTGATGCGGCTTGAAATCGCCGAGGATGCGGACCTGCCCTACCCGCTCGAGCTGGTCAGCCCGCAGGAAATCGACCGGCTGCTTGGCGATGACGCGGTGCACCAGGGCGTTCTTCTGGAAGCGGCGCCGCTGTCGCCGCGGCCGCTGTCGGCGCTCGGCGACACGCGGCTCCTGGTCATCCTCGATCAGGTGACCGACCCGCACAATGTCGGCGCCATCATGCGCTCGGCGGTGGCGTTCGGCGCCGGCGCGCTGCTGACCACCCAGCGTCACAGCCCGCAGGAATCGGGCGTGCTGGCCAAGGCAGCCTCCGGCGCGCTCGAACTCATCGACCATATCGAGGTGCGCAACCTTGCCGCCGCCATCGAGGAGATCAAGGCGCAGGGCTTCACCACCGTCGGACTTGATTCGGAAGGACCTGAGCCGATCGAGGCGGGGCTTTCGGGCGACAGGATCGCACTCGTGCTCGGCGCCGAAGGCAAGGGGCTCAGGCAGAAGACGCGCGAGACGGTCGACATCCTGACCCGTCTCGACATGCCCGGCGCGATCAAGTCGCTCAATGTCTCCAACGCCACTGCAATCGCGCTGTACGCGACGCGCCGTCACCTGGACAGCAACTGAGATCGGCCATGCGCATCCTTCGTCTGCTTCACCTGCTTGGACCTCACGGAAAGATAAAGGTGCGCTTCGGCCAATGGGGCGAAGATGTGATCGTCCATCGCAATTTCGACAAGCAGAAGCACGGTTTCTACGTCGATATCGGCGCCCATCATCCCTTCGCCCATTCCAACACCGCGCGGCTCTGGCTTCGGGGATGGACCGGCGTCAATGTCGACGCCAACCGCAAGAGCGCCGACATCTTGCGCCGGGTGCGAAAGCAGGATCGCACGATCTGGGCCGCGGTCGTCTCCGACAAGATCGCCGCGGAACGGGACACGATAGAGTTCTACTCGGGAGGCCATACGGACCTCACCGGCACGGTCGTGCAGGATATGGCGTCAGAGCGCGGCAAGCAGCAATCGATAAAGGTACCCTGCCGCTCTATCGCCTCCATCATCGCCGAGAGCGCAGAACTGGCGCCTGACGGGATCGATTTCATGAACATCGATATCGAGGGCATGGATGAAGAGGCTATCGCCTCGCTTGCGGACTGGCCGCTGAAGCCGCGCATGATCGCCATCGAGACCTATGCCCTAACCATTCCGGCCGTCATGGAGACCGAGACCTTCCGGATCATGACGGACAACGGATATGATTTCCGCTACCAGGTCGGCCTCACCTCGATCTACATGCGCAAGGATTTTCACGACGGGCGTTAAGCGGTGTTTGCGGCCAGACCCACCGCGCCAATCGCGCTTTTCCCTCTTGCTTGCGAATCCGGTTACTGCTATCCGCATCCCCGCTGCCCTTGTAGCTCAGTTGGTAGAGCACCTGATTTGTAATCAGGGGGTCGCGGGTTCGAATCCTGCCGGGGGCACCATATTTTTCAGGTATTTGGTGCAAATCTGCTCATCCAGCCAACCAGCTAGTATGCGCATAGTAAGCAACCTGATTTGGCTCGCACAACAACAAACCTGCGTGAGCAACCCCAGCTGATTCGATTAGAGACGAGACCGACAAAGTGTTGATTTCCACTGAGAACTGACCCGGTATTTCCACCGAGATTTGACCCGCCTTTCAGTTATCCTTCGGGTCTGATGTTGCGGTCAAGTTCTGGTTTTTCTCCTTTGCGTTTTTGGGTTCATGGGCCGAGCTGTTCTTGAAGCGGAAGCTGTCGTTTCCCGTTTCGAGGATGTGGCAGTGATGGGTGAGCCGATCGAGCAGCGCGGTCGTCATCTTGGCATCGCCAAACACGCCGGCCCATTCGCTGAAGCTGAGCTTGGTGGTGATGATGACGCTGGTGCGCTCATAGAGCTTGCTCAGCAGATGGAAGAGCAAAGCACCGCCTGATGCACTGAACGGTAGATAGCCAAGCTCATCAAGGATCATGAGATCGGAATGCATCAGGCGATTGGCGAACTGACCTGACCGACCTTGTGTCTTCTCCTGCTCAAGCGCGTTGACCAGTTCGACAGTCGAGAAGAACCGGACGCGCTTGTGATGATGCTCTATTGCCTGCACGCCGATCGCCGTGGCGATGTGGGTCTTGCCTTCGCCAGGGCCGCCGGCCAGCACGATATTGTTGGCCTCGTCGAGGAAGTCGCATCGATGCAGCTGGCGCACCAGGGCTTCATTGACCTCGCTGCTTGAGACGTCGAAGCCGTTCAGATCACGATAGGCTGGAAAGCGGGCGTCTTCAGCTGATAGGCTGTTGATCTGACCTCCCTCTCTGCCGTCTCGGCCTTGAGTAGTTGCGACAGGACTGGAATGGCGGCCTCAAAGGCCGGCGATCCCTGTTCGGTCAGTTCGCCGACGGCCTGTGCCATGCCGTGCATCTTCAGGCTTCGCAGCATGATGACGATAGTGCCGCTCGCTGTATTATGACGCATGGCGCACCTCCGTAGCCTTCCGCAGAGTGTCGTAGCGTTCGACATTGGCCTTGGGTTCATTGGCGAGCGCCAGGGCCTGCAGCGCATCGATGGAAGGCGGCGTGATGGATTTGCCATCGACGAGGCGAGAGCGCCGGGCTTACGCTGGACCACCGCCAGATAATGCCGCCAGTCGTAGATAGTCTGTCCTGGCCGATCATGAGAACGGTCGATGATGCGCCTGTGCTCCCAGATGATTAGTCCTTCTGCGGCGACAACGATACGGTCTGGATAGACCCGAAGACAGATCGGGCGATTGGCGAAGGATGCCGGAACGCTGTAGCGGTTGCGCTCCAGGTGCGCCAGGCAGGTCGGGGACACTCGCTTGGTGTATTCGACAAAGCCGTCGAACGGCCGGGATGCCGGCATGAGAGCTTGCACTTCCTCAGCCCAGATGTCTGCAATCGTGCCCCGCATTTTGCCATGGGACGTCTGCGCCCAGAGTTCCTTGCATCGCCCCTCCAACCAGTCGTTCAGGGCTTCAAGCGATGGAAAGCGAGGCAGTGGCTGCCACAGTCGATGACGAGCATCCTGAACGTTCTTCTCGACTTGCCCCGTCCGACCTTGTCGATCGCGGTCTTCATGTTGTCGTAGATGCCGCGGCGGGGAACGCCGCTGAAGACACGGAAGGCATGATTGTGGGCGTCGAACAGCATCTCGTGGGTCTGCAGCAGATAGGCCCGGACAATGAAAGCCCTGGAGTAACTGAGCTTAGTATGGGCCACCTGCAGCTTGGTGCGTTCATTGCCGATGATCGCCGGTGCTCCGACCAGTCGAACTGGAAGGCTTCACCCGGATCGAACGCCAGTGGCACGAATGTCCCGCGTCCTGTCGTCTGAAGTTCTCTCTGCATATCCGCCTTCCAATCCCGGGCGAAGGCGGCAACACGATTGTAGGAACCCTCATGGCCCAGGCTCACCAAGTCCCCATGCAGCTGCTTCATGGTGCGTTTCTGCTTGCGGGACTTCTTGGCCTCCGTCCTCAGCCAGGCCGACAATCGGTCGGCAAAAGGATCGAGCTTGCTAGGTCGCTCAGGAACCTTGAACTTCGGCTCTCCACAGTCAACGCGCAGATACTTGCGAACGGTATTCCGGGACAGGCCAGTCCTGCGGCCAATCTCCCGGATCGATAATTTCTCTCAAGAATGCCAGCGTCGGATCACGCTCAATAATGCCATGTCGATCACTCCGTAGCCCCCGCTGAAAAAACGCAGGGCAAGGTTCAAACATGGGTCAATTCTCGATGGAAATATCCTTT
Organism: Parahoeflea alexandrii; assembly: GCF_027214025.1. GTDB lineage: Bacteria > Pseudomonadota > Alphaproteobacteria > Rhizobiales > Rhizobiaceae > Hoeflea > Hoeflea alexandrii_A. The sequence continues at coordinate 479,110 of NZ_JAPWHB010000001.1, forward strand.
GTAGCCGGGTCAGTTCTCAGTGGAAATCAACATCGTGATGACTGCTGGTGTTGCTGCCATGCAAGAAAGCGACCGCCGGACCCTGTTGAGGAGGGTCCGGCATTTTGATGAATTTACTTCAGAAAATGACACGTACGGCGAGCATGACTTCGGCTCTATCGACCTCGGTGGGTGCCGCCACTTCTGGACAATTGATTATTCTGATCCGACGCTGACATGCGGCTCATCCGACGCCAGCGATACGGCCACCACAGAGCGCGTACAAGCAGCAGCCACGCTTGTATCGTGCGGCGAATTCCACTTGACTGCTTTCTGCGCGTCTCATAACGTGAGATTCAATCTCAATTGGTGGAACAATGACATCTCAACTGCTCCAGCGTTACCATCAGGTTCTGTCCGCCGTTGCCCTGTCGGACGATGGTATCGGCGCGACCGCAATTGCCGACGCAGTTCAACTGCCGCGCAGCACGACTCATCGTCTCGCTATGACCCTGTGCGAAGTCGGCTATCTTCGGCAGCGGCGCTCCGCAATATTCGAGCTCGGCCCCGCACTCGATGACCTCCTGATCCCGCGCATGTTCAACGCGCAGCGTTCCCATACAATCCTGCCAATCCTGCTAAACTTGGCAACGGAGCTGCAGGAAACGGCATTCTTCGCGCGTCGTCACTTCGGCCGCATTGAGATCGTCGATGCGCTGCCGGTACCAGGAACCCAGCAGTCCTACATCTTCCCTGGACTCGGCGAGCGGCCGCTCGATAAGTGCTCTTCCAGCAAAGCGATACTCGCCTTCTGTGAGACGCAAGATGTCCAGACGTGGCTGGACAGCGCGCATGAGAAATCTGACATGCCGCTAATCCCCGAACAGTTGGAAGGCTTGTGGCAAGAGCTCGGTGAGGTGCGTAGCAGGGGTTATGCCATCTGCGATGGAGAGATCGATGAAGGCGTGTTCTCCATCGCCTCGCCGGTGTTCGTTGCGCCTTTCGGCGCCGTCTACAGCATCGGCGTCACCGGACCCACAGCACGCATGAAATCGCGCCCTTTGGAAGAGTTGGCGAATCAAATCCGCGCAGCATCGAAAGCAGCTGCCGCGCGACTGGTGGCACACTCCGTATCGAGCGGACCCACCGAACTTGGGAAATGATCAGAACATTAAGTGGAGGAGAAGTAGACATGACTTACAGTAATATCGGGCACACCGTTTTCAGCGCCGCATTTGCCGCCGTTCTTGGCATCACGACCGCCCCAGCACTCGCACAGGAAAAGGTTACGCTAAAGTTCGCAGACTGGATGCCTGTAAGCCACTACACCGTTGCCAACGCCGCTGAGCCCTTTATGGAAAAGGTCAAAGAACTGTCCGGCGGCAGCATCGACATCCAGTTCTTCCCGGGTGGCCAGCTCGGCAAAGGTCAGGACGCGCTGCGCCTAGTGCAGACCGGCGTAGCCGACATCGCCGACATTTCGCCAGCATACATTTCTGACAAGTTTGTCCTGAGCTCTGTTGCAGAGCTTCCGGCGATGTTTGATACAGCCTGCGAGGGCACGGCCGCCTTCGCCGAGCTGGCCACCGGCGAAGGCATCATCGCGGAAAATGAATTCAAGCCATACGATGTGCGCATCCTCGTCTCCATCGCCTACGCACCTTACAAGATCTTGACTGTGGCGAAGAAGGTTGAAACTGTTAACGATTTCAAGGGTCTCAAGATCCGCACTGCCGGCGGCGCGATGGACATGACCGCCAATGCGCTTGAGGCAGTTTCCGTGCGCATGCCCGGCCCTGACATCCTAGCTTCCATGAGCCGCGGCACACTCGACGGCTCTTTCGCGCCGCTGCAAAGCGTCAAGGTGTTCGACCTGCAGACAGTACTCAAGCATCAGACGACCGATGTTAGCCTAGGCAGTTTTATCACGGTCTATGCCATCAGCAATCGTGCCTGGAATTCGCTTTCCGATGACCAGAGGTCGGCGTTAACGGAAGCAGGTAAGTTCGCCACGAAGAACCATTGCGAGTATGTGGACGCGGAGGAGCCGAAGGTGATCAAGGAGCTCGAAGGCTACGGCGTAGAAGCCAACAGTATGGCAGACGGAGAGCTTGCCAAGCTGGACAACTCGCTCTCGACCGTTCAGCAGCAGTGGGCCGAGCAGGTCGACGGTCTCGGAAAGCCCGGCTCCGAAGTGCTCGCGGCCTTCCGCGATGCGCTCAACTCCAAGTAAGAGACAAGAGCGCCAACTGGCGCGAGAGTGACTAGCCGGTGGGCCGACCCCTTGCGTGCTGGCACCGTCGGCGACGGTGCCAGCAAACAAGTGGCAGCGCGGAGGAGCTACAAAACCATGCTAAAAGCGCTGATTGAAGCCGACAGATACCTGAAATGGCTGGATGTATTTCTGGCGGCGATGGCCGGGGCAGCGATCCTAACCATGATGGCGATAACCGGGGCGGACGTGTTGATGCGCTATGCGTTCAACAATCCGCTGGAGTGGGTCTACGACCTGACCATTCACTACCTTCTGATTGCGGGCTTCTTTCTAGGCCTGTCCTACACGCTAAGACTCAACTATCATATTAGCGTCGATTTCTTCGCCCAGATAATGAATCAGCACGCCTATCACGCAGCGCTTGCTATCGGCAGCCTGGCCGCAAGCTTCGTCTTCTTCTGGGTCGCCTGGCTGGGCGCGGAGGAAGCCTGGACTTCTTGGAGCAACGGAGACGTACTCTTCGGGGCCGTAATCTGGCCAATCTGGCCCGGCAAGATATTGATTCCTCTCGGCATGGCGCCTCTCGCCCTGCGCTCCCTGCATCGAGCTCTAGCTCACCTTTGCGCCTCACTCGATCCTTCCGTCGCCGACAAGCTCGAAATCGGCATTGACGCCCACGCGATTCCGCAGGAGTGAGCCATGTTTGTCATCATCACAGTGTTGCTTCTCCTCCTCAACCTCAGCTTCGGCATTCCCGTCGCCTTCAGCCTCGCAATCGCGGGCGCGGCGGGTCTCTATATGTTCGGTGGCTCGCAGCTTCTGTTCGGCATCCTCGCCACCGCGCCCGCGTCCGCGATCAGCAGCTATGAGTTCCTGACCATCCCGATGTTCCTGCTGATGGCAGAGTTCATGATTGCAAGCCGCGTATCGAGCTCACTCTTTCATGCCATCGCCCGCTGGACGAGCTGGTTGCCGGGTGGCCTGGGTATCGCGACGGCGCTTACTGGCGCCGCTTTTGGCGCGATCTCTGGCTCGAGCACGGCGGCAGCGGCAACGCTGTCCTCCACCAGCATTCCCGCGATGGTGGACGAAGGTTATGAGCGCGGCTTCGCAAGCGGCATCGTCTCAATCGCCGGCACTCTCGCCATGCTTATCCCGCCAAGCATAGCGATCATCTTCTACGGCCTTCTGACCGGAACCAGCGTCGCCAAGCTGCTTGTGGCGGGCATCGTGCCCGGTCTTCTCGTCACGCTGTTCATCATCGCGACTATCTGGTTGCTGATCTGGCGCGACCCCTCGCTTGCCCCCTCGCGGCGCAGCTATTCCTGGAGCGAGCGATTCCGCTCGCTCAGCGTCGCCGGTCCTTTCCTTGGTCTGTTCATGCTGGTGACAGGCCTCATTTATCTCGGCATCGCCACGCCGGTGGAGGCCTCCGCACTCGGTGCACTCGGCGCATTCGTCTTCGCCGTGATCACCGACCACATGAACTGGGATACCTTTAAGCGCGCGCTTCTAAGCACCGTGCTCACCTCCGCCATGATTGGCCTCATCGTGATCTCGGCGCAGATATTCGGCTTCTTCATCACCATCACGCAGGTCACTCAGAACCTCGTCAACTTTGTCGCCGCCCACGACCTGCCGCCCTACGCCGTGATGCTGTTCCTGGTCGTGCTATACATCGTCCTCGGCTGCTTTCTCGACCAGCTCTCGATCCTTATTTTGACCGTACCGGTAGTGTTGCCAGTGGTGCTGTCGCTTGGTTACGACCCTATCTGGTTTGGTATTATCATCATCCTTCTGGCGGAGGTTGGCATGGTCACTCCACCGATCGGGCTCAACGTCTACGTGGTCGCGCGCAACACCAACCAGCCGGTGGAGACTGTGTTTCGCGGCGTGTGGCCGCATGTCGCCGCCCACATCCTGCTGATCCTGACCATGCTAATCTTTCCGCAAATCGTGCTGTGGCTGCCGGGGAGCATGGGCCAATGACCATGCGCGCGGTTGTCTGCGAGGAACTGCGCTGGCCGGCCAGGCTGCCGGTAGCCACCGTCGCCACGCCCGAGCCGGGACCGGGACAGATACTGGTCGAGGTGGCCGCAGCAGGGCTCAACTTCGCCGATACGCTAGTCATCGGCGGCACTTATCAGGAAAAACTGCAGCCGCCCTTCATACCGGGTGCCGAGCTTGCCGGCACTGTGACGAAGGTCGGCGCAGACGTTACGAAGTTCCGGCTGAGCGACCGGGTGATGGGACAGGTCGTCTCCGGGGCCTATGCCGAACAGGCATTACTCGATGTAGCGCGCGCGCAACGCGTGCCGGATGAGATGCCGTTCAGCGAGGCGGCGGGCTTCTTCATCCCTTACGGCACTGCCGCATGCGGTCTGTTCGAGCGCGGGAGACTTAAGCCCGAAGAAACCGTCCTCGTCACCGGCGCTGCGGGAGGCGTCGGCCGCGCGGCGGTAGAGCTCGCGCTTGCGCGCGGCGCCCGGGTGATCGCAACGGCAAGCGGCGCAGCGCGGCGCGCCGCGATTGCTTCGATGGGCGACGTTACCGTCCTCGACGCCGACCACGCCGGCCTGAAGGAACGGCTTCTGCAAGCGACCGGCGGAAAAGGCGTCGACATCGTCTTTGACGTGGTTGGCGGCGAGCTTGCTCGCCAAGCGTTACGCGCGCTTGCCTTCGAGGGGCGCTTTGTCATCGTCGGCTTCGCCAGCGGTAACATTCCGAATTTCCCGGCCAACCATCTGCTAGTGAAGAACGTCGACGTAATTGGCCTTTATTGGGGCGTCTACCAGACGCACCTTCCCGAACGCACAGACGCGATGTTCGAGGAGCTGGCCAAATATTACCGTCAGGGCGCGATTAGGCCGCATATCGCGGCCAGCTTCCCGCTCGAAAAAATCAATGAAGCGCTGGCCGAACTAGTTGCGCATAAACATATCGGCAAACTCATCGTGGATCCAAAGTCATGACAGCACAGAAACCAGTTCGCATAGAACATCTTCCCGACGCGCCCGAGATAGCCGTAGTTTCGCTCAATCGTCCCGCGCAAAAAAACGCCATCACAGACGAGATGATCGATGGGCTGATGGAGGCCGCTTCCAGCTTTCACGAGGACTCCGATACTAAGGTGATCGTCCTGCGTGGCGAGGGCGGTTTCTTCAGCGCCGGCGCGGACGTCTCAACTTTCGATGCCATCGAGAACGAGACCGACGTAAACAGAGTGCGCCGCATGACCCATAAGGGCGGTCGGCTGTGCACGGAGTGGGAAACGCTGCCACAGCTTACCATCGCCTCGATCACCGGCGGCGCGGTCGGCGGTGGTTTAGCGCTAGCGCTGGCCAGCGACTGGCGTGTCATGGCCGAAGATGCCTGGGTTTACGTGCCGGAGGCGCGGCTCGGACTCATCTATGGCTGGAATACCGTGCCGCGGCTGACGCGTCTGATAGGCCCAGCCCGCACCAAGACGCTATCGATCCTCTGCCGCCGCCATTCAGCGGCCGAATGCGACAAATGGGGCCTAACCGACAAAATCGCCAAAGGGAACGATGCCGACAAGACGGCCTTCGAACTGGCCCGCGAGGCCTGCAGCGTCCCGCGGCTGGCCGCCCAGCTAATCAAGCGCTCGACCAATGCCGCCTCGAACGCGCTCTCGGCCTCGACCAGCTATGCCGACATGGACGACATGCTGGTCTGCATGACCGATCCCGAAGGCAACGCCGCGCGCCAAGCGTTCATAGCGGGCCTTAAGAACAAGGACCACAAGCTTGAAGGGGGCAGATAACCATGGCCGAACTCGACCAATTCAACGACGAAACGCGGCTTGGCGACTGCCTCGACCATCACGCTGAAAATCATGCCGACCGAGTGGCAGTTCGCGATGCTCAGACGAGCCTTACCTATGCCGAGCTGCGCGCCGAGGTGATGCGCTGTACCAGGGCACTGTACTCGGCGGGCGTGCGCGCGGGCGACCGGATTGCGACGCTGGCTGCTCCGCGCGCCGAGGTGATGGTGATCTTCCTCGCCGCCGCGAAGCTCGGCGTGTTGTGGCTAGGCCTCAATCCAAAATACACACAGCGCGAACTACACTACGTGGTCTCGGACGCCCGCCCAAAGCTGATCTTCGGCATTCGCGAACACGAAGGCCGCGACTATGCAGCAGACCTGTTAGAGATCCGCCGCGTGCATAGTTCGATCGCGCGTACAGTCGGCCTCGATGGCATTTCCGGCTACGATGTTTCCTTCGCCGACTGGCTTGACGAGCCCGACAGCGCCGACAGAGTGCTCGCTGTCGAGTTGGCGGTTGCTGCCGTCAACTCCGAAGCGGCGGCGTTACTCGTTTATACATCTGGCTCAAGCGGACGTCCCAAGGGCGTGCAGCTTCGCCAGCGCGAGCTCCTGCGCCGCAGCCGGACACAGAACGAACAATTCCCTGCCACCCCCTATCCGCGCGTGATGAACCCGCTGCCAATCAACCATATCGGCGGAATGCACTTCCTCTCGCTGTTTACTTTCGTTGGCGCAGGTACGATCACACTGGTCGACAAGCATCGGCCTGCTGATTTCGTGCGAGCGATAAAGGCGGGTGAGATCAACATGCTCTACACGCTGCCCACTATGTTCCAGATGCTTGCAGAGCACCCGGCTTTTGAGCGGGGTATGCTCGACCAGCTGCAATGGGTCATCTACTCAGGCGCGGCGATGCCAGGCAGTCTGATCGACATCCTGTTTGCCGCCAAATGCAATGTTGGCCTGACCTATGGCATGACCGAGAGCTGCGGTTCGGTAACCTACGCGCGCAAAGACGGCTACAACCGCGACGTGATGATGAACACGATCGGCTACCCGACTCCACCGGGCGAGGTGCGCGTAGCGCGCACTGACGGCACGGTGTGCGACGTTGGCGAGGACGGCGAGATCCAGGTGCGCGCACGCTATTGCATGAAGAGCTATTTTGAGCGTCCCGCCGAGACCGAGGCGGTGTTCACTGATGGCTGGCTGAAGACGGGCGACATCGCACGCGTGTGCCAGGACGGAAGTATCCAGTTCATCGGTCGCATGAGCGAGATGTTCAAATCTGGAGGCTATAACGTCTATCCGCGCGAAATCGAACTTGCGCTGGAGGAACATCCCCAGGTAGTTCTGAGCGCGGTAGTCGGGCTCCCAGATCCACTTTTCGATGAGGTAGGATGGGCCTATGTCTCACAGCAGCCTGGATCGCATCTCACGGAGGAGTCACTCAAGGCGTGGTGCGCAGAACAGCTTGCCAGCTACAAGATCCCTAAACGCTTCATAGTCTCCAACGCGCTGCCGATGCTTCCGGTTGGCAAGGTCGACAAGGTGAGCCTGAAGAAGGAGGCTCGCACCACGCTGGAAAAAGAGGCGGCCACTGATAAGCTATAATGCGAACTGGTTGGTTCCCAGCTTCTTAAATGCCCGCTGTTCCCTAACGGTCCGCGACACCAACAGAATGTCGGCTACAAATCCCATGCGTGCCCGTTTGGCTTTTGCAATTTTCGATTTGGCCACGCTATGACGGCCACTGTTTTTGTCGCAAACGCAATAAGGGCGGAGAGCGGTCGTTCGCTATGGTTTCTACGAACGGCGGCATTGCCGACTTTGCCAATCATAGCCGCCCCGCCTCAAATTCAGGAACGAAGGCGTGCACAAATTTAGGGGCAATTCAGCCCCATTTCAGGCGTCAGCCATTTTCACCTAGAATCCGATAAACTTGCATCCGCGCAATTGCGGATGGCTTTTCGTCACCGCCTGCCAACCGCAGGACTTCATCCCGATCAATCCGTTGCTTGCCACCCTTGCTCCGACCAAACACCGTCATCACGATCTGACCCATTTCGCCCTTGGTCGAGACGTAGGGATCGAGCACGGTCACGAAGGCCTGCTTTTGCTCGCATTCATAGATGATATTCAACACGTCCCGGGTATCGCGGCCAAGCCGGTCTAGCCGCGTGACCATCAGCTCGTCGTCTGGTCGAAGGAAACTGAGAATGGTAGCGAGTTCGTCGCGGCTCTTGCCAGACACCTTTTCCGAGCAAATGAGGCTGCACCCCTCGGCGGTCAACCGTTCTGTCCGGATATTCAGGTCCTGGTCATTGGTGCTTCAGTCGCCTGATCTCGGCATCCTTGTCGTCACCGCCAGGAGGCTGTGAAAATTTCTTCATCCATACGTAGAGAGAATGCGGGCTGACGCCCAGCCGCTTCGAAACCTCTGCAACAGCGTAACCCCGCTCGGTAATCCGAGCGACCGCATCCCGCTTGAAATCATCACTGAAATAGATTCTGCTCAACACTGCCTACTTGTGCCGTTTTTTAAGGAAGAAACCGCGTGCGAATTTGCGAGTTGTTCAATGTCGTTCGCGACCGGATCAGGTGCACTGTCGTAGGCTGAGCCAGTCACGGACAGCCATCTCTCATCAAATTGAGACGCTGGGTTCGCCAAAAGAGAATGGTGGCAGACCTCGTGCCATTCTACCAATGAATGATCCGCAAGAAAACTTGAGTCTCTCGGGAGGAGCACAGATATGAAAACTAGCACCACGGCGCGGTTGCTGACCGCAGCAGGACTTGCGATTGGCGTTACACTGGCCGGCGCTGTTGCGTCCTGGGCCGCTGATGTCACCCTCAAGGTGACCGCGCAGCTTCCGGCCTCACATCCGACCACGTCAAATCTTATGGAATTCAAAAAAATAGTCGAGGAGAAATCCGGTGGCGAGATCGCGGTCGAAATCTACGACTCCGCACAATTGTACAAGGACAGCGAAGTGCCGCAGGCGGTTTCCTCCGGTGCCGTCGCCATGGGTACAGCTTCGCTCACCCGTTTCGCCGGTACCATCCCGGCTGTTGATTTCTTCTATGTTCCGTTCAGCCTGCCGTCGCTCGAAGCCGTCGAGAAGGCAACCGCGCCCGGAAGCGAAATCCGCAAGCTGCTTGACGGTGCAATTGCTGAAACCGGTGCAAAGGTGCTGTGGTGGCAGGCCGTTGGCGGCGCTGTTGTCATGAGCAACAAGCCGGTTCACATGCCCGAAGATCTCAAGGGCATGAAGGTCCGCGTGTTCGGCAAGACGCTGGGCAATTTCGTTGAGTTGCTGGGCGGCGCGCCAGCCCTGATTTCCGGCTCAGAGCAATTCCTCGCCTATCAGCGCGGGACTGTCGATGCCGGTATGTCATCGGCAGCGGGCGTGACCTCGCGCAAGATCTATGAGGTGCTCGACCATCTCACCGTCACTAACCACGCTGACGTGGAATTTGTGGTACTGATCAACCAGGGCGTCTGGGATGGGCTGAGCGATGCCCACAAGGCGATCGTCGACGAAGCCGCCAAGCAGGTTGAAAAGAGTCTGCGCGACGACGTCAACCGCAAGGAAATCGAGGCGATCGACTTCGTCCGGACCCAGACCAAGATGGAAGTCATCACGCTTGATGACGAACAGCTTGCCGCCTGGAAAAAGGCATCTGCGCCGATGATCGATAAATACATCGAAAGCTCGGGCGACCTCGGTCGTAAAGTTGTGGAAGCTGCTGAGGCACTTCAGTAGTCTTCGGTTTCTGGCGCCGGCCGTACAGGGTCGGCGCCATTAACTCCAGGTCGGGGCTTGGTCCGTCGATGTTCAGCAAACTCACCGGTTATTTCGCCATTGTCGCCAGCGCGCTTTTCGTCGCGATCGGGGTGATGATCAGTTACGAAGTGGTCATGCGCTATGTCTTCCTTGCTCCCACCAGCTGGACCGAGGAGATGGCGCGGTTTTTCCTGATCTGGGCGGTCTACATGTCAGCCGCGCACCTGCTTCACAAACGCGAACTGATTTCGATCACCGTGATACAGGACAAGATGTCGCCCCGCTGGCGACTGGCGAGTGAATTTCTGACGCTGATCTGGATCGCCGCCTTCAGCGTTGTCGCTGTTTATTATGGCGTGGTGACCGTCAACGAGAGCGTCCAGATTGGCCGCAAGACCGCCTCGATGCTGTCGGTTCCGCAATGGCTGACAGAAATCTCCATTCCAATTGGCTTCGCGCTGCTTTTCATCCAGTGCCTAGTCGAGGCGCAGGGGGTGCTTCGCGACGGCCATCTGAAGGGTAACGTCGACCGGAATTGGGAAGATACCATCTAGATGACCGCGTTCCTGATCATCCTTTCGCTGTTTGCTGTCCTGCTGATCGGGATACCCATTGCCTTTGCACTCGGCGGCATGGGCGCGGTGCTGATCATCCTTGATGGTCTCAACCCGATTATTGTTACCCAGGCGCTCTACAGTTCGGTCGATTCCTTCATTCTGCTGGCAGTCCCGCTGTTTCTGCTGATGTCCAACATCCTGCTCAAGGGTGGTGTTGGCCGTGACCTGTTCGCGGCCGTTCAAAGCTGGGTTGGGCACTGGCCAGGCGGACTGGCCGTGGCAACCGTCATTTCCTGCGCCATTTTTGCCGCGATTTCAGGCAGTTCGATTGCCACTGCGGCGACGATTGCAACGGTGGCGATCCCGGAAATGACGTCACGCGGTTACCAGCGCCCGTTCGTGCTCGGGTTGCTTGCTGCCGGTGGCACGCTGGGCATTCTGATCCCCCCATCGGTGCCGCTGATTGTCTATGGCGTTCTGACGGAGCAGAGCATTGTTTCGCTGTTTCTGGCCGGTGTCGCGCCCGGGTTGCTTCTGGCGGGATTGTTCATCGCCTTTTCTATGCTCTATGCCGCCTACACCAAGGCCTTCGATCCGCTGCCTAAGGCAAGCTGGGACGAGCGCAAGGCAGCCAGTATCCGGGCATTGCCCAGTGTTGGTCTGGCTCTGATCATCTTCATCGGTCTGTATGGCGGTGTGTTTACACCAACTGAAGCTGCCGGTGTCGGTTTCGTGCTCGCCATCATCATTACCAGCCTGATGCTGCGCACGCTGAATTGGCAACTCTTCGGCGAAGCGGTGATCGGATCGATGCGGACCACCGTGACGATTTTCCTCATTGTTGCCGGCGCCAAGATCTTTGCCAAGGCGATCACGCTTTACCGGATTCCCCACGAAATCTCCGGGCTAATCATCGACAATTTCGACCAGGTCGGCTCGTTCATCTTCATTGTCTGCGTTGCGTTGCTGATCCTCGGTTTCTTCCTCGAATCGCTGTCGATGCTGCTGATCGTGGTGCCGGTCCTGTTTCCTGCACTCTTGAGCATGGGCATCGATCCGGTCTGGTTCGGCATCGTCTTCATGTTGATGATCGAGATCGCGCTGATCACGCCGCCAGTGGGGCTCAACCTGTTTGTCATCCAGGCGGTCGGCAAGGCCAGCCTGGGCGAGGTGACCAAGGGTGTGCTGCCTTTCCTAGCGATCATGCTGCTGACCGTTTTCCTGATCTACCTGTTTCCGCAGATCGTGCTGTTTATCCCGTTCGGGTAGCCAAAGGGGTTGGTGCATTCGGCCAGACGGGACACAGCATTCGCCAATCGAGACTTGCCGATTTGTCGGTCATGTCCGAATTTCGATCCAGCCGCTGGCGCGCTTTTTCCAACCTGGAGAAATGTCCGGCTGCCGGCTCCAACAGTGCCAGGATGCCTTGCCTGCACATCTCGCGCTATCCTCCCAAGCGTGGCGCTAGTGCAGGCGGTATGCAGTCCATGCCGGTTTTAAGTCAAGCAAAGTGAGACCATTGTGAGCGTCCATACAACATCAAAGAAGATAACCTCCCAGCACATTCGCTCGCGCAAGGGTGGCGAACCGATTGTCGGCCTGACCGCTTACACCGCCGCGATGGCCAAGGCGATGGATTCCATCGTCGACTTCATCCTGGTCGGGGATTCGCTGGCGATGACGATCTATGGCGAGGATTCCACAGTAGGCGTTGACCTCGACACCATGATCCGGCACGGCAGGGCCGTGGTGCGGGCCTGCAATCATGCTTGCGTGGTGGTCGATCTGCCGTTTGGCGATTACCAGGCAAGCCCCGAGCAGGCCTTCATGAGTGCGGCCCGGATCTTGCGGGAAACCGGATGCGATGCAGTCAAGCTCGAAGGCGGTATCGAAATGGCCGAAACCGTGGCCTTCCTGTCGACACGTGGTGTGCCAGTGATGGGCCATATCGGCTTGACGCCGCAATCCATCAACACGATGGGCGGGTTCAAGACCCAAGGTAAGGATGAGCTTGCCGTTCAGGAACTGATTACTGCGGCAAAGGCGATGGAAAGTGCGGGTTGCTTCGCGCTGGTGATCGAGGGGGTGATCGAATCCGCCTCCGAGAAGATCAATCAGGTGATGTCGATCCCCACAATCGGCATCGGCGCCTCGGTAGATTGCGACGGGCAGATTCTGGTGGTCGACGACGTGATCGGCATGTTCGAGGATTTCAAGCCCAAATTTGTCAAGCGCTATGCCCAGGTCATGCCCACCATCCGCGAAGCCATCGAGACTTTTGCAAACGAAGTGCGCACCCGGCAGTTTCCTTCCGCCGATCATGTCTTCGGTCGTTCCAAAGGGTGAGCAATGGACCGGATTGAAATCACTGAAGTCGGACTGCGGGACGGGTTGCAGAGCGAAAAGGGGTTCTTCTCGACCGCTGACAAGATTGATCTCGGCAACCGTCTGACCGCGGCCGGATTGCGCCGACTCGAAGCCACCTCGTTTGTCTCGCCCAGGGCAATCCCGCAACTTGCTGACGCCGAGGCGGTGATCGCCGGCATCAAGCCCGTCGACGGACTTGTGCTTGAGGCGCTAGTGCCGAATGAACGCGGTGCCAGGCGGGCCATTGCGGCAAATGTCAAGGTCTGGGTCGCCTTTGCATCTGCTACTGAAAGCCATTCGCTGGCCAATTCCAACACAAGTATCGAGATAGCGCTTGAGCGCATCAAGCCGCTTGGGGAACTGGCCAAAACGGCTGATGCTGAGCTTTATGGCTCGGTGGCCGTGGCCTATGACTGCCCGTTCGAGGGACAGGTCGGGACCGCTCAGGTGCTCAAGCTCGCCACGGCGTACCATGCGATGGGAATCCGGGTTCTCAAACTAGGCGACACCATCGGCTCGGCATCCCCGCGGCGGGTAAAGCAACTGATTTCGAGCCTTCAGGCGGAACTGCCGGACATGCAGTTGATCCTGCATTTTCACGACACCCGAGGCATGGGGCTCGCCAATGTCATGGCGGGCCTGGAAGCCGGTGCAAACCGGTTTGAAAGTGCCATTGGTGGTCTTGGCGGTTGTCCATTCGCGCCCGGCGCATCGGGTAACATCTCGACCGAGGACTTGGTGCATCTTCTGCATCTGGAAGGTCTGTCTACCGGCATTGATCTGCCGACTCTAATTGACGTAGGCAAGCTGCTTGAAAGCAGGCTCGGACGCACTCTTCCCGCCCGGCTGTTACGCTCCGAACCGGTCGGAACCCTTTATGACTTGAACGCCTCGGCACGCGCTTCGGGTTGAGCCACCTGCGCCCGACCACCTACGCCGGACAATGACGGAGACAAGCATGAGCCTCAACGGAATTCGGGTTGTCGACCTGACACGTATCATCTCCGGTCCGTTCTGCACCCAGCTCCTCGCAGATTTGGGCGCGGATGTGATCAAGATCGAGACCATCGGCGGCGACCCGCTGCGCGAGCAGGGCGCCAAGGTGAATGGCTTCAGCTGGTATTTCGCGGCCTACAATCGCAACAAGCGCTCAGTTTCGCTCGACCTTTACAGCGACGAAGGCAAGTCCATTCTCAGACAGATAATCCGCAGCGCCGATGTCCTGGTGGAAAATTTCCGACCGGGTGTGCTCGACAAGATGGGCCTGTCCATACCGGAACTGGAAGAACTCAATTCCAAGCTGATCGTCTGCAACATCAGTGGCTTCGGCGCCAGCGGTCCCTATGCGCAGCGGCCGGCCTTTGATTTTATCGCCCAGGCCCTCAGCGGCTTCATGAGCGTCAATGGCGTCGAAGGCGAACCGCCCGTCCGTTCGGGGCTTCCGATCAGCGATCTGGTGGCCGGCCTCTATGGCGCATTGGGTGTGGTTTCACGCCTGGTGGACCGACCGGCAGCAGGCAGTGCGCCTTCCGGGGTTCAGAATGTTGACATCAGCCTGACCGACAGCATGGTCAGTCTGCTCAGTTACATGGCGTCCGATCACCTGGCGGTCGGCAGATCGCCGATGCGCAGCGGCAACGATCACCCGCTGGTTGCGCCCTATGGAGTGTTCGAGACGGCGGACAAGCCGATTGCCCTGGCGCCCAGCAATGACGGGGTCTACGCGAAGTTGCTTGCCGCTATGGATCTGCAGCATCTGCACAGTGACCCCCGGTTTGTGACCAATGCCGACCGGCTGGCCAATCGTGGTGCCTTGCGTGATATTCTGGAGCCGATCTTCAAGTCTGCCCCAGGCGATCACTGGATCGCGCTCCTCAACAAGGCCGGTGTTCCGGTAGGGCCGATCCTGTCGGTGTCGGAAGTCTTCGAGGATCCCCAAATCATGCACCGTGACATGAAGATCGAGGTCGATCATGGTGACCGCGGCTCCGTGCAGATGCTGGGGTTCCCGATGAAATTCAGCCAGGAGTCCTGCGAAGTCCGATATCCGGCACCGAGCTTGGGTGAGCACAGCAGCCAGGTGCTGGCTGAAGCCGGTTTCAGCCAGGCCGAAATCGACGCATTCGTCCAAAATGGGGTGTTGCGCCAGGACTGACTAGACGGTTTTGCCATTTGTATCCTGGCGCCTCGCTTGGCTTCCGTGAGATGCCGCGCCTTCCGGAAGCGTTCGACGGAGCTTGTTGATCGTTATCAGTCTTGCGGAGCTCCGCGGCGGCGAGTAGGTTCCGGCCATGCCAGCCACCGGCATTGCACCCACATTTTGCGCTGCCGGTCACCGTCGTAATCCATGATCAGAAAAAGCCTCTCATGAATATTGACTTTGTCAGCCTGAAGGCATTCTTGACGGTCGTCGATACCGAAAGCATTCGCGCTGCATCGGAAAATCTCAACCTGTCCATTTCCGCCGTCAGCCGGCGCATATCCGAGCTTGAGATCGAGTTTGGCCAACAGCTTTTCACACGCCACTCGCGCGGCGTGGAAATCACGGAAGCAGGGCGGCTGCTGGCCGCGCGCACCCGCGAGACCTTTGCAACGCTGGGTCTGATGTGTTCGGACATGGATAAGCTCAAGGCGGGCAACATCGGCCGGGTGATGATCAGCGCCAATGGCTCCTCGCTGGTCAATGGACTGGCCAGACATATTCGCGAGTTTCTCGATGCCCACCCCAACGTCGCCGTCGATCTTCAGGAACAGCTGACACCGGATATCCTCCACCACGTGGCGGGCGGCTCGACCGATATCGGTTTCGTCTCCAACACCATGCGGTTGCCCGAGGGCGTGACGACCTATCCCTACTGCAGCGACAAATTGGTGCTAGCGGTTGCTGCAATCCACGCCCTGGCAGACCTTGGAAGCGTGCGGTTTTCTCAGATGCTCGAATTTCAGGTCATCGGTGTCAGCGAAACCAGCTCGCTCACGCGGCTGCTGAGGAAGGTTGGTGGCATGGCCAATTCGGGATTCAGTTACAGCTACATGGCCAGCACCAACGAGATAGCCCGCACAATGGTGGCCAACAATCTCGGCATTGCAGTTCTGCCCGAGCAATTCGTCGTGCCCTACACCGACATGCTGCCCATCCGCGCGATCCCGATTGCCGAGGATTGGGCGCATCGTGAGATCTCGATGGTAATTCGCAGCGGAAGGGAAATTTCCGGCCCAGCAAGAGCATTCTTTGAATGGATCTGCAAGATGTGACGTGCCCCAGCCGGGTGGTCCAAAATCGGCTCTCACGTCACATATTCCTGTGGCGTCAAGCCAGCGAGGCTGCAATGCGGGTGGCACTGGTTGATATCGGTGCACCATTCCGTCACCAGATTGCGAGTATGATCTAAATTGGCGAACAGGTGGTCATTCGACAATTCGTCGCACATCCGACCTTTGAAGAATTCAACGATTCCGTTTTGCATGGACTTGGCCGGCGCGATGTAATCACCACTCAACTGTGCGGTCCTCTTGCCAAGTCAGGATCGCGTTCTCGGTCAGCTCTAATTCATTGTCACCGACCACCATGCAGACGTAGTCCCACATCTCGGCGATTTGGTTAAGTCCACGTGCGGCGCGGATGTCTGACAGGGCGGTATCGACAACTGCGGCCAAACATTCCCGTCTGAATTCATCAATCACGTTCAGGATGCGGGACCGGCGATCCATACGACAGGCTATCGGCTACGAAGTCTAAACTCCAGAGCTGTTAGGCCGCTGCGGGATTGCCATCGGCGCTATGGTGCCAAGGCACGCTTCCTGCCACCACGTTTGCGCACGGCGGGCCCTTCCTCCTCGAAGAGGTGATATAGCTTTCCTCCATTTCACTTGCCGGCCTTCAACCCGCAACAGGACATGCGGATTTCGATGGCCAAATCGTCACCACTCTGATGAGAATTCCTTTAACCGCGCCGTAGCTCAGCATCTTCCGATCGCGTTGACGCCCCCCCCCCCGATAAACACGCGGGTCGACCCCAGCCGACGAGGCCCGCCGCTGTAGAGATCCCTTCTTTGTCATGGCCAAATCCACGACGCGCCGCCGTGCGCCAGACCTTATAAGCTCTTGCGTAGCATTTCTCTTGGTGTCGAGACATACAACATCTGATCTGCCAGCGGCATTTCAAGTTTAGCGTTCTCGGCTTCCAGCGCCTTCAGCTTCTTGCCGCCTAACACTTCCATGCCGCAAACCTTGCACGCCACTTATACAAGGTCACATGGCTTTCGCCGTGTTGCTGGCGTAGTTCCTTCAGTAGGAACAGACCAACCTCAATCAGGGGAGGTTCCAGGGGTACAGGTCAAAATCGATCCGCCAAATGACTTGAAATTCAAGTTTGCTTAGTTTTCGTCGTTGCTGGAAATATATCGATCTTTTCACCGATTTGATTGGCCGCAAATTTCAGCGGATCATCGGATAAATGTGCATAGCGTGCAGTTGTTTGAGGTTGGGAATGGCCCAGCAGTTTTCCAATCATAGGAAGGGACATGCCGCTGGCGACAGCTATTGATGCAAAGGAATGGCGCAAATCATGAATGCGCACATTGTCGAGCCCTGCCCGTTTGCGGATTCTGCGCCACGGCTTTTGCAGATTGACTAGGCACGAGCCCCTTTTCAGCCCACATATGACATGAGGATTGTCTTCGTAACGCGGCAGACTGGTCAAAACTTGCCTAGCCTGCGGACTGAAGTAAATCGTTTTCGCACCGGTCTTGGGGTCAGGAAGCCGGATGCAGGAATTGTCAAAATCAATCCAATCCCATTTTAGCGTCAGAACTTCACTCAATCGCGCACCAGTTAGAATGAGCAACCTGAGTGCCGCAATCACAAAAGGGCTTTGGGCCCCCTCCTCTTTCTACCGAAGCAAGTGCTTCGCCCAGATGAGTGATCTCGGCAGACGATAAGAATCATTCACGCTTGCACTCCTTGAAAGGCACGACATGCAAAGTTGGATTGCTGTGATCCGCCCGAAAGCCATTTTGCTCACACCAGTTGAAGAACTTGCGCAGCACCGCCAACAGACGGTTCGCCTGGTATGGTGTTTTCGCCAGATCATTATGAACTTGGGCAACATGAGAGCGACCAATTTCGGTGATCGGGAGCCTAGACAGGTTCGACGGCACTAGAGTTTCTACCAAGCGCCTGTATTCGGCACTTGAGCGGCCTTTGAGTTTTGCGTCGGCATGCTCTTGAAGGAACTGCTCTAGGAGCTAGCCTGCGCCCTTCTCCGCCCTTTTCAAGTCCCGCTCGGCCATGGGGTCATCGCCACGCGCTATCTGCCGCAAGGCGGCTTGTGCATGCGAACGCGCCTGATCAGCGGTCAACGCACCGAATGTGCCAAGCGTGATGCGGCGTGAGCGTCGCCCTATCCGGTATTGAAGAACAAAGAGACCTTTCTCCCGGAAGGAGTGACCTTTAACCCATAGCCCGCCAATTCATCATCTCAAATGAACGCATCCTTGTCGGTGGCAGCAGTGGCATCAATCAGTCGTTTGGTGATCTTTGGCATGACTTGGCCTCCTAACCCAAGGAAACCAGTAAGCAAATAGTAAGCAAATAGTGAGCAAATAGTAAGCAAATAGTAAGCAAATCAGCAGGAAATCGCAATAATCTTAGGGAATGCAAATCTCATTGCTTATTTGTTTTTATTAGTTTTTATCCGTCCCCTGACTCTACAGGATCCGCAAGAATCACCAAAATGTCTGATTTGCAATCGGGGGGTCGCGGGTTCGAATCCTGCCGGGGGCACCATTCTTTCATTCCCAGAGCGCATGTAAACTCGCCGATTGATCCGGCCGGCGTGGCGTGAACTGACACCCGGGTTCGCTCCAGTTCCGGGGACCGGAGCAATCCAGGCCAGCGGAAGCATTTCAACCGAACCTCTGCCCTGCACCTGCAAACGGTCTTGCTGCAGGCTCAGCCGAGCGCTGCGATCACCGCGTCTGTCTTTGTCACCAGCGACACGTTCTGCAGCGCGTAGTTAATCGAGGCATTGTGCCAGTCGGCGTTCATCGTCGAGCATCCGTCTTCCGGGATCACCATGACGTAGCCCTTGTCCGCCCCGGTGCGGGCGGTGTGCTCGATCGACATGTTCGTCCATGCGCCCGTTTCGATGATCATGTCGCGGCCTTCGGCCTTGAGAATGGTTTCGAGATTCGACCCTTCCCATGCTGACATGCGCATCTTTTCCACCACGAAATCGCCCTCTTGCGGCTCGAGGCCGGCAACCGGCGCACCGCCCCAGGTGCCGCGGACAAGGGCCGCATTGTCGATCACGCCTTCAAACAGCGGGGCGTTCAGCGTGAGTCCCTTTGCGCCTGGCGGCACCAGAAAATGAACATGGATCACCGGCACGCCCAGCGAACGGCACCGCTCGGCGAGCCGGGCGATGTTGGCGATGGCGTTCTGCTGCCGGCAATGCTCGGGCGAACCGCTGTCTGCAAACGCGCCTCCCTCCATGACGACATCGTTCTGCATGTCCTGGATGATCAGCGCGCAGCGGCTGGCGTCGAGCCTGAGCGGATCCGATCCATCGCTGGGGACGGCGGCAGAGGGCGTGGCAGACGAGGAAGTGCTGCCACGTGCCCGCATGAACGGCTCGTTGCGAGGACCGACCTTCACATCGACGGCGTAGACCGAGGTCGTTGCACAGACATATAGCGTGCGCCAATCGGACCCGCCCCAGTGCAGGTTCGCGGGCAATTCGGGAATGGAGACCTTGCCCAGAAGCCTGCCGGAGGGGTGATAGACCCAGAGCCCCCCGGGCGCCGTGCACCAGACATTGCCTTCCGCATCGCATTTCATGCCATCGGGCACGCCGGGCAGCAGGCTGTCGCGAATGCCGGAGGCAAACACCTTGCCGTGCTTGAGGGTTCCATCGGACTGAACCTGATACACCCTGATGTTGGCCTGCTCGGTATCGTTGATGTAGAGCAGGCTTTCATCCGGCGAAAAGCACAGCCCGTTGGGCATGGAGAACGTGTAGCGGTCGACAACCAGCTCCGGCTCGTCGCCGGGACGATGGCCCGGAGGCAACCGGAACACGCCCTGCCAGCCAAGTTCCCGCGGCCGTTCGATGCCGTAAACCGGCATGCGCCCGTACCAGGGATCGGTGAACCAGATCGATCCATCGGACTTGACGCAAATATCGTTGGGCGAATTGAGTTCGCGCCCCTCGTAGTGGCTGGCCAGCACTTCGCGCCGGCCATCGGGACGAAAGCGGGCGACTGAGGACGTGGCATGTTCGCAGACCAGCAGGTTGAGATCCCTGTCATAGGTCATGCCGTTGCCCTTGTTGGATGGGCGCAACACCTCGCGCACGCCGCCCCGGTCAAGCCGGCGGCGCACATCTGCGGGCATGTCCGAGAACAGGAGATACTGATCCGCCGGATGCCAGATCGGACCTTCGGTAAAGGTGAAACCACTTCCTGCCTGGCGCACCGGCGCGTGCTCGTCGATCAATCGCCGGAAGTCCGGATCCACAGCCTGATGAGCCATGCTAACCTCCCACTATACGGCAAACCAATTGCGTTTCGGAACGGTCTGGCTGACCGGACCGGGTATCTGCATGTCCAGCCGCCCGATCACCTGGCCATGCTCGATCAGGGCCGGCTTGTCGTGCACGGGCAGAAGGAACCTCGACGAGTTGAGCAGCTTCTTGATGGCAGCCTTCTCGGAGCGCTTCGAGCCGGCGTGGTTGCCGGTGACCTGCGGTTCATGATCGCTGATCTGGAAGACCGGTTCGATGATCTGGTCGTTGAAATCATAGATCACGTCGCCACAGATCGTCGCCCGGCCCTCCGCGGTCTCGACGTGGACATTCATCGAGCCCTCGGTGTGCGCGTTTGCGGCTTCCATCACCACGCCAGGGATGATTTCCACCGGACCTGACAGTTCAAGGTCTTCAAGCCGCATGGCATGGCGCGTGTGCAGCCGCTCGATGAGATGCTGGATATCGGGTTTCGGATATTGCGGATGCATCAGGCCCGAAACCGAACACTCGAGTTCGCGGCGATTGATCACCACGGTGGTGTTCATCGGGAAGTGATCATCCTTGCCGGCGTGATCGATATGCAGGTGCGTATGCAACACGTACCGCACGTCGCCGGGCTTGACGCCATGATTGGCGAGCTGCCGCTCGATCATGTTTTCGTGGAACTGGAGCCCGCGCATGCCGAGCGTCTCCATGATCGCATTGTCGCGGTAGCCGGTGTCGACAACGATCGGATATTGCCCGCCAAGGATCAGGAAACCATAGACCGGCACCCTGCGGACCCTGCCACAGTCGCGCGCAAGCACGAGGAAACTCGATTCCAGTTCGATATCGCCAAAGTCCAGAACTTTGATTTCCAAAGCCATTTGCAACTCCTCCCATTAGATCCGATAGGCGCGGCTCGCCGTGCCGTAAAAGATGTCGTGCCGCTGTGCGCCGCTGAGCGCGGCCGCGCCCGAAACATGTGCGTCGAGAAGTTCGGGATAGCTGGTCCAGAGTTTCTCGATCGGGAAATTCGATCCCCACAGACAGCGCTCCGCCCCGAACATCTCAACCGTCGTTGCGATCAGCCAGGCTATATGACCGGGATCGTTGCGGTGGATGAAGGTGCCGAACCCCGACAGCTTGGCCATCACATTGGGCCGGGCGGCGAGCTCGGCCAGATTGGTCCGCCAGAAAGCGCGGCCCTCTTCGCTGGTGTCCTCAAGCATGCCTGCGTGCTGCAGCACAAAGGTAATGTCCGGACAGGCGTCGGCGAGCACACAGGCGCCCGGCATCTGGGCCGCGAACACCTGCAAATCAAAGCTCCAGCCGTAAGCTGCCAGATGCCGGATGTTCCGCTGGATCGTTTTGTCGAGGCACAGGTCCGGCTCGCGCGCGAAACGATAGAGCGGGTTTTCGTGCCAGTGAAACTGTTGCCGGACGCCGCGCATCAGCGGATAGCGGGCAAGCCTGTCCAGCATCGGGCGCGCGTCCTCGACGCCCATGTCGGCATAGCCGACAATCGCCTGCGGCCAGCCGGTCTCGGCCGCCACCTCGGAAACCCAGGCGACTTCAGCCTCGGCCTGATCGACCGGCCAGTTGGCCTGAACATAGACTGATTTTTCAACGCCGGTTGCCGCGATATCCTCTTGGTACTCCGCCATCAGGTAATCCCGGCGGATCGGCTCGTAGGGGCCGAAGATGCGCGGCTGCATCGGTCCTGACAGCCACGGCAGATCCGCCTGCCGCCAGACGTGGAAATGTGCGTCGATCACCTTCATGCCCTGGCTCCCTTTGAAAAGGCGAGAATTTCGCGCGCGAGTGAAGTAGGGGTTGAGCCGTCGCCCAGGCGATCCAGCATCGGGAAGATGGCCTGCATCGCTCCGGTCTCGGGCCGGTAGGCAGGATCGGACGCCAGCGGCGACAGCCACAACACCGACCAGGCCAGTCCCCGCAGCCTGGTCATGGAGGCTGCGAGTGCTTCCGGTCCGCCGCGCTCAAGCCCGTCGGAAACCATGATGACCAGAGCTCCACGGGCAAAGGAGGCGAAGCGGGGCACCGACAGGAACACGGCCAGCGCTTCCCCGAGCCGGGTGCCGCCATCCCAGTCAGCCACCAGCCCGGAGGCCAGCGTCAACGCCTGTTCGCGATTGCGATGCTTAAGCGCCCGCGTCACCCGCGTCAGCCGGGTGCCGAGCGTGAAGGCCTCCACCCGTTCGCCCGCCTGCACCAGGGCATGGCACAGCCGGAGCGCGCCATCGGTGCCCGCCTTCATCGATCCCGACACATCAACAAGGACCAGGACCCTGCGCTGCCTGGTGCGGCGGTGGCGCGTCGGCAGCTGGCTGATTTCACCGTCACGCCGTAGCATGTCACGGAACGCCCGGCGCGGATCGGCCAGACGCCCGTTGCCAGGCGCGGAGCGCCTGGATTTGCGCCTTGGCAGCGTACCGGGTGCGGCTCGTGCAAAGGAGCGCAAGGCTGCCTCATCATCGTCGGGTGCGAGCATTCGGGCAAACAGCCGCTCGGCCGTGGTGGCATCGGCGCCCGAGGGATCCTCTTCGGGGCTTTCCGGCATCAGGTCCAAATCACCGGCGTCAAAGGCTTGCGGCATGTCCTCCGGTTCGCCCATGGCCGGTGCGGAGAGCGCGCGGCCCAGGAACACCGCGTCGAAGATCGCGTTGAATGTCTCGATCCGGTCGGGACCGGGCCCGAAGGTTGCGTGCGCCGCGCGGCGGATATCGCCGATCGATCTCGGTCCGAGCAGGCCGACCCCGGCAATGAAAGCCTGAACCTGTTCGGGTGCGACGGCCATGCCCGCGCCGCGCAGCGCCGTGGCAAATTCCACGAAGGGCTCAAGTGCACGCGGAATGTCCATTGAACCGGTCGACTGCGGGGGGATGTGCCGGGCGGAGGTGTCGGTCATGCCACCGCCTCCTGCAACAGCGCGTCAAGCCGCGGCGCCATGAACGCCAGGTCATCCTGATCCTTCAAGGCCACGCCGATCGCCCGGGCAAATGCGCGCGGCCACGCGACGCCCTGGCTGTGAAGCAGCGTCGCGGCCTGCGCCCATTCCACCGTCTCGGCAACACCGGGCGGCTTGGCGAGCGGCTCTGCCCTCAGGCCACCGACCGCGGCGACCACCTTGCGCGCGGTGTCCTGCGCCACGGTCGACGCCCGCATCATCACGATCCGCGCCTCGAGGTCTGGCGCCGGGTAATCGATCCAGTGATAGACACAGCGCCGGCGCAGCGCCTCGTGCAATTCGCGGGTCCGGTTGGAGGTCAGGACAACGACCGGCGGCTCGCTGGCGCGAATGGTGCCGCGTTCGGGGATCGAGACCGTAAAGTCCGACAGGAACTCGAGCAGGAATGCCTCGAACTCGTGATCTGCGCGATCTATTTCGTCAATCAGCAAGACCCGTTGCGCCGGCGCTTGCAGGGCCTGAAGGATCGGCCGGGCAATCAGGAATTCGTCGGCGTAGAGATTGATGTGGTTGTCGCCCGCCTGGCGGATCGACAGCATCTGGCGCGGGAAATTCCATTCGTACATGGCCGCGGATGCGTCGATGCCTTCATAGCATTGCAGGCGAACCAGTTCCCGGCCCAGGACCGAAGCCAGCGCCTTCGCCGCCTCGGTCTTGCCGACGCCGGGCGCACCCTCCAGCAGCAGCGGTTTTCCCAATGCAAGCGCCAGATAGGCGGATGTGGCCAGTCCCTCATCGGCAATATACTGCGCATCGCGCAGGCTTTGTGCCAGCGGCTCGGGACCATCAAGGCCGAGTATGCTGGACCGGATCGCCATCAGAGCGCCTTGCGCGGCCGTGCGCCGCCTATCGCCTTGAGCCCGCGCAGCACCTTTTCCGGCGTGACCGGAAGATCGTCGATGCGCACGCCGATCGCGTCATAGACCGCGTTGACCACCGCTGGCAGCACCGGATTGGCGCACATCTCTCCCGGTCCCTTGCCGCCATAGGGGCCGTCGGGCGCCGGACGTTCCAGCACCGAGATGTGATGCGGCGCCAGGTCTCCCGGACCCGGCATCAGGTAGAAATTGAAGTCCCGCGGGCCGTGCTCGCGCGCCGGATAGTAGGGCTCGGTGGTCTCCCAGATCGCGTGGCTCATGCCCATCCAGGCGCCGCCGCGCAATTGCTGCTCGACCAGTTTCGGATTGAGCGCGCGCCCGACCTCATAGGCAGACTGCATGTCGAGAACAGCCACCTCGCCGGTCTCGTCATCGACCTCGACCTCCACCAGCATCGCCGCATGGGCAAAACAGGACACCGGGGTCATCTCACCGGTCTCGGGGTCGACTTCCGACAGGGGGATCAGGAAGATCCCGCGTCCGGCGATGGTGCGGCCCTGCTTGAACTGCGCCGCCTGCGCCGCAGCCATGGTGGTGATCGATCGCGAGGGTGCGCCCTTGACGTGGATGTTGCCGCGCCCGTCGGTGACCAGGTCGGCGGCGTCGACTTCCAGTTCCTCGGCTGCAGCCTCCAGCATCACCGAGCGCGCTTCAAGCGAGGCCTGGATGACGGCATTGCCCATCCGGTGGGTGCCGCGCGAGGCGAATGATCCCATGTCGTGCGGGCCGGTGTCGCTGTCGGCGGTGTCGACATAGACATCCTCGATCGGCACACCGAGCGTTTCCGCCGCGATCTGCCGGGTGACGGACTTCATCCCCTGCCCCAGGTCGATTGCCGAGAGCGCCACGGTGAACTTGCCGTCGGGATTGGAATGAACCAGCGCCTGGCTCGGGTCGCCGCCCAGATTCATGCCGATGGGATAGTTGATTGCCGCGAAGCCGCGGCCACGGTGGAGTGCCATTACCGCCTCCTGAAGCCGGAGAGAGAGGAAAACCGCATCGCTCCGGGACGCGACGAAGCGGGCCTTGATGGCGACGCCGGCGGTGGTGGAGCCGGCGGCGCGGCAGGCTGTGCCGGTGTGGAAGTTGACGGTGCGGGACGAACCGGCGGTTGTTGTGTCGCCGCCGATGGCGGTGGCGCCTGAAGCGGCCGGGTTGGCTGTGATTGCCGATCCCCGCCGGATGAGGTTTTCCTGGCGTAGGAGCCGGTGTCGAAACCTTCGACCCGTCCATTCTGGTCGGTGGCGGTGAAATTGGGGATCCGCGCTCGCTCGCCGCCGCCACCGGTCAGCGATGTCGCCGCCAGCGCATCGGCCGACAGTCTGACGCCTGCCTTTTCGGCCACCACCTGGCAGCATTCAACCAGCGCGCAGTTCTTCGCCTCGCGCCGGTGTGCCTTCATGTCACCGTCGCGGTAGCTGTTGAGAATGCGCAGCTCGATCGGGTTCATCCCGACCGTCTCGGCGACCTTGTCCATATGGTTTTCGATCGCGAAGTCGACACCTGTGATCCCAAACCCGCGCATCGCGGTCGCCGGAGTCCGGTTGGTGTAGACGCAATAGACGTCGGCATAGACATTGGGGATCGTGTAGGGGCCCGGCAGATGCCCGACACCCTTGATGATCGCGTAGGACGACAGCCGTGTGTAGGCGCCGCTGTCGAAATAGCCGATGAACTTGCGGGCGGTGATCCGGCCATCCTTGCCGACCGCATCCTTGATGTACCAGCGTTCGGCTCCGCGCGGCGCGCCGACCTGCATCTCCTCCTCGCGGTCCCAGGCATATTTGCAGGGGCGTCCCGTCAGCATCGCGCCGAGAATGGCCAGCGGCTCATGGATCGAATCCACCTTGCCGCCAAACCCGCCGCCCACCGTGCCGCCGATGAAGTGCAGCCTTGAAGATGGCGTCTGCAGCACCTTGGCGGCCGTCCCGAGCGAGAAGAACAGCGCCTGGGTCGAGGTGTAGCAGACATAGCGGTCGTTCTGCTCGGGTGCGGCAATCGCACCGCAGGTCTCGATCGGCGCCTGCTCGATCGGGGACATCTGGTAACGGCCCTCGACGATATGATCAGCAGTCGCGAAGGCTGCCTCGACATCGCCGAAGCGCAGTTTCTGGTGGTCATACTTGCCGTGGTAGATGAACTTGTTCTGCGGATAGACCTCGCAGACCGTGGGTGCACCCGGCTTGATCGCCTCCTCGACATCAAGCACGTGCGGCAGAACCTCCCAGTCGACGCGCACGGCCTGAACCGCTGCCCTCGCCTGAGCCTCGGTCGCCGCAATCACGGCCGCCACCGGTTCACCGCAGTAGGCCACCTTCTGGGTCGACAGCAACGGTTCGTCATCAATGCCGAAATCGAGCAGGCTCAAAAGCGTGTTCAGATTGGTCGGCACATCACGCCCGGTCAGCACCTTGACGACGCCGGGCATTTTCTCGGCCTGCGCGGTGTCGATACGGCGAATGCGGGCGTGGTGATGCGGGCTGCGCACGCAACGCATATGCAACAGCCCGTCAAACAGGTGATCGTCGAAAAACGGCGAACGGCCGGTGACATGGCCGAGGATGTCCTGGCGCCGGGTCGGCTTGCCGACCTCGTTGAGATTGTCATCGCGCTCGTCGGCAAAAAACTCCTTGCGGAACTCGATCATGCCCGCACCCTCCCCTCGGCCACGGCAAGAATGGCCGAGATGATCGGCTCATAGCCGGTGCAGCGGCACAGATTGCCCGAAATCGCCTCGATGACTTCGTCCCGCGTCGGGCGCGGATTGTGGTCCAGCAGCGCCCGTGCCGACATCAGCATTCCCGGCGTGCAGTAGCCGCACTGGGCGGAGAAATGCTCCATGAAGGCGGTTTGCAGCGGATCCAGCGCTCCGGCCGCCAGACCGCTCGCGGTGCGCACCGCCTTGCCGTCGACGGTTTCCGCCAGCACCAGGCAGGAAAGCTGTGTCTCGCCGTCGATCAGGACCGTGCAGGCCCCGCACGCGCCCTGGCCACAGCCGTATTTCGGCGACAGATCCCCAACACCGCGCCGGAGAAACTCCAGAAGGTTCTGTCCGTCATCGGCGAAGGCCGCACGGTCCTGGCCGTTGAGCGTGAAATTGACCGGTTTCTTCGCCATCATCCTCGCTCCATCTGTTCAAGCAGCCGCTTGAGATAAACACCCGCCACCTCGCGCCGGTACCAGTCGGTGGCAATGGCGTCGGTTGGCGGCGCCAGCCCTTCCGCTGCCGTTTGTGCGGCGCGGGCAATGGTGTCCGGGTTGAGGGTCTGGCCTTCCAGCGCGCGCTCGGCCGACGCCCCACGCACCGGACCCGCCGCCATGGCGCCCCAGGCCACGCGCGCACCGCGGATGCGTCCGCCCTCGCGCGGAAGCAGCGCCGCCACCGAGAGCACCGACACGCCCTTGGGCTTGATACGGCTGAATTTGACAAATCCGAACGTGCCCGCACTTGGGCGCGGGCATTCGACCGCTGCGACAAGGCCCGGCGAACGCGACCGGTCGCGCAGCAGATCATCGAGCGGACGGCCTCCATTCTGTCCGGCGATGACCGCCTGGGCGCCGAGCGCCAAGAGCGCCACCGCGAAATCGCCATAGGGATGCGGCGCGAACAGATTGCCGCCGACGGTGCCCATGTTGCGCACCTGCGGGCCGCCGATGAGGCGGGCGACCTTGTGAAGGAAAGCCAGCTCGGGATGCGCAAGTATCTGGCTCATGGTGACGCCCGCACCTATCGTCACCTTGTCGGAGCTGATCCGGATATCGTTCAACGCCGGATCGGTCGTGCGCACGATCTGGGCGGCGGCGACGCCGGCATTGATGTCGCGCATGATGATTGTCCCGCCGCCCAGAAAGGTCGCCCCTTGGGCCATCGCCCGGGCAGCTTCGCTCAGCGTTGCAACAGTTTGCACCGTGGTGGTCATTGCACCTGCTCTCCCAAATGCGCGCGGATCGCATCAAACCCGCCCTGATAGATGTTCTCGCTCACCATTTGCGCCAGTTCCTGCTCCCGGCCTGCGGGCGTGTCGAACCGGCATTCCCAGTGCCAGAAGGTGCGATCACCGTCGGTCACCGGCAGCAGCCGGACATGGGCAACGTAGTTGAGCAGCGGCACCGGCGTATCGAGCAGGCAATAGGAGAACGCCATTTCTGAATCCGACAGCGTCAGCAGCTTCTCGCGCAGCTCCGATCCATCCTGGAGATGGAACCTGCGGACACAGCCGATCCGGTCGGACTCGTAGCCGCGCTCGATCTTCGAATCCGCCACCACGGGGTGCCAGCTGTCATGACCGTTGAAATCACGCAGCACGCCCCAGACCGCTTCAACGGGCGCGTCGATGATCGTGCTCTTGACCACCCGGACCATGCCGCTATCCCATCATCTGGCGCTTGAGGGCATCGAAGCCTGCCTGGAACACATCGTTTCCAATGCCCGTCACCAGGCCTTCCGCATCGGCCTCAGCGCACTCGAATTCGGCTGACCACTCGACAAAGGTCCGGTTTCCATCGGTGACCGGGGTCAGCCGCAACGTCGCCACATAGTCGGTCAGCGGCATCGGGCTTTCCAGGATTGCGTAGGTGCAGAACATGTCGAAGTCCGACAGTCCAAGCAGCTTTTCGCGGATCCGGTCGCCATTCTGCAGGTGAAAGTCCCGGACACATCCGACCCGGTCGGCCGGCTCGCCATTCTCGATTCGGCTGTCGCGGATGCGCGGATGCCAGCGCGGCAGACCGTTGAAATCGCGAACCCGCTCCCAGACCTTCGCCGCCGGGGCTTCTATGACGGAGGAGATGTAAACGCGCGGCATCTACTTCTTCTCCTTGTCTGCGGGCTTGGCGTCGTCGGCTTTCGGGGTTGCGGCCTTCTTGGCCTCAGTGGCGACACGCTGCATGTCGCTTGCCTCCCGGATCAGGCCGCCCTGCTTGGACAGGTTTGAACCGTCGATACCGATGTCGCTGAGCAGGCTGTCGATCAGCGGGGCCTGCACTCTGTAGCGCAGTGCCGAGTTGATCACCTCATCGGTCGGGCTGCCGCCGCCGTCACTGCGCCCGCCGCCATGAATGCCGTCGAGCTGCATGATCCGGATATCCTGGATCTTCTCGAGCGGCTTGACGCTGGCGGCAACGATGCCTTCGACATGCTCGAGCAGCTTGCGGCGGAACAGCGATGCGCGTGCGGGATCGGTGAGCACGTTTTCGGCCTCGTTGATGAGCCGCTGCGCTTCCGCCTGGACCGCCAGCCGCACCCTTTCGCCCTCGGCAATCGCCTGAGCCTCGGCAGCCGCCTTTTCCGCCATCAGCACATCGATCGACTTGCGCCGGTTGGCAGCTTCGGTTTCGCGGACGGTCTTGACCTTCTCCTCGGCCTGGGCGGCTTGCGCCCTGGCGGCATCGGCCTTGGCGCGGGCAGCGCTCTCCTCGAGGCTCTTCTGCGACAGCGAGATGGCCTTTTCGATCTGAACCGTCTCGACTTCGCGCTCGCGCTCGACCTCCAGACGCCGGCGTTCGGTCTCGTGACTGATGCGGATTTCATCGAGCCCGCGCTCGGAGGCGATCCGTGCCCGCTCGATGTCCTCGCGGCTTTCGATCTCTGCCTCGCGCAGGGCCTGAACCCGGGCGATCTCAAGCTGTTCAAGCGACCGGCGCCGTTCCAGCCTGGCCGCCTCCAGAGCCCGCTCGCGCTCGACTTCCGCGGTCTCGACATCGCGTTTCGCCGAGATCTGGGCCTGCTGCACCGCCGCGTCCGCAGCCGCACGTTTGCTCTTGTGGTCGGCAAGTGCCACGACACTCGCCTGTTCGGCTTCCTCGACCGAACGCTTGCGGTCGATCTCGATCACCTCGCGGCTCTTCTGGCTGGCGATGCGGTCCTTTTCCAGAGCCAGTTCGGTCGCCAGCCGCTTCTTCTCGGTTGCCTCGCGGCGGGCGATCTCGGCTGCTTCGAGTTCTTCCTCCTTGACGATCTCGCGGGCGCGGATCTCCTGTTCGGCGGCGATCCGCTCGGCCTCGACAGTCCGCTTCTGCGCGATCCGCGCCTGTTCCACCGCCTCGTCGGCGGCCACCCTCGCCTCGTCGATGATGCGGTTGCGGGTGATTTCGCGGTTCCTGGTGTCTTCGTCCGCGGCAATCCGCGTTGCCGCGATCTGCTTTTCGCGGGAGATGCGCGCGGCTTCGATGGCTTCGCCGGCCGCGATTTCGGCCGCTTCCACCGCCTGCTGCCGCGATATTTCCAACTCCCGGATCCGCTGGTCTTCGGCGATGCGCGCCTCGCTGACCTCGGCAGCCTGCAGGATCCGCAGCCTTTCGACCGCCTCGCGGGCCGCAATCTCAGCTTCCTCCAGCCCCTGCTGACGGGCGATCTCGCGGCGGCGGATGTCTTCCTCGCCCTTGATGCGGGTCTGGGCGATGATCAGGGTTTGCGCCATCCGCGCCCTTTCGGTTTCCTCCTGGGCCTTGATTTCCGCCTGCTCGACCGTCCGCTGTCGTTCGATCTCGAGCGACTGGGTATCCTTGTCCTTGGCGATCCGCGCCTCGGTCACGGCGCGCTCCTGGGCGATGCGTGCTTTCTCGGTTGCCTCGCGGGCGGCGATTTCGGCTTCTTCCAGGGTTTTCTGGCGGGCTATCTCGCGCGAGCGCGTGTCCTGTTCATTGGCGATCCGGGCTTCCGCCACCGCGCGCTCCTGCAGGATCCGCGCGGTCTCGGTCGCTTCGCGCGCGGCGATCTCTTCTGCTTCATCTGCCGACGCACGGGCGATTTCCCGCGCCCTGATTTCACGTTCGGAGCTGATCCGGGCCTCGGCGATGCCGCGTTCATTGGCGATCCGCGCCTTTTCGATCGTCTCACGGGCGCTGATCTGGGCGGATTCGGCTTCGGTCTCGCGTTCGGCCCGCTCACGCGCCAGTTGCGCCCGCTGCTGCGCACGGCGGAATTCGACTTCCCGCTCCTGGTCAAGCCGCGCTTCCTCGCTGGCGCGCTCGATATCGAGTGCCTGCTTCTCGGCCTCCAGGTTTCGGGTGCGGATCTGGATCATCGAATCCTGTTCGATGTCGTTGCGCAGCTTGCGGCGGGCCTCAATGTCCCGGATCAGATCGGTCAGACCTTCAGCGTCAAACCGGTTGGACGGATTGAAGTATTCCAGCGGCGTCTGGTCGACATCGATGATCGCCACGCTTTCCAGCTCGAGCCCGTTCTTGGTCAGATCCTCCTGGGCCACCTCGCGCAGACGCGTCACATAGGTTGAACGGTTCTCGTGCATCTCGCCCATCGTCATCTCGGCAGCGATGGCGCGCATGGCGCTTTCGAACTTGCCCGACAACAGCCCGTGCAGATTGCTTGCTTCCAGCGTGCGGCGGCCAAGCGTCGATGCCGCCATCGACACCGAGGCCTTGGACGGATTGACCCGGACATAGAACTCGGCCTCGACATCGACGCGCATCCGGTCCTTGGTGATCAGCGCCGTCTCGTTCTTGCGCGCCACCGCCAGAGGCAGGGTGTTCATGTTGACCGGCGTTATTTCGTGGATGATCGGCCAGACGAAGGCGCCGCCGTCGATCACCACCTTCTCGCCCAGGAAGCCGGTTCGGACGAACGCCACCTCCTTGGTCGAACGCCGATACAACCACTGCATCACCCAGTAGATGATGGCGATCACCACCACAGCCAGAATAAGCCACAAGATCAGTTGTCCGATGATCTGTCCCGTCATCTCTTCCTCCCCTGGCGCGTTGCCAGTTACTTGCCTGCTATGCGCTTGAATGCGCGGGTCTGCTCAGTCAAAGCCACCTCGGTGGGAAGCCGCTCCATCGATGAAGCGCCGTAAAAACCGTGGCAGGTGGATGTGTTTTTCAAAACGTAATCAGCATCTTCGGGCATGGCGACGGGGCCGCCATGAACCAGGATGATCGCGTCCTTGTTCACCCTCAGCGCCGCTTCCGCCCAGCGGTCGACCAGCGCCGGACAGTCTTTGAGCGTCAAGGCTGTCTCCGCTCCGATTGCTCCCCCGGTGGTCAGGCCGAGATGGCAGACGATCACGTCCGCCCCGGCCCTGGCCATCGCCTCGGCGTCCTCCTCGCAAAAGACATAGGGCGTGGTCAGCATGTCCTTGGCCCGCGCCTTGGCAATCATGTCGACCTCGAGCCCGTAGGACATTCCGGTCTCTTCGAGATTGGCGCGGAAGGTGCCGTCGATCAGACCCACGGTCGGAAAGTTCTGGACGCCTGAGAATCCGACGCGTTTGAGCTCGTCGAGAAACACGTCCATGATCCGGAACGGGTCGGTGGCGCAGACGCCGGCCAGCACCGGCGTCGACTTGACCACCGGCAGCACCTCGCCGGCCATTTCGAGCACGATGGCGTTCGCATCGCCATAGGGCATCAGACCGGCCAGGCTTCCACGCCCCGCCATGCGGTAACGGCCGGAATTGTAGATCACGATCAGATCGATCCCGCCGGCTTCTTCGCATTTGGCGGACAGGCCGGTGCCGGCGCCACCGCCGATGATCGGCTCACCTGCGGCGATCATGGCCCGGAATTTTTGGAGAATTGCGTCTCTGCCGATCATGATTACGCCTCTCGTCTGCGGGCTGGACGGCCACCGCCATGAAGCGCGCGGAAAGCGGCAACGACGGCAGCGGCGAATTCTGGATCATTGATATGGTTCGGAAGCCGGATCAGCTGCCGGTTCGATGTCTGCCGGACCGTGGCTTCAAGCGCCGAGAAGAGCGCCTTGCGCGCGACAGGATCGTTAAACGCCTGACCGGGTGCATCGAGCGCCGATACCCCGCCCTCGGGCAGGAAGAAGCGGACCTGGCCTTCCATCTGGTTGAGACGCTCGCCGATCCACCGGCCCATGGCGGTGCATTCCTCCGGCGTGGTGCGCATCAGCGTCACCTGGGGATTGTGCGGGTAGAAGGTGCGGGACTGGTATTTCGCGGGCACCGTCTCGGGGGCTGCGAAGTTGACCATGTCCAGCGCGCCGACAGAGCCTATATAGGGCATCCGAGTGCGAATGACGGCGCCGAAGCGGTCTTCCTTCGCCGGGAACACCCCGTCCATCATCATGTCGCAGATTTCGGTGGTGGTGATATCGATCACGCCCGAAACCTTGCCGGAATCGATCAGTTTCTCCATAGACTGGCCGCCAATCCCGGTGGCGTGAAAGACCAGGCAATCATAGGCGTCATCGAGCAGGCCGACGATCTGCTGCACGCTTGGCGTCGTGACCCCGAACATGGTGAGCCCGACAGCGGGTTTTCCAGGCGCCTTGGGCTTGGCTCCGCGCCGTGCCTTGACCATGCCGATCATGGCATGGGCTGCGTTGCCGAGGACTTCCTCGGTGATGGAGTTCAACCCCTGCACATCGGCCACCGAGTGCATCATGGTGATATCGGAGGGACCGACATATTTGCCGACCTCGCCGGAGGCGACGGTGGAGACAATCAGTTTGGGAACCCCGATCGGCAACGCGCGCATCGCCGGGGCGACCATGGCGGTGCCGCCGGAGCCGGCCGCAGAGATGATCCCGCCAATTCCCTGCTGGCGCTCGATCCAGCGCGAAAAGGCAAGCGTCATTCCGGCGACCGATTGCCCCCGGTCTCCGGTGAAGACACCCGCCGATCCGCGCGGATGGAATGCCGCGATCTGATTGGCCGGAATTTCGGCTCCCGAATGGGCGCCGGACGTCGATAGATCGACAAGCCGGACCGGAAGCCCCGCCGCGCGTATCTGGTCGCGGATGAAGCGCAGTTCGGCGCCCTTGGTGTCGAGCGTGCCGGCCACCAGCACCACGCTGTCACCGGGGCTCGCCAATTGCCTGATTTCCGCCTGCCCCGAGGTCACCGACGCATGCCCCGTGGTGACCACTCGTGCCGAGCGTTCGATCTGGGCCACCGGCGTGGGCTGCGACCACCGGGTCGGTGAAACCGGATTGGACATGTAGATTTTGACCGAATGCCCCGCCGACGCCGTCTTTTGCGTCTCGTCGGCGGACGGCGTTTGAGGCGCCTCGGGCGTGTCGTCATGGCTGTGCCGGCCAACACCGAGAAGGCGTTGCTGCAGCTCGCGGTCCGCAGCCAGCTCCCCGGCAGGCGCAATCCGGTTGATGCGGCCGTTGACCATGATCGCCACATTGTCCGAGATCCCGCAGGCGACGCCGATGTTCTGCTCGATCACCAGAACTTCGATGTCGCCCTCTTCGGACAGGCGGACGAGCATTTCCTCGACCTGGGCGACGATGACCGGAGCCAGTCCTTCGGTCGGTTCGTCCATCACCAGCAGCTTCGGATTGGACAACAGCGCACGTGAAATCGCCAGCATCTGCTGTTCACCACCCGAAAGCTGCGCCCCGCCATTGCTCTTGCGCTCGGCAAGCCGGGGGAAGGTCGAATAGATCCGCTCGACCGTCCAGGCTCCGGATTTGGTGGCAACCATCTGGAGATGCTCGTCAACCGAGAGAGAGCGCCACAGCCGGCGCCCCTGCGGGACATAGCCGACGCCCATCCGGGCGATCTCGGCCGGTGTCTTGCCGACCAGCGACTGGCCGGCGAAATTGATCGAGCCGGACGCCACAGGCACCATGCCCATGATCGCCTTGCACAGCGTGGTCTTGCCCATGCCGTTGCGGCCGACAACCGAAAGCACGCCGCCTTCGAGCTTCAGATCGACACCCTGGAGCGCGTGGGACGCGCCGTAGAAAACGTTCAGTCCCCGGATATCAAGGGCCGGAGTGCGACCGCGCTCAACCATGACCGTCCCCCAGATAGAGTTCCTGGACTTCCGGATCGTTCTCGATCTCTTCGGGCGTTCCCTCCTTGAAGATCCTGCCGTTGTGCATCATCGTCACGCTTTCGGCGACGCGCAGCGCCACATCCATGTCGTGTTCGATGATGATGAAGCCGATATGCGATGGCAGTCCGGTGAGAATGGCAACGAGTTCGGCACGCTCGGTCGGAGACAGCCCTGCGGCGGGCTCGTCAAACAGGATGAAGCGCGGCGCACCGGCGAGCGCCAGCGCGATTTCCAGCTGGCGCTGCTGTCCGTAGCTGAGTTCGGACACCAATGTATCGCCTGATGCGGTCATGTGAACCGCCTCGATCAGTTCCGCCGTGCGGGTGAGCAAGGGATCACCCCGGCGCGGCCTGAGAAGCGAGAAGCGGCCGCGCGAAACGCCTCGGCAGGCCAGGTAGACATTGTCGGAAACCGTCAATCCACCAAAAAGCAGGCTGATCTGGTAGGTTCGGCGCAGCCCGCGGCGGATCCGCTCATAGGCCGGAAAGTTGCTCACATCCTCGCCAAATAGCCGGATGGTGCCGGATGTGGGCAGAAAGTCCCCGGTGATGCAGTTGAACAGGGTAGTCTTGCCCGCGCCGTTGGAACCAAGCACCGCGCGACGCTCGCCGGGACGGACCGAGAGCGTTATGTCCTCGATCGCCGCCAGCGCACCGAACATCTTGGTCACGCCGCGTAGCTCGAGCGCATTGCCGGAACTGACAGAGGCGAGGGTTTCGGAGCTTCTCCGCGTGTCGAGAAGGGTCATTTCGCCTCCCCGGTCAGTGGATCCCTGCCACGACCCTTGCGGGCGCGCCAGCGTTCCCAAAGCCCCAGAACGCCATCGGGAGAGAAGAACACGACGGCCAGAAATCCTAGACCGATCAACAGCTTGAAGCGTTCGCCCGACAGGCCGAATCCGGTCAGGATGTCTGGCGAGAAGGTGCGCAACACGGTGTAGATCAGCGCGCCGATGAAGGGGCCGATCGGCCGGCGGACGCCGCCGACCACGGCGATCACCAGAATATCGATCACCGCCGGAATTCCGGCCGTGCCCGGGGAAATCTGGGCATTCTGCCAGACCAGCAGAATGCCCCCAAAGGCAGCAATCACAGAGGCGAAGGTGTAGGCGGCGATCCGGTGGGCGGTGACGTTGAAGCCAAGCGCCGCCATACGCCGCGGATTGTCCCGAACGCCCTGAAGAGCCAGCCCGAAGGGCGAACGCGAAACATAGACCACGGCAAGATAGGACAGCACCGCGCAGCCTAGCGTGAGATAATAGAACGGCATCGGCTGGCGCCAGTCCACGCCGAACAGGTGTGGGGGAACGACGAGGTTGAACCCGGAATAGCCGTTGAAAATGCCGTAGTTCTGGCGCGTGAAGTAGAAAAACGCCGACGCGATCGCCAGGGTGATCATGATCGTGTAGATGCCTTCGGTCCGCACCGCGAGCGCACCGACAAGCGTGCCAAACGCGGCCGCAACGATCACCGCGATCGGTATGTAGAGCCACCAGGGCAGGTCCATGCTGATCGCCGCGACGCCGGATGTTCCAAAGATCGCGACCATGTATCCGCCAAGGGCTGCAACCGACATCTGGATCAGGCTGACCATGCCGCCATAGCCCGCAAGGAACATCAGGCTGAGCGCAATCATGCCAAGCACAAAGGTCCAGCCGAACACCTGGAAGAGGATGAAATCGTTGACGAAGGCGGGCATGATCAACGCCACCAGCCCGGCGATCCACCATGCGGTCGGGATCCGTTCGGCCCAGGAGGACTGATAGGGTGTTGAGCGTTCAACAAGCGCCATGGTCATCCCTCATCGCGTTGATCCGAGCAGGCCCTGGGGGCGGAAGGCCAGCACTGCGGCCATGATCAGGAATGTGAAGACAACCGAGTAGGTCGGGGCATAGACAAGCCCGATCTGTTCGGACAGACCGATCACCAGTGCCCCGATGGCAGCGCCCGGGATCGATCCCATGCCGCCGACGATCACCACGACCAGACTTGCCAATAGGAAGCGCGTATCCTCGCCGGGCGACAGCGACTGGAATGTGCCGCCGACGATGCCCGCCATTCCCGCAAGGCCGGCGCCGAAGGCGAAAACCGCCAGAAAGACATACTGGATCCGGACACCGGAGGCGGCGAGCATTTCACGATCATCGACACCGGCGCGGATCAGCATGCCAAGCCGGGACTTGTTGAGCACCAGCCACATCGCGATGCCGATGGCGATGGCCGCGACAAGGATCGCAATGCGCACTGCCGGGTATTTGAGGTAGACCACGTCGCCGCTGGATTTGATCGATGAGATGATCGGCAGCACCGTCGGGCCGCTCAGCCATTCGGGCGACAAGATCGTGTAGGACTGCCCTCCCCAGATCCAGAGCATGATGTCCGCGATCACCACCGACAACCCGATGGTCACCATCGTCTGGCGCAGTTCCTCGCCTTCCATGCGGCGGAAGACCTGGTTCTGCAAAATCAGCCCGAGCGCCGCCACCACGATGAACACCACCGGAAAGGCCAGAACCCATGAACCGGTCGCGTCGGACACCTCATAACCGACATATCCGCCCAGCAGATACAGCGAGCCATGCGCCAGATTGACGTTGCGCATCAGCCCGAAGATCAGCGTGAAACCGGATGCAACAAGAAAGTACAGCGCACCGAGGGTAATTCCGCCGAAAAACGCATTGAGGAAAATACGCTTTGCCCCGATCGCGTCGACCAGACCCTCAGGCCATGGTGCGAAGATCAGCCACAACACGATCGCCACCGCGATGGCGATGATCAACGACCAGATCGGTCTGCGACTGTAAAAACCTCTCATGCGTCCAGCCCGTAATTTCGGCCCGGCCTTGCCGGACCAATAAACAGATCCTAGCCCCTTCAAAGCCTTGCATGCATACCCGACAGTCTTTTCGTTGCGCTCAGGGTCGGGAAAACATCATCCGGGCTAAGCGACATGAATGCTGCGGCGGTAGGCCGATGGAGGAACGACGCCGTTTGCTATGAAGAACCGCGAAAAGCTGGCCTGGCTTGAGTAGCCCAGATCAAAACCGATATCGGACACCGCCTCCTGAGTAACCGCCAGCCGTTCGATGGCTCGCTCCATACGCAAGGC
Organism: Parahoeflea alexandrii; assembly: GCF_027214025.1. Classification (GTDB taxonomy): domain Bacteria; phylum Pseudomonadota; class Alphaproteobacteria; order Rhizobiales; family Rhizobiaceae; genus Hoeflea; species Hoeflea alexandrii_A. The sequence continues at coordinate 517,067 of NZ_JAPWHB010000001.1, forward strand.
ATTGAGATAGAGGTTCGGAGTCAATCCGATTTGTTCGCGGAACAGTTTGTAGAAATGCGGCCGCGACAGGCCGACTTCACGCGCCACTGCATCCAGCGCCAAGGCCTCACCGACGCGCTGCTGCAAGACTCGCAAGGCATTGCGAATGCGATAATCGCGCTTGGCGAACATTGGGCCGGTGAAACAATCGCCCTTGCTCGTCCATTGCAATGATTGATCAAACGCCAATTGCGTGAGGGAGCACAACCGCTCCTCCAGCAGAGCATCTTCCTTGTCGGGATCCAACATCGATTGTGTCGTGCCGAAAACCAGCCGCGCCAGCTGATCGGTTACTTCAATGCCGACGCGACCGAAACTGAGCGATGCTGTCGCCCGGCGCGAGGCCTCGAGGAACCAGGCCGGGCGGATATAGAGAACAAGGGCCAAAGTTGGCCCCTCACGGTGCAAACGGTTGTAATGATGGGACTGCCAGGGGCTGACCGCAACCGCCTGCCCCGGGGCCAATGGCCAGCGGCGATCATTGACCACCATCTCGGCCGGCGGGCCCTGAATATGGAAAACAAGATGACCTTCGCGGTGTCCGTGAGGCACCATTCCGCGATCCATCAAATATAGGCACACTCTCCCGAAAGCACCATGAAACACAGACAATGCAGTGCTCATTCTCCTCCCTCATGCGTTCTTAAGATGCGCTTTACAGAAACGATAACGCGGAATTTTCTTGCCGTAAACACATGTTTTTTCGACACCTTTATTTGAAAAAACTACCGCAGCGCACACTAAAAAGCCTCCTCGAGCAAACGTAGATAGTCTTCTGCGGACGCCAACCGGGGATTGGTTTGGTTTGCAGGGTCTACTGCGGCAGCCTGCGCCGCGCGACGAAGCGACGCCCGCCCCAGGCCCAATGGTCCGATCCTCTCGGGCAGACCAAGCCTGGCTCCCAGCTCGGTGATCGCCGAAGCGACATCGCAGCCGGCCCGCAATCCGATTGCTTCACGAACCACGGGAAGCCGGTCGCTTACAGCAGGCAGATTGAAGCTGAGAATGTGAGGAAGCAGAGCCGCATTGAGCGAACCGTGCCGCCCGAACATGCCTGCCTCGGCTTCCAGCGCTCGTGCAGCTGCATCGATGCCACCGAGCCCTTTTCGCGCCGACAGCCCTGCGTTGAGTGCTGCCGCGAGCATCTCGCGACGAGCCTCCACGTCACTCTGGTCTTCGACCGCGCGCGCCAAATGGCGCATGGCCCGCCGCAACCCTTCCAGCGCAATGCCATCAGCGGGTGGATTGAACGCGGTTCCCAGATAGGCTTCGAGGCAATGCGTAAGGGTATCCATTCCGGCAATTGCCGTCGCATATGCGTTGTTGCCAAGCGTCAGAGTGGCATCGCAAAGGACAACCGACGGGTTCTTGGGATTGAGGATCGGCAGGTCGGAAATCGCTCCGCCAATGGGACCTAGTCCAACGCTTTCAGTGGTTGTCGGTATCGTCAGCAAGTGCGCCTGATTACCTCTCTTGGGAGGCGCATCGATCACCCGCGCCAGATCGAGGGCAACGGCGCCACCAAAGCCGATCACCGCATCGCAGCCGTTCTTGAGATAGGTCTTCGATGCGGCGCGAACCTGCGATGCTTTGACCTGCGGCCGATACCCGCTCAGATGGACAGGTGCGCAATCCGCCGGAAGCGCATCGATAAGCCGTTCCAGGCAATCTTCATTTTCGCCAGCCTCATCGGTGACGATCAACGGGCGCCTTATGTCCAGCTTGCGCAATTCCTCCGGCAAGGCGTCCTCCAGGACGCGGTCGGCGAAATGAATCCGGGTCATGAATGAAATCAATGACATAAATCCATTCTCTCACAACAACCGGCCCCTTGGTGGAGCCTGGCAACCAAGGACGAGAGTAGACAGGGCGTGAAGACCCGCCACTGGCCGGGAGCATGTTCCCGGCCAGTGGCCTTGGTGTGTATCAGCCCTTGCCACCGAGCGCGGTGCAGTCAGGTGTGTCGCGTGAGGGAAGGCCCATTGCGCGGAATTCGTCCGGCGTCATGCCCAGCGTCTGGTTGACATTGTCGACGCGTGACTTGAGCTCGACCTTGAGGCCGCCTGCCCCGTCTTCAACCACTTCGGTGATGAAGACCGAACCCGATGCCTGACGGTTCTCGTTGAGCGTTACTGTGCCCAGCGGGGTATCAAGCGGCTTGGTCGAGAGCGCTTCCCGCAGTTTGGCCTGTCCGTCGCCCAGATCTCCCCCGACTTCGTTGATGCCCTGGATCGCCGCCAGCGCTGCGACATAGTAGCCAACGCCGAACAGTGATGGCGACGGGAACCGTTCACTTTCCGGGAATGCGTCCTGATAGGCCTTGACGTAAGCCTGCCATGCCGGGCTCGGATCGTCCGTGGCCAGCGGACCGGATGTCGGCGTGCCGATTAGCGCATCCTTCGCCCGTCCCTTCGAGGTCAGGACGGTCTGGTCGGCCATGATGGTGCCGCCAATAAGATTGGTTTCCGCACCGGCCTGTTCGTACTGGTTAAGGAAGTTGATGGCGTCCGTGCCGCCAACCCCGAGATAGATCGCATCGATGTCATCGGGCATCGCCGCAATCACGCCACCGAAATCGGAGGAGCCCAGCGGCACCCAGAACCGCTCGACGATTTCACCGCCGGAACGGCAGAAATCGACAGCGAAACCAAGGAAGTTGGTGTAGCCGAAGGAGTAGTCGGCAGCCACCGTGGCAACCTTGTTCCATCCCTTCTCCTTGACCACATATGAGCCAAGGCCGGCGCCCCATTGAGAGCCATCAAGATTGAAACGGAAGAAGTTCGGGGCCGGATCGACCCAGGTCGTTTCAAGCGCGCCGGAAATACCATTTATAATGGTCTTGTCGGGCACTGTCTTTGCGTAGTCGCGCATGGCGATGCCTTCCGAGCCGGAGAGCGGCCCGAGAATGATGTCCACGCCATCCTGCTCGATCAGCTTGCGCGCCTGGCGCACTGCCGTGTCCGGCGTCGTGTCACTGGGTGCCACCACGAGTTCGATCTTCTTGCCGCCGGCCATGCCGCCGGCCTGCTCGACTGCCAATTCCACATTGCGGACACCATCGGCGCCGCCGGCAGCAAAAACGCCTTCCAGCGCAACCAGAACGCCGATCTTGATTGTATCCTCGGCCATTGCTCCCGCGGGCAGCAAGAAGCATGTCGCAACCGAAGCGAATAATGCCTTCTTCATTGTCTTCCTCCCTAAGCAAGCGCGGACCACTTCTCCCAAAGTCACCGCCCCGCTGCCTGCATGAATATGGACGGCAACGGACCCAAGGTTAGCAGCATCACCACGGGTCGCGATGCCCCGGGGTTGGTTGCCATACCCCTACGTCTTTTTTTTTGAACGAATGGATGGCGATCGGCGCTGAACCGAAGCACGATGCGAGGCCGCAGGCACTCGCCGAAGCGGACAGGGAGATCGAAATCCGTGGGTCGGCGAAGCAGGAATGCGCAACCAGCACAGCCTGGTTGCGGCACTCACAGCCAGATGAATGATCGGGGAGAGAACGCATGAATGACCAGCAATTCCAGGGAATGACCGCAATCGTTACCGGCGGCGCCCAGGGTATCGGTGAGGCCGTGGCGCGGCGGTTGAACAAGGGCGGCGCAAGGATTGCCTTGTGGGATCTTGACCAGGAGCTGGCAAATCGCACCGCGCAAACACTCGATAACGCCATAGCATTGAAGGTGGACATCTCTGACTGGAACAATGTCGAAAGCGCCTGCGCGAAAACACTCGACGCGTTTGGCCGTATCGACATCCTGGTCAATTCAGCCGGCATCGCCGGATCGAATGCTCCGGTCGATCAGTACCCGGTGGATGAATTTGCAAAGATCGTCGCGGTCAACCTGAACGGGACCTTTCACGTCAATCGAGCCGTGGTGCCGTCCATGCGGGCTCAGGCCTATGGCCGGATCGTCAACATCGCCTCTGTTGCCGGCAAGGAAGGCAATCCGAATGCATCCGCCTATTCCGCCTCCAAGGCCGGCGTGATCGGCTTTACCAAGTCGCTGGGCAAGGAACTCGCCGGGCTCGACATCGCAGTCAATTGCGTTACCCCTGCGGCAGCGCGGACACGCATCTTCGATCAGATGGCACAAACCCACATCGATTACATGCTCTCGAAGATCCCGCGCGGCCGCTTCCTCGAACTCGACGAGGCCGCCGAGATGATCGCCTGGCTTTGCTCCCGCGAGAACAGTTTCACCACGGCCGGCGTCTTCGACCTCTCCGGCGGCAGAGCAACCTACTAGCACGCGCGTTGAGACCGGGTCAGGCAGGCAATCCGTCTCCTGCCCGGGTTATTGATCGGACGCGGCCGGCAGGCCGTGCTCGCCGCTTCGCGTCAGGCTTTTGGAACCAGCACGAAATCGTGCACCACTTCGTAATAGGGTCCCTCCATCCCGGCAGCCGCGATCCGGTCGGTATCCTCCACCCATTCGAAGGTGGCGAGAAGACTTTGCTTCACCCCGAAGACCGCGTCGGAATTGATGTAGGGATCATCGGGATCGAAAATGTGCGTCACCAGCGTCTCATAACCCTCCGCTTCGAGGATGTAGTGCAGATGGGCCGGCCTGTAGGGATGGCGGCCGAGCTTTCGCAGAAGCTGCCCGACCGGTCCATCGTCCGGGATCGGGTAGTATTTCGGCTTCACCCCCTTGAAGTGGTATGCGCCCTCCGGACCGGTGCGGAATACACCGCGCAGGTTGAAGTCGGGCTGGATGCCTTTCTGCTGGACATCGTAGAAGCCCTCGTCATTGGCCTGCCAGACATCGATCTTGGCGTGATCGATGGGCTTGCCGTCGGTGCCCAGAATGTGCCCCTTGACCAGCATCGGATCGCCCTTCTGGTCGAGGCAGATGTTGGCGCCCATCGGCAGTTCGGGCGCATCGGCGACATGAAACGGTCCGAGCACGGTGGATTCGGAGGCGCCCGAAGGCTTGCGGTTGTTGATGGCGTCGACCAGCATCGAGACGCCCAGGATGTCGGACAGCAGGATGTATTCCTGCCGCCAGTCGTTGCACATCTGGCCTGTTTTGGTGAGGAACATGATCGCCTCGAACCATTCCTCCTGGGTCGGCTCGATTTCCTTGACCGCGGCATGCAGATGCCTTGTGATCACCGCCATGACCTCGGCCAGGCGCTGGTCGCCGGCCTTGGCGTTGCGGCTGATCACCACGTCGGCGGAGTTTTCTTCCGTGAAGAAGCCCTGTTCGTGCGTTTCCATGATCATTCCCCTCACTGCGCCGCCCGGAGCGTGGCCGCCGCATCCCGATGCAGGACCGCGGTCAGCACCCGCATCAGATCGGCCTCGGGGTTGTCGGACAACTCCTCCGCGCGCCAGGCGACGTGCTGATCGGGACGGACCAGCACGCAGCCGCTTTCTGCGACTTCCCGCGCCCGGGCCCAATCGCCGTGATGGTCGACTATGTCGCGGCGCGGCCCGATGACGTGGACCGCCAGCTCAAGCCGCATCGACGACGCCACCTTCCCGGCCGCCCTGGCCCAGGCCTCGCCGCTGATCCCGGTCAGGATGGTGAACCGGCCACGGCCGACCAGGTCCAGCGTCGAATGCCTGCCGCCGTCGCGGTCATAGACCCAGGCGTGCGGGATGCGGGCGCCGGGCCATGTGGTGGGCTGGTAATGCAACTCGGCATCGAGTTCGTAGGCCGGCTCCATCTGTCCGTCGGTAACGACCGCGCCGGACTTGTAGCGCTGGTTCATCTCGACGCCGTGGGCATCGAATTCGTATTTCTTGAAGGCGATGGCCTCGCGGATCGCCGTACGCTGCCGCTCGGCATCGGCGCCAGCGTCGCAGCGCTTGTCCATGTTGGCCTGCATGACCTCGGGGTCGGTCGATTCCGTCAGCCCCAGAGCCTCGAAGATCGGTCCGAACTCGCCGATCGACTGGTTGGCGCGGGTGACGATCTGTTTCGCCACGGGCGCCCGCTCCTTGCTGTAGGTGTCGAGCAGGCCCTCGCCTGCCTGGCCCTTGAGCACGGCCGCCAGTTTCCAGGCCAGGTTGAAGCTGTCCTGGATCGAGGTGTTGGAGCCAAGCCCGTTCGACGGCGGGTGCCGGTGGGCGGCGTCGCCCATGATGAAGACGCGGCCTGACTGCATGTGGGTGGCGTACATGTTGTTGACCGTCCAGGTCGACACCGAAGTGATTTCCGGCTCCAGCGACTGGTCGCCGACCAGATCGCGCACGACCTTGCTGGCAAAGGCGTTGTCGACCACCGGCTCGGGGCCGTTGATGTCGTAGCCCCAGACGATCAGCCATTCGTTCCAGGGGCGCACCATGCGCACCAGGCCCATGCCGATGCCGCCGACATCGGCGCCGGGCTGGACGACCCAGTAGAGCACCGAAGGACGGTGGGCGACATATTTGCTCAGGTCCGCCTTGAAGATGATATTCATCGAGCCGCCGACGCCCATCTGGCCCTCGAATGGCAGCTTTTCCAGTTCGGCTACCTTCGAATTGCCGCCATCGGCGCCGATGAGATATTTCGACCTTATGGTCACCTGCTTGCCGGTCAGGCGGTCGAGACAGGTGGTGGTCACGCCATCGGCATCCTGCACGTGGCTGAGATACTCCGTCGACATCCGGGCTTGCGTGCCGCGCGAACAGGCTGTCTTGAACAGCAGCGGCTCCATGAAGGTTTGCGGCAGGTCGTTCATCATCGTCGGCGAGGACAACAGGTGCTCGGCCTTCGACAGCGGATGGTTGCCCCAGCTCTTCATCCGGCCGATCTCCTCGCCGGCCAGGCTTTCGCAAAACACGTTCTCCCCCATCAGGTCCTGGTGCGAGCAGAACAGATAGGCCTCGTCCTCGACCTCCCTGCCGAGGTCCCGCAGCACTTCCATGGTGCGCTGGTTGGTGATGTGGGCGCGCGGCGTGTTGGCGAGCCACCGGTAGCGGTTGACCGCCATGTTCTCGATGCCATAGGTCGACAGAAGCGCTGCCGTCGCCGATCCGGCGGGGCCGGTGCCGATGATCAGGACGTCGGTTTCGATATCAGCCATGATCTATTCCTCCTTCGATGATGATGATGTGGCGGACAGGCGCCCGCCGGAGATACCCCCGCCAATCAGGCGTCGGCGCACCGGAAAAAGCTCGATGCCCGTGCGATCGGAAAACAGCCCCCACAGCCCGCGCGGTGCAAACAGCATGATGGCGACTCCGATGGCGCCGAGCGCCATCAGGTACCAGCTGCCATAGTCGGCCAGCAGCGACTGCAGGATGAAGAACACCAGCACGCCCAGGATCGGCCCTTCGATGGTGCCGATGCCGCCGATGACGACGATGAAGATCACATAGGCGGTCCAGTCCTGCAGCGAGAACGCAGCGTCCGGCGAGATCCGCGCCTTCTGCAGATAGATCAGCCCGCCGGCGAGCCCGGTGCCGAAGGCCGAGACCAGGAACACAAGCCACTTCATCCGCACGGCATCGACACCGACGGATTTGGCCGCCTCGATGTTGTCGCGCACTGCGGCCAGTCCGAGCCCGCGCTTGGTCCTGAGCAGCCAATAGATCCCGGCGATGGTGGCAACCGCCAGAAACACCGCCAGCCAGTAGGCGAGAATGTCGCGCGCGGCCGCACTCTTGACGTCAAACAGTGTCTCGATCGCTCCGGTGAACCACATGTCGCTGGTGGCCGATCTTGGCAGCGAGGTGCCGGTGCCGCCGCCGACCTGCTTCCATTGCGCCACCAGGAGCCGCACGACCTCGGCGATCACCCAGGTGCCGATGGCGAAGTAGGCGCCCTGCAGGCGGAAGGCGAAGAACGCGGTGGGGATTGCGAGCACCAGGGCGGCGATGCCTCCGATCAGGATCGAGGCAACCGGATCGAACCCGAGCAGAATGACGACCCCGAACATGGCATAGGCGCCGATGCCGACAAAGGCCTGCTGGCCGACCGAGACAAGTCCGCCATAGCCCGCGAGCAGGTTCCAGAACTGGGCCAGCACCAGCATGGTGAGGATGAAGAACATATCCTGGATCAGGCTGCGCGAGGCGAATGCCGGCAGGGCCAGCGCCAGAACGACGAGCGCCAGGGCGACGATTGCCGAGATCGAGGAGGCCCGGGTGCGGGTCTGGACCGAATAGTCTGTAGGCAGCTCGCTCATGGTCAGTCCACCGCTCTCGGGAACAGGCCGCGTGGGCGCAGCAGCAGCACGACCAGGAAGGCCATGTGCCCGGCCAGGATCTGCCATTCGGGATTGATCGCAGCACCCACGGTCTGGGCGACGCCGATGATGACGCCGCCGGCGAGCGTGCCCCACAACGAACCGAGCCCGCCGATGATGACCGCCTCGAAGGCATAGATCAGGCGCGCCGGGCCGATGCTCGGATCGAAGTTCGAACGCATGCCGAGATAGAGTGCGGCGATGGTGACGATGATCATCGCGATTCCGGTCGCCTTGGCGAAGATGCCGGCGGGCTTGATGCCCATCAGGCTCGCAGTCGTCGGGTCATCGGAGGTCGCGCGAAAGGCCCGGCCGAGCGAGGTGCGGTAGAACAGCTGGTTGAGCCCGATGATGACGACAAGCGCCGAGGCAAAGGTCAACAGCGGCATGACGCCCAGGTTCAGTCCGGCGATTTCGACCGATGCGCTGGAAAGCGGGCCGGACTGGATGCGCTGGCTGTCGGCTGAAAAGCCTTCGAGAAGCGCATTCTGCAACACCACGGACAAGCCGAAGGTCACCAGCAGCGGCGGCAGGATGTCATCGCCCAGCACCCGGTTGAGCATGAATTTCTGCAATCCGTAGCCGAGCGCGAACATGAAGGGCATGGCGACGGCGGCGGCAACGAAGGGTGACAGCCCGGTCAGCGTTACCAGCAGCAGGATGAGATAGGCGCCGAGCACGATCAGGTCGCCATGGGCGAGATTGACCAGCCGCATGATGCCGAACACCAGCGACAAGCCGGCGGCGAACAGCGCATAAAGCCCGCCCAGCAGGATCCCCTGGATGATGGTATCGACCCAGATCATGCGGCGGCTCCGAAATAGGCGTTGTGGATCGCCTCGCGGCTGAGATCGGAGGGCCGGCCGGACAGGGTGATCCGGCCTTCCATCATGCAATAGACCCGGTCGGCGACAGCCATCGCCTGCCCGATATCCTGCTCGACCACGATCATCGAGGCTCCGGATGCCCGGATCTTCGGAACCGCCTTGTAGATGTCCTTGATGATCACCGGCGCCAGCCCGAGCGAGATCTCGTCGCAGAGCAAGACCCGCGGGTTGCTCATCAGCGCACGGCCGATGGCGACCATCTGCTGCTGCCCGCCTGAAAGCGCGGTGCCCGGATTGTTGCGGCGTTCCTTGAGCACGGGGAACAGCTCGTAAACGGTCTCGAGCGACCAGTAACCGCCGGTCTGGCGGCCGTAGGCGCCGATCTGCAGGTTCTCCTCGACGCTCAATGACGGAAACAGCTTGCGGCCTTCCGGCACCATGGCGATACCCATGGCCATGATTTCGTCGGCCGGCCTGCCGCCAATGGCGCGGTCCTCGAAGCGGATGCTGTCGACCGGATTGGTCAGCACCCCGGCGATCGAGCGCATCAGCGTTGTCTTGCCGGCGCCGTTGGAGCCGATGATGGCGATGGTCTCGCCTTCATCGAGCACCAGGTCTACCCCGAACAGCGCCTGGAAATCCCCGTACCGCGCCGTCAGGCCGCGGGTCTCGAGCAGCGCCGTCATATGTCGATCCCCAAATAGATCTCCCGGACCTCTTTGGACTCCATGATGGCGGCCGGTTCGCCGATGCCGATCACCTTGCCGAAATCCAGCACCAGCAGCCGCTCGACGACCGAATTGAGCGCATGCAGCACGTGCTCGATCCAGATGATGGTGGCGCCCTCGGCATGGATCGCCTTGATGGTCTCGATCAGCGACTGGCATTCGCCATCGGTCAGGCCGCCGGCGATTTCATCTAGCAGCAACAGCTTCGGGTGGGTCGCCATGGCGCGCGCCAGTTCGAGCCGCTTGCGTTCGAGCAGCGACAGACCGCCGGCCGGGTGGTTCGCCCTGGCGATCAATTCCGTGCGTTCGAGGATGACGGCGCAGGTCTGGGCGACTTCGTTCTCGCTGCGATCCTGGCCGAAGGTGGCCGCAACCAGCAGGTTCTCATAGACGGTCAGCTTGGAAAACGGCTGCGGGATCTGGAACGAGCGCCCGATACCCGCGAGGCAGCGTTGCCGCGCGGGCGTCCGGGTCACGTCGCGGCCAAGGAACTCCACGGTGCCGCTGTCCGCGGAGATGTTTCCGGTGATCAGGTTGAACAGCGTCGACTTGCCGGCGCCGTTGGGGCCGATGATGCCCAGCGCCTGGCCTTCGGGGACCTCGAAGCTGACATCGTCTGTCACCTTCAGGGCGCCAAAGCTTTTCGATACGTTCTTGAGGGCAAGAATGGCCATTTGAACCGCTGCTTGTATGGGAAAGGAACGCTGGCCCGGGCGGCATATTGCCCAGGCCAGCCGGTATCGGGGTCAGACGATCGGCTGCATCGTGCCGCCGGTCGGGATCGACGGCTGATCGGAGTTGTCGACAATGACAAGATCGTAGCCGCCGCCGTCTTTCAGCCGCCACTGGCCGCCGACCAGCGGGGTCTTGCAGATGTTCTTGGCGGCAAACGGCGGCAGACCCTTGCCGTCAAAGGCGATCGGTCCGACGATGGTTGCGAGGTTCGAGGCGGCGATGGCTTGCGCCACCGCGTCGCTGTCGCCGGCGTCGCTGACCCGGCCCATGACGTCGGTCGCAAGCTCGAACAGCGCATGGACAAAGCCGATCGGCTGGGTCCACTGCTTGCCGGTGGCTTCGGAATAGGCAGCGGCCACCTCACCCGCAGTCAGGCCGTTGAGCGACGACTTGAACGGATGGCTTGGCGACCACCACACTTCCGAGGACAGGTTGTTGCCGGCATCACCCAGCGCCTCGACGGCCTGCGGGAACAAGATCGCCTTGCCGATGGAAGCGGCCTTTGGCGTGAACCCCTGCTGCTTGGCCTGGTTCCAGAAGGTGGTGAAATCCGGCGGGATGGGAACGCCGGTGACGATCTCGACGTTGCCCTGCTTGAAGGCATTGATCTGGGCCGAGAAATCGTCGGTCAGGTTCTGGTAGCGGCCCGGATCGACAAGGCCATAGCCGAGCTTGTCGAGCACCGGCGGGAATCCGACATTGGGATCGCCCCAGGCATTGCCGTCGCCGTCATTGGGGAACAGGCCACCGACCTGCTTGTTGGTTTCGAGCTGGCCCCACATGGCGGTGAACACCGAAATCACGTCCTCCAGACCCCAGAAGAAGTGATAGGCATAGTCAAACGGTTGCCAGCTGTCAGGCGCGCCCGGATTGCCCTGCTGGCCGATGAACCAGGGCTGCCATGGCGCAACCGTCGAGATCACCGGAATGCCCTCGGCCTCCGCGGTTGTCGCGACCGGGTTGGTGGTTTCCGGCGTCGAGGCGACCAGGATCATGTCGACTTCGTCATCGACGATCAGTTCCTTGGCCACTTCAGCCGCGCGGTTCGGGTTGGACTGGCTGTCCTTGACGATCACCTCGAAATTTTTGGCAACCTCCGAGGCGCTGAAATTGGACAGGATGAAATTGTCAGCCTCGGCAAAGGCCGCAAGCGGTCCGGATTGCGGGCTGACATAGCCCAGCTTGATCCTGGCGCCCTGCGCGATGGCGGGTGCGGCCAAGCCTCCGGCTGCGAGCGTCAACCCGGTTGCGGCGGTCGTCTTCAGAAGTGTACGGCGAGTAATCATGGCTTCCTCCCAATGATTGATGACAAAGGTTCGTTCCCTATGCGGCCGGCGGGTCTCCAGCCCAGGCGGCCAGCAACAGCTCATCGATTGCCGGTCCGGTAACCGGGTGCGGGTTCCAGTAGGGTTTGCGCGTGGCAAGATCCGCGGCCCTGGAAATGTCGTCGCGCTTGAGCCCCAGGTCTCGAAGGGCCAAAGGCGCGCCCATGGAGCTGGCAAAGTCAAACAGCGCCCGACCGGGCTCGGATCCGCCGAAAATCTCGGCCACCGGCGCCAGCTGATCCGGCACCGCGCGCGCGTTGAAGGCGATCGCATGCGGCAGAATGATTGCATGGGTTTCGGCATGCGGCAAATCGAAGGCTCCGCCCAGCGTGTGGCAAAGCTTGTGATGCAGGGCCATGCCGACCTGTCCGAGCACGGTGCCGCAGAGCCAGGCGCCGTAGAGGGTTTCGCCGCGGGCGTCGAGATCCTGCGGATTTTCGATCACCCTCGGCAGCGCCGCGGCAAAGGCCCTCAGTCCCTCGATGGCAAGCATGGTCGACATCGGGTTGCGGTTTTCGGCGTAGAGCGCTTCCGCCGCATGGGCCATGGCGTTGAGCGCGCTGGTCACAGTCATGTCCACTGGCAGCGTGCGCACCAACTCGGCGTCATAGAGAATGACTTCGGGCTGGACTTTCGGGTCGGTCAAGGTGGTTTTCACGCCGTTTTCGGTCTGCCCCAGAATCCACGTCGCCTCGCTGCCGGCATAGGTGGTCGGAATGACGATCTGGGGAAGATCGGTCCGATAGGCAATGGCCTTGCCGAGGCCGGTGGTAGAACCACCGCCAAGCGCAACAAGGCAATCGGCGTTAACGGAGCGCGCATGCTCCATTGCCTCTTCGGTGACGGCGACCGGCGTGTGCATGGCAGCGCGGGTGAAAACGCCTGCCGCCAACCCTTTCAGGTCGGCTGCAAGCTGCATGGCGCCGTCGGCTTGCGGCGGTGTCGACAGAATCAGCGCACGATGGCAGCCCATGCGACCGATCTCGTCGGCAAGTTTGTGACGGACGCCAGCGCCGAATCGGACACGGACCGCGGCACTCCGGGCGTCAAAACTGGCCTGAAAAAACGACATCGAACCTCCTCGCACCCGCCGGCCGTCTCCTCTGGGCCGTGGGCTCTGGGATGGTTCTATCACGCCATGATGGGTATCTTGATCCAATTGCTGCGAGATTATATACCTTCGAGTTATGAAGATAGACTCGCGTCACCTGGAGATCATCGCAGCCATTGTCGACAATGGCGGTCTCACCGAGGGGGCCGAGGCGCTGGGGAAGTCCCAGCCAAGCGTTTCGCGCACTGTCGCCATGCTTGAGGCCCGCATCGGCGCACGGCTGTTCGAGAAGAACCGGCGACCGCTTCAACCCACCGATCTTTGCCAGGCGCTGGCGGTAGAGGGCCGCAAGGTGCTTGCCGCCAATCAGACCGCTTCCGCCCTGGTCAAGCGGTATGTCGACGGGAAGTCCGGCGTGGTGCGGGTTGGCGGAACGCCGTTTTTCATGGACGGCGTCATTTCCGGCATGATCGCCGAGTTCCAGCGTGCCTATCCCGAAATCCGGATCGAGCAATCCTACGCCTACGCCGCCGACCTTTCGCGGCAGCTCAACAGCAATGCGCTCGATGTCGCCATCTGCCCGATGGATCCGGGTGCCCTGCCCGAGACCCTTGAATTTTCTGCCTTGCTTGACGGGCGCAACGTGATTGCCTGTTCCCCCACCCATCCGCTGGCCGGCAAGCCTTCGCTGCGCCTGTCGGAGATCGCGCCCTATCCTTGGATTGCACCACCGGTTGAAAGCCCGTTGTATCAGGATCTGCGCAGCATTCTGGCGGGTATCGGCATGACCGATTTCAAGGTGAGTTTCTCAGGCGGAACGCTGGCCTCGATTCTCAACATCCTGACCCGCTCGGATGCGTTGACCGTTCTGCCCTACTCCGTGGTCTTCATGCTGCGCCGTCAACAGGCGCTTGCGGCGCTGCCGATCCGGATCAACCATCCGGAGCGGAGCCTGGGCCAGATGTGGAACCCGCTGCAAAACGACCGCCCGTCCGTCAGGCGGTTCCGCCGCTTCATCGATGCGGAATTTTCCAACCTGCGCACAACGATCATGAAGCATGAGCAGAACACCCTGTGGCGGCGCTAGCCTTGGCAAAGGCAAGGCTGGCGGATCAGACGACTTACCGTGCTGCGAGCCGGGTGCCGCAGGTTTAGAAATGCCCGCCCAGAAGCCGGTCGATAGGGGCGTAGTCGTCAGTCAGGATTGCGGGTGAACTGCGCGCCACCAGCCGGTCGGTGAAACTCTGCGCCATGGCGGCAAAGCGCGTCGGATCCGGCGCCGCCGCGGTGACCACGGAGAATGGCGTCTGCCTGTCAGCCGCGACCAGGACGAACACCCTTTGCTCGCCTGGGCTCGGCAGGCTTTCCTCGGTCCAGATCTCGACGCTTGCAAACACCGACGCAAGAGTTGCCGTGATGGCGCTCAGCGCCTCTAGACGCTCGGGGAAATCGATGACATTCATCAGGAAGACACCATCGTCCGACAGCCGGGAGCGGACCAGCCGGAAGAACTCCTGGGTGATCAGATGAGGCGGGACAGCGATATCGCCGAAGGCATCGCCGACAATCACATCAAAGCGGGCATCCGGCTGTTTCTGCAGGGCGACGCGGGCATCCTGATCAAGAATGGTCATGCCTTCGGGCTCAAGCCAGAACTCCTGCACCGCCGTCCGGGTCACTTCCGGATCGATCTCGGCCACGGTGATCGGCCCGGTGTCGCGGTCGGCCCAGGCGCGGGGAACCGAATAGGTGCCGCCGCCGATGAAGAATGCGGAGAAAGGACCCGGCTCCAGCCTGCCCCTGGCGATCGCGTCGAACATGGCGGTAAATTCCGAGAACATGGTTCGCGGCAGATCCCGGGCCGAGGTGCCGTGTGACAGGTGATCGAGCACCAGCCGCCTGACCGGTGATTCCGGCTGCGCCGACACATCCAGTACCCGGATGCAGAAATACTGGCTTTCCGTGGTGCAGCTCGACAGGCGGGTGAGAGAGACAGCTCCGAGCGCGATGACCAGGGCGTAGGCGACCAATGCCACCCCCGGACGGTTGACCGGGCGGGAAAGCCAGAGCAGGAGCGCGGCGGCGAAGAGATAGATCGCGGTGACGATCGCAAGCGTGAGCGATGTCCCAAGCCAGGGAATGAAGACAAAGCCCGCCAGCAGCGTTCCGGCAATCGCGCCGACCGCGCCGGCGGCAAACATGGCGCCCAGCGACCGGCCAGACCGGGCGTCCTGCTGCATCACCGCGATCTGCGCCAGAACAGGCGCCGGCACTCCGGCAAACAGGGAGGGAAGAAAAAACACGCCGGTTGTCAGGATGACGATGCCGAAGACCGGGTGCTCGACAGAAGCGAGCACCGGCCCGCCGATCAGCCGCAACAGCAGCAGAGCCCCGGCCGTGGAGAATGCGGCTGCCAGCATGACCCAGCCGGTCGTCGCCAGAGCCTGTCGCGCCGGGCGCTCGGCGATATGGCCGCCCCACCAGTGCCCGGCAGAAAACCCGGCCAGGACAACGGCGATGATCGACGTCCAGGTGTAGAGCGACATGCCGACATAGGGAGCCAGCATCCGCCCGGCGACGATCTCGACGACGAGGCTGACGCCGGAGACTGCAGCCTGCAAGGCAACCAGCAGCCAGAGCGGCACGTGTGTCTGTGACATCCGCATCCATCCTGCGTCCGGGTCAACAACAATACCGTCATCTTTATCGTGCCCTGACAGCAAGACAAGCCGTCAGTTGAACGATACCCCCATTGACGGGCGGCAATGAACCTCCCGTTCTCATTGGCGTACAGATCGGGCGCTGCTGTTGCTTTGCGCTCCGGCCGCACAGGGATTGGCCTGCCGCGTAAGGGGCATTGGACAGCGCTCCGGGAATCGCCTCATCTCCCGGTACAGATTTCGCTGGCTTCAGGCGCACTGCGGCGGGAAGATGGAGCATCATGATGCGCACCAAGGTGCGGCATCCAGCATTCAAGGGATGGCAATTGACGTGACCGATTTTCTTCATGACCGTTTGAAGGTGGCGCTTCTGGCGATCGCGCTTGCCGGCCTGATTGTCGGCCTCGGGCTGAGCTTCGCCGGTTTCGCCAGCGCCGCAGATCTTGCCTGGTCCGCCGGCGTCGTTCCGGTGCTTGCGGGTCTTGTCCTCGAAATCGTCAGAAGCCTCCGAGCCGGCGAAGTCGGGCTCGACATCGTTGCCATGCTGTCGATGTCGGCCGCGCTGGCCTTTGGCGAGACACTGGCTGCGGCGGTGGTGGCGCTGATGTATTCGGGCGGCACATTGCTCGAGAGTTTCGCCGAGGGCCGCGCCCGCCGCGAGATGCAAAGCCTGTTGTCGCGGGTCCCGCGCACCGCGTCACGGCGCCTGGACGGCACGCTGGAAGAAGTGCCGCTGGACGCGATCGAACCGGGTGATCTGCTGCTCATCCGGCAAGGGGATGTGGCGCCCGTCGACGGCTTGGTTGCCAGCGACAGGGCGATGCTCGACCAATCGGCCCTGACCGGCGAATCGTTGCCGGTGCGGCTTGACCGCGGTGCCGAGGTGATGAGCGGATCAACCAATGCCGGAGAAGCCTTCGACTTGCGGGCGACCCATGAGGCGCGGGACAGCACCTATGCCGGCATCGTCAGGCTGGTCGAGACGGCGCAGAAATCCAAGGCGCCGATGGCGCGGATGGCAGATCGCTATTCGCTGGTGTTCCTCGCCATCACCGTGGCGATTGCCTTTGCCGCCTGGTGGCTCACGGGGGATCCGATCCGGGCCGTCGCAGTCCTGGTTGTCGCAACACCTTGCCCGCTGATCCTGGCAGTCCCCGTGGCGCTGGTTGCGGGCCTTTCCCGGGCCACTCATTTCGGCGTGCTGATCAAGGGCGCGAAGCCGCTCGAGAAGCTAGCGCGGATCAGGACGCTGATCCTCGACAAGACCGGCACGCTGACCGACGGCAGGCCGGTGATCGTGGCGATCGAAAGCTATGGCGACCTGTCCGAATCCGAGGTGCTTCACTTCGCTGCGGCGCTCGACCAGGGATCGAAACACCCGATCGCACAGGCCCTTGTGACGGAAGCGCAGGCGCGCGGCGCCGCACTGCCATTCCCCGAGAATCTGGTCGAAACACCCGGCGAAGGCATTTCGGGAACCATTGGCGGCAGGAAGGTCGCCGTTGGCGGATCGGGCTTCATCGCCGCGAAGCTCGGCCTGCCGCTGTCTCCGGTCAGGCGGGCGGAAACCGGCGAGGTCATGGTTGCGCTGGCGGTGGATGGCGAGTCGGCGGGCCACATCATCATGGCCGATACCCTGCGGGCGGGCACGGCCGAGATGCTGGCCGGACTGCGCAATCGCGGCATCGACCGCATCCTGCTCGCCACCGGTGACCGCCGCGCGGTGGCCGACGCCGTCACCGAAGGGCTCGGGCTTGATGCCGTACGCGCCGACCTGACCCCGGATCAGAAGGTTCTCCTGGTTCTCACCGAACGCAAGAACGGCCCGGTGATGATGGTTGGCGACGGCGTCAATGACGCACCGGCGCTGGCCGCCGCCGATATCGGCGTGGCGATGGGAGCCCGTGGGGCCGCGGCATCGGCGGAAGCGGCGGATGTGGTGCTGCTGGTCGACCATCTCGACCGGCTGCTGTCCGGGGTAGAGATCGCCCAACGAGCGCAGCGGATCGCGCTTCAGAGCGTCGCCGTCGGCATCAGCCTGTCGGTGGCCGGGATGATTGCGGCGGGCTTGGGATACCTGACCCCGGTCGAGGGCGCGCTGCTGCAGGAAGTCATCGATGTCGCTGCAATCCTCAATGCGCTCAGGGCGCTGAGGATCAGGCCTACTGCCGCCGGCAACACCGCCCCGCCGCACGCGCCCGTACAGCCTGGCTGATCCCGGTTTGCGGTCTCCGCCGAAACCGGCAACCCCGAACACGACAGGCTTAACCCACCTGCCCCGGCGCGGGGCTCCCGGCCTCGCCGGCCGATCCCGGGCATTTCGGCAAGCACGCCACACACCTCCTCTTGCATCCTGACCTGCCAGTCGCCATTGTCTTTCAAGGAGTGGGAGTAAGCTCATCACATGACTTGGAAATTCAGTTTCATCGCCTCATCGGCGCCCGACGCGCAGGCGGCTGCGGCTCACCTCGCGGCGCTTTACGGCAATACGCGCCAGCAGGATGCCGACGTGGTCGTGGCGCTGGGCGGCGACGGCTTCATGCTGCAAACCCTGCACGAGCAGATGAACAGCGGCCGCGCGGTCTACGGCATGAACCGCGGCTCGGTCGGTTTCCTGATGAACGACTATTCGGACGAAGACCTTCCGGGCCGGATCGACGCCGCGGTGGAAAACATCATCCGCCCGCTCGAAATGACCGCGAAGGACAAGCATGGCGCAACCCACAGGGCGCTTGCCATCAACGAAGTCTCGCTGCTCAGGCAAAGCTACCAGGCGGCCAAGCTGCAATTGTCGATCGACGGCCAGGTGCGGATGGAGGAACTCATCTGCGATGGCCTGATGGTGGCGACACCTGCCGGATCGACGGCCTACAACCTCTCGGCCCACGGCCCGATCCTGCCGCTCGATGCGCAGTTGCTGGCACTGACGCCTGTGAGCCCGTTCAGGCCACGCCGCTGGCGCGGCGCGCTGCTGCCCAACAAGGTGACGGTCACCATCGACGTGCTGGAATGCGACAAGCGTCCGGTCAACGCGGTGGCCGATCATGTCGAAGTCAAATCGGTGACCCAGGTACAGGTGGCCGAATCCAAGGAATCGACCACGCGGATTCTGACCGATTCCAGCCATTCATGGAATGACCGCATATTGGCCGAACAATTCCTCTACTGAGTTTATTCGAACGGAGGTTTCGTGATGATCCGTAGACTATCGAAAGTGGCTCTGGTGCTTGCCTGTCTCGCGCCGGCACTGCCCGCCTCGGGATTTGCCCAGGAGGCCGCGGAACTGGCCGGCGGCCTGTCGCCGCGCATCCTGTTCGTCACCAGCGGCGGCTATTGGGAAAAGGCCGAGGAAGGTGCGCAGCAGCGCGGCTACTATCGGCTGATCGCCATTCGCGGCGAAGACAACCGCTCGCTCCTCGAGCTCCAGCACATCGCGCTGACGCCCGATGGACCGCAGCTCCTGACGAGCGCGGGCATCGAGGAAATCAACAGTCTCGGCGCTTACATCACCGATATCCGGCCCGAGGATTCAACCGGAGCGGCAACGCAGCAAGGTTTCGGCGCCTATGTCTATCTCAAGACGGACCCGAAAGTGGTCGAGCCGGAGACCTGGGTTGTCTACATCGACGATGTCGGCGACATCCAGGTGGAACGATCGAGCAACTGAGAAGACTTTTTTCTGTCGCGACTGCGCCGGAAGCACTGACGAAAGCAAAACGGGGGCCATCAGGCCCCCGTCCTGTCGGACATGACGGCTGAAGCTATCGGATAAGCTTCACAGTGTCCGCCATATGCTTGGAATTCTGCATATGCCAGCCGAGTTCGACCTTGCCACCGGCCTTGAGCCCGGGGTCCTTGAAACCCTTGGGCAACGAATAGGCAGTCCCGTCACTGAGGGTCAGCACGTTCTGTTTGGCGTCGAAGGTCTTGATGGTCCCGGTCGACATGGTGCCGGCGGCAAACGCGCCCACCGACGAGGCCAGGATGGTTGCGGCAGTCAGGGATGCAAGAATAACACGCATAGTTGTCACTCCATCTTGAAGTCCGGCAAGGCCGAAAGTTCCTAAGATGTCATGGACCTTGCCGGGTTGAACGAAACCGTCTGGTCGAGTCGCGTCGTGAAGAAAGCTATCTCTATCTCCACCGGCTCGATCCGGCTTCGGAAGGCAAACTAACGCCGTTTCATCCGCCGGTTCAATTTACAAAAATTTAAACTTTTCAGATACCTGGCCGCCACATTCAGCCGCGGACCGACACGATTTTGCCACAGTGTTGACGGTGCGATCAATCGATGTCGGCGACGTCTTCCCCACCGCCATAGACGCGCTGGGCGAGGGCTGCTTCCATGAATTCGTCGAGGTCGCCGTCGAGCACGCCCTGCGGGTTGGTGCTTTCGGTGCCGGTGCGCAGATCCTTGACCAGCTGGTAGGGCTGAAGCACGTAGGAGCGGATCTGGTGGCCCCAGCCGATCTCGGTCTTGGACGCAGCCTCCTCGTTGGCCGCTTCCTCGCGTTTCTTCAGTTCCGCTTCGTAGATGCGGGCACGCAGCATGTCCCAGGCCTTGGCGCGGTTCTTGTGCTGCGAGCGCTCCTGCTGGCACTGGACGACGATGCCGGTCGGATTGTGGGTGATGCGGACCGCGGAATCGGTGGTGTTGACGTGCTGGCCGCCGGCGCCGGAAGCGCGATAGGTGTCGATGCGGCAGTCGCTCTCGTTGATGTCGACATCGATCGTGTCGTCGATCACCGGGTAGGTCCAGATGCTCGAGAACGAGGTGTGACGGCGGGCCTGGCTGTCATAGGGCGAAATCCGCACCAGGCGATGCACGCCCGATTCGGTCTTGAGCCAGCCATAGGCATTGTGGCCCTTGACCAGCAGCGTCGCCGACTTGATGCCGGCTTCTTCGCCGTCATGGATTTCCATGAGCTCCACCTTCATGCCGTGCTGTTCGGCCCAGCGGGTGTACATGCGCAGAAGCATGTTGGCCCAGTCCTGGCTTTCGGTGCCGCCGGCGCCGGAGTGGACTTCGAGATAGGTGTCGTTGGCATCGGCCTCGCCCGACAGCAGCGATTCGATCTGCTGGCGGGTGACTTCGGTGCGAAGCTCCTTGAGTGCGGCCTCGGCCTCGGAGACGATGCTGGCATCGCCCTCCTCCTCGCCCATCTCGATGAGCTCGAGATTGTCGGAGAGCTGGGTTTCGAGGCGCTTCAGCCCGTTGATGGAATCATCGAGATTCTGGCGCTCGCGCATCAGCTTCTGGGCTTCCTGCGCGTCATTCCAGATCGATGGATCCTCAGCCTTGGCGTTCAGCCATTCCAGGCGTTTCTGGGCAGGTTCCCAGTCAAAGATGCCTCCTCAGCAGGCTTATGGCCTGCTTGATTTCGTCGACAACGACCTGGGTTTCTGCGCGCATTGTTCTTTGGTTCCATGCTGATGTGTGGCAAGCATCCTTGCCGAAGCGGGCGGACCATAAGGTCCGCTCCGCGCGATGTAAAGGCGTCGAGGGCGCCGAATTTCTTGGTCAGTAGAGCCCGCCGACACCGTTGACCACGGCCTGGTTGGCCTGCGGCGATATTGTGGTGATGGCGTCGCCGGTGGCGAATTCCTCAAGTCCGATGACCGAGTAGACATCAGACGGTCCGGTGCCGGGCTTGAAGGCTTCCATGATCACATCGCCCTCGCCTTCAAACGCCTGCATGCCGGTCTTGCGGTTGATGGCGATCAGCTTCATGCCCTGCGGAACACGGAAATCGGCCGGCCTGGTGCCTTCGAGCGCACCTTGCATGAATTCGTTGAACACAGGCGCCGCCAGCGCACCGCCGGTCGAGCCACGGCCCATCGGAGTCGGATTGTCGAAACCGATGAACACACCGGCCACCAGGTCAGCGGTGTAGCCCATGAACCAGGCGTCCTTTTCCTCGTTGGTGGTGCCGGTCTTGCCAGCGGTCGGACGGTCGAGCTTGACCTTGCCGGCTGCGGTGCCGCGGGTCACCACACCTTCCATCATCGAGGTGATCTGGTAGGCCGTCATCGGGTCGAGCACCTGCTCGCGGGTGTCGACCACTTCGGGCTCTTCCTGCTGGATCCACGCGGTGGCGATGCAGGCATCGCAGGTGCGCTCCTCGTGCTTGAAAATGGTCTTGCCGTAGCGGTCCTGGATGCGGTCAATGAGTGACGGCTTGATCTGCTTGCCGCCGTTGGCGAGCACGGAATAGGCCGAAACCATCCGCATCACGGTGGTTTCGCCCGAGCCCAGCGACATGGCAAGCACGGGCAGCATGTCGTCATAGACACCGAACCGCTCGGCATATTCGGCGACCAGATTCATGCCCATGTCCTTGGCGAGACGGACAGTCATCAGGTTACGCGAACGCTCGATGCCGAGCCTGAGCGTCGACGGACCGGCGGAGCCGCCGCCATAATTCTTCGGCTTCCAGAGTTCGCCCCCGGAGACAATCTCGATGGGCGCATCGAGCACCACGGAAGCCGGCGTGTAGCCATTGTCGAGTGCTGCGGCGTAGACGAAGGGCTTGAAGGCCGAACCCGGCTGACGCTGCGCCTGGGTCGCGCGGTTGAACTCCGACTGGGCGAAGGAGAAACCGCCGACCATGGCCAGCACGCGGCCGGTATGGGGATCCATGGCGACGAGCGCGCCCTGGATTTTTGGCGGCTGCCTGAGGCGAAGGCGCTGCGCGCCATCCTGCTCATACGGTTCCACGTAAACAACGTCGCCCGGATTCAACACCTCGGCAGCGGATTTGACGTTACGGCTCTTCTCGCCGTCGAAATTGAGCCTGAAAGCCCATTTCATGTCATCCGCCAGGATCGTGCCGATGAGCCGCTCGGCCCCGGCCTTGCCGGACACTTCCCGACCCGGACGAAGGCCGACGTCGACCTTGTCATCGGAGGCCGACAGGACGACGGCGAGTTCCCACTCGGGCATGTCACGCAAAGGTTCCACGTCGCTCAACGGCACACCCCAGTCTCCCGATACGTCGATGCGGGTGACGGGACCGCGGAAACCGCGGCGTTCGTCATAGCTCATCAGCCCCTTCTGCAGCGCCTTGCGGGCAATCGCCTGAAGTCTCGGATCGAGCGTGGTGCGGACCGATAAACCGCCCTCATAGAGCGCGTCATCGCCATAACGGCCGATCAGCTCGCGGCGGACCTCCTCGGCGAAGTACTCCGATGCGAACAGGTAGGAACCGGTCCTGCGCGGCGTCACGCCCAGCGGCTGAGCCTTGGCGTCGGCACCATCGGTGGCGCGGACATAGCCGTTCTCGACCATCCGGTCGATCACCCAGTTGCGGCGTTCGATCGCGCGCTCGGGATGACGGAACGGATGGTAGTTGGCCGGCGCCTTGGGAAGCGCCGCGAGATAGGCGGTTTCCGCAACGGTCAGCTCGTTGACGGACTTGTTGAAATAGGTCAGCGCCGCCCCGGCGATGCCATAGGCGTTCATGCCGAAGAAGATCTCGTTGAGGTAGAGTTCGAGGATCCGGTCTTTCGAATAGGCCTGCTCGATTCGGAACGAGAGAATCGCCTCCTTGATCTTGCGCTCGTAGGTCTGGTCGGCGGTGAGCAGGAAGTTCTTGGCGACCTGCTGCGTGATCGTCGAAGCGCCCTGACGCGCGCCGGTCCGGATGTTGTTGATGACAGCACGCGCCAAGCCAACCGGATCAACACCGGGGTGCGTGTAGAAGTTCTTGTCTTCGGCCGACAGAAACGCCGCCTTCACCCGGTCCGGAATAGCCTGGATCGGCAGGAACAACCGCCGCTCGCGCGCGTATTCCGCCATCAACTCACCAGAGGCGGCGTGGACGCGCGTGGTCACCGGCGGCTCGTAGCTGTTGAGCACTTCGTAGTCCGGCAGATCCTTGGACACATCGCCGATGTACCAGGCAACGCCGGCTGCGACGATCAGGAACAGCACGGTCCCAATCCCGAAGAAATATCCAATCAGTCGTATCATCAGCCAGCTACCGTTTGCTTTCCTGTCGACCTGCCTGACCAACGCCAGGGCAAGAGCCCACCATGTCGTCTGTCCGGTTAGCCCGGACAATGTGAATAAAATAGGGCGCTACCGCATTTGCCGCATCACGGGTGATGAACAAAAAGTGCCGGAACGTCTTGAGCCTCGACTTGAGCACCGCCCTAAACCCGTACAGGTTCGAAGACCTGCACCTTGCAACGGAAGCCGGCAAGGCCAGGGTCTTGCGCCACCGCGCGGCACCCGAGCCTTCACACCGCTTGTCCCGTCCAGATTCGATCATTGCTTTATCGGCCATCATCGCCTGCCCGCCAAGATCATTTCACGGTAATTCTGCACCGACCGGGCGAGCAACTGCGCGGTACTTTTCCGCCATTCCTCGTCGTTGAGCAGCTTTTCGTCCTCGCGATTGGACAAATATCCCATTTCCACGAGGACCGAAGGCACATCGGGCGCCTGCAGCACGCGGAACCCGGCGTGCCGTAGCGGATTCTTGATAAGCTTGACCTGCCCCTCGAAGGAGTTGATCACCTGCTGGGCCAGCCCCGTGGAAAATACCCGGGTTTCGGTCCTGGCCAGATCGACGAGAATGGCGGCGATCGCTTCGGGCGCATTTTCCAGGCTCGCGCCGGTGATTGCGTCCTCGCGATTTTCCTGATCGGCGAGCGACTGGGCCAGCGCGTCGGAGGCCTTGTCCGACAGGGTGTACACCGTCGCACCGCGCAGCGACCTGACGGAGATCGAATCGGCATGCAGCGAGATCAGCAGATCCGCCGCCTCGTCGCGCGCACGGCGGACCCTTGCCGACAGCGACAGGAAGCTGTCATCCGTCCGGGTCATGGCAACGCGAATGCCGTCCTGTTCCTCCAGCGCGGCCTTCAGCGCCTGGGCGAATGCGAGCGTGACATTCTTCTCCATCGAACCGGCAGGCCCCTCGGCGCCGCCATCAATCCCCCCATGTCCCGCATCAATCACGATGGTCAGGGTGTCCCCGGGCGGGGCTGGCGCTTGTCCGGGGACGGCATTCTCATCGGGCTCAGGCCAGTCCGAACCGGCAACCTCCGCCGAAAACCTCTCCGGATCGACAATGGTAATGTCAAACACCATCCGGTGCACGGCACCGGCGGCCTCCTTGCTGGTTTCGACAAGCTCCATCCTGACAGGCACTGAAAATTCGAACACCATCCGCGCCCTTTCGTTGCCGGAGTTGCCATAGCGGACGGCGGACACCAGTCCGCGCGACTGCAGCGCGTCCTGCGGAAAGGCAAAGACGGTCTCGGGCAGGTCGATGACGGCGCGATAGGGATTTTCCAGATAATGCAGCTCGAATTCGGGCTCCCGCTCGAAATCGAGCACCAGGCGGACGCGGCTCTCATCGCCGGCGAGCCGCGCGGCGATGGCGACATGCCTGGACCCAGCCGCGTCGTCGGGCATGGCAACAGAGGCCGCAGTCCAAAAGACAAGCAAGGCATGGGCGAGGACTGAAACCAGCGCGCCAGAGAACAGCGCCCGGCACGACGTCCCAGGGCGGCTCCCGCGTGCTCCAAATCGCCGGTGTTTCGAACGTAACCGCATTCGTCTGCCTTCAGCTCTCATCTCGTGACGCAGTTACCTGACGCCACACCCCCAACCGGTACAGGCAAACAGCGTCAAGAGGATGGCACGATTCGCCCTGCGAACCCGGCAAGAGCATGGCGCAATCGGGTTAACCATCCGTTCACCATGATGACTTGCTATTTCTTACCCGGCTCTCCGCAACGTCAACCGGTCAAGTTGCACAACCTCATGTGCAGATGTTTTCAGTTGCCAGATCGCCACTCAGCCCATAAAAGCTTTCATTGGGTAAGTATATTGACGGGATAGAACTGTCACCCTTCCGGCCGCCGCCTGCATCAGGCCCAGGGCGCCAGGAGTGCGGATCGTCCGTCGTCCAATAACCATCCTTCCCCGGAGCGGCCAGCTCGCAGTTTCCATCTCGGGAACCCAATCTGACTGCTCCTGCCAGGCAATATGGCCGAAAATGCGGAGAGGCTCTTCAGTCTTCGACAGCACCGAGGCCACGACAGTGATTAAACCCGGCAGGCGAGGACTCCTGCCACAACCTTCGCGGCCTTGCTGCCGCATTGCCCCTTTCAGGGGCTTTCATCGGTCCGCAAGGACTATACGCAAATGAAATTTCGGCCGGCTTTTATGGTGCAAATGCGGATCTCCCAAAGTGTTAACAGGCCCCGGGCACACCAAGCCCCGGGTATAGTCCTGCTGACCTCTGCATCAAGCCGAGTACCGGAATACCTATCATCCGGCGCACTCCCCACAGACCATCCCCTGCCCCGACTTTCGGAGCGGCGGAGTCTCACGTCGAGAGCGCGCCGAGGAGCTTACATTCAATGGCAGAAAAAATGCTTATCGACGCCTCCCATCCCGAGGAGACCCGCGTCGTTGTCGTTCGTGGAAACCGCATAGAGGAATTCGATTTCGAATCGGAGCACAAGAAACAGCTCCGCGGAAACATCTACCTGGCAAAAGTCACACGTGTGGAGCCTTCGCTCCAGGCCGCCTTTGTCGATTATGGCGGCAATCGCCATGGTTTCCTCGCTTTCTCGGAAATCCACCCCGATTACTACCAGATCCCGCTTGCCGACCGGCAGGCGCTGCTTCAGGCGGAAGCCGAGGACGCTGCGAACGATCCCGACTTCGAAAGCGCCGACGAGGCCGACAACGGCCAGAGCAAGGCCAAATCCCGTTCCAAGGCAAAGCCCGCCGAAGACGACGACGGCAGTGAAGACGGCAAGGCCTCGAAATCCCGGCCGCGCCGCAGCCGCCGCGGCAAGAAGTCCGGCGAACCAGCCAAGGCCGCTGAGTCCGACACGGCGGAAACAACCGATGGCGACGACGCAGCAACCGATGCCGACGAGGCTTCCGGAGAGGAGCTTGCTGCAGCACCGGACTCGACAGATGACGACACCGCTGCTGCATCCGGACCGGACGATGCAGGTTCGGACGATGAAGATGACAATGACAAGCCGACCGAAATGGCGGCAGACGTCGAAGCCGACGAGATTTCCGAGCCAGTCTCGCGCCGCAGGCGCAAGAACAATGACGACGACGACGCGTCCAGCGACGACGAGTCGGTCGAATCGGTCGGCTCCGAAGACGCGATGGAGGAAGTTCCGACACGCTCGCAGCGCAAGCCGCGCAAGCAGTACCGGATCCAGGAAGTCATCAAGCGCCGGCAGATCCTGCTGGTTCAGGTGGTCAAGGAAGAGCGCGGCAACAAGGGAGCGGCTCTGACAACCTACCTGTCGCTCGCCGGCCGCTATTCCGTGCTGATGCCGAACACCGCCCGTGGCGGCGGCATCTCGCGCAAGATCACCAACCTGCCCGACCGCAAGCGGCTCAAGGAAATCGCCCGCGAGCTGGAAGTACCGAAGGGCATGGGTGTTATCCTGCGCACTGCCGGCGCCAACCGCACCAAGGTCGAGGTCAAGCGCGATTTCGAATACCTGATGCGGCTGTGGGAGAATGTCCGCAACCTGACGCTCAAGTCGACGGCGCCGAGCCTCGTCTACGAGGAAGGCAGCCTGATCAAGCGCTCGATCCGCGATCTCTACAACAAGGACATCTCGGAAATCGTCGTCTCCGGCGAGGAAGGCTACCGCGAAGCCAAGGATTTCATGAAGATGCTGATGCCGAGCCACGCCAAGGTGGTTCAACCCTACCGGGACCTGCATCCGATCTTCTCGCGCTCGGGCATCGAGACACAGCTCGACCGCATGCTGCAGCCGCAGGTGACGCTGAAATCGGGCGGCTACATCATCATCAACCAGACCGAAGCGCTGGTTGCCATCGACGTCAACTCCGGCCGTTCGACCCGCGAGCACTCGATCGAGGACACGGCGCTGCAGACCAACCTGGAAGCTGCAGAAGAAGTCGCCCGCCAGCTCCGGCTGCGCGACCTCGCCGGCCTGATCGTGATCGACTTCATCGACATGGAAGAAAACCGCAACAACCGTGCGGTCGAAAAGCGGATGAAGGACTGCCTGAAGAACGACCGCGCCCGCATCCAGGTCGGCCGGATCTCGCATTTCGGCCTTCTGGAAATGTCGCGGCAGCGGATCAGGGCTTCGGTGCTGGAAAGCACCATGCAGATCTGCCCGACATGCGGCGGCAACGGACATATCCGGTCGCAATCGTCGGTGGCGCTGCACGTGCTGCGCGGAGTCGAGGAATACCTGCTCAAGAACACCACCCACGACATCATCGTGCGCACCACGGCCGAGACCGCGCTGTACATGCTCAATCACAAGCGCGACACGGTTGTCGATCTGGAGAAGCGCTTCGGCGTCTCGATCAGCTTCTCGGCTGACGAAACGGTCGGGGCGAACCATTTCGCCATCGATCGCGGTGCAGCGGTGGAATCGCCGGTCAATATCGAACACATCACCGTCAATTCTCCGGCCTACCCCGAGGACGACGACGATATGGATATCGTCGAGGAAATCGATGACGAGAGCGTCGAAACCGAGGAGACCTCGGAAGCCCAGGGCGAAGACCGTCCCGAGCGCGAGGACGGCCAGGGCAAGAAGCGGCGCAGGCGCCGCCGCCGCGGCGGCCGCAAGTCCGACGGTGACAACGGCAATGGCGACGATCAGGCCGCCTCGGCCGACACCGGCTCCGATCAGGACGACAAGAGCGATGACGGCGACGCGGCGGACGCGTCGTCGGACGACGAGGCCTCATCCGATGGCGACAGCGACGAACAGCGCCGTGGCAAACGGCGCCGTCGCGGCAAGCGCGGTGGACGCCGCAATCGCGAGGAAGATGCAAACGGCTCTGCTGAGTCTGCTGACGAAGCCGGAGAGCCAGGCGAGGTTGCGGCCTCTTCCGATGAGGCTGCCGCGGAGGCGGAAGTGACCGCGGAGGCTCCAGAGGCAGCACCTGCGGCGGAAACCGCACCCGCCGAGGCCGAACAGGCGGAAGCGGAACCCGCAGCGGCGGCAGAAGACGAAGCGCCTGCCAAGCCGGCCCGCAAGAAGCGCCGGACCAAGGCGCAGATCGCGGCCGACAAGGCTGCCGAAGAAGCGTCTGAGGCAGCGGCAGCCGAAGCGGAAGTCAGCCCCGAGATCTACCCGGCGGCGGACGCCGAGGCCGAAGCTGCACCCGAAGATGTGACTTCGGAGAGCGGCGAAGCCGAAGAGAAAAGCGAAGAAACGGCGGCCGACCGTCGTGCGCGCACCGATCTCGCCGCGATTGCCACCGCACCGGTGGTCACTTCCTCGAACGGAACGGACGAAGCGAAGAAGCCGAAGAAAGCCGGCTGGTGGCAGAAGCGCGGCTTCTTCTGAGCCAAGGCACAGGACAAGACAAAAAACCGGCGCTCACACGCCGGTTTTTTTTGGCCCCCGCAAAAGCACTGCTGGTCCAGAGGTCCGCTCGAGACAGTTATATTAGTTTATTAGATATTCTTCATATCTATTTCCGGTTACTTGCTTTTCCACACATTGGATATGGCGGAAAAGCCCTATCGGGTGGCAAGCCAACCCTGCATGCGGTCAAGCGCGGTGATCATGTCCGTGTGGCTGCCGGCGTAGGAAAACCGCATGAAGCGAGCGCCGTCGACCGGATCGAAATCCCGCCCCGGCGTCGCCGCGACATGGATGTCCGAAAGCATCTGCCGGGCGAAGGCCATCGAATCATTGGTGTACGCCGCCACATCCACCCAGGCGTAGAAGGCCCCGTCCATGGGCGCCGCAAACGGCAAGCCGAGCGCAGGGAGGCGTTCGGCAAGCAGCGACCGGTTCTGCCGGTATCCCTCCCGAACCGCCTCCATCTCTTCTATCCCGTCGAGTGCCGCTTCAGCCGCGATCTGGGAGAGTTCGGGCGGGCTGATATAGAGGCTTTGCGCCAGGCATTCGACGGGCCGCACGAGATCCTCGGGCAGCACCATCCAGCCGATGCGCCAGCCGGTCATGCAGAAATATTTGGAGAACGAGTTGATCACCACGGCGTTGTCGGACACCGACAAAGCCGTGGTCTCTTCCCCGCTCCAGGTCAGGCCGTGGTAGATCTCGTCGGAGATGAAGGCCACGCCGCGCCCGGCGCACCAGGCGTCGAGTTCGGCGATCGCCTGCCTGGAATGAACCGCGCCGGTGGGATTGGCGGGACTGGCAATCAGCACCCCGGCAACCCGCATGCCGGTCTCGCGCTCCGCCGCCTCGATGGCCGCGGGCGTGAGCGCATGGCCGGTGTCGGCACCGACGGAAATCTCGACCACATTGAGCCCCAGGGCCGACAGGATGTTGCGATAGGCGGGGTAACCCGGCCGGGTGATCACCACCACGTCACCGGGACTGAAAAGCTGCAGAAACGCAAGATTGAAGCCCGCCGAGGAGCCAGTCGTGACGGCGACGCGCTGCGGATCCAGATCCACATCGTAGAGATGCCGGTATCGCGCGGCGATTGCCAGGCGCAGGCTCTTGATTCCGAGTGCATCGGTGTAGCCGAGACCGCCGGCATCGAGCGCACGCCGGGCCGCGGCCCTGGCGGTGGATGGCGCCGGATGGGCCGGCTGCCCCACCGCCATGGAGATGACAGGCTTGCCCTCCCCCTTGAGCCGGGTGGCTTCGGCCAGGACATCCATGGCATGGAACGGCTCGACCGATGGCTTGCGCTGAATTGTCAAAACTCGAACTCCTCTGGCCGTGAACCGGCACTGCGGACCTTGGTCCAATCGTCAGTAACATCGTCATGCCGGCCCGGGGTGCGGCAATATCGCGCCCGCGCCGGTACCTTGCGACAGCGGATGGCCGCACAAATGCCCGATTGTCGTGGCCATCACAAGTGCGAGAGTTTGATGGCCTGGACAGGATCAGCGATTGCTTTTCCGGACTTAGACATTACCTTTCAGCATCATGACGAGGACATCACGCATCATGGCGAAAGTTGGCCGGGCGCCACATTCATGCAAAAGGAACAGAGGCTGGCTCGGCCGCGTCGTCGCGACGGTGACGGCCACCATCGTCTCCTTCACGCTTGCTATGCCCAGTCATGCGCAGGGACGGGTCGCGGTGGTCCGCGATGCGGAAATCGAAACCCTGCTCAAGGACTATGCGAGCCCGATCTTCAAGGCCGCCGGGCTGAAGACCAGCCGGGTGCAAATCGTGCTGGTCAACGATCCGGCTTTCAACGCCTTCGTCGACGGGCAACGGATGTTCATCAATACAGGCGCACTTGCCGATTCCACCGTGCCCAACGAGATCATCGGGGTAATCGCGCACGAGGCGGGTCACCTCGCCGGCGGCCATCAGCAGAGACTGCGCGAACAGATAGCCGCCGCCAGGACGCTGGCCATCGTCGGCGGCCTGCTCGGCGTCGGCGCGCTTGCGGCGGGCGGCATCTCCGGCACCGCTGGCGGCGCCGAAGTGGGCGGGGCGCTGATCACGGCGACGCCGACACTGGTTCAGCGCAATCTCTTGAGCTATCGCCGCTCGGAGGAAATGAACGCCGACCAGGCCGCCGCCCGCTATCTCAATGCCACCGGGCAATCGATGCAGGGCATGCTCACCACTTTCCAGCGGTTTTCCCAGAGCCTGTCCCTCTCCGGCGTTCGGGTGGACCCTTACCAGATCAGCCACCCGCTGCCGCGTGAACGCATCGCGCTGCTGGAAGAACTGGCGCGCAAGAGCAAGTACTTCGACACCAGGGACCCGGCGCAACTCAACGAGCGGCACCAGTTGATGCGCGCCAAGATCGCGGCCTATTCAGGCGGCGCCGCAGCGGTTGCGCGGATGTTCTCGAAGGACCGGGGTTCTCTGGCGGCCCGTTATGGCGACGCCATTGCCACCGACCTCTCGGGAAACTCGGCCGCATCGCTGAAAAAACTTGACGCGCTGATCAAGGAGAAGCCCGGAAGTCCCTATTTCCACGAGTTCCGCGGCGAAGTCCTGCTCAAGCTGCGCAAGAGCGACGAGGCGATCAAAGCTTTTTCCCAGGCTGCCAAACTTGACCGGAGCAAGTCGCCGCTGATCAGGGCGCGTCTCGGATTTGCGCTGGTCGCTTCAGGCAAGCCTGAAAACATGAACCGTGCCATCGAGGAACTTCGGGTGGCCATCCAGGCCGATCCCGACAACTTCAACGCCTACCGCAATCTCTCGCAGGCCTATGGCCAGACCGGTGACATCGCCAACGCCGAGCTGATCATGGCCGAGGGGAACTTTCGCGCCGGCAATGCCAGGGAGGCCAAGGTGTTTGCCGCCCGCGCCCTGCAGAAGCTTCCCAAGGGCTCGCCCGGCGCCATCCGCGCCAATGACATCTTAACCATCGGAAACTAGAAAGCTTCTGCGGCGCGCCGGACGCGACCCGCATGGACAGGGACAAGGATAGATCGACATGGCATTTCTGAACCGCAAGGGCCTGACGGCCGCTCTTCTCATCGGCATGTCGACGGCGCTGCCGCTGCCGGCAGCGGCACTCGACGACGCCCAGAAGCAGGAGTTCGGGGCCTTCATCCGGGAATATCTTCTGGCGAACCCGGAAATCGTCGAAGAGATGGGCCGGGCGCTGGAGATCAAGAAGGAAGCGGAAAGCCGGGTGATGGCGCAGGCCGCGATCGCTGACAACAAGGAGGCGATCTTCAACGCCCCGGAAGACATCGTGCTCGGTAATCCGGAAGGTGACGTCACCGTGGTCGAGTTCTACGATTACAATTGCGGTTTCTGCAAACGCGCGATGAATGACATGATCGCCCTGATCGACAAGGATCCGAATGTGCGTTTCGTGCTCAAGGAGTTTCCGATTCTCGGCCCGGATTCGCTTGCGGCCCACCGGGTCGCCATGTCGTTCCGCGCGTTGGCGCCCGAGCAATACGGGGACTACCACATGAAGCTGCTCGGCGGCGATGTCCGTGCGACCGAAGCTCATGCAATTGAAATCGCCAAGGAATTTGGCGTCGACGAGACAGCGTTGAAAGCCGGAATGGACGACCCGGCAATCGATCAGTCGATCCGCCAGACCTACGAGCTGGCCAATGCGCTGGGCATTTCAGGCACGCCATCCTTCGTTATCGGCAACGAGGCCGTGTTCGGCGCGGTTGGCGAAGAGGTGCTGCTTGGCAAGATCGCCAACATGCGGCAATGCGACAGCACCGTTTGCTAAAGCCTCACGCCGCAACACCTGGCTGACACCCAGACGGACCGCACCAGAACGGTATTCCGCGGCAATCGCTTGTGGACAATGGGCCGCGCCGTCGAAAGGTTTGCCAATGGCCTGACCAGACAGTGTATGGGTGAAGGCCGTGGCCTGCACCTGAAACCGGGGTTTCGGGCCTATTCGCAGCTCCAGGCGCCGCGCGGGCTTGTCACCGGGCAGTTCGGGGCTGTAAAGGACAGTCAACCAGCGGAATGGCTTGAACTGCCGCCCGCAACAACAAAAACAAAGGCAATAGTCCGATGGCAACACGAAAACCGTCGATCGACCAGGATCTGATCCGGGATCTGGCCAATATTCTCAATGAAACCGATCTCACCGAGATCGAGATCGAACAGGATGACTTGCGCGTCAGGGTGAGCCGTGCCGGAACGCCGCAGATGATCCACGCTCCGATCGCACAGCATCAGGTGCCCGCGCCGCAGCCCACCGCCGCCCAGCCCGTGGAAGCCGCTCCGGCAGCTCCGTCATCGGCCAATGCCGTGACCGCGCCGATGGTCGGCACCGTCTATCTGTCGCCTGCTCCGGGCGCCAAGCCGTTTGTGGAGATCGGCCAGTCGGTCAAGGAAGGCCAGACCATCCTGATCATCGAGGCGATGAAAACCATGAATCAGATCCCCGCGCCCCGCGCCGGCAAGGTCGTGAGCGTTCTGGTTGCCGACGGCGACCCGGTCGAATTTGCCGAACCGATGATCGTGATAGAATAAGTGAGCGAGCCTATGTTCTCCAAGGTTCTCATTGCAAACCGTGGTGAAATCGCGCTCCGGGTGCTGCGCGCCTGCAAGGAGCTCGGCATCAAGACTGTCGCGGTGCATTCCACCGCCGATCAGGACGCCATGCATGTGCGCCTTGCCGACGAGAGCGTTTGCATCGGCCCGCCGCCCTCGCGCGACAGCTATCTCAACATCCACCAGATTGTCGCCGCCTGCGAGATCACCGGCGCGGACGCGGTGCATCCGGGCTACGGCTTTCTCTCCGAGAACGCCAAGTTCGCCGACATCCTCGATGCCCACGGCATCACCTTCATCGGACCGACCGCCGATCACATTCGCATCATGGGCGACAAGATCACCGCCAAGAAGACCGCGGAAGCGCTTGGCATTCCCGTAGTTCCGGGATCCGAAGGCGAGATCACCACGGACGAGGACGCGGTCAAGATCGCCAAGGAAATCGGCTTTCCGGTGATCATCAAGGCGACCGCCGGCGGCGGTGGCCGCGGCATGAAGGTGGCCAACAACGAGGAAGAGCTCTCGCTGGCGCTGTCGACCGCACGCTCGGAAGCAGGCGCGGCATTCGGCAATGCGGCGGTCTATATCGAGAAGTATCTTAGCCACCCCCGCCATATCGAGATCCAGGTACTTGGCGACGGTGAAGGCAAGGCGGTCCACTTGGGCGAGCGAGACTGTTCGCTGCAGCGGCGGCACCAGAAGGTCTGGGAAGAAGCCAACTCCCCGTCGCTGAACGAAGACCAGCGGATGGAAATCGGCGAGATCTGCGCGGCGGCGATGCGCAAGCTGAAATACCGCGGCGCGGGGACCGTCGAGTTCCTCTACGAGGACGGCAAGTTCTATTTCATCGAAATGAACACCCGCCTGCAGGTCGAGCATCCGGTAACCGAGGCCATTACCGGCATCGATCTGGTCAACGAGCAGATCCGGGTCGCTTCCGGCGCCGGTCTGTCGGTCACCCAGGACGACATCCGCTTCCACGGCCACGCCATCGAATGCCGGATCAATGCCGAGGACCCGGACACCTTCGTCCCCTCGCCCGGCACCATCACCCACTACCATCCGCCCGGCGGACTTGGCGTGCGGGTCGATTCCGGCGTCTATCAGGGCTACAAGATCCCGCCCTATTACGACAGCCTTATCGGCAAGCTGATCGTGCACGGGAGAACACGTGTCGAATGCATGATGCGGCTCCGGCGGGCGCTGGATGAATTCGTGGTAGACGGCATCAACACGACGATTCCGCTCTTCCGTGACCTTCTTGCCAATCCGGACATCGCAAATGGCGACTATGACATCCACTGGCTTGAAAAGTTCCTTGCGGCCAAGGCAGGGAAGAAGCCCTGATCTGAAATCAGCCCGGGGAGGCTGAGGTGCGGCACGGCGCCGATCACAGGATCACACCGGATCTGCTGCTGCGTGCCTATGCCTCGGGCCTGTTTCCGATGGCGGATTCGGCTGACGATCCGGACCTGTTCTGGGTCGAGCCGGAATTGCGCGGCGTGTTGCCGCTCGATGCCTTTCACATCCCCAAGCGGCTCGCCCGCACCGTGCGGCAGGCGCCGTTCGAGATCCGCTTCAACACGGCGTTCGACGAGGTGGTCTCGGCCTGCGCAGAAAGCGTCGAGAACCGCCCCTCGACCTGGATCAATTCGACGATAACCGAACTCTACGGTGCCTTGCACCGGCTCAATCATGCCCATTCCGTCGAAGCCTGGCGCGACGGCGAACTGGTGGGCGGATTGTATGGCGTTTCGCTGCGGCGGGCGTTCTTTGGCGAAAGCATGTTCAGCCGCGCAACGGACGCCTCCAAGGTCTGCCTCGTGCACCTGGTCAACCGCCTGCGCGAACGCGGCTTCGTGCTGCTTGACACCCAGTTCACCACCGAGCACCTGAAACGCTTCGGGGCGATCGACGTGCCGCGGGACGATTATTCCGAGATGCTGGCCGAGGCGCTCGAGGGGCCGGATCTGGCTTTCTCCGACACCGTCTGAAGCAAGAGCTTTGGCGATCCTCAAATAGCCACAGTGGTACGGTAGAGACCAAACTCCTTCCGGCACATTCCAACCACATGATCCGCAAGCAACGCCCGGTCCAAGTCGACCGAGCGCGACCTGAGTGACGCCGCGGAGTGCTTCCTGGCGTCATCGGTCGATGCCACTGGACATAAGGGTGGATGGAACCGCAAGGGGCGCGCACGCGTTGACCGTTCGAAGGAACGTTTACCCCACAGGAGTTGCCCTCGTGACAATGACACGCATACTGCTTGCCTCCACCGCCATCAGCCTTGCCAGCCTTGGTTCTTCCCACGCCTTGCCTTTCGGCCAGGCGCCCTCTCTGGCCCCGGCAAGAACGGCCATGACGCAATACCTGGCCCGGGTGCAGCTGAGCGTGGCCGACGCGGAAACCCGACTGGCCGAAGCGCTCGCCCGCAAGGCGGAAGCCGAGGCGTCGGGCGGCGATGTTGCCGCAGCGCAAGCCGAGGTCGACGCGGCGCAGGCCGAACTCGCAGCCGCCCAGGCAGCCACACAGGACGCGACCGCGCCAGCCCCGGAAGCTGAAGCGCCTGCCGAAGAGGCACCGGCCGCCGAAGCCGTCGAGCCCGTGGCACCTGAAGCTGCGCCGACCGCCGAGCCAGAAGCAGTTCCCGAGCCCGCTGCACCAGTTGAGCCTGCCGCTGAAGAGGCCCCGGCGCCCGAAGCCGAGGAGCCGGTGGTCGAGCCAGAGGCCACCGCCCCGACCGAGGCAGCGCCGGAAACCGAGGCACCCGAAGCCCCGGCGGAAACCGCCCCGCCAGCCGAGCCAGAAGCTGCTCCAGCGTCTGATTCGACTGCTGAACCCGCCGTGGAAGTGCCCCCGGCACCGGAGGCCGCGGAGCCCGCCGCCGAACCGGAAGCGGCCACAGAGCCGGCTGCCGAAGCGCCGGACGAAACCGAGACCCCTTCCGAAGATGCCGTCGTTCCCACACCGGAGCCAAACTCGGCAGCGCCAGAAGCCCCGGCAACCGAGGAACCGTCCGCCGCCGAAGAGCCTGCAACCGAAGCAGCGCCGGAAGAGCCTGCAGCCGAAGCCGCCCCTGCAGAGCCGGCGCCAGCCGCAGAGCCGGCAGAGGGGGCAGCCGCGCCGGCTGAAGAGGAGGTGCTGACGCTTCCAGTGGAGGATGGCGCACCGGTGCTCGACAGCGCCAAGGAAGAGCCTGTGGCAGGAGATGAACCGGCCACAGCACCGGCTGTGGAAGAGCCTTCCGCCCCGCCACCGGCATCCGACGAGGAAGCCCAGGCGCCCGAAACGAGAAGCGCACCTGCGCCACAGGCAATGTCGGAGCAAGGCGTGCGCATGAGTGCAGAGCCCGCCCCTGAAGCGCAGACCGATGTCACCATCATCAATCAGTATGACAACCGGACCATCATACAGGTCGACAACCGCACCATCATCGAGCATGACGAACGCGACCGGCTGCGGGCCGGCAGCGAGGACGTCTATTACGAACAGTTGCGCGGTGGCCGGGTGCGCGAGGTCGTCGTCCGGCCCAACGGCGTTCAGCTCGTCACCATCACCAACCGCTGGGGCGATGTGGTGCAGCGCAGCCGGATCATGCCGGACGGGCGCGAATACGTGCTTTTCTACGCAAACGCCAACAGCGACGGGTCACGCCAGGCCTTTGTCGATCCCGGTCGCCGGCTGCCGCCACTTCGGCTTTCGATTTCCATCGATGACTACATCCTTGATGCGACCGAAGCCGAGCCGTCTGCCTTTCTCGAGTTCCTGATGGAGCCGCCGGTGGAACAGGTCGAGCGCCTCTACTCGGTGGAAGAAGTACGCCGC
This sequence comes from Parahoeflea alexandrii, assembly GCF_027214025.1. Classification (GTDB taxonomy): domain Bacteria; phylum Pseudomonadota; class Alphaproteobacteria; order Rhizobiales; family Rhizobiaceae; genus Hoeflea; species Hoeflea alexandrii_A. The sequence goes on from NZ_JAPWHB010000001.1 coordinate 554,366, forward strand.
TCGGCCCGGATTCGCGACAAGGTCCGCCGCATCGACATGGACAGCCTGACCTTTGAGTTCGGCAAGGCGACCATTGCCGAAGATCAGATCCAGCGGCTTTCCGACGTGGCAAGCGCGATGACGAAGATCCTTGAGAAAAACCCGGCCGAGACCTTCCTGATCGAAGGCCACACCGATGCCGTGGGCCGCGACGAGGCAAATCTGCTGCTGTCGGACCGGCGTGCCGAGACGGTTGCCGTGGCGCTGAGCGACGTGTTTGGAATTCCGCCGGAAAACCTGGTGACCCAGGGCTATGGCGAACGGTATCTCAAGGTCCGTACCGAGGCGCCGGAACGTCTCAACCGCAGGGTCACGATCCGCCGCATCACGCCGCTGGTGACCCCGGTCGCCTCGCGCTGATCCGGTTCTGCGCCTGTGAAACCCGAAACGCCGCGCAATCTCTTCGGTTGCGCGGCGCTTCGATGATCGCGCAAGCATAATATGGCCAAGATCTTGCGGACTGTCTCAGGCATTGCCGCACGGATCCATCGTTGTGCCTGCTCGACCGTTTGCAAAGGACTGGAACTTTCGCCGGAGCCTGGCTGCCGCGGTGGGGCTGCATGCGCTGCTGATCGTCTTGTTGATGTTTTCACCCACCGCGCGCAGGCTGGTTCCGCGGCAGACCGACAGCGTCTCCGTCGAGATTGTTGTTCAGCCCGCGCGGCCCGCCGTCGCGCCGGATCCTGCGATGCTCCAATCATTTCCCAAGGACAACCTGGCCTATCCGGTGGTGCCTGCCATTCCCGAACCGCCGAAAAGCTCGGAAGTGCCAGCCTTGCCGCTCCACGCACCGGCACTTGTCAAAAGCCGGTTGCAGACCGTTACGCGCCTGTTTTCGGCTTCAGTCCTGGCCGAACCGCGGAACGCTCAGGCCCGCCAGGCGATGGGTGAGCTCGCAGCCGACGAAAAAGCCGTCCAGATCTGCAATCTCGAGGCAATGGAGCAGGCCGCGCGGCAGCACAAAAGCCTGCATCCGGACTTCGTCGTCGCCTATGCGACGGCAGACATATTGATGGAAGACGACCTTGTTGTCGCAGAAGGGGCAGCCCTTCGCAGCAGACCAGACTGGCTCGCGTTACGATACCGGTGCAGGGTTCAGCCCGACCGGGCGGGCGTGGTTGCCTTCTCGTTCGCGCTCGACGGCGCGATTCCCCGCGCGCGCTGGCAAGAAATCAGTCTGCCCGCCGGAAGCGACTGAGCTGTCAATCAGTTGTTTTTTTCCGGTGCGGGAACGTCGGACTGCTGCTTGCAGTCCTTGAGCCAGACGTCATAGACGGCATGGTCGACCGCGTTCAGGCCGGGAGAATCGGCGAACATCCAGCCGGTGAACAGCCGCCGGATCTTGCGATCGAGGGTGATTTCATCAACCTCGACAAAGGTGTCGGTCTTCGGCGCCTCGGTCTCGTCGCGGCTGTAGCAGACGCGCGGGGTGACCTGCAGCGCGCCGAATTGCACGGTTTCACCGACATAGACATCGAAGGTGGTGATTCGCCCGGTGATCTTGTCGATACCTGAAAACACCGCCACAGGATTTTCGATACGCGCGGCGTCGGCCGGCACGGATGCAGCGGCCAGCGCCACGACGGCAAACCCTAGGGCTCCTGCAAATCGTGCAAGGTTGTTCTTCGGAATAATCATTCGCTTCACTCGTCACAAGGCCCGCTCGGGGCCGTTCCCGGCATGTCTCCGGCCGGGAGCTTAGCCCACCGCCGTCAATGAAGCGTTAACCATGAAATGTGGCATGGCTGCGCCAAAGCAATGGCAGCGGGTCAGGATTTCGGGGTCCACGCGTCATAATCGCCGGTCACATGCGGACGCGCACCCTGGTTGAGGATCGAGCCCTTGGGACGGTATGCGCGTCCGGTGCCGGTCATGTTGGCCTGGTGCGCCTGTTCCCACGGCTTGGCAACGTAGGTTTCAGCCGCCGGCGAGACGTCCGTGCGGTGATGCATCCAGCCGTGCCAGCCGGGAGGAATCGCAGAGGGTTCCGACGGACCGTTGAAAATCACCCAGCGGCGGGTGCGCCCTTCGGAGTCCTTGCCGCCTTCATAATAGACATTGCCGGACGCGTCTTCGCCGACCCGCTTGCCGTGGCGCCAGGTGTGAAACCGGGTCCCCAGGGTCTGTCCGTTCCACCAGGTGAAAATCTGAAGCAGTAGCGCCTTCATGAAAGCCTCTCGTGTGTGGACCTGCGGCCAAATCGCAGCCGCGTCACAATCCGCCTTATGGCCCGCTGAGGCTGCATTGTCCAGTCTCGGAGCCGTCCGCTCAGCGCAATTTCATCTTGAAACCCAGATGGCTCTGGCTGAAGCCCAAGCGCGTGTAAAACCTGTGAGCATCAAGTCGGGTGGCGTTCGACGTCAGCTGCACCAGACGCACGCCCTGCGCCCTGCCCTGATCGATGGCGTGGCTGATCATTGCCTGGCCGATCCCGTGTCCGCGCATGTCTGTGCGGGTATGGACCGCCTCGATGGTCAGGCTCGCACTGCCCCTGCCGGTGAGTGACGTGATCAGCGTGGTCTGAAACGTGCCGACCACCTCGCCGCCAACAACGGCCACGAAAAGACTGTCGTTGGGACTTGCCGAAATCCGGTCGAATGCCGCGAGATAGTCGGGCAGATCGGCCGGATCGGCGCTGTCGCCGTGGCCTCCGAGCGCGTCCTGGGCGAACATCGCCGCAATGGCTGCCACGTCACTGCGTTCTGCGGCCCTGATGATTACGCTGTCCGTCATTTCCTCACACTCCCGCCGGAGAAAGCGTCGCTACCGAGTACAGCACGCTGAGCTGCTCGCACCAGATGGCCACTGAGCCCCATGTCGTCATATCGACGCCTTCCGGAACCACATAGGTCTGGTCGCCCTTGTTGCCTTTCAGCGGGCCAAGCGAAAGCCATCGGCTGGCGCTGACGTCGGCTGATCTCTGCGGGTCGGGGTTTTCGACCAGCCAGACCTCGAGACCGGGGCCGTTGGTCACTTCGAACTCGGTGAACCTGAGCAAGGTGCCGCCCGCCGCGTTGGCCAGGACCTTCACCGTGCCCGTGCCGCGGTGGGCTCCATCGACATCACGGAAGCTTCCGGATCGCGATTCGGTCAGTTCCAGCCCCGCGGGCAGTTCCTCGCTGACAACGCGGTCGATGAAGGCGGGCGAAAACAGATACCAGAAGCCCGCACCGGCGATGAAGCCAAGAACAAAGACCGGGATCGCCAGTTTGTAAACTTGTGTCATGTCCCTCGCCCGGTCGCGGGACCATCCCCGCAGTTTCCGTCCTGTCAGCTTACGTAAGCTGCCATCCGGGAACCTTGCAGGCACGCCTTGCCCAGGGTCAATTGTGTTTGACACTGTTCACACAGGAAAATCCCAATCATTATCGGCCGACTGGAAAAACAAAGGGGGAAGCTGATGATCATGAAGTTCCTGAGTGCTGCGGCGATTGTGCTGGCAGCGATTACGCCGTCCATCGCCCAGGACGGGCCGATCGGCATCGCCTTCGCCGAGGCGCCGGAACAATCGTCAGGGGTCTGTACCGGGCAGAGCACGGACAAGACACTCGCCTGCGCGCGGGAGAAATGCGTTGAAGGCGGGGCCCTGGCGGAAGACTGCCTGAGGGTGAAATGGTGCTATCCGGCAGGCTGGTCGGCCGATCTGTTCGTCCAGCACCAGGAAGGCATCCACTGGCACCAGTATCTCTGCGGCTGGGACAGCAGGGAAGCGCTGATGGCTGCGGTGGCGGTTGCCTGCGACAAGAGCCTGCGCCCCTACATCATCGAATGCTCTGCCGTCCGCTTCTGGGACAACAATGGCCGGGAGATGGAAGCAAACTGAGCCTCAGTCCGGATCAGCCGGCGAGCGGCTTGCTCATGATGATGGCAGGAATGCCGGATTCGCCCTTGCCGCAATTGCCGGTGCGCCCGGTCTCGCTCATGCCGTGCGCCTGATAGAAGGCGATCGCCGGTTCGTTGCCGGGATCCACCTCCAGGGTGAGGCTTCGCGCGCCTGGGAAACAGGTTTCGATCTCGGCGAAGAGATCGCGTCCGATGCCGAGGCCCTGGCACTCGGGCCGGACATAGAGCTGGTGCAGGGAGACGACATGGGTGCCCGGGGCGTGGCTGGCGAAGGCGACGCCGCCGATCCGTGTTCCATCGTCGGCTACAAGGAACTCGCCGTCTGGCCGGGCCAGCGATGTCTTGATCGCGGCTTCCGAATGCCAGTCGGCGATGATCTCCTCGACCTTGGCCGCGCCATAGAATGGCGCGTAGGTGGCCCGCCAGGTTTCCGCCAGCACCTCCCGAATCGCCGGGATGTCGCGGGCAGAGGCGGAGCGGACGAAGAACATCGGCTTCCTACTCGTCCACGATGCCGAGCTTGGCCTTGACCAGTTCCTGCACCGCAGCCGGATTGGCCTTGCCGCCGGTGGCCTTCATCACCTGGCCGACGAACCAGCCGGCAAGTGCGGGCTTGGCCTGGGCCTTGGCGACCTGGTCCGGGTTGGCGGCAATCACCTCGTCGACGGCCTTTTCGATGGCGCCGGTGTCGGTGACCTGCTTCATGCCCTTGGCCTCGACGATCTCGGCCGGATTTCCGCCCTCGTTCCAGACGATCTCGAACAGGTCCTTGGCGATCTTGCCGGAGATGGTGCCGTCCTTGATCAGGTCGATGACACCGCCGAGCTGGGCGGGCGAAACCGGAGTCTCTTCAATGCCTTTGCCGGATTTGTTCAAGGCGCCAAGGAGGTCGTTGATGACCCAGTTGGCGGCCATCTTGCCGTCTCGGCCCCTTGCCACCTCCTCGAAATAGTCGGCGATCGCCTTCTCCGAAACCAGGATCGAGGCGTCGTAGACACTCAGCCCCATGTCGGCGACGAAACGGGCCTTCTTGTCGTCCGGCAGTTCGGGCAGGCCCGCCTTAAGTGCTGCGACATAGGCGTCGTCGAACTCGAGCGGCAGCAGGTCGGGATCGGGGAAGTAGCGGTAATCATGCGCGTCTTCCTTGGAGCGCATCGACCGGGTCTCGCCCTTCTGCGGATCGAACAGGCGGGTTTCCTGATCGATGGTTCCGCCATCCTCGATGATGGCAATCTGGCGGCGGGCTTCGGATTCGATGGCCTGGCCGACGAAGCGGATCGAGTTGACGTTCTTGATCTCGCAACGGGTGCCGAACTCACCGCCGGGCTTGCGCACGGAGACGTTGACGTCGGCGCGCATCGAACCCTCGTCCATGTTGCCGTCGCAGGTGCCGAGGTAGCGCAGGATCGAGCGGAGCTTGGTGACATAGGCCTTGGCCTCGTCGGCAGAGCGCATGTCGGGCTTGGAGACGATCTCCATCAGCGCCACGCCGGAACGGTTCAAATCGACATAGGACATCGACGGATGCTGGTCGTGCATCGACTTGCCGGCGTCCTGCTCGAGATGCAGGCGCTCGATGCCGATCTCGATATCCTCGAACTGGCCCTGACGGTCGGGACCGACCGAGATGATGATCGTGCCCTCGCCGACGATCGGGTCCTTGAACTGGGAGATCTGGTAGCCCTGCGGCAGGTCGGGGTAGAAATAGTTCTTGCGGTCAAACACCGAGCGGTTGTTGATCTGCGCCTTCAGGCCGAGGCCTGTGCGCACGGCCTGGGCCACGCATTCCTCGTTGATCACCGGCAGCATGCCGGGCATGGCGGCATCGACCAGGCTGACATTGGTATTGGCGGCCTTGCCGAACTCCGTGGACGAACCGGAGAACAGCTTCGAATTGCTGGTCACCTGGGCGTGGACTTCCAGACCGATGATGATTTCCCAATCGCCGGTGGCGCCGGGAATGAGGCGTTTGGGGTCGGGCGTACGTGTATCGACGAGGGTCATGTCAGGCTCATTGTCTTTCCGGGATCTGCTCCCTGTCGGGTAGAACAAAGCCGGCCCGACTGCAAGGCTTTCCGGGCGCCGGGCGGTTCAACTGTCCGAAACAACCTGCAAAATGTTTGACCGAGATCAATGTCGGGGACCCGGCTTCGTGAGATTCCTGCTTCAACATCGAAGAGGAGAAGATCATGAGCGTACTTGATATTTTCAGCCGTTTGACAAAACAGGCAGACCTGATGGACGCCATGATGAAGAAGCTTGGCGTCGCCGACGAGATCTGGAAGTTGCCGGATCATGCCGGTGTGCTGCGCCGTGCCGCCAACCGCTGCCTGACCTGCGACCGGCCCGATGCCTGTCAGCACTGGCTGTCGCATGAAGTCGATGCAGATGAAGCGCCCTCCTTCTGCCGCAACCATGACCTTTTCGAGCGGGTGCTCTCCAACGCCGAAGCGAATTCGCAACCCGCGGCCTGATTTTACAGCTCCCTCTAGGCGAAGTGATCTTTGCCCGACTTGGAAACCCGGATCGGAAATCCCGTATCCGGGTCCTTTTTTGTCTTGAAGCAGAAATCGCCCTACTCCGCGCGGGGAGCGGGAGCGATGTGCCTCACTGGTCGTAAAGACCGTATTCCCCGGTTCCCGGATCGACAGGATCGCTGCCGGGCTCGAATTCCTTGATCATCTCCACCTTGTCGATATCCTCGTCAAGCGGTTCGGAATAGGTCACGAAATAGGTTTTGACGCGGTAGCCCAGGCGCTTGTAGAGCCGGATCGCGCCGATGTTGCGGGCATGGGTGTCGAGCCGGGCGGCGGAATAGCCACGCTGCCTGATGCCGGATTCGATCTTGTCCAGAAGCGCAGTGCCGATGCCCCTGCCCTGGTATTCCGGCAGCACCCAGAGATCGGTGATGAAGTCATCCGCCTTTTCGCAAGAGCCCCAGCCAGCCAGTTCGCCATCCCATTCGGCGACCAGAATGTCGGGCCAGCATCGGGTGCAGAAATCGTAGTAGGCTTGCCGCGCGTTGTCACGCAGCCGGTCGGCATCCTCCCCCCAGACGCGGATCGCCTTCTCCCAGGCAGCCAGGCCGATCTTGGCGAGATCCTGGGCTTCCGCGGAATTGGCAGGCCGGATAGACAGCATTCAGACCGCTCCGTGTACAGATGACCCCGAATGGGCGAGCCACTTGAGCTGACTTTCGCCGGAAATGGCTGGTTGGGCAAGTGCTTCGCCGGTTTTGAAGGGCAATATGGCAACAGTGGCGGACTTTCGCGGCAACCATCGGGACGGGAAATCTTGATCCGGCGACACCGGCCACCTATTATCGGACGGTCCACTACCGGAGCCTTTATGTTCTTCTTGTCCGAGTCCCGATAAAGGGCCACGCCCCGCGTTCAACACGCCGCGCATGGCCCGACAAAAACATGACAACCGCCGATATCCCTGATGTTGGCAGATGTTTTTGTGCGCTCGAACGAGCGCTTTCCCGGACACGACACCTATGGATATTTCCCGCGCCGAACAGCGCATTCTGCACCTGCTCGCCCAGGGCGGCAGGATCGAACTGATCCGTGACGACAACCGAAAGGTCGCGGAAATCAAGCTCATCACCCGTGAAGGCTGGCTGTTTGCCGGCCTTGATCTCGAAACCTTCCGGAAGCTGAAACGCAAACGGGCGATCAGCTCGCGCAAGGGACAGCCCTACGGCGTCACAAGGCGCGGGCTGGAACTGGTCAGGTCGCAACTCGACAACCGGTAAACGCGAAACGGCGCCTTCGGGCGCCGCTTCAACATCAAGCCAATCTGCTAAAAGCGCCTCGGCTGCCGGCCTCCGTCACCACCAACGCTTGGGCTCGAACCGGCCCGCGGCCTGCTCGATCACGTGGGCGGTCTTGAACAGTGTCTCTTCCTCGAACGGACGGCCGATCAGCTGCAGGCCGAGCGGCAGACCCTTGGGGTCAAGGCCCGCAGGGACGGCAATACCTGGAAGGCCGGCCATGTTGACGGTCACGGTGAAGATGTCGTTGAGGTACATCTTCACCGGATCGCTCGCCAGATCCTCGTCGCCAACGGCAAAGGCCGAGGACGGGGTGGCGGGCGTCAGGATGGCGTCAACGCCGGCCTCGAAGGCCAGTTCGAAATCGCGTTTGATCAGGGTGCGGACCTTCTGGGCGCGCAGGTAGTAAGCGTCGTAGTAACCGGCGGACAGCACGTATGTGCCGATCATGATGCGGCGCTTGACCTCCTGGCCGAAGCCTTCGGCGCGGGTTTTTTCGTACATGTCGGCAATGTCCTTGCCGGGCACACGAAGACCGTAACGGACGCCATCGTAACGGGCCAGGTTGGACGAGGCCTCGGCAGGTGCAACGATGTAATAGGCCGGCAGCGCGTACTTTGTGTGCGGCAGCTCGATATCGACGATCTCGGCGCCGGCGTCCCTGAGCCAGGCAATCCCCTGCTGCCACAGCGCCTCGATTTCCGCGGGCATGCCCTCGACGCGGTATTCGCGCGGGATGCCGATCTTCAGGCCCTTGACCGAACCGCCGAGTGCAGCCTCGTAGTCGGGCACCGGCAGATCGACGGAGGTGGTGTCCTTGTCGTCGACAGAAGCCATCGAGCCGAGCAGGATCGCCGCGTCGCGTACGTCGCGGGCGATCGGGCCGGCCTGGTCGAGCGAGGAGGCAAAGGCTGCGATGCCCCAGCGCGAGCAGCGGCCATAGGTCGGCTTGATGCCGACGGTTCCGGTGAACGCCGCCGGCTGGCGGATCGAGCCGCCGGTGTCGGTGGCCGTCGCGCCGGCGCACATCAGCGCCGCGACGGCGGCAGCCGAACCGCCCGAGGAGCCGCCGGGTACCAGGTTGGCGTTGGAGCCTTCGGCGCGCCAGGGGTTGATCACCGGACCGTAGTAGGAGGTCTCGTTGGACGAGCCCATGGCGAACTCGTCCATGTTGAGCTTGCCGAGCATGACTGCGCCATCGGCCCAGAGATTGGCGGTGACGGTGGATTCGTAGCGCGGCTCGAAGCCGTCGAGCACATGGGAGCAGGCCTGGGTGTGAACGCCCTCGGTGGCGTAGAGATCCTTGACGCCGAGCGGGATGCCTTCCAGCGCTCCGGCCGTGCCGCCGGCGCGGCGGGCGTCGGAGGCTTTCGCCATCTCGCGGGCCTTGTCGGCGGTCACCTTCACATAGGCGTTGATCGCCGGGTTGGCGGCTTCGATGGCAGCCAGGTAGGCGTCGGTCAGCTCGACACTGGAGAAGGCGCCCTTCTTCATTTCGTCACGGGCTTCGGCGATGGTCAGACGGATCAGGTCGGTCATGCGGACAACTTCTTTTCAAAGAACCGGGAATAGCCGGAATCAGGGTAATCGAGGACGGCGCCACATTCGGTGAAGCCATGATTTTCATAAAGCCGGACGGCGGCGGCAAGCCCCTCGCCCACGCCGGTTTCAAGAACCAGCCTTTCAATGCCGAGGTCGCGGGCGCGCGCGCAAATCGCATCGAGAAGCGCCGAGCCTATGCGCTGGCCGCGCACCTCAGGCGCGGTGAACATGCGCTTGACCTCGCCGGTGCGGGCGCCGGCGTCGAGGCCGACATCCTTGAGCGCGCCGAGACCGACGGCCAGGCCTGTCTCGTCCCGCGCGACGAACACGGTGGTATCGTCGCGCGCCATTTCCTCGATGTTCAGACCGAAATGAAATTCGGCCGGCGCCAGCGGCACCAGATAGGCGTCCAGCGCTTCGACAAGCGCCGTGACGTCATCCTGAATCGGGGATTCAATGGCGACCGAAACAGCCATAGTGCTACTCGACCACCTTCGGGACGACAAAGAAATTGTCGGTCGATTCAGGCGCGTTGGCGACAATGTCCTCGGCCTTGGAGCCGTCGGTGACAACATCTGCGCGCTTTTTCATCGCCATCGGGGTGACCGAGGTCATCGGCTCGACGCCGTCGACATTGACTTCGGACAGGTGTTCAACGAAGCCCAGAATGGTGTTGAGTTCACCTTCCATGCGGGCGGCTTCCTCGTCGGTGACCGCAATGCGGGCCAGGTGCGCAACGCGTTTGACGGTGGCAAGATCTACGGACATCGGGTCCTCATCGGGTGATATGAACGGGTGGCCCCGCTATAGCCGCGCGCGGGCAGCCGCGCAACTGCGGGGCCAGGATTTGTCGTCGCGCCAGGCTGTCCTTCATCCAAAAGCCAACATTACTTGATCGCGATGACATGAAGCCATTCGGTGGGCTTGCCGTCATAGCCACCACCCATTTCGGTTGTGATTTTCACGTCCGTCCATCCCGAAGCCGTGTACCAGTCCTGCAACAAGCGCTCCGACGGGTAATTGTAGTACCGGTCAAATTGGTCGCAGCCTTCTGTTTCTCCGGCCTTGAAGCTGGCGTAGAAGGGCCCGCCGTTCCTCAATGCGGCATGAATTCTCGAAAGAATTCCCGGCAGGTTTTCCCTTGGGACATGCAACAGGCAGGCATTCGCCCATATCCCGTCACAGCTGTGTTTCTCGTCCAGATCGGCGAACAAGAGAGTGGCAACAGGAATGCCGAGACGCTGTTCGGCCGCTCGCGCCATTTCGGGCGTCCCGTCGGTCGGACGCACATCAAATCCCCTTCCAATCATGAATTCGCTGTCCCGCCCGTCACCGCATCCCAACTCGAGAATGACGGTGCCGGCTGGCAGCAAAGACAGAAAAGCCTCGATATGCTTCGAATTCGGATGTTCACCCCGTGAGGCATAGGCGGAAGCTTCCCGCGAATAGAAGTCGATCGTCCGATCATCCCGGGTCATTTTCTTCCCATGTTCCGCTTCGCGACCATTCCATTCTTGAGAAAGGCGGTCGTGGCGCGTTTGGCCAAATGTACCCCGGTCAGCGCGTCAGACAGTCACGCTCTCGCCGGATCTGGGCACGGCGACGTTCTTGGCGTCGTCTTCCATCGCCTCGACGAAGGCATCGGCCGTCTGGTCGAGGATCGGGAACGTGCCGTAGTGGCAGGGCAGCACCTTGGCGAAGGAGAAGAACCTGCGGCAGGCGAGCGCCGCCACCGCGCCACCCATGGTGAAGCGGTCGCCGATCGGCACGATGCCGATTTCCGGGCGATGCAATTCGTTGATCAACGCCATATCGGAGAAGATGTCGGTGTCGCCCATGTGCAGCAGACCCGGCTCGTCCTCGAAATGCAACATCAGGCCATTGGCGCTGCCGAGCGAGTGCGACACCCCGTCGGAGGTGATGTGGGCGGAGGAATGCAGCGCATTGACGAAGGTCGCGGAAAAACCGTCGAGTGAAATCGTGCCGCCGGTGTTGCCCATTTCCAGGCGGTCGAGGCCGTGGTGATGGCTGAGCCACACGCCCAGATCGTAATTGGCGAGCACCACCGCGCCGGTTTCCTTGGCGATCGTCGCGGTGTCGCCGACATGATCGCCATGGCCGTGCGTGAGCAGGATATGGGTGATGCCCTTGACCGCATCCTTGCGGTCATTGCCTTCAAAGGAGGGGTTTCCGGTGAAGAACGGATCGATGAGGATCGTCGACTTGGCGGTTTCCAGCCGGAATGCAGAATGACCTAGCCAGGTGATTTTCATGAGTTTCTCTCCCTCGCAATTTGCGGCCCTCGCATTTCAAGGGCTTGTTCGCTAAACCCATCATCTAGCGCGGCAGACGCTGTGGCGCAAAGGCAGAGAGTAAAAAATGGCGGCTATCAGCATCGAAGAGCTTTCCGGGCAAATTCAACCCGGGCAAACCATTGCCGGAATAGACCTGGGTACGGAAACCATCGGACTGGCGGTCTCGGACCTGTCGCTGAGGCTCGCCTCGCCGCGCCCGATGATCAAGCGCAAGAAGTTCACGCTCGATGCCATTGCCCTGATCGAGGCCCTGGACCGCGACAAGGCGGGTGCGGCGGTGATCGGCCTGCCGGTCAACATGGATGGCAGCGAAGGCCCGCGCGCCCAGGCGACCCGGGCCTTCGTGCGCAACATGGCGCAGAAGACGGAATTGCCGTTCGTGTTCTGGGACGAGCGGCTGTCGACAGTGGCCGCAGAACGGGCGCTGATCGAGATGGATGTCTCGCGCAAGAAGCGCAAGGAGCGCATCGATTCGGCCGCCGCCAGTTTCATCCTGCAGGGCGCGCTCGACCGGTTGACCGGATTGCGCACGCAAAAGGCTGCCTCAGGAAATACGTGAGTACTCGGCCTCGGCGGAGTTGGGGACCTGCATCGGGTCTTCGCGGCTTTCGCTCCAGCCAAGCATCTTGCGGATGGCGGCCCAGATCTGCTTGCGGCGGCGCTTGATCACGATGAAGCCGATGACCAGAAGCGTGTCGAGAATGATCGCCTTCAGCACCAGCGGCGGAATGGTTTCGGGCGGAATACCAAGCAGGTTGCCATAGATGGTGAAAACCAGGTCGTGCAGGTCGCGGCTCAGAATCCGGTAGCCGAAATTGATGTCGTAGTAGGACAGGCCGTACCAGCTGCCGAGCAGGACGATCGGCGTCACCCAGAGAACGAGAAAGACCTTCATGAACGTGTTCCCTGCCTGGATATGGACGCAAGCTGCGCACTGAAGGCCGCATGATTGGCGGCGTGATCGGCAATCACCCGATCGAGCTCGCCGATCCCTTCATCCCCCACCCCATCGGGTTCGATCCGCGACTGGGAAAGCGACATGATTGTCAGGAAAAGTCCGCCAAGGGCGCCGAATTCCAGCGCCAGCAGTGTTCCCGCCTGACCGCCGGCGAAGAACACCAGCGTGGTCAGCATGGAGGCCGCGGCCGTGCAGGCCACCGCCCCTTGCGCCAGGGGCCGCGCTTCGCGCTGTTCGCGCTCCTCGCCAAAGACATAAAACACCATCGCAAAAAGAAGCAGACCGGCGGATGCGGCGCTGAAACCGCCGAGAAGCCCGAAGACGACGCTTTGTGCAAGCGGGGACAGGCCGATGGCCCGCATCGCGGCTGTGGCGCTGTCCACCAGCCCGGCATCGGCAAAAAGGGTCAATCCGGCCAGACTGACACCGTCCTGCGGCGCATAGGTCACAACCAGCGCCAGAAGCGACAGGTAGCAGACCCAGAACAGCATCATCGAGGCGTAGTACAGGCGGCTTGATATCATCACGGGTCCGTCGGAGCTCATCGGATGTGGTTAATCTTGCCTGACACCATGACGGCGGCGACCGGCCCGCGCAATGTAAACCATTTGTTAAGGTTAACGGCCGCCATTGCCCAACCTGCCCGAGCCGCTTATGAGGAGGCTCACTTCATCCGGCGATACCCATGATCCCCATTTTCGAAAGCATCCTGCCGATTTTCCTGATCGTGCTGCTCGGCGTGGCGCTCAGACGCGCCCCGTTTATCGACCAGAGCGTCTGGCCCGGCCTGGAAACGATCGGCTACTACCTGCTGTTTCCATCGCTCCTGTTCCTGACCCTGGCAACAGCCGATTTTTCCGGCCTTGAACTCGGTACCGTTGCGCTGGTTGCGCTGCTGGCGATGATCGTCATGACAATCCTGCTGGTCGTCATTCATCCGCTCGCCCGCGCCCGGGGCATGTCGGACGCAAGCTACACATCGTTGTTTCAGACGTCTTCGCGCTGGAATGCGTTCATCGCGCTGGCGATCGCCGAGAAACTGGCCGGTTCCACCGGTCTGGCGCTGGTGGCGCTGGTGATGGCGGTGCTGGTGATCCCGCTCAACCTCATCAATGTCACCATGCTGGTCTGGTACGGAACCGGCGCACGCAGCATGGGAACGCTCGCCAAACGCATTGTCGGAAACCCGCTGATCCTTGGCTGTGCGGCAGGCATCGCCGTCAACGCCCTGCCCTTCGATCTCTACCCGCCGGTCGAACAGGCGGTCGACCTGATCGCGCGATCCTCGCTCGGGCTCGGGCTGTTGATGGTCGGTGCCGGCCTCAAGCTCACCGACGCGCTGCGGCCAGGTCCGGCGGTGCTGACACCTGTCGCGCTCAAGCTGATCGTCTTCCCGGTCATCATGGTGGGGCTGGCGCTCGGTCTTGGGCTCAGCGGGGAGACGGTGCTGATCCTGGCGCTCTGCGCTTCCGTGCCGACTGCGATGAACGGCTATCTGCTGGCGCGCCAGATGGGCGGCGATGCTCCGCTTTATGCGGCGGTCACCACCGTGCAGACGGTGGCATCCTTCGTGACCATTCCAGCGGTGATGTGGGCAGCCGGGCTGATCGCTGCGGCTCAGGCCGCCGGCGGATAGAGCAGGTCGACGATCTGGCGGGCATCGAACCGGGCATCAAGCATGCCGTAGGTCGAGCGCCATGCGCCGCCGAGCCGGGTTTCGACAAAGGCTTCGGCAACATGGCCGGCGCCGAGCCGGGTCAGTTCGGCTGCGGCAGCGGCAAGCGCCAACTGCTCGGTCAGCAGCCGCGCGGCGCCCTCATCGCGTTCCGCCACCGCCATGCAGGCGCGCAGCACGTCAACCGTGCGCGGACCGGCGGCGCCCAGATCACGGTTGATGCTCTCGAGCGCCACTTCGCACAGGTCGCGGCCGCGGGTCAGCACCCTGAGCACATCAAGCGCCATGACGTTGCCAGAGCCTTCCCAGATGGCGTTGACCGGCGCCTCGCGGTAGTGACGCGCAACCGCCCGCTCCTCGACATAGCCATTGCCGCCCATGCATTCCATAACCTCGTAGATGACCGAGGGCGCGATCTTGCAGACCCAGTACTTGACCACCGGGGTCATAAGCCGGGCGATGGCGGCTTCGGCAGGGTTGTCACGGGCCTTGTCGAAGGCGCGCGCGAGCCGCAGCGACAAGGCGGTTGCCGCGGCGGTTTCGAGCGCCAGGTCGGCCAGCACCCGCGCCATCAAGGGCTGGTCGATCAGCAATTCCCCGAACACCCGGCGATGGCGGCAATGGTGCACGGCCTCGGCAAGGCTCGCACGCATCATGCCGGCCGAGGCGAGTGCGCAATCAAGCCGCGTCAACGTCACCATGTCCAGAATGGTGCGCACCCCCTCGCCTTCACCACCAAGCAGGAAGCCGAACGTGTCGCTGAACTCGACTTCCGATGATGCGTTGGAGCGGTTACCAATCTTGTCTTTCAACCGTTGCAGGCGCAGGCCGTTGAGGTTTCCGTCCTCGAGAATGCGCGGCACCAGGAAGCAGCTCAGTTCACCGCTCGATTCGACGCCGGTGCGGGCCAGCATGACGAAGGCATCCGACATCGGCGCGGACAGGAACCATTTGTGGCCCGACAGCCGGTAGACGCCTTCGCCGGCGCGGGTGGCCACGCTCTGGTTGGCGCGGACGTCGGTGCCGCCCTGCTTTTCGGTCATGCCCATGCCGATGGTCACGCCGGATTTTTGCATTGCCGGACGGTGGCTCGAATCGTAACGCCGAGAGACCACCTGCGGCGCCCAGGCCTTCTCGATGCGCGGCGAGGCCATGATCGCGGCGATCGAGGCGTTGGTCATGGTCAACGGGCAGAGATGGCCGCATTCCAGACCTGCGGTGAGGAAGAAGCGGATGGCGCGCGCCTGGTGCGCATAGCCCGCCTCCTCGCGCCGGCCTTCCCAGACCGAGCCCTGCAGGCCGCCCGCCACGCCGCGGCGCATCAGTGCGTGCCAGCTGGGATGGAAATCGACCTGATCGATGCGGTTGCCGAAGCCGTCATGGGTCCTGAGCTCGGGCACGGAACGGTTGGCGATGCGGGCCAGGTCCTGGGCTTCGGCGGAGGCCACGAACTTGCCGACCGTTTCGAAATCGATGCGCAGCGCCCGCGGCATGTCGGCCGCGATGTCCTTCAGCAAGGGATCGGAACGGTAGGCATTGTGCCCGGAAAAGGCAGGGCTTTGATTGTCGGCCTGGGGGCCAAAGGCTTGGATCGGGCTCATCGGACCTCGCTTACAGGGATTCGCGCGGTTTTGCATGGGGACATCGCGCATTTCCGGCTCCGGCATGCTTGCCCCTGCCCCGGAACCTTTCTATAGACCGCTCACGTCTTCAATCCTATGGGACCCACGATGTCATTTCCGCACCGCCACCTTCTCGGAATCAAGGGGCTTTCGGAGCCGGACATCCACTATCTGCTCGATCAGGCGGACGAAGCGGTCAAGATTTCCCGCCAGCGAGAGAAGAAGACTTCCACCCTTCGGGGTCTCACGCAAATCAACCTGTTCTTCGAATCCTCGACCCGGACGCAAGCCTCGTTCGAACTGGCCGGCAAGCGGCTCGGCGCGGACGTGATGAACATGTCGGTTGCCAATTCCAGCGTCAAGAAGGGCGAGACCCTCGTCGACACCGCGATGACGCTCAATGCCATGCGGCCCGACGTGCTGGTGGTTCGGCATTCGTCGGCGGGCGCCGTGGCGCTTCTGTCGCAGAAGGTCGGCTGCCCGGTGATCAATGCCGGAGACGGGGCACATGAGCACCCGACCCAGGCGCTGCTCGACGCGCTGACCATCCGCCGCGCCAAGGGCAAGGTCGGGCGCCTGACGGTGGCCATCTGCGGCGACGTGCTGCACTCGCGCGTCGCCCGCTCGAACATCCTGCTGCTCAACGCGCTTGGCGCGCGGGTCCGGGTGGTGGCGCCGTCGACGCTGCTGCCTTCCGGCATCGCCGACATGGGTGTGGAAGTGTTCCGGCGCATGGAGGACGGGATCAAGGACGCCGACGTGGTGATGATGCTGAGATTGCAGCGCGAGCGCATGGCCGGCTCCTTCGTGCCGTCGGTGCGCGAGTATTTCCGCTATTTCGGCCTCGACGCCGAGAAGCTGAAGGCGGCCAAGGAAGATGCCCTGGTGATGCACCCCGGGCCGATGAACCGCGGTGTGGAAATCGCCTCCGACATTGCCGACGGGCCGCAGAGCGTGATCGAACAGCAGGTCGAGATGGGCGTCGCGGTGCGGATGGCGGTGATGGAGACGCTGATGCTGCACGGGGAGTTGGCCCGATGAGCGCGCGGATCCTGAAGAATGTCCGGATTGTCGATCCCTCGACCGGCATGGACGAAACCGGCGACATCGTCATCATCGACGGGAAGATCGCCGCCTGTGGCGGGGATGCGGCAGGGTTCGCCGCGCCGGCTGATGCCGAGACCGAAGACTGCAGCGGTCTGATCGCCATTCCCGGGCTTGTGGACGCCTGCGTGCATATCGGCGAACCGGGCGCGGAGCATCGCGAAACCATCGCGTCCGCCAGCCGGGCGGCGGCCAAGGGCGGCGTCACCTCGATCATCATGATGCCCGACACCGATCCGGTGATCGATGACGTGGCGCTGGTCGATTTCGTCCAGCGGCTGGCCCGCGACGAGGCCATCGTCCGGGTCCATCCGGCCGCAGCGCTGACCAAGGGGCTCGACGGCGAGGAAATGACCGAGTTCGGCCTGCTTCTCGAAGCCGGCGCCGTCATGCTCTCCAACGGACGGCATACGGTCGACAACCCGGCGGTGATGCGGCGGGCGATGACCTATGCACGCGACTTCGGCGCGGTGATCGCCGTGGCGACACAGGACCGGCAACTGGGCGGCACAGGCGTGATGAACGAGGGTCTGTTTGCAAGCTGGCTGGGATTGCCCGGCATCCCGCGCGAGGCCGAGATCATCCCGCTCGAGCGCGACCTGCGGCTGGCGGCTCTGACCCGCTCGCGCTATCACGCGATGAGCATTTCGGTGCCCGAGTCCGCCGAAATCATCCGCGCCGCCAAGGCGCGCGGGCTCGATGTAACCGCCGGGATCTCGATCAATCACCTGACCCTCAACGAGACAGACATCGGCGAATACCGGACCTTCTTCCGGCTGTCGCCGCCGCTTCGGACCGAAGATGACCGCCGGGCCATGGTTGCCGCGCTGGCGGACGGCGCCATCGACATCATCGTCTCGGCGCATGATCCGCAGGATGTCGACACCAAGCGCCTGCCCTTCGCGGATGCGGAGAACGGCGCCATCGGGCTTGAAACCCTGCTCGCGGCAGCACTCAGGCTTTATCATTCGGGCGATGTTCCGCTGATGCGTCTGGTGGACGCCATGTCGACGCGGCCGGCGAAGATCCTCGGCCTTGATGCGGGAACGCTGCAACCGGGCGCGCGCGCCGACATCGCCCTCGTCGACCCGGACTATCCATGGGTTCTGTCCAAGGATGATATTGTCTCCAAATCGAAGAACAGCGCGTTCGAGGATGCGCGGTTTACCGGCAAAGTATTGCAAACCATGGTTGCAGGTGTCACAGTTTACAGAACCTGAGAGCGGCTTCACAAAGCTGCGAGCAGGGTTCGTCGGAGGAAGAACGCGCCGTGCCTGACTTGATCCAATGGACCCTGTCCACTCCGCTGATGCTTGGCTCGCTGCTGTTCGGCTATCTGTGCGGCTCGATCCCGTTCGGGCTGATCCTGACCCGCATGGCCGGTCTCGGCGATGTCCGCAAGATCGGCTCGGGCAATATCGGCGCGACCAACGTGCTGCGTACAGGCAACAAGAAGCTCGCCGCGGCAACGCTGCTTGCCGATGCGCTGAAGGGTACGGTGGCGGTTGTCGCCGCCCGGCAGGTTCTTGGCATGGAAGCCGCCCTGCTCGCCGGTCTCGGCGCGTTCCTCGGACATCTCTATCCGGTCTGGCTCAAGTTCAAGGGCGGCAAGGGTGTTGCCACCTATCTCGGCGTTCTGCTCGGCCTTGCGCCGCTGATCGTCATCGTCTTCGCGGTCGTGTGGCTCGGCATGGCCAAGGTCTTCCGCTATTCCTCGCTGGCCGCACTGACTGCTGCGGTGGTGGTGCCGATCGCTCTTTACCTATACGGCAGGCCCGAGGTCGCGTCGCTGTTTGTGGTGATGTCGCTGATCACCATTCTCAAGCACCACGAGAACATCCGCCGCCTACTTTCCGGCACCGAAAGCCGGATCGGGGACAAGAGCTAATGTCTGCCGGCGACGAAGGGAGACGCGGCGTCCCCCTTTCCGATCGCCAACGACTGAACTGGCTTCGCCTGATCCGCTCCGACAATGTCGGCCCTGTAACATTTCGCGACCTGATCAATCATTTCGGCTCGGCTGAAACGGCAATCGAGCAATTGCCGGAACTGTCGCGGCGCGGCGGATCGGCGCGCTCGATCCGGGTGGCGAGCGTCGACGACGCGGAACGCGAACTGGAGGCGGCGCGGAAATTCGGCGCGGTCTTCATCGGCATCGGCGAGCCGGACTACCCGCCGGCGCTCAGACGCATCGACGGCGCGCCGCCGCTGATCGCAGCCATCGGCGACCTGGCGCTGGCGACTCGGGCTTCGGTGGGCATTGTCGGCGCGCGCAACGCCTCGGTATCAGGCGCCAAGATGGCCGCGCGGATGGCGCGGGAACTGGGGGCTGCCGGCTATGTCATCGTTTCCGGCTTTGCCCGCGGCATAGATGCTGCGGCGCACCGGGCAAGCATGGAGAGCGGCACGATCGCCGCGCTGGCAGGAGGCCTCGACCAGCCCTATCCGCCGGAGAACGCCGAACTCTACAGTGAAATCTGCGCCGGTAACGGCCTGGCAATCAGCGAGATGCCGATGGGCTGGGAGCCGCGGGCACGGGATTTTCCCCGACGCAACCGGTTGATCGCCGGCGTCGCGCTGGGGCTTGTGGTGATCGAGGCGGCAGAGCGCTCCGGATCGCTGATCACCGCGCGCCGCGCCGCGGATTTCGGCAGGCTGGTGTTCGCGGTCCCCGGCTCGCCACTCGATCCGCGCGCGGCGGGAACCAACGGCCTGCTCAAGGACGGCGCGATCGTGACCACCGCGAGCGGCGACGTGATCGATGCCCTGGCACCCTCAAGCCGGCTGTTCCCCGATGACGAGCCGTTACTTGAAGAGCCGGAAGACGACGGCGCGCGCTTCACCGAACCGCATGACGACGAGCGAACCCGGGTGATCGAGGCGCTGGGGCCCTCGCCAGCCGAGATCGACGACATCATCCGGCATACCGGGGTTCCGGCGCAAACAGTTTATCTGGTGCTGATCGAACTCGATCTCGCCGGCCGTCTGCACCGGCACCCCGGCGGCATGGTGTCACTTGCCTTCGACAGCGACTAAGACCGTTTTTCAGTGACGCTCACCGGTCTTGAACCCTTGAGTATTTCGCCCGCCTCGAGATAGGCCATCTCGATCAGGTAACAGAGCATGTCGGCTTCTTCGTTGCGCGCAACGGTGCCCAACTCCCCCAGCATCTGCCTGATATAGGCGATGTTCTGCTCCTTGCGCACCGTCTCCGGCTTGCCTTGAGAGGGGTGGGTTTGCATCGACGCTCCCTTGCTGTTGGCCGTTCCCGGTCGCGTGACGAGCGGGGTCCGGATCGGAAATTCACGATAACTTAATTATCTTAAATTGCAATACAGTTGCAATCGCGCATTGGTTGTATTCGGGTTGCGAAATGGGCGTAAATCGGAAGATGGGCTTGACCGCATCGATTTCGATGTACATTTCGTGGGCCAAATCGGTACGGCGCGAATTCGCGCGGCATGCCGAAAACCTAGGCCGAGTGCGAGCAATCTTATGAATGTAGTGGTAGTGGAATCGCCTGCGAAGGCAAAAACGATCAACAAGTACCTCGGAAACGGGTACAAGGTCCTGGCATCGTTCGGCCACGTCCGCGACCTTCCGGCCAAGGATGGCTCGGTGCTTCCCGACGACGATTTCGCCATGTCCTGGGAAGTCGACACCGCATCGAACAAGCGGCTCAAGGATATCACCGACGCGCTCAAGGGCGCTGACTCTCTCATTCTGGCAACCGACCCGGATCGCGAGGGCGAGGCGATTTCCTGGCATGTGCTGGAAGTGCTGAACAAGAAGAAGGCGCTCAAGGACAAGAAGGTCTCCCGCGTTGTCTTCAACGCCATCACCAAGAAATCGGTGCTCGACGCGATGGCCAATCCGCGCGAGATCGACACGCCGCTGGTCGACGCCTATCTGGCGCGCCGGGCGCTCGACTACCTGGTCGGCTTCAATCTTTCGCCGGTTCTGTGGCGCAAGCTGCCCGGCGCTCGTTCGGCCGGCCGCGTTCAATCGGTGGCGCTCAGACTGGTCTGCGACCGAGAGAGCGAGATCGAACGCTTCAACTCGGAAGAATACTGGCAGATATCGGCGGATCTGAAGACCCCGCGCGGCGATGCATTCACCGCCCGGCTCACCTCGCATGACGGTGAGAAAATCACCAAGATGTCGGTGACCAACGGCGATCTCGCCAACAGGATCAAGGGCATGCTGGACGGCGCTTCGTTTGTCGCCGACAGCGTCGAAGCCAAGCCGACGCGGCGCAACCCGTCGCCGCCGTTTACCACGTCGACGCTGCAGCAGGCCGCGTCCTCCAAGCTCGGCTTCAATGCCTCGCGCACCATGCAGGTGGCGCAGAAACTCTACGAAGGCATCGACATCGGCGGCGAGACCGTCGGTCTGATCACCTATATGCGTACGGACGGCGTGCAGATGGCGCCGGAGGCGATCGAGGAAGCAAGAACGGCCATCGCGACGCGCTTCGGTGCGAGGTATGTGCCTGAAAAGGCACGGCTTTACTCGACCAAGGCGAAGAACGCGCAGGAGGCCCACGAGGCCATCCGCCCGACCGGTTTCGAGCGTGCGCCGGATGACCTGAAGCGATATCTCGATGCCGACCAGCTCAAGCTCTACGACCTGATCTGGAAACGCGCCACCGCCAGCCAGATGGCCTCGGCGGAGATCGAACGGACGACGGTGGACATCACCGCCACCAAGGACGGCAAGACGGCCGGACTTCGCGCCACGGGCTCGGTGATCCGTTTCGACGGCTTCATCGCCGCCTACACGGACGCCAAGGAAGACGGCGAACAATCCGACGGGGACGGCGATGACGATGCACGGCTGCCCGAGATCAATGCCCGCGAGGCGCTCGCCAGGGAGAAGATCAACGCCACCCAGCATTTCACCGAACCGCCGCCGCGCTATTCGGAAGCCTCGCTGATCAAGAAGATGGAAGAGCTCGGCATCGGCCGGCCCTCGACCTATGCCTCGACGCTGGCAACGCTGCGCGACCGCGAATACGTGACGATCGACAAGCGCAAGCTGACCCCCGAACCGAAGGGCCGCCTGGTCATCGCGTTCCTGGAGAACTTCTTCGAACGCTATGTCGAATTCGGCTTCACCGCCGATCTCGAAGAGAAGCTTGACCGGATCTCTGCGGGCGAGCTGGCCTGGAAGGACGTGCTTCGAGAATTCTGGACGGAATTCCATGCGCATCTCGACGAGACCAAGGATCTTCGCGTTACCCAGGTGCTCGATGCACTGAACGAGGCGCTTGCGCCGCTGGTCTTCCCGGTGCGCGAAGATGGCTCCAACCCGAGGATCTGCCCGACCTGCGGAACCGGAAACCTGTCGCTCAAGCTCGGCAAGTACGGTGCCTTTGTCGGCTGCTCGAACTATCCGGACTGTAACTTCACCCGCCAGCTGTCGAGCGACCAGAACGCCGAGGGCGATGCGGCGCTGTCGAACGAGCCGAAGGATCTCGGGAAAGATCCGCACACGGGCGAGCCGATTACCCTGCGCACCGGCCGGTTCGGGCCTTACGTCCAGCGTGGCGACGGCAAGGAGGCCAAGCGCGCCAGCCTTCCCAAAGGCTGGGCTGTCGATTCCATCGACCACGAGAAGGCCATGGCGCTCATCAACCTGCCGCGCGATATCGGACAGCATCCTGAATCGGGCAAGATGATCTCCGCCGGCATCGGCCGCTATGGCCCGTTCGTGCTGCATGAGGGAACCTACGCCAACCTTGAAACCGTGGAGGACGTGTTCTCCATCGGCCTCAACCGCGCGGTCACGGTGATTGCCGAAAAGCAGGCAAAGGGTCCGGGCCGCGGACGTGGTACGCCGACTGCGCTGAAAAGCCTGGGCGATCACCCCGATGGCGGTGAAATCACCGTGCGCGACGGCAAGTACGGACCTTACGTCAACTGGGGCAAGATCAACGCCACCCTGCCCAAGGACAAGGTCCCGGCCGAGGTCACGGTCGAGGAGGCGCTCGAACTGATCGCAGCCCGGGCCGCGGCCTCCGGCAAGAAGACCAAGGCACCGGCCAAGAAGGCGGTCGCCAAGACCAAGCCGAAGGCGAAAGCCGCCGCCAAGAAACCGGCGGCGGCGAAGAAGCCGGCTGCCGCCAAGGCCAAGAAGGACTGAATTTGGGACATCCTCCCCGCAAACCAGGGACCAGAAAACCCGACACCGGCAAGGTGGACGGCAAGGTAGCGGACGCGCGCCCGGCCTTCCGGCGCGGCGACATGCCCGACAGGGAAACCATCCTGCGTTTTCTCAGCGAAAACCCCGACCGGGCGTCCAAGCGCGACATCGCCAAGGCGTTCGGGCTGAAGGGCGACACCAGGACCGAACTGAAGGACCTGCTGCGCGAGCTCGAAGACGAGGGACTGGTCGAGCGGGACCGTAAGATGCTCAGGCGTCCAGGCACGCTGCCGGCGGTGGCGGTGCTGGAGATCACCCTGCGCAACAGCGACGGCGACCTGATTGCCCGGCCGGCGGAATGGCTCGAGGATCACGGCGCAGCACCCGTGGTCACCGTCCGCCAGTCCAATGCAGGCCGTGACCGCGGAAAATCCCGCACGCCGTCAACAGCAGCGAGCATCGGCGACAAGGTGCTGGCGCGGATATTCCCTTCCACCCATGGCAAGGGGACCAGCTACACCGCCCGCATCATGAAGATCCTTGACCGGCGCGACGGATTGATCCTCGGGGTTTTCCGGTCGACGCCCGGCGGCGGCGGCCGACTGATGCCGATCGAGCGGCGCGGCGAGGAATTCGCCATCGATCCGGATTTCACCGGCGACGCCAGGGACGGCGACCTGGTCGAGGCGGAACCCGCGCGCCTGGGACGGATGGGGCTTCCCCGCGCCAAGGTGCACGCGGTGCTGGGCTCGGTGGAGGGCGAAAAGGCGATCTCGATGATCGCCATCCATTCGCACGGCATTCCGCACATCTTTCCGTCCGAGGTGATCGAGGCCGCCGAGAACGCCAAGCCGGCGCCGCTTTCGGGCGGGCGCGAGGACTGGCGCGACATCCCGCTGGTCACCATCGACCCCTATGACGCCAAGGACCATGACGACGCTGTCTTCGCCGAAGAAGACCCCTCCCCGGACAATGTCGGCGGCGTCATCATCACCGTCGCGATCGCCGATGTCTCCTGGTATGTGCGCCCCGGCTCGGCACTCGACCGGGAGGCGCTCAAGCGCGGCAACTCGGCCTATTTCCCCGACCGCGTGGTGCCGATGCTGCCGGAGCGGATCTCCAACGATCTGTGTTCGCTGCGCGAGGGCGAGGACCGGCCGGCGCTGGCGCTGCGCATGGTGTTTTCCGCCGAAGGCCGCAAGGTCGGCCATCGCTTCCACCGGGTGATGATCAAGAGCGCCGCCAAGCTGTCCTACCAGCAGGCGCAGGCGGCGATCGACGGCAATCCGGACGACAAGACAGGCCCGCTGCTCGACGCTGTTCTCAAGCCGCTGTGGAACGCCTACCGCGTGCTCAAGCGCGAACGAGACCGGCGCCAGCCGCTCGATCTCGACATGCCGGAGCGCAAGATCCTGCTGACGCCGGAAGGCAAGGTCGACAAGGTGATCGTGCCGGAGCGGCTCGATGCGCACCGGCTGATCGAAGAATTCATGATCCAGTCGAACGTGGCTGCGGCCGAAACGCTGGAAAAACGGCGGCAGCCGCTGATCTACCGGGTTCACGACCAGCCCTCGCTGGCCAAGCAGGAAGTGCTGCGCGAGTTCCTCGGCACGCTGAACCTGTCGCTGGCGCGCGGTGCGGCCATCCGCGCCAATGCCTTCAACGGCATTCTGGCCAAGGCCCAGGGCCAGCCCTTCCAGGGCATGGTCAACGAGATGGTTCTGCGCAGCCAGAGCCAGGCGATCTACTCGCCGGACAATATCGGTCATTTCGGCCTCAACCTGATGAAGTACGCCCACTTCACCT
Source organism: Parahoeflea alexandrii (assembly GCF_027214025.1). Taxonomy (GTDB): domain Bacteria; phylum Pseudomonadota; class Alphaproteobacteria; order Rhizobiales; family Rhizobiaceae; genus Hoeflea; species Hoeflea alexandrii_A. The sequence continues at coordinate 579,189 of NZ_JAPWHB010000001.1, forward strand.
CGCCGATCCGGCGCTATGCGGATCTGATCGTGCACCGGGCGCTGGTCGGATCGCTGGGGCTCGGCGAAGGCGGCATCACGCCGGCGGAGGAAGCGGCGCTTGAAAGCATTGCCGCCGAGATCTCCACCACCGAACGGCGCGCCATGGCCGCCGAACGCGATACCGTGGACCGGCTGGTGGCGCACCATCTGGCCGGACTCATCGGCGAGGCCTTTGACGGGCGCGTCTCGGGCGTGACCAAGTCGGGGCTGTTCGTCAGCCTGCCGCAATTTGGCGCAGATGGATTTATTCCGGTTTCAACTTTGGGAATGGACTATTATCACTATGACGAGGCACACCAGGCGCTGACGGGGGAGAAGACCGGCCTGGGGTATCGTCTGGGAGACGGAGTGGAGGTCAAGCTGGTCGAAGTGATCCCGCTGGCAGGCTCAATGCGGTTTGAGATGCTGAGCGAAGGGCAGGAAATGCCGAAGGGCACTCGATCGTTTCACAAATCCGGCCGTGCGCGCCGAGGCACCCCAAAGAAGCCCGGCACACGACCACCTCGCGGGCGGCGCTGAGCAAGCGCCCAAGCGAACAAGACCGCCGTCCCAAGCGCCGGTTAGAACCAGGAGAGACAGATGCTTGAATTTGGCGGCAAAGCAGCCCTTGAAGGCAAACAGGAGACACCGAGAGACACATGGCGCGCGGTCAAGCGCGGCCTTCTCGGCCGGTGCCCGCACTGCGGCGAAGGCAAGCTGTTCAGGGCCTATCTGAAGCCGGTGGACGCCTGTTCCAGCTGCGGCGAGGAAATGCTGCATCACCGCGCCGACGATTTCCCCGCCTATCTGGCGATCTTCATTGTCGGCCACATCGTGGTGGCCGGCTTCATGGCTACCGACACCTGGCTGGTGCTTGAAAGCTGGCAGCACCTGATGATCTGGATCCCGGTCACGATTGTCCTGACGCTCGCGATGCTGCAGCCGATCAAGGGCGGGGTCATCGGACTGCAATGGGCGTTGCGTATGCATGGATTTGGCGGCGAATCGGAAGAACCGATGCTTGCCGAACCTGCCTATGAGGATGCGCGATGAACGACAGCGTTGCCGCCAATACCGCGCTTCTGACAGAAGACCATCAGAGCAGGACAAGCGAAAAGCGGCATCCGACGCGCGCCCCACGGGACGCGGCCTCGCTGATCCTCATGGACCGGAGCGGCGACGTGCCCCGCGCGCTCCTGGGAAAGCGCGGCAAAGGCCATGCCTTCATGCCCGATCTCTACGTGTTTCCGGGCGGACGGCGTGACCCGGGCGACAACAGGATACCGCTTGCCCATCCCTTGCGCGACGAGGTTCTGGGCAAGCTCATGATGCGGACACAGGCCCGCTTCCGCGATCACAGCGCCCGCGGCCTGGCCGTGGCGGCGGCGCGGGAAATGATGGAGGAAGCGCATCTTTCGCTGACGCCGCCGGACCATTCGAATTCCCTGTGCCCGGACGTCTCGCATTTCCGCTATCTCGCCCGCGCAATCACGCCTCCCGGCCAGTCACGCCGGTTCGACACCCGGTTCTTCGCCTGCTTCTGCGATGAACTGGGCCTCGATCCTTCCGCGGTCCGCGACAGCGACGAACTGCATGACCTGACATGGCTGCCGATCGACGCCCACGAAAGCCACCCGTTGCCCCGGATCACCAGAGTGATTCTCTCCGACCTGGTCCAGGCGCTTGCGGAAGACCCTTCTTTACCATTTGGCAAAGCGGTTCCGTTCTACTACTCCCGCAACGGACGATTCGTTCGCGAATTGATTTAAGGCGAAATCCAGATGGACAATACATCCTCTCGCACCCCCGTGATCCGCGAGGATATCCACTGGCCTGCGCTGATCGCGGCCGTCGCGTCCATCACCGCCGTTGGCATCGCCATCGGACTCGGGCTGCCGCTGCTCTCCATCATCCTGGAAAAACGCGGCGTCTCGTCCACCATGATCGGCCTGAACTCGGCGATGGCCGGTGTGGCGGCCATGGTTGCGGCGCCGCTGACGACCATGATCGCGCAGCGCCTGACCGTGGTCACCACCATGGTGCTGGCCATCGTTGCCGCGGCGGCCAGTGCGCTCGGGTTCTACTACGCCGAAGCGCTGTGGATGTGGTTCCCGCTGCGCATCGTCTTCCATGGCGCAATCACGATCCTGTTCGTGCTGTCCGAATTCTGGATCAACACTGCTGCCCCGCCGTCGCGCCGCGGCCTCGTGCTCGGCATCTACGCGACGGTGCTGTCGCTCGGTTTTGCGGCTGGCCCACTGATCTTCTCGGTCATCGGCTCGGACGGCATCCTGCCGTTTGCGATCGGGGCCGGCATCATCCTGCTTGCCGTCATCCCGGTCGTCATGGCGCGCAAGGAAAATCCTGTGATCGACAAGATGCCGGACCTTCCCTTCATGCGCTATGTTTTTCTGGTGCCGACCGCGACGGCCGCGGTGTTCATCTTCGGCGCGGTCGAATCGGGCGGGCTGTCGCTGTTTCCGATCTATGCCAACCGCACCGGCTTCACCGAATCACAGGGCGCCCTGCTTTTGATGATGATGGGACTGGGCAATGTCCTGTTCCAGATCCCCGTCGGACTGATCTCCGACCGGATGAAGGACCGGCGGCCGCTGCTGTCGCTGTTTGCCCTCATCGGGCTTGCCGGGTCGCTGGCCCTGCCCTTCCTGATCCACAACTGGCTTCTCACGGCCGTCATCCTGCTGTTCTGGGGCGGCAGCGTCGCGGGCCTCTACACGGTCGGCCTGGCGCATCTGGGAGACAAGCTGCACGGTGCGGATCTCGCATCCGCCAATGCGGCGTTCGTCTTCTGCTATGCTCTGGGCATGCTCGTGGGTCCGCAAACCATCGGTGTCTCCATGGATATTGCCGGCGATCACGGATTTGCCTGGGCGCTGGCGTTCTTTTTTGCGCTTTATGTGGCCCTGACGCTGTTTCGTATCGCGCTGCGTCCAAAACGGGCTTGACTTTCCCGGCGGCTTTTGTAGTTTCCGCGCAAGTTTCGCCGTGGAGCCTTGAGCGCTGTCCGCGGCTTCATTTTTGAAGAAGGCAAGAAACCATGGCCAAGGCGACCACCATCAAGATCAAGCTCCTGTCGACTGCCGACACAGGCTTTTTCTACGTCACGAAGAAAAACAGCCGTACGTTCACCGACAAGATGGTGAAGACCAAGTACGACCCGATTGCAAAGAAGCACGTTGAATTCAAGGAAGCCAAGATCAAGTAATCCGGCTTTCAGGCCTGCCCCGGCGCAGACCTTTCGACAGCAGACAAAAAAACCCGCCTCCTTCCGGAAGCGGGTTTTTTCGTGTCGAGGGCCGATCGAAACAAAGGCGTGGAACGAGGATGCCACTGTGCGCTTGATCTCGATCGGCCACCCCACGATCCAGGAGATGCGGCGGACCTGAACATCATGGGGTATTCGAAAACTCTTGCTGTTGCAGGACGCCGAGTTGACAGTCCCAAAACACTGCATGTGGGGTGATATTTGTCCCAAAGCGGTAAAAAATCAATAGTTTCTTAAGACTCTTTCCAAACTGTCGCTGGAGGTGGTTAATATTGGAATCAATTTTAACTATTAATCTGCCCCGCGACAGATATCACAAATCTACACTCCAGCATTTTTATTTGCCGGCGCAGCTTTCAAAGCAACACTGTGTAAATCGTCAGGCAGCCTGTCCGACAACCTGGTTACGGCCATTGTTCTTGGCCTGATAGAGCGCCTTGTCCGCGCGGCGGATCAGCGAATCGGCTCCCTCACCGTCCGCTTCCAGCGTTGCAATGCCGACCGAGGTGGTGACCGGCGCGGCGGCTCCGGAGGCCGATATCCTGAAGGGGGCGCCGGCAACGGCGTCACGCAGCCGTTCCGCCACCTGGGCGGCAATCTCGAATGTCGTATCGGGCATCACCACCACGAATTCCTCGCCGCCGTAACGGCAGGCTAGGTCGGCGCCGCGCACGGCACCGCGCACGCGCCTGGCGAACTCCCGCAGGACGTCGTCGCCGCCCTCGTGGCCGTGGGTATCGTTGATCGACTTGAAGAAATCGATATCGGTGATCAGCACCGACAACGGCCGGCCACGGCGATTGGAGCGATCGACCAGGGTTGCCAGGTGGGTGTCGAGATAGCGGCGGTTGTTGAGGCCCGTGAGCGCATCGGTGACGGCGAATTCGACAGACTGGGAAAGACTTGCCCGCAACCGGTCGGAATAGCGCTTGCGGCGGATCTGGGTGACGCTGCGAGCCACCAGTTCGTTGGGATCAAGCGGACGCAACAGGTAGTCGTTGACGCCGAGTTCGAGCGCGCGGATCACCAGATCCTCCTCGCCCTGTTCAGCCACCACGAGCATCGGGATGAACCGGGTTCGCTCCAGGGAGCGCAGCTGCGAGCACAGCCGCAGCGGATCGTAGTCTTCAAGCGACGACGAAACGATCACTAGCTCATAAGGCTTGTCGGCCGCCTCGAAGAGAGCGGCCTGCGGATCTCCGATGGCGGTGATTTCGGCGATTCCCGCGAGCGCCCGTGACATGCGGTCTTGCGAGTTGGCGCGGCTTTCAACCAGCAGCACCAAACCGGGCTCGTCCAGCTTGCCCTGATGCGGCGCCAGAAGGGCTTCCAGCCCCAAGCCGCGCGCGGTTTCCGCACGCAGCCGCAATTCGTCGCTCAGGGCCTTGAAGCGGATCAGGCTCTTGACCCTGGTCATCAGCTGGAGATCGTTGACGGGCTTGGTCAGGAAATCATCGGCACCGGCCTTGAGGCCGCGGACGCGGTCCGCAGGCTGGTCAAGCGCCGTGACCATGACCACGGGAATGTGGGCGGTACGCGGATTCTGCTTGAGCCGTTCACAGACCTCGAAGCCATCGATGCCGGGCATCATGATGTCGAGCAGGATGAGATCGACCGGCGTCTGGTCACAGATCGACAGCGCGGTCATGCCGTCGGCGGCAGTGAGAACCTCGAAATACTCGGCCAGAAGACGCGCTTCGAGAAGCTTCACATTGGCCGGGATATCGTCAACCACCAGGATGCGCGCGGTCATGTCAGTTCTCCACCCTCACGCATCACCCAGATAGGTCTTGATGGTCTCGATGAATTTCGGCACCGAGATCGGCTTGGAGATATAGGCTTCGCACCCGCCCTGGCGGATGCGTTCCTCGTCGCCCTTCATCGCGAACGCGGTAACGGCGATGATCGGAATCACGTGCAGGTCGTCATCCTGCTTGAGCCATTTGGTAACTTCGAGACCGGAGACTTCCGGAAGCTGGATATCCATCAGGATGAGGTCGGGACGGTGCTTGCGGGCAAGATCCATGGCTTCCAGACCGTTGCGGGTCTGGATCGTCTTGTAACCTGACGCCTCGATCAGGTCCCGGAAGAGTTTCATGTTGAGTTCATTGTCCTCAACAATCATAACCTGCTTTGTCATATCCGATCCCATTCCCGATCCAGGCAGACCATTCGTCTGCCCGATCCCGTCATTGCCGGTGACCAGCGGCCAATTTCACCGGCTTTCGGCTGCCCCGGTCCGGGCAAAACCTGTTCCGCATGACCGGTCATTGCCGTCACCTTAGTTCCATTAGGTTGAAAAAGTGGTAATCGGTCATTTCGAATACCGTGCATGAAACTTTGGAAGGACATGGCAGCGATGGCGGATGCGGAAGAGACGGCGATCGCGGTGCTGGTCTGGCTTGCGGGCGAACCCGAACTGATGGGCCGTTTCCTGGCGCTGACCGGGCTCGAGGCTTCCAACCTGCGCGAAGCCGCCAGGGAGCCGGGGTTCCTCGCCGGCGTTCTGGGCTTCCTGATGAGCCATGAACCGACGCTGCTGGCATTCTGCGCGGCAACCGATACCAGGCCTGAAACGATTTCCCGGGCTTTCCATGCACTTGGCGGAACCAGCGAGGCATGACGATGCTTATCCCCGAAGCGGAACATGATGATCTGCACTTGGGCGAGCGACCGCTGATCGTCTGCGATATCGACGAGGTCGTGCTCGAATTCGTCACCCCCTTCATGGCCTATCTCGACCACAACGGCCACGAGTTGCGGGCCACGTCGTTCCGCCTGCACGGAAATGTCTTCAGCCGCGCCGACGGCAGTGAAACGCCGGGTGAGACCGTCAGCGCAATGCTGGAAGCCTTCTTCGAGGCCCAGGACGAGTGGCAGACGCCGGTGATCGAGGCGGCAGAGAGCCTGGCGCGGCTGTCCACCCACGCCGACATCGTGTTCCTGACCGCTATGCCGCCGCGCCATCGGGGCCTGCGGCGAACCCTGCTTTCCCGGCATGGCTTCGATTATCCGATGATTGCGACCGAAGCGCCCAAGGGGCCTGCGGTGCTGGCCCTGCACGGCGCGCGGGCGCAGCCGGTGGTGTTCATCGACGATATCTTCGTCAATCTGCAGTCGGTGCGCAAGCATGTGCCGGAGACGCTCTTGGTCAACCTGATGGCCAATGACACCTTCCGCGCGCTGGCGCCACATCCCGGCGACGGAGTCGAGATCGCGACCGACTGGCCGCATGCCGAATCCCTGATCAAGGCCCATATCAACGCCAGTGCCGGCTGAGCGGAGGGCTGCAGCAAAGGTGCTTGCCGGGTAGACAGAGGTGCGTCTCATGCAAGCGCTTTTCGCATTAGCGGCCGTCCCGGCTTCCGCTCAGCGATGCGCTCGAAACCCGCCTTCTCGAACACCGACACGGAGCCGACGAACAGGCCTACCGATTTCGACTGCTTGGCCTTGAGCATCGGGCAGGCCTCGACAATCTGTGCACCATTGTCCCTCGCATGCTCCACCGCCGCGTTGAGAAGAGCGTGGCTGATCCCCTGCCCGCGGCGCTTGGACTGGATAAAGAAGCAGGAGATTGCCCAAAGCCGCGGATCGGTTGGATCGTCGCCATCCAGCGGCCGGGACACGGTCCGGTCGGTATTCCAGCGCGGCACATGGGCGCGCGGCGTGACCTGTACCCAGCCAACGGGGACACCGTCCTCGAGCGCGATCAGGCCGGGCGGCAGCGCCGCCCCGGTCGCCTTCTGCAAGAGCTGCTTCTTCTCCTCCTTGTCCATCGCGGCACGTTGTTTCGGCGCCAGCCGGAAATAGCTGCACCAGCATCCGTAACAGGCGCCCTGCGGCCCGAACAGGGTTTCGAGCGCCGGCCACAAGTCGGCGGTGACGGGACGAATATCAAGGTTCACGCGCTTTCCTTCGATCGGCTGGACCATCCACTGAGTCGCAAGGCTATTTCGAAACCCGGCAACGTTCAACTTTTGTTCACGGCTATTCCGGTCCACACAACTGACGGATCCGCGTCCCCGTTCCGCAAATCGGCTTGCGACCAATGGCCCATCCGCACCGGCTGGATTTGCCTTTGCAACCGCGTATGCTGGCGGACAAGTTCTGGGAGGATCTTCACCATGCATTCTGCGGTCGATCATGCATCGCGTGTCGAAGCTGCGCTTTATTCGGGCAAGGCGGCCCAGCTCCCGGTGGTCGCGTCCTGGCAACGTTCGAAAATGTTGCACCGGATCGACCCGGATCAGGCCAAGCCGCCGGAACGGCTGACATCCCAGGAGCTTTCGGAAGTCTACGAACGCACCGGGCTGCTTTTGCACACGTCCAATCCCAGCCTCGACAGCCTGTACCGGGCTGTCGGCGATGTCGGCTGCTCGGTGTTGCTGGCGGACGCCGACGGCGTGATCATCGCCCGGCGCGGCGCCGTTCAGGACGACCGGACCTTCGACGAATGGGGTTTGTGGACCGGGGCGGTGTGGAGCGAACAGCGCGAAGGCACCAATGGCATTGGAACCTGCCTCGTCGAAAAGCGGGCCCTGACCATCCACAAGGACCAGCATTTCCAGGCCAAGAACACCGAGCTGTCCTGCACCGCCGCCCCGATCTTCGATCATCAGGGCGATTTGCTGGCGGTCATCGATGTCTCCTCCTGCCGGGCCGACCTGACCGCCGGGTTCTCGCGCCTTATCGGATGCGCGGTTCTCGATGCCGCACGCCGGATCGAGGCGATGTATTTCGGCGCCATGTTCCCCGATTGCCGGATCGTCCTTACCGGCCCGGACCCGGAAGCCTGTTCGAGTGCGGCGAGCGACCAGCTGGCGACACTGATCGCGGTCGATCGGGATGACTTCGTGGTTGGCGCTACCCGACAGGCGCGACGGACATTCGGCCTGAGCGCCGAAGATTTCCATCAGCCTATTCCGCTGTCGCGACTGCACGGCCAGGTGGTCAACGGCAACGAAGACTTCCAGACCGCCGAACGGCGGATCATCCTGCAGGCGCTGGCGCGTAGCGGAGGCAATGTGTCGGCGGCGGCTTCGGCCATGGGCATCAGCCGCGCCACGCTTCACCGGAAGATCAAACAACTCGATTTGAAGCGGTAACCCCAAACACCGAGCTTTGGTGCCGGATGTGTCGCAATTCTGCGACACATCCAGTCCAGCTTCGAATGTGGGCCGGGTGACAGCTTACGGCAGCCAATGCAACGTCCTTCCATTGCACTTGCAACCATCTGGGAGGACTACATCATGGCTTTCAAATTCAAGGCGAAATACGGAAACTTCATCGGCGGCAAATTTGTCGAGCCTGTCGATGGGCAGTATTTCGACAACATCACCCCGGTCAACGGCTCGGTTCTGTGCCAGGTCGCCCGTTCGAACGCCAAGGACATCGAACTGGCGCTTGATGCCGCGCACGCCGCCAAGGACGCCTGGGGCGCAACCAGCGTTGCCGAGCGCAGCGTGCTGCTCAACAAGATCGCCCAGGCGATGGAAGACAACATCGCCATCCTGGCCGAAGCCGAGACCTGGGACAACGGCAAGCCAATCCGCGAGACGACAGCCGCCGACGTGCCGCTCGGCATCGATCACTTCCGCTATTTCGCCGGTGTCATCCGCGCCCAGGAAGGCTCGCTGAGCGAACTCGATGCCGACACCGTCGCCTATCACTTCCATGAACCGCTCGGCGTGGTTGGCCAGATCATCCCCTGGAACTTCCCGCTGCTGATGGCGATCTGGAAGCTGGCGCCCGCGCTGGCGGCCGGCAATTGCGTGGTTCTCAAGCCGGCCGAACAGACCCCGGCTTCGATCATGGTGCTGATGGAGCTGATCGCCGACATCCTGCCCGCGGGCGTGGTCAACGTGGTCAACGGCTTCGGCCTCGAAGCAGGCAAGCCGCTCGCCTCGTCGACGCGCATCGCCAAGATCGCTTTTACCGGCGAAACCACCACCGGCCGGCTGATCATGCAGTATGCCAGCCAGAACATCATTCCCTGCACGCTCGAACTCGGCGGCAAGTCGCCCAACATCTTCTTCAAGGATGTCGCCGACCATGACGACGATTTCTTCGACAAGGCGATCGAAGGCTTCGTGCTGTTCGCCTTCAACCAGGGCGAGGTCTGCACCTGCCCGAGCCGCGCCCTGATCCACGAGGACATCTACGAGGAATTCATGGCCCGTGCGCTCAAGCGCGTCGAAGCCATCGTCCAGGGCGATCCTCTCAAGTTCGAAACCATGGTCGGCGCGCAGGCCTCGAGCGAGCAGTTCGAGAAAATCCTGTCCTACCTGGACATCGGCCGCAAGGAAGGCGCGGAAGTGCTGATCGGCGGCGAGGCGATGCCGACCAGCGGCGCCACCGAAGGCGGTTATTACATCAAGCCGACGGTGTTCAAGGGTCACAACAAGATGCGGATCTTCCAGGAGGAAATCTTCGGTCCGGTGGTCTCGGTCTGTACCTTCAAGACCGACGAGGAAGCGCTGGAGATCGCCAATGACACGCTCTACGGGCTTGGCGCCGGCGTCTGGAGCCGCAACGCCAACACCTGCTACCGCTTCGGCCGGGCGATCAAGGCGGGCCGGGTCTGGACCAATTGCTACCACGCCTACCCGGCACACGCTGCATTTGGCGGCTACAAGCAGTCCGGCATCGGTCGCGAAAACCACCTGATGATGCTGCATCACTACCAGCAGACCAAGAACCTGCTGGTCAGCTACAGCCCGAAGAAGCTCGGCTTCTTCTGATATGCTCCAGGACCCGGGCGGCTCTTGCGCCGCCCGGGTCCGCCTGCTCGCGGCACAAACGGGAGGTTGTCATGCTGAACCAGGTCGAGGCGACAGACGCCGCGCTGAAACTGATCGAGGAAATCCGCGCCGACCACGGGCCGGTGATCTTCCACCAGTCCGGCGGCTGCTGCGACGGCTCGGCGCCGATGTGCCTGGCCGAAGGCGACCTGATGATTTCCGACAGCGACGTGCTTCTCGGCGAGATCGGCGGCGCGCCGTTCTACATCGGCGGCCTGCAATACGAGGCCTGGAAGCACACGCGGCTGATCATCGACGTGATCGACGGGCGCGGCGGCATGTTCTCGCTCGACAATGGCCGCGGCAGGCGCTTCATCACCCGATCGGACCTGTGCAGCCTCGATTGAATGCAGCGCGGCTGTGGCCCCGATAGATGTGCGCACCCTGTTTGATACACTTGCGCAAAGCGGCGATGTTCAATATTTGTTCTTGCCATGTCCGCAGCCTCTTCCACTCCCGGCTTTTGCCGTGACTGCCTGGCCCCCGCGCGCGCGGAGACCAGGCGCTGCCATGCCTGCGGCAGCCCACGGCTGATCCGCCACGCCGAGATCGACCGGCTGACGCTGGCGCATGTGGATTGCGATGCATTTTACGCAACGGTGGAAAAGCGCGACAATCCGGAGCTTGCCGACAAGCCGGTGATCATCGGCGGGGGAAAACGCGGCGTCGTCTCCACCTGCTGCTACATCGCCCGCATCCACGGTGTGCGCTCGGCGATGCCGATGTTCAAGGCGCTCGACGCCTGCCCGGACGCGATCGTCATCAAGCCCGACATGGAGAAATATGTGCGCGTCGGGCGCGAGGTGCGCCGGATGATGGAGGAACTGACACCGCTGGTGCAGCCGATCTCGATTGACGAGGCGTTCCTGGATCTCGCGGGCACCGAGAGGCTGCACAAGGACACCCCTGCCCGCACGCTGGCACGCTTTGCCGCGCGGGTGGAAGCGGAAATCGGCATCAGCCTGTCGGTCGGGCTGTCCTACTGCAAGTTCCTCGCCAAGGTCGCCTCCGATCTCGACAAGCCGCGCGGCTTCTCGGTGATCGGCAAGGCCGAAGCGCTCGCCTTCCTGGCGCCGAAACCGGTGTCGCTGATCTGGGGCGTCGGCAAGGCCTTCTCGGCGACGCTGGAGCGCGACGGCATCAGCACCATCGGCCAGTTGCAGACGATGGAGGAAACCGCGCTGATGCGCCGCTACGGCGTGATGGGCAAGCGGCTCTATCACCTTGCGCGCGGCGAGGACGACCGCACGGTGCATCCGAACGAAGGCGCGAAAAGTGTTTCCGCCGAGACCACGTTCAACACCGACCTGTCGCAAGCCAAGGATCTGGTGCCGGTGCTCCGGCGGTTGTCGGAGAAGGTGTCGGCGCGCCTCAAGGCATCGGGCATCGCCGGTCAGACAGTCGTGCTCAAGCTCAAGACCGCGGATTTCAAGAGCCGGACCCGGAATTTCAAGCTCGAAGACCCGACGGTGCTTGCCGACAGGATCTTCCGCACCGGTCTGCACCTGCTCGAACGCGAACTCGGCCAGGACCGGTTCCGGCTGATCGGCATCGGCGTGTCGGATCTCACCGACGCGGCCCGCGCCGACCCGCCCGATCTGGTCGACCCAGTCGCGGCACGGCGGGCGGTGGCGGAAAGCGCCATCGACAAGGTGCGGCAGAAATTCGGCCGCGACATTGTCGAGACCGGCTACACCTTCGGTACCTCGCGCAAGACACGGCAGGCGGACGAGGACTGAGGTCCGTCGCCGGTCCGGCGAGGCTTTGACTGATGCGGCTTGCAGCACCGAACCTGCCTTCAAGCCGAGCGCCCGACGCCCCCGCCTGCAATGATCATCGCCCCGGGGCCGATCATCGTCCGGTGAGCGGACACGCCGCCGCATGCCTTGCGAAGAAAATGACGCCCGCAAAGCTTCCAATGAACTTGGCAAAAGACCCTCTGTACTTCTTTGCGTACTTTTCCTTATGGTTGATTATTTTCCTATATCTCGCATAGGTTGCATAGACGTGAGGAATGTTGTTCGCCATATCGTTTTCTTCCGCACGACGACGCACCGCGGAATGGAAACCTTCAGGCTTCTGGTCGACTCGGACGATCGTGGCCTTGACCGGACGCTGCGCAACACCATCCGCAACACTGCACATCTCGACTTCTTCGATATGCCGCCCGAGGGCGGGACGATCGACAGCCAGATCGTCATCTTCGATTGCCGGCACCGCTTTTCAGGCGCCGGCGCCCTGGCGATGCCGGACCTGAACGCCGGCTCCTCCCATATCGCGCTTATCAACCCGGAACCCGGCAGCCGTCACGACGCCTACAGGACCGGGTTTTCGGACTTCCTCAGTTGGCCCCTTCTGGCCCCCGAGTTACATGCACGGCTGCTCGCCCAATCCCGCGCCCACTCGCTCAAGGATCCGAGGCACCGCTATTCGCGCGTCGCCCTGGTCGAGCGCTGCTGCGCATTCATGGCCGAACAGATCGCCACGTCCATCTCGGTCAGATCGCTGGCGCAGAAGTTCAACACCAACCACAACACCCTCAACGAGCTGTTCAAACGGGAAATGGGCCTGCCGCCGCTCGCCTGGCAACGCAAGCTCCGGCTGGAGCGCGCAGCGCGCCAACTGCGGATCACGGACGCTCCGATCAACGTGATAGCGGCCGATCACGGATACGACCTGCCTGCCAACTTCACGACAGCATTCCGGCGGCATTTCGGCGCCACGCCGCACGATTACAGAAAATCTGAAAACATCAGAACTATAGATGAATAGTTAAATATCTTTATTACTACAGTAATCTATATTGAATTCATGATTTGCCTAATATCCACAAGATAAATCACGCATTACGAGTCTTCATCTTGGGTGCATTTACGCCAATCATAGCCTGAAACCGAAAGCAACGGGGGCCTGCATTCTCCAGGTTCTCCGTTCAATCAACCCCGCAAAGGACATTCAACATGCCGACTTACGAACTGGACATCACATTCGACTCCGCCGGCCTCGATGCTCTGAACGCCTCGGGTCAGAAAGTCACCATCGTCAAGCAGAGCTCCGGCGGCAAGCAGACCGCCTGGATCACCTTCACGCCGCAACTGGCCAATTCGGTGACCTGGACCGAGCAGTATTCGGTCTACTCGTCCACCACCAACGCCCAGGCCGGCGCGAAGATCATCACCAGCTCCGAGGCGACGGCGATTGGCGGCAGCAGCTACACCCTCAACACGTCCGGCTACTTCGATGCGGGTGTCTCCGGTGTGGTCTTGCCAACCCAGTACCAGATCTTCAATGGCGATCCGGACCTCTTGATCGGCACAACGCCGATGGTCACCGGCGGCCTGGTGCAGGGCGCAAGCGTGAACGGCACCACCGTTTCCGCGCCGATGTGTGCGGTCGGAATTCTCTACAACCAGACCGCCGTGTTCACCCCGATTGAGACCATCCTGGTCTACACGTCGAGCTACTCAGACAACGGCATCGTGATCTCCAGCGTCGCCGGCAACGCCTTGACCGTTCAGTACACCACGAACACGACGGCGAGCATCACCTACAACGACCAGAACAACCAGTTCATCATGTCCTAGGCCCTTTCGAGGAGGCCAAGCCTCCTCGATTGCCTCGGCAAGTTCTGATGAAACCGACCGCCCTAACAGGAGGCCATGATGCCAAACCAAGCAGTTCCACGGGGCCTTACGGCGAACATCGGCGCCAATGTGATCGCCGGGAACCTTCAAGTCATCGGGGTCGCGACGCCCTATACGATCTCGATCAATGGCGCGGCGGCGACCGCGCATGTCGCTGCAGTCGCTGTGCCCGATACCTATGCGATCAACAACCAGACGGTATCGGTGACGAACACCACAGCGACGCCCGGCCCGGACAACCTGACCCTGAGCTGGTAGCGCCAGACCAGCATCCAAGATGCATTTGCCCGGATTGATCAGCATCGCAGTCCGGGCAAATGCCTTGCTCCCTGGCTTGACGACCTCAAAGGGTCTCCAGGCTCTCCCCTGAGCGGACCGAAAGATGACGAATTACTCGCTCGACATCCAGATTGACCAGGCCGGACTGCAGACGATAGCAGCGGCGGGCTATTCCGTGGCACTCTTGCAGCCGCAGTTGAATGCGGACTACCAGATCGTGGCGGTTCTCACGTCGGCCAGCGGAACCATGCAGGTCACATGGACAGACAGCGGGTCGATCTATGTTTCGCTCTACGCCCTGTCGGACTATTCGGTGCTGCAGATCAATTCATCAATCTCGGCGCTCTCGGGCCAGACCTTCACCTACAACGGCACCCAGATATCAGCCACAGGCTCGACCAGCCTGGCGCAGACGATCCAGCTCACCAATGCGTCGACCGGCATGGTGACATCCGGACTTGCCCGGGCCTTCAGCATCAACGGGCAGGTCCAACCGCTCGCCATCACCAGTGCAGACGTTTTGCTCACGAACGGGTTGGGCAGCTTCGAGATCTCGAACCAGATGCTGCTGACGCTGATGAGCGGCGCACAGCTCGGCATGGCGTTGCCGAGCCAGGTGATCCCGAACTTCCAGGTCAACCAGCGGCGCAAACGCAACGTCGCCGCGGTGACCGTTCAGCCGCCGCTGCTTCTCGATTTCAGTGCCGGCAATGCCGCGGCGCAGACCGTCCATTTCAACGATCAGACCGGCAGCTTCGTGCCGGGCAGCCTGACCTAGCCTCAATCCAATCGGCTAGACCAGTTCCACGTCCAGAACTCCGGGCGCCGCCTTCAGAGCCGAGGCAAGCTGCGGCGATATCTTGTAGCGGTCCGGCAGGGTGACCTCGATCTCCCGGCGGCCATCATCCTTGATCATGACGAAGGAGACCTGGCCCTCGCCGCGCGAATTGAGATGGGTCGACACCGAATTGAGCGGCCGCGCATCGCGCATGAAGACACGGAGCGCCGACTGGCCGCGGGCTGCCCGGTCCTCAAGCGAGTCGGCGGTCTGGATGCGCAAGCCGATGCCCTCGGGCCGCTCCTCGGCGTTGACGGTGATGACGATCGACTTGCCGGGCTCGAGCAATTCCCGGTAAAGCGCCAGGCCTTCGGAAAACAGCACCGCCTCGTACTGGCCGGAACTGTCGGAAAAGGCGACGATGCCCATCTTGTTGCCGGTGCGGGTCTTGCGTTCCTGCTTGCTGGTCACGGTGCCGGCCAGCCGCCCGGCGGTGGCGCCGGCCTTGACTGCGACGGAGAAGTCGGCCCAGGTCTGCACCCGCATCTTGGCAAGAAGCTCATTATAGGAATCAAGCGGATGGGCCGAAAGATAAAAGCCCAGCGCCTGGTATTCGCGGTGCAGCTTTTCGGCCGGCAGCCAGGGTGTGGCCGCGGGCAACTGGATCGTCTCGGCCTCCGTGGCGCCGCCGCCGATGCCGAACATGTCGCTCTGGCCGCTGATGCGGTTTTCCTGGGCGCGCTGGGCAAACCCCAGAATGCGGTCGAGCCCGCCGCTCAGAACCGCGCGGTCGTGGCCGAAGCAGTCGAATGCGCCGGCGGCAATCAGGCTTTCCAGCACCCGGCGGTTTACCTGGCGCGGGTCGATGCGGGTACAGAAATCCTCGAGCGAGGCAAAGGGCGTGTCGCCGCGGACCTCGACAATGTGCTCGACGGCGGCATCTCCTACGCCCTTGATGGCGGCCAGCGCGTAGTAGATCCGGTTGTCGCCGGTCTCGAAATGGCGGAAGCTGGTCTGCACCGAAGGGGCCACCACCTCGATCCCCAGCCGCTTTGCGTCCTGGCGGAAATCGACGAGCTTGTCGGTGTTGGACATGTCGAGCGTCATCGAGGCTGCGAGGAACTCGACGGGATAATGCGCCTTGAGATAGGCGGTCTGGTAGGAAACGATGCCGTAGGCCGCGGCGTGGGACTTGTTGAAGCCGTAGTTGGCAAACTTGGCGAGCAGGTCGAAGATCATGTCAGCCTGCGGCTTTGAGACATTGCGCTCGACCGCGCCCTCGACGAAACGGGCGCGCTGCTTGTCCATCTCCTCCTTGATCTTCTTGCCCATGGCGCGGCGCAGAAGGTCGGCTTCGCCGAGCGAGTAACCGGCGAGCACCTGGGCGATCTGCATCACCTGCTCCTGGTAGACGATCACGCCTTGCGTTTCGGCCAGCAGGCTGTCGATCTTGGGATGGATCGAGGCCAGTTCCTCCTCGCCATGCTTGCGGGCGTTGTAGACCGGGATGTTCTCCATCGGGCCCGGACGATAGAGCGCCACCAGCGCGATGATGTCCTCGATGCGGTCGGGCCGCATGCCGATGAGCGCCTTGCGCATGCCCGCCGATTCCACCTGGAACACGCCCACGGTCTCGCCGCGCGAGAGCATTTCGTAGGTTGCCTTGTCATCGAGCGGCAGGGCTTCGAGATCGATGGCGATGTCGCGCTTGGCAATGAAACCGACCGCGGTCTTGAGCACGGTGAGCGTCTTCAGCCCGAGAAAGTCGAACTTGACCAGGCCTGCCTGCTCGACCCACTTCATGTTGAACTGGGTGACCGGCATGTCGGAGCGCGGGTCGCGGTACATCGGCACCAGTTGCGACAGCGGCCGGTCGCCGATGACGATGCCCGCGGCATGAGTGGAGGCGTGGCGGTAAAGGCCTTCGAGCTTCTGGGCGATATCGAGCAGACGGCCGACGGCGGGCTCCTTCTCGACCTCCTCGTTGAACCGCGGCTCCTCCTCGATGGCCTTGCCGAGCGGCGTCGGGTTGGCCGGGTTGTTGGGCACCAGCTTGCAGATCCGGTCGACCAGGCCGTAGGGCATTTCGAGCACACGGCCGACATCGCGAAGTGCTGCGCGCGCCTGCAGGCTTCCGAAGGTAATGATCTGGCCGACCTGTTCGCGGCCGTACTTCTTCTGCACGTAGCGGATTACCTCTTCGCGGCGATCCTGGCAGAAGTCGATGTCAAAGTCGGGCATCGACACGCGGGCGGGGTTGAGGAACCGCTCGAATAGAAGCGAGAAGCGCAAAGGATCGACATCGGTGATGGTCAGCGCATAGGCGACCAGCGAACCGGCGCCCGAACCACGGCCGGGTCCCACCGGTATGTCGTGGTCCTTGGCCCACTTGATGAAGTCGGCGACGATCAGGAAGTAGCCCGGAAACTTCATGTTCTCGATGATGTCGAGCTCGACCTGCAGCCGCTCGCGATAGTCCGTTTCGGTGTAACCTTCGGCCAGCCCGATCCGCGCCAGCCGGCGGTCAAGTCCCTCGATCGACTGCCGCCTGAGTTCGGCGGCTTCGGCGGCGAGCGCCGCCTGCGGATCGTCCTCACCGCCTCCGGTGAAGCGTGGCAGGATCGGCGCCCGGCTTTCGACGATGGCGCTGCAGCGGCGCGCAATCTCGATGGTGTTTTCAAGAGCCTCGGGAATATCGGCAAACAGCTCTGTCATCTCGGCGCGGGACTTGAGGCAATTGTCGACGCTGAGCCGAGGCCGGCGGTCATCCGACATGACGGCGTTGTTGGCCACTGCCATCAAGGCATCATGGGCTTCATAATCGCCTGGTGTCGGAAAGAACGCTTCGTTGGTCGCTACCAGCGGTACTTCTGCATCATAGGCGAGCGCAATCATCTTGGCTTCATGGGCCCGGTCATAGCCGCCCTGGCGCTGCAGCTCCAGATAAAGCCGGTCGCCGAACACCTGCCTGACGCTCTCGAGCCGCGCCCTTGCTTGCTCGGGGTGCGCGTCACGCATTGCCTGATCAACCGGGCCGCCGGTGGCGCCGGTGAGCGCGATCAGCCCTTCAGCCCCCTCTTGCAGCCAGGACAGCCTGATATGAGGCCGCTCGCTGCTGTCGCCGCCAAGATAGGCCTGGCTCACCAGAGCCACGAGCCGGTCATAACCAGCCGGAGTGGCTGCGTAGAGGACAATCGACGGCGGCTTCTGGAGATGATCCCTGTGCGAGCGGCGATCGCCGGACTGGCCGTCTTCCATGTCGATATCGAGCTGGCAGCCGATGAGCGGCTGAATGCCTGCTTCCATGGCCTTGACCGAAAATTCGAGCGCCCCGAAAAGATTGTTCGTATCGGTGATCGCCAGCGCCGGCTGGTCGTCGGCAACCGCCCGCTTGATCAGGGTCTTGATCGGCAGCGCGCCTTCGAGCAGCGAATAGGCCGAATGCACCCGAAGGTGTACGAAGCCGGGCCAGTTCCCGGCACCGCGGTCGTCAGCCTGCCTGCCGCGCTCACGCGCCTGCTCCGTTCCCGCAGCCAGATTGGCCAGCAGTTTCGCCGACTTGTTTTCCCGTGCCATCAATGCCCTCTGCCGTCTGATCCGCGGTCCCGCACCGTGCCGGTGCGACCGAAGACTCAATGGCCAATTGTGAGGACCCGGACCGTAAAGTCCAGAGCACGCGCAGCTAAATCACCAAGGTTGCATGGTCCGGCGACGACCCATTCCCGGCGGGGCTCAAATCCCGCTCCCCTCTCGTCGGACCGCGCTTCGGACCCGAGAGGTCATTCACACCCGGCACATGGCATGCCGGACAGATACTGGCAGTTGTTCAAATCCGGAAATCCAGTGAACTCAGAACGCCATTGCAAGAACGGCGAAGCTCGCCACAAACAGGGACATGGAAACGAAAGCGGCAATGTCACGGGCAAATGCAGTCATGATCAACTCCTGTTAATTCCCTATATGTATTATGTATGTTCCATCTTTGTTCTCATGTCAATTGCATTTATGGCGAATTTTCGAGACCGGCGCAGTCCAGCAATCCCCCGCCCCGCGGCGCCGGGGCAAGGCCGCGCGGCCTGCCAGGTGCCCTGGCGACGATCCGCGGCCAATAAAAAAGCCCGGGTGCTTGCACCCGGGCTCTCAACTCTCGCGCTTTTGACGGCGGCTTAGTTGCAGGCGTCCTTCAGACCCTTGCCGGCCGAGAACTTCGGCACGTTGCGGGCAGGAATGTCGACTTCCTTGCCGGTCTGCGGGTTGCGGCCCTTCGAGGCTTCGCGACGCGAAACGGTGAAGTTGCCGAAGCCGATCAGACGGACGTCGCCGCCATTCTTGAGCTCACCGGTGATGGTTTCGAAAACCGCTTCGACAGCCGAGGTTGCGTCACCCTTGCTGAGGCCTGATTTCTCGGCAACAGCTGCCACGAGTTCATTCTTGTTCATTTCCGTCCCTTTCTGGCGTTATGTCGACTCATTTCGTTCGATGCGGTGATCCTACGCATCTCGACGTTCCGTGCAACCAAACTCCCCGGAAACCCGCGCTTTATAAAGGCTTTTCACAGGGAAAACGTTATTTTCCGGTTCGGCGAACCGGCCAAGCCCTGCGAAATCGTGTTGACAACCGGTGAGGCGTTCCCTTTCGGCACATCCGGCCCGTGGAGTGGCGCGCATGTCGCGCCTGATGACACGAAAACGGGCGGGAGATGATCCCGCCCGTCAAGCATTTTTCCAGTTCTGCCAAAGGCCTAATGCGCGATGGCCGCTCCGCTGTCTTCTCCGGCCTCGGCCGCAATCGGAGTTTCCGGCTTGGCGTCCGGATCCCATGTGATTGCCTCGGGCATTCTGACCAGCGCATGGCGCAGCACATCACCCATCTTCGCGACCGGAATGATTTCCAGGCCGTTTTTGACATTGTCCGGGATCTCGGGGAGATCCTTGGCATTGTCTTCCGGGATCATCACGGTCTTGATGCCGCCGCGAAGGGCTGCGAGCAGCTTTTCCTTGAGCCCGCCGATCGGCAGCACCCGTCCACGCAGCGTGATCTCGCCGGTCATGGCAACATCGCGGCGCACCGGGATGCCGGTCATGATCGAGACGATCGCGGTGGCCATGCCGACGCCGGCCGACGGGCCGTCCTTCGGGGTGGCGCCTTCGGGCACGTGAACGTGGATGTCGCGCTTGTCGAACATCGGCGGTTCGATGCCGAAATCGACGGCCCGCGAGCGAACATAGGATGCCGCTGCCGAAATCGATTCCTTCATCACGTCGCGCAGGTTGCCGGTCACCGTCATTTTGCCCTTGCCGGGCATCATGACGCCTTCGATGGTCAGCAACTCGCCGCCAACTTCAGTCCAGGCAAGCCCGGTGACCACGCCGACCTGATCATCAAACTCGGCCTCGCCGTAGCGGAAGCGCGGCACGCCGAGATAATCGGACAGGTTTTCGGCGGTCACGCTGACCTTCTTCACCCCGGTCTTCAGGATCTCGGTCACAGCCTTGCGCGACAGCTTCATCAGTTCGCGCTCGAAGTTGCGCACACCGGCTTCGCGGGTGTAGGTCCGGACAATCTGCAACAGCGCCTCGTCGGTGACCTCGAACTCCTCGGGCTTGAGCGCATGGTCGCGCACGGCCTTGGGAAGAAGATGCCTGCGGGCGATCTCCACCTTCTCGTCTTCGGTGTAGCCGGCGATGCGGATGACTTCCATGCGGTCCATCAGCGGAGCCGGAATGTTGAGCGTGTTGGCCGTGGTGATGAACATCACGTTGGACAGGTCGTACTCAACCTCGAGATAGTGGTCCATGAAAGTCGAATTCTGTTCCGGATCCAGCACCTCGAGCAGCGCCGACGATGGATCGCCGCGGAAATCCTGGCCCATCTTGTCGATCTCGTCGAGCAGGAACAGCGGGTTGATCTTCTTGGCCTTCTTCATCGACTGGACCACCTTGCCCGGCATCGAGCCGATATAGGTGCGCCGGTGGCCGCGGATCTCGGCTTCATCCCGGACCCCGCCAAGCGCCATGCGGACATATTCGCGGCCGGTTGCCTTGGCGATCGACTTGGCAAGCGAGGTCTTGCCGACGCCGGGAGGTCCGACGAGGCAGAGAATCGGACCCTTGATTTTCGATGACCTTGCCTGCACGGCAAGATACTCGACGATCCGCTCCTTGACCTTTTCAAGGCCGAAGTGATCCTCGTCGAGCACCTTTTCAGCGGCGTTGAGGTCGATCTTGACGCGGGACTTCTTGCCCCAGGGCAGCCCCAACAGCCAGTCGAGATAGTTGCGCACGACGGTGGCTTCGGCCGACATCGGGCTCATCTGCTTGAGCTTCTTGAACTCGGCGTCGGCCTTTTCGCGGGCTTCCTTGGACAGCTTGGTCTTGGCAATGCGGTCTTCCATTTCGGCCATCTCGTCACGGCCGTCCTCGCCGTCGCCAAGCTCCTTCTGGATCGCCTTCATCTGCTCGTTCAGGTAATATTCGCGCTGGGTCTTCTCCATTTGCCGCTTGACGCGGGAGCGGATGCGCTTTTCGACCTGCAGCACCGAAATCTCGCCTTCCATGAAGCCGAGCGACTTTTCCAGGCGGCCCTTGACCGAGACGGTCGAAAGCATGTCCTGCTTTTCAGGGATCTTGATCGACAGATGCGAGGCCACCGTGTCGGCGAGCTTCGAATAATCATCGATCTGGCTGGCAGCACCTACGACCTCGGGGGAGATCTTCTTGTTGAGCTTGACGTAGTTTTCGAACTCGGAGACGACAGACCGCGACAAGGCCTCGATCTCAACCGGGTCTTCCTCGGGCTCGGCAAGCTCGATGGCACGGGCTTCGTAATAGTCTTCGCGGTCGGTGTATTCGACGATCTCGGCGCGCGCGCGCCCCTCGACCAGCACCTTGACGGTGCCATCGGGAAGCTTGAGCAGCTGCAGCACATTGGCAATGGTGCCGATCTCGTAGATGCCGGCGGGTTCCGGATCGTCGTCGCTGGCATTGATCTGGGTGGCAAGCATGATCTGCTTGTCCGACCCCATCACTTCCTCAAGTGCCCGGATCGACTTTTCACGGCCGACAAACAGCGGCACGATCATGTGCGGGAACACGACGATGTCGCGCAATGGAAGAACGGGATAGATACCTGCCTCTTCAGGGGCGTGTGATGAGCTCACATTTTTATCCGGCATTTTGTTTCCTTTCATGGCCTGTTCAGACCGATTGGCAACGCGGCATGCGGTCCCGGTTCATCCAGCAACCGCCATCTGCGTCCTTGCATGGGGAAAACCCCTTTCCAGTCTAATTGGAGAACCGGCGCCCCGGTTTCAAGTCAGATCAACAACGGCAATTCGTTTCATTACCGATTCGTGACGATATTAGAGAATGAAAGTGGCGGGAAGCTGGAGCCGCAGGAAAACGCGCGGGAGAAACACCGACAACGCGGCGTCGCATGCGGCCCCTGCTCCCATGTCCGTAAACGCGAACGGGCCCCAGGGGGCCCGCTCAAAACGTGTTGGCAGATCTGCCCAGAGCCGATCAGGCGGAAGCCGAATCCTTGGTGTCGCCGTCCCGCTCCGCATAGATGTAGAGCGGACGGGCATTGCCGGTGACGACATCGTCGGAAATGACGACTTCGCGCACGCCTTCAAGTTCCGGCAGCTCGAACATGGTGTCGAGCAGGATCTTCTCCATGATCGAGCGCAGGCCGCGCGCACCGGTCTTGCGGATGATGCCGCGCTTGGCGATCTCGTGCAGCGCACTTTCGTGGAAGGTGAGTTCCACGTCTTCCATCTCGAACAGACGCTGATACTGCTTGACCAGAGCGTTCTTCGGCTCGGTCAGGATCTGGATCAGCGCTGCCTCGTCGAGATCTTCAAGCGTCGCCAGCACCGGCAGACGACCGATGAATTCCGGGATCAGGCCGAACTTGACCAGATCCTCGGGCTCGAGTTCGCGCAGCACTTCGCCGACGCGGCGTTCGTCCTGGGCGCGAACATTGGCGCCGAAGCCGATCGAGGTTTTCTCGCCACGGGCGGAAATGATCTTGTCGAGGCCGGCAAAGGCGCCACCGCAAACAAACAGGATGTTGGTGGTATCGACCTGCAGGAATTCCTGCTGCGGATGCTTGCGGCCGCCTTGCGGCGGAACCGAGGCAACCGTGCCTTCCATGATCTTCAGAAGCGCCTGCTGCACGCCCTCGCCCGACACGTCGCGGGTGATCGACGGATTGTCCGACTTGCGCGAGATCTTGTCGACCTCGTCGATGTAGACAATGCCGCGCTGGGCGCGTTCGACGTTGTAGTCGGCCGACTGCAACAGCTTGAGAATGATGTTCTCGACGTCCTCGCCGACGTAACCGGCTTCGGTCAGCGTCGTGGCGTCAGCCATGGTGAACGGCACATCGATGATGCGCGCCAGCGTCTGGGCCAGGTAGGTCTTGCCGCAGCCGGTGGGGCCGACCAGCAGTATGTTGGACTTGGCCAGTTCCACGTCACCCGACTTCGACGAGTGGTTGAGACGCTTGTAGTGGTTGTGAACCGCGACCGAGAGGATCTTCTTGGCCTGGTGCTGGCCGATCACATACTCGTCGAGGGTTGCGATGATTTCCTGCGGGGACGGCACACCATCGCTGGATTTCACCATCGAGGATTTGTTTTCCTCGCGGATAATGTCCATGCACAACTCCACGCATTCATCGCAGATGAACACTGTGGGACCGGCGATGAGTTTGCGCACTTCATGCTGGCTCTTGCCGCAGAAAGAGCAATAAAGGGTATTCTTTGAATCGCCGCCGTTGCTGCCGCTGACCTTGCTCATTTCACTTTCCTTCCCGCAATCCCGGCATCAAGGCCCGGATGTATGGCGCCTGACCGCAATAACGCCGTGACGTCGGTGCTTACAGGCAATCTCGGGGTACAAACCCGACCATCAGGTAACCATTCCTGCGGCCGGTGGCAACGAATCCCCGTCAATCTGGCAATGCTACGCCAGAGAAATTGAACATAGACTTAACGTCCATACTAGCGCGCTGTGGCGCTTGCGCCACCCCGGGCACACACAAACGTGTTGCAGGAGAAGCGCAATGGCCTTGAAAACGACGCCAGTTTCGAACCAAAAAGCCTGATCCCGTCCTCAGGAGTCGGTCTCGATGTACTCGCGCTTGTCGATAACGCGGTCAATCAGACCAAAACCAAGCGCCTCGTCCGCCGTCATGAAGTGATCACGATCAAGGGTCTTCTCGACCGTTTCGTAATCCTTGCCGGTGTGGGTGACATAGATGTCGTTCAACCGGCGCTTCATCTTGATGATGTCCTGCGCATGGCGCTCGATGTCCGAGGCCTGGCCCTGGAACCCGCCTGACGGCTGGTGCACCATGATGCGGGCGTTCGGCGTGGCAAAGCGCATGCCCTTCTCGCCGGCGCACAGCAGAAGCGATCCCATCGACGCAGCCTGACCGATGCACAGGGTCGAAACCGCCGGCCGGATAAACTGCATTGTGTCGTAGATCGCCATGCCGGCGGTGACCACGCCGCCGGGCGAATTGATGTAGATGGCGATTTCCTTCTTCGGGTTCTCGGCTTCGAGAAACAGAAGCTGGGCGCAGACCAGCGTCGCCATGTGATCTTCAACCGGGCCGGTGATGAAGATGATGCGCTCCTTGAGGAGCCGCGAATAGATGTCGTAGGACCGTTCGCCGCGGTTTGTCTGCTCAACGACCATGGGCACCAGGGCCATGGCGTTATCAACTGTATTTTTCATTGCGCTTCCCTTGTCAAACGGCCCGGCAGACCCAAAAGCCTGCCCAGAATCAGTCTTATTGAACTCACTACATAGAGTGTGCCCCCCCGCCGCTTCAAGACGCAAGGCGCCGAAACGGTTGGGAACTGTTGTTCACGACTGATGTTAAAGCGACGTTACGGTTTTGAAATTGTCTTTATGCAAATGGCAATTCGGCGGTTTGACCACTCGATCCCGTCCCGTTTCCAGCCCAATGTCTCCAGCCTTCCGGTCAAGCGTAAGCGAACGGCAGGTGCGGGTCGGTGGGCGGGAGACATCCAGCAGCCTGCTCTGACAGCAATCGTTAACGTTTTGCTTTCCTTGCCGCCCGGAGTGAGTCACACTCACTCGTCAAGTCGCGGACACGGCCCACAGAATGCCGCTGCCGCAGCAAGGGAGCGTGTGTCATGTCCGAGTTCTTGCCTGCCCGCCACGGCATCGTGGCAACCCTTCTTGCCTTTTCCGTCGCCTCGCCGGCATTTGCCGGCGGCAAGACGCTCGCCTGCTACCAGCAGGTGCACCAGCCCGCCGTCTACCGGACCGTCCACGAGCAGGTGGTGGTCAGGCCCGGCGGCGTTGTCCACGAGACCATCCCCGCCCGCTACAGCCAGGTCACCGAGACCGTGCTTGTCGAGCCGGAACGGGTGGTGGCGCGGCATATTCCGGCCGTGACCAGAACCGTGCATCAAACCGTGATGATCCGCGACAAGTCGGTTGGATGGGAGTGGCGCCACGTCCACGGTGTCAAGACGCTGTGCAAGGTGGTGCATCCCGCGCAATACGCCACGCGCGCCCAGACCGTGATTGTGCAGCCCGCCCGCACCGTGCATGAAAGAATTCCTGCGCGCTATGCGCACCGCACCCGCACCGTGCTGGTTCAGCCGGAACGTACTATCACCCGCCACGTACCGCCAGTCATCAAGACGGTTGCGCGCACGATGGAAGTCCAGCCAGCTTCCGCCGGCTGGGTACAGGTTTCAGGGCGCAGCCGCTGCAAGTGAGGTCCCGGACCGTCATCCGGGCAGCAGTCGTATTCCGAACGACCTCGCCTGGACCAGAACGCCGGGGCATGGGAGCCTGAAAGTTCACGTGCCCCGATCGTTTCGGATTTCCTGCCCGGCAAATCCGCGATAATGCTCGCGCATGACCACGCACAAGCTTTCCGTTTCACAAGATCCCCGCGATCCCGGTTTCGTTCAGGACCCCTACCGCTTTTACGCTGGTATGCACCGCACCTCGCCTGTCTTCTTCTGGGAAGAGTACGGGATGTGGTGCGTGTCGGGCTATGACCAGGTCAACGCGCTGCTCAGGGACCGGCGGCTTGGCCGGGAGAACCGCTGGGGCGCGCCGCTGAACCCGGCGGAGGGCCGCGGACACCTTGCCGATTTCGACCGGATCGAAAGCGGCTCGCTGCTCGAACGCGAGCCGCCTGCGCACACGCGGCTGAGAACGCTGGTCAACCGCGCCTTCGTTTCCCGCTCGGTGGAGCGGCTCAGACCGCGCATCCGTGGGCTCGCCAATCAACTGATTGACGCCCTGCCCGCAAATCAGCCGTTCGATCTGCTGCCGGCGTTCGCCACCCCGATCCCGCTGACGGTGATCTGCGAATTGCTCGGCGTCCCCGTGAGCCGGGCCGATGACCTGCTCAACTGGTCGCACGCGATGTGCGAGATGTATGTGCCGCAGCGCTCGCCCGAGACCGAGGAACGCGCCAACCGCGCCTCGGCCGAGTTCGGCGCGTTTCTGACCGCGCATATCGAGGAGCACCGGCACAATGGCGCCGACGATCTGCTTTCGGCGCTGATCGGGGTACGCGACACCGGCGAAAAGCTCTCCGACGACGAGCTGATCTCGACCTGCGTGCTGCTGCTCAATGCCGGCCATGAAGCGACCGTTCACCAGACCGGGAATGCGGTCAAAACCGTCCTCGAGCAAGGCAGCGACCCGCGCCGGTTCTTTACAACACCGGAGATGGCGGCGGCGACAATCGAAGAGGCGCTGCGCTATGACGCGCCGCTGCACATGTTCACCCGCTATGCCTATGAGGAGGTCGATCTCGGCCCGGTGACGCTGAAGCCGGGCGAGCAGCTGGCGCTGCTGCTCGGCGCCGCCAACCGCGATCCGTCCGCCTTCGAGGCGCCGCATGAATTCCGTCCCGGCAGAGCCGACCAGAAGAATGTCAGCTTCGGCGCCGGATTGCATTTCTGCATCGGTGCGCCGCTGGCCCGGCTCGAATTGCAGGAATCGCTGTCCCTGCTGTTCGACCGGCTGCCTGGCCTGAAGCTTGAAACGCCGCCGCGCTATCGCGACAGCTATCATTTCCACGGGCTAGAAAGCCTCAAGGCCGTCCAGATACAAAGCCGATGACTGGTGCGGGCCGCGCCTTCTTCTGCAAAGGCGGAGGCCCGCGGCGCAGGCGTTCAACCTGAATATGCGCTAAATCTAATGCTTCAGGTTAGAGCTTGATAACATAGTCTTTGCGAGTCGTTTCAAGGACTTCCCAGCTTCCCCTAAAGCCCGGCCTGAGGATGAAGCTGTCACCCGCCTTGACGGTAACCGCATCGGCGCCATCCTCGGAAATGACAGAAAGCCCTTCCAGTATCCGGCAGTATTCCCACTCATCGTAGGAAATCCGCCATTTGCCCGGAGTCGACTGCCAGATGCCGCAATAAAGCCCGTCGCGCTCCTCGAGGTTCCAGGTGGTGTGCACCGGATCGCCGGAAAGCAGCTTCTCCGGATCGGGCCGGGAAACATCGGGCTCAACCGCCGGTGAGACGGGAAGATAGGCGGAGTTCGACATGGGACCTCGCAGGATGCAATCGAAGCGTCTATATTGACCGCATGAGGATCGACAAGGCAATCGAAAGCACGATGGCAATGAATGATGCCACCTGGGCGCGCCATGCCAATCCCCTGAGCTTCTGGACGCGGGTGCCAATCCTGCTGTTGCTGACGCTTGCGATCTGGTCGCGTATGTGGATCGGCTGGTGGTGCCTGGCGCCGGTTGCTGTTCTGCTGGCGTGGACCTTCATCAATCCGCGCGCCTTTCCGCCGCCGGCTCACCTGAACAACTGGGCCTCGAAAGCGGTGCTCGGCGAGCGCCATTGGCTGGCGCGGAAGACCACGCCCATTCCGGCCCATCACGCGCGCTCGGCGCTGATCCTGTCGGTGCTGTCGGGCCTGTCGCTGATCCCGCTCGCCTACGGGCTTTGGGCGCTCGATCCCTGGGCGGCTTTTCTGGGCGCCCTGCTCGCCTCAGCGTTCAAATTGTGGTTCTGCGACCGGATGGCATGGCTGTCTGACGATATGGCCGTGCAGCCGATGCAAAGCGGTGCTCAGCAGACCTGAACGCCGCATTCGCTGATGGTGAATTCCTCGGCGGGCTCGGTCAGCGAGCCGTCAAACTGTCGGCCATCGGCGCATTGCGCGCGGGCCTCGAATGTCAGCCGTCCGGCCAGTTCGCCCTCCTTCATATTGAGGAAATACTCGACGGCGCAATCCTTCTCGACCGCCAGTTGCTCGGAGAGTTGGTCGAGCCAAGCCGGATTGGCCGACTGAGCATGGGCCACGGGCGCCAGCGTCAAAGTGGTTGCGAGTGCAAGGGAAATGGTTCGGAGCGTGTTGTGAAACATGGGACCTCCTGCTTCAGGTTGGGTCCAGCCTAGTCTCGCATCCGCCCGACCGCCTTGCGGCAGATCAATCGAACCGGCTTAGTTACCCAGAGCGGCTGCGAGTGCCGGCGGAGTCAGGTATTTCAACTCGTCCTGCGAAAACGGGATCCGCACGGTCGTCGGTGCTGCGGGGTCCGTGTTCTCGACCTTGCGGGCGATCAGTTCACCGAGACGGGCATCCGAACCGTCGGGATCGTTGAGGATTTCATAGCTGTAGGTGTAGCATTCGCCCATTCCGTCGCCGCAGGCGCCGCCATTGTCGGAATGGGTCGAAATGAAACCAAGATCGAGCACCTTGTCGCCGATGGCGCCAAAGACCCCGACGCCTCCCTCGGTGTAGCCCTGTCCGGTGTAATAGAACTCCATCAGCCAGCCGTGATTGTCCTTCCCGAGTTCGACGACACGGAAGGCCTCCTCCGGCGGCACTTGCCCCCAGGAGCCGGCATCGGTGGAGAGATCGTTGCTGGCAACCAGGGCCATCCTGTCTCCCCGCGGCCTGAGAATGACGAGGCCAAGCTTGCCCGAACAGGCATGGCAATCTGCATGCCCACCCTCGGAGGTGAGCGCGTAGCCGGCCATGGCGGCATAAATCGTCGGAACGCCGTCTTCGATCACGGTGGACAGCAGATGCGGACGCATGCACAGCCGCTCGGACGCGCGCGCGGCAACCCAGCATTTGCGGCGATTGTCATAAGGGCCGTAAAACTCTTCCATCGTGGCGCGCCAGAAGGTCCTGGGGTCGTCAATGCTTGAGGCCGCGATCGAGGTCAGCGTCTCGGCCCGGAGGGGCGCGGCCCCTATAATCAGCAGAAGGATCAGAGAGGGTAAGGGCAGGCGCATCATGAAAAGGCTCCGGATCGGTCGTCAGGCTGCGAATAAGACCAGCCGCGGACTGCAAGGGCAAGGCCCGGAGCCATCTCCTTCCACGCAAAACGGCCCGGCTCTTGAGGCCGGGCCGTTCATTCTCAGACTTCAGATCCGTGATCAGGCCTTGGCGAGGGCCTGCTCGAGATCGGCGATGATGTCCTTGACGTCTTCGATGCCGACCGACAAGCGGACGACGTCGGGGCCGGCACCGGCAGCAACCTGCTGCTCAGGCGTGAGCTGGCGATGGGTGGTTGAGGCCGGATGGATGACCAGCGAGCGCGTGTCGCCGATATTGGCCAGATGCGAGAACATCTCGAGAGCTTCGACGAACTTCACACCGGAATCGTAGCCCCCCTTCAGGCCGAAGGTGAACACAGCGCCGCCACCCTTGGGCGAATAGCGCTGCTGCAAGGCATGGTTCTCATGCTCGGGCCGGGCCGCATAGGAAATCCAGGCCACCTTGTCATGCTTGGCCAGCCAGTTGGCGACTTCCAGCGCATTGTCCGAGTGGCGCTGCATGCGCAGTGCCAGGGTTTCGACGCCGGTCAGGATCATGAATGCGTTGAACGGCGAGATCGCGGGACCGAAATCGCGAAGACCCAGCACGCGGCAGGCAATGGCGAAGGCAAAATTGCCAAAAGTTTCGTGCAGCACCATGCCGCCATATTCGGGACGCGGCTCGGAGAGCATCGGGTACTTGCCCGACTTCGACCAGTCGAACGAGCCGCCATCGACGATGACGCCGCCCATCGAGTTGCCGTGGCCGCCGATGAACTTGGTCAGCGAATGGACGACGATGTCGGCGCCGTGCTCGATCGGCTGGATCAGGTAGGGCGAGGCCATGGTGTTGTCGACGATCAGCGGCAGCCCGTGCTTGCGGGCGACTTCGGCAATGGCGTTGATGTCGACGAAGGTGCCGCCCGGATTGGCGAGGCTCTCGATGAAGATCGCCTTGGTGCGCTCGTCGATCTGGCTCTCGATGCTGCCCATGTCGGCCGGATCGGCCCAGCGGACATGCCAGTCGAACGACTTGAAGGAATGGCCGAACTGGTTGATCGAGCCGCCATAGAGCCGGTTGGCGGCGATGAAGTTGTCGCCCGGGCTCATGATGGTGTGGAACACCAGCAACTGGGCGGCATGGCCCGATGCCACGGCAAGAGCTGCCGTGCCGCCTTCGAGTGCTGCGATCCGCTCCTCAAGCACGGCCTGGGTCGGGTTCATGATGCGGGTGTAGATGTTGCCAAAGGCTTTCAGGCCGAACAGCGAGGCGGCGTGATCGGCATCCTCGAAGACAAAGCTGGTGGTCTGGTAGATCGGCGTGGTGCGCGCGCCGGTGGCGGGATCCGGCTGGGCCCCCGCATGAATCGCAAGCGTGTTGAAACCTGGCTGATTGTTCGGCATGGACCTCTCCCCTTGTGCCCGACTTGAATGGTGAGAGGGGTTATCCCGCATGTCCGAGCCAGGGTCAAAGAAGAATTTTGCGCGACCGGCATGGCAGGCGCGCCGCACACGGCAATTCCTGCATGAAGCAAGAAATATCATTCCACCCCATGCGTCCCCCTACCGGGACTGAGTAGCGACGGCTGGCCGGCCATGATCCTCGCTCCGGTCTAGGCCTTTGCCGTGGCAAGCGCAAGACCCGGGCTTGAGGCGCTAGCCAGCCGGTTTCTCACATTCCGGCAGGCGCGCGAGCAGCCAGTCCCGTGACGGGCGGACCTGCTCGGGCAGATCCTGCAGTACGTCGTCGACAATCTCGGCCGATACCGCGCTGACCTCGCAGCCATAGGCCTCAAGATCGCCGTCGGGATTGTCCTGCTTCCATTCGAGATAGTCCTCGCGTTCGAAGGCGATTGCCGCGGCGATGCCGGCAACCGGAACCACCACCAGGGCGCGCCGCAACCGAGCCTTGGCCTTGGTCCTGAGCACCGCGGCGGCAATGGCCTTGCGATTGGCGATGGCGGCCGCGGCAGCGCTCGCGGTCATGGTGGTCACCTGCGCCGTCAGCGACACGGCCCATACGCCCATGCTGACCGCCGTGGTGGCGAGCGAAACGCACAGGACCGCGAGAAAGGCGGTGGTTCGCATCATTTTCAACAACTGGAACAAGATCCGCACTCACTCCGTGTGATGGCAACAGCTCGCGGCATTGCGACGGATGCAAGCGAAGGCCGCGGGCCCTTTATCCCGCGCGACAGTGGCGCGAAAGCGGCAAGGTCAGGCGCCGCTTCCGTCCTCCGGCTTGCCCCTGAGTCCGTAACTCTGAAATCCGGACCGCATCACCGGCTTCCTCGATGACAGAACGCCCGAGTTGACGCCGTTCCAGCCGATCTCGCCCGATAGCCGCCCATATTCGATCTTCGGGCAGCGGTTCATCACCACCTTGATGCCTGCGGCTTCAGCACGGGCGGCGGCTTCGTCATGGCGGACGGTCAGCTGCATCCAGATCACTTTCGGCAAGGGATCAAGCGCAAGAGCTTCATCGACAATACCGGGCACGGCATCGGAGGCGCGGAAGATGTCGACCATGTCGATTGCGACCGGAATGTCACTGAGCCGTGCATAGGTCATCTGCCCGAGAATGGGCTTGCCCGCCTGCCCGGGATTGACCGGGATCACCTGGTAGCCCTTGTCGAGCATGTATTTCATGACGAAGAAGCTCGGCCGCACATCATTGGCGGACGCGCCGACCACGGCGATGGTCTTGACCGACTGCAGGATGCCGGAAATGTAGGCGTTGTCGTAGCTGTCGTGGTCCATGGTCGGCCTTCCGGAATAATCGTCTCCCAGATGTGGCAACGGCAGGGGGTGACGTCAAGCGCCTGCGGCCTTGCCTTCATCCCGATCTGCGCCACAATTGTCTGTATGCTCAATCCGGTGGCCCTAGGAGAAACCCGATGACAGAGACGTTCAAACCCATCCTGAAGATGCTGTCGGCAGCCGTGGTGATTGCAGCAACTTTGGCCGCGGCAGCAGGTCCGGCGCATGCGATCAGCCGCATCGAAACGACGAAGACCGATTGCAGCGCCATTCGTGCGACGCTGATCCGCGAGGGCGCGGCAATCCTGAGATACACCTCGAAACGAGGACTGCCGATCTACGACCGCTACGTCAGTTCTTCGCTGATGTGCGAAAGCCCGTCGGTCGGTGTCTGGGCCCGGGTGCCGGCACGCGACACCAATTCCTGCCGGGTGATCCGCTGCGACCCGCATGCCCTTGAAGATGACGAGGGCCTGCTCAACTTCCGGCCGCTGCTGCGGCTGAAGCCGTAACCGGCCGCGTCACTGCTACGACTGACGCATGTAGAAATAGTCGAACAACTCGGTCTCGAAGCTGAGCGACCGGTAGAGCGCCCGTGCCGGCACATTGTCGGTGACCACCTGCAGCACGGCCTGGTCAACGCCCTGCGCCGCCGCCCAGTGCAGAAGCGATCCGACGGCTTGCCTGGCCAATCCCCTGCCCCTGCAGCTCTCGTCGGTGGCAACCGACTCCAGCACCAGCAGACGGTCGACGATCACGCCATAGGCAATCGAGCGGATTTCGCCACCAACCTCCACGCCTGCAAACCGCTTCGGAGCCCGGATCAACCCCAGCATGCCCGCGAAGATCGCCGGATCGGACACGGCGATCCGGTCGCGCGCCGCCAGCCATTCCGGATCGGGGACATTCCACAATCGAGTTCCGAAGCCTCCAACAGGCATCCGGTTCCGGATATCGGAGCAGAGGGTCGTGGTACCGCCTTCGATCCGGTACCCGCGGCGCGCCAGCCGGTCGGCCGAGGCGGCTCCGGCAAACGAGAGCAGCCTGAACAGCGCGGGCTGACCGTAGCTCGCGTAGAAGTCTTCGGTTCGGTCGATTGTGGCGTCAGCAAGCTCGGTAGCGCCCGGCAGCGGATTGAGCGAATTCACCCGGCGGATGGTTCCGCCGCTGCGCCGCGCGCTCCAGCCGCCAAGCACGCCATCGGTATCCGCCGGCCAGGCCGCGCGGCAGGCCATTTCAGAGCGCCAAAGGAAGTCTTCGTTCATGGCACTCGCCCTCCTTGCCTACGACGAATCTATTCGGGCAATGCCATATGGCCGTTTTCATCGAGTTCCACGAACGGGTTGTGCGCCAGCTCCCAAAGATGGCCGTCCGGATCGGCGAAATAGCCGGAATACCCGCCCCAGAACACTTCATGCGGCTTCTTGACCGGGCGCCCGCCGCACTCGACCGCGAAGGCCCAAGCCGCATCCACTTCCGCGCGGGAGCCGAGATTATGGGCAAGAGCAACGCCTTCGAAACCCTGCCGCGAGGTCGGCTCGACCCCGGCGTCGGCGGCGAGCGCATCGCGCCCGAACAGGCCAAGCACCGTGCCTTTCATGTGAAAAAAGGTGACATTGTCGTTTGAAGCCGAGGATCGGCGGAATCCCAGCCTTTCATAGAAGCCGGTCGCCGCCGACACGTCGGCCACGCCGAGCGTGATCATGGAAACGCGGGATTGAATAGTCATCACTACAAACTCCTGCCGCCGCCCGGCTCAAACGCCTGCCCGACGCGCCTCAAAAAACGGAACATAAAGAGAACGAAATAGGCAAATCCTGCACGAGTCAAGAGCTTGCCTTGTCGCCAACCTTTCGCTTATTCGCCGGTCCATTCCGGCTTGCGCTTGGCGATGAAGGCGCCGATGCCTTCCTCGGCATCGCGGGCCAGCATGTTCTCGACCATGACGCCGGCGGTGTATTCATAGGCGTCCCCGAGCGACATCTCCGCCTGGCGGTAGAACGCCTCCTTGCCGATCTTGACGGTCAAGGGCGATTTGGAGGCGATGACCTCCGCGTATTTCATCACCACCTGGTTGAGGTACTGGCGTGGCATGATCCGGTTGATCAGTCCGAACTCTCGGGCGGTGGAGGCGTCGATGGTCTCGCCGGTCAGCAGCATTTCCATCGCCTGCTTGCGGTGCACGTTGCGGGAGAGCGCCACCATCGGCGTCGAACAGAACAGCCCGATATTGACGCCCGGCGTGCAAAAGGTCGAGGTGTCGGTGCACATGGCCAGATCACACGATGCCACAAGCTGGCATCCGGCGGCGGTGGCCAGGCCATCGACCTCGGCAATCACCGGCACCGGCAGATGCACGATGGTCTGCATCAATTCGGCGCACAATTTCATGGTGCGGCTAAAAAACGCCCTGCCCCGGTCCTCGTCGGCGCGGTGGACGGTCAGCTCCTTGAGATCATGGCCGGCGGAAAACAGCTTTCCGGGTGTCGCCGAGGCGAGGATCACCACCCGGACGGACGCGTCCTCGCGGGCGGCATCGAGTTCTGTCTTGAGGGCTTCCATCATGGCGATCGACAGGGCGTTGGCCGGAGGATTGTTCATCTCCAGCCGCAGCACACTGCCGTGTCGTGTGGTCTTGACGAGACCGGCGGGTGCATCCTGTTTCAGTTCGACGACGTTCATGCGTTCAGACCTCTTTCTGTTCAAATTCAATTCTAGCGCGACGGTGGCGCTGCGTGAACCCCGGTTGCAACGTTGACCGGACGCCGCATTTCCGCAACGGTGCCGGGGACAAATCGAATCTGGCGGGAGGGTTGGGGCCGATGGCGAAGGTGCTTTACGAACGCGACGGGCGGATTGCCCGGATCACGCTGAACCGGCCGGATGTGCTCAACGCCATCGACGATGACGTGCCGCGCGAGCTGGAAGCCGCGGTCCTGCGCGCCAACGAGGAGCCGGGCATTCACGTGATCGTGCTGTCGGGCGCGGGCCGCGCCTTCTGCGCCGGCTACGACATGACCTACTACGCCCAGGCCACCGGCGGCGACGGCAACGCAGTGACGCAGGCCATGCCGTGGGACCCGATGAAGGATTATGCCTTCATGAGCCGCAACACCGAGCGCTTCATGAGCCTGTGGCGCTCGCACCGGCCGGTGATTGCCAAGGTGCACGGTTTTGCGGTCGCCGGCGGGTCTGACATAGCGCTCTGCGCCGATCTGGTGGTCATGGCCGAGGATGCCGAAATCGGCTACATGCCGGCGCGGGTCTGGGGCTGCCCGACCACGGCGATGTGGGTCTACCGGCTGGGGGCGGAGAAAGCCAAGCGGATGCTGTTTACCGGCGACAAGATCGACGGGCGCGAGGCCGAACGCATCGGTCTTGTGCATAAGGCGGTGCCGGCCGAAGAGCTCGACACTGAGACCGAGCGGCTTGCCGAACGCATGGCCACGGTGCCGGTCAACCAGCTGATGATGCAGAAGCTGATGATCAACCAGGCGATCGAGGCGATGGGGCTGAAACAGACGCAGATGATCGCCACCGTGTTCGACGGCATCACCCGGCATTCGCCGGAAGGCATCAATTTCAAGCACCGGGCCGAGGCGGAAGGCTGGAAAAAGGCCGTCACAGAGCGCGATTCAGGCACCTATGACTGGACCGAGGACCGCCCGGTCAATCCGCGCGGCTAGGCCGGCTTGCAGCAACCCCATCGACACATTCAAGACACAGGAAAACGACCCATGCCCGCACCGGCAACGCCCGTAATGTCCGCCCCCGAAGTCTCGGCCTATATCGACGAGGTCTTTCCGCAGATCAAGGCAAACGGGGACGACATATCGGTGGAGACGGTGTCTGCCGGGACTGCACGCGTGCGGCTCCACGCCGACGACAAGCATCTGCGGCCCGGCGGAACCGTCAGCGGCCCCACCATGTTCATGCTCGCAGATCTCGCAGCCTATGCGGTGATCCTGGCGCATATCGGCCGGGTGGCGCTGGCGGTCACCACCAATCTCAACATCAACTTCCTGATGAAGCCCGAACCCGGGCCGCTCGATGCCACCGCGATGATCCTGAAACTGGGCAAGCGACTGGTGGTCATCGATATCGCCATCCGCGATTCCGGCGGAGAAATGGTAGCGCACGCAACCGCCACCTACTCGATTCCGCCGCGGAACTGAGCCGCAACGGGCCGAAATTATGCGGTATTTAGATACCGTATAATTAAGCCATTGTTTTGTATGGAATATTTTTGATTTCCTCTAAAGCCGATCGCTTGACGGTGATTTGCACCTCCCCTATAAGCAGCCAGCGTTGGCACCCCTATGGGGCGCCGATGCGATGTTGGTGCGGGTGAAGCCATTCCGGGCTCTTCCCGAAACAACCCAAGCAACAAGAAACGTCCGTTCCGGCCCGTCCGGTTCCGGATCCTGAATAAAGAGAGAAACTAGATGAAAACCTTCTCGCAGAAGCCTGCAGAGGTGGACAAGAAGTGGGTGATTATCGACGCGACTGATCTCGTCGTCGGCCGTCTCGCCACCGTTGTCGCCAACCGCCTGCGCGGCAAGCACAAAGCCACCTTCACCCCTCACGTTGACGATGGCGACAATGTCGTGATCATCAATGCCGAAAAGGCCGTCCTGACCGGCAAGAAGTACACCGACAAGAAGTACTACTGGCACACCGGTTACCCCGGCGGCATCAAGGAGCGCACTGCGCGCCAGATTTTCGAAGGCCGCTTTCCCGAGCGGATCATCGAAAAGGCTGTCGAGCGCATGGTTCCCCGCGGCCCCCTCGGCCGTCGCCAGATGAAGAACCTGCGCGTCTACGCCGGTTCGGAACACCCGCATGAAGCCCAGCAGCCGACCGTCCTCGACGTCGCCTCGCTGAACACCAAGAACAAAAGGAGCGCCTGATAATGGCTGAACTCAATTCGCTTGAGGAGCTCGGCGCATCGGTGACCGCAGCAGCCGAACCGGCAGCCCCGGTTCACGTCCGCAAGGTCGACGATCTCGGCCGGTCCTACGCCACCGGCAAGCGCAAGAACGCGATCGCCCGCGTCTGGGTCAAACCCGGCACCGGCAAGATCACCGTCAACGGCCGTGATTTCGTCACCTACTTCGCACGCCCCGTGCTGCAGATGGTTGTCCAGCAGCCGGTCGTCGCCGCTGCCCGCCAGGGCCAGTTCGACGTCGTCTGCACGGTCACCGGCGGCGGCCTCTCCGGCCAGGCCGGTGCTGTCCGTCACGGCATCTCCAAGGCGCTGACCTACTACGAGCCGGGCCTGCGCGCGGTTCTCAAGAAGGGTGGCTTCCTGACCCGCGACAGCCGCGTGGTCGAGCGCAAGAAGTACGGCAAGGCCAAGGCCCGCCGCTCGTTCCAGTTCTCCAAGCGCTAACTGGCACTTCAAGTATCTCAATATTTTCAAGGAGGCCCTTCACAGGGCCTCCTTTTTTCATGCCTACAAAACGTTCACAACGATTTGAAATCGCAGTTGTTCTAGTTTACGTTTTTTACAAAATGTAGACACCGCGAAATAAGGATCGACCTTTCTGGATGATGAACACAGCCTTGGAGACGGGCGAATCCTGGTCTACAAGCGGGCTGGCAGCCCCTACAGAGGTGGCTCGGTTCGTCTGAACAGTTCAGGGCGTTTCGTTAAGTGGATTTCCGCCTCGATTATGCTGCGACCAGGATTGGCGTCAGCGCTTTGAAGTAAGCCTGATCCGGTGTTTGCCGGTCAAGGGATGAATGTGGGCGTCGGCTGTTATAGAAGGCCAGATATCGACTGATGCCTGCTCGGGCCTCCGGCACCGTTTTGTAGGCGTGGAGATAGACCTCCTCATATTTGATCGACCGCCAAAGCCGCTTGACGAAGACATTGTCTCGCCATGCGCCCTTGCCGTCCATCGAGATGGCGATTTCAGCCTTCTTCAATACCGCCGTGAAGTCGATGGATGTGAACTGGGACCCCTGGTCCGAGTTGAAGATGTCAGGCTTGCCGTGGCGCAAGCGCTTCCTCAACCGCTTCGATGCAGACGGCCGTTTCCAGCGTGATCGACAGCCGCCAGGACAGAACCCGGCGGGAGAACCAGTCCACGACGGCGCAGAGATAGACGAAGCCGCGGGCCATGGGGATGTAGGTGATATCGGTCGCCCAAACCTGATTGGGTCTGGTGACAGCCAGCTTGCCTAGGAGATAGGGATAGACCTTGTGGCCCGGCGCTGGTTTCGAAGTGTTCGGCCGGCGGTAGATAGCCTCCATACCCATCTTCTTCATCAGCGTCGCGATGTGGAGACGCCCTACTGCCAGTCCTTCCGCTTTCAAGAGCCCCGGTAACATGCGACGTCCCGCGAATGGGTAGTCGAGATGCAGCTCATCAATCCGCCGCATCAGGGCAAGATCACCTTCAGGCACAGGACGAGGCAGATAGTAGACGCTGCCACGGCTGAAGCCGAGAAGCTTGGCCTGGCGTGCAATGATAGTTGGTGATGACGGTCGATCATTTCTTTCCGCCCAGCAATCCCGCCTTGCCGAGCGCCCCTGACAAAAAACCGTTTTCCAGTGCCAGTTCGCCGATTTTGGCATGAAGCGTTTTGATGTCGACGGCCGGAGCCGCCGCTTCTGTCTTGGTGTCACCGCCAAAAACGCCCGTCGCTCCCTCCAGGAGTTGTTCTTTCCATTGCTTGATCCGGTTGGCGTGGACATCGAATTGCTGGGATAACTCCACCAGCGTCTGTTCGCCACGGATGGCTGCAAGCGCCACCTTCGCCTTGAAAGCCGGGGTTGGTTCCGGCGCGGTCGTCTTGTCATGGTGTCTCCTGTTTCCGGCATCTAAGCCAAATTCAAGCAGAAATTCCACTTATCCCCGCTGTGCAGTTTTCCCGAGCCACCTCTAACGACGCAAATACAACCACGTTTGCACCATTCTAAAGTCCTTGTTTCCGTTTTAGTTTTTTTGAATCCGACTTTTAGTCAACACGCTCCATACAACCTGGGCGCAAGGTCACCGGCACCAGAATTTGCCAAAAGGGTTTCTTCCACATTCCCAATTCGAACGCCCACATTCCCAATTCGAACGCCAGAAGAAAATGAAAATAGAAGGCGCCTGGAAAACGCGGGGATATTCAAATATCAATGCTTGCAGCCCGTGAATCTAGCCGCATAATATCACCTCAGAGGCGAGACCATAACTCAGCTGATCCAAGCCGAAGAATGGGCAAATATTCTGGTGACAGGCAATTGGCCCTGTGAACCTAAGACTGATCTTGGAAATTGAGGTGATTTTCAAATGAACAGAATGTCCAGAATCATTCTCCCGGCACTTCTTTGGTTTGGTCTGATTCCAATCAGCGCATCCCTACCCTGGCCAGTGACCGATCAAAAAACACAAATGGATAACTCGCCAAATCCGTATCTGCATTTGGCCAATGTTCTGGGGAAAGATGACCGCCGTAACATTCCAAATGAGTGGGGCTATTTTACTGATATGGGTGGCTTGCTGACACTAAAATTTGGTGAATCGGAGCGAAGATGCACGGGATACTTGATAGGTCGTGAATGGATTCTGACGGCAGCTCACTGTGTTTATGACCCTGAAAAGGGAGAGGCTGCGCAGGAGGTCACGTTTGATCTCGCTCTCACCGACACCGGCAACTTTTTACATCCGCGTGAGTATGCTTCGGAATTCTGGGTTCTCAAGGACATGGTTGAACTCGTTCAATCGGGATTGTCCATCGATAGCCTTGGACCGACCAAAGAATACCAGGAAAAGGATCTTGCCGTTGTTCACATTCCGAAATTAGACGGGAGACGCAGAATATTGGGCAACCCTTTGCCTATGAAAACGGTGCGTGACCCTCACAAAACAGTTTACATGCAGACAGCAGGTTACCCCACAGATAAGAAACAGGGGAGTTATTGGTTCACAGAATGCACAGGTGAGATGAGCTCTCGCTACAATGTGTTGAACACTCAATGCGACGCCTTGCCAGGCCAAAGCGGATCAGCCGTCGTTCAAATATGGTCTCCAGACGATCTTAAAGGGATTGATTATCCCGTTCCCTACAAGCCAGAGCTCATCGGGGTAATCAGCTCAGTCAGTTCAAGCGATACCTATGTGGCCCTACTGACCCAAGAATTGATTGACGAGATAAAAGGGTTGATCGGAAAGTCCAATCACTCATTCAATTCATTTGAAAAATTTCGGCTGAAGCGGAATGTCGAAAACAGGCTTTTTGTAAATAATAGGTGCACGCGCGAAATTACAGTTTTCTTTCAGGTGCCAGTTCAAGAAAACGGAAAAATTCGACGCATTATTACGCGCTTTGATGTTCCGGCAGAAGAGAACTTTTTTCTGCTCAGCTCTGAATTTGCATCATCCCATGTCCTACTGCAACCCAAAGAAATAAATCATGTTAAACTCTACAGGCAGACTGACGATTGGGATCGTCCTGTACAAATAGAACATTTGAAGAAAATTTATGTTGAGGAGTTTCAGAAAAATTACGATGGATATGACTATGAACTTGGTAATATCTGGACTGACTCAAAATTGATTCTGGAGTGCGACAAATAGAAACGGAAGAAATCATTTGCCGGCAGCATGTCTTTAGCTTCCGCAACTGGTTTGAAATTTCTGACCCTGCCACCGGATTCTATCCAGCAGCAAGTTCGTTTCGTGCGTCGACTGAGGTGCACCTCAGCGATTGGATCACCCGTCTGAAAAACATCCGGGTGTGTTGTTGTCAAATCGGCAAAGGGCTCATCTTAGTCACGAAATAGGGTCTTGCCTCGCTCGCGAACGGCGAGCTAGGTTCGAAATCGAGGTGCAAATGGGTAGTCCGAACCTGGATTTTTTGCTCAACACAGTGGGCGACGTTTACGAAGCGGCGCTCAATCCCGAATTGTGGCCGTTTGTGGTGAACACTATCGCTGACATGATCGGTGCGGAAAGCACCCATCTGATGGTCGCAAACGCACGAACGGGCAAAGACAGCATTGGTTTTCTCGAGCGGCAGGATCCGGCCACGCTGGAGGAATACATGAATAACTATTTCCAGCAGGACATTCGCGCTACGCGACTGGCTGCAACGCCGACAGGCAAGATCATACGTGATCGTGAACTCTGGACGGAGGAAGAACGACTGACGAGTCCGCTGTACCAAGATTACCAGCGCGTTCATAAGTTGTACGAAATCACCGGAGCGCCGCTCGGTATCGAAGGTCATCTTGCCTGGCTCGGTTTTTCTCGCAACACGCCGTCACCTTTCGAGGACGACGACATTCGTATTATCAACCTGGTGGCCCCCCACTTTCGACAGTCGGTCAGGATCGCCCTGGAGATTGGCGCGGCGAACGCCCGCACGAACGTGCTGGGACATCTATGGTCCCTGAAAGGGCGTGGAGTCCTCGTTGTCACACCGGACGGCAAGGTGTCGTTTGCGAATGCCGAAGCAGAGGCTCTGGGTGCCGAAGGCGTTCTTCGCTTGTCGACTGGCGGAGTGTTTTTTAGCGGTACCACCCTTAACAAGTATTTGGCGGCAAATCTCTCGGCACTGCGCGAAGGGCTCCCCACACCGGCTGCATTTGCGACAGGACTGACAATCTCTGAGAGCGGAGAGCAGATCGGCGTGAGATTCATGCCGACCGCAAGCGGAGGGAACCTTTCATCCGGAATGACAGCTTGTCTTCTGGTGGTGCTAACTCCTTTGTCGAAACAGGCGGCTCCAAACGACGCAGAAATTTCGCAGTTTACCAACCTGTATGCGTTAAGTCTAAGCGAGCAAAAGGTGCTCCAGGCGGCATTGTCGGGCACAGATTTGGCGACCGTGGCGCGCCAACGTGGCGTAAAGCTCGATACAGTGCGCCGACAAATGAAAGCTGTCCTGTCGAAGACCCACTGCCGCAGCCAGAAGGACCTGTTCCGTATGGTCGAACGGTTCTGCTTCATTCAGCTACGTTAGAGCGCGTCAATCCCATGGAATCCTGGTAGGCATTTTTGCTCGTTCTCCATGGTAGCAAGGATCAGGACATTGCTGGCTCATCGCTCGCTATCCAAGCCGCGCTTTGCCTCGTCATACCGCTGGACAAAATCTCTCCAACCCCACGAACAGACCATCTCTTGAAGACCATGGTCTTCTTGAAATTTTCTGATATCTTTTTTTATTTCCTGGTCTGTGAATTTAAAAAATAATTTCCAGTCCAGACGTAGATTATATTGCCCTAGGTCACGCCGCACAGATTCTATTTTTGGCTTGAATTTTGCTTGGTCTTCTCCGAAATCTACGCAAGCACCAGCAATCTTGAATACAACATGAACCGCATTGATATAATCAAGTTCATTCCTACTTCGTTCTTGAGCTTCTGCGATTGTTGCCGGAGACAAGAACGAAGTAAGAATGGCACTCGCAACCAAATGCTCTTTCATAATGGTCCTCATTTCGAAACAGCTCCAAGGCGGTTCATGCAGCGCCGCATAATTCTTGAGCTTTGATAAGTTTACATAGGCGGAGCGCCGGTGGCATTCCCCATATGGGCAATGCCTTTCAAAGCAGGATGCTATCGTTCCACGATCGCAAGGAAGCGTTGGACGTGGCGACCGCACTTTACGTTTTGTTTGCGCCTCGCGCGTGCTCACATTAAATTGGAACAGCACCAGCAAAACGGGATCGGCTACCGGAAATGCGATGAACGTCAAACCAGAGAACCCAAAAGCGCTGAAACCAATGCCAGTCGCAGAATTGAAACAACTGCATACCGGCAGTCTTCTTGAACGCTTGAAGCAGCTGAGAAACCTGCAAGTTTCCTATTATGCCAGCGACTGGCTGCGGGAAGAACTGGATGCAGTTGAAGCCGCAGGTCTGATCGCATTCAAGGAAACAGATCTTTGGAGAGAGGCGTTTGATGACGTGAAGGGTATACTTGCTGAAAGAGAACATTTGCCCCGAGGCAGTAAACAAAAGCGGCAACAGGCGGCTCGGCAAAAGCAAAACAGATAGGTTGCCCGGGCTCGAATTATGTGCAATCGGGCAGTGATGTTGAGGTGATGTGTCCGGCCATGTTCCAAGTCCAAGTTGCGCGATTGGATCTGAATTCATTTCAGCATCGAAGGCAATGTCCCGCCACATATTCGCAAGAAACATAAATTGCCCCATCGCAAAATTTTTCGCAGCCATCAATGATGCTGATGGACATCATGCTCTTCAAGTCGAATGTGAGCGACCAGAAACTACCACGCGCTTTTTCTTTTCTTATTGTCCAGGCCGCTCAAAGAACACGGCACGTTGATTACATCCACAGCACATGCACCCAACCCGGCTTTGGCGAACCCCCGCTTTATTGAGAGGTGCCCACGAAAAACGCATTGGAAGTTTCGGTTGGGTTACATGACACGGCCAACCACACCGCATTCCCCATATGGGGAATGACGCTCGGGACCGACCTGCTCTAGCGTCGCCCTGTTGTGAAAGGGAGATGGTCATGGACTTATTCCAACAGATGGCAATCGGAGTTCTGGTAGTATGGATCGCGGTATCGACGGTTATTGCCGGCTTTGTGGCGCGCAACCAGCTTTCGCGTAACCTGAACGTGGCCTTGATTACGCTGATAGGATATGCGGTCCTGGTGCCCGGGCTGTATTTTGCGTGTCCATCGAGTATCCGCTTTCCCGCACTCTTCGGATTTATCGGCCTGTACGCGGCGGTGGCGGCGGTGATGGTGGCTGGCATGAGCTATGTGCGGATCGGACAAGTCCGACGTAAGACCATTTCACAATGAGCCCGGCGAGAGCGCTGATCGCCGCTTCAGCCCTGTTGATTGGAATGGGAGAAATAGCGCACGCCGACACGCCTGCGCTGAAGAGCGAAATCGATGTTTGCAAGGCTGATCCCGTCAACAAGATTGGCGGCGCGGCGATCGGCGAGTGCCTTGAAAACCGCAGCGTTGAACTCGATGCGGAGATCGCAGATCTGCTTGGTCAGTCGATCGGAAAGCTCTGCAGCGACCCGGATCGCAGGATCATTCAGAATGGCCAGAAGGCCTGGGCAGAACAACGCTCACAACAATGCGGGCTGATCACCCGGTCTCCAGGCAACACGGCTTCCTATGTCAACGGTGCTTCCTGCATGGTGCTTCAGGGCCATCAGCGGATAGAGCAGCTCAGCTTCTTCAACCGTTACGCCTCCCCATTCTGTTATGGGTTTGCCCTCGAGGACCGTTCCTCTGTCGCTGGTGAAGTGCCCTACAATCAGTCTTTCGCCATCAGGGATACACAGCTCCAATGGTCGCTCTCCGGCGGGCCGGACGAGGCGACGCTCGATGTGACCTCGCTTCGAACCGGCAAACTGATCGCCACAATGCATCTGAACTGCTTCTTTTGTTCCGGTGACGAGGACAATTGCTCCGCTGACGGGGTTTATGTGCTGCGGCAGAGAGACGTGCCCGAGGCCCCGGCCATTTTTGCGGTGTGCCACAAGGGGGCCCATTCGCAGACATTGCAGCTGGTTGATCCAACGCAATTTGGCTCCGAGATCAGGCTGGAGGTGACGGGAAACTATTACCTTGATTGGAGCATCAAGGACGGACGATTGCAGGTCCTGCCAGACGGGGAAATGCCGCGCGCGCAGCTTTGGCCCGGGGATTGATACCGTGTTGTTTCTCAAAATTCCCGGGCACCGCAAGAATCAGCCAAAAAATTATCGGCCATAGAACGCTACGCCG
The DNA here is from genome assembly GCF_027214025.1 of Parahoeflea alexandrii. Lineage (GTDB taxonomy): Bacteria > Pseudomonadota > Alphaproteobacteria > Rhizobiales > Rhizobiaceae > Hoeflea > Hoeflea alexandrii_A. The sequence continues at coordinate 623,767 of NZ_JAPWHB010000001.1, forward strand.
GACATGCAAAACGACAGTCTCAAACAAGTCTGCTTCACTGGATTGTGGGAACCGCCCGGAGCGGTTTCTTGCGGGGAACCAAGCCAATGCAACGTATAATCGCCGCCACCCTGATACTCATTGCAATGGCATCGCCCAGCGCAGCGCGCGATGGAGTTTGGCAATACCTCGCTCCAGGCCATGGCAACGGCCGGCTTGATCCGATGCATGGCGCAAAGGTCTCATATAACGGGTCTGCGGCAGGCGTTTTTTACAATGACGAAACAAACCGCTGGGAGTTTTCAGCTACTTTCAAAGGCAATGTCACAAGCGGGGATTTCTATTTGATTACGGAATACGACGCCAAGCAGGAAAGGGCGCGCTCATCTTCCAGTGTCAAATTGCATTATCAGCAAGGGACGTATTCCGTGAAATATCTGCCGTCTCAAAGAGCAACGACTTGGGGCGTTTATGTGTCCAACAGGTTTATTGAAGACCTCCAGAAAGCTGACCGGCTTATATTGAAGTCATCCGGCAGCGAGGTGGTATTTCCATTGCAAGGCTCGGCCAAGGCGGTAACCGATGTTTATGTGGGTCTTGGCGAAATCGAGCCCGATAATGGAGTTATCAGCAACCGTGAGGCGCGGGTCCAGGGCGAAGGTGCAGAGCAAGACTACACTGACTCGCACAGCCCAACCGACGAACCGGTCGGCGAGGCTGATGTGGCAGGGATGATCGCCGCCTTGAAGGAAAGCACCGCAGCGATGGATTTCGAACAGACATGCAATCGCGCCCGTCGCGGCGACACGGATGCTGCGGCGGAGCTTCGCGATTCTCGACTTTACTTCCAGTTCATGCTGCCAATGCCGAAGGATCCCACAGCCGTGTGCTCGGCCATCGCATCTGGCGCGCTCAAGACGACGTCAGATGAGATCAAGACCAAAGAGCCGGCATTTTCGGAATCCGGAGGAAAAATCTCCGCGAGGCTGGCTGCAAAGGCCCTTCGTAACGCGGGGATGGATAAGGATTACATGGCTCACTGCGGCGACTTCTATTCGTCATTGACAAGCGATGAGGTCACACGGATGAGCACGGAAGATCTCGCCGATGCTGCGGGACTTGATGTCGCGCACAGTGTGTTTGCGGACGAGGTGTTGCGGAAGGCCGGCATATTGAAAGAGAGAGAGCTCACCGAGAGCGGATCGCGCAAAAGAATTTGCGCCGAACTGGGCATTTTCAGGAAATAGCCAGCGTTATTTGTCGCGCTTCCCAAGACTTCTATTCGTTGATGTCGTGAAGCCCCGTGGCGTCGTAACGCCAGGTTTCGGTAGGGTTATCACAGCCATCGGAAATCTTGATATCAAGTTCGTCGGCTCGGTGCTGCGTGACTGTAACGGCCGCGCGACAGATCGGTATCGTCCAGGAAGCGAAGGATGAAGAAGGAATAATGAAAAGCGATGCACCTTTATCGGCCGACACCCAGATTTCCATGACCAGGACGCTTTGTGCGTCGCCCTCAATCACAACGTCATAGAGCCCATGGAACATCCTTTGTCCATGTGGCAGCAGCAGGTTACCGGTTTGCTCAGCGTGTTGCAGGCAGGCATTCGCAGATGTGTCCGGAAACGAAACCAAAAGAAACAAAGCGAACGGAGCTGCCCATTTCCACCAGTGGCGGGATGGTTCTCTTGGGCGCAACCGTCGAACTTCGCTCAGGATGGAGCCAATGGTTGCCGCGCCCGTGGAATACTCGCCCGCGGAGTTTTTCTGGCGCTCGCGCAGCCCTTCCAGCCCGATAATGATTGCATCAATTTTAACTGTTCCCGATTGACCGTTTCCGAGCAGAGGCTGGATGCTTTTGCGCGCAGCGAAAACCGCTTGGCGTCCAGTATTTGCGTCATAGCTTGCAGCTTCAATGGCGTCCTGCTGATCGAGAATGGCTTCTATTTGGTGATCTAACCTGCTTTGCTTCATTGCCCCGCCTCTTTGATTTCTCAGCACCGCTGACTAGTTCCGCAATAACGGACAGCAGCCTCTTGTATATCCACAAAAGCCTTCAGTTGGCGTCAATGCTGAACCGAAAAAATTGCTTTCTGATCGATTCGTAGGTTCCATTGGCCCGTATCAGGGTGAGAGCTGAATTCAGCATGTTCAGAAGGTCGGTGTCCTCGTGCCGTACAGCGATGCCGTAGCCTTGGGTCATTGCTTTTTCAGCATTGAAGTAGCCATTGGTCTGGCAGCAATTGCCCGCTTCTGTCTTGACCCATTCGTAGGCCACCACTGCGTCGACGAGACCCATTTCGATCTGTCGACTTTCCAAGGCGGACTCCAGGCTCTCCGGGTCGTAGAACGTCTTGAGATTGGCTTCACTGAAGTAATATTTGGCATAGGCCTCTTCGGCAGATCCTTCGATGATCCCGACAGTTCGGCTAGCGGTATCCCTCGATCTTTTTATCGTGAAACCTGAATCCTTTCGGATCAATATTGCATGCGGAACGAAATAATAGGGCTCTGTAAAGGCGAAGAACCGCTTGCGCTGGTCAGTAATGCCCATGGAGTTGACAAGGACGTCAACGGTCGGTTCGCTTACTTCTTTCTCTGTGATGTCGGACCCAATTTCCCACGCGCCATTGAGGGCGACATTGATCCGATCAAAAGAGACGGCATAGAACTCACAATCGACATTCATCTTGGCACAAAGCGCCAAGGCTATTTTGTAGTCGAAGCCGTCGAGGTTTCCGTTAGCATTTCTGTAGAAGAGTGGAGGGAAATTTTCGTCCACACCGATCCGGAGTTTTGTCCAGGTTTTTGCGGCAAGCGGGCCACTCGCGGCAAAAACGGCAACAAGCAAAACCGCAAGGCCACTGAGAATACGTTGCAACATCTAAATCCCCTTCATGAAGGCACAACATAACGATTCTGAGAAATGGAACAGTCGGTGGAACCAGCGCCTATCGCCCTCCGGTGAGAGCTGCGAACGTCAAAACCGCGACCACGATGGCTCCGAGAAGGAACATCCAGCCATTGCGAGTCATAAAGGGGACAGGGTCCTTTCCGAGCGCTTTCTCGGTTTCGGGAACATTCAATTCGGCGCCGCGCTGGCAGATTTCACATGCCAGGAAATACTGCCTCTTGGTCACCCATCGCAAATAATAGAGATGAGCGTAGCGGTAGCGAAGCAACAGGTTGAATGGACGATCTTTCTCACACACCGGGCATTCTTGAACTGATTGTTGCCCAAGGTCGGCTCCACCAGCTCCCGTGCCCCAGATGATCATTGCTTGTCTCCTTGTATTCTCGATGAGGCAGCTCAAAAGGCGTAGACGGATCGATTCCGCTACGCACAGCGCCGAGTGAATAATCCCTCACTTAGAAGCACTTACGGCACGTTCGCGCATTCCCCATATGGGGAATGCCAACGGTGCTCCGCTCATGTAGCCTGATCTTGACAGCGTGGGATGCGGTCTGTCGAGTTGGGTGGCCGAGGCGGGAATGTTGCAAACACGCGACTGTAAATTGGTCGCAGCACTCACAATGTTTGAAGGCCGGATTTTGAACGCCGGGAACCTTCAAGTCGAGAGTTTGACAACTCACTCACCAATGCAATGAGCGCTGATGTGACCTCTAATCACCTACCATCTGTTCGAACAAAGGAGACATGATGATAGCGCACGCAATTCTGCGCCCCTTCCGCTTCCTCTGCGTCATGGGGCTTATCTGCCTGACTGTCCCAGTCAACGCCACTGCCGAGGATGAATTGGCGGAGCTTGAAAGTTCACTCCGTCGCGGCCTCATTATGTTTACATTAGCCACCAAGGCCTTTGAGGACGACCAAAAGGAAGATGGCTATTATGAGAGGCTTGAGGCCATGCGTCGGGCTGCCGGCGAGGTCAAGCGTGATGCCAACTTCATCCTCAAGCGGAAACCCGGACACAGTATTGAACTCTCTGGCGAAATGGTCTCCGTCGAGGAGGCCAAGGCCTTTGCGATGCAGGGGCTGGAGAAGGGCAATTCCATTCTGCGATACGATATCTCAGAGGAAGTGGACATGCTGCAATATCGGCAGCCAACTGATGCTGACTATCCGCGGCTTGTGCAGCTGATGGTCGATGGCTCCATTGAAGACATAACGGCCGAGCTCGAGCGCACCCATTCTCCCGACGTCAACTTCAAAGGCTACACGGCGCTTATGGAAGCATCCAAACGTGGCCGCACTGATGTGGTGTCGCTGCTGGTCAAGGAATATGGCGCCGATCCGAGGTTCCGCTCCGCAACGGCAACTCCGATGTCCATGGCAGCGCAGAACGGCCATGTGAAGACCATCCGGCTGCTTGCCAAACTCGGCGCCGATGTCAACGGGCGCGACACCCGGACTCTGGCAACACCACTGATTGAGGCTACCATGAAGGGCAACGCCCATGTCGTTCTGGCGCTGCTTGAGGAAGGCGCAAAGCCCGAGGCGGCGAACTGGGAAGGCGCCACATCGCGTGCATGGGCCCGGCACGAGGGATACACCAGGATCGATCGGATACTGGAGCCTTACATTGCCGGACCGCTAGCTCGGGTCAAGCTTGCCGATGCGCTTGAGGGTTTCGACCGGTTCGATTCGAGAAACATTGCCTATCTCGAAGACGCCCTTCTTTCATTCTCCACGGATCTCTACACGTTGAAGTCTGCCGGCGGCGACATTTCTTGCGACACCGCCACCGATGTCGCCAAGCGCGGCGAGAAGCTTCGCGGCAAATTGGAAATTTACGGCAGCAAGAAGTTCATTGCCGACTTTGCCGGATATTTCGACGATCTCAAGGAGATGTGGCCGAAAGGCTGTCCCAAGCCGTGACCCGAATTATTTGTGCCTAGCCTATTGCAATGCAGAACGCCCGCATTTGCCACACGGCATATTGACGCCGGACAAGGCCTATGAGGCCAAAATAGAACCCATGCGAATGGCAGCCTAAACAACACCTTGATTCACCTTTATCAGGCTGCAATCTGGTCGGAAATGCAGGACCACCTCTGATGGATGAGCCGTTACGATCTTAACGAATTCGAATGGCGCGGTATCGTGCCACTACTTCCGAACAAGCATCGGCGTACAGCGTATTGATGACTGCCGAGTTCTGAACGGCATCGTCTGTGTGTCGCGTTGAGGGTTACCATCACGCCTGGCCAGACCCATGAAATCCACGCGGCGGGGGAATTGCTCGACGGGATTTAAAAGAGGTAGTTGGTACTCGCCGACAACGGCGTATGACAACGACTGGCTGCGCGATTTTGTGTCGCTGCAAGGCGGATGGGCAAACATCCCAACGAAATCCAACCGGACAAGCCTGACCTGCTACTTGCGTTGGCTTTTAAAAGCAGCGCAATCTGATCGAATGCTTCATCAACAAACTCAGATATTACAGACTCATAGCCATGCAATGCGACAAACTAGGTTCAAACCGCCTCGAAATGGCCCGGCTCGCGTGCGTCAGGCTACGCCTAAACCATCACGAGTCCATGGACTTATCTATGGCTATTCATTTTCCAGTTCCCGTGGAGCCGAAATGAACTTTTTTGTAAAGTCGCAAACTTCTGATACCAACAAATCGGTCTTACAAAATGCGTACAAAATATAATCATCAGCATAACTAACTGATTTAATGCATTTTTAATAGGTCAAATTCTCCAAGCGCTAATTCGCCCGGACGACATTGGAAACCAATTGGACGGGGCTTCGGCCCCGTTTTTTGTACCTGGAAGCAAGAGAGGATCCCGGCGCGCCCTGGCCGCCTGCCCGCCCGGCGTCTTGGCTATCGGCTGGGATCGGATGCCGCGATGGCCGGCTCGGTTGCCACAGCGACAGCCACGGGCCGCCGGCGCAGCAGGCGCAGGCTCCAGCGCGACAGTGGCGCCTCGATGATCATGTGATAGGCCGCAGCGCCCGCGACCGTGAAGACGGTCATGATCAGGTAATGCACCTGCCAGGGCAGTTCGACCGTGGTCACCGCCGAGATGACATGCTTGATGTAGAGCGTGATGACGAAGACATGGGTGAGATAGAGCGCATAGGACCATTCGCCCAGGCGCGCCAGCAGCGTGCTCCGGAAGGTGAGAAAACCCAACCCGCCATAGAGCACTGCCGCCGACGGTATGCCCCAGAACAGCACCCGCAGATCCCCTACCGGTCGTTCCCATTGCAGGAACAGCAGCACGGCGCCAGCGCCAAAGACCGCCAGCGGCGCCAGGCCGGGGCCTGGCTCACGGGTCCTGCTCCAGGTGGAGTAGACCAGAATGCCGAAGATGAATTCGAGCAGGATCGGATCGGTGTAGAAGGCAAGTGTCGGACCGGACGGGCGCAGCCACGCGCCCATTGCGACCAGGGAAATCATGATGAGCGACGTCCCGTACAGTCTGCGGTCGGCGAACAGACCAGCCGTCAGCGCCACGATCGCATAGAAGAAGATCTCGTAATTGAGCGTCCAACCCACCACCAGCAGCGGACCGGTGTTGCCATCGCCATGATCCAGCGCCAGGAAGGAAAGCGAAGCCAGCAAGGTGTGGAGATCGGCCGTGGTGGAATTGAACAGGGAAGGCCTGAACCAGGCCAGCGCGAAGACTGCCAGCGTGATCACCCAGTAGGCCGGAACCACCCTGGCAATGCGCCGGATCCAGAATTCGCGGCCATCGAAGGGCCCGGGCCGGGCCACGATCATCGCCATGACAAAGCCGGAGATGACGAAAAACAGATCCACCCCGGCGGCGCCGACATGGTCGACTCGCTCGGGATCCAGCCCCCAGGTCTGCTGCGACAAAGCTGAAATATGATAGAAAACCACCGCCAAGGCTGCGGCCGCACGCAAATACTGGACGGAATACAACGTCTCCGAAGAGGTAGATGAAGACTTTGCTTCGGCCATCGCCAATTCCGTCTCTTGTGGTTTTGAGACACTGTCCCGTTCGGCCATCCTCTATCAGACAAAGCTTTACAAAGCCTAGAACAGTCATTTTTCATGGTAAATTGCAGCGCCTGGCATCGTACGGGCAGCTTTATCCTGCCGCTCGATTGGGGTAGACAGGTCCGGCATCGATCTTTCGCGTCCGGGACCTGACCATGGCCAACAAATCCATCGACCACGCCTTCACAGCCCGTTCGCTGACCTCGGCTGCGACCGACCCGACCTATGCGGGCGCGTTGTCGTTCATGCGGCGCAAATACACCAAGTCGCTCAAGGGGGCCGATGCGGTGGTCTGGGGCATTCCGTTCGATGCGGCGGTATCCAACCGCCCCGGCGCGCGCTTTGGCCCGCAGGCGATAAGGCGGGCTTCCGTCATCATGGACAACGATCCGCAATATCCGTTCGACCGTGACCTGTTCGAGGCAATGGCGGTGATCGATTACGGCGACTGCCTGCTCGACTACGGCAATCACCAGAAGACGCCCGCCACGATCGAGCGCGAGGCGGCGAAGATCCTGTCTTCCGGCGCATTTCTGATGAGCATGGGCGGCGATCATTTCGTAACCTGGCCGCTTTTGAAAGCGCATGCGGCCAGGCATGGATCGCTGGCGATGGTACAGTTCGACGCCCACCAGGACACCTGGTTCGACGACGGCAAACGGATCGATCACGGCTCCTTTGTCGGCCGCGCCGTGCGCGATGGCGTGATCGACCCGACACGCTCGATCCAGGTCGGGATCCGGACCCACGCGCCCGAGGATTGCGGTATCCGCATCCTCTATGGTCACGAGGTCGAGGACATGACGGCTGCCCAGATCGCCAGGACCATTCTCGACCACGTCGGCGACGCGCCGTGCTACGTCACCTTCGACATCGACTGTCTCGACCCGGCCTTCGCGCCCGGCACAGGAACCCCGGTCGCCGGCGGGCCGTCCAGCGCGCGGATGCTGTCGGTGCTGCAGAAGCTCGGGGGGCTTGATATCAGGGGCGCCGATATTGTAGAAGTCGCTCCAGCCTATGACCACGCGGACATTACCGCGATAGCCGGAGCTTCCGTCGCCATGCACTATCTGGGACTGCTTGCAGAACGCCGATCACGACGATAACCCTCGCGACGCGATTCAAGCGCTTCGGATAGTGAGTCCGAAACGCTGCACAAGTCCCTGATTTTCATGCATGAACGGAGAAGCCCGATGGCTCCCAAGATTTTCATTGACGGCGAACATGGAACAACCGGCCTGCAGATCGTCTCGCGGCTGCAGACCCGGACCGATATCGAGCTGATGTCGATGCCGGCCGAGCAGCGGCGCGATCCCGAGGTTCGGAAGGCATTCCTGCGCGCAGCCGATATCGCCATCCTCTGCCTGCCCGACGACGCGGCGCGGGAAGCCGTGGCACTGGCAGCCGATGCCGGAACACGGTTCATCGACGCCTCGACCGCGCACCGGAGCAATCCCGACTGGGCGTTCGGCTTTGCCGAACTGTCGCATGCCCAGGAAAAACGCATCGCCGGAGCGCAGTTCGTTTCCAATCCGGGCTGCTATTCGACCGGCGCCATCGCCCTGATCTCACCGCTGGTGGGCGCAGGACTGCTGCCTGCGGATTATCCCGTGACCATCAATGCCGTGTCGGGCTACACCGGCGGCGGCAAGCAGCTGATCGCGCAGATGGAAGATGCAGGCCGCGACGATGCGATTACCGCCACCTATTTCGCCTATGCGCTGACCCTGGCGCACAAGCACGTGCCGGAAATCATGACCCATACCGGGATCTCGCGGCGGCCGATCTTCACGCCGGCCGTCGGCCGGTTTGCCCAGGGCATGCTGGTCAATGTGCCGCTGCATCTCGACCTGATGAATGGCAATCCGTCGATGACGGATGTTCACGCAGCACTCGCGGATCACTACTCGAGGGGTGGTGCGGTGAGCGTTGTCCCGCTTTCCGAGAGCGCCGGGCTCCCCCGGCTCGACCCGGAAGAGATGACCGGAACCGACCGCATGAAGCTCTATGTCTGCGGCACCGAGGGCACGGGCCAGGTCAACCTGGTCGCCTCGCTCGACAATCTCGGCAAGGGCGCTTCGGGCGCCGCGGTGCAGAACCTCGATCTGATGATCGGCGCCTGAGCGGCTTCAGGTCCTGACTTCCACGGCGGTCTCGAAAGGGTACGCGCCGTGGAACCCGCGCCAGTGGGCAACGGCAAATCCGAGAACGACAACAGCCCAGCCCTGATGCAGCAGCGCCCAGCCAACCGGCACCTGGGTGAGGATGACGACGATCCCGATCATCGCCTGAACCGTGACCATGGCGAACAATACCACCGCGCGGCGGCAATGGGTGCTGCCCCGGCCCCGCCGGATCGACGCAACCATGTGCCAGAGCGTCAGGGCAAAGAGCAGGTAGCCGCCCAGACGGTGGACAAACTGCACGGTCAGTTCGTTTTCAAAGAAATTGCGCCAGGCCGGCGAGATCTCCAGAAGTCCCGCAGGTACAATCGCGCCGTTCATCAGCGGCCAGGTATTTGACGCCAGGCCCGCGTCGAGACCAGCGACGAGGCCGCCGAGATAGATCTGCACCAGAACGAGGCCGGCAAGGGCCCCTGCCCCGCGTTGCAGGCCGATGCTGGGAACCGGATCGTCCGAATGCCGGGCAAGACCCCGCATCACCCAGACAATCGCCGCGAAAATCAGACAGGCGAGCGTGAGGTGGGTGGCCAGCCGGTACTGGCTGACATCGACCCGGTCGACCAGGCCCGAAGCCACCATCCACCAGCCGACGGCGCCTTGCAGCCCGCCCAGAACCAGAAGCCCGAACAAGGGCCAGCGCAGGCGCTTTTCAACACGTCCGGTAAACAGGAAAAACAGGAACGGCACGCCAAACAGCACGCCGACGCCGCGGGCCAGGAACCGGTGCGCCCATTCCCACCAATAGATGGTCTTGAACTCATCGAGGCTCATGCCCTTGTTGATCAGCTGGTATTCGGGGATCTGCCGGTAGAGCTCCAGCTCCTCCTGCCATTCGGCCTCACTCAAAGGCGGGATGACGCCATGGATCGGTTTCCACTCGGTGATCGACAGACCGGAATCGGTCAGACGAGTCGCCCCTCCTACCAGCACCAGCGCAAGAATGGCGACCAGCACGATGGAGAGCCAGACCCGCTGCGCCGCCCGGTTACGCCGGATGCGCTGCTGCTCGGCGATCACTGGACTGGGCACCGGAGTGGCGCCCGGCGACAATGTCTGCTGGTTTTCAGTGTGCGGAGCGGTGGTACTGGCAGTCATGGACGGCATCTTCCTTCAAACAACACGGCGGACATGTGCACCACAGCTTGGTGCAAGGCAAGGGCTTGGGCTTTGCGGCATGCCGTCGCGGCGCGACTGCCGATCCCGCTTTCCCTTGCGTTCGGTCGCAAAGCCGCTATGTCGATGGCTGCACCCGTTGGAACGCACACAGTCACAAGGCCTGCCCCATGCCCGTTCGTCTCAAGAAGCTCATCGGAATGGTGATCATCGTCGCGCTGGTGGTGATTTACGCGCTTGTCGCCACAACGATCGCCACCTACCGCCTGGCGGAATCGGCCTGGTATGTGCACCTGCTCTATTTCCTGTTCACGGGCGTTCTCTGGGTGGTGCCGGCCATGTTCGTGATCCGCTGGATGGAAGGCCCGGCGAAGAACAAGCAGGCCTGACGTCCTGCCGCATTCGCCTGCGCGCCCGGCCAGTGGACCGGTCGGGGCGTTAACCCCGCGTTAGCCTTCCGTCAGGCTTTTCTGCACCGGGCCACCCCTGTTTACCCGATTTTTGACACTCCGGCGTCATGCTCCGCGCGAGAACCAAGAACTCCCGAGAGCGTTGATACCATGGCAAATGCACAGGACATTCCCGCGCCGCTGGCCTCGGCCACAAAGCGCGCCCATCCGACTGCAGAGCGGCTATCCGCGCGGGTGACATCGAGCCTGGAACCCGTCGCCGACCTGTGGCAGGCACTGGAAGCCGATCCGGCGATGACGTTTCACCAGAGCCGTGCCTGGGTCGAGGCATGGGCTCAGGGGACCGGCGCCGAGCTCGCTGTCGTGACATTGGAGCAGGATGGCACTCCGTTTGCCATCCTGCCGCTCGAAATCGACAAGATGGGCGGCCTGAAAATCGCCCGTTTCGCGGGAACCGCCTATTCGAACGAAAACACCGGCCTGATCGACAACGCAAAACAAAACCGCATCGGAGCGGTTTCCGCTGCCCAGCTGGCCGCCGCGTTGAGCCGGGCCGGCCTGGCAGCCGACATCGTGCTATTTGACAAGATGACGCAGGAGGCCGCCGCCCGCGTTCCGTTTTCGGCGTTACCGCGGGTTTTCCACCAGAATCCGAGCTTCCAGCTTCCGCTGTTCGAGGACTTCACCGCGGTGTTGGCGCAGATCAATGGCAAGCGCCGCCGCAAGAAGTTCCGCGTCTCGGAGCGGCGGCTTGAAGCCATGGGCGGATACCGGCACATCACCGGCAATACCGATGCCGAGGCAATGCGGCTGCTCGACACATTCCTTGAGCAAAAACCGGTCCGGCTGACGGCCCAAGGGCTTCCAGACGTGTTTGCGGATCCCGGCATCCGCGCCTTCCTGCGCCGGCTTGCGACCACCCGGGACGCGGGAGGCAGGCCAGCGCTCGAACTTCACGGCATCGAGCTTGCCGGCGGCGAGCATGCGGGCCGGATCATCTCGGTTGCCGGGCTGACCATCAAGCACCGCCACGTCACCTGCCAGTTCGGCTCGATCGACGAAGAGGTCGCCACCGACGTGAGCGCCGGGGAACTGCTGTTCTACCGGATGATCGAGGGCGCTTCGGCGGCCGGTCACAAGGTTTTCGATTTCGGTGTCGGCGACCAGCTCTACAAGCGCTCCTGGTGTCCGCAGCGCACGGAACTGGTGGATTGCTACGTGCCACTCAACCTCAAGGGACGGCTGGCCGCCCCGTTGATCGCCGGCCTGATCCGGCTGAAGCGGACCGTCAAGACCTCACCGACGCTGCACAGGCTTGCCGCGCGGGTGCGCGGCCTGACGGTACACAAGCCGACAGCCGCGACTGAAGCCGACTGAGCGCAAGGATCCGCGCGTGATCAGCGCCGTCTGGGTTCAGGCCGCCGTGCTGCGGTTGCCAAGCGGGCTGACCGGCTGGCCAGGCGTCATCAGCAACACATCCGCAAAGCCCTGGGCGTTGAACTCCGCCAGCAATTCGGCGACTTCGGCTTCGTCGGAGCGCAGGATGGAAAGCACGATCTCGCCGCGTTCGGCGCGGGCGATGCGCGCCACCGAGGCCGCATCCGCAGCACCGCATTCGACAATGACCAGATCATAGGCCTCTGTCAGCGCATCGATGATCATCGGCAGACGGTCGATGGCGCGCATGGCGCGCCGGGCGTTGGAATTGCCGCGCGGAATGATGTGGGCTGCCGACAACCGATCGGGATGGATGGAGTCGGCAATACTGATTTCGCCGCACATCAGATCCGTCAGGCCCGGAAGCCGCAGGGATTCCGCCATCAGTTCGGTCGGGCACGCCGATCCGGTCAGATCGATCAGCAATGTCTTCAGGCCGTCGCCGGCGACCGTCCGGGCAAGCATGACGGCGGCCGCGGATCCTTCATCGCCTTCGGGCGAGACGCAGACAGCCACCGGGATCACGTCGGTGACCAGCTGCTCGGCAACCGCCTCGACACTGAAATCATCGGCGTCATTGGAGATATGCGGCAATGGTCGCGTGGCTTGCGCCGACGGCTGCACTGATGCGGCGCTTGAAGCCGCCGAGGCCGCCGTCTCGGCGGACGCCTGGTCGGCGGAAGCATCCCGCACCAGCCCGGATGAGGGCCGCAGGGCCCGGCCGGAAAAGAGTTCGCCCAGCATCACGCCGATCGATGACAGCAGAAATGCCGCGAGCGCCGAAACCACGATGATCGGTCCGGTTTTCGGGAAATAGGCTTCCGATGCCGGCACGGCGCGGGAAATCACCCGTGCATCGGCCGGCAAGGCCTTGGGTTCGGTACGCGAGGCTGCCTCGCGATAGCGGCCGAGATAGGTTTCCAGCAATTCGCGCTGGGCCGCCGCTTCGCGTTCGAGCGAGCGCAATTCGACCGCCTCCTCGCCTTCGCGGGCCGAGCCGGCTTTCAGCTGGTTGAGCTGGGCCGTCAGTTCCTGCTCGCGAATGCGCGCCACCCTGGCATTGCTTTCGAGGCTCGAGAGCACCTTGCGGATTTCCTTGAGGATCTGCTGTTCTACATCGGCCAGTTGCGCGCGCAGCCCCTTCATGCGCGGATGCGCTTCCAGCAGCGTGGTCGATAGATCCGCAAGCTGCGCCCGGACGTTGCCTTCGCTTTCGCGCAACCGCTGGATGACCGGTGAATCGAGCACATCGGACACTGCGTCGACGGCCTGACCGTTCTCAAGCGCATTGCGCACGGATTGCGCACGGGCTTCGGAGTCTGCCCGTTCCGCCCTGACACGGCTCAGTTCGGTCGAGATGTCAGACAGTTGCTTGGCGGCGATGGTGTCCTGCTGGTTGACCAGCAACAGGCCTGTGCGGGCGCGGTATTCGGCGACCTTGCTTTCGGATTCGCGAACCTTTTCACGCAACTTGGCAATTTCAGGCTCGAGCCAGGCGCTGGCGTCGGTGTTGCTTTCAAGCTTGGCGCCGGACTGGGATGCCAGGTAGGCGTCGACCAGGGCATTGGGCACCTGGGCGGCAAGCGCCTCGTCTTCCGAGGAGAACTCGATGCCGATCACGCGCGATTCGGGCACCGCATAAACATCGAGCTTCTTGTAGAATTCCTTGAGGATGCGCTCTTCGGCGGGCACATCGAGCGGGTTCTTCTTGAGGCCGAGCATGACCAGGAGATCGCTGATCGCCGAGGGATTGGCGGCGGGATCGAATTCCTCACGTGAGGAAAGATCGAGCGTGCGCGCCACCTGCTTGATCAGATCCGTCGACCGGAGAATTTCGACCTGGCTTGCGACCGCGCGGTCATCGAACGTGGTGTCTGCCGCCGGCTGGTTCTGATCGCTTGAATAGACCGGTTCCCGGGTTTCGATCAGAAGCCGGGTTTCCGACTTGTAGAGCGGGTTGAGCATGCCGGTGACGATGAAGGCCAGACCAGCCGCTGCGGCGGTGAGACCCGCCACAAGCGCTCTCTTCTCCCAGACCGCCTTTACCAGGCGCCCAAGGTCAATATCCACATCGGGTTGTGTCATTGGCGAGACAGACATGCGCAGCTACTCCGTACTTGTACTGACCGGCAAGCGTAAAGGAACATGGTAACGCAAGGGTTAAAGGCAAAGTCAGGGTTCCTTTACCTTTGACGCCCCTTCCCGCCAGACGTGTATTCGGGGGCGTTCCGAGCGGCTTGACGTAAAAAACACCGGAGTTTTACCAGCCGTTAACCCTAATGGATCGATAACGGGTTTCGAATTTTGCACGTTTCGCGTGGAGCACGGAAAAGAATGAAACCCGCCAAGTCCAAAGCGACACATCTTCTGGCGGCCGTCATGACCGCGGTCATGCTGGCAGGATGTTCCGGCTATCAGCCGGCGCCGCGGGCATTCCATGAAGCCGTGATGCAGCCCTACCGGCTTGACGCCGGCGACCGCCTGCGCGTCACCGTGTTCGAGCAGACCGGACTGACCGGCACCTACACCATCGACCAGTCCGGATACATCGCCTTCCCGCTGATCGGGGCGGTGCCGGCGCGCGGCCGCACCTTGCAGGAACTCGAAGGCAGCATTGCCGCAAACCTCAGGCAGGGCTATCTTCGCGATCCGGACGTGTCGATCGAGATCGACCGCTACCGCTCCTTCTTCATCATGGGAGAGGTTGGCCAGTCAGGCCAGTATTCCTACGTCGCCGGTATGACCGTGCAGAACGCAATCGCCATTGCCGGCGGCTACTCGTCGCGGGCAAACCAGCGCAATGTCGACATTACCCGCAACATCAACGGCAAGATCATGACCGGACGGGTCCGGATTACCGATCCGATCCTTGCGGGCGACACCATCTACGTGCGTGAGCGGCTGTTCTAACCTCATGGCAGCACACGAACCCTTGCGGATCCTTCATTGCTTCCGGTCGCCGGTGGGTGGAATTTTCCGCCACGTCCGGGATCTCGCGGAAGAGCATGCGAAGGCCGGACACCAGGTCGGAATCCTGTGCGATTCCACCACCGGCGGCGCCTATGAGGACAAGCTTTTCGAAACGATCATGCCACACCTGGCGCTTGGGCTGACACGGTTGCCCATTCGCCGGTCGCTGGGGCTATCCGACATCACCTCGGCGTTGAAAACCTTCGGTGAAGTCAAGAATTTGCAGCCTGATGTGTTGCACGGACACGGCGCCAAGGGCGGCGCCTTCGTGCGGCTGATCGGCTCACGGTTACGGGTATCAAGGTCTCGCGTTGCCCGTTTTTATTCCCCGCATGGCGGGAGCCTGCACTATGACGAGAAGACCCTGCGCGGTCAGGCCTATTTCGCCATAGAGCGCCTGCTCGAGCGCTGGACCGACAGCCTTGTGTTTGTCTCCGACTACGAGCGGCGTACCTACGAGAAGAAGATAGGGGTGCCGCGCACTGCCTGGCGGCTGATCCACAACGGGTTGCGCGATAACGAGTTCGAACCGGTGGCGAACGCCCCGGATGCGGTGGATTTTCTCTATATCGGCATGATGCGCGACCTCAAGGGCCCCGATGTCTTCATCGAGGCGCTTCGGCGTGCCGAACAGCTGACCGGGCAGCCCCTGCGCGGCGTCATGGTGGGCGATGGCGAGGACAAGCCGCGCTACCAGGCGCGGCTCGATCTGCTTGGCATGGGCGACCGGGTGAAGATGCACGACGCCATGCCGGCGCGTGAAGCCTTCGCGCTGGGCCGGACGGTCGTCATCCCCTCGCGGGCTGAATCCATGCCCTATATCGTTCTCGAAGCGGTTGCCGCGGGCAAGCCGGTGGTCTCCACCGAAGTCGGCGGCATCCCCGAAATTCTGGGCAAGGGGTTCGCCGGATTTGTCCCGCCGGGGGACATCGAGGCGCTGGCCGGCGCCATGGCCCACGCCATCGCCGATCCGCAATGGCTGCCGGACGCCATGCCGGAGATGACGGGCTTTCGCGCGAATTTCTCGGCCCAGACCATGGCCGATCGCATGGCAACGCTGTACCAGGATTGCCTGGACGGACGACTGCGGGACAGTCGGCAGCACGGAGCGTCAAGCCTTTCTTAGGGAGCGCGTGCTATCCCGGTGGAGTAAAACTCCGGGGAGAGTTCGACCGTGAACAAGTTCGACCGCGATGACGCGTTCAATTCCGAAGGCATCCGCAAGGCCATGGCCGAGATCAAGGTCAAGCCGAGCCTGAAAGGCGCGGACGGCCAACCGGTCGTGGAAATGAGCCGCCTGGCGCGCCAGACCGCCAACCGGCTGTCGCAGGAAAACTACTCCCCGACGATGATCATCGGCTCGCTGCGGCTGGCGGAATTCGCGCTGCTGGCGCTGACCGGCTTCATTGTCCATGCGCTTTATGTCGGCCTTTCCCTGGAAACGACCCTGTATCTGTACGCTCCGGCGATCCTGATCGGTTCGACACTGACCGTGCTGCTGATCCAGATTGCCGACGGCTACCAGGTCCCTGCCCTCAGAAGCGCGCTCAGGACATTGCCCAGGGTGCTCAGCGCCTGGTCCATCGCCTTTGCAATCATCGCGCTTTTGGCATTCTTCATGCAATACGGGCTGGTGTTCTCGCGGTTCTGGTTCGCCGCCTGGTACATCTCCGGAGCCATTGCCCTGGTCGTGCTGCGCAACGTCGTTTCCTTCGGCATCCGGCGCTGGGCCAGGAACGGGATCATGGAGCGGCGTGCAGTGATCGTCGGCGGCGGCGACATCGCCAAGGCGCTGATCCGCTCGATCGAGCAGGACGCCGACAACGATATCCGCATCTGCGGCTTCTTCGATGACCGCGACGAGAAGCGTTCGCCGCCGATCATCGCCGGCTATCCGAAACTCGGGAACATCGACGCGCTGGTGGAATTCGCCCGCATGGCGCGGATCGACATGCTGATCATCGCGATGCCGCTGCACGCGGAATCGCGGGTGCTGGAGCTTTTGAAGAAACTCTGGATCCTGCCGCTCGACATCCGGCTTGCGGCGCACGCCAACAAGCTCAGGTTCCGGCCGCGCGCCTATTCCTATGTCGGCGCGGTTCCGATGCTCGACATCTTCGACCGGCCGATCACCGACTGGGACTCGGTCGCCAAGCGGGCCTTCGACATCTTCTTTTCGCTGCTGGCGATCGCGCTTCTCTGGCCGGTCATGGTCGGAACGGCAATCGCCATCAAGCTCGATTCCAAGGGCCCGGTGCTGTTCAAGCAGAAGCGCCACGGCTTCAACAACGAAGTCATCGAGGTGCTCAAGTTCCGTTCGATGTACACCGAACAATGCGACCCGACGGCCCGCGCCGCAGTCACCAAGGGCGACCCGCGCGTCACCAAGGTCGGGCGCTTCATTCGCAAGTCCTCGATCGACGAATTGCCGCAATTCTTCAACGTGCTGCGTGGCGAACTCTCACTCGTGGGACCACGGCCGCACGCCGTTGTCGCAGCAGCGCATGACCGGCTGTTTGCCGAAGTCGTCGACGGTTACTTCGCCCGCCACCGGGTCAAGCCGGGCGTCACCGGCTGGGCGCAGATCAACGGCTGGCGCGGCGAGATCGACAATGACGAGAAGATCAAGCAGCGCACGGCCTGCGATCTCTACTACATCGAGAACTGGTCGCTGCTGTTCGACCTCAAGATCCTGTTCCTGACGCCGCTCAAGCTGCTCAACACGGAAAACGCCTATTGACCAGCGCCGCCCTGCCAGCCCCTGTCCTGTTTCAGCCGCAGCGCGCGGCGATCTCGATGCTGGCGTCGTTGCTGGTGGCTTTCGGCGTGTTCCTGTCCGGCTTCGTCATCAACGAGCCCGCGCCGTATGAACTCTTCCTGGTCGTGCTGATCGGCATCTGGGCGGTCTTCGGGTTGCGGCTGTCCAGGCACATCGCGCCGCTGATCGTGCTCTATGTGATCTTCAACATCGGCGGCATGTTCTCGATCCTGACGATGGACAACGTCAAGGACACGCCGATGTATATCGCCGTGTCGCTGTTTCTCGCCTTCACCTCGATGTTCTTCGCCGCCATCATCGAAGCCGACCAGCGGCGGCTGGCGCTGATCTTCCGGGCCTATGTGGCGGCTGCGATCATCACCGCGCTCCTGGGGATCCTTGGCTATCTCGGCGCAATTCCGGGCGGCGAGGTGTTCACCCGCTATGGCCGGGCGATGGGCGCGTTTCAGGATCCCAACGTGTTCGGACCCTACCTGGTGCTGCCGGCGCTTTACCTGATGTACGGGCTGCTGACCGGCACGCTGAAGGCGGCACCCTTGCGCGTCATCGGACTGATGATCCTGGCGCTCGGGGTGTTTTTCTCGTTCTCGCGCGCGGCCTGGGGCCTGCTGCCGATCACCATGGTGCTGCTGGTGACAACCATGCTGATCAAGGAACGCACCGGCGCCTTCCGGCTGAAGATCCTGGTGATGACGCTGATCGGAACTTTGCTGCTCGTCGCGGCGATCATCGTGGCGCTGCAGTTCGACCAGATCGCCGACCTTTTCTCAGACCGCGCCAAGCTGGTGCAGTCCTATGACGGCGCGCGGCTTGGCCGCTTCGAGCGGCACGCCATCGGCTTCCTGATGGCGATGGAGCATCCGCTCGGCATCGGGCCGCTGGAATTCGGCCTGATGTGGGGCGAGGACACGCACAATATCTGGCTCAAGGCGCTGATGGATTACGGCTGGCTGGGCTTTGTCAGCTACGTGACGCTGATCGTCTGGACCCTGGTGCTTGGCTTTCGCTTCCTGCTGCGCGACCGGCCCTGGCAGCCCTACCTGATGCTCGCCTACATCGTGCTGGTCGGGCACACGATCATCGGCAACGTCATCGACACCGACCACTGGCGGCATTTCTACCTGCTGATGGGAATCGTCTGGGGATGCATCGCGCTGGAAATGCGCTGGCAATCACGGCTGCGGGCCGAGACCCGCATACAGGCAAGCCCCCTGCCCGCCTGAGGTTGCGGCACGGCAACTGCCGGCACCGCCAACAGGCGGCGCTGGACAAGGTCATCAGACATTTTTGAAAATGGTCGGAGCGGCGGGATTCGAACCCACGACCCCTTGTCCCCCAGACAAGAATAGTGCGTTAGCTGGCTATTTATGGGATTGCACAGATCACAAATTACTATGTTTTTACAATGCTATCTAACCCTTGCCCACTTGATAAGTTCGCGCCGTCACCCTAAGTACTGGCTACAATGTGGCTACAAGGGATGATCTCATGGCGCGAATGCGGATTACTCAATCGGCCGTAACTGACATCATGGCCGGTGCGATTCCTAACAAGACATCCTATTTTTATGACGAGGATGTAACTGGCTTTGGCTTCTATAGAACGCCAGGGAACACCGGAACTTTTTTCGCGGAATACCGGCCGGTTGCAGGAGGATCTAAGAAACGGATCAAGCTTGGACGGGTGGGCACGCTAAAGGCGAGCGAGGCGCGCGAAGCAGCGCGGAAGGCGATCGCCAACGCAGCGCTTGGTAAAGACCTTGCTACGGATCGCGCCACCGAACGCGCAAGCCTTACGGTGAAGGAACTCGTTGAGCGATACATTCTGGAATACGTCGCGACGAAAAAGAAAAAGGCGTCCGCCGATTTTTATCGGGTGATGCTGTCAAAACATATTGCCCCGCACATCGGATCAAGCAAAGCCACAACGCTAAGCCGTACAGACGTACAGCGCGCACATACAGCCATGTCTAAGACAGCCAAGGTATCAGCCAACCGAGCAATAAGTTTGCTTGCTGCGGCCTACGTGTGGGGCGCTAAGAACGAGCTTATCCCCACCGGAACTAATCCTGCTCACGGTGTGGACCTGAACAAAGAGTCTGCCCGCGAGCGGTTCCTCACCGAAGCGGAAATGGTGCGGCTTGGCGAAGCGATGCGGGAAGCGGAGACGGTAGGGTTTGAGGCCAACACTACCGGAGCAAAACATTCGCCAAAGGGTCAGCGAACCGTCATGCACCCTTCCGTCACCGGTGCAATCAGGTTGATCATGTTGACCGGTTGCCGATTACGGGAGATCCTCCATTTGCGTTGGTCAGAAGTTGATCTGGATCGCGGGGTTGCGTTCCTGCCCGATAGCAAAACCGGCAGGAAGGCCGTCATTTTGTCCGCCGCTGCAATCGCGGTGATGCGAGACATGCCCCGTGTGGGCGAATATGTGGTTGCAAGCGATAGCTCAGGAACGCCGGAGGAAAAGCCCCGCGCCGATCTCAAGCGGCCATGGGCAGCGATCTGCAAACGGGCCGGACTTGAGGGCCTACGCATTCACGACCTGCGCCACTCGTTTGCCAGCGTCGGCGCATGGTCTGGTCTTGGATTGCCAGTCATCGGCAAGCTACTTGGACACGCAGACTCGAAAACGACCCAGCGCTACGCACATATTGCCGACGAACCGGCGCGGCGTGCCGCTGACCTGATCGCTGACCAAATCGCTACAGCCATTGGGGGGAAATGATGGCTAAGTTGCCAGACGCATTCAGTCTGCAGGCGATCCCCATTCAAACTGCGATTTCTGAAGGTCGGACCGAGGATGCCAAGACATTGATCGTCGCCATCCTTTCCGAAGGTCGCGCCGATAAAGCCGTGCAACGAATTGCGGCTTCCATGATCAAGGGGCCGAAAGCCAAGCGTGGGCGGAAGACCTCGTTACCCCGTCATTGGCTTGATATTGGACCGGACTTCCATTCTATGCGCGAAAACGGCAAGCGATATGAAGATGCATTGCGAGAACTTGCGAAGCGTTATGGATACTCGGAAACCCACATTCGAAAAGCAGTAGCCGTGTACGATCAAGCGATCGAGGATGCTGCCGAGGCTTCCCGCAGTTAAACAGCATTTGTTTGCCTAAGATGATTTGTAAGTCCGGTTTATCTATCTGGTTGCAACGTGATGAAACGAGGTAATCGAATGGCAAACTTTAGGACACGACAGGCAGCGGAATACCTTCAGGTATCGAAATCCCTGCTAGACAAGCTGCGATGCTATGGCGGTGGTCCGGTTTATGCAAAGCTGGGCTCTACCGTTATTTACTGTAGCGAAGATCTTGACGCTTGGCTGGCAACCAAAAAGCGTCAACCCGCAAACGATAATCAGGCGCGCTAGCGCCCTCCCCGCCTAACCACCACCTAACTCAACCACCCGCCGGCAAGTTGTCGGCGGCGCGCATTTTTGCGCGACAACCCAGGAGACAAAATGAGAGTTCTTTATTGCCACCCGGTCGAGGGCCGCGGTGATCGCAAGGCCGTGGCCTTTCTAGATGTCGAGCTTACTCCGGATGTGCGCCTGTATGGCCTGCGTTTAGTGCGACAGCCCGATGGCCGCCATATGGTCTATGCTCCCCAAGCTGGCCAGCGGCGCGTGGCGACCTTTTCAAAACCCTTGGCGCAATCCATCACAGACGCAGCCGTGGCGGCTCTTGAGGCGGCGCGATGAACGCGGCCGCAATCACGGCAACGCCCTATGAATGGAAAGATCCCAAGACACTGCCGTTGCGCGGCGAGCCATGGAGAATCGAAGATGAATTCGAGGATTACCCCGACAAAGCCCTGGCGATCGTTAAGCGCGCCGTCGAGAAATGGGCTAGGGAGAATCCCGAACCGCTTGCGCCGGCAAACGATAACAACTGTCTCTCACTCCTTAACCCCGCTGATCTTGAAGGCCAACCCGTCCCGCCGCGTGAGTGGTTCGTTCAAGAGCTGATCCCCGCGCGCCAGGTGACAATTTTGAACGGCGACGGTGGAGTCGGCAAATCGCTCTTGGCGCTACAGATTGCGGCAGCGAGCGCGTCGGCGTCCGACGTATGCGGATTGTCCCCAGCACCCGGCCGCGCGCTCTACGTGGGCGCGGAAGATGATGCCGACGAGTTTCATCGACGCCTTGCTGACATCGCGACGGCGCAAGGCCGCGCGCTTTCCGACCTTGAAAATTTGCGGGTCGTGTCGCTGGCGGATTCAGATGCGCTGCTAGCAATTCCAAACAAGGCGGGCAATCTTGAGCCGACATCGCTGTTTCAATCGCTGGTGGCCAGCGTTGGTGCTTTCGAACCGCGCTTTGTGGTCCTTGACACCGCGGCCGATATGTTCGGCGGCGACGAGATCAAGCGCGGCCAAGTTCGGCAATTTATTGGCATGCTTCGCGCTTTAGCGTTACAGGCCGATTGTGCGATTCTGTTATTGGCGCATCCATCAGTCAAAGGCATGGAGTCCGGCAGCGGCACCAGCGGTTCGACGGCCTGGTCGAATTCGGTTCGTTCGCGGCTCTATCTCACCAGCGACAAGGACGATGCCAGTCGCCGCATCTTGAAAACGGTGAAGGCTAACTACGGCACTACCGGCGACGAAATCAAAATCCAATGGCAGAGCGGAGCGTTCGTCCTTGATGACGGCAAGCCGTCCATTGGGAGCGCACTGGTGCAAGCGCGGCACGAGCGAATCTTTGTCGAGGTGCTGCAAAAACTGACCGAACAGGGCCGCAATCTTTCGCCGTCTCCTTCCGCCGCATATGCACCAAAACTGATTGCGGCGGACCCCGATGCCAAGGGGATATCGAAGAAGGATCTGGAGTCGGCGATGGCGCGGTTGCTGCATGCGGGCCGCATCCAAATCGAGACGATAGGGCCGAAATCAAGGGCAACAAAACGGCTGATTGTCACGCCTTCAGACGGAGATTCAGACTGACTTCAGACGCCTTCATACCCATTAAGACTGGGGGTTCAGACACACCCCCTAATACCCCCGTGTGCGTCTGAAGCACGCACACCGGTCTGAAACCGGTGAGCACTTCAAACCCACAATGAAGAAACCAGAGGAGAATGAAAGAATGAAAAATGTTTGCAATTGCCTCCCCGTTCACCGCTCGCCGGGAACGATACGAATCCGATGGCCCGAAGTTGAACCGCGTGCTTGAGCAGGTTCGCGTGGTCGGCGTCTCCACCGATGATGACGGCTCGCCGGCTTACGTTGTCGAAGTTCTGCAGGGCGACAGGATTAGCTTAGCGATCGAGCCCTATTTGATCCGAGCATAACAAGGAGATGCCAATGACTGACACCGATCGACCGTTCCGCGGCCGGCGCGTTTCGTGGGCCGAATTTGAACGAGTGACGGGCCGCAAGAAGCCCGATTACGCCAGGCTCAAAGCCGAGGCGGCGAATGATAACGATGCGCCTTTGCATGAAGATGTAACCGCCGAAAAAGCCACATAGCCGCTCACTGGTAACAAATACCAGTCAGACAAAGCTTCAGCCGCCGGCGCTGTCCGGTACGACGACATCAGGAACCTGCAATAATGAAACCTGCCAACGACAAGAAGCCACGCCTTGCGGCCGAATTTACCGACCTGGCCGCCCGGCGCGCGTGGCTGGACGGCTTGCCAGACACCCGATACCGCGGCCAAAGAACCAACCGCATTGAGCAAGCCCTTGTCGCGGAGGCAAGCCCGCTTGTTGCCACGTTGCGGCAGGTGCGCGAACTTATGCGGCCCGCGGAGATTTGCGCGGTTGATCTAGGCGATGGTGACGATGAGGATAGCGGCGATCGCAATACCGGCTTCGGCGCGGAGATGAAACATAACCAATCGAGCTTCACGCCATCGATTCCGAAGTTGCTAAGGGCTTACGCGGATGGCATCAGAATCGGCACCTCCTTCTACCGCGACAAGGGCGGAGAGACGGTGACGATCGGCGGCACGTTGCCGGGCGCATCTGGGCGAATGAAGTTTCGCGGCCTGCAATTCTACCGCGGCGCGCTTGTTGCCTATGGCGACGACAAGGGCCGAAAGCGCAAGCCAAAGTACGTCGGCACGAAGTCTGGCGTGATGTATGGAAAAGATAGCGAAACCGCCCGGCACATAGATGAGACACAGGCGAACAACGCAAGCTACTTAAAACTGACCGGCGCGCCAGCCAACGATAACGCCCCGCGTGCAAGGGAAGCACCTACGCCCACCAAAAGCGCCGCAGCGGCCCGTGTGGCGCTTGCTGGCGTGGCGAATGACAATGTGCAGGTTACTCACTGCCCAGATGGTATGGCATATGGCTACGGGCGTCTTGCCGGCATTAGCGACTCCGCCGGACATGGGGCCACAACCGCGCCGCGTCACGCCGCACTTGACGAACTAGATCGCGCGGAGACGTTCGCAAGCATGGAACTTGATAGCGCCGATGTTGAGTTGATTGAAGCGGTCCTGTCGGGCGAAAGCTTCCGCACGATCGGGTTGCGGTTTGGGTACGCAGAATCGTCGGCTCATCGGTCAGGTCGGCAGGTGGTTGAGCGCGCGTTGGAAAAAATCTCGAAAAAGATTGCAGCGTAGTACCAATTCGAACCATTTCCAGACCCCTGAAATAGAGGGGCAATTTCGATTGCCCCAGGCGGCCGGGAATTTGCAGGTTCCCCGTGCCGCCAAGTATCCCCGGGGTCGCTACCGGGTTGATCAACGGTCGGCCGTCGATCTCCAAGTGAACGGCCGGCCGTTTTGTTTCTCCAGCGCATTTAGCAGCCTTTGGGCTGCTTTTTTTGTGCCTCAACTCAACTTTTGCAATTGAAAAAGGAATCCCAATGGATGACTCCAAAATTCTATAATGATCCGGTCTTTTATGTGCCGGAAGCCGCGCAAGTCGCCGGCGCAACGGAACCGGCATTCCGATCGATGCTGGCCCGCGGCGGCGCAAAATTCATCGGCCTTCAACGCGGCGGGCGAACGTTGTTTTCATGCCATGAGCTTTTCATTGCCCGCCTGGCCGTCGCTCTTTCGCGATACGGCCTGACCGGCCAGGCGATATGGCAAACGGCTTACGACTTCGCGGGCGGAGATAGCGGCGATGCGCCCGAACCGGATGCGCATGCACGCATTCACCACAACGACGAAGGCGAGCTGGTTTTCGAGTGGTCTTACACCGGCGAACCGTTGGGGCCGATTGCAAAGCCAAGCCTGACAATACCGACCGCAGCAATCTGGCGGGACGTGGTCGAGCAGGCGGCCGAAATCTACGCGATGGGCGGCTGATGTCGAAGAAAATGGAACTGAAATTCAGCGCCGCGACTGGCGAGCTTTCCGGCTACGCCAGCACCTTCGGTGGCGAGCCTGACTCCTATGGCGACGTTATCGCGCCAGGCGCATTTGCAGCGTCCATCAAGGCGCACAAGGCCGCCGGAACCATGCCGCTAATGCTCTGGGGGCACGATGCGTCGAAAGTGCCGATCGGCGTCTGGAACGAGATCAGGGAAGACGCAACCGGCCTGTATGTCGCCGGCCGTTTGAACCTTGAAATCGCCGCGGCCCGCGAGGTCCATAGTTCCCTAATCGCGGCCAAGGGCGGCTCATTGTCGATCGGCTTTCGAACACCACCCGGCGGGCGCGTACCGCTTGGCAAGGGCGTCTATTCGCTGAAAGCAATTGACCTTTTCGAGGTTTCGATTGTGAACATGCCGGCGAACCGACGCGCGCGCATCACCAACGTCAAATCATCAAACAATAGCCTGGCCGACAAGATCGATCGGGCAATCACTCACATTAGGAATATGAAATGAACGCAATCAACACTGCCATTGAATTCAAAAACGACGCCGATCCTATCGAAACCAAAGAGGCGGTCGACGCCGACCTTGAGCAAAAATTCGGTGAGTATCATGAGGCAACCGCGGCCGCGCTGAAGGCAGCCGAGGATCGCGCCGATGAACTGGAAGCCCGCATGAATCGGCTTTCATTCGGCGGCGGCATGGACTCCAAAGCGGCCGGCGAATTGAAGGCAAAGAAGGAACACGAGGCATTCGGCCGCTTCATCAAGACCGGGGACGAAACCGAACTGAAATCGATGTCGGCGGGCAATGATACCGAAGGCGGTTATCTTGTTGGAACCAACCTGGCTACGACCATTAACAGCCGCATATTCGATCAGTCTCCGATCCGCCGACTCGCCCGCGTGATCCCGCTTACCTCCGGCTCCGAGTGGTCGGAGCCGACCGATTTCGATGATCTTGGCGCTGAATGGGTTGCCGAAAAGGCGGCACGCACCGAGACGGACAACGCCGAACTTGGCATGGTTACAATCCCGCTGAACGAAATCTTTTCGCATCAGACGGTCACGCAGAAGCTGCTCGACCTGTCTTTTGCCGATGTCGGCGGATGGATCGAAAACAAAATTGCCGACAAGTTCGCTCGCACAGAAGGCGTGTCGTACGTCACCGGCAACGGCGTGGGTAAGCCGCGTGGCTTTCTGGACTACGCCACCAGCGCCGACCCGGACGCAACGCGGGCCGCATGGACGCTGCAGTTCGTGAACAGCGGTTCGGCCACCACAGTCTCGGATGCGGACGGCCAAGCCAATGGCATCGTCGATCTGTTTTGGTCGCTGAATGCAGCGTATCGCCGCAACGCAACCTGGGTGATGTCGTCTGCGACAGCTAACGCGGTCGACAAGCTCAAGGACTCGAACAAGCAATACATTTGGCGAAACGGAATGACTGCCGGCGCGCAACCCGAGCTTCTGGGCCGACCTGTTGAAATCGATGAAAACATGCCAGCCCCGGGCGCGGGTACTTTGCCGATCGCATTCGGTGATTTTGCGAAGGCGTACACCGTCGTCGATTGGAGCGGGATTAAGAGCATTCGCGATATGTATAGCGACAAGCCGAATGTCATTTTCTACGCTTACAGGCGCACCGGCGGCGGGCTTTCGAACCCTTACGCGATCAAGTTGCTGAAGTGCGCATCGTCCTAACGACTACAGACGGGCCGCCTAGCCGCGGCCCGTTCCCTACCCGGGTAGGCAATGTCTGGGCCGCTCTGGCCGCTAGCCGGCGGTGTAACTTTCTTATATCGCTAATACAGTTTTTCCCCTCGCATGCGCGCGTGCGCGAGCGCGCGAGGGGTCATGATCCCAATTGCGGGAATGCGTGAAAAGGCCACCCGCCGGTTAGCTGAATGGGATGCCCCGAACATTGTCGGGGGGGCAAAGATGTCCAGGCGGCCCGCTTTCGCGCACCGGCGCGGACCCACAACGGGCGCGTTGCCGATTGAAAATATGGAGGGGGCAGCGTCCGAAGCATTGATCATCTTGCTTGTTTCAGTGACTTCGTTCACTTGCCAAGGCGTGTGGAGATTGGGGAATTCTCGCTTTTTTGTAATCGGACAGATCCAAATGCTGTACTGGTATTCCTGATGGGTTCATCCGGAGATTGAAAATGCGCTTTCTACCCCCAGACGAAGATATTGAGCTCTACACCACGGCGTTTGATGACGATATGTTAGGGAGAGCCAAGATCAGCAGGGCATTGTCCGATGTTCTTGAGCGCTTTGAGGATCCGCTTGTTGTCGCTCTCGATGGCCGCTGGGGCACTGGTAAGTCGTATTTTCTCAAGAGGTGGGTGGGCGCACATCGCCTGCAAAACGACGGGAATGCGCTGACAATTTATTTTGATGCATTTGCTCATGATTACTTATCCGATCCTTTAATTGCACTTGTTGGTGCATTGTCGCAAAGGATTCCTCGGACCGAGAAACATAAACTTGATCGCGTAAAAGAGGTTGCATTCAAGTTTGTTAAACCAGCAGCCCGAATAGCACTCGCTATTGCCAGTTACGGTGCAACGGAAGCACTTAACGGAATTGGAGATGCGGCCGCCGAAGCAATTAAAGGCGAAGCGGGTAAAGCGATGGATGATTTCTGGGCGAGAGAGGAAGGGCGGCAAGCGGCGATGGAAGAGTTTCGCAGTGCAATCCAGACACTCAGTTCTCCGAGCCATGACGGGCTCGCTGCGCCCTTAATCATAGTGGTAGATGAACTTGATAGATGCCGTCCAGATTATGCATTAGAGGTTCTGGAGGTAATAAAGCACTTTTTCTCAGTCGCCAACGTTCATTTCGTGCTCGGCGTAAACCTCAAGGCGCTCGAGAATAGCGTAAAATCTAGGTACGGTTCCGAGATTGACGCCACATCGTATCTGCAAAAATTCTTGAGCTTCACAGTTAATCTACCAGCGCATATCGGCGATCATAATCGAACGCCTTCCATATTGAAGTACTTGGACCAAGTCGGCGAGAGCATGTCTATTCCGGCCGTACTGCGCACTGAGTTGAAAAACCAAATTTCTGTAATATCTAGATCAAATAATATTTCAATAAGAGATATAGGAAAAATACTTTCTTCAACCGCGCTACTTCCAAAGGAGGTATCGAGTGATGGAGTATTCATCGGATATAGAATGGTAGCTGTTACACTTTTGATTACGAAGGTAGTTGACGTTAATATATTTGAAAAGCTTCTCAGAGCATCGATCAGCAATGATGAACTTTCTTCGTATTTAAGTGCCACAGACCAGTACATAAACAGAAGAAAGGAAAACGGCGATATCAATCCTGATTTTCATCATCCTTCGTTACTCTTATTCGGGATTTGGTCATATCTCTGCAATGACGGATTGCTGGATCCCGACAGGGAGTGGCCAAAAATTGAGTCGGCTTTCGATAATTTCGGACGGCCCGAACACCCAAAGAGGATACCCCTAAGCGTTTATGAAGACTGGATTCAGGTGTTCCGCTTATCCAATTAGAGTGACGGCTCATTGAAAAGCGGCAAGCCTTGACATCTGGGCGCTCATGCAACCCGACGAACATATCGTGCCTTAATCGCCGGCGCACCACCTTGCCTGTGCCGCCTGAATCATTGAATAAGGTCTGCGGGGCGTAATAGGAATTTTTTCCATGCCCGCGGACCAGCCCATTGACCTATCGACTTTTGGCGGCGCGCTACAGCACGGCTTCCGCATCACTGCCCATTGCGGCCCGTGCGGAACTCACCGTGAACTTGACCTTACCCGCTACCCGCCTAGCCAAGTCTTCGTAGGAAAGCGATTCCGTTGCGCAAGGTGCGGCGCGGTCGGTTCGATTTCTGTAAGCCAAATTTCGACCGGTGGCGGCGGTAATTCGCCGGCGCTGGATAGCTGGCGGGCGAAAGCGAAAAAATAGTTTTGCAGGTTGCTTTCAGGAATATTGTTTAAAATCAATCATTGCTTATCTTTGACAAATTTGTAAATGTTTTTAAGCACTTAAATTGATTTTTTGCTGTTGACTCGTTGCGTTTTTGCTTGAATGATACCTGCACAAACAGCATTCGGCGCGTTAGCTCGCGCCGACAAGTCGCGCCATTTCACCACCAGGCGCGCACCACCACCGGAGACTGCCACCCGCCTCGTCGTCCAATTGCGGCGGGGCGGGATTCATTCCGGGTGCAAGCGGATCGCCATGCGTAAACCCGTGGAACACCTGCCGCGGCTGGGGTGAATTGCATGCATGTTCTTCCGCAATCAATCATCGGCAATTTTGCCGAGACCGACGACCGCAACGCCAGTTAGCTGATGTAAGGCTGTCTTATCTGTTAATCTAACCCCACTTGGCTGGATCGAAAATCACGTTTCTGCCTTGCGGGTCTCTTTTGACGCGCCAATCTGCGCCCAGCTTCTCAAGTTCCGCGTTGACCCACTCCGAAGGCGGGGATTCTAAGCCCACTTGCATGCGTCGCGTAGATTCGGGATGCATGCTGAGATACTGACCTTCTAGGTGACCTAGTATGATGTACCGGCCATCTCCATTCACTTCCCCTGCGGATGAGGTCAATTGTTCCGTCAAGCTAGAAATCTTATCATCGCGCGCCGCTAAACGGCTCTCTAGGTTGGCGACTTTCTCGGCTACAATGTACTTGGCAAGACTGAAGCCGCTAGCGAAGAAAATTACCGCGAGGCCGACGAACACCCACGGCGCTCGCTCAATCACCGTCCAATTTTCTTTTGCGAAATCTACCAGTTCCATGCTCGATACATATCAGATTGTTCATGGCGCGCTAGCACGTATGACGCATGCTGCATGGGCCACAGTATCCTAGTTACCTCGCGGAGGGCGATGCCGAAAAGATGAATGGATATTCTGATTCCGCGCAGGAGTGACGTAGGATGCCTGGCTACAGTGTGGCTATAAGAAAAATAGCCACTTCGCTGGAAGTGGCTATCCTATTGAATTTAATGGTCGGAGCGGCGGGATTCGAACCCACGACCCCTTGTCCCCCAGACAAGTGCGCTACCGGGCTGCGCTACGCTCCGACTGGGGACAGGGCTTAGATCATCAGTGTTTGGCGGGCAAGAGCAAAATGTGCTGCCCGAGGGAAAAACCGGGAAAAGCTCCCCCGCCTCAATCGTCGAAGCCGAGGAACCGGGTGACGTTCTCCACCGGGCGCCGGCGCGAGATAACGGAATTGGCGACGAATTCCTCGTCGGGCCAGCCGAGCGCCACGCAGGTCAAGATCACCTGGTCTTCTGGAATGCCCGCCACTTCGCGCACCACCGGGCTCTGCATGATGCCCTGGCCGTTGATCACCGCGCCGAGCCCCCTGCTCCAGGCGGCGAGCACCAGACCGTAGGTCATCGCGCCGGTGTCGAAATGGGCGATGGTGTTGCCCAGGAGACTGCGGTCGAAGCAGACGACGACCGAGACCGGCGCATCGAACTGGCGGAAGCCGCGCATGACCCAATCCTGCCGGCGCTCTGCGTCATGGCGCTCGATGCCCATGGCTTCAAACAGCTGCACGGCGATCTCGATCTGGCGTTTGCGGTGCTCGCCCTCATAGGCGGCATAGTCCTCGATCTCGCGGCTCGGCGTCACACCGCCCAGCATGCGCTCTGTATTGCCCCTGCGCACCCGTTCGAGCGGTTCGCCGGTCAGGACGTGCAGATGCCAGGGCTGGGTGTTCATCGACGAAGGCGCGCGGTTGGCGAGCGCAATCACCTCTTCCAGCAAAGCCCGCGAAACCGGTCTGTCGAGAAAACCACGGATGGAACGCCGTTCCTGCATCGCCTGATCAAGGTTCATGAAATTGCCTTCTTGCTGGAAAGGGATCGGACCGGACGGTCGCGCGAGGGTGCATCGGTAGCCGATACCGGGCTTGCATTCAAATGGCCGGGGGCCGGCACATGATCGAAGGCGCCCCTGTCGATGGTTCGCCCAGGCCACCGCGCCTCTTCCAGGCCCTCCCGCCGATGTCGTATTGTGTCGCGGGATCATCAAATATGACCGGCTTGCACGATCAATCAGCGGGACCTTAACCCATGTTAATTGACTCGCTTACGGTTGTGTTCGAGTCTCGAACGCTCTTGATCACAGGCGGAATCTGCGTTGCGAAGGTACACAATATCGACATGGCTGACAGTGGCGCTGTTCGGGATAATCGCTCCGTTCAGCCTGTTCCTGTGGTTTCTCGCAGCGCAGTTGCAGTCGAGCGAAGCCCTATCCGTCGAAAGGCAGACACTCAGGTCCGCGCAGAGCATTGCGCGTGCGGTCGAACCAGTCATCGACGGCATGACGACCACGGTGAACCTGCTGGCATCGACGGAGGAACTGGCAAATGGCGATCTGAAAACCTTTCACCGCAGGAGCCAGTTTGCGCTGCGCGAAACGGGCCAGTTCGTCATTCTTGTCGACGAGGCCGGAAACCAGCTCCTGAATACACGCGTGGAGTATGGCGCGCCGCTCGGAACGATTTCCAACAGCGACGGTTTCAACAGCGCCCTGGAATCCCGTCGTCCGGTCGTCTCCAGCTTCTTCATGGGAAAGACCAGCGGGAAGTGGGTGTTCAACGTTCTCAAGCCGCTTGATGTTTCCGCGACCTCCGATGCACGCGTACTGGTGACGACCATGAACGCCGACGATCTTGCCAGTGCGGTTGCGGAACTGCCGCTTCCCGAGGGGTGGACAGCTGCCATCATCGATGGCAACGGCAACACGCTCGTGCCCGAAAGCCCCTCATCCATAAAGATGACCGCGCCCGACTTCCTGCCCAACAGGATCGATGCCGAAGATTTATCCAGCTTGCCTTTCATCACGCATTTCGATGACCCCGAAGAGCAGATTCTGGCCTATGCGCCAATCAGAGGAACACCGTGGAACGCGGTGATCTCGGGCCCCTTCGCCTCCGCGCAGGCCTCGATCCTGAAGACATGGAAGATCCTGATCACGGGAACACTTGTGCTGCTCGGCGTGTGCATCATTGTCATCTACGCGGGGTCAAGACTTATCCAGAATGAGGTACGGGGAATTGCCCGCATGGCGGAGGGCGTCGGCGAGGGCCGCATTGTCGCTCCAATCCAGACCCGCATCCGCGAACTCGACCAGATTGCACGGGCGCTGTCGAACGCATCCTACGACCGGAGCCAGAAGGAAGAGCAACTGACAATGGTGATGCGGGAGCTCGCTCACCGGACCAAGAACCTGATTTCCATCGTGTTGGCGATGGTGCGCCAGAGCTCCAAGAAAGCAAAAACGCCTCAGGAGCTGGTTGCTACGACAGCCGACAGGATCACGGGGCTCGGCCGGTCAATCGACTTGCTGACAGCGAGTGAATGGAAGGCCATTACGCTGCGGGATCTGATCGAGAACCATTTGCATACCTTCGGTGCGATCGGCACGACCATCGTGCTGGACGGGCCCGAATTCTATCTGGGATCGGATGCGGTTCAGAATCTCGGAATGGCGGTTCATGAGCTTGCCACCAACGCGTCCAAATACGGTGCTCTGAGTGTCGACACCGGCAAGGTTGAAATCAGCTGGAGGACGGAGCAATCCGAGACCGGGGAACGGCTGGAGTTGCGCTGGCAGGAAACCGGAGGACCGCCGGTGACGCCGCCCGAGCAGACCAGTTTCGGCACACAGATCCTCGATCGTCATCTCAGTGCGGCGCTGAACGGCAAGACCGACATCAACTATCATGCGTCAGGGCTGGTCTGGACCCTCAACGCGCCAGTGACGACCTTGAACCGGGCAGTTCTCGCCTAATCGTAAAATACCCGCCGGCGGCATGTTTTCGTTTCCCTGCCCACGGCACCGCTGAAACGCACTGGAGGAATGGCGTTCCCCTTTCGGTCATGAGCCGTGGGCATGTTCCTCGGCAAACATAGAGCCCCCTAAATATGTATCTATATTAGAAACCGGTTTTTTAACCCTTGCTGCTAGAGTCCTGATCAGAAACGAACTCGTCAGAGATGGTCGAGGGCAATTGAAATTGTTCCGTTTCCGAGCCGATGCCAGAGAGTCCGGAGTCAAAGCATGCATAAAAAAACCTCCTTCCATCGCGACACTTCCGGAAATTTCGGCCTGACATTTGGAATTCTCGCGGTGCCGGTGATGCTCGCAGGCGGGCTTGCGGTTGATTACGTCGGATTGAGCCTCGAGAAGAGCGGGTTGCAGAATGCGGCGGACGCCGCCGCCCTGGCCGTTGCCCGCGAGGGCAACATCACCCAGCAGCAGGCAGATGCAATTGCCAGGAGCATTGTCAGCGCCAATTACGGCCTTTCCGCTGCTCAGGTTTCCGTCGAGCTGAAGGATGGGGTTGCCGGCGTTCAGGCCAGCGTCGACCGGCCGCTGGTCTTTGGCGGCATATTGGGCAAGTCAAGCATGCCCGTGACCGTTTCTTCGGAGGCAACCTATGCCTTCACCAAATACGAGATCGCTCTTGTGCTCGACACAACCGGATCGATGGCCGGCGGCAAGCTGACCTCCATGCAGAATGCGGTGATCGGCCTGGTTGACGGGATGATGGACCTCGGCATGCAAAAGGACCAGATCAAGTTCGCGCTCGTGCCCTATGCCGGGTTCGTCAATGTCGGGCCCGAATATGGACCGGAGATAAACGGCGCCGGCAAGGTCATGAAGCCGGCGGCCGCATGGCTAGACCAGGACGCCAAGGCACCGATTCCGCAATCAGACCTGCCGTCGGAATTCAGCCGTTTCGCCATGTTCAGGCATCTCAAGGTCGATTGGCCGGGGTGCGTCGAAACCCGTGTCGCCAATGGCAAGGCGTTGCATGATGTTGACGATACCGTTCCGGATCCGGCGGACAAGAACTCATTGTTCACGCCCTTCTTCGCCGTGGATGAACCTGACACACCCTACAAATATCCCAACTCCTATCTCGCGGATGCGGGCAAGAGCATGGGCAAGAAGAACCCCTCGGAAGCCGACAAGGAAGATCAACTCGTCCGCTACGGCCGTACCGGCAAATATGTCAAACCCAAGGATACCGATGACGCCATCGCGCAAGTGATGAAATGGAAGAACCCGAAGACCGACTTTTCGCCCTCGAGCTTCTATTCCAACAAGAACGATCCGAAGGGGCCCGGCTTCGGGTGCGAAGTGGAACCGCTGGTGCCGCTGACCGACAACGCATCCGAAATCACCACGACCGTGAAAAAGCTGAAAGCCAACGGTTCGACCAACATGCTTGAAGGCGTGATGTGGGGATGGCGGGTGCTGTCGAGCCGCGAACCGTTCAGCGGAGGCGCCAGCGAAAGCGACAACTCGGTCGAAAAGATCATGATCTTCCTGACCGACGGGCAGAACTCGTTCGGCAATCTGAACAATGATCTCGGGTCCGGCTACACCAGCATGGGTTATCTCGTCGACGGGCGGCTGGACAATCTGACCGCCGCCTCGACCGGCCAGACCAACGACGCGCTGGACAAGAAGACGCTGGCGGCCTGCACGAACGCGAAGGACGACGGCATCGAGATCTTCACGATCAGGCTGGAGGAGCCCGACATCGGCACCGGGACATTGCTCTCGGAGTGCGCGTCGAGCAAGAGCCACTATTTCGACGCTCCCTCGCGCAGCCAGCTGGCGCCGATCTTTGACGCCATCAAGAAGGGCGTGGTCAAGCTCAGGCTCACCTCCTGAGACCAACTGTCGAGTTGACTCCTTTCGAGCTGCAAAAGGGCCGGGATCGGGTGGCTGGTCCCGGCCCTTTCGTGACGAAAGCATGCCCCGGCACATGACGGGAGCGAGAGAACAGGAAAACCGGGCGGGCGCGCCGCGTGCGGTGGCGTCAACCCTGCGCCCACCCGGATAAACCGCAGGTCGTTAGGCTTCCCCGGCGGTTTTAGAGTTCAGAACGAAGACGTTGTCGCTTCGCTCCGAGAACGCGAGTTTCATTTTCAGCCGCAACAGCGCCTCAAGGCTCGAATCCGACACACGGGAGGGTTCCTCTCCCTCCCAGTCGAGTGCGGTCTGCAATACGGCCATGTTGATCAGGCGGCTCAGATCGCCGAGCTTCAGTCGATCCGCCTCGTCCCGGCAGGTCACGAGCGTGCGGATGATCCAGGCATAGGAACCGGTGTCGGATGTCATGACCGTTCCCCCTTCAAGCCTGCCAGCCAAGGGCGTCAGGCTGCCGCAGCGCCGATGCCTCGAGCGGTCCCGGTGCATGCCAGGCGCCTTCGGGCCGGATCAGCCGATAGGGGGCATCCTTGAGCGACAGTGCGGTCGGCGACGGCTCGATGTCGTCCACCATCTCGACGAAGACATGATCGGAGAAGGCGAACGGGGCGCCGTTCTCCTTGAGCTTGAAACCGAAGTGCTGCCAGAAACCGAGGTAATCCTGCCGTGCATGGCCGTAGATGCGCCGGAAGCCCTTTTCCCGGCAGAGCGCAACGCTGGCCCGCACCAGTTGAAATGCGGTCCGGGAGGTGCGGAACTCCCTGCGCACGGCAAGGCGCTCCAGCTTGGCAAAGTCGCCGAAGAACCGCAGCCGCATGCAACCGGCCGGCTCGTTGTCGACCAAGGCCAGAAGATGGGTGGCGGCAAGATCGTTGCCGTCGAACTCTTCATCATAGGGACAGGCCTGCTCGCCGATATAGACCGCGGAGCGGACGGCGGCGACGCGCATCATGTCTTCGAAACCGTTGACCACCCGGATCCCGGTCGGACGCAGGACGGGGTCGTAGGTGGCATAACTCGGCTGGCGCGACGCCAGCGTCTCGGGCCTGCGCGGGATCATGTAGAAATCCTCGCGGAGCTGGCCTTCGTGCCAAACCCCCTGCTCAAATCCGCGCCTAACCATGGCGCGGTGACCACGCAGGGTGAACGAGGTGGAGATGATGTCGGCCTGGGCGTAGTGGGGAGAATCAAACCGGTCCATCACCCGGTTGATGCCGGCGGCGAGAATACCCGGCGTGAAGCTTGCCCAGACATAGATCGCGGCGGGGCGTTCATGCTGGCTGACCAGGTACTCGTTCTGCGGATCGAGCAGGTTGAGGGATCCGTCCAGCAGCGCCGAGCGGCCTGCTTCGTTGAGCAGCAGGGCGGACATGAAGCCTTCCGGACGGGCCCTGCCTCGGCGGGTGAACAACCAGACCGCGTCGGCGTTCTTCTCAGCGACGCGAATGACCGTCTCCGGTTCGGCCAGGCGGCCGATGATCTTGCCGGCGGCTTCAAGCAGGCGCGGCACCTCGGCCTGTTCCAGCCGGTTGGTGACGCTGACCATAGCAGCGGCGCGATGCATGCGCTCGGCTTCCAGAGCCGTCTCGTCGGCCAATGCACTTGCATTTACTGATGAAAGACTATTTTGTGGTGTGGCTGACATGGCGGGCAATCCCTTTTTATCCGGATAACCTAGCCGCGGCGGTCCGATTTGACTTTGGCAAAGAATGTAACAGAGAGTTCCCCCCATGGAACACCAATGGCGCAACGCCGATTGGAACAGCATCAGGGTCTTCCTGGCCGTGGCGAGACTGTGCAGTTTCCGCAAGGCATCGGACGAACTCGGCATGTCCGTCAACACGTCACGGCGCACCATTTCCCGTCTCGAGGACCAGCTTGGCTATCTGCTCTTGTTTCGCGAAGCCGAGGGTGTGCGGCTGACCGATGAAGGGCGCAGGGTGGTGCTTGCGGCGCGCGATGTCGAAAGCTCGGTGTCCGACATGTGGCGCGTGGCGGCGATGGCCGAACGCGAAGCAAGTGGACCAATCCGGCTCGCCATCACCGAGGGCCTGGGCAGTTTCTGGCTCACGCCACGCATTGTCGATTACATGAACGACACCGGCGCGCAGAACCGGATCGAACTGCAATGCGCCATGCGTTCGGTCGATGTCCTGCGCATGGAAGCCGACATATCCGTACAACTGGAGATGCCCAACCGGCCTGAACTGAAGGTCAAGCGGCTTGGCTACCTGCATCTGACCCCGTTTGCCAGCACCGCTTATCTCGAGAAGTTCGGGCGGCCGAAAAGTGTCGCCGACATGGTCAACCACCGGGTGGTCGAACAGCAGACGGACCAGCTGCGCGGCTATGAACTGGACAAGGTCTTCGGACCCAAGATCGCCGAGCGCATGGTGCGGATGAAGACCAATTTCTCGTCGGCGCATTACTGGGCCGTCGCCAAGGGCGCTGGCATCGGGCTGATGCCGAATTACGCCAGAGCCATCGGCGGCGATGTGGAACATGTCGATCTCGGCTTCGATTTCCGCGTCGAGATCTGGCTTGCGATGCATCCCGAAGTGGCCAAGAGTGCGCGGCACAGGGGATTCATCGATTTTCTGAGCGAGAGTTTCGACGACCGGAAATTCCCATGGTTCGGGGCCGAGACGATGAACCCCGCGGATATCGAGAAGCAGTTCTCGCGCGAGGATCTCAAGTCCTATTTCGAGGGGTTCACAGCCCGCTCATGACACTGCGCCGCCTCTCCCGACCTGCCCCGGAAATCGTGACCTTGGCGACGCAGGACGAACACGACCGTATCGCCATGGTCATCATGCAACTGGAAATGGCTCTGGCCCTGGCCAGGACAAAAGAGCTTGGGCAACTCGAAGCGCATCTTGAGGCAGCGATCGCCGAAGCGCGCAGCCTGCATGACAGATTGCTGAACTAGGGTCCGGCTTGCCCTCATGAAAACTGCCTCAGCCTGAATGGACATGCTCCGGCGAACCCCGCCGTTGCCGACCTCAGCGCACCTGGTCGAGCAGACGCTTGCATTCCAGCAGATCGTAGAGGGCTTCCTGCAGCAGCGCGCGGTCATCACGTTTGAGCCCGCCTGCCCCGTTCTCCGGCGCCTCGGCCTCCGGCTTTCCGGCGTCGCCGCCCAGCCCGAAAAACCGGCGGGTGGAAGGCAGTCTCGGCTTGCCGACCAGCTGATCCTCTTCGGCCGCAGGCGCCCGGGCTGCGGGCTGCTCTTCCATCATGGCGGCCGAGAGCGCTTCCACCGCAGCCATGTCGCCGCTGCCTATGGCAATGACGAACTTGTTGCCGTTCTGCTTGAGCAGCTTCTGGACGCCCTTGATCGTGTAGCCCTGATCATAGAGAAGGATGCGGATCCCCTTGAGCAGCTCGATGTCGTCGGGACGGTAGTAGCGCCGGCCACCGCCGCGCTTCATCGGCTTGATCTGGGTGAACCTGGTTTCCCAGAACCGCAACACGTGCTGCGGAAGATCCAGATCTTCCGCCACTTCGGATATCGTCCGGAACGCGTCAGGGCTCTTGTCCATTGGGCCACTCCGATCTCAAATAACGCCGGGCGCCCACGCAAACGGACAACCGACGCCGGAAATGCTGCAGTCTGATGCGCCCCACCCGCTTTGCCGACGGAACCGTCCGGGCGCTGTGTGGGAGCGTTGCATCCATGCCATCACGAATCGCGGTCAGGCAACGTCAAGCGAACATCATTTCAAAGCTTTGCGGCAAGAATATCAAGTGCTGCTGTAGCCTCAGCCGGCTTCCGCACAGGTTTGCGCTTGGTTCGGCGCTCACCGCCGAGGCTGAAAACCGCTCAGGGTCTGGCCTTGGCCTTGCCCTTGCGTGCGAGATGGCCCTTGAGAACACGGTTCTTGAGCACGTTGGATGCCTTGAAGGTCATCACGCGGCGCGGGCTGATCGGAACTTCCTCGCCTGTCTTGGGATTGCGGCCGATCCGTTCCTTCTTGTCGCGTACCTGGAATGTAGCGAACGAAGACAGCTTGACGCTGTCGCCCCGGACAATCGCGCCGCACACTTCATCTATGACCATCTCAACGAGTTCCGCTGATTCAGTTCGAGAAAGCCCGACTTTACGGAAAACCGCTTCCGCGAGATCAGCTCTGGTAATCGTTTTACCACTCATTTTTTCCAACCAAACTGGTCAGCTTCCCCGCCGCCCATAGATGCAGTTCGGTAACATTATGGATCATGTTCCTCAAGGTCAAGCAACTCCCGCAAATGGCTTCGATTTCCCTCGCGGGCAGCAAGACAGCGGTGCAGAGATGGTTAATTGTTTGTTGCGCGGGCGATGCGACTACCAGCGCAAAAGCACCGAACCCCAGGTGAATCCGCCACCCATGGCCTCGAGCAGAA
This sequence comes from Parahoeflea alexandrii, assembly GCF_027214025.1. Lineage (GTDB taxonomy): Bacteria > Pseudomonadota > Alphaproteobacteria > Rhizobiales > Rhizobiaceae > Hoeflea > Hoeflea alexandrii_A. The sequence continues at coordinate 662,984 of NZ_JAPWHB010000001.1, forward strand.
CCAGATCACCTTTCTTGATTCTGCCATCGGACGCGGCTTCGGCAAGAGCCAGCGGAATCGAGGCCGCGGAGGTATTGCCATGGTGATCAACCGTGACAACGACCTTGGAATCATCGATCCCGAGCTTGCGGGCAGATGCGTCGATGATGCGGCGGTTAGCCTGGTGGGGCACGAACCAGTCAATATCCTCGGAGCCAATGCCGGTGGCGGCATAGGCCGCCTCGATCACATCGGTGATCATGCCGACCGCATGCTTGAACACTTCCCGGCCCTGCATGCGCAGATGCCCGACCGTGCCGGTGGTCGACGGGCCGCCATCGACATAGAGCTTGTCGCGATGCGCGCCGTCAGAGCGTAAATGCGCGGTCAGAACGCCGCGATCAGCTGTCGTCCCCTCGCCTTCGGCGGCTTCCAGGACGATGGCGCCGGCGCCGTCGCCAAACAGAACGCAGGTGGTCCGGTCGTTCCAGTCGAGAATCCGGGAAAAAGTCTCCGCGCCGATGACCAGGACGCGCTTGGCAACACCGGACTTGATGTAGCTGTCGGCCGTCGTCACGGCGAAGATGAAGCCCGAACAGACCGCCTGGACATCAAACGCCGCACCATGGTGCATTCCCAGCCGGTTCTGGATGTTGACCGCAGTGGCGGGAAAGGTGTTGTCCGGCGTGGACGTCGCGCAAATGATGAGATCGATGTCGGCCGGCGTCATATTGGCGCGTTCAAGCGCCTGACGGGCCGCCATCTCGCCAAGGGATGCCGTTGTTTCGCCCTCGCCGGCAATATGGCGCTGGCGAATGCCGGTCCGCTGGACGATCCATTCATCGCTGGTTTCAACAACGCCCTCAAGATCGCTGTTTTTCATGATGCGATCTGGGAGGTGGGCCCCGAAACCACGGACAACGGAACGGATCATGCTGGCATCCTAGCTGGAAGAACTGTCCACGACCGGCACAGCAAGCGCTGAGCGGCGGGTATGATAAAGGTTGAGATCATGTTCGATTTTGGCTTTGAGACCATTGCGGGCCATGTCATAGCCAACGTCAACGGCCGCAGCGAAGCCTTCCACGTCGGCACCGCCGTGGCTCTTGATGACAATGCCGTTGAGGCCGAGAAAGACCCCGCCATTGACCTTGCCGGGATCCATTTTCTCGCGCAACAGGTCAAATGCGCCCTTGGCAAACAGGTAGCCGATGCGGGCCATCAGGGTTCGCGACATCGCCGCGCGCAGATAGCCCGCAATCTGGCGGGCGGTGCCTTCCGCGGTCTTGAGTGCGATGTTTCCGGCGAACCCCTCGGTCACCACCACATCGACGGTTCCCTTGCCGATATCGTCGCCCTCGACGAAACCGTAATAGTCAAAGCTCGGCATCGCCGCCTCGCGGATCAAGCGTCCGGCTTCCTTGACCTCTTCCTGGCCCTTGATTTCTTCGACACCGATGTTGAGCAGCCCGACGGTCGGCTTTTCGATCTCGAACAGCGCGCGGGCCATGGCGGCCCCCATCATGGTGAAATCGATCAGCTGCTGGGCATCCGCACCAACGGTCGCGCCGACATCGAGAACGATGCTTTCGCCGCGGATGGTCGGCCAGATCGCGGCGATGGCCGGCCGGTCGATGTTGGCCATGGTGCGCAGGCAAAACCGCGACATCGCCATCAGGGCGCCGGTGTTGCCTGCCGAAACGCAGACATCGGCATCGCCGGTCTTGACCGCTTCGATGGCGCGCCACATCGATGAGCGGTAGCGGCCGTGCCGAAGCGCCTGGCTCGGCTTGTCGTCCATGCTCACGGCCACTTCGCAGGCCACGAAGGTGGAGGCCTCGCGCAGTGCCGGGAACTTGTCGAGGACCGGCGTACATTCGCCTTCGAGGCCAAACAGGGTAAAGCGGATGTCCGGATGGCGCTCCAGCGCCTTGGCGACGCCGGGCACGACAACCTTGGGGCCATGGTCGCCCCCCATCAAATCAACCGCAATCCTGATCACGCCCCGTCCTTTGTCCCCGGCTCTATAGGCCGGATTTGTGGGCCGAAAATACCCGTTTTCGCACGGTGTACAACCGCTTTGTCATCACATGTGAAGCTAGCCGGCGGATTCGTCGCGCTTGAGACCCTGCAAAACCGCAAAAGGTGACGGTTTTTTGTCCGAAGCCGGATCGCTTTCCACATGATCGGTATATTCAAGGCCTTCCTTGCGCGGGTAGGCATCGATCGAAAGGGCTGCGAACTCGGCCGCTACCGCCCCGACATCAATCGAATCGCCGGTAAACAGTTCAGGCAGATCCGGGCCGTCGGGATCGAGAAACATCTCGCCATTGCGATCGACGGGCCGCTGCGCCAGCCGCGAATTCTCGGGAAGGAACACCGCTTCCAAATCCTCTTCAATCTGCTGCTCAACCGGATCCAGGGTGACGACGCATTCCTGCACGATCGCGGAGCTGACATGGCCTTTCACCCGGATCCCGTCGCGTTTCCAGCGACCGAGGACCAGTTCGGCTTCAAAACTCCGGACTTCAGTCACGCTCCACTGGCGGCCAAGCCGCTTGAGATCGGTCGCATCGGCGGAAATCCGGACCGTGATCGGGTTGGTCGAAACGTGGCTGACCTTGACCTCGTAGGAAAACAGATCCTTGTCCGGAGCGGTCATCGGATCACCTCCCGATCCATGGACTTGAACGTGAGTTGCCCGGCCGCCAGCTTTTCTTCAGGCACATCGCCAAGCGACCGTGCCGTGGCGATCATCCAGTCCGACAGCGCCTGCATGGGCGGCGCTTCGTCTCCGCTTTCCGGATGAAGATTGCGCCTGAGCGCATCGACCAGGCCCTGGCGATCACCAGTGTCCAGCGCCTGTCCGTAGGACTTCACGCGGCCATAGAACATCTTTGCCAGCTTTTTCATCCGCTTGGGCACACCCATGTCGCCGATACCGAGCTCACGGATCGAATGGTCGACATCCTCGAAGAAGGCGTCGACAAGATCCTGCGCCAGCCCCCGGGCCGCCTCGCCGGCGGAGCCGGTGCGGCGCAGATATAGAATGAGATGGATCGAGATCATTTCGAACCGCCCCATGACGGTATCGGGCACACCCATGGCCTCGTAGAAAACCGGCGACCGAGCTGCTCCGGTGATCTCGGCATATTGCCTTTCAACCAGAGCCTGATTGGATTTTTTTCGCTTGAACAGGTTCCAGATCATGAAAATGCCTTCAATGGCCGATGGATATCATCGCAACTGCGAGAGACTGGTGTGTTGCATCCGTGCGGAAGCTGGTTTACCGAATGGGACGCAAAACGCAATGGCTGCGGCTTTCGAGCCTGCGTGCCAAAGGGAGATGTCGTTGACGATAAGAGTTTTCAAGGCAACCGGACGGAAATTGCGTCTCGGCGCTGCAATTGCGGTCATCTCAACGGTCGCGCTCGGCGGCTGCACCACCGGCGAAGTCTTCCATCAAGGGTACGTCGTCGACCAGACCGCGCTCGAACTGACGCCTGTCGGGTCAAGCCGCGAACAGGTGCTCTTGTCGCTCGGCACGCCGTCGACCACGGCAACCTTCGACAACGAGGTCTTCTACTACATATCCCAGAAGCGTACCCGTCCCGCCATGTTCATGAAGCAGAAGCTGGTCGATCAGACGGTGCTGGCGGTTTATTTCGATGAAGAGGGCACGGTCAAGCAGATCGCCAATTACACGCTGCAGGATGGAAGGGTGTTCGACATGATCTCCCGGACAACGCCGACCGGCGGTGTCGACAAGTCCTTCCTGGCGCAGGTGATGGCGGGCGCCACCAGTTCGGAATCGGCAGCAAACACGGCCCGCAACATTCTTGGTGGCAACAACTGATCCTTCCTGTTCGGGATCGCTGAGGCCAATCCATACAGGACCTGACATTTAAAACCCCGCGGAGATCGCTCTCCGCGGGGTTTTTCAGTCTGAGGCAATTGCCTTGCGCTGGATCAGTGCGCCAGCACTGCCAGCAACAGAAGTGCTACGATGTTGGTGATCTTGATCGCCGGGTTGACGGCCGGGCCGGCGGTGTCCTTGTACGGATCGCCGACGGTGTCACCGGTCACGGAAGCCTTGTGGGCGTCCGATCCCTTTTCGTGCTTGACGCCGTCCTTGTCGACGAAGCCGTCTTCAAAGGACTTCTTGGCGTTGTCCCATGCGCCACCGCCCGAAGTCATCGAGATGGCGACGAACAGGCCGTTGACGATCACGCCCAGAAGCGAGGCGCCGAGGGCGGCAAAGGCGGAAGCCTTGGAGCCGGAGATCAGCAGCACGCCAAAATAGACGAACAGCGGAGCCAGGACCGGCAGCAGCGACGGCACGATCATCTCGCGGATCGCGGCCTTGGTCAGGATGTCCACCGCACGGCCGTAATCGGGCTTCTCGGTGCCTGCCATGATGCCCGGCTTGTTGCGGAACTGCATGCGCACTTCCTCGACGATCGAGCCGGCAGCACGCCCCACGGCCGTCATGGCGATGCCGCCAAACAGGTAGGGGATGAGACCGCCGAAGATCAGGCCGGCAACCACGTAGGGGTTGGAGAGGTCGAACGAGATCTCGCCCATGTCCTTGAAGTAAGGATAGAGCGTCGAGCCTTCCGCGTTTGCCTTGGCGGCAAAGAACTGAAGGTCGTTCGAGTAGGCTGCGAACAGCACCAGTGCGCCAAGACCAGCCGAACCGATGGCGTAGCCCTTGGTCACGGCCTTGGTGGTGTTGCCGACCGCGTCGAGCGCGTCGGTGGCCTGACGGACTTCAGGCGGAAGGCCCGACATCTCGGCGATGCCGCCGGCATTGTCGGTGACCGGACCGAAGGCGTCGAGTGCGACGATCATGCCGGCGATGCCGAGCATGGCGGTAACCGCGATGCCGGTGCCGAACAGGCCTGCCAGCTGGTAGGTCGAGATGATGCCGCCAACGATGACGATCGCCGGCAGAGCCGTCGATTCCAGCGAGATGGCGAGACCCTGGATCACGTTGGTGCCGTGACCGGTGACCGATGCCTGGCTGATCGAGTTGACCGGGCGCTTGTTGGTGCCGGTGTAGTACTCGGTGATGACCACAATCAGCGCGGTGACGATCAGACCGACGACACCACAGATGAACAGGTTGGTCCCGGTGATCGCCTTGCCGTCGATGACGGCGATCTCACCCCAGCCGATGGTCAGCGAGGTGGCGCCGCCCAGACCAATGATCGACAGCACGCCGGTAACGATCAGGCCCTTGTAGAGGGCGCCCATGATCGAACCGTTGGTGCCAAGCTTGACGAAGAAGGTGCCGACGATCGAGGTGATGATCGAAGCGCCGCAAATGGCCAGCGGATAGAGCATGGCCGAGCCAAGCACATCCATGCCGCCAAAGAAGATGGCGCCGAGAACCATGGTGGCGACCACGGTCACCGCGTAGGTTTCGAACAAGTCGGCGGCCATGCCGGCGCAGTCACCGACATTGTCACCGACGTTGTCGGCAATGGTTGCCGGGTTGCGCGGATCGTCTTCCGGAATGCCGGCTTCGACCTTGCCGACCAAGTCACCGCCAACGTCGGCGCCCTTGGTGAAGATGCCGCCGCCGAGACGGGCGAAGATGGAGATCAGCGATGCGCCGAAGCCCAGCGCCACCAGCGCGTCGATCACCTGACGGCTGTCGGAGGCAAGCGCCATCGGACCGGTGAGGACATAGTAGTAGACCGCAACACCCAGAAGCGCGAGGCCGGCCACCAGCATGCCGGTAATGGCGCCCGCCTTGAAGGCGATGTCCAGGCCGCCGGCAAGATTGACCGCCGAAGCCTGCGCCGTGCGCACATTGGCGCGAACCGACACGTGCATGCCGACATAGCCCGCCATACCCGAAAGAACCGCGCCGATCAGAAAGCCGATGGCGGCGGTGGCGCCGAGCAGCACCCAGGTGATAACGAAAACAACCGCGCCCACGATTGCGATGGTGGTGTACTGGCGGTTCAGGTAGGCCTGAGCGCCTTCACGAATATAGCCTGCGATTTCCTGCATGCGTGCGTTGCCCTGGTCGGCGGCCATCACCGACTTGGTCGCCCAGATGGCGTAGACAACGGAAAGCAATCCACAGGCGATCACAGCAAAAAGAATTGTCATGCTGATATCCCTCCAATGCGGCCGGAATCCTCCCTCCGGCCAGATACTGCGCAGCGAAAGGCGCACGAACCACACGTCCGGGCACCCTGCCGCATCGCGGCGGATGATTGCGACACAGGCGGGGTGTCGTCAAGGGCGCATATAGTGTTATTGCCCCAACACGGCCAATAAGCTCTGGGAAACGCTGCCGGATTGGAAAGCTCGCTGCAGCCCGCAAGGAAAACCGGCAATTCGAGCGGGACCGACCGGCGGTCTGGACCCGGCCGTGATCAGAACGACCGGCGGCGTTCCCAAAGGATCTGCGCGCCAAGCGCCAGCAGGCAGAACAGCGCCACCGGCCAGAACAGCGTATTGAGTGCATCCCAACCCCAGGCGTTGAGCACCTTGCCCGACATCAACGACGAAAAGGCGACGATGCCGAACAGGGTGACGTCATGAAACCCCTGCACCTTGTTCTTCTCCGACGGGCGATAGGTCATGGTCACCATGGTGGTGGCGCCGATGAAGCCGAAATTCCAGCCGACGCCCAGAAGCACCAGTGCCAGCCAGAAGTTCCAAAGCTCGATGCCCATATGCGCGACGATGGCGCAACCGAGCAGGATAAGGAGGCCGGTGGCGGTGATGGTGTCGCGGCCGAAGCGGGCGATCAGCTTGCCGGTGAAGAAGCTCGGTGCGAACATCGCCATCACATGCCACTGGATGCCGAGCGTGGCGAGTTCGGGCGAGAAGCCGCAGCCGACCATGGCCAGCGGCGCACCGGTCATCATGAAGGTCATCAGGGCATAGGATCCGACGCCGCAGATCATGGCGGTGACGAAGCGCGGCTGGCTGATGATCTCGAAAAGCGGACGCGCCGGCGTCTCGTCGTGGCCAGCGTCGCCGGGCTTGGTGTCGTTGGGGATGCGCAGGAACCACAGGATCGACATGGTGATCATGGCCAGCGGCACGAGGGCCACGAAGGAGCCGGCGAACATCACCGGATCGAACAATTCGCGCGTGAAGATCACCGTCTGTGGCCCGATGATCGCAGCGAAGACGCCGCCAGCCAGCACCCAGGAGATGGCCTGCGCCTTGAAATTGGTCGGCGATCCATCGGCGGCGGCGAAGCGGTACTGCTGCACGAAAGAGCCGCCCAGACCGATGAAGGCCATGCCGAAGGCAAACAGCCAGAACTCATGACGGAACAGCGCAATCGCCGCGATGATGCCGCCAAGCGCGGTCATGACCATGCCCGACAGGAAGCCGTGACGGCGGCCGATCTGGCGCATCAGCCAGGCAGCAGGTAGAGCGCCGACCGCCACGCCGATGTTGAAACCGGTCACCGGCGCTGTGGCGAGCGACTTGTCGGTGCCGAGCAGGTAGAAACCCGCCAGCCCGCCCATGGAAATGGCGATGGGCGCGGCAGCGCCGCCGAAGGCTTGCGCACCGGACAGCAGCAGCGCGTTGCGGCGGGCCAGATTTTCGGCGTCCGTCGCCCCGGCCAGTCCAACCTTGTCGAGAAACGCCATAGGCTCAGTCCTTGTCAGTCCTTGCCGGGCTTGGGGTCGCCACGGTACTTGCGCGCCAGGCGGTCGAGCACCGCATTGACGATCTTGGGTTCCTCGCCATCAAAGAAGGCCCGCGCCACATCGACATATTCATTGACGATGACGGCGACCGGCACGTCCTTCTTGGCGGAAAGCTCCCAGGCCCCTGCCCTGAGGATGGCACGCAGGGTCGCGTCAAGCCGCGACAACGGCCAGTCCTCGGTCAGGCCGGAGCGAATCACCGGATCAAGCGCCCGCTGGTTTTCGACAACGCCCGAGACGACGGCGCGGAACCAGGCCGGATCGGCCGGACGGTACTGCTCGCCATCGATCTCGCTGCCGAGACGATGGGCTTCGTATTCGGCAACGATCTCGAGCACGCCGGCGCCGCCGATATCCATCTGGTAGAGCGCCTGGACCGCGGCCAGCCGGGCAGCGCCGCGTTGGTTGGCGGCCTTGACTTCCGGCTGGGACGCCGGTTGCGGGGAGGTATCTTCTGTCGCCACGATCAGCCTGCCAGCTTGTCTTTCAGCGCGATCATCGACAGCGCTGCGCGCGCCGCGAAGCCGCCCTTGTCGAGCCGGTCCTTGCTGACCCGCTCCCAGGCCTGCTCGGCGTTCTCGGTGGTCATGATGCCGTTGCCGAGCGCCAGCGATTCGGAAATCGACAAGGTCATCAGGCCACGCGCCGATTCATTGGCGACGATATCGAAATGGTGGGTTTCGCCGCGAATGACCACGCCGAGGGCGACAAAGCCGTCATACTCGGCGCCGCCTTCGTCCATCGCGTCGAGCGCCATGGCGATCGCCGGCGGGATTTCCAGGGCACCCGGGACGGTGACGACATCGTAGGTGGCGCCGCCCGCATCGAGCGCGGACTTCGCACCATCCAGCAGGGCATCGGACATATCATCGTAAAAGCGCGCTTCAACGATCAGAAGATGCGGGATCTTGGGCTTTGCCATGACGGCTTTCCTTTTTGCGGACAGAATTGCCACGCGTCTGGGTTCCTGACTGGAACCTGAGAATTGGGTCGGATCAGAGCGCGGTCAAATCACTTTGTCCGCGGCTTGGCAAGCGGAAATGGCTGTTTGAGCGGCCGCAGCGGCCATTTGTCCGCTCCCGCGACGGCTGTGCGTGGGGGCGCTCCCACTGAATGCTTTTCAATCCCGGCTCGGACGGTGGGCCGCGCCGGCATCTTTGCGCGGCGGGACGACTCCGATATGCAGGCAATCATGAGCGCAGCCAAACCCCGAGAAACCGACCTTTATCCGCCGGTCAAGGCCCTGCTTGAAGCCCAGGGCTATGCGGTCAAGGGCGAGATCGGGGCGGCCGATATCGTCGCCGTGCGCGGCGACGAGGATCCGGTCGTGGTGGAGCTGAAGACCGGCTTCTCGCTGTCGCTGTTTCACCAGGGCATCGAACGGCAGGCGATCACCGACGTGGTCTATATCGCGGTGCCGCGCGGAACCGGGCGGGCGTTTCAAAAGGCGATCGCCGCCAACACCTCGCTCTGCCGCCGGCTCGGCCTCGGGCTGATGACGGTGCGGCTGAAAGACGGGCTGGTGGAAGTGCATGCCGACCCGGGGCCCTACAAGCCGAGGAAATCCAGCATCAAGAAGGCAAGGCTGCTGAAGGAATTCGCCAAACGCACGGGCGACCCCAATTCCGGCGGCGCCACACGGCAGGGATTGATGACCGCCTACCGGCAGGACGCCCTGCGCTGCGCCCGGGTTCTCCTGGAACTCGGGCCGACGAAGGCCGCGCTGGTCGCCAAGGCCTCCGGCGTTGAAAGAGCGAGGGCGCTGATGGCCGACAATCACTACGGCTGGTTCGAGCGGGTGGCGACCGGCATCTACGGGCTCTGTCCGAAGGGATCGGAGGCGCTGGCGCAACTTGGCGATCCGGACGCCGGGACGCGGGCGGCGACCGGGACCGGCGGTTGAGACGCCGGCAGCGTTTCAAACCCCTGAGTTTCAGGCCCCTGCCCTTCAGCCTCTGCCATCATCGCCCGAGGCCTGCAACGTTTACGCTCGGTTAACCATAAATGCGGATGCTCGGAGCCTGACACCTCTCGCCCGGGCAATGGCATGCGCCACGTATCAACCTACACTGCCGGACCGCTGCGCCGGCCGGTCTGGCCACCGCTGCAGGACCGCCTGGACTTCGCCCGGCCCGGAATCATGACCCCCGGCGTCTTGCGGCTGTCGGCGATCGTGCTCTCCGCGCTCGGAATGGCACTGATGCTGATCTCGCTTCGGCCGTTCGTCAGCGTCAGCCTGGTCAGCGAAACCGCCGGCGATGGCGGCAGCGTCATCAACCAGGTCGGATTTCTCGCCGCCGGGTTGGTGTTTGCCGTGGCGATGATGTGCCTTGCCAGCCGCAAGGTGCTCACCAGCCTGCTCACCCCCAGCTACCTGCTTCTGGCCGTCATCCTTGCCTACTCGGTGGCGCGGGCGCCGGATCCGGATTCCACCATTCGTGCCGTGGTGCTGACCGTGATCGGCATGTTCATCGCGTTCGCGACCATCGTCCTGCCGCGCAGTGAAAAGGATTTTCAGCTGGCCCTGCTCGCCGGGGCGGCGGCGGCGCTTGCGATGTCCTATGGCGGGCTTGTGCTGGTGCCCGATCTGGCGATGCACGGCTACGATGCCTACGAGCCACAGCATGCCGGGCTGTGGCGCGGCCATTTCAGCCACAAGAACGTTGCCGGCCCGGTGATGTGCGTGATCGCGATCTTTGGTGTCTACTTGATGCGGTCAGGTCATCGTCTGGGCGGGCTGATCGTCTTTCTGGCGGGCACCCTGTTCGTGCTGAAAACCGGCTCGAAAACCACCAGCGGCTTTTTCCCGTTGTCGATCATGATCGTACTGATGGCAGGCCTGTTCGGGCGCAGCGGAGCGGCGGTCCTCGCCTTCGTCACCACGCTGGCGGGCGTGGCGGTAATGACACTGGGCTCGCTCTACAGCGGGCGCATTTCCTATCTGATCGAGGATCTGCTCGGTGACCGGACCTATACCGGGCGGACCACCCTTTGGGAGTTCAGCCTGTCAAAGATCCCCGAGCATAAGTGGATGGGTTTCGGCCTTTACAATTTCTGGAACACCGACAACGTGTTCCTGCTCGACAAGCCGTTTGAATCGGCATGGGACTACCGGTTCATTGTCCATGGCCACAACAATTATCTCGATATCCTGCTCAATCTCGGCTTCATCGGCGGCTCGGTGCTGCTCTGGATCCTGTTCATCGGCCCGATGATCAATTACAGCAAGGCACGGAAAATCCCGGAAAACCGCAAGATCGCCGACATGTTCTTCATGATCATCGTTTTTGCAGCACTGCTGTCGTTCCTGGAAACCTTCTTCCTGGCGCGCAATGATTCACTCTGGCTGATGCATGTGTTCGCCGTGTTCGGGTTGCACCTAGCCGCCCGGTTCCGCCTCGGCGATCCCCAATTTCGACGATGAAGCCTGATGCGGGCCGAGACGGCGATCATCCGAGCCTGGCGGTCTCGGCGAGACGGGCGGCATAGCGCGCCATCTGGTCGACCTCGAGATTGACGAGGTCGCCAACTTCGCGTTCACCCCAGGTGGTGACCGACAGGGAGTGCCTGATCAAAAGGACGTCGAAATCCGTGTCGTTGACGGCATTGACCGTCAGCGACGTACCGTCGAGCGCCACCGAGCCCTTGGGCGCAATGAACCGGGACAACTCGCCTGGCGCGCGCAGGGTGAAGCGGCGGGCTTCGCCCTCGTCCTTAATGGCAATGATTTCGGCCTGACCGTCGACATGGCCGGAGACCATGTGCCCGCCAAGCTCGTCGCCGATCTTCAGCGAGCGCTCGAGATTGATCCGCGTACCGGCCGTCCATGTGCCTATGGATGTCAGCCGCAGCGCTTCCTCCCAGGCCTCGACCTCGAACCAGCGGGAATTGTCGCCCTGGGCCGGAAGTGCCGTTACCGTCAGGCAGACCCCCGAACAGGCGATCGAGGCGCCGATGTCGATCGTGGCGGGATCCCAGGCGGTCTCGATGCGCAGGCTCACGCCCTGATCGCGCGCACTGACGGCGGCCACTTGGCCGATATCGGTGATGATGCCGGTAAACATGGTCTCAGGCCCTTTCGTATTCATCCATCTGGTCGGCCCCGTATCTCATGGATGCGACCGGCCGGAAAGCCTTTGGCACGGTCGTCCTGGTGACCGGAGCGTTCACCGCTTCCCCGTCGATGTCCGCATCCCCTGTCAGCAGGATGATACGGTCAACGAGATCTTCGGCGAGAAAGGCCTGGGCTACTTCCGCGCCGCCTTCGACAAAGACGGTCGAGAGGCCGCGGGCGGCAATATCCTCGAGCAGTTCGGGCAGCGCTATGCGGCCGTCATGGGCGTCACAGGCGATAAACTCCACGCCAAGCGCCGCAAGCTCGGACCGGCGCGGATCATCGGGTGCGGCAGCCGTGGCGATCCAGAGCGGAACGTCTCGCGCCGTTGCCGCCAGCTTCGACCGGGCCGGCAGCCTGAGATGGGTGTCGAGCACCAGGCGGACCGGAGACCGGTCTTCGAGCCCGGGAAGCCGGCAGGTCAGTTCAGGGTCATCATTGATCGCCGTGCCGGCGCCGACCAGGATGACATCGGAACGGGCGCGCAACGCATGAACCTGGTTGCGGGAGATCTCACCGGTGATGGCCACCTGGCTGCCGTCGCGCCGTCCGATCTTCCCGTTGTTAGATATCGCTAATTTAAGGGTGACATGGGCGCGGTTCTTGACCCGGCGCGTGAGGTAGCCGGCAAGATCGCGCGCAGCCTCGCCTGCCAGCACACCCTCGTCCACCTCGATGCCGGCGGCGCGCAATATGGCGTAGCCGCGGCCGGAGACACGTTCGTCCGGATCGGTGGCGGCCGCCACGACGCGGGCCACACCGGAAGCGACCAGAGCCTCGGCGCAAGGCGGCGTGCGGCCGTGATGGGCGCAGGGTTCAAGGGTGACATAGGCGGTAGCGCCGCGGGCCAGTTCGCCTGCCTCAGCCAGCGCCTGCGGTTCGGCATGCGGGCGGCCGCCAAGGGCGGTCACACCTCGGCCGACGATCACCGGCGCGCCGTCGATCTCGCGCACGATCAGCGTTGCCACTGACGGATTGGAGCCGGTGCGGCCTTCATGCCAGCGGGCAAGACGGATGGCCGCCGCCATGTAACGGCGGTCGAGCGCGCTCACCGCCATGGCGTCACAAGTCTCCGCCGACAGAGCTGTCACCGGCGATCCGCGCGGTCAATTCAGCGATGGTGCGCTCAAAATCCTCGGGCCCGGAGAAATCCCGGTAGACCGAGGCGTAGCGGACGAAACCGACATCATCGAGGGCTTTCAGCGCTTCCAGCACCAGCAGGCCAATTTCGTCGGTGGCGATCTCGGTTTCTCCCGAACTTTCCAGCCGGCGGACAATGCCGGAGACCGCCCGGTCGATGCGCTCGGGATCAACCGGGCGCTTGCGCAGCGCGATCTGGAATGATTTCGCCAGCTTGTCGCGATCGAACGGCACCCTCCGTCCAGTCTTCTTCAGCACCTGCAAGTCACGCAGTTGCACCCGTTCGAAGGTGGTGAAGCGGCCGCCGCAATCGGGACACACCCGCCGGCGCCGGATCGCGGCACCGTCCTCGGCAGGCCGCGAATCCTTCACCTGGCTGTCTTCGGAACCGCAATAGGGACAGCGCATCAGCCCTATCCCAGATACGGATAGAGCGGGAACCGGTCGGTGAGCGAGATCACCTTTGCCTTGACCGCGGCCTCGACAGAGGCGTTGCCCTCTTCCGAATTGGCGACCTTGAGGCCGTCGAGCACTTCGGCGATGAGATTGCCGATCTCGGTGAACTCACTGGCGCCAAAGCCGCGCGTGGTACCGGCGGGCGTTCCGAGCCGAATGCCGGACGTGACGAACGGCTTTTCGGGATCAAACGGAATGCCGTTCTTGTTGCAGGTGATGTTGGCGCGGCCGAGGGCTGCTTCGGCCTTCTTGCCGGTGGCGTTCTTCGGGCGCAGGTCGACCAGCATAAGGTGGTTGTCGGTGCCGCCGGAGACGATGTCGAGACCGGTCGCCTTCAGGCTGGCGGCAAGGGTCTTGGCGTTGTCGGCCACGGCCTGCGCATAGGCGCGGAACTCCGGCGTCAGGGCCTCGCCGAGGGCCACCGCCTTGGCGGCGATGACATGCATCAGCGGACCGCCCTGCAGGCCGGGGAAGACGGCGGAGTTGATCTTCTTGGCCATGGCCTCGTCGTTGGTCAGGATCATGCCGCCGCGCGGGCCGCGCAACGACTTGTGGGTCGTCGTGGTCACGACATGGGCATGCGGCAGCGGCGAAGGATGCACGCCGCCGGCAACCAGGCCGGCGATGTGGGCCATGTCGACCATCAGCCAGGCGCCGACGCTGTCGGCAATCTCGCGGAAGCGCTTCCAGTCCCAGACCCGCGAATAGGCGGTGCCGCCTGCGAGAATGAGCTTCGGCTTTGTCTCGTGCGCCTGCTTCTCAATGGCGTCCATGTCGAGCAGATTATCGTCTTCGCGCACGCCGTAGGAGACGACGTTGAACCATTTGCCGCTCATGTTGACCGGCGAGCCATGCGTGAGGTGGCCGCCCGAGTTCAGGTCAAGGCCCATGAAGGTGTCGCCCGGCTGCAGCAGCGCCAGGAATACAGCCTGATTCATCTGGCTGCCGGAGTTCGGCTGGACGTTTGCGAAATTGCAGCCGAAGAGCTTCTTGGCGCGCTCGATGGCCAGTTCCTCGGCGATGTCGACGAACTGGCAACCGCCATAGTAGCGCTTGCCGGGATAGCCTTCGGCATATTTGTTGGTCATGATCGAGCCCTGGGCTTCGAGCACCGCGCGGGAAACGATGTTTTCCGATGCGATCAGCTCAATCTCGTGCCGCTGACGGCCCAGTTCGCTCTGGATCGAGCCAAAGACTTCCGGATCGGCGTCAGCCAGGGGACGATTGAAGAAGGCATCCGCGAAGCGGGCGGCAGAAGTCGCGTTGGACATGTTCCAGGTTCCTTGTATGGCTCGGGTCTGACGGAGCGCCTGCGCTGTCGGCGGCGGCCCGGGAAACGGCGCGAATCCGGAGAACAGCGTGCCCTGCCGGATGCGGCTATTTAACCGTGTCGCATGGCGAGGGCAATATCCGCAGTCCCGATTGCGTCATTGCAGCGCGCCGATGAAAAAGCCGCCCGTCGCGGGCGGCTTCAAGGAGCATCGACCGGGATTGCCAGGCCGCTCAGCGCAGCGCCAGTTCGTCCACGCCGTCGCGCTGGTAGACGTCGTCGCGGAACTGGACAATCCCGTCCTCGGATGCCCACGCGGAGAAATAGACGAAATAGACCGGCACGGGTTCGGCCAATTCGATGACGGTGTTTTCACGCGAGGCGATTGTGGCCTCGATGGCCTGGCGGTTCCAGCCGGGCGTGTCCCTGAGCAGCCAGGTGTTGAGATCGCGCACGTTCTGGACGCGCACGCAGCCCGAGGATTCAAACCGCATGAGCTTGTTGAACACGCCCTGCTGCGGCGTATCGTGCATGTAGACTGCATGCGGGTTGTGGAAATTGATCTTGGTCGAGGACATGGCGTTGCCCTTGCCCGGATCCTGGCGGAACATCAGATCCGGGGCCTTCTCGGCGTTCCAGTCGACCATTTCCGGCGCCACTTCCTCGCCCTTGCCGTCGAAAAGGCGGATATTGTTGCGCGCCAGATAGGTCGGGTCCTTGCGCATCAGTGGCACGATATCCTTCTCGATGATCGAGCGCGGCGAGGTCCAGTAGGGATTGAGTATGATCTCGTGGATCTTGGAATTGAGGATCGGCGTCTGGCGATCGATCTTGCCGACGATCGCCGTATGGCGCAGCACAACAGAGCTATTTTCCACGGCTTCGATCTGCGCCGCCGGAATGTTGACCATGACATAGCGGTCGCCGAGGAAACCCGACATCGAGCGCAGGCGCACGAGATTGGTTTCGAGCTGGCCAAGACGCACCTCGGCCGACACGTTGAGTGCCTGGTAGGAATAGTTGCCCAGAACGCCATCCGGCGGCAGGCCATGGCGGGCCTGGAACTTCTTCACCGCGCCGTCGACATAGGAGTCAAAAGCGTTGGAAAGCCCTGCGTTGCGGTCGAGATCGCCCGAAGCCATCAACCGCTGCCGCAGGATCCGGACCTCGGGCTCTGACACGCCCATGCGCAGCTTCTTGGTCGCCGGGACAAATGGCCAGCCACCGCGGGCGATGAGATTCTGATAATCGAAAATGGCCCGCTCAACGAAGGCGATGGTATCGGCGCTTGCGATCGGGTGGCGGGTGGCGGTCTCGGCCACGGACCTCGAACTCTTGGCATCGAACTGGTCATCCCAGCTGCCGCGCCGGGGAGAATTGATGATGTCTTCAATGGCGGTCTGAGCCAGGGCGGGACCTGCAGCGACAGTCGCGGCTGCCAGCGCGGCGGCACGGCCGATGAACCGGCGACGGGAAAGAGTGTCAGGTCGGGTTGGCTTGTTCATGCGTCATCCACCGTGCAATCGAATCTAGCGTCAGGTCTGGCTTCAATACCATTGTTAACGTTAAGAATTGGGGACCAAAACCGGCCCGTCAAGCTTGGCGCAACACTTTTGCGTGAGCATGCGGCGATACAATACACCGCAAGCCCGCTCGGTGTTTTCAAGCTTGTGCTTACCACATCCGATTTCACGGCAATATGGCTAATTCATGGTCCGTCGCCGGACCCGGGCCGGCCACGGCTTGCGGCGACGTGGTCAGCGTCCCGTCCGGACGCACCGATCGTCCCATAGTGTTGGAATTTCCGGCGATCGAAGCACCTTCCCCTGTGTACCGGATCCAGAAATGCAAAAAACGGCAGGTACAGACCTGCCGTTTTTTTGTCTTGAGAGATTGGTCCGCTTAAAGGCGGTAAGCGATACTGTCGTTCCAGAACCGGTCCAGGCGCTGCATCAGCTTGTTGAGTTCCTCGAACTCGCTGGCGCCAATGCCGCCAACCTTGGCGATCGAGTTGATGTGGCGGTCATAGAGCGCGCCGACGGTTTCGGCGATCTCGGCGCCGTGCTCGGTCAGGCTGATGCGCACCGCGCGGCGGTCGACCCGCGAGCGCTGGTGATTGATGTAGCCGAGATCGACCAGCTTCTTGAGATTGTAGGACACGTTGGAGCCGAGATAGTAGCCGCGGCTGCGCAGTTCGCCCGCCGTCAGCTCGGAATTGCCGATGTTGAACAGCAGCAATGCCTGGACGGCGTTGATGTCGGTGCGGTTGGCGCGGTCGAACTCGTCCTTGATGACATCGAGAAGACGGCGGTGGAGCCGCTCGACCAGTTGCAGCGATTCAAGATAGAGATCACGCAGGGCCTCGGACTCGTCGTTTGCAACGGCGGTTTTGGAGCCGGTCGCTACGGCTGAATTGGTATATGACATGATGACTGCCTCACTGTTTGTTATGGCGGATTTTGTTCCCGCCTTGAGACAGACCCTATCGAATACGCATAAAATTCTACTTAAACTGCAGGCTTAACAGGGGGTTACCGGAGACCAAGCGTCAATCAAAGTGAATCAGGTGTTACCTGCCTGGCGTCGTAACGCTGCTTGACGAAGAGCGCGACACGGAACCCGACATAGACCGCGATCACCACGGCGTGCGCCATGACCAGCAACGGCCGCTCGCCGAACCAGAGCGGCAGGCCCTTGTGCATGATGATTTCCGAACCGGCCGCCACCACCCAGAGCACCGGGCCCCAGGAGACCTGCATCCACAACCCGACAGCCGCCACCGGCAGCAGCACGGCGAGCGACGCCGAGGCCAGCTGCCAATAGGACGGGATCAGGTCGAAGCGGTAGGCGCCGCCGTCGGAATAGCCGATCAGCCGTCCCCAGTACTGCAGGCCGGCGAGAAGGCAGCTCAGCGCCACCAGCCGCGTGAACAGCCGGAAACTGGCCTCAAGCGCGCCTGTGCCGACTTCCGGGGCGGTTCCGATCTGCAATATCGCCATCATTGGGACCTCGTTGTCCGGGGCGCGGAGATCATGAGACCTCCCTCGCGGGCCCCTGTCATAGCCAATGCGCAGCCTGCGGTGCAAGCCCGCGCGTGCCTCGGGGAGGACGTGAGATGATTTGTCTGGCTTGACCGCCCGACCTCTGGTGCGGTCTAAAGCGACTGACACCAGCGCCGGCGAGCCTCTACGGGGAATCGGGCGCGAGAAAAGCCAGAGGATGGAAAGATCATGGGCGAGGGCTCGAAGAACACGGCTGCGGGACTGAAGGCGGCGGCAGCCTCCGATGTCGACGAGATCACCGGCCACCGGCGCATGCGCCGCACCCGGATCGCCGACTGGTCGCGCCGGCTGACCCGCGAAACGCGGCTGACGGTGGACGACCTGATCTGGCCGATCTTCATCATTCCCGGCACCGGCATCACCGAACCGATCGACGCCATGCCCGGCGTCAACCGGATGAGCGTCGACAAGGCGGTGGAAGCGGCCAAGATGGCGGCCGATCTCGGCATTCCGGCGCTTGCCACCTTCCCCAATGTGGAGATGGAAAAGCGTGACGAGACCGGATCGCACATTCTCGACCCGGACAATCTGATCAACCAGACCACCCGCGCCATCAAGCAGGCGGTGCCCAATATCGGCATCATCACCGACGTGGCACTCGATCCGTTCACCAGCCACGGCCATGACGGAATCCTGCGCGACGGAGAGATCGTCAATGACGAGACGGTCCGCCAGATCGCCGCGGCCGCCGTGCACCAGGCCGATGCGGGGGCCGACATCATCTCGCCGTCCGACATGATGGACGGGCGCATCGGCGCGATTCGCCGGGCGCTTGACGCGGCCGGGCATCAATCGGTCAGCATCATGTCCTATGCGACCAAGTTCGCGTCCGCCTGCTACGGCCCCTACCGCGAGGCGATCGGCACCTCGGGGCTCTTGAAGGGCGACAAGCGCACCTACTATCTCGATCCGTCCAACGCCATGGAGGCGATCCGCGATGCCGGGATGGACGTCGAGGAAGGCGCCGACATGCTGATGGTCAAGCCCGGCCTGCCCTATCTCGACATCTGCCGGGCGCTGAAGGACACCTACGGCCTGCCGACCTTCGCCTACCAGGTGTCGGGCGAATACTCGATGATCAAGGCCGGCGCTGCCGCCGGCTATATCGACGGCGAACGGATCATGATGGAGAAGCTGCTCGCCTTCAAACGCGCCGGCTGCGACGGAGTGCTTACCTATTTCGCGCCCGAAGCGGCGCGGCTGCTCGCCAAGGGCGGCTGGTGAGCGGGGCGCGCGCGCCTGAAGCCCACGACCTCGTTCCCGGATGGCAACTCCCCCGCCTCCGTCATGCGGGGTTCGACCCGGCATCCAGCCACCGCGCGTCGGCGCGGTGGGAGACTCTCTAAGTCAAGCTGGCAGACTGGAGTGCGGACAAGTCCTCCGGCTCGCGGACGCTCGCCTGCTGGATCCCGGCTCAAGGCCGGGATGACGGAGGAGAGATGTCAGTCCACGGCACCAGACAATCTTGCGCCTTGGTATGTGGGCCTTGGAGTCAAACCACCGGCAAACCCTTTAAGTGCAGGGCCTGACTTCCTACATCTTTCCCGACGCGGCAAAAATGCCCGTGCCTGTGACAGGAGAAACCGATGAACCAGCCGATCCGCGAGAGCGCCGACAATCACGCCATGGGCGCCTACGACGACATCGCGCTCTATGACGGCGTGCGCACCAAGCGCGTGCTGGCGTTCTTCATCGACTACGCCATCGTGCTGGCGCTGTGCGTGCCGGTGGCGGTGCTGATCTTCTTCATCGGCATCTTCACGCTGGGCTTGGGCTTCTTCCTCTACCCGATCCTGTTCCTGCTGGTCGCCATTCCCTATATCGGCATGTCGATGGGCGGACCGAACCAGGCCACGCCCGGCATGCGGATGATGGGCATCCGCGTCGCCCGCCTCGACGGCCGCCCGGTCGATTTCATGCTGGCCGTCGTCCACGGCGTGCTGTTCTGGGCCTTGAACGCGGTGCTCACCCCGTTCATCCTGCTCGCCACGTTGGTGCTCGACCGCAAGCAGACCGTGCACGACTGGCTGCTGGGGACGGTGGTGGTGCGGAGCTAGTTCACACCTCCACCCGCGTCTCGTGCTTCAATTGCCGCAGGATCAGGTTGGTCTTCACCGTCGAGACGCCTTCGAGCGCGAACATGAAATCCTCCAGGAACGCGTTGTAGGCGCTTAGATCGCGGCAGCGGATGCGGAGGTGATAATCGGCGTCGCCGGTGGTGGCGAAGCAGTCGAGCACTTCGGGGCGGCCCATCACCGCCTGAATGAAGTTCTCGACGTGGCCGGCCTGATGGCGCGAGAGCACCACGTGCACCATGGCGTGGAAGTCGAGCCCGACGGCCTCGGGATTGACCAGCGCCGTGTAGCGCTCGATGACGCCGCCCTCCTCCAGCGCCTTGACCCGCCGCCAGCAGGCGGACGCCGACATGCTCGCGCGCTCGGCCAGGTCCTGGTTGGAGATGCGGCCATCGTCCTGCAGCGCCTTGAGGATCTGCCGGTCTGCCGGCTGCATTTCGAATTCCCTCGCCACGAAGGGTAATCCTTTCTCTATCTAAGCAGTTCATGGATATTTCTTTCATATTCATGACTGAAGCCGGCCAATCTGGCAAGACCTGCCAGCGCCGGAGTGGTATATTGGCGGGCAGAGGAGCTGCCCATGACATTCCATACCCCTGCCCCATCCGCCTACACGCTCAACGACCGCTATGCGCTCGCATCCGGTCGGGTGTTCATGACTGGCACGCAGGCGCTGGTCCGCGCGCTGTTCGACCAGGCGCGGCGCGACCGCGAGGCGGGGCTGAAGACCGGAGGCTTCGTCTCGGGCTATCGCGGTTCGCCGCTCGGCGGCCTCGACATGGAATTGTGGCGGCAGAAGGCGCGGCTCGCACAAGGCGGCATCGAGTTCCTGCCGGCGGTCAACGAGGACCTTGCGGCGACCGCGGTGCTCGGCTCGCAGCAGGTGGAAACCAATCCGAACCGGCAGGTCGAGGGCGTGTTCGGGCTCTGGTACGGCAAGGGACCCGGCGTCGACCGGGCCGGCGATGCGCTCAAGCACGGCAACGCCTACGGCTCCTCGCCGCGTGGCGGGGTGCTGGTAGTGGCGGGCGACGACCATGGCTGCGTCTCCTCGTCGATGCCGCACCAGTCGGACGTGGCCTTCATGGCCTGGTTCATGCCAACGCTCAACCCGGCCAGTGTGGCCGAATATCTGGAATTTGCCGAGTACGGCTACGCGCTGTCGCGCTATTCGGGCATGTGGGTCGGCTTCAAGGCGATCTCGGAGACGGTCGAGGGCGCCAGTTCCTTCCTGCTCAAGCCCGACCGCGTCTTCGAAAAGCCTGATTTCGAGATCCCGGCCACCGGCCTGCACTACCGCTGGCCCGACCTCCCCGGTCCGCAGATCGAGGAGCGGATGGAGGCCAAGAAACATGCGGTCTTCGCCTTTGCCGAGGCCAACCCGATCGACCGGGCGATCTATGGCGTAAGCGATGCGCGGTTCGGCTTCGTGACCACCGGCAAGGCGCATCTCGACCTGATGGAGGCCCTGAGGCTGCTCGGGCTCGACGAGGCCCGCTGCCGTACGCTCGGCATCGACATCTACAAGGTCGGCATGGTCTGGCCCTTAGCACGGCGCGATGCCCTGAACTTCGTCCGCGGCAAGCGCGAGGTGGTGGTGATCGAGGAAAAGCGCGGCATCATCGAGAGCCAGTTCAAGGAGTATTTCTACGACTGGCCCGGCGACAAGCCGCAGCGCATGGTCGGCAAGCATGACGAGACCGGCCGGCGGCTGATCCCCTGGACCGGCGAGCTGTCGCCCCGCCAGCTGGTGCCGCTGATCGCCAAGCGGCTCGACGGGGTGTTCCGGGGCGAGAATTTCGCCGCACGCGCAGTCGAGATCACCGGCCAGCCGGTCGTAGCCCTTTCCGATCCCGGCGCGACGCGCACCCCCTATTTCTGTTCGGGCTGCCCGCACAACACCTCGACCAAGGTGCCGGAGGGCTCGAAGGCGCTGGCCGGCATCGGCTGCCATTTCATGGCGAGCTGGATGGACCGCGAAACCTCGTCGCTGATCCAGATGGGCGGCGAAGGCGTCAACTGGGCGGCCTCCTCGCGATTTACCGGAAAGGATCACATTTTCCAGAATCTCGGCGAAGGCACCTGGTACCATTCGGGCTCGATGGCGATCCGCCAGGCGATCGCCGCAGGCGCCAACATCACCTACAAGATCCTCTACAATGACGCGGTCGCGATGACCGGCGGCCAGCCGGTCGACGGGCCGGTCAGCGTTCAAGCCATTGCCCATATCTGCCGCGCCGAGGGCGTCGAGCGGATCGCGCTGGTGTCTGATGATCCGCAAAAATTCGCGAGCGCCGACTTCCCGCGCGGGATCACCATTCACGCGCGCGCCGAGATGGATGCCGTGCAGCGCGAGCTGCGCCAGGTTCCGGGTGTCTCGGTGCTGATCTACGAGCAGACCTGCGCCACCGAGAAACGCCGCCGGCGCAAGCGGGGCGAGCTGCCCGATCCGAAGACATTCGCCGTCATCAACGAGCTTGTCTGCGAGGGTTGCGGCGATTGCTCGACCGAGTCCAATTGCCTCAGCGTCGAGCCGAAGGAAACCGAATTCGGCCGCAAGCGGCAGATCAATCAGTCCAACTGCAACAAGGACTTCTCCTGCCTGAACGGCTTCTGCCCGAGCTTCGTCACCGTCGAGGGGGCCGAGCGGCACAAGCCGAAGCCGGCGGATCTCGACATCGAAAACCTGATGCAACGCGTTCCCCTGCCCGCGCTTCCCACGCTCGACGCACCGTTCAACCTGCTGGTCACCGGCGTTGGAGGCACCGGCGTGGTCACCGTCGGGCAACTGATCTCGATGGCGGCGCATCTCGAGGGCAAGGGTGCCAGCATTCTCGATTTCACCGGCTTCGCGCAGAAATTCGGCGCGGTGCTGAGCTTCGTGCGGATCGGCCGCGATCCCGACGCCATCAACCAGGTCCGCATCGACACCGGCA
The DNA here is from genome assembly GCF_027214025.1 of Parahoeflea alexandrii. GTDB lineage: Bacteria > Pseudomonadota > Alphaproteobacteria > Rhizobiales > Rhizobiaceae > Hoeflea > Hoeflea alexandrii_A. The sequence goes on from NZ_JAPWHB010000001.1 coordinate 685,707, forward strand.
TGGCGGACGCGGTGATCGGCTGTGATGTGGTGGTCTCGTCCTCGCCGAAGGCCTCCGGCACCTACCGCCCCGGCACGTCGGTCGCGCTCAACCTGGCCTCGATGCCGACAGGCGACCTGGTGCTCCGGCGCGATGCCGATCTCAACATCGACGCCCGCGCATCGGCAATTGCTGCAGTCGTCGGCGCCGGCAATCTGGGTGCGTTCGACGCCAATGCAGCCTCCGAGGCGCTGTTCGGCGACGCCGTCTATGCCAATGTGATGATGCTCGGTTTTGCCTGGCAGCGCGGCCTGGTTCCGGTGACGCTCGACGCCCTCAATCGCGCGATCGAACTCAACAATGTCGCCGTAGACGCCAACAAGAGCGCGCTTGCCTGCGGCCGGCTGATCGCGGCCAATCCCTCGGCTCTCGAGGCGCATCTCAACCCGAAACCGGATTTTGCCGCCTTGCCCGAGCACATCATCGCACGGCGGGCCGAATTCCTCGAAGGCTACCAGAATGCGGCATGGGCGGATCGTTATCGCGGCAGAATGGCAGAGTTCGAGGCGAGGATGCCGGTCGACAACCGGGCCGAACTGGTCAGTGCCGCGGCAAAATCGCTGTTCAAGCTGATGTCCTACAAGGACGAATACGAAGTTGCGCGGCTGCATGAAGACCCTGCCTTCCGCAAGAGCCTTCATGACCGCTTCGAAGGCAACTTCCGGATCGTGCATCATTTCGCCCCACCGCTGCTCGGCGGCAGCAAGGACGCGCGCGGGCGGCCGCTCAAGCGCGCCTTCGGGCCAGCCATCCGGCCGGCGCTGTCCCTGCTCGCGCGCCTGAAAGGCCTGCGCGGCACGGCGCTCGATCCCTTCGGCTACACCGCCGAACGCCGGATGGAGCGCGAGCTGATCACCTGGTTCGAAGGGCTGATGGCGCGGTGCGAGCAGGAGGTCGCTCCCGCCAATGCAGACCTTTGGCAGCAGGTCTTGTCCGCGCCGATGGACATCCGCGGCTACGGCCCGGTCAAGCACGAGGCCGTTGACAAGGCGAAAGCCCGGGTGGAAGCGCTTCTGGCCGGATAGGCCACCTTCCACGCCTGTCCGTTACATCTGTCCCCGACACAAGACGGGAACGTTCGTTTCAGGTTTTGACAACCATCGCGGCATCCGTTGCGCCGGATATGCATGGCCTGAAATATTCGCCCTAGGCGCGTGAGCGAACGGCGCGGTAAAGTGGTGTTCCGATCGCGCCACCGGAGTCGCACCGCGTCCATGCCAGATTTCCATCTCATCGCCACGTTTGTCATCATCGCGGCCACCATCATCGCCTATGCGACGGAGCGCTGGCCGATGGAAACGGTTTCGCTGGTCTCGCTTGCCGCCGTGCTGGTGCTGTTCGGCGTTTTCCCTTTCACCGGGCAGGATGGCACGCCGCTGGAACCGGGGCAGCTTCTGGCCGGGTTTTCCAATCCGGCGCTCGCCACCGTCATCGCGCTGCTGATCGTCGGACAAGGCCTGTTTGCCACCGACGCGATGGAAGCGCCGGCGCGCAAGCTGGGGCGGATGGGCGGGGCGGCCACCTTCCGGCCGATCCTGTTCATCCTGGTCGGCGCGGCGCTGTTTTCGGCGTTTTTGAACAACACACCGGTGGTGGTGATCTTCATTCCGATTCTTGTGGTGATCGCGGCGCAGCGATCGATTTCGCCAAGCCGGGTGTTCATGCCGCTGTCCTTCATCACCATTCTGGGCGGCATGACGACGCTGATCGGCTCGTCGACCAACCTGCTGGTGGCCGGCGTGGTGCGCGACTACGGCTACGAGATCGGCTTCTTCGACATTACCGGCATGGGCGTCATCCTGGCGCTGGTCGGCGGCGCCTATGTGCTCGGCGTTTTGCCGCGGCTGCTGCCCGAACGCGTCGCGGAACTCTCGGCGGGGGCAAAATCCGGCGCGCAGTTCATCGGCGAGATCACGCTGACGCGCGATCACCCGTTTGTCGGCATCTCCGCCAAGGCGGGCATGTTTCCCGGTCTGGGGGACCTGACGCTCAGGCTCTTGCAGCGCCGCGACGTGCCGGTTCTGCCGCCGTTCGAGGATCTCACCCTGTCGGTCGGCGACACGCTGGTGGTGACGGGAACACGCAAGGCCTTTTCGAAGGCGCTGGCGCGCGGACGCGCCGGGCTCGAGGCCGATGACGGCCCCACCGAGGACACCCAGCAGGATCAACCGCCCGGCCCGGATTATCATCTGGCCGAAGCGGTGATTTCGCCGGGCTCGCGCTATGCCGGACGCACCATCCAGCTCTCGGGTCTCAGGCCGCAATTCGGCATTTCCGTGCTTGGCGTGCAGCGCAAGAGCCGCATGGCCCGCTCGGCGATGTCGGATATCCGGCTTGAACCCGGCGACACGCTGTTGATCGGCGGGCCGATGGAGGCGATCAAGCTGTTGCGCGGCAATCACGACCTGCTGCTGCTCGAGCACTCGGCCGAAGCCGTGCCGCAGTCGCGCAAGGCGCGCATCGCGGTGGCGATCTTCGCGGCGATCGTGCTCTTGTCGGCGTTCTCAATCGTTCCCATCGTCGTGGCGGCGATCAGCGGCGCGGTGCTGATGCTCTTGACCGGCTGCCTGTCGATCCTGCAGGCGGGGCGCGCCTTTGACCGGCAGATCTTCCTGCTGGTCGGATCTTCGGTGGCGCTGGCGACCGCACTTGAAGCCACCGGCGGGGCGGCGCTGATTGCCTCGGCGTCGCTCAGCCTGATGGAAGGCGCCTCGGCGGGCATCATCCTGTCGGGCCTGTTCCTGGTGATGGCGGTGCTGACCAACATCCTGTCGAACAACGCCACAGCGGTGCTGTTCACACCGATCGCGCTGGGGATCGCCAAGGGCATGGGCGCGCCACCCGAACCCTTCATCGCAGCCGTCATCTTTGCATCGAACGCGTCGTTCGCGACACCGATCGGCTACCAGACAAACCTCCTGGTCATGGGCCCCGGGCACTACCGGTTCAGCGATTTTCTTCGCGCCGGCACGCCGCTTGTGGTTATCATATGGTTGACGTTTTCGTTACTTGCGCCATGGTATTACGGACTGTGACAGGCTCCGAATCCAAAACATGATGAACCAACCGATCAATTCTCCGCAGTTTTTCCTGACCGCTCCCTCGGCCTGTCCGTATCTCGAGGGGCAGAGCGAGCGGAAGGTCTTTACCCACCTGGTGGGAGAAAAAGCCTCGGAATTGAACGACCTTCTGACCCAGGGCGGATTCCGCCGGTCGCAGAACATTGCCTACCGGCCGGCCTGCGAATCCTGCCGCGCCTGCGTTTCGGTGCGCATTCTTGCCAGCGAGTTCAACCCCACCAGATCCATGCGCCGCATCAAGGCGGGCAATGCCGACCTGGTCGCCGCCGAATATCACGCCGAACCCTCGAGCGAACAATTCAAGCTGTTCCGCCGCTATCTCGACAGCCGGCACCAGAGCGGCGGCATGGCGGACATGAGCATCGGCGACTACGCCATGATGGTCGAGGATTCGCATGTCGACAGCCGCATCATCGAATACAGGGTGAGAGCCGAGGGTGACGGGCTGCACCAGCATCCCGCCGGCGAGTTGCTGGCCGTGGCGCTCACCGACCGGATGGGCGATGGGTTGTCGATGGTCTATTCGTTCTACAACCCGGATGCGACGGCGCGGTCGCTCGGCACCTACATGATCCTCGATCACATCGAGCGCGCCCGTACCCTTGGCCTGCCGCATGTCTATCTCGGCTACTGGGTCAAGGGATCGCGCAAGATGGAATACAAGACCCGCTTCCAGCCGCAGGAACACCTGATGGCGCAGGGCTGGCAACGCTACCAGCCGTAGCGTCCGGCAACCGGTTCAGCGGACGGTCGCGTTCCGCGCAATTCCCGCAACATCCGTTTTCACCAGCAAGGCCGCTTTCATGCAGGATTACATTCAACAGGCGGCCGACCATCGCAAGGGTCTGGCAATCACCGCGTTCGGCGGATTGACCCTGACCGTCGACATTCCGCTGATCCGGCTCTCACAAAGCGACGCCTGGTCGGCGCTGGCGGTCAGAAGCGCGCTCACCTTCCTTGCCGCCGTCGTCGCCTGGAGCTTCATCCGCTTCGTGCTCAAGCGCGCCATCCCGATCATTCCGGGCCGGGCCGGGCTGCTGGTGGTCACGCTCTACGGCATTGCCTCGATCACCTTCATCCTTGCCGTCTACAACACCTCGACCGCCAATCTGGTGTTCATCCTGGCGTTCAATCCGATGTTTTCGGCGCTGCTTGCCTGGTGGCTGGCGGGCGAAAAACCCAAAGCCCAGACCTTCGCGGCAATGATCGTGATGATCCTCGGGGTCACGCTGATCGTCGCCGATGGCATGAAGGCCGGAAACCTCACCGGCGATCTGCTGGCGCTTGCCTCGAGCCTCATTCTCGCCGGCGCCATCACCGCCAGCCGCAAGGCCCGAGTCGACATGGGGTTCGCGCCGCTGTTCGCGGCCATCGTGCCGTCGATGATCGGGCTTGCGATGGTGGGCGGACCAGCAGGCCTGGTGCTGGGCGAACCCGGCTGGCTGGTGCTCAACGGCCTCGTCATCATCCCGATCGCCTTCTGGTGCCTGGCGACGGGACCCAAATACATCTCAGGCCCTGAAGTGGCGATGTTCTACCTGCTCGAGACGATCCTGGCGCCGGTATGGGTTTGGATGATCTTTTCCGAAGCGCCGACCCGGCTGGGACTGATCGGCGGCGGCGTCATCGTGCTGGCGCTGGTGGCGCATTCGGTCTGGCAATTGTCGGCGCATCGGCGCGCTGCCCGCAGCCTGGCGCCGCGCCATCCCGTCTGACGGTTGTGCCCATCGGCCCTGCCCGCCGTTCGCACTGGCAAAGCGGTGTTCGCGCCCTATTCTCGTCTCATGGCAGTGATTGAGTGCCACTGACGAAACCGCCTGGAACCGCTGGTGCCCGCATTGAAGAAACTCGTTGTGTTTGTGCTCCTGTGCTTTGTCGCACCGTCGCTGGCCTCGCTTGCGGTCCGCGCCGCCAGTTCGCAACCCGGCTCCTGGCGCACCGCCGACTGGTCGTCGTCCGGCCTGTTGCCCGCTGCCGTCAACCAGCCCGAGGCCGCCGTCTATGTGATGGCGGCGCGAACCGGAGGCCTCAAGGGCGCGCTGGCGGTTCACAGCTGGATCGTAACGAAACCGGCCGGCAGCGCGATGTACACCCGCTACGACAAGGTCGGCTGGGGCAACCCGATCCGCACCAATGCCTATCCCGCCGACGGGCGGTGGTACTCCAACCCGCCGCAAGTGCTTGCCGAGGTGCATGGCGCGGAAGCCGCGCGGCTGATCCCGACGATCGAGGCCGCCGTCAGGTCCTACCCGTTCTCGGGCCGCGGCGACTACACGATCTGGCCGGGTCCGAATTCCAATTCCTTTGTCGCCCATGTGCTCAGGCAGGTGCCGGAGCTGCATCTGGCGCTGCCGCCGGAAGCGGTTGGCCGCGATTTCCGGACGTTTGGCGAATTCGTCACGCTCTCGGATGACTGGCGCAACCTCGAAATCTCGCTCGGCGGCTATGCCGGCCTGGCGGTCGGCACGCTCTATGGCGCGGAAGTTCGGCTCGGCGGACTGGTGTTCGGCGTCGACATCGCGCGTCCTGGCCTGAAACTGCCGGGATTCGGGCGGATCGGGCTGTAGAGGCTCAGGCGCTATTGCCCGGGTGTCAGTTTCTTGTGCAGGCACATGGTCTCGGCGGTAAAATGACCTGTCCCGCCTTTCGGCATCCACAGCGGATAATGCCGACGGTGATCCTCGACCCAGCCGGTCCTGGCATAGAACTTTTCCGCCGGCACATTGCCCACCTGACACAGTAGCCGGGCGACCGCAAAACCGCTCTCGGCAATCTTCCTCTCGGCGAAGTACATCAGTTTCTCGGCGATCCCGGAGCCCCTGGCGTCGCGGGCGATGAACAGCTTGGTCAGTTCATCGCCGTTGATGGCCACAAATCCCAGGATCCGCGCCTCATCCTCGGCGACAAAGAACGTGTCGGTCGATGCCCCGAAAATATCGTCGATGCACTCGAGCGTGCGCAGCGGCAGAACCTCCGGCGGCACCAGGTGGGCATGTCCATCGTGCCAGCCGTGATGCAGGATCTCGACGATGGCGGCGCGGTCGCCTGGCTCTGCAGGCCTGATATCGATCATGACGGGACTTCCGAAACTCCGTGGGGACAAGGCAGCCACGCGCGAGCGCGGGGAGCGGTCGAGATGGGTCCGGTCAGCTGAACTTGCCCGATCGCGGGAAGCCCTTGGGGACAAGTCGGCCGGCTTGGGCGCGGTCGGCGATCCACTCGGTCAGTTCTTCCTTCTTGCGGTTGTGCATGCGCCCGGCGCTGTCTTCCCAGGTCAGCCCGTCCTCCATCGCGAAACAACGGATGTCGGCGACACCGCCATCCTTGTAGCGCTGCAGGCGAACGCCCTTGCCGCGGCTCATCTCGGGCAATTGCTCGAGCGGGAAAATCAGCATCTTGCGGTTCTCGCCGATGACGGCGACATGGTCGCCGCTAACGGGCACGCACAGCCGCATTTCGTCGGGCAGGCTGACATTCATGATCTGTTTGCCCTTGCGGGTGTTGGCCACAAGGTCGCTCTCGGCAACGATAAAGCCGTTGCCGACGGTGGAGGCGACGAGCAGCTTGCGCGCCGGATCATGCACAAAGGCGGTCAGCACGGCCTGGTCGTTGTCCATGTCGACGATGATCCTGAGCGGCTCGCCATGACCGCGCCCGCCCGGCAGCTTGTCGGCGCCGAGCGTGTAGGCCTTGCCGCCGGTGGTAACGATGACCAGCTTGTCGGTGGTGTTGGCGTGGAAAGCCAGCTTCAGCTGGTCGCCGTCCTTGAACTGCAATCCGGCATAATCGGCCATGTGGCCCTTCATGCCGCGGATCCACCCCTTCTCGGAGATCACCACGGTGATCGGTTCCTTCTCGATCATCGCCTGCTCGATGGCTGCGAGATCGGCGACGGGTGCCTCGGCGAATTTCGTGCGGCGGGCGCCAAGCTCGGTTTCCTTGGAGAAGGTCTTGCGGACATTGCCGACTTCCCAGGCGACCGTCTGCCACTGCTTCGCATCGGAGGCGAGCAAGGCTTCGATCTCGGCCTTCTCGCTGCTCAGGCCGTCGAATTCCTTGCGGATTTCCAGCTCTTCCAGCTTGCGCAAGGAGCGCAGCCGCATGTTGAGGATGGCTTCGGCCTGGATATCTGTCAGCTCGAAGGTCTTCATCAGTTCGAGCTTGGGCTCATCCTCCTCGCGGATGATGCGGATCACCTCGTCGAGATTGAGATAGGCGATCAGAAAGCCCGACAGCAGCTCCAGACGCCGCTCGATCGCCGCCAGCCGGTGACGCGAACGGCGCTGCAGCACCTCGCGGCGATGCGCCAGCCATTCGGTCAGAACCTCGGCGAGGTTCATCACCTTCGGCACCTTGCCCATCGACAGCACATTGAGGTTGAGCGGGATGCGGTTTTCGAGATCTGACAGCCGGAACAGCGATTCCATCAACAGGTTCGGATCCACCGTGCGGCTCTTGGGGATCAGCACCAGGCGGACGTCTTCGGCGGATTCGTCGCGGATATCATCGAGCAGCGGCAGCCTGCGGGCGATCAGCAGTTCGGCGATCTTCTCGATCAGCCGCGACTTCTGCACCTGGTAGGGCATCTCGGTGACGACGATCTGGTAGCCGCCGCGGCCGGTGTCCTCGACCTCCCACTTGGCGCGGACCCGGAAACCGCCGCGACCGGTCTGGTAGGCCTCGAGAATGGATTCGCGGCTGTCGATGACCACGCCGCCGGTCGGGAAATCCGGTCCCTCGACATATTGCAGCAGATCCTCGACCGTGGCGTCGGGCTTGCGGATGAGCGCGAGCGCCGCATCGCAGAGCTCGGCGGCGTTGTGCGGCGGGATCGAGGTCGCCATGCCGACGGCAATGCCGGTGGCGCCATTGGCAAGCAGGTTCGGGAACGCGCCGGGAAGCACCACCGGCTCGCTGTTTTCCTCGTCATAGGTGTCGCGGAAATCGACAGCGTCCTCGTTAATGCCCTCGATCAGCAGTTCGGCGACCGCGGTCATCTTCGATTCGGTGTAGCGCATGGCGGCGGCGCTATCGCCGTCGATGTTGCCGAAATTGCCCTGGCCGTTGGCGAGCGGATAACGCACGGCGAAATCCTGCGCCAGTCGCACCAGCGCATCATAGATCGACTGGTCGCCGTGCGGATGGAAGTTACCCATCACCTCACCGACGATCTTGGCGGACTTCTTGAAAGAACCGTTCGACCGCAGCCCCATCTCGCTCATGGCGTAGACGATCCGCCGGTGCACCGGCTTCATCCCGTCGCGCACATCGGGCAGCGCCCGGTGCATGATGGTCGACAGCGCATAGGCCAGATAGCGCTCCTCGAGCGCCTTTTTCAGGTCAACGGCTTGAATGTGGTCGCCCCCACCGGGCGGAAGCAGGCTTTTTCCCATGGGGTGGGGTTAAAGGAAGCACTGATTCGGGGCAAGGGGCAGGCCGCAACAGCGGGCCTTGCACAAATTTTGCCGCTGGCCTCACCCGCACCACAAAGCTGTGGCCGATGACAGGACCGGCGCCGCCCTGTACAATGTCCGGCGCGCGCACCAGATCAGGATGCCTGCCAAGCCGCATCGCCAGCAGAAGGAAGCCCCGATGACGATCCAGTTCAGTTCAATGCGCCTGCTTTCCGCGTCCGCACTCGTGGCGGCGCTTTCGGGACTCGCGACACCGGCCATGGCGCTTGATGCGGATGATTTTGCCACCAGGCTGTCCGCCATGACCAGCCAGACCGGCACCAGGCTGAGTTTTGCGGCGGTCGAACCGGAGGGCAGCACGATCGTGCTCAGGTCGGTGCGCGTGGATTCTCCCGGCCAACCCTCCTTCACTCTGGGCGACGTCACCTTCAAGGGCGTCGAGGAAGAGGACGACGGCAGCTACTTTGTCAACGAGGCGGTGTTTGCCGATATCGAGACATCGGAGGGGGAGAACACGGTCTCCATCGACGGGTTGGAGATAAGCGGCCTGACGGTTCCCGTCGATGGCGCTGCCGGCGGGCTCGACAGCATGCTTTGGTACGAGGGCTTGTCGACCGGCGAGATCAGCGTCGAGAACAAAGGCGTCACCGTGTTCTCGATGGCGGGCCTCGACCTCGATGTCAAACGGGCCGAGGATGCGTCACAGGTCAAGGTCACGATGACCGGATCGGACCTGGAGATCGATCTGAGCAAGGTCGACGACCCGAAGGCTAAGGATGCCTTGAAGCAGCTTGGCTACGAGACCGTGACGGGCGACCTGAAGCTCGATGGGTCCTGGGACAGTCAGTCCGGGATCATCAATCTCGAGGAATACTCGCTTGCCCTGGACGACGTCGGGCGGCTGGCCCTTTCGCTTGAAATCTCCGGCTACACTGCCGAATTCATCAAATCGATGCAGCAGGCACAGAGCGCGGCGGCAGCCAATCCCGACCCGCAGGCGGCTCAGCAGGCCATGGGATTTGCGATGCTCGGGATGCTGCAGCAACTCAGCTTCAAGTCCGCCTCGCTGCGTTTCGACGACGCTTCGGTCACCGAACGGGCGCTGGAATTTGCGGGCAAGAAACAGGGCGTCACCGGCGAGCAGATGCGCCAGGCGGTGAAGTTCATGATGCCGCTGGCGCTGGGACAACTGGGCATTCCGGCCCTGCAGCAGCAGATTTCGGCTGCGGCAAGCGTCTATCTCGATAATCCGCAGAACATCACGATCACGGCCACGCCCGCCGAGCCGGTCGCCGTGCCGGTGATCATGGGCGCCGGCATGGGCGATCCGCGCACGCTGGTCGACCTGCTCAACGTGCAGGTCAGCGCCAACAAGCCGGTCGAGATCTGCTGCAAGCAGTAGCGATGGCTGCCGCCCGGGAACGGTCGGATCAAGGGAGCTTGGCGGCGGATCGTCACGGCCGATGCGATTGGCCGGTCATTCGGGTTGCTTGTTGACCGCCTGGGGCGCAGGGTGATTCTTGAACGCTCAGCGAATTGCTGCCCGATCCGGAGCGCCATTCGCACACCTCTCACCCGCACTGGACCCGCTACATGATCCGTTTCAAGGCCAACGCGCCGGCTGAAAAGCCTGCGCCCGCATCCGCCGCCAAAGCCGAAAAGCCCGCCGGCAAGACCAAGGCGGGCAAATCGGCTCCGAAGGAGGACCTGCTCGATCTCGGCCAGGACGCGCCGGACGCCAAGGACTGAGCGGGAATATCCCGAGACATATCCAGCGCAAGAAAAAGCCCGGGAACCAGATGGTTGCCCGGGCTTCTTGATAATTTGAGTCGGCTAGCTGCCTACTCGGCCTTTGCCGGAATGGCGCGCAGCGACAGTTCGCGCATCTGCGCCGGCGACGCCGGGCTCGGAGCGCCCATCAGCAGGTCCTGGGCCTGCTGGTTCATCGGGAACAACGCCACTTCGCGCAGGTTCTTGGCGCCGACGATGAGCATAATCACCCGGTCGACGCCGGCCGCCATGCCGCCATGCGGCGGTGCGCCATACTGGAAGGCGCGGTAGAGACCGCCGAAACGCTCCTCGACATCGGCCTGGCTCAGTCCGACCTTCTCGAAGGCCTTGACCATGAGCTCGGGCGACTGGTTCCGGATCGAGCCGGAGGCGATTTCGAAGCCGTTGCAGACCAAGTCGTACTGGTAGGCCTTCAGCGTCAGCGGATCCTGGGTTTCCAGCGCTTCCATGCCGCCCTGCGGCATCGAGAACGGGTTGTGGGCGAACTCGACCTTCTTGGCGTCTTCGTCCCATTCGTAGAACGGGAAATCGACGATCCAGCACAGCTCGAAGCGGTCCTGGTCAACGAGGTTCAGCTCCTCACCGGCACGGGTGCGGGCGTCGCCGGCGAACTTGGCGAACTTGGCCGGATCGCCGGCGGCGAAGAAGCAGGCATCGCCATCGTCAAGACCCATCTGCACGCGGATCGCCTCGGTGCGTTCCGGACCAATGTTCTTGGCGATCGGGCCGGCGCCTTCCAGATTGTCGCCTTCCTTGCGCCAGAAGATGTAGCCGAGACCCGGCTGGCCCTGCCCCTGCGCCCAGGAATTCATCCGGTCGCAGAAGGCGCGGGAGCCGCCGGTCTTGGCCGGGATCGCCCAGACCTCGACCTTCGGGTTGTTGGCGATCATGCCGGCGAAGACCTTGAAGCCGGAACCGGCGAAGTGTTCGGTCACCGACTGCATCTCGATCGGGTTGCGCAGGTCGGGTTTGTCGGAGCCGTATTTGCGCACCGCCTCGTCATAGGGAATGCGGCGGAATTTCTGCGTCACCGGCTTGCCTTCGGCAAATTCCTCGAAGACGCCGCGCATCACCGGCTCCATCGTGTCCCAGACGTCTTCCTGGGTGACGAAGCTCATTTCGAGGTCGAGCTGGTAGAATTCGCCCGGCAGCCGGTCGGCGCGCGGGTCCTCGTCGCGGAAGCACGGCGCGATCTGGAAGTAGCGGTCGAAACCGGCGACCATCAACAGCTGCTTGTACTGCTGCGGCGCCTGCGGCAGCGCGTAGAACTGGCCGGGATGGATGCGGGAGGGCACCAGGAAGTCGCGCGCGCCCTCGGGCGACGAGGCCGTCAGGATCGGCGTCGCGTACTCGGCGAAACCGATCTCGGTCATGCGGCGGCGCATGTCGGCGATCACCTTGGTGCGGGTGACGATGTTCCGGTGCAGCGTCTCGCGGCGCAGATCGAGGAAGCGGTATTTCAGGCGCACGTCTTCGGGATAATCCGGCTCGCCGAACACCGGCAGCGGCAATTCCTTGGCCGCCGACAGGATTTCGATTTCCTGGGCGAACACCTCGATCTCGCCGGTGCCGAGATTGGGATTGATGGTTTCGGCTGTGCGTTCCTTGACGAGGCCGTCGACGCGGATCACCCATTCGCCGCGAACGGTTTCAGCCGCCTTGAAGGCGGGCGAATCCGGATCGGCGACGATCTGGGTCAGGCCATAATGGTCGCGCAGGTCGATGAACAGCAGGCCGCCATGGTCGCGTACGCGGTGCACCCAGCCCGAAAGCCTGACGGTGGCGCCTGCATCGCTCTTGCGGAGCGCGGCGCAGGTGTGGGAACGGTAGCGATGCATGGCATATCCTCGGTGGCTGGAAACGGTGGCTCGGCAGGGTGCGAAACAAACGCACATCGCCGCCTCGGCGCACGGTAAAAATCGCGCGGAAAAGCGCATGACCCACCCGGTTTGTCAAGGTGAAACGGCGCAATCGGGCTGTGCATTGGCGGGATTTCATCACGACGGCCAGACAAATTCGATGTAGGACTTGCGTTCGTGTTTCTCGCATCCGGCATGTCATGCATTCGCTTCGTCCCCTGATCCCGCTCCTGACCACCGCCGGCGTCCTGCTGGCGGGCAACGGGTTGCAGGGCACGCTGATCTCGCTGCGCGGCTCGGTCGAGGGGTTTTCGCCCACCGTCATCGGGCTTTCGGGGGCAGGTTATTACCTCGGGTTCATCATCGGCTGCTGGATGACGCCCTGGCTGCTCAGGACGTCCGGCCACATCCGCGCCTTTGCCGCCATGGCGGCGGTCGCCGCCTGCGCCTCGCTTGCCATGGTGATGGTGATCGACCCGTTCTTCTGGTTCCTGATGCGGCTGGTTACGGGCGTCTGCTTTGCCTCACTGTTCGCCAATGTCGAAAGCTGGATCAATGCGCAGACCACCAACACCAACAGGGCCAGAACACTGGCGATCTACCGGTTTGTCGATCTGGGCGCAGTGACCCTGTCGCAATACATGCTGCCGGTGTTCGGAATCGGCGGCTTCGAGATCTTCGCGGTGATGACCATGCTGATCATCCTGTCGATCGTGCCGGTGTCGCTCGCCGACCGCTCCAATCCGGAGGCGCCCGCTCCGTTCTCCTTCAGCCCGAAACGATTGTGGCTGGTCTCGCCGCTGGCCTCGGCAGGCGCCATCACCGTCGGGCTCACCACGGCCTCGTTCCGGGCGGTGGGGCCGCTTTATGCCGAAAGCCTCGGCTTGGGTGTCTCCGACATCGCCTCTTTCATGAGCGCCGGGATCATCGGCGGCATCGTGTTGCAATATCCGCTCGGCTATCTCTCAGACAGCATCGGCCGCCGCTCGGTGCTGCTGCTGGCGACCACCGGCTCCACCCTGTGCGGGCTTTTCATGGTGCTGTTCGCAGGCAGCGGTGTCGGCCTCAATCTGATCGGCATCTTCCTGTGGGGCGCCTTCACCCTGCCGCTCTACTCGCTCTCGGCGGCGCACGCCAACGACAAGGCCGAGCCCGGCGAGTATGTGCAGATTGCGTCGGGACTGATGTTCTTCTGGGCCATCGGCGCGTCGATCGGGCCGCTTTTGTCGGCCGTGCTGGTCGACTGGTTCGGCGCATCGGCGTTCTTCAGCTTCATCTGTGCCATGCACGGTGCCTTCGTGCTCTACACCCTGGTGCGGATCATGCGGGGGTCCCCGGATGAACCCGAACGCGGCCGGTTTGCCGGATTGCTGCGCACATCGCCGGTTTTTGCCCGCATGGCGGCGCAGTCGGTCAACCGCCACATCGAGCCCGGCGCGAAAGACGCCTCCGGGGGAGAAGACAAACCGGAAAAATCCCGCTAAATGCCAAGCATGGACATGATTACAACGACCGAGGCGCTTGCCGCCTTCTGCGCCCGCCTCGCCAAACACGACTTCGTCACCGTTGACACCGAGTTCCTGCGTGAGACCACCTACTGGCCCGAACTATGCCTGATCCAGATGGCCGGTCCGGACGACGAAGGCATTGTCGATCCGATGGCCAAAGGACTTGATCTTAAACCGTTTTTCGAGCTGATGGGAGACCCCTCGGTGATCAAGGTGTTCCATGCGGCACGCCAGGACATCGAAATCGTGGTCAAGCTCGGCGACCTGGTTCCGCATCCGATCTTCGACACGCAAGTCGCGGCGATGGTCTGCGGATTCGGCGAATCGATTTCCTATGACCAGCTGGTCTCGCGGATTACGGGTGCTGCGATCGACAAGTCCTCGCGCTTCACCGACTGGAGCCGACGGCCGCTAAGCGACAAGCAGCTCGATTACGCGCTCGCCGACGTGACCCATCTGCGCGACGTCTACCTGGAGCTGGTCTCACGTCTTGAAGCAGAAGGCCGGGGCGACTGGGTGGCCGACGAGATGGCCGTGCTGGAAGCGCGCTCGACCTACGAAATTGAACCCTCGGACGCCTGGAAGCGGCTGAAGATGCGGGTGAAGAAACCAGCCGAGCTCTGCGTGCTGCAGCATGTGGCTGCCTGGCGGGAGCGCGAGGCGAAATCGCGCAACGTACCGCGCGGCCGGGTGATCAAGGATGACGCGATCTACGAGATCGCCCAGCAGCAGCCCCGGGATGCCGAAGCGCTGTCGCGGCTCAGGACAATCCCGCGCGGATGGGAACGCTCGCAGCAGGGCGCCACGCTGGTCGAGATCGTCAACGAGGCGCTCGAGACGCCGAAGGAGGCGATGCCGCGCCTGCCCCGCCAGAAGCAGACGCCCGAGGGCGCGCAGGCCTCGATCGAGCTGTTGCGCGTGCTCCTGAAGCTGACGGTGGAAAAAGAAAACGTCGCAGCCAAGATCATCGCCAACGCGGATGACCTTGAAGCCATCGCGGTGGACGGCGAGGATGCGGATGTGCCTGCGCTCAAGGGCTGGCGCCGCGAGTTGTTCGGCGAACGGGCGCTCAAGCTGATCCGCGGCGAACTGGCGCTGAGGTTTGCCAACAAGAAGGTCGAGGCAGTGGAGCTGTAGGCGACCACTTGTCATCCGTGACCATCCCGGAAGTCGGGTGCGGCTGGGACGCTGTTAGTTGAGCGTCCTCGTGTGGTGGCGCGCGCGCTGAGGCGATACGCCCGGCCCCTTCCCCCCAGACTTGGCAGAAACAACACGATTGCCGCGAGGCCGATCGCCTTGGCGATCGACTTTGGTTTCCCCGAAGCCCGCCAAACCAGGCATCTCTAGTGCAATTCCAGCGAAAGTGGGAACCAGTTTCGCGTCCGGAATTGCGTGAAAACAATAAGATGGAGCATTTTTCGGTGACTCCGTTTTCACCGGAAATGCTCTCCCCCCCGAAGAGCCCCCCTCCCAAATGGCGCAGCGAAGCCCCATCTTCATCCGGGCTTGACGACATACCAACCGGTTGGTATTTTAACTTCAGAAAAGGGTCCCATATGCAAGCTCGCCCCTCCCAAGCCAGAGAGAAACTGCTGACCTCCGCCCTGTCGGTGATCAGGACCAAGGGTTTTTCGGCCACAAGCGTGGATGAGCTGTGCGCCAATGCCGGAGTTACCAAGGGCGCTTTCTTCCACCATTTTCCGAGCAAGGAAGCCCTCGGGGTCGCCGCGGCCGACTACTGGTCCGAATTCACCGGCGCGCTGTTTGCCTCGGCCCCGTATCATGATCTCGCCGACCCGCTCGACCGGGTGCTGGCCTATATCGAATTCCGCCGCCAGCTGCTGGCCGGAGAACTTCCCGATTACACGTGTCTCGTCGGCACCATGGTACAGGAGACCTACCTCACCGCCCCTGCGATCCGCGACGCCTGCCATGCCTCGATCGAAGGACATGCGCTGACGCTGGCGCCCGACATCCAGGCGGCGATGGATGCGCGCGGCATGCGCGACGTTGGCTGGACCGCAGAAAGCCTGGCGCTGCATACCCAGGTGGTGCTGCAGGGCGCCTTCATTCTCGCCAAGGCGAAGGATTCGGTCTCGGTTGCCATCGACAGCATCAACCATCTCACGCGTTATGTGACGTTGCTGTTTTCAAGGCCACAGGAGGAAGCCCGATGACCAACCCATCCGATTACAAGCGCCTGATGCGGGGCGTGATCCCCTACGCCACCGTCGAAGGCGTCGACAAGGCGATCGAATTCTACACCCGTGCCTTCGGCGCGGTGCTCATGGGCCAGATCGTCCGCAGCGACGACGGACGTGTGCTCAATGCCAGCATCGCGATCAATGACGGGATCGTGATGCTGATGGACCCCTTCCCCGAACACGGCAGCAACCCATCATCGGGCAGCAATTTCCTGCTGCAACTGATCATCGCCGACGGCGACATGTGGTGGAACCGGGCCGTGGAGGCCGGCTGTGAGGTGGTGTCACCGTTCAAGCTCGAATTCTGGGGCGACCGCTTCGGCCGCGTCCGCGACCCGTTCGGGCTGGAGTGGGCCTTCAACGAACCAGCCATCGAAAAGCAGCAGGCCGGGTGAGAGCCTGGCGAGAAGTTTAACAGGGCCCAGACGGCCTCAGGTTACCCGTCGCACCGCGCCGCAAAACACGCCTGGGGCCGACACAACCAAGACAACGGACAACCAAAGAAAACGGCAATGAGCTTTCAAGCCTATCTCGACACCATCAAGGCACGCACGGGCAAGACGCCTGACGATTTCCGCCAGCTTGCCGAAGAGCGCGGACTGCTGGAGAGCGGCAAGGTCGCAAAGGGCGTCAAGGCGGGCGACGTGGTTGCCTGGCTCAAGGACGACTTCGACCTCGGCCGGGGCCACGCGATGGCAATCTGGGCGCTGTTTTCCAACATCAAGCAGATGCCGGAAAAATAGCGGCATCGAATGGGAGAACCTCAATGCCGACCTCTGCCCCTGTTTCAGCACAGAAGATCACACCCTTCATCTGGTATGACCGCGAGGCGGAAGACGCCGCCAAGCTCTACACCAGCCTGTTTGCCGATGGCCGCATCACCCATGTCAGCCGCTACAGCGAGGCCGGACGGGACGCGCACGGACAACCGTCCGGCAAGGTTATGGTGGCAGGCTTTGAAGTCGCCGGATTGCGCATTTCGGCGCTGAATGGCGGCCCGGCGTTCAAGCCAACCCCGGCGCTCTCGTTCTTTGTCCGTCTCGAGAGCGAAGCCGAGGTCAACGCCCTTTGGGAAGGCCTTGGCGAGGGAGGCTCGGTGATGATGCCGCTTGACGGCTATCCGTGGAGCCGATGCTACGGATGGCTGCAGGACCGCTACGGCGTGTCATGGCAGATCGCCGTGCACGAGACAGCGGCCCAGGGCACGACGATCACGCCGTCGCTGCTGTTTACGCAAGGCAACATGGGCCGCGCCGCGGAAGCCATCGAGCTCTACACAAGCGTCTTCCCCGGCTCGGCGAAAGAGCATGTCGAATTGAGAGGCGCGGCTGACGGCGAAGCAGCCGGCACGGTGCTCTTTGGCAGCTTCACTCTTTTCGGACAGCAGTTCAGCATCATGGATGCCCCCGGCGCCCATGATTTCGGCTTTACCGAGGGCCTCTCGCTGATGGTGTCGTGCGAGACCCAGGCCGAGGTCGACCACTACTGGGAAGCCCTGACTGCAGAAGGCGGACAGGAAAGCCAGTGCGGCTGGCTCAAGGACAGGTTCGGCGTCTCCTGGCAGATCACGCCAACCGTCATGGAGGGACTGATGGCGTCGTCCGACCGTGCTGCGGCAGACCGGCTGATGACCGCAATGCTGAAGATGAAGAAACTCGACATCGCCACGCTCGAGGCTGCCGCCCGAGCCCAAACATGACAAGGGAGAATGACCATGACTTACGTGCAAGGATTTCTGCTCGCCGTTCCCAATGCCAACAAGCAAGCCTATACGGAGATGGCCGAGGCTGCTGCCAAGGTGTTCCGTGCCCACGGGGCGCTTTCGGTCGTCGAGACCTGGGGCGTCTCCGTTCCCGACGGCAAGGTGACCTCGTTTCCGATGGCTGTGAAACTGGAGAAGGACGAAACCGTGGTGTTTTCCTGGATCACATGGCCCGACAGGGAGACGGCCGACGCCGCCATGGAGGCTTCGATGAAGGAGTTGGAGGAAATGATGGGCGGCGACATGAGCAAGATGCCGTTTGACGGCATGCGGATGATCTGGGGCGGTTTCGAAACCATCGTCGAGGCCTGATCCAGTTGGAATGGCGTTCATGCCCCTCCCGTGTCCGGATAATTCCCTCCAGGTCCGGGCACGGGAGGGTGGTGCCACCGGGGAACCGCTTCACCTGCCGAGAAATATCGTGAGCCACCCCTTGCATTGGCGCAGGCAAACCCCATATGGTGATCAACAAGGAAATTTGTCTCCACGCTGACCACGGATGTACTGGCAGATGTGTCGAGGCAAGTCAGGAAGGTCGGTGCGAATTTCGCCCGGCCTTTTTCTTTGTCCGCTTTTTGTTCAATGGCCCGGCCTGTCCCGTACCGAACCCGGCGCTGCCGATGATCCGCGTGTCCTGCTGCCGGCAGCGACGATCCGGCAGCCCTTCCGCAACAGACCCAGAACTCAGCCGATCCTGAACCCGAGGCGCTTGCCGGTCAGCTTGGCCAGTTGCTGCAGGCGGCCATCGAGCCGTTCGCCGACGAAGGCTTCGGAGGATTTCGGCACCTTGAGAACAAGGTCGACATCGCCATCGGAGGCCGTGGCAGGCACGAATTCGAGTTGCGGCACCATGCCTGGCATCGAAGCCGAAAACAGGTAGACGACCCGCAGCATGCCGCCCAGCAGCTTGGCGTAATCGAGGTATTTCGGCCCGGCGATCGCCGCCAGTTCCGACGACATGCCGTCATCATTGAGGCCTTCGAAGCGGAAATAGTTTGCCAGCGCGATGTAGGCGCGGCCTGCGTGGCTGATCCCGGTGAAGGTGCCGTGGGCAATGATGTTGAGCGCTTGCGGGCCCCGGTAATCGGGATGCGCGCGCCAGGAGATGTCGGCAAGCAGGCAGGCTGCCTGGCGATAGCGGGACTCCTCCTCGCTTTCCCGCACTCCGAACACCGGGAACATGCGGCCGGTCCAGGCTGCGAGCTCACGGGCATGTTCGGGTGAGCGGGCACGCAGGATTGCAAGTTCTCCAGCTGCGGTCAGCAGCGGATCGCGGGCGGCTTCGGCAGCACCGAGCAGGGAGTAGAGATAGCCTTCGCGCACGCCGAGCGCCGAGAAGCTGACCCGCGCTGCCTTCATGGCGATCAGCGTTTCCTGCAGCGCCACGGCGCCATAGGGCAGCAGGCCGCGGCGGTTCCTGGAGATCGCCTTGATCGCGCTGATCCGCGATTGCTTCATCGCCGCCACTTCGCCGAGGAAGTCGATCGCCGGCTTTGCGTCGATCTCGTAGGCCTGCATCATGTGCAGCGGGTAGCCGGTGATTTCCATGTGCAGCTTGGCGATGTTTCGCCAGGTGCCGCCCACTGCGTAGAAGGTCCGCCCTGCCCCACCCGGAAGCACCGTCGATTGCTTCAGCGACCGCTTGGCGATCACCCTGGCCCTCGAAATAGAGTTGCCGGACATCTCGGCCAGCCTGAGGCCGCCCAGCGGCAAGGTCTGGCCGCCGGAATGGACATTGCCCCTGACATCGACGAGTTCGAGCGAGCCGCCGCCAAGGTCGCCGGCGATGCCATCGGGCTTGTAGTAGCCGGAGATCACCCCGAGAGCCGAGAATCGGGCTTCCTCCTCGCCCGTGAGCACACGGATCCGGCATCCGAGAATGATTTCGGCCGAGGCGATGAAATCGGCGCCGTTTGCGGCTTCCCGGGCTGCCGCGGTGGCGAGCACATGCATCTCGAAGGCACGGGCCTGTTCGGAAAGCGCCCGGAACCGCTTGAGCGCGGCCAGCGCCCGCGCGATGCCGGTCTCGTCCATTCGTCCGGAGGCGGCAAGCCCCTTGCCGAGACCGCACAAAACCTTCTCGTTGAACAGCACGGACGGCGCGCGGTTGAGCCCTTCGTAAATGACGAGACGCACGGAGTTGGAACCGATGTCGATGACAGAAACGGGATGTATGCCCGGCAGCCGGCCTTGCGCTTCCGATTCCACCATATCTAAGGCGCTCTTCGGTTAAGGCGACGCGTTCCGCCTGTGCGGAGCGAGACCAGGGTCAACGAATTCAGCGACCTTATATCTGGCATTAGCCGGAACTGAAACCCGGCAGCACCACTTCTGTAGTGGTTGTCCCACATCAATTCACATAACTTTAGGCACAAGTGACAGCCTGCCTGCAGCCTCTTGATGAGCCGGGCCGCACCATGTGAAAAGGAGACCGCCGGCCCCGGTTCCGGGCCGACGACGACGCGTGACAACAGCTCAGCGCTTGCTGCGGGACGCCCGGGCCAGCCGGTCGGCGATCAGTTTCGGGGCGTTGGATTTCAGGGCCTCACCGCGACCCGAAAGGCTGGGATTGGTCATGAAATAGACCTGCGCATTGAAGGGCTCCTCATCAACACCGGGTTCCACCCGGCGCGAGGTTCCGTCCGGCAGGATCTCGTAGCTCTGCTGGTTGTCGATCATGTTGCCCAGCATGATCTGCGAGAGCACCTGTTCATGCACGGTTTTGTTGACGATCGGCACAAGCGTTTCGACCCGCCTGTCGAGATTGCGCGGCATCAGGTCGGCCGAACCTATATAGACCATGGCTCCCGACGACGGCAGGCCATGGCCATTGCCGAAGCAATAGATCCGGCTGTGTTCGAGGAAGCGCCCGACGATCGACTTGACGTGAATATGCTCGGAAAGACCCGGAACCTGCGGCCTCAGGCAACAGATGCCGCGGACCACCAGATCGATCTCGACGCCGGCCTGGCTGGCGCGATAGAGCGCGTCGATGATTTCGGGATCGACCAGCGAGTTCATCTTCATCCAGACCGCCGCCGGCCGCCGGGCCTGCGCGTGACAAATCTCGGCCTCGATATTTTCGAGGATCTTGTTTCGCAGGTTGAGCGGCGACACCGCGAGCTTCACCAGCCCCTCGGGCTCGCCGTAGCCGGTGATGAAGTTGAAGACATGGGCCATGTCGCGGGCAATGACCGGATCGCAGGTGAAATAGGACAGGTCGGTGTAGATCTTGGCGGTGACCGGGTGATAATTGCCGGTGCCGAGATGGCAGTAGGACACCAGCTTGCCCTCCTCGCGGCGGACGATCAGCGACATCTTGGCGTGCGTCTTGAGCTCGATGAAGCCGAAAACAACCTGTACGCCGGCGCGTTCGAGGTCGCGGGCCCAGCGGATGTTGGCTTCCTCGTCGAAGCGCGCCTTGAGCTCGACCAGGGCTGTCACCGACTTGCCGGCTTCCGCTGCATCGACCAGCGCCCGGACGATGGGGCTGTCGTTGGATGTCCGGTAGAGCGTCTGCTTGATCGCCAGAACGTCGGGATCGCGCGCAGCCTGGAACAGGAACTGAACGACGGCATCGAAGGATTCGTAGGGGTGATGAACCACCAGATCCTTTTCGCGGATCGCGGCGAAGGTGTCGCCGGCATGCTCGCGGATGCGTTCGGGAAAACGGGCGTTGTACGGCTCGAACTTGAGATCGTCGCGCGGCGCCTTGGCGATTTCCGACAGCGTGTTGAGCGCCAGCAGGCCGGGCAGCACCGCCACGCGGTTCTCCGGCACGTTGGTCTCGTGCACCACGAATTCGCGCAGGCTTTGCGGCAGTTCCGAATCGAACTCGATCCGGATCACCGAGCCGCGACGGCGGCGCTTGAGCGCGCTTTCGAACAGGCGGACCAGATCCTCGGCTTCTTCCTCGACCTCGATATCGGAATCGCGAATGATCCGGAACGTACCCGAACCGCGGACCTCATAGCCGGGATAGAGCGAAGAGATGAACAGGCTGACCACATCCTCGAGCGTGATGTAGCGGATGGCGCCATCAAGGTCGGGCAGCCGCAGGAAGCGGTCGAGCGCCACCGGCAGGCGGATCAGCGCGGTCATCGGCTCGTTTGCCGCCTTGGAGGCGAGCTGCAGGCAGATGGAAAACCCGAGGTTCGGAATGAACGGAAACGGATGGGCCGGATCGATCGACAGTGGGGTCAGAACCGGGAAGATCGACTGCAGGAACTCGTCCTCAAGCCAGGCCATGTCGCCCTCCACCAGCACGGAAGGACGCACGATATAGATGTTTTCCGCTGCCAGGTTCTGCTGAAGAATGGCCAACGACGCCTGCTGCTCGAGTTGCAGCCCGTCGATTTCCTCGAGGATCTGGTCGAGTTGCTCGTTCGGCGACAGACCGTCGGGCGAGCGATTGACGATGCCTTCGCGCACCTGGCCCTCAAGCCCGGCGACGCGAACCATGAAGAACTCGTCCAGGTTGGCCGCCGAGATCGACAGGAATCGCACCCGCTCAAGCAGCGGATGGGCGGCGTTGAGCGTCTCCTCGAGCACCCGGCGATTGAACTGCAGCCATGAAAACTCGCGGTTGATGAAGCGTTTCGGACTGGTCAGCAGGTCTTCCGCCGAGATATCCGCCGTGGTCGGATCAATCCGCAGTTCACTTCCGCCCGCACCCTCGTAGTCGACCATCATGCACTCCAACGCCCCGGTTATGGAATCCACCGTCTATAGCACAACAACGAAGGAACTATGACACTTCCGTGTCGCCCGCTCCGCTGTCCATTTCAGCCAGCACCTCGGCCGCGAGCGCCCGGGTGATTTTTGATCCACGCGCCAGCGCCAGCTGGTCAAGACGAGTGACGACCGTGCGGGCGGCGGCGAGCGAACGCTCCATGCGGGCGACAAGCCAGGCGATGATCCTGTCATCGACCACGACCTGACGGTCGGCGAACAGCTTGACCATCACCTTGGCCAGCAGCTCCTCGTCCGGTTCGGCGATCTCGACCACTGTGGCCGCCTTCAGGCGGGAGGCAAGATCCGGCAATGTCACCCGCCAGCCGGCGGGCCAGAGCCGGCTGGTGATCAGGATCGCGGTGCCGTTCTGGCGCACCGCGTTGATGAGATGGAACAGCGCGGTCTGGTCAAAACCCGCATGATCGATGTCTTCGATCAGCACCGGGCCGCGGGCGGCGGTTTCGAGCACCATCGGATCGGGTCTGTCGATATCGATCCTGGTTGCGCCAACGCGGTTGGCCCAGATGCTGGCGAGATGGGATTTTCCCGATCCCGTGGGGCCGGCCAGAATCACCACCGGCGAGGGCCAGTCGGGCCAGCGGTCGACAATCGCCACCGCCGCGTTCAAGCGGTCGGAGACGATCAGGTCATCCCGGCCGGAAGCGGGGTCATGATCGAATTCCAGCGGCAATTGCCGTGTGGCAGGCGGTTTGGCCATCAGTATCCCGGCGTGTCGTCAGCGGATTGGCCCGGCCGCGGAACCGGACGTTGCGTGCCGTGATAGAGATCGCTGTCGAGGTAACGGGCAATGGCAAAGCGCACCAGCACGCCGACCGAGGCGGCCGCCGGCACCGCGATCAGCATGCCGACAAAACCGAACAGGGCGCCGAACGCGAACAGCGCGAACATCAGCCAGACCGGATGCAGGCCCACCGACTTGCCGACCAGCCGCGGCTGCAGGATGTTGCCTTCGAAAAACTGTCCCACCGCAAAGACGGCGATCACCGCGCCGATCATGACGAAATCCGGCCAGAACTGCACCACCGCGACGATCAGGGCAAGCACCAGGCCAACCAGCGAGCCGACATAGGGGATGAAGCTGATCAGGCCGGCGAAAAGCCCGATCAGGAGACCGAAGTTCAGTCCGACGATCGACAGGCCGACGGCGTAGATCAGGCCCAGGATGATGCAGACGCTGCCCTGCCCGCGGACGAAACCGGCAATGGTTGCGTCAATCTGCCGGGCTAGGTGCCGAACGGTGCCGACATGATCGCGCGGCACCCAGTCGTCGACCTTCTCGACCATCCTGTCCCAGTCGAGCAGCAGGTAGAAGGCGACAACCGGGGTGACCACGAACAGGGCGGCGATGTCGAGAAGCGCCATGCCGGAATTCCAGATCTGCTGGAAGATGGTGCCGACCAGACCGGCGCCTTCTTTGAGAAGCGCGGCAAAGCTGTCCTTGATCTGGCCCAGCTGGTCGCCGATCCAGCTTGGCAGCAAGGTGGAATCCGCCGTCAGCAGCGCCTGGAGCTGGGTGATGTAGCCCGGGATCCGGGTTCCGAGGTCAGCCGCCTGCGTCACCAGGATGGGGATCAGGACGACCAGCGAGATGGCAAACAGCGCGACGAACGCGGCCAGGATGGCCAGGGTCGCCATCATCCTGGAAAATCCGCGGCGCTCGAACCAGTCAGCCACCGGATCAAGAAAATAGGCAAGCGCCATGCCGGCGATGAACGGCAGCAGGATGGAACGGAACACCATCAGGAAGGCGATGACCACGGCCAGCGCCAGCAACCAGAAGAATATCTGCCGGCGAAGCGCCGCCCGGTCTATGTGAATGGTCATGATCACCTCGCTTGCGGACCGGCCGCTACCGGCATTTCCGCGCCCAAAATCAATCGGCTTGTTCCACGCCGGCCATGTGCCTGAGCCAGGTGACGAGATAGGCGCTGGCCGAAGCGATGGTCAAGCCTGCAACTGCATAGATCATCCATCCTATGACAGCGTCAAGACGGGCAAGCCCGGCGAGGTCGGCCAGCACCAGGATGAGCAGCATGATCTGGACCATGGTGTTCGCCTTCGAGATCAGCAAGGGCCGCATTTCGACCGGGTTTTCCAGCAGGCTGGACAAGACCACGGCGCCGATGATCAGCGCATCGCGCGAGACGGCAAAGATCACCAGCCAGTTGGGCAAGACGCCCAGCCATCCGAGCATGACAAACACGCTGACCAGCAGGAACTTGTCGGCGACCGGATCGAGCCAGGCCCCAAGCTCCGAGCGCTGATTGAAATTGCGGGCAATGAAGCCGTCCAGGCCATCAGACACGCCGGCCAGCAGGAACAATACGAAAGCCGCGAGCATCTCGCCGTTGATCATCGCAAGAATGACCAAGGGAACCATGATGAACCGGGCAACCGTGATGAGATTGGGCAGTGTCATGAGCTACAAACGATCCTGAACGGTCTGGATATGGCGACTGGTGAGCCCTTTTCCAATGGCTTGCGGCAGGAATAGCACGACCGGGCACAGTTTTCCCGGCGTTTGTGGCATCCCAGCCCAAGCTCCGGCTTGCGGAATTGCCCGCAAAATGCCATCCCCCGGGCATACACAGCTCCTTTGTAACCCGAGAGAGGGGAAGCCAGGATGGCGGATCCGAAGAACGGCCTTACCTATGCCCAGGCAGGTGTCGACATCGATGCCGGCAACGAGATGGTCAACCGCATCAAGCCGCTGGTGCGCTCGACCCGGCGTCCGGGCGCAGACGGCGAAATCGGCGGCTTCGGCGGCCTGTTCGACCTGAAGGCAGCGGGCTTTTCCGACCCGGTTCTGGTGGCCGCCAATGATGGCGTCGGCACCAAGCTGAAAGTGGCGATCGAAGCCGGCATTCACGACACCGTCGGCATCGATCTGGTCGCCATGTGCGTCAACGATCTGGTTGTCCAGGGCGCCGAGCCGCTGTTCTTTCTCGACTATTTCGCCACCGGCAAGCTCGACCCGGAACAGGGCGCGGCGATCGTCGCAGGCATCGCCCAGGGCTGCCTGCAGGCCGGATGCGCGCTGATCGGCGGGGAAACGGCGGAAATGCCGGGCATGTACCGCGATGGCGACTACGATCTCGCGGGCTTTGCGGTGGGAGCGGCCGAACGCGGCCAGTTGCTGCCCTCGGGCGCGTTGTCGGAAGGCGACGTGGTTCTGGGCCTCGCCTCCTCAGGCGTACACTCCAACGGTTACTCGCTGGTGCGGCGGATCGTCGAGCTCAGCGGGCTCGATTACGATGCCCCTGCCCCGTTCGATGCCTCGCGCAGCCTTGGCGCGGCGCTGCTCGAACCGACCCGGATCTATGTGAAATCGCTGCTGGCTGCGATCCGCGAAACCGGTGCGATCCAGGCGCTGGCCCACATTACCGGCGGCGGCTTTCCCGAAAACCTTCCGCGGGTTCTGCCCGAAGGGCTTGCCGCAGAAATCGATCTCGACGCCATCAAAGCGCCGGCGGTGTTTTCATGGCTGGCCCGGACCGGCGGCGTCGCGCCCGAAGAGATGCTGCGCACCTTCAACTGCGGCGTCGGCATGATCGCGGTCACGCCTGAAGCGGACGCAGACCGCGTTGCCGCCGCGCTGGAAGCCGAGGGCGAGGCGGTCATCCGCCTTGGACGCCTGACCCGGCGCGCCGACAACGGCCCCGGCGTTGTCTACAAGGGAACGCTGTCCCTGTGACCGATCAGCCGAAAGTGCCTGTTGCGGTGCTGATCTCCGGCCGGGGATCGAACATGGGCGCGCTGATCGCCGCCTCGCTGCACGGGGATTATCCGGCGAAAATCGTTGCGGTGATCTCCGACAAGCCGGATGCCAAAGGTCTCGACCATGCCCGCGAGTTCGGCATCAAGGCGCTGGCAATCCCGCGCGGAGAGTACGGCAGCAAGGCCGAGCACGAGGCCGCCGTCATCGCCGCTCTCGATGCCTCTGGTGCCCGGATCATCGCACTTGCGGGCTACATGCGGCTGCTGTCGGGCGATTTCGTCCGCCGCTATGCGGGGCGGATGATCAACATCCACCCGTCGCTGCTTCCCGCCTTTCCGGGGCTCGCCACCCACGAGCGGGCGCTGGCCGCCGGCTGCCGGGTGCATGGCTGCACCGTCCACTTCGTCACCGAAGGCATGGACGAAGGCCCGATTATCGAGCAGGCGGCGGTACGGGTCGAGCGAGACGACACGCCCGACACGCTTGCCGCCCGGGTGCTTGAAGCCGAGCACCGTATCTACCCCGCCGCGCTTGCGATGCTGGCACGCGGCGAAGTGCGCATGGGCGGCGACGGCCAGGCAAGGTTCACCAGGTGAAGCCGATGGGGCTTGTCCATCATCATGGCAATCATTTAAAACTGATCAACGGCCCGTTCCCGGGCAGGGTCTTTGGATTTATGTGTCGGCCGTTTTTTATTGAGAATTACTGAGGGAACTTTTTCGATCGGTGAACGTTCCCGCTTTCAATATCGGAGACGTCATGGTTTCGCTGTACGGATTTCTCGACAAGGCCATCAAGACGGGCCGGCTGACGATGACCGACGCCAAGGGCGCGGTGCACGTGTTCGGCGGCAGGGAGCCCGGTCCCGAAGCCGCCATCCGCTTCACCAGCAAGGCAGCCGAGTGGAAGATCCTTCTCAATCCGGAGCTCCACGCCGCGGAAGCCTACATGGATGGCCAACTGGTCATGGACAACGGCAGCATCCATGACCTGATCAATGTGTTTTACGCCAACAAACGGCAATTCGATCGCAGCCCGGGCCAGATCTTCTGGAGCGGGCTGTCGCGCAAGGCCCGGCGGTTCCAGCAAAACAACGTGCTGTCACGCGCCCGCGCCAATGTGAAGGCACATTACGATATCGGCGAGGATCTCTACCGGCTGTTTCTTGACCGGGACATGCAGTATTCCTGCGCCTATTTCCCGGATGGCACCGAAACCATCGAGGAAGCGCAGACGCTGAAGAAGCGCCACCTTGCGGCCAAGCTGTGCCTCAAGGACGGCCAGCGGCTGCTCGATATCGGCTGCGGCTGGGGCGGTCTGGGGCTCTATCTCGCCCATGTCGCCGACATCGAGGTGCTCGGCGTCACGCTGTCGGAGCGGCAACTGGCGGTCGCCCGCCGGCGGGCGGTGATCCTCGGGGTCAGCGACCGGGTGCGCTTCGAGCTGATCGATTACCGCGAGGTCAAGGAGACCTTCGACCGGGTGGTCTCGGTCGGCATGCTCGAACATGTCGGCGCACCCTATCTGCCGTCCTATTTCCTCAATGTGCGCGACCGGCTCGGACCTGGCGGGCTGGCGCTGATCCATTCGATCTCCAGCAAATCGCCGCCGGGCGTGACCGGGCCATTTATCCGCAAGTACATCTTCCCCGGCGGCTACGCGCCGTCACTGTCCGAGACAGTCGCGGCCATCGAGCCGACCGGGCTGTGGCTGCTCGATTGCGAAATCTGGCGCTGCCATTACGGCTACACGCTGGCGCAGTGGCGCGAGCGGTTTCTGGCCAACCGGGACAAGGCCGTAGAGATCATGGACGAGCGCTTCTGCAGGATGTGGGAACTTTATCTGTCGATCGCCGAATGCGTGTTCCTGCAGGGCTCGAGCAACGTGTTCCAGCTGCAGCTTGGCCGCGAACGCGACGTGGCGCCGATCACGCGTACCTACATCGAAGCCGAAGAGGCGCGGATTGCCGATCGCGAGACCGGGTTTCTCGAGCGCGTGGTAGCGAGCGCGCACCAGGCGTTGGGTGAATAGCGAAGACATTCACGCAACGCAGGCCATCCCGGTTTGTGAAGGACTAACTTGAGTCGTCCATACGGTGTATCTTCAATCGCCGCTCAAGCAGGCGCAAGGCTTCTTCGGGGCAGGAACAAAATGCATCCTGGGTCTTGTCCCGGGTGTCACCCTCGCAATAGCCACTGATCGCGTCTTGGGGGGTCAGTTCGCCCGAGAGCACGCGTCTCTCCAATTCCGATACATCCGATTGCGCGAGCACAGGCATGCTGGTCACACAGGCGGCCAGACCGACCAGTGCCCAGCCCAGTTTCATTCGGGTGTGGCCATGATCGCCCGCATGGCCTTGTTGGCCATATAGCTCAAGCCGCTTCGGCTGGCCTTGTTGAAATGGACGATGCTGGTAAAAACGTTTCGGTTGTAGGGCGTTACATTGTTTTGCAGATCCACCTCTATGACAAGCCGCGCGCCCGGAACCGCGCCGGCCTGCATGACGTGAAGCAGACCCATCTTGGGATGCGGGCAGATTTCATAGGGCGTGCCATCAGCAGTCACTATGTCGAAATGGGTATGACCTCCCTTGACATGGTCCGACGCATAGCCGCGGGTTTTCTGCAAATGCGCGGCCCGTTCCAGCACATTCGCCACGTCAAACTGCTCAGCATTGGCAGATGAGCACAGCAACACCATGAACTGTGCAGCGCTGCAGGTCAGCTTCCATGCCATGATCAATCACCGTCGCACGAGTAGGATCAACTTCCAATTGTGAAGTATGCCACATCACAGCTTCAACGCAACCGTGCATACGCAAGCTCTAATGCAGATCACATGCCCTCGGCCTCCCGGAGACGTGCGCGACCTGCTTCAAAGGGCCCAGCGCAAGTGATCCGAGCATCGAAAAACCCGGGCCGCAACCGGCCCGGGCTTTCCATCCCTCACAAGAACCGGGGCGAGCCGTCACGCAAGTTCCGGCGTGATGTTGAGCGTACCTGACGTGGCGTGCGAATAGGGGCAGACCTTGTGGCCGCCGGCGATCAGGTCCTCGGCCACATCCTTGTCGATGCCCGGCAGATCGACCTTGATCTTGACGTCGAGGCCGAAGCCCGGGTCCTCGCGCGGGCCGATGCCGACCGTGACGGTCACCGTGGCATCATCGGGCACCTTCACCTTCTTCTGGCCGGCATAGAACTTCAGCGCACCGAGAAAGCAGGCGGCGTAACCGGTGGCGAACAGCTGTTCCGGGTTCACCCCACCGCCGGGGCCGCCCATTTCGGTGGGAACGGCAAGGCTGACATCAAGCGCGCCGTCGTGGGTCTTGGAGCGCCCATCGCGGCCGCCGGTTGCGGTGGCCGAGGTGCTGTAGACGACTTTCGTTACCATGATCAATTTTCCTTGTTTACGATTTAATCGTGCACGATATATATGACGGAGATCCGCTTGTTGCAAGTGATTGCGCTTCACGATTTGGCGAAATAGGTTCCCACAGACAGGAGAGCGCCAAGATGACCGATGGTAAATTGCCCAATGGCTTCAGGCTAAGGCCCGAGTCGATGCTGTGTTTCGACATCTACGCCACCCACCACGCCGTCGGGCAGGTCTACCAGCCGCTCTTGTCGAAGCTGGGGCTCACCTACCCGCAATACCTGGTCATGATCGTGCTGTGGGAGCAGGACGGTCAGACGGTGGGTCAGCTCGGCGACCGCCTTGATCTCGCCTCCTCCACCCTCACCCCGCTGATCAAGCGGCTCGAGAGCCAGGGGCTGGTTACGCGCAAGCGCGACGCGGCGGATGAGCGCAAGGTCCGGGTTCACCTCAGCCAGGACGGCATTGCGCTGGAACAGGAGGCAAGCCACGTTCCCCGCTGCGTCGCCGAAGCCTTCGGGCTGTCGATGGAGCAATTCGCCCAGATGCATGCCCTTCTCGGGCAGATGCGGCGATCGCTCAAGGCGCGTGCCGACAGCGAGGCCGCCTGAGCAAGCCGGAAACGGGTGTCGGTGACTGAAAGCCGACCATAAACAGAGCGTCCCAACAATGGAGACGCGAAAATGAGACTGCAAGACAAGACAATCATTATCACTGGAGCCAGCAGCGGAATTGGCGCGGCGGCAGCAGACCTCTTTGCCGCGGAAGGTGCCAATCTTGTGCTTGGCGCGCGCCGGGAAACCGAACTGGCGTCGATCGCCGGCAAGATCGGCGAAACCGGACGCAAGGCGAAATGGCTGGCCGGAAACATCGCTGACGGCGGTTATCACAAGGCGCTCGTTGACCTGGCGATCTCCGAATTCGGCGGACTCGATGGCGCGTTCAACAATGCGGGCACGACCGGCGAGATGGGTCCGGTACCGGACATGAAGACGGAGACCTGGGAGATGGTCATTGCCACCAATCTGACCGGCGGTTTTCATGCCGCGCGCTATCAGATTCCAGCGATGAAACTGCGCGGTGGCGGCTCGATCGTTTTCACGTCCTCCTTCGTCGGCCACACCATCGGGCTTCCCGGCATGGGTGCGTATGCGGCCTCGAAGGCCGGTCTGATCGGCCTTGTCCAGGTTCTCGCCGCCGAGCATGGGCCAGACGGAATCCGTGCCAACGCCTTGCTGCCCGGGGGCACCATGACCGCGATGGCGGGAGATGATCCCTCGTTTCACGAATGGGTGAAGGGGCTTCATGCGCTCAAGCGGATGGCCGAACCGGAAGAAATCGCCCGCGCGGCGCTTTTTCTCGTGTCAGACGACGCATCGTTCGTCACCGGCAGTGCTCTGGTCGCAGACGGTGGCAATTCGATCAACAAGACCTGAGCGCATCCGGAGACTCAAGCGCGTGCAGGCCACGTCCGCCCCGGCACTGCATTAAAACCATCGTGCCCATGGCCGCTAAACGGTCATGGGTTGCCTTTCAATCGGGGGAACTGCCATTCATCATGGCACGGTAGGACCGGGGCTCGATCCGCGATGCATCAAGCCCCAGTTTCCGGGCGAATGTCTCGACACGGGTAGCCCATAGCGGCAGGCTATCCGCATCATCGGTCATAACGGCAACTTCCGCGAAAGATCCCAGGCCATCAAGGTGATCAAGCGTCACGTGAAAATCCCCGGCGAAATAGATATCGCGGTTCTTTGCCAGTCGTCCGGTTTCGACATAGCCAAGCGCCGAGAGCATCTCGAGCGCCTTGTCAGAACCATCGAGATCCATGGCCACGCAGCGATCGGCTCCGGGGCCCTTGCAGATCCAGAGGACACGACCCGAAGGCTGCATCAGGCGCAGCACCTGCTGCTGATCGTTTGACGCCAGCCGGCCGTCGGACAGATCCAGGAAGATATCGGTTTCGACGTTGCCAAGGGTGAAGGGGACAGCGCCCATCGACAGGATTTTCGACCGGACCGGTTCGAGCAGGTCGACGCGGTACTTGCGTTCGACCTCATAGCGCCCTTTGAAATGGTCGCCCGGATCGCAGAGCATGCCCCTGATCTGCAATGCCGCAGTCGATGATGTCGGCGCCGCCATGTTCCAGCCTTTCCCGATCGATACCGGCACGAAGTGAACGCGGGGCCGTCATGGACGACGGCACAGGAGCCGGTTCAGCAAGCATTTGCGCCCCGCGCGTTGCCGATACTCACGGACGGCATTCTGCACCTGGCGCTCGGTTTTTCCAGAGCCTTCAGGTCGCGATGAAGAGGATTCTTGTACCCCAGGGATCGAGCGTCTCAAGCGTCTTGCCGGATTCCCGGATATCGGAGCCATGAGCTCTCAACCGCTCGCGCAAGCCGTCCATCAGCGCGGGCTCGATGGAAAAGGCGGCATCTTCGAGCCCCGACATGTTCTGCGGACGCTTGCCCGCATTGCGGCTGTGCCAGATATTGGCGCCAACGTGATGATGATAGCGACCGTTGGAGAAGAAGGCGGCGCTTTCATTGGGTATCAGCGCGGTCAGATCCAGGCCGGTGGCCTTGACATAGAAATCCTGCGCCAGCCGCGTGTCGCCGACGCGCATATGGATATGCCCGATGCGAAAGCCGCTGGGCGCACGATAGGGCAAGGCCGACTCATCGGGCAGACCTGCAACCAGATTGTCGAGATCGAGTTGCTGGCTACCCATGACGATCCGGTTGTCGACCCATTGCCAGCCCTCACGCGGGCGGTCGGCATAGACCTCAATGCCGTTGCCTTCCGGATCGTTGAGATAGAGCGCTTCGGAGACGCGATGGTCGGAAAAACCGGTGAACGGGATGCCATTCATGTAAGCCATGATCAGCCAGCGCCCCAGATCCTCGCGGGTCGGCATGAGAAAAGCGGTGTGATAGAGACCGGCTGTCGCCGGATCGTCGACCTCGTCACCCGGGTGGCGGATGAGCGTGACAAGCGTCCTTCCATCCTTGCCCAGGGCCGTTAGTCCAGGCTCGGTGCTCAGAACATCAAGACCGATGACCGCATTGTAGAAATAGGTCATCTTCTCGAGATCGCGCACCCGCAGCGACACCGAATGGATATGGATCGGCGTGGTGACCGCATAGGAGGGTGCAACCGGCGCGGCCTTTGCCATTGCCGAGTTGGCCATGACCGGCGCGGCGGCCAGGAAATTCAGGGCTGCGCGGCGGGTCATGTCAAATGATGAGGGCATGGTCGGAACTCGACTTTGTTGCGTTGATCTCACCCCAATATCGCAATGGGGCACCGGACATTAAAGCCCACGGTTCAGCGTAACTTCGTTCACAAATGCCGAACAACGGCTTTGCAACGGAACCGTCAGGCCTTCCTGATCCACACCCGCGTGTCGTGGAAGGCGGCGCCGCCATAGGGAGCGCAGGAATCGGCGCCGGTGAGCGTGTTGATGCCCTCGCCGTTCTCAAATGCCGAATTCGGCCACAAGCCTTCATGGATGACAACGCCGCGGCGCTG
The DNA here is from genome assembly GCF_027214025.1 of Parahoeflea alexandrii. Lineage (GTDB taxonomy): Bacteria > Pseudomonadota > Alphaproteobacteria > Rhizobiales > Rhizobiaceae > Hoeflea > Hoeflea alexandrii_A. The sequence continues at coordinate 718,743 of NZ_JAPWHB010000001.1, forward strand.
TCCGGCGTCGAGCTTCGCGTGCATCGAGACTTCGCCGCGGGTGTTGCCGAGTCGGACCCGGTCGCCGTCTGCGATCCCCAATGCCTCGGCATCTTCTGGATGGATCATCAGGTCCGGACGCTTCTCCTTCGCCTTTGACGATGACGTCTCGGCGAAGGTGGAATTGAGGAAGGAGCGCGACGGCGATGTCGCCAGCCGGAAGGGATGATCCGCGTCGGCGCTTTCGATGAGCTCGACGTGATCGGGAAACTCCGGCAATTGCTCCACCGGCCCTTGCGGTCCCATGCGTTTGGGCGGCTTGTTGGCGGCAGGCGTTCCGGTCCAGTCGGGCCGGAAACGGTACTTGCCATCCTTGTGGGCAAAGCCGGTGAGAAAGTGCGCGGTCTCGAAATCGGACTGCACATCGGCCCATTTGTCGGCCTTGAAGCTGTCGAAATCACCCAGGCCCCGCTTGCCCAGCATGATGTCGATATGCTGGCGCTCGCTGAGACCAAAGCCTTCGCGGTCAGCGACGCCAAGACGCTTGCCAAGTTCCTCGATCACATGGTGATTGGGTTTGGGACCTTCCGGCGGATCGACCAGCTTGGGCCCCAGCACGATGTGCTGGTGGCCACCGCCGCGGTAGATGTCGTCATGCTCGAGAAACATGGTGGCCGGCAGCACCACATCAGCGAGTTGCGCGGTGTCGGTCATGAACTGCTCGTGGACGGCAAGGAACAGATCCTCGCGTTTCAGCCCCTCGATCACCTTGCGCTGCTCGGGCGCGACATTGGCGGGATTGGTGTTCTGGACCAGCATGGCGGTGACCGGCGGGCCGCCATTCAGCGCTTCCGCATCGCCGGTCAGCACCCGGCCGATCTTGGACTGGTCGAGCCAGCGCAGCCCGGGATCAAAATGCTTGCGGCCTTCGAGCAGCGACTTGTCGAGACGAAAGATGTCCGAGTTGGAGTGAAACGCGCCGCCGCCCTCATACTGGTAGCTGCCGGTGCAGACCGCGAGCGATAGCGCCGCGTGCATGTTGACCGCGCCGTTGCGCTGGCGGGTAAAACCGTAGCCGAGACGGAAGAAGGTTCGTTTCGTCGTGCCGACCAGCCGCGCAAATGCCTCGATCTCGGCCACCGGCACGCCGCAGATGGCTTCCGCCCATTCCGGCGTCCGGTCCTGCAAATGTGATTCAAGACCTGCCGGGTCGTCGCTGAATTTGCTGAGATAATCCCGGTCGGCGAGCCCTTCGCGGAACAGCACATGCATCACCGCGCAGGCAAAGGCGCCGTCGGTTCCGGGCTTGAGCAGCACCTTGATGTCGGCCTGCTTCATCGTCGGGGTGTCGTAGATGTCGATGACCACGATCTTGGCGCCGCGCTCCTTGCGGGCGCGGATGGCGTGGGTCATGACGTTGACCTGAGTGGAGACCGCGTTGGTGCCCCAGATAACCACACAGTCGGATTTGGCCATCTCGCGCGGATCGGAACCACGCATGGCGCCCGCTCCCATGGCAAAGCCGGTCCAGGCCATGTTGGTGCAAAAACTGTCGAACTGGTTGGAATAGCGCTTGGCGTGCCGGAGCCGGTGGATACCGTCGCGCTGCACCAGCCCCATGGTGCCGGCGTAATAATTGAGCCAGACGGTCTCGGAACCATGGGCTGCCTCAGCCCGGTCGAAACTCTCGGCGATCAGGTCGAGCGCCGCCCCGAAGCTCGCCTCCTTCCATATCCCCTCGCCTTTCGCGCCCGCGCGGACCAGCGGCTTGAGCAGCCGCTCGGGGTGGTGGATGCGCTCGGCATAGCGCGCCACCTTGGCGCAGATCACGCCCGCGGTGTAGCTGTTGTCCGCGTCGCCGCGCACCCGGCCGATGCGGTTGCGCGAGAGCAGTTCCACTTCCAGCGCACAGGTCGACGGGCAATCATGCGGACAGGCCGAATGGCCGATGGCGGTGACCGCAGCGGAATCGAGTGCGGCGGAATCAATGGGGGTCGCGTCGTTCATGCTTTCTCTATAAGAGAATTCGCACCGCCGCGCCACGCCGCGCAAGCGTTGATCAGATCAAATCAGGGACGCATCACGCCAGACGATGAATTATCGCCACAGCTATCACGCGGGCAATTTCGCCGATGTGCTCAAGCACGCGGTGCTGGCCCAGATCATCACCTATCTCAAGCGCAAGGACCAGGCGTTCCGCGTCATCGACACCCATGCGGGCATCGGGCTTTACGATCTGTCCTCGGTCGAGGCGCAGAAGACGGGTGAATGGCGTGAGGGAGTCGGACGGGTGACCGGTGCCGAGCTGTCGCCTGAGCTAAAGGCCTTCCTGGCGCCCTGGCTCGAGGCGGTCGAGGCGCTCAACCCGGAGGGCGGCCTGCTTCACTATCCCGGATCGCCGAAACTCACCCGGCAGCTCATGCGCAAGCAGGACCGGCTGACGGCGATCGAACTGCACCCCGAAGATGCCGCGCAGCTCAGACAGGTGTTTGAGGGCGACTACCAGGTGCGGGTCATCGAGCTTGACGGCTGGCTGTCGCTCGGTGCGCATCTGCCGCCCAAGGAGAAGCGCGGAATGGTGTTGATCGACCCGCCGTTCGAGGAAGCCGGCGAATACGACCGGATGATCGACGGGCTGGCGCGGGCGACCCGGCGGTTTCCCGGCGGCACCTACATGCTCTGGCACCCGATCAAGGCCGACAGTCCGCTCGGCGCCTTCGACAACAAGCTGATCGCGCTCGGCCGTCCGCGAACGCTGACCGTGCGGATGCTCGCGCGCGCCAACCAGACCGCGCCGGGGCTCAACGGAACCGGGCTGGTGATCATCAACCCGCCCTACACGCTGGAAGCCGAACTGCGGCAGGTCCTGCCGGAACTCGCCCGGCTGCTGGCGCAAGGCCCGGGCGCCGGATCGGAAGTGCGGATGCTTGTTGGCGAGAACTGACGCCCTTCCGGCTTGCCCAAGACCAGTGGCACGCCTTATACCGTGACTCGCATCCTGTTTGGAGGACCGGTCATGACCATGAAAAGCCTGATTATCGCAATCGCTGCAACGCTTGGTGTCTCGCTTTCAAGTTTTGCAAGCCCTGCCCTGGCCTTCAGTGGCGGGAACTTCCCGGCCTGCGATGCGCCGCAGGTGCTCAGCTACATCCAGAACCGGTTCGTCTGGACCGATCGCCACGTGCTCAAGCGGGGGCTGGCGATCGACCACATCGAGCGCGTGCACACCAACCATAGCCGCGCCGGGCACCAGTACTGGTCGATTCCCCGGCTTTACTGTCACGGCACCGCGCGGATGAATGACGGTCACAAACGCCAGATCTGGTGGCTGATCGAAGGCGGCATGGGCTTTGCCGGGCTCGGCGACAATCTCGAGTTCTGCATTTCCGGGCTCGATCCGCTCAAGGTTCACGGCGCCTGGTGCAGGTCGGTTCGCTGACCGCGTCATGACGACCGGCCATCGGCTCAGGATCCTGCTGGCCCTGCCGGTGCTGGCGCTTGCCGCCGCGTGCTCAGATCAGGGCGCGCCGCCGGCTCAGGCAGGAACAGGCACGGCCGCGTCCGGCATGACCGGCGTGCCGCTCGGATCCGGGTTCGATTTCTATGTGCTGGCCCTGTCCTGGTCTCCCGCCTATTGCCTCATCGAAGGCGACCGCGCCAACAGGCAGCAATGCGACGAGGACCGGGACCTGGGCTTCGTCGTGCACGGTCTGTGGCCACAATTTGAAACCGGCTATCCTGAATTCTGCCCCTCCCGCGAGCCCGACCGCGTGCCTGCAAGCTTGGGCCGCGCCTATCTCGACATCGTACCAACGATGGGGCTGATCGGGCATCAGTGGCGCAAGCACGGATCTTGCTCGGGACTTTCGCAAGCCGACTACCTGAAAGCGTTGAGGGCGGCGCGGGCGCGGGTGACCATACCGGCGGCGTTTGCGCCCGAGAAGCTTCCGGCCGAGATCGACGCGCTTGAGGCAGAGGACGCCTTCATCGCAGCCAATCCCGGCATGAAGCGCGACACGATCGCTGTCAGTTGCGAGCGCGGCTACCTGCGCGAAATCCGCATCTGCATGACCCCGTCGCTCGACTACCGCGCCTGCGGCGAGGTTGACCGCGCCGGCTGCAAGATCGACAACCTCACTGTTCCCGAGCCGGGCTGAGCGCAGCAGGCCAACTCACGAGAAAAAGAGAAAGAACACCATGAAAATCCTCTATTCGCCTGCCTCTCCCTATTCGGCCAAGGTCCGCATGGCGGCAAAGTTCGCCGGTCTCGACGCGCAAGCGGTGCTGACCGACACCAACGCGGCACCGGCCGAACTGGTCGACAACAATCCGCTCGGCAAGATCCCCACCCTGATCACCGACGAGGGACAGGCGATCTACGACAGCCGCGCCATCATGCAGTTCATCGACCGGGCCGGCGGCAAGCGGATCTTTCCGCGCAACGCCGCCAAGCGGACTGAAGCCGAGGTGATGGAAGCCCTGTGCGACGGAATCTGTGACTGCCTGCTTGCCGTCATCTATGAGCGGCGCTTCCGGCCGGAGGAAATGGTGTATCAGGGATGGATCGACAAGCAGTGGACCAAGGCGACCCGGGGGCTCGATCACCTCGAGGCAAACCTGCCGCGGATTACCAAGGCGCCGAACGGCGGGCACTTCGCCGCTGCCGCGATGATCGGCTATCTGACGCTGCGGTTTCCCGGGCAATGGGAGCGCGGCCGGCCGAAGCTCAAGCGCTGGTATGCCAAGTTCGGTGCGAGCTTTCCCGAACTCGCGGACATGCTGCCGAAAGCGTGACCGAGCGACCGGACAAGGAGGTCGGGATTGCCCACATGTTTGCCGCCGCCCGCTATTCGCTGGGCGGCGTCAGGCGGCTGTGGGGCGAGACCGCCTTCCGGCATGAGGTCCTGGCCTTCGTGCTGATCTCGGTCGTGTTCCTGCTCTCCGGCGCACCGCTGTGGGCCTATATCGGATCCACCCTGCTCTTCCTGCTCACGGTCTCGATCGAAGCCTTGAACACGGCGGTGGAGGAAATCACCGATCACGCCTCTCCGAACTATTCCGAAATGGCCAAACACGCCAAGGATCTGGGCTCGTTTGCGGTGTTCTGCCTGCTTCTGGCCAACGGCATATGGGCGGCATATGTTCTGGCAACGCTCTGGCTGCCATTCATCGCCTGAGCGCGCCGATCGTGCGCAGGCATGAAATCCTGACCGTTGCCGGCCGGCTGAAATACTCGCCGCGGATGCTGGCAATTTCCGATCCACGCATTACCTGAGACCGAACCCACCGATCAAACCCTGGAAAACTGGACCTGTCATGACGGATCAAACCCAACCGCTGCGGATCGATTTCATTTCGGACGTCGTTTGCCCGTGGTGCGTCGTCGGCTACCGGCAACTCGAGCAGGCTCTCAAGAGCACGGCCACCGACTACGAGATCCACTGGCATCCGTTCGAACTCAATCCGGACATGCCGGCGGAAGGGCAGAACCTGCGCGAACACCTTGCAGAGAAGTACGGAGCCACTCCAGAACAATCGCAGGAAAACCGCGCCCGGCTGACCGATCTCGGCGCCACCCTCGGCTTCAAGTTCGCCTTTACTGACGACATGCGCATGGTTAACACCTTCGATGCGCACCGGCTGATCCACTGGGCGGAAACCCAGGGCCTGGGCCACACTCTCAAGCAGGGGCTTTTTGCGGCCTATTTCAGCGAGCAGCGGGATGTGTCCGACGCCGCGGTTCTCATCGACGTGGCCGAGAATGCAGGGCTCGACGCCACCGAGGCCAAGGCCGTGCTCGACGGGCAGCGCTATGCGGCGGAGGTGCGCCAGCAGGAAAACGTCTGGATCCAGAACAACATCCGCGGCGTGCCGGCGATCATTTTCGACAACAAGCACCTGGTCACCGGGGCGCAAGGCGTCGAGAACTACACGCGCATTCTCACCCAGCTTGCACAGATGCGCGCCGCCTGAAGCTGGACGCCCGAAGCAAAGCCGCGCACTGTGATGTGACGGCGGTTCGAAAGCCATGAAAAAAGCCCGGACGGTTTGCCGTCCGGGCTTCTTTTTTCCTTGGTTCCGACTGATCAGAACTTCATGCCGATACCGACACGGACCGAATGATCGTCGAAGCCGGACGACACGTTGGTGCCGCCAAGATTGTAGTTCTTCGACTGATAATCGGTGTAGCGGTACTCGATGCGGGTGGTGATGTTTTCGGTCAGGAACGCTTCCGCGCCCGTGCCGACGGTCCAGCCGACATGGGTGTTGCTGTCGGAACCGGCCGCATTGCTGAGCTTGGCCCTAGTGGCCGCGACACCGCCGGTGGCGTAGATCAGGAACGGATTGATATCCACACCCATACGCGCGCGCAGCGAGCCGTTGAAGCCCTGCTTGCCGGTCAGGGCGCCGGCTGAGAAGTCTGCGCCCGAATAGCCGAGGTCAGCTTCCGCACCATAGACAATGTTGTCGGACTGCCAATTGTAGCCGCCATAGACGCCACCGCCGAAGCCATTGGCGTTCGCAGCCGGAGCAGCGCTGAACTCGCCCCATTTGTACTCGCCGTAACCACCGAGGTAACCGCCGGACCACAGATAGGCCTGTGGAGCAACCTCCGCCACCGGCGGCTGAGGTGCCTGCTCGACGATAGCGTCCGCGGCCAGCACGGGGCCGGCGAGCGGCACGGAAAGGGCTGCGGCCAGCAGTGCCAGTTTACGAATACGCATGTCATTCTCCTTGTTTTTTCCGGCCCGACACGAAACAGCGGGCCTTGAGTACCGGCGGCACTGGGATGCATGCCTCCGACGAGATGCAAGATGGCGATCGAATGCGGCGGACAAGAAGCAGGAATGTGGAAACACAGCGGCCAAAAAAGGGCACAAGGAAGTGTTGTTTTCAGGCAACATTTTTGTCCCTGCCCGTCCCCCGCCTCCATTGCGGATTTGAGCTTACCGCCTATATGGGCAGTGGGCCCACACAAACCGCGAGCGTTGATTCCATAGCATGTTGAGCATTCTGATCCTGATCGCGGGACTGGTCGTCCTTGTCTTTGCCGGTGACTACCTGGTTCGTGGCGCCGTCGGCCTGGCAGAGAAGCTCTCGATCGATCCCCTCATCATCGGACTGACAATTGTGGCGTTCGGCACCTCGGCGCCGGAACTGTTCGTCTCGCTGCAGGCCGCCTTTGATGGAGTGGCCGGCATCGCCATTGGCAATGTGGTGGGATCCAACATTGCCAACGTGCTTCTGGTGCTGGGCGCTCCGGCCCTGCTGATGACCATCAACTGCCGCGAAAACGGATTGGCCACTTCACTCGCGGTCATGGTCGGCATGTCGGTTGTTCTGATGGTGATGATGTGGTTCGGGCCGTTGAGCCGGATCGACGGCGCTATCCTGCTCGCGCTGATCGCCGCCTATCTTGGCTGGCAGATCAGGGCGGCAAAGCATTGCGGATCGGTCAGCGTCCCCGATTATCATGATGAAGTGGCCGACCTGCCGCAGGAAACCTGGAAGACCACGCTGTTCATCATCGGCGGCCTGATCGGGCTTCCGATCGGCGCGTGGCTGACGGTGCACGGCGCCTCCGACATCGCCCGCATGTTCGGCGCGTCGGAAACCGCCATCGGGCTGACCGTCGTCGCCATCGGCACATCACTGCCCGAACTCGTGACATCGATGATGGCCGCATGGCGCAAATCCGGCGCGGTTGCGATCGGCAACGTGGTCGGCTCCAACATCTTCAATATCGGACTCATTCTCGGCGGCACCGCGGTCATCCTGCCGCTCGATGTCGATCCGCGCATCGTCTCGATCGACATGTGGGTGATGCTGGCGGTCAGTCTTCTGGTAGTGGGGCTGGCGCACTGGAACGTGCCGATCAAAAAGCTCGGCGGCACAGCTATGCTTCTGGTTTTCGCGATCTATATCATCTCGGTATTCTGAAACTGAAAGCATGGCTTGCAGCCCTGCCAGCATGAACCGGGACACAGCATGACACATTCCATGGGCACAGTTCTGGTAACCGGCGCCGCGCGCCGCATCGGCAAGGCGATCGCGGTGGACCTTGCAGCTCACGGCTATCATGTCGCCGTCCATGCCAACCGCAGCGGCGCGGAGGCCGAGGCGGTGGCCGGCGCGATCCGCGACGCGGGCGGCGTGGCGGAGGTGTTTCTGGCGGATCTCAGCGATATGAAGGCGGTGAGCGACCTGCATGCGCAGGTGGCCGACCGCATGAACGTACCGGAGATCATCGTCAACAATGCATCGATGTTTCAGGATGACGACGTCCGCGACTTCGATGAAGAGCTGTTCGACCGGCATTTCGCCATACACGTCAAAGCACCGGCGGTGCTTGCGGAAGCGATGGCCGCGGCGTTGCCCGAAGGCGGCGAAGGCCTGATCGTCAACATCATCGACCAACGGGTCTGGAAGCTGACGCCGCGGTTCTTTTCCTACACACTGTCAAAGGCGGCGCTCTGGACGGCAACTCAGACCATGGCGCGGGCTCTGGCGCCGCGCATACGGGTCAATGCCATCGGCCCCGGCCCGACGCTCGCCAATGAACGCCAGAAGGCCGAGGATTTTGCCCGTCAGGCGGCAGCCGTGCCGCTCGGACACGGGCCTGAGCTTGCCGAATTCGGCGCCACCATCTGCTATCTGCACGGGGCCCGCTCGGTCACCGGCCAGATGATCGCGCTTGACGGCGGCCAGCATCTCGCCTGGGAAACGCCGGATGTGACCGGCGTGGGGGAATAGGCTCTCCGCGCTTGATAAACCGCGCTGCTGACGCCAGATGTCATGATCTCAAGAAAACACTCTCTTGCCCCTTCGGGGCTCGAAGTTGATAAGATCGCCCGATGACTCGCACGCCAAATCCGACCAACGCAAAATCCACCAAGACCGCGGCGCCAGCCGATGGCGGCGTGATCTATGAGGAAACCGATGCGGACGAGGACGAGCAGGATGCGACCGATGCTCCCCTGCCCGCCGATGTCGCCTCCGTCGCCGGCATCGAATGGAACGAAAGTCCCGGCGTCACGCCCGGCCTGAAGGGCGCAGAAGTCATCCAGGCCTTCGTCAGGCACCTGCCCAACCAGCCCGGTGTCTACCGGATGATGAACGAGTCCGGCGACGTCCTTTATGTCGGCAAGGCGCGCAGCCTGAAGAAGCGGGTGACGAACTACGCGCAAGGGCGCGGCCATTCCAACCGCATCACCCGGATGATCGCGCAGACGACGAACATGGAGTTCGTCACCACGCGCACCGAAACCGAGGCGCTGCTGCTCGAGGCCAACCTGATCAAGCGGCTGAAGCCGCGCTTCAACGTGCTGATGCGCGACGACAAGTCGTTTCCCTACATCCTGATCACCGGCGATCACGAGGCGCCGGCGATCTTCAAGCACCGCGGCGCGCGGTCCCGGAAAGGCTCCTATTTCGGTCCCTTCGCCTCGGCCGGCGCGGTCGGACGGACGATCAATGCGCTGCAGCGGGCGTTCCTGCTCAGAACCTGCACCGACAGCGTCTACGACAGCCGCACCCGGCCCTGCCTGCTCTACCAGATCAAGCGCTGCTCCGGCCCCTGCACCGGCGAGATCGACGCCGAGGGCTATGGCCGGCTGGTGGACGAAGCCAAGGATTTTCTCTCCGGCCGCAGCCAGGTGGTGAAAGCGCAGCTGGCCACGGCGATGCAGTCGGCGTCCGAAGATCTCGATTTCGAACGGGCGGCGGTCTACCGCGACCGTCTGTCGGCGCTCAGCCACGTGCAGAGCCATCAGGGCATCAATCCGCAGACCGTCGAGGAAGCCGATGTGTTTGCCATCCACCACGATGCCGGCATGGCCTGCATCCAGGTGTTCTTCTTCCGCACCGGGCAGAACTGGGGCAACCGCGCCTATTTTCCCAAGGCCGATCCGTCGCTGGCGCCGGGCGAGATCCTCGGCGCCTTCATCGGCCAGTTCTACGACGACAAGCCGACGCCTCGGATGATCCTGGTCTCCGACGATTTCGAGGACCGGACGCTACTTGAGGAAGCATTGAGCGTGCGGATGGAGCGCAAGACCGCGATCAGCGTGCCGCAGCGCGGCGAAAAACGCGAACTGGTCGAGCAGGTGCTCAACAACGCGCGCGAGGCGCATGGCCGCAACCTGGCCGAAACGGCGTCACAGGCACGGCTGCTGCAGGGGCTTGCCGAGACCTTCAACCTGCCGCATCCGCCACGCCGCATCGAGGTTTACGACAACTCCCACATCATGGGCACCAATGCCGTGGGCGGGATGATCGTGGCCGGGCCGGAAGGGTTCGTCAAAAACCAGTACCGGAAGTTCAACATCAAATCGACCGACATTACCCCCGGCGACGATTTCGGCATGATGCGCGAGGTGATGCAGCGCCGGTTCTCGCGGCTGCTCAAGGAGCATGGCGATACGGGTCCGACCCTGCCCGACAATGCCGACGATCCGGATTCAGCGAGCCCGTCCGGCATGCCGGCCTGGCCGGACCTGGTGCTGATCGATGGCGGCAAGGGCCAGATGAGCGCGGTGCGGACCATCCTCGAGGAGCTCGGCATCGCCGACAAGATCAAAGCCATCGGCGTCGCCAAGGGCATGGACCGGGAAGCCGGGCGCGAACGGTTCTTCGTCGAAGGCAAGCCGGACTTCACGCTGCCGCCACGCGATCCGGTGCTCTATTTTATCCAGCGGCTGCGCGACGAGGCGCACCGGTTCGCAATCGGCAGCCACCGGGCCCGGCGCAAGAAGGAAATGGTGACCAATCCGCTCGACGAGATCGCCGGGATCGGGCCGACTCGCAAGCGGGCGCTGCTGCACCATTTCGGCACCGCCAAGGCCGTCTCGCGCGCCGGAATCGACGACCTGGTCGCAGTCGAGGGGATCTCCCGCACGGTCGCCGAACTGGTTTACAATCATTTCCATGAGGAAAACCGCTGAAAGGCGCCTGCCGCGGCGTCTATCTGCCGCATTCTGGCGTAATGTTGTGCTGCGGCGGTTGACCTTTGAGCTTGCCAGCGCGCATCTTGCGCAAAATCCGGATACCGACGGGGTGCTCCATGGCGTCACGCGCGCTTAACATACCGAATATGCTGACCTATGGGCGGATTCTCGCTGTCCCGCTGATCGTGCTGTGCTTTTTCATCGAGGGCCGGCTGCACGGGTCCGACTTCGCCCGCTGGAGCGCGCTGGCGATCTTCACCATCGCCTCGATCACCGACTTTTTCGACGGTTACCTCGCCCGGATCTGGGACCAGACCTCGAACATCGGCCGCATGCTCGATCCGATCGCCGACAAGCTGCTGGTCTCCGCGATCCTCTTGCTGGTCGCCGCCGACGGCACCATCGCCGGCTGGTCGATCTGGGCGGCGATCATCATCCTGTGCCGCGAGATCCTGGTTTCGGGCCTGCGCGAATACCTGGCCGCGCTGAAAGTCTCGGTGCCGGTCACCTGGATCGCCAAATGGAAGACAACCCTGCAGATGGTGGCGCTGGGGTTCCTGCTTGCCGGACCGGCGGGCGACAAGGTGCTGCCCTACACCACCGAGATCGGCATCGTGCTGCTGTGGATTGCGGCGATTATCACGATTTACACCGGCTACGACTATTTCCGCGCCGGGCTGAGACATGTGGTGGACGAATGAGAGTACGGATCGTCTATTTCGCCTGGGTGCGCGAGCGCATCGGCAAGGGATCGGAAGAGATCGAGCTTCCGGCGGACGTCAAGACCGTGGGCGACCTGATCGCGCATCTGGCGACGCTGGGCGAGGAGTATGCCGCGGCATTCGAGGTGCCGCAGGTGATCCGCGCCGCCATCAACGAGGAACATGCCGAGCATGACGAGGCCATCGGCGATGCGAGGGAAATCGCGCTGTTTCCGCCGATGACCGGGGGCTGAGATGGCGGCGGGCGGCACGATTTCCGGAGATACGGCTGCATTGGTATCCGTGCGCATCCAGACCGGCGATTTCGACATCGCGCAGGAGATCGAAGCGCTCACCGGCGGTCGTGCCGACATCGGCGCGGTGGTGAGCTTCACCGGGCTGTGCCGCGACGAAGGCGGACGGTTGTCGGCGCTCGAGCTCGAGCATTATCCGGGGATGGCCGAACGCGCCATCCGGGCGATCGCCGAAGAAGCGGTGAAGCGCTTCGGCCTCACCGGCATCACCGCCATCCACCGCTACGGGGCGATCCCGCCTGGCGGCAACATCGTGCTGGTGGTGGCGGCCGCGCCGCACCGGCAGGCGGCCTTCGACGGCGCCTCCTTCCTGATGGACTTCCTCAAGACCGACGCGCCGTTCTGGAAGAAGGAACATCTGAAAGACGGCGGTTCGGGCGAATGGGTTTCGGCCAAGGATGCCGACGACAAGGCCAAGCTGCGCTGGCGGACCCCGTGACGGGCGAAGCGTTCGAGCTCGAGGGCAGCTGGAAGACGGCGCTGTCGGCGGAGCTTTCGGCTCCCTACATGGCCGCGCTCCGGACGTTCCTGGAATCCGAGGCCGATGCCGGCAAGCAGATCTTCCCGAAGGCTGCGGACCGTTTCGCTGCACTTAACCTGACTCCGCTCGGCCAGGTCAAGCTGGTCATTCTGGGCCAGGACCCCTATCACGGCGACGGACAGGCACACGGCTTGTGTTTCTCGGTACAGCCGGGCGTGCGGGTGCCGCCGTCGCTGAAGAACGTCTACAAGGAGCTCGAGAGCGACCTCGGCATCCCCAAGGCCAGCCACGGTCATCTCGATAGCTGGGCGCGGCAGGGCGTGCTGCTGCTCAACAGCGTGCTGACCGTCGAGCGCGGACTTGCCGCCTCGCATCGCGGCCGCGGCTGGGAGCGGTTCACCGACGCGGTGATCGCCCGGGTCAACGATCTTCCGCATCCAGTGGTGTTCCTGCTTTGGGGCTCTTATGCGCAGAAAAAGGCCCAGTTCGTCGACGCCAGCCGGCACCTTGTGCTCAAGGCCACCCACCCCTCGCCGCTGTCAGCCCACAACGGTTTTCTCGGCTGCCGGCATTTTTCCCGGGCTAATGCGTTCCTTGAAAAGAACGGCATGGAGCCGATCGACTGGCGCTTGCCGCAAAATCCCTGACAGACTTCCTGCCGCTCGATTTTGTTCAGCCGAAAGGGAGAATCGGCTGGACTTGATCTGAGACAAGTCCTTATGGCGCCAATCATCTTATGACCGGACTGGTTGTGAGCAATGGGGGCCGAGCTCACGATCTCCTCGTCGCTTTACGAGATCTGGGAAAGGACCCTTGCAGTGAAAAATATCAAACTGGTCTTCTGGGGCATGCTGGCTCTTGTCAGCCTTCTCTGGTTCGCCGCCGATCCAGCGGTGTTCGAGGCCCGCAGCGTGTTCGCGCTGCGCGGCTTCATGATGCAATACAGCGGTGTGCTGGCGATGGCCGCGATGAGCGTCGCCATGGTTCTGGCGCTGAGACCGCGCTGGCCGGAGCCCTGGCTGGGCGGGCTCGACAAGATGTACCGGCTGCACAAGTGGCTGGGCATTTCCGCGCTGATTTTCGCGGTCGTCCACTGGCTTTGGTCCGAGGCGCCGAAATGGGCCATCGGCCTGGGCTTGCTTGGGCGGCCAGAGCGCGGTCAACGGCCGGCGTTGACCAATCCGGTCCAGCAATTCCTGTCGGGATTGCGCAGCCCTGCCGAGGGCCTGGGTGAATGGGCTTTCTATCTGACTGTGCTGCTGATCGCCGTGGCGCTGATCACGCTCATTCCCTACCGGTGGTTCTTCAAGACCCACCGGATTCTGGCCGCAACCTATCTGGTGCTGGCCTTCCATTCGGTTGTGCTGACAACATTCGACTACTGGACCACGCCGCTGGGGGGCGTTCTGGCCCTGCTGCTGGCCGCCGGCAGCTTCTCGGCCGTGATCGTGCTGTTCAGGCAGGTGGCGGTGGGACGGCAGGTGACGGGCAAGATCGTGGATCTTGTGCATTTTCCGGGCGTCCGTGTGCTTGAAAGCCGGATCGAACTGCAGCCGGGCTGGCCCGGCCATCAGCCCGGCCAGTTTGCGTTTGCCACATCAGACAGCCAGGAAGGCGCCCATCCCTACACCATCGCCTCGGCCTGGGACCCGGCAAACCCGTCGATCACCTTCATCGTCAAGGCGCTGGGTGATCACACCAGCCGGCTCGCGGAGAAGCTGCAGATCGGCCAGCAGGTCAAGATCGAGGGACCGTATGGCTGCTTCACCTTCGATGACGATGCCCCGCGCCAGATCTGGATCGGCGGCGGCATCGGCATCACCCCATTCGTGTCGCGGATGAAATACCTTGCGCATACCAGAAAGCACGCTCCGGATGCAGCAAGGCCGGTTATTGACCTCTATCACACCACGGCCGATCTTGATGAGACGGCGCTGGAGCGGCTGGCCGCCGATGCGGTCGATGCGGATGTGCGGCTGCATATCCTGATCGACGCCAGGCACGGAAAGCTCACCGGCGCACGCATCCGCGAAGAGGTGCCGGACTGGCGCGAGGCCAGCTTCTGGTTCTGCGGTCCGGTCGGTTTCGGCGACGCGCTGAGGGCGGACTTCGCCGCCCACGGCCTGGACATCGGCTCCCGGTTTCACCAGGAGTTGTTCAGCATGCGGTGAGCGATGGCAGTCAAGCATTTAAGCATCTTGAGGCTACACTGGATTCAAAATTCAACTTTGAAATTCAGCGCGGATGGAAATGTTCTTCGGGATCTCCTGTAAACTACAATTTTTGTAAAACTGATCGATTTGCGAGATATCAAAACAGCGGCCTACCACCAATATAAGTGCACTTTTCCTCGAAAAGCTCACTAATGTGGATATCAAATATTCTTAGGAACGAGACATGGCGGACGAGCAAGACACCCACGGATCCCTTGCTGGCTATCAACAGGCCTTAGGTCAAGAATTCGGTCGCCTATTTTACCACTGCATTTCTGAATGGGTCGATCTAAGCTTAACTTGGCAACAATACGAGCAGCTTTTTGGCCACGGCCCTGAGCGTGTATCCATGCTAAATGAAGCTGGAGCTGCATTCTTTGGACGGGTGCAAAGACATTTTTTCGACGTAGTTGTCCTCGCCATTTGTCGACTGTCTGATCCGGTCAAGTCACGTGGAAAGAAGAACCTCACCGTAAATTCATTTGAAGATTACATGGATACTGATGAACGCCGCAACGAGATGAAAAAGCTCCTAGCCGACATTCGCGAAAAGACACAATTTCATCGAGATTGGAGAAATCGGCGTATCGGACACAATGACCTTGATCTCAGATATGGCACCGCAAAACCGTTAGAATCTGCAACTCGCAACCAAATGAATGAGTCAATTACTGCCATTCATCAGGTTTTCTTTTATATCTTGGGCGAATTTGAAGATTCACATCTTGTAGAGGAGGTGATCGAGCCCCTCGATGGCCCGATGGTGACGCTGCAATTGATCTATGATGCGCGTACACTTCGGGCTAAGGAACAGGACGGTCCATACTCAGTTCTTCAGGACAGGATTGCCTCGTATCCGAAGTGGCTAATGGATCAATAAAAAAGGCGGCCCGCGAAGGCCGCCTTTTGCATGTGGGTCAGGCGCGCCGGAGAACCAGCAGCGCCAGATACCGGTCTCAGCCGACGATTTCGGTGCCGGAGAACCAGTAGGCGATTTCCTCAGCCGCGGTTTCCGGCGCATCCGAGCCGTGCACCGAGTTCTCGCCGATCGAAAGCGCGAAGGTCTTGCGGATGGTGCCTTCGTCGGCGTTGGCCGGGTTGGTGGCGCCCATCAGTTCGCGGTTCTTGAGGATGGCGTTCTCGCCTTCGAGCACCTGAACGACGGTCGGGCCGGAGGTCATGCCTTCGACCAGCTCGCCGAAGAAGGGACGTTCCTTGTGCACGGCGTAGAAGCCTTCGGCTTCGCGCTTGCTCATCCAGACGCGCTTGGATGCGACGACGCGCAGGCCGTTGTCTTCGAAGACCTTGGTGATCGCGCCGGTCAGGTTGCGCTTGGTAGCATCGGGCTTGATCATCGAGAAAGTGCGTTCAATCGCCATTGGAAACTGTCCTGTCATCTGGTTGTGGTTGCGAGACTTGAGCCTGGCACTGGCCTGCGCAAGAATTTCGGGTGCAAAAATCCGCGCTGGACGTTGTCCGGCCCGGAGTTGGCGCCTAGATAGCTGCATGCCCGGCTCTTCGCAAGGGGCACCGGCGTTCTCATGGCCTGTTGCCCTCGTGGCTGGCTGTGTTCCGATCATCCTGCTCTCGCCCTGCCGCCGTACCCGCGTTCCGGGCGTGACTTGGAACAATCACGATTGCGTTGTAGATTTATGACATGACTGACGCGGTGATAGCTTCCGGAGTTGTCGCGGTCGCGGTTTTGGGGTTTGCGCCCCAGAACAACGCGATGCTGACGGCTGGGGCCGAGCGAACCTTCAGGCCGGTGATCGACGGCATGGTCTCGAGCATCTGCGGCTGGCTGTCGCTATTCGCGCTGGCGCTCGGTGTGCTGCATTTGTTGCCGCACTGGGTGAGCGGCACGGCGATGGTGCTGGCGTCGCTGTTGCTGGCGCTGTCGGGGTTGACCCGCTACATGGCCGATCCCGGCAATCCGGCTCAGCCGGAGGCCGGTTTCGTGCACCCTTCCCTGCCGCTGCAGCATCTCAAGAGCCCGGAGAGCTGGGCAGTCGCCTTTTTCCTGGCCGGATCGGCGCTCAGCGGATCGATGACGCTGGCGGCGGCCTTTGCCGGGCTGACGCTGCTGACCGCGTCAGGCCTGGCGCTGTGGGCCGTGGCCGGATGGTCCGGCTGCCAGTACCTGACATCCGGCTGGCACCGGCGTCATCTCGACTGGGGATTCGGCATCCTGATGTTCGTCGCGGCCATCGCCTCGCTGGCGCCGGCAGGCTGAGCCGGATCAGCCCGCCGCGGGCACCGCGCGGCCGATACTGTCATGGAGATCGAGGCAGCGCTCGAACCAGTCGGTCACCGCATCCCCCTCCTCGAGAAGCCTCGCGCCGGAGACAACCCGCGCCCATTGCAGCGCGCCGAAAACGATGTAGTCGGCAAACAGCGGCGACGAGCCGCCGATCCAGGGCTGGGATTTCAGCATCACCCGCAGCGGCGTCAGCCTCGCGGAAAAACCCGCGATCTCGGCATCGCGGCGGGCGGCAACTTCGGCGAAGGTCTTTCCAAGGCGCTCTTCCCGGCTCGGTCTGAAATAGGCCCGGTCTTCCGGCAACAGCAGATCGTGGATTTCCTGGAGCGCGATCACGTTGAGGCCTGGATGCAGCGTCGACTGGGTCCAGGATTCGACGAAGCGGGCCATGGCCTGCCCTCCATCGCCCCCGAACAGCGAAGGCTTGTCGGGGTAGCTCTCCTCAAGATGGGCGGCGATCATGAAACTGTCGGCCACCACCTGGCTGCCGTCACGGATCACCGGCACGGTCTTTGAGACACCGCCCTCGATCGTGGGCACCTTTGTGAAGCAGACCGGCTTGCGCTCGAACGGCAGGCCTTTGTGGGCCAGCGCCATCACCACCTTCCAGCAGTGCGGGCTGAACGGGCGCGCCGGGTCGGCTCCCACGAGTTCGTGCAATATGATGGTCATCGGACAGGCTCACGTTGGAATGACCACATTCCTATGCCGGATTGCCGGTCGTGCCAACAGTCTTTCCGCCGCTCGAAAGGCCTGACCTTTGGCCGGATCATCGAACAGTTTCAGACTTGGCACCGGTGGCGCTGCATCAGCCAACTCAGAGGCACCTTTATTTCAGAACAATCTCATAATTCTTTCACCACAAAACACTGAGTTTCGATTTTCCTTTTGAATTCAACTGTCCTGTCCAGGGCGGCAGCTTCCGGTGGCCTGTATTGAGAAGGGCATCCTAAGTCTTCGTTCACCATTTTCCCATCGTCGCAGGGAACCATCCCTTCCGCGCCAGCATTGTCGGTTCAGTTCCCCGCGTCGAGACCGGGAGCGACCAACAAAAAGATTATCGTGAACAAGGAACAGCGTCATGAAGAACTTCAGGAACAAAATCGTCATCGGACTTTCCGCAAGCGTGTTTGCACTGGCGGTTCCCTATTCAACCCTTGCACAAGATGCCGGCGTGAGTGTTGGCGGCAACGGCACTGGCGGGATCGGTGCGTCCGTGGGCGCCGCCGGCGTCAGCGCAAGCGCCAGTGTCGGTGGCAGCGGCGGCGTGAGCGCCAGTGCGAGCGTCGGCGGCGGTGGTGCGGATGCCAATGCCAGTGTCGGCGGATCCTCCGGCGCCAATGCGAGCGCGAGTGTCGGAACGAGCGGCAATCCCAGCGCCAATGTCGATGCCAATGTCGGCGGCCTGACCGGTGACGTCGATGTGAACACCGGTCCGGGCGCGGGCATTGCCGCGGCGTTGGGCTTTACCAGCGACGACGACGCATCCGGCACAACCGGGTCCAGCGGCACGGCCGCATCGGCAGGCACCGCTGCACCCGGAATTGACCCTGGGACGACGAGCGCGATCAGCGCCATGAGCAATGCAGAACTCGCCGCCTACAAGAAGAAGTGCATCAACGTCCTGCGCTCGCCGGCCAGTTTCGAAAGCGATCTGGTCGACCTGTGCAAGCTGGTCCAGGAAGCTGCCGCCCGCTGACCGGGCAGACC
Source organism: Parahoeflea alexandrii (assembly GCF_027214025.1). GTDB lineage: Bacteria > Pseudomonadota > Alphaproteobacteria > Rhizobiales > Rhizobiaceae > Hoeflea > Hoeflea alexandrii_A. Next base: position 737,347 of record NZ_JAPWHB010000001.1, read on the forward strand.
TTCCAAGTTTTGGGCGGCCCGTACGACGGGCCGTCTTTTCGTGCGCGCAGGCGGCGATTGCGACGTCCTCCGAAGCCACCCCCCCATATTTGAAGACTTTCTTCATTGGACTTGCCTGATGGGTCCAACTTCATCAAAGTCCGGCGGAAGCATTCCCGTCCACTGAGCCGAAAAGCGTCCACCCAATGCCTCAGATGAAAAGCGTTGCCTGCACCAACCCCGGCCACCTCGAAATCCGGATGGCCGACCGCCCCGCACGCGGCGACGCCGAGGTTCGGGTCAGGATCCGGCGGATCGGCATCTGCGGCACCGATTTCCACATTTTCGAAGGCAAGCATCCGTTTCTGGCCTATCCCAGGGTCATGGGTCACGAACTGGCGGCGGAGATCGTCGAGACCGGACCGGACAGCGCCTTTGCCGTCGGCGAGCATGTGATCGTCAATCCCTATCTCTCTTGCGGCCAATGTCGGGCGTGCCGCAGAGGCAAACCCAACTGCTGCACGGCAATTGCGGTTCTCGGCGTGCATCGCGACGGCGGCATGTGCGAGGAAATCTGCCTTCCCGAGATCAATCTGGTGCGCTCGGAAGGCCTGTCGCTTGACGCCTGCGCGACCGTGGAATTTCTGGCCATCGGCGCCCATGCCGTGCGTCGCGGCGCCGTCGGGCCTGAAGACCGTGTGCTGGTGGCCGGCGCCGGTCCGATCGGGCTGGGCGTTGCCATCTTTGCCAAACTTGCGGGCGCCGAGGTCTCGATCCTGGATCTGGATCCCGGCCGGCTGGCGGAAGCCTGCCAGATCGCCGCGGGATGCCACCCGATCCGGGCCGGCGACGGGGCCGAGGCGGAAGTCAGCCGCATCACCAGCGGCGACGGCTTTGATGCGGTGTTTGATGCCACCGGGAACCTGGCGTCGATCCAGGCCGGATTTACGAGGGTGGCGCATGGCGGACGCTACGTGCTGGTCAGCGTCGTCAACGAGACCGTGGCGTTTTCCGATCCGGAGTTCCACAAGCGGGAAATGAGCCTGATCGGCAGCCGCAACGCGACGTCGGAGGATTTCCGCACCGTGATCGCGGCGCTCAAGGCCGGCAAGATCCCGCTTGGGCAGATCATCACCCACCGGACCGACTTCGAGAAGGTCATAGAGGATCTGCCGCGCTGGGCACATGACAAGCATGGGCTGATCAAGGCCATGATCACGCTCGACTAATGCATGTCGCGCTCAATTGGATTCAATTGAGCGATAACGAACATGCATCATTTCAAAGTGCTACAGCGTCCTTTGCGCATCCAATTGGATGCGCGGCGCTGTAGGTAATCGGACCGGCGGCGCAGGTCGAATGCGTTGCCGGACGATCACACCGGACGCCGGGCAGCCCGGCTTTTTTCCGCAAGTTGCGCCGCCTCGCCCATCTTTGCTTGCAAATCGGCACAGTTACGGCCAAGAAGCCGCCATGCTTACGATTACAGACCTTTCCGCACGCATCGCCGGGCGGCTTTTGATTGACAGTGCGTCGCTGGCGCTGCCCGCCGGCATCAAGGCCGGGCTTGTGGGCCCGAACGGCGCCGGCAAGTCGACGCTGTTCAAGATCATCACCGGCGAGATGGCGAGCGAGACCGGCCATGTCTCGATCCCGAAGAACACCCGCATCGGCCAGGTGGCGCAGGAAGCGCCGGCCGAGGACACCGCGCTGGTCGAGATCGTGCTGCGCGCCGATCTCGAACGCAGCCGGCTGATGAAGGAAGCGGAAACCGCGACCGACCCCAACCGCATCGCCGAGATCCAGACCCGTCTGGTCGACATCGACGCCCATTCGGCCGAAGCGCGCGCCTCCTCGATCCTGGCGGGTCTCGGCTTCGACCAGGATGCGCAGCAGCGGCCAGCGTCAAGCTTCTCGGGCGGCTGGCGGATGCGTGTAGCACTGGCCTCGGTGCTGTTCTCGGAACCGGACCTGCTGCTGCTCGACGAGCCGACCAACTATCTCGACCTTGAAGGCACCTTGTGGCTGGAAGAGTATATCCGCCGCTATCCGCATACCGTGCTGATCATCAGCCATGACCGCGATCTCTTAAACACCGCGGCCAACGCGATTGTTCACCTCGACCAGAAGAAGCTGACCTTCTACCGCGGCGGCTTCGACCAGTTCGAGCGGCAGAAAGCCGAACGCGACGAACACCAGATGAAGGCTCGCGAGAAGAGCCTGGCTGCTCGCAAGCACATGGAAGCCTTTGTCGAGCGTTTCCGCGCCAAGGCCTCGAAGGCGCGCCAGGCGCAGTCGCGGCTCAAGGCGCTGGAAAAGATGGGCACCGTCGATGCGGTGATCGAGAACAATGTCCGGGGCTTCTCGTTTCCGCGGCCCGACCGCGGCGTCGCCTCGCCGATCATCGCCATCGAGGGCGGCTCCGTCGGCTACACGCCGGGTTCACCGATCCTCAAGCGGCTGGACCTGAGGATCGACGCCGACGACCGCATCGCGCTGCTCGGCTCCAACGGCAACGGCAAGTCGACCTTCGCAAAGTTCATCGCCGGGCGGCTCGAGGCCGAAGACGGCCTGATCCGCACCGCGCCGCAGCTCAAGACCGGCTTTTTCGCCCAGCACCAGATGGACGATCTGAGGCCGAATGAATCGGCTGTCGCCCATGTCAGGGCGCTGATGCCGGACGCGCAGGAAGCCCGGGTCCGCGCCCGGGTGGCGCAGATGGGCCTGACGGCGGAAAAGATGAACACCCCGGCCAAGGATCTCTCCGGTGGCGAAAAGGCGCGGCTGCTGATGGGCCTTTCGGCGTTTCACGCGCCCAACCTGATGATCCTCGACGAGCCGACCAACCACCTCGACATTGACAGCCGCGCGGCGCTGATCCGGGCGCTCAACGACTTCCCCGGCGCGGTCATCCTGATCAGCCACGACCGGCACCTGATCGAAGCCACGGTCGACCGGCTGTGGATCGTCAAGGACGGCACAGTGAGTGCGTTTGACGGCGACCTGGAAGACTACCGCCAGGAAGTGGTGGGATCTTCGGGCAAGGGCAAGAAGGGCGGCGACAGCGACGGCGGCTCCAAGGCCGAGAAGCGCAAGCAGGCGGCCCAGGCCCGTGCCGATCTCGCGCCGATGAAGAAAAAACTCAAGGATTACGAGGCCTTGGTCGAACGGCTTGGCAAACAGATTCAGTCTCTTGACGCCGAGCTTGCAAACCCGGCGCAGTTCGCCGATGCGCCCTACAAGATCGCCCAGAAAACCAAGCAGCGCGGCGAACGGGCGGCGGAACTGGCCAAGGCCGAGGAAGACTGGCTGCTGCTGACCAGCCAGGTCGAGGAAGCCGAAACGCCGGAATAAGGCGCAAGCCAGCTTCCCCGACCGCCATGGCGACAGGGCGGAAGAAATCCGAATAGGCGCCCGAAATCAGGCTGACGGACGGCAGCGGCGGCGTTAGGCTGCCGCCATGTTGTTCGACCTGCCCGATCCCGCCACCCTTTACCAGGCGCTGCTGCAGCGCGACCCGGCTTATGATGGGCGCGCCTATGTCGGAGTGTCGTCGACCGGCGTGTTCTGCCGGCTGACCTGCCCGGCACGCAAGCCGCGGCCGGAGAACTGCACCTTCTATGCAAGCGCCGGCGCCTGCATCCAGGCCGGGTTCAGAGCCTGCAGGCGATGCCATCCGCTGGCGCCCGCCGCCGAAGCCGATCCGGCGGTCAAGGCGCTGCTTGCGGCACTCTCGGAGCGCAAGGGCCACCGCTGGAAAGAACCCGACATCATCCGCATGGGGCTTGATCCCTCCAGGGTGCGCCGATCCTTCAACCAACATTTCGGCATGACCTTCCTGGAAATGGCAAGGCTCGAGCGGCTGCGCAACACGCATGTGGCGCTGTCGGGCGGCGGCAAGGTGATCGAGGCGCAGATCGATGCCGGCTTCGGGTCGGCAAGCGCCTTTCGCGAGGCCTTCGCCCGGCTGATGGGCAAGCCGCCGGGCAGTTTCTCCTCCGAGGCGCTGGTCAGGGCCGACTATATCGATACGCCGCTCGGAGCCATGATCGCGCTCGGCGACCAGACCCATCTGCACCTTCTCGAATTCGCCGACCGCAAGGCCCTGCCCGCCGAACTGCGCCGGATGCACCAGGTCTTCAAGGGCAGGATCGGGTTTGGCCGCCAGGCGCCGCTGGACCGTCTGGAGGTCGAACTCGACGCCTATTTCTCCGGCCGCAGCGCCCGTTTCAGCGTGCCATTGGCCTTTCACGGCAGCGATTTCACCAAGACCGTCTGGCATGCGCTCGTTGACATCCCGGCAGGTGAGATCCGAAGCTACAGCGAGATAGCAACGGGTATCGGACGACCATCCGCAGTCCGGGCGGTGGCGCGCGCCAATGGCGCAAACCAGATCGCGCTTCTGGTGCCATGCCACCGCGTGCTTGGCGCCGACCGATCTCTGACCGGTTACGGCGGCGGATTGTGGCGCAAGCAGAAGCTGATCGAGATCGAGCGCCAATACGCCTGAGCATTGCCGATCGACCGGCGCCAACGAGAGAAGGATCATACGGGCTTCCCGGGCATCATTCGTTTCTGGGGATTGAAAGGGCACGCCAGCGACCTCCGCGGCGCCAGTCGCCGGAAATGCTCCGCCCACGCCGTTGCGGCCGTTGTTTTTCTAGACGTCTGCCGCTTCTCGGCCGCTGCATATCCGGCAGATCAAACACCGATCTTCAGCTTCGACGCGGAGTGCATGCTTGCAGGGGCCAAACGCCATTAAATGGCAAGCCGGATCCGCACCTCCATCAAATCGGTTGCGAGCACAACTTGTCTGCCCCCTAAAACACACCTCAATATTTAGCATTTCTAATATGATATCTCATTAACTTTTCGGCAACTGATGCATGAGACAAATGCAATATTACTGATGCATGAAGCATCGAACGCCGCCCCCGATACAATTCACCGATTTCCACACGGCAGAACGCCGTGCAGGTCACAAGGCTAGTTGTAACTTCTTAGGATCAACGCAATGAGCTTCCCGAGCATCGTCGGCTCTGACGACAAGAATATCATCAAGGCACTGAAAAAGTCACTGGCCGTGATCGAGTTCGATTTGACCGGCAAGGTGCTCGACGCCAACGAGAACTTCTGCCAAGCACTTGGTTACGAATTGTCGGAAATCAAAGGCAAGCATCATCGGATCTTCGTCGATCCCGAGGAAGTGTCCACGCCTGCCTATGCGGAATTCTGGAAGAAGCTTGGCCGGGGCGAGTATGACAGGGCGCAGTACAAGCGCATTGCCAAGAACGGCGACGAGATCTGGATCGAGGCCACTTACAACCCGGTGTTCCGCGGCGGCAAGCCCTACAAGGTGATCAAGTTCGCCACCGACGTGACAGCGCAGAAGCTCAAGGCAGCGGAAGACAATGGCAAGATCAACGCCATTTCCCGTGCACAGGCGGTGATTGAGTTCGAACTGGACGGCACGATCATCACCGCCAACGACAATTTCCTCAAGACGCTGGGCTACAGCCTTGCCGAGATCAAGGGCAAGCATCACCGGATGTTCTGCGAACCGGCCTATACACGCAGCGCCGACTATGTCGAATTCTGGAAGAAACTCGGCGCCGGGGAATTTATCTCCGACGAGTTTCTGCGGATCGGCAAGGGAGGAAGCCATGTCCATATCCAGGCCTCCTACAATCCGATTCTCGACGCGGACGGAAAACCCTTCAAGGTCGTCAAGTTCGCGACCGATGTGACCGAGCGCGTCAACAATGTCATTTCGCTATCACAGGGGCTTGAACGCATGGCCGAGGGTGACCTGACCGTTCAGATCAGCACTCCTTACCAGCCTGCGCTGGAACCGTTGCGCATCAACTTCAACAAGGCCAGCAAGGGGCTTTGCGACGCGATGCATTCGGTTTCCGAAAACGCCAGAATGATCTCCAACGGCTCGGAAGAAATCCGCGCCTCAGCTGACGACCTTGCCAAGAGAACCGAGAACCAGGCTGCTTCCGTCGAGGAAACCGCAGCGGCACTCGAGGAAATCACCAAGACGGTCGCCTCCTCCAGCCAGCGCGCCGAGGAAGCCGGAGCACTGGTTTCCAAGACCAAGAAAGATGCCGAAACGTCGGGCGAAGTTGTCGAGAAGGCCGTGGTCGCCATGGCGGAAATCGAGAACTCCTCGAAGGCGATCACCAACATCATCAACGTGATCGATGACATCGCTTTCCAGACCAACCTGCTTGCGCTCAACGCAGGCGTCGAGGCCGCCCGTGCCGGCGAAGCGGGCCGCGGCTTCGCGGTCGTCGCCCAGGAAGTGCGTGAACTGGCCCAGCGCACAGCAACGGCCGCCAAGGAGATCAAGGGCCTGATCACCGCCTCGGGCGACCAGGTCAAGACCGGTGTGACGCTTGTCGGCGAAACCGGCGAGGCTCTCGCCAACATCGTCGAACAGGTCAAGCAGATCAACGCCAATGTCGAGGCGATCGTCACCGGATCGCGCGAGCAGTCGACCGGCCTTAACGAGATCAACACCGCGGTCAACGCGATGGATCAGGGAACCCAGCAGAATGCCGCGATGGTCGAGCAGTCGACGGCGGCAAGCCACGGCCTCGCCCAGGAAGCCGCCTCGCTGTTCCAGCTGCTTTCGCGGTTCAAGCTTGACGCCGGGGCTGTTCAAAGCGCTCCAAGGGTTGCCAGCGCAGACCGCGCATCGCCTGCCCCGAAGGCAACCGCTCGGCAGCGCCCCGCCTTCAACGGCAACGCGGCTGTCGATATGTCGGATTGGGAAGAGTTTTGAGCATGGCCTGAAAGCCTGCAAAAGACTCTGGACCGAAGACTCACAAAGGCTCCTGGATTGTCGTCCAGGGGCCTTTTCCTTGTCCTGCCTGCCAACACCAGAGTGGACAATGGCGACATCGTCCGATGTTGCCTCAAGACGGCTCCAAACGGGGGAAGGCACCAAAACGCCCGAATTGACCCATGTCAACGGCTAGCGCAGACTGGGATGATAAGGAACTCGCAACAACGGGATTTCCACATGGCACCCTCCAAAACCGACATTGAGACAATCGTCAAAGCTGCAAACGGCGGCCCATCGCTCTGGCGCCGGGCAGGATGGGGACTGGTACTGGTTGCCGTCGCTGCCGGACTGTGGTTGTGGTGGAATTCCGGTTCCAGGCAGGCCCAGCCGCTCTACATCACGCAGCCGGTCGTACGGACCGACATTGTCGTTCAGGTGACCGCCACGGGCACGGTGGAGCCGACCGACCTGGTGGAGATTTCAAGCGAGCTTTCCGGGACAATCCGGTCGGTGGAAGCCGATTACAATGACCTTGTCACGAAGGGCCAGATCCTGGCGCGCCTCGATACCGACAAGCTGGAAGCCAATGTCGAACTGAGCAAGGCCTCGCTGACCGCCAGCAAGGCCCGGATGGCCGAAGCGACAGCCACGCTCAATGAAATGAATGACAATTACGAGCGCGCGCTGCTGCTCGAACAAAAGAAGGTGACCACGCTCGAGGGGCTGCTCAAGGCGAAAGCCGCACTCGATCGCGCCAAGGCCGCGTTGAAGAGCGCGGAAGCCGATATCCGGGTGTCCGAGGCCAACCTGAAAATCAATGAAGCCAACCTGGCCAAGGCCTGCATCTGTTCCTCGATCGATGGCGTGGTGCTGGGGCGCAATGTCGAAGTCGGCCAGATCGTCGCCTCGTCGCTGCAGGCGCCGGTGCTGTTCACGCTCGCCGCCGATCTCAAGAACATGGAGCTGCGGGTCGATATCGACGAGGCCGACATCGGCAAGGTGAAGGTCGGAAACGAAGCAGCTTTCACCGTCGAAGCCTATCAGGGGCGGACATTCCCCGCGGTCATCTCCGAATTGCGGTTTGCCCCGAAGACCGTCGATGGCGTTGTCACCTATGAGGCGATCCTGTCGATCGACAACGCGGATCTGCTGCTGCGCCCCGGCATGACGGCGACGGCGGACATCAAGGTGGCTGAAATCAGGGATACGCGGGCCATTGCCAATGCCGCGCTGCGGTTCGCGCCTCCGGCCGTAGAGGAGCAGAACGGCGGCAGTGGCTTGCTGGGAATGCTGTTCAGAAACGCGCCGGGGCGGCTCGCCTCCCCGGCCGGCCAGACCGATGCAGATGGCCATCGCAGCATCTGGATACTGCGCGACGGGCAAGCCGTTGCAGTGCCCGTTCTGCCCGGCGAAACCGATGGCGAGAAGACCGAGATCCGCGAAGGGGATGTAGCCGAAGGCGATCTGGTGATCACAGATCTGGCGCAGGAATGAACACGGTCACGGCTTCGGCCTCCCGACCGCTGATTCAGCTCCAGGGGATCACGAAGATCTACGGCGCGGGCGACGCTGAAGTCCGGGCCCTGCGCGGCATCGACATGGACGTCAATGCGGGTGAATTCGTCGCCATCATGGGGCCAAGCGGTTCGGGAAAGTCGACCGCCATGAACATCCTCGGCTTCCTCGACAAGCCAACCGCGGGACACTATTTTTTCGGCGGCGCGGCGGTCGACCACCTGAGCCGCGACCAGCTGGCGCTGTTGCGCCGGAGCTTCCTCGGCTTCGTCTTCCAGGGCTACAACCTGCTGGCCCGGACATCCGCACTGGACAATGTCGAGCTGCCGCTGATCTATCAGGGCATGGCCGGCACGAAGCGAAGGCAGCTGGCGCGGGAGGCGCTCGCCAAGGTCGGCCTCGCGGGGCGCGAGGACCACTACCCCTCGCAATTGTCGGGTGGCCAGCAGCAACGCGTGGCGATCGCCCGGGCGATCGTCACCAATCCGGACGTGATCCTGGCGGACGAACCGACAGGCAACCTCGACACCGCAAGAAGCCATGAAATCATGGACCTGCTGACTGGCCTCAACCGCAACGACGGCATCACCATCCTGATGGTCACGCACGAGCCCGACATGGCCGAATATGCCGACCGGATGGTGCATTTCCTCGACGGACGGATCGAATCGGACAACAAGAACAAGAAGGTGGCAGGCGATGCTGTATGAAGCCATACGGCTGGCATTGCAGGCCATCCTGCGCAATGCGTTCCGGTCCTTCCTGACGGTGCTGGGCATCGTCATCGGCGTCGCGGCCGTCATTGCCATGGTCACGGTCGGGCAAGGCTCGACCGATCAGGTGGAGGCCGACGTCTCCACGCTGGGAACCAACCTGCTGATGATCCGGCCCGGGCAGCCATCGCGCGGTCCAGGCTCTGGTGTGGGCGGCAGTACTGCAAGCCTGACAATGAAGGATGTCGATGCGATCGAACAGCAGATCGCCAGCGTCGCTGTGGCGGCCCCGAGCAATTCGCGATCGATGACGGCCATCTTCGGCAATGTGAACTACACGACCACGGTCACCGGGACTGACAACCGCTACCTGACCGCCCGCGACTGGGCGCTCGGCAGCGGCCGGTCGTTTTACGAGAGCGAACAGCGAACCGGCTCCTCCGCCTGCATTCTCGGAGACACCGTGCGGCAGAAGCTGTTCGGCAACGGCAGTCCGCTGGGCGCCAGCATACGGTTGAAGCAGATTTCCTGCCGGGTCATCGGCACACTCGAGGTCAAGGGCGCTTCAAGCTTCGGCACAGACCAGGACGACATCGTCCTGATCCCGATCAAGGCCTTCCAGCGCCGGATATCGGGCAACCAGGACGTCTCGATGATCTTTGCCTCGATCCGTACCGGGATTTCCACAGAGAAGGGAAAAGCCGACATCGAAGGCCTGATGCGCGAGCGGCGGCGGATCGGTCCGTTCGAGGAGGACGATTTCAACGTCTTCGACATGAAGCAGATCAGCTCGATGCTGACCGGAATCACCAGCGTGCTGACCGGGCTGCTTTCGGCCGTCGCCGCCGTCAGCCTGTTGGTCGGCGGCATCGGCATCATGAACATCATGCTGGTCTCGGTGACCGAACGCACCCGCGAGATCGGCATCCGGCTGGCCGTGGGCGCAACCGAGAGCCAGGTGCTGCTGCAGTTCCTGGTCGAGGCGATCGTGCTGTCGCTGATAGGCGGGCTGATCGGCATCGTCTTGGGGCTGGCGCTCGGGCTTCTGGGCTCGCGGCTTCTGTCGATCCCCTTCGCGCCGGACGCGACCATCGTGCTGGCCGCCTTCCTGTTCTCGGCGCTGGTCGGCATCCTGTTCGGCTACTTCCCGGCGCGCCGGGCCGCGCGGATGGACCCGATCGAGGCCCTGCGGCATCAATAGGCGGCCCTTGCGGGGATAAGCCCGGAGCCGGGAGACCTAAGCCTTCTTCTCCCAGCGGCGGTCCGGTGTCTGCTGCCAGTAGGTCAGCGTATGGCCACCGGCCTTGAGGATCTTCCACTGGGCGCGGGCCGCGTCGAGCTGGACCTGGTCATGGCCATCGAACATCATCACCAGCCGCTCCACGCCCTCAAGTGCGGGAACGTCGGCGCCATCGGCGACGAAGCGGACGGTGGCGCCATTCGCAGCCTCGGCCTCGAGCGTGAGGAGCACCGGCTGCCGCTCGGCATGGGGCGATTGCGCGTTGCCGTGCGGCAGGAAGCTCTCCTCGCGCCAGGTCCACAGGTGCGCGTCGAGCGCCGCACAGCGTTCCTCGCTGCTCAGGTGCACCGACACCCGCCAGCCGCGCTCAAGGCTTTTCTCGAGCAGCGGCGGCAGCGCGTCCTCGAGCCGCGACTCGGTCAGATGATAGAACAGCACCTCGGCCATGAGCTGCCCTAGGTCCTGTGGACTGTTATGGTTGTGGTGATGACGAGGCGTGCAAGCCCGACTTGCGTGGGATTTGGCCAGAATCGCCCATGGCCGCAGCCTTCGTCGTCGAATATGCTCGGCATGTCCTTCCTCCTCAGGCTACGACCCTGACCCATTCTGACCAAACCAGCACCGCAACCATAACTGTCCACAGGACCTAGCCCTCGTAGTTGGCGCGCACCAGCTCGTCGAGAAGCCTCACGCCGAAGCCCGACGCCCAGGACTGGTTGATGTCGGTGGACGGCGAGCCCATGGCGGTACCGGCGATATCGAGATGCGCCCAGGGCGTGTCGCCGACGAAGCGCTTGAGGAACTGCGCCGCGGTGATCGATCCGGCGTAGCGGCCGCCGGTGTTCTTCATGTCGGCGAACTTGGAGTCGATCATCTTGTCGTAGGCCGGATCGAGCGGCAGGCGCCAGACCCGCTCCTGGGTCACATCGCCCGCCTTGCTCAGCGCCTCGGACAATTTGTCGTCGTTCGAGAACAATCCTGCATGATGCTGGCCGAGCGCCACCATCACGGCGCCGGTGAGCGTGGCCAGGTTGATCATGATCTCGGGCTTGAAGCGGTCCTGGCAATAGGTCAGCGCATCGCACAGCACCAGGCGCCCTTCGGCATCGGTGTTGATGATCTCGATGGTCTGGCCCGACATCGAGCGGACGATGTCGCCCGGACGCTGGGCGGCGCCGTCGGGCATGTTCTCGACCAGCCCGATGATGCCGATGGCGTTGACCTTTGCCTTGCGGGCGGCGAGCGTGTGCATCAGGCCGGTGACGGCGGCCGCGCCGCCCATGTCACCCTTCATGTCCTCCATGCCGGCGGCGGGCTTTATCGAGATGCCGCCGGTGTCGAAGACCACGCCCTTGCCGACGAAGGCCAGCGGCTTGTCCTTGGGCTTGCCGCCCTGCCATTTCATGATCGCCATGCGCGGCGGGCGGACGGAGCCGAGTGAGACGCCGAGCAGCGCCTCCATCTTGAGCTTCTTCATTTCCTTCTCGGTGAGGATCTCGACCTCAACGCCGAGCGCCTCCAGATCCTTGGCGCGGGCGGCGAACTCGACCGGGCCGAGCACGTTGGCCGGCTCATTGACCAGATCGCGGGCCAGCTTCACCCCATCAGCGACGGCCTGCCGGCTGGCGAAGGCCTTCTTGCAGCCAGCCGCGTCATCGTGCTGAATGACGACGGTGAGCTTGCGCGAGCCGTTCTCATCGTCCTCGGACTTCTTCGTCTTGTAGAGATCGAACGAATAGGCCCGCATCAGCAGCCCCAGCGCCATGTCGGCAGCCGCCTCGGGCGACGTTGCGCCGGTGTCTCCCAGGACCACCGTCATCTTTTCGGCCTTGCGGATCAGGGCGACCATCTTGCCGCCAACCCGCATCCATTCATGCGCGGTCAGCTTGCCGGGATCGCCTGCCCCCACCAGCGCGATGCGGTCAGCCGGCGCATCGACCGGAGCGATGATGTCAGCGGTCGAAAACAGCTTGCCGGTGAAACCAGCGACCTTGACCGCCTTGTCGAGTTGGCCGGCCGGATCCACACTCCGGGCAGCAGCGGATACGGGCTCGGTCAGGGACCCGAGGGCAACGACCAGTCCTCCAGATATCTTTGCTGTTTTGGAAAAACTGATTTCAATGCTCATCGACATGACGGCTCCAATGGATTCGGATGGTTTCGCGTGGCTGGCGATCTTGGCGTTTTCGCGGAAGAAGGCAAGAGCGGAGGGGCGGAACCGGCGGGAAAGGCCGGTCAACCCATGACGAACCGGATTTGCGTCGAAAATTGGGCAATTACGCACAACCGCACGGCCGCACGCTGCAAACCGTCAACCGCCAGGCGCAGCCGGCATTGCAATTGCGATACACCCCGCAACAAACCGTTAACCGCGTTTGTTTGCCACACATTATCCAATTTGCGATTTGATAAGGCCGGTGCATGGTTGGACTGGTCGAACCGGGACACTAACGTGCCGAACGAATCGCGATTCTGCTCGGCCTGCTCCGGAAAGGCGCAATGAAGCAGATTGAACGTTACATATTCCGCCGCATGAGCATGCTGACGTTCTGGTCGCTGTCCGCGGTCACCCTGCTTGTGATGACCACGCAAGTGGTGGTGCGCGTCAATGTGCTGACCACCACAGGACAGGCGTTTGGCGCGTTCGCGCTGCTGGCCGCCACGCTCATCCCCTCGGTGCTGTCGATCGTGGCGCCGTTCGCCTTGCTGATCGGCGTCAGCCAGGTCCTTTCGAGCATGAATTCGGACAGCGAACTGGTTGTTGTGGAAGCGGCGGGGGTTCCGCCGGCAACCGTTCTCAAGCCTGTGCTGCTGCTGTCGGCACTGGTCTCGCTGATGGTGCTTGTCGTGAGCAATTTCGTCGAGCCCTGGTCGAACAACAAGCTCTACGATGTCCTGGCCCAGGCCCAGTCGGACCTGTTTTCGGTCGCCGTGCGCTCCGGCGCCTTCATGAAGCTCGAGGACGGGCTCTACGTTCAGGTCAACGAGAAGCTCGCCGGCGGGCAACTGGGCGGGATCTTTCTCTCCGACAGCCGCGCGGACGACAACGAGACCATCTATTACGCGCGCAGCGGCGTCATCCGGAAATCCGAATTCGCCGACACCAACATTCTGCTTCTGGTCGACGGCGAACTGCAGCAACGCGACCTGTCCAACGACCGCATCTCGATCGTGACGTTTTCTTCCTATGCGCTGGACATGGCGGCCTTCGTGCCGGCCGGCAGCTCGGCGGCGCGCAGGCCCAGCGAACAACCGACATCATACCTGCTCGATCCGGCCCCGGACGACCATTACTTGACCTCCTCGAAAAACCTGATCGCCCAAGAGCTGGTCAAGCGGTTTTCGGGGTGGATGTATCCGCTGGCGTTCGGCCTGGTGGCATTCTCGTTTCTTGGCAAGGCCCGCTCGAACCGTCACGAGCAGGTCCAGAACGGCGCACTTGTCGCGGCAATCGCCCTGGGAAGCCGGGGATTCGGGTTTTACAGCAACGAAGCGTCGGGGATCAGTTCGACCATGGAGGTCCTGTCATACGTGATCCCGGCCGTCATCATTGCGGTGTTCGGTTTTCTCACCCTGACCGGCCGGACACTGACCATCCCCAAGAGCTGGGCCCAGTTGAACGACCGGCTGATGGACATAAGCGCGCAATGGTTCGACCGGCTCCAGGGCGGGCGCGGCAAGCCGGATCAGGGGCCGTCGACATGAGTGTCCCGGTCTCCACCCTTTCACGCTATTTCTTCCGCCGGTATGTCACGACTTTCCTGACCTACTGCCTCGGATTGCTGCTCGTGATCCTGCTGGTGGATTTCAACGAAACCAGCCGGCGGCTTTCCAGGGCCGAGGATTACTCCGTGGCGCTGGGGCTGCTGATCTCGGCCTTGCGGCTGCCCACCGTGCTGCAACTGATCATCCCCTTTGTCGTCCTGGTCGCCTCGATCGCCACTCTGATGCAGCTCAACCGCAAGTACGAACTGGTGGTGACGCGGGCGGCGGGAATTTCGGCCTGGCAGTTTCTGGCCCCGCTGATCATTGCAAACCTGCTGATCGGGGCACTGTCGGTCACCGTTTTGAACACACTTGCGGCCAAAGCCATGCTGAAGGCGGAGGACATCGTGGTCGAACGCAACCTGGGCACCCAACGTCCGACAAATGTCGCCCCCTGGCTGCGGCAGCGCACCGAAGAAGGCGACACCGTGCTGGGCGCCCGCGCCAGTTCCGAGGGCGGCACCAAGCTGTCAGGCGCAACCTTCTTCCTGTTTGACAAGGACCAGCGGATCAAGGAACGTCTGGAAGCAGAGAGCGCAGTGCTCGGGGATGGGGTCTGGCAACTGACGAATGTGAAGAAAATTCGCGGATCGCAGCCGGTGGAGCTTCTGGACTCGGTGAACGTACCGACCACCCTGAAGGCTGAATTTGTTGGCGAATCATTGGCTTCACCGGAGACTGTGCCGTTTTTCGAATTGCGTGGGAAAATTGCAACGGCCAAATCATTCGGCCTTCCAGCGACCAGTTACGAGATGCAATTCCACCGTTTGGTGGCTCTTCCGGCGCTTTTGGCGGCCATGACACTGATAGCGGCAATGGTGTCGCTGAAATTTGTTCGCTTTGGCCAGTCTTTAACGGTCATCCTGGGTGGAATCCTGGCGGGCTTCGTGCTTTATGTCGTCTCCGAGTTGATCCAGGCGTTCGCGAACGCCGGAACCATTCCGCCTGTCGTGGCGGCATGGCTCCCGGTGTTGGTCGCCTCGGCATTGGGGACAACAGTGCTTCTCCACAAGGAGGACGGGTAGTGGCGGGTGTGCGCCGGTCTAGAGTTCATGCGTTGGCTGGCGTCCTGTGCGCCGGCGTGGCCTTTTGCACCATTTTTTCCCTTGCTGCGCCGCGGGCCGCGGCCCAGATCGTTGCGCCCGGCGGCGTCAGTGTGGCCGAAGACGCAAAGATGCTGCTGGCAGCCGACGAACTGATCTACAACAACGATACGGGCGTCGTCATCGCAAGCGGCGGCGTTCAGATCGACTACGGCAACTACAAGCTGGTTGCCGACAGGGTCGAGTACGACCAGAACACCGGCAGGGTGCAGGCCTTCGGGTCCGTCGAGATGGTCGAGCCGAGCGGCAACCGTATCTACGCCGACAATCTCGACGTGACCGATGATTTCGCCGATGGATTTGTCAATGCGCTGCGAATCGAGACGCCCGACAATACCCGCATCGCGGCGGAAAGCGCCGAACGCGGCGGCGGACGGACAGCCTTCAACAACGGCGTCTACACGGCCTGCGAGGCTTGCGAGAAGCATCCGGAGCGCGCGCCCTTCTGGCAGGTCAAGGCCAAGCGGGTGATCCAGAACGGCGAGACCAAGACAATCCGACTGGAACAGGCAACGTTCGAACTTTTCGGCATGCCGATCGCCTACCTGCCCTTCCTTGAGCTTCCGGACTATGATTCCAAACGCAAGAGCGGTTTCCTGACGCCCAGCTACCAGACAGCCGAGAATCTCGGCACCGGCGTTTCCATCCCCTATTACTGGGCCATCTCGCCCACCATGGACGCGACCTTCACGGGCACCGGCTACACCAACCAGGGTTTTCTGGGTGAAGTCGAATTCCGGCAGAATTTCGCCAATGGCGAACACACTTTGCGCATGGCGGGCATCTCCCAGCGCAATCCCGGTGATTTCACTGTCGGCACCTATGACTCGCTCAACACCCGACGCGGCATGATTGCCTCGAAAGGCCAGTACCGCTTCAATCCGCGCTGGACTTTCGGCTGGGACGGCATGCTGCAGACCGACAACAATTTCTCCCGGACCTACGGGATTTCCGGGTATTCGGGCAGCACCGTCAAATCCGAAGCCTACCTGACCGGCGTTTCCAACCGCAGCCATTTCGACCTGCGTGCCTACAGGTTCGATATTCAGAACGCGCTGACGACCAATCTCACGGAGAAGCAGCAGGCCAGGGTTCATCCGTCGCTCGACTACTCGCGCACCTTCTCCGACCCGGTCGCCGGGGGCGAATTGTCGTTCAACGTCAATGGCTACTCGCTGTCGCGCAAGGCCGACGACATCACGGTCCGGACCGGAGCCGCGACAATGGATCCGCTGTTTGCCGACCGTTACAAGGGGTTTGCCGGCACCAATTCGCGACTGAGCACGGAACTTGAATGGAAGCGGACCTTCACTGCGATGAACGGCCTGCGCCTGACGCCGATCCTGGCGGCGCGCGGCGATCTGAATTCGGTCAATGTGGACACGCTGCCTACCGACTACAACGGCGTTTTCGCCGGCAACGGAACGCATGCACGCGGCATGGTGACGGCCGGTGTCGAAGCAAGCTACCCCGTGCTGGTGACCGCGGCTGGATCAAGCCATGTGTTCGAGCCGATTGCACAGGTGTTCGTCCGTCCCGACGAGCAACTGGCCGGCGGCATTCCGAACGAAGACGCACAGAGCTTCGTTTTCGACACCACGTCGCTGTTCGAGCGCGACAAGTTTTCGGGCTTCGACCGGACCGAGGGCGGAACCCGGGCCAATGTCGGCTTTCGCTACACCGGCAGCTTTGACAATGGCCTGCAGACGCAGGCCGCGTTTGGCCAGTCCTATCATCTGGCCGGTCTGAACTCGTTTGCCACGCCGGATCTTTCGCAGGCAACACGGAATGCCGGTCTTGAAGGCCGTGTCTCGGATTTCGTCGGCATGGGCGGGGTGTCCTACAACGGCTTCTCGCTGGCCGCCTCAGCCCGCTTCGACAAGGATGACTTCCGCGCCGAACGCACCGATGTCCGCGCCGGTTTCAGCAGGGACCGGGTCAGCACCTCGATGACCTACACCGAGATCAAGGCGCCGCGGCCCTATGTTGCCGGCGACGAGGACCGCAAGGAAGTCACCGGTTATGCGTCGCTCAAGGTCCATGACTACTGGCGCGTCGCGGCCTCGGCCAGCTACGACCTGGTCGACCGGAAGTTCAACAGGAACGCGTTCGGCCTGTTGTACGAAGACGAGTGCTTTGCTTTTGCGCTGGCCTACGAAAACACGCGGGACGACAGCAATGCCAATGCCCGTGACTGGAAAATTGGCGCCCGCTTGAGCTTCCGTACCCTTGGCGGCCTGGGCGCCGGCGGCATTGAAAGCCCGTTGGTGCAACCCAGTTTCTAGACCGATGCGAAGCAGAACAGGCGCGATGCTGCCGTTTTCGCCTCGTTTTCGCCGCATGCGATGGGCATTTACGTGCGACTTCGGATTTGCAAGACTGCCGACATCCCGTGTGACCGGATAAAAGGACTAGAAAGCATGAACTTTCCCGCGATCTTTCGCCTTACCGGGCTGCTGTTGTCGTTCGTCCTGGTGCTGCCACTGCTGCTTGTGCCGACGAGCGCCGCGCGTGCCGCAAGCGAAATCAAGATCATCGTCAACAACCAGGCGATCACCAGCGTCGATATCGCGCGCCGGGTGGCGTTTCTCAGGCTGCAGCGCACCGGCGGAAACCTTGGCGAGAAGGCCCGGGAACAATTGATCGAAGAAGCCCTGAAGCTTCAGGAAGCCGCGCGCATTCGCGTGCTTGTCTCCGATGAGCAGGTCGATGCCTCGTTTGAACGTTTCGCGGCCTCCAACAAGCTGTCCACCAAGCAGCTTACGCAGGTGCTCAACCAGGCCGGAGTCACGCCCAAGCATTTCAAGAACTTCATCCGGGTCCAGATGAGCTGGCCACGGGTCGTCGGTGCAATCGGCGGCGGCGGCATGTCGACCCAGGACCTGGTTTCCAAGATGCTGGAGCGGGGCAACGACAAGCCGACCACCACGGAGTATTTCCTGCAGCAGGTGGTGTTCGTGGTCCCCGCCAACAAGCGGTCCCAGTCCCTGCTGAACGCCCGCAAGCGCGAAGCCGACCAGTTGCGCGGCCGAATCCAGGGCTGCGACAGTGCCGCCTCGATGATCACCGGCCTGCGCGACGTTTCGCTGCGTCAGCTCGGCCGCATCATGCAGCCGCAATTGCCGCCCGACTGGAAACCCCTGATCGAACGGGCCAAGGCGGGCGGAGCGACAACGTCGCGGATTACGGAGCGCGGCATCGAGTTCATCATCATATGCTCGGCGAAGACCGTTTCCGACGACAAGGCGGCTGAACTGGTGTTCCGCTCCGAGAATGAAGAGACAGGCGACTCCGAAGAAGCCAAGAAATATCTCGCCGAACTGCGCAAGCGTGCGGTTATTGCCAACAAGTAAGGATCTCCCCGTCATGACCGGGCACCGCCGCGCGCTGGCTTTGACCATGGGCGATCCCGCTGGAATAGGCCCGGATCTTGCTCTTGCCGCCTGGATAGACCGCACCCGGCTGGAACTGCCGCCCTTCCTGATGATCGGCGATCCGGCAATGCTGGCGGACCGGGCGAAGCTGCTCGGTCTCGATGTGCCGCTTGTCGAAGCCTTGGCCGAAAATGCCGCGGCGAAGTTCGCCAGTGCCCTGCCCGTGCTGCCGGTGGCGCTTACCAGGCCCGCGGTACCGGGTCAGCCGGATTCGGGCAATGCGGAGGCGGTCATCGAAGCCATCCGGCTGGCGGTGGAGCTGACCACAGCGGCGAGAACCCACGCCGTGGTGACCAACCCGATCGCGAAATCGGTGCTTTACGAGTCCGGCTTCGGTTTTCCCGGGCACACCGAGTACCTCGCACATCTGGCAAGCGAAACCGCGGGCCATCCGGTCATGCCGGTGATGCTGCTTGCCGGGCCGAAGCTGCGGGTCGCGCCGGTCACCATCCATATTCCGCTCAGGCAGGTTGCCGACGCTCTGACCACACGGTCGATCGTGGAAACCGCGCGCATCATCGCGCAAGATCTCGCGTCCCGCTTCGGCCTGAGTGCGCCGCGAATCGCCATCTCAGGGCTCAACCCGCATGCGGGCGAGGATGGCGCGCTGGGCCGCGAGGACGCCGAGATCATCGCGCCGGCAATCGCCGAGCTGCAGGCGGACGGAATCGATGCCTTCGGGCCACTCCCGGCCGACACCATGTTTCACGCCGAAGCCCGCGAAAGCTATGACGCGGCCATCTGCATGTACCATGACCAGGCGCTGATCCCGGCCAAGACCTTGGGCTTTCACGATTCGGTCAATGTGACACTGGGCCTGCCTTTCATCCGCACCTCGCCGGATCACGGGACCGCGTTTTCGCTTGCGGGCAAGGGCCAGGCGCGCTTCGACAGCCTGGTGGCGGCGCTGAAGCTTGCCGCCAGGATGGCCAACACCGAAATCGAATCCGCAACCCTTCAAGCATTGAGCAGGGCATAATGGCCTCGACACCCGACGGCTTGCCGCCGCTGCGCGACGTTGTCGCCACCCACGGCCTGGCGCCGAAGAAAGCGCTTGGTCAGAATTTCCTGTTCGACCTCAACCTGACCGCCAAGATCGCCCGGTCGGCAGGCCCGCTGGAAGGCTTTACCGTGTTTGAAATCGGCCCCGGCCCGGGCGGTTTGACGCGGGCGTTGCTGGCGCAGGGGGCAACCCGCGTGGTGGCGGTCGAACGGGACCCGCGCTGCCTGCCGATTCTCGCCGAAATCTCCGCCCACTATCCCGGACGGCTCGAGGTGGTGGAGGGAGATGCGCTTGAGACCGACCTGGCGGCGCTGGCCGACGGCGCTCCCGCCAAGATCGTCGCCAACCTGCCCTACAATGTCGGCACGCAGTTGCTGATCAACTGGCTGACAGCCGATGTCGATCATCCGTTCTGGACGTCGATGACGCTGATGTTCCAGAAGGAAGTCGGGCAGCGGATCGTGGCTGCGCCGGGATCGAACCATTATGGCCGCCTCGGCGTGCTGGCGGGATGGATCGCGCACAGCGAGATCCTGTTCGACGTGCCGCCACAGGCCTTCACGCCGCCGCCGAAGGTGACCTCGAGCGTGGTCCAGCTCGAACCGCTGAAAGAGCGCCTGCCCTGCGATCTCGCGAAACTCGAGCGCGTTACCCATGCCGCCTTCGGCCAGCGCCGCAAGATGCTGCGCCAGAGCCTGAAGCCGTTGGGCGGGGAAGCCTTGCTGGAACGGGTCGGAATCGAGCCCACGCGCCGCGCCGAGACGCTCAGCGTCGCCGAATTCTGCGCACTGGCCGAGGCGTTGTAGCCATCGGGCGATGCCGCCCGTCAGGCTGCCAGGTTGAGCTTATGACGGCAGCGCCGGAAACACGCCGGTTTTCTTGATGGTTCCGTAGACGATGCTCGTATCGATCGACGCGATGCCGCCGATGGCGTGGATGCGGTTGCGGATGAAGTCCTCGTAATGGTCGAGACCGGCGACCACGACTCTCAGCAGGTAATCCGCCGGTCCGGTCATCAGATGGCATTCCAGCACTTCGTCGATTGCCCTGATTCGGGCCTCGAACTCCTGGATATGGCTGCCGGTATGGCGCTCGAGCCGGATACGGATGAACACCATCATTGGCAAGCCGTAGGCCTTGGCGTCGACATCGACGCTGTAGCCGCGGATCACACCGCTGTCCTCGAGGTTGCGAAGCCGGCGCAGGCATGGCGAGGGTGACAGGTTCACCGCAGCGGCGAGATCCTGGTTGGTCATGCGGGCATTGGCTTGCAGCGCCCGGACGATCTGGCGATCCTTGCCATCCATTTTAAAACTCCTTGGCAGATAATGCCAATTCTGAACTCTATCCGGGCATAAATAGCAATCAAATGCCTTTCGAGATAGGGCAATCTTGCTGCATCACCGGAAAGGATCCCGTCATGAAAACCAGCAGCAAGAACTTCTCCACCCGCGCCATCCACCACGGCTACAATCCGATGGATCACCAGGGCGCGCTGACGCCGCCGCTGCACTTGACGTCGACTTTTGCCTTTGACAGCGCCGAAGCGGGTGGAGAGATGTTTGCGGGCGAGCGGCCGGGCTACATCTATTCACGCATTTCCAACCCGACACTCGACCTGCTGGAGCAGCGCATCGCGGTGCTGGAAGGCGCGGAAGCCGGGCTGGCGCTGGCTTCCGGCATGGGTGCGATCACCGCGGCCCTGTGGACGCTCCTGTCTCCGGGTGACGAGGTCATCGTCGACAAGACGCTCTATGGCTGCACCTTCGCCTTCATGCGCCACGGTCTCGCAAAATTCGGCATCACCATCACCCATGTCGACATGACCGATCCGGCCAACCTGACCTCGGCGATCTCCGAGAAGACTCGGGTCGTCTATTTCGAGACGCCGGCCAATCCGAACATGCGGCTCGTCGATATCGAGGCCATATCGAAGATCGCCCATGCGAGCGGTGCGACGGTGGTTGTCGACAACACCTACGCCACCCCCTTTCTCACCCGCCCGATCGAACTCGGCGCCGATATCGTGGTGCATTCGGCCACCAAATATCTCGGCGGTCACGGCGATGTCGTCGCCGGCCTGCTGGTCGGCAGCGCCGAGCAGGTCTCGCAGATCCGGCTGTTCGGCATGAAGGACATGACCGGCGCAGTGATGGCCCCGTTCAACGCGATGCTGATCCTGCGCGGGCTGAAGACGCTGGCGCTCAGAATGGAGCGGCATTGCGCCAATGCGCAAAAGGTCGCGGCCATGCTGGAAGCGAGCGAAGGCGTGGCGAAGGTCTATTACCCAGGACTGCAGAGCTTCGAGCAGCACGAGCTTGCGCTCCGGCAGATGCCCGGATTCGGCGCGATGATCGCCTTCGAACTCGATGGCGGCATCGAAGCCGGGCGACGGCTGATGAACCGGCTGACCATGATCGGACGCGCGGTTTCGCTTGGAGACGCGGAATCGCTGATCCAGCACCCGGCGAGCATGACGCACTCGACCTACACCGAGGAAGAGCGGGCCGAGCACGGCATTTCCGACGGGCTGATCCGCTTGTCGGTGGGGCTCGAAGATGTCGACGACATCATCGACGATCTGGCTCAGGCGCTGGCCGATGACGCAGTCCGTGCGGCAGCCTGAATCCGCCCGGATGCCAGAAGGTTGAGGCCGGCAGATGATATGGCGATCAACGTGTAGCCAGGTCAGGACTCCTGGGCAAAGAACGGCTAGTCTCCCCGCATTGCAACCAGGGACCCGGAATTGATGTTTTCCATAAATGAGATCGAAGACGCCGCAGCACTTGTTCACCGCCACATGCCGCCGACGCCGCAATACAGCTGGCCGTTGATCAATCGGGAACTCGGTATCGAAACCTGGGTCAAGCATGAGAACCACACGCCGACCGGCGCTTTCAAGGTGCGCGGCGGCATCACTTTCATCGACTGGCTGAAACGGAGTGAGCCGCGGGCGAGCGGGATTTGCACCGCCACCCGGGGCAATCACGGCCAGAGCCAGGCACGGGCCGCGACGGCTGCCGGGCTGAAGGCCAAGATCTACGTGCCGGAAGGCAATTCGCCCGAAAAAAATGCCGCAATGAGCGCATTCGGCGCCGAAGTCATCATCTTCGGCAAGGACTTTGACGAGGCGCGCCTCGAAGCCATGCGGGTGGCCGAAGCGGAAGGCCTTGCGGTTGTGCCGCCGTTTCACCGCGAACTGGCCCGCGGCGTCGCCACCTATGCCTACGAGCTGTTTTCGGCCCAGCCGGAGCTGGACACGGTCTATGTGCCGATCGGCTGCGGCTCCGGAATTTGTTCGACGATCGCGGTGCGCGATGCGCTCGGACTCAGGACAAAAGTCGTCGGCGTTGTTTCAACCGAGGCACAGGCCGCGAAACTGTCGGTCGAAGCCGGAAGGCTGATCGAGACAGAGAGCGCCCGGACCTTTGCCGACGGCATGGCGGTGCGGGTGCCGGTGCAGGCGGCATTCGACATCTATTCGACCGGCGCGGAACGAATTGTCGCGGTCAGCGACGACGAGGTCGCCGAGGCTATCCGCACCTATTTCCGCTGCACCCACAATGTGGCCGAGGGCGCAGGTGCGGCGCCGCTGGCGGCGCTTCAGCAGGAAAAGGCGCGGATGGCGGGAAAACGCGTCGGCGTCATCCTGTGCGGCGGCAACATCGATACCGACAAGCTCATCACAGTCATGCAGGGCGGGACCCCGGAACCATGAACACCACGCATCTCAAGACCATCGAACAGCGGCTGCTGTGGCTGTCGCACTGGATGATCCACAACGCCAACCACATCCGCCCCAAGGTCGATGGGATCAAGATCGGCGGCCACCAGGCGTCGTCGGCCTCGATGGTGTCGATCATGACGGCGCTCTATTTCTCCGCGCTGAGGCCCGAAGACCGGGTGGCGGTCAAGCCGCACGCCTCGCCGATCTTCCACGCGATCCAGTACCTGATGGGCAACCAGACGCGCGAGAAGATGGAGAATTTCCGGGGGTTCGGCGGCGTGCAGTCCTACCCGTCGCGGACCAAGGACATAGACGACGTCGATTTCTCCACCGGCTCGGTCGGGCTCGGCGTCGCCATCACCTCCTTCGCCTCGATCGTGCAGGATTACATCAAGGCCAAGGACTGGGGCCAGGACCTGCCGCTCGGGCGCATGGTGGCGCTGGTCGGCGACGCCGAGCTTGACGAGGGCAATATCTACGAGACGCTGCAGGAGGGATGGAAGAACGACCTGCGCAACACCTGGTGGATCATCGACTACAATCGCCAGTCGCTCGACGGCATCGTGCACGAGGGCCTGTTCCGCCGCGTCGAGAAGATCTTCGAAGCCTTCGGCTGGGACGTGGTGCGGGTCAAATACGGCCATCTGCAGCGCGCCGCCTTCACCGAGAAGGGCGGCGACAAGCTGAAAGACTGGATCGACAACTGCCCCAACCAGCTCTACGCGGCGCTCACCTTCATGGGGGGCGCGGTGTGGCGCAAGCACCTGATGGACGATCTCGGCGACCAGGGCGACGTGACCAGGCTGATCGAGGCGCGCTCCGACCGGGAACTGGCGGAACTGATGGAAAACCTCGGCGGCAACTGCGTCTCGACCATGGCGGACGCCTTTGCCTCGATCGACCATGACCGGCCGGTCTGCTTTCTCGCCTACACGATCAAGGGCTGGGGCACGCCGATCGCCGGTCACAAGGACAATCATGGCGGGCTGATGAACAAGGCCCAGATGGCCGAGTGGCAGCACCATATGGGGGTTCCTGAAGGCGAGGAATGGGAGAAATTCTCAACCGTCGCGGATCCGGCAGCACTTCAGGCGTTTCTCGACCGGACGCCGTTTTTCGCCAAGGGCCGGAGGCGTTATTCCGATCACGTGATCGCCACGCCAGCGATAGAAATCGCCTCGGATCGCGAGATTTCCACCCAAATGGCATTCGGCAAGATCCTCGACGATCTGTCCAAGACCAACAGCGAGCTTGCGGCGCGGATCGTCACCACCTCGCCTGATGTCACCGGCACCACCAATTTGGGCCCCTGGGTCAACCGGCGCAAGCTGTTCGCCCGCGAGGCGCGCGCCGACACCTTCAAGACGCACAACATTCCCTCGACCGCCAAATGGGAGTTCGCGCCCGACGGCCAGCATATCGAGCTCGGCATTGCCGAAATGAACCTGTTTCTGCTGCTCGGAGCGGCAGGCCTGTCGCATTCGCTGTTCGGCAAGCGGCTGATCCCGATCGGCACGGTCTACGATCCCTTCGTCGCCCGCGGGCTCGATGCGCTCAACTATGCCTGTTACCAGGATTCGCGCTTCATGATCGTCGGCACGCCCTCGGGCGTGACGCTGGCGCCCGAGGGCGGCGCGCACCAGTCGATCGGCTCGCCGCTGATCGGCATGAGCCAGGACGGGCTGGCGGCGTTCGAGCCGGCCTTTGCCGACGAGCTGGCGGTGATCATGAAATGGGCCTTCGATTACATGCAGAAGGATGGCGAAGGCGATCCGGATGAACGCACCTGGTTGCGCGACGAGACCGGAGGCTCGGTCTATCTGAGACTTACCACCAACCCGATCGAGCAGCCGGGCACCCGCGCCGACGAAGATTTCCGCCAGGGCGCCATCGACGGCGCCTACTGGCTGCGCAAGCCCGGTCCGAATTGCGAGGTCGTCATCGCTTACCAGGGTGCTGTGGCGCCGGAAGCGATCCGCGCGGCCGGCCGCATTGCCGAGACAAGGCGCGATGTCGGCGTGCTGGCGGTGACATCCGCCGACCGGCTCAACGCCGGCTGGACGGCGGCGCAACGCGCACGGTCACGCGGCAATGCGAACGCCGAAAGCCACATCGAAACGCTGACCGCCGCCCTGCCCCGGCACGCAAAGATTGTCACGGTGATCGATGGCCATCCGGCAACCCTCGGCTGGATCGGCTCGGTGCAGGGCCACCAGACCATCCCGCTCGGCGTCGAACATTTCGGCCAGACCGGGACGATCGGCGATCTCTACCATCATTTCGGCATCGACGCCGAGGCAATCGTGCAGGCCGCAATCGGACTGACGGATGGTCACCGGGGGATGCCAAGGCTGATGCAGCGCAAGGGGTGACAGGCAGCCGTCACGATGCGCCCGTTCAGCTTTAGCCTTCGAGCAGGCCCTGGACGAAATCGAACAGGCCGGGGCGGCGGTCGCGGCGCAGACGCTCGGCCTGGACGATGGCGCGCACGGCGGAATAGGCGCGGTCGAGATCGTCATTGACGACGACATAGTCATATTCGCGCCAGTGCTCGATTTCCGAGCGGGCGTTGGCGAGCCGCTGCTCGATCACCTCTTCAGTGTCCTCGGCGCGGCGGTGCAGCCGGGCGCGCAGTTCTTCCATCGAGGGCGGCAGGATGAAGATCGACACAACGTCGGCGCTCATCTTCTCCTGCAATTGCTGCGCACCCTGCCAGTCGATGTCGAACAGCATGTCGCGGCCCTCGGCCATCGCCACCTCGGCAGCCTCGCGCGGCGTGCCGTAACAATTGCCATGCACCTCCGCCCATTCGAGCAGCGCCTCCGAATCCCGCATCCGCTCGAAATCGCGCTTTGACTTGAAATGATAGTGCACACCCTCGATCTCGCTGCCGCGACGCGGACGCGTGGTCACGCTGACTGACAGGCTGAGACCGGTGTCATGTTCGAGCAGATTGCGAGCAATGGTGGATTTGCCGGCACCCGAGGGCGAGGAAATCACAAGCATGAGGCCGCGCCGCTTGATGCGGGCCGAGGGAAGATGGGCGGGCGGCTGGCTCATCGCTACTCCAGATTCTGAACTTGTTCGCGAAACTGGTCTATCAGGACCTTCAGATCAAGTCCGATCGCAGTGACCGATGCCGCATTGGATTTCGAACATATGGTGTTGGTTTCGCGGTTGAATTCCTGGGCGAGGAAATCGAGCCTGCGGCCGGCGGCGGCCTCGCCTTCGATCAGCGCCCGGGCCGCATCGACATGGGCTTTGAGCCGGTCGATTTCCTCGCGCAGGTCGGCCTTGGTGGCCAGAAGTGCGGCTTCCATGTAGAGCCGGTCGCGATCGAGACCGGCGCCGGTGTCCATCAGGCTTGCCACCTGCTCAGTCAGCCGCGCGCGAATGGCTTCGGGCGAGCGCGACGGATCCGCCTCGACCGCAAGGGTCAGCGCGCCGATGTGATCAACCTGGGCGCCGAGCACGCGGGCCAGGGCCGCGCCTTCCGACAGCCGCATCGCCTTGAGTTCCTCAAGCGCGCTCATGAAGCCGTCGAGCACAGCCTTGTTGCGCGCTTCGCGGACCTCATCGGACAGTTCGGGATCGCGGAATTCGAGTACGCCCTTGATGTTGAGAATGCCGTCGAGCGCCGGCTTGCGGGCGTCGATCCGGTCTTCCAGCCGGTTGACAAGGTCGATGACGGCATCGAGCGCCGCCTCGTTGACCACGGCTTCCACCGCCGTGCCGGTGACGCTGGTTGAAAGCGACACCTGCAGGTTGCCGCGCGTCAGCGCCGCCGCGACGGCCTTGCGGACCGGCTGCTCGAGCGCCTCGAAGCCCTGCGGCAGCCGCAACCGCACATCGAGGTTCTTGCCGTTGACCGAGCGGAGTTCCCACACGAAGCGAAGCCCCGAGGCTTCGCCCTCATGGCGCGCAAACCCCGTCATCGACTGGACAGCCATGCCTCATGCCCCCTTTTCCCCTCGACCTTGGCCCGGACAGGCCACGGTGCTCACACAATCAATTGCCTTGCGTAGTGGCGCCCTGCGTGTTGGCCTCGGCCTCGGCGGCCTTCTCGGCTGCCAGCGCCTTTTCGCGCTCGGCCTCAAGTCTGCGCCAGCGCGCAACATTGGAATTGTGGTCGTCCAGCGTTTCGGCGAACGCGTGCCCGCCGCTGCCGTCGGCCACGAAGTACAGATCCTTGGTCCGCGACGGATTGGCGACCGCCTCCATTGCCTCGCGCCCCGGATTGGCAATCGGCGTGGGCGGCAAGCCGTCGATCACATAGGTGTTGTAGGCCGTCGGCTTGTCGATATCCGACTTGTAGATGGGACGATCCGACGGCTTGCCGGCTCCGCCGAACAGGCCATAGATGATCGTCGGGTCGGACTGCAGGCGCATGCCCTTCTCGAGCCGGTTGATGAAGACACCGGCGACGCGCGGCCGCTCGTCGGCGCGCGCGGTTTCCTTCTCGACGATGGAGGCGAGGATGACCAGTTCCTCGGGGGTTGCAAGCGGCAGATCCGGCGCGCGGCGGGCCCAGACCTGCTCCAGCGCCCTCGTCTGGGCCTTTGCCATCTGTTCGACGATTTCCGCCCGGGTGGTGCCCCGGGAGTATTTGTAGGTTTCCGGCAGAAGAGCGCCTTCGGGCGGCATTTCCGCCGGCAGGTCGCCCTGCAGCATCTCGTCGGCCCTGAGCCGGTCGAAGACCTGCTGCACGGTCTGGCCTTCCGGCACGGTGAAGGAATGCAGGATCGATTTTCCCGACTGCATAAGCTCGATGATCTCGAGCATCGACGAGCGTGCCTTGATCTCGTATTCGCCGGCCTTGAGCGTGTCGTCGCCGAGAACGCCCTTGGCGCCGATCGAGAAGATCCGCTGATTGGTGATGATGCCTTCGCGTTCGAGCCCTGCGGCGATCTGGTTGAGGCCGGCGCCTTCGCGCACCATGAAATCGGTGGTGCGGTCGAGCGGCCCGCGGCCTTCGAACTCGGTCTTGCCGTACCAGAACACGCCAATACCGACGATGGCGACGAAAATGACCAGCGAGAGAATGAAATTGAGGAACACCACGACCTGGTTGCGGGCGCGGCGCGAGCGCTTGGGCGGAGGCGGCGCCTTCTCCGGCTTCAAGGCCTGCGAGGGCGATACCGGTATGATCGGACCGGACGGTGCAGAGCCATTGTCGCCAGCGCGGCCAAAAATACCCTTGCCTTGATTATTGCGGTCGTTCACGGGGTCAATCTCCGCAGGAATTGGATAAGGGGCAGAGCCCGATGCTTCGTTCTTGCCGCTCAATGTGGCGAAATGCCGGATCCTGAGAGGAGCTTCTCAAGCCGGTCGCACCGTCATTGGCCCTCAAAGCGCTTGAGCACAAGCGATGCGTTGGTTCCGCCAAATCCGAAGGAATTGGACAGGGCGACATCGATCTTGCGCTTGCGCGCCACCTTGGGAACCAGGTCGATCCTGGTCTCGACTTCCGGATTGTCCAGATTGAGCGTCGGCGGAGCGACATTGTCGCGGATGGCGAGCGCCGAAAAGACCGCCTCCATCGCGCCGGCCGCGCCCAGCAGATGGCCGATCGACGACTTGGTCGACGACATCGAAATCCCCGACGCCGCGTCGCCCACCAGCCGCTCGACGGCGCCCAGTTCAATGGTGTCGGCCATGGTGGAGGTACCATGGGCGTTGATGTAGTCGATGTCGGCGGGCGTAATCCCGGCGCGCTTGAGCGCCATCTGCATGCAGCGGTAGGCGCCGTCACCGTCTTCCGAAGGTGCTGTGATGTGATAGGCGTCACCCGACAGGCCGTAGCCGACCACTTCGGCGATGATGTTGGCGCCGCGGGCAAGAGCGTGATCCAGCTCTTCGAGAACCACGGTCGCCGCGCCCTCGCCCATGACGAAGCCGTCGCGGTCGCGGTCATAGGGACGCGAGGCCTTTTCCGGGGTGTCGTTGTAGGAGGTGGACAGCGCCTTGCAGGCGGCAAAGCCCGCCAGTCCGATTCGACAGATGGCCGCTTCCGCGCCGCCCGCAACCATGACTTCGGCGTCGCCCAGCGCAATCAGCCGGGCAGCGTCGCCAATGGCATGCGCTCCGGTCGAGCAGGCCGTCACAACCGCATGGTTGGGGCCGCGCAAACCGTGCCGGATCGAGACCTGCCCGGAGATCAGGTTGATCAGGCGGCCGGGAATGAAGAACGGAGACACACGGCGGGGACCCTTGTCGCGCAAGGTGTAGCCGGCTTCGACGATGCCCTCGAGTCCGCCGACGCCGGAGCCTATCATGACGCCGGTGGCGATCTGGTCTTCGCGGGTCTGCGGATGCCAGCCGGCATCCTTCAGCGCCATGTCGGCCGCGGCCACGCCGAAAAGAATGAACTTGTCGATCTTGCGCTGTTCTTTGGGCTCCATCCAGTCATCCGGATTGAAGCCGCCCTCCATCGAGGTGTCGGTGGGAACCGAACAGGCAATCTGGGCAGCGATGTCGCTGACGTCGAAAGCAGTGACGCGGGAGGCACCGTTGTGGCCGCCGATGAGGCGAGACCAGGTGATCTCGGTACCGCAACCGAGCGGAGAAACCACACCTGTGCCGGTTATGACAACTCTGCGCATCTTCTCAAATCCCAGTCATGTCATAAAGCAAACAAACCGGCGCAGGTGCTGCGCCGGTCCGGACAGCGGAATTGGATCCGCCGGTCAATTGAAGTCCAATCAGGCCTGAGCCGACGAGATGAACTTGACTGCATCACCAACGGTCAGGATGGTGTCGGCTGCATCGTCAGGGATTTCGACGCCGAATTCTTCTTCGAACGCCATCACCAGTTCGACCGTATCGAGCGAATCCGCACCGAGATCGTCAATGAAGCTTGCGCCTTCGTTCACTTTATCAGCGTCAACGCCCAGATGTTCGATGACAATTTTCTTTACGCGGTCTGCGATGTCGCTCATGTCGGATTCCTCGACCTGTTTCACATTGTTGTTGCGCCTCGTTACCTGCGCAAGCATGGGTAATCAAGCTCGTTGCGTGTTTTTATGCGCTATGCGTGGTTCCGTCAAAGCCGAAGCTGTGGATTTCAGCATATTCAGCCTTAAAAAACAGGCACGCACCGCGCTTGCAGCGAGGGCGAAGTATCACGGTTTGGCAACCGGGCAAAGCCGGAAAATGCGCCGCAACAGTGATTCCCACCCGCATGGCCAAGGCGCTGTCCGTGCCCGCGCCGCAAGGCCGCGGATCAAACCATCAGCATTCCGCCGTTCACATGGATGGTCTGGCCTGTCACGTAAGATGCCTCGTTCGATGCCAGCCAGGTGACGGCGGAGGCGATTTCCGCGCCATTTCCCATGCGGCGCATCGGAATGGCGCCCATGATCGCCTCTTTCTGCTTGTCATTGAGCTTTTCGGTCATGGCGCTTTCGATGAAGCCGGGCGCCACGCAATTGACCGTGACGTTGCGCGGGGCGATTTCCTGGGCGAGACTCTTGGAAAAGCCGATCATGCCGGCCTTGGCGGCGCAGTAATTGGCCTGCCCCGGATTGCCGGCAACGCCGACCACCGAGGTGATGTTGATGATGCGGCCGTTGCGGCGCTTCATCATCGGGTGGGCCAGTTCGCGGGTGAGGCGAAACACCGCGGTCAGATTGACCTCGAGAACCTGGTCCCAGGCATCGTCGCTCATGCGCACGAACAGCCCGTCCTTGGTGATTCCGGCATTGTTGACCAGGATATCGACGCCTTCGAGCTGCTCTTCGGCCTTCTTGCCCAAGGCCGAGACCGCGTCGCGGTCCGACAGGTCGGCGGGGAACATCATCACCCGGTCGCCGAGTTCGGCGGCAAGCGCCTCGAGCCGCTCGACACGGGTGCCGTGCAGGCCGACGGTCGCGCCCTGGGCATGAAGCTGGCGCGCGATTGCCTCGCCAATACCGCCGGACGCACCGGTCACGAGAGCCTTGCGGCCTGTCAGATCGAACATGGAAAGTCCTTTCGGGATATTTTCAGGTTGAGCCTGAATGCAGGCCGTGAAGTCTTGCGCGCTCGCAAGGTCTATGAAGAGATTGCGGCCAGAAACGGATCGATGTCGTCCGGGCCGGCGACGTTGATGCCGGTCACCGAGCGGTCGATGCGGCGGGCGAGACCGGTCAGGACCTTGCCCGCGCCGATTTCCGCCAGCGTGTCGACGCCGTTTGCGGCAAACCAGGCCACCGTCTCGCGCCAGCGCACCTGGCCGGTCACCTGCTCGACCAGCAATTGCGCGATCTCGTCGGGATCGGACACCGGTGCCGCGCGGACATTGGCGATGACGGGAACCACGGGAGCGGATTTGGTCACGCCCGCCAGCGCCTCGCGCATGGCGTCGGCGGCGGGCTGCATCAGGCTCGAATGGAAGGGTGCTGATACCGGCAGCATCAGCGCACGCTTGGCGCCCTTGGCCGTGGCGGCGGCCGCGGCGGCTTCAACGGCGGGCTTGAGACCGGATATCACCAGCTGGCCGCCGCCATTGTCGTTGGCGATCTGCACGGCTCCGTGAGCCCGGCCTTCGGCGCAGGCGGCCTCGACGTCCTCGGCTTCCAGACCGATGATGGCGGCCATGGCGCCCTCGCCCGCGGGAACCGCAGCCTGCATGGCGTTGCCGCGAATGCGCAGCAGCCGGGCCGTGTCGGAAATCGAGAACATGCCAGCGGCGCACAGGGCGGAGTACTCGCCCAGCGAATGGCCGGCGACATAGCTTGCGGTCTTCGCCAGATCCAGGCCGCGGGCCTCGAGCACCCGGATCAGCGCCATCGACACCGCCATCAGCGCCGGCTGGGCGTTGGCGGTGAGCGTCAGCGTGTCCTCGGGGCCTTCGAAGATCACCGCCGAAAGTTTCTCGCCAAGCGCCGCGTCAACCTCGTCAAAGACGGCTCTCGCTTCGGGGTAGGCTGCGGCAAGATCCTTGCCCATACCGACCGTCTGGCTGCCCTGCCCCGGAAAAGTGAATGCTATGGCCATGTTTCGGCTCCGATGATTGATGTCCCGTTGCCGCTTCAATTCACATTCGCACCGCCAGTGTCAAGGTTGCGACCTGTTTGAAGCCTCGGGCGGGGGCCGTCTGCGGCTGCATCTGCCCGTTTTTCTGGGAGAATCGCCCTCCCCGGCACCGCTCTCGGGCAATTCGCCCAAGGCGGCAGCAAGCAGCCGTCAGCGAAGCAGTCCAAAAATATTTTCCGGATGCGCAAGCCGGCATCTTGAATTCGCCACGGATAGCGATCAGATCTTTCTCGTCGCGCTCGGTATCAGCAGCGCCTTTTTCGGACACAGCAAGATGTCGCATCCCGCGTCACATTCCGCACAGGCCACGTCCGGTGGAAGTTCTGCCACGCCTGCTTCTAAAACAAAATTTGTCGCCTTCCTCACCGCAATCGGCGCCATCGTGCTGATCGGCGCGGAAATCTGGCTCGCAGCGCTTGCAGCGATCTGGGCCGCCGACGGTTTCTTCGACCTGGCGACGGTGGGCGACCTGATCGCGATCGCGATCATCGTCCCGCCCGCAATCTGGGCGACCTGGATGACCGCGAAGCTAGCCATTTCTGCGGAAATGAATCCCGAAAACGCCGACTGAACCGGCGGCGCCCTGCCGCCGCCCTGTCTCCAGTCAATAATGGCAGCGTTGTGCATCGGGCACACGCCCGACAGATGGACTGCGCCTTCAATCCGGTCTGTGACCGAAGGAAAAACCAATGCTGCTCAATCTCCTGTCGCTCGCCGCCGGGCTGGCGCTGCTGACATTTGGCGCCGACTACCTGGTGCGCGGCGCGATTTCGCTCGCCAACAGGCTGGGCATGCCGCCGCTGCTGATCGGGCTGACGGTGGTCGGCTTCGGCACCTCCATGCCTGAACTTCTGGTGTCGCTGCAGGCGGCGCTCGGCGGTGCGCCGGCCATCGCCGTTGGCAACGTGGTCGGATCGAACATCGCCAACATCCTGCTCATCCTCGGCGCCGCGGCGGTCATCTCGCCGATTGCGGCGCGCATTCCCAATCTCGGGCGCGACATGACGGTCATGCTCGGCGCCGCCATCTTCATGCTGGGCATGGGGTATTGGGGCGTCGTCGGCTTCTGGCCCGGCCTGATCATGTTCGCGCTGCTTGCGGCCTATCTCGCCCGGGTTACCTATACCGACCGCCGCAGCCTGACCGAGGAAGAAGCGGAGCTGGTGACCAGGCTCACCGGCTGGAAGGAAGCGCTCTTCATTGCCGGCGGGCTGGCCGGTCTCGTCTTCGGCGCAAACCTGCTGATCGATGCCGCAACGGCGATCGCCCGCGAGTTCGGCATCTCCGAGGCCGTGATCGGGCTGACCATCGTCGCCGTGGGAACCAGCCTGCCGGAACTTGCAACCTCCGTCGTCGCCGCCTTCCGCCGTCACGCGGAAATCGCGCTCGGCAACGTCGTCGGCTCCAACATCTTCAACATTCTGGGCATTCTCGGCATAACCGCCATGGTGGTTCCGGTGCCGGTCGAGGATTCGATTGCCGCCTTCGACATCCCCTTCATGCTCGCCGTGTCGGTCGCGCTGATCGCGCTGATCCTGATCAGCGGACGCATCGGCCGTGGCGCGGGCACCGTGATGCTTGCGGTCTACACGGGCTATGTCGCCTGGCTGTTCTGAGCCCGCTCAACCTGCATCGAGTCACTTGTTTCGACGGGGGTGGGTTGCGCACCGCAATGCCCCCGGTATTGTGCGCGCAACTTACCAGCCAAGGGATACGACGGCATGAAAATGAAGCGGCTCGGACGCACGGACATGATGGTCAGCGAGATCTGTCTCGGCACCATGACCTGGGGCGAACAGAACAACGAGGCGGAAGCCCATGAGCAGATGGATTACGCCCTCGCCCAGGGCGTCAACTTCTTCGACACTGCGGAGATGTACCCGACCCAGCCGACGCGGGCCGAAACACAGGGCCGTACAGAGGAGTATATCGGCAGCTGGTTCCGGGCCTCGGGCAAGCGCGACGAGGTGATTCTCGCAACCAAGATGGGCGGCAGCGGCGTGAGCTGGATTCGCGACGGACAGGGCTTCACCCGGGACTCGGTGATGCAGGCGGTCGAAGCAAGCCTCAAACGCCTCGGCGTCGATCACATCGATCTCTACCAGCTGCACTGGCCCAACCGCGGTTCCTACCATTTCCGCAAGCACTGGGCGTTCGATGCCTCGACGCAGGACAAGACCAGAACCGTCGACGACATTCACCAGACGCTTGAAGGCCTGGGCGACGCGGTCAAGGCGGGCAAGATCCGCGCCATCGGGCTTTCCAACGAAAGCGCCTGGGGCACCATGCAATTTGTCCGGCTGGCGGAGGAGCACGGCCTGCCCCGCGTCGCCTCGATCCAGAACGAGTACAATCTGATCTGCCGCCTGTTCGACACGGATCTGGCGGAAGTGGCGCATCACGAGGACGTCGGCCTTCTGGCATTCTCTCCGCTGGCGACCGGCATTCTCACCGGCAAATACCAGGGCGGCGTCATTCCCGAAGGATCGCGCCGCGCGCGGGTTGAAAATCTCGGCGGCCGCTGGGGGCCGGAGGCGGAAGCCGCGGCACAGGCCTATCTTGATGTCGCCCAAAAGCACGGGCTCGATCCGTCACAGATGGCGATCGCCTTCTGCATGACGCGGCCGTTCATGACCTCGACGATCATCGGCGCAACGACGATGGACCAGCTCAAGACCGCCATCGGCGCCAGGGACGTCACATTGTCGGATGCGGTTCTCGCGGACATCGCCACCGCCCGTCGCGCCCACCCGCTGCCCATCTGACCGCATACGCGTGACGGAGCCGCCCGGGAGGTGCTCCGTCACGCTCAGAGATGAAGCCGCTCTCCCCCTGCGGCGCCTACGGGCTACATCGCCCCACCATCGTGCATTGCCTCACCGGCCTTGTACCGTTTGCTGTTGAATTCCCGGATTGCCTTCTCACATTCCGCCGCCGAGGTGCCGCAATACACTTTCATACCCGGGCCTACGACGGTGTAGACCGCGAAGGTGTCGTTCGGGCTCTTCCGGTCGGGAGCCCTGTTCTCGGTGGTGCGCGAGAGTTCGAAAACCTTGTATGTCGTGCCGCTCACCTTGATCGGCGGCAACTGCTCGTATTCGGCGCCCCGCAATTCGCTCCAGTTTTCGATCCGGGCACAGCCATGCGCCAGTCCTGTCATCAACAAAAGCAAACCGAGTTTTTTGATCATGTCTTCATTGCCTCTGGTTGTTGGGACAGCCGATACTGGTCCACCCGCGCCGGCGCGTAATCATCAGATGTGATGAGGAGGCCAGGTATCAGGCAGTGCCTTTTCAGCTTCATGCGCTGGCCTACAACCTTGCCAACTTCCTGCGCGCGCCGGCAACGCCCGAAGCCATCGAGCGGTGGTCGCCAGCCAGTCTCCGGGAACGGCTGATCAAGACCGGCATCCGGCCTGTGCGACACGCCCGCTACGCCGTCTTCCAGATGACCTAGGCGGCGCTGCCGCGGCAAGTGTTCGCCGGCATCCTTGTAATGCTGGCTAGACGGAAAAGCCCGGACAGTGCTGCCCGGGCTTTTTCTGTCCGTCCTGACATCCGTCGCGTCAGTTGAGGATGAAGATGCCGCGCACCGGGTGCTTGATGCCCAACTTCTTTTCCATAGTGCGGATCGTGCGCTTGTAGTGCTTGATGTTGCGCTCGACCGACTTGATCTCGGCCAGATGCTTGCGAACGTCGGAATTCGTCTTCCAAACCTTCGTCTTGCGCTCCCTTTCGAGCCTTTTAAGTTCTTTTTCGAGGTGCGCCACGTTCTTCTTGGCATCGTTCAGGCGCTTCTTGTCTTTGGCCGTCTGCTTCGCCTTTTTGGCCTCGGCCTCGGCTTTCGCCTTTGCTTCTTTCTTCGCAGCCTGCTCGGCCCGCCGTTCCGCGGCGCGCTGTTTGAAGGTCTTCTTCGCCTTTTTCTTCGCAGCCGGCCGGTTTTCGTTCAGCGATGGGCCGCCGCCTTCATTCGCCATCGTTGGGGCGGCAAACTGAATGCCGGCAACGGCGATGGCAAAAGCGAGAGCAGTTTGTGTAATTCGCTTGGCTATCATGGAATGTCCCCTTCTTCGTTGCTTTGTGGGTCCTGAGGACCGTTGCGATCCTTTCATTGGGTCGTCCGGGCTGATCATCTCATCCCTGCCTCTTGTCGTTGCGATACCAGATACTGGTCCACCCGCGCCGGCGCGTAATCATCAGATGTGATGAGGAGGCCGGGTATCAGGCATTGCCTTTCCGGCGGGCCCTCGCCTTCGCCGGTCGCTGCCGGAACGCCGCTACCAGTACGAGGGAGTTTCGCTGTGCCTGTTCACAATGTCCTCGAGGAGCCGGATAAGAGACCCCCGGGCGGCGTTCTCGTCCTGCATCGTATAAAACTGCTGGACGAGCGGATCGCTGCTCTTCTGGCCGCGAACAAGGTTTCCGGGTGGATTCACGAGCCGCTGCTCTGCTCGTAAGGATCGATAGAGTCTCTCGATCAAGTGCCGCTTCTTGATGTGCGTGCGAGCATGGGTTTCGAGCAATCCTGTTGCTATCTTCAGTCTTGCCGCATCGCTCGTCGCATTTTCCAGCCTGTCAATCAGCCGGGCGGTCGAAACCGGTCTGTCGATAATGGCCGCAATAACGCGACGCGTGTTGTATTCGCCCATCACCCCCTGAATCTTCAACCGGTAGGAATCGTGGGACAGATCCCGCAAGGCCGTCTTGCTCATGCGCATGAGAGACTGGATGGAAACAACCATCCGGCTCGGGCGTTCCCCGCCAGAACCTGAATGTCCATTGTTGGCCAAGGCGGGCCAGGAGGCGGCAAGCATCGCAAAGCTCACCAGGATCACGGCAAGGATCATTGGCCGCTCCCCTGTTCTCTCTGATAAGTTCGTCATCTCTTTTCTCCCGTGAGGTCACGTTGGAACCGGAGAGTGGCGGTGGACTGGCCCCCTCACAGGAATGATGTGGCGAAGAAATCAGGAGGTAATCATCACATGTGATGATCCGCGCCAGCGTGATACGGGGACCGGTGCCTCCCGTCCCCACCGGATCAGGATTTGTGATGAGCCAGACGGATCAGATCGAGTTGACCGCCGCTGCCGGTTTTCTCCAACAGCCGCCGCATATGGGTCCGAGCGGTATTGACGGAAATGCCCTCCCTTTCGGCATGGGCAACCACCGTGAGCCCCTCGATCAGGCTTTCGAGCAGCTTCTGCTCCGCCGGGGAGATGCCGTGCTTGCCTGAAAATGCCGCAAGATCCGGCTGCTTCTCCGCCATCAGCGAACCAAGGCGCTGCGACAAATCCAAAACAGCCTGGTCCGGAAGATGTTCAAATATCTGCTTCATGCGCGCCAGTTCGGAGGGATCGTAGTCGAGATCGAACATCCCGGTGTCACGGACCAACCCGGGAAGCGCCGCGCGTGCTTCAAGCATTTGTTCCTTGCCGACCGGCTGTTGTCCGCCCGGCAAGCCGCCTCTCGCGCCGGTCCGCTTTTCCCGCATGTGTATTCTCGCTCCAGAACCGCGGTTTTACAAACACTTCGCCACTAACTAGAGTGATCGAATAGGTTTGCAGTCGCATTGATCAGATGAACATCCTGCGGGCGATAGAATGTCACAAACTGGGATTAGCGCCAATTCCGATATTCTGAGCACTCTCACGGGCCCGCGCCTGGCGATGCTGGAAGCCACGGATCTGGCCCGCCGCTATACGATCAAGACCGGCCTGTTCGGACGCGGTCTGGAACACCTGATCGCCCGGGCCGAGAACCGGATCATCGAGCGCATCCTGATTTCAAGGCTGAAATTCGCACTCAGGCAAGCCGGAAGCCTTGAAGCAGCCGAACTGCACATCTCCCAGATGCGGGGCGGCTATGAAAGCGGCGCACTTGAAACGCTACCAAGCTTCCTTCCGCGCGGTCTGACGGCAGGCAACCCGGACCTGCCGCGCAAGCCGAACGACAATCCATCTCATTCCAAGCACGCGGCCAGCAACAGGCCCATCATCCTCTATGTCGCCGGTGGCGGGTTCATCATGCCGCCGTCGCGGAAGCAGAAGACCATGGTCCAGCGGTTCTCCGAAGCCGTCAACTGCGAGATCCTGATGGTGGCGCACAGGCTTGCGCCGGAACATCCCTTTCCCGCAGCGCCGCTTGATTTTGCCGCCCGTTACCTCGATCTTCTCGAGCAAGGGTACAGGCCGGAAAACATATTTCTAGCAGCCGACACTGCAGGGGCCTCGATCGTGCTCGGCGCCCTGCAATTGCTTCTTGAAGACGGAACCGATCTGCCGGCCGGCATCATCCTGTTTTCGCCCTGGTGCGACCTGAGTCTCAGCGGCTGGTCCTACATCACCCGCTCGATGTCCTCGCAGTCTCCGTTCCGGATGGAGACTGCGGCGTTTTGCGCCCGGCTTTATCTGCGGGACGAACCGGTCACCTCGCCGCTCGCTTCGCCGGTTTTTGCCAGCCAGTCAGGATGGCCACCGATCCTGATCCACACCAGCGAGAACGACCTGCATTTCGACGACGCAATCCGCATGGCCGAAAACGGCCAGAAGCACGGATGCGACGTCCGCATCAACTATTGGGATTCCCCAAGGCATCACCTGGAGCGGCTGTCGTCAGAAGCAGCGGCGCAGTCGTTCCGCGAAGTCAATACCTTCATCAATCGCCACTGGCGGCCCGGAACCGCCTGAGCCCGCGTCGCGATCAAGCCAGGCGGAGCCGGCTCAAACGGCGGGGCCGGTTATCGGGCCCTCGAGGTGGCCGGTCTTGATGTAGATTGTCGCGGCATCCGGCGCCGACAAGGTGACCGCCATTCCTGCCGGGTAGCGGGCCCAGCCGCCTTTCGATAGCGTCTGCCGCTCGACCTGCAGCCTGCCGTCTAGAACATAGAGTTCCACGCCGCCGCTCTCTTCGGGCAAGCCTATGCTGCCGCCATCGGCAAAGCGCAGCAGGGCGACCTTCTCGGACCGGTACCGGTGCAGTTGCAGCCGCTCGATGCCCTGCCCGACGGCCTGCCAGTCCGCCGTTGCCGTATCGATCACCACCGGCGCGGTATCGCCATCCTCAAATTGCCAGAGCTTGACCAGGATGACGCAACCGTCGCGGCTGCCCGGCGCATGACTTGTGCCGACCGGGTTGCGGACATAGGTGCCCGGACCATAATCGCCGTGCTGGTCGGAGAAGATGCCTTCGACGACCAAGAACTCCTCGCCGCCGGCGTGAACATGGCTCGGGAAGTCCGATCCCGGCGCATAGCGCACCAGGCTCGTCGCCCGCGCCACTTCGCCGCCGATGCGGTCGAGCGGCTTGCGGTCGACGCCGCCAGAGGGAGAAGGGATCCACTCCATGGCCGCGGTGTCGACCAGTTCGATCCTGGAGAAATCGTTCCGGATAGCGGTTGGCGTTGTCATCGGAATCCCCTCATCGATCAATCCACAGGCCCGGCCAACACATGGGGCGGCCGCACAGGGCTGTCAATCGCCGGCGTCCGCTTTGCCGGTGACCGGTCTCAGCGGCGGCGTCTTCCGAGCGCCGGATGGGTGCGCCGCGCCACGAGCGCGCAACCGAGAAGCACCAGGCCCGTGGCGGCGAAGACCCCCTGCACCGAGGTAAAGGCCAGCACGAGCCGGGCAAAGGCCGGCGACCCGACGGCCGCGACATCGCGGAAGGTGGAATAGACCGCCGCCATCTCAGTGCGCTCGGAGGGCTTGACGGTCAGCAGGAACGGCAGGCCCGCACTGACATCGAGCAGGATCAGAAACAGGGTTGCCGAAACCAGAAGCGCGATCGCCGGCCATGCGTAGCCCGAGATCAGCGTTGCCGTGACGAACAGCGCCGCGGCGCCGGCAAACCCGGTGAAAATCGTATTGCGGACGCTGGTCTTCTGCAGGAAACCGAGCATGATCGGCGTGAGAAACAGGAAGCCGTTGGAAATCGACAGCGCCAGCCCGCCAACCTGGTCGCTCAGGCCGGACTTCACCGCGAAGATCGGCACGTAGATGATGTAGATCGACCAGCCGACCGAGCGCATGGTGGCGAAGAACCATCCCGCCACGAGCGAGGGCTGGCGAAAGAACCGCGGGATGTAGCGCAGCGGATTGGTTGGCGGCCTGCGGGCCTTGGTGATGACCTTGCCGTCGCCCAGGCGGAGATGCCAGAAGAATCCGAGCATCGCCAGGCAGGCAGCGATCGAAATCAGGAACGGTATCTGCGGGTGCACATCCATCAGCAGTACCCCGAGGAACGGCCCGATGCTCCATGGTATGCCGCTGAACAACAGCCGCCGGCTTTCATTGCGGCCCATTGATGCGCGCTCGACATAATCCATGACATAGGCGTTGAAGCACACCGCCAGGATCACCAGCCCGACCGAGTTTGCCGCAACAGCGTAAGGCACGAAGACCGGATCAAAGAAGCCGCCGAGCACACTTCCGGAGATCATGATGAGGGCGCCGAGCGTGTAGAGCCAGCGCCGAGGGATATGGCGGGCCAGCATGGGCACGCACAACGCAGATACGAGCCCGGAGAAGCCGATGAGCACGTAGGCCTCCGACACAGAGGCGGCGGTGTCCAGCGCCCGGTACATCAATACCGGATAGACCGAAATCAGCGTCGCCCGTGCGGACGCTTCGCAGGCAGCCAGGATTGCGAATGAATTCACCCCGGGCCTGGCCGGCGGGAATTCGACGAGCGGAAGACGGTTCTGAACCAAAATGGATGCCAATGAGAAAGGAAATGCGAAGCAGACAGGTCAACGGAAACCACCGTCTGCCCGATTTTCGATTCTGGCAAGATACCCGCAAGACTTGCCCCCATCCGCGCGGGCGGTTCGAGGGCGACCGATCCGATGCAGCGCGGGGGCATGGCGCTCGTCCCGTTGACCACGGGACAGGCACAGGTGCACTCAGGCGCGCTCAGGCGCTCAGCGGCGGACTGTATCGACCCGGTTTGCCTCCGTCGACCGGCGTCCGTTCCGCCAGCTTCGCCGCGGTCGCCACGCCGTGAAGAATCGAGACCGTGAAATCGCCGGCAGGAACGGGCCGGCCGAAATGATATCCCTGGATGGTGTCGCAGCCGGCATCCCGCAATATCTCGATCTGTCCGAAGGTCTCGGCACCTTCGGCCGTCACCCTGATCCCGAGCATATGCGCCATCGAGACGATGGAGCCGACAATGGCCCCGGCCCGGTCATCGGTCTCAAGCTCCATGACGAAGGAGCGATCAATCTTCAACTCGTCCCACTCGAACTGCCTGAGATAGCTCAGCGCCGAATAGCCGGTTCCGAAATCATCGAGCGCGATGGATATGCCCATCGCCCTGAACCGGGACAGGGTTTCGACCGCGCGGTCGGCTTCCGAGATCATCAGCGATTCTGTGACCTCAAGCGTCAGCCGGTTTGCCGGAAACCCGGTTGTTTCGAGAACCTCCTGCACGGTCTTGAGCAGATCGTCGCGGACGAACTGAACGACCGAGAGATTGACGGCAATCCCCATATCGGACGGAAAGTTCAGCGCATCGCGACAAGCCTTCTCGAGGATCTTGCGGCCCAGGGGAACGATCAGACCCGATTGTTCGGCGATCTGCGTGAACTCGCCAGGGGGAACCGGCCCCAATGTCGGATGGGTCCAGCGGGCCAGCACCTCGGCCCCGGTGACGCGCCCGGTCGCGACGTCGACCTTGATCTGGTAATGCGGCTTGATGGCGTCGTTCTCGATGGCGCCGGCAAGCTCGGCCTGTATCAGGGCGCGCCTGAGAAACACGTCGTGCATTGCCGGATCGAAGAGCATGACGCGGTCCTTGCCTGATGCCTTGGCCTGCGACAAGGCGATGTCGGCATCAATCAGCAGATTTTCAGGATCCCGCTCCGGCACACTGACCGCTACACCGACCGATGCGCCGACAACCAGAGCGGCGCCATGGATGTCATAGGTTGCGGAGAGGACATTGCGGAGTTCCTCGGCCTGTTCCAGAATAGCTTGAGTTCCGTCCGCCGCATCGAGCATGACAACGAACTCGTCACCGCCAAGGCGGGCCGTCATGATGGCGTTGGCAAAGTTCGCGCCGGTTGCGGCCATTCGTTCGGCCACCTGCTTGAGCAGGGCGTCACCCGTCGCATGCCCAAGCCGGTCGTTGACGGCCTTGAAACCATCCAGATCGATCGCCAGAACCGCCATTTTACCGGCGTCAGGCTGCGCGCACCGTGCGGCTACGCGGGCGAATTCATTGTTGAAGGCCATGCGGTTCGGCAGACCGGTCAGGCTGTCGTGATGGGCGAGATGGGAGAAACCATCGGCATTGCGGACCGCCTCGCGATTGGCTGCGCGCAGAAAG
The DNA here is from genome assembly GCF_027214025.1 of Parahoeflea alexandrii. GTDB lineage: Bacteria > Pseudomonadota > Alphaproteobacteria > Rhizobiales > Rhizobiaceae > Hoeflea > Hoeflea alexandrii_A. The sequence continues at coordinate 779,959 of NZ_JAPWHB010000001.1, forward strand.
CGGTTCTGCACGGCGGCAATTCCGAGCAACAGCGCGATGGAGCCGAACAGGCCGGAGGCAATCCATTTTTGAAGGTCCTGCTGCCGTTTCAGATCAGTGCGGATCCGGGCCACCTCATTGACCGAATCCGTCTGCGCTTCCGCACCGATGCGGTCGATGGCAGCGAAGATCCTTTCGAGTTCCACCCGAACAGTCTCGCGATGCGGCACGGGAAGCGCGTCGATGGTCTTGAGATCGGCGGCAACAGCGGCATACCGTTCACGCGCCTCATCAAGCAGAGCTCTGCGCTTGGGCTTGCGGTCTAGAAAGGTCTGGAATGCCGGTGCCTCGTAGACATTGAAACGGTTGGCCAGAATGTCGGAGAACAACCCGACGCGGGAAGCCTCGGCCGGATCTGCCGAGACCATGAATCCGGCGAGCGCCTTCTGAAGATTGAGAACCTCCATCCGTCCTGCAGCGCCCACCCAGGCGACATCGTAGCGGGAGGAGCGTTCAACGGCATCGTCGGTAGCGGTCACGAGATTGGAATGAACCGCATAGATCGCCAGGAATGCGACCGCCAAGCCGACTGCAAGCAGATTGAAGACGTTGGTCAACGGACGCATTGGTTCACTCCGGGCCGGGCGCAGTTTCAGTCTTCGACCGTGATCGAACGGACCGGCCAGGCGGAACGCGCGTAATACACCTCGTTGTTCAAGGCGGGGTCGGCGTCGAACGGATAGACGACGAACAATGGCCCCTTGTCGCTGACCGGCATGTAGGCGCCGTCCTGCTTGTAGGCGAGAATGACGCCATGTTTGGCGACGTCGGACACCGGTATTTCCGAGCGGTAATTGTTAAGAGCGAACACGGAGAGGGTCTGGCCATTGGCGCCGGCCTTTTCCAGTAGAGCGGCCAGAGGAACGCCTTCAAAGCTGACCGCCGTCTCGTGCCAGGGCGTCTTGGTGACAATGGTTGCCGAGCCCAGCGCCTCGATGTCCGCAAGGGTCATGTCGACCGGAGCCTGCCCGGCGATGTCGCCATCAATTGTCAGAATGGTATCAGCGGCAGAAGCCGGCATGACAGTCACAGCAAGAAGCGTCGCACAGGCGACCATGGCGGAACGGATATTCGAGTGAATTGCGTGCATATTGTAGCCTTTCAGGAAGTGGCAGCTTGGCCATCATCGATCCTCAAGATTTAGCAGGGTTGCTCTAAGGCGCTGTTAAATGAATATATACAATTTTTCTAATTCATAATTTTCTTTTACAAATCAACAAAGCCGACTCGGCCCGTTCGCGAGACTCCCGGCAAAGCCCTCAGGCGAGGCCGATCCAGCCACCAGCAAGCCGATACCGCGTAACTTGCCGCAGCCGGCAAGCCCGCCCCCCGGAGAATGCGGCTGGCCAGTTGGCTCTTGCAATGCAGCGAAAACCGCGTATAAGCGCGGCTGTTCGAACACCCGGTCATCTGGCTGGTGGCTGAACGGAGGGTGCGATCCGAAAGGATCCTAGGGGCAAAAGCGCTCCGGCCTCCCGTGTCTCCGCTCACGACCGTCTCGATACTACGTCTTTCTTGCCCGGCTACATGCCGCCAGGACAAGTCGCTGGGGCTTAGCGCCGGATCCGGGTGATGTTAAAGCAAGAAAGGCAAGTCAATCATGGCTCTTTATGAACATGTATTCCTTGCCCGGCAGGATGTCTCCAGCCAGCAGGTCGAAGCCCTCGTAGAACAGTACAAGGGTGTGATCGAAGCTAATGGCGGCAAAGTCGGGCGCATTGAACACTGGGGTCTGAAGTCCCTCACCTACCGCATCAACAAGAACCGCAAGGCGCATTACGCGCTGATGGACATTGATGCTCCGGCACCCGCCGTGAAGGAAATGGAGCGCCAGATGCGCTTCAACGAAGACATTCTTCGCTTCATGACCGTTTCGGTTGAAGCTCATGAGGAAGGCCCGTCGGCCATGCTGCAGAAGCGTGACCGCGACGACCGTCCGCGTGGCGGCGACCGTGACCGTGGCGACCGCGATCGCGGCGACCGTGGTGATCGCGGCGACCGTGGCCCGCGCCGTCCGCGCGAAGACCGGGAATAGGAGTTTAGACAATGGTTGATATCAATCAGATCCCGACGCGCCGTCCGTTCCATCGCCGCCGCAAGACCTGCCCGTTCTCGGGTGCGAATGCGCCGAAGATCGACTACAAGGACGTTCGCCTGCTGCAGCGCTACATTTCCGAGCGCGGCAAGATCGTTCCCTCCCGCATCACGGCCGTGAGCCAGAAGAAGCAGCGCGAACTCGCCAAGGCGATCAAGCGCGCCCGTTTCCTCGGCCTTCTGCCTTACGTGCTGAAGTAGGACTGTTTATGGACCCGGCGTTTCGGCGCCGGGTCCACTTCCCATCCCGCGACGGGCGCGGGGTCTGGGCCACCAAAATCCCGGGTTGGGGCGAACATGCCTCTAACTGCGTGACGCAGGACAGCGACTGAGATGACACAGCAAAGCACATCGCTCCTCGTGGGCCTGCTCGCCGGCGTTTCCGCCGCGTTTCTGCTTGTCAGCGCCGGTTCCCCCTCCAGCCTCTCCTTCATTCTTTTTGCCGCAGCGGCGCTCCCGGTGATGATCGCCGGGCTCGGCTGGTCCAATCTCGCCTCGATCGTCGCGGTCCTGAGCGCAATGGCCGTCATCGGCATCGCCACCGCGCCGCAGGCTGCGCTCGTTTCCGGCGTCACCACGCTGGCTCCCGCCGCATGGATCGCCCATCTTTCCAACCTCGCGCGTCCTGCCGAGGAAATCGGCGGTCCCGAGGGTGCCGTCGCCTGGTATCCGCTCTCCGACATCTTCGTCCGCATCGCCTTCTGCGTCTGCATCGGCCTTGTCGGTGTCGGGCTGGCGATGGGATACGGCACGGAATTCGTCAGCGAGCTGGTGGAAGTGTTTGTCGCGTCGATCAAGGACAGCAATGCAGCCTACGAGCCGACGCCCGAGGGCATTGCGGAGATGAAGCAGTTCTTCCTCTACGCCCTGCCCGCCATCCAGGCGGCGATGTGGGTGCTGATCCTGTTTTCCGGCTGGTATGTCGCCTCTGCCATCGTGCGCATGTCGGGCCGGTCGAAACGGCCCAAGGACGACATTCCCTCGCAGCTCAGAATGCCGCGCATGGGCGTGATCGCATTGCTTGCGGGCGTGGCGATGAGCTTCGTCGACGGCGGCATCGGCCTGATCGGCTGGACCATGAGCGGCGCCTTCGGCATCGGCTTCGTGGTCGCCGGCTTTGCCATCGCGCATCACCGCACCCGCGGAAAGCCGGCGCGCGGCCTGCTGTTGTGGACCGCCTATCTGGCGACCGTGATCTTCACCTTGCCGCTGGCATTTTTCCTGTTCCTCGGGCTGTTCGACACCGCCCGCACACTCACGGTGACCGGATCCGGTCCCACTTCCAAACCCTGACAACCCCCTCGAAAGGACAACACCATGGACGTCATTCTTCTTGAACGCATCGCCAAGCTAGGCCAGATGGGCGAAACCGTAAAGGTTCGCGATGGCTACGCCCGCAACTACCTGCTGCCGCAGGGCAAGGCGCTGCGCGCCAACGCCGCCAACAAGACCCGTTTCGAAGCCGAGCGCGCCGTGCTTGAAGCCCGCAACCTCGAGCGCAAGTCGGAAGCCCAGCAGATCGCCGAGAAGCTCGACGGCAAGACCTTCGTGGTCGTGCGTTCGGCCGGCGAAACCGGTCAGCTCTACGGTTCGGTTGCCGCCCGCGACGTCATCGCCGTTCTGGCCGAAAACGGCTTCACCATCGGCCGCAGCCAGGTCGACATGAACAACCCGGTCAAGACCATCGGCCTGCACACAGTGCCGCTGGCGCTGCATGCCGATGTCAGCGTGTCGGTCACCTTCAACGTTGCCCGTTCGGCTGACGAAGCCGAACGCCAGCTCAAGGGCGAAGACCTGTCGTCGGCCGACGCCATCTACGGCATCGACGAGGAAGCCGCAGCCGAAGCGGCCGAAGCCGCCGCCAACGATCCGGACTATCTCGACGACGAAGACGGCGGAGAAAACGCCTGATCCTGCCGTCACCCAAGAGCAGTCAAACAAGCGCCCGGGATGTTCATCATCCCGGGCGTTTTCATTTGATCCTTTCGGCCAAGCTGCTTTCACCGTCCGCCGCTTTGCGGTAAAACCCAAGCATGACCGCCACCGCAGCCGACATCAATCCGCAGGCGCTTGCAGCGCTCCTGTATTTTTACGCCGAGAGCGGCGTCGATGAGTTGTGTGAGGACGCTGCCATCGACCGGTTCGAGCAGTCGGCGAAAATACTTGAGGCACGCAGCCGGCCGCAGCCGAACGCCGCCGCACCGGGCGAAACCGGCCGGACTCCCGCCGCCAAGCCGCCTCTGGCGTCACTTGGCGATGGGCGCAAGAATGCTGCACCACCACCGGTCGCGGCCGCACCGCAAGCCTCGCAACTGACGATCCCCGGCGCAGCCGCATTCGAGGATGCCCGCGCGCTGGCCGCAAGCGCCAACACGATTGCCGAGCTGCGGGCAGCGCTCGAGGGCTTCACCGGCTGCAACCTCAGGCACAGCGCCAAGACGCTGGTGTTCGCCGACGGCAATCCGGACGCCGACATCATGTTCATCGGCGAGGCGCCGGGCCGCGAGGAAGATCTCCAGGGCATGCCGTTCGTCGGCCGCGCCGGACAATTGCTCGACCGGATGCTGGCGGCGATCGGGCTGAGCCGCGACACCGCCTACATCACCAACATGATCCCCTGGCGGCCGCCCGGCAACCGCACCCCGGCGGCGCACGAGATCGAACTGTGCCGTCCCTTCATCGAACGTCACATCGTGCTTGCACAGCCGAAGCTTCTGGTAATGCTCGGAAATGTGGCGAGCAAGTCGCTGCTGGACACGGACAAGGGCATCCTGTCGCTGCGCGGGACCTGGATGAGCTGCAAGGCCGGTGAGACGGAGACCCCGGCGCTGCCGACGCTGCATCCGGCCTATCTGCTGCGCAACCCGGCGCAGAAGCGGCTGGCCTGGGCGGATTTCCTGTCGCTCAGGGAGCGGCTCGACCAGATCAAGGACAGCTGACACGTCAGCCCCGTTGCGGTGCGATGACGGAAATATTTCGGATACGTCGCAATCGGGCCTTGCTGTCGCTTTCGGACATGACAAGGTCATTTCAGGAATCGCTTTTGCAATCTGGTCTGCATGATCCGGGATCACCGGAGATTGGGCAGGCCGCGCTCCGTTGGCAGGGAGAGCCGCCATGATCCAGTCCGTTCGATCGGTGGCGTCGCTGCTGCTTTCGACCTTCTTCCTGCTGACCGCGATGGGGCTGTCGGGGTACCTGATTCCGATCAGGGCCGTGGCCGAGGGATGGTCGACCTTCACCATCTCGCTGATTGCGACAGGCTACGCCATCGCCTTTACCGCCAGCTGCATCATCACGCCGCGCCTTGTGCTCAAGGTCGGTCACGTGCGGGTGTTCGGCGCGCTGACGACGATCATGGCGATGTCGTATCTGCTGCACACGCTGATCGTCGATCCCGTCGTCTGGGTCCTGACCCGCGCGATGGCCGGCTTTTCGATCGCCGGCGGCTACATGATCATCGAAAGCTGGCTCAACGAGAAGGTGGACAATGAAAACCGCGGCGCGCTGTTCTCGGTCTACATGGTGGTAAGCATGTCGGCGGTGATGGTCGGGCAGTACATCGTACCGCTCGGCGACCCGCTCGGAGCCGGTCTGTTCATGGTGTGCACGCTGATCTGCTCGATGGCGGTGATGCCGACGCTGTTGTCGAGCGCCCAGTCGCCGCAACCGCTGACCCAGGTGAAATTCGATGTTCCCGCGCTCTACAGGCGGTCGCCGGCAGCCGTGATCGGCACGCTGCTGGCCGGCCTGATCGCCAGCGCCTGGGGCGGGCTCGGCCCGGTCTACGCGTCGCAGCTGGGGCTTTCGACAGCGGAAGGGGCATCGATGCTCGCCATCGCGATGATCGGCGGGGCGATCTTCCAGTATCCGCTGGGCCGCGCTTCCGACCGCATGGACCGCCGCCGGGTGATGATCGTCGCCGGCCTGATTGGCATCGCCGCCTGCGCCCTCACCGTCTCGTTCGGCGTCGACAACCGGATCATCTTCTTTGCCGGCATGCTGTTTCTCGGCACCGTGCTGTTTCCGATCTACTCGCTCAATGTCGCCCACGCCAATGACCACGCCGAGCCCGACGAGTTCGTCGAGGTGTCGAGCGGGCTGATGATCACCTATGGCGTCGCCACCATGGTCGGCCCCGTGGTCACCGGTGTTGCGATGGACTGGTTCGGGCCGCACGCGCTGTTCGTGGTGATCGCGATCTGCTTTGCCGCCTATTCCGGACATGCCGCCTGGCGCATCAGCCGCCGCGAGCAGCCCACGGAGGACATGCGCTCGGACTTCCTGCCGATGGCGGCCTTGCCCGACCTGACCCCGCAGACAGCCGAACTCGATCCGCGCTCGGACCCGGCCTGGGGCGAGCAAAGTTCCGAGGAAGAGGACGAGAGCGCCGCCTCCTGAAAGTCCGCCGACAACAAACAGGATGGCTGACTGACCAGGGATCTCAGCCCTGAGGCGTCACCAGCTTGCGCTGCGCCTTGCGCTCGAGACCGAGCGCATGCTCGCGCAGGATGACGAACAGCCCTGCCCCGACCACGATCGTGGTGCCGGCGAGCATGGTCCATGTGGGCACGTCGCCGAAGATGAAATAGCCGATGAGAATGCCGAGCACGATCGAGGTGTACTCGAACGGCGCGATCGTCGACACGTCGGCATGGCGGTAGCTCTGGGTCAGCAGGATCTGCCCGAGACCGCCAAAGAAACCCGCAAGCGCCATGAGCGCCAGCGTCTGCCAGTCCGGAACGATCCAGCCGAACGGCAAGGTCGCGAGCGAAAGCACGGTCGCCGTCAGCGAGAAGTAGAGAACGATCGTCGGGGTTTTTTCGGTCAGCACCAGTTTGCGGACCAGGATCATGGCCGTGGCGCCCAGCATCGCGGAGGCCAGCAGCGCCGCCGCACCCAGCGCCTCGTCGGAGCCGAAGCCGTTGCTGAACAGGCTCAGGCGCGGCCAGGAGATGATCATGACGCCGCCGAGACCGACGGCGACCGCGGTCCACCGGAAAACGCGCACGGTCTCGCCGAGAAACAGCGCTGCAAAAACCACCGCCACCAATGGCATCGCGTAACCGATGGCAATTGCATCGGGCAGCGGCAGCCGCATGATGCCGAAAAAGCTCAGTCCCATGGCGGTGACGCCGACCAGACCGCGCCTGACATGCGACAGCGGGCTCGAGGTCCGCCAGGCGGTATCGAGCTGACCCCGCACTGCCAGGAAAATCAGGATCGGAACGATGGCGAAGGCCGAGCGGAAGAAGACTATCTGGCCGGCCGGCATGCCTTCGGCGGAAGCCTTGATCAGAGTAGACATGGTGACGAAGACGGAGACGGAGGCAACCTTGAGGGCGATCCCGATCATCGGCGATCCGGTTTGCTCGCCGCCGGTGGTCTGAGGCTCTGTCTGGCGGGAAGCAGTGGGCGTGGGTTCGGTCACCTGGCTTCTTTCACGATCGGAATTGCGGGAATGCGGCAGTCCACTCTTCAGAATTGCTTCATGGCGGCGACCATAGCCCGATGAACGGTGATCGTCCGATCAAAAATGCTGATGAACGGCCACGCCGCGCTGATGAACGCGAGCAGCCGGTCGCGCGCCGGTTCAGCCGTTCAGGGCTTCCCATACGCGTTGCGGGGTGGCCGGCATCTCGATGTGGCGCACACCGCGGGCGCGGTCGAGCGCGTCGACCAACGCGTTCATGGCCGCCGGGCATGCCCCGATCGTACCGGCCTCGCCTGCCCCCTTGATGCCCATGGCATTGGTGGTCGAGGGAACGTTGCGGGTCTCGAAATCGAAGAACGGCATGTTGTCGGCGCGCGGCACCGCGTAATCCATCAGGCTTGCGGTCAGCAGCTGGCCGTCCTCGGAATAGACGACACCCTCGCTCAGGCATTGAGCGACGCCCTGGACCACGCCGCCATGGATCTGGCCGAGCAGCAGAACCGGGTTCACGGTCATGCCGAAATCATCGACGATGGTGTAGCGGGCGATCTCGACCTGACCGGTCTCGGGATCGATCTCGATTTCGCAGACATGGGTGCCGTTGGGATAGGTGGCCTCGTCCTGTACCACATCGGCAAGTCCGGTGCGGTCGTCCTCGGTCTTTGCGGCCCTGGCCATGTCGGCATAGCTGATCACCCGGTCGGTGCCGACAATGCGGGCTTCTCCGTCGACGAGCTCGATGTCGGCGGCGGAGGCTTCCAGCTCGTCGGCGGCGAGCTTCTTCATCTTTTCGGCCAGAACCTTCGAGGCCGCCGACACCGACACCCCGCCAAGCGGGATCGAACGCGAGCCGCCGGTGCCGCCGCCCTTGGCCAGCTCGGCGGTATCGCCCTGGCGCACCGTGATCCGGTCGAAGTCGATGCCGATCTGGTCGGCGACAAACTGGCTGTAGGCGGTGGCATGCCCCTGCCCGTTGGTCTGGGTTCCTATGTAAAGCGTAATGCCGCCATCGGCATCAAGCGTCAGCTTGGCCGGTTCGGAGCCGGCAAAGGCGCAGGCCTCGATGTAGACCGCCGTCCCCAATCCGCGCAGTTTTCCGCGCGACCGGGCTTTCTCGGCGCGGGCCGGGAACCCGGCCGCATCGGCCTTTTCCAGCGCCCGGGTCATGTGCCCGTCAAACTCGCCGACATCGTATATGCGCCCGCCGGGCGTCTTGTAGGGAAACTGCTCGGGCCGGATGAAGTTGCGGCGCCTGAGCTCGGCGACCGGCATGCCGGTCTCGCGCGCGGCGGCGTCGATCAGCCTCTCGATCAGAAAAGCGGCCTCCGGCCGGCCGGCGCCGCGATAGGCGTCCACCGGCGTGGTGTGCGTATAGACGCCGCGCAATTTGAAATCGAGGTTCTGGATATCGTAGACGCCGGTGGCCATGGAGGCGCCGAAAATCGGAATGAACGGGCCGAACTGGCTCAGATAGGCGCCCATGTTGGCGAGCAGATCAATCCTGAGCCCGAGAATCCGGCCATCCTTGTCAAGCGCCAGCGAGGCCGTGACCTTGTTGTCGCGGCCATGGGCGTCGGCCAGGAAGTGCTCGGTTCGGTCCGACACCCATTTGACCGGGCGGCCGAGCCGGCGTGCCGCTTCCAGCGCCAGCGGATATTCGCGGTAGGTGAACACCTTGGTGCCGAAGCCGCCGCCGACATCGCGGGTGATGACCCGGAAGTCCTCAAGCTCCATGCGGAAGATGTCCTTGGCGATGGTCTTACGGATACCGTGGACGCCCTGCGACCCGAGCGTCAGGGTGAACTTCTTCGCCTCCCCGTCCCATTCGGCCAAGCAGGCCCGGGTTTCCATGTAGTTCGATACCAGCCGGTTGTTGAGATAGTCGATGGTGGTGACGTGGGCGGCCTGAGCAAAGGCTTCATCGGTCTTGCCGGCATCGCCATTGCGATAGAGATAGGCCTGGTTGGTGCCCAGGTCCGCCCAGACCAGCGGGGCGCCTTCCTCCAGCGCCGACTCCAGGCTGGCCTGCGCGTCATCAAATTCCCAATCGATGTCGATGAGTTCGGAAGCTTCCTGCGCCAGGGCGAGACTGTCGGCCACGATGAAGGCCACCGCGTCTCCGACATAACGGACCTCGCCGTCGCACAACAGCGGTATGTGCTTTTGCGCGTGCCTTGTGCCGTCTGGCTGCGTGACGGTGGCCTGGTTCGGCACGGGGCCGAGATGAGCGACGTCGCTTGCGGTCAGGACCAGATGGACGCCGTCTGCAGCCCGCGCCGGTTCCAGATCATTGATCCTGAACCGCGCGGCGGCGTGGGCGGAGCGCAGCACATAGCCGCGCAACTCGCCTTCGGCCCGAACGTCATCGGTGAAGCAGCCCTCGCCCCTGATCAGTTTGAGGTCTTCCTTGCGCAACGCCGATGCGCCCACGCCGAATTTAGGTGTCGCGATGTTCATGGCAGGTCCCGGTGAAGGATTGGATTTGACGGTCGCGGGCGCGACTCTCCCCTCATAATTAGCTCCGGAGGCCGGAATGTCGAGTGCCGTCTTCCGAACTGGCCGGGCATGCCGCCAGCCGCATCCGCCAGCCTGCCGGACCGGGCGCGGGAATCCGCACATGACTTGCAACAATTGGTATCAAAGGATTAAGCATTACCATCGCATATGCACCGGCATGGTTGTGGACAGAGGCGACCGCCTGCTCACGGCCTCCTGGCCGATAGAAAGCAACAACGTAAAGAGAACACGTCCTCTCACCTCATTTTTCCAATAGAACTATATAGACTTTCGAATCACCGCGTACTTTTCATAAAATAATAGTCCTATTTTCGATAGCTGACTGGAGAACACTGAGTTCTTATCAACCGATCAAATCAATAATGGACTTTTATATTATATCATGACTGATTTTACAGTGATTTCCGCTGGCGACCCGCAATCATTCATACTGCTTTTCCAGCCTCGCCAAAAATTGGCTCCCGTCGATTGATGCGGGGATATCTTAACCCGATGTCAGGATCCAACGTGATAGCGTCCCGTCCCATAATGGGAAATTGCGGGGCATAAAGCATATGCGGACTGAAACGGGACAAGTCTACAAGCTCAAGGATTACAAGCCGACCGACTTCGTGGTGGAGCGGATCGATCTGACCTTCGAGCTTGATCCTAAGGAGACAACCGTTGTCTCCCGCGTGATCCTGCATCGCCGCGAGGGCGTTGCGGCAGACGCGCCCCTGGTGTTTGACGGAGACGAACTCGCACTCGACAGTCTGCAGATTGACGGCAACGATATCGATCCGTCGCTCTATGACGCCACGCCCGACAGCCTGACCATTCGCGGCCTGCCCGAAAGCGGCCCGTTCGAGGTCACCGTCACCACGACGATCTCGCCCGAAACCAACACCAAGCTGATGGGGCTCTACCGCACCAACGGCGTCTACTGCACCCAGTGCGAGGCGGAAGGGTTCCGCCGCATCACCTATTTCTATGACCGTCCGGATGTGCTTGCGGTCTACACCGTCACCATCATTGCCAGCAAGGAAGACACCAAGCAGCTTCTGTCGAACGGCAACTTCCTGGGCGGCGGCAATTACGATGAAGGCCGGCATTTCGCCGCCTGGTTCGACCCGCACCCGAAACCGTCCTACCTGTTTGCGCTGGTGGGTGGGGATCTCGGCGTCGTCGAGGACACGTTCACCACGATGAGCGAGCGTGAAGTGGCGCTCAAGATCTATGTCGAGCACGGCAAGGAAGGCCGCGCCGGCTACGCCATGGATGCGCTCAAGCGCTCGATGAAATGGGACGAAGAAGTCTTCGGCCGCGAATATGATCTCGACATCTTCCAGATCGTCGCGGTTTCGGATTTCAACATGGGCGCCATGGAAAACAAGGGGCTCAATGTCTTTAACGACAAGTATGTTCTGGCAGACCCCGACACCGCCACCGACGCCGACTATGCCAACATCGAAGCCATCATCGCGCATGAGTATTTCCACAACTGGACCGGCAACCGCATCACCTGCCGCGACTGGTTCCAGCTGTGCCTGAAGGAAGGGCTGACGGTCTACCGCGACCATGCGTTTTCCGCTGATCAGCGCTCCGCCGCCGTCAAGCGCATTGCCGAAATCCGGCTTTTGAAAGCGCACCAGTTTCCCGAGGATGCCGGCCCGCTGGCGCATCCGGTGCGCCCGGAAACCTACAAGGAAATCAACAATTTCTACACGGCGACCGTGTATGAAAAAGGTTCTGAAGTGGTGCGCATGATCCGCACCATTCTGGGCGCGGAGGATTTCCGCAAGGGCATGGACCTTTACTTCGAGCGGCACGATGGCGACGCCTCGACGATCGAGGACTTCCTCGCCTGCTTCGCGGAAGCCAGCGGCCGCGATCTCAAGCAATTCGCGCTGTGGTACAGCCAGGCCGGCACTCCTTCGGTGTCGGTCTCGACGGACTGGAACGAAGCGGCAAAAACCTTCAAGGTGACGCTCGAGCAGTCGCTGGCGCCGACGCCGGGCCAATCCCGCAAGGCGCTGATGCACATTCCGCTGGCCTACGGGCTGATCCTGCCCGACGGCTCGGAGTTCGACGGAAACCCGGACAGCGGCGACGCCGAGAACGGCGTGTTTCACCTGACAAAGCGCAAGCAGACCTTCACCTTCGCCGACGTGCCGGGCCGGCCGGTGCTGTCGATCAACCGCGGCTTCTCCGCCCCGGTCAACATCGCCATGGAACAAAGCGCTGCCGACCTCGCCCACATTGCCCGTCATGACAGCGACGGCGTCTCACGCTGGCAGGCATTGAACGAGCAGGCCATGCGGCACCTGGTGGCAGTTTCGAAACTGGCACGGGACGGACGCAACCTGCCCTCGGCCAGGGAGCTTGCCGACATCCTCGTCGCCACCGCGGCCGATGAAAGCCTGGAACCCGCCTTCCGCGCCCAGGCGCTGATGCTGCCGGCGGAAAGCGACATCGCCCGCGAGATCGGCTCCAACATCGATCCCGACGCCATCCATACCGCGCGCGAGGCGGTGCTGTCGGAAGTTGCCGGCGCCGGGCTCGAAGTGTTCGCCCGGCTTGCCGACAGCGCGCCGAAGGGCCCCTACAACCCCGACGCCACGGATGCCGGTCTTCGCGCCCTTGCCGGCGTTGCCCTCGCCTATGCCTCGATTGCCGAAGGCCGGCCCGCCCGCGCCAAGGCCACCTACGACAACAGCGACAACATGACCGTCATGGCCCAGGCGCTGCAGGTGCTGGCGCACCAGTTCCCCAACTCGGCGGAAACCGCAGATGCGCTGGCCGCCTTCAAAAGCCGGTTTGCCGATGACCCGCTGGCGCTCGACAAGTGGTACTCGATCCAGGCCATGACGCCGGGCGCAGAGACCTGCGCGCGGGTCGAGAACCTGCTCGACAGTGCCGATTTCGACCGCACCAACCCGAACCGCATGCGCTCGCTGATCGGGTCCTTCTCGGCCGGCAACCCGACCGGCTTCAATGCCGCCGACGGCGCAGGCTACCGGCTGCTGGCGCGCGAAGTCATCGACATCGACAAGCGCAACCCGCAACTGGCAGCGCGGCTGCTGACCGCCATGCGCTCCTGGCGTTCGCTCGAGGCAGGCCGGCAGGAGCTTGCCCGCCTGGCGCTGGTTTCGATCCGCGAGGCCGGTGAACTGTCGCCCGATGTCGGCGATATCGTCGACCGGATGCTGGCCAACTGACAATTCCGCGATTGCCCGATCCACAAGCTCATGCTTCGCCGCAGCCTGCGCGCGGTGAAGCATGAGCTTGTGATCATTTAAGGGCATGCTTTTTCGGCTTCGAACTGCGAAGCCCGAGTTCCGGCATCGGCCCGCCGACTCGAATCCGCCAAATAATAAGCAAATTCAAATTCTTAAAGAATGATTACTTTTAGGACTGGACAAGCCGAATCACCTTTGATTCATTAGGGCAGATTCGGAGATGCGGTAGTCCGGATCCTAACGGGGATTTACGATTAATATGACGGATGCGCAGCACCTACCTGCGGCCGAAGGGTCGAATCATGCTCGCGAGGCCAGTGTGAAGCCTGCTGTTGCAGGAGGAATGTCAGGTCACGCAAAACTGTTTGCACAGCCTGCCTATGAACGGCTGATCGGTGCCGAGCCCTTTCTCAAGCGCCTGATCCCGGTGCTGATCGTCTGCTTTCTGGTGGTAGTCGCTGCCGCGCGCTACATGAACATCAGCGACAACCGCGACCGCCTGTTGGTCGGGGCAGAGCAGCTGACCGCGATGTCGCTCGCCGCGGCGCACGCAACCCTGTCGACGGACCTGGCGCCGGTCGGACAATCGCTCAGATGGGAAACCGAGGCGCGGCTCAACCGCGTGATCAGCGCAATGCCGGACACCGCCGGCCGCTTCCTGCTGGTGTTCGATGCCGATGGCCGCGCGTTTGCAGCCACCGCGGGCGGATACGAGCATGTCGGCAGGCAGATTTCGTCGCTGCTCCAGGAATCCTCGCCGCTCAGGCTGTTCGGCGAACGCGCGGGCGTGCAGACGATCGAATTGAACGGCGAGCCCGTCCTGGCGGCGATGTCGCACCTGGCCGATGGCGTGGGGTCGATCCTCTCGGTCACGCCGGTCGCCGACATGAACGCGGCCTGGCGGCAATCGGTATCGGTCAATGTGACGCTGTTCATCGCCACCTCGTCGATCCTGCTTGTCATTCTCTATGCCTATTTCAGCCAGGCCGGCCGGGCACAGGAGGCCGACGACATCTACCAGGAGAGCCATCGCCGGGTCGACATGGCGCTGTCGCGCGGACGCTGCGGATTGTGGGACTGGGACATGGCGCGCGGCCGGGTCTACTGGTCGCGCTCGATGTACGAGATCCTCGGCCTGCCGCCCCGCGACAGCGTGATCTCGTTCGGCGAGGCCTCGCACCTGATCCATCCCGACGATGGCGATCTCTACGAGATTGCCCAGAAAGTGGCGAGCGGCGACATAAGGCAGGTGGACCATCTGTTCCGCATGCGCCATGCCGACGGGCACTATCTGTGGATGCGGGCCCGGGCGCAGGTCGTCGACCCGAGTTCGGCCCAGACCCACCTGATCGGCATTGCCATGGATGTCACCGAGCAGCGCCACCTGCAGCAGCGCACAGTGGAGGCAGACCAGCGCCTGTTCGACGCCATCGAGAGCACATCCGAAGCCTTCGTGCTGTGGGACCGCGACGACCGGCTGGTGCTGTGGAACAAGCACTACCAGGAGATCCATGGCCTGCCGGCGGAATGCCTGGCGCCGGGAACGCCGCGGTCGGCGGTCGAGGCGGCGGCAACCCGCCCGGTGGTGGAGCGGCGTCTGGCAGTCCCCTGCTCGAAGGGACTGGCGCAAACCTATGAAGTCCAGCTCGGCGACGGGCGCTGGCTGCAGATCAACGAGCGCCAGACACGCGAGGGCGGACAGGTGTCCGTGGGGACCGACATCACACCGCTCAAGCGCAACCAGGAACGGCTGCGCGAAAGTGAGAAACGCTTGATGGCCACCATCGGCGACCTCACCACCTCCCAGGCCGAGCTCAAGCGCAAGGCGGCGGAACTGTCGGCGCTCAACCGCGACTATCAGATCGAGACAGAGCGTGCGGAAGCCGCGAGCAAGGCCAAGTCCGAGTTCCTCGCCAATATGAGCCACGAGCTGAGAACCCCGCTCAACGCCATCATCGGCTTTTCCGAGGTACTGCAGGCGCGCATGTTCGGGCCGCTCGGGTCGGACAAATATGTCGAGTATGCCGACGACATCCACAATTCCGGCATCCATTTGCTCACCGTGATCAACGACATTCTCGACATGGCCAAGATCGAGGCCGGGCAGATGCAGATCGATTGCGAGAATGTGGACCTGGCGCCGCTGCTCGACGAGGCGCTGCGGCTGGTGGCGATCCAGGCCGAGAAGAAGGGCATCGAGGTCGAGCAGAAGATTTCCAAGCACCTGTCGCTCAATGCCGACCGCCGGGCGATGAAGCAGATCCTGCTCAACCTGCTGTCCAATGCGGTCAAGTTCACCGAACCGGGCGGCCGGATCATGGTCAGGGCGCGCCGGACGTCCAGCGCCGTCACCCTGACCATCGAGGACACGGGCATCGGCATTCCGAAGGCGCAATTGAGCCGGATCGGCCAGCCTTTCGAGCAGGTGCAGAACCAGTTCTCGAAATCCACCGGCGGTTCCGGTCTCGGACTGGCGATCTCGCGCAGCCTCGCCGAACTGCACGGCGGCGCGATGAAGGTCCGCTCCGTCGAAGGCGTCGGAACCATCGTCAGCGTGCGGATGCCGGTCGAGTGCTCCCAGAGCGAACCGGCCGCGGCCGAATAGGCGTCAGCGCCGGGCTTGCTTGCGGCAATGCCTCGGAGCCGCCCAATACCGCCGGAGGGCTGATTGCCCGTCTTCAGCCGCGGTCGTGAATCAGGCGGTGGATGAACTCGAGCTTGGCGAAGATCGTGTCCGAGAGCACGAAGGGATAGAAATCCCCAAGCCCGATCGAGCGGTTCATGGCGTTCATCGCCACCGTCAGCGGCACCCAGGCGTCCATCAACGGCTTGAATTCGGCCGCGCCATAAGGACCGGCGTCGGACCAGCCACCCGGCGTGCGGTGCTGCCCCGCATCGGGCGCATGGCCGTCCAGCCCGTACCATCCCGCCGTTTCCAGCCCATCGACGATATGGAAGTAATGCGCCCAGGTTTCGGCGAAATCCTCCCAGGAATGGGCGCAGGCGTAGGCGCTGACATGGGTGGTTTCCCAACCCCGGGGCGCGCCTTGGTCGTAGTGCCGCCCGAGCGCCTCGCCATAGTCGTCGCGCTCGTCGCCGAACAGGGCGCGGAACGGTTCGAGCTTCGGCGTGTCGAACACCAGGTGGTCCCAGTAATAGTGGCCGACCTCGTGACGGAAGTGGCCGATCAGGGTGCGGTAGGGCTCGCCCATGGCCTTGCGGTATTTTTCGCGGGTGGGATCGTCGGCTTCGGCGACATTGATAGTGATCAGGCCGTGCTCGTGACCGGTCAGCACGCGCTTCGTTTCTCCGCCGGGCGAAGGCATGTCCGCCTTGAACTCGAAGCGCAGGGCGGTGGCCGGCTGAGTGACGAGATCTCCGACGCCGAGCCGGAATTTCGCGATCGAGTAGAACAGCCGGCGCTTGGCCTCCTCGAGAGCCGCCCAGTGGGTGCGATTGTCATCTGACGACAGGTCCGGGATGACCAGGGTGTGACTGCAGCTCAGGCAATGCTCTTCCCCCTCCGCATCCCCTTCCTGGACAAGCCAGTTGCAGGCGATCACCTGGCGGTTGGCGCAGGCTTTGTAGGCAGAGGCACCGTCGTGCCAGCGGATGTCACCGGCAGCCGTGGAGAACATTTGATCGCGCCCGGGCACATAGCCAAGCCGCGACCGGCAATTGACACATTCGGTGTTGCGGAAATGCACTTCATTGGCGCAGGTGGGGCAGGCATAACGGCGCATTGGACATTTCCCTTGGACTGGATGGTCTTGGCGTTCCTGTCAGGCCGGCAGGTCGGGCGAGCATGTCACGACGGACCTTTTTTCACCGGCCGGTCGTGCCCTCCCCCGCCAGAACGCGCGGCCACGCAAACCGTTCCCGCCCCGCTTCAGCTTTCGTCACGGGCATTGGCGTCAACCCGCCGGAGCAGATCAAACAGCAGCTGTGCATCGCGTTCATCAATGCCCTTGAGCAGCCGGGCATTCACCCGTTCATGAAAATCGCTGAGATGGGACAGGCTTTCGCCGCGTTCAGTAACATGGACGCGCACCACGCGCTTGTCATCGGGCGACGGCACGCGCCTGACCAAGCCGGCCTCCTCCATCCGGTCGATGATGCGCGAGGCGGCCGGCGCGTTGTTGCCGCTGTAATCAGCGATCTCGCTGATCAGCATGCCATCCTGGCGCCACAGGGCCGACAGGATCACCCATTGGGCCAGGGTGAGATCATGCCGGGCCAGCATGTCCTGACACATCGCCACCGTTGCCCCGGTGGCGAAACTCAGGACCTGGCCAAGCGAGCGAGGGCGATCCAGCGGTTTTTTAGTTGCCATGTAAATATTTCCATGTAAACATTATCGTGTTCCGGCCCGTAGCGCAAGCGCGAACCGGACGCCGGACGACCGACAGGGCGATGGCCTTCCCGGAGATGCAGGATGCGCAGACTAATGGGACCAACTTGCGCCGTGCTGGCGACGGCAGGTTTTCCCGCCAAATCCGCCACCCCGGCATTTCCGGCCGCCGGACCGCCGATCTGCCGGGCGCATGCTCATAACTCCGGATTTTCAGTCAAATGCACATTTACACGAACCGAAGGAACATCACGATGACGAGCAAAAGCAGTTCAACAGCCTATGGCACGGTTGCCGTGAGCCTCCACTGGCTCACCGTCCTGCTGATCATTGCCCTGCTGGGATCGGGCATGCTGGCCGATGAGACCAGCGACCCTGCGGCCAAGGCCCGGATTCTGACCGCCCATGCACCGATGGGGATCGCCGTGCTGCTCCTGACATTGGCGCGGATCGTCTGGTGGTGGCGTTTCGACACCCATCCCGATCCGCTTGCCGGAGACCCCGCCTGGCAGATCAAGGCCGCCAAGGCGGTGCACGGTCTTCTCTACCTCGCCATCCTTGTCATGGCGGCTAGCGGCATCGGCCTGTTCGTGCTGTCCGGCGCGGGCGATATCATCTTCGGCGGTGCACCCGGCCCGCTTCCCGACTTCGGCGACTTCGCCCCGCGCGTCCCCCACGGCATCGTCGCCAAGCTGTTGCTCGCGCTGTTCGTACTGCACGCCGCGGCCGCCCTCTTCCACCATTTCGTCAAGCGTGACGCCACGCTCCGCCGCATGTGGTTCGGCAGCTGACGGAATCAAAAACCGGCGCCTGCGTTTGTCGCAGGCGCCGGTTCTGTTGTTCCAGTCCGGTTGACTGATGACCGGTGTCAGGCCGCGCGGCGGCTTTGCTGACCACGTCCGCCCGACTGCGGCAGACGGAAGTTGCGCAGCATCGAGTTGAGCTGGGCGCTTTCCTGCGTCAGCGTCAGGCTGGCCGCACTGGTCTCTTCCACCATGGCCGCGTTCTGCTGGGTCATCTGGTCCATCTGGTTGACGGCGGTGTTGACCTCGGCAAGCGCATTGGCCTGTTCGCGGGCAGCCGTGGCGATCGAGTTGACCTGCTCGTTGACCTGGGTGACGAACTTCTCGATTTCAGAGAGCGCCTCGCCGGTCGACTGGACAAGCGACACACCGTTCTGGACCTCGTTGGCGGAGCTTGAAATCAACTGCTTGATTTCCTGGGCTGCCGTTGCCGAGCGCTGCGCCAGTTCGCGCACTTCCTGGGCGACAACCGCGAAGCCGCGGCCGGCTTCCCCTGCTCGGGCGGCTTCGACGCCGGCGTTGAGGGCAAGAAGGTTGGTCTGGAAGGCGATCTCGTCGATCACGCCGATGATCTTGCCGATGCGATCCGACTCGTCCTTGATCCGGGTCATGGCCGAGATCGCCTCGGTGACGATCTTGCCGGACTTGTCGGTGCTCTGGCGGGTCTCGCCGACCATGCGGTTGGCTTCCGCCGCACGCTCGGAAGAGCCGCGCACGGTCGAGGTGATCTCGTCGAGTGCAGCCGCGGTTTCCTCGAGCGAGGCCGCCTGCTGTTCGGTGCGCTGTGACAGGTTGTTGGCAGCTTCCGAAATGCCGTCGGCGCTGGCGTTGACCACGTCGGTGGACTGGGCGATCGCAGTGATGACGTCGCCGAGTGCGGTAACCGCGCGGTTGAAATCGTCCCTGAGCTTTGCGTATTCCGGTGCAATGTTGTCGATCTGGACCGTCAGGTCGCCGCCAGCCAGTCGCTCAAGAGCGCCGCCAAGCTTGGCCATGACATCCGCCTGGGACTGGCTGATGTTTTCCTGACGGCGGATGCCGTCTTCGCGCTCGGCATCGAGCTGCCGCTGCTGCTCGGTTTCGCGGACCCGCATCTGGGCACGTTCACGCACCGAGTCACGCAGAACCAGAACCGAGGACGCCATTTCGCCGACTTCATCCTTGCGCTCGGCTTCGGGCACTTCGCCGCTAACGTCCTCGCGGGCAATGGCCTGCATGGTAGCGTTCAGGCTGCGGATCGGACCCACAACGCTGCGCACCGTTGCATAGGCGATGAGCAGGATTGCCAACGCGCCAAGTCCGAGAGTAACCGAGGTCGTGGTCGCATTCTGGCGGAAAAGGGCCGCAAGATCGTCGGCATAGACGCCGGTGCCGACAACCCAGCCCCAGGGCTTGAAGCCCTGCACATGGGAGTATTTGAGCGCCGGCTCTTCTTCACCGGGCTTGTTCCAGTGGTAGTCGACAAAACCCTGGCCATCAGCCTTCACGATATCGATGAATTCCTGGAAGAATTTCTTGCCATTGGCGTCTTCAAGGCCGGACAGATCGCTTTTCTCCAGCGTGGCGCTGAACGGATGCATCAACATGAAATTCGCCATGTCGTTGACCCAGAAATAGCCGTTGCCCTCGTAGCGCATGGGGCGGATCGCGGCCAACGCCTGGGTTTGTGCTTCCTCGGTGGTCAGGGCACCCGACGCTTCCTGCTCCTTGAAGTACTCCAGCATGGTGACGACGGTTTCGTTCATCGCCTTGAGCTTGGCCTTGCGCTCGATCACCATCGAGTTGTGGGAATCATAGAGCTGGTAAACGGCGGCTGCGGTGAAGACCGCCAACGCCAGACCGACAAGGAAATACAGCCGCGTTGAAATTCTAAAGTTCTTCATCATTGCTAATAACCAACCTTTGGAGGAATGCCGAGATTGATAACCAATTGCCCATGCCAATGTTAACAATGGCTAAAAAGGTGATTCCCAAAAGTCATAGATAAAACGGAATATTTCCATTATCGGACATCTGGCCGCGGTTTTGCCGGCCAGGAGTTCTCCCGTCCCGGCTGCTCCAGGGCCGCAGACTGGGCTGCGTGTTCCGAAGTGATCCAATCGATGGCTGTCCGCGTCAGCCGGTGACCTGTTTGAAGATCGCCCGAATCCGTTTCGAGGTGGCTTTGAAATCGGCCTCCAGGCTTGCCAGATCCGGCGCCTGGCCAGCGCGCACGACAAGGTCAATCAGGCCCGCGGGCGCTTCCCTCGGAGCGAAATCACCCTCGGTGCAGAGCCGGACAATCTGGGCGTGACCGCTCCACAGGGCCAGCGCGGTCCTGAGGCTTTCCGTCACCTCGTCGCCCAACGCATCGGGGCCAAGGGTTTTGAGCGTGGCGTCGGTGCTGGTGCATTCATTGTGGTCGATGCCCGCAGCCGCTTGATCGGGAGCGGATCCGGCCAGCAGTCCGGCCGCCTCGTCGTCTTCGGGAGCCGGCAACCAGCCGCTGGCGCGGGCGCTGAGCGAGAGATACTGGGCAATGAATTCGATGTCGATCAGCCCGCCGGGGATCAGCTTGACGTCCCAGATATCACGCGGTGGCTTCTCCTGCTCGATCAGCCCGCGCATTTCGGTCAGGTCGCCGAGCAGCTTGGCCTTGTCGCGCGGCCGTGCCAGCACTTCGTCGATCAGCGCACGGGCTTCGTCGCGCAAGCTTTCGTCCCCCGCCACGGCGCGGGCCCTGGTCAGCGCCATGTGCTCCCAGGTCCAGGCCTCTTCCGCCTGGTACTTCGAGAACGCCCGGACCGAGGTCGCAACCGGCCCCTTGTTGCCGGACGGGCGAAGCCTGAGGTCGACTTCGTATAGGATGCCTTCGGCGGTCGGCGCCGACAGCGCGGTGACCAGTCGCTGGGTCATGCGGGTGTAATAGCGAACCGGATCGAGCGGCTTGGGCCCGTCGGATTCATCGGCGTCGGGAACGTGATCGTAGAGCAGGATAATGTCGATGTCGGATCCGGCAGTCAGCTCGTAGCTGCCGAGCTTGCCCATGCCGAGCACGGCGACGCGTCCGCCGGACACCTTGCCATGCGCCTCCTCCATGCCTTCGCGCACCGCCTCCAGCGCCGCGCCGATGATCAGGTCGGCCAGATGCGAGAAACTGCGCGCGGCGCGTTCGGGCGAGATGGCGCCGGTTAGCAGGCGCACGCCGATCAGGAATTTCTGCTCCAGCGCGACAATGCGCAGCCGGTCGAGGATTTCCTCATAGGCGCTGGCACCTTCCAGAAACGTCGCGAGCCTCTCGGCGAGATAATCGCGGGTCGGCAATTCCGCCATCAGCCCGGGGTCGAGCATCCCGTCGAAGACGTGCGGCTTGTGGGCGATGATGTCGGCGAGCCGCGGTGCAGAGGCCATGATCGTCACCATCAGCGCCATCAGGCCGGGATTGTTGCCGATCAGCGAGAACAGCTGGATGCCCGCCGGCAATCCCGACAGGAAGGCATCGAAGCGGATCAGCGCCTCGTCGGCGCGCTTGGTGGCGCCGAACACCTTGAGCAGTTCCGGCGTCAGTTCGGTCAGCCGTTCGCGCGCTTCGACCGACTGGGTGGCGCGGTAGCGGCCGTAATGCCAGGTGCGGATGATGCGGGCGATGTCGGACGGCCGCTCGAAACCGAGTTCGGCGAGGGTCTTGAGCGTGCCGGGATCGTCGTCGTCGCCGGTGAAGACCAGGTTGCCGACGCCGCCTGAAAGCCCCTGCTCCTTCTCGAACAGCTCCGCATAGCATTCCTCGACACGGGCGAGCACGGCGACATAGGTCTTGCCGAAACTCGCCGTGTCGGCGTCTCCCATCATCAGCGCGATGCGGGCAAGCTCGGCCTCGCTTTCGGGCAGCGTGTGGCTCTGCTCGTCGCGCACCATCTGGATGCGGTGTTCGACGTCGCGCAGATACCAGTAGCTTTCCACCAGCAGCCGGGCGGTCGCCGGGTCGATCCAGCGGGCCCGGGCCAGCGCTACCAGCATCTCGTCGGTGCGGCGCAGCCGGAGCTTGGGCATGCGGCCGCCGGCGATCAGCTGCTGGGTCTGGACGAAGAATTCGATCTCGCGAATGCCGCCGCGCCCGAGCTTGACATTGTGGCCCTTGACCGCGATGTCGCCGAAGCCGCGATGGGCGTGGATCTGCCGCTTGATCGAGTGAATGTCGGAGATGGCGGCGAAGTCGAGATACTTGCGGAAGACAAACGGCACCAGTTCCTTGAGGAACCGCTCGCCGGCATCGATGTCGCCGGCCACCGGGCGGGCCTTGATGTAGGCGGCGCGCTCCCAGTTCTGGCCACGGCTTTCATAGTAGTTCATCGCCGCGTCGACCGGGAACGCCAGCGGCGTCGAGCCGGGATCGGGCCGCAGCCGCAGATCGGTGCGGAAGACATAGCCGTCGCCGGTGCGCTCCTGCATGATCCGTACCAGCCGCCGCACCATGCGGGCGTAGATCTCGCCTGCCTCGTCGCGGTCGCGCACCACGCCGGCGTCAGGATCGAAGAACACGACGATATCGATATCGGAGGAGTAGTTGAGTTCGCGGGCGCCGTGCTTGCCCATGCCGAGCACGATCAGGCCCGAGTTCCGGAACGGCTGGTCCGGATCCTGCAGTTCGAGCTTGCCCGCATCGTGGCCGCCGCGCAGCAGATGATCGAAGGCTGCGGCAAGTGCCGCATCGGCTAGATCGCTCAGCGCTGCCGTGGTGTGCCTGGCATCGATCAGCCGGGCAAGGTCATGCAGGGCCAGCGTCAGCGAAACCCGCCGCTTGGCGCGGCGCAGGTCCCGCATCAGGTCAGCCTCGCTGGCGAGCCCCCCATCAGCGTCGCGCCAGCAGGCGCGGGCTTCCTCGATGGTCCTGGCAACCAGGTACGGCGCAGGCAGGGATACGGCAAGCGCCAGCGACTCGGGGTCGATCAGCGCGGTTTCGCGCAGATAGGGCGACAGGGCGAGCGCCGCGAGCAGAAAATCGCGCGGCGGACCATCAGACGCCAGGATCGCGGCAATCTGGGGATACTCGGCGGCAAGCGGCTTGAGATCAGCCGCCACGGACTTGACGGCGTTCTGGGATGGCGCCCGGATCGGGCTCTGGCCGAGATCTGCAAGCAATCCCGTTTCTGGCGTGTCTGTCATTTCCCCCCCGGCAGCACCATGGTCGCGGCAAGACCGGGATTGTCCCCGGCCTCGGGCTGCGCGTCATCGAGCAACAAGTGCCCACCATGCAGCGCCGCAACGGCATGGACAAGGCTCAATCCGAGCCCGGTGCCGGGTTTTGAACGGCTTTCATCCAGACGCACGAAGCGCTTGACCACGTCCTCGCGCCGGTTGGCGGGAACGCCGGGGCCGTTGTCGGTCACCGCGAGCCGCACCTTGTCGCCGAACCGGCCGAGCGTGACGCCGATCTCGGGCGCGGGCGCGTCGCCGACATACTTGATGGCGTTGTCGATCAGGTTGGACAATGCCTGCGCCAGCAGCTCGCGGTTGCCGCGGATGGTGATGCCGGGAGCGATCTGCGCGGTGAGCTTCACGCCCTGCTCTTCGGCCACCGGCTCGTAAAGCTCGCTGGCGTCCTGGGCCAGTCGGGAGAGATCGACATCGCTCATCTGCGCCGTCGACGATCCGGCCTCGACGCGACTGATCATCAACAGCGCATTGAAGGTCCGGATCAGCTGATCGCTGTCGGCGATCATCTGCTCAAGCGCCTCCTGCTTGGCAGCAAGACCGCCATCATCGACGAGCGCCGCCTCGGCCCGGTTCCTGAGCCGGGTGAGCGGGGTCTTCAGATCATGCGCGATGTTGTCGGAGACCTGCCGCAGCCCCTCGTTGAGCCGCTCGATCCGGCCCAGCATGGTGTTCAATGACAGGCTCAAGCGATCAAATTCGTCGCCCGATCCGTTGACGGGCAAGCGCTGCGACAGGTCGCCGGCAAGGATCTTCTTACTCGCTTCCGACATGTGATCGATGCGCTTGAGCGCCCGTCGTCCGACAAAGAACCAGATCGCCAGCGCGCCTGCGAACATGATCGCCAACGCCATCACCAGCGCCTGGCGAACCAGGCCGCGCACCTGCTCGCGTTCGCCCAGGTCACGGCCGACCATCAGCCGCATGCCATTGGGCAGGAACACCACCTGCGCCAGCGCCCGGTGATTTTCATTGGAGGTTTCGCCGATACGCTGATAGCGGAAGGGAAGCGCGCTCCAGCCTTCGGAATCGAGAACGCCGGGCTGCAGCGATGCGATGTTGCCGGCGATCAGATCGCCGGTGGGCATGGCGATGGCATAGAGATTGGCGCCGGGCTGGCGCGAGCGGCGCTCGATGATGCGGACCAGTCCGGCCACTCCGCCGCCGCGATAGGCTGCCGCCACGATGCGCAACTCGTTGGCAATGGCATTCTGGGTCCGGTCGCGCTGCATGCCTTCGGAGATCGCGGTGACGTAGAACACCAGCGCCACCGCGCAGAGCGCGAACAGGCCGAGGTAGAGGGCCGACAGGCGGACAGCCGTCGTCGAAAGCATGGCGCGAAGCCGGGACACGACCGATCAGCCTCCGGCTTTCATCATGTAGCCGGCGCCGCGCACGGTGCGCAGCAGCGGTTCGCCGAAATCCTTCTCGATCTTCGACCTGAGCCGCGAGATGTGGACATCGATGACATTGGTCTGCGGGTCGAAATGGTAATCCCAGACATGCTCGAGCAGCATGGTGCGGGTGACCACCTGGCCGGCATTCTTCATCAGGTATTCAAGCAGCCGGTACTCGCGCGGCTGCAACGGGATCGGCTGGCCGGCGCGGCGAACCTCGTGGCTCAGCCGGTCAAGTTCGAGATCGCCGACACGGTAGGTGGTTTCCTGTTCGCGTCCGCCCTTGCGCCGCCCGAGGATCTCAATCCGGGCAAGGAGTTCGGAGAATGCATAGGGCTTGGTCAGGTAATCGTCGCCGCCGGCGCGCAGGCCGGTGACCCGGTCGTCAACCTGGCCCAGGGCAGACAGGATGAGCGCCGGCGTCTCGTCGCCCTTGCTGCGCAATTCGCTGATGATCGACAGCCCGTCGCGCTTGGGCAGCATCCGGTCGACAACCAGCGCATCGTAGCTGTTCTCCGACGCCAGGAAGTAGCCCGAATCTCCGTCGCTGGCATGATCGACGGTGATCCCCGCCTCGCGAAAGGCTTTCGACAGGTAGGCGGCAGTTTCCAGGTCGTCTTCGATGATGAGAATCTTCATGGCGCAATCCTACCGGTTCCCCCCCGTCCCGCAAGCCTCCGGCAACGGACGCCGGCTGGCAGGCACACAATACAAAAAACAAAAACGCGGCGGCTATAGGGGCGGCCGCCGCGTCGTTGCACCCGGCCTCTTGCGAGGCCGGATGCGACAAGATCAGGTATGAACTCAGCCCTGATCTATCGGCAGGGCGACGAAGCGCGAGCGGTTCTCGTTCTCGACCTGGAACAGGGCTGCCTTGCGGCCATCCTTGGCGGCGGCATCGATGATGCCCACCACGTCGGACGGCTTGGACACATCCTGGTTGTTCACCGCGACGATGACGTCGCCGGCGCGCAGACCGCGCTCTTCGGCGGCGCTGTCGGGCGCGACCGAGGTGATCACCAGGCCGCTTCCGGTTTCAGACGGAACCACCGTGAGGCCGAAGCTGTCGAGCGTTGCCTCGGCTTGCGGTGCGGACGGAGCCTGGTCCTGGTCCGGGGTGACGGCTGCCATTTCGGTCGGCAGGGTTCCGAGTTCGACCTTCAGGGTTTCGCTCTTGCCATTGCGCCAGACGGTGATGTCGACGGTCTTGCCGGGATCCATGGCGGCGATCTTCTTGGCGAGATCGCGGGGATCCTTGACCATGTCGCCATCGACGGAGGTGACCACGTCACCGGCCGCGATGCCGGCCTTGGCAGCAGGGGCGTCATCCTGTGGTGCAGTCACAAGCGCACCCTTGGCTTCGGCGAGACCGAGCGATTCCGCGATGTCTGCGGTGACCGGCTGGATCTGCACGCCAAGCCAGCCGCGCTCGACCGAACCGTCCTTCATCAGGTCGGTGATCACCGCACGGGCGGTCGAAGCGGGGATGGCGAATGCAATGCCGACATTGCCGCCCGAGGGCGAGAAGATGGCGGTGTTGATGCCGATCACTTCACCGTTCAGGTTGAAGGTCGGGCCACCCGAGTTGCCGCGGTTGACGGCGGCGTCCACCTGGATGAAGTCGTCGTAGGGACCTGCGCCGATGTCACGGCCACGGGCCGACACGATGCCTGCCGTCACACTGCCGCCGAGGCCGAACGGGTTGCCCACGGCAACCACCCAGTCGCCGACGCGCACCTTGGTGTCGTCTGCGAAATCGACATAGACGAACTTGCGGGCTTCCTCGACCTTAAGCAGGGCCAGGTCGGTGCGGCTGTCGCGGCCGACCAGCTTGGCGTCGAGTTCGGTGCCGTCATCCATGATCACGGTGAAAGCGGAGCCGTCTTCGACAACGTGGTTGTTGGTCACCAGATAGCCGTCTTCGGAGATGAAGAAGCCGGAACCCTGGCTGACCGGACGCACACGGCCAGGGCGGCGATTGCCGTCCGGACCGCGACGGTCACGTTCTGCGCGACGGTCGCTGTCTGGTCCGCGCTTGTCGCCGAAGCCGCGGTTGAACTGGTCGAAGAACCGCTTCATCGGGTGATCGTCCGGCAGATCCTCGAAGCCGCGACCGTTGAAATCGAAGCTGAACCCACCGTCATCTGAAACCGGCTTGACTTCCGCCTGCACCCGCACCGAAACGACGGCGGGCGACACGGCCTCAACAACATCGGCAAAGCTCGGCGCCTGCGGGGCCTCAACGCGGACAGCGTCGGCAAAGGCGCCGGAGATCGGCGCGGGAACACCCGTGGCAAGAAGCGCCGCCGCGATACCGGCAATAGCGGTCGTGCTCAGGAATCCCTTGGAAAATCTACGTGGCGTTTTCGACATGTCTCAACCTCTTGTTTGGTGGCAAAGCCGTTGATCCGGCTCTTGAGGTGAAGAGATAGGCCGATTGCAGTTACGGCAAGCTTTCCGGATCATTAAACCTTTGTAATGTTTGCCGCCTTGTCTTCGCCACAATCCGGTTCGCCTGCCCTCCGACAATAGGAAAACACCCGGAATATCACAACGACAACGCCCTTCCGCCGCATGGGTGGGCGCGGCGGAAGGGCGATGGCAACAGAGGCGGATAAAGCGGTCAGCGGACTTTCGTCACCACCTTGGCGCCATGTTCCAGCGTCCGGTGGACCGGACATTTTCCGGCGATCTCCACGATCTTGTCGGCAAGCGCTTCGGGTGCGCCGCCATCGATCGAGATGATCCGCTCGAACCGGTCGATCTTGCCGCCATTGGCGCGTTCCTCGTCGGTGCATTCCAGGCAGTCGGCCGCATGTACCTTGTTGTGACGGACGGCGACCGTCACCAGGCCGAGATCGAGCTTCTTCAGCCGCACATACATGCGCAGGGTCATGGCGGTACAGGCGCCGAGCGCCGCCGACATCAGGTCATAGGGCGACGGTCCGGTGTCGGCGCCGCCGACATCGGCAGGCTCGTCGGCGAGAAACCGGTGCGGCCCGGCCTGGACCGAGACCTGGAAACGCCCCTGCCCGGTTTCGCCGACCACCACATCCTCGACCGGCTCATCCTCGCGCCGCGGCGCCTCGGCCGGCAGGTAGCGCGCCACCCAGGAGGCAATGACGCCGGCCACATAGTTTGCGTCCGCAGGATCGGTCAGCAGGTGATCGGCGCCATCGAGCGAGACGAAGCTCTTGGGATGTTTGGCGGCGGTGAAGATCGCCGCGGCGTTGTCGATGCCAACCACCTGATCGCGCGGCGCATGCAGAATCAGCAGCGCCTTCTTCATGTGGCCGATGCGGTCGGCCAGGCTGGTGGCGCTCAGATCTTCGACAAACTGCTTCTGGATGGTGAAAGTCCGGCCGCCGAGACTGACCTCGGCCTCGCCCTGGGCATGGATCTCGCCGACCTGGTCGCCGAAGTTCTCGATCACGTGTTTCGCTTCGGCGGGAGCACCCAGGGTGGCGACGGCCTTGACCGAGGGAAGTTCTCCGGCAATCGCCAGCACTGCGGCGCCGCCGAGCGAATGGCCGACGAGGATCTCCGGCGCGTTGTAGTGGGCGGCCAGCCAGTCCGCGGCGGCACGCAGATCGGCGAGATTGGAGGAGAAATTGGTCGAGGCGAACTCGCCGTCGCTGGAACCCAGCCCGGTGAAATCGAAGCGCATGACGGCAATGCCGGCACGCGCCAGTTCGCCCGAGATGCGCTTCGCCGCGAGACTGTCCTTGGAGCAGGTGAAGCAATGGGCAAACAGTGCCCAGGCACGAATCGCGCCGGCGGGAAGATCAAGCCGTGCGGCCAGTTTAGCGCCGGAATGGCCCTCGAATTCCGCCTTGATCGTGTGTGCCGTCATGTGATGCCCCTTTCAAGATAATCGGAGCCGTCATATCAGGCTTGCTGATCACGGTCTTTCAACAGTTTCGCGAGCTCGGCCTGTTCGGCGTCCGTGAGCGTGCTGCCACCGGCGGCGGCGACCGACTTGCCGCGGCCGCGGCTGTTGATCAGCATGACGCCCGCACCGACCAGAAAGATCGCGATCGGAGCGCCCCACAACAGCAGCGTCTGCACAGAAAAGCGCGGCTTGAGCAGCACGAATTCGCCATAGCGCGAGACGACATAATCGATCACGTCCTGGTCGCTGTCACCGGCCACCAGCCGCTCGCGCACCAGCAGTCGCAGATCGCGGGCGAGTTCGGCGTTGGAATCATCGATCGACTGGTTCTGGCAGACCAGGCACCGGAATTCGAGCGACAGGGTGCGCGCCCTCGCCTCGAGCGCCGGGTCGTCCAGCACCTCGTCCGGGTTGACCGCAGCAGCCGGGCCGATCAGGCCCAGCATCAGCACGAAAGCGGCAATCGCCTGACGCAGCATCATCACGCCGCCGCCTCTGCGGATTTCTTCGCGCGGGCCCGGTTGGGTGCGCCGATGCGCAGGCGCCGGTCGGACAGCGACAGCATGCCGCCGATCACCATGACGATGGTGCCATACCAGATGAAGGTGACCCAGGACTTCCACCAGATCCGCACCACCAGCCCGCCATTGGCCTCGGGATCGCCGAGCGCGATGTAGAGCTGGCTGGCACCGAAGGTCAGAATGCCGGCTTCGGTGGTAGGCATCCTGCGCGCCTGGTAGAACCGCTTGGCCGACGCGATGTTCGCCACTTCGACGCCGCCACGCAAAACGGTGAATTCGCCGGACTGGGCGGAATAGTTCGGACCGTTGTAATCGCGGATACCGTCGAAGCGCAGCTCATAACCGCCTGCGCTGGCCGTGTCGCCGGGTTTCATGGCAATGACGGTTTCGGTTGAAAACACGCTGGCCGCGACAATGCCGATCACGGTGACGCCCAGGCCCATGTGGCCCAGCGCCGAGCCGAAGGCCGACCGCGGCAGTCCGACAAGGCGCGCAAAGGCGATCCCGGCGCCGACGCGACCGATGCCCGCGCGCAACGCAAGGTCGGTCAGTCCACCCAGGATCAGGAACACGCCGAGCGCGATCCCGAGCCCCGCAAGAACCGGCGCGCCGGTCTCGAGGAACACCACGCCCAGACCGACGAGAAGCGAAATGCCGACGGCGAAATAGAGCCTGTGGGCGGCGCCGGCGAGGTCACCGCGCTTCCACGCCAGCAGTGGCCCGAACGGGACGGCCAGCAGCAAAGGCACCATCAGCGGGCCGAAGGTCAGGTTGAAGAAGGGAGGACCGACGGAAATCTTTGTGCCGGTGACGGCTTCCAGCAGCAGCGGATAGAGCGTGCCGACCAGCACCGTCGCCGCAGCGGTGGTCAGGAACAGGTTGTTGAGGACCAGCGACCCCTCGCGCGAAATCGGCGCAAACATGCCACCGGCCTTCAATGTGCCGGCGCGCAAGCCGAACAGCGCCAGCGCGCCGCCGATGAAGACCACCAGGATGCCCAGAATGAACACGCCGCGCGCCGGGTCGGTGGCAAACGCATGCACCGATGTCAGCACGCCCGAGCGCACGAGGAACGTGCCGAGCAGCGAGAAGGAAAACGTCAGGATGGCGAGCAGAACCGTCCAGATCTTCAGCGCCTCGCGCTTTTCCATCACCAGCGCCGAGTGCAGCAGAGCGGTGCCGACGAGCCAGGGCATGAAGGAGGCGTTCTCGACCGGGTCCCAGAACCACCAGCCGCCCCAGCCCAGCTCGTAATAGGCCCAGTAGCTGCCCATCGAGATTCCGGCGGTCAGGAAGATCCAAGCAGTCAGCGTCCAGGGGCGGACCCAGCGGGCCCACGCAGCGTCGATACGGCCCTCGATCAGCGCCGCAATGGCAAAGGCGAACGAGATCGAAAACCCGACATAGCCGAGATAAAGCAGCGGCGGATGGATCGCCAGGCCGATGTCCTGAAGGATCGGGTTGAGGTCGTTGCCTTCCGCGGGCGCCGGATCAAGACGCAGGAACGGGTTGGAGGTCAACAGCACGAAGAGGAGGAACGCCACGGTGATCCAGGCCTGGACCGAGAGCACGTTGGCCTTCAGCGTGTCGGGCAGATTGCGACCGAACAGCGCCACCAGGGCCGAAAACAACACTAGGATCAGCACCCACAGCAGCATCGAACCTTCGTGATTGCCCCAGACGCCGGTGATCTTGTAGAGCATCGGCTTGAGCGAATGGGAGTTCTCGACCACGTTCTGGACCGAGAAATCGGACACCACATATGCGTGGGTCAGGGCGAAGAACGAGATCGCCACCAGCATCAGCGAGGTCAGCGCCGCCATCGGTCCGACCGCCATCAGCCCCGCGTCACGGCGGCGGGCGCCGATCAGGGGGACGACCGACTGGACGACCGCAGTCGCCAGCGCGAGGATCAGGGCGAAATGGCCGATTTCAGTGATCATGGCGTCATCTCCTCCAATGCCGGGCCCGGTGCCGCGGCGGCATCCGTTTCAGGCAGACCTATTGCGTTTGCGTCCCGACGCCGGGCGTGGGATCGCCTTCCTGCCAAACGCCCTGCGCCTTCAGCGCATCGGCGACTTCCTTGGGCATGTAGTTCTCATCATGCTTGGCGAGAACCGTATCGGCCAGGAAGGTGCCTTCTTCCGGCGAGAACGTGCCTTCGGTGACCACGCCCTGCCCCTCCCGGAACAGATCGGGCAGAATGCCGACATAGCGCACCTTGACCGAGGCATTGGTGTCGGTCACCTGGAATGTCACCGACGAGTTCTCGCCGCGCTGGACGGTTCCCTCCTCGACGAGGCCGCCGAGCCGCACGCGGGTGCCGGGCGCCAGCGGCTGGGCCAGCACGTCGGTAGGCGAATTGAAGAACACGATCTGCTCGCGCAGTGCGGAGGTAACCAGCGCTGCGGATGCGGCAAGAAAGACCGCGCCGGCGGCGATGATGGACAATCGTTTTTGCTTGCGGGTCATTGGCCCTCCAACACAGGTTCCAGGCCGAGCTGAACGGCAAGGTCGGCCAGCACGCGGCCGCCTTCGCTGCCGCCGGGAAATGTTACACTGGCCCGTTCAAGGGCCGTTTCCGCTGCCGTGCGATCACCCAGAACCGCGTAGGAACGGACCAGGCGCTGCCAGCCCTCGAGATTGTCGGGGCTTTCGGTCAGCTTCGCGTCGAGCGATTCGACCATGGTGCGGATCATCGCCGCCCGGTCCTCGACGGACATCTCCGCGGCCGCTGCGACATCTGCCTGCGTCGGTCCGCCCGGAGCCGCGGCAGGAACAGCCGCGTCGCCCGGAGCCTGCTGGGCTGCGGAACCGGCGCCGGTGGCCGGCAGGATGAAGGGTGTCTTCGCCGATGCCGACGGCTCGGCAGCCGGCGCCTGCTCAGCGGGAACGGCGGGCGTCATCGGGACTCCGCCCAGCGTCGACGTGACGGTCAGGCCGAGTTCATTGGCGAGCGCGCCCAGTTGCTGGCTTTCCGGACCCGAGGGTGCAAACACGGCGAAGGCCCGGTCGAGCGCGGCCTGCGCCTTGTCGGGGTTTCCGGTCACCACATGCGAGCGCACGAGCCTCAGCCATCCGGCGACATTGTCCGGATTGTCGGCAAGCTTGGCTTCCAGGCCGTCGATCATCGACGCTATCATCGCCTGCCGGTCTTCCGGGCTCATGTTCTGGGCAGCAGCGATGTCGGCTGCGGTGGGATTGCCCGGTGCTGCGGAACCGGCGCCGGACAGTGGCGCGGTTGCACCGCCCTGCTGCAGCGCGGCAAGCTGGCTTTCGACTGCCGGGATCCATGGCGCATCGGGCGGCGCGGTTTCCAGCATGCCGGAGAAGGCTGCGCGGGCTTCGGTGGTCTTGCCGGCCTGGGCCAAAGCCACGGCCAGGAAGAATTGCGGTCTCGGATCGGTCGAATCAAGCTCGCGGGCGGTCTGGAACGCCAGGCTGGCTTCCTCGGTGACGATCCCGCCCGCAGCGGAGAACAGGGCCTCGCCAAGGCTTGCCAGCCGCGTCGGCGACGGGCCCAGAATGGAAATCGCCTTCTTGAAGGCTGTCGCGGACTCCTCGTAGCGCCCCGTCCGCAGATAGATCGGACCCAGCACGTCCCAGCCGCGCCCGTCCTCGGGATTGTCCGCCAGATGCTGCTCCGCCCGGGCGATCAGCATGGCAATGTCGTTGGTCTGCGGATCCGCCTGCAGCCGCGCCGAAAGCGGCAGTTGCGGCAAGTCCGGGCTTCCCAGTTCGAGATAGGCTGTCAGCGCCGCGAGCGGCATGAAGAGAGCGACCACGATCGCCGCCGCACGGCGCAAACCACTATTTTGCGAGAGTTTGCCCTTGGCATCCGCCGCCTCGCCCTTGCGCGCGGCCGCCAGCAGCCGTCGGGAAATTTCCGTCTTTGCCACTTCGGCCTGCACCGGGTCCACGAGGCCGTCGGCCAGGTCGCGGTCGACCTCGGTCAACTGGTCGCGATAGACCTCGACATCATGCAATTCGGGAGCGTCCGGCGCCTCCTTACGAGCGCGCAGCACCGGCCCCAGCAGGGCCAGGGTCGCAATGGCGGTCATGACAGCGGCGATTACCCAGAACAACATGTCGCTTCAATATCCGAGCATTGTCTGTTTTCCAACATCAATCGGCCGCGAAAACCAGATTGGGGCGTTTGGTCGCGTGTTCGGGTGCCAATCCGCCAGTTTCTGATCGAAACCCGCCGGAAAACCCGATTTTCCCCATGCAATTACATGTAGGTCGCTGAATGGACGATCTCAATCAGGCCTGACCGGTTTGACTACTGGGCGCCCATCGGGGGCAGCGAGGGCAACCAGCGGCTCACTCAGCTGAGCGGGGTCCAGCTGCCATCCTCATTGCGGCAGGCGGCTCCCTGCCCTTTCACCGCCACACCCCTGATTGTGGCATTGTGGACATATTGACGGCAGTTCTGCTGGCCCACCTGGTACGGCGTGCCCGCGGAAACCTGGCCGGCCGTGCCGCTGGTCTGGCTTTGCCAGGCAACGACCTGCCCGAGCGGGGCCTTTTCAAGCGCCTGGTATTCGGCTTCGAGAGCACGCAGCCGGTCAGGTCCGGTCAAGCCGCCGGCGGCGTCAGCAGGCAGAATCCCGCCATTGAGCGAGGCAAGGATCGAATCGCTGCCGGCCGCGGCCGGTGTCGAAACCGGAGCGAACGACAAGGGCCGGACAGTGCCGGTACCGGTGCAGCCGGCGACCGCCGCCGACAGGCCCGCAATAATGCCGAACTTCACCAAACTGTTGACCGAGTGTGCCATGTTGCCGCCGTCCTCATATGTCGCGCGGATGAATTACAGGGCCAGAAATGTCCACGCACATGGTTCTTGCCTCGTTCCTGTGGCGGCATTGTGACGCAACACAGCCTTCCAAAACGAACCTAGCGGAAACCGAACCGGAAAGCCCGCCACTTTGGTTCAAGCCTCCGTGATCAGCGCCGGCAGGGTCAATCGCGCCGACAGGCCGCCGATCTCCGCCCGCGCCAATGCAAAACCGCCCTTGTATTCGGACGCGATCTCACCAACGATCGACAGTCCGAGTCCGGTGCCGGGCTTGGATTCATCAAGCCGCCGTCCGCGTTTCATCGCCTCGCGCATCCCCGCCTCGTCGAGGCCGGGGCCGTCATCGTCGATGTCGATGCGGACCATCGGCCGCTCGGCTTCGGCGGCGGGTTCCGGGCGCAGTCTTACCACCACCTTGTGGCGCGCGAACTTGGCGGCATTCTCCACCAGGTTGCCGAGCGCCTCCTCCAGATCCTGGCTTTCCATGGCCAGCACCGCGTCGCGCGGTTCGATGTCGGTGGCAAAATCCAGGTCCCGGTTGAGCTTGGCCATCACCCGCACCAGCCGCTCGATGACGGGAGCCGCCTCGGTGCGCGCCAGAACGCTGCCGCGCTGGGCGGCGATGCGGGCCCGGTCGAGATAGGTCTGCACCTGCGCCTGCATGGTCTCGGCCTGGGTGCGGACCAGGGCCGAATGCGCCGGCGTCATGTCGCGGGATTCGTTGATCAGCACGGCAATCGGCGTCTTGAGCGAATGGGCCAGGTTGCCGACCTGCATGCGGGCCCGCTCGATCACCCGGTGGTTGGCCTCGATCAGCGCGTTTATCTCGCCGGCCAGCGGCGCGATCTCGCGCGGAAAGCTGCCGTCGAGTTGCTGCGCATCGCCGGCACGAATCCGTCCGAGCGCCTGCCGGGCATGATCGAGCGGCCTGAGGCCATAGAGAATGGCAATGGCGTTGACGATCAGGCTGCCGATGCCGAACAGCGCCAGCGCCAGGTAGAGATTTGCCGAGAAATCGGCGATGTCGGCTTCCAGCACCTCGCGGTTGCCGGCGACGCGAAACCGCGCCGCATGTCCCTGATTGTCGAGTTCCACCTCGGTCTCGATAACTTCCAGCCGGTTGCCGAAACCATCATCGGCGGAATAGCTGCGCTGATAGCGCGCGCCGAACGGCAAGGTCTCGAGTGATGGCGAGGGGATCGTCTCGTCGCCGGCCGAGATCGAGGCCAGCCGCGCCCCCTCCAGGCCGCCCAGCGGTTCAACCAGCCAGATCCAGCCGCTTCCGGGCTGGTCGAACACCAGGTCGCCCAGTTGCGGATTGCCGGCCAGCCGGCCCTGGTCGTTGATCGTCACCGCGTTGATGACGCTGTTGAGGTGGGCGCGAAGCAGGTCGGCGAAGGCGCGTTCGCTGCCGGCGCGGTAGAGCTGGGAGATAACAATGGCGATCGCCACCAGGGCGATCACCGCCCAGACGGATGCAAACAGCAGGACGCGGGCGGTGAGCGACGCTCCCTTCATCCGGACTTGCCGTTGCTATCGCCGTCGGGCGCCACCATCCGGTAGCCCAGGCCGCGCACGGTCTCGATCAGGTCGACGCCGATCTTCTTGCGCAGGCGTCCGACGAACACCTCGATGGTGTTGGAATCGCGGTCGAAATCCTGGTCGTACATGTGTTCGACCAGTTCGGTGCGCGACACCACCTCGCCCATGTGATGCATGAGATAGGAGAGCAGCCGGAACTCGTGGCTGGTCAGTTTCAGCGTTGTGCCGTCGACGCTGGCCTTGGAGGCCTTGGTGTCCAGCCGCACCGGGCCGCAGGTGATCTCAGAAGAGGCATGACCTGAAGCGCGGCGGATCAGCGCGCGGATCCGCGCCAGCACCTCCTCGACGTGAAACGGCTTGGTGACGTAGTCATCGGCGCCGGCGTCGATGCCGGCGACCTTGTCGCTCCAGCGGTCGCGTGCGGTCAGGATCAGCACCGGCATGACGCGGCCGTCGGCGCGCCATTTCTCCAGCACCGTCACGCCGTCCATTTCCGGCAGGCCGATATCGAGGATCACCGCGTCGTAGGGCTCGGTGTCGCCGAGGAAATGGCCTTCCTCGCCATCATGGGCGCGGTCGACCACGTAGCCCTGCTCCAGCAGCGCTTCGGCCAGCTGGCGATTGAGATCCTTGTCATCCTCGACGATCAAGATGCGCACTTGAACTGCTCCCGCTGTTTGTCCAGGCGCCGGCCGGACAAAATTCCCGGCGCGCGCCCTCTTACCATGCACCGACTCGCGCGATCCGCACAGGCCGGGATGACTCATGCATGTCGCGTTCAAATGTATTCATTTGGACGATAACGTACATGCATCATCTAAAAGTGATACAGCGTCCTTTGCGCATCCAATTGGATGCGCGGCGCTGTAGGCCGGCATCGCTTGCGCGCCAGGCCTCGCCGCGATTGGGCGACCGTTGCCTTACTGTGGAACCGTGACGGTGACCTTCTTCGGGCGTTCGCTACCGTTGCCCGGCACCAGCACCGTGACCACGCAGACGGTCTGGCCGCCCTGGGTCTGGGGGGAAGCCGAGAGCAATTGCCCGCCGGTCTGGCCGACAACCTGGCTGGCGGCGCCCGAACAGTCTCCCGCGGTGCGGACAATGGCGGTGCCGTCGGGCGCACGCAGATCCTGCGACACGGTGGCGACCGGCATCATGGTGGCGGCCTGGGCGGCGACTAAGCCTATGCTGAGTAAGTTCATGATCATGGTCAGCCCTGGAGCGGTTCGTATTTCATCTTGGAGCCAGTGATACAAGATCCTGCCTGAACCGCAAATGAATGGAAACCATCATTGCCGCCGACCATCCGGCACAAACTCAGCCGATCCGGCTCTTCGCCTTCAACCGCCCGACAATGGCGATGATGCCGCCAAGAACCACCCCGAGCGAGGTCAGCAGGCCGGTGAGCGTTTCGGCGTCCGCGTCGCCGAGTTCAAGCCCGGCAAGGCCGAACACCGACGAGGCGATCGCGACGATGGCACCCCACAGGGTTTTCGATTGCCACCAAGGTTTCATGTCGGTCATGGCAGAGGTCCTTTCAAGATTTTGGGTCAAGGTTTCGGATATCGGTCGCGGAGGATCAGAGACTGCAGGTCGCGGTTCGGGGTATCCCCCAGGGAACGCGCTTTCCGGCCTGGGCAGCGCGAAAGGTCAGCGACGCAATGGGGGTGCCGAAATCGGCAAGCTCGTCGGCGGCCGGGTAGAGCCACTCCGATGCGGTTGTTTCCACCGTCCGGATCACCGTGGCGCCATCGAGGATGTCGACGCGGTAGCGTTCGAAGCCCTCGTCATTCGCAATCTCGGCGGGCGTCCAGCTGTCCGCCGACAGCCTGCCGCGGCGGATCCAGGACAGGTTCACGCCTTCCGCCCGCCTCTCGGCCCGCAGATGCACCGGCGACAGCGGCGTCAGCGCCCGCTCTCCGCCGGCGAAAACCGCCGGTGCCGGCGTGCCCACCAGTCCGCCGGTTGCCTCGGCGATCCAGTTGAAGGCGCGTCCGGCCTCGTCGATCGAAAGCCCGAGCGATCTGACCGTGCCGTCGAGCACGATGAAAGCCGCGCCGGATGCCGCGCCGGCGCGCATGGCGTCGTCGGTTCCCGCCTGTCCGCGCAACAGGCTGTCAAGCCGCCAGCGGCCCGATGCGATTTCCTCGGCGCTCTCGAACTGGATGATCTCCCAGCTCCCCGCATCCGAGCGCACCGCCACCGCGTTGGCGCCGTTGAGCACCGCCAGTCGGCTGGCGCTCGACAGGCCGCCAAAGCCAAGATCGACGACGAGCACCGCGCTACGATCAAACCGGCCTTCGATGTCCCCCGGCGGCAGGGCCTCGGCCAGTGCGCCGATCCGGGCCGGCGCATCGATGGTCGTGCGCGCGGCGTAGCCTTCGGCCTCCACCGAGCTTGACAGAACCATCTGCCGCCATGGGATCGCCAGCGCCCCTGCCCTTGCCCAGCCGGTCTCCTCGACGCCCGTCAGCACCGGCAGATCGAGAAAGACGATTTCCGGCACGAAGGCCGCATTGGCGTCATTGCCGGCGCGGTCGGCATAGGTCTCAGTGTTGAAGGCCGCCCCGGCTCCGGCATGCGCTACCGCCTCGATGCGGCGGATCTCGCCATCCTCGATCCGGGTGATGCGGAAACGGTTGTGCGGGGCGTTCTCTATTGCGAACCGAAGCGTGTCGCCGGGCTCAATCCCGACGGCCTGAGGCGGCAGCGCGAAGCGCAGCTGGCGGCGCTGCAGCCGATGGTCCTGCAACCAGCGGTCGGCGGTCACACGGGCCAATCCCTGCTCGATCGCCAGACTCAAAGGCAGGTCACGCTGTCGCGCGGCCTCGCCTTCCAGCCTGCGCGAACGTGCCGAGGCCGGGGCATAGTCGCCCATCGGATCGACCGAGAGCAGAACCGCTTCATTGGCGAATTCGCCCTGTTCGCCACGGATCTCCTCAAACAATGGTCCCTCGTCAGGATCGGCCACTGCCTCGATCTCGAGCGGAGCCGCGCCGAAACTCAGCCGCGAGCTAAATACAAGGCCCTCTGGGCCTTCGCGGACATCAATGGCAAACGCCTCGATCAGCGGCTCGAGCACCGCCCGCACAGAGGCGGGGTTCGATATCACGTGGCCGGTCAGCATGCCGTCGACGCGTTCGACATTGAAATCCGTCATCCCGGCCCGGGTCAGGATCGCGGCAATCAGGTCCTTCAGCGCCACCGTGCCCAGGCGCCCGTTGAGCCAGTGGCCGGTGCGCCAGTTGGGACCATCGGACCAGACTTCGGTCGACAGCGGAAAGGCGGGAAACGGTCGTGCATCCCAGGTCCACAGGTGAATGCGGTCGGCCGAAACCATGCCGTCGGCATTCGCCGCCCCGTTCCAGTGATCCAGATGCGCCTGCAGGAACGCCCGCTGGGCCAGGTCGTCGCGCCCGCCCGAGGAGTACCAGGGGATCGCACCTTCCGAGGATTTCGGATCGGGAAACAGGTTCGGCTGGCCCGCCCCCTTGTCGACCGCCGGACAGCCAAGCTCGGGAAACCAGAACGGTTTCGCACCTGGCACCCAGGGGCTGGGGTTCGAAGCCTCGGCTCCCCCGACGCGGTCATAATGCTCATTCTGCCACCAGCCGCGCAGATCCTTGACCCGGTAGACCCAGTGCTTGCCCGCCAGCCCATCGGTGATCGGCAGCCGTTCCCGTGCATCCCGTCCCGCCTTGCCGGCATAGTACCAGTCGTAGCCCTCGCCGCCTTCAATCGCGGCGCGCATTGCCGCCTGATCATTGGCAAAACCCGCCCCGTCGGGATTGCCGGTCGACAGATCCGCGTCACGCCAGTCGCTCAGCGGCATGTAGTTGTCGATGCCGATGGCGCCGATCGCCGGATGCGCCCAGAGCGGATCGAGATTGAAAAGGACATCGCCCGAGCCGTCATCGGGCCGGTGACCGGCATATTCGGTCCAGTCGGCGGCATAGGTCACAGTCGTCGTGCCGCCCAGCATCGCCTTCGTGTCTGCAGCGAGTTGGACGAGATGATCGACAAAGGGAAACGCGCCGGCCTCGTCCCTTAGCCGGGTCAGGCCGATCATTTCCGAGCCGATGACAAAGCCGTCGACGCCACCCGCCGCGATTGCCAGTGCGGCGTGGTGCAAAATGAAGCGCCGGTAACCCTCGTCGCCACCCATCCAGGCAACGCTGTCGCCCGAGACGGCGAGATTTGAGGGCAGCGTTCCACCGCACAGCGCATTGATTTCCGCCCGCATCGCCGCCGTGCCATCGGGCGTTCCCCGCTCTCCCGGTGCGATGCTTGCCGTCATCCGCCCGCGCCAGGGATAGACCTGCTGGCCGGTACCGCCGGTCGGACTTGGCAGGCCGTTGCCGGCGGGCACGTCCATCAGCACGAAGGGATAGAGCACCACCTTGAGGCCGCGGGCCTTGAGATCGCGGATCGCCTCGACGAGCGAAGCGTCGTCCGGCGTGCCGCCATAGGCCGGGCCGCCATTGCTGGTGGAAACCAGATGAGCGGTGGCGCGGCTGAGCCCGCCCACCTTCCATGGCCGGGTCTCGCCGTTGCGGGCGACCACCTCGACACCGGGGCGGAAACGGCAATGGCTGGCGCGCAGATCGTCACCGAACCAGGCCGAGACCAGCGCCACCGATTTTAGGTTGGGGCACAGCGCCTGCAACTCGTCGATCGACTGCCTCCAGTCGGTCGATGCCTGGCGCATGTTGCGGTTGAGCGTGCGGGCTGCACCCACCCCGGTGGTCTCGCGCACCTGCGTCGTCGCATAGCCGTGCTCGGTCGAACCGGGGATCAGCGCCACCGCCTCGATTGCCGGTTCGAGCCCGCCCACCGGCCGTACCACTTCAAACTGTAGCGCCGGGATACGGTTGCCGAAATCGTCGAGCGGCAGCCGTTCGAACACCACATAGGCCAGCCCGCGCCAGGCCGGCGCCCGCCCGGCACCCTGTTTGGCTTCGATCAGCGGGTCGGGCAATTGGCTGGCAGTTCCACGGTGGATCCGCATGTCGAGCGTTTCGAGATCGAGCTCGCGCCCATCCGCCCAGATCCGCCGGATGAAGGCGATGGGGCCCTCGCAGAGCCCGAGCGCGAAATTGGCGTGATAGTGATAATGCTCGACCTTCGGCCCGCCGCCTTTGCCACCCTGGCGCTCCTGGGTCACGGTTTCTTCGAACCGGGTTGCCCAGATCAGCGCTCCGGCGATCCGCATCGAGCCGTGCACGCGCAGGATCGGCGAGCCCTCGTCGGCGGAGGGAATGCGCGCGCCGCTCAAGCCGCGCCCGGCAATGGTCCGGGTGGAGTTGATGAGCGCGGTGTCGAGCATGCCGCCGACGGTTGCGCCGATGGCCGACCCGATCGCCGTGCCCACCGGCCCGAACACGCCGCCAAGGGACGCGCCCGCGACCTGAAGAAGAATTGTCGCCATGGGATGATCTCGCTCTTCAGCCGGTCAGCCGGCCTGGGGAATGCGGTGGACGGCGGCGATCCGCCGCCGCCAGGAGGGAACCAGCGCGCTTTCGATCACGCCCGCGGGCTCGTAGGCGTGGATGAAGCGGTCCGGGCCGGACAGAATGCCTGTATGTTTGGCGGACACGCCGGCGCGCCAGCGAAACAGCACGATGTCGCCGGGCATCGCTTCGGCCGGCGGCACCGGATCGCCGCAATGGAGCCGCGCGGCCGCCATCAGCCGCTCGGTTCCGGATCGTTCGGCCCAGTCCGGCGCGTAGGCTCCAGGCTCCTCGGTCAAACTGCCGGTGACCTCGGCCCAGACCCCGCGCACCAGCCCGAGGCAATCGCAGCCGACGCCCTTGCGCGATCCTTGGTGCCGATAGGGTGTGCCGATCCAGTCACGCGCTGCCGCGACGATGCGTTCGGCTTGAAGATCAGCGCTCATGGCACGATCGGCCTTCCGTCATGAACTGTGTCGGCATCGGCATAGCCATAGGCAAAGTCGCTGCCTGGCAGATAGGGAAAGCCCTGGAAATTGAATCCGTTGCCGAACTTGGCTGAACAGGTTTCAAAACCCTTGTCACAGCCCGCAGTCACGGTCAGCTGATCGCCCGGCGCGGGCTGCCGCGCCAGCGGCGACCACAGTGCTAGCCGTGTACCACCTGCCTCCGTCCTCTGGCTGGAGATGTCTGCGGTCAGCCCGCCCAGGAGCCCGGTCATGAACCGGACCCGGCCATTGTCGAACCAGCCCCCGGGCCGGTCATCGAGGCCGCTGACGATCAGCGTCATCTCGTCTGGCACCTCAACGATGGTTCCAGCCAGCGTAAACGGCGCGCCCGAAACATCCTTGCTGCAGCGCGTGTCCCCAAGGTCGGCATCGCAACGCCTTCCGTAGAGCCGCCCGTGCGGCTGGTCGAGCGAAGCTGCAAGACTGCGAAGCTCCACCGTGAAGGCCTGTCCGGCCGTGCGGACCTCGCCCAGTTCCCGCGTCGACAGCAGCACATGGTCCCCGGGGCTCTGCCAGTTGACCAGGAAGGTCTCGACCCGCGCCCCGTCATAGCGCCCGAGCGCGAGGTCATCGGCGCTGATCGCCGCGTCTGAAAAGGCGCCCGCCACATTGGCGGCATCGGCTTCCAGCCCGAGACCGGTTTCCACCTCGCTGGCGCGAAAGCCGGTGGCGGCGGAAAACACCGTGCCGGCGAATTCGAGATCATGGTCGTGCTCGGTAAAACCCAGCACCAGCCCATCGGTCCGCGTCAGCCGCCAGGCGTGGCAGGTGGTGGTCGAGGTCTGCGCCAGATGGGCTGCGAGGGTTGAGGGTATGTCTCTCATGGCCGGATCTCCACCAGCGGCACGCTCGGCACCGAGCCCGCCTTGAACGCAGCGAGGCTGATCTCAATGCGGTCGGTGTCGAAACGAACAGGAATGTCGAACTCATAGCCGGCGGTCACGATCGCCCCGGGCGCCGGAACGGAACCCGGCTCAATCGTCACCATTCCGGCCGCGTGATCGACGGCATAGTCGCCCGGGTCCAGCGCCAGGCCATCGACAGCCAGCACGACGCTGCCCTCGGTCGGCTTTTCGATCCGGCGGGTGGTCGCGCCGCCCGCATCGGCATAGGTCTTGGTGAGGTCGAACAGGACCTTCACCCCGTCTCCCACCCCGATCTGCTGGTCGATGGGGGTGACCGCCTGCCCCGGCGGGGCGGAAGAGTGATCGACAGGATCGCGGAAGCGGAAGCCGTAGAGCTGGCCACGCCGGGCCTCGAAAAACGCAGTGAGCTGGTAGAGGTCATCGAGCCCGCGCAGGCCGGTGCCCACATCGTAGCGCCGCCGCGCATCGGCCCAGCGAGCGTTGCGGGTTTCGCCGCCATTCGACAGCGCGACGATGTCGGTACGCCGGCCCGGCCCGCCGCTCGCTCCAAGCGACAGCCGGAGTGGAAGCCGCACCTCGTGAAATCCGCTGGTCATGTCTGCCTCCTACAAACCACGGCGGCCGCGGCCGACCGCGCGGGCCAGCATGGCGGTGACCTGGGCCTCGGATTTGGAAAAACTCTGCGCGTCCGGCGTCGTTACGTTGAAGGTGACCTGCACCGGCTGTACCGACCCGCCCGAGGCGACGCCCAGCCGTCCGTCCGGTCCGCGGGCGAGCGGCAGGATCGCTTCCGCCCCGGCCTCGCCCATCAGCCCGACATCGCCACCCTGCATCGGAAAATAGGATGGCCCGCCGACGACACCTCCGTCGGCAAAGGCGTGCATCCGGCCCGGCACGCCGCCCCTTGCGAACGGCAACAGCCGGCCAAGGCTGCCGGTCAGGCCGGCGATCGAATTGCTCATCAGCCGGTTGAGCGGCCGTGTGCCGGCATCCACCGCAATGCCGACCATGCGGGTGCCAAGCGTCCTGAGCACGTCGTCCAGGCCGCGGCCGTCCACCGTCGCGGATTTCAACGCACCCGACAGGGCTCCTCCAAAGGCGTCGGCCTTGCGCGTCAGCTCATCGAGCGCCCGGTCGGCGCCGTTGAGATCGAGGTCGACATTGACGTTGAGGTTTGGTTCATCGGCCATCGGAGTGGTCCTTTCCAAGATCTGGCCCGTGGTTGCGGGCAACCTCCCCCTGCGCGTCCGGGTAAAGCGCCATCAGCGCCCGAAGCGTCGGCCTCGTGGTCACCTCCGGTACCGCGCTTGTACCGAGGAACGCATGGAGTTCGAGGAGGCTCAGGCGCCAGAAGGCATCGGGAGAAAGCCGCAGGTGGCCGAGGCCGAAGCGAAGCACGGACGCCCAGGGGAATAACGTCCGGTCCGTCATCGTCACCTTGCTGCCACCTACGGCACGGGAGGGTTTTCGGGCCTGTCCGGAGCCCCGCCCTCCCGATCTGAAATTGGTCTCTCGGCCCGGTCGGCGTCTGTGCCGCCGAAACTCAGCCAGAGAAGCTCGGTGGCGATCCGGGCAAAGCCTGCCACACCGCCCTCGGTCGACATTTCCGCCACGTCCTCGTCAGTGAGCCGGTTGCCCGCGCCGCGCAGCCCGGCGCCGACGATGCGGATGATGTCGCCCGCCGAGAGCTTTCCGGCCTCGAAGCGCTGCGCCAGTTCGATGAGATCGTCGACGCCGAAGGCGCTTTCGAGCTCGGCCAGCGCACCGAGCGTCAGGCACAGAAGCCGGGTCTCACCGTCAAGCTTCGCGGCGATTTCACCGCGATGGCGGTTGGGATGAATATTCATGGTGCTTCTCACGCGGCCGCGAAGACGAGCGCACCGGCGGATTCCAGAGCGATCTCGAATGTCATCTCGCCGTCATGGCGGCCGGCATATTCAA
Source organism: Parahoeflea alexandrii (assembly GCF_027214025.1). GTDB lineage: Bacteria > Pseudomonadota > Alphaproteobacteria > Rhizobiales > Rhizobiaceae > Hoeflea > Hoeflea alexandrii_A. The sequence goes on from NZ_JAPWHB010000001.1 coordinate 824,521, forward strand.
GGGCGGTGATCTGGAACGGTCCGCTCACGGTTCCGAAATCGGGGATCGCCACCTGCCAGGCGCGGATCTCGCTTGCAAAGAACACGGCCCTGGCGAGTGCATCGCTGGCCTGGTCCTTGAACAGCCCGCCACCCGACAGCGAGGCGCGCTGCATTCCGGCGCCGCCGAGCAGTTCGCGCCAGCGCCCGGCCGATTCCGCATCGGTGATGTCGACTGCTTCGGCGTTGAAGGCCAGCCGCCGGGCGCGCAATCCGGCGATGGTGACGAAACTCCCGCCATCGTCGATCTTGATGAGCAGGTCCTTGCCTTTCTGGGCGGTCATGGATGTGTCCTTTCTGCGTGTGGGATTGAACTGCCGGCGCGAACCGCGATCACGGCTCTGTCACCGCACGGAACCTGAGTCGCGCCACATGCAGCCCGCTCCTGGGCGCTCGGCGGCTGACAGTGCGTTCGTGGCGGAGATTGACCAGCACCACACCGTCAAGCGTCAGATCCGCATCATGGAGTGCGGCGCGGACGGCGTCGGCCAGTTCCACCGCCTGCTTGCGGCCGTTCTGCTTGCTCCAGGCCTCGACCTCGAAACGGTGCTCGCTGGCCGCCTCGTCACCGGTGGAAAAGTCGCTGCTTATGATCTCGCCCAGTACCAGGTAGGGCGGCTCGGCACGGGTGATCAGCCGGTCGAAGATCCGGCCCGCTCCGGTGATTGCGACAATGGCCGGGTCGGTCGAAAGACGCTCGACCACAGCCTGCTGCAGTTGATTGGCGCTCATGGCCGGTTCTCCTCGCAGTCGCAGACCAGGTAGCGGCGGCTCTCGTCGGGATCGCGCACCGCGCGGATCAGAAGCGCGCGGCCGCGATAGACAAAGCGCATGGCATGGCGGACATCGTCGCGATAGCGGATAGTGACCCGGTGGGTGACAGGCGCGAGATCCGCGCCCGCCGCTTCGGCGGAGACGGCACGCAGCGGCTCGATCCGCGCCCAGAGGGCGGCAACGAACGGCCACGCTCCCGCGATGCCACCCTGCCCGTCGTCCGTATCCGGCGGCGTTTCCAGAGTGAGCCGGGCATTCAGCCGCCCGGGATCGACAGATATCCCGGCCATCACAGCGACCTCCGCTGCCAGGGTGCGATCAGCCGGTCATAACCCGGCGGGATCGCCGCAGGCTGCATGTCCGGGGTCACCGCCCCGCGGAATTCATACAGATAGGCGGCATGGATCAGGACCGCGCGCTTGAGCTCGGGCGGCACCTCGGCACCGGACCCGAAGCCTGCGGTAAACTCGATCTCGATGCCATTGATCGGCTGGCCCGGAGAGGGCCGCTGCCGGATCATGAGCCGCGCCGGATGCGCGGTGCCATCGAGCACCAGCCCCGACAGATCGAGATTCTGTTCCACGCCATCGGCGTCGTAAACCAGAATCGCATCAATGGTTTGAACCGGTGTCCTGAGCAATTGAATCACCCCGCCGCGCGGCCAGTCGTCGAGAGCCAGGCGAAAGCCCTGGCTGATCAGCGCCACGCCGGTGACCGCTTCGAGATGGGCGCGGGCAACGCGGATCAGGCCTTCAAGAAGGTCGTTTTCGTCGTCCGCATCGATGCGCAGATGCGCTTTCAGTTCGGCAAGCGTCACCGGTTCCGCCAGCGGCGGGGCGGTCGAAATCAGGGTCATGGCGGTCTCCGGGGCGGGGTCGTGTCGGGGGTTCGAGTCCCTCCCCCGGAGGCCGGGAGAGGGGTTTGCAGCGAGGACCGGAAGATCGGTCAGGCGGCGAATTTCAGCAGCTTGATCGCCTCGAAATTCTGCACACCGCCGCCAACGCGCTTGGTGGTGTAGAACAGCACGTAGGGCTTGGCCGAGTAGGGATCGCGCAGGATGCGCACCCCGGTCCGGTCGACCACCAGGTAGCCGCGGCGGAAGTCGCCGAAGGCGAGTGCCAGTGCGTTGGCCGCCACGTCCGGCATGTCCTCGGCCTCGACCACCGGAAAGCCCATCAGCGAGGCGGCCTGGCCGGCGCCCGCAGGCGGCATCCAGAGATAATTGCCGTCGGCATCCTTGAACTTGCGGATCAGCGCCTGCGTCTTGCGGTTCATGACGAACCGCCCGTTCTGCCGGTGCCCGGCCTTGAGCGCATAGATCAGCTCGACCAGCCGGTCGGACGGATCCGCACCGAACGCGCCCGCAGCCCCCGTGGCGACGAAGCCGAGATTGCCCCAGCTCCAGGTATCGTCGGCGACGCTCGGATAATCGAGGAAACCGCGCGGCTTGTTGACGCCGTCGCCATCCACGAAGGCCGCGCCTTCCTGCTCGGCGAACGCCGCCTCGACCTCGCTTACGATCCAGCCCTCGATGTCGACCGCGCTGTCCTCGATCAGCGAGGCGGTGGCGGCAGGCATGGCGTACAGCTCCATGGTCGGAAACTGCAGCTCGGCCAGTTGCGGCGCGGCGGTCTGCGGCCGGTCGTCGGTCTCGCCGACCCAGCCGGTGGCCATGCCGTTCAAGGCGAACGGCTTCTTCAGCACCGCGCCAGAGACCTGGCGGACGGTGGCGATCGAGCGGATCGGCGAGAGTTCCGACAACCGGCGGCCGATCTCGCTGTCGAGCTCGTCGGGCACCAGGTAGCCGCCGTCGGGGTCGCTGCCCGCCGACATGGCCTTGAGTTCGCCCTGGCGCAGCGCCGCCTCGTCGCCGCGGCGGACATAGGCGTCGAAGGCCTGGCGCACGGCGGACGGCTGTGCCGCGCCACGCCCGAGATCGGGCCGCGCGCGCTTGACCAGCAGCGCGTCGAGCGTGCGTTTCTGCTCGTCGAGCGCCAGGTCGATGCGGGCCATCTTTTCTTCGGTGATCACGTCGGCGCCGCCGCGGCGCTCGATCTCGCTCAGCCGCTCGTCGTTGGATTGCCGGTAGTGCTCGAAGGCGGACATGAAATCCTCGAAGGCGGCGGAAACGTCGGCGTCGACGCTCTTGGTTTCGGGTGCGCGCCCGTTCCTGATGTTGGGGGTCATGCTGTGTCCTTTCAGATGATCGGGTGTGTCAGGTGAAGCGGAATGCGCCAGCGCGGCCGTCAGCGCGCGCAGGTGGCGTTCCATGCGTTTGAGATCCTCCGGTCCGGCATCCCGCCTGTCCGAAAGCGCGCCGTAGCCGCGGGCGATCAGCCCGCGCGCCTGGCGTCTGGTCAGCCCCGCATCCCGCGTGAGCCGGCGTTCGAGTTCGCGCTCGGTCGGTTGCGCCTTCATCCCGGATGCCGCCTTGACGGCGGTCACCCGCGCGCCCGGCTGCATCGGGAAGGTCACCACCGAGATCTCCCAGAGATCGGCGCTCAGGATCCTTCGCACTCCTGCCTTGGCCTCGTTGCGGGCGCGCAAAGTCTGGAAGCCGATCGACAGGCCGTCGAGCGCGCCGGATTTCATCAGCTCGTGCACCTCGCGGGCGCGGGCCACGCCGAGCGCAAGCTTGCCCTCGACATGCAGGCCGCGCTCGTCCTCGCGGATCGACAGCCAGCGGCCGATCGGCTGGTCCGGGTCGTGCTGGTAGAGCATGCGCACATCGCCCGCCCCCCTTCGCTTCAATGAAGCGGCAAAGGCGCCGGGCTCGATCACGTCGCGGCCGAGATCGACCGCGCCGAACAGGCTGGCATAGCCGGAAAAGCTGCCGTCGCCGCTCACATCCTCCAGGGCCAGATCGACGCGTTTTCGCTGCCGTCCGGATGCGCTCCAGTCCGTTGTCATGGTGATGTCCTTTTTGATGTCGAAGTCTGTTTGGCCGCGAGGTGCGCGCTCACGCGCTCTGCGGCGACCCGGCAGTCAGCGTGTCGGGCCGCGGCCGGTCCGGTCGGCGATGCGGGCGAGCGCGCCGAGCACCCACCAGGCGGTCATGCTGGCGGCGGCCGATCCGGCGAGCAGCGTCTCGGCCGGCGACAGCATGTGGCTCACGCCCATCCATTGCGTCAGCGCCACGCCCGCCGGGCCGCCGAAGACCAGGCCTGAGACGATGCCGGCAGTGGCGCGGGCCACGGCTTCGCGCGTTCCCCTGGGCATCATGTAGGCGAGCGAGACCAGCGCTCCTGCCAGCGCACCGGCGATGCGCGTGGCCAGCATCGCCGGATCGGGATCGATGTTGGGCATCGCTTCACCTCCGCCTTTGACGGTCCATTCCGCTTCACAGATTGATTCATCTCGCTGCCGGACTGAATCCGGATCAGCCCGCAACATCTTGATATCCCACGGCTTCCCGCTTCTCCGCATCGGTGAGGAAGTCGGCGGCACCGAGCCGCGCCCAAAGCGCATCGCGCTCGGCAGAAAGCCCCGGCAGCCGGTCGGCGTCGTAGTCGATCTTCAGCCCCGCTCCGTAGACCGGCTGCAGCCAGGCGGTCAGCGCCTGCGCCGTGCGCGCCACCAGCGGCAACACGGTCAGGCGGCAGAAGGCGCGGTTGGCTTCCTGGTAATTGGCGTAGGTCAGGTCACCGGGGATGCCCAGAAGCATCGGCGGCACGCCCAGCGCCAGCGCGATATCACGCGCCGCCCCGTTCCTCGCCTCGATGAAATCCATGTCGCGCGGGGTCAGCCCCATCGCCTTCCAGTCGAGCCCGCCCTCGAGCAGCATCGGCCGCCCCGCCCGCCGTGCCCCCTGGTAGCCGTCCTCGAGTTCGGCCTTCAGCCGCTCGTATTGTTCGGGCGTCAGGTTGCCGCCTTCCTTGGGCTGGTAGACCAGCGCGCCCGAGGGCCGGGCGGAATTGTCCAGAAGCGCCTTGTTCCAGCTCATCGCGGCATTGTGCAGATCGAGCGCCATCAGCGCCGCCTCCAGCGGGGCGAAGCCCAAGTGATCGTCGAGCGGATGAAACAGCTTGAGGTGCAAGAGCCCCGGCCCTTCTTCCGGGTTGGCGGCAAAGCGCTGCCGCCGTCCGCCCGACTGGTGCTCATAGGCAACCGGCCAGCCGTCCGCTCCTTCGATCACCCGCATCCGGTCCGGTCTGAGCAATTGCAGCCCGGCGATGCGGCCGGTTGCGCCGACCGGGTTGATCCAGGCATTGCCCGACAGCACCAGGTGTCCGTAGAGCGTCTCGAAGAACCCGTCGCCGGCGCCCGCCGGATCGGGCCGATTGAGAAGATCCAGCACCGGATGCCGCTCCTGTTCGCGGCCGCCGTCGAACACCACCCAGGGCACCGAGGCGGCGGCCTCGCCGATCATCCGCACCGCGCGATGCGCCACCGGGTTGCGCATGAAGCCTTCGCGCGCCAGCGCCGCGTAGGAGCGCCCGCTCCAGCTCGCGCCCGCATCACCCGAAAGTGCCGCGATCGCGCCGGGCAGCCAGCTCTTGGCGGCGGGCGCCGTCCTGGCCTTGCCCCGCGTGAAGGGAAGCCTCAATCCGAATGCCATGGTCAGATCCTTTCAAGATCGAAAAGCAAAACACTGCCTGTGGTTCGCCGCGGCCGTCCCACCCGTCCGTCACCCCGGACCAGATCCGGGGTCCAGCGACCGCGCGTCGGCGCGGTGAGAGGCCCATGTCGGTCTCGCGCCCGGTATAGAGACTTCCGACTCGCGGACGCTCGCCTGCTGGATGCCGGATCGGGGTCCGGCATGACGGAGGAGGAGACGTTGCCCAGAAGAGATGATCAACCGACCCGCCTTGACCTGCCTACCGCCCCGCTCACAGATGCCGCACCTGCGGTTCACTCCTGCGCCCCAGCAGCAATTCGGTCAGCGCCCAGACCAGCGCGTCGAGCCGGTCGGGAGAGCGGCCGGAGGAGAGCCCGTCGGGGCCGAAGTCGCACATCTGGTCCTCCAATGCCGCGAAGTGCCCGGCGTGGACCACCCTGCCCTGCTCGTAAAGCGCTGCCACCGGCTCGGCGCGCAGCCATTTTCCGCGCGTCGCCCGCACGGTCCTGACCGGCAGCGTCGGCTCGACGGTCCTCAGCACGCTCGTCACCATGTCGCCGCCCTGGTTGATCTCGGCCACCACGCAATCGGCGTCGAAGCGGCGGTAGAGCCGTGCCGCAGCTTCGGCCCAGGCCGTGGGGCTCGCACCCTCGACCGAGCCGTCGGCCAGCACCACCGCGCGACCCTCCGCATCGAGGCCGACGGCGACGATGCCGCAGCAAGAGTGTTTCGCCTCGCCCGAGGCCGGCGGGTCGACCGCCACGACGATGCGGGCGAGCGGCCCGTGGCTGCGCACCACCAGCGCCTCGATCTGGTCGCGCCGCCACAGCCCGTCCTCGCGGTCGGCGATCAGCTCGCCGTCAAGCTCCTGCCGCCCCAGCCTTGTGCCGCCGTAGCGCGCCCGGATCGTCTCCAGAAACCCCGCCGCCAGGTTCGCCGCATTGTCCTCGGTGCGGATCCGCGTCACCCGCGTGGCCTTGTCTTTCACCAGCGCCAGCATCAAGGGCGTCGCCCTCGGCGTCGTGGTGATCAACTGGCGCGGGTGCTGCCCGAGCCTCAGCGCGAATTGCAGCATGTCCCAGGTCTCGCGGGCATGGCGCCATTTGCCCAGTTCATCGCACCAGGCGAGGTCGAATTGCGGCCCACGCAGGCTCTCGGGATCTTCGGACGAAAACATCAGCGCCACCGCACCCGAGGGCCAGACCAGCCGGCGCCGCGTCGCCTCGAAGGCGGGGCGGTCGATCCGCGCCACGCCCATGATCCCGGAAATCCCGTCGATCATCACCTCGCGCGCATCGCCGAAACTCTCGGCCACCAGCGCAATGCGCCCCGTCCGCCCGAGCCCCGGCAGATCGCCGGAGGCGAGCGCATGCACCCATTCGGCCCCGGCGCGAGTCTTGCCCGAACCGCGCCCACCCATCATCAGCCAGGTCCGCCACGCCCCTTCGGGCGGCAGCTGTTCGGGCCGCGCGGCAAGCCGCCAGTCGTGGGCATGTGCGATGAGCGCGCGGTCATCGAAGCTGGCGATACGGGCGGCCAGCAGTTCCGGCAGGTTCAGCCGTTCGCTCGCGTCAGCCGGGGTAACCGGATCAACCGGATCGGCGAGGTCCGTCGGATCGGCAGCGGCAGCGGCAGCCGGATCGGCCGGATCAGTCAGGTCAGAAACCGATTCATCCCTTCGACCCAAGATATTGTTTTCCTTCATGTCCGTGCTCTGGACCGGCGCCGCTTCCGCCTCGAATTGCATCTCCCGGTCCGCCAGTGCTGTCGCATCCGGCAGCCTGTCCGACCGATCACCGTCATCAAGCCGTGTGACCATTTCCGGCGCATCCCCGGACCCGGACACGGGTTCCTCAGTGGCCTCCGCTCGCCGCGGCCTCCGCCCCGGCACATATTCGAGAAGCGATGGCACCCGCCGCCGGCGGCGGGCCGGCCTCGCCCACACGCCGCATTTCAGCGCCGCCGAGAACTCCCGGATATCCATGCCAGGCCTCCTGCCGATCCACGCCTCACGCCTCATGCCTCATGCCTCGCGTCTCAATGAAGATCGTTCCGCGGCACGGTTGCCACTGCCAACCGCCACTGCCGGCCGCGCAGCCTTGCCAATTCAGAGCCACCTCCCCGGAGTTCCCGGGGCACACTCTGTCCCCCGTCATCCCGGCTCCCGAGCCGGGATCCAGCCACCGCGCGTCCGCGCGGTGAGAGACTCACATCCACAATGCAGCCTGCGAAGGGTCTCCCGGCTCGCAGACGCTCGCCTGCTGGATACCGGCTCAAGGCCGGTATGACGGGCCGAGAGACACTGCCAAAGGCACCTGCTGCGTTTGCTTTGCGCGCAGCGCATCCAACGCTTCACCTCGTTTCAGCATCGGTCCGATCCGAAAAATCCTCTGCGACGTCTTCGCCGCCGGACATCGCCACCGCGCCCTCGCCACACTCCGCCACTTCACCAAGCTCCGCCGCCTCACCGGCCTCCTCCGGCCCGGCTGCCCGCTCAACCGCCAGCCGCTCGGCGGCGGCGAGAATGAGTTGCCGCACCGTCTGCCGCAGCTGCTCGCGTTCCTGCGGCCCAAGCCGCCCACCCGCGGCGCGGGCCTGATCCTCGGCGATCAGACGTTCCATCTGGTCGATCTTCTCGAGCGTGCGGGCGATCAGCGCCACCTGATCGACCGCCGCCTTGCCCTCGAGTCCGTCCTCGCCCAGCCGCGCCGCCTCGCGGTCGAGGACAGTGCGCATCCGGGCAAGCATGGCGCGGGTGCTCTCGACCGAGAGCTTCGCTGCATGGTCCTCCGGCTGAGGCCCGGCATCCGCCGCCCCCGCCGCTGCGACCACCGCATCCAGGGCGGCCCCGTTTTGCGCACCCGGCGCGGTCATTGGCGCATCGATTTCGCCGCCCGCAGCCGCGTCGCCGGCTCCCTCACCGGCGCCTTGAGCCGACGCTGGACCGGCCGCTTGCTCCAAAGGCACGACCGACTGCTTGATCTCGAACGGCTCGAGCGCCATGAGCAGATCGATTAGCCGGTCGACCAGCGCCGCCTCGCACACAGAAGACGGGTCCCCCGCCGCAAGCACCTCGTCTGCGGACAGCCCCAGCCGGCCGGCGGCAGCATATGCCTCGGTCATCACACGCCTCGCAAAGATCGAAAAACCCGGCCGCGCCACCAGGCTCCGGCCAACAAAAAAGCGCCCCGGAAAAACCGAAGGCGCCTCGCGCATTCATCCAACTCTCAAACCGGCGCACCCGAAGGCGCCACCGCCCTCGCCGCCGCACCGCTCCCGGCGCAGTTCTGTGACGATGACATAACCCTACCAGAGGACCGTGACACCGTCAAGGATTATTTTCCTATCTTTGCAATCAACATTGACCGATTAGGCGATATCGGACTGACAAATCGGCTACCAATGTCGCGGAGTGATCCCTCTTGTCGCAGACCTAAAAGGTCTTGGCGTCGAATTCGCGATGGAAGAGGTTTATAGTGTTGACGACACCGGCCAGCATCTTTGGCAGTTCGTCAACGACGGATACCATTTTGGTGTTTCCGCATTGCGCGAATGCTATCGTCGGGGCGATGTCGGTCTTTGCCTCAAAGTCCGGCTCAGGACTGCCGAGACGGATCCGAAAGAACTCTTTATTTTCTTTACCAATGGCGACAGCCGCAGCTTCTCCAAAGCCTACGATGGAGGGTACGTTACCGGAGGCGTCCTTTCCGCTCCCCCCAACAGTGACTTGGCTGCCGAGCCTCCCGGTCGAGGCAAGCAGGATCGGAAGTCGGTGTTTGTCTATGGCGTTGAGCTCACGGACTACGGCGAGGATGGTGTCTCTAGGCTTCGAAGCCGTGTAAGGCTGTACGGAGCGTATGATGTCTTGGGCAGAGGGGCTAACATCTTCTATCGCGCCCTTCTTACAGGCTTTCCTGAATTCCTGCGCTTTGGTGTAGACGGGGAAGTAGTGCCGTTTCTCAACCGTTTTGCCATTAATGGTCACGAGGGCGCAGAAGAGATGGTCCAAGCTCGACGCGAGTTGGTGGAGGATTTCTCCGGCGAGCACGGCGAACCGAAGAGGCACTGGCTTAGCCTCCCTGACCAGAAAAATATACTCAGTGAAATTCTTCTGGAATTCGTGGGAGACGATGTACGGTGGAGGGTCGGATGCGAAGAACGCAGAGATCTCAGTATTGAGATTCTTGATCAATTCGTCGGCCCGCTCAATTTTCGCTCGAATTCCGAAAAGCAGTTCATGCATGGCTTACCACGACAAGGACAGAGAGAGACGGAGCAGCTAAGGGACGACACCCTGAGTCGTGCGCAAACCACACCTCCGAAACCTAAACGGGAATTGGACAAGGCGAAAGCCGACAACAACATGGAAGAGCTTTCTTAGTGGGAGGCCCTAACCCTTGCCTGTGTAGTCGGACAAGAACGGATCCTGCTGTCCGTTAACAAAGTCAAACCCCGTGAGAAGGGATCTGGTCCATGACAATAAAGTCAGTTCCTGCATCACGTCCCCATCAGTGTTATCCCGAAACTCCCCGTATGCCGCACGGAGCCTTTCTAGAAACCGTTCTTTAAAAGATGGATCGGTTTCAGCGAGAGTTTGAACGATGCAAGCGGCAAGGACAGCCGTACCCCGCATGGAGTGATCTAGAGCAGTTTTCTTCACCATCGCGTCTTCATCTCTACCCGAAGAATAGAAGTATATACCTTTTTTACCTATACGTAACCAGATTGACTAGTTCGGTTAGATTTCAACAACTTTTCCTCTGCCACCCGTAGCACAACTCGGAACGCTCAGATTTTCTAACAAATCTTGTTAATTCCTATCAACCCGGTTAAACTGCCCACATGAAACACGAGCCGATGAAGACCCTCACCATCTCGCTTTCCGCGCAGCAGATCGCGCGGCTGCACGAGGCCGTCGCGTCGGGGGCCTATGCGTCCAACAGCGAGGTGATGCGCGATGCGCTGCGGCTGTGGGAGCAGCAACAGGAACTGCGCGCGCTCGAAATCAGTCGGCTGAAGCGCGCCTATGACGAGGGCATGGCCAGCGGCGAAGGCCGCGTGGTGGATGCCGGGTCTCTGCTCGCTGAACTGAAAGCGGAGCGCCGTGGCTGAGGCCCGGCTCAGCCCCCGGGCCGAGCAGGATATCCGCGACATCTGGCGCAACATCGCCATCGACAATGAACCGGCGGCGGACGCTGTGCTGCGGCGCATGCTGGAGAAGGCCGATCTTGCCGCAACGCAGCCGAAAATGAGCGTGGCGCGCCCGGAATTGAGTCCCACGGCCCGTATCCTCATCGAAGGCAACTACATCCTGATTTACGAGCCCATGCCCTACGGCATCCTTGTCGTTGCCATTGTTTATGGTGGACGCGATCCCGAGAGCTGGATTTAGTAGCGAGACATCCCCCCCTAATGTCTCGCATCCCCGGCGATCCGCATCGCCTCGTCCATCTCGTCGCGCAGCACCGCGAGGTCGCCCTTGGCGAGACCGAGCGTCAGCTGGCCGCCGCCTTCGACTTCCGGCGCCAGCGCCAATTCGTCGGCTGCGTTCATGGCCAGCCCCATCGTGGTGGTCTTCAGCACCTGAAAATTCGGCCACTCCTCCTCGGGCAGGCTCGCCATCACCTGGCCCAAATGGCTCGCGAGCGCGGCAATCGTCGCCAGCACGACCTTGGCGTCGAGTTCGAGGCCGATCTTCTGCCCACCGGCCAGCGCCTAGGCGGCGCGATCGATGCCGGATCTCTGCTTGCAGAACTTGCGGCAGAGCGCCGTGGCTGAGGCCCGGCTCGGCCTCCTACTCAAGAATCCGGCATTTCATCTTGCCGCCATTGGTGCCGTATTTCACCTCCCATTCCTTGCAATATTTCATCGCATTGGCCCGGGAGGTTGCTGCGCTCTTGCTGTACCAGAAGCCGCAGCCCCTGAGGCGTTTGCCGGCGGCATCGCTCCTGCCGGCAAAGGCCCATTCCCACTCCGGATACTCCTTGCGGTACTGGCGGAACTTCCTTCGCACCTTGCTGCAACCGTTAAACGAGTTGGCCATTTTTTTCAGATCGTCGTCAAAGGCCTTGTCCGCATGCGCCGGCGCCGATTGCGACAGCGCAAGAACGGCGCAAGCCAACAGGATCTTCAGTATCTTCATGATGCCCCCCTGCAACTCTGCGTCCCTCACCCGCCCCAACGGTGACTGGTTTCCCGATCGCCGCCGCCGCATGAGCTCAAGATACGCAAAGGCTACCGCCGCGAGGCCGTTCGGGCAATACTCTGGCATGGCCTTAATGCCGCGAACCCTCCGCGATCCGCATCGCCTCGTCGATCTCGTCGCGCAGCACGGCCAGGTCGCCCTTGGCGAGGCCCAGGGTGAGTTGGCCGCCGCCCTCGAGTTCCAGCGCCAGCGCCAGTTCGCCCTGAGGGTTCATGGCAAGCCCCATGGCAGTGGTCTTGAGCACCTGGAAATTCGGCCACTCCTCCTCGGGCAGCGTCGCCATCACCTGACCCAGATGGCTCGCGAGCGCGGTGATCGTCGCCGGCACGACCTTGGCGTCGAGTTCGAAGCCGACTTTGCCGCCGCCCGCCACGCCGAAGGCAAGCGCCACCGAGCGGTTGCGCGGCCGCGCCTCCCCGGCGAGAAGGATTTCGAGTTTCGGCGGCGTGTCGATTGTGTCTGCCACGGTGCATTTCTCCTCAATTCGGGTCCGAGCCTGGTGGCGTTATAGGTGGGGGCTGCAGGCGCCATCGCAAGCACTTGGGATCCCCCCTCCGTTTAACGCACGAAAAAACCGCCAGAGAGAAAACTCTCCGGCGGTTCGAGCTGTGCTTCAGCTGAAGGATGAAGAACGTGTGGCTCTGGAGCGCCGTGCATCACTTGGACGCACAAAGGCCGCTCTAGCACTTTGAATCCAGAGCATCTTGTCTGCATTCAGACGGTTCCGCCCGAACGCAGGATGCTCTAGGCAATGGCGACGATGCCGAGAACGGCAAGCAGGAACAGGACCAGCACCAGGCCGATCAGGAATTTCGCGCCGGTGAGCGCTGCGCCCGACAGCCGGCCGAAACCGAGCAGGCCGGCGACGGCAGCGACAATCAGCAAAATCAGGATCCACTGGATCATGGAACAACCCTCCGTTTCATTTCACCAAGGCTCAACGCCGACATCGGAAAAAGGTTCCCGCCACCACCTGCTTGTGCCGGGCGTCGCCACCGCCGCGCCGCCTCAGCCGGCCGGCAGCAGGCTCATACCGTCGAGAAGCCCGAGCACGGATCAAACGGGCAGTCCGGTTCAGGGAACCGCCACCGTCTCTCCGATCGGCAGCACCGTTACCTTGACGCCGATCTCGCGTCCGGCCTGCCGGAACCGGCGCACGGTATCGCTGGGCCGCTCCGGCGAGAGCTTGAAGGTGCCCCAGTGGATCCCGATCGCCAGGCGCGCACCCACCTCACGCGCGATCCGCACCGCTTCCTCGGGATTGACATGCATGTCGGCCACCAGCTCGCGCGGTTCATAGGCGCCGATCGGCACCAGCAACAGGTCGACGGGGCCGTGCGACCTGCCGATCTGCCTGAATGCAGGCCCGTAGCCGGTGTCGCCGATGAACAGGATCTTCTTGCGTCCGTCGGTTATCACCCAGGAAAAGGCGTCGCCGGTCTTGAGCGCGGTGAGATTGCGCCTGGTCTCGTGGTGGGCGGGTTCGGCGGTGATCGTCAGGCCCTGGAATTGCGTCGGCGCACCCAGCCGCGGGCGGATGATGCGCACGGGGCCGGCCTGCCGCACGATCCCGGTCACGCCCGGAGGGACAAGGACTTCCAGTTCCGGAAACCGGCGCGCCAGCGCGGTCATCGTCGGCAGGTGAAGGTGGTCGTAGTCGCCATGCGAAAGGACGACCGCGTCGATCTCCGGCAGATCGTCGACGCGAATGGGGATGTCCACGAGCCTTTGCGGCAGGGGGCTGACGGTCGACGGCCTGGGTTCGAGCACCGGGTCGGTGAGGAGGCACCGCCCGCCGATAGAGATGATGGCCGAGGAATGGCCGAGCCATGTCACGGCCGCCCGGTCGCCGCTGCAGGCATCGCTCACCCGCGCGGCTGCGGTGGGCACGATTTCGGCCGCATCGCCCACGCCCCAGTGGTAGCGGCCGAGCGCTATGTTGACATGATGGTGGGCCAGGCCAAGCGCCCTGACGGGTGCTGTGGCGACCTCGCCGCGGCGCTCGCCCGGCCCCTGCCCGGTTCCGGACGCGGCGCACCCCAAAAGCAGCGCGGGCAGCACCAGCATGGCGGCCAGCATCATGCTCATTCGCCGTGTGAGGGGACTTGCCGCCCGGTCCGTCGGTGGACTCAATACACAACTCCGTTCCGGTCCCGCACCGTCACCGGTGACGGAAAATTCCGTTCGCAGCGATCCGAGGTTGGCTGTCGGCCGGATTTTCCACCTCGATGCTCCGGCGCCAATCTGCGGTCATTCCGCCCTCCGATCAAGCTGAATTGCGCCTTGCCCATCGGCCGGCAGGCATATGGCTGTTGCTGTCACCGCAGTGCTGCTGCCTGGTCCGGGCTCACGGCTCCTCGCCCGGCCAGTCGACCAGGTAGTCCTCGAAATCCTCGACATCGATGCCGACCTCGCTCACCGTGCGGCCGCGCACCGAGACGCCGGCCTCGTGCACGGTTTCCGGATCGCCCGAGACCAGCGGATGCCACCAGTAGAGATCGGCGCCCTCGGCCACCAGCCGGTAGCCGCAGGTCGGCGGCAGCCAGGTGATGGTGTCGACCTGCGCCGGCGTCAGGCCGATGCAGTCGGGCACGGTGGCCTGACGGTTTTCATAGTCCTTGCAGCGGCAGCTCTCGCCGTCGAGCAGGCGGCAGGCGATGGAGGTCCAGGCGATCTCGCCGGTGTCCCAGTCCTCGAGCTTGTTCAGACAGCAGCGGCCGCAGCCGTCGCACAGGCTTTCCCATTCGGCCTTGGTCATCTGGGAGAGCGTCTTGGCTTTCCAGAACGGCGTGGCGTCCATGAGCGGCTTCCTTTTTGTCATCTCGGCGCGCGTGCAGGCGCGCTGGCGGCTTGTCCTTTGACTGAAAATGCGCCAAAAGCATAGGCCACAGGGGCAAAAACTGTGGTGACATCATGCACCGCGGGAACAGCAACGCGCGACGATGCAGGTCGCCAACGCCCGCAATGGACCAAGACCCGTGCAAGACCCGTTCAATCAGGAAAACCGGCCGCGCAAGCGCTCCAACATCCTTCTCCGCATTGATTCCTGGATCGATTCGTCGATCTGGAACGCCGGATTCCGCGTTGGCGAGATCTGGGAGGAGATCACCATCTTCTTCCGCCGCTTCCGCACCCGCGGGATCTGGAAGGCGGTGTTCGAGATCGCCGGCGAAGGCATGAACGCCGGCACCGCGGGCTTCGTGCTGCTTCTGGCGCTGGCGCTGCCGGCGTTTGAGGAAACGGCGGGCAACTGGCGGGCGCGCGACGATTTCGCCGTCACCTTCCTCGACCGCTACGGCAACGAGATCGGCCATCGCGGCATCATCCACGAGGATTCGGCCCCCGTCGACCAGCTGCCCGACCATTTCGTCAAGGCGGTGCTGGCCACCGAAGACCGGCGCTTCTTCGAGCATTTCGGCATCGATTTTCTGGGCCTCGCCCGCGCCATGACCGAGAACGTCAAGGCCAACTCCGTTGTCCAGGGCGGTTCCACCATCACCCAGCAGCTGGCCAAGAACCTGTTTCTGACCAACGAGCGGACGCTCGAGCGCAAGGTCAAGGAGGCGTTCCTGGCCTTCTGGCTCGAGGCCAACCTGTCGAAGAAGGAAATTCTC
This sequence comes from Parahoeflea alexandrii, assembly GCF_027214025.1. Taxonomy (GTDB): domain Bacteria; phylum Pseudomonadota; class Alphaproteobacteria; order Rhizobiales; family Rhizobiaceae; genus Hoeflea; species Hoeflea alexandrii_A. Next base: position 839,710 of record NZ_JAPWHB010000001.1, read on the forward strand.
AGGCTCTATCTCGACCGCGCCTACATGGGCGGCGGCACCTTCGGGGCGGCGGCGGCGGCGCAGTTCTATTTCGGCAAGGACATCACCGAAGTCTCGATCGCCGAAGCGGCGATGCTGGCGGGCCTGTTCAAGGCCCCTGCCCGCTACGCGCCGCACATCAACCTGCCGGCCGCGCGGGCGCGCGCCAACGAGGTGCTGTCCAACCTGGTGCAGGGCAATCTGATGACCGAGGGCCAGGTCATCGGCGCGCGGCGCAATCCCGCCAGCGTCATCGACCGCGGCGATCACGAGGCGCCCGATTATTTCCTCGACTGGGCCTTCGACGAGGTCAAGCGCATTGCCGCCAAGTTCGACCAGCATTCGCTGATCGTGCGCACCACCATCGATCCGGGCATGCAGGAAGCCGCGGACGCGGCGGTGGAAGCGGGCTTGCGGCAATATGGCAAACAGTACCGCGCCAGCCAGGCAGCCATGGTGCTGATCGAGAACGGCGGCGCCGTGCGCGCCATGGTCGGCGGCCGCGACTACGGCGAAAGCCAGTTCAACCGCGCCAGCCGCGCGCTCCGGCAGCCCGGCTCCTCGTTCAAGATCTACACCTATTCGCTGGCCATGGAAAAAGGCATGACGCCGGACAGTCCGATCGTCGACGCGCCGATCCACTGGGGCAACTGGAACCCGCACAATTATTCCGGCGGCTATTCCGGCCGCATCGACATCAAGACCGCGCTGGCGCGCTCGATCAACACCATCCCCGTACGGCTCGCCAAGGAGCGGCTCGGCGAGGACCCGATCGGCCAGATCATGGCGCAGGCAAAGAAATTCGGTGTCGAAACCCCGATCCGCCGCGACGTGACGATCCCGATCGGCACCTCGGAAGTCACCGTGCTCGACCAGGCCACGGCCTACGCGGTGTTCCCCACCGGCGGCTACCAGTCGCGCCGCCACGGCATCGCGCAGATCCTGAACTACAATGGCGACGTGCTTTACGATTTCAGCCGCGACGAGCCGGCGCCCGAACGGGTGCTGTCTGAAACCGCCGGCGCCTACATGAACCAGATGCTGACCCGGGTTCCCTATGTCGGCACGGCGCGGCGCGCCGCCGTCGACGGCGTTCTGACCGGCGGCAAGACCGGGACCACCCAGGCCTATCGCGACGCCTGGTTCTGCGGCTTCACCGGCAATTTCACCGCCGCGGTCTGGTTCGGCAACGACGACTACACCTCGTCCAACCGGATGACCGGCGGTTCGCTTCCGGCCATGACCTTCAAGCGGGTGATGGACTACGCACACCAGGGCATTGAGCTGAGGGCCATTCCCGGCGTCGAAAACCCGTTCCCGGAACCCAAGTCCGCGCCGCAGGTGGCCAGATCGGCCACCGACGAGAACGGCAACCCGGTGCCGGCGCGGCAGCGCTCGCGCTCGCTCAACCGGGACACCACCGAGGTCCTGCGCGGGCTGGTGGAGAAGTTCAACAGCGCCATTCCGCTTGGCGCGCCCGAGCGGCTGGCCGCTGTCAGCGACCAGCCGGAACTTGTGCCGGCCACCGCCGAGCAATGATCGGCGGCAACGGGCTCGGGCAGTCGTGCATATCCCGATCTTTTCAGGACGGGTGACTGGTTATTGGCGCGGTATTGTGCTTTTTCGTCACGCGCGATGCGGTTTGCGCGCACCATGAATCCCAAGGCGTGGCCGCGGCCACGCACCCGATCTGACGAAGGAAGCCAAGCCACGTGTTTCGTCTGCCTGCCCTGGTTGCTCTGACGCTGGCGATCGCTTTTGGCGGTGGCGCCTGGTCGGCCTCGTGGATGCTCAAGGCCACCTCCGGCTTCGGCGCCATCACGCTCGGATCGTGGAGCGCCTATCCCGACCTGCAGACTGCCGACGCCGATCCCTTCGCCAAGGCGCACCGCGCCGGCGACGGCAAGATCCTGCTCGGCCGCGCCGAAGGCCTGGTGTTCACCGCCCGGAGCGATGAAACCGGCGCGGCGCTGTCGGGGCGCTGCAGCTATGAAATCTCCGGATCGACACCGCCGTCGCGGTTCTGGACACTCAGGGTCGCGGACGCCGACGGCATGCCGCTTGAGGCGCCCGAGCGGGTTCCCGTCAGCCTGAATTCCTGGACCACGCTGCGCAACATCGACGGCAGCTTCCGCATCCGGCTCGGCGCCGCACCCCATTCAGGCAACTGGATCTGGCTCGATTCGCCAGGCGGGGTCAGCTTCGTGCTGACGCTGATCGACACGCCGACAGCCGCCTCGGTCAGCATGGTCGAGCTCGACATGCCGAAGATCTCGCTCATCGGGTGCGCCGATGCGTAGCGCCCTGCTGGCCATCGTCATCGGCCTCGTGGGTGCTGCGATCATCCACATCGTCATCATTCTGGCGCTGCCAATGTGGACCGGCAAGGATGCCTGGACCCGTGTCACGATGCTTGGCGCGATGAACCGGTTCTATGCGCTCGCCAACGAACCCAACACGACCGGGCTTCACAACGAGGATCCGCATATCCGCAGCGCCGTCTGCCGGTTCGACATTTCCGATGGCCCGGTCCGGATCATCGCTTCGGGCGACGTTCCGATGTGGACGGTCTCGGCCTACGACACCGCGTCAAACGAGACCTACTCGATGAACGACCGCTCGGCCATCGGCACCGGCGTCAACATCACCTTCGTCACCCCGACCCAGATGCTGCAACTGCGCCGCGTCATGCCGCGGGCGCTGGAACGGGCGGTGCTGGTGGAACTCGGCCAGCCCCAGGGCTACGTCGTCCTGCGCGCCGTAGCGCCGACCCCGAGCCAGCAGCCGGCCGCAAGGGCCTTTCTCGACACAGCAGTGTGCACGCGCATCACCATCGATCCGGCCTGACGGCCATCCCATCGGCGCGAGCTGACCGCGGCGCTCAGCCGCGCTCTCTCCAAAACCCGGTCAGGGCAGTCTCAGCAGGACGGGCACATATCCCGCGGCCTGAAGAAGCGCCACGCCTTTGACAACCGGAATGAGCGCAAGAAAGTAGAGCGAATCCCCGAACGCGCGCACAAGCACCTGGGGTGAAAAGGTAATCTCGGAGGGAGTGTGGTAGAGCCTGACATTCGGCCAGAACTGCGGAGTGCCGCTCTCATAGGCCGGGTAAACGTCGGCAAACTGTGTTCGCAGGAACGCGGCCTCCTTTTTCGCCGTGATCGAGAACACCAGATAGCTCATGCCCGCCAGGAAAAGCGCGACCACGATCGAGCCGAACACCAGGCCGACCCCGAAGACGCCGATCGTCGAGAACAGGTAGAGCGGGTTGCGGGTCATCGAATAGGGACCCGCCATCACCAGTTCGCTGTTCTTGCGCGTGCCGACGTAAAGCGTGCTCCACAGCCTGCCGAACATGCAGACCAGAATGAAAACCACCCCGGCGGTTTCGAAGGCGGCACGCAGCAAGGAAGCATCATCCCACTTCGGCCCGGCGACAAACAGCAAGGCGATTGCAGCGACTGCGAGGAACTTGACAATCACCTGCCGCCTTCTCTGGTTGAAGGGCTGCATTGGGGTTGAATCCGTCATGGGGGCATCCTGAATAAAGGCTCGAGTTTCGTGGCGTCTAGCTTTTGCGACACCTGAGCTTCAATGGCAACCAGATTACGGCTTGCCCGATGGTGAATTAAGACGAAAGAACCGCTCATAGGCCTGGCCGGCGCGTCGGTCGATGGCCGTCTGGTCCAGTGGCGGTTCGCGGCCGATGACGCGGCGGATCTGGAGATCCCCGACCAGAAGGCTGAGATAGAGGACGACCGCCTCGCCGGTGTGGTCGAAGGCGAGCGCGCCTTCCCGCCTGGCGCGCTCCAGAACCTCGCCGATCAGCGGCGCGATCGTCTCCCTGCCCCGCTGAGAAATCGCCGCCCCGAGTTCGCCGGTGGGATCGGCCGCGGCGGCGCGGTTGAGCTGGATGGCGCGCGGGCTGACCAGCAAGGCCAGCAGGCGCGGCCCCAAAGCCCTAAGGATATCCAGAGGCGGCCTGTCGCCGGCCAGGCCGTCTTCCAGCAGCTGCCTGACCTCTTCGGCGTTGCGCACGACCAGCGCCTTGAACAGGCCGGTCTTGTCGCCATACCAGTTGTACAGCGTCTCGTTCGACGCCCGCGCAGCCCTGGCGATCGCCAGCATCGAGGTTCCGGCATAGCCCCTGGATTCCAGCACCGCATAAGCCGCGTCTTCGATCTTCTCCTGACGGGACGCCTTGTTTTCATCGCGCATGGGACACTCCGGGTGGTTGACGAAAACCGTAATTCAAATTACGGATAAGCGCAACCGTACACTCAATTACGCTTTTGGAGACGCCTCATGCCCCACCCGACCCAGACCTCGACCGCCGCGCTGGCCGTGCTGATCATCCTGCAGGCCGTCATGCTCGGCGCGCTTTATGCCGGCGTGCCGCCGCATCCGCCGACGGCCACGCCATTGTTCGGCATAGCGCCGTTTCTCGGGGCATCCATGGGCGCGGCCGTTGCGGCCGTGCTGCTCGGCGGCGGATCAAGCCGGTCCGGCCAGGCGCTGTGTCTGCTGGCCGCGTTGATGGCGCTGGTGTCCTTCGGACCGCAGAAGTATCTCGATGCCCAGTTCGGGCTGATCTGGCCTGCGGTGATCGCCGCTCAACTGGCCTGCCTGGCGCTGTTTCGGGACATGCTCCGGCACGCAAGGTCCGCAACGGTCACGGGCCGGCAGGAGGACCAGGCATGATCTCTACCCGGATCCTCCCCCTGACCTCGCTCCTGCTGACAGCGGCCATCTTCGGCTTCTTCTATGCCTGGGTCTGCTCCACCATGTGGGGGCTCGATGCCGCCGATTCGGCGGTTGCCATCAAGGCCATGCAGGCGATGAACGCCTCGGTGCGCAACGCCGTGTTCTTTCCGGCCTTCTTTCTGACGCCCGTGGTGCTTTCGATCACCGCCGCCCTGCTGGTCCGCAGCGGCCGGCGCGGCGCCGCTATCTGGTTTGCGCTGGCAGCCGGCGTCTACCTGGTGGGGGGGCTTGGCGTTACTGTGATCGTCAACGTTCCGATGAACGAGGCTCTGGCGCTGGCCGCAGTGCCCGACGCAACGGAGGCCGCCAACCAGCTTTGGCAAGCCTATTCCCTGCGCTGGCAGGACTGGAACCAGATCCGCACTGCCGCCAGCGGGCTGTCGGTCATGCTGACGGGCTTCGGATTGTTGAAGATCGCCTGACGCCCGGGCCGCACGCCATCAAGACCGCCCGATGCCAGCGGGCATCGAAGCGGATTGATTTCAATCAATGAGTTTCGCTCCGCCTCCCTATATATATTGAACATTGTATATATACGCCGGAGTGGATTTTCCGGCCCAAGGGAGGCTAAGTGCATGAAAAAGGCAGATATTGTTGTCCTCGGCGCCGGTCTCGGCGGCATCTCCATGGTGTTCGACCTCAAGGCCGAACTTGGCAAGGATCACCGGATCGTTCTGGTCAACAAGACCGAAAGCTTCCAGTTCACCCCATCCAATCCATGGGTGGGCGTCGGCTGGCGGACAAAGGGCGACATCACCATCGAGCTGGCGCCGCTGATGAAAAAGCACGGCATCGACTTCGTCCAGGCCTCCGCAAAGAAGCTGCACCCGGAGGAAAATCGCATCGAGATGGAGGACGGCAACTCGGTGGGTTACGATTACCTGGTGATCGCCACCGGGCCCGAACTGGCCTTCGACGAGGTCGAGGGGCTTGGTCCCCAAGGCCACACCCAGTCGGTCTGCACCGTCGACCACGCAACCCAGGCCAATGTGGCGTTCGAAGCTTTCTGCGCCGATCCTGGCCCGATCATCGTCGGCGCGGCGCAGGGCGCGTCGTGCTACGGCCCAGCCTATGAATACGCCATGATCCTCGACAAGGAACTGCGCAACCGCAAGATCCGCGACCGGGTGCCGATGACCTTCGTCACCGCCGAACCCTATGTCGGTCATCTCGGCCTCGGCGGCGTCGGCGACACCAAGGGCATGCTTGAGCACGAGATGCGCCAGCGCAGCGTCCGCTGGATCACCAACGCCAAGGTGGAAAAGGTCGAGGCAGGCATGATGACCGTGTCCGAACTCAATGACGACGGATCGGAAAAGACCAAACACGCGCTCGACTTCAAATACTCGATGATGCTGCCGGCCTTCCGCGGCATTACCGCCGTGCGCGACATCGAGGGGCTGGTCAATCCGCGCGGCTTCATCGTCGTCGACAAGCACCAGCGCAACCCGAAATATCCCAACATTTTCGGCATCGGCGTGGCGATCGCCATTGCGCCGCTCGAAAAGACCCCGGTGCCCACCGGCGTACCCAAGACCGGCTACATGATCGAGAGCATGGTGCTGGCGACCGCCAAGAACATCAAGGCGTTGCTCGAGGACCGCGAACCGAAGGACGAAGCCACCTGGAACGCCTTCTGCCTGGCCGATTTCGGCGACCGCGGCGTGGCCTTCCTGGCGCAGCCGCAGAACCCGCCGCGCAACGTCAACTGGGCCTCGGAAGGCATGTGGGTGCATCTCGCCAAGGTGGCGTTCGAGAAATACTTCATGCGCAAGGTCCGCAGGGGTATCACCGAGACCTATTACGAGAGCGCGATCATGAAGATGCTGGCGATGCACAAGCTGAAATAGAGCGCGCAGGCCAACCGCTCCGGTTTGACAACACTACGGTGGAGCGGCCCGGATTGCTGCAGCCAAATGCATACTCAAAGAGGAATTGCCGTTTCCTCCTTGGCCGTCCTTATGACGATCATCGTGAAGAAGCGCGCGACATTGGTCTGATCCCGGAACAGCCTGTCACAGAGCAGGTCGAACTCTTCCATGTCGCGCAGGCGCAGCATCAGGACCACATCGGTTTCGCCAGTCACGGCATAGGCGTGCGAAACCGCCTCCTCTGCGCTGGCGGTGTCGAGAAAACGGCGCATGTGCTGCTCGCCGTGCAGTTTCAGTTCCACCGTGACGACTGCCTTGATCACCCGCCCTGCCCTGGCCGGATTCAGGATCGCGACGATCTTGTCGATCACGCCGGATTTGCGCAGACGCTGCAGACGGCGCAGACAGCTTGAGGGAGACAGGCCGACTTCATCGGCCATGTCGACATTGGTGCGCGAAGCGTCGCGCTGCATCAGGTTCAGAAGCTTCCGGTCGATCCGATCCACTGCCACACTCCGTCGCATATCGCTGCATTTGCAATAATATTGCACAATATCACAATCTTTGACCACAAATTCGAAGCGGATCCGCCTAGGGAATTCAGGCAACCCCGAAGGAGCCGACGATGCTGCTGTTGATGCTGATGCCAAAGCGGACCGCCACCAAAAACACCGGAGATGAGCTCGAGCAGGAAGACGGGTTCATGCACCAGCATGGCGGACGGGGTCCGCGATTGACCTTCCTGTGCTTTGAAGCGATTTCCGACCTGATCATCCGTGTCCAGGACGCCCTTGCAAGGCGCGAGCGATAACCGCGCCACCCGCGCGCCAAGAGGAATTCCCCATGCCGCTTTTCAGGATCATCTCGCACAACACGCTGGCTTCACTGAGGATTTACTGGGTTCTCGCCCGGATCATGGTCCCGATCACGATCATGGCCGAGGTGTTGTCCCGCATGGGGGCAATTGAAGCAATGGCGCCCGGTTTCGCGCCTGTCATGAAGTTGGTCGGATTGCCGCCGGAACTGGGGCTGGCCTGGCTGACGGCAATGATCGTCGGGATATGGGGCGCGGTCCCGCTGCTGTTCACACTCGTTCCCGTGTCCTCGCTCAGCACGGCGGACGTGACCGTGTTTTCAGCGCTTATCCTGTTTGCGCACGGGCTTCCGCTCGAACAGAAGATCATCCAGATGGCAGGTCCGGGCATGATCGCAACGACGGTGCTGCGGGTCGCGGGAGGATTGCTGTACGCTTTCCTGCTGCACCACGTCCTGCTCGCCACCGGCTGGTTGCAAACACCCGTCAACCCGGCCTGGATCCCGATGACCGCCACGCCCGACTGGGCCGAATTCTTCCACGGTTTGGCGGAGACCATGATCTGGATGCTTGTCGTGCTGGTTGTGCTGTCATGGGGACTTGAATTGCTCAAGCTGACAGGACTGCTGGAGATGATGATGAAAGCTCTTTCGCCCCTGCTGCGTCTTGCCGGCATCAACGGCGAAGCAGGTCACCTCACCGCTGTCGGCTTGTTTCTGGGGATTTCCTACGGCGCCGGTCTTCTGATCCGCGAGGCGCAATCGGACGCGCTGTCACCACGGCAGATCTTCCTGTCCTGCGTGTTCATGGGTTTCGCGCACAGCGTGATCGAGGACACGCTGATCGTGATGGCACTGGGAGCCGACATGTATGGCGTGCTTGTCGGCCGGCTGGCCTTCGCCATCGTGGCCACGGCGGCGATTGCCGCCCTGCTTCGCCACCTGGCCGACGAGACTTTCTTCGCGCATATGTTCCGGCAAAAAGCGTAAATGTCAGCCGGTCTTGCCGCGACGCCTTTTCTTGCCTGTCGGCTTGTCGGGCGCGGTGTCGTCAAACATCGGTTCGTGCCGCACAGGTTGCGGCAGATCTGGCCTTGAAGACAGTGGTTCGCGGCGAATGCCTGTAAACAAGAGCACCTCGGCCGAAGAGCCTGCGGCTATGCTTGCGGTTGCCGCGGGGTTCGTCTTGCGGCATCTCGACTGATCGAAGGTCAATATTGTCGTCATATCTGGACTCCAACTCGGTGGAACAGGAATTACGCGCGACATTCTTCTCCTTATCAATATTTTTCTAATACTCACTTGGTTAACAGCTCGCTAACGGTTTCGGGATAAGTTGATGGGAGTATCCAGTAGCGTTTGAGTAAGGTGTAGCCCGTGTCAGACAGTTTCCGTGATCTCGAACGGCCAGATGGCGCCCGCCGCAAGGATGCGGTGCTGATGGCAGCCATCAGCGGCCTCGAGTGCCTCGACCATCCCACCCGCCAGGACCTGGCGCGGTTTTCCCGCCTCTTCATCCCGCTCTACAAAACCGCCAGCCAGGAAACCCGCCGCACCGCGTCGGCGACGCTGTCGCGGCTGTCGCGGGTTCCCGAGGACGTGGCGGAGATGCTGATCAACGAGCCGATCGCGATTGCCGCCCCCTTCATCGCGCATTACCCGCTCATCAACGAGAACGCGCTGACCCGGGCGGTGATGCGCCATGGCGCGCCGCATGCCCGCGCAGCGGCCCGGCGCTCCGACCTCTCGCCGCAGGCAATCGCCAAGCTGCAGCAGCTGAAGGATCCGTCGGTCGACGGGCTTCTGGTGCTGCGCGGGCTGATCCCCGATCCCGCGGCGACACCTGTGCAGCGACCGGCGCCCTCTCCGGCGGCAACCACGCGGCCGACGGTCGATGCGCCACCGCTCGATCCAAGCGAGCGGCTCCGGGCGCAGCTCAAGGCAATGGTGGCGGCCAGCCCGACGCCGAAATCGCCGCTCAACCGTCCGACAAGCGCACGCAAGCCGCTGGCAAGTGATGCGCTGACGCCCAACACCGCGCCGGCCGTCGCCAGGTCTGCCACCGACAGCGCAACCGCTGCGGCACGGCGCCGGGTCGGCGATGTGCGGCTGGCGCAGCTTGCCCGCCATGCAGCCACCGATCAGGAAAGCTGGTTCGCCACCGCGCTGGCCGACGCCATGGGCGCGAGCTACGCGCTTGCCGAACGCATCATGATGGACCTGTCGGGCCGCCAGCTGGCGACCGCCCTGATCGGCCTGGGCGCGCCCGAGAGCACCATCAAGTCGGCGCTCGAGAGTTTCTTTCCGCACCTCGCGAAACCCTCAGCCCGGCACACGCTTGCAACCGACCTGATCGAGGAGCTCGACAGGGAGAGTTGCACCGCGCGGCTGCAGGCCTGGCAGCGCGCCGATAGCTACACCAATGGCGCGGCCGCGCATGTGCCGGCGCTGGCGGATGGCAAGCCGGTGCGTCAGGACACCGACCGGCGGATCTCGCCGCGCGATGTCCGTCACCGGGTTTCCTCCGCGCGCAAGGCCGGCTGACCCCGGCCCTTGGCTCAAGTCGCGTTGAAAGATTGATTCAAGCGGCTTTCAAGGCGATTCACCAGAAAGGATCAACCTGTTGATCCTGAATGGTTTCTTGCCACAACCGCCGTTGACGCCAGAGACCGGGCGCCAACCGGTTTGACCGGATCGCCGACCGCGGCGTTCGCGATGAGATGGGAGTTCGAGCAGGCCCGTCTACATGGCTGCGAGACGAGGGTCTCGCATCCCGCGACGAGCCGATGAGCGCCATCGCCTTCGCCCACGGCTTCCAGAGCCAGAGCCATTTCCCGCGCGCCTTCCGGCAGAAATACGGATGTTCGCCGAACCAGTTGCGCAAAGCCGGCCTGAGCTGACCGGCTCCCGGCATGGGCCGCACCCAGTTTCCGGACGTAATCGCGACCTACTCTTCAGCGAAGGGAAGATAGGTTTCCGGGCTGTCGGTTTCGATTTCGACCACCCAGATGTCGGGATCGAACTTCGCTTCGCGGGCGATCAGTTCGGAGACTTCGGCCTCAGGAACGCGGGTCTTGCGGAATTCGAACAACCGCCCATCCGGATGGTCTTCGTCGAAGGCCGTCTGCGGTGCGGGGGCGGCCAGGCTTTCACTGCCGTCGCGGTGGCGAATGCGGACGAAGATCGCACCGGCCTCCTCCGATCCGCGCCGTTCGATCGCCGCCATGTTACCTTCAGCAAACAGGCGGCGCGTCAGGGCTGCGACAAAGATGCCGGCCTTGAGCCTCACAGCGCGCCGATCTCGCGCAGTTTCTTGAGCACCGTCTCGTTCGGCTCGCCGGTGACCGGCAGGCGATAGTGCTTCTCGAAGGCGCTGATGGCGGCGCGCGTCTGCGATCCGGCGACGCCGTCGACGGTAATGTCCGCATAGGCGATGTTGGAAAGGCCCGACTGGATCTGCCGCACCAGCTCGCTCGGACCATCGGCGATCAGCGCCGAGATGGTCACCGGTTCGCCGGCACGTGCGTCCGATGCGACAGCCGGCGCAGGCCGGGGTTTTGGCGTCGGGCGTGCCGCGGGCTGGCTGCTCGCCACCTCGACGGGTGCCGCCGGTGTGCTGGCCTTGTCCATGACCGCGAGCAGCCCCGGGCTTGCCTCGCCGGTCTCAACATAACCGTTGTTCTTCTCCCAGGTGCGGATCGCGGCTGCGGATTTGGGGCCCATCAGGCCATCGATATCGCCGGAATACAGTCCCTTTTTGGCGAGAATCGTCTGCATCCGCACAAGCACCGGATCAGCTGCGGACACAGGCCCGGGCGCGGCTTCCGCGACGCTGTCTGCAACCGCCGGCGCGGGCACGGCGTTGGGAACGGGAATGGAGGCGGTCGGCGTGTTGTCGCTGCGTTCGATCCGGTAGGTGGTCACGGTGCGGGACGGCACGCCCTTGATGAACGGCGTCTGCGGGGTGACAGGCCGGGCGGTGGCGACAGGCACAGCCGGCGACGCCGCTTCGCGCGTCTTGAGGATCGGCGCGGGATGCTGTCCGGGCTGATGCCAGATCGCGTTGCTCGCGACGAAGCCGAAGATCACCGCAAACGCCACGCTGCCCCCGGCAAGCGAGGGATGCGCCGACACCAGCGAGCCGAGCATTCCGAGAATGCCGTGGCCCCGGGCGGGTTCATCGTCAAACAAGTCAGGCGATACGCGCTGTCTCGACATAGTCTTCATTCCTGCTTCTTGCATCATTTCGGGCCGGATTTCCGGCCGGTTTGCGGACGGCCTTGGGCAGCAGCGGCGGAAAAACCACTGCGACCCCGTCCGGGCTGTCGCACGTCTGGCTGTTGGCGCCGGAGCCGTCGGCGGGCAGGTCCACGGTCACGACGGTGCCCTCGCCTTCGGCGCTTTCGATGGTGAAGCGGCCGCCGTGCAGGTCCACCAGTCCCTTGACCAGGGACAGTCCAAGACCGGTTCCCTCGTAATGGCGGCCGAGTTCGTTCTGGGCCTGGACAAAGGGTTCGCCGATGCGGGCGAGCTTGTCCGCGGGAATGCCGATCCCGGTGTCGCTGACGACGAGCTGCAGCCGGCCGTCGCGGATGGCCGCGTCGACATTGACCACGCCTCCGGGCTCGGTGAACTTGATGGCGTTGCCGACCAGATTGATCAGAATCTGCTGCACGGCACTTCTGTCGGCCACGACTTCGCTTGGCCCCCGGGCCAGCCTGCGGGTCAGCGTGATGCGGCGGTTGGAGGCCTGCAGACGCAGCATCGCGTCGCAGCTATCGATGACATCCCCGATCGGGAAGGCCTCGACGAAGACTTCATAGCGTCCGGCTTCGATCTTCGACATATCGAGCATGGTGTTGACGAGCGACAGAAGATGCTCGCCCGACTGGTGGATCAGGCCGACATATTCGCGCTGGCGTTCATCGCTGAAAGTGCCGAACATTTCGCGCGCCAAAATATCCGAAAAGCCGATGATGGCGTTGAGCGGCGTGCGCAATTCATGGCTGACGGCGGCGAGAAACCGCGTCTTGGAGGCATTGGCGCTTTCGGCCTCTTCGACAACCGCGTTGGCGCGCACGTAATCGGCAACCTCGGCGGAGATGTCGCGCGTCTGGATAAGAAAGCCCGCAAAGACGCCGTCCGCGTCGCGTTCGGCCGACAGCGCCACGGCGACATGGACGAACTGCGAGGCTTCGCCCGGGCAATCGAACCGCAGTTCGAGCTGGCTGCGGGATTCGCCGCGGCGAAGGCTGTCGACGGCGTCGAGGAAAGCGATGCGGTCGGCCACGTGGATGCGATTGACGAAGCCCTTGCCGGAGACATCGCCGATCTTGCGGCTGAACTCCGCATGATCGGCGCCGGAAACCCGAACCACCTCGCCACGGGCGTTGTGCAGCGTCACCAGTCCGGGCAGACGGTCAAGCACATCTGACGTGCTGATATCGGTCGCCGTGCGGGTTTGGTCTGGCTCCACCGTCCCGGCGGCGACCTGAGCCGGGCGCGGGCTTTCAAGCCCGAAGGCCAGGCCGCGCACCAGGGCATAGAAGGCAAAAGCCAGGACAGAAGCTGCAAGGGCGCCGGCGGGAACGGCTGCCGCGTGGCCGGCCGCGTCCATCGCCGCGACCGCCAGCATGGCCGCTGCCGCGGACATCAGCCCGAGGGTCAACCCCGACAGCCGCCGGGACTGCATCGCCGCCTCAAGCGGCAGCAAGGCCAAGAGCGGCAGAAACGGAGAGGCCAGGCCACCGCTCAGGACCGCGAGAATGCCGAGCGCCAAGGTGACGGCAAATAGCGCGGCGCGACCAGCAAGACGCGTCGACCCGGTGGCGGCCAGCAATCCCGCCGCGGCAACCGGCAGGGCGGCGGCGGCCAGCGCGCCGGCAATCGCATGCGGCCAGGAAAAGGCGATCAGCAGGACCGGAGCGGTGATCATCGGCGCCAGCACAATGCCGGACAGGCAGTGCGTCATGGCGCTGAGGCGGCGCTCGTGGGTTTGGGCATCGGACACAGCGGACCCCAGCCAGGATTCGGCGGTTTGCCGTCCAGCCAGCTTCATTCTGTCGATGAGGTTGTCCAGTTTTGTCACTGCCGAATCCGTACACGCCGCAGTTGTTTGTTGTTGTCGCAACATTGTCATTGCCGGCTTAAGGAAAGGATAAGCCAGCCGTCCGGACACGGCCAAAACCGGCCGAATTGCCGCGACGGCGGCGATGCGGGAGCGGCTTTGGCGATTATGGTTAATCGATGCTTTCCGGAATCTGCAAGGTGTGACAACTGGCCGGCAATCCGCTTCAGAGCCGATAAAACCGCCGAAAGGTCACGCCTGCGCGGTTGCCGAAGACACGCGCCCGCCATACCCGCCGGCGCCGGCGGACGGTTTGATGCGGCACCCGGCGGGGTGCGGACAATTGCCTAAAATTTTCGGCAAATTTGGCTCAAAACCCATCGCCTGCTTCAAATCCGCCTTGAAGAATTTGCTTCATGGTGTGCGCAAGTTCGGGACAACCCGGGCATCTCCGCCCAAAGATGGCGGGAAACAGGAAGGGCTAACACATGTGGTTTCTGATAAAGGGAAGTTTCTGGTTCTCACTGGTGCTGATCGCCTTGCCGCTGCTCGATTCGAATTCGCGGGAGGCGCTTGAAGATGCGCCGCCGCTGGAAGTCGGCCAGAGCATGGCCGCCGCTGTCGAGGCGCTGCAGGACATCAGGCAAATCTGCGTCCGCAAGCCGGATATCTGCGAAACAGGCAGCGAGACCTTCGCCGCTCTCGGAGTGCGCGCCAAGGAAGGCGCCCGCATTGCCTACCAGTTTCTCGATTCCAAATTCGCCGATGGCGAAAGCGACCTGGTAACGGGATCCCTGCCCGTCACCAACTGAGTTTTCCCGGCCGCCCGCTCCATCAACGGGGCACTGGCCGGGGATGTCCGCCGTAAGTTGCATGATGCTAAAAACTGCCAACTCCAGTCGCGTCTGACGCGCCGCCGCCGGGACCAGCCCTTCCCCCGGCGGCGTTTTCTTTTGGCCATGGCCTACTGCCGCCATCCGCACCTGCTCGTGCCCGCATGCAGCGCCCGCTCCACCGCCAGCTTCCTGAACCCCGACATGCAGACAGCGTGACAAATTGCACCCGGACGGGGTGCATAAGCTGTCAAATCCGCCTATATGACTGAGCAATTACAGGAAACACCGATGTCCACGCTGCAAACCATCATCGACGATTTCGAGTATCTTGACGATTGGGAAGACCGCTACCGCTATCTGATCGAGATCGGCAAGGCGTTGCCGGAGATGCCTGAGAGCGAAAAGATCGACGAGAACAAGGTCAAAGGCTGCGCCAGCCAGGTCTGGCTGGTGGCCGAAACCGAACCGGGAGACCCGGGCGATCCGGTGATGATCTACCGCGGCTATTCCGACGCCCATATCGTGCGCGGCCTGGTCGCTGTCGTTCTGGCGGCGACCTCGGGAGAAAAGGCGTCGGCGGTGGAGAAGCTCGACGAGGCGGCCCTGATGTCGCAGCTGGGGCTGGGCGAGCACCTGTCGACGCAGCGGGCCAACGGTCTGCGCTCGATGGTCATGCGGATCAAGGCGCATGCCGCAGCGGCGCGGGCTGCCGGCTAGAGCATTTCCGGTGAAAACGGAGTCACCGAAAACGCTCTATCTTGTTGTTTTCACGCAATTCCGGACGCAAAACCGGTTCCCAGTTTCGCTGGAATTACTCTACAGCATCGCGCATCCAATTGGATGCGCAAAGGGCGCTGTAGCACTTTGAAATGATGCTTGTTCGTTATCGCTCAATTGAATCCAGTTGAGCGCGACATGCATTGGGCTTTCGCCGCGGCGCCGCATAATGCCTGGCGAGTGCTGCGAGAGCCGTGCGCAGCATCAACTTGGCTGACCGGGCTGGCCATTGCCGTTCGCGCTCGACCTCGGCCAGACCTTTCAGAAAACAGCAGACATCGAGCAGGACGCCCGAGAGTTCCGGTCCTACCTCGGCCAGCGCCGCCTCAACGCGCAACCTTGCGGACAAGGCCGCCTCACCGAGTTCCGCCGCTCCTCCGGCGCCGCCCTTTGACCGTCCGTAGCGCACGGGCTCCCAGTTCTGGCCAAGCGAGGGCTGCATCTGACCGCGGGTGAAATCGAGCCTGAGCCTTTCGCCCGCCTCCACCTGCGCCGGCTCAAGGAACAGGGCACCGCCCCGGCCCCTCAGCCGCGTCAGCGCCGCCAGTGGCGATTCGTCCTGATTGATCCGCAACTGCCCGTGATCGGGATCGGATCCGGCCACCAGCGTCCGGTGCTGGTCCTGGAAGGCGCTGTCGGGGTCGGCGAGCCAGCGCTTGAGCGCTGCCCGGCCCTCGGGCGTCGCCGTGCAGGATTGCCCGGTTCGCGAGGATTGCGGCGGGGACGGATCGATGGCGACCAGACCGCGCTGCAGCGCCGCCCTGAATATCCGGGCATCGACCTTTCGGGACGCGCCGTCGTCGCGGATCAGTTCCACCCGACCGGGATGCGGGGGTATGCCCGCCACCGGCACGGTTGCGGGACCGCGCGCCAGGAAGCCGACGAGAGCGGCGAGCGCACGGCGCGACCGGCCTGCCTCAGAGCCCTGCATCATCATGCCCCAGCGGCGCAAAGACAGCCCCGACACAGCGCTCGCACTGTTCGACGAAGCGGTCGTAGCCGGCGTCGTCGCGGCGGTCCTCGACCACCGAGCAGGCATGCATGACGGTGGTACGGTCGCGGCCGAAGGCGGTGGCAATGGTCTGATAGGGCACCGAGAGCACCACGTGGCTGAGATACATGGCGATCTGCCGCATGTGGCAGCGCGGCCGGCGGCGGGCGGCGCCTTCCGGCAGGTCCCGGTCGCAGGCGGCAGCAAACAGTTCCGCCACCAGCCGCCAGGTGACGCGGCAGCGCAGGATATCGACAAATGTGGTCGCTCCGGCCGGTTCGCCCGGACGGGGCCTTGCGGCACCGCCGGCCGGGGCTGAACCGGGGACGCCCGAAAGCCCGAGCAGTGCGCTCAGACCGGCATTGCCGGCAAGGGCTGCCAGCGCCATCGCCGTTTCATCGCCAAGTACAGGGCCGCTCAAGGCATTGACCTGGGCGGCGCGGGCTGCCGGCTCGGGAACGATAGTGTCTGAATGGCCGCTGGTTGGGTTCTTGCGTCGGAAAGCCATGATGAAAATCTCCATTAATAGGAATATTTTCTTACATGATATGCAGATCATGGGGACGTGCAGCCACCCACACCCTACACCCTAGCGTTGATTCTGCATTGTTTTTGGTAATTTTGAACCGAAATGTGAGGATTTTTTTCCTCACATGTTCGCAGATCCCTGATCGCGGCGCCGGCAGCGGCCGGCCGGAACGCAGCTCTGCAACAGGAAGCAGGCAGGTTTGCATGAAAAAACCGTGGCCCCGGGGCCACGGTTTTTCAAGGATCGCATGTCCGGGCTGCCGTCCATGCAAAGATCCGAACTGGTTGGAGCTGTTCCCGGTTGAGGGTTGACGACCGAACCGGAAGAGCCGCCGACCCTTACTTGCCGCGCTTGCGCTTCTGACCGAGACCCATTTCCTTGGCCAGGCGCGACCGCGCTTCGGCATAGGAGGGAGCGACCATCGGATAATCCGCAGGCAGATCCCACTTCTCGCGGTACTGCTCGGGCGTCAACCCGTAATGGGTCATCAGGTGCCGCTTGAGCGACTTGAACTTCTGGCCGTCTTCAAGGCAGATCAGATAATCGTTCTGGATCGACCGGCGAACCGATACTGCTGGCTTCGGCTTCTCAACGACTTCTTCCGTCATCGTGGTAGCACCGCCGAGTGCGGCATGTACCTGCGAGATCACGTTCGGAAGATCATTAGCCGCCACGGAGTTGTTGCTCACGTAAGCAGCGACAATTTCCGCGGTCAGCTCGATGAGCAAATCCGCACCATTGTCCTTGTTTGCTTCTGTCATAGTCTGGTCCTAACTCTTTTTGAAATGCAAGCTGTGTGGGTTTCGGAACAAGATAGTTACAAATAACGCACATTCCGCACGACGTGCTGCAGCGTTGGATTTACATTGTTTTACACCTTAAGCAAGTACTAGTTCTTGTAGAATTTGCTCCCCATTAATACAAATTTACACAAATTTATAAAAAACATGTAATCATGGCGCGAATTTGGCCCCGTAATGAATTTTTAGGTTGCAGACAATATTCAACTACAATTACTTATCTCTATGCGTTATCTTTCGGCTTCATGTCATCCATTACCGCTGACGAATGCAAGCGGTATCCGACCGCATAGGCCGCCTTGGCAAGAAGATGCGAGGACACCGGAGCCGTAAGCAGGAAGAACACCACCCCGGCGAGCGCCCGCGACATGGTTCCGGTATCGGTGGCATGAATGGCCAGCGCGATCAGCATCAGGCAGGAGCCCATGGTACCGGCCTTGGAGGCGGCATGCATGCGGGTATAGACGTCCGGCAAGCGCAGCAGGCCGATGGAAGCAACCAGCGCGAAAAACGAGCCGATGACCAGGAACGCCGCCGATACCAGTGTGACCAGTTCACTCATTGTCTTGCCTTCCCGAAGTCTTGCCAGCCGCAGGCCCGGTATCCATTCCGCCGGATCCGGACCTGGCCTTTGCCGCAGCCTTTGCCTGCCGCCGCGCCGCCGACGCGGCTTCCCGCGCCTCGCTCAGGATATCGTCCTCGGTCTTGCCGCGTGAGAGGACGAAACGGGCAAAGGCCACGGTGGCAAGGAAGCCGACCAGCCCCAGCGCGATCGCCACATCGACATAGAGCGTATAGCCGGTCTTGATGCCGATGACCGCGATGAAGCCGATCGCGATGGCGACCAGCATGTCGAGGCCCAGGATCCGGTCCGGCAGGGTCGGTCCCTTGACAATGCGGTAGATGGTGACCAGGAACGACAGGCTCAGGATTGCGAGCGCAAGGGTGACGGCGTGATCGAAGATGGTTGCGACGCTGATCATCGGAACGCCTCCATGATCTTGCGCTCGAAGCCTTCGGCGATGTCGCGCCGGGCGCCGTCGGGATCGGACGCGTCGATGGCGTGCACGTAGAGAATGCGGCGGTCTTCCGACACATCCACAGACAGCGTGCCGGGCGTCAGCGTGATCAGGTTGGCCAGGATGGTGATCTCGAAATCGCGGTCGACCCTGAGCGGATAGGCGAAGATCCCCGGCTTGAGATCCATGCGCGGCGACAGCACCAGCACGGCAACCCTCCAGGCCGACAGCACCAGTTCATAGACAAACAGCAGCAGCAGCGAGATCACCCGCCGGGCGCGGGAGAAATAGCCGGTGGAGCCCACCTGCTCGCGGATCAGCGACAGGGCGAAGATCGCCAGCACGAAGCCGAAGGCAAAATTGAGGAATGTGAACGAACCGCTGACCGCCGACCAGGTCAGCGCCAGCAGCACATTGACCAGAAACAGGCTCATTGCGATGCCTCCACGGGAAAGACCGAAAGCACATAGGCGGACGGATCGAGAAGCCCGCGGGCGGCATCCTGGGCCAGCGCCATCACAGGTTCGGGCCAGACGCCGGCAGCGACGGTGATGGCGACCAGACCAGCCAACGCCATGGTTGCGCCGACCGGCAACGGGCTGAGGGCGGCCGCATCGGGGTCTCCGGCAGGTGCGGGACGCCAGTAGGCGAGCGCCCAGATCCGCCCGACGGTTATCGTGGTCAACAGCCCGGTCACCAGGATTGCGCCCGCAAGCCACCAGGCGCCGATGTCGAGCGAGGCCTTGACCAGCATGATCTTGGGCCAGAAGCCGGAGAACGGCGGCAGGCCGGCTACCGACAGGAACAGCATCAGCGTCATGGCGGCGATCGCGGCGTTCTTGGTGTAGAGCCCGCCGGCGGAGGTCAGCTCGAAGCTGCCGCCGAGCCGGGCGGCGACGCCGGCGGCGAAATAGAGCGCGGTCATCACCACCATGGAATGGGCGGCGTAGAGGATCGCGCCGGAAAGGCCGGCCGGACTGCCTAGCGCCAGTCCGGCCATCATCACGCCGATGCCCGAAATCACCAGGAAGCCGAGCGAACGGCGGATATCATTCTGCGCCAGCGCGCCCATGACGCCGAGGATCATGGTCAGCGCCGCGGCAATGGCGATGAGGAAGGACAGTTCCTCGCGCTCGAAGGGAAACAGCATGCCGAGGATCCGGAGCAGCGCGTAGATGCCGACCTTGGTCAAGAGGCCGGCGAACAGCGCCGAAACCACCAGCCGCGGCGTGTGATAGGAGGCGGGCAGCCAGAAATTGACCGGGAATGCGGCGGCCTTCATGGCAAAGGCCAGCAGGTAGAGCGTCACCAGCGTCATCAGCGGCGCGGTGCCGCGCAGTTCGGATGCCTTGATGGCGATATCGGCCATGTTGAGGGTGCCGAACAGGCCGTAGAGATAGCCGGTGGCGACCAGGAACAGCGTCGTGGCTATCAGGTTGAGGAAGGCATACTTGACCGCGCCGTCGAGCTGTTTCTTCTCGGAGCCGAGCACCAGCAGGCCGAAGGAGGAAATCAGCAGCACCTCGAACCAGACATAGAGGTTGAAGATGTCGCCGGTCAGGAACGCGCCGAGAATGCCGGCCATGATCAGCATCAGGAACGGGTAGAAGCCGTAGCGGCGGCCGGTGTCATCGACATCCGAGCGGCCGTAGATTCCGGCGCCGAGCGCCACCAGCGCCGAGGTGGCGGCGAAGAAGGCGCCGAGCAGATCGACCGTAAACGATATGCCGAACGGCGGCAGCCAGCGGCCCATGGTCATGCTCAGCGTGCCGCTCTGAAAGACATGCACGAGTAGTCCCAGCGTCATCAGCACCAGCAGCGCCAGCGCCGGAATGGCGATCAGCGGCTGCAGGTCGGTGCGCTTCCTGAGCATCAGCAGGACCGCGCCGATCAGGATGCACCAGATCACCGGAGCGACGATCAGCCAGTCGGCAGCCGCCACCGGCTGCATCACGTAAGCGACGGAAAGATCCTGGAGAGCTTCGCTTTTTCCAGCCATTGCCGGTCTCCCCTCAGTACCCGGCCGGCGGGGACTTGTCCCCCACCGGCTCGGCTACGCGCATGTCGTCGGAGCTGTCGGTCTCGAGTTCCTGGAAGGCGCGGTAACCCAGCACCAGGAGAAACGCGAAGAACGAGAACGAGATCACGATCGCCGTCAGGATCAGCGCCTGCGGCAGCGGGTTGGCGGCGGCCCCCGTCAACGCATCGGCATCGCCCGGAATGATCGGCGGCACTTCGCGGGTGACGCGGCCCGCGGTGAAGATCAGCAGGTTGACGGCGTTGCCGAGAATGGCAGCGCCCATCAGGATGCGGATGACATGCTTGGACAGGAACAGGTAGATGGCGACGGTAAACAGCGCGCCCACCAGGATGGCAAGGATCGGTTCCATCAGTCGCGGTCCCTTTCCTCAAGCGCCAGCGCTATCGACGAGATGGCGCCGACCACAACCAGATAGACGCCAACATCGAACACCAGCACGCTCGACAGCGGGATCTCCACACCGAAGAGGTGCGGGTAGATCCACAGGCCCGACATGTAGGGCACGCCGGCAAAGATCGACAGCACACCGGCCATGGCCGACATGAACAGGCCGAAGGCGGCGATCGCCATCGGATGGAAATAGATGGCGCGGCGGACAGGTGCTACGCCGCAGGCAATGCCGTAGATCGCCAGCGCCGAGGCCGCGATCAGGCCGCCGATGAAGCCGCCGCCGGGCTCGTTGTGGCCGCGCAGCAGAACGAAGATCGAAAACAGCACCATCAGGCTGGTGAGATAGGGCGCGATCGAGCGGAAGATTACCGTACGCATGTCATCTCACCTCCCTGCCCTGTGCAGGACCTTGTGCGGCGCGCCGGTCGGGGTCGTTGTCGGCCACCGTGGCGCGCGGGGTACGGATGCGGATCAGCGAGAGGATGGCAAGGCCGGTGACCATCACAACCGCGATCTCGCCCAGCGTATCCGTGCCGCGGAAATCGACAATGATGACGTTGACGACATTGGCGCCGTGGGCGACGACTTTCGAGTAGGCCGAGAAGAAATCGCTCAGCGCGGTGTTGAACGGCTGCTGGGTCACCGAAAGCAGGTAGAGCGTGAAGCCGCCGCCGCAGGCGATCGCCACACTCATGTCGACGACCTTCTGCAGGGTTGGCCGGTGATCCGAGGCGTGCAGTTTCAATCGGGTCATGACCAACGCCAGGATGACCACCGCCAGCGTCTCGACCATGAACTGGGTGAACGACAGGTCGGGCGCGCCGAACAGCATGAAGATCAGCGCCACGGCAAAGCCCTGGATGCCGAGCGAAACGATGGCCGTCAGCCGGTCGCGGGCATAGATGACGGCGGCCAGTCCGATCAGCACGATGGCCGCAACCACCAGTTCGTGGAACTGAGCGTCTTCGGGCCAGACCGGCATCGCCGGCCATTCGCCGTACCAGGCCATCGGTCCGATCAGGGCCGCGGCGATCATCAGGAAGGTGACGGTCATGTAGATGTCGAGGCGGCCGGGCTGGACAAGACGCGTCACCGCCACCGAGAGGCGCACCGCGCCGCTGATGAACTGGTCGAAGCCGCGGTCCGGGCCCCAGCCGATGGCCGCAAGCAGCCAAGCCATCCCGGCGCGAAGCCGGTCGAGCATGCGATAGGCGATGATGCCGAAGGCGATGGTGACCAGCGACAGGATCAACGCCGGGCCCATGTGCGGGATCACCGAGATGGTCACGGTTTCGGCCTCGCCGGCGATGGCGCTCGCCATCGGCGAGGAGATGAAGCGGTGGGTGACAGGCGAGATCAGCGCGGCAACCAGCGCGGCGATGCCCAGCGTCAGCGGTCCGAGCCAGAGCAGCACCGGCCCTTCATGGGCGTGCTTCGGCGTCTTGACCTCGGGGCCGAGGAACGGCTTGAGCGCGACGGCAAAGCCGATGACGAACATCAGGCCGTTGCCGATGACAGCCACTGCGACGAAGGCCAGCGACCAGGGATCGGTGTGCCAGAGCGCGTAGTAGATCTCCTCCTTAGCGAGGAAGCCCAAAAACGGCGGCAGGCCGGCCATCGAGATCGCCGCGGCAAGGGCTGCGACGAAGGTCACCGGCATGGCCCTGCGCAGGCCGCCGAGCCTGGTGACGTCCCGGGTACCGGCCTCGTGGTCGATCAGGCCAGCGACCATGAACAGCCCGCCCTTGAACAGCGAATGCGCCACCAGGTAGAGCACGGCCGCCGCGATGGCGTGTTCGGAGCCGAAACCGGTCAGCATGACCAGCAATCCTAACGAGGAGACCGTGGTGTAGGCCAGCATCAGCTTGAGATCGGTCTGGCGGATGGCGAGAGCCGTGCCGACGATCAGCGTCGTGCCGCCGAAGACCGGCAGAATGGTCCCCCACCAGACAGTGTCGCCAAGCACCGGATTGAGCCGCATCAGCAGATAGACGCCGGCTTTGACCATGGTGGCCGAATGCAGATAGGCCGACACCGGCGTCGGCGCTTCCATGGCGTTGGGCAACCAGAAATGCAGCGGGAACTGCGCCGACTTCGAAAACGCGCCGCCAAGCACCAGGAGCAGCGCCAGCAAGTAGAACGGGCTGCCGCGAAGCTCGTCGCCATAGTTCAAGAGCAGCGAGACCTGGCTGACGCCGGTGATGTTCCAGATCACCAGCAGACCGGCCAACAGTGCCAGTCCGCCGCCGCCGGTGACCACCAGCGCCTGGATGGCGGCGCGGCGCGAGGCCTCGCGGGCGTGGTCGAAACCGATCAGCAGGAACGAGGTGATCGAGGTCAGTTCCCAATAGACAAACAGCATCAGGAAGCTGTCGGAAATGACCACGCCGAGCATGGCGCCCATGAACAAAAGCATGAACGAGAAGAACCGGCCGAGCTGGTCGTGGCCTTTGAGGTAACCGCCGGAATAGAGAATGATCAGCGCGCCGATGCCCGAGATCAGCAGCGCGAAGGTCAGCGAAAGACCGTCGATCAGCCAGGAGAAACTGACATTGTAGGACGGAACCCACTGGAAACCGCCGGTGACGACACCGCCATCGGCGACATCGGCGGAAAAGCCAAGAAAATGGATGAAGATCGCCACCGGCGCCAAGGCCAGAAGCCATGCTGCATTGTGGCCGAGACGACGTGTCAGCCACGGGGCAATCAGCGCCGCCAGAAATGGCAGCATCAAGACAATAAAAGTCGTTCCAGGCGCGCTGGCGCTCATCAATATTCCCCGGGGGACAGCCCTCTGACATCCGCTTTTCGCGGTTTTGTGCTCGTCACTTAGTCATCAGCTTGGACAAGAACAAGGCAATCCTTTTCATTATTCGTGGAAAAGCAATGGTCTGGCGCGCGGATTTCGACACCTGCGGCAATCTAACCGATTTACCCACAGCAACACGGCCGCCGCACACGCTCCCGAGTCAGGCGAATTCAAATTAGGTCAGCATTATTGACATAAATTACGATTCGTGATCATTGTTGCTCGCAGGCCGTCATGAACGCATTTTTGTTGCGCCCGGACCGGCCCATCAGGCTGAAACGATCAGGACCTGCGGCAAACGGAATGGCATCGACGCGCCATCGCCTGCCGCACTTGGGAGGACGGGACATGAGCACTCAGATGCAGGCCGACGCAAACGGCACCGCGACAGCCGGGCACGGGCTCGACTGGCCGGGACTTTTCGCCACGCGGGCGGAACGGATGAAGGCATCGGAAATCCGCGAACTGCTCAAACTGCTCGACCAGCCCGACGTGATCTCCTTTGCCGGCGGCATTCCCGACCCGGCGCTGTTTCCGGCCGAAGCTTTTGGCGCGGCGCTGACCTCGGCGCTCACCGGCGACACCAAGGGCGCGGCGCTGCAATACTCGGTCAGCGAGGGCTACAAGCCGCTTCGCGACTGGCTGGTCACCCGCATGGCCTCGCTCGGGATCGAGTGCAGCGCCGACAACATCATGATCACTTCGGGTTCGCAGCAGGCGCTCGACTATCTCGGAAAGCTGTTCCTGTCGAAGGGCGATACGGCGCTGGTCGGGTGGCCGACCTATCTCGGCGCGCTGCAGGCCTTCAACGCCTATGAGCCCAATTACGACCGCCTCACCCCGCTCGGCAACCGCTCGGCGGATGACTATCGCGCGACCGCGGCGGCCAACGGCGGGCAGGTGAAATTCGCCTATGCCTCGGCCGATTTCGCCAATCCGACCGGCGAGACGCTGCCCGAAAGCGCGCGCAAGAATATTCTCGACCTGGCCGAAGAACTCGACATCGCGGTGATCGAGGACGCCGCCTACCAGTCGCTGCGCTATGACGGCGACGAGATCCCGCCGCTGCTGGCGCTCGACATCGAACGCTCGGGCTCGATCGAGGCGACCCGCACGATCTACTGCGGCAGCTTCTCCAAGACGCTCGCGCCGGGCCTGCGCGTCGGCTGGGTCTGCGCCGCAAAACCGGTGATTTCCAAGCTCGTCCTGATGAAACAGGCGGCCGACCTGCATTCGGCGACGCTCAACCAGATGGCGATCCACCGGGTTGCTTCCGACGGCTTCGAGGCGCAGGTCGGGAAGATCAAGGCCACCTACCAGGCGCGGCGCGACGCCATGCTGGCGGCCCTCGCCCGCCACATGCCCGACGGCGTGAGCTGGACAAAGCCCGATGGCGGCATGTTCGTCTGGGTCACCCTGCCCGAAGGGTTTGACGGCGCGGCGCTGCTGGCCGAAAGCCTGAAGACGGAACGCGTCGCCTTCGTGCCGGGCAAGGCCTTCTTCGCCGACGGCTCGGGCGCCAACACCATCCGGCTGTCCTTCTCCTGCGCCTCCGAGGTGATGATCGAAGAAGGCATCAAGCGGCTGGGCCGGGTGGTGCGCGGCGGTTAGGCCGGGCGCAAATTGGTGCTGTAAGTGGAGACATGGCAATGGCACTGGAACTGAGACCGAACTGCGAATGCTGCGACAAGGACCTGCCGCCTGATGCGACGGATGCGCGGATCTGCACCTTCGAGTGCACCTTCTGCGCCGATTGCGTGGAGACCGTTCTGTTGAACGTCTGCCCCAATTGCGGGGGCGGGTTTGCGCCACGGCCGATCCGTCCGGCAACGGAATGGCGGCCCGGACTGTCGGTCGCCAAGCGGCCACCGTCGGCAACCCGCGTGCACATGTCCTGGTCCATGGAAGATGCCGCGGTGTTTTCACAGCGGCTCAAGGATGTGCCACCCGAGCAGCGCTGAGGCCCACTCCCCTCACCCGCGCAGGGGATAAGGTCTTTCCGCCGGGATGGATTGGGGCTTGGCGGTATCCGCGCGCGACGGCTGCGACACAGGCGCCTTTTTCCGCCTCACGCCGTTGAACATCAGCATCAGGGCCGCGCTGCGGCTGACGGCGAGGTGGATGGCGTAGGAGATCAGGCCGGCGGAGGTGGCAATGATCGCGAATTCGAGCACCGGCGGCAAATCGACCATCAGGAACAACGTCGCCAGCACATAGATCACCGGGTGGTGAAACAGGTAGATGGTGAACGAGGCGTCGACCAGCTTTCGCACCCGCGCATCGGGGCGGTTGAAATGCCGGTGCGCCAGGTTCGAGATGTAGCCGACGATCATCAGCGCACCCAAAATCGCCGCCATCACCTTCAGGGTGTGATCGATCAGGTTGGCATGCGGCACCTGGGCGTAGAGGACCAGCGCCACGCCGGCGAGCGCGGCCAACGGGCCCGGCCTGAGCAGCAGGTCGTTGAGCTTGCGGCTCGAATAGACCAGCGCGCCGAAGCCGAAATAGATGACATAGAGATTGTAGTTGATCATCGCGTTTCCGTAGTAGGGGCTTGCCCCAACGACGATTTCCTGAGCGCGGGCGGCGAGCTCGCAGATGGCGGCGACGGCGGCGAGCGAGAGGATGCGGTTGTCGCCGACCCAGGCGACGAAGGCCTCCAGCCGGGCGCGCAAGGTTCCGCGGCTCAGCGCCTGCAGGATCGCGAGCCCGATGCAATAGGCGATCAGCACCCAGAGGAACCACAGATGCGCGATCCACGGCTCGCCGAAATGGCTGAGTTGAGCCGCGATCAGGCCCGGAACATCCGATGCCGGCACCGTGCCCTTGACGGCAAGCGCCACCTGCTGGACGGCGATCTGGAACGGCACGATCAGCAGCGTGGCGGAGAGCAGCGGCAGGCCGAGGCGGACCAGCCTTGACCTCAGCCAGGGCCAGGCGCCCTGCCGGTCAAGCAACATCATCGAGAACAGGCCCGCGAGCAGGAAAAAGCCGGGCATGCGAAAACTGTGCAGGAAATCGGCAAGCCAGGTGAGCAGCTGGCTCTTGTCGGGTGAGGCCACCGACCATTCATGGCTCAGCGAATAGATCACGGCGGCATGAAACGGAATGCCGAGCACGAGATAGAGCGCCCGGGAAAAATCCCAGTGGTGCAGGCGTTGTGCCCTTTCGCCTTGCATCAAAGTCATCCGCTATCCGATCGCATTGATTGCCATCCAATCGAGACCGCATTCTGCCTTGCGAAGGGTTAAGGCCAGGTTCGATATGCCGGATGAACTTGTTTCAAATTATTTCTGCCGGTCCCTTGTCCGACGACCGCAGGCCATTTTCACCTTCAAATAGAACCAAATGCACGATACACTCCACTATCGCATATCCGGGAAGACGTGCATTACGTGACGATCTCATCTCATTCCGTAACAGTGGATCAATGAGATGAAGACCGGTGACTTGAATGGGCGAACGCCGCCACTGATGGAGTGGAAGGCTGCACGAAGAGACTGCCGTTTTGTGAGGGGATTGGGAGCCTCGGAAGCCCCTATGCGTTTCACTGAAAATGCTCAACTTGGCATAAAGCAGAATGAGGTCACACAATGCAGATCGATGTTCTCGCGCTCGTTATATCAGTCGCACTTTTCGCCTGCCTGCTGGCACTTCTCATTGCATTCAACTGGCGGAAAATTGAAGTCTCGCCGACTGTAATAGGCGTGTTCCTGCTCCCCATCGTTTTCTACCTGATCCTCAGTGGAGCCATCTCAGAGTTCGCGGGAGGCGGCTTTTCTGTAAAGCTGCACGAGTTATCCTCCAAGCCAGTGGCAACCAAATCGATTGAGTTGGGAAGCATAGTCGGAACAAAGGCCCTTAATGCCGACATCGCTCGTTCGGCCTTTTTCCAGCAGGCCCAAAGGGTCATAGCGATAGATGCCGATGCTTGGGAAAAGGTCCCGGAAGACGATAGAAACGCCCGAGTGCTGGTACTGGCCACCTCAATTTACCAGTCACTACTAAGTGGCGGATTCCATGGCCTGATTGTTCTCGATGACGCGCATAAACCCATAGGATTTTTTGAATCTTCCTACTTTCTGGACCTCGTCCGATTGCCACTTGATGGCGGGGCCATTGATTATAAAGTCAAGCATCTGACGATTACGCCGGACCAAATCAAGGCAAGACTGCAAAAAACAAATTTTGCCGTATTGATGAAAAATCCGCGGATACGCGCAACAAGAGAAGGCAACAAGATCTGGCTGGATTACCGGTCAACATTGGCAGAACTGTTCGCGGCTGTTCGTAAGAACCGGCTTGACGCGGTTGTTCTTATCGATTTTCGGGGCGCCTATGTCGGCGTGGTTTCACGCGACAATCTGGTTGACCAGATTCTGGATGAATTGCTCGGAGCAGGTTCGACGCCTGCCACAAGCGAAACAGCTGACCTAAGATAGAACTTTTGAGACCATAGTAAGAAGCCGTAATCTGCTTGCCGGATCCGGTTGACTGGCAGCCTATAGCTCCATCCCTGCTACACACCGGCTTCCGGCATGAACATTGCAAAAAGGCCGGGATCGCTCCCGGCCCTCATCTTCACAACCCGTAAAGGCTCAGTTCTTCGACTTGTCGACCAGCGCGTTGCCCTTGATCCAGGGCATCATGCCGCGCAGCTTTTCGCCGACTTCCTCGATCTGGTGACGGTCGTTCATGCGGCGGATGCCCTTGAAGCGCGAGGCGCCGGCCTTGTATTCCTGCATCCAGTCGCTAGTGAACTTGCCGGTCTGGATGTCGTTGAGAACGCGCTTCATCTCGGCCTTGGTTTCGGCGGTGATGATGCGCGGGCCGGAGACATATTCGCCCCACTCGGCGGTGTTGGAGATCGAGTAGTTCATGTTGGCGATGCCGCCTTCATAGATCAGGTCGACGATCAGCTTGACCTCGTGAAGGCACTCGAAATAGGCCATTTCCGGCGCGTAGCCGGCTTCGACCAGCGTTTCGAAACCGGCGCGGATCAGTTCGACCAGACCGCCGCAGAGAACAACCTGCTCGCCGAAAAGGTCGGTTTCGCACTCTTCGCGGAAGTTGGTCTCGATGATGCCGGAGCGGCCGCCGCCGACGCCGCAGGCGTAGGAGAGCGCCAGATCATGGGCGTTGCCCGAAGCATCCTGGTGGATGGCGATCAGGCACGGCACGCCGCCGCCCTTCTGGTATTCGCCGCGCACGGTGTGGCCGGGGCCCTTGGGCGCGATCATGACGACGTCGACCGAAGCCTTCGGCTCGATCAGGCCGAAATGGACATTGAGGCCGTGGGCGAAGGCGATGGCCGCGCCGTCGCGGATGTTGTCGGCGATCTCGTTCTTGTAGATGTCGGCCTGCAGTTCGTCAGGGGTCGCCATCATCATCAGGTCGGCCCAGGCGGCAGCTTCGGCCACGGTCATGACCTTGAAACCGTCGGCTTCGGCCTTCTTGACGGTCGGCGAACCGGCCTTCAGCGCAATGGCGACGTTGCCGGCGCCCGAATCCTTCAGGTTGAGCGCATGCGCCCGGCCCTGGGAACCGTAGCCGATGATGGCCACCTTCTTCGACTTGATCAGGTTGAGATCGGCGTCGCGATCATAATATACGCGCATGAGACACTCCCGTTGGTTCGCGTTGTCGTTGTTGGCCGGATGCGGGGCGTTCCCCGCCGCCGGAAGTTCGTGTTTCACCCCCGGCCGTATAGCCTGAGGAATTTCGTCACCGCCTGGGCGGATATCGTGCCGATCTCGGCCTGGTCCGGATGGCTGTCCTCGCCCAGCAGCAGCCGGATCTGGGTGTCGGCGACAACCAGCCCGAAGAGGCTGCGGAAGGCGTCGGCCACGTCGGCGAAGTCAAGCAGTCCCGCCGCCCTGCCCGCCTCGAGCAGCGGCTCGATGCGCCGTTTCATCGCGAACGGCCCGTTGGTCAGCACGATTTCGCCGAGCCGGCTCTTGCCCGATCCCGCGTGGGAAACGGCGGCGCGGTTGAGCGCGATCGACAGATCGCCGGTAATCACCGTGAGCCAGCTCGCGGCAAATCCGGTGAGCGCCGCCTCGAGGCTTTGGCGCGTGAGCCGGTCTTCGGGCAGTTTCGGCATCCGCACCTTCGAGGCCTGCCAGCGCACGGTGGCGGTCAGCAGCCCGTCGCGGTCGCCGAACCACTTGTAAAGCGTCTCCTTGGAGCAGCTCGCCGCACGCGCCACGGCGGCGACCGAGAACCCGTCGCCTTCCGCCACCATCAGCTTGAGCACCGCATCGAGCACTTCGCGCTGGCGCTCAGACAGGGCTTCGCCCGCCGACGCGGCCATGGCGGCATCAGCGGGCGCTGCGGCCGGCCTGGGAGCAATATCTGGGGCAAGGGTCATGTTCATGCGCGGCATGTACCGTACCGTACGGTACTGCGTCAAGTGGAAACATGTGGCCGGGCCCTGGAAAGCAAACTCTACGCCGACCCCCGGCCGCGGGGTGTCGGCCGGCACCGGCACTCAGCGTGGAAGCGCTCAGTTCAGGACCTGGAAATATCGCGCAGGAGCAGAATGAACCCGGCGGCGAGCAAGGTCATGGCGGCGATGAAGAGGGTCGCGATCAGGTTCGAAATGTCGGGCACGAGGTAATCGCTGACAAAGATGGACACGACGACAGAGCAGATCAGGATGGCGGCGGTGGAGTTGCATCTGATGGCCCACCGGAGCCGCGATACACGGGCGGCAAGCAAGCGCGATACTGCCTTGTCCGGCCCAGCCACCGTTCCCTCACCTTCCGGACGCGCGCCAAGCGCGCGGATCTGATCCTGGGTCTGGGACAGGCGATTGAACAGGAGGGCCAACAGCGCGGCAATCGCGGTCAGCATGAAGACCGGCGCGACGGAGAGCTGGATTTCCTGGGCGATCGACAGCGAATCCGGCAAGGCTTGCATTCGGCGTATCCTTTGAAAACAGGTCAGTTCACATCATTTCAGGGTGTTCAGGCGGGAATCATGTCGAAGATTGCGTTGATCACCGCATCGACGGCCACGGCGGCAAGTATCATTCCCATGACCCGGCTGACAATCGCAGCACCGCCCTTGCCGATGACCTTCAGGATCGGGCCGGCGAGCAGCATGAGAACCAGAGCGCAGGCGAGCACAGCCATAAGGATGGCGGCCGTGACAACCTGCTCGGAGATGCTGAAGCGGTTGTTGTCGGTCAACAAAACAACCGCCAGCATGGCGCCGGGCGAGGCGATCGAGGGCACCGCAAGCGGGAAAATGGCCGGCGACGGGGCATCCTGGGCGACGGCCTCGGCCGTTTCGCGCTCGGGCTTGGACTCGCCAAAGATCATGGTCAGCGCAAACAGGAACAGGATGAGCCCGCCGGCAATCTGAAACGCCGGCAGACTGATTCCGAGCGCATCGATCAGGAACTGTCCGGCGACCAGGAAGAACAGAAGCACGCACGCGGCTATCAGCGCAGCTTGCAGCGCGACCCGGCGGTGCACTGCCGGGTCCAGCGCCGCCGTTACGGCAACGAAAACCGGTATCGTGCCGATCGGATCGATCACCACCCAGAGTGTTACAAACTGCTCGAATATACTGGCCATCATTCTGCCGTCCGCGGTTGAGGGATTGCGACACTCGTTCGACGCATCTTGCACCGGCAAAGCCTAACAGTGTCCTTGCAGCCTTGCACAGCCGGTTCGGCCTGCTTCCAGGCTCCCGGTGATGCAAGCCTCCAGCGGCCCCGCAAGCCTGCGGGCGGTCGCCGATGCAATGCCGCTCCCGGGCGAAGAATCGTTGCGCCGCCGGGTTCAGTTCGGCAGATGGCAGCGCACCAGGTTCTGGTCCGCGCCGTCGATGCTCAGCTGCATGGCGCTGCGGCTGAGCATTTCCATGGAGATGGCGCGCTTGATCGTCTTGCGCCCCACCTTGCAGCTTGCTTCACCCTGCATATACCCCTGCCCCGGCGCGCCGGGTTCGAAGCTGCAGGTTTCGCCCGGATGGCGAAGCGTGCCAGGCGTGATCACTGCGAAACCGTCGAAGGCGGTCTGGTCCATCATCGCGCAGCCATCGCCGGACCGGGCCCAGATTCCGACATAGGCGAGCCGGCTTTCATTGCGGTCGTGGGTTCCGGCCTCGATCGTGTCCTCGCGCAACAGGCTCCGCGGCGGCGTCAGCGATTCGAAATTCGGCGGCGCGACCGGCCGCGGCTGCGGCGGGCTGGATTGCGCGGCACAACCGGCCAGCGCCGCGGCGAGCAGGGCCGCGGATGCTGCCGCGATGATCGTGGAGGTGAGCCGACTCATTCTGTTTCCCGCGAAATTATCGGTGTTTTCTGACCGAGCGGCGTCACATTTTCAAGCACCATCGCGCCAAGCCGGACTGGATGCCGGCCGGGAGAGGCAAAAGCGCCTGATCAACGGTTCCTGATCATGCGCGACCGGGCCGCCGCCTGGGCGCGCCTCAGGCCTCCGCGCCGGCGTCGAAGCGCTTGCGGGCGGATTCGACGGCAGCGAAATTGTCCCCGGCCCAGACCACCAGGTCGTTGAGCGGGGTGAGCATTGAGGTTCCCAGAGCCGTCAGGCCGTATTCGACGCTTGGCGGCTTGGTGGCGTAGACCTTGCGGTAGACATGACCGTCACGTTCGAGATCTCTGAGCGTCTGGGTCAGCATGCGCTGCGAGATGTCGGGCACCAGGCGGCGCAACTCGCCGAAGCGGTAGGGCCGTTCGCTGAGCGCCAGCAGCAGCAAGGTGCTCCACTTGCCGAAGATCCCCTGCATGACCTGGCGCACGGGGCAGTTTTCGAAGGAACTATGCTGCTGCAGTGCCCGGAGCCGGTCGGCGAACGAGATATACGCATCCATGGGTGGTTCCCTCGAGGTAACTATAGGCGGCAAAACTGCCTTCTTTCGCATTCCTTTTACATACCATATGTGCAGTAACTCTCAATATGAGAGCTACTGTATTTTCGAGACAGCGCAGCCTGCGATGTCTCCCATGAAAGGAAAAGACATGACTGGCAAACTGCTTATAACGGGCGCTTCGGGAAAACTTGGCTCCGCAGTAGTGCATCACCTGCTCGACAGCTTCAAAGTGCCCGCTTCCAGCCTCATCGCCGGTTCGCGTGACACCGGCAAGCTCTCGGAACTTGCCAGCCGCGGGGTCGAAACCCGCCGGGTCGATTTCGACGATCAGGCTTCGCTGACCGAGGCGCTTGCCGGTGCGGATCGCGTTCTGATCGTATCCACCGATGCGATTGATGCGTCCGGCACCCGCTTGCGCCAGCACCTGGCAGCCGTCGAGGCGGCGAAAAAGGCAGGCGTTGGCCGCATCTTCTACACATCAATGCCAAGCCCGGATGACAGCCTGATCACCTTTGCCCCCGACCATCTGGGTACGGAGGAGGCAATTAAGGCCTCGGGGCTTTCCTACACCATTTTCCGCAATGGCTGGTACATGGAGAACCTGTTCATGGTCCTGCCCACCGCCCTTGCCAGTGGCCAATGGTACAGTTCCTCTGGCGATGGCAAGCTGGCCCATATCGCGCGCGATGATATTGCCCGCGCCATTGCTGCGGGGCTCGCCGCCCCTGCGGCCGAGAATGCCACCTACACACTGACCGGCGAGACCGCGCACACCACCGAGGAAATTGCGGCGCTTACCAGCGAGATTACCGGCAAGCCTCTGACGGTGGTGCATGTCACCGATGAACAACTGGCCCAGGGCATGGCCGGCGCCGGCGTTCCGGCCCCCTACATCCCGACCTTCGTCTCCTTCGACGCCAACACGCGCGAAGGCAAGATTTCCATGATCACCAGCGACGCCGCCAGCCTTTCCGGCAAGGAACTGATGTCACTGGAGAGCTTCCTGGAAGCCAGCAAGGCAGCGCTTGCGGGCTGAGGCCCGCCTCAGCTTCACCAAATGTCATGGTTCCGATCTCCTGCCATGACACTGGCGATGACACTGGCCATGACACCGGCCTCCCTTCATCTCCCGGTGATGCAGGGGGGCCGGGCTCAGCCGCAGGCGCGGACGAAGCGGCGGACGGTTTCGGCCATGCCGTATTCGAGCGCGTCAGCGGTCAGGCCGTGGCCGATCGAGACTTCGAGCAGATTGGGCAGCGCGCGGGCAAGGGCCGGCAGGTTGTCGACCGTCAGGTCGTGACCGGCATTGACGCCGAGACCGAGTTCGGCGGCGATCCTGCCCGAAGCTTCGAGTTTTGCGAGTTCTTCGGCAGCACGGGCGGGGTCGTCATAGGTGCCGCCATACGGCCCGGTGTAAAATTCCACCCGGTCGGCGCCGGTGGCGCTCGCGGCTTCGAGTGCGGCGCGGCTGGCATCGGGATCGCAGAACAGCGAGACGCGGGCGCCGCCCTTCTTCAGCCGCTGCACCACCGAGCGCAGGAAATTGCCCTTGCCTTCGAAATCCCAGCCGTGATCGGAAGTCGCCTGCGCCGGATCGTCCGGCACGAGGGTTACCTGCTCGGGCGCATTGGCGGCGACGAGTTCCATGAATTCGTCTGTCGGATAGCCTTCGATATTGAACTCGGCTTGAGGGAATTCATCGTCGATCAGCGCCCGGATCCCGGGAAGATCGGAGAAGCGGATATGGCGCTGGTCGGGCCGCGGGTGCACCGTCAGCCCGTGGGCGCCGTTCGCGAGCGCGATCCGCCCCAGGCCGGTGACGCTCGGCCATGGCAGATCGCGGCGGTTGCGGAGCATGGCCACGGCGTTGAGATTGACGGAAAGCTGAGCGGGCATGGCGGCCTCACGGACAAGGACAACTGGAAAACCTCAGGCGTTCAGGCCTCAGGTTGCTGCTGCCGTTATCTAAAGCATTGGCGGGCGATGTGAAATGAATTTCGGGAAAGTCCGCATTCCCGGCCTGAATGAATGGAAGGTGCGTCCTGCGAAAGGCCTCTCGCCCTGGCATGGAACAACGGATCCCAGCTCAGCAAGACGGGCTCAGGATCTGCCTTTGCGCAGCCGGCCGGAATAGTCCTGCAGCTGCTCATTGTAGGATTCGATCATCCGGCGCTGGCGTTTTCTTCCAATCCGTAGCGCGATCCAGAAGAAGCCGACCGTGAACAGAGCAATCAGGCCGAAGAGCGGCCAGCCGAGGTCTTTCAGTTCCGCGGAGCCGAAGACCTGGACGAGCAGGCGCTCGTAATCAAAGGCATGGGCAGGACCAGCCAAAGTGACACCGGCCAGGACTGCAATCACGGTCAGATAGCGCATCGAAGTCTTCCTTGTGCGAAACACCGGGATTTGTTCTAGCGCGCGGGCGTTAAGAAATCGCTCACCGGGCAGACGCCGGCGCAAGGCGGGAGACACACTGCGGCCGGCGGATCAATGTCAGAAGGTGTAGCGCTTTATTAGGATATATTACGCAATATACATTTAGCCCTCGCTAATTCCACAGCAACACTTCAACAGGGTTTGCAGGGGCCATTTCGATCCGGCCGGACCATGAGCGCCTCGCAACCAACCAGACGGACATGACATTGCCGACATACCCCCTTCCCGAGCACGAGACCGAGCGAATGGCCAAGCTGCGGGAGTTCGCTGTGCTCGACAGCATACCGCAGGATGTCTACGACCGGGTGACCCGGCTTGCGGCGCGACTTCTTGACGCCCCGATTGCAGTGGCCTCGCTGATCGACGAGGACCGGCAATGGTTCAAGGCATGCAGCGGCGTCGCTGCATCCAACATGCCCAGGGAGTGGTCGTTCTGCGCCCATGCCATCTGCCAGCACGAGGTGTTCGTCATCGAGGATGCCAGTCGGGATGAGCGGTTCAGCAACAATCCGTTCGTCACCGGGGAGCCGGGCCTGAGATTTTATGCGGGCGCGCCGCTCACCGCCAGCGGCGGGCTCAACATGGGCACGCTCAGCGTGCTCGACACAAGGCCACGGACGATCACCGACGATCAGAAGCGGATGCTTGCCGACCTTGCGGCCATGATCATGGATTCGCTCGAGACCCGTCTTATCATCGACCAGGAAGAGAGAACGAAGATCCGGTTCATCGACGCGATGGAATCCCTGCCCACGGGATTTGTGATGTATGACCGCCGCGACCGCCTGGTCGCCTGCAACCAGCGCTACCGGGCCATGCTTCCACGCGTCGCCGAATTCATCGTCGAGGGGGTGGATTTCGAGAGCATCCTGCGACGCGGGGTCGACAGCGGCCAGTTCCCCGAAGCGGCGGGGGATGAGGAAAACTGGATTGCCAGGCTGATGCGGGACCACCAGGCGCCAGGGGCGCGTCATGAACATGCGCTGCCCGGCAACCGATGGATCGCCTTCCAGGAGCGCCGCACCAGCGATGGCGGCATCGTCGGCTTCAGCTACGATATCACGGAGATAAAAAAGCAGGAGCGGCAGCTGGCCCAACTTGCCTGGACCGACAGCCTGACCGGCTGCATGAACCGGCATCGCTTCATGGAACTGGCGAGCATCGAGCTCGAGCGAACCAGGCGGAGCGGCGGAAGCGCCTGCCTGATGCTTCTGGATGCGGATCACTTCAAGCAGATCAATGATCGCAACGGACATGCCGCCGGCGACGAGGTTCTCAAGGGACTTGTGCAGCGGTGGCACAAGGTGCTGCGCTCGCACGATCTCATCGGCCGCGTCGGCGGCGAGGAATTCTGCGTCTTGCTGCCGGATGCGGGCATCGAGGCGGCTTCGGCACTGGCCGAACGGCTGCGGGCCTCGGTCGCGGACTTGCCGTTCCATTTCGAGGGCCAGTTGCTGCGCGTGACCGTGAGCCTCGGGGTGGCTGCGCTTGCCCCGGGCGACGACCTGAATTCGCTGATGCGGCGTGCCGACGTGGCGCTTTACGAAGCCAAGGAAGCGGGCCGCGACCGGTTCATCGTCAAGGCAGCCTGAGAGGCGCTCGCACACTGGCGCCCCCCGTCCGGGAGGACCGGTTGCCTGAGGTTCCGGTGCTTCGGAAATCCTTTTCGAGCGGTTGCCGAAGGGCAGCCTCGGATCGCTCGAAAGGCAAGCTTGCCCGCTCCCGTTGAGAGGCATACGCTGCTCGCCGTGGAGGCGAGCGATGATTTTCGTAGGCACGACGAAGAGCGGGGGCCGCATCGAGTACCGCGACCGGAAACGCGGGCTCTGGATCCTGTCGGTGCTGTCGCCTTCCCTGCCGGGCCTGGCAGCCCTGGCGCTGCTTACGAGCGGTGACGCCTGGTGGGCCGCCGTTCCGATCGTCTTCTATTATGGCGTCTTCGTCATCGGAGACCATCTGGTCGACGTCGATCCGAACAACCCGCCGGAAGAGGTTGTCGAAGCAATGGCCTCCGACCCGTATTACCGGATGCTGCTGTTCCTCGCCGTGCCGGTGTTCTGGTTTTCATTCCTGACTTGCGCGATTGCCGCCGGACAGCCCGGCACCCCCTGGTGGGCCTGGATTGGTCTGGTCGCGGCTGCGGGGGTGAGTTCGGGCACAGCCATCACCGTCGGGCACGAGCTCGGCCACAAGCCGAACCGGCTCGATCAATGGGGCGCAAAATTCGCGAACGCGGTCTCGGGTTACGGGCATTTCTGCATCGAGCACAATCGCGGCCACCATGTGCATGTCGCCACCCCCGAGGATCCCGCCTCGGCCCGGCTTGGCGAAAGCCTGTGGCGCTTCGCATGCCGCGAGATCCCGGGCACGGCGTTGCGCGGCTGGCGGATGGAACGGGCCCGGCTGGCGCGCAGGGGCTTGGGGTTCTGGCACTGGCGCAACGACATCCTGCAGGGCTACGCGATCACGCTTGCGGCGGACCTCGCGCTGATCGCCCTGTTCGGCTGGCCGATGCTGGCGTTTGTGCTGGTTCACAACCTGATCGGCTGGTTTCACCTGACCACCGCCAACTATGTCGAGCATTACGGGCTCAAGCGGGATCAGAAGCCCGACGGGCGCTACGAACCGTGCGAGCCGCGGCATTCGTGGAACACCAACCACATCATCTCGAACCTGATGCTGTTCCATTTGCAGCGGCATTCGGACCATCACGCCAACCCGCTCAGGCCCTACCAGGCGCTGCGCTCCTTCGACGAGTTGCCGACCCTGCCGTCGGGCTATCCCGGCAGCTTCCTGCTTGCGGTCATTCCATCGCTCTGGTTCCGGGTGATGGATCCGAAAGTGATGGCCTGGGCCGGCGGCGATCTCGCCAGGACCAATCTCGATCCCGCGCGGGCCGCCGAGTACCGGGCGCGGTGGCCCGCCTGGCGGACGGCTCAGGCCACCCTTGCGTAACCAGGCTGGCTGAGCGCCTGCGTGCTCTGGCCCGAGACGGTGAACCGGGACGCCAGTTCGGCGAGCGTCTGGTTGATGCCGAGCAGGTTCTGGGTGGCGGCATTGGTCTCTTCGACCATCGCCGCGTTCTGCTGGGTGATCTGGTCCATGGCGCTGACGGAGCTGTTGATCTCGGATATCCCGGTGGACTGCTCCTGCGCGGCCTGGGAGATCGTGGCAAAGTGCTCGCTGATGACCTGCACCTGGCCGCCGATGCTGCCGAGCGCCTCTCCGGTCTTGTTGACCAGTTCGACACCGGTCAGCACATCGGAGAATGAGGCCTCGATCAGTTCCTTGATCTCCTTGGCAGCCGATGCGGAGCGCTGCGCCAGTTCGCGCACTTCCTGGGCGACGACGGCAAACCCCCTGCCCGCCTCTCCCGCGCGGGCGGCCTCGACCCCGGCATTGAGAGCCAGCAGGTTGGTCTGGAAGGAGATCTCGTCGATCACCGAGATGATCTGGGTGATCTTCTTGGACGATTCCTCGATCTTGCCCATGGCGGCGATCGCATCGGTCACTGTCTTGCCCGATTGCGCGGCCTGCTCGGAGGTCTGGCTGACCACCTGGCGGGCTTCTTTGGTGCGTTCGGAGGATTGCCTTGAAATCGTGCTGATCTGCTCGATTGCCGCCGCGGTCTGCTCAAGTGCCGCGGCCTGCTGCTCGGTGCGCCGCGCCATATCGTCGGTTGCACCGGAAAGCTCGCGGGTATCGGACGCAGACTGTTTGATCGAGGCCGCGATGTCGAGAAACGCCTCGTCAAGCTTGGACACCGCGGTGTTGAACTTGCTCTTGAGATCATCGAAATCGGAGCAAAGGTCTTCCGTGATGGAGGACCGCAAGTCACCCTGCGCCAAGGTGGTGAGCGCACGGTCCAGCGCCGCCAGGGCCATGTCCTGTTCGGCCTTAAGGCGCGCGCGTTCGCGTTCAGCCTTGGCGCGTTCCTGGCTCAGTTCATCGAGGTAGACCGAGATCGCATAGTCCATGTCGATGAGCGCGGCCTTGACCACGGCGGACACGTCCTTTGCTGCCTTGTCGGCTTTCTTCCTCGTTCCGAATCCTTTCAGTTCCTTGGCGATGATACGGGTCACCAGTTCTTCAAGGATCAGCGAGTAGCCGCCGATGTACCATTTGGGTTCAAGACCCAGTTTGGCATGGACCTTGCCGATGCGGGTCACGCCTTCGATATAGGCATTGTCGAACTTTCCGGAGGCAATGATGCCCCAGTGATCCACCTGCTTCTGCTTGGCATGTTCGATATGGGAGGCATCGCGGAAATGCCGCGCGGTTTCCGGATTGGATTTGGCCTGACCGTAAAACCGGTCGAGCGCCGGCCCGACTGCTTCCGCTATCAAGGGCTTGAGGGCGCTCAGCGTCGTCATCTGCGCTGAATCCATGCCGACAAAGGTCAGTTTTTCCGATATTTCTTTTTCGCTCATTGCAGCTATTCCGATCCGAGGCCTAGAGGAGGAGCGGAAAATCCGCCGTTGTCAGGCTTGCAACAAGATCATCATGGTCTTGCCGTGATGTTTGTTCGTTTATTACTAAAAACTAATTAATCACTGCGGCAAGATCTCACAATTGGCGAATATAAAACTACAATGTAATCATATGTACGTTACAGTACATTTCGTGAGGACAAAAGAAAGACCAGGCCCTGTTGAAGCAAGAGTCAAGGTTCAGCGAACCTCAACAGCGCCAGGTGGGTCACGCCGCTCTGGCAGTTCCCCGGTGCTCCAACACTTGTCTGCTCTGCCCCGATAATGAGAAGCGCGAAACAAGCTGGCCAAGGGTCTGGTTGATGCCGAGCAGGTTCTGTGTGGCCGCGTTGGTCTGCTCGACCATCGCCGCATTCTGCTGGGTGATCTGGTCCATGGAGCCAACGGCTGCGTTGATCTCGGATATTCCGGTGGCCTGTTCCCGTGCGGCCATCGCGATTACGCCAAAATGTTCGCTGATGACGCGGACCTGGCCACCGATGCTGCTCAACGTCTCTCCGGTCTTGTTGACCAGCGACACGCCCCTGAGAACATCATCGAAGGAGGCGTCGATGAGATCCTTGATTTCCCTGGCGGCTGAAGCCGAGCGCTGGGCCAGTTCACGTACCTCCTGTGCCACCACCGCAAAGCCCCTGCCCGCCTCGCCGGCTCGGGCCGCCTCGACCCCGGCATTGAGCGCCAAGAGGTTGGTCTGGAACGAGATCTCGTCAATCACGCTGATGATCTGGGTGATCTTCTTCGACGATTCCTCGATCTTGCCCATGGCCGAAATCGCGTCGGAGACCGTCTGGCCGGACAGCACCGCCTGTTCCGATGCCGCATCGACAACCTGGCGCGCCTCGGACACACGCTGTTCAGACTGTTTCGAGATGACCGAAATCTGCTCGACCGCCGCCGCGGTCTCCTCGAGCGCCGCGGCCTGCTGTTCCGTCCGCTTCGCCATGTCTTCGGTGGCGCCCGAAAGTTCACGGGTGTCGGCCGTCGATTGGCGGATGGAATCGATTATCTCGCCGA
Organism: Parahoeflea alexandrii; assembly: GCF_027214025.1. Taxonomy (GTDB): domain Bacteria; phylum Pseudomonadota; class Alphaproteobacteria; order Rhizobiales; family Rhizobiaceae; genus Hoeflea; species Hoeflea alexandrii_A. The sequence goes on from NZ_JAPWHB010000001.1 coordinate 880,216, forward strand.
ATGTCTGGCTGAGCTTGGCGACGGATGCGTTGTAGTTGGCCTTGAGCTGATCGAAATCCGCAGACAGCGGCTCGGAAATGGTGGAGCCGAGATCGCCTTCGGCCAGACCGCGAAGCGCCTGTTCGAGCGCCTCAAGCGCCTTGTCCTGGTCGGCCTTGAGCTGCGCGCGCTCCTGTTCTGCCTTTTGACGCTCCTCGTTCAGCGCATCGAGATAGACCGAGATCGAGTAATCCATGTCGATCAGCGCAGCCTTGACGACGGCGGCCACGCCCTCTCCGGTGTCCCGGGCCTTGCGGCGCGCTCCGAAACCGCCGAGTTCGCCGGCGACCACCGTTTTGATCATCTCCTCGAGGATCAGCGAATAGCCGCCGATATACCACTGCGGCTCCAGCCCCAGCCTGGCGTGAACCCGGCCGATCCGGGTCACACTCTCGATATAGGCGTGGTCAAACTTTCCGGTCATGATCGTCCGCCAGTGCTCGACCTGCTTCTGCTTGGCGTGATTGATATGGGATGCATCACGGAAATGCCGTCCGGTTTCCGGATTGGCCGCGGCCTGGGCATAAAACCGGTTCAACGCCTGGTCGATCGAACCTTCGATTTGCGGGGCGCGAGCTGCAAGTGCCGCCAACTGCGCTTTACCCATTCCGACGAAATCGAGCTTGGCCGCGATATCGCTGCGCTTGGAAGCGTCATGATGCATGATTGTAGTCCCCGGTAATCAATGATGAGCCGGGGCGGTCATCCGCCGGTTTCAAAGCTCGCAATCAGACCCTCATGATCTGCAGCACATGCCTAGTTTCAATCAGCTAACACCGACTAAACAGCCTTATGCAACATCTTGATATAAGAGAGCATTTTCTAATTTACCACTCTCTCATGCCTGAGGTTTCACGGGCTTTCACCGATGCCGTCTTGCCTCGGGGGGAGCAACATGTGCGCCAAGCCTGTGACAGCCTGTCACGGAGTTCCGCGTGACAGGATCGGACTTATGGACAAGGCAGCCGCCAGCTCCGGTCCGGGTTCAGGGTGTCAGCGGATTGCGGCTGTCGGTGAGGATCCTGCCGCCTATGGCGACGAAGCAGACGCCGGCCGCACGTTCGATCCAGTGCTGGGCATTCTCGAAGCGGGCGATGACCGGGCGCGAGGACATGAACAGGGTGACCACCGCGTACCAGATGGCGGCACTGGCCATCACCAGCGCAATCATCGCTGCCATCACCCACACCGGCATGGCGTCGGTTACCGCCGTGGCGAAGACACTTGCAAACAGCACAATGGCTTTGGGATTGGTGAGCGTCACCAGGAAACCGAAGACCAGCGGGTTGCCCGCCTCAGCGCCTGTCTCCTGCTCGATCGCGATGGATTGCGGCCTCGCCATGATCAGCCGGACCCCGAGATAGCCGAGATAAAGGCCGCCACAGATGCGTACGGCCCAGGCGAGCCATTGATACTGGACAAGGATGGCCGAGAGGCCAAGCAGACTGAGCCCGGCATATAGCCCCAGCCCCATGGTCACACCCAGCGTGGTCATCAGCCCCGCCCGCGTTCCGCGCGCCATCGAGGAGCGGACGACGGCGATGAAATCGGGGCCCGGCAGCATCAGGGCCGGGATGAAGATCGCAAACACGCTGACAAATGCAATGGTCCAGTCCATCGATGCTTTCCCTTTCCCTCGCCGGTACGCTCAGAGGCTCATGGCCAGCACCCGGCTGATCTCGGTCAGCGAGCGGCCGGATTGCTGCATCCAGGTGTTGAAGGCCGCCTGAACGTCCGCAAGGGCCTTCTTCGATGTCGGCGGCTTGTCGACCACGCCCTCGGCGATCAGCCGGTCAACCACGCTTTGCGACAGGATGAAGCTGTCCTTGCCCTGAAAACGCAAGCAATATTGGCCGCTGGTGCCGCCAAGCCGACTGCCGAGGGTCTTGAACAGCTCAAGCAGGCCGATGAAATCGGTCGAAGGCCAGTCGGCGATGGCCTTGGAGGCCGAGCCATGCTCGGCGGCAAGCGACCGCAGAAAAACGGCGTTTTGCTGCACCGAGCGGATCTTGGCGCCGTTGCGGATGATGCGCGTGTCTGAGACCAGCCGCTCGAAATCCTCGTCGGTGAGCATGGCGCAGCGGCCGGTGTCGAAGCCGTCAAACGCGGCCTCGAAACCGGGCCACATGCTTTCGACCACCTTCCAGTTGAAGCCCGCCTGAAACACGGCCCGGGTCATGGCGGCGAGCCAGCGGTCGTCAGGGATGGCGGCCACCTCCGCCGCCGGGAGGGGAGTGGACAGCATGGCCTCAAGCGCCTCGGCGCCACCCTTGCGGGCGGCTGCAATCTCGTAAATCTCATCAAATGAACGCATGGCGCCCTCCGGTGAAAACCGCCCGAACGAAAGACCATTCCGGCAAACTCAACTCTGCCTCCCCGCCGGCGCCGCATGAACGGATGCCGAGGGCTCGAGCCCCATCACTCTCCACAATGGCCATGACCGGACATGCATGTAGCGGCGCACGGGGGTCTTGACCACGATCAGCAGGAAGCCGATCGACAACAGGCACCAGACCGCGGGAACCTCGTTGGGGTTGTCGGTCAGCAATCTGGCCAGCAACGGCCCCATCGCAAGATGGTAGAGCACAATGCGCCACGATCCGAACACAAGCGGCACCACGAACATGGCGATCATGTAACTCAGGAACCCGTGACCGAGCGGCCCCCTTAGGAGCAGGCTTGAGTTGACCCAGGACGAATTGATCTCGCCAAGCGCGTTCAACGGAATTTCCCAGGCAATGTGCCAGTTCCCCGAGACAGAGCAAAGCGCCGGGCCGCAGAGCGAACGCCCCGGCCGGCAAGTCCCTGCCCATTCGAAAGGATAGACCTGCAGGATCATGAAGGCAGCAGAAGCCCCGGCGACAGCGATGGCCCACGGCATGGCCGCGCGCCGTACGTTTTCGGGCACAAAATAGAGCGCCAGCATGCAGCCGAAGAATGGCTGAAAGCAGATATGCAGGTAACCCAGCATTGTGGCGATCTGGTTGGACGGCAGCGCGCACTGGTCGATCACCGAATAGGTGAAGGCCTGCAGCAGTTCCATGCCGGAGAAATAGGCCAACGGTGTCCACAATAGCGGACTTTCGCGCTTGTAGGCCGCATAGGCGGTCGCGGCAAATCCCACCGCCGCCAGTCCGAAGGAGGCCTCGCCACTCCAACACATGCGCACTTCCCCCAATCTGGCCACCCCATCGGCACGTATTTATAATCCTCGTGCGGACCGGAATTCAAGGCAGCCGGAGACCTGCCCGTGTCCGCAAGAACACGCCGGCGCCGCCCATGGCTCGCCTCATCCGGGTCTGGTGGCCAACCAGATCATGTGCCGCGCGCCGCGCTTTTTCGTGCTGGCGCGGGTCGGCACTTCGGCGACCTGAAAGCCGGCCTGTTTCAGCCGCCGGGTGAAGGACGGATCGGGCGCGGAGGACCAGACCGAAAAGATGCCGCCCGGCGTCAGCGCACGATGGGCGAAGGCCAGCCCCTGGGCGGAGTAGAGCGCGTCGTTGCCCTGGCGGGTCAGGCCGTCGGGGCCGTTGTCGACATCGAGCAGGATCGCGTCCCAGGCGCGCTCACTGCTGCGGATCACCTCGCCGACATCGCCCTGATGAAGGCTGACGCGCGGGTCCTCAAGGCATCCGCCAAACACCTCGGCCATCGGGCCCATCGCCCAGGCGATCACCTCGGGCACCAGTTCGGCCACGGTGATGGCCGCATCCGGGCCGAGGCTTTTGAGCGCCGCGCGCAAGGTGAACCCCATGCCGAGCCCACCGATCAGCAGACGCGGCGCCTGCCTGTCCTGGAGCTTCTCCGTGGCAAGGCTGGCCAGCGCCTCTTCCGAACCGCTCAGCCGGCTGTTCATCAACTCGTTTGCGCCAAGCATGATGGAGAACTCGCTGCCGCGTTGCATCAGCTTGAGTTCGACACCGTCTTCAAGGCGGACGGCGTCAAGCCGGTTCCAGGGAATCATCGCGGTTTACCGTTGCTTCGGACAAAGTTGACGCTGCCTATAGCACGCCTGAGCAAAATGCGTAGCCGGTGGCGGCAAGCATGGTGTCATCCCCGCCGCTGAACGCTCACCACGAGGCCTGTGCACTACGGGACGGGCACGGGCCGCAGTGGTCGTCCGTGAGACAGCGGATCCCGCGCGCGGCGCCTGCCGGAAAATTCGAAATCCGGCGCGGTTTTCGACAAATAATGCTGCGCCGCACCCGCATTTGCGACCGGCGAAGACCTTTTCCGATCCGAACGGCGCCGGAATTCCGGATTTCGCGTTAAAATGGCGATCGACGCGCCCGAACGAGCAGTGTGGCAGAAATATGACAAGCCCGCGAATTTGGATGTTCCGCAGCCTTCGCGTTAAAATGGCGCTTGTGAACTCCGGTTTTTTGGCAATTGGATACTGCGTTGCACAATCGTTTTCCGGAGCTTCCCATGAAACCCTTTTCACTGCTTCTCGCCACCGGCCTGCTCGCTGCAGCCGGCGCGACTTCTTCATTTGCCGATGACGCCACGTTCGATGTCGCCTTCGGCGTCGGCGTTGCCAACAACTATATTTCCCGCGGCTCGACCCAATCGGCCGACAAGCCGATCATCGACGGCTACATGGAGGCCACATACGGCATCTTCTACGCCGGCGTCTGGGCTTCGCGCGTCGACATCGCGCCCGACGATGTCGAGATCGATTTATATGGCGGCATTCGTCCGGAATTCGGCCAGCTGTCGCTGGACCTGGGCTATGCCCGCTACATCTACGACACATCCGGCAATGTCAGCGGCGAACTCTACGCCAAGGGTTCGTTCGCACTGACCGACAGCTTCTCGGTCGGCGCCGACGTCTTCTGGGATCCGACCAACAAGACCAACTGGGTGGCGGCAAAGACCGAATTCTCCGGCCTGCCCTACGAGATCTCCTTCTCGGGCTCGGTCGGCTCCGACTTCGGCACACTCAATCTCGGGTCGGACAAGATTGCCTGGGACGCCGGCTTCTCGCGCAGCTTCGCCGATGACACCGTCACGCTCGACCTGCGCTACTACGATTCCAACAAGGATCCGGCACGCTTCGTCGCCCGTCTTGCCTTCGACACGAGCTTCTCGGCGCTCAAGGGCAAGTGATACTCACCAGTATCCCGCCGGATGACCGGCGGGATACCGTGGAAGAGGATTTCAGCTTCAGGCACGCCGATGCAGGCGAAGCTATGAACACTTTACCCGTCGAACCGGGTTATTCCACGCATCGGACTTCAACCCGCCGGTTCATGGACCGGCCGGCTTCATCGTCATTGCTGGCGATCGGCTCCTCCTCGCCATGACCCGATGCCGAGATCCTCGAAGGATCGAGGCCCCGCGCAACCAGTGCGGCGACAACGGCTTCGGCCCGCCGGCGCGACAGGTCGCGATTGTAGTCAGCAGCCCCCTCGCTCGAGGAGTGGCCGATGATCTGGATCGTTGCTCCGCTCTCCCGGTGCAGACCGTCATGCATTGCATTGAGGATCGGGGCGGACTGCTGGCGGATATGGTCAGAATCAAAATCAAAGCCGATACCGTGTACAACCGCTCCGCATCCGAGCGTAGCCGGCTCCGCGGGCAGGCAGACCGGTTCTGATTTCGACGCTTCCCCGTCATAGGGCTTGAACGGCGCTCCGTTGGTCGAGCGCAATCCGCGCAATGATCCGTCCTCGGCCGCCACGACGATGAATTGCGACAGAACGCCCGCAGCATTCTTGCCCAGCGCCCGCAGCACGTTGCCTTCAACTGTACCTGTCAGCAGACTTGTCTTGTCATAGCACCCGGTAACCGAGGCGCCGTCCTGGGCCAGTTCGATGGCGACGCCGCGCCCCTTCCAGACACCATTAAACCCTTTCGAGAGCTCCCGGACCTGCTGCGTGCCGTTGCCGATAAGTTCGGAGAATTCAAAATAGGTCTTGTCCCGCTCGACATTGATCCCGTCGCGGAGCCTCAGGCTGATCCAGAGCACTTCAGGCTGATCGGCAGCGAGCGTCAGCTCCGTCTCCAAGCCGCGTTCGGCATGGGTGGCTAACTGCGCCGATGCGAGGAGTGTATAGGGGCCTTCGACCGATTCCACTGCACCCAGAACCTCGACATGCTTGAAGAAGGTCTGCGACGGGCTCGGGGTTTCGGTTACATTGGGAATGGCAAACCGGTCGAACCGCGTGGGAGCGGGCAAGGCATAGACAATCTCGACGACATCGGACGGCGTACCGGGTTTCGGGGTCAGAATGTGGCTGCCGGCGTTGCCATCAATCACGCCAATCGCATCGGAAATTTTCATCCCCAACAAGGCATCTCCGGTATTGATCGAGACCGGGAGGACACCGTGCGCAAAAGTGACGAGATCATTCCGGGTCGAATCCTGCGCATGCACGGACTGAATGGAAAAAACTGCAAGCAACACAGCGGCCAAAGTCCGAGAGAATGCAAGTTCTATTGGCATCTATTGGTCCAAGCTTGTCTTGTTGTGGAGCTGTTGGACTTCAAACTAACCCAGGCAAGACGGGCCGCGCAAGCAAGTCCCGTCTAGCGGGCCTGAAATGAGCGGAACGATACCGTTGGCAGACTTCAAGGCGGCCTGTGAACCCGACCGGCTTTCTGACGGCTACCTGACAATCACCAGCCGCTCGGCGGCCCGGGTGATTGCGGTGTAGAGCCAACGTTCGCGGCTGTCGCGGAAAGCGAAGCTTTCGTCGAAGAGGACGACCGAGTTCCACTGCGAGCCCTGGGCCTTGTGGACGGTGAGCGCGTAACCGTAGTCGAAATCGTCGTAGCGCTTTTTCGTCTGCCAGGGCACCTCGAGATCGGGATCGTCAAAGGCGCTTTTCAAAAGCTTGATCTTGGCCGAGCCGCGGTCCATGTCGTCGTCCTCGGGCCGGACCAGCAGGTTGATGCCGGGCTTGACGGTTTCCTTGGACGAGGTCATCACCTGCCAGAGCGAGCCGTTGAGCAGGCCCTTGGCGGGGTCGTTCCTGAGGCAGACCAGCTTGTCGCCGGCCTGCGGATAGGTCTGGTCAAAGCCCTTCAATTCGCGCAGGCGCTGGTTGTAGCGGCGGCGGGTGCGGTTGATACCGACCAGCACCTGGTCGGCCTCGAGCACCATGTCGCGGTCAACCTCATTCTTGCCGATGACCTGGGCGGTGCCGTAGTCGCCATGCATGATCTCGCGGCCCTCGCGCACCTGCATGGCCAGATCGATGATCGGGTTGTCGCGGGCCTGGCGGTGGATCTCGGTCAAGAGGATGTCGGGCTCATGCTCGGTGAAGAAGCCGCCGCCGGAGATCGGCGGCAACTGGCCGGGGTCGCCGAGCACCAGGATCGGCGTGCCAAAGCTCATCAGGTCCTTGCCCAGCGCCTCGTCGACCATCGAGCATTCGTCGATAATGATCAGGGCTGCCTGCGCCAAAGGGCTCTGCCGGTTGAGCGAGAACAGCGGCGAGACCGTGGTCTTGCCGGTCTCCTCGTCGGAGACCTCCTCCTCGCCCTTCGGCCGGTAGATCAGCGAATGGATGGTGCGGGCGTTCTTGGCGCCGCGGGCGCGCAGCACCTGCGCCGCCTTGCCGGTGAAGGCGGCAAACAGCACCTCGCCGTCGACATGTTCGGCAAAATATTTGGCCAGCGTGGTCTTGCCGGTGCCGGCATAGCCGAACAGCCGGAAGATCGGGGTGCGGCCATCCTTGAGCCAGCGCGAGACGGCTTTGAGCGCCTCATCCTGTTGGGGTGAAAACTTCATGCTTTCTCATGGCAGATTCGGGAAGGCTAAGCGACCCGGCAAATGCCGGTGTGAGGCAGACGGAGACCGGCGGTCAGAGGATCGATTCCAGATCGTGCTTGCCGAGCGTCTGCAGGAAGGCGAGCTTGGCCTGGCCGAGCGCGCCCTTGAGGCCGCAGCGCGGCAGGAACGAGCACTGTTCGTCGCCGAAGCAGCCGGCGATGTTGAAATCGGGCTCCATGTGCAGTGCCACCGCCCTGAGATTGATGTCGCGCGCGGGCTTGGCCAGCCGCAGGCCGCCGTTGCGGCCGCGCACGGTTGAGACAAAGCCGCCGGCGGTGAGGTTCTGCGCGACCTTCATCAGATGATGTTTCGACACGGAAAACTCGCGGGCCAGATCGTCGACCGATTGCACCTGGTCGGGGGCACGCGCCAACGCCATCAGCACGCGAAACGCGTAATCGGTGTGCAGGGTCAGGCGCATGGACAACCTCGATAGTGGTATTTCGTATATTGCATTTTGGCTTGCAAGCGAATAGTGGTAAATCAAATACCAGAAAAGAGGTCGTCATGAAAACATTGCTCTGGCTGTTTCTGCTCCCGGGAGATCTGGTCCGCCAGAAGCTCGGGATCACCGTTGAACAGGATGGTGGCCTGATCCGCTCTTTCGTCAACATGTGTGTCTGGGGAGCGGTCACCTTGCTGATCGCACTGAAATATTATGGCTGACAAGCCCGCGCCGATCGTCATCACGGCCCGTGCCGGCCAGCCGCGGACGCCGGCGGTGGAGATCTCGCCGCGCGAGATCGGCCTGCTGGTCGACCGGTTTTACGGCGATATCCGCGCCCATCCGCGACTCGGACCGCTGTTCGAGGAGCGGCTGGCGGGCAAATGGGACGTGCATCTCGACCGGATGAACCGCTTCTGGCGCTCGGTGCTGTTGCACTCGGGCGAATATTCCGGGCAACCGGTGGTCAAGCACAACGCATTGCCGGACCTTGAGGAAGACGATTTCCGGCTGTGGCTGGACTTGTTCGAACAGACGACCGCGACCTTGTTTGCACCGCCCACCGCCGCGCCGATCGTCGTGATCGCCCGCCGCATCGCCCGCAGCCTGTGGCTGGCGCGGTTCGGCACGCCCTTCAGCCAGACGCCCACCTGGCTCGCCTGAACCCCAGGATCCCGCGAAGGCTCCGGCCAGGCACTCTGACGGTCAACCGACGGCCAGATCCGCGGCGGAGGAGGCCCCGCCCTTGCCCTCCGGATTGACCACCACCACCGGCAGACTGGCCTTGGCGGCGACGTCATCCGCCGTGAGCGTGACCTCGATGCGGCCGGGCCCCTTGTATGCGCTCGCCCGATCCCCGGCGCCAACGGTTACCCTGGCCTTGGAGTCGAAGTTCTTGCCAATCACGACCAGCGCCAGATCAGCGTCCTTCACAGCCTTCTTTCCCGGCTCAAGCTTGTCGATCACGGGTGATCTAGCCGCGGGCTGCGGCTTGTCGCTGGTGCTGAACACCGACTGGAACACTTCCTCGAGCTTGTCGGAGGCCTCCTTGGCAAACATGCCGGCGAGTGCGGCCAACGCGGCAAACCCGAACGGATTGGCCGTCTGCATGACCTGGTCGCTGTTGCCGACGGAGGCTGTGAACAGCCCGCCGCGGATCACCAGGTAGAGAAACAGCGCCAGCCCCATGCCGATCGGCAGCCGCATCACGTACCACCAGTTCCAGTCCGGATCGTAGCGCTTCAAACCGCGAAAGGTGGCATAGGCGCGGGCGGCGAAGACCGAGCTGCCAAGCGCACCCGAGACCAGCACGATGGCGAGCAACCGGGCCTCGATTCCGAAGCTGTCGGAGAAGGTCCAGATGCTGCAGAGCCTGGTTGCCGCATCCGCCGCCGGCGCGCCGGAGGCCGCTGCCGCTGCAAGCGTTTTCGGATCGACCGGACAGGCCGAAGGCCAGATCAGGACCAGAAGCAGGGTCAGGCCCAAAGTCGAAACGAGCAGGTATATCCCGAGAAGCAAACCGTTCCCCCGAGACGTGGCCGCAGCCCCTGAAACACCGCCATTTGCCTGATTGTCGCCGTCGTCAGCCTGCTGCATCTTCCCCTCCACAAATTGAAGCAAGTATATGCCAACACAAAACGCCGTAACATCATAATACAAATCGGGCGCAACCGCCATGTATGCTTGGGGCGGGATTGTGCAGACCCTCAATCAGTCAGAATTGTCCGCGTGCCGCGGTCAGCGTCCACCGTATATCAGCGTTCGCCCACTTTCAGCGCGTACCGTGCAGGGGATCGTTTTCAAGCCGGATCGGCTGGCCGTGCGGGGTGGCGTGAGCGGCGCGCTGCCAGGAGGCGGAGAGGGCTTCGACCAGTTCCGGACCGGCGACGCCCTTTTCCCGCAAAAGCGCCTCGAGCGCCGCCAGCCAATGTGCGTAGTAATCGCTGCCATCGGCTGCAGCGCCGGGGCTTGCGACTTCTCTCGACAGGGCCGCGGCCCATTCGGTCCAGGTGAACAGCCCGCGCTCGTTGAGCGCCACCGCCAGCGCAAAGGCCTGCGCCTGCCAGGGCTCGGCAAAGACGGGTGCATCGGGGCCGGCGCCGGGGGGCAGTTGAAACGGCAGTCCGGAAGCCGTGGCGGGATCAGGCGCGCTCAAGATAGCTCTCCCAGGCGTCAATCGACACGGTGAGCGCCGGATCGCCCCCCTGCCCCCAGAGTTCACGTCCGTCGAAACAGACGGTGTAGACATGCTGCGGCGCCTCGCCCTTGCCATGGGCATTGGTGTCGGGAAAGACGAAGCCCTCGCGCACCGCCTCGATGACGCCCGACTTGCCGCGGGCATAGCGCGGCAGCCGGGTATGGCCTGACGGATGTTCATTGATGGTGCGAACCCGGTCCCCGACCGCAAATTTCGGCGCCGCCTCGACCTCGCGGTTGCAGGGGCCGCCGCGGGCGAGCACTCCGGCGACATCGCCTGGATGCAGCACGCGCTGGGGTGTGACGCCGGGCCAGATCTTGTGGCCGGCCGCAAGCTCGTCGGCGGAGACGAAGCCGTGACGCTCGAGCAGGATTTCGAGCGCCCGGATCCAGATTTCGTAGTAGCTCGCCGAATAATAGGTCGCCGGATGCAGGCTCTCGCGGGCATGGCGGCTTTCATCGATGGTCCAGGCGCCGAGCGTTCCGGATGCCAGCGTGACGCCGAGCGCGCGGCGCTCCCAATCGGCGTGGAAGACCGGCTCGTCGATTTCCGGCGCGACCGGGCCGAAGCCCATCTGCCCGCCGAGATCGTGCGGGCCGTTCATGTCGCGGCTCCTGAAACGTCCTGCGGTGGCCAGAGTGCATCGGGCGACAGCGAGCCGGGACGGAGTGGCAGGCCGGTGCCGATCATCGAGTCGCGGGTGACCAATCTCGCCAGCTCGTCTTCGCTCAGGCCGTCGGTTTCCACCGGGCGCATCGGCACCACCATGTAGCGCAGCTCGGCGGTGGAATCCCAGACCCTGATGCGCGTGTCCTCGGGCAGTTTTAGGCCGAACTCGGCCAGCACTCCGCGCGGATTGATCACCGCCTGGCTGCGGTAGGGCGGCGCCTTGTACCAGACAGGCGGGACGCCGAGCACCGTCCAGGGATAACAGGAGCACAGCGTGCAGACGATGAGATTGTGGGTGTCAGGCGTGTTGAACACCGCCTGCATGTGCTCGCCCTGGCGGCCGGTGTAGCCGAGCGAGGCGATAGCCGCTGTGGCGTCCCGGGCGAGCCACTCGGCGAACTCCGGATCGGTCCAGGCCTTTGCCACCACCCGGGCGCCGTTGCGCGGGCCGACCTTGTGCTCGTAGGTCTCGACAATGGCGTCGATGGCGGCCGGGTCGATCAGACCCTTCTCGGTGAGGATCGTCTCGAGCGCCTTGACGCGGGCTGCGAACGGATCGAGCTCGTTGTCGTGGTGGTGATCGTGCGGATGGTCGTGATCGTGCGTGTGATGGTCGTGGGTCATGGCATGAACCTAGCTTGCGGCAAGGGGCTCGGCAATATCGCCGTGCCTGATGCCACGGATCTGTATCCCCGAGGGCCGATCCGCTAGGTTTGGCCATGGACATTCTGATTCTGGGCGGCACCGGCTTCATCGGCGCGGCGATCTTGCAGAGGCTGATCGCCGATGGCCATTGCGTCACGGGGCTCGGACGCGACACAAGCCAGGCCACGCACCGCTTTCCGGGCGCTCGTTTCGTGCACGCAGATCTTGCCAGGATGTCCGCGTCCACGGACTGGACGGAGCTCGTGGCGGACCACGCGCTCATCGTCAATTGCGCAGGCGCCCTGCAGGACGGTCCGCGCGACGATCTTGCCGCCGTGCAGCAGCGGGCGATGCTGGCGCTCTACCAAGCAGCCCGGGCTGCCGGCGGGCGGCGGATCGTGCAGATTTCCGCACACACCGGGGGGGGCGGCGGCACCGATCTGCCGTTTCTGGCCACCAAGCGGCGCGCCGACGAGGCGCTGAAAGCCTCCGGGCTTGAGCATGTGATCCTGCGCCCGGCGCTGGTGGTCGGTCGCAACGCCTATGGCGGCACGGCGCTCATCAGGGCGCTCGCAGGCTTTCCCGGCTTCATTCCCGCCATCCATTCGGGCAGCCGGGTCGAGACCGTGGCGCTCGACGATGTGGCGGAAGCGGTGGTCCGCGCCGTAGACGGCCGCCTGCCCTCGGGCAGCGACATCGCGCTTGCCGCCCCCGACGCGGCAACGCTCGGTGAGGTGCTGGCGCTGCACCGGGCCTGGCTCGGGCTTGGCCCCGCCCGCATCGTTTCCGTGCCTGCGTTTTTGGCCCGGCCGGTAACGGCGCTGGCCGATATAGCCGGCCGGCTCGGCTGGCGCTCGCCGCTGCGGTCGACAGCGATGCAGGTAATGGAAGGCGGGGTCGAGGCCGGGAGCGCCGCGCCCGTCCCGTTCCCCCTGCGCTCGCTCGCGCAGACGCTTGGCGACAACCCGTCGGGCGCCCAGGACCTGTGGTTTGCGCGGCTCTATTTGCTCAAGACGCCGGTGCTGCTCACCTTGTCGGCCTTCTGGCTGCTGTCGGGCCTGATCCCGCTGCTTTCGACTGAAACAGCCGCAACGCATTTCCTGCCGCTCCTCTCCCCGCCCGCCGCTTACGCCGCCACACTCGCCACCTGCGCGCTCGATGTCGGGCTGGGTCTGGCCGTGCTCTGGCGGCGCTGGGCGCGACCGGCGCTGTGGGCCATGCTCGCGGTCAGCCTGGCCTATCTGGCGAGCGCCAGCCTCGTAGAGCCCGGCCTGTGGCTCGATCCGCTCGGACCGCTGGTCAAGGTCTTGCCGTCAATGCTGCTCACACTGGTGGCACTCGCCACACTGGAGAACCGCTGATGACTGTCTATGAACTGGTGCTCGTAGTGCACGTTCTCGGCGCCATCGTGCTGCTCGGCACCGGCGCGGGTATCGCCTTCTTCATGGTAATGGCGGTAAGGACCCGCGAGCCTGCCCTGATTGCCCATGTGGCGGGCACCGTTGTCATCGCCGACTCGCTGTTCACGGCGACGGCGGCGATTCTGCAGCCGGTCACCGGGCTGATTCTGGTCCGAATTTCGGGCTGGGAGCTCTCGGAGGCGTGGATCGCACTGTCGATCGCCCTCTACGTGTTCACCGGGCTGTTCTGGCTGCCGGTGGTTTGGATCCAGATCCGGCTCAGGGATATAGCCCGCGGCGCGGAAGAGGCCGGAAGCGCGCTGCCCCACCGGTTCGACCGGCTCTACCGGATCTGGTTCGCCGCAGGCTTTCCGGCCTTCTTCGCAGTTCTCGGCATCGTCTGGCTGATGCTCACCAAGCCGGGGATCGGATTCTGAGACCGGTGTCCGTGCGCTACCGCAGCATCGGCCAGAGGCTCAGGACCAGAAGCACGGCCATGGTAATGTTGAACCATTTGAGCCGGACCGGATCGGACAACCAGGATCTCAGCGCCGAGCCGAAGCCGGCCCAGATCGAGACGCTGGGGAAATTGGTGAGCGTGAAGGCAAGTCCGACGAGCAGCACGGTGACGTTGTGGTTGGCCGGATTGGTGTAGACCGCCATGGCGGTCACCGCCATCACCCAGGCTTTCGGATTGACCCACTGGAACGCCGCCGCCTGCATGAGCGTCATAGGAGAGGCGCCCACCCTGCCGTCGGGCAGCGCCCGCGAACTGCCGATCTTCCAGGCGATGTAGACGAGATAGGCGCCGCCGGCGAATTTGAGCCCGGTGTAGAGGCCCGGCGAGGTTTCCAGCAGCGCGCCGAGGCCGAAGCCGACACCGAGCAGCAGCGAAAAGAAGCCGACGCCGATGCCGACCATGTGCGGCACGGTGCGGCGGATGCCGAAATTCACGCCCGAGGCGAACAGCATCATGTTGTTCGGCCCCGGCGTCACGGAGGTGACGAAGGCGAAAACAATGAGTGACAGAAAGGTTTCCAGAGCCATGGCTGTTCCTGCCGGCGGAATGCCGGCTCCTGCTTGATAAATGAGCTTGCGGGCGAGACAAGCAAATTGTCGTCATGCCCACATTCGCAGATGTGATGGAAGCCGCACAATGGGGCGAAGGGCGGGACGACGCCGAACGAGAGATTCCGTGTGATCCCCGGCGGTCCCTACCTGAGCATCGGCCAGAGGCTCGCCACCAACAGAAGCGCCATGGTGATGTTGAACCATTTCAGCCGCACCGGATCAGCCAGCCAGGACCTGAGCGCCGAGCCAAAACCGGCCCAGGCGGTGACGCAGGGTATGGTGGCGATGGCAAAGGCAAGGAAGATCAGCATCACCGTCCGGGCGTAATGGTCGGGATCGGTGTAGATTCCCATGGCGGTGACCAGCATCACCCATGCCTTCGGATTGACCCACTGGAACGCCGCCGCCTCGAAAAAGGTCATCGGGCGCGCACCAGCCTTGGCCTCGGGCAGCGTGTCGGATCTGGCGATCCGCCAGGCAATGTAGACGAGGTAGCTGCCGCCCAGGACCTTGAGCACCAGGTAGAGGGCTGGGAAGGCGGCCAGCAGCGCACCAAGCCCGAAGCCAATCCCCAGAACGAGAAGCAGGAAGCCGGTCCCGATGCCGAACATATGCGGCACGGTGTTGCGGAAGCCGAAATTCACGCCCGAGCTGAAAAGCATCATGGTGTTTGGTCCCGGCGTGCCTGCGGCGACAAACGCGAAGGCGATCAGCGTCAGGAAGGTTTCGAGTGCCATGTTCTTTCCCTCCGGATACGGGCCAGCCTATGCTTGATAGCCGAGCGGGGAAACGAGACAATCAAAAAAAGCTGATCCGACCGTTTGATAATATTGATAGAACAGGCCGAAGGAGACCGTCATGACCCAGCCGATGCCTCAGGTTCATTTTGCGGACGGGACTCCGGTCCCTGCCCTCGGGCTCGGGACATGGCATATGGGCGAAAGCCGCAAGGAGGCCGCCGCGGAGATCCGCGCGCTGCAGGCCGGCATCGACTGCGGCATGACGCTGATCGACACGGCGGAGATGTATGCGAATGGCGGCGCGGAAAGCGTCACCGGCGAAGCGATCAAAGGGCGTCGCGACGAGGTGTTCATCGTCTCCAAGGTGCTGCCGTCCAACGCCAGTCACAAGGGCACGATCACGGCCTGCGAAGCGAGCCTCAAGCGGCTTGGAACCGACCGGATCGATCTCTACCTGCTGCACTGGCCCGGCCGGCATCCGCTCAGGGAAACCGTGGCGGCCTTCGAGGAGCTGCGCGCTTCCGGCAAGATCGTCCGATGGGGCGTCTCCAATTTCGACACGCTCGCCATGAGGCAATTGTCCGCCGTTCCCGGCGGCGAGAACTGCGCCGCCAATCAGGTGCTTTACAACCTGTCGACGCGGGGCACCGAGTTCGATCTGCAGCCGTGGATGGCGGAGCAGTCGATGCCGCTGATGGCCTATTCGCCGCTCGACGAAGGCCGGCTGATGCGGCACCCGGGACTGGGCAAAATGGCCAAGACCATCGGCGTCACGCCGGCGCAGCTGGCGCTGGCCTTCCTGCTCGGACGCGAGAACGTGATTTCCATCCCGAAGTCATCGAGCCCCGAACGGGTCATGGAAAACCGCGCCAGCGCCGATATCGAACTCACCCGGGATCAGACAGCCGAACTCGACCGCCTGTTCCCGCCGCCGCGCTCACGCGAGCCGCTGGCGATAATTTGAGGCCAGCGCCCCGAGCATCGTGGTCGATGCGGCATCCCTGCCCGCCAAACGCCAGAAGCCGCCGGAGACACATGATCTCCAGCGGCCGTAACCGGGGTCTGCAAGTACGGCGGCACTACCAGTTGAGGCATTTCTCCAGCAACGCCGCATCCGGATGGGTGGCGTTGGGACCGAACTCGGCATAGCAGCCAGCGGTCCAGGCATGGGCGGTATTGTCACGCACGCCATTGTTCGCAATCGGGCTGGGGGCGATCTTCATCTGCGTGCCTGTCGATGGAGCCGGCTTGGATGGGGCACGGGTCTGGGCGCTGGCGGTACCGGCGGCGGCAAGCATGATACCCAGTGATATGGCGGTGGCAGTCAGGATGATCTTTTTCATGGCGTGTTCCTCTCTCTTGATTGTCGCGTTGTTGCGATGATCCGGTTCTAGAGAGGTTCGGCTGAACAGTTCCGGAATGCCATGTTCATCTGGCGTTAACCATGTTTTCGGGGTTTGAGATCCTGACCAGGCAAGGCCGGGGGCAGCCGCAGATTATCGCTTTGATGCACGATCGGTGCCGGCGACACCGCTTGGCGATGCCGCCACAAGCCGGCGTGATGTCACATGCCCTGCGGACCGCGGTTCATGGCGGCGATGCCGGTGCGGCAGATCTCGACGAGGCCGAGCGGGCGCATGATCGAGATGAACTGTTCGATCTTGGAGACGCGGCCGGTGATCTCGAAGATGAAATGCTCGGTGTTGGCGTCGATCACCTGGGCGCGGAAGGCGTCGGCGAGCCGGAGCGCTTCGACCCGGTTGTCGCCGGTGCCCGTCACCTTGACCAGCGCCAGCTCGCGCTCGAGCGGCTTGTCATGGCCAAGCTCGGCGGAGCGCACGGTCAGGTCCACCACCCGGTGCACCGGCACGATGCGCTCGAGCTGCGACTTGATCTGCTCGAGCACGTTGGGCCTGGCGGTGGTGACGATGGTGATGCGCGACAGATGCGCCTCGTGCTCGGTTTCCGAGACCGTCAGGCTCTCGATGTTGTAGCCGCGGCCCGAGAACAGGCCGATGACCCGGGCAAGCACGCCCGGTTCGTTGTCGACCAGTACCGATAGCGTGTGGGTTTCCGGACGGGCGGTTTCGGCGGTCATGAAGTAGGCCGAACCGGTGGGTTGATGCTGAGCGTTCATGTATTCGGTTCCTGTAACGGGCGCGGCTCAGACGAGCGCGCGGCCCTTTGCATCGATGGCGTTGGCGACGGCTTCGTCGGAGGCTTCGTCGGGCAGCAGCATGTCGTTGTGCGCCTTGCCCGAGGGGATCATCGGGAAGCAGTTGGCGAGTGCCGCCACGCGGCAGTCGAAGATCACCGGCCCCTTGGTGTCGATCATCTTCATGATCGCATCGTCGAGATCGGCGGGCTTGTCGCAGCGGATGCCGGTGGCGCCATAGGCCTCGGCCAGCTTGACGAAATCGGGCATCGATTCCGTGTAGGAATGCGACAGCCGGTTGCCGTGCAGCAGCTGCTGCCACTGCCGAACCATTCCCATATACTGGTTGTTCAGGATGAAAATCTTGACCGGCAGCTCATACTGGACCGCACAGGACATTTCCTGGATGCACATCTGGATCGAGGCATCGCCCGCAATGTCGATGACAAGGCTGTCGCGGTGCGCGACCTGAACGCCGATTGCCGCGGGGAAGCCGTAGCCCATGGTGCCGAGCCCGCCCGAGGTCATCCAGCGGTTGGGTTCCTCGAAGCCGTAGAACTGGGCCGCCCACATCTGGTGCTGGCCGACTTCGGTGGTGATGAACGTGTCGCGATCCTTGGTCAGCTCATAGAGCCGCTGGATGGCGTATTGCGGCATGATCACGTCCGGATTGGACGAATAGGCCAGCGAATTGCGGGTCTTCCAATTGGCAATCCGGGTCCACCAGTCGGCGAGCTGCGATCGGTCCGTCTTCTTCGAGGCACGCCACAGCCGCACCATGTCCTCGAGCACATGGCCGACATCGCCCAGGATGCCGATATCGGTGCGGACGATCTTGTTGATCGAGGACGGATCGATGTCGATGTGGATCTTCTTCGAGTTCGGCGAAAACGCATCGAGGCGGCCGGTGATACGGTCGTCGAAGCGGGCGCCGATGCAGACCATGACATCGCAATCATGCATCGCCATGTTGGCCTCATAGGTGCCGTGCATGCCGAGCATGCCCATCCAGTTCTTGCCCGAGGCCGGGTAAGCGCCCAGACCCATCAGGGTCGAAGTGATCGGGAAACCGGTCAATTCGACCAGTTCGCGCAGCAACTGGCTCGCTTCGCGGCCGGAATTGATGACGCCGCCGCCCGAATAGATGATCGGACGCTTGGCGGTCGCCATCAGCTCGATGGCCGCGCGGATCTTGTCGAGATCGCCCGAGACCTTGGGCTGGTAGCTCTTCTGCTCGATCACCGGCGACGGCGGGGTGTAGATGCCGGTGGCGAACTGGACATCCTTGGGGATGTCGACGACGACAGGACCGGGACGGCCGGTGGTGGCGATGCGGAAGGCCTCATGGATGATGCGCGAAAGCTGGTTGACGTCCTTGACCAACCAGTTGTGCTTGGTGCAGGGCCGGGTGATGCCGACAGTGTCGCATTCCTGGAAGGCGTCGGAACCGATCAGCGAGGTCGGAACCTGGCCGCTGAGGCAGACGATGGGGATCGAATCCATCAGCGCGTCCTGGAGTGCCGTGACCACGTTGGTGGCGCCCGGCCCGGAGGTGACGAGAACGACACCCGGCTTGCCGGTGGAACGGGCATAGCCCTCGGCCATGTGGCCGGCGCCCTGCTCGTGGCGCACCAGAATGTGCTCAACATCCTCCTGCTGATGCAGTTCGTCATAGATCGGCAGAACCGCTCCGCCGGGATACCCGAAAATATGCTCGACGCCGTTGTCTTTCAGCGCCTGCAGAACCATTTCTGCGCCTGTCATTTCCATTTGCTTGCCGGCCATATCGCCTGACCCCTTGTTCAGTCTGTTTGTCGGGCTCAATAGCCCGGTTTAAGCCATAAAAAAAGGCCCCCGGAGGAGCCTGTGTTTCGCGCATGGGAGCTTTCGCCGGGTGGCTACGCCACCCTGCCCATGCGCGGTCCTACCACGAGAATGTTCGCGATCTTGTTCATGCTTTACCTCGTACCGCCTCGCAAACCCCGCGTCAATTGATAATTTGTCAGAAAACCGGTGCCAAAACCCTCCGTTCCCGGGAGGCCGCAACTCCCCATTAACCGGGCGATGCGATAGTGGCGGCAATGAACAGTGAACAGAGCACAGACAACAAAATCACATCACCGGCTTCGGACGAGGAGGACGGGCGCGCGCGCCGTGGCACCTACCCGGCCGGAAACCGGCTGATGGGCCGTGTGGTTGGCTGCTCCGGCTCCAAGGCGACGGTCAGCGCGATTGCCGGCAAGGACGGCAATGGTCTGGCCGAGCTATGGTCGGTGGGACGGCTGATCTCGATCAGCGTCGGCGACAACCGGGTGGTGGCGCTTGTCTGCTCGATGGAGACCGCAACCACCGCATGGTCTGAATCCGACGAAAACATCATGCACATCGATGTCGAGCTGGTTGGCGAGATCCGTACCGGCGTGAGCGGAAAGCCCGAATTCAGCGCCGGCATCACCCAGTATCCCTATCTCGGCGCGGTGGCCCACCGCATGCGCTCCTCGGATCTCGCGATCATCTACGACCCGGGCGTCAGCGACACGGCGGTGATCGGCAAGCTGACCCAGGACACCTCGCTGGGCGCGCTCATTCACATTCCGTCGCTTTTGTCGCGGCACTTCGCCGTTGTCGGCACCACCGGCGTGGGTAAGACCACGGCGGTGACGCTGCTGCTCAACAAGGCGCTGATCGCCGACCCCTCGCTCAGGGTGCTCATTCTCGATCCGCACAACGAGTTCGCGGCAGCCTTTCCCAACAAGTCGGTGGTCATCGACACCGATACACTGGACTTGCCGTTCTGGCTGTTCAAGCTCGAGGAATTCACCGAAGTGCTGTTCCGGGGGCGGCCGGCGATCGCCGAAGAGATCGACGTGCTGCGCGACCTGATCCCGGAAGCCAAGCGGATGTTCAAGGGTACCACCGACACAACGCTGATCCGCCGCGGGCCGGAAAAATCGTCGCTGACGGCGGATACGCCGGTTCCCTACCGCGTGGCCGACCTGCTGGCATTGATCGACGAGCGCATCGGCAAGCTGGAAGGCCGGGCGGAAAAGCCGCACCTGCGGTCGCTCAAGGTGAGGATCCAGGCCGCGATCAACGATCCGCGTTATGAATTCATGTTCTCATCGAACACGATCCACGACACCATCCTGACCACCATCAGCCACATCTTCCGGATTCCCGGAGAAGGCAAGCCGGTGACCACGTTCCAGCTGGCGGGCATCCCGTCCGAGGTGGTCAACTCCGTGGCTTCCATCCTGTGCCGCATGGCTTTCGAAATCGCGCTGTGGAGCGCGGGCGGCGTGCGGATTCTGGTGGTCTGCGAGGAAGCTCACCGCTACGTGCCGGCCGATCCGAAGCTCGGTTTCTTCCCGACGCGCCAGGCGATTTCGCGTATCGCCAAGGAGGGCCGCAAATACGGCGTCAGCCTCGGCGTGATCACCCAGCGCCCGGGCGAACTCGACCCGACCATCCTGTCGCAGTGCTCGACCGTGTTCGCCATGCGGCTGTCCAACGACCGCGACCAGGACATCATCCGGTCTGCCATTCCCGATTCGTCGGCCTCGACAATGAGCTTCCTGTCATCGATCGGCAACGGCGAAGCCATTGCCTTTGGCGAAGCGGTGGCAGTGCCGATGCGCATGGTGTTCGAACGGGTCTCGGAGGCGGTACTGCCGCGCGCCAATTCGGGTCTGCAGCCGGTTCACCGGGGCGATCCGAACACTGTCGACCTGGGCAAGATCGTCATGCGGATGCGCCATATCGATGAAACCGCCAAGACCTTTGCGCCTGCAGCAGAGCCGGCCCGGCCGCAGCCGGGCTCGTTCAGGCCGCAAATGCCATCGATCGATCCGACCGAGGAATTCGGCGCCGCAGCGCCAATGCGCCGCGCCACCGATGGCTTTCCCGGTGCAACGACACCGGATCAGGCCTATGCCGGTCATGCCGCCGACCGGGGCACGGACTACCGTCCGGCCGCTCCGGCAGCACACAGCGCCGACAGGAACCCGGAATACCGTCCGGCTGCACCGCGTCCCGAACTCAATTCACTCCGTTCCAGCCTGTTGAAAAAGCCGCTCTCCTCACTGCTCAAGGACTGACGCCACGCGTCTCCCCTGCCCGGGCAGATTTAGGCGCACACAAGGTCGAGCAGCCGGGCTTTCCATGGTCCGAACCCGATTGCCTCCCGGCAATCGCCTCAGGCCCTGTCGCGATGCGTTTTGAGATGTCAGCCTGTCAGGCGGCGCAAACGCGATTGCGGCCCTTGCGCTTGGCTTCGTAGAGCTGCTTGTCGGCGCGGCGGTAGAGTTCCTCGCCGCTCTCGGCACCATCCCAGATCGCCAGACCGGCACTGACCGTGACCTTCAGCGTCACGTTGCCGTTGACGATCCTGAGCTCGGAAACAGCCTGACGGATGCGGTCGGACAGGCTGTAGAGCTGGCTTTCGGTGATGTTGGGCGACAGGATCGCGAATTCCTCGCCTCCAAGGCGGGCGAGAACATCGTGATAACGGGTGAAAACCTTCAGGCACTCGGCGACCTGGCGCAGGACCTCGTCGCCGACATCGTGGCCATGGGTGTCGTTGACCTTCTTGAAATGATCGAGATCGAGGATGACCATGCCGATCGGCTTCTTGATCTGTCCGAACGCAACCAGATATTCGGCCAGTGCCTCGTCGAAATAGCGGCGGTTGTACATGCCGGTCAGACCGTCGGTGACGGCCGCGTGCTCCAGCGTCAGGGAGCGAACCGACAGGGATTCGGTCATGCGCTGGAACTTGCCGCGCTCGCGCAGGCTGCGCGACATGATCGGCAGCACCAGCAGGCAGCCGCATGCCACCGACAGGGCTGCCAGGACAGCGCTCATGAAAGCAAAGCTCGCGGCAGTTTCCACGCCGCCGACCACGACCCCGCCCGTCGCGGCGGAGTAGGCCGCCCACGAGAAGAGCCCGCCGATGGCGACGAGCACTGTCAGCAGAAGAAAGAACAGTTCAGCCTTGTGAAAACGCATTGTCCCAACAGATACCAGCAATCGTGGTGCAAAGATTAGCGTGAACCCCTTATGTTTCGTTTAACGAAGAGCCGGGCGGAGCAAGGGGGAGAACTATTTTTGCCTTACGGCACCATTCTTTCCCATTCGTCGCCGAGCTGATTGCGGAACCAGGTCATCTGGCGCTTGGCGTATTGCCTTGTGGCGGTGCTTGCCAGTTCGACGGCCCGCTCAAGCGAATGAAGGCCGGCGAGATAATCGGCGAGCTGGCTCACGCCAATGGCCTTCATCGCCGGATGCTGGGGCGGTATGCCGAGCCCTATCAAGTGCCTGACCTCATCGAGCGCGCCCTCGTCGACCATCCGGCCAAAGCGCTGATTGATCCGCGCATGCAACAGCGGCCTTTCAGGTTCGAGCACGATGCAGCGGGCGCTGAGCGGATCGACGATTTTCGCGCCGCCGCGTCCCTGGAACTCGATGATCGACCTGCCGGTGGTGCGGACCACCTCAAGCGCGCGCAGGATGCGTTGCCGGTCGGCCGGACGAAGCCGCTCCCCCATGGCGGGATCGAGCCTGGCAAGCTCGACATGCAGCGCCTCGACCCCTTCCGTTTCCAGCCGGGCGCGCAGTTCGTTGCGGATGGGGTCGGGAATGGCCGGCATGTCGGACAGGCCGCCGGTGAGCGCGCGGAAATAGAGCCCGGTGCCGCCGACGATCACCGGAAGAGCGCCGCGCGCCCGGATGGCGGCAATCGCCTCGGTGGCCTGATCCAGCCAGATGCCGGTGGAATAGGCGGTATCGGGCGGCACGTGGCCGTAGAGATGGTGCGGCACCTCGGCGAGATCGGCGGCATCGGGGCGCGCGGTCAGCCGGTCGAGCACCCCGTAGACCTGCATCGAATCCGCGTTGACGATCTCGCCGCCGAGTTCGCGCGCCATCTCGACCGCCAGCGCGGACTTGCCGCTGGCGGTCGGCCCGGCTATCAGAAGCGCCGAGAGATCCTGTCGCTGGAGTTTGTGTTCCATGGCCCTCGTTGCCACGCTTGTCGCCAATCCGTCAAATCCTGTTCTTGCGCCGGCGCTCGGCGAAGCCGCGTTCAACGCCGTTGACGGCGCCGGTCTCTACTGGCTTGCCGATGGTATTGCCTGCGACATAGCGCTCAAGGATGGCGTGGCGGCGGAACGCGCGCTCGGCCAGATCAGGGCCGTGATCGGCGACCTGCCGGTCGACGCCGCAGTGCAGATCGCCGAGACCCGGCGCAAGAAGATCCTGATCGCCGACATGGATTCGACCATGATCGGCCAGGAGTGCATCGACGAGCTGGCCGCCGAAGTCGGGCTCAAGGACAAGGTCTCGGACATCACCGCGCGGGCGATGAACGGCGAGATCGCGTTCGAGCCGGCGCTGAGGGAGCGGGTGGCCCTGCTCAAGGGCCTGCCCGTCGAGGTGATCGCCCAGGTGATCGACAGCCGCATCACGCTGACGCCGGGCGGCCGCGAACTGGTCGCAACCATGCGCGCCAACGGCCATTACACGGCGCTCGTTTCGGGCGGTTTCACCTCGTTCACCTCCGTCGTCGCGGCCATGATCGGCTTTGACGAAAACCGCGCCAATATTCTCGAAAGCGAGAACGGCGTGCTCTCGGGCGCGGTGCGCGAACCGATTCTCGGCAAGCAGGCCAAGGTCGACGCGCTGGAGGAGATTGCCGCCCGGCTCGATCTCGACCCGTCCGATGCCATCGCGGTCGGCGACGGAGCCAATGATCTCGGCATGCTCTCGCGCGCCGGCTCCGGCGTGGCGCTGCACGCCAAGCCATCGGTGGCGGCGCAGGCCGATATCCGCATCGATCACGGCGACCTGACGGCGCTGCTCTACCTGCAGGGCTACCGGCGAACCGATTTCGTCACCTCATGATGCCGCTCAGGACAGAGCGCCTGATCCTGCGCAACTGGGAAGAGCGCGACCGGGAGCTGTTTCACCGGATCAATTCCGACGAGCGGGTGATGGAGTTCTTCGTCATGCGGCGAAATCGCGCGGAATCGGATGCGATGATGGACTGGATCGCCGCCGGGATAGACCGCAACGGCTTCGGATTTGCCGCGGTCGAACTTGCCGAAAGCGGAGACGTCGCGGGATTTTGCGGGCTGCACCTCACCAACGGCATCCCCGGCGTGGCCGACGGCAGCATTGAAATCGGCTGGAGGTTTGCACCGCAATTCTGGGGCAAGGGCATCGCCACCGAAGCCGCGCGGGCCTGGCGCGATTTCGGTTTCGACGATCTTGGCCTCGAGCGGATCATCAGCTTCGCCGTTGCCGGCAATCATCGCTCGACCGCAGTGATGCGGCGGATCGGCATGACGGCCCGGCCGGAGCTCTATTTCGACCATCCGAATGTGCCGGACACCCATCCGGAGCTCATCCGGCATGTGCTTTACGAGATGCTGCCGGGCGATCCGCGCCGCTAATGCCCCTACCCCCGGCCCGGCGGTTCATCGGCCAAGAACCGGTGCCGGTCCGGAGAGTGTTCTGGATGCCGCTGCGGCGCGCGACATCCGTCTCAGCCGGCCTTGGAGACCGCCGTCAGCCGGGCGACGTTCTTCAAATGAGCGACGGCGGATGTTCCGCCGGTGGTCTTGGTCATCAGATCCAGCGATTGATCATCGTCGTCAGTGACCGGCGTCAGGGCCTGATCCATGTACTCCATGGCGCCGTCCCGACGCGAAAGCTTGCGCGCAACGAGCGCAAGGTGAACGATCTTGCCGATGATCTGCGCGTTCTTGTTGAGCGTCTGCCAGGCGAAGCGCGGCCAGAAGACGATCGGGTTTTCACGTGGCAGCCCGGGGCGGCGTTCTGAGGGATGCATCAGTCTGAACAGGCCTGTCTGCAGCGGGTGAATGTTTTCCAGCGGCACGGCGGTGGCGAAAGTGACCAGCAGCTTGACCACGCTGTGCAGCGGGACGCCGGTCGCAATCGCACGCCTGAGCAATGTCCGCATATGTTCGGGCGTGTAGTACAGCGACCACGCCTCGCGGTAGACGTCTTCCCACTCCTGCTTGCTCATGTTCGGATGCTGCATGCAGACGTGCTCGACATCGTAGATGTTCAGGTCCGGGTCCATCTCCCCGCCGGCCTTCCACAGCACCTGGTGATCTTCCGATCCCGGCAGCGGCGTCAGGCAGAAGAACTCGACGATGTCGAGCGGCAGCTCGTTCTGGATGATGGCGATGTCGCGACGGATCGTTTCCGGAGTGTCGGCGGGAAAGCCCAGGATGTACCCGGCAATGGTGATGATGCCCTGCGCCTTCCAGGCCAGCAGCATGCGCCGGTATTCGGTGATCTTGTTCTGGCGCTTCTTGGCGGCGGCAAGATTGTCCGGATTGACGTTCTCGAGCCCGATGAAGACACGGGTGACGCCGGCGCGCTTCGCCTTCTCGACGAAATTCTCGATCTTGTGGCACAGCGTGTCGACCTGGATCATCAGGCCAAGCGGAATGCCGTCCTTCTCGCGCAACTCGATCAGGCGGTCAAAGATGGCCTCCCAGTCCCGGTTGCGGGCAAAATTGTCATCGGTGATGAAGAACTTGTGGATGCCCTGCGCCCAGTTCATCCGCACCAGCTTTTCCACGTCATCGGCCGAGCGGAAGCGTGACTTGCGTCCCTGGACATTGATGATCGTGCAGAAGGAGCACTGGTAGGGACAGCCTCGCCCGGCATCGAAGCTGGTGCTCAATCCCAGCGTATGCTCGACATATTGCTTGGGCAGGAACGGCACGGGGGTGCCGCCGATATTGGGCAGGTCGTTCAAGAAATTGTACACCGGCTCGAGCTTACCCGCCGCCGCGTCGCGCAGCACCATGTCGAGGCGGCCTTCGGCCTCGCCGGCGAACATGGAAACTCCCATGTCCCGGCACTGGTCCAGATCCACGGCCTTGCCGTCGAGCATGGCGAGGCACCCTGAAACGTGAAACCCGCCCATCATGACAGGCAATCCGGCCAGACGAAACGGACGGGCAATATCGAGGGCGCGCGGATACTGGTTCGACTGAACGCCAACGAGGGCTATGAGCCCGAAATTGCCGTTCTGTTCAAACCGTCTCAGCAGCTTTGGAATGTCGATGCGGGTGTTGGACTCGTCGATCGCTGTAATGTCGATGGCGACACCGGGACCAAGCACCTCGCGTGCCGCACAATCGCCGGCAATGCCGTAGACCGCGGCCAGCGAGTTCGACGGGATCATCGATCTCCACCAGCGAATGACATAGCCATCATCGTCGTAGTGGGAGGGCTTGATCAGGACGAGTTGAAACCGCCTGCTCTCAACGCCGCTTGGATCGGTCATGACACAGCTTTCACTCCAGAGGCATTCCAGAAGTACCTGTTCTGGGTAGCACGAAACAAAACCGCGTGTCACGTCCGGCGCCGGGAAGCATCGGCAACCGACCGGATGGAAGAACACGCGGAATAGTCTTCTGTTTCGGCCATTTACGATCACCCTTTTACACAGGACCGGGTGATTTCAACGCGAAACGAGAGCCGGATCCGCAGTTTCCGCGTCAGCAAGCTCTTGCACTTGTCGGGAAATGGATGGGCGTTCATGCAGGCAGACATAAAAAAGGCGGCTCAGGAGCCGCCTTTTCAGTCTATCGCGCGGTTTGTCAGTCCATACGGACGGTGACGAACCTGAGTTCGCCGGTCCGCCCGGCCAGCATCAACAGCGCGTTGCGGCGGCCGTCCTGCCTCAGCGCTGCGATGCGTTCTTCCACATCCTGCGGCGTCATGACCGCTTCCTGGGCGATCTCGACGATGACATCGCCGGGCATGATGCGCTTTTCGGCAGCGGCGGAGTCGGGGTCGACATCAGTTATCACCACGCCTTCGACATCATCGGTGATGGCGAATTCCTGGCGGCCCTCGTCGGTCAGTTCCGCCAGCGTCATGCCAAGCACCGTGACGGTCTCGATCGTATCGGGCAGGTTCGTCGTGCCATCGTTGCCATCCGTATCAGTGCCGGCCTGCTGCTCGCTGTCCTCGAGCCGTCCTAGGGTCACCTTGACGGTCTGCTCCTCGCCCTTGCGGATGACGACGACGTCGACCGCCTTGCCGACCGGGCTTTCGGCGACAACGCGCGGCAGGTCGCGCATGTTGTCGACGTCCTTGCCGTCGAAGCGGACGATCACGTCGCCGGGTTCGATCGACCCGTCATCGACAGGGCCGCCGCGAATGACGCCCGCCACCAACGCCCCTTTGGTCTCGGTCATGCCGAGGCTCTCGGCAATCTCGTCGGTGACCGGCTGGATCCGCACACCGAGCCAGCCGCGGCGGGTTTCGCCGAACTCGCGAAGCTGGTCGATGACATTGACGGCAAGCTCGGTCGGCACGGCAAAGCCGATGCCGATCGATCCGCCCGACGGCGAAATGATCGCCGTGTTGATGCCGATGACCTCGCCGTTCATGTTGAACAGCGGGCCGCCGGAATTGCCGCGGTTGATGGCCGCGTCGGTCTGGATGAAATTGTCGTAGGGGCCGGAATTGATGTCGCGGCCGCGCGCCGAGATGATGCCGACGGTGACCGTGCCGCCAAGGCCGAACGGATTGCCGATCGCCATCACCCAGTCGCCGATCCGCATCTTGTCGGACTGGCCCCAGGGGACCTCGGTGAGCGGCTTGACCGGCTCGACCTTGAGCACGGCGAGATCGGTCTTGGTATCGGCGCCGACCAGTTCCGCCTTCAGCTTGGAGCCGTCGGCGAAATTGACTTCGATATCGTCGGCGCCGTCAATAACGTGATTGTTGGTGACGATGATGCCTTCGGCGGCATCGATGACGAAACCAGACCCGAGCGACGAAACCTTGCGGTTGCGCGGACCCTCACCCTGACGGTCCTTGAAGAACTCGTCGAAAAAATCCTGGAAAGGCGAGCCGTCCGGCGCCTGCATGCGCGGCTGCGTCCGGCCGTCGCCGCCAACGTTTTGCGAGGTGGAGATATTGACCACCGCATCGAGCAGCCCCTCGGCAAGGTCGGCCACCGATGCAGGACCGTTGTTTGACTGCGCATGGGCCGGCAGCATGGCGGGCGAGGCCAGCAGCATGGCCGCAGCGAACGCCATCCGGACCGAGCGTAAGCGAATAGTTCTCATCAAGACCGTCTCCCTGAACGACATTCATTGTTCGGCATTGTGCACCAAATATGGCGCGTGTCCGGCACATCCAGACCCGACCCGCCAACGGCGCCGGCGAGCCGCTTATAGATGCCGCGCCAGATAGACCAGGCCAACGCCGATCGCCAGTGCGGCAACGCCGAAAACTCTCAGATACTCATCGCCCAGCTTGGGCAGTTCTTCCGCCATGCGGCGGATAAAGGAAGGGGCCAGCGCATAGGCCAGCCCCTCCACTACAAGCACAAGTCCGACCGCCAGAAAGAACATGCTCACCGGCGGTCACCCGTTCATCAGTTGGCCGGTGCGGCCGGAGCCGTCGCCGGAGCGGCGGCAGCGGCACCCGCGGCATTGTTGAAATAGCGGAAGAACTCCGAGGTGGGCGACAGCACCATGGTGGTGCCGGAATTCGCCAGCGCCTGGCTGTAGGCGTTCATCGACCGGTAGAACTCGAAGAATTCCGAGTCGCGCGAGAACGCCTCGGCGAAGATCCGGTTGCGCTCGCCGTCGCCTTCGCCTCGGATGATTTCCGCGTCGCGGGCGGCTTCGGAGACGATCTCGACGACCTGACGGTCGGCGATGGCGCGAATGCGCTGGGCCGCCTCGTTACCGCGGGCCCGGATCAGTTCGGCTTCGGCCAGACGTTCGGCCTTCATCCGTTCGAAGGTCTGCTGCGAGACTTCCTGCGTCAGGTCGGTGCGGCGGATGCGGACATCGTCGACGCGCAGACCGAGCGATTCGGCTTCGGGACGAAGCTGGTCGCGGACTTCGCGCATCATCGAGGTGCGCTCGTCCGACAGCGCCGATTCAAAGCCGCGCAGACCGTAAACGGTACGCAGGGCGGAGTTCAGACGGGTGCGGAGCCGGGATTCGGCAGCCACACGGTCGCCGGAGACGGTTTCACGGAAGCGACGCGCATCGGTGATCTTGTAGAGAACGAAGGCGTCGACCTCGTAGAACTTGCCGCCCGAGACCTGGACACGGATGTCGTCGAGATCAAGCCGCAGGGCGCGGTCCTCGACATATTGCACCGTGTCGGCGTCGATGAAGGCAAACGGCAGCTTGAAGTAGAGGCCGGGCTCAGTCTTGACGCTCTGGATCTCACCGAAGCGGACGACGATTGCCTGTTCGCGCTCGTTGACGACAAAGATCGACGACCAGACGACGAAGGCGATAACGGCCAGCAGGCCGCCGATAAGGGGAAGACGGTTAGCCATTAGTTGTTGCCTCCTGCATTCTTGCGGACTTCCGGCAGGGGCAGATAGGGCACGACGCCTGCGCCGCCTCCATTCTGTTCGATGATGACCTTGTCGGATCCGCCGAGAACCTTCTCGAGGGTTTCGAGGTAGAGGCGCGAGCGGGTGACGTCCGGCGCCTTGGCATATTCCTCGTAGACCGACAGGAAGCGGCCGGCTTCACCGGTCGCTTCATTGACGACGCGATCCTTGTAGGCGGACGCCTCTTCGCGAAGCTGGGCGCCCTCACCTCGGGCCTGACCGAGTTTCTGGTTGGCGTACTGGTTGGCTTCTTCGACGAAGCGGTCTTCGTCCTGCTCGGCGCGCTGCACCTCGTCAAACGCGTCAGCCACTTCGCGCGGCGGTGCCGCATCCTCGATGGCAACCTGGTTGACGACAATGCCGGACGGGAAGCTGTCCATCACCGTCTGGATGATGGTCTGCACCTCGGAAGCGATCACTTCACGATTGTCGCGGAAAATGTCCTGGGCGGGCCTGCGGCCGACCACTTCGCGCATGGCGCTTTCAGCGACCTGGCGCAGCGTGTCTTCCGGACGGGCGAGGTTGAACAGGAATGCTGCCGGATCCTGGACCGAATAGAGCAGCTTGAACTCGACATCGACGATGTTCTGGTCGCCCGACAGCATCAGGCCGTCGCTGGAGCCGGTGCGGGACGAGCCACCGGTGCTCATTTCGCGCTCGACGATGGTTGCCATCTCGACGGTTTCGAACGGCCAGAAGACCATGTGCAGGCCCGGCTGGGAAATCTCGTCCTTGGGCTTGCCGAAGCGCAGCTCGACGCCGCGCTCGTCCGGCTGGACCGTGTAGACGGACTGCATCAGCCAGAGACCGACGAGGCCCAGGGCAACGAGGCCGACGATCAGCTTCGAACTTCCCGAACCCGGGCCACCGCCGCCGCCGGGAAGCACCTGGCGCAGCTTGTCCTGGCCACGCCGGATCAGTTCTTCAAGATCGGGCGGATTGCCACCGCCGCGCGGCGGCTGCGGGCCCTTGCCCCACGGACCCTGATTGTTGCCACCGCCATTGCCGCCGCCGCCCCATGGGCCGCCGCCTCCTCCGTTTTGATTGCTCCAGGGCATCAATACCTCTTTCCAAACCGTGTTATGGCGCACACCGGCAAACTCCGGTGCGCGCGCGTTGTCCTCGTTATAGGTATCGCACCCGCCGCTTTCAACGCGGCATTGTGCGATCAGACGCCGATTAGGACCTAATCCTGTCGAATTATCGATTTCGCCGCCGCCAGACGGCAAAACGGACCGTATGGGTGTCCTTTTCCGTCTTTACCGGATCGGACAGGCTGACCTTTTGCCACAGGCTCGAGTCGATTGCCGGGAAGACCGTGTCGCCCTCGATGTCGGCGTCGACCTCGGTAAGCACGAGCTCATCGGCAAGACCGATGGCGAGGGCGTAGATCTGGCCACCGCCGATGACGGAGATCTGGTTGGCCCCGGTCTCGGTGACGTGGCTCTTTGCACGTTCGAGCGCGGCGTCCAGGCTTTCAGCCGTTTCCGTGCCGTCAGCGGAAAATCCGGAGCGCGAGACGATGATGTTGGCGCGGCCCGGCAGCGGCCGGCCGATGGAGCGATAGGTCTTCGAGCCCATGATCACCGGCGTGCCGAGTGTTGCCGCCTTGAAGTGCCTGAGATCAGACGGCAGCCGCCAGGGCATGTCGCCATTAAGGCCGATCACGCCGTTGCGGGCATGGGCTGCGACCAGGACGATTTTCGGATTAGTCATCGGCATTTCCCGGCTTCTTGTCTTCGGGCAGATACTTGAACCATTTCCGCGCAGTGGCTTTTTCCACGTCGATGTCAAAACGGTCTGCGATCAGCAGAACCTGGGCCAGGCAGTCGGCGAGTTCATCCTCAAGCTGTTGCCGGATCACGGCCTCGGTGTCGCCCTTCCGACGTCCGCGGCCGGTCAACCGCAGCCACGCCTGAAGCAGTTCACCGGTCTCTTCCTGCATCTTGAGGAAGTACCAGTCGTCGTCGCGGCGAACATCGCAGTTTTTCGCGTAGATCCGTGAAACGGCTTCCACCTTCTGCTGGATCTGGCGCAATTCCACGGTCACACCGCGATCGGGGCGGAGATCGCCGGGTGCGGATCATAGCCTTCGAGCTTGAAATCCTCGTAGGTGAAGGCGAACAGGTCGGTGATGTCCGGATTGATCCGCATCACCGGCAAAGCCTTCGGCTCGCGCGAGAGCTGCAGATGGGCCTGGTCGAAATGGTTCTTGTAGAGATGCGCGTCGCCGAGCGTGTGGACGAAATCGCCCGGCTTGAGGCCGGTCACCTGCGCCACCATCATGGTCAGCAGCGCGTAGGAGGCGATGTTGAAGGGCACGCCCAGGAAGATGTCGGCGGAGCGCTGGTAGAGCTGGCAGGAAAGCTTGCCGTCGGCGACATAGAACTGGAACAGGCAATGGCACGGCGGCAGCGCCATGTTATCGACCTCGGCCGGGTTCCAGGCCGAAACGATGTGGCGGCGCGAGGACGGATTGGTCGTAATCTGGCGCACGACACCCGCGATCTGGTCGATCGTGGTGCCGTCGGGCCCGGGCCATGAGCGCCACTGCGCGCCGTAGACCGGGCCAAGGTCGCCGTTCTCGTCGGCCCACTCGTCCCAGATCGAAACGCCGTTGGCCTTGAGATAGGCAATGTTGGTGTCGCCCTTCAGGAACCACAGGAGTTCGTGGATGATCGAGCGCAAATGCAGCTTCTTGGTGGTCAGCACCGGAAAGCCCGCCGACAGATCGAAGCGCATCTGGTGACCGAAAATGCTGCGCGTGCCGGTGCCGGTGCGGTCGTCGCGGTCGGAGCCCTGGTCGAGAACCAGGCGGAGAAGGTCGTGATATTGCTGCATGGCCGCCGCTTGATGATTCGAGGAAGTGCGATCCTAGCCGAGTTGGGCGCGGGCTTAAACGGCGCGAGCCGGTTATCCCCGTAACCGGACGGCACAGCTTGTCAGATTGAATCCGGCAACTCGCACAAGGGCCTGTTTTACCATTCCCATTATCCTGAGCTAATACGGATTGCGGTATTCACCGTCACGCCCGATCCAGCACTTCGACAGCCAGCACCGTCGGCAGGTGCCGGGCGATCTCGTCCCAGCTGTCGCCCTCGTCGAGGCTGGCGAAGACGGAGCCCGAGTTGGTGCCGAAATAGATGCCGGCCGGGTCGCGTGCATCTCCCGCCATGGCCTGGCGGAGCACGGTGAAATAGCAACTCTGCTGCGGCAGCCCTTCCCGCAGATCCTGCCAGCTGGCGCCGCCGTCGCGCGAGCGCCAGACCGCGGCGGCGGCATCGGGCGGATAACGGCCCTGGCTGTCACCGTTGAGCGGCAGGGTCCAGATCGTGTCGGGGTCGCGCGGATGCACCCGGATCGGAAAGCCGAATGTCGAAGGCAGCCCTTCGGTGATGTCGTCCCAGTTGCGGCCGCCATCGGGCGAGCGCCAGACGCCGTGGTGGTTCTGCTGATAGAGCACGTCACTGTCGCCCGGAGCGCGCATCATGTTGTGCACGCAGTGGCCGATCTCGCCGTCCTGTGGACCTGCAGGGTGGTCGTGATGGGCGCAGGCGCCGATGTTGGAAAGACGGTTGCGGCGCTCCCAGGTCACGCCGCCGTCCTCGGTGGCAAACACGCCGGCGGCGGAGATGCCGATCCAGAGCTTCTTCGGATCAGACGGATCGGCGACGATGGTGTGCAGCACCAGGCCCGCGCCGCCGGGATTCCAGCTTCCGGCGGAGGGATGGTTGCTGAGCCCCTCGACTCTTTCCCAGGATATCCCGCCATCGGTGCTGGCGAGCAGGCTGGCGGGCTTGGTGCCGGCGTAAAGCGTGCCGTGGGCATAACCCAGCGACCAGATCTGCGAGAACGTTCCGGCGAACGGCAGGGGCCCGCCGCTCCAGTTGATCATGGCCGCGAAGTCCGGATCGTTCTCGGCCCAGTCGTCCATCGTGCCGCGGGTCAACCGCGTGAGATCCCAGCTTTCACCGCCATCAGGAGAGCGCCAGACGCCGGCGCCGTGCCAGTCGCCGCCGCCCGCGGCCCAGAGCGTCCCCGTCGCCGGATCGCCGATGATGTGGTTGATCGGCCAGCCGTCGCAGAACGGTCCGCTGACAGTCCAGCCGTCGCGGTCCTTGCCGCCGGTAACAAGGAAGGCGCCCTTTGTGGTGCCTACGAGGATTGTCACGCTGCGAGAAGACATCCTGGACGCGCTCCGTCAAACCGGATGCAGGATATCATTGACGGTCTGCATTGCCTAGATCGCGGCCGGCCTGCCGCTTGATCGCAGCAAAAACCCCGCCCTGAAAATCAGAGCGGGGCGCGTTCGGGCTCAGGCGGGATCAGAGATCGCCGAGCTTGCCGAGCTGCTTGGCAACCAGATAGTAGAAGGTGACGCGGGCCTTGGAGTTATCGGCCTTCATCATCTCGCAGACCTTGGCCACCGCATCGTCGGCGGCAGCGCCGGTGACGCCGAGCTTCTTGCCGCACCATTTTTCGGACACCCGCGCCAGTTCCGACGGATCCGAGCAAGCAACCATCGAAGAATCGCGGCTTCTCAGTGCAATGCCGAGGTGCTTGACAATCTTGCCGATGATTTCATCGGATGCACCGGCGTCGTATTTCTTCACATCGGCTGCGTAGTCGGTCATGGATATTCCCCTTGAACTGGAAGCCGCCCCTCCCGGAACCGCCTTCCGTTAGCAATTCAACGTCTGCATGTTTGGCGCGGAAGCAGAAGCTGTCAATAGTCCCTCGCGGTGATTAACCCCTTTTCATCGGGGGATGCGCACCCTATATTGGGAGTGCTGCGCAAGCAGCTATGACAATAAACGAGCGTTGCAATAAACCATTCGGACCCGGGGGCGGTACCCGGCGCCTCCACCATGATCCGGCGACATGCCGAAGCGGCCAAGCGGCCGGATGATGATGGGGGCGAAACAGGATCGACGAGGGTGTAAAGAGCGACTTTTTGTTCGGCATTGTACCACCGTTATCGGGCTAAACTTGTAGTTGCAAACGACAACTATGCGGAAGCTCGTCTCGCTGCCTAATGGCGGTGTGACACTTCAAATCAAGTCCTAGGGGGTCGCACTTCTAGGCGGGGTTCGGAGGTACCTGGCAACAGAAACCTCCATTTTCCCCGATGCATGGACCGAGCGAAACACCCAATGCGCCCGTCCCGCCAATCGGGACCACCGGCAAGCGGTATGCGCCGTGGCTGGACCGTTCCTGAAAGCAATCCGGCTTTATCCTGCAACACAGCTTTCAAGCGCATGGGCTTTCCGGTAAGAAAGACAGGTGAATCGGCGTGATCAGACCGCCGTCACGATCAGGAATCGGCTCTGAGCACCGGGCCCAGACAGGAAAGAACGCGCTGATGCCGCAAGACCACATTCGATACGACATTCTTGCCCAGGACGCGCTGCGTGGCGTGATCCGCAAGGTGCTGTCCGAGGTAGCGGTGACGGGATACCTTCCGGGCGAACATCATTTCTTCATCACCTTCCTGACCGAAGCTCCGGGCGTGCGGATCTCGACCGCGCTCAAGGAGCGCTACCCGGAACAGATGACCATCGTGGTGCAGCACCAGTTCTGGGACCTGAAGGTGACGGAATCGCAGTTCGAGATCGGCCTGTCCTTCTCCGACAAGCCCGAAAAGCTGGTGGTACCGTTTGCCGCCATCCGCGGGTTTTACGATCCGTCGGTCAATTTTGAACTGGAATTCGACACCGTGCTCGACGTGGCGGCCAATGATGGCGGCGACGAGGACGACGATGACCGGGCCGAACTGGCCGGCACGATCGAACGGCTGGTCGAACCGGCCGCCAAGGACGACAAGGCCGCCGCAGCCGACGCCAGCGATGACGAAGCCGCCACGGACGCCGAAAAGAAGCCCGGCGCGGATGTCGTCTCGCTCGATTCCTTCCGCAAGAAGAACTGACCGGACGCGCGCGATGAGCGGCGATGTCGTCAATCTGCGCATGGCCCGCAAGCGGCGCGACCGCGCGGCGAAAGAGGCCGACGCCGAGCGCAACCGCTTCGAGCATGGACGGTCCAAAGCCGAGCGCGAGCTGGCGCGGGCCCGCAACGAAAAGGCCGCGCGCGAGCACGACGCCTCCCGGCGCGAGCCCGACAACGGCAGTTCCTGACGCATGACCGGCGGCGAGATCCGCAAACACTCGGTCAGCATTCGCGGACACCGCACCAGCATCACCCTCGAAGACGCCTTCATGGATGCGCTCAGGCGGATGGCCGACGAGCGCGGCATGGCGGTCGCCGCCCTGATCGCCGAAATCGACGCGGCACAGGCGACGCCCGGCTCGACGCCAGCCAACCTGTCCTCGGCCATCCGCGTTGCGGTGCTCGAGTGGGCGCTTGATGGCGCTGGCGAGTGATGAAAGGCTAAATTCGAGAAATCAGATTGAGAGTTCTTAAAATCGAGTTTGCGGCCCGGACGCATACAAAATACTGAACGCCTCTTCTAAATGCGAATCTTTTAAAAAAACCGCCCCATACCAATCATTCCAAGAGCCGACTCCAGAACCTCCCAAGAATACATCTGGCCACTTGATCTTTAAACTCTTCCCCTGAGTTTCACTGTTATGTTTCAAAGTGTTTACCAATAGACGCAATCTTTCCATTCCATTTACGTCCACAGATACGTTGTTTTTTAGAGCGACTTCAATCAATTCTTCATGGTTACCTTTACCACCACCCTGAAGTTTTCCAATCGCCTTTTCCCAGTGATGATATAGAACGATGACACATGCCTTTCGCATATGCATTATCCCCTCTTTGGCGGATATTAGTTCCAAACCCAAGCGCTGATCCTCTGACCAGAGTCGATTGCCGTCTTCATCAAGCTCACCGACAAACACACCAGACTTCTCATAAGCGATAATTTTATCTTCTATGCTCGAAATACTATCACCCAAAGCCTTTGAAGACGCCAGAAAACTGTCACGAATTACTTTCAAGCCTGATTGAAATTGATATCCCTGCAAACTGAAATTTAGCGGTACCATTTCAACCCCAAATGAAATTGTTCTAATTTGTCCCGTCGATAAGGCTGCGGATCGGGTCCTCGACGCCGGGCAGGTCTTCGAACCGCAGTTCGGGAATGGTGATCTGTTGGGTGTCGCCCTCGATGGCGGATGGCGGGTTGGCCAGTGGATCGGCGAGCGGACGGCGCTCGATCGCATCGGGCGCATTCAATTCGCGGCTCTGCCGCGCTGCTTCCTCGGCTGCCTGCCGGGCAGCTTCCTCGGCTGCACGCTGGGCGGCGGCCTTCTCTTCGGCCGCGCGCCGGATCTCTTCTTCGGCCTGGCGCGCCGCCTCTTCCTCAGCCCGGCGTGTTGCCTCTTCCTCAGCCTGTCTTGCGGCCTCCTCCGCGGCAATCCGCGCGGCTTCCTCGGCGGCCAGACGGGCAGCCTCGGCGGCCTCGCGTTGCGCGGCGCGTTCGTTCAGAAGCGCAATCTCGCGCCTGAGCCGCTGTTTCTCCACGACGCCGGCCTGCAGCAGCTCGACCTTGCGGCGTTCGCGCTCGAAGGCCCGCATCGAGAGATAATTGGTCAGCTGACCTGCATCGATCGACACCGCCGGATCGACCAGCAGGCCGCCGAGCCCGAAGACCACCGACGGGTCGCCGCCGGCGATGGCCTCGACACCGGGCTCGAAAGCCAGCCGCCAGTCTGACTGAAGCCGCAGGCCAATCAGATCGACACGCGCGTCACCGGACAATTCGGCGTACTCGTCGCTGATCCCGGTGCCGGCAAAACGCATCACCCCGCCGGTCAGGGTGAACGGCAGGCGCAGGGCCTCGGCCTGCATCGAGCCGCCGGCCATCAACCCGTCGACCAGGCTCGCCACCGCATCCGTCTCGATCTTGAAGTCCTCGCGGTCCGCAGCACCCAGGATGCGGGCGAAGGCCGTGGAGTCCAGTCCGGAGATGGTCAGATCCGCCGCCGTCAGTTCGCCGCCGCCGGCCAGCGAGGCCACGAGTTCCCGCCTGGACTTGCCGGTGCCCTCGAGACTGACGCTGGCGCCGGCGGTCCCGGAGAAGGCCGACGAGCCACGCACCGCCCGGTCCAGCGCCGCCAGATCGGCGCCCTGCCCGCTCACCCGTCCTGACAGGAACACCGATCCATCGGCGTTGCTGAGCGACACCCGGCCGCCCAGACGGCCGCCGAACCAGTCGGCTTCGGCGTTCTCCAGCGCCATCAGCCCGGTGCCGGTCGACAGATCGGCCTTGAAATTCCGTGCCGTTCCGCCGCGCCCGAGATTGATCTCAGCGGCTTCAAGCGCAATCTCAAGGACCGGCTGTCCCGGAGCGGGCGGCAGGAAGGGCTGATCGCTCCAGGTCGCCCCGTCGTCGGAAAACAGCTGCGGACCGAGTGCCAGTTCGCCGAGCCATTCAAGATTGGCATAGTCGATCCGCAGGCTGCCCTTGCCGGAAAGGTCGGTTGCCGAGCGGTCGAACTCGAGCCGTCCGGAAAAGCCATTGTCCTCGGCCTTGCCCTCAATCTCCGAGAGCAGGCTCACCTGATCGTTGACCGCCAGGCTTGCCGTCATCGAGAGCGGCAGGCCCGCGCCGGCCTGGGGCAGCGAATGGCCGAACATGATGACGAACGGCTCGATGTCGGCAGCATCGACGACGAGGTTGAACAGGCCGGTGGCAGGCTCGGCTGCCGGGATCCGGCCATTGCCTTTGAGGGTGAACGATGAGGGGCCGGAGGCAAGGCGGAGATCGATCGCCAGTTCGCCGTTGTCGGCGCCACCGGAGGCATTGAGTTCAAGTTCCGCAGGCCCCTCGCCTTCCAGCGGCAGCACGGCAAATCCCAGTTGCTCGAGAATGCGGTAGGCCTCGGGGTTTTCCGCCTTGACGGCGATGGTGCGCGGCCCGTCGCCGCCGGGTGTCATCCCGGTGCCCGATGCGCTGATCCTGTAGATGCTGCCGCCGGCCATGCCGCTGACCGTGAGGGCGGGGCCGGAATCCGGGTCCAGCTTCAGGTCCACATTGCCCGCCAGATCGTCGAAAGCCGCGCTGTTGGCGCCCAGACGGCGGATGATCTGGTGGCCGCCGCTCATCTGTTCGGCAAGGGCAAACAACCGATCGGCGGTCGCCGCACCGAACGTGCCGCTGATCTCTCCGGTGGGGGCCGAGAAGGAGCCGGCGAGCGAACCGCTGAACGCGCCCGAGGCGCCGCCGAAATCGGCAAATTTCAGCCGCTCGATCGTGAGCTCGCCATTCCGCCAGAACATCGAGGTGTCGAGGCCGGCAAGACGGTAGTCGCCGATGGTGAAGGTGCCGGCGGTGACGCGGCCCGCGAGATTGTATTCGGCAAGCGGACGAACCGCCTTGCTTTCCGCGCCGGCAAGCAGGGCCAGCGCCCGCACGGCGTCGGCATCGAACGTGTCCCCAGTCAATTCAACCGACAGCGAGGGCGCGCCTTCAGCCGGCGTCTGGCGCTCCAGCCGGCCCTTGAGAATGGCCGGGCCGACCGCGACTTCCAGCGCCTCGAAGCGCTGCAGTTGCGAGGACAGGCTGACATTTGCGGAGAAGCCGGCAGCACCCAGCCTGCGGATCACCGGATCGACATCGCCGACGAGCCAGTTGGCCAGCCCCGAGGGCTGGGTCGAGGCCACGGTCAACGTGCCGTCGAAGCCGGCGTCGGCGCCCGACACCAGCCTGCCCCTCGCCTCGACCGTGGTGCGGCCGGGAAGATTGGCCGAGAAGGCGTCGACCAGCCAGGCATCGCCATCGGGCCGGGCCTCCAGCTGGATTTCCCGCAGGGTGGTATCCCCCGCCACGATTGCCGGAAGATTGAGCGAGATGCGTCCCGGCAATGGCGGCGGCGGCAGCCGGTCGATCATGGCGTTGACGATTGCAAGCCGCTCGCCCAGCGGCACGGCAACGGCTGTGCCGTCGGCGGGGGCTTCCTCGCCCGACAGCCGGTCCATGTCGATCTGCTGACCGTCGGCAAGCAGCAGGAATTCGGGGTTCGGCCCGGTGTCGATGGTGGCCTGACCGGTGACGATGTAGGGATCGGCGGAAAAGCCAATCTCGGCCCGCCATTCCTCGATGGCAAGGCGCTCGTTGGTCGCGGCGAAATCGCCCTTGGCGACAAGCAGCGGCTTTTCGGACACGACCGCCCCGGCGCCGGGGTCGGACAGCACGGTCAAGGTGAACAGACCGTCGTAGAGCGGCTTGTTGTCCTTGATCCGGGCCTCGCCTTCGGTCTCCAGAAACACCGGCCATTCATCGGGCACCGTCCTCACGCGCATGCGGATCGAGCCGTCGGCCTGGGCAATGCCGGTGGAAATCGACACGCCGCCGCGATGGCCGGCGATCTCGCCCTCGGCCTCGATCAGCCACGGCCCGGACAGCGATTTGGCCGAGACCAGCGCATTGATGTCGCGAAGGTTGTGGGTGCGGCCGTTCTGGTCGTCGATGATGGTGATATCGGCGTCGGCGATGGTGACGCGCTCGAGCACGACGAGATCGCCGGGCGGCGTCGGCCTGCGCTTGAGCGCCCAGTCGAGCCGTCCGTCCTCGAGCACACGCACCACGGCCTTTGGCGCTTCCACCCGCATGTCGAAGATCAGCACCTCGCCGCTCAGGAAAGGTGCCAGTTCCGCGTCCATCGAAAACCGGCTGATGGTCATCGACGGTTCTGCCGGGTCACCGACAACGACATCGGAAAACGTTACCGAGGGAAACGGCAGCAGGCGGGCGTCCGCATCGCCGCGCACCCTGACCGGCTGGCCGATGATGCGGCTCGCCTCGGCCTCGAATGCCGTCCGGTAGCTGCTCCAGTCGATGAAATAGGGACCGATCAGCGCCGCGAACAGCGCCAGCACAAGCAAACCGCCAATGGCAACGAAAATCCGAATCAGCTTTC
Organism: Parahoeflea alexandrii; assembly: GCF_027214025.1. Taxonomy (GTDB): domain Bacteria; phylum Pseudomonadota; class Alphaproteobacteria; order Rhizobiales; family Rhizobiaceae; genus Hoeflea; species Hoeflea alexandrii_A. Next base: position 920,661 of record NZ_JAPWHB010000001.1, read on the forward strand.
AATCCTCCTCTGCGGACAACATAGCCGCTTGTGTCGGTCTCAGCCCTCGAACGAGAAGATCTTGCCCGGGTTCATGATGTTCATGGGGTCGAGCGCCTGCTTGATCTGCCGCATTACGGAAACCCCCTCTCCCATTTCAAGCGAAAGGTATGACCGCTTGCCCTGACCTATACCATGTTCGCCGGTGCAGGTTCCATCCATCGCCAGGGCGCGCGCGTTGAGCCGTCCGACGAAGTCTTCGGCGGCCTTGATCTCGGCCGGGATATCGGTGTCGAGCAGGATGAGCACGTGGAAATTGCCGTCGCCGGCGTGGCCGACGATGGGCGCGATCAGATTGTTGGCGGCGATATCGGCCTGGGTCTCGGCGACGCATTCGGCCAACCGGGAGATCGGCACGCAGACATCGGTGGAGATGCCCTTGGCGCCGGGCCTGAGCTGCAGCGAGGCCCAATAGGCGTTGTGGCGCGCCTTCCACAGTTCAGTCCGTTGCTCGGGATTGGAGGTCCACAGGAACTCGCCGCCGCCGCATTCCGCGGCGATCTCGGCAAACAGCGCCGCCTGTTCGGCGACGCCCGCCTCGGTGCCGTGGAATTCGAGGAACAGCGACGGGCTTTCGGGATTGTTGAGCTTCGAATAGGCGTTGCAGGCCTTCATCTGAAGCTCGTCGAGCAATTCGATGCGGGCCACCGGAATGCCCATCTGGATGGTCATGATAACCGCGTTGCAGGCCGCCTCGACGCTCGGGAACGGGCAGACGCCGCCGGAGATCGCCTGCGGGATGCCCTGCAGGCGAAGGGTGACAGAGGTGAGCACGCCGAGCGTGCCTTCGGAGCCCACGAACAGGCGGGTGAGGTCATAGCCGGCGGAGGATTTGCGGGCGCGGCGGGCGGTGCGGATCTCCTCGCCCGCAGCCGTGACCGCGGTTACCGCGATGACATTGTCGCGCATGGTGCCGTAGCGAACCGCGTTGGTGCCCGAAGCGCGCGTCGCGGTCATGCCGCCGATCGAGGCGTTGGCGCCGGGATCGATGGGGAAGAACAGCCCGGTGTCGCGCAGATAGGTGTTGAGCTGTTCACGGGTGACGCCCGGTTCGACCGTGCAGTCGAGGTCCTCGGCGTTGACCTCGAGCACCCGGTTCATGCGCGACATGTCGATGGAAATGCCGCCATTGGGCGCGTTGACCTGGCCCTCGAGCGACGAGCCGGTGCCGAACGGGATCACCGGGACGCGGTGATCGGCGCAAGCGCGAACGATCAGCTTTACCTCGTCGGCAGAACCGGGAAAGACCACCGCGTCGGGCAGCTGGCCGGGAATGTAGGTGGTGGTGTGCGCGTGCTGGGCGCGCAGCGCCTCGCTTGTCTGCAACTGCTCGCCAAAGCGCTGACGCAACACGCCAATGACCGCTTCGATGCCTTCTTCATTGCGAAGGCCGGGCTCGACATCGCTCAGACCCATGTGCTTTTCTCCGGTCAATCGTGGTTACGCCAATTCCGCCATATGCTTGCTGCTTCGACGTGATGAGGTAATGTGCAAACTGCGGCGCTCTTGTCCAGTGTGGGAGACGCGACAGGCCAACATTAGTGGCGGCAGGTCACCGTAATTGTAAGGGAGAAGCCATGTTGTTTGATGCCCCGGTAATCGCGCCCGCCCGCGGACTGGATCCGGCCTGGCTCGATTACAACGGTCATTTGAACATGGCCTACTACAACGTGCTGCTCGATCAGGGCGCCGATCTCATCTTCGATCTGTTCGGCTGCGGGCCCGGCTATCTGGCCGCGCGCAACATGAGCTTCTTCACCGCCGAGGCGCATGTCTGCTACATCAGGGAACTCAAGCCTGATGCGATGGTTCGCGTCGGCAGCTGGATCCTCGATTTCGACAGCAAGCGGATCCATCTGTTCCAGGAACTCAGGCATGTCGACGGCTGGCTGTCGGCGACCTCCGAGACAATGCAGCTGCATGTCGACATGAGCGGCCCGCGCACCGCAGCAATGCCCGCCGACATTCTCGCCAACGTCACCGCCATGGCCGAGGCACACAAGAGCCTGCCCCGGCCCGCGCAAGCCGGGCGGTCCATCGGCATCCCGCGCGGCCAAGTCCGAGGGGCATGCTGATTCATGCTTTTTGACATACTACGTGCAATGCCGGGGCGCGTCCGGAGCTGGGTGCTCCCGAACATCCGGGCGTTTATCGAGCACCGGCAACCTGCGATCTGGTGCCTGTCGCTGCTGATCGGACTGTCGGTCGCGCTTGCCTCCATCGCCTTCAGGCAACTGATCGGCGTTGTGCAGCTCTACTGGCTCGGCGACGCCACGGAACAGGTCCTCACTGCGGCCCGGCAAACACCCTGGTACATGATCGTCGCCGGCCCGACGCTCGGCGGCGTTGTGGTCGGCATACTGGTATCCCGGTTCATCCCTTCGCGCCGGACCAGCGGGGTGGCCGACGTGATCGAGGCGCGCGCCCTTGCCGGCCGGCGGCTGAGCCTGCGCGAGGGTCTGATGAGCGCCGTGACGACCGCGATTTCGCTGGGCGCCGGTGGCAGCGCCGGCCGCGAGGGTCCGGTCATCCACCTCGGCGCAACGCTTGCAAGTGCCGTGGGCGACCGGCTGCATTTGCCTGACTATGCCCGCCGGACGCTGCTTGCGGCCGGCGTCGCCTCGGCAATCTCCGCCAGCTTCAACGCCCCGATTGCAGGCGTGCTGTTCGCCCATGAGGTGATCCTCGGGCACTATGCCTCCCGCTCCTTCGTGCCAATCGTGATCTCCTCGGCGGCAGGTGCCATCGTGTCGCGGCTCTGGTTCGGCGAGGCAGCCGCCTTTATCGTGCCGTCCTACCAGATCACCTCCTACTGGGAGTTTCCCGCCTTCGCTCTGCTTGGCGTGGTTTGCGCGCTGGTGGCCACAGTCTTCCAGTTCACGCTGTTTTCCGCCGACTACCTGGCGCGGCGCTCGCCGATCCCGGTCTGGGCGCTGCCGATCTGCGGCGGGCTGATCGTAGGGCTGATCGCGGTCCCCTTTCCGCATATTCTCGGCGTCGGCTACGAGACCACCGACCTGGCGCTGTGGGGACAGCTGTCGCTGGGCCTGATGCTGACATTGATCGTGGTAAAGACGCTGGCCACGGCGATCACGCTCGGGGCGCGGTTTGGCGGCGGGGTGTTTTCGCCCTCGCTCTATCTGGGCGCCATGACCGGCGGCGCCTTCGGCATCATCGCCGCTTCAGTGTTTCCGGGGCTCGCATCCAGCCAGGCGCTCTATTCGATCCTCGGCATGGGAGCGGTGGCGGGCGCGGTGCTCGGCGCGCCGATCTCGACCACGGTGATCGTGTTCGAACTGACCGGCGGCTATGCATTGTCGATCGCGCTGCTCCTGACCGTCGCCATCGCCCACGGGGCCAATCTGGCGCTGCACGGTCATTCCTACTTCCAGTGGCAGCTGGAAATGCGCGGGCTTTTCGTCAAGGAAGGCCCGCACCGGACCGAATTGCGCAATGCGCGGGTGATGGATTTCATGACCCTGCCCGAAGACGGCGCCGAGACCGAGTATTACGATCCCGAGCAGGATGTTCCGTCGCTCAAGCCCGCCGACACGCTTGAAACCGCACTGCGCGTGTTCGATACCAGCGGGCACACGCGTTTGCCGGTGGTTGCCGACAGCGAGGAACGGCAGATCATCGGCTGGGCCGAGCAGGTCAAGGCCGTCAGTCACTTCAACCGCCGCCTGATCGCCGCCAGCGAGGAAGAACACCGTTAGGCCCGGCGGTCAGTCTGTCCTTGCCAGGTTGTCCGGAATCAGCCGAACAGGTCGAAACACCAGTCCGGTGCACAGCACAACCGCCCGGCCCAGGACGCCTTCAATCCCAATCAAAGAGACCCCGATGAAACCGATCACCTTCAGCCGCGAGGAAACCAGGGCCCTGGTGGGCGAGATCCAGGAGTATTTCCGCGAGGAACTGGACCAGGACATCGGGGCGCTGCCGGCGGAAATGCTGATGCGGTTCTTCGGTGAGAAGATGGGCGCCTATTTCTACAATCGCGGCGTCTACGATGCGCAGGAACTGATCACCAAGCGGATGGAAAGTCTCTCCTACGACGTCTTCGCGCTGGAGCAGCCGACCAAGCATCTGCGCTGACTCGGCAACGCATTCCTGCACCGCGGCGGATTGCGGCTCTTTTGACCGTTTACTTCCCGGCCGATATCCGGCATCGCCATATAAACCGAAACTCGCGGACTGTTCAGGGACAGTCTACCTTAGGGAGATCCACATGCAGACCCTCATTCCAGCCCTTTCGGCTGTCGGCATCTACACGGCGCTCAACATGGCCATCCTGTTGTGGATCGCCACCGAAACCGGCCGCCTGCGCGGCAAGTACAAGGTCTCGATCGGCGATGGCGGGGTCAAGCATCTCATCCGCATCATCCGCGGCCACGCCAATGCGATCGAGAACATGCCGATGTTCTTCATCATGCTGCTTACCGGCGCGCTGATCGGCATGCCGGTTCTCGCCGCCCATGTGCTCGGAGCTGTCTTTACCATCGGCCGCGGCTTGCATGCCTGGCACTTCATCCAGGAAGACGCGCCGGGCTGGCAGCGCGGCGGCGGCTTCGGGCTGTCGTTCCTGGCGCAGGTGGTGCTGCTGATCGGCCTGCTCGGCCACGGGCTTTGGATGCTGGCGGTATAACCAACACCATCCGGAAATGGCGGGCGAGGCAGGCTCAGCCCGCCATCTTGTCCTTGAGGATCAGGGCCGGCATGGTGTCGGTCGCCTCGGCCAGGAAATAGCGGTCACGGCCGCTGCGCTTGGCGTGGTAGAGCGCCGAGTCGGCGAGCTTGATGGTCTTTTCCAGCGTGTTCTCGTCGCGATGCAGGGCGCAGCCGATGCTGACCGTGAGATTGAGTTCCTTGCCGGCGATCACCCTGCCTTCCTGGCGCATCAGCGCGCAGAGGTTTTCGGCGGCCGAGACCGCCTCCGCATCCGTGGCGCCAGGCAGGAAGACGCCGAATTCCTCGCCACCCAGCCGGCCGATCAGCGCGTCGGTGGTCAGCGCCTTGCGCAGCACCTCTGCGATCTTCTTGAGCGCCTCGTCGCCGATATCGTGGCCGTGGGTATCGTTGATCGCCTTGAAATGATCGGCATCGATCATCAGGAAGGCACCGCCCGATGTCAGCACGTCGCGGGTCTTGCCGAGCAGGTAGGCGCGGGTGAGCACGCCGGTGAGCGTGTCATAGCGGACGTAATGGTCGACCTTGTCGATGGTCAGGGTCTGAAGCCGGAACAGGTTGAGCACGATCAGGGTGATGGGCGGGGTGATCAGAAGCGGGATCAGCGAGGCCGGGATGATCGCGATCAGGAAGATGGGCAGATACCGCTGGCCGTAGAGGAAAAAGGGCGCCGTGAAGGTGAGTACCGGGATCAGCACCGCAAAAGCGGTGACCACCGCCGTGATCTTGTAGACCCGGCCCATGGTCCGGATTTCGAAGAATGTGCTCATGCTCATGGGCCTGGACAACCTGCCGCCTCGGTGTTTTCGCCCGGAACGGTAGCAGGCAAGCGCTAAGGAAATCTGAACCGGACCGCGCCCTCTCAGACGCGGTCCGGGCCGCAATCTGTCGGATCAGGACAGCGCGCGCTTCAATGCCGGGATGCGCGAGAGCACCAGCAGATCGAGAGCCATCACCGTCAGCAGGGTGAGCCCCGCCATCGGGAAGGCCAGCGAGACGGCGAGGGCGACCACCGTGGCGCCCTGCCAGAGCGGCATGTCGCGCGGCAGGGGCGGCGCGGAGAGGCGCAAGCCGCCTGCCCGGCGTTTCCACCACATCACCACGCCGCTTGCGCACAGGAACAGCACCGACAGGCAGACGACCGTGTTGGCGAGCACGCTCCACAGGCCCATGGTACCCATATGCAGGGCAATGCCGACGGCCATGGCCTTGCCGGCGAGCGAATAGTCGTCGTAACGGACGTCGGCGAGGATGTTGCCGGTGTAGCGGTCGACATGGACGGTGCGGTCCGACATCGGATCGGTACTGTCGGTGCTCATCGAATCGCGGCTGAACGTGTAGACGCCGGTTTCGCCGGCGGGAACGTTCATCTGGTAACGGCCTTCAAAGCCGATCGCGCGGGCCAGCTTATCCATCGTGTCGATGCTGACCTCGGTTCCTTCGGGCAGGCCTGCCGCCCCGGCCTGGCTGCCCGATGCCGGCATCGGGGTCTGCTCCAGCGCCCAGGGGACTTCCTTCGGGCCATGGTTCATGCTGGCGTGGATGTCGTCGGACAAGGGCACATTGTCCCATTTCTCCGCCGGGAACTGGCTCCAGGCCTGCACCATCTTCTCGCCCCAGACACCGGCCCAGGAGAGGCCGGAGACGAGGAAGAACACCAGGAACAGCGAGATCCAGAAGCCGAGCACGCCGTGCAGCGAGCGCCACAGCACGCGACCGCCACGGGCGAACGAGGGGACGAGGACCGCGCGCCACCCCGCATTCCGCGGCCACCACATGTAGAGCCCGGTGGCAATCAGCACCATGCCGAGCGAGGCTGCGATCTCGATCATCCGGTCGCCGGTGACGCCGAGCATGAGGCTGCCATGCACATTGTCGAAGAAATCATACCAGCCGCTGCGGCGGGGAAACTCCGCCAGAACGGTGGCGCGGTACGGATCGACGGCGATCATTGTCGCCTGATCGCCGAGATCGACCCGGAAGATCGCGGCAAGGTCGGCTGCGCGCGGGGCGACATATTGTACGAGCGTGCCGCCGGGAATGGCCGCCAGCGCCGCATCGGCCTGCACCGAGACGGCCTGCGCAACCGCTTGCGGCTGAACGGCAATGCGCTCGCCGTCACGGCCGTCGAGATAGGCGATCCAGGCCATGGCCATGCCGGTGATGGCAAGCACGGCGAAGAAGGGGATGACATAGAGCCCGGCATAGAAATGCCAGCGCCATGCCGCGAGATAGAGTTTGCTGGTGCTGGCAGGCACAGCGGCCTGCGCCGGCGCACCGGACGAATCGATCGAGACCATCAGTCTCTCCTCTGACTAGAATTGCTATGAATTTCTGGTGTCAGAGAAGGACAGGCGGCGCCCGCGCATGACGACCGGACTCGATCCTGCCGGAGCGGAGGATGGCTTGTTCGAAGGCAACGGCGCGCACGCGGGGGAACGCCAGCGGCTCGACCGCCGCGGCCGCGGAGGGCAGTGCGGCGGCATGGATCTGCATCGACCAGTCGCAGGGCGAGTGCCCGCGATCTCCGGCCGGATCGCCGTCATCGCCCAGCGCGACCGTCTCGAAGCCGGTCGCTGTGCAGATGATGATCTCCATGCCCTGATCCGAAAACCGCGGCATGGTGTGGACCGAGAAGAACGAGAACATCAGCAACGGAACGAACAGGGCCGCAAAGACCAGTCGTCTCAAATCCAGCGCTCTGAGTGCTTCCATCATGCCAGACTCTCTAGCCAATATCCGGTGCGGGATATAGCGGAAATTTCCAGAGAGCCAGTATATTAGCCAGCCAGCAAAGACATGGCCCTGGCCCGGCGCCAACGGGTGCGCAGCCCTCTCTCACGCAAACGGTGTCCCCGCCCCGGACCGGCTCAGGTGTGGTGCAGGCGGTGGAGCCGGGATCACTGCTCCTGCCAGGAAGCCTGGGTGGCGGTCAGCGTCTGCCCTTCCGGTCGGGATGGCAGCGCGATCAGGCTGGTGCCGCCGCCCGGCCCCGCGTGCTGGGCGGACGTGCCCGCCAGCTTGTGGGACACGTGGCCGAACTGTTGCTTGAGTGCGCTGCCGACGGTTGCAGCGCCGGTGAGAAGCGCCATGGAGAGGATCGACGCTATCAGAGCGTATTCGATCGCTGTAGCGCCGGACTCGCAGTCGGCGGCGCGGGTGCAGAGTACCTTCATCATGGAGGTCCCTTTCAAAACATTGTGCACGCGTCCGATCTATCATTGATCAGAGCCGGTCGATCATTGACCTGGCACGGCAAAGTTGCACACAACCTGTTTCAAAACCGTTGACGATGTGGGTTAACAATGTGCCGGGATGGCACAGCAGTTCCATTATGGGAGATAGGGGCCATCCGGCAGGCGTGGCCGGCGCACACCGACGCCGCCCGGAGGATGCTCCCGGCGGCGTCAACGCGTTGCATCTGCCCAGCTATTGGCGGCAATCCACCGCCGTTACATCCGCCGGATCTTCATCAGCTCCGCGCCGTTGGCAGCCTTGAAGGTCACGGTGCGGCCTTCGCGGACAATGATCCTGCTGGTCGTGAGCGCCCGGCGAAGGCCATCCTCCGCCGCGGTTTCGCCCCGGCCGGCGCACCGCATCTTGGTTTGCATCACCTGCCCGTCGGGCTGGACACGGCCATTGCGGACCGTGATGCGGGTGGAATGACTGTTGCAGCCGATCGTGGCGCTGACCCGGCCGCGATCATCAAGCCCCAGGCGCGCGCGCGCCGCCATCTGCTGGCCGAGTTGAACCAGGAAACCGTTGTCGGCGGCAATGTGGGTGATGCGGTAGTTGCCAACAATGTCGCCCAGATCGACGCCGCCCGGCTGGCTCGCGTTCTGCCCGGCCGCACGTGCATCGACGAAGCGGAAGGTTTCCCATCCGGAAGCGCGCTCGGATACGGCTGCCAGATGCGAGCGTTTGCCAACGCCGGCGCGGACGAATTTGCCGTTCTGGACCGACCGCAGCGCGACGTGGCGTCCGTTGACCCCCATCATCTCGAAGGTTTCCCAGCCCCTGATATGCGGGCTGCCCGCGGCCAGAAAGGTTCCCTGTCCGACCCCCGCGCGGACAAAGCTGCCGGTGGCTAAATCGCGAAACGCGATCCTGTTGCCTTCCAGCCGGACCGTGTCGAGGCGGCTGGCGCTCTGGACGTCCGCGGCGGCGGCGGCAAGCGTGCCGCCGACGATCGTGACATATTTGCCGGACTGGACCGACTCGAGATAGATTTCCTCAGCCTTCGCCATTGCCTGGCCGGCGACGAGAAAACCGAGAGCGAAAAAGCTGCGAAGGATGTTTTTCATGGCCGGAACCCCTTGTTGACCATTGAGCGATGCCCTGTTGTGCCGCCACTCGATTGAACCGGCCTTGAACGGCAAATTCATCCGGCATTCATCGGAGCTTGCCGGCTCGCATGATGCATGAGGAAATCACAATGGCCAAGAGCGCAAGTGAGCCGGTGGCGCCGGCACCGGCTCTCGATGCGCTGCAGTTGATTTCACGGGCGCGCCCTGCCCTCAGCGGCTGTCTCAGCGACCGGGCGCGGTATCGGCCTTGCCTGCCAGCTCAGCTTGCCAGCGCGACCGGGCCGGGCTGCGGTCACCGCGGACAAACCAGCGGCTGCCTACCGGCGCGGTCGGTGGTGCGGGCACACGGGCAGCTTCGAACATGGCATTGGCGATCAGGTTGAACATGGCTCTCTCCTGCGGCGTCTGTTGCGATGGGAAAAGCCTACGCCTCGCTCTACATTCAACAAATCGAAATATTTTGCCCTTTATGTTGAATTTTTCTGAATACGAATGTGGACCGTGATGCTGCCGATGCTCGAGCGGGGCGAGAGCGATATCCTGCTTGCCACCCACAGCTCGGACCAGGTCAAGGGCCGGATCGCGCGCTACGAGCCGCTGCACTGGGTCGCAGCCCCCGACTATCTCGACGACCCCGAGCAGCGGCTGAAGCCGGCGCTGTTTCCGAATGGCTGCGCGGTGCGGCAGGCGGGGCTCGCAGCACTCGAACAGCTCGAACGGCCCTGGCGCATCACCTGCTCGACCCGCAGCGTCGACCTGATCGAGCAAACCGTGCTCAACGGCTCGGCAGTCTCGGTGATGGAAGCCTCGATCATTTCCGAAACTTTACGCGTCCTCGACGGCCAGCCAGGCTTCCCGCCGCTGCCGGAAATCGCCATGAGCGTGCACTACCACAAGGCAGCCTGCGGGCCGCATGTGGGGATTTTTGCGGATTATCTGGTGGGGGAGTTGGGGCGGAGAAGGGGGTAGAGATATTTCCGAAATACTTCGAATATCCTCGTCTTTGATACAACCCCGCAATGACCTAGACAACAATGCCGCCTTGTATACAAGAGCGCACCCTAAAAGCCCGATTACACTGAACGCTCCAAAATCAAAACGCACCGTTACTCAGCTTGTTTCCAAAATTTGATACCGTCGCCCTAGCACCGAAATAAAGCAAAATATCTCTCTACATAATTTTTTGACAAACCTTCTAAATATATAATATTTTAAAAATACATATAATAACTTCCACTCATGCAAATAAACACATTAATATTTTCCATTATCGCCTATAAGCGAATTCAAAAAATGTTTTTATATATATAAATAGGTACTTGCACATTCCATAAAACCCCTTTCCATATGTCAAATCTATCTTCAATCCTTTCAATCTGCACAAATCAATAAGTATATCACGTATACATGGAATTATATCTCCCCTCATAATAAATTCAGACATGTTCCTCGAATTAAACTGAACGCTAATCATATCTTTGTGTTCAAGCGGCTTATCTTTCCCTGTGAGGCTTCTCATTTCTTCAAAAGTGGCATCATACTTACAATAACCGGCAAGGGCTACTTGAAACAAGCTCTTTACAAAAAACACTTGATACACAATCAATTCACCCAACATTGGATCTTCAGGCTTTATTCCAAGCTCCTCATCAGCACCACGCCGAAAACAATTGGATATGGTTACACTTCCACGCCCATAAACAGAATGCGTTACATCAAACTGCGAAAATGCCTCATCGATAGATGAGTCGAATTTTCCAGCATGATCTAAACTGCTATTCGCGTTCGCCGAGCGACGAACAAGAGTTATCTCTCTACCCTCGTCGGTAAACACAAATGCGTTGATCGCAAGACCGGGAATTAGAGGAAAATATTTTCTATTAATGATTCCAAATCCGTCTTCGTCATTGTACTTGACTCCATCAGATGAAATAACACCTTCTTCTAGAAGCTCAAGCGCAACCCTACTCATAACGCACTGGGTAAAATAATCTGTTCTGTAAAGCGAAATATCAATTTTCGGACTTTCTAGATTTCCAATTCTATCGAAATTGATAGAACGCAATCCAAACCCCTTTCCGTTAAAATTTCTTCCCTTCTCTTTGAAATAAAATAGTTTCGCCTCGATCTCGCAAGCTCTAGAAATACGCTCGCGTATATCTGAAATCTCTGTTATTCGCTCCAATTCCGAAATTTCCGACTTCCCAAACACTTCATCGTTCGATGTATTGAAATCTTCAAGTGAAAAGGAAACAGAATTGTCCTGAAATTCATCGACAACATGACCCGGAAATTTCAAACGAAAGACCTGACCAGAATCACGTATTGACTTGTAATCATACTCGAAACCATTCGAATTGTACTCATCTTGGTCTGCGCCAGCTATATCTAGAATTATTGTATCTGTATCATTCGGAAAATAACTTTCACTCCACCTTATGTACGCTTTTCTTCTTACGTACTTGAAATATCTAGGGACGCGTAAAAACAAAACGGTAACAACATAACCCAAAATGAGCGCTATCGTGTAACCAATAGCTTCTTCTCTAATATTATTTATTAGATCATAAAATGCTGATTTAATTTCCATTGAATTTCCGATCTGAGAACCAGTGTATTCTTTTCATCTTATTTTCAAACAATCTAAATATATATTCATGGATATCGTCTACTTTTATCACTCATCAAGAAACCACATGCACAACCTATATTATCAACCTATATTATCAACCTATATTATACTGCGGAACCCACAGCATAATATCGGCCATATTAAGCGACCAATCTAGAATTGATGCCCTATCCCACCCGCTCCACAAACCCGTCCAGCACCCGTTTCTGCCCGGCCTTGTCGAAATCAATCGTGAGCTTGTTGCCGTCGATCGACGCAATATTGCCGTTGCCGAACTTGAGGTGGAAGACGCGGTCGCCGACCGAGTAGGCGGACGTCGTGCCGGTGGACTTGGCGACGAGTTCGCCTTCGATCGTGGAGCCGCGCGGGCCGGATTCGCCATAGGCGATGCGTTCAACGGCGTGGCCGGAGCGGGTGCCCCAGTTGTCGCGGGCGGCGTCGGTCTTGTTGGCCTGGGCGCGTTTCCAGCCCGGCGTGTTGTAGTTGCCGGCAAAGGGCTCGGCCTTGTCGAAGCGCGAGGCGCCGTACGGGCCGCCGGAATGGCCTGACGCGCCGAAGCGCCCGCCGCGGCCATAGCCGCCGAAGCCGGTGTCCATTTCGGCCACCTCGACATGGGCCTCGGGCAGTTCATCGAGAAAGCGCGAGGGCAGCGTCGATTGCCACAGGCCGTGGATGCGGCGGTTGGAGACGAACCAGATGTGGCAGAAGAGTTTGGCGCGGGTGAGCCCGACATAGGCGAGACGGCGCTCTTCCTCCAGCCCTGACCGGCCGCCCTCGTCGAGCGCGCGCTGGTGCGGGAACAGGCCTTCCTCCCAGCCGGGCAGAAACACGGTCTCGAATTCCAGCCCCTTGGCCGAGTGCAGCGTCATGATCGAGACGGCGTCGAGATCGGGGTTCTTTTCAGCATCCATGACCAGCGCTACTTCCTCAAGGAAGGCAGGCAACGATTCACGGCCGGAAATGGTCTCAACCAGTTCCTTCAGGTTCTCAAGCCGGGTCGGCGCGTCAGCGGCGCGGTCGTTCTGCCACATCTCAGTATAGCCGGATTCCTCGAGAATGGTTTCCGCCAGTTCATGCGCAGGCGTCGTTTCGAGCATCGTCTGCCAGCGTGTGAACATCTCGACCACGTCGGTCAGCGACTTGCGCTGCTTGGGCTTGAGTTCATCGGTGAGGATCAGGTCGCGCGCGGCGGCGAGCATGGGGATGCCGCGGGCGCGGGCGGCGTTGTGGATCTGGTGTACAGCCGCATCGCCCAGACTGCGCTTGGGGACATTGACGATGCGCTCGAAGGCGAGATCGTCGGCGGGCTGACTGACGACGCGGAAGAACGCCATCGCATCGCGGATTTCCTGGCGCTCGTAGAAGCGCGGGCCGCCGATGACGCGGTAGTTCAGGCCGAGCGTGACGAAGCGCTCCTCGAACTCGCGCATCTGGAACGAGGCGCGGACCAGGATCGCCATGTTGTTCAAGGCCCGGCCCTTGATCTGCGCCTGCTCGATCTCCTCGCCGATGGCGCGGGCCTCTTCCTCCGAATCCCAGGCGGCGTGGACCATCACCCGCTCGTGCTCGGGATCGGACTGCTCGGTGAACAGGGTCTTGCCGAGACGGCCCTCATTGTGGGCGATCAGGTGGCCAGCAGCGCCGAGGATATGCTCGGTCGAGCGGTAGTTGCGCTCGAGCCGGATGACTTTCGCACCGGGAAAATCCTTCTCGAAGCGCAGGATGTTTTCGACTTCCGCGCCGCGCCAGCCATAGATCGACTGGTCGTCATCGCCGACGCAGCAGATGTTGGGCCGTTCGCCGGCGGGCCGCTGGGCGAGCAACCTCAGCCACATGTATTGGGCGGTGTTGGTGTCCTGGTACTCGTCGACAAGAATGAAGCGGAATTTCTGCTGGTAGTCCTTCAGCACATCCGGGTTGGCGCGGAACATGCGGATCGGCAGGCAGAGCAGATCGCCGAAATCCACCGCGTTCAGGGTCTGCAGCCGATCCTGGTAGGCCTGGTAGAGCGCCCTGCCCTTGCCGTTGGCGAAGCCGCGGCTGTCGCCTTCGGGGATGTCGGCGGGGCCGTAGCCCTTGTTCTTCCAGCCGTCGATCAGATTGGCGAACTGCCGCGCCGGCCAGCGCTTGTCGTCGATGCCCTCGGCCTGGATCAGCTGCTTGCAGAGCCGGATGACGTCGTCGGTGTCCAAAATGGTGAAATCGGAACGCAGGTTTGCGAGTTCCGCATGGCGGCGGAGCAGCTTGACGCCGATCGAGTGGAAGGTGCCCATCCAGGGCATGCCCTCGACCGCGCCGCCGACGAGCACGCCGACGCGCTCCTTCATCTCGCGCGCCGCCTTGTTGGTAAACGTCACCGAGAGGATCTGCGAGGGATAGGCGAGGCCCAGATTGAGGATATGGGCGATGCGGGTGGTCAGAACCCTTGTCTTGCCTGTGCCGGCGCCGGCCAGAACCAGCACCGGTCCCTCGATGGATTCGACCGCATCGGCCTGCTCGGGGTTGAGGCCCGCGAGATAGTTCGGCGTGGGACGCGATGCGTTGCGCGCAGCCATGGCGCGCGCGGCAATCCCGCCGCCCGAGGGGGCAGCAGCCGGGGCGCGGGGTGCTGGATCTTCGTCGCCGAAAAACGGGATATCGTCATCTGGTCTGTTCATACCCCGTGAATGTAGTGATTCGGGGCGGAAAGACCAGCGTTCGCGGTTTATTCCGAGGTTCAGGACGGTCCGCGCGGCAAATTCACGGTTGCCATCGGCGCGGGATCCGACGAAGATCGCCGCACGGCCCGATGCTGCCGGCAATCCGCACCCGAAAGGGCATGGCGAAAGCACCATCTTCTTCGACCGGTTTCATCCTTGATGGCGAAACCGTCAGTAACGCGGATACTGACCCGGATTTCGCCGTTGATAGGGATAGAGACCATCATGCGTACATATCTGGACTCAAAAGCCATGGCGAAAGCCATGCGCGAGCGGTTGGCCGAGAAAGGCATCGACCTCCCCCACGGCGAGGCGCTGGAAATCGTCGCCCGGCAGTTCGGGCTGGAGACCTGGAACATTCTTTCAGCCCGGATCGATGCGGCAGCCGAGGAGAAGACCGAAACCGGCTTGTGGTTCGAGGGGGCGACGCCGATCTTCCGCATCTTCGACGTCGACAAGGCGCGCGAATACTATCTCGGGTTCCTCGGCATGAAAGTGGATTGGGAGCATCGCTTCGAACCCGACCTGCCGCTCTACATGCAGGTCTCGCGCGGCGGGCTGAAGCTGCATCTGAGCGAGCATTCGGGCGACGCCACGCCCGGCGCCAATGCCGTCGTCTTCACAAGCGGGGTCGCAACGCTTCATGCGGAACTCGCCGCCAAGAACTACAGCTACAACCGGCCGGGGCTTCAGGAGCAGGATTGGGGCCTGGAAATGCAGGTGATCGACCCGTTCGGCAACCGCATGCGCTTCATCGAACGCGACGACGGATAATACCGCTTGAGCGCACCGGCGTTTCGCCATCCGCCTTCGCGGCGCTATCGCGAGGGCGGGGATTTCGCTAGATATCGGTTGAACCGGAGACCGCCGCCGCATGGATCACAAGCAATTCCTCGCCAGCCTTTCGCCCGAGCAATGCCGCGAGCTGACCGAGACATCGGATGCGGCAGGGCTTAAGCAACTGGCGGTTCACCTGGGCGCGATCGCGGTGCTCGCGGCGCTGATCCTGGCGCGGGTTCCGTTCTGGCCGGTGCTGATGCTTCCGCTGGGGATCCTGCTCGTCTTCCTGTTCACGCTGCTGCACGAGGCCTGCCACTCGACCCCGTTCCGCTCGCGCTGGCTCAATGCGGCGGCGGCGCATCTGAGCGGCTATGTCATCTTGCTGCCGCCGCGCTGGTTCCGCTATTTCCACTTCGCCCATCACCGCTACACCCAGATTCCGGGCAAGGACCCGGAATTGGCCTCGCCCAAGCCCGAAACCTGGGCTGAGTACCTGCTCTATGTCTCGGGCATCCCGGTCTGGATCGATCATCTTGGCACCATCCTGCGCCATGCCGCCGGGCGCTGCGCGGATGAGTTCGTGCCGCAAGGCAAGCGCTCGATGGTGCGCAACGAGGCATGGGCAATGATCGGCGTCTACGCGCTCCTGCTTGCAGGCAGCCTGGCGCTCGGCAGCACGGCGCTCCTGTTCGTCTGGCTGATCCCGATGGCGCTCGGCCAGCCGTTTCTCCGGCTCTACCTGCTGGCCGAGCATGGCCGCTGCGCCCATGTCGCCAACATGCTGGAGAATTCGCGCACCACCTTGACCAACCGGCTGGTGCGGCGGCTCGCCTGGAACATGCCCTATCATGCCGAACATCATTCCTATCCGACGGTGCCGTTCCACAAGCTGCCGGCGCTGCACAAGCTGACAGCGCAGCACCTCGTGGTCACGGAAAAGGGCTATTCAAGCTTTCACGCCCGGTATGCGCCCGCCATGAATGGCAGCGATGCGGCGGCTGAGTGAAGGGACAGTCTGCTTTTCTCGTCGGGGCTTCACGGCAAACTGACGTTTCAACTACAGGAAAAGTAGACTGACCCCGTCATTGGTCATTGGAGCTGCGGCCCTACATTCGGCGCGGCTTGTTGCCTGCGCTCTCGGCGGATACCAGCATCTGAGGCATGCGCGAGCGGCGGTGCTGCAGGGCCACGACCTTGTAGCCGCCGGCCTTGAGCTGCGCGAGAAGCGAGGGCAGCATCGCGGCGGTACGGCCATGGATATCATGCATCAGGATGATGCCCTTTCGCTTGGCCCGGACCCTGGCCATGGTGTTGGCGGCGATCGTCCCGGGGCTGAGCTTGAAATAGTCCTTGGAGTCGATGTCGACATCGAGGATCACCTGGCCGCGATCGGCAACCGCACGGCGCAGCGCACCGGTGTCGGCCAGATAGGGGAAACGGAAGAAGCCGACCTCGGTGCCGGTCACCCGGGCAACCGCGGCATTGCCGTTGTCGATGTCGGTGAGCGCGCGCGAGGTGCCGGCGCTTGCGAGGTTGGCATGGTTGAAGGTGTGGCCGCCGATGGAATGTCCCTGCCCGACCACCCTTTTGGCTATCGCCGGATAGTTACTCGCCATCTGACCGACCATCAGGAAGGTGGCCTTGACGCCATATTGCCTGAGCGTCGCCAGCACCTGGTCGGTCTTGCCGGGGATCGGTCCGTCGTCGAAGGTCAGGATGACTTCCTTGTCGGCCAGCTTGATTTCGGAGATCGAAGAGACTTTCAGGGTGCGTCCGGCGAGCGAACCGAAGCTTTTGCGGCCCGGCGCATTGCGGAAGGCGGCAAAGGCCGGATCCTCCTCGTCACTCGCTTGCTCGCTACCCGGCAGCGACGGCTTTCCGGCAACCGGGACGTAGGCTGTCCGGGCAGAGTTCGGACCGGTGGGAGGTTTCGAGGCACAGCCGGCCATGGCCAGGCACGACAGGACGCAAACAAGGGCAAGACGCGAGACCATGGCACACTCAACTTGAAACAGTGACGATGCCAGACTTTCGCGGATTATGGTTAACCGAGCGTTGACGCGGTTTCTGTTTGCGCGCCTGAGGCGAGACCGGCGTTAATGGCCCTGCGCGAGTTGAGCGGGATCAATAGCCCTCGTAACTTGCCTCAGTGAAGGAAATTTGCGCGCTCAGCCACAGCACTTCTTGCATTTCTTGCCCGAGCCGCAGGGGCACGGGTCGTTGCGGCCGACGCCGGCTGCGCGCGGGGCCGCGGCCTCGTCGAGCCGGTCCCAGTAGAGCCAGCGGCCCTCGATGCGGCGGAAGCGCGAGGTCTCGCGCAACTCGCCCCCGGCGCCATTGTGGCTGTAGCGGGCAATGAAGCTCACCGTTCCCTCGTCATCGACCGCCCTGCCCTTGCGGGTCCCCGATATCTCGAGCCCGAGCCAGCGTGTGCCCAGTTGAGACCGCTCCGCCTCCTTGAGGTCAAAGGCCGCTGCGGCCTGGCCGGCGCAGGTGGCCGCGATGTAATCGAGCCGCCCCAGCGCATAGGCCGCATAGCGCGACCGCATCAGCGCCTCCGCCGTCGGCGCGGGTTCGCCTGCATGAAAGCGGCCGCAGCAGGCATAGAGGTCGAGCGCGGAACCGCAGGGGCACGGGGGCATGGGGGGCATCCTCGATCGGTTGGCAAAAATCGGAGCTTCAGCCCCGGTAAGGGAAATCCGGCATCACGTCGAGAATACCGAGGTGGCGCATGCTCTCCTTGTCGAACTTCCCCGACACGGAGAGCTGGGCGAAGCCGTGCACCAGGCTCCACAGCATCATCTGGGCGCGCAGGCCGGCGCCGGGTTGATCGGACTTGTCCCAGTCGAGCCCCTCGGCGGCATCGCGAAGAACGAGAAAACTGGCGCCGACCTGCGCCTGCAATTCCGGATCGTTCTTGTTGGTCTTGTCCCTGGCGAACATCAGCTCGTAGAGCGCCGGGTTGGCGACGGCAAACGCCACGTATCCCTCGAAGGCCGCGTTTCTACGTTCGGTGCGGGACGCGCCCTCGCGCAGGTTGCGCTGCATGTAGACGCCCAGTTCCTGATAGCCGCGCGCGGCGATGGCCGAGAGCAGGCCTGCCAGATTGCCGAAATGGTTCTTCGGCGCGGTGTGGCTGACACCTGCCCGTTCGGCGCAATTCCTCAGCGACAGGCCGGCCAGTCCTGTTTCCGCCAGAATATCCAGCCCGGAGGCGATCAGCGCTTCCTTGAGATTGCCGTGGTGATAGGTTTTCGCTTTTGTCATCGCCAGCTTATCCACCAAAATGTTTCCACTGTAAATATCTCCTTGACAGGCCGCATTGCCGCAGGCATGAATATTTCCATTGGAAACATTCACTCTTGGGACGCGCTCATGTCGAACCGCAAGCCTCCGGTCACAAAGCATTACACGGAATTGGTCAAGACCTTCCCCTCGATGAAGGGCAAGACGGTGATGATCACCGGATCGACGTCGGGCATGGGCCTGATCCTGGCCGAGACCTGCGGCAGCCTCGGCGCCAGGGTGGTCATGCTCAACCGTGCGTCCGAGCGTGCCGAGAAGGCGTTGAAGAGCCTGACCGGGAAAGGCATCGACGCGTCGCTCGTGGCTTGCGATCTTCTGGATTTCGCCAGCGTCCGCGCGGCCGGCGCCACCCTGCGCGCTGAATTCGGAGACAGCGGTTGCGATGTGCTGTGCAACAATGCCGGGATCATGGGGACGCCGGACCGGGCCACCGTTGACGGTTTCGACGAGCAGATGCAGGCCAATCACCTGTCGCACTTCCTTCTCACCCACGAAATCTGGCCGCTCCTCGAAAAGGCCGCCGGGCTGCGCGGCGAGGCCCGCGTGGTCAATCACTCCTCCGGGGCCAGGAACCGGCCGAGCCGGCCGCTGATGGCAAAATACCTTGAGCCCAATGGCGGCAATCTCGGCGGCGACGGGTTCCCCGGTTTCGACAAGTGGGTGCGCTACCAGCAGAGCAAGCTTGCCAACCTGATGTTCACCTATGCGCTCGACGAGCACGCCAAACAGCGCGACGGCAACAGGGTCAAGATCCTGTGCGCCCACCCCGGCCCGGCCGACAGCGGGCTTCAGTCCAAGACCACCCGGGCGGGCGGCGACCGCTGGCTTGACCGCTACATTCTCTGGTCAACGCTCAAGATCGCGCAATCGGTGGAGGACGGGACTTGCGGCATCGCAAGGTGCTCGTGCGCGCCCGGCGTCGAAAGCGGTTCCTTCTACGGGCCGGATCCAAAGACCCGCATCGGCCCTGCCCTCCTTCTCGCCCCCGAACGCAACCCGGATGCCGAAAAGCTGCTGTGGGAGAAAAGCATGCAGGCAACCGGGCTGACGGATTTCTTCGGCTGACGAGGTGCCCTGCAGCCATCCGCCCTCAGAACCAGCCCTTGCGCTTGAACCAGAGATAGGGGCCGAGCGCCGAGACCGCCATCACCGTCAGCGCGATCGGGTAGGCCCAGGGCTGGCTCAGTTCCGGCATGTCCTGGAAGTTCATGCCGTAGACGGTGCCGATGAAGGTGGGCGGCAGGAAGATCATCGCCGCCACCGAAAGCACCTTCATCACCTGGTTCTGCTGCACCGAGATCAAACCGAGTGCTGCATCGAGCAGGAAGACGATGTTTTCGGAAATGAAATCGGCATGCTCGGACAGCGACTGCACGTCGCCGGACAGCGAACGGCAGCGCTGCTTGAGCGTCTTGTCGCCCATGATTTCGGGCAGGGTCTGCAGGAAGCTCGACACGCGGGCAAACGACATCAGGCTTTCGCGCACCTTGGCCACCGTGCGCTGGTGGCTGGCGATCACGCCGAGCGTCGCTTCGAGGTCGCGGGTCACGGCCTCGGGATTGCTGGCGGCACCGCGCGAGAACACCTCGGTGGAAAGCGCATCGATGCGCCGCGAGCGGTGCTCGAGAACCTCGGCGCTGCGGTCGATCATCGCTTCGAGCAGGCGGGTCATCAGGTCGTGTGCGCTGGCGGTAGCGATCTCGCGGTGGGCAAGCTCACGGTGGGCGCCCGCGGCAAACATGGTGAAGGCCTTGGGTTCGCCGTAGCGGATGGTGACCAGCCGGTTGCCTGTCAGCACGAAGCCGATATCGGTGATCTCGGCGAAATCGCTGTCGGCCTTCCAGACCACGCTCGCGGTAAGATAGACCGCTCCGTTCTCGATGTAGAGCCGGCTCGAGGGCTCGATGTCGCGCAGTTCGTCGCGGCTCGGTACCTCGACGCCGATCAACGCCTCGACCTGCGCCTCTTCCGGCGGCGTCGGGTGCAGCATGTCGATCCAGCACACCGTTGCCGGCAGCGCCGCATCCTCGGTTTCCGGAGTGTCAAGACAAACGCCCTGACCGTCGTAAAGCCGGATCATATGGTCATCGTCCGGCCTTGCCGGCATCGAACACGTCGTCGACCGGAACCTGTAGCGCAGTCGCGAGCTGGTTGGTCTTGCCGGCCAGCCCGATGATCGCCAGCAGTTCACCATACTGTTCTTCGCTCATGCCCTTGGCGCGGGCCGCAGCCGTGTGGGAATGAACGCAATAGGTGCAGTTGTTGGCGACCGAGACGGCGATGTAGATCATCTCCTTGGTCAGCGGATCGATCGACGACGGCTTGCCGACCACCTCCTTGACTTCCGTCCAGGTGCGCTCCAGCAGGGCCGGGTCGAAGGCCAGCCAACGCCACATGTTGTTGATGAAGTCGGTCTTGCGTGTGGCGCGAATGTCATCGAACACCGCCTTGACGCGGGCATCGGATTCCAGATCTTCGGCGGGTACCAGGGTGGTCATGTTTTTCTCGTTTCCTTTCAGTCCGGCCCCGCGGGCCGGTTGCCGCTAGAGCTTGTATCTGCGTTCCCAGAGCACCCGGGTGTTGCCCTGGTCGCCATCCACATATTCGCCGGTCCTGGCTTCGCGCTGGATCACATTGGCAGCCGCCTGGGCAAACTCGAAGGCAAGCTGGTTGAGCCGTCCCGCCTTGCTGTAGGGCGGCGCCTTCGGCCCGCCGCCTGCAATGGTGATGGCGCCGTCATCGGTGCGGGTGATCGGTCCCGCCATGCCGACGGGTATTCCGGTGGCATTGTCATAGATGACGATGCTGGCGATGAACTGGGCCTCGTCGGGCCGCTTCTGGCCGTTGATGAAGACCTGGGCCCCGGTGAGCTGCTGCAGGCTGGCACGGCTGCGGATAAAGACCGAGCCGATCGTCACCACCGCCCGTGCGGAGCGCTGGCCGCGCATCAGCGGCGTGAACGCATCGCGCACATGCGCCTTGACGTTGTCGGAGATCGCCTGCTCCAGCGCCAGTTGCCTTTCATGCTGGTTGACCACGCCGAGGCGGGTTCCCAGCGCCCCGAGATTGGACCCGGAGACGGATTGACTGATACCGCCGTCGAGCTCCGCCACCAGCAGCGGCCGTTCGGCGCGGGAGAAATCCACGTCGATCTGGGTGATCTGGAACTGTTCGAGATGCGTCGGCTGCTGCTCCACCGGCACGCTTTCGCATCCGCCAAGCAAGACAGCCATCAGCAGGACGAGGCTCGCCGCCCCCCATCGCCCTAACACCTCACCGACATGCACCCCCATGACTTCCCTCATCCCGACCGCTCCATGTCTGCCATCCTTCAAATATCCCATAGCGGAAACGGGCCGCTTCGGAAAGAATGGGATGGTCGGCCACGAAGCGTGAGGCAATTGTTCGCACGTCCGGGCAACGGCTAATAAGGTATCGTTCACACTCGACTCCTAGACTGTGACCACAGGCTTTGGCGAAGCGTGGTGTCCGGCATGGAAACCCGGGGCGCACCTGTACCGGCGCCAGCTCAAAACACCCTGCAATCTTATTGAAAAACGCCACCTTCTTGTCTTTAACGGATACTAATTTAATAAAATCACGTATTGCTATGAGTTGAAATCGGGAGAACCAGCATGGCAGACAAACCCACCGTTACACAGGCCATGATCGAGGCTTACGATGAGTATACCCATCTGACCCTCGACCGGCGCGGTTTCATGGAAAAATTGAGCAAGCTCGCAGGATCAGGTGCTGCGGCTGCCGCGATCGCGCCGCTGCTGGCGGCCAACAGCGCACAGGCCGCAATCGTGGCGCCTGATGACCGTCGGGTGTCGGCTTCCGACGTTCGCTTCCTGGGAGCCACCGGCGTCATGGGCGGGTATCTGGCCATCCCGGCATTTGCAACCGGACGGGTGCCCGGAATCATCGTTGTTCATGAAAACCGGGGCCTGAACGACCATATCCGCGATATCGCACGACGCCTGGCCCTGGAAGGCTACGCCGCATTGGCCGTTGATTTTCTGTCGCCGCTCGGCGGCACGCCGGCGGACGAAGACACGGCGCGCGAGATGGTGAGCGAGTTGAAACCCGCGGAAACCGTCGCCAATGCGATGGCGGCACGGGCATGGCTCGCCGGACACCCGCGCGCCACCGACCGGGTTGCGGCAATCGGGTTCTGCTGGGGCGGCGGGCTGGTCAATGACCTGGCAGTGGCCGATCCGGACTTGCGCGCCGGCATCGTCTATTATGGACGCCAGCCGGATTCCCTCGACGTGCCGAAGATCAAGGCCGCCATGCTGCTGCACTACGCAGGCCTCGACGAGCGAATCAATGCCGGTCTGCAGGAGTACCGCTCGGCGCTGTTGAGCAATGACAAGGTGTTCGCCATCCATGTCTATCCGCGCGTCAACCATGCCTTCAACAACGACACCTCGGCGGCACGCTACAACAAGCAGGCGGCGGATCTTGCGTGGACGCGGACGCTTGCCTTTCTCAAGGGCACGATGTTCTGATCCGTCACGATATGGTGATGTCGGCCTGCCATGGTGATCGCCATGGCAACAATCGCCGGATTATGTGCGCAAATCCGGGCGGTGCAGCTTGCATTGGCGAAAACTGCCGTTTACGCTTACGTTAACGTCACCCATTCGGAGGATACCCTGTGAACGATCTCGTCTCTCGCATTGCAACCAATGTCGGCATCGACCCCGAAATCGCGGCCAAGGCCGTCGGCGCCATTCTGGAATTCCTGCAGTCTGAAGGCCCGGCCGACAAGGTCAAGGAAATGCTGGCCTCCGTGCCGGGCGCCGCGGACCTGATCGCCCAGGCGCCAAGCGGCGGCATGCTGTCGATGGGCGGCGTCATGGGCCTTGGCCAGAAGCTGATGGGCCTGGGTCTCGGCATGGGCGACATTTCCAGCGTCGCCAAGGAAACCATGGGCTACGCCCGCGAAAACGGCGCCGGCGATTCCATCGACGAGATCGTCGCCTCGATCCCCGGACTGTCGCAGTTCGTCTGAGCCACGCGGCGCGGTCCCGCGCCTGCCAGATCACCAAGTGTTCAATCCGGCGATGCCCATCGCCGGATTTTCTGTGTGTTCTGCCGGACGCCGGCGCATTCAAGCTCTCGGTCTTGACACGCATCAAGGCAACGTCCCTGTTTCCGGGGTCTTCTGGTCTGGCTGACTGATCCAGCACGCGAGGCCTGATACGATGAACCGGAGACATCTTCTGCTTGGCGGCGGCGGCGCCGCGGCCGCTTTGGGACTTGGTGCCTATGCCGCCACGCGCGGCCCCTCCTACGACGCTGCGGCGGATGCCGTCTGGGTGAGGCAATCGCCGCAGCAGCTGAGCCAGCTGCACTATCTCGTGCACCACGCGACACTGGCCGCCAACAGCCACAACACGCAGCCCTGGCTGTTTTCGGGCGGCGATGACCGGGTTGCGATCCGCCCGGACCTCCGGCGTGCCACGCCGGTGGTCGACCCGGACAATCATCATCTGTACACGAGCCTCGGATGCGCGGCGGAGAATCTGGGCCTGGCCGCATCGGCGCTCGGCCGGACCAGCAGCGTCGACTTCCTCGCCGGTGAGGACGCTGTGCAGATAAGCCTTGGCGGCAGCGGTGCCGCCCCGGACCGGCTGTTCGAGGCGATCCATGACCGGCAGTGCACGCGCTCGGTCTATGACGGACGCGCGGTCGCGCCCGAAGACCTGAAAACCCTCGAGAGTGCGGCTCGGATTGCCGGCTGCTCGCTGGTGCTGGTGACCGACAGGCCGCGGATGGAGCAGATCCTCGAGCTGATCCTCGCCGCAAATGCCGCGCAGATTGCCGATCCCGCGTTTGTCGCCGAACTCAAGCACTGGCTGCGCTTCAACGCTGCGGAGGCGGTCCAGCATGGCGACGGCCTGTATTCGGCCTGTTCGGGCAATCCGACCATGCCGGGCTGGATCGCCCGGCCGGTGTTCGGACTGGTGTTCACCGCTGACGCGGAAAACGCCAAATGCGCGGCCCAGGTGCGCTCCTCGTCCGGCTTTGCGGTGTTTGTCTCGGACCGCGATGACCCGGAGCACTGGGTCAGCGCCGGCCGCAGCTACCAGCGCTTTGCGCTGGCCGCGACCGCCCTTGGGATCCGGCACGCATTCCTCAACCAGCCGGTCGAAGTCGCGCGCTACCGGCCCGAACTCGCCGCCCTCATCGGCATCGGCGACCGCCGGCCCGATCTCGTGGTCAGGTTCGGTTATGGCGACGCCATGCCGCGCTCGCTCAGGCGACCGGTCGGCGACGTGATCCTGAACGGCCCGGCGTGACGGCAGACGACGGGAGGTCCCGATGACCAGCGCCCTCAAGGCGGCCATCGAGTATTTCGCCGCGGTGTTCGCGGCGGGCTTCCTGCTCGGCGTCGCGCGGACGCTGCTGATTGCGCCACGGACCGGCGACCTGGCCGCGGTGGCGCTCGAACTGCCACTGATCCTGGCTGTCTCCTGGGTTGCCTGCGGCTGGGCGATCCGCCGCCACGACGTCGCCAGCCAAAGCAGAGCCCGCCTTGTCATGGGCCTGACGTCGTTCATTCTGCTGATTACTGCGGAACTCGCCGTCTCGACGCTGATCGCCGGGCGAAGCCTCGACCAGCACTTCGCCCTCTACCGCACCGCGCCGGTGCTGCTCGGCCTGTGCGGACAGCTCGTCTATGCGGCGTTGCCGCTCATTCGCCTGCGTTGAAACAAGGGCGCCTGCGCTGAGGCAAGTCGCGGGCGCTGAGGCAAGCCGCGAGCGCTGACGGAAAAGCAGCGGGGCGGCCGTCCCCACAGCGGCCGGCCCCGCGCTCCCCCCATCCACAGCTCTGAGCCAGGGCAGTTCGCGCGCACCGGGATTTCCGGGAAATTCCGGTGCGGGAGCCGCTGCGTCAGGCCGGGCGGATGACTTTGTTGAGTTTGGCTGCGATCAGCCAGGCCACCGGCAGGGCCACCAGCGCGCCAAGCGCCGCCGCAACCGAGATGGACATCGCATCCATCCGCTCCATCGTCAGCGCGGCCACGACGAAACTGCCCGCCAACATGCTGCCGACGATGATGTAGACCATTGCCGCAAGCTTTAGCATGAGTATCTCCTGTCTTTCCGGTCCAGCGGCCAGAATGGCCCCGGCGTCCCCTGGGACGCAAACTAGACCGGAGAGCAAAGAAAGATTTTGATCTGGCTCAACCGAAATGCAGAATCCCGCCAACTTCAGGACATGAGGGATCATTCGTCGGAGTTGCCTTTGCAGGCACGGCTCCTCTATTCTGTGTCGGCCGATATTGACACTAAGGCAGTTCGCTCCGGCGCAATATTGCGCGCTTCAAGGTGACCTGCATTTTCCGGTCTGCTGCCTGCCCGGCCGGCCAGACCACGACAAAAGGATTGCCCATGCGTTTTGCCTCGCACTCCGTCCCGCCCCTTCTTGCCGCCGCCTGCCAGCTTTTCGCCGCCGCTTCGGCCGACGCTGCGATGGCCAGCCGTTTCGATTGCAGTGGCCCCGGGGTCTCGATCCTGCTGACGCTCGATCCGGACACCGGGGTGGCGAAACTTCTCAGTCCGCGCGGCACCGACGAGTTGAGCCCGGAAAGCGCCGGGATCTGGCGCGACGACACGCAGGAACTGCAGTTCTTCGCCGACGAGATGCCGGCCACGCTATGGATGGGGCCCGAGAAGTTCACCTGCAGGGCGCTGCCCGACGGGAACTGAGACGCGCACATGACCGGCAGCAGCGGCGGCAACGAGATGCCGGCCGCGATCCCCTGCACCTGTGCCATTCCGGCACAGGTGAAACTGGCACGGTTCGTGCAACCGGTACGGCATGAGCACGACCCGTCACATTCCGAGCCGCCGCGCCTTCCTCACCTCGCTTGCCGGGGCAGGTGCTGCAGGCCTTCTGGCGCCGCTGACCGTCTCCGGGGCGCACGCCGACACACTGTTTGCCCAGATCGACCTGCGCGGCGGGCTTGACGCCGATCTGTCCGGCCTGCTGCCCGATGCGGCGGACGACCAGAGCCGGCTGTTCCAACGCGCCATCAATGATGCAGCCGCGGCGGGGCGGATCCTGAGATTGCCGCCGGGCAGCTATGTCGTTTCCAACATCGACCTGCCCGACGGCGCAAGGATTGCGGGCGTGCCGGGCGCGACGCGGCTGATCTATGGCGGGCGCGGCCATTTCATGCTGGCCGAAGGGGCGCGGCGGATCGAGCTCTCCGGCCTGACGCTCGACGGCGCCAACCAGCGGCTGGGCGGCCATGTCTCCGGGCTCGTGCATCTGCGCGGCGTCAGCGAGGCGGTGATCGAGGACATGGCGATCGCCGGCGCCGACGGCCACGGGGTGACGCTGGAAGCCTGCGGCGGACGCATCCATCATTCCGAGATATTTGGCGCACGTCTCGCCGGGATTTACGCCGTCGAGAGCCGCGGACTTGCGATAACGCGGAACGTGGTGCGCGACTGCGCCAATGGCGGCATCCTGGTGCACCGTTGGTCGGTGGGCGAGGACGCCACGCTGATCGACGGCAACCGGGTGATGCGGATTTTTGCACGCGCCGGCGGCACCGGGCAGAACGGCAACGGCATCAACATCTTCCGCGCCGGCAACGTGATGGTGACCAACAACCACGTTTCCGACTGCGCCTTCTCGGCGATCCGCGCCAATTCGGCGAGCAACATCCAGATCGTCTCCAACCAGGCGATCCGCTCGGGCGAGACGGCGATCTATGCCGAGTTCTCCTTCGAGGGCGCGGTGATCGCCTCCAACCTGATCGACGGCGGCACAGTGGGGATCTCGGTCGCCAATTTCAACGAGGGCGGACGCCTCGCCTCGCTCACCGGCAACATCATCCGCAACCTGTCGACCCAGGGCCCCTACCCGGCCGAATATGCCGGCTTCGGCATCGGCATCGCCATCGAGGCGGATGCGGCGGTCACCGGCAACGTCATCGAGGGCGCGCCGAAATGGGGCGTGCTGATGGGCTGGGGCCCGTTCCTGCGCTCGGTCAATTTCACCGGCAATACGATCCGCAACTCGGGCGCCGGCGTCGCCGTCTCGGTGGTCGAGGGCGCCGGCTCGGCGCTGATTTCAGGCAACATGTTCGACACCACCCCCGCCGGCGCCATCATCGGCTGCCGCTGGAACGAGGTGGTGACCAAGGACCTGGCCAAGGTTGGAGCGGGGCGGTATTCGCACCTGACGCTGGAGCGGAATGTGGTGGCTTGAGAGGGTGTGGACTTGTGAAAGCGAACACATCCTGAAGTTGGCTTGGGGAGATAGAGTAGGGAAACGGGCATCCGGCTTAACGCGGCGTGCGACGCTTTCGGCCCTGAGCAGCCGTTCGTTCTCCATGCAATAAAAAGTTGCATCAGGGCAGAACACCAACCCAAGTATCTACAAAAAACTAATTTGGGCTGATAGCATGGCTCGTAATGGTCAAAGTAAAGGATCAAACCATGTTTCGAACGCTATTTTTTCTAGTCGCACTTTTTCCTGCAAACTCATTTGCCGATGTATGGACCTTTGAAACGCCGTCTGAAAACATTCAGTGTGCGGTTGGTCAGGAAGCCAATTATGCCGACCTGACCTGCACTATCATCAAGAGAAGTGGCGCACCTGCAATGCAGCGCCCATCGGATTGCACCGCTGAGTGGGGGCATGTGTTCTTCATGCAAGATCGCGGCCCCGTCGAGATGCAATGCTCCAACGGAAACCACTCCAAAGGCGGCTTTGATCGCGCTGACTATGGCGTGACAGGTAAATTCGGCGGCTTCACATGCCATTCTTCGAAAAAGGGGCTGAAGTGCACGAACCGAGACGGCAACGGCTTTTTCCTATCAAGGAGGCAGCAGACGATTATCGGCACTGCAAAAGAAATTTCACATGCACAGGCTTTTGAAGGCTGGCCCCATGTGAGCAAAGAAGACCAACTAATATCCATAGTTGGAGAGGAAGTCGCGTCAGGCTGCAGAGGAAACGGCGGCACTCTAAAAGCCAAGGGTATAATTCAAATCGACCTGAACTCAGACGAAATAGATGATTTGGTACTGGCGCATCAAAACCTGCACTGCAACGGCGAACATTCTCTTAGCAGCAAGTGCGGCACACAGGTTTGCTCCATAAAGGCATTCGTATACACCAACAACTCCTACACACTGGTAGATGAATTTTTAGGTCGCATCACTGGCTATTCATGGTCACCAGAACCGGTCTTCGAGATCATGGGGCATGGCGAAAAAATTGCACAGTGGAAACCCAATTACGGGAGTGACAGTACCACGCCAAAAGCCAATCCTGTTTCTCTGAAAGTCCCCGTTCTGGAACGGGCTGAGGCTGATGATTTGGCAACATGCGCAACGAGCACGGTAACGGGTGTCAATAGCTTTCTAACCGTCCGTGCTGGACCGGGTACAGAGTATGACGAAATTGATCAGCTTTCCAACGGCGACATCGTTCATGTTTTTGACAGCAGAGGCGATTGGGCGGGTGTCGTGTACGACACTGAAAACGTTGAATGCTCCTCCAAGAAGACGCGCAAAGTGCCTTATGAGCGCAAGGGCTGGGTTCATAAGGATTGGCTGAAGGACTTGGCAGGATAGGCAGGCCGTTAAATTTTCTGGGTAAAGGCTGCCACTACCACTAACACCTTATGACATCCCCGTTACTGCAGCGACACCCATTTGCAATGGTCAGACGTACACAACCAGCGGGCACGGAACTGTCTGCCTGGGAGGGATTAGATTCCTGATGTTTCAACTCATTCTGTTGAGTACCTTGAGACACCGAAGATGCAGGTGGATTGGTTGTTTGATTGCCAATTGGTGCTGGACAAAAACCGTTACTTTGCCGCAACTCCACCAATATGCTTTTTAATTTGCTCTTTGCCGCATTCATACGATTCCGATACCACCCTTCCGATGAAACCACTTCTCCAGTAGGAAGGTAAGTCATAGTTACGGGTGATTGCTTTCCCCGTTGAACAAGCATGTTACGCCGATTATATTCGATTTCCTTCGTCAAATAGGAAACATCTGCACCACTCGTCTCCAGTTGTTTGCGCTCCCCAGCCGACATCGGTCCACATACTATGCCTTGCCCGACTTCATAGGGAATTGTGGACGGCTCAGGGTCTAGAAAGCCTGCGGAACTCGTATTTGAAAACCTATCAGCCCCCTCAAGTGTCGAATTGTCACGAGGCCAATTGTAGGGCGCATCCTCTGGTGGAGCCGTGACAGGTGGATTGTTCTGATCTAAATTTTCGGGAGGAGCAACGTTGAATTGCTCCCTGAGTGCAGCCCTTGAAACATCGGCGAGAGGATCAGCAACGAGATCATCGATTGCTTTGTCAACTCTATAGGCACAGAGGCCCGCTGCGCCCGCAGCAGCAATTGGTTTTAGGCTTCTTGGCACTGCCGGGGACAATGTGGCTCCAGATGCGCACGTTGCAGCAACCCTAGGAACTAGCTTGCGCTTTAGAATTTCTCCTGCAGCTTCTCCAACTGCACCTCCGAAATCACCACGACCAATACTATCACCGATACTTTTACCCGATGCTGCACTTGATGAAACACCCAAGGCTTTGCCCAAATCGGTGGTATCTTCTGCCACTGCCGCGGCAACATCAAGACCTCTTCCGAAATTGCCTTCATCGGCGCTTGCCGCGGAATGACAGGAGATGAAAGCAGCGAGTATGAGTATCGTTGCCGCTAATTTATTGACGGTGATCATGATTGGCTTCGTCTTCCTCATACAATAAATCAATCGCGGCTCTGCCAAACAATTTGGGTGATCCATCCACGATCTTCCAACCTTGTACGATTACTAAACTCTGGTCGATTTCCAACGTATGAAAAGACAACAGGTCATAATCCCTGTCAGAGTCGATTTCGAGTGCAGCCATCAACGTTAACCCGAATTCATCGTCGATTGCTTCAGAAAGCCTCGTTTTCTCCTCGATCTGAGATAAGACTTCGGCATCAATCATTGATGATACAGCATTTTTCTCAAGCAAAAGCTCAATGTCTGCAACCTGGTAATTTTGCTTCACGTGGGCAATGGAATCCCCGCTGCAAACCTCTTCGGTGAATAACTCCTGGAACCGTCGATACTGGTCGTCGAAAGAGAGTTTTAATGCCTCGGCTATGCTGTTTCCGCTTGCATAGTAGTATAGCCATGCCCCGCCCTGTTGGGCAGATTTTTCCTTCATCCCGTCCAAAACCGCACCGGAGAAAACTCCACCGTCCTGGTCGATCCAAAGCGTTATCCAGAGGTTTTGCACTACGTTGTAAAAACCCAAAGCAGTTGTTTGCGTGTCATAGCATCCGACTATCGGAACGGAAGACCGAACAAGCCGCCTAATTGCAGCTGTTAAACTAGTGGGGTCTTGCGCAGATACCTCTTCCGGTCGCCCCAAGACTCTCGCGATTAGGTAGGGCTGCGCTACTACGAGCTTTTGAATATTCTTGGCACGGCTTATTTGTGAGTTTCGAGCATTCAAGGACGGTAAAAACTCATCAAAAATGTAACTCTCAGCTTCCGTCAAACGCTCGTAAGTCGGCTGATCAATTTTTCCAGTCTGTTCAATGCCAGTATCGACTTGAAAACTCATTATCGCTGCGGAAAGATTACTTTTATTTTCTGAAAAATATCCAAGGCGTTTTAAAATATTCTGCGCGCTTTCGAGACTTACGGCAGTATCCCGGGAAGTTTTCAGCGCAATATTTTCTTCTTCACGATCGATGCGCACACCAAAACTGACTTCATAAAATTCATGAAGGAGGTTCCGCCCCTTTTTCGTGAAGATACCGGTGACTGTTAAGCCATTGTCTTCTTGAAATGATCGGATGGCCATGCGTATTGCCGACTCATTCCCGTCATTCTGAGCACCAGCATCATACCCTAAATCGTTGAGCATCCGTTGTGTGGTGCGAAGGTCCTCATTTCTGGGTTGAATGGAGGGAGATTGCGCATGGGCAATTTCGGGCAGTGCAAATGCACAAATTAGAGCGATTAACCCAAGATAACCCTTAACGGTATTCATTTTTGAAATCACTCCACGCCTCGCAATAGTTGCTTGCAAACAATTTCCTGATATCTCCATCAATCCAAACTGTGCATTCTTATTGCGTTCCCACGCCTTCACTTATGACCACTCAGAAGCGGCGCATGGCTCGTTGGCAATAATTCAGCAAGCCCATTAAAAAGCCCAAAGGGGCAGCATTCTGCTTGAAAACTAACGAATGGCTCTAAGACGAGCAAGTGTGGTCAAGCGTTGGCGCGAATCCGACGATGCATTTTCCGGATCAGCGATTGCGTTCGAGCAGCCTGCCTCTACACCCATTTGCTCTATAAGGCATGCAGACGCACGAAAAAGTTGAGCCCTCGCTCATTCAACATGACGAGCGCCACCCACATGACGCGATCGCAATTACCGCCGACTTGGAGCCGACACACATTGGGAGGTCGTCCACAGCGAACGTCCGCTTCCCGCCCTTTTTCGACCTCTAGTCACTCGGCAAGCTGCGCCTTTCGGCAACATCACGGATGGTCGCAATTTGCCGACCCTACCCCCACCCAAACCAAAACGAGCGGGCATTTCTGCCCGCTCGGTGCCGCATCTCCCAGATGCCATCCAAGACGCGCCCTCCCCGAGGCGCGTCTTGGGCTTTTTCATGCCTTACTTGGTGTTGGCGACAATGCGGGCCTTGGCCTGGTCGATCAGGGCCTTGCCGTCGATGCCCTGGCCATCCATCTCGGCGACCCAGCGGTTGATGACCGGCTGGGCGGCCTCCTTCCAGCGGGCGACCTCTGCCTCGTCGAGCTCGATGATGTTGTTGCCGGCCTTGACGGCGATGTCGCGGCCGGGCTTGTCGTAGGCCTCCATCACCTCGGCTGCGAAGGCCGAGAGCTTGGCGCCGGATTCGGCGTCGAGGATGGCGCGCAGATCCTCGGGCAGCGCCTCGTACCTGGCCTTGTTCATGACCAGCACGATGGCCGCGGTGTAGAGCGCCTCGGGGCCGCCGAACTCTGTGTGGTTCTTGACCAGTTCCGTGAGCCTGATCGAGGGCGTGACCTCCCAGGGGATGACGGTGCCGTTGATGACGCCCTTGGACAGCGCCTCGGGAATGGCCGGCAGCGGCATGCCGACCGGCTCGGCGCCAAGCTCGGAGAGCATGTCGTTGATCACCCGTGTGGGGCCGCGCATGGTCTTGCCCTTCATGTCCTCGAGCCTGGTGACCGGGTCGTTGGTGTGGACCACGCCGGGGCCATGCACCCAGGCGCCGAGCACCTTGACGTCGGCATATTCATTGGCCTGGAAGTCGTTTTCGACCATCTCCCAATAGGCCACCGAGGTGGCGATCGGGTTGGTCATCATGAACGGCAGTTCGAACACCTCCGAACGCGGGAAACGGCCCGGCGTGTAGCCGACCAGCGTCATGGTCATGTCGGCAACGCCGTCGCGGGCCTGGTCCATCAGGTCGGACGGGCGTCCGCCCAGCGACATGCCGTCGAAATGCTCGATCTTGATGCGGCCGCCGGAGAGTTCGGCCAACCGGTCGCCCCAGGGCTTGAGAATGTGCTTCGGCACGGTCGCCACCGGCGGCAGGAACTGGTGCAGCCTGAGCGTCACCTCCTGGGCGAAGCTGGTGGCAGGCAATGCGGTCAGCGCGAGCGCGCCGGCCACTACGGAATAGATGAAATTGCGTCTGATCATTTGGTTTCCTCCCTTGATCTTGATCTTGTTCCCCCCTGAACCTCCCAGTTCAGGGCATTTTCTTTCCCCTGTCGTTGTTGTTCAGATCCGGGGCCTTCCTCCCCCTGCCGGTTCAGACCGCGCGCGCATAGTCTACCAGATTGTAGTTGTGGGCTGCGAGATCGGATTGCGCAACGGGCCGCCCCGACGCCAACAGCCGGCGCGCGCTCATGTGCGCCGACGCGGAATTGACGGTCTCGACGCTGATGAGCCGGCCGGCGGCGAAACTGATCACCACCAGCCCGCCTGATTCCGGCTCGAGGGCGACCTGCTCGTCGGCGCCGAGGCCCAGGCCTGCGATCTGCAGCTTGAAATGGCTCTGGTCGCTCCAGAACCAGGGAACGGCGGCATAGGGCGCGGGCTTTCCGGTAAGCCTTTTGGCAATGGCGCGGGCGTGGTCGGTCGCCGCCTGTACCGATTCCAGCCGCACCCGGTTGCCCGACACCGGGTCGGGGAAATTGCAGCAGTCACCGAGCGCCGAGATGGCGGGATCGGAGGTGCACAGGAACTCGTCGACATCGATGCCGTCGGAGACCGCCAGTCCGGCTTCCGATGCGAGCTCGCTGTTGGGGGTGACGCCGGCGGCAATCAGCACCATGTCGCCGTCGATCCGTGTTCCATCGGCGAGCTGGACGCCGGCGACGCGGCCCGTGCCGTCATCGATCAACTCCGAGACGAAGCGGCCGAGCCGGACGGTGGTTCCACGGCCTTCGTGCAGCGCCAGGAAATGCGCGGACACCGCGCCCGAGACGGTGCGCGCCATCAGCCGTTCCGCCCCCTCGATGACGGTGACCCCGACACCGAAATCCGCGGCGACGGCGGCGAATTCCATGCCGATGAAACCGCCGCCGATCACCAGCACATGGCGGACGGCGCTCAGGCGGGCGCGCAGGTCCGCCGCATCGGCGAGATTGCGCAGCGACAGCACGTTGTCGAGATGGAGATTGGCGACAGGCGGCCGGGCGTTGCGGCTGCCGGTCGCCAGCACCAGGTGATCATAACCGATCCCGTCGCCCGAGGCGGTGGTGACGTGCTTGCGGTCCGGATCGATCCGGCTGACCCGCGTCGCGGGTCTCAGCTCGATATTGTTGGTTTCGAAGAAAGCCTGCGGGCGGAAGTGCAGCCGGGCGGCGTCGCCGTCCTTCAGGAAGGCCTTCGACAGCGGCGGCCGCTGGTAGGGCAGGCCCGGCTCCTCGCCGATGAGCGTGATGGCGCCGGCAAAGCCCTCGCTGCGCAGATTGGCGGCCATCTGGAAGCCGCCATGACCGCCACCGACAATGACGACGCGCCCTTCGGTCATATCTGCGCGTCCGGAAGGTGCACGGTGAGACCGTCGAGATCACCGGTGACAGTGATCTGGCAGGACAGCCGGCTCATTGGCCTTACCTCGCTGGCGGCGAAATCGAGCATGCCCCGTTCGTCGTCGGATGCCTCTCCGACTGCCGATGTCCAGTCGTCATCGACATAGACGTGGCAGGTGGCGCACATCATCGCACCGCCGCATTCGGCGACGATCCCGTCGACACCGTTGGCAAGCGCCGTCTGCATGACACTGTCGCCGTCGGAGGCCTCGACCGTGGTGCGGCCACCCTCGGGGCTGACGAATATGATTTTCGGCATTACCGGTTTCCTCGGATCTGCTCGGTTGAGCCGCGCATCTCGGTTGAGCTTGACATTCAGTTCAGCCTGACCGGCAGGCTGAGCGGGCCGCGGAAACCGAAGCCCCACCAGACCACCTTCTCCGGCTCGACCAGCTGCATGCCGGGGAAGCGCTCGAAGATCATCGGCAGCATGATCTTGCCGATGGTGGCGCGCGCCAGGTGCGTGCCCATGCAGTGATGCGGGCCACTGCCAAAACTCTGGTGCGGGCTCTTGGGGCGCAGCGCATTGTAGAGATGGCCGTCCTCGAACAGCTCCTCGTCATGGTTGGCCGAGGCCTGCACGGTCATGATGATCTCGCCCTTGCGGATGTCGACGCCGCGGATCTCGGTATCTTCCCTGGCGCAACGCGAACTGGCCTGGATCGGCGCGACCCAGCGCAGGCCCTCCTCGAAGGCGGTGCTCCAGTTGCCGGTGCGCTTGATCTCGTCCAATTGGTCGGGATTGGTCAGCAGGCCGAAGAGCACCGTGAGCAGGGAATCGCGCGGCTCGTTGATGCCGCCGCCGATGGCGATCTTCAGATTGGCGAGAACCTGGCTGAAGGGGATCGGGTCCTCGGCGTTGATCATGACGGAGAGCGCCGACTGGTCGGGCTCGGCCTTGAGCAGCGGGACGCGGGCTTCCACCATGGCGTTCATCGCGGCATGGCAGGCATCGACGCGGGCGAAGGGTTCGTCGGCGTAGCCGAAGTTGCCGGCGCCGTCGATCAGCGCCTGGCTCCAGTACTGCATCTCCTCGTCGGTGGCGTCGGGGATGCCCAGGATTATGGCGAGAATGCGGGCCGCAAGGGGGCCGGCGAGCGCGGGGAAAAGATCGACGACCTCGTCGCGCGGCAGGCGGTCGAGATACTCGCCGGCGAGCTTCTCGTAGGCCGGGATCCACAGGGTCTTGAGATTGGCCGGCGAGAAGGTCGGGGTCATCGCCATGCGCTCGCGCATGTGCTCCTCGCCATCCTTGCGCATCAGGGTATGGGCCTGGAACGCCCTCTGCATCGGCGTGTTGGGATCGTTGTTGCTGAACAGCGCCGCATTGTCCTTGACCGCGCGGGTGTCGGCCGCCTTGGTCAGCAGGGTCCGGCCGATGGACTTGACAGTGACAACCGGGGCTTCCGCCCGAAGCCGTCGATAGATCGAATAGGGATCGCGGGTCAGCTGATCTATGGTGATGGTTTCGTCCGTTGGCGCAAAAGCCATTGTCGCGTAGCCCTCCCAAGCCGTGCCGCACATCCTCCGTGTCGCGGGCACAACCTTAGGGACAATGGTTCAATCGAACAATTAGATGAATTTGATTTTGAAAATCAGATTTTCTGATAATAGTGTGCGGTTTTGGTCAGCCTCGGGAGCACCGGCAATGAAACAGCCCAGTCTGCTTGCGATGGATTTCGCGGCGTTGCGCACCTTGCGGCTGCTTTACGAAAACCGCTCTTTCACGGAAACGGCGGAGGTGCTGGGGGTCAACCAGTCGGCGGTCAGCTACACCATCGAGAAGCTGCGCCGCGCCTTCAGCGATCCGCTGTTCTTCCGGCAGGGCGGCCGGGTGGTGCCGACCGAGCGCTGCGGCACCATCGTGACATCGGTGATGCGGATGCTCGACGAGATTGAGGCGCTGGCGACGCCGGTGAGCTTCGATCCGGGCCAGGCGGAGCAGACAGTGACGATCGCCTGCAATTATTATGAGCGGCAGATCATCCTGCCCGGCGTCGTCAAGGCGCTGAGGGAACGGGCGCCGGGGATCCGGATCACGGCACTCAATTCGACCACGCAGGGCATTCAGCTCCTGAAGACGTCGGACGCGGATCTCCTGATCGGGCCGCTGCAGGCGGACGGGCACGAATTCTATTCGCGCACGCTTCTGAGCGAACGCTATGTCTGCGTTATGGACCGGAACAACCCGCTGGCGAACCAGAAGCTGGCGCTGAAGCAGTATGTCTCAGCCCCGCACGCGACGGTGACCTATGGCGGCACCTGGCGCTCGCGCTACCTGTTGCAGCTCGACACGCTGGGGATGAAGCTCAACACGGTGCTCGAGGTGCCGAGCCCCGCGGGGCTCGAGAAGGTGATCGCCGGCACCGACCTGATCGCAACGGTGCCGGGCCGCGTCGCCGAGACCTACAGCGACGCGATGCGGATCGTCCAGTCCCCCTGCCCGGCGCCGTTCGAGGTCTACCTGGTCTGGACCACCCGCACCCACAAATCGGCGATGCACGACTGGCTGCGCAAGCTGATCCTCGAATGCGTGGCGGGCCAGCCGCCGGCAGCCTCATCCCCGCTCACGCCGGACGAGTGAGGGGCGCTGCCGGCTCCGGTTGGGGCCGGACGGCTGGCGTTGCCCCGGACGGGCGGTTGGCGATCTGGCCCAGCCAGACCGAGCCCAAGACAATCACCGCGCCACCCATCTGCAGCGGCGCCAGTGCCTGGCCGAGCCAGAGCCAGCCGAGTATGACGGCGGTCACCGGGCTCATCATGCCGAGCATCGAGGCAGCACCCGGCTCAAGCCGCGACAGGCCGCGGAACCAGAGCCAGTAGGTGAGCGCCGCGCCAATCAGGCCGAGCCAGACGAGACCGGCGAGATTGACCGGGGTCAGCGCAGGCAGCGCAGGTTCGAACAGAGCCGCCACGGGCACGAGCAGCAGGCCGCCCGCCGTCAGCTGCCACGCGGTGAAGCTGAGCGCGGAGACCGGCGGCTGCCATTTGCGGCTCAGAACCGTGCCGGCGGCCATCGAGGCAGCGCCGCCGAGGCCTGCGGCAATGCCGACCGGATCAAGCGCCGCCTCCGGGCCAAGCAGCAGCAGCGCCACACCGAACACCCCGGCGATCGCGGCGGCGACCGCACCTGTGCGAATGCGGGTGCCGAGCCAGCCGCGCGCCATGACGATCACCATCAGCGCCTGCAGCGAACCGAGCGTGGCGGCGACCCCGCCGGGCAGCCGGTAGGCGGCAACGAAGAGCAGCGACCAGAACACGGCGAAATTCAGCCCGCCGAGCAGGACCGTGCGGCCGAGCCAGGCCTTGGGCGGCAGGCAGCGGGTGAGTGCCAAGAGCAGCAGGCCCGCCGGCAGGGCGCGGAGCACGGCCAGCGTCACCGGGTAGCCGGCGGGCAGCATCTGGGTGGTGACCAGATAGGTGCTGCCCCATATCGCCGGGGCCAGCGCGGTGAGAATGATGTCGGGAGTCCGTTTCATGTCCTTGTCCTTTCAGGCTCACGCGATCAGGCGGGTTGCGGCGCGAACCTGCGCGCGCAGATCCTCGAGCGGGCCGTTGACCAGCCGGGCGCCGGTGTCGCGGATGATGAGGGCGGGAATGCTGCGCACCTGCAGCAAGCGCGCAGCCCGGCGGTCGGCTTCCACCGCCAGGGCCGTTGCCGGATCGGCAATCGCGCGGGCTAAAGCGGCGCTGTCGAGCCCGATGTCGCGGGCGGTATCGGCAAGCACCTGCCTGTCGGCGATGTCGCGCGCTTCATTCAGGTGGGCGAGCTGGATGCGGTCGAACAGGTCCCAGTGCGCCGCCTGGCCGCCGATCGCTTCGGCGGCCTTGCAGGCGAGCGCTGCCTCATAGCCGTGCGGATAGTCGAAGCGGGCGGCGCGCATGGCTTCCACGTCGATCAGGTCGGGCCGGTCGCTGACCTCGCGGCAGACCGACCAGTGGCCGAGAATGGTCTCCCGCGCCTCGGCGGGCGTGCCCCAGCGCTCGGCCATCTCCTGGCGGCTGGCCTGCAGCACGAAGCTGCGGTGGCGGATGTCGAGGTCGAACTCATCGGCCAGGCTGCGCATGCGCGAGGAAATGTTGAAGCACCAGCAGCAGACCACATCGTGGAAGAAGTCGATGGTGAGCGCGGCCATCACGCGGCCTCCCTGGCAAGGTCGGCGCCGGCGAGCCGGGCGGCGATGCGGGCGACATGGGCGCCCTGGAAGCGGGCGCCGGCGAGGTCGGTGGCGGTCGGCTGCAACGATCCGTCGGCACCGGCGATGGTGCCCGCGCCATAGGGCGCGCCGCCGATGATCCCGTCAGCCGAGGTCTGGCCGGCGAACGTGTAGGGCAGACCGGCGATCAGCATGCCGAAATGCATCAGCGGGATGTGGGTCGACAGCAGGGTCGCCTCGTGGCCGCCATGCTGCGAGCCGGTGGAGGCAAAGACCGCAGCGACCTTGCCGACCAGTTCGTTGCGCGCCCACAGCCCGCCGGCCTGGTCGAGAAACTGCTTCATCTGCCCGGCCATCATGCCGAAGCGCGTCGGCGTGCCGAAGATGATGCCGTCATAGGCGGCGAGATCGGCAGGGGTGGCCACCGGCGTGTCGTCCTCGGCATAGCCCGCGGCGCGGCGCACCGGTTCGGGCACGGTTTCGGGGATGCGGCGGATGTCGACGGTGGTGCCGGCGACGCCGAGCGCGCCTTCGGCCGAGGCTTCGGCGAGCGCCCGGACATGGCCGTAGCTGGAATAGTAGAGAACGAGAATGCGGGTCATGGAATCTTCTCCGGCGTGGTGTTTCGATGCCGGGAAGATCGGTCATGTGCGGCTCGGGAATAAGCCGCGGGCTCACAAAGGATTATTTACGTGGCGTTAGGAATGGCGCTCGAGCGCGGCGCGGAGATGTTCGATGAAGGCTGTGACCCTTGCGTCCATGCCGAGCCGCGAGGCGGTGACGGCAAAAATCTCCGGCGCCGGCAGCTCCCAGTCGGGCAGCACGCGGACGAGGCTCCCGCGCGCCTCGGCCTCGTCGGAGACGAAATCGGGAAGCGTGCCGATGCCGTGGCCGGCGATCAGCAGGTCGCGCAGCACCAGGCTGTTGCCGACCTTGACTTGCGGATCGAGCGCGACCCGGCGCTCACCGCCGGGGCCGGAGAGGGTCCAACCGGTCAGGTGGTCGGCGAGCAGGAAGCCGATGACCCGGTGGCCGCCGATGTCGTCCGGGGCGGCGGGGGTTCCGGCACGTTTCAGATAGGTGGGACTGGCGAAGATCCGCTGCCGGGCGGTGCCGATGCGGCGTGCAACAAGCGCCGAATCGGGCATCGCCGCGCGGATGCGGATCGAGACGTCGAAGCCGCCCTCGACCATGTCGACCACCCGGTCGTCGAGCGACAGGGTGAACTTGAGGTCAGGGTATTGGTCGAGGAATTTCGGCAGCAACGGCGCGATCACCATCTGGCCGAAGGAGCTCGAGGCATTGACCTTGAGATGGCCGCGGACCGCGCCGGCGCTCTGGCGGATGCGGTCCTCGGAATGGCTGACCGCATCGAGAATGGCCTGGGAATGCTCGTAATAGAGCCGCCCGGCATCGGTGAGCGACATCGCCCGGGTGGTCCGGGTCAGCAGCACGCAGCCGAGGCTCTGTTCGAGCAGCTTCAATTCGCGGCTGAGCAACGCCGCCGAGACGCCGAGATCGTCCGCCGCGCGGGCCAGGCTGCCGCGCTCGACGATGCGGCAATAGGCATTCATGACCGAGAGCTTGTCCATGTCCTCTTCCCCTGGGCCGCGCCGGCCGGACCGTTCCATCGGGATCCGGATTAGCACGATTGGGCGAAAGGCCAAATCGGGGGCGGACACGCCAATGGCCCCGCACGGCGCGCCGCCGGGGTTATGGGGAAAGACCGGGTCCGGAGGGCCGCGCGCGGGCTAACGCCTCTGGGAATGGTTTGGGTGTGCATGCGAGGCGCATGCACGGGGTGGCGCAAACCGCGCGCGGGCCCGAGTTTCGCCGGATGATGTCGGCATCCGACAGGCAGTCGCCGCTTCGCTTCTCCGCTTCACGGGCTTTCGCCTCACGCGGGCTTTTCCGGGTTGCCCCGGGCAGCCTCCCCGACAAGGGAGCACTGCGGGAGCTTTTCGCGTGGTCTCCGGCACGGAGCTTCTCCCCATCGCCTTTCGGGTCAAGTCCGGGTGTGAGCACCCGGCGGCCCTGCAGGCAGGACGGGGCAGAACTTCGCCACAGGCCCGGTCCGCTGTCCAACCCGCCCCTCCGCCCTTGAAGATGATGCATGTGCATCAGGCGGCTGCGGATTGCGAGGTCGTCCCGGTGGCTGGCTGGACCGTGCCGTCCTCGCGGTCGGCCAAATCCGCCAGCGGAGCCACGCTGGTTCCTGCCTCCCCCCGCTGCCCGCCGCACGTTACGACGGATTTCAGGGAGCTTTCCTCCCGCCTGGCTCGAAGCGTTCGCGATCCATCCGGCAGCGGGAGCGGCATGAGTGTGGCACGGGGGTAGAGGGTGGGGAAAAGATCGGGGGGATTTTTTTCGCGACGGCGCGGCGCGCACCTTCTCACCCCTGATGGGAGAGAATGCGAATTTCAGCACCTTAGCGCCAGCTAAGTGCCAGAAATTCCAAGAGAGGGGTTCTGTTTCGAGGTCAGAAACTCCCCCTCACCTGAAAAATCCACGACTTGGCGCTGACGCGCCAAGACCGTGATTCGCCTTCGCGCGGCGCCGCGCTCAGGCCTTCGTTCGCTGAGATCAATTTCATTGATTTCCGGCCTGAGGCCGCCGCTCCGAAGCCTCTCTCACCAAGGGAGAGGTTAGCCCAGCCGCAACCTGCCTGCCCCACGCCCCTCATGCCGCGCGGAGGGCGGTATATTTGCCGCCAAAAAGCGCACTTTGATTGGCCCACACACGATGAACGGAATTGGGGCCGGAAACTGCAGTCAGGTTTCCAAATGGCAGGGCTGCAAAGCGACCCTTGATCCAGGCCACGTGCGGCAACACTTTCGGCCCAAAGCCGACCCCTTTGCGTTATCCGCAGCGAAAGACTGCAAGGAGCCCAA
This sequence comes from Parahoeflea alexandrii, assembly GCF_027214025.1. GTDB lineage: Bacteria > Pseudomonadota > Alphaproteobacteria > Rhizobiales > Rhizobiaceae > Hoeflea > Hoeflea alexandrii_A. The sequence goes on from NZ_JAPWHB010000001.1 coordinate 962,284, forward strand.
AAACCCGGATGCTGCGGTTAAGGCGAATGGCCGCTTCGGTGTCAGTGTTATGCAGTCAAAGATATTTGACGACCGACCAGTGGCCCTTCCATTCAGGCTCTGTCGCTGTTGTCGCAGTTCCATCGGGTGCTAGAGCGACGTGTCCTCGTTCGCAGGAATGCCACCAATCGGACAGGCGTCGGAAAACGGGGCGATCATCAGGATATCGCAGGACGAGAACAGCGCGTTGTTCCTCCGTCATTTGACTTTGTCGCTGTGCCTGCAAGTCAGGAAATTTATGCACTTCGATCTCATCGCCGCCAACATCGAGAAGCGGCTTGCCGTGATAATTTGCGGGGGCGAGATTATCTTTCGTCATGATCTCGCCCCCGCTCGCTCTTGGCATCCGTGTAGAGCGTTCAGATCGTCGTCCAGAGCTGAAACAGAAGACCTGTCGCAAAGGAGCCGGTCAAAGCGATTCCAAGATAGAGGAAGAACACCTTTCGCTTTACCAGCGCCCAGACCGCAATGGCCGCTGGCAGCGAGGTCACACCGCCTGCAACCAAAAACGCGAGGCCTGCGCCGGGTGCCATGCCTTGTCCGATCAAGCCGCCGACCAGCGGCAGGGCAGCGTAGCCGTTGAGATAGGCAGGCACGCCGACCAGCGTTGCGATTCCGATGGGAGCGAGGCCTGTGCCGCCGAGCGAACGGGCCACCAGATCGGCTGGAAGCCAGGCGAGCATCAGGCTTTCCAGCACGAATGCGAGCGTCAGCCATTTGGCGAGGAACAGTGTGGTCTTGATCCCCTCGCGCATAAACTTGCTGACACGCTCATCGTCTTTCCAGAAATTCCAGACGACAGGCTTCGCGGTACGCACTGTTGCACCACCGCACCCGCCATTGCCGACACCCTCGCGCAGTGGATCGGCCAGTTCACCCGCCCGGCTCAGGAAATGGACCACATAGCCGCCAAAGACGCCCAGCCCGACGGCCGCGAGCGTCTTGGCTACAGCGAACTCAAGTCCGAGAACCCCGGTGGTCAGCACGAACATCGAGGGGTCCATGATCGGCGAGGCCAGCCAGAAGGCCATGACGGCCGAAAGCGGAACCCCCATCGCCAGAAGTGCCGCAATCAACGGGATAACGCCACAAGAGCAGAATGGCGACAGACCTCCCGCGAGCGCCGCGATCAAGATCATGATGGCGGTCGATCCGGTGAACGCGCGGGCAATCAGACCGTCCGCACCGGTCGCCCCGGCATAGGCGGCGATGCCGATTGAGAGAACCAGAAACGGCGCGACCTCCAAAAGGTTACGCGCGGCAAACTCTGAGCTGCTGGCAGCCTGTTCCGGCACCAGAACGAACAGGGCAAGCAAGAGACCGGCAATGAACAGCCAAACCTTTTCCTTGCTCCACAGCCGATGAGCGAATTCCGTTGTCCATGAACGGACGTTGAGAGCGAGTTCAGTCATAGCGACATCCTTAGATTAGTCGTTATTTTTGACGAAGAAGAAGGTTGTTCTTCATTATGCGGCGTCCTCCCGCGTGAGCGTGACACCGACGCAGCACTCAGATGTAAGGAAGGATACGGTGCCACGCATCGCGCCGTAATCGACCCGGTTCACGATCTGGCGGCCCTGGCGCTCCTGAATGACCAGCCCCGCATCGACAAGGGTTTTGAGGTGATGCGCGAGTGTCGAAGCTGCCATGTCGAGATGCTGACCGATCTCGCCCACGTTGAGGCCTTCTTCCCCGGCCCGAACCAGAAGTCGAAAGATTGCGAGCCGGGTCTCATGCCCGAGGGCGGCCAAAGAGTGGGCTATGGATGCGTTCGTGTTCATGACGGCTAAAATAACCACAATTCTAGTTTTGTCAAGATATCTGGAGGGCGGTTTCCCCGTGTGCCTGTTGACGCATAGCGGGAACTTTGGCGGTCATTGGTGCGCCTTCGACGAAAGTCAGCAAAATCCGCATAGCTGCCGTTGGTGCAATCTGCAGCAGATGTCCAGTCCCCGCCCCCAAGCTGCCCATCCCTCCCCCGTACTTTTCGCACCCGGAGCGGACGTCGTTGACATGGCTTGTGACAGGCCAATATATGCCTCATGACCGATCTATCGACACAATCTCTGGATGAACTGAGCGTTGACGAGGCTGGGCGGCCCAAGGCGCCGCCGGTGCCCGAGGCAACGGATATAGACCGCCGCCAGGGCCTGCAACTGGCCGCGATCCACAGTCATTACCTCAGGGAAATGGCCCAGATCGGCGCGGTTCTTGTCAGGATCGAGGCGCGGGACGCACCGCCCGAGCACCTCAAGCGGCTCGTGCTTTCCCTCGACATGGCCGAGAATTTCCGGGCGTTCGGATCGCTTTGCGGCCGCGAGTGCCACGTGCTCAAGTTTCACCACGACATCGAAAGCACCGACATGTTCCCCCGGATCGAGGCCGCGGGCGGGGGCCGGTTTCGCGAGGTCGTGGCGAAGCTGAAGGCGGAGCACGAGGTCGTCCATGAGTTGATCATCCGCCTCAGCCGCGCGGCAGATGCGCTCGCGGAAAGCCCATCCGAGGAAAACTTCGTTCAGGCCGGCACCACATTCCGGAAACTGGAAGAGGTGGTACGCTCGCATTTCGGCTATGAGGAAACCGAACTGGCCGAGGCCATCGGATATTACCTCGGATCGATCTGACGCCGCCCCGCCCAGAGCAGTTCCAGCGCAAGCGGGAACAGGTTTCGCGTTGAGAATTTACGTGAAAACAATAAGATAGAGCATAATCGGTGACTCCGCTTTCACCGGAAATGCTCCGGGCATACACCGCGAGACATTGAGCCGATGCGAGCAACGGCCTTCCTCATTCTCTTGCTCCTGCCGGGGATCGCCTTCGCCAATGACTGGGACACGCTCGAGCAATCCGGCTCGATGACCATCATGCGCCATGCGCTGGCACCGGGCACCGGCGCCCCCTCGGAATTCAGGCTGGGCGACTGCGCGACGCAATGAAACCTCGACGTGAGCAGGCCCGGCGCATCGGCGAGGCGTTCCGGGCGCGCGGGATCGCGTTCAGGCAGGTGCTGTCGAGCCAGTGGTGCCGGACGCGCGAGACCGCCGACCTTCCCGATCTCGGCCCGGTCAGCGATGCGTCGTCGCTCAACTCCGTCTTCCAGGATTTTGCCACGCGCGAACGGCAGACCCGCGAGACCGGCGAGCTCATCGGTTCGGCCGAGGGACGGCTGATGCTGGTGACCCACCAGGTCAACATCCCGGCACTGACCGGGCGTGGCACGCGGCCAAGCGAAGCCCTGACTGCCGAGATGATGGCGTGATCCGGGTTTACGCCGCACATGGCCGTCGCCTGCCGCGGCCTCCTCCCCGATTGACACCCCCCTTCCCTCCGGGCCACTCTCGCCGCACCATCAACCGGAGCCCCTTGCCATGTCCGTCGAATTCCTGATCACCACGCTGATCGTGGTGCTGCTGCCCGGGACCGGGGTGATCTACACGCTGGCCGCGGGGCTGACGCGGGGGGCGCGGGCGGCGGTGCTGGCGGCGTTCGGGTGCACGCTCGGGATCGTACCGCATGTGGCGGCCTCGGTGCTGGGGCTTGCGGCGCTGATGCATGCCAGCGCGCTGGCGTTCCAGCTGATCAAGTATCTCGGCGTGATCTACCTGTTCTACATGGCCTGGCAGATGTGGCGCGACACGGGCGCGCTGTCGCTCGAGGCCGGGGCACAAGGACCGGATGCAGCTTCGCGGCCGGGGCGGATCGTCGGTGCGGGCATCCTGATCAACCTGCTCAATCCGAAGCTGACGCTGTTCTTCCTCGCCTTCATGCCGCAATTCGTCGATCCGGAGGCTCAGGGCGCGACGGTTGAAATGCTGGGGCTCGCGGGCGTGTTCATGGCGGTCACCTTCATCGTCTTCGTGCTTTACGGGCTGCTGGCGGCACAGGCGCGCGACCAGGTGATCTCCCGGCCGAAAATGCTCAGGGCGGTCAAGCGGTCGTTTGCCTCTGTGTTCGCGCTGATGGGGCTGAGGCTGGCGCTGGCGGAACGCTGAACCGGGCGCCGAGCCGGGCGCGGTAGGCATCGCGGCGGACCGGTGCCGGACGGCCGGGCTCACCGCTTACTTTAGAGATTGCTTTAACCTTGTTCTAACCCGGGCATGCGACAACAGGGAGAACTTCTGTCACGCCAGATCACATGCCGCAGACGGGAACAAGATCGTGTCCAGCCAAGAGCCGGTTGACCAGCAAGCAGAACCGGATGCCGCCGACCCAAATGCCGACGACCGGGCGCGGCCGCCAAGGTCGCGCGTGCTCAAGGGCGCGCATGCAGCGTTCAACCAGGAATTCAGCGCCATTCCCTGCACGTTGCGCGACATCAGCGCCACCGGCGCGCATGTGGTGTTCGAGGGCGGCTGGTTCGTGCCCGACCGGTTCATGCTGCATGTCGACATCGACGGCTACAAGATCGAATGCGAGCGGGTGTGGCAGAAGGGCAGCGAGTGCGGCGTCAGGTTCATCGGCGAGAGGCTGGTTTCCGGCAAGGCGCGCCAGCAGGTGCTGACGCCCGAGCCCTGGATAGACGACGCGGCGCCGGTGCGCGAGACCGCGCCGCCGCGGCCGGTCTTCGGCGATGCCGCGGCCGCGCGTCCGGTTTCGAGGCCGCGCCCCGGCGGCTTCGGTCGCAGGACGCGCTGAGGGCCAAGGCCCAGAACGGCGCACATAACGAGTTCGAGCGCAGCCGGCTCTGACGTGGCGAGCCAGGGCTGCTCTTGCCTGCCGGCATGCTCTTGTCAAAATCCGCATCCAACCGGAAATGCGAAGGTCACCCGTCAATAGACTGACAGAACGCTTCAGTTTAGCGGCAAAACAATGCTAGTACGGCCCCACGAAATCCAACCATCTGAAAAATCAGCCTGAAGATCCGCCCACTCAGCAACCCGCCACTCCCACTACAGAGCAGTCCCGATGCAAGAAATCACCGTCAATGGAAAATCGTTTTGGGTTGAGCCAAAGGGACATGAAGACTTCTGGTCCCAGGTGAACAATGGCGAATGGGAACCCGCCACCTACAAGACCTTTGACGAGAACATTGACGATACGACCCTGATGCTCGACATCGGCGGCTGGATCGGGCCGACGGCACTCTACGCCGCGCAACTGGCGCAAAAATGTGTGGCCTTTGAACCCGACCCGATTGCATTTGAACAACTGCAGGCAAATGCCGCCCTGAACAGTTCAGCAGGCTGGAGCGGGAACCTTGTCGTTCTCAACAAGGCAGTCGGCACGAAGGCGGGAACGATTCCCTTCGGCAGCCGGAAAGGTGGCGGTGATTCCACCTCCAGCGTGTTGTTTGCCGATGGGCCCACGAGTTGGCTCGTGGAAGCGGTCACACTGCAAAGCGTTCTGGACCAGCATGCCGAGCCCGGCCAGAAGATCTTCCTGAAAATAGACATCGAGGGCGGCGAGTATGATCTGATCCCGGGGATCAAGGATTTTCTGGCACACCCGAACGTGACCGCCGCAATCTCACTGCACCCGACTTTCCTGCGGCGCTCACTCAGAAAATCCCTTGGCCGCTTGCTTGGTTTCCCCAGGTTCATCCGAACGAGAAAGCAGTTCCTTAAAATCAACAAGGACCTTGTCGGGGCCCTGCCAGGCGACAAGACAGTGACGATCAACGGCAAAGAGTACACGGACTTCAGATGGTTCCTGATCAACGCATTTGTCAGGCTTCGTACGCCGACGGAAATCCTGATCAGGAACGATGCCTGATCCGTCAGGCTTCTCGACCGCGGACTGTCAGTGCTGCTTGTCGGCTGAGCCTTGATGCTGTGCCTGGCGGCTTCAGCGACATGCATGCAGCGCGGGCTGTCGGACGGGCGCGCGATTTCGACCGCCTCGCGGAACCTTTTTGGCCTTGACCCGTTGCTTGGAGGAGAAGGCGCGCCTATGTTCTGGCGACGCCGCGGGACGCGCGCCCCGCCGCCAATCCAATTTCCAAGAGGAGAGACCCCATGGCCCTCGAACTGCCAAGCCTGCCCTACGACTATGATGCCCTTGCGCCCTACATGTCGCGCGAGACGCTGGAGTTCCACCACGACAAGCATCACCAGGCTTACGTCACCAACGGCAACAAGGCGCTTGAAGGCTCTGCCCTTGAAGGCAAGTCGCTCGAGGAGATCTGCAAGGCTGCCTATGCCGACAAGAACGCGGCGCTGATCAACAATGTCGGCCAGCACTACAATCACCTGCACTTCTGGAACTGGATGAAGAAGGGCGGCGGCGGCACCAAGCTGCCCGGCGCGCTGGCGAAAGCGGTTGATTCGGATCTCGGCGGCTTTGACAAGTTCCGCGCCGATTTCATCAATGCCGGCACCACCCAGTTCGGCTCCGGCTGGGCCTGGCTGGCGGTGAAGAACGGCAAGCTTGAGGTGATGAAGACCGCCAACGGCGAAAACCCGCTGATGCACGGCGCGCAGCCGATTCTCGGCTGCGACGTGTGGGAGCACAGCTACTACATCGATTACCGCAACGCCCGTCCGAAGTACCTCGAGGCTTTCGTCGACAGCCTGATCAACTGGGACTACGTGGCGGAAATGTACGAGAAGGCCGTCTGAACAAAGACTGCAGCCTGAGCATCAGGACACAAAACCCGGCGACACGATCGCCGGGTTTTTTTGTGACGGCGGGCGGAAAAACCAGCCGAGATCCGATAACAGAGTGTTCACAATCTTTTGACTTCCCTGACATCGACAGAATGTAATCATGTGCTTCAAGAAGACGATCAAACCGTCAAAACCCAGAGGAGAGACTTGATGAAATTCCGGACCATGTTTGCCGCAGCGCTTATCGGCGCTGCCGCGTTTGCCCCCGCGATCGCCGCCGACGAGCCGCAGGTGGTTCGCCAGGAAATGATGAAGAAGGTTGGCGGCGCCACCGGGGCGATGGCCAAGATGGTCAAGGGCGAAGCCGATTTCGATGCGGCGGCAGCGCTTGCGGCGCTGACCGCAATCAGCGAAGTGGCGGGCTCATTCGGCGAACAGTTCCCCGAAGGCTCGGAAACCGGAATGGAAACCGAAGCTGCCCCGGCAATCTGGTCGGACCGCGCCGGATTCGACGCCAAGCTCGCCGCGTTCAAGGCTTCGGCCGACGCCGGTGTTGCTGCCGCACCCGCCGACCTCGACGGGCTGAAGGCAGTGTTCGGACCGCTGACGCAGAATTGCGGTGCCTGCCACGAGACCTATCGCCTGAAGAAGAGCTGATGCCGGGCATCAATCTTTCGACATTTGCCGGGCGCCAACCGTGAAGCGGCTGGCGCTCGGCTTCGCTGTGGCGGCCATCGCCGGCGCCGGCATTGCCTGGACGCTGACTGCGGCGCGGCCGGTGGCCGCTGAGCGGCTGGAAGCCATTGCCGCGATCGACGGCAGCGCTTCGGCAGGCGAGACCCTGTTCTGGGCGGGTGGCTGCGCCTCCTGCCACGCCGCGCCGGGCGCGGACGGCGACGCGAAGCTGGTGCTGTCCGGCGGCGTACGCCTGAAAAGCGATTTCGGCACCTTCATCGCGCCCAACATTTCGCCCGATCCCGACGCCGGCATCGGTGCCTGGTCGATCGCGGATTTCGCCAATGCCATGCTCGCAGGCGTTTCGCCTGACGGCCAGCACTACTATCCGGCGTTTCCGTTCACGTCCTACACGCGGATGACGGATCGCGACATCGCCGACCTGTTCGCCTTTCTCAAGACCCTGCCTCCGAGCCAGGTTGCATCGCTGCCGCACGAGGTCGGGTTCCCGTTCAACATCCGCCGGTCGCTGGGCGGCTGGAAACTCCTGTTCTTCACCGATCAGCCGCGCGTCACGCTCGCCGGCCCGGATGAACAGATTGCGCGCGGGCAATACCTGGTCGAGGGACCGGGCCATTGCGGCGAATGCCACACCCCGCGCAACCCGATCGGCGGGTTCGTCTCCGATGCCTGGCTATCGGGCGCGCAAAACCCCGAAGGCGAAGGGGTGATCCCGAACCTGACGCCCGGCGGCAAGTCGATCAGCGGCTGGAGCGCGTCGGACATCGCCTATTATCTCGAAAGCGGCTTCACGCCGGACTTCGACAGCGTCGGCGGATCCATGGTGGATGTGCAGAAGAACATGGCAAAACTGACAGGCGGCGACCGGGATGCGATCGCCGCCTATCTCAAGGCGTTGCCCGAACGGGCCAATGGCTGGGAGTGACGGCCTGAGCCTCACCCGGCGTCAGCGCCAGGTGGTGAGGACGCCAGCTGGCGCCCCACCCACCCTTGACGCCATCCTACTGGGTCAGCCGTGAATTAAGCTGGGATGCCTGCTCGCCGATGCTCTTGAAGGCTGAGATCAGGTCGGCGCTGCTCTGGGCATCGAAAAAATGGGCCGAACTGGTGGCGCAATAGGACAGCAGTTCCTTGCCGCGCCTGGGTGCCGCGAAGGCAACCGTATAGACCTGAACGCCCGCGCCCTTGGCTTCGTCGCACAGCACCTTGGTGGAGCTGTCGGCGGCGCTGTAATTGTTGTCGCCATCGGTCATGAAGACGATGTAGCGCTGCGGCTCCTGGCCGTTCTTGGCCTTGTGCTGGGTGAACTCCTTCGCCGCGGAAACACTGTCATAGGCCCAGCTGAAAGCGTCGGTGGAATCTGTGCCGCCGTCAGCGGGAAGCGCATTGACGAAATCGCGGGTCTTCTTGGGTTTCCAGTGCAGCTTCTGCGAGCCGGTCATGTAACTGTTGTAACTGGAGGCGCCGATCCGGACGTAGTTGTGTGTGGGGTCGGCCGTTTCGATCTGGTCCAGCAGGCCGCCGACGGCCGATTTCAAGACGTCGATCTTGCGCTGACCATCGAGATCCCAGTCCATCGAGCCGGAGCGGTCGAGCACCAGCGCCATGGAAAAGGCGCCCTGGGTCTTGCCGACGGCGCTTTCGGATTTTCCGAACACGCCGACGCTGATTTTATCCTGGCCCATCAGGCGAGCCATCGGCGTCACCGCCTGCGTTCCGATCATGGATATGGACACGCGCCAGACGGTGGACCCATCCTCCTTGGTTTCGGTGATCTCGACCGTCGGCTTGACGCTCATGTCGGCAAAGGCCGGCAAGTCTTCCTCGACCTGTCCATTCAGGAACGTCAGGGCAAATTCCTTTGCATCATCGAGGCTGAGACCTTCCTCCTGCGCCAGCCTTGTGGAGGTCGCAAGCGCCGCGCTGTCGACCGCGTTCTGCAACCGAACCTTCATCGACATGGCGTTGGTGGTGTCCACCGCGAGGCTGCCCGCGATGAACACGACCGGGATGGTCAACCCTGCCAGCATGGCGAAGTTGCCATTGTTGTTACGAAGCAATTCGGCAATTTTCTTCATCGGTGAAGTGACCATCTCTGGACCCCGTTTCATCTGGAACTCTCCAGGAAAACAAATACACCGGAAGCCATGAGCGTTGGCTTAAACGAAAAGCTCACATTTTATCGATTGCCAAATCAGGACAGTTTTGACTGCTTTTTCCGCTTATGAAACGGCCAATTGCCTGCCTTTTTTCAGTAACGGCACATCGGGAAGAGCGGCATTCGAGCCCGGGAACTTCGGTTGAGCGCACGAGATCTTTCAAAGCCGGGCGCTTGGCCGCCATTCTCGAAAGCCTTCTTCCATTCGCCGGCAAGTCACGAGAAGCCGCTTGCACGGGAACTCAAGCCTTGCCGACCACCTTGAGCGCGAAGGCATATTCGAAGGCCACCTCTTCCAGCCGCTGGAACCGGCCGGAAGCGCCTGCATGGCCGGCGGCCATGTTGATCTTGAACAGCACCGGATTGCCGCTGGTCGACATTTCGCGCAGGCGGGCCACCCACTTGGCAGGCTCCCAGTAGGTCACGCGCGGATCGGTCAGGCCCGCAACCGCCAGGATCGGCGGATAGGCCTGCGCGGTCACATTGTCATAGGGCGAGTAGCCGGCGATGGTGTGATAGTCTTCGGGCGAGACCACCGGATTGCCCCATTCCGGCCATTCCGGCGGGGTCAGCGGCAGCGTGTCGTCGAGCATGGTGTTGAGCACGTCGACAAAGGGCACCGCGGCGATGATGGCGCCGAACGCATCGGGCGCCATGTTGGCGACCGCACCCATCAGCATGCCGCCGGCCGAGCCGCCTTGCGCCACGATACGGTCATGGGAAGTGAAGTTCTGCTTGTCGAGATAGCGGGCCGCGGCAATGAAGTCGGTAAACGTGTTGGTCTTCTTGCCGCGCTTGCCTTCCTCGTACCAGGCAAAGCCCTTCTCCTTGCCGCCGCGAATATGGGCGATGGCGTAGACGAAGCCGCGGTCGACCAGCGAGAGGCAATTGGTGTTGAACGAGGCCGGAATCGAGATGCCGTAGGAACCATAGCCATAGAGCAGGCAGGGCGCCGTTCCATCCAGCGGGGTGTCACGGCGATACAGCAGCGTGACCGGCACCAGTTCGCCGTCGACGGCCGGCGCCATGACGCGCCTGGTGACGTAGTCGGCGGGATTGTGGCCCGACGGCACCTCGTCGCGCTTGAGAAGCCGGCGCTCGCGGGTGACCATGTTGTAGTCGTAGAGCTCGGATGGGGTGGTCATCGAGGAATAGCTGAACCGGACGATGTCGGTGTCGTATTCCATCGAGCCGTGGAAACCGAGCGAATAGGCCTCCTCGTCGAAGGCGATGGCATGGTCCTCGCCGGTGGAGCGGTCGCGGATGACGATGCGCGGCAGGCCGTTCTCGCGCTCCATCCAGACCAGGTGGTTGCGGTAGGCGCTGACCGAGAGGATGAGGCAGCCGGGCTTGTGGGGTACGACCTCGCTCCAGTTTTCCGGACCGGGAGATCCGACCGGGGCCTGCATGATCTTGAAATCCTTGGCGCCGCCGGCATTGGTCAGGATGAAGAAGACGTCGCCGCCCTCGCTGAGCGAATACTCGATGCCGGTCTCGCGGGCCGCCACCAGTTGCGGCTTGGCGCCCGGATCATCGGCCGGCATGACCCAGCATTCCGAGGTCTCGTGATCGTTGATGCCGATCATGATGAAATCATTGAGCCGCGTTCCCGACACACCCATGAAGAAACCGGTGTCGGTCTCCTCGTGGATCAGGACATCCTCGCTCTGCGGCGTGCCGAGACGGTGATGGTAGATCTTGCTGGGACGATGGTTGTCGTCGACCGCGGTGTAGAAGAACCCGGCGCCATCGGCCGACCATGCGCCGCCGCCGCCGGTGTTCTCGATCAGGTCGGCGCTGTCCTCGCCGGTGGCGAGATCGCGCACCTTGAGGGCATAGAACTCCGATCCCTTGTCGTCATAGCCCCAGATCATGGCCGCGTGATCGGGCGAATGGGCGGTTCCGGCCAAGCGGAAATAAGGCTTGTCCTCGGCTTCGAGATCGCCATCGAGCATGATCTGCTCGTCGCCGCCGGACCGGGGAATGCGGAAGTATTTCGGCTGCTCGCCGCCGGTGACGTAGCGGACGCCGTAGAGCCAGGGGCCGTCGGGCGCCGGAACCGAACTGTCGTCTTCCTTGATGCGGCCGCGCATTTCGGCAAACAGGGTTTTCTGCAGCGCCTCGGTGTCGGCCATCGCCTCCTGCTGGTAGAAGTTCTCGGCCTCCAGATGGATGCGGATCGCCTTGTCGAGAAGCGACGGATCCTTGAACATCGCCTGCCAGTTGTCGTCACGCATCCAGGCATAATCGTCGGAGCGCGTGACCCCGTGGCGGGTGTCGGAGACGGGCCGCTTTTCGGCGATCGGGGCAACAGGCAGGTTTTTGAAGACGGACAATTTGGAGGCGGACAAGGAGAACTCCATGTGCGGGAAGGATCAGGGCTTCGAACGAGCCGATAACCCGACATAGAGGCCGCGACAGGACCGATCAAGGCAAGGCGGCGCGAAAACCGCCGATGCCGTGATGTTTACCGGACGACGAGCGCCGCGAGCGTCAACCCTGATGCCAGGAAACAGGCGGCCGTCCGCAGGCTGTTCAGCGTGACCCAGCGGGTCATGTAGGCCTCTTTCCAGAAAGTGAGCGCCTGCGATGTCTCGGGCGCGAGCGCTGCAAGCTGATTGTTGAGCGGCACATTGCCGGCGCCGGTCACGGCGAAGACGCCCAGGAGATAGGAGAGCCCTGCGCCAATCAGCAGCAGGCGCGGCGTGCCCCCGAGGGTGACTGCGGCGTAGATGACGATGACCAGCGACAGGATCGCCAGGCCCATGAACAGAACCATGAAGACCGAGCGCATGATCTCCACATTGAGAACCTGCATGGTCTCGATGCCGGCCTGGTTTCTGACCAGATCGAAGGAGCGCATGATGAAATCGGAGAACGCGAGGAAGATGCCGCCGGTGGCGGCATAGGCGATCAGGGTGAGCGCACAGAGCAGAAGGAACCAGATAGACATCGGCTTTGCTTTCGGGTTGCGGGCCAACGGCCCGGAGAGAGTGAGGAGGTTGGCAGGCGGCCGCCCATCGGCAGCCGCCCGCCGGATCGAGGCATCAGGCCGTCCTGCGCGCGGCGATCAGCGCCGCCAGGCTTGCAAGCCCGATCACCAGTTCGGCGATCATCGCTGCCACAAGGCCTGAATCGGGCTGGCCGTCGAGACCAAGGCTCAGGAACCGGGTCGCGCCGTAGGCGAGAAACATCGCGGCGGCGAGCAGCGTCGACGCCAGGGTGAGACTGGAGATCATCAGACCGGAGAGGATCAGCAGACCGAGCATCAGCACGCCGCCGCCCATCGCCCTGAGTTCGTTTGCCAGGCTGGCGTCGCCCGATAGCGCGATGCCATAGGCCGCGTAGAATGCATCGGGAGAGACGATCACGGATCCGCCGATAAAGAGGGCGGTGGCGCCGGCTGCGAGCAGAACGGCCTTGTGAAGAAGCGAGCGTATCATGACGTTTGTCCTTGTTTGGAGGGGCGCCGGGTCAGGCGGCTTTCTTCCAGGCACCACTTGCAGCGGCGTTCCGGCAGAATTCAGTAAAGTCGCGCGGGGCGCGGCCCAGGGCCCGCTGGACGCCATCGGTGAGATAGGCGTTGTGGCCATCAAGGGTTTCTCGGCAGATCTCGGTGAAGACGTCGGCGATCAGCGGCCCGCCGATCTCGAGCATGCCGGCGTGGAACTGCTCAAGCGTGATCGGCATGTACTGGACCGGAATTCCGGCGGCAGCGGAAATCTCGGCGGCGGCTTCGGCGAAGCTCAGGAGCCGCGGGCCGGTGATCTCGTAGAGCTCGCCATTATGGCGGTCGTCGGTGAGTGCTGCGACCGCGACATCGGCAATGTCATCGACATCGGCGATCGGCTCCTTGATGTCACCGGCCGGCAGCGCCACCACGCCGTCAAGCACCGGCGCCTGAAGGTAGCCCTCGGAGAAATTCTGGGCGAACCAGGCGGCGCGGACCAAGGTGAAATCGAGGCCCGAGTTGCGGATGATCTGCTCGCACTTTCGGGCGTGCGCCTCGCCCCTGCCCGACAGCAGCACCAGCTTGCGGATACCGGCTGCCTTGGCAGCCTCGGTCAGGGCCTCGATCTTTTCGGCGGCGCCCGGGAAGGCGAGATCCGGGAAATAGGAAACGTAGGCCACCTTGACGCCCTCCAGCGCTTCCGTCCAGGTTTCAGGCCGCTCCCAATCAAACGGGATGGCCGAGTTGCGCGATCCTTCGCGGACGGGAAATCCCTTTTCAGCCAGTGACTTTACGATGCGGCTGCCGGTCTTGCCGGTCGATCCGATGACGAGAATGGGTGCGGTGTTCATGAGAGGCTCCTTGAGCTCGATTGACGATGCGCAAGACCTATTGCCGATCCTCTGGATGAACAATGATTACAACGCTTCATTTATATGCAGATAGTCCAGACAGATGGACAATCCGCAAACTCAGCGCTATTAAATCCGCATGACAACACCCGATCCCTGCATCCCCCTCACCTCCGATCCGCTTGCCGAGACGCTGCACATGCTGCGGCTGACGGGCACGCTCTATTGCCGCGGCGAGCTGACCGCGCCCTGGGCGATCGCCATCCCCCGGCTCGAGGGCGTGATGTGCTTCGTGGTCGCCACTTCCGGCGCGCTCTGGCTTGAGCTCGAGGGAATGGAGCCGCGGCTTCTATCTCAGGGGTGCCTGACGCTGATCCCGCACGGCACGCCGCATGTGATCTCGAGCGCACCGGGCATGGCCGGCGAACCGTTGTTCGATCTGCCGGTCGAGAAGGTCAGCGAACGCTACGAGATCATGCGCCACGGCGGCGGCGGCGCGATGACCCGCTCGATGTATGGCGTGGTGCGGTTCGACGATGTCGCCGCCGAGCACCTGTTGAGACTCCTTCCGCAGGTCATCAACATCGATGCCTGGGACGACGAGACCGGCGGATGGCTGCAGAGCACGCTTCGCTTCATCGCCAGCGAGGCGGCATCACTCAAGCCCGGCGGGGAGACGGTGATCACAAGGCTGTCGGACGTGGTAGTGATCCAGGCGATACGCTCGTGGCTCGAAACCGCCCCCACCACCGAGACCGGCTGGCTGGCGGCCCTTCGCGATCCGCAGATCGGCAAGGCCCTGGCACTGATGCACCGCCGGCCCGGCGAGGACTGGAGCGTCGATAGCCTGGCCGCCGAGGTCGGCATGTCACGCTCGGCCTTTGCGGCGCGCTTTGCCAATCTGGTCGGCCAGACGCCGCTTCGCTACCTCACGGACTGGCGCATGCGCCTGGCCCGCGCCCGGCTGATCGATACGGCTGACGGGCTGGCGGCGATCTCGCTGGATCTCGGCTACCAGTCGGAGGCAGCCTTCTGCCGGGCCTTCAAGCGGGTGTTCGGCAAGCCTCCGGGCAGCATCCGCCGCGCGGAACCCGGACGGGCCGGGCCGATCTACCAGCCGGCGCAGGCCGCCGGTTGAGGCTCAGGCCAGGTCGCCGGCGGGGCGGATGGTGCCGACTTCGATGCCGTTCCAGTTCTTCATCGTCTTGCGCGACCAGTCGCCCAGTTTCGCCGACAGATCCTGATCGTCGGCAAACAGCTTTGCCAGCACCGCGCCGATCATCGCTTCGGCGCCGCGGGTGGAGCCGTCCTCGCATTTGAGCGCGACGCCGTAGCCCATCTCGGGAATGGTGGCGCAGAAGACGCCCTCGGCGCCGGTCTTGGCGAAGATCCGGCCCGGCGCGATGCTCATCAGGGCGGTGCAGGCGCGACCGGTACCGGCGACATGCCAAGGCTCGGCCATGCACGCCGCCATCAGCCGCTCGGCGGCTTTCGCGCGCTCGGGTCCGAGGCCCACACCGGACGCCATGCGGGCAAAGCCGTGAGCAATGTTCCTGAGCGGCGCCGCATAGGTGGGGATCGAGCAGCCGTCGGTGCCGCAATTGTCATGGCCGAGCGCGGTGCCGGTGAGATCCGACATGACGTCGCGGACCGAGGCCTGGACGAAGTGATCATAGCCGACATAGCCGTGATGATCGACGCCGGCATGGCAGGCGAGGCAGAGGAAGCCGGCGTGCTTGCCGGAGCAATTGTTGCCGAGCTGGTTGGGCTTGTCGCCGGCGCGAGCCTGCTCGATCATCACCTTCGGCTCGAAGCTCCAGTGGCAGCCGCACTCGAAATCCGGCTCGCCCAAACCGGCGCGGCCGGCCATTTCGCCGGCAAGCTGCATGTGGCCGGGTTCGCCGGAATGCGACGAACAGGCCAGCGCCAGCTCCTTGTTGCCGAAGCCGTAGCGGTCGGCTGCGCCGGTCTCAATGAGCGGCAGCGCCTGCATCGACTTGACCGCCGAGCGCGGAAACACCGGGGTGTCGACTTCGCCCAGGCTCATCACCACCGATCCGTCGCCATCCACCACCACGGCCATGCCGCGATGCCGGCTTTCGACGATCTCTCCGCGGGTGACTTCAACGAGGACGGGGTTTGGCATGGCTTTGTTCCTGGCGGTGGTTGCGGGGGAGCGGCCTGCATCGGCCGGCGCTGTGCTGCGCGTGTGATCGCAGAAGCCGGCGCTTCGGGCAAGAGGCGGGGACAAAAGCGCGGACAGCTTTGGATGCGGAACCCGGCCCTGGAAGACCCGCCACCATCTTTGACCGCATCCGAAGCGGCCGCCGGCGGCTTCGCAAGGCTTTGAACCGGCTTCGGTTTTCACGACACCAGCGATTCTCACCCGCCGGTCCTGCACCATGCCGCGCCAAGGCCTGCGAGCCGCGCTGCCTGCGAATTCGTCCACACCCGCAAGCGCCGACCTAGACTTGCCTGCATCGTTCACCTGACAGTATAGACGGGAGACCCGCATGCCCTGCATCCCATTCCTCGATACCCTGTTCTCCTGGCTCAGGCTGCGGCGGGCGCCCGGCCAACCGAACTCACCCGCCCCCGCGCAGCCAATCAATCCAGCGCAACAGTCCCCGACGCCGGCCCATCAGCACGCGGCAATCGCCTGGGGAGCGCATGTTTCGTCAGCGTTCAGGCAAAAGGTGATCGCCATCACCGGCAGGCTCGCAATGGATCCGAACCACCTGATGGCGATCATGGCGTTCGAGACCGGCCGCAGCTTCGATCCGGCGGTGACCAACCATGCAGGTTCGGGCGCCACCGGACTGATCCAGTTCATGCCGGCAACGGCCAGGGCACTTGGTACCAGCACGGCGGCCCTTGCCCGGATGCGCGCCATCGACCAGCTCGATTATGTCGAAGCCTATCTCGCGCCTTATAAGGGCCGGATGAAGGATCTGCCGAGCGCCTACATGGCGGTGCTCTATCCGCGCGCCGTTGACAAGGAGCCCGGCCACGTGCTGTTTCGAAAAGGCTCGAAGGCCTACAAGCTCAACCGCGGGCTCGACACCAATGGCAACGGCGAAATCACCAAGGCCGAGGCGTCGGCGAAGGTTGCGGCATTGCTCGCCGAAGGCCTGCGGCCGGGATCGAAGGGGTAGCCCGGCGGGCGTTCCCTGCAGAGATTCACACACGGGGCGGATTTGGCGATTGCGCCCGGCCGGCGGATCGCTAAGCTCGCTTCACCCACCGAACCACCCGAGCCCTCATGCTGCGCACGATCCTGATCACCCTTCTGGGGCCCATGCTCTGGGGCACCACCTATGCGGTGTTTACCGAAACGCTACCGGTCAGCCATCCGCTGCTCGTGGGCGCGATGCGGGCGCTTCCTGCGGGGTTGATCCTGCTGATGCTCAACCCGCGCATTCCGCCGGTGGCCGCACTCAAGCGCCATGCGGTGATCGGGTTCACCAATATCGGCCTGTTCTTCGCGCTGCTGTTCGTCGCAGCCTCCCGCATGCCTGGCGGGCTGGCGGCCACGCTGGGCGCGATCCAGCCGCTGGTGGTGGTGCTGATCTCCGCATTCCTGATCCGCCGCGCGCCGCACCCCGTGCAGCTGCTGGCCGGTGTCGCCGGCGTGATCGGCGTCGGCCTGCTGGTACTGTCGCCGGAGGCGCGGCCCGACCCGGTCGGCGTGGCGGCGGCAATCGGCGGGGCGCTGTCGATGGCGATCGGCACCGTGCTGATCGACCGCTGGGGGCGGATGGGGGCACCGCTCGAGACCACCACCTGGCAGCTGATCTTCGGTGGCGCGATGCTCTTGCCCGTGGCGCTGATGATCGAGGGGCTACCGCCGGCGCCGGGCCTGAGCGAGGTGCTCGGCTATGGTTGGCTGATGCTGCTCGGCACTGCATTCGCCTATTACGTCTGGACCCGCGGCATCGGCCGGATCGGCGCCAGCGCCACTTACCTGGCGCTTGCCAGCCCGGTGGTGGCGACCGCTATCGGCGCGGTTGCTCTTGGCGAATGGTTCACCCCTTCGCAATGGGCCGGCATGGCGCTGGTGATCGGGGCGACAGCGGTGGGCGTGTCGATGGGGCGGCGAGGCTGAAGACCGTCCGTCACCTTCCCGCCAGGATCCCCGATGAACTGAACCCGCCGTCGATGACCAGAACGTGGCCGTTGATGTAGCTTGCCTGGTCCGAGAGCAGGAAGAGGATGGCGTCGGCGATTTCGTCGGGGCGGCCGTAGCGGCGGAGCGGGATCTGGGCGGTCCAGCGCTTGCGGTCGTCGATGGTGTGGAGGTTCGAGATCAGCGGCGTGTCGACCGGTCCGGGGGCCACGACATTGACGCGGACGCCCGAGGCGCCCCATTCATTGGCGAGCACCTGACTCATCAGGATGACGCCGGCCTTGGAGGCGCCATAGGCCACCCTGCCCGCATTGGCGCGGATGCCCGAGGCGGAGGAGAGATTGACGATCGACAGCGTGTCGCCCATCTGGTCGAGGCAGGCGCGGCAGGTGATGAAGCTGCCGGTGAGGTTGACATCGAGGATCTGGCGGAAGATCTCGGCGCTGGTCTTCTCCGCCGGGATGTCGCGGGCTATGCCGGCGCAATTGACCAGACCAGTGACCGGCCCGAAGGCATCGACGGCCTGGCTCAGACACTCGGCCACCTCCTCCTCGTCGGTGACATCGCAGGTGAGCGCGAGCACGTCCTCGCCCGCCAGGCGATCCTCGATGCGGACGATCGCTGCGGCGCTTGCGTCGAGAATGGTCACGGCAACGCCCTGATCGATCAGCGCCAGCGCGGTCACCTCGCCGATGCCGGAGGCGCCACCGGTGACAACGACGTGACCGGCGGCGCCCGACGTCACCGGATGCGCTCGAGGATGGAGACGTAATTGGCGACCGCGGCGCCGCCCATGTTGAAGATGCCGCCGAGCGTCGCGTCCTTGACCTGGATGCCGCCGGCCTCGCCGGTCAGCTGCATGGCCGAGAGCACGTGCATGGAGACGCCGGTGGCGCCGATCGGGTGGCCCTTGGCCTTGAGGCCGCCGGAGGGATTGACCGGCAGGCGGCCATCCTTCTGGGTTTCACCGCTCATGGCGACGTCACCGCCCTGGCCGGGCTTGGCCAGCCCCATCGCCTCGTACTCGATCAGTTCGGCGATGGTGAAGCAGTCATGGGTCTCGACGAAGGAGAGATCGTCGAGTGAGGTCTTGGAATTGGCGAAGGCCCGCTTCCAGCCGAGCGCGCAGCCCTCGAAGGCGAGAATGTCGCGCTTGGACATCGGCAGGAAATCCTGCACGTGTTCGGCGGCGCGGAACAGCACGGCACGCGGCGCCTGCATGGCGGTGGTGACATCGGCAAGCACGATGGCCGCGGCGCCGTCGGAAACCAGCGAGCAGTCGGTGCGCTTGAGCGGACCCGCGACGTAAGGGTTCTTGTCGCTCTCGGCGCGGCAGAACTCGTAGCCCAGATCCTTGCGCATCTGCGCCCAGGGGTTGTCGACGCCGTTCTTGTGGTTCTTGGCGGCGATCGCGGCAAGGCCGTCGGACTGGTCGCCATATTTCTGGAAATAGCCGTCGGCGATCTTGCCGAAGACGCCGGCGAAGCCCGCCGGTGTGTCGCCGTCCTCGGGCAGGTAGGAGGCGCGGAGCAGGTTGGCGCCGACCTGGGGCCCCGGCGTCGTGGTCATCTGCTCGACGCCGACCACCAGCACCCGCTTGGCAGCACCCGCACGGATCGCCTTGATGCCCTGGTGCACGGCAGCCGAGCCGGTGGCGCAGGCGTTCTCGACACGGGTCGCGGGCTTGAAGCGGAAGGCGTCATCGGCCTGCAGCACCAGGCTTGCGGTGAAATCCTGGGCGGAGAAGCCGGCGTTGAAATGACCGAGATAGATCTCGTCGATATCTTCGGCCTGAAGGCCCGCATGCTCGACCGCCTCGCGCGCCACCCGCGTGACCAAGCTTTCGACGGTTTCGTCGCTGTGTTTGCCAAAGGGCGTGTGGGCCCAGCCGATGATACAGGCGCTCATGAACTACTCTCCGGGAATCTTGTCCTTGCTGGGGCGCATTTTGATCCCGCGGGCGGCTTTGTAAAGGGGAGAACGGAATCCGCCCCGCGACCGGGCTGTCCGTGCCGGTCGCGGGGAAAGGAATCCGTCGCCTGCAGAGCGGGCTCTATGCGGGCATATGGGCCTGATCGAATTCAAGCACCTGTTTGGCCGAGGGACGGCTCTCGCAGCGCTCTATCCAGTCCCGGATGACCTGCACATCCGGCGTGGCCTGGGGCATCCAGGTGTAGGGCGAGACCAGCAGCAGGTCGGCCGCGGAAAATTCCGAGCCCATCAGAAAAGGCGTCTTTTCGAGTTGGGCGGTCAGCCGCGCCGCCACCTCCGGCGCTCCACGGAATGTGGCGTCGAGATAGGGATGGCTGAGGCCTGCGGCGGTGAAAACCAGGACCGGCTCGACCACATTGCCGTACCAGGCGAGCCAGCTCAGATAGGTTCCGCGATCCGGGTCGCCAATTGAGCGGCCAAGCCCTTTTCCGACAAACAGATCGGTCAGATAGAGAATGATGGCATTGGATTCCCAAATCTCCGTTCCCTCATGCACCAGAAGCGGCACCTTGCCTTCGGGATGCGGATTGGACGGATCGGCGCCACCCGACCCATCATGGCGGCGAATACCGACGATACGGATCTCGACCTGATCAAGCACGCCAAGCTCGATGAGCAGGCGGACGAGGCGGGATGAGCGTGACTGGGGCGAATGATAGAGTGTGAGCATGTCGGATCTCCTTGCCGGCTTGTTGATGCTGGCCACCCGATATCACCGTAATACTGCCAGCTAATGTCAGCATTATCCCGGATTGGCCGATGCTTCCGGAGCGTCATTCCGCCGCCACACTAGACCAGCGGTTTGCCATCACCAAAACTTGATCGCGATCGGGCATTTTCGACTGGAATCGGCCACAGTTGCGGGCAAGAACGCGGGCATGCAAATCCGCCGCGCCCTCTTCATGTGCCTGCTGACCTTCGCCCTTGCGGCGACGGGACCTTTTGCGCGCGGGTTGTCGGGCCAGGCCGCGGCGTTGTCGCAGGCGGTGGAAACGAACCGGCCGCGCACTGCCATCAGCGTGCATACCGGCGCGGCTCCCTTCACGCACTGCCACCGCGGCGCCGTGGCGTGGTCGATCTGCAGCAGCGACCTCGGCTATGTGCGGCGAAGTCTGCAGGTGGGCCCCGCAAGCACCGGCGAGGCATTTGTTGGAATTTTCCCCGGAACAACTGACGACCTCTGGAGTTCCAGACTGTTCAGGCCGCCGCGGTTGAGCTGAATCGACTCCGGGCCTCTCCCTACGGGCCTTTTCCCTTCAGCATCAAAGGACTTCAGTACATGATTACCCGACGCGTATTCCTCAGCGCGGCCTCCGCGGCTGCGCTTTCCGGCTGCACCTCAATCGGCAGCCGCGAGTTGCCTGCAGTTGCGGCCAAGCCTCAACCCAAGGCCATGCCCGCCCATTACGGCCCGGTGCTGGACGAGGGCTACCAGATACCCGCCGTGCCCGCGGGCGTTGTGCCCGAACGGTTCTGGCGCCAGCGCGTGTCCAACCCGTTCCCCGAGGAGGCGACCGGCACCATCATCGTCGACACGAGCACGTTCTTTCTGCATCTGGTCGAGGACGGCGGGACCGCGATGCGCTATGGCGTCGGCGTCGGCCAGCAGGGTTTCTCCTGGGGTGGTACCGCGGTTGTGCAGTACAAGCGCAAATGGCCGACGTGGAAGGCGCCCGACGACATGGTGGCGCGCAAACCGGAGCTCGAACCCTATTCGGTCGCCAATGGCGGCATGGCGCCGGGATTGATGAACCCGCTGGGCGCGCGGGCGCTCTATCTGTTCGACAATGGCGAAGACACGCTCTACCGGATTCACGGCAACCCGGAAGCCCATTCGATCGGCCAGGCGGTCTCGTCGGGCTGCATCCGGCTGCTCAACCAGGATATCATCGACCTTTACGAGCGCGTGCCGAGCCGCGCCAGGGTGATCGTCAGGCAATCCAGCCCGGCGCTGACGGCCGGCCTCGCCTGAAGCCTTCCGGCGACCCGACCTCGCGCGCCCGACCGGTGGACAGCCATCGGTCGGGCGGCAGCCTACGCGTGCCGGTGAAGGCCGGAATGGTGGATCCGGCGCGTCAGCCATTTTCTGATGCCTATGTCGCGGAAAGGCGCGCACGACACTCAAAAATCGGCCAACACTTGCGGATTGCCTGCGCTGTGCCCAGGGGCGTCCGCCCCGTATCCGGTTTCGACAGATTATTGACTACGGGAAATCTACAATGACCGCAGTGGCCTCCCTTGCACCTGC
Organism: Parahoeflea alexandrii; assembly: GCF_027214025.1. GTDB lineage: Bacteria > Pseudomonadota > Alphaproteobacteria > Rhizobiales > Rhizobiaceae > Hoeflea > Hoeflea alexandrii_A. The sequence goes on from NZ_JAPWHB010000001.1 coordinate 984,390, forward strand.
CCAATCCTCCCGTCCGCTTGAGGGCATTGCCTGCGTGCTGGGCGGCGCATGGTGCTTTGTCGGCCAGGACCTCTTGATCAAGGACATGCTCGGCGCGCAGCCGCTCTGGATGCTGATCTTCGCCCGGGCCTGCATCGCCGTGCTGGTGCTTGTTCCGCTGATCACCTGGCTTGGCGGCAAGCACCGTCTCTACACACCGCTGTGGCCGATCCACCTGCTGCGGGCGTTCCTGCTGACCGGCGGCTTCGCAATGTTCTACGCCGCCTTTCCGTTCATGCCGCTGGCGGAAGTCTCGACGATCTTCTTTTCGGCGCCGCTGTTCATCGGCATCCTGGCCGCGCTGTTTCTGGGCGAGCGCATGGGGGTGCACCGGATCGCGGCACTTGTCGTAGGCTTCAGCGGGGTGCTGATGGCCATGGCGCCCGGCCAGGACAGTTTCCAGTGGGTGGCGCTGCTGCCGCTCGTCTGCGCCATGTCCTACGCGGCCTCGATGATCCTGACGCGGCGGGTGGGTGACGGCGAAAGCAGCCTGACCATGGGCCTCTGGACCATCGGCGGCTCCGGGGTGATGATCTGGCCGCTCGGATGGCTGGTCAATACGCTGGTGCCGATGGGGCCGGAGTTCCATCACCTGCGGCTTGAATTCATCGTACCTGATGCGGCACAGCTGGCCGATCTGGCGCTTCTCGGCGTGGTGGGAATGACCGGCTACATTCTTCTCAGCCGCGCCTACCAGGTGGCGAACGCCAGCCTGATCGCCCCGTTCGACTATGCCTACCTGCCGTTTGCCGCGACGGCCGCCTGGTTCTTCTGGGGCGAGGTTCCGGCGCTCAACACGCTTGCCGGGATGGCGCTGATCATCGGCGCCGGGCTTTATATCGGCTACCGCGAGCTGCGTGCGCCAGAGAGGGCCGAGACGCCCGCTCCGGTGGGCGAGACCCTGATCGCCACCGGCGTTCCGGCGGTAACCGAAGACACAGACCTCCCCCCTTCCAGCAGCCTGTAGAGCCGGACTGCGGCAGCCCCGGCCGGATGCCGCCGCGCGAGTTTTTTGTTGATTGACGGCTCAATCAAAACTAGACTTGAGCCGTCAAAGAGGGACCGGTCACCACCCTTCAACTCGCCTGGAGACACGCAAATGCCCAAGATCGGCATGGAACCAATCCGCCGCAAGGCGCTCACTGACGCAGCCATCGAAGCCATCGGCGCGCGCGGTTCGATGGATGTGACCATGTCGGACATTGCCGGCCGCGCCGGCGTGTCGCCCGCGCTGGCACACCACTATTTCGGCTCCAAGGAACAGTTGATCACGGCATCGGTCCGAGCCCTGCTTCGCGATCTGAGAAGTGACACGATGGTGGCCCTGAAGAAGGCGCGGAGCCATCGGGCGCGGGTCTCGGCGATCATCGCTGTCAGCTTCTCCGACAAGCAGTTTTCAGAGGATGTGGTTGCGGCCTGGCTCGCATTCTACGTCGACGCCCAGCGCGCGCCCGAAATCCGGCGGCTGCTTTCAGTCTATGCGCGCCGGCTGCATTCCAACCTGATGAGCGGGCTCGCCCCGCTCTGCGGCCAGTACGAGGCCGAGCGCATCGCTGAAGGTGCCGCGGCGATGATCGACGGGCTCTACATCCGCAAGGCGCTCGGCACAGGACCGGCACGGCACGACGCGGTGGCGCTGGTCGAGGATCACATCGAAACGCAATTGCTGGAAATTCGCGGGAGGACGTTATGACGGACGCACAGGCAGGCGCCAGGAGGCCCAATATTCTCATCCTGATGGTCGACCAGCTCAACGGGACCCTGTTCCCGGATGGTCCCGCAGACTTCCTGCACGCGCCCAACCTGAAGAAGCTCGCCGCGCGCTCGGTGCGGTTTTCCAACAACTACACCGCCTCGCCGCTGTGCGCGCCGGGCCGCGCCTCGTTCATGTCAGGACAGCTGCCGCGACGGACGCGGGTCTATGACAATGCGGCGGAATTCGCCTCCGACATTCCGACCTATGCGCATCATCTCAGGCGCGCGGGCTACTATACCTGCCTGTCGGGCAAGATGCACTTTGTCGGCCCCGACCAGATGCACGGCTTCGAGGAACGGCTGACCACCGACATCTACCCCGCCGATTTCGGCTGGACGCCGGACTACCGCAAGCCCGGCGAACGGATCGACTGGTGGTACCACAATCTGGGCTCGGTCACCGGCGCGGGCGTGGCAGAGACCTCGAACCAGATGGAATATGACGACGAGGTGGCGTTCTTCGCCACCCAGAAGCTGCACCAGCTGTCGCGGACCAGCGACAATCCGGAAGCCCGCCCCTGGGCGCTGACGGTGTCGTTCACCCATCCGCACGATCCTTACGTGGCGCGCAGGCAGTACTGGGATCTCTACGAGGACTGCGCCGAACTCGAACCGCGCGTCGCACCGATCCCCTACGAGGACATGGACCAGCATTCGCAGCGGCTTTACAAGGCCAATGACAGCGAGCGCTTCGACATCACCGAAGACAATGTGCGGCGGTCGCGGCAGGCCTATTTCGCCAACATCTCCTATCTCGACGACAAGATCGGCGGGATTCTGGCAACGCTCGAAGCCACGCGGATGGCGGACAATACCATTGTGGTGTTCTGCTCCGACCATGGCGACATGCTGGGCGAGCGCGGCATGTGGTTCAAGATGAGCTTCTTCGACGGCTCTTCCCGGGTACCGCTGATGATTTCGGTTCCGGGTGCGCAAGGCCGCCGGGTTGCGGAACCGACCTCCAATCTCGACATCACCCCGACGCTGGCGGCGCTTGCGGGCGTGTCGCTCGAAGACGTGGCGCCATGGACCGATGGCGAGAGCCTGGTTGCGGCGATGGGCGGCGAGACGCGGACCACGCCGGTGATGATGGAATATGCGGCGGAAGGCTCGCAGGCGCCGCTGGTGGCGATCCGCGACGGCAAATACAAGTTCAGCCATTGCGAACTCGACCCGCCGCTGCTGTTCGATCTCGAAGCCGATCCGGATGAGCTCAACAACCTGGCGGACGATCCCGCCCACGCAGAAAAGGTCGCCGACTACATGGCCCGGGTCCGGGCCAAATGGGACATGGCCGGTTACGACGCCGAGGTGCGGCAGAGCCAGGCACGGCGCTGGGTGGTCTACGAGGCGCTGAGGAACGGCAACTACTACCCGTGGGATTTCCAGCCGCTGCAGAAGGCGTCCGAGCGCTACATGCGCAACCACATGGATCTCAACATCCTCGAAGAATCCCAACGGTTTCCGAGGGGAGAATGAGATGCTGACTGTCTGGGGACGGGCAACGTCATCGAATGTGCAGGCGGTGATGTGGACCATTGCCGAGCTGGGCCTCGACTTCGAGCGCCACGACCGGGGACACACCTTCGGCGGCCTCGACACGCCCGATTACCGGGCGATGAACCCAAACGGCCTGGTCCCCACCGTACGCGACGGCGACGGTTCGCCGATGTGGGAGAGTGCCGCGATCGTGCGCTATCTCGCCTGCAGATATGGCAACGAGAACTTCTGGCCGCGCGATCCCGCGGCCCGGGTTCAGCTCGACATGTGGGCGGAATGGATCAAGACGACGTTCGCGCCGCATTTCGGCATGCGGATTTTCTGGCCGCTGATCGGTCGGCCACTTCCCGGGGGGCCTGATGCGCTTGCCGACGCAGTCGAAGGGTTGAAACCGCTCGCCAGGATGCTGAACGACCGTATCGGCGACAGCCCCTATCTGGCGGGCGAGCACCTGAGCTTCGCCGACATGATCATCGGTGTGCAGCTTTACCGCTACTACACACTCGACTTCGACCGCGCCGAAACACCGGCGCTCGACGGCTATTACGCCCGCCTTTGCGAGCGCCCGGCCTATTGCGACCACGTGATGGTCTCCTATGAAAGCCTGAGGATCAAACCATGACCGTACAGCCCAAAGCCTCCCACCACATCGGCGGCGCTTACATCGAGGACGACGCCGGCGCGGTGATCGAGAGCATCTACCCGGCGACGGGAGAGGTGAACGCGCGGCTCCATTCCGCGACGCCTGAGATCGTTGAAAAAGCCGTGGCTGCGGCAAAGGCCGCGCAGCCGGCATGGGCCAGGCTAAAGGGCGTCGAGCGCGGACGGATCCTGTTGCGAACGGCGCAGTTGCTGCGCGAGCGCAACGAGGAGCTCAGCCGCATCGAGACGCTCGACACCGGCAAGGCGATCCAGGAGACGCTTGTGGCGGATGCGGCCTCGGCCGCCGACGCGCTCGAATATTTCGGCGGACTCGCCGGAGCGATCACCGGCGAGCATGTCGATCTGGGCGGCGATTTCGTCTACACGCGGCGCGAACCGCTCGGGGTCTGCGCCGGTATCGGCGCCTGGAATTACCCGATCCAGATCGCAGCTTGGAAGTCCGCCCCGGCGCTCGCCTGCGGCAACGCCTTCATCTTCAAGCCGTCGGAAATGACGCCGCTGACGGCGCTCAAGCTCGCCGAAGCCTTCAAGGACGCAGGGCTGCCGGACGGCATTTTCAACGTGGTTCAGGGCTATGGCGATGTCGGCGCGGCGCTGGCCTCACACCCTGATATTGCGAAAGTATCGCTCACCGGCTCGGTGCCGACCGGAGCCAAGGTGCTGGCGGCAGCCGCGCCGACGATCAAGGCGGTGACGATGGAACTCGGCGGCAAGTCGCCGATCCTGGTGTTCGATGACGCCGACATCGATAGCGCCATCGGCGGCGCCATGCTCGGCAATTTCTATTCGACCGGACAGATCTGCTCAAACGGTACGCGGGTGTTCGTGCAGCGCGGCGTGCATGACCGCTTCCTCGAGCGGCTGAAGACCCGCACCGAGGCGATCCGGCTCGGCGATCCGCTCGATCCGGACACGCACCTCGGACCGATGGTCTCCAAGACGCAGCGCGACAAGGTGCTGGGCTATATCGAGACCGGCAAACGCGGGGGCGCGCGGCTCTTGACCGGCGGCGGCGTACCGGAAATGCAGGGCTTCGAGAACGGCGCCTGGATCCAGCCGACCGTCTTCGCCGGCGTCACCGACGACATGACCATTGCCCGCGAAGAGATCTTCGGCCCGGTGATGAGCGTGCTCTCCTTCGACGACGAAGACGAGGCGATCGCGCGGGCCAACGACACCCAGTTCGGTCTGGCCGCAGGCGTGTTCACCGCCGACCTCACCCGAGCGCACCGGGTGATCGCAGGGCTCGATGCCGGCACCACCTGGATCAACACCTACAATCTGACCCCGGTCGAGGCCCCCTTCGGCGGCGTCAAGCAATCGGGCATCGGGCGCGAGAACTCCCGCGCGGCGATCGAGCACTACACCCGTCTCAAGAGCGTCTACGTGGCCACCGGCCCTGTCGACAGCCCGTATTGAGGCAAGCGCAAGATGAGCTTGTCACACAACCAGATCGTCGAGATCGACACGAAGGGCGGTTGCGATGCGCTTGAGCACATCGACCGAGCCAGCCTTCTTGCCGTTTTCGATATCGGAGAGGTGCGGCTGGGAAATGCCCGCGGCCGTGGCAAGCTCGCTTCCGGTCATGCCGCGATACTTGCGATAGGTGCGGATGCGGCTGTCGGTTTCCATGAGTTCATGCACGAGTTCGGAAGGCCAGGTCTCTTCGCCTGCCCTCACGCGCTCCATGATCGCGTGTGCCTCGAGGCTGTCCATCATGTCTTCATAGTCCTCTTCACCGACGAGAACGTAGGTCTTGCCGTCAATGGTCAGTTTCTGAAGTTCGCCCATCGAGTGTCACTCCTTGTAGATGCCGCTGCGCGGGCCGGCGCTGATCACCAAGACGACAACGCCCTGGTCGTCGATGATGACGCGGTCTTGGCCTACCCGGATGCGATACAGGTCGGACCCGGACAGCTTTTTGATGTCGACCAGTTCGCCGCGCGCGAATGCATCAACCTTGGCGAAAATGGCCGCGCGCCGCTTCGGTTGCATCCGGGCAAGGCTTTTTTCCGCTGCCTTGGAATAGACGACCCGCATCATCGGCAAAATATAGCCCTTAGCTATATTCCCGTCAATCATGACACGGCAGGGCAAACCCTCCATTAGAGACGAGCATCACCATGACCATGCAAGCAGATTTCGTCATCATCGGCGCAGGTTCGGCCGGATCCGCCATGGCAGCAAGGCTGAGCGAGGACGGTAGGCATTCGGTGATCGTCATCGAGCATGGCGGATCGGATTTCGGGCCGTTCATCCAGATGCCGGCGGCGCTGTCCTACCCGATGAACATGGGAATCTATGACTGGGGCTACACCACCGAGCCGGAACCCAATCTCGGCAACCGGCGCCTCGCCGCCCCACGCGGCAAGGTGATCGGCGGATCGTCGTCGATCAACGGCATGGTGTTCGTGCGCGGCCATGCCGAGGACTTCAACCACTGGGCGGACCAGGGCGCTACCGGCTGGTCGTTCGCCGACGTGCTGCCCTATTTCAAGCGCATGGAAACTTCGCACCAGGATGGCGGCATCGGCGGCGAGGAAGGATGGCGCGGCACCGATGGCCCGCTGCACGTGCAGCGCGGACCGGCGGTCAATCCGCTGTTCAAAGCCTTCATCGAGGCGGGCCGGCAGGCGGGCTACGGGGTGACCCAGGACTACAACGGCTCGCGCCAGGAGGGCTTCGGCCTGATGGAGCAGACCATTCACAAGGGCCAGCGCTGGTCGACGGCGGAAGCCTATCTCAAGCCGGCGCTGAAGCGCAAAAACGTGAGTCTCGTCAGGGGCCTGGCCCGGCGTGTTGTCATCGAGAATCGGCGCGCCACCGGGGTCGAACTCGAGGTTCGCGGGCAGATTCAAGTTGTTAAAGCAAACCGTGAAGTCGTGATCGCCGCGTCGGCCTTCAACTCGCCGAAGCTTCTGATGCTGTCGGGCATCGGTCCGGGCGCGCATCTTGCCGAAAAGGGCATCGAGGTCGTCGCCGACCGTCCCGGCGTCGGGGCGAACCTGCAGGATCATCTCGAGGTCTATATCCAGCAGGAATGCATCCAGCCGATCACGCTCTATTCGAAGCTCAACCTGTTCTCGAAGGCGATCATCGGAGCGCAGTGGCTGTTCCTGAGGCAAGGGCTTGGCACCTCGAACCAGTTCGAGGCCTGCGGCTTCATCCGCTCGCACGCAGGCGTGCCCTACCCCGACATCCAGTTCCACTTCCTGCCCGGCGCGATCCGCTACGACGGCAAGGCGGCTGCCCCGATGCACGGCTTCCAGGCCCATGTCGGGCCGATGCGATCGCCCTCGCGCGGCGCGGTCACGCTTCGCTCGGGCGAAGCGAAGGACGCACCGGTGATCCGCTTCAACTACATGAGCCACGAGGAGGACTGGCGCGATTTCCGCCGCGCCGTTCGGATCACCCGCGAGGTGTTCGGGCAGAAAGCCTTCGATCCGTTCCGCGGCAAGGAGATCCAGCCCGGCAGCCAGATCCAGAGCGACGCCGAGATCGACGGCTTCATCCGCGAGCACGCCGAGAGCGCCTACCACCCTTGCGGCACCTGCCGGATGGGACGCGCCGACGATCCGACCGCTGTGGTCGACCCCGAGACACGGGTGATCGGCGTCGAGGGCCTGCGGGTCGCTGACAGCTCGATCTTCCCGCGGGTGACCAACGGCAATCTCAACGGCCCGTCGATCATGACCGGCGAGAAGGCCGCCGATCACATTCTCGGCCGGACGCCGCTGGCGCCGAGCAATCTGGAGCCGTGGATGAACCCCGACTGGCGCGAGACCGACAGGCTGAAAACCGCCTGAGCGGCACAAGTCGCGGTCATTTTGGCGATGGGATGTGGTCGCGCCTCAAGCCGCGATCAGCCGGCGGCGGAGGTGTCCGGATGCCGGCCCCAGCAGACGAAGCGGCCGCAATCGAAGTCGGAATTGTCGACGCCGTATTCGAGCGGCAGGCCGTCGAGACCGAGTGTGATGCCGCCCGCGGCGCGCAGCACCGCGTCACCGGCGGCGATGTCCCACTGGTGCAGGCAGACAAGCCGCGGATAGACATCGGCCTTGCCCTCGGCCACCAGGCAGAATTTCAGCGACGAGCCGATATGGGCGGTTTCGTGGGCGGGCAGCTTGTCGAGCCAGGCCTGGGTTTCGGGCTCGCGGTGGCTGAGGCTGACAAGTGCTACCGGTGTCTTGGGCAGAGCGCGGGTGCGGATTTCGCGCCGCTCGCGGATCTCGCCCTCGGCCGTGACTTCCGCGACATGCGCCTTCATTCCGGCGCCGCTCCAGATGCGCCCGAGCGCCGGGGCGTAGACCACGCCCGCCACGGGCTTCAAGTCACGGATAAGCGCGACATTGACGGTGAACTCGTTGCGGCCGGCGATGAAATCGCCGGTGCCGTCGAGCGCGTCGACCAGGAAATAGGAGGCCTGGGTGGAGTTCGGGCATTTGCCGTCTTCGGCCATCTCCTCGGCAACCACCGGGACATCCGGAAACTGCTCGGTCAATTTTGCAAGAATGATGGCTTCGGCGGCGCGGTCGGCCTGGGTTACGGGCGTCGAATCCGACTTGATCGAAACCCTGGCGCCGGCGGCGCGGGCTGCGAGGATTTCCCTGCCCGCCGCGATCGCCGCTTTCTCAAAGGTATCGATCAGGTCCGGCAACGGCTGATGGTCGGTTTCGGCTAGGTCTGCGGCGCCCATCTGCACTTGTCCAGGGTCGGATTGTCGTTGTGTTCTGGCGTCGCATGATTGCAGCGCCCGGTCAATCATCAGTGCAATGCAACAATGGCGGTATTTGGACAGGTTTTTTCGTTGCATCCCGATTGAGCGGAACAACAGACCTCATCGGCCCGGGCAAAAAGACTGTGATGCCTCGCTTTGCCGTGCACGGGAGTTAAAAATTGAGACTTCAATCGGAGCCGCTCCCATGTCGAAAGCCACCACGTCGAAAGCATCCGTCTCGGATCCGGATTACGGTCCCCAGCTCGCCGCGCAACTGAACGCGGAACTTGCCTCGATGGCGCTGCCGGGCCGTATTCTCAGGATCGCATCGCTCGGACGGGCGGTGTTCACGACATCGCTGGGGCTCGAGGACCAGGTGCTGACCTCGATCATCGCGGCGACCAGTGCGGATGTGCGGGTCGTCACGCTCGATACCGGGCGGCTGTTCAAAGAGACCGAAACGCTGATCGGCGAGACCGAGACGCGCTATGGCCTGTCGATCGAGGTCTTCAAGCCGTGGAAAGACGAGGTCGACGGCTTCGTGGCGCTTTACGGCATGAACGGCTTTTACGACAGCGTCGAGGCGCGGCACGCCTGCTGCCACGCCCGCAAGCTGCTGCCGCTCGGCCGGGCCTTGGCGGACGCCGAGATTTGGGTCACCGGGCTGAGGCGCGGCCAGTCGGGCAACCGGGCCAATGCGCCGCTCGCCGAATGGGACGCCGACCGCGGCCTGCTGAAGATCAATCCGCTGGCCGACCAGTCGCTCGAAACCTTGCAGGCGCGCGCCAGGGCCGACGACGTGCCGGTCAACCCGCTGCATGCGAAGGGCTTCCCCTCGATCGGCTGCGAACCCTGCACCCGCGCCATCAAGCCGGGCGAGCCGGAGCGCGCCGGGCGCTGGTGGTGGGAGCAGGACGAGCGCCGCGAATGCGGGCTGCACCTGTCGGCTTCGGTTTCCGGTTCGCGCGCCCAGGGCCAGCCGAAGGTCACGCCATCAGCCTCTAGCGTCCCGGCCTCCCCGGCCGCGACCAACTGAGTTTTCACGAAGGACATGATCATGAACGTGATTGAACACGGGCGCGGCAAGCCGCCGCTCGACCCGCACCTGAAGGCGCTGGAGAACGAGGCGATCCACATCTTTCGCGAGGTGGCGGCCGAATTCGAACGGCCGGTGATGCTCTATTCGATCGGCAAGGATTCCTCGGTGCTCCTGCACCTGGCGCTGAAGGCATTCCACCCGGGCAAACTGCCGTTTCCGCTGGTGCATATCGACACCGGCTGGAAGTTTCCGGAGATGATCGCCTTTCGCGACCAGGTGGTGGCCAGGCACGGGCTCGACCTTATCGCCCACACCAATCCCGAAGGCCTGCGCGACAATGTCACGCCGTTCAGCCATGGCTCGGCGCGCTACACCGACATCATGAAGACGCAAGCCTTGAAGCAGGCGCTCGACATGGGCCGCTACGACGCGGCCTTCGGCGGCGCGCGGCGCGACGAGGAAGCCTCCCGCGCCAAGGAGCGGATCTACTCGTTCCGCACGCCGGACCACGCCTGGGACCCGCGCAACCAGCGCCCCGAGCTCTGGTCGATCTACAACGGCATGATCCATCCGGGCGAAAGCGTGCGCGCCTTCCCGCTGTCGAACTGGACCGAGGTCGACATCTGGCGCTACATCCAGGCCGAACGGATCGAGCTGGTGCCGCTCTATTTCGCCGAGCGCCGCAAGGTCGTCGAACGCGACGGGATGCTGATCCTGGCCGAAGACAAGCGGCTGGAACTGCTTCCCGACGAACAGGTGCGCGAGGAAATGGTGCGGTTCCGCACGCTCGGGTGCTTCCCGCTGACCGGTGCGGTGCGCTCGCAGGCCACCACGCTCGACGAGGTTATCGCCGAGCTCGAGATCGCCACCGTCTCCGAACGCCAGGGCCGCGCGATTGACCGCGACCAGTCCGGCTCGATGGAAAAGAAAAAACGCGAAGGATATTTCTGATGGCCGGCCAAATTCTCTCGCAAAACCTGCTGCCGGGTGAAGACATTCTGGATATCGATCCCCATCCGGAGACAACCGGACGGCAGGCGCGGCCGCTCAGGTTCATCACCTGCGGCTCGGTCGATGACGGCAAGTCGACGCTGATCGGCCGGCTGTTGTGGGACACCAAGGCGGTCAAGGAAGACCAGGCGGCGACGCTCAGGCGCGATTCCACCGGCAAGCAGAACGAGCTCGGGCTGCCGGATTTCGCGCTGCTTCTCGACGGGCTGCAAGCCGAGCGCGAACAGGGCATCACCATCGATGTCGCCTACCGCTATTTTTCCACCGACCGGCGCTCGTTCATCGTCGCCGATACGCCCGGCCATGTGCAATATACCCGCAATATGGCGACCGGCGCCTCGACCGCCGATCTCGCGGTGCTGCTGGTCGACGCCCGCGCCGGCATTCTCGAACAGACCCGGCGGCATGCCACGATTGCTGCGCTGATGGGCATCCGGCAGTTCGTGCTCGCGGTCAACAAGATCGACCTAGCGGACTATGACGAGGCGAGGTTCCGGTCGATCTCGCGCGACTTCAGGGAGATCGCGCTGTCGCTCGGCGTGCGCCAGGTCACGGCGATTCCTGTATCGGCGCTCAAGGGCGAGAACATCGTCACGCGCGGCGACGAGGTGATGGCCTGGTATGACGGCCCGACGCTGGTGGAGACACTGGAAAAGGCGACGCAGCGCACCGGCCAGACCACCGGATTCCGGCTGCCGGTGCAGCGCGTCTCGCGGCCCGGCGAAGGTTTTCGCGGCTACCAGGGCACGGTCGCCGGCGGATCGATCAAGCCGGGTGACAGCGTCGTGGTGCTGCCCTCGGGCGTGGAAGCCAATGTGAAAGCGATCGTGACCTACGACCTCGTGCGCAACGCGGCGGTCGCCGGCGACGCCATCACGCTGGTGCTCGACCGACCGGTCGACGTGGCGCGCGGCGACATGATCGCGGCGATCGACCAGCGGCCGCAGACCGGCCGCGCCTTCAATGCCCGGCTGGTGGCGCTGTCGTCGGACGGGGTCGTGCCGGGCAAGCGCTACTGGCTCAAGGCAGGCAGCCGCCGCCAGCGGGTGATGGTGCGCCCGACCTCGGCGCTGGATCTGACCAGCGGCAACTGGGACGACGCCAGCTTCCTGCCGGTCAACGGCATCGGCGTGGTCGAACTCGACTTCGAGGACACGGCGATCTTCGACGCCTACGAGACCAACCGCGAAACCGGCGCCTTCATCCTGATCGATCCGGAAAGCCTCAACACGGTCGCAGGAGGCATGATCGACGGCAAGCGCTCGAAATCCGGCCGCTTCGACGCCCTGCCCGACGCCGACCGCGCCACGGTGACGCTTCCCGCGCGGCTGCTGGAAGCGTTCCTGAAAACCGATTTTGCCCGCGCGCATGCCGGCGAGATCCGGGTGACGGGTCCGGAGGAGGCAGAAGCCGACTAGAAGCCAGCAACGGCTGACACCAACCAGACCATCCTCGCTTGCCAGGCGAGGATTTTCCTTGTCGCAGTTGCGCCGCATTCCCGCCTGTTCCCGGGCTGGTTTTCGCGTTAGGACGACGCTTGCCAGTCTCCGGCACGGGATCCGATAATGCAGAACGAACCCTTCTTCGGCTTGAACTCCTATCACATCGCGCTGGCGGTCATCGGCGTGATCGTGATCCTGGCGCGATGGCTGCCGCGCCTGGTCTCCAAGCGCGAACCGGCGGCAGCACCGCTGATGATCCTGTTCGGCGCTGCGGCCACGCTGCTGATCCCGGGGATACCGACGATGCCGGATCCGCGCGAGGCGCCGCTGCCCTGGGAACTCTTGAGCGAACTGACGGTGATCGTGGCGCTGTTCGGCGCCGGCATGCGCATCGACAGCCTGCGTCCGTGGAGACGCTGGATACCGACATTCCGCATGCTGGCAATCGCCATGCCGCTGACTATCCTGGCGGTGGCGCTGCTGGGCGTCGGCGTTGCCGGACTGACGGCGGCCGGCGCGATCCTGCTCGGCGCGGTACTGGCGCCGACGGATCCGGTGCTGGCGTCGGATGTCCAGGTCGGACCGCCGCATGAAGGCGAAGAGCCGCCGGTGCGGTTCACCCTGACCACGGAGGCTGGGCTGAATGACGGGCTGGCGTTTCCCTTCGTCTATCTCGGTCTGATCGTGGCCGCGGAAGGGCTCAATCCCGGCGCATGGGCGCTCGACTGGGTGCTTCGCGACGTGGTGTATCGCATCGTCCTGGGCGTCGCCATGGGCTGGATCGGCGGCAGGGTGCTGGGATACGTCCTGTTCAAGGTGCCGAGGGGCGCCGTTCTTGCCGAGACCGGGTCGGGCGTCATTGCGCTCGCGGGCGTGCTCTTGTGCTACGGCTCGACCGAACTGATCGAAGGCTACGGCTTCATCGCGGTTGCGGTTTTGGGTCTGACCTTGCGGCGGATCAGGGAAGAGCATCAGTTCCATCGGCAGCTGCATGACTTTTCGGAGTCGATCGAGCACGCGCTGACAGCACTCTTGCTGATCGCGCTCGGCAGCGTCCTGCCGGTGCTGTTTACGGATCTGACGTGGACGCATTTCGTGGTAGCGTTGCTGCTGATCCTGGTGATCCGCCCGCTGTCAGGCTGGATCGCCTTGTGGAAGACCGATCTGGGCCGCCGGGAAAGGGCGGTGGTTTCCGTCTACGGCGTGCGCGGCATCGGTTCGATCTACTACCTGTGCTATGCGGGCAGCCATATGGAGTTCACCAACGAGGGTGCGCTCTGGTCGCTGATCGCGCTTGTCATCCTGTTGTCGACGATCCTGCACGGCTTCACCGTCGGCTGGGCCATGGACCGGTTGAAGGACAGGAAGGCCGGGCGTAACAAGGCTTGATGACCTGACGCGGCCTGGCGTCGCGGAGTGAAGGCCGGCTGGTGGATGCACTCCAGACGGCGACCATGAACAGGTTAATCCCGCTTCAAGCGATCAATGATCTGCCGGCGCGCGCGTTTGGCTTCCGGACCATAGAGAACCGGGTACACATGCAGCAGGTTCTTTTCCTCGTAATAGACCACCGGAACGCCCGCTGCGCGGGCCTTCTCGACCAGCAGGGCAGTGTCAGGGTTTGTGATGTCCCGCGTTCCGCTAAAGATGGTGAGCGGACCAAGCCCATGAAGATCGGCAAGGATCGGGCTGACCATCGGGTTCTGAAGGGGCAGATCACCGCGCCACATTTCGATGGCGGCACGAATGCCGGGCCTTGCGAGCCAGGGATCACGCGGTTCGACCGCGTCGACTTCGGGATTGGAGAGCGTAAGGTCGAGGGCGGGCGAAATCAGGATCGTATCGCCAATCGGCGCAAGTCCCTGTTCGCGCATCAGGATCACAGAAGAAAGAGCGATCTGACCGCCCGCCGAGTCACCGATTGCAAAGACGCGCTCCGCTCCGTGCGCCTCCACCAACCCTGCCAGCATGTCGCCGACGCGAGGCACGACGACTCCCGCCGTCCCGCTTGGGGCGAGCGGATAAATCGGTACCAGCATGTTGACGCCCGCGCGCGCCACGGTTTCCACAACAAGATTCCATTGCTGGGACACGATCTGGTTTATCCATGCGCCGCCATGCAGGTAGACGCCGTACCGTCTGCCTGTTCCTGACTTCGGCTGCAGGCGATAGACCGGCCAACCCGAAGAATCATCGAGAGTGATATCGACGTCCCGGTGAGCAGATTTGGGAGGCTCAAATGCGGCCGGCTCAATCGCTAGGCGCGCAACTTTCTGCCGGAGCAACTCCGGATCTGAGAAGACGCGCTTTCGACCGCTCGCCTTGAGGAAGAGTGTCAGAAAATGGCTGGTCAGGCTCGGCATGATGGTTCCTCGATCAACGAATTCGTACAAGCTATTTAAATATCTAAGTCAATGCTTTGGTTGCAGCAAAGCCCAGTCACCGGCGGCGGCCAGCGGTCTGCTATCATGCCACAAGAATGCAGATGAACCGGCTCGATTGAACCAGATATGATTTTGTTTGGAAAGCCCATGAAACCGGGTTCAGCCCCTCTGTCATGACCCCGCAGGTTGTTACGGCATAGTTTTTGCCCTCGCCGCTTGCCGATCGATGGCGCGCTGGCTCCGAGAACTCCGGCAACGCTTCAATCTTCTGTCGAACCTCGATCAATCTCGTCTCCGTGTGTATTCGCCGCACCGCAGCAACGATTCCTTAGAAGCTTCGTGGTCTGATTGATTAAAGTTTTAATCAAACCCGGACCCTGGGCTTCTCCTCATGGAACATTACGACTTCATCGTCATCGGCAGCGGCCCGGCGGGGCGGCGGGCGGCCATCCAGGCTGCGAAATTCGGCAAGAAGGTTCTGGTGGTCGAGCGCGGCCACCGGGTTGGCGGGGTTTCGGTTCACACCGGCACGATTCCATCCAAGACACTCAGGGAAACCGCGCTGAACCTGTCCGGCTGGCGCGAGCGCGGCTTTTACGGACGGTCCTACCGGGTCAAGCAGGACCTGACGGCGGGCGACCTCAGGGCCCGGCTCGACATCACGCTCAACCACGAGATCGAGGTGCTCGAACACCAGTTCGCCCGCAACCAGGTCACCACGCTGCGCGGCGACGCCAAGTTCAAGGACAAGACCACCATCGAGGTGGAGGGTGAACAGGGCGAGACTTTTGAATTTTCGGCCAACGCCATCCTGCTGGCGGTCGGCACGGTGCCGTTCCGTCCCGATTACGTGCCATTTGACGACAGGCAGGTCTTCGACAGTGACGGGATCCTTTCACTTGACCACCTGCCCCGTTCGATCGCGGTGATCGGCGCGGGCGTCATCGGCATCGAATATGCGACGATCTTCAGCTCGCTCGACGTGCATGTGACGCTGATCGAGCCGCGCGAGACGATGCTCGACTTCATTGACCGCGAACTGATCGGCGACTTCACCCACCAGCTCAAGGACCGCGGCATGGTGCTGCGCTTCGGCCGCAAGGCGGAGAAGATCAGCAAGCTCGACGACGGCATGTGCGAGATCCAGATGGAGGGCGGCAGGAACGTCCGCGCCGAGATGGTGCTGTTTGCGGCCGGCCGCATGGGTGCCACCGGAAGCCTCAATCTCGAAGCCTGCGGGCTCGAAAGCGACAGCCGCGGCCGGATCAAGGTCGATCCGGTGACGTTTGCCACCGAGGTGCCGTCGATCTATGCCGCGGGCGACGTGATCGGCTTTCCGAGCCTGGCGTCCACCTCGATGGAACAGGGCCGGATCGCGGCCTGCCATGCGCTCGGACGGCAGGCCTACGAGCCGCCGAAATTCTTCCCCTACGGGATCTATTCCGTGCCCGAGATCTCGACGGTCGGCATGACCGAGGAAGAAGTCATCGAGCGCGGCATCGCTTATGAATGCGGCGTGGCGCGGTTCAGAGAAACCTCACGCGGCCACATCATGGGGTTGAACACCGGCATGCTGAAAATGATCTTCTCGCTGAAGACGCGGCGGCTGCTCGGCTGCCACATCGTCGGCGAAGGTGCCACCGAGCTCATCCACATCGGCCAGGCGGTGCTCAACCTGAAAGGCACGCTCGAATATTTCGTCGAGAACACCTTCAACTATCCGACGCTGGCCGAGGCCTACAAGATCGCAGCCCTCGACGCCTGGAACCGGATGCCCGAGAAGTAAGGTCGGAGCATGCCATGCCGAGCGGCATACTGCGGGTGCGCGGCGGGTGACGGGGAGCACAAGATCCTCCATCATGGCGGCTGCCCGGAATGTGAAGCAAGGAGCAGGACAGGTTGCCTTTGACACTGGAAACCAAGCGCCTCACGCTGTCCAAGCCGCGACTGGCGGATGCTCCTTACCTGTTTGAGTTCCTTGGCAACCCGCGGGCAATGATCCACACCCATTGCGACGAGAGCCTGGCACACTGCCGCCGCAGGATTGCCGTCCATGAATGGAAAAGGCGCATCAACGGATATGCGCCGTGGGTGATCAGGGAAAGGAACGCTCCGAAACCGATCGGCTGGGGTGGTCTTTACGACGATCCGTTCGATCCCGGCTGGGGGATCGAACTGGCCTATTACTTCCATCCTGCGTGCTGGGGAAAAGGCTACGGAACGGAGCTGGCCGAAGCTGCGCTCGACGTCGCGGACAATGATCTGGCGGTGCAGCTGGTCTCGGCCTTTGCACACCCTGACAACACGGCTTCGAACCGGCTGCTCGAAAAAGTCGGATTCCGGTGGCAACGCTATCTCCCTGACATGGACAGGAACCTCTACCACCGCCATTCCCCCGACCTCAAACCCAAGCCCATGACTCCCGATCGCGTCGAGTAGCCGGCTTGCATGGCATGGCCGCATGTCCGGGTTAGCGCTTGCGGAACCATTTCGGATTCCGCAAGTTGCGTATCTGGAACCCGACCGGGGTTGCGACGGGTGGTCTTATCGACTATCCCGCGCCCCTCACCGGGCCGCACGATGATGATCATTGGAGCAGGCATGGACAGGACACTTGAAACATGAGCGGATTGCTTGCCCTTCTCGACGACGTCGCAGCGCTGACCAAGCTGGCGGCCGCCCAACTCGACGATATTTCCGCGCAAGCCGCAAAGGTCGGGGTCAAGACGGCGGGCATCCTGATCGACGACACGGCGGTGACGCCGAAATATGTGCATGGCCTGCCTGCAGCGCGCGAACTGCCGATCGTCTGGCAGATCGCACGCGGCTCACTGTTCAACAAGCTGGTTATCCTGCTGCCGATCGCAATGCTGCTCAACGTGTTCGCGCCCTGGCTGCTGTCACCGCTGCTGATGATTGGCGGGGCCTATCTGTGTTTTGAAGGCGCGGAGAAGATCTGGCACCTGTTCCATCCCGAACCGCTGCCGGTCGACGACAGCAATCCGATCGATCATGCGCACCTTGAAAAGCAGCGGGTCGGCGGTGCGATCAAGACCGATTTCATCCTGTCGGCCGAGATCATGACGATTGCCCTTTCCTCCATCGAATCCAGCACCGTCTGGATGGAAGCGCTGGTGCTCGCACTTGTGGCAGTGGGCATCACGGCACTTGTCTACGGCAGCGTCGCGGTGCTGGTCAAAGCCGACGATATCGGCCTGAAGATGGCCCAGGCCGGTTCGTTTGCAACGACCCGCGGTATTGGCCGCGCCATCGTGCGCGGAATGCCCGCCTTCATGGAAACCGTCGCCAGCATAGGCACAGCGGCCATGCTCTGGGTCGGCGGCTCGATCATCATTCACGGTCTCGAAAATTTCGGCTTCACGGCCATCGGGCACTTTGTCCATGACATGTCGGCCAAGGTGCGCGATGCGGTTTCCGTAGCGTCGGGTTTCCTCGGCTGGGCAACGGAAGCCCTTATTTACGGCATCTTCGGGCTTGCGGCCGGACTGGTGCTACTCGGGGTCATCAGCCTGGGCAAGCGCGTGTTCGGGCGCGGCTGAAGCACAGCCTGTCATCGAACGAGGGCTGCGTGTCCGGTACAGTCGTGCAGCGATCCGGTTAGCGCTTCAGTCGCATCGCGAAAAATTCAAGAATGGAATCCCGGGCCTTGATCGTCGGCTCACCCGCCGAATCAATCAGATGCTGGGTGACCACGCTGTGTGGATAGGGCACATGCGCCCGGAAAAAAGGATCGACACCGGTGGCGGCGGCACTGTCTGGCAAAACGGTCGGCTGAAACCCTTCTCCCAATGCCTCCGCATAGGCCGCAAACCGCTCCGCCCGGCATATCCGGTCGCCCGCAAATCGATAGGCACGCACGGACAAGTCCTCCGCCTCCAGCCTGGCTCGCACCGCAGCCAGTTCTCCGGGTGGGCTTTCGAGCGCGGCCGGAACATCGAGCGGCAGGGAGGGCTGGGCGAGAACCGGAGCCAGCACTACCGGCTCCAGCATCATCGACAGCGCGAAATTGCCGGTGAAACACATGCCGATTGCGCCGACCCCCGGACCGCCCGCTTCCGCGTGCGCCAATCGCGCCAACGCCCGCAGCCAGTCGGTGACCGGGCTCGCGCCATGTCCCGCAAACGCTCGGAACTCGGCGCTTATGCACGCGCGCCGAAACACCGCGACCCCCTCATCGGCTGTAGCTGTGGTTCCATCGACGCCGAACAGGGAAGGCATGTAAACCCTGAACCCCGCATCCCTCACCCAACGCGCAAACCGCGCCACCTGCAGGGAAATACCGGGCATCTCGGTCATGACGATAACGGCCGGACCGTCGCCGGATACATAGACCACCTTGGCGGCGCCGTTGAGGCAAATGGTTCGTTTTTCAAGATCCTCCAACCCGTCCGATGGCCCTCCTTTCGACTCCGTCATTGCTCCGCCTCCCACCTAGGTTCGTATTTTGAATTCAGCCATATTTGCGCTACCTGATACCGGATGTCAAACTCAGCTTCAAATACCATTCGGCGGCGGGCGCCTGTTCCAAGGGAAGATTGCCCAATGGCGCTTGCCTCGGAGACCATCGGTGATCGCTGGACAATGCTGATCCTGAGGGAGGCTTTTTATGGTGTGCGGCGCTATGACGACATGCTCGCCGACCTCAACGCGCCCAGATCGATGCTGACCGACCGTCTCAACAGGCTCGTCAACCAAGGCATCATGGCTCGTCAACCCTACAAGGAACCGGGAAGCCGGACGCGGGACGCCTACGCTCTGACGGCGGCCGGAAAGGAACTGGCGCTGACTTTTCTGGCGCTCACGCAATGGGGGGAAGCCCACCTGACCCGGGAACCGGCACCGGTCAAGGCTGTCCACCGCCAGACCGGCAAACCTTTGAAGGTGATCCTGTCAGACGGGTCCGGAGAACCGGTCGACCTTGCCATGGCGTCCTTGCAGAAACAGTGAGATGCCGGAAGCCGACGCTCGGGCCTGACCGTGCATCGCTTTGCGCGCCACAGGCACAGCGAAGGAAGCGCGCTACTCGCCCGGCGACAGTTCGGCCTGGCCGCGCCTCTGGGCGTCCAGTTCGCTGGCCTCGCGCAGTTCCGCGTCGAGCCGCCGTTCCTCCTCGGCGGAAGGCGTGGCGAAACGGGCCAGCAGCAGATAAGCGACCGGGGTCAGGAACAGGGTGGCGATCATCGCCAGGCCGAGACCGCCGACAATCACCCAGCCGAGCGCAACACGCGCTTCGGCGCCGGCCCCGAAGGCCAGGAGCAGCGGCACCGACCCGAGCACTGTCGAGATCATGGTCATCATCACGGGCCTGAGCCGGATGTTGGAGGCTTCCTCGATCGCCGAGCGGATATCCATGCCCTTGTTGCGCAACTGATTGGCGAACTCGACGATCAGGATGCCGTTCTTGGCCATGACGCCGACCAGCAGCACGAGCCCGATCTGGCTGTAGACATTGAGCGACCCTCCGGTCATGACCATGGCAAAGACAGCACAGGCGAGGCCGAGCGGCACTGTCGAGATGATGATGAACGCGCTGACGAAACTCTCGAATTGCGCGGAAAGCACCAGCAGCACCACGATGATGGCAATGCCGAAGGTCACCAGCATGTCGTTTGAGGACTGGTCCAGCGTCGCCGCTTCGGCGAGCGGGACGATGCGCACCCCGCCCGGCATCAGAGGCTCGGCAAGTTCGACGGCCGAAGCCCAGGCGTCACCGAGCGCGAAGGCTGGCGTCAGGCCGGCGGTGATCGAAACCGAACGCATCTGGCTTTCGCGGCGGAGATCGGGTGCGACGGCCTTTTCGGTCAGCGTCGCAATGGTCGACATCGGCACGATGCGGCCGTCGCCTGCCTTGAGATAGATCGATTCCAGATCGGTCGGATCGTTGATCGGGTTGTTGGTCGACATCAGCTTGACCGGGAATGACCGGTCCTGGATGAACACCTGCGCCACTTCCCTGCCGTCGAGCAGGGCCTGCAGCGCCTCGGCAAGCCCGTCGATATTGACGCCGAGATCGGAGGCGCGCGCGCGGTCGATCTGCACCGAGATCTGCGGCTGGGTGGTCTCGTAGGAGAGCTGGATCTGGCGGAACCGCGGATCCTGTTCCAGCCTGTCGACCATCTGACGGGCGACATCGGCCAGTTCATCGTAGCTGTTGCCGACGAAGGCAAACTGCAGGCCGTTGCCGGCGCCCCTAATGCCGAGACTGTTGGGCTGGATGGCGAAGGCGCGCAGACCCGGAACCGTCGCCACGGCACGGTTGAGTTCGGCGACAATATCGGCCTGCGATCGCTCTCGCTCGCCCCAAGGCGCGAGACTTAACACCATGAACCCATTGTTTGAAGAACCACCGGTGCCGGCGATGGCGAAGATGTTCTGCACCTCGCCGCTGTCGCGCAGCGGCATCACGAGGCGCTCGATCTCGGTCATCCGGGCGCGGGTGTAATCGAGGCTGACGCCCTGCGGCGCGGAAATCCGGATAATCGCCACCGCCCGGTCCTCGGGCGGTGTCAGCTCCTGCGGAATGGTCGGCAGCAGAGCGAAGGCGGCGCCGGCAGCCAGCATCGCAATGACGATGACCACCAATGGCGCATCGAGCGCCCGGTGCAGCCATCTCGCATAGACCTGGGACAGGTAGCTGCCGAAAGCCACGAAGCCGCTCTGACTGGCGTTTGCCCTGGACATGTCGCGACGCTTGATCAGCCTGGACGCCAGCATCGGGCACAGGGTCAGGGCGACCACGCTGGAGATCATCACCGTGAAGGCCAGCACGAAGCCGAACTCGGTGAACAGGCCGCCGGCCTGCCCCGGCAGGAACGAGATCGGGATGAACACGGCCGCAAGCGTCGCAGTCGTGGTGATGACGGCAAAGAACACTTCGCGGGTGCCGATGACGGCGGCGGCGCGAACGCCCATGCCCTCGTTGCGCCGGCGGACGATGTTTTCGAGCACGACAATGGCGTCGTCGACGACCATGCCGGTGGCGAGCACCAGCGCCAGAAGCGTCAGGATGTTGACGGAGAAACCAGCCAGCCATATTGCCGCGAAAGCGCCGATCAGCGACACCGGCAGCGTCACCGCTGGAATGATGGTCGCCCGCCAGTCGCGCAGGAACAGGAAGATGATGGCAATGACGATGATGACGGCAAGGATCAGCGTCGAGCGAACTTCGTCGATGGCACCGCTGATAAAAGTGGCGTCGTCGCTGGTCACGCGGATATCGACGCCCTCCGGCAGGATCGCCTGAATGGCCTCGGTGGCTGCACGCACGCCTTGCGAGATCTCGAGCGTGTTGGACGCGGACTGGCGGATAATGCCCATGCCGATGCCGGTGCGGCCATTGGCGCGCAGGACCGAATCGCCGGGATCTGCGCCGAGCGTCACGTTGGCGACGTCGCGGAACCTGACCCTGTCGTTGATGTAGAGATCCTCGAAGCCTTCCGGCGTGGTGACATCGGCGGTGGCGCGAACCACGATGTCGGATGTCTGCGCGGTCAGCGATCCGGCGGGCACGTCGAGCGCGACATTCCTCAGGGCGCTGCGCAGATCGGCCAGCGTCAGGCCGAAGGCCGCAAGACGCGACTGGTCGACATCGACGCGGAAGATCTTCTCGCGGTCGCCATAGACGTTGACGTCGGCTACGCCCGGGACGGCAGCCAGGCGGTCGACCACCAGGTCCTCGACCAGGATGGTCATGTCCTGAACGCTGTAGCGGTCAGAGGTCACAGCCAGGCGCATCACCGGATCGGAATTGGCATCGGCCTTGATGATCCTGGGATCGTCGGCATTGTCGGGCATGTTGTTGGTGACACGCCCCAGCGCATCGCGAACATCGGAAGCGGCGACATTGAGATCGGTGCTGTCGGAGAACTCGATGGTGACGCGGCTGCGGCCCAGCGTAGAGGTCGACGACATCGAGGCGACACCGGCCACCCGCGCCACGGCCCCCTCGACGATCGCCGTGAGTTCGCGGTCGACGGTTTCAGGCGACGCCCCGGTGAAACTGGTGGTGACGGTGATAACCGGGCGGTCGACATCGGGCAGTTCGCGGATTTCCGCGCCGTAGAGGCCGGCCAGACCGGCCACCACGATGAGAAGGCTGATCACCGTCGCAAGC
Organism: Parahoeflea alexandrii; assembly: GCF_027214025.1. Lineage (GTDB taxonomy): Bacteria > Pseudomonadota > Alphaproteobacteria > Rhizobiales > Rhizobiaceae > Hoeflea > Hoeflea alexandrii_A. The sequence goes on from NZ_JAPWHB010000001.1 coordinate 1,007,074, forward strand.
ACCGGGCGGCGCACCATGAGGGCGGTGCCGCCGCCGGTCTCGGCTTCACCTGCCGGCTGGCCCGGCTCGACAAAGTCTTCGCTGTGATCGCTCATGCGCCGCTTCCGCCGGTTTTCCCGGTTTCCGACCGCTGTGCCGTCGGTTCCTGGCCTGCGCCCGCGGGCTCGCCGCTGCTCTCGGGCTTGCGGCTGCCGCCGATGACGGTGACTGCGGCGCCCGGCCGAACGCTTTGCACGCCTTCCGTCACCACCTCGTCGCCGGCTTCAAGCTCCGCCTTGACGAGAACGGAATCGGAATTGCGCTGAATGATGGCGACATCGACGCGCTGGCCCTTGCCGTCGGCCACCTTCCAGACATAGGCGCCGGCGGAATCCCACTGGATCGCCAGCGGATCGACGGACGGCCAGCGCTCGCCCGCAAAGCCGATGGTGACCTCGAACGACATGCCTGCGCGCAAGGTGTCATCGGGATTGGCTATCTGGGCACGCACCCGCAAGGTGCGGCTCGCCTCGTCAACGCGGTTGTCGACCGCTGAAATTTCGCCGCTGAAGCGCTCGCCGGGTCGGGAACTGGCGCTTGCAACGACCTCTTTGCCGACGTCCATGCCGGAGGCAAAACGCTCGGGCACAAAGAATTCGATCAGGATCTGGCTGCGGTCATCTATGCTGGCGATCTCGCTCTGGCTGGTGACGTAGTCGCCGGCATTGACGGCGAGGATCCCGAGCGACCCGCCGATCGGGGCGGTGACGGTGCGGCGGGCGAGATCGAGTTCTGCTTCCTTGAGCGCCACTTCGGCCGTGGAAAGCGCATTGCGCGCCTGATCGGCCTCGACGCTGGAGACGGCGCTGCTGGCGACCAGGCTCTGTAGACGATCGACCTTGGCCTTGGCATCGTTGACGGTGAGCTTTGCGCGCTCGACCGCGAGCTCCTCCTCGGCGGCATCGAGGCGGATCAGCACGTCACCGCGTTCCACCTTGCTCCCCGGGCGGACCGGAATCTCGGCAATCTGGCCAGAAACCAGCGTGCGCACCGATACCGAGCGGACCGCCTGGCCGGTGCCGATGGCGGTCAGCTTGTCGTTGACAAGGCCTTCGCCAACCGGTGCGACAAGCACTATTGCCTCGCGCGCGCCGCGGCGGCCGCCCTGACCGCCAGCCTGCTGCGCACCGGAGGCACCGTTCTTCGCAGCATCCGCCGCGGGCGGAAACAGCGAAATCCGCTCGAGCCCCTTGCGGACCAGAACGTCATGCGCACCGGGATAGGCCCACGACCACGTCACGAATGCGACAGCAATCAGGACCAGCGACAAAAGCAATTGTTTCCAGAGTTTCAAATTCGTCTCTTTCAATAAATTGACGCGGATCCCGCAGCCACCGCGCCTGTGGTGATCCGACCGGGTCCCGCATGCCGAAACGTTCCGCGCCAGATTGTTCCTTGCTTCTCGGGAACATAGCGCGCAGTTCGCGGATTACACCTTACCATTTAGACAGGTTTTGAAAATTCTGAAGTGTGCATTTTCGGGGACCCAGCAATCTGTCATCGCCAGGCAACTGCTGGTTCAAAGGCGCAAAGCCTGCATTATCCCGACGGCAATATCGACCAGTGGCTGCGGCCGACCCGGATGATCGGAGAGAATGCCCGTCTTGCCGCCTGGCGCCGGTAGCGGTAAGGGCAAGGTCGAACGCAGGCCTACTTGCGTGAAAGGTGGAACAGGACCATGAGCACAGACCCGACAATCATCCCGGCGATCGCGGCCGACGGGTCCCTGTATCCGGTCGAGAAACTCAAGGCCCACACGGACGGGCTTCCGCATCTCGCCGTTTCGGTCTTCGTCTTTGACGGCGATCACCTGCTCATCCAGAAACGGGCCGTGTCGAAATATCATTGCGGCGGGCTGTGGGCGAACAGCTGCTGTTCGCACCCGCACTGGAATGAAAGCGTCGAGAAGTGCGCAGAACGGCGGCTGGTCGAAGAGCTCGGATTTTCCGTGCCGTTGTCGCGCCGGCAGATGGTTGAATATTCGGCCGATGTCGGAAACGGGCTCTATGAGAACGAAAAGGTGACGATGTTTACCGGCAGGGCCGACCGGACAACACTCAAGATCCTGCCCGACCCGCTTGAGGTCGAGGACACCCGCTGGATAACGCGCGGCGAGCTTCACGCCGAGATCATGCAGCACCCCGAGAGGTTCACGCCCTGGTTCCGGATTTATGTGGAACGCGATCCGGAACTGGCCTTCTGAAGCCAGCCCGGTCCTGCGGACAATCAGTCAGACGAATCCGGGCCGCGCATTCTCAGCGAGAGCTGCACCATCGCCATGGCGAGCGCCGAAAGCGCGACGCAGATCCAGAAGGCGTTGACGCCGACCGCGCCGAAGGCAATGCCGAAGCTCGAGACTACCAGAATCGAGAATCCCTGCATCATCACCCCGAACAGGCTTTGCGCCTCGGCCGAGATGTCCTCGCTGGTGCGTTTGGCGATGAAATAGAGGCACCCGAGATAGGAGAAGGTGAAGGTCACCGCCTGGCCGAGCTGCATCAGGATGATCACCCAGAGCGGCGGCGACAGGGTCATGCCGATCCACCGGAGCACCGAGACGGCGCCGGCGATCAGGATGAGGACGCGGGCGGGAAAACGGATGTTGATGCGCTTCCAGGCGAACATGGTGGCGGCCTCTGCGGCCGCGCCGAGCGCAATCAGAAACCCGATGGTGGATTCGTCAAGGCCCTGCTGTTTCCAGACCAGCGACGAGAACGCGTTCATGACCATGTGGTTGGCAAACAGCACGGCACCGGCGATCACCGGCAGCAGCACCCAGGGCTCAAACGCGGCGATGACCTCGCGCGACAGGAAGGTTCCTTCCGGCTTGCTGCGCGGCTGGTCGACATCGCGCAGCCGCGGCAATCCTATCGCCGCGAAGAACCGGGCAAAGCAGGTTGCAGCGAACAGCCAGACAAACGAGTCCGCACCAAGCCACAGGATCAGGTAGCCGGTGGCGAAGCACATAGACAGGAACCCGACCGTGCCCCAGGCCCGGGTCACCCCGAATGAAAAGCCGAGCCGCAGCGACAGCCGCATGGTGGCGGCATCGGCCACCGGGCCGATCAGCCCCGCAGCGAGGTTGGTCATCGTCCACACCGCAAGGATCATCAGGAAGCCCTCGGCAAAGCCGAGCAGAAGCGAGGTGATCGCGGCAAGCCCGGTGCCGATCATGATCGCCTGCTTCCAGTCCGACGCCCGGTCCGCCAGACGGCCGACGAAGACGCTGAACAGCAGGATGCCCGCCATGGGCAGCGTATTGATGAGGCCGATCTGCGCGTCCGTGACGCCCTGCTCGTTGAGCCAAATCGGCAGATAGGTCACCGTGACGGCGGCCGGCAGGAAGGTCAGCAAATAATAACGGGTCGCCGCAGTTTTCGGCTTTGACATCGGGAGCAGGCCTTGAGCGCGAGCAAACGGGGAGCAATCCGTGCGGAAACCGGGACGACAACGGGAAAATCCACGAAAAGCCGATTCAGCTTTAGTCGATCGCGGCGAGCCGCGCCATGGCCTAGTTTCGCTCTCCCTCAGTCATTTTCAGAGTGCGCCTGACGGCTGTCGTCGGGCGCCTCGGCGCGGTCGTGCAGGCCGTAGTCGCGCAGCACATGGGCGACCCGCAACCGGTAGCCGGCGAAGACCCCGCCCCGGCCCCGTGACTGGGCATTGCGATGCGCCCCGAGCGTGCGCCAGCGCCTGACAGCGTCCTCGTCGCGGAAGAATGACAGCGACAGCAACTTGCCCGGGGTGGTGAGGCTTTCGAACCTTTCGACGGAAATGAAACCGTCGACCTGCTCCAGCATGGCGCGCATCGCGGCGGCGATCTCCAGATATTCCGCGCGGCGGCCTTCGGCTGGCTCGACTTCGAAGATGACCGCGATCATGGCAGCACCCGCGCGGCATGCGGCCCGGAGGCAAGCCTGAGAAAGGTGCGGTCCTCGCGCAGCAGGAATTTTTCGCGCTGGGCGAACTCGTAATTCTCGCGGCCCAGCGGATCTTCGGACAGGCGCTGCCGGTAGGCTTCATAGGCGGCCAGGTGCTCGATCGAATAGACGCCATAGGCCAAGGTCGACGAACCTTCATGCGGACTGAAATAGCCGATCAGATCGGCGCCGCAGCGCGGGATCGCCTGCCCCCAGTTGCGGGCGTATTGCTCGAATTGCGGCTTCTTTGCCGGATCGATGTGATAGCGGATGAAACAGGTGATCATGGGTGCCTCCTTTGTGCGGAGGGTTTCATGCCACATTGACGGGTTTTCATGCTTCGACTAGCATCGAAGCATGAAGGAAGGTCCGGACATAGCCCAGCTCGGCGCGCTGATCGGTGATCCGGCACGCGCCAACATGCTGACCGCGCTGATGGCCGGTGGCGCGCTGACGGCGAGCGAACTGGCGGCGGAGGCCGGCGTGACCATTCAGACCGCCAGTTCCCACCTCAAGAAACTCGAAACCGCCGACCTGCTGATCCAGCGCAAGCAGGGCCGGCATCGCTATTTCGCGCTTGCCGATGACGATGTCGGCGCGCTGCTCGAGACGATGATGGGACTTGCCGCACGGCGTGGGCTGACGCGTACCCGCACCGGCCCGAAGGATCCGGCGCTCAGGAAGGCGCGGGTCTGCTACAATCACCTCGCCGGAGAGCTCGGGGTCAGGCTGTACGACGGACTGCTGGCCTCGGCGCTGCTTTCTGAAACCGACGGCGAGCCGGTGCTGACACCAACCGGCCGCGAGCGGATGATCGAGTTCGGCATCGACATCGACGCCCTTGAAACCCAGCGGCGCCCCCTGTGCCGGTCGTGTCTGGACTGGAGCGCGCGGCGCACGCACCTGGCGGGTTCGCTCGGCCAGAGCCTGCTGTCCCGCTTCGAAGACCTCGGCTGGGCCCGCCGCGAACCGGCGTCACGCGTGGTGCATTTCACCGCCCGAGGCGAGACCGACCTGCTCGTCACCTTTTGCGGGCAGGAACCAGGTTCTCACACCGGTTCCGGCGCGTAGTGCGCCTTGCCTGCGCCAAAGCTCCAGTCGAGTGAGGTGTTTTCGGTCAGCACCACCATGACATCTTCCGGCCTGAAGCCGGCTTTCGCCTGCGCCAGCCGGATGATCTCGCGGTAAAGCGCCTGTTTCTGGGTGTCGGTCCGCCCCATGCGGAAGGTGATTTCGACGATCGCCGCGTCCGCGCTTCGCTGCACTGACGGGAACGCCGGATCGGCGACCAGGGATTTCACATCAAGCCGGTGGACGACGTGGAACAGGTCGTCTTCGGGCACATTGGCGGTCGCTACCAGCGCCTCGTGCACGGCGCGGCGCAGGCCCGCAACCCGGTCATCGGGCAGTGATTGCGGCACATTGAACTTGACCAGGGGCATTGTCGCTTCCTCCTCGAAAATAGCGTGAAAGGCAGGGCAGATGCGGGCTCCCTCGCCCGGCTGGTGCCGCTTGAGGTTCGGCCCGGGTCTCAGGCCGTCCAGAAGGCGGCGTCGCTCTTCTGGCGCGATGTCCGGCCCGCAAGCCGGTTCCAGGCCATGGACAGCGCCCTGTTGATCGCCCGGGTGCGCTCGCGGTGGGCGCGCTCCCTGTAGAGGTGATAGTCCGGCAGCGGATCGAGCGGGCTGATGGCCGAGTGCGGGGTGTGACGGTCGGGGGTGTACATGGCTGTCTCCTTCAAGCGGGCGTTTGGGGTATCGGAGAGAGTTGTATTGTTTTTCTTAATAATGATAATCCTCCATTCAACGGCAACACTCCGGACTACCAGTCATGAATAGAACAGCAGCCTCCGACGAGATCGGCATCTTCGTTCGCGTGGTCGAGCGTGGCGGGTTCGCCGCCGCCGCCGAGGAATCCGGATTGACGCCGTCGGGCGTCTCCAAGGCGGTGACGCGGCTCGAGGACCGGCTGGGCGTCAAGCTTCTGCAGCGCACGACGCGGCGGCTGATGATGACGGCGGAGGGGGAAATGCTGCTCGCGCGCGGCCGCGAGATTCTCGCCGCCATCGAGGCGACCGAGGCCGAAGTGATGGCCGCGCGCGGCAAGCCGAAGGGATCGATCCGGGTCAGCATGGGCACGGCCTATGCCAAGCACAGGCTGGCGCCGGTGCTGCCGAAATTCAGGGAACTCTATCCCGAGATCGACCTCAACATTTCGGTGGCCGACCGGCGCGTCGACGTAATCGGCGAACAGCTGGACGTGGCGATCCGCACCGGTGCGCTCGCCGATTCCAGCCTGATCGCCCGGCAGCTCGGCCAGGCCAGGCGCGTGATCGCCGCGAGCCCCGCCTACCTCACCAGGCATGGCGAGCCAAAAAAGGCCTCCGATCTTGCCGATCACACCTGCCTGCTGATCACCGGTTTTGCGCGGCTGTCGGAATGGCCGCTGAAGGTCGACGGCAAGGTGACGCCGGTTTCGGTCAAGCCGGCGGTGTTGTGCGACAATGCCGATATCCTGGCGGAAATGGCGTTGGCGGGGCTCGGCATCGTCCGGCTTGCGAGCTTCGTCATCGAGGACGCCATCGCCGACGGCCGGCTGAAGCCGCTCTTGGTCGATTGCCATGTCTCGGAACCGGTGCCGATCACCGCGCTGATGCCGCCGGGACGCCAGCACATGCCGCGGGTGCGGGCCTTCATCGATTTCCTGCTCGAGCATGCGCCGGAGCCGACGGGGCAGCAGAGCTAGCGATTCCCCACACAGTATTGCTACGTATCCGAAAACGGTGCGAGCGAAGTTGGTTCAATGCATCTCAAATTTCCGGCAAATTTGGACGGAGTGAGAGCATTCACACCTCAGATCCCATCACCCTGAACAAAATAATATTTCAGTTCATGCAAATTCAATTATTCTCGCCTGCCTTCTTTTCGACTATACCAAAAAACGCCCTAATAGCATCCATCAATCGATTCATAATTGTAATTGTTAATGATGTACTGTAACCAATCACAAAAGGCAAAAGCAAAAGAATTGATTGCTTAACAACCCCCAACGCGTCAGCTTTTTCTTCTAAATCGCTCAACGGGCCACCGCGATAAATTCCGCGAACAAAACTAAGATACTCATAAAATCCAAAGGGTAGTGTCAATATCAAGGCAAAAAGTGATCCAAGCACAATTCGAATTTGTATAATCTTCGTATTACTCAAATCGAATGTAACTTCATCGGATACACTTATTACGCCAAACCCGATGAATGCCAATGAACCCAAGGCACCGAGCGACATAAGCCACACGATGTAAAGAGGCAAAGTACTAGATCCAATACCACTTAGTCCTAGAAACCCGATATCTTGAGCAATAACCGACCACATCAAAGCTCCAGCGGCCAGCAACACTAAAACAATGGCAATCTTCGCAAACCAATTCGGAATCTGAGTTCCTAAAAATCTGCGTCTAAGTGGCTCAGACAGCAAAGAAAATAGCAACTTAGACTTTTTTTCAACAGCGTCCCACTCTTCCGTCGTGGGCTTTCGCCCGTTGGAGTCGAACTGGATTTGATTCAGTTGACCAAGCGAAAATCCATCCGGAAGCTCAATGGCTTCATGATTTAAGAAAGAATGTAGCTCTCGCAGTTTATAGAGACTACGACAAAATTGTGCGTTTGAGATCCCATTTTCATTTGTAACGCTGTCTTTCGCGGTCACGCTTGTATTAACATGAGAAGCTCGACTGCCATCAGGTGCGATTGTCAGAACAGCCTCCTGTTGTTTGATTAAGTATCGACTTATTAAAAACTAACTGCTCACACAGATTCTTAAGTTGGGCTTTAATACACTCAAATTACACCGCGTGCAAATTCGCGACCAGCGAAAACCCGGTTGTCACGCCCCGGATACTATCACTTTCCACATTCTGAATGTCCAGAGCATTTCGCGCCCTAATCCCGACCTTCTTTGTTCCGAACGGCAGCTTACGATGGCACAGCATCATGGCGCACGCTTCGTCTGCGACCGGTCGCTTCTGAATGTCGAACCGCATCAATCTAGATAACGACCTAGCTTTGCAGTCGAAAGCAGCTAATGCCCATTAAGGTTTCTGAACGAAACCCGGACAAAAAAGGGATGGCAATCTAAGCTGTTGAAAATCTGGTCGGAGTGAGAGGATTCGAACCTCCGACCCCGTCGTCCCGAACGACGTGCGCTACCAGGCTGCGCTACACTCCGTGACCAGCGGGTGGCTTATAGACCGGCATAATCGCCGCCACAAGCCCCCTCTTGCGGAAATCCCCGGTGAGAGCCGGTGAATTTCAAGCGCGCGGCGCCTGCCCTACCCGCGCTTGCCCGGATCCGGCTCGTTTTCACCTTCCGGCGGCGGTGTCCGTGCGGTTGCGGCCTCGTCTTCAAGCGGACCATCGGCCTGGCCGGACAGGAAGAAACCCCAGCCGACATAGGCGGAAAGCGCCAGGAAAAGCAGCATCCATCCGGTGGAGCCGGCAAAGAACTCGATCCCGGTCCAGACCACGACAAGCCCGAAGATAATGATCCGCCGCACCAGCGGCCGGTAGAAGGGATGACCGAAGTCAACCAGGGCCCATCTCATGGCTTCATCCTTCCTGGACGTGGTGTTGTGGCGTGCGGCGGATGACGCTGCACCGGGCCTGCCTGCCCTGACGCAGGCGTTCGCCGGACAAGAGACCCGATCCCCGCGGCGCGGTCAACATCCGGCGCAGCAACCTCAAATTATTTTATATTTGCGATCTTATATATAAGCGACTATATAGGTCGCAACACGGCACCGGCCGATTGATCTCGCGCAATGACAGCCCGTCATTGCCCGCCCATGGTTGTACGGTGCCCGCACAGACCCTTTGAAACGAGGCAAACCATGAAAATGCTCAGCTTTGCGCTTCTTCTCTCCGTCTCCGCCACCGTTGCGCAGGCCGAGACAATAACGCTGTCGCCCACCCAGATCACCGAATGGAAAGCCGTCCAGGCCCGGGTCGAATCGCGCGACATAGTGCCGGCACGGGCGCGGATCGGCGGCGTGATCCAGGAACTGACGATCAGCGAGGGCGACCTGGTGAAGGCCGGCCAGCAGCTCGGCCTGGTCAAGGACGACAAGATCGCCTTCCAGATCGCGGCACTCGATGCCCAGCTCGCGGCATTCGCCGCCCAGCTCGAAACCGCGGAAGCGGAATTCAAGCGCGGCGAGACGCTGGTCAGCCAGGGCGTGGTCACACGGCAGCGGCTGGCGCAGCTGTCGACCGATGTCGAGGTGACGCGCAACCAGATCGCCGCAACGCAAGCCCAACGCGCGGTGCTGACCCAGCAGGAAACCGAAGGCGCGGTGGTTGCGCCCGCCGATGGCCGGGTGCTGACCGTGCCCGCCAGCCGCGGATCGGTGATCATGCCGGGCGAACCGGTGGCGACCATCGGCTCCGGCGGCTTTTTCCTCCGCCTTGCGGTGCCGGAGCGGTTTGCAGGCGAACTCGAGGCCGGCGCGGAAATCCGTCTTGCCACCGGCGGCGCGGAAGCCGCCGGACGGCTCGCCAAGGTCTATCCGCAGATCGACAATGGCCGGGTGATCGCCGATGTCGAGGTCGACAAGCTCGACACGGCCTTCGTCAACGCCCGCGTTCTGGTCGAAGTGCCGATCGGTACCCGCACCGCGCTGCTGGCGCCCATGGACGCGGTGGTCAACCGCCACGGCGTCGACTTCATGACTGTCGAGGGCCATGATGGAGCGGCAGTGGAACGTACCGTGATCCTCGGCGCAGTCCAGGACGGGGAAAACTCCGGACTGGTTGAAGTGATCAGCGGCGTTGCGGCCGGCGACAAGGTGGTGCGGCCATGAAAACCACGAATTCCGGATTGGGGATCGCGGGCCAGCTGACGCGTGGCTTCATCGTCTCCCCCCTCACCCCTTTGTTCCTGCTCGCGGCCTTCGCCTTCGGCATCGTGGCGCTGCTGACGCTACCGCGCGAAGAAGAGCCGCAGATCTCGGTTCCGATGGTCGACATCATGCTCGGCGCACCGGGCCTGAAGGCCGATGATGCGGTCAAGCTGGTCACCGAGCCGCTCGAGACCATCGTCAAGAGCATCGACGGGGTCGAGCATGTCTACTCGCAGACGTCGGACAACAAGGTGCTGGTCACGGCCCGCTTCATCGTCGGCACGCAGACCGATTCGGCGATATTGCGGGTGCACGACAAGGTGCGCGCCAATCTCGACCGGATCCCGGTCGGCATTCCCGAACCGATGATCGTCGGGCGCGGCATCGACGATGTCGCCATCGTCTCTCTGACCCTGACGCCGTCCGAAGAAGCCGGCGACGCAGTTTCGGCCAACGACCTGACGCGGGTGGCCCGCGAACTCAGGACCGAGCTTTCGAAGATCGACAATGTCGGGCTGACCTACCTGGTCGGTGACACCGACGAGATCATCCGCATTGCGCCCGATCCGAGGCGGCTGGCACTCAACGGCGTGACGCTGCAGCAGCTTGCCGGCAAGGTCAGTGGCGCCAACCGGGCCTTCCCGGCGGGCGAAGTCACCGTCAACGGCAAGTCTGCCGAACTGATGGTCGGGGAAACGCTCTACGCTCCGGCCGAGATCGGCAACCTGCTGATCACCACGCGTGACGGGCGGCCGGTCTATGTGCGTGATCTGGCCGACATCTCGTTCGCCACTGACAGCACGGCCCGGATCGTTGCGACGGTGACGCGTTCCGAGAACGGGGCGGAAAACGGCATTGACCGCAAGCCCGCCGTCACATTGGCAATCGCCAAGCGAGCCGGCGCCAATGCGGTGCTGGTGGCCGAGCAGATCCTCGAACGCACCGAAGCGCTCGAAGGCTCGCTGATCCCGCATTCGATGTCGGTGGAAGTCACCCGCGACTACGGCGAGACGGCCAACGAGAAAGCCAACGAGCTGCTCTACCATCTGGGTCTCGCCACGGTGTCGATCATCGTGCTGGTGTGGCTGGCGATCGGCTGGCGCGAGGCGCTGGTGGTGGCAATCGTCATTCCGGTGACCATCCTCTTGACGCTGTTTGCCTCGCGGGTGATGGGCTACACCCTCAACCGCGTGTCGCTGTTCGCGCTGATCTTCTCGATCGGGATCCTTGTCGATGACGCCATCGTGGTGATCGAGAACATCGCCCGGCACTGGGGCATGGGCGATGGCCGCGAGCGCAAGCAGGCGGCGATCGAAGCGGTTGCCGAAGTCGGAAACCCGACGATTGTCGCGACGCTGACCGTGGTCGCAGCATTGCTGCCGATGTTGTTCGTGTCCGGCATGATGGGCCCCTACATGAGCCCGATCCCGGCCAACGCCTCGGCGGCGATGGTGTTCTCGTTCTTCGTCGCCGTCATGGTCACGCCATGGCTTATGCTGAAGATCGCCGGCCGCGCGCCGATGCATCATGGCCATGGCCATGGCGAAGGCGCAGAGGGCGGCGGCGTGCTGGGCCGGATCTATCGCGCCGTGGCGCGGCCGATCCTTTCCAGCAAGACCAGCTCCTGGATCTTCCTGCTGGTCGTCGGTGCGATGACGCTCGGCTCGCTGTCGCTGTTCTACACCAAGGACGTGACGGTGAAGCTGTTGCCGTTCGACAACAAGTCTGAACTCTCCGTGGTCATCGACATGCCCGAAGGCACCTCGGTGGAAGCCACCGATGCCGTCGCGCAAGCGGTGGCACGGGAAGTGCTCAAGCTCGAGGAAGTCAAGTCGGTCCAGACCCATGCAGGGACTGCGGCTCCGTTCAACTTCAACGGGCTGGTGCGGCACTCCTTCCTGCGCTCGGAAACGCAGATGGGCGATGTGGCGCTGAACCTGACCGCCAAGACCGAACGGGATCGCTCGAGCCACGATATCGCGCTCGACATCCGCTCGCGCATCGCCGCCATTCCGCTGCCCGTGGGTGCCAGTCTGAAGGTGGTCGAACCGCCGCCGGGCCCTCCGGTGATGGCAACGCTGCTGGCCGAGGTCTACGGACCCGACGCCGAAACCCGCCGTGCCGTTGCGGCCCGGGTGGAAGAGGCTTTCCGCTCCGCCAACTTCATTGTCGACATCGACAATTCCTGGGGACAGCCGGCCGAACGGGTGCGGGTGAAGATCTCGACCGATGACCTGGAGTTCTTCAAGGTCCAGGAACAGGACGTGTTCGACACGATCGGCATCCTCAACACCGGCCAGACCGTGGGCTACTCGCATCGGGGCGGCGGCCGCACGCCGATCGCCATAAGGCTCGAACGCCCGCGCTCGGAACGCATGGTCGACGAGGCGTTTCTCACCACGCCGATCCCGGCCAACGTTCTGCCGGGCGACCGGTCGATCGTCGAACTGGGCGATGTGGTCGACGTCTCCGCAGAACGCTCGTCGTTCCCGGTGTTCCGACACAATGGCCGGGCGGCCGAAATGGTGATGGCCGAAATGGCCGGCGCCTACGAAGCCCCGCTCTATGGCATGATCGCGGTCCAGGAAGCGCTCGACGCGATGGACTGGACCGGGCTTGAAAAGCCGGTGATCGCGCTGCACGGCCAGCCCGCCGACGAGCAGGCATCGACGGTGCTGTGGGACGGCGAATGGGAAGTCACCTGGGTGACCTTCCGCGACATGGGTGCAGCCTTCGGCGTCGCCCTGCTCGGGATCTACATCCTGGTGGTCGCCCAGTTCGGCTCGTTCAAGGCGCCGCTGGTCATTCTCACGCCGGTGCCGCTGACCTTCATCGGCATCCTCATCGGCCACTGGCTGTTCGGCGCGCCGTTCTCGGCCACCTCGATGATCGGCTTCATCGCGCTTGCCGGCATCATCGTGCGCAACTCGATCCTGCTGGTGGACTTCATCCGGCATGCCCATGTTCCGGGCACGCCGCTGACCCCGGTGTTGATCGAGGCCGGCGCGATCCGCTTCAAGCCGATCATCCTGACCGCGCTCGCGGCGATGATCGGGGCGGCGGTGATCCTGACCGACCCGATCTTCCAGGGGCTGGCGATCTCGCTCTTGTTCGGGCTCGCCTCGTCAACGGCACTGACCGTGCTGGTGATCCCGGCGATCTACCGGGTGCTCAGGACCTGAGCCGGACGGCCAACACTCTTGTCTGAACCTGCTTCCGCCCGTCACTTCGACGGGCGGAATGCTTTCAGGATCTCGTCACGGGTCTCGATCCGCCCTGCCCCGATCAGATCGAGGCAGAACGGAATGGCCGGAAACACCGCCGTCAGGCAGGTGTCGATCGAGCCGGGCTTGCCCGGAAGATTGACGATCAACGTCTTGCCGCGCGTGCCCGCGGTCTGGCGCGACAGGATCGCCGTAGGCACCTGTTCAAGGCTGACCTTGCGCATCAGCTCGCCGAAGCCCGGCAGTTCCTTCTCCATCACCTGCTTCATGGCTTCGGGCGTCAGGTCACGCGGGCTGGGACCGGTGCCGCCGGTAGTCAGCACCATGTCGACGCGTTCCTCGTCGCACAGGCGGATCAGCGTGTCGCACACACTTTCAAGCCCGTCGGGAATGACATGCACCACGATCTCTGCGGGAGACGACATCACCCGTTCGAGCCACGCCTTGACCGCCGGGCCACCCAGATCCTCATACTCGCCGCGGCTGGCGCGGTCGGACACGGTGAGTACGGCAATGCGAACGGTCATGGGGTAGCTCCCGGCAGGAATCATAAAAACGGTGATCTGCGCAACAATCATTACTTGGGGCGAAATGGCAACATTCCAACCCTCCCGCTGGCTCATCAGGTTGCAAATCAACCAACAGCCGCACCCAGTACGCGATTTAGTCTATTCTAAATTTTGCATGACTCCCTTATCCATTCATTAGAATATTAATGAAAACCTTAATCACAAGCCCAGTTTCGATACTTCTACATCGAGAATGAAGCAAACACCGAATATTCAAGTAAACAAAGACACACCTTCAGGAATTCATTGCCCCTTCAATTGCCAGGGGATTTTCCGCTTCGCGCCGTAAGGACATCACAATGGCTCTATATTTTGGTTTGAACAACGACTGCACCAGCATCATGGAAGCGTTGTCACGAGCACAGGCGATCATTCAATTTGACCTTACCGGCAAGATCCTGACCGCGAACGAGAATTTCTGCGAGGCACTCGGATACGAACTCAAGGAAATCGTCGGCAAGCACCACAGCATGTTCGTCGATCCGGCCGAAGTCACCAGCCCCGAGTACAAGGAATTCTGGCGCGAGTTGGCATCTGGCAAGTTCGAACGCCGTCAATACAAACGGCTTGGAAAAAACGGACGCGAAATCTGGATCGAAGCCTCCTACAATCCTGTTTTCCGGGGCGGCAAACCGGTCAAGGTCGTCAAATTTGCCACCGATATAACTGCGAGCAAGCACAAGGCCATCGAGGATGCAGCCAAACTGTCGGCGATTTCACGCTCCCAAGCTGTCATCGAGTTCACCCCCGATGGCACAGTTCTCACCGCGAACGAAAATTTCTGCACAGCACTCGGCTACGAGCTTTCCGAAATCACCGGCAAGCATCACCGGATATTCTGCGATCCTGCATACACGGCGAGTCCCGAATACACGACATTCTGGCGGAACCTTGCCGAAGGCCAGTTCTCGTCCAACGAATTCATGCGCATCAGCAAAACCGGCGAGCAGATCTGGATCCAGGCCGCCTACAATCCGATCACGAATGACAAGGGTGAAGTGGTCAAGGTGGTCAAGTTCGCCACCGACGTGACCGCCAGAATGACCGCTATCGCGCTTCTCGCGGATTCGTTGCGGGCACTGGCGAGCGGTGATCTCACTCGCACGCTCAATTCGCCGTTCGTGCCCACGATGGAAAAGATCCGCAAGGACTTCAACGACGTGCTCGCAGAGTTGCGCGTAACCATGGGCGAGGTTGAAGCCAATGCGCGCAGCATTTCATCGGGGTCGGCCGAAATCCGGTCAGCCACCGACGACATGGCGAAGCGGACCGAACGCCAGGCCGCCTCGGTGGAGGAGACGGCCGCCGCGCTCGAGGAGATCACCACCAATGTCGGCGAGGCAACCAGGAACGCTGCCGAATCAGCCACCCTTGTCGCCGAGACTCGTACCGACGTGGAACGCTCCGGTCAGATCGTGACCGAAGCCGTAACGGCGATGAGTGTGATCGAGGCATCTTCGCAGGAAATGTCCAAGATTATCGGCGTCATCGACGAGATTGCCTTCCAGACCAACCTGCTGGCGCTCAATGCCGGCATCGAGGCTGCCCGTGCAGGCGAGGCGGGAAAAGGTTTCGCCGTGGTGGCGCAGGAGGTCCGGGAACTGGCGCAGCGCTCGGCAAGTGCCGCAAAAGACATCAAGCAGCTGATCACATCGTCGAGCGAGCAGGTCAAGTTCGGCGTCTCGCTGGTCGACAAGGCCGGTCAGTCGCTGGGTGAAATCATTGAGAAGATCAAGGGGATCGACCTGAACATTCAGGCCATCGCGGGCAGCGTCAGGGAGCAGTCGGTGGGCCTCAAGGAGATCAGCGACTCCGTTACGGTGATCGACCAGGGCACCCAGCAGAACGCCGCGATGGTGGAGCAAACAACCGCATCAAGCCATGGCCTTGCCAACGAAGCCGAAGCACTGTTTGAACTTGTAAGCCGGTTCAAGCTCGGTGCAGTGTCGCCGCGACAGGCCAGCATGCCCGCCCGCCGGTTGGCAACGCAGGCTCCACGCACCGCCGCCTCGCCGCAGCACCAACTTGCGGCCAGGGTGAGCGCCGGTTTTGGTGGCGCCGCAGCTGCAAAACAGGCGGAAAACTGGACCGAATTCTGAAACCAGCCTGTCCGCAGGCGATGCGGACCTGAGCGAGGCCGATCGGCAGCGGTTAATGGCCGTCTCTGCGTCCGTCAGCCGCGTGCTTGGGCCCTGATCATGTCGGCCGCCTTCTCGGCGATCATCACGGTGGGGGCATTGGTGTTGCCGCCGATCAGGGTCGGCATCACCGAGGCGTCGACGACGCGCAGGCCCTCGATCCCGTGAACCCTGAGCTCGGGATCGGTCACCGCCATTCCATCCTTGCCCATCCTGCAGGTGCCGACGGGATGATAGATCGTGTCGGCGCGGGCGCGGATGTGGGTCATCAGCTCCTCGTCATCCATGCCCTCGCGGGTATAGACTTCCTTGAGCCGGTATTTGCGCAGGGACGGCGCATCCATGATGGTGCGGGTCAGCTTCGCGCCCTTGAGCAGCAGCGCCGCGTCACGCTCGTCGGAGAGATATTTCGGATCTATCCGGGGTGCGCGCATCGGGTCGGGGCCATCAAGCCCGACCTCGCCGCGGGAATGCGGCCTGAGGACGCAGACATGGCAGGAATAGCCGTAGCCCCAATGCAGCTTGCGGGAATGGTCATCCACCAGCGCTGGGACGAAGTGCAATTGCAGATCGGGGCGGTCCAGCCCGGGATCGGACTTGAGGAAAGCGCCGCCCTCGGCGCCGGGTGAGGCCACGAGGCCCGATCCATCGCGTCGCCAGTCGAGGATGTGGCGGACAAGCTTGTAGGCGCCGACAGCGCCGAGCCCCAGCACATCGGTGTCGCGGGTCTTGGCCGTGTAGACGTAGTCGAGATGATCCTGCAGGTTCTGGCCGACGCCTGGGAGATCCCTGAGCACGTCGATGCCGCGCGAACGCAGATGTTCGCCCGGTCCGATGCCCGAGAGCATCAGAAGCTGCGGCGAGTTGAAAGCACCGCCACAGAGGATGACTTCCGACCGGGCGCGCACCTCAAGCTCGGCCTGGCCCTTGCGATAGACGACGCCGTTGGCGCGATGGCCGTCGATGATCACCCGTGTGGCATGCGCGCCGGTGACGACTTCCAGGTTGGGCCGGTTCATCACCGGGTGAAGATAGGCGGCGGCGACCGAGCAGCGCTCGCCCTGCCTGCCGTCCTTCCAGAACTGGGTCACCTGGTAGAGGCCAGCGCCTTCCTGCTCCGGTCCGTTGAAATCGTCATTGCGGCGGATCTGCACTTCCGCCGCGGCGTCGACGAAGGCGCGGCTGATCTTCCGCGGGCTCTGCTGTTCGCCAACCTGCAAGGCCCCGGAAGCGCCATGCAGCTCATCGTCGCCGCGGATGTTGCTTTCGGACCGGCGGAACAGCGGCAACACATCCGACCAGCTCCAGCCGTCGCACCCGGCGCTGGCCCAGCCGTCGTAATCGGAGGGATGGCCGCGAACATAGAGCATGGCGTTGATGGCGCTGGAGCCGCCCAGCGCCCGGCCACGGGGCTGATAGCCGCGCCGCCCGCCAAGCCCCGGTTGCGGAACCGTCTCGAATGCCCAGTTGTTGATTTTCGGCCGTCCGGGAAGCATGGCGACGATGCCGAGCGGCGCGCGCACCAGAATGCCCTTGCCGTCGCCTCCCGCTTCAAGCAGGCAAACCCTGACCTTCGGGTCCTCGCTCAGACGCGCGGCAAGCACCGAACCGGCGGACCCGCCGCCAACGATGACGTAGTCGAACTCCATGAAAGCCTCCTCCCAAAGACCGCCCTGGAGGCGAGCCTAGATCAGAAGCAGACGGTTTCAAACAGAAATTGACGCGAGAGACGCAAACGTAAGGGCGACAGTCTTTGGAACAGACCCGACCGCCTCACCGTTGCGCATCCGACGGAATGCGCGAAGGGCGCTGCAACCCGTCGGATGGCTGCATTTACGTTGTCGCCCAGGTGCATCCACCTGAACGCCGCATGGATCAGAAACCGGCGCGCTCGGACAACCGGGTCAGATCGGGAACCGTCACATGGCGGTTGTTGACGATGCGGATGACATCTTCCTTGCGCAGCTTGGTCAATTGCCGGCTGACGGTTTCCATGGTGAGACCGAGGAAATCGGCTATATCGGTACGGCTCATAGGCAGGTCGTAGGTCACCGAGTCGCTTTCATTGTCCGGATAGGCATGAGTGGCGATGAGCAGGAGAAAGCTTGCAACCTTCTCTCCGGCGGTTTTCCGGCCCAGCGTGAGCATCCAGTCGCGGGCTTCGTCGAGTTCGGTCAGCGTCTGCTCCAGCAGCTTGTGCTCGAGCTCCGGCATTTCACGGATCATGCGCTCGATGGCGGCCTTGGGAAAGGAACAGACCTTGACCTCGGTGGCGGCTTCCGCGCTGACGCCGTTCTCCTGGCGGAACGGGCGGCCGAGAAAATCCGGGGCGAACTGCAGGCCAACGATCTGCTGGCGACCGTCGGACATCATCTTCGACAGCTTCACCACACCCGAAATGATGTTGGCATAGCTCTTGGTCTGCAGGCTCTCGCCCACCAGCTCCGTTCCCGGCTCGACCGTGCGCCGGGTTGAGTGCTGGCTCAGCTGCACGAGCTGATCGTTCGTCAAGGCTCCGCAGACACCGCGATGGCGGCTTTCGCAGGCCTGGCAAAGCACAGGAATGCTCGAATTGTGAACGTCTTTGCGTTGAATATCCATTGGATCCCTCGATCACGTCCATACTACTTCACCGCGCAGTGCTTCAAAGGATACATGATGTCGCAGACCTTGAACACCGTTGGTCTTATGCATCTTTTTGCACAGATGTATGACGCGGACCGAAGGGCCGAGGCCTTGAACCCGGTCGGCTTGACGAGAATCAAGGACAACGGGGGCTGGCAGGTTATCATCGCCGGATGCTAGCTGATTCACCGTCGACCAAGGGCACGATCTTCGACATTTCAGAGCTGACCAAGATCTACCGGACAGGGGAGGTCGAGGTCCGCGCGCTCAATGGTGTCGACCTGACACTGGAGGCCGGCGAAATGGCGGTGTTGCTCGGCCCATCGGGCAGCGGCAAATCCACCCTGCTCAACATTGTCGGCGGCCTCGACCGGCCGACATCGGGCTCGGTGAAGTTCAAGGGCGAGGAACTGGCCGGTGCCAGCGACCGGGACCTGACCGCCTATCGCCGGGACCATGTCGGGTTCGTGTTCCAGTTCTACAACCTGATTCCCAGCCTGACGGCCTGGGAGAATGTCGCGCTGATCACCGAAGTGGCGTCCGATCCGATGACGCCCTCGGAGGCGCTGGCGCTGGTTGGCCTCGAAGGCCGCATGAACCACTTCCCGGCCCAGCTGTCGGGCGGCGAGCAACAGCGCGTGGCGATTGCCCGGGCGATCGCAAAGCGGCCGGAAGTGCTGCTTTGCGACGAGCCGACGGGCGCGCTTGATTCGGCCACCGGCATCATCGTGCTCGAGGCACTGGCGCGGGTGAACGAGGAAACCGGCGCTACCACCGCCATCATCACCCACAATGCCGGCATCCGGAAGATCGCCCACCGGGTCTACTCCTTCCTCGATGGCCAGATCGCCTCCTGCGAGCTCAACGAACAGCGGATCAAGCCTTCGGAGGTGAGCTGGTGAAGGCGCTGAGCATGCTTGACCGCAAGCTGGTCCGCGATCTCGCCCGGCTGTGGGCACAATCGCTGGCGATCGCGCTGGTGATGGCCTGCGGTGTCATGACCCTGATCCTGGCGCTCGGCGCCACGCGGGCGCTGGAAGACACCCGCGCCGCCTTCTACGACCGGACCCGGTTCGGCGATGTCTTCGCCTCGGCCACGCGGGCGCCGGAAAGCGTCAAGGCGGCGATCGCGGCCATCGACGGGGTTTCGGCGGTGCAGACGCGGATCGTCAACGCGGTCATCATCGACATTCCAGGCATGGCGGAACCGGCGACGGGCATGGTGATCTCGATCCCCGATCACGGCGAAGCGGCCGTCAACCGCCTCTACCTGCGGTCGGGGCGTTTTCCCGAACCGGGCCGCGACAACGAGGCGACCATCATCGAAGCCTTTGCAGACGCGCATGGCTTCCAGCCAGGCGACACTTTCGACGTGCTGATCAACGGGCGCAAGCGGCATCTGGCGATTACCGGGATCACCCTGTCTCCCGAATATGTCTATGCGATCGGTCCGGGCGACATGGTGCCGGACCAGAAGCGCTTCGGCGTGATCCACATGCACAGATCGGTGCTCGAGGGCGCCTATGACATGAAAGGCGCGTTCAACGATGTCTCGCTGACACTCTCGCACAATGCCGACAAGGAAGAGGTGATCGCGCGGCTCGACACCATCCTCAAGCCGCATGGCGGCACCGGCGCCTATGACCGGACCGACCATATGTCCGACGCGTTCCTCGATTCCGAACTGACCCAGCTCAGGGCGATGGCACAGGTGATCCCGCCGATCTTCCTGTTCATCGCCGCGTTTCTGGTCAACATGATCCTGTCGAGGCTGATTGCGCTGGAGCGCGAGCAGATCGGCCTCTTGAAAGCTGTCGGCTACTCCAACACCGCGATTGCCTGGCACTATGCCAAGCTGACGCTGGCAATATCCGTTGTCGGGGTGGCGATCGGCGGGATTGCCGGGACGCGGCTGGGGCACGGCATGGCGTCGATGTATGGCGAGTTCTACTCATTCCCTTTCCTGGTGTTCTCCCAGGAACCCGATCTCTACGTCATCTCGACGCTGGTCACCTTCGCCGCCGCTCTGATCGGCGCCGCCAACGCCATCATGGGCGCGGTGCGGTTGCCGCCGGCGGTGGCCATGCGGCCGCCGGCGCCGACCAGGTACCGAAGCCTTTTCGGCGGCTCTGCCGGCGGCTTTCGCCTGCCGTTTTCGCAATTGACTGTGATGGCGCTCCGGCATCTGGTGCGCTGGCCGCTGCGAACCGCTCTGACGACGCTTGGCACCGCCTTGCCGGTGGCGCTGCTGATCACCTCGCTGTTTGCCTTCGATTCGATCGACCACATGATCGACACCATGTGGTTCCGGGCCGACCGACAGGACGCGACGCTGACCTTCGCTGTGGACCGGTCGGAGGACGCGGTCCGCGATGTCGCCCGGCTGCCCGGCGTGCTGGCGGCGGAGCCGTTCCGCGCGGAAGCCGCGACACTGAGGAACGGGCACCGCTCGCGCAATGTCCAGATCATCGGCTCCGACCCAAAGACCGATATCAGCCGGGTGCTTGACGAGGAATTTGCTCCGATCACCCTGCCGCCGGCCGGCATTCTGCTTTCGGAACGGCTTGCCACCCATCTCGGCCTGACGACCGGTGACCAGGTCGAGGTCGAACTCAACGACGGACAGGGGCGCAAGGTGATGGTGCCGTTGGTGGGCGTGACCAACAGCTATGTCGGGCTGACGGCCAACATGAGCCGGCAAGCGCTCGACCGGCTGTCCGGTGAGGGCAGCCGGATATCGGGCGCACGGGTGATCGTGGATGACAACCGGATCCTGGATCTTTACGACGAGGTCAAGCAGACCCCGGCGATCGCCTCGGTGGCGCTGCAGCGGATCTCGCTGAAGCGGTTCCGGGCGGTGATCGAGGAAAATATCGGCATCAGCATCACGATCTACGTCTCGCTGGCCGTCATCATCACTTTCGGGGTGATCTACAATTCGGCCCGGATCCAGCTGTCCGAGCGTGCCCGCGAACTCGCGAGCCTCAGGGTCTTCGGCTTCACCAACCGGGAAGTCTCGAGTGTGCTTTTGACCGAGCTCGGCGTGATGGTGATCCTGGCGCAACCGCTCGGCTGGCTGATCGGCCGCACCTTCTCGGTTCTTGTCGCCAAGGGGTTCGAAAGCGACCTGTTCCGGATACCGCTCATCATCAACCCGCCGACCTACGCCATGTCCAGCCTGATCGTGCTTGCTGGAGCCCTGGTGTCGGCCCTGATCGTTCGCCGTCGCATCGACCGGCTCGATCTCATCCGCGTCTTGAAAACAAGGGACTGAAACCATGGCCTCTGTTGTTGCCCGAAGCCTCGCAGGACTGGCGGTCGCCGCAGCGATCGGCGGGGCGCTGTATGTCGCCTTCAGCGAAAAACCGATCCTTGTCGACCTGGCCACGGTCGAAACCGGGCCGCTGCAGGTGATTGTCGCCGAAGACGGGATCACCCGCATCCGCAATGTCTATGCGGTCTCCTCGCCGATCGCCGGCCATCTCGACCGGGTCGAATACTCGGTCGGCGATCCGATCGCCAAGGGGGAAAGCATCACTTCGATCCATCCGCTCGATCCGCCGTTTCTCGACACAAGGACGCGGACCGAGCTGATGGCGGCGATCGACGCGGCGCGGTCAAGCATAGCCGTGGCGGAAGTGGAACTGGCGCGTGCCCGCACCTCGCGCACGCTTGCCCGCGCCAGCCAGGAAAGGGCACAGAAACTGGCGGAGACGAACATCGTGTCCGAAAGCGAACTCGAGCGGCTGGTCGGCGAAGTCGAGCTTGCCGACGCCCAGGTGCGCTCCGCCGAGGCGATGATCGCGCTGAGGCGTGCCGAACTGGCGAGCGCCCAGGCCAGGCTGACCCAGCCCGGGCAGACGCCGATTGACGCCGCCAGCGGCCAGTGCTGCGTCAACATCGTCTCGCCGATTGACGGGATCATCCTCTCGCTCAACGCCAAGAGCGAGCAGGCGGCGACCGTCGGTCAGCTGATCGCCGAGATCGGCGACCCTTCCGATCTCGAAATCACGGTGGACGTGCTGTCTGCCGACGCGGTCAAGATCCGCCCCGGCAGCCAGGTGTTGGTTACCGACTGGGGCGGTCCGGAGGCGCTTGAGGCGCAAGTCGAGCGCATCGAACCATCCGGCTTCACCAAGGTGTCGGCGCTGGGCATCGCGGAGCAACGGGTCAATGCCATCATCGCGCTGAAGGACCCGCCGCCGGCCGATCTCGGACACGGTTTCCGGGTGATCGCCAACCTGATCATCTGGTCGGGTGAAGAGATCCTGCAGGTGCCGGTGAGTTCGCTCTACCGCGACGGCGGGGACTGGGCGGTGTTCAGGATGGAGGATGGACGGGCACGGGTCACACCGGTCGAGATCGGACACATGACCGACCGCAGCGCCGAGATCCTTTCGGGCCTCAGCGACGGCGACCAGGTGCTGCTCTATCCCGGCGACGCGCTGGAAGACGGCAGCCTGATCGTCGACCGCGCGACAGCGAACTAGAGCATTTCCGGCGATAACGAGATCACCTGAAAAGCCCCAGCTCATCGCTACACGCACTTTGAACGCGAAACAGCTTCCCGTTATCGCCGGAATTGTTATGAGCGGCTCAGGCCGGAGCCGCCAGCCTTCTGAGCTTGGCGATGGCCGTCTCGGGGCTCTCGCCATAGGCGATGGTGCCCTTGAAGACACCGTTCCGGTCGATGAGAAACACGGATGCCGTATGATCCATGGTGTAATCGCCGTCATCGGTGGGGACCTTGGCCGCATAGACATGCCAGGCGGCGACAACTTTGGCGACTTCGTCAGGATCGCCGGTGATCCCGACAACCCGGTCGGTGAAGGCTTCCGAGTAACCCTTCATGATCTCGGGCGTGTCGCGTTCCGGGTCAACCGAGATGAAGAAGGCCTGGAGGTCCCTGCCCTCCTCGCCAAGCGCATCGAGCCAGCCCGCCATCTCGTACAGGGTGGTCGGGCAGACCTCGGGGCAGCGGGTGAAGCCGAAATAGAGCAGCGTCGGCTTGCCCGCGAATGCGGCCTGGGTGATCGGCGCGCCGTTGTGGTCGACAAGCGAGAAGCCGGTTCCGAGCTTCATGCTTGCCGTCAATGACTGGTCGGTGCCCTGGACCACATATTGCCAACCCAGGAATCCCACCACAAGCAGGAACAGGGCGGCAATCGCCGCCCAGATCCCGGTTTTCAGGCCCGGACGCCGGTTGCCGGAGTCCGGTTGAATGGCTGGACCATCCTGCATGGCTTCAGCCGCCCTGCTTCATCTTGCCATGTTCCATCTTGCCATGGTCCATCTTGCCGGTTCCATCCATCTTCATCTGGCCCTGCATCGCCTTGATGTCCTGCACCTGGAACTCGAGGTCGATGCTGCCGGCCTTCTCGAAGGTGAGCTTGACGTTGCGGGTTTCGCCGTCCTTGAACTGGCTGTCGATGCCGATGAACATGACGTGGTAGCCGCCGGGCTTGAGCACGACTTCGCCGCCCGCCGGGATTTCCAGGCCGTCGGCGAGCTGACGCATCTTCATGACCTCGCCATCCATGGCCATCTCATGGATTTCGACGCGATCGGCGAAGGCCGCCTCGCCCGAGATCAGCCGGTCGGCTTCCGCACCGGAGTTGCGAATGGTCATGTAGCCGCCGGAGACCGGGGCGTTGGGCGGCGTTGCCCGGGCATAGGGATGCTCGATCTCGAGCGAACCGAGCTTGTAGTCGTGCGCCCACACCAGGCTGGAGGAGAGGCCGAGAACGGCTGCGGAGAGAAGAATGGCAATGCGTTTCATGGTTTTTGCTTTCTGCTTGAACGCCCGCAATGGGCGCGGGATTGATTTGAAGGCAGTGCCGCTTCGAAAAGCGGTTGCTGCATGCGGGAGATGAAGGGATGACGCAGGTGCGGACCATGGCAGTCGGCTGGCAAGCGTCAGGAACAAGCTCTTGTTCCGCGTCAGACGCGGGACCGGGCTATCGGTGAGGCCAGATCAGGCCGTGACGCGAGGGGGGCCGCGCGGCGAAGCGTTTGCGCGCAGGAAAGGCCGCGTGAACCGTACGTCCTGGGGGACCGCCAGTTCCGCAGCCGCACTCAGGCGGATGACCACATAGCCGTCAAAGGGGGACGGCAGATCAACCGAGGAGACAATGCGGCAGGCTTCGCAATGATTGGCAAGGGAATGGTGTGCGCCGTTTTCCTCACCGGTCAGACAGAGATCGGGAAGGGTTCCGTCAGGCAGAACAAATTCGGCGATGTCGACGCCGGGATAGCCTGATGCTGCAGAGGACGAGACGAGCGGCTTGTGGGCAAAGGCGACAAGCAGCAATGACAGCGCGCAAAGCATGCGCACCAGTCCCGTTCTGCTTACAATCCGCCGTGTAGCGATCATATCCCGATACTGCCTTGGCCCGATAACCGAACTCTTCGAGGATTATATGGTTGGTGCGTCGACGACAAGGCCTTGCATCACATCTGCGTCAACATGCGCGAAAAGCCGCCGGGTTCGGGGGAACTCGGCGGCTGTGCGGATGACCTACTCGGCCGGGATGGCCGATGGCGGCGTCATTGGTCGATTGCCGAGCATCTTGCCATTGAGCCGGAAATAGACGGCGATGGTCTTCATCTGGAGGTAGACCAGCGGTGCATAGAGCACGAACCAGGCGATCGAATACTTGTCGAGCACCCCGACCGGGATGAGGCCGGCATTGATGACGAAATTGCCGAACACGAACAGCGCAACGCCGGGGCAGATCAGCGCGTAGGCGCCGGGGGAGCGGCCCTCGCCCGAGATGAAGTGCTCGAAATAGCCGAAGCGCTTCATCACCATGTAGCCCAGCAGGCCGAACACCAGCTGGATCGAGAACAGGATGGTGAGCAGGGAGAATGCCGATCCAGCGGAAAACTCGACGCCGAAATTGTGTTCAAGCCCCTTGTTGAGCCGGTAGACGGCAATGCCGACCACGGTGATGAAGGGGATGATGATCCACAATGTCGGCGTGGTCTCGCGTTCGGCCGAATGTTCCATCATGGCGCGGAACCCCATGACCAGGAAAATCGCACCGAGCAGGACGGCCGCGACGAGGAAAAAGACCGAGCCCATGAAGGCGATCGCGGAGGTCAGCTTGACATGGCTCATGGCCGCTGCCGCGGAGAAGCCGACGCCAGTCATCGCCAGCGAGAACGCAGCGAGCAACTGGCCGAAGGAATTGTTGCGCGAACAATCAAACCCGCCCTCGGTCAGGACCCGGGTGAAAAAGCCGCCGAAGAACTTCAGCGCGAAAAAGCCCGTCACGCCGAAGGCAACCAGCGCCGCCGGAAACAGATATTCGGCGATCTCCCAAAGCCCGGGAACGAACACCGCGCCGACAATGAAACCGACATTGATCGACATGGCGAAAGCCAGCGGTATGGCCGTGAGCTGGCTCTGATTGTTGGATTTGAGGAAGGCCTGGTAACCCGCAGTGCCTTTCCAGGCAAAATACTCCCGCACATTCCAGATCAGGATTCGCACGTGCAGATAGGTAAAGACCGCGATTGCCAGAACAGCGGCGGCGATCAACGCCTGCATTTCCATGCTGCCGGTCGCAAATGCGGCCTGCAGGGTGGTGAACGAGGGAATCGGCTGGCCCTGGTGAGGGGTCATCCACATCAGGTACATGAAAAACGAAACCGCAAGGCCACCTGCCCCGAGGCTCGAGAGAAAATAGATGGGCGTGTAGGGCGCCCCTTCGGCGCGAGCATAACGCATGGCGGTACCTTTCTTCTCAACATCAACGATCGTTTATATTTAATATAAACGATTGTTGATGTAAAGGCCCGAACTCGTTTGCGTTGTCCGTGTTCCATCACATCGATCCACCGTCCGTCCGGCGGCCACAATGTCGAGCATGACGCACGGATACCGGCCGCGCCGGGCACGCCAGCACAGACCGGAAGCGGTTCCCAGTTTCGCTGGAATTGCCTTAGTGGATGCCGTTGGCGCGCTGCAGCTCGCGCACATACAGGACGACCTTGTCGAGTTCCGGGTCGGTGATTCCCTCGACCGGCGGCATGTTGCCGAACGGCCAGTGATGCGCGCGCACGCCGTTCCTGGCGGCGAGATGGAACGACATGTCGCCATGATGGCCGGGTTCGTAGATCTTGTGGATCAGCGGCGGGGCGATTCCGTCCTGTCCGGCGGCGTTGCGGCCGTGGCAGGACGCGCAGGAGCGGTTGAACAGGGCCTCGCCCTCGCGGGCCGCCGGTGACAGATCGGGCACCGCCACACTCGCCAGGGCCGCGCCTGTCGGAACCGTTTCGGGCGATCCGAGACTGCGGTAAACGAAGACTGCGGCGCCGAGCAGCAACACCGCCATCAGCATTTTTCGCATGGTCATACCCGGCCTGCCCCGGCGATCTCGTCGATGATCGGGCAGTCGGGCCGGTCGTCGCCGTGGCAGTGCTCGGCGAGCGTCTTGAGGGTGGCGCGCAGCGACTTGAGTTCGCCCAGCTTGCGGTCGATCTCGCGGATCTTGTCGAGCGCCAGCGCCTTGACGTCGGAACTGGCGCGCTCCTTGTCCTCGTAGAGCGAGAGAAGCGAGCGGCACTCATCGATGGTGAAGCCGAGGCTTCGCGAGCGCTGGATGAATGCCAGGCGATGAACGTCCTTGCCACCGTAGTCGCGATAGCCATTGGCAGCACGGTCAGGCTTGATCAGGCCAATATCCTCATAATAGCGGATGGTCTTGACCGGAAGGCCGGTCGCCCCGGATGCCTCGCCGATGTTCATCTTCTGCCTCCCTGATTTGTGCGCGTCTTTCGTCCGGACCTTTCATAAGGCTTCCACCGGCTGGAAGGTCAAGCGTCGAGCTTGACCGTGCGCAGCCGCAGCGCATTCGAGATCACCGACACCGAAGACAGGCTCATCGCCGCCGCCGCGATCATCGGCGACAGCAGGGTTCCGGTGAGCGGATAAAGCAGGCCCGCGGCAATGGGCACGCCGAGACTGTTGTAGGCAAAGGCGAAGAACAGGTTCTGCTTGATGTTGCTGAGCGTGGCTTCGGACAGTTTGCGGGCCCGGACGATGCCGCCCAGATCGCCCTTGAGAAGCGTGATGCCGGCGCTTTCGACGGCGACGTCTGCTCCGGTTCCCATGGCGATGCCGACTTCGGCTGCCGCCAGCGCCGGCGCATCGTTGACGCCGTCTCCGGCCATGGCCACCTTGTGACCGGCCTTGTGCAGTTCATCGACCAGCGCCTTCTTGTCTTCAGGCAGGACGCCGGCGCGCACCTCGTCGATGCCGAGCTGACCGGCGACCGCGCGGGCCGTGGTCTCGTTGTCTCCAGTCGCCATGATGATCTTGAGGCCGGCATCGTGCAGCGCCCTGATGGCGTCGCGCGTGGTCGGCTTGATCGGATCGGCAACGGCGACGAGACCCGCAAGCCTGCCATCGATGGCGACATACATGGCGGTCTTGCCGTCCGAGCGCAGGGCGTCGGCCTGCTCGCCGGCGGCCTCGCAGTCGACACCGGCAAACTGCATCATCGCGGCATTTCCGAGCGCCAGGTCGCGCTCGCCCGAACGCCCCGAGACGCCCTTGCCGGTGACCGCTTCAAATCCCGAGACCGGCACCGCCGCAATACCGCGTCCGGCAATCCCCTCGACGATGGCTTCGGCCAGCGGATGTTCCGATCCGGATTCGAGACCCCGGACCATTGCCAGCATCTCGTCTTCCGCGACATCGCCGAGTGCGATGACGTCCGTCAGGGTCGGCTTGCCTTCGGTGAGCGTGCCGGTCTTGTCGACCACCAGCACGTCGACCTTGGCCATCCGCTCCAGCGCCTCTGCATCCTTGATCAAAACCCCGGCCTGGGCGCCGCGCCCGGTCGCCGTCATGATCGACATCGGCGTCGCCAGTCCCAGGGCACAGGGACAGGCGATGATCAGCACCGACACGGCCGAAACGATGGCGAAGACGAAGGCCGGATCGGGGCCGATCAGCATCCAGATAGCGAATGCCAGCACGGCAACAATGACAACCGCCGGGACGAACCAGGAGGCAACGCGGTCGGCAAGCCCCTGGATGGGCGCACGGGAGCGCTGGGCCGACGACACCATGGCGACGATGCGCGCCAGCATGGTCTCGTCGCCGATCTTCTCGGCTTGAATGACCAGAGAACCGTTGCGGTTGAGCGTGCCGCCGGTGACCCGGTCCCCCTCGGCCTTCTCGACGGCGAGCGGTTCGCCCGTGAGCATGCTCTCGTCGACGGAGCTGTGGCCCTCGACAACAATGGAATCGACCGGAATGGCCTCTCCCGGCCGCACCCTCATGCGGTCTCCGGCGACGATGTTTTCAAGCGGCGCGTCATATTCGTCGCCATCCGGGGTGACGCGGCGGGCAGTTTTCGGCGCCAGGTCGAGAAGCGCCCTTATGGCGTCTCCGGTGCGTTCGCGGGCTCTGAGTTCCAGCACCTGGCCGACAAAGACCAGCGCGATGATGACCACCGCCGCCTCGAAGTAGACCGGCATGTGTCCGCCGGGCATCTGCAGGCCCGCAGGGAAAAGGCCCGGAAGGAAGGTGGCGATGGTCGAATAGGCATAGGCAGCGCCGACGCCGATCATGATCAGCGTCCACATGTTGAGGTTCCAGGTCCTGATCGAGGTCCAGCCGCGATGGAAGAACGGCCGCGCGGCCCACAGAACCACCGGCGTCGCCAACAGGAACTCCAGATAGAGTGCGATGGTCTCCCCCAGCCACTGGCGCACCGGCAGACCGAGCATCGGGGCCATGGTGAGGATCAGCAGCGGGATGGCGGCGCCGGCCGAGACCCAGAGGCGCCGGGTGAAATCGACCAGTTCATGGTTCGGGCCGTCGGCCACGCCATCCATCGGCTCGAGCGCCATGCCGCAGATCGGGCAGGTGCCCGGCCCTTCCTGCACGATCTCGGGATCCATCGGGCAGGTGTACATCGCCGTTTTCGGCGCCGCCTTCTTCTTTTTGGCCTTGTTGCCGGAGAGGTAGAAATAGGGATCGCGGCCGAACTTGTCATGGCAACCGGTCGAGCAGAAGTGAAAGTCGGCCCCCTTGTAGCTCAGCGTGGGCTTGCCCTTGTCGAGCGCGACATCCATGCCGCAGACCGGGTCCTTGACCTTGCCGTCGACCGGCACGGTGGCCGATTTGAAAAGCGCGTCGGTGTCCACCCCTTTTTCGTGGTCGTGATGATGTACGTGATCTGAATGCTGCATTGTGCCAATCCTTTCAGAGTTGACACGACCGTAATCCTTCCAGTCAATGGAAGGTCAAGCGGCAATTTCCGCCTTCCGGCGCGGCGTCGGCAGCCGCCGGGATGGCGGCTTCGACGCTGCATGATTTTGGGAAAAGACCGCCCGGCGTCAGGGCTTGCGGGTCAGCACATAGGTCTTTCGGACCTGCTCGTGGATGGTCCATTCGCCTTCCCAGCCGAGCGGCAGAACGAGGACATCCCCGGGACCGATCCTGCGCTCGTCGCCGCCCTCCTTGCCGACAACCGTGGCCGAGCCCGAGAGGATGTGGCAGATTTCCGAGGACTTGGTCCGGTCGGCGGAAAAGCGGCCGGGCGTGCATTCCCAGACACCCACCTGGCTCACGCCGTCATCAGACGCCCAGAGCTGCTTCGCCGCCTCCACCTGACCATCGGTGAAGGTTGTCGGTTTGGGCGCGAAGGCGCCCAGATCGAGGTTCGAAAGGTCGCCGAAGCTCTTGAGATCAATCATCGTCATTCCCTGAAAGTGTCATGTCGTTTTAAAATGCGCATCAACCGTGCCGCGGCCACCGCAACTGGAATCCGGATCCGGGCGGTCGTCCGCGAGGAATATTCCAAGACCTTGTTTTGAAATAAATTTCCCTTGCAACCGGGGTAGGATACCCTGAGAGAGCAGTCAAGAATGAAGTCGGGCGGGCGGATCGGTCCGGATTGGTGCATGCCCCGAACCGATGTAACATCACGGCCGACATGCAAGAGGAATTAAACTTGAGCAACACGATTGCCGGACTGATCCTGGCGGGCGGCCTGTCGCGGCGGATGGGCGGCGAGAAGCCGCTGAAGCCTCTTGCCGGCCAGCCGATGATCAAGCGGGTGATCAACCGGATTGCACCGCAGGTCGAACGGCTGGCGATCAATACCAACTCCGATCCGGCACCCTATCTTGAGTACGGGCTGCCGGTGCTGCCCGACACGATCGGCGGCCATCTCGGCCCGCTGGCAGGTGTGCTGACCGGGATGGAATGGGCGGCGGGACTGCCGGGCGTGACCCATCTCGTGAGCGTGGCGACCGACACGCCGTTCCTGCCGCGCGATCTGGTCAGCCGGTTCAGCGCACTATCGGGCCCTGAACGGATCGTTCTGGCACGTTCGAACGGCAACCGGCATCCGGTGGTGGGGCTGTGGCCGGTGGCGTTGCGCTGCGACCTGGCCGAGTGGCTTGCGTCCAGTGAGACAATGAAGGTGCAGGTCTGGGCCGCCCGGCACGAGTTGGTCTTCTGTGATTTCGAACCGGAGCACGATGGCGCGCCGGACCCGTTCTTCAACGCCAACACACCTGAGGAACTGGCCGAGGCGGAGGCCTTTCTCGGCAGGTTCGATTGATAGCGGGAAGCGACGCTTGGTGCGGAGCGCGGATACCGGATCGGTGGCTGGAACGTGAGGTGGCTGGGGTACCTGGATTCGAACCAGGGATGGCGATACCAAAAACCGCTGCCTTACCGCTTGGCTATACCCCAACGCTTCCCCGGGCATGCGGATCGTCCGCCCGGCGCAAACCGGTAACTCCCGGAAGCATCGGGGGGATAGCAAATGACGCGTCCGATCACAAGCGCGGAAACCGCCCGGGACCGAGGATTATCCACGATGAAAAAACCCGCGCGACTGCTCTGCCGCACGGGTTTCGTATTTTCGGTCCCCGGGCCTCAAGCGGCCCGGCGGTCTGTTTCGGCGGTTAGCGGCGGAACAGGTTGGCGATCTGCCAGCCGGCGGGAACCACGGCTGCGGCGAGTGCCGCCTTGATCACGTCGGTAGCGATGAACGGGCCGACACCCCACGCAAGAGCCTCTTCCGGGCCGAACGCAATGGCGATCCATGCGGCGCCGAGCAGCAGGATGATGGCGGTGCCGGCCAGGTTGACGGCAAACAGCTTGAAGGCGTTGCGGTCAAGTCCGCGGTCCGCGGCCCAGCCGGTCAGTCCGGCGGCGGCGACGAAGCCCGCGAGGTAGCCGGTGGTCGGGCCGGCGAAATAGGCCAGGCCGCCGCCATTGGTGAACACCGGCAGGCCGGCGGCACCCTCGACGAGGTAGGCGGCCAGCGTTGCCAGCGCCAGCTTGCGGCCAAAAGCTGCGGCAATGACGAAGATCGCCAGCGTCTGCAGCGTCGCAGGCACCGGCCAGAAGGGAACCGTGATCTTGCCGGCGACCGCAATCAGCAGGCTGCCGAAGAGGACGAGCGCGCCATAGGTGGCGTAACGTGCGGCAACACCTTCGGGAGCAAGGGTTTGTGCGAACGAACGGGCGGGAACAGTGGCCATGGATCTATCTCCGGAAATTTCGAAAGAGCGCGCCAATGCGACGGCTCATTGCAAGCGGTATATTGACTTAGCCGCCCGACAGCAAGACAGTCCGGCCCAAATCCAGGGCCATCCACAATGGACCGCCCGTCCCGGCAGAGAGGCCGGATACAGCCCCAGACCGGAGAGATGAGTGACCGAACCGCAGTTTGACAAGACT
The DNA here is from genome assembly GCF_027214025.1 of Parahoeflea alexandrii. Lineage (GTDB taxonomy): Bacteria > Pseudomonadota > Alphaproteobacteria > Rhizobiales > Rhizobiaceae > Hoeflea > Hoeflea alexandrii_A. Next base: position 1,039,197 of record NZ_JAPWHB010000001.1, read on the forward strand.
TTCGAGCCCGCCCATGGCGAAGCCGTGCCCGTGGCCAGGGGCATCCTGCGGGTCACCGCGCCCAATGCCGGGCCGCTGACGTTTCACGGCACCAACAGCTACATTGTCGGCCGTGACACGCTTGCGGTGATCGATCCGGGCCCGGAGGACGAAAGCCACTGGCGCACGCTCGAAGCGGCGATCGCGGGCCGTCCGGTGAGCCACATCTTCGTCACCCACACCCACCGCGATCACTCTCCGCTGACGGCGCGCCTGAAAGACAAGACCGGCGCCACGGTGGTGGCCGAGGGGCCGCACCGGGCGGCGCGGCCGCTTTTCACCGGCGAGGTCAATCCGCTGAAGGAAAGCGCAGACATGGATTTCGTACCGGATATTGCCGCCGGCCACGGCCAGGTGATCCGGGGCGACGGATGGGCGATCGAAACGCTGCATACGCCGGGGCACACCGCCAACCACGCAGCCTTCGCGCTCACCGGCGGCGACACCGACCTCGTGTTTTCGGGCGATCACGTGATGGCCTGGGCGACATCGATCATCGCACCGCCGGACGGGGCGATGAGCGATTTCATGGCCTCGCTCGACATGCTGGCCGAGCGTGACGACCGGTACTATCTGCCCGGGCATGGCGGGCCGGTGAAGGAGCCACGGCAGTTCGTCCGGGCGCTGAAGACCCACCGCCGCATGCGCGAACGCGCCGTGTTCGGCCGCGTCGAAAAGGGCGACAGGCTGATTGCCGACATGGTCAAGGTGATCTACCGCGACACCGATCCGCGGCTGCACAGGGCGGCGGCGCTTTCGGTGCTGGCGCATCTGGAAGACCTGGTCGGCCGCGGCGAAGTGGTGACCGACGGCCCGCCAGCCATTCATGGCGAGTACCGCCCCGCATAGACGCGCAATCAGCCGCCGGCAATCCCCAGCAGCCGTACATCGAGATCGTGCAGGAAAGTGCGGATCACGCTGGCGTTGAGCCCGAGATCGTGGTCGCCGTCCCGCGTTGCGGAGCGCATGTCGACAAAGGTGGTCTCCTCCTCTTCCGACAGGCGGACGAGGATATCGAGCGGGACACCGAGCACCAGCGTCTTGGTGCGATACTGGATCAGGGCATAGGTCGGAAGCGGGGCGAGCGGTTCGTTCTCGATATCCGGGCGCGGCGCCGGCAGCGGCGCGCGCGCCGGATCCGCCTCTCCGTTCGATGTGACTGCCCCGGCCTGGGACCCGCTTCCGGCCGCACTCGGCTCCAGCCCGTCGACAAGAGCCTCGACCCCGACATTGGCGACCGGCGTCCACTTCTTCTCCTGCGCAACTGCCTGGACCGCAATCAGCACGCGGTCGATCGCGCCTTCGTAGCGGCGGCCGGTGATTTGCGGATAGGCTCCGGCCTGCAACTGCCGCTTGGCCGGATCCGAACCATCGGAACGCGGCATCCAGGACCGGGCAATTTCCGGCTCTTCGAGCCATTCCGGCGGATTGGCAACGTCGGTCGAGATATCGTGAATTCGGGGGAGCAGCACGAAGCGGCTGGCCGCCAGCCCCATCGGAATGAGGATCAGCAGCGCCATGACCATGCCGCTGAAAGAGGCATGGCCACCCTTCGCGCCGATGTGCCAGAGCATGAAGAAACCGATCATCGACAGGCCCAGCACCAACACCGAGATGAGTGTCGCCATCAGGACGGCCGCGATCGCATTGGGCATGTCCAGCATGCCGATCCGGTGCAGCACCAGGGCCATCAGTGCCAGCAGAACGGCAAAACGGCCGAGCCTGCGCGACCAGGTGGCGGCTATGGAGCGGGGACGGACGGGACGGAAGGGCATGGCGCGGCCAGGGTCTCCGGGCGGGTGGAGCGCGGGATGCGCGACTGGTTGTGGTTGAATTCATTAGCCGTTCATGGCTGCCGCGGCAAGCGCCTCACTTCAGCCATGCTTGATGCCGAAGATCGGCACGGGGGGTAGATCAGACCGGACAGGTTTTGAGGTTCGGAAGGAGATCCACCATGACGGCAGACGCCCAGACAATGCCCGTTTACGGCCCGACGCGGCCCATCGACATGATTGCTGCCGGACGCACGCCCATCGCCGCGCGCGTTTTGGCGGAGCCAGCGCAAACCCCACAGAACAAGCGCCAGGCGCCGCTGGCGCTGGATCTCGTCGAACTCGACCTGGCGCTCGATCTCAGCGACATCGCCGACCGCGGCTTTGCCGACGCGGTGGCCGACGCAGCCAAGGTGATCGGCGGAGAGTTTCTCTTCGACCTGCCCGCCTCCGGGCTGGTGGAGGAAGCGCAGCGGATCGCGGTTGTCTGTCTCTCGCGCGACAATGGCGGGCGCTTCGGACTGGTGCTGCTCAGCGCCGGCGGCGACCGGGTCGAAACCGCCGAAGTCGACGAGGCGACGGCGGGGCTCGTGCAATTTGCCAGGGCGTTCGTAGCGGTGCTGGAAAAGCTCTGACAAGCTCTCGGAAGCCTTTTGCACCGGGCCTTTAGCGGCTAGTCTCGCCCCAACCATGCTAGCGACGGGACCGGGCCGTGGAACTGAGTGAGACTGATCGCGAGATCATCAACGGAGATCACGGCCGCGCAGCGGCGGACGCCCTGCAGCTAGTATTGAAATTCGCCGAGGCCGTCGGTGCGCCGCGGCTGCTGCCCTGCGCCAGCGCCCATGTTGACGGCTGCCTCTATCACGGCCAGGCGAGCCTCGATTTCGTCGAACGCTTCGTGGCGCTCGAAGGCCGGGTCAAGGTTCCAACCACGCTCAATGTCGGCTCGGTCGATCTCATCCATCCGGAGCTGTTTGTCGGCGATTCCGCGCTTGGAGCAGCAGGCAAGCGGCTGATGGAAGCCCATGTCGAACTCGGTTGCACGCCAAGCTTTACCTGCGCGCCTTACCAGACCTTGCTCAGACCCCGCTTCGGCGACCAGCTTGCCTGGGCCGAATCCAACGCCATCGTCTTTGCCAACTCGGTCATCGGTGCGCGCACCAACCGCTACGGCGATTTCATCGACCTTGCCTGTGCCCTGACCGGTCGGGTCCCCGATTATGGGCTGCACCGGAGCGAGAACCGCCGCGCGAAAGCGATCGTCGAGATCCACGGTTTTGACGAGGCGGGACCGGACCAGGCCGGCGGACTTGCGGTGGCGGCCGGACTGTTCACCGGCAAGCATTGCGGCGACGCAATCGCCGCCATCACCGGCCTGCCCCGATCAACCAGCGAAGACGACCTCAAGGCGCTCGGCGCGGCGGCCGCATCCTCGGGGAGCGTGGCGATGTTTCACGCGGTGGGGCTGACGCCGGAAGCGCCGGACCTTGAAACCGCCACGGGCGGGATGGACGTGCCGGTTGCCGGGCGGCTGGGGCCGCTGGAGGTGGCCGAAATTCTCTCTTCGCTCAGCACGGTGAAGGACGATGCCGCGCTGACGACGGTCGCGCTCGGGACGCCACATTTCTCGCTCACTGAATTCGACCGGTTGATGCCGATGCTTGATCTGGCGCCGTTCGCGGTGCCGATCTATGTCAACACGGGGCGGCACGAATGGGAGCGGCTTTGCGCCGACGGGCGCGCGGCAATTCTTGAAAAGGCTGGTGTCACGGTGGTGGTCGATACCTGCACCTATGTCACCGCGATCATCCGGGATCTTTCCGGCGCGGTGATGACGAATTCCGGCAAATGGGCCTATTACGCGCCGGGCAATCTCGGCGTCGATGTCGCCTTCGGCACGCTGGCAGACACGCTGCATTCGGCCAAGGCAGGACGGGTGGTGCGGGCATGAGCATGCGCAGCCTGGTTCACGGCAAGGCCGAAGGGACGTGCCTGAAGCTTGATGATCCCTTGAGTTTCTGGGGCGGGTTCGACAGCGCCAGCGGCAAGGTGATCGACCGGTTTCACCCGCAGCACGGCGCCTGCCTGAGCGGGAAGATGCTGTTCATGGAGCGCGGGCGCGGTTCGTCGTCGGGCGCGTCGGTGCTGGCGGAAGCGATCCGGCTCGGCACCGCGCCGGCGGCGATTATCCTCATCGATGAAGACGCCATTATCGCGACCGGTGCACTGGTGGCGCAGATGCTTTACGGCATCGATTGCCCGGTGATCGCGCTCAGGGACCGGCATGAGTGGCAGAGGCTTTCGGCCTTGCCCCGGCTTTCGGTTGAAGCCGGGGCAGATCTGGTTGTTCTTACTCCGCCGGCATGACCGCGGCGGATGAACCTGACGGCTCGCGGGTGAGCGATCTCAGCACCAGCTGGGTCAGCGCCGCGCCGGTAATCATCGAGGCGAGGCCGAGCAGCGAGGAGACCGCCAGAACCGAACCACCGGTGAGGCCGGCGCCGATGGTGCAGCCGACGGCGAGGATGCCGCCAAAGCCCATCAGCACCGAACCGGCGGCATAACGCCAAATCGATGGCGTGCCCGGCTCGGAGAAGGTCGAGATGCGGAATTCACCCGACACCAGTGCGGCGACGAAGGCGCCAAGGATCGCACCGAGCAGCACGCCCTGGTCGAGCCCGCCAAATCCGCCCTCGAGCGCCAGTTCGCCGGTGGTGGCGAGCGGACGGATGAAGGACAGGCTTTCGGCCTGAATCGGCTCGAAGACCTGGGTCGAGAGCTGCCAGGTGAAGTACCAGCCGGCAGCCACGGTGAGACCGATCAGGATGCCGCCGAGAAGACGCCAGACCGACAGCCGGGCCTTGAAGGCGAAGCCGAGAGCGACCACCGCCAGGACTGCACCGAGCGCAATGCCGAACCAGCGCTCGAGGCCGGCATGGGCCAGCAGGTCGTTGCCGCCGATGGAAGCGGTGTTCCACAAACCGCCGATCCCGTCACGCAGCGGCACCAGCACGCCGCTGTAGGTCGCAAGCCCGGTCACGGCGATGATGGCGATGGAAAAGATGCCGCGCAGGTTGCCCGAGGCGCTGAGCACCAGAAGCCGGGAGACGCAGCCGCGCGCCAGCACCATGCCGGCGCCAAACAGCAGACCGCCGACGAGCGCGCCCGAAAGGCTCTGCGCGGTGGAGAAGAAGCGGGTTTCCGAGACGTCGATCATCTCCGCGCCGAGCAGCGCCTGCACCGCGAGGATGGCCGCAGCGAAGCCCGCGGCCCAGGTGGCGAACGGCTTGAGATCGCTTTCACCCATGACGGAGAGAACCGCCGAGCGGGTGCAGTAGCGGCTGCGCTGGGCGAAAACGCCGAAAGCCAGCCCGAGCACGAGGCCGCCGACGAGCGCGGTCTGCGGCTCGCCAATAAGGTCGATCAGAGGGACGAGGTCCATGGCATCAGTCTCCGTGAAATGTATCTGCAAAATACAATCCATCGGGACCGGTGAGAGGGTCCGGACTTACAGCCCGGACCCCAGGAATGGTTTTTTCTTCTCCCACACCCCGGAATCTTGGAACCGGAATCTCCGGCAGCGATTTATCGCTGCCTTGAACCCCTTTCCAGAGGTTCAGGCATCAGGCTGTGCGCGTCTTGGCGATCGCCGCCTGCGCCGCCGCGAGCCGGGCGATCGGCACGCGGAACGGAGAGCAGCTGACATAGTCGAGACCGATCTGTTCGCAGAAGCGCACCGAGGCCGGGTCGCCGCCGTGTTCGCCGCATATGCCGAGCTTGATGTCGGGCCGGGTCGCCCTGCCCTTGTCGGAGGCGATGCGCACCAGTTCGCCGACCCCGTCGATATCAAGCGTGACGAAGGGATCCTGCTCGATGATGCCCTTCTGCTGATAGGTCATCAGGAAGGACGACGCATCGTCGCGCGAGATGCCGAAGGTGGTCTGGGTCAGGTCGTTGGTGCCGAAGGAGAAGAACTCGGCCACTTCGGCAATGGCATGGGCGCGGATGGCGGCGCGCGGCAGCTCGATCATGGTGCCGACGAGATAGGTGATGTCGACACCGGCCTCGCCGATCACTTCGCGGGCAACGGCATCGATCCGCGCCTTGACGAAATCGAGCTCCTCGCGCAGGCCAACGAGCGGCACCATGACTTCGGGAACCACCGGGGCGCCGGTGGATTTCGCCGCCTCGACGGCGGCCTCGAAGATGGCGCGGGCCTGCATCTCGGCAATCTCGGGGTAGGAGATCGCCAGGCGGCAGCCGCGATGGCCAAGCATCGGGTTGAATTCGTGCAGTTCGTCGACGCGCTGGCTGAGCTTTTCGACCGAGACCCCGATGACGCCTGCAACCTCGGCGATTTCCTCGTCGGTCTTGGGCAGGAACTCGTGCAGCGGAGGATCGAGCAGGCGGATGGTGACCGGCAGGCCCTTCATGATCTCGAACAGCTCGATGAAGTCCGAGCGCTGCATCGGCAGCAGCTTGGCCAGCGCCGTGCGGCGGCCGCCCTCGGAGCCGGCGAGGATCATCTCGCGCATGGCGGTGATGCGGTCGCCGTCAAAGAACATGTGCTCGGTGCGGCACAGGCCGATGCCTTCCGCGCCAAAAGAGCGCGCGGCGCGGGCGTCTGCCGGGGTTTCGGCGTTGGTGCGTACCTTCATGCGCCGCGTGGCGTCGGCCCATTCCATGATCAGGCCGAAATCACCGGAAAGCTCCGGCTGCAGCATGGCCACCGCGCCCTTCAGCACCTGGCCGGTGGAGCCATCAAGCGTGATCACGTCGCCGCCCTTCAGGGTGGCGCCGAGCGAGACCAGCGTGCCGTTGCGCGCGTCGATGCGCAGACCGCCGGCGCCGGAAACGCATGGCGTTCCCATGCCGCGGGCGACAACGGCGGCGTGGCTGGTCATGCCGCCGCGCGACGTGAGAATGCCTTCCGCCGCATGCATGCCGTGGATATCCTCGGGGCTGGTTTCCACCCGCACCAGGATGACCTTGCGTCCAGTCTTGGCGGCCTCAACGGCTTCTTCCGAGGTGAAGACGATCTCGCCTGTCGCGGCCCCCGGAGACGCCGGCAGGCCGGAGCCGATGATGTCGCGCTTGGCATGCGGATCGATGGTCGGGTGCAGCAGCTGGTCGAGCGAGGCAGGGTCAATGCGCATGACCGCTTCCTCGCGGAAAATCAGTCCTTCGCCGGCCATGTCGACGGCGATCTTCAGCGCCGCCTTGGCGGTGCGCTTGCCCGACCTTGTCTGCAGCATCCACAGCTTGCCGGCCTGGATGGTGAATTCCAGATCCTGCATATCGCGATAGTGCTTCTCGAGCCGGTCGCAGATGGCGAGAAATTCCGCAAACGCATCCGGCATCAGCTTTTCCAGCGAAGGCCGGTCGGAACCCGCCTCGATGCGCGCGGCTTCGGTGATCGATTGCGGCGTGCGGATGCCGGCGACCACGTCCTCGCCCTGGGCATTGACGAGAAACTCGCCATAGAGCTCCTTGGCTCCGGTCGAGGGATTGCGGGTAAACGCCACGCCGGTGGCGGACTGGTCGCCAAGATTGCCGAACACCATGGCCTGGACATTGACGGCGGTGCCCCAGGACGCCGGAATATCGTGCAGTTGCCGATAGGTGATGGCGCGGGCGTTCATCCAGCTGGCAAAGACGGCGCCGATCGCGCCCCAGAGCTGCTGGTGCGGGTCCTGCGGGAAAGGAATGCCGAGTTCTTCCTCAATGGTTGCCATGTAGCGGGCAATGATCTCGCGCCACTCGCCGGCGCTGACATCGGTGTCGAGTTCATGACCGAGACGCGCCTTCTCGTCCTCGAGGATTTCCTCGAAGACCTCGTGATCGAGTCCCATGACCACGTCGGCATACATCTGGATGAAGCGGCGATAGCTGTCGAAGGCGAAGCGCTCGTCGCCGGAATCGCGGGCGACGGCGAGAACGGTATCGTCGTTGAGGCCGAGATTGAGCACCGTGTCCATCATGCCGGGCATCGAGGCGCGGGCGCCTGACCGGACCGAGAGCAGCAACGGCTTTTCCGGATCGCCGAAAGCGCGCCCGGCAATGGCGCCGACCTTGACCAGTGCATCGGTGACCGCTGCCTCAAGCCCGTCAGGCATCTTGCGGCCATTGTCGTAGTACCAGACGCAGGCATCGGTGGTGATCGTCAGGCCCGGAGGTACCGGGAGGCCGAGATTGCACATTTCGGCAAGATTGGCGCCCTTGCCGCCCAACAGATTGCGATCCGCGGCGGAGCCTTCGGCCTGCCCGTCTCCAAAAGTGTAGACCCACTTCGTCATCACTCGACCTTCCCTCGTCAGCAACCCGCACCGCCGCCGGCGACTGCTTCCTCTCCCGGGGGACCCGGGCGGCTGGCGATCCGGCAAGACGCTGTTTTCAATAACCTTGCTTGGGGTGCTAAGCGTATGGCGAGCGAAATACAATGCGCAATTTGGCCCAAGCGGCGACTAAATCGATCCAACCGACAAGGAAGATGCCCGCAGTGTTGCGCAGGTGACGCAGAGCGGCAAAATGCCGGCTTGCAGCGGTTTTCCCGCCATTACCGGCCCGAATCGGCTCTCACGGCGCATCACCAAAGGCAACGCAAAGTGATTGTAACAGCGGCACAATCCACGCCGGGCCGGAGAATGATCTATGGACCCGGCCGCAACACCGCATTAACAGGGTTGGAAAATCCGGCCGAAACGGGACTCGCGGCCGAATTCTCTGTCCGTTTGAGTCCGGAGGCACGCAAGCATGTCGTCTGCATCCCGCGCACCCGTTCCCTTTGTCGATCTAGGCGCCCAGAAGGCGCGCATCCGTGACCGCATCGATGCGGCGATCGCCCGGGTTCTGGACCACGGGCAGTTCATCATGGGCCCGGAAGTCGCCGCGTTCGAGGCGCAACTGGCAACCCATTGCGGCGCGCAGCATGCGATCGCCTGCTCCTCGGGCACCGATGCGCTAGCAATGGTGCTGATGGCCAAGAACGTGCGGCCGGGCCAGGCGATCTTCTGCCCGGCGTTCACCTTCGTTGCGACGGCCGAAGTGGTGGCCTGGCTCGGGGCGCATGTCTGGTTCGTCGATGTCGACGCGGACACGTTCAACATGGACCCCGCCTCGCTCGAAATCGCCATTGCATCGGCCAGAGAGGCTGGACAGGAGCCGGTCGGCATCATCCCGGTCGATCTGTTCGGACTTCCCGCCGATTATGACGCGGTGTCGAGGATCGCCGCCCGCGAAGGCCTCTGGGTGCTGGGCGATGCCGCGCAAGGCTACGGCGCGCGATACCACAACCGCCGGGTCGGCACGCTGGCGATGGCGACGGCCACCAGCTTCTTCCCGGCCAAGCCGCTCGGCGCCTATGGCGATGGCGGCGCGCTCTTCACCGAGGACGCCGAGCTTGCAGCGACGCTGCGCTCGATCCTGTTTCACGGCAAGGGCGAAAACCAGTACGACAACGTGCGGATCGGCATGACCGGCCGGATCGACACGATGCAGGCGGCGATCCTGATCGAGAAACTGGCGATCTTCGATGACGAGATCGAGGCGCGCAACCGGATTGCCGCCCGGTACACCTCATTGCTGGAAGGCCGCGTGGCGACACCGAAGGTTCCAAGCGGGCTGCAGTCGGTCTGGGCACAATACACGATCAAGCTGCCCGAAGGCGCCGACCGCGCGGCGATACAGGCAGGCATGAAGGATGAAGGCATTCCGACGGCGGTCTACTATTCCAAGCCGCTGCACCGCCAGGACGCCTACAGCCACTACGGCGTTGCCGGCGGCTCACTTCCGGTCACGGACATGCTCGCAGGCTCCGTTCTCAGCCTGCCGATGCACCCCTATCTCGACGAGGAAACCCAGGACCGGGTGGTCGAGGCGCTGGTTTCGGCGTTGTAAGGCCGGCCGGCGCTGGTGGCTGCACGCCAGTGGCAAGTTATCGAGCCAGCGCTGCCATGCGCCTGATGAAATCGGCGCACGCTTCGGGAGCGGTGACCGGTATCATGTGGCCGCGGCCCGGCAATTCCTCGTATTGCAAGCCATAAGCCTGCATCGAACGTCCGTGCAGATCCGGTGACAACAGCCGGTCATTCGCCCCGAACAGGATGCCACCGGGAACCTTCAGTTCGTCCGCGTAACGTTCCACTTGGCCGGGCATCGATGACGACACGCCTTCAAGATCCGTCGAGGCGCCTATGAAGGACGACGGTCGCAAACCCAGAATGCCGCCTCCCCTCGTCATGAAGTCGGCCGGGGCTTTTTCCGGCGCGAAGACCTGGGCGACGACCGTGTCACTTGTCAGTTTGGCAACCGGTGCCGCCACGGTGTGCCCGATCAGCCGGCGCAGGAATGCGGAGCGGACCACCAACGGCTTGAACACCGCCGGCGGAGCGGGGATGAATGCAGTCAGCGGACACAGAAGCGCCAGCGCCCCGATCCCGTCCCGGCGCTCGAGCGCCATTGCCAGAGACAGCGCACCACCGAGCGAATGACCGACAAGAACCGGCTTCTCGACGCCAAGCTTGTCGAGGAATTCTCCGATCATGCTGGCCTGGGCGGGCAAGGCCGCGAGAACGTCACGGTCGCGTGTCGAGTATCCCGAGCCGGGACGGTCGATAGCGATCACCCTGAACTCGGACGACAGCTGCTCAGCCAGCGCATAGGTGCAATTGTGCATGGTGCCTGCCAAGCCGTGGATCAGCACCACTGCCTGGCCGTCGCGCGATCCTTGATCAGTGTAATGGATCTTACCACCGCGCACCGGCAGGAACTGACCTGCAGGCGGGACCGTTTTCTCTGCACTCGCGGCAAGCTTCCGGGTCCAAAGCCAACAGGCGACCAGAAGCGCAAACACACTGATCAACAACCAGAATAAAACAAACATCAAACAAAACCCACTTCCGGCGATTCACGGCTGAAAACCTCGTATCCGGCAAACGAGTATCGGCAACGGGACAACAAGCGTCAATCAGACCGCCAGCGGCGAATTGTCAATGACCGACCCTGGAGCTCCGCCTTAATCCGCTTCGCGCGACTGCTGGATCATCATCAGATCGACGCAGACTGGAGCCTATCATCTTTAGATGGAATCGTTTGAACGCAGGGATTTCGTGATCTGGCAAGGAGCGTCAGGCGGCGCGGCGCGAACGCCGTTAGCCTCGCGCGACGCAGTCCAGAGCGCGAAAGGCCCAGTTCAGCGTTATGCGGACACGCTTCGCTCCTGGTGCCCGACATACCGGGTGAGATTGCAGGGGATATCGGCCATTCCAATCTTCAATGTGGCTCGTTCGATCCCAAGGGTGCGGATGAAGAGTTTCATCTGCTCAGATGCTGATGGAATGATCAGCACCCGGTCATCTTCGATTCCTTCACCTTGTTGCCAACGATGACCCCAAAGCACTTCCCGTAGGTCACGCGACCGTTTCCATCGCATTTGCTTTTCACATTTTTCTTGCCGCTGAAAACACAGCCATTGCCGCTATTACTCTTTGTCTTGAACTTCGCTCCAACCAGTTTCCCCTGCGCATTCTGGCACTGCACTGTGCAGCTTTGCGCGTAGGCGGAGGAAGACAGCCCGAGAACAAGGGTCGCGGCTAGAATATACCTTGAAATACCCATGATTACCCCTCAACATAATGTCTGCTGATGATTGAATCATTACTGTTTTTTGTCAACGACCAACCTCACCGCTCCCGCCACCTTTCAAGCGCATGCAACGGCTAATCATAACTTGTTTTGATTTGGCTGGGCGTTATCTCAACGCTTCCACCACAGGCCCGGCACATGAACCAGGCGCCTATACCCCCCTGGTTTGATCTACGTACGGTACTCTACGCATCATACCCAACCAGCCATGGGGTGTTGTGGGGGCCCATCGGCCAGCCCAATTCAAGCGATCTCCACTGGCAGGACTATGTCGCCCAAAGCCCCTACCCCGCGTCGCGCAACTGCTCGGCGGTCTGCAGATCGACCGAGACCAGCTGGCTTACCCCCTGTTCCGCCATGGTAACGCCGAACAGGCGGTTCATGCGGGCCATGGTGATCGGGTTGTGGGTGATGATGACGAAGCGGGTCTCGGTCGAGGCGGCCATCTCGTCCATCAGGTTGCAGTAGCGCTCGACATTGTGGTCGTCGAGCGGGGCGTCGACCTCGTCGAGCACGCAGATCGGCGCCGGATTGGTGAGGAACACCGCGAAGATCAGCGCCATGGCGGTCAGCGCCTGTTCACCGCCAGAGAGCAGCGTCATGGTCTGAGGCTTCTTGCCGGGCGGACGGGCAAGGATCTCGAGGCCGGCCTCGAGCGGATCGTCGGATTCAATCAATTGCAGTTCCGCCGTACCGCCGCCGAAGAGGTGGGTGAACAGCCGCTGGAACTGGGCGTTGACGATGTCGAAGGCGACGAGAAGACGATCGCGGCCTTCCTTGTTGAGGCTCTGGATCCCGGCGCGCAGCTTCTTGATCGCGTCGATGATGTCCTCGCGCTCGGTGACGATCAGATTGAGACGGTCGGAGAGTTCGGTCTGCTCTTCCTCGGCGCGCAGGTTGACCGCGCCCAGCCGTTCCCTCTCGATCTTGAGGCGTTCGAGGTTGCGCTCGACCTGGGCCGGATCGGGCAGCGGCGCATCGGCGGCCAGTCCGGTCTGGCGCATGGCCAGATGCGGCTCGCAATTGAGCGCCTCGCGGATGCGGGCCTCGCCTTCCTCGCGCCGTTCCCTGGCGGCCATCAGCCGTTCCTCGGCGCGGCCGCGCGCCTCCCGGCCCTGCGACAGCGCGCCGATCGCTTCGGTGGCGATCTTGTCGGCCTCCCGTGATTTGGTCTCGGCAAGCGCCAGCGCGTCGGCGGCTTCCTGGCGGCGCTTCTCGGCTTCGCTGAGCTGGTTCATCAGCTGGCGGCGGCGGGCGGCAATTTCATCGGGCGCCTCGGCGATGCCGGCGACTTCGGCTGCGGCTTCGCTCGAGCGGGCGGCAAGGGCTGCGAGATGGTTCTCGGCGTTGGCGGCGCGCTCAAGCCAGTTGGCCCGTTCGCTAGCAATCGCCTCGAGCCGGCGGGCGCGGGCAGCGTTTTCGCGCTCCAGCCCTTCATGGGCGGCGCGGGCTTCGGCCAGACCACCGCGATCGGTGGCGACCTGGGCGTTGATCTGGGTGAGCGCGGCGTCAAGCCCGGCCAGATCCGGACAGGCCTTGAGCGAAAGCTCGGTCTGCTCCAGCGCCTCGACCGTCTCGGCCAGTTGCGCGCCGACCTGGGCGCGGGATTCGGTCAGCACCGCGCGGCGGTTGGAGAGTTCGCCTGATGCGCGTTCGGCGCTCGCCAGTTCATCGCGGGCGCGGCTGACATTCTTGCTGGCGTCGCGGATCAGGTCGCGCGCCGCCCGGCTCTCGTTGACGCGGGCAACGACCGCGGCCTCGCTTTGAGTGAGCGTCTCCTCGACCTGGCGCAGCACCTTGGTGGCCTCGACGGCCTCCTCGTTGAGGTCGGCCAGACGGTTCTTCTGCTCGAGCCTGAGTGCGGCGGGCGTCGGCGCATCGGCGGAGGCGACATAGCCGTCCCAGCGGAAAACGGCGCCATCGCGGGTGACCAGCCGCTGGCCGGGCTTGAGCGATCCGTGCAGCGCCCTGCCGTGATCCGCATCGGCCACCAGCCCGATATGGGCAAGCCGGCGCGCAAGCTCCTCAGGCGCCCGCACATGGGTCGACAGCGGCGTGACGCCATCGGGAAGCGCCGCGTCCCCGTCTGGAGGGGACATCTTTGCCCAGTGGGCGGGAGCCGCCGGATCGAGCGGCAGGTCGAGATCGTCGCCGAGTGCCGCGCCAAGTGCTGTCTCGTAGCCACGGTCGACCTTGATCTGCTCGACCACCGGCGGGAACAAGTCCGAACCCTGGCCGGCATTGAGCATGCGGGCAATGGTCTTGGCCTCGGTCTCGATGGCGTTGAGCCGGGCCTTGGCCTCGGTCACCGGCTGGCGGGCTGCGGCTTCGGCTGCGCGCGCGGCTTCGAGCGCCGTCTCGATTTCGGCAAGCGCCTTCTCGGCATCTGCAAGCGCCTTTTCGGCCATCTCGCTGTCGCGGCGCTTGGCAACCGGATCGGGAAGGCCCGCGATGCGCTCGGCAATGGATGCCAGATCCGCATCCTGGCTGGCGATCTGGCGATCGAGCCGCGCCTTGCGTTCCCCGGCCTCGCGGATGACACGCTCGAGCTGGGTGCGTTCGGCGGCGGCTTCGGCGCGCTCGGCGGTGATCACGCCGAGCGAGGTCTCGCTTTCGGCAAGCTTTGCCTGGGCTGCCTCGAAGGCGGCTTTCAGGGCTGCTGAGCGTTCGCCGCTGCCTTCGAGCGCTGCCTTCAGTTCGGCCTCCTCGTCGGAGAGCCGCTGCATGATGCCGGCATTGTCGGCAATCAGGCGCTCCTCGCGCTCGATGTCGGCCTTGAGCTGTGCCATGCGGCGATCCAGTTCCTCGCGGCGGCGGGCAATGCGTTCGGCTTCCTCGTCGATCTGGGTGCGGGCAATCTGCAGCCGCTGCAGGGCGGCCGCCGCGGCTGCCTCGGCTTCGCGCAGCTCGGGCAGTTTGAGCGAGGCGATGGCCTGGTTCTTGGCGGCCTCCATCTGCGCCTGGGCCAGTTCGGCGACCTGCGACGTGGCCTGGGCGAGCGCGCTTTCGGCCTCGCCTTCCTGGCCCTTGGCGAGCGACCACCTCAGATGCAGAAGCGTCGCCTCAGCCTGCCGGACTTCGGCGGAGAGGATCTTGAAGCGGTTGGCCTGCCGGGCCTGGCGCTTGAGGCTTTCGACCTGGGATTCAAGCTCGGAGGTGACGTCGTCAAGACGTTCGAGATTGGTCTCGGCGGCGCGCAGCCTGAGTTCGGCCTCGTGGCGGCGGGAGTGCAGGCCGGAAATGCCGGCCGCTTCTTCGAGCAATTGCCGGCGCGCCTGCGGCTTGGCCTGGATCAGCTCCCCGATGCGGCCCTGCCCGACCATCGAGGGCGAACGGGCGCCGGTCGAGGCGTCGGCAAACAGCAGCTGCACATCCTTGGCGCGGGCTTCCTTGCCGTTGATGCGGTAGACGGAGCCGGATTCACGCTCGATGCGCCGGGTGACCTGGATCTCGTCGGAATCGTTGAAGGCGGCGGGCGCGGTGCGGTCGGAATTGTCGAGGTAGAGGCCGACTTCGGCAGTGTTGCGGGCCGGACGGTTGCCGGAACCGGAGAAAATCACGTCGTCCATGCCCGAGGCGCGCATGTTCTTGTAGGAGTTCTCGCCCATCACCCAGCGCATGGCCTCGACAAGGTTGGACTTGCCGCAGCCATTGGGCCCGACCACGCCGGTCAGGCCGCGCTCGATAACGAATTCTGTCGGTTCGACGAAGGACTTGAAGCCCAGGACCCTAAGCTTGGTAAACTTCATGGCCGGGCCTCCCGGTCATGCGCATCAGGGGCATTCATCGGCGCACCAAAGCATCCCTTGCGGTCGATCCACAAGGGAGTGCTGGGCCTTGCCCGCCTAGAGGAGCGGGTCGATGATCGCCGACATGATGTCAATCGACATATTCCCCGGATACCGCTTGCCATTGACGAAGAACGTTGGCGTGGACTGCACGCCAAACTCGTTTCCGGCCTTGGTTCTTACAGCATTCACATCGTCCAGAAGTTTCTGGTTCGTCAAGCAAGCTTCAAAGGACTCCTGTGTAAAACCTGCCAAACGGGCAATTTGCAGCAGTGCTTCGCGGCCATCGGGCGCTGTCGCCCAGGTCCGTTGCTGCTTGAACAGCACGTCGACCATCGGGAAAAACTGGTTTTCAGGGGCGCAGCGGGCCAGCATGATGGCGGCTGCGGCGCGCGGATCGAACGGAAACTCGCGCAGCACGAACCGTACCTTGCCGGTGTCGACGTATTTCTCGACCAGCGGCTTGAAATTGTCTTCATGGAACGAAGCGCAATGCGGGCAGGTCATCGACATGTATTCGACGATGGTGACGGGAGCGTTTTCATCGCCCATCGTCATTTCCTTGAGCGGGCCCGGTTCCATCAGCTTGGCCATGTCGACTTCGCCATCGGGCTTGGGGGCTTCGACCGCCGATGTGGAAGCGGTGGTTTCCGCCGACACGCCTGCCGCGGCGGTCTCGGTTGACACGGCTGCGGACGAAGTGTCGCTGGCCTGCGGTGTCTGCTCCGACGAGTCCGAGCAAGCCGTAAGGGTCAGTGCGAGCAGCGACACACTCGCGGCAGCGGTCAGTCGGGAGGTCAAACGGAACATGCAAGTCACCCATTCTGTGGAAATTGTGGCCATCAACGCCCGCAAGACAGATACGCAAATGCCGCGCGAACGCCCGGCGCCAGCTCACAAGTGCCGGACGCCAGTCCTGCTCCAAGTCCTATAACGTCAAATGTGACCAAACAAGTGCAAGATGATCACGCAGGCGTGATCAGCAGCCGAAGCGGCGAGATCGGCCGTGCTACCGCTGCCTTGGCGAGCGGCCGATGACACCGGTGCCCAGCCGCTCGAGCGCTTCGCGCAGGCGAGGGTCTTCGACGCCGGCCAGCATCGAGGCAAGGCGGCTTTTTTCCCGCGCGTCCAGCGGCCGCGCCTTTGGCTTGCGGGCCGGGATATTGACTGCCTTCTGAACGATGCGGATCTGGGAGATCGCGCGGAAGCCAAAGAAGCTGTTGACCCGCGAAATCAGCTCCGCCTCCTGATGCATGAGAAACAGCGCCCGCGCGCCTTCGCAGGCGACGGTCAACAGGCCCGGCGCGAAACCGCCGCCGGTTTCATCCGGTCCGTCCTGGCGCGGCCAGCGGATGCGCTCGGGCCGGGAACAGCCGGCAAACTGTTCTCCGGCAATCTCGTCCCAGGAGCCAAGCAGCAGCGTGTTGATGCCGGCGCGCTTGGCCAGGATCGGATCGATCAGGCCGTTGGCGATTTCGGCGATCTGGACGCTGCCCTTGCGGGTGAACGGTTTAGCCAAGACTCTGCCTCTGCTCGCTTGCCAGCCGGCGCAGTGCCGGGCAGGCTTTACTCTGACGAACGGGATAGCGCGAAAAAGCGCCTATTGAAAGCACGGCGCTTTGCCTGACGGAAGACCGTACCGATCAGAACCAGCTTCGGCCGAGCAGTCGCGGTGCGATATCGCGATCAAACGGCGATCATGCGGCCTAATCTTGTCCAACTGATGGAACCTTTTCGGCTGCGGACAGTTTTCCAGACACAACACTTCTATCCCGGCTTCAATCCGGCGCGACCATACCGCGACCATACTTGGAGAAATTGACATGGGTTTTGAATATAGCGGCATACTGGGCATCATCATTTTGATCCTCGATATCTGGGCGATCCTGCAGATCGTCAAGGGCGGCGGTTCCACCGCCACCAAGCTGGTCTGGATCCTGGTCATCCTGCTCCTGCCGGTGATCGGCCTGCTGATCTGGCTGCTGGCCGGACGCAACAGGCTGTAACAGCCCCATGCACACAACATTCGACCGGCACCGCTCAATCGGGGCCGGTCGAATGTCGTTGGTCCGCGCTTGCGCATAGGGGAGACGGACACCGGATGAAACACTCCGGGAAAACGGACAACGCCTGGGACGGCGGGAAAACCATTCCTGTGGATTGCGCACGAGTGATATGCACGACATGATCCGGGCTTGTGTAAGCCATTCGGCGCGCTATCTCACGTTCCCGCCCCCACACCGTTCCATGAGTTCAATGTCATCCACAAAGCTGCCCAAGACCGCGCCCGGGATCGCCACCCCGCTGCTTGCCTGGTATGACCGGCATGCCCGTGCCCTGCCCTGGCGGATCAGCCCGGATGAGCGCGCGCAGGGCGTCGTGACCGATCCCTACCTTGTGTGGCTTTCGGAAATCATGCTGCAGCAAACCACCGTTCAGGCGGTCAAACCCTATTTTGCCGCCTTCGTGACGCGTTGGCCGACCGTTGCGGATCTGGCGGCGGCGGAAACGGAAGACGTGATGAAGGCCTGGGCCGGGCTCGGATACTATTCCCGCGCCCGCAATCTCAAACGCTGCGCCGACGTGGTGGCCCAGGACCATGGCGGCCGGTTTCCCGACACCGAGGAAGGCCTGCTGAGCCTGCCCGGCGTCGGCCCTTACACGGCAGCAGCGATCGCGGCGATTGCATTCGACCGGCCCGCCGCAGTTGTCGACGGCAATATCGAGCGGGTGTTCACACGGCTGTTCGAGATCGAAACACCCCTGCCCTCGGCCAAGGGGGAAATACGTGATCTTGTCGGGGAAGCCACGCCCGCCGGCCGGCCCGGCGACTTCGCCCAGGCGCTGATGGATCTTGGCGCCACGATCTGCACACCCCGGCGGCCGGCCTGCGCGCTGTGTCCGCTCAGCGCGGACTGCCAGGCAAGAAAGTCCGGACGGCAGGAGCAGTTCCCGGTCAAGCTTCCGAAGAAGACCAAACCGGTGCGCCTCGGCGCCGCCTTCGTGGCCGAACGCGGCGATGGCGCGGTGCTGCTGGTCAAACGACCGGACAAGGGGCTGCTCGGCGGCATGACCGGGGTGCCGACCACCAACTGGACGGTGCGCGCCGACGGCGAGACCGGAGCGAAATCCGCCCCGTTCGAGGCCGGCTGGCGCAGCAAGGGCGTCATTTCACATGTGTTTACACATTTTGAATTGCGGCTTGAGGTTTTTCATGCGGTTGTCACCGCCATCCCCGACCATGAGGGCTGGTGGAGTGACAGCGATTCGCTGCCCGGCGAAGCGTTGCCCACCGTGATGAAAAAGGCGCTTGGCGCCGCCTACCCCGCATTGTTCAGAAAAGGCAAGTCATGAGCGAGACAAACCAATCGGTGGGGCGGCCAGTCAGCCACATCGTGTTCGATATCGGCAAGGTGCTGATCCATTACGACCCGAACATTCCGTTCAGCCGGCTGATCCCGGACGAGGCAGAGCGCAATGCTTTCTTCACCAATGTCTGCACCCACGAATGGAACCTGGAACAGGACCGCGGCCGCAGCTGGGCCGAGGCCGAGGCGCTGCTGATCGACCAATTTCCGGGCCAAGCCGACCTGATCCGCGCCTTCCGGCTGCACTGGCACGAGATGGTCAGCCATGCCTATGACGACAGCGTCGACATCATGCTCGACCTGATCCAGCAGGGCCGCGACGTGACGATGCTGACCAATTTCGCCGCCGACACGTTCAAGGAAGCCCAGGAACGGTTTCCGTTTCTCAAGGTTCCGCGCGGCGTCACCGTTTCAGGCGAGATCGGCATGATCAAGCCGGACCGGGAGATCTACGACACCCATGTGGCGAGTTTCGACCTCGATCCGGCCGGATGCCTGTTCATCGACGACAGCGAGAAGAATGTCGAAGGCGCCATCGCGGCGGGCTGGCAGGCGGTGCATTTCACTGGCGCGGAGAAACTGCGCGGTGACCTCAGGGCGCTGAACGTGATCTGATCCCGGAGCGTGGCTCGGCGCGGGCTGTTTCAACCGCAGCCCGCAAAGAACGGACGCCCGGGATGTGCGACACATCCCGGGCGCTGCATGACCGGCGGGGACTGAAGGTACTTGACGCCCGCCGGATCTCGTTGCCGGAGCCTATCCGGCGCGCGCCATTTCCTCGCGGATCGCGGCGCGGAAATCATCGATCAGCTTGAGGCCGTCGGCGGTTTCGACGTGCCAGAAGGTCCAGCCGTTGCAGGCATCAAAACCCTGCACCAGCGCACCGACCTTGTGGATCGAACCGGCCTGGCCATTGGCGACCAGCGTACCATCGGCGCGGACGATCGCCTGGTGCCTGCGCTTGGCATCAAACAGCACATCACCGGGTTTGACATGGCCGGCCTCGATCAGCACGTTGAAGGCCACACGCGGCTCGGCGCGTTTTCCCGTCATGACGGTGAGTTCGTTCTTGCCCAGCGGCTCGACGGCGTCGATGCGGGCGCGGGCCGCGTCGATATAGTCCTGCTCGCGCTCGATGCCGACGAAATGACGTCCGAGACGACGGGCGACCGCGCCGGTGGTACCGGAGCCGAAGAACGGGTCAAGCACCACGTCGCCGGGCTTGGAGGAAGCCATCAGCACGCGCGCCAGCAGCGCCTCGGGCTTCTGGGTCGGATGCACCTTCTTGCCGTCCTCGCCCTTGAGCCGTTCGGCGCCGGTGCAGATCGGAAACAGCCAGTCAGAGCGCATCTGCACGTCGTCATTGGCCGCCTTCATGGCTTCGTAATTGAAGGTGTAGCTCTTGGCGTTCTGGTCGCGCGAGGCCCAGATCATGGTCTCGTGCGCGTTCTGGAACCGGCGGCCGCGGAAATTCGGCATCGGGTTGGTCTTGCGCCAGACGACATCGTTCAAAAGCCAGAAGCCGAGATCCTGCAGCTGGGTGCCGACGCGGAAGATGTTGTGATAGGAGCCGATCACCCAGATGGTGCCGTTGGGTTTGAGCACCCGGCGGCAGGCGAGAAGCCAGGCGCGGGTAAAGGCGTCGTAGGCGGCGAAGCTCTCGAACTGGTCCCAGTGATCGTTGACAGCGTCGACCATCGACTGGTCCGGACGGGCGAGATCGCCGCCAAGCTGGAGGTTGTAGGGCGGGTCGGCGAAGATCACGTCGACGGAGTTTGCGGGGAGCGCCTCGAGCGCTGCAACACAATCACCCTTGATGATGGTGTCGAGCCAGGACTGACGCGTGGCATTGACGGCGGAAATTCCGGAAAGCGAGACAGGTCGGGCCATTTGATACTCACAGTACACTTACGCAACAACTGAGCCTTATGGTTACCGAACAGGGTAAACATCTGGTGAATGGCGGGAGCGCGGTTCCGGTCCGGTCCGGTCCCTCCTGCAAAAACAGCACTTTCGATGGTCTGCCCCCGCGCGTGACCAAGCTTGTTTGCGCGCCTGACCGGCTGTTCGCCCGCTCTCGCAGGCGTCCAGCGGGGCAAAGCCGCCGGCACGACACCGTCGCGCTCCAGGGGCATCCTTCACTTGCCTGTCATCCTGGCATGCTGTAGGTGCGGTGGCACTTTTCCCCCTCCCCGCCTTTCCCAAGGACAGGAACACTTCCATGGCCGGTTTCGACCTCATCATCTTTGATTGCGACGGCGTGCTGGTCGACAGCGAGATCATCGCGGCGCAGGTGGAATCCAAGCTTCTGACCGATGCGGGCTACCCGATCAGCGCCGAGGAACTGGCCGAACGCTTTGCCGGCCTGACCTGGAAGGACATCCTGTTCGAGGTCGAGCGGGAAGCCAGCATTCCGTTCTCGGCGACGCTGCTCGACGCCTCGGAATCGCTCCTCGACAAGAAGCTCGGCAAGGAAGTCCAGGCGATCGAGGGAGCAGCGCAGGCAATCGCGCGGATCGGTGGCAAGCGCTGCATCTGCTCGAACTCGTCATCCCACCGGCTCAAGGCGATGCTCGCGCGCACCGGGCTCGACCGGCTGTTCGGCGCGCATGTCTATTCGGCGAAGGATTTGGGCGAAGGCCGCACCAAGCCTGCGCCGGACGTGTTTCTTCACGGCGCTAAACAGTTCGATGCAAAGCCCGCCAATGTGCTGGTGATCGAGGATTCGGTGCATGGCATCCATGCGGCAATCGCCGCCGGCATGCGGGTCGTCGGGTTTACCGGCGGATCGCACAGCTACCCTGGTCATGCCGACAAGCTGACCGAAGCGGGCGCGGAAACCGTGATCAGCCGGATGGCCGATCTTCCCGCCACCGTGGAAGCGCTGGCGGGCTGGTCCGAACTGCTCTGAGTCGGTTTGCCGTTCATCGCGGCCGTAAGTGTCAGGGCGTGTTGTACGGTCCCGGATCGAAGCCGGCATAGAGCTTGACCGAGCGGGATGCGCTGACCGGGAAGGTCACGGCGGCATTGGTGTAGATGAACTGTTCAGCCGGGCCGCCCGCGGTGATGTTGACCGGCTGTTTCTGCAGTTCGGAATAGAGAACCGTCTCGCCATCGAGCGCAACCACGCGGAGCGGCAGACCGACCTCGCCGCTCTTGGCCTGCGGACCGCCGACGACGCGTCCGGTCACAACGACCGTGACAATCATCTGGTCGCCGCTGACCCGGCATTGCCGTGTCCTGTCGGTGATCGACGCCTGATGGATTACCTTGGCCGGATCACCGTCTCCGCCTTTGGCGTAGGTGGTATAGTAAGCGGTGCCTTCGCGCAGCAACACTGCCGGGCAGGCGCCCTGCACCACTTCTGCACCCAGGGTCGCATCGACCGCCGCCGGCTGGTCGGAACGGTTTGGACTGAGCACCGAACGGGGATCGGCGGAGGTGCAGCCGGCAATCAGCGCAGCGCTGATCAGGACCGGGGCGAAACGCAACAAACTTTGTGACACGATAATCCTACCTTCATACACCCAATGCGAAAGACCAGCTGTCAAACAACTGTGTGGCCTTTGCATGACGACCGCCCATGGTCTATATCAGCCGCGCGGCGTAAAATCGACCGGCGTTATCTCATCTTGCGCGATCCGCGTCCACCACCGGAGAACATGTCTGTGGACTATATTTCGACACGGGGCGAAGCGCCCGCACTCAAGTTCAGCGATGCGCTTCTGGCGGGACTGGCCCGCGACGGCGGCCTTTACGTGCCGCGGGAATGGCCCGGCTTTTCGCGCAAGGACATCCGGGCGATGCGCGGACAGAGCTATCAGGAAATCGCCTTCCGCGTGATCGAGCCGTTCACCGCCGGCGAGATCGAGCCCGCGGACCTCCGCGCGATGATTGACGAGGCCTATGCCACCTTCCGTCATCCGGCGGTCGCGCCGCTGGTGCAGAGCGGCCCGAACGCCTTCTTGCTGGAGTTGTTCCACGGACCGACGCTCGCCTTCAAGGACGTGGCGATGCAGCTGATCGCGCGGCTGATGGACCATGTGCTGGCCAAGCGCGGCGAGCGGGCGACGATCGTCGGCGCCACTTCGGGCGATACCGGGGGCGCGGCGATCGAGGCCTTTGCCGGGCGCGACCGCACCGACATCTTCATCCTGTTTCCCGAAGGCCGGGTATCGCCGGTGCAGCAGCGGCAGATGACCACCTCGAAGGCATCCAACGTTCATGCGCTGGCGCTGAAGGGCAATTTCGACGATTGCCAGGACATGGTCAAAGCCATGTTCAATCACGTTTCCTTCCGCGAACAGGTGCGCCTGTCGGGCGTCAATTCGATCAACTGGGCGCGGATCATGGCCCAGATCGTCTACTATTTCACCGCAGCCGTTTCACTGGGCGCCCCCGACCGGAAGGTGTCTTTCACGGTCCCGACCGGAAATTTCGGCGACATATTTGCTGGATATTGCGCCAAGCGCATGGGCTTGCCCATCGCCAAGCTGGTGATCGCCACCAATGAAAACGACATCCTGGCGCGGACCATGCGCACCGGGCGCTACGAGATGCGCGGCGTCAACCCGACGACATCGCCATCGATGGACATCCAGATCTCGTCGAATTTCGAGCGTCTGCTGTTTGACGCCAACGACCGCGATCCGGAAGCCGTGCGCCGGGCGATGTCCGGGCTCAAGCAGTCCGGCGCTTTCGACATCGCCGAGCCCGCCCTCAAGGCCATCCGCAGGGAATTCCGTGCCGGCCGGGCCAGCGAGCGCCAGGTCAAGGCGATGATCCGCGACGTCCAGGCCGAAACCGGCTATGTGCTCGATCCGCACACGGCCGTCGGCGTGTGCGTTGCGGCACGGATGGAAAAGCCATCGGCGCCGATGATCACGCTCGCAACCGCGCATCCGGCCAAGTTCCCGGATGCCGTAAAAAAAGCCTGTGGTATTGACCCCGCGCTCCCGTCGTGGCTCTCTGACCTTATGCAACGGGAGGAACGGTTCAGCGTAGTGCCCAATGACCAGGACGAGGTGGAAAGCCATATCCTGTCGCTTACACGGGCCACGCGATGAGCCGGGGAAAGTGACAGTATGAAAGTCAAGACGACACGCCTGAGCAACGGCGTCACGGTGGTTACCGAGACGATGCCCCATCTCGAGAGCGTGGCTCTCGGCGTCTGGGTGAAGTCAGGGTCCCGCGACGAAACCGCACAGGAGCACGGGATTGCGCACCTGCTCGAGCATATGGCGTTCAAGGGAACCCACAAGCGCACGGCGCGGCAGATCGCCGAAGAGATCGAGAATGTCGGCGGCGAGGTCAATGCCGCGACCTCGACGGAGACCACCTCCTACTACGCCCGGGTGCTCAAGGACCACGTGGCGCTGGCGGTCGACATCCTGCACGATATCCTGACCAATTCGGTGTTCGACGAGGATGAGCTGACCCGCGAAAAGCACGTCATCCTGCAGGAAATCGGCGCGGCCAACGACACGCCGGACGACGTTGTCTACGACAAGTTCACGGAAGCCGCCTTCCGCGACCAGACCATCGGCCGTCCGATTCTCGGCACGCCTGAAACGGTCAAGGCGTTCACCGCGGACCAGATTCGCGCCTACCTGGCGCGCCATTATACCGGCGACCGCATCGTCGTCGTGGCCGCCGGCGCGGTGGAACACGACACATTCGTCAAGCTCATCGACGACAGTTTCGGACAGAGCATCAAGCCCACCGGCACGTTGTTGCGCACCATACCGACTGCCAGCTACACCGGCGGCGACTACCGCGAAAGCCGCGACCTGATGGACGCGCAGGTACTGATCGGGTTCGAGGGCCGCGCCTACCAGGTGCGCGATTTCTACTGCTCGCAGCTGCTGGCCAACATCCTTGGCGGCGGCATGTCATCGAGGCTGTTTCAGGAAGTCCGCGAGAAGCGAGGCCTGTGCTATTCGGTCTACGCGTTCCACTGGGGCTTTTCGGATTCGGGCCTGTTCGGCGTTCATGCGGCAACCGGCGAGGAGGATCTGGCAGAGCTTGTCCCGGTCATCCTGTCGGAACTCGCAAAAACCACGGATGGCGTCGAGGAGCAGGAGATCAACCGGTCGCGAGCACAAGTGCGCTCCGGCCTCCTGATGGCGCAGGAAAGCCCGGCCGCGCGCGCCAGCCAGATCGCCCGCCAGATGCTGCTGTTCGGCAGACCGGTGAGCAACGAGGAACTGATGGAGCGGCTGGCCAATCTGACGCCACAGAGACTGTCCGATCTCGCCGGAAAACTGTTCTTCGATACCCCGATCACGGTGTCGGCAATCGGCCCGGTGGACAAGCTGCTCTCGGTGTCGGAAATGGCTCAAGCACTTGGTCGGCATGGCGGGCGAACTGCCGCAGCCGAATAAGCCTAAGGATTGTCCCTGCCATGGCGCCTCCGGTGTTTCGTTTCCGCAGCCGGAGTCAGGAAGAGCTCCGGATCGAAGGGAACAAGACCTTTCTGCGCATTCCGGTCATCGGCGATTTCGCCGAGTGGAGTCGGTTGCGTGCCGCAAGCCGGGCCTTTCTGGAGCCCTGGGAGCCGCGCTGGGCCGACGACGACCTGACCCGGACGGCCTTCCGCTACCGCATCCGCCGTTACGACACCGACCGCGAAGCCGGCGTGGCGCTGCCGCTTTTCGTCTGCCAGAAGGCCAATGGCCGGATTGTCGGGGGAGTGACGCTCGGATCGATCCGGCGCGGCGTGGCGGAAAGCTGCTCGCTCGGCTACTGGATGGGAGAACAGCACGCAGGCAAGGGACTGATGGGCGACGCGTTAAAAGCCCTCCTTCCCCATGTCTTTGACAGGATGCAGTTGCACCGGATAGAGGCGGCCTGTATTCCGGACAATGAAAGGAGCCGGCGCCTCCTTGAAAAGGTCGGGTTTCGGCGTGAGGGATACTTGAACGGCTACCTCAAAATCAACGGCGCCTGGCGCGACCACCTGCTTTACGCGCTGATAGCCGAGGATTGGCAGTCGACACGCGCGAAAGGATCCGGTTCCGGCGAATGAAATACATGCCCCGCTTCACTCCGATCAGGCGTCTTGGCGCCATGGCAGGCACTTGCCTTCGGTTGGCACTGAGCCTCCTCGCCGTCTGTATGGTGCTGGGCTTCGCCCCGGCAGCGCAGGCGATCGAGCCGGTGAAGATCAGCCGCGACGACACCGCGCTCGACCTGACGGCAACGACGGAGATCTACAAGGGACGTGGCGAGGCCTTCCAGGTGTCGACGGCAGCGGGCGCGGACGGCATCGTCCGACGGATCGAGGTCCGTTCCAGCTCGCCCGAGCATTCCGGCGACTGGGCGGTTTTTGCGCTCGCCAACGTTACAGACGAACAGATCGACCGGCTGATCGTGGCGCCGCATTTCCGGCTGGTGGGATCCGACCTGTTGTGGCCTGATCTGGGCTCGACCCGGATTCTCTCCATCACGCCCAGCGAAGGCTTTGCACTCGACCAGGTCGAAAGCAGCGAGGACGATGTCTTCCGCATCACCCTCAACCCGGGAACCGTGATCACCTTTGTTGCCGAGCTCGCCGCACCCGACCTGCCGCAGATCTATCTGTGGGAGCCCGAGGCCTACAAGGATACTGTCAACGCCTACACGCTCTATCGCGGCATCGTGCTGGGCATTGCCGGTCTTCTGGCCGTCTTCCTGACCATCCTGTTCGTGGTCAAGGGCACGTCGATGCTACCGGCAACCGCGGCACTTGCCTGGGCGGTGCTGGCCTATGTCTCGGTCGACTTCGGCTTCCTCTCCAAGCTCATCAGCGTGACGCCCGGCGACGAGCGGATATGGCGGGCGGGAACCGAAGTGCTGCTGGCGACCGGGCTGGTGGTCTTCCTGTTCACCTATCTCAATCTCAACCGCTGGCACACAAACCTGTCCTATGTGACGGTGGCCTGGATCCTCGGACTGGGCGGGCTGTTCGCGGTGGCGATCTACGATCCGCCGGTGGCGTCGGGCATTGCCCGCATCTCTTTTGCGGCGACCGCGGTCGCCGGCGTGGCGCTGATCGCCTATCTTGGCTTCAATCGCTACGACAGGGCGGTGATGCTGATCCCGACCTGGGCCTTGATATTATGCTGGCTGTTCGGCGCCTGGGTGACGGTGACGGGACAGCTTGCCAATGACATCGTCCAGCCGGCGCTCGGCGGCGGCCTGGTGCTGATCGTGCTGCTGATGGGCTTTACGGTGATGCAGCACGCCTTTGCCGGCGGCGCCTACCATCAGGGCCTGTTCTCGGACATGGAACGGCAGGCCATGGCCTTGGCGGGCTCCGGCGACACGGTCTGGGACTGGGACGTGGTGCGTGACCGGGTGGTCACCTCGCCGGATCTTTCGCCGCAGCTGGGACTGCCGCCCGGTGCACTCGCTGGACCCGCCCGCACCTGGCTGCCGCGCATCCACGCCGACGACCGCGACCGGTTCCGCACGACGCTCGACGTGCTGCTTGAGCATCGCAAGGGCCGGCTCAATCACCAGTTCCGGATGCGCGCCGAGGATGGGCATTACCACTGGATGGCGCTCAGGGCCCGTCCGGTGCTTGGCTCCAACAGCGAAGTGATCCGCTGTGTCGGCACCATCATCGACGTTACCGAGCAGAAGACCTCGGAAGACCGGCTCTTGCACAATGCCGTGCACGACAATCTGACCGGGCTGCCGAACCGGCAATTGTTCCTCGACCGCCTGCAGACCGTGATCAGCCTGGCCGAGACCAACCCGAATGTGCGGCCAAGCGTGTTCATGATCGATCTCGACCGTTTCAAGCAGGTCAATGACAGGCTCGGCATGTCGGTCGGCGACACCATCCTGCTGGCGCTGACCCGGCGCCTGAAACGGCTGCTGAAGCCGCAGGACACGCTGGCGCGGATTTCCGGCGACCAGTTCGGGCTGGTGCTGGTGTCCGAGCAGGAGGCGGTCAAGGTGGCAGCCCTGGCAGAGGCGATTTCCAAGGCGATTTCCGCCCCGATCGATTTCGCCGGTCAGGAAATCCGGCTGACGGCGTCGATCGGCTTGGTCACCTGGGTGGAGAACAACGCCGTTCCCGACGACCTGATGAAGGACGCGGAGCTTGCGATGTACCAGGCCAAGCGGTTCGGTGGCAACCGGATCGAACCGTTCCGCCCGGCGTTCCGGACGGTGGGGTCGGACCGGCAGCGTCTGGAAAGCGACCTCAGGCGGGCGCTGGAACGCAACGAGCTGACGCTGGTCTACCAACCGATCGTCGAGTTGAAGGATGCGGAGATCGCCGGTTTCGAGGCCCTGCTTCGCTGGGAAGACCCGAAACGCGGAACGGTGCCGCCCTCGGAGTTCATCCCGGTGGCGGAAACCTCCGACCTGATCCTCGAACTCGGCATGTATTCGCTCAAGCGCGCGGCCGAGGATCTGGCGCTGTGGCAGTCGGCGATCGGCGACATCCCGGTGTTCATGTCGGTCAATCTGTCGAGCGCGCAGCTGCTCAAGAGCGACCTGTGCAACGACGTGATCAAGGTCATCTCCGCCACCCAGAACGACCCCAGGCATTTTCGCCTCGAGTTGACCGAGAGCCTGGTCATGCACAACCCGCAGCAGGCGTTGATGACGCTGTCGCGGCTTGCCGACGCCGGCATTGGGCTGACGCTCGATGATTTCGGAACCGGCCACTCATCGCTGTCGTACCTGACGCGGTTCCCGTTCAAGACCATCAAGATCGACAAGGCGCTGGTGGCTGACCAGTCCGAAAAGGGTGGGGTTCTGATCCGCTCCATCGTCAATCTCGCCAAGCAGCTGGAGATGAAGGTCGTCGCGGAGGGTGTGGCGTCTGAAACCGATGCGATGAAGCTCTCGGAAATCGGCTGCGATTATGGACAGAGCTTCCTGTTCGGCCCGCCGATCGGATCGGATTCGGTTCAGAAGCTCCTGAAGGAGCGTTTCCCGGTGGCCCGGCCAAACTGACTGCCGCTACCTGGCGCCCTGCCCGCCGGTTTCCCTGCCCCGGTCAGCCTTCCGGTTTCATCGTTTCATCGGCAATGCGGTCGGATAGAACAGCTCTCAGGCGTGGCCTGCCTGGTTGGACAGCATCGCCGGCTGGATCCCCATATGGGCCAGAACCCGGTCGTATTTTCCGGAATGGTCCTGGTCAAAGACCAGATCGTCGCGTCCGGGGCAGCTCAGCCAGGTATTGGATGCGATTTCGCTTTCGAGCTGCCCGGGCGCCCAGCCGGCGTAGCCCAGAAGCATGATGCCGCGTTCCGGCCCACGGCCTTCCTTGATGGCCCGCAGGATATCCACCGTCGCCGTCAGGCACAGATCGTCGTTCACCGGTATGGTCGACTCGCTCAGGTAATCGTCGGAATGCAGGACGAAGCCGCGGCCCGATTCCACCGGACCACCGAGCTGGATGGGAAAGTCACGGGCGCGATCGCTGACGCCGCCGCGCGAGGCGGGTCCATGGCCCTTCGGGCTGTCGAGATCGAGATTTTCGAGCAACTGCTCGAACAGAAGCGGTTGCGGTCGGTTGACAATGAACCCCATGGCGCCATCCTCGGAATGGGCGCACACGAATATGACAGCGCGCTCGAAGCGCTCATCGCTCATACCCGGCATGGCTACGAGGAAATGCCCATCCAGGCATCCCCGGGGCCCCCGGGACAATTTCCTATCGATCCCGAACATGGATCGAGCCTAGCAAGTTTCAGCATTTTGGAAAGCCCCTTTCGGCTCATGATTGGCTGACGCCCAACGCGTGGAGCGACCGGTCACGGAAAAATGAGAAACCGGTCCGTTGTATTGAATGGATTTGCCGCTGCCGGTTCCGTTAGGATGGCCCCATGTCAAAACGCCCTGCGATATCCCTGCTCCGGCACCTGCTGCCTGTTCTCTTCGGCCAGACGATCGCGCTTGCCGTGACCCTGGTTCCGGCCTGGTCACTCGACAGCGGCTGGGCCGAGACCGAAGGCGGGCGCATGCGCCTGGTCATCGATCCGGCGCCGCGCGACGACGGCACGATTGCCGGTTTTCTCGATGTCGACCTGGAACCGGGCTGGAAGACCTATTGGCGCGATCCCGGCAGTGCGGGGATTCCGCCGACGCTGGATTTTTCGCTGAACAAAGGCGTGGCTCTCCTGTCGATGGACTACCCGGCGCCGGTGCGCGTCGATGACGGCTATGCGATCTGGGCCGGCTATACGGCGCCGGTGCAGTTTCCGCTGACATTCCGGCGCACCGGATCCGGGAACGGGCAGGTCCACGCACAGGCCTTCATCGGCATCTGCGAAAAGATCTGCGTGCCGTTTCAGGCCGAACTGGTGGTCGACCTGCCCGCAGATCCCGCCGGCCATGATGCCGCGCGGCAGGCGGTCGATGCCGCGTTTGCCCGCCTGCCGGAAGCCCCCGGGGCCGATTTCAGCCTCAAGTCGGCGCTGCTTGAGATGAACGGGACGCAGCTGACGATTTCGGCGACCCTGCCCGCATTCCGCCCTTCGGGCGTCGATCCCGAGATATTTGTCGCCGGACCGGACGGTTTCGCCTTCGCTCCGCCGAAGCTGACAAGCAACGCGGACGGGCTGGCCGAATGGACGGTCCGGGTCGAACAGCCTTCCGGAGCGGATGCGGACACCGCTCCCCTCCCGCTCGACATTGTCGTCACGCTGGGTCAGCGCGCCATCGCTCAGACCGTTTCGGTCAACCGCGCCGCCGGGGATTGATTCCGGCCCGATTTTCTTGAAATCAAGACTCGAAATTTCCGCCGCAACGCCTAGATTGCGGCTGATAGCAAAGGCACACAAGGAGCGCCGACGTGACGATTTCAATTGGGGACAAACTGCCCGAAGCCACCTTCAAGGAAAAAACCGCAGACGGCATGACCGAGACAAAGGTCAGCGACCTGTTCGCCGGCAAGAAGGTCGTCCTGTTCGCGGTGCCCGGCGCGTTTACGCCGACCTGCCATCTCAATCACCTGCCCGGTTACCTCGAGAACCGCGACGCCATTCTGGCAAAGGGTGTCGACGAGATCGCCGTGGTGTCCGTCAATGACGCCTTCGTCATGGGGGCCTGGGAAAAGGCAACCAACGGCACCGGCAAGCTGCGCTACCTGTCGGACTGGGATGCGAGCTTCACCAAGGCGATCGGCATGGATGCGGATCTTTCCGCAGGCACGCTGGGCATCCGCTCGAAGCGCTATTCGATGATTGTCGAGGACGGCAAGGTGACGGCATTCAATCTCGAAGAGACCCCCGGCACGGCAGTAGCCTCTGGCGCTGCCGCCCTGCTTGAGCAGCTCTGAGCTCCGCAGACAATGCGAAACATCAAGCGGCGCCCTATCGGGGCGCCGTTCTGGTTTTGAAGGGGGCCATGCCCTCCCGCGCCAGCTCATCGGCGCGTTCATTCTCCGGATGGCCGTCATGGCCCTTGACCCAGTGCCACTTGACCTTGTGGCGCTGGTTGGCCTGATCAAGCGCCTGCCAGAGTTCGGCGTTCTTCACCGGTTTCTTGTCGGCGGTCTTCCAGCCGTTCTTCTTCCAGCCAAAAATCCACTTGGAAATGCCGTCCATGACATATTTGCTGTCGGTGTAGAGGTCGACCTCGCAGGCGCTCTTGAGCGCGTTCAGCGCCGAGATCGCCGCCAGCAGCTCCATGCGGTTGTTGGTCGTTTCGGCCTCGCCGCCCGACATTTCCTTGACCGATGCGCCATGGCGCAGGATGGCGCCCCAGCCGCCCGGACCGGGATTGCCCGAACAGGCGCCGTCGGTGAAAATTTCAACATGCTTCAATGTGTCAGATCCTTGCTGCGAAGGCCATATTCCGAGCTCGATCCGATCCTGCGATGGAACCGCAGCTTGCGCAGATATTCGAGCGGGTCCTTCTTGACCACCAGCGCGCCTTCCGGCGTGGTCAGCCAGTCGTGCAGGCGCGTGAGGAAGAAGCGCAACGCAGCGCCACGCGCCAGCAGCGGCAAGGCTTCCGCCTCGCGTTGGTCGAGCGGACGAACCGACACGTAGCCGTCGATCAGCGCCATGCCCTTTGTCAGGTTGAATGCGCCGTCGGCTTCAAAGCACCAGGCGTTGAGGCAGATGGCGACGTCATAGGCGAAGAAATCATTGCAGGCGAAATAAAAGTCGATCAGGCCCGACAGCCGGTCCTCGATGAAAAACACATTGTCGGGGAACAGGTCGGCATGGATCACACCCTCCGGCAGATTGTCCGGCCAGTTGCTTTCAAGGGCTGCCAGTTCCTGATCGATCTCATCGCGCAGCCCGGGCTGGACCTCGTCGGCCCGGTCGCGCGATCCCTCCCACAGGGGCCGCCAGTTGACCACGGTAAGGCCGTTGACGCGGCGGATCGGGAAATCATTGCCGGCCACATGCATGGCGGCCAGGGCACGGCCCACCTCGCGGCAATGCAGGGCCTGCGGCTTGCGCAGCCAGGCGCCGTCGAGAAACGAGACCATCGCCGCCGGCCGGCCGGCCAGTTCCCCCAGGTGGCCGCCATCCTTGCGCTCGATCGGCAGCGGGCAGCTCAGCCCCTTGAGCGCCAGATGATCCATCAGCCCCAGGAAAAACGGCAGGTCGTCGCGATTGACCCGCTTCTCGTAGAGCGTCAGGATGAAGGTGCCGCCGCTGGTGCGCAGCAGGAAATTGGAATTCTCCACCCCTTCGGCAATGCCCTTGTAGGACAAGAGGGTGCCGACATCGTATTCCTCGAGAAACGCCCTGAGCTGTTCCTCGTTCACATCCGTATAGACGGCCATTCTCAGCGCTCTCCGTTGACGAACGCCATGTCGGCGGTGGTGAGTTCGACATCGCGCAGTTCGCGATTGACCAGGAAGTTCTCGGTCTCCTGCACGGTCTCGGCCAGCTCGATGGTCGCATCGAAACGGGCCTTGAACGCGTCGATGATCTCGGCGACGACGACTTCCGGCGCCGACGCCCCGGCGGACAGTCCGAGCAGGCGAATGTCGCCGATGGCGTCCCAGTCGATTTCGTGGGCGCGCTGCAGCAGGATCGACTTCTTCGCCCCGGCCTTCAGCGCGACTTCGACAAGCCGCTTGGAGTTGGAGGAATTGGGGGCGCCGACAACCACGAACAGATCGCAGCCGGGAGCCGCCTGCTTGACCGCATCCTGGCGGTTGGTGGTGGCGTAGCAGATCGATTCCGCCGCAGGCGCGGTGATCTCAGGGAAGCGCTGGTTGAGCCGCGCGATCACGTCGGCGGTGTCGTCCACCGACAGGGTCGTCTGGGTGACGAAGCCGAGGGCTGCGGGATCGGCGGGCTCGAAGGCGTCGACATCCGTCACTGTTTCGACCAGCGTCACGGCGCCCGGCGGCAGCTGTCCCATGGTGCCGATGACTTCGGGATGGCCCTTGTGGCCGATGAGCACGACGTGCCGGCCCAGCCGCTCGTGGCGCATGGCCTGCTTGTGGACCTTGGAAACGAGCGGACAGGTGGCATCGAGATAGAACAGGTTGCGGGCTTCGGCGTCCGCGGGCACGGACTTGGCGACGCCGTGGGCCGAAAAGATCACCGGCTGGGCATGATGCTCCACCGGAATTTCATCAAGCTCCTCGACGAAGACCGCGCCGAGCGCCTCCAGACCCTCGACAACGAAACGGTTGTGGACGATCTCATGGCGCACATAGACCGGCGCTCCATACTTCTTCAGCGCCAGCACCACGATCTGGATGGCGCGATCCACCCCGGCACAAAAACCGCGGGGGCCGCAAAGCCGGATTGTCAGTGGGGTTCGGTTCATTGGCTCATCAAGTGTTTCAGCCGGTCAAAGTCAACCGGCAATGAGAACGACGATCAGGGCAATCGCAGCTGGAAGCGCCTGGATGACGAAGATCTTGCGCGATGCGGTTGCGCCCCCATATAGGCCGGCGACCAGAACGCAGCCAAGGAAAAACAGCTTGAGCTGGAAGGCAAAGCCGGTATCCGGGTGGAGCAGAGACCAGATCAGGCCGGCAGCGAGAAAGCCGTTGTAGAGCCCCTGGTTGGCCGCCATGACCCTGGTCTGGATCGCCTGCTCGGGCTTGGTGCCGAAAGCCTTCATTCCGCGCGGCGAGGTCCAGAAAAACATCTCGAGCACAAGAATGTAGATATGTTCAAGCGCGATCAGCGCCACCAGGATCAAAGCCAGAATTGCCACCTGATTTTCCTTTCCGATCATCTGCCGTATCCGGCTAGCATGCCGGCATGGTGGAACGCCAGCCGTGATCAGGATTTTCGCTTGAACCATCCGAACAGGGCGACACCGAGCAGGGCGAGCGCCAGACCATACCACGTGATGGCATATTGCAGATGGCTGTTGGGCAGATCGATGACCGTGACGCCGCCGCGCGGCAAGCCGCCGGGAACAGGCGTCGAATCTGCATCGAGGAAGAAGGGCAGCACCTTGTCTGCGGCCAAGCCGGTGGACGCGGCCATCCGGTCGAGGTCCTTCCAGTAGAAGATATTGGCAGCCTCGTCGTTCTCGGGGACCATGAAGGAGGGCTTTTCCTCGAGCCGGGCGCGCGCGAGACCGGTGATGGTCTGCACGCCCTCGACCAGGCTTTGCGGCCGAGTCGACGGCTCTTTCCGGTCATAGGGGACAAAGCCGCGATTGACGAATAGCAACCGGCCGTCATCAAGTTCGAGCGGCGTGTAGACATAGAATCCGGACTGGCCTTCGAAGGTCGCGAAGAAGTGGCGTTCCCTGTCATTGAGGAAGCGGCCGGAGGCGCGGGCCGCGCGGTAGTCGATCGGCTCTCCCGCTCCGAGCGCCGCCTTAATTGCGCTGACATCAACAGGATCGGCCTGGCTGCGCTGTTCGATCGCCGCCAGCAGGTCTTCTTTCCAGTGAAGCCGCTTGACCTGCCAGGTGCCGAGCGAAACCAGGACCGCAAGGGCGATCGGAAATAAAACCAGGCCGAGCCAGAACTTGCCGGTGCGCCGGGCTTTCCCGCTGTCTGCCGGCTCAACCACGATCGATCTGTCCCTCGGCTGCCTTGTGGCGGTATTGCAGCGCGATCATCAGTCCCTTCAGCCCGCGCAGCAGCCCCAGGCAGAGAATGGTCGACAGCGGAATCCACAAGATCAGGTGAACCCAGAGCGCCGGGCTGTAGTTGACTTCGAGCCAGAGGGCGAGGCCAACGACGATAAATCCGATGATGAGAATCACAAAAACCGCCGGGCCGTCGCCGGCGTCAGCGAAGGAATAGTCCAGGCCGCAAACGCCGCATTTCGGCTTCACGCCGAGCAGGCCATCAAACAGCGCGCCCTCGCCGCATCGGGGGCAGCGGCCGCGCAATCCGACCGATACCGGATCGACGGGCGGGTAATGGGCTTCATCCTTGGACATTGGCTGGTTTCCTTGTTGTTTCGGGACCACTCGCCCGCCTCAAACGCAGAGGGCGGCAGGTTTCCCCGCCGCCCCCCTGAATAGCTGGATCCAGGTCTTGATGTCAGCCGTGGTAGATCGGCGCACCCCAAGATGCCCAGACGTAGATCGAGAAGAACAGGAACAGCCAGACCACGTCAACGAAGTGCCAGTACCAGGCAGCTGCTTCGAAACCGAAATGCTGCTTCGGCGTGAAGTCGCCCTTCATGGCACGGATCAGGCAAACGATCAGGAAGATCGTGCCGACCAGAACGTGGAAGCCGTGGAAGCCGGTGGCCATGAAGAACGTGGCACCGTAGATGGAATCTTTGAAGGCGAACGGAGCGTGCGCATATTCGTAAGCCTGGACGCCGGAAAACAGGATGCCCAGAGCCACCGTCAGCGCCAGGCCATTGACCAGGCCCTTGCGGTCGCCATGCAGCAGCGCATGGTGCGCCCAGGTCACCGTGGTGCCCGACAGCAGCAGGATGATGGTGTTGTAGAGCGGCAGGTGCATCGGATCGAGGACTTCGATGCCGGCCGGCGGCCACTGACCGCCGGTAAAGGCGGCGCGGGCAACCTGATGGACCTCGTCCGGGAACAGGCTGGCGTCGAAGAAGGCCCAGAACCAGGCGACGAAGAACATCACTTCCGAGGCGATGAACATGATCATGCCGTAGCGCAGGTGCAGGCTGACCACGCGGGTGTGATGACCTTCATGGGCTTCCTTGATGGTCGCGCCCCACCAGCCGAACATGGTGTAGAGAACGATCGCCAGACCGACGAGGAACAGGACCGGGTTGGTGATCGGCAGACCAAGCAGCGAATCCGCGCCCTTCATGCCCTGCATCCAGCCGATGCCGCCCAGCGCCATGACGAGCGCGCCGATCGATCCGGTCAGCGGCCACGGGCTCGGGTCGATGATGTGATAGTCGTGGTGTTTTTGATGTGCGTCGGCCATGTCAGCTTTTCCCCGATGGTCATCATTCCCGCCCCGGACCACCCGTCCGGTGCAGTGTTGGTCTTACAAGGTGTTCCTGTCTTGCACCGGCTCCGCCACCGCTGCAACGGGTTTTTCCGATGCGTGGGGGAAGAAAGTGTAAGAAAGCGTGATTGTGGTTATGTCCTTGGCATCCAGATCGTCGACAATCGCCGGATCGACGAAGAAGACGACGGGCATGTCCATTGTCTCACCAGGCTTCAGCTCATTTTCGGTGAAGCAGAAACACTGGATCTTGTTGAAATAGGCGCCCGCCGCCATCGGCGTGACGTTGAAGGTCGCCTGGCCGGAGGTGGCCACGTCCGACTTGTTGCTGGCGGTGTAAGAGACCTGAACAGTCTCGCCGATCTTGAGTTCGACCTCGCGCTGAACCGGCTTGAAATCCCATGGCAGACCGGCTGCGACGTTGGAATCGAAGCGGATCTTGATGGTGCGGTCGAGGATCGTATCCGACATCTGCTCGACGCGTTGCGTGGTGCCGCCGTAACCGGTGACCTGGCAAAACAGCTGGTAAAGCGGCACGGCGGCGTAGCTCACGCCGATCATCGAGGCCACGAATGCCGAACAGGCGACAACGATGCGCATGTTGGTTCTGGTCTTGCTGGTATCCGCCGGAGTGCCGCTCATTGCCTCTTCCTCACATCGGACGGTTGAAGATGCCGGGACCGACCTTGATGATGGTCACCACGTAAAACAGCACGGCCAGGACAGCCAGGACAATCGCCAGCGCCACGGATCGCGAGCGCCGCGCCTTCTTCTGCTGTTCGGTGAGTTCGACCCTGTCCATGCTCAAGCCACCAGACCCATGAATTTCGGCGCCAGCGCATCGACCAGCAATGCCGTGAAAATGACGAACAGATAAAGCAGCGAATAGGCAAACATCTTCTTGGCCGGGATCATCTTCTTGTCGCCGTCCGGCATCCGCCAGACCTGGATCGAATACCAGATGAAAGCCATACCAAGGACCGCCGCGACCACGCCATAGGCGAACCCGGCAAAGCCCATGACGGTCGGAACCACGCCGCTGATGGCCGTGAGTACCGCATAGAGGACGATCTGGTTCTTGGTCGTGCGCTCACCCGCCACATTGGGCAGCATGGGAACGCCGGCGCGGCCGTAATCCTCGGACTTGAACAGGGCCAGCGCCCAGAAATGCGCAGGCGTCCAGAGGAAGATGATCGCGAAAAGCGCGATGCTCTCGAGCGAGATCGAATTGGTTACGCAGGCCCAGCCGATAATCGGCGGGAATGCGCCTGCGGCGCCGCCGATGACGATGTTCTGCGGCGTCGAGCGCTTCAGCCACATCGTGTAGACGACCGCATAGAAGAAAATGGTGAAGGCGAGCAGGCCGGCAGAAAGCCAGTTGACGATCAGGCCGAGGGTCGCCACCGAGAACACCGACAGGAACAGGCCGAAGGCAAGCGTGGTTTCCGCAGAAATCCGGCCCGCGGGAATCGGCCGTTTCGCGGTCCGGCCCATCATCAGGTCGATGTCGGCGTCGTACCACATGTTGAGCGCGCCGGACGCGCCACCGCCAACCGCGATCGCAAGAATGGCAATGAAGCCGATCACCGGATGTATTTCACCGGGAGCCATCAGCATGCCGACGAGCGCCGTGAAGACGACAAGCGACATGACACGCGGCTTCAGCAGCGCGAAGAAATCGCCTGCATCGCCATCGACGACAGCCGCCGAAGCGGGAGCGGTCAGAGCATCATGTTCGTTGGTCATTGCCATGGGCAACTTGCCTTTCCTTCATCCCCGGGTTCAACGGTCCCCTTCAAGCGGGGTCCGGGTTTTGTGCTTCCCGGTTGCAAGCATCAGACCGCCGGATCGACCCGGCGGCCTGGATTTCACGCTGACTGCGCCAAGATTACTTGATGCGCGGCAGCTTCTCCCACTGGTGGTAGGGCGGCGGCGACGTCAGCTGCCATTCGAGAGTGGTCGCACCCTCGCCCCAGGGGTTGTCACCGGCAACGCGCTTCTTGGCGAAGGCTTCCCAGACACCGAAGAGGAAGATCAGGACGCCGAAGCCGGAGATGTACGATCCGTAGGACGAGATCGCGTTCCAGCCGGCAAATGCATCCGGATAGTCGATGTAGCGGCGCGGCATACCGGCAAGGCCGAGGAAATGCTGCGGGAAGAACACCAGGTTGACGCCCACGAAGGTGACCCAGAAGTGGATGCGGGCAACCGTCGGGTTGTACATGTAGCCGGTCATCTTCGGGAACCAGTAGTACCAGCCGGCGAAGATCGCGAACACGGCGCCGAGCGACAGCACGTAGTGGAAGTGGGCAACCACGTAGTAGGTGTCGTGCATGGCCCGGTCGAGACCGGCATTGGCGAGCTGCACGCCGGTCACACCGCCAACGGTGAACAGGAAGATGAAGCCGATCGCCCAGAGCATCGGGGTGCGGAACGAGATCGAGCCGCCCCACATCGTCGCGATCCAGGAGAAGATCTTCACGCCGGTCGGAACCGCGATCACCATGGTGGCGAAGACGAAGTAGCGCTGCGTGTTGAGCGACAGGCCGACGGTGTACATGTGGTGCGCCCACACGATGAAGCCGACCGCGCCGATGGCAACCATCGCATAGGCCATTCCGAGATAGCCGAACACCGGCTTGCGCGAGAAGGTCGAGACGATGTGGCTGATGATGCCGAAGGCCGGCAGGATCAGGATGTAGACTTCCGGGTGACCGAAGAACCAGAACAGGTGCTGGAACAGGATCGGATCGCCGCCACCTTCAGGCGCGAAGAATGCGGTACCGAAGTTGCGGTCGGTCAGAAGCATGGTGATGCCGCCAGCGAGAACCGGCAGGGACAACAGCAGCAGGAATGCTGTGATCAGCACTGACCAGGCAAACAGCGGCATCTTGTGCAGGGTCATGCCCGGCGCACGCATGTTGAAGATGGTGGTGATGAAGTTGATCGCGCCGAGGATCGACGAGGCGCCAGCGACGTGCAGCGACAGGATGGCGAAATCCATTGCCGGACCAGGCTGGCCCGAGGTCGAAAGCGGCGGGTAGATGGTCCAGCCGCCGCCGGTGCCGTAGGCGCCTGCAGGACCTTCGACGAACATCGAAAGCAGGAGCAGGATGAAGGCGGGCGGCAGAAGCCAGAACGAGATGTTGTTCATGCGCGGGAACGCCATGTCCGGTGCACCGATCATGATCGGCACCATCCAGTTGGCGAAGCCGCCGATCAGCGCCGGCATGACCATGAAGAAGATCATGATCAGGCCGTGGGCGGTGGTGAACACATTGTACATGTGCTTGCCGCCGTCGATGGCCGCATCACCCTCGAAACCGTAGACCATTGCGGCCAGGCCGTGGAAGATCTGGATGCCGGGCTCCTGCAGCTCCATGCGCATGGCAATGGAGAGAAGACCGCCGATGATGCCCGCGATGATCGCGAAGATCAGGTAGAGCGTCCCGATATCCTTGTGGTTGGTGGAATACATCCAACGACGCACAAAGCCCTGCGGCTTGTGGTCGTGATCGTCGTGAGCGACAGTTGAACCGGCCATTGGTCTCAGTCCCCTCTCTTAATTCTGATCGTTGGCGGCGACATCGACCGACTTCGTGTCGGCTTCGATGGCGGCAACCAGGTTGCGATTGGCGGCTTCGATATCATCGGCCGCTGCAGCAAGCCAGGCATCGAACTTGTCCTGGGCAACCACACGGATCGCGATCGGCATGTAGGCGTGGTCCTTGCCGCAAAGCTCGGAACACTGACCATAGTAGAGGCCTTCGGCGTCCGCCTTGAACCATGTCTCGTTAAGACGGCCGGGCACCGCATCCATCTTGACGCCGAACGCCGGCATGGCGAAGGAATGCAGCACGTCGGCAGCGGTCACCAACAGGCGAACCGTCTTGCCGACCGGAACGACGAATTCGTTGTCGACCGTAAGGAGGCGCGGATAGACGGCCATGTCTTCCTTGCCCGCATCGGCGCGGTCGCCATCCTGCATCATCAGAGAGTCAAACGAGACTTCGTTTTCCGTCTGATACTCGTAGCCCCAGTACCACTGGTAGCCAGTCGCCTTGACGGTGTAGTCAGCGACCGGGGGCGAGTACTGCGCGGTCAGCAGGTTGAAGGACGGGATCGCCAGCGCCAGCAGAATGACCACAGGACCGAGGGTCCAGATCACTTCGATGAGCGAATTGTGGCTGGTCTTGGAGGGGGTGGGATTGGCCCCGGCGCGGAATTTCACCATCACGTAGATCAGAAGCGCCAGCACGAAGAGTGTGATCGGCACGATAAACCAGAGCGTATAGGCTTCGAAGCCGCGGATCTGGGTCATGATTTCGGTGGCAGCGGGCTGCAAGCCCAATTGCCAATCAACCGGCTGCGCTGCCAAAGCGGGGCTCGCGCCCAGCGAAACCAGCGCGGCAAGCCCTGCAGAAAGCTTGTTGGTCACGTTATGTCTCCCTCGAGTATCGTACCGCCTGCGTGACAAGACGGAATCCCTCAATTTGATTGGCGCTTCAAATCACAGAATGACATCGCCCGCAACTGTCGTCACCTGTTGATGATGCGGCATTTTTGCGCGGGGCCTTGTGAAAGCGGCGGGTTTGGACGGCCAGAAGCAAGCCGAACCGCGATTTTCCCCGAAAACCGGCCCGCGGACGCCCTGCTGGCTGAAGCCCTGGCGCATTCGCCGGTCCACTTTGATCCGCCAGCGTTGCCCCGAAGCCGCATTTTTGCCGCACAAAACAGCAGAGAGTGGACGTGAAGGGTTCCAATTTGCCCGCGCCCATCTACAAATTGAGCGATGATTCGGCCGTTCCATGGAGTTGAAATGGCATTTGCACAGATATCGAACCGGAGTCTTGGCGCTGTCCTAGCGTGCCTGATGCTCGCCATCCCCTCGGGCCTTGCAACGCAGGCAGCCGCCCAGCAGGCCGGCAAGGTCAAATCCTCGCACGGCGCCTGGTCGATCGTCTGCGACACGCCTGCGGGCGCGCCGGGAGAACAATGCGCGCTGATGCAGAACGTCATCGCCGATGACCGTCCCGAGGTCGGGCTTTCAGTGGTGGTGCTCAAGACCGCGGACCAGCAGGCCCGCATCCTCAGGGTGCTGGCGCCGCTTGGTGTGCTGCTTCCGTCCGGACTCGGTCTCAACATCGACGGCAAGGACATCGGCCGGGCCTATTTCGTCCGCTGTTTCTCCGATGGCTGCTATGCCGAGGTGATCCTCGACGAAACGCTGCTGACGACCTTGCGCGGCGGCACCACGGCAACCTTCATCGTGTTCCAGACGCCCGAAGAAGGCATCGGCATTCCGGTCGACCTGGCAGGCTTCACCGAAGGTTACGCGGCGCTTCCGTGATTTTAGCTGACGTAGCGTTAGGCGGCTCAACTGGTTTCCGGCTCAGTCCAATCTGCCATCGCGTAAGATCGTTCCCACAACCCGCAAGTACCTGTCATCCGCGATGCTCTCGGGCTTGGCCATATCCACATGGCCGAATGCGGCAAAATTTTCGCTGAACGAGCCGCATCCGGTCGTTGCGCTTAACTGGGACACGACAGCGTCGAGCGGACTGGCGAAGCAATACCACCAGGTCGATACCGGATCACGTGCCGCCGCTTCCCAGTCGGCGTTGAGATCGACAAGGAACTGTGCCCCAGATCCCAGTTCCGCGGTCAATGCTCCGCCGACGCCCAACAAGCTGCCAAGCCTTCCCCAATTGGTGCCGCCGTAGGGGCTGCCAAGACTTAGCATGCCGCGAATCGGGAGTTTGTTGCGGGCCAATTGGTTGCGCATATACAACTTGCGAGCAATGACACCACCCAAGCTGTGCGCCACCAAATAGATCCGGTTGTATTTTTCATCTGCCCCACTGCGTAGTAATTGCCGTCGCAAGACTTCGGCTATATCCGGAACCCGCAGATTTCTCTTTAAGATAAAAACCGGATACAGGAACAATTCCGT
This sequence comes from Parahoeflea alexandrii, assembly GCF_027214025.1. Classification (GTDB taxonomy): domain Bacteria; phylum Pseudomonadota; class Alphaproteobacteria; order Rhizobiales; family Rhizobiaceae; genus Hoeflea; species Hoeflea alexandrii_A. Next base: position 1,081,100 of record NZ_JAPWHB010000001.1, read on the forward strand.
ATCGAACCCTTGCATGGCGATATCATCGGACACAAGCTGCGGAAACTTGTTGAATGTCGCTTCATCCCCTTTCCAACCATGGATGAATACGATCAACGCCTTGTCATCGATGGCGGCCTGGGCTTGCTGGGATAGGGTCCTCACATCAACAGGTTCAACAGGTTTAACCTGTCGTTCCGGAATGCTGGCGATGATGGCATTTTCTATGCGAGAGAGTTGCTCCATCGTCCCCCGGTACTCAGATGGAACGAGCGACGGTTGAAACTGTAGTGGCGGCAAACCGGCATCCATGGGAATGGGCTTGAACACTACAATAGCGCCGACGGCTAGGGCGACGTAAAGCAACCAGATCCCGAGAAGTCTTGTTTTGCCGCGCTTTTTGTATATTTGAAGAAATAAAAAATTGAAGCCCCCGGGAAGGCCGCCGGTATGAACGGAATACGCAGCAAGGATTAGCAGGCCACCTGCGACCGCGAACGCCGCTAACACACCCCAAAGCGCATTGGTCTGCTGCAGGGCAACCACCACATCCCAAAACGTTCTCTCCATGCCCACCTCCCGATACAGCTGACCTGGGACCGAAACCTGCGCCGTCAACCCTGACCGTAGGTCTGCCGGCGGCTGAGTGTAGCCGTCCCCAATCGTAATTCAATCTTGCCGATCACGTGGCGGGCGCTAATCGCCCGGGTGGCAGGCGGCCGGTATCGCGAAGCCGCCCACCCTGCCCCGCCAACGCCTTCATGGCCGACTTGGCCGGTCCGCCGGTGCGTGGGGCAATCATTGTCTCGCGCCTCGCAAACGCGACGAGGATTTTAGCCACGCGCCGGTCCCCATCGGTTTCAATCGCCGCCGGATAACCTATATACCAAGTCATGATCTCATCAGAAATGGACAAGACCATGCAGGATCCGCTCGCCAGCCAGTTCGACATCTCGGAAGCCAAGGTCGAGAGAATCGTCGCCGATGCGCTCAAGGACGCCGACGATGGCGAGCTCTACCTAGAATACGAGGAAACCGAATCCCTGCTGTTTGACAATGGCAAGCTGAAGTCGGGAGCCTATTCCACGGATCGCGGTTTCGGACTGCGCTCGGTGCTGGGCGAGACATCGGGCTATGCCCATGCGGGTGAATTGTCGGAAGCCGCGCTGATGCGCGCCGCGGACGCCGTTTCGGCGGTGACGCGCGGCGCCAAAGGCACCTATTCGGCAGCACCCCAGCGCACCAACAAGCTGCTCTACACCGCGCAGAACCCGCTCTCGACGCCGGGCTTCGAAGACAAGGTCAAGCTGCTGCAGAGCATCGACCATTATCTGCGCAGCAAGGACGAACGGGTCCGGCAGGTTTCTGTCTCGGTCGCCGCCAACTGGCAGGTGGTCGAGATCCTGCGTGCCGACGGTCACCGGGTGCGCGATGTTCGCCCCCTGACCCGGCTCAACATCTCCGTAGTGGCCGGCGTCGGCGACCGGCAGGAAAACGGCTCCTACGGCATGGGCGGGCGCAAGCTGTTCGGCGATTTTCTGAGCGAGGAAAGCTGGCGGCATGGCGCCGACGAGGCCCTGCGGCAGGCGCTGGTCAATCTGGAAGCCGTCCCCGCACCGGCGGGCACGATGGACGTGGTGCTTGGCGCCGGCTGGCCCGGCGTGATGCTGCACGAGGCCGTCGGCCACGGGCTGGAAGGCGATTTCAACCGCAAGAAGACCTCCGCCTTCGCCGGCCTTCTCGGCCAGCGGGTGGCGTCGAAGGGCGTCACGGTGGTCGATGACGGCACCATCGAGGGTCGGCGCGGCTCGTTGTCCGTGGACGATGAAGGCACACCGTCGGGCTACAATGTGCTGATCGAGGACGGTATCCTGGTGGGCTACATGCAGGACCGGCAGAACGCCCGGCTGATGGGCATGAAAGCCACCGGCAACGGGCGCCGGCAGTCCTATGCGCACCAGCCGATGCCGCGGATGACCAACACCTACATGCTGTCGGGCGACAAGACGCCCGGAGAGATGATCTCCTCGGTGAAAAGAGGGCTCTACGCCGTTTCCTTCGGCGGCGGCCAGGTCGACATCACATCGGGCAAGTTCGTTTTCGGCTGCACCGAGGCCTACATGATCGAGGACGGGAAGATCGGCGCGCCGGTGACCGGCGCGATGCTGATCGGCAACGGCCCGGAAGCCATGCAGCGGATCTCGATGGTCGGCAATGATTCCGCGCTCGATACCGGCATCGGCATGTGCGGCAAGGCCGGGCAGAGCGTTCCGGTCGGCGTCGGCCAGCCGCATCTGCTGATGAACGCCATGACCGTGGGCGGCACCCAGGCCTGAGACGGCGATCCTCGTCGCTCGACCTTCATCGAGACCCAGGACCTGCCATTCAGCGGAAATCCGGGCGCCGGCGAGGAAGCTGTTGCCAAATGAGCCGGCGCGGTGTCTAAGCGACTGAAGATAAATCCATTCTTCCGTCATGCTTGATATTCTTTCCACCACGGTTCCTGTCTTCATCATGATCGCGATCGGATACGCGGCGGTCCGTCTTGGCGTGTTCGAAGCGGCGGCGATGCGAATTCTCGGCAGCTACGTTGTGACGCTTGCCCTGCCCGCGCTGCTGTTCAAGGCCATTTCGCAGCGTCCGCTCGCCGAAGTGATCAACTGGAGTTACATGGCGGCCTATCTCGCCGGGTCGCTGGTGGTTCTGACAGCCGGTTTCTTCTACGCGCGGCGGATCCAGAAGGCTGAAACGACAGCCGCGGCCTTCAGCGCCATGGGCATGGTCTGCTCCAACACCGGGTTCATCGGCTATCCGATCCTGCTCTTGACGCTGCCATCGATTGCCGGCGTCGGCCTGGCGCTGAACATGATGGTGGAAAACATCGTGCTCATTCCGCTGCTGCTCGCCATCGCCGAGGCCGGGCACGGCGGGCCTTCGCCGGTGGGCGCGATGCTGGCGCGGACGTTCAGGGGGCTGGCGCGCAATCCGATCATCATCGGCCTCGTCGCCGGACTTGCCGCCTCGTTTTCAGGCGTGACCATCCCGGCGCCGCTGATGAAGCCGATCGACATGCTGGCCGCCTCCAGCGCCGCTGTGTCGCTGCTGGTCATCGGCGGCACGCTGGCAAGCGTGTCCGTTCGCGGCCTCAGCGGCGAGATCGCGCCGACCGTCGCAGGCAAGCTGGTGTTTCACCCGCTGGCCGTGTTCCTGGCCACATTCGCTCTTCCGCTGGCCGGACTGGCGCCGCTGTCTTCCGAGATGCAGGCGGCAGCGGTCATCCTGGCGGCGGTTCCGATGATGGGGATCTACCCGATCCTTGCACAGCGCTTCGGCCGCGAGCGCTCGAGCGTCGTCGCCATGCTGATGGCGACCGTGCTCTCCTTCTTCAGCCTCAGTGCCGTACTCTGGGCGGTCAACACCTACATCCTGTAAGCGACCCTGTTGGCGGGAGCGGCTGAACGCGCCCCGACGCGGTCCCGGAAATCGCGCTTCCGTCGGGGCCTTGTGCGCTGCGGTTGCACCGGTTCGTATATTACCGCGCGAGATTCAACATCGGTTAAGCCGGCTCTGCTACAAGATCTTTTTACCAAGCGTTTTTTGCGCATTTCGGATCGGGAATATGTTCGGACCCAATACCGTTGCAGCACGTCGAATGCTCAAACGCGCCGCCATCCAGAGCGGGCTCGAGGCGGTGTCGCTGTTTGCCAGGACGGGTCTGATGTCCGGTGCACGCGGATCGGGCGCAATCTTCACGCTGCACCATGTCCGGCCGGCCACCCACAAGGTTTTCGATCCGGTCGCCCATCTGACGATCACTCCCGAATTCCTCGATGCCGGTATTGCCCGGCTGAAGGCTGACGGACATGTTCCCGTGGCGCTCGAAGACCTGCCGGAATTCCTGGCCAATCCGGACCGGCCGGGCCCGGCCATGGTGTTCACGCTCGATGACGGCTATCGCGACAACACCAAGTTCGCCCGTCCGGTTTTCGAGAAACACGGCGTTCCCTACACGATTTTCATCACCGGAGGCTTCGTCGACCGGACCCAATCGATCTGGTGGGAGACGGCCGAACTGCTTCTCGCCCAGATCGACGAGTTCGTTTTCGATTTCGGAAACGGACCGGAAAGGCTGCAAACCCGCAACCCCACCGAAAAATATGCGGCCTTCGACCGGCTGCACAAGGCCCTTGCCTGCAACGAGCAACGGCTGATCGTCGAGCGGCTTGGCGAGCAGGCGCGGGCTGCGGGTATCTGTCCGACCGGGCTCGTCGACCGGGAGGTGATGGACGAGGCAGAGCTTCGCGGCCTGGCGGACACGCCCCTGGCGAGCCTGGGCGCGCACACCATCTCGCACCCCAATCTGGCGCACCTCGACGCCGCAGAAATGCAGCGGGAAATCCGCCAATCCGCCGAGCGGGTGGCCGAAATCACCGGCAAGACGCCGCGCACGCTGGCCTATCCCTATGGCGACAAATGTGCCGCCGGCACGAGGGAATACGAGGCCGCAAAGGATCTCGGCTTCAAGCTCGCCGTGACCACCAATCCGGGCACCCTACGGGCTGGCAGCCTCGATAACCTGTTTTCGCTGCCCCGCATCTCGCTTAACGGCTACTACCAGAAATGCCGCTACGTGGGAGCGCTCGCGTCAGGGATCCCGTGCGCGCTCGCCGGTTCCGCTCAGGGATAGAGCCGGGTCTTTTCCCAGGTATCTCCCGAGCGGCTGAAAACCACCCGGTCATGCAGCCGGAACGGCCGGTCATGCCAGAACTCGATGGATTGCGGCAAGATCCGGAAGCCCGACCAGTGGGGCGGACGCGGAATCTCGCCGATGGCGTGTTTGGCGGTGTATTCGGCGACTGCCTTTTCAAGCGCAAAGCGGCTTTCCAGAGGACGCGACTGCTTCGAGGCCCAGGCGCCGATGCGGCTGCCGCGGGGTCGCGAAGCGTAGTATTCATCGGCTTCCGCGTCGCTGACCTGCTCCACCGGGCCGCGGATCCGGACCTGGCGGCGCAAGGTTTTCCAGTGAAAGCACATGGCGGCCTTCATCGACGAGAGAATTTCCCGGCCCTTGGCGCTTTCGAAATTGGTGTAGAAGACAAAGCCGCGCTCATCGAAGCCCTTGAGCAGAACCATCCGGACATCGGGCAATCCGTCGCTGTCAACGGTTGCCAGAGCCAGGGCATTCGGGTCGTTGGGTTCAGATGCGGTCGCATCTTCAAGCCATTTCGCAAAAAGCCGGTAAGGCTCGGCTTCCTCAGTGAAGTCACCAGTCGTTAACCCTGTTTCTGTCATAATGTATCCTCATGCCTCCAGGCTGGAGTGGCAGTACGTTGGAACCTGACCTAACAGAAGCAATCAACAGGGAAAAGAGCGGCACAGTGCACCGCGCCGTTTTGGCGCTGGCATTGCCGGCCTGCCTTGCCTTGTCGGGCTGCATGGGCGGTGGCTCCTCGGCGGTTTCCGCCCTTGCCCTCGACAAGACCACGACGGCATCGATCGCCCCGCTGTCAGCCGAAAGCGAGATCCTGTCCGACGAGACCGTCATCCGCGACCTTGTCGGCAGCCTGGCCCAGAACCAGCTCGCCACCTCCCAACCGTGGTCAAATTCGCTGACCGGTTCGGCGGGAGTGATCTCGAACCTGACGACACTGGCCGATGGCGCAAGGACATGCCGGCTGTTCCAGACCACGCGGCACAGCTTTGACGGCATTGCGCTTTTCAATGGGCGGGTCTGTCGCCGGCCCGATGGCGGATGGGATCTGGTCAGCCTCGACCGCACCTAAACCATCCTGCGTTCAGGCGGGGATCGTCTGAAAGCAGGATGGTCTATTTTCAAAATTGTAGAGCGTAACTTGTACGCCCAAGTGGACGCTCGGCGCTCCAACGCTGAGTGGAATATTATTCCGAATCCGGGACCGAAATCCGGCTTTACATACACGGATGGTTAGCAAATCTTCGCTAGGCTACCCCGATTAGGCCCATACGGGGATGTAACATGCGTAGTCCGTACACGGTGCTCGGCGTCAACACGACGGCGAAGGCTGAAGATATAAAGAGCGCTTACAGGCAGCTCGCAAAGATTTGGCACCCGGATCAGAATCCCAATGATCCTCAGGCAGGCACCCGGTTTGCGGAGATTGCCCACGCCTACAAGATGCTGATCGATCCCGAAATGCGTCTGAAATTCGACCATGGTCATGTCGACGCCCGGGGCCGCCGCCAGACGCGCCCGGCGCGCGGGTTTTCGGCCAATCCCTTCAAGACATTCAAGGAAACGATGGGCAACGCCCGCGGTCCTCAGGCAAGCACGGCAAGTCAGGCCGCCGATGCCCTGGACGAGGCGAAGTTCGAGGACATGGTGGTCCATATCTTTGGCGACGCAGCCGCCAAGAAGACAAAGGAACAGGCCGCCCAGGACAGGGACCAGCCCGGGCAAAGAGCCAAGACCGACGCGCCGGGCATGGACGAAGATCCGCTGACCACGCTCGACAATCTGTTCAAGAAATGGAAATCGCGGCACCGGTCGAAGACGGTCCTGCCGTCAAGCTATCACCAGGTCGAAATCACCCTGGAGACGGCACTTTCCGGCCTTGAAGAGGAGGTCGTGTTTGGAGAGAGCGAGACCGTCGCCTACACGATTCCGGCCGGAACCGTCGACGGAGCCGAAATCGTCGTCGCCTCGCCCAATCCACAGGTTTACGGCGATGCGATTGTGACCGTCCGGCACCAGCAGCATGCCCGGCTGCGGTCCATGGGCGCCGATATCCACGGAGATCATCCGATCGAACTGGCCGAGGCCGTGCTGGGCGGCTCGTTCGTCTATGAAGGTCTCGATGGGCCTGTGCGCATCGATGTTCCGGAATGGTCGGGCTCCGACACCGTGCTCACGGTCAAGAACAAGGGACTTCCCACCATCTTCGGCAAGCGGGGCACTCTGCATGTCCATTTGCGCGTGATGCTGCCGGAAAAACACGATCCGCACCTCAAGGATCTGATGCGATCGAGCAAGAAGGCTTGGTATCTCTAGACTTTCTGTTTTACAAAACCGAAAGTCTGGCGGTTAAACCAATCCATCGCCTTGACTTGCGGCGGCACGCACCGTGTGCCATAGCCTGCGCGACTATTTCGAGGGAGAATGCAATGGCTGACACTTCCGGCCTGATGAAGGGCAAACGCGGCCTGATCATGGGCGTGGCGAACAATCGGTCGATTGCCTGGGGCATTGCCAAGGCGTGTGCCGATGCCGGCGCGGAGCTTGCGCTGACCTATCAGGGCGAAGCGCTGAAGAAACGCGTCGAACCGCTGGCCACCGAACTCGGCGCGATCGTTGCCGGGCATTGCGACGTGACCGACCTGGACACGATCGACGCGGTTTTCGCGGATCTGGAAGCGCGCTGGGGCAAGCTCGATTTCGTGGTTCACGCCATCGCGTTCTCCGACAAGGACGAACTGACCGGCCGCTATGTCGAGACCACCCGCGAGAACTTCAACCGCACCATGGACATCTCGGTCTATTCGCTGACCGCGGTCGCCAAGCGGGCCGAACCGCTGATGACCGATGGCGGTTCGATCATCACGCTGACCTATTACGGCGCCGAGAAGGTGATGCCGCATTACAACGTCATGGGCGTTGCCAAGGCAGCGCTCGAGGCCTCCGTGCGGTATCTCGCCGTCGACCTGGGCGGTTCCAACATCCGGGTCAACGCGATCTCCGCCGGCCCGATCAAGACGCTCGCGGCTTCGGGCATCGGCGACTTCCGCTACATTCTGAAGTGGAACGAGTACAACTCGCCGCTCAAGCGCACGGTCACCATCGATGAAGTCGGCGATTCCGCGCTTTACCTGGTGTCGGACCTGTCGCGCGGCGTGACCGGCGAGATCCTGCATGTCGATTCAGGCTATCACACGGTCGGCATGAAGGCCGTGGATGCCCCAGACATCAGCGTCGTCTGACAGTTTCGCGTTCGGCCTTTGCCGTCCAGATCACTTCACTTGAACGGGCTTTGCATCTATTCAAGGCGGCGAGCGACTCGCGCGGGCGCAGCCACGCGCCGTGATCGAGGTCCATACTCTCCAACGAGGATCGATGCATGCTTCTCTACGTAATCCGCCACGGGCAGACGGACTACAACAGGGAGGGGCGACTGCAGGGTGCGCGCGACATCCCGCTCAACGACACCGGTCGCGCACAGGCTACGGCCAATGGCCGCACGCTTGCGGGCCTGCCCGATCTCGAACTGCCGCTTGACGATTTCGACTGGGTGGCAAGTCCGCTGGGGCGGACGCGCGAGACTATGGAACTGGTGCGCAAGGCGGCCGGCCTCGATCCCCTCGCCTATCGCACCGATCCGCTTGTGATCGAACTGTCGTTCGGCGACTGGGAGGGGCAGACGCTTGGCGAGGTCGAGGTGCATTCGCCCCATCTCATCGAACAGCGCAACAGGGGCAAGTGGCGTTTCAGGCCACCCGGCGAGCGGGCGGAAAGCTATGCCATGCTGGCGGAGCGGACAGACAGGTTCCTGGCGTCGGTCGAGCGCCCGACAATCTGCGTCGCCCATGGCGGCGTGATTCGCACCCTGTTCAACCGGATCGGCAAGGTCGACGGCGACGATGCCGCCGTCATCGACATTCCGCAGGACCGGGTGCTGAAGATCGCGGGCGATTCGATCGGCTGGGTGTAGACTTCACTCTCACCCGCTTCCCGCAAACAGCGCGGTTCGCCCCGCTGCTTTCACGGCCCGCTCGGGAGCCCCAGAGGCAGGCACCCGCCCAGTTGGGGACGGGTACCGGCGGCCTTGTCAGCCGGCGTGGATCCGCTCGCTCCAGCAAGCATGCAGCGCGTCGACGTCCCCGCTGGTGAGCAACGGCATTGCGTTTTTGAGCTGCTCTTCGGACCAGTCCCACCAGCGCATCTCGAGCAGACGTTCGACGTGGCTGTCGTCAAAACGCCGCCTGACCATCCGCGCAGGGTTGCCGGCGACGATGGTATAGGGGTCCACATCGCGGGTCACGACGGCGCGGGTCCCGATCACGGCGCCGTCGCCGATCCTGACCCCCGGCATCACGATCGCCTCGGAGCCGATCCAGACATCGTTGCCGATCACGGTGTCGCCCGCGGGCCGGTGGCCGTTCACCGCACCTTCGAAGGCTGGCACCTCCGACATCCAGTAGAAGGGAAAGGTGCTGACCCAGTCGTTGCGGTGTCCCTGGTTGCCCGCCATGATGAAGGCAGCGCCGGATCCGATCGAGCAGAAGCTGCCGATCACGAGCCGGTCGACACCTTCGTCAGGCAGGAGGAATCGCGCGCAGTCATCGAAGCTGTGGCCGTGGTAGTAGCCCGAGTAATAGCTGTAGCGGCCGACGATGATGTTCGGGTTGGTGACCTGCTTGTCGAGCGTGACGCCCCGGAAGGGGCTTTCGAAATAATTGTTCATGTTCAGTCCTCTGAATGAATGTCTGTTCGCGCGCACGCGAAACCGGCGCGGTCGCCCGGAGGCGACGCGCTTCAGCCCTGCCCGCAAGGCAGGGCACATTCAGATGGTTCGGTCTGCAGACTTCACTATGGACCTTGGAACACTGAAAAGGAAGTATTGCGGGATCGACCGGCCGCCTACTGCACCACCTCGAGATCGTTGATCATGCGCTTGCCGTCAACGACGGTGTAGAAAATCACCACTTCGACGTTCTTTTCCAGACCTTCGAAATTAAATTCGGCGGGGGTGACGTAGACCTTGCCGTCATTGAGCTTGATGGTCTGATCTGCCGTGGAAACGTCGGCGATCTTGCCGGTGGCGTCGGCGCTCTGGGCCCAGGCGGAGAACGGTGCAAACAGGGCGGAAACAGCCAAAATGGCGGAAATGACGATACGCATCGGGCAGTCCTTGATCAGTTTTTTGGAGTTGCCCCTTTCAAGGGGCAGAATGTGGCAAAATTGATGCCGCCAATTGAGCCGCAAACAATTGCCTTGTCAATGAAACCGACGAGATCGGAGGTCCTGCCAACAAAAAGGCTTCCCCCGAGGCCCCTCGATCCTCTAGAAGTCACCCTGAACCCTCACAAGCGGGCCTGGTCCGCGATTATCTCATGGTTGCAACGCATGTCGCACAACACCTTCGGACACCTGTTTCGGGTCACCACCTGGGGCGAAAGCCACGGGCCGGCGCTTGGCTGCGTGGTTGACGGCTGCCCGCCCGGCATCCGCTTCACCGAGGATGAGTTGCAGTACTGGATGAACAAGCGCAAGCCCGGGCAATCCCGCTTTGTCACCCAGCGCCGGGAAGACGACCTGGTCAAGGTGCTCTCCGGGGTGATGCCCGAGGATGATGGCCACCTGATCACCACCGGCACGCCGGTCTCGATGCTGATCGAGAACACCGACCAGCGCTCGAAGGATTACTCGGAAATCGCCAAGCGCTACCGGCCCGGCCACGCCGATTTCACCTATGACGTCAAATACGGGGTGCGCGACTATCGCGGCGGCGGTCGCTCGTCGGCGCGCGAAACCGCGGCCCGGGTCGCTGCCGGCGGACTGGCGCGGCTGGTCGTTCCCGGCCTGATTGTCCGGGGGGCGCTGGTGCAGATCGGCGAGCACAAGATCAACCGCGACAACTGGGACTGGGCGGAAGTCGAGAACAATCCGTTCTTCGCCCCCGATCCCGAAATCGTGCCCGTATGGGAAGACTATCTCGACACCGTGCGCAAGGCGGGCTCGTCCATCGGCGCGGTGATCGAAGTGGTGGCGGAGAACGTGCCGGCCGGGCTCGGCGCGCCGATCTATGCCAAGCTCGACCAGGATATCGCGTCGAACCTGATGTCGATCAACGCCGTCAAGGGTGTCGAGATCGGCAATGGCTTCGGAGCGGCCTTGATCAGCGGCGAGGAGAACGCCGACGAGATGCGCATCGACGCCAATGGCGATCCGGTGTTCCTGTCCAACAATGCCGGCGGCATCCTGGGCGGCATTTCGACCGGGCAGCCGATCGTGGCGCGGTTCGCGGTCAAGCCGACCTCCTCGATCCTCAACGACCGGCGGTCGATCGATTCCGACGGCAACGAGGTGGATGTGCGGACCAAGGGCCGGCATGACCCCTGCGTCGGCATCCGCGCCGTTCCCATCGGCGAAGCCATGGTTGCCTGCGCACTGGCCGACCATTACCTGAGAGACCGCGGCCAGACCGGCCGCCTCGTTTGAAAGACCGCCCCATGAGTTATGACCAAGCCCGCGTCGTTGAAGCCATCCGCGCCTTTGAGGCCGGTGAAATCGTCGTCGTCACCGATGACGGCGGCCGCGAGAACGAAGGCGACCTGATCGTTGCCGCGGTTCACTGCACACCGGAGAAGATGGCGTTCATCGTCCGCCACACGTCGGGCATCGTCTGCACGCCGATGCCGCGCGAGGAAGCCAAGCGGCTCAATTTGACGGCAATGGTCGCGGAGAACGATTCGGCGCACACCACGGCGTTCACCGTTTCGGTCGACTACAAGCATGGCACCACGACCGGCATTTCCGCCGACGACCGGACGCTGACGGCGCGCAACCTGGCCAATCCGAATGCCGGCGCCGGCGACTTCACCCGTCCGGGGCACATCTTTCCGCTGATCGCCCGCGAAGGCGGCGTGCTGATGCGCTCGGGCCACACCGAAGCCGCGGTTGACCTGTGCAAGCTCGCCAACCTGCTGCCGGTGGCGGTGATCTGCGAACTGGTCAATGACGACGGAACGGTCACCCGCGGCGAGCAGGTCGATAGCTTCTCGGTCAAGCACGGGCTCAAGCAGGTCTCGGTCGCCGACCTGATTGCCTACCGGCAGCGCAAGGAAACGCTGATCGAGCACATTGACAGCTTCGATGTCGACACCGTCGCCGGGAAGGCCAAGGCCTTCACCTACAAGCTGCCCTGGGATCCGATGCATCATCTGGCGGTGGTGTTCGGCGATATCCGCGACGGCGTCGACATTCCCGTGCGGCTGCACCTGGAATCGGTGGTTGATGACGTGTTTTCCAAGCACGACCCGATGACCGCGATCATCAATCGAATGGCGTCGGAAGGCCGCGGCGTGGTGGTCTATCTGCGCGAGGGCTCGGTCGGTGTCGGCCAACGGGCGGCCCGGCGGGTGGTGGCAGATGAACGCGAGGACCATGCCGAAGCGCAGGCGCGCGAGGACGAGTGGCTGGAGATCGGTCTCGGCGCACAAATCCTCAAGGACCTCGGCGTCACCTCGATCAAGCTCTACGCCTCGCGCGAACGGCATTATGTCGGGCTCGAAGGATTCGGCATCCGGATCTCGTCGACCGAGATCATCTAACGCGATCTTCGTGCGCCGCCGTGGAGCTCCACTGCTCTAGCGGCGGTTCCTGTAGGCCCTGACAGCATCGCCGAATGCTTCGAAAAGCGGCCGGTTGACCGGGTTGGTTTGCGGGTCGTATTCGGCGTGCCACTGAACCCCGAGCGCGAAACCGTTGGCATCCCTGACGCGGATGGCTTCGATGGTGCCGTCCTCGGCGATTCCTTCGGCAACAATCCGCGCGCCGACATCGAGAATCCCCTGCCCGTGCAGCGAGTTCACCCGGATCAGGTCACGCCCGAGGATGCGGGCGAAAACGCCATCCGGGGTCAGCCGCACCTCGTGCCGGTCGGCAAAGACAACCGTGGGATCGGGATGGATCTCGCCGGATTCCAGCCGCGGCATGCGGTGGTTCATGCGTCCCGGCAATTCGCGGATTTCGGGATGCAGCGTTCCGCCGCCGGCGACATTCATTTCCTGAAAGCCGCGGCAGATGCCGAACAGCGGCACGGCTTTTTCCAGGCAGGCCTCGATCAGCGGCAGGGCGACGGAATCCCGGCACTCGTCATAGGGTTCATGCTTCGGATCGGGGGTGGCGCCGAACCGGAGCGGGTGGACGTTTGCCCTCGCCCCGGTGAGCAGGATGCCGTCCACGACGGCCAGCAGATCGGCGATGTCGGTGATCTCCGGATTGCCCGCGAAGATTAGCGGCAGGGCATCGGCCACGTCGGCCACGGCCTGAAGGTTGTTCTGCCCGGCCAGTTGAACGGAAAACCGGTTTTCCAGATTGTAGTAGTTGCCGATAACGCCAATGACAGGCTTGGCCATGAACTGGTCCCGCACTCGATTTCCGACGCCGCGACCCGGCGTCCGTATGGGGTGTATTTTTCACACCCTGCGGCAATCAACAACTCCGGGCGCCGAAAATTTTCGGGAACCGGCAAAGACAGAGCGTCACCGGGAATGCGCGCGACCGCTCTCAGAGCCCCCGGTTCCAGCCCTCGGCATAGACGGTTTCGCCGACGCCGGCGAAGCGGGCAACGCGCGCAAACTCAGCGTCGAGCCTGGCCATGCGGCCCGCCGACGCGCGGACTTTCGGCTCGAGCCACAACCGGGTGACATTCAGCACGCCGGCCTTGCGGTCGGCCTTCATGTCGATGCGGCCGATCAGGCGGTCGGCTTCAAGCAGCGGGAAGACGTAGTAGCCATATTCGCGCTTCGGCTCGGGCACGAAGACCTCGATGCGGTAGCGGAAGCCAAACAGCCGCTCGGTCCGATTCCGGTCGCGTAAGAGCGGGTCAAACGGGCTGAGCACCCGGATCCGGCCCGGAGGCTCGGGCCATGCCTCCAGGTCGGGAACGAAGCCTGCCAGCGCAAAGGACGGACGCGGCTTGCCGCCGCCTTCGCATTCGATCTCTACGTCCTGAAGCCGGTCGCGATTGGCCGCGACCCAGTCCTTCGCCTCCTCGGGTGAGACCAGATCCCAGAACGCGGCAATCTCGCCATGGGTGGCAAAGCCGAGCCGCTCGAGCGCGCTCAAGCAGGCCCAGTCGATGAACTCCGTGTGGGAAACCTCCTGCGCCAGGTGATGGCCGGGGATGACACGTTCGGTGAGATCATAGATCTTCTGGAAGTTCTGCCGCCCGCTGATCGCCAGCTTGCCGGTGTGCCAGAAAAACTCCAGCGCCTTCTTGGAAGGGTGCCACTGCCACCAGCCGCCGGACTTGTGGTCGGCCTGCTTGACCTCGCGGGCGAGCACCGCTCCGCCTTCGGCAATCCGTTCATAGGTCTCGCCGAAAGCCTTGTCGAAGTCCTCGCCGTGCCACTTGCTCCAACGCTTGCGCATCGGCTCCTCGCAGCGGCGGAACTTGTGCTTCCAGTAGGGATAGAAATCGCACGGCACGATCGCCGCATCGTGGGTCCAGTGCTCGAACAACGCCCTGTCTTCTTCCAGCAGTTGCCGGAGTTGATCGGGCCGAAAAGTCTGATTGCGGGAAAACAGGATCTGGTTGTGGGCGCGCTCGACGGTGGAAATACTGTCGACCTGGACAAAGCCGAGATCGTGGATGAGCTCAAGCAGCCCGGCCTTGGACAAGGCCCGCGACGGCGATGCCGATAGACCTTGCTTGGCCAGGAAAATCCGGCGCGCGACCTTGTTCGAGACAGGAATCACCATGCGTCGAGCCTACACATGTTCGCGCTTTGTTCAAACATGAAATCCCGAAGACGGCGAAATTGCCCACGCGGCCATCAATTCCGGCAGAGGAGCCCCGATAGATGGCCGGTCAGGGCCGGTTCGCGACGTAGGCGAATCCCGGCTGAGCGTGAACGAAGCCGTTCATCCGCTGCGCCGGGACCCCGACCGCATCCAGTCTGGCATCGAGTTCACCGGCGGAAATCGCGCCATCGAGCAGCTGCCGGTATGCGCTGGCAATTTCCACCATGTCTGAGCTGTGCGGCGAAAGACGGAAAGCGCTCACACCTGCCGCCTGCAGGCCGGCTATTTCAGAGGAAAGGTTGAGATACTTTTCCGACAGGGTCTGGATGCCGTTGACCGAGAGGAAGGGCTTGCCGGAATGGGTCTTCAGATCTAGCCCATCGGGGTCGTTCTCGCAGACGAACAGGCAATTGTCCTTTGTGCGGCCATGGGCGCGGGCATGGTAGCACCGGGCCGAGAGCGCCAATGACACCTTGCCGAACACTTGCACCTCAATGCCCGCATTGGTTTCGCGCGCGGCGCGTGCCAGTTCGGACACGGTCGACAGAGGCAATTCCACCGGCAGGCAGAAATGACTGGCTCCATTGCCCGCCAGGTGGCGGATGGTTTCTTCGTTGTAGACATTGAGATACTGGCCGATCCGGTGCGGCCTGCCCTTGAGGAAATAGAGCGCCGAGACGTCATTGGCCTCTACCTCGTCAAAGCCGCAAAAGGATTCGATCACCTTCCGGTCCAGCTTGCTGACAACTTCAGCCAGCGTCGACCAGATGACCCGCTTGCCGCCACGTTGCAGACGCTCGGCGACGGCCTCAAGACTGTGATCGAAAAACGGGGTGCGCTTGGAGCACACCACTTCCCCGAGATAGACAGTATCAACGGGCGCTTCATCGGCTATGCGGAACCAGAAATCCCGTTTCTGCTGTTCAGGCCAATGAAACAATATAGGCCCCATGGTCAGGCTTGCGGCGGCCACTGTCATCTCCATTTCTTGGTCTTGAACGCGCCCTGGGTTTCCTTGCCGCCTTCGGACAATTGCGCCAGACCGCCGAGATCCGGCTGGCGGCCGGCCGATATGTCATCGACAGCGCGGCGGAAGGCGGACACCACCATCTGCACGTAGGAGCGCGACCGCTGCCTGCCCTCGATCTTCAACGCCGTCACGCCGGCATTCATCAGGTCTGGCAGCAGCGACGACAGGTTCAGTGTCACCGGCTCTTCGAACGCGTAATAGGGATCCGGCCGGCTCACATTGGTGTAGCGCCCCTTGCAGATCGTCGGGTAGCCGGTGCTTTCATCGGCTGAATAGCAATCGATGTCGAACGGACCCAGTTCAGCCGACGTGCTGCCATCCGGCCGGCGCACATACTGCACCGCGCTGGCTGGAGAGCAGACCCCATGCATGTTGGTTGAAATGCCCGTGGCGTAGTTGGTCAGGCTGCAACGGCCTTCCGACATCATGCCTATGTTGCCGAAGACAAAGGCTTCGATCTCACAGGGGATCTGGCGGTGAATTGCGCTGATTTCGGCAACCGTCAATATCCGCGGCAGGACCACGCGCTTGACGCCGAACTGCTCGCAGTAATACCGGATCGCCTCGGGCGAGGATGCGCCTGCCTGCACCGACAAATGCAGCCTCATATCCGGATATTTCTCGGCGACATAGGCTGCCACGCCAATATCGGCGACAATGACGGCATCGGCACCGATGCGGGCGGCGACGTCGACCGAATCCTTCCACATCTGGGTGCGCGGGGCCGTGGCAAAGGAGTTGACAGCCAACAGCACGTGGACATTGCGCTGATGAGCATAAGCGATCGATTGCGCCAGCGATTCCGGCGAGAAATTCAGGCCGGCGAAATTTCGGGCGTTGGTTTCGTTGGCCAGGCCGCAGTAGATCGCGTCCGCGCCGGCATCGACGGCGGTGCGGAGTGCCGCCGGGGTTCCCGCCGGACAGACCAACTCCGGCTTGCGGGGGGATTCAGGGCCGGTCATGCGCGGTCTCCAACCCTGGGTTTGCGGAGGCGGGTCAACGCAAACCGCAACGGCGCATAGAGCGGGCCGCTCATCTGGATCAGATCCTCGACGATGGAGCCATCAAGGTCATCGAGCGCACTGCGCAGGCAGACCGCGGCTTCGGTGTTGCCGCTGATGAAAATGTCACGGGAAAAAAACAGCGCGTCGGAATCGGCGGCTCCATCCATGACGTCAAACAGAGCCGAGAAGGGACCGGATATTCTGGCATCGGCGTTGAGTTGCTCGGAGCGCCGGTGCGCCGACAGTCCGGGGGCGTCCGGGTCGGGGCGCAATCGCAACACGAAGGGCATTTCGGCGACATCAATGACATAGGTGGAATGGATGTGCGGACCAAGCCGTTCAAAAAGCTCGGGCCTTTTCCGCGTCACTTCGAGAACCATGCGGCGCAGGATCGGCTGAACCGGAAACAGCGGCAGCGGCGCCGTCAGAATACCTATCATTTTCGGCAGTTTACCGGATGCAAGACCGAAAGGCTCAGGCGTCTCGTGTGCGGTACGGCTTGTCTGTCGGGGCATGTCGCCACCCTGTTCGAAACTGCGACAGTTCCACTGCGGACTGGGTCAGTTACCGGATCGGGAGTATCATGAACGGGATGGCCGAATTTGATCTAGATCAACAAAAAGGCGGTTAGCACCATGCTGGAAAACAGGTCCCCAACGCGGCCCGCGGACGCTGGCTGGGACAGGTGAAATCCGACTTTCCCGCATCGACCTGCCTGCAGATGGCAAAACCGTTTCAAGTGCGCATCTCCACTGGTATCAACGCCCATTCGTCGCTAAATACATTTCATGACCACATTCTATTACTCCAATCCCATCTGCCTCGAACACCTGGTGCCGGCCGGCCATCCCGAGCGGCCCGACCGGATGAAAGCGCTTGAGGCTGTCTTTGAACACGAGCATTTCAACACGCTGGTCCGGCATCTGGCCCCCGAGGCCCCTGCCGAGACGGTGCTGCTGGCGCATCCCGAGAGCTATCTCGCGAAGATCAAGGCGGCCATACCGGAAACCGGGTTCTCGCGGATCGATTCCGACACCACGGCAAGCCCGCGCTCAATGGAAGCGGCGCTGATTTCCGTTGGCGGCGCGATTGCCGCGGTCGATGCGGTCTTCAAAAAGGAAGCCGATAACGCCTTTGTCGCCACCCGTCCGCCCGGCCACCATGCCGAGAAAAACACCTCGATGGGGTTCTGCCTGTTCAACCAGGCGGCGATTGCGGCACGGCATGCGCAGAAAGCCTACGGCGCGGAACGCGTGGCGATCGTCGACTGGGACGTGCATCACGGCAACGGCACGCAGGACATCTTCTACGACGACCCGAGCGTGATCTACTGCTCCACGCACCAGATGCCGCTCTATCCCGGCACCGGCGCACTGCGCGAGACCGGCCAGGGCAACATCTTCAATGCGCCGCTGTCGGCCAATGACGGCAGCGACCATTTCCGCGAGGCGTTCAAGACCCGAATCCTGCCGGCGCTCGAAGAGGCAAGACCGGACCTTATCATCATCTCCGCCGGCTTTGACGCCCACCACCGCGATCCGCTGGCCGAGATCAACCTGGTGGCCGACGATTTCGACTGGGCGACGGGAAAGCTGATGGACATCGCCGGACGCCACGCAGGCAACCGGGTCGTCAGCCTGCTGGAAGGCGGGTATGATCTGGTGGGTCTGGCCGAATCGGCCGCCGCCCACGTGATCCGGCTGCAGGAGGGTTGATCGATGAGCGAAGCCAACGACATTTCGGCCATGAGCTTCGAAGCAGCCGTGGCTGAACTGGAGCGCATCGTCGAACAGCTCGAACGCGGCGACGTGGCCTTGGACAAGTCGATCGAGATCTACGAGCGCGGCGAGGCCTTGAAAGCCCATTGCGAGAAACTCCTATCCGCGGCTGAAAAGCGAATCGAGAAGATCCGTCTCGACCGTCAGGGCCAGCCGGCGGGAACGGAGCCGCTCGACGCCGAGTAGAGCCCATATCGCAGGAGCATGGCATGAGCTATTTCGGCGGACTGAATGACCCCAATCCCGGCGATGCACCGGCCTGTGACGCGATCGAACAGCTGATCATTCCGTCCTCGCGCGACATTGGCGGCTTTTCGGTCAAGCGGGCGCTGCCGACCGCACGTCGGCGCATGGTCGGCCCCTTCATCTTCTTCGACCGGATGGGGCCCGCGATTCTCAAGGGCGGCGAGGCCATGGACGTGCGCCCTCACCCGCATATCGGGCTGTCCACGGTCACCTACCTGTTTGACGGCGCCATCCGCCATCGCGACAGCCTCGGCACCGAAATGGTGATCAGGCCGGGCGACGTGAACCTGATGACCGCCGGCCGCGGCATCGTTCATTCCGAGCGTTCGCCCGAGGAAATGCGCGGCGGCGAGATGCCGATGTCCGGGCTGCAGACATGGCTCGCCCTGCCCGACAATCTCGAAGAGATCGATCCCGCCTTCTCCCACACCGCCACCACGCAACTGCCGGAAATCAGCGATGCCGGCATCCGGGCGCGTGTGGTGATGGGCGGTTTTGGCGGGCTTGCCTCCCCGGTGCCGCAGCACACCGGAACGCTCTATGTCGACCTGGCGCTGTCGCCATCGGCGTCGGCGCCATTCGACGCGGAGTGGGAAGAGCGGGCGCTCTACCTGCTGGAAGGCGAAATCGAGATCGCCGGCGACCGCTTCGGACCGGACCAGCTCATGGTCTTCCGCCCCGGCGACGCGATCACCGTGACCGCCGGCCCGACGGGCGCGCGGATGATGCTGTTTGGCGGCGACAGCATTCCGACCAAGCGCCACATCTGGTGGAATTTCGTCTCCTCGTCGAAGGAGCGGATCGAACAGGCCAAGGCGGAATGGCGCTCGGGCCGCTTCGACATCGTGCCCGGTGACGCGGAAGAGTTCATCCCGCTGCCGGACAGGTGACAGGGGTTTCATTGTTCAAGCCCAAGAATGATCCAACTATGGAATCGGACTAGAAGTCACACCTCAGGATTGCCAACGCCCTCTCGATGATTACAATCAGCGACTGTAAGTTATTATTCGTACGAGGATGTTAGATGAACAAGATAGCTATTTCCGCCTTGCTGGTCTTGGCAATGGCAACCCCGGCAGCAGCCGGAAATGCCACTCTCAAAAAGGATGGCAAGTCCTACGCCCTGAGTTGCACCGATGCCGGTTGTTTTCTGTCGGAAAAAATATCACTATTCAAATCAGGCCCCAGAAAACGCCTCGGAGCTGGTGGCGCCCAAAACTTCAAAAGCTGGCGCACGAAGCTGAAGAGCCAAGGCTATAAATAGGCCTTGAATTTTAGCGAGCTTGATCAATAAAAACGGCCTTCGACAGATGGCCGTTTTTCTTTGCAACGGGTGTGATTGCGTTGCGACCACACAGGCCTGATAAACCTTAAAGAGCGGACATCTGATCCCGGTTCGGCTAAATTGGCTGCTTGACCTGTGGCAAGTGCGCCCGGACCATACTTCAGACCTTAATCCGGGTTTACACATATACGTTTCCGGGCTACGCCCTGAGAGACTGTGAGGCATGACGTGACACACCCGCCCGTAACACCGCTTCTGGACACTGTCCGGTACCCATCCGACCTGAAGGCCATCGACGACAAGCTGTTGCCGCAACTGGCTACCGAATTGCGTGCCGAGATGATCGATGCGGTGTCGCGCACCGGCGGGCACCTGGGCGCTGGTCTTGGCGTGGTCGAGCTGACGATTGCCATCCACAAGGTGTTCGACACCCCGCACGACCGGCTGATCTTCGACGTCGGCCACCAGTGCTATCCGCACAAGATCCTGACCGGCCGCCGCGACCGGATCCGCACGCTTCGCCAGGAAGGCGGACTCTCCGGCTTCACCAAGCGCTCCGAGAGCGAGTATGACGATTTCGGCGCGGGCCACTCCTCCACCTCGATTTCCGCCGGTCTCGGCATGGCGGTAGCAAGCGAGCTGCAGGGCATCAAGCGCAACGTGATCTCGGTGATCGGCGACGGGGCAATGTCGGCCGGCATGGCCTTCGAGGCGCTCAACAATGCCGGCGCTCTGGATGCGCGGCTGATCGTGATCCTGAACGACAACGACATGTCGATCGCGCCGCCGACCGGAGCGATGAGCGCGTACCTGGCGCGGATGGCCTCGGGCCGGACCTATATGGGGATCCGCGAGGCGGGCAAGAAACTGACGGCCTATCTGGGCAAAAACATCGACCGGGCAATCACCCGCGCCGTCGAGCATGCGCGCGGCTATGTCACCGGCGGCACCATGTTCGAGGAGCTCGGCTTCTATCACATCGGCCCGATCGACGGGCACAATCTCGACCATTTGCTGCCGGTGTTGCGCAATGTGCGCGACAATGCCGACGGGCCGGTACTCATTCACGTGGTCACGCAAAAGGGCAAGGGCTACGCGCCGGCGGAAGCTGCAGCCGACAAGTATCACGGCGTCAACAAGTTCGACGTCGTAACCGGCACCCAGGCCAAGGCCAAGCCGAACGCGCCGAGCTACACCGCCGTGTTCGGCGAGACGCTGGCGCAGGAGGCCAGCTTCGACGACCGGATCGTCGCCATCACCGCCGCCATGCCCGGCGGCACCGGGGTAGACAAGTTCGCCAAGGTCCACCCCACCCGCACCTTCGATGTCGGCATCGCCGAGCAGCATGCGGTGACCTTTGCCGCCGGCATGGCGAGCGAGGGGATGAGGCCATTCTGCGCGATCTATTCCACCTTCCTGCAGCGCGGCTACGATCAGGTGGTGCACGACGTGGCGATCCAGAAACTGCCGGTCCGCTTTCCGATCGACCGCGCCGGTTTCGTCGGCGCCGATGGCGCCACCCATGCCGGAACTTTCGACACCGCCTATCTCGCCTGCCTGCCGGGTTTCGTGGTGATGGCGGCTTCCGACGAGGCCGAGCTCAAGCACATGGTGCGCACGGCAGCGGCTTACGACGAGGGTCCGATCTCGTTCCGCTATCCGCGCGGCGAAGGCGTCGGCGTCGAAATGCCCGAGCGCGGCCAGATCCTCGAGATCGGCAAGGGCCGGGTGATGCGCGAGGGCACCAAGGTGGCGCTGCTGTCGTTCGGCACGCGACTGGCCCAATGCCTGGTCGCGGCCGAGGATCTCAACGCGGCGGGGCTTTCGACCACCGTTGCCGACGCGCGTTTCGCCAAGCCGCTCGATCACGACCTGATCCGCCAGTTGGCGCGGCATCACGAGGTGCTGGTGACGATCGAGGAAGGTTCCGTCGGCGGCTTCGGCAGCCATGTGCTGCAGTTCCTGTCCAATGAAGGCCTGCTCGACGGCGGCCTCAGGGTGCGCTCTCTGGTGATGCCCGACATGTTCATGGACCACGCCTCTCCGGACGCGATGTATGCCCGCGCCGGGCTCGACCGGAAGGGCATCGTCGACACGGTGTTTCGCGCGCTCAACGCCGAAAACCGCGCCGGCGCCCAGGTTACGGTTCTGAAACCATAGATGTTTGCCCGATCCTAACCACGTCCCTTGGGCGTTCTGAAACATCCCGCTGCTAGTCTACCAGCAACAGCACGGGACTTCGGGACGTTTTGAAATGACGATGAAACAGGCGGGAAAATGCCATGCGCGCGGGTTCGCCCTGGCCTTGCTCGCCATTGCAGGACTGGCCTTGCCGGCGAATGCGGACACCAAGCCCACCTACGACAAACGCATCGAGGAAGCCGCGATCCGCATGCTTGTCCCCAAGCTTGGCGAGATGCGCGGATCGCTCGGCGTCGGGGGCGACGACTTCCTGGCGTCCATGGTCAACGAACAGGTGACCGTCAGGCAGCCGATGGTCAGGCGGCCAGAGGTCAAGCTGCCAGAGATCGCCCGGCCCGCGGCGAAGCCGCCGCATGTTGTCGAACACAAGCCAGCCGCTGTTGCAAAGGACGAGCCCAAGGCGCGGCTGGAAGCCAGGCCCGTGGCCCGGCCCACGCAACGGCCGGTGGCCGAGAACAGGGCGGAGACACCGGCGGCCGCGACGACCGGTCGGCACAGCAAGGGCAGCTTCCTGTTCTTCTAAACCGCGGCCATCTGGGGCCGGCGCCCGCACAAAGCGCTTGCCCTCGCCGCCCTTCCGGGCCAAGACGGCTTTCATGGCTGACCCATCTCCCACTTTTCCGCCCGACAGGGACCGGCTCGACCAGATCCTGGTCCGGCTCGGGCTCTACGAGAGCCGGTCGCGGGCGCGCGACGCGATTGCGCGCGGCGCGGTGCTGGTCGACGGCAAGGCGGTCGCCAAGCCCGGTGCGCTGGTGAGCGAGGCCGCGGAGATCACGCTGGCAGACCCGGCGCGGGCCTATGTCTCGCGGGCGGCGCTGAAGCTGATCGCCGGGCTCGACCATTTCGGCTTCGATCCGTCCGGACGGGTGGCGCTCGATGTCGGCGCCTCGACTGGCGGTTTCACGCAGGTGCTCCTCGAACGCGGTGCGGCGCATGTGCTGGCGGTCGATGTCGGCCATGACCAGCTGCATGCGAGCCTTGCGAGCGATCAGCGCGTGAGCAATCTCGAGGGGCTGAATGCGCGGGATCTTGCCCGCGCGCATCTGGGCGGCCGCGAAATCGGTGCCGTGGTGTCGGATGTGAGTTTCATCTCGCTGAAGCTGGCGCTGCCGCCCGCACTGGCGCTTGCCGCGTCCGGGGCCTTTGCGGTGCTGCTGGTCAAGCCGCAGTTCGAGGCGGGACGCGCAGGCATCGGAAAGGGCGGGCTGCTCAAGGATCCGGCGCAAGGGCCGGTCATCGCCGACGATCTTGCCGGATGGCTCGATCAGCAGCCCGGCTGGAGCGCTGTCGGCCCGGTCGCCTCGCCGATCGAGGGCAGCGACGGCAACCACGAATTTCTCATCGGAGGCGTCAAGACATGAGTGCGCGGAAACTCGACATCACAAGGCTTGGCGGACAGGGCGACGGCATTGCCGAAACCCCCTCAGGCCAGATTTTCGTCCCCTTCACGGTGCCGGGCGACGTGATCAATGCCGGGGTGGAAAAAAGCCGCGCCTCGCTGATCGCGGTTCTCACCCCCTCGCCCGACCGGGTGGCGCCGCCGTGCCCGCATTTCGGACCCGACGAGGAAAACGCCGGATGCGGCGGTTGCGCGCTGCAGCATGTGGCGGACGATGTCTACCGCGAGTGGAAGCGCGGGCTGGTGGTGGCGGCGCTGGAAAGCCGCAATATTTCTGCCGAGGTGGCACCGCTGGTGGTGTGTGAACCGCACGCGCGGCGGCGGGTGGTGTTTGCCGCGCGGCGCACCGACAAGGGCGCGATCCTCGGCTTCAATCGGGCGCAGAGCCATCACATCGTCGCTGTCGAGAGCTGCGTGGTCGCCACCGACAGGATCAACCAGGCGCTGCCGGCGCTCAGGCGGCTGGCCACGGCGGTGGCGGTCGGCAAGGAGGCGTTCCGGCTTTCGGTGCTCGACGCCGCCCCCGGTCTCGACCTCGCAGCCGAAGCGCCGTTCAAGCTCACCGAGCCGGACCGGCTGAGGATCATCCAGGCGGTGCGGGCCGAACCCGGCATTGCGCGGCTGACCTTCAATGGCGAGATCCTGATCGAGAAACAGCCGCCGGAGCTCGAATTCGGCCGGGTGATCGTCAACCCTCCGCCCGGCGGCTTCGTGCAGGCGAGCAAGGCCGCCGAAGACGTGATGGGCGACCTGGTGACCGGTCACCTGAAAAAATCCAAGCGGGTGGCCGATCTGTTTTCCGGCTCCGGCACCTTCGCACTGAGGCTGGCCGAGACCAGCCACGTGCACGCGGTGGAAGCCGACGGACCGTCGCTCGCAGCCCTCGACAAGGCGGCGCGGCGGACACAGGGGCTCAAGCCCGTCACGGTGGAAAAGCGCGACCTGTTCCGCCGGCCGCTGATGCTGGCCGAGCTGAAGAGCTACCAGGGG
Organism: Parahoeflea alexandrii; assembly: GCF_027214025.1. Taxonomy (GTDB): domain Bacteria; phylum Pseudomonadota; class Alphaproteobacteria; order Rhizobiales; family Rhizobiaceae; genus Hoeflea; species Hoeflea alexandrii_A. Next base: position 1,105,516 of record NZ_JAPWHB010000001.1, read on the forward strand.
CTGGTGTTCGACCCGCCGCGCGCCGGTGCCGAGGTGCAGGTGGCCGACATCGCCCGCTCGACCGTGACCCGCATCGCCGCCGTGTCCTGCAACCCGGTGACGCTGGCGCGCGATCTCGAGATCCTGATCAAGGGCGGCTACAAGCTCACCTCGGTGACGCCGATCGACCAGTTCCTGTGGTCGAGCCATGTCGAGGTGGTGGCGCTCATGGAGCGGCCGAAAAGGTAGGGGGCATTGCGACAGGCGCTGCCCGGCCCCCTCACCAACATAATCTGCGACTTAGCTGCGCTAAGATCGCGATTTTGTATCCTCTCCCACAGGGGGAGAGGTCAAATTGCGGAACTCGCGTCACCCCTTCCTCGCCCCTCGTGGGAGAGGAAGCAATTTCAGCATCTTAGCGCTAGCTAAGTGCTAGAAATTGCAGGTGAGGGGGAGCACCCGCCAGCCACGCCAAAACCCCGCGCGCGGAAAACCCGCCGGCGGCATGGGGGCAGTCTCCTGGTCCGGACCCGATCCGGACTCGCGGGGCGCGGGCGGCAGGCCCGTGGTGGCTGGTAGAATGTGGCTTGGCGCGTGTCACCCGCGCCCCACCGGTGAGGAACTCCCACGCCTTCCGGGCGCGGGGCGGCTCTCCTTCAAGCGAAACTCGACGCAAGCCCCGGGCGGTTTCGTCACGTTCGATCCTTCGGGGACCGAACACCTCCCTCTCCCACCCGGCGCCAGACAGGATGACCGGTCAGGCGCGGCAGAGACTTGTCAGGCCGGCGTTTGCGGTGACGCCGCGTTCCGCAGCCGGGCAGCCCGCCCGGACAGGGATGCGGATCAAACGCCGCCGGTTGAAGACCGTGCCGCCCTTTTGCCTTTCGTGAGAAAGGCGCATGCGCTGCACTTGCCGCAACCGGTTCCGGCCATTCGCGCGGCAAAACCCTCGGCCCGATCCACCTCGATCCGGCAGGTCCCCGCGCTGACCGGGGTGTCGCTTCGCAAGCTTTCAACGCCCGGGTACGGCCCCCGTGCGCCAAAACTCACCGCCTCCCGCCGGCCCGGGCTCCGTCAGCCCCGGCCATCCGTTCGGGACGGAAGGCGGGGGTAGTGTCGCATGGGGCGGGAGGGTGTGGAAAAAGTTGGGGGACTTTTTGTGTGGGATGGCATGCAATCCACTCGCCGCTCCCTCGCCAGCCAGCCCCAAAGACCCCTCCCCAACCCCTCCCCACAAGGGGGAGGGGCTCGGATCGCCGCCGGGTTCCTGCCAAAAGGCGTAGCATCTCAACCGTTTGGAAGTTCGAAATCGGAATCGCGGCAGATGCCGGGTTAAGCCCCTCCCCCTTGTGGGGAGGGGTTGGGGAGGGGTTTGTTTTTAACAGCTGAGTCTTCCGGCTCGCGGACGCTCGCCTGCTGGATCCCGGAGGCTACGACGTCGCTTCGCTTGTCTGGCTCAAGGACGGGTTGACGAAGGAATTTGGGACGCCCTTGCACCACCTACGCAAACAAAAAAGGCGGCGCCCCCGGTGCGCCGCCTTCCACTTGTCGTCAGGCGTGAGCCTTATTCGCCGGCTTTGAGCACTTCGTAGTGCAGGCCCTTGGCGGTGCGGTCGGGGAAGCCGGTCCAGTGGGTGTGTTCGGGCTTCTCGGTGCCGTCCTTCTCCTTGGCCCAGACGCTGTCGTTGGAGTTGGGGACCAGCTCGAGATATTTGGCCATCGTCTCGTCGCCCTTGAGGTGCAGGCCTAGCCAGGCAGTGACGAAATGCTGCGAGATGTTGTTCATCCGCACCGAGTCCCAGACCGCGTCGGAGTAGTGTTCCGACACGTTGAAGCCGAGATCCTCGTCGAACCTGTTGGCCTCGGCGGGCGCGGGCATCGGGGCCCCGGCATTGTGGTTGGCGTTGTCGAAGGTCAGAAGCGCCCGGTCGACGCTCTTTGCACCCTGCCAGATGGCGCGGGTGCCCTTCTCGTAGCCCGAGACGTCATCAACGGAACCGGCGATGAACAGCGCGGGCTTGGAAATGCCCTTCAGCGTTTCCTCGTCCCAGAAGTTGAGCGCCCTGCCCCAGGGGCCAAAGGCGACGATGGTCTTGACGCGGCTGTCGGGCAGCGCGTTGTGGGTGTCGCTGCCGCTGAGGTGAACGCCCAGCGTGCCGTGCGGGCCGCCCCAGGCATAATCGACGGCGGTCTGGGTGACGCCGCCGCCGGCGCTGATGACCGCGCCATAACCGCCCATCGAGTAGCCGACGATGGCGGCATTGTCGGCGTTGGCGAGACCCTTGAGGAAATTGCCGTCCTCGCCCGAAAGACGCGCCAACTCATTCAGCACGAATTTCTGGTCGATCGAGCGGTTGACCAGGGTCGAACCGAAGGCCGCCTTGGTGCGGTAGGTCGAATCGGTGTGGTCGATGGAGGCCACGACATAGCCCTTGGAGGCGAGGTTTTCGGCCAGGTGCGACAGCAGGAAACGGTTGCCGGGATAGCCGTGCGAGATGATCACCAGCGGGAACGCCTCGGCAGCCGCCACCGGAGCGGCATCGCGCATGGCCTGGCCGACGAGCGTGACCTCGGTCTTGCCGTCGCGCAGATAGGCTTTCAGTTCGTGCGAACCCTCGGCTGCGCTATCGGCGGGATACCAGACCTCGACGGTCAGCGGCCGGTCGTAGCGCGGCCACTCGGCAGGCTTTTCCGCGGCAGGGTCAATCGCCAGGATGTCGATCTGGCCCGGATTGACCATCTCCAGCGTGCGCACGCCGACCTTGTGGTCGCCATAGGCCGACAGTTCCGGCGCATCGGGGCGCTGGGTGTCGATGCGGTTGATGGCGGGCGCGGGCTCGCCCCCGTGGCTGGCTGCGAGAGCGTTGCCGGCAAAAGCTGCAATGGTCATGGCTGAAGCTGCAATGAGTGGGGAAAATCGAAACATGGTATGCCTTTCGCATTTGGGGCGCGTTCGGACAGGTAAACTGCCGGGCAATTCGGTTAGCAGGCTCCCGTAACAGTGATGCGACGCTAACGCAGTCCGCCGCACGACGCCAGATCGCGATCCGGCAAAGGCGGGTTACTTCTTTCGCGCCATGAAGGCCTGGAAGGCGGCCAGCGCCTCGGCGCTCTTGAGCTGGTTGGAGAAATGCTCGGCCTCCTCGCGCATGCGGGCGATCACCGGGGCCGGGTCCTGCCTGACAAGACGGCGGGAAATGGCGAGCGCCTGCGGCGGCTTCTGCGCCAGATGTTCGGCGGCGGCAAACACCGCCGGTTCAAGCTCTTCGGCGCTGACGGTCCTGTAGATCAGGCCGGCGCGTTCCGCCTCCTCGCCGGAAAACGGTATCCCGGCGGCGAGAAGCGCGAAGGCCTTCTGGTGCCCCATAGCGGCGGGCGCGAGCAGGCTCGAGGCTGCTTCCGGCACCAGCGCCAGGTCGGTGAACGGGGTGTGGAAGCGCGAACCGGGGGTGGCGAAGGTCAGGTCGCAATGCATGTGGATGGTGGTGCCGATGCCGATCGCCAGGCCATCGACGCCGGAGACGACCGGCTTGACGGTGCTCGCGAGGCTGCCCAGGAAATCGAACACCTCTGTGCCGCCGGCGCCGCCCATGGCAATTGCCATGAAGTCCTGCATGTCGTTGCCGGAGGTGAAGACGCCGGGGGTGCCGAGCATCACATGCACACGCACGCTTGCATCGCGCTCGCCCTCGATCAGGGCTCTCGCCATCGCCGAATACATGGCGCGGGTGATGGCGTTCTTCTTCTCAGGCCGGTTGAAGCGGATGAGATTGATGGCCCCGGTCCCGCCGGCGCGCTCGGTGATGATGTGATCGGTCATGGGTGTCCCTCTGGATATGGCGCCGGCCGTAAAGGCCGCATGGTTCTGTTCAGGCGAGCGCTGCTGCGGCGTCCGAAAGGCTCTCGACCCCGGCGGTGGCACTTGCGGCAAGGCCGCCGGTCTCGGGCGCCAGGTTGGCCGCGGCAAAGCGGGCGAGCGCCGCCCTGCCCGCCGCTTCCGGCGCACCGGTGTCGGCAAGCGCGCCGCGCACCAGCATCGCCGTGGTCGCGGTCAGGCCGAAGAGCCTGAGATAGGGCGTGGCGCCGGCGAGCGCGTCGGTCTGGCGGCCGTCCGACAGCGCCGACTGCATCCAGGCGGTCGCCGATTCGAGATCAGCGATGGCGCGGTCGAGCTTCTCGGCCACGCCCTCAAGCGCCGGTGCATTGGAGGCACGCGCGGCGTCGGCATCGGCCTTGAAATCGGCGATGAAGGCTTTGACCGTCTCGCCGCCCGACAGCGGCAGCTTGCGCATGACGAGATCGATCGCCTGGATGCCGTTGGTGCCCTCGTAGATCGGTGCAATGCGCGCATCGCGCAGCAGTCTTGCCGCGCCGGTCTCCTCGATGAAGCCCATGCCGCCATGCACCTGGACGCCGAGCGAGGCGACCTCGAGGCCGATATCGGTTGCGAACGCCTTGGCGATCGGGGTGATCAGGCTGGCGCGCTCGGACCAGGCCTTTGCCTCGTCGCCCTTGCTGACGCGGGCCATGTCGAGCGCCTCGGCGCAGGAATAGCAGATGGCGCGCGCACCTTGCGTCAGCGCCTTCATGGTCATCAGCATGCGGGCGACGTCGGGGTGCTCGATGATCGGGCTCATGCCCTCGCCCTTGTGGCCGGGCGCGCGGCCCTGGGTGCGGTCCTTCGCATAGGCCAGCGCCTTCTGATAGGCGGTCTCGGCGATTGCCACGCCCTGCATGCCGACGGCCAGACGGGCGTTGTTCATCATCGTGAACATGCAGGCGAGACCCTTGTTCTCCTCGCCGATCAGCCAGCCGATGGCGCCGGGCCGGTCGCCGAACTTGCCGTCGCCATAGATCATGGTGCAGGTCGGAGAGGCGTGGATGCCGAGCTTGTGCTCGAGGCCGGAGCAGAACACGTCGTTGCGCTCGCCCAATGATCCGTCATCGCCGACGAAGAATTTCGGCACCAGGAACAGCGAGATGCCGCGGGTACCCGCCGGGGCATCGGGCAGGCGCGCCAGCACCAGGTGCACTATATTGTCGGTGAAATCGTGCTCGCCGTAGGTGATGAAGATCTTCTGGCCGTAGATCCGGTAGGTGCCATCGCCATTGGGCTCGGCGCGGGCTTTCAGCGCATTGAGGTCGGAGCCGGCCTGCGGCTCGGTCAGGTTCATCGTGCCCATCCACTCGCCGGTGACGAGCTTTTCGAGATACTTGGCCTTGAGGTCGTCGGACGCGTGCTTTTCCAGCGCCTCGACCGCGCCCATGGTCAGCGTCGGGCCGATGCCGAAGGCGAGCGAGCCGGAATTCCACATCTCGAGCGCCGCCACGGAGAGCAGCATCGGCAGGCCCTGGCCGCCATACTCCTCGGGTCCGGTCAGGCCGTTCCAGCCGCCGTCGATCCAGCTGCGGTAGAGCTCCTTCCAGCCCGGCGGCGTGGTGACCGCGCCGTCTTTCAGCACCGCGCCATGCTTGTCGCCGATTTCGTTGAGCGGGGCGACCTCGTCGGAGGAAAAACGCCCGGCCTCGGCCAGGATCGCATCCACCAGATCCTCGCCCAGATCCCCGAAACGCCCTGTTTCAAGCGCTTTGCGCAACCCGGCAACGGATTTGAGGGTGTGAGCAATTTCGTCTACCGGCGCACGATACATGTGATCTCCTCATTGCTGCCCGCCTGAGCATCGCGGCGGGTGTCTGCCCGCCTCCATGGCTAAGTTGTTTTTACGTAAACGTCAATTTCAGACGTGGAACTTAGCGCGCAATAAAGGAGTTTCAAAGGTGTGAAAGAGGCCCGCTGCACAGCAAGTCGGACGATCCCCTCAGCCACTTTGCCCGACCGGAGGCACCGCAATGGCGAAAGCCCAGGGTCAGGCCTTGTAGATCATCCAGCCGGTTGCCGATCCGGCGTGATCCTTGCTGGAATAGAAGGTGACCCGATCGCCGCCGTCCCTGGAAGACGTGCCCATGGCCTTCTCGGCATGGGCCATGAGCTGGCCGGCCCCGTCGGCAACGCCCGACATGACGATGCCGACGGACAATGTGGCATTGCCGATGCTGCGTCCGGTCTTGGGGTGAATGAGCGGCTTGGATCCGGCCGCGGCGCGAAGCCGGTCGACGGCCCGCATGATTTCCGCCTCATCGGCGGTGTTGATCAGGAAGGCAAAGCGATTGCCGTCGAGGCGGGCGACAAGATCGCCAGGCTGGGTTGCCGCCTTGAACAGGTTGCCGACATGGCGGACGGCGAAATCCCCGGTGCCTCTGTCGTCCGCTTCACTGATGCGCTTGAAATCGTCAATCTCGGCATAGGCCAGGCCGCACAGCATCGGCAGTTCCGGATTTGCGTAGATGCGTGCCGCAGCCTTGTTGAAGGAGCGGCGGTTGGCAAGGCCGGTCAGCTGATCGACGAATTTCATCCGTTCAAAATTCTCGATATCCGCCTTGACCCCGTCCAGCTGCGCCGCCTGCTGGGACGCCTCGGCCACCAGGGCCTCGCTCCTGGACGCCTGGCGTTCGGTGGCCTGGCTTAGCTTCTGGATCGACCGGCTGAGCAATTCGGGATCCACCTCCCCTTCGGCGGAAATGCTGCGCGAGGCTTCATCAATGATCTTGCCGTAGTCGACGAGTGAGGATTTTTCCTCCTCGAGTAGCGACATGAACGAGCTCATCTGGGTGCGCATGCGGTCGTTCGTCTTGGCGACATGCGTCTCTTCGTGGTGATGCGGCAGGTATTTCCTGCCCAGTTCATCGAGTGCGCGCTGAGACTTGGTTTTCCCCAGGCCGACGAATTCCTTGGTCAATTCCGGATTGGCGCCGGAATAGGCTTCATAAACAAGCTCATAATTGCGCGGCAATCCGTCGATACCCATCTGGTACATCGCGGTGGCAACGCGAAGCCCGATAGATGTTGCCGCCGAGGTTTGTTTGTTCATCAAGCTCACTCATCGAAAAAGATGCATGTGAACTGATCTATAGGATAAAGCTTGTGGGCTTGCTAAGTGAATAGCTTCAATTTGATCTTTCACGCATTCAATCGGCAAGTTCCGCAGTGAACAAGGCTGATTGCGCGGCTGCGAGGCGGCTGGTAGAGCGTGCGCAGAAAACTGGACAGGTCATGGTGCGCATTCTCCCGATTTCCGATCCCGGCACACTTGATGCCGCAATCGACGTCTTGCGGCGCGGCGAACCCGTCGCGATTCCGACAGAAACCGTCTATGGACTGGCAGCGGATGCGACCGACCCGACCGCGATCGCCGCGATCTACGAGGCCAAGGGCCGGCCGCGCTTCAACCCGCTGATCTCGCATGTTTCGGATATGGAGATGGCAAGAGCGCATGTGATGTTCTCACCGCTCGCAGCGCGGCTGGCCGAGGCATTCTGGCCAGGCCCGCTGACGCTGGTGCTGCCGCTGAAGGAAGGCGGCATGATCCATCCGCTCGCCACCGCCGGCCTTAACACCGCAGCGGTCAGGATGCCCGAGGGTTTCGCGCGCGACCTCATCGCCGGCTTTGGCCGGCCGCTGGCGGCACCGAGCGCCAACCGGTCGGGCCGCGTCAGCCCAACCACTGCACAACACGTGGCCGACGATCTGGGCGACCGGATCGGCCTGGTTCTGGATGGCGGCCGCTGCCGCGTCGGGGTGGAATCGACGATTCTCTCGGTCGACGGAACCAGGCTGCGGCTGCTCAGGCCCGGCGGCATTCCGGTGGAGCTGATCGAGCAAGCCGCCGGCGCCGTGATCGAACGGCCGGGACCTCAAGCCGAAGACGACCCGGTCATGGCACCCGGCATGCTTGCCTCGCATTATGCGCCCGATGCGCTGTTGCGGCTGAATGCAACGGAAGCCAGACCGGGCGAGGCGATCATACGATTTGGCGGGATTGCGCTGAAGGGCGAGGACCAGGCAAAGGCGATCATGGATCTCTCGCCGTCGGGCGATCTGCGCGAGGCCGCCGCGAATCTTTTCGATCTGCTCAAGCGCGCCGATGCGACAGGGGCGACCGGGATCGCCGTAGCTTCTGTTCCGGGCCACGGGCTTGGCGAGGCGATCAATGACCGCCTTGCGCGCGCTGCCGCACCCAGAAGCTAGAGCAGGTCTCCCGGCCGTCGTCCGGTCAGCGTCCGGATCAGCCAGTGAGCAGCGGTGTGTTGACTATTTTCTTGAAAAGGGTCGTCATCGCATCGCTGATGCCTTCCGAAGGGCTCACTTCGAAAAACAGGTCCGGCGAGGCGCAGGCCTCCATCTTTTTCGGGATTTCGTTCTGGAACGGCTTGATCCAGCTGTTGTACCAGCCATTGGTCGGCAGCGGCAGATAGGTGGTGTAAAGGATGGCGATCTTGTAGCCCTTGTCCTTCAGCGCCGTGCAGTACTTGACGTCGATCGGCTCCTGGCAACGGCCGCCGGTCAGCTTTTTCGTGCAATCGGTCGGCTTGTAGCTGTCTCCCACGCCATCGGAGACAAAGAACAGGATCTTTTCCGGCGAAGAGGCCGTGAGACCGGAGCCCGCAGGTCCCATCTTGTTGCCGATCTGGGTGAACGCCCGGTCGAAATCGGTCTGCTGGTCGTTGTCATAGCCCTGATAGGGGATCGACATCAGCTCGACCTTGGCGGCTTCCTTCTTGGCCTTGGCCAGGTCGATGGTTGAGCTGACGACCTCAAGCAGCTTGGTGTCCTCGGCTTTCTCGCCAAAAGTATAGACCGCCATCTTGTACTGATTGCTGCTCTTGCGCGACTCCATTGCCGTATCCATCAAGCTTGCGGTCGCCTGCGCCACCACGTTGATACGGGTGGTCACGCCAAGCTGCTTCGCAAGATTGTAATAGCTCTTCTTGTCTTCTTTTCCATTGTTGACGATGTGGCACGCAAACGCGCATTTGTCGGAGGTGTTGGAGACCATTGTCGCCACATCCGAGGGTGTGGCGCCGACGCCCATCGACGGGGTGTTGTCGAGCAGCAGGTAGAAATCCCGGTAGATCTCGGTCTGGTATTCTACGATGGCCTGGCCCGCGACCTGGATGAGGTTCTGCCCCAGAACCTTCGACAAAGTGGTCGGCACGGTGACCTTGTAATCCACGATGGAGTAAAGCCGGCCGTTCTTCTTGACGACCTTTGCCGAGATTTCGTCAACCGTGAAATCTGCATCGTTTGCATGCTGGGCCTTGAAGAATTGCAGTGCTTCGGCAACGCCAACGGCAATCTCGCCGTCTCCGGACATTGCCATGGCCTCCTTGACGCCGCTGGAGCTTTCGGCGACCGCCGCCAGGGCGGCCGCATCGGCGGCACCCTGGATCCTGCCCTTGACCGACAGCGCATTTGTGTAGTCGAGCGCCAAACCGGCAACGCCGATGACCGGCACAAGCATCAATGCGGTTAGAATGCCGAAATTGCCGGATCTGTCTTTGAGGAAACGTAGCATGTCGGGGCCTTTCGTTCCTTCCGGCATTTACTGCAAACACTCTAATATTCACTGAATCTGATCAATTGCATTTGAACCGCACGGCTCACAGACCGACCGGAAACAAGCTCCGCATCCTCCTGACCCAGGCTTCCCCGCGGCCATCAACCGCAGCCACGGATTGCCGGCTGGCAAAATGACTGTACCCTCTCGACTTGAGGGAAATGCAAAGATACATGCTTGAGCATGCCTGTTGCCTTGACCGCTCCCTCGCTGATCGACCGTTTCGTGGCCATTACCGGCGCACAGAACGCCCTGACCGCTGCCTCCGACATCGCTCCGCACCTGATCGAGCTGCGTGGCCTCTACAAGGGCGAAAGCCCGCTTGTGCTGCGCCCGGCAGACACCGGTGAAGTCGCGGCCATCCTGCGGCTCGCCCACGAGACGAACACCGCCGTGGTGCCGCAAGGCGGCAACACCGGGCTGGTGGGCGGACAGATACCGATGCCTGGCAAAGGCGAGATCGTGCTGTCGCTGTCCCGCCTCAACAAGATCCGATCGCTCGATACCGTTGGCCAGACCATGGTTGCCGAGGCCGGCGTGGTGCTTCAGCAGGCCCAGCAGGCAGCCAGCGAGGCCGGTCTCTTGTTTCCGCTGTCGCTGGGATCGGAAGGCTCCTGCCAGATCGGCGGCAATCTCTCCTCCAACGCCGGCGGCACCGCCGTGCTCGCCTATGGCAACATGCGGCAACTCTGTCTCGGCATTGAGGCGGTGCTGCCGGACGGCGAGATATGGCACGGCTTGCGGGCGCTGAAGAAGGACAACACGGGCTACGATCTGCGCGACCTCTTCATCGGTGCGGAGGGCACGCTGGGGGTGATCACCGCGGCGGTGCTGAAACTGTTTCCCGCGCCGCGCGGAAATGAGACCATCTATGCCGGCGTCGACAATCCCGAGACCGCATTGCAGCTGTTCCGGCTGGCGCAGGATTATTGCGGCCCGTCGCTGACCGGGTTCGAGCTGATGCCGCGGATCGGCATCGAATTCACCACCCGCCATATAGAAGGCGTTCGCGATCCGCTGAGCGAACCGCACCCGTGGTACGTGCTGATCGACATTTCCTCAGGGCAATCGCAGGATGCCGCCCGCGCCATGCTGGAGGGGCTGTTCGTCGCCGCCGATGAGAAGGGGCTGATCCGGGATGCGGCCGCGGCCGAAACCGAAGGCCAGCGCCAGGCATTCTGGAAACTCAGGGAATCGATGTCCTGGGCACAGAAGCCGGAGGGCGGTTCCATCAAGCATGATGTGTCGGTGCCGGTGGCGCTGGTTCCGGAATTCCTGGCCACGGCCGACAAGGCCGTCATGCAGGCCATGCCGGATGCGCGGATCGTTGCTTTCGGGCACATGGGCGACGGCAACATCCACTACAACATCTCGCAACCACCGGGCGCGGACCGCGAGGCGTTTCTTGCCCGCTGGAAAGAAATGAACGAGATCGTCCATTCGATTGTTCTAAAATTGAACGGGTCGATCTCGGCCGAACACGGCATCGGACAACTCAAGCGGGATGAGCTGGCTGCCATCCGCACTCCGGTCGAGATGGCGCTGATGCACCGGATCAAGCAGGCGTTCGATCCAAGAGGCATCATGAATCCGGGCAAGGTTGTAGCTTCCCGGTAACCTTTCCAAAACGGAAATGGGACGGTGGTCTTTCGCTAACCATCTCCAGAACATAGGTTTTCTTAACCCAAAACCTTAAGCCGACTGGAACGGCTGTGAGTCATTTTGCTTCGTGTGAGAGGGCGAAAAGCCCCGGATGAGAAGACCGGATAACCGGCTCTCAAGAGTTACAGAGGCGACTGACATGACCAATACCGTATTGAAGCCCGTATGGGCCGGGTTCGAACTGCGGCTCAATCCAGGCGATTTCCCGCAACGCGTGTCCTATGCGGCGCGTGATGAACCGGATGAAGTCTCGGTCACGCTCGACAGCCGCGGCGCTGTCCTCAGGAAGCGGCTGTCGAGATCCGGCCTGCCGCTGTCCATCGCCCTGCCGGCACGTGCCTTCAAGGGTGTCGCGGCGCGCGCGATCGACCATGGCAACGGCACGGTGACGGTGACGCTGGAACTGCACCACACGGACACACAATTGTGCGTGCCGCTGCTGGTTGCCCACAATCTCGATGACATAGCCGCCGATTGGCGCGCCTGGTCCGAACTCTACGGACTGCCGATGCTGATGGTCGAAGCCGACGGCGTCGCCCGTCCGCTTGACGACGGATCGGCACACGCTGCAACAACACCGACCCGCCGTCGCCGGCACAGCCAGATTGCCGACCGGCGCCCGCGTTTCCTTGTCCGCCGCTCGACCGGCAAGCTTGGCATTCGCATGAAGATCGAAGGCCGCGAGATCATCGCGCGGCGGTAAAGCTTCCTCCATCAGCGCCCCACAAAGCTGATACCAGAGCCCGGTCGCCTGCCCCACACGGGCGGCCGGGTTTCTCGCATGCCAGAAACGCTATGCCAGGAGCGCGGCGACCAGGCCGAGAAAAACGATCAGGCCGACCCGACTGTTGGCCTTGAACAGCGCCAGACACTGATCGGCATCGTCGATATCGATCACCCGGATCTGCCAGCCGAGCATGACGACGGCCAGGGCAAGACCTACATAGGCCGGCCACGCAATACCGCTCAACCAGAACGCGGCGAGCGCCATGGCCGTGAACAGCCCATAGAAGAAGACAAGCCAGATCTTGGTGTTCTCCGCGAACAACCGCGCGGTGGAGCGTACGCCGACAAGGGCGTCGTCCTCCTTGTCCTGATGGGCATAGATGGTGTCGTAACCGATGGTCCAGGCAATGGCGCCGGCATAGAGCAGCAGCGGCGGCAGCGCCAGTTCGGCAAACACCGCGGCCCAGCCCATCAGCGCGCCCCAGGAGAAGGCAAGACCGAGAAAGAACTGCGGCCAGTCGGTGAACCGCTTGGCGAATGGGTAGATCACGACCACGCCGAGCGAGGCGATGCCAAGCAGGATCGAGAACTGGTTGAACTGGACGAGAACCAGGAGCCCGACAAGCGCCTGGACGACGAGGAAGGCGGTGGCGGCGAAGCGCGAGATCCGGCCCGACGGCAGCGGCCGCGAGCGGGTGCGGGCAACCCTGGCGTCGATCTTGTGATCGACCAGATCGTTCCAGGTGCATCCCGCACCGCGCATGGCGATGGCGCCGGCCATGAACAGGAAGAGATGCCAGAGCATGAGTGTTGGCGACCAGACCGTATCAACGTTGGCGGCGGAACTTGCGACATTGGCGGCCAGCGCCGCGGACCAGAAGCATGGCCACATCAGAAGCTGCCAGCCGATCGGCCGGTCCCAGCGCGCCAGCTGGGCATGCGGCCACAGGGCGCGCGGCAGCACGCGATAGACCCAGTTGCCCGACGGTGCATCGGCAACGCGGGCGTTCTTCTCGGATGTCACGTGTGGTCGGTTGGACATGCTCCGACTGTTGCCACCGAGGCGGTGACAGGTCAAGACGGCAGGTGATGCGGCGTGATCTTTGGTTGTTACGCCCGGGCCGCTCTGGCCGGCTGGTCGAGTTCGGCGACGAAATCCCGGCTGAAGGCCAGCACGGTTTCCAGGAACAGTCCGCCGTCTTCGGAATTGATCCGGTCGGCGAGCGCGTCGCGGGAGATCTCGAACAGCTTCCGGTCTTCCACCATCCGGGCGTCGAGCTGCTTGAAGCCCATGCTCCACTGGGTGAACAGCCGCTTGTCGGCAGCCTGCTCGAGCACCACCATGACATTGCGGTGCCGGTCATCCGCCTGGATCCGGCCGAAGACGCCACGGACCTTTTTCGCTTCGCCTTCGAGGATCTGAATGAAGACACCATCGGCCCAGAGCAGCATGCCCGTGATGCCGTCACGCAGATTGTTGCGCCGGGAGACGGCAAGGATTTGCTGGATCGCGTCATCGGACAATTGCCGGGACGCGCCGCTGACATACAGCATCTGCAACATGACCTTCGCTCCCTCGGCGGTTGGCGGCGTCAAACAACACCAAGACCCGTTGTCGCCCGATATTAGGGGCAAAAATCTTGCGGAACCCTGAATCGGCAGCCCCCGCATTTTCACCGGATCGCGTTTTGGAAGCCGGCAGCCGTCAAGTTCGCTTGACCGTGAGCCCGTGATTTCTTAACCCAAGGCCAACTCGAACCAGGTTGCGCCAGCCAACGGCCAGCGGATGGAGATTGACGATGATGAACGTACTTTTGATCGGTTCTGGCGGACGCGAACATGCGCTCGCCTGGAAAATCGCCCAGTCTCCGATGCTTCAGACGCTTTATGCCGCACCCGGCAATCCGGGCCTTTCCGAGCATGCGACGCTGAGCGATCTGGATATCACCGATCACGACGCCGTCGTCAGCTTCTGCCGGGAGAAGGAAATCGATCTGGTGGTGGTCGGCCCTGAAGCGCCGCTAGTGGCGGGTCTGGCCGACGCGCTCACGAAGGCGGGCATTTCCGTGTTCGGTCCATCGGCGGAGGCCGCGCAGCTTGAAGGCTCGAAGGGTTTTACCAAGGATCTGTGCGCGCGGGAAAACATTCCCACCGGCGCCTACCAGCGGTTCAACAATGCGCCGAAGGCCAAGGCCTATGCGCGGGCGCAAGGCGCGCCGATCGTCATCAAGGCCGACGGGCTGGCAGCCGGCAAGGGCGTGACCGTGGCGATGACGATGGACGAGGCCCTGGCTGCGATCGACGATTGCTTCGAGGGCGCCTTTGGCGAGGCCGGCGCCGAAGTGGTGGTCGAGGAATTCCTGCATGGCGAGGAGGCGAGCTTCTTCTGCCTGTGCGACGGCAAGACGGCGCTCCCCTTCGGCACGGCGCAGGACCACAAGCGGGTCGGCGACGGCGACACCGGCCCCAACACCGGCGGCATGGGCGCCTATTCCCCCGCCCCGGTGATGACACAGGCGCTGATCGAGCAGACCATGCGCGAGATCATCGAGCCGACCATGCGCGGCATGGCGGCCATCGGTGCGCCGTTTACCGGGGTGCTCTATGCCGGGCTGATGATCGACGAGAGCGGCCCGAAGCTGATCGAGTACAATGTGCGTTTCGGCGACCCGGAATGCCAGGTGCTGATGATGCGGCTCAAGGACGATATCCTGGTGCTGCTGAAGGCGGCGGCGGAAGGCGAGTTGGCGCATGTCTCGGCGCGCTGGAAGGACGATGCGGCGCTGACCGTGGTGATGGCGGCCGAAGGCTATCCCGGTACTCCGAAGAAAGGCACCGCCATCTCCGGGCTGGCGGCGGCGGAAGCGGGCGGCGCCAAGGTGTTTCATGCCGGCACGAAGCTTGAGGGCGGCCAGTTGGTGGCCAATGGCGGCCGGGTGCTCAATGTCACGGCCCAGGGTGCGGACGTGACGGCGGCGCAGGCCAAGGCCTATGAGGCGGTCGACGCCATCGACTGGCCGGGCGGATTCTGCCGCCGCGACATCGGCTGGCGCGCGGTTGAACGCGAGGCAAAATTTTAACCTGACGTTAACCGCTTCCAAAAACCGGATCGTAACGGCCCCTTGCTAGTGTGCACTCACCAGAACCGGAAAGTCCGGCTAGAAGGGGAGTAGACACGATGCAAAGATTGATCATTGCCGCTGCGGTGTGCATGGGCGCGGGCACGGCCGGCGCATCCTCGATCGAGCCCTACACCCCGAGCGCGAATACCAAGACCAGCATTGTCGAGATCGGCTGCCCCTCCTGCGCCCGCGAAGCCGCGGCGAAAGCTGCCGAAGAGGCCCAGGTCAAACTGGCGCCCGGCGAGCAGATCGTCGAGGTGCACGAAGTCGGCGGCAAGATGATGATCTACCGGACCGAGAACCTGCTGGGCGGCTCGCCGGTGACAATGGTGCGCAAGGCCAGCGAAGCCGACCTGATCGCGCTGGGCGTGGTCCAGCCGGAAACCAACCAGGTGGCTGAAACCGATGCGCCGGCGGCCGATGGCAGTGACCAGCCGCTGACGGCAGATGCCTCGGACGAGCCGAAACTGTTCGAACCGGTGATTGCCAACAGCGCGCCCGGCATCGACGCCGAGACGATGACGTCGGCTCTGAGCGACGCGCCGCAGGCGGAATTCGATCCCTCGAAATACGAGCTCCGGCTCAACTGACATCACCCGACAGGACGCGGCCCGACCGCCCGTCCCTGCCCCGCAAGCCCTCGTCCGGGTCCGCGATGGCACCCAGCCGGCACCCACCTCCAGGGGTTGCCGGCTTCGGGTTTTGAAGCGGACGCTTATCCGAAAACCTATCCGGCGATCTTGGAGAAATCGGCGACAGCGCCGGTGGCGTCGCGGATCATGGCGAGCAACGCCAGGCGATTGGCCCGGACATTTTCAACTTCCGCGTTTACCAGCACTGCTTCAAAAAATGAATCAACGGGTTCACGCAACGTCGCAAGTGCGCTCATGGCCGCCGAATAATCTTCTTTTTCAATAGCCTGGGTCGCCGCGCTGACAGATTGAGTCACCGCCTTGAAGAGGTTTTTCTCCTCATCGAGCTCGAACAGGGAGGGGTCAACGCTACCCGCAATTGCAGTACCCTTCTTCTCCTCGGCCGCCAGAATGTTGGCGGCGCGCTTGGTGCCGGCGAGCAGGTTCTTGCCGTCCTCGGTATCGAGGAAGGCACCCAGGGCCTCGACGCGACGAGTAATGTCCAAGAGGTCGTCGGAGGCCGGGGTGATCACCGCGTCGATCAGATCATGGCGCGCGCCCTGGTCGCGGAGATAGACTTTCAGGCGGTCGTGGAAGAAGGAGAGGAGGTCTGAATCCACAAAGACTTGCTTGAACTGTTGAAAATTCACTTCACTCGCACGGAGACCCACAACCGTATCAACTACATCAATCGTATCCCGCAGAAGGATTGCTTTGCGTTCACTTTCCGATAGCAGCCTGCCCATCAGCGCAAATGCAAACACGTTCAGCAGATTTTGATTGATGCCATTCTCAACCAGTATCCGGATCACGCCCAGCGCCGCGCGGCGCAATGCATAGGGGTCCTTGGAGCCGGTGGGCTTTTCGTCGATGGCCCAGAAGCCGACCAGCGTGTCGAGCTTGTCGGCCAGCGCCACGGCGATCGAGACCGGATCGGCCGGCACCTGATCGGACGGGCCTTGCGGCTTGTAGTGCTCTTCGGCGGCCAGCGCGACGCTGGCGTCTTCGCCCTGCAGGCCGGAATAGATGCGGCCCATGACGCCCTGCAGTTCGGGAAACTCGCCGACCACTTCGGTGGTGAGATCCGCCTTGGCCAGCATGGCGGCGCGGGTGGCGAGTTTCGGGTCGGCGCCGACGACGGGGGCAAGTTCGGCGGCCAGTTTGGCGATGCGCTGCACCCGCTCGCCCTGCGTGCCGAGCTTAGCGTGGAAGGTGACGTTGAGCTGGTCGAGCCGCGCCATGCGTTGGTCGAGCGGTTTGCTCAGATCAAGGCCGAGCTTTTCAGCCGACGCGGTGAGCTTGTCACGGTCGGGAAGATCTGCCTGGTCGGTGGTCCAGAAATAGAGCGCGTCGGAAAGACGGGCGCGTACCACCTTGCCGTTGCCGTAGGCGATCTCGGCGCCGCCGTCGCTGGCCTCGATGTTGGAGACCAGGATGAACTTGTTTGACAGCCCATTGCCCGGCTTCCTGAGCACGAAGCATTTCTGGTTGGTCTTGATGGTCAGCCGGATGATGTCGTCGGGGATCTGGAGAAAGTCCTCCTCGAACTCGCCCATCAGCACGACCGGCCATTCCACGAGGCCCGAGACTTCCTCGAGCAGGCCCTCGTCCTCGACCAGTTCGAGGCCCGAGGCGAAGGCACGGTTGCGGGCGTCGGCAAGAATGATCTCCTTGCGCCGCTCGGCATCGAGCACCACCTTGGCGCGCTCCAGCTTCTCCACGTAATCGTCAAAACGGCGGACGGTAAAAGTGTCGGGCGCGTGGAAGCGGTGGCCCGAGGTGGTGTTACCGGCAACCAGCCCGTCGATCTCGAAGGAAATGACCGTCGGCTCCTCGGTCTCCGGACCGAAGGTGCAGATGATCGACTGCAGCGGCCGCACCCACCTGAGCGAGCCCGGTTTGGCCGAGGCGGGGCCCCAGCGCATGGACTTTGGCCAGGAGAAGCCGCGGATGATGCCGGGCATCACATCGGCGATGATTTCTTCCGCATCACGTCCCGGTTTCGAGATATGGGCGACGTAGAAATCGCCCTTCTTCGGATCGGTGTGCACATGGGCCTGCGAGACATCGCTCAGCCCGGCCTTGCGCAGGAAGCCCGCCAGCGCCTGCTCGGGCGCCTTGGTCGAGGGACCCTTGATCTCCTCGTGCACGTCCTTCGAGCGCGGCGTCAGGCCACGAATGTCGAGCGCCAGCCGGCGCGGCGTCCAGTATTCGCGCGCCGCCTCGTAGGTCAGGCCCGCCTCGACCAGCGCATCGGTGACGGATTTGCGCAGATCGCCCGCAGCCTTGCGCTGCATGCGCGCGGGTATCTCTTCGGAGCGGAGTTCAATCAACAGGTCGGGCATCAGTTCAACTCCACGCTCAGCGATACGCGCATGCCATTATCCGATTTGCCCGTCCTCACGGCTGCGCCGCTGCGGGCGTGCGGGCGTGCAGGAATTTCCTCGGAGCGAAGTTCAATCAGAAGGTCGGGCATCAGGTCTCACGCGGTCAAAGGTTTGCTGAGCGCGGCTTAGCAAGGGCAGCGCCAAAAGTCACCTTCCCTTACCGCAAAAACGAGCAAGTGCGACCACTGCGGAGACTGACGCCAGGACGACTATCAGGCGCCGGCGGAAACGGCCTTGTGCGAACCATCGCAAAAAGGCTCGCCACTGGTTTGCTTGCAGGCGCAGAAAAATTTGGCCGCGGTCTTGTCCGCCGTCCATTTGACCGGCGCGAACTCCGATCCCTTGTGGCTGCCATCGCAGAAGGGCTGGTTTTTGGATTGCCCGCAGGCACACCAGAAATAATTCTTGCCCTCTTCGACTTCGACGCGAATGGGGGCCGTTCCGGCAACGTGACCCTTGGTCATGAAAACTCCTCGACAGTTGGAGAGATGCCCGCCCACGATAACGATCAGGCAGATTGGCACAAGCGCCAAACCATCAACACTGCCTTGGATGTCAAGAAACCTTGTCGACGAGGTCCCCTACCAGCCGCCGCCGCCGCCACCGCCACCGCCGCCGCCCGACGAGCCGCCGCCGGAGGAACCGGACGAGCTCTTGGGTTGCGGCATCGAGGCGGCCATCGCCGCCGAGACGGCCGCGACCGAGGAGGCCGCGGCTGCCCCGATATTGCCCGGCGACCAGGAACTGCCGTGATACCATTGCGGCCGGTAGTCCTTTTCACGCTCCGGCGCGATGCGGGCAAGCTGCGCGGCCCAGGCTTCCGACCAGGGTTTTTCCACGCCAAGCCCCGCCGCATAGGGCAGGAAGCGCTCGAACAGCTCTTCCGACATCTGAGGCGCATCGCGCATGTTGAGCCGGTTGGTCTCCGCGGTCTCGAGGTAAAGCTTGAAGCCCTTGATATCGGCGAGCACCTTGGCGCCAGTCTCTGTCGGCGCGCCAAGCAACCAGGTCATCATGATGATGGTGACGCAGCCGACGATCACCAGCAGGCCTGCGAAACGGTAGACCGGCATATCGCCGGGAACGAAGACGATCAGGACGCCGATCATGAAAATGGCCGCACCCAGCAGGAACAGCATGCCGCCAATGAAGCGGTTGCCGGCGCCAGCCTCCCTGAACAGGCTTCGTCCGGCAAACCACATGCCGCCGCCGAACAGCGAGGTCATCAGCACCGGGATCAGATAGAGAATGCCGTCTTCCGGCGGGTCCTGCAGCACAAGCCCGATGATGAAGGTGGCAATGGCGAGGATAACGCCGGGGATGAACCAGCCGATATTAGCGTTGTAGTACCGGCCTGAATACTCCCTGGAAATGGCCATCCGCAGCTTCGTCAACGCGCTTTTCAAGGTCGGTCCGTTGTGCTTGTCGAGGATAATTTCCTCGCGGTTTGCCAGCAGGCCGGAATAGAGCGCCTGCTCGCCGGGCGGCAATGCCGGCGCATCCCGCTGCTCCGCCGCGGTTCCGCGCTGCAGCGTCACCGTTCCGCGCGAATCCTCGTCGATGCTGAGGAAGCGTTTCACTCCAAGCGACAGCAGTGCTGCGATAAACGGAAGGTCGACCCCCTTCTTGCCGGAGCGGAAGCCGTTGAAATGGGCAAAGGACAAGGCCGCCGGCGACAGGTTTTCCGGTGGATGAAACAACGGGATGACCGGCGGCGACGGCGGATCACGGCCAACCTTGTTCCAGGCGTAGAGGAAATAGGCCGGAACGCCGAGCCAGCCAAGAATCAGCAGGAGGATGCCGGCATTGTCCACCAGACCCGCGAAGCCAGCGCCCGAGTCGGGCGTTACCACGCCCTCGGTGAAGCCGACCGCGATGGTCATGCCTTCCTCGGGGCCGAGCGGCCGGGTCGTGGCGAAGCGGACTTCGGAGCCGCCGCCAAGAACCGAGCCCGTGTAGTTGCCGCCGGTGGCGCCGAACGGACCGGTATAGGCGGTCACCTGATCCCTGATCGCCCGCGCACCATCGGGCAAAGTGACGCGGGCTTCCGCCTTGAGGATCGGGAAGCTCCAGAAATTGCCGGTGACGTTCCAGTAGAGCTCGTCATACCCGTCAAAGAACCGCAGCTGCCGGGTGGTCACGTAACGGATCGTGTAGGTGTGCTCGCCGCGCGGGATCAACACATCGGCGTCACCGATCAGGATGCGGTAAAAACGGCCCTGCCATTCGGTGTGGTAGGGCGACGGCCGGCCGTTGTGCAGCACCTCGACGAGGTCGAAGCCGTTGCTCGACCAAAGGCCCCAGTCGTCGAGTGCCCGCAGCGGGATATCGCGGTAGATGCCACGACGGATGTCATAGCCTTCGGCGTTGACGGTGATGGTTTCGGTAATCTCGAGAGAGGCATCAGCGCGCACCTCGATGTCGGCGATGAAGGAGCGGATCTCTTCCCTCGCCCAGGAGCTGCCGGTCAGCATCAGCGAAAGCAGCACTGCAGTGATGAGGGAAAGGAGCCATTTCATCGCGGGATCTCCTCAAGATAGGTGACGCCAAGGGACTTAAGCGCGTCCCAGTAGCCGGGATAGGTCTTGCCGACGCATTTGGGGTCGAGAATGGTGACGCCCGAGATCTTCAGGCCGGCCAGCGCGAAACTCATGGCGATGCGGTGATCGGCGAAGGTATCGATCTCGGCCTTCACGGTCTGGCCGGCGAGCGCGGGATCAGCATTGACGATCAGGTCGTCGCACTCCTCCCGCGCAAGGCCTTCGCGGATGGCGTTGAGGCCGAGCGAGAGCGCGCGCACCCGGTCGCATTCCTTGACCCGCAGATTGGCAATGCCGGTGAAGCGCACCGGCGTGATGTTGAACGCGGCCAGCACGGCGATGGTTGGAATGGCGTCCTGCATCTGCGAGCCGTCGATGACGGCGGGCATATGGGGAAAGGCCGAGATCACTTCGAAGGCCCTGGCGTCGGGCTGGGTGAAGTCGGACGCGGCCGTGCCTATGTCGATCTTGCCGCCAGTGAGCGCTTCAGCGGCCCACAGATAGGTGGCGGCCGAGGCGTCGGGCTCGATGTGGAAATCGGCGGCGCGGTAGCCGGTCGGCGCGATCCGCCAGATCGACTGGGTGACCTGCTCGACGTCCGCCCCGAACGCCCGCATGGCGGCCAGCGTCAGGTCGATGTAGCCGCGTGCGCCGATATCGTCGCCGGCAAGTTCGACGGTGAAAGGCTTGCCCGAGCAGGGGGCGGCCATCAGCAGTGCGGAGACATACTGGCTCGACAGGCCGGCGTCGATGATGACGCGATGGGAGGCGAAGCCGCCTGTGCCGTTAATGGTGACCGGGGGACATCCCGTCGGGGCCGATACATCAACGCCCAGCGATTTCAGCGCGTCCACCAGCGGGGTGATCGGCCGCTTGCGCATGTGTTCATCGCCATCGACGACGAAGCGGCCGTTGCCGAGCGCCACCGCGGCAGTGAGAAACCGGGTTGCTGTGCCGGCATTGCCGAGGAACAACGGCCCGGCGGGCGGGCGCAGTTGCCCGGTTCCGCTGACCACGAAGGTGGTGGCGTCAGGCTCGTCAATGCTCACGCCCATGGCGCGCAACGCATCGGCCATGTAGCTTGTGTCATCGCTTTTCAGGGCCCCGGTCAGCCGGCTCACGCCGTCGGCGAGGCCGGCCAGCAGCAGCGCGCGGTTGGTGATCGACTTCGATCCGGGGGGCGCCACGGCGCCAGAGAGAGCATGCCGCGGCGGCACGATCGTGAGTTTTTCAACTGTCATTTTCATTCTCGACAAACCGGCCTTGCGGCGCGGTCAGAACTTGACCTTGGGGACGGCGCGGTCGGCTTCATCCTCGATCTCGAAATACTCCGCCTTGACGAAACCGAACTGTTTGGCGATCAGCATCGAGGGGAAGGTCTCGACCGAGACATTGAGATTGCGCACGGCGCCGTTGTAGTAGCGGCGCGACATCGAGATCTCGTTTTCGGTTTCCTCCAGCGCCTGCTGGAATTCCTTGAAATTCTCGTTGGCCTTGAGATCGGGGTAGCTTTCGGCCACCGCCATCAGCCGCCCCAGCGCGCCGCTGAGCGCGCCTTCCAGCGTCGCGCGCTGTTCGGGCGAGCCGCTGCTGCCGGCCACGGCCTGGCTGCGAAGACGGGTGACTTCCTCGAGAAGCTCCCGTTCGTGGGTCATGTAGCCCTTGACGGATTCGAGCAGGTTGGGGATCAGGTCCGCACGGCGCTTGAGCTGGACGTCGATGCCACTCCAGCCCTCGCCCGCCATCTGGCGGTTCTTGACCAGCGTGTTGTAAAGCGAAATCGCGTAAAGCACGATGCCGACCAGCACCGCCAAAAAAATCCAAGTCCCCATGCGTCCACTCCCGGCTTATGACCAATCGAAAATGCTGTGCGCAGGCCCGACCTGACAGCGCGACGACCTTACGCACAGTCGTCGCAAAAATCCATGGAATAGACCGTCTCCGCGTGCCGAACGCATTATTCCCCGCAAGCAAGGCCTTCAGCGGCACACGCAGGGCGGCGGGACGCATGCCGAAACTCGAGTTTCTGCAAATGGCGTCAAGCAATGGTTTACCATTCCAGCCCCATACTGTTTCAGGCCGCCCCATCCATGGTTCTCGTTTCGATTGCAAGGCGGTTTTGCCGACACAGGACTTATTGCGACATGAAGACCTTTGACGCCGCCATTTTCGATCTCGCGCCGGTTGCCATGTGGATCGAGGATTTTTCCGGGGTGAAGCGCCAGTTCGACCAGTGGCGTGCCGAAGGCGTGGAGGAAATCCGCGCGTTCCTGAGAGAAGACAAGGCGCGTGTCGCCGCCTGCTCGCGTCAGATCAAGGTGCTCAACGTCAACAGCAAGACGCTGGAGCTGTTCGAGGCCAGGGATCTTGAGCATCTCGTTGACAATCTTTCCGTGGTGTTCCGCGACGACATGCTCGAAAGCCATGTCAACGAGCTGGCGGCACTGTGGGAGGGCAAGACCGAGTTTTCGAGCAACGCGGTGAACTATTCGCTCTCCGGCCGGCGGATGGACATCCAGCTCAAGGGTTCGGTCCTGCCGGGCCACGAGGATACGCTCGAGCAGATCCTGCTGACGACGGAGGATGTGACGGAGCGTGAAGATGCACGGCGCAACGAGGCGCAAAGCCGCCGGCACGCCGAAGGGCTGTTCGAGTATTCACCTGTGTCGCTCTGGGTCGAGGATTTCAGCGAAATCAGGAACCTGATCGAAACCGTTCGTGAGCGCGGCATTGTCGACTTCCGGGTGTTCATGGACGTGCACCCGGAATTCGTGCGCCAGTGCATGAGCGAGATCCGGGTCATCGACGTCAACCAGGCAACGCTTGATCTGTTCTGCGCCTCCGATGTGCAGACGCTGCTGCACCGCCAGGTCGAGATCTTCCGTGACGAGATGGAAAAGCCGTTCCGGGAACAGCTGATGGATCTGTGGGAAGGCAAGCTGTTTCATCAGCGCGAAGTAATAAACTACGCACTCGACGGCTCGATACGGCATATCCTGCTGCATTTCGCGGTGCTGCCGGGCCACGAAGAGGACTGGTCGCAGGTGCAGGTGGCGCTTACCGACATCACCGCGCGCAAGAAGGCGGAAGCCTACCTCGAATATCTCGGCAAGCACGATGTGCTGACCAAGCTGCACAACCGCGCCTTCTACATGGACGAATTGAACCGGCTCGAGCGCAAGCCGCTCAGGCCGGTTTCGGCGATCATCATGGATCTCAACGGGCTCAAGGAAGCCAATGACCAGCTCGGGCATGACGCCGGCGACGCGCTGTTGCGCCGCTTCGGCGAGGTCCTGAACAGCGTCGTGTCGCGCCCCAACCATGCGGCACGCATCGGTGGCGACGAGTTCGCCATCCTGATGCCGGGCGCAGACAGGAAGGCGGTCCACACCATGGTCGAGACCATCACCGAACTGCTGCACATCAACAACCAGTTCTACTCGAACGCGCCGATCAGCGTTTCGATCGGCTCAGCCACGAGCATGGAGGGCGAGACCATGGAGGACATGGTCAAGCGGGCGGACCGGGCGATGTATGACGACAAGCGGGCCTATTACAGCGGATTTGCGGCTGATGCCGGGCGGGCCCCCATGTCTGTCAAGGCTGCCAAAGCGTCCGTGTCGGCTGCGTGAAGCGGCAGGCATTGGCCCCGGATGCCGATGCCGCAAGCGTCTAGTCAGCGCCCAGAAGATCCTGCGGCGGAGAACGGGGATCGAAACGCGTTTTCGGCCCCTTCCGGGCTTCCCGCCAAATCAACGGTACGGCGCCGAAAAGCACAAGAAACGCGGGCCATGAAGGGGCCCCTGGCAACGTTGCTGTCGACACGGCCAGGATCGCCACGAAGGCAACCAGCAAACAAACGATCAGCCACAGGATCCACAGCGCGGTGCTGCCCCTGACAAAGACGGAATCGGGAGAGCGGTCGGCAACCCGGACGCAGAGTTCACGGATGAAGGGCGCATAGGTTTGGGTGCGATCTTCGAAATTTCCGAGGCTGACGTAGTGGTGGGAGCGAATCTTGACCGGCTTTCCGCCCCGCCGCTTCAGCCTGGCCTGAAACTGGCGCGAGCCGCTGCCGGCGTAGCCGATCAGCTGCACTGAGGAGATGTCGGCATAGGGGATACGGTCCGCTCCGCCCTTCGCCTCGGCCGAGAGTTGGTCCGACTCAAGGGTGTAGGTGCATTCCCTGTCAATCAGGCTGTTGCGGACGGAATGGTGCAGAGCTTGCGGGACCTCCGGCGCTGGACCCGTGTCTTGTCCCGTCATGACGCCTCCTGTCCACGAACGGCGCCAGGTGCCGTTCGTGTCGCTTCCATCAACATCGCGTCTTGTCAGCCTAGTTCCGATCCGGGTGGTTGCCAAGGCAAACTGCACGGCTCAGCGACAAGAGGGAGGCGCGTTACTCGGCCGCCTCGCGGAAATTCGCACCGCCGGCGTCGGTGAGCAGGAAGGCCTCGCCGCACTGGCGCGACAGGTTGCGCACCCTGAGGATGTAGCCCTGGCGCTCGGTCACCGAGATCACGCCGCGGGCATCGAGCAGGTTGAAGACGTGGGACGCCTTGATGCACTGGTCGTAGGCGGGCAGCACGCAGCGGTGCAGCGAACCGGGTTCGGCCGGGGCGCCGGCCTTGAGGATCGCTTCGCATTCCTTTTCGGCATCCTCGAAATGCTTGAGCAGCATCGCGGTGTCGGCGATCTCGAAATTGTAGCGCGAATATTCCTGCTCGGACTGCAGGAAGACATCGCCATAGGTCACCTTCTCGGCGCCTTCGCGGCCGTTGAAGTTGAGATCATAAATGCTGTCGACGCCCTGGACATACATCGCCAGACGTTCGACGCCGTAGGTCAGTTCGCCAGCCACCGGCGCGCATTCGATGCCGCAGACCTGCTGGAAATAGGTGAACTGGCTGACTTCCATGCCGTCGCACCAGCATTCCCAGCCAAGCCCCCAGGCGCCCAGCGTCGGGCTTTCCCAATCGTCCTCGACAAAGCGGATGTCATGCAGAAGCGGATCGACGCCGATGGCGGCGAGCGAGCCGAGATAGAGCTCCTGCAGGTTGGACGGGTTGGGCTTCAGGATCACCTGGTACTGGTAGTAATGCTGCAGCCGATTGGGGTTTTCGCCGTAGCGGCCATCCTTGGGGCGGCGCGACGGCTGCACATAGGCGGCGTTCCAGGGCTTGGGGCCGAGCGCGCGAAGCGTGGTGGCCGGGTGGAAGGTGCCGGCGCCGACTTCCATGTCGTAGGGCTGCAGCACGACGCAACCGTAATCGGCCCAGTAGCGATGCAGGGCGAGAATGAGCCCCTGGAACGATCGGGTGGGCTGCATGTGGTCTGGAAGTGCTTCGGTCATGGCTTGGGATCCGGATGGCGCATCATGGGTTCGCGGGCCGTTTCCACAACGGCCCTGAATGTGCGGCGACAGGTGCCATGAAGGGATTGACCGGTCAAGTGTTCAGCCCAGGGGTTGACTGCCTAGGTCATTCGTCCTAATAAATTAGGACGAATGACCTAGGCGGGAAGCTGAACGTGAAAGCCGATGAAACGCGCCGCAAGATCGTGATCGCCGCCGACCACCTGTTTTACGAACAGGGATTCGAAAATGCGTCGTTTGCCGATATCGCCCAGGCGGTCGAGATTTCACGGGGCAATTTCTATTATCACTTCAAGACCAAGGACGCCGTGCTTGCCGCGGTGATCGAGTACCGGCTTGACGAGCGCAAAACGATGCTGCGCCTGTGGGAGCTAGAGGAAGACAATCCCGCGAACAGGATCAAGAACTTCATCAACATCCTCATTGCCAACCAGACCAAGATCATGGCGTTCGGATGTCCGGTCGGGACGCTCTGTTCGGAACTTGCCAAGCTCGATCATGCTCTTAAACCGGAAGCCTCCGGGTTATTCACCTTGTTCGCAGAGTGGCTGGAACAACAGTTCGCGGAACTCGGATGTGGCGATCAGGCCTCCGATCTTGCCATGCACCTGCTCATGCGCAGCCAGGGCGTCGCCTCCCTTGCCAACACCTTTCAGGATGCGGAGTTCGTCCGCCGCGAGGTTGAAGCGATGTATAAATGGCTGGACCAACAGTGCCCACCAAAACGCCCGATGTGAACCGGGACCAAGAACAGGAGAATCCAGTGTTTCTGATCGTGCTTCGCTTTTCCGACAACAAGGCAGCGGCCGCCGAACATATGCAGGCGCACAACGCCTGGATTGCCAAAGGCTTTGCGGACGGTGTGTTCGTGCTCACAGGCAGTGTCGAGCCAAAGCAGGGCGGCGCGGTGCTGGCTTGCAATACAGAGCGCGCCGAGATTGAAAAGCGCGTGGCCGAAGATCCCTTCGTCGCCGGCAATGTGGTGACGGCGGAGATTATCGAGATTTCACCAGGGCGGACGGACCCCCGGCTCGACTTCCTCGCGGCCTAGCTCATTCGTCAGGCTTGCGCAGACGGTATTCACCGGTTTCGGGATCTTCGATCAGCGTTCCCTGCGCGCCGGTGCGCGATTCCTTTTCGGCGTCCCGGACCTTGGCGCTGACGCGTTCGGCCTCCGCCACAAAGCGCTTGTAGCCGAGCCAGGCAACGGCGCCGACTGCGACGAGCAGAAGAAGTTGCGGCATTCCAGCTATCCTTTCCTCACCCCTGAACCGGGCGTCCCATCTCAAGGCGGGAGCATTTGACGCCCCTCACCTGCTCTCGTTCATTTCCGGGCCGCCCGGTAATCGCGCATCCCTTCCGGAACCTTCCGATCGGGATCAGAGGCCGTAGCGCGCCCAGAGCGCCCGTTCATCAATCGCATTCAAGCCTGCTTCGCCGATCCCGGCAAGCGCGTCCATCGCCAGCGATGTGCTCACACCCGGCACGCGGCGACCGAACAGGCCACGCTGCGCGGTGATCAGGCGCATCTTCACCTTGTCGCCATAGCGGGCGCGCAGGGCCGAACGGAGGTCGCCGAGTTCATCGACAAGACCCAGTTCCTTGCCGCGAATGCCGGTCCAGAAGCGGCCTGTGAACAGGTCCGGATCGTCTTTCAGCCGCGCGCCGCGACTGTCCTTGACCAGATCGATGAAGACCTTGTGAATGTCGAGTTGCAGATCCTTGAGCCGGGCAATGTCTTCGGGGTTCTCGGGCTGGAACGGATCGAGCACCGACTTGTTTTCGCCCGCCGTGTAGACGCGGCGCTCGACTCCGATCTTGCCGATCAGGCCGGTGAAGCCGAAGCCCGCGGAAATGACGCCGATGGAGCCCACCACTGAAGACGGATCGGCAATGATCTCGTCGCCGGCGCAGGCAATCATGTAGCCGCCGGACGCCGCCACATCCTCGACGAAGATCAGCACCTTCTTGTTCTTCTCGGCGGCGAGATCCCGGATGCGCTTGTAGATCAGCCGTGACTGCACCGGCGATCCGCCGGGCGAATTGACCATGATCGCCACCGCCGGCGCCTTCTTGTCGGCGAATGCCCGGGCAAGAAGCGGCGCAACGGTTGCGATGTTGAGGTTCTGACGAAACTGGTTGCCGCCAGCCTGGATCGTGCCATGCAGCCTGACCACGGGAATGACGGTCATATCCTTGCGGAACCGGGCGGGGTAGAAAGAACTCAGAGAAACCATGGCGGATCATTCCTGTTGCAGGCGGTCTGTTGCAAGCGGCATGTGAACGCGGCATTCACACGCATCACGCCATGTATGTCTTTTCCATCCCAGTGCAATGGCGCTGCAATCGGGAGCGTTATTTTGGCCTGCGGTTTCTGGTTCGCCGCGGCCAGGCGGCGCGTCCATTGCCGAGGTCATGCATCTGGCCGGAAAAGGCGTTCCCGCTGCCCTCGTGAATCAGAATCCGGTCGCGCAGGCTCATGCGGGCCCGGCTGCCCTTGATCGCGGTGACCAGGATGCGGATCGCATCGTCTGCCGGGCGCGGAACGACCGGGATGACCTCTATGCCGCCGAACCGGTTGCCAAGTGCTGCGAGGATCCCGGCCATCGATTCCGGGCGGGCAATGATCGACACCTGGCCACCCGGCTTGAGAATGGCCGCGGCGGTGCGGAGCCAGCGCTCGAACAGATCCTGGCTGTCCATGGCATGGGCCTCCGCCTTGAGCGGATCGGGCGTTTTCCGGTCCGCACCGGCATTGAAGGGCGGATTGAGGATGGCGTAGTCAAAGGCCTGGTCGGCAAGGCCGGCGGCAAGGCGCTGCCGGCCCTGCAAGGTGACATCGGCTTCGATGACCCGGGCGCGGGGCGCAAGATGCGCATTCCCGGCCAGGGCCAGCGAGCGGCGCGCGCATTCGGCCATGACCGGCGCCCGCTCGATCAGGACCGCGCTCAATCCGGGCAGACGGCTGATGGCGGCGAGGCCAGCGGCGCCGGCGCCGGCGCCAAGATCTGCAAGCACGCCCGACGCGCCATCAGGGACGGTCGCGGCCAGCAGCATCGCGTCCATGCCGGCCCGGTGGCCTGTATCCGCAGGTTGGACCAGAAAGAACTTGCCATTGTGGAAGGCATCGACGGTGTAACCGGACACGGCAGCGGCCCCGGCGTGCGCGTCTGCCGGGCAGCCGTTCGCCGGTTGCCCCGGTGCGGGCTCCGGCGGGGTCTTGTCAGGCGCCTGGGTCACGGTCGTTCCAGGGCCTGAGTTCCTCTTCCAGCCCGGCATCAATGACGATGCGGCGGGCCTGGGCGGCCATCCCTGGGTCAACCAGGATCCGGCGCGGGATGATACCCACCGACCCCTCGAGAATGCTCATGCCGCTGTCGGCCACCAGGCAGCCGATGCCAGCGTCGCGCATCAGGCTTTCGACGAAGGATATGAGGACCGGATCGTTGGTGCGGATGAGATCGTGCATGCGGACTCCCTGTCTCTCCTTTGTTTCATCCTAATGTATCGGTTATCAAGCCTTACCCGCGTCAAATCGTGGCTTGCCGTGGCTGGACGCGCTGAATAATGTGCCTCGCAAAGATCAAACAGGAGTCCGTACCCGTGGGCGTAGTGATATCACTGGACGATGGAAAACACAGAGACGCTTCGGTCAAGCCGCTGGTGGAGAACACCAGGGCCGACATGGAGCGCGTCAACCAGTTGATCCTGTCCAAGGCGGGTTCGGATGTCGCCATGATTCCGGAAGTGGCGAACCATCTCATTTCCTCCGGCGGCAAGCGGCTGAGGCCGATGCTGACGCTGGCTTCAGCGACGATGTTTGGCTACAGCGGCGAGTTCCATGTCAAGCTCGCCACGGCAGTGGAGTTCATGCACACGGCGACGCTGTTGCACGACGACGTGGTCGACGAGAGCGACCTGAGGCGCGGACGCTCGACGGCACGGATGATCTGGGGCAACCAGGCCAGCGTGCTGGTCGGCGATTTCCTGCTCGGGCAGGCCTTCAAGATGATGGTCGAGGTCGGCTCGCTGGAAGCGCTGGACGTGCTGTCGACAGCTGCTTCGGTGATTGCCGAAGGCGAAGTGCTGCAGCTCTCCGTCGCCAAGAACATGGAAACGACGGAAGATGACTACCTGGCCGTGATCCGCTCGAAGACGGCGGCGCTGTTTTCGGCTGCCTGCGAGGTCGGTCCGATCGTCGCCGGCGCCAGCAAGGCCGAACGCAATGCGCTGAGGTCCTACGGCATGAATCTCGGCCTGGCGTTCCAGCTGATCGACGACGTGCTCGACTACGGCGGATCGGCGCGCGACCTGGGCAAGAATGTCGGGGACGATTTCCGTGAAGGCAAGATCACCCTGCCGGTGGTGCTGGCCTACCGCCGCGGTTCCGAATCGGAGCGGGCTTTCTGGCGCGAGGCCATCGAGGGCGGCAAGAGCGACGACCAGGCGCTGGAGAAAGCCATGGGGCTGATCACCAAGTATGGCAGCCTGAAGGACACCACCGCGCGGGCCGAGCATTACGCCTCGATCGCGCGCGACGCGCTCGCTCCCCTGCCCGATTCGGCGGAGAAATCGGCGCTTCTGGAAGTCATCGCCTTCTGCGTGAACCGGGCCAGCTAGGCTCCAGCCGCGATCAGCCTTCATCTGCGGCATGCTGAAGCCTTGCCGCCCTGCGCCAAAAAAGCCATTGTGTTGGTTAGATATGCTTCGGCAGCTGGCCGGCGCATGGCCAGAACGAACATGAGGCAGGACTTGATGCGGCGAAATTTAACAGCCCGGTTTGCGGCCAGCCTAGCGCTGGGCGCCCTTCTTTCCATCGGCGGGGCGATGGGTCCGGCGACAATCCAGGCCGTGGCGGCAGCAGCCCAGGAACAGGATCAGCAACCCAATTTTCTCGGCTTCGCCGGAGCCTATCTCGCCGCGCGCACCGCCGATGTCGACAACGATACGAGCCGCGCGATCGAATTCTACAGCAAGGCACTGGAGTTTGATCCGGAAAACACCGAGGTGAAGCAACGGCTGATGGTGGCGCTGTTCAGTGGCGGGCGTTTTTCAGAAGGCGTCGTGTTGGCGCGGGAATTGAAGGAAGATCCTGCGGTGGCGCAGGTCTCGCGGCTGGCGCTGATGGTCGAGGCAACCAGCAAGCGCGAGTACCGCAAGGCCGCTTCGCTGCTCAAACCGGAAGACAGCAACCCGATCGACCGGCTGCTCAACACGCTGATGATTGCCTGGGCGGAATTTGGCGACGGCAAGGGCGAGGCAGCGCTCAAGTCGATCCTGGCGCTCGACGGACCACCCTGGTACCCGGTCTTCACCCGCTACCATGCCGGCGCCATGGCGCAGGCCATGGGCAACAAGGCAGAGGCCCGGAAGCATTTCACCGATCTGATCGCCGACCCCCAGTCAGGTGCGGCCGCACCGGATACCTATATCAGAGCAGTCATGGCTCTGGCCGGGCTGGAAGCACGCGAGGGCAACAATCGCGCGGCGCTGGATGCGCTGGCAACGGGTGAGGATTTCTCTCCCGGCTATGCCCCCCTGGCAGCACTCCGTCAGCTCATCGAACAGGACGGCAAACCCGAACCGGGCGTGATGACCGCGCAGCAGGGATCGGCGGCGGTGCTGTTTACGCTGGGCAGCGCGCTCAACCGCGAGGGCGCGGAAGAAACCGTGGCGGTCTATCTTCAGTTAGCCCGGACGCTTGATCCCAACGATGCTGCGACACTGGTGATTCTGGGCGGCTTGACCGAACGGCTCGGCAAGGCGGAAGAAGCGATCAAGATCTACCAGGCCGTGCCGCAGACCTCGCCGATGCGCCGGGTTTCGGAACTGCAACTGGGGCTGGCGCTGGCGGATCTGGGCCGCAACGGTGAAGCCAAGGATCATCTCAAGGCGCTGATCGCCTCCGACCCGAAGGATATCCGCAGCTATCTGGCCTATGGCAGCGTGCTGTCGCAGGACAAGGATTATGTCGAAATGGCGCTCACCTACGAGACCGCGATTTCGGTGGTCGGACCGACGCCGACCCGCAACGACTGGAACCTGTTCTTCCAGGCCGGCATTGCCCATGAAAGGCTGAAACAGTGGCCGAAGGCGGAGGCGAATTTCAAACGCGCGCTCGAGCTGTTTCCGGACCAGCCGCAGGTGATGAACTATCTCGGCTATTCCTGGATCGACATGAACATCAATCTCGAGGAAGGCATGGACCTGATCCGGGCGGCGGTCGATCTGAGACCCAATGACGGCTACATCGTCGATTCGCTGGGATGGGCGCATTACCGGCTCGGCGAGTATGATGACGCCGTGCGCGAACTTGAGCGCGCCGTCGAACTCAAGCCCGCGGATCCCACGATCAACGACCACCTCGGCGATGCCTATTGGCGCGTCGGCCGGGAACTCGAGGCGACCTTCCAGTGGAAACGGGCGCTGAGCAATGATCCGCCCGATGATCTGAAGCCGGAAATCGAGCGCAAGCTGAGCGAAGGCCTGCCGGCTTCCGAAAAGCCGGTTCCGGCAACAGCCAACGGAGCGGACAAGGGCAGCGAACCGGCAGCACCCGAGGACGGTGCGAGCGCTGGTACGGACAAGAAGAGTGATCTTGCTCCTTCCGTGAGCCATAGACTGCAGGCACGGCTTGGCGCAGGGGCAGATGATCCCAAAAACGCAAGTTCCCTGCCGCAGAGGGTCAATGCCCGGGATTGATGCGCCGGCCAAGATCAACCTGGCGCTTCATGTCACGGGACGGCGGGCCGACGGCTATCACCTGATCGAAAGCTTCGTCGTCTTCGCCGAACTGGGTGATCATGTGACGGTGCACCCGGCGGATCGCGATGCGTTCAAACTCGAGGGCCCGGAAGCAGCCGCGCTGTCAGCCGAAGCGGCGAGCAGCAACCTGGTGGTCCGGGCGCGCGATGCGCTGCGTGACGCGGCGCGGCAATCCGGCCTCGAATTGCCGCCGGTCGATATCCGGCTCGACAAGCGGCTTCCGGTGGCATCAGGCATTGGCGGCGGCTCCGCCGATGCGGCCGCCACGCTGAAGGCCCTGTGCGCGCTGTGGGGCTACGATCCCGGCCAACAAACCCTGTCGCGGATCGCGCTCGCTCTCGGCGCGGACGTGCCGATGTGCCTTCAAGGCCGGCCGCTGATTGCCCGCGGCATCGGGGAGGCGCTTGCGCCCGTCGACCTCGGTTTCACGCTCGACCTGGTGATCGTCAATCCGCGCATCGGCGTCTCGACGCCGAAGGTGTTCGCCGCACTCGAGAGCCGCGACAACCCACCCCTGCCCGATCCTGAAGGCGTTGGCGACAGGAACCGGTTCCTCGAATGGCTGGCAGGAACGCGAAACGATCTTCAGCCGCCGGCGCGGAGCATGGTTGCCGAAATTGACCAGTGCCTCTCGGCGCTGCAGCTCGCTGGCGCGCAATTCGCCCGGATGTCGGGATCCGGCGCAAGCTGCTTCGGGGTGTTTGCGAATGCGGAAGCGGCGCAGATGGCCGCCGAAAACTTGCGGATCGACAGGCCGGGATGGTTCATCGCCGCCACGCGAACGCTTTCAGCCGGCTAGACCGGTCCGGGGAAGGCCGGGCTACTGGAACGCCAGCACCGCAGCCGGGACGATCTCGCAGTTGAGCCGGGTCATCGCCAGGCCACGGCCGAGGCTTTCAAGCGACTGGCCGGACTTCGCATTCGCAATCGCCTGGCGTTTGGGAATCAGCACGCCGTGTTCCAGCGCCGATGCCCGGCGTCCCAGCCGCTTGAAGAACGGCAGCCTGTACTCCCGCGACGGCCGCATCCGGGCCGACATGCGGCCGGCGGCCATGTGCTGGCCGATATGGTCGACCCATCCCAGAAGCGGCCTCGCGCCCGGCTCTATCAGCAGCAGCCAATCGCCGCGCGCCGAGCGTACGACCTCACGCAGATCGGGGTTTTCCAGAAACCGGCAACCGGCTGCGTCGGCCAGCAAAGCCGTGCCATCGCGCGACCCCCGATCGAGGATGATCACTTCGGCCACGAGGCCCTCGACAGCGCCGTGAACAAGCGCCGCGAGAGTCACTGCGAGGGCTTTTTCATCGTCTTTGCATTCAATCAATACACTGATCATGGCTCCTTTTAATGCATGCTCAGCGGATATGCCAGACGCCCGGATCTGGCCGGCACTCACCCCGGATGGTGGAAAATCTGATTTTGTTCTTGCTTCGTTCCTTTTGTTGAGCTAGGAATATAATCACGAACACCGGCCGAACCCAACTCTTTACCGGTGCTGATGGAGGTTTCATGCCGAGCCTTGCAACATTGAAACAGACCGCGCTGGCACCGGGCCTGAAGCCCGCCGAAGCCGATGCGCTGATGGCGGCGAGCGGCATGCGGGTCGCTGACGACCGCGTGCGCGGCCGCGGCGCCGGGCTGAACATGTCGGGCCGCTTCGAGATCAATACGCGTGAGGTCTTCGACGACGGCTGGAGCAGCCTCGAGGATCTGGCGCCGTTCAAGACCGAGGTGCAGATCGAAAAGCCGCGGACGATCATCACCCGCAACCAGTCTCCCGACCTGTCCTTCGATCGCTCGATCAATCCCTATCGTGGCTGCGAACACGGCTGCGTCTACTGCTTCGCGAGGCCGACGCACGCCTATATGGGGCTGTCGGCAGGCGTGGACTTCGAGGCCCGGCTGTTTGCCAAGCCCGATGCACCTCGGCTCCTGGAACGCGAACTGTCGCGCCCCGGCTACAAGGTTCAGCCGATCGCCATCGGCACCAACACCGACCCCTATCAACCGGTCGAGAAACAATGGCGCATCATGCGGCAACTGCTCGAGGTGCTGGAGGCGGCGGGCCATCCGGTCGGCATCGTCACCAAGTCGGCTCTGGTGATGCGGGACATCGACATCCTGTCGCGCATGGCTTCGAAGGGGCTGGCGCGGGTGGCGCTGTCGGTGACCACGCTCGACCGCAAGCTGGCGCGCACCATGGAGCCGCGCGCTGCCACGCCGGAACGCCGGCTTGAAGCGATCAGGGCGCTTTCGAACGCCGGCATTCCTGTTTCGGTGATGGTGGCGCCGGTCATTCCCGGTCTCAACGACCACGAGATCGAGCGCATTCTCGATTCGGTCAAGGCCGCGGGTGCGGATGCCGCTGGCTACGTCATGCTGCGTCTGCCGATCGAGGTGAGCCCGCTGTTTAGGGACTGGCTGCTCAGGCATTACCCGGACCGCTACCGGCATGTGATGTCGCTGATCCGCTCGATGCGCGGCGGCAAGGATTATGACGCCGAGTTCGGCAAGCGGATGCGCGGCACCGGTCCCTATGCCTGGCAGATCGCCCGCCGCTTCGACCTGACGGCGAAACGGCTTGGACTGAATGCAAGGAAGGCGCCGTTGCGGACCGACCACTTCGTGCCGCCGCATGGCGAGGGTGTTCAGCTGAGCCTGCTGTAGGGCATGGCGCCGCTCGGCGGGTGGTGTTCAGACACTGTCGTTGATGCGTCATCTTCAAGAATCGCCGCGCCACACGCCTCGCCTGGCCTGTGATGCGGCGGGTAAACCGGACCGTCGCCCGCCCCATAAGGCGGTCCGGCGCCCGCGCGGCAACCCGTCCCCAGCCGCCGGGCCTTGCAGAGGATCGGGCGGGTGTGCGAGCTTCGCCGCAACATGGCTCGCACCCCGCCCGATTCGCTGTTTCCCGATTATCCCGCGATGCCGGACTATCGCTTCGAGCAGCATGCCGTCCAAAGCGGCTTTCGCCTCGTCGCCGGCCTCGATGAAGCCGGGCGCGGGCCGCTGGCGGGTCCGGTAGTGGCGGCAGCGGTCATTCTCGACCCGAGCTGCATCCCCGAGGGCCTCGACGATTCCAAAGCCTTGAAGGCAGCCAGACGGGAGATGCTGTTCGAAGCGATCCTGTCGACGTCGGTGGTCGCATTCGCTTGCGCATCGGCCCGTGAGATCGAGGCCACGGACATCCGGGCGGCCAGTCTTGCGGCGATGCGGCGGGCATTGAGCGCCTTGCCGGTGAAAGCCGACTTCGCGCTGGTTGACGGACGCGACGTTCCCGCAGGACTCGATTGCATGGCGCGGGCGCTGGTCAAGGGCGATGCCCGCTCGCTGTCGATCGCTGCGGCCTCAATCGTCGCCAAGGTCACTCGCGACCGGATGATGACGCGGGCCGCGTCTGTCTATCCCCACTACGGTTTTGAAAGCCACATGGGCTACGGCGCGCGGCGGCATCTCGAGGCGATATCCGAGCATGGCCCCTGCCCGCTGCACCGGATGACCTTCCGGCCGCTGCGCAAGGACTGATGCAGAGGCACATCGCCTGGAAAGGGCCCAATAAAAAAGGCCGGGATGCGATCCCGGCCTCATTATCAGTCCCAGAAAGCTAGGCTTAGTTGAGACGTGTCTTCAGTTCTCCGAGCGAAGCCTTGAACAGCTCACCCGAAGCCTTGCTGTCCACCTTCGAGCCGATCAGCTTCTCGGCTGCGACAATCGCCAGATCGACCGCCGAGGCGCGAACCTCGTTGATCGCATCGGCTTCGGCCTGACGGATCTTCTGTTCGGCCATCGCGGTGCGGCGGCTGACATAATCCTCGGTCTTGGCCTTGGCGTCCTCGCGCAGCACGGCGGCTTCCCGCTCCGCGGCACTGAGAATGCTCTCGGCCTCGGATTCGGCTTCCTTGCGCTTGCGCTGATACTCGGCGAGCAGCTGCTGCGCTTCTTCACGCAGCCGCTTGGCTTCCTCGAGCTCATTGCGGATCTGGTCGGCGCGCTTGTCGAGCGCGCCGGCAATCATCCCCGGCACCTTTGCATAGACAACGATACCCAGAAAAATGATGAGACCGACAAATGCCCAGAATGTAGCGTCCATGATCGTCTTTCCCTGCTTACTTGCCGGACGCGGCCCGGATCGCGGCAGCGACCTCGGCCTTGGTCACGGCGCCGCCGAGAAGATGCTTGACCACGTCGGTTGCGGCATCCTCGGCAATGGTATCAACGTCCGCCAGAGCCTTGACCTTGATCGCGGCAATGCTTTTCTCGGCATCCGCCATCCTGGCAGCCAATTCGGCTTCTGTCGAAGTCCGCTCGGCTTCCGCCGCTGCCTTGGCTTTCTCACGCGCAGTCTCGGCGATTGCCGAAGCCTTCTTGCGGGCATCCGCCAGTTCCTGCTCGTAGGCAGCAATGGCGTTGTCCGCTTCTTCCTTCAGGCGATTGGCTTCATCGAGATCCTGGGCAATCCGGTCGCGCCGGTGTTCCAGAATGCCACCGATGCGGGGCACGATGACCTTTGACATGAGCAGATAGAATAGGCCGAAGGTGATCGCCAGCCACAACAGCTGCGATGCGAAGGTCGATGAATCGAAGGGCGGAAAGACACCGCCAGCGGCTTCGCCACCGTGTGCGCCGGTTTCCGAATGGGTCCCTTCGGTGGGGTTGGACTCGGCATAGGCCGGGGTCACAACAAACATGGTCACCTCCAGATGAAATGCCACGCCGGGGTATCCGGCGTGGCAAGCCTAACTCTCGTTCGTCGATTAGACGGCGAAGAGGAGAAGGAGGGCAACGAGCAGCGAGAAGATGCCCAGAGCTTCGGTCACGGCAAAGCCGAAGATCAGACGGCCGAACTGGCCGTCAGCTGCCGACGGATTGCGCAGGGCGCCCGACAGGTAGCTACCGAAGATGTTGCCCAGGCCAATGCCTGCGCCGCCCATGCCGAGGCAAGCGATGCCGGCGCCGATGTACTTTGCTGCTTCTGCTTCCATGATAAAACTCCTTTGGAATGGGATGGATGCGATTTCGTTGGCGGCGGACCGCCGGTGAGTGGATCCTAGTGGCCGGGATGCAGGGCGTCGTTGAGGTACATGCAAGTCAGCACCGCAAAGACATAGGCCTGCAGGAAGGCAACGAGGAATTCGAGACCGGTGAGTGCCACGGTCATGATCAGCGGCAGGATCGCCGTGCCGATGCCGAGCGCGCCGAGGCTGCCGAGCGAGGCGACAAAGCCCGCGAACACCTTCAGCGTGATGTGACCGGCCAGCATGTTGGCGAACAGACGCACGGACAGGCTGATCGGACGCGACAGGAACGAGATGACCTCGATCATCACCACCAGCGGCATCAGCACACCGGGAACGCCTGATGGAACGAAGAGGTGGAGGAAATGCAGTCCATGCTTCCAGAAACCGTAGACCACCACGGTGCCGATGACGAGCATGGCGAGCGCGAAGGTGACGATGAGGTGACTGGTCACGGTGAAGAAGTAAGGGAACATGCCCAGAAGGTTTGCCACCAGAACAAACATGAACAGCGAGAAGACCATCGGGAAGAAGCGCATGCCCTGCGAGCCGGCGCCGTCGCGCAGCATCGAGGCCACGAATTCATAGGACATTTCCGAGATCGACTGCAGTCGCGAGGGCACCAGGCCGCGATTGGCGGTGGTCAGGAACAGGAAGCCTGCGGCGGCGGCAACGGTGCCGACCATGAACAGAGACGAATTGGTGAACGACAGGTCCAGCCCGCCGATCTCGATGGGGACGAGCTTGCTGATCTGGAACTGGTGAATCGGATCGTTTGACACCTAAAACCTCTTTCTCGCCATCCGGTCGAACCGGACATTAATTCCCGTCGTCTTTACCGCTCGCGCCGGCCCCGCCCGAACCCGGCTGGGCGACCGCGCCGGTCGAGCGCAAAACATTCAGCACCCCGGCACAAAACCCGAGCAGCAGAAACACGATCAATCCCCAGGGCGATGTACCCAGGTACAGATCGAACAGATAGCCCAGTATCACCCCCACGACCACGCCGGCGATGAACTCGCTCGACAGCTTGACCGCAAGCGCATAGCCCTTCGAAGCTTCCCTGTTGGAGCCCCCTTCAGGCTCCACCTTGCGGCGGGCGAGAAGTTCGGCATCCAGGCGCTTGCGACGGGCGTCCAGGCTTTCCGACCGTCCGATATCCATCTCGTCGCCATTGCCCGGACTATCCGGACCGCCAGAACCGCGCTTTTCATCCATGGATGCGCTCCCCTGACTCGCCAGCGACGACCGGAAAAAGTCCGTATCGAAGTCGGGCGCAACATAGTTTTAGGGCAGATCATAGTCAAGGCGCGGAAAGGCCATCGAGTGACACGCATTTCCTTATATATTTCAACGTCTTGCGCGAACTCGTCCGGCACCCGCTACAGAAGTATCAGAAAAACTTGGCAGGCTGCGTCAGACTCACGCAGACAAGGGCGCATCGGGCCGCCCTGACCACGCGTCTTTGCGGGTCGACGAATCCGGGTGCCAATCGGCGATGCGATGCCACTGAAACATCAGAGCAACGCCGGAGCCGGAGACGGCCGCAGCCTCGACCGTATCGTCAGATCCGTCAGGACCAGCCGCCGCCATAGGTGACATAGAAGATATGAAGACCGATCTGGCCGACTTTCCGCATCCTTTTGGCCCAGGGCGGGCGGACATAGGTGGCGTGGTAATGAGTCGATGAGCCGACTTCCTTGAGCCAGATCTTGCCGGCGGTGGTCGCCAGGGCGATTTCCTCGGCCATGTTCCAGTGCTCGGGCGAGCGGACCCGGTCCTTGATGCCGTCGCACGCGAAGGAAAACTGGCACCGGTTGCGCCAGTTGTCATTCTGGTACACCACGCCGCAGACCGTGTTCGGATAGGTCGGATTGCGCACCCGGTTGAGAATCACCTGGGCGACCGCGGCCTGTCCCTTGACGCTCTCCCCGCGGGCCTCGAAATAGATGCCGGCGGCGAGGCAACGCTGCTCGGCTTCGGAGAAGGTCTTGGCCGGCAAGGCGGTCGCTGCCCAGTCATGGTCGTCCTTGCCGACCGGCGGGATGAAGCGGCCGCGGCGGGTTTCCTCGCGAAGCACCGAGCTGAAGGGGGACTGCTTGGCATAGTCGGGCGCCGGCTGGGCATAGGCGGTGGCGAGAATGTCGGGATTGTCGTTGGTCACCAGGCTCGCCAGAATGGCAGGCACCTGCGGTTCGGCCTTGCGCTTGCCGGCGGCATAGAACGCGGTGGCGATCTCGATTTCCTTGCCCTTAATGCTGGGCTTGAGGAATGCCATGCTGTTCTTCAGCTCAAGCGAGGGCCTCAGCAGGCTCGACTGCCGTTCCAGCACCGAGCCGGCGGAAAAATCCTTGGGCGGCTGAACCGGGGCCACGGCAATGACACGGCCCTGCTTGAGGTGACGGGTGACGCGGTCGGCATCGGGACGCGGATCGGCGACACCGATCTTGCCCTGGAAGGCGATCTTGTCTCCGTTGGGAAGCGTCACCCCTGCCCCCGAAGCAATGGACGAGGTCAGGATGGGATCGGCGAACTCCAGTTCCGCCGCCTGGATCGAACCTGCGGGGGATGCGGTGAGAAAGGTTTTCCAGCGCGCATCCGAGCCTTCGCTGCCGGCCAGCATGGTGGCCATATCGGCATGCGAGGTGACAGTCGGGCTGGACAGGAATGCCGCAAGGCCAAAAACCATGGGCGCAGACAGGCGGGCAAGCCATGAATGGCCGCTGCCGGACGAACGACGCTTCTGACGCAAAACAAGAACTCCGGTACTCAAGACACATACACGATACTGTGCCTGAGAATGGAGCATTAACCTTGATGGAGCGTTAATGAGCCTCCCCTGAAATGCCATGTCAGTCGAGACCAGCCATAAATCGGCGAACGATCGCCGGTTTCAGTCGCCGGAACGACGCCGCGGCGCTAACCGCTGCGCTTCTTCGGGGCCAATTTTCCCGACACTGTGCGCCGGGTGGATTTCTTCGGCATCACCGAAGCCCGTTTGGTCTTGCCGTCCTTGGGCGCGTAGGGATTGTCGCCACTGCGATAGACCACCCGCAAGGGAATTCCCGGCATGTCGAAATCGGCGCGCAGCGAGTTGACCAGATAGCGGGTGTAGGATTCCGGCACGGCCTCGGGCCTCGTGCAGGAAATCATGAAGCCCGGCGGGCGGGACTTGATCTGGGTCATGTATTTGAGCTTGAGCCGCCGCCCCGACACGGCAGGCGGCGGATGATGACCCTGGGTGTGATCGAGCCAGCGGTTGAGCTTGGCCGTCGAGATGCGCTTGTTCCAGACCTTGTGGACGAAGGCGATGTTTTCCATCAGCCGGTCGAGACCGTCGCCGGTCTGTCCGGCCACAGTGACGGCGCGGATGCCACGGATCTGCGGCAGCAGGCGGTCGGTCATCTCGCGCAGCTCGGCGAGCTTTTCCTGACGGTTGTCGATCAGGTCCCATTTGTTGAAGGCAATGACGGGCGCCCTGCCCTCGCGGACCACGAGATCGGCGATCTGCAGATCCTGCTTCTCGAAGGGAATGGTGGAATCGAACACGATCACCACCACTTCGGCAAAGCGGATGGCGCGCAGCGCGTCGGCGACCGAGAGTTTCTCGAGCTTTTCCTGAACACGGGCCTTGCGGCGCAGACCGGCGGTGTCGAACAGCTTGATCTTGCGGCCATGCCACTCAAAATCGACGGCGATGGAATCGCGGGTGATGCCGGCCTCGGGTCCGGTCAGCAGCCGCTCCTCGCCCAGGAACCGGTTGATCAATGTCGACTTGCCGGCATTCGGGCGGCCGACGATGGCAACCCTGAGCGGCTTGGTTTCATCGTATTCCGGACCTTCATCCTCGTCATCGGCGCCTTCGGGAATGGCGATATCGACATCGGTGACGGCTTCGGCGAGTGGATCGTTCTTGGGCGGGAAGCAACGCTCCTCGCCGAAGGCTTCGACGATCGCATCGCGCAGATCGAGCATGCCGCCGCCGTGCTCGGCCGAGATCGGACAGGGTTCGCCCAGACCGAGCCTGAAGGCATCGTACATGCCCGATTCCGAGCCCTTGGATTCGGCCTTGTTGGCGACCAGCACCACCGGCTTGCCGCGCTTTCTCAAGATATCGGCCAGCAATTCGTCGGCAGGGGTCAGCCCGGCCTTGGCGTCGATCAGGAACAGGGCGCCATCGGCCTCGTCCATCGCCGCCTCGCTCTGGGCGCGCATGCGGCCTTCCAGTGTGTCGGGGCCGGCAACTTCCAGGCCGGCGGTATCGATCATGCGGAACCTGAGGTCGACCAGGCGCGCATCACCGGGACGGCGGTCACGGGTCACGCCGGGCGTGTCGTCGACGAGCGCCAGCTTGCGGCCGGCGAGCCGGTTGAACAGCGTCGACTTGCCGACATTGGGGCGCCCGACAATGGCAAGGGTGATGGTCATGTTTGATCCTTGCCCGAGGGCGTCGTCATTGTCCGGTTTGGCCGCGCGGTCAGGATGCGCCGCCCTTGGCCGCAATCATGTCCAGCATCAGCCCGGCGCGGGTCTTGATGCCATTGGGTGCTTCGTTGTCGGCGGCGATGTCGCCGAACCATTGCGAGGCCTGCTTGAGGTCGCCAGCGTTGTAGGCGGCAATTCCGAGCGCTTCGCGCGCCGAATGACGGGCCGGATTGCCAGGCACGGCCAGCACCTCGACCTCCGCGGAAACGTCAGAGTAGCTGCCGTTGTCGATCAGCAGGTAGGCCGCGCGCAAACGCGCCGCATCGCGGATCGCCACGGGCTGGGACACATCCTTGCCGATCGCGGAAAAAGCCGAGATGGCAGCGGCGGCATCGCCCTTGTCGGCCAGAACCGTCGCCGCGCGCATTTTCGCCAGCACCGGATAGGAGCCATAGCCGCTCTTCTCGAGCTCCTGGAATTCCGCCAGCGCTGCATCGGTGTTGCCGCTGCGGGCCTTTTCCAAGGCAGCGAGGAACACGTCGCCGGACCTGGCCGCAGTGGTTTCCTTCCAGTACTGCCAGCCGCGCAGACCGGCGGTGATCGCCACGATGCCGATCGCAACGGCGAGTATGACAAAGCGGAACCGCTTCCACAGCGCCTTCATGTAATCCGAACGCAGGTCCTCGTTGACCTCGCGGATGAATGTCGAGTTGTCGTCGGTCATCGCGTCACCGGCCAAGGCCGGTCCTCTCAATTTCGTGCCGCAAGCGGCGTTGTGTGGGGCCTTCTAGCCGATTTTATGGCTTCTGTAAGGGGGTGCTGCGTCGAAAGCGTCCCAGGGCCCGGGCAAACCGGTCACATTCCGATGATCGGCGGCACCCCGATCAACATTTTGTGGAGCACCACCACGAAGAGCACATAGAGGACGAGGCCGCCGACGACGGCAATGATATCCCACTTCAACGGGCCGGTCACCGGGTTGCGGGTGAGGCCGGCCAACAGTCGCTTCTTTTCCGAAATCCGGTCGAAAACCGCCCAGACCAGGAAACTGCCGAACAGCAGCAGCGACGCCAGATCGCCGTTGACCAGAAGATGGGCCAGCGCCCAGATCTTGACGCCAAGCAGCATCGGGTGCTTGACGGCGGCCTTGATGCGTCCGGCAGGCACTTGCGAGGCGACCAGCAGGATCATGACCGGCAGCATCAACAGCGCCACGACATGGCTCATCCAGGCGGGAGCCACGAAGAACACCACCGGATCCTGCCGCGCGATGCCATAGCCCCAGACAAGGATGACGAAACCAACGATGGAGATCAGCGCATAGATGCCCTTCCAGGCATTGAGGCCACGCTTGTCAATCTGCGCCTGACGCCAGGCGGGCGCCACGATCCGGACCGAATGTATCCCCAAAAAAAGCGCCAGTCCGACAATGAGC
This sequence comes from Parahoeflea alexandrii, assembly GCF_027214025.1. Taxonomy (GTDB): domain Bacteria; phylum Pseudomonadota; class Alphaproteobacteria; order Rhizobiales; family Rhizobiaceae; genus Hoeflea; species Hoeflea alexandrii_A. The sequence continues at coordinate 1,149,033 of NZ_JAPWHB010000001.1, forward strand.
CAGATCATTCTTGTTCTCCAAATCCTGCTGCAGGCCTTTGCTGCCCGCTCTCGCGGCCGACCATAGACCGGACGCGGTTGCATGAGAAGCTTGCGAGCCCGGTATTTGTGTCGCGGCCCGGTCTGGTTCAAGATGGGCCAATGGAACCCGATCTGGTTGCCGCTCGCAGGCGGCTTGATGCAAGGAAGCTCGATCTCGAGCGCATGTCGGCCCTGAGCCAGGAGGCCCGCGCGCCGGTCACGCTTGACCAGCAGTCGGTCGGCCGTTTGTCGCGGATGGACGCAATGCAGCAGCAGGCTATGGCCGCGGCCCAGGAACGTGCGCGCATGCGCGATCTGGTGCGCATCGAGATGGCGGAGCGGCGGCTGGCGGAAGGAGACTATGGCTGGTGCGCGGATTGCGGCGAAGCCATTCCGGACAAGCGGCTGGAGATCGATCCGATGGCGGAGAAGTGCGTTCGCTGCGCTTCCGGCTGATGCATGTCGCGCCAATTGAATTCAATTGGACGCGGCGCTGTAGGGTCTTCACACCAACGCCTTATTTGGACGGCACAAAACCGCGACGTTTTCAGTTACGCGTAACACCGGGCCGCTCGTACCATGATTTCAGCCAAATTCCTTCCTGCCTTTTCAAGACCAGCAAGGCGCGCCGCTCTGGCGGTCTCAATGGCGGCGGGGCTCGGCATGCTGGCCGGCAGTGCTTCGCTGGCCGGCGAGGTCCGGGAGCAACTGGTGCTGATCTCCTTCGATGGCGCCCACGACAACCGGCTTTGGGACCGCAGTCTCGACATGGCAAACCGCAGCGGCGCCCGGTTCACCTATTTCCTGTCCTGTACCTTCCTGATGAGCAAGGCGGACCGCAGTTCCTACTCCGCGCCGGGCCATTCCGCGGGTCGGTCGAATGTCGGCTTTGCCCCAAACAAGGCCGACGTTCTGACCCGGCTCGGCCATATCTGGTCGGCCTACCAGTCCGGCCACGAGATCGGCAGCCATGGCTGCGGGCACTTCGATGGAAAGAACTGGGGCAAATCCGACTGGCTGAGCGAGTTCGATCAGTTCGACGCCGCCCTGGCCAATGCCTGGACGAACAACAGTGCAGAGGCGCCCTCCGGCTGGGCCCGTTTTTCCAGATCGGGCATCAGGGGATTTCGCGCGCCGTATCTTTCGACGGGCGACGGGCTTTACACGGCGCTTGCGGCGCGCGGTTTCGAATATGACGCCAGCACCGTGTCGAAAGGGCCCGCATCGCCTGATTTCAGCAAGCCGACCGCCCGCTTTGCGCTGCCGCTGATCCCGGAGGGGCCACGGCAGCGTCCGATCATCGGGATGGACTACAACCTTTTCGTCCGCCACTCCGCCGGCCTTGAGACTCCATCGAAATCGAAAGAATTCGAAGAGCGGGCGCTCAGCGCGTTCCGCGCTGCTTTCGAGGCCGAGTATTCCGGCGCACGGCGGCCGCTGCAGCTGGGCTTTCACTTCGTCGAAATGAACGGCGGCGCCTACTGGAATGCGCTGGAGCGCTTCGTCGACGAGACCTGCAGAAAGCCGGATGTCGCCTGCGTGACCTATGAGGAGGCGGTGCGGAGGCTGAGGCCGGAAGACGGATCGGCGAGCTGATCTTCAAAACAGCCCGCCGAAATTCTCACCGCTTGGGTTCTTCCAGCGTCTGAACCTCGTCCGGGCCGCCCTGGCCCGGGGTCGGATCCGGGATCGGCTGAACGAAGCCACCGCCCTGTCTGGCGAGATAATCGCGCTCGATGTCATCGAGTTCCTGCCCGCGGAAGACGGCTTCGAAAGCATGCAGGCGCTTGTAGATGGAGATCAGTTCGACGATCGTGGTCCAGGAGTTGATCAGGAACTGAAACGAGTTCGAGACCTGGCCGAACGCGGTCAGGATTTGCTGCCAGATGCCGAGCGTGATCTTGCCCGCGACGATGGTCGGCACGAGAAGCACGTGGACGTAGATGTTGTCGGCCTGAAGGTAGAAGCCGCGGGCGATGTTGAAATACATGTAGTGGAAATAGAGCCGGAAATAATTCTGCCGGACATCATCGAAGAGCTGACGCGCGGTCGGCGGCTGGGCGCGGCTCGCATCATCCTCGCCATAGACCAGTTCCTTGCGGTAGGCGGCCTCGACGCGCTGGTTGCGAAATTCCAATCCGGGCAGCTTGATGCCCACCAGGGCAAGCAGGCCGGTGCCGAAGGCCGCCCAGAACAGCAGCGCTATGAACAGGGCGTGGGGAATGGTGCCGACAATCGGCAGTTCGGTTACGTACTGGGACAGCGACCAGAGGATCGGCAGAAACGCCACCAGCGTCATGACCGCGTCGACAAAGGCCACGCCAAGACCTTCCATGATCGAGGCGAAGCGCATGGTGTCTTCCTGCACACGCTGCGAAGCGCCTTCGATGTTGCGGACGCGGGGCCAGCGCTCCATGTAGAAATTGTTCATCGCCGTGCGCCAGCGGAACACATAGTGGCTGACGAAAAAGCGGGTGACGACGTAAACGGCGGTCGAGATGAAGGCGATCTGCACGAAGATCAGGATCAGGCCATAGAGATCCGCCTGGGAGACCGACCCATCGCCGGTCAGCGCCTGCTGGAACTGGTCGAAGAACGGCCGGCGCCAGTTGTTGAGCGCAACCGAGACCTGCACGCCGAAATAGGTGGTGAACAGGATGAAGACCGAACCGAGGATCGACCAGAGCTGCCATTTGTGCGGAGAATAGAAGAACCAGAAGGCGGCGAAAGCCAGCGACCAGGTGGTGTAGAACACATAAAACCAGAGGAAGGACTGGGTGTAGAAATAACTCAGTCCGACAATCGGCTCGCCTTCAGGTTCGGGCAAGGCGAAGCCCAGGGCCGCACCGACCGTATCTCCCGCTCCGTACCAGATTAGGATCCCCAGCCCTGCCCAAAGCAGAACAGACGGGAAGAAGATTTTGGGTTTCGGGAAGAATGATTCAAACACGGGCGGGATCCTGAACTGTGCCCTGCCTGGCAGGACGTGATTCGTCGTGAGTTGGTCAGATACCTAGGACACCGGGAGAAATACGGCAATCCGGGTCCATCAGGCATCACTGCATTGTGCTAAAACAATGGCCCGCCCATTCATTTCATTGCCGATCACATCAATGTGACGGATGGCGGAGGCCCCAGGGACAGGGCGGGTTCAGGCTGGACGCGGCCTGGAGAACGCAAGCACGATGGCACCCGAAGCGAGCAATCCGGCAGCGGCTGCAAGGCTTGCCCAAGTGTAGGTTCCGGACCAGTCGGCGAGGTAGCCGGCGACCACAGGCCCGAGGATCTGGCCGGTTCCGAACGCCGCCGTCATCAAGGCAAGCGCCCGCCGCGGGCTTTCCGCCGCCAGTTGGCGGCCGACCTGAAGGCCAAAGGCGGTGACCATGATGAAGGTGCCGCCCAGCAGCACGCCGCCGACAATCGGTCCGGCGGGCAGTGGCACGAGAACGCTTGCCGCCACCCCGAGCGCCTCGACCAGGCAGCCAAGTGCGAAGACATTGACCAGCCCGACGCGCCTGACCGCCGGCATCCAGTAGGCGACCGAGGGTGCTGCGGCGATGCCGGTTGCGAGCCAGACGCCCGCCTCGAACAGCGAGGAGCCGCCGCCATCGCGGACAATGGCCACGAGGAACGTCGCCGTGACGATGTAGCCGAAGCCGAAGATCCCGTAGGCAATGGTCAGGGCCAGCAGCGCCGGTGTCCAAGCCAGCGGAGGCTCCTTTTTCGCCGGGCCGGGACGCACGACGTCCCGCGGCAGGTAGCGCATCGCAACCGCCAGACCGATGAAGGCCAGCAGCGCCGCCATGATCCAGGCCATGCGCCAGCCGCTGTCAGCCAGGATGATCAGGCCGAACATGATGGCGGATATTGCAATGCCGAAACCGACACCGCCGAAATGCGACGACTGAACCCAGGGTTTGCCCGCGGCAAGACCGTGCGAGAGCACAATCGCCGAGGTGAAGATCATGACGAAGGCGCTGGCGAGGCCGGCGAGAAAACGGATGGCGGCGAGAACGATGAAATTGCTCGACAGGCCCATCGCCAGCAGAAGCAGCGCGGTGGCAACCAATCCCGTCAGCGCGACCTTGCGCTCGATGCCTTCGGCCCAGCCATAGGCCGCCAGAACGGCACCGAGAAGGTAGCCGGCGTAATTGGCCGAGGCGATCCAGCCGGCCTCGGCAGGGCCGAGACCGAGGCCCGCCATCATCGCCGGCAGCACCGGGGTGTAGAAAAACCGCCCCAGGCCCATCGCCACTGCCATCGCAACTGCCCCGGCCAGAGCGGTGCGAAGCACGGTCGTGTCCGCTGGAAGGGCGATTGAAGCAGGCTTTGGAGAGCTGGTCATGGCACGTGAAGGTGGGGATTGGGAAACGGGCGGATTCTTGAAAAACCTTCAATGAACCCGAAACCGCGGCGAGGCAAGCGCGACGGACCCGGACCCGCCGATTTCTCGACTGCTCTCCAAGAGTTGATTGGAACCTTACTTATCGATACCTATTTGTGCATTGCAGCATTCAAGAAAGGATATTGCCATGAAAACCGTAATCATCACCGGATCGACCAGCGGAATAGGCTTGGGGATTGCCGAGAATTTCGCGCTCTCCGGATACAATGTCGTACTCAACGGGCTCGGGCAGCAGGACGAAATCGAGGCAACCCGGGCGCGGTTGGCGTCGCTTGGCGCGGGCGAAGTGATCTTTCATGGCGCCAACATGCTCAAGCCGGACGAAATCACTGATCTGGTGAAAACCGCGGAGATGAAATTCGGCCGCGTCGACGTCATCGTTCCCAATGCCGGCATCCAGCATGTCGAGAAGATCGAGGATTTTCCGCCGGAGAAATGGGACGCGATCATCGGCATCAACCTGAGTTCGGCGTTCCACCTGATCCGTGCCGCCATGCCGGGAATGAAGAAAAACGGCTTCGGCCGGATCATCGCGATTGCGTCGGCGCACGGGCTGGTCGCCTCCCCCTACAAGAGCGCCTATGTGGCGGCCAAGCACGGCATTCTGGGGCTGATCAAGACCGTGGCGCTGGAAGGCGCGGAATTCGGCGTCACCGCCAACGCCATCTGCCCCGGCTATGTCGAGACACCGCTGGTTACCGGCCAGATCGCCGATACCGCCAAGGCGCGCAACATGACCGAAGACGAGGTGATCAACGAGGTCATTCTGAAGGCACAGCCGACGAAGAAGTTCGTGCAGGTCGGCCAGATTGCGGCGCTGGCCAGTTACCTGGCGTCAGACCAGGCGGCACAGATCACCGGCGCCGCCTTGCCGATGGATGGCGGCTGGACCGCGCAATGACTACGATAAAAGTTGCCAAGGCTAGGCCAGGGCGCACAGCCAAGGCTGGCAAGTCAGATATCCGCAAGATCAATCTTGCCCTGCAGGGTGGAGGCGCGCACGGTGCCTTCACCTGGGGCGTGATCGACCGGTTGCTGGATGAACCCGGTATCGAGTTCGAAGGACTGTCAGGAACAAGCGCCGGAGCGGTGAACGCGGTGGTGCTGGCGCATGGGCTGATGGAGGCCGGACGCATCGGCGGACAGGCGGCGCTCGAGGATTTCTGGCGCCGCTCCAGCCGAGGCGGCTCTGTCTGGTCACCGGTCAGTTCGCTGCCGCAAGGGGTTATCCCGGGTATGGAGTTCCTGTCAGCCGCCACCTATGCGGCCTTCGACACCATGACGCGGACCTTCTCGCCCTACGAGTTCAACCCGTTCGACGTCAATCCGCTGCGTGACCTTCTGTCGGAAAGCGTCGATTTCGATGCATTGCGCCACCACGGCGATACCAAGCTGTTCCTCAGCGCCACCAATGTGCGCAGCGGCCGGGTGCGGGTGTTCGAGACCCGCGAAGTCAGCGCCGACGTGGTGATGGCCTCGGCCTGCCTGCCGTTCCTGTTCAAGGCGGTCGAGATCGACGGCGAGCATTTCTGGGATGGCGGCTATGTCGGCAATCCGGCGCTGTTTCCGTTCTTCTACAATTGCCGAAGCCGGGACGTGATGATCGTGCACATCAATCCGATGGTGCGCGAAGAGGTGCCGAAGACCGCGCCGGATATCCTCAACCGGATCAACGAGATATCCTTCAACTCGTCGCTGCTCGACGAGATGCGCGCCATCAACTTCGTCACCCGCCTGATCGAGCAGGACTGGCTCAAGGACGAGTACAAGAACCGGCTGCGGCATATCCTGGTGCATTCGGTCAGCGCCGACCAGGCCCTGCTCGATCTACCCGTCTCCTCCAAGTTCGATGTGCGATGGTCGTTCCTCACCGATCTGCGCGACCGCGGCCGGCTCGAGGCGGATCGCTGGCTCGAGGCCAATCGCGACAAGCTGGGCAAGCAGTCGACGGTCGATCTGGAAAGCCAGTATCTGGGGCTTCCCGGTCCGCGCGGAAAGGACGGCAGCCAAATGAGACATGCATCGGCCTTGGTTGAAAGTGGAAGCGATTGACCGGCTTTGCCTGAAACTGTTGCATGCGCTTATCGCTCTTTCGCGCAGCCGCGGAGTGGGTTAGCTTTTGTCCAATTGGTTTAAAATCACAGAGGTGACATGGCTCACACCCACCGCACATCGATCCGTTTCCGGCTCAATGACCAGACGGTCGAACTTGCCGGGTTTGCACCCGACCTGACACTGCTCGACTGGCTACGGCTCGACCGGCGGCTGACCGGCACCAAGGAAGGCTGCGCCGAGGGCGATTGCGGCGCCTGCACCGTGCTCGTCGGGCGCATCGACAACGGTCTGTTGAGCTACGAGACGGTGAATGCCTGCATCCGGCTGGTCGGTTCGCTCGACGCCACGCATGTGGTCACGGTCGAGCATCTCAACCGCCCCGATGGCGGGTTGAGCGCCGTGCAGCAGGCGATGGTGGACAATCACGGTTCGCAATGCGGCTTCTGCACGCCGGGCATCGTCGCCTCGCTGCATGCCCTGTGGCTTGCAGAGCCCAACCCGTCGGAAGCCGATATCGAGCGGCAATTGCAGGGAAACCTGTGCCGCTGCACCGGCTACGAGCCGATCGTCAAGGCAGCGATCGCCGCTGCCGCGACCATTCCCGATGCCGACAATGACCGGCTGGTGGCGGCCTACGACGCAACCACCGAGGCCCTGACGGAAATGGCCGACGGCGCACGAGTGACGATCGAACACGAACGCGGCACCACCTTCGTGCCCGGCGACCTTGACGACCTGGCGGCGCTTTGCGAAGCGCACCCGAAGGCAACAATCGTTGCCGGTTCGACCGATGTCGGACTTTGGGTGACCAAGCACATGCGCGACATCGCTCCGGTGATCCATATCGGCCACCTGGAAGAACTGAAGCAGATCTCGATCGACGACGCCGGCATCACGCTCGGCGCCGGCGTGTCCTACACCTCGGCGCGCGGCGCGCTGGTCGCGGTTTTCCCGCAGATGGCGGAATTGTGGGACCGGATCGGAGGCGAACAGGTGCGCAACATGGGTACGGTCGGCGGCAACATCGCCAACGGTTCACCCATTGGCGACACGCCTCCGCCGTTGATTGCGCTCGGCGCCTCAGTGACGCTACGCAAGGGCGGCAGCCACCGCACGCTTCCGCTTGCCGATTTCTTCATCGAGTATGGCAAGCAGGACCGCCAGCCCGGCGAATTCGTCGAGAGCATCTTCGTGCCGGCGCTCGCGGAAGACGCCTTCTTCGCGGTCTACAAGATTTCCAAGCGCCGCGACGAGGACATCTCGGCCCTGTGCGGCGCCTTCCACGTCATCACCGATGCCGAGGGCATGGTGACCTCGGCGCGGATCGCCTTTGGCGGCATGGCGGGCACGCCCAAGCGCGCGGCCTCGGCAGAGGCGGCGCTGACTGGCCAACCATGGAGCTGGGACACGATCCAGGCGGCGCGGCTGGCGCTTGCCGATGACTACCAGCCGCTATCGGACTGGCGGGCAAGTGCCCAGTACCGGATGCTGACGGCGCAGAACCTGATGATCCGGTTCTTCCTTGAGACCTGCGGCGCGCCGGTGCGCATCGAACGCCATCCGGCACTGGCGGAGGCATGAAAATGGACACTTCCACTCCCCGCAGCCGGACCGAAATTTCAGGCGGCGCGCATGTTTCGCGCAAACATGATTCCGCCCACAAGCACGTCACCGGCAGCGCCGACTACATCGACGACATGCCGGAGCCCGCGGGCACTCTGCACGGCTATCTCGGCCTGACCGACCGCGCGCATGCCAGAATCACCGCGCTCGATCTCGATGCGGTGCGTGCCTGCGAGGGCGTGGTGGCGGTGCTGACCGGCGCGGACGTGCCCGGCAGCAACGACATTTCACCAAGCGGCCGCAACGACGAGCCGGTGCTTGCGACCGGAAAAGTGCTGTTTCACGGCCAGCCGGTGTTCGCCGTCATCGCCGAAACCCGCGAACTGGCGCGCCGCGCCGCCAAGCGGGCGGTGATCACATATGAAGACTTGCCGCATGTCACCGACGTGCGCGCGGCGATGGATGCGAACTACCCGCTGGTCACCGACCCGCTGAAGCTCGAGCGCGGCGATATCGAGGCCGGTCTTGCCGCAGCACCGCTCAGGCTCAAGGGCGAGATGCGGATCGGCGGGCAGGACCATTTCTATCTCGAAGGCCATATCGCCTTCGCCATTCCCGGCGAGGACGACGAGGTCACCGTCTGGTCGTCGACGCAGCATCCGAGCGAGGTGCAGCACATGGTAGCGCATGCGCTCGGCACGGTGTCGAACGCGGTGACGGTGCAGGTGCGGCGCATGGGAGGCGGTTTCGGCGGCAAGGAGACGCAGTCGAACCAGTTTGCCGCCATCGCGGCGATCGCGGCGAAGAAGCTGAACCGTCCGGTCAAGATCCGGCCGGACCGCGACGACGACATGATCATCACCGGCAAGCGGCACGATTTCGTCGTCGACTACGATGTCGGCTATGACGAGAGCGGCGTCATCCATGCCGTCGACGCGAGTTTCGCGGCGCGCTGCGGATTTTCCTCCGACCTTTCGGGCCCTGTCACCGACCGGGCGCTGTTTCACGCCGACAACTGCTATTTCTACCAGGATGTGCGGCTGGTCTCCAAACCGATGATGACCAACACGGTCTCCAACACCGCCTTCCGCGGCTTCGGCGGACCGCAGGGCATGCTTGGCGGCGAGCGGATGATCGAAGAGGTCGCCTATGCGCTGGGACGCGATCCGCTCGAAATCCGCAAGGCCAATTTCTACGGCGGCGAAACCCGCAACATGACGCCCTACCACCAGACGGTGGAAGACAACATCATCGGCCGGATCGTCGAGGAGCTGGAAACCTCCTCTGACTACCAGGCACGGCGGGCGGAGATCATCGATTTCAACGAAAACAGCCCGGTGATCCGGCGCGGCATCGCGCTGACGCCGGTGAAGTTCGGCATCTCGTTCACCGCCACCTGGTACAACCAGGCCGGCGCGCTGGTGCATGTCTACCAGGACGGATCGATCCATTTGAACCATGGCGGCACCGAGATGGGCCAGGGGCTCAACACCAAGGTGGCGCAGGTGCTGGCGGAGGAATTCCAGGTCGATCTCGACACGATCCGGATCACCGCCACCACCACCGGCAAGGTGCCGAACACCTCGGCGACCGCCGCCTCGTCCGGCACCGACCTCAACGGTATGGCGGCTGCCAACGCGGCGCAACAGATCAAGACCCGGCTGGTGGCGTTTGCGTCCGAGAAGTTCAGCGTTCCGGCCGAGCAGGTTGAGTTCATCCCCAACCATGTGCGCATCGGCAACGAGCTGATGGCCTTCGGGGATTTCATCAAGCTCGCCTACCAGGCGCGGATCCAGCTTTCGGCCGCGGGTTTCTACAAGACGCCGGACATTCACTGGGACCGGGCCAGCGGCAAGGGCCGGCCGTTCTACTATTTCGCCTATGGCGCGGCCGTGTCTGAAGTCTCGGTCGACACGCTGACCGGCGAATACCAGGTCGACCGGGTCGACGTGCTGCACGATACCGGGCGCTCGCTCAATCCGGCGCTGGATATCGGCCAGATCGAAGGCGCCTTTGTGCAGGGCATGGGGTGGCTGACAACGGAAGAACTTTGGTGGGACGACAAGGGGCGGCTGAGGACCCATGCGCCCTCGACCTACAAGATCCCGCTCGCTTCCGACCGGCCCAAGATCTTCAATGTGAAGCTTGCCGATTGGGCCGAGAACCGCGAGCCGACGATCAGGCGGTCGAAGGCCGTGGGCGAACCGCCGTTCATGCTGCCGATCTCGGTGCTGGAAGCGCTCGGCATGGCCGTGGCCTCGATCGCCGACTACCAGGTCTCGCCGCGGCTCGACGCCCCGGCGACGCCCGAGCGGGTGCTGATGGCGGTGGAGCGGCTGAAGGCGCTTGTGGCGGATGCCGAGATGTCCGGAGAGGACGGGGCGGACGCCTGATGGCGCGGCTTGAGGCCTATCGCGCCTTTGCAGCCACCTCGACCAAGCAAGGTTTTGTGCTGGTCAGGGTTATCGAAGCGAAGGGGTCGACGCCGCGCAACACCGATGCCTGGATGCTGGTTTCTAGCGACGGCTGTTTCGGCACCATCGGCGGAGGACGGCTGGAGCTCGAGGCCATCGACCGGGCGCGCGAAGTGCTGGCGGGTGCGGCTGCGGCGCCGATGGCGCTGCCACTGGGACCGGCGATCGGGCAATGCTGCGGCGGGCATGTGACGCTGTCGTTCGAAGTGATCCCCCTCGCCCGGTTCGACGAGGTCGAGGCGCTGGTCAGGGCCGAGGACGAGGCCGATCCCGAGGTCTGGCTGTTCGGCGGCGGTCATGTCGGCCGGGCGCTGGCCAATGCGCTGCTGCTGCTGCCGGTCAAGGTGCATGTGGCCGAGACGCGGGCGGACGAGCTGGATCTCACGCCGGCGGGCGCAGCCCGGCATCTGACAGCCCTGCCCGAGAGCCTGGTGGCCGGTATCGCGCCGGGAAGTGCCGTGATCGTGCTGACCCATGACCACGCGCTGGATTTCCTGATTGTCTCGGCGGCGCTGAAGCGTGACGACCTGGCCCAGATCGGCATGATCGGCTCGGACACCAAACGCGCGACCTTCGAGCATCAGTTCATCCGCGAAGGCGGCGACAAGGCGCAACTTTCGAAGCTCATCTGCCCGATTGGCCGCAAGATTGCCGACAAGCGACCGGAGGTAATCGCCGCCACGGTGACGGCCGACATCATCGCAGCCCTCGCAGACTGGCGCGACGGCAAGGCTCACCCGGCGTCCTGAAGCACCAGCTGTGATGCCCGCCAGCCGGTGGCAATCGCCGCCGCATTGGTGTTGCCGGTGACGATGTTGGGGAAGATCGAGCAGTCGACCACCCGCAAGCCCTCAAGCCCGTGAACGCGCAGTCTCGCGTCGACAACCGATGTCGCCGGGTCAGGGCCCATGCGGCAGGTGGCGACCGGGTGATAGACCGTGCCGGAGCGGCGGCGGAAATCGTCGATGATCGCCTCGTCGCTGGTGATCTCCGGTCCCGGCAGCAATTCCGCCTCGATGCAATCGGCCAGCGGCTTGGCGGCGGCCATGGCGCGCACCAGCTTGCCGGTCGCCAGCATCTCGGCGATGTCGTCTTCATGCGACAGCGCGTTGGGGGTGATGCGCGGCGCCTGCGATGGATCGGACGAGCGGATCATGATCTCGCCGCGGCTCTTCGGACGGCAGTTGGACCAGCCGATGGAAAAGCCCGGCCAGGGATCGGGGCTGAGGATCGGGCGTTCGCCAGGCCGCGGGATGACCGTCGAAAATGCCTGGAAATAGAGCTGCATGTTGGGCCGCGCATGATCGGGCGTGGTGCGGATGAAGCCGCCGGCCTGGTTGAGGCTGACAGACAGCGGACCGTCGCGGAACAGCAGGTATTGCAGACCGGCATTGAGCTTGCCCCACCAGGGACCGAGCTGCTGGTTGATGGTCGGGCAATTGGCCCGGTAGGTGTAGTTGATGCCGATGTGGTCCTCGAGATTGCGTCCGACATTCGAATTGTCGATGCGGACGTCGATACCAAGACCCTTGAGGTGTTCGGCCGGTCCAATGCCTGCAAGCTGCAGGAGCTGCGGCGAGTTGACCGAGCCGCCGCTGAGGATCACCTCGCGCCCGGCGCTGACCGTCTGCTTCTTGCCGTTGCGGCTGTAGCTGACGCCAGTGACGCGGGCACCGTCGAACGTCAGGCCTGTCACCTGCGCGCCGGTGATCACACGAAGATTGGGCCGCTTCATCGCCGGGCGCAGGAAGGCGCGCGCCGCCGACAACCTCCGGCCGCTATGGATGGTGAACTCGAACAGGCCGACGCCATCCTGGCTTTCGCCGTTGAAATCCGGATTGAGCGGCAGGCCAAGGGCCTGGGCGGATTCGAACCATTTCTTGGTCAGGTGATGGGTTGTCTTGCCTGGGACAAACAGGTTGAGCGGCCCGTTGCGCCCTCGGATGGCGTCGTCGCCGATAACGGCGCACTCGACATCGCGGAAGGCTGCAAACATCTCGTCGGCACCCCAGCCGGGATTGCCGGCATCGCGCCAGTCATCGAAATCGGTGCGGTGGCCGCGCACCCAGACCATGGCGTTGATCGATGAGGATCCGCCGAGCACCCGGCCGCGCGGCCAGTGATCGACATTTCCGGCCAGTCCTGGATCGGGTTCGGCGCGGTACATCCAGTTGACCTTCGGATCGAAGAAGGTCTTGCCGTAGCCGAGCGGCATCTGCACGAAAAAGCGCCGGTCGTCGCCGCCGGCCTCCAGCACCAGGACCTTGTGGCGGCCCGACGCGGAAAGGCGTTCGGCCATGACGCAACCGGACGAACCGGCGCCGATGATGATGAAGTCGGGATTGTCCATGGAGTTCTCTTGGGATGCTCGAGGCGCAGACCGGTTGATGCTCAAGCGTTGTCACATTTGCCGGTGGCGAGCAATGGATTTGCAACGCCAACGGCTGGCTGAGGCGCGACATCCGCCTGGGTCATGGACACAGTGTTCATTTGGTGTGATCGAAAGCCCCCTTGTTTAATAAGCATGCTTATAATATATGCGGCTCATGAAAAAGACGGCAATCGATCAACTGGGCTTCCTGATCCACGACACGGGGCGGCTGCTGCGCAGACATTTTGAAAAGCGTGGCCAGGAGTACGGCCTGTCATCGGCGCAATGGCGGCTCCTGGTGCGGGTGGTCCGCGAACAGAACCCGACCCAGGCGCGATTGGCGGAGTTGATGGAAATCGAACCGATCAGCGTCTCCCGCCTGATCGACCGTATGGAACAGGGTGGATGGGTCAGGCGCTGCGCGCACGAAACCGATCGCCGGGTCAACCGCGTTGTTCCCACCGACAAGAGCCTTTCGGCCTACTCCGCCATCAAGGCGGTGGCGGCAGACGTCTATGAAGAAGCAATGGCCGGCGTCGATGAAGACATGCGCGCGGCGCTGATATCGGCGCTCACCCTCATGGTCGGCAATCTTTCGTCGGACGAAACCGCAACGACACCTCCCAACGTTGAGCAGCAGGCAGCATCATGAGCACCCAGGCGAATCCGACCGTAACACCGTCACAACCTGCCCCGGCAAAGAAACCATCCAAGCTTCGCCGCAATGTGCTGATGCTGCTGGTGCCGTGCCTGCTGATCGGTGGCGGGCTCTATGTCTGGATCAATGGCGGCCGCTATGAGGAGACAGAGAACGCCAACATGCGGCTGGCGCGGATCACGATCGCCAGCGAGATCGCCGGGCGCGTGGTCAACGTCAACGTGGCGGAGAACGTCGCCGTCCGCAAGGGCGACGTGTTGTTCGAGGTGGATCCCGAGCCGCTTCAGATCGCGCTGAACCAGGCCAATGCGGCAGTCGAAAGCGCCCGTCTGAACGTCATCGAACTCAAGGCGGCCTACAGCCAGGCCTTGACCCAGGAACAGATCGCGGCCGACGACGCGGCGTTCTACCAGGACACGCTGGACCGGCAAAAGGCGCTGACGGCCAAGGGCGTGGCGACGAACTCTTCGCTGGACGACGCCCGCCACACGGCGCAGAAGGCCGCGCAAGGGCTTGTCGCTGCCAAGCAGTCGGTGGCGACGGCGCAGGCGGCCTTGGCCGACAGCCTGAACGGCGAAATCGACGATCACCCGATGGTGGTGGCCGCCAAGGCCGCACGCGACAAGGCCGCTTACAATCTTTCGGTTGCCACGGTGCGGGCGCCGGCCGATGGCCTGGTCTACCAGGCCTCGTCCTTCCGTCCGGGCGAGTATGTCACCCCCGGCGCCTCGCTGTTCACCATTGTCGAGACGACAAACCCGTGGATCGACGCCAACTTCAAGGAACCGCAACTGGCGCACATGAAACCCGACCAGCCGGCAGAGGTCGTGTTCGACCTCTATCCTGACCGGATCTTCAAGGCGAAAGTGGACTCGATCGGCGCGGGCACCGGCGCGGAATTCTCGCTGCTGCCGGCACAGAACGCCACCGGAAACTGGGTCAAGGTCACGCAGCGGATTCCTGTCCGGATCAAGCTCGACAATCCTGAGGCCAGGATCCTTGCCCGCTCCGGACTGAGCGCCACCGTGACCGTGGACACCGGTGAAAGCCGCAGCTTCGGCGACCTGTTCAGCACCGCCAAGGCTGCAGAGTAAGCGGGCGCAGGGAAAGCACGACAATGAGCACGACCGAAGAACCCGGGCACACTGTGCCACACCGGGGCCTGATCACGGTTTCGATCATGCTCGCGACGATCATGCAGGTGCTGGACACGACGATTGCCAACGTGGCGCTGCCGTCGATGACCGGCGACCTTGATGCCTCGCAGGACACCATCACCTGGGTGCTGACATCCTATATCGTGGCCGCGGCGATCATGACGCCGGTGACCGGCTGGCTGGCCGACCGGGTTGGCCGGCGTCAGCTGTTCCTGACCACGATCGTCGGCTTTACCGCCACCTCGATGGCCTGCGGCCTGGCGCCGAGTCTCGAAACCATGGTGCTGTTCCGCATTCTCCAGGGGCTGTTCGGCGCGGCGATCGTGCCGCTGTCACAGACCTTCCTGCTCGACATCAATCCGAAGGAACGCCACGGACAGGCCATGGCGATCTGGGGTGCGGGGATCATGGTCGGACCGATCATCGGCCCAACGCTTGGCGGCTGGCTGACCGAGGTGCTGAACTGGCGCTGGGTGTTTTTCATCAACCTGCCGGTCGGCATCATCGCCTTCATGGGCAGCGCCGCCTATCTCCCGGAAGTCGCCCGGCGGCTGCGCCGGTTCGATTTCTTCGGTTTCGCGATGCTGTCGCTCGGGGTCGGCGCGTTGCAGCTGATGCTCGACCGCGGCGGCGAAGTCGACTGGTTCTCGGCCTGGGAAATCTGGATCGAACTCGGTCTGGCGATCACCGGGATCTGGATCTTCACGGTGCACCTGGCGACTGCGGACGATCCGTTTGTCGATCCGAAAATCTTTGCCGACCGCAACTTCGTCACCGGGCTGGTGCTGATCTTCATCGTCGGTATCGTGCTGCTGGCGAGCCTGGCGCTGCTGCCGCCGATGCTGTCGCATGTCTTCGGCTATTCAACGATCACCACCGGGCTGGTGATGGCGCCGCGCGGGGTAGGCACGATGATTTCGATGATCCTGGTCGGACGGCTGGTGAGGATGGTCGACCCGCGCTACCTGGTGATCACCGGGCTGCTGCTGACATCGGCATCGCTTTATCTGATGACCGGTTTCTCGCCGCAGATGGACAGCTGGCCGGTGATCACCACCGGCGTCATCCAGGGCCTTGGGCTCGGGCTCGTGTTCGTGCCCTTGTCGGCGATCGCGTTTGCGACGCTTGCTCCCGGTTACCGCACCGATGCCGCCAGCCTGTTCAGCCTGGTGCGCAACCTCGGCTCATCAATCGGCATCTCGGTGGTCACGCTGTACCTGACGCGCAACGTGCAGATCAATCACGAGGAACTTGGCGCCTTCATCAATCCGTTCAACCCGGTTCTGCGGGAACTGCTCCCGGGGAGGCTCACCGATCCGGCGATGCTGCAGACGCTCGATAGCCTGGTCAACCAGCAGGCGCTGATGATTTCCTACAACAACGACTTCAAGCTGATGATGCTGGTGACGCTGTTTGCCATTCCCCTCGCCTTGCTGTTGCGCAAACCGAGAGCTGTCGCGGCGGCTCCGGCAGCAGCCGCGCATATGGATTGAGGATTGCCGCCGCGGCGCCAGTCCTTTACACCAGAGCGGATCAGTCTGAACGGTGTTCAGGTCTCGCTGCGGCGTCCGGCCGCGTCGAAGGCCAGAATGCGTGCCGGATCGATTGCCAGGCCGACGCGCGTGCCATCGGCAGGCAGGCTGGTTTCGCCGTCAATACGCACGACCAGCTTGTCGCCAGCGGCGGTGACGCCATGCACGAGCGTTTCCGCGCCCAGCGGCTCGCAGAAGGCTACATCCAAGTCGATCAGACCGGCGCCCGGCGCGACGAGATCGATATGCTCGGGCCTGATGCCGATCACCGCGCCGGGATCAAGAGGTCCCCTACCCTGGCGGATTTCGTGGCTGAGCACATTCATCGGCGGCGAGCCGATAAAGCCCGCAACGAACAGCGTCGCCGGGTTGGCGTAGACGTCAAGCGGCGCGCCGACCTGTTCGGCGACGCCTGCGTTCATGACGATCATCCGGTCGGCGAGCGTCATCGCCTCGACCTGATCGTGGGTGACATAAAGAGCCGTGACACCGAGCTTGCGCTGCAGCGCCTTGATCTCAAGCCGCATCTGCACCCTGAGCTTGGCGTCGAGATTGGACAGCGGCTCGTCGAACAGGAAGACGGCGGGCTTGCGGACGATGGCGCGGCCCATGGCGACACGCTGGCGCTGGCCGCCGGAGAGCTGCCGCGGCTTGCGGTCGAGATAAGGCTCGAGCTCGAGCATGCGGGCGGCCTCGGCGACCCGCGAGGCGATCTCGGGCTTCGGGACATTGGCGATCTTCAGCCCATAGGCCATGTTGTCGAAGACGCTCATGTGCGGATAGAGCGCGTAGTTCTGGAACACCATGGCGATGTCGCGTTCGCGCGGCTCGAGCTTGTTGACCACCCGGTCGCCGATACGGATGTCGCCCGACGTGATGGTTTCAAGGCCAGCGACCATGCGCAACAGCGTTGACTTGCCGCAGCCCGACGGACCGACGATGACAATGAATTCGCCGTCGCTGATCTCCGCGTCGATGCCGTGAATGACTTCGGTCCGGCCGTAGCTCTTTCTGATCGCTTCAAGTTTGATTTCAGCCATGGGAATTCATTTCTCGCTTTCGACCAAGCCTTTGACGAAGAGTTTCTGCATGCCGATGACGACGAGAACCGGCGGCAGCATTGCCAGCATGGCGGTAGCCATGATCACCGGCCATTCGACGGTCTGGTCTCCGGTCGGCAGCATCTGCTTGATGCCCATGACCACTGTGTTCATGGAAGGATCGGTGGTGACCAGCAATGGCCAGAGATACTGGTTCCAGCCGTAGATGAAGAGGATGACGAAGAGCGCGGCAATATTGGTGCGCGACATCGGCAGCAGGATATCGATGAAGAAGCGCACCGGACCGGCGCCATCGACGCGGGCGGCTTCGGTCAGTTCGTCCGGAATTGTCATGAACAGTTGTCGGAACAGGAAGGTGGCCGTGGCTGACGCGATCAGCGGCAGGATCAGGCCGGTGTAGCTGTTGAGCAGCCCGAGGCTCGCCACCACCTCATAGGTCGGCACGATGCGGACCTCGACCGGCAGCATCAGCGTCATGAAGATCAGCCAGAAGAACAGCATCCGGAAGCGGAACTTGAAATAGACGATGGCATAGGCCGACAGCAGCGAGATGATGATCTTGCCGATGGTGATGCCGAGCGCCATGACCAGCGAATTGAGCAGCATCTGCCAGACGGGGGCGACGCCGCCGGTCAGCAGCGCTTCAAGGTAGTTTTCAAGGAGATGCGGGCCGGGCAGCAACGGCATCGGCGGACGGATCAGATCGTCCTGGGTCACCGTGGAGGCGACGAAGGCGATCCAGATCGGGAAGCAGATCACCGCGATGCCGAAGATCAGGCCGGCGTGGGTGAGCCAGGTGCCAACCCCTCGTTTTTCGACCATGCCGCTCATCAGTAATGCACCCGTCGTTCAATGAAACGGAACTGGACCACGGTCAGGATGCCCACCAGCAGCAGAAGCACCACGGACTGGGCCGCTGACGAGCCCAAGTCCTGGCCGACGAAGCCGTCGGAAAAGACCTTGTAGACGAGGATCGTGGTCGATTGCTCAGGTCCGCCCTTGGTGATGGTGTGGATGACGCCGAACGTGTCGAAGAAGGCATAGATGATGTTGACCACCAGCAGGAAGAATGTTGTTGGCGAAAGCAACGGAAAGACGATGGTCCAGAACCGCCGCCAGAAGCTGGCGCCGTCGATTGCGGCCGCCTCGATGACGCTCTTCGGGATCGCCTGCAGACCGGCAAGAAAGAACAGGAAATTGTAGCTGATCTGTTTCCAGGCCGAGGCCGCCACCACGAGCGCCATGGCCTGGCCGCCGTCGAGATTGTGATTCCAGACATAGCCCATCTGCGAGAGCATCCAGGCGATGATGCCGGTGAAGGGATTGAACATGAACAGCCAGAGCACCCCGGCGATCGCGGGGGCGACCGCATAGGGCCAGATCAGCAGCGTCCGGTAGGCGCTCGATCCCTTGATGACCCGGTCGGCCAGGACGGCAAGCCAGAGGGCGAAGGACATCGCCGAAACCGTGACCAGAACCGAGAAGACTGCCGTGGTCAGAAAGGATTCACGATAGTAGCGGTTGCCGAAGAGATACTCGAAATTGCCAAAACCGACGAACTGGGTCTTGAGCCCGAAGGGATCCGGGATGAAGGCAGACTGGTAGATCGCCTGCCCCGCCGGCCAGAAGAAAAAAACAAATGTGACGAGCAACTGCGGGGCGACCAGAAGATAGGGCAGCCAGCGGTTGTCAAATACGACACGCTTTTCCATGATTCACCAACCGGCAAGAGAAAGCCGGCGGAGCCTGTGGCGGCTCCGCCGGACAGATGCTGTTAGCGGTTGGCCTGCTCGAAGCGGCGGAGCAGTTCGTCACCGCGGGAGACGGCCGAATCGAGCGCGTCCTTTGCGGATTTCGAACCATTCCAGACACCTTCGAGTTCTTCGTCGATGATGCCGCGGATCTGGTCAAAGCTGCCCAGGCGCAATCCCTTGGAATTGGCGGTCGGCGCCTTGCCGGTCATCTGGATGATCGAGATGTCGGTACCGGGATTTGCTTCATAGAAGCCTGACGCCTTGGTTGCCTCGTAGGCAGCCATGGTGATCGGCAGGTAGCCGGTGTCCTGGTGCCACTTGGCCTGGATGTCGGCGCTCGACAGGAAATTGAAAAACGCCGCAACGCCCTTGTATTCCTCCGGCGTCTGGCCCTGCATAACCCACAGCGACGCACCACCGATGATGGTGTTCTGCGGCGCGCCTTCAACATCGCTCCAGTAAGGCAGCGGGCGGATGGCGAAATCGAAGGTGGCTTCCTTCTTCACGCCGGCATATCCGGCCGACGATTCGGTGAACAGCGCGCATTCACCGGCGCGGAACGGAGCGCCGCCTTCGTTGCGGCGGCCCGAATAGATGAACTTGCCGTCCTTGGCCCACTGGCCGAGCGTGTCGATGTGCTTGACCTGGACTTCGCCGTTGAAGGTCAGCTCGGTGTCGACGCCTGCAAAACCGTTCTCCTTCGTGGCGAAGGGCACGTTGTGGTAGGCGGAGAGGTTTTCGAGGTGAACCCAGCTCTGCCATGCGGTGGTCAGCGGGCACTTGTTGCCAGCGGCCTTCAGCGCATCAAGTGCGGTTCCGACCTGCTCCCAGGTCGACAGGTCCATTTCCGGATCGAGACCGGCGGCCTTCAACGCGTCCTTGTTGACGTAAAGAACCGGCGTCGAGGAATTGTAGGGCAGCGACAGCATCTGGCCGTCGGTGGTGGTGTAGTAGCCCGCGACCGCAGCGAGATAGGCAGACTGGTCGAACGGCAGGCCCGATTCGGCCATGACTTCGTAAACCGGCTTGATGGCGCCCTTGGCACCCATCATCGTGGCAGTGCCGACTTCGAACACCTGAAGAATGTCCGGCTGTTCGCCGGCGCGGAACGCGGCGATGCCGGCATTGAGCGTTTCGGAGTAGTTGCCCTTGTTGGTGGCAACCACGGTGTAATCTGTCTGGGATGCGTTGAACTTGGCGACCTGCTCGTCAAGCAGCTCTCCAAGACGGCCCGTAAAAGCGTGCCAGAAATCGATTTGCGTGGCGGCACTTGCAGGCGCAACGCCGGACATGAGTGCGGCGACAACGCCGGCGGCGATGATTTTTTTCATGTGAACTTCCTCCCTTGATGGGAAACGCGTGGAAACGAACGTGACCCGAAAGGGAAACGTAGCCTCGGCGTGTCTATCGCGCAATTGAAAACAGTTTTGTGACAGTGATTGTGGAAAACGAACCCGGGAATGAACCCTTCCGGTTTCACCAGACAATCAGGTCGACTTTCAGAAAAAAACTGCAACTGATTAACTCACGGACAAGCGAAAGCGGGCTTTCCATTCGGCTCCGCATTGCGCATCATGTGCACTGCAAAACAAACGCGAAGTGCGAGGGGCACCGATGTACGATTATCCTGTTTTATGGGAATGGCTCAGCTTTGCCGTGCGCTGGCTGCATGTGATCACGGCGATCGCCTGGATCGGGTCATCGTTCTATTTCATCGCGCTGGATCTCGGGCTGGTGCAGCGTCCCGGGCTGCCCGTGGGCGCCTATGGCGAGGAATGGCAGGTTCACGGCGGCGGCTTCTACCATATCCAGAAATATCTCGTGGCGCCCGAGCGGCTGCCCGAGCACCTGACCTGGTTCAAATGGGAAAGCTACGTGACCTGGCTGTCGGGCTTCGCCATGCTGTGCGTGGTCTACTATGCCGGGGCTGAGCTCTACCTGATCGACACCTCCGTGCTCGATGTCTCGGCGCCGATCGCGATTTCCATTTCGGTGGCGTCGATCGTGCTCGGCTGGATCATCTATGACCTGTTGTGCAAGTCGCCGATCGGGCAAAGCA
This sequence comes from Parahoeflea alexandrii, assembly GCF_027214025.1. GTDB lineage: Bacteria > Pseudomonadota > Alphaproteobacteria > Rhizobiales > Rhizobiaceae > Hoeflea > Hoeflea alexandrii_A. Next base: position 1,170,142 of record NZ_JAPWHB010000001.1, read on the forward strand.
CCACCGGGCTGATGCTGGTTCTGTTCGCGGTGCTGGTGGCGATGGCCTGGGGCTACACGCAGGTGTTTACCGGCCGGGCGGCGCTTCTGCATCTCGGCGCGTTCACCGCGACGATCATGAGCGCCAATGTGGCGATGATCATCATCCCCAACCAGAAGATCGTCGTTGCCGATCTCAAGGCCGGGCGGACGCCGGACCCGAAATACGGACGCATCGCCAAGCAGCGCTCGCTGCACAACAACTATCTCACCCTGCCGGTGATCTTCCTGATGCTGTCGAACCACTATCCGCTGGCGTTTGCCACGCAATGGAACTGGCTGATCGCGGCGCTGGTGTTCCTGATGGGTGTCACCATCCGGCACTGGTTCAACACGGTTCACGCCCGCAAGGGCAAGCCGCACTGGACCTGGGCAGCGACGGTCGCGCTGTTCATGGCCATCATCTGGCTGTCGAGCCTGCCGCGCACCGATGAAGTGATCGAGGAAGCCTCGCTGGCGCCGGTGCATGAACGGTTCGTCACCAATGCCCATTTCGAAGCGGTCAGCGAGACGATCATGGGCCGCTGCTCGATGTGTCATGCCGCCGAACCCGTGTGGGACGGAATGGCTCACGCGCCCAAGAACGTGAAACTCGAGACCAACGAGGAGATCGCCCGCCACGCCCGCGAGATCTACCTCCAGGCCGGCCGCAGCCACGCGATGCCGCCGGGCAACATCACCTATGTCGAGCCGGAAGAGCGGGCGCTGATCGTTGCCTGGTACGAATCCGCCATCGCCGGCGAGCCCAAAGCGGGCGAGACAGGGCAATGACAGCCAGACTGCTGCGCGGCCGTACGCTGAGCTTCAAGGCGCGCCCGCAGGCGCGCGACGATCATGCGAGCTATGTCTACGAGGCCGACGGAGCGCTGCTCGTCGAAAACGGGATGATCACCGCGTCTGGATCCTATGCGGAGGTGGCATCGAAGGCGCCAGCGGATATCGAGGTCATCGATCATCGGCCATATATCCTGATGGCCGGCTTCATCGATCCGCATATTCACTTCCCGCAGATGCAGGTGACGGCCAGCTACGCCGCCAACCTGCTTGAATGGCTCAACACCTACACCTTCGTCGAGGAACAGCGCTTCGCCGATGCGGCGCATTCCGCCCGCTTCGCCACGCTGTTCTTCGACGAACTGCTGCGCCACGGCACGACGACGGCCGCGGCCTATTGCTCCGTGCACAAGGGCTCGGCCGACGCCTATTTCGCTGAAGCCCAACGCCGCAACCTGCTGATGGTGGGCGGCAAGGTGATGATGGACCGCAACGCGCCGGAGGCGCTGACCGACACGGCGCAATCGAGCTATGACGACAGCAAGGCGGCGATCGCCGACTGGCACGGCAAGGGGCGCAATCACGTAGCGATCACGCCACGCTTTGCCATCACCTCCACCCCGGCCCAGCTGGAAGCCGCGGGCGCGCTCGCGCGCGAGCATCCCGATCTCCTGATCCAGACACATCTGTCCGAGAACGACGCCGAAATCGCCTACACGCTTGAGCTCTACCCCGAGGCGAAGGACTACACCGACGTCTATGCACACTACGGGCTGCTGACCGACAAGATGCTGCTCGGCCATGCCATTCACCTGTCCGACCGCGAAATGGGTGCCATTGCAGAAGCCGGGTCCGTCGCGGTGCATTGCCCGACCTCGAACCTGTTTCTGGGCTCCGGTCTCTTCGATCTCAAGCGGCTGAAGCAGCATGGCGTTCGGACCGCGATTGCGACCGACATCGGCGGCGGCTCGAGCTACTCGCTCTTGAGAACGCTCGACGAGGCCTACAAGATCCAGCAATTGCGCGGTCACCGGCTGCCGCCGATCGAGAATTACTGGCAGGCGACCCGTGGCAATGCGGAAGCGCTCGGGCTGGTGGAACGTATCGGCACGCTGGAACCTGGGACAGACGCCGATATCATCGCGCTTGACGCCCGGGCGACACCGGCCATGGATATCCGCATGGAAACGGTACAGACGCTGGAAGAAGAACTCTTCCTGATGCAAACAATGGGTGACGACCGGTCGGTCCGGGCGGTCTACGTTGCCGGCGAAACCGTCAAGAGATAGTTGAAAGCCAGGTGACGGATCTTATTTGCGCTCCTGTCACAATTCCGTCTTAACTCTTCGTTAACAATCTTTCTGCAAGCTGTGTATCAGCAGCGGTCTTATCAAAGATTGCTTATAAGGTCGCGTGAGCACGGATGTACTGCCACGCGGCTTTTGCTTTTTCTACGGGTCTTCCCTGCTCCCCTTTCCCGACTGGCGCACCATATCTCACCGCGCCTCCATCGAAGGCACGGTTCGCCTGCGGGTAGCCATGAACCGGCTGTCGAGGGTTCAGCTGCCCCGGTAGGTCGAGTAGCCGTAGGCCGAAATCAGCAGCGGCACATGATAGTGCGCTCCCGTATCGGCAATGCCGAAGCGGATCGGGATCACGTCGAGAAACGCCGGATCCGGCAGCTTGCTGCCGGTCGAGCGCAAATAATCTCCCGCATGAAATCTGAGTTCATACACTCCGCGTCTGAGATCTGCGCCCGACAGGAGCGGCGCGTCGACGCGGCCATCCGCGTTGGTGCTGACGGTCTTGATCAAATGGTGATCGATCCCTTCGATCCAGACCAGTTCAATCACCATTCCGGCGGCGGGGCTGCCACGCGCGGTATCGAGCACGTGCGTGGTCAGGCGTCCGGTTCCGGTGGGGAGTGGCTGGGCGGACATTGGCGTCTCCTTGGATCAGTTGGCCGGTTGGGCGATCAGATAAGGCACATCATAGCTGGCTTCCTCGAGATTGGCGCCATCGCCTTCTCGGTCCATCACCAGAAAATCGCTGACACGGCCCACGGCGATCAGCGGATGATGCCAGACATTGCGCGCATATTGCACGCCGATGTGGCCGGGAACCAGAAAGGCGCGCGGCTCGCCCGGGTGTCCGCCGGCATCCGGCGCAACGACTGCGATCCAGTCACCGCCGGTGACCGGAAAGAACGCCTGGCTGCCCAGCGGGTGGCGCTCCATCATGTCGACCGCGTAGGGAAACGCTCGCGGCTGGCCGCGAAACAGCGATAGAATCGTATTCCCTCCCCCGGTTGCAGTGTCCGCCATGGCAAGCGCGTGGAAGCGTTCGGTGGTGCCGCCATTGATCATGCGCAGTTCTGCCGCCGCGGTATCCATGACGGTGCCGAACGGGGCGAATGCCTCGGCGGTCAGCGGCTCGAGTGTCAGGTCCCGCATATGCCGCTCACGCTTCCGGCAGAATCGAGGCGATGCGGAACCCGGCGATCTTTTCGACCTGGGCGCAGGCGGTCTCGAATTCGGTCTGCGCGTCGTTGCCGATGCGGGTTTCGAAAGCGGCCAGGATGCTGTCCTTGTCGTGTCCCTTCACCGCGATGATGAAGGGAAACCCGAAGCCGTCCACATAACGGGTGTTGAGCTCGGTGAACCTTGCGTGCTCCTCAGCGCTCAAGCGGTCCAGACCTGCGCCGGCCTGTTCGGACTTCGATTCCTCGGTCAACTCTCCGGCGATCGCCAGCTTGCCAGCAAGATCCGGATGCGCGCGCAGAACGCCCAAGCGCTCGTCATGCCTGGCGGCGCGAAACTCGGCGCACAGGGCGTCATGAACCGGGCCGGCCCGCAACGGGGCAGCGATACGGCCATTGTCGAAGGCCCGTTCGGCGATCCAGGGCGAATGCTCGAACACGCCGCCAAAACGGCCGACAAACTCGTCGCGGTCAATCATGCCGACGTCTCCGGATGGTGATGGGCGTGCCAGTGATTGGCGATGTCGATACGGCGGGTCACCCAGGCCTTGTCATGGGCATTGACGTAATCAAGGAAACGCGCGAGCGCCGCGGCGCGGCCGGGGCGGCCAACCAGGCGGCAGTGCAGGCCGATCGACATCATCTTCGGGCTGCCCGCCGCACCTTCGGCCATCAGCACATCGAACGTGTCCTTGAGATAGGCAAAGAACTGCTCGCCCGAATTGAATCCCTGCGGCGTGGCGAAACGCATGTCGTTGGCGTCAAGCGTGTAAGGTACGATCAGGTGCGGGCCGTTCGGCCCTTCGACCCAGTAAGGCAGTTCGTCAGCGTAGGAATCGGCGGAATAGACGAAACCACCCTCCTCCATCACCAGCCGCAGGGTGTTGACCGACGGCTTGCCCTGGTAGATGCCGAGCGGACGCGAGCCGGTCACCTCGGTGTGGATGCGGACGCATTCGGCGATGTGGCGGCGTTCCTCGTCTTCGGAAAAGTCCTTGTATTCGAGCCAGCGCAGTCCGTGGCTGGCAATCTCCCAGCCGGCTTCCTTCATGGCCGCGACCGCTTCCGGGTTGCGCTGCATGGCAAGGGCGACGCCATACACCGTAACCGGCATGTTGCGCTCGGTGAACATGCGCCACAGCCGCCAGAAACCGGCGCGCGAGCCATACTCATAGAGCGATTCCATGTTCATGTTGCGCTGGCCCGGCCAGGGCTGCGCGCCGACGATCTCGGACAGCAGGCTTTCGGAGGCCGGGTCGCCGTCGAGAATACAACTTTCGCCACCCTCTTCGTAGTTGACCACAAACTGGACGGCGCAGTGCGCGCCAGAGGGCCATTTCGGATCGGGCGTGGCACGGCCATAGCCGACCAGATCGCGGGGATAGGGTGTGGTGTTCATTGCTCAGTCCATCTTGATAGCCGGGAAACGGTAGCAGCCCAGCGGCAAATGTCGATACCCGGACTTTGAAGAAAAACCGCAAACTGTTGCGGTAAATTCAACCGCTTGCCGCCCTTGCCGGGGTGTTTACTGAACATCCTGATCCTTGGCCGCATGGGCTGCATGGGAAGCAACGGAAAAACTCTCCGGTGTCTCGGGGCCCTCTTCACCGGCAAGCTGCGCCACAAGGCAGTCGGCCATGCGATGGGCGATGCCGAAGCTGATCTTGAAACCGCCCGCCATTGCCAGGACACAAGGCGCACCCGGAACCGGCCCCAGCATCGGATCCCGTCCGACAGCCTTCGGACGCACGCCGGCCCAGCGGCGGATCACCGGCGCCTCCTTGATCAACGGGCAAAGCTTGCGGGCGCGCATGACGATCTCGTCGAGCTTGTCATCGGTTGCGCGCGGATCGTCGAACTCGTTCTCGCTGGTCGAGCCCACGGCAACGTGCCCGTTTTCATGGGCAATCACGTAGACGCCACCATCGTAGATCAAGGGCAAATCTGGTTCTGCCCCGGCATCGAGAAGTGCGGCCTGGCCCTTGACGCCGCCGCCCAGCGCATGCGCCGGCAGCCCCATGAGGCGCCCGATCATCGGGAACGCGTCGACGCCGTTTGCCAGCGCGACATGGCCGAAGCCAACGCTGGTTCCGTCCGACAGGCTTGCCCGCCTGTCCCCCGGCGCCACGTCGACGACGGCGGTCCCCAAGCGCAGTTCGATATTGGGCATCACCGCTAGGCGGCACAAGAGCGCTGCGATCAGGCCCGGCGGAGAAATCCGCGCCGAAAGCGTTTCATGGACAATTCCATGCGGCGCCCGCAGGATATTGGGCCAGTCGCTTCTGTCGGGCGTATGACGGACCTCGTAGCCAAACCGCGTTCCCCAATTGGCCCGCGCATCGGCAATCCGCCCGGTCGCGGTGATCCGGCCGCGCTCCGAGGTCAGCGGCAATATGCGGCCAACCCGGCGATAGCCGCAGTATTCTCCGGTTTCCGCTTCCAGCCGTGCGACTTCATCCTCAAGATCGACAAGGGCGCGGAACTGGAAATCCTTCTTGCCGTTCCAGCGCTCGGGGCCGTGGGGCATCAGCGCTCCGAGAAAGCCGCCGCTGGCGCCATCGCCGGGATTGCCGCGCTCGACCAGCATGACCGACAGGCCGGCCCGCGCCGCCTTGACCGCCAGCCACAACCCCGCCACTCCGGCCCCGGCGATCAACAGGTCCGGCGCGGCTTGACCGCGGTGCGATGCGGCTTTATCGCCAACAGCCATGATCGATCCCCCTGAGCCAGACGATGACAGCACCAGCCAGCGCGCATCGCTGTCGTGGCATGCGGGCGATATGCCTTATTCAGAGGAATTTGGCGACTTCTATTATTCGAAGGCGGACGGCCGGGCGGAATGCCGGCACGTGTTTCTGGCCGGCAACGCGCTGCCCGACCGGTTTATGGGCACGCGGCATTTCGTGATCGGCGAACTCGGGTTCGGCACCGGGCTCAACTTCATCGAGACCTGGGCGGCCTGGGAAGCGGCCGCCACGGAGGGCGCGCGGCTGGAGTTCCACTCCTTCGAGCTGCGACTGCTTGATCGGGATGACATGGAGCGCGCGCTGGCGGCCTGGCCCGACCTGACACAGAGGGCCGCGGAACTGACTAGGGTCTGGCCGGAACGGCCGGAAGGCGATGTCGTCATCGGTTTCGAAAGCCGCGGCAGGCCGGTCAGCCTGCATATCCATTCGGGCCCGGCGCTCGAGCAAATGGCCAGAGCTACATTTTCCGCCGACGCCTGGTATCTCGATGGCTTTTCGCCGGCCCGCAATCCGGACATGTGGTCTGCTGAACTGATGCGTGCGGTCGCGAACCAGACAAGCCCGGGCGGGACGTTTGCCACCTACTCAGCAGCAGGCTGGGTACGGCGGAACCTGCAGGCTGCGGGCTTTGCGGTGGAGAAGCGCCCGGGCCATGCCGGCAAGCGCGACATGAGCGCCGGCATCCTGGCAACCGCCATGCCCGTCCCGGGTCAATTGCCGTTTTCCGGCTAGACCTTTGGAGCCGTTTCGTCGGCGCTCGCCTCAGGGAGACCGGAACTACGGCTCAGCCGTGGGTGATGCGTGCGGCAATTTCCTCGGGCAGCCAATCGCGTATCTTGGCTTCGAGCTTTTCCGGGCTGATCGGCTTGGAGAGGTAATCATCCATGCCTGCCTCCAGGCAGCGTTCCTTGTCGCCGGTCAAGGCATGGGCGGTGACGCCGACAAATGGGGGTGCGTCCGAGACTTTCATCTCCGGCCTCGGCCTTGCGAATGGCCTGGGTTGCCTGATGCCCGTTCATGACCGGCATGGAGACATCCATCAGGATCATTGCCGGGCGATGGCTCTTCCAGACTTCAAAGGCGCTGCCGCCATTGTCGACAATCCGGTAGTGCAGGCCCATCTCATCGAGGATCTGGGTAAACACGATCTGGTTGACCTCATTGTCCTCGGCGACAAGCAGGTCAAGGCTGCTGTCTTCGCCTGCCTTTTTTGTCCGCAATCTGCGCCCGGACCTTTCGGATGTCGCGGCAACAACCGCTGGTCTGAGGGGTGGCGTGGCAGAGATTTGCCGATCGGCGGCGATGCTAGCGGCCGCGTCGGCCTCGGCATTCGTCCCGACCTGGTCTTGCGCGGCAGCCTGCAGCACGCCCACGATCGTTTCGAGAAGCAGCGACGAGCGCGCCGGTTTCATCAATGCGGCCTGCACGGCCCCTTGCCGGATGTCGGCGTCCGAAGAGTTAAGATCCATCGACGTCAACATGACGATTGCCGGCTTGTCGGGACCGAAAGCCTTGCGGATGGCGCGCGCGGTCATCACACCGTCCATGTCGGGCATGTGATAATCGAGGATGACCACATCGACCGGGACCCCAAAATTCCTGGCCGCGGCAAGCACGTCGAGGCCTTCCTGACCCGAAACGGCGGCGCAGCAATCAAAACCCCAGGCGGTCAACTGCTCGATCAGGATGGATCTGTTGACGGGGTTGTCGTCGATCGCCAGCACCCGGGCGCCGGAGACATCGACGGGGGCAATCCGGACGCGCGTGACAGTACTGTGATCCACCGGCAGGCTGAGCTCGACCGTGAACACCGATCCCTCGCCAACCTTGCTTTCGGCCCGGATATGGCCGCTCATCAACTCAACCAGACGGGACGTGATCGCCAGACCGAGGCCAGTTCCCTCATGCCGTCGGGTCGAGGAATTATCCACCTGGGAGAATTTCTCGAACACCGCTTCCAGCTTGTCGGGCGGAATGCCCATTCCGGTGTCATGTACATGGATTGTGAAATCAAGCAGGTCAGCATCGTTGAGCTGACCGGTGACTTCGATGAGTACGTGCCCGGATTCGGTGAACTTGATGGCGTTGCCGGCAAGATTGGTGATGATCTGGCGCAACCGTCCGACATCGCCGACAACCCGCGCAGGCAGCGCAGGGTCGATGCGCACTATGAGCTCGATGTCTTTCTCCGCGGCGCGGCTTGAAATCAGCGACGCCACGTCCTCGACCGTTTCGGACAGGTCGAACGGTGCCTCGTCGAGGACAAGCTGTCCGGCGTCAATCTTCGAGAAATCGAGAATGTCATTGATAATGGTAAGCAGCGCATTGCCGGATTTGACGATGATATCGGTAAACGTGCGCTGGCGTGTGTCCAGTTCGGTCCGGGCCAGGAGTTCGGCCATGCCCAGAACGCCGTTCATCGGCGTGCGGATCTCGTGGCTCATGTTGGCCAGGAACTCGGACTTGGCTCGGTCGGCCATCTCGGCCTTGATGACGAGGTGCTGGAGTTCCTCCTCGCGCTGCTTCGCCTCAGTGATATCCGTGTAGGTGATGATCATCGAGCCGTTGGCAGTCGGCTTGCCGTCGATGCGGAGCCAGCGGCCCGACGTGGTCTGCCGCTCAAGCGTGTGAGGTATCAGTTTCCTGTGGTAATCATTGACCCTTGCGCGGGTGGCAGCCGCCGTTTCATCACTTCCGTAATCGCCGCGGCGCTCGCAGAAATCGAAGAAGTCGTTGAGATCCTTGCCAACCGCTGCAACCTCGTGCGGCGCTTCGAGCATCTCGAAGAACGTGTCGTTGGCGAACTGGATAAGGCAGTCCCTGGTCACCATCAGGCCCTGCGCCATGGCCCCGGCCGCGCCGCGCAGCAACTCGCTAGCCCGCTCCATCTCGGCCCTGGCAAGATCAAGCTCCTGTTCGCGCTGCTTGAGTTCGGAGACATCGAAATAGGATATCATCCGCTTGCCTTCGGACAGCGCACGGACAGAATAGATCATGGTGCGCCCGTCGGCGCGAGCGAATTCACGCGGCTCGACGAAACCACCGCGGATTTCCTCGAGCCGCGCCTCAATGTAGTCTTCGAACTCGTCCTCGGCGACCTGGTAGATGCCGTTCTCGCGATTGACATCAATGAGTGCACGGAACGGCGCGCCGATGAAATCGTCGCGGGACGCAATCTTCCAGATGCGGAAAAACGCACCATTTATCAGTTCGACATTGGTGTTCCGGTCGACGACCACCACGCCCATGTGCATGGCCTCGATAACGCTTTCGAGGTCGGCCTTGTGGAGCTCGGCACGTCGCTGCGCTTCATGAACCTCCTGCTCACGGCGCTTCATGTCGCTCACGTTGATGGTCGTTCCCAGCAGGTACCGCCGGCCGCCCGGCCCATCAAACCCGACCTTGCGGTCGATCAACTTGAGCGCTTCCCCTTTCGCGCTATCCAGTTCGATTTCGCGTTCCATCAGGCCGTGACCGTTAATCGCTTCCGCGTCGGCCTCGCGCAACGGACCTCCCTGTTCGCCAAAGATCTCGAAATCATCCCTGCCGAGCATATCCTTTTCGGACAATGCGGTCAGTTCTCCGTGAGCGCGATTGACGTAGATATACCGGTAGTCCTCATCCTTGACGAAGCTCGAAATCGGCATTTCATCAAGGATCGCGCGAAACAGCTGGTTTTCGGCCACCTTGTTTTCCAGGGCGGTCTCGCGCTGCTTCAATTCGGTTACATCGACGCGCAGACCCAAGGTGTAGCCGTCCTTGAGAGCGCGGTTTATGAGGCGGATCCATCGGCCATTCTTGAGTTGCTCGACGGTGGCCCTGCCGTACTCGCGATGAACCGACATCCGGTTTTCGATCCAGGCCTCGCGCGCATCCGGGTCGTCCTCGACACCAAAACTGCACGAGGTTTCCAGGACTGCGCGAAGTGATTTGCCGACCTCGAGCGTGTAGTCCGGTGCTGTCAAGGCGTCCATTGCCGGATTGACGTAGATGAGAACATCGTTTGGATCGTAAAGCACGATTCCGACGTCCATACAGTCGAAGATCTCGTTGAAACGGTCCAGAATCGACTGATCCGCGTCTCCAACGCCAGCAGGCCGCATATGATCCGGCGATTTCGGGCCTTTCGGACTTCCGTCCGGCTCTATACCCGCCCTGATTGGCCGGGACATCGCGTCCCGTGGAACCGTCCCTGTCTGCCCTGTTTCGAAGCGCACGCCGGCGATCGGCTCGAAATGGCCTACGATGAAGGTCTTGCCGGAGGCCTGCCGATGACGCTGGATGCGGATCCGGTAGCGGCCACCCTTGAGCGGGTGCGAAAACAGAGCAACCTGGTCCTTTCCGAAAACCAGGCTGCGGCGCTCCTTCTCGTCACGATCATTCTGCTCGACAGACTCGAAATGCTGATGACTTTGCTGACCGATCAGCGCTGCAGGTTGGCAATCCCACAATTCCGCGTAGGCCAGATTGACCGCGAGATAGCGCAGCTCCGAGTCCTTGACGAAGGCAGGATTCGGATCCCTGGAGACCAGTGCACAGGCATTGGCAAGCGAATCGTCGCCCTCGATACTATCTACGTCATCCACCCGGCAGTCCCCATCGATTCAAGCGCTTGCCCGATCTGCCCCGACACTCTTGCACACCGGCTTTGAACAAAGCGTTAACCATCAATTACCAAATAGGCAGTCCGGCTTTCGCGAAACTGTATCTCGCTTTCAAGTTGCGTGAGACGGCACCGGCACCATGCGTCGCAAACCGGCTTGCCGGATTAATCGGTTCGGCATAGCGTCGCCTTTCAGGGAGCCCGTGGCCAACATATTGCGGCCGGGCAAGGCAACACACCGCAACCGGACAGGGCGCACGCGCATGAGCAAGATCGAGGACATTGTCGCCACTGCAATCGAGAACACTGCAGGTGCTCCGGAAAGGCGCAGGCGGGCCGGCGGCGGGCGCGGCGGCGATCGCGGCAAGGGCAGAAAAGGCCCCGCAACGCTGCGCTACCGATCGATCCTCAACAGCCAGGACCCGTCGCTGCTGCTGTCCGAAGAAGGGCTGGAGGCCATCCATGAAGCCTCGCTCACAGTGCTTGAGCAGATCGGGATGGATTTCATGCTCGCGGAAGCCCGGGACCGGCTTGCGGCCGCGGGCGCCGATGTTGTCGCCGGCACCGAGCGGGTGCGGCTTGACCGCGGGCTGGTCATGGACCTGGTCGGCAAGGCCCCTGGACCGTTCACGCTGCATGCCCGCAATCCCGAGCGCAACATTGAGATTGGCGGACGCAACATGGCCTTCGCCCAAGTGGCATCGGCGCCCTACTGCTCGGACCGCGACAATGGACGCAGAACCGGAACACAGGAAGACTTCCGCAACCTGATCAAGCTTGCGCAATCCTACGACATCATCCACATGACCGGCGGCTATCCGGTGGAACCGACCGATCTGCATGCCTCGGTGCGCCATCTCGACTGCCTGTCGGATCTGGTCAAGCTCACGGACAAGCCATTCCATGCCTATTCGCTGGGCAAAGAGCGCAATCTTGATGCACTCGAGATCGTGCGGATCGGACGCGGCGTGACCGCCGAGCGGCTGGAAGCAGAACCATCCCTGTTCACGATCATCAATGCCTCCTCGCCGCTTCGCTACGACGCGCCGATGCTGCAGGGCATCATCGAGATGTCGGCCCGCAACCAGGTGGTGGTGATCACGCCGTTTACGCTTGCCGGGGCGATGGCGCCGGTAACGGTGGCGGGAGCGCTCGTCCAGCAGAACGCCGAAGCGCTGGCCGGCATCGCCTTCACCCAGCTCGTCCGCCCCGGAGCGCCCGTGGTCTATGGCGGATTCACATCCAATGTCGACATGAAGTCCGGCGCCCCGGCCTTCGGAACGCCCGAATACATGAAAGCCGTGATGGCCGGCGGACAGCTGGCGCGGCGTTACGGCGTCCCCTATCGCACGTCGAACACCTGCGCGGCCAATACGCTTGACGCACAGTCGGCCTATGAATCGATGATGTCGCTGTGGGCCGTGGTGCAGGGCGGCGGCAACTTCATCATGCATGCGGCTGGATGGATGGAGGGCGGGCTGACGGCATCGTTCGAGAAATTCGTGATGGATGTCGACATGCTGCAAATGGTCGCCGAGTTCCTGGCGCCGATCGACACGAGCCCGGAAGCGCTGGCCATGGACGCCATCGCCGAGGTCGGGCCGGGCGGGCATTATTTCGGGACCGCGCACACGCTGTCACGCTACGAGACCGCGTTCTACTCGCCGATCCTGTCGGACTGGCGAAATTTCGAAAGCTGGAGCCTTGCCGGCCAGCCGACCACCTATGACCACGCCAACCGGGTGTGGAAGGAGACGCTGGCGAACTACGAGGCGCCGGCGCTCGACGAGGCCATTTCGGAGGAGCTCGACGCCTTTGTCGCAAGGCGCAAGGAGGAAGGCGGCGTGCCGACCGACTTCTGATCAGGCGACTATCCGGGCCTTCCGGTTGGTCAGCCAGACCCCGATCACGACAATCACGGTTCCGACGATCATCGGAACCGTCAGCGCTTCGCCGAACAGGAACCAGCTCTCGATGGCGACCGCGGGCGGCACCAGGTAAGTCAGCGAGGCGGCGCGCGAGACCTGGCCGCGCCGGATGAGATACAACAGCAGCATGATCGAGACCAGGGACAGGCCGAGCACCGACCAGCCCATGGCCAGCGCGAACTCCAGGTTCCAGTCAATCCGCAAGGGCTCGATCAGCAGCGCCAGCGGCATGACCACCAGAAATCCGCCGACATACTGCAGCGAGGCAATGGCGCGCAGGTCGCCTTCCTGCAGGTAACGCTTCTGGTAGATGGTCCCCGCGGTGACCGACGCCATGGCAAAGACATTGACCAGCAAGGGCGCAAGCGCGATCTGCAGCATCGATGTCTCGAGCGCCAGCAGCCGCGGCAGAATGGCAACGCTGAGCCCGGCGAATCCGAGGAGGACGCCAAGCTTTTGCGGGCCGGTCAGGCGTTCGCCGACAATTATGGGGGCAACAAGCGCTGTCAGCAGCGGCTGCAACGCCGCGATAAGACCCGACACCGACGAGGGCACGCCCTGCGCGATCGCCCACCAGACACCACCGAGATAGATGCCGTGCAGGAACACGCCGGACAGAACCGCATGTGCCCATCCGGCCCGGGTCGACGGCCAGACGGCGCGGCTTGCAAAGGTGATCACCGCGAACAGGGCCGCGGCCAGGGTGAAGCGCAGGCTCAGGAAGGTCAGCGGATCGGCATGGGGGCTCGCGTATTTCGCCACGATCCAGCCGGTGGACCAGAGCAGAACGAACAGGGCCGGAGCGATGCGATCGAGAGTCATGAGGGAGATCCAAGCCTGTTGCGCGCCAGATGAGCCGGTCCCGGCGGTTAAGACAGGGCTGAGCGTTAAACCCGGCTTTTGCGAGAAGCAAGACCGGAGTGCCGCGTCATCCATGGCATGATGCGCGCCTGGCGTCCAATCGAGGCGCAACCGCAACACCCGCCAATAAAAACACGAAAATCCGGGAACCAGAGAAATCCTGCACGGTTCTTGCTTTCTAATTCATGATGCGATCTTATGATCTCAAAAGGGGAGCACCAAACACGTGCCTTTCGACGAAATGCTGACTGCGGACAGCCTTCCGCGACCACCCTACAAGGGGTATTTCAACTGGCATTCGGAACAAAAGACTTCCGATCTCATCAGGAAGTCCCGCGATGCGGAGAACATCTTCCGGAAGACCGGCATCACCTTTGCAGTGTATGGCAAGGAAGATGCCTCGGAGCGGCTCATTCCATTCGATATCGTGCCACGCATCATTTCCGGATCGGAATGGCGAAAGCTGGCGCAGGGCATCGAACAACGGGTGATGGCGCTCAACGCCTTCCTCGATGACATCTACCACAAGCAGGAGATCATCAAGGCGGGCCGGGTGCCGCGGGCACTGATCGAAAAGAACGATGCGTTCCTGCCGGAAATGATCGGCATGCGCCCGCCGGGCGGCGTCTACACGCACATCATCGGCACCGACATCGTTCGCACCGGCGAAGGCGAGTTCTACGTTCTGGAAGACAATGCGCGCACACCTTCGGGCGTGTCCTACATGCTCGAGAACCGCGAAACCATGATGCAGATGTTTCCCGAGCTGTTTCATCTCAACAAGGTGCGTCCGGTCGAAAACTATCCGAAGCTCTTGCGCCAGAGCCTTGCCGCGGTGGCGCCTCCCGGATGCGCCGGCAAGCCGCGGATTGCGGTCTTGACCCCCGGCATCTTCAACTCGGCCTTCTACGAGCACGCCTACCTCGCCGACCAGATGGGCGTGGAGCTGGTCGAAGGCTCCGACCTGCGGGTGATCGACGGCAAGGTGGCGATGCGCACGACGCGGGGCTACCAGGCGATCGACGTGCTCTACCGCCGCGTCGATGATGATTTCCTCGATCCGCTGACATTTCGCCCGGACTCGACGCTCGGCGTCCCCGGTATCATGGATGTCTACCGTGCCGGCAACATCACGATCGCCAATGCGCCGGGCACCGGCATCGCCGACGACAAGGCGATCTATTCCTACATGCCGGAAATCGTCGAGTTCTACACCGGCCGGAAGCCGATCCTGGAGAATGTGCCGACCTACCGCTGTTCCGAGCCGGACACGCTGCAATATGTGCTCGACAATCTGGCCGAGCTGGTGGTCAAGGAAGTCCACGGTTCAGGCGGTTACGGCATGCTGGTTGGACCGGCCGCCAGCAAGCGGGAACGGACCGAGTTTGCCGCCAAGCTCAAGAGCCGTCCGGGAAACTACATCGCACAGCCGACGCTGTCGCTGTCCACCGTTCCGATCCTGGTCAAGAAGGGGCTTGCGCCACGGCATGTCGATCTCCGGCCGTTCGTGCTGGTGTCCGACAAGATCCAGATCATTCCCGGGGGATTGACCCGGGTGGCGCTGAAGGAAGGCTCGCTTGTGGTCAATTCCAGCCAGGGAGGCGGCACCAAGGACACCTGGGTGCTGGAGGACTGAACATGCTGGGAAGAACTGCAAACGGCCTTTTCTGGATGTTCCGCTACATCGAGCGCGCGGAAAACACCGCACGCCTGATCGATGCCGGCCTGCGCATGTCGCTCACCCGCATGCACGGACACGAGGAAGAATGGGAATCGGTGCTGCGCAGCTCCGGCGTCTACAGCGCCTATTCGGCGGCCAATTCCGAAGTCACCAGCGCGGATGCGATCAATTACCTGCTGCGTGACAAGTCCAATCCCTCGAGCATCCTGTCCGCCATCGAGGCAGCCAGAAACAACGGGCGCATGGTGCGAACCGCGCTGACCCGCGAGGCCTGGGAAGCAACCAACGAATGCTATCTCGATATCAAGTCGCAGCTCGCGCGCAGGCCTTCAAGCGCCGACATGCCGGCGATCATCGACAACATCAAGCAGCGCACAGGGCTGATCCGCGGCGCCTTTCACGGCACGATGCTGCGCAACGAGCTCTACAATTTCTCGCGCATCGGCACCTTCATCGAGCGCGCCGACAACACGTCGCGCATTCTCGACGTCAAGTACTACGTGCTGCTGCCGGCGGTTTCCTATGTCGGATCGTCGCTCGACAATGTCCAGTGGGAATCGATCCTGCGATCAGTGTCCGCACACCGGTCCTATGGCTGGGTCTATGATGACGACTACAAGCCGTCAAACATCGCCGACTTCCTGATCCTGAACGGCCGCATGCCGCGTTCGCTGGCCTATTGCTACGACAAGATCAATGCGAACCTGTCGTATCTCGAACGGGAATACGGCGCCCGCGAGAGCTGTCACGAGACGGCGGCTCAGACCCTGGGAATGCTGCGCGAGCGGGAGATCCAGGCGATCATGGACACCGGCCTGCACGAGTTTCTACAGGATTTCATCAGCCAGAACAGCCGGCTTGCTGCCGAGATCTCCGAAGCCTACCGGTTCTACCAGGACTGATTTCATGCAGCTCAAGATTTCCCATGTGACTGAATACGCCTATGCGCACCCGGTCCGCTATGCCCTGCAGCGCCTCAGGCTGACACCGCAGAACAGTGCGCTGCAGAGGGTGCAATCCTGGAAGACAGAGGTTGAAGGCGGCAAGGTCGAGGCGCGCTATATCGATCATTTCGGCAACGTGGTGGAACTGGTCAGCGCCAGCCGCGACACCGAAGCCATCAGGGTGGTCGCCTCCGGTGTCGTCGAGACCTTCGACAAGATCGGCGTGTCCGGGCCGCACAAGGCCTATATGCCGCTGTGGCTCTACCAGCGCGAGTCGGCGCTGACCAAGCCCGGCAAGATGATCCGCGAACTGGCCCGCAGTATCGAAAAGGGCGAGCCGCTCGACCAGCTTCACGGGCTCAAGTCAGCGCTGCACCAGGCCATGGCCTATGTTCCGGGGGCAACGCAGACCAAGACGGCGGCGGAGGACGCGCTGGCATCGGGCAAGGGCGTCTGCCAGGATCACGCCCAGGCTTTCGCCGCGGCGGCACGCGTCATGGGTTTCCCGGCGCGTTACGTGTCAGGATACCTGATGATGGAGGACACGCCCGATCAGGCCGCAAGCCATGCCTGGGCGGAAGCCCATGTCGACGGGCTCGGCTGGGTCGGTTTCGATCCCGCCAACGACATATCGCCCGACGACCGCTATGTGCACATAGCCTATGGCCTCGACTACAAGGACGCAGCGCCGATCTCGGGTGTCCGCACCGGAAGCGGTGAAGAACAGCTTGCAGTCCGGATCACAGTGGAGCAATAAGAATCCTGCTGAATTTTTAAGGGCGGATTCGCGAATCATGACCTATTGCGTCGGGCTGCGCCTCAACCGGGGCCTCGTCTTCATGTCCGACACCCGGACGAATGCAGGCGTCGACAATATCTCCACGTTCCGGAAGATGTACACCTGGTGCAAACCCGGCGACCGCCTGATCACGCTGCTGTCGGCCGGCAACCTGGCGACCACGCAGACCGTTGTAAGCCTGCTGGAAGAGCATACCAAGGCGGCCGAGGACCGGCACCCGGACATCATGGAGGTGCCCTCCATGTTCGGAGCTGCGCGCCTCGTGGGGGAAACCGTGCGTGAGGTGATCAAGACGGCATCGGACGGCGGCCACCAGAGCGAATCCACCTTCAGTGCCACCTTCATTCTCGGCGGCCAGGTCGCAGGCGGCGCGATGCGGATGTTCCTGATCTATCCGGAAGGCAATTTCATCGAAGCCACGGAGGACAACCCGTTCTTCCAGATCGGCGAGCACAAATACGGAAAGCCGATCCTGGTGCGGGCCTACGATCCGGACATGAGCTTCGAAATGGCGACGAAGCTACTCTATGTCTCGTTCGATTCGACGCTGAAATCCAACCTGTCGGTCGGCCTGCCGCTGGATCTGCAGTTCTATGACCGCGACAGCCTGACCAAGGGCTACGAGAAACGCATCCAGGCGACCGATCCCTACTACCGCAAGATATCCGACGGATGGTCGGATGCGCTGCGGTCCGCGTTCAACAGTCTTCCGGATTTCGAACGGGACTGAGCCGGGTCATTGCCGGCCGGTTATTGCGCCGCCGTGGCGGTTCGCAGCCCTCCGGTTTCCTCGATGAAGGCAACCACATCCTCGATGCCGGCGCCGCGGCGCATGTCAGTGAACAGATATGGGCGGCCCTTGCGGCCTGCGGATGCATCGCGCTCCATGACCGACAGATCGGCCCCGACATGCGGCGCCAGGTCCATCTTGTTGATCAGCAGCAGGTCCGAGCGGGTGATCGCCGGCCCGCCCTTGCGTGGGATCTCCTCGCCCTGGCAGACCGAGATGACGTAGATCGTCAGATCGGCGAGATCGGGCGAGAAGGTGGCGGCAAGATTGTCGCCGCCGGACTCGATGAAGATGATGTCGAGATCGGGATGGCGCTCATTGAGCGCATCGATGGCGCGCAGGTTGAGCGAGGCGTCCTCGCGGATCGCCGTGTGCGGACAGCCGCCGGTCTCGACGCCGACCACCCGGTCGGACGGCAGCGCCTGCATGCGCACCAGGGCTTCCGCGTCTTCGCGGGTGTAGATGTCATTGGTGATGACACCGATGGAATAGGTGTCGCGCATCGCCTTGCAGAGCTTGTCGGTCAACGCCGTCTTGCCGGAGCCGACCGGTCCTCCAATACCGATGCGCAAGGGGCCATTCGATGATGTCATGTTCGAAAAATCCGTGAGTTAAGCGTTTCGTGGTTCATCGCGGCGATCTCTGCATTGAGCGCGGACGAGCCGAGATCGTCAAGTGTCGACCGTGCGCCACGGGCCGCGACCTGGGCGATATCCGGCTCGATCGCCGCCATAACCGCGACCCCTGCCGCCTGCCCCAGCGACATCAGCCGCAGCGCGGCCTGGACCTGGTTGGCGGAAAAGGCATGCAGGAAGGCGGCGAGGGTCGGCTCGAGAGGAACCCCGGAGGCGCCCGAGACAGCGCCCACCGCCACCGGCCAGGCCGCGCCGCGGTCAAGCGATTGATGCACAGGCAAGGTCCAGGCGCTGGAGGCCTTGAGAAAGGCAATCCCCTGGTTCATGGTCTCGAGATGCCGCTCGGCGGAACCGGCAAGCGCTTCCGCCAGTTCGGAAACCGCGGCCAGGTCCCCTGCCGAAGCCGCCACTCTCCAGGCTTCAGCCAGAAGCACCGCGTCGTTCCATGCCGACCCCTCGGCCAGCAACAGCCGGATCCAATCGAGCAACCCGGCAGCATCCGTCACCAGCCCGCTCGCCACAGCCTGTTCGAGACCATGGCTGTAGTTGAAGCCGCCGACCGGGAATGTCGGCGACAGCCAGGTCAGAAGCCGCACCAGGCTCACGGTGTCACTCATGTCGCCCCCGTTTTGCGGAGATCAGACCCCGGCGCGGCAGAAACCCGGCCCTTGGCGCTAGAGGTTTTCAACATCGCCCACATGCAGGATCTTGACTTTGCGATCGACCAGATGCGGCGCCGAGGCGGCCCGCCACACAGCCATGTGCGCGGTCTCGAAATGGGCGGAGAGATGTTCGCGCGATTGCCATTCCTCGACGAAGGTCAGGTGTTCGGGATCTTCGATATTCTGCATCAGGTCATAGCGGATGCATCCGTCCTCCGACCGCGTCGCAGCCAGCATGTCGCGCGCGGCGGCGAAGAACACCTCGTTGCTTTCCGGCCTGATCCAAATATCGGCAATCACACAAATCATCACATGTCTCCTGTTCCATCCGAAACCGGCGGCGCGCCGACTCCCTGAATAGCTGCTGTCCGCATCCGATTGAGGTGGATAGGCAAGCCGCGCGCCTTAGTCATGGCTGTGGCCATGGGAATGGCCGTGGTCGTGACTGTGACCGGCATGATGGTGGCTGGCATGCGCCCCGCCATAGGCGCCGCCTTCGGGATCGAATGGTGCTTCGATGTCCTGAACCGAAGCGCCGAGGCCGATAAGCATGTCGCGGATCACGTGGTCGCTTCTGAGCCGGATCGCGGTCTCGGTGATCTCCGCCGCCAGGTGACGGTTGCCGATCTGCCAGGCGAGCGACAGAAGGTGCCGGGCGTCCCTGCCCCGCACCTCCATCAGCTTTTCAGGTTCGGCGCGGATCTCGATTATGCGGCCATCGTCAAGCACCAGCCCGTCGCCATGGCGCAACAGCCGCGCCTGCGGCAGATCGAGCAGGAAGGCTATGGTGGTGCCGTTTTCCATGCGGTCCGACACCATCCGCATGCGCCGGCGATGCCGCGCTGTTTCATCCAGCGTTATGGTTGCGACGGGACTGTCAAACGACCTTGTGACTGATGTGACCGTCGGCAGATGCATGCGTTTGCCTATCCGAAAAGCAGTTTCTCAATTTCAGGCACCGGGTGCTTGGTGAGATCCTTCGCCACTTCCGCAACAATCCGGCTTGAAACCGAATCCGACAGCGACTTGCGCAACTCACCCATGATCACCGCCGGTGCAACGATCACGATTTGCTCAAACCGGTCAGCCTGAGCGTCCTGATCGAGCAGTGAAGCGATCTTATGGGCGAATTCGTGTTTGGCCAAGCGGTGCCAGTCGGTTTCCTGCACTGCACTCCGGTGAGCACTGCCCATCCCATCGGACAAGCGTCCCGGACGGTCTTCACCCTGGGCCGATGTTCTCGGATTGGACTGCCCGAAGCCATTGAATACCTGCAGTTCCGGCTTGTCGGGTGTGCCCCTGTTTTCCAGAAACAGCGCCTTTTCGCCGTCCGCGATCAATACCCAACCGTTGTGCTTCAACCTGATACCGGACATTGGCTTCTCCTTTTCGACGTTCGGAGTTCCAATATACGCCGATATCCGGGCCGCATGGCTTGACGAGGATCAATCGGACAAGGAGGATCCAGACATTCGTCCGCAGACATGCGGGACTTCCTAGAACATGAAATACCGCTGCGCCATCGGCAGGACCGTCGCCGGTTCGCAGGTCAGCAACTGGCCATCGGCACGAACCTCATAGGTTTCCGGATCGACCTCAATGTGCGGCAGCGCGTCATTGAGCAGCATCGAGGTCTTGGAAATCCCGCCGCGGGTGTTCTCGACGGCGCAGAGCTGCTTGGCGGTGCCGAGCTTGTGCGCAAGACCGTCCTCGATCGCCGCCTGGCTGACGAAGGTGACGGAGGATTCGGTCCGCGCCCTGCCGTAGGCACCGAACATCATGCGGTAATGTACCGGCTGCGGCGTCGGGATCGAGGCATTCGGATCGCCCATGGGGGCTGCTGCGATCATGCCGCCGAGCAGCACCATGTCCGGCTTGACGCCGAAGAAAGCCGGGTTCCACAGCACCAGATCGGCGCGCTTGCCGACTTCGATGGAGCCGATGTGCTTGGAAACGCCCTGGGCGATGGCGGGGTTGATGGTGTATTTGGCGATGTAGCGGCGGACGCGGAAATTGTCGTTGTCGCCGGTCTCCTCGGGCAAGGCTCCGCGCTGACGCTTCATCTTGTCGGCGGTCTGCCAGGTGCGGATGATCACCTCGCCGACACGGCCCATGGCCTGGCTGTCCGACGCGATGATCGAGAAGGCGCCGATGTCATGCAGGATGTCCTCGGCGGCAATCGTCTCCTTGCGGATGCGGCTTTCGGCAAAGGCGATGTCCTCGGGGATGGCGCTGTCGAGATGATGGCAGACCATCAGCATGTCGAGATGCTCGGCGATGGTGTTGACCGTGTAGGGCCGGGTCGGGTTGGTCGAGGACGGAAGCACGTTCTTGAGCCCGCAGACCTTGATGATGTCGGGCGCGTGACCGCCGCCCGCACCCTCGGTGTGGAAGGCATGGATGGTGCGGCCCTTGATGGCATCGACCGTGGTCTCGACGAAGCCGCTCTCGTTCAATGTGTCGGTGTGGATCATCACCTGGACGTCGTACTGGTCGGCAACGGCAAGGCAATTGTCGATGGCCGCCGGCGTTGTGCCCCAGTCCTCATGCAATTTGAGCGCACAGGCGCCGCCGAGGATCATTTCCTCGAGTGCCGCGGGCCTGGAGGCGTTGCCCTTGCCCGACAGGCCGATGTTCATCGGGAATGAATCCATGGCCTGGATCATGCGGCCGATGTGCCAGGGGCCGGGCGTGCAGGTGGTTGCCAGCGTGCCGTGCGCCGGGCCCGTACCGCCGCCGAGCATGGTGGTCAGCCCGCTCATCAGCGCTTCCTCGATCTGCTGCGGGCAGATGAAGTGGATGTGGCTGTCAAAACCGCCGGCGGTGAGAATCTTGCCTTCGCCCGCGATCACTTCGGTGCCGGGACCGACAATGATGTCGACGCCAGGCTGGGTGTCAGGATTGCCGGCCTTGCCGATGGCGGCGATGCGGCCATCCTTCAGGCCGATATCGGCCTTGAAGATGCCTGTGTGATCGACCACCAGCGCATTGGTGATGACAGTGTCGACCGCGCCATCGGCGCGGGTGACCTGCGACTGGCCCATGCCGTCGCGGATCACCTTGCCGCCGCCGAACTTGACCTCCTCGCCATAGGTGGTGAAGTCCTTTTCGACCTCGATGAACAGTTCGGTGTCGGCAAGCCGGACCTTGTCGCCGACGGTCGGGCCATACATGGCGGCATAGGCTGAGCGGGAGATCTTGGCGGGCATCGGCGGTCCTCGGTTCGTTTGCTACTCACCCGTTCAGGCAAGCAAGAAATAGGCCATCAGCGGCTCTCGAGCGCATGGGACAGAACCTCGATGCGTTCGCGGGTCAACCGCGCCAGGCAGAGGCTTCCGACCATCGGCTGCATGGTCCCGCCGAAGACTTCATAGGCTTCGTATTCGCATTGCGCGTCACGGAACGTGATCCAGGCACGCTGGGCATTGCGCAGGGCCTCAAGCGTCGTCGGCACGCCGCGCTCGCGCGCCATGTCGGCCACGTATTCGTCATTCTGCTTTGCCGCCGCGACGATGCCCGGCCAGAGCGCGTTGAGGTCGGCATCGGCCTTGTCGTAGTCGACACCAGCGCAATAGGTCATTTCCATCTGGGTCTGCGGATCGATGCAATCGGGCTTGTCATCGGCCAGCGCGGAGGTGGCCAACAGACCTGCAACGGAACATATCAACCCGATTTGTATCATCGTCATGATTTGCCTCTTGTCTTTTTCCCACGGGACAACGCCTTGGCGGCGAGGCGCTTGCGGTTGGCCCGCGCGGTTCTTGTCAGCGGCCTGACGGCGGCCAGAATAACCTCGTCCGGCCGGCCGCCGGAGACTGCCTTTCCGGCCGCTGCGGTTGCGGCCCTGGAAAACGCCGGCGGTTTTTCCGCCAGCATTTTCCGGTTTTCGTTCCTGGCGACAGGCCAGGCTCCGGCCATCCCGAGCAACCGCATTCCGACCACGGCCTGAGCCTCGAAAGCCAGCATGCCCAAGCCGGCACAGGTTTGCCAGATCGCAAGCAGATTTGCGGGTTTGCGGCGCATCAGACCATGGCCATGACGCGGGCGGGACCGCCTGTGCCGTTGCGGTGCTTCGGGGCTCCGACAAACAGGGTGGCGCCGGAGGCCGGGAGCTCATCAAGATTGGCGAGGTTCTCGATGCCGAAGCGCCCGCTCGGCAGCCAGGAATAGTGAACCGCGAAATCGGCGGAATTGCCCGGATCGAGCGAGAGCGTATCGACGCCGATCGAGGCCGCGCCCATCTCCATGAGCATGTCGGTGGCGGCCTTGGAGAAGCCCGGGAAGGTGAAGTTGCCCTCGGCATCGTTGCGGTAGCCCGGCTCGCCAAGCTTGTCCTGCCAGCCGGAATTCATGGCCACACAGGCGCCTTCGGGAATGTCGCCGTGGGCGCTGACCCAGGCCTCGATGTCTTCTGGCTCGACCATGGAATTGGGCTCGTCCGCCGCCTTGGCCTTGATATCGATGATGCAGAGCGGGCAGATCAGGTTTTGCGGATCGAGTTCGGCGACCGAGGTGCCGTCCTTGGAAAAATGCAGCGGCGCATCGATATGGGTGCCTGAATGCTCAAAGATCGTCAGTTCCCAGATCTGGTAGCCGGAGGCATCGAAATTGACATTCTCGGTGTAGAGAATGCCCGGCTTGCCATCAAAAGTCGGGAAATCCCCATCGAAAGTATGGGTGAGATCGACCACTTTCCCGGTGGCCTGGGCAAGAGCGGGCCGGGCGGAAACGGCGCCTGCCGCGGTGGCGGCAAGCCCGGCGGCAGCCGATTTTCGGAAGAAGTCACGCCGTGACAGCATTGAGGATTTGACGTTGTTGATCACGCATACATGGCACATATCGACTATCCTTTCCCCTGTTTCGGCGTGGTGGAAGGCTTAGAGCTTCCCCATCACCTTCTGTTGAAATCCATAGATCTCGCGGCCGCCTGACATCGGCACGAGCGTAATGTCGCGCTCCTGGCCCGGCTCAAACCGCACGGCGGTGCCCGCGGCGATATCAAGCCGCATGCCGCGCGCCTTTTCGCGGTCGAAGCTCAGCGCCTCGTTGGTCTCGAAGAAATGGTAATGGCTGCCCACCTGCACGGGCCGGTCGCCGGTGTTGGCGACCTTGAGCGTGATGGAAGGCGCGCCGGAATTGAGCTCGATGTCGCCATCTTTCGTCAGAACTTCACCGGGGATCATGGGCACGCCCTCCTGCTGTTTGTTTCAGATCAACCGGCGAATGCCAGCAAAAGCCCGGTGGCGGCAGTGACCGCACCTGCGACCCGGGTCAGCCAGGACTTGCCATCACCGCCCTGCAGCTTGCCGAAGGCGATGCCGAGGCCGATGCCGACCGCATGCAGAACGGCAGTTGCCAGCATGAAACCGATGGCGAAGCTTGCAGCCCCCGCTTCACCCAGCTCGCCGCCATGGGCGTGTCCATGGAAGAAAGCGAAGAAAGCGACAGCCGCAGCCATGCCGGCGGTCGAGAACGGCAGCGCCAGCGCAACCATGATGCCGATGAAGATAATGGACGCCAGGATCACCGGCTCGACGAAGGGCAGAGGCATGCCGGCGATCGCGGCAATGAAGCCCAGGCCCATTGTGCCGACGAAGGCCGCCGGGACGATCAGCATCGCGCGGCCCTTCAGCGAGGCTGCCCAAAGGCCGACCGCTATCATGACGAGGATATGGTCAAGGCCGAAGAGCGGATGCGAAAAGCCCGCGGCAAAGGAGCCGTGCTCCGACGGGTCAAGATGGGCGAAGGCCGGCACAGTTGCCAGGCCGAGTGCGGCGGCGGATATAAAAAAACGTCTGATCATCGTGAAAGTCCTTTATGGGTAAGCACGGCGCCCGCAATTGGTCGCGCCGTCAGGATGAATGCACACACGTGCCTCACGAGTATTGCCTTCGCGAGAAGGCTGCGTCGAGGGGCGTGTTGCATTGAGAACATGTTTCTACCGGATGGGTTCGTGCACGGTCACCAGCTTGGTTCCGTCGGGAAAGGTTGCCTCGACCTGGATGTCGTGGATCATCTCGGCGATGCCGTCCATCACCTGATCGCGGGTGATCACGTGGGCGCCGGCTTCCATCAGGTCGGCGACCGCGCGGCCGTCACGGGCGCCCTCGACCACGAAGTCGGTGATCAGCGCGATGGCTTCGGGATGGTTGAGCTTGACGCCCCGCTCCAGCCGCTTGCGCGCCACGATGGCGGCCATGGCGATGAGCAGCTTGTCTTTTTCCCTCGGTGTCAGGTTCATGGCGTCTCTTTCATATCGACCAGACTTTCGGCATGCCGCCTTGCGGATTGAGCAGGCGGATCAACGGTACGAGCACCTTGCGCAGTTCATAGCTGTCGGCGGCAACAATCCGAGCAAGAAGCTTGCCAGTTTCGGGCGTTGCCGGGTTGGGCGGGCGCGCGACCAGAAAACTGGCGCCGCCGGACTTGCCGATCATCTGACGCACCGCCGGCAACCGGGCTTCGGCTTCGGGTGCAATCATCAGCACGGTCGCCATGGCCAGTCCGCCGCCGGCAACAGCCGGACGCGCAAGAGCTGCGGCGATATGTGGACCAAGGCACATATTCTCGGCATGGACCAGACGCCCATCAAGGCGGATGCGCCAGCGATCCCGGAATTCACCTTCGGTGACAGCCTCCTTCATGGCAAGCCGGCCAAAGACGACCGGCTCGACCAACAGAAGCCTTGATCCAGCCGTCATGTCCACCTCGATGGACCGGGAGAGCCGCGCCCTGTCGAACAGGATGGTCTCCTGCGGCAGCCAGGCCAGCGAACTTTCGGGATTGAGTTTCAACCGGACCGAGACCCGGGCTTCGCTGCAGCCATGGGCCTTGTAGGTCTTCTCGCAGGCCTGGGTGGCGAGCGTCATCGAGGCCGCCTCGCCAGCCTCGAATTCCCAGTCCATCGCATCCCCGCCGGTCAAACCACCGGCGGTGTTGATCAGCACCGCCTCAAGCGGAGAACCGCGCGGAACACGCGGGATGCGGATGCGCGCCGCGCCTTCCTGGAACAGACGATCGATACGGCTTTCACCCGCCGACTGCTTGACCGACAGACGGCCACCGCCACGGGTGCGCTGCATGGGCACGCTCGATTGCGATGACGGCAGCGGAAGCAGGGAATTCATCGGCGTCCTTTTGGGTTGCAGGGCCCGATCATCGGAAAAGCCATGCGCTGACGCAAGGGGTTTCATCACCGATGCAGATGAATCGAGCGCCTGGCCTTGAGCTGATCAATTCGCAGGCACAAGGGCTATTTTTTGCGCACCCCGCACTGCTCCTTGCCCGGCCTTTCCGGCAACAGCGATTCGGTGCCGGTGAAGCCCTGAACGGCTCCTCCCGGCCGGGACACCCAAATCCCGCGCGCAATTCGGGACAAAAATCTCGAAGCCAGACGCAACCAAAACCCGGCTTGCAGCGTTGAACAGGCGAAACGATCGAAGATTTTGGCGAAAGGACTGACCATGTTGATTTCAACGCTTGCACTTGCGATGAGCATTGCCATGATGGTGTCGGCCATCGTTATCCTGTACAATGAAACGGTGACCCGGAAGCACAAACCCTCATTCGAGTAGGTTTGCGCCCGTTGGTATAGTGTACATCACGATGGAGCCTTAGATGACCAGACTCGTTCTTTCCGCCTTCGCAGCGATTTCCCTTCTTGCCGCGGCTGGCTGCACCACAACCGAGCAACGGGCCGCAGGCGGCGCCGCTGTCGGTGCAGGAACAGGCGCACTGATCGCCGCAGCAACCGGCAACAACGTTGCAGGCGGAGCCCTGATTGGCGGCGCCGCCGGCGCCCTTATCGGGGTCGCGACCACACCGGGCATGTGCCGCTACCGTGACTCCCGCGGCGTCATCTACGAGGCACGCTGCAACTAACGGACGCTGAGAATACCTGACACAGCCTCCCCGGACCCATGTTCGGGGAGGCTTTCATGCATGCCGCGCCTGGCGTGTCCGGCAATCAGACAGCTTAACGGATAGGCTGTCCGGATAGGAATTCTTGATCACAGGCGAGCTTGCGAGCGCCGCCGGTGCAAAAGTGCAAGATCAGACCGTCGTCTTGCATCGATACATCGCCCAGCCTGCCCTCCCCCTGACCGGCTGCACAGGCGCCAACAACCTGACGCATGACAATCCTTCGCTGACTGGCGAGATCGAAGGCGGTTGGAATCCCTGCCCGGTTGAGTTCGTTTTCCCGGACCGAATCTGCATGTCCCGAGGCTGACGCTCTTCCATCCTCGATGCCGAGCACTCCGGTGTGGCGGCCCGACCAGGGTGCGTAATCGCGTCCGCCGTTGCTCATCCACAGCATGGTGACCGGCAGCACATCGGGACGTTTGAGCACGATGATCCGGTCCTGTTCCGCCTTGCGGCTGACAACGCTCCAGCCGAGAGGGTTTCCGGGCATTTCGACAAGCGTGAGAAAATCCTCGTGGTTTTCAGCAACGGGATAGTTTGTCAGGTCCGCCATGGCGCCATTTGCCAGCGGAAATGCCGCCAGGTCGGCGGTCCTCGCAGGATAGGCAAGGATGGAGCGGCCCCGCGCCGGATCGGCTTCCAGGGCGTCGGGCGGGGTTTGGGCGCTCAGCTTGGGCGAGACCGCCAGATCGCCGCCATCGGCCATGTGAACCATGACATGATGGGCGGCGGAAACGGCACCGACGCCACCCGAAAAACTGTGCTCCTGATAGATAAATGGATGCCCGGCGATCAGGGTGATCCGTTTCTCAACGGTTGCGCCCATGACGGTTTTCTGCAGCCGGAACACTGCCGTCAGCCGCCCCTCCCCTCCAATGGTCTCGATGTGGTCCCAGGCGCTGTTGGCGGGCCATCCGTGCGAGGGGGCGGGCTCGACATCGTTGCGACCGAACGGCGCGCAGAGAAAATCGCCCGACAGACGCTGGACGTTGGGAGGCGTCCCGTCCGGAAACCCGGCGGTGGGATTGTCGACCCACGGCGCACGGTGCAGCGG
Organism: Parahoeflea alexandrii; assembly: GCF_027214025.1. Classification (GTDB taxonomy): domain Bacteria; phylum Pseudomonadota; class Alphaproteobacteria; order Rhizobiales; family Rhizobiaceae; genus Hoeflea; species Hoeflea alexandrii_A. The sequence continues at coordinate 1,198,060 of NZ_JAPWHB010000001.1, forward strand.
GGAGAGCATGCGCCCACCCTCGCGAATTCTCAGCTCGGCGATATGTCCGACGCTGAGATCGATGCTGATGGAAACGGGATCGAGATCGAAAGAGACAATGGCCATGGTCATATCCGGTGAACGCTTGAGCCTTCCTACAGTCGCTGATGTGCCGCTGGCAATTGCCCGAACCAAGGGGAAGTTGACGGTCCGGGGTTTGTTGCAGGCGTCCGGTCTGCTAATGGGTTCGCTCGCAAACGAGGCGGCCTGCTCCAACCGGCGGCGCTTTTTCCGGAGACCGCATGCCAGCCATCAGCAAAACGGATGTCGTCGTTCTGGGCGCTGGCGCTGCCGGCATGATGTGCGCGATCGAGGCGGGACGCCGCGGGCGATCAGTAACCGTCATCGACCATGCGAAAGCACCCGGGGAGAAGATCCGGATTTCCGGCGGCGGACGCTGCAATTTCACCAATCTGCACTGCACGCCGAAAAACTTCATTTCAAACAACCCGCATTTTGCCATCTCGGCGCTGAAATCGTTTACCCAGCACGATTTCATCGAGCGGGTTAAGGCGCGCGGCATCGCATTTCATGAAAAGACGCTGGGGCAGCTGTTCTGTGACGGGTCAGCCCGGGAAATCATCGCGATGCTGACAGGCGACATGCGCGAGGCCGGGGCCCGGCTGGAGCTGGCGACCGAGATCATCGAGGTCAGGCAGGTAGACGGCGGCTTTGAAACACGCACCAGCGCCGGCACATGGCACTCCCGGTCGCTGGTCGTGGCCACCGGCGGCAAGTCGATACCCAAGATGGGCGCCACCGGCCTGGGCTACGACCTGGCCCGGCAGTTCGGCCATGAAGTCACCGAGACAAGGGCCGGGCTGGTGCCGTTCACCTGGGCTTCCAACATGCACGAGAGCTGGGGAAGCCTGTCAGGCGTCGCACTTGATGTCCATGCCTCATGCAATGGCGTGGCATTCGACGAAGCCATGCTGTTTACCCATCGAGGGCTCTCGGGCCCTGCGATGCTGCAGGTCTCGTCCTATTGGCGCGAGGGTGACACGGTCATGATCGATCTCGCGCCAAGCGCCGATCTTTCTTCCCGTCTCAAGGCGGAACGGATGACGCGGCCCAAGGCCTCGGCCTGGACGGTTCTCGGAGAAATCCTGCCCAAGCGGCTGGCGCAGCAACTGGGCAGCGAGGCCGACACCACACCGTCGCGGCTGGCGGATCTGAGCAACGCCGCGATAGAACAGATCGTCGCCGGCATCCGCAATTTCCGGATCGTCCCCGGCGGCACCGAAGGCTATCGCACGGCGGAAGTTACCCTTGGCGGGGTTGATACAAACCAGCTAAACCAGAAGACCATGGAAAGCCGGCTGGTTTCCGGCCTGCATTTCATCGGCGAAGTGATGGATGTGACCGGCCATCTCGGCGGGCACAATTTTCAGTGGGCGTGGTCTTCCGGGGCCGCGGCGGGACGCAGCGTCTGACGCGCTGCATCGAAAGCATGAATGATGGAGGAGACAGCGATGCGCATATTGTTCACCGGAGGATCCGGCAAGGCCGGCAAACATGTGGTTCCCTACCTTCTCGACCAGGGGCACCGGGTGGTCAATGTGGATCTCACGCCACTCAACCATCCCGGCGTTGATAATCTGACCGCCGACATCACCCAGTCGGGCGAGATGTTCAACGTCATGACCAGCTACGCCAATTTCGACGAGCTGGAGCCCGGCACCGGCGTGCCGAAATTCGATGCGGTGGTGCATTTCGCCGCCGTGCCCAGAATCCTCATTCGTCCCGACAACGAGACCTTCCGCGTCAACACCGTCGGCACCTACAACGTCATAGAAGCAGCGGTGAAGCTCGGCATCCGCAAGATCATCATCGCCTCGTCGGAGACGACCTACGGCGTCTGCTTTGCCGATGGCGAGGTCAACCCTGCCTCCCTTCCCGTGGAAGAGGACATGGATGTCAATCCGATGGATTCCTACGGCCTGTCGAAGGTCGTCAACGAGCAGACCGCACGCAGTTTCCAGCGCCGCTCCGGCTTCGACATCTACGCGCTTCGCATAGGCAACGTGATGGAACCGCACGAATATGACCGGTTCCCCGGCTTCTTCGCCGATCCCGGCGTCCGCCGCCGCAACATCTTCTGCTACATCGACGCGCGCGATCTCGGCCAGATCGTCGACCGATGCCTGAGCACGGACGGCTTGGGCTTCCAGATCTTCAATGCGGGCAACGACACCAATTCGGTGGACACGCCGACGGCAGAACTTGCCAGCCGCTTCTTCCCCGGCGTTCCGCTGACACGCGAGATGGGCGAGCATGAAGCGCTCTACTCGAACCGCAAGATCCGCGACATGCTCGGCTTCAAGGAAGAGCACGACTGGCGCAAATATGTGAAGTGAGGCGTGTCTGAATGTTTCAGGCACTCCATCTTCAATATTGCGAGTGGGGAATTGGCTTCGCGCATGCATTCAGCATCGTAATCTGCTTTTGCTTATGCGAGACGACCCTACCCTGATATTTGTAGCTGAAGTGGAGTTCAACAAGAACTGCCTTCGGAAATCTATTCGTAATCCTCGCCCATAAACCTGGAGACGTGATCAAATCGGCCGGCGGCCCAAGATATATCTCACAACACTCCGGAAACTGCGCCTCCAATTCATCAATTGAACTCGCATAAGGTGCGGATGCGAGGCTGCTTCCGGAACTCCAAAAGTAAGCGTGAACTTTGCTTGCTTCGTACTCAAACGCATTTCTGAGGAAAATCTCGTCGGCACGGACTGTTCCGGTTTCCCAACACCTATGGTCCAGTTGCCACGAATATGGCCTCAGGCCGTAATAGGTATAAGCAATAACTATCCCGCATATGGCAATCCCGGCTGCCCATTTCTTGCGTGGCCTGGCCATATGGCGTCACAACTCCGAACAGGTTTGGCGACGCCTGAAGATCATCGCTCTGAGGCATAAAGCCACTATTCCGGCGAGGTAGCGCCGGATTGTGTCACGGCAGCGGCACGCCCAGCGCGAAGCGGAACAAGGCGTAGAAGCCAGCCATGATAGCGATGCCCGAGGCGGAAAAGACCACCGCGCTTCGGGCATCCCAGCCCTCGTGCCGCGCGGCGATCAGCCCGCCGGCGAACGCGATTGCCGTTGCCGGCAGAAAACCGCCGACCGGCATGATGGCGCAGGCAACCAGCATGGTTGCCACCAGCAGTAGTCTCCGCCACCAGTCGCCGTTGCCGAAACCGTTGTCCCGGCTTGGCCTGAGCCAGGACGCGATGATCACCAGCACCGAACAGAAGATCATCGCATAGGCGACAAAGGTCGGGAACACCACGGAATCGGTATCCGAATAGGTCGTCACATCGTGCAACGTGATCAAACCGAGACCGATGAACAGGCTCGCAACGATCAGCGTTCCGACGTCTTTGCCGCCGGATCTGGATGATGTCTCAATCGTCTGTCTTGGCATTGGAGCCCGCCTGCATTTCAAGAAGTTTCTTGGCTCTCCTGCCCTGGATCACCGGATAGACCAGCGACAGGACGGTGAAGGCGATGATCGCCAGCGAGATCGGCCGGCCGAAGAACATGCCGGTGAGATTGCCGGTTGCCTCACCGATGATCCAGGCCTGAACGAAGCCCTGCTCGGCGATCGGACCGAGGATCAGGCCCAGCACGATGGGCGATGCGGCAAAGCCGAACCGCGACAGGACCCAGCCGACCGTTCCCAGCACGATCATGATGATGACATCGGAGATCGAATTGCGGATGGCGAAGGTGCCGATGATGGTCATGAAACCCACTGACGGCACCAGGATGGTCTTGGGGATGGTGACGATGGTCTTGTAGGCATAGCGTCCAATCAACAGACCTGTCGGCAGCATCAGGATGGTGGCGATGAAAAGGCCGAAAATGAAGGTGTAGACGATCGACCCGCCGCTATCGAACAGGGTCGGGCCGGTCCGGACCCCTTGCACCAGCAGGGCACCCAGGATCACGGCATCGGGCGGCGTTCCGGGAATGCCGAGTACCAGGGTCGGGATGAAGCCGCCGCCGACGGTCGCGTTGTTGGCGGCTTCGGTTGCCATGATGCCATCGGGTTCGCCTTCGCCGAATTTCTGGCCGGGTTTTGCCGTGCGCTTGGCCTCCGAATAGGCGACGAGGCCCGCCACCGAACCGCCCGCCCCTGGCAGGATGCCGATGACGGTGCCGATGATCGAGGAGCGCAGCAGGTTGAAGCGCGAGCGCCAGGCAAGGAGTGCTCCTTCGCGGAAGCGGACGGCCCGGCCGCCCTCCTCCACCTTGAGATGGCGTTCGGGCGTGGCGACCAGATCGATCAGCACCGGAATGCAGTAAAGCCCTATCAGAGCGCCGACCACCTCGATGCCGCCGATCATGGTGGAACTGCCGAAGGTCAGGCGGATGTCCGCGGAGATCTCGGCAACCCCGACGCAGGACAGAAGCAGGCCGAAGGCGCCGCCGGCCAGTCCCTTGAGCAGGTTGCCGGTGGACAAGGAGGCAATCAGCGACAGTCCGAAGATCGACAGCCAGAGATACTCGACCGGCCCGAAGGCGAGCGCCACGGAAGACAAGGGCGGCGCGAGCAACAACAGCGCCAGCGCGCCGATCATGCCGCCGAAGACGCTGGCATAGCAGGCAATCGCAACGGCAAGGTCGCCGTCTCCGCGTTTGGCCATGGGGTAGCCGTCGAAGGTTGTTCCGATGGCGGACGGGGTCCCCGGAGTGTTGAGCAGGATGGCAGAGTAGGCGCCGCCGTAGATCGCGCCCGTGTAAATCGCACCGAGCAGGATCAGCGCCGAAGCCGGCGGCATGGCGAAGGTGATCGGCACCAGCACCGCGACGGCCATGGTCGCCGACAATCCCGGTATCGACCCGATGATGGTGCCCGCGACCACGCCGAACAGCGCCAGCGCCAGATTGGTCAGCGTCAGTGCATTGGCCAGATGTTCAAAACCCATGTCGGACTGTCCATTCAGCTTGCGTGCAAGCGACTGCCGGCCAGCGACCGCAGAAGACGGCTTGCCGGTTATCTCGCCTCACACTTCACAAAAGGAGCATCCGGGCCTGTCCGGCCCGGATGAAGGGAAATGGATCAGTTGAGCAGCCCGGCTTCCGTTGCCGCCTCGATATACTCGTCCTTGCGGGCCTTCATGAAATCGCCCATGCCATCGACGCCGACATCGAGAAGCGCGAATCCGCCATCGAGCATCTGCTTGCGGAAAGCCTCGTCGGCATTGATTTCGCCGAACATGTCCGACAGGGCCTTGACGGTCTCGTCCGGCGTGTCCTTGGGAACGGCCATGCCGCGATAGGCGCCGCCGACCATGTCGAAGCCGAGTTCCTTGAAGGTGGGCACGTCGGGGAACAGCGGATGACGCTCTTCCATGGCAACGGCGAGCATCCGCACCGCATCGCCTTGCGCGGCGCCGACGGTGGTGTACCCCCACTGTGCCTTGACCTGCTTGCCGAGCATGGCGGTAACCGAAGCGCCGGTTCCCTTGAACGGCACATAGGTGGTCTTGATGCCGGCCATTTTGTCGAACCGGATCTGAGCAAGATGGTTGGCAGTCGCCTTGCCGGAGCCGGACATGGTCACAGATCCGGGATTGGCTTTCGCGTCGGCAATCAGGTCTTCAAGCGTCTGGTAGGGGCTGTCCGCCGTCACCACGATCGCGTCAGGCGTGTAGTGGAACATGTAGAACGCCTTGATGTCCTCGGTGGTGTAACCGACATCCTTTTGCGCGGGCTGAATGACAATATGCGGCAGGTTGATGCCCATGATCGTGTAGCCATCGCCGGCCATGGAGTTGAGCTGGGCCCAACCGACCGCGCCGCCGCCGCCGGGCTTGTAGGAGACCACGAGATCCTGGCCGAACTTGTCCTTGAAGAAAGGCTGCTGGAAGCGGGCGGAAATGTCTGATTCACCCCCCGGACCGAACGGTATGATGTATTCGATCGACTTTTCCGGAAACGCCAGGGCACCGGTCGCGGCAACAAGCGAGACCGCGGATGCAACCACCAGCGTCTTGACGAATTTCAGTTTCAACATGCTTTCCTCCCAAATAATTCTGGATGCAAGCGCTTTCATCGCCGCTTGCAATGAAACTGTCGATTGCCCCCTCACCCATCCTTCTCTCCCAGGTCGGAGGCCCTGCAGCCGGATCATTTAATCAGGTGAAATCCGGTTTGTCATGCGTGTTGAGGAAAATGTGGCCCAGATAAAAACGATGCTCTGACACCGGTTTCAACCACAGGCGTGACAACGCGGTGCTGACAAGTCTCGTCTCACGCGCGCTTCAGACCTCCGTGCAGGACACATCAAAGCCGGGCACAGTCACACAGGCCGAGACCAAATCCGATCTACTGGACCGGACGGAAGAAAGTACCCGCTTTTCATGGAGTTGCGCTACCCGATCTACATTCCGGGGCCAGATTTTGGCAAAAACATTAGTCATTTATTACAATCCGCTGAATTAGCATTGCCCCGAAGTGAGATCCGCCCTGCCGTGCCCCATCCATGGCTTCCGGCACTCACCAACGGTTACCTGTGGATTGCGATGTCAAGAAGTTCCAGCCTCAATTTGAAACGCGGTCACCTGTTCCTGAGACCAAGTGTCATTGCAGGCGTCATAGCACTTGTCGTTGCGGTCGCCGCAGGCGTGTTCGCCGAATACCAGAACCGCATCGTTCATTATCAGGCTTCCCACGCCAAAGTCAGCGAACAGCTTGGACTGGTGCGGGCGAAACTGGAAGGCAACATCAACAGCAACATCCAACTTGTCCGCGGCCTGGTCTCGGTGATTGCAACGCAACCCGACATGGACCAGGCGCGCTTTGCCAGCATTGCCAGAGGGCTGGTCGGCAAGCACTCGCAACTGCGCAATATTGCCGGCGCACCCGGGCTGGTCGTCAGCCTGATGTATCCGATGGAGGGTAACGAGCAGGCAATCGGCCTTGATTACCGGACGAACAAAAGCCAGCGCGAAGCCGCAATGCGCGCGGTCCATACGGAAGAAATGGTGCTGGCTGGTCCGGTAAATCTCTTGCAGGGCGGACAGGGGTTTGTCGGCCGCTTTCCGGTTTTCGTCAGGGACGATGCCGGCAGCAAGGAACTGTGGGGGCTTGTGTCAGCCGTCGTCGACGTGGAGATGCTCTACGAAGCAAGCGGCCTCCTCTCCACCGAGTTGCCGGTCAGGATTGCCATTCGGGGGCAAGACGCAACCGGCGGAGAAGGCGATATTTTCTTTGGCGACCCGGAAATCTTCAGTAACGATCCGGTGACATCCCAGGTTTCCCTGCCAAACGGAAGCTGGCAGATTGCGGCCATTCCCGCAGCCGGCTGGTCCAGCACGCCCGAGAATGCCTGGCAGATGCGGTTTCTCATCCTGCTTGCCGGCTTGCTGGTTATCCTTCCGATCTCCATCGCCGGATACCTGAACGATCTGCGCCACACCCACATGCAGGAGCTCGCCCGCCGCCAGCGCCAGCTTCAACGGCTGTCAGAACGCCACCAGCTCGCCCTCGACACCTCGAGGATCGGCGTCTGGGAGCTCAACCTCGGCACGTCGGAACTGACATGGGACAGCCGGATGCGGGAACTCTACGGGGTTTCCAGCGATGTCGGGCAAGTCACGCTCGACACCTGGCGCAAGGCGGTTTTTGCCGAAGACCGCCTGCAAGCCAAAACGGCATTCGACCAGGCACTCAAAGACGGCAGCACCTATCATTCCAACTTCCGCGTGATGACCCACGACGGCGTGACAAGGTGGATTCGCTCCGTCGGCGCCGTGCACACGAATCCCGACGGCCAGCGGTACATCGTCGGGGTGAACTGGGATGTCTCGTCTGACATCGAACTCAACGCGAGCCTGCTCGCAGCCAAGCAGAGCGCCGAGCAACGCAACAGGGAGCTTGAAGAAGCCCGCGCCCAGATGGAGCGCAACTCGCTGCACGACAGCCTGACCGGACTGCCGAACCGCCGGTTCCTCGACAAGAAGCTTGCCGGCGAACCGGCCGGGGCCACTGTTACCGCACTGCTGCATATCGATCTCGACCGCTTCAAGCAGATCAACGACACGCTGGGTCATGCCGCCGGAGACGCCATGCTGACCCATGCCGCTTCGGTGCTGTCGAGCAGCGTGCGCGCCGGCGATTTCGTTGCCCGGATCGGTGGCGACGAGTTCATCATTGCCATTGCATCGAAGACCAGCGAGGTGCAACTGGCGGCGCTGGCCAGCCGGATCATTATGAAAATGCGCGAGCCAGTGCCCTATGAGGGACATGAATGCCGTTTCGGCGTCAGCATCGGCATTGCGATGGCCGACCCGGACAAGGCGCATTGCGGCAAGCGCCTGCTTGTCGATGCGGATATCGCGCTCTACCGGGCCAAGAGCAACGGACGCAACCGCCACGAGTTTTTCAATGCCGCGCTGAAAGCCGAAATCATCCGCACCAAGCGCGTCGCCGATGACATTCTCAACGGGCTCGACCGGAACGAGTTCGTACCGTATTTCCAGCCCCAGTTCGATGCCAGGACGCTGGATATTGTCGGCGTCGAGGCGCTGGTGCGCTGGATCCATCCAACCGAAGGCGTGCTCGCGCCGGACAAATTCCTCAAGACCGCGGGCGAGCTCAATGTGGTGCCGCTGATCGATCGCTCCATCCTTGAGCAGACCTTGTGGCAATCGACCCGCTGGAAGGCGGCCGGCATTTCGATCCCCAAAATGTCGGTCAATGTTTCAGCCGGAAGGCTTTACGATGACGATCTGATCGAGAGTCTGAACGGCCTGGCTTTCGATCCCGGCACGCTCTCGTTCGAATTGCTCGAATCGATCTTCCTGGACGACAAGAACGAGACCATCGTCTCCAACATCGCCCATCTCAAGGCCCTTGGCATCGACATCGAGATCGACGACTTCGGCACCGGCTTCGCCTCCATTGTCAGCCTTGTGCAGGTCAAACCGAACCGGCTGAAAATCGACCGGCAGCTGATCGCACCGCTGGTCCGCTCCGCCAGCCAGCGCAACCTCATCGCATCGATCATCGACATCGGCCAATCGCTGGGCATCAAGGTTGTGGCCGAAGGCGTCGAAACACGCGAACATGCCGCCATCCTGCGTGATATCGGCTGCGACACGCTGCAGGGCTTTGCGCTTGCCCGTCCGATGGCTTCGGATGAGCTGATGGCCTTCGTGCGCAGGGAAGGCTGGCGGCAGGTGGCCTGAAGCCTTGCCTGGCGGCCCTCCGCCGATGCCGGCGAGGAGTTGCAACCGGCAACCGGGCGCCCGTGCGGCACGGATGGCTGCAACAGTCCTGACGCTTCGTCGCACCGCAGACAGATAACTCGCCGCAGCCGCATCGCGCCTGATGCCAGCGGTCCGAGGCCAGCAGTCCGCGAATTCGGACCGGAGAAACCATTTTCGGCGTTGATGCGCCGCCCGCGATCAGCTAGAAGACCGCTTGTCAGCTGCTTTGCGCCGCACAGGTCATGCCCTTTCCGGCAGACCCGCCGTACGCCAAGCGCCACGGATGCACCCGTAGCTCAGCTGGATAGAGTGCTGCCCTCCGAAGGCAGAGGTCACAGGTTCGAATCCTGTCGGGTGCGCCAATAAATTCAAAAGCTTAGCTGGGTTTCGATATTCCTGACGCGACCGTTAACTCACCAGAAACTCACCAATTATTGGCGCACTGACTCGTGTTTTCGAGGGTTTTTGGCGTGTGTCCAATTTCTCTAATCACATGACCTTGCAAGATCGGCCATCGAACCGAAGTAAGCGCACGGTCCGACCCGGACAGGAGAGACAGCGCTCGCGCGCGTGGAATCGCCCATCAAACGCCTCAACGGCGAAATCAAGCGACGCACCAAAGTCGTCGGCATCTTTCCCAACGAAGACGTCCTCATCCGTCTCGTCGGTGCTCTGCTCCTCGACAGAACTACGAATTGGCGGTCCAGCGGTCCCTATACATGACGTTGGAAACCATCGCGCAGATGAGCGATGATCCGCTCATCTGCCTGCCTACCGTGGCACGATGATATCCCTGCCCAAACCGGAAGGCGTCACGGATGTCAAAAGCTATGCCACGCTACGGGACACGATGTGTCGCAGCGTAATATTGCCTAATTCGATCTTTTGCTGAATTGCTCCGCCTCAAGCTGATTTTGCGAGCTTCCCTCCGCGCATATTTGAGGCATCGCCATATTTCGTGGAAAGCTTTCAATCCTTTCCTTGGCCGGCATTTTAATGTTCGTTAATACACGCTGGAACAAACGTTCGCAGATATCGGTACAACAGGAGAGGTCAGGTTTGGAAACTCAACTGTCTACGCACGAGGACATGGAGGTTGCCCGCCTAGCGCAGCTTTTCCGAAATTGCACTCAATCGTACAAATTTCTGTTTTTTCGGGCTATACTTGCCCGGTTAATCGAAAAGGATTGCGCTCGTATCGCTTTCAGCGAGATCCTAGCCGAGATGCTAATTTCCGCGTGGTGGCCCGCAGTGGTTGGACGCTTGGCGATTGGGAATGCCGCCGGCAACGACACCTTAACGAAGCTTGTGGCCTCGATTGGTGATGTGGTGAACGAGAAGCTCAGACAACGGGAAGCACTCGCTCTTGCGCTGAAGGCGGTAAAGACTGAAAGAGCCAGAGGCTGCCTGCGTTATGTTCCCGAGGCATTGCTCAGCCCGTGGAAGACGAGCGCGCAGTTTAATCCCCTCTACAAAGTTCATGATGATGGGATCGAACTTTATCCTGAATGGAAGGAATATCTAAAGGTCAATATACCAATAGTAAGAGGATGGGCAGACGGCGCCTGGCTTGCGTGGGTTCAGGCTCGAAACCCGAATATACCTGTGACACTTGAGAAGCTGGCGCCGCCGGCGAGACATAACAATCTCGCTCGCGAAAAGACGTTTTTCCTGCAGAATATGTTAGGCAAGCCAATCGTCTGCATCTACACCCAGCAAAATGTCTGTGAGTCCGATCTGACACTCGATCACTTTTTGCCTCGAAGTTTTGTAGGCCACGATCGGATCTGGAATCTTGCGCCTGTTTCGAAAAAGGTCAACTTTTCGAAAGGGGCTCGCCTCCCGCTAGACGGACATCTTGATGAGCTGATTAAGCTACACCATCATGTCGTAACCGCAGCTCTGGGGCACGCGAGGAAATCTGAAAGCACGTTCTTGGATCAGTATTGTACGGATCTTCGGTTGTCGCCAGAGCAACTTAGTGATGAGAGGGCTCTCCGAGAGGCCTACGTGGGAAATGTGTTGCCGATGTTGGCAATAGCTAAGCGAATGGGATTTCCTACTGATTGGCCCTGAGCATGACGGCGCAGGGCAGTGTTAGCTTCAGCTATTTGCAGGCTGGGCGCCGTCTAAGTTTCGATTCTTCTCAAAATGACACTCATCCATTTTATCTCAGGTCGATCAAGGAGATCATCTCTTACGCCTTTCTCCTCCACCTGAAGACCTAACGGCAACGCTATCGTTCGGAGCTCATCTAGGGAGACATTAAACATGGCCCGGTCAGGATCTGCAGGCCCCAGCCGTAAAGTCAGATATACTTTGCCGGATACCGTCAGCAGAGATTTCAAACGGGCAAGCGCTGCCGGACGATCAGCTGGATGGATGTGCATCCAAACAGCACTTACAACTATCCAATCGAACCGCTCCGCTTTAATTGCCTTCAGGCCGGGAAGTCTGTCGTCAATCCATATGACACGTGGGTTCACGTGGATTTTTTGTGCAATGCGCCTGAAAGATTCGGAAGGCTCGGCTGCGATAACGACGTGGCCTTGTTCAGCTATCCACGATGCGTCGCGCCCAGTCCCCGCCCCCACATCGAGGACACTCAGGGGAGATTTGCCTTTCAGACCATCCACTAGGGCTGGATGCGCAGCCTCGAACGGTACGACTTCATACAGGTCAGCAAGGTTCTGAGCCTGCTGGTTGTAGAACTCTACCGATGCCCCGCTGATACCGTTTCCGATCCAGCCGGCCTGCTTCGCTGTAATTGCCATCAATATCACGCTCGCTAACGCTGCAAGCACTAACATGATTTGGAAGGTTCTTCGAACCAGAAATGGTTTCGTAAACCAACCATCACCGGGGGCGCCCACGAACACAGACGGCTCGAAGTTCCGCAGCCAAATGAGGTGACACTCCATGATGTAACGCAGTCGTGTGAGCACGAGGCAGAGACCGAAATTCCCGGCAGCCGCCAAGCCTAAAAGACAAAACTGAAATAGCGGGGCGGAGTCCGCCATCGAAACCCCGAACCAAAGCCCCCCGGTTAGCGTCATCGCCAGCAAGGGAATTTGCCACATGAGCTGATTTAGCGCTCGGAAGTTCTCGGAATTCTGGCCGTAGGCCTCGAGCATCCTCTGTTCGATGCGGTCGTCGGCTCGGACCGGAACATCCTGATTGGTAGTCATCGACCCTCTCATCTGCGCACTTTGGTAAGCGGCGTATTTTACTCCAGTATTAGGCTATTGCCTGAGCACTGAGGTTGCACTATTGGCTGAAAAAGTGGATGACTGCAACGGAGGGTTAGTAAAGTCGATATAGTGTGCGCAATGAAATAATCGACGGGGCGAAAAAACATAAATGAGAGCGTTTTTAGAGGGTATGGCGGGTCTGGAGTTGCGTTTGATAACCTGCCAGCCGATCCCTGCTCGGTGGGCAACTTTCGATAGCGCGAATGCGTTAACATGGGAAGAAATACCCTTTCGGCCCCACTCGATTACACAAGTCCCACAAGTCAAAGGGGTTTATTGCTTCGTTGTCGGGCCCCCTCCATTTGCGCTCCCGTCCGTTCGATACCCCATGTATGTAGGGCGCACCAAGCGTCCCCTGCGTGAGCGGTTTCAGGAGTATCTGAGGGAGCAGCACAGCCCGACCGGCCGGTACCACGTCAAGAAATTCCTCAACGTGTTTGAGGGCGAGCTTACGTTCTTGTGCGCCCAATTTGCCGGCACCTATCAAGAACTCGTGCGAGCAGAGCGGGACGTCATGGACGCAATGATGCCAGCATACAGTGATTCGGGCTATAGCGCTGAAGTGCGCGCAGGACGAGGAGCTTGGCAGTAATGGCCGGAAAACTATTTATGCCCGCCATGCAGGGCACCTTCGGCGACTGGAATTATTACTCGGCCTTGGTCACCTTGGATGATATCGTCGAGAGGGTCGGCTATGCGAGTCTTCTGACTGAAAACTCCAGCTTGGGCGAACAGATCCAGCGCCGCCTGGACGATCGATCGCGAGCCTCCGACATTGCGGACTACCTCATTCGCAACCAGGATCGTTTCTTCAACTCGCTGGTGGTCGGGGTCCTTGGCGGTCAGCCTGAATGGCACCCGTTTTCGCTTTCCAGTCAGGTCGCTGAGCATGAACTCGGAGACGTTACGGAACGCGATCAGGATCTAGTCGGTTACCTTCAGCTCAGCGGCGAGGAAACGCTGTTCGCGCTGGATGGGCAGCACCGCCTCGCCGGTATCCGACAGGCGCTCGCTGAACAGCCCGACCTTGGTCAGGAAAAGCTCTCTCTTATATTTGTTCCGCATTTGGATACCCCTGCAGGCAAGATCCGGACGCGAAGTCTGTTCATTTCGCTGAACAAAAAAGCTGTCCCCGTGAACCGCAAAGACATCATCATCCTCGACGAGGTGGATATCGCAGCCATTATCACAAGGCGCCTGGTCGACTCCCACCCACATTTCAATGGCGGTGTCATCGATGTTACTCGGTTTGGCAATGCCATCCCGTCGTCGTCGCCTTTTTGGACGACGATCGGCACCTTTTATGACGTGAACGATGTCATCATTCGTCGCTTTGTCGAAGGCAGGGATGAAGGCGAGCTCGAGGATGCGGGAAAGGTGCGGCTTTCAGAAGACCGGCTGGTGTTCTATCAGGCCGGCGTCCTTGATTTCTACGATCGGCTGGCGCGGATGGAGCCCTTGCTGTCAACTGTGTTTGGTGAGGATGTCGAGCAGAAGGCAACGGCGCTTCGCCACGCGCGAACAGCCGAAAACCCCCGCTTACTCTCAAGACCCGTCGGATTGAAAATATTTGTCAACGCGGCGGCCGAACTAAGAGAGGGACGCACAGTCGCACAGACCTTCAAAGAACTGAGAAGAGTGCCGCTTTCCTTGGATCGACCTCCTTTCAACGACATTATCTGGGACGCAGACCGCGCTCGGATGGTAGTATCCGGACAATCTCTGTCCAGCCGGCTTTTGCTCTACATGCTCGGGCTCACGAATTTCGGTGAGCGTTTGCGGCAGAGTTATGCCGATCATCTCGGAGTGGAACCAGAGACGGTTCGGCCACCGCGCCGACTGCCTGCGGTCAGAGCCCGGTAGACCACGCAAGGATAGTGGACAACCGTAACTGCCAATTGTTATTTGCAGTTTTGTGGTGCATGTTGGTGCGAACGATTTGCACAGGTAGTGGAATGGGACGACCGAAAGGCAATCGCTATCCAGTTCGGCTTTCCGTCAGCGTCAACGCCGCGGACCATGCTGCTCTGTCAAAACTGGCGGCGGATCTTAATTTGTCAGCTGCTTGGCTTGTTCGCCGGGCCGTAACGGAGTTCGTGGAGCGGAATTGCCGAAATGAGCAGGCTGAGCTCCTGTTGGTCAAGGCCGCCGCGAAGAAAGAGTAAGTGAATGTTCATGCTTCCCCAATCCAACGATTTTCCCGATACGATCGATACGATCTGGGCCGACGTCGTTGAAAACGTGCGCCAAGAGTATCTGTCAGAGCACCAGCGATACCCATGGATTATCGGATTTTCCGGCGGTAAGGATAGCACCGTTGTCACGCACGCGATCTTCGAGGCCCTGCTTCAGATCGCGCCGATTCGGCGCACTCGGCCGGTTCACATCGTCTCTAACGACACGATGGTCGAGTCCCCGCTTGTCATTGCACACCTGAATGCAGTCACCGCAAAAATCGCCGCTGCATCGGAGAGCCTCGGCCTGCCGATTTCCGTTGCGAGGACCCATCCCGATCCTGACAAGACGTTCTGGGTTCTTCTGATCGGCAAAGGTTATCCGAGCCCCAATATGACAATGCGATGGTGTACCGATCGGTTGAAGATCCAGCCGACGAGCGGGTACATCAAAGAAAAGGCTTCTGAATCGGGCGCCGCTATCGTTGTGCTGGGTGTGCGCCGGGACGAAAGCCAGTCGCGTCAGCGTTCGATCGACAAGTGGAAGAACCATCGTGGAGGAAACCTGACGCCGCACGAAAGGTTGCCGGGAGCCCTTATCTATCGCCCGATCGTCGATCTTGCGATCGAGGAAGTCTGGGAAATCTTGGGGACCTTCCACGCACCATGGGGTGGTGATCACTCGGCGCTGATTAAACTCTATCGCGATTCGGAGGGTGGTGAATGCCCCGTCGTCTTAAGTGCGGATGAGGCCCCCGGTTGCGGCACCTCAAACAGTCGCTTCGGATGTTGGACCTGCACCGTGGTCGAAAAGGATAAAAGCCTGCAAGGCTTCGTTGATGCCGGGAAGCATCACTTTCAGCCACTGATTGATTTTCGTGACTGGCTCCGTTCCATCCGCAATAAGCCCGAAATGCGACAGGCCATCCGCCGCAATGGCAAACTTACGTTCGATCCCAATGGAAAACACATTCCCGGTCCGTTTACGATCCAGGCGCGACGCGAAATTCTCACGCGTCTTCTCAAAGTGCAGTCCCAGTTTGGCGACGAACTGATCACACAGCCCGAGCTACAGCAGATCCAGAAACTCTGGGCCGATGAACTCCAGTCGCAAGGAGCTATTGCCGGTGTCTGATTTTTACAATGAAGACAGCATAGTCGGCGATTTGCCGCTCTGGTCGGACAAGGAAGCCATGGCGGTTCTCGACAAAATTGCTGAGGCTCATAGTGTCCCGATCGATGTTTTAACTGAATTGGTCGTCCTTCAACGTACGCGCCAACATCAGGAACGCGCCGCAGGGATTTATCAAAGGATAGAAGAAATCCTGGGGCGAATGGACTGATAATGTGGATTTCCAAGATAGAGCTCGTATGTTTCAAATCGTACCAACGGCAAGAGTTTGAGTTTCCCGAGCCGAGCGAGGGTCGCAACGTCGTCCTCATCGGTGGCATGAATGGATATGGCAAGACTTCCATTTTGGAAGCGCTTTATCTTTGCCTTTATGGGAAAGACGCAATGTCACACCTTGCGCGTGCCGGCCTCAAGACGGACGATTCGCGTGGATATCCATCTTTTCTTGAGAAAGCTTTCAACGGCGAAGCCCTCCGCGAAGGCCGAGACACGATGATCGTCAAGGTCGTGATACAAAAGAACAAGACGCGTGCCGTCGAGATCAGCCGCAAATGGTATTTTCGATCGAACGGCGCTTGGATCGACGAAGAAACTACCTTCAGGGAAATCGTTCGTGGGATTCCAGAGTTGCCGCGGTCAGATGGCAAAGGCGGATTTCATTTATCGAACGTCCTTGACGACGCTTTCATTCCTGCCCATATCGCTCCCTTTTTCTTCTTCGACGGTGAAGAAGTTAAAAAGCTGGCGGATCAGAACCGTATCGAACAGGTCAAAGTGGGCTTGGAGGGCTTGCTCGGGGTCGTGCTGTTGCGATCACTGGCAGAGCGCATGCGGAATTTTGAGCGCTCGAAGCGCGAAGGGGTTGCAAATGTGGACGAGGACCGCCTGGCGCGGCTCTTTCAAGAGCTGTCGGAAACCGAAAGAGTGAGTTCCGATATCCAGCTGCGGCTCAGTGAGATCAAGGAGCGCCGCATCGCACTGAGTGGTGAGTTTGATTCGCTAATGGAGCGCATCACAACGGCGGGAGGCGGTGGTGGTGATACGGCCACCTACAAGGATTTGATTGAGGAGCGCGAGCAGGTCAAAAACCGGTTGCGCGACATTCAGCGCCGCCTCGAGGAGATCCTCACTTCACGCCTTCCGTTTCATTTTGTATCGCGCGCTGTCAAGGATGTTTTCCGTGAGCAGCTCCTCGGAGAGACCCGACTTCATCAGTGGGATTCCGAAAAGCGCGCCCTTGAACCAAGGCAGCGCGAATTCGAAGCTGCGTTTGCCGGACAGTATGACCCTCCCCTTGATCCTCCGCTCACAGACCAGCAGTTGGAAGCGATCCGGACACGGATCAATGCCGCCTGGGCGGCCCTGTTCTATCCGCCTCCGGAGGACTGTGCCAAAGTTGTCGAACACGACTATCTTTCGCCCGAAGAAAGAAATCGGACGTTGGAAGCGCTCGAAACCGTATCGCTGGGACAACAGGAAATCCAAGATGTCTTGCGGGCACAGTCCGAACACCAAGACCGCATCGAGGACCTCAGCCGGAAAATCTCCCGCCTTGAGGGGATAGACCGGGATGGTACGCTTTCAGGGCTGACCGACGAACTAAAGCGTGTGCAATCGCAACTTGGCGAACTTGAAGAAGAAGCGCGTGGTGAGGATCGACGTCTTGTGGCCCTTGAGGCACAGGGATCGTCGCAACGGGCCGAATATGAACGAGAGCGTCGTAAGCTCGACGAGTCATCCCCTGCGAGAGCCGTGATCGAACGGTCGGAACGGGTCCGCAAGGTCATTGACGAAGTAATCCCGTCCCTCTTCCCGCTCAAGGTTAAAGAACTCGCGGCAAGCATGACCCAGGTTTACAAGCAGCTTGCCCATAAGGGCCAAGTTGCGAAGATCGAGATAAGGGACGACGGAACAACTGTCATCCTGAGCAAGTCTGGCAAGGCTCTGACTTTCGACCGGTCAGCAGGCGAAAACCAGATATTTGCCACTGCGCTCATTGCTGGATTGGCGAAAGTTTCAGGAGTAAAAGCACCGCTTGTCGTAGATACGCCGCTCGGCCGTCTCGACAGCCGTCACCGTGACAACATTTTGCGTTTCTGGACATCTGACAAGAACCGCCAAGTTATCCTGCTTAGCCAGGACGAAGAAATCGACGCTGCCTTGCACACCAGGATCGGCGGGAGCATTGCGAAGACGTATCTTCTAACCCATGTGGACGTAGGTGACGGAATTGGTCGGACGACGGCAAAGGCCGATCAATATTTTGCGGAGGAGAAGGCGTGAGCACACTCAGCCTGCAGCAAGTGATGTCATCACGATTTCGCACCTCTGCGGTTGCTGATGGCCAAACGAAGTACCTGATGGAAGCACTTGGTCTGTCAACAAAAGCGAATGTGGCGCGTCTTGCAATTGGCCGCTCACTCGGACTTGCGTCACTGCCAGACGAAAATCTCGACGCCAAAGGCCTTGAGATACCGGCCTCGTCGCTCTTTAGCCAAGAGGATGTAGCGCTCTGGATTGGCTTTTTCGTATCACATGCGCAGTTGTTTAACGGCCTCAAAATCGATTCGATGGAAGCTTTGCGCAACCAGTTGCGCGCGCACTGGCACAGGGGAGCTAAACTCCTGATCGACGACTGGCGGGATAGTGCCGAGAACTACGATACATTCGTCACGACCTTAGCCCGTAGGCGCGCCGAACTCCCCGAGATTGCATCCGACGCCGCGCGTTCGAGCGAAGCGGCACAGGTTTTTCAACCGATAGAGGACATGTCATCCACCCTGACGAAGGCGCTGAAGGAGATCGGTGTCTCGGCCGAGGTTCGCAGTGTCATGCATGGCCCCCGCTTGTCGAGGTACCGCGTTACATTGAAAGACGTCAACCAGTTTGATCGCCTGCGGCGCGGTGCCGACAGTCTGGCGCTCGTACTCGGACTACAAAATCAGCGACCGGTCATCGCCACCAGTGATGTGGCAAAGACCGTAACGATCGACATCGCGCGTCCAAAGGACACATGGACCGTCGCCGGGCCACGTGAATTTCTCGACGCGGTCGCAAAACAGCCACAGGACGGCCTCTATGTTTGCCCCGGTGTGGACGTCACCGGGAACCCCGTCGCTTTTAACCTTCAGGCAGTGCCGCACCTGTTGGTTGGCGGTTCAACCGGTCAGGGAAAGAGCGTCTGCGTCCATGCGCTGCTCACCTCGCTGATCGAAAAGTATACACCTTCCTACCTCAAGCTTGCGCTGATCGATCCAAAGCGTGTCGAGTTCAACAAATACACAAAGAGCAAATTCCTCTGGAATGAACAGATTGCCGCTGGCGAACAGGCGTCAGCGGATCTGCTCGATAATCTCATTGAGGAAATGGATGGCCGGTACAAGCGGTTCGAAACGCTGGGTGTCGATAACATAAAGGACGCAAATGGCAGAGGAACGCAACTCCCCTACATCGTCGCCTGTGTTGATGAACTGGCTGAGCTTGTCCTAGTAGATCGGTCGGCAGAAACGAAGATCGCCAGACTTGCCCAAAAAGCTCGCGCCGCTGGCATCCACTTGATCCTAGCAACGCAGCGTCCGGACGCCAAGACATTCAGTGGTCTCATTCGATCGAACATTCCTGGACGCATAGCTTTAACTGTACAAAAGGCGACCGAATCGCAAATTATACTTGACGATGTCGGCGCAGAGGATTTGCTTGGCGCTGGTGACATGATCATCAAGTTGCCGGCGAGCGAGCCCATCAGGGCCCACGGATATTTTCTATCGACCGCCGACGTCAACACGATCGTGAGCAGGACGAGATGAACGTCCAGATTCTAGACACCCGCGGCCTCAAGTGCCCTCTCCCCGTGATCAGGGCCCGAAAGGCCATAAAAACCATTGGAAACGGTCAGCTGCTTAGGGTCGAGTGCACCGACCCGTTGGCTGAAATCGATATCCCACACATGGTCAACACGGACGGGCACGACCTGATTGGAAAGGGAAAAGACGTTGAGGTGCTCTGGTATCTTATCAAGATCGTAAAAAGATAGGCATTGGGAAAGGTAAAAGGTTCGGGGGGAGATGCATATCTAAAGCGTGAGTTCGGCCATCGATTATTTTCACCGATGGGACATTTCACATTTGGGTCTATCTACTGGTCGGCGTCATTTTTTTGGCGGCTTCGGGTTTTGGTATGAGGCTTTGCCGCTCATGCTGGAGCTTCTCGGAGGCACTAGTGATGGCGTATTCACTGCCATGTTGACGTTATTTCCCGCCCTCGCGGGATCCTCCGCCTTGCAGCTGCCTTTTGCCGATGGCGAAAAACCTCTCAGGGCTTTCTCTGTCTTTTACAGCTCGTCCTCGTCGCGCTTGCTGTACGGCTCGATCTTGCATGACCGTCATCGGAATGGCAAGCCTTCACTGTAGCAAGCTTTGCGAGCATACTGGCAATCTTGATGTGGTGGCTGACAAGCGGCGCTGATCCCGCCTTCGATGACGCCGTCGATGATCGAAAAACGCTAGGTCCCGATCCAACGGTGAAACCCCAGAGCGATCTTGGTGGATATGGGGTCTGATATGACGCATTTTCAGTCATTGTGTTCTCCGCGAATTTGGTTCGCGTCGGGTCTGAAGCATCGGTCATATTGTGAGCCCTTTGGGTCTCGACCCTCGTGTCTATCGCTCTCGATCCGCTGACGAATGAATTTTGACGATTCACGAGTGGCCGCGGCAGCCAACCTACGTCTTACAGGTTCAACCGCAAGGCTTTCCGCGATTCGGTGTGCTCAAATGCATCGGCATAAGTTCGCAGGTCACCGGATGAGGCGCCTTCATCGCGCAGGGCCTGCTTCCAGTTGCTCGCGATCGTCTCGGCCATCTGAAATGCTTGCTGCCTGGCGTCGGCCGGCGTCAGTTCGAAGAACCCGCACGCCTCCAGCGCGATGTCGAGGGAGGCATCGAACGAGCCGCCTTCGATAATGCCGGTTTCCAGTACTCTGTGGCGTGACGGAGAGGGGTTAATGTCGAAGGCCGGTGACAACCTCCATCGATCGCCACCGGCATAGATGAAACCATGGTTCTTCAGATGGTCGTCCGAGTTGGACACGAGGATGGTGAAGACGATCCGCCGCCAGAGTTCGTGCAGATCGTAGACGGGCTTGCTGGAAATCTGCCGGATGACGTCGGCGATATCGGTGTAGAACCCGCCTTCGTCGCTGTCCCAGTCGAGCGCGGTGCGGGCCGAAATATAGGGGATGCGTGTATTGCCGCGGCGATCGAACCTTTTAATGAGCGCGATCGGGCTGTCGCTGTCGCGCAGTTCGAGCTTCGCCTCGGCGGCCCGCAATCCGCATCGGGCCGCGAGTTTCAACGCGGCGACCTCGACTCGCTCGACAGGTCTGGTGTCCTGGGCGGAGGTGAACTTGGCGATCCAGAGATGTCCGTCGCCCTCGACATTGGCCTTCGGACGGGCGCCGCCAAGCGACCCGGCCACGCCGGCCAGGTCGCGCGCTTCCGCCTCCGCGCCGCCGGGATCCCGCTCGAACCGCTGCGCAAGCGCACGCAATCGTTCCAGTTCGACCAGTCGCGGGATGGGCGGCGTCAGATCCGACAGCGGCTCCATGTCTTCCCCGAGAAATCGCAACGCGCCTTGCCGTGTTCGATCATCGGACAACACCAGATAATCGAACTCGCTGAGACCACCGCCCAGGACCCTGGTCATCAGCGCGCGACCCCAGGAATCCGGGGCGGCATCGGCAAAGCATCCCGGCAACGCCGAGCGCCTGTCGTTGCGGCCCGCGCTGTAATGGCTCCCCTCGCGCAGAGGCAAGCCGGGAGAGAGAGCGAAACGGTCGGGGGCCGCCAGCCACTCGGCGGCGTATTCGAATTGCGAATGCTGGCGCCGCCCGTCGCTCTCGAAGCGCAGACGGCCAACGACACGCTTGCCCTCGCCGAGGGCGACGATCGCTTCGGGCATCAGAAACCGACCCCTTCATCATCGTCGCTGTTCGGAAGAGCGGTTTCGTCCTTTGCGGACCCTGTCGGCCTGGAGCCTCGTTTCCGATCGATCCGCTTGGGGAGTGCTTGTCTGTCGAGAAGCAGTCCGGTGTCGTCGGATCCCGGATCGAGGAAGTCCGAAATCCGCCCGATCTCGCCAAGTACGAGGCAGGCCATCGCCAGCGTGCCGATGCTGACGCCATCGTCCCCCTTCTCGAGGCGGCTGATGGTGCTCTCGGACACGCCGACCCGCTCGGCGAATCCCTGCACGGAGATGCGCCGCTTCCGACGCGCCGTCTTGATATTCGCGCCCAGAGCCTCAAGGGCTCGCCGCGCGTTCAAGGAACTTACCTTAACCACCATATCTGATGTTCATTCCATATTTAGCCTTCAAATATGACTGTTAGCAGGTTGTGAATACGACTGCAACCGGCGGCCATCAACGAGCATGCAACATAGCTTGAAAGGACCCCTCTCCGAAAAATGTAAACGGTTTCGGGCAGGCCTCTTGCGGCGTCTGAAACGGTCACGAGCCACATTGAGCCATCACAGCCCCAATGGAGGGCGCACAAGCCGGATTTCGGCCAATTGTAAGTCAAAAACCGCTGATTGGAACTGTACGGATCGCGATCTGGCAAGATGGGAAGGGGAAAGCCTTCCCCTGCGGCCGAGGCCCGTGGTCTCGGCCGACCCCTTCTGCGGGGACACCCCGCAACGCCCCGAGAGTGAGAGTGCGGACCGGTTGGCAGTGACGGGTTGGAAGCCGAGGGAGAGACCCTTGGCGCCCGTCGCGGAGAACCGCGATGTCCAGACACAAGCGAAATACAGGCGCCAGGCGCGACCGGACCAGTCTCTATTCCGAGATCACCGACAAGATCATCGCCGAGCTTGAAGCCGGCAGCGTGCCCTGGGTCCAGCCCTGGGGCACAGCGGCGGCGAAGGCGCCGGTCGCCATGCCGAAGAATGCTTCGACCGGCCGGACCTATTCCGGAATCAACGTGCTGCTGCTCTGGGGCACGGTGATTGAGCGCGGCTTTTCTGGCCAGAGCTGGCTCACCTTCCGTCAGGCGCTTTCGCTTGGCGGCAATGTGCGCAAGGGCGAGCGCGGCACCACCGTCGTCTATGCCGACCGCTTCGTGCCGGAAGACGAGAAGCGTCGTGCGCGAGAGACCGGTGAGGACGCCCAGGCGATCCCGTTCCTGAAGCGCTTCACTGTCTTCAACACCGACCAGTGCGAAAACCTGCCCGAAGACGTGGCGACGGCCGCGCCGCCGGTGCCGACGGGTTTGATAGAACCGCGTGTCGAGGCCCTCATCAAGGCGACCGGCATCAATTTCCGCATCGGCGGAAATCGGGCCTTCTATGTGCCGGCTCACGACTATGTGCAGGTGCCGCCGCCGCAGGCCTATTTCGAGCCGATCGACTGGCACCGTACGGCCCTGCATGAACTTGGCCACGCCAGCGGCCATACGTCCCGGCTGAACCGCGATATGACCGGCTCCTTTGGATCGAAGAGATATGCCTTCGAGGAGTTGATCGCGGAAATCAATGCCGCCTTCTGTTGCGCCTCGCTCGGCATCACCCCTACTGTCCGGCACGCCGACTATATCGGCTCCTGGCTCGAGGTGCTGCGCGAGGACAACCGCGCAATCGTCCGTGCCGCCAGTCAGGCGAGCAAGGCTGCAGACTGGCTTCTGTCCTTCCTTCCGGATGCCGACAGCTCCACCGTCGGCGCCGACTTGATCGGCAGGAGGGCGGCATGAACCTCCTGACACCCGATCTGCGCCTTCGCCTGCTCGCCAACGGTCGTCGGAGCGACGTCGACAATGTGCCGGTCGTGAAATTCTTCAATCCGCTCGGCGAAGGCGTCTGGCTCGCGACCGATCTGGATCCGGACGGCGATACCCTGTTCGGCCTTGCCGATCTCGGCTGTCCGGAACTTGGCAGTTTCTCGCTGGAGGAAATGGAGTCCATCCAGTTGCCCTTCGGTATGCGGATCGAGCGGGACCTGCTCTTTACCGGGGATTTCCCGATCTCGGTCTGGGCTGAGGCGGCAAGAGAGGCTGACAGCATACGTGCGGTCGAGCGCATTCTTTACGCCCGCGCCCGCGGCGATGCCGCGCTCACCCGGAAATCCGCCGACACGGAAACCCGGAAACCCTGATTTCCGGCTCTCCGGCTTTGCGATCCTGCGCCGCTCTCTCAAAGGACGAGGGCGGCGCCTTGCCTCGTGACGGGTTTAAAGCTTCGGCATCGGGCCTGCTGCCCGTCGGGAGACGTGATCATGACCCGACATCAGAAGACATTTGCTATGGAACCTCAATCCGCGCCGCTGTCGGCTGAGGAACAAGTCGTCATCTATGAGGCGCGCCAGATCCTGCTGCGTCACCTCAATCAGAACCCGGTCCTGTCATCCTGGCAGGCGGTGCTGGATTATTGCGCGCTGACCATTCGCGGCGAAGTGGAGCGGTTTCATGTCCTCTATCTCGATCGGAAGAACCGTCTCGTGTCGGATGAGTGCCTCTCCATCGGGACTGTCGATCACGTGCCGGTCTATCCCCGGGAAGTTCTCAAACGTGGTCTCGAGCTTAACGCGACTGCGCTGATCCTCGTGCACAACCATCCTTCCGGTGATCCTGAACCGTCGCGAGCCGACATATCAATGACGAAGGAAATTCAGAAAGGCTGCACGGTTCTGGGTCTGACGCTGCATGACCACATCATCGTCGGCATCGGCCAGGAGGTCAGTCTGCGCGCTCGAGGCGAAATCTGAATGCCTGTCGGATAATCTGGCGGGCTCGGGTGTATCCGCGCGCGACTTCCCGGAATGTTGGCTTCCAGTCACCGAAAGCCAACCCCGCGGTCCGGAGAGTTAGAGAAGGGATGGGGTTTTCGTGACGGGTTGGAAGTCGAGAGAGAGGCTCTCGGCGCCCGTCGTGGAGTACATCATCATGGCGAATGCCAATCAGAAGATCACCCTCAGCGCCTCGCGCGACATCCCCTTCAACAAGCTCGTGCTCAGCCAGTCCAATGTCCGGCGCCTGAAGGCCGGCGTCTCGATCGAGGAACTGGCCGAGGACATCGCCCGCCGCGGCCTCCTGCAAAGCCTCAATGTGCGGCCGGTCCTCGACGCCGACGGCAAGGAGACCGGCATGTTAGAGATCCCGGCCGGCGGCCGGCGCTACCGGGCGCTCGAGCTCCTCGCCAAGAAGAAGCGCCTCGCCAGGACCGCGCCCGTGCCCTGCATCGTGCGCGAGGCCGGCAGCGACATTTCGGCGGAGGAGGATTCGCTGGCCGAGAACGTCCAGCGCGCGCCGCTGCACCCGCTCGACCAGTTCCGCGCCTTCCAGACCTTCCGGGACCAGGGCATGACCGAGGAGGAGATCGCCGCGCGCTTTTTTATTTCCGTCAATATCGTCAAGCAGCGGCTCAAGCTGGTCACAGTGTCGGAGAAGCTCCTCGATCTCTATGCCGAAGACGGGATGACGCTCGAGCAGCTCATGGCCTTCACCGTCTCCGCCGATCATGCACGTCAGGAACAGGTCTGGGAGTCGATCCAGCATAGCTGGTCGAAGGAACCCTACCAGATCCGCCGCATGCTGACGGAAAACACCGTGCGCGCCGCCGACCGACGCGTGCGCTTCGTGACCGTCGAGGCCTATGAAGAGGCTGGAGGCACCGTCATGCGCGATCTCTTCCAGGACGATGATGGCGGCTGGGTCGAGAACGTGCCGCTGCTGGAGCGTCTCGTCGCCGACAGGCTCAAGGCCGAGGCGGAGACTATCGCCGGCGAAGGCTGGAAGTGGATCGAGGTCGCCGCCGATTTTCCCTACGGCCATACGCAAGGCCTGCGACAGCTTGCCGGCACACCGGTCGATCTTACCGACGAGGAACGCGCGACGCGTGAGGCGTTGCGTGACGAATATAACCGTCTCGAATCCGAATATGCCGAGGCCGACGAATTGCCCGACGAGGTGGATGAACGGCTCGGTGAGATCGAGGCAGCACTCGGCGCGTTCGAGGACAGGCCGAAGCATTACGATCCTGCCGAGATTGGCCGTGCCGGCGTGTTTGTCAGCATTGGTCATGATGGCAGGCTGTCGGTCGACCGGGGTTATGTGCGGCCCGAGGACGAGGCCCCGGCGGACGGCGACACCGGCGTTGGCGGCCAAACGCCGGGCAGCGACGGTCAGCACAAGGTCATTTCGGTCTGCGGCGAACCTGAGCCGCAGGATGACGAGGACGATGCTATCAAGCCGCTGCCCGAGCGGCTGGTGATCGAACTGACCGCACACCGCACGCTGGCGCTGCGCGACGCGCTGGCCAACAATCCGCACATCGCCATGACCGCGCTGCTACACAAACTGGTGTGCGATACCTTCCAGCGCCTCTCCTCGCCGGGATGCCTGGAGGCCTCGGTCCGACATGTGTTCTTTCCAGTGCAGGCCGATGATCTGAAGGACAGTGCATCCGCCAAGTCCGTTGACGACCGGCAAGAGGCGTGGAAGGGCGATCTTCCCCTCGGCGACGATGACGCGCTCTGGGAGAGGCTCGATGCTCTCGACGACGCAAGCCGCATGGCCCTCTTGGCCCATTGCGTCTCCTACGGTGTCAACGCGCTCCACGAGAAGGCCAACCCCTACGGCGCCGGGCCGAGCGTGCACGGTGTGCAGCAGCGCATCCACGAAGCGGACCGGCTGGCGCGGGCTACCGGTCTCGACATGGTGGAGGTCGGCTGGCGTCCGACCGTCGACAACTATTTCGGCCGGGTGACGAAGCCGCGTATCCTCGAAGCGGTGCGCGAGGCGAAGGGCGAAGAGACCGCGCAGCTCATCGACCATCTGAAGAAGCCAGACATGGCCAAGGAAGCCGAGCGCCTCCTCGCAGACAGCGGCTGGTTGCCCGAACCGCTTCGCCTTCCGGCGCTGGACGATGACGTGACCTCCGGGGCGAACAGTGGGGAATCCGAACCGCTGCCGGCCTTTCTCGCCGACGAGGAGGAGATCAACGGTGAACCCACCGACGAGCCTCAGCCCGTGGCCGCCGAATAGTCAGACGCGGGGCGGTCCCGCGCCGCCCCGTGTCCTACACCATGAACTCGACAACGCCCGGTCTCCGCACCGGGCGTTTTTCGTGTCCGGAGTGTGTCGACGTCGCGACGGACACAGCGCGCGACGTCATCGGCGCCGTCGGTCGCGACGGCGAGGCCTTCGTCTTCACACCCTTCTGCCACCTCGCCGAGGGCAATCCCTACGAGGCCTATGTGCCGCCGGAGCCGTGAGAGGGAGAGGATGGCCAGGGCGGGTTTGAACCGGGACAGTCAAAGAGAGAGCGCTGTCTGGTTCGACCCGTTCCCGCTCTCCCGAGGTCTCCTCCATGACGCAAATGATCCCCGCCGCGGCCCGCGGCGCCGCCACACATCCGCTCGCCGATGCCGAACCGATCCCGCACGCCGCCGATGCGGCCCGGACGCTTCTCGTTCATCTCGAACAGGGCCGCAAAATCGATGCGCCAATCCTGAGGAACGCCATGGAGACCGCCTATGGCGGCTCCGATGCCGACGGCGCCTGGGACTGGAAGCTGGCCTATGACGCCTGCGAGGCGGCGACCATCCTGTTCCTGCGCAAATACGGCAAAGTGCTTTTGCGCAAAGCCGGCTCTCCGGCCGCCGCGCTACCGCTGCTCGCGAAGATCACCGATCTTCTCCCGACCCATACCCGCCGCTCCGAAGAAAGTCAGGCCTTCCAGCAATTCTCGACGCCGATTCCGCTTGGCTTTGTCGCGGCCACCGCGGCCGCGATCACGCCGCAGGATGCCGTGCTGGAACCCTCGGCGGGCTCCGGGCTTCTCGCCATCCTCGCCGAGATCGCCGGTGGCAGGCTCATTCTCAACGAACTTGCCGACGCGCGCGCGGATCTTCTCTCCTCCCTCTTTCCGGCCATCCCGGTCACTCGCTTTGATGCGGCGCAGATCGATGACTATCTGGACGCCAACCTCGTGCCCAGCGTCGTCGTCATGAACTCGCCCTTCTCGGCGATGGCGAATGTCTCGGGACGCATGGCCGACTCCGCCTATCGCCATGTCGCCTCGGCGCTGGTGCGCCTGGCGCCGGGCGGACGTCTCGTCGCCATCACTAGCGCGGGCTTTGCGCCCGACGCGCCTAAATGGCGCGACGCCTTCGTCCGGCTGCAGGAGCACGGCCGTGTCGTCTTCACCGCCGCCATCGACGGCCATGTCTATGCGCGGCACGGAACGACCATCGATACGCGGCTTACCGTCATCGACAAGTTGCCGGCTGACGATCCGACCACGTTTCCTGCATCACCGGGTGTCGCGTCCGATCCGGCGACGCTGCTTGGCTGGACCGAGGCGAACCTTCCGCCGAGGGAGTCGGTCTCGCTTCCGACCATCGCGCCACTTCGTCCTGCGCCCTCCGACCCGAACAATCGTTCGTCATGTCACGCGGGCGCGGTCGAGAAGGCCTCTGCCATTGCCGCCCCCGCGGGCGAAGAACTTGCCTATGAGACCCTCGAATGGAACCCGCCGGACGGCGGACGGCTCACAGATGCGCTTTATGAGGAATACGCGCTTCAGTCGATCCGTATTTCCGGCTCTCAGATCCATCCGACCAAGCTGGTGCAGTCGGCAGCCATGGCCTCGGTCGCACCGCCGATACCGAGCTATCGCCCGCATCTTCCGGCAAATTTCGGCGGAACCGGCCTCCTGTCGGACGCCCAGCTCGAAAGCGTCATCTATGCCGGCGAAGCTCATAGCCATCATCTGCCCGGCGCGTGGACCGTTGATGAGACCTTCGATGTCGTCACCGCTGCGGCGGACGATCAGGACGGTGCCGTCCGCTTCCGACGCGGCTGGTTCCTGGGCGACGGCACCGGCGCGGGCAAGGGCCGCCAGGTCGCCGGCATCCTGCTCGACAACTGGCTCAAGGGCCGCCGCCGCGCGGTCTGGGTATCCAAGTCCGACAAGCTGATCGAGGACGCGCAGCGCGACTGGTCAGCGCTCGGACAGGAACGGTTGCTCGTCACGCCGCTGTCGCGCTTTCGCCAGGGCACGCCGATCCGACTCTCGCAAGGCATCCTTTTTGCCACCTACGCCACGCTGCGCTCTGACGAGCGCGGATTGAAGGTTTCGCGGGTCCAGCAGATCGTCGATTGGTTGGGCTCTGACTTCGATGGAGCGATCATCTTCGACGAAAGCCACGCCATGCAGAACGCCGCCGGATCGAAGGGCGAGCGCGGCGACCAGGCCGCATCACAACAGGGCCGCGCCGGGCTTCGCCTGCAGCACGCATTGCCCGATGCGCGCGTGGTCTATGTCTCGGCGACCGGGGCCACCACGGTGCACAATCTCGCCTACGCCCAGCGGCTTGGCCTGTGGGGCGGCGAGGACTTCCCCTTCGCCACCCGCGCAGAATTCGTCGAGGCGATCGAGGATGGCGGGGTCGCGGCGATGGAGGTGCTGGCGCGCGATTTGAAGGCGCTCGGCCTCTATCAGGCCCGTTCGCTTTCCTATGAAGGCGTCGAATATGAGCTGCTCGAGCACCAGCTCACCGACGAGCAACGGCGCATCTATGACGCCTATGCCGGCGCATTCGCGATCATTCACAACAATCTCGACGCAGCCATGCAGGCGACCAATGTCACCGGCAGCGAGGGAACGATGAACCGGCAGGCGAAATCCGCTGCCCGTTCGGCCTTTGAGAGCGCCAAGCAACGCTTCTTCAATCACCTCATCACGGCGATGAAAACGCCGTCGCTGATCCGCTCTATCGAGGCCGATCTCGCCGCCGGCCATGCGGCGGCCATCCAGATCGTCTCAACCGGTGCAGCGCTGATGGAGCGGCGCCTGGCCGAGATTCCGACAGAGGACTGGAACGACATCCAGGTCGACATCACGCCGCGCGAATATGTGCTCGACTATCTGGCGCACTCCTTCCCGGTGCAGCTCTACGAGCCCTTCACCGACTCCGAGGGCAATCTTTGCTCGCGGCCGGTGTTCCGCGACGGCCAGCCCGTCGAAAGCCGCGAGGCCATCGCCCGGCGCGACCGGCTGATCGAAAAGCTCGCATCGCTGCCGCCCGTGCCAGGCGCGCTCGACCAAATCGTCCAGCGCTTCGGCACGGACATGGTGGCCGAGGTGACAGGCCGATCGCGCCGCATCATCCGCAAGCCGGGTGCCGGCGCCACGGCCGACCGTCTTGCGGTCGAAAGCCGCGCAGTAGCCGCCAACCTCGCCGAGACCCAGGCCTTCATGGACGACGCCAAGCGCATCCTCGTCTTCTCGGACGCGGGCGGTACTGGTCGCTCCTATCACGCCGATCTCGCGGCAAAGAACCGGCGGCTACGGGTCCACTATCTGCTGGAGCCGGGCTGGAAAGCCGATGCCGCAATCCAGGGCCTGGGGCGGACCAACCGCACCAACCAGGCCCAGCCGCCGCTCTTCCGGCCGGTGGCGACCGATGTGAAGGCGGAAAAGCGCTTCCTCTCCACCATCGCGCGGCGGCTCGACACACTCGGCGCCATCACACGCGGTCAGCGCCAGACCGGCGGCCAGGGCCTGTTCCGCGCCGAGGACAACCTCGAAAGCGTCTATGCGCGCGATGCGCTGCGCCGGCTCTATCTGCTGATCGTCGCCGGCAAGGTCGAGGGCTGCCCGCTCCAGACCTTCGAGGAGGCGACCGGCCTCAAACTCGCCGACGCCAATGGAATCAAGGACGAGCTGCCGCCAATCACCACCTTCCTCAACCGGCTGCTGGCGCTCACCATCGACCTGCAGAACATTCTGTTCGCGAGCTTCGAGCAAATCCTGTCAGCCCGGATCGAAGGCGCGATCGCCAGCGGCACATATGATGTCGGGCTCGAAACCTTGCGCGCCGAGAGCTTCACCGTTCTCGAGCGCCAGGCCATCCACACGCATCCCGCGACCGGCGCAGTGACGACATTGCTCACCATCGCCCAGCGTGTGCGCAACCGGCCGGTGACACTCGATGAGGCGCTCGACCATCTCACCGATCCCCGCGCGGCGCTCCTAGTCAACGAGCGCTCCCGACGAGCCGCAGTGCGTATCCCGACCACAAGCGTGATCGACGATGACGGCGCGGTCAAGCGCCGCGTGCGCCTGATCAGGCCGATGGAGGCGACCAATGTGCCTGTCGCCATGATGGGCGACACCCATTGGGTGGAAGCCGACCGCGTGGCATTTACGAAAGCCTGGGAGGCGGAAGTCGCAACGGTGCCCGAATTCACCGACAGCACCATTCACATGGTCGCGGGCCTCCTGCTGCCGATCTGGAAGCGCCTGCCGAACGAGTCGACGCGGGTCTATCGGCTCCAGACCGATACGGGCGAGCGCGTCATCGGCCGCAAGGTCTCGCCGGCCTGGGCGGCAAACGCAACAACAACCGGCACGACGGCGCTCTCTCCGGAAGAAGCGTTTGCGGCGCTGATGGGTGGGCGGACGATTTTCGACCTCGCCGAAGGCCTGCAGCTTCGCCGTGCGCGCGTCATGGGCGCGAACCGGATCGAGCTCTCCGGCTTCACCGACACCATGCGCGACCGCCTCAAGGCCTATGGGTTGTTTGGCGAGATCATCTCCTGGAAGTTCCGCCTGTTCGTTCCGACTGACACATCCGGTCCTGCGACCCTCGCCGCACTGCTGGATCGCTTCCCGATCGAACGTATCGCCGACCGGGAGGCTGCATGATGCCCCGCGATGCATCCGAACTGGCGCACCGTCTCGGCCGGCAGGCCGAGGCGGTGTGCCGCAAATATCTCTCCAGCGGACGGCGGGAGGGCCGCTACTGGATGGTCGGCGATGTCCGCAATACGCCCGGTCGCTCCATGTTCGTCCGCTTGATCGGACCCGAAACCGGCAAGGGCGCGGCGGGCAAATGGACCGACGCGGCGACCGGCGAGCATGGTGATCTGCTCGACGTGATCCGGGGGAGCTGCGACCTTGTCGACTTCAAGGACGTTGCCGACGAGGCGCGGCGGTTTCTCAGCCTACCGCATCCTGAAGCGGAGCAATCCGCGAACAGACGCACGATGACGTCTGCTCCAATGGGTTCGCGCGAAGCGGCACGACGGCTCTTCGCCATGTCGCAGCCGATTACGGGTACAGTCGCAGAAGCGTACTTACGGAAACGCGGCATTACGGCTTTGCACGGAGCCGGATCGCTCCGCTTCCACCCGCGCTGCTATTATCGGCCCGACGAGCATTCGCCGACCGAGACCTGGCCGGCGATGATTGCTTCCGTCACGGACCTCGACGGCCAGATCACCGGCGCGCACCGCACCTGGCTTTCCCCCGATGGCGACGGCAAGGCGCCGATCGACACGCCGAGGCGGGCAATGGGCGACCTTCTCGGCCATGCGGTCCGGTTCGGCGTGGCGCACGACGTGATAGCGGCGGGAGAAGGCATCGAGACGATCCTGTCGTTGCGTTGTGTCCTGACCCACATGCCGAAGGTCGCCGC
The DNA here is from genome assembly GCF_027214025.1 of Parahoeflea alexandrii. GTDB lineage: Bacteria > Pseudomonadota > Alphaproteobacteria > Rhizobiales > Rhizobiaceae > Hoeflea > Hoeflea alexandrii_A. Next base: position 1,230,347 of record NZ_JAPWHB010000001.1, read on the forward strand.
GCTGTCGGCCGCACACCTTGCCGCTATCTTGTTCCCGGCGGCACTGCGCAGACTCTACATCGTCCGCGACGACGATCCGGCCGGCGATGGCGCGCGCGACAGCCTGATCGAGCGGGCGAACGCCGCCGGCATCGAGGCGATCGTGCTGTCGCCGGCGCTCGCGGACTTCAACGAGGATCTCCGCACCTTCGGCATCGACGCTCTGCGGGCAGCGGTCCGCCAGCAGCTCGCCCCGGAGGACGTCGCCCGTTTTCTTGTCCTGGCGACATAACCGGAAGGGATAAGCGCGGGGCAGCGGCAGCCATCGCCGCATCGCACGAGGCTGCATCCCGTTGCGGCGGAAAGGCCCGCGACCCGGCCTTCGAGAGGGCGATCGGCCGTCAAGCGGGCCGGACCGGCAATGGCTGCGCCCAGCTATTTTCCGGCGCGCTCCAGAGGAGCGCTTTCCATCGCGAAGCAAAATAGCCGGCCTTCGCCATCCTCCGCTATCGCTTCGGCCCTCTCGCTTGCGCTTCGGGTGCAGGTCCGGACCGCCCGTCGGCTGGTCTCGCCATGAAGGCCGCGAGGGTCGCGGTCAATCCGACGAAGGAGCATCCCATGGCGAGCGAACACGACGACGGCTTCGAACCTCACCACGCCTCATCCCCCACCGACCACGTTCTCACCGAACTCCAGCTCTACGGATACCGCCCATTCCAGGACGAACCCGATCCGAGACCACTCCCGGAGGTCGACCACGTCGCCGGCGCCATCGCCGACATCTTCGACGCCCTGATCGCCACCCTGGAAGACACTCGCCTCGAGCCCGACCTCGACGACCTACTGTGGTCGGCCGTCAACCTCTTCCATCGGGCCACCGGCCGGATCGAGCGGGAACTCGACGACAACGAGCAGGCGCAACGCCGCGGCCAGCGCGAACAGGATGGCTCCGAGGTCAAGTCGGTCGAACTGGAGCGCCTCACCGCCGAAGGGCAGACGCTGATCGAGCGCCGCAACGCCTTCGAGATGATGCGCGACCAGGCCGCTGAGCATTTCGAGCGCCACACCGGCTCCAACTGGCGTCCCCGCAGCAGATCGATGGTCAACCACCGCAACCTAACCTCTGCCATGATCGACAGCCGCGATTTCCTCGCCGCCAAGCGTCGTGCCGAGACCGAGGTGTTGTTGCCGGCGGGACCGAAGATCGCTTTTACTGGCGGGCTCGATTTCAACGATCACCACCTGATCTGGGCCAAGCTCGATAAGGTCCACGCCAAACACCCCGACATGGTTCTGCTGCACGGCAAGTCGCCGAAAGGCGCCGAGAAGATCGCGGCCAAATGGGCCGACACCCGCAAGGTGCAGCAGGTCGGCTTCGCCCCCGACTGGACGAAACACGCCAAAGCCGCACCGTTCAAGCGCAACGACGCCTTGCTGGACGTACTGCCGATCGGGGTCATAGTCTTTCCCGGAACGGGCATTCAGGACAATCTCGCCGACAAGGCCAGAAAGCTCGGCATACCACTCTTCGACTTCCGCCCGAAGGGAGACCGGGCGTAAGCGCCGTTCTCTCAAAGCCTTCACCGGCAGAAGTCGACCTCGTCTCTGTCGTTCCAAGGTCAAGGACAGCTTCTCGAAAGCCGCCGTTCCTAGCACGCCCAACGGTCGACTTGGTCGGGGCCGGAGGAAGTCTGTCAGCTTTGAGCCAATTGATGGCGATAGCAGATATCAATAGGCTTGCGATAACCGGGGCACCATTGGGCGTGCGTCCCGGGTGAAACATGAAGGGGGGAAATCAACGCGCCGCCGGCGTCGAGCCTGCGTTCTGTTGATAACTACGAGTTCCTACATCCGATCGTTTGTATGTTTCATGCACTAGTATAGGTTGCGGGCTGCCGCTATTGTAGCAGAACACCTTCAAGTAAAGCTTTAAACATGCACCCAGCTCCCCCGCCGAAAACTGTGCTTCAAACGATACTGGATTGGTCGCAACGGCGTCCTATGTGGCAGCGAGATGCACTGCGGCGTATTGTAACAGGCGGTACACTTGATGCTTCCGCCATCAACGAAGTTCTGGACCTCTGTAAGAAGGAGCACGGCGCGCCCGATATCTCCCTGACGGCCGCGGCGCTGGAAGCGGTCCACTTGCCGGCGAATCCCGGTAACGGCGCGACCATCGCCTTGGTCTCCCTTGGCGATGTCGTCGGCGTGAACCAATTGGCTCCGAAGCAGACCCTTGTGTTCGAGCAACAGGGCCTGACAGTTATTTGCGGACCAAACGGAGCCGGCAAATCGGGATATGGGCGGGTGTTGAAGCGCGCCTGTAGGGCACGCAAGGCCGGTGAAATCATGCCCGACGCATTTTCCTTAACGATCGGCGGCAAGGCTACGGCCAGTTTTACAATCTCGCAGGACGGTGTGCAGCAGCCTGTGCTGCCATGGGGGGACAACGCGAATCCTGATCCTGTGCTTTCCGCCGTCAGCGTATTCGACCGCGAATGCGGCGCCGTCCACATCCAGGACAAGACAGAGGTTGCCTTCCGGCCGTTCGGGCTCGACATTCCCGACGACCTAGCGGCGGTCTGCACGCAGATCAAGGTGCGGCTGCAGACCGAAGAGACTCAGTTCAAGGCGCTGCGCGATCCCGTGTTCGACAAGCCTACTTGGCGGGCGACCACGGCGGTCGGGCGTATCATGTCCGGTCTCAAACACAATACGAAGCTGGAGCCGCTGGCGACGCTCGCAGTCATGACCGATGCAGAACGGGCACGCCTCCAGCAACTCACCGAAGACCTCGCCAAGAATCCGGTCGAAGCGGCCGCCGAGCAGCACCAGTTCGCCGATGGCATCGCGAGGATTCTGCGCTATCTCAAGAAGGTTGAGGAATGCTATTCCGACGACACCCTCAACACACTGAAATCGCTTGCAGACGATGCAAGAACCAAACGGGTTGCCGCGACGATCGCCGCAGGAAACGCCTTCAAGGACGCCACCTTCCCCGGCGTTGGCGCGGAAGTATGGCGGGAGCTATGGGAGGCGGCGCGGCACTATTCGAAGCATGTTGAACGGCGGTTCCCGGCGGTGGAGGGTGAAAAATGCGTGCTGTGCCATCAGCCGCTGAGCGCCGAGGCCGGTGCGCGGCTGGGCGGCTTCGAGGGTTTCATCCGCGATGATACGGGAAAGCAGGCTGACGCGGCCGAGAAGGTCTACACGAAGACATTCACGGAGTTCCGGACGCGTCAGCCGGATATTCGACTAGTCGCGGACATACGGAGGCGAATTGCCATCCAGCACGCTGATTTGGCCGCCGACGTGCTGCGCTTTATGGCCACCGCCGATCTGCGCAGATTACAGTGTCTGCGAGATATCGAGCACGGCGGTGTTATGACCCTGTTGCCGATGTCGGCAATCCCGGAAACAGAGCTGCTGGCACTTGAAAGTGACACCCGCACATATGCCGGTCAGTTGGAGGCAGCAGCCGACGTCGAAGGCCGCCAGATCCTGCAGGCCGAGCACGACGAGCTAGAAGACCGAGCTGCAGCTACCGCTCTTCACGAGGTCGCCACGAAAGAGGTCGAGCGGCTGGCAAAGCTCGAGCGCATTGCCAAGTGCTTGGCGCAGACCGCGACCACCACTATCACGAAACTTGGCAACGAACTTGCCGATGACATCATCACTCCCCGGATGCGTGACCGCTTCCAGAGAGAGATCGTCAGGCTTGCGGCGGAGAAGGTGCGTGTTGAGGTGGTGCGTTCCGGCGGCCAGTACGGCTCGCCAAACTACCAGATTCGTCTGTTCGCAAATCCCAAGACCAAGGTGCATCTGGTGCTGAGCGAAGGCGAGCAAACCTGCGTAGCACTGGCGGCTTTCCTGACCGAGCTCGCGACAGCCACACACAAGTCCGCACTCATCTTCGACGATCCTGTAACATCGCTCGACCACCGGTGGCGCAGGAAGGTCGCACAAAGGCTCGTGGAAGAGGCGAAGGAACGTCAGATCATTGTTTTCACCCACGACCTGGTGTTTGTGAACGACCTGAATGATACCGCTCGCGGCCAAGGCATTCCCGCCAAACTTGCAAACCTTTCACGCGGGCCGGAAGGTACTGGTATCGTGGGCGATGGATTGCCGTGGGATCATGCTGGCGTCAAGGCGCGCTTGGACCGGCTTGAGAAAGACCAACGGGCTGCCAAGGCTCTTTATGATGCCAACGACGAGGACAGCTACCGCAGCTCCGCCGTCAGACTTTACGGTTTTCTGCGGGCCACGTGGGAGCGGGCGCTCGAGGAGATCGTATTCGCTGGTGTGCTGATAAGGCACCGGGATTACATTGATACCAAGCATTTGAAGAAGGTCACCGCGCTGTTGGAGATGGATGCGGAAGCATTCCGAGCAGCGTTCAAGAAATGCAGCGACATCATCGAAGCGCATGATCCGTCGCGCGTTCGTAATGAGGAGCCACCACCACCTTCGGAGATCTCGGACGATATTAAGGCCCTCAAGGACTGGGCCGACGCTCTTCGTATTCGGCAGAATGCCGTAGCATAATCATTCTGATATCGCTTGGATATCTTGCGGTTACCGAAATGGCTCGCAAAATCGCGCTGGCGTGATTAAGGGTCAGGAATCACGGGAACGTCGTGCTTGAACCTGACGAGCGCCATCGCAGGCCCTTAGAAGGTCGCCGTCGGAATCCGCGAAGGGGTCGGCCTGATTTAACGCGAGTGCGCTTTATGAATTGTCGGCTAGTGGGCAATTAAGTTGTTAGGCTGAAAGGCCGGAGTGAGGGCGCCTTGCGATCCGGCAATCCTAGGCCAACTTCTGCTTCTAACCTCCGGTTGGCTTTAATCGGCTACGTCGCAACAGCTCGCATTAGCGACGTCTGCCGAACGCGTAGCGGATGCTGTCACCGACAATATTGAGAACGCCATCAGCGTCCGGTCCGAGCGGGTTTGGGAGGATGTCGATCGTCGTCGTGCCGGTCTGTCCGATATTGGCGACATAGGCGATCACGTACCGCTCGGCCGATCTTGACCGCGCGACTTCGCGTGCACGGCGAACCTCAGTCTCCCCTAACTCAAACTGGCAGGGGTCCTCAGTGCTCGCCTTTACCTCGATGTACCATGTCTGCTTATTGAAGCTGATGCAGAAATCGTAACCGAGAGTGTCACTGCCCTCGCGACCGTTGAATGTGGTGCCGTTACTCGAAACCCAGCAGCGGTCTATGTCCTGGCCGGGTTGCCGCGACTTCAGCCAATGGTAGACGGTCAGCTCGCCGATCCGACCGATCATGTCCTTCTTTTCTTGCGGGATCCCGCTATAGGCCCCACCACTCCCGCGGCCTCTAGAGCCGCGACGCCTTCTGCGTGCCTCCTCGGCAGGTGCGAGGTCGGCAAACATGCCGATTGGCCGGTTCAACAATTTTCTGGACAGGCCTTGGGATATCTCCTCAGACAGCTTCAGCCAGTCGACCGCCTGCGGATCACGCAGATCGCCGTTTAAGCGCACCGACCGCGCTTCGCTATCACGGCGCTTGCGCTCCTCGCGCGCCTTCAGCGCCTCCGCTTCGATCTCCGTCCCCGCGACGCCAAGCTCAGCGCGGTCGAGGGTACGGGCCATGTCCGTCGGCCAGACTCCCAGCCGCGCGAACCAGATCAGGAGTTCGGCCTCGGCCCAGGTGCGGCAGTCGAACGCACCAGCTTCATCCAGCCGCCGCCGCAGCTCGGTCTCCGCCTGGCCCGGGTCGCGCCACAGCTCGTGGACCTTCGCCGATTTCTGAACGCCCCAGGCTCTGACCAGCGGCTGCGCTCTCCGCGTCACTTGTTTAAGCGTCGCTGCGTTCACAGTTCGCACGGTCGCCACTTCGGCCAGTCCGTGCAGATTTCCCCCCCTTGGTGGGGCTCCGTTGGCCACCAGCCATTTCGCGACGTGTTCGGCCAGTAGTTCATCGGGGATCCGCTCGTACCGATGGAGCCAGTCCGGGTCTGGCCGCAGGTTGGACAGCGCCTCGCAGGCGGCCGTGTAGCGCGAGTCCGGCTCGAACCCGAGGATGGTCGGTGCCACCATGTTCCTCAGCGCATCGGTGATCGAGATTCGGTTGTCCTCTACGAAATACTCAAGCTGCGACGCCTGCGCGGCCGGGTCGACGTCCGGTGGGCTACCGGTAGAGACAAGGCTCGTGTTGAACTCCGCAAAATCCAGATCGAGCCTCTCGCGCAGCTCGCCAGTTGAGAAGCTGATCTTCGCGGCCGCGACGATCTCCTCCGGCGCGGTCGCGTCGGAAGGCAGAGCCGAGCGCAGCAGGTCGATTAATGCAGCACGATCCTCGGTCGCGGCCAGTTCGCCTTGCAACCATCGCTCGAACGCCGACTCTCCGCCCAATTGAAAGACGATCGCTCGGAACCAGTGCAGCTGGCGGTCGATCCTTTCGCCGAGGGACTCCCTCGCGACCTGAGTCGCCTGTTCGCTCAGCTCAAGCATCCGACATAGGCGGAGCAGATCCTCCTGCCCCGTCGGCCTATCGTCGACGGCGACGCCCTCAAACGCGAGCTGCCGGGTCAACAGCTTCATATGAGGTACGACGGCCGAATGCTGGATCGCTTCGCCGATCGCGGGCAGCGCCGCCTCCACCTGCGACCAGGTCAGGCCGCCCTCGCCGATGAGGATAACGAGTGGCTCGCCCTCGGTGCGCTCGAATTGGTAGGCCGGCCGCGATGTCGGCGGGGTCACGTCACGTCCCTCGAGCATGAACCTAACGTCAATCTTCTGCTGCAGCTCAATGCGGTCGAGGGCCTGGACGATACCCGACCTATCCGACGGCAAGCGGTTGATATCCATGCTGTCTAAGGCCCCGAGCGCAACAGCTAGCATCGGGCGCAGCCATGGGCACCGCTCCACCAGTCTGGGCCCAACTGGCAATTCCTCCAACGCAGCGCCATCGACTTGGATGGCGTAGGCTAGTTGGGAGGTGCGGTGGATACGTTCGCCGTACAGCCTCTGCAGCAATACTCCCAAGCGACCCTGCTCGGCCGAGCGGATTTCGACCAGCGGGTCGCCGATCACTTCAACGAGGCTCGCCGCGATTGAATCCGCACTGTCGCGGACGTAAACTGTCTCGGCATCGCTCCCGAGGACCTTCGCAACCCCCAGCTGACCACGCCGCCGGACCAGTAGCTGGGCCGGTGCTTTGCCCGTCGGCAGGGCGGCCTCGGGCGTCCCGTGCTGCTCAGCTAACCGAATCCAGCAGCGGCTGTAAATGTTCATGAGCTCGCGTTCGTAGAAGCGCCTGACGCAGCCATCCGCGAACTGCTCGGCCAGGAAGCCGGCCTGCTCGAGCAGAGAGTCGTTCGCGTTGAAAGTTCGGAACTCCGCGTGCTTGCGCAAATTGTCGAGCGCACCGTCGGCTGCACGGTCAAGGGCCCGCCCCAATTTGTAGGACGGGCGTCGCAGGAACGGTGGATAGCGATCCGTGCTTTTCGACAGCCACACCTCACGCCCCGTGCAGCGCCGCCGCCTCAGGCCATCGTCGCTGGGTTCGTCGCACGGAACCCAAGCAGCAGAACGAAGGAATGCCGCGAGCGGAGTCGGCCAATCGCGATTGTCCGACCGGTGACTGTGCCGGTGCTTTACCACGGTCCATAGGTGTCTGCGCTCGATCCGGCCGATCCAATAGACGATCAACTTCGAATAGGCGTCCAGCGCGTCGTCGCTGAACTCGTCGATATCGGCTTGGCCGGGCATCCACCAGAGCGCGCCTACGTCGTAGTCGGTCGAAGTGGGCAACCCGATCGAAACTCCGGGCCGGCTCTCGATGTCCTTATTGAGCAAAGAGCCGAATGAATCCGGCAGACCGAGATCTTTCAGGAAGTCGAAGTTCGTTACGCGCCACGCCGAGACGTAGTGCTTCAGCTCATCCGTCCGAGGCTCCAGCCCGCGCTGGACTCCTAGACCCGTTAGAAAGTCGGTCCACTCCTCGATGAATCTTGTCCCGAACACCGAGCTGGAGGGCGGAGCGATCCGTCGCGCGCGCACTTCGTCGATGTCCTTCGAGCCGGCAGGCGCAAGCTCAAGGAACTGTTGGAGGTGGTAGCCGAACGTCCGTTCGGGCCATGACGACGAGAACACCGCCTCCGAGGCCTGTACGAACTCGCCGTCGATCGTCGGGACGAACAGGCGGTAGGTGGCGGAGAGCGCCACAGGCCGCTTGATGGCGACGGAACGTCGCCAGATCGCAAAGGCCCAGCGAAGACCTGCGGTCCGGACCTTCTTGGTGCCGTCTCGCTCGACGATCTGAGAGATGCGCGTCAGCAGCGCCTCGCTCTCGAACGGTGTCGCCAAATCCTTCTCGAGGAACTGGCGCGCGGCGGCCAGATCGCCGTACCAGGGGAGCGCGTCATGCAGGAACGCGAAAAACTCCCGGACCGGTGCCGGAGGATAGAAGTCCTCGCCGATGCTCTCCTCGGCGTCGCCGCGACGCGGAGGAACGAAGACCGAGGTCTCACGCGCGCTTCGGCGTCTGCGCCGCTTCGTCCCCTCGCCACCCAGCAGCTCCGCCGGAACGTGCAACCGCCTCGCCCTTAGGCTGCCGTCCTGGCAGATCAAGATCTCCCTCCCGGCAAGCACGGCGGTATTACCGCCCATGAAATCCGGCAGGTCGCGGTAGAAGGCCGTCCACCTGTTCCAATCGGGCTTTCTCAGCTTCGCAATCGCCTTCGCCAGGCTTTCTACGATCTCGGCGCGCTCGGCGGCGGTCATCTGGTCCCTGAAGCGCTCACCGGCATGGAGGCGGAGGAACTCCGCCAACTGCTCTGTCCGGCGCTGCCCTAATCCGGGCCAGAGCGGGGCGACGCCTGCCGAGCGCCCGTGACGCGCAACGACCTCCAGCGAGAAGGACTTGCCGTCCGCGATCGGGCGTCTCGCGGAGGCAGGACTCACCCACGTGATCGGGCCGAATTCTGGCCGCACGAACGCATCGCCGGTCCGGTCGCCGAGGCACGGCACGAAATCCGCATCGCCCAGCCAAGGCGCAGACCAGCGACGCGCGATCTCGGCCGCCATGATCTTGCCGAGATCAACGGCACCCTCGGCGTCTTCATTGTCTTCTCCGTCAGCCTCGAGCAAGCTCGCAGGTGTCCTCCAGATGAGAAGGTCCATTGCCGCCCTCGCGGCGGTAACGGTCGGAACGGTGGTCATCTGGGACGTCGAACCGTGCTCGGCGAGCCATTGCGCTGTCCCAGATGCCAGCCTGACCGCATGCTCCAGCACGAGCGAATTCACCCGGACCGTCGGGTCCAAACTCATGCGGTTCGAATTCGGGAAGAAGCTGCCATGCATGTGGCCTTGGAACGGCGAAGTGGCGCCGCGCCCCATGGGCAGGAAAGTGTATAGACGGGGATTGAAGCTCGGACGGTCCTCGGCGATCGGCACGGCAACCGCCACCTCGCCTGCGCCTTTCCAGCCTTTCCAGTTCTGCGGAAGTGCTCCGGATTCCAAGCCTTCCGCCACCGCCGCCTGCATCTCCGCTTCAGGGATGTCAGCGCGCGCGGCCCAGAACCGACCGTTTTCGCCAAGGTCGACCAGCATCGGGCCGGACTTGCCGGCTAGCGGCTCTTCGTTCCTGCTCAGTCCGAGTTCGAATGCGTCATCCTTTAAGCGCTCGCCGTCGATCCTGGCCTCCAGCGTGCCAACACGCCGCAGGAACAGCAGCATCGGTGCGTCAGCCTTCGCAAGGCCGACCATCTCCGTCCGAACCACATCCAGCGCCGCCTCGTTGCGGATCGGCAGCCGGATCACGGTCGAGAAGCCGCGCTTCGCGAATTTCGCCACCGCGCTCGGCACCTCATCAATCCAGAGCGGGATATAGAACGCAGGCAGGTCCGAGCGCGCCAGCGCGCGTGTTGTCTTATCGGGTAGCAGCGGGTCGAGTTCCGCCCCGCGCGCGAAGGTGAAGCAGTACCCGTCGAAAACGTCGCCCGGACTGCTCTCGACCAGTCGCGAAAATACCTGCGGCGCGTCGGTTACGTGACGTACACTTCGAAAGCCCAGGCCCTTGTTTCCCACAGCCTCGCCGGGCGGCTTGCTCGACAAACCCATATCGCAGAGCGCGTCGACATTCTTCGGCTCGAACGGCTTTCCCCGGTTGGCGACATAGAGCGTGCCGCTTTCACCCTCGTCGCTAGCCAGAAGAATTGCGATCTCGCCGTCTCTGCACTTCGTGTCGTGTGCGTCATGGCCGTTCTGGATCAGCTCGATCAGGAAGCGACCGTGGTAGTCGGCAATTATGTGCTCCGAGAGACTTTGGTTCTGCTTGTGGACAGAATCATAGTACTCGCCGTCTTTGTCGATCGTGCCGAGGAAGCCCGTGATCTTGCGGGTGGCAATCCGCTCGACGTGCGCGCGAGTACCCAGCTGCACGACCTCGCTTGCCTGCGCCATGCCTTTCACGCCTGCCTTGGCCGACTCTACTTCGATGTCGATGGATTTTCCCCCCTCTATGTACAGTGTGCCAATCGCATCGACCCAAGGCAAGCATCATACACGAGCAGCCTGCCATCTTGATTAAACGGCAGGTTTCGGAAATGGCCAAACGGCGCACAGATGGCCGAAATGGGGGCGCTATGCCGTCGAAGCTCGTTGACCCTATGAAGGTCAGCTTTCCCAACGTAGTTGCCCGATACCTGCCAGTCCGTTTTCCACCCCCTTTTGCAGTTGTAATCGAAAGTGAGCAGTCCCGCAGGGGCAGCCGTCAAATGGCAACACATCGGCTATGCTGTGGCGCCAAAGCTATGAGCGGCAATCCCGTCATTGCCCCGGCATGGCGGAAAGCCATCTCCCACTTCCAGTACGCTGATCCCTGGTCCGGCCGAGAGCCTTACGCCATCGACCCGAAACGGGTCCACTACGCGAGCGTGCCGCCTTGAGGCTTCGCCTCAGCGGTGATTTCGGCCCTCGGCCGGACACATCGGGCCCCTGTCGCGCGGAGGATGGTCCCGCCTCCAGACAGGAGCCGGAAAGATGTCCCTCAACGACGCTAACGCCTTCGCCTTCAGGCTCGCCATCACCCTCATGGACGCCATCGTCATCTTCCAGACCGGCGACGGCAGCCTTTGGATCGTTCCCGCCAAGGAATACGATAGCGACACCGCCGCCATCATCCATGAATTCGATCCCTTCCAGCCTTGACGAAGGGAGCGCCGATTTCCGCTCCCGTGACCGCTCAACTTCAGTTATGCTTCACATTGCGCCGTGGTGGTGGTGGAGGGTGCGACCGTCAGACAATTTCTCACGGAGACCACCACCATGATCTTCCTTGGCATCATCTTCGGCGTCGCGGCCATCGGCGTTCTCTGCTGGCTGCTGTTCACGCTTGCTATCTACGCGCTCCCAGCCTTCGCCGGCGTCACCGCCGCCATGTGGGCCTATGACACCGGTGCCGGCTGGCCGGGCGGCATCGCGATCGGCCTGGTCGCGGCCGGGTCGATTTTCGGCGTCGGTCAATTGCTGCTTGCCTTATCGCGGCCGCTGTGGCTGCGCAGCGTCATTGCGCTTGCCTTCGCCGCGCCTGCAGTGATCGCGGGCTATCACGCGACCTATGGCATCGTGAAGCACGCCATGCCGTCGGAGAACTGGCAGATCGCATTTTCCATCGTCGGTGCGATCGCGGTCGGCGTCACGGCATTCCTGCGGATCGCGGCGATGGCCGCGCCCGAGCCGGCCGGACAGGACATGGCGCGGGGCTGAAACCGACAGCCGTTGGGGCATGGCCAGCAAGCCGGCATGGCTGCCATCCCCGATGCTGGAGATGGGCGAAACTAGCCCTCGAAAAGAGATCGCAATGTCAGGCCCGAAATAACGTAAGGCACGTTGAAGCAGAGTTGGACAGGTAGCTGGTCCGCTTCAAAGCCAGTCGACGACGAAGGCGCGGATGGCGTTTCACGAGCAGAGGGTTGGGGGAAGGAAGTACATCGCGATCATCGCAGGACAGGTGGAACGTCATCACCGGCAGCAATCCGTTGACCGGATTCATGCGGCTGCACGGGATCGTCACGTTCTCCCTTGATCTTTTTGTCGGGTCGACCGCTCCAAACGGCCTCTTCAATGGCCTGATCTGACCGAAGGTCGGCTGCGCCTCGATCGCCTATGACGCAACAGCGGCGTCGAACTTTCTTCCCCTGTCGGCTGCGCCGCCCTTCCTCGCGGGACAAGAAAGTCCTCCTTAGCTGTCGGGCCCCTTCGGGGTGCGCCGTCGATCGCCTCCAGCCCATCGATCGCCATCGAGGCCGCAATGGTGCGGGCTCGGAGCTTCAAATCAAGGAGAACTGACATGGCAACCATCGGCACCTTCAAGAAGACCGGCGACGAATACACCGGCGAAATCGTCACCCTCAACGTGCAGGCCAAGAACGTCCGCATTGTCCCGGACACCAACCAGACCAGCGAGAACGCCCCCAGCCACCGCGTCGTAGTCGGTCGCGCCGAGATCGGCGCAGCATGGTCCAAGCAGTCCAACGAGGGCCGCGATTATCTGGGCCTCAAGCTCGACGATCCGAGCTTCACCGCTCCGATCTATGCCAACCTCTTCGACGACGAAGATGGCGGCTTCAGCCTAATCTGGTCCCGCCCCACCCGCCGCAACGGCGAGTAATACGCCAACAACCCCGCCCGGAAATCCGGGCGGGGTTCATTCCTTTTGAGGAACTGGGCCTCGTTCGCCCCTTCCCCATCCCTGCGGTAAAAATCGTCAAACCTGGTCGTCAGGTTCGACCAGTTCGACGTGGTTGACGCCAAGAGCTTGGGCCAATTCATAAAGGCTAATCACGGTCGGATTCCTCCGTCCGCGCTCAAGGCTGCTGAGGTACTGCTGGCTGAAGCCCGAACGTGCTTCGACCTCTTCCTGAGTCAGGCCCTTGTCCCGACGCAGGCGGGCGAAGTTCCGGCCGACCAGTTTGCGCATATCCATGCGCAGGAAGATCGCGATTTACATACTCTAAGTTTATCAACTATAATATGTAAAACCATTACCACAGGGTGTGGATCTTCCATGGCAAGCGTGTGCACACTCCATCCGCACCATTCCACCCAACTTCTACGATGGGTCCAAGCCATCCCGATCCCGAAACTCACCCGTTCTTTCGCTGAACGGATTGCCGAACGGCAGGTGAATGTGTTCAAATTGTGTTAATAAATTATGCGGGATTTTATAACCCGCCGCGATGGGACAGCGCATGGCCAACCTTGACTACCTCGACGAACCGCCTGCGGAAGATCGGATCACAGATTACGATCGCGCGCATTTCAAGACCTATCTCCGGCTCCTCGACGCCGATGCCGAAGGCGCCAACTGGAAGGAAGCCATAGAGATCATCCTTGGGATCGATCCGAACCAGAATGAAGCCCACGCGTTGCATGTTCATTCCTCCCATCTCGCCCGGGCACGCTGGATGACCGAACATGGCTATCGTCATCTCATGGACGGTGACCCGCGGTAACCCATGCCCGCGATGCAGTATCGGCATCACCCCTTGCCCAAATAAAGCCTACCGAAAATGCAATCAGAGCGCGATTTATAACTTCCGAGTATACCTGTCAGCTTTTTTTGGAGGCGTTCCATGGCGGAGGGCGCAGACTGGCGACATGGCGAGGCCTATGAATATGTCGACCAGCTTGACCCCGCAGGTCTTGCCTGGGAGTTCTTGCGTCGTAACCGGAAATACCAAAGCGACTACGAACGCATTCCGAAACACAAGCGAGAAACCGTCAGCGAAAAGCTGACCAGGCTTTGGGGGTTGCGGTTTCCTCGGCTCCCATTCCGTTCCGCTATCGATGCGGATGTTTTCTTCGCCCCACACTTCGACCCCGGTATACTCCTCCTGGCATCGCCATCGCGGGTCCTTGCATCCGACAACCCCGTTCTAACCCTGTCCAACACCGCCAGTCGCAAGGCGCCGGAAGGGCATTATCTTCACATCGAAGCAAGCAATCAGCGGTTCCCGGCCTTGTGTCTCGGTGACCACCTGCCCGCCGGGCCGGTGGCCGCCATCACCTTGCTCGACCAGTTCCTTGAGGATCGCGTGGAAGCGATCCGAAGGTTCGCCGCAGCGCTCCACAACCGGCAATCGGCGCCAGACCTGCGTGTGAACCTATACCGCCGAAACAATTTCCGGCAGATGCTCCGCATCATCGATGCCCGCCGATCCGGAGCCACATACCAGGACATCGCGGAGGTGGTTCTCAACACCGAGCATGTCAGCGCAACGACGTGGAAGACCATGCCCGAGCGCGATACTGTCATGCGTCGCTTCCGCGAGGGCACGAGACTGGTCGAGGGCGCCTATCGTGGCCTCCTGTTCCGCCACCGCCCTTTGACATGAGGGTGCGAAAACGCCGCCACTCCTTCGCACTCCCCCTCGCCCAGACTTCTCCGCCACGGTGCTCCCAACAGGCCGCCGATAACCGGCTGGCACTGGAAGAACCACGGAGGCACGACCATGTCCGCAACGCCAACCGGCTTGCCGCCACGCTATCTCAGAACCCCCGAAGCCGCGCGCTTACTCGGCCTGTCCGGCCGCACCCTTGAAAAGCATAGAACCTACGGAACCGGTCCGGCCTATCGAAAGCTCGGCGGCCGCGTCGTCTACTCGGTCGATGATTTGCAGGCCTGGGCCAACCGTGGCGTCAAGACCTCCACGTCGGATCCCGGCGCCGGCACGGTGCTGCCCGCCAGGCCGCACGTTGACACGCCGGCCGGCTCCAACCGCCGCTGATCTCCCTTCATGGCGCAGTTTCGCACATCGGAAAGAGGCCAGCTCGAACTGTTCCGGGCCTCACCCAGCGATCTCGCGCCCCGCGACGCGCAGGACCTCATGGCCTATCCATTCTTCAGCCTTGCCAAATCACCCCGCACCACACCTATCGATTTTACATCCGGTGCCGTGACAATCCGCGTGGAGGCTGTGCCTGAGCACGGCATGGCCACCATATGGGATGCCGACATCCTGATCTGGGCCGCGAGCCAGATCGTCGAGGCCCGCGACAAGGGATTGCGTACGTCGCGCCTGATGGCGGCGACCCCCTATCAGATCTTAGCCTTCATCGGACGCGGCACCGGCGCACGCGACTATCAGCGTCTGAAGGCCGCGCTCGACCGCCTGCAATCGACAACCGTCGCCACCACCCTGCGGCAGCCGCCTCGCAATCCGCGCGGTCGAACTGTTGACAAGGACGCTGTCGCAAGACGTATGCACCGCTTCTCCTGGATCAATGAATGGACCGAACGCAGCGACGCCCGCGGCAATCCTGACGGCATCGAACTCATCGTCCCGGACTGGTTCTACAGGGCCGTGCTCGACGACGCCCTCGTCCTCACTATCGACCGGGCCTATTTCCGGCTGACCGGTGGGCTCGACCGCTGGCTTTACCGCATCGTGCGCAAACATGGTGGCAAACAAGCTGGCGGCTGGCGCTTCGATTTCCGTCACCTCTATCTCAAGTCGGGCAGCCTCTCGCCCTTCAAACGTTTCGCCTTCGAATTGCGCGCCATCGTCAAGCGGCAACCGCTTCCCGGCTACCGGCTTTTCCTTGAGCTCGATGCACGTCGCACCCTGCTCGCTTTCGAGCCAGTGCCCTGTGGACAGGCTGTGGAAACCGTCGTGCTATCGGGAACCCGCACTCACGTGCCATCGGGAACCGCACCCTCGTGCTATCGGGAACCCGAACCGGGGTTAAGTCCCCGTGAGCAAACCAGAAATCGTTCCCTTAACTTAGAGTCTAACAAAGAATCTAACTTCTTAAGAAGCGGGCACTCTGTGGAAAAACCCAGTCAGAGTGAAGTTCCGAGACCTGTCGCCGGCGCGCTGAGAGGCCGAACGTCCGGAGGTGCGTCATGATCGTGGCACTCCTCAATCAGAAGGGTGGTGTCGGCAAGACCACCCTCGCCCTGCACCTCGCTGGTGAATGGGCGCGGCGCGGAGACCGCGTTACGCTTGTCGATGCCGACCCCCAGGGCTCGTCGCTTGACTGGTCGGAGCAGCGCGCCCGGGAGGGCCTGCCACGGCTCTTCGGCACTATTGGCCTGGCGCGTGACACGCTCCACCGCGAGGCGCCTGAATTGGCCCGCAATGCGGACCACATCGTCATCGACGGGCCGCCCCGCGTCGCCGGGCTGATGCGCTCGGCACTGCTCGCTGCCGACGTCATCCTCATCCCTGTGCAGCCTTCTCCCTTCGACGGCTGGGCCTCCGCCGAGATTCTGCGCCTGATCGAAGAGGCGCGCATATTCCGGCCCCAGCTCGTCGTGCGTTTCGTTCTCAATCGCTGCGCCGCCCGAACCATCATTGCGCGCGAAACCTCCGAGGCATTGGCCGATCAGGATCCGCCAGTGCTGCGCGCGACAATTGGCCAACGTGTCGTCTTCGCCTCGGCCGCACAACTCGGAAGGCTCGCATTCGAGATCGATTGCGACAGTCTGGCCGCTGGCGAAATAACTGCCCTTGCCACCGAAATCGGGAGGCTCGCCCGATGAGTGAGCGTCCCAAACGCGGTTTCGCGGCGCGGCCAAGCGATCCGGAAAATTGGGTCAAATCGGCCAACCGCAGCGAAACCAAACGCCAGGATTTCACAGCACGGCTGACCATCGACGTCACACCCGAACTGCGGGGGCGTATCAAGATCGCGGCCTTCGAACGCGGCGTCACGGTCGCCGACATGTTTCGCGATCTTCTCACCCGCGAGTTCCCGGACATCGAAGGAGACCAGCCATGACCAACAACGAGGACCCTCGCTCGCACGGCGGTCGGATACCCACAATGCGGTCCGCGGAAGCCCACACATGTGTCGAGCTAACCTGGATCGAAAAGCGGATAGAGCACTGGATCCGGTTCGGACACCACGCCGTCGAGCAAAGGCTCGACCGCAAGCGGCGCATCGTCTGCTTTGCACCAGGAACCATATTTTCCTTCGTCCGCTGGGCCGCAAATGACTATGGTACGATCGTCTCGCGCATCGATATCGTCCGCGCCGTCGAACCGGGAATGCCTTATCAGACGCTGCCGTTCGTACGACCGGGCGGCGACATCCTGCTCAAGATCACCGGCTGGCCGAAGGTCGAACGCGTGCTGCAGGCAATAGATGCCGTCGAAGCGCTCAAGATCCATCCCGCCGAAGTCACACCGGACTATTGGCGCCACGTCCACAACCGTCTGACCGCCGGGCATGAACCGCGCAGCTACACCCGCGCACAGCACCATGCCTGGCGCCTCCGACAGAGGACGCACCCATGAAGCGGCGGTTCTACCTCTGCACCTCTGCACTAGCCGTGCTGACAATCGGCACAAACTTGGTCGTTCCCGTCACGCCGAAGCTGATCTGGAACGCATCAGCCAGCGCGCCAGTGGGCCTCTATGCCGTCCGTCCTGCGGACCATCTCGAAGTTCCCGATCTCGTCGTCGTCGCACCGCCGGAACATCTCGCCCACATGCTCGAGCGGCGCGGGTATCTGCCCCTCACCGTGCCTCTCCTGAAGCGGATCGTCGCCCTCCCCGGACAGCGCGTCTGTCGGTACGGCGTCACCATCACCGTCGACGGGATCGAGATGGCTAAGGCGCAACAGAAGGACCGCATCGGCCGTGCCCTCCCCGTCTGGCAGGGCTGTCAGCGCATCGCCGACGGCGAGGTGTTTCTCTTGAATTGGCGGCATCCCGACAGCCTCGACGGACGGTATTTCGGGCCGCTTCCGCAAAGCGCGGTCATCGGCCGCGCCATGCCGCTCCTCACCGATGAGAGGGGAACCGGCCACTACGAGTGGCGCGCACCGGTCCGTTGACCCCCTACCCCAGCATTATCAAACCGTACCCCAACCGCAATCAAAGGACCCAGCCCATGACACAGATTGGTCAATTCACCCGCACCAAGTCCTGCTTCACCGGACGCATCCACACGCTGACGCTTGACCGCGACCTCACCCTTGTTCCGGCCGAACCCTGCGACACCGACAATGCGCCCGACTATCGCATTCACCGTTACGACGGAACCGGCACGGAAGTCGGAGCAGCCTGGAAACGCACCGGCGAGAAGGCCGGAAACTACCTCTCCCTGCAACTTGACGACCCTGCTTTCGATCATCCGATCCGCGCTAATCTGTTCCAGCTCGATGCCGACCAGGACACCTGGACGCTGCATTGGAACCGCCCGCCGAAGCGCGGCGAGAAGGACTGAGAGCATGTCCCGCGTGCGCAAATATTTTGAGGTCGGGAGTGCAACGGGCAGGCTCCGTGCCGCCCGCCCCGGCCCCTTGCTCCTTTCCGGACTGCTGGTGTTAGGAAGCTTGTCAGCCACCTTTCCGGCATACGTTTGGGCCGAGAGCCCTATGCCAAACGAACAGTCCGGCGTCGATCCCAATGCCGCGCATATCGCCGAGGCCTCGCACCGGTTGGGGCTTCCCGAACGCTGGATCCGTGCCGTGATGGCAGCGGAAAGCAATGGGTTTGTCCGCGCGGTTTCGTCCAAAGGCGCGATGGGCCTTATGCAGATCATGCCCGAAACCTGGGTCGAACTGAGCGCCAGATATGGTCTCGATGGCGATCCCTACGATCCGCGCGACAACATTCTCGCGGGCACCGCCTATCTGCGCGAACTCTACGACCGATATGGATCGCCAGGCTTCCTGGCCGCCTACAATGCAGGGCCCGCGCGCTACGACGAATATCTTGCCGATGGTCGTCCGCTACCGGTCGAGACCCGCAACTTCGTCGCCGCACTTACGCCCTATATCTATGCGTCCGGCGCCTCGTTGGCGGCAATCCCACCGCAGATCAACCGCAACGATTGGACACAGGCTCCGCTGTTCATCGCAACGTCGAACGACGGTGTGGCATCCGATTCAGCGTCAACTTCCGTCATACCCAAGACCAAACCAGCCGCACCGTCGGGAGAGCGCGATGAGCGCCTCGCCCCAGACGCAAGCGGGCTGTTCGTCGCACCATCGCGGGCGAGAGAACGCCCATAACGATGCGCGCACAAAGGCGAAGTCTAGCGTGCTTCCGAAAAGATGAAGCGGAATTGCTTGCTGGGCGGGAGAGCACGACCGAAGGAGGGCGAGATAAAAGGGGCGCGCCGGGCGAACCGCAAGTCATTGAAATGACATGGGTTCCGGCGTGCCGGTCGGTCGGGCCGCGTGCCGCTGTCAATGAATTGTCATGTGATTTCAACGATATTTGCAGCACTGCGCCAAAAAACCGGAATGAGGAAGGAGCGCGATGAGCAGCGACGACCGTGACTTCCGTATCCGTCCTGGCCGTATCCGCGACAAACGGGTTCCGCGCCAGAAGGGCTTCATCAATCAGGTGATCCGAGCCGCCAAGAAGTCCGGCCATGTCGTCGGACCAGGCTCCAGGGGCCGGAATTCCGGCTATGGCCGATCGAACTTCGGGCGGGGCCGGACGCGCTTTGCCCGCGCGCGTTTGTTCAGTCCCTCGCGACGAGTCATCGTCAAGGCCCGCGTCGTCCGCCATCGCGGCCGCGCCTTCCGATTGGCCCCGCTCACGGCCCACGTCGCCTATCTCAAGCGCGAGGGCGTCACGCGCGACGGTGAACGCGGCATCATGTGCGATGCGACGACTGATGCCGCCGATGACCTCGCCTTCTCCGAACGGTGCGAGGATGACCGGCATCATTTCCGGTTCATCGTCTCGCCAGAGGACGCCAGCGAGATGCAGGACCTCAAGGCCTTCACCCGTGATTTCGCGCGGCAGATGGAAACCGATCTCGGCACCAGGCTCGACTGGGTCGCTGTCGATCACTGGAACACTGACAACCCACATGTTCATCTTCTCGTTCGTGGTGTCGACGAGACCGGAGGCGATCTCGTGATATCTCGCGACTATATTAGCCGCGGACTGCGGTCACGCTGCGAGGAATTGGTCTCGCTCGAGCTCGGTCCGAAACCCGAACACGAGATCCGTGCCGCGCTCGAAAAGGAAATCACAGCCGAGCGCTGGACCAGCCTCGATAGCGAGATCCGTCTTGCTGCGGACGAGACCGGCTACATCGATCTTCGTCCGGACGTCGGTGACGTGAGTGGCAGAGAGACCCAACATCTGATGATCGGTCGTCTGCAACATCTGGAAAAAATGGGGCTCGCCACATCCGCCGATCCCGGCGAATGGATGGTCGGTCTTGAGGCCGAGCGCAAACTGCGCGATCTCGGCATGCGCGGCGACATCATCAAGACCATACATCGCGCCTTCACCGAACGAGGCCAGGATCGCGGGATCAGTGACTTCTCGATCGACACTGGCGAAGCGGGCTCACTAATCATCGGACGGCTGGTCGACAAGGGACTGCATGACGAACTGACCGGCGAAGCATATGCGGTGATCGATGGCACCGACGGGCGCGCCCACCATGTCCGTTTCCCGGGGATCGAAGCCTTTGAACACGCGCCGCCCTTGGGCGGTATCGTTGAAGTACGCCGGTTCGGTGCGCCTGACGACAGAAGGTCGACCCTAGTTCTGGCGCTGCGCTCCGACTTCGACCTGAGGGCACAGGTCAATGCGCCCGGCGCCACCTGGCTCGATCACCGGCTGGTCGAGCGAACGCCCATGCCGTTATCCAAGGGCGGGTTCGGTGGCGAGGTACGTAACGCCATGGCAGCGCGCGCTGAACAGCTTGCAGGTGAAGGCTTGGCGCGCCGGCAAGGACAGCGCATCATCCTCCAGTGCGATCTACTCAACACGCTACGACAGCGGGAACTAGATGCGGTAGCCGGTAAGCTCGCGGAAGAAGTTGGAATGCCGCATGTAAATGCCGCGGACGGCGAGTACGTCGCAGGTACATATCGTCAACGTCTGACGCTTGCGTCGGGACGCTTCGCGATGATCGAAAACGGTTTGGGTTTCCAACTCGTCCCCTGGTCGCCGTCTCTCGAGAAAAAGCTCGGACAGCAGGTTTCCGGGCTTGCTCGCGGCAAAGGCGGGATTGACTGGAGTTTTGGACAAAGGCGGGGCTTAGACATTTAGATCTGGCAGCCCACAAACAAGGAAAGCTACACTGACCACTCCGGGGCCGGTAGCGGTCTCTCCCCTTGCGGTTTACAAAACGGGTTCGGAGACATTCAGGTGGCAAAGACTTGGCCGCGGAATGGTCAAAGGCAGGGCGTTTTTGACGGACAAGGCGGCTAATAGTGCGTTCTCCCAAAGCCGGCCTGTAGACTTGGAAGCTTCGGTAACCGCTGAGACCTGAGGACCGAAGATGCCCGGCTTCCGAAGTGCCAGACGAAACCGCATCTTTATGGCAGTTGATTGCTTCGGCACCGCTCCATAGAAGTCCGCTCTTCGTGACGCATCACTGGGTCCACCCAGACCATCGCCGGCTGGAGCTCCTTCGGCCCGCACGCCCCTTCACTCGGGCTTTGATCCCACATGATGGGCATCGCGGATACCTTGCCTTTTTATCTCGGTTAAGCTTGGCTTGGCTTGGCTTCCAGGGAGATACGCTTATGTGCAACCTCTACAATCTCACGATAGGACCGCAGGCAATTCTGGAGTTCACCCGGGCAGTGGCGAACGAGGTCGGTAATCTTGAGCCTGGGAAGATTTATCCTGACTACCCAGCGCCAATTGTGCGAAATGGTGATGGCAACAAGCGCGAACTTGTGCGAGCGCGCTGGGGTATGCCGACACCGCCAAAGTTTTTGGAAGGTAAGAAGGTCGACAGGGGCGTCACGAATGTGCGCAATGCATCATCACCGCATTGGCGACGCTGGCTCGGGGTCGAGAGCCGTTGTGTGGTGCCCGCAACAGAGTTCGCTGAACCCGATCCGAAAAGCAAGAAAGATGGGGAGCGGACTCCTAACACCTGGTTTGCGGTGAGCGAAGATCGGCCACTCTTTTTCTTCGCGGGCATATGGACACGCTGGACGAGCGTCCGCAAACTCAAAGAGGGAGAGATAGAGGCAGACTTCTATTCTTTCTTTACGACACAACCCAACGCGATCGTGGAGCCGATCCACAAGAAGGCGATGCCGGTGATTCTGACCACGCCCGAGGACATCGATACATGGCTATCGGCACCGTGGAGCGAAGCGAAAGCGCTACAGCGTCCATTGCCGGACGATAAACTCATGATGGTAGATGTCGCCTGAGTTGTCACCGTCGCTTGACATCTTTGCCTCGCTTCACCTCGTCACCCAGTGGGCGGTTTCCCCATTCCGTCACACTTCTAACTCCTAGCAGACGGCGTATGACAAGGTGCCCATAATCTCCCACAGACGGCGTCTTGATGCGAACATCCATGTAACTGGCTGTGCCGCAACGAGAACAGGCAAAGGGCGGCGCATCCACTGGGCGGGAGGGATTGAGCACCTCGATTAGGTCCGTCGCCAGATAATTTATCAGCCGCCGGCACAAGTTGCATCGTACCACGATGATCTGGCCGTCATTGGCAGCATCCTGCAGCGTGCGGATCGGCTGGGCAGGGTGTGACCTGCCACTGCGAATTTCCTCCAGAATTGATTAGAGTCCGGCCCATCAGAGGACGGACGAATGAAGAAGCAGAGATTTACGGAAGAGCAGATCATCGGTGTGCTGCGTGAGCAGGAGGCTGGGGCAAAGGCGGCTGACCTGTGCCGCAAGCACGGAATTTCAGAAGCGACGTTTTACAACTGGAAGGCCAAATACGGCGGCATGGACGTGTCCGAGGCGAAGCGTCTGAAGGCGCTCGAAGAGGAGAATGCCAAGCTGAAGAAACTGCTGGCCGAGCAGATGTTAGATGTTGCCGCGCTTCGCGAGCTTCTTTCAAAAAAATGGTAGGGCCCGCCGCCCAGCGTGAAGCTGTCACGCATCTGAAGACCGTTATGGGGCTTTCGGAACGGCGGGCCTGCCAGATTATATCCGCTGACCGCAAGATGGTTCGCTACCGATCCTGCCGACCGCCGGACGTCGAGCTGCGATTGAGGCTGCGTGATCTGGCCAATGAGCGCCGGCGTTTCGGATATCGACGGCTGTTCATCTTGCTTCGGCGTGATGGAGAGCCGTCCGGCGTCAATCGCATCTACCGACTGTATCGGGAGGAAGGTCTTTCTGTGCGCAAACGCAAGGCGCGGCGGCGTGCTGTCGGCACGCGTGCGCCGATCCTCGTCGAAGCAAAAGCAAATGCCCGCTGGTCGCTGGATTTCGTCCACGATCAGTTCGCCTGCGGCAGACGCTTCCGCGTGCTCAACATTGTCGACGACGTCACGCGCGAATGCCTGGCGGCGATCCCGGACACGTCGATCTCCGGTCGTCGTGTCGCACGAGAACTGACGACGCTTATTGAACGGCGGGGAAAACCGGGAATGATTGTTTCGGACAACGTCCTATGTCGGGAAATTCTGGCTGCTTAGGTCAGCAGGTCGTGTGGCACCCGGCTGTCCGGATACCGTGA
>NZ_JAPWHB010000020.1 GCF_027214025.1 Parahoeflea alexandrii
TTTGGCGGCCCGGGTGACGGCGCCGCCGGCGGGAGCGGCTGCCGCCGGGATCGAGGCGGTGATGATCGGGTCGCGGGCGTCCGGCAGATCATTGGCGGCTTGCCTGATCGAACCACCGGCCATGTCATTGGCCTGGGCCTGGGCCTGGGCCGGGGCGGGGGCCGGCGTGGCGGCAAGCAGCGGCAGGCCAGTGCGGGTCAGGCGCAAGGTGGTGGAGAGGGGCGCCGGGGACAGCCAGGCCAGGCTTGCGACGCCGTCCGGGACGGTAGCGCGAGGAGGGGCGAGCGGGCCGGGTGTATTTGCTTCAACCAAAACCGCGGGTTTTGTTCGGGGTGTCTCATCAACATTTGCCTGTGCGGCGACGGTGAAGAGTAACGAGATTGCCAATGTAGTATTTGAGAGAAAAATCTTCTTTTTTACTTGGCTATACATTTGTTATGCCTTCCCCGTTAGTTGGGATAAGACTACTCAAACAAACATAAGATCTTGAAAACAAACAAAACCAACAAATACATATTTAATTCGATAAAAATTGAATAAATTATCTTTCTCCGGACGGAATGGATACTTCGTCCGGTTGTCGGCGTGTCGGGTCTTCGGGAATCAGCGCCCGCTAAAAAGCATAATTAAATATGCAGTAAAATTTACCATTTCTTGATAAAGTCCCCATTGGCATACCTATGTATTCGATTTCGATTCAAAGTATTTGTTGATGAAATACTAACTGGTCAAGGGTGGGTAAATTCAGTTTGGGAGTCCTGTCATGATTGAAGACCGCGGCCTTGATAATTCGGAAACCATTATCGAAAGCGCAGAGGCCGACAGCGGCCTGGACGCGGTCTTGATGGCGCAGGCAGACACGGGCTCCGGCACGACATCGGGCAATGAAGCTTCCGGCGCAGCGCCGGGGATCAGCATCATCGTTCCCGATGCGGAAAACCGGGTGACGCTGGCGGCCAGCGCCAGCATCGAGAACATCCAGCTTGACGGCGACGACCTGCTGCTGATCCAGCCGGACGGCTCGCAGATCCGGATCATCGGCGGTGCGCTGAATGTGCCGACCTTCATCATCGGCGACATCGAGGTGCCGCAGGAGGCGCTGGTCGCAACGCTCGAAACCAGCGGCTTCAATGTTGCCGCCGGTCCGAACAACACGCTTTCAGTCTCGCCACAGACTCCGACCGGCTCGGGCGGGGAGTTCGAGGATTCGAGCGGGGCATCGATCGCCGGTGACGGGCTGCAGACATTGAGCTTGCTGGGGGATACTTCGGGAGCCGGTGACGGCGGGGCCGGGGCTGCCATCGATGAGAATACCGGCAACATTGCCTCGGTGGTGACCGGCGGCGTGTCCACCGGCGGGATCGTCGAGTCTGTCGACAATCCGGGCGGCATCGATGCCGACCCTGTTGCCGCCACCGGCTCGATCACATTTTTCGATCCGGATTTCGGCGAGACCCGCACGGCGGAAGTCGCAGCCAGCGCTGTCGTTTCGCAAGTGCTCAACAACGGCAGCACGCTCACGGCGGCGCAGCTCGATGCGCTGCTCGCTGGCTTCAGCCTGGATACGCCAGGCGGCATCACCGTCGAATCGACAACCGCCGCAGGCGGGTCGATTGCCTGGACCTATGCGGTCGGCAACGCCGCGGTGGATTTCCTCGCCGCGGGCGAAGTCATCACCCTGTCCTTCGACGTGCAGATAAATGACGGCATCTTCACGGCCACCCAGACGGTGACGATCACGGTGACAGGCACCAATGACGCGCCGGTGATCACCTCGGGCGTGCAGTCGGGCACGGTTGACGAGCAGGCTGACCTTGCGCCGCT
>NZ_JAPWHB010000021.1 GCF_027214025.1 Parahoeflea alexandrii
GATCACCGGTGCGTCATTGGTGCCGGTAATGGTGATGGTGACGTCGACCGTGTCGGTCGCGCCCTGCGGGTCGGTTACCACAACCGTGAAGGTTTCCGTGTCAGTCTGGCCCGCGGCCAGTGCCTGCGTCGCCGCTGCGCCGTTGTTGACGAAATAGCTCCAGACACCGGTATCGGCATCGACGACGAAATTGCCGTAGGTGCCCGCGGCATTGCCCGCCCACTGCAGCAGCGACGTCTCGCCGGCGTCGACATCGGTGGCCACCAGCTGGCCCGAGGCCGCCGGCAGCAGGCCGTTGGCCTGGTCGAACGACAGCGCGTTGTTGGCCTGGCCTTCGTACCCGCCGTAGATCGGCCGGCCGGTGAGGCCCAGATCGTCGATCGACTGGGTCAGTTCGGCATGCAGCGCAGGCTGCGGATCCGCATTGTTCGATCCCTGCGGCGCGCCGAGGAACTTGTCGGCCAGCGACGGGCCGTCGAGGTTGCCGAGCAGATTGTCATGCAGGCTCTGCAGCCGCTGCGGAATGCCGTTGCCGTTGTTGTCGGCCTGGAACTTGGCGATCACGTCGATAAGCGGCGAACCGCCGCCCTGGATGTACTCGGCATATTCCAGTCCGAGACGGACGAAGGCCTCGTTGACATCATTGATATAGTAGGAGCCGTAATTGGCATCGAGGTGCTGCCACACCGCGGTGATCGCGTCGGCCATCGAGGTCACGCCCGGCAGGCCCAGAACGCTCTGCAGCAGAGCGCCCATGTCGTCATTGTAGCCCGGAGCAGCCAGCAGAGCGGCAATATCGCCGCTGATCGCGGTGAAATCGGCAATCGCGGTCGAGGGTGCTGCCGAATCCGCGTCTTCCGTCGCTGCACCTGCCACGACCGAGTTTGCCTCGATCACCGGCGCATCATTGGTGCCGGTAATGGTGATGGTGACGTCGACCGTGTCGGTCGCGCCCTGCGGGTCGGTCACGGTGGCCGTGAAGACTTCCGTGACGATCTGGCCCTCGGTCAGCCCTTGCGTCGGGGCAAGGCCGTTGTCGAGCTTGTAGACCCATTCGCCAGTGTTGGTGTCGATCGAGAACGTGCCGTAGGTGCCCGTCGCATTGCCCGACCACAGCAGCTGAGCCGTCTCGCCATTGTCCACATCGGTCGCCGTCAGCTGGCCCGAAGCCGCCTCGACATAACCGTTGGCGACGTCGAAGGCACGCGCTGCCGCATCCGAGGCGTTTTCGTTGCCCGAGTAGTAGGGACGGGTCAGCAGGTTGGCGTCGACGCCGGTGACCAGGCTGGTCAGTGTGCCTTCAAGCGCATCGCCGCCGAAGCGCTGCGCGATCGCCGCACTGGTGACGTTGCCCAACAGGTTGTCATGCAGGCTCTGCACCCGGTCGGGTGCTGATCCGCCATCCAGGCCGTCGGCCGTGTACTTCGCCGTCACGCCGACGAGCGGGTCGATCGTTCCGGCCTTGAGCAGGCCGGCATAGGCCGCGCCCAGCCGGATGAAGGCTTCGTTGATCGAATCCTGGGTCGGACCGCCATTGACGTAGTTGTCGTCGAGATAATCCCAGATCACCGCGATCGCCTGGCTCGCATCGCCAAGCTCGGTGGTGATCGCTGTCAGCGCCGCCTCGAGCCCCGAGCCGTCGGCCTGCAGCCCGGCCAGAAGCGCCTGCGCCCCGCCGCTCAGCACCGCGTCCGAGCTCAGCGCCCCGCCGAACCCGGCCTC
>NZ_JAPWHB010000022.1 GCF_027214025.1 Parahoeflea alexandrii
GACAACGTCCTATGTCGGGAAATTCTGGCTGCTTAGGTCAGCAGGTCGTGTGGCACCCGGCTGTCCGGATACCGTGATAAGGTTGCCCAGACGGGCTCTGCCGTCAAGAAATGATCTCATCCATAGCAAACACAGGGTACGCGCGATGGCGGCCCTCACCGTCCTTAATACGAGATCCCAAATCCCAAGCAGAAGGCCCGAACATTATCTACGAGGTCAGATGTCTGCCTCCACGGCTCATGTCAGAGAGAGGTCCTTCCGCCTGGGCTCACCCCTTCGAAGAAGGGGCGATAGGGTTCACCGTGATTGACCACGGCGTGTACGGTGCGCGCCATCTTGGCCGCGATTGCGGTGTAGGCCTTGCGGCGCAGATGTGCGTTGTGTCGATCCTTCGAGATGTAGCGCTCGAACTTGTCGCGGAAGCTGTTGGTCCGCTTGAGAACGGCCGTCTGGCCAGCCATCCAGAGCGTACGGCGCAGCCGGGCATTGCCATACTTCGAGATCCGGCTCTGGCCGCGGAACATGCCGGACTGCACGGTGGCCAGGTCCATGCCGCAGAACTTCAGGAACTGCCGGTGATGCCGGAACCGCCGCAGGTCGCCGGCCTCCGCGAGGATGGTCATCGCATTGATCGGGCCGATGCCGGGGATGGTTGTCAGCAACTGATAGTCCGGCAGATCGGAGAGCAGCTCGACCGCCCGGGCCTCAATCTCGTTGCGCTGGCGGACAAGGCTTCTGCCTTCGGCAAGGACGAGACGGAACATGCGAACCGCGTCGGAATCCGGTCCGACGGGCAAACCAACAGAGTCTATGGCCGTGGCGTAAATATCTGAAAGCAGGCGTTCTTTGGAAACCTTCTTGCCCACCACCTGCCAGGCATCTGCGATGAAAGCTTCTTGGCTCATGGCCGTGATCATCGCCGGTGTTGGATACTTCTCAAGGAACGCCAGGAACCAGTCCGTCCGGGAGCTTCGGTGAAACCGCTCGGCCTCGGGGAAGTAGAGCGGCAGGTAATGCGTCAGGATACGGTGCCATAGCTCGGTCTTCGAACGCGAGACGATCTCGTGGGTCTTCGAGAGTTCCTGGATGTCGGCGGTCCCGACGACCAGCGGATCATGGAAGAACTGCACGGCGCCGATCTCCAGCATGTGCAGGATGACCTGAGCGTCTTTCGGGTCGTTCTTGTCCCAACTGTTGTGCAAGGCCTCGCGCGTCCGGGCCAAGCCGACCGAGGAAACGAGCTTCAGTTCGAACCCGGCCTGTCCGAGATGATGCGCCAGGGGTCTGTGATAGTTGCCGGTCGCCTCGAACCCGATCCGAACAGGCAGGTCGTACCCCACCAGTGCCGCGGATAAACGATGGAAGTCTTCCAGCGTGTTCATGATCGTCATACGACGACGACGCTTCTTGCCCGGGACTCCGATCAGGACCTCATGGCGGTGCTTGGAAATGTCGATGGCGACCAGGACGGTCGAAGGGATAGAATGGGTGGTGGTCATAGCCGGTCTCCTCAGCGGTGTGGTTCAGCAAAACCACTGTTGAGACCTGAGACCCGGTTATGGCCACCCGCTGCGCGATATGGAAGCTGCGCGTGCGGCCATAACCTGTCGGCAGAACATGTTCCCGACGTGCTA
>NZ_JAPWHB010000023.1 GCF_027214025.1 Parahoeflea alexandrii
GGGGAGTGGGAAAAAGGTGGGGTTCAAGCCGCAAGGGCAATCTTAGCTTGCTTGAGCCGACCATCGGCAACCGCTGCCCGAACCTGTAATACCCGATGGGCACCGGCAGGAGACCAACGCATCTGCCGTTTCTTGTTCATCCGAGCGTTCACGAGGCTATTGGCGGCGCTTTCGGCCGGAGAACTCGATATCGGCTGACCCGACCAATATCGATGGCAGTAGTCGACAATCGACGTTGCGTTCTGGACCAGGTAGGACCGGAGATTGCTGATCAATACGGACAATCGCTTGAGCTTTTGGTTGGCGTCTCGAAGTGTGGCGTGCTGCTCCAGCTGGTAGAGCATATTCTTCACGGCTCTCGTCGCCTCCCTGACGTAGCCGCTCCAAAGCAGATGGCGAAGCCGCTGCACATCAACCGCAACATCTCGAAGGTAGATGTTCAGATCGCCGATATGCCTGAGGCCTTGCCACGTCTGTTCTATGTGCCGGAGCCGCATCGACAGATGGAACCAGTCAAGAATATGCGTCACGGGCTCCCTTGTTGCACTGAGCACGATGCTTTGCAGCCCGACGTCTCCGTCGCTGAAAACAGTGACGTCGCGGCCAGGCAACCATCCTTGCGCCCGCATTGCGGCACGAACCGCATCGTGCTTGCCGGTAGCCACATGCGGTGCAGCCGCGAACTGACGCGGTAGCCGCCCCGGTGAAACAACGCGTCCCATGGCGATCTCGAAATGCCGGCTCTGATATCCAGGAACTGCACGGATATAGGCGCCATCAATGAAGACGGAAATGGAGGATCCGCCGGCCCGGCTCATGCGATAGGGGCTCGCGGCATCCCATTTTTCGATCTGATCGGCCACCTTGGCGAGCCGGTTGACGACGGTTCGATGATTGTGTGGCCGCGCGGTCGGAACAAAAAGATCGAGTACACGAGCTGCTTCACGAAACGACAGGCGCGAACCGAGCTCGGCTTGTACGCGCTCCAATTCCGGCGTCGCTCTGCCCTTCAACAAGGTCTCGATGTTTCCGGTGTTCGCCTTTGCCGGCTTTCCGCAGCTACAGCTGCGGAGCCGAGGCACCCGCAGGCGACAAATACCAAAGAGCGAATGGACCGTGCGAGATCGATAGTCATGAACCCCTTGAAGGCGGCCACAGTCGTGACATTTCCGATCGTGCTGGCTGGCTTGATCCACCTGAAACTGCGTAAGCTCTTCTTGCAGGCGGCACTGTATCGCCTTGCCTTCTGCCAGGGAAAGGCCGAGCGCGTCGAGACCCACTCCGTCGACACTGCGGTCGACGGTTGCAATTTCCCGACGCTGCGGAACGCCATCCGTGCCGATAACCTCAACCCAGACCTTCATCCTCAATTGTCCCATAACCGAGTGCCCTTTCCAGAAAAGGACTCGATTACATGAAGGTTCTTACCCCCACCTTTTTCCCGCTCCC
>NZ_JAPWHB010000024.1 GCF_027214025.1 Parahoeflea alexandrii
GATTGAGCAACCTGTTGTCTGGAAATTCCCGGATGGGGTGATCATGCATCCTGGCATTCCCATTTGATGTAGGCCTTTGTGTCGGCGGCCCATTTGTCGTCGATCTCGACCAGCACTGCGCTGACCAGCCGTTCGAGCGCGGCCTCGTTGGGAAAGACCCTGACCTTGATTGTGCGGCGCTTGAGTTCTTGCTGCACACCTCGCTCCATAGGGTTGGATGTGCGCATGCGACGGCGATGGTGTTCGGGCAAGGCAAACACAGCGAGCCCTTCAGGCGCGGCCTTTTTCAGCCATGCGGCAAGTTTCGGCGCGGTGTCACGGTACGCAGAGACCAACTCGGCCAGGGCGGTTTCGGCCTTGGCCAGGGAACCAGCGTTCCAGACCGCGCGCAGCTCGGTCCCGATACATTTTCGGATTGCGACACTCGGCGCGTGATGGATTGCATTCTGGGCCAGGTGGAATTGGCAACGCTGCCATTGCGCTGCTCCGAAGACAGCCCTGCGCGCGGCTTGTAGTCCTGCGTGGTCATCGGACACGATGTATTCCACGCCCCGTAGGCCGCGTGCATGGAGGCTGCGAAGGAAATCGCGCCAATGGACCTCCGCCTCCGACAGGGCAACCGAGACCCCGAGCACCCGGCGGCGCTCGTCTGGGCCGATGCCAACGGCGGAGAGAACAGCGACATCGCGGACCACACCGCACACGCGTGCTTTCTCATAACGAGCATCAAGAATAAGGTATCTGCATTCGCCCAGGGGGCGGTTGCGCCAAGCCTCCAGTTCTTCATCAAGCAGTTTCGTGGCGCGGCTGACCTGGGTAGACGACAGGCTTTCGATGCCGAACTCGCGCATGACCGCCTCGGCTTCGCGCGTCGAAACGCCCTTGATGTACATCTCGGCCACGGCAAGCATCACTGCCCGCACCGACCGGCGGCCGCGCTCCAGAGAGTGCGGATAGAACGGTTCACCCTCATGGCCGGCTGTCTTGGGAACCTGCACGGTGACCGTGCCTGCAGGCGTGTCGATCCGCTTGGGCTTGTAACCATTGGCGTAGCCCTGCCGCCCGGCGGTACGCTCGTAAATGCCGGCACCGAGAAACCGTTCACGCTCGATCTGCATCGCCAGCTCAAAGGCTCGCGCAAAGACCGTAGCGATGTCGCCAGGCCCATGTTCGATCAGATGTTCCAAGAGGGCCTCAACCGTCGTATCCTTCTGCCTGTCCATTCACGCTTCTCCATGGTGGTGTTGCAACTCCATGGAATACCAGAGTGGATCGCCCCTGCCGGGCCACGCCTTGGCAGGGGCTCATGGCACCTGCGCAAAAGCAATTTCCAGACGTCAAGTTACAGTACC
>NZ_JAPWHB010000025.1 GCF_027214025.1 Parahoeflea alexandrii
TCCTGAACGATGGAAATCTTCTCTGCGATGGTGCGCATGGCGTTCACGGCGCGGTCCACGGCATTGCCGCTTTCCTCGGCGTCGGTTGCCGACTGCCGGGCAATCTTTTCCGTCTGGGCGGCGTTGTCAGCATTCTGCTTGATGTTGGCGGCCATTTCTTCCATCGAGGCGGAGGCCTCTTCTGCAGAGGAGGCCTGTTCGGTCGCACCCTGGGAGAGCTGCTCGGAACCCGACGAAAGCTGCTGGCTGCCCGACGAGACATTGTCCGCCGCCGACAGGGCATCGCCGACGACGCCACGCAGACGCTCGACCATGGAAAGAAGCGCGATGCCGAGCGTATCCTTGTCGGACAAGGGCTTCGGCGTCACCGTCAGGTCACCATTGGCGATCTGGTCGGCGAGATTGGCCGTATCGCGCAGATTGGTAGTCATGATGTTCACGGTATCGACGAGATCCTTGATTTCGTCATTGGTCTTGATCTCGATATTCTGATCGAGATCACCGGTCGCAACGGCGGCCACAACAGCCTTAATTTTCTTCAAGCCATTGTTTATGCCGAGCGCGATCCAGACGGCGGCGGCGAGCGCCGCAATTGCGGCTATGACGGCAAGGGAGATCACGATAGAGCGGATTTTTGTGTAGGCATCGTCGGCGCCCTGGTTGGCCTCCACAAGACGGCCGCGCTCAAGCTCGAAGACCTCATCCAAAAGAGCGTCGATTTCGGATGTTGTTGCACGTGCCGTCGTGGCTGAAATGCGCTGCGCTGCATCCGGGTTTCCGGCCAGCATGAAGTTGCGGATCTGGTCGTCCTGCTTGCGGAACTCGGTGGTCAAGCCAGTAAGCTTGTTCCAGAACACCATACCCTTTTCGGTGGCCTTTCCAAGAATGACCTGGAAGGTCTTGTCGAACTCGGCGCGTGCCTCGTCGCTGTTGCTGATATATTTCTCGGCTTCGCGGCTGTTTTCCGCCGCGAGCATGTTTTTCTGCTGACGGATCTGCTGCAACTGGGCGATGTTGAGATCCTGAGCAGCGCTCAGTCGTTCGGCGGGACCGTGAAGCGCATTGCTCCAGTCGGCATT
>NZ_JAPWHB010000026.1 GCF_027214025.1 Parahoeflea alexandrii
GAGGAAAGCGGCAATGCCGTGGACCGCGCCGTGAACGCCATGCGCACCATCGCAGAGAAGATTTCCATCGTTCAGGAAATCGCCCGCCAGACCGACCTGCTTGCGCTGAACGCAGCCGTCGAAGCGGCACGCGCCGGCGAACATGGCAAGGGCTTTGCGGTCGTGGCTTCCGAAGTGCGCAAGCTTGCCGAGCGCAGCCAGGCGGCAGCGGCTGAAATTTCGGGCCTCTCCGGTGAGACCGTCTCGGTTGCCACTCAGGCCGGCGAAATGCTGACCCGCCTGGTGCCCGACATCCGCAAGACCGCCGAACTGGTCGCGGAGATCTCGGCCGCCTGCCGCGAGCAGGATATCGGCTCCTCGCAGATCAACGAGGCGATCCAGCAGCTCGACAAGGTGACCCAGCAGAACGCTGGCGCATCTGAGGAGATGTCGGCGACGTCCGAAGAGCTCGCGGCGCAGGCCGAAGAGCTTCAGGCATCCATCGCCTTCTTCAAGGTCGACAACGCAGCTCGCACAACCAGCAACAGTCAGGTCAAGCAGCTCAAGCAAACCGCGGCCAAGATGGCTTCAGGCATGCCGGCGAAGCACCCTGTAGCCAAGCCCAAGGCCACATCCACCGCAAAGCCCAATGGCTTCTCCATCGATATGGCGATGGGTGGACCGGACAGCGACGACGCCGACTTCAGGCAGAGCGCCTGATCTGACTGACTGACAAGCATCTGACTGGCGCGCGACGCGGGCCAGTCATTCCCGGCGCATGAGCGCTACCGAGAGATGGTTCATATCCTTGGCGGGCAAAAATGAAAGCAATGACACCGACGTACCTCCGGCCTGTCGCGGGGCGAGTGCGGCTCACTTTCCACAATCTATTTCCACAAGGACATCACGAAGATGCGCTTTACTATCAAACTCAAGCTTGCACTGGCTTTCAGCCTCGTCATCCTCATGTTGGTCGGCACCGCAGGTTACAGCATCCTGAGTCTGGCTAACGTCAATGCCGACTGGAGCAATGCGCTTCACGGTCCCGCCGAACGACTGAGCGCTGCTCAGGATCTCAACATCGCCCAGTT
>NZ_JAPWHB010000027.1 GCF_027214025.1 Parahoeflea alexandrii
GGAGTTGTCACGCTAATTCCCACCGATTGCCGGAGCAACGATTTGAACGTAGTCGGTACTGATGCAGACACGGTCCATCATCAGCTACAAACGCCACCGCTTCCCGCCCGAGATCATCGCGCATGCGGTCTGGCTATACGTCCGCTTCAATCTGAGCTTGCGCGAGGTCGAGGAGATGCTGCTGGAACGCGGCATCGACGTTTCTTACGAGACCGTCCGACGATGGACCAGCAAGTTCGGGCCGCAGATCGCTCGCAACTTGCGCCGTCGGCAGGCCCGTCCCGGAGATGTCTGGCATCTCGATGAAGTCGTAGTAAAGATTGCGGGCCGGTCATTCTGGCTCTGGCGTGCCGTCGATCAGGACGGTGTTACTCTGGACGAGATTCTCCAAACTAGACGCGACAAACGCGCGGCAAAGCGACTTCTGGTGCGACTGATCAAGCGATACAGCGTCGTTCCGAAACGTATCGTCACGGACAAGCTGCGGTCCTACAACGCGGCGAAACGCGACGTCGCGCCCGGTCTGGATCACTGGTCGCACAAAGGCCTCAACAACAGGGCCGAAAACAGCCACCTACCGTTCCGCAAACGGGAGAAGACGATGCAGGGCTTCAGATCACCTGGCGGGCTGCAGCGTTTCATCTCCGTTCACTCCGCAACCCGCAACTGCTTCTCCGTTCCCGCCCGCCGCCGAAATGCCCAGACCATCCGCTACCACCGGATGGAAGCCATCGACGCTTGGAAGACGGCGTCCGGCATCGCTTGAAGCAATCTGACAATCCGGGAAGCTGATCCTCCTACGTTAACGTGACAACTCCG
>NZ_JAPWHB010000028.1 GCF_027214025.1 Parahoeflea alexandrii
CCCGCGACCCGATCATCACCGCCTCGATCCCGGCGGCAGCCGCTCCCGCCGGCGGCGCCGTCACCCGGGCCGCCAAACAGACCGTCAGCCAGGCCATTCGCCAGGACCTGCCGTTGTTCGGCGCCCACCGCATCCGCTTCGGCAAGATCATGAGTGGCGCACGCATCTCCGGCCTCATCCGCAAGGCAGCCGCCTCCGGCGCCTCCGCCATCTGCATCAACCGCTGCGCCGACCTCGCCGACCGCCTCGATCTCGGCGGCAGCGACATCACCGCCCAGCTCAGCCACGTCTCGGCTTCCGTCAACAATCTCGTCGCCTACCGCACCGACGAGCAGAACCACGGACGTCTCGACCAGTGGTCGACGCCCAACGAGACACTTGCACGCACAAGCGGCGACTGCGAAGACTACGCCATCCTCAAGATGGCCGTCCTCGCCCGTCTCGGCATTCCGCTGAACGCCATGGAAATCGTCGTCGTCAAGGACACAAGCCGCCGCCTGTTCCACGCCGTTCTCTCGGTCGCGCTCAAGGACCGCACGCTCATTCTCGACAACATGACCGACACTGTGGAAGCCGACACCGAAAAGCCCAGCTACGCCCCGCTGTTCTCGCTTTCGGGCTCCGCCAACTACATCTTCGGCTACAAGGGCGGCAAGCAGAACCTCACCGCATCGCTCAAGAACATGGCAAGCATCGCCCCCGGCGCAGGCTTCTGAAAC
>NZ_JAPWHB010000029.1 GCF_027214025.1 Parahoeflea alexandrii
GTCCCATAACCGAGTGCCCTTTCCAGAAAAGGACTCGATTACATGAAGGTTCTTACCCCCACCTTTTTCCCGCTCCCCTCGACGATGAAG
The DNA here is from genome assembly GCF_027214025.1 of Parahoeflea alexandrii. GTDB lineage: Bacteria > Pseudomonadota > Alphaproteobacteria > Rhizobiales > Rhizobiaceae > Hoeflea > Hoeflea alexandrii_A. The sequence goes on from NZ_JAPWHB010000029.1 coordinate 91, forward strand.
CCGAACGTGGCATCGGCACCTGGACATCGCCAACCGAGATTGCCCGGCTTCTTCTGATGCGACGCATTCCAAGACCTTTCCCGCGCGAGCATGACCTTTGGCGCTTCCGTGTGCTTGGCGCAATCATCCCTGATCTTGACCATGTCGTTGCCGAGCAGGGGGAGAATCTGCCCACGCCTGCAAAGCCGACCCTGCCTCTTCACATGCGACCGGCTCTGCTGGCGGGGGTAGCCATCGTTGAGCGTGCTGGACCGGAGATGCTCCAGATGCTGAGTGCTCACATGATGGGCGACAATCGCGTCCGGTTCACTGACGCCGCCGAGAGCATGATGGCTCGAAATCGAATATGGAAAGCTTCATCGCAGATGCACTTAATTTGAGAATCGGACTGCCAATATTCTCAAATTTAAATGCCAAATTTGGGCCAATTCGGGGGAGTGGGAAAAAGGTGGGGTTCAAGCCGCAAGGGCAATCTTAGCTTGCTTGAGCCGACCATCGGCAACCGCTGC
>NZ_JAPWHB010000002.1 GCF_027214025.1 Parahoeflea alexandrii
CCCCTGCCGGGCCACGCCTTGGCAGGGGCTCATGGCACCTGCGCAAAAGCAATTTCCAGACGTCAAGTTACAGTACCGTCGGGCTGATCATCTTCGCCTATCTCGTAAACGTCTCGGGAAGCCGTTCTGTCGGACTTCTGTCTATCGTCATGGCGGTGCTCAAGGTCGGCGGCATTACGCTGTTCGGCGCGGCCGGCCTCTGGGCCAGTGGCATCACCTTCGAGGCGACGGCCGGGGATGCTGGCGCAGGTGTTTTCGTGGCATCCGTCGCACTGTCGATTCTTGCATTCAAGGGCTTTACCACAATCACGAACAGCGGCGCGGAAATCACAAACCCGCACCGCAACGTGGGCCGGGCCATCATCCTGTCCATCGCAATATGTGTGGCTGTCTATTTGCTTGTGGCATTCGCCGTGGGCTCCAGTCTGCCGCTGGAACGCATCGTGGCAGCGAAGGACTATGCCCTCGCGGAAGCGGCTAAACCGGCGCTTGGACCGACCGGCTTCTACTTGACGGTGGCGCTTGCGCTTGTGGCCACAGCTTCGGGCCTGATCGCGAGCGTTTTCGCGGTATCGCGGATGCTGGCAATGTTGACCGAGATGAAGATGATCCCGCACAGCCATTTCGGAATGCCTGGCACGATCAGGGACCACACGCTGGTCTACACTGTCGTGATCGCGGGCTTCCTGACGGTGTTCTTTGATCTCAGCCGTATCGCCTCGCTTGGCGCTTTCTTCTACCTCGTGATGGACATCATCATTCACTGGGGCGTCTACAGAAATCTTCGCCACGAAATCGGTGCGCAGGGCTGGATGCTGTTGACGGCAATCGCGCTCGACGTGGTGGTTCTAGCTACCTTCGCCGCGATCAAGTGGCAGTCCGATCCGCTGATTGTCGGTCTCGGCATGGTCGGTATGGCGTTGGTGTTTCTGTTCGAGCGGATTTTTCTCACCCGACATCCCGTCAGTGCGGGCGATCACCATAACCATTGACCAAGGCTCGAGCTTCCCCCGTGAGTGAATGCTCCAGGCTACGACTAATCAAATGATGGAACCACAATCAAGAAGTTACGCTGGGCCTACTCAGATCTGATGTGCGCCCATCCAGGTCGCTCGAACAGGAAGTGCCCGAAACCGGTCAAGCCGATAGCAAAATAGAGTATGATCGGAGTCGTCAGGGCTACAACAAAGACCGCAAGGCTGAGTGGCCCAGTTTGCGTGATCAGCCCGGTATTCATAGCTATCTCGCGAAAGATCGACATGGGAATGGTGAAAGCAAGATAGATGACAAGCGAATGCGCGCCGATCCATCGCAACCAGCCAGTATACGGCCGATCCATCAAGACCACACTGAAGGCACAAAGCGCCACCGCGCCCGCAACACCAAGCAGGAAATGCAGCGGTGGAAATGCAGCAAATCCCATATGGGTTTCGCCCGGCATCAGTTCGAAACTCGGCAGAAACACCAAAAGTCCGTTGACGACGAACCAGGCAACCAGCGCCGCAATTCCTTTCCCTCGGTTTTCGGCTACCCAGCCCGCCACCCTGAAAATCTGCGGAGCGAACGCATAACCGATGTAGAAAAACACGAAATAGGCGGCAAATTGCGTCACAATGTAACTTGAAACGTTGATCGAAGCGATCTGCAAACCCGTCGCAACAGCAATCACAAGCCAGTGCGGAATCCGGAATTGCCAAAGAAGCTTTGCGGCTATGGCAAACAAGCCGAGCATGTAGACAAACCACAGTACGCCATAGGGCTGGACAATGGCGCGGGCAAGATCCGCCACCATGGCGATCGGATCGCGAGCGAAAATGCCCACCTTCAAAGCGATCATGATGAATGCCCACAAAACATAGAAATACATGTAATGTACAAAACGGCGATCAGCGTATCGCTGCCAAGGACGTGCAATCACGGTCGAAAGAAACAGGCCGGAAATGAGGAAGAATTCCGGCATGCGAAAGGGCGTCGCGAACGCGATCACGTAATGAAGGAAACCGACGCTGCCGGTATGTGTACCGGTGTTGTAGGCCGCATACATCATCACGACCAAGATCATCGACATGCCCTTTGCCAGGTCCACCCAAGCCAAACGCTTCGAATTGGTCATTTTGGCTCCAGGGCATAGCGCGTATTCATCTCATCATGTCCGCTGCGGATTTCGTCCGGCCATGTGCTCTTGATGTAGGAAAGCACTGCGATGATTTCTGCATCGGTGAGCACTCCTTCATAGACCGGCATTGCCGAAGTGTAGTTCTTCAGATTTGCTGCGGCTACAATTCCGTACTTTGTGATCTCGAAGAGAATTTGATCCGTGTGATGCCAAGTATGGCCGGTCTCGTCATGGGGCGGCGCTGGCATCAGACCGTCCGGTCCCGGCGAACGCCAATCCTCGACTTGTCCTTCCAATTGAACGCCATGGCAGGACGCGCAACTATCGGCATAAAGGGTTTTGCCCAACGCCAAAACCCGCCGGTCATCTAGCTTTAGGAGACCAGCCCGCAGCTCATCCTGTTGCACCGTCACTGCAGTCGCGGCGATTGCGAACCCCGCGAGTGCGGCAAAGACCATGGCATACAAAGTTTTTTCCCGCATGGGCGTCTCAAACCACGATCAGCCGGGAGCCCGAAGGCACGCGGTTGTAAAGATCAATAATGTCCTGATTCATCAGCCGGACGCAGCCGCTCGAGACCGCCTTGCCGATCGTCCAGTATTCGGGCGAGCCATGGATACGGTATAGTGTGTCTACACCGTTTTGGAAGATGTAGAGCGCGCGTGCACCCAAAGGGTTATCGAGCCCAGGTGGCATGCCACCATTGTCCGCGCTCCATTGCTCCAGCTCCGGTTTCCGCGCGATCATCTCCGCGGGCGGCGTCCATTTTGGCCACTGCTGCTTCCATTGTATGCGGCCCTCGCCCGACCATTCAAAGCCTTGCCGGCCAAGGCCAACCCCATAGCGCATAGCCTTGCCGCCTTCCTGGACAAGATGAAGGTAGAACGTGTTTGTGTTGACCACGACAGTCCCGACTGGGTGCGGGCCGACGTAATCGACCTGTCTACGCCAAAATTTTTCCGGTACTTTTGTCAGGTCTACCGCTGGAATGGGAAACCTTTCACCCGGCATCGGTCCGTACATGGCAAGATAGGCAGGCGGTGGCCCTTGCGGCTCTGGCGTCGTCTGCAGTGTTTCAGTTGTCGAACACCCCTGTAGGGCCAAAGCCGAAAGGCTTCCCGCGCCCGTAATAAATTGACGCCGGTTCATTGTTTGCCGGCCTCGAAGAAAACCGCAGGTGCATCACCGGATCGACCAGTGAACGCGTAGACCGCATAGTTTGCCTCCGAATCATCGCCCATGCCTAGTGACCCCATCGGCATGCCCGGGGTCGACACTCCCCGGATATCCGGTCGCTCGGTCATCAGTTTTTCGACCGCCTCGATCGGCACATGGCCTTCAAGCACGTATTTGGTTTCACCGCCGATCACCGCAGTATGGCAGGCCTCAAGACCGCCGGGCACGCCGGCTTGCGTCTTGATCGCGGTGAGGTCCTCGACGTCTGTGGTCGCGACGTCGTAGCCAGCCTGTTCCATGGCTTCAACCCAGGCCTGGCAGCACCCGCACCATGGCGTCTTGAACACCATGATCTGGCTGTCAGTATCGGGCGTTTCGGCGAGTGCAACCGTGGCCGTTACGGAAACTCCAATGGCAAACACGGCGGCTAATGAGATGAGAATTTTAGTCATTTCAGATGTCTCTCGTATTCTTGAGGAACTGGTCATGGCGATTATGGCCGACGGAGCACAACATGAAGCGGTGAGCACCGCGGCATAGGCCAAAAAAACAAACTCCACTTGTGGCGTTTCCTTCGGCATCGCCAAAAGAACCAGTCCTGCGCCCGCGACCTACGGCAATCAGCGTGTCAACATCAGCATTTACCGGGCGGGGTGTCCGCACCGGCCCTGCCGACGTTGCATATATTTGTCCACAGGACGCTGGCGACGCCGGAACACGGTAACGGTTCGTGTGTTTGCTGATGCATCACAAAACCACCACCTGTGCACCGACAGGCACCCTTTCATACAGGTCTTCGACATGTACATTGATCATGCGAATACAGCCGTTGGAGACCGAGCGCCCGATGGACGACGGCTGTGTCGTGCCGTGGATGCGATAGTAGGTGTCGCGTCCGTTCTTGTAGAGATAAAGCGCACGCGATCCGAGCGGATTGCCTGGACCGCCGGGGACACCCTTGGCATATTTAGCGTACTTGCCGGGCTGACGTCGGATCATATTTTTTGTCGGCGTCCAGCTCGGCCATTTCGCCTTGCGAGCTATTGTGGCAGTCCCTTTGAAAGTAAGGCCTGCCTTGCCAACGCCCACGCCATAGCGGCGTGCCATTCCATCGCTCAACTGCAAATAGAGAAAGTGGTTGCGGGGATCGACAATGACGGTGCCGGGCGCATATCCCGAGAACGCAACTGATTGTGGCTCGAACCTCGGGTCCAGCTTGAATGGCTGAATGTGCGCGTGAGCCTGCGATGCAGGCATCAATGCCAAAGCTGCAAAACCCAACATGAATTTCCGTTTGGAGATCATGATTACCTCGTGACTGGTCAAATTCCGGAAGCGCCGATTGGCGCGGCTATCCGTGATCAGGACACGATGGGGGGTCTCATGAGGTGGTCTTCGACCGAAGACGTCGGCAAAACCGTATACGTACTTACTTTCACTGGGACTGTTCGCAGGAAACCCGAATACATATAGGGCGCAAGGTAATGGCAGTCCATGGCACAATTCATGTGCCCATGCCCCATCATGCTGGCGGTCTTCACACAGCAATTCATCATGACGGCATCGGGTAGGCTTTGCATGGTCATCATCTGGTCAACCGCATCTGCAGTTTGCGCACTCTGCGTCGAGGCCATGAATGCGCCATTGGTAAATAGCAATAAAACGACTGCGATGATGATGCTGCGCATACCAACCTAATTACCCGAAAAAGCTGAAATATTCCATAACAAACCAACCATCACGCAACCGTGAACCACGTAGTCATGCCTGCCGCCGCATGTTCAAGCATGTGACAATGGTAAAGCCATTTTCCCGGATTGTCGGCGACAAAGGCAATTTCTGTCGTCTGTTCGGGCCCGATCAGGAAGGTGTCGCGCCACGGCTTGCCTTCGTCCACCTCGCTCCCTGACCGGGAGGTCACCCGGAAATGATGCCCATGCACATGCATGGCATGAACCCAGGCCGTTCTGTTGACGGTTTCTATGATGATGGTTTGCCCGCGTTCCGCAGCGAACAGGGGATCGTCGGCGAGGTTTGCAACGCCGTTGAATGCCCACAACTGGCGTGTGCTTTGCGCATCCTCGCCCTGAAGCTTCTTGCCCTGGTATATAATTTCGACAAAGCCGCCCATGGCCCCGCCCTCCATGACGACTTTGACTCGCCGTGCATTTGCGATGTCGGGCTCGGGAATGGCGTTGACCGTAAGAGCTGGTGCGGCCGCAGCGGCGGTTGCAACGCCCTCGACTTTGAATTCTGCCATGACGAAAGGATCGTTGCCCGACACCTCCTCCAGTGCGAAATGTTCCTGAGGGACAACCAGCAAATCCATGCGCTGTGCCGGGCCAAGCATCGCGGGCGCATAACCAAGGCTGATTGGCTCGGACAAAGCCTGGCCGTCATAGGCCAGCACCTTGGCATTGAACCTGTTGGGGTCTATTTCGAAGACGCGGGCGTTGGCTGCATTGATCAGGCGCAACCGGTAAGCTTCGCCGCGCTTGAGCGCCATAACCGGCACCGGCTCCCCATTCACTGTGATCCAGTTGCCGAGGCGGCCACCGTGGCTCCAGTCCATCAGCGAACCGAAGCTCTCGGTGTCCAGCACGCCCGGCCGGCGCAACCGCCAGTCATCGATAACCAATGCGATGTCGCGTGAGCTGTCGAACGGCATCTCCGGCTCATCGATGATCAACGGACCGTAAAGGCCACGGCCCACCTGGTTCCAGCTTTTATTGTGTGCATGATACCAATAGGTACCCGCATCAGGCACTTCAAAATCATACAGAAAGCTTGCGCCCGGTTGCACCGGATCCTGCGTCAGTCCGGAAACGCCGTCCATGGCGTTGTCGATCCGGATACCGTGCCAGTGAATGGATGTCGGTTCGTCCAGATTGTTGGTGAAACGGATACGGACGCGGTCTCCCTTTCGTGCGCGAATTTCGGGCCCGGGCACCTCGCCGTTGTAGGCCCAGACATCGGAAGCTTCAGTATCTGGCCGGTAGAATTTTTTCCTTGCAGGGCCAGCAATAAACTCGAGCTCTGTGGCGCTTGTGCGCGCCAGCGACAGAGCAGGAAACTGAGCGGCTGAGACAAGACCCGCCGCCCCGACAATGAAATTGCGCCGATTGATCATTTTTCAGGTTCCAAGAGATAAGTAGCATTTGCGGTGAGATCCAGATCGTACAGTAACTACGCGCCTTCGCGAGCGACCACTCCCATTGAGCCACCGTCATCAAAAAGGGTATCGACAAGGTTGGTCCGCCAACCATTTTTTTTGCCGGTCGCCGTCTGCGCCGAATGCGAATTTCCGGACTTGCGGATGCCGGCAACCAACCTCACGATCTTTCTGCGGATCGTCCATAAGGCACTGATAGTGGTTCCACCGACAGGAAGGTCAAGCCAGCAATTTCGCGATTACTCCGACCGGGGAGCGATCTCGGATCCACCCGCGAGCCAACGGTTCAAGCAGGAGAACTGATCCACTGCGTGCGTTTGTCCTCACCAGTTTCTTGGGCAGTCCCCTCCAGCGGGATCAAGATCGAGGCACATAACCCACCCTCCTCCCGATTGACCAACCAGATGTCGCCACCATGCGCAGTAATGATTGTACGTGCAATTGACAGACCGAGCCCGTGCCCACCGGTTTCCAATGACCTCGATTCTTCGAGCCTGAAAAATGGATCGAAAACCCGTTCAAGATCGGTTTCCGGGATGCCAGGCCCGTCATCTTCTACCGTGATCATGAGGTGGTCGTCTCTAGCCCAATATGCAACGCGCGCGTTTCCACCGTAGCGCACAGCGTTTTCGATCACATTGCGAAGGGCCCGGCGCATGGCGGTGGGACGAATGCGAACACTTGTCGGCGCACCCCTATCCAGGAGGAAGGGGACTGGAGAGCCGGTTCTCAGATCTTCGAGCAGGCCGCCAACATCAACAGATTGAGAGGCCTCGGACGCGGCCATCCCGCGGGCGAAGGTTAGTGTCTCCTCGACCATAGTCTGCATTTCCTCCACCGAGGCCACCAGACTGCTACGTGTTTCCTCGTCATCGACCAACTCGGCGCGGACACGAATTGCCGTAAGGGGGGACCTGAGATCGTGTCCCAACGAAGCCAGCAACCGTGTTCGGTCCGCCACAAACCGCGTCAGGCGATCCTGCATTCTGTTGAAGGTTGAAGTAAGCTCCCGCACTTCGGTCGGACCCACTGCGGGTAGTTCAGCAATCTCTTCGCCCCGTCCCAGTCTGTCAACCGCGCCGACCAGCCGCCTCAATGGACCAGTAAAGCGGGTAATGAGAAACCAGAAAACAGCGATCAGGATGACCGCCGCGGTCAGGATAAATGTCAGCATCGAGTAAAGCGGCCACTGGAGGGGCGGACGCTCGAACCGGGTGCCGACATTTAGCCAACGTCCGTCAGAAAGCGCGATGGACAGGTTCATTTCTACTGCCGAGAGCGCACCGTGCATCATAGTCCGATGCATTTCAGCCATTTCCGGCGAAAGGTGCGGCATCGGCAGGATTTGCCCCTCAATTCCATGCAATTCGACACGGATGTCGCCGCGATAGCTGTCGCCCAGAAGCGCACGTATTCGGGATTCAACAAGACCACCATCCGAGCCATCTGAATTTCCAGCTGTCGCTTCACCCGACAAGTCAAATCGGACAAGCGGCGAATTGGCCGCGCGCAGAATCGAGTCTTGCAGATTGTCGGGTGCCTCTTCAATTAGCCTCGCCACGTTTGCGGCGCGGCCTGCGGCTTCGAAGCCGAGCGCAGCCCGAACAGCGAGGCTTCTCTCATCGACGAACAACCACAGACTCACGACTTGCGCGACGACAAGCGCCGCGACAACAAGAAGCACGAGTTGTGCCCTGAGGCTTGTCAACGGCCCCCAACTCAACCTAGCACCTCCACGTCCGCAGATAGGCAATAGCCGCCGTTTCTGACGGTCGCAATGATCTTTGGCTGAAGAATGTCAGGTTCGATCTTGCGCCTGAGACGGCTGATCTGGTTGTCGATGGTGCGGTCCAACGGCCCAGCTGAACGGCCAGCCGTAAGGTCCAGAAGCTGCTCACGGCTCAGTACCACACGCGCGCGCTCCAACAGGACGATCAGCAGCTTGAAGTCTGCGCTCGTCAAGCGCGTTTCGTTTCCAGATACGTCCACCAGCGTCCGACTGTCTGAATCAAGCACGAGGTGGGCAAAACGAAGCCGCTTTCCCGCGAACCCGCCCGCGAGCTTTTCGTCGCGTTCCGAACGCCGAAGAACCGCCTTGATCCGGGCCAGCAACTCTCGCGGATTGAACGGTTTCGCAAGATAGTCATCGGCTCCGATTTCGAGTCCGACGATCCGGTCCGTGTCGTCACCCAATGCTGTCAGCAAGATGATCGGCAACACGCGCTCGGCGGAAAGCCGCTGGCACAGCGAAAGACCGCTTTCGCCCGGCATCATGACGTCCAGCACCATCAAGTCATAATTGCCGATCGCAAGTTTTGCTTCGGCATCTTGCGCATCCCTGGCGGTGCCGGCGCGCATGCCGTTCTTCTCAAGAAAACGCTTTACGCTTTCACGGATTTCCTTGTGATCGTCGACGACGAGAATATGCGGAGCATCGGACATGAGCTCTTCTATCGAAAACCAACACAATGCGTCAGTGATTGTTTTGTCACCGAATGTAACAGAACCCGCATCCTACGACATGCCGGTACAAACCGCTGGATGCAATCCATTTAAATCGGGTTCTTTATGCCCAGATAAGGAATGTGAAACCAACTAGGAGACTGTCAGATGTACAAGTTCAAGACCATCGCAACGGCACTGATCTTATCGGCCGCTTTGCCGACTCTCGCGCTCGCTGATTCCGATCACGGTCATGGCCAACGGCAAGAAACGTCGAATTTCGGCTCCGCGGCGGCCATGGCGGGCGGCAACCCCAACATGATGCAAGGAATGATGGGCGGCGACATGGGATCCATGATGCGCATGATGAGGATGATGCACGGCGGTCAATCGGGCATGATGGGCATGGGTGGTGAAATCGGCGGCATGGGCGCGGGAATGATGGGCATGGGTGGGACGATGATGGGTGACGCCGACCATATGCAACGCCTGTTCGACGCCGATAATGACGGAACAGTCTCGCCCGAGGAACTTCGCACTGGTCTGCTTGATGCCCTGAAAACCTACGACGTGGATGGGAACGGAACCCTTTCGCTCGCCGAATTCGAAACGCTTCACGCCGCCCATGTCAGGGAACAGACGGTCGACCGTTTTCAATCCTTCGACGCGGATGGAGACGGACAAGTCACCTCCGAAGAATTTGCCGCGCCAGCGGACAGGATCAAGCGGATGATGATGATGCGTTCGGGGAACATGCCTGGTCAGAATGGCGGCATGATGGACGGCGAGCAGCCGGGGAGCATGATGCAGAACGACGTGCAGAGCGAAACAAAAGAGGACAATTGAGCGTTATGCTGATTGGATGAACCAGTGGCGGAGGCAACGCCTTCGCCACTACATAGCAAGGGATTGAATGAATGATGAACGGTTATGGCATGGGATTTGGCGGGCTTTGGATGATTCTAATCCTGGTCCTTGTCGGCCTCGCGATTGCCGCGCTGATTAAGTATCTAAGGAAATGAAGGCTGCGTGAAAGGATGACAATCAGATGAGCTACACCATAGACAGAATATTTCCCGGGGCTGATATCGACGATATTGACGCCCGCACACGAGTTGCCCTGGCGGCAGCCGGCTTCGGAGTCCTGACTGAAATTGACGTCAAGGCGACAATAAAGAAGAAAATTGACAAGGACCTGCCGGGGTATCGCATCCTTGGTGCCTGCAATCCGAACATGGCCTGGCAGGCCATCGGCATGGAGCCGAGGGTCGGGGCCATGCTTCCGTGCAACGTGATTGTGCGGGAGACGAACGAAGGTGTGGAAGTGTCCGCGGTCGATCCGGTGGTCTCGATGACCGGGATCAACAATCAGGAGCTTGGCGAGGTCGCTGACCAAGTCAGGCAAATGCTTTCGGACGTTGTATCAGCGATTTGATCCTTCGTGCCGGAAGTCCGCGAAACCGAAACAATCCGCGCGCAACATGCAAGCTTAACTAAGACGATTTGGTCACGCTTGCATGTCCTGCACTATCTATAATTCGTCCGCCTAAGCAATTGCTATGCAGCTCGGCGGGCAGTGTATCGCTTTGCCGTTGTCATCAGCGCCTTTGAGGCACACCTTGCAGGAACCATTCATGGTGAAATCAGGCATCCTGGCCATGCCAGGCTCTGCGGGCATAGTCATGTCACTGCCGCTCATGGTCATCATTCGGGCCGGCATGGCACTAGCCTGAGATGCGAAAAGGCTGAACCCATCCGTTCGGCAGACCACTGGCAGTGTGACAAACACATGCTCTTGGCTAGCAACGTGCTATTACAACCCCAAGCCGGCATCGAAATGTACTATTGGCACTTCATTCAATCTCGAAAAAAATCAAAATCGTCCCGTGCAAATCAACGAATTTCGAACTTTCGTTAACCACACAAACGCACATAGCTGCTACGATGTGATTATGAAAAGCAACATCGCGCTCTCAATGGCACCTGCGGCACCAGCGCTCGGATCCACAAGGGACAGAGACGAATTTGTTTCAAAAGCTACTCAGATTTGTGATCCTGCCCGCATTGGCTGCGACTATGACGGCTTGCGTATCGACGGTTCTTGACGTCGAGAACAAGGCAAATCAACCAATTGCGGCAAGCATCGTCAGCGATATGAGCCGACGCAAAATGACCGCGGCCGACCCCATCCTGATCCGAATCTTCAAGGATGAAAGCGAGCTTGAAATCTGGAAACGTGATCGCACTGGGCGTTACGCGCTTTTGAAGATCTTTCCAATGTGTCGCTGGTCTGGGAAGCTCGGCCCAAAAACCAAAGATGGGGACCGGCAGGCTCCAGAAGGATTCTACCATGTCTCCGCCGGCATGCTAAATCCCAACTCGCAATATTATCTCTCTTTCAATCTCGGCTACCCAAACAAGCTCGAAAGTGCCCTCGGCTACAGCGGCGAAGCCTTAATGGTTCATGGTGCCTGTTCGTCGTCAGGATGCTTCGCTCTCACGGACGCAGGCGTCGCGGAAATCTATGCTATTGCCCGTGAAGCCATCAGGGGCGGACAGTCGTCGTTTCAGGTGCAGGCTTTTCCATTCCGGATGACGCCTGAAAACATGGCACGAAATCGAAATGACCCTAATTTCAATTTTTGGACAAACCTGAAACAGGGCTACGACATTTTGGAAGTCACGGGCCGTCAACCCAAGGTGTCCTATTGCGGCAGACGATATGTCTTCGACGCGACCTTTGAAGGTGGAAATCCTCGCGACCCACTTGCTTCATGTCCACCGCTACTGAGCGCGGAAGACGATGTCCTGGCAGCTCGGCGCGTTTCAGATGAACGCAAGATGGAATCGGTGCTTGCCTCAGGCACATATGTATCGGCACATGCGTATTCGGATGGTGGCATGCATCCAAGTTTCCGAAAACTTCTGAAAAGTCGTGGCGCAAAGTTGCTTGCCCAGAAAACATCATTGAATGGCGTACCGATCAGTCGACCGGATGCTGCGCTGGCCGACCCTCACACTCCCAGCGAATGACTGTTCCCGCAACCAATTCGCTGGGCGGCTTCTTCGACTACCCACCCGAAACCAGAACGCGATTTTTTCCGCAATTGCTGTCTGAAATTGTGGTGGCATGATCGTCCTGCAACCAGCAAACCTCACCGAGGCGGTTCAACATCCACAACGTGAACGATACTCGAGCCAACGCCTGTAAGCTGCAGGTGGTTTCTGTACACCGTCGCTTCCAAAACCGACGACGTGAAAAATGTTCTTGCCGATATCAATTCCATAAACCGCCGCAAGGCGCGGCATATTGCGTTCACACAATGCAATCACTTTTGGTTCGTTAGCCCCTCAATTTGATGCGCTTCAAAAGTCGAGTCTTCGCGGACTTATTAATCGAGAAGATTTTGATGGAGACAATCAGGTTTAGCGAACCGCGAGTCCTTTCAATCCTGCACCGGGGAAAATCTTGCGTGGGCCGTTCCACACCTTGGCAAGATGAGAGAATGACGCCGTATCAAAGCGGTGGCTGAACGCGCGATCATCTTCGGAGGGGCGTTCAGCCCTTGCCGCCACTCGAAACATCCATCAGCATGGAATACATGAATTCGATTGGGGTATTTCTATGGCAAGATTGATTGAGAACTTCAGGTTTGATGACAAACGCCTGGCGGACCGCCTGGAAGCCGAAGCCAAGGAACTGCGTTCTCGGCTTCGGTATGAGGGCGATAAGGAGAGACGTTACATCCAAGACGAAATCGATGAAATAGAATCGATCCTTTGCCAGATGTGTTGTTGATCCGGAATTGGTTTGCGCCGAGGTGGCGGAATGACCTCGCGCCAGATGTTGGCCAGTTGGAGGTTTGTTTCCAAAGATTGATGATTGAACAGGACAGAGTCTCGAAGGCATCCTCTGCGTCACGGCAAACGCCTGCTGACCGCCCATTCCGTCGATGACCTGATCCAAGGGGCCAGCGAAAGCGACAATGGTAGCTTCTGTCACTCCTAGATCAGGACTACCCCCTAACTTCCGCTTTCCACCCGAGGTTGCCAATTGCTCTTTGGAGCTTTCGGCTCAAGGCCGACATCGCCTGCTTCCCGATGACTAACGCGTTGCCCAGTTGGCACGGGTTAATCATCATCGGGAAAAATACGTCTAGCTACAAATAGCCCGATGATATTTGCGTCGGGGAAGCGGTTGATCAGAATGGTATGCATGGCTCGGTAGTGCGTTCCGGCTGTCAGCATATCGTCTACAATACCGATGCTACTGGGTTCCGGGTTAGCCAAGCTTTCGTCAATCGAATAGGCTGCCAGCAATTCTTCTACCGTTACCCGCTCATCAGAGCCTCGCGCATGGTTTGCAACCATTGTTGAGTTTTGGACAACTAAGTTGCGGACGTCCTGTCCTTGTACGACCAAGCGGCAGATTCTTTCCATCCGATTATCGTATGCGGGATCATTTAAAGCCTTTGATGGTGGGACTGGGACGAGCGTTGCATTTGCCAGCCATCGTGGGTTCAAGGCTTGGCGGAAAGCTGCTGCGCATTCCTGGATTGCCCGATTCTTGTATCCCAACACGGTGGGGTTACTAGTCACTGGTTTTTTTAGATTGGAGACAAGATTGTTTGTGGCGCTGAACGTGTAGTCCCTACCGGAGGTCTTTTCGTAAAGGAAAAGACAGACGTCATCGTCAGTCAGCCTCGTGTGACTGTCTCGGTTCGTGTCGTCTATCCTTGAAAAGCGGATCGGTTTAAGGCTCAAGGGCATTCCAAATGTCATCTGGCGTCCGAACCCGAACCGCACCTTGTTTCTCAAACCGTGCTGGCCAAGTGATGTCAGTACGTTTGAAGCAACTATCTAGAATGAACAGCTTGCGCCCCTGTTGCATAGCAGCCCGCGCCTGCGTGAGCGTCCCCGACGTCTCACCCGCCTCGACAATGATGGTTCCCTCTGTAAGGGCTGACATCGTAGCGTTGCGCTCTGGAAAATACTGCCGCTTGTTACGGAAAGGTTCTTCAGAATAACGAATCACAGGAACCTGTGAAATCAACAGGTGGTCTTTGGCGATATGTTCCTGAAGTTTCTGATTTTCTTTGGGGTAGAATTCACCAAGCGGCGTCCCGATCACACCAATGGTCGTCCCGCCAGCCTCCAGTGCGGCATTATGAGCAGCACTATCAATTCCCGTGGCAAGTCCAGACACTACGGCATAGTCGCGCTTTACCAGTTCTTTAGCCAAACGGGCAGCACGCTGCTGACCTTCTTCAGAGGCCTTGCGGCTACCGACGATACAAAGGCCCCGCTTTTCAGACAGTTCCCACGTCCCCTGATAATAGAGCATTTCGACCGGGTTTCTAGCGTCCCGCAACTTGATTGGATATTCACCAGCGTGGTGGATGCGAACGCCAAATGGATTAACCCCACGGTCTTTGAGCATAACCATCACACGCTTTGCAGTCGCATCAGCTTCAGACGGTGTAACAAAGTCGGACGGCATCGCATCGGGGTCATCACGGAACATATCCGCCATCCGCTTCCATGACATGCCTTGCCGAGTCCACAGGGCTTCATATGCGCCCAGTTCTCGCATCGGTGAGATCGCGTTGACAGTGGCGTCTTCTTCAGTGAATGCAAGTTTGTTCATTGTGTCTTGACGGTGCTGGTCATCATCTCACCTTGTATCATAATTTCAATTCTGGGTCCGTTGCGCCGCACTATGACGTCTTTTGCACGTGTGGCAATAATGAGCAAAGGGCATTCGGCTATGCGCAAGGGAATCGACGGCCTTGCGGCGCTCGCGCAGGACGTGCTGCGGCAGAAGCCGACAGGTGGCGCGGTGTTTGCCTTCCGGGGCCGCCGTGGCGACAGATTGAAACTGCTTTATTGGGATGGCCAGGGGTTCTGCCTCTATTACAAGGTGCTTCAGCGGGGCCGGTTTCCATGGCCGACGGCGACAACGGGTGCGGCGCGTCTGACGTCCGCACAGCTGGCGATGTTATGGGAAGGAATTGACTGGCGGCGTCCGGATTGGGGTGCTCCACCCGCGCGTGTCGGCTGGCTTTTTAACCTACCAGTCGATTGTTTTTATGGAGTTATCGGCTGCCTTGTGGTAGTCAATGGCATGTCGAGTGATGTCGAAAATCTTCCCCAGGACCCCGCCTTTCTCAAGGCGATGATCGCTGCTTTGCAGGCGGAAAATGAGAAGATGTCGGCCAGTCTGCGGGCTCATAACCTGCTGGTTCAGGCGCTGCGGGTGCGCATTGCCAAGCTACAGAAGCAAAAGTTCGGCCCCAGCTCGGAAAAGATCGAACGCGAGATCGAACAGCTGGAACTGGCCTTGGAAGACCTGCAGGTCGCACTGGCCGAGGCAGACGATGCGCCGCCGGATGAAGGCGATGGGCCAGAGACAAATGACCAGACCTCAGAGCCTGACGAGTCCCAGGAATCAAGGCGTCGCCGTCCCAAGGTTTTGAAGGACACACCGCGCGAACGCCGCGAGATTGATCCTGGCGATGCCTGCCCGGAGTGTGGCGGTGACCTTCGCGTGGTTGGCGAGGATGTCAGCGAACTGATCGATTTGATCGCAGCGCAGTTGAAGGTGATCGAGATTGCACGGATCAAGAAATCCTGTCGGCGCTGCGAGAAGATCGTTCAGGAACCCGCACCCAGCCGACCCATTCCGCGCAGCATGGCAGGTCCCAATCTGCTGGCCTAAATCCTGACCTCGAAATTCGACGACCACGTTCCGCTTTATCGCCAACATGAAATCTTCGCCCGCATGGGCGCGGATATTCCAGACACGACGATGGTCGGTTGGTGTGGTGGGGCAATGAAGACGCTGGAGCCCCTGATCGAGAAGATCGAAGCCGAGATCATGGCCAGCGATCTGCTCCACGCTGATGACACGCCCATTCGTGTGCTGGATCGCAGCCGACGCGACAAGGGTCTTGGAAAGGGCGTCAAGAAAGGCCGAATTTGGGCCTATGTGCGCGATCAGCGCCCTTGGGCAGGGACTTCCCCGCCGGGTGCAGTCTATCAATTTGCGCCCGACTGGAAAGAGGAGCACGTCCTCGCCCACCTCAGCGAAGCCAGCGGCATTCTGTAGGCCGATGGTTACAAGGGGTATGCCAAACTCTATTCCGCCGATCTTGATGGCAATCGCCAGTTCCGTGAAGCCGCATGTTGGGCGCACTTCCGCCGTGACTTTCACGATGTCTGGGCGGCGACAAAATCCGAAATCGCGCGTGAGGCGCTCGACCGGATCGGGGCACTTTACGACATCGAACGCGAAATCAGCAGCAAGCCTGCCGATCTCCGGCAGAGCGTGCGTCAGGTGAAAAGCAAACCCAAGGTCGACGCCTTCCACGCCTGGGCCGAAAAGCAACTGACCCGTATTCCGGGCAAAAGCGAACTCGCCAAGGCGTTCCGTTACGGGCTAAGTCGCTGGTCCTCCTTCACGCTGTTCCTGGAGGACGGGCGTGTGGCTATCGACAACAATCCAGCCGAGCGCGCGCTCAGACCTATTGGTGCTGGCAGACGAAATTGGTTGTTCGCTGGGTCAGATATCGGCGGCGAAACGCTCGCCCGTGCCATGACCATCATTGAGACCGCGAAAATGAATGGTCTCGATCCGCAAGCCTACCTGGCTGATGTGTTGGATCGCATCCACGACCACATGAACAACCGTCTCAGTGAATTGCTGCCCTGGAACTGGACCCCAGCAGGAACTGTGCAATCGGAGGCTGCCTGATGGGTCGCACGACCAGTGTCTACACCATCACGCATGTTGCCAAGATGCTGGGCGAAACCCTCGAATTGCTTGAAGAGATTGCCAGCAACGCTGACAATCTCGACTATGGCGACATCGTCACCATCTGGACCGGCGACGAAGAGACCATTACCTCCTTTACCGACGACGGCATCGACAGCCTGCGCGCCTTCATCCGTGATGTGAGAACATGGTCGGGCGGTATCCACCAGTTCCTAACCGGCAGCCTATGCGAGCCTGACGTGATCGAACGCATCATGTCCGATGAGCCCAAAACCTGATCCTGCTATCACCGACCCAGACTTTCCCAGATGCGCAAGGCGGTGCCAATCGAGTGGTTACGGTTTGAGTTGGACGGAGTGCCTCCATTATTTGCAGGTGCGATTACCATCAAGTTGAGTTCTCGCAAGCCAAAACGCTATGAACGAATTGATAAGACTTCTGAGAGTGGTGAGCGGTCATTCGCCGCATAAGCCACAAATGGACCGAACTCGATCAAACAGCAGGCAGCCATCGCAACGCCCGTCCCTCTCATCCCACCATGTTCGGATCAAGGTTCAGGATCGTCATAACACCCTCTCCGGGGATCTGGAATGACTGCTCTGTTATCTCATATCTGGCTGCGGAAGCCTTGTCGAACCATGCATCGGCCCCGATCTTCCGCGGAAAGCGTTGCTCGTCCTGGTTCTGATTGTGGAGCAATTCAAACGCGAAGCTGTCCGCATCCAACTCTTCCCGCGGAAACCACCAAGTCGCCATCTTGGGAGCGGATCTGTGCCACTTCCTGCCGCCAGTTCCGTGGCTGATCATCATCGAAGCCGGATAAGTGTCGCTGTCGATCATCCTTATAAGAGTAGCCGTGAGGCTTGTCTTAAAGATCCCTGCCACTTCCTTCAGCGCCTTCAGATCAAGGCGAGGATGCTTGCGGCACTCGGCCTTGAACATGGACCACGGCATCAAGAGATCTGCAGCATACTGATCAGCAGCCCGCTCCACATTGTTCGTCTTCGAGAACTTGCCTATGTCGGTTGCGCGGCATGCGACGGTCTCGCCACGGTGATGAGCCCAATGGCCGAGTTCATGGGCAATCGAGAAGCGCTCGCGCTGAGGCATGCCATTCGGATTGACTGAGATTATCCCCTTATTCCCCAGACCCGTAATCATTGCCTCGCAGCACTTGAGACAGCGCCGTTTCACGCGAAGACCGACATAGTAAGCTATTGCCTCGATATCGATATCGCGCGGTTCTGTAATACCAAGGGAACGAAGCAATGCATCAGGAGACAAATTTGTAGGAAGCGGATCAATTCTCTTCATTGTTTTTATCTTCGTCTTCCAACTCCCCGAGATCTTCAAGAATTGCTTCAAGATCACCGTCCATGGAGCCATCCCCAAATCGAGCAGCCAAAGTGAGACCTGCCGTTGAATCACCCGCTTTCGCGCGGTCATAGCGACGCTTCGCACGCTCCTTATCTAGGTTGCTTACGCCACTAGACATATTGCTGGAAAATGCGCCTGCGCGAGCGCGTTCTAATCGCGAATTCGCAAGCCTGACTTTTGCACTTTCGATAGCATTATTGAACATCTGAATATTTGCCTCATCTTCCGGACCGACAGGGCTGTCGTCCGAGAGGATGAAGTCTATGAAGTTGTCCACGGCGTCTTTCTTATTGTCGCTCATCACGCCAGTCCTTCCTTCGCTCGATAATCATCGGCGAGGTTGTCGATCTTCCGCTTCAGCCGGGTGCGCAGCGCCTCAAGGCGCTTGGCGTCCACTCCCACTGCCTCCTGCAGATCCTTTCCTATCAAGCCTTCTTGGATACCCATGAGGAGCAGCTGCATCTCGTCGTCATCCGCGAAGTGTTCCTCCAGCTTGGAAAGCGCGTCTTCTATGATCGCCTTGCAAGCAAGCCCGTCATCGTCGTCGTTCGCGGCCACCATCTCAAGGTCCTCGGAAGTCACGATAGCGAAGCCCTGGTCCAGGCGCACGACCTTTCTTTCGTCGGTCACGAATGCACTATCGCTGCGCAGGCTCTTCATCACGCCCGCCACGAACGGGACGAATCCGTGCGCCCGCGGCCAGGGCCGTTTCCCTTCCGCGATCCGAACGTATGCCTCGTTGATCAGGTCATCTGGAGACGGGAAGCCGCTGGTGCCCGCAATGAAGCGGGCAATGCGAGCAAGGTTGTCCCGATCCTTGCCGGAAAGCGCGTCGAACGCCGCAATGGCGTCTTCCGCGCCGTGGTATTCTTCATCAGGCTGATCCACCAGGTCCTCCGAATTCTCTTCCACATGTGTCGATCTCCTCCTTGATCTTCACTCTGTTTGCGCGCGGGAACGTGGATTCCGACAAATTTTTTTCGTGTCGGAATCATCGGTTCGGTGCGCAAACAAGGTGGACGAACTGTCCTCCCCAACTCCATCAACCAGGAATCACATACTATGACTATCGAACATCAGGAAACGGACCGCGGCAAGAACACTACTGTCGAAATCGCGGGTCTCGATCTCAACTTCCACGCTTTTGCGCTCGACACGCGCACGCCTACCGGTGGCAAGATCGCCAAGGCCGCCGGCTTCAATGGGGACCAGTATCCTCACGTCCTGCAGTGGCGCGACGACGGCGATCTCGAAGAACTCCGTGCCCGGGAAGAGGCCGACCTCAGCAATGGCGTGAAGTTCATCGTTGCCGAAAGCGACGGCACCAATCGCATCGCCATCGAAGGTGAAGGTCTCGATTGGCCTGCGGACGAAATCTCCGGGGCCGTTGTCCGCAAGCTAGGCCGGATCCCTGCCGACCGCTTCGTCTACCTCGAACGCACGGACAAACCTGACCGCCTTGTGGAAGATGCCGACATCATCAAGATCAAAAAGGGTGGTGTCGAGCAGTTCCGCAGCCGCAAACCCGAGATCTGGGAGTTGATCGTACAGGGCAAGAAGATCATCTCAACCATCCCCGTCATCTCGGTTGTGGACGCGCTTACTCGCGCAGGATTCGATCCGAACGCCTGGATCATCATCCTGAAGGTCGCAGGCCAGCCGAAGCGTCAGCTTTCGGTGGGCGACGAAATCGATCTGCGCGCGCCGGGGATCGAGAAGATCCGCCTGACGGCGAAGGATGTGAGCAATGGTGAGGCGCGCACTGCGCCTTCCCGTGACTTCGCGCTTCTGGAAGTTGACGAATCCTACCTGGACGGTCTCGGCCTTCAGTGGGAAACCCGCAACAGCGACGGCCACCGCTGGTTGATTATTCATGGTTATCCGGTTCCCATTGGCTACACCGCAACCACCACGACGCTCGCCCTTATGATCCCACCTACGTACCCGCAGTCCCAGATCGACATGTTCTACGCGTATCCGCCGTTGCAGCGGGCAACAGGCGCGGCCATTCCTGCGACCGAGGCAGTCCAGAGTGTCGGCGGTCTGCCCTTCCAGCGCTGGTCACGCCACCGCGGCACTGTTGTTCCGTGGAACCCTCAATGCGACAACGTCGTCACCCACCTCGCTCTGGTAGAGTCCTCGCTGGCGAAGGAGGTTGACGAATGATGCCTGAACGCACCCTCGCGATGGCAGGTGTCACCCACTCCATGCTCATGGCTCATCTGCTCTCTGACGGCAATGAGGCTGCTGCAATCCTAATCTGCGCGCCCTCGCCCGGCCCCAGGCAGCGGCTCGTCGTTCGACAGGCTATACTGGTTCCGCATGAAGCCTGTCCCGTTCGAAAGCCGGACGCCATCGTCTGGCCTGGCGTCTATATCGAAGACGCTATAGATATCGCCGAACCTGATGGATTCGTGATCATTCTGCTTCACTCCCATCCGGGTGGCTGGTTGCGGTTCTCGCATATCGACAACGAAAGCGACGCGCGCGTTATCCCCGGTCTGTTCGAAGCTTTCGGCAGTTGTCACGGTTCGGCGATCATTACCCCAGAAGGCGCAATTCGTGCTCGCCTCTACGCGCCCGACATGACTTGGCAGCCCGTGGATCTCGTGACGATCGCCGGCGACAACATCAGCTACTGGTGGAATGATTGCATCAACAACATTGTCCCGGCTGGTCGACCTCTCGCCTTTACGAGTGCCATGACCAAGGAACTCTCCAGGCTGTCTGCTGCAGTCATCGGCGTGTCGGGAACCGGATCCATTGCGGCTGAACAGGTCGCGCGCCTCGGCTTCGGGTCTGTAACGCTGATCGATTCCGACAAGATCGAGAAGAAGAACCTCAATCGCATCCTGAACTCCACCACTGAGGACGCGCAACGAGTCCGTCCGAAGGTCGAGATGTTCGCCGCCGCTATTGCTGCGCACCGAGGCGACGGAATCGCGGTCAGCATCGCAGACACTCTTGGAACGCGGGAGGCAATCGAAGCCGTCGGTCAATGCGACCTGATCTTCTGCTGCGTGGATAGCAAGGAAGGCCGACAGTACGCCGACCTGATTGCTTCAGCCTTCCTGATTCCGCTCTTCGATGTCGGCGTTACGATCCCGACATTCCTTGATGAAGGCACGGTTACCATCGCGGACGTCAGCGGGCGGATCGACTATATCCAACCTGGCGGCTCCACGCTTTCCGATCGCGGCGTGTACACCCAAGAAAGTCTGCGGGCCGAGTATCTGCAGCGCACCGACTCGGCTGCGTTCCGGGACGAACTCGCAGCGGGCTACATCAAGGGAATCCACGAGGAGGCTCCCTCGGTGATCACTCTGAATATGAGAGCCAGCTCTGCCTTGGTGAACGAGTTCGTCGCCCGCGCCTACCCCTATCGCCAAGAGCCGAACCGGAACTACGCGCGCGTCGTATTCAGCCTCGCGGCTTGTGAAGAGGACCACTACTCGGAGGACGACTTCGAGCGGACAGAGAACGCACTCCTTGGTCGGGGAGCTACCGAGCCGTTGCTCGGGCTGCCATTGTTCCGCAAGACGCGAAAGGATGCAGCATGAGGTTCGCTCGTTGGTTTCGACAACTGTGGGGCAAATATGGCCCAGCCCGTCGGCTGCAGATCATTGAGGGCGACACACTGCCGTCGGACTTGCCTGCTCGCGACCTTGTCCTGACACGGGACACTGGAGACGACTGGAGCGTCGGTATGCGATGCCCGTGCGGATGTGGTGAGACAATTGAACTCATGATCCTGAGGGAGGCGCGTCCGCGTTGGGATATTCGCCTCAACGCAGCAGGCCATCCAACTCTACACCCTTCGGTCTGGCGGAAGACTGGATGCCGATCGCATTTTTGGGTGCGCGACGGGCGAGTCCTTTGGTGCGACTAGGAACGGCCTGCGCCGATTGCACTTGCCGGTCAAGTGGCCAGTATACATGGTGCTGACCAGAGCGCGGTCCTTAGTCAACTGAGAGTTATGTATGTTCGAATTCAATGATTTCCTTCGTCGCATCGACCTAGACCCCGCGCGCATCAGGCTTCTGCGTCACGATACACGCGGAGTTGCGGCTTGGCGTCGCGGTCGTGAGGTTAGTTTCGGCTGCTTTGCTAGTTTTCAGAAGAAAACAAACTCGCCTTATGGTGGTGCCAGCGTAGCTTGCCATTTCTTGCCGGGCCCATCCCTCGATGACGGTTCCGCAACGGCCCTCTTCATAGGTATTACCAGGATAATTGATCGTTGGGACTGGGACGAGGTGCGCATGCCGAGGATCATCGACGCAGAGATGATCAAAACGGAACGAGGTCGTTTAGACATCGAAGCGTTCGACCTTGAATGGCTGGACGCGGGACACGATTTCGCCGAACGGATGCTCGTTAAGTGGGGAACCGGAACACGTGCTTGGTCGCAGTGGACGGCCCGCAATTCGAAGGAAATCTTGGAGCTGCGCCTCCAGGCACAGGAGCCACCTTTTCCGGGTTTCTCCGGTTTCATTTCGCGGATTCGTGATTTGCCCACTTTCCCGCAATCCTGGGTCAATGCACTGGAAAGCGTGCGCGGCATCTATTTGTTGGTCACAGACGGAGGAGAACAGTATGTCGGCTCCGCAATCGGTGTTGACGGACTGATGGGGCGTTGGCGCTCATACTTCGCAAACGGTCACGGTGGCAACGTCCTCCTCAGGGAAGGAGGCTATCGGGACTACTCCGTTTCCATCCTCGAGGTCGCGTCGCCGGACATGGCCCCGGAGGATATCTTGGCAAGAGAAGCATTCTGGAAGACAAAGCTTGGAGCGCGTGCGCACGGCTTGAACGCAAATTGAACGGCAATCGCGGCCCGAAGCATGCGTAATTGGGCCGCCTCTGTTCTGGGGTCGAGCTCCCGATAAGATCACAGGGTATCTGTGAACAAGGGTGAAAGATGATGGAATATTTTGCTGGATTGGACGTGTCGCTGCGGTCGTGTGCTCTTTGCATCGTCGACGGCAAGGGCAAGGTGATGTTGGAGCGGGAACTGCCGTGCGAGGTCGATGACATTGCGGCGTGCTTGACGGCCTTGCCGTATTCCATTGACCGCATCGGCTTTGAGGCTGGAACGATGACCTTCAAATCCGCCGTCGATGATCCATCCCGCTTCAAGCGATCGCGCACTGTTGCCGCCCATTTTGGACTGACACCACGACGCTATCAGTCGGGTGAGGCGGATAATCCTGGCCGCATATCGAAGGCGGGCGACAGAGATGTGCGTGCAACGCTTTATGCCGCTGCAAACGCACTTCTGATGCGCACGATGGCTGGGTCTCAGATCAAGACCTGGGGCATGCGGCTGATCCGCACCAAAGGTCGCCGCCGCGCTATCGTCGCGGTCGCACGAAAGCTTGCCGTTGTCTTGCACCGAATATGGACAGATGGCACCGAATTCCGTCCGGCAAAAGTGGAGGGCATGGCATGACCTGAAACGCCTGCCACCCAACCCTGACGGGGTCGTCCCTCACCGGACGAGGTTTGTGGATGAAGCCGAAAATGTCAGCTGCGCAACGTGAAGCGCGTCCCAAAGCAAGGCTCACCACTGCCAATCCGACATATGCGTGCAGCGATGCCACCAAGGCATCAACCAGACTGCGAAGAGAAGCGTGACCCGGATGAGCGACTACGACCCGAAAGAAAGAAAGAAGGAAAACGAGCTTGACCCAAACACCCAATTAGAGAAGCCACCGTTGGCTAGCTTTTGGATCAACGACGAGTTTCTGATTCACATCGAAAGCGTCTGGTAAACCCGTTCGATGAGATATAGTAATTGTTTAAGCCTAAAATTCGTTTGAGCCGCCGCAATTTGCTCGTCATTCGGTGCAGTACTCGTGACAACGTTAATCCAAAAGCCAAACGGCTGATAAATTAGAAATGGTAGGATCAGACTATGACAGAAGTAACCAGTGACAACGGCGCGGACCTTCTCATCGAGTTGACCGCCGAGATTGTCGCAGCCTACGTGAGCAACAATTCTGTCGCAGCAAATGACTTGCCAAATGTGATTTCCCAGGTGCATGCAGCGCTCGGCGGTGCAACAATACCCGTCGACGAGGTCGTGGAAAAGCAGAAGCCTGCCGTTACGGTTCGCCGTTCGATTCAAAACGATCACTTGATCTGTTTGGAGGATGGCCAGAAATTCAAGTCACTAAAGCGCCACCTGATGACCCATCACGGACTGACGCCTGAGCAATATCGTGAAAAGTGGGAACTGCCTGCCGACTACCCGATGGTTGCACCAGCCTATGCCGAAGCGCGCTCGAAGCTGGCTAAGGAAATGGGATTGGGCCAGAAGCGCAAGCGCGGCAAGTAAGCGGGGCTCAAGCGTACTTACTTCCAAGTTTTCGTTTTCCGACAAAGCACAGAATTTCCGTTAGATCGATGGACCGCTATAATCGAACGTGAAGATGACCGCACGAATGCAGGTTTGGTTCAGTGAGTTTTATTGATGACGTCAATCAAGATTCATCCAATTGAGCGGGATGACCCTGACCTAGATGGTTCAAGGCTGCTCGATGCGATCTGCAAGACAGTGCGATACGCCAACGAGCAAGGCGGGATCGGCCTCACCCAGTCCAAGGCTTTCAACCGCAAATTTTGCCACTGGGCATCAGAGAGTTTCAACTGGAAAGAATATTCTGCTGACGAGCTTTTGAGCATTCAAAAAGTGCTCAACGAGCAGGATGTCATGCCAGTGATGCTGCTGCACGAACTGTTTGTCGGCATGCGACTTGGACGGCATAGCAAGGGCAAGTTTCAGTTCAACAAGAAGGCCTATGCATTGATAGAGGACAAAGGGGCACTTTTTAGCGCGATCGCGAATTATTACCTTTTCGAATTTGATCACTCCAATTTTCAGCGACGGCCATTCGTGGCTCCAGGGAACTGGGATGTTTTTCTCAATGTCATCAATGTCGAAGCCCATGGCGGAGCCACCGAACCCGATCTTTTGGAAGTGCTTTATGGGTGCAGTTCCCAAGACGCAGCTGCAGAAGGTTATTGGCACTATGCGTCATTTCTGCACTGGCATGTTTTAACGCCGCTCTACTGGATCGGCTTTCTCGACAGGATTCAGGTTGGCGACAGTTTTCGGGATAGAGAAAACTTTTACATCAAGACGCCACTTTGGCAGAAATGTTTTCGTCTTGAGACGGATGGAGGCTTGGAACCGATATTGGTGCACTGATTTCACGGAGAGGTTTTCCGACACGAATTTCTATATCAATTTCCTCACAAGCAATGATGGCTTGTACCGCTTTCCGTCCCGTTTGAGACGTTTGATGAGTTCTGTCGCAATGGCCCCGCAGTAGTAATCTCGGATATGTGGACAGGCTTGATGTAGCCGACAGCATAATCTTCGTCGCCAAACCGCTTGATGTTCTCCAATTCCCACTCGTCCATGTAGTTATCATCCATCATGACGATATCCTAGCTCAACGGAAGGTCCGACAGGGTGAAGGTCTGGAAGGACTAGTGGAGAATTTGGCCATGCCACTTTTGGCCATGCGGCAAAGAAAACAGCAACGGCGACGCGCTTTGTCAACGCCAGCCTCAGCAGGAGAACCGGAAGGATATTCCGCCCACCTCCGCCGTTTGCCGCGGTGCCACAAATGCCCACACATGGGCCCAAAGTGACCGTCGCGCATTCAGCGTGATGGGTCTTAACCCTAGCGGTAAACCTCAAACCCGCGGCCGATATCTCGACCGCAAAGCGATCCACGCCTCGTTCGCCTTCCTGCCCGCCGCGCCGATCGCCGACGGTTCTGCCTTGAGCATCTCTAGAAGGCCCGTAAGCTCTGCTTCAACAAACATTGGGTGAACACTGGCTTTGGTCATGATTTCAATGCAGGCACGCGCTTTCGACGGCTGACGGAGGGTCAGGACGTCTACGCGTAGTTCGTGGATCGCCTCGCAGAGTGATACGATGTCATCGGAAAATCTTTGCGCCAGCCATCGGCAATCCGGATGCCCCATTGCAAGCGTCTGTGCCCGCTTTTCAGCGAGCAAATCGACCTTATTCTGGATCGCCTCAACAAGGGCCAAGCGAAGCCGATCCGTTTCCAGTTCCAGTTCAGCATGCCACTCGGACGAAAGAAGCCGTGAGGCATGCTCGCGGGTCCAACCAGCGCCAAGAAGTGCGCCAACCCCGCCTACTCCGCCGAGCACCAGAGCCCCCGGTGGACCGAAAACCAATAACCCAAGGAACTTTCCCGACAGCCCGCCTACAGTCGCCAGACCACCCTTGATGCTGCCATCCAGCACCACGGCGATAGGAAGGTCGGATAACGGCATTCTTCCCTGCCACCATCGATGCAAATTGCGGGCCGATGAAATTGCCATGGCGATATATGGGACATTGAGGTCGCCAAGGGCTTCCCCCGCCTCGAGCGAGGTCTTCATGACGAAGTCTGCTATTTCGCGATCAAAGCCATCTATGTAGAAGACCTTGGCGGCCCAAACCTCACCGCTGTCGATGACTGCTTCAGCCAGTTCACTGTTGGCGTAGACGGGCATGTCTGGATACTTAGCAAAATGCTCCCGCAACCCACTGACACCGAGCAAGCACTTGACCTGAAATGGGTGGCCGTCGACGAGAAGGTCGAAACCCGGATTGTTGGCTGTATCGGGGAAGCTAACGACATGGCCGTTCTCTACAAGCCGCGCAGCCACGATCTGCTCCGCCACATAGCCTCGAAGATTGTTTCCTGCCCCCGCAGCCGCAGTCGAAGCCATCGCGCCAATCCCGTCAGCGAACGCGCCGAACTGGAAGATGTCTCCGATGTCCGCCGATCTTGAGAAATCCGCGGCATTCAGGACGGCAGGATCGATTGAGACCGCGTTGTAAAGCATGTCGCCGGCCGTGATGCCCGCGACCGCTGCCACTTCCGCACCATCTCCTGTTCCCCGCGACAGAACTCCGTCAAGGAGGTGGCTCATGCGATCGCTTTGACCGGGGTCCGCACGATACTCTCCGGGAGCATCAGGAAGAGTGCCACCCGTTTCCTTGCCAATGGCTTTGACCTTGCGGAGCGTTTCGTCCCTGAAGGCGTCGGGGAGCACTGTAAAGTCGGCATATGTCGCTGACCTGTAGTCGTTCAGAGCAATACGCAACCCATTCTGCTCGGCAGATAGACCGCGCAAGGCGAGTTGGACCGCAGCGAGGGAGGCCAGACGAGCGCCCTGGCCGCCCGTGACATGCCTGTTCGCAAAATAGACGCCGCCAGCAAGCACCGGAATGCTGAACCACGGATTTGCAGCCATAAAGAGAGTGGACACGACTGCCGGGCCGCTCATCAACGGCATGAACGCCGAAGCCTGGGCTGCGAGAATGTAGGCGCTGAAGCCCGCGAGATTCACTCCGAGGCCAACGCCGAATGCAGAACTGCCCGAAATAAACAGCGCGAGTACCGCCCTGTCGCCAGACTTCATCGCTGTGCGCATGGCATCGTCCCGCATCTCGGGAGATAGCTTTTCAATATGGTGGCGAACCCTTTGACCATGGATCAGTTTCTCTTCATCCGACAGGACATCGGATTTCACTGCTTCGGCGACGGCACGCGTAACCAGTTCCGCCTGGACGGCGACTAGGGAAGAGAACTCAACAGCCTGCCCACCGCGGAT
Source organism: Parahoeflea alexandrii (assembly GCF_027214025.1). GTDB lineage: Bacteria > Pseudomonadota > Alphaproteobacteria > Rhizobiales > Rhizobiaceae > Hoeflea > Hoeflea alexandrii_A. The sequence continues at coordinate 27,703 of NZ_JAPWHB010000002.1, forward strand.
CGACTTGAGCTTGCCCCATACGCGCTGAATTTTCGTCGGCGAGACCACGTCGCTATTTTCGTCGGCAGGTTTGGTCCCGGAGATCCCCGCTGCTTTGTGCGCCATAGCTGCGCCGTGCGCATTTGCAGTCCGCTTCGAGAGCGGAAGCACCGGGTCGAGTTGCAGGGCCTCCATCATCCGGAACCACAAGCGAATACGCAGGGTCCGATCAGGAACGCTAGAGGACAACATTTTATCAGCGGCGTTCTTCATCCGGCGGGCAAAAGCTGTCGCTTCGGTATCCGGACGACCGTTCTGGAGGCGGGCGAGGAGATCGGTGGCCTTATCTGCAGAGATCGCAAGCAGTGTGGTCTCTTCGAAGCTTGCCAGCAGATTGCAGAGATCACGTCGGTCCAGTGCGCCAAGGCCGGCGAGGATAGTCCATGGTGGTACGTACAAATCAGCCCCTTTGCTATCCGTGCAACTGCTTGACTGAATGCTAAAGAGAAGTCGAATTGTTTCGCTCCTGCCATGAAAAGCACAGCCAAGTCGGCGGAATTCAAAGGCGAAATCGTTTGAGCCTAATGAAAATTGGTCTGGAAGGATTAGGAGCACGCGGTACGCCGCGTGACTTGTTGGGAAGAAGTGGCGAGATCACACGCCATTCAAATTCAGTCAGATCGTAACGGCTCATCCAGCACCTTCAGTCGAGAGGTTGAATCACGCCGAAGCAAATTTGGGAATTCCGTTTATGAGTTCACGGACTAATCAATTTCTTGACTAGAGAGCGCGCCAGAATGTTGACTGTCGTCGGCGGATGCATGTTCGGGTCAGTGTCGTTGTGACGGTAGCGCTCTACAACATAGCCGTCGACGTTGTGAATTGCTTCTGTCAGTGATCATCTGGCCGATTTGGACACTCGTATCGTAGCTAGCACATTCCCAATAAAATCAAAGGCCTCGGACATCATTTGAAGATGTTCGAGGCCTTTTGAATATTCATCAACAGTGGCGGTAACGGTGGCGGTAGTCTGTCGCCATTACCGTGTCCTTGAAAGTAAGCCTTATTACACAAGGGGTTGATTGGTCGGAGCGGAGAGATTCGAACTCCCGACCCTCTGGTCCCAAACCAGATGCGCTACCAGGCTGCGCTACGCTCCGTTGCCTAAGGCGTGATCCGGATACACTGGAACGCCATGCCCCGCAACTCCAAATCGTCGCTTGCCCCGCCTTGCGGGCAATTCATTTGCCAATCACCCGGTGGCGCACTTTGTCGCCTGCCGCAATGCCCCGCTTCGCAGCCGTTCCGCCATTCAATTCCAGCACATAGCGCACCGGCGCAACCGACGGGAGAATTGTTTCGGAAAAGGGTTCCGTATCCTCGGCGATCCTTGCGACCACGCCATCGGCATCGATGAAGATCATGTCCAGCGGCAGCGGCGTGTTCTTCATCCACATCAGAACCTGCCGGGTCTGATCGAACCTGAACAGCATTCCATGATCGGCGGGCATGCTTTGCCGGTTCATCAGGCCACTGGCGCGGTCGTCCGCGGTCAGCGCCAGTTCAACCGAAAAGGCCACCGGCCCGTTTCGGGTCTCGATGACCAGCCGCTCGGAATCAGTCGGCAGCTGCGCGGCCATGCAAATGGCCGGAAAGACGAAGATCAGGATTGAAGCTATAAGGATCGCGACTTGCTTGAAGCTGCGCATGGCCCGGTCAGTGGGAATTGGGGATCGGCGAGTCGATATCCGGATGGATTTCCGCCGCCATCAGGCCCTTGTCGCCATCGCCGAAACGCACCAGCACCACCTGCCCCGGACGCAGTTCGGCCAGGCCGTAGCGTCTGAGCGTCTCCATGTGAATGAAGATGTCTTCCGTCCCCTCGCCCCGGGTCAGGAAGCCAAAGCCCTTGGTGCGGTTGAACCACTTGACGATGGCCCGCTCCAGCCCGCTCGAAGGCTTGACCTGCACATGTGTGCGCACCGGCGGCAATTGCGACGGGTGAACTGCAGTGGAGGTATCCATCGAGATGATTCTGAAGGTCTGGTAGCCGCGTTCCCGTTTCTGGATCTCGCAAACCACCCGGGTGCCTTCCAGAACGGTCTGGTAACCATCACGTCGCAGGCACGTCACATGCAGCAGCACGTCTTCCATCCCGTTGTCTGGAATGATGAAGCCGAAACCCTTGGCGACATCGAACCACTTAATGACCCCGGTGATCTCCATGAGATCGACAGCGTCTCCAAGTGCTTCCGCATCAACCTGGTTCTTTTCTGAGGACCTTTCCCCCATCCGGATGCCTCTCCAATACGCGCCACAAGCAAATGAAGTGATTCTCGTTCAAAACATTAACATTGTATTGCGAGGACAGCGCAAGCCCTGCAGGAAAACTTGTTCATTCATCCCCTTCTATCGGGCTATCATTGCCTCCGGCACTTTTCCGCCTATCGTTAAGCCCAACAAGAATCATGAGGTAAAGCCAATGCGTTATCTGCACACGATGGTCCGCGTCACCGATGTCGATGCATCGCTCGATTTCTACTGCAACAAATTGGGACTTTTGGAAATCCGGCGCCACGAGAGCGAGGCCGGCCGGTTCACCCTGATCTTTCTCGCCGCCCCCGAAGACAAGGAGCGGGCGCTTGCCGAGCAGGCGCCATTGCTCGAACTGACCTACAACTGGGACCCGCAGGAGTATGACGGCGGTCGCAATTTCGGACACCTGGCGTACGTTGTCGACGACATTCACGAGCTTTGCCAGTCGCTGCTCGACAATGGCGTCACCATCAACCGTCCGCCCCGGGACGGTCACATGGCCTTTGTCCGTTCTCCGGACGGAATATCCATCGAACTCTTGCAGAAGGGCCAACCGCTTGAACCGGTCGAGCCCTGGCTGTCGATGAAAAACACAGGTTCCTGGTAGGGTCTTTCGCAACCGGTCCGGACCATGCCGGACCGGATCTGCGAGGCGCAAGGCTCACGCAACGGACGTGACCTAACCTTCAGATAGGGCCATGCTTTTGCCTCATTTACCAAGCATCGCATGGATTTTGGCCAGTACGCCGAATTGCGTACTCAGGGCGTTGCCTTTGTTCGTTTACAAGGACGCCGCAAATGAGTAGGCATCCTTTCAGGACCTTCGGGTCTGCCGTTGCAAGATACCCGGGGGCTCCAGAGTTTGCAGATTGGCGGAAACAAAGCAGTCTACGGACGCAAGACCACGCGGGCGTTGCTGTTGGCGGGTGTGGCGGCAATCCTCAGCGGATGCATATCAGCCGCGGATCCCGAGATGTTCGCAACCCAGGGATTCGCGCCCGGCGCCCCCGCCATGACCGATGGCAGCGTCGTCGTTGATCAGTCAACCGCAATGGCCGTGGGTGAACAGACCGCGACCGAAACCGCCGCGGGGATTCCGCTGCCGGTACCCTCCCCGAATGCATCCGATGCGCCTTCGCGTATGCCGGCTGTGGCACAGGGCGAGGTCGCATCAGGTCAGTCCGTCGTCATGGCCGATACCGCGGTCGATGCGCTGAACCGCGGCATCACCCAAAGCCAGCCAACCCAGCCGATCGCCAATCTCTATGGCGCAGCACCCGTTGCAGCCGACCTTGCGCTGCAGCAGAACACATCGCTTCAAGCAGAGCCAGCAGCTCAACCGGCCTCCGACAGCCTGACACAGGGCAACCCCGCGGATTCGGGTCTGACCGAAGTCCAGCCGCGGGTCCAGGAACTGGCGGTCGTCGCGCCGCCAAAGAAGAAATCGATTTTCGCGCGGATGTTCGCGCCGCAAAAGACAGCGGCAAGAAACGCGCCTGATGGAACCACAAAACGCCTGATCAAGCCAAAGGCCGCTCAGGTCACCGTTGCCTCGGCAGGCGGGAACGCGCTGCCCGGCGTCAAACTTGAGAGCATGTTCGGCGACGGGTCCGAAGACGCTTCGGGAGATTCCGATTCGGGCCAGATCCAACTCGCCTCGGCTGCCGGCCTGGCGCGCCTTGCACCCAACGGACTGCACCTGCAGACCGAAAAGGTCGAGGTCGCCTGCTTCAAGCCACAGCTTGTCCGTACGCTCAAGAGCATCGAGCGCCATTATGGCCGCCCGGTGGTGGTAACCTCCGGGTACCGGAGTCCGAAGCACAACCGGCGCGTCGGTGGCGCGTCCGGATCACGGCACACATCCTGTGAGGCCGCCGACATCCAGATCGAAGGCGTGTCGAAATGGCAATTGGCGAAGTATCTTCGCTCCATGCCCGGCCGCGGTGGCGTCGGCACCTATTGCCACACGGAATCAGTCCACATCGACGTCGGAAACACCCGTGACTGGAACTGGCGCTGCCGTCGCCGCAAGTAATCCCGCAACACCTTCCGCAGGGGTTTGCGCTGTTTCGGCAACGCGTTCCGGTGGCATCAAAACAATCTTCATCCGAATGTCATTTTTTTCTCCTCAACACCAATTATCCGCTTGCGGTCCTAAAGCGGTCTGATTATAAGACGCCACATCGCACGCGCCCTTCGTCTATCGGTTAGGACGCCAGATTTTCATTCTGGAAAGAGGGGTTCGACTCCCCTAGGGCGTGCCACCCACTTCAAGCACTTAGCTTGAATTCTTCATTCAAAATCTGAAGTTCATGCAAGCCAGCGCCGCAGCGTTGGCGCCTCGGTCCGTGCGCTTTTTGCGTGGGCGAAATCCGCGGCTCCAAGGCATCCAAACATGCCGCGGAACAACTGCTCTGTGTGGATTTATGATGGTTTTCTGACGAGCCCGAAACTCGTCGCCTAGCGCGCCACAGCCGCGTCGATCACACGGATCTGAACCCGCCTGACGCCCTGCCAGTAATCGGCCGACAGCGAACCGGCGACGTGAAATGCCATTCCCCGTCCGCCAAGCAGCGTGGCCCCCATCTCGGTATCGGCGGCGCGGAATGCGATGCCGTTGAGTCGTCCGCCATCGGGACCGGCAAAGGCCAGCTTGATGTGATTTTGTCCGACAACGCGCGCATCCTTGAGCGTGTGTGCCGGCACCGCAAAAACCGGTTGCGGATGTCCGGCGCCGTAAGGACCGGCCCGTTCGATCATGTCGACCAGCTCGAGCGTTGCCCCCGAGGCCGAGATCGCGCCGTCAATTCTCAGCCGGTGCGCCAGGGTCAGACTGGCCACGGTCTCCGCGGCGTTTTCCTCGAAAAAGGCGCGCAGGTCGCCGAGGCGGCTTTGCTCGACCGTCAGCCCCGCCGCCATCGCATGGCCGCCGCCCTTGACCAGCAGCCCGGCTTCCACCGCCTTGCGCACCAGCCGGCCGATATCGACGCCCGGCACCGACCGGCCGGATCCGGTTCCCTTGCCATTGCCGTCAAAGGCGATCGCGAATGCCGGTCTCCGGTAGCGTTCCTTGAGCCTGGAGGCCAGCAGACCGACGACGCCGGGATGCCAGCCCTGCCGCTCGGTGACGATGACCGCAGGTCCGTCGCCGCTGGCCATTTCGATGGCCGCCTCCGCATCGGCTTCCGCCAGCATGGCCGCCTCGATCGCCTGCCGCTCGCGGTTCAGCTCTTCCAGCCGTTCGGCGATCGCCGCCGCCTCGTCTCGGTCCTCGAGCGTCAGCAGGCGGCTGCCAAGCGCCGCATCGCCGATGCGTCCCCCGGCATTGATGCGCGGACCGATGAGAAAGCCCAGGTGATAGGGCGTGACGGGTCCATTGACGCCGGCGCGCTGGGCAAGCGCTGCCAGGCCGACATTGCCCATGCTGCGCGCCGCAAGCAGCCCCTTGACCACAAAGGCGCGGTTGAGCCCCTTGAGCGGCACCACGTCGCAGACCGTTGCCAGCGCAACCAGATCGAGACACGCCAACAGATCGAAGCCGGCGGCCCGGGCGTCGCCTTTCGTCCGCAACAGCCGCAGGGTACCTGCCAGCACCATGAACACCACGCCGCAGGCGCACAGGTGCCCCAGGCCTGACAGATCGTCCTCGCGGTTGGGATTGACCAGAGCATGCGCCACAGGCAGCTCGCTCGCCACCTGGTGATGATCGATCACCACCACGTCTATCCCCCGCCGGGCGGCCTCCTGGAGCGCATCGTGGCTGGTCGAGCCGCAGTCGACCGTAATGATCAGCTTCGCCCCCCGGTCTATCAACTCGCCGATGGCGGCAGGATTGGGCCCGTAGCCCTCGAAGATCCGGTCGGGAATATAGATCTCGCTTGCGACGCCAAAATGCCTCAGGAACCGCTGCATCAGCGCCGAGGATGCGGCGCCGTCGACATCGTAGTCGCCAAAGATCGCCACCCGCTCGCCGCGCGAGATCGCAAACGCGATACGGTCGGCCGCCTTGTCGCAATCGGTCAGCTTTGAAGGATCGGGCATCAGCGACTTGATCGTCGGATCGAGAAACGCCCGGGCATCCCCTATGGCCACGTCGCGGCCCGCCAGCACGCGGGCGATGACATCCGGCAGTCCGGTCATCTGCGCGATCGAGATGGCCTTGTTCTCGCCCGCCATGTCCAGCCGGGACACCCATTTCTGGCCGGACAGCGACTCCTCCACCCCAAGAAATGCCCGGTCCGATGCGCCGTTGCCCGTCATCCACTCACCAACCTGTTGCAAGAGCACCGCGCTGGCGACGCCTTCAGAGACTGCTCATAGCGCAAACCGCCCGGCGCAGCAAAGCGCAGACACGGATCCCTTGAAGGCAGAGCAAGAACGAGACCGCCCCGGCTTCCGGGGAAGTCGGGGCGAGCGGAAATTCACGATCGGACAATGGCCGGCAGGCCGAAGATCTAGTCGAACTTGGCAAGATCCTGGTGCCGCGCCTTGATCTCGCGCACCGTGCGGGAGGAGGAACGCATCACGATAGTGTGGGTAACGATCGCATCCCGGGTGAAGCGGACACCCTGCAGCAGGTTGCCGTCGGTCACGCCGGTGGCGGCAAACAACACGTCGCCACGGGCCATTTCTTCCATCGTGTAGATCTTGTTGGGATCGGATATGCCCATCTTGGCCGCACGGGCAATCTTTTCCTCGGTGTTGAGCTGCAGCCGTCCCTGCATCTGTCCGCCGATGCACCGGAGCGCCGCGGCCGCCAGCACGCCTTCCGGCGCGCCGCCGATGCCGAGATAGATGTCGATGCCGGTTTCATCCGGATCCGTCGTATGGATGACGCCGGCAACGTCGCCATCACCGATAAGCCGGATGGCCGCGCCGGTGGCACGCACTTCCTCGATCATCCGCGCATGCCGGGGCCGGTCGAGAATGCAGGCCGTCACCTGCCCTACCGGCACGCCCTTGGCACGGGCCACGGCGTTGATGTTCTCGGTCGGCGTCGCGTCCAGCGCCACCGTGTTGGCCGGGTATCCGGGTCCGATGGCAATTTTCTCCATGTACACATCGGGTGCGTAGAGAAGGCTGCCCTTTTCGGCAATCGCGATCACGGCCAGCGAGTTGGGAAGGTTCTTGGCGCAGATCGTCGTGCCTTCGAGCGGATCGAGCGCGATATCGACCTTGGCGCCGTCGCGGGTGCCGACTTCCTCGCCGATATAGAGCATCGGGGCTTCGTCGCGTTCGCCTTCGCCGATCACAACGGTGCCGTCGATCGGCAACCGGTTGAGCTCCTGGCGCATGGCATCGACGGCAACCTGGTCGGCGGCCATCTCGTCGCCGCGGCCGCGCAGCCGGGCCGCAGCAACCGCTGCACGTTCGGTCACGCGCGCGATTTCCAGTGTAAGTATCCGGTCCAGACCACTTGCTTCTGTCGGTTTGCCTGCCATGGCCTTGATCTCCCAGGGTATGTCGTTTGGCCGCTCATACAGCTTTCGACGCTAGCAAGGCAATGTGAAAGCCGCATTAAAAGCCGTTGTTTTTTCAGGAATTTGACCTGATCCAAAACTAAATCGATTAGGCTATGCGCAAGCTCCCGCCGCCGCCGGAACCTTCGGCGGCAAGGAGCGGCAAGGACAGGACTTGCAGCGCATTCAATTATCGCGGGTCCGTTCGATCCTGATTACCTGCGGCTCGCCCGCAAGGTAGCCTTCGCTCTTGATGGCATCGACCGCGGCTCGCACCCGCGACTCCGTGGTTGCGTGCGTGACCAGAATGACCGTCTGCGGTCCGTCATCCGTCCGCGTCGGACGCGCCCGCTGAACGATCGATTCCAGCGATATCCCGTTCTTCGCCATCGAGGTGGCGATCGAGGCAAACACCCCTGCCCGGTCATCCACCTTGAGCGAGATGAAGTAGCCGCCTTCATGGCTCTGGATCTGCGCCCGCGTGTAGGGCTCGAGCTTGTCGGCGGGACGGCCGAGAGCCGGCGCGTGCTGATGGCCGGGCCGGCTCTTGGCGATATCGGCGATATCGCCGAGCACCGCCGACGCCGTGGCGTCGCCGCCCGCACCGGGACCGGACAACATCAGTTCGCCGAGAATGTCGGCTTCGATTGTCACCGCATTGGTCACACCTTCTACCTGCGCGATCATCGAGCCTTTCGGCACCATGGTCGGGTGCACCCGCTGCTCGATGCCGGTCGCAGTGCGCTGGGCCACGCCGAGCAGCTTGATCCGGTAGCCGAGTTCGTCGGCGGCATGGATATCGTCGATGGAGATGTTGGTGATCCCCTCGATGTAGACTTCATCGGCGGCGATCTGGGTCCCGAACGCCAGGCTTGTCAGGATCGACAGCTTGTGCGCGGTGTCGTTGCCCTCGATGTCGAACGCCGGGTCGGCCTCGGCATAGCCGAGCCGCTGCGCCTCTGCCAGGCACTCGGCAAAGCCCATGTTGTCGCGCTGCATGCGGGTCAGGATGTAGTTGCAGGTGCCGTTGAGAATGCCGTAGATCCGCGTCACCGCGTTGCCGGTCAGCGATTCCCGCATCGCCTTGATCACCGGAATGCCACCCGCAACCGCCGCCTCGAAGTTCAAGAGAACGCCGTTGGCCTCTGCCAGCCGCGCCAGCTCGACTCCGTGCCGCGCCAGCATCGCCTTGTTGGCGGTCACAACGTGACGCCCGGCTGTCAACGCCGCTGTCGCCGCGGCAAGCGCCGGATCGCCCTCGCCGCCGACCAGTTCCACCAGAACGTCGATGTCGGCGTCGCGTGCCATGGCGACCGGATCATCGAACCAGGCCACATTCTCGAGGTTGATGCCACGGTCACGGCTGCGGTCACGCGCACACACGGCGGTGATCACGATTTCGCGGCCGCATATGTCGGCCAGCAGGTTGTGCCGGCTCGTGACAATTCGAAACAATGCCGCTCCGACAGTGCCAAGGCCTGCAATGCCGATTTTCAGGGCATCAGTCATGTCAAAAGTCCACCTGTATGGGATCGTCCGCAACGAACGTGCGAAGCTTTGAAACTCTGGGCGGGTTTACCGGCGAGAGACCGGACGGTCAACGCCGGGCGGTCAAGGAAACCACATTCTCGCCGCCGCCATTGGTGGCAGTCGAGAAGAAACGCTTGATGTTGCGCGCCGCCTGGCGGATCCGGTGTTCATTTTCCACCAGCGCGATGCGCACATGCTCGTCGCCATGTTCGCCAAATCCGACACCGGGCGCAACCGCCACGTCGGCCTTCTCCACCAGGAGCTTGGAGAATTCCAGCGATCCCAGATGCTTGAACTGATCCGGGATCGGCGCCCAGGCAAACATCGTCGCCGCCGGCGGCGGCACATCCCATCCGGCCTTGCCGAAACTGTCGACCAGCACGTCCCGGCGGCGCTTGTAGATTGACCGCACTTCGGCGATGTCGGACCCATCGCCGTTGAGTGCGGCAGTCGCAGCCACCTGGATCGGGGTGAACGCGCCGTAGTCGAGATAGGACTTGACCCTTGTCAGCGCCGAGATCAGCCGCTCGTTGCCAACCGCAAATCCCATCCGCCAGCCCGGCATCGAGAAGGTTTTCGACATCGAGGTGAATTCGACGCAGATGTCCATCGCACCGGGTACCTCAAGCACCGACGGCGGCGGCGTGTCATCGAAATAGATCTCCGCATAGGCCAGGTCGGAAAGCACGATGATATCGTGCTTGCGGGCGAATGCGACGACGTCCTTGTAGAAATCGAGCGTCGCGACATAGCTCGTCGGATTGGACGGGTAATTCAGGATCAGCGCTAAGGGCTTCGGGATCGAATGCCGCACCGCGCGTTCCAGCGCGGCGAAGAAGCTGTTGTCCGGCACCACGTCAAGCGAGCGGATGACGCCGCCCGACATGATGAAACCGAATGCGTGGATCGGATAGGTCGGATTGGGGCACAGGATCACGTCGCCCGGCGCGGTGATCGCCTGGGCCATATTGGCAAACCCTTCTTTTGAGCCCAGCGTTGCAACAACCTGGGTTTCGGGATTGAGTTTGACGCCAAAACGCCTCTGGTAATAATTGGCCTGCGCACGCCTCAGGCCCGGTATTCCGCGCGAGGTGGAATAGCGGTGGGTGCGCGGATCGCGGACGGCTTCGCACAATTTGTCGACAATGGCCGTGGGAGTCGGCAGGTCGGGATTGCCCATTCCAAGATCGATGATGTCGGCGCCACCGGCCCGCGCCGAGGCCTTCAGCCGGTTGACCTGTTCAAACACATAAGGCGGAAGTCGGCGGACCTTGTGAAACTCTTCCATGGAATTCCCCGGAATGGTGGGCTGGACGGTGCATTCTGATGGCACGGATTTGCGTCCAAACCAAGTCAGACGCAAGTTCTATTTCTCGATTTCCTGCTGTGTATCGCTGCCATGGCTCGCGGCCAGGGCGCGCAATTGCCGCAGCCGCGCTTCATATTGCGCCCGCGCATCCGGCGTGGATGCACGATTTGCCAGCAGCTCGGTCATTTCCGCCTCGGCGGCCAGCTTGTCGGCTTCGGAGAACTGGGCATTGGCCGCACGCGGCTGCCGTCCGAAAGTCGGAAACTGCCCGGATTTGGCCACCCCCGCGTCGACGAACTCCTTGGTGTCTGGCGGAAGTGTTCTCTCAAGCGGAAGAATCGAGGCAAGATCAGGACTGCGGCGTTCTTCGGTGGTCTCTACAGCCTCGCCGGTCGACTGCCCTCCGGCATCAGATACAATCCCTTCCGCCGCAACACCGTTGGCCGGTGTGGCGTCATTGGTCCGACTGACAGGAACCGTCGTCGGCGCGACATCCTCGAGCGACGCCGTCTGGCATCCTGCCGCAAGCAGCGAGAACAAGGCAACAAACGCCGGGCGGACAATAGGTCTCATGATCACGAATATTCCGGTCTCCACCAAATGGCGGTCATGACATGGACAAAAAAAGTCCGTATCAAGGAAGGATAGATGCCAGCAAAGGCATCCAAGCAAAGCAAGTAAGCCGATTTAAGGCAGAAGACGGGCCGGAGGCAAGCTCGGGAACACATGAGGAGGCGCCGCCATGGCGGACAAGGGGAAAACCACGGCCGGAAACGAGGACGCAAAAACCGGCACGCCATCGGCCGAGGCCTACGTCGTCAAGAATCCCGAAGCATTTGCCCGCAATATCGCCCGCATGCTCGAAGAACTGGGCAAGGCTGCATCCGCCTGGGTTGAACCGCGTGAAAAAGGCGAAGTCGTCGACACCATCTCGGAGCCGATGGCCGACATGGTCAAGACCTTCTCCAAGGTTGGCGAATACTGGCTGTCAGACCCCAAGCGCGCCATCGAGGCCCAGACGTCGCTGCTGACCAGCTATTTCGGCATGTGGAACGAATCCGTCAAGCGGATGTCCGGCGAAGATGACAGCCCCAAGGCAAAGACGACGGACAAACGGTTTTCCGATCCCGACTGGGAAAACAACCCGTTCTTCGAATTCCTCAAGAACGCCTATTTCATCACCTCCGACTGGGCCAACAAGCTCGTTGACGAAAGCGAAGGGCTCGACGAACACACAAGGCACAAGGCGGCATTTTACGTTCGCCAGATCACCAGCGCGCTTTCGCCGGCCAATTTTCTGGCCACCAACCCCGAACTCTACAAGGAAATGGTCGCCTCCAACGGCGAAAACCTGGTCAAGGGCATGCACATGCTGGCCGAGGACATCGCCGCCGGCAAGGGCGAGCTCAGGCTGCGTCAATCCGATGCCTCGAAGTTCAAGGTCGGAGAAAACGTCGCGGTTTCGCCCGGCAAGGTCATCGCCCAGAACGACATCTGCCAGATCATTCAATATGATCCGTCAACCGAGACCGTGCTGAAGCGGCCCTTGCTGATCGTGCCGCCGTGGATCAACAAGTTCTACATTCTCGATCTCAACCCGAAAAAGTCCTTCATCAAGTGGGCTGTCGACCACGGTCACACGGTCTTCGTGATTTCCTGGGTCAACCCCGACCAGCGCCATGCAGGGAAGGATTGGGAAGCCTATTCCCGCGAGGGAATCTCCTTTGCCCTCGACACGGTCGAGAAAGCCACCGGCGAGCGCGAAGTCAACGCCATCGGCTATTGCGTCGGCGGCACCCTGCTGGCAGCGACCCTGGCACTGCACGCCCAGGAAAAAGACACCCGGATTGCCACCGCCACATTCTTCACCACGCAGACCGACTTCACCTTTGCCGGGGACCTCAAGGTCTTTGTCGATGATGCGCAGATCACATCCATCGAAAACGCCATGGAAAAGAACGGTTATCTCGATGGCTCCAAGATGGCGACCGCCTTCAACATGCTGCGCGCTTCGGATCTGATCTGGCCCTATGTCGTCAACAATTACCTCAAGGGCAAGGATCCGATGCCCTTCGACCTGCTCTACTGGAACTCCGACGCCACTCGCATGCCCGCAGCCAACCATTCCTATTATCTGCGCAATTGCTACCTCGAGAACAACCTGTCCCGGGGCCAGATGGAACTGGCCGGCAAGACCCTCACGCTCGGTGACATCACGATCCCGATCTACAATCTCGCGGCCAAGGAAGATCACATCGCGCCTGCCCGCTCCGCCTTCATCGGCGGCAAGCTGTTCGGTGGCGATGTCACTTATGTGATGGCCGGTTCCGGCCACATCGCCGGCGTCGTCAATCCGCCGGAAGCCGGCAAGTACCAGTTCTGGACCGATGGCCCGCGGGATGCCGGCTTTGATGACTGGGTAGCCGGCGCGACGGAAACGCCGGGCTCCTGGTGGCCGCACTGGCATGCCTGGATCCGCGCTGCATCGGACGAGGAGGTGCCGGCCCGCAAGCCCGGCGGCAAGAAACTCAAGCCGATCGAGGATGCCCCCGGCTCCTACGTCCGCGTCCGGGTGTGAGTTCGGACTTCAGCAAGCGGGGATCGTCGTACTAACAGAAAATTTTAGCGGCACCGTCCTCAGTGACCGCATCGGCCTCTCGCGGCTGAGTTTACGACCCGATCTCCAGCGTCTGAATGGAGTCGCCCGCAAACGTGAAGCGATATCTCAGCTTCGCGGGGCTGCCAGGAAATGTACCCCTCACCTTCGCCACCACGACGATCGCACCCGGCTCTTCCCGGCTTTCGAGGGGCTCGCTCAATTCGTTGTATTTCTTACTCGTTTCCGCCATCCACGCTGTGATTTCCTGATGGCCGCGATACTTTCTCGCTTCGTCTCCAACTATCGCACCGGCAGCAAAACCTGACAATGCACGCTTCGGATCACGGGCATTCTTGCCGTCGAAATAGGCTTGGATCTGATCGGGCAGTTTCATTTTCACGGCCTTTCGTGTTCATGGGATCGGTTGGCATTTGCTCACTGAAATAAATGGCTCCATACTACCGGAATGAAAAGTACTGATAAAAAAGTAAGGTACATCCGAAAAAGTAAGTCCGACACTCCACCTCCAGCCAGTGGCGCCGCGCGGGTCGGAAATGCCTTGCGGGTGCTGGAAGGACGCTGGAAGCTGGTGCTGCTGTTTCACCTTTTCGGCGGCAAGGTTCTTCGTTTCTCCGAACTCGAGCGGCAGACGCCCGGGATTTCGCAGAAGATGCTGATCCAGCAATTGCGGCAGCTCGAAGCGGATGGGATCGTGCGCCGCGTCGTGTATCAACAGATCCCACCAAAGGTCGAATACTCACTGACCGAATGGGGCCAGGCGCTTTGCCCGGCGCTCGATGCACTGGTCACATGGGTCGAGAGCAAGCCCGCAGGGCTCGAAAATGCAACGGATGATAACTGATCTCGCATGAAATTCGACCCGCCCCTGATCCCTGCCACGCTGATCCGCCGCTACAAGCGGTTCCTGTTCGACGCGGAGCTTGAAACCGGCGAACTGATCACCGGCTCCTGCCCCAACACCGGCTCTATGCGCGGCCTGACCACGCCGGGGTCCCGTTGCTACCTGACACTTCATTCCGGCGGCACCCGGAAATATCCCCATGCGCTTGAACTGGTCGAGGCGGACAGCACGCTGGTCGGAATCAACACCGCCCGTCCCAACCGGCTGGTCGAGGAAGCGATCGAGAACGGATTGATCGGATCGCTCGGCAGCTACGCCGAACGCAGGACCGAGCAGAAATACGGGATCAACTCCCGCATCGACATTCTCCTGAGCGACCCTAACAGGGGCCTCGCCTATGTCGAGGTCAAGAATGTGCATTTCCGCCGCAATGGCAGACTGGCCGAGTTTCCCGACAGCGTCACCACGCGTGGCGCCAAGCACCTTGAGGAACTCGGTGACATGGTGGAGGCTGGACACCGCGCGATAATGGTCTATCTGATCCAGCGCGGCGATGTGGACAGCCTCAGCCTGTGCCGCGATCTCGACCCCGCCTATGCAGCGGCCTTTGACCGCGCCATGAAACGCGGGGTTGAAGCTTGCGCCATACGGTGCAAGATCACATCTGAGCAAATACACGCCGAAAGGTTGGTTCCCGTTGAGGAATCCGGTCTAAACAGCGTATCATGAAGTTGTGCCGGCAAAGCCGGCCGGGACAAGACAAAGCGAGCCTGCCATGGTTACCTATATCGATGCCGCCTCGGCCCCGATGAAAAACACCGGCCAGATCCGGCTCTACGGCCCGGAAGGGTTCGAGGGCATGCGCAAGGCAAGCCAGATCACCGCCCGCTGCCTGGACGAGCTGGTCAGCCGCGTGGCGCCCGGCGTCACCACCAACGAGATCGACCGCTTCGTCTTCGAATTCGGCATGGACCACGGCGCCCTGCCCGCGACGCTGAATTATCGCGGCTACACCAAATCCTGCTGCACCTCGATCAATCACGTGGTCTGCCACGGCATTCCCAACGACAAGCCGCTGCGCGAAGGCGAAATCGTCAACATCGACGTGACCTACGTGCTGGATGGCTGGCACGGCGATTCGAGCCGCATGTACCCGGTGGGCGAGATCAAGCGCGCAGCCGAGCGCCTGCTGGAGATCACCCACAAGACCCTGATGCTCGGCATAGAGGCCGTCAAGCCCGGCGCCCGAACCGGCGCCATCGGCGAAGCCATCCAGAAATATGCCGAATCCGAGCGCTGTTCGGTGGTGCGCGATTTCTGCGGCCACGGCGTCGGCAAGCTGTTTCACGATGCGCCCAATATCCTGCATTACGGCCGCGCCGAAGAGGGTCCGGAAATGCGTCCGGGCATGATCTTCACCATCGAACCGATGATCAATCTCGGCCGTCCGCACGTCAAGGTGCTCTCCGATGGCTGGACGGCAGTGACCCGGGACCGCTCGCTGACCGCTCAATACGAGCACACCATTGGCGTCACCGAAACCGGGTGCGAGATCTTCACCCTCTCGCCCGCCGGGCTCGACCGCCCCGGACTGCCTGCATGACGTCACGCCGTCGCCCAGGTCTGAATGAACAGGGCCCGGACGGCGACGGACCAATCGATGCAGACGATCATCACGCGCCGCAGGACGAACGCACCTATTTTGCCGAAAGCCGCCAGGGCAAGACCCGCGGACGGGCGCTGGAACCCGGTCCGGACGCCGCACCTGCCGCACCCGACGAACATTTCCACGGTCATCGCGACCGGCTCCGCAATCGCTTCCGCGAGGGCGGCGACCGGGCGCTGGCCGATTACGAATTGCTCGAACTGCTGCTGTTCAGGCTGATTCCGCGCCGGGACACCAAGCCGATCGCCAAGGCGCTGCTGGCCCGGTTTGGCTCCCTGCCGGAAGTGCTCGGCGCGCCAGCCCACCTGCTCACCGAGGTCAAGGGCGTCGGCGACAGCGTCGCAACCGAACTCAAGCTCACCGCTGCCATTGCCCACCGCATGCTCAAGGGCGAACTCAAGGGCCGCCAGGTGCTTGCGTCGTGGACCTCGGTGATCGAGTATTGCCGCGCGGCGATGGCCTTCGAGGCGCGCGAACAGTTCCGCGTGCTGTTCCTCGACAAGAAGAATGCGCTGATCGCCGACGAGGTGCAGCAGACCGGGACCGTCGACCACACCCCGGTCTATCCGCGCGAGGTGGTCAAGCGGGCGCTCGAACTCTCCGCCACCGCGCTCATATTGGTCCATAACCATCCGTCCGGCGACCCGACGCCATCACGCGCCGACATCGAGATGACCAAGCTGATCATCGACACAGCGCGGCCGCTCGGAATCACCGTGCATGACCACATCATCATCGGCAAGGACGGCCACGCCAGCCTCAAGGGGCTGAAGCTGATCTAGTCGGATCAGGCTTCATCCCAGCCTCGCATCTCGGAACTTTCGAAAAACCGCTTCGAATCCGCACGGACCTCGTCAAGACGCTCGGGTTTCATCTTGTCGAGCGAGCCCATGATCAGCCCCATGCGGTGGTTCTGTCTCAGCAGCTGTTCGTTCTCAGAGAGGAAGTTCCAGTAGAGATAATTGAACGGACAGGCCTTCTCGCCGCTTTTCCGCTTCACGTCGAACCGGCAGGAGCCGCAGTAATCGCTCATCTTGTTGATGTAGGCGCCTGAGGCCGCATAGGGTTTGGAGGCAACGAACCCGCCATCGGCAAAGAGCGCCATGCCCACGACGTTGGGCATTTCCACCCATTCATAGGCATCGGAATAGACGACCAGGAACCATTCCTGAACCTCACGCGGATCGATGCCGGCAATCAGGCAGAAATTGCCGATCACCATCAGCCGCTGGATATGATGCGCATAGGCATTCGACCTGGTTTCCGAGATCGCCTGGGACAGGCAATTCATTGCGGTCTCGCCGGTCCAGAAGAACCCCGGCAACGCACGCGTGGCCTCCAGCGCATTGGCGTCCGCATAGTCGGGCATCTTCAGCCAGTACACGCCGCGAATGAACTCGCGCCAGCCGATGATCTGGCGGATGAAGCCTTCCACCGCGTTGAGCGGCGCCGCACCGTTCCTGTAGGCCTGCTCCGCCTTTTCGCAACCCTCTCTCGGATCGAGCAAACCGCAATTCATCAGGGTGGAAAGGTGGCTGTGGAACAGCAGCGGCTCGCCCTGCTTCATCGCGTCCTGCCAGTCCCCGAAAGAGACAAGCGCCTCGGCCACGAACCAGTCGAGATAGGCCACGGCGCCGGCCCGCGTGACGGGATAGTCGAACGGTTCGAGATCGCCGAAATGTTCTCCGAACCGTTCGGCAACCAGCTCGATGACCTTGCGTGTCATGCTGTCGGGCAAGAACTCCGGCCTCGACGGTAATGTGATCGAATCGGGCAGCGACTTTCTGTTTTCGGCGTCAAAGTTCCACTGACCGCCCTCGGGCTCGCCATCCGTCATCAGGTAGCCGGTGCGCCGGCGCATCTCACGGTAGAAATACTCCATCCGCAGCGATTTCGGCTGCCCGCCGCTGTCGGTCGTGGCCCAGCTGACGAACTCCTCGTGGCTTGCCAGAAAGCGGGTGTCGGCCAGAATATCGAGATCGACGTCGAGTTCCTCCCGCCAGGTTTCGGCGGCTTCGAGCACACGCATTTCGGACGGCTCGGTCATGACCACGCGGCTTGCCCCGTGGCGCTTCACGGCTTCAGCCAGCGCTGTGCCGAAATCTCCGGGATTGCCCTTTGCATCGAGGCACAGGTAATCGACCGTGAAACCTTCGCAGCGCAGATCATCGGCAAAATGCCGCATGGCCGAGAACAGGAACGCGATCTTCTTCTTGTGATGCCTGACCGAGGTGGCCTCGGCCATCACCTCCGCCATGAAGATCACGTCGGTGTCGGGCCGGGCGTCGCCAAGACTTGAAATGGTGCGCGACAGCTGATCGCCAAGGACAAACCGCAACACTCGCTTCTCTGGCATAGGAACTCCGGCAAAGACATTTGCTTCACGCCCTTCCGGACGAGGTTTCCTATGCTTACGAAGCTGAAGCGCACATGGATTGTTTGCCGAAAGAAGCAATGTGGCTGTGCCAGCGCCCTGACAATACTCAAGGTGCAGAACGCAAAAACGCCGGAGCAATGCTCCGGCGTTTTCAGACATCGAAATCGGACGGGGCTTATTCGGAAGCCGCGTCGTCCTTCTTGGCGGCCTTCTTCTTGGCAGGCGCCTTCTTCTTCGCGGCCGGCTTTTCGGAGGCTTCCGCCTCGTCCTCGGCCATCAGTTCGTCCTTGCTCACAGACTTGTCCGTCACATCGATGACGGTCAACAGGTGATCGACGGTCTTTTCTTCAAAGATTGGGGCGCGCAGCGAGGCTACGGCACCGGGAGTCTTCTGGAAATATTCGTAGATTTCCTGTTCCTGGCCCGGGAACCTCCGGACCTGCTCGAACAGCGAGCGCTGCAGTTCTTCGTCGCTGACCTGAACGCCGGCTTCCTCGCCGATTTTCGACAACACCAGTCCGAGACGCACGCGGCGCTCAGCCAGCGCGCGGTATTCTTCGCGGGCTGCCTCTTCGGTCGTGTCTTCATCGGCAAAGGTCTTGCCGTTATCCGACAGTTCCTGGTTGATCTGGCGCCAGATGCTTTCGAACTCAGCGTCGACCAGCTTGGACGGCGTATCGAACTTGTGCGCCTCGTCGAGCTGATCGAGGATCTGGCGCTTCAGCTTCTGGCGCGTCACCTGGCCATACTGGTCTTCGATCTGCGAACGGACGATCTCGCGCAGCTTGTCAGCCGAATCGAGGCCCAGCGTCTTGGCCAGTTCGTCGTTGATTTCCAGTGCGCCCGGTGCGGCAACCGCCTTGACCTTGATGTCGAAGGTGGCTTCCTTGCCGGCAAGATGGGCTGCTTGGTAGTCCGCCGGGAACGTGACCGTGATCACCTTCTCGTCGCCTTCCTTGAGGCCGACCAGCTGCTCTTCGAAGCCGGGGATGAAGCGGTTCGAACCGATGACCAGTTCCGCATCCTGATCGGCGCCGCCTTCGAAAGGCTCGCCGTCGAGCTTGCCCAGGTAATCGATCGTCACCTTGTCGCCGTCGGCAGCCTTGCCCTTCTTGGGCTCGAAAGTGCGGCTGTTCTCGGCAACGCGAAGCACCTGCTCCTCGACTTCCTCGGCCGGCACTTCGACGACTTCGCGGACAACCTTGACCTTCGACATGTCAGCTAGCTCGAAGGCCGGGATGACTTCATAGGCCATGGTGAATTCGAAATCGGCCGAACCGCTGAGGATCGCGTCGGCTTCCTTCTCGTCCTCGGTCATCGAGATCTCGGGCTGGGTGGCCGAACGCTCGCCACGCTCTGCCAGGATCGAAGCCGGCTTTTCCTGGATCATCTCGTTGACGAGCTGCGCCATGATCGACTTGCCGTAGACCTTTTTCAGGTGCGCGATCGGCACCTTGCCGGGGCGGAAGCCCTTGATCTGCATCTTGCCCTTGGCTTCGGCAAGCTTCTCGTTCATCTGCGATGCCATGTCCGCGGCGGGAACGACAATCTTCAATTCGCGCTTCAGCCCTTCGGCAAGCGTTTCGGTAACCTGCATGTTCAAACCTTCATTTCCTCGCGACTGCGACCGTTCGGGTTGGCCCCGCGACTGGGCCGGTTTTCCGGCGTCGCTTGTGGCTTTCTTCATTGTAAGCCCCAGACCGGATCAACCGGCTGAACGCCCTTCGTGCTTGCCCTGCCGTCCGATGCCAGGCGGCAATCGGACCGGACTGTAATCTGGTGCGGGTAGAGAGACTTGAACTCCCACGCCTTACGGCACCAGAACCTAAATCTGGCGTGTCTACCAATTTCACCATACCCGCTCTTAGGGCCGCAAAACCACGCTCGCGCGAGGCGACCCTGAACGCGGTCGCTCTATATCACCCGATTGGCAGCGATCAAAGGAAAAATCACCCTCAGTGTCAGTGATTTTGGGCCTGGATGCCGCGCCGTGCCGATTTGAAGCCGGCTTTTCAGTAAAGCGGCTCCTCGTAAAGGGTCTCGCCGTCGATCATCAGGCGGGCAATTTGCGGCTCTCCATCCTCTGACACGCGAACTGCGACCGTGGTTCGGCCCGCGTTCTGGGCCTTTTCGATTTCCAGCCCCTCGCCTTCAGGCACGTAGTAGCGTTCGATGCCGAAACGCAGCGGGCCGAAAGAATTCAATCCGTTGCCCGGTCCGGCGACAGAAATCCGCACCGGCAGCGACCGTAACACCACGTCCTCTCCGGCCACCGCCGAGGGTTTGGAGAAGCGCGCAGCCCTGGCGACATAGGCGCCATCACTTCCCGGCGCCAGGATCAGCCACACAGGCGCGGTGGTGTCTTGCTCGGGCCAGCTGCCCTCGACGAGGCCTTCGTCTATCGACGAGACGTCGGTATAGCCGAGCCGGACATAATCCCCGCGCATCAAGTCACGCGGATCGACCGGTTCGGTCTTCAGCACGATTTCGCGTCCGTCCCTGAGAATCGCAGCCCTGTGCTCGATCGCCAGCGCCAGGGTTCCCAACAGAATCACGCCCGACACGATCGCTGCCAGCAGCGGATTGAGCCGCCGCCGCAGGAGTTGCCCGAGATCGGTCATGACCGCCCCTCCGCCTTCTTGAACCGTTTTTCTATCTTCATCACCGCAAATGCGATGATGGCCAGCACCAGTCCGCCCAGGAACAGGAACCCGGAACTGCCGAGCAGCGACCCCAGTGTTTCACTGACCACGTAGATCGTCTCGCAGGCGAAGGCGAAATAGGCAAACCGCCGCACCAGCCGGTTTTCGCCGCCAGCCACGACCAAGAGCGCGACGCTGATCACCAGGATGAGCGCCGCCATCGCCAATTCGACCGCCAGCGAGGGATTGTCGAGCATGGCCTGGATCAGGCCGAGCCCGGAGAGCAGCATGACCGCGCCATAGGCCGACAGCGTACCATGCCGGGCGATTGTGTTGCCGAACAGGCCGGGCGCCAGGGACCCGGCGCCAAACGCGGCCGCGCCGAGCGCCGCCAGCACGTAGCCGGGTTCAAGATCACCAGCGTCGTGAACGATCCACATCACCCAGCAGATGAGCAGCAGGGCAGAGAGATGCCCGGCGATCACCGAGCCGGACCGCCAGGCCGACAGCCCGGTCGCCAGGGCAAGCGCCAGAACGGTCACGTAGGCCGAGACAGGGACACCCGGGCGGGCGTCGAAGATCGACAGGTCGGCGAACAGATATCCGAATCCCAGCAGGCCGGCGCCGATCGCGGCCATGGCCGAGGAGAAGGACAGCGACACCACCAGCGCACCGATCGCCCATGTCAGCATGAACGCCGCTTCGTCGCCGCTGAGATGATACATCTGCCCGACGAGCGCTACTCCCGCCCCATAACATAAAAGCGTGAACACCAGGGCTGCCTCGGAGAGACCGCCTGAACCCCGCCGGAGCGCCAGCGCCGCCAGGACAAGGCCGCCTACTATAAGGACAAAGACACCGATAACCCGCATCAGCCGCGGGATGAATTCCCAGTTCGCAGCGATCAGCGCGATCACCGCCGCGCCAAAGAGCACCGCGGCCAGCACCGCCAACACAGCGGACAAGCTGAAGCCGGTGTGACGCCGGTCATGATCAGCAAGCAAGGCTTCCCCCTGCCCGGGCTGCAAGAGCCCGTTCCGGGTCCACTGATCGATCTCGCGGGACAGGTACCTTCGAAACATGGGGCGATTCTTTCACTCAAGAGCCGGCGATTCTCTCCTTGAAGGAGCCGAAATCGAGATTACATCAACCGGGCGCGCGAACAACGGCGGCTTTAGAGGCAGTTTGCCTCCTAGTATGTCCGAGTTGCACAGCTTTGCGGCAAGAACGACCAAAACACGCCTTAGCTATGCAATTACAGAATAGCTTCCATGATGATATTGCACTGCACAAATCGATTGAACGCCCCTATATTCAAATCATCGGAACGCCACAGTGGTGAACCGGACAACAGCGGGACAAAGGAAGGTCGCCAATGAAACTGATCCAATCCTACGCCAGCTGGCGGAAATACCGCGAAACCTGCGTCGAGCTGAACCGGCTTTCCGAACGCGAGTTGAGCGACATCGGCATGACACGGGGCGATATCCCATTCGCCGCACGGCGCGCCATATAAAAGTTTCTGGAATTCGGAGCGGCCTCCTCCTCCTCCCAAAAAGCCGCTTCGATGTGACTGGTGTCCATCCTCCTCCCGGACATCAGTCTCCCAAAATGACGCCCACCGGATCCTCCTCCCCCGGTGGGCGTTATTTTTTTTGCCTGGACGCCAGCCACCTTTTCAAGACCATGACCTTCCGTGCCGCCAGGACACCTGGCAGACAGGCCGTTGCGCGCCGGATTCAGGGGCTCGGCACAGCAGCCTTGCCACAAACCCATGCAAATTAACGATGGTTAACAAGAGTTTACCAAGATGCCTTGCAGGATTCGCATGGCTCCTTTGCAATCTTTTGCACTGCACAAATATCCATTTTGCACCTATATCAGCATCAACCAAACACGGCGGCCAAACTTTCGGTACACCGTCACAAAGAAAGGAAAATACCATGAACTTCCGTAAGGCTTACAAGGACTGGCGCGAATACCGCAACACCGTCAACGAACTGTCCCGCATGTCGCAGCGCGAGCTCAACGACCTCGGCATCTCCCGCGGTGACATCCCGTTCGTTGCACGCCGTCCCGGCAAGTAACAGCGCGACACCTCTGCCCGGTCGATGACCGGTCATTCAAACGGCGCCCTGGCAACAGGGCGCTGTTTCTGTTTGGGCAGCCATTCTTCACTTTCGAGAGGCGCACTGCGATAACCCTGTCGCTCGCGCTATCGCTTGTTTTTTGATCATTTTCAAAAGTTGACGAACCGATAACCCAGCCATTCCGGAAGCGCATATCAGACTTGCGAATATTGCGCTGCACAAATGGTCGGCAAACGCCTATATGGCAGGCATCAGATTGAGTAAATCGTCATCACTGCCCGAACGGGCATACCCGAGGAGACTGCCATGAAATTCTTCAGCAGAGCCCGCACCTGGATGAAAACCCGCCAGACTGCACAGGAACTTGCAAATCTTTCCAACGAAACCCTGGCCGACATCGGCCTGACCCGTTTCGACATCGACAATGTGGCTCGCGGCCTTCGCACCCGCTAATCGCATATCGCATGACCGCTCGTTACGGCGTCCCCAGGGACGCCGTTTTCGTTTCTGGATCGATAACAAACATCTTTGAGACGGGATCGCGCCCGTGGTAAACGGACGCCATGACCAAGTCCAACTCTCCCCACTCCCCCATCCATGTTGTCGGCGGCGGCCTCGCCGGCTCGGAAGCTGCCTGGCAGATCGCCCGGCGCGGCCTGCCCGTGATCCTGCACGAGATGCGGCCGGTGCGCGGCACCGAAGCCCACAAGACCGACAGCCTGGCCGAGCTGGTCTGTTCCAACTCGTTCCGCTCGGATGACGCCGAAAATAACGCGGTTGGCGTCATTCACGCCGAAATGCGCATGGCGGGTTCGCTTATCATGTCCTGCGCCGACGCCAACCAGGTCCCCGCCGGCGGCGCGCTCGCTGTCGACCGCGAGGGTTTCGCCCAAGCCGTGACCGACGCCATCGCTGCAGAGCCGCTCATCACCATTGCCCGCGAAGAAGTCACCGGCCTGCCGCCAGCTGACTGGGATCAGACCATCATCGCCACAGGCCCGTTGACGGCGCCCGGACTGGCGGAAGCGATCAGCACCGAAACCGGACAGGATGCGCTGGCCTTCTTCGACGCAATCGCACCGATCATTCACACCGACTCGATTGACATGTCGGTCTGCTGGTTCCAGTCGCGCTACGACAAGGTCGGCCCCGGCGGCACCGGCAAGGACTACATCAACTGTCCGATGGACAAGGATCAGTACGACGCCTTCGTCGACGCGCTGGTCGGCGGCGACACCACGGGCTTCAAGGAATGGGAAGGCACGCCCTATTTCGACGGCTGCCTGCCGATCGAGATCATGGCCGAGCGCGGCCGCGAGACCCTGCGTCACGGCCCGATGAAGCCGATGGGCCTGACCAATGCGCACCAGCCCGACATCAAGGCCTACGCCGTGGTTCAACTGCGCCAGGATAATGCGCTTGGCACGCTCTACAACATGGTCGGCTTCCAGACGAAGCTGAAATACGGCGCCCAGGCCGACATCTTCCGGATGATCCCGGGTCTCGAAAATGCGGAGTTCGCGCGTCTAGGCGGCTTGCATCGCAACACCTACCTCAACTCGCCGCTGCTGCTGAACCAGAGCCTGCAGCTCAGGAGCCGCCCTGGCCTGCGCTTTGCCGGCCAGATCACCGGTTGCGAGGGTTACGTTGAAAGTGCCGCCATCGGTCTGCTCGCCGGACGCTTTGCCGCCGCCGAACGGCTGGGGGACAAGCTGCCTCCGCCGCCGCTGACGTCGGCCTTCGGGGCGCTACTCAATCACATCACCGGCGGCCATATTGTCAGCGACGACGAGCCGGGCAAGCGCTCGTTCCAGCCGATGAACGTCAATTTTGGCTTGTTTCCGCCGCTCGAGCCTGGCGCCATTGTCCGCCCCGAAGGCGGTGGGCGGTTCCGCGGCAAGGAAAAAGCCAAGGCCAAGAAGCAGGCCATGGCCCGCCGGGCCTTGACCGACTTCGCCGCATGGCTCGGCCACGCCACGGTTGCCGCCGACGCAGCCGAATAGTGCCATTCATCCGATCGGACGATTGACCTCCGCCATCTGCCGTTTCACCATGTCGCAGACAACGGACGGGAGGGAGCCATGCGGTTCGATATCGGCAAAGTTTACGGGACACTGCACCCCTTGGCGGCAGTCGCGATGCTCGTCGCCCTCGGCGCCGCGCCGGCACTGGCCGAACCCGACTGTGCCGATGAAGTCCGCGCCCTGATGCAGGGCGTTGCCCCCGGTGAAACCGCGGTCAAAAGCCGGTCGACCACGACGATGGCGGGCGGCCACACCATGGTCAATCTCGGACTGAGCGACGGCAAGAACCACATGAGCATGGACGAGGACGGCTCGCCGGTTTCGCTCTTCCGCGAAAACAAGTTCTACACCACCGCCGACAAGGGCGAGACCTGGACGCTGGTGCAGACCTATTCGCCCGAAGTGATGGAACAGTCCCGCGATGGTCTCGCCTCCCAGGCCAAGAAGGCGACCAACATCACCTGCACCTACGGTGTCGACCTCGACGGCAAGACCGTCAACCACTTCACCGTCGATTACGCCATCTACAACACCGGCACCCCGGTCCACGGCGAATACTGGGTCGATCCGGAAACCGGCTTTGCCTGGAAGGCCAGGACGGTCAGCGATCCGGGCGGCAACGAGATCGTCATCGAACAGGTGAGCGAACCTGCACCGGGGGAAAGCCCGCCAGACCCGGACAACTGACCGAAGGATTGGACGTCGGAGAAAGGGGGCCGCGCGCGGGCGGCTATTCGGCTGCCGCGACCGATTCGGTTGCGCGGGTGGCTGCTCCGCCGCCCGGCAGTCCGGGTGTACCGGCTGCCTGCGGATGGCGGGCCACATAGTCGGCCTTCAGCGCCTCGGATCCCATCCGCGATCCGTCATGGCTCCACCCAGGCGGTGCGAACAGGTAGGCCAGCCGCTGCCTGAGGCTCAGGCCCGGCCGAAGCGCATCCCTGAACATGTCGACCCACTCGTGAAACGCCACTCTCACCGGGTTGAACGTGCCGATGTTCTTGACGATCCCGTAGCGCGGCATGTCCTCGTCGAGTTCCGGCACGAAGGTCCCGAACATCCGGTCCCAGATGATCAGCGTGCCGGCATAGTTGGAATCGAGATAGCGCGGATTGGTGGCGTGATGCACCCGGTGATGCGACGGCGTGTTGAAGATCCACTCGATCGGCTTCCACATCCTGCCGATCGTCTCGGTATGGATCCAGAACTGGTAGACCAGGTTGAGACCGCCGACGAACAGGAGAAGCAGCGGGTGAAATCCGAGCAGCGCCAGCGGGATTCTGAGGATGAACATGCCGGTAAACGTCCCGGTCCAGCTCTGCCTCAGCGCGGTCGACAGGTTGTAATGCTGCGAGGAGTGGTGAATCACATGCTCGGCCCATACCCAGCGGCAACGGTGGGCGATCCGGTGGTACCAGTAGTAGCGCAGGTCATCGAGAATGAAGCAGAGCGCGATCACCACCCAGGATGTGCCGAGATCGACGATTCGGAACTGCCAGGCCCACATCAGCACGCCGAAAGCGACAAAACCCAGGAGCAGGCCGGACGCAACATTGCCGACCCCCATCAAGAGCGACGTCGTCGTATCGCGGGTCTCGTAATCACCCCGCCCCTTGAAATAGCGGATAACCAGCAACTCGATCAGGATGGCCGCAACGAAGAACGGGATCGCCAGCTGGGTTACATCCGGAAAATCCTTGAGATCAGGCATTGCCGTTGTCCTCCGGAGCATCAAGCGCCGGACTCGCCAGGGCGAAGCCGCCGCACAGCCAGAGGGAAACCTCGGCGGCGTCCTCGGCCGACTCGAACACATAGTCTCCGCCCTTGAGCGTCGATTCGTGGAACTCGATCCGCAAGCCCGGCTGATCGCCGATCGGTTGCACGGCCACATCGCCGGGCAGGATCAGGCGCGCTACATTGTGGCGACCCATACTCTGCATGAAGCCGGTCTTGCCGTCCGCCAGCCGAAGGAAGCTGGCATTGCCGTCCTTCGTCATCGTCACCGAGCGGATCGCCTCGCCCGGATAGGCGCGTGCAAACTCGAGGATGACTTCGCCTGGGTCCCGGTTGTCCTTCTGTCCGGACCCGCCGGTGTAGTGGACCGCACCGATCACCAGTATGACCGCGAAGGCGACGACGACAATCAGGGCTCCGAGACTCATGCATTCCTCCGGCTTGACGCAGCTCCCGACCGCGTCAACGTCCCTTGACTATGCCGCGCCAGATGCCGGTTCGCAAGGCATCACAGAATCCTTGCGCGAGACGGTATATCCGTGCGGAAGGGACTTTTTATTGCAAGAATGTCAGATATTGCCGCGCCGCTGGGCCCACCAGAGCTGAATTTGACGGCGCCATTGCGGCATCCGAACCGAACGCTCGAGACACCCGGCGTCCTCCTTCTCGGCCCGATCGAACACTGCGTTGGCAAGGGCTACCGGCAGATAGGCGGGCGTGACTGAAGCGGGGAGATCGCGAATCGCCGTGCTCGCCTTTTCCAGATGCTCCCGCCCGAAACCGGCAAAGGCACGAACCGCATTTGCCGCCTGTCCGGGATTGCCGCCGGTAAGAAAGCTGTCACGATCGAGCCCGGTGGCCGACAGCAGGTCTGCGGGTATGAACAGCTGGCCCCGCGCCTGCGAGATCGGCAGCAGCATCAGATGCCCTGCAACCGCCTGGGCGACACCGGCATGGCCGCTTGCCGTGGCAGTCAACGCCGATGCCTCGGGGTCGATCAGATACGCCGTCATTTGCAGAAGCGACGATGCGGTTTCACCGGCATAGCCCTCGTAGCTTGTCCGGTCCGGCATCGGGTCGTCGTAAAGATCGAAGATCCGCGCGTCGCACATGGCGATCAGCGGGGCAACCGGCATGGCGCGACGGTCGATCACCCCGCGCAACAGTGACGCAATCGGATGGGCCAGCGCCTCGCCGTCCCTCTCACCCGAAAGCACATCCCGCCACCATTGAAGACGCACTTCGCCGGGCAGCGGCTCGCGCACCTTGTCGCGGATGGAAGCGATTTCGGCATTGAACAGAAACAGCGCCAGCAGATCGTCGCGTACGCCCTCCGGCATCAGCAGCAGCGCGAGGTAGCGATCGATGTCGGCCTCGCGCAGTTCGCCAAGCAATCGTGACCGGGCATCCGTTGTCAGGGGTGGCGCCGGCATCGCGCTCAGACAGCGATCAGGGCGGCGGCCACTGCCCGGGATTCAGCCAGCATGACATTGTAGGTTCGCACGGCAGCCCCGGTGCTCATCGGATCAGAAGAGACATTGGCCGCTCGCAAAGAGGTCTTCAACTCCGCCGGCAGGGGCCGGATCGACATGCCGGTTCCGACCAGCAGGAACTCGATGTCCCCTGTCTCGGCCAGCACCCGCTGGAACAGATCCATTGTCAGCGGCTGGTCCTCAACCACGTCCCATCCGTGCACACCCGATGGCAGGCAGAGGATCGAGCCGCGATGCGACATGTCCGCGAACCTGAACCCGCCATTGCCATAGGCGTCGATCGGTGGACGGCCCGGAAAATGCGCCGCGCGGATCTCGATCCCCGAGGCCATTCCTCAGGCCCTGCTCTGGTCCGGAACTTCGGCCGAAGTCTCGGTTTCGCTGTCGTCGTCCAGTCCAACGCGGAAATTGTCGGCCCGGAGCTTGAACAGGATCAGCACCGGCGCAGCGATGAAGATCGACGAATAGGTACCGACCACCACACCGAAAATCATCGCGAACGTGAAGGACCGGATCACTTCACCGCCGAAGATGAACAGCGCCAGAAGCGCCAGAAGCGTTGTCACCGATGTCAAAATGGTGCGCGGCAGCATCTGGTTGATCGACAGATCGAGCAACCCGGTCAGCGGCATCTTTTTGTAGCGCCTCAGATTTTCGCGAACGCGGTCGTAAACCACCACCGTATCGTTGAGCGAATAGCCGACAATGGTCAGCACCGCCGCGATACTCGACAGGTTGAACTCGATGCCCGACACCACGAAGATGCCGATGGTCAGCACCACGTCGTGAACCGTCGCAATGATCGCGCCGAGCGCGAACTGCCACTCGAACCGGAACCAGATATAGACCAGTATGGCGAGCAACGACGCGATCACGGCAATGGTACCGGCCTGCGCCAGCTCCCCCGAAACCGTCGGGCCGACAACCTCGACACGGCGAATATCATAATCGCCTTCGAGTTCGCCGCGCACCAGCGTGATCACCGACTGTTCGGCGTTTTCTCCGCCGCCTTGCGCCTGCACCCGGATCAGCACTTCACGCGGCGAGCCGAATTCCTGCGCCTGGATGTCGCCGAGATTGAGCTCCGACAGCCGTGCGCGGATATCGCCGACATCGGCATTTCCGTCCTTGGCCTGAACCTCTATCATCGACCCGCCCTTGAAATCGATGCCGTAATTCATGTTGATCGTGGCAAACAGTCCCATCGCCGCCAGTGACAACACTGCCGATAAAACGAAAGTAAACCTGCGGATTTTCATGAAACGGAAGGTGAAATCCCGGATAATGGCGTCGAGCGCACCCTTGGGCATGGATTTCGGCCGCCGGCGGCGCACCCATTCCGCAACCATCCAGCGCGTGAAGGTGAACGCGGTAAACACGGTGGTGACGATGCCGACGGCAAGCGTCACGGCAAAACCGCGCACCGGACCGGTGCCGAGATAGAACAGGATGACCGCGGCAATCAGCGTGGTGACGTTCGCATCCAGAATGGTGGCGAAGGCCTTGCTGAAGCCCGCATCGATCGCCTGGATCAGCGACCGGCCGGACCGGTGCTCTTCGCGAATGCGCTCATAGATCAGCACGTTGGAGTCGACCGCCATACCGACGGTGAGCACGATGCCGGCGATGCCCGGCAGGGTCAGTGTCGCCCCCAAAAGCGTCAGCACCGCGATGATCATGGTCACGTTGGCAATCAGCGCCAGGTTGGCGATGAAGCCGAGCATGCCGTAGGCCACGAACATGAACACCAGCACCAGCGTCGCGCCGATGATGCCGGCGATCTCGCCGGCAGCGACCGAATCCGCGCCAAGGCCTGGACCGACTGTCCGTTCCTCGATCACCGTCAGCGTGGCAGGCAGGGCACCCGCGCGCAGCAGGATCGCCAGATCATTGGCGCTCTGAACGTCGAAATTGCCGGAAATCTGTCCGGTGCCGCCGAGAATGGGTTCGCGGATCACCGGTGCCGAAACCACCTGATCGTCGAGAACGATGGCAAAAGGCAGGCCTACGTTCTGGGTGGTCGCCTGGCCGAAACGCTGTCCGCCCTTGGAATCGAAGCGGAAACTGACGATCGGCTCATTGGTCCGCTGGTCGTAGCCGGCCTGCGCGTCGACAAGGTTTTCGCCCGACACCAGAACCGAGCGCTGAACCAGGTAAGGCACCGGCGGATCATCTGTTGTGTAAAGAACCTCGGAGTTGGCCGGCGGACGACCCTGGATGGCCTCCTGCACCGGCATGGAGGTATCCACCATCCGGAACGCCAGTTTTGCGGTCTGGTTGAGCAGGTTCTTCAGCCGCTCGGGATCGTCAAGTCCGGGAACCTGGACCAGGATTCGGTCAGCGCCCTGGCGTTGGATCACCGGTTCCGTAGTCCCGAGTTCGTCGATGCGCTTGCGAACAACCTCGATCGATTGCGCCACGGCCGAGGAGACGCGATAGGTGATGCCGTCATCGGTGAGAAGAATGCGCAACTGACCCGGCTGGGTTTCCTCGATCGTCGCTTCCGCCACCGTGCCGCCGCCAAACAGTCCGGAGTTGACCGGTTGGGTGAGTTCGTCAAGAACCGTCTTGGCTTCCTCGACCTTGGCATCGTCGCGAATCCGGACCTGAACCATCTGGCCGGTCCCGGACAATCCCGTGTACCCGATCCCTGCTTCGCGCAACAGCCGCCGGACATCGTCAACCGTCGTGGTCAACCGGTCCTTGATGATGTCCTGACGCTCCACCTGCAGGAGCATGTAGGAACCACCTTGCAGATCGAGACCGAGCGTGAGTTTCTTCGATGGCGCCCATTCCGGCAGGCTGTCTGCCTGCTGCTGGCTCAGAAGATTCGGAAACGCAAACACCACGCTGGCAAGAACGGCAAGCCAGATGAGGGTTGTTTTCCAACGGGAGAAATAAAGCATGGGGCTCTCGGTTCATCCTCGGGGACGAAAAAGGGTAAGATGACAGGCAACGCGACCTGGCAGACAGGACCGATGTCCTGTCTGCACTATGCGGCTATTCCTTGACCGGCTCGCCCTTGACGCGAACATCGGCGATCAGGCTGCGGATCAGGCGGACCTTCACGCCATCGGCGATTTCGACTTCCAGTTCCGCGTCGTCGATCACCTTGGTGACCTTGCCGACCACGCCGCCGCCAGTGATCACCTGATCGCCACGGCGCACGTTCTTGAGCATTTCCTGACGTTGCTTCATCTGGGTCCGCTGCGGGCGGATGATGAGGAAATACATGATCACGAAGATCAGCAGGAACGGCAGGATCGACATCAGGATCTCGCCGCCGCCACCGCCGAGTGCGGACTGGGCATAGGCCGGGGTAACAAACATGAAAAACTCCTTGAAGATAAGGCATGGAGCCCTTCACGGGGCCTCCAGCGGTCGAGCGGAATATAGTGGCAAGATGGGCGATTGCAACGCAAACATCGTGCCTTCCCACCTGAATTCCTGCTCAAAACCGCTTTTCCGCTTCCCCACGCCGTGCTACCCGCACTTGAACGTCTCGGGCGCGGAGGAATTTGGCTGCGCTGGAGGCAAACGCAGTGTATCGGGTGGAGCGGCAAGGCTTGCGCATTTTTGCAATGTGCGCGGACGCCGGACGCCCAAGCCCAACATCAGCCAGCTCACGGACGCTAAGATGCAAGACCAGACAGCCCAGCAAATCCTCGCAGAACTCGCCCGGCTGTCACGCGCCGTGGAATCTCTGGCGCCGGCACCCCGCATGGAAAATCGTCTCGATGCGGCCGATTGTTTTGTCTGGAACGCCGATGCGCATCATCTCGCACCGGTAGCCCGGCCAAACCGGATCGACATCGGCCTGATCAAGGGAGTCGATCACGTCCGCGATATTCTGGTCGACAATACGAGGCGCTTTGCCCGCGGCCTGCCGGCCAACAACGTTCTCCTGTGGGGCGCGCGGGGTATGGGAAAATCCTCGCTGGTCAAATCCGCCCATGCCGAACTCCTCGCCGAAAGGGAGACAATCGCTCCCCTGAAGCTGGTCGAAATCCACCGCGAAGACATCAATTCCTTGCCCGAGTTAATGGCCATACTCAGGCCCGCGCGGGAACGTTTCATTCTGTTCTGCGACGACCTGTCGTTCGACCACGACGACACCGCATACAAATCGCTCAAGGCGGCACTCGACGGCGGCATCGAGGGCCGGCCGGACAATATCGTGCTCTACGCCACATCGAACCGGCGCCACCTGCTGCCGCGCGACATGATCGAGAACGAGCGCTCTACCGCCATCAACCCGAGCGAAGCAGTCGAGGAGAAAGTCTCGCTCTCCGACCGCTTCGGACTGTGGCTCGGTTTTCACAAATGCTCCCAGGACGACTATCTCGAGATGGTCGCCGGCTATGCTGCGCATTTCGATCTGAAGATCGCACCTGAGGACCTGCAGGCCCAGGCGCTTGAATGGTCCACCACCCGCGGCGCGCGTTCGGGCCGCGTCGCCTGGCAATTCATCCAGGATCTCGCCGGCCGCAGCGGCCAGAAGCTGTAGCTGTAGCCAGTGAGATCCACCTAACCGGAAATCGAAAAAGGCCGGCACTGCAAAATGCCGGCCTTTTCCGCTTTCGCCTGGAGGGGCGTTTATTCGAGATACTTGATCGGATCGACCGGCGAAGCATTCTTCCGCACTTCAAAGTGCAGCCGCGGCGTCTTGGCCACGCCGGTCATTCCGGAACTCGCAATCACCTGGCCGCGCGTTACCTTGTCGCCGCGATTGACATTGAGCTGGTCGGCATGCGCGTAGACCGTGACCAGACCGTCATCATGCCGGACCAGAACCGTCTTTCCGTATTCCTTCAGACCATCGCCCGAGTAGATGACTACGCCGTTTTCCGCAGCCTTGACCGGGGTTCCAGTCGGCATCGAGATATCGATGCCGTCATTGCGCTTGCCGTTCTCGGTCTTGGCAAAGCCGGTGATCACCTGACCGCGTGCCGGCCAGCGGAACTTGCCGATCCCCGTCGCCGCAGGCGCCACGGAAGCGGTGTCGCCCTTGGTCTTTGCTGCAACGCTGTCGCCAGCGGCTGTCACCGGCGGCGTATAGGCCTTGGGCGCCTGTGCTGTGTTGACCGAAGCCGTTGACGACGGATTGAGCGTCGAACCGGCGCCGCCGGGAATGGTAAGCGTCTGTCCGATTCGGATATTGCTGCCCGAAATCTTGTTGGCGGCCTTCAACGCATCGACGCTCACACCATGACCGCGTGCGATCTTGCTGAGTGAATCCCCGGCCTTGACCACATAGACGCCACCGCCCGCCTCGCCGGACTTGGAGGCCGTTCCGGAAATTGGCTGATTTGCCGACGATTGCTTGTCCGGATTGCGCAGCGACGGCGCTGCCGGCAGCACCGCCACTTCGCGACCCGGCGCAGGTGCGGGCAGAGGAAGCCGGTCATGCTTGACCTCGCCGACCAGGCCGGAGCTGGAATGCGAGGCGCGGGTTTTCGCATCGCTGTCCGGCGCCGAAACCGGTGCCTGGCGCGAATAGACATAGATCGGGATCAGCAATTTCTGGCCGCTTGGAACCTTCGAGGCGTCGGTGATGCCGTTGGCCTTCATGATTTCGCTGGCGGGAACGCCGTAACGCTTCGACAGATTGTAGATCGTCTCGCCTTCGCCAAGCGTGATGCGTGTCGCACCGGTCGTGGTCCAGCCGGCACTCTGCGGCGCGGATCCGGTCACGATCGGATCCGGCGCCAGCACCGGGTCGGCATCCTGATAGCGCGGATTAACCGGGACCGTTGACGTCAACTGCTGCGGCCGCTCAGGGAAAGCCTGGGCCTGCGGCTGGGACGCCACAGGTTGCGTCATCGGCTCCAGAACCGGCAAGTTCGCCGCCTGCTGCTGCACCGGCTGGCGCGACGGCAGGATGCTGCGCGCCACGGACGAAACCCGCTGCACGCCGCCGGTAATGATATTCGATGAGGAAGACGCCCCGCGCGCAACCGAGCCGGGGATGGAGCCGGTCGATGTCGGGTCATAACCCTGTTGCGCCGGCGAGCGGTAATCTCCGGGAAACGCCTGCGAAACCGACGCCGGCGCCTGCGGGAAAGCCTGCTGTCCGGCACTCGGCGCCTGCGGATACGCCTGGGCCTGCGGGTATGCCTGAGCCTGAGGATAGCCCTGCGGCGCCGCATTGCCGCCGACGGAGCCCATCGGCGCCAGCCGGTCGGACGCGGGCTGCGGCACGGAGGCTGTCAGCAACTGATCGGTGTTTCGATAGGAAAAGCGATTGGCGTCCGAACTGCAGGCGGCGGCGGAGCCCGCCAGGAGCGCAACACCAAGCAAACGAGTTACCGATGTGCCGGAAACGACAGTCTGTCTGAGACGCATAACACTACCCAATCAACGCAAAACCAACTGGGATGATTAAAGCGCGTTAGTGTTACTCATCGGTTAAGGCGGCTAAAATCGGTGCTTTTTGTGATGATTTATGCCTCAAAGCGCAGCTGCAACACCCGGGATGAAAGCCCTGTAAGGCACCGCGAAAAGGTCCTCGCGTTCAAAACGGCTGCCGATCTTGGTCAGGCGCACCATCTGCGCCCGCCCATTCTCCTGAAGGATGGGCGCCAGCATGACGCCCCCCGACGCCAGTTGATCGACAAACTGGCGCGGCATGCCGTCAAAGGCGCACGTGGCAATGATCCGATCGAAGCTGCCCTCCCCGTTCATGCCCTTCAACCCATCCGCCTGACGCGAAACGACATTGCCAAGCCCGAGATGGCCAAAGCGCTGCTGCGCCAGCTGGACCAGCGTCTTGTAACGGTCGACTGTCACCACCCGCTCGGCCAGCCGCGCCGCAACCGCCGCCAGAAAACCGCTTCCCGTCCCGAGATCGAGCACCCGGTGACCCGCCTCGATCGCCGCAGCCATGATCAGCCTCGCAACCAGGTCGGCGCTTTCGGCGAAACTGCCGCAATCGATCGGCACCAGGCGGTCCTGGTAGGCGGCATCGGAGTAAGCGGCGGAAAAAAACAGCGTCCGCGGAGTCTGCTCAAGCGCCGTCAGCAACGCCTTGTCAGCCAGACCCTCGGCCCTGAGGCGCAGGAAAAGTCCCGCGAACCCCTCCTTCTCCGCCAGCCGCGCATTCATCGCTCAGTCTTCCAGCCTTTTGGCAATCAGTTCCTGAACCGCATGATTGGTCAGGTCCAGCTTCAGCGGCGTCACCGAAATGTAGCCGTTCGAGATGGCCTTGATGTCGCTGTTGGCTTCCGGAGAGAAATCACGGCGGCCGAATTTCAGCCAGAAATAGGGAAAGCCGCGGCCGTCGTGACGTTCCTCGATCGAAAGACCGTGCGTCATCTGCCCCTGGTCGGTCACGATCACACCCTTGACCTCATCGGCCGGGCAATTCGGGAAATTGACATTGAGCAGCGTGCCTGCCGGAAGATCGATCTTCACCAGCTTCTTGAGAAGATCCGGCGCAAGGGTCTCGACCACGTCCCACGGGACGATGCGGCCATTGACGAAATTGTAGGCCTGACTGATGGCGATCGAGCGGACGCCGAGCAGCGTGCCTTCCATGGCGCCGGCCACCGTGCCCGAGTAGGTCACGTCATCGGCGACATTCTGGCCCGAATTCACCCCCGAGAGCACCAGGTCCGGCGCCTCGTCCATCAGGCTCCGGATCGCCATGATGACGCAATCAGTCGGCGTGCCGCGCAGCGCATAGGTCTTGTCGCGGACCTTGCGCAGCCTGAGCGGCTCCGACAGGGTCAGTGAATGCGCAAGCCCGCTCTGGTCGGTTTCAGGCGCAACGATCCAGACGTCGTCCGAAAGTGTGCGGGCAATGCGCTCGAGCACCTCAAGCCCCTCGGCATGGATGCCGTCGTCATTGGTGATGAGTATGCGCATTGCCTGCTCTCCTGAAATAAATAAACTAGGACGCTTTCTCGATCTTCGTGAGCCCGCCCATGTAGGGACGCAGCACGTCAGGCACGGTGATCGAGCCGTCGGCGTTCTGGTAGTTTTCCATGACGGCGATCAGCGCGCGACCGACGGCCACACCGGACCCGTTCAGGGTATGGACGAAGCGCGTGGCCTTGTCCCCAGCCTTGCGGCAGCGCGCATTCATCCGCCGCGCCTGGAAATCGCCGCACACCGAGCAGGACGAGATCTCGCGGTAGGCTTTCTGCCCGGGCAGCCAAACTTCGATGTCATAGGTCTTGCGCGCACCAAACCCCATGTCGCCGGTGCACAGCACGATGGTGCGGAAATGCAGTCCCAGACCCTTCAGCACGGCCTCGGCGCTCGCGGTCATCCGCTCGTGCTCCTCGAGCGAGGTATCGGGCGAAGTCACGGAGACCAGTTCCACCTTGGTGAACTGGTGCTGGCGCAGCATGCCACGCGTGTCGCGGCCGGCAGATCCGGCCTCCGAACGGAAGCATGCCGTTTGCGCCACGTAGCGCTTGGGCAGCTCTTCTTCGGCAAGGATCTCGCCGGCGGCCATGTAGGTCAGCGGCACTTCCGCGGTCGGAATCAGCCAGCGGCCATCGGTTGTGCGGAACAGATCATCGCCGAACTTGGGCAGCTTGTCGGTGCCATAGGCCGCCGCGTCGTTGACCATCAGCGGTGGATTGACTTCCGTGTAGCCATGCTCGCCGGTGTGGAGATCGAGCATGTACTGACCAAGCGCGCGCTCGAGACGCGCAAGCGCGCCCGACAGGATGGTGAACCTGGCGCCCGACATCTTTGCCGCACGCTCGAAATCCATCATCCCCAGCGCTTCGCCAAGCTCGAAATGTTCCTTGGTCTCGAAACCGAGATCGGGCTTCAAGCCGGAAACCCGGATCTCGACATTGTCGCTCTCGTCACGGCCCACCGGCACATCCTCGAGCGGGATGTTGGGCAGCACCGACAGCGCATGCTTGAGCGCTTCGTCGAGTTCGCGCTCTTTGGCCTCGCCGGCCTGCAGTTCGTCCTTGAGCTTGGCGACTTCCGCCTTCAGGCTGTCGGCCGCGGCCTGGTCCTTGGCGGCCATGGCCTTGCCGATTTCCTTCGAAGCGGCGTTGCGGCGCTCCTGCAGCGCCTGCAGCGCACCAACATGGCTCCGGCGCGCTTCATCGAGAGCGATCAGCTGTCCGGATTGCGCCTCAGCGCCCCGCTTGGCCAGCGCCGCGTCAAGAGCTTCGGGGTTCTCACGTATCCATTTGATGTCAAGCATGGCAGGTTCCGGTACTTAAATGGCAGCGCCTGACCCGCAACCGTGCCGTCAGACGGCACAGCCTTCACATCAATCCGGAGCTCAGGCGTCCCGATCGGCATCGGTGGCCGCCGCCGATGCTGAATCAGCTTCCGCCAAGGCCGCATTGGCTGCGCGCTGGCGCTCCACGAGTCGGGCGCAATAGATGGCAAT
Source organism: Parahoeflea alexandrii (assembly GCF_027214025.1). Lineage (GTDB taxonomy): Bacteria > Pseudomonadota > Alphaproteobacteria > Rhizobiales > Rhizobiaceae > Hoeflea > Hoeflea alexandrii_A. Next base: position 65,147 of record NZ_JAPWHB010000002.1, read on the forward strand.
CTCGTAAAGAAGGATGGTTGGCAGCGCAAGCCCGATCTGGGAGACCGGGTCCGGCGGCGTCAGGATGGCGGCCGCGATGAAGGCGGCAACGATGGCATATTTTCGCTTATCCTTCAGCCCCTCACTGCTGACCAGCCCGACACGCGCCAGCAACGTGGTCACCACCGGCAACTGGAACACCAGACCGAAGGCGAAGATCAGGGTCATGATCAGCCCGAGATACTCCGAGACCTTGGGAAGCAGCATGATCGAGGCCTCGCCGGATCCGCCCACCTGCTCCATCGACAGAAAGAACCACATCACCATCGGCGTGAAGAAGAAATAGACCAGCGCCGCCCCCAACAGAAACAGAATCGGCGACGCGATCAGGAACGGCAGGAAGGCGCCCCGCTCGTTCTTGTAAAGCCCCGGCGCCACGAATTTGTAGATCTGCGCGGCAATAATCGGAAACGCCAGCACAAGCCCGCCGAACATGCCGATCTTGATCTGGGTGAAGAAGAACTCCTGCGGCGCCGTGTAGATCAACTCGATCTTGCGATCGGTCATACCGGCCCAGTCGACGGCCCAGGTAAACGGCTGGACGAGCAGGTTGAACAACGGTTTCGCAAAGGAGAAGCACAACAGGAAGGCCACGAAGAAGGCGCCAATCGCCCACATCAGGCGATTGCGCAACTCCATCAGGTGCGCCATCAGCGGCTGCGGCTTGTCATCGATGTCGTCGGTCACGCCTGGCCCTCGCCTTGCTTGGGTTTCTTGGCGCGAGGCGCACTTTTGGCCGCAGCCGGCTTCTCTGGCGCTTTCGCCGTGGTGCTCGCGGTCGTGGTCTTTGTCGCTGATTTGGGCGCTGCGGATTTGGATTTGGGGGCTGCAGCTTTCGGAGCCGCGGCCGCCTTTGCCTTTGCAGGCGCGGCTTTCACGGAAGCCGCGGACTTGGCGGTCTTCGTCGCTGCCGGCTTGGCCGCAGGCTCTTTCGCCGCAGCAGCGGGCTTGGAAGCGGATTTGTCCGAAACCTCGGAGGTCTTTGCCGCCGGCATGTCCGGCTTGAACTCGGGTGGACCATCCGCAAGCTTCATCGTCGGCTCGGGAGCCGACATCTTCGGCGGCTCCTGCGGTGTCGATGAAGGTGTATTGACCGCTTTTTCCAGGTCCGCCTTGATGTCCTTTGCCGTGTCCTTGAGCGGATTCACGGCATCGCGAATGCTCTGCATCGGATTGAGCTTGCGCGCGTCGTCAAACGTCTTCTTGACGTCGTCGAGCTCCGCTTCACGCAACGCCTCGTCGAACTGCCCGCGAAACTCCGAAGCCATGCCCCGGAGTTTCTTGGTGGTTCGCCCGAAGGCACGCAGCATGGGTGGCAGGTCCTTCGGACCAACCACGATGATCAGCACAATGGCTACGACCAGAAGCTCCGGCCAACCGATGTCGAACATTCAGGCGTCTCCTCACCCGTCAGGGCAACGGGATTGGGATATCAGCCGCGATCCTTGGCTTCTTCGGCCTTGCTTTCGACGGTCTTGGTTTCGGCTGGCGGGGTTTCGTCCTCGCCCATGCCTTTTTTGAAGCTCTTGATACCCTTGGCAACATCGCCCATCAGTTCCGGGATCTTGCCGCGGCCGAAAAGAAGCAGAACGACGACCAGAACGATTAGCCAATGCCAAATGCTGAATGAACCCATGATACTCTCCTGTATGCACCTACCCTGATTTAGGGTGTTTATCCGCTTCTTTCAAACACCAAAATGTCACGCTCGTTGACGGTAACCGATACGTCGCGGACGCCGCCCCTCAATTGACCTGCGCGAATGCGCGCGTCAATCGGGTTTTCTCCGCCCGCAACCACCACCGTCACCAATTCCTCCACTCCGAGGAATCGCCGCGCCACAATCCGTGCCGACACGCCACAAGGCGTTTCCGTAACTTCAACGCCCGGAAGCCTTATGGCAATCGAGACGTTAGCACCATCTCTAAAACCCCTTGCCGCCACCGGACCCAGCGGCGTCGGCGCGGATTCGCTCGAAACCGTGCTCTCGAAGATGTTGATTTCAGAAAAGAATCCGGCCGCAAAAAGATTGGCCGGACGATGGTAGAGGTCTTCCGCCGTGCCGACCTGTTCCAGTGCGCCATCCTTCAGGAGCGCAATCCGGTCGCCCATCCGCATGGCTTCCTCGGCATCATGGGTGACCACGATGGCAGTGGCCCGCGCCTCGCGCAGGATCGCCAGCGTCTCGGCCCTGACACTGTCCTTGAGCCGCGAATCGAGACCGGAAAACGGCTCATCCATCAGCAACACCGCCGGCCTTGGCGCCAGCGCCCGCGCCAGCGCCACGCGCTGCTGTTCGCCGCCCGACAGCGCATGCGGGTAATTGTCGGCGTAATGCACCATGCCTACGCGGTCGAGGGCGGCGAGCGCTTCCCGCTTCGCATCCGCACTCGACAACGCGGTCAGTCCGAATTTCACATTGTCGAGGATGGTCAGGTGCGGAAACAGCGCGAAATCCTGGAACATCAGGCCGATGCCACGCCGTTCGGGCGGCAGGTTGACCTGAGGCCCGGCGATCTCGCGGTCGTTGAGCAGCAGCCGTCCGCGGTGCAAGGGCTCGATCCCCGCCGCTAGCCTCAAGAGAGTTGTCTTGCCCGAGCCCGACGGGCCGAGCAGGCACAGCACCTCGCCTGGTTCCGCCGCCAGCGTCACGCCGCGCAGTGTCGGAAGCTCACCATAGGAATGATGAACATCCTCGAAGGCCAGACGCGCGGCAAAGGTAACACCGGCCGTCCTGCGCGCGATCGCCGTTCTTGTCTGCTGTGTAACGATGGTCGGAACCCTTGCAATCAGCTTCAAGCGCCCCGGAAAGTTCCGGGACCGGACGCTTAGTCCTCCGCTTCACCCATCGGTGTCAAGAGACCGAGCTCTTCCAGGTCCATTTGGGTGATCGGATCTTCGTCCTCGGTCAGTTCGTCGCCGGAAGGCAGAAGCGGCGGCTGGAAGTTCGAAGGCACCCGTCCCGACAGCAGACCCGCGCCCTTGAGCTCGTCCATTCCGGGCAGGTCGCGCAAGTCTTCAAGGCCGAAATGATCGAGAAACGCCATCGTCGTGCCGTAGGTCACCGGTCGGCCCGGCGACCGCCGCCGGCCGCGCATCTTCACCCAGCCTGTCTCCAGAAGCACATCCAGCGTCCCCTTGGAGGTCGCCACGCCGCGCACATCCTCGATCTCCGCCCGCGTCACCGGCTGGTGATAGGCGATGGTCGAAAGCACTTCGAGGCCGGCACGCGACAGTTTCTTCACCTCTGTCTCGTCCTGCCGGATCAGGAAACCCAGATCGGCCGCTGTCCGGAACGCCCAGGCATCGCCGATCCGGACCAGATTGACCCCACGCGAGGCATAGCGCTCGGCCAGCCGCTCCATCACCACTCTTACGGGCGTGTCCTGCGGCAGCTTGCCGGCAATCAGTTTCTCCGCAACCGGTTCGCTCGAGGCAAACACCAGTGCTTCGGCGACGCGTTCCGCCTCATGCAGGGCACGATCCTTGAGCGCATCCAGGGCGTCCGATCCCATCACATTGTCCTCTGCGTCATCCGCTTCCGCCCCGAAGGCGAACGCGGTGCTGTGGCCCGGGTCCATTGTCATGCTTTGCTCCCTGCGCTGACGGCAGCGTGTTGCGGCCGTCGCATGAAGATTGGCTGGAACGCGCCATCCTGACGAATTTCAAGCCGCCCTTCCCGAACCATCTCGAGACTGGCGGCAAACGAGCTGGCGATCGCCGTAGTCCGCTCTTCCGGATCGGACAGATAGCGCAGCAGATACTGGTCGAGCGCGGTCCAGTCCGCGAGCTCGCCGATCAGCCGGAACAGGATCACCCGGGCATCGCTGAGCGACCAGACGCGCCGGCGCGAAATCGTCACCTGGGTAATGGTCTGGCGCTGCTTCTGGGCAGCATAGGCCGTCAGGAGGTCGTAAAGCGTCGCGTCGAAGTTTGACGTCTTGTCGATCACCATCGGTTCGGGCGCGCCGCGCGCGAATACGTCGCGGCCCAACCGGTTGCGGTTGACCAGCCGCGTCGCGGCTTCCCGCATCGCTTCCAGCCGCTTGAGCCGGAAGGCGAGCTGTGCCGCCATTTCCTCGCCACTCGGCTCGTCGCCCTTGGATGCCTGCGGGATCAGCAGCTTTGACTTGAGATAGGCGAGCCAGGCCGCCATCACCAGGTAATCGGCCGCAAGCTCGAGTCTGAGCGCGCGGGCCTTTTCGACGAATTGCAGATATTGTTCGGCCAGCGCCAGCACCGAAATCCGCGCCAGGTCCACCCGCTGGGTGCGCGCCAGATGCAGCAGCAGATCGAGCGGTCCTTCAAAGCCCGCGACATCGATCACCAGCGCCGGATCACCGGTTGCCCGGTCAGCAGCGGCATCTTCCCACATGACGTCCATGGGCGTCCTGCCCTGGGCCGTCTTGCCGGGATTGCCAGCGCTTTGCCGGTTGCCGTTGTTCACACCTGCCGCCTTTCACATCTGGGGTTAGGAGGCCGCCATCAACCCCTCGAATTCATCACGCAATGCTGCCTCGTCGCTGTCATCGGGAGCACGGAATGCCGCCATGACGCTCCTGGCGCGCCGCAGGCTCTCGCCGCTGAGCTCCGGGGTGACCGACGCCACCGCTTCCATTTCGGCCCGATCGCCATTGCAGTGCAATGTGACATCGCATCCCGCGGCAAGAATTGCACTGGTCCTTGTGGCGAAATCCCCAGAAAGCGCGTTCATCGACACATCGTCGGACATTAAAAGCCCGTCAAAGCCGATTTCGCCGCGGATCACCTCGTCGACCACGCGACGCGACGTCGTCGCCGGATTATCCGGGTCTATATCAGTAAACACCACATGCGCCGACATCGCCATCACCTCGCCGGCAAGCGCCTTGAACGGAACGAAGTCACGCGCCGACAGTTCCGCCCGGGATGCCTGAACACGCGGCAATTCGTAATGCGTGTCGGCACCTGCGCGTCCGTGTCCGGGAATATGCTTGATCACCGGCAACATCCCGCCTGCCTTCAGCCCTTCCGCGGCCGCAGCACCGAGGGTGCAGACCACGTCCGGCGTGATCCCGTAGGCACGGCTGCCGATCACCTCGTGTCCGCCAGGCGAAGGCACATCCAGCACCGGCAGGCAGTCGACGCTGATCCCGAGCGGGTAAAGATCGAAGGCATGCAGCCGCGACATGATCCATGTCGCCCGCAGGCCGGCATCCCGGTTGGCCAGGTAAAGCGCGCCGAGATCCGCCCCGGACGGATATTGCGGCACCAGCGGCGGCTTGAACCGCTGCACCCGCCCGCCTTCCTGGTCGATCAGCACCGGCGCGTCAGGCCGTCCAACGCTTTCGCGCAGGCTGGCAGTCAGATCCGCGACCTGGGCAAGACTTGCGATGTTGCGGCCGAAGAGAATGAAACCCCATGGCCGTGTATCGGCAAAGAAGGCTGCTTCCTCGGCAAGAAGCTCAGGTCCCGCGCATCCGAATATGACTGCTTTTGATTCGCTCATGGCGCAATGGTAGTCGAACTGCGGGCATTTGACAGTCAGGCATCACCGGAAGAGCCGACATGAAAAGGCCGCGCATCCTGTGCGCGGCCCCCTTGTTTCAGCGCGCAATCAGCGCGAGACGAAGCAGCTGCCGCCCGCGGCCTTGTAGCGGCTGCAAAGCGCATTGGCCTGGTCCCGGGAGCCGGCGGGTATCCTGACCCGGTGAAACACGCCCTTGCCCGGAATGTCCGCGCGCTGGATGTCGACACCGAGCCCGCCCAGAACCGAACTGTAGCGGCTCGACAGGGTCCGCCAGGACGCCTGGGCGCCTTCCGCGGTCGGCTGGGAGGCGATCTGCACATAGTACCCACCGGGATTGGCAGCGGGCGCGGCGGTGGCAGGAGCCGAAGCAACGGCGACCGGCTCTGCGGCGGCGGGTGCCGCGGGCACAGCGGGTGCGGCCGGCGCGGCGCCGACCCGACCCTCCTGGCTGACCGTCCCGACCACATTGACCGGCTGGTCCGCCGGACGGCCTTGCGGAACCGGCGCATTGGCCACGGGACGGATCAGCTGGGTCGTGACCACGCGCACCGGGGCAACGGTGCCCTCGGTCGCGGCAACATCCGTGCCTGCAGCCTGTTCCGGCTCTGACACGACGGTTTCTGCCGACGGCTGCGCCGCAACAGCCTCGGGAACCTGCCCCGGCTCAACGGAAAGCGCCGGTTCCGGTGCGGCTGCGGCCAGGGTCTGCGGAGCCGCTTCGGGGGCCGATGCCTCCGGCTCCGACACTTCCCGCGCCACGATGGAACCATCCGGCTTGACGATCATGGTGCGCACCTTGCGCGGTGACACAACGGGGGCAGCGGCCGCATCCGGCGTGGCTTCGTCACCACCGCTGTCCGCCGACAGCCGTTCCTCGGATTTGACCGCGAAGTCCGATCGGCCTTCAAGCGGCAGGATTTCCGGATCGAGAGTCCGCTGAACCACATCCACCGGCTCTTCTGCAGAATTCACCAGCGCCGGCTGCCCGGGGGAAGCCCCCTCGCCGCCTGCGACACGGTCGTAGACCGCCTTGTCCTGGTTGGGTACGGTCACGCCACCCGGATTTTCGGGAAGAACCTTGACCGGATCCTTGTCTGCCCGGATGATCCGCGGTCCGCCGTCAGCGGTGGTCTCATCACCCGACAGCATGCTCCAGCCAAATGCGGCAACGCCGGCCAGCAACGCCAGCCCCAGGACTGCGACAGCAAGAACCGGGCCTCGCGACCCGTTGTCAGTGCGCTCATCCCGGCCTGACATGTCCCCGGGGAACTCACCTTCTGCATGCATCGCATTGCCGGCACGCCCCGCAGCCGCGGTGGCAGCAAATCCGGACTGATCGACACCGGCGCCGAGCTCGCGTTCCAGCGCAATATAATCATCCGACATTTCATGGCCGCGCGAAGTGGTTGCAGCACGGCTCCAGTCTTCGGTTGAGCCAAAAGCGGCACCAGCAGCCTCAGCCGGATGTTCGTCCAAACCGGGCTCGTTGCGATCTATGATGTCGGCAAACTCGCGTTCGATCTCGGTCTCGTAATCCGGCTCGAACTGCTGAGGCTCGTCATGCACCAGCTCGGGAACATCGATATCGGTGACGATCTCGACCGTTTCGTCGGATTCGGAAATCAGCTCCGCATCGAAATAATAGTCCGACGAGGCGGAATGTGATCCTCCCGGCTGCACGAGGTGCTCGGTGGTGTCAAAGCCGTCAAGCCAGTCGTCCTGCTCCGGTTCTGTCGAAGCCCCCCCATTCGCAGACCCGTTGCCGGCCGCTCCCGTGACAGGCGCCGCTTCCGCAACCTGATCAACATCTTCCGGCACGAGACCGAGAAAGGCTTCGGCCAGTTCATCCCGCTGCACAGGCTGGACCGGTGCCGGACTGTGCGACAGCCAGTCATCAGCCTCGGAAACCGGTTCCGCGGCTTGCGCCACCTCTACCTCGAGCGGTTCTGCCCAATCATCTTCAGAACCGTCGAAACTGTCTGCCAGCACCTGTTCGAGATCGAGTTCAAAATCATCATCGACATCCGCTTTTGCAACCGGCGGCTCCGCAGCACGTTCGGGCAGACTGATCATGTCGCCGAGTTCATCATCAAGCTCATCGGCTGCAGCTTCTTCGATACTGTCGAGAGACCAATCGGCAGTAGCCCCCCGCGATGCGCTGGCAGCTGATGCTGCCAGACTGCTGAACTCGACACCATCGTTGATCGCGGCAAGCAGTTCCTCGGCAGCGTCATCAAAAATTGCGACCTCGTCATCGAGCGACGCGTCATTGAGCGTATCCAGGGCGGTTTCGACATCAATATCGGCCACTTTATCGCGCGCATCGGCTTGCGCGGCGTCGCCGGTCTCGTAGTGATTTTCGCCGATTTCAACTTCCTGCTTGAATACATCGAGTTCGGTGGACAGATATTCCTCGAAATCCAGCGCGGCCTCATCGCGATCGAAGTCAGACTGCGTTTCAGCCGTCAACACTGCGACATCGGCGCTTTCCGGGCCGAATGAAGGTTTCGAGCTCAGATCAAAGCGAACCATGTCGGCAAGAACTTCATCTCCCATATCAACCGCCGGCGCCATCGCGGACCCTGCTACTGTCTCAAGTCCAGCGGTATCCGCAACCGGTTCATGCGCCTGTCGAGTATCCACGCCCTCAGGCTCCGGACCATTCGCCGGTTCATCCAATACGAATTCATCCTGACCTGTATCCAGCGCCCATTGGCCGTCATCATCAAACGGCTCATCCGCAACCGGATCAGCATCCTGATCCGCCAGCTGATCTGCGCCCTGATCGACCGGGAATTCACTCTCGATGGCCTTGAGCAAGGCATCGGACGACCGCCCCTCGACCGAAAGGAAATCGGCGCTATCGAGCGCCGGCACGTCGTCAACGGGAATTTCCGCCTGGACATCGTAAGGATCGTCATGCTCAGCATCAGGAAGCAACTGCTCGGGCTCCTGATCAAAGACCGTGTCCGCCAGCACGGCATCGAGCGCTTCGTCGGCCTCTATCCGGTCCAGTTCGTCGATGGAAGGCGCCTGCGGCACGTCGAGCTCGCGCATCAACTCCGCCTCGAGGTCGAATTCACTCGACTCCGCGGATTCGTCGGCCTTCACCGTATCCTCGGATGGCCGCTCGTAACCGATGATCCTGGCAAGTTCCGCCAAAGGATCATCGATTTCGGCATCCGGATGCGGGGACCGGGCGTTGTTATCGAATTGATCAGCCATGCATCACTCACATACTCTCGCACACTCTACTGCCAGAGCAATGTGGGGAAAAGGTGTCGTTCAGCGCATTTCTTCGGGTGCATCGGTCCCGGTAATCGCGAGACCTGACTTCAACACCGACGCTACTGCGTACACCAGACCCAACCTGGCAATTGTCGATTGTCTGTTTTTATCATTAACAAACCGCAAACCCGGCTCATCACGACCCTTGTTCCAGTGCGCATGCAGCAGGCTGGCAAGCTCATAGAGATAGAATGCCACCCTGTGCGGCTCCTGTCCGGAGGCCGCGGCCTCGATCATCCGGGGGTATTCGCCGAGTTTGGCAATCAGCGCCAGTTCACTCTCGTGGGCGAGATCCGACAGATCGGCGGAGGCAAGCGTTTCGGGCGAAAGGTCGAGATCCGGGAAGGTTTCGACGGCCTGCCGCATCACCGAAGCGCAGCGCGCATGGGCATATTGCACGTAAAAGACCGGGTTGTCTTTGGAATGCTCGGTGACCTTGGCGAAATCGAAGTCGAGCGATTCAGAGCTCTTGCGGTAAAGCATCATGAAGCGCACCGAATCGACGCCCACCTCGTCGACCACGTCGCGAAGCGTGACGAAATCGCCCGACCGCTTGGACATGCGCACCGGCTCGCCGTTGCGGTAGATCTTGACCAGCTGGCAAAGCAGCACCGTCAGCTTCGCTTCACCCGCCGAAACCGCCTTGGCGACCGCCTCGAGCCGCTTGATGTAGCCGCCATGGTCGGCGCCCAGCACATAGATCATCTCGCTGAAGCCACGTTCGAACTTGTCGCGGAAATAGGCAACATCGGCGGCAAAGTAGGTGTAGCTGCCATCCGACTTGATCAGCGGCCGGTCGATATCGTCGCCGACTTCGGTCGAGCGGAACAATGTCTGTTCGCGATCTTCCCAGTCTTCCGGCGACTGGCCCTTCGGCGGCGGCAGCTTGCCCTTGTAGACATGGCCCTTGAAGGTGAGGTCATTGATGGCGTTGCGGATGGCGCGTTCGCCATCGGCATGCAGGCTGCGCTCGGAAAAGAACACATCGTGCTCGACATTGAGCGCCTTCAGATCGGAGCGGATCATGTCCATCATCGCATCGATCGTGCGGTCCTTGATCAGGGCCATCCGCTCGGCTTCCGGCATCGTCCTGAGCGAGGTGCCGAACTCGTCGGCCAGCTTCTGTCCGACCGGAACAAGGTAATCCCCGGGATAGAGCCCTGCCGGGATTTCACCGATGTCCTCGCCCAGCGCCTCGCGGTATCTCAGATAGACCGACTTCGCCAGCACGTCGATCTGCGAGCCGGCGTCATTGATGTAGTATTCCTTGGTCACCTGGTAGCCGGCAAACCCCATCAGGTTGGCCAGCGCATCGCCGACAACCGCACCGCGGCAATGGCCCACATGCATCGGCCCGGTCGGGTTCGCGGACACATATTCGACATTGACCTTGCGGTCCGCACCCAGGGTGGACCGGCCGTAGTCGGCGCCTTCGCGGATGATCGTCGACACCAGCCGGCGCCAGAACGCCGCTGTCAGCCTGAAATTGAGAAAGCCGGGACCGGCCACGCTTGTCTCCGACACGTCGGCGTCGCCTGCGAACTGGGCCGCGATCATGTCCGCCAGCGCCCGCGGATTCATGCCCAGCGGCTTGGCCAGCACCATCGCCGCATTGGTCGAGATATCGCCATGCGCCGGATCCCGCGGCGGCTCGACGGTCAATCGCTCGAAGCTGACTTCGCCGCCCCTGTCCCTGACCACATCAAGCGCCTCGACGGCCTGCTTGATTCTGTTTTCGAAGTCCTTGAACACATTCATGGCTAAAGTCCGGATATGACGGAGAAACGGGGGCGAAACGGCTGCCCGCCCCAAGGTGAGCGCTGCCTATCGCAATTCCGGCGTATCGTCAAACAAGCGCCGGTGCGCCGCGATCGCGTAGGTGTCGGTCATTCCCGCGAGGTAATCCCTGACCTTCCGCGCCCGCTTGTCCACGGCCATCTCCTCGATCCCCGCGTGCCGGTGCTTCTCCCCCATGGCCGATGGATCTGCCATGAAGGCCGCGAACAGGTCACGGACGATGCGGGTGGCCGACGCCCTCACCCGCATCACGTCGGGATGCCGGTACAAATGACGGTACAGGAACGCCTTGATGTGCCGGTCGGCCTCGACGAATTCTTGTGAGAAATGCGCCATCGTCCGGCCCGCGTGACGCACGTCGTCGGCCGTTTGCGGCTTGATCTCCTTGATATGCGCCTGGGTGACCGCGATCACGTCCTCGACCATCCGGGTGATCTGCCGCCGCATCACCTCGTGGATCAGCCGCGGCTCTTCAAGACCGGGATACCGGTCCCGGACCTCGGCAAGCAAACGCGAAATCAGCGGCAGCTCTTCCAGCATTTCCAGCGTGATCAGGCCGGACCGCAGACCGTCGTCAATGTCATGGGTGTTGTAGGCAATATCATCGGCGATCGCCGCAACCTGGGATTCGAGGCTCGAATGGGTCGCAATCCACAGGTCGTGAGCGGCATTGTACTGCGCGATCGGCTCCGGCACCGGCTTGCTGCCCTGCCCGGTCAGCGGTCCGTTGTGCTTGACCAGCCCCTCGAGCGTCTCCCAGGTAAGGTTGAGCCCGTCGAAGTCGGCGTAGCGTTGCTCGAGCTTGGTGACGATGCGCAGCGACTGTGCGTTGTGATCGAAACCGCCAGCATCCGCCATCAGTTCATCGAGCGCCTCTTCCCCGGTATGGCCGAACGGCGTGTGGCCGAAATCATGCACCAGCGCCACGCCCTCGGCCAGATCCTCATCGAGCTTCAGCGCTCGTGCAAGAGCACGCGCGATCTGCGCCACCTCGATCGTATGGGTCAGCCGGGTGCGGTAGTGATCGCCCTCGTGGGCGACGAACACCTGGGTCTTGTGCTTGAGCCGCCTGAACGCGGTGGTGTGGATGATCCGGTCGCGGTCGCGCTGAAACTCCGAGCGGGTCGGGCTCACCGGTTCGGCAAACAGCCGGCCGCGGCTCGACCACGGATCAACCGCCCAGGGCGCACGCGCCGTGGTTCCGAACCCCAGTTGCTCGATGTCAATTTCCATGCCTATCCCGTCAACAGGCGCCAATCAGATCCCGACTCAGTCCGTCCAAGCATTGACGCCGGGCCAGCGCCTTCATACCTATAGAGCAACTGATTTGAAACCTGTCTCTTCCGGACCTTGACCCCGGCAAGGAGGTACCATGACTGAAAACGCAACCGTCACGCTCTCGGAATCCGCCGCCCGCAGGATCAGGGAAATCGTTTCCGCCGAAGCCGGCAAATCCGCTCTTCGGGTTTCCGTCGAAGGCGGCGGATGTTCCGGCTTTTCCTACAAGTTCGACCTCGCCGACCAGCCCGCCGAAGATGACATCGTGCTTGAAAAGGACGACGCAAAGGTGCTTATCGACCAGGTCTCGCTCGTCTACATGGCCGGATCGGAAATCGATTTCGTCGACAATCTGATGGGCCAGGCTTTCCAGATCAGGAACCCGAACGCCGTCGCCTCCTGCGGCTGCGGCACAAGCTTTTCAGTCTGACCAGTCAAGTCTTGCCCGCCATGGATCCGCGCCCGAGCGGATCGTCTGTTGAAGGATGACCGCCTTGAAAATCGCCACCTGGAACATCAATGGCGTCAAGGCGCGGATCGACAACCTGCAGGCATGGCTGAAGGAGAGCGATCCGGACATCGCCTGTCTGCAGGAAATCAAGTCGGTCGACGAGGGTTTTCCGCGGCTCGAGATCGAAGCGCTCGGCTACCACGTTGAAACTCATGGCCAGAAGGGCTTCAACGGTGTTGCCATCCTGTCGAAGAAAAGCCCCGACGAGGTCAATCGCGGCCTGCCCGGCGACGACGATGATGAACAGGCCCGTTTCATCGAGGCGGTGTTCTCGGTCGATGGCGGTGTGCTGCGCGTCGTCTCGCTGTATCTGCCCAACGGCAATCCCGTCGATACGCCGAAATTTCCCTACAAGCTCTCCTGGATGGAACGGCTGCAAACCTTCGCCAGGGACCGGCTGGCGCTGGAGGAACCGCTGGTGCTCGCCGGCGACTACAATGTCATCCCCGAGCCCGTCGACTGCCACGACCCGAAAGTCTGGGAAGGCGACGCACTGTTCCGTCCCGAATCCCGCAACGCCTTCAGAAAACTCGAAAATCTTGGCTTCACCGACGCGTTGCGTGCGGTCAACGACGCCCCGGAAACCTACACATTCTGGGATTATCAGGCAGGCGCCTGGCCGAAGAACAACGGCATCCGCATCGACCATCTGATGCTCTCGCCCGAGGCCGCAAGCCTTCTGCAATCGGCAACCGTGGAAAAACACGTCCGCGGCTGGGAAAAACCGTCGGACCATGTCCCGGTGGCGATCCAGCTCGACCTCTGATCGCCACCGCCAACGGCGCGGTTCGCGCCCGTGGGCTCGCCAAGCTTGCCAAAGACCCGCAGTGGGTGCATTATTCACCTATGAAACTTGCGCCGCCTTATCGACTGGCATTGAGCATCGGTTTTCTGACCGTGGCGTTTCTTGCGGGTTCGCCCGCTTTCGCCGGACAGGATTGCGAGTGCTTGGGCAATGGCAAGAGGGTCAAGGAAGGCGGTGTGATCTGCCTGCAGATCGGCTCATCCCAGCGCTATCTCGCGCGCTGCGAACGCAATCTCAACAATACCAGCTGGAAGAAGATTTCGGACGGATGTCCGGTGTCTCAAATGTCGCCGTGGACTTCAAGACCGCCGGCTCCGGCACACGGCTGATTCCCCGCACCACTGACAGCCAGCCTGCACCGGAATGCAAAAACTCCGGATAATCCGACGGCTTGTCAGTTCAGGCCCTTGGCCAGCATATCCTGGGCCAGCGCGATGGCTGTGCGCCGGTCGGCTTCCCCAGCCAGCGAGAAGGCGCGCTCCTGCATTGCCTGGATCCAGGCCTTGTCGGAAGCCGGTGACCGTTCAAGCGCGGTGGTCATGAAGGCAAGCCCGCGCACGGTCTGGCCTTCCTCGAACACCACGTTGCCGAGCACCGCTGCGGCGGCGGGATGGCCGCTGACCCGGGCCCGGTTCAGCCATTTCTTCGCCTGCTGGATGTCGTTGGCGCCGCCCTCACCCTGGAGGATCATGCGGCCCAGCCGGTATTGCGCTTCCGGCACGCCGAAGGCTGATGCGGCCTGAAAATACAATTGCCGCGCAGCACCCAGATTGGCCTTGATCGGGCTGCCGGGAATACCCTTCTGATAATAGGTCGCCAGCGACAACAGCGCGTTGACGAAATAGCCGGTGTCCTGCGACCCCGGCTCGACGCCCTGGCGGGCTATATCATCATAGATCTTGAAGGCTTCGTAGTCGTTCTCGACCACGCCGTCGCCATAGGCGTACATGTTGGCAAGCGCCCAGCGCGCGCCGGGATGACCCTTTTCGGCGGCATATTTGTAGGCTTCGACGGCCTCGTCCTTGCGACCCTTCTTGTAGGCGGAAAAACCGAACTTGAACAAATCGAAGGGACCGGATTCGCGGGTGACGCCCGCATTGGGATCCAACGCAAAGGCCTGGCCGCCGCAGCCAACGGCCACGGCAAGCACTAGACCAAAAAGACCCGTCCGGGTGCGACTAGATGTCTGCATAGCAGTGTTTTTCTTTCGCTCCGCCCGGATGGGTAACCGCGCCGTAGCGCGCCGACCCCACCGTCTGGGCGTATTTCCACAGCGCGCCCGATGCGTAATCGGTCTCGCGCGCCGTCCATTTTTCCTTGCGCGCAGCCAGTTCCTCGTCGGACAGCTGCACATTCAATGTGCCGGCAACGGCATCGATCTCGATGATGTCGCCATCCTGCAACAGGCCGATCGGCCCGCCTTCTGCGGCTTCCGGGCCAACATGGCCGATGCAGAAACCGCGGGTTGCGCCGGAGAACCGGCCGTCGGTGATCAGCGCAACCTTGTCGCCCATGCCCTGGCCGTAAAGCGCCGCGGTGGTCGACAGCATTTCGCGCATGCCCGGACCACCCTTGGGGCCCTCGTAGCGGATCACCAGAACTTCGCCTTCCTTGTACGTGCGATTTGTGACCGCATTGAAGCAGTCTTCCTCGGAATCGAAACACCGGGCCGGGCCGGTGAATTTCAGCTTCGACATGCCCGCAACCTTCACGATGGCACCGTCTTCGGCCAGGTTGCCCTTCAGGCCAACGACACCGCCGGTCACCGTGATCGGCTTGTTGGCCGGGTGCACCACGTCCTGCTCGTCATTCCAGCGGACATGCTCCATGTTTTCAGCCAGCGTCCGCCCGGTCACGGTCATGCAGTCGCCGTGAAGATAGCCATGCTCGAGCATGGTCTTCATCAGCACCGGAATGCCGCCGGCCTCGAACATGTCCTTGGCGACATACTTGCCGCCCGGCTTCAGGTTGGCGATGTAGGGTGTGCGTTCGAAAATCTTGGCGACGTCGAACAGATCGAACTCGATGCCGCATTCATGCGCGAGCGCCGGCAGGTGCAGCGCCGCGTTGGTCGATCCGCCGGTTGCCGAAACCACCGCCGCGGCGTTCTCAAGCGACTTCCGGGTGACGATGTCGCGCGGCCGGATCTGCTTGGCGACCAGTTCCATCACCTTCTCGCCCGCCGCATAGCAGAACTTGTCGCGCATGTCGTAGGCCGCCGGCGCACCACAGGAATAGGGCAGCGCCAGTCCGATCGCCTCGGCCACCGTTGCCATTGTGTTTGCGGTGAATTGCGCGCCGCAGGAGCCGGCCGAGGGGCAAGCGGCCTGTTCGATCTCGAGCAGGTCCTCGTCCGAAATGTCGCCGACCGAATGCTGGCCGACGGCTTCAAAGACGTCCTGGATCGTGATCTGCCGGCCGCGGTAGCTGCCGGGAAGGATCGATCCGCCATAAAGAAAGATCGAGGGCACGTTGAGACGGACCATCGACATCATCATGCCCGGCAGCGACTTGTCGCAGCCGGCCAGCCCGACAATGGCGTCGTAGCAATGGCCGCGCATGGTCAGCTCAACCGAATCGGCAATCAGGTCACGGCTGGCCAGCGACGCCTTCATGCCCTGGTGGCCCATGGCGATGCCATCGGTCACGGTAATCGTGCAGAACTCGCGCGGCGTGCCCTTGCCGGCGGCGACGCCCTTCTTGACGATCTGCGCCTGGCGCATCAGCGAAATATTGCACGGCGCCGCTTCGTTCCAGCAGGACGCCACTCCGACCAGCGGCTGGGCAATCTCCTCGCTCGACAGTCCCATCGCGTACAGGAAAGAGCGGTGCGGAGCACGCTCCGGCCCAACCGTCGTGTAACGGCTTGGAAGTTTGGACTTGTCGAATGGTGTGGCGCTCATGAAATCCTCAGACGCGTCTGGCCTCGTTGACCGAGCCGCGGGGCTGGACCGATGCCTTGCCCTGCGCCCCGTTTGTGGCGGGAAATGGGCACAACAAGCCCCCGGAATTTCATAGCAGATGCTTTGAAAAAATGTGTTGCGGATTCGTCACAATTCGTGATCTCCGTCATCCCGATGCTCGGGAATATGCCCGGATTACAATGAAAAGCGGCCCGACCGGAGCAGCCAGCAGGCCCGGCAAGCCAAATCGTTCGGCGATCACCCGGCACCAACAATCGCCCGGCAAACGAAGAAAGGCGGCCCGTTCTGCCGGACCGCCTTTCTGGTGTGCTGGATTACGTTGATCTCAGCCCGCGCTGACCTCAACCGGGCATGATATCACCCTGCCTGCGCGAGCCGGTCGATCGCCGCGCCCAGCTTGTCTTTCTGCCCCAGAAGATCGGCCAGCTTCTCGCGCTCCGCCGCAACCACTTCCGGCTTGGCGTTGGCGACGAATTTCTCGTTGGCCAGCTTGCGTTCGATCTTGTCGACGTCGTCGGCCACCTTGGCCAGCGCCTTCTCGAGCCGCGCCTTTTCGGCACCAAGGTCGATCAGGTCGCCCAGCGGCAGGCAGGCGGTCGCCTCCCCGACCACGATCTGGGCCGATCCGGACGGCACTTCGCTCTCAAGCACGATCTCCGTCACCCGGGCCAGTTGCTGGATTGCCGGCTTGTGGCGCAGCAATCGTTCCTCTGTCGTCGCGGTGGTGCCGACCATGACCAGCGCCGCTTTCGCCGATGGCGGAACATTCATTTCCGAGCGAACCGACCTCAGGCCCGAGACCAGGTCGACCAGCCAGTTGATTTCCGCAGCCGCCGCCTCGTCGGTAAACACCGGTTCCGGCCATGCCGCGTGGCAGGCAAGCCCGGCGCCCGCGCCAGCCAGATGCTCCCAGAGCTCTTCCGTCATGAACGGCATGAACGGATGCAGGAGCTTGACTGCTTCCGCCAGGACATGCGCGGCACAGGCGCGTGCCTCGACCTTGGCCGCTTCGTCTTCGCCGTTGAAAACCGGCTTGAGCAGCTCCAGGTACCAGTCGCAAAGCTGGTTCCAGACAAAGCGATAAAGCGCGCTCGACGCCTCGTTGAACTTGTAGGCCTCGATCGCCGTCTTCACCTCGTTGGCGGTCCGTGTCAGCTCGGTCAGGATCCAGCGGTTGATCGTCAGCTTCGCCGCCGACGGGTCGAAGGCCGGATCCAGCACCGCGCCGTTCATGTCGGCAAAACGGGTGGCGTTCCACAGCTTGGTGCCGAAATTGCGGTATCCGGCAATCCGCGACGGATCGAGTTTCACGTCGCGGCCCTGCGCCGCCATGATCGCCAGCGTGAAGCGCAGCGCATCGGCGCCGTACTCGTCGATCAGCTCCAGCGGATCGATGACGTTGCCCTTGGACTTCGACATCTTGGCGCCGTCCTTGTCGCGCACCAGCGCGTGGACATAGACCGTGTGGAACGGCTCCTCGTCCATGAAGTGAAGCCCCATCATCATCATCCGGGCAACCCAGAAGAAGATGATGTCGAAGCCGGTCACCAGCACGTCGGTCTGGTAATAGCGCGCAAGTTCCGGCGTCTTGTCCGGCCAGCCGAGTGTCGAGAACGGCCACAAGGCGGAGGAGAACCAGGTGTCGAGCACGTCCTCGTCGCGGGTCAGGATCTCGCCCGGCTGGAAGTTCTCGAGCTTCTCCTCGACCCAGGCCTTCCACGGCCCCTCGTGGGCGAGGTAATGCTGGATCGCCGCATCCAGCGCGGTTTCCTCATCCTTCTCGACGAACACCTGTCCATCCGGACCATACCAGGCCGGAATCTGGTGCCCCCACCACAATTGCCGGGAAATGCACCAGGGCTGGATGTTTTCCATCCACTCGAAATAGGTCTTTTCCCAGTTCTTCGGAACGAAGTTGGTCCGGCCCTCGCGCACGCTTTCAATCGCGGGCTTGGCCATCTCGGCGGCATTGACATACCACTGGTCGGTCAGGAACGGCTCGATCGGCACGCCGCCTCGGTCGCCATGAGGAACCATGTGGGTGTGCGGCTCGATGTGATCGAGACAGCCGATCTCATCCATCTTGGCGACGACTTCCTTGCGCGCGGCAAAGCGGTCCATGCCATCGAGCTCTTCCATCACCTCGATCAGCTTGCCCTCGACCTTGAGGTCTTCGAGGAAGTCCTCATTGTCCTTGAGCGCCATCCGCCCGTCGGTGGTCAGGATGTTGATCGCCTTGAGGTGGTGGCGCTTGCCGACTTCGAAGTCGTTGAAGTCATGTGCCGGCGTGATCTTGACCGCGCCGGAACCGGCGGTCTGATCCGCGTAGTCGTCGCCGACAATAGGAATGCGGCGCCCGACCAGCGGCAGAACGACTTCCTTGCCGATCAGGTCCTTGTAGCGGATGTCTTCCGGGTTGACCGCAACTGCGGTGTCGCCAAGCATGGTTTCCGGACGGGTGGTGGCGACGATGATGTAGTCGCGGGTCTCGTAGGTGAAGATCTCGGTGTCCTCGTCATAGGAAACCGGATGCTCATAGGTGACGCCATCGGCGAGCGGGTAGCGGAAGTGCCAAAGGTTTCCCTGGACCTCGACCTGCTCGACCTCGAGGTCGGAAATCGCCGTCAGCAGCTTCGGATCCCAGTTGACCAGCCGCTTGTCCTTGTAGATCAGCCCTTCCTTGTAGAGGCTGACAAACACTTCCAGCACCGCGCGCGACAGCCCCTCGTCCATGGTGAAGCGCTCGCGCGACCAGTCGCACGATGCGCCAAGCCGCTTGAGCTGGTTGAAGATCATGCCGCCGGACTGGTCTTTCCACTCCCAGACCTTTTCGATGAACGCTTCGCGCCCGATCTCGCGGCGGTGGATCTGCCGCTCGGCCAGCTGCCGCTCGACCACCATCTGCGTGGCAATGCCCGCGTGGTCCATGCCCGGCTGCCAGAGCACGTTCTCGCCCAGCATGCGATGGTAGCGCACCAGGATATCCTGAAGCGTGTTGTTGAGCGCGTGCCCCATGTGCAGCGAGCCGGTCACATTCGGCGGCGGGATCACGATGCAAAACGAATCCCGCTCCGGCTGGGCGCCGGCGCCAGCGGCGAACGCATTCGCCTCTGCCCAGCGTGTCGCGATTTTCGGCTCTATGGCCGCGGCGTCATAGGTTTTTTCGAGCATAATCGGGTAACCGTTTGCATCTGAAGGAATAGGACGGTGATAAACCGGAACGGATTGGTGGAGTCAACACAGGCTGCGTCCGACGGAAGCAATGCGATTGCATTCACCGGCCGCACACGCGCCTCAAGCTGCTTGCCCGGATCAACGCGCACCACCGGATTAAAATCCTAGCATTCTTCGATCATGATGGCGTCATGCAATATGCCGCAGCACAACCCCTCCCGCTCCGGCCCGCGTGCACGGACCGACCGGCGCTCGCCCGCAGGCTGTCAGACGATGAAATGACAGCCGTTCAGGGCGACGCGGCTTAGCGGCGATTGCCGCGCGACACGCGCTCGATTTCCTCGCGCACCAGCCGCTCGACCAGGGTGGGCAGATTGTCATCGAGCCACTGGGTCAGCATCGGCCGCAGCATCTCTTCGGCAATCTCGTCGAAAGACCGTCTCTGACCCGCCGCAATGGCCGCATCGAGTTCGCCAAAGGCCGCAGCGACCTTCTCGCCGGTTTGCAGCGATACCAGTTGCCCGCCACCGGACTGCCCAACATTGGACTGCTCGCTACCGGACTGTTCGGCGGCAGGCGCCCGGCCTTCGGAGGTCCGAGGATCTGAGGATGGTGCGGAACGGACAGGCTCGGGCTGTGGTTCTGCCTGCACGGCAACCGGTTCGGCTTCCGTCTGCTTGGCCGCGGCGGCGACAACCTCTGCCAGGGCTTCGACCGGCTCCTCGGAGGTCAAGGCTTCCCGGAGTTCTTCGGCCGCCGCATCCATCACGTCGGCTGCGCCGTCGGAGACTTCCTGGTGAACTTCAGGGCTGTGCACATTCGCTGACCGGCTTTCCGGAACCGCGCGTGCCCGTGCTGCAACGTCGGCGAGCGAAACCGGCTGGGCAACAGGTGCGTCATTGGCGACAGCCCGCTGCCTCTCGGAGGCCTGTTCCCTCTGGTCCATGTCATAGGCATCGTCATCCGCGGCACTCTCGTCAGCATCGTGCTGGCTGAACGCCTCAGCGGAATTAACCGGATTGCCATCCGGTCCAGGCTCGTTGTTTTCGATGATCCTGCGGATGGAAGCCAGGATTTCTTCCATCGACGGTTCGCGCTGCGCGCCGGCCTGTCCCATGATTACGCTCCGTTACTCTCGTCGCCAGGCTCATGCCAACCGGCGAATCACCTTGCCAGCTTATGGCATCGGCCCCGATTTGAGAATCGCGTCCGGCGAAGCTTCGGCGTTCATGCACAGGAATTCACGTCAGGCGCCGCAAAAGCCGGTTCGCGCGCTCGTCAGGACCGGCTCAGCGTCCGTCGACGGTCCGCAGGCCGTACCAGCGGTCCTTGGTCGCTTCATAGTGAACTTCGGGCCGGTAGTTGGCCACCTGCAACCCGAGACGGTCGATGGTCAGCTTGCCGGTTGACGCAAGCACGGAGAAGCTTGCGACGATGGCGTTGCGTTCCGACTGGGAAATCGCTTCCTTGGCGTTGAGCACCGTTTGCTGCGCATTGAGCACGTCAAGCGTGGTGCGCTGGCCGACACGGCGCTCCTCGACCACGCCGTTGAGCGCGAGGTTCGCGGCAGAGAGCTGGGCCCGGTTGGCCTCGATGGTAGCGATTGCGGCCTCCATCTGCGTCCAGGACGACACCACCGACTGCTCGATCGAGCGGCGGGCCGAATCAACCAGTATCCGCTGCTGGCCCAGTTTTTCCTTGGCCTGGCGAACCGATGCCGACGCGGCCCCGCCCTGGTAGAGCGGAATGGTCACCTTGGCCTGGACCGAGCTTGTGCTGATGCCGCCACTGGCCTCGGCAACCGAACCGGTGACCTTGACGCCCGGCAGGAACGTTCCTTCCTCGGACTTCACCTTATAGCCGGCTGCATCGACGCCATAGAGCGCAGCCAGTACGGCCGGATGCTCCTTGGTCCCTTGCGCCACCGCAACATCAATCGAACCAGGAAGCAGCTTGCGTGGCAGCGGAACAGGCTTGAGATTCTTCGGCACCGAACCGACGATCTGGGCATAGACCGCGGCACTGGACTTGGCCTGGGCAACGGCTGCCGTCAGGCTCGCCTTGGCGCCCGCAAGCTGTGCCTCGGCGAGACTCACGTCCGTCCGTGTGCTCTCGCCCACATCGAAGCGGGCGCGGGCAGCAGCGAACTGCTCCTGAAGGAAGGCAATGTTCTGCTTGCGGTAGACGACAATCTGGTTGTCGCGGTTGACGTTCGCATAGGCCTGGACGGTGGCAAGCAGGATGTCGATCTCGGTGCCACGCAGGTTCTCGCGGCCGGCAAAAACCGCAGCTTCCGCCGCACGCACATTGTTGCGGGTCTGGAATCCGTCGAAAAGGGTCTGGCTGATCGAGACGCCGACGCTCGCCGATTTGACGACGCGCCCCTCGGTATTGACGACTGATGTGCTCGCTTCCGCGCCGATGATCGGGCGGTATCCCGATTTCGCCAGCGCCACACCTTCGTCGGTAGCGCGAAGGCCGGCACGTGCGGCGTTGAGATCGGGGTTGTTCTCGTAGGCTTTGGCCATCGCCTGATAGATCGTTTCGGCAAAAACCGGCTGAGGAGCCAGGGCCATCATCGAAACGACGGCAACGCAGGCGAGTGAATTCTTGACAAATGACACGAGTATGTACTCCAGCATGCGCGAAAACGGTGCCCCCGATCTGGCGCAGGACACTATCATGGTGTTCCGACAATATATGATGTGTAGCGCCGCAGGACGCAATCGCGCACAGTGAATAATCGTTCACTAATCCCCACCAAGTTGCCATCGCGCAACAGCGCGACAATTGGCAGCACGTTTGGCTCGCTTGGCCGCGAGGGACTAGAAAACGAATTCTTCGGCTTTGCGGAAACCCGGCAGCGGCTTGATGGAGACGTTGAAAGCCGGCCTGCCCGAAACGACGCCCCCATCCTTGACGAACAGTTGCGCCTGCGCCGAAAGCCCGAATCCGACGGCCGCAACCAGCCGCCCGCCTTCGCGCAGCTGATCGAACAGGGCCGCGGGCACAGTTTCGACCGCACCATTGATAAAGATCAGGTCATAGGGACCTTCCGCAGCGTAGCCCTTCTCGAGATCTCCGGTGACCACCGCCACATTGTCATAGCCGCTGCCACTCAACCGTTCGCTCGCGGCGTCGGCCAGCTCCGAATCGCTTTCGACGGCCACGACCGATCCCGCAAGCAACGACAGCAGCGCCGCGCAATAGCCGGATCCGCAGCCGATTTCGAGCACCACGTGATCGCGGCTGATCTGGGCCAGTTGCAGCAGCTTGGCAAGCGGCGACGGCTCCATGACGAAGCGCGCCACGCCATCAGCCCCGCCCGCGGAAATCTGAATGTCGCTGTCGATATAGGCCAACGGCTTGAGCGGCGTCGGAATGAAATCCTCGCGCGCAACCGTCAGGAAGGCCTTCAACACCGAATGCGATGTCACGTCCGTCGTGCGGATCTGGTTGTCCACCATTTTCTGGCGCGCGTCTTGATAGTCGGTGCCCATCCGGTCTCTCCGATGCATCTGGTCTTGCGCTTCAATAAAGCGCCGCACCGCTAGATTCAAGCTGATCCGCAGACAAGCCGGTCGAATTAGAGGTTTTCAACCAAACAAGTCATGGAGAAACCAACGCTGGCAATCAACATGCCCCTTGCGCCGCTTCGATTCTCCGTCTATTTGCCAGCCGTCCGGTCAGTGACCGGCACGAGGCCTCGTGGCGGAGTGGTTACGCAGAGGACTGCAAATCCTTGCACCCCGGTTCGATTCCGGGCGAGGCCTCCACTTCTTCTACTCCCCCGTCTTTTCCCTGCCGGCTTCGGGTTTCCCCGTTGCCCCGCCATTGCGCGCGGGTCGTTTTCCGTTGCGCCGCTCCCGTTTGACCACGAAAGACCGCCGCCAGCGGCGCACCGCCGGAAGATCCAGCGACAGCACCAGCAGGCCGAGCGGAATCATCCAGAAGCCGAGCACCGGAAGAAACCCCAGCATGCCACCGACGATCAGGCCGATCCCCAGCGTGATTCTCCCCGATGCCCGCTGCGGCAGGCGGAAATGCCTGGATCCGATCTGAACCTCGCCCCGGCCGGCGTGGAAATTGAAAAAGCGCTTCTGGGACATCGGCGGCGGATCTGCCTTTGGTCGTTGCGGGATCGTTTGATAGACCCTCGAATTATGCCCAGAACATGGGCTTTGACGGTGGGCTTAGCAAGAACGACACATTTTCTTCAAAAACCGCTTGGCAAATCAGAGAGGCATTTGTTATAGGCCCCACACGCTGCCTGACGCAGTGATCCCCGGTAGCTCAGTGGTAGAGCAATCGACTGTTAATCGATCGGTCGCTGGTTCGAATCCGGCCCGGGGAGCCAGAATTCATTTAGACCGCATCCTCTCGAGGATTGCGGTCTTTTTGTTGGGTTTGATCGCGACCGGCGAAGCTGCGGATTTACTGCAGTTTACGGCCGGCATCACACTGAAAACCGGATCAACCGTCCGTGCCGCTGGCGAGTGCACGGATGCTCCCGGCTGCATTCCCGATCACAACCTGGTTGCGACCTGCGTTCTTTGCCTCGTAAAGCGCGTTATCCGCATCCTTGATCACTTGCTGAAGCGATATCCTTCCACCACGGATATCGGACACTCCAATGCTGACGGTCACAGAGAAGGCTTCAAAGCCGATCGCTTCGAATCGCCGAATGGCCAGGGCTTCCCGAATTCTCTCGGCTATGGACCGCGCAGAGCGAAGATCGGTATGCGGCAGCGCAGCGACGAATTCCTCACCGCCCCAGCGGCCAAACAAATCGATATCGCGCAAGGAAGACCGGACCAGTTCGCAGAACCCTCGAATCACCTGATCGCCCAAATCATGTCCGTAGGTGTCATTGATCGACTTGAAGCGGTCGAGATCGAACATCAGCAGAGATAGCTCTGTTTTGTAGCGAATAGCACGATGCCATTCCCGCTCCAGTGATTCCAGGAACGCCCTTCGGTTGAGCTGTCCCGTCAGAGGATCCGCGCTTGCCATGTGGGCAAGCTCCTGCTGCAGCTTGATGCGTTCACTGATATCCCTGAGCATCGCCACCATGATCGGCCCGTCGTCAGTTGCCACGGTGAGAATGGTCGCTCCAAGCATCACCTCCGTGCCATCGGCATGCAGGCCGAGAAGGTGCGATTTACGATCGCCCATGTATCGGGCGGGACTTCCATTGCTCTGGAATTCGTTCACCTTGGCGGCATGTCCGCTTCTGTAGCGATGCGGCAGCAGCGTATCGAGCGGCTTACCGACGATCTCATCGCGTGAATAGCCGAACAGTTTTTCTGCCGCTGGGCTGAAAAGCACCAACTTCTGATCCCGGTTGACCGCGACAACAGCATCGGCAGATTCCATGACTATGCGCCGGAAGAATTCACCCGACTCGCGGGCACCAGCGTCAAGCGGCATGTCTTCCGTCATATGTACAGCCCTCTGCAGAACGGCCTTGTTCGAACAATATCGTAAAGGCTGCATCAATCGATAATCTCGATTCCTTAATAGCTTGTTTCTTTTGAAGATAAGTCGAGTTCCCACGGGTTTTATCCGGGCAAACAGACCGTCTGCACCCTGCCCCGCCCCAAAGCCGCACCTTTCAGGTTCGAGCCATCGTTCACGCCTTGTCTCGTCAGCAGCAACATGGTGGAAGAACAGCATTTTTTCGTGAAACTTTTGATCCGCCTTTTCCGTAGATCCGTAAGAGACAGTCAAAAGGCCCGGCGACTTTCGCCACAACGGAAAAAATGCATCGAATGGAACACGACACACCCATCTGCAACCGCCCGGCGATTGTCTGGTTCCGCAATGATCTGCGGGTTGGGGACAACCAGGCTCTGGTTGCGGCAAGCCAGCACCGATCGCTCGTTCCGGTCTATATCCGCGAAACGGCAAGCCCAGCGCGGCCTCTCGGTGGCGCACGTGCCTGGTGGCTGCACCATTCGCTTTCGAACCTGTCTGAAACACTTGAAAAGCTTGGCGCACCGCTCGTTCTGCTCAGCGGCGATCCGGCCGATCTTGTTCCGGCGCTGGTGAAAGCCACCGGGGCCTCGGCCGTCTACTGGAACCGGCGCTACGACCCAGCCTTTCATGATGCCGATTCGACGCTCAAGGCGGGCCTGCAGGCAAGAGACCTTGTCGCCGAGAGCTTTGCCGGCCAACTGCTGCATGAACCGACGAGGCTGCGCACCGGGACGGGAACCTATTACAAGGTCTACAGCCCCTTCTGGCGGGCGCTGGAACCGGACGCGGAGACCCGGGTTCCCCTCGATGCGCCGCAATCCCTGAAAGCCGTTACGGGCGGTTACGGCAGCGAGTCGGAAGATCTGGACACATGGAATCTGCTCCCGACCAGGCCCGACTGGTCCGGCGGCCTGGCGGAAGCCTGGACGCCCGGCGAGGCCGGCGCGCATGCGCGGCTGACCGATTTCATCGAAAACCGCATGCATGGCTACTCGGACCGGCGAGACATCCCCGGTGTGGACGCCACGTCGGGCCTGTCACCGCATCTTGCCAATGGTGAAATCACCCCGGCACAGATCCTTGACGCGCTGAAATCCGCCGAGGCGGCGCCCGCCGACACGGCCAAGTTCCGCAAGGAAGTCGGCTGGCGGGAGTTTTCCTGGCATCTGCTCGCCAACGAGCCGGCATTGGCGAAAAGGAATCACAATCCGAAATTCGACGGGTTCCCCTGGCTCGACAATGAAAAGGCGTTTTCCGCCTGGCGGAAGGGGCTGACCGGTTATCCGATCGTCGATGCCGGCATGCGCCAGCTCTGGCAGACCGGCTGGATGCACAATCGCGTGCGAATGGTCGTCGCCTCCTTCCTGACCAAGCACCTGATGATCGACTGGCGCAAGGGCGAGGACTGGTTCTGGGACACCCTCGTCGATGCCGACCCCGCCTCCAATGCCGCAAGCTGGCAGTGGGTTGCCGGTTCCGGCGCCGATGCCGCACCCTATTTCCGGATCTTCAACCCGGTGCTGCAGGGCGAAAAATTCGATCCCGACGGCGACTACGTTCGCACATTCGTGCCCGAACTGGCGGAAATGCCGTCCAGATACATCCACAAGCCGTGGAGCGCGCCAGAACAGGTCCTCGGGGCTGCCGGCGTCCGCCTCGGCGACACCTACCCTCACCCGGTTGTCGACCATCAACTGGCGCGCGATCGCGCGCTGGCCGCCTATCAGCAGATCAAGGATGCCGCATGAACGTTCATATGAAGCCTTTTCCAGTCGCAACCGGGCCCGAGCGCATGCCAGAGCGTTTGAAAGTGGCCGTTGTCGGTTCCGGTATTTCCGGTGCATCGGCTGCCTGGGCGCTGCGCGACATTCACGATGTCACCCTCTACGAAGCCGAGAAGCGCCCCGGCGGCCACACTGCAACCGTCGACATCGACTATGACGGCGCGCACCTTTCGGTCGACACCGGCTTTATCGTCTACAACGAACTCAACTATCCCAACCTGACCGCGCTGTTTGAGCATCTCGGCGTGAAAACCCACGACAGCGACATGAGCTTCGCGCTCTCGCTGGATCACGGCAAGCTGGAATGGGGCGGCGACAATCTGTCGACCCTGTTCGCCCAGAAGCGCAACCTGCTGCGGCCCTCTTTCCTGCTGATGCTGCGCGAAATCCTGCGCTTCAACAAGATCTGCCTGCAGGATCGCGCCGAAGGCCACCTGGCCGCCCGCTCGATTGGCGACTACTTGAACTGGCGCGGCTTCTCGCCGGGTTTCATGAACAACTATCTCGTGCCGATGGCCGCGGCGATCTGGTCGACGCCGGCCAAGCGGATGATGGAGTTCCCCGCCACCTATTTCGTCAATTTCTTCGAGAACCACCGCCTCATCTATTCCGAGCGGCCGACCTGGCGCACGGTAACCGGTGGAAGCCGCAACTATCTCACCAGGCTGCTGGCGCCGCTCGGCGACCGGGTTCGCCTGGATGCGGGTGTGGTCTCGGTGCGCAGGAGCGCCGAGGGCGTCGGCATCCTCGACACGACCGGCGCCACGAAATCCTATGACCGTGTGATCCTCGCCTGCCACACCGATCAGGCGCTTCGCATTCTCGACCGGCCGACCGAACAGGAAACGTCGATCCTGAGCGCCATCCCCTACAGCCCCAACCGCGTGGTGCTGCACCGCGACGAGCGGCTGATGCCGACCCGCAAGAAGGTCTGGGCGTCCTGGAACTACCTTCGCTCGTCCGACCAGCGCAGCGATGCCAATGTCGCCGTCTCCTACTGGATGAACCGGCTGCAGGGCATCGATCCGTCCCGGCCGTTGTTCGTGACCCTCAACCCCGACCGCGAACCGCGCCCGGAACTGGTCTTCGGCGAGTACAGCTACGATCATCCGCAGTTCGGCACGGACGCGATGGACGTCCAGGCAAGGCTCGGCCGGATCCAGGGTGACAACAACACCTTCTTTGCCGGCGCCTGGACCGGCTACGGCTTCCACGAGGACGGGCTCACCTCCGGCATTCTGGCGGCGGAAGCGCTGGGCGCGGTCCTGCCCTGGCGTGCCGGCGCCGTAAGCGCGGAGGAAGTGGCTGCATGACCATAATGCCAGCCCAGACCACCTTCGTGCCCGAACCGGATGCCGCAAGACCGCCCGCATGCCTCTATGCGGGCGATGTGATGCACCAGCGCATGAAACCGGTCGGTCACCGGTTCCGCTACCGGGTCTATTCGCTGCTGATCGATCTCGACCGTCTCGACGAGGCCGATCGGCTTTCGCCGCTGTTTTCGGTCAATGGCGCGAACGTGGCGTCTTTCCACGAAGCCGACCATTTGCGCGGCGCGGATCAGCCATCCCTGCGCGCCCATGTCGACGCGCTGCTCGCCGAGGCCGGCCTTGAACAGCGGGCTGCCCGCATCGAGCTCGCCTGTTATCCGCGCATCTTCGGCCAGGTGTTCAATCCGCTGTCGGTTTATTACGCCTACGACGACGCCGGCCAGCCGCTAGCGCTGGTCTACGAGGTGCGCAACACCTTCGGCGAGAACCACACCTATGTCTGCAGGATCGAGTCCGGAGACGTGACGCCGGCGGGCATTCGCCAGAGCCGGAGCAAGCTTTTCTACGTCTCGCCATTTGTCGAAATGGAAGCCCGCTACAATTTCCGCATGAATGTCCCAGGCAAGCAACTGAAGTGGCGAATCCTCGAGACCGACCGGTCCGGGCCGCTGCTGGCAGCGACGTATAATGGCAACAGGCGGGCCCTGACCACCGGGGCAATTTTGAGCTGCCTCTTGCAGATTCCGCTTCTGACGTGGAAGATTGTCGCTGGCATCCACTTCGAGGCACTGAAACTCTGGCTCAAGGGGATGCGTTATGTGCCGCGTCCGGCACCGCCTCCCAATGCGAGCTTTCGCGATCAGGGAAAGTTCGAACGTCAGGTGGCCAAGCCGTGACGAGTGAAACACTGGCGAGACGGCGGAGGCTGCGATCATGAAGACTGAAGCCACGTGGAATGAACATCAGGCTGTAGAAAAGCTCTCGACCGACAATCTGTCGGCCTATCTGCGCGGATTGCCGGCAAAGGCCAAGATGGCGTTGCGCGGACTGGTGCACATGGGACACGGACGATTGTCGATCCGCATGCCCGACGGCCGCACCGTGCTGATCGAGGGCCGCTCGGAAGGCCCCGAGGCAACCTTGATCCTGCACAACTGGAACCTTGCGCACCGGGCGCTCACCGGCGGAACCATCGGCGTGGCGGAATCCTACATGGACGGCGACTGGGAAAGCCCCGACGTGACAGCGTTTCTTGAGTTGTTCCTGGTCAATGTCGAAGTTGGAGACACGCTGGCCGGCGGCGCCCGCGGCATCGCCCGGGTTGTCGAACTGATACGCCATTGGCTCAGATCGAATTCGCGCGCCCAGGCGAAAAAGAACATTTCCGCCCATTATGATCTGGGCAACACGTTCTATTCGAAATGGCTCGACGAAACCATGACCTACTCGTCGGCGCTTTATCAGGATGGCGCCAATGATCTGGCCAGCGCCCAGACCGCCAAGTACCGGGCGCTGGCGCGGGCTGCGGGTCTGAAGGCCGGCGACCATGTGCTCGAAATCGGCTGCGGCTGGGGCGGGTTCGCCGAATACGCAGCCAGCGAGATCGGCTGCCGCGTCACCGGCCTCACGATTTCCCGGGAGCAGCTGGCCTTTGCCCGCCAGCGCATTGAGAAGGCGGGCCTGTCCGACAAGGTCGACCTGCGGTTCCAGGACTATCGCGACGAAACCGGCAAGTATGACGGCGTCGTCTCGATCGAGATGTTCGAGGCGGTCGGCGAAAAGTACTGGCCGACCTATTTCTCCAAGGTGCGGGAATGCCTCAAGCCCGGCGGCCGCGCCGGACTGCAGATCATCACCATCAAGCCCGAGGCCTACCAAGCCTACCGCGCCAACCCCGATTTCATCCAACGCTATGTCTTCCCCGGCGGCATGTTGCCAACGGAGAACCACCTGACATCGCTGGGCCAAGCCGCCGGCCTCGAGATGGTCGGACACCGTGCGTTCGGTCCCGATTACGGCCGCACGCTCGCCGAATGGCGCCAGCGTTTCTGGAACGCCTGGGAGGAGATCCAGCCGATGGGCTTCGATCTCCGCTTCAAGCGGCTGTGGGAGTTCTACATGTATTATTGCGAGGCAGGCTTCCGCTCCGGTCACATCAATGTCCGGCAGGTGGTCTACAGCTGACCGGCCCACATCTTTGACATCACCCCGCCGATACCTGGCATCGGCGGGGTGAACCATTTGAGGACCTGGGACGTATTCAAGGGCGCAACTGACTTTCTCAAGGTCCTGACCGCAAGGGTTCGGCCAAGCCCATGGATAGAACATTGGCCACAAGCCTGGATACCGCCTCACGCCAGCAACCGGCGCCTGCACCCCTCGCCCTGTCCAGCATCATCGCCTACGCGCTGCCGGCCATACCGCTCGCGGCCCTGACGCTGCCGCTCTACGTGCTGGTTCCAACCTTCTACACGGAGACGCTTGGCCTGTCGCTAGCCTCGGTCGGCTTCGCGCTGCTGCTGGTGCGCATATTCGACGCGGTCAACGATCCGCTGATCGGCTTTGCGGCGGACCGGTTCCGGCCGAGCTTCGGCCGCCGCAGGGCGCTGTTTGCGATCAGCCTGCCGTTGACCGCGCTTTCCGCCTTCATGCTGTTCTGGCCACCGGTCGATGCGACCGTCGTCTGGCTGGCCGGATGGGGGCTGATGCTGTCGCTCGGCTACACCGCCGCCCTGATCCCGTTTTCAGCCTGGGGCGCGGAACTGGCGACCGACTATCACGGCCGCTCGCGGATCACCGCCTGGCGCGAGGGACTGACCCTGATCGGCACCCTGATTGCGATTGCCCTGCCTTTCTCGATCGGATTTGACCAGGCCGGCGGCATCCATGGCCTGGCAGCACTTGGACTGCTCATTCTTGTTGCTTTGCCGCTTTTCGGCGCCGCGGCTGTGGCACTGACCCCCGAACCGGTTGAACACTCGCGCACCCGGGTCAACTTCAGATCGGGCCTCACGCATCTCGCCCGCAACCGGCCGTTCGTCCGCCTGATCGTGGCATTTTTCCTCAACGGACTGGCCAACGGCATTCCGGCGACGCTGTTTCTGTATTTCGTTTCGGCCCGTCTCGGACTTCCCGATGCACGCGGCCCCCTGCTGTTCTTCTATTTTCTCTGCGCCATTGCCGGCGTGCCGCTCGCGGCCTGGGCGGCCCGCCGCCTCGGCAAGCACCGGGCGTGGTGCTACGGCATGCTGGCCGCCTGCGCCGCCTTCGCACCGGCGCCGCTGTTGCCGGAAGGCAGCCTCATCGCCTTTGCCGCGATCTGCGCCGTGACCGGCCTGCTGCTTGGCTTCGATCTCACCTTGCCGCCGGCCATCCAGGCCGATGTCATCGATGTCGACACCGCGGCCTCGGGCGAGCAGCGCTCCGGCACCTATTTCGCCGCCTGGAATCTCGCCACCAAGCTCTCGCTTGCCGGTGGTGTCGGTGTCGCCTTCCCGGCGCTTGCGGTGTTCGGCTTCGATCCTTCTGAAAGTGCCGCGACCGGAGAAGGGCTGACGGCGCTCGCGGTCGCCTATGCCTGGGTACCGATTGCCGCGAAACTCGCCAGCATCGCCATCATGTGGAACTTCCCGCTCGACGAGGCCGCGCAGAGAACGCTGCGCAACCGCATAGAGGCAGCCTGAACGATCCCGGTCAACGGGTCTCGAGCGGCCGTTTCTTCCATCCGGTCGCAGCGTTCATCAGCCAGAAATAGGCCGGATAGGGCAGAAATTGCAGCGCCTTGAGCACATAGGTGAAGCGGCGCGGAAAGGTGATCTCGAAGGACCCGGACTTCAGCCCCCGTGCGATGCGTTTGGCCGCCGTCTCCGGCTGAACCAGCGCCGGCATCTCGAATGCATTGTCCGCGGTCGCCGGGGTGTCGACAAACCCGGGATTGACCACCTGGATGCGCACCCCAAACTTGTCGAGATCGAATTTCAGGCTTTCCGCCATGTTGATCAATGCCGCCTTGGTCGCGCCATAGGCAGCACTTGTCGGCATGCCGCCATAGCCGGTGACCGAAGAGACGATGGCGATCTGGCCGCGGCCGCGGGCCTTCATCCGCTCGATGGCGGGAACCAGGCCGTTGACCACGCCCGACAGGTTGACGGCGAACGTCTTGTCGAAATCCTCGACCTTGAGCGTCTCGCCGTGGACCGGCAGGTAGACCCCGGCATTGAACACGGCCAGCGCCAGCCCGTTGCCGTCCGCACCGATGCGTTCGACTATCGCGGCCATCGCCTCGGTATCGGTGACATCGCCCGGCGTGGCGATGATCCGGCCCCTGAGCGCGGTCGACTGTCCGGCAAGCTCATCCAGGGCCTCCTTGCTGCGCGCCGTCGCATAGACCGTGAACCCCTCGCCCGCCAACTCCAGCGCCAGCGCCTTTCCGATGCCGCTGGATGCACCGGTCACCCAGGCGGAGCCGTCTGCGGGGGTGGCGGTGAAACTGGTCATGCATGTCTCCAATCAAAAAGGCCGTCTGGAACCTGATACGTTCCAGACGGCCTTTTGGTTCAGATTCTTCGCTGTTAAAGCCGGCTCAGCCGATGATGTCGCCGATCAGCTGACGGAACGAACCGGTCAGTTTCAACGGCGCATCCATCACCGCAAATCCAATGCAGGGGCGGCCCGAATCGGCATGCGGACGGTGATCGACGCTGTCGTCGGCAACCGAGATGTCGCCGCGGCCATAATGACCGCGCGCGTCGCTGAACGCGCCATCGAGCACCAGCGACAATTCGCTGCCTTCGTGGGTATGCGCCGGCACGGTGCGGCCCGGCTTGATCCAGAACAGGTTGACGTGGCAACCCTCGATATCGCCGAGGTCATATTCCTTGAAACCGGGCATCCGCGTCCGCCACGGCACGTCGTCGGCATCGAAGCCGACAAAATCGTAAAGCGCCTTGGGGAAAACCCGCGCTTCGCCGCCGCGTCCGGCAACGGGGGATTCCGGGATCTTCGATGCAAGCACCCTGGCCAGCATCGCGTCGCGGTCATCAAGCGGAGCGGGATCCATCGCCATCAGCTCTAGCCCCGCCATGGCTTCCAGGTTGGCAACCTTGATCCGGCTTTGCGGCTTGAGTTCCAGATGGGCTTCGACCAGCACCCGCGCAGGGGTCGGAAGAGTTCCCGCGACATACCTGGCCAGCAGCGAGTCGATCGTATCGATATGTTCACGCACCATGCGTATTAAGCTTTCTTCAATTTCAAAGGCTTGCGCACATAGCACCAGCCAAAGACCGTTTCCGGCCACTTTGATTTTCACTCTATACGCCCGGAGAGACAATATGGATCACCGGAACATGCCATTTCTCATTTTTGCCGATCGAAGGCAAATTTTCCCTTATGCTCCGGCATCCGGAGAGCAGGTTTCTTGCAACATTTCTCTTGAGAAGCCAGAACTGGCTGCCTAGTCTCCTCCAGCCTGTGCACTCACAGCCAATAACAGGAAAAACCATGCCAGCCATCAATTCCGTTCTCGACGCCATCGGCAATACCCCCTTGATCCGCCTCAAGGCGGCGTCGGAGGCGACTGGCTGCACCATCCTGGGCAAGGCGGAGTTCCTCAACCCGGGACAGTCGGTCAAGGACAGGGCCGCACTGGAGATCATCCGCGATGCCGAATCGCGCGGTCTGCTGCGCTCCGGCGGAACCATCGTCGAGGGTACCGCCGGCAACACCGGCATCGGACTGGCGCTGGTCGCCCGCGCGCTCGGCTACAAGACCGTCATCGTCATTCCCGAAACCCAGAGCCAGGAAAAGAAGGACGCCCTGCGGCTGCTCGGCGCAGAACTGGTCGAGGTGCCCGCCGCCCCCTATCGCAATCCCAACAACTATGTCCGCCTCTCCGGCCGGCTGGCCGAGCAGATTGCCAAATCCGATCCCAACGGCGCGATCTGGGCCAACCAATTCGACAACGTCGCCAACCGCCAGGCGCACGTGAAGACCACCGCGCCGGAAATCTGGCGCGATACCGATGGCAAAGTCGATGGCTTCATCTGCGCGGTCGGCTCCGGCGGCACGCTGGCGGGCGTGGCCGAGGGGCTTCGCAGCAAGAACAAGTCCATCAAGGTCGGCCTTGCCGACCCCGATGGCGCGGCCCTCTACAATTTCTACACATCCGGAGAGATGACGTCTTCCGGCAGCTCGATCACGGAAGGCATCGGCCAGGGACGGATCACCGCCAACCTGGAGGGGTTCACCCCTGACATGAGCTTCAACATCCCCGATTCCGAGGCGATCCCGCTGGTCTTCGACCTGCTTGAGCATGAAGGCCTCTGCCTCGGCGGCTCCTCGGGAATCAATGTCGCGGGCGCGATTCGCATGGCGCGCGAGATGGGACCCGGCCACACCATCGTCACCATCCTTTGCGACTACGGCAACCGCTACCAGTCGAAGCTCTTTAATCCCGAGTTCCTTTCGTCGAAGGACCTGCCGGTCCCCGAATGGCTGACCCGGGTGAGCGATCTTTCCATCCCCTATGTGAGTGAATAAGTTCGATGACCGCCCTTTTTCTTGAAGATGCCTACCTTTCCACTGCCGAAGCGCTGGTCACCGGCGTTCGCGAGGATGGCGGCATCCAGCTCGACCAAACCTGTTTTTACGCGACCTCTGGCGGACAGCCGGGCGACACAGGATTCCTGGAGCGCGAGAACGGCGACAGGATCGAGATTGCCGGAACGGTCACCGGCGATACCAAGGCGGAGATCATCCTGATCCCGGCGCCAGGCCAGCCGGCGCCTCAAGTGGGCGAAAAGCTGGTCCAGCATATCGACTGGGACCGGCGTTACCGGCTGATGCGCATGCACACCGCCTGCCATCTGCTTTCCGTGGTCTGCCCCTACCCCATCACCGGCGCCTCGGTGAGCGAAACCGACAGCCGCGTCGATTTCGACATGACCGACACCATCGACAAGGCCGAGGTGACGGCGAAGCTGATGGAACTGGTCAACGCCAATCATCCGGTCTTCCATCAGTGGATTTCGGAACAGGAGCTGGGGGCCAATCCAGATCTGGTCAAATCGAAGAATGTCCGCCCGCCGCGCGGTCAGGGACGCATCCGCCTGGTCTGCATCGGCGAAGGCTCCTCGATCGACAGCCAGCCCTGCGGCGGCACCCATGTCGGAGAAACCGCGGAAGTCGGCGAGATCCACATCGGCAAGATCGAGAAGAAGGGCAAGGAAAACCGCCGCTTCCGCATCCGCTTCGGCCCGCTTCCCGATTGATATTTGCGTTTGCCGTGCTGCCGGCCTTCGGTGAAGCATCCATATTCGCCCGCCAGTTCCGCAATAGGCACATTTCCGGACAATTTGAACCATCTCCTTGATGATGTATTAGGGGGCGGTGCGTAAGCATTGGCGTGCGTTCGGCAGCACTCCGGCTTGCCGTGCGCGATCAATAGGCAGAACCGGCCGCCCGGGCCGGATTTCGCCATGCATGGAAGAGCGCCCTGATGCCCTCGATCATCGGAACTTCATACCCCGTCTCCGCGATGGTGCCGAGCGTCATGCCCGCACCAACCTCAACTCCTGACAACAGGCAGGCGGTCCAGAAACCCGACGGGGTTTCGTCGGCGGAACCCTCCCGCGTCCTCTCCGAGCGCGTCACCGCCTTTCTTTCCTCTGAACCGGCAGCCATGCCCAAGGGGCCTCGCCCCGATGGTCCGGCAGGCGGCGGCCAGGGCACTCGCAGCGCCTCGCCACGCGCGAACTCGGCAAGCACCGGGGCCGAAACGGCCCTGACACTGCCTGAGGAAACCGGGGCCGGGACGGAAGAGAGCGACGGTTCGACTTCCCAGACAGGGACCGGGACCGTCTCGATCCTGTTCGACGAAGCCAGGATCTATCGGCCCACCTCCCTCTATTGATCAGGGACACCCCCGGCACCTGAACACGGGCTGGCTCACGGCGCAGGTTTTTTGCCGATATCCCCGGCTGCGGGCTGCACCTGACATTGCGATAGTCTTCGGCCATGGCGTAACATGCGAACCGATCCGGCGTCGACAGCCGGGCTTCCCGCCACGCTGCTTGCAAGGACATTGCCATGACCGATCCCGCCGACCAGAGCCCGTTCGTGGTTTCCTTTGAGTGGCTGGCGCAGTCCCTGGGTCAGCCCGGCCTCAAGATCGTCGATGCCTCCTGGTATTTGCCGGCACAAAACCGCGACAGTGCGGCCGAATATGCAGCGTCGCGCATTCCCGGCGCCGTCTTCTTCAACCAGGACGAGGTCGTGGACCCCGCTTCCGACCTGCCGCACACGATTGCCGGTGAAGCCGATTTTGCCCGTTCCGCCGGAGCGCTCGGCCTGGCCGAAACCGACACGATCGTGGTCTATGACGGCCCGGGCATGTTCACCGCGCCCCGGGTCTGGTGGCTGCTGCGCCTGTTCGGCGCGGCCAACACCTATGTGCTGGACGGTGGCTTCGATGCCTGGAAGGCACAGGGACTGCCGCTGGAAACCGGTACTCCGGCCACGCCGTCGCCAACTCGCTTCAATGCCGCGGTGAATTCCGGCGCGATCACCAGCTTCGAGCAGATGAGGTCGATTGTCGAAAGCCGCGCGTCCCAGATCGCCGACGCGCGCGGACTGGGCCGCTTTACCGGGGTCGAGCCCGAACCGCGTCCGGGCATGCGCTCCGGCCATATGCCCGGTGCCCGCAACGTGCCCTTCGCCAGCCTGTCCGAAGGCGGCAAGCTGAAGCCGCTCGAAGAATTGCGCAGCGTGCTCGAGAACGCGGGACTTGATCTCGAAAAACCGGTCGTCACCACCTGCGGTTCCGGCGTGACCGCGGCGGTGATCAGCCTGGCGCTGCAGTCCATCGGGCATCGCGACAACACGCTTTACGACGGGTCCTGGTCCGAGTGGGGCGGCCGAGATGACACGCCTATCGACACCGGAGAAGCTTGAGATGGCCAAGGCAGCAAAACCGAAATCGCTCAAGGCGACAGTTACCCATCTGGAGATGACCCGCAGGCCGCGTGCGATCACCCCCCTGCCCGTCAACCTGCATGCGACATTGATGAAGGCAACCAGCATCCCGCTGCATTTTTATCGCTATCTGCAGTGGCAGGTCGGCCGGGAATGGAACTGGGTTGCCCGGCTGCGCATGACCGACGAACATCTGTCGAAAATCGTGCATGCCAAAACCACCCGGATCTTCGTGCTCAGCGTCGATGGCGCCCCGGCGGGATTTTTCGAGCTGGCCGATCTCGAGGAATCTACCGTCGAGCTGTCCTATTTCGGCCTCATGGGCCATGTGCGCAAACGCGGGCTTGGCGAATGGATGCTTGGCCAGGCGCTGACCACCGCCTGGTCGACCACCCCTGCCCGGGTCATCGTCTCCACTAACACGCTCGATCACCCTGCCGCCCTGCCGCTCTACCAGAAGATGGGCTTCGAGCCGGTGAGCCAGAACCAGGCCATCATCCGGCCGCTGGCCGATGAGGAGATTCTGGCCCTGATGAAAGCCGAAAGCGAGATCACCGGCTGAAATCGGGTGGCGCGCGGCCTATACCCGCCGCACAAGCTCGCATGATGTTAACCCACCATGCGAGGAAAAGATGCCGTTCACATTCGAACCCATGGACGAGGCCACCGCCGCGCATTTCCGCTCCGGCGGCGCGGATTCCTATGGCAACGCGCCCGAGCGCCGTATCTCCGATGGAGCCGGTGTTCCCTGCCGGCGCTGCATGCGGATGGTGGGCCGGGATGAACCCTTTCTGATCGTCGCCTGGCGGCCGTTTACCCGGCTGCACGCCTATGCGGAAACCGGCCCGGTGTTCCTCCATGCCGACAACTGTACCCCCTGCAAGATCGAACCTGACGGGTTGCCGGATTTCCTGACAAGTCCGGACTACATCCTGCGCGGCTATGATGCCGACGAGCGCATCGTCTATGGAACCGGCGGCGTGATTGCCCGCGACGCCATTCCGGCCCGTATCGAGGAATTGCTGGCAACAACGGCGGTCAAGGCCGTCCACATCCGCTCGTCACGCAACAATTGCTACCATTGCAAGGCGGTTCCGAGCGCGGAAGCCTGAGCCGGGCAGCCGCTCAACAAAAAGCCCGCCCGCATGACATGATGCGGACGGGCCGGGCCTGTGGACAAGCCCACGGAGCTTGATGGTGCGGGCGGTTATGCCACCTTAAGCACCTTGTCGAGATCGGCCAGCTCATAGCCGAGTGCATCGGCCACCGGACGGCTGGTAATACGGCCCTTGTGCACGTTAAGGCCCGCGCGCAGGTGCCGGTCTTCGGCAATCGCCTTGAGCCCCTTGTCGGCCAGCATCAGGCCATACTGCAGCGTCGCATTGTTGAGGGCGTGGGCCGAGGTGATCGGCACTGCGCCCGGCATGTTGGCGACGCAGTAGTGAATCACACCGTCGACCTCGTAGGTCGGTTCCGCATGGGTGGTGGCGTGCGAGGTCTCGAAGCAGCCGCCCTGGTCGATGGCGACATCGACGATCACCGAGCCCTTCTTCATGCCCGAGAGCATTTCGCGGGTAACGAGCTTGGGAGCCGCAGCGCCCGGGATCAGAACCGCGCCGACCACCACGTCAGCCGAGAACACTTCTTCTTCCAGCGCCTCGATGGTCGAGTAACGGGTGTGAACCCGGCCGTTGAAGATATCGTCAAGCTGGCGCAGGCGCGGCAGCGAGCGGTCGAGGATGGTCACGTCGGCGCCAAGGCCGATGGCCATCTTGGCCGCATTCAGCCCGACCACGCCGCCGCCGATGACCGTGATCTTGGCAGGAAGCACGCCGGGAACGCCGCCCAGAAGAATGCCGCGGCCGCCATTGGCCTTCTGCAGCGAGGTGGCGCCGGCCTGGATCGCCAGACGTCCGGCGACTTCCGACATCGGCGCCAGCAGCGGCAGGCCGCCGCGGTCATCGGTCACGGTCTCGTAGGCAACCGCCGTGCAACCCGATTCGATCAGACCCTTTGTCTGGTCCGGATCCGGAGCCAGGTGCAGGTAGGTGTAGAGAAGCTGTCCGTCGCGCAGCTGCATCCATTCCGACGGCTGCGGCTCCTTCACCTTGACGACCATGTCCGAGCGCTCGAAGACTTCCCGTGCGCTGTCGACGATCCTGGCGCCGGCGGACTGATAGGCCGCGTCGTCCTCGCCAATGCCCATGCCTGCCTTGGTTTCGACAATCACCTCGTGGCCATGCGCCACATATTCGCGCACCGCGCCGGGTGTCAGGCCGACGCGATACTCGTGGTTCTTGATTTCCTTGGGGCAGCCTACGCGCATTGACGTCTCCTCCGAGCGTTGACCGGCGATTCAAGCGCCAGGTCCGGTTTCAATGCAGCCAATTCAAACATTTGCGCCCTGAAATGTCCTTGCAAACTGGCCTTGTTCCGCCTGCCTCATTCGAATATTGTTGCACAAAATACATCTTTGTTCGGATTTTCTGCGCATGAACCACCTTGATTCAATCGATACTACCATTCTCAGAACCCTTCAGAGCGAAGGCCGAATCTCAAATGCGGCATTGGCCGAACGGGTGGGCCTCTCGGCATCGGCCTGCTCCCGGCGGCTCGACATTCTGGAAAAATCCGGCGTCATCAAGGGCTACCACGCGCGATTGTCGCATAAGGCGCTCGACTACCGAATGATCGCGATCGTACACATTTCGCTGTCGGGCCAGTTCGCCAAGACGCTGGCCGAGTTCGAGGCGGCGGTGAAGCGCTGTCCCAATGTTCTGGTCTGCTACCTGATGAGCGGCGAGTATGACTATATCCTGCGCATCGCCGCGCGCGATCTCGAGGACTATGAGCGCATCCACCGCGACTGGCTGTCCGCCCTGCCCCACGTGGTCAAGATCAACTCCAGTTTCGCCCTTCGCGAGATCATCGACCGCCCCAATGTCGGCCTTGCATGATACATGAGTATTTTACTCATGTTATTTTCTGAAAGACCTGCTAGACAGGCTCCCGAAGTTTGAACCCAAGGAGCGCTGACATGGCCCGGCCCGAACCAAGACAACTCGATGTGATCGCCAAGCGGCAGGTGACACCCAACATGCTCCGGGTCACGCTCGGCGGTCCCGGACTGGCGGATTTCCCGGACGACCAGACCAGCGCCTATGTCAAACTCAGGCTGCCGGATCAGGCGGCCGGCCGCGACGTGGTCCGCACCTACACGGTTCGCTCGCACCGTTCCGATGAGATCGACGTCGACTTCGCCCTGCACGAGGAATGCGGCCCGGCTACGCTCTGGGCGATGAACACCCGGCCCGGAGACAGCATCATGGTCGGCGGCCCGGGCCCGCGCAAGCTCGTCCATCCGGGCGCAGACTGGTACCTGCTGGTCGGAGACATGACCGCACTGCCGGCGATCTCCGGCAATCTCGAATTGCTTGCCGACACGGCAAGGGGAACAGCCGTGATCGAGGTCATGGATGAAGCGGATATCCAGGACCTTGAGAAGCCGCCGCATCTGAACATCGAGTGGGTGATCAATCCCCGGCCCGGTCACGACAGCGTTCCGCTGGTCGAACGGGTCCGGTCTGTCGCCTGGGCACCAGGCGCTGCCTCGGTCTGGGCGGCCTGCGAATTTACCAGCATGCGTCAATTGCGCGACTACTTCCGCACCGAGCGCGGCCTCTCCAGCGGCAATCTCTACATCTCCAGCTACTGGAAGGCGGGGCTGACCGAGGACAATCACAAGATCGCCAAGCGCGAGGATGCGAACGCCATGGCATGAGGACGCGATTGCCACAGACGGATCGACCGCCGAACAGTTCGGCGGTCGATCTTTAAGTCAGGCTTCGGGTCTGGCGCAAAACACGGTGGTTTGAACGCCATGTATCGCTACCCGGTTGCTCAGCGCCAGTAAGGCGGGTTGCCGTAGTGGGCATACAGCCGCTCCTGGGTCGAGGGATTCCAGTCGTAATCTGAGCCTGCACGATATTTCGGCGCACCTTCCACCTGATCCTTGGTGACATCGGCGCGGTAGCCGCCCAGTTCCTCGTCATACTGCAGCTTTTCCCAAGGCAGCGGATAGTGATCGTCGCCAATGCCAAAGAAGCCTCCGAAGCTCAGCACGGCATAGGTCACCTTGCCGCCAACCTTCTCTATCATGACTTTTTCAATCGAGCCGATGTGCTGCCCGGACCGGTCATAGACCTCGGTGCCTGCGACCTTGTCGCTGCCGATCACAGAAATTGTTTCCTTGGTGAGTGTGGACATGCGTTTCTCCTTCAGGGTGACAGAAGCCATAGGGGTTCAATTGAGACCGACAGTTTGCGAGGCGTCCGACAAGCCTTTGCCCACGCTCCGGTCCTGATCGATCAACGCTGCAAGCCCCTCAGCGTTCCGAGATCCATTGTGAAATTTTCAAGGCATCCGGGCTGCAACGGAGCCGCATTTCAGCGCAACTTGATGGGCACTGCACGGCAGCCCGATGAGACAAATCGGACATCAAATGCCCGCTCGAAACCGGTTCGCAGCCGGTCCCTCGGATTGCTCCGCTGACGCCGGACAATGGAGTGAAGTGGGGAAGCATGTGCCTGTCGAAGAAACAGCTTGACCGGCGCGAGCGGATGGCAGAGATCGTGGCGCGCGCTGATCCGCTTCGACAGACCGAAGCCCGGCAGCGCTCGGCGCAGCTTGCACAGGCGTTCCAGCTTCCGGATCTTCGCATCAACCAACATGCGACGGCAGACGGCCCACGAATTGTGATGCGAACGCACCGAAGGCCGGAATGACAACCACCACGGGGACTAAGATGAAACTTCTCTATTTAAGCGCCGCCCTGACTTTCGCTTCGCTCGTATCGGCAACAGGAGCCCTTGCTCAAACCGGATCCGAATGCGTGTTCACGATCCACAACGACACCGCAGAGAACACCTTGACCGGCTTCTATACCAGTGAAGACGATGGCGCGACCTGGAGCGCCAACTGGATCGCCCGGAACATGAAGCCCGGCCAGTCCGCCGTCGCCGAATTCACTGCCGACACCTGCGCCTGCGATCAGGTTTTCCAGGCCGGGTGGCTCGATGTGAACGGCGGCGAAACCCTGGACGAGGAGCACACGATCGACATCTGCGAAGCCAGCAACGTCTATCTCGGCGACAACGAAGTCAGCTTCGACTGACCCGTTGGCTCCTCACTGATCCGAAAGCAATAGATGGCGCGGAATCGAAGATCCGCGCCATCTGGTAATTTGGCGTAGATTTGCCGAACTGTTAACGCAGTCCGTTGCGGCCTACCTAAACAACGCATCCCCCTGCTCGTCGATGATCTGCCGCGCCTTGCGCATTGTCGCCGCCTCCACATCGTCCCGGCTTGAGAAAATGTCGGCGCGGATGAACTTGTGCTCCCGAGCGGCCTCGCCATCGCCCTTGACGATGCGTCCGGCCAGCCGCCACTGCCCGCCCTCGGCCATCGGCTCGGCATAGATCAGGCAATCCTTGTAGGTATCGGGCTCATTGGCAGCCTGCGGCGGACCGGATTCGGACCTGCCGCCGAACATATTGCGGATGCTGTCCAAAATGCCTGCCATGCCATGCTCCTTACTGTCGCAATCGGTTCTGGTGACGGCGATGAAAGGGTCAGACTAGCCCTGCCGATCCTGCCGTCGAATTCGGTTGCACAAGTGTCATGTCGGGATCACACTCGGCATTTAAGGCTTGTCGTCAGACATGACGGAAAGCCGCTCGCCGATGCGTGGCGATGCATCCGGCAAGCACCTTTCTAG
Organism: Parahoeflea alexandrii; assembly: GCF_027214025.1. Taxonomy (GTDB): domain Bacteria; phylum Pseudomonadota; class Alphaproteobacteria; order Rhizobiales; family Rhizobiaceae; genus Hoeflea; species Hoeflea alexandrii_A. Next base: position 107,751 of record NZ_JAPWHB010000002.1, read on the forward strand.
GCCAACTGCAGGGAGAAAGTCCATGAAAGACCAACGCATTCTCGACATGCTGCATCCGATCTCGCGCCGTTCTCTTCTTGGTGGCCTCGCTGCCACCAGCGCTCTGGTCATGGTGCATCCGTTCACCGCGCGCGCCAATGCCAACCAGGCACATCTGCGCATCATGGAAACGACCGACCTGCATGTGCATGTGTTCGCCTACGACTATTACGGCGACAAGCCCAACGACACGATGGGGCTCGCCCGAACCGCATCGATCATCGACCAGATCCGCGCCGAAGCGCAGAACTCGATCCTCGTCGACAATGGTGACTTCCTGCAGGGCAACCCGATGGGCGATTACATCGCCTATGAGCGCGGCATGAAGGAAGGCGATCTTCACCCGATCATCGCCGCGATGAACGTGCTCGGCTATGACGGCGGAACGCTCGGCAACCATGAGTTCAACTACGGCCTCGATTTCATGTTCAAGGTCATAGGCGGCGCCAACTTCCCGATGGTCTGCGCCAACCTCGCCAGGGGCGCGCTTGCCGAAAACCCGCGCGACGACGACCTGTTCCTCAAGCCCTACATGATCCTTGACCGCACCATCAAGGATGGCGCCGGCGCCGAACATCCGATCAGGATTGGCCTCATCGGATTTGTCCCGCCGCAGATCATGACCTGGGACGCCCGTCACCTGAGCGGCAACGCCGCCACCCGCGACATCGTCAAGGCGGCGGAAGCCTGGGTGCCGCAGATGCGCGAGGAAGGCGCCGACATCGTCATCGCGCTTTCGCATTCCGGCATCGGCCAGCAGGAATGGGCGGAAAACCTCGAGAACGCATCCGTTCCGCTTGCAGCTGTTCCCGGCATCGACGCGATCGTCACCGGCCACAGCCACCTCGATTTCCCCGGTCCGAAATTCGACGGCGTCGCCGGCGTCGACAACGCCAAGGGCACCATCTCCGGCAAGCCGGGCGTCATGGGCGGCTTCTGGGGATCGCATCTCGGCCTCATCGACCTGATGCTCGAGCGCGACGGCAATGCGTGGAAGATCGTCGGCCACACATCCGAAGCCCGGCCGATCTACCAGCGCGTCGACCGCAAGGTCAATGCGCTGGTGGCCGACAAGCCCGAAGTGCTGGCCGCAGCCAAAGCCGACCACGAGGCCACGCTCGCCTATGTCCGCACCGCCGTCGGAAAGACGTCTGCGCCGCTGCATTCGTATTTCGCCCTGGTCGCCGACGATCCCTCCGTGCAGATCGTCAGCCAGGCGCAGACCTGGTACATCACCGACATGCTCAAGGACACCGAGTGGAAGGACCTGCCGGTGCTCTCCGCCGCAGCCCCCTTCAAGGCCGGCGGCCGCGGCGGTGCCGACTATTATACCGATGTGCCCGCAGGCGACATTGCCATCAAGAACGTGGCAGACCTCTACCTCTATCCCAACACGGTGCAGGCGGTGGTGATCACCGGCGCCCAGGTCAAGGACTGGCTGGAAATGTCGGCCGGGATCTTCAACCGGATCGAACCCGGCGCCAAGGACGCCGAGCTGATCAATGGCGAGTTCCCGTCCTACAATTTCGACGTCATCGACGGCGTGACCTATCAGGTCGACCTCACGCAACCCGCCAAATACACCCCCAAGGGCGATCTGCAGGACGCCGGCGCCAGCCGGATTCAGAACCTCAGCTTCAACGGACAACCTGTTGATCCTGAGCAGAAATTCGTCGTCGCCACCAACAACTACCGCGGCGGCGGCGGCGGCAAGTTCCCCGAAATCGGCCCGGACAAGGTGATCTTCCAGGCGCCCGACACCAACCGCGACGTCATCGTCCGCTACATTGTAGACCAGGGCACCATAAACCCCTCGGCGGATGGCAACTGGAGTCTGGCTCCGGTGGAGGGTGCAACCGTGCTGTTTTCGACCGGCCCCAAGGCGAAAGAATTTGCCGGCGGTGTGAAGGGCGTTTCAATCGAACCGGCGGGCGAAGGCGCGGATGGCTTTGCCCTGTTCCGCATAACCTTGTAGCCGAGGCGGTTGAGTACGCTTACGAGCAGGTGACGACTGCCGGGAGGATAGGGGCGCGCTCCGCGCCTTCCCGCCTCCCGCTTCATCACAACAGGGAGTTCAATCCGTCCTCGTCTTAGCAATTTGATTACCGCCGGATGCGAGACTGCGCGCTCAGTCAGCGAGGAAACAGATTGCAATGACGGGTTTGACCGGCCGCGCCTTGAAGCGGGACAAGACTAGGGTGAAGGCGAAAATCGACTGCATGGGGCAGAAGACCACCGGCGCCGTTATCGATCTCTCCCAGCAGGGAATCTGCCTGCAGCTTGATGCCGGCATCCCCATGGCACGCGGCGACAAGATCCACGTCGAGACCGAGGAAATGGGCCTGCTCATCGGAACGATCCGCTGGATCCGCGGACCGCGCATTGGCGCGGCCCTGGTGCTGACCTCCAACAACCGCGCCAAGGTTGAAAGCTACTACAAGATGTTCCTGCACAACCGCCAGCCGGCATGACTGCGGAGACGGCAGGCCTGTCTTGCACCCCAACCACCGGCAATCTAAGCTAACCTCAGCAGACGGCGACACGCCGACGAAGACCGGGCAGGCAGGGCATTTTCCATGGCCAAGACCATAACGAGGACGCGCATGGTGCTCTATTTTCTTGGCCTGCTGCTCCTCGCCGGCGCAGCGGCCTTCGTGCTGGGCCCGAGGCCCCAGGCTGACGCTAGCGTCAGCTTCGACGAAACCACGCTGCCCGACGATCTCGAAACCTATCTCGACGAGTCCGAATCGCGGTTTGCCGACCTGCGGCCCGCCAATGAGCGGCAGATCATCTGGGCCTACCCGGCGTCCCGCGCCCGCACGCCGCTGGCGATCGTCTATATCCACGGCTTCTCCGCCAGCCCCGGCGAATTGCGCCCGTTGCCCGATCTCGTCGCCAAAGAGCTTGGCGCCAACCTCTACTATGCCCGCCTCAAGGGTCATGGCCGCAGTGGTGACGCCATGCTCGAGGGGTCGGTGCACGGCTGGGTCAACGACTTCGCCGAGGCCGTCGCCATCGGGCGCAGGCTGGGCGAACGCGTCGTGGTGATGGCGACGTCGACCGGCGCATCGCTCGCCACCTGGGCTGCAACCCGGCCGGAGCTGATGCGCGATGTGGCGGGGTTGGTGCAGGTCTCGCCGAATTACGGAATCCAGGCCGCCGGTTCGGGCATGCTGACCATGCCATGGGCGAAACAGATGCTGCGGCTGATCGTCGGCGAACGCCGCTCGTTCGTCCCCAGGAACGATCTTCATGCGCAATTCTGGACCTACGAGTACCCGAGCGCCGCCCTGCTTCCGATGGCGGCGCTGGTCGATCTTGCCGATGCCACGGATCCGCAAAGCATCAAGGTTCCCTCGCTGTTCGTCTATTCGCCGCTGGACCAGGTTATCCGCCCGGAACTGGCCAAGGCGAAGGCCGGCAACTGGGGCGGTCCGGCCACCATCATCGAGGTCACCGACGACGGTGACCCGAGCCACCACGTCATTGCCGGGGCTGCGCTTTCGCCCTCCACCACCGAGAGACTGGCGGCCGAAACGGCCCGATGGATCGCAGGCCTCTGAACCCGCGCCACACTGCCCTATCCTCAGATCACCAGGTTGGCGATGATCTCGTTATCGGTGATATCCTGATAACTCAGGCCAGCCCGGTCAAACGCCTCCACCAGGCGCAGGAAGTTGTCCGGCGAACCTGTCTCGATGCCAATCAGGATGGAGCCAAAATTGCGGGCGGATTTCTTCAGGTACTCGAACCGGGCAATATCGTCTTCCGGGCCCAGCAGGGACAGCAGGTCCCGCAGCGCTCCCGGACGCTGCGGCAGGCGCAGGATGAAATATTTCTTCGTGCCCGCGTACCGCATGGCCCGTTCCTTGACGTCGGGCAGCCGCTCGAAATCGAAATTGCCGCCGGAGACCACCGCCACCACCGTCTTGCCGGCCAGCTTGTCCGGCCCCAGGGCCTCGAGTGCCGAGATCGACAAGGCGCCGGCCGGCTCAAGCACAATGCCCTCGGTGTTGAGGATCCGCGTCATGGTCAGGCAGATGGCGTTTTCCGGCACGGTCATCACCTGGTCGGGCCGGAACCGCTTGAGGATCTCGAAGTTGCGCTCGCCGATTTCGGCCACCGCGGCGCCATCGACAAAATTGTCGATCCTGCCGAGCTTGACCCGGTGGCCGGCGCCAAGGCTTTCCTTCAGGCTCGGGGCCCCCGCCGGCTCGACCAGCAGGAAGTTGTCCGTATCGACCCGGCCTTCAAGATAGCGCGCTATTCCGGCGGAAAGACCGCCGCCGCCGACCGGCAGCACGATCAGATCGGGCGCTTCGCCCTCCGGCAGCTGGGCTGAGAATTCCGCGGCAACGCTCGCCTGCCCCTCGATGATGTCATCATGGTCGAACGGCGGCGTCATCAATGCGCCCTCGGCCGCGGCGAACTCCCGCGCCGCGTCGTAACAGGCATCGAAGAAATCGCCGGTCAGACGGATTTCGATGAACTCGCCGCCGAAGACCCGCGTCTTGTCGATCTTCTGCTGCGGCGTCGTCACCGGCATGAACACGACGCCCTTGCGACCGAAATGCCGGCACACATAGGCAAATCCCTGGGCGTGATTTCCCGCCGACGCGCAAACGAACAGGCTCTGTTGCGGATTTGCCACCAGAGCCTTGCGGATGAAATTGAACGCGCCCCGGATCTTGTAGGACCTGACCGGAGACAAATCCTCCCGCTTGAGCCAGATCCGCGCGCCAAATCGCGCCGACAGATGATCATTGAGCTGCAACGGCGTTTCCGCAAACAGCGCCCGCATCTCGGCAAGAGCGCTGTCGACGGAACGGCGGAAGGCATCGGGAGATTGTTTTTCGGTCATGACGGGTCTATGCCACGGGAACCTGCCGGTTGCCAACCGGATCCGGTTTTTGAGAGGGCAAGGGGTGCACGGTCTAACCATCAGATACGCGATCTTCATCGCATCCATGACGGGACTGTATCTTTCAGTGGCCATGCTGGTTCCGGCCGCTCTCGACCTCTACAACGGAAATCCCGACTGGATGGTGTTCACCGCCGCAGCCTTTTCGGTCGGCGCGGTCTGCCTCGCCTCGGCAACCGCCAATCGCGGTTCGGCCGCACCGTTTTCGCGGCGCATGGGATTTCTTCTGGTCAATTTGTTGTGGCTGACGCTTTCGGTGACAGGAGCCGTTCCGCTCTACCTTTCAGGCCTTGGGCTAGACATGGCCGACGCGCTGTTTGAATCGGTGTCCGCTGTCACCACCACCGGTTCAACTGTGATTGCCGGTCTTGATTCGGCCCCGCCCGGCCTGCTTCTATGGCGCTCGATGCTGCAATGGTTCGGCGGCATCGGCATTGTCGCGATGGGGCTTCTGGTGCTGCCGTTCCTCAAGGTCGGCGGCTTCACCGTATTCAAGATCGAATCTTCCGACACCTCCGAGAAGCCCTTCGCCCGCTTTGCCGTTTTCGTGCGCGCCTTTTTCGCTATCTACATCGGGCTGACCTTGGCCTGCGCCATTCTGTACGCAATATTCGGAATGAGCGGGTTCGACGCCGTCAACCATGCCATGACCACGATAGCCACCGGCGGCTTTTCGACCCATGACGCGTCATTCGGCGCATTCGATTCCCTTGCGCTGATCTGGACGTCGACACTGTTCATGGCGCTTGCTGGCCTTCCCTTTTCGGTCATGATCCTGTTTGCCGTGCGCGGCAGGCTCGATGCCTTGCGCGATCCGCAGATCGTTGCCTATATCGGCCTGATAGTGGTTCTCTCCATCATCGTCGCACTCAGCCTGCGGCTGAGCCAGGGCGAGAGTTTCGCCTACGCGCTGACCCATGCCGCGTTCAACATCGTTTCAGTTGTCACCACCACCGGCTTCGCCAGCAGCGACTACACGCTCTGGGGGCCGTTCGTCATCGTGATTTTCTTTGTCGCCACGTTCCTGGGTGGCTGCTCCGGATCGACCTCCGGCGGCATCAAGGCATACCGGCTGGTGATCATTTTCGGCTCAATCCGTTCCGGTCTCCTGCGGTTGATTTATCCCAACAGTGTCCGTCCGGTTCGATACGGCACTGTTGCCGTCGATTCGGAGATGCAGCGAACTGTGTTTCTGTTCGTCTGCGCCTATATCGGGATCTGGGCGCTGGGTTCGATGGCTCTGGCCGCCACTGGCCTTGATGTCGAAACCGCCATCTCCGGATCGATCACTGCGCTCGCCAATGTAGGCCCGGGCATCGGACCGGTGATCGGACCGTCCGGCAACTTCAGTTCTGTCGGGGATCCAGCAAAGATCATCCTGATTTTCCTGATGCTGATGGGACGGCTGGAAATACTGGCGGTTCTTGTTCTGCTGATGCCCGCTTTCTGGCGCGAATAGTGGCATCGGGACTGTATTAGAGCTAAATTATCCAAAGCTTAACCAAGATCTGATTTTCTTCACCAAGCTGGAGGACAGAATCGCATGCACGCTTTGCAGGTTTCCTATCCCGATCAACCGGATACTCTCACGGATGAAGGATCAGATGAAGCTCACATCTTGACGCCCCCCGCGGAAGATCAGGCCAGACTCGAGCGAGCCATGAACGTGATCGGTTCGCAGATCGGTGAATTGTCGGTCAATATTGCCGATACCAGTGGCATGGTCGGCGACGTTTCCAGTTCGATGTCGCGCCAGGCCGAGGAATTCCACTCGCTCACCCGCGACATTTCGATGATTGCCAGGTCGAACCAGACCGTGGCCGACGCCTCCCGCGGCGCGATCGAGGCCGCCAGGACCACCCAGGCGGGTCTCGACACCACCACGCAAAGCGTCAACGGCATTCTTGTCAACGCGGTCTCCGACATCAAGTCCATGGCGACCAACGCCACGGAGATCACCGGCGTTCTCAACTCCGTCTCCGGGCAGATCAAGGAAATCCACTCGTTTTCGGAATCGATCCAGGGCATTGCCACACAGACCCAGTTGCTCGCCGTCAATGCCGGCATCATGGCGGCCCATGCGGGCGAGGCAGGGCGCGGATTTGCCGTTGTCGCCGACGCGGTCAAGCAGCTGGCCGACAAGACCGGCACCGTCTCGCGTGACATTGTCTCCCGGCTCGAAGCCCTGCGCTCGATTGTCGACAAGCTGCAGAAGCAGAACGCCGACAACGAGATGGTGGCGACCGCAGCGCACCAGCGCTCCACTGAAATAGACGAGGAATTGCAGAAATTCACCGGCTTCAGCCAGACCGTGGCGGGAATGATCAGTGAAATCGAACGGATCAGCGATCCGGTCGAAGAGACCACACGAGCCTGCTCGACAGTCCTTGCCAAGGTTTCGGATCTCGACAAGCAGGTGCACTTGAGCGCCGACATGCTGACAGCGGCCAGCGCCAAGATCGACCGCCTGGTGTCCTTCTCCGAGGACGTCATCGGCGAGGTCGCCGAGAGCGGCATCGAGACCGAGGACACGCCGCTCATCCGCCATTGCATGGCCAAGGCCGAGGAAGTCGCCTCGCTCTTCGAACAGGCTGTCCGGTCCGGCGCCATGTCGCTCTCGGATCTGTTTGACGAAAACTACACGCCCATCGCCGGAACCGATCCGCAGCAGCACATGACGCGGTTCACCAGCCACACCGACCGCCTGCTGCCGCCCATCCAGGAGGCGATGCTGGAATTTGATCCGCGCGTCACCTTCTGCGCCGCGATCGACCGCAACGGCTACCTGCCCACCCACAACAAGATCTATTCGCAGCCGCAGAGTTCCGATCCCGTCTGGAACGCCGGCAACTGCCGCAACCGCCGCATCTTCAACGACCGCACCGGGCTTGCGGCCGGCCGCAACACCAAGCCGTTCCTGCTGCAGACCTACCGGCGCGACATGGGCGGCGGGAATTTCGTGCTGATGAAGGACCTCTCCGCGCCGATCGTGGTCAACGGACGCCACTGGGGCGGCCTCCGCATCGGCTTCAAGATCGCCGTTTGAACGAACTGCACAAGCTCGAAAAAGCGACAGATTGCGCAAAATCCGGAACATCTGGACGAAGGCCCATCAAACCGACAAAGCGGATATCGATCGCCAATAGACCAGACGCGAGCGAATGATCCATATCAGCCGGAATGGTGCGGACGACGGGAATCGAACCCGTACAGCCTTGCGGCCGAGGGATTTTAAGTCCCTTGCGTCTACCAGTTTCGCCACGTCCGCACGTCAGCTAGTCGGTACCGGACGATCCGCATGCAGGCAAGGGTTCCGGCGCGGTTTGCGCAAAAAACAGGGACACCCCGCTGTCACCGACAACGGGGCGTCTTGGTACGGAGCCGGCAAACCAGGCTGCCGTCAGTCCTGTCAGGCGACAAGCTTGGCCGTGATTTCAGCAACCCGCTTGCCCTGGAATTCCGCGCCTTCAAGCTCCTGTGCCGAGGGCATCCGCGATCCATCGCCATTGCTGGTCGTTGTCATGCCGTAGGGCGAACCGCCACGGACCACGTCATTGCCCATCTGGTCCTGGTAGGCGTAGGACAACGGCACGATGATCATGCCGTGGTGCTGCAGGGCCGCCTGGGTGCTGACAATCGCCAGTTCCGCGCCACCGTGCTGCGTCCCCGTCGACACCATCACCGAAGCGACCTTGTTGATGAGCTTGCCTTCCGCCCACAGCGGACCGGTCTGGTCGAGGAAGTTTTTCAGCTGTGACGACATCATGCCGTAACGGGTCGAGACACCGAAGATGATCGCGTCGTAGTCGGCCAGATCAAGCGGATCGGCGATCGCGGCTTCCTGGTCCAGCTTGTAGTGCGCAGCCTTGGCTACCGCCTCCGGCACCAGTTCAGGCACGCGCTTGATTGTCACGTCCGCTCCGGCCGCCGCCGCGCCCTTCGCAGCCGCCTGCGCCATGGCCTCCATGTGGCCCCAGCTCGAGTAGTAAAGCACCAGTACCTTCGCCATAATCGTCTCCTTGTTTGTGTCGCCGCCCGAAGCGGCCGATGCCCGAGAGATAGGCGTTTTATTGTTCATCGAAACCCGTAAAATGCAGCACGGATTGTTCACAGTCTGAAGCGATCCGAAACATAACGCGCCCTTGCGCAAACCCAGAGATCAGGTCTATTCAAGTCGATTTCGCCAAGGAGCACGACCATGAGCGACGCCCGTACCGTTACCGCCGCAGCGCTCGCCATCGGCGACGAACTGCTGTCAGGCCGCACCAGGGACAAGAACATCGGCCATCTGGCCGAACTGCTCACCGCCGCCGGCATCGATCTCGAGGAGGTCCGCATCGTGCCGGACGATCAGGACCGGATCGTCGAAGCACTCAATGCGCTGAGAAACCGCTACGATTACGTGTTCACCTCCGGCGGCATCGGCCCTACGCATGATGATATCACCGCCGATGCCGTGGCGGCGGCCTTTGGCGTCGCCTGCACCCATGACGCCGACGCGCTGGCGCTGCTGGGCGCGCACTATGCCGAGCGCGGCCTGGAATTCACCGAGGCCCGGCGCCGCATGGCCAGGATGCCGGTCGGCAGCCGCCACATCGACAACCCGGTCAGCCGTGCGCCGGGATTCGTCATCGGCAACGTTCACGTCATGGCCGGCGTTCCGTCCGTCTTCCAGGCCATGCTGGACAATGTGCTGCCGACATTGAGCACGGGAGTGAAGATCCTATCCGAGAAGGTCAGTTGCCCGTTCGGAGAGGGCGATATCGGCGATCCGCTGAGCGCCATCGCCAAGGCCCATCCCGAGGTCAACATCGGCTCCTATCCGCGTTTTACAGGCGACAGTTTTTCCACAGAGATCGTCATCCGCGGCCGCAGGCAGAGCGCAATCGATGCGGCCAGGGCCGATGTCGAGGCGATGCTCGCAAATGTCGCTTCCAAGCTCGGCGCCAGGACCGTTTGATAAGGATCAATGCGTCCGCACTGCGTGCACAGCATGATGTCTCCATAGACGCATTTTTCGCGCCGTTCAGAGGAGACTTCATTATGGCCTATCATACGATCCTTGCCGTCTACGCAACACTGGCTGACGTGGCGCCGGTCACTTCGGCCATTGCGGGCTTCGCGGCAGGCACGGACGTGCATCTGATCGGCTGCCACGGGGAACCGTCCCAGTTCGTCGTCCTGTCGGCTCCGATCGATGTCCCCGACGCGGCCACCATCGCCGCGCTCTACGAACAGGCCGATGTCCGCATGCGCGAAGTCGGCGAAGCCTTCGACAAGGCCTGCGAAGCCGAAGGTCTGTCGCACGAGTGGCGTCCAGTGCGCTCGCCCGGCGGCGACAGCGCGATTTCCGCCCTTGTCAGCGCCCGCTCCGCCGACCTGGTGGTCGTGCGCCAACCCGACCGCGCGGCCAACGAGGACATGGCCACCAATGTCGAGGCGCTGCTGTTCGAAGGCGGGCGTCCGGTTCTGTTTCTGCCGTCGAGCGGCAAGCTGGCAACGCCGATCAAGCGCATTGTCGTTGCCTGGGACGGATCCCGCGAGGCCGCCCGCGCCACCCACGACGCGCTGCCCCTGCTCAAGGCGGCCGAAGCCGTCGAAATCGTCATTGTCGACCCCGACAAGCTGCCCGACATCGATGCACCGCTCGCCGGCACTGATATCGCAAGCTGCCTGTCGCGGCACGGCATCCATGTCAATGTCACGACCGTTTCCAAGGGATCGGGTTCGACCGCCGAGGCCATTTCGGTCCAGGTCACTGCCAGCAATGCGGACCTTGTGGTGATGGGCGCATACACCCATCAGCGTCTCCGGGAATGGCTGTTCGGCGGCGTCACCAGGGCGTTCCTGGAAAACTCCCCGGTTCCGGTTCTGATGTCACGATGATCTGACCATTCCGGTCTGGCGTGCGGTGCAGCACCGCCGCACGCCCTATTTCAACAGCATCCACAGCGCCACGCCGGCCAGCAGAAGAGCAAAACCGCGGTTGAGCCATCGTGCGTAGCCCTCATTTCGGAACAGCCGCCCCAGCGCATCTCCGGCAAGCGTCCACAGCAGAAAAGCCAGGAAGTTGTTCAACGTGAACACCAGCGCAATCATCGCGATGTGATCATACTCGCCGGTGACAACGAGCCCGCCGAACTGGGAATACATCAGCAGGATGATCAAATAGGCTTTCGGGTTGAGGATCAGAAGCCAGACCCCGTCAAGAAAACCCGCTCCCCGGACGGACGATCCCGTATCTGCCCGACCGGAAGTCGCCATCCGCCAGGCCAGCCAGAGCACGTAGAGGGATCCGGCGGTCTTCAGGATGAAGAACAGCCGCGAACCGGGATCAAGTACCGAAACAAACCCTGCACCAATGCATCCCGTCACCAGCAGCGTGGCAATATGATAGCCCGCATTGGCAGGGAGCGTTGCAGCCATGCCGAACCGGGCGCCTAGTGCCGCGAAGAACATGTTTCCCGGACCGGGACTGTAGGCCAGTGGCAACAGGAACGCCAACAGCGGAAAAATCAGTGAGTTCATCGGGACAACTCCTCCAGTTGGGAGTGTTGATCCTTGCGCGCGGCCCCGTGTTGCCGCCACCCGATTCCATCCAGACTGACGACAATGGTTCATAGTTGCGCCGGCTGGCTTGCATTCGCCAGGAGATTCCGGCTATTTGCCGCGCTTGGATCATCAAACGGCAGCCACTGCGGCTGCCATCTCACTCGAGGAAGCCAGCCATGTCTCTTCCAGACAAAGCCTTTCCGGTCTCATGGGACCAGTTCCACCGTGACGCGCGCGCGCTTGCATGGCGGTTGAGCGGAAGCGGGCAAGTCTGGAACGCGATCGTCTGCATTACCCGCGGCGGGCTTGTTCCGGCTGCCATCATTTCCCGCGAACTCGACATCCGCCGCATCGATACCGTCTCGGTTGCCTCCTATCATGATTATGTCAATCAGGGCGAAATGCAGGTCCTCAAGGAAATCAATTCGGATATCCTGGAAACAGAGGGCGAAGGCGTCCTCATTGTCGATGACCTGACCGACACCGGAAAGACAGCGGCAATCGTCCGGGCGATGCTGCCCAAAGCCCACTTTGCCACCGTTTATGCCAAGCCGAAGGGCCGGCCACTGGTCGACACCTTCGTCACCGAAGTCAGTCAGGACACCTGGATCTACTTCCCCTGGGACATGGGCTTTGCCTATGTCGAACCGATCGCCAAGGACTCCCGCGGCTGATCTGCCCCCGGCTTGCGGCCGGGCGCAACTCGAAAGCGGCTCCGGCGCGCTTGCTCGACTGGCTGGTTTGAGCACACCCTCCCCCGATCCATTCTCCGGCGGATGACGGCAGCAGCATTGCGCTGATTCCGTTTCAGCCGTCGACTTGGCCGACCTCAGAATTTGGAAGGGCAGCATTAACCGTCCCTTACACATATGTGTAACATTATAGGGCGACCATTAATGATCCCCGGCTGGAATGATATCAGCTTGTCAAAGCCCGTGACGGGCATGCACCGCAGCCAATCGGCATATCATTCACCACCATGCGACAATCCGCGCCAGATTCCGGCAATACGTTCAGGCAGTGCCGCATCGTCGGTATGAACCTCGCTGTGATCCTTGTCGTTCTCTCCGCGGCCGCGATCGTTCCGCGCAACGGCAAGGCATTGGTGATTGTTTCCCCCTGGAGTGACCCCGGGCGGGTCATCGAGGTCATTGCCGACGCCGGTGGATCGGTCATGAACGGCACCGGCGCGCCCTATGCCGCGATCGCCCATTCCGATGAACCCGGGTTCGCCTTCCGCCTTTTTAAATCCGGCGCAATGCTGGTCCTCGACGGTAGTCTCGCTTTCTTTTGCAGGAGTAATTTTTCGCCATGAACTACATGACCTCGCTCCGTACCCGCGCAGCCATCGCTATCGTTTCGCTGCTTTGGATCAACCTCGGCATGATGATCCTGCGTTACCTCTGGGGCATGCAAGCCGACCCCGTCGTCGTGCTGGGCGGCGGCGCAGCCATCGCCGCTGCTGCCACCCTGACATGGTGGCGTGACCGGACCGGCACGGCAACGCAGATCTCCACGGCACTGGCGCACGCGGCAAGCGTTGCGCTTCTTGTCTATGCGTTCTCCGGCTCTCCACTGCAGATCGACATGCACATGTACTTCTTCGCCAGCCTGGCGATCTGCGCATCCTGGGTCAACTGGCAGCCGATTCTGGCCTTTGCCGGCCTGACGGCGGTGCACCATCTGGCGCTGTTCTTCCTGATCCCGGCGGCCGTTTTTCCCGGTGAGACCGATTTCAGCCGCGTCGTATTGCACGCGGTCATCCTGATCCTCGAGGCCGGCGCACTGGTGGCTTTGGGCCACTCGCTGGCAAGCGCCTTCGCCCAGAACGACGAGGCGATGCGCGAAACCGAAATCGCCAACCGGCAGGCCGGTGAAATGTCGCGCAAAGCCGAGGCGGCACAGCAGCAGAACCTCGAGGATGCAAGGAAACGCGAAGCCGAACGCGCGTCAGACACCGAGCGCCTGCAGTTTGCCATGCAATCGCTTGGCCGCGGGCTTCGCCAGCTGGCGGAAGGCGACCTCCGTTTCCGTCTCAACGACCGGTTCGACGATACGCTGGAAGTTCTCAGAAGCGATTTCAACTCCTCGATGGAATCGCTCGAGCAACTGGTGGCCGAACTTGGCGCTTCCGCGCGTCAGATAAGCGAAGGCTCCAACGGCGTCTGCGCCGATGCGGAGCGCATTTCGCAGCGCACCGAACAGCAGGCCGTATCGCTGGAAGAAACCGCCGCTGCAATCGGCCGCATCACCGAAAACGTCCAGACCGCGTCCAAGCGCGCCGGAGAGGCCGGAACCCTGGTCGACGAAGCGACGAAGAACGCCTCGGTTTCAGAACAGATCGTCTCCAAGGCCGTCAGCGCCATGACCGAGATCGAAGGCTCATCGCGCCAGATCGGCCAGATCATCACGGTGATCGACGAAATCGCCTTCCAGACCAATCTTCTGGCTCTCAATGCCGGCGTGGAAGCGGCGCGCGCCGGCGAGGCTGGCAAGGGCTTTGCGGTGGTGGCGCAGGAAGTGCGCGAACTGGCGCAGCGCTCGGCAAGTGCTGCCAAGGAAATCAACGCCCTGATCGAAACCTCGTCGACGCAGGTCAGCAGCGGCGTGACACTGGTCAACCAGACCGGCGAGGCTCTCCGGTCGATCGGCGAACAGGTCAAGCATATCAACGACTACATCGCCAAGATTGTCGACACGGCCCGCGAACAGGCAGCCGACATTTCCGAGATCAACTCGGCCGTCGTCAACATGGACCAGACAACCCAGCAGAACACCGCGCTGGTTGCCGACACCACGAAATCGATCCGCAACCTTGCGGTCGACGCCGACGGACTTGTCGCCAAGCTTGCCGTGTTCAGCGTCAATGAGCGCACCATGTCGACCCCTGCCCCGGCTGCCAGGGCCAGGCCCGCGGCTCCCGCCCCCCGGGCTGCGGCCAAGGCCGCAAAACCGGTCCGGCATGCAGGCGGTGGCGCCGCCGCCGCGGTGGCACAGGAATGGGACGAGTTCTGATCCCGCCGCGACCACGCGAGGTCTCCGGTCTCCGGAATATTGGCCTTGTGAAATGAAGCACTATATTGGGGACACAGCGCGCTGTGTCCCCTTTTTGGTTACGCTCGCTCCGGCAACCGCCGGTCCCACCGGGATTGCGACGGCGCCGTTCGGCGATCGGTGTGCCATTGCCGGCTGGACAGGCTCCGGCATCCGGCTACATGTATCAATTCGGTCATAAACCCATGAGAACATCGACCCAGGAGGCGATTCGCTCAACATGACGGCATTCGACAGGCTCAAACATCTGCTGGACCTGTTCAGGCTTCCCGACGAACCTCGGGCGGGACTGAAACAGAAATCCAGACGGCAATCGGCGGCTGCTGTTTTCCGCGGCTCCGGCGATGAGCGTGAGCTGTTGCTGGTGACCAGCCGCGACACCGGCCGCTGGATCGTACCCAAGGGCTGGATCGAGGACGGTGAAGACGGCGCCGAGGCCGCGTTGCGGGAAACCTGGGAAGAAGCCGGCCTGATCGGCGAAGTCCTGCCGGGCGGCCCTGTCGGGCATTATCGCTACATCAAGCAAAGGCAGCGGCGCCGCGACGCCGTCTGCGATGTCGATGTCTATCTTCTCATGCTGCGCGAGGAACGCGACCAATGGCCGGAGCAGGGCCAGCGCCGGCGCAAATGGTTTCCGATCGCCACGGCCATCGGCCTGATCGGCGAAGACGGATTGAAGGAAGTCATTCGCGACGCCTTCCAGATTCTCAAGGCCGCGTGACGGCGCCGGCCGCAAAACAACGCCGGCCCCTCTTCCTTCACCAACCAGTCCTGGTCAAATATACATCTGGCAGCCTGGCCCTCCCGAAACTTGAGGCCGGATGATTACTTGACCTCGTCACCGATATAGGCAACCCCGCAAAGCAGAGCCTAAATGCTTGATTGATCACGCAACCTGGCTGACCTGAGTCGGGCATCACTCACCAGCCTGCCGCCTGTGGCGTTTCCTTTGCGTTTCTGCGGGCAATGGCCAAAGCGCCCAAACACGTTTTTGTCCTCGTTTTCCACAGTCGCCATCCACTAGATATGGTGTGCAAGAATCTGCCACCGACAACCCCTTGACGCATCCAGCCGAGTCGCTGCTTATAGGACAGACGTTGCGGCGGCAGCGCGGCTGGGATGTTACGAGGCCAGTCAAATCCCGACATTTTTCGGTTCAGAGCATCTTTCACCGTGGCTTCCGCGGTGCATTGAGGGCGCGCTTTGACACGGAAAAAGAAGCGGCGACCTGCCAAGAGGGGACTGGCATAAATGAGTTGTTAACACTATATTTAGTGTTTACAGCCAACCTACCCACAAGATAGAGGGTTCCCCACGCGGGAATCAAACGAGTGACCGAGTTGTGAAACTGGCTGTACAATGAGTGTGCGGCCTGCGGGGAAGATTTTGTCGTGACGCAAGAATGCGTTCGGCTGCGAATTCAAAAAAGAGGACGACAATGCGCATTGAACGCCGGTTCACCAAAGAGGGCCAATCAGCCTACGCGGATATCGAATTCCGCAAGGCCACCAGCGAGATCAGGAACCCTGACGGCTCGATCGTTTTCCGCCTCGCCGACATCGATGTGCCGGTACAGTTCAGCCAGGTCGCAGCCGACATCCTGGCGCAGAAATATTTCCGCAAGGCCGGCGTTCCCGCACGCCTGAAGAAGGTCGAGGAAAACTCGGTGCCGTCATGGCTGTGGCGTTCGGTCGCCGATGAAGAGGCCCTCGCCTCGCTTCCCGAGGACGAGCGCTACGGATCGGAAACCGATGCCCGCCAGGTCTTCGACCGGCTCGCCGGCACCTGGACCTACTGGGGCTGGAAGGGCGGCTACTTCACCAGCGAAGAAGACGCCCGCGCCTTCATGGACGAGCAGGCCTACATGCTCGCCACCCAGCGCGTCGCCCCCAACTCCCCGCAATGGTTCAACACCGGCCTGCACTGGGCCTACGGCATCGACGGCCCCGGCCAGGGCCATTTCTATGTCGATCCGTTCACCGGCAAGCTCACGAAGTCCAAGTCCTCCTACGAGCACCCGCAGCCGCATGCCTGCTTCATCCAGTCGGTCGAGGACGATCTCGTCAACGAGAACGGCATCATGGACCTGTGGGTGCGTGAAGCCCGCCTGTTCAAATACGGCTCCGGCACCGGCTCCAACTTCTCCCACCTGCGCGGCGAAGGCGAAAAGCTCTCGGGCGGCGGCAAGTCGTCGGGCCTGATGAGCTTCCTCAAGATCGGCGACCGCGCCGCCGGCGCCATCAAGTCGGGCGGCACCACCCGCCGTGCGGCCAAGATGGTCGTTGTCGACATCGATCACCCCGATATCGAGGCCTACATCAACTGGAAGGTCAAGGAAGAGCAGAAGGTCGCAGCCCTCGTCACCGGCTCGAAGATCGTCGCCGGCCACCTGAAAGCCATCATGAAGGCCTGCATGAACTGCGAGGCCGACAACGACGCCTGTTTCGACCCCAAGCAGAACCCGGCGCTGAAGCGCGAGATCAAGGCTGCCAAGAAGAACCAGGTGCCTGAAAACTACGTCAAGCGCGTCATCCAGTTTGCCCGTCAGGGCTACACCGACATCGAATTCAAGACCTACGACACCGACTGGGATTCGGAGGCCTACCTCACGGTTTCGGGCCAGAATTCCAACAACTCGGTCTCGATCAAGGACGACTTCCTGCAAGCCGTCGAAGCCGACGGCGACTGGAACCTGACCGCCCGCAAGGACGGCAAGGTAATGAAGACGCTGAAAGCCCGCGACCTGTGGGAACAGATCGGCCACGCCGCCTGGGCCTCGGCCGATCCGGGCCTGCACTACAACACCACCATGAACGACTGGCACACCTGCCCGGCGGCAGGCCCGATCCGCGCCTCCAACCCGTGCTCGGAATACATGTTCCTTGACGACACGGCCTGCAACCTGGCCTCGCTCAACCTGCTGCGCTTCAAGGACAAGGACACCAAGCGCATCAACATCGCCGATTACGAGCATGCCGTCCGGCTCTGGACCATCGTGCTCGAAGTCTCGGTGATGATGGCGCAGTTCCCCTCCCACCAGATTGCCGAGCTGTCCTACAAGTACCGCACGCTCGGCCTCGGCTTCGCCAATATCGGCGGCCTCTTGATGACCACCGGCATTCCCTACGATTCCAAGGAAGGCCGCGCCATCTGCGGCGCGCTGACCGCGATCATGACCGGCGTTGCCTATGCCACATCGGCTGAAATGGCCGGCGAGATCGGACCGTTTGCCGGTTACAAGGACAACAAGAAGAACATGCTGCGGGTGATCCGCAATCACCGCCGCGCAGCCCACGGCGAAATGACCGGCTATGAAGAGCTGTCGGTCAACCCGGTGGCGCTGATCCACGAGGATTGCCCCGATCAGGACCTGATCGCCCACGCAACGGCTGCCTGGGACAAGGCGCTCGAGCTCGGCCAGAAGCACGGCTTCCGCAACGCGCAGGCCACCGTGATCGCCCCGACCGGCACCATCGGCCTGGTGATGGACTGCGACACCACCGGCATCGAACCCGACTTCGCGCTGGTCAAGTTCAAGAAACTCGCCGGCGGCGGCTACTTCAAGATCATCAACAATGCCGTCCCCGAGGCGCTCCGCACGCTCGGTTATTCCGAAGCCCAGCTCGCCGAGATCGAGGCCTATGCCGTCGGTCACGGCAACATCAACCAGGCACCCGGCATCAACCCAGGCTCGCTCAAGGCCAAGGGCTTCACCGACACCCAGATCGAGGCGATCAACGGCGCCACCAAGGCGGCCTTCGACATCAAGTTCGTCTTCAACAAGTGGACGCTGGGCGACGACTTCTGCAAGGACGTGCTCGGCTTCACCGACGAGCAGATGAACGACTTCTCCTTCGACATGCTGTCCGCCATGGGCTTTGCAAAGAAGGACATCGAGGCCGCCAACATCCACGTCTGCGGCGCGATGACGCTCGAAGGCGCACCGCACCTCAAGGTCGAGCACTATCCGGTGTTCGATTGCGCCAACCCGTGCGGCAAGGTCGGCAAGCGCTACCTTTCGGTGGAGAGCCATATCCGCATGATGGCGGCCGCCCAGCCGTTCATCTCGGGCGCGATCTCGAAGACCATCAACATGCCCAACGACGCCACCGTCGATGACTGCAAGAGCGCCTACATGCTCTCGTGGAAGCTGGCGCTGAAGGCCAACGCGCTCTACCGCGACGGCTCGAAGCTCAGCCAGCCGCTCAATTCCTCACTGATCGAGGATGACGAGGACGAGGATGACGCAATCGAGGCGCTGGCGGCCATGCCCGCCGCCGCCCAGGCCGTCACCGTCACCGAGAAGATCGTCGAGCGCGTGGTCGAGCGGCTCTATCGCGACCGCGAGAAACTGCCGAACCGCCGCAAGGGCTACACCCAGAAAGCCGTCATCGGCGGCCACAAGGTCTACCTGCGCACCGGCGAGTTCGACGACGGCCGCCTCGGCGAGATCTTCATCGACATGCACAAGGAAGGTGCCGCCTTCCGCGCGATGATGAACAACTTCGCCATCGCCATCTCGCTCGGCCTGCAATACGGCGTGCCGTTGGAAGAATACGTGGAGGCCTTCACCTTCACCAAGTTCGAGCCGGCCGGTATGGTGCAGGGCAATGACGCGATCAAGAACGCCACCTCGATCCTCGACTACATCTTCCGCGAGTTGGCCGTCTCCTACCTGTCGCGCCACGACCTTGCCCATGTCGACACCTCCGACTTCGGCAACACCGCGCTCGGCAAGGGCATCTCGGAAGGCAAGGCGCAGCCCTTCTCCAAGGGCCTGACCCGCGGCGCCTCGCTGAAGGTCGTCACCGGCGCCGGTGCAGCCGGCACCGCCGAACCGAAAGGCCAGGCAGCGCCCGCCAAGGCAAGCCCCTCCGGCGCCTCGGTGATCACCGCCTCGTTCTCGTCGAAGACCACGTCGAGCAAGGCGTCGGGCAATCTCGCCGTCCGCGCCGAACCGGAAGCCATCGCCTCCGACGGCGGCGTCGCCTTCAAGCGTGACTACGAGGAACGCGCCGAGGAACTGGCCGTCGAGATCGAGTTGGAGGAAACCCTGTTCACCGACGAAGCCGCCGAGACCGCGGCCAACGCCAAGAAGCTCGAAGCCGACCGCCGCGCCAAGTCGATCATGCAGGGCTACACCGGCAACATGTGCACCGAATGCCAGAACTTCACCATGGTCAGGAACGGCACCTGCGAGAAGTGCGACACGTGTGGAAGTACGAGCGGGTGTAGCTGAGGCCGGATTGAATTGAAGAGATCAGCCCGGGGCGCAAGCTCCGGGCTGATTGCTTTCGATCGAGGCTTGCTCAATGCAAGAGGAAGCATCACGGAATGGATCCTCGGCTCGGGGGCCGAGGATGACGACCCAGAGATTGCTGCAATATGGCAGTGAAAGAGTCAGTCGAAAAGACAATGCAGGGTGCCTGCCAGAGAGAACGACAACAGAGCCTTCAAAAAGACATCCGCCGAACTCGGATGAATTTGAGACGGTACCCCCATCTTCGTCATCCTAGGGCCCCGACCCTAGGATCCATTCCGTGATGCCGCCCAATACGGCGCGCCATCGCAGGGCAGCGCTCCTGCCTCACCGCGCGAAACAAACGAACGGCCCTAACCCATCACCACCCGGTCCCGCGAAACAGCTCTGACCAGTCCGGATTGGTCTTCTCGATCAAGTCGATCTTCCATTGCCTTGGCCAGCGCTTGAGCGATTTCTCGCGCTGGATCGCGTCGCTGATGTCGAAATGCTCCTCATACCAGACCAGCCTGCGCACACCGTACCGGCTGGTAAAGCGAGAGCCGGTGCCAGCCACATGCTCCGGAATCCGCCGCCCCAGATCATTGGTCACGCCGATGTAGATCGTCCCGCCCTTTCGGCTGGCGAGCATGTAGACATAGCCAGTCATACGCGGATGATACCGCAGGTTGCAGCATCACGGAATGGATCCTCGGCTCGGAGGCCGAGGATGACGACGGTGAGAGGAAGCCGGGACGACGGACAAATTAGGGAACCAAGACAAGTGCAAATGCCTAAGGTGTGCAACGCTGACCGCCCCACACTCTTCGTCATCCTAGGGCCCCGACCCTAGGATCCATTCCGCGATGCCACAACGTCGCACGAACCACCGCTTGGCACGCGTCGGCAAGTCCCCCGCGTACAATCCCCTCCCTCACCATCTGACATTCCAACCACTTGCCCCAAAACCAGCCCAGTCTTTTCCCCACCCCACCCCCGCATGCGACACTGGCACTGCCTTTCGCCAGATCGGATGTTTCGGGGCCACGGACCCCGGGGCGGCGGGGGACGGTAGATCCGGTTCGTGCGGAGCCGAACCGCGGGGGCCGGAGGGATTGAGCAACGATCATCCCGGCGCACTGTCGAAGGATTGGCGCCGGTGCCGGTGACCCGGCTGACCCGTGTCAGCCACCGGCAAGCCCGCAAGATGCGATGGTCGCAGGACCTGAGCATGCTCCGGGCAGGACGGGTTCGGCGGCGCGGGCCGCCAAACGATGACAGCCGTCCGCGCGAGTGATCGCAATCAATTCAGGAACCACCCGGCGCCCGGAAGGCATCGGGTCCGACACCGGCGGGGTCAGCGCGAGCGAGCCAATGCCAACACCCTAGTATTCCATTCGGGCACGCCCGAGCGCCCCGCATTCCGGCCTGTCACAGACAGAACCCGGAACCCGGACTGATCAGACCGTCGGTGACATTGTCACGCGCGGTTATCGGCGTATGTGCAAGCGGTGCGGCGGCTCAACGGACCACGCCGCGAGCCATGCGCCTCAGCGCCGCGCCTTGCGGGCCGCGTAGCGCTGGTCGCGCTTTTCCTTCATCGCCGCCATGTCGGCCACGGCGCGTTCGGCGCGGGCGGCCTCGTCGGCTTCGCGGGCGATGGCTTCGGCATGTTCGGCCTCGTAGGCGGCAGCCGCATCGGCGGCGTCCTGCGCGGCCTTGCGTTCCTGTTCTTCAAGCTTTGCCCGCGCGCGTTCGGCCTGGCGCTCTTCGCGCGCCTTGGCCACCGCCTCGCGTTCGGCGCGTTTTGCAATGACCTCGGGGTCATCCGCCTTCGGCGCCGCCTTCATTTTCTCCAGAAGCTTCTTCTTGGCTTCCATGGCGTCCTGACGGCGGTCGGTGAAGGCAGTGCGTAGTGAGTTTTTCAAACGAAATTCATCCTGGGTTGAGATCAATGCCGGGTCGGCAAGCCGCCAGATGCGGCGATCCACCTGTTATGTGACGGTCCGGAGGGCTTTGTGCAACCCCGCCGATCCGTTTTGACGAAGGTTCTTTTGTCCCGGCCGCCTTAGGTTTGCCCAAAACGGCCGTCTCGCAGCCGCCACCTCTCCCCGCGCCATCGGAACGCCACCCACCGCCACAAGGCCATCAATACGCCGCTTCAAGGTTTTACAGCCAGCCCGGCCCGTTCTATGCATGCGTGACAAGGGCACCACCCGCACCATTTCGGCAAGGAACTCCGCATGTCCCTCACCTATGCCATCGGCGATGTTCACGGTCGGCGCGACCTGCTCGAGGCCCTGCTTGCGGCAATCAGAGACGATGCCCGCGGCCGCAATGCGCGGATCGTCTTTCTCGGCGACATCATCGATCGCGGCCCGGAAAGCCGGCAAAGCCTGGACCTGGTGATCAGGACGCTCGAGGCCTGTCCCGGATCGCGCCTGGTCCAGGGCAATCACGAGGAGTTCCTGCTCACCTTCCTTGATGCCGCCTCCCCGGAGGACCGGCAGGTCGCGGCGCGCCGATGGCTGCCCAATGGCGGCACCGAGACGCTTCGCTCCTACGGCTTTGCCGACACCGACCCATTCGACGACATCGCCCAAAGTCTGGCCGCGGAGTTTCCGGCCCACATTACCGCCCTGCGCGATGCCGAGTGGATGGTCGAGACGGATGGCTGCGTGATGGTCCATGGCGGCATCGATCCGGATCTGCCGCTGGCGGCGCAGGACCCGGTGACCACGCGCTGGATCCGCGACAGGTTTCTCAGGTTCCAGGGCCCGCTGCCGAAGATCGTCGTCCATGGCCACACCATGACCGAATCCTCCCTGCCGGAGCTCCACAACAATCGCATCGCGCTCGACACCGGCGCGGTCCATTCGGGCCACCTGACCTGCGCCGTCTTCGACGGCGATGCCCCGCCCCGGTTTCTCGCCACCGACGATCACGGGCCGGCAATCGAAGTCGGCGAAATCCGTCCGCTCGACTATCGCTCGCATGCCAGCCGGTAGAGAGTGCCGCCCTCCCGCTGGCCGGCCCTTCCCCTCGACGGTCCACCGCGCTAGACCAACCGCAAATCAACCAGAAAGGCGACTCACATGAGCGACGAAACCCGGGATTCCAACGGCACGGCTTTGGCCGATGGAGACAATGTCACCGTGATCAAGGATCTCAAGGTCAAGGGCACCTCGTCGACCATCAAGCGCGGCACGCTGGTCAAGGGCATCCGGCTCACCGGCAATCCCGACGAGGTCGAATGCCGGGTCGAGAAGATCAAGGGCCTGGTGCTCCGCACCGAATTTCTGAAAAAGGCCTGAGTCTGCGGAAAAGCCCTGGACGGCCCCGGTCCGCCGTCAGTTGCCTGAAACCTTGCCGATCCACCTGGCCAGCGGCGTCGAACTGAGCCCGTGGACAAGAATCGACAGCGCCACAGTCATCGACACGCAGGCCAGCAGTTCGGCCTCATTGGCAAATTCGAACGCGTCGAGGATCACCAGCGTGAACAGGATCGAGGCCAGCCCGCGCGGCCCGAACCAGCCGAGAAACAGTTTTTCCCGGGTCTCGAGCCCCGAGCCCAGCAGCGACAGCCAGATCGCGCCCACCCGCACGACGGTGAGGAACGCCACCGCGATCAGAACGGTTTTCATCGAGGCATGCGCAAGCCCCTCGGGCAACAGCACCGCGCCGAACACCAGGAAGGACGACATGGTCAGGAGGAGGCCGGCGCCTTCCATGAACTCGCGCACGAAGCGGATATTGTGCTTGTAGGTGTTGCCGAAGATCATGCCCGCGACAAACGCGGCAATGAATCCGTTGCCGCCGATGACCGTCGCCAGCACATAGGCCGCGAAGGCGGCTGCCAGGAACACCACCCCTTCCGCCGATGCGGCGATCAGCCGGCGCGCCTGCGCCACATCCATCAACCGCGCCACCACCCAGCCGGTGAATATCCCGGCCAGCGGGCCGAGCACGATCTGCAGGGCCGCCTTGAGCGCCAGTCCGTCGGTCGCAGCATTGGCCATCCCGGCCGTAGCCAGGGTCGAGGCCAGCAACACGAAGGGCAGCACCAGCCCATCATTGAGGCCGCTTTCGACATTGATCGTCTCGCTGAGCTTTTCGGGCACATTGGCGCTGGTGACGACGCTCTGGCCCAGCGCCGCGTCGGTCGGCGTCAACAATGCGGCGGTGAGCAGCGCCATGGCGACGCCGCCTTCCGGGCTGACCAGCCAGGTCACGAGCGTGCCGAGTGCAATGGACAGCGGCAGGCCGATCAGCAGCATCCGTGCCGGCAGCTTCCAGCTTTGCTTGAGTTGCGAGAACTGCACATGCGAGGCATCCGAGAACAGCACCAGCACAAGCGTGATTTCCGCCAGCAGCCGCTTGCCTTCATGCATCACGTCCGGTGGCACCGCCGCCAGCAATTGCTCCGACAGAGCATAGCCGAAACACATGAAAGTGATCGGAAGCGTCAGCAGCGAGCGGTCGATGGCACGGGTGACCAGCGAATAGACGATAAAGGCAACCAGGATGGCCAGAACCACCAGATCGAAATGCATGTCCTGGTTCATTGCGCGCGCACCCCACCATCCCCGGTTCAGGCGCGACTATGCCCCGCCCCGAACGGATTATCCACCGTCATTCCTGCAAGGTTCTAGCTCAGGTGCCGCAATAGGTGGTGTAGGGCCCGAAATCCGAAGGCGCGCCCAGCGCGAACACTTCCAGTCCCTTGCGCTCGGTGAACGGATCGGCCAGCACCTCGACCAGCCGCTCGAACGGCGCCAGGTTGCCGCTGGTTGCCGCGCCGAGCGCCGCCTCGACCATGTGGTTGCGCGGAATATAGACAGGGTTGACCTTGTTCATGGCAGCAGTCCGCGTTTCCACCGGCACCTGCTCGCGGGCCAGCCGCGCCTGCCACAGAGCCAGCCAGACATCGAATCCCGCGGGATTTGCAAACAGCGCGCGCGCAGGCGCCACCTCACCTACCGCCGCCTGTCCGAGACTGCGGAAGACGCGGGTAAAATCGGCATTTTGGGTTTCCAGCACCGCAAGCAGCCCGACGGCGAGATCCATGTCCTCCGGCTCTTCGCGCGTGAGCCCCAGCTTGGCCCGCATGCCGGATAGCCAGGCGCGCTCATAGATGAGCGGAAAGCCGTTGATGATCTCTCCGGCCTGGCGCACCGCGTCGTCACTGTCATCGGGGTTGATCAGATCCAGCAGCGTTTCGGCCAGCCGCGCCAGGTTCCACTGCGCGATCTTCGGCTGGTTGCCGTAGGCGTAGCGGCCGTGGCTGTCGATCGAGCTGAACACCATGGCCGGGTCGTAGCCATCGATGAAGGCGCACGGACCGTAATCGATGGTTTCGCCGGAAATCGTCATGTTGTCGGTGTTCATCACGCCATGGACGAAGCCAAGGTTCATCCAGCGCGCAATCAGCGCCGCCTGACGGTCGCGCACCGCCTTGAGCAGCCCGAGATACCGGTCCGGCTGGCCGGCAAGCTCGGGATAATGCCGTGCAATGGCATAGTCCGCCAGTTGCCTGAGCCGATCGATCTCGCCCCGCGCCGCGAAGAACTGGAACGTGCCGACCCGCAGGTGGCTCGAGGCCACCCGCGCCAGCACAGCGCCGGGCGCAGGCCCGTCCTGCCGCATGATCTCCTCGCCGGTCGCCACCGCCGCCAGCGCCCGCGTCGTCGGCACGCCGAGCGCATGCATCGCCTCGCCGATCACGTATTCACGCAGCACCGGCCCAAGCACAGCCTTGCCGTCGCCACCGCGCGAGAACGGCGTGCGGCCCGATCCCTTGAGATGGATGTCGCGGCGCCTGCCCTGCCTGTCGATCACCTCACCCAAAAGCAGTGCCCGGCCATCGCCCAGCTGCGGCGAAAACCCGCCGAACTGGTGCCCGGCATAGGCCATGGCCAAGGGCTCCGCCCCTTCGGGCGCCTCGTGGCCGGCGAAGATCGCGGCCCCGGCATCGCTGTCGAGCGCATCCGCATCGAGGCCGAGTTCGTCGGCCAGTTCCCGGTTGAAGCGGATCATCCGCGGCGCGGGCACTTCCGCCCCTTTCCACGGCACGTAGAACCCTTCGAGTTCGCGGGCATAGGAATTGTCGAACTGGAAGTTGGCGATGCTCATGCGGGTGGTCCTTCTCGGTCTTGATACCGCAAATGCGGACGACCGGCCCGGCGAAGTCAGTCACCGGCCGGTCGCTTCTTGTTCAGCCTCGCGGCAGCAGCCTATTCGGCCGCGTCCCGCTTCGGCAGCACCCAGTCGGGCCGCGCGAAATGGCAGGTGTAGCCATGCGGAATCCGCTCGAGATAATCCTGGTGCTCGGGCTCGGCTTCCCAGAAATCTCCCACCGGCTCGACCTCCGTCACCACCTTGCCGGGCCACAGTCCCGACGCGTCGACATCGGCGATGGTGTCGAGCGCGGTCTGCCGCTGCTGGTCGTCGGTGTAGTAGATCGCCGAGCGGTAGGACATGCCGCGGTCATTGCCCTGCCGGTTGGGCGTGGTCGGATCGTGGATCTGGAAAAAGAACTCCAAGAGCCTGCGGTAGCTGATGCGGTTCGGATCGAAGATGATCTCGATGCCCTCGGCATGGGTACCGTGGTCGCGGTAGGTGGCGTTCTTCACGTCGCCGCCGGTATAGCCGACGCGGGTCTTCTCCACGCCGGGCATCTTGCGGATGAGATCCTGCATGCCCCAGAAGCATCCGCCGGCAAGAACTGCACGTTCGCTCATCTAGATATCCTCCACCTGGTCAAGATAGTCGCCATAGCCCTCGGCCACCATGTCGGCCTTCGGCACAAACCGCAAGGATGCGGAATTGATGCAGTAGCGCAAGCCGCCCCGGTCCCTGGGACCGTCGGGGAACACGTGCCCGAGATGACTGTCGCCATGCTTTGAGCGCACCTCGGTGCGGACCATGCCGTGCGACACGTCGCGCAACTCGGTTACATGCGCAGGTTCGATCGGCTTGGTGAAGCTCGGCCAGCCGCAGCCGCTCTCGAACTTGTCCGACGAGGCGAACAAGGGCTCGCCCGAGACGATGTCGACATAGATGCCGGCGGCCTTGTTGTCATTGTATTCGCCGGTGAAAGGCCGCTCGGTTGCGTTCTGCTGGGTGACCCTGAACTGTTCAGGCGTCAGCCGGGCAATGGCTTCATCGGTTTTCGTAAAAGCTCTGGTCATACCGGATCCCTTCCTGAAGGCGCGTGCTGTCAGAAAGAGAGATGGGCCACTATGGTAGGATTTTCAATCGCCAAACCGATAGGTCCAGCATCACAAAGGGTCAACTTGCGGTGAGATCCGGCCTCTACAGGTACCGCTGCAACATCGGCAGCGCGTTCTCGACACAGGCGCGGCCTTCGGCGATTGTTTCGCGGGCACGGTTGAATTCCATCAGGCCGATGTCGCTGAGCCGCGGTATGAGCATCACGTGCGGCGGCTCACCTGCGAGACGGGTGCGGGTGATCTGGTCCTGCATGATGTTGATCGAGTTGGAAATCACGTCGAAATATCCCGGCGTCGACGGCCCTTTCTGGAGAAGCCGCGGGATCATCTGTTCCGCCGGCTGACGGAGCGGCTGCGGCAGGTGCCGCAGCATCGCATCGAGCGATTCATTCGGAACCGGCGTTTGAAGCAATTCGGCAGCCCCCTCCGGTTGGGTCTCGAAACGCCGCCCCACGAGATCGCCGTTCAGGTTGACAGCGATGATCACATCCGCCCCCAGGGCACGGCACACCGAGACCGGCACCGGATTGGTCAGGCCGCCGTCGACCAGCCACCGCCCGTCGATCCTGGCCGGACTGAGAATGCCCGGCAAGGCGACCGAGGCCCGCACCGCCTCGTGGATCGGTCCCGACTGCAGCCAGATCTCTCGGCCGGTGACCAGGTCCGTGGCAACCGCTGCAAATTTCTTGGCGTGGCTCTCGATCGGCTCGGCGATGCCGAGCCCCTGCAGAAATGTGACGATCTGTCTGCCGTCCATCACCCCGCCACCCGATAGCCGGACATCCATCAATCCGATGATCTCGCGCCAGGTGGCAGCCATCGCCCAGTCTCGTAGCGCGGGCAACTGCCCCGCGACATAGGCCGCGCCCACCAGAGAGCCGATCGACGTTCCACACACGATCTCAGGCTCGATGCCGGCTTCCGTCAAGGCGTCGATGACGCCGATATGCGACCATCCACGCGCAGCGCCACTGCCCAGCGCCAGGCCGATACGGGGATGTTTCATAGGCTGATGTTCCTGAGACGCTGATGCAGACAGGCAAGCTTAGCGCTCGCCCCTAGCCTTGTCATCCCTTGGTTCCGGTCGGGCCATGGCGGACACCGGCCCGCCACCTTGCACCCTGTCCACCGTTTCGCACCCTAGTATTCGCGCTCGAAGAAAATCCCGCCCTTGGTCTCGCCGCCGGAACTGGCCTCGCCGCGCAGCTTGATCCCCTTACCGATGTCGAGATCGATGCGCGCCTTGCCCGAGCCCGCCGACGATCCGCTCTCGATGCCGAGATAGGTGCGGTCGTTGAGATATTTGCCGACGCCGAGCGAAGTGTCGCCGGTTTCCTCGTCTGTGCGCACGTCGATGTCATCGACCCCGGTCGCGCGGCGCAGTTGCTCCAGCACCCCGCCGCCGTTCACCGCGCCGGTCAACTGCGCTGCGGCTTCCGCGAGTTGGGCTATCTGCACCGGCGACAGGCTGGAAATCGAGCGTCCGAACACCAGCTGCGCGAGCACCTCGTCCTCGGGTAGCTCCGGGCTCGAGGTGAACCTGAACCTGGGCGCGTCCGCCGGGCCGGTGATCAGCACCGTCACCGTGGTGCTGCCCGACTGGCTTGAAGCCGCGAGATCGAGGATCGGCACCACCGAACCGGCAAATCCAAGCGTGCCGCGGGTGAAATCGAGCCTTTTACCCAGCAGGTTGAGCCTGCCGCGCACCAGATCGAAACCGCCGGCTGCAACCGGCGCGCCGGTGCTACCGGTCAGCCGCAGCGATCCGCCGAGTTCCACATCCATGCCCCGGCCGCGGATGAAGATGCGGTTTGCCCGCACCTGCACATCGAGCCCCAATCCGCCGGAGGACCCGCCCTCCCCGTCACCCGACAGGCGTTCGGCCTGCGACCGGATATCGGCGGGCGCATTCTTGTGGGTCACGTCTAGGCGCGAGATCGAGCTCGGCAGGGAGTCCGGAACCACGATCGTGGTTTCATCGAGCTGCACGCTGCCGCCGAGTTGCGGCAACAGGGTCAGCGGACCGGTCAGCGTCAGATCAGCATCGAAGCGGGTGGCAACCATCTGGCCGTCGGCATAGCGCCCACGCGCCACCTTGAGCTTGAGGTCGGCAGGAAAATTGGCGGCTGCATCGAGACTGACAGTTCCCGAACCGCTGATCCGTCCGCCCGACGACAGGTCACCCGACAGCGAGCGGATCGACGCCTGGCCCGGTGTCAGGCCGATGTCCGCCGACAGATTGTCGATCGCGATACCCGATCGCCCGTCCACCAGGCGGCCGCCCGATGTCGTGATGGTTCCCGAGATCTGCGGCGCGCCGATGGAACCGTCGATTGCCATATCGGCCCGTGCCGTGCCGGAGAGCGCCAGCCCCTGCTTGGCGATCGCCCCCGACAGCAGCGAAAACGGCACGCTGCCGTTGATCCGCGCGGATATTGCCTGCGCGCCCGATGTCTGCAACCCGCCGGACGCCGTGAAAGCCAGGCCGCCGCCGCTCGCTTTGGCGTCGAAGCTCAGCCGATCCGCCTTGAAGCCGCCTGTTGCGCTGACCGCCAGCGGCACATCGGCAACCGACGAGGCCGCCGCGGCCCGGACATCGCGGGCGTCGAGCGCGTAGTCGACGACAGGCGCTGAGCCTGTGCCCCGCACCCTGACCGTTCCCGATAGCGCACCCGACAGTCCCGCGCCCGGCGCGACCGCATTGACCGCGGTCAGCGGCAAGCCGGATATCGCGAGATCGACCGCCAGCGTCTCTCCCGCCGACCCTGTGACGGACACCCGTCCGCCACCTGGAGACAGCACCAGCCGCTCGATCCGCGCCACGCCGTCGCGAACGACAATGCGGGCAGGCTCGACAAGACTGATCGCCAGGCCTTTCCACACGGTACGGGCGGATTCGGCTTCGAGTTCGGTCCCATTTTCACTCTGCCGAACCCGCGCATTGATGGAGACCGGAAGTCCGGCTGCCTGCGCCTTGCCTTCGACCACCGTCCAGGCGTCGGTCTGGCTGAACGACGCCGCAAGCGTCGTCACGTCGGTTCCTCCGGCGCTCAGCCTTGCCACATCCAGCGTGCCAACGGGTTTGGGTGCGCCGAAAAGATCAGCCACGTCGAGGTTGACCCGGGCATCGCGGAGCGAGAACCCCTCTCCCGACAGGTCCGGGAAACCGATCCCTATGGTGGCGACCGACTTGTCGTCCACCACGTCGAACCTGATCGAACCGCCGCCGCTCCCCTCGATCGCCTGCAAGGCCAGCGCGGACAGCGACCCGATATCGTTCAGCTCGAGATCGATCACGCCAGCCGGGCGATAGGCTTCATCGAGAACAAGAGAGCCGGAGATCAGGTTGTCGGCGACCTGCAGCCTGAGCGGATCGATCCGCACAGCACCATCAGCCTGAGAGACCACCAGACTGCCGTTGACCGGTCGCCCCTCGAGCGAGCCGGTCAGTTCCACATCGGCTTGCGGAGAAGCCGGATCGGCCACCCCTTTGGCGGTGAGCACCAGATCCGAGAGATCGCGCCCCTGCAGCAACAGCTCGTTGCCGCTGAGCCGCGCTTCGAAAGCCGGCGCCGAGGCCTTGCCGGAGACGCTTGCCGTCAGGTTCAGGCCGCCGGAGACCGCATCGCTATCGTCGGCGGGCCGGGAGAACGCCGCCTCGACGTCGCCGGCAATCTCGCCCTCGGCGCTCAGCGCCACACTGCCGCTGGCCTGCACGGATGAGGACGAAGCCTCAAAATCACTGACGGTCAGCGCACCGGCCTCGTCCCGCGAGACCTCCGCCTGAAACGTCGTGTCCGGCCCCAGCAAATCCGTCGCCTGCACAGACAGCACGGCATTGCGGATCGAGCCCGACAGGTTTGCCGCCAGTGCGCCCGCCGCGTCAAACGAGAAATCCCGGATCGCCAGTTCGGCCACGCCGGTGCGGAGCTGCAACGCCTCGCTTGAGATGGACCCGTCTTCATCAAGCGCAATCGCGCCGGACAGGTTTACCCCGCCGGCAACCGCGCGGGCAGCGATGTCATTGCTCGACCCGACCGCATCGATCCGGACGTTGACCGTTCCCGTGCCGCTTCTTGTGTCGAGCGAAAACCGCTCGAAATCGGCGACCACAGCAAGTCCGTCGGCACTGAAATCAGACCCGGACACGCGGTCGACCGACAATTCGAGACGCAGGCCGGCTTCTTCCGCCTTGCCATTGATGCGGACCGTGGCCTCCGGCACCGTCAGGTTTACCCGCGATGTTCCCTCGCCGAAACGCAATTCCGCCGCCCCCGCCTGCGGCGAGACCGAGGCCGTCAGGTCCACCTGCCCTTCCCGCGCCACGCGGCCGTGGCCCTGCGCCGTCAGCCGCGACGATGAGAACGTGAAGATGTCAATCACCGCCCCGGTGCGGTCGGGTTCGATCACACCTTCGAGCAGCAGGTCGCTTCGACCTGACAGCAATTGTCCGACCGAAGGCGGCAGGAACTGCTCGAACGTGCCGTTGGCTTCAAGCGAGACCGCATCACCCGCCTCGCCCGCGACCATCTGCAGGTTGGCTTCCGCAACAATCTCGTCATTGATCGCACCGGCGGCATTGAGCCGCCAATCGGCGAGCGAGCCTTGCGATGTCGCCGTCAGGCTGATTGCATCCCGGGGCGACAGCTTGAGAAGATGCGCCATCACACCGCCCGCCGGTTCCGAGAGCTTGGCCGATACGTTGAACCGGTCTTCGGCTTTAAGATAATCGGCATCGACGGTGAGAGCGCCGCCGGCTCCATCGATCCGCTTGACCACCAGATCGGCGAGCGCGGTTGACAGCGATGCATCGACGCGGGCACTGCCCCTGGCTTCGAACCGGGCGAGACGGCCGGCGACCGGTTCGCCCACCAGGATATCCGGCGCCGTGAACCGCTTGATGTCAAACGCCAGCGGCAGCACCAATGGTCCGCCATCCGACTGGCTGTCCGAACCTTGCGGAAGCCGCGCCAGTTCCACCGCGTCAATGGTCAGGTCATCGATGGCCAGCCCGGCGCTCAGCAGCGCCAGTGGCGACCAGTCGATCTGAATTCCCTTGAGCAGGAGCCAGGGTTCTCCATCGGCATCGCTCAGCAGCACATGCCCGATGCGCGTCGACCCCGACAGCAATCCCTCGATCCGGTCGATCTCGACGCTCTGCGCCGGGCTCGAACCGAGCCGGTTCAGGGTCAGCGCGATCAGCCGCCCGCCGGGTGTCGTGGCGAAAACGAAAATCAGAGCCGCCAGAAGCACCAGTATGGCGATGGCAAGCCACCGGATCACGCGCCGGATCATGCCCGGACGGGATCTGTCTCTTTGCTTCTCCGCCATGTCAGAATGCCTGCCCGATCCCTGCATAAATCCCGTAATCGGGATCCGTGGGCTCCTTGTTCAGCGGCACGGCGACGTCGACGCGAAGCGGCCCGAACGGTGTGGAGTAGCGCACTCCCACGCCGGCGCCGGCCTTGAACCGGGCGCCGGAAAAATTCTGGTTGGAGCTGACCAGACCAGCATCGAGGAACGGCACGATGCCGATCGTGTCGGTGACGCCAATGCGCAATTCGGCCGACGCCTCGACCACCGAGCGGCCGCCCGTGGGTAATCCCGCCACATCGCGCGGGCCGATGTCCTGATAGCCATAGCCGCGCACCGAACCACCGCCACCGGCATAGAACCGACGGT
Source organism: Parahoeflea alexandrii (assembly GCF_027214025.1). Lineage (GTDB taxonomy): Bacteria > Pseudomonadota > Alphaproteobacteria > Rhizobiales > Rhizobiaceae > Hoeflea > Hoeflea alexandrii_A. Next base: position 140,470 of record NZ_JAPWHB010000002.1, read on the forward strand.
TGGCAGGAATGGCGGCAAGATTGGCGCCGTAGATCGACCCGGCGGCCACCCGGCCGGCAAGCACGAAGCGTTTTTCGGCATCAAGCGCCCGGTAGGCCGAAGCTTCCGCGCGCAGCTTGACGAAAGTCGCGCCCCCATTGATCTCGTAGGTCGGCTCGGCCAGAAGCGACAGCCGGGTGCCGGTGGTCGGATTGAGCTTGTTGTCACGGGTGTCGCGGACATATTCGAGCGGCACCGCCACGGTGATCGTTTCGCGATTGACGTTGAAGCTGTCGGTCAGCTTGGCATATTCGACATCGACGCCAGCCGAGACCGTCTGCTCGGACGTCAGCTCATAGGAAATCCCCGCGGATGCTTCGACGGAAAACCGGCGATAGGCATCGGGGTTTTCCTGCTTCACTTCAAGCTTCGAGGCAAATTTCGACGCCGGCCCGAGAACACCGGGCTTTTCGAACAGCAAAGCGCCGCGCCAGGTCAGGTCTTTCGCCTGAGCGGTCTGGCCCAAGCTGCTGACCGAGCCTTCGATGCGCAGCTTCTCCGCACGGCCAAACAGGTTCCGGTGGCCCCAATAGGCCTCCAACCCGCCGCCATCGGTGGACGAATAGGTGGCGCCCGCGCCGAGGAAGCGGTGTTTTCTTTCTGCAACCGTCACCGCAACCGGAACGGAACCATCCGCCGACAGGCTTTCGCTGCCACGCACCGTCACGCTTGAAAACACCTCCAGCGCCCGCAGCCGTTTCTCCGCTGCCGCCAACGCTGCCGGATCATATTGATCGCCCTCAGGGATACCCGCCATCCGGGCGATGAAATCCCGGTCGACGCTTTCCGCTCCATCGACAGCGGTCTGGCCGAACGGCGCGATTGGCCCGGCCTCGAGCTCAAGTGAAACGTCGATGACGCCGCGCGCGTGGTCGGCGACCACATCCCGGCCGGAGACCCTGGCAAACGGGTGCCCGCTCTTTTCCAGCTCCTGTACCAGCGCATTCTCGGCCTCGAGAATGACCGTCGACTTCGCGAGCTGGCCGGAAACCAGCCCCTGCTCGTCAGCCGCATAGGCGCGTCCATCAACATCGCGGACAGAAACGTCGCCAAACCGGAACGGCTTGCCCGGCTCGACCAGGATGCGAACCGGAACCGCTCCGCCGCCGCTCAGATCGGCATCGGGCGGCAGGTCGGCGAGCCGCCTGCCATCGAGAAGAATACGGACTTCGCCGGCATAGCGCGCATTCTCGTAGAGTGCGGCGATCAGCTGTTCGAAATCGCCATTTGCCCGCTGGATCAGCCCGATCGACCCCGCCACCGGGCGGTCGGCACCTTGCACCAGCGCCGAAGCGGCTTCCAGCCTGGTCTTCAATTCGCCATCGGGATCTTCGCCGGCAACCTCAAGCGTGACCGAATAGGAAAGCGGGTCGACCACTTCCACCGCATCCGGCGTGTCGCTTTCAAACAGCTTGAAGCCAAGGATTTCAAACGCCTGCGCCCGGTCGGCAGCAAGCCCGCCGGCAAAGCCCAGAACCAGGACAGCCGAAAGGGTTCGCAGCCATAAGGAGCCGCGCGCCCTGGAAATAATGTCCTGCGCGTCTTTCATCATCACCAATCTAGCAGGACACAATGAACGGTTGCTGAACATTGTGGCCCAAGTTCAATGCCCTCAGCCGGGCACATCGCTCCCTTATATAGAACAATCGGCTGGTTTGTCGCCCTCTTGCGCTCAGCCGCGGCCGAAGAAATCGCCCTTGCCGAGCGGAACGCCGTTGTGGCGCAGGATCGCGTAGGCCGAGGTCATGTGGAAATAGAAGTTCGGCACCGAGAAGCCCTGGAAATACCGCAGGCCGGGAAAGCTCATCTCCTGGCCGCCGATCTTCAATGTAATCGTCTTGTCCTCGGCGCCGGCAAAATCGGCTTCCGGCAGGCTTTCGATGAATTCGCGGGTCCTGGCGAGACGGGCCTGCAGTTCGTCGAAGCTCTCCTCGACATCCGGATAGGAGGGAATCTCGACGCCGGCGAGCCGGGCAATGGCGCCCTTGGCATGATCGGTGGCGAGCATGACCTGCCACCTGAGCGACAGCATGTCCGGCGCCAGGCGATCGTTGAGCAGGACGGCCGGGTCGATCTTGCGCTCCGCCGCCCAGGCTTCGGCCTTCTTCAGCACGTGGCCGAGATTGGAGAGCATGCTGGCATAGAACGGAACCGAGATGGAATGCATGGAAATCGACATTGGAAACCCCGTTTGAAGCTGCGGACACTGCTGATCCGCCGTCCAGCATGTGGAATGCCCTTGCCGGTAAAAGGCAAGCGGCATTCATCCGTTGCCGCAAACTTCTTTGTTACCGGATGTCGCATTTGCCTCTTGTGCACGCTGATTCGATTTCGCAATCTGCCGCCGAAATCGGGCACGGAGACGAGCAATGAAATCGCATGTCAGGGCAGTTGTAATCGGTGGCGGCGTGGTCGGATGTTCCGTCCTGTACCATCTGGCCAAGGCCGGCTGGAGCGATGTCATGCTGATCGAGCGCTCGGAACTGACCTCGGGTTCGTCCTGGCATGCCGCCGGCGGCTTCCATACGCTCAACGGCGATCCCAACGTCGCCAAGCTGCAGGCCTACACCGTCAGCCTCTACGAGGAACTCGAAGCACTCTCGGGTCAGTCCTGCGGCCTGCACCTGACCGGCGGCGTGATGATGGCCGATTCGCCGGAACGCATGGACTTCCTCCGGCTTGTCCACGCCAAGGGCCGCTATCTCGGCATGGAGACCGAGCTGATCACCCCCTCCGAGGCCAAGGCGATGTTCCCGCTGATGGACGAGAGCAATTTCGTCGGCGCGCTCTGGGATCCGGTCGAGGGCCATCTCGACCCGTCCGGCACCACCCACGCCTACGCCAAGGCTGCCAAGAAGCTTGGCGCCGAGATCGTGCTCAGGAACCGGGTCATCGAGCTGACCCAGGAGGTCGACGGCACCTGGAACGTCGTCACCGAACAGGGAACGGTCAAGGCCGACCACGTCGTCAATGCCGGTGGCCTCTGGGCGCGCGAAGTCGGCCGCATGGTCGGCCTCGAACTGCCGCTTCTGGCCATGGAACACATGTATCTCTTGACCGAGGAAATGCCCGAGGTGCTGGAGTTCAACGCCAAGACCGGCCGCGAGCTGGTCGGCGTCATCGATTTCAAGGGCGAGATCTACACCCGCCAGGAACGCACCGGCATCCTGCTCGGCACCTACGAGAAGGCCTGCAAGCCCTGGTCGCCGGTCAACACGCCGTGGGATTTCGGCCATGAACTGCTGGCGCCCGATCTCGACCGCATCGCGCCCTCGCTGGAAGTCGGCTTCCGCCACTTCCCGGCGATGGAAAACGCCGGCATCAAGCAGGTCATCAACGGCCCCTTCACATTCGCTCCCGACGGCAACCCGCTGGTCGGCCCCGTCCCCGGCCTGACCAACTACTGGACGGCCTGCGCCGTGATGGCCGGGTTCTCCCAGGGCGGTGGCGTGGGCCTGGCGCTGTCGAACTGGATGGTTCATGGCGATCCGGGCGCCGACATCTGGGGCATGGATGTTTCCCGCTTCGGCGAATGGGCGACGCTGCGCTACACCAACGCCAAGGTACGCGAGAATTATTCGCGCCGCTTCTCGATCCGCTTCCCCAACGAGGAACTGCCTGCCGCCCGCCCGCAGCAGACGACGCCACTCTACGACGTCATGGTGCGCGACAATCACGCGGTGATGGGCGACAGCTGGGGGCTGGAGACGCCGCTCTGGTTTGCGCCAAGCGCCGAGGAAGCGCATGACGTGCTCTCCTTCCACCGCTCCAACGATTTCGAGCACATCGGCAACGAGGTCCGCGCCGTGCGCGAGCGCGTCGGCGTCACCGAGATCGCCAATTTCGCCAAGTACCGCGTTTCCGGCCAAGGCGCGGAAGCCTGGCTGTCGCATCTGATGACCAACACCATGCCGAAGACCGGCCGCATTGTGCTGACCCCGATGCTCAACGAGTTCGGCAAGCTGATCGGCGATTTCACCATTGCCAAGGCGGGCGACGAGGACTTCATGGTCTGGGGCTCGTCGGCGGCGCAGCGCTACCACATGCGCTGGTTCGAAAAGCACCTGCCAAGGGACGGCTCGATCCGCGTTCACCGCTACGACCTCACCCTGGTCGGCCTGTCGATCGCCGGCCCCCGCGCCCGCGACCTGCTCGCCAAACTCACCGATGACGACGTCTCCAATGCGGCCTTCCGCTTCATGGATTTCCGCTGCATGGATGTCGGCGGCGCGCCATGCATGGTCAACCGTGTCACCTATACCGGCGATCTCGGCTACGAGATCTGGATGGAGCCGTGCTACCAGCAGGCGGTCTACCGCGCCATCAAGGCGGCGGGCGAGGAATTCGGCATCGCCGACTTCGGCATGCGCGCGCTGCTCTCGATGCGGCTCGAGAAGAACTTCCCCACCTGGTTCCGCGAACTCAGGCCCATCTACGGCCCCTACGAGGGCGGCATGGAGCGCTTCATCAAGCTGTCGAAGAACGATTTCATCGGCCGCGAGGCGGCGGCAAAAGAACATGCGGACGGCCCGAAGCTGATACGCACCTCATTCCTGGTCGATGCGCTTGACGCCGACGTGATGGGCGACGAGCCGGTCTGGGCGAAAGTCGGCGACACCGATTACGGCACGGTCGAGGCCCCGCACGGCTACGGCGCGCCGCGCTTTGACGGCGACGGCAAGGAAATCGCCAAGCCGGAAGGCGGAACCCTGCGCGACGGCGACTGGCGCGTGGTCGGCTGGATCACCTCGGGCGGCTACGCCCACACCATCGGCTCCTCGATGGCCCAGGGCTACATCCCGGCGGCACTCGCGACCAACGGCGAGACCGGCATGTTCGAGATCGAAATCATGGGCATCCGCCGCCCGGCCCGGATCGCGCTCGAGGCGCCGTTTGATCCGATGGGCGAAAAGATGCGGGGGTGATCCGGTGACGGCCACCTGGGAGGAGAAGCGCGCGCGACACATCCATGACGCCCGGCGCGACAGGCGGCAGATCGCCTGTGCCCAGGCCGAAGACCTCTCGATGGAAACGGCCTACAGGATCAGCCGGCGGATCAGGGATCTGCGCAAAGCTGAAGGCGAGCGCGTGATCGGCCGAAAGCTCGGCTTCACCAACCGCACGATCTGGGACGAATACCAGGTGCACGCCCCGATATGGGGCTACATGTATGACACGACCTTCCACGACGTTTCGTCGGCCCAGATCCCGTTTTCACTCGCCCCTTTCTGCGAGCCGCGGATCGAGCCCGAAATCGCCTTCGCCTTCGCGCGCGCCCCGCGGGTTGGGGAAAGCGACGACGAACTGCTCGGTGCGGTTGCCTGGTATGCGCACGGCTTCGAGATCGTCGATTCGCTCTACAAGGACTGGAAATTCAGGGCCGCCGACACGGTGGCTGCCTTCGGCCTGCACGGCGCCTATCTGTGCGGGCCGCGCCGGCAAATGACGGATGAAGACGCCGCGATGCTGCCGTCGGCTCTCAAGACCTTCCAGATCGAGATCGCGCGCGACGGCGAAACCATCGACATTGGCCATGGCGGCAATGTTCTGGGCAGCCCGCTGTCGGCACTGCGCCACGCCATCGAGGTGATTGCAAACGATCCCGACGCCGAGCCGATCGGCGACGGAGAAATCGTCACCACCGGCACGGTGACGCGCGCGTTCCCGGTCAAGCCGGGCGAGACATGGGCAACAACGGTCAGCGGGCTGCCGCTCGACAATCTGCGGATTGCCTTCGCCTAGAACGCCGAGCGATAGACAAGACCACTCGACCGGACAACGAAATGCCCGCGAAGTCAGAGACTTGCGGGCATTTCAGGATTCAATCTGCAAAGCACCTGACTCAGCGTGTCAGGGGCAGGATCCGGTTCAATCCGCCCGGACCACAGCATTGCCCTCGGCGGCGAGCTTGGCCAGATCGGCAGGTTTCAGCTCGACCGATTCGCCGCAGCCGCAGGCCGATGTCTGGTTCGGGTTGTTGAACACGAAACCCGAGCGCAGCTTGGTGACTTCGTAATCCATCTCGGTGCCGAGCAGATAGAGCACGGCTTCCGGTGCCACGAACACCGTGGCGCCGTCGCGCTCGATCCGGTCATCCTTGGGATCGGCTTCCTTCGCCAGATCGATGGCGTATTCCATCCCGGCGCAACCGCCCTTCTTGATGCTCACGCGGATACCCGCGGCATTGTCGGATGTCTTCAGGATTGTCTTGACGCGCTCGGCTGCCGCCGGCGTCAATGTCATTACGGCAAAACCCATCACGGTCTCCTTCGGCAAAACGGGTTCAAGGCCCGCTGCTTTGTTCCATGAATGTAGTGTGAAGCAGTCAACTTAACAAGAAGCCAACAAAGTGACAGCGGCACGGCATCAGTACCAGCCGACAGCTACCTGCGCCTCTTCGCTCATCCGGTCCGGTGTCCAGGGCGGGTCGAACGTCATCGATACGTCGACGCCGGAAATGCCCTCGACCGTGTTGACGGCGTTCTCGACCCAGCCCGGCATTTCGCCGGCCACCGGGCAGCCCGGCGCGGTCAGCGTCATCTGGATCTTGACCATCCGGTCGTCCTCGATATCGATCTTGTAGATCAGCCCGAGCTCGTAGATGTCGGCCGGAATTTCCGGGTCGTAGACGGTCTTCAGCGCCGAGATGATGTCGTCGCTCAGCCTCGCCAGTTCCTCGCGCGGAATCGCCGACTCGGTGACGGCAGTGCCGGTTTCGGCTGCTGCTGCGGTGTCAGTTTCGGATGCGTCGCTCATCGGCTCATATCCTTCAAGAGAAAAACGCCCGGGCCTTTTCGAGTGCTTCGACCAGCACATCGATTTCCGCCCGGGTATTGTACAGCCCCATCGAGGCGCGGCAAGTCGAGGTCGCGCCGAACCGCTTGAGCAGCGGCTGGGCGCAATGGGTGCCTGCCCTGACGGCAACGCCAGAGCGATCGATCAGCATCGAGACGTCGTGGGCATGAATGCCCTCGATCTCGAAGGCGAAGATTGCGCCCTTGCCCGGAGCCGTGCCGATCAGGCGAAGCGCGTTGACCGCCTTGAGCTTTTCGGAGGCATAGGCGGCCAGATCGGCTTCGTGCGCGGCAATCCGCTCACGCCCGAGCTTTTCCATGTACTCGAGCGAGGCGCCAAGCCCGATCGCCTGCACGATCGGCGGTGTGCCCGCCTCGAACCGGTGCGGCGGATCATTGTAAGTGACCGCATCCTCGCTCACATCGACGATCATCTCGCCGCCGCCCATGAAAGGCTGCATGGCATTGAGCGCCTCTGACTTGCCGTAAAGCACGCCGATGCCCGACGGGCCATAGAGCTTGTGACCGGTCATCACGTACCAGTCGCAATCGATGTCCTGGACATCGACCGGCATGTGAACAGCACCCTGGCTGCCGTCGACCAGCACCTTGATGCCGCGCTCATGCGCGATGCGGCAGACCTCCTTCACATCGACCACGGTGCCCAGAACGTTGGACATGTGGGTGATCGCCACCAGCTTGGTCCGGTCGGTCAGCGCCTTGCGGAAATCGTCGAGATCGAAATTGCCCTGGTCGTCGACGCCGACCCAGACGATCTTCGCGCCCTGGCGTTCGCGCAGGAAATGCCACGGCACGATGTTGGAGTGATGCTCCATGATGGTGATGACGATCTCGTCGCCCTCGCCGATATGCGGCATGCCATAGCCGTAGGCCACCGTGTTGATCGCCTCGGTGGTCGACTTGGTGAACACCACATTGTCGACCGACGGCGAATTGAGGAACCGCTTCACGATCTCCCGCGCATTCTCATAGGCGTCGGTCGCCGCATTCGACAGGAAATGCAGGCCGCGGTGCACATTGGCATATTCGTTCGCATAGGCATGGCTGACCGCATCGATCATCGCCTTCGGCTTTTGCGCCGACGCGCCATTGTCGAGATAAACCAGTGGCTTGTCATAGACCGTGCGCGACAGGATCGGGAAATCCTTGCGCACCGCCTCGACATCATAAACCTGATTCAGATTGTCAGCCATGATCGGCAAGCCATTGTTCGATCAGCGCTTCCAGTGCCTCGACCAGCTCTTCGTTTTCAAGCTCGTCAATCAGCTCGTCAACGAACCCGTTGACCAGCAACGCCCGCGCCGACTTCTCGGTGATGCCGCGCGCCATCAGGTAGAACAGGTGATTGTGATCGATATCGATCACCGTGGCGCCATGCGCGCAGATCACGTCATCGGCGAAGATCTCGAGTTCCGGCTTGGCCGAGAACTCGCCGTCATCCGACAGAAGCAGCGTGTTGCAGGCCATCTGCGCGTCGGTCTTCTGCGCGATCTGCGCCACCCGGATCTGGCCCTGGAAGACGCCACGCGCCCGGTTCAGCACCACGTTGCGGACGATCTCGGAGGACGTGGTGTTGGGCACCGTGTGGCCCAGCGTCAGCGTCACGTCGGTGTGGCTGTCGCCCGCCAGCAGGTTGACGCCGCGCAGGTCGAAATGCGAGCCCTCGCCCGCCACGTCGATATGCAGTTCCTGCCGCACCAGCTTGCCGCCGGCGTTGATCACATAGACCTTCAGCGTCGAGCCCGCGCCCAGCCGGGCGTTGAGCTGACCCAGATGCTGGTCGGTCTCGCCGCAGCCCTGCAGGACGATCCAAGTCACCTCGGCGCCGTCCTCGAGCTCGAGCGAGGCGACCGATGTCGACAGTCCGGCCTCGGCCTTGTCGCCAAGATGCCGTTCGATCACGGTGGCCTTCGCCTCGGCTCCGAATGCGGCCACGAAGCGGTTGTGCACCTGGCCGCCGGACTGGACCGACTGGATCTCGATGATCTCGTCGATCGTCTGACCCGCGGCAACCTTGAAGCTGTAGCCGTCGCCGACGAAGGCGCCGTTGAGCCGGCCGATCAGGTCGTCGGAACCGCGCTCGGCAAGGCTCTTCGCCGCCCCACCGGAAACCAAGAGGTCCATGTAGGGCTCAAGTTCCATGCCGTCCGGCGCGCTCATGTCGGCGCTCTGGCCCTGGACGACGGGCAGCACGACGCTGCCGCGAACCAGCGGATCCAGCCGCCGTGCCGAACCGGTCGCCTTCTTCGGCACATCGCGCAGCAGGCTGCGCAGGTCGGTGTAATGCCAGCTTTCGATCCGCCGGGTCGGAAGGCCGGCATTGCTGATGCCACTGAGCAGCTTGTCGCGTGCGGCGGTCACCGGCGCATCACCCGGCAATTGACCGATCATCTCGGCGAAGCTGTCGAGGATCGCCTGTTCTGCTGCGGTGTGGGGCGGCTTTGTCTGCATGTTCATGCCTGTCTCTCCTGGCCTTGCGGCCCGTCTTTGTCGCGCAGCCTCAAGCGGCGGCTTCGATGATCCCGGCATAGCCATTGGCTTCGAGATCGAGCGCCAGGTCCTTGTCTCCGGTCTTGATCACCTGGCCCTTGTAGAGCACGTGCACGGTGTCGGGCACGATGTGCTCGAGCAGGCGCTGATAGTGGGTGATGACGATGACCGCGCGGTCGGGCGAGCGCAGCGCGTTGACGCCATCGGACACGATCTTCAACGCATCGATGTCGAGGCCGGAGTCGGTTTCGTCGAGCACGCAAAGCTGCGGCGCCAGCAGTTTCATCTGCAGGATCTCGGCGCGCTTCTTCTCGCCGCCGGAGAACCCGACATTGAGCGGACGCTTGAGCATGTCCGGGTCGATCTGCAGGCTGGCGGCGGCTTCCTTGACCAGCCTGATGAAGTCCGGGGTCTTCAGCTCTTCCTCGCCGCGCGCCTTGCGCTGCTCGTTCATCGCCACCTTCAGGAACTGCATGGTGGCCACACCCGGGATCTCGACCGGATACTGGAACGCCAGGAAGATGCCCTTGGCGGCACGCTCGGCCGGGTCGAGTTCGAGAATGCTCTCGCCATTGTAGAGGATGTCGCCTTCGGTGACCTCGTAATCATCGCGGCCGGCGAGGATGTAGGACAGCGTCGACTTGCCCGAGCCGTTCGGCCCCATGATGGCGGCGACTTCGCCGGCCTTGACCGTCAGGTTGAGGCCGCGAATGATTTCCGTGCCGTCTTCGGCGATACGGGCGTGAAGGTTCTTGATTTCCAACATGTCTGATTCCGATACCTAGATAATTTCAAGCCGCTTGTGCCAGCGGCGACAAAACACTGCGATGAGGGCCGCGGGCGCCCTGACCTTGACGGCCTGCACCCGCGCAACAGCCAGCATCACTAACCGACGCTGCCTTCCAGCGAGATGCCGATCAGCTTCTGGGCTTCAACGGCGAACTCCATCGGCAGTTCCTGGATGACTTCCTTGACGAAGCCGTTGACGATCAGCGCGATGGCTTCTTCCTCGGGGATGCCGCGGGCCAGGCAGTAGAACAGCTGGTCCTCGGAGATCTTCGAGGTCGTGGCTTCGTGCTCGAACTGCGCCGTCGAGTTCTTGGCCTCGATGTATGGCACCGTGTGCGCCCCGCAGTCGTTGCCAATTAGCAAACTGTCGCACTGTGTGAAGTTGCGGGCGTTCGTTGCCTTGCGGTGGGCCGAAACCTGGCCGCGATAGGTGTTGGACGAATGGCCGGCGGAGATGCCCTTGGAGATGATCCGGCTCGAGGTGTTCTTGCCGAGATGAATCATCTTGGTGCCCGAATCGATCTGCTGGTAGCCGTTCGACACCGCGATCGAGTAGAACTCGCCACGGCTGTCGTCGCCGCGCAGGATGCAGGACGGGTATTTCCAGGTGATCGCCGATCCGGTCTCGACCTGGGTCCAGGAGATCTTCGACCGGTCGCCGCGGCAGTCGCCGCGCTTGGTGACGAAATTGTAGATCCCGCCCTTGCCGTCCTTGTCGCCGGGATACCAGTTCTGCACCGTCGAGTACTTGATCTCGGCGTCATCCATGGCGATCAGCTCGACCACGGCGGCATGCAGCTGGTTCTCGTCGCGCTGCGGCGCGGTGCAGCCTTCGAGATAGGAGACGTAGGCCCCCTCCTCGGCGATGATCAGCGTGCGCTCGAACTGGCCGGTGTTCTTCTCGTTGATGCGGAAATAGGTCGACAGCTCCATCGGGCAGCGAACGCCCTTTGGCACGTAGACGAACGAACCATCAGTGAACACCGCCGCATTGAGCGTGGCGTAGTAATTGTCGGTCACCGGAACCACGGTGCCGAGATACTTCTGCACCAGCTCGGGATGCTCGCGCATCGCTTCCGAGATCGACATGAAGATCACGCCGGCCTGGGCCAGTTCCTTCTTGAAGGTGGTGACCACGGAGACCGAATCGAACACCGCGTCGACAGCGATCTTCGACTGCTGCACGCCGGCCAGGATTTCCTGCTCGCGCAGCGGAATGCCGAGTTTCTCGTAGACCCGGAGCAGTTCCGGATCGACATCGTCGATCGACTTCGGGCCCGCCGTTCCCTTCGGCGCCGAGTAATAGTGAATGTCCTGGAAATCGATCTTGGGATAATCGACGCGCGCCCAGGTCGGCTCTTCCAGCGTCAGCCAGCGCTTGAACGCATCCAGCCGCCACTCGAGCATCCATTCGGGCTCGTTCTTCTTGGCCGAAATCATCCGGATGGTGTCTTCGGTCAGACCCTTCGGGGCGGTATCGCTCTCGATAACGGTCTCGAAGCCGTATTTGTACTGATCAACGTCGATCTGGCGGACCTGATCAATGGTCTCCTGCACGGCAGGCATGGCGCTCTCCAATCTCGCCGGGTCAAGGCCGGCAGCTTGTTAACGTCGTGTGATGTGCCATTCATGGCTCATCACTATGTAGTGCGGGACGGTCGTCCACGCTATGTCATTCGCGAAATTTTCTGTCTCGCGAATCAAAATCTTCCAGCCGCGTCAGGCGGCCACTTCGGCTCCCTTGCGGACCATCCGCCGGGTATTAATCGCTTTGAACGCTTCAAGGAACCGCTCAACGTCATTTTCCGTGTGTTCCGGCCCGAGGCTGATCCGGATTGCTCCGAGATCCGCGTCCGCGCCCATGGCCGCAAGCACATGGCTCAAGCCGATCTTGCCGGACGAACAGGCAGCCCCGGCGGACACCGCCACGCCTTCCATGTCGAAGGCGATCTGCGCCGTTTCCGCCTTCAGGCCCGGCAGCGAGAAGAAGCTGGTGTTTGCGAGCCTCTCAACTGCCTCGCCATGCAGGATCACATCGGGCGCCAGTTCGCGCAACCCGGCTTCCAGCCGGTCGCGCAACGCGGCTATGCGGCCGACATTAACAAGGGCTTGGCGAGCGGCATCGGCGGCTGCGCCAAACCCGGCAATGCAGATCAGGTTCTCGGTGCCGCCGCGATGGCCCTTTTCCTGCCCGCCGCCGCGCAACAGCGGTGCCGGCATCAGGATCTCGCCGGCACTGACAAGCGCGCCGATCCCCTTCGGGCCGCCGATCTTGTGACCCGACAGGATCAGGAAATCGGCGCCGAGATCGGCAAGCGACAGCGGCAGCCGGCCCGCGCCCTGCACCGCGTCGACAACCATCAGCCCGTGATGGGCCTTGACCAGCTCGGCGGCTTGCCGCACCGGCTGGAACACGCCGGTCTCGTTGTTGGCCAGTTGAAGCGCCAGCATCGCCTGGCCGCTCGCCTGATCGTGACCGGCGAGAGCATCTTCCAGGGCCTTGAGATCGAGCCGCCCCTCGGCATCGACCGGCAGCACGGTGATCTGGTCCGGCGCGAACCGGCCGCCCGAGAGAATGGCCGGATGCTCGACCGCAGAGACGTAGAGCCGCGACACCCGCACCGGCGAACGGCCCATGCGGTAATCGGGCGTCAGAACATGATTGGCGGCTTCCGTCGCGCCCGAGCAGAAAATCACCTGCGCCGGCGGCACATCGCAGAGCCGGGCCACGGCCTCGCGCGCCTTGCCGATCAGGGCGCGGGCCTTGCGGCCTTCCGCGTGCACCGATGAGGGGTTTCCGGGCAGCTCCATCGCGTCACACATCGCCGACTTCGCCGCCGCAAGCAGCGGCGCGGTCGCGTTGTGATCGAAGTAGAGACGCCCCTTGGCCATCATCTTCCTTGCCTGCGGATGACGCCCGCCACCGTGGCAGGCGCATTTTTCTTGAATTTTCTGTGCCCGATGCCGTAAGACACACAAACTTTCAGCGACACCGCTGCAGTTTCGAACGATTCTAAACTAGGTTCTAGGGAGCCGCCCCGCCCCCGTCAAGGGCACGCTAGCGATATCCACCCGCCCGCCGGCATCCGCAAACCCGGACGGCAGGCCGCCCGAACCTGAGCCCATGCATGGAGTATCAATGCCTGAAGTCATTTTCAACGGACCCGCCGGTCGTCTCGAAGGCCGCTACCAGCCGGGCAAGGAAAAGAACGCGCCGATCGCCATTGTGCTGCATCCGCACCCGCAGTTCGGTGGCACCATGAACAACCAGATCGTCTACCAGCTGTTCTACATGTTCCAGCAGCGCGGCTTTACGACGCTTCGCTTCAATTTCCGCTCGATCGGCCGCAGCCAGGGCGATTTCGACCACGGCGCCGGCGAACTCTCCGATGCCGCCGCAGCACTCGACTGGGTGCAGGGCCTGCATCCGGATTCGAAAAGCTGCTGGGTGGCAGGCTACTCCTTCGGCGCCTGGATCGGCATGCAGCTTCTGATGCGCCGCCCCGAGATCGAGGGCTTCTTCTCGATCGCGCCGCAGCCCAACACCTACGACTTCTCGTTCCTTGCCCCCTGCCCGTCCTCGGGCCTGATCATCCATGGCGACGCCGACAAGGTGGCGCCCGAGAAGGACGTCAACGGCCTGGTCGAGAAGCTCAAGCTGCAAAAGGGCATCCTCATCACCCAGAAGACCATGCCCGGCGCCAACCACTTCTTCACCGGCAAGGTCGACGAGCTGATGGAAGAATGCGAGGACTACCTGGATCGCCGGCTGGCGGGAGAGCTGGTGCCGGAGACGGCAGCGAAAAGGTTGCGCTGAGGGTATCAAACAGGACACATTCATGAGGCACGGCAGAGAAATCCGCCGTGCTTTTTTGTGTGGAGACTGGAGTAATATTGGCTTTCCACGGCAAGGTTGCTATGGGCGGACAGTGGGCTTTTGGTGCATTGGAACAATGGACTGAAAAGGGGCCGGTAGCGGGCTGACGGCTTCAAGAGATAAGCGGTCGGATCGATGCCTTTAAGGTCATACTGATCTAAACGGCGGCGACCCCATTTCAATCGCTCTGAATTTTGCCGAATATGCCCGAAAGTTGCAGTACAGTTGCCTGCCACGCCGAGGTGCGGCGAGGGCGAAACGTCCAGCTGGCGTGACAAACGCTAACAAGCCGTTAAGGAATAGTCAGCCGCTGACGGCTTTCAGGATAAGCGCCTTAAGCGGTGCAAATTCGCCGCCGTCTGCGGCTTGGAGAGACGTGTAGTAGGGAACACCACGATCAAGACGGCTCATGTCGACATGTCCGAATGTGTCGAGGCACTGCTGCATTAAGATGCTGCGCGCAACGCGACCGTTTCCATCAAGGAACGGGTGAACCGATAAAATGCCATGGAAGAGTCGGACAATCGCATCCATCTGTTCAATCGGGTTCTTGGCGGCGGCGATACCGGTTCGCCACTCCGTACATACTTCAGTGAGAAGCCTCCGTATATCGGCAGGTTTAGGCGGACTGATCGTTGGATCTGCCGGCGCTGCGCTTGCCTTCCTTATTACGACTTCTTCAGTGCGTAGATGGCCAACGATTCGGGACGGCAGATCGAAGCATACAAGGCGGTGAAACAGCAGAACCATCGCGGGATCGAGCTGCAAGGATATCTTCACCACTCCTGGTTCGGATAAAATCTCACCGACTGCGAGTGGATCCATAGATCGCACGGGATCGATAGACAAATCCTGCGCCCCTGCCATAACACGCATCGTTTGCGCCGCATCTGCCTGACCTTGGCGGATCTGATCGATATGACTCAGAACGACCTTCAGATGCTGCGTCTGCTCCGTCATGAGGTCAGCAAGCTGATTCTCACGGTTTGCAAAGAAGGCCACCTGCTCGTCAGCGTTCATAGCGATGTGGAGATAGCCGACGCGGAGGCCGTACCCTTCCGGCGAATCCAAAGCTCCACGAATACGCTCAACATCGTAGATTTCACATTCCTGCCTCAGCGCATTAGCTTGATCACGCAAATCATTTCGTTGCTGGCGCGTCAGACGCTGATTTGTCATAAAAATAAAGCCGTTGCGCCCGTGCACTTGCGCGCTTTCTAGATCGTGTAGGAACTTGCGTTCGATTGCGGAAAACTCTTTCTCCGTTGTTGGGAAGTATACCGCGCAGACCCAAAAATAACGTCCACGATCGCAAAGTATATCAGCGCCGTTGTCAGGGCCGCCGAGCGGTGCTTGAGGGTGAACGTTATTATACTTTTCTAGTCGCAGAATACCAACGACAAGCCGCTCAGCCTGAGTCGGTCCGTATCGCCACTCTCTAAGTGCTGTTTCTGTACTTGGCATTTTTGAAATGTGCTCTCGATCTTTTTATTCACGCAATATCGATTGGTGAGTGCCAGCCCTTTCGTCAGCATGTCAGCCGCAGAATTTGAGGGTCGCTCCCCGTGGCTGCTCAAGTCCGGAAGTAGTTATACGAATTCAGACCCACAGATTCCTTCCCGACTGCTTCTCCACACAGATGACGCTGGCCTGGATTCGATCCCATTGCTTTCATTCGAAACCGTTTCTCGTGTAGCAAAGATATTCATTGAGCGCATTCTGACCGACTTTATTGACCTAGGCACTCGCCAGCCAGGTCTGTATACAGACCCTTCAACCTGCAGTATGCATAGGCAATGAACCGTGTCGAGCCTTTCTCAATTCCCGAATGGAAAGCGTTGCACCGTGAAGCATCGCTTGTCAGCCAGATACTCGGCTCCGGCGCCACTGCGTTGGGGCGTGCGAGTTATGGTAGCGGCTTTGGTGAATACTACACAGCGTTTTTCGGGCTTACGATTGGGATCGAGCGCTTGGCAAAACTCATTTTGGTTGCGGACTTTGCTATCGACAATGGCGGCACATTGCCAGGTCAGGCTGTGGTCCGGCGATATGGCCATCGGTTGAAAGACCTGATTGGCAAGGCCGATCAGATTGCTACCAAACGAGACATCTCTGTTCCATATCTGCTGCCGACCGACCCGATTTGCTCTGCCGTTATAGATTGTCTTGATGAATTTTCAGACGCATCGAAGGGGCGGTATGCTAACTTTGAAGCTATCGGAAACCCCAATTTCAACGCTGCGGACGAGCCAGTCAATAAGTGGTGGACTGAGGTCGTCGAGCCAATCCTAGACAAGCATTATCGCGGAAGACGTACGGAGAGCAGGGTAAAGCAGCGGGCAGCGATCATGAATGCTTTAGTCGGCGATAGCGTTTTTATTCATCATACGAACGAAACCGGGGCGGTCATATCAAACCTCACAACCGCTTCGGAGCGCACCGGGCAGACGAAATGGGCGCAGAAGTATGGTCGTTTCTATACACTGTCGGTTGTCAGGTGGCTCTCCCATATTTTTGATGAAATGACCCACACGGCGGGATACCAGCCGGGACTTGAAAGCTTGTTCGGACACTACGAATTCTTCCAAACATACACAGTCGATGACTACTTTCTTCTGACAAGAAAGGTCTGGCCTCTCACCTGAGGCATACTCTGTGTTCGTGATCACCACAGGTAGGTCGGTTGCTGGATGGCGAGACGGGCAATGTAAAGGAGATAGAAGGCGCTAAAGCTAAGCCCTCGCTACCCGCCCCCTCTAAACCTCCACAACCTTGCCGTCATGCAATGTCCCCCGGCGGTTCATCAGGCTGGCGAGGTCGTGGTTGTGGGTGGCGATGACGGCGGAGAGGCCCGACTGGCGCACCAGCGCATCGAGCGCCTCGAACACGTAGCCGGCGGTTTCCGGGTCGAGATTGCCGGTGGGCTCGTCCGCCAGGAGCACCAGCAGCGCGTTGGCCACCGCGCGGGCAATCGCCACGCGCTGTTGTGCGAAGCGCAAGGCCCCAGGGGACAGGCTCAGACGATACTCGGAATTCCCGAACCACTGCCGATCTGCCCGGTGGGCCAGCCCGCACTGAAACCAGCGAAGTCCGATCACCCGGTCTTGTCGCGCTCTTGCTGACGTCGCACTTCCGGCAGCTGCTTGACCACGACATTCTGGTAGGCGTAGGGAATTTCGATCCCGGCCGCGTCGAAACGCTTCTTCACGGCTTCGAGCATGCTGTTCTTCACCCCCGCCGCAACGCCGGAATCCCCGCACCAGACGCGCAGGCTGAGATCGACGCTCGAGGCGCCGAGATTGGTGACCGGGCAGCCGACGACCTCTTCGATATCGGAAAGTCCCGAGGCGACCTCGATGATCAGCGCCCGCGCCTCGTCGATGTCGCAATCATAGCCGATCGAGATCGGAATGACCGCCATGGTCCGCTGTTCCTTGGCAGAGAGGTTGATCATGGTCGCGCTCGAAATCGAGGCGTTCGAGATGATGACGCGGCGATTGTCGAAGGTTTTCAGCATCGTGTAGCCGAGCGATACGTCCTCCACCACGCCGGTCTCGATGCCGCCCGGCGCATTGATCTGCAATTTGTCGCCGAGCCGGAACGGGCGATAGAAGATCAGGCTGAAACCCGCCACGAAATTCGACAGGGTCGATTGCGCGGCAAGGCCGAAGACCACCGAGGCGACCGAAACGCTTGCCAGAAGCGCTGTGGCGAGACGGTCGAGCGCCGGAATCATATGCGCGTAAAACATCAGGATCATGATCCAGACGAAGGCGCTTGCCACCTTCGACAGGAAGGCAATCGACATGCGGTCGAGCCGGTTATCGTGGTCCCGTTCGACCACAAGGTGGATCGCCCGCCTGAGCAGATGCGACAGCAACAGACCGGCGACCCAGAAGAGCGCGAGGATGATCAGCGCGCCCGACCATCTGTCGGGATGCAGATGCGTCAACCAGTTCTCGACTGTATTCCAGCTCATCGGTTCCTCCATCATCGTTCCGGGTTCGCGCCCTCGTCAGCACCAAGCACAAGCCGGAACTGCCTTCCAGCAGATTCTGCCCTTCAGGCTTTGCAGACAGTGCCGGCCCGCGGCTGAACTCTGGCTGCCGCGCGGGCCGTTGGCCGGGGTCAATGGGCGGCGGCATTCCACAACGCATTCTTCAGGTCAACGAGGGGCGGGTTGGGCAGAACCGGCGGCGGCTGGCGGCCGCTCACTCCCGGGCCTTCCAGAACGGAGAAGCGGATCTCGCCGTCGGTGTAGTAGCGGTCGCCCTCGCCGTTGCGTCCGTTGACGGTCAGGCCGACGCCCGTCACTTCGTAGACCTGGGCGACGCGTCCAGTCGCGGCAAGGTCCGCGCTCAACTCGTCGCGCATGGCGTCAACGTCCGGGGAGATCGCGTGGGTCACGGCCCCCGTATAGTGGCTGAATCCGACGCTGACATCGAACGAGGCGGACCCCAGCCAGACGGGCCGCCCCTCCGCACCGGTGGAAAGGACGTTCCAGAAGCGCACATGCTGTCGCCTGTCTGCGCTCCGGCCAACCGCCTTCTCGAAAGCGAAATCCTGCCGCCGCCCCTGGTAGTACAACGGACTGACCGGCGCATCGCGATATTCCCTGTCGAAAATCACGCTGCCGACGATCTCGATGCTGGTGCGCAGCGTCACGGGATCGGCCGGCGACCAGCCCGCCGCCGCCATCGCCATCAGGAGGTCGTCCCGCGATCCGATGATCCCGATATTCAGGGGATCGCCCGCCAGCCCGTCCGCGGTACGCGTCACCATCTCAAGGCCTTCCAACGCCTTTTGATGCCCGTAGTGGCGAAGGGCGAACGGCAATACGAGATAGGCCATGCCCGCCCAGACGATGGCGACGACGCCGACGGCAAGGATCAGGCGACGCAGGATGCGCCTGTACCGTCCCGGTCGGGCAGTCATTGTTTGAGGAAACCGCTCACTCATGGCCGATGTAATTCCGAACGAAATGCGGGCTCTTGCCACCAAGCCCGGCTGCCTCGCCCAGCCCAGTCATTTGAACTCAACCCGGTGGCTCCCGACTTCCTCTGCCCCAGACAAGCTTACCTGAAGCGCCAATCGAGGCAACCAATGTTGCTCCTGCCCGGCAGTGCGCGCTGCCCGCAGCAAGACCAGCATGTCGCCATCGGGCGACACCCACACCCGGAGCACCGACGACGACGCGAGACCTGTTGGCGTCAGCGTCCGCGCCGATAGTGCATGGCGACCACGCCATTGCTGAGCGGCACGGCTGAAACAAGTTCCAGCCGTCGTGTGCCGGGAAGTCCGTTCTGGTAGAGTTTTGGCCCATGGCCGGCAATCATCGGCTGGACGAGAAACTTGTACTCGTCAATCAGATCCAGGCGATCCAGTTCCGTTGCCAGCGTTCCGCTGCCGATGAGGACCCCGTCGGGATTCGCGTCCTTCAGGCTCTCCACGCTCTTGCGAAGGTCGCCCTGCATGTGGTGGCTGTTGGTCCAGGGGAAATCGCTCCGCTTCGAAGACACCACATATTTCGGCTTGGTCTCCAGCTTGGCCGCCCACTCGCGGATCGCCAGCGGAGCTTCAACCTCGCCCCGGGCGACCGCAGGCCAGTAGCTTTCCATCAACTCGTAGGTGACACGCCCCCACAGCATCGCCCCGGCGTCGTCCATGAGGCGGTGAAAAACGCATGTGTCTCGTCGTCTGCTATGCCTTCCTGATGGTCGACACACCCGTCCAGAGTCACGTTGAGGCTGAAAGTCAGTAATCCCATCGGGTAAAGCTATGCCAAAAATGCGAGACCGGCCAGACCCGACTGGCCGGCTTGGCCGAACCACAACCGCCCGCGGAAAAGACACCGCCAGCCGATATCGCTACAGCTCCACCACCTTGCCGTCGGCAAGCGTCACCCGGCGGTTCATCAGGCTGGCGAGGTCGTGGTTGTGGGTGGCGATGACGGCGGAGAGGCCCGACTGGCGCACCAGCGCATCGAGCGCCTCGAACACGTAGCCGGCGGTTTCCGGGTCGAGATTGCCGGTGGGTTCGTCCGCCAGCAGCACCAGCGGCGCGTTCGCCACCGCGCGGGCAATCGCCACGCGCTGCTGTTCGCCGCCCGACAACTCCGCCGGCCGGTGGTCGGCGCGATGGCCGATGCGCATGTAGTCGAGCAATTGCTCGGCCCGCTCCCTGGCGTCGGCTTTCGACAGGCCGGAGATCAGCTGCGGCATCATGATGTTTTCAAGCGCCGTGAATTCCGGCAGCAGGTGATGGAACTGGTAGACGAAGCCGATCTCCGAGCGGCGGATCGCGGTACGGCGGTCGTCCGGCAAGCCTGCACAGGATTCGCCATTGACCAGCACGTCGCCCTCGTCGGGATGCTCAAGCAGGCCCGCCAGATGCAGCAGCGTCGATTTTCCGGTGCCCGAAGGCGCCACCAGGGCGACCGTTTCGCCGGGTTCGAGAATGAAGTCGGCCTGGTCGAGGATCGAGATCTGGTTCTCGCCCTGGACGAAGTGACGGCTGACGCCGGCCAGTTGCAGGACGGGGTGCGAGCGTGTGCCCATGCGATCACTCATAACGCAGCGCCTGAACCGGATCGAGCCTCGAGGCCCGCCAGGACGGGATCAGGGTCGCGATGAAAGACAGAACCAGCGCCACCACCAGCACGATGATGGTCTCGCCCGAATCCATGTCGGCAGGCAGCTGGCTCAGGAAATAGAGTTCCGGGTTGAACAGCGTGGTTCCCGAAAGCCAGGAGAAAAATTGCCGGATGCTCTCGACGTTGAGACACACCACCACGCCGAGCAGGAAGCCCGCGATGGTGCCGGTCACGCCGATCGCCGCCCCGGTCATGAAGAAGATCCGCATTACCGAGCCCGAGGTCGCCCCCATGGTCCTCAGGATCGCGATGTCGCGGCCCTTGTCCTTGACCAGCATGATCAGCCCGGAAATGATGTTGAGCGCCGCCACCAGGATGATCAGCGTCAGGATCATGAACATCACGTTGCGCTCGACCTGCAGAGCCGAGAAGAAGGTTTGGTTGCGCTGCCGCCAGTCGGTGATGAACACCTGCCGCTCGGCCGCCGCCTCGACCAGCGGCCGGATCGTGTCGATGTCGTCGGGCCTTGCGACGAACAGTTCGATCGACTGCACCACCCCTTCGGAATTGAAGTAGAGCTGCGCCTCCTCGAGCGGCATGTAGATGATCGAGGCATCGTATTCCGACATGCCGACCTCGAAGATGCCGGAGATCGGATAGGCCTTGACCCGCGGATTGACGCCAAACGGCGTCACGTCGCCTTCAGGTGCCACCAGCGTGATCATGTCGCCGGCGCCAAGCCCGAGCGACTGCGCCATGCGCGAACCGACCAGCACGCCCTCGCCCGCCGTGAAGCCGACCAGGTCGCCGGAGCGGATATTGTCCGAAACGATCTTCATCGACTGCAGGTCTTCGGCCCGGATGCCGCGTACCAGCGCGCCGGTCCCTGCCCCGCCGACGCCCGAGGCGAGCGTCTGGCCCTCGACCAGCGGGATGGCGTTGAGCACCCCGTCGACCGCCTTGAAGCGGGTGGCCAGCGCCGCGTAATCGTCAAGCGGCCGGTCGATCGGCTGCACCACCATGTGGCCGTTGATGCCGAGAATGCGGGTGATCAACTCGCCCCGGAAGCCGTTCATCACCGCCATGACGATGATCAGCGTGGCCACGCCGAGCATGATGCCGACAAAGGAGAACCCGGCGATCACCGAGATGAACGCTTCCTTCCGCCGTGAGCGCAGGTAGCGCCAGGCGACCATCCGTTCGAAGGTCGAGAACGGTTTGGCCGAGGTTGGGGCGGCGATGGCGTCGGTGTCCGGATCGGTCATGGGTCTGTCCTTTGGCCCATCCTTGCCCTAGCGGGCTTGCGCGAGGCGGTTGATGGCGTCTTCGATCGACAGCGTTTCGCGTTCGCCGGTTGCCCGGATCTTGATCTCGACATTGCCCTCGGCCACCGCCCGCGGCCCGGCGATCACCTGGATCGGCAGGCCGATCAGGTCGGCGGTCGCGAACTTGGCGCCGGCGCGCTCGTCGGTGTCGTCGTAAAGCACCTCGAGCCCGGCATTCTCCAGCGCGGTCTCGAGCTTTTCGCAGGCAGCGTCACAAGCAGCATCCCCGGGCTTCATGTTGATCAGGCCGATATCAAACGGCGCCACGCCCTTGGGCCAGATGATGCCGTTCTCGTCGTGCGAGGCTTCGATGATGGCGCCGAGCAGGCGCGACGGCCCGATGCCGTAGGAGCCCATGGAAACGAAATGCTGCTTGCCGTCCGGGCCCTGCACATAGGCGTTCATCGGCTCGGAATACTTGGTGCCGAAATGGAAGATATGGCCGACCTCGATGCCGCGGGCGGAAACGCGCGAATCCTCACCCAGCCCGTCCCAGGCCTGGCGCGCCCACTCTTCCTTCTCCATGATCTCGTCGGTGGCGGCAAACGGCGTCGTCCACTTCTCGACGATCGCCGCGACGGCGGCGTCGTCGTTATAGTTCATGTCCGCGCCAGGCACGGCGAACGCTTCGAAATCGCGGTGGCAGAACACCTGGCTTTCGCCGGTCTCCGCCAGCACGATGAACTCATGGCTGAGTTCGCCGCCGATCGGCCCGGTGTCGGCGCGCATCGGAATCGATTTCAGCCCGCAGCGCTCGAAGGTCCTGAGGTAGGAGACGAACATCCGGTTGTAGGCGGCCTTCGATGCCTCGTAGTCGAGATCGAACGAATAGGCATCCTTCATCAGGAACTCGCGCCCGCGCATCACCCCGAAGCGGGGGCGGCGCTCGTCGCGGAACTTCCACTGGATATGGTAGAGGTTGAGCGGCAGGTCCTTGTAGGACTTGACGTAGGAGCGGAAGATGTCGGTGACCATTTCCTCGTTGGTCGGCCCGTACAGCATCTCGCGGTCGTTGCGGTCGTTGATCCGCAGCATTTCCTGGCCGTAATCATCGTAGCGGCCGCTCTCCCGCCACAGATCGGCAGCCTGGATGGTCGGCATCAGGATTTCGATGGCACCCGCCCGGTTCTGCTCCTCGCGGACGATATTGCACACCTTGTCGAGAACCCGCTTGCCGAGCGGCAGCCAGGAATAGATCCCGGCCGACTGCTGCTTGATCATGCCGGCACGCGCCATCAGGCGGTGGGAGACGATTTCCGCATCCTTGGGATTTTCCTTGAGGATGGGCAGAAAATATTTTGACAGACGCATGGGATGATCCGGTTTGGCTTCAAGCCTTGATGGCTGAATCGGGCAAAATGAGGGTTGTCGTGACCTGGGTCAGGACTCATGCGTTCATAACCGGTTCGCCAGGCAAAGAAAACCCGTTCGAGAGCGCCTCCCGAGCATGATAGTTTGCATACAGGTCTTATAATGGAATAGCCGCCACAGCATCGTCACAAAACGCGTGACAAGCCATCTTCATTGAGCTAAATAAAGCTCACTAAAGAGGCAAATCCCACCGGGAGATGCCCAATTCGCGGTCAAAGTCTTGGGAGGATAGGATCTCAGGCGCGCTTTGTTCGCAGCCCCCGGGAAACCGGGAAACAGATCACGCGACACCTGAACAACAAGGCTTCATGCCTTGTTTTTTTTTGGCCTGAAATCTCGACGTTGCTGTTGTTTGCAGTATCTCCCAGGGTACGCCGGCCATCGCTGCAGATGACCGCAAGGCATTCGGGAAGACCCGTGCCGGTCAATCTTGCTTGCGCGCACCCTTGCCGAGTTCTTCCTCGGCGCGAACGTCCTTGTCCATTTTCTCAAGACTGTCGGTCACGTTGCCATCGGGCTTCTGCTTGACGCCGGGCACGGCCTGGCACTGGTTGCGGACATTTGCCTGGTCATTGCCCTGCAGGGAGTTGTCGCCCATTTTGTCCTGCGCCAGATCAGCCTCGGTAACGCGTTCGGCTTTGTTGGTTTTTGCGGACATGATCAACCTCCGTGATTGCGTTGCGGGTCTCAACCCAACGCCCGCACATCACCAAGGTTCCAGAATGCCCGGATAAAACCGGCAGCCATCAATGCCGGGGCATGCCGACAGACAGGGCCCTGCCGCCGGGCGCGGGTCAGTTGCCCGCAGGCTTGAAATTGGGCGACAGCGCGATCAGGTCGTCAAGCGTATAGCCGCCGACGACGGTGACAACGAAATAGGCCGCAAAGACCAGTCCGGAAATCAGCGTCGTGCGCCAGAAGATCGGCCCGAAGCGAAAATTCGCCGGCGCACTGTGCGTGGTTCCCAGTGTCACCTCACCCTCGTCAGCCTGGCTGCGGGCGGAAAACGGCAGCACCGTGAACAGGACCACCCACCAGATGATGAAATAGATCGCAAAACCCGTACCAAAACCCATCGGGGAAACTCCTCAAACCTGCTCGAGTTCGATCAGGGTGCCATTGAAGTCCTTGGGATGCAGGAACAGCACCGGCTTGTTGTGCGCGCCGATCTTCGGCTCGCCGTCGCCCAGAACCCGCGCGCCTTCGCTTTTGAGCCGGTCGCGCGCCGCCAGGATGTCCTCCACCTCGTAGCAGACATGGTGCATGCCGCCCGACGGGTTCTTGGAAAGGAACGCCGCGATCGGCGATCCCTCCCCCAACGGCTCCAGCAGCTCGATCTTGGTGTTGGGCAGCTTGATGAAGACCACGGTCACGCCGTGTTCGGGCAGCGCCTGGGGTTCGGTCACATCCGCCCCGAGCATGGTCCGGTACTGGGCGCTCGCGGCCGCAAGGTCCGGCACCGCGATGGCAACATGGTTCAGGCGTCCAAGCATGATCGTCCTCTCACACCTTGCTGACGAACACCGTCACCACAGGTTTCTTGCCCCATACCTCGTTTGCGGCGGCGCGAACAGAGCGGCGAATTGCCTCGCGCACGCCGTCGGTGTCCTTGCGCCGGCCGCGCGGGATGCTTTCGACCGCGCCCAACACCGAATCATAGAGGATATCCTCCATGTCGTCGCCATCCGCATCGAAGGCCGGCAGGCCGATGGCCGAGACCACCGGGTCGCGCTGGAACTCCAGCCGGTGGTCAAGCACCACATTCACCGCCACATGGCCGGCGAACGACAGCTTGCGCCGTTCCGAAATCCCCATCTCGTCCATATCGCCGATCAGCTGGCCGTCCTTGTAGATGCGGCCGTGATGGGCCTGGCCGATCACTTCCGGCTTGCCCGGCGCCAGCCGCAGGATCGAGCCGTTGCGCACGCGCGGCGTGATCTCGATTCCCGAGGCCTGCGCCAGTTCGGCCTGCGCCGTCAGGTGCGCTGCCTCGCCGTGCACCGGCACCAGGATCCTGGGCTTCACCCACTCATACATCTGCACCAGTTCCGAGCGGCGCGGATGGCCGGAGACATGGACCAGGGCGTCCTGATCGGTGATGATCCTGACCCCCTGCTCGATCAGCCCGTTCTTGATGTCGAGGATGCCCTTCTCGTTGCCGGGAATGGCGCGCGAGGAGAACACCACGGTGTCGCCCGAGGCCAGCGCCACATTGCGCATCTCGTCGCGCGACAGCTTGGCAAGCGCCGCACGCGGCTCGCCCTGGCTGCCGGTGAGGATCACCACCACCTTGTCGCGCGGAATGTAGCCGTACTCGTCTTCGGCAAGGAATTCGGGAATCCCCTCCATCATGCCAAGCTCGGTGGCGACGTTGACCACCCGCTTGATCGAGCTGCCGAGCAGCAGCACTTCGCGGCCCGCGTCGCGCGCGGCCTCGGCGATCGAGCGGATACGGCCGACATTGGACGAGAACGTGGTGATCGCCACCCGGCCCTCGGCATTCTCGATGACTTCGCGCAGGCCCTGGCTGACTTCCTTTTCGGACGGCGAAATCCCCTCGCGCATGGCGTTGGTCGAATCGCACATCATGGCGAGGATCCCCTCCTCGCCCAGTTGCCGGAAGCGGTTCTCGTCGGTCAGTGGCCCGAGCGACGGAGTCGCGTCGATCTTCCAGTCGCCGGTGTGGATGAGCTTGCCCAGAGGTGTGTCGATCGCCAGCGAGAACGGCTCCGGGATCGAATGGTTGACCGCCACCGGCTCGATTTCGAACGGGCCCGCGGTGAATTTCTGGCCCGCCTTGAACAGCGTGATCGGCACCTCGGCGCGGGTCCGCTCGTAGGCGCGCTTGGCTTCCAGCATGCCGGCGGTGAAGGCAGATGCATGAACCGGCACATTGAGCTGCGGCCAGATCTGCGCCAGGCCGCCATAATGATCCTCATGCGCGTGGGTGATGATGATCGCCTTGAGCTGCTTGCCGAGGCTCTTGACGAAATCGACGTCCGGCAGCACCAGATCGACCCCCGGAAGCTCCGGCCCCGGGAAAGTTACGCCGCAATCGACCATGATCCATTCGCGGCTCTTGGGGGAACCATAGCCGTAAAGCGCCAGGTTCATGCCGATTTCGCCAACGCCGCCAAGCGGTACGAATACGAGATCATTGTCTTTTGTCATCAATTGTCCTGTCTGGTCATATCACTGCGGCGCCGGGCACCAGATGTGGCGCATTGAGGTCGCTGCAGACCCTGATGCATATCACGTCCAAATGTGTTCATTCGAACCATAACGTGCATGCATTGTTTCAAAGTCCTAGAGCGCCCTATGCCCATCCGGTCGGATGCGCGGCGCTGTAGAGGTGGTACATGGTTTTCATCTGGAGCCGGACCCGGATCAAGGTGAAAAACATGCTCTCTCAGGAGAAGAACACGTCTCCCGAAGCGATCATCTGCCTGCTCCCGTCCGGCATTGCAAGCATCAGCCTGCCATCATCGTCAATTCCGTCGAACAGACCATGTATTTGTCGCTCTGGCAAATTCACCGTCACCGGCCCGCCCATACCCTGGGCGCGGTCGATCCAGGCCTCGCGAATGGCTGCCAGACCCCGCCCCTGATCCCAGGTTTTCAGCGTACGGTCCATGGAAATCACCAGACGCGCGAACAGATCCTGCGGCGTGGCCGCGCTGCCCTGATCGTTGAGACAGGTCGCCGGGTAGAGACCCGCTTCCGGGAAATGCGCGACATTGACGCCGCAGCCGATCACCACCGCCCTGCGCCCGTCGGCCAGCTGCTCGGCCTCGATCAGGATGCCGGAAGTCTTCCGGCCGGAGATCAGCATGTCGTTCGGCCACTTGATCCGGAGCGCTTCCGCGGCATCGGCCGAAAGCACCGAGGCAATCGCGTCATGCACCGCAACGGTCACAGCCATCGGCAGGCTGGCAAGGGCCTGCCACGGCGCCGGGTCGATCAAGAGCAGCGACGAGTAGAGATTGCCGGGTTCGGACACCCAGTTTCGGCCCCGGCGCGCCCGGCCGCCGGTCTGCCGCACGGCCGTGATCCACAATCCGCCGGGATCGCCCGCCCGCGCCCGCTCCATGCACTCGATATTGGTGGACGCAACGTCCCCCAACTCGATGTGCCGGAAGTCCGGACCCTTCATGCGCTCCGCCGCAACATTTTAGAAAAATGTCTTCGCGGCGACGTCGGCGGCAAGGCCCAGGGGATTGGAGACGATCACGTAGAACAGCACGAACAGGCCGGAAATGCCGAACACCAGCTTGAGTTCGCCGGCCACGGGGACGAACGAGCCGCTCGGCTGATCGAACCACATGATCTTGACGATCCTGAGATAGTAGTAGGCGCCGATCACCGAAGCCAGAACGCCGATGATGGCGAGAGCGTAGAGCTTGGCCTCGATCGCCGCGACGAAGACGAAATACTTGCCGAAGAAGCCTGCCAGCGGCGGAATGCCTGCGAGCGAGAACATCAGGATGGTCAGCATCAGCGCCATGAACGGGTTGGTCGATGACAGGCCCGCCAGATCATCGATCTGCTCGACATTGCCGTCTTCCTTGCGCCGCATGGCGAGGATGCAGGCGAATGTGCCGAGCGTCATCACCATGTAGATCAGCATGTAGAGGATGACACCGCGCACGCCGGCCTGGCTGCCGGCGGCAAGACCGACCAGGGCAAATCCCATATGCGCGATCGAGGAATAGGCCATCAGCCGCTTGATGTTCTTCTGGCCGATCGCCGCGAAGGCGCCAAGCACCATCGAACCGATCGAGATGAACACCACGATCTGCTGCCAGTCGAGAGTCACCGGCTCGAACGCGACAATGACGATACGCACGAACAGCGCCATCGCGGCCACCTTCGGTGCGGCCGCGAAGAAGGCGGTCACTGGCGTCGGAGCGCCCTCATACACGTCCGGCGTCCACATGTGGAACGGCACGGCGGAAATCTTGAAGGCAACGCCGGCCAGCAGGAACACCAGGCCGAAGATCAGGCCGAGCGAGCGCTCGCCACCGGAAATGGCGGCCGCGATCTCATCGAAGCCGGTATGGCCGGTGTAGCCGTAAACCAGCGAGGCGCCGTAAAGCAGCATGCCCGAGGACAGTGCGCCCAGCACGAAATACTTCAGGCCCGCTTCGGTCGAACGCTGGCTGTCGCGGTTGATGGCGGCGACCACGTAGAGCGCCAGCGACTGCAGCTCGAGGCCCATGTACAGCGCGATCATGTCGTTGGCCGAGATCATCAGCATCATGCCGAGCGTCGCCAGCACGAACAGGACCGGAAGCTCGAACTTGTCGATCCGCTCGGCCTTGGCGTGGCCGACGGTCATCACCATTGCGGTGATCGCCCCGATCAGCGCCAGCACCTTCATGAACTTCGCGAATGGATCGGACAGGAACGCGCCGTTGAAGGCCTCGCCATTGCCGGTGACCAGCACCAGCACCAGGCCCGCCATGATCAGGAGCGCCACCGCCAGGCCGTTGACCATCGTCACCGACTTCTCGCCGGAGAAGACGCCGACCATCAGGAGCACCATGGCGCCGACGGCCAGCATGAGCTCGGGCACGGAAAGCTGAAGGCTGGAAGTGAGAATTTCTGGCGTCATGGTCCCGCAGTCTCCGTAGCTCAGTTAACCGACAGCGCGAGATCGCGCGCTGCCTGCAGCGAAGCCGTGTAATTGTTGATAAGTGCGTCAACCGAAGCCGCCGTCACATCAAAGATCGGCGCCGGATAGACCCCGAAGAGGATTGTCAGCGCGATCAGCGGATAGAGGATCGCCTTTTCGCGGCCCGACAGGTCGAGCATCGCCTTCAGGCTTTCCTTCTCCAGCGCACCGAAGATGACCCGGCGATAGAGCCACAGCGCGTAGCCCGCCGACAGGATCACGCCGGTGGCGGCAAACAGCGCCACCCAGCTGTTGACCTGGAACACGCCCATCAGGGTCAGGAACTCGCCGACGAAGCCGGAGGTGCCGGGAAGCCCGACATTGGCCATGGTGAAGATCATGAACACCACTGCGTATTTCGGCATGTTGTTGACGAGACCGCCATAGGCGGCGATCTCGCGGGTGTGCAGCCGGTCATAGACGACGCCGACGCAGAGGAACAACGCGCCCGAAACCAGGCCGTGGCTCAGCATCTGGAAGATCGCACCCTGCACGCCCTGCTGGTTGGCGGCGAAGATCCCCATCGTCACGAAGCCCATGTGGGCCACCGACGAGTAGGCGATCAGCTTCTTGATGTCTTCCTGCATCAGCGCCACCAGCGAGGTGTAGATGATGGCGACCACCGACAGGGTGAAGATAAACGGCGCGAAATCGGCCGAGGCCAGCGGGAACATCGGCAGCGAGAACCTGAGGAAGCCGTAGCCGCCAAGCTTCAACAGCACGCCGGCCAGGATCACCGAACCGGCTGTCGGCGCCTCGACGTGGGCATCGGGCAACCAGGTGTGGACCGGCCACATCGGCATCTTCACCGCGAACGAGGCAAAGAACGCCAGCCATAGCCAGGTCTGCATCGAGGCCGGGAAATTATGCGCCAGCAGCATGCGGATGTCGGTCGTGCCGGCATCCCAGTACATCGCCATGATCGCCAGCAGCATCAGCACCGAGCCGGCAAGCGTGTAGAGGAAGAACTTGAAGCTCGCATAGACCCGGCGCTTGCCGCCCCACACGCCGATGATGATGAACATCGGAATGAGGCCGGCTTCGAAGAACACGTAGAACAACACGATGTCGAGCGCGCAGAACACGCCGATCATCATGGTCTCGAGCACCAGGAACGCGATCATGTATTCCCGCACGCGGGTCTCGACCGAATTCCAGCTGGCCAGGATGCACAGCGGCATCAGGAAGGTGGTCAGGATGACGAACAGCATCGAAATGCCGTCCACGCCCATCGCGTAGGAGAACATCGCGCCCGGCATGTCGATGGTTTCCACCATCTGGAAGCCGGGATCGCTCATGTCGAAGCTGGCCCAGATCAACAGCGACATCACGAAGGTCGCGGTGGTGCCGAGAAGTGCCACCTGGCGGATGTTGCGCCGCCCGATTTCGGTGTCGTCCTTGATCGGCAGCAGGAACAGTACGCAGATCAGCGGTATGAAGGTGACAACTGACAGAAGAGGCCAATCGGTCATCAGAATGCACTCCCGAGCATCATCCATGTGACAAGCGCTGCAATTCCGATCAGCATCACGAAGGCATAGTGGTAAAGATATCCGGTCTGCAGCCGGACAACCCGGCCGGTGATGTCCTGCACCCGTGCGGCAATGCCGTTCGGGCCGTAGCCATCGATGACGCGGCCGTCACCCTGCTTCCACAGGAAGGTGCCGAGCCATTTTGCAGGGCGGACGAAGATGAAGTCGTAAAGCTCGTCAAAGTACCATTTGTTGAGCAGGAAGCGGTAGAGCATCTGGTGATCCTCGGCCAGCCGCTTCGGCGTCTCAGGCGAGCGGATGTAGAAGTACCAGGCTGTCAGCAGCCCCAGCAGCATGGCCACGAACGGGCTCAGCTTCACCCACAGCGGCACGTGGTGGAATTCCTCGAGGATCTCGTTCTCGGCACCGGTGAACAGCGCGCCCTTCCAGAACTCGGCATATTCATGGCCGAAGAAATATTCCTTGAACACGACGCCGGCAAACAGCGCGCCGACTGCGAGGATGAACAGCGGCACCAGCATCACCATCGGCGATTCATGGGCGTGATGCATCACGTCGGCAGAAGCGCGCGGCTTGCCGTGGAACGTCATGAAGATCAGCCGCCAGGAATAGAAGCTGGTAAACAGCGCCGCGATCACCAAGAGGCCGAAGGCGACGCCCGCGGCGGAGTTGTGCGCCACGTAGGCGGACTCGATGATGATGTCCTTGGAGAAGAAGCCGGCGGTGCCGATAAGCGTGCCGGGGATGCCGACGCCGGTCAGCGCGATCGTGCCGATGATCATCATCCAGTAGGTAAGCGGTATCTTCTTGCGAAGACCGCCCATGCGCCGCATGTCCTGCTCGTCGGAGACGGCATGGATCACCGAGCCGGCGCCAAGGAACAGAAGCGCCTTGAAGAAGGCGTGCGTGAACAGGTGGAAGATCGCGCCGCCATAGGCGCCGATGCCGAGCGCCACGAACATGTAGCCGAGCTGCGAACAGGTCGAATAGGCGATCACCCGCTTGATGTCGTTCTGCACCAGGCCGACAGTGGCGGCGAAGAACGCGGTAATGGCGCCGATCCATGTTACGAAAGTCAGCGCGTCGGGCGAATGCTCGAACACCGGCGACATACGGGCGACCAGGAACACGCCGGCCGTCACCATGGTCGCGGCGTGGATCAGCGCCGACACCGGGGTCGGGCCTTCCATCGCGTCCGGAAGCCAGGTGTGCAGCAGGAACTGCGCCGACTTGCCCATCGCGCCCATGAACAGAAGCAGGCAGACGCCGGTCAGCGCATGCGCCTTGTCGAGATGCATGCCGAACAGCGTCAGCACGGTCTCGCCGCTCTCTGCGCCTTCCGCCGGAAGATAGTCGGCGACACCGGCGAAGATCGCGTCGAACGAAGCCGAACCGAACAGCACGAACAGGCCGAAGATGCCGAGCAGGAAGCCGAAGTCGCCGACGCGGTTGACGATGAACGCCTTCATTGCCGCGGCATTGGCGGACGGCTTCTTGTACCAGAAACCGATCAGCAGATAGGAGGCGACGCCGACGCCTTCCCAGCCGAAGAACATCTGCAGCAGGTTGTCCGAGGTCACCAGCATCAGCATGGCGAAGGTGAAGAACGACAGGTAGGCGAAGAACCGCGGACGATGCGGATCATGATGCATGTAGCCGATCGAATAGACATGGACCAGGCAGGAGACGGTGTTGACCACCACCAGCATCACCGCCGTCAGCGTGTCGATCCTGAGCGCCCACTCGACATTGAGCGCGCCTGAATCGATCCAGCGCATGATCGGCACGCGAACCGTTTCGCCTTCGCCCATGGCGACCGTGAAGAAGGCCACCCACGACAGCAATGCGGCAACGATCAGGAACAGCGTGGTGACATATTCCGAGGCCTTGGCACCGATGGCGCGGCCACCGAAACCCGCGATCAGCGCGCCGATGAGAGGAAGAAAGACGATAGCTTGGTACATGGCTCTCTCAGCCCTTCATCATGTTGACGTCTTCCACGGCGATTGAGCCGCGGTTGCGATAGAAGACGACGAGAATGGCAAGCCCGATCGCCGCTTCCGCCGCAGCCACCGTCAGGATCAGGAGCGCGAACACCTGGCCGACAATGTCATTGAGGTGCATCGAGAACGCCACCATGTTCAGATTGACGGCAAGCAGGATGAGCTCGACCGACATCAGGATGACGATGACGTTCTTGCGGTTCAGGAAGATCCCGAAAATACCGAGCGTGAACAGAATCGCGCTGACAGTCAGGTAATGGGAGAGGCCGATTTCCATGCGATTGTTCCTTCACGTCCCCGCGTTCAAATGCCCTGGCCGGGCTTGACCTTGACCACCTCGATGGCGGTCTCCGGTGTCCGGGCGACCTGCTGGTTGATGTCTTGCCGCTTGATGTGTTCACGATGCCTGAGCGTCAGCACGATGGCGCCGATCATGGCCACCAGAAGCACCATGCCGGCGATCTGGAAGTAGAAGATATAGTCGGTGTAAAGCACGTCGCCGAGCGCCTGGGTGTTGGTGCGCTCGCTCAGCGCCGGGATCGGGCTGGCGCCGCTGCCGGCGGCTGCCGGGTGGAATGTATTGCCCGCCAGTACGATGATCAGCTCGGCTGCCAGGATGATCCCGACCAGCGCGCCCACCGGCGCGTATTCGAGCGCGCCGGACTTCATCTCGGCGAAGTCCACGTCCAGCATCATCACGACGAACAGGAACAGCACCGCCACGGCGCCGACATAGACCACCAGCAGGATCATCGCCAGGAACTCGGCGCCCGTGAGCAGGAACAGGCCGGCCGCGTTGAAGAAGGTGAGGATCAGGAACAAAACGGAATGCACCGGATTGCGCGCCGCGATCACCATGAAGGCGGAAGCCACTGCCACGAAGGCAAACAAATAGAAAAACAGAGCCTGCAGACCCATGATCGGCGCCTTTTCGTCTTTCCCCCGAGTGACAGGAACCCCTTGTTCCCGCCCCGAATTTGAGGCGGGATTGGCCAAAGCCGTCCCCTGCCCCCGCATGTGAATTCAGAACGGCGCGCCCGGAATGGTGCGCCGCTCCGGTGTCTTACCTGTAGGGCGAATCCATCGCGATGTTGCGAGCGATTTCCCGTTCCCAGCGGTCGCCATTGGCGAGCAGCCGTTCCTTGTCGTAGTAGAGTTCCTCGCGCGTTTCCGTCGCGAATTCGAAGTTCGGTCCCTCGACGATCGCGTCGACCGGACAGGCTTCCTGGCAGAAGCCGCAATAGATGCACTTCACCATGTCGATGTCGTAGCGCACCGTGCGGCGGGTGCCGTCGTTGCGCCGCGGGCCGGCCTCGATGGTGATTGCCTGAGCCGGGCAGATGGCCTCGCACAGCTTGCAGGCGATGCAGCGTTCCTCGCCGTTCGGATAACGGCGCAGCGCGTGTTCGCCACGGAAGCGCGGGCTGACGGGCCCCTTCTCGTTCGGGTAGTTGACGGTCGCCTTCGGCGCGAAGAAATAGCGCATCGACAGGAAGAACGCGCCGACGAATTCCTTCAGGAACAGCGATTTTGCGGCTTGAGCCAACATGGTCAGTCTCCGCTCTTTCCGGGCTGCATCAGCCCGCTTGTGAAAATGGTGGTCGGGATCACGGCGCGGTCCCCGTCAGCTTGAGCACGAAGGCCACGATAACCAGCATGCCGAGCGAGATCGGCAGGAAGACCTTCCAGCCAAGCCGCATCAGCTGGTCGTAGCGGTAGCGCGGCACGAAGGCCTTGACCATCGAGAACATGAAGAACACCAGGCAGGCCTTGAGCACGAACCAGATGATGCCCGGGACCCAGTTGAGGAACCACACGTCGAGCGGTGGCAGCCAGCCGCCCAGGAACAGGATCGTGGTCAGCGCGCACATCAGCACGATGGCCGCATACTCGCCGAGCATGAACATCATGTAGGGCGTCGAGCCGTATTCGACCATGAAGCCCGCAACCAGTTCCGATTCCGCTTCCGGCAGATCGAAGGGTGGACGGTTGGTCTCGGCCAGCGCCGAAATGAAGAAGATGATGAACAGCGGGAACAGCGCGAACCAGTGCCAGTCGAACAGCGAGTTCGGCAGCCCCATGCGTGTGCCGATGCCGTCGGCCTGCGCCATCACGATGTCGGTCAGGTTGAGCGAGCCGACGCAGAGCAGAACGGCAACGATGACGAAACCGATCGAGACTTCGTAGGACACCATCTGCGCGGCGGAGCGGAGCGCGCCGAGGAACGGGTATTTCGAGTTCGAAGCCCAGCCGCCCATGATGATGCCGTAGACCTCAAGCGAGGAGATGGCAAAGACGAACAGGATGCCCACGTTGATATCGGCAATCACCCAGCCGGCGTCGAACGGGATCACCGCCCAGGTTGCCAGCGCCAGGGTCACCGCCACCAACGGGGCGAGCAGGAACACGCCCTTGTTCGCGCCCGACGGAATCACCGGTTCCTTGAAGACGAACTTCAGAAGGTCGGCGAACGACTGGAACAGGCCCCATGGGCCGACCACGTTCGGGCCGCGGCGCAGCTGCACGGCAGCCCAGATCTTGCGGTCGGCGTAAAGGATGTAGGCGATGAACAGCAGCAGCGCCACCAGCACCAGCAGCGACTGCGCCAGAATGATGGCACCGGGCCAGACATAAGTTGTGATGAAACCGTCCATGATGTTTCCCGCCCTTATTCCGCCGCCACTGCCTTGGCGGTCTTCGCCAAGGCCGAGCATTCAGCCATCACTGCAGATGCGCGTGCGATCGGGTTGGTCAAATAGAAGTCTTTGACCGCAGACGCAAACGCCGATTTGTTCATCCGGCCCGCTTTCTTCGCAATTGCGGCAATTGCGCCGCTGTCGCCGGTGGAAATCATGTCGATTTCGGCAAAATGCGGATACTCGGCATAGAGCGCTGCGCGCAATGCGACGAGCGAATCATAGGGCAGCTTCTTGCCAAGCACATCCGACAGCGCCCTCAGGATCGCCCAGTCTTCGCGCGCCTCGCCCGGTGCGAAGGCGGCGCGGCTGCCAAGCTGCACCCGGCCCTCGGTATTGACATAGGTGCCGGATTTTTCCGTGTAGGTCGCGGCCGGCAGGATCACGTCGGCATGATGCGCGCCGTTGTCGCCATGCGTACCGATATAGACGGTGAAACCGGCGGTCTTCTTGGTGAAATCGAGCTCGTCCGCTCCGAGCAGGAACAGCACATCGGTGCCCGTCAGCATGGCTTCCGCATCCAGACCGCCCTCGCCCGGCACCAAGCCGAGATCGAGACCGCCGACCCGCGCTGCCGCCGTGTGCAGCACCGCAAAGCCGTTCCAGTCGCCCTTCACCGCGCCAACTGCTTCGGCGAGCTTGGCGGCATTGGCGAGAACGCCTGCGCCGTCTCCGCGCGCCAGTGCGCCCTGGCCGACGATGATCATCGGCTTCTTGGCGCGCTTCAGCTTGGCGGCAAACTTGTTGGTGCCGTCGACCAGTTCCTTCAACGTCTCCGGACCGGCGCCGAGATATTCATGGCCATAGCGCAGGTCGGCCTGTTCGCCGATCAGCCCGATCGGCAGGTCGCCCATCCGCCAGCGCTTGCGGATGCGGGCGTTCAGGATCGCGGCTTCACGGCGCGGATTGGAGCCGATGATCAGGATCGCGTCCGCGTCCTCGATGCCTTCGATGGTCGGATTGAAGATGTAGCTGGCGCGGCCGAGCGACGGATCGAGCGCTGCGCCATCCTGACGGCAATCGATATTGGCCGAGCCGAGCGAAGCGATCAGCACCTTGAGCGCGTACATTTCCTCGACCGCCGCCAGATCGCCGGCAATCGCGCCGATGCGCTCGGGCTTGGCGCCGGCAACCGCAGTCGCGATCGCGCCGAAGGCCTCGCCCCAGCTTGCTGCTTCCAGGCGGCCGTTGCGGCGCACGTAAGGCCGGTCGAGACGCTGCGTGCGCAGCCCGTCCCAGATGAAGCGGGTCTTGTCGGAAATCCATTCCTCGTTGATCGCCTCGTTGACGCGCGGCATCACCCGCATCACTTCGCGGCCGCGGGTGTCGACCCGGATCGCCGAGCCGACGGCGTCCATGACGTCGATCGATTCGGTCTTGTTGAGCTCCCACGGCCGCGCCTGGAAGGCGTAGGGCCGCGAGGTCAGCGCACCGACCGGGCAGAGGTCGATGACATTGCCCTGCAGCTCCGAGCTCATCGCGTGCTCGAGATAGGTGGTGATCTCGGCGTCCTCGCCGCGGCCGATCAGGCCGAGCTCGGAAATGCCAGCCACTTCGGTGGTGAAGCGAACGCAGCGCGTGCAGTGAATGCAGCGGTTCATGATCGTCTTGACCAGCGGTCCGATATACTTGTCTTCGACCGCGCGCTTGTTCTCGGCGTAGCGCGAATTGTCCATGCCGAAGGCCATGGCCTGGTCCTGCAGGTCGCATTCGCCGCCCTGGTCGCAGATCGGGCAATCGAGCGGATGGTTGATGAGCAGGAACTCCATCACCCCTTCGCGCGCCTTCTTGACCATCGGCGTGTTGGTGAACACCTCAGGCGCCTCGCCGTTCGGTCCGGGGCGCAGATCGCGCACGCCCATGGCGCAGGAGGCGGCGGGCTTGGGCGGTCCGCCCTTCACCTCGACCAGGCACATGCGGCAATTGCCGGCAATCGACAGCCGTTCGTGAAAACAGAACCGCGGCACTTCCGCACCGGCCTCCTCACACGCCTGCAACAGCGTGTAGTGATCCGGCACTTCGATCTCGTTTCCATCAACCTTGATCTTGGCCATGCAAGCAGTCCTACCTTTGCGAACGGTCCCAGCGACCGCGTACCATCCCTCACCGGGACCTGAATGTGTGTCGCCGGGCGGCGGTCAGACCGCCCGGCTTTGTCATGTCTACTCGGCGGTTGCCCCGCCCTTTGCCAGTGCGCCGGCCTGATCAATCCAGTTGTCCCGGCCGATCCTGCCGCTGAACTGGAGGTAATCGTCGACCCAGGCCGCCTCTTCCGGCTGCCATGCCGCGATCTGCGCGAATGTCCAGACCCCGAGCCCGTTCAGCACCTGCTCGAGCTTCGGGCCGACGCCGGAAATCAACTTGAGATCGTCCGGATTTTCCGGCTTCTCGATTTCCGCCGGGCGGCGAAAGTCCTCGGGCTGCAGCATCGCTGCGGCTTCTGTCTTCGGAGCAGCTTCGGCAACGGTTGCCGTTTCGCTTGCCACCGCTGCGGCAACCTCGGCATCCGACTTCAGCTTCTCGACCGCGGCAACGGTCTTGACCTTGGCCGGGACAGCGGCCTTTTCGGCCTTTGCCTTGACAACCTTCGGTTTCGCGGACTTTGCAGGGGCCGCCTTCGCCTTAGCTTCCGCCGGCGCAGGCTGCGCAGCCGGCTTCAATGCGACGACGTCTGCGCTCGCGGCCCGGACGTCGGGCCGGGCAGCCTCTGCCACCTCGGCTTCGTCCTCTTCGGGCGCCAGGTCCTCGGCCAGCGTCGGCACGATCCAGCTGAGATCCGGCTTGGCGCCGAGCAGCGCACCCTGGCTCTGCATGGCCGCCTGCACCGCACCCATCATCATGCCGGTCATCTGCCCGGCGATGCCGAAACCGATTGCCGTCGCCGCAGCGGCCGCGCCCAACGGATAGACCATCAGCGGCGAGACAGGGAAGTCTGCCGCTTTGGTCCAGTCAGTCATGGCGCTTGCCGGTTTCATCATCTCGCTCATGTTCATGTCTGTGGGAAAAGAAAACATCGACATCAGTCTCTCCTTAGTCGTCTGTTGGCTCTTGTCCCTTGTGACGTTTCCTGGTCTTCCCGGGCCCGATGTAACGGGCCTCTTATTCCGCCGCTTCCAGCCGCGTATTGCGGCTTTGCACGGCATTGCGCGTGTACTGATCGATCCGCGCTTCCATCTCGGGGCGGAAGTGCCGGATCAGGCCCTGGATCGGCCACGCAGCCGCGTCGCCGAGCGCGCAGATGGTGTGGCCTTCGATCTGCTTGGTGACGTCGAACAGCATGTCGATCTCGCGCTTCTGCGCATTGCCTTTGACCATCCGGTCCATCACCCGCATCATCCAGCCGGTGCCCTCGCGGCACGGCGTGCACTGGCCGCAGCTCTCGTGCTTGTAGAAGGCCGAGAGCCGCCAGATGGCTTTGACCACGTCGGTCGACTTGTCCATGACGATCACGGCGGCCGTGCCGAGGCCCGACTTCAGATCGCGCAGGCTGTCGAAATCCATCGGC
This sequence comes from Parahoeflea alexandrii, assembly GCF_027214025.1. Classification (GTDB taxonomy): domain Bacteria; phylum Pseudomonadota; class Alphaproteobacteria; order Rhizobiales; family Rhizobiaceae; genus Hoeflea; species Hoeflea alexandrii_A. Next base: position 179,139 of record NZ_JAPWHB010000002.1, read on the forward strand.
GTGTCGATGATGTCGGCGCCCGGCACCATCGGCACCGAGGATCCGCCCGGAATCACCGCCAGAAGGTTGTCCCAGCCGCCGCGAATGCCGCCGCAATGGGTCTCGATCAGTTCGCGGAACGGGATCGACATCGCCTCTTCCACGGTGCACGGCGTGTTGACGTGACCGGAGACGCAGAACAGCTTGGTGCCGGTGTTGTTGGGCCGGCCGATGCCGGCGAACCAGGCGCCGCCACGGCGCAGGATGGTCGGCGCAACGGCAATGGACTCGACATTGTTGACCGTGGTCGGGCAACCGTAGAGACCCATGTTGGCCGGGAACGGCGGTTTCAGCCGCGGCTGGCCCTTCTTGCCTTCGAGGCTTTCGAGCAGCGCTGTTTCCTCGCCGCAGATATAGGCGCCGGCGCCATGGTGCACATAGACATCCATGTCGTAGCCGAGCTTGGAATTCTTGCCCAGAAGCCCGGCGTCATAGCACTCGTCGATCGCCGCCTGCAGCGCTTCGCGTTCGCGCATGTATTCGCCGCGGACATAGATGTAGGTGGCATGCGCGCCCATCGAGAACCCGGCGATCACGCAGCCTTCGATCAGCGTGTGCGGATCGTGGCGCATGATGTCGCGGTCCTTGCAGGTCCCGGGCTCGGATTCGTCCGCATTGATGACGAGATAGTGCGGACGCCCGTCGCTTTCCTTGGGCATGAACGACCATTTCAGCCCGGTCGGGAACCCTGCCCCGCCGCGGCCGCGCAGGCCCGAGGCCTTCATCTCGTTGATGATCCAGTCGCGGCCCTTTTCCAGGATCTGCTTGGTGCCGTCCCAGTGGCCGCGCGCCATCGCGCCCTTCAGCGACTTGTCGTAAACGCCGTAGATATTGGTAAAGATCCGGTCTTTGTCAGCTAACATCATTCACCTCTATCGCGGCTTCTTGCCGAAGACCTTGATGTACTCGGCCTCGCCACCCTTGGCCAGCGCCTTGGCCTGCTTGAGCCAGTCCTCGCGCTCGATGCGGCCCTTGAATTTCAGATACCCGTCGACCCAGTCCCGTTCCGCCTGCTTCCACGATGCGACTTGCGCGAACGTGTAGATGCCGAGCGAATGCAGGATGCCCTCGATCTTCGGCCCGACGCCCGAGATCATCTTCAGGTCATCGACCTGCGCAGGCTTTGCGATTCCGGCCGGACGGTTCTTGTCGTCCACCGATGCCGCAGCGGCAACCGGGGCCGGCTTTGCCGCGGCCTTGGCCGTTGCAGAATCCTTGCGCGCGGAACTCATCTTTGGCGCTTCCGTCGCCGAGGCTGCCGTCTTCGCATCGGCCTTCACATTGGCTTTCGCCTTGGCCGGCGACTTGCTCTCGGTTTCGGTGGCGGGTGATTTCGGGCGGCCCGCCTTGGTCGCAGCCGGCGACTTGGCCTTGGCGGTGGCCTTCGCACCGTTCTTGGCTCCCGGCTTGATTTCCTGCTTCAGCGTCGTCAGCCCGCCTGCCGGACCCGAATAGATCCGGTCGATTTGTGGGCCCGGGGTAACATCACCGGGCCGTCCGGCTTCGAACCGGTCGATGATGTAGGCCAGACGCTCGGGCGTCAGGTCCTCGAATGAATCCTTGAAGATCATCACCATCGGCGCGTTGACGCAGGCGCCCTGGCACTCGACTTCCTCCCAGGACAGCGTTCCGCTGTCGTTGAGGTGGAAGGGTTCGGGATGGATCTTGCTGCGGCACACATCCATCAGCGCTTCCGAGCCGCGCAGCATGCACGGCGTGGTGCCGCAGACCTGGACATGGGCGCGCGTGCCGACCGGTTTCAGCTGGAACTGGGTGTAGAACGTCGCCACTTCGAGCGCCCGGATATAGGGCATGCCCAGCATGTCGGCGATGGTCTCGATCGCCCGCTTGGTCACCCAGCCGTCCTGCTCCTGGGCCAGCATCAGCAGCGGGATCACCGCCGACTGAGCCCGCTCCTTCGGGTACTTCTTGATCCAGACCTTCGCCTGCGCGGCAAATTCGCGGTTGAAGGCGAATTCCGCTGGCTGGACACTCTCTTCGGCAAGTCGACGAACGGACATGATGAACTCTTCTGTCTTATTTCCGGCCTGTTGGATTTCGCCGAGCGGCGACCTGGTCATGGATACAAAGGTTTGACGCGGCTTTCATCGGTCGACCTCCCCGAACACGATATCGAGCGAGCCGAGAGCCGCCGACACGTCGGCCAGCTGGTGGCCGCGACAGACGAAATCCATGGCCTGCAGATGCGCATATCCCGGAGCCCGGATCTTGCAGCGGTAGGGCTTGTTCGAACCATCCGACACCAGGTAGACGCCGAACTCGCCCTTCGGCGCCTCGACGGCCGCGTAAACCGCGCCTTCCGGCACCCGGTAGCCTTCGGTATAGAGCTTGAAATGATGGATCAGCGCTTCCATCGACCGCTTCATCTCGCCCCGCTTCGGCGGCACGATCTTGCCATCGGTGGAGGAGACCGGTCCGGTCTTTTCCTTGCCGAGCAACTGCTCGACGCACTGCTTCATGATCTTCACAGATTCGCGCATTTCCCGCATGCGGATCAGGTAACGGTCGTAGCAGTCGCCGTTCTTGCCGATCGGAATGTCGAAATCGAGCTCCGAATAGCACTCGTAGGGCTGCGACCGGCGCAGATCCCAGGCCGCACCCGAGCCCCGCACCATGACGCCCGAGAAACCCCACGCCCAGGCATCATCGAGCTTGACGATGGCGATATCGACATTGCGCTGCTTGAAGATGCGGTTGTCGGTGAGAAGCCCTTCGATGTCGTCGCAGGTCTGCAGGAACGGATCGCACCATTTGCCGATATCCTCGACCAGCTCGTGCGGCAGGTCCTGATGCACGCCGCCGGGACGGAAATAGGCCGCGTGCAACCGCGCGCCGCAGGCACGCTCGTAAAACACCATCAGCTTTTCGCGCTCTTCGAAGCCCCACAGCGGCGGCGTCAGCGCGCCGACGTCGAGCGCCTGGGTCGTGATGTTCAAAAGATGCGACAGGATGCGGCCGATTTCCGAATAGAGCACCCGGATCAGCTGTCCGCGCTTGGGCACCGTCACGCCGGCAAGCTTTTCCACGGCCAGCGCAAAGGCATGCTCCTGGTTCATCGGCGCGACGTAGTCGAGACGGTCGAAATAGGGAATGGCCTGCAGATAGGTCTTGGCCTCGATCAGCTTCTCGGTGCCGCGGTGCAGAAGCCCGATATGCGGGTCGACCCGCTCGACGATCTCGCCGTCGAGCTCCAGCACCAGCCTGAGAACGCCGTGCGCCGCCGGGTGCTGCGGACCGAAGTTGATGTTGAAGTTACGGACGTTGTGTTCGTTCATGGTACCCGCCCTCACGCTTTCGCTTTTTCATCGCCCGGCAGCACGTAGTCGGTGCCTTCCCAGGGGGAGAGAAAATCGAAATTGCGGAATTCCTGCCTCAGCTCCACCGGCTCGTAGACCACCCGCTTGACTTCGTCGTCGTAACGGACCTCGACGAAGCCGGTCAGCGGGAAGTCCTTCCTGAGCGGATGGCCTTCGAAACCGTAGTCGGTGAGGATGCGGCGCAGGTCGGGATGGCCGGTGAACAGGATGCCGTAGAGATCATAGGCTTCGCGCTCGAACCAGTCGGCACCCGGAAAAACCGGCGTCAGCGAGGGAACCGGCGCGTCCTCCGACGTCATGATCTTGACCCGGATGCGGACATTCTGGCGCGGCGACAGCAGGTGGTAGACGACATCGAAGCGCTCCGGCCGGCCCGGCCAGTCAACGCCGCAGATATCGATAAAGCTGACAAACTGGCACTGCGCGTCGTCGCGCAGAAACGTCATCAATTCGATCAGGCTGCCCGGCACGGAAATCAGCGTCAGCTCGTCATAGGCAAGCTCGGCGCGGTCGATGAGATCGCCTTTGGTTTCCAAGAGATAGTCGGAAAGGTCCTTGAGGACTTGGCTCATGTTCCGCTCTCCTATCGCTCGATCGTGCCGGTGCGGCGGATCTTCTTCTGCAGAAGCAGAACCCCGTACAACAACGCCTCGGCCGTGGGCGGGCAGCCGGGAACATAGATATCCACCGGCACCACGCGGTCGCAGCCGCGCACCACCGAGTAGGAATAATGATAGTAGCCGCCGCCATTGGCGCACGAGCCCATCGAGATGACGTAGCGCGGCTCGGGCATCTGGTCGTAGACCTTGCGCAGCGCCGGCGCCATCTTGTTGGTCAGCGTGCCGGCAACGATCATCACGTCCGACTGACGCGGTGAAGCCCGCGGCGCGAAGCCGAATCGCTCGGCGTCATAGCGCGGCATCGACATCTGCATCATCTCAACGGCGCAGCAGGCAAGACCGAAAGTCATCCACATCAGCGAACCGGTGCGCGACCAGTTGATCAACTCGTCCGTGGACGTGACCAGAAAACCCTTGTCGGCCAGCTCGTTGTTGATCTCGCCGAAAAACGCGTCGTCGCTGCCAACCGGCTTGCCGGTGTTGGGATCGATGATTCCCTTGGGCGCAGGCGCCACCAATGGTGCGTTGCTCACTCCCATTCGAGCGCTCCCTTTTTCCATTCGTATACAAAGCCGACGGTCAGCACGCCGAGAAACGCCATCATCGACCAGAAACCCATCCAGCCGATGTCGCCGAACGACACGGCCCAGGGAAACAGGAAGGCTACCTCGAGGTCGAAGATGATGAACAGGATCGAAACCAGATAGAACCGCACGTCGAATTTCATGCGCGCGTCATCGAATGCGTTGAAGCCGCACTCGTAGGCCGAGAGCTTTTCCGGATCGGGATTCTTGTAGGCGATCGCGAATGGCGCGATCAGCAAAGCCAGACCGATAACCAAAGCCAGACCGATGAAGATGGCAATTGGCACATAAGCGCCCAGAAGTTCCGTCATGACGTCCGTTCCTGTATCCGTCACAGTCGAAGCCCCTGCCTTACCCGAAGGTCTGGAGCCGGCCCCTCACCTGTGCGGCTGATCATGTTGCAACGCGGCGTGGTTAGCGCAGCCCGCCAAGCGGCGCAAGAGCACACGAAGCATTTGATCAGATAGTGTGAGGTTTCACCACCCAATGTTTCGCCGCGCCGGTGATAGCACGCAAAAATTTTCGGCAATTCACAGTTTTGCCACTGCCGCCGGGGCTGAAAAAGGAGAATCACTCCGGCAGCGGTCCGCTGCTGCGGAAAACCCACCCGCAAGCCGCACCCGGGGCATCGGCTGCAGCCGGCCTGTTTCGGGCGGATCGGCCGCGGAGCACCGCCCGGTGATGCCGCTCGTCACCCGGAACGCGCCTGCGGGCGCACCCGAACAGCCATGAAAGCTCAATTGCGACAAAGGCCGACAATCGTCGAAGGTCTTTGGCGTTGAAGTTCTTTGGGAAGCTCTTGGGAAATCGGTGCCCCTGGGGCACAAGGTGGAAGCAGATCAGCTTCCGTTTGAAAAATGGCGCGAGTGACGGGGCTCGAACCCGCGACCTCCGGCGTGACAGGCCGGCACTCTAACCAACTGAGCTACACCCGCGCATTTTTCACTCGGAACAAGCGGTGGCCGCCGTTCCGTGAGCGGTGAATTACGGGGTTCGCTCAAAGGTGTCAAGCGTCGATTGCGAAGGAAAAACGACAAAATTCAAACTTGCCGGAAACGCGCCCCCGGAAGGTCAGCTGTTGCGGGCTTCCTTCACGATTTGATGGATGCTGTCGAAGTTTTTTTCTTGCGGAACCGGCGCGAACGCCCTAAAGCATGCGCCACCAATCTGGGGGCGATTAGCTCAGTTGGTAGAGCGCCTCGTTTACACCGAGGATGTCGGGAGTTCGAGTCTCTCATCGCCCACCACTTCATCCCCTTGAAATCATTGAAACCCGCTGACCTGCAACGGCTTTGACCCAAAGTGGCGTGACAAGACCGGGCTTCAGTATGGCCGGCAAGCCCCGGCCTTGGAAAGGCACAGCGGACAAGCACCTTCTAGGCGCAGAACGGTCCGCTGCGTCATCTATCGTTGCAAACTCATCGTCGGAACGACGACGGCAGCCTCCATGCCCCGCGTCTGGCCGGCAATCGGCGAGACAAGTTCGAACTTGCAGTCCGCGCGCTCAGCAATGGTGCGGACAATGGCCAGTCCCAGCCCGCTTCCCTCGGCGGACCCGGATCCACGTTCAAACCGGCGGGTCAGGCGGGCGAGGATTTCCGACTCGATCACCGGGCTGTCGTTTTCGACGGACAGGCGTCCCGATGCCGAAAGCCTGATCCTGACGGGCGATCCGGGTGCGCCGTGCTTGAGGGCGTTCTCGATCAGGTTGCGGCACACGATGCCGAAGGCATCTGGATCAATATCGGACATCACCGGATGGTCTGGTGGAAGGAAGTCGATCTGGCTCCCCCATGTGGTCCGTTCGAAGTCGGAAACGACCAGGCGCAGCACAAGACCCAGGTCTGCAGGTTTCCCTGTCCTGAGCCGTCCCCCTTCGGCACGGGCAAGCTGGATCAGCTTCTCCGACAGACGCGTCAGGCGTTTCAGCGTTGTCTCGATGTCGGCCGCGCGTTTGGCCGCGACGGGGTCGGATGTTTCGCTTTGCAGGCGTTGCGCCTGGGCAATGGCGCCGGCCACGGGCGTGCGCAGTTCGTGGGCCGCGTTGGCAGCCAGGCTGCGTTCCGCCTCAAAGGCGGCGTTCAGCCGTGCAAGCAGATCGTTGGTTGCCACGGCGATGGGCGCAAGCTCGCTGGGCAGGTCAAGATCGGATGTTGGCGACAGATCGTGCGCGCCGCGACTCGCCAGCGCGTTTCGGAGCTGCCTGACCGGTCGGAAGCTCAAGCGAACGGCGCCGAAGATTGCGACCAGGCAGAGCGGTATGACGACCAGCAACGGCAGCCCGAGGCCCAACTGCATCTCGCGCGCCATCGACGCCCGGTGCTCAAGCGGCTCGGCCACGGCAATGGTAAGGCTTTCCTGCAGCGCTGCCTCGTAATAGAACCTGTGGGTGGCAGATTGCCGGAACCCGACGCCATCGTAAGGCGGAAAGATCGAGGGGTCGGCGGCATGGGAACTGATGAGCACGCGTCCCTGTGCATCGCGAACGATGTAGGTCAGGAACTCCGAGTGCTCCTTCAGGTTGGCTATCCGCTGCGAAAGTCCTTCTTCCTCGCGGTCTATAATGTCGACAACCGCAAGCGGCAGCAGCCTTTGAGCCGTTTCCTGCAACGCGGAATCGAACACCTCGTCCATTTCATGGCGCAGCAGCGTCGCAGTCACTGTCGCTGTTATGATCCAGAGCAGTGTCACGCCGAGCCCGATGAGGATCGCCAGCCTTGCCTGAAGCGAACGGGGCGCCCTCATGTGGTCCCCAGCCGGTAGCCGAGGCCCCGCTCCGTCTCGATCACGGAATGGCCGAGCTTCTTGCGCAGGCGGCTCACATGCACCTCGATCGCGTTGCTGTCGATCTCGGTGTCGAAGGAATAGAGCCGCTCTTCAAGCTGCGCCTTGGAAAGCAGCTGCCCCGGACGCTGAACGAAGGCCTCGAAGAGCACCCATTCGCGCGCCGTCAGCGGCACCGCGCGGCCGGTCTTGCGCACGCTGCGGGCGGCAAGATCTATCTCGAGGTCCCCGAGCCTGATGATGGGATTCGGATTGCCGCTGTAGCGCCGGGCGACGGATCCGATGCGCGCGGACAGTTCCGCAAGGTCAAACGGCTTGACCAGATAGTCATCCGCGCCGGCGTTCAATCCCTCGATCCGGTCGGAAACCTGATCAAGCGCTGTCAGAATGATGACGGGCGTCACATCGCCCTTGGAGCGAAAGGTCCTGAGAAAGGGAATGCCGCGCCCGTCCGGAAGCATCAGGTCGAGCAGCACCAGATCGTAGGCTGCAACCGCGACGGCGTCGCTCGCCTCGTCAAGCCGCTTGACCCAATCGAGCGAATGGCCGTCGGCGGCAATCTGGTCCCGCACGGCGGAGCCCAGAACCGTGTCGTCTTCAATCAGGAGTATGCGCATGCTGTTCGCCCATGTTGTTCGTGCACTGTCTCGCATTGCCAACTGACGGCAAACTGAAGCACCACGGTGTCCATGTTCAGCCCGCCGTCAGCTTCGGGGCGCAGATGAGCCTTCAAGATTCTACTACAGGGAGTATGGAGTATGAGAAAGTCACTGGCCATTCTGTTTCTTTTCACGTCGCTTGGCGCCACCGGCCTGGCACGCGCCGAGGACGATGATTGCGCCGTGCCTATGGCGCAATGGCAGCCGCGCGAAGCGGTTCAGCGCGTGGCAGCGGAACAGGGCGTGACCGTCCGCAGGATCAAGATTGATGACGGCTGCTACCAGATCAAGGGCCGCGACGCATCAGGGCGGAAGGTCGAGATCAAGGTCAATCCGCAGACGTTGGAAGTCATTGAAATCGAATATGACGATTGAGGCCTTGAGGAGTGCCGACGCTGTTGCGCCGCACTCCTTGGTCTGCAGTTTTGTTCCTGACGCCAAGCTGAAGCAGAAAGTCTCCGGGCGTCAGGAAACGATAAGGCCCAGGGACGAGGTTCCGGGTGTCGATCAAACCACAGGAGACACCCATGAAGACAACCCTTGCCATTCTGACCGCAACCACCGCGCTTGCCGCACTCCTCGCGATCCCGGCAGTCGGCGCGGTCCACTCCGGCCGCACCGGCGATTCCGGCCAGTTGACAGCGATGGATAACGCCTCGCCCAACGAACATGGCTATCTGCTCGCCAGCAATGACGACGATGATCACCGGTCAAAGGCCCGATATCGTTCGGATGATGACGACGACGATGATGAAGATGACGACGATCATCGCGGCCGGGCAAGCGCAAATCCTGCTCCCGCCGGCTCCGTCTCGCCCCCCAACAACGGTCTCTTCGATACCGGCGCGGCATCGCAGGTTCAGGTGAACTGACCCGACCCTCGCGCTTGCCTCTCCTCAGCCCCGCCATCGTTTGCCGATGGCGGGGCTGCTTCGTTCCGACCATCGGTCGGCGGCCCGGCCAAACCTGACGGCAAGCTGAAGCGAAATCACGAGCTTGTTAAGGAAGGCATCAGGCGCACGGCCGATTGAAGCTTCATCAGATCAACTCGTGGAGAAACAGTATGAAATCGATCCTGGCCGCGCTTGCCATCACCACCGCGCTGACACTTCCCGCCACCGCCTGGGCACGGCCGGTGACCATCGACACGACGCTGAAGAACTATGGCGGCAACGGCGCCTACCTGGCGATCTACGTGACCGACGCCAAGGGCGTCTACAAGGGCAGCCTCTGGATGGCCGGCAGCAAGTCGAAATACTACAAGCATCTGAGTGACTGGCAGCGCGCCACCGGCGGAAGCCTGTCCGAGATCAACGGAATCACCGGCGCCAGTGTCGGCTCGGGCCGCAAACTCTCGATCACCCTCAACCTCGCCGACGCGCTGTTTGACGCCGGCTACCAGGTGCATGTCGATGCCGCCGTGGAGGACATGCGCGACAGCCCGTCCGAAGTGGTCGTCCCGCTCACAACCGCTGGCGCCGGCAAGGCAACACAAGGCCGCCGCTATATCGCTTCCTTCGCCTACAAGATGTGAGTGCAACCACGATGATCCGCTCCCTGCACAGATGGCCAGGCCTCGTCGCCGCCGCGCTTCTTCTTGTTCTCAGCCTGTCGGGCGCCGTCCTGTCGGTCTTTCCGGCACTCGAGACGGTGACGGCGCCTGCGCAGACGGAGGCCGGACTCACCGTCGCTGACCTGACAGCCCGGGTTGTCGCCACCCATCCCGGTGTCGAGCAGATCAAGCGTGCGCCATCGGGGCGGATCACCGCCTACTGGTTTGACAATGGTACGCCGGGAGCTGCCGTTGTCGACCCCACGACCGGCCTCGATGCCGGTTCTGCCGACGCATCGGCCGTCGAACGCTGGATGAAAAACCTGCATCGGTCGCTCTTTCTCGATGACACAGGACGGATTGTTGCGGCCATCGGAGCCGGCGCCATGCTGGTCCTGGCCCTTTCCGGAACGGCACTCGTTGTCCGGCGTACCGGCGGTTGGCGCCGGATATTCGCCCCCCTGAAAGGCCCCCTGTCCGGCCGGTTGCATGTGGAGATCGCCCGGCTCTCCGTCGCAGGGCTGCTGCTGTCTTCGGTGACCGCCCTGTGGATGACGGCATCGACATTCGGGTATCTGCCGGAAGGCAATGTGACCCCGCCGGTTCCCGATACGGTCAGTGGTGTGAGCGGTTTTGCGGTCACGGACATTCAGGCCCTGCGCACCACGCCGCTGTCGGCGCTGCGGGAACTGACTTTCCCCTATCCGGACGATCCGACCGACGTCTATACGCTGAAAACCGATGCGGGACAGGGCTACATCGACCAGGGAACCGGCACTCTGCTTGCCTGGACCGAGCCTGGCCTGTGGGACCAGGTATCGGAAACCATCTACATGCTGCACACCGGCCAGGGTGCCGCGACACTCGGCCTTCTGCTCGGATTGATGGCGCTCGGCGTGCCGTTGATGGCGGTGACAGGCATAATCGTCTGGGTGGCCGGACGCCGCGCCCGGCCAAGGCTGCGCGGAAACGCTACTGCTGGCCAGGCCGATACGGTGCTGCTCGTGGGCAGCGAAGGCGGCAATGTCTGGGGCTTTGCCGCTACACTCCAAGCAGCCCTGACTGCCGCGGGTCAGAAGGTTCATGCGGCCCCCATGTCGGCATTCGCGCCCGATCGCTACACGCAGGTGGCCCGCATCATCGTCCTCGCCTCAACCTACGGCGATGGCGTGGCGCCCGCCTCGGCGAAGGGGTTTCTCGACCGCCTTGCCGCCCTGCCCGCGCCCCCGGCCATGCCGCTGGCGATCCTCGGGTTTGGCGACCGCAGTTTTCCTGATTTCTGCGGTTATGCAAGGCAGGTGGAGCGCGCTGCCGAAGCGAAGGGCTGGACCACGTTTCTGCCAATGGACACGGTCAACCGCCAGTCGCCGCAGGATTTCGCCCGCTGGGGCCGATTGCTCGGTGCGGCCTTGAACATGCCTCTGGAACTCGACCATCAGCCGGTGGCGCCGAAGACCTCCGCACTCACGCTGGTCTCGCGCCGCGACCATGGCGCCGAGGTGCAGGCCCCGACGGCAATCCTGCGCTTCGCCCTGCCGCATGTACCCGTCTGGCGGCGACTGACCGGGCTTGGCGTCTCCCGCTTCATGGCGGGTGACCTGCTCGGGATAGTGCCCGCAGGATCACCCGTGCCGAGGTTCTATTCGCTGGCTTCAGGCGTGAAGGACGGCTTTGTGGAAATCTGTGTCCGCAAGCATCCCGGCGGCCTGTGTTCCGGACAGCTTCTCTCGCTGGAGCCGGGAGAGGTCATCCAGGCCTTCATCCGTCCCAATCCGGGGTTCAGGCCGGTTCGAGGCAAGAAGCCCGTCATCCTGATCGGCGCCGGCACCGGCATCGGTCCGCTGGCCGGCTTCGCGCGGGCGAACACAAGGCACCGGCCGATGCATCTGTGGTTTGGCGCCCGCCACCCCGACAGCGATCTTCTCTATCGCCCCGAGCTCATCGATTGGCACACCGAAGGAAGGCTGACCTCGGTTGCCGCAGCCTTCTCCCGGACGGAAGCGCGCACCTATGTCCAGGACATCCTGCGCCGCGACCGGGCCAGGGTTGCGCGGCTGATCGCCAATGGCGCACAGGTTCTGGTCTGCGGTGGCCGCGACATGGCCGCAGGCGTTGCCGAAGCGATGACCGACATCCTGGCTCCGCAGGGCCTGACCCCTGCCAAGCTGAAATCGGAGGGACGATATGCCGAAGACGTTTACTGATCTCACACGCCACGCGCTCAATGGCGAGACCATGGGTACGCGCTGGTCCGCGCTGTTTCACAAGCCCGCCGATTTCGACGTGGCCCCGGTTGCCGCCGCGATGGCGGCGGCGGTGAACGAGGTCGACCGGCAGATGTCCACCTGGAAGCCCGACAGCGATCTGATGCGCCTGAATGCCGCGCCGCCCGGTGTCTGGGTCGAGTGCCCAGAACATCTGATGATCGTGCTGGAGACCGCTATTTCGATTGGCCGGGCTTCCGGCGGAGCCTTTGACATTGGCGTCGGCGATGCGGTGTCGGCCTGGGGCTTTGGCCCTGCGACTGCGGATCCGGGCCGTATTCAGGCCGCCCTGTCTGAACCCAGACGCCTGGCGCACGATATCCTGGAGCTAGACCTGTCGGGACGCCGCGTGCGCAAGAGCGCTCCGGTCACTTTGGACCTGTCAGGCATTGCCAAGGGGTACGGTGTAGACCGCCTGACCGATGTCGCGAGGCGATTTCAGATCTCCGACGCGCTGCTGTCCATCGATGGAGAATTGCGGGGGATCGGCCTCCAGCCCGATGGCTCGCCCTGGTCGATCGCGATCGAGGACCCTGATTACTCGGCACGCAAGGCAATGGCGATCGTCGCCCTGGAGGATGCCGCTGTCGCCACCTCGGGTGATTACCGGCACTGGATTGACGTCGGCGGCAAGCGGTTGTCCCACACCATGGACCCTTCCCGCGGCGGACCGCTGGCCCGGTCGCCTGCTTCGGTCACCGTATTTGCCGAGACCTGCATGGCGGCCGATGCCTGGGCAACGGTGCTGATGGTCAAAGGCAGCAGCGAAGGCGTCGAGCTGGCACGTCAGATGCGGCTGAGCGCCCTGTTTGTCGAGCGCGACGGCAATGGTCTGCGTCAAACACCGGTCGGGCCACTGTTCGAGCCCGCTGACCGCACCCAGGAGTAGCCCGGATTTGACTTCTGCTTTGGCGTCGCACGGTCTCCGGTTCAAGCCAAGCCCTTGCTTTCGCGACGGCAGCACGCCTCACAGTCGATCAAACCCGCCCGCAGCTTCGCTTGCCACAGCGCACTCGGTCCATCGACGCTCGGTAAGTCGGCCGAGCCTGCCATACCGTTCTTTGTGCATCTCATGATCCGCAACTTGGAACTCCTTGGGAACCTCAAGTTTGGTTTCAGCGCCAGGAAGACAAACAGATGCGCGCCCCCGATCTCACCAAACCGGACGGCGGTTGTTTCCGGGTGACCGATTTAAAATCCGATCTGCCCCACGTGACCGCAAAGATGAAAGCGAAGAAGGGCAGCAACGCCAAAACGGAAACGCATGCCTGGGTCCGGAATGCTGAGCGCCTTCCATCTCCATGCCACCAACTGCAGCCGTGTAGGCGATCAAAATGCAGTATTGCCCGGAGCCTGACCTTGATGTGGAGCAAACGGGTCCGTTCAAACCGGCTTCACCCAAGCGCCTCCCGTCCCGTATGTCAGAGGACACCGACAGAGGCTCATTGCCGGGGTGGACTGTCTAATCCAGGTATTTCCAGAATCCCTGTTTCTTGCCGTGCTGGTATTTGAGCCTTGCCACGTAAGCGTCGTGGGACTCGGCGTTGCCGTGATCATCAACATGGGGAGCAAGAGCTCCACATTCAGCAAGATGCCGCGCCGCGTGCTTGTAGCGGCTGGATCGCGCACTTTCGAGCGTGAAATCGATCATGGAGCGCAACAGGATGATTGCTGTGAGCGGATACTTCTCCTGCAGGGCTTCGGCCGCCGGCGGCATCAGTTCATAGAGGTTGCCATCAAGCTCAGCCTGCCGAGCAGTGACGAGTTTGGCTGCCTCTTCCAGTGACGGCCAGCGCAGGAAAAAAACGAGAGCCTGGTGGACATCCGGGAACGTCTGAGCGTAGCCGTATGCCCTTTCTTCGGCCTCCATGTCATCGAAGTCCGGCAGACGGCGCAGGAAGTCGCGCAAGTGCTGGTCATTCAGCGATTGCTCGAAGCATGTCCATCGATAGGCCTGTGCCTCCTCTCCGCGCTCCAGGGCTTCGAGCACTTTGACGCGGGCCAGTTGCCATTCGATAGGAACGTCGGAACGGTTCCGCGTGTCCACCCTGTCCAGCGCCAGGAGAGCCTCATCAGCTCGTCCGGCCGCAAGCAGGCGGCTGGCAATATCTGCTGCGACCATTGGCGCCTTGCGGGTGTTCTCCGGTTGCTGAGCGATATAGGCGTCAACGTCACCAAGGGCATCGGCGATTTCCTGCAAGGCGATGCGGACGGTCAGTTCCCGATGATTATCGTAGATCTCGTCCTCGTAGACCGGTCCATTGCTGCTCCAGCCGGTGACCTGCCGGTCGTGCTCCGCCAGCTTCTCCGATGGCTCCCTCGCCCATTGCTCGAAGAGGGCCTTTAGCTGTTCCAACCCGTCCCTGCCGAGCGCCGGCACCATCGCCGCGATCAGCCGGTCATATTGCCCGTAACCATTGTCCTGCAACGCGGAGAAAATCTTGGCGGCCAGGACATCGGCATTCATACGGGCCAGCTTGGCAATCACCCCGGCATCCGTGCAGGCCTGATGGAAACTCTCGATCAGAGAGCCGCTGCCGTCATCAGATCGGGCGAAGATCGAATCTCCCAGAGCCAGGAACTGCCAGATAAGTTCGAAGGCTTCCGTCGGATCATCGGCTGCAAGCGTCTCGACGATCGCCTTCCGCTGCGTCTCAAGATCCTTCTTAAGCGCCTTCACCTTGCGCCAATTGATGAAAGTGCGGGCGCGCGAAATGCTCACGAGCCGTTTCCGGACTTCGCGTGCAACCTCGGCGCCACCGTGATTGCCTGCAAGCTCCATTCGCAATCGTCGCTTATGGGCCGCACTGCCAGTGCTGATCTCGATCAACAGCTCGGCAAGTCGTGCGGTGCCGAGCGCTTCCAGGTTCTTGGCGTTGAGTGTCGTTTTCGATGCCATATACAGCCGATACCGATTGCACGAGGACACTACCCTAACGACAGCGCGAGTCCAAGAAGGTCACCGTCCGGCCGTTGCCAGCCACACGTAAGCCATTGGCTAATCAGACGCGGACATTTTTCGGCGAGCCGGCTTCATCCGGACGCGCAAGGTTCTGCCCTCTCCCTGGTCGAGCTCGAAGCCGCCGGACTTTCGGACGAGATCGCTCAGCTTTCGGAAACCATAGGTCCGGGGGTCGAAGTCGGACGAAAGGTTGGCCAACTGCGTTCCCAGGGCGCCGAGGGGAACCCAGCCGTCTTCACTTTCCATCTGCGTGATGACCTTTCTCAACACCGGCGTTGCAGCACTTGGCGGCTGGAGCGATTTCGAAGCGTCCGCTGCCTCGCTGTTGTCGGATACCAGTTCGGGCAACAGGTTCTCGGTGTAGGTGAACCTCCGGCAAGCCTGGCGGAAGCTCTCGGGCGTCTTCTGCTCGCCGAAACCGAAGACATCGACACCCTGCTCCCGGATGCGGGATGCGAGCCGGGTGAAATCGCTGTCGGACGAGACCAGGCAGAAGCCATCGAAGCGGCCGCTGTGCAGGAGGTCCATCGCGTCGATGACCAGGGTGATGTCGGAGGCGTTCTTGCCACTCGTGTAGGCAAACTGCTGTTGCGGGATGATCGCATGCCGGGCGAGAACCTCCGTCCAGCCCCGGGACCGGGGACTGGCGAAATCGCCATAGATCCGGCGCACGCTCGCCTCCCCGATCTTGGCTATCTCCTCAAACAGGCCATCAACGATCTTGGCCGATGTGTTGTCTGCGTCGATCAGCACGGCAAGCCGTGGTGCGCGTGGTTCAGTTTGTGTGGCCATGGGTCACTCCTCATGCGACTGATTGCGAAGGTTTTCCGAGCAGTTGTTCCATGGAGCATACACTATCATTCATCATTTCCGCGGAACGACTTCACGCCGGGTCTTGCTCGAATTTTGTGGGTGCCGGCATGCCTCATCGGGCGAATGAAAGCTTTCGATCGCCCACGTTGACTGCGCGGATGATCGGTCAGCATAGTCCCGATAGGGCTTCTTGGGCTCCCAATGGCCTGCGAAGACTGTGCGCTGACACTACAAATGGGATAAGGAACCCGCAGCGGATAGACCTGCCCAATGCATGCATTTGTCGACCGTGGCGGCGGCAAGGGCGCGGAGGCGCCCCCGGACCCTGATCTGGACCAACCGGGATGATGATGGGCCGACCGGCCACGGCTTATGTCGCACTGCGAGCCTGGCATTCCGCCCATTTTGTTCGGCAACCGATGGGGCGCTACTCTTTAACAAATCAGCCCCAACGCGGATCCGATCCTGTCCCCTCGACCAAACACTGGATATCGTCGCAATTCCGCGGGAAACAACGCTGCGCTCTGCAATGATTGCAGCAACATGTGCGGGCATTGCAGGCGACATCAAAACGCCTGCCCCTGCCGACGCGGCGGCGAGTGACACAAATAGCAATAGGAGAATCATCGTCCTGAAGCACCTCTCATTTGACAGAAGAGATCCAGAAACATCTTCAATCTGCGGCGGGCCAGGAACCATACATTACCATGATCTGATCGATTTACGCGTTTCTGGGCACATTCCGGCACTCCAAGAGGAACCAGGACAGATATCCACGCCTCTGCCAGCGCTGGGACCGCCATGACCCGCTTAAGCTCACGCGTTGTGGGAATGCGAACAGCAGCTTTCATGCTGACCCAGCTCAACTGGAACCTCGAATGGAGAGGCTTCCAGACCGCAGGGGTGACACCGCCGGCACGCGTGACAAACGGTCAGCAAGGATCCCGCATACGCCCAAAATTTAGGCCTTCCGCCGCTTCAACAGGCAACCTCCAAATGGTCCGGATGGTCACTGACTGCGCCTGCAAGTGCCAAAGCTTGCCGCTGGTGCGGCGATCTTGACCCGAAGCTCCAATAGGGCGACTTTGTCTCCCTGTGGCATGAAACTTGCCACATGACAGGAAGGCGTGCCGCGTGCACTCGCCCTGCAGCAACGCCGCGGCAATCGAGAATTGACGCCAATCCGAAACCAGGAGTTCCCATGATCCGTACCACACTCGCTACAGCCGCTGCTGTTCTGACCCTTGTCACCTCGGTGGCCGCCGAGACCGCGATGCCCTTCGCCCTGGACTGGAAGTTCGAAGGGCCGGCAGCACCCTATTTCGTGGCCATCGACAAGGGCCATTTCACCGCCGAGGGCCTTACCGTTGAGGTGTCGGAAGGCGCAGGCTCGCTCGACGCGATCCCCAAGGTGGCCACCGGCGCGTTCCCGGTCGGATTTGCCGATATCAACAGCCTGATGAAATTTCTCGACCAGAACCCCGGCGCGCCGGTGACTGCGGTCATGATGGTCTATGACAAGCCGCCGTTCTCGGTGGTAGGCCGCAAGTCGCTTGGCGTCGAGATCCCCGGCGACCTGGCTGGCAAGGTCCTGGGCGCGCCTCCCCCGGATGGCGCCTGGGCACAGTTCCCGATCTTCGCCGCTGAAAACGGCCTCGACATGGCCTCGATCACAGTGGAGCCTGTCGGCTTTCCGACACGCGAACCGATGCTCGCCGAAGGCAAGGTCGCAGCCGTCACCGGCTTTTCCTTCTCCTCGACGCTGAACCTGATCCGTCTCGGCGTGCCGGAAGATGACCTCAGCGTCATCCTGATGGCCGATCATGGCGTCGCGCTCTACGGCAATGCGGTCATCGTCAACACCGATTTCGCCGCCGCCAACCCGGAAGCCGTGACCGGATTCATCCGCGCGGTCGCCAAGGGCTGGCAGGATTCGATCGCCGATCCCGACATGGCGATCGAAGCCCTGGTCAAGCGCAATCCGGCCGCCGATCCGGCGCTTGAGAAGCGCCGCCTGCAAATGGCGATTGACGCCAACGTGCTCACCGACTGGGTCAAGGCCAACGGGTTCGGCGGCATTGATGCCGACCGCATGGCAAAGGCTATCGAGCAGACCAAGTCCGTCTACGAATTCGTCAATGCCCCGGATGCGGCGTTGTATTTCACATCGAAATACCTGCCGACCGATGGCAGCCTCGCGCTGAAGTGATCGGGTAGACCGATACCGGCGCTCCCGGCGACACCGGGGGCGCCTTTTCCATGACACCGGCTCGAAGGCTGAAATCCCGCATGACCAATCTCATCGAGATCAAGGGCGTCACCCACGCCTACCGCACCAAGGCAGGCCCTCTGCCGGTGCTCGACAATCTCAATGTTTTCGTCCCCGAGGGGGAATTCTGCGCGGTCGTCGGACCGTCCGGATGTGGCAAGTCCACCCTCACCCGCCTGATTGCCGGGCTGATGAAGCCCGACCAGGGTGAAGTCTGGCTGCATGGCGAGCGGGTGACCTCGCCGCGCAAGACCGTCGGCATGGCGTTTCAGAACCCGGTGCTGCTCGAATGGCGCACGATCATCGACAATGTGATCCTGCCGCTCGAGATCGTCGCGCAGCGCATGCCGCAGCGCGATCGCGAGGAGCGCGCCATGCATCTGCTGGAAATGGTCGGCCTCAAGGGCTTTGAGAACAAGCGTCCCTCGGAGTTGTCGGGGGGAATGCGTCAGCGCGCCTCGCTGTGCCGCTCCATCGTCCACAAGCCCGATGTGCTGATCATGGACGAGCCTTTCGGCGCGCTCGATGCCTTCACCCGCGAGGACCTGTGGCAGACCATGCGCGATCTGCGCGCGGCCGAACCCTTTACCTGCGTGCTGATCACCCATGACCTGCGCGAATCGGTCTTTCTTGGCGATCAGGTGATCGTGCTTTCGGGCCGGCCCGCGCGCACCCAGCACGTGCTCGATGTCGACCTGCCCGCAGACCGCACGATCGAAAGCCTCTACACACCCGAGGCGACCGATATGCTGCACCTGCTGCGCGACCAGATTCGCCTGGCCCAGGGCCGCGACGGAGGCGCACACTGATGGAAACGCTCAAGAAAATTGCCGTCCCGGGACTTGCGATCATCGCCTTCCTCGGCCTGTGGGAATTCATTGTCTGGGTCAACGACTGGCCGAATTACAAGATGGCTTCGCCCTCCGACTTGCCGCCGGCGTTTTCGCGCTACAGCGGCTTGTTCATCGAGATGGGCTGGCAGACGTTGTGGCGTACCGTCGCCGGGCTGGGGCTCGCCGTCATCGTCGGCACGCTGATCGGCATGGCGATGGGGTTTTCGAAGATCGCACGCGATGCGCTCTATCCGCTGCTGGTCGGCTTCAACGCCATCCCCAAGGCGACGCTGGTTCCGGTGATCGCGCTGATCTTCATCGGCCAGCATGATTTCAACACCGTGCTGATGGCCTTCCTGATCTCGTTCTTCCCGATTGCCGTGTCAGTCGGCATCGGCCTGTCGACGCTCGAGCCGGAATACCGCGACATCCTGCGCAGCCTCGGCGCCTCGAAGGTCACCATCTTCCGCAAGATCGCCCTGCCCAAGACCCTGCCCGAGTTTTTCGGCGCGCTGAAGGTCTCGGTGACACTCGCCTTCATCGGCACCAACCTGGTCGAGATTGTCTCGCCGCATGGCCGGGGTCTGGGCGCCCTGTTCAAGTCAGGCGAAACCAACGGCGATTATCCGCTGATGTTCGCGGTGCTGATTGCGCTGGCGGCTCTGGGCATCGTGCTCTACTACGCCGTCGTTGCGCTCGAGCGGATCTTCGCTGGCTGGGCCGAGCGCCCGCAGGGCTAGGACCGGTCCGCTGTCTTGCCGCGGGCCAGCACCCCGCCCGTGGCTGCTTCGTTGACACCGGTGGTGCCGGGATAGGTCAGCGGCAGTCCGGCAAGCGACCGCACCGCGAGCCAGGCCCACGCCTCGGCTTCCATCGAATCGCCGTTGAGGCCCGCCTCCTCCGCGACAATGACCTGCCCGGTATGGCGCGTGGCGACCGTCAGGTCCTCGACGATCAGCCGGTTGTGGCGGCCGCCGCCGGTCAGGATCCACAATTTCGGCTTTTGAGGCAGATGCGCCTGCGCTTTGGCAATCGCCGCCGCGGTCACGAAGGCCAGTGTGCGCGCGCCGTCTTCCAGCCCGACCTCGCTGTCATCCGGCAGCTGAAAATCGTTGCGGTCGAGCGAGATACGCTCTTTTGCCGTGAAGAACGGCGACGACAGGTAGCGGTTGGCAAGCCCGGAAAGCACCCGTCCCTCCGAGGCAATGGCGCCGCCCGCATCGTAGGGAATGCCCGCATGCCGCGTCACCCACTGATCGATGAGCGTGTTGCCGGGGCCGCTGTCGAAAGCGCGGAGGTCGCCGTCCGGCCCGACATAGGTGATGTTGGAAATGCCGCCGATATTGACGAACGCGACCGGCGTCTCGCCGGCCCATTCCTCCGGCAGGCCGACGGCCAGCGCCCGGTGATAGGCGGGAACCAGCGGCGCGCCCTGTCCGCCGAGCGTCATGTCGCGGGCGCGAAGATCGTAGACCACGTCGATGCCAAGCCGTTCGGCCAGCCGCGCGCCGTCGCCCAGTTGCACCGTCAGCGCTTTCAACGGGCGATGCAGCACGGTCTGGCCATGGAACCCGACGACATCGATGTCACTTGTCGTAAGCCCCTCGCGCGCCAGGAAGGTCTCGACCGCCGCAGCATGACGGTCCGTCAGCTCCGCCTCGAGTTCGGACAGGTCGCCCGGCCGGTCGGTCCGCACCTCGATCGTTTTCGCCGTCTCCAGCGCCGCCTCAAGCCGCTTGCGGAACCGGGCGTCGTAAGGCGTGAAGGACGAGGCCCCACGGCTGACCAGACTGTCGCCATCGGTCTCGAGCATCGCCAGATCGATGCCGTCCATCGAAGTGCCGCTCATCAGTCCGATTGCCCGTTTCGGAGTACCCTGCATCGCCATGTAACTCATCCTTTATGCCTTCCCCCTCCTCCGCCGGGAGGTTGCGGCGGTGTCGCCGGAGGGGAACTTACAGGCCTGGGCTCTGCCCGTCAGCAGCCACAATTGCAAGCCCTGAGTTGAATGCACCTTCCGCTAGTGCTAAAGGCCCGCCCGGGCCTGCCGCACCCCGTGGCAGGCTCTTGCTTGCGGAATTGCCGACAACCCCAGGGACAGTGTCATGTCAGCCTTCAAATCCGATTTCCTGCGCACGCTCAGTGAGCGAGGCTTCATTCATCAGATGTCCGACGAGACGGGCCTCGATGACCTTCTCGCCAAGGAGAGCGTGACGGCCTATATCGGCTACGACCCGACGGCATCGAGCCTGCATGTCGGTCACCTGATGCAGATCATGATGCTGCAATGGTTCCAGAAGACGGGCCATCAGCCGATATCGCTGATGGGCGGCGGCACCGGCATGGTCGGCGATCCTTCCTTCAAGGAAGAAGCGCGCAAGCTCATGACCGTGGACATGATCGAGGACAACATTGCCTCGATCAAGCGTTGCTTCGCAAACTATCTCGACTACGACGGCGGCCCCAAGGGCGGCGCCCTGATGATCAACAACGCCGAGTGGCTGCGTCCGCTCAACTACCTCGAATTCCTGCGCGATGTGGGTCGCCATTTCTCGGTCAACCGGATGCTGTCCTTCGACAGCGTGAAAACGCGCCTCGACCGCGAACAGTCGCTGTCGTTCCTGGAATTCAACTACATGATTCTCCAGGCCTACGATTTCGTCGAATTGAACCAGCGCTATGGCTGCCGTCTGCAGATGGGCGGGTCCGACCAGTGGGGCAACATCATCAACGGCATTGATCTGGGCCACCGCATGGGCACGCCACAGCTTTATGCGCTGACCGCGCCGCTGCTGACCACCTCGTCAGGCGCGAAAATGGGCAAATCGGCCTCCGGAGCGGTCTGGCTGAATGCCGATCTGCTGCCGGTCTATGACTTCTGGCAGTACTGGCGCAACACTGAGGATGCCGACGTGGAGCGCTTCCTCAAGCTCTTCACCGTCCTGCCGATGGATGAGATTGCGCGTCTGTCGGCCCTCGGCGGTTCGGAGATCAACGAGGCCAAGAAGGTGCTTGCCAACGAGGTGACGGCGCTGCTGCATGGCCGTGCCGCAGCCGATGAGGCCGCCGAAACCGCCCGCAAGACCTTCGAGGAAGGCGCCATCTCGGAAAATCTTCCGACAATAACGGTATCTGCATCCGAACTGGATGCCGGCATCGGTCTTCTGGCCCTCTTCGTCCGCGCCGGTCTCGCCGGTTCGAACGGCGAAGCCCGCCGACATATCCAGGGCGGCGCCATCAGGATCAATGACGTGTCGATCACCGACGACAAAACCATGGTCGATGCCGGCTATCTCAATGATGACAGCGTGATCAAACTGTCGCTCGGCAAGAAAAAGCACGTGCTGGTCCGGCCACAGTAACCTGCGATAGAGACCCTATTGCCAGATAAAGGCCGCCGATCATTGGTTCAGGCGGCCTTTTTTACGGCCTGAACTCGAAGATCGAGCGGAACACGCCGGGCGCGATCACCGAAAGCGGATTGACCTCCAGCAATGGCGAGGAGGTCTTGCCCGTCAGCCGGAAGGTGATGCCTATCAGCCCGCGGTCGCGGCCATTGCCCAAGAGCACTCCGATGATCGGCAATTCGCTGAACAGTCTGTTGACGCCATAGGCCGGCATGAAGGTTCCGGTCAGGTCGACAAGCCCCTTCGCATCGTGGACTTTGCCCTGGAATGAGGCGCCGATCTGCGGGCCTCGCACAACCCCCTCGCTGACAAGCAGTTCGCCGTTGCCTGAGACGAGACGGGCATTGGCAACCTCGAACTGCGCCTCGGACACGTCGATATCGGCGCGCACCGCATCCTTGAGGCTCTTGCCGTCCTGTTTGCTGGGTGTTGAGACCAGCGACCCCAGCCGCGGTTCACCCACCACCACAAAATTCCTGATGTCGAGCGTTCCGCGCCGCAGCGGACCATTCTGACGCTTGAGCCTGACATTGAGCAAGCCGCCCCGGATGCGCGAATAGACACCCGCGAAGCGGGAGAACGCACCGGCATCACCGCTGGTCATCTCTATGGTTTCGCCAGCTTCGCCGCTGGCTATGGAAATAACGACCGCCTGGCCGCTCTTCGTCACCGCCTTGAAGTCGAGCAGGTCGATCCGGCTGCCCTGCCCCTTGTAACTCGCCTTTCCCGAAGACAGCTGCTCGTCGGAATACCCGTGCATCGCATCGATGCTCGCCGACACTTCGACCGGAACGGCGTCACCGCCGGAGCCGGGCGAATCGGATTCGGCGGATTTCGCCAGCGTGATGACCGGACGCATGTCCATAGAGGCACCGCTGACCTCAACTTTGTAGCCCTTTCCCTTGCGCGCAATCACGGCCTGGTAGTTGTCGCGCGGCGAAAGTGCGACGCGGTCGAACCTGGCTGAAACCAATTGCCCTTTCTTCAGCGACACCTCGCCCGACGCCGAAAACCCGTCTCCCGACAGTTTCAGGTCCGAAAGCGTAATCGCGTCGCCGGTACCATCCAACACGAAGTCGAGCTTGGCAGACACGCCCGCGCCCTTGGTCCAGCCGATGCCCGGCACCGTGAGCTTGGCGGGCGTCAGATCGAGACTGACGACCTGTCTGCCTTCGGTTTCCGGATCGACTTCGAGCGAAAATCCGACCGGACCCGAAAATATGGCCCCGCTGCCCGGCGCGATCTTCTCCCGGTCTTCCGGACTCAACGTGCCGGAGAGCCGGCGTTGCGGCGCAATTCTCGAGCTGTCGCCCACCGGCTGCACGATGTCGAGGTTCATCTTCGCCCCGTCCACCAGCGCATCGGCTTTCAGCACCGCTCTTTCGGGTGTCACGGTCAGCTTGCCATCCATCCCGGTCAGCGTCCTGCCTTCCACCAGCTTGGCAATATCGACACCCGTCATGTCCAGATCGACGTTCCAGTCGGGCGGCGGCGGTGACTGGTCCCGGATCAATCCGAACCGGGCGGTCACGGTCGATGAGATATCGCCGCTGAGGTCCGATGGTCGCAACCCGATCCGGTCGAGCGCATCGATCGGGTGGTAGGTGATCAGTTCGGCGACCGCATCGGCGTTGCCGCGGACCGACATCGACAATTCGGCCATCAATGGCTGCTTGTCCGCCTCGGGAATCGAGAACACCGCATCATTGACCTCGACCGTTCGTCCGGTCGGAAAGAATGCGGTGGCCGAATCGATGTTGAAGATGATGTCGGAACCGCGCAGCCGCATGTGCCCGACGGTATCGCGCAGCGGCGGAATGTCGCCGGCGACGTTCATCCGCGCCCGATCGATATCGAAATCGATCTGCAGCTGGTCCTCATCAAACGGCACGTCATCGTAAGGCTTGTAGTGCCCCGCCGGCACGGCGAGTTGGATCCGCGCGTTGCTGACTGTCCCGCCATAGAGATTGGCGAGCACCCACTGCCGCGCCATCTTGCCGACCCAATAGGGCCAAAGCTGCTTCACCGCCGCGGTCGACATCCGCTCGGCCTGCGCCACGAGGTTGATCTCGGGCGAAATGCCTTCGACAAAGCGCCAGGATGCCGAGCCGAACATCGCGCCTTGCTCGGAAGCAACCGTCAGTTCCTCGGCGACCAGCTTGCGGTTTGCGGCATCGAACCAGCCGAATGCCTTGCCGGCGAACGGGATTGGCGCCTCGTCGGAATCGCCGGGCGCGGCAAGTCCCTTGGCGACGACGAAATCAAACGCGATCCCTTCGCCGGTTAGGGTTTCAAGCCGGTCCGCGTCAATCAGGCCGCCCGTAAACGGAATGGTCGTCTCCCCGATCCGGATGATCGATGGCGTGATCTCGATCTTGTGCATCTTCGGCATGTAGACAAGATTGACGCTCGCATCACGCACGTCTGCCTGGACGCCGCCCATCGTCATCGTACCCCGATCCGCCGCCACCTTGATCGAGAGCGAGGCCTTTTTGGCCGGCGTCGCCCGGCCGGCGGTGAAGCTTATTCCGAGCGGCGCCGTCAGCCCGTTTTGCCGGTCGCTTGCGCCTTCCGTCAGGAAATCGATCGCCAGTCCGGTGAACTCGCCGGTCACCTTCGACAGGTCTGTTTCGTTGGCCCGGGCGCTGGCTTCTCCCTTGATGCCGATACTTTGCCCGTTGCGCTCGATTTCGGCTTCGATCTGGTAGTGCCTGGCATCGACCCTGCGCACCAGCGCATTGTCGATCACCACCGGCACGCCGGCGCCGGAAATGCGTATGTCCGAAAAACGGAAGGCCCCCGCATCGACCGCATCAACCTGAATGGCAACCCGGTTCAAGGCGCTGAACAGCTGTTCGAGCATCGCATCCGTGCCATCGACCCGGAACCCGGCCAGATCGGTGAGATTGAAACCGTCGCCTTGCGGCGCGGCCAGCTCCACCCCGCCAATATCAACCGAGAGGATGCTTATCCTGCCCGCAAGCAGCGCCAGCGGATCGAGCGAGATCAGGATTCGGTCCGCCCGGTTGGCCGGCGCCACGCCATCAACCGCCTCTACCCGGACATCCTCGGCCAGCAGCGCAAGATGCCCGCGCCGGGTCAGGCGTATGCCGGCACTGGTGAGTTCGGCGCGCTTGTCCGGGCCGACTGCCTGGGCCAGGGCGGCCTGCGCGCGATCCCGGATAAAGCCGTCGGCAACGCCTGTTTCCAGCGCCGCAACGAACCCTCCGGCAAGCACCGTGAGCAGCAGCAGCAGTCCGCAGACCCAGCGCACGGCTGTACCGCTCCAATGCCTCGGATGGTGCCCGCGGACCAGAATGGAGTCTTCGCCGTTTGCCGACGGGTACTCGTGCAACCCGATAATATCGCGTCTTTTGAACAGAACCTTGTCTATCGGCTGATCCGGCATGGGCGTTGGAATGTTATCTTTCTGTCTTGTCGCTGATTCTTCTGGACTGTCAGTTCCGCGTTTATATATCCCGTGGCGGCAGGGTCACCTGCGAAAAACGCGGCTGAACTGGCGAAAGGGTTGCATAGTGAACGAATTGATCGAGGGCGCTGTCGCGCCGAACCTGGATTTGCCACGTGATGGCGGCGGAAACGTGTCGCTGGCTGAAATGGCTGGCAAGAAAGTGGTACTGTATTTCTATCCGAAAGACGATACCAGCGGCTGCACCACAGAGGCGCTGGACTTCACCGCGCTTGCGGGTGAATTTGCCGGCGCCGGGGCGGTCGTGATCGGCGTGTCGCCCGATCCGGTCAAGGCCCATGACAAGTTCGTCGCCAAGCACGGACTGGCGGTCATCCTTGCCTCGGACGAGGACAAGACGGTTCTCGAGGCCTATGGCGTCTGGAAGGAAAAGAGCATGTACGGACGCCAGTACATGGGCGTCGAGCGCTCCACGTTCCTGATCGACGCCAGCGGCAGGATCGCCAGGATCTGGCGCAAGGTCAAGGTCAAGGGGCATGCCCAGGACGTGCTCGAGGCGGTCCGGTCGCTTTGAGCCGCGTACCGGAATCAGGATCCGAGGTGAGCGTCGAAACCGCCACGTTTCTCTCGCTGCGCGACGGCGCGGCGCGAGCAATCAGGGCAGCGGACCTGACTGAGAAGACTGCTCTCGCCCAGGAGGTCGCCCGACGCTGGCATGCGCGGCGGCTGTCGCTGCGCTCGCCGCTCGACACCCTGCCGCCCGAACGCCCCGGCCGCCCGGAGAAACCGCAGCTGGTGCCGCCCACCCAGGTGGTGCGGCGCTCGCTCCACTCCCGCCGCGGACGCATCGCGCTGCTGCATGCCATCGCCCACATCGAACTCAACGCCATCGATCTGGCGCTCGACATTGTCGCGCGGTTTGCAGCAAGCCCGATGCCGCAGAGCTTTTTCGACGGCTGGATGCAGGTGGCCTTCGAGGAAGCCAAGCATTTCAACCTGGTCCGGCAGCGACTTCAGGCGCTGGATGCGGACTATGGCGACATGCCCGCCCATGACGGCCTGTGGCAGGCGGCGCACGACACCCGCAACGACCTGACCGCCCGCCTCGCCGTTGTGCCGCTGATTCTCGAGGCACGCGGGCTCGACGTCACCCCGTCCCTGCGCGCCAAGATGCGCGAGGTCGGCGACGACGACACCGCCTCGGTCCTCGACGTGATCTACGAGGACGAGAAGAAGCACGTGGCGATCGGCGCCAAGTGGTTCCGCTTCATCTGCGCTCGCGAGGGCAAGGACCCGGCTGACACCTTCAGGCTTCTGGTGCGTGCCAATTTCCGCGGCGGCCTGAAACCGCCCTTCAATGACCTCGCCCGCGCCGCCGCGGGCCTGACGCCGACATTCTATCGCGCCCTCACCAGCCAAAATATGTCGTAAAGCTAATCTATTGCCCATGAAAGGCTCCGGCTCAAACCTTTGTTAACCTTAACAGGTTGTAATCCCTCCAGAACAATCAACGGCAACCCGTTCTGACGAGGATTATCGCGTGTCGCAGAGGCAGGACAGCCGCGTATTTGGCAAACGCCCAAAACATCCGCATACCATCATTTTCGCCAGTGGCGAGACTGTCCGGCACATAACGGTCCGTCCGTGGATCGCCGGATTGCTGATGTCCGTTCTGGGTGTGATGGCGATCGGCTATCTCGGCGCCACCTCCTATCTGGTGCTGCGCGACGACCTGATCGGCGCGTCGATGGCGCGGCAGGCGCGCATGCAGCATGCCTACGAGGACCGCATCGCGGCTTTGAGGTCGCAGGTCGACCGGGTGACCAGCCGGCAATTGCTCGACCAGCAGCTGATGGAAGAGAAAGTCGCCGAGCTGATCGCCCGGCAGAACGCGCTCAGCAATCGCCATGGCAAGCTCGGACCATTGCTCGACCGGGTCGGCGCGTCCCCGGGCCATGTTCCCGTTCCCACCGGCAATCCGAAGAAAGAGGCATCGCTGACGGCGACGACGACAAAGAGAGCCCGGCTTGCCGCTCTCGCTTCGCAATCGGTTGTTGTCGCTGATCCCGCGGCCACCCATCTCAATCCGCTCGCCTTTGCCCCTGTCTCCACCTCTGCGGAACGGGAATCGGTTGGCGAACGGGCCGACCGGATCTTTTCGAGCGTAACCCTTTCGCTGAAATCCATTGAACGCGAACAGATCGAGAAGATGCAGGGCCTGGCAATCAACGCCTTCGAAACCGCGTCAGAAATCGACGAGATCATCAGGTCCACGGGCCTGCCGATCCCTGCCGTCGACGACAGCGCTGTGGGCGGACCATTCGTCCGGCCAAACGATCCAAACGCATTCGAAGCCACGCTCGACGACCTCGACCAGGCGCTCGGACGGCTCGATTCTGTGCGGCGCCATGCCCGCAAGCTGCCGATCGGCATTCCCGCTCCCGGCCGGGAAATCACCTCTCGCTTCGGAAACCGCCGTGATCCGTTCCTTGGCCGGCTTGCCTTTCACGGCGGCATCGATTTCCGCACGCCGACAGGCACCCCCATCGTCTCCACCGGCTCCGGCATTGTCGTCCACGCCGGCCGCAACGGTGGCTACGGCAAGATGGTCGAGATCGACCACGGCAACGGCATCACCACCCGCTATGCCCACCTCTCCGCCGTGGAAGTCCGCGAAGGCGATCACGTGGCAAACGGCGAGCGCATCGGAAAGTCCGGCTCGACCGGCCGTTCCACCGGTCCGCACCTGCATTATGAAGTCCGCCGCAACGGCGATGCGGTCGACCCGATGCGCTTTCTCAAGGCGGCCCAGAAACTCAAGCCGCTGCTGGTATCCAACTGATCAGTGCGGTCCCTTGGCCGAGCCGGACACCATCTCACGAAAAAAAGGGCCGCGAACGCGGCCCTTTCCCATTGGCTCGAAAGGTTTGGTTACAGGACGCCTTCCGGCACCGGCACCTTGTCGATGACGTATATGACGCCATTCGAGGTATCGATGTCGGCGGTCACCACCTTGGCGTCGTTGACCATCGTCCGCCGGGGCGAAAATGAAACGCGGCCTTCACCGCTTGAAACGTCTTGATAATTTGAAGAAGCGCCCAGGCCGGCCGGCGCGGCAATACGGCGGCAATCCGGGGCTTATCCGGGCTTTTCCTTGACTTAATGCACTGCAGCGACTATGCGGAACGCAATGGGATCGCGATATACAGCGCGCTCCCGCGCATTGCCGCAAACTCCGAAACGGAAAACGCTCCCAATTGACCACTTTTGCTGATCTTGGCTTAAGCCAAAAAGTACTGTCCGCCGTAACTGACGCCGGCTACACGACGCCAACCCCGATTCAGGCTGGCGCAATCCCGCCGGCCCTCGAAAGACGCGACATTCTCGGCATCGCCCAGACCGGAACGGGCAAGACCGCCTCGTTCGTGCTGCCGATGCTGACAATGCTCGAAAGGGGTCGCGCCCGGGCGCGCATGCCGCGCACCCTGATCCTCGAGCCGACCCGCGAACTCGCGGCCCAGGTCCATGAGAACTTCGAGAAATACGGCAAGAACCATCGCCTCAACATCGTTCTGCTGATCGGCGGCGTGTCCTTTGACGAACAGGACCGCAAGCTCGAGCGCGGCGCCGACGTGCTGATCGCCACCCCGGGCCGCCTGCTCGACCACACCGAGCGCGGCAAGCTCTTGATGACCGGCGTCGAACTGCTGGTGATTGACGAAGCCGACCGGATGCTCGACATGGGCTTCATTCCCGACATCGAACGCATCGTCAAATTCATTCCGTTCACCCGGCAGACGCTGTTCTTCTCGGCCACCATGCCGCCGGAAATCCAGAAGCTCGCCGACAAGTTCCTGCAGAACCCTGCCCGCATCGAAGTGGCCCCGCCCTCATCGACCGCAGCCACCGTGGTGCAGCGGCTCGTTGCCTGCGGCAGCAAGGACTTTGAAAAGCGCGAGCGCCTGCGCGACCTGATCAACAGCCAGACCGAGCTGACCAACGCCATCATCTTCTGCAATCGCAAGAAGGACGTGGCCGATCTCTACAAGTCGCTTGAGAAGCACGGCTTCTCCGTTGGTGCACTGCATGGCGATATGGACCAGCGTTCGCGCACCAACATGCTGCAGGGCTTCAAGGACAACGAGATCACGCTGCTTGTGGCCTCCGATGTCGCTGCCCGCGGCCTCGATATCCCTGCCGTCAGCCACGTCTTCAATTTCGACGTGCCGATCCACGCCGAGGACTATGTCCACCGCATCGGCCGCACCGGCCGCGCCGGTCGCGCCGGCGCGTCCTTCACGCTGGTCTCGCGCCGCGACGCCAAATATGTCGACGCCATCACCAAGCTGATCGACCGCGAAATCGAATGGCTGGACGGCCAGGAGGCAATCCACTCTGCCGACCCGGCCGATGACAAGCCCGCGCGCGGCCGCCGTGGCGAAAGCAAGTCGCCGGCCCGCAAGACCGGACGTGGCGAAAAGCGCAGTCATGAGGAAAAATACGAACCGGTTGCCGCAGCAGTTCAAACCGTTGCCGAGACCGCGCAGGCAGAGGATGTCGTCGAAACCGCAGAGGTCAGGGAAGCGCCGCGCCGTGAGCGTGAAGAGCGCCAGCCCCGGCAGGAACGCGAAGAGCGCCAACCCCGCGAAAATCAGCCGCGTGAAACCCGTCCGGCGCCGCAGCGCACCCCGGAGCCGGCCAACGCCAATGACGACCGCAACCGCAATCGCAACCGCCGTGGCGGCCGCGACAACGACGACCGCGAGCCCACACCCGTCGGCTTCGGCGACGAGATCCCGGCCTTCATGATGATCGGCAGCTGACCGGGTCATCCGGCCAGGACTGATGTGAAATCCAGCCGCCGGCATCTTTGCCGGCGGTTTTTTGTGTCCGCCCGGCAGAGCGTCGACAACTCCGAAAAATACAGTTTACTTCTTCGCCCGCAGCGCCGCCGCCCAGGCGAGCCGCACCCATTTCGCCATTTCCTCGGGATCGTCGAGCGCCGCATCAGGGATAGACCAGTAGGGCATTGCCACCGGCTTCGCTCGCGCCTTGCCCTCATAGACCCATTGCCTGGCCCCGGCGGCAGCGAACTCGGGCGCGCTTTCGGCATCGGCCTTGAGCAGGATGTCGCCACTGAATTCGAGCGCCAGGATCCGGCCCTCATGGTAGATCCCCTTGCCGCCGAACATGCGCTTGATCGCCACCTCGCCGAGGCTGTCGAACATGTCCCGGATTGCATCATTGTCCACGGCCGGTTTCCACTCCATATTCGGTGTTGAGGTCTGAAGCACGAATGTGCCGGGCATTTCCAACGAGGGCAAGCTTGCCGGATTCTGACCCGGCTCCATATCGGATGCATGAGCAAGATGATCGCAAAACCCGACCTGGCGCAAAAGACCTGCGTCCAATGCCACCGCCCCTTCACCTGGCGGAAGAAATGGGCGCGCACCTGGGAGGAGGTGAAATACTGCTCGGAGCGCTGCCGCACCGAGGCCCGGCGGAAATCTGTTTAGTCAGTGCCGATTTCCGTCACGCCGCCGGCAGCCCGCACCGCTTCGGGCGTGTCGACATCGAGCCGCGCGGCGGCGCCGATCTCGACATCCACCACCGGCCAGGTACCGCTTTCGATCAGGGCGCGGGCGCCAACGTCGCCTGAAAGCTCCATGGCCTCGGCAAAGGCGCTTGCGGGCAGGATCACCGGGTTTCCCCGCCGCTCGCCGTCGCAGGCGCGGACAATGGCCTGTCCTCCGTGCTTGAGAAACGTCTCGATCAGCCTGTCCAGATGCGCGGCGGTCAGCGCCGGCATGTCGCCAAGCAGGACAAGCGCGCCGTCTACCTCTGCGCCGAGGGCTGACAGGCCGGTTTTCAGCGACGACGCCATGCCCGTTTCATAGGCGCCATTGTGCGCCAGGATGACGTCAAGGCCGTCGAGGCTTGCCTCGATGTCGCCGCTGCGGTGCCCGGTGACAACCACTGTCCGCGCGGCTTTCGACGAGAGCGCCGTGCCGGCCATGCGGCGGATCAGGGTTTCGCCGCTGAACTCAGCCAGCAGTTTGTGCCCGGCCGCATCGCCCATCCGGCTTGCCCGCCCCGCCGCCAGCAGAACCACGCCGACTGCCGCGCCGGCCTTGCGGGCGCTCGCGGCCGCATCCGGCTGCCGCGGCTGCGGACGGGTCGGAATTTCCTTGAGCAGGCCGCCCACGCCCATCCGCGCGATGTCCGCAGATGTCGGCGTCTCCCCGGCGATGATCCGCGCCAGCACCCAGTCGAACCCGTTCTCCTTGGGGCTGCGGGCGCACCCCGGCGCGCCGATCACCGGCACGGCGCCGATGCTGCCCAGCACCAGCAGATTGCCCGGATCGACCGGCATGCCCACCCGTTCCACCTCTCCCCCGGCCTTGCGGATCGCAGCGGGAATGACATCCTCCGGATCGGTCACCGCCGAGGCGCCGAAGACGACGATCATCTCGTATAATCCGGCCATGCGGACGATCTCGCCGGCCACCGCCTCGGCGTCGTGCGCGACGCGGGCTTCTTCAGCGAGGCTCGAACCGCTGAGCGCCAGCCGCGCTTCCAGCAAGCCTCTGGTCTTGTCCATCACGGATACCTTGAGCGAGGGCAGCCGGGTCGAGATCAGGCCGGCACGGACCGGGCGAAATGGCAGCACATGCGCCAGCCCGTCAGCGGCAATCGCGGCTCTGGCGCGGTCGAGGGATTGTCCCGACACTGCCAGCGGGATGATCTTGATCGTCGCAACCATTTCACCGGGCTGGACCGTGGTGTGATCGGCCAGGCAGGCGAAGGTGATGGCGGGATCGATCGCGTTGAAGGCATCGACCAGCGTCTTGTCGGCCCGAAACAGCCCGGCGCAATCGGCATGAAGGTTGACCCGTCCGGTCGACGCGTTGGCCGCGCGTATGCCGCCCCCGGCAAAGGCTTGCGACAGGGCTTCCGCAGCAGCATCCTCGCCCGCGTCGCCGGTTTCCAGCCGCGCCACGATAACGCTTTCAAGCCCGGCCTGCCCGATCAGCTCCAGATCCCCGGCGCCGAGCACATGGCCTTTCTTGAGCCGCACTGGCCCGAGCGAGAGCGAATGCGCCAGCACTGCGCCTTCGGCCTCTGACAGCGGGACCGGGCCGAATTTCATGCCTCAGTCTTTCCCCGGTTGCGCCGGCGTCTGTGGCGCGGGCTTGCGCAGCGCCGCAATCACCTGCGCCAGGATCGCCACCGCGATCTCTTCCGGGCTCTGCGCCCCGATATCAAGCCCGATCGGCGCCGCGATCCGGCCGATCTCGGTCTCGTCGAGCCCGGCTTCGGTCAGCCGCTCCACCCGCCGGGCATGGGTCTTGCGCGAGCCCAGTGCGCCCACATAGAACGCGCCGGTCTTCAGCGCCGAGATCAGCGGCCAGTCGTCGATCTTCGGATCATGGGTCACCGCCACAAGCGCCGTGAATGCGTCGATCGGCTGCTCCTTGAGCGCATCCTCAGGCCAGTCGGCGACAAGGTCCACGTTCTCGAAACGCTCGGGCGTGGCAAAGGCGGTGCGCGGATCGATCACCCGGACATCGAAGCCGGACATCGCCGCCATCGGCGCCAGCGCCTGCGAGATATGCACAGCGCCGATGATCACCATCCGTGGCGCCGGCACGTGCACATTGAGAAAGAAGCGCTGCCCATCGGCCTCCACCGCACCGGACTTGGCCGTCCTGAACGCCTTTTCGATGGCTTCGCCGAGCTCTCCGGCAACGGGATCGCCCTTCATGATCAGCCTGTTGCGGCCGTCGGCAAGGTCGGTAAGCATGATCGCGGCCTTACGCTCGCGCCGCGCCTCGTTGAGCTTTCTGAGCAGATGCGGATCCATCAGCCGACGCGCTCCAGATAGACCTGGATCCTGCCGCCGCAGGAGAGCCCCACCCGCCATGCGGTCTCGTCGGCAACCCCGAATTCGAGCATCTTCGGCTCACCGCTGGCAATCACGTCGGCGGCCTCCGAAATCACCGCGCCTTCCACGCAACCGCCCGAAACCGAGCCCGAGAAATTGCCCTCTGCATCGATCACCAGATGGCTGCCCACCGGCCGCGGCGCCGAGCCCCAGGTCTCGATCACCGTCGCCACGGCGACGTCGCGCCCGTCGAGCATCCAACGTTCGGCCACCATCAGCGGATCGAGCTGATCGTCCGTCGCCTGCGCAATTGTCTGAGATGTCATGCCAGCCTCCGTCACCTGTCATTCAATGGAATATGGCCACCGCCGCCGGGTGAATACAAGGGGGATTACAGGTAACGCCGGGGATCGGCCTTCGCCGTGTTCTTTTCGCCAAGCGCCGAGACAAGATCCGCCATCGCGTTGATGTTGTGCACCGGCCGGAATTCGTCGACATGGGCGAGCATGGTGCGCACGCCGCGCGCGCGCGCCTCGAACCCGTCGAACCTGAGCAGCGGATTGAGCCAGATCAGCCGCCTGCAGGACCGGTGCAGCCGATCCATCTCGGCATCGAGCTCATCGATGGAATCGCGCTCGAGCCCGTCGGTGATCAGGATCACCACCGCCCCCTGCCCCAGCACCCGGCGCGACCATTGCCGGTTGAACAGTCTCAGCGCCTCGCCGATGCGGGTGCCGCCGGACCAGTCCTTGACCGCGCCGGTGCACTGGTCCACGGCCTCGTCCGGATCCTTGTTGCGCATCTGCCGTGTGATGTTGGTGAGCCGCGTGCCGAACAGGAAGGTGTGAACCCCGCGCCGCTTCTCGCTCATGACATGCATGAAATGCAGGAAGATCCGGGTGTACTGGCTCATCGATCCGGAA
Organism: Parahoeflea alexandrii; assembly: GCF_027214025.1. Taxonomy (GTDB): domain Bacteria; phylum Pseudomonadota; class Alphaproteobacteria; order Rhizobiales; family Rhizobiaceae; genus Hoeflea; species Hoeflea alexandrii_A. The sequence goes on from NZ_JAPWHB010000002.1 coordinate 213,501, forward strand.
ATGTCGGCGATTATCACCAGCGGCGGATGCACCTTCCGGTGCTTGCGGAACCGCGGCAGGATCAAATCGCCGCCCGTGCGCATCGCCGCCCGCATGGTGGCCCGCGGATCGATCTTGCGCGCTCTGGCCGACGGCTTGTAGCGCCGCGTCTCGACCTGGTCGAACGGCAACGTCAGATTGGCGATCGCCTGTTTGGCTTCAGTCAGTTCGGCCGCCGTCATCTGGGCAAAATCCTGCTGGCGCAGCACCTCGTTGCCCGACACCGTTTCCCGCGCATCGATGTCGATGACCGGCTTGTCCTCGGGCGGACGCTGCTTCTCGTGCCCTTCGAACAGCGCCTGGCTGACCCGGGTCTCGCCGGCTTTGAGCTTCTCGCGCTGCTTGTTCTCCATCGCCACCGGCGAGAACATGGCGATCATCTTCTCGACCAGATCGCGTGTCCGCCAGAACAGCCGGAACGCCTGGTCGAAGACCTCGTGGTCCTCGCGCCGCTTGACGAACACCGAATGCAGCACCCAGTAGAATTCCTCGCGGCTGCCGATACCGGCGATCTGAACCGCCTCCACCGCATCGCGCACCGCAGCCGGCCCGACCTTCATTCCGGCCTTGCGCAGCACCCGGGCGAAATAGACGATATTGTTGACGATGCGGCCGTCGCCGCCCTTGAAGGCAATCGCGTTGCCGGCCTCCGCCATCAGAGCGCCTGGGCCAGCTCGGCCTTCACTTCGGCCAGCAGTTCCCGGCCTGCGCTGCCCTCGATGCGGGCGATGTCGTCCTGGTACTTGAGCAGCGTGCCGAGCGTGTCCGACACCGTCTCCGGATCGAGCGCCAGCCGGTCGAGTTCGGTCAGCGCCGTCGCCCAGTCGATGGTTTCGGCAACACCGGGGCTCTTGAACAGGTCCATCTGCCGGAGCTTCTGCACATAGGCCACCACCTGCCGCGACAACTCGTCGTGACAGCCCGGCACCTTCAGCCGGACGATCTCGAGCTCGACGTCGGCGGCGGGATAATCCACCCAGTGATACAGGCACCGCCGCTTCAGCGCGTCGTGGATTTCGCGGGTGCGGTTGGTGGTGATGATCACGATCGGCGGCTCCTGCGCCTTGATCGTACCGAGCTCGGGGATCGTCACCTGGTAATCCGACAGGATCTCCAGCAGGAACGCCTCGAAGGCTTCGTCGGTCCGGTCAAGCTCGTCGATCAGGAACACCGGCGCGCGACCACCGGTGCCTTCCAGCGCCTGCAGCACCGGACGCCGGATCAGGTGCTTTTCGGAGAAGATAGTGCGCTCGATCGCCGAGCGGTCATCTTCGCCGGTGGCTTCCGCCAGCCGGATTTCCAGCATCTGCGCCGGATAGTTCCACTCGTAGACCGCCGAGGAGACATCCAGTCCCTCGTAGCACTGCAGCCGGATCAGCGGCCGGTCGAGCGCCTTGGCCAGCACCTTGGCAATCTCTGTCTTGCCGACACCAGCCTCGCCTTCGAGAAACAAGGGTCGCTTCATCCTCAGACTCAGGAACAGAACCGTCGCCAGCGCCCTGTTGGCGACGTAATCCTGGCTCGAAAGCAGCGCCAGCGTTTCGTCAATCGAGTTTGGCAGCGGATTGGTGATCGACATCTTTGCTCCGGATTGAGGCGGTGACTGTTCCATCCGGCTCAAGGCTAAACAGAATGGTATCCACGGTCCAGATACAAAAGCGCCGGTCCTGCGGGTCCGGTTCGTAATCCGGTGACCTCGCCAAACAGCACGGTGTGGGTCGCTACGATCTTCGCATCGATGAGACGGCAGTCGAACACCGCGGCGGCTCCGACAAGCGTCGGCGCGCCGGTGGTGATCGTGTCCCACTCCGCCTCGGCGAAGCGCTCGTCGACGCTCAGATGATCAAGACCGGAAAACGCCACCGCCAGATGCTCGTGGCTGGCCATCAGCGTATTGAGCGCGAAGACACCCGATTCGGTGAAAATCTCGTTGTGCGGATTGGAATGGTTGAGACAGACCAGCAACGTGCCCGGATTGTCCGAAACCGAACAGGCCGCCGTCACGGTCACGCCGCGCCGCACGCCCTCGTGCATTGTCGTGGCGATCTGCACATGCCCGGCATAGCGCGCCATGGCGTCGCGGTAGTCCCTGGAATCAATCGTCTGCCGTTTCAACACGCCTGCGCCTCGGTTTGGGTTTGCCCCGGTAAAGATGAACTTGCCGACCATACATAAAGTGCGAGCGCGAATTTGAAACCCGCCGCGCGCGACTTTTTCTCCCCCAGCGCCGCCAGGCGAGCCGCAAGCGACGGATTTCGCTTTGATTAGCCCGCGTCGCCGGGCTAAATACCGCGCATGACCGTTCGCTCAGCACTTTCCGTCCTGCCGCTCGTCCTCGGCCTTTGTCTCGCCGCTGCGCCGGCGCGGGCGGAATCGCTGCATGTCGGGCTGGTGATCCCGCAGGAAGGCCAGTTCAAGCCGCTCGGCAATCACGTCCGTCAGGCCTTCGAGGTCTGGGAGACCGCCAATCCGAACGTCTTCGAGGACATCGTCGAGGGTGACGACAGCTGCTCCGAACAAGCCGGCACCGATGCCGCGGCGGCGATGATCGAGGCCGGCGTCAATGTTGTCGTCGGTTTCCTGTGCACCGAAAGCCTGGCCGCGGCCCTGCCGCTGCTGTCGGCGGAAAACATCCCTGTCATCACACTCACCGTGCGCGCCGACATCATCGGCGAGGAAGCCGCACGGCTCGGATGGACATTCTTCCGCCTCGCCCCGCGCGCCGGCTCCGAAGCGGAAATCGCCTCCGACGCGATCCTGCGGCTCTGGGCCGACAAGTCGTTTGCGCTGATCGAGGACGGCGCCATCTCCGGACGTGAACTGGTCGAAGCCATCCGGGTCAATCTCGAAAGCCGCGGCCTGAAGCCGAACTTCGTCGACAACTACCGCCCCGGCCAGGCCACCCAGCCGAGCCTGGTGCGCAGGCTCAAGGCCGCCGGCGTGTCCCGCGTCTTTGTCGGCGGTGAGCGCTCCGACATGGCGGTCATCGCCGCGGAGGCCGCGCGCCAGGGCGTTGCGCTCAAATTTATGGGCGGCGACCAGCTCAATGCACCGCAGGGCGAGATCCCGCTGCCCGACGGCACCATCGCCGTGCTTGCCGCCGGCGCCACGCCGGGCCCGGAAGCCGAGGCCGCCCGCAGCGCCTTCGAAGGCCACGGCCTGATCGCCGAGGGTCTGCGGATCCCGGCCTATGCGGCAGCGGAAATTCTCGGCGCCGTCGCCACAAGGATGGATTACAGCGAAACCGGTCTAGAACAGGCCCTGCGCGCGACCACCTTTTCCACCGCGCTCGGCCCGGTGACATTCGACGAGAATGGCGAACGCCGCGAGCCGGGCTTTGTGCTGGCGGTGCTGAAGGACGGTGAATTCACCCGGCTCAGCATCGAGGAATCGGCGCGCATCGCCGGAGAAAGCCAATGACGGAGACTGCAATGAAGACCGGACCGCGCAATCTGATCACCGACGTTGCCGGGCTTCTGGTCGGCAACGCCAGCGATCGCACACTCAACTCCGGCGTCACCGCGATTGTCTGCGATCCGCCGGCCACCGCCGCCGTCCAGGTGCTCGGCGGCGCGCCGGGTACAAGGGAGACCGATCTTCTCGAACCGCACAACACGGTCGAGACCGTCAACGGGATCATCCTGTCCGGCGGCTCGGCATTCGGTCTTGATGCCGCCAGCGGCGCGCAGGCCTGCCTGCGCGAACAGGGCAAGGGCTTCGAGGTCGGCCCGCACCGCATTCCGCTGGTTCCCGCGGCGATCCTGTTCGACCTGATCAATGGCGGCGACAAGGACTGGGGCACCTACCCGCCCTACCGCGAACTGGGCTACCAGGCCACCGCCGCAGCATCCGAGCATTTCGACATCGGAACCGCAGGCGCCGGCACCGGCGCGCTGACCGCCACCTTCAAGGGCGGGCTCGGCTCGGCTTCCAGCATTGTCGGCGGCCATTTCACCATCGGCGCGCTGGTCGGCGCCAACCCGATGGGCTCGGCGACCATCGGCGCCACGCGCCATTTCTGGGCGGCGCCGTTCGAGATTGGCGACGAATTCGGCGGCCTAGGCATGCCTTCCCCCCTGCCCGCCGACACGAGCGATCTGAAGATCAAGTTCCGCGACATGAACCGTGGCGTTTCCAACACCACCATCGCCGTCATCGCAACCGACGCCGTCCTCTCCAAGGCCGAGGCCAAGCGCCTGGCGATTGCGGCGCATGCGGGTTTCGCCCGCGCCATCTGGCCGAGCCACACCCCGTTTGACGGCGACCTGGTGTTTGCCCTCGCCACCGGCGCGTCCGGCCGCAAGCCGAACCAGGACGACTTCCTCGATCTTTGCGCGGCCGCCGCCTCGACCATGAGCCGCGCCATCGCCCGCGGCATCTACCACGCCACGCCCGATGACCGCGACCTGATGCCGGCCTGGAGCACGACTCGCGCCTGACCGAGCCGAGGTTGCCCGCAAGCGCCTGCGGTGATAGGCCGTGCTGCCACCCAGTCCAGAGAAACCCGATGTCGTCTGTGCATAGCAAACCGCCCGTTCTGAATGCCGGACCGCTGTTGCGAAACGCCGCTTGTCCATGAAAACCCCGGTCAAACGGCACAGGGGACCGGCGCCCAGACCGGCCAACGACAATTCCAACCTGCGCGACCGGCTTCAGGCCGCGAAGCTTGGCTGGCGCGATGTTGTCCTTGGCTCGATCGGCTGGGGTGCGGCGATGGCGATTTCGGCGCAGGCCTGGCTCTGGCTGTCCGTTGCTGCGCTTACCAGCCATTACTGGAGCCTCACCGCGCTGGCATTTGGCGGAGCCGCCCTTGCCTGGCCGCCGAGCCTCGCCGCATTCCGCTTCATTGCCTTCCGGCGCGGCCGCGAAGCGGCCTTCGCCACCGCCTTCCTCTGCCTCACGGTCTTCACCATAGGCGTCACCTCGGTGATCTTCGCCATCATCTACCGCAATTTCTATGCGCAGTGGCACGGCGATCCGCTGACCAAACTGTGGCTCGTGCAGCTGGTGTTCACCACCGCCTCGGCGCTCTACCAGTTCGCGGTGCAGGGATTGCGGCTCTACCTGCCGCTGGGCGTGATGTTTCTTTTCGGCGCATCCTGGCTGCTTGCCAGCGGGCACTCGCATGCAAAGCCGCGGAAAACAGGGACTAGAGCCGATCATCTTTAGATGGAATCGTTTGAACGCCGGAATTTCGTGATCTGGCTAGAAGCGGGAGGCGACGCGGCGCGAGCGCCGTTAGCCTTGCGCGACGCAGTCCAGAGCGCGAAGGGCCAAGTTCAGGCGATTATAATGGTTTGATTCTGGTCTAGCTGCCCGTTTCGCGAGGCTTGGACGTCTTTTCCGCGCCAGCGTCGTCAAAATCCTCGCACGATGCGCTGCATCGCGCTTGCGGCTTTTCCTCGCCGACACGAAAAATCCTGTCCATCAAATCGCTTCCAGCTAAAGATGATCGGCTCTAACGTCTAGTTTCAGCCGATCTGAAGTTTGATTTCGCTCGGAAATGGTCTAGACCCGCCGCAACACCAACTTGCCACGGATCTCGCCATGATACCTCGCTACTCCCGTCCGGAAATGGTCGCCGTCTGGTCGCCGGAATCCAAGTTCCGCATCTGGTTCGAGATCGAGGCCCATGCCTGCGATGCGCTGGCAGAGCTCGGGGTCATCCCGAAAGAGGCCGCCAGGACCATCTGGGACAAGGGCGGCGCCGCCACCTTCGACATCGACCGCATCGACGAGATCGAGCGCGAGACCAAGCACGATGTCATCGCCTTCCTCACCCATCTGGCCGAGATCGTCGGTCCCGACGCCCGCTTCGTTCACCAGGGCATGACCTCGTCGGACGTTCTCGACACCTGCTTCAACGTGCAATTGGTCAAGGCGACCGACCTGCTGCTCGCCGACATGGACGCGCTTCTGGCCGCCATCAAGCGCCGCGCCTATGAGCACAAGGACACCGTCTGCATCGGCCGCTCGCACGGCATCCACGCCGAGCCGGTGACCTTCGGCCTGAAGATGGCCGAGGCTTATGCCGAGTTCGACCGCTGCCGCACCCGGCTGGTCAACGCCCGCGCCGAGATCGCCACCTGCGCCATCTCCGGCGCCGTCGGCACCTTCGCCAACATCGATCCGCGCGTCGAGGAGCATGTCGCCAAGGCCATGGGCCTGACCGCAGAGCCGGTCTCCACCCAGGTGATCCCGCGCGACCGCCATGCAATGTATTTCGCCACGCTCGGCGTCATCGCTTCGTCGATCGAGCGCGTCGCCACCGAAATCCGCCATCTGCAGCGCACCGAGGTGCTGGAAGCCGAGGAATACTTCTCGCCCGGCCAGAAGGGCTCGTCGGCGATGCCGCACAAGCGCAATCCTGTGCTGACCGAGAACCTGACCGGCCTGTCGCGGCTGGTGCGCATGGCTGTCACCCCGGCGATGGAAAACGTGGCACTTTGGCACGAGCGGGACATCTCCCACTCCTCGGTCGAGCGCATGATCGGCCCGGACACTACCGTCACCCTCGATTTCGCGCTGGCCCGGCTGACCAATGTCATCGACAAGCTGATGGTCTATCCGGAACGCATGGCCGGCAACATGGACCGTCTGGGCGGCCTGGTGCATTCGCAGCGCATTCTGCTGGCGCTGACCCAGGCAGGTTCGTCGCGCGAGGACGCCTACCGCCTGGTCCAGCGCAACGCCATGAAGGTCTGGAACAGCTACCAGACATCGGGCGATTCCGAGGTCGACTTCCTCACCGAGCTGCTGAATGACGAGGATGTCCGCAAATATCTCTCGGAGACCGAAATCCGCGACCGTTTCGATCTCGGCTATCACACCAAGCATGTCGACACGATCTTCGCGCGGGTGTTCAAGGACAGCTGACCTCTCGCCCGAGGCGGTTCACCTGAGACATAAATGACACGCAGTCATGCGAAGTGATTGCGTGTCATTATACTGCCCTGCTGTTGCCCCCGTGTTGCCGCGGTTGCCGACCATTCTGGGATCATCCGACACATTGGAGGATCCCATGCAGGACCACCCACCCCTTGCCGGCAACGGCCACCACAACCACCATGACCGCAATTCCGCGCACCGTCAGCCCGGTGACAGCGGCATCAGCCTCTGGATCGCGGCCGCGACCGTGATCATCTCGCTTGGCGTCCTTCTGGTCTTCAGCCAGGGGCACCTGAAAAATGGTGGTGGGCCGTTCGTCATCACCCCGTCGACCGAGATCAGCGCCTACCCGGCAAGCGGCCTGTAGCGGCCTCATGGCCAGCCAAGGCCGTGAAGTGCCCGGCCTGGAGCCTGGGCCGCACGCCGAGTGTGGCACGAAAGCCATCTTGAACCGCCCGCGGGCCTTCTGGTCCCGCTCCACCGGTTGACATTTGATCCGGCCTCGCCCAACTCGGCAGCATGAAAGTAGCTGAATCCGACATCCTGATCGTCCCCGGATACACCAATTCCGGGCCCGACCACTGGCAATCGCGCTGGCAGGGGCGCCTGTCGACCGCGCGCCGCGTCGAACAGGACGCTTGGGCCAAGCCGGTTCGCGAGGACTGGACCGCGCGTTTCGCCGAAGCGGTCAACGAGGCCACGAAGCCGGTTGTGGTGATTGCCCATTCGCTGGGCGTGGCGACCATGCTGCAGGCCTTGCCGGAATGCCGGAACCCGATCGCCGGCGCCTTCCTGGTGGCACCGCCGGAGGTCAACAACCCGAAGATCCGCCCAAAGCACCTGATGACCTTCGGGCCTTACAAGGAAGAGCCGCTCGATTTCCCGTCGATCGTCATCGCCAGCCGCAACGATCCCTTTGGCTCGTTCGAACATGCCGGCGACATGGCCAATGCCTGGGGCTCGATGCTGATCGACGCCGGCGAAGCCGGTCACATCAACGCCGAATCGGGCCATGGACCCTGGCCGGAGGGCATCATGGTGTTTGCCAACTTCCTCTCGCGGCTGAAGGTATAGGACTGCGGGCGCGGTCAGCCCCGCGCCTTCTCCAGCATCACCGCGGCCCCGGCATGAATGATGCCGGGATCGGTGTTCAGCGCCGCCAGCCGGTAGCCCATCTTGCCGAAGCGCGGCACATCGGCCGGATCGACGGCAAACACCGCCGCAAACTTGCCTGCCTGCTGGGCCCGGCTGCCGATCGTGGCAATCACATCCTGCAGCTCCTCGTTGCGCGGATCGACGCCGGCGCCATCCGACCAGGAAATCGACAGGTCCGAGGGTCCGACAAACACGCCATCGATACCATCGGTCGCAAGGATTCCATCGAGCGCGGCGAATGCCGCCCGGGTCTCGATCATCGCCAGCGACAGCGTCTTGCCGTTGGCGGAGCGGAAATAGCTTTCCGGCGAATAGGCGGAATGCATTTGCAGCGCTTTCATCGGCCCCCAGGAGCGCTCTCCCACCGGCGGATATTTCATCGCACTGGCAAACGCCCGGGCATCCGCGACCGAATTGATCATCGGCGCGATGACGGCCTCGAACCCCATGTCCAGCGCCCGGCTGGCGAGATCGTTGCGCCCCACCGGTATCCGCAGGATCGCGGGCTTGCCCGCGGCAAAGATCGCACCCGCCGACGCAAAGGCGGTGGATTCGCTGTGCGCGCCATGCTGCATGTCGACGGTAACGGTGTCGAAGGGACAGCGGGCCAGCGCGCCCGCCATCTCCTCCGACGGCGAGGTCGACCACGCGGAGATCAGCATCCTGTCCTGATCAAGCTTGTCTCGCAATTGCATGGCCGGCTCCTCCCGAATCAGTGTTTCGCCCGAAACGGGCGCGCGAATGTCTCAATCCAACAAAAAACCGCCCCCGGCAAGCCGCAGGCGGTTTCCTGAATAAAGGTGTATTGCGTCAGCTGTTCTGGATCTGCTCGACGGCGACCGCCAGCAATTCATCCATCTTGCGGCGCAGCTGGTGATCGGACTGATCAACGCCGGCGGCATCGAAATCACCGCGAACCTTGCGGAACACGTCTTCGTCGCCGGCTTCCTCGAAATCGGCCATGACCACGCTTTTCGCATAGGTCTCGGCGTCATCGCCGGACTTTCCGAGCAATTCGGCGGCCCACAGGCCCAAAAGCTTGTTGCGGCGCGCTTCTGCTTTGAACTTCAGCTCCTCATCATGGGCAAACTTGTTTTCAAATGCGTTTTCGCGGTCTTTCATATTGCTCATGAGCTGGCTCCCGGCGGTGAATCGATAATCCCTATATGGGCGTTCGCCCCATAAAACAAAAGACCGCCGAAAGTGCAATGCAAACCCGACTCAAGCCGCGCAATTCCGGGGACATTGCTGATAACGGCGTTGTGAAAGCCGCTACAATCCGCTAAAGCACGGCTCAAAATCGACCCTAAGCCGAGTTGCCGCGGCTTCAGCCGGCACAATTGACAGAGATACCCCCATGACCCGTCGCCGCCGTATCTACGAAGGCAAGGCCAAGATTCTATATGAAGGCCCCGAGCCCGGCACACTGATCCAGTTCTTCAAGGACGACGCCACCGCGTTCAACAAGAAGAAGCACGATGTGGTTGACGGCAAGGGCGTGCTCAACAACCGCATCTCCGAGTACATATTCTCGCATCTCAACCGCATCGGTATCCCGACCCACTTCATTCGCCGTATCAACATGCGCGAGCAGTTGATCAAGGAAGTCGAGATCATCCCGCTTGAGGTGGTGGTGCGCAATGTCGCCGCCGGCTCGCTGTCCAAGCGTCTGGGCATCGAGGAAGGCACCGTGCTGCCGCGCTCGATCATCGAATTCTACTACAAGGCCGACGCGCTCGACGACCCGATGGTCTCCGAAGAGCACATCACCGCCTTCGGCTGGGCCAGCCCGCAGGAAATCGACGACATCATGGCGCTCGCCATTCGCGTCAATGATTTCCTCACCGGCCTGTTTCTCGGCGTCGGCATCCAGCTCGTCGATTTCAAGATCGAATGCGGCCGGCTGTTTGAAGGCGACATGATGCGCATCGTCGTTGCCGACGAGATCTCGCCCGATTCCTGCCGCCTCTGGGACGTCAACACCAACCAGAAGTTCGACAAGGACGTCTTCCGCCGCGACCTGGGCAACCTTGTCGAGGCCTACCAGGAAGTCGCCCGCCGGCTTGGCATCATGAACGAGAACGAGCCGAACCGTCCCACCGGGCCGGTTCTGGTCAAGTAAGCGACGGGAACTGCGACCATGATCAAGGCACGCGTAACAGTGACGCTCAAGAACGGCGTCCTCGACCCGCAAGGCAAGGCCATCGAGCATGCGCTCGGCGGCCTCGGGTTCTCCGGCGTCGATTCCGTCCGCCAGGGCAAGGTGTTCGACGTGGTTCTTCAAACCTCCGACCGCGCCAAGGCGGAAGCCGAACTCAAGGCCATGGGCGAAAAACTGCTTGCCAACACGGTGATCGAGGATTTCTCGGTCGAGGTGATCTAGGCCATGAAAGCTGCCGTCATCCTGCTCCCCGGCCTCAACCGCGATCGCGACATGATCGCGGCGCTGACCAAGATTTCGGGCCAGGCTCCGCAAACCGTCTGGCAGACCGAGACGTCGATCGATGACGACGTCGACCTGATCGTCATCCCCGGCGGCTTTTCCTATGGCGACTACCTGCGCTGCGGCGCCATTGCCGCGCGCATGCCGGTGATGCAGGCGGTGCGCGAGAAGGCCGAAAAGGGAACGCGGGTCATCGGCGTCTGCAACGGTTTCCAGATCCTGCTTGAAGCCGGCCTGTTGCCCGGCGCGCTGATGCGCAACGCCTCGCTCAAGTTCGTCTGCCGCGAAGTCAGGCTCGAAGTTGCCAACGCCAGGACCGTGTTCACGCAAGGCTATTCTCAGGGCCAGGTCATCCGCTGCCCGGTGGCCCATCACGACGGCAACTATTTCACCGACGCCGACACGCTGGCCGAGATCGAGGCCAACAACCAGGTGGCGTTCCGCTACACGGCCGACACCAATCCGAACGGCTCGCTCAACAACATCGCCGGCATCGTCAACAAGGCGGGAAATGTGCTGGGCATGATGCCGCACCCGGAAAACCTGATCGAACCGGCCCACGGCGGCAGCGACGGCCGCGCCCTGTTCGAATCGGCCCTGGGGCTTGTCGGGGCCTGACGACCCGGCCGGCGGTTTGGCACGCCATTGACGACAAGATGCACTGAAGTCCTGCCCTCCGATTGTGGCCCTTCGCCGGGCAGGAATCGTGCTATTGCAGCCTGTCCCTGAATGCCATCTGGCCGATGCCCGGAGCTGCCATGAACAAGAATTCGCTGATGTTGGTGCTGCTGTCCGGCCTCGCGCTTTCGGCCTGCGCGCCCTCGTCCGGTCCGCCGGCGGGCATGAGCGGCAACGCGGTCGCCGTCTCGACGCTGCAAAGGGTCAACGCGCAGGCCCATGCTTGCTGGCTCAAGGACCGGGATTTCGCCGCCTACGGCATCGTCCCCGAGCTCGACACCACCAGCACGCCGCGGCTCCTGATCATCCCGCGCGGCAAGCCGCAGTCGCTGCCGCAGGCGGTCATCGTCGCCTCCGCCGGCAGCGCCCAGTTCTACGGCCCCCTCTCCACATCGCCGCTGGCCGGCCGGATCGACAGCGACATTTCGCGCTGGGCGTCGGGCGGCGCCGGCTGCTGATCGGCGCGCTATGCAGGATGGATCCCGGTCCATGTCCACAGAATAGCGCTTTCTTTCGGCTCAAATCCCAATTTCCAGGTGCCAACCGCACCGCCAGTGCGCTATAGGCTCAGGCACGCGCAGGACAAGAAGGGCGACCACCGCCATGAGCATTCCCAATATCATTCCCATCACCGAAGAACTGATTTCCGCTCACGGGCTCAAGCCCGAGGAATACCAGCGCATTCTCGATCTGATCGGGCGTGAGCCGACCTTCACCGAGCTTGGCATCTTCTCGGCCATGTGGAACGAGCACTGCTCCTACAAATCCTCGAAGAAGTGGCTCAGAACCCTGCCCACCACCGGTCCGCGGGTGATCCAGGGACCGGGCGAGAACGCCGGCGTCGTCGACATCGGCGATGGCGACTGCGTCGTCTTCAAGATGGAGAGCCACAACCACCCCTCCTACATCGAGCCCTACCAGGGGGCCGCCACCGGTGTCGGCGGCATCCTGCGCGATGTCTTCACCATGGGCGCGCGGCCGATCGCCGCGATGAACGCGCTCAGGTTCGGCGCGCCGGATCACCCCAAGACCCGCCACCTGGTCTCGGGCGTCGTCGCCGGCGTCGGCGGTTACGGCAATTCCTTCGGCGTCCCCACCGTCGGCGGCGAGGTCGAGTTCGACCCGCGCTACAACGGCAACTGCCTGGTCAACGCCTTTGCAGCCGGCATCGCCAAAACAGACGGCATCTTCCTCTCCGAAGCCAAGGGCGTCGGCCTGCCGGTGGTCTATCTTGGCGCCAAGACCGGCCGCGACGGCGTCGGCGGCGCCACCATGGCCTCGGCCGAGTTCGACGAATCGATCGAGGAAAAGCGCCCCACCGTCCAGGTCGGCGATCCTTTCACCGAAAAATGCCTGCTCGAGGCCTGCCTCGAGCTGATGCAGACCGGCGCCGTCATCGCCATCCAGGACATGGGCGCTGCGGGGCTGACCTGCTCGGCGGTCGAGATGGGCGCCAAGGGCGAGCTCGGCATCGAGCTTGATCTCGATCACGTGCCGGTGCGCGAAATCAACATGAGCGCCTACGAGATGATGCTGTCGGAAAGCCAGGAGCGCATGCTCATGGTGCTCGAGCCGTCGAAGGAAGAGATCGCCAAGGCGATCTTCGTCAAATGGGGTCTCGATTTCGCCATCGTCGGCAAGACCACCGACGATTTGCGCTTCCGCATCCTGCACCAGGGCGAGGAAGTCGCCAACCTGCCGATCAAGGAACTGGGCGACGAAGCCCCCGAATATGACCGCGAATGGCGCGAGATCGGCAGCCTGTCGCCGCTCGATATTGCGGAAGTCGAGGAGCCCGAGGACTACGGCCAGGCCCTGCTCGACCTTCTCGGCTCGCCCAACAACGCCTCCCGGCGCTGGGTCTGGGAGCAGTACGACACGCTGATCCAGGGCAATTCACTGCAGATCCCCGGCGGCGACGCCGGCGTCGTCCGCGTCGACGGCCACGCCACCAAGGCGCTGGCCTTCTCCTCCGACGTCACCCCCCGCTATGTCGAGGCCAACCCCTACGAGGGCGGCAAGCAGGCAGTCGCCGAATGCTGGCGCAACCTCACGGCCACCGGCGCCGAGCCGCTGGCTTCCACCGACAACCTCAATTTCGGCAATCCCGAGCGGCCCGAGATCATGGGCCAGCTGGTCATGGCCATCCAGGGCATTGGCGAGGCCTGCACAGCACTCGATTTCCCCATCGTGTCGGGCAATGTCTCGCTCTACAACGAGACCAATGGCGAGGCGATCCTGCCGACCCCCACCATCGGCGGCGTCGGCCTGATCGACGACTGGAACCACATGGCCCGCATCGGCGGCGCCAGCTCTGGTGATGCCGTCATCCTCATCGGCGGTGATTGCAGCCATCTCGGCCAGTCGGCCTGGATGCGCGATTGCCTCGGCCGTGCCGAAGGCGCGCCGCCGCCGGTCGACCTGATGGAAGAGCGCCGCAACGGCGATTTCGTCCGCTCCGCCATCCGCAACGGCCAGGTCACCTCCTGCCACGACATTTCCTCCGGCGGTCTCGCCACCACGCTCGCCGAAATGGCCATGGCGTCCGATCTCGGCATGCAGCTTGATTTTTCCGCCTGCCACGGCCCGGCGCATGCGCTGCTGTTTGGCGAGGACCAGGCGCGCTATGTGTTGACCGTCCCCGCCGACCTCTCGGGCTACGTCATGGCCAGCGCCGAAGGTGCGGGCGTGCCCTTCCGCCATCTCGGCGCCATGTCAGGCGACAGCCTGCGGATCGAAGGTCTGATGTCGGTCCCCGTATCCGCATTGCGCGCCACCCATGAATCGTGGTTCCCTGCGTTCATGGACGTCCCCGAAGCCCTTGCCGCCGAATAGCCCAATCAGGAGCCCCCCCATGCCAATGAACGCAGGCGATATCGAGAAACTCATCAAGACCGGGATTCCTGACGCCAAGGTCACCATCCGCGATCTGGCGGGCGACGGCGATCACTACGCGGCGGAAGTGGTCTCCGAGAGCTTCCGCGGCAAGAGCCGGGTGCAGCAGCACCAGATGGTCTACAACGCGCTCGAGGGCAACATGGGCGGCGTCCTGCATGCCCTGGCGCTGCAGACCAGCGTTCCGGACTGAGACAAGCCATGGCGGGATTTCTCGACGGCCTGATCGGCGAGATCATTGACGGCGTCGTTGACGGCATGGCCAAGGGCGCCGTCACCCGCAAACGCCGCCGCTCCACCACCCGCCGCAAGACAAGCCGCAGGAAAACCACGTCGCGGCGCAAGCGCTCGACCACCACATCGACCATTGAAAAGGTGCTGGTCGAGGCGCTGACCGGCAAGAAACCTGCTACCGCCCCCCGCACCCGCGCCAAGACCCGCCGGACAAAGGCCCGGGCCACCCGCCGCAAGACCACAACGCGCAAGCGCTAAGCTTAGCAGCGGTCGATCGTCCAATGACAGGGCCGGAGCCGAATTCGGCCGTTCGCAGACCGCTTTCCCGGTCCCGTCAGGCCGCCAGACGGCGCGATTTGCGCAGGCCAGCAAGTGTCAGGCCGTAAATCGAAAGCGCCACCACGGTGAACGCCACGACTTGATGGACAGCGATCTGCTCGCCCAGCACGACTACGGCGAGGATCATGGTAAAGGCCGGCCAAGGCGTGGTGATCGAACTGGCGAGCGATACGTCGATGTGCCGGACCGCATAAAACCAGACCACGAGTTCGAGATAATAGACCAGCCCCATCAGCAGGGCGAAGCCCTGGAAGCCGGCGTCGAGCCCCGAGGCAAAGCCCGACGGCTCCGCCACCGCCAGCGCGACGGCCAGGAAGACCGTCGAAATCACCACCCGGAAGAAGGTCACCTGGATCGGGCTGATCGGCATTCGCCCCAGTTCCTCCTTGATGATAACGTGGGCGATGCTCCACAGCAGCGGCACGCCCAGGGCAACGAGGAACCATGCCGAGATCCCCTCGAGCCGCAGGCTGCCGCCGGTCGCCAGATAGTAGAGAGCCGCCATCAGCAGCGCTGTGAACCCGAGTTCGACCGGCGACTTCCGCCGCTTCAGGAACAGCGTTTCCCACAGGATCGCGAACATCGGATAGGCTTGCATGGCAATTGCCGCGTTGCCCGCACCGGCTTTCTCCACGCCCAGCACATACAGGAAGGTCGACAGGCCGAACATGGCGCCGGTCGCCAGCGCAACCCCGATGCTGCGGCGAGTTTGGCGCGGCGTGAGCCCGGCGGAGAAGATGCCCCGTCGTCCCGACCATAGCTCAAGCACAAATGGCGGCACCGCGAACACCACCTGCCAGACGGAAAGAAAGAACGCGAAACTGAGCGCGCTGAAACCCGCCGGCCGGCTGTTTGAGATGACCGGCATGACCGAGAGGATGCACAGACACACAAGCGCAAGCGAGACGCCCGTCTTCATGGAGTGGTTGGCCAAGATTTGCCTCCGCGCTTGCAAATTGCTCTGATTGACCTCAAAATTACATCTGAAATTGATACCATCAAGGAAATCATTGCACTGATGGCAATATGGAAGCCCGATCTCGCCAACCGGCGCGGCCCGAAATATCTGCAGATCGTCGAGGCGCTTTCCGACGACATCGCCGCGGGAATCCTGAGCTGCGGCGACAGGCTGCCGCCGCACCGGGAGCTGGCCTATCAGCTACAGCTCTCCCCGAACACCACCAGCCGGGCCTATGCCGAGGCGGTGAACCGCGCGCTCATCCGCGGTGAAGTCGGCCGCGGCACCTTCGTGCGCGGTCCCGCAACGGAAGCGCCGGCCTCGGACGGCGGAACGCTGCGGCGCCCGGCGACCGGACCGATCGACCTCTCGCGCAACCTGCCTCTGCCGGGGCTCGCCGGCGAAATGCTCGCCAGGACCTGCATCGAGCTCGGCCGGTCGGGCAACCTCGCCGCATTGGCCGACTATCAAACCGGGGCTGATCTCGATCGCCACACGGCCGCCGCCAAACTTTGGCTGAAGCGTCATGGCGTCATTTCAACCGCCGAGGAGACCGTCATCACCGCCGGCGCCCAGCATGGCATCCTCTGCGCGCTGATGGCGCTCGGCCAGCCGGGCGACCTGCTGCTTGCCGAACAGCTGACCTATCAGCCGGTCAAGGCAATGGCCGCGCGCCTCGGGCTCAAGATCGCAGCCATCGCCTCCGATTCCGAGGGGCCCTGCCCCGAGGACATCGACCGGCTCTGCCGGCAGCGCAGGGTCAGGGCGCTCTATCTCACCCCGACGCTCCAAACCCCGACCGGCCGCACCATGCCGCAACACCGGCGCGAGGCGATCGCCGCGATCCTCAACGCGCACGGCGTCCACCTGATCGAGGACGACGTGTTCGGGTTGTTTCACCCCGAGCGGCCGCAACCGATCGCCAGCCTGGCGCCGGACCTGACCATCTCCATCACCAGCACATCCAAGTACCTGGCACCCGGGCTCCGGGTCGGCTTCGTCCGCGCGCCCGCCGGTCTCGCCGGGGCGGTCCGCAGCGCGGTCAATCTGAGTTGCTGGATGACGCCCCCGCTCACCACCGAGATCGTTGCACGCTGGATTGCCGACGGCACGGCGGACGAGCTTGTCGCACGCCAGCTTGCGGCGGCATCCACCCGGCAGGCCCTCACCCGCCGGATCCTCGGTGAACATGCGCCCAGCGATCACGCCGCCGGCCTGCATCTGTGGCTGGACCTGCCGGACGGATGGAGCGCCGATCTGTTCTGCGCCCGCGCGGCCAGTCGAAATGTCCTGGTCACCGGCGGCGAGGCCTTCGCGATTGCGCGCTCGGCCGGAGCATCCTCGATACGAATCTGCCTCAGCCACGAGGCCGATGCGGCCCGGCTGGAAACCGGTCTTTCCGTGATTCGGGAAATTCTCGATGCCGGACCGCGCCAGGCGCCGCTGGTTCTTTGAAACGCCGGCGGCCGCGCGCATCCGCTCAAGCCCCTGGCCCGGATTTCAGTCCTCGGCCTTCGCAAACACCGCCACCACCGGCCCCGCCCGTTCGCCCGCATCGATGACCATCTGCGTGCCCCAGGCGAGGCTCGACACCGCGCCGTCGAAGAACAGCGCGTTCGGGCACTTAGCTACATCCCTGAACAGCCGTCCGAATGACCCGAGACTCACCGGGTCGCGGGTGATCGCCAGCACGATGCTGCCGTCGGCCCTCACGCCGACGCCGTTGCGGATGTATTTCGACGTGCCGTCAGGCAGGAAACGCGGATGGATGGCGCCGTCGATGACCAGCATCGGCCCCGACTGGGTGGCAAATTCCGGCGCAAGTCCCGCCGCCCGGTAGGCCTCCGTCTCCCTCACCCCGGCGCTTCCGTCCTCGCGGACAAAGAACACGCCGTTCGGCTTGAGAAAGAAGTTGCCGAACCCGTTATCCTCGTTGAGTGGCGCCAGCTCCGTGCCGTTTTCGACATAGAGACCCACCGGCGTCATGTCGGCGTGATACATGCCGGCGTTCATTGCCAGGATCGGTGTCTGTCCGACGGTCGCCAGCGCTGCGACCGCCTTTGCCACACTGCCCAGCACCTCGCCATCCGGCCCGCGATAGGCGAGCCGGACCGCATGAACGGCGGGATCGGCGACACACAGGATCGCCCGCGCGCCCTCGAACACGGTCTCCTCGCAGATATCGGGCTTGTCAGTCACCGTCTCGTTCCCCCTCGTCGGGCCACCCGCCATTGCACTTTCTGGCTGGCTTCGCTCCGGCAGTTCAAGCCGCGCCGGTTCCATCCGCACGGCCATCATCATCCATGCGCCCCATGCCCCGGCGGCCACGAGCAGGATCAGGACAAAATAACCGGCGCGATACATCCTCATACGATCACTTATAGGGCGCGCCTTCTTGTCTTGTCATGCCGCCCGCGTTATCTGAAGGACAAGAAATATCGTGGTCACGCGCTTTGAAAGGATCCAACGATGTCCGGCATCAATGATTTCATCGACAACGAAGTGAAAAACAACGACGTGGTGCTGTTCATGAAGGGCACCCCGCAATTCCCGCAATGCGGTTTCTCGGGCCAGGTCGTCCAGATTCTCGATTATCTCGGCGTTCCCTACAAGGGCATCAACGTTCTGGCTGACGATGCGCTCCGGAACGGCATCAAGGAATATTCCAACTGGCCGACCATCCCCCAGCTCTACGTCAAGGGCGAGTTCATCGGCGGCTGCGACATCATCCGCGAGATGTTCCAGTCGAGCGAGCTGCAGCAGCACATGACCGACGCCGGAGTGCCGGTCAAAGCCGCCTGACACTGACCAAATACGAAACGGCAAGAGGCGGATTTTCCGCCTCTTTTCATTTCAGCGGCAGCCGGAAATCCTGCCAGGCTGCCCGATGACAAGAATGCGACTGGAGACATGATCATGCCCTGGACCATCTATCTCTCGGGCGAAATCCACACCGACTGGCGCGATCAGATCGCAGCCGGCGCCAGGGCGGCCGGGCTGCCGGTGCAGTTCTCGGGTCCCGTTACCCATCATGAAGCTTCCGACGATGTCGGCGTCGCCATCCTTGGCGCCGAGCCGGACAAGTTCTGGCACGACCACAAGGGCGCGCAGATCAACGCTATCCGCACCCGCACGCTTTTGCAGAAGGCCGATATCGTCGTCGTCCGCTTCGGCGAGAAATACAAGCAATGGAACGCCGCCTTTGATGCGGGCTTCGCCGTCGCTCTCGGCAAGCCGCTGATCATCCTGCACCAGGACGAACACGCCCATGCGCTCAAGGAGGTCGATGCCGCCGCCCTCGCCGTCGCCAAAACTCCAGACCAGGTGGTCTCGATCCTCAGCTACGTCATCAATGGCGAATTGTCCGGCTACACCGATGCGCGGGACGCAGCCCAATGAGCCAAGCCGCCTATTCCGGTTTCGGCGACAAGGCCCTGCCCTTCCTGAAAGCCTTGGGCTTTCACCAGAACCGGGAGTGGTTTCACGAGAACAGGGACATCTTCGAAGAGCATCTGAACGAGCCCCGCGGGCGGCTGATCGACGATCTGGCGGTGCGCTTGGCCGAAAAGAAGATCCCGCTCACCTGCAACCGCAAGACCTCGACCTTCCGCATCAACCGCGACGTTCGCTTCGCCAAGGAAAAGCACCCTTACAACACCCATGTCAGCGCGGTGATCACCCGCTCGGGCACGAAAAAGGACCAGGGGCTGCTCTATTTCCACGTCTCGCCGGACGAGAGCTTCCTGGCCGTCGGTTTCTACGCGATGGAATCCGACGAACTGCGCGCCTTCCGGGAGGCCATCGTCAAGCGCAAGGACCAGTTCGACGCGGCGGTGAAGCCGCTCACCGCTCTCGGGTTTGCCTTCGACCGCGAAAACAGCCTCAAGCGCACCCCGCGCGGGTTCGAAGACATCACCGATCCGGAGATCGTCGATCTGCTCCGGCTCAGGCACCTGACCCTGTCGCGGCGCTTTGCCGCCGAGCGGCTTAAAGGCACGGCGCTGCTCGACGATCTCGTTGAACTCGCCGCCGCCGCGCAGCCGTTCCTGAGTTTCGGCTGGCGTGTCATCGACCCGGTCCGCGCCGCCCGCGACGAAACCAACCGCTGAGACAGTCAGACGTCCGTATCTGCCTTGAAAGCGGACCCAACCTGTATCAGGCCCCCTTCGGCCGATGATCTGATCATGGCCTCAATCAGCGCCTGCACTTCAAGCGCCCCGCGCCCTGTAACCGCCGGCAGGCGGTCGTCGCGGATCGCATCGGCGAAATCCTCAATCAGCGCCTTGTGCCAATCGCAGGGAAACGCCATCGGATCGGCGCCGCCGCCGGTCGCCGCCGGCTCGCCGGTCTCTTCCCGCCGCCCGTCGCGCCAGTTGACCGTGAGCCGCCCTGCCTTCAGAACCGCCGTGGCAAGCGCGCCATCGAGCGTGATCGATTCCGCCGATCCAGGATAACTCGCCGTCGTCGCCACGATCGAACCCACCGCCCCGGACGCAAAGCGGACGCCGGCGGCCACGAAATCCTCGGCTTCCATCCGGTGCAGGCTGGTCGTGGCGCTCAGCGCATGAACGGACGCGACAGGCCCGGCAAGATGCAGCATCAGGTCGAGCGTGTGGATCGCCTGGCTGATCAGCACGCCGCCGCCGTCGCGCGCATAGGTGCCGCGCCCCGGCTGGTCGTAGTAGTCCTGGCCGCGCCACCAGGGCACCTCCACCCGCACCAGCCCGATCTCGCCCAGCGCGCCATCTTCCAGCAGGGTTCGCAATTTCAGGGATCCAGCCCGAAACCTGTGCTGCAGCACGATGCCCAGGTGCACGTCATGACGCTCACAGGTCTCCACCAGGGCTTGGGCGGCTGACAGCGTCCGCTCGACCGGCTTCTCCATCAGCATATGCTTGCCGGCCTTCGCCATCATCCCGACAATTTCGGTCCGCTGGTCAGGAGGAGTGGCAAGGATGACACCGTCGACCGCCGGGTCGGATGCGATCTCCTCGAGATTGTCGAATATCCGGTAGCCGCAAGCCTTTGCGACACTCTCGGACCGGCCGCGGCTGCGGTTGTAGATGCCCGCAACCTCGGCTCCGCAGCCCGGATCCGACAGCGCCTCGAGATGCGGCCTCGTCGCCATGCCAAGTCCGATCAGCGCGAGGCGTACGGGTCGCCTTGTCTCCATGAAACATCCCTCCCTCAATCGCTTCAGCGAGCGATGCTGCAATTCCGGGCTGAATGTAGACGGCTTGCCGGCCACCGGGAAGGCCGCCGGCATGACGCATCCTCAGCCAATCGGCATCGCCTCCGATGGATCTCGATCCGCCGGCCCATAGAGAGCGCCCGTTTGCCCGAAAACTTCCCGGTGAAACCAAAAGCCCCGTGAAACCAAAGCTTGTCGGATTGGAAAACCGGGTTTAAGAACGGTTCCGGCATCAGCCAGTAAGGCCTGCCTTCTGATCTCCAGACACACCACGTTCAGGCAGATGCCGCATCACGAGGTGCCCATTGCTGGGACAGCTTCGAAAATCACCGGGCGCTTTCACGCACTCTGGTCCCGATAGGACAGTCAATACAATGCACGGAACCACGGCAACCGCCGTCAGCCCACCCGCGACCATCGGCGGAATTGGCCGTCCGCAATTCATCGCCATCATCGCTTCGCTGATGGCGCTCAATGCGGTGGCCATCGACATCATGCTGCCGGCGTTCCCGAACATATCGGGCAGCTACGGCATCACCGATGCCAACCGGGTCCAGCACATCCTGTTGTCCTATATCATCGGCTTCGGTCTGGCACAGCTGTTCTTCGGGCCGGTTTCCGATCGCTATGGCCGCCGCGCACCCTTGTTCATCGGCATCGGGCTCTATGCTTTCTGTGCCGTCGCCGGTGCATTCGCGCCGAGTTTCGAGATCCTGCTGGTCGCCCGCTTCCTGCAGGGCGTCGGAGCCGCCGCCACCCGCGTCATTGCCATTTCCGTTGTCCGCGACACCCATTCAGGCCGCGGCATGGCCGCCACCATGTCGCTGGTCATGATGGTCTTCATGGTGGTACCGGTGTTCGCGCCGATGATCGGACAGGTGATGATTCTTGCCGGCGACTGGTATCTGATCTTCATCTTCATGGCCTTTGTGTCGCTCGTGGTCGGCGCCTGGGCGCTGTTTCGCCTGCCCGAAACCCTGCATGAGGAATACCGCCGCCCGCTGACCGTCAAAAGCATCAGCCAGGCCTTCGCCATGGTGCTGTCGAACCGGATCGCGCTGTTCTACACACTGGCGACGAGTTTCTATTTCGGCTCTCTGTTCGGCTTCCTCAACGTGGCGCAGCCGATCTATGTCGACATTTATGGTCTGGGGTCCTATTTTCCGATCGCGTTTGCAGCAGTGGCCGTTGTCATGGCCGGCTCGTCATTCCTCAATTCACGGCTTGTCGGCCGGTTCGGCCAGCGCCGTCTCTCGCACGGCGCGCTAATCGCCTATTTCACCATGGCCCTGCTGCTCGCCGGGCTGACCGCAATGGGGCCGATCCCGTTCTGGCTGTTCTTCGGAATTTCCATGCTGATGATGCCGCTGTTCGGCTTTGTCGGCTCCAATTTCAATTCGATCGCCATGGAGCCGCTCGGCGCCATCGCCGGCACCGCATCATCGACGCTGGGCTTTGCCCAGACCGTCGGCGGTGGACTTGTCGGCGCGCTGATCGGGCAGGCCTATGACGGCACTGTCTTCCCGCTGGCCGCAGGCTATGCCCTGGTCTCCGCGGTGGCGGTGGCGATGGTGCTCATCGCCGAGAAAGGCCGGTTGTTCGGCGTCGGAACGCCGGACTGATGTGAGTCCGGCTCAGGCCCGCCACAGCGCTTCGCGTACAAGGTTCCAGCTGTCGATGTCGGTGGTGGCCAGCACACCGCCGTCGAGATGCTCCGGCCGGTAGACACTGCCGTCGAAACGGCGGACATAGCCGCCCGCCTCGCTCGTGATCAGGCTGCCCGCCAGATGGTCCCAGGGCATTAGCTTGTTGTAGAGCGCAAAGTGGATGTGACCGCCGCACAGCAGCCTGTATTCCTGTGCCGCGCAGCGATAGGCGACGCTGCCCAGGCAGAGCGCCTGGTTGCCGGCGATCCTGCTGCGCTCGGGCTCGGGCATGTATTGCCAGGACGCCGAACCGATCATGCGGCTGACCGCGCCTGCGGGCTCGGCAACCTTGAGCGCGCTCTCGCGCCCGTCAAGCCGGCGCAGGATCGCGCCGCCGCCCTTTTCCGCCATGATCCAGTCCTGGCCGACCGGATCGTGAATGATCCCGGCGATCGTCTCGCCGGCTTCCACCACCGCAAGCATGACGCCGAAGGCAGCAACGCCGGAGGCGAAATTGAAAGTCCCGTCGATCGGATCGACGACAAAGGTCAGGCTGTCCGATGTGCTCCAGCCTTCGAGCAGCGCCGGATTGTCCGACACCGCCTCCTCGCCGATCACCATCGCTCCGGGAAATCGCTCCAGCAGCGCTTCGGTGATCACCCGCTCGGCGCTCACGTCGGCTTCGGTGACCAGGTCGGCGGCAGAGGTCTTCTGCTGCACCGCGCCATCTCCGAGATTGCGGAACCGAGGCATGATTTCCGCCGTGCCGACGTCCAGCAGCAGCGCTGCCAGCCAATCCATATCCGCCGAGCCGAGTGTGGTCATGTTTCCGCTTTCCTTGGTTGAACGGCAAGTGCCGCAAAATCGAACAGCGATCTGTCGAGCAGATGCGAAGGCCGCGTGTTGGACAGAGCCCGGATCATCGACTCCTTGCGACCGGGCATCCGCCGCTCGATGTCGTTGATCATCAGCTTCATGGCATTGCGCTGCAGCCCGTCCTGCGATCCGCACAGGTCGCACGGGATGATCGGAAACTTCAGTGCTTCGGCAAAGCGCGCCAGGTCCTCTTCCGCGCAATAGGCCATCGGCCGGAGCACCATCACGTCGCCATCGTCGTTGAGCAGCTTCGGCGGCATCGCTTCGAGCCGCCCGCCATGGAAGAAATTGAGAAAGAAGGTCTCGAGAATGTCGTCGCGATGATGGCCGAGCACCAGCGCCTCGCAGCCCTCCTCCCGCGCGATGCGGTAGAGATTGCCGCGTCTGAGCCGTGAGCACAGCGCGCAATAGGTGGCGCCTTCGGGCACCTTCGATGTCACCACCGAATAGGTATCGCGGTACTCGATCCGGTGCGGCACGCCATGGGCGCCGAGATAGTCGGGCAGGATGTGCTTGGGGAAATTCGGCTGGCCCTGGTCGAGATTGCAGGCGATCAGGTCGACCGGCAGCATGCCGCGCCATTGCAGATCCATCAGCAGCGCCAGCAGTCCGTATGAATCCTTGCCGCCCGACAGCGCCACCAGCCAGCGCGGCCGCTTGCCGGTCTCACCCGCAGCCGACACCATCGAGAAATCTTCGATCGCCTGCCGCACATTGCGGATCAGCCGCTTGCGCAGCTTGTTGAACGACACGCTCGACGGCGCCTGCGCATAGAGCGACGGGCCGGCGCTTGCAGCGTCGACTGGACCGTCTGTCTCCAGGTCGGCCGCCCGCGCGGTATCATTATCGGCGGCAGGCGCGCCCAATGTCTCAAGTGTCTCGCTCATGCCACCGGGATGATGGCTTTGACCTGTCCAGTCAAGCCCCGAACACCGACCATTGCATCCGCCTGGCCAATTGCTCGAGCGCGTGCGTGCCGAGTTTCGAATTGCCGACCGTATCGAGCCCCGGCGACCATACTGCAATCGAGGCCTTGCCCGGCGCGATCGCCAGGATGCCGCCGCCGACGCCGCTCTTGCCCGGCAGGCCGACCCGGTAGGCGAACTCGCCCGAGCCGTCATAATGCCCGCACATCAGCATGATGGCGTTGATCCGTCGCGCCCGCTGCGGTGGCACCACCTGCGCGCCGGTCAGCGGGTTCTGCCCCTGGCTGGCCAGGAAAAGACCGGCCCGCGCCAGTTGCCGGCAATTCATGGCAATGGCGCACTGGTGGAAATAGACACCCAGCACATGGTCGACCGGATGGGAAATGCTGCCGAAGGAGCGCATGAAATGCGCCAGCGACGCGTTGCGGTCACCATGCTCGGTTTCCGAGCGCGCCACCCGCTCGTCGATTCTGATCGTGTCGTCATCGGCCAGGTAGCGCATGAACCGGACGATCTCGCCGATCGCCTCGCGCGGCTGGTGGCCCGCCAGGATGAGATCGGCCAGCACGATGGCGCCGGCATTGATGAACGGGTTGCGCGGCCGCCCTTTCTCCTGCTCCAGCTGGACAATCGAATTGAACGGATTGCCCGAGGGCTCGCGCCCTACCCGGGCCCACAGCGCATCGCCAAGCTTGCCCAGCGCCAGCGACAGCGTGAACACCTTCGACACGCTCTGGATCGAGAACGCCGTATCGGCGTCCCCCGCGCAGAAGACCTGCCCGTCCGGAAGCGCCACCGCGATGCCGAACTGGCCCGGATCCACCTTGGCAAGCTCTGGAATGTACTGCGCCACCGCGCCCCGGTCAGCCGCCATCGCCGCATCAAGGGCGATCTCGTCAAGCACTTGCTGAAGATCGGTCATTCACGGCCTCCCGTCGCGCCTCGGACGCGATAACAACGGACACAAAAAAGCCGCCCCGAAGGGCGGCCTTGATCTGGCGCAATCCGAAGAACGGATCAGCGCGAATAGAATTCGACGACCAGGTTCGGTTCCATCACGACGGCGTAAGGAACGTCCGACAGGGCCGGAACGCGAACGTAGGTGGCAGCCATCTTGTGGTGATCGGTTTCCACGTACTCGGGAACGTCACGCTCGGCCAGCTGCGAGGCTTCGATGACGAAGGCCAGCTGCTTGGACTTTTCCTTGACCGCGATCACATCACCCGGCTTGCAGCGGTACGAACCGATGTTGACGCGCTTGCCGTTGACGGTGACGTGGCCATGGTTGACGAACTGACGGGCGGCGAAGATCGTGGCGACGAACTTGGCGCGGTAGACGATGGCGTCCAGACGCGATTCCAAGAGGCCGATCAGGTTTTCAGGCGTATCGCCCTTCATCCGGTTGGCTTCGTCGTAGATCTTGCGGAACTGCTTTTCCGAGATATCGCCGTAGTAGCCCTTCAGCTTCTGCTTGGCGCGCAGCTGCACACCGAAGTCGGAAAGCTTGCTCTTGCGGCGCTGACCGTGCTGGCCGGGGCCGTATTCGCGACGGTTGACCGGGGACTTCGGACGGCCCCAGATGTTTTCGCCCATACGGCGATCGAGTTTGTATTTTGCCGATTCGCGCTTGCTCATCGCATTTCCTCTCAAAAGGTTACACCGGTCTGTTGCCAAACCGGATGAAGGAAACGCGCCCTCCTCTGGCCCCTGTTGATGAGACCTGACAGAACGGTTCACGCACGCATTGTGACAAACCGTCCACGGGACACGTAAGAAAACGCGAGGGCATGAACCCTCGCGCTGGCCGGGTCTCTAGAGCATCCGGCCCGGGCTGTCAACGCTTGCGGCGCTAGGCAGACACCGCAGAACAGCTTGCCGGCACGCACCGATCCGGCCCGGGTCTCGGCGCCCGGCGGTGGATGGCGGCGATGGCAGCACTATGTCGCGTCCGGCCACGGTTCCCCGACCCCGCCAGGATCGCTATAGCAGGTGAGACCCGCAATTGGAATCAGACCCTCCCATGACAGACACCGTACTCGACCGCCTGCTCCGCTATGTCGTCATCGACACCCAGTCCGACCCCGAGTCGCGCACCCAGCCCTCAACCGAGAAGCAGAAGGATCTCGGCCGCCTGCTGGTCGAAGAACTCCTGGCGCTCGGCCTCGATGACGCGCACATGGACGAGCACGGCAATGTCTACGCGACGGTTCCCTCCAACATCGACAAGCAGGTGCCGGTGATCTGCTTCTGTTCGCACATGGACACTGCACCCGACTTCACCGGCACCAACGTCAAGCCCAACATCGTGAAGAACTACCAGGGCGGCGACATCCAGCTCAGCGGCGACACCAGCCGCATCATCAAGGTCTCCGAGCATCCCGACCTCGCCCATCAGATCGGCCACGACATCGTCACCACCGACGGCACCACGCTGCTCGGCGCCGACGACAAGGCCGGCATTGCCGAGATCATGACCGCCGCCGCGACCCTCATCGCCAATCCGGAGATCAAACACGGCACCATCAGGATCCTCTTTACCACCGACGAGGAGATCGGCCGCGGCGCCGACAAGGTCGACATCGCCAAGCTTGGCGCCGCATTCGCCTACACGCTGGATGGCGGACGCATCGGCGAGATCGACAACGAGACCTTCTCCGCCGATGGCGTCGACATCGAGATCACGGGCGTGGCCCAGCACCCGGGCACCTCCAAGGGCGTGATGGAAAACGCCATCAAGATCGCCAGCGACATCGTCGCCCGGTTGCCGAAGGATCTGGCGCCGGAAACCACCGAGGGCCGCCAGGGCTTCATCCACCCCACCGACATCTCAGGCTCGATGGACGCGGCACATTTGAAGTTCATCATCCGCGATTTCGTCAACGAAGGTCTGACGGAGAAGGAAGGCCTGCTCAAGTCCATCGCCGAAGAGGTGATGAAAGCCTATCCCGGCTCAACCATGTGCCTCACGGTCACCGAGCAGTACCGCAACATGAAGCAAGTGCTCGACCTGAACCCCGAGATCGTCGAGAACCTGCTGGAGGCCGTCCGCCGCGCCGGCCTCGAACCGGTCACCAGCTCGATCCGCGGCGGCACCGACGGCTCGCGTTTCTCCTTCATGGGCCTGCCCTGCCCCAACATCTACACCGGCGGCCATTCCTACCACTCGCCGCTCGAATGGGTGAGCGTTCAGGACATGGAAAAGTCGGTCGAGACGATCGTCGAACTGGTGAAGGTGTGGGAGGAGCGGGCGTGAGTGTGAGCTCTCCCGCCTGCGGCCCGATGCAATGATCCGTCAGCGATGAAACGCAACTGAGGAGAAAAGTCGATGACTGATGAGTTCAACCTTCGACGCTTTGTCAAGGCCCAGGACCCGGTCTACAGCCGCGTCCTTGCCGAGTTGCGCCATGGCGAAAAGCGAAGCCACTGGATGTGGTTCGTTTTTCCGCAGATCCAGGGTCTCGGCTCCAGCCCGCTGGCCGAGTGCTACGCCATCACCTCGCTCGAGGAGGCCCGCGCCTATCTCGACCACGAACTGCTGGGACCTAGGCTTAAAGAATGCTGCGAAATCCTCGAAACGATCGAGGATCGAAGCGCCGAAGAGATTTTCGGCTATCCCGACGTCGACAAGCTGCGCTCGTCGATGACGCTGTTTGCCCGGGCAAGCGAGGGAGAAAACATCTTCACCCGGATTCTGGACAAGTTTTATTCGGGCGAAGCCGACCCTCAAACGCTCGACAGGATCGGCAGGAGCTGAGGCCTACTCGCTGCGGCGACACCGACGGCTCGCGCCTGTCCTTCATGGGCCCGCCCTGCCCCAACATCTACACGGCGGCCATTTCTGCCACTCGCCGCTCGAATGGGTGAGCCGCCAGGACATGGAAAAGTCGGTCGAGACGATCGTCGAACTTGTAATGGTCTGGCAGGAATGGGCAGCGGATTAGGCGCGGGGGATGAATACTGCAGCGGCCTTTGAGACTAGCCCGAATCTTTTATTGAGTTGCATAGGATTTTTTTGGGCTGTTCAAAAATGACTCAAACCCCATCACTCTCGCCAGCAGTATCAGCTTTCCGAAGGCCAGACGCAATTTGTTTTGCCCGCACTCTTGCAATCGTAGCGGGACGGACAAAAAGTCGATCCAGGAGATCAATGGTCAGTTCTTCGAGAGCCTCTGCTTCTTTGGTAGTGTAGGGATCTTCATCATGAGTTGCGTCATTGCCATCAAGCGCAGCAATATCTGCAAGCTCCACAATATCTTCATCCAATACCTTCATGTCACCTAACGCCTTCAACCGGCTCCTTAAAGCATTCGCCGGCTGTTTATCTTTCAGTCGTTCATTATTTGAATAGAATTCTTTCGTACCCACATCGATCGTTTTGCGAAACATAGCACCTGCAGGTTCACTAAGACCATAACGCAGGCAAGTGGCGGCCTGCCTAAAAAGATCGCGTGTTCTTGCCGGAATATCATCGCTAAGCTTAGGGATTTCGGGATAGATTTGCACTGGAGAGTCCCTAATAGAACGGCCGGTTTCTAGGTCCCGATCATCTGCAAAATTTCCTTTTGGCTGACCTTGATAAATGCTGCCGCGACCGCAAGCATTACAAACCATAAACATCTCGTAATTCAGGTCATCTTGTGTCGCAAACCCCTTGATCTGCATTTGAACATGTGATTTTCCACACCTTTGGCAATCCCTAATCAGATATCCCATCAATTCCCCGCCAATTGCTTCGTTTTGTCGATCACAAAGACATTATAACAATTTGTGCAACAGATTCTCTATCACCATGCACGATGCCAAATTTTAAGAAAGTACTGGCGATCTTAAATACACATCGCTTAATGACGTTCAGCGAGAACTCGGGTTCGACGGATATTCCTGAGGTTAAGCGAGAGAACGCTAAGTTCAGACCGCGAGACGGTTACCCCTCACTCCGCCGCTTCCGCCCCGCCTGCATCCTCGTCCGGCGCATCCGCCGCTCCGGGCGCGGTTTCGGCCTGGAGTTCGGGAATGCCGACGATCCGTTTTCCCGCATGATCAGCATGCACGATGATCAGGTCCTGCTCCTCGAAATAGCCGAGCAGCCTGCGGGCGCGGCGCGCCGAATGGGTGCCGTAAGCCCTTGCGATGCGGGCGTCTGACGGACACGGCTCGGCCCGGATCGCGGCCACCGCCAGCATCAGGAACACGCCCTGCAGGTCTTCCGACACCTGCGCCGAGAGCCGGAGCGCCGTGGCCCAGGCCTCGCCTGCGGCGGTTTCCGCATCGACGCCCGAGCGGGCGATGGCGACGCGGCGGCGGAATTCGCCGAGCGACATCGGCGACCCTGACACCCGGCGCATTCTCAGCCGCACCAGGAAATCCTGGTACAGCGCCGAATCCGTCCGGTAGCCCGATTCCGGATCGGCGAGGATTTCGCCAAGCACCGCCGCCACCCGCTCCTCGCGCTCTTCCGCCGACAGGCCGCCGGAACCGGCCGCCTCCCCGCCCGACCGCGCGATCGGCTGATCGGAGAGCGGCGTGGCGCGCGACAGTTCCGCCAGGATATCGGTGGTCGGCCGAGGCGCCGGACGCGCCCGGCGCGTGAGCGGCCGGGTCAGCTCTTCCGGATCGGGGGTGAAGATCAGGTCTTCGACGTCTTCCACGGTTTCGGGCATCGGCATCAGCTTCGGGCTCGATGACCGCGCCTGCGTTTCCACCGCGCCGATGGCGATCGGCAGCGGACGCCGCGACAAGGCCGGTCCGAGACCGACGAAATTGCCGCGCTGCAGATCGCGGAACATCTCCGCCTGCCGCCGGTCCATGCCGAGCAGATCGGCGGCGCGCGCCATGTCGATGTCGAGGAAGGTCCGGCCCATCAGGAAGTTCGAGGCTTCAGCCGCCACGTTCTTGGCCAGTTTCGCCAGCCGCTGGGTGGCGATCACGCCGGCGAGACCACGTTTTCTGCCGCGGCACATCAGGTTGGTCATCGCGCCGAGCGACATCTTGCGCGCGTCTTCGGACACGTCGCCGCCAACGGCGGGCGCGAACAGCTGCGCCTCGTCCACCACCACCAGCACCGGGTACCAGTACTCGTGATCGGCATCGAACATGGCGTTGAGAAACACCGCCGCCGCGCGCATCTGCTGCTCGACATCGAGCCCTTCCAGCGAGAGCACGCACGACACCCGGTGCCGCCTGATCCGGCTGGCGATACCGGCAAGCTCGCCCTCGCTGCGCTCGCCCTCGACCACCAGGTGGCCGTATCTCTCCGACAGGGTGACGAAATCGCCCTCGGGATCGATGATCACCTGCTGCACCCATTGCGCCGACTGCTCGAGCAGGCGCCTGAGCAGGTGCGACTTGCCCGAGCCGGAATTGCCCTGCACCAGGAGACGGGTCGCCAGCAGCTCTTCGATGTCGAGCCTGGCCGGCTGTCCGCCCGTCAAGCTTCCCATGTCAATTCCGACCTGCACCTTGGCTTTACTCCGTAAACGCGACGCGGCAATTCAGCGATTCGGCCAACACTCGGCCACCGCATTCCCTAGCAGAATTTCCCGGCCCTGCTGCCGGTGATCTCGGAAATACACAGGATTTCGTACACGCAATTAAAGGCCAACATGCAGCACAACAACACCGAACAACTGCGTATGAGATTCCTCACGTGCCCAAAATCTATCGCTACTCCTCAATATTCAACTTTGCTTAGCTTGCTTCGGCCCCACTGGAGGAGAAATAGACATGCTCAAATCCTAATACCCAAATAGCATCTCGCCCACGACTCCTCTTTACCACCAAGATAAGTATTGATACTGATGGCTAAAAAAAATCACGAGAATGGCGGGCTGCATCACTTTTTCAGCCAAACGGGGGAGTTATGTTCGATATATTGAGGCGTGCAAAGAACGCGATTTTTTTGTTTTTCGGCATAATTGGAGGTATGGCCACCTACTTCGCCACATTTGACCCAATTCAAAAGCTCTTAGAGGACCATGTAGCCGTTAGCACCTTAGCAGCAATATATCTAGGATTACTCATATGCTCGATAGTCATTTTCTTCGTATTTAGAGAATACCAAACAAGCAGAAAAGAAAAATATGCAAACATAGCAAACAGTCTTCATGTAATAAATCACAACATTAGAGACTTAAACTACATACAAAACAAACACATTAAAAGTAAAAGCGATCTCGAATTAACAATAAATCAACAAAGATCGAAAATTGTTGACATACTTGATGGCATCGCCCTCGTATTCCATACGATTACAGGAACTAAGTGCAGATCATCAATAAAAATTATTTCAGCTATAGAAGAAACAGAATACGTAGTAACAATCGCTAGAAATAAATCTGAAGACGAAATACTGAAGAATTTTGATAAAAAAAGACGGAAAGCCCTTGTTGACCCTCTATCTGAGAATGAAAAGTACAAACAACTCATCTCTCCAGACAAGGAAAAATGGCATATTTACTGCCCAAGCGTTGCAAATGCTCCCAACTCTACAAGCTTTACCGCGTACATGGAGAAAGAAAAAGATGTTCGACCACCAACTGGCTGGTTTTCCAGTGTATACAATCGAGACCCACGCCCCTATCGATCATTCATGACGTGCGTTATACGAGCATCCAACTCAGGGACACCCGACGGAGAACAGAAAATAATTGGATTTCTATCTGTAGATAGCGAGGCCACAGACGCATTTGTTGAACGCTGGGACGCACAGCTTTTGTACTCATTTGCTGATTCTATGGCCTATGCCTTAGACAAGTACCAAGTCATGGCAGCTTCTTCAGGGTCCGAAACCTGATGATGCCGACGCTGCCCGCCAGCGAGCGCAGGAAAGCCCGTCCCATTGCTCTTCACATATTGGTCGGCTTGTAAAGCTGTCAAGATTTTTACAGATAATATTGTGGGTTTGTAAATCCTTCGGAAATATCCTATATTGCTTATATCGAAAGGGTGAAATTATGGCTGATAGTTCATCGTCTATTACTTCATCAACATGGAAGGAGCAGATTTCCGTTCCACTCCAAACCAAAGACCAATCGAATGTTAAGACCGTCGAGAACAGATACGACGATGGATTTGGGTTAATGTCAGTAGTTTATTATCGGACTTTTGATGATTCAGTCATTGATCGGTTTTTCGAAGATTGAATTTGTGGCCCGGTATTGAGTTCGAGGATCAAGCGCCCGAGAAAATGATTGATTAACTAGCTTACCTACCCCGCCGTCAGCCCGAAGCCGTGCATCAATCTCAGCGCGCTGTAGTCGGGATTGCCCGAGGTGAATTCCACCGTGTCACGCGCGTCCGGCAGCGCGTGGCCGCCCGGCAGCGTCTCCACGATCGCCAGCGCCCGGCGCGCGATCGCTTCCGCCGGGTCGATCCAGTCCACCGGCCAGGGCGCGAGCTTGCGCATGCGGTTGACCAGGAACGGAAAATGCGTGCAGGCCAGCACCACGATATCGGTCTTGCGTCCGTCCTTCGTAACGAAGCACGGTTCGATCTCGGCCTTCACCGCCGCCTCGTCGACAAAGCCCTTTCGCATGTAGGTCTCGGCAAGTTCGGCGAGATTTTCCGATCCCACCAGCCGCACATGCACCTTGTCGGCATAGTCGCGGATCAGGTCGCGGGTGTATTGCCGCTTCACCGTGCCCGGCGTCGCCAGCACCGAGACCAGGCCCGAGCGGGTCCGTTCGGCCGCAGGCTTGATCGCCGGCACCGTGCCGACGAACGGCACGCCGAGATAGGCCGCCCGTAGCGCCGGCATGACGATGGTCGAGGCGGTGTTGCAGGCAATGATCACCAGCGCGGGGTCGTGGCGTTCGATCAGGCCGGCAAACAGCCCGACGATCCGGTCGCTGAGCGCGCCCTCTTCCCAGCGGCCATAGGGAAAGCCGGCATCGTCGGCGACATAGACAAAGCGTCGGCCCGGCATGATCACCCGCGCCTCGCGCAGCACGCTTAAGCCCCCGATGCCGCTGTCGAAGACCAGAACCGGCCGCTCGCTCATTCGTCGTCCCCCTGCCCCTTGTCGAAAGTTTCGTCGCCCGCGCCGGGCGTTCTTTGTCCGGGGCGACTGAACCTGTCAAATGAGGCGAAAAGACCGCGCAGCACGGCGATTTCATCGCTGGAGAACCCCGGCCGGGTCAGCACGGCGCGCAAGTTGTCGACCGCCTTCATCTTCTTGGTCTCGGAGCGGAAATAGCCGCGCGCCTCGAGCCCTTCCTCGATCTGGGCGAAAAGGCCGAACAGATCGGCCTTCGGCGCCGGCTCCACCTCGGCCTTGTCGAACGCCGTCTGGTGCGGGCTCGAAAGCCCCGATTTCATCCATTCATAGGACATCAAGAGCACGGCCTGGGCGATGTTCAATGAGGCATAGGCCGGGTTGACCGGAAATGTGACGATCTCGTCGGCAAGGCCGACTTCCCAGTTGCGCAGGCCGATGCGTTCGCGCCCGAACAGGATCCCGGTCTTCTCGCCGCCGTTCTCCCGCCCGCGCAGCACTTCGCCCGCCTCCACCGGCCCGCGCACCGGCTTGTGCCCGTCGCGCGGCCGCGCCGTGGTGGCGTAGACGAAACTCAGATCCGCGAGTGCGGCTTCCAGCGTGTCATAGACGATCGCCCCCTCGATCACGTGGTCGGCGCGCGCGGCCGCGCTCACCGCCTTCTCGTTCGGCCAGCCGTCGCGCGGATTGACGATCCTAAGGTTCGACAGCCCGAAATTGGCCATGGCGCGCGCCACCATGCCG
Organism: Parahoeflea alexandrii; assembly: GCF_027214025.1. GTDB lineage: Bacteria > Pseudomonadota > Alphaproteobacteria > Rhizobiales > Rhizobiaceae > Hoeflea > Hoeflea alexandrii_A. The sequence continues at coordinate 247,505 of NZ_JAPWHB010000002.1, forward strand.
ATATTCTCGCCCAGTTGCGGTTCGACCAGGATGATCGCCGGCCCGCCGGTGATCAGTTCGCGATTTCGATCCGTCCCGGCCATTCAGAAACCGCCCTTGTCCATTTCGTTCCATTCCCTTGCCAGCATGGCGTAGTGGAATTCTTCGTCCCAGACGCCCTTGAACAGCGCATGCTCGCGAAAATGCGCTTCGCGCCGCATGCCCAGGCGTTCCATCAGCCGCCACGAAGCCCTGTTGCGCGCGTCGCAACGCCCGAAGATCCGGTGCAGATTGAAGTGGCCGAAACCGATTGCCAACACCGCGCGCGCCGCCTCGGTAGCGTAGCCCTTGCCGCCATGCGAGGGATGGAAGGTGAAACCGATCTCGCCCTGCCGCGCCTCCCTGTCACGGAACAACAGCACCATGTCGCCGATCAGGATCCCGCTCTGCTTCAGGGTGACGGCGAAAACGATGGCGTCGGCATCGGGCGCCTGCCGGTCCCAGCCTCCGTCAGCCCACTTGCTGACTTCCTCGACCACCTCGTCGCGCGAACGCGGCTCCCAGTACTGGTAGCGCGCCACCGCTTCCAGGCTGTGATAGCCATGCACGGCATCCACATCCGCGGGCGTGAACGGGCGCAACCGCAATCGCGCCGTCTCGATCGGATAGGTCAAATCAGCCAAGGCGTGCCCCGTTTCTGTCAGGCCGACAGCACTAATGCCGCGCCCGCGCACAATCAAGGCTCGCCACGGCTAGATCCCGCTGAACACCAGCGAGGCGTTGACGCCGCCAAACCCGAAGGCGTTCGACAGCACATTCCGCAACTGTTTCCGGCGCGGCGTGTTCGGCACCAGGTCAAACCGGGCGGCAGCCTCGTCGGGGTGGTCGAGATTGATCGTCGCCGGCATCATGCCGTCACGCAGCGCCAGGACCGAAAACACCGCCTCGATGGCGCCGGCCGCGCCGAGCAGATGCCCGGTGGAGGACTTTGTCGCCGAGACCGACAGGTCCTGCCCCCTGCCAGCGAAAACATGGCCGATGGCGGCGATTTCCGCGGCATCGCCGACGCCGGTCGAGGTCGAATGGGCATTGACATAATCGATATCGTCCGGCGTCAGCCCCGCCATCTTCAGCGCACCGCGCATCGCCTTTTGGGCGCCATGGCCTTCCGGATGACCGGCCGTGAGATGATAGGCATCGGCGGACGTGCCGTATCCCGACAGGATCGCCAGCGGTTTGGCGCCGCGCGCCATCGCATGGCTGAGCCGCTCGATGACCAGCACCGCCGCCCCTTCCGAAAGCACGAACCCGGCACGCGACTGGTCGAACGGCCGCGAGGCGCGCGCCGGATCGTCATTATAGGCCGTGCACAGCGCCCGCGCGGCGGCAAACCCGCCGATCGAGATCGGATCGACCGAGCCTTCGGCGCCGCCGCAGACGACAACGTCGGCTTCGCCGGTGTGGATCAGTCGCATGCCGTCGCCGATAGCCTGTGCCGAGGCGGCGCATGCCGTCACGGGCGCGCCGATCGGGCCGGTGAAGCCGTGGCTGATCGAGATCCAGCCGGATGCCAGATTGGGCAGGAATGCCGGAACAGTGAAAGGCGACAGCCGCCTCGGTCCCCTTTCAGCGATCGTCTGCGCCGTCTGCGCCATCAACGGCGAGCCACCGACGCCGGTGCCGATAATGGTGGCGGTCGCATCCCGATCCGCCTCGGTTTCGGGTCTCCAGCCGGATTGCGCCAGCGCCTGCGTCGCCGCGGCGAGGCCATACTGGATGAACCAGTCCATCTTCTTGACGTCCTTACCGTCAATCCAGTCGCGCGCATCAAACCCGTCCGGGTCGACGCTCTTTGGCGGAACCAGGCCGGCGATGGTACAGCCGTAGTCGCTGGTGTCGAAACGGTCATTGTGAACCACGCCGCTGCGTCCGGCGAGCAGCCTTGACCAGTTGGTCTCCACTCCCACGCCCAGCGGGCTGACGACGCCCATTCCGGTGACCACGATCGGATCCTTGTGCATGCTCATGCCTTTCGTTGCTATTACACTGGTGTATTTACACTATTGTGATCAAAAAAAGTCCTGGATCGTGCCTCAACCCGCCGTCAACGCCCGCAGGGCTGAGAGCAGATGCTCGGATTGCGCCGGACTGAGCAGCCCGCGCACCTCGACCTGCGCCTCCCGCCAATGCGGCACCAACTCGTCCGCCAGTTCATGACCGGCCGGCGTCAGCCTGAACGCGCGGCCATTGCCCTTGGCCGCCGGCGCCGTTGCCACCAAACCCTTGCGGATCAGCAGTTCGAGATTGCGGATCAGCGTGGTGCGGTCCATGGCAATCCGCCTGGCCATGTGGCTCACCGGTTCGTCCCGTTCCTGCAGCAACACCATGAGCACAGAAAACTGCACCACCGAGACGCCAAAGCGCTGCAAGCGGGCATCGTAGCGGCGGGTCATGGCGCGCGCCGCCATGACCGTGTTGAGCAACAGGCAATCGGAGAAGTCAGGGTCCATCGCGGGCACGATACCGTGTAACTACACGTTGTCAATGCCCCGCCCGCTCCGGTCCCGCCGCGGCCGCCGAACCGGAGGATGATGGCGCGCCGGAACGATGGGGGCCGTGGCGCACACCCATGCGGACAGCTTTCCCCGCAAGTCAAACGGAAAGAAGTCGCCTGACAGTCGAGCAAAACCGGCGGCCTTGGCGGGCTGGTGGCTGCGCCTCACACCTTCGCCGCAATCGGGCCGCAGGGGGCGCCCGGCATGTTGTGCGCGCGCGCGGCTTTTGTTATGAGAAGCGCCAACTGAACGGGTGGCTTTCGGCCTCCCCCTGATAACCCCCTCGGAAGGTCAAACAAGCATGGCAAAGATCAAGGTTGCAAACCCCGTCGTCGATCTCGACGGCGATGAGATGACACGGATCATCTGGCAGTTCATCAAGGAAAAGCTGATCCTGCCCTACCTCGACCTGCCGATCGACTATTACGACCTCTCGGTCGAGTATCGCGACGAGACCAACGACCAGGTCACCATCGACGCCGCCAACGCCATCAAGAAGCACGGCGTCGGCATCAAGTGCGCCACCATCACCCCCGATGAGGCCCGCGTCGAGGAATTTGGCCTCAAGAAGATGTGGCGTTCGCCCAACGGCACCATCCGCAACATCCTCGGCGGCGTCATCTTCCGCGAGCCGATCATCATGAAGAACGTACCGCGCCTGGTTCCCGGCTGGACCAAGCCGATCATCGTCGGCCGTCACGCCTTCGGCGACCAGTACCGCGCCACCGATTTCCGTTTCCCCGGCAAGGGCAAGCTGTCGATCAAGTTCGTCGGCGAGGATGGCGAAACCATCGAGCACGACGTCTTCGACGCGCCGTCCTCGGGCGTTGCCATGGCCATGTACAACCTCGATGATTCGATCCGTGACTTTGCCCGCGCCTCATTGAACTACGCGCTGATGCGCGGCGTGCCCTGCTACCTGTCGACCAAGAACACCATCCTCAAGGCCTATGACGGCCGCTTCAAGGACCTGTTCCAGGAAGTCTTCGACGCCGAATTCAAGGCTCAGTACGACGAAGCCAAGATCTGGTACGAACACCGCCTGATCGACGACATGGTCGCCTCGGCGCTGAAATGGTCCGGCGGCTATGTCTGGGCCTGCAAGAACTATGACGGCGACGTCCAGTCCGACATCGTCGCCCAGGGCTTCGGCTCGCTCGGCCTGATGACCTCTGTGCTGATGACACCCGATGGCAAGACCGTGGAAGCCGAAGCCGCGCACGGCACCGTGACCCGCCACTACCGCCAGCACCAGAAGGGCGAGGAAACCTCAACCAACTCGATCGCCTCGATCTTCGCCTGGACCCGTGGCCTGGCGCACCGCGCCAAGCTCGACGACAATGCCGAGCTCGCCACCTTCGCCGAAACGCTGGAAAAGGTCTGCATCCAGACCGTCGAATCCGGTTTCATGACCAAGGATCTGGCGCTGCTCATCGGTCCCGACCAGCCCTGGCTGTCGACCACCGGTTTCCTCGACAAGATCGACGAGAACCTGCAGAAGGCCATGGGCTGAGCGATGGCCGCCGGAGCCGTCGCCACGCTCAAGCGGCTGTGGCGGCACAACCGGTGGCTCACGATTGCCTTTGCACTGACATTGACGCTGGCGCTGGTGTTCATCATCCGCGCCGGCGTTTTTTTTGTCTACTGGCAGCAGCACCGGGACGAGCCGATCGAAGGCTGGATGACCGTACGCTACATCGCCCGTTCCTACCGGGTCGATCCGAAGATCGTACGCGACGCTGTCGGCCTGCCTGAGACCGGCCCGGACCGCCGCCCGCTGGTGAGAATCGCCCGCGAGGACGGCAAGCCGCTCGATGAAATGACCACCGGGATCCTCCAGGCGATCAGGGCGGACCGCGCCGCCCGCGGACAGCCCGGGGGCACTCTTCCCGCCCCCGCTCTGTCGCCTCCAGGAACGGCGCCAAGCGCATCCTCGCAGTCCTCCCGGCAGCCATGACCGCATACCTGCTGGAGTTCCTCACCAGCTATGGCATTCCCGCAGCCGCGCTGCTTCTGGCGATCGGCCAGTTCGGCGTGCCGATTCCCACCTCGCTGGCCCTGCTGACGCTGGGAGCACTTGCCGCCAATGGCGACGCGGACGTGGCAACCGCCTTCTTCTGGGCGATTGCCGGCGCCACCCTTGGCGATCAGACGGGCTTTCTCGCCGGCCGCTTCGTCGTCCTGTCCGCCGAAGGACGCCCCGGATTTCTCGGCGGACTGGCCAGGAAGGCCCGCGCCGCCGAACCGAAGCTGAAAAGATGGGGCGCAAGCGGCGTGTTCCTCAGCCGCTGGCTGTTCACCCCGCTCGGCCCGGCCATCAACATCGCCAGCGGCATCACCGGGCTCTCCTGGCCGCGCTTCACCCTCTGGGGCGTTCTGGGCGAAGGCCTGTGGGTGTCGATCTACATCACGCTCGGCTACGCCTTCGGCTCCAACATCGAGACTTTGTCCGGCATCCTCGGCAACCTGTCGATGGCGCTGGCCATGCTGGCGCTGGCAGCCTTGCTTGGCTGGCGGCTGAAGCTGGCGGTAGATGTCGCACAGGCCCGTTCGGGCCGGAAATCGGAAGGTCAACACTGAGAGCCCGGCGAAGAACGCAAACTCTCAAAAACTCAGGCTGAAGACCGCACCGGCTGGCGCAACAGCGTCTTGATCTTTTCCGGCGCCACCTTGCGCGGATCGTTGAGATAGATCTCGTGGTGCAGCCCGGTTGGCTCGTAGCCATGCTCCGGCATGAACCGGTCATGCAGGTCGATCAGCAGCGGTGCCTCGTCGACATAGGGGCCGAAATAGAGCCGCTGCAGCGAGCTGCCTTCCCGGTAGGCCGTGAGCGCGACCGCTTGCAGCGTCTCGGCGTTCGTCCCGGCCTCCGCCTGCCCCTTGAGCTTACCAAGCACAGCCAGCCGAACCGCCTCCAGATCGGCTTGAGTGATCCAGTCCGGCTGCCGTATCATCATCCGCCACTTCCACGCCGCCCGGTCGCCGGAGCGGTAGGCCTCCATGTCGTCGGCCCACCACAACCCTTCCAGCGGGCCCACCACGTAATCGCGGCCGTAAACTGATTTCGACCGGAACTTCAGCCCGTAGGACAGGCTGTAGAGCGCCGACACGGCGGCGCTGTAGGCGGGCGAAGTCTGCGGATCGCCCTGCCCCTCGACCTTCAGGAACTGCCATTCCGGCACATCGACCGGCTCCCACCGGTCGGTCTTCGCCGTATAGAAAGCCTTGTCGGTTTTCTTGAAATCAATCTTGTCCATTTCAGCCTCTCCGTGCGCTGCGCTTCAGCCAAGCTGCATGTGGATTTCAGTCAGCAATTCAGTCGGCCCGGCATCGAGCGGCGTGTTGAGATAGCGCTCGACCACCGGCGCCGGACCGGCGCTCTCGCCGCTCTGCGCCAGCCACGGTCCGAACAGCCACTGATAGGCCTTTCCCAGCTCCGCATAAGGGCCCTTGTGGGTCAGCACCGCATAGCGCCCCGCCGGCAGCAAGCAGGTTTCCACCCCGTCCGGCGGCACCGCCCCCGGTTTCAGCGCCATGCCGGCCAGCGACTTGAGCTCCTCGGGCGGCGTGATGTCGGGATCGGAGAAATAGACCGCCGCCATGCCAGCCGACTTCTCCCAGCCGCCCGTCACCGCCAGGTGCGAGCCGAACCGCTCGAACGCGGCGCCGACATCGATGTAGGGGCCGGTATGAATCAGGCCCGTGATTGTTACAGGATCATGCTCTTCTATCCGCACGTCATACATCTCTTCGATCTCCTGCCAGTCAGGATTGTCATAGCGCCGGTGGCCGCCCTCGGCGCGATAGCGAAGCGGTGGCAGACCGAAATCCGACTTGAAGGCCTGGGAGAAGGCGCGCGGATTGGTGTAACCCGACCGGGCCGCGATCTCTTCGATCGGCAATGTGCCGTTGACCAGTTCCGATGCTGCACGATGCAGCCTCAGCCGTCTGACCGTCTGCCACACGGTTTCCCCGGTCATGCCGCGATAGGTGCGGTGCCAGTGGAAGCGGGACATGCAGGCGATGTCGGCAAGCTCGTCGAGATTGAGCGGCCGGTCGAGATTGGCGCGAATATGCCTTTGCACCCGCTCGAGCCGTTCGCGATAGTTCCTGATGCCCGCATTGTTCACGATACCTGTCCCTCCGTCGGTCGACAGATTAACAGCACATCCCGACCGCACAAATCTTGCTGAGTTGCAGTGGCCAGACTGCCGGCAAGATCGCTGCCGCGCCATCGATAACAGCCCGATCCGCGCGAGAAATCCGTAGCCGGCCGCTGGCTGAGCAAGGCTGGAACAAAATGCGGTCATTGCGGGACGAACTCGGCGTTGAGCGATATATGCCGGGCCTCTTCGTTCGCCTATAAACTCGTCCAAGGCATGTGCCGTAATGCGTATCTGGTTACATCCGATCCATTCCACACCTTGCGACAAATCAGCGAACACAAAAGGCATGAACTCGTTTCAAGCCTGATGGAACTTGCTGTTTCCGGTTCGAGAGGCGACGGAACAGGCGTGGTGTATTGCATTGATAGCAAACAGATATCCCGCAGCCGGCAATTTGACCTGAATTGAACTCGCTACATTGCGACAATGCGGAGAATTTTCATGGACTTTACTGCAACCAACGCGGTTTGTCGGCGCGGCCGGAACAGCAGCCTGGGCTCTGTCTGTCTGCTGACGGCACTTCTTGCCTCGACCTCTCTGGTCGCAAGCCCGCTGATGGCGGCGAACAGACTGCCCGCCGGCGGCGACGCTGCGGCGAGCGTGGAAACCGCCGTACCTTCCACCGCCCCGGCGCAATCGGTTTCGGTTGAACTGACCGAGGCGCTGAAACTGGCTGTGTCCTACGGTCAGTCCTCGCTGATTGCCTCGGTCTACGAGAACACCCGGATCACACCATTCCGGGCAGACGCGGTGGTGAGCCAGGCGATTGCCCTCGCACCCGGGCTTTCACGGGAAATCCGGCTCGCGACGGACCTGGCGCTCAGCCACGCCAGAAGAATGGGTCTTGGCGCCGCCGCCTCGGAGAACAGCCTGCGTGCGGCGACCGCCTTGCCGCCAGGAGCAGATAACGCGGTCGACCTGAGCACCATGACGGAGTTCCAGCGCAACTGGGGCCTTGGCGCGATCGGCGCGCAGGAGGCCGTCATCCGCAACCTGACCGGCAAAGGGGTCGTCGTCGGCGTCGTCGATACGGGACTGGACATGCTTGCCAGCGGCACTCCGCATTCGGAATTTACCGGCCGGGTCGATGAGCGTTCGGCTTCCCTGTATCACTGGTATGACCCGAACCTCGCGGTTGCGGCTGGCGATGTGGCCGCCGGTTTCAACCGGCCGTCCAATGCATCCACGGACGGCAGTGGTCACGGAACCCATGTTGCCGGGATCATCGCTGCGGCCAGGGATGGCAATGGCATGCAAGGGGTAGCGCCCGGCGCCACCATCCTTGCCATTCAGGGGCTTGCGTCCGTGCAGCCATCCCAATTCGTGGACGAGAGCAACAACTTCGTCATCAACGGCACGACCTACAACGCGGCAGCGCTCGCATATTGTGGCAGCGCAATCTATCTCACCGACGAGGATCAGTGCACTCAGGCCAACCAGATGGGCATCGGCACGACTGCGGCCATCACCTATCTGGCAACCCAGAAGGATGTACGCGTCATCAACGGCTCGTTCGGACCGGATCCGGCTGCCGGTGAGAAAACCTGGGCGACCGGCGATCTGGCAGAGGAGGCGACCGCCGTGCGCGCTTCGCTCATGGCCGGACAGATATTGACGATTGCAGCCGGCAACGAACGCGCCAAGGCGCCGATCTATGGTGAAAACCCCTCGGGAATCGGGCTTTTCCCGTTCATCAACCCGTCCAACGCCTTCAAGACCAACTCGGCGGGCGAGCGGATCTACTCAGGCTCCGACACCGCCGACTTCAGCGACATGACCGATGCGTCGCTGGCCGCGGCCGAAGCCGCCGATGGCATCAAGCGCGGCCGTATCATCGTCGTCGTGGCAACGGATTCCAAGAAGGTCATCGCCGACTATTCCAACACCTGCGGCGTCGCCGCCGAATGGTGCATCGCCGCTCCCGGCGGCACGTATGATGACAGCGTCGAACGGCCGATCTATTCGACCTATACAGGCGGCGAATACAAGGCGCTTCAGGGTACCTCGATGGCCGCACCGCATGTCGCGGGCGCTCTTGCGGTTCTCATCGAGGCCTTCCCGACCTACACCCCGGCCCAGATTACCAACATCCTTTTCGAAACTGCCGAGGATCTGGGTGCCGCCGGCACCGACTCGGTCTATGGCCGCGGCTTCCTTCGGCTTGACCTGGCGCTGCAGTCGGGACCCGCCGGGCTCGACCCCGCCGACAAGGGAAAGTTCGTCGCCGGCGCCGGTGCGGCAAAGGGCGACAAGACCGTCTGGACCAAACAGGTCGACAGTTCCGGTTCGCTCGGCAAGCAGGGCGAAGGCACCCTGGTGCTGCTTGGCAATGCCAGCTTCGATCAGGGCGTGGCCGTCGAACAGGGCGAGTTGCGCGTCGACGGCAACCTGACTGGCGCTTTTGTCACTGTCGCCAAGGGCGGCACCATGTCCGGTAATGGCAAGATTACGGCCAACGTCACATCGAACGGCACCCTTTCGCCGGGCCAGTCACCCGGCCTGCTGACGATCAACGGCAACCTGACGCTCGCCGCCGGCAGCCAAACCGATATCGAAGTCGATGGAACCGCAGCACAGGTCGGTGCCGGCGGCTTCGACCGGATTTCGGTCGAGGGGACCGGTCGAACCGCCACCGTCGGCGGCATTCTGGCACCCACCCTGCGCGGCATATCCGGTTCGGCCAACAACACCTTCACGCCGTCGCTCGGCAACGGCTTCAAGTTCCTCGAAGTGGTCAACGGCCAGGTCGTCGGCTCGTTTGCCAGCCTGCTGCAGCCGGCGGCCGGACTCGCCGCCAACACGCGCTTTGACGTTGTCTATGGCGCCAGCAGCCTGACGCTGGCAACGACGCCGCTCAGCTACGCCAATCTTGGGGCCTTCGGCGTGGCGCAAAGCGCAGCGGCAAAGGCGGTCGGCAGCGCAATCGATGCCGCACGGCCCGCAGCGGGCGTCCGTCCGACTTCCGATCTCTCGGCACTTTTCTCGAGCCTCTATCTCGGCGACGCGAAAAACCTCGGGCTCGGCCTGGAGCAGGCGACCGGCCAGATCTACGTGGACAGCGGCCAGTCCGCCGTTCTTTCGGTCGGACGGTTCGCCGATCAGCTCTGGCAGCACCAGACGGACCTGTCGATCGCCGGCGCGCCGGAAGGCGACGCCACACGCCTCTGGTCCCAGGGAGACGCGTGGTTCACCAACACCACCGGCTACAGATCCGAAAGCGCAAGCGCCACATTCGGCATGGATGTTCCCCTCAATACAGGATGGGTCGGCGGCGTGTTCCGCTACGAGGGCACCGGCATTTCAGCCGGCACCAACGGCAAGGCCGATCTCGGCACCTATCAGGCCGCGGCCCATGGCCAGATCGAGTATGGCGCCGTCCAACTGTCCGGCCGCGCCGGCCTGACCTACGGCCAGCTGGATGTGTCGCGCCGCATCAGCTTCGGGGCGGGCGCTGCGTCGACGCTGAAGGGCAAGGACAATGGCTTCGGCGGATTTGCCGAGGCCACGGTCCAGAAGACCATCGCTCTCGGCGAGACCAGGGCCATCCCCTCGCTCACCTTTGGTTACCGCGCATTCGGCTTTGACGGAACCAGGGAAACCGGCGACTTCCTGCCGCTGACCACATCAGGCAAGACCTTCCGGCAGGGGCACGTCACGGCGGCAGTCACGGTCTCGCACAGGTTCGATCTCGACAACGGCTACCAGGTGACGCCGGTGGGAACGGTCGGCTATCGCCGCGACCTGCTGCCGGTTTCCGATTATGCGTCCGCGACAGTTCTCGGCACCGGATTCACCACCCATGGACCAGAGATCGGCCGTGATGCGCTCGTCGGAAGCGTCAAGCTCCAGGCCGGCAAGGGCGAGGGTCTGTCCTTCGCCACCGGCTATGACATCGACATCCGCAAGGGCGCACGGCAGCATCGTTTGTCCGGATCTCTCACAATGCGGTGGTAACAACCACACGTCCTGCAAGGCAAGGTCAGCCCGCGGCATTTCATGCCGCGGGCTTTGAGTATGACCGGCCGCGATCGCTGCTCGCCTGCCCGTCGATTCTGTCGTTGACAGGAGGCAATGCCGGCCATATTTCCGGTCACGCGGATCAGGGCTTGATGTCGTGCGGAAGATCGCCCGGGGGCGTCGGCTGCGATCAGGGCCGGCACTGCCGGTCGAATTCGGGATGACACGGGCCGCTGATAACCTTTCAGTGAGAACAACAGCGTAACGATCCCTCAGGCGAGCGGGCCGGAAACCGTGTTGCGAGCATTTGCCTTGACCACTGCAGACATCGAACATCAGATCCTTCTATCCTCCGAGCTTGACCGGAAGGCAAACTATGAGCATTGGCGCACCGGGGTCGCGAGCCTGTTTGAGGCAGCACCTGCCAGCGGCAACCTCGACGATTTCAGCGCCGATCTCGCAAGCTACAATCTCGGGCACTTCCTCATCGGCGCCTCGTCGGCCACCGCGCAGCACTTCCATCGCTCCCGTGAACTGGTGGCCGCAACCGGCGTCGATCACCTGCTGATCCAGCTCTATGTCAAGGGCGAATGTGCCTATGACGCCGATGGCGGCATCGGCAAGGGCGTCACGGGCGACATCATCTGCTTTGACCTTAGCCGGCCGATGCGCAGCCAGACCACCGATATGGACATCATCAGCCTGATTCTGCCCCGCTCGATGATCCGGCTGATGCCGCGAACGATCGACGCGTTGCACGGCGCGCGCCTTGACGGGTCCACGCCGCTGGGGATCCTCTTGGGCGAGCACATGCAATCGATGGCGAAAATCGCGCCCAGACTGGCCGGCCCGGATGGAAACCTGGCGGCCGAAGTCGCCTCGGTTCTGGTCTCGAGCGCACTGTCGGCGGCAATCGCGGCGGAAAACGGCACGCTGATGGACAATAGTCTGCAAGCCATTCAGGTCTTCATCGAGCGGAACCTGACCAATCCGGATCTGTCCACCGAAATGGTCCTGCGCCAGTTCGCGATGTCGCGTTCGGTGCTTTACCGTCTATTCGAGCCGATCGGCGGGATTGCGAATTACATTCGCGAGCGGCGCCTGCTGCTGGCCAAGCTCAAGCTCGCCTCCGTCGGCACGGGGCGCGGTTCCGTGGCGAGGCTCGCCTACTCCACCGGTTTTTCCAGCGAAGACGCCTTTTCCCGCGCCTTCCAGCAATATTTCGGCATCCGGCCGAGCGAGGCCATCCGCAACGCCGAAGCGGGCATTCAGCTCAAGCGTCACATTGACTCGAGCCAGGAGAACTGGATGCAGCCCTGGCTTGATAAGCTCCGCGCCACATCCTGAGCAACGGCCGGATCCCGGCCGTTGCAATGAGGCATCAACACAAAGCAGTCAGCCCAGCGCAGCGGCAACCGCATCAATGGCGGCGTTGGCATTGACGCCGTCCGGGCCGCCGGCCTGGGCCATGTCGGGCCGGCCGCCGCCGCCCTTGCCGCCGATGGCCTCGGACGCCGCGCGCACCAGCTCGACCGCCGACAACCGCGATGTCAGGTCCTCGGTGACGCCGACCACGACGCTGGCCTTGCCGTCCTCGCTGACCGCCACGAAGGCCGCAACGCCCGAGCCGAGCGAGGCCTTGGCGGCATCCACCAGGCCCTTGAGATCCTTCGGCGCCACGCCGGTGACCACCTTGCCGAGATATTTCACCCCGCCGATGTCGCGGCTTTCGTCGCCGCCCGCCGCACCGCCGCCGCCCAGCGCCAGCTTCTTGCGCGCTTCGGTAAGCTCGCGCTCGAGCTTCTTGCGCTCGTCCATCAGCGCCTCGATCCGCGAGGCGACATCGCCGGGCTGCACCTTGAGCAGTGCCGCGGCCTGCTTGAGCTTCTCGTCCTGCTCGCTCAGGTGCTGGCGCGCGGCCTCCCCGGTCAGCGCCTCGATGCGGCGCACCCCGGCGCTCACCGCGCTGTCGGACAACACCCGTACCAGGCCGATCTCGCCGGTGGCCGCCACATGGGTGCCGCCGCAGAGCTCGACCGAGTAAGGCCGGTTGGCCTTGACCCCGTGCGTGGCCGTGCCCATCGACACCACCCGCACCTCGTCGCCGTATTTCTCGCCGAACAGCGCCATCGCGCCCTCGGCGATGGCGTCGTCGACCGCCATCAGCCGGGTCGTCACCGGGCTGTTCTGCAGGATGATCTCGTTGGCCATGGTCTCGACCTCGGCCAGCTCCTCGGCGGTCATCGGCTTCGGGTGCGAGACGTCGAACCTGAGACGCTCGGGCGCGACCAGCGAGCCCTTCTGCGCCACATGGGTGCCGAGCACTTCTCTCAGCGCCTCGTGCAGCAGATGCGTGGCCGAGTGATTGGCGCGGATCTTCGCGCGCCGGGCATGATCAACCGTCAGCTGCGCCACCGCGCCGCGCGTCACCTTGCCGGATACCACCTTGGCGCGGTGCACGAAGACGCCTTCGCCGCGCTTCTGCGTGTCACTCACCTCGAGCTGATAGCCTTCGCCCGAAATCGTGCCCTGGTCGCCCATCTGGCCGCCCGATTCGCCGTAAAACGGCGTCTGGTTGACCACCACGTCGACCAGCTCTCCGGCCTGGGCGGCATCCACCTGCTTGCCGTCGCGCACCAGCGCCAGGATCACGCCTTCGGCCGCCTCGGTGTCGTAGCCGAGGAAATCGGTGGCGCCGGCCTTGTCCTTGATCTCGTACCAGATCGTCTCGGTCGCCGCGTCGCCCGAGCCCGACCAGTGCTTGCGCGCCTCGGCCTTCTGCCGCTCCATCGCCACATTGAAAGCATCGGTGTCGACATCAACGCCGCGCTGACGCAGTGCATCCTGGGTCAGGTCGAGCGGGAAGCCGTAGGTGTCATAGAGCTTGAAGGCGGTCTCGCCATCGAGACGGTCGCCTTCGCCAAGCTCGGCACTGGCTTCATCGAGCAGGCTGAGGCCACGCTCCAGCGTCTTGCGGAAGCGGGTTTCCTCGAGCTTCAGCGTTTCCGAGATCAGCGCCTCGGCGCGCTGCAGTTCCGGATAGGCGCGGCCCATTTCTGCCACAAGTGTCGGCAACAGCCGGTACATCAGCGGATCGCGCGCGCCGAGCAACTGCGCGTGGCGCATGGCGCGCCGCATGATGCGGCGGAGCACATAGCCACGGCCCTCGTTCGACGGCAGCACGCCGTCGGCAATCAGGAACGAGGCGGAGCGCAGATGGTCGGCGATCACCCGGTGGCTGGCCCGGTGCTTGCCCTCGGCGGGCACACCGGTCGCATCTTCCGAGGCGGAAATCAGCCGGCGGAACAGGTCGATGTCGTAATTGTCGTGCTGGCCCTGCAACAGAGCCGCGATGCGCTCGAGCCCCATGCCGGTGTCGATCGACGGTCTGGGCAGGTCGACACGCTCTTCCGTGGTGACCTGCTCGAACTGCATGAACACCAGGTTCCAGATCTCGATGAAGCGGTCGCCATCCTCTTCGGCCGATCCGGGAGGTCCGCCCCAGATATGGTCGCCGTGATCGTAGAAGATCTCCGAGCAGGGACCGCACGGTCCGGTGTCGCCCATCGCCCAGAAATTGTCATTTGTCGGGATCCGGATGATCCGGCTTTCGGGAATTCCGGCGATCTTGCGCCACAGATCGAAGGCATCGTCGTCGGTGTGGTAGACGGTGACCAGCAGCCGGTCCTTGTTGATGGCGAAGTCCTTGGTCAACAGGTTCCAGGCAAGCTCGATGGCGCGTTCCTTGAAATAATCGCCGAACGAGAAATTGCCGAGCATCTCGAAGAAGGTGTGGTGACGCGCGGTGTAGCCGACATTGTCGAGGTCGTTGTGCTTGCCGCCGGCGCGGACGCATTTCTGCGACGTCGCCGCCGTCGAATAGGGCCGCTGCTCGAGACCGGTAAAGACATTCTTGAACTGCACCATGCCCGCATTGGTGAACATCAGTGTCGGGTCATTGCGCGGCACCAGCGGGCTCGAGGCCACCACTTCATGCCCGTTCTTCTTGAAATAGTCGAGAAACGCCGACCGGATTTCGTTCACGCCACTCATGATCAACCCTTTGTCTGATAGGCAGTCCACCACAAAACCGCATCGAATGCCGGTTCCGGGATCCGCATCGCGACGTGCGGACCGCCGCTTTTATCTCTCGCCCGGATGCCTGTCCAGACGCCAGCCGCCGCCCTGTCAACGGAAAACCGGCCGCCAGCCCCCAAAAGGACCGGCGGCCGGCTTGAAACCAGCGCCATAAGTGCGCCGAAAGGCCTACATTTCGGCTGCGCCCGCGCTGCCGTCGTCATCCTCGCCGCCGCTGCGATCCTCATCGAGGAACTTCTCGGCGATCAGCCCTGCATTCTGCCTCAGCGCCAGCTCGATCTCGTCGGCCAGCACCGGATTGTCGCGCAGGAACTGCTTGGCGTTCTCGCGCCCCTGCCCCAGCCGCTGACTGTTGTAGGAGAACCAGGCGCCGGACTTCTCGACGATGCCGGCCTTGACGCCGAGATCGACCAGTTCGCCCATCTTCGACACGCCCTCGCCATACATGATGTCGAACTCGACCTGCTTGAAGGGCGGCGCCATCTTGTTCTTGACCACCTTGACCCGCGTCTGGTTGCCCACCACCTCGTCGCGGTCCTTGACCGAGCCGATGCGGCGGATGTCGAGACGCACCGAGGCGTAGAATTTCAGCGCATTGCCGCCGGTGGTGGTTTCGGGCGAGCCGAACATCACGCCGATCTTCATGCGGATCTGGTTGATGAAGATCACCATGCAGTTCGAGCGCGAGATCGAGGCGGTGAGCTTCCTGAGCGCCTGGCTCATCAGACGCGCCTGCAGGCCGGGAAGGCTGTCGCCCATCTCGCCCTCGATTTCGGCGCGAGGCGTCAGTGCCGCCACCGAATCGACCACCAGCACGTCGATGGCGCCGGAGCGGACCAGCGTGTCGGTGATTTCCAGCGCCTGCTCGCCATTGTCGGGCTGCGAAATCAACAGGTTCTCGAGGTCGACGCCAAGCTTGCGGGCATAGACCGGGTCGAGCGCATGCTCGGCGTCGATGAAGCCGCAGATGCCGCCCTTCTTCTGGGCTTCCGCGATGGTCTGCAGCGCCAGCGTGGTCTTGCCCGAGCTTTCCGGTCCGAAAATCTCGATCACACGGCCGCGCGGCAGGCCGCCGATGCCGAGCGCGATGTCGAGCCCCAGCGAGCCGGTCGGAACCGTTTCGATCTCGACCACGCCCTCATTGGCGCCGA
Organism: Parahoeflea alexandrii; assembly: GCF_027214025.1. GTDB lineage: Bacteria > Pseudomonadota > Alphaproteobacteria > Rhizobiales > Rhizobiaceae > Hoeflea > Hoeflea alexandrii_A. Next base: position 263,411 of record NZ_JAPWHB010000002.1, read on the forward strand.
GCTTCATGATCGAGCCCTTGCCGAACGAGCGTTCGATCTGGGAAAGTGCGGCGTCGAGCGCCTTGCTTTTGTCCACGGATTTTTCCTCTACCAGCCGCAAAGAGTTCTGTGCCATTCGGTCCACCTTTAGGTTATCGTGCCAACGCAAGCAATGTGTGCTCGTTTGTGCAATTTGTACTCTATTTGTTCCGGTTGCGCAAGACCCCATCAAGGCACTGAAATAAAATGAAAAACGCCGCCATGTTCTTTTTTTGTTTTTCGGCAGGGCCACGCACCGCCGCACGCGTCGCGCCGGCCCGCTGCCGCCATTTCCGGCCCTGTGCGATTCGGCCCGGCGCCGCTCTGGCGGGGCATTGAGATGGCGCGCATTCTGGCCATCGGCGGCGCCCATGTCGACCGCAAGGGCTGGCTCTCGGCCCCGCACCGGCCCGGCGCCTCCAATCCCGGACGCTGGGAAGCCGAGGCCGGCGGCGGCGCCTTCAACGCGGCGCGCAACTTGGCCCGGCTCGGTCACAATGTCACCCTCGTCGCCCCGCGCGGCGGCGATGCGGCAGCGGAGATGGTGGCCCGCGCTGCCGACGAGGCAGGCATCGAGGATTGCCCGCTGACCTTCCTCGATCGGGCCACGCCGAGCTATTCGGCGATCCTCGAGCCGGACGGCAACCTGGTCACGGCGCTGGCCGACATGGCGCTTTACGATCTCATACCGGCGCGCCGGCTGCTGACCTCGCGGCTGCGCAAGCGTCTCGCTGAGGCCGATCTGCTCTTGATGGATTCCAACCTGCCCGAAAGCGCGCTCACCGCGATGGCCGGGGCCGCGTCAGGTCTCGGCCTGCCGCTGGCCGTCATCGCCGTCTCGCCGGCCAAGGTGGTGCGGTGGAAACAGAGCCTTTCCAGCATCACCTGCCTCGCCATGAACCAGGCCGAGGCCGCGGCGCTAACCGGTACGCAGGTGCAATCGCCAGGCGACTGGCGAACGGTGCTTTCCGGCAAGGGCCTCGCGGGCGGCCTTGTCACCGCCAGCGCCGGCCCGGTCGCGGCCTTCGCCGCCCTGCCCTCCGGCCCCGCGTCCACCGTGCTGCTGCCGCCGCTGCTCTATCAGGTGCGCGATGTCACCGGCGCCGGCGATGCACTGGCCTCGGGCTATCTCGACGGCTGGCTCTCGGGCGGCGCCTTCGAAGACAATCTTACCCGCGGCATTGCGCTGGCCCGGCTCACCGCCTCGGTGCGCGGCCCGGTGCGGCCGGATTTGTCGCCAGACCTGCTTGCGCGGACGCTTGAAGACATGCCAAAGCCCGCCCAGTTCCCCTTGCCCCACTCAGGAGCCTCCGCATGACCGGATCCGTCCCCATCCAAACCACGCCCGAAGTCACAGCCGCGCTGGCCGAGGGCCGGCCCGTCGTGGCGCTCGAATCCACCATCATCACCCATGGCATGCCCTGGCCGGGCAACCGCGACATGGCGCTCGAGGTCGAGGCCGCGATCCGTGCCGAGGGCGCGGTCCCCGCCACCATCGCCGTCATCGACGGCCGCCTGCATGCGGGCCTCGATGAGGCCGCCATCACCGCCCTCGCCCAGGCAAAGGACGTGATGAAGCTCTCGCGCGCCGATTTCGCCTATGCGCTGTCGGAGGGACGCACCGGCGCCACCACCGTCGCCGCCACCATGATGGCCGCCCATCTCGCCGGCATCTCGGTCTTTGCCACCGGCGGCATCGGCGGCGTCCACCAGGGCGCGGAAACCAGCTTCGACATTTCCGCCGATCTCGACGAGCTCGGCCGCACCCCGGTGATCGTCGTTTCCGCTGGCGCCAAGGCCATTCTTGACATCCCCAAGACGCTGGAAGCGCTCGAAACCCGCGGCGTGCCGGTGGTGGCCTTCGGTCAGGACGCGATGCCGGCCTTCTGGTCGCGCGAGTCCGGGCTCAGGGCGCCGCTCAGGCTCGACACGGCGCAGGCCATCGCCCGCTTCGAAGCAACCCGACGGGCGCTCGGCGGCCATGGCGGCATGCTGATCGCCAATCCGGTGCCGGTGGAGGACGAGATCGCGGCATCCGAGATGAACCGCCATATCGCATCCGCGCTCGCCACCGCCAGGGCGAAGGGCATCGAGGGCAAGGCGGTCACCCCGTTCCTGCTCGGCGAGATACTCGAGCTGACAAAGGGCGCAAGCCTGAAAACCAACATCGCGCTGGTGCTCAACAATGCCCGGCTCGCCGCCCGCATCGCCGCGGCTCTCGCCTCGCCCGCCGCCTGATCGCCCGCCTCCACCTGTCCAATCGAGAGGATATCGAGATGAAGCCACCCCGCCGCACCGGCAGCGCCTTCGAACGCGCCGAAGCAGCCTTCAAGTCCGCCACCACCAAGCCGGTGGAGGCCGCCCCCAAATCAACGACGGTGCCCGAGGGCAAGGAAATGGTCTCGATCCGCCTCGACCGCGCCGTGCTCGAGCATTTCCAGGAAGACGGCCCCGGCTGGCAGGACCGCATCAACGCCGCCCTTCGAAAGGCTGCGGGGCTGGACGGGGAATAGGTCGGCTTCCGCCGCGAAGAGCCTGGCTGGGGAAGAAGACACCGTTCTCGTCATCCCGGCCTCGACACTTCGCATGATCTCCGGCAAGGGCGCTACCACGTCGGCAGGCGGCCTTTCCGGTGACAAATCCAGGGTTTGCATCCGGCAGAGGCTCCACCCACCGTCATCCCGGCCTTGAGCCAGACAAACGAAGCGACGTCGTAGGCTCCGGGATCCAGCCAGCCCAAGTCCTTGGGCTGTATGAGTCCTTCGACCCGGCAGACGCCGGGTCTCCTGGATGCCGGATCAGGTCCGGCATGACGGGGTCTAGAGATCGATGCACCGCACAGCCGCCTGCCGCAAGCCTCCCATAGGAAAAGACCCGACCGCTTCACGCAGCCGGGCCTGATATCGCTTCAAACGATGGTGTTTCGCGCAAGCCTAAGCTCAGCCGCGAATTCCGAGACTTCCAGCGACTTGCTCTACGGTCGAACGCGCATGTGATTTTGTGTAGGATTGAACACCACGTTTCACCGTACTGATGTAACCAGCGTTCTTCGCAAATGCCGAAGTTGTGCCCATCATTGTCACAGCTGCAATTGCGCCAATCCCGGTCAGCAGATGACGACGGGAAATTCCGCCTTCGCCTCCAGTCGAAGCCTCGTTCTTTGCCGCTGCCGCAAGGCCCAGCATGGCAGGCGCCACCAGAACGTCCACATCCAGAGCGGAGCTCTTCTTCCCCTTGTTATTCTTCTTCCAGTCCTTGTAGGCGGCCTTGATGGCTGATTTCGCCGCACCTTCAATCGCCTGGTTGATGCTGTTGGCGGTAGCTGTGCTCCAGGACTTGGCGTAGCCCTTTTCCTTGCCGCGCGCCGCCTTGTCAGCAGCCACCGATGAATTCCAGCTCGCCTTCTTGGCAGCCGCCGCCGAAGGTCCGCGCTTGCCGAACGCCTTGTGGGCTTCTGCAGTCATCACTGCATCGGCATAAGCCTTGTGTGCCGAATTGAAATCGAGTGCCATGATTCTTCCCTACTAATTCCGACGAAAATGCAACCTGGACACTGATAGATTCGTTTAATGCAATTGCAACATGAAAAAGACCCGGCCACTTTCGCGGCCGGGTCTGATGTTGCCTCAGAAGCTGGTTTCGCCTGAGCCTAGCTCAGCGGCGAAATCTGGATTTCCACGCGGCGGTTGGCGGCGCGGCCGGCGTCAGAGCCGTTGTCGGCGATCGGCTGGCTTTCGCCGAAGCCCTGGGTGTAGAAGCGGCGCGGATCGTTGCCCTGCGAGATCAGGTAACTTGTCACCGACTGCGCCCGCTGTTGCGAGAGCGTCAGGTTGTAGCTGTCGGAACCGGTGGAATCAGTGTGTCCGGCCACGTCGACCAGCGAGCGGTTGAACTTCTGCAGCACCAGCGCCACCGAATTCAGCGTGTCGTAGAACTGCGGCTTGACCGCCGACTGGTCGGTGTCGAACGTGATGTTGGAGGGCATGTTGAGCACGATCTTGTCGCCGACGCGCGTCACCGACACGCCGGTGCCCTGCAGCTGCGCCCGCAGCTGCGCTTCCTGCTGGTCCATGTAGCCGCCCACGGCGCCACCGGCGAGTGCGCCGATGCCCGCGCCGATCAGCGCATTGCGGCGGTCGTCGCCGCCGGCCAGCGTGCCGAGCGCGGCCCCGCCGAGCGCACCAAGCGCCGCGCCGCCGGCCAGGTTGGAAACCTTCTGCTGACCGGTATAGGGATCGGTCGTGCAGCCGGAGACGAAGACGGCGGCCAGCGCCGCGATCAGGAGTTTGGATTTCATGATGGCCCCTCTTGGCGAAACTCGAAAATCGGACTTTAGCGGAAAATGCGGCAGGATGATGAATATTCTGTCACCGCGAAATTAACCCTGTGCCGCGCGGCGCGGCCCCTGCCCCCGCTCCGCCTTACAGTCGTGATCCTGATCGCTCTCCTCTCGTCATCCTCGGCCTCCGAGCAAGACAAGCGAAGCGCCGTCGTTGCCTCCGAGGATCCATTCCGTGATCCCTCCGCGTGCCGCATTGTGCCGAGAGACAACGGAATGGATCTCGGGGTCGTGGCCCCGGGATGACGTCGGCGAGGGCGCGTCATGACAAGAACCGGGTGCCTCCATCATAGCCACGATTGTGGGCACCCATCGAGAGAATTGCTATGAAGAATTCATGGTGACATCGTCATTAGTTTTTCTCCGTGTCAAAAGCGCCAGAAGCCAATGAATTTGCAAAACGGTTCTCAGCATTGACCGTTTCGAGTCGATTTCCGTCCAAATGCTTGTCGTAGTATTCGCCCAACCACCCCAACACCGCCTCCACCCGGCCCTTGGTCACTGGCTCGTCGGTGATCGCAAGCGTGATCGAGGAGAGCGCGTAGCCGGGACCGAAATGGGCTGCGAGATCATCGGGATCGACGCGGGCAACGCTGGCCGGGTCATTGATGTCGGCGAAGGTAACCAGCAGGGGATATTGAAAGCGCGGCACGGCAATGGGCTTTGCCGCAGCGCCCTGCCGGTTTTTAATCTGCCCGAACAGGTCTTCGTCGATCACCCGGCCCTTGCGGCCCGAAAGGCTGGCTGCGGCCACCGACCCCATGTATTCCGTCGTGCCCGCACCTTTCATGAGGGCGAACAGATAGCGCGGACGTGACGCGGAAGACCCCAGATCGACAACCACCGCCTCGCCGGTCACCTTGAGGCTCCAGCCCATGCCCTCAGCCTTGATGGCGTGCTCTTTCCAGCGCACCGCGCTGACGCTCCAGCCGGACACCGGCCCATCGGGCGTGTCGATCACAACGGTCATTTGCTGATGCCAGTCATAGACCGGCGTGCCAAACCTCAGAAACAGCAACAGGGCAATGATGGCAGCGACGACCAGCCCGACAATCCAGCCCAGCAGTTTGAAAACAAACATCATGCGGCTGGCTCCATTCGAGCGTGCGAGCAGTCCGTCATCCTCGGCCTCCCACTCTCGTCATCCTCGGCCCCCGAGCAAGACAAACGAAGCGCCGTCGTTGCCTCCGAGGATCCATTCCGCGATCCATCGGCACACCGTTTGTTTGGAGAGACAACGGAATGGATCCCGGGGTCGTGGCCCCGGGATGACGACGGTGAGAGCATGTCAAAACGGAAACCTGATGCCGGCATTAAGAATCCATCGCAAGGATTGCCATAAACAAGTCTTGTGAGATTGGCATGATCAAAGCCCTCTTTGAAAATCAAGTCGATTTAACGAGTTAGCAAAACGATTGGGTACGCTGAGTTTGGTGTAGCGATCACCATCAAGCTGCCTATTTTCATACGCTTCCCACCACCCCAACACCGCATCCACCCGGCCCTTGGTCACCTTCTCGTCGGTAATCGCAAGCGTGATCGAGGAGAGCGCGTAGCCGGGGCCAAAACTGGCTGCGACATCATCGGGATCGACGCGGGCAACGCTTGCGGGGTCATTGATGTCGGCGAAGGTGACCAGAAGGGGGTAAACCCCGACCGGAAGGACAAGCGGCTCCTTCAGTCCGAGAATGGCCCGGCTGTTGTCCTTCATGCTGGCGCCGCGGCCATCCTTGTTGCGGAGCTGGTAGAGCAACTTGCTGTCCATGCCGTCGATCAGCGCGAACAGATGGCGCCCGTTGCCGAGCTTCACCACGGGAGCTTCCCCCGTCAGTTTGAAGCCGCCACCTCTTGCATCGCCCACGATGAAGGGAATACCGCCGCTCCACGAGACTTCCATGACGCTTGCGCCGGACACTTCGCCATTTGGTGTCACCATTGTCACCGTGACTTTCTGCCGCCAGCTGACATCGCCGCCGCAGGCCGAGAGGCCCGCCACGGCCAACGTCAGAACGAAAGCTCCCAAAAGCCGACGCCAGCCACTCATACGCGATACCCTCGTTTCGTCATCCTCGCCCCCCGAACCGAGGATCCATTCCGTGATCCATCCGCGCATCGCATTGTGCGGAGAGACAACGGCATGGATCCCAGAAGCAACGACGTCGCTTCGCTTGTCCTGGTCGTGGCCCTGGAATGACGACGACGGGGGGCACGTCATGACAAGAACCGGGTGCCGAAGTGATAACCGCGGTTGCAGAAATCCATCGAGAGGATGGCTATGAAGAGTTCAGATGACATGGTCATTAGTTTTTCTCCGTGTCAAAATCGCCAGAGGCCAATGAATTTGCAAAGCGGTTCTCGGCTTCGACCGTTTCGAGGCGATTTCCGTCGAAATGCTTATTGTAATAATCTCCCAACCACCCCAACACCGCCTCCACCCGGCCCTTGGTCACCGGCTCGTCGGTGATCGCAAGCGTGATCGAGGAAAGCGCGTAGCCGGGGCCGAAACTGGCTGCGAGATCGTCGGGATCGACGCGGGCAACGCTTGCCGGGTCATTGATGTCGGCGAAGGTGACCAGCAGCGGGCGGTGGGCCGGCGGGACTTCGCGGGTCTCGCCGCGGCTCGCGGCGACTGTCTTGATCTGTTCCAGCCAATAGCTGCGACCGTCGCCAAACATGGCGATCCCGCGCCGCTCGGCGCCCTTGATCAGCGCAAACAGGTACTTGCCCTCGCCCAGATCGACCACCGTCGCCTCGCCGCGCACGTCGGACTGGAAAGTGGGCGCATCAGGCAGAATATCGGGCGTATCCGCCCAGCGGACCTGCACCACCGCACTGCCGCTGCGTTCCCCCGCGGGGGTCATCACAGTCACGGTCGTCTTCTGGCCCCAGCTATAGGTGGGGAAGTTCAACTTGTACAAAAAATACGGCAGCCCCACCAGGATAAGGAGCCAGATGGCGAGCTTGCGCAGCAGCCGCCTCGTAGCCTTGGGATTGAGCGGCGGCGCGTCCACAGGCGGACGGGTCCCCGGGCGTGGAAAGTTCATCGGATTTTGCTCGTCCCACCGACTCATCGCGCCCTCGCTCGTCACAACCCAGAGACGAACATCGAACACGCCGCCACGCAACCCTGCACACAAAGGAAGATGCGGATGTGGTTGCTGACCCGTTAGCGGGCTTGAAGCCTACACCGGTCCGCGCGTGCCCGCCTCAGGCGTCCAGCATCTCGCGCACGGCGGTGGCCAGTTGCTTGAGCGAGAACGGCTTGGCCAGGAAGCCGAATTTGGCGTCGGCGGGCAGGTTTTTCGCAAAAGCATCCTCGGCATAGCCCGAGACGAAGATGAACTTCATGTCGGGATAGTCCTTACGCAGCTCGGTCAGCAGCGTCGGGCCGTCCATCTCCGGCATCACCACGTCGGAGACGACGATGTCGACCCTGCCCTCGAGTTCCTGCAACACGTCCAGCGCCTCGACGCCGGTGCCGGCCTCGTGCACCTCGTAGCCGCGCGCCTCGAGCATGCGTTTTCCCCCGCGCCTGACCGCCTCCTCGTCCTCGACCAGCAGCACCACGGCGGAGCCGCCGGTGAGGTCCTCCGGCCCGTCGGCGACGATTTTGGCCTGCTTCGCAGCACCGGCTTCAAGCGTGGCTGCGGCTTCGGCGGCGGCCACGGCCTTCTCCGCCTCGTCCTCGACATGGCGCGGCAGGTAGATGCGGAACGTGGTGCCCTGCCCCACTTCGGAATCGGGATAGATGTAGCCGCCCGACTGCTTGACGATGCCGTAGACCATCGACAGGCCAAGCCCGGTGCCCTTGCCCACGTCCTTGGTGGTGAAGAACGGCTCGAAGATCTTTTCCAAAACGTCGGGCGCGATCCCCGTGCCCTGGTCGGCCACCTCGATCAGCACGTAGTCGCCAACCTCCATGCCGCGGTGATTGAGCCGCTCGACCTCGCCCGCATCGACATTGCGGGTACGGACGGTGATCGTGCCGCCGTCCGGCATGGCGTCGCGGGCGTTGACCGCCAGATTGATCAGCACCTGCTCGAACTGCCCCAGATCGGTCTTGACCGGCCACAGGTCGCGGCCGAATTCAAGCTCCAGCTTCACATTGGTGCCGATCAGCCGGTCAACCAGCATGCGCAAATCGCCGATCACGTCGGTCATCGACAGCACCGTCGGCCGCATCGTCTGCTTGCGCGAAAACGCCAGCAACTGCCTTACCAGCACCGCGGCGCGGTTGGCGTTGCGCTTGATCTCGATGAGATCGGCAAAGCTCGAATCCGCCGGCCTCAGCGACATCAGCAAATGATCGGCCGACAGCAGGATGGCGGTGAGAACATTGTTGAAATCGTGCGCGATGCCGCCGGCCAGCGTGCCCACGGCATTCATCTTCTGGGTCTGCGCCATCTGCGCTTCCAGCGCCTTCTGCTCGGTGGTCTCCACCGCGTAGATGATCGCGGTCTCCTCCGGCGCCTCTTCCGAATGCTCGATCACCGCGTTGACGTAGAAGCGGAAATGCCGCTCCTCGTTATCGGCGCGGCGGCTGTCGATCGGCGCGATGTCGCCCTGCTTGTCGGCTGCCTGATCAAGCGCGTCCTGGAACGCCTTGCGGTCTTCCTCGCGCAGCACGGTCTCAAACAGCGAACCGCGCTCCATGTCATCGCGGGTGATGAGGCCCGCGAACATCTGCAGGAACGGACCGTTGGTCCTGAGAATCTTGCCGTCGCCGTCGACCGAGGCGATCGCCATCGGCGTGTTGTTGAAGAAGCGGGTGAAGCGCATTTCGGCGCTGGCCGCGTCGTGGACGCCCGTGCCGCCCTCTTCCCGGCTGATGACGATGGTCCGGCTTTCGCCCGGCGCGCCATCGCGCGTGGCCGAAACCCGGTGCACCAGACGCACCGGCAGGCTTTGGCCGTTGGATTTGAGCAGATCAAGATCGAGCTGAGCGGTGCGGTTGAGGCCGGGTTCCGCCTGCACCGATTCCACCAGCGCCATGCCGGCGCCGGCAACGAGGTCGCGCAGCATCACCTTGCCCGGCAGGAACGAGGTGAGATCGATGCCGAGCCAGTCGGCCAGCGTCGCGTTGAGATAGACGATCTCGCCGTCGCGGCCCGCCGAGAAGAAGCCGACCGGCGCGTGGTCGAGATAGTTGATGGCGTTCTGCAACTCCTTGAACACCATTTCCTGTTCGGTGCGTTCATGGCTGATGTCGGACAATTGCCAAGCCATCAGCGTGACGTCCTTTTCGCCCGAGGCGATCGGCCGGCCGCGCAGCCGGTACCAGTGGCCGCCCTCGGTGCTCTCCTTGCCCGCGCCCAGCGGCTGGGTCATGCGGAATTCTTCCTGCCCCTCCCGGCCCTCGCGCATGGCGTTGGTCAGCCGGTAGACGGCTTCCGCCGACTCCCGGTGGCGCGACAGGATGGCCTCGATCGACTGCACGTCGGCTGCACTGGTCGAGCCGGTCAGCTGCCCGTAGGCATGGTTGGCATAGACCACCCTGTCCTTGTCGTCGGTCACCAGCGTGCCTTCGGGATGGGTGTCGATGAAGGCGCGGGCCAGCGGGTCCGCCGTCGTCTTCGGCATGATGTCGACAAAGCCGATCACGGTCGAGACGAGGAAGAAGATCCCCACCACCGCCAGCACGCCGAGAATGCCGAGCATCAGCTCGTTGTTGAGCCTGTCCTTGAACAGGAAGAATACGATCGACGCGCCGATCATCACCAGCGCGAGAAAGATCAGCCTCGACACCGAGCGTGGTTTCGCGCTTCGGTCTACAAGCGCCGCCGGGTTTCCCGCCGCTGGTTTCGTCTCGGTCATGAATCGCTCTTTCGCCCCGCCACGGATCCGTCCGGTTTGAATCACATTCCGCCGCTGATGGAAAGCCCAAACACCGCCAGCGCCTGCTTCGCACCCCAGTTTACCGGGGAAACCGCTCCTGGCGTTCGCGCGGCAGGCATATCCTCGCCACATTTCACACGATACTGGAAAACCGCTTCATCCGGCTTGTGAACCGGGTGGAAAACAAGTCAAATGCGCTCCGGTCACGATCAAATCCGGTGGAGCGCCGCTGATTTCATCGGCTTTATCGACTGCAACGGGAGGACGCCGGATGCCGGACAGTCTATTGGGCGGCCAGGGTGCAACACTGTTGACCGCCATCATCATCGTCGCCGTGGCGCTGCTGGCGCTTGTCGGGGTGTTCTGGCTGATCCGCAACCGCGCCGCCTCGACCTTCATCCGCGGCGGCAAGAACCGGCAGCCACGCCTCGCCGTGCTCGATGCCACCGCCGTCGATACCCGCCGCCGGCTGGTGCTGATCCGCCGCGACGATGTCGAGCATCTGGTGATGATCGGCGGCCCGACCGACGTCGTCATTGAAAGCCGCATCGTCCACCCGGAGCAGGCCGGAGGCGCCCGGCAAGCCGAGCAACAACAGTCCGTTGCGCCAGCCGCACCGCGACCGCAGCGCGCGCCCCAACCCGCCCCGGCTCAGCAACCCGCCCCGGCTCAGCAACCAGCGCAGGCACGTGAGCCAGCACCGGCACGTGCCGCGCCGCCCCAGCCGGCCCGCACCACGGTTCCGGGGACCGCTTCCGGTGGCTTTGTCGAACCCTCGGTGCGCCAGGCGGAAACCGCTCCCCAGCCAGCGGCCCGGCCACAACCTTCCGTATCTGCCTCACCCCCCTCTCGCGGACCGGCAGCGGCCGCAGCGACAGCCGTCGCCGCCGGCTCTATCCGCGCCGAGGCCGCAGACCTGCTCGACAGCGCCAGAACGCGGGTCTTCGAAGAACCGGATTTCGACGAAAGCGATCTTGACGACCTGATGGACGTCCCGCCGGTTACTGCCCGGCCGACACCCTCGCCATCAGCCGCTGCACCCTCAAGACCGCAAACGCCGCAAACCCCGGCCTCGGCCCAGGCGCCATCCCATGGCGCTCCCGGGGCAGAAGCCGCGGCCGATCCCCTGCAGGCGGAAGCCGCCGACCTGCTCGAAAACGCCAGGACGCGGGTCTTCGAGAACCCAAGCTTCGACGAGAGCGCCTTTGACGAACTGACTGCGGCTCCCGCAGAACAGGAGCGGTCCGCCGCACCGATCCCCGGCGGCGGCAGGGCGACCGGCGAACCGGCCACACCGGCCAAGCCTGCAGCCACGGTGCCGTCCGAATTCGAGGCCGTGCTGGCCGCGGAGCTGTCGCAGGACCTGACCCACGAATCCCCGCGCGACAGCCTGATCGCCGCTCACTACACCGAGCACCAGCTCGATCCGGACGAAGCCGACTTGCTGGAAGCACCGGAGGTTCAGCCCGAAACCGAGCCGTCAAGGGATTCGCTTGAAGCCGAGATGGAACGCCTGCTCGGCGACCTTTCGCGCAAGCCCTGAAGGCCTTGGCGACAGCCTGCCGTTGGCCAGGGCCCTTCCGCTGAACCATGCTTGCCCAGGCCATTCACAAGCGGGCATGAAAAAAGCCGGCGCAGCGGCCGGCTTTAAAAACAATTCGAAAATTTCGGACAAAGCCTATTCGTCGCGGTAGACCTTCTCGCGCCGCTCGTGGCGTTCCTGCGCCTCGATCGACAAGGTGGCGATCGGCCGGGCATCGAGCCGCTTCAGGCTGATCGGCTCGCCGGTCTCCTCGCAATAACCGTAGGTGCCGTCATCAATGCGCGCGAGCGCCGCATCGATCTTGCCAATCAGCTTGCGTTGACGGTCGCGGGCGCGCAATTCGATGGCGCGGTCCGTCTCGGACGATGCGCGATCGGCCACATCGGGGTGGTTGGCACTTTCCTCCGCGAGATGGTCAAGCGTCTCGCGAGCCTCCTTGAGAATGTCATTCCGCCAGGCAATCAGCTTGGCCCGGAAATAGGCCTTCTGCTTGGCATTCATGAAATCCTCGTCATCCGAAGGCACATAAGAGGAAAAATCGAAGTCTTCACTCATGACGATTCTCCCGGCTAAGCCATTTCGGGGGGTGTATAGCCACACGGCGGCACCGGTACAAGCAGGAAAGTGGCGGATCACCGCAATTTCATCGAACTGTCAAATTGTATTAGAATTCCGACATATACCGGTTTTCTCGGGCCTGCCGGGCGGCGCCTGCCATCCCGGAGCTTCCCAGCCGTGGCTGCACCCCGGCGCCGCCGGCCGCCCAGCCGGCAAGTTGATATTGCAGTGCACTTTGTCCTTTTGGAGAATTGAAGCACCGGCGCAAATGGCTACATTCACGAGATGAATCCTGCACCGCTCACACATCTGCGCATTTTTCTCGTCCGCCACGCGCATGCCGCCTGGGCCCTGCCCGGTGTGCGCGATTTCGACCGTCCGTTGGATGAGCGCGGGCGCGAGGAAGCCGCCCGCCTTGCCGCGACCATGTCGGTCAACGGTTTTGAGCCGGACCTGGTCTACTGCTCCAACGCGCGCCGCTGCGCCGAAACCCTCGAAATCCTGCAGAAAGCCCGCGCCAATGGCGAACTGCGGGTCGAATACAGCGATGCACTTTATGCCTCCAGCCATGACGCCTATCTCGACCTGATCGGATCCGCGCATGACGACACCATCCAGTCGATCATGATCATCGGCCACAATCCGATGCTTGAGGACACGGCACAGGCCTTGCTGCAGGACGACCCGGCGGCTTTTGAAACCGCGCTCGGCAATGGCTTTCCGACCGCCGGCCTGATGATTCTCGATTGCGACACTCGCGGCGGCAGCGCGATCAAGGGCGGCGCCCGGTTTGTCGGCCTGCTCTCCCCCGTGGACGCCTGAACCCGGCATTCGGGCCCTTCGATAGGAGCCGGGATCGCATTTCACTGTTGCGCTTTCAATTGCACCGGCAAATTCCTATATCTTGGCAAGCAATTCGGAGCAGGCCGCAACGTGTCATCGTCCATCACCAGTTTCACCGATGAGGCACTGATCGCCTTTGACACCCTCACGGACCGCGCCAGCAACCTGATCCAGCCGACCCTGCGGCTCGGCGTCACCGGGCTTTCGCGCGCCGGCAAGACCGTCTTCATCACCTCACTTGTGCACAATCTGCTGCATGGCGGCCGTCTGCCGATGTTCGAGGCCGCCCATTCCGGCAGGCTGTCACGCTCGTTTCTCGAACCCCAGCCCGATGATGCGGTGCCGCGGTTTCAATACGAGGATCATGCCGCCCGCATGATCGGCGAGCGCATCTGGCCGGATTCAACCCGCGCCATCTCCGAGCTGCGGCTGGTCATCGAGTATGAATCGGCCAGCGGCTGGAACCGTTTCTTCTCCGGCGGCAGGCTCTGTCTCGACATCGTCGACTATCCCGGCGAATGGCTGCTCGACCTGCCGTTGCTCGGTCAGGATTTTGCCGCTTTCTCGCTCAACGCCGCGTCGCTGGCGCGATCCCCGGTGCGCGCCGATCTCGCCGCCGCCTGGCTTGAAAAGGCCGGCTCCATCGATCCGCTCAAGCCCGCCGACGAGTCTGACGCGCGCGAGCTCGCCCGGCTGTTCACCGATTACCTGAGGGCCTGCAAGAAGGACGAGCGGGCGCTGTCCACCCTGCCCCCCGGCCGCTTCCTGATGCCGGGCGATCTCGACGGTTCGCCCGCGCTCACCTTCGCGCCGCTGCCCAACCTGCCCGATGGGCCTGCGCCGAAAGGCTCGCTGATGGCGATGATGGAGCGGCGCTACGAGAGCTACAAGTCGGTGGTGGTCAAGCCGTTCTTCCGCGAGCACGTTGCCCGTCTCGACCGGCAGATCGTGCTGATCGACGCGATGCAGGCGATGAATGCCGGCCGCGAGGCTGTGATCGATCTCGAACGCGCGCTCTCGGACGTGCTCTCCTGCTTCCGCCCCGGCAGCGGCAACCTGCTGACCAGCCTGGTCTCGCGCCGCATCGACAAGGTGCTGATCGCCGCCACCAAGGCCGATCACCTGCACCATGAAAGCCATGACCGGCTCGAGGCCATCGCGCGGCGCATCGTCGAGCGCGCCTCGACCGGCATCGGCTCCTCCGGCGCCGACATCGAGGTGCTGGCGCTGGCCGCCGTCCGCGCCACCCGCGAAGCCACCGTCCGCCAGGATGGCGAGGAGCTTCCGGTGATCGTCGGCACCCCGCTCGAAGGCGAGCGCATTGCCGGCGAACTGTTCGACGGCAATCGCAAAACAGCCATATTTCCCGGTGACTTGCCAAAGAATCCGGACTCATTCTTCAAGGCGGTTGATTCATCCCGTGAACCGCTCCTGCCGGAGATCAACATCGTCCGTTTCCGCCCGCCGCTGATCGAGGAAATCGACACCGGCATCAAGCTGTCGCTGCCCCACATCCGCCTCGACCGGGCCCTGGATTATCTTCTGGGAGACCGTCTGGCATGACCGACAGCAATGCTTCATCCGGATCCCGCAAGCCGCGCTCCTTCACCGTCGACGACCCCGCTGCCAAGGCTTCCACCGGCGCACCGGAGAGCAAGGCGAAAACGGCGCGCAAGCCTGCGGCCATCCCCGTCACCGTCGAAATGACGATGGAACAGGACGATCCGTTCGTGTCGCAGCCGGAAGCTCTCGAGGCTCTGACGCCGCCGCCGGCAACGCCGCGGCCGCGCCGCCTGACCGCGGGTAAGATACTGCTGACGAGTCTCGGTTTTCTCTTCGCGCTGGCGCTCGGGATCTGGACCGACACGCTGATCCGCAGCCTGTTCGACCGCATTGCCTGGCTCGGCTGGGCCGCAACCGCCGCGGCAGCGATCGCGGCGCTCGCCCTGCTGGCGCTGGTGATCAGGGAAATCATCGGCATCCGCCGGCTGGCGAAGGTTGCGCATATGCGCGAGAATATCGCCACGAAGGCCCGCTCCGCCACGGCCAGGGAAGCCCGCGCGCTTGCAGCCGAGGTTGCGGGCCTGGTTGCCGCCAACCCGCTGACGGCGCGCGGCCGCAAGAGCCTCAAGGCGCTCGATGACGAGATCATCGACGGGCCGCATTACCTTGCCTTCGCCGAACGCGAACTGATGGCGCCGCTCGACCGGCAGGCCCGCCAGCTGACCGCCAACGCGGCCAAGCGGGTGTCCGTCGTCACCGCGGTCAGCCCCCGCGCCTTCGTCGATCTCGCCTATGTCGGCTTCGAAGCCGTCCGGCTGATCCGGGCCATGGCCGAACTTTATGGCGGACGGCCCGGCGCCATCGGCATGATCCGCCTGTTCCGTGACGTGATCGCCCACCTGGCCGTGACCGGCGCCATTGCCGCAGGCGACAGCCTGATCCAGCAGGTGGTCGGGCACGGGGTTGCGGCGAAGCTCTCGGCCCGGCTCGGCGAGGGCGTCATCAACGGCCTGATGACCGCCCGGATCGGCATTTCCGCCATGGATCTGTGCCGCCCGATGCCGTTCAAGGCTCTCAAGCGGCCCGGCATCAGCGATTTCATGTCGGACATCGCCAATGTCGCCGGCAAGCAGGCTGACCCGGGAAAAGCCGCCGGCGGGCTATGAATTACCCCGAAAATGTGGATATATCGGCGCCGATTACGGTCCATTAACCATTCTGGGGCAATCTCAGATCTCGTTTCCAGCCGCAACAGGTGTGACCATGTTCTCGAAGTTTCGCATCATCCCGCTCTGTCTTGCGGCAGTCGTGCTCTCGCCCGTCCCGTCCTCCGAGGCTCGGGACAGGGATACGGTCTTCTTCGAATCTGTAGCCGGCGAATGGAAGGGTCCGGGCGAAATCGTTGCCGGCAAGTACAAGGGCACCAAGTTCGTCTGCAATCTCAGCGGCGATGCCGTGCAGGGCGATGCCGCCGGCATTTCGCTTGACGGCCATTGCCGCGTCGGCGTCTTCAACCAGAAAATGTCGGCCATGATCACCCGCAAGGGCGCCACCTACACCGGACGCTTCCTCGATGGCTCCGCCGGCGAAGGCCTCGACATCGTTTCCGGAAAGATCACCCGCGACCGCGCGGTGATGGCGATCAACCGCAAGACGCTTGACGGCGCCATGATCGCCCGCCTGCACGACGAGCAGACCATGAACGTCACCATTTCGGTCAAGGTCGGCAAGGAAATGGTCCCGGTCATCGGCATGACGCTCAAGCGCGGCGCCCGCAAGGTCGCCTCCGGCGTGCTGCGCTGATTCAGGCCAGCCGCGCCTCTAATCCTCGTCCTGCCACCAGTCGCCCGTGCGGCTCAGCGCCTCGATCCCCTCGGAATCCACCTCGCTCGACCAGTCGGCGATGCTTTGCAGGTTGACCACGGCCTTGGGCGCGATGTCGGCCAGCGGCACCATGACGAAGGCGCGCTCGGTCATCCGCGGATGCGGCACAGTGAGATCCGCGTGATCGGACAGGAAATCGCCGTGCAGGAGCACGTCGAGATCGATGGTGCGCGGCCCCCAGCGGTCGGTGCGCACCCGGTCGAGCTTGAGTTCGATACCCAGGCACACCTTGAGCAGCTCATGCGGATCGAGCGTCGTTTCCACCAGCGCGCAGGCATTGTGGAACCATTCCTGGTCGGTCTTGCCCCAGGGCGGCGTGCGGTAGAGCCGCGACACCGTGCGGATGGCGACATCGTCGCGCGCATCGAGCAGTTTCAGCGCCCGCGCCATGGTCCGGCGCGGATTGCCGATATTGCCGCCAAGCCCGATGGCGGCGATCACCTTCTTCGCCTCAGGCACGATGTTCGACCGTCACTTCGACATGGTCGAGAATGCCGGGCACTGCCGCACTCGGCTTGCGCACCGTGATCCGCGCCAGCCGGATCTGCGAAAACCGGGCGGTCAGCGCCCTGGCAATATCCATCGCCAGCGCCTCGATCAGGTAGCGCCGCTTGCCGGTGACGATCTCCTCGATCACCTGGAAGGCGATGCCGTAATGCACCGTGCCCTCGATATCGTCGGTTTCAAGCGCATCGCCCGGATCGACTTCCAGTTCGGCGTCGACGAAGAAGCGCTGGCCGAGGAATTCCTCCTCGTCATGCACCCCGTGGCGGGCGAAGAACGCGCAATTGGCGAGGCGGATTGTGTAACTGTCAGCCATGGCCGGGTTCCTTTTTGCGGCTGCTTTGAACCATCGCGTCGGCGACCGCAAGCCCGTCCTTGTTGAAAGCCACATTGTGTACCCGAAACATCGCTGCACCCGCGAGCCTGAGCACGACGCTGGTCGCCACCGTGCCGACATCGCGGTCGGCGGCCTCGCGCCCCGTCAGCCCGCCGATGAAGCGCTTGCGCGAGGTGCCCGCCAGCAGCGGCAGACCGAGAGCGTGCAGCTCGGTAAACCGCGCCATCAGTTCGAGATTGTCATCCGCGTCCTTGGCGAAGCCGAAGCCGGGATCGAGCAGGATCCGGTCGTCGTCGATCCCGGCCCTGCGGGCGATCTCCAGCGAACCGGCGAACCAGCCAAACTGGTCCTCGACCAGGTCGGGCAGACATTGCCGCTCGCGGCCGGTGTGCATGATCGCCACCGCGGCCCCGGCGTCGCTCGCAAACCGCGCTATCTCCGGCTCGCGCTGCAGCCCCCAGACATCGTTGATCAGGTGAGCGCCGGCGGCGAGCGCCAGCCGCGCCGTCTCCGCCCGCCAGGTGTCGACCGAGATCAGCACCCCCTCCTGCCCTGCCAGCGCCTCGATCACCGGCAGGATCCGCCGCTGTTCCTCGAGCGCGCTCACCGGGTCGGCGCCCGGACGCGTCGATTCACCGCCGATATCGACGATGTCGGCGCCCTCCCCGACCATCGCCAGCGCCGCTTCTACGGCGATGCGCTGGTCCGCATGCAGCCCGCCGTCGGAAAACGAATCCGGCGTCACGTTGAGAATGCCCATCAGCCGCGCCCGCGGCCCCAGCTCGATTGCCCTGTCCCGGCCAAGCCGCAGGGGTCTGGGAAGAAAGACGCTGTCGGGTGGCGTTTGCATGGCGGTTTGACCTGTTACCTGTGGCAATATGGCTACGGGTTCCTGTTGCATGAGCCAGCGGCATGGCGCAAGTTCCGGTTTGCTGTTTCTGACCGGGAGTTCTCCATGCGCCGCCTGCGCTTCGCCGTCATGGCCCTGACGTTGCTGTGCGCATCGGCGGTTGCGGTGTCTTCCACGCCGCTGATCAAGAAAACCTACTCCTATTTCAACATTTCCGGGCTCACAGGCGCCGATCTTGAGCGAGAATTATCAAAGCACGGGCCGATCCTGTCGGAAACCGGCATCCGCCATCCCGGCGCCACCAAGATCAAGCTCGGCGGATCGGTCGATTACAGGAGTTCCGACGGCAGATGCCGCGTGCTCGACGCCAAGGTCACGCTCGAAACCCATCTGACCCTGCCGCGCTGGAAAGACAGGAACCGCGCCGCCCGCGAAACCGTTCTGGTCTGGGACACCCTGTCATCCGACATCAAGCGCCACGAGGAGCGCCACGCCGAGATTGCCCGGCAATACGCCCGCAAGCTGGAAAAGACGCTTGAAGCGCTGCATCCCGAGCGGACCTGCCAGCAGATGGAAGCCAGGGTCGATGCGACCAGCAAGCGGATCATCGAAGAACACGCCGCCGACCAGCAGCGGTTCGACCGTGTCGAGGCCGCCAGCTTCGAACGCCGCATGCTCAGAATGCTCCGCTTCAAGGCGGCCGAGGAAAACAACCGCAGCTGACCCCTGCCCCGACACAGCCGGGCAGGCCCGGCCGATCCCGGCCTGTGTCCGTCAACGCATTAATCTCTTGTTGATGTCTTCAGCGCAAGATTGTAGTACTGATTCATACAACTTATGGGCTTTCCATTAGGGAGAGCTTACATATTTCAGTGACTTGACGCCAATGAGTGGCTATCCGGGCACATTTTTTGTGAGCTTGATATGACCATAGGCATTTCAAACAATTCCGCAGCTCTTGCCATCCTCAGGCAGTCCTTTGCGCAGGACCTCTCCGGGCAGCAGCAGAACGCCACCGACAGGATCATCGACATCGTTTCCGGCAAGACCGCAGGCAGCACCGCCACCGGCACGATCTCCAAGATCGCCGCCAAGGCGCAATCGCTGGCCGACGCGGAAAAGCGCGAGGCCGGCGGAACCGTATCTTCGGAAATGTCCAGGAGCTACTCGGGCGCCGTGAACCAGGCCGTGCAGTCCAGCATGAACCGCATGTATGCGGAAGGCGAAGCTGCCGGCATGAAGCTTTGGGAAGCCAATCTGGAAAACGGCAAGGCCGTGGCAGGCATACTTGTCAATTCCATCAACGGCTACAACAACCCGCCTCAAATGAAAGAAATTCCAACTCGCGAAGAGTTCAACAATTCAGCATTGGAGGGCGAGAAGGATAGACTATCAAGGGGGGCAGACCCTGTTGATGCCAAAAGAATAACCGAAATAAATATGAGCGATGAAGCCTACAAGCGCAAGATCGACTACATAAACGGACATAATGAGCGCGTTGCAAACCGTGACCCGAACCTACACGTCAATAATTTCTACTATTTTGGAGGCCAGTTCTCATACAGATTTGGCGTTTCACCAAAACTGAGTTTCGATGACCAAGGAAAGGCCCACATGAGCGCTTTTGAAATCAAATACGCCAGTGGCCAGACAATGCTGCGCTATGACGGCGAGACACTGACGGCCTACAATGAAGACGGAAGCGTGTCGAAATAGCGGTACTCCCCCCAGTCAACAACCATCAATCCTCTGCTGATGACTTCATCATATGGTTGTATCAACGTTTGACACAATTGCAATCGGGCGCCATCAGGGCGGTCCAATCGTTTCAGTGACTTGGCGCCAATGACTGGCATCTCGGGCACAAGTTTATTGAGCTTGATATGACCATAGGCATTTCCAACAATTCGGCAGCGCTTGCCATCCTCAGGCAGTCCTCCGTGCAGGACCTCTCCGGGCAGCAGCAGACCGCCACCGACAGGATCATCGACATCGTCTCCGGCAAGACCGGCGCCAGCGCCGCCACCGGCACGATCTCGAAGATCGCCGCCAAGGCGCAATCTCTGGCCGACGCGGAAAAGAGCGCATCAGGCGGCGGCACCGTATCGTCGGAAATGTCCAGGAGCTACTCGGGCGCCATGAACCAGGCCGTGCAGTCGAGCATGGACCGCATGTACGCGGAAGGCGAAGCTGTCGGCATGAAGCTTTGGGAAGGCAACCTGGAGCAAGGCAGTGCCGTAGCAACGATCCTGATCAATTCCGTCCTCCGCTACAACAACCCACCTCAAGCGAAAGAAATTCTGACTCGAGAAGAGTTTAATGAACGCATACCGGAAACAATTGAGAAAAATTTGGCGATGGGCATCGATCCTAAACACATCGAAGAACACGCATCATTCTGGAGAAGCGACGAAGGTTACGATAAATATGTAGACACCATTAATAAGTTGAATAAACACAATGAGAGAATAGACACAGATATACTTATCGAAGGCTTCAACATGCTTGGCGGCCAATTTGGTTACAGGTTCGGGGTTACGCCAAAGCTGAGCTTCGATGATGCCGGACAGGCTCAAGTCGGCGCGTTTGAAGTCAAGTATCGCAATGGCCAGACAATGATGAGCTATGACGGCTCGGGTAATCTTAAGACCTACAACGCGGATGGCAGTGAGTATAAGAGCTTTGTTGAAAGCTATGGCGAGTGATTTCAGCGGGTAGCCATGACAATACCTTGTCGGGCAGGAGAATGCTCGGCGCCTTCGAAGTCAAATATGGCAGCGGCCAGACCATGCTGAGCTATGATGGTAAGGCCCTTACGGCCTACAATGAAGACGGCAGCGACCAATGATCAGGGTATCAATAGCGAAGTAAATTCCGCCTTCCGCCGTTGCCCGGCAACCCTGATTCCAGCCTGCGGCAACAGCGGCGTTTCCGGTCTCCGAAGCTTACAGACAAGCCCAACCAAATTCCATTATCTGGGAAAATAAACCCTCAAATAGTCTTCGCCATTCGAGTTCACCCCAAGTTTCCACCGGGCATTACTTCCAATATTCGCACCGGCTTCATTGTATAAGAGTGTGCTTAAGGGACAGTTTTCAGCACTTGATTCGGGTTCCCCGGCGCATGGAAGCCATCTGGCGGTCCTCCCTCGTCAGGTTTGAGACCTAGGCGCCTATTGGCCCCGCTTTTCCTCGATGGGAGAGCGGGGCTCTTTTTGCGCAGTGCCTCGGGTCGCGACCGTGCGCGGCGCGGCCTTACTGGACGCCGAGCTTCTTCTGCAGGCTGGTCGAGGACGTGGTGTACTGGAACACCATCTTCTCCCCCGGATGCGCCAGCCGCTTGACCGCCTGGGTCATCAGCGCCGCCTCGTGGAAGCCCGACAGGATCAGCTTGAGCTTGCCCGGGTACCAGTTGATGTCGCCGATGGCGAAGACGCCGGGAATGCTGGTCTCGAACTTCTCGGTGTCGACCTTGATCAGGTTTTCGTGCTGGTTCAGGCCCCAGTCGGCGATCGGGCCGAGCTTCATGGTCAGGCCGAAGAACGGCAGCATGCGGTTGCAGGCAACCTCGACCTCGCCGTCCGGGCCCTTGATCGTGGCGCCTTCGAGCTGGCCGCCCTCGCCCTTGAGCCCGGTCACCTGGCCGACCTCGAAGTTGATCTTGCCCTCTTCGCGCATGGCGAACATCTTGTTGACGCTGTCGGGAGCCGCGCGGAACTCGGGCCGGCGGTGCACCAGCGTCACCGATTTGGCCACCGGCTGCAGGTTGAGCGTCCAGTCGAGCGCTGAATCGCCGCCGCCGACGATCAGCAGATCCTTGTCGCGGAATTCTTCCATGCGGCGCACGGAATAGAACACGCTCTTGCCTTCATAGGCCTCGATGCCCGGCACCGGGGGTCGCTTCGGCTGGAACGATCCGCCACCGGCCGCGATTACCACGGCATGGGCATGGAACAGCTCGCCCTCGTCGGTCTCGACCTCGAAGCGGCCATTGTCGAGCTTGCGGAAGCCGGTCACCATCCGGTTGAAATGGAATTCGGGCGAAAACGGCGCGATCTGCTCCATCAGCTTGTCGGTCAGCACCTGGCCGGAGATCTCGGGCCATGCCGGAATGTCGTAGATCGGCTTTTCCGGGTAGAGCTCGGCGCACTGGCCGCCCGGACGATCGAGAATGTCGATCAGGTGGCATTTCAGGTCGTAAAGCCCAAGTTCGAACACGGCGAACAGGCCAACCGGCCCGGCGCCAATTATCACGACATCGGTTTCAATCGGGGAAGTCATAAGGCGTATCCGGAAATGAGAGAAAAATCAGGCCTGCCGCTCGGGCACATGCACCACCAGGCCATCCAGTTCGTCGCGAACCTTGATCTGGCAGGACAACCGCGAGGTCGGACGCACGTCGAATGCGAAATCGAGCATATCCTCTTCCATCGCTTCGGGTGCACCGACGGTTTCGGCCCAGGCATCGTCGACATAGACATGGCAGGTCGCGCAGGCGCAGGCCCCGCCACACTCGGCTTCGATGCCCGGAACGGAATTGCGGATCGCGTTTTCCATGACGGTAGAGCCGTTTTCGGCATCGACATCGAAACGCGTGCCGTCAAAAGCGACGAGGGTGATTTTGGTCATTACGGCCTCTGGCATAGTCTCAGGGATATGAGGCTTTCATACACGCTGGACTGTGCGAGGCAAGAATGAAAACCGCCCTGCGACAGTGATTCGCGGCATGGTTTTCCAAAATGACGATTTGCCGGCCTGAATCGGCCGGCTGGTCAGCGCATCAGCCCGACGATGAAAGTGTCGGCCTCGACCACCGCCTTGGTAAACGCCGCCACCGCCGCGGCATTGCCCGGCTGGGTTTCCAGCGCCGAGGCGCAGCGGGCAACGTCGGAAGCGCCCACGCCCTTGGCGGCGCCGGCAATCCTGTGTGCCAGTTCGGAGCGTGCGTCGGTCTTCATGTCACCGATCTGGGCCACGGCCTGCCGCGCCTGACGTGCAAACAGCGCCAGAACCTCCGTTTCAAGCGACTTGTCGCCACCGGTCTGACGCGCCAAATGCACCAGATCGATTGGCCGGCCGCCCGAGGGGCGCGGCTGGGGGCTGACTTCCTGAACTTCGAACGCGATACCGAGTGCCGCCATTGCGGATTTCCTTTGCGAGATCAATGATTGGGATGGTTATGACGCATTCAGTGTCTAGATCGGGTAAACACCGGCGCCAGGCGGGCTTGAAAACCTGCCGGAATGGTTAACAGCCCGTAAATATGGCGTTTCATTGACGTTTATGGCTCTTTTTGAGACAGCCAATCGTTAAAAACCAGTGGATGCAGGGGCCATCTTACCGGTTTCATTTGTGAATTAGCGCCGTGTGTGCCACTAAATTGAGAGTTTAAAGGGCCGGAAAGCTGTTTTCCGGATCCTGTCGCATGCCCCGAGCGAGCCTGATCCGGCGCTCCGGGAGTGCGAAAATGACGGGGAACATGCGCGAACCCTGTTCGGAGTAATGAGGCTTGAGTGGCATGAGTAAGACACCAGCGGACAAAACCATTGAAGAGCAGACTTTCGAGGCGCTTGAAGACGCCTTGAAGATCGACTTGGGCGAAGACGGCCTCGGCGTGCTCGACGATGTTTCGTTGGACGAGCTGGAGGACAAGGTTTCCAGCGCCGCCCGCGAACTCAAGAGCGCAGGCGCGACGCCGCGGGCATCGTCCGTTTCGCAGCAGTCCGCCCCCGGCGAGAGCACCGCGCCAAGAATGCCGACGCCGCCGTTCACGCCCGCCGGCCCGATGGCGCCCGCCAATGACGACAGCCGCAAGAACATGGCCGGGCTGCTGCGCACGCTCGAAAGCCGTTCGAGCCGCGGCGCGCTGCGCAATGCCGCCATCCTCTCGGCGCTGTGGACCGTTGGCGGCATCGGGCTGGCCAACCTGCTCTACTCGCCCGCCATCTGGCAGATCCGCTCGGTCTCCGACCTGCTGGCGATGCCGGCGGCCATCGGCCTTTTGGTCGGGATTATTGTCCCGATCCTGATCTTCTTCTCGTTCTCGATCATGATGGCCCGCGCCCGCGAAATGCGCTCGGCCGCCCGCTCGATGGCCGAGGTCGCGCTCCGCCTTGCCGAACCGGAAAACATCGCCGGCGACCGTATCCTCACCGTCGGCCAGGCCGTCCGCCGCGAAGTCTCGGCCATGAACGAAGGCATCGAGCGCACGATCGCCCGCGCCTCCGAACTCGAGACCCTGGTCCATTCCGAGGTCAATGCACTCGAGCGCAGCTATTCCGACAACGAAATGCGGGTCCGCGGCCTTGTCCAGGAACTGGGCAGCGAGCGCGATGCGATCGTCAGCCACGCCGAGCGGATCCGCGCCTCCATTGCCGGCGCCCATGAACAGCTCAAGGAAGAGCTGACGACGGCCAGCGAGGAAATCTCCACCCGCATCTCGACGTCGGGCGAGGCTTTCGCCCAGCTCATGGAAACCCGCGCCGCCGCCCTGCAGGAGCGCACCTCGCAGACCAGCCGCGAGCTGGAGCAGCTGCTCGATGGCCGCACCGAGGCGCTGATCACATCGCTGAAGACCTCCGGCGGCGAGCTCACCGACGAGTTCGACACCCGTCTGGAAATGCTCAACGTCCAGCTCAACCATCGCGGCAAGGCGCTGCTGGCCGAGTTCGAGACCCGCGCCTCGACACTCGACGCCAACACCGAAAAGCTCAACGCCGCCCTTGGCGAGCGCGCCCGCCAGCTCAACGAAACACTTATCGCCCGCACCCGGGAAATCTCCGACAGCCTGTTCTCGGGCCAGCAGGCGATCTCGGCGGGCCTCGAGGAAACCCTCGCGGCACTCAATTCCTCGCTCGACGAAAAGGGCTCGTCCTTCAGCCAGGCGCTCAAGTCGAGCGCCGACGACGCGATCATGGATCTCGATCTGCGCTCCGGCTTCTTCGAGGAAAAGCTCGAATCCACCATCGGCCGCATCACCACGGTGTTCGACGAGCGCGTCGGCGAATTCACCTCCGCCTTCGACAGCCGCGCCGGCAATCTCGACACCAAGCTGTCCGAAAGCCTGGCCAAGATCAACGAGACGCTCAACGGCGGCACCAATGCCATGGACGGCATTCTCTCGGCCAGCCTTGAGCGCATCGGCTCGACGCTGTCCGATCGCAGCCAGGCCCTGGAAGCCACACTGGGTTCCGGCGCCGACCGCATCGAGACATCGACGACAAGCGCCGCCGAACGTGTCGAGGCAACCGCGGCCGGCCTGAGCGAGCGGATCGAGACGTCCGCCAACACCGCCGCCCAACGCCTGGAAGCAGTCGCGTCTGGCCTGGGCCAGCGCATCGAGACCTCAACCGGCACCGCCGCCGAGCGGCTGGAAGCCAGCGCATCGAGCGCGGCTGATCGTGTTGAAACCACCGCTGCAAGCCTCGCCGACCGGATCGCGGCGTCTTCGAGGAGCGCTGCCGAACAGCTCGAATCCACAGCTTCGAGCACGGCCGATCGCGTTGAAACCACGGCCGCAAGCCTCGCCGACCGGCTCGAGACCTCGTCGAAGTCCACTACCGAACAGCTTGAATCCACCGCGTCGAGCCTCGTCGAGCGGATGGACAACACCGTTCTTGACCGCACCATCGCTCTCGAGATGGCACTTTCGAGCGGCGCCGAGCGCATCGAGGCTTCCACGTCCGATGTTGCCGAACGCGTGGAGAACTCCACCCGCAATGTCACCGAACAGATCGACAGTACGCTGGCCAGCCGCACCGAAGCGCTGGAGAAGGCGCTGGCCGATGGCGCCGAGCGCATCGACACCAGCCTGAGCCAGCGCTCCGCCGCCCTCTTCGGCTCGATCGCTGAAAGCGCGGAAGCCATCGATCTCAAGCTCGCCGAACGCGCCAGCTCCTTCGGCACCGCCATCAGCCAGTCGGCCGAAGCCATGGACGGACTGCTCAGCGAACGCACCAGCGCCGTTGAAGCGAGCATGACGCAGGCAACCGAGCGGCTGGCCGCCACGCTCGATGTCGAAGGCCAGCGCTTCTCCGAGCTGTCCAACGCGGCATCCGATCGCGTCGATGCCACCTTCCTAAAGGGCACCGACCATATCAACGAACGCCTGTCGACCATGAACAACATGCTCGGGATCGGTCTCGAGTCCGTGTCCAAGACCATCGAAGGCAAGGCGACCGGACTGGCGGCCAAGTTGCGCGAGGCCGTTTCCCAGGCTGCCACCGAACTCGACGCCGAGGCTCTCAAGGCGGGCGAATCGCTGCAGTCGATCGGCACCGGCTTTGCCGGCCGCATGGATGAACAGGCGCGCAGCTTCGCCGAGCGGCTGGACAGCCATGTCGACGAGCGCACGGCCAATCTCGCCGCCCATGCCGAAGCCATCGCCAGCCGCATTTCCAACGGTGCCACCGAGCTGCGCAGCGAAGCCGGCCGGATCAGCGACCTGGTCGAACATGTCGGCGAAACCGTTGCCAAGCAGGCCGACGCCATTTCCGGCACGCTGGATGCGACCGAAGCGCGCTTCGCCGCCCAGGCCGCAGCACTTGCAAACCGCCTGGAAACCGAAACCGGCGTCATCTCCAGCCGCCTGGGACAGACCGCAAGCGAACTGGTCTCGACGCTGGATGACAAGACCAACGCGATCGACGCCCGCCTCGCCGCTTCCGGCGAGAGCCTCGTCGCCCGCACCGGTGCGCTGGGCGATGCGCTGGACCAGAAGGCCGGCTCGATCATCGAGCGCCTGGCTCAGGCCGAGCAGGCCATGGATGTCCGCACCACCTCGGTACACTCGACGCTTGACGATCGGACCCGCGAACTCAACTCGATGCTGGCCAGCCGCTCGGCCGAGCTGTCCCGCGTCATCGACGAGCAGGCCCGCCCGCTGGTCGACCGCTATGTCGCAAGCGGCGAGGAATTCGCCAACCGCCTGACCGAAGTCACCCAGAGCTCCACCGATCGCCTGCGTGCGGAAAACGCCGCACTGATCAACGCCATCACCAACCGCACCAGCGAAACGCTGTCGGCGATCGAGACCGTCAACCAGAGCCTCAGCGGCAATGTCGGCGCCCTGCTCGAGCGCCTCGGCACAAGCAACGAGGAAATCTCGTCCGTCGTCGCCAAGGCCGCCAACATGCTCGGCGGCGCCACCACGCAGCTGTCGCAGACCTCCGCCGAGATCTCCACCTCGACCGAAAAGGCCGCCGAACTGCTCTCCGGCTCCGCCCGTCTGCTCGACGGCAAGGTCGAACGGCTCACCGACATTTCCAGCCGCACCCTCAACCAGGTCGGCGCCATTGCCGGCCGTTTCGACGATCATTCGCGGGTGCTGGCATCCGCATCCGATCTCTTGGGCGCGGCGCAATCCAACCTTGCCACCACGCTCGAGGAACGCCGCGAGGCGCTGCAGGCGCTGTCTCTCGGACTGGTCAACCGCTCCGAGCAGATCGAAGCGACGATGCATTCGCTCGAAGACATCATCGTCAAGGCATTCGACGGCGCCGAGAACCTCTCCAAGCGCTCGGCGATGCGGCTTGAGGGCGGATTGCGCGACGCCGCTGAAAATGCCGGCAAGCTGATGGGCGAAACCGAAGACCGGGCGCAGATCGCCGCCGGCCTGATGCGCGAGAGCATCCGCGAAGCGGTCGAGGACGCCGACAAGCTGCTTGGCGCCACCGAGAGCCGCGCACAGTCGGCTGCCAGCTCGATGCGCCGCACCGTCAGCGAGGCCGTTTCCGAGGCCGACAAGCTGCTCGGCACCACCGAAAGCCGCGCTCGCTCGGCCGCCGGTTCGATGCGCGAAAGCGTGCAGGAAGCAATCGAGGACGCGATTGCGCGCTTCTCGGGCGCCACCGAGGAAATCCGCCAGTCCGCAGCCAGCATCCGCAAGGAGCTGGAAGACACCCGCGGCGAACTCAAGCGCGGCGCCTTCGACCTTCCCGAGGAAACCCGCGAAAGTGCTGCCGCCATGCGCCGTGCAGTCGCCGACCAGATCAAGGCGCTGCAGGAACTCTCGCAGATCGTCGGTCAGTCGGGCTACCGCACCGAAGTCAGCGAACCGGCACCGCGCGCAGCACCCCGGGCAGCCGCCCAGCCTCAGCCTGCTCCGGCCCCGCAGCGTGCGGCACCACCGCGCCGTGAGCAGCCTGCGCCGCGTCCTGAGCCGCAAGCCCAGCGCGCGCCGCTGCGCGGCAGCCTTGAGCCCGCCGGCGCAGCACCGGCCAAGAGCGAAGGCTGGGTCAGCGACCTGCTCCGCGGTGCTTCGCGCGAGGAACAGGCCCCGGCTCCTGCACCGGTCGCCTCGCGGGCGCCCGAACGCAACCCGCGCCATGTCGTCGAATCGCTCAATTCGCTGTCGGTCGACATCGCCCGCGCCATTGACCACGACGCCTCGGTCGACCTGTGGCGCCGCTACCAGCGCGGCGAGCGCGACGTCTTCACCCGCAGGCTCTACACACTCAAGGGTCAGCAGACCTTCGAGGAGATCAAGAGCAAGTATGGCCGCGAGCCCGAGTTCCGCGAGGCGGTTGACCGCTACATCGCCGACTTCGAGAAGCTGTTGTCGGATGTCGCGCGCAATGACCGCGACAACATGATGACGCAGACCTATCTCACCTCGGATACCGGCAAGGTCTACACCATGCTGGCTCACGCCAGCGGCCGCTTCGGCCGGGACTGACACGAGACCGGACCGGCGATGTCTGAGACAAGGACCAAGATGAAGAACCCCGCCACAGAGCGGGGTTTTTCGATTTCGGGCCTTGGTGAAATCGCCATCCGCTGCATCGATTTCGATGCCATGACGGCATTCTACCGCGACACACTGGGGCTCGAGTTGCTGGCCGATCGCGGTGGTCTGATCTTCTTCCGCCTCGGCAACGGCGTCGAGGGCCACACCGCGGTGCTGGCGCTGTTTGACGCCGGGCGCGACCCGGAACGCGGCGAGCCGCAGGCCCGCCCGTCAACGCTGCACCATGTGGCACTGAGCCTGAGCCAGGCCGACCAGGACATGGCCTGCCGCTGGTTCGACAAGACCGGCATCGGCTACACGGTCAGCCAGTTCCCCTGGATCGGCTGGCGCGGCGTCTTTGTGACCGACCCCGACGGCAACACGGTGGAACTGGTCTCGGCCGGCTGGCCGCGCATCAAGGACGCCTGACGTCTCAACCGATGCCGGCTTCCCGGCCTCTCCCGCATTCAGCCAGGCCCTGCGGCTGCGTCGTTATGACGTGGTGCCAACGGCGAAACTCGACCCTAAATAGTGTGATATCAAGCTCATGCGACGGTTTTCTTCGCGCAAACCACCGCTCATGACGGGCATTCGAAGACACACAAAGGGAATGACGATGACTTTGGCAATTCTGGCTTACGCGGCAATCATTGGAGTTCTCGGCTGGGCGGCGTGGCGAAACGGCGTCACCGAGAAGGCGATGTTCGTCGTCAATGTCGTCCTGCTGTGGATCAGCGCCATCTGGTTCTTCGGCTATCCCGCGCTGATCGGTCCGGCAGTTGTCGCGGCCACCCTCTACCTGGCGCTGCTGGTGGTCATGACCTCGTCGGATCTCCGGGTGCCCGTCACAGTTCCGGCTCGCCGGCAACAGCCGGCATACACGTACGACGAGGACTGAGCCCGCAACAGCGTCGAGACCGGTCACGCAGTGACATGGCGCCTGTCCCGCTGAACTGTAATTTGAACAGGAAAGAGGCCGGTCAGATCCGCGCGAGCGTCCAGCCGACGATGTCCTGGACAACGGTCTCGAAGGCCCGGTCGAGAGACTGCACATAGGCGGCATTGCCGCTGCCGGTGACCGGCGTCGTTGCGCCGAACACCTTCTGCGCCACCACTACGCCGTTGCGGTCATTGAGGATCTTGACCGAGAGCTCGACCACCGCGTGCGCGCCCGCATCGGCCTTGATCTCGAAGGCGCGGATGGCCGTGAGGATCTTGTAGTCGATCGCCAGCCCGTCGCCCGGCCTGCCGACTCCGCCGACCTGCCCCGAATTCTCGAACGCCTGCACCAGCTTGTCCTGGACGATGTTGGGCAGCCGGTCGGACCATTGCGACTTGGCCAGGTATTCTATCGCCGATGGCGTCGGCCGGATGATGATCTTCTCGCTGTCGAGCGCCTTGAGCGCGCTGGGTTCGTTGATCAGGATCTGCCGGTTCCTGGCGCGCGGGCCGGCAACAGACGGTGCGGCGGACAGTCCGTAGGTGTCAGGCGGCGGAGCCGAGACAAGCCCGCCGGCGCAGCCCGACAGGGCTGTGGCCATCGCCATTGCAACAATCCAACGCCCCGCTTTCACGCCTACACCACTCCTGCGACCGCACCCCGGTCCATTACCTATTCCTTAACCTATGTCTTCCGGTACAGGAAAGGAAGACTCAGCGCCGGGTTCTCCCGTCATATTGCTTGACCGTCTCGCCGCCGAAAATCAGCCGCTGCGGATCCTGCTCGATCGTCGTGATCGATCGCTCGATCCGCTGGATCGACCGCCGCGCATCGTTGACCAGCGCTTCGACATCGCGCAGCCCCGAACCCGAGAACCGTTGCAGATTGTCGGCGATCGGCCCGACGCGGGCATTGAGCGTGTCGGCCACGTCGCGGAACGATTTGAGCGTTGCCTGGGCATCGGCAATCAGCGTCGAGGCGTCCCCTTCCCCGAGGAAACCGTCGAGCTTGGCCAGAACGCCGTCAACCCGCGTCGAGGCGGCATTGAGCCGCGCGCTCATTTCCTTCACGTCGGTGATGATCTGATCGTAATCGTCTTTCCTGGCGCTGAAGGTCTCGACCACGCCGCGCGCGTCGGCGAGTGCCTTGCGCGCATCGGCGCTGGCAAGCGCGATATCGTCCATGGACTGGCCAACCTTGGCCGGGTCGATGGCGGAGATGACCTTGTCGACCTTCTCCAGCGAGGCACCGGCGTCGGCGGCAAATGTCTTGAGCGAATCCGCCGTCTGGCTGAAACTCTCGAGCGTATTGGTGAGTTCGCCCGACGCACTGGCGACGTCCGCCGTCACCTTGTCAACATTGGCGAGAATGCGGTCGATCTTCTTGGTATCGACCGAATTGAGCAGGTTCTCCGCCGAGGCAAGTGCTGTGTCAATCCGGCCCGAGAGCGATTTCACCGTCTCCGCGAGATTGCCCACGCTCTTGAGGAAACCGTCGATGCCGTCGGCATTGTCGCGCAGCGCGGCGGTAAAGACCTCTGTGTTTTTCAAGGTCTCGGTCAGCGGCGAGCGCGCATCCTTGATGAAACCCTCGACCTCGCCGATGACCCGGTTGGCGCGGTTGAGAATATCATCGGCCGTTGCCAGCAGGTTGGTCACGCCCGACGGATCGGCATCGATAACGGCGATCTGCTTGAGTTCGCGCGCCCGCGTCAGGATGTTCGGATTGGTGGGCGAACCGCCCTGCAACTCGATATAGGCCGACCCGGTCAGTCCCTGGATCTCCAGTGCGGCGCGGGTGTCGGTGTAAAGCGGGGCGTCCGCCCGTATGGTGGTTTCGGCGATGACAAAATCCGGGCTGTCCGGATCGATGCTGATGTTGCGGATCACCCCATAGGGAATGCCGTTGAACCGCACCGCCGAACCGTTCGACAGGCCATTGGCGGATCCGGGGATGCGCACGATCAGCGGCACGGTTTCACCGGTGTTGCCATAGCGCGCCATCCAGTAGACGAAGCCGAACGCCGACAACATCACCACAAGGGTGAAGAAGCCGACAATGGCGTAGTTGGCCCGCGTTTCCATCAGCTCGTTTCGCCTTCCTGGCGTGATTTCCGGCCGGGGATCAGCCGCGCCCGCTTGCCCTTGAAGTAGGACTGAACCCACGGGTCGTCAAACGAAAGCATGTCCTCGATCGTTCCTTCCACAAGCACCCGCTTCTGGCCCAGTACGGCAATGCGGTCGCACACCGAAAACAGGCTGTCGAGATCATGGGTCACCATGTAGACCGTCAGGCCCAGCGTATCACGCAATTGCGCGATGAGTTCATCAAACTCCGCCGCACCGATCGGATCAAGCCCCGAAGTCGGTTCATCCAGAAAAACCAGGTCCGGATCAAGCGCCAGCGCCCGCGCCAGAGCCGCCCGCTTGATCATCCCGCCCGACAGTTCGGACGGATACTTGTCCGCCGCATCCGGCGACAGCCCGACCATCGCCACCTTGAGTTCGGCCAGTTCGTCCATCAGCGACTGCGGCAGGTCGAGGTATTCACGCATCGGCACCTGGATGTTCTCGCGCACGGTCAGTGCCGAAAACAGCGCCCCGTGCTGAAACAGCACGCCAAGCCGCATGTCGAGTTCGATCCTCTTGATCTCGTCAACCGTGTCGTAGTCCTCGCCAAGAATCCGGATCACCCCGCTCCGGCGCGGGATCAGCCGCAGGATCGAGCGCATCAGCACCGACTTGCCGGTCCCCGACCCGCCGACAAAGCCCAGGATCTCGCCGCGATAGACATCGAGATCGAGATGATCGAGCACCACGTTGTTGCCGAAGGCGACGGTGACCTCATGCGCCGACAGGATGACTTCGCGCTTGCTCGGATCGGTCTGGGTGCTGGGGGTCATCGGCTCGGCCTCAAAAATCGATGGCGGCGTAGAACATGGCGAACAGGCCGTCGACGAGGATGACCACGAAGATCGCCTTGACCACCGAGGCGGTCACCCGCTGGCCCAGCGATTCCGCGCTGCCGCCGACCTTCATGCCCTCGACCGCGGCGACGATGCCGATGATCAGCGCCATAAAAGGCGCCTTGATCATGCCCGAGGTGACGGTCGACATGTCGATAGCCTCGCGCAGCCGGGTGACAAACACATCCGGCGTGATCCCCGAATAGCTCCACGACACCGCCGCGGCTCCCGCAAGGGCCGCGAAGTTGGCCACCACCGTCAGCAGTGGCAGCGCGACGGTCAACGCCACCAGCCGCGGGAATACCAGCACGCCGATCGGGCTGAGCCCCATCACCTTGAGCGCGTCGACCTCATCGCGCATTTTCATCGAGCCGATTTCGGCGGTGATCGCGCTGCCTGACCGGCCGGCGATCATGATCGCGGTCAAAAGCACCCCGATCTCGCGCAATTGCAAGATCCCCACAAGATCGACAACAAACACTTCAGCGCCGAAATAGCGAAGCTGGAACGCGCCCTGCTGGGCGATGATGGCGCCGATGAGGAAGCTCATCAGCACGATGATCGGCACGGCGCGCACGCCCATCCGGTCGATATGAGTGACGATCGCCGCCGGAGAAATGCCGGCCGAGCGGTTGAGCTTGAGCTGTGCGCCGCGGACAGCCGACCCGAGAATGTGCAGCGAGGCGAGGAAATCGTCATAGAGTTCATACAGCGTCTCGCCGAAGGGGGCGAAAATGCGCTCGAATCGCGAAGGCCCTGCGGGACGGTCGACCGCGGCCTGGTCCACCAGGTCCGGGATCGCCTCGATCAGTTCGGCCACCGGCACCGACGCCCCGGTTAACTGCACATCGGCGCCGCACGAGCGGGCGGCAAGCATGGTCTTGCGCACCAGCCAGGCGCCGGCGGTGTCGAAACTGTGGAGCTCGCTCAGATCGATTTCCAGCGGCTTTCCGGAGAGATCTTTCTGGATTTCCAGCAATTTGCCGCAGACGCCGGAGATCGCTGCATGCCGCCAGTCACCCGCAAGAACAAGTTTCTCCCCGTCAGAGGAGACGTGATGCTCGATCCGCGCCGGACGGTCTTTCGGATCCCCCGGTCGGGCATCGGCCCTTGTATCTTTTTGCTGTTTGGTCAACATGCCTCACACATAGCGGCTCGTTCCCGACCTGTCACCGGACAGCCTCGGGAATAGCGCCGTCTTGCCCGTCCATCGACCCTTTTTTACGGACCCGTTGCAATGCCCCGACACCTCAGCGCCAGGATCGACAGTTTCCCGCTCAAGCGAGCCTTCAACATTTCCCGCGGAGCCAAGACGGCGGCCGATGTGGTGACCTGTACCATCACTGAAAACGGCGTCAGTGGATATGGCGAATGCGTCCCCTATACCCGCTACGGCGAAACCGTCGAAGGCGTTCTCGAGGCGGTCGAATCCATGGCCGTCGCCATTTCTTCGGGGATGACGCGCCGGGAGCTGCAGACTGCCATGAAGGCCGGCGCCGCGCGCAACGCGGTCGACTGTGCCATGTGGGATTTCGAGGCCAAGCTAAGCGGCACGCGGGTATCGGCGACCGCCTGCCGGATCCTGCCGCGGCCGGTCCCGACCGCCATCACCATTTCACTGGGCGAGCCCGGCGACATGGCCAGTGAAGCCCGCGCCCACGCCTCGCAAAAGCTGCTCAAGGTCAAGGTCGGCACCGCCGACGACCGGGCCCGCATGCATGCGGTGGCGAGTGCCGCGCCGGACGCCGAAATCATCCTCGACGCCAACGAGGGCTGGACCGAGAGCAACATCCGCGAACATCTGCTGCTTGCAGCCGAGTTGCACATCGGCCTGATCGAACAGCCGCTGCCGGCCGGCAAGGACGAGATCCTCGCCCACATCCCCCATCCGGTGCCGATCTGCGCCGATGAAAGCGTCCACACGCTTGCCGACCTGCAATCGCTGTCGGACCGCTATGACGCGATCAACATCAAGCTCGACAAGACCGGCGGCCTCACCGAGGCGCTTTTGATGCGCGACCGCGCCCGCGAACTGGGTTTTGGCGTGATGGTCGGCTGCATGGTTGGCACCTCGCTTGCCATGGCCCCTGCGGTGCTCCTGGCGCAAGACGCCGACTGGGTCGATCTCGACGGCCCGCTGCTGATGGCGAAGGACCGCTCGCCTGGACTGGTCTATTCCGGATCGCTGGTCTCGCCCCCGTCCGCCGATCTCTGGGGATAGTATCGGGCGCACCCGGGCGCCCGAAGCAAGCATCAAACAGGTTCCATTTGGTTTCGATCGGTTCTAGAAAGAAACCGACCATTAAAACGGTTCGTTCGGGGGGAAGTTGCATGAAACTTGGCAGGCTCGGCGCCGCCCGCGCCAAAACAGGGCCGCATGCCGCCTGTCTCTCCCCGCTCGTGTTCCCGATCCCGGTGGGATGACCGCCGCCGACCATCGACTATCCATGCCACCAGTAAAGAAGAGCCGCAGATGACCTCCACCGACAACAAGCGCGCCGTCGATCCCAAACCCTCCAGCGGTGAACTCGACGAAAACGCCCTGTTTTATCATCGTTATCCGCGGCCGGGAAAACTCGAGATCCAGGCGACCAAGCCGCTCGGCAACCAACGCGACCTGGCGCTGGCCTACTCGCCGGGTGTGGCAGCACCCTGCCTTGCCATCCGCGACAACCCTGATGCCGCCGCCGCCTATACGTCGCGCGCCAATCTCGTTGCCGTGGTCTCCAACGGCACCGCCGTGCTCGGCCTCGGCAATATCGGTCCGCTCGCCTCCAAGCCGGTGATGGAAGGCAAGGCGGTGCTGTTCAAGAAATTCGCCGGCATCGACGTCTTCGACATCGAGATCGACGCGCCCGACGTCGACCGCATGGTCAGCGTGATTTCGGCGCTCGAACCGACCTTCGGCGGCATCAATCTCGAGGACATCAAGTCGCCCGAATGCTTCGAGGTCGAGCAGCAGCTGCGCGAGATCATGGACATTCCGGTCTTCCATGACGACCAGCACGGCACCGCCATCATCGTTGCGGCCTGCATCCTCAACGGGCTCGAACTGGCCGGAAAGGCCATAGAGGACGCCAAGATCGTCACCTCCGGCGCGGGTGCTGCGGCGCTCGCCTGCCTCAACCTCTTGGTGGCGCTCGGCGCCAAGCGCGAGAACATCTGGGTTCACGACATCGAGGGACTGGTCTACGAGGGCCGCGAGGTGCTGATGGACCGGTGGAAATCGATCTACGCGCAGAAATCCGACAACCGGGTGCTGACCGAATCGATCGGTGGTGCCGACGTGTTTCTCGGCCTCTCCGCCGCGGGCGTGCTCAAGCCCGAGATGCTCGCCACCATGGCCGAGCGGCCGCTGATCATGGCGCTCGCCAACCCGTCACCCGAAATCATGCCGGACGAGGCGCGCGCCGCCCGCCCCGACGCGATGATCTGCACCGGCCGGTCGGATTTCCCCAACCAGGTCAACAATGTCCTGTGCTTTCCCTACATCTTCCGCGGCGCGCTCGATTGCGGCGCGCGCACCATCAATGAAGAGATGAAGATGGCGGCCGTCCGCGCCATCGCGGCGCTCGCCAGGGAAGAACCCTCAGACATCGCCGCCCGCGCCTATTCCGGCGAGACGCCGGTGTTCGGGCCGGAATATCTCATCCCCTCGCCCTTCGACCAGCGGCTGATCCTCAGGATCGCCCCGGCCGTCGCCAGGGCCGCGGCGGACTCCGGCGTCGCCCGGCGGCCGATTGCCGACATGGATGCCTATGTCGACCAGCTCAACCGCTTCGTCTTCCGCTCCGGCCTGATCATGAAGCCGCTGTTCACCGCCGCCAAGACCGCCACCAAGAAGAGGGTGATCTTCGCTGAGGGAGAGGACGAGCGGGTGCTGCGCGCCGCCCAGGTGCTGCTCGAGGAAGGCATTGCCGAACCGATCCTGATCGGCCGTCCCGGCATCATCGAGAGCCGCCTGCAGCGGTTTGGCCTGCGGATCCGGCCCGGCGCCGATTTCACGGTGATCAATCCCGAAGATGATCCGCGCTTCCGCGACTATGTGGACGAGTATTTCTCGATTGTCGGCCGCAAGGGCGTGATCCCCGAGGCCGCGCGCACCATCGTGCGCACCAATGCCACCGTGATCGGCTCGCTGGCGGTCAAGCGCGGCGAGGCTGATGCGCTGATCTGCGGTCTGGAAGGCCGCTATACCAAGCACCTGCGCGATGTCTCGCAGATCATCGGCAAGCGCGAGGGCGTCATCGACTTTTCCGCGCTCAGCCTGCTGATTTCGCAGCGCGGCGCCACCTTCTTCACCGACACCTACGTGTCGTTCGATCCCAGCGCCGAGGAAATCGCCGAGACCACCATCATGGCGGCCCAGGAGATCCGGCGTTTCGGCATCAATCCGAAAGCAGCGCTGGTCTCGCATTCCAACTTCGGCTCACGCGATTCCGGCAGCGCCGACAAGATGCGCCGGGCGCTTTCGATCATCCGCTCGCTCGCCCCGGAACTCGAGGTCGACGGCGAGATGCACGGCGATTCAGCCATATCCGAAGTGTTGCGCCGCAGGGTGATGCCCGACAGCACCCTGTCGGGAGAAGCCAACCTGCTGGTCTTCCCCAACCTCGACGCGGCAAATATCGCGCTCGGCGTGGTCAAGACCATGACCGAGGCACTGCATGTCGGACCGATCCTGCTCGGCCCCGCCCTGCCCTCCCATATTCTCTCCCCGTCGGTGACATCGCGCGGCGTGGTCAACATGGCGACGCTGGCCGTGGTCGAGGCCTCTTCATCGGACTGAACGCTTCGCCACAGCTCCTGACCTCTGGAACCTAACCACAACGGTTAAGGTAAATAGTGGGTTGTGATTGGAGCGGGCACTCTCGAACGCTAGTATAAGAATGTTAGGGTATCCGGGTTATGACTTGGAGCGCTGACGATGTTTTATATGTGTTGGAGTTGATCATGCGTCGCGTCCGGATTCGCAATCTCCTGGCCATCCTCGTGCTTGCCCTGACCGGGAGCGGCGCGGCGGAGGCTTCTGCAGTCTGCGATCGGCTCAGGACCCAGCTTGAGAATGCCTCCTCCAGCAGCGGCTCCTCGGAAAAGTACCAGCGTTACGCCGAGGCCGCCGAACAGCAGTCCCTGCAGATCAACCAGGTCGTGGCCGACTTGAGCCGCTTCAAATGCTCCTCGGGCAGCTTTCTTGTCATGGGCGGCCAGAACGCCAAGGCCTGCGCCAAGCTCACGGCCGCCTACGACAAGATGCGCGCCAATCTCGGATCGCTGGAGCGCAAGCGCGACTCCTACGCCAATCGCGGCGGCAAGATTGTCCAGCGGCGTATCCAGGCGGCACTCGACGCCAATGATTGCAACGGCAACCGCGCCTCCATCCAGGCCGCGGCGCTGAAGGGCAAGATGGCGGCGCTGAAGGCGAAGTCGCGGCAAAGCCCGGGCCTCGTGGCCGTGCTCGGCAATGGCGCCGGCGATGGCCAGAGCATAGCCCGCGCCCGGCAGACCCAGGCCCGGATCGTCATCGAGCCGAAGGCCTCGCGCGGCGGCGATTACCGGACGCTGTGCGTGCGCACCTGCGACGGCTTCTTCTTCCCGGTCTCCTCGGCCGCAGCCCCGTCGGATTTCGCCCGCGACGAGCGAACCTGCCAGATGATGTGCCCCGGCACCAAGACCGCGCTCTATTTCCATGACGCGCTCGGCCAGGAGAGTGAGGACATGATCTCGGCGCGCACCCGCGAGCCCTATGCGGAAATGGAAAACGCCTTTGCCTACCGCAACGCCAGCGCGCCAATGAGCAAGGCCTGCGGCTGCAACATGCGCGCCTTCTACAACGAGATGCAGCGCCGCGAGGCGATCCTCAACGGCACCGCCGACAGCGATGAGGCGGTCACCACCTGGGTGCGGCCGTTCAACCGGCCCGATCCCGGCGAGGATCCCGAATCCGTGCTCAACGCCGAGATGCGCCTGACCTCGGAAGATGTCGCAGCCGTTCTCGCCGCCTCGACCGCCGAGCGGCCGCTGAGTGATGACCGGCAGAACGTCCGGGTTGTAGGCCCCGCCTTCCTTCCCGACCAGTCCGACCGGCTGGATTTGAAATCCGGTTCCGGCTCGCTGATCCGCTAGATCATGCCCGGCCGGGCTGCTGGCGCGCCAGCGCCCTGCGGCTGACCAGCGTCATGATCACGATCACGGCGACGCTGTAGACGCCCATCGCTGCGATCTGTCCCGGATAGGATATCCCCGCATCGATCAGCGCCCCGGTCAGGCCCGGCCCCATCGCCGTGGCGAAGACCATGAAGGCGACGATAAGCGAGCGGATGCCGCCAAGGTGCTTCGAGCCGTAGAGTTCCGGCCAGAGCGCCCCGAACAGGGTCGACGAGAAGCCGTAGGATATCCCCATCAGCGCCATGAACGCGTAAGCCCCCCACGGCGCGTCGGTGGACGCCAGAACGAAGCAGCTGAGCGACAGCGGCACCAGGAAGGACGGCAGCAGCCGGATGGCGGAAAACCGGTCGACCAGCTGGCCGGCGATCAGCGCGAACAGGATGGTCATCGACGACATGATCGCAAACGAGGCCGCGAACACGCTTGGGCCCCAGCCGCGCAGTTCCGACAGGTAGACCTGGTGGAAGAAGATGGTGGTGCCGATGAAGGGCGGCGCGAGCACGCCCGACAGCGACGCCCAGAACAGCGGATCGCGCACCACTTCGCCCCGCGTCCATTCGCGCGCCACCGGACGGCCCGGATCCTGCACCACCGATTGCGGCGTCCGCTCGACCTTGAGCAGGCTGTAGATCAGCGGCAGCGCCACCAGCATCATCACGGTGGCTGCCACCAGCCAGGAACCGCGCCAGCCGATGAGCGCCGCCACGCCGACAAAGCTGATCGGGAACAGCGCCTCGCCGAAATTGACGCCGATCGAGGCGAGCGAGATCGCCCGGCCGCGCTGGGCCGCGAACCAGCGCCCCATCGCGGTCATGGAAATGTGGGTGAACATCCCCTGCCCGAACAGCCTGAGCAGGTAGATCGACAGCACCAGCAGCACGAGCGACCGTGACCAGGCCATCAGCACGCAGGCGAGCGCCAGCACCGGAGCGGCGAGCGCCACCGTCGAGGCGACGCTGATCCGGTCGACGATCTTGCCCAGCTGCGGCAGCGTCGCCGCACTTGCGAGCGTCGCGATCATGTAGATCGTGCCGAAGCCGCCATGGCTGAGCCCGTATTCCGCGCGGATGTCTCCCGCCGACAGCGAGATGAAATAGGTCTGCCCGAACGAGGAAAACAAGGTCAGCAAAAACCCGCCGGCAACCCAGCGGGCATTCTCGCGCAGGAAATGGAGGATCATCCGCGGTCCCTGAACCGGTTGGTGATCGGGTAGCGGCGGTCGCGGCCGAAGTTCTTGCGGGTGATCTTGACGCCGGGCGCCGACTGGCGGCGCTTGTATTCGGCGATGTAGAGCAGGTGCTCGATCCGGTGCACGGTGGCGACATCGTGGCCGCGCGCGACGATTTCCTCGACCCCCATCTCGTGTTCGACCAGGCATTCGAGAATATCGTCGAGCACCGGATACGGCGGCAGCGAATCCTGGTCGGTCTGGTCGGGCCTGAGTTCGGCGGACGGCGCCTTGTCGATGATGTTGACCGGGATCACCTCGCCCGACGGCCCAAGCGCGCCCGGCGGCACCTGGGTGTTGCGCCAGCGCGACAGCGCATAGACCTGCATCTTGTAGAGGTCCTTGATCGGGTTGAAGCCGCCGTTCATGTCGCCGTAGAGCGTGGCGTAGCCGACGCTCATCTCGCTCTTGTTGCCGGTGGTCACCACCATCGAGCCGAATTTGTTGGAGATCGCCATCAGGATGACGCCACGCGCCCGGCTCTGCAGGTTCTCCTCGGTGATGCCCTCTTCTGTGCCCTCGAACATGTCGCCGAGCGCGCTCATGAAGCCCTGCACCGGCTCCTCGATCGCCACCGTGTCGTAGCGGCAGCCGAGCGCCCTTGCACAGGCTTCCGCGTCGGTGAACGAGCTTTGCGAGGTGTAGCGGTAGGGCAGCATGACCGTGCGCACCCGCTCTTCGCCCAGCGCATCGACGGCAAGTGCGGCGCAGATCGCCGAATCGATGCCGCCCGAAAGCCCCAGCACCACGTTGCGGAAACCGTTCTTGTTGACGTAGTCGCGCAGCCCCAGCATGCAGGCCCGATAATCGGCCTCCTCGCGCTCGGGGATCACCGACACCGGTCCGTTCCTCGAGGCCCACTGGCCGTCCGGCTGGCGCTTGAAGGTGACGACCGAGACGGTTTCCTCGAACTGGCTCATCTGGAAGGCGAGGCTCTTGTCGGCGTTCATGGCGAAGCTGGCACCGTCGAACACCAGCTCGTCCTGGCCACCGACCTGGTTGGCATAGACCAGCGGCAGCCCACTCTCGATCACCTGCCTGAGCACCACCTGGTGGCGGATGTCGACCTTGCCGCGGTAGTAGGGCGAGCCGTTCGGCACCAGCAGGATTTCCGCGCCGCTCTCGCTCAATGTCTCACAGACGCCGAGATCGCCCCAGATATCCTCGCACACCGGGATGCCGAAGCGCACGCCGCGGATCGCCACCG
Source organism: Parahoeflea alexandrii (assembly GCF_027214025.1). GTDB lineage: Bacteria > Pseudomonadota > Alphaproteobacteria > Rhizobiales > Rhizobiaceae > Hoeflea > Hoeflea alexandrii_A. Next base: position 304,858 of record NZ_JAPWHB010000002.1, read on the forward strand.
GTCCGGGCATCTCGCCGACATGGAACACGCGTTTTTCGTCGAATTCGCCGTAATTGGGCAGGTCGACCTTGTCGCGGCTGGTTACCAGCCTGCCGCCATCGAGCACGGCCGCCGAGTTGAAGCGCTTGCCGCCCTCGCTGCGCGGATAGCCGATGATCACCGCCGGGCCGCCGTCGGCGGTATCAGCGGCCAGAGCTTCCACGGCCTTCAGGCAGGCTTTCAGGAAAGCCGGCTTCAGCACAAGGTCCTCGGGCGGATAGCCGGCGATGAACAGTTCGGTAAACAGCACCAGATCCGCGCCATGCCGTGCGGCGTCAGCGCGCGCCTCGCGCGCCCGGGCAAGGTTGCCGGCAACATCGCCCACCGTCGGGTTGAGCTGCGCGATGGCGATGCGGATTGTGTCGGTCGAGGATGATGCTTGGGTCTGGGTCATGGGTTTGGTGTTACCCCAACTCGCACCGCTTGAAAATCATCGAATTCCGATTGCCGGGGCAACGGCGGCGATTTTCATCCCCGCCGTCGTCCCGCCCTCAGCGGTCACGCTGGCTGCGCGGCAATCACGTCTTCGGGCACAGGACGCCCGGCTCAGGCTGCCGCTGCATCCCCGGCCGGGTCGAACCGCCACATGGTCATCGCCAGCACGCCGAACTCGGCGCTGTCATGCACCAGCCGGGCCTTGCCGGACTCGCCGGCGGCGCCCATGGCGACAAAGAGCGGCAACAGATGCTCGTCGGTCGGATGGTTTTCCACTGCAAAGGGCGCTCGCCGACGATAGTCGAGCAATGCGTCGAGATCGTTGGCGGCCAGCCGGTCGTTCATCCAGCCGGTGAAATCCTGCACCCATCCCGGCACGTCGATCGAGCGCCTGCCGGTCCTGAGCGCCTTGAAGGCCTCGCCGAGATTGTGGGTGAACGAGCCCGAACCGATCACCAGCACGCCCTCGCTGCCGAGGCCAGCCAGCGCCTGGCCGAGCCGGAAATGATGCTCGGGGCCCTGCCGCGGATCGACCGAAACCGAGACGACCGGAATGTCGGCGTCGGGATAGGCGAGCTTCAGCGGCACCCAGACACCATGGTCGAAACCGCGCCGGTCCACCGCGCGCGCCGGAAAGCCCGCCGCCTGCAGGTCACCGGCGATCCGCCGCGCCAGTTCCGGCTCGCCGGGCGCGGGATATTGCATGGCATAAAGTTCCGGCGCGAAGCCGCCGAAATCATGGATGGTCTCGGGCTCCGGGTCGGCCGAAACGGCAACGCCGCCCGAGACTTCGAAATGGGCGCTGGCGACGACGATGGCGCGCGGCCGCGGCAGATCGGCCGCCATCCGCCTGAGCCAGGCCGCGGCATCAGTGTCGGCGATCACCGTGTCCGGCGAGCCGTGCGAAACGAAAAGGGCGGGAAATGTTGTCATGATCTTTCTCCTTGCCAGCAAGATAGGCCTCCCCAACTGTTCATAAAAGATATCGTTTTGACCACTCAGCGTTCGGCATTTGAAGACAACTGCGTCAGCCCGGCGTCCGGACGCGCCGAAACGCCCGCATGGCATCGCCACCGGGAGGATGAGATGAAAGTCCGGAGGGCCGCGCGTTGGCTGTGCCGTTCGGAAGATGGGTTTGGTGTGCATGTGAGGAACATGCACGGGGTGGCGCAACCGCGCGCGGCCCGAAAATCGCCGGATGGTGTCCGCATCCGACAGGCGGCGCCTCGCATCCCCGGGATTTCAGCCCCGCCCGGATTGCTCCGGCCGCGATCCGGACAGACCGCGGGACATGCTTTTCGTGGTCCGGCACGGACCCTGACGCGCAGCATACTGCGCTTCATGTCCGCCACAGGCCCGTTCCGCTATCCCGCCCTGCCCGCCTTGCGGCAGACATCGAGCGGGTTTCCGGCCCGGTGGCTAGCTTTGCACGGTCTCCCGAGAGAGAGCCGCCCGCCAGCGGAGCCACGATGGCCTTCGCCTCCTTTCTCGCTTCGCCGCACGTTACGGCAAACTCCGAAAGGCCTTCCTCCCGCCTGGTCGAAAACGTTCGCGAACCACCCGGCGGCGGGAGCAGGAGGAGTATGGCACGGGCTCAGAAAGTGGGGATGAAATGGCGATTTTTTTCTGGAGGCATGTTGGATGCGGGCAAAGCAGGTCTGAGAAACCGCCATCAATCTGTCGCCAACCTTCGGGCAGTTGGGAAAACGGCTAAGAGCCAGACCGATTGCATGAACGCCGGACATCGACGCCACCCGTGGGCAAAGAAAAACCCACCGCCGCACATTGGTGCTGACGGTGGGCGTCTTCATCAAGCTAAGACTTGATCGGGAGCTGATTGACGTCAACGATCCCGACCGGGGAAGGCTCCTAGAATTCTTCCCAGCTGTCGTTTTTGGTCTGGACGGCAGCGTTGCCCGAGAATGCCGCAGCAATCTTCCTGCCCATGGCTTTGATCGGGGATTGGGCAGCTTTCCGGGTTGCAGCAGGAGCGCGCGAAGCCTCCAGATCCGTTCCCAGCTTGAACTGTCTCAGAAGATCATTCAGCGACGCTGCCTCACTGGCAAGACCGTGACTTGCTGCCGTGGTTTCCTCAACCATCGCGGCATTCTTCTGGGTGTCGCTGTCCATCTGGCTGATGGCAGAGTTGATTTGCTGAATGCCCGAGGATTGTTCTGCAGCGGATTCAACGATTGCCTTCACATGCTGGTTTATCTCCTGCACTTCGCTGGCAATCTTCTCCAAAGCGGACCCCGTATTGCCGACAAGCTCGACGCCTTCACGCACCCGGTCGTTGGAATTGGTGATCAGGGTATTGATCTCCTTGGCGGCCTTGGCGGAACGCTGTGCCAGTTCGCGAACTTCCTGTGCGACGACCGCGAAGCCCTTGCCTGCCTCGCCGGCGCGCGCGGCTTCCACGCCCGCATTCAACGCCAGAAGGTTGGTCTGGAAGGCGATTTCGTCAATAACCGAGATGATATTGGCGATTTCGCTGGAGGATTTTTCGATACGCTCCATGGCTTCCACCGCGCGGCCGACCACCTGGCTTGACTCCTCGGCGCCGGTCTTTGTGCGTTCGACAAGGCGTCCCGCCTCCTGGGCGCGGGAAGTGGAGTTCTTGACCGTCGTGGTAATCTCTTCCAGGGCTGCAGCGGTTTCTTCCAGTGCAGCGGCCTGCTGTTCGGTCCGTCTGGACAGATCGTCGGTCGACGACTTGATCTCTCTGGCGCCGGAGTTGATGCCGTCTGCATTCCTGGCCACGGCTTGCAGCGCGCTCTGGAGCTTTTCAGCCGACTGATTGAAGTCCTGACGAACGGAGTCCAGGCTTTCCACGAAAGGCTTTTCAATGCGGTAGGACACATCGCCATCTGAAAGCTTGGTGAGACCTGCGGCAAGGTTGTCCACGGCAAACTGCACGTCGGCGGCTTCCTTGGCCTTTTGCGCTTCGCGCTCCAGACGCTCTTTTTCGCTCATGCTGCGATTGGCTTCGGCTTCCTGTTCGAGGCGAATACGCTCGATGGCATTGTCGCGGAAAACCGAAACCGCATTTGCAATCTGCCCGACTTCGTCGCCGCGTTCCTGGAAAGGAATGGGAGAGCGTGTGTCGCCATTGACCAGGTCCTTCATGGCAGCGGTGATCTTCTCGATCGGCTTGGCGATGTTGCGCGCCGCCCAGGCCATGATAAGGCAAGCGACAATCGCAATGGCGATCCCGATGCCGGCCTGAACCAGTGTCGCAAACGAGGCCTGCTTCGACAGGGTGGTATTCAGGGCCGTCACCTGGGCCAAAGCGACATCACGCGGAATGGAAATCGCAAACGACCAGGGCGCGCCATCGGCACTGAGTTTGATCGGCGAGTACACATTGATGTTGGCTTGAGCAGGATCGTCAACCGCGAGAGGCTTGGCCGCTTCCACGGCCTCCATGCTCTTGCTCCATTCAGGACCGGCTTTTGCCACGTCTTGCCCGATAAGGCTGGCATCGGCGCTGTCGGCGATGATCAAACCGTTATCGCTGATGATAACGACAGAGCCTTTACCCTCGAAGAGTGACGAATTGACCTGTGTCGCCAGCTCCTGGATGAAACCAAGATTGAAATTCGCCCCGGTTATGCCGCGGAATTTTCCATCGATCATCACGGGAATGGCGAAGGTTGCGAGAGATTCGATCTTGCCTTCGGCCGGATAGGTCAAAGGACCGACGATGCGCTCCTTTCCGGTCGCCCGCGGATCGAGATACCAGACGCCCGTTGCCAGCCTGTTCGAACCCATCGAGGCGTCTTCATGGCCCGAGAGTGGCTCAACCTTGAACTTGCCCTCGCCTGCTCGCGTCCAGTAAGGCAGATAGCGGCCGGTTGCGTCCGCGCCGGTGTCACTGCTGTTCCTGAACGCCTCGTCGTTGCCATCGAGCGCATTCGGCTCCCAGGCAGAATAGGCGCCATTGATGGTGGGATTGCGCTCGAGAACACGCTGCATGATAGCGTTCATCTGCTCGCGCCGCTCCGCCGCAGGCGTGGCACCTGCCTTGTTGCCAGCCAGCACCGAGAAGGACGTTGCCATTTCGCGAGCAGCGTCAATGGCCACACGCAGTTCGGACTTGATTGCGCCGGCCTCCGATCCGGCACGATTGATCAGAATTTCGGTTGTCTGCTGACGCGCGATTTCATCCATTTTCGCCGCGGCGAATTCGTTGGAGCTCTTGGAGAAATAGATTGCAGTACCCGCAAGCGCGGCAACCACTCCAATAATGCTAAGGCCCGCTATTCCGACAACTTTGAATTGAATGTTGTCAAAACGCCTCAATAAAGATACTGTCATGGCTGCAAGTACTCCCTCGTCTGCGCGCTTTAAGCAGTGTTAAGTCAGGGCGTAAATTTAAGTGGCGACATCAGCGAAAATGCCCACGCACATTAGTTTACCGGTCACCAAATCAATACTCGGTTATTGGTTAATAAGTTGCTGCTAAAATTAATGCCCGAAGAATACGCAAACCGGGCTCGCAGCAAGCGATGACCGAATGATCTGACGGACGGCTGCGGCCCGATGCGCCGTTGCCCCCTCGAAGGCCAGTCGATGGCGCCCACAGCGGTTTGGCGGGCAAATCGATGATGATTGAAAACCGCTTTAATCAGCCACCAAGATCCCCGCAGAGCCCTTTTCATATTGCGGCAGGCCGTCGGTGATCTCGTAGAAATCGCCCTTGTCGGCGCAGAAGATGTGCTTGGTCATTTTCAGCCCCGTCGGCGCATCGAAGCTGCCGGCCAGCACCGAGATGTGGGCATCATCCCGGTGCTTCCAGAACAGCGCCGAGCCGCAGATGGCGCAAAAGCCGCGCCTGGCGACCTCGGAGGCGTGGTACCACGTGATCGCGTCGCCGCCCTCGATCTCGATATGATCGTCGGCCACGTTGGTGGCGGCGTAATAAAGCCCGGTCTGGCGCCGGCACTGCGAGCAATGGCAGGCCACAACCTCGCGCAAGGCCCCCCGCGTGCGAAACCGGACCGCGCCGCAATTGCACCGTCCGGTGCGGATTTGGGTGTCTGACATGGCCCCTCCAGAGTCCGTGATTCACGTCGGAGGCGATGAAAGCACGGAGCTGCCCTGCCATTCTACTGACATTTGCGGCATTTGCCGCCGCGGTTTGAAGCCAAAAGCTCCAAACCGGGAAGCCCACCTGCGGACATCGGGCCCGGCCGCCGATCGAAGCGGCCGGGAACAGCCTGTAAGGCGGCGGCCTACTCCGCAGGCGCCAGCGACACGTCGGCAGGGGCACCCGGGGTGACAGTGATGGTGCGGCGCGCGATGACGCGGCGGTCGCCTTTCATGCCCTCGATGACGTAGCGCAGGTCGTAGCTGCCCGGTTCGGCCGGGGCGGTGAGGCTGCCCTCCATGAACGGCGTGCCCGGTTCACCGAGGTAGAAATAGCCGATCTCGCCGCTGAATTCGGAGAACCCGGGCGTTACGATGTCGACCCAGTGGCGCGAATTCTGCGGGCCGCGGGCGCGGACCGGGAACTCTGTCCCGGGCGCCACCTCGGCAGCGGCCTCGATCTCCGCCCTGCCCTCGATCACGTTGAGCGGCACCGAAAGTCCGACGGCGCGCGCGTTCTCGCCCTGCACCACGTAGCGCAGCTGGTACTCGCCGGCTGTCACCGGCGCCATCAGCGTTGCCGGATTACCGTCGCGGGTCCAGGCATAGGAGGGTTCATTCTCGGTGGCGGAGGAGCCCTTTTCCATGATGTCGATATAGTTTTCCTCGCCCTCCGGCCCGCGCCAGTTGACGCGGAAGCTCTCGCCCACCTGGACGGTCAGCGGCCCGTCGAGAACGAAATCGCCTTCGAGCACCTTGATCGGACGGCTTGCCACCACTGGCTCGGGGGCATCGGGGGCGATGTAGCGGATCACATAGTCGCCGGGTTCGGGGGGCATCCGCAGCATGACCTTGTCGCTGTCGCCAAGCTCGACCCAGGCGGACCACTCGAAGGTGGGCGCATCAACGGGTGCGACGTCGATGTAGTCGCGTTCACTACGCGTGGCGGTCCAGGTCACCTCCAGCGCCGAGGTGATGGTCGCGCTGTCGGCGGCATCGAGCGTGGCTTGCGGCTGAACCGGCGCGGGCGCGGGCGCAGTTGGCGTTTCCGCCGGAGCGGCGGTCTTGATCGCCTGGTCCAGCGCCTTGCCGAGACCTTCTCGATCGGAGGCGTCGAAATAGGAGCCGCCGGTGTTGCGCGCCAGGCACGACAGCTCCGATCCTTCCTGACGGGTCAGGCCGAAACCGACGACATGGGCGGTGAACTCGACCCCGGACTGCTCGAGTTCCTTTCCAAGTGCACAGGGATCGGCATTGCATGTCTCGATGCCGTCGGTCACTAGGACCACGGTAGCCGGATTTTCGGTGTAGCGAAGTTCCTCCGCGGCCAGGCGCACGGCGTCGGACAGCGGCGTCCGCCCCTGGAACCGCATGGTGTTGACGGCCTCAGAGATCGCGGCGGCCGTTCCCGCGGCCGGCGGAACCATGATCTCGATGTCGCTGCAGTCGCCGCGCGTCCTGTGCCCATAGGCAATCAGCCCGATTTCCCGCTCCTGCGGAAGGCCCTTCAGGACTTCCGCCACCGTTTCACGGGCGATCTCGAGCTTCGGAACACCATCGATCTGGCCCCACATCGACCCGGATCCGTCCATGACGATGATGGTCCTGGTTCCAGCGGATGCATCCTGGGCGAAGGATGTTCCAGTCAATTGATGAGCAACAAGGGAGAGAACGAATGCAAGACCAAGTCTGCCGGCAATTTTTCCAGACAACACACACCTCGAAACAATGAACAAGACAACAAGCGAAAAGCTGTTTTACCGTCCAAGCTGGTGATGTTCAAACCGATTCTGGTATCAAGCACGCGGCACAACCACAAACGCAAGACGCCGGAGCAAGCCCCGGCGTCTGAAGTCGTGAACCTTTGTGTCTGGCCCGGAAACCTTACCCGTTGACAACCTGCTTCTGCTCGTCGCGGCCACCCTTCATGCGTTCGGCGACGAGGAAGGCGAGTTCGAGCGCCTGGTCGGCGTTCAGACGCGGGTCGCAGTGGGTGTGGTAGCGGTCCTGCAGGTCCTCGCCCGACAGCGCCCGCGCCCCGCCGGTGCATTCGGTGACGTTCTTGCCGGTCATCTCGATGTGGATGCCGCCGGGATGCGTGCCCTCGGCGCGGTGGATCTGGAAGAACGAATCCACCTCCGACAGGATCCGCTCGAACGGACGGGTCTTGTAGTTGTTGAGCGTGATCGTGTTGCCGTGCATCGGGTCGCACGACCACACCACCTTGCGGCCCTCGCGCTCGACGGCGCGGATGAGCTTCGGGAGATGATCGGCCACCTTGTCATGACCGAAGCGGGCGATCAGGGTGAGCCGGCCGGCCTGGTTGGCCGGGTTGAGAATGTCGATCAGCGTCAACAGCTCGTCGGGATCGAGCGACGGGCCGCACTTGAGACCGATCGGGTTCTTGATGCCGCGGGCATATTCGATATGGGCATGGTCAGTCTGACGGGTGCGGTCGCCGATCCAGATCATGTGGCCCGACGTGGCGTAGAAATCGCCCGAGGTGGAATCGTTGCGGGTCATGGCTTCTTCATAGCCAAGCAGCAGCGCTTCGTGGCTGGTGAAGAAATCGGTCTCGCGCAGATTGGCGTGGTTCTCGGCGGTAATGCCGATCGCCTTCATGAAATCCATCGTCTCGGAGATCCGGTCGGCGAGCTTGCGGTAGCGCTCGGCTTGGGGGCTGTCCTTGACGAAGCCGAGCATCCACTGGTGCACGTTGTCGAGATTGGCGTAGCCGCCCTGGGCAAAAGCGCGCAGCAGGTTGAGCGTCGCCGCCGACTGCCGGTAGGCCATGATCTGGCGCTCCGGATCGGGAATGCGCGACTTCTCGTTGAACTCGATGCCGTTGATGATGTCGCCGCGGTAGCTCGGCAGCTCGATGCCGTCCTTGGTCTCGAAATTTGACGAGCGCGGCTTGGCGAACTGGCCGGCAATGCGCCCGATCTTGACCACAGGCTGCTGCGCGCCGAAGGTCAGAACCACGGCCATCTGCAGGAACACGCGAAAGAAGTCGCGGATATTGTCGGCCTCGTGCTCGGCGAAGCTCTCGGCGCAATCACCACCCTGAAGCAGAAAGCCCCTGCCTTCGGCGACCTCGGCAAGGGCCGACGTCAACCGGCGGGCCTCCCCCGCAAAAACAAGTGGCGGAAACTTGGCCAGCCGGGCCTCGGTCACCTTCAGTGCCTCTGCATCCGGATAATCCGGGACCTGCTGGATCGGTTTGTTGCGCCAGCTTGTTGGGGTCCAGTTCTGTGCCATGTCCGTTCACCGTGTTGGCCGGGCTCGTGCCCGGGTGCTTTGCGGGCTCATGCCCGCGGGTTGGCCGGGCTCGTGCCCGGATGCTTTGCGGGCTCATGCCCGCCGAAAGACCGATTTCACCGGGCTTATAGCGATCAATTAACCGGCTGCAAACCCGGCATTTCGAATCAGTTGCCGACAGGCGGCGTCCGCCGGCCAAGGGCCAGATCGAACAGCTCGGCTTCGCCCGGTGAGAGCGGTACCGCGCGCGGATAGAGCGGGCGGTCGCGGTCCTCGTGGATCGGCATGTGAAAGGCGCCGGTCTCGGCCACGAAACGGTGCAGGCCATCCTCTCCGAACTCGCGGTAAAAGCCCTGCATGACCGCATCGAGATAGGATCTGAGGATCGGCGACGGGCCGAGGGTCTCCGGATGCTCGGTGCGCGCCTCGTAGACGTGGAGCCTGATGGCCGGATCAAGCCCGGGTGCTGCGGCGGGGTTCTCGCCGAAGATCAGGTCCTCGAGCGCGATGTCACGCCGGTGGTAGCGGAATTCGCGCGCGTCGACGCCCGGCAGGTTCTCGGCGAGATCGATCACCAGCACGCCGTCGATCGAGGCCCCTTCTGAACGGTGCGCGGTGAGCAAGGACGGCGTCAGCCCTTCGGGCAGCATCACGCCCGGCGTTGGCCCCATGTCCGGGCGCGGCCGCCAGGTGCGGCCCCAGCCCTTGAGACGTGCGGGAAACACCGCCACGGCTTGCGACAGCAGGGTCGCGCGGTTGACCAGCGATCCGTAGCCGAAATAGCCGACAAGCGAGCCCGGATCGTGGGCCGAGAGCGCATCGGCGAACGCGTTGCCGCCGCGATCCGGACCTTTCTGCATCACCTCGGGCAATCGTTCAATCTTGGACATCGTGCTTGCGGCTTCCTACATGTTCAACCAGTACAAGGGACTTCGAACCGATCAGACCGGACCATATCATGACCGAGCCAACAGACAGCATCGCCAGCCTTCGCACGAGCTTCGACAGCGGCAAGACCCGGCCGGAGGAATGGCGGCGCGCCCAACTCGAACGCCTCAAGGCATTGGCCGAGGAGAACGAGGACGCCATCGCCGAGGCGCTGCATGCCGATCTCGGCAAGTCCCGCTTCGAGGCCCGCATGACCGAGACCGGCACCGTGCTTGCGGAGATTGGCCATACGAAGTCACACCTGAAGGCCTGGATGCAGCCGAAGAAGGTCTCGACACCGCTGTCGAACCAGCCGGGCCACAGCCGGATCGTCTATGAGCCGCTCGGCGTGGTGCTGATCATGGCGCCGTGGAACTACCCGGTCAACCTGGTGCTCACGCCATTGATCGGGGCCATCGCGGCGGGCAATTGCGCGGCGATCAAGCCGTCGGAAGTCTCCCCTCACACCTCGGCGCTGCTGGCACGGCTGATCCCGGCCTATCTCGATCCGGACGCGTTCAAGGTGTTCGAAGGTGGCGCGGACGTGTCGACCGCTTTGCTCGAGGAACGCTTCGACCACATCTTCTTCACCGGCAGCGAGCAGATCGGCAGGATCGTCATGACCGCAGCCGCCAAGCACCTGACCCCGGTGACGCTGGAACTCGGCGGCAAGAGCCCCTGCATCGTCCACGGGGACTGTGATCTCGCGACCGCCGCCCGGCGGGTGGCCTGGGGCAAGTTTCTCAATGCCGGCCAGACCTGCATCGCGCCCGATTACGTGCTGGTGCACGAGAGCGTGGCCGACGCTTTCATCGAGAAGCTCGGAACCTCGATCCGGAAATTCTTCGGCAAGGACGCGAAAGGCAGCCCGGATTATCCGCGGATCATCAGCGAGCGCCATTTCGACCGTGTCGCCGGGCTGATCGAGGGCGGCAAGATCGCCATCGGCGGCGAGAGCGACCGGACGGAGAAATACATTGCACCCACCGTGCTTACGGAAGTCGACCCGGAGGCAGCAGTGATGCGCGAGGAAATCTTCGGCCCGGTTCTGCCGGTCATTAGCTACCGCACGATCGACGACGCGATCCGGTTCGTCACCTCCCGCCCCAAGCCGCTCGCACTCTATCTGTTTACCAAGTCGGCCGAAATCCAACAGCAAGTGATCGGGCGCACCAGTTCAGGCGGCGCCTGCATCAATGACGTGGTGATGCACCTTGCGGTCCCGGAACTGCCTTTCGGTGGCGTAGGCCCGAGCGGCATGGGCGCCTATCACGGCCGTGCCTCCTTCGACACGTTCAGCCATGCCAGAGCCGTGCTGACCAAGAGCGAGCATCTCGACGTGCCGTTGCGCTATCCGCCATTCTCCGGCTGGAAGCTGAAGGCACTCAAATGGCTGCAGTAGCCCCCTCGCCGCCTCGAACCTTTCGGACAGCCTCGGGCTTGACGCACGTCAATGCCACCGGGTCTGCCGGCTGTATCTATTGGTCCACGGACAAATCCTGCGCACCCGGACGCATCGCGCATAAAATGAGCAAACCATGACAGACCCGATCCATATCTCCTGCCCCGCCTGCCAGGCCAAGAACCGGATCCCGGCGGCAAAGCTTTCCGCAAGCCCGACTTGCGGCGTCTGCAAGGCGCAGCTGTTGCCCGAAGCGCCATTCGACATCAGCGAGGCGCAACTCAACAAGCACCTGAAGAACGACGAACTGCCGCTGCTGGTCGATTTCTGGGCGCCCTGGTGCGGGCCGTGCCGGATGATGGCGCCACAGTTCGCCGAAGCCGCCAGGCAGATGTCACCGAAAGTGCGCTTCGCCAAGCTCGACACCGAGCAGCACCAGGCCGTCGGCAACCGCTTCCAGATCCGCGGCATCCCGCTGATCATCCTGTTTGAAAATGGCCGCGAGATCGCCCGCCAGGCCGGCGCCATGGACACGCGCTCCATTGTCGGTTGGGTGAGCCAGCACCTGAAGGGCTAGTACCGCTTGCCGGTCGCATGGTCGCACTGCTGCCCGAACAGGACCGGTGGCGGCATATCGCATGGCGGATGGGGGTGTTTGCCTGCGGGCCTTGATTCAATCTCTCAACGCCATGAATCGAATTGCCCGGACCTGTCCACAAGCCACTGAATTGGCGCAACAAACCGGCGTCAGTCGCCGGTGGTCAGCGCCTTGTCTCCGGCCCGGCTCTCGAAATCCGCCAGTGGCACAGGTCTGCCATAGAGGTAGCCCTGAAACTTGGCGCAGCCGAAACCTGCCATCAGCGCATGTTGCTCGCGTGTCTCGACCCCTTCCGCGATCACCTCGAGACCGAGATCTTGCGCCATCGCGACGACATTGCCGACGAGCGACGCGCTTGCCTGGCCGCTCGTTGCATCCTGCACGAAACTGCGGTCGATCTTGACCATCTGGATCGGCAGCCTGCGGAGGTATGACAGCGAGGAGTAACCGGTCCCGAAATCGTCGAGCGCAATGGTCATTCCCATCTCGTGGAGTTCCCGCAGCCTTTCGATGACTTGTTCGACTTCGCTGACCAGGATGCTTTCTGTCAGCTCCAGGGTCAGTTTCTGCGGCTTTGCACCGGTTGTGATCAGGGTTTCGCGCACCTGTTCGACAAAACCCTTGTCCATGAGCTGGTCAGCACTGACATTCACCGACAGCGTGAGATGGCGAAGCCCGGGGATGCTGTCCCATGCCGCCAAGGTGGAGCAGCCTTTTTCCAGGACCCAGTTGCCGATGGGTATCATCAGACCGAGGGACTCCGCTTCCGGAATGAACTCTGCCGGAGAGACCAGCCCGCGTTTCGGGCTGTTCCATCGCAGCAACGCTTCCGCACCGATCACCATGCCGTCGCCATCGACCTGCGGCTGGTAGACGAGATGGAATTCGCCGTTCCAGAGCGCGGCCATCAGTTCGCGACTCGTTCTGTCCTTGCGGTTGAATTCTGCCTGCATCACGTAGATGCAGCCCGCAAGCATGGAGGTGGCGACGAAGGAGTTGAACCAGGTTCCGCCCAGGCGCAGCCAGTCAGGCATCTCGATAAGGGCATGGGATGAAAGTGAAGCGCTCGACAGCACGATGAATGCCAGCAGACAGAAGCCGATCAGGGACAACTGAACTCGCGACCCGTCGCGCTGGTAGTTGAGATAGCCGAGCGCGGCAACGACGAGCAGGTAGATGTGGGTGACGCGAGGGCCATTGACCGAGGGCGGATCGATCAGCAAAGCCATGATGAGGCAAATCGCGATGATGGCCACCTGCGCCAGGAGCAACCCGAAAGTCAGATGTCCGATGCGGATCAACCAATAGATCGAAAGCCCGCAGGCGATGATCGCGAAGTCCAGCGCCACCACCCACCACCAGCCGACAAGAGAGAAGACCACGGCCCACACAGCGCCGAGAGCGGCCAAGACCAGCGACCCGTAACGATAGGCAAGAATCATCCTATCCGAGTAATGATTGACAAGGGCCGACGAACGCTGCGTAACTGCTTTTGGCATTGTATTTCCGGTCGCCTTCTCGTCTCTCGGAATTGTAGTATACAAGATTTGTTAAGATCGGATGCTGTGAAAAACCCATAATGTTGCAGTCCACGACCGAAAATCCATCGAATAGACTGTCGCGCAAGATCTCCGGCTCATCGAAGGATCTGTTGACATCACGTCATTGCTTCCAGCGATGGCCGGACCGAATCTGCCTGCCAGAAAATCTGGCATAGAGATATGATCTAAAAAGACACTTCCGGATCGCGATCCGCACCGGCGGGTACCGGCCAGTCGACCGCACTTTCCGGCGGGCCGAAATCCCGGTCGGCGCCCGCCGCCCGCAAGGCCGCCTCGAAGATCTCGCAATTGCGGGCGATCTCCTCGCCGATCATTTTGGCGTCGCCGTTGACGATGTCGCGGGCGGCGGCGTAGTCGAGCGTGTCGCCGGAGCAGAAGTCCGCGAGCTTGCGGGGCCGGAACCAGCCCTCGATCATGCCGGAAAAGGCCACGTGGGCGGAGACCACCGGATCGAGGATCAGGTCGTAATTATCGCCGAGCCCGACCGACACCCCGAAGCGTCGCCTGAGCCCCTCCTCCGCACCGAGATAGTTGCGCCGGTGGGTGAGCTGGATGTCGCCGCCGCCGACCGGGTGGCGGCCGGTCTCGTCGGGCAGCCAGTAGGGCTGCTTCACCCATTTGAGCCGGCCGGCGTCATAGGCCTTCTGCAGCCGCTCGGCCGAGGTCGCCCGGTCCGGCGCAAACGCCTCGAGCACCGGCTCCATCCGCCCGCCGGTCTCGCGAAAGATCTGCCCCAGCGCCGCCGCAAGGAAGGTCAGCGGATACTCGGCGGCATACCATCTGGCCCAGACGTCGAGCTTGACCGACAGCCCTGCCCGCTGCGCGGCGGTCATCCCGTCGGGGAACAGGCGCGGATCGGTTTCGGTGAGGTGGGTGAAGAAGGCGGCGCGGTTCATGGCGCGACGATGAACACTTCGCGGGCAATGCTCAAGGGGGTGCCTGGGCTCCAGAAGGAACGCTTTGCCGTCCGGCCGAAGCCGGCAGGAAACCGGACCGGTGGAAGACCATCAGCAATGACGTCACAGGTAATTGACGTAAACGTAAACGTTAGACAGACTGCCGCCTGCGCCACAGGAGGTCTTGCGCCATGCCGTCCCGATCCAGTCCGTCAGCCGCTGCCGTTCAGCCCGCAGCGGCCATGGAAGCTTCCGCTAGCGTCGAAACCATCCGGTTTACGGCGGAAGACAGTCATCCGCTCGAAGGCACGCTCACGACAGGCACCGGCGACGGGCCACTGGCGCTGATCTCGTCCGCCACCGCGGTCAAGCGTGGCTTCTACCAGAAATTCGCCGAAAGCCTTGTTACCGACCACGGCTTCCGCGCGGCGCTGACCTATGACTATCGCGGCACCGGAGGCTCGGTGAGCAGAAGCGTCAACCCGCGCCAAATCTCGATGGCCGACTGGGGGATAAAGGATTTCCCCGCGAGCCTCGCCCGGCTCGAAAGCGTTGCACCGGGTCATCCGGTTGTCGGCGTCGGCCAGTCCTATGGCGGTCAGGCGCTGGGACTGGGCAATGTCTCCGAGCGCTTCGAGCGTTACCTGATGGTGGCGACGATCTCTGGCTACTGGCGCAACTTGGGCGGCGGGCTGAAACTCTACGCCCTGATGAACTGTGTCGCCAACCCGGTCGCCTCGGTCGTGGGCCGGGTCCCATCCGGCATGGGGCTCGGCGCCGGCCTGCCCGGCGGCGTCTTCGCCGACTGGACCAGATGGTGCCGCAAACCGGACTACTTCTTCTCCGAGCCGCGCTTTGACGCCAAATCCCTGTTCGCCTCGGTGAAAACACCGATCCTGGCGGTCGGGGCGACCGACGACCCGTGGGGAACGCCTGAGGCGCGCGACGCCATCATGCGCCACTTCGTCAACGCGCCGGTGGAAACCAGATGGCTTGACCCGGATACCGCCGGCGGGCCGATCGGTCACCTGGATTTCTTCCGCTCGCGCTTCCGCGAGACGCTGTGGCCGGAACCGGTCGCCTGGCTGAAGGGCGAGGAGCGGGTCTGACGGCTACACCCGTTCGCCGCCCTTCACCCGGTAGCTCGGCTTGTACATCGTCACCAGTTCCTCCGATGCCGAGGGGTGCAGCGCCATGGTGCGGTCGAAATCGTCCTTCGTGCAGCCGGCCTTCAGCACGATGCCGAGGATCTGCGCCATTTCGCCGGCCTCGTGGCCGAGAATGTGGACGCCGAGCACCTTGCGGTCTGCCGCGTTGACGACGATCTTCATGATCATCTTCTCGGCCCGGCCGGACAGCGTCGCCTTCATCGGCCGGAACTCGGCCCGGTAGATTTCCAGCTCGTCGTATTTTGTGGACGCCTCGTCCTCGGACAGGCCGACCGTGCCGATCTCGGGCTGCGAGAACACCGCCGTGGCGATCAGTTCGTGGTCCGGCGAGGTCGGACGGTCGTGATAAAGCGTGTCGATCAGGCACATCGCCTCGTGGA
The DNA here is from genome assembly GCF_027214025.1 of Parahoeflea alexandrii. Taxonomy (GTDB): domain Bacteria; phylum Pseudomonadota; class Alphaproteobacteria; order Rhizobiales; family Rhizobiaceae; genus Hoeflea; species Hoeflea alexandrii_A. Next base: position 320,612 of record NZ_JAPWHB010000002.1, read on the forward strand.
TCGCCACCGGGGTCAGCTGCACCCGGTCGGTGACATCGCCGACCGCATAGATGCATTCGACATTGGTCCGCGAATACTGGTCGACAAGGATCTCGCCCTTGTGGCCGGTTTTCACGCCCGCCGCCTCGAGCCCCAGCCCCTCGGTGTTCGGATCACGGCCGAGCGCCAGCATCACCTGGTCGGCGACAAGCGCCTTGCCGGCCGAGGTATGCGCCAAGAGCCGGCCGTCCGGACCGCGCTCGATCTTCTCGAACACCTCGTGGCAGAGAATGCGGATGCCCTTTTCCTCCATCGCCGCATGCAGTCCGCGGCGCATGTCCTGGTCGAACCGCGACAGGATCTCCTTGCCACGGTAGATCAGCGTGGTGTCGACGCCGAGCCCATGGAAGATATTGGCGAATTCGACGGCAATGTAGCCGCCGCCGGCGATCAGGATCGCCTTGGGCAACTCCTCGAGGTGAAACACCTCGTTGGAACTGATGCACAGCTCGTGGCCGGGCAGCGCCGCATGCGGATTGGCGCGCCCGCCAACGGCGATGAGAATCCGTTCCGCCGTGACCGTCTGTCCCGTCGCCTTGATCAGCACCGAGTTGGGACCGGTGAGCTCGGCGCGCGAGGCGATGATCTCGGCGCCCGCGTTTTCCAGCCCGCGCCGGTAGAGCCCTTCAAGCCGGTCGATCTCGCGGTCCTTGTTGGCGATCAGCGTCTTCCAGTCGAACGAGGTCTCGCCGACGCTCCAGCCGAAGCCGTGGCTGTCCTCGAAATGCTCGGAAAACTGCGAGGCGTAGACGAACAGCTTCTTGGGCACGCAGCCGCGGATGACGCAGGTGCCGCCGAAGCGGTATTCCTCGGCAATCGCCACCTTCTTGCCGAGCCCCGCCGCAAGCCGTGCCGCCCGGACACCGCCAGAACCGCCGCCGATGACAAACAGGTCGAAATCGAAGTCGCTCATGTGCGGAGTTCCTTTTATGTGTTCTGTCTTGAGGCAGGCGCCCCCCGGGAAACAACGGCGAGGCAATGCCGCCTTGCGTGCTGCCTATTTAGCCAACTGGGGTCAAAATAAAAGCCCGGAGGTTCCCCCCGGGCTCTCGTTTGTCCGTATCAACACGACAATGTGATGGCTGGCATCACCGCGAGCGGGCGATGCGACGGCCGCAAATTCTCAGTTGCCGCCGTCGAGCTTCGGGCGCTCGCCCACCTTCGCCTCGATCGCCTTGTTGACGTTGTCGGCCAGATCGCGGGCAACGCCGGAAGACCAGATATCGGCCGACTTGATCAGCTCGCGCGTCACCAGCGGACCGGTTTCGATCAGCTTCTTGCCTGGCTCGGAAGAGTAGAATTCGGCGATCGCGACAAGCTCTTCCTTGCTGAAGGCCTTGGCGTAGATCTGGGCGGCTTCCTTTTCGAGATCCGCACGGCGCGGCACGATCTTCAGCGCCTCCTCGTCGACGGTTTCGCTGATGACCTGCTGAAGATCGGCATTGGCCCGAATCAGGTTGATCTTGAGCTGCTCGGCAGCACCCGGAATGATGCCGTCGAACTGGTCGGTGGAGCCGAGGGCTGAAATCGCTGTACGCGCGGCGGCAAGGTGATCCTCGCCGACTTCCTGCGCAACGGCCGAATGACCCGCAACGGCGAGGCTCGAGATCACAATGATGCCTGCGCCGAAACGCTTGAGACCGGTGAGGATAGTCATGTTCGGTTTCACTCCTGTTTAATCCTTCGCGAACAACGTCCGCGCCCCGCTTTGCGAAGCGATGATCGCGGCATCCGCCATATTGAGAAACAATCCGTGCTCGACCACGCCGGGGATGGCAACGAGCCCGTTTGCGAGCGCTTCTGCATCCGGAATGCGGCCAAAAGATGCATCAAGGATGAAATGGCCGCCATCGGTGAGATATGGGCCGTCCTTGTCGGGCCGCTGGACGATCTCGCCGGTCAGGCCGAGCCGGGATGCGAGCCGCTCGACCGCAATACGGGTCGCCGTCATGCCGAAGGGCGCGATCTCGACCGGCAGCGGAAACCGCCCGAGCGTGTCGACCAGCTTGGTCTCGTCGGCAATGACGATCATCCTGGCCGAGGCAGAGGCGACGATCTTCTCGCGCAGCAGCGCTCCGCCGCCGCCCTTGATCAGACCGAGCGAGCCATCGACCTCGTCGGCGCCGTCGATGGTCAGGTCGAGTTCCGGCAGGTCGTCGAGAGAAAAGAGCGGTACCCCGAGCTCGACGCAGAGCCGTGCGGTGCGTTCGGATGTCGGAACCCCCTGCACACTAAAGCCTTCAGCGACTTTTTCGGCCAGCAGGCGGACAAATTCGTCCGCGGTCGAACCGGTTCCGATACCGAGCCGCATTCCGTCCTCGACATGTTCGAGTGCTGCCTGCGCTGCTGCGATCTTGAGTTGCCGGGCGTCCATGCCAGTCTGCCATTGTTGTTGATGCTGGACCGCCTGTTAGCATGGAAGCCCGGCAAGGCAAAGCCCGTGATGCCTGCTCAGGCCGGTGGCCCGGCGGCCAGGGCCGCAATCTGCGGAGAAAGCCCCGTTTTCCGGAAAAATTGGCGATCCTGGCGCGGCAAGCCGCCGATTGCGCCGTTGCTGCTTGACTGTTAAGTCAGCGTCGCGCCGCCCGTCCGGCGCCACCCGTCCCCTTCCTCCCGGAGCACCCATGACATCCTCCCTGGTTATCTTCGACCTTGACGGCACGCTGATCCACACCGCGCCCGACCTGATGGCGAGTCTCAACCACGTGCTGGGTCTCAACGGCCTCGCTCCTGTCACATTCGACGACATGACCTGGCTTGTCGGCCAGGGCGCCAAGGCGATGATCGAAAAGGCCTGGGCACATCATGGCCACCCCTCCTCGCCCGAGCAGCTGGAAAACGCCTTCGATGCGTTCCTGGTCCATTACGCCGCCGAGATGCCCGGCAAGTCGGAACCCTATCCCGGCCTGATCGACGCGCTTGACCGGCTCGAGGCGGACGGCATGAAGCTTGCCGTCTGCACCAACAAGACCGAAGCGCTGGCCCGCCGCCTGCTCGACAGCCTCGGCCTTACCGCACGCTTCGCCGCCATCACCGGCGGAGACACGTTCCCCGTGAAGAAGCCGCATGGCGATCATATTCTCGGCACCATCGACATGGCCGGCGCGAAGGCGGACAATGCGGTGATGATCGGCGACAGCGTCAATGACATCCTGGCGGCGCAGAATGCCTCGGTGCCGGCAATCGCCGTTCCCTTCGGCTATTCCGACAAGCCGGTCGCAAGCTTCAACCCTGATATCATCATCGGGCATTTCGACGAGCTCGATGCGAAGATGGTGCGTGAGCTGATCGCGCAGCGCGGCAGGACTGGCTGAGCCAGCCCGCCGGAGCTTGGCAAAAAAGCCGCCCCGCCCGCCGATCTCCCGCTTGACCTTTGCCGGGCGGACCGCTTATACCGCCGCTCAACCGATCGCACCGCAGCTTGCGGGCCGGCGACGGGCGCGTAGCTCAGCGGGAGAGCACTGCATTCACACTGCAGGGGTCACAGGTTCAATCCCTGTCGCGCCCACCATTTTCCAACAACGACACCAACGACCCGCCTGTCGCCTCATGCCGGGATCGTATCCTTCGGCCAGCGCCGCCCTGCCTCCTCGTGGCGCGGCGAACCGGTTCTGACGGTACGTCTTCCAACCGGTTTTCCACCGCTTGCGCTGAACTTGAGCCGGCTAACGTGTTGTCTATTGCGGAAAGCCCCAAAATGCGATTGGATTGCCGTCGGGGGCATGTCGGATCGCGACTGTCATCCTACCGTCATCGACGGTGCTTAGGTGCTGACGTCCCGGTGACAAATCACCCGAGGCCGCCTCGTGCGGATAATAATCAATCCGCTTCGGCGGAAACAGGAGCGTTCGAAATGTCGAGACTTCAAAAGCTTGGCGTGGTGCTTGCCACCACCACGGCCTTCACAATGAATTTTGCTGGCGCGGCCTTCAGCCAGAACATGGACGAGCTCGTCGCAGCCGCCAAGGCCGAAGGCATGCTCACCACCATCGCGCTGCCGCACAGCTGGTGCGGCTACGGCGACGTCATCGCCGGTTTCAAGGCGAAGTACCCCGAAATCACGGTCAATGAACTCAACCCCGACGCCGGCTCCGCCGACGAACTCGAAGCGATCCGCGCCAACAAGGACAACACCGGTCCGCAGGCGCCGGATGTCATCGACGTCGGTCTCGCCTACGGTCCGGCTTCGAAGTCCGAAGGCCTGGTCCAGCCTTACAAGGTCTCGACCTGGGATTCGATTCCCGATGGCGCAAAGGATGCCGAAGGCTACTGGTACGGCGACTATTACGGCGTGATGTCCTTCCTCGTGAACAAGGATCTTGTCGCCAATACGCCGATGGACTGGGCCGACCTTCTGAAGCCGGAATATGCCGGACAGGTTGCGCTCGCCGGTGATCCGCGCGCATCCAACCAGGCGATCCTGGCCACTCTCGCCGCTGGTCTGGCAAACGGCGGCGCCGCAGGCAAGGAAGCCGGCGAAAAGGGCCTCGAGTTCTTCGCCGAACTCAACAAGGCCGGCAACTTCGTCCCCGTGATCGGCAAGGCCGGTACGCTGGCACAGGGTGCAACCCCGATCGTCGCCATGTGGGACTACAATGCACTCGCCGCCAAGGACACTCTCGCCGGCAACCCGCCGGTCGAGGTCGTGGTTCCGGCTTCGGGCGTTCTCGCCGGTGTGTACGTGCAGGCGATCAGCGCCTACGCACCGCACCCGAACGCCGCCAAGCTGTGGATGGAATACCTCTATTCCGACGAAGGTCAGCTCGGTTGGCTCAAGGGCTATTGCCACCCGATCCGCTTCAACGACATGGTTGCCCGCGGCGTTGTCCCGCAGGATCTGCTCGATGCCCTGCCGCCGGCTGAAGGCTATGCAAAGGCCTACTTCCCGACGCTTGACGAAGTCAACGCCAACAAGGAAGCCGTTGTTGCCGGATGGGATGCCGTCGTCGGCGCCAACGTTCAGTAACCTGACCACCTGAACAACCGCCCCGCGGCAGCCCGCGGGGCGGATCCTGTTTCCGCTTTACCGAACATGGCCTGATGACCGCGCAGCCCTCCCCCGACATCAAAACGCACAGGCCGGTTCCCTTGAGCGGCAGACTGCCGCTCCACTGGCTGGGACTTGTTCCCTTCGCCCTGTTTGTGGTGCTGTTCCTGCTGGCTCCGACCATGTACATCGTAGTGGGCGCGTTCCGCACCATCGATGGCGCCTTCACATTCGACAACGTGATCGGCCTCAACACCGCATCGATCCGCTCCGCCTACTGGATTTCGATCAAGATCTCACTGGCCTCGGCCTCGCTTGGCTGCCTTATCGGCTTCTGCATGGCCGCCGCGATGACGCTCGGCGGCCTGCCCAAGGTCATCCGCGGCCCGCTGCTGACCTTTTCCGGCGTCGCTTCCAATTTCGCCGGCGTACCCCTGGCCTTCGCCTTTCTCGCTACGCTGGGGCCCATCGGCCTGGTGACGGTGTTTCTCAAGACACAACTCGGCATCGACCTGCGTCTGCTCGGGTTCAACATCCTGAGCTTCTGGGGCCTGACGATCACCTATCTGTTCTTCCAGATCCCGCTGATGATCCTGATCATCACCCCGGCGCTTGACGGGTTGAAGCGGGAATGGCGCGAAGCCGCCGAGATCCTCGGCGCCAGCGGCCCGCAATACTGGCGCATGGTCGCCTTCCCGATCCTGTTTCCGGCGATCCTCGGCACCATGGCGCTGCTGTTTGCCAACTCCTTCGGCGCCGTCGCAACCGCCATCGCTCTCACCGGCTCGTCGCTCAACATCGTCCCGATCCTGCTGTTTGCGCAGATCCGCGGCGACGTGCTGGGCGATCCGCATCTGGGCTATGCACTGGCCTTCGGCATGATCGTCGTCACCGGCATCGCCAACACCATCTACATCGTGCTCAGGGCCCGCTCCGAGAGGTGGCAGAAATGAAGCGCATAGCCGCCTGGGCCGCACTCGCGTTCGGCACGCTCTACTTCCTGCTGCCGCTGATGGGTATGACCGAGTTCTCGCTGAAAATGCGGCGCGGCGTCTATTCGCTCGACGCCTATGCGCGGGTGCTGGCCGATCCGAAATTCCAGGAGACCTTCAGCTACTCGGTGATCATGGCAGTGTTCACCATCCTGTTCGGCATTCTCCTGGTGGTGCCGACCGCCTACTGGGTGCGGCTAAAGCTGCCGCGCGCGCGGCCTTATGTCGAGTTCGTCACCCTGCTGCCGCTGGTCATCCCCGCGATCGTCGTGGTGTTCGGCTATATCAGGCTCTACAACACCTCGAGCTGGCTGCCGCTGACCGGCACTGTGACGGGCACCAACATTCTTCTGATGTTCGGCTACGCCACCCTGTCGCTGCCCTACATGTACCGCGCCGTCGACACCGGACTTCGCACCATCGACGTGACCACCCTGACCGAAGCGGCGCAATCGCTCGGCGCCGGCTGGGTGACGATCCTGGGCCGGCTGATCCTGCCCAATGTGCTTGTGGCGGTTCTGTCGGGCGCCTTCGTCACGCTCGCCATCGTCATTGGCGAGTTTACCATGGCGGCGCTGCTCAACCGTCCCGCCTTCGGACCTTACATGCAGCTGCTCGGCGCCAACCGGGCCTACGAGCCGGCCGCACTCGCGGTGATCGCCTTCGGCATCACCTGGGGCTGCATGGGACTGATCCAGCTTGTCGCGCGGCTCGCGCCCAAACCAGCAATACCGGTGAAAGACTGATGACCGAAGCCCCCTATCTCTCCATCAACGGCATCTCCAAGTCGTTCGGCCCCATGCAGGTGGTGCGCAATGCCGACATCGAGGTCGGACGCGGCGAATTTGTCTCGTTTCTCGGGCCCTCGGGCTGCGGCAAGACCACGATCCTCAGGATGGTTGCGGGCTTCGAGACGCCGAGCACCGGCTCGATCAGCATCGATGGCCGCGACATCACCTATCTCAAGCCGAGCCAGCGCAATATCGGCATGGTGTTCCAGTCCTACGCGCTGTTCCCGAACCTGACGGTGGCCGGCAACATCGGCTTCGGCCTCAGGGTTGCGGGCGTGAACCGGGCCGACATCGACCAGCGGGTCAAAGAAATGCTGGCGCTGATCGGGCTGCCGCAACTGGCTGACCGTTTCCCCTGGCAGCTGTCGGGCGGACAGCAGCAGCGCGTGGCGCTGGCCCGGGCGATCGCGCCCCGTCCCTCGGTGCTGCTTCTCGACGAACCGCTGTCGGCGCTCGACGCCAAGATCCGCGTCTCGTTGCGCGAGGAAATCCGCGCCATCCAGCAGGAACTCGGCATCACCACGATCTTCGTCACCCATGACCAGGAAGAGGCGCTGTCGATGTCGGACCGGGTGATGGTCATGTACCAGGGCCGGATCGAGCAGATCGGCACCCCCGCCGAGATTTACAATCAACCGAGGACGTCCTTCGTCGCAGCCTTCGTCGGCACCTTGAGCCAGCTCGACGCGACCGTGACCGATTTGGGCCGCGGCGAAGCGAAAGTCGGATCCGCCGCGATCTCCGGCCTGACGCTGCCCGACTCGGTCAAGCCGGGAGACGCCATCCGCCTGGCGATCCGGCCCGAATCGATCCGGCGCGAACACCGCGACGGCGACCAGACGCTGGAAGCCCGCATCGAATCGGTCAATTTCCTCGGCGCCGTCATCCGCATCAAGCTCACGATCGGCGACGTTGCGCTGTCACTCGACACGTTCAACGACCCGACCCGGCCGTCGCCGGTCAACGGCCAGACGATCAAGGTCCATTTCGCGCCGGAAGCCGTTCTCGCGCTCACCGATTGAGATCGTTCGCCGCGCGGCGATCTGAGCATCAGCCCTGACCATCGCGTCGCCAGCCGCACGCAGAGCGGACACGCGGCTTGATCAAGCTCAATGCGCTCCCGCACCGGGCGGTGCTAGAAAAGCCTTGAATCCACATTAAATAATGCTGGTCATGCTGACTTGGAGCCCTGAACACATCAGGTGTCGAAAAACGGCATGAGTGCGGCGAAATGACGGATGGCCAATGCTGGAGCGAACCGAATGAAGAACCCATACGAGGCCCTCGGGCTGAAACAAGGCGCAAGCGATCAGGAGATCAAGCTTGCCTTCAAGAAGCTCGCCAAGAAATACCACCCCGACCTGCATCCCGACGACAAGCAGGCCGAGGCGAAGTTCAAGGACATTTCAGCCGCGCATGAATTTCTCAAGGACAAGGACCGCAAGCGGCGCTTCGACGCCGGCGAGATCGATGCGTCGGGCGCCGAGACGTACCAGCAGCAATACTATCGCGACCACGCCGGCCCGCAGTCCTCGGGCTTCCACGCCGGCCAGGACGGTTTTGCCAGCAATGAGGATCTCGAGGAGTTCCTCGCCCGCGCCTTTGGCGGCATGGGCGGGGGCATGGGAAGCGGCCGCGGCCGCGGTCAGGCCGGAATGAAAGCGCCCGGCCAGGACGTGAGCTACACCTTGCGCGTTTCCTTCCTCGACGCCGCCAGGGGCGGCGTGAACACTTTGCAGCTGCCTGACGGCAAAACCCTGAAGGTGACGATCCCCGAGGGCGCCGAGGACCGCCAGACGCTGCGGCTCAAGGGCCAGGGGATGCCCGGCTATGGCGGCGGCCCCGCCGGCGATGCCTATATCGAACTGCACATCGAGCCGGACGCGCATTTCTCCCGCAAGGACGACAACATCCATCTTGAGGTCCCGGTGACGCTGAAGGAGGCAGTGCTCGGCGCAAAAATCGAGGTGCCGACGCTGACCGGCCATGTCAGCCTCACGGTGCCCAAGGGCTCCAACACCGGCACCAAGCTCAGGCTCAAGGACCGCGGCATCAAGAACCGCAAGACCGGGGTGAGAGGCCATCTCTACATCAGCCTCAAGGTGGTGCTGCCCGAGGGCGACGAGCCGGAGTTGACGGCGTTCCTTGAAGGCTGGACGCCCAGGCAAGCCCAAAATCCCCGCAAGGAGATGCTGTCATGAAAAACCTGGAAGAGGTGATTGCGCTCATCCCCGAACTCCATCGCGACGAACTTGACCGGTGGATGCGCGATGCTCTGGTCGAAGCCGCCGAGGAGGCGGGAACCGCGATCTTCAGCGAAACCCAGGTCGCCCGGGTCCGGCTGATCTGCACCCTGCGCTACGACATGGACGTCGAGGAAGAGACCCTGCCGGTGGTTCTCGACCTGCTCGACCAGCTGCACGACACAAGGCAGCGGCTGCACACGCTGAGCCAGGCGGTGCTGGCGCAGGACGAAGAGGTCAGGGCAGCCGTTCTCGAGGTGCTGGCGCAAGCCCGGCGGCCGGGCGGCAGATAATCGCAAATGGAGACGCCGCCGATCCGGCCGGAGCGGCGAAACGCCCAAGGGAATGGGTCAGATCTTCTCCAGCCCGCACCAGCTGGCGATGAACAGCGCGGTCGCCTGCGTCACCCGGCGAACAGATTCGAGATCGACCCGCTCGTTGAAGCCATGGATGGCTTCGGCCTTCGGGCCGTAGACCAGCGCCGGAATGCCGGCATAGAGCCCGAAAAACCGCGCGTCGGTGGTCGCGGTAATCGCGAGCTTGTCGAGGCTCGCGCCTGTGACCGTATGGTGTGCCGCTTCGAGCGCAGAGATCGCCCGGGAGGCATCCTCGGAGCCGTCCTCCGACAGCGCGTAACCTTCGGCATGGAAGCCGTGATAGACGATTTCCGGCGCGTTCTTGGCGAGGAACGGGTGGGATTTGGCGGCTTCCGCCAGCACCGCCTCGATCTCGCGCTTGGCCTCGTCGAGCTTCTGGCCCGGAAACAGCCCCATGCGCACGTCGAAAACGCACCAGGCCGGCACCGAACTGGTCCAGTCGCCACCCTGGATCTTGCCGATGTTGAGATTGAGCGCGTGGTTGTGCCCGGCATAGGCGCCGTGACGGCGGCCGGGCTCGTTCCAGCGGTGCTCCATTTCGTGCAGCGCCTGTATCAGCGGGATCGCCGCCTCGATGGCGTTCGAGCCACTGCCGGCATAGGCGACATGCACCGGGATGCCCTTGAGATGCACCTGGAACCACAAGACGCCGAGCTGCGCGGTGACCAGCTTCTCCTCGAACGGCTCGGGGATCAGCGCCGCATCGGCCTTGTAGCCACGCTGCAGACAGGCGAGCGCGCCGTTGCCGGTGCACTCCTCCTCGACCACCGACTGGATGAACACGTCACCCGCCGGCGCGAAGCCCAAGTGCCTGAGCGCGTCGAGCGCGAACAGGTTCGACGCCAGCCCCGCCTTCATGTCGCCGGCGCCGCGGCCATACATCCAGCCGCCCTCGACGCGTGGTTCGTAGGGTGGCGTCTCCCACATGTCGAGCGGGCCTTCCGGCACCACGTCAATGTGGCCGTTGAGGATCAGGCTCTTGCCGTTGCCGCCGCGGGTCCGGTGGGTGCCGACGACGTTGACCGCATACTGGTAATTGCCGATCACCGGCGAAAATCCCGGCAGATGGGAAATGTCGGCGACATCTATGGTCCAGCGGTCGACCTCGTAGCCGCGTTCGCCGAGTTCGCGCGCCATGAAATCCTGCGCCGACTGCTCATTGCCGCGGGTCGACGGGTGTGAGGTCAGTTCAGCGAGAAACTCGATCTCGCGGTCGAACACGGCATCGACGGCCTTGAGGATCTCTGTCTCGTTGTCGGGAGTCATGTGTCTCGCTCCTAGAATGTCGGCATCGGTCCGTCGGCGACCACGAGCGGTGCACCGGTGGCCTCGCGCACCTCGGCGAGGGTTATACCCTCGGCCAGTTCGACAAGATGCAACCCGTCGGGATGCACGTCGCAGACCGCCATGTCGGTGTAGATGCGGTGAACGCAGCCGACGGCGGTCAGCGGCAGGGTGCAGCGCTCGAGGATCTTCGGATTGCCGTGCTTGTCGGTGTGGGTGGTCAGAACCCCGACCCGGCGCGCCTTCTGCGCCAGTTCGATGGCGCCGCCAACGCCTGCCGCGAACTTGCCCGGAATGATCCAGTTGGCAAGATCGCCATTGGCCGCCACTTCGAAGGCGCCGAGCAGGGTGAGATCGAGCCGCCCTCCCCTGACAAGCGCGAATGACACCGCGCTGTCGAAGAACGATCCGCCGGGCGCACAGGTGATGTAGCCGCCGCCGGCATCAATCAGGTTGCGGTTGGCGTGGCCGGGCGCTGCCAGCCCGCCGACCCCGGCGATCCCGTTTTCCGAATGCAGGCACACCGGGCAATCGGCGGGGACGAAATTCATCACCTGCGTCGGCAGGCCGATGCCGAGATTGACGGTCATACCGGGCGTGATGTCGCGCGCCGCGCGGGCGAGCATTCTATCTTTTGACGACACCGTAGACCTCCGGAAGTTCGGCAAGCGCCACCAGGTGATCGACAAACGGCGCCGGCGTGTGCACCGCATCCGGACCGATGTCGCCGATGGGCAGGACGGTCTCGGCCTCGGCGATGGTGCATTCCGCCGCCATCGCCATCAGCGGATTGAAATTGCGCGCGGTCGCCTCGTAGACGAGATTGCCGCCCGCATCGGCGCGGGCGGCATGCACCAGCGCGAAATCGGCCTCGATCGCCGGTTCGAAAAGGTAGGTCGCCCCGTCGATCTCGAGCCTCTGCTTGCCTTCGGCCAGCAGGGTGCCCATGCCGATGTCGGAGACAAAGCCTTTCAGGCCGGCACCGGCAATGCGGATGCGCTCGGCGAGAATGCCCTGGGCGACGAATTCCACCTCGATCTCGCCGGCGTTCATCATCCTGATGGCGTTGCCGTTCAGTCCAACATGGCTGGTGATCAGCCGCTTGACCATGCCGGCGCTCAGCAGCCAGTCGACCCCCATTCCCGGCTCGTTGGCATCGTTCTTGATGATGGTGAGGTTCTTGGGCCCGCGCCGGACCAGCTCCTCGATCAGGCAGAACGGGGTGCCCGGCACGCCGAAGCCGCCGATCATGACGCGGGCGCCGTCGCCGATCAGGGCGATGGCTTCCGTCAGCCCCGCGGATTTGTCGAGTGCGGGCATTACAAGTTCACCGGCAGGTTCATCTCGCCGGCCATCGCATCGAGGCACTCGATCAGCGTGGCGATGATCTCGCCGACCTGCGCGGCAGTGATGATCAGCGGCGGGCAGACGAGGAAATGGTCGCCCTCGTGCCCGCCGCGGGTCCGCCGCGAATAGATGATCAGGCCGCGCTCGTAGGCGAGATCGACCAGACGGTTGTAGGCGTTGAGGCCTTTGGGCAGCGGCGTCATCGTCTCCCGGTCGGAGACAAGCTCGAAGGCCAAGAGCAGCCCCTTGCCGCGTACGTCGCCGATGAAGGGATAGCGGTCCATCAGCTTGGTCAATTCCGCCTTCAAGAGGTCGCCCATGTCGCGGGCGTTGTCGACCAGTTTCAGCCGGTCCATTTCTTCCAGAACCGCGCAACCGGCGGCGCAGGCAAGCGGATTGCCGGCATAGGTGAAGCCGTGCATGAAGCCGCCGGCGTCGAGCACATGATCGACGATCTCGTTCTGCGCCACCATGGCGCCGAGCGGGGCGTAGCCCGCCGCAAAGCCCTTCGACAGCGCCACGATATCGGGGATCACGCCCCAGTGCTCGGAGGCCACGAATCTGCCGGTGCGGCCTGCCCCGGTCATCACCTCGTCGTAGATCAACAGGATGCCGAACTCGTCGCAGATCTCGCGGATGCGGCCGTAATAGCTGTCGGGCGCCACCAACGCGCCGGTGGAGGCGCCGCCGACCGGCTCCATGATGAAGGCGAGAACGGTTTCAGGCCCCTGGGCGATGATCTCGTCGCGCAGCATGTCGGCGTACTTCAGGCCACGATCGTGGTCGGAGAGATTGTCACGGTCGAGATAGCACAGCGGTGCGGCGATCTTGGGCATCGGCCTGAGCATCGGCTCGAACGGCTTGGTCAGCGGGTCGTAGCCGGTGAGCGCCACGGCGCCGAGCGTGCCGCCGTGATAGGAAGGAAACCGCGAGATCACCTTCCAGCGGCTGTCCTGCCCGATCGCCAGCGCATACTGCCGCGCAAGCTTGATGGTGCTTTCCACCGCCTCCGAGCCACCGGAAACGAAGAACACCCGGTCGAGCCCCTCGGGCATCCGCTCGGCGGTCATCCGCGCCAGCTTCTCCGCCGCCTCGTTCTGGAAATGCAGCCGGTAGCCGAAGGTGGCCTTGTCCATCTGCTTTTTCATCGCCGCAAGCACATTGGGGTTGGAATGGCCGATATTGGACACCATCGCGCCGCTCGATCCGTCGAGGTAGCGCTTTCCCGTGGTGTCATAGAGATAGATGCCCTCCGACCGGTCGAGCATCGGCCGGGTGAGACGGGACTGGTAGAAGAGGTTCGACTTCAGATCGGCGCCGCTGGTCTTCACGTTAATGCTGTCCTTTGAGGTGTTTGCGGAGGAAATTCTTGGTTCGTTCATTGGAGGGATTCCGGAAGATCACCTCCGGCGGGCCTTCCTCGACGACCACGCCCTGGTCCATGAACAGAACCCGGTCGCAGACGTCCTGGGCAAAGCCCATCTCGTGGGTGACGATGATCATGGTCATGTGCTCTTCGGCGAGCTGCTTCATCACCAGGTTGACCTCCTCGACCAGTTCCGGGTCGAGCGCGGATGTGGCCTCGTCGAAAAGCATCACCTTGGGCTTCATGGCGAGAGCCCGGGCGATCGCCACGCGCTGCTTCTGCCCGCCCGAAAGCTGCGACGGGTAGTAGTCGATCCGGTCGAGAAGCCCGACCTTGTTCAACTGCTCGACGGCCAGCTGGTCGGCTTCGGCCTTGGAAATGCCCTTGAGCATCTTCGGCGCCAGAGTGATGTTGTCGCGAACCGTCAGGTGCGGAAACAGGTTGAAGTGCTGGAACACCATGCCGATGTTCTGCCGCACCGAATTGATATGCGTCTCGTACTGGCGCGGCGGCAGGGCCTTGTTGACCTGGATGTCGTCGAGCCAGACCTCGCCCGAGCTCAGCGGATCGAGATCGTTGATGGCGCGCAGAAGCGTCGACTTGCCCGAGCCGCTCGGCCCGATGATGGCGACGATCCGGCCCTTCTGCACCTGAAGGCTGATGTCTTTCAGCACTTCCAGCGGGCCGTAACTCTTGGCCGCGTGGCGGATGTCGATGATCGGTCTGTCGCTCATGCGTGTCTCCCTTCAGGCCCTAGCGGGCAAGCTGGATGCGGCGCTCGATGCGACGCAATCCGGCCTCGAGGCCAAGGTTGATGACGTAGTAGCAGGCAGCCGCCGCCACGTAGAATTCGAACGGCCGGAAGGTGCGCGAAATCGCCATTTGCGACGAGAGCGTCAGCTCGGCCACGCCGATCACGGAGACCAGCGCGGAATCCTTCAGAAGCGCGATCATGTTGTTGCCGATCGGCGGCACCACAGAGCGCACCGCCTGCGGCACGACCACCTTTCGAAGCGTCTGGATCCGGCTCAGCCCCAGCGTGCGCGCGCCCTCGTACTGGCCCTTGTCCACCGCCAGGATGCCGGCCTGGATGATGTCGGAATTGTAGACCGCGAAATGTAAGCCCAGCCCGATGACGCCGGCAACGAAGGCCGGCAGGTCGATGCCGATCTGGATCAGGCCGAAATAGATCAGGAACAGCTGCAAAAGCAGCGGCGTGCCCATGAACAGCCAGGCAAACAGCCGGAATGGGTAGCGGATCACCAGCGGCGCATAGAGCGCGATGACGGCAAACACGATGCCGCCGAAGAAACTCAGCACGGCCGCGCTCAGTGTGATCGCGATGGTCCAGAGCGCCCCCGAAAACAGCGCCCCGGCAAAGGCCGGCACGACCGAAAAATCAAGACCCATGACGGCCTCCGGATGTCTGCGGGAGCGCCGTCATTTGAGCGCCACCCGCCGGTCGAGCCAGGACACGCCCAGGCCTGTCACATAGATGATCACCATGTAGATCGAGCCGGCCAGCAGGAACATCTCGAACGGCTTGTAGGTCGAGCCGATGTAGCGCTGCGCGGTGTAGGTCAGCTCCACCACCGAGATCGCGGCGACCAGCGCCGTGCCCTTGATCAGCGCGTTGATGTTGACGCCGAGCGGCCGGATCATCAGCCTGAGCGCCTGCGGCAGGATCACCGAGCGGAAGGTCTCGAACCGGCTCAGCCCCAGCGTCCGCGCCGCCTCGTTCTGCCCCCGGTCGACCGAGATGATCGCGCCGCGCATGGTTTCGGTCATGTAGGCGCCGATGTTGAAGCCGAGCGCCAGCACACCTGCTTCGAACGCCTCGAGCTGGATGCCGATCTGCGGGCCGCCGAAATAGAGGATGAACACCTGGATCAGCGCCGGCGTGCCGCGGATGACGCTGACATAGGTTGCCCCGGTGAACCGCAGCGCCGGCGAGCGCGACAGCCGCGCTGCCGCTCCCAGGGCGCCGCAGACCAGGCCCATGGCGCAGGACAGCACCGACAGCTGGATGGTGACCCAGGCCGCCTGCAGGAAGAACGGGAAGACGCGAAGCATCAGGTCAGTGTCCACGGCGTCCCCCTTCCCCTTTCAAGTGCTGGTCGTCAGTTGCGAGTGATCAGTGATGGTCTTTGCGCGGCAGCAGCGGCAGCGCGCGGATTTCCTTGACCAGTTCGACGGTGGCGTTGACCGCCGCTTCGAGGAACTTCTTGCCGTTCTCCGCCGTTGCCACAGTCGGGTCACCCATCGTGCCGTCTTCGGAGACAGAGGACCACCAGCGCATCAGCATCGCCTTGCCGCCGCCCCCGGCGAGATCGAGATTGAAGAACTTGCTGCCGGGATTGTGGGCGATCTGCTTGGTCGCCTTGCTCAGGTCCACCAGATCGGGATGCAGGTACATGTACATCGCCGCCTCGAACTCTCCGGCATGCGCGATCCCGCCGATCTCCGACTTGCGGATGGCGTTGATCTCCTTGGCGCACAGGTTCCAGTAGGAGGCCGAGACGCAAAGCACCTCGGACTGGATCACCGTCTTGCGCGCGGCGAGATCGAGAACCGGATGGTTCGAGCCATGCGAATTCAGAAGCAGGATGCGGCGGAAGCCATGATGGGCGAGCGACTTGGTGATGTCGGTGATGAACGAGATCAGCGTTTCGGGCTCGATCCAGATGACGCCCGGGAAATCCTTGTGGTGCTCGTTGAAGCCGTAGGGAATGGGCGGCATCACCAGGATGTCTTCCGGCGCCAGTTTCGCGGCCCCTTCGGCCACCGCCATGCCGAGCACCGTGTCGGTGTCGAGCGGCATGTGCGAGCCGTGGTCCTCGGTGGCCGAGACCGAGAGGATGACCACCCGGTCCTTGTCCGCCTCGCGGACTTCATCGATGGTGAGCTGACCGTAGCTGGTCTTCATGGCAATTCGTTCCTGATTGGATCCCGCGGGCGGTTGTGTACCCCGCGCCCAGGCAATCCGGGCGCGGGAACATGGTAGAGCTTAGCGAATGTCGCCGCCAACCCACTTGTTGGCGATTTCGACATAGGTCCCGTCGGCCTGGATGGCATCGAGCGCCTTCTGCATCTCGGCCTTGAGTTCCGGGTTGCCCTGGCGGATGGCGATGCCGGCGCCGACGGAATCTGTCTCGAGATCGTCGATTGCGACCAGGTCGCGCCCGCTTTCCTTGGCGGCAAGGATCACTGCGACGGAATCGGCGATGATGGCGTCAACGCGACCGTTTTCGAGTTCCAGCAGCAGCTCCGGCAGACCCTTGTAGGTCTTGACGGTGTAGCCCTGTTCCCGCGCCCACTGCTCATGGGTCTCGCCGAGCGTCACGCCGACGGTGACATCGCCCAGCTGCTTGACGCTGGTGATCGGCGAACCGGCCTTGGTGAAGATCGCCCGCTTGGTCGTGTAGTAGGGACCGACGAAATCGACCACCTTCGAGCGCTCCTCGGTGATCGACATCGAGCCAACGATGGCATCGTACTTGTTGGCCAGAAGCCCGCCGATGATGCCGTCCCAGGCGGTGGTGACGATTTCGGCTTCAAGCCCCATGCGCTTGGCGATCTCCGTGCCGATGGCAGCGTCGAAGCCCACCACTTCGTTCTGCTCGTTGACGAAGTTGAAGGGAGGATAGGCGCCGCTCATGGCAATGCGCATGACACCCTTTTCCTTGAGTGTCGCAAGCTCGTCCGCGGCAACCGTGCCGGCAGACATGAAGGCAATGGTTCCCGCAGTGAGCACGGTCCCTATGATCTTGGCAAAAGCGTTCATATCGCTCCCCTGTTGGTCGATGAATTGCCGGACTGCCCTGCTGCGCGCCCGAAAACCGCGTGTGCTGCATCAGCCCTGAACAATTTTCTCGCATGGCGATTTACTATGGATCAAACAAATAATATCTATCCAGACTATAAACAGGATTTATGATGCAGCCTTACGAACAACGCTTCCCCTGGAATCTCGACTGGAACCTGCTCAGGACCTTCATGATCGTGGTCGATCAGAAGGGCCTGACCCGCGCAGCGGACTATCTTGGTGTGACACAGCCGACGATCTCGAGCGCGCTCAAGCGCCTGGAAACAACAGTCGGGGTCTCGCTCGTGGACCGGCGCCCGGGCAATTTCGCGCTCACCGAATCCGGCCAGCTGCTCTATCAGGAATGCAACGCCATGTTCAGCGTGGTGTCCCAGATCCCGGGACTGCTCAACAAGGCCAAGCAGCATGTCAGCGGCCACATCAACATCGTCATGACCAGCCACGTGGTCTCGACGCATCTCGACGCCTTGCTGCACCGCTTCAATACGGAAAACCCGGACGTGACCTATTCGATCTCGATTGCCGAGAGCTCGGAAGTGCTCAACCGGCTGCGCCAGAACCGGGCGACCTTCGGCGTCTGCCTGATGCGCGATCCCGACCCTCAGCTCACAGCCAGGCCGCTCTACCGGGAACGGTTCGCGCTTTACTGCGGTCCGCGCCACCGGCTGTTCGGCAAGACCCAGATCAAGCTTGCCGAACTCAAGGGCGAGAACTCTGTCTCGTTTCAGACCGAGGTCGAAAGCGGCCCGCTGTTCCTGCTCGCCCAGCTGCGCGAGCGCGCCTTGCTCAATCCCGTGGTCAAGGGCATCTCCGCAAATCTTCCCGAGGTGCGGCGCATGATCGTTGCCGGGATCGGCGTGGGGGCGCTGCCGGTCCATGTCGCCAATCGCGATGTCGATGCGGGCCTGCTGTGGCCGCTGCCGCCCTATTCGGGCCTGCCGGTCGCCGACATCCATTTTGTCACCAATCCGCGCCGCAGCCTGAATCCGGCCGAGCGGGTTCTTGTCGGCGCGATCGAGAACCTGATCGAGACAACGCCGATCACCGAGCGAACCTATCCGTAGCCCCGACGAAGCCAGCAGTGCGGGCCTCGGCCCGCCGGTGTTGCAATCGAAACCATGAAAAGGTGAAACTCACGACCGGAGCAAAAATGAGCAATAGAGATTGTATTGGTTGGAAAGCCATGGCCGCCTGATCGTCATCGAGCCGCACAGTTCGAGTAATATATGCTAAATTTCGAGTGCCAATTGTTTGAAGTCGAACTTGTCCACGCGCCGCAAGACTACCCGTCCCTGTATTGTCGATCTTTGATGTTTGCTCCATACAATTTTAGGGTTACGGTGTCGAAATAAATGGTCTGATTCAGGTCATTCCAGGCTATCTGACACCGGGTTATCTAATGGGCACGCAGGAAAAAGCGGTATTCGAATTCATCGAGCGGGTCGACAATCACATCACGATTGACGCCCTTCTTGACGACCTCTTGCAAGTCATCGGCGACTACGGCATCGAGCATATGATCTACACCGGCCTGCCGGTCGGCGACAGCTCGATCGATCCGCTGGTCAAGACCAACCGGTTTCCGCAGTCCTGGTGGAACCGCTACGTCGAGCGGGACTACGCCAGGAAGGATGCCGTTTGCCAGCAGGTCTATTCAACCATGTCGCCGTTTGCCTGGCACGAGGTCGAACCGCGCTTTTCCTCCCGGGACGGCGCCTTTCAGATCGCCGGCGAAGCCAGCGAACATGGCCTGGCGGACGGCTATATCGTGCCGGTTTTTTCACGGGACGAATGGCTTTCGGCGCTGTCGTTCGGCGCCCCGAACAAGCTCAAGCTGAGCCAGAAGGAGCGCGGCGCGCTCAACCTGATGGCGATCTATACCTCTTCCGCCATTGAACGGCGCCAGCAGCGGCGTCCGGTGCGCGGCAGGCTGAGCGCGCGCGAGCGCGAGGTGCTGCTGTGGACCTCGGCCGGCAAGTCCTGCTGGGATGTCTCGGTCATCCTCGGCATCAGCGAGAAGACCGTGCGCTTCCATACCGCGCAGATTCGTGCCAAGCTCAACGCCACCAACACGACCCATGCCGTGGCGCGGGCACTTCAACAAGGCGAGATCTCCCTTGGTCAACTGGCGGAATCGCTAGGCGACATGCACTAGCGGGCACATCTATCTTCCCCTTAAAACCAAGGGGAAAAGCGATGATCCAAGCCCATGTTGTCAATGCCCAGAACAAGCATCTCTATGAACGCGAGTTCGAAGAGTTTCTCAGACGCCGCCACGATTACTACGCCGTAGCCAATCGCTGGGTGCCGATCAGTGATGACGGCCTGGAACTGGATCCCTTCGACACGCCGGAAGCCACCTACCTGCTCGGAATGCTCGGAGATCGGGTGGTCACCTCGGCACGCCTGATGCCGACGACCATTCCGAACCTCGTCTCCGAGGAGTTCCCGCACATGTGCGAGAACATCGGCATTCCCTGCAGCCCCGAATGGGCCGACTGGACCCGGACCTACGTGCTGCCCGAGTACCGCGGCGTCGGCGCCACCGGAATTCTCGGCCAGATGTTCTGCGCCGTGATGGAATACTGCCTCGACGAGGGGATCACCCACACCGGCGGCGTGCTGCAGCAATTCCTGCTCAAGCGCTGGCTCGACCTTGGCTGGAAAGTGATCCCCGCCGGGATGCCGCGCATCCTGTCGGGCGACTGGTGCCTGGTGGCCTATGTCGAAGTCAACGAAGCCGCCCTGCATTCAGGCCGGGTGCACGCGTCCGTCGATCGCCCACTGCTGATCCGCAAGGGGACGCAGCTGCCCTTCATCAAGCCATCCCTGACCCCGGAGATCGGGGCTGCTTCATGAGCGACAATCCGGCAAGCATCGAGGAGACCATCACCCTGTTGAAGATCCAGGCCCTTCTGGCCGGCGCCTACGAGCTCTCGCGTCAGGCCGACAAGGTAGCGCTGCGTTCGGACACAAAGTTCCTGTCCTACCTGATCAAGATGGCCCGGATGGAAGTCGGGGCCTGTTTCGAGACGGTCAAAACGGAGCGTCGCAGCTCCGAAAACCGCGACAATCTCGATCGCATGTGACCTGAATCGCGCCGCGCGACCTGTCCTGAGCGCGGCGCGGCCACCCGGTTGCCCAGGGGATTGCAGGCCCAAGGGTTTTCACCTTTCTTTAAGTACGTGCTGCTAGCTTGAAGGTGCGAGACCCCTCTCCGGGGAGGCATGACGCACTCTCGCCCGCCAGTTCGATCGCACATGATCCAGGCATGTTGGACTACCGGTTCAGACCGCGCTTGCATGTCGCCGCCTGCCCTTGACGGGGCGCGCCCATCCCTGCGCCGGTCTACACAAACAATTGCTTGTTATCGCGTTAGGAGTTCGTCGTGGCTGCCCAGAAATCAGACAATACCAAGACCCAGAGCAATAAAGGCGGCATGATGGGCATGGTTTCGAAAGCTCTCGGCGTCGCGGCGATTACGCTTGGCGCCCTGTTCTTCGCAGCGATGTTCGATGTCGGTCATGCCGGCCTGCTGCACACGCTTGCCGGTTCCTCCATCGTCCTGGTCCCGTTGTTCGCGCTGTTTTCGATTGCCGCGATGTTCCTGTCACCAAAGTCCGGCGCCGACCTTGACGAGCTTTCCGCCCAGGTCGCAGCACTCACGGAATTCAAGTCGAAGATCACCTCGCAGGTTCTCGCGCTCCAGAACAAGCTGGACTCGATGAGCGGCCAGGATGTTGAATCGCTCAGGACCCGGAACGAGGAACTGCAGGCACAGCTTGACGCCTACCAGCAGGCCGAACGCGAGAAGATGGATGTTGAAGTGGACTCGCTGCGCAAACGCAACGAGGAGCTCGAGGCCCAGATCAAGCAGTGGGCACTGGATACCATCTCCAAGAGCGTCTCCGGCGAGGCTCCCAAGGCGGCAAAAGCCGCCTGATCCAACAGGCCAATCGGCAAACAGTTCAGCTCTAGGGTGTTATCAGCACCTTCCGCCTCCGGCCGCTCTGTCTGCCGGAGGCGTTTTTGCATTCAGTCTGCATTACCCCAGATCGACCGGCACGCCTGTGGCCAGCGATTTTGCCGCCGCATCAGCTATCAGCTGCGCCGCAAGGCCATCGCGGATGCCCGGTGACGGCGCGGTTCCCTCGGTCAGGCAGTCGATGAAGTGCTTCATCTCGGCAAGATAGGCTCCGGCATAGCGCTCGAGGAAGAAATGCTGTGCCGGCGCCGAGCGGAAACCGGCGCCGCTGGCGATCTCGACATTGTTTTCAGCCACATTGTTGGCCTTGATCAGGCCAAGCGAGCCATGCACCTCGGCCCTCTGGTCATAGCCGTAGGTGGCGCGGCGCGAGTTGGAGATCTGGCAGATCCTGCCCGAGGCGGTGGTCAGCACGGCAACAGCGGTGTCTACGTCGCCGGCCTCGCCGATCGCCGGATCGACCAGTGCCGAACCGGTGGCGAAGACCCGCACGATCTCTTCGCCGAGCAGGAAGCGGGCCATGTCGAAATCATGGATCATCATGTCGCGGAACAGGCCGCCCGAGCTCTTGATGTAGCTGACCGGCGGCGGCGAAGGATCGCGCGACAGGATGGTGACGAGTTCGACATCGCCGATCTCGCCGGCCTCGATCCGCGCCTTCATCGAGGCAAAGCCGGGGTCGAAACGGCGGTTGAAGCCGGTCAGGAACGGCACGCCGGCGGCTTCCACCACGCCGATCAGCTCCCTGATCCGGTCGGCCGACATGTCGACCGGCTTTTCGCAGAAGATTGCCTTGCCGGCCTTCGCACTCTTCTCGATCAGGTCGAAATGCGTGTCCGTCGGCGTGCCGATCACCACCGCGTCGATATCCGGGCTGGCGATGATCTCGTCGACCGGTATCGCCGCCGCGCCGGTCCTGGCAGCCAGTGCGTTTGCCGCCTCGGGGAAAGCGTCGGCGACGGCCGCGATCCGGGCATTGTCGATGCGTTGCAGGCTGCCGGCATGAACCTGGCCGATGCGGCCGCAGCCTAAGAGTCCGATGTTGAGCATATGCGTCTGTTCCTGTTGCGACAGTTATGGTTGGCCCGGGCCGAATGCGCGGATCACCTCGCGGGCCGCCGCCATCACCGGGTCATGGGTTTCCTTGAGAATTGTCACCCGGTCGAAGCGGTCCGGGTCGCGGTTCACCGCCTCCCGCAGAGCGTCGCCGAAGGCCATGCGGAGTTCGGTGCCGATGTTGAACTTGCAGATCCGCGAGCCGCGAGCCAGCGCCGTGCGCTGCGCCACCGGAACGCCCGATCCGCCATGGATAACCAGCGGCACTTCGGTCAGCGCCTCGATGGCGCGGATGCGCGGCTCGTCAAGCCCGCCTTCCCTGTCCTGCTGCAGATGCACGTTGCCGACCGAGATCGCCATCGCGTCAACGCGCGTTTCGCGGGCGAAACGGGCGGCTTCCTCCGGATCGGTGCCAGCGGACGTCTCGCCGCCGGAATAGCCGACGAAGCCGATTTCACCCTCGCAGGAAATGCCGGCCGTGTGCGCCATCTCGGTGATCCGCGCTGTCTCCTCGATATTCCGCTCGAGCGGCTTGCGCGATCCGTCGAACATCAGCGAGGTGAAGCCGCTGTCGAGCGCTTCCCTGCATTCCTCGAAGGTGTAGCCGTGATCGAGATGGGCGACGACCGGAACGGACGCGTTTTCGGCGAGATGGC
This sequence comes from Parahoeflea alexandrii, assembly GCF_027214025.1. Lineage (GTDB taxonomy): Bacteria > Pseudomonadota > Alphaproteobacteria > Rhizobiales > Rhizobiaceae > Hoeflea > Hoeflea alexandrii_A. The sequence continues at coordinate 343,561 of NZ_JAPWHB010000002.1, forward strand.
GGAACATCTTGCCAAGGATCGGCAGCGGCGTGTGCGCCCGGCAGGAGGGGCCGGCCTGCAGGATCACCGGCAGGCCCTCGGTTTCGGCGGCGGCCACATAGGCGCGCATGTCCTCCCAGCCGAGCGTCACCAGCCCGGCCACCGCATAGCCGCCCCTGAGTGCCGGCTGCAGGACTTCGGCGAGTGTTGCAATGCTCATTTGAACTTCGCGACCATGTCCTTGATGCCCGGGATCGTCTCGATCTGGTAGGCATGGGTGGGCTGGAAATACTGGATCAGCGAGCGCTGGCTGAGCCCGCCGAGGATGGTGAAATAATACATCTCGTAGCCCGGCAGCACGCAGCACGGGTGGTAGCCCTTGTCGAGGCAGATCGTCGAGCCGTCGACGATGTGGTAGGCGTCGCCCGGCTTGTTGTCCTCGCGCTGCAGCATCTGCACGCCGGAACCGTGATTGGGCCGGAAGCGGAAATTGTAGGTCTCGTCGTGCCGGGTCTCATCAGGCAGACGATCGGTGTCGTGCTTGTGGCTCGGAAAGCCCGACCAGCCACCCTGCCCGACGGTGAACAATTCGCTGACCAGAAGCCGTCCGACCTTGCCATGCTGCTTCTGGCCGAGAATGTGCTTGATCTTGCGGTGGGTCTTGGTGTCGTCGGAGCCGTACTGCACAAGATCGAGCCCGTCGGCGCGCACGTCGAAAGGCTCAAGCACCTTGTCGTATTTTGCCCCGGCGATAAAGGTCTCGGTCCGGTCGGACACGCAGACGATGGTCACCTTCGCGCCGACCGGCACATAGACGCCTTCCGGCTCGCCGTCCCAGACATCGACGCCGCGATTGCCGAGCTTGGCGAAGGACACGCCCTCGACACTGACATCGACGCTGCCGGTGGCGGGAACGATGCAGGTCTCGTAGCCGGGCACCTGATACTCGAACGCCTCGCCCTTCTTCAGCTTGACGATGTTGAAGTAGTTGAGCGGCACGCAGGCATTCTCGGCGTCCACGATCGGCTTGTTCTGGTTGTCATAGGGCGCGATATGCATGGGTGTGGTCCTTTCAGACGATATGGGGCTCAGACTGTGGTCGGGCCGGGATGGGTTGCGAGGAAGGCCTCGAGTTCCTGGGTATCGGGCATGGCAGGAGCGCAGCCGGGCCGTGAGACGACGATGGACGCACAGGCCGAACCGCGCAGCACCACGTCGCGGATATCGCGGCCTTCCGACAGCGAGGCCAGCAGCCCCGCCATGAAACTGTCGCCCGCCCCGGTGGGCTTGAGCGCTTCGACCGGATAGATGCCGGTGCGAATTTCATCGCCGTTCGCAAACGTCACCGCGCCGTCCGGGCCCATCTTGTAGACCACGATCGCGGCACTCGAGCGCGCCAGCTCACGCGCCTTGTCGAGACCCTTGTCGATGCCGCCGGCCATGAAGCCGAATTCCTCGTCATTGCCGACAATGACATCCGCCATCGCGCCCGCGCGCGACAAGACCTCCTCCGCGACCTGCGGGGACGGCCATGAGTAGGGCCGGTAGTCGACGTCGAAGATGATCGGCAGACCGGCTGCCCGGGCAAGTTCGAACGCCCGGAACGCGGCCGAGCGCGAGGGCTCGGCGGCAAACACCGTGCCGGCGGTGATCAACGCACCAAACCGCGCATAATCCACCGCTTCGACATCGGCGAGGTCCATCTGGAAGTCCGCTGCATTGTTGCGGTAGATGACGCTCTGATGCTCCTCGATCCGGCTCTCGTAGACCGCGAGCGAGGTACGGTATTCACCGGTGATCCTCTTCACATGGCTGCGGTCGACGCCGTAATGATCGAGCTGGTTCAGGCAGTACCAACCGACAGCGTCGTCCGACACCCTGGTCACCAGCGCCGCCTTGCAGCCGAACTTGACCAGGCCGGCGGCGATATTGGCGCTCGAGCCACCCATGCCCACCGTCATCGAAGCGGCATCACGGGTGCGGGTTCCCGCAGGCTCTGGCGACAGATCCATGCCGACCCGGCCGATGACGAGGAAGTTTCGCGCTCTGATGCCCTCGAATACATTCATGCCCGGCCTTCCGCATTGCCGGCGCGCGCCGCATCGAGCACTTCCGGATAGGGATAATTGAGCCCCAGAAGCTGGCGCATGTCGGGACTCGCCGCATTGAGGAAGGATTGCGGCAAGGCCGCGGGCATGTCCTCCATCGGCTTGACCCATTTGGGCAGGTACTGGATCAGGATGGCGCTACGGTCATGGTCGGACCGGTTCGGCATGGCGCAATGCCAGGTCACACCGTAAAACAGCGCTACGTCGCCGGGCTCGCCCAGCATCCGCTCGCAGCGTTCATGGAAGCCGTCCTCCGCTGTCGGGTAGCGCAGCTGTTTCTGGCTTCCGGGCACGTAAGCCGTGGCGCCGCTTTCTTCGGTGAACGGATCGAGGATCACCGAGACCTGGGCATTCATCGGAAACGAGCCGTTGAAGCCCATCGGATGGGTCTCGGGCTTGTGGAAATCCCAATAAGGATAATCCACATGCGGCTCCTGCCCCGGCCCGCCCGGAAGGATCCGGTTGGCGGCGATCGAGCCCATGATGAATTCGGTGCCAAGGAACTTGCGCAGGATATCCATCAGCACGGGATGCGCCGCCATGCGCGAAAACACCTCGCCCTTGGCCAGCAGGTTCCAGACCCGGCGCTGCAGGTTGATCTTGCCCTCCTGTTCCGCCGCGCCCTGGAAATGGGTGACCTTCTCCGTCTCGTTCTCCGAATGCGCCATGACAATGGCGCGGGCCTCGGCAATATCCTCGGGCGTGAACAGGCCGGAAATGGCGACCGCACCGCCGCCATTGAGCAGCTCTTCGATGATGATCTGTGGATCGGCCGATTGCGCGGTGAAGCGTTTCATCTCAGACACCCTTGCGTTGTTTGGAGCGGGTGGACTCCTGCTCTTCGTGCGCAGCCCTGACCTTGGCGTTGCCGGTGACATGCGGCGTGCCGACTTCCCACCACGCATGGCCTTCGGTGGTCCAGCCGTCATAGGGATCGACCTTCATGACGATGACATGGGTCTTCGGGCTCGCCTTGGCGCGCTTGAACGCTTCGCCCAGCTCCGCCGGGTTGGAGACGGTTTCGGCATTCGCCCCCATCGCCGCCGCGTGCGCCTCGAAATCGACCGCGAAGGGCTCGGCGACGGTGGGGCAATCGGCGATCAGGTTGTTGAAACTCTCGTTGCCGGTGTTGTTCTGCAGCTTGTTGATGACGGCAAAGCCGCCATTGTCGAGCACCAGGATTATCAGCTTCCGGTCGCTCAGCACCGAGGAATAGATATCGGAGTTCATCAGCAGGTAGGAGCCATCGCCGACAAAGACGATGGTGTCCTTGTCCGGTTCGCGCTCGAACTGGGCGATGCGCGCACCCCATCCGCCGGAAATCTCGTAGCCCATGCAGGAAAAGCCGAACTCGACGTCGACCGTGCCGATATCGAGCGTGCGCCAGTTGGCGGTCACTTCCGCCGGCAGCCCGCCCGCGGCGGTGACAACCCGGTCGCGCGGATCGCACAGCGCGTTGACCACGCCGATCGCCTGCGCATAGGAATTGGGCCGGTTGCCATGCGCGACATTGCCCTCGACGTAAGTGTCCCAGGCCTTGCGCTCGGCCTGTGCAAACGAGGTCCAGTCCCCAGGCACCGCGTAGCTGCCCAGCGCCGCATCGAGCGCCTCGATCGCAAGTTTCGCATCCCCCACCACCGGCAGCGACAGGTGCTTGGAGGCATCGTGCCGGGCGGCATTGAGGGAAACCAGTTTCGCCGCCTTGTCGAATGCCGTCCACGACCCGGTGGTGAAATCCTGCAGCCTTGTGCCGATGGCGATGATCACGTCCGCCTTTTCGGCAACCGCATTGGCGCTGTCCGAACCGGTAACGCCGACGGGACCGATATTGAGCAGGTGCTCGTTCAGGAGGTTCGCCCTCCCTGCGATGGTTTCGATCACCGGGATCTGCCGGGCCTCGGCGAAGGCGGTCAGTTCCTTGACCGCGCGCGAATACTGCACGCCGCCGCCGGCGATGATCACCGGCCGTTTCGCAGAGGAGATCGCCGCCGCGGCGTCAGCGATTTCATGTGCATCCGGCGCCTGCCGGCGGATGCGGTGCACCTTCTTCGCAAACAGCTCGACCGGGTAGTCATAGGCCCAACCCTGCACATCCTGCGGCAGACCGAGGAATGCCGGGCCGCAATCGGCCGGATCGAGCATGGTGGCGATCGCCGCGGGCAGCGACTGGATGATCTGCGCCGGATGGGTGATGCGGTCCCAATAACGGCTGACCGCCTTGAAGGCATCATTCAAGCCCATGGCCGGATTGCCGAAATGCTCGAGCTGCTGAAGCACTGGATCGGGCAGCCGGGTGAGAAAAATGTCGCCACACAGCATCAGCATCGGCAGCCGGTTGGCATGCGCCAGCGCTGCTGATGTCAACAGATTGGCCGTCCCCGGCCCCGCCGATGCCGTGCAGAACATGAAACGCTGCCTGAGCCACTGCTTGGCGTAGCCGGCGGCGGCAAAGCCCATGCTTTGTTCGTTCTGGCCGCGATAGAGCGGCAGCTCCGCGCGATGATCATACAGCGCCTCGCCCAGGCAGGTGACGTTGCCATGGCCGAAAATGCCGAAACCGCCGCCGCACAGGCGCATCTCCTCGCCGTCGATCTCGATATACTGGTTGGCCAGGTACCTGATGATGGCCTGCGCCGTCGTCAGCCGAACGGTCCCGTCATTCATGAGCGCTGCAACCTCCCGATGGCAGCGGCAGATTCTCCGGATTGTTTCCGGTTGCCAAAATGCCGCTTGCGAAACTCCGATTCCGAGGATACTTATTTTGCAACCGGTTGCAAACTGAATTTCAAAACAGAGGCTGATATGGGAGAGATCGGCATCGGGATCGTCGGCGGAGGCTACATGGGCAAGGCCCATGCGGTGGCGATGACGACTGTCGGCGCGGTGTTCGACACCGGCCTGCGGCCACGGCTCGAAATGGTCTCCGCAGGCTCGCCGGACTCGGCCGAACGCTACCGCAGAGCCTACGGATTCCGGCGCGCCGCGCGCGACTGGCGGGAACTGGTCGCCGACCCGCAGGTCGAGGCCGTCATCATCGCCTCGCCGCAATCCACCCACCGCGCCATCGCCGAGGCCGCCTTCGCGCTCGGCAAGCCGGTACTGTGTGAAAAACCCATGGGCGCAAGCCTGGACGACAGCCGCGCCATGGTCGAGGCGGCGGAAAAAAGCGGCGCGGCCAACATGGTCGGCTTCAACTATATCCGCACACCCGCAAGCCAGTTCGCGCGGCAATTGATCGCCCAGGGCGCGATCGGCGACATCACCTGGTTCAGAGGCGAACACACCGAGGATTTTCTGGCCGACCCCGAAACGCCTGCTAACTGGCGAACAGATGGCCAGGCCAACGGCACCATGGGCGATCTCGCCCCGCACATGATCAACGCAGCACTGGCGCTGATCGGCCCGATCCGCTCTCTGATCGCCGAGATCGAGACCGTTCATACCGACCGTCCCGGCGGAACGGTCTCGAATGACGACCACGCCCAGATGATGTGCCGGTTCGAAAACGGCGCGATGGGACAGATGCATTTCAGCCGCATCGCCACCGGCCGCAAGATGGGCTACGCCTACGAGATCACCGGCACCAGGGGCGCGATCCGCTTCGACCAGGAAGACCAGAACGCGCTCTGGCTCTACCGGATGGACGAGCCGGAAGCCGTGCGCGGTTTCCGCAAGATCCTGACCGGTCCGGCGCACCCCGATTACCTGCCGTTCTGCCAGGGCCCCGGCCACGGCACCGGCTACCAGGACCAGATCACCATCGAGGCACGGGATTTCCTCCAAGCGATCGAGACCGGCACGCCGGTCTGGCCGACCTTCCGCGACGGGCTCGCGGTCAACGAAATCGTGGCGGCGGCCTTCGCCTCCTCACGGACAAGAACCTGGCAAACCATCCAAACGCTCTGAGGGCTCTAGGACATGACCATCCAAATCGGCAATGCGCCCTGCTCCTGGGGCGTGGAGTTTCCAAATGATCCGCGCAATCCGGCCTGGCGCACGGTGCTGAGCCAATGCGCGCAAGCCGGCTACACCGGCATCGAGCTTGGCCCGGTGGGCTACATGCCCGAGGATCCGGCAATTCTTGCCGAGGCGCTTGAAGAGAATGGACTGGAGCTGATCGGCGGCGTGGTGTTCCGCGCCTTCCACGATCCGGCGCAATGGGACGACGTGATGGATGGTGCGGTCCGCACCTGCAAGGCGCTTCATGCCCATGGCGCACAACATCTGGTGCTGATCGATTCGATCTCGCCCCGCCGCGCGCCGACCGCCGGCCGCGCCAGCGAGGCCGAGCAGATGGATCAGGCCGAATGGACCGCCTTCCGCGACCGCATCGCCACCGTGGCCAAGCTCGGGGCGGAGGAGTATGGCTTGACGGTGGGGATCCATGCCCACGCCGCAGGCTTCATCGATTTCGAACCCGAACTCGAGCGCCTGCTCGACGAGGTCGACGAGAAGATCCTGAAGATCTGCTTCGACACCGGCCATCATTCCTATGCGGGTTTCGATCCGGTCAGCTTCATGAAACGCCATATGAAGCGCATTTCCTACATGCATTTCAAGGACATAGACCCGGATGTCAAAGCGAAGGCGATTGCCAACCGCACCGGCTTCTACGATGCCTGCGGGCAAGGAATCTTCTGCAATCTCGGCCAAGGCGACGTCGATTTCCCCGCCGTGCGGCAGATCCTGCTCGATCACGGTTTCGATGGCTGGTGCACGGTGGAACAGGATTGCGATCCCCTGCTCGACCCCGACACGCTGGGCGACGCCACAGCCAACCGCGCCTATCTCAAATCCATCGGCTTCTGAGCGGGGAACCTGACCATGACAAAGCTCAAATGGGGCATGATCGGCGGCGGCGAAGGCAGCCAGATCGGCCCGGCGCATAGGCTCGGCGCCGGCCTTGACGGCGAGTTCGAGTTTTCAGCCGGCGCCCTCGATCTCCGGCCCGATGCCGGCCGCGATTATGGTAGGCGGCTGGGCCTTGCAACCGACCGCGCCTATGGCGACTGGCGCGAGATGCTTGAGGGCGAGAAAAACCGCGAAGACCGCATCGATCTCGTCACCGTCGCCACCCCGAACGCCACCCATTACGAGATCACCAAGGCCTTTCTCGAGGCGGGCTTTCATGTACTCTGCGAAAAGCCGATGACCATGACGATTGAACAGGGCGAGGACATCGTCCGCACCGCCCGCGCCACGGGCAAGATCTGTGCCGTCAACTACGGCTACACCGGCTATTCGCTGGTGCGCCACATGAAGGCGATGGTTGCGCGCGGTGATCTCGGCAGGATCCGGCTGGTCAAGGCCGAGTTTGCCCATGGCCACCATGCGGATGCCGCCGACGCCGACAATCCTCGGGTCCGCTGGCGCTATGATCCGGCCAAGGCCGGCGTGTCAGCCCAGTTCGCCGATTGCGGCATTCACGCGCTGCACATGGCGAGTTTCGTCACCGGCCAGGAAGTCGAAAAACTCTCCGCCGACACCGTGTCCTGCATTTCGAGCCGAGAGCTCGAGGACGACGCCATGGTCAATTTCCGCATGGACGGTGGAGTGGTGGGGCGACTCTGGACCTCGTCCATCGCCATCGGCCGCCAGCACGGGCTGACGCTGCAGGTCTTCGGCGAAAACGGCGGATTGCGCTGGGCCCAGGAACAGCCCAACCAGCTCTACTGGATGCCGCTTGGCGGCCGCCTCCAGACCATCGAGCGCGGCGAGGCAAACCTCTCGCCCGAGGCAGACCGCACCACCCGCGTCACCATCGGCCACGCCGAAGGGATGCCGCTGGCATTTGCCAATATCTACAAGGATCTCGCCGAAGCCATCCGCGCCGAGAAGCAAGGCCGGAGCATGGACCCCGCCGCCAATCTCTACCCCCGCGCCGAGGACGGCCTGCGCTCGATGGCCGCCGTCTTCGCGGTGGCGGAATCAGGCAAACGGGACGGGATCTGGGTCGACGCCCGGCCGCCGATGTTCCGCTAGAGCAATTCCAGCGAAAGTGGAAACCGGTTTCGCGTCCGGAATTGCGTGAAAACAATAAACTGGAGCATTTCCGGTGATTTCGTTTTCACCGAAAATGCTCTAGCGGCAATCTGCCCCGCAGACCACGCCGCGACTTCGATTGCAAATCCGGCCCATCCGGTCGAAGATGGACCATGGCCCTTGAGATCGAACGCAAATTCCTGGTCGACAGCGACGCCTGGCGCGATGCCGTCGAGAGCTCGCAAACCATCGTCCAGGCCTATGTCGCCGTCGACGGCGACACCTCGATGCGGGTGCGCATCTATGACGAGACAAGGGCCGAACTGACGGTGAAGGTCGGCGTCTCGGCGATGACCCGGCACGAATTCGAATACGCCATCCCCGTTGCCGATGCCCGCGCGATGACCGAGGCCAGCCGAGGGCGGGTGATCGAGAAGACCCGCCACATCCTCACCATCGGGGGCTTCGTCTGGGAGGTCGATGCCTATGAAGGCCGGCTCGCGGGCCTCGTCACCGCCGAGGTCGAGATGGGCTCGGAGAGCGACGATCCGGCGCTGCCTTCCTGGCTCGGACGCGAGGTCACCGGTGAAGCCGCCTGGTCCAACGCCACGCTGGCGATCAACGGCTGGCCCGAGGCTGCGCACCGATGAGTTACAGCATCCGCCCCGGCAGGCCGCTGACCGGCGAGGTCACGCGCGTCGCCGAAATCCAGTACAGGCGCGCCATCGAGAGCCTGCGCAACAGGCCCGACGGTCCGCACGAAGCCATTCACGAGGCGCGCAAGCGTTTCAAGCGGCTGCGCGGCCTGTTCCGGCTGGTCCGTGCCGCAGCACCCGAATTCTGCGCCCGCGAGAACGCCCGGGTGCGCGACATTGCATCCACGCTGTCGGCGGTGCGTGACGCCACTGCACTGGTCGAGGCGATGGACCATCTGCTGGCCTCAGGCGCCGCGAGCAGCCATCTCCCCGAGCTTGCCGCCATCCGCGACCGTCTGGCCTGCCGCCGTGACCGCATCGCTTCGGCGGAAACCGACCTCGAAGCCAAAATCGCCGCGGCGATTGCCGACTGCCAGGACGGCATCGCGGCGCTTGCCGGGCTCAAGCTGCCGAAGAGCAAGGCCAGGGCCGTCGAACTGCTGGCCCGGGGCGTCGCCCGGAACTACGGCCGTGCAGTCCGGGCGCTCGAAGCAGCGACCGCCAGCGGCCTCGCCGAGGACTGGCACGATCTGCGCAAGCGCATCAAGTATCACCGCATGCACGTGCAGCTGATGAGCCCCGTCTGGCCCGGCGACATGGCAATGCGCGCTGAAATCTCCGATCTCGCCGGCGAGGCGCTCGGCGACGACCACGATCTCGCCAACCTCGAGGCCCTGATCGCCTCCGACCCGGACACGATCGGCGACCCGGCCGAGATCGCCACCCTGCGCACGGTGATGGCGGCCCGCTCGGCGGAACTGCACGAGAAGGTCCGCGGTATCGTGAAGAACCTGCTCAAGGACGACAAAAAGCTGGTGCGGAGCAGGATCGCTGCGCTGTGGCGGGATGCGGCAGGGTGAAGGCCGGCGCAGTGCAGCCGGTTGCGGAAATCAGACGACAGCCTTCACAGACTCACCGGCTGCAATGGCAACCCGTCTTTCAGCACCGAAGTCCGTACCTGGCCGCACGGCAGGCAGTAACCCTCGCACGCCCGGTTGATCACCAGGTTCGTTTGGTTGGGCCGGAAGACCTATCGGACCACGTGCACCGCACAGGGCGCATGCCGAACCACCCTGCCCGCGGTCGAACCGAGGAAATAGTCCTGCAGGCCGGGACGGTGAGACGCGATCACGATGCAATCGACGTCGTGCTCGGTGGCGTATTCGACAATCGTTGTGCCGGGATGTCCGCTGACCACGACGGGCTTGACATCGGCAACGCCCCCAAGCTTGGCTTTCAGCATCGTTTCAGCGTCCGCATGCCGGCTCCTGAAGTGCTCCTGAGGAAGATATGGCACCACGTAAGAAGGCATCTCCTCCAGCACATTCAGAGCGATGACAGACGCGCCTTCATCAGCAAGCGACCGGGCAGCGGCAAAGGCGCCGGCAACATCATGTGTGTGATCAAGGGCCACCGCCACGAGGATGTTCTTGTACATATCAGGGTCCTCCTTTGCTGTGTTTATCGCACGGATCAGGAGCGCATTTATTGATTTGCCTCAATCATCGGGCTTCTCGTCCCCTGATCTGGCCATTCGAACGGGGTACGCAGTGGCACGGTCAGCACCGAGGTGGCAATTTCAGCCAGCATATCCAGACGTGCCGTGCTTTGCTTACAGTGCCGCCCCGGAGACGACCCACGCCCTCACCCGATCATCTTCGCGCCAACGCAGGCGTGTTTCGCACATTCGAGCTCCAGCGTCGTGTGGTCGAGGTCGAACTGCTGCTTGAGCCGCGCCTTGACCGCCTGCTTGATCGCATCGGCGTCGCCCCAGCGTCCGGTGTCGATGACGAGATGCGCGTCGAGCGCCGCTTCGTGTTCCTGCATCTGCCACAGATGCAGGTGGTGCACGCTCTGGACGCCGTCGATGGCTTCGATGGTTTCGATCACCTGTGACGCGCTCGGCTCCGGCGGGGCGCCGAGCATCAGGATGCGGATCACATTGCCGATCTCGCCGAACGACAGCCACAGGATGTATCCGGCGATCGCCAGCGTGACGATCGGATCGATGATCTGCCAGTCGTAGAGGATGATCAGGGTTCCGGCGAAGATCACCGCCAGGGAGCCCAGCGCATCGGCGACGTTGTGCACGAAGGCTGCGCGGATATTGACGCTCTCCTTCGACAGCGAAAATGTCAGCAGCGCCGTCACCACATCGACGGCGAGCGCCACGCCGGCGATGATCACCACCAGCCATCCGTCGACGCCGGAAGGCTCGATGAAGCGCATGATCGCCTCGTAGACCAGATAGAAGCCGATCACGATCAGCGTCGTGTAGTTGATCAGCGCCGCCACCACCTCGGCGCGGCCATAGCCGAAGGTCATTTTTCCGTCGGCCGGGCGCCGGGCGATCTTGCGGGCAAAGAAGGCGATGATCAGCGACATCGCGTCGGAGAAATTGTGGATCGCGTCGGCGATCATGGCGAGACTGCCCGAGACGATGCCGCCGATAATCTGCGCCACCGTCAGCGCCAGGTTGACGACAACCGCCCAGGCAACGCGTGAATCGCCCTTCCCGGCGTCGATGTGGTGGTGATGGTGGCCTGCCATTAGGAGGGTCCTGCCTTTGCGCTGGAATCGTCTGGCCACAGCTTTACCCCTGAAGCCGGCCAAGGCCACAGCTAATCCGCCAATGCGACCTCTTGCCCGCGTTGATCGGGCAGCCGGACAACTGCCCAGGCGCCACCGCGTGGGCCGCCTGCCGAGGCTGATTGTATTGCCGCTCGCCTTTTCCTAAATAGGCGGGCAAACAGCAATGCAAATCCCGGGCGAGGACCTGGCACGGGGCCTGACGAGAGCGCAAGCGCGCGACAGGCCGGCAAAGGACACGACGCGTGAAACAATTCACCTACCCCAACTTCCCGACCCGGCACGGCTACATGACGGAGAAGACGCAGCGGGACTACATCACCGCCGCCATCGAAAAGAAGCTGCTTCCCGACAACGCCCACCGGATGGCGCAGATCATCTCGCTCGAGGCATCCAACGACCTGTCGAAGCCGATCCAGTTCTGGCAGCTTTTCTCGGTGCTCGGGCCGGAACGGATCGTCCGCATCGTCGAGAATTTCTACACCCGGGTGTTTGCCGACGAGGACTGGTTCGTTTCAGTCTTTGCCCGCGTCGGCGGCGTCAACCACCACATCAACACGCAAGCCTCGATGTGGGCCGACGTGATGGGCGGCGGTCCGTATTATCACGGCGCCGATTTCAGGCTGAGCTTCCACCACACCCACAACGCCATGCAGCTGATGAACGACCGCGGCGCCGAGCGCTGGACCAGGCTGATGGTCGAAACGCTCGATGCCTGCCAGGCCGACATGACCGATGATCCGCGGGTCAGGCCGGCGCTCAACACCTTCCTCGACCATTTCATGGGCAAATATGCCCGGGAATTCGCGTTTGCGAACACCAGCGTGTTCGGCGAGCTCAATCCGCCGGTCAAGCGCAAGCTCAATTTCATGGCGATGACGGCGGAGGCGATCGAGGCGCTGAGCGAGGAAGAACTGCGCGACGCACTCCACGATCGCGGCATCGACACCTCGGCCTATCCGGAAAAGCGGGACCTGGTCGAAAAGGCGCAGATGCTGTGATCCGGCCGATGCCGCTGACGGCCGATATCAGTCTACCGGTCTGAGGGTACCGCGCTCGATCACCTTGCACGGAAACAGCCGGGCTTCGGGGTAGCGGTCGGGGTTTTCCAGCATCGAGACGATCAGTTCGATCGAGGACGCAATGATCTGGCTGATCGGCTGGCGGATGGTGGTGAGATTGATGTTTTCCCAGCCCGCCATCTCCATGTCGTTGAGCCCGATGATGCCGATGTCGCCCGGCACCTTCAGGCCGCTGTCGGCAATGGCGCTGAGCGCGCCGATCGACAGCACGTCGTCACCGCAGAAATAGGCCTCGGCCGGCTTGTGCTTCAGCAGCGCCAGCATTTCCTTGCGCCCCGCGTTGAACGAATAGGCCTCGGCGAATGAGTGCCGCACCGAGATCTCCGGATGCTGCGCCAGCTCCTCCATGAAGCCGCGAAAGCGGTCCTGTGTCGAGGTTGCGGATTCCGGCCCGCCGAGAAAGGCCACATCACGATAGCCGCGGCGGATAAGCTCGCGCGCCGCCATCCGGCCGCATTCGGCGTTGTCGATGCCGACCACGTGCACTTCCGGCGAACTGGCGTAGCGGCCGAAGCTGTGCACCACCGGCACACCGGCATCGCGGAACGCCTTGGCGAAGCCCGGCGGCAGCGTCGAGGACGCGACCACCACGCCGTCGACCGAATATTGCCGGAGCATGCGGATCGAGTTGGCGGGATCGGTTTCATCCGACAGGTTGACCAGGAGCGGCCGCAAGCCCCGTTCCTGCAGCCCGCGGGTGAACAGGTCGAACACTTCGAGAAAGATCGGGTTGTGGAAATTGTTCGAGACCAGGCCGATCAGCTTGGTCCGCCCGGTGGTCAGGCTCGAGGCGAGCGCATTGGGACTGTAACCGAGTTCAGTCGCGGCCTTCTCGACTTTCCTGCGCATTTTCAGCGACACCGACGCGCCGTCGGTGAAGGTGCGCGAGACCGCCGCGCGCGACACCCCTGCCCTTTCGGCGACATCCTTCAGCGTTGGCGGCATTGATCAGCGTCTCCTGTCGCTCAGTCCGGAACCACCTTCATTACTGCCCAGAAAAACCAGTGAAAGCAAGAATTTCGAATTCCATTTTGCAACCGGTTGCAAAATGGAATGATTCGTGGTTTCCTGACCATCGAGAGACGGCGGGAGGCCGGCCTTTCCATTCATTCGACAAATACTCTGGGAGGAGATCATGATGTCATTGACCAAGAAGCTCGCTCTGGCGGTTGCGGTGTTCGCAGCGCCGGTGCTGAGCGCTACCACGGCATCCGCCGAAGGCGAACGCTACGTGCTCGTCAGCCATGCGCCTGACAGCGACAGCTGGTGGAACACCATCAAGAACGGCATTGCGCTGGCCGGCAAGCAGATGGGTGTGGAAGTCGAATACCGCAATCCGCCCACCGGCGATCTCGCCGACATGGCCCGCATCATCGAGCAGGCCGCCGCCTCCGGCCCCAACGGCATCATCACCACGCTGGCCGATTACGACGTGCTCTCAGGCCCGATCAGGGCCGCCGTCGATTCAGGCGTCGACGTCATCATCATGAACTCCGGCACCCCGGACCAGGCCCGCGAGGTCGGCGCGCTGATGTATGTCGGCCAGCCCGAATATGACGCCGGCTATGCGGCAGGCCTGCGCGCCAAGGGCGATGGCGTCGGCTCGTTCCTCTGCGTCAATCACTACATCTCCTCGCCGTCGTCGACCGAACGCTGCCAGGGCTTTGCCGACGGGCTCGGCGTCGATCTCGGCAACCAGATGATCGATTCCGGCCAGGATCCGGCCGAAATCAAGAACCGCGTTCTGGCCTACCTCAACTCCAACCCGGACACCGATGCGGTGCTGACGCTCGGCCCCACCAGTGCCGACCCGACGATCCTGGCGCTGCAGGAAAACGGCATGGCCGGTGAAATCTACTTCGGCACCTTCGACCTCGGCGCCAACATCGTCGAGGCTATCAAGGCAGGCACCATCAAGTGGGGCATCGACCAGCAGCCCTTCCTTCAGGCCTATCTGCCGGTGGTGGTGCTGACCAACTACCATCGCTACGGCGTGCTGCCGGGCAACAACATCAATTCCGGCCCCGGCTTCGTGACTGCCGATGGCCTGACGATGGTTGAAAAATACGCGGGCGAATACCGCTAGGGCTTCCTCCCCCTCGGGCAGCGGCGCTTCGGCGATGCTGCCCGTTTTTTTCCAGGAATCTCAAACGTCTGTGAGGTCTCATGTCCGACATGGCTGACGCACCTGCAAGCGACGAGCGCATCAAGCAGACATCCGCCCTGCGCAAGGCGCTGATCCGCCCAGAATTGGGTGGAATCTGCGGAACCGTGATCGTGTTCGTGCTGTTTGCGATTTTTGCCGGCGACAGCGGGATGTTCAATTCGCAAGGCATTCTCAACTGGTCCATCGTCTCGGCGCAGTTCATGATCATCGCGGTCGGCGCCTGCCTCTTGATGATCGCCGGTGAATTTGACCTCTCGGTCGGCTCGATGATCGGTTTCGCCGGAATGATGATTGCGATCTTCTCGATCACCCTGGGCTGGCCGGTCTGGCAGGCGATCCTCGTGACCTTCGCGCTGTGTGTCGCCATCGGCGCGCTCAATGGCATTATCGTGGTGCGCACCGGCCTGCCGAGCTTCATCGTCACGCTGGCCTTCCTCTTCATCCTGCGCGGCTTCACCATCTATTTGCCGCAGTTGATCGAGCGCAAGACCATCATCGGCGGTATCGACAAGGCGGCCGAGGGCGACTGGCTGGCGGCCCTCTTCGGCGGCAAGATCCTCAAGGGGCTGTTCGCCTGGCTCGGCGACGCCGGCATCATCGCTGTGTTCGAGCGTGGAAATCGCGCCGGGCAGCCGGTGGTCGACGGCATCCCGATGCTGATCGTCTGGGCGCTCATGCTGGTGGCGTTCGGCCATTTCGTGCTGACCCGCACCAAATTCGGCAACTGGATCTTCGCCTCCGGCGGCGACGCCCAGGCCGCGCGCTATGTCGGCGTGCCGGTCAACCGGGTGAAGATCCTGATGTTCATGTTCACCGCCTTCTGCGCGACCGTCTTCGCCACCTGCCAGGTAATGGAGTTTGGCTCGGCCGGCGCCGACCGCGGCCTGCTCAAGGAATTCGAGGCGATCATCGCCGTCGTCATCGGCGGCGCGCTGCTGACCGGTGGCTACGGCTCGGTGATCGGCGCGGCACTTGGCGCGCTGATCTTCGGTGTGGTCCAGCAGGGCCTGTTCTTCGCCAATGTCGAAAGCTCGCTGTTCCGCGTGTTCCTGGGCGTCATCCTGTTGTTCGCCGTGGTGCTCAACACCTATATAAGACGCATGATCACGGGGGAGAGATGAGATGAATCCCGAACACGCTCCCCTGATTGAAATGAAGAACATCGAGAAGCATTTCGGCTCGGTGATTGCACTCAACGGCGTCTCGCTGGAGATCTATCCGGGCGAATGCCATTGCCTCTTGGGCGACAACGGCGCCGGCAAGTCCACCTTCATCAAGACAATGTCGGGCGTGCACAAGCCGACCCGCGGCGAGATTCTGTTCGAAGGCAAGCCGATGCATTTCGAGGATCCGCGCGACGCCATCACGGCCGGAATCGCCACCGTCTACCAGGATCTCGCCATGATCCCGCTGATGTCGGTGAGCCGCAACTTCTTCATGGGCAACGAGCCCGAGAAGAAATTCGGGCCGTTCAAGCTGTTCGACCATGCCTATGCCAACGAGATCACCATGCAGGAAATGCGCAAGATGGGCATCAACCTGCGCGGCCCCGACCAGGCGGTGGGCACGCTCTCGGGCGGCGAACGGCAGACCGTCGCGATTGCAAGGGCAGTGCATTTCGGCGCCAAGGTGCTGATCCTCGACGAGCCGACCTCGGCGCTCGGCGTGCGTCAGACGGCCAATGTGCTCGCCACCATCGACAAGGTGCGCAAGGACGGCATTGCCGTGGTCTTCATCACCCACAATGTCCGCCATGCGCTGGCGGTCGGCGACCGCTTCACCGTGCTCAACCGCGGCAAGACGCTGGGGACGGCGCAGCGCGGCCAGATCACGCCGGACGAGTTGCAGGACCTGATGGCCGGCGGCCAGGAAATGGTGGCGCTGGAGAGCTCGCTCGGCGGCACCGTCTGACGCAACACCGCGTCTTTCTAAAGCAACCGGATGGCGCGACTTCGGTCGCGTCTTTTCGTTACAGGTCCGTTTTTGTTTCGTTATTTTCGAATTGCCGCCTCAGAACTGGCATGCTTGAGCTCCGGTCTGGGCAGTTCGCCCCCATTCTCTCCTGTTAATTCAAACAGATGACCTGTCATAATCGCTTGCCATTTCGCCGCTGACCCAGAATAGTCAGCGCGGGAGAAACGAAATGCCAATTGGGAGGAAGATCATGACCTTGAAATCACTGCTTTTGAGCACCATCGCCGGTGTGGCCCTGACAATCGCTGCGCCGCTGGCCGCATCCGCCGCCGATTGCGAGCGCGGCACGCTGGATGAACGCTATTGCGACGTCGACGGCGACATGATCGCCGACATTCCGACCGATGCGGCCGAGCTCATCGATCCGGACACGCTTATCTTCGCCTACACACCGGTGGAAGACCCCGCCGTCTACAAGGAAGCCTGGTCCGACTTCCTGACCCACTTGGACAAGATCACCGGCAAGAAGTCGGTGTTCTTCCCGGTCCAGTCCAATGCCGCCCAGATCGAAGCCATGCGTTCGGGCCGTCTCCATATCGCCGGCTTCAACACCGGCTCCAACCCGCTCGCCGTCAACTGCGCCGGCTTCCGTCCCTTCACCATCATGGCATCGGAAGATGGCGGCTTCGGCTACGAGATGGAAATCATCACCTATCCCGGTTCGGGCGTCGAAAAAGTCGAGGACATCAAGGGCAAGACCATGGCCTTCACCTCGGAGACCTCGAACTCCGGCTTCAAGGCACCCTCGGCACTGCTCAAGGCCGAATACGGCATGGTCGCCGGCACCGATTTCGAGCCTGCCTTCTCCGGCAAGCATGACAACTCGATACTCGGCGTCGCCAACAAGGATTACCCCGCCGCAGCCATCGCCAATTCGGTGATGCACCGGATGATCGAGCGCGAGGTGATCAAGGCGGATCAGGTCAAGTCGATCTACAAGTCGCAGACCTTCCCGACCACGGGCTTCGGCGTCGTCTATAACCTGAAGCCCGAGCTTCAGGAAAAGATCAAGGAAGCCTTCTTCACCTTCCCCTGGGAAGGCTCGTCGCTGAAGAAGGAATTCGAGAAGTCCAACGAAGGCCAGTTCCTGGAAATGAACTACAAGGATTTCTGGGAAGTCGTGCGCAAGATCGACACGGCCAACGGTGTTCAGTACACCTGCGGCTAATCCCCTTCCCTCTGGCGCCGGGCGTTTTGGCGCGGCGCCTTCTTGCTTCATGACGGGGCCCCATGCTCGAACTCAAGAACCTGTCCAAGACCTATCGCACCGGCGACAAGGCACTCCAGAACGTCACGCTGACGGTCCCCAAGGGCCAGGTCATGGCCCTGATCGGGCCGTCCGGCGCGGGCAAGTCGACGCTGATCCGCTGCATCAACCGCCTGGTCGAGCCGACACAGGGCAGCGTCATCCTCGACGGCACCGACGTGACCGCGCTCAGCTCCGGCGCGCTGCGCAAGATGCGCCGCAAGATGGGCATGATCTTTCAGCAATATGCGCTGGTCGAACGCCTGACCGTCATGGAGAATGTGCTCTCCGGGCGCCTCGGCTATGTTGGCTTCTGGCGCTCCTATTTCCGCAAATATCCGCAAGCCGACATCGATGAGGCCTTTCGCCTGCTCGACCGGGTCGGCCTGCTTTCCATGGCCGACAAGCGCGCTGACGAACTGTCGGGCGGCCAGCGCCAGCGCGTCGGTATCGCCCGTGCCCTGATCCAGGATCCACGCCTGCTGCTGGTCGATGAACCGACCGCCTCGCTTGATCCAAAAACCTCGCGCCAGATCATGCGCCTGATCTGCGAATTGTGCGCCGAGCGCGGCCTCGCCGCCGTCATCAACATCCACGACGTGGCGCTGGCCCAGATGTTCGTCGAGCGTATAGTCGGGCTCAAGGCGGGCGAACTGGCCTTCGACGGCAAGCCGGTCGAGATGACCGAGGACGTGCTGACCAACATCTACGGTGAAGAGGACTGGCACGCGACCATCCGCGAAGTCGACGATGAGGACGCGGACGCCGGGGAAGCGGTAGCATGACCGCCGTCACGCTTGAAGAGAGGCTCGGCACCGCCTGGAAGAAACCTCCGCTGATCGCCAACCCGGCGCTGCGCTGGGGCCTGTTCCTCGCCGCCGCGATTTATCTGGTGCTGGCGGTTGCCTCGATCGATGTCAACTGGGCCCGCGTCGCCGAAGGCCTGAGCCGCGGCTGGGCTTTCATCACCTCGTTCTTCAATCCCGATTTCGTCTCGCGCGGGTCCGATATCCGCGACGGCATTCTCGAAAGCGTGATCATCACCGTGGCCTCCACCGTGGTCGGCATCCTGATCTCGATTCCCATCGGCCTGGGGGCTGCGCGCAACATTGCGCCCTTGCCGGTCTATCTGGTCTGCCGTGCCATCGTCGCCTTGTCGCGCGCGCTCAACGAGATCATCGTCGCCATCCTGCTGGTGGCGATCTTCGGTTTCGGGCCGCTGGCGGGTTTCCTCACCCTGTCGTTTGCCACCATCGGCTTTCTCGCCAAGCTACTGGCCGAGGACATCGAAGAGATGGACAAGGTGCAGGCGGAAGCCATCCGCGCCACAGGTTCGACCTGGATGCAATGGATCAACTACGGCGTGCAGCCGCAGGTCATGCCGCGGCTGATCGGCCTGTCGATGTACCGCCTCGACATCAACTTTCGTGAATCCGCGGTTCTCGGGCTGGTCGGCGCCGGCGGCATCGGCGCCACGCTCAACACAGCCTTCGACCGCTATGAATTCGACACGGCGGCGGCGATCCTGCTGATCATCATCGTCACAGTGATGGCGCTCGAATATCTGTCCGGCATCATCAGGGCAAAGGTGCAGTAATGCCGGTTTCACAAAACGCGAGCGGCACGAAAATCTGGCAGTTGCGCAACCGCAACCAGACGCTTGTGCGGTGGGCTGCCTACCTGGCGGGCGTCGCCGTCTTCATGTGGTGCTGGCAGCGCATTTCCGAGGCCACCACCTGGTTCTTCGTCTGGGATGCGCCGCGAATTGCCGCCGACATCGGCGGCCGCGCCTGGCCGCCGCGCTGGTCGTACATGGACAAGCTCTGGGGGCCGCTCTGGGACACGCTCAACATGGCGACACTCGGCACCCTGCTCGCCCTTGTTATGGCGGTTCCTGTGGCCTTTCTGGCTGCGCGCAACACCACGCCGAGCGCCGTGTTCATCCGGCCGGTGGCGCTGTTCATCATCGTCGCCACCCGCTCGATCAACTCGCTGATCTGGGCCCTGCTGCTGGTCGCCATCGTCGGCCCCGGTGTCTTTGCCGGGCTGATGGCGATCGCGCTGCGCTCGATCGGTTTCTGTGCCAAACTGCTCTACGAGGCGATCGAGGAGATCGACCCTACCCAGGTCGAGGCGATCACAGCCACCGGTGCCAGCCGCTGGCAGGTGATGGCCTATGGCATAGTCCCGCAGATCATGCCTGCCTTCGCCGGCATCAGCGTCTTCCGCTGGGACATCAACATCCGTGAATCCACCGTTCTCGGCCTGGTCGGCGCCGGCGGCATCGGCCTGCAGCTGCAATCCTCGCTCAACACTCTTGCCTGGCCGCAGGTGACGCTGATCCTGATTGTCATCCTGGCTGCCGTCGTGATAGGCGAATGGGTCTCGGCCAAGGTGCGTGGAGCCATCATTTGAGTACAGGATCAGAGGTCATCAAGGACCAGGGCGCCGAGTGGGCCTTCCGGGAATATGAATCTGTGCGCCACCGCCTGCCCGCATTGCGCCGGCAGGCCGAGTTCGTCCGGGCCGAAAACCTCGATGCGATCGCCGACCGGTTCGACGTGTTCCTGCTCGACGCCTTCGGCGTGCTCAACATCGGCGAGACCGCCATTCCCGGCGTCGTCGACCGCGTCAACGGACTGCGTGCGCGCGGCAAGCAGGTGATGGTCGTCACCAATGCGGCCGGCTACCCCTCCTCCGTGCTTCATGCCCGCTACCAGCGCCTGGGCTACAGCTTTGGTACGGACGACGTGGTTTCAAGCCGCATGGCCCTGCTCCGGGGGCTCGAAACCCGCCCGGAGCTGAAATGGGGCATGGCGGCCCAACCGAAATTCGGCCGCGAGGAACTGCCCGACGGCGCGCATTTTCTCGAGGACGACGCGTCCGCCTATGCTCAGGCCGAAGGGGTGCTGATGTTCGGCGCATCGGCCTGGAGCGAAGCACGCCAGGCGCTGCTCGAACAGGCAATGAAGGACAACCCGCGCCAGGTGCTGGTCGGCAATCCGGATCTGGTCGCGCCGGTGGAGAGCGGACTGTCGCGCGAGCCGGGCCATTATGCCCATCGCCTCGCCAATGCCACCGGCATCGAGCCGGTGTTCTTCGGCAAGCCGTTCCCGGCGATCTTCGACATGGCCCGCGAGCGCATCCGCCCCGGCGTCCCCGACGAGCGGGTGCTGATGGTGGGCGACACGCTGCACACCGACATTCTCGGCGGCAACGCCGCGGGCTTCCGCACCGCCCTGATCGCGGGCTACGGCTTCTTCGACGGCGAGGATCCAGCAAACGCCATCGGCGAATCCGGCATCGTTCCCGACTTCATTCTCGACCGGCCCTAGCCGGGCGCTCGACAACTGAGTGTCTTGCTGACGGTCGTCCCTCATCGGCAGGGATTGATTTTTGCACGAAACCGGACACAGGCTTATCCCACCTCTGCAAGTTGCTGATGCGTCTTTTCATATTCTCTTAAACATATTTCCGCACATTCACGAGATGTAACGGCAAGCCCGCTACAGGACCCGAGACAGGAAATGCGGCAAGCATGATGCGCGCCGTCGAGACAGCCATGTCCCCAGTTTTCAGTATTGCATCAGCTTATTGCAGAACGGCGGATGCGCCCCCGCCCCACCCGCCAGCAGTTAAAGATTTCCTCCCGATCGGACCGGACCATGAAAAAGAACATCACCATTCGCATCAAACTCATTGCCATAGCCGTTGCCGCCGCCGTCGGATTCGGCAGCCTGGTCGCCATCGGCTGGATTGAAGGCTCCCGGACCCAACGCTCGGTTCTCGTCGCCGATGCCATGAACCAGGAAATCGCTACCGTGAATGCCATGCGATTGGCCAATATCGAGATGACCCTGGCCGCGATGGATTCCATCATCGATCGCGACGAGGGCGTCGTACTCCCCGAGCGCGTCGAGACCATTGCCAGTTCCCTCGCCGTCATTCGCCAGGGGGCCAATTCCGCAACTATGGTGGCCCGACAAATCGGCAGGCCCGAATTGATGGAGACTTTTTCCGCCGACCTGGCCGAGGTTGCGGACGCCATTCAGATTCAGTTGCCGAAGCTGATCGAAAGCAATGCCTCGCAGGAAGAGTTTGCGGCTCTCGATGACGCCATCGATGGTGGCGGCGAACGGCTGAACGTCAATCTGAGTACGCTGGCCGAGATCGGCAATCAGCATGTCCGCTCGCAACTGACTGCGGTCGGCACCGCAGCCCAGCAGACGAAAACCGTCCAGTCAATGTCAGCGCTTCTGTTCCTGTTGCTGGTGGTCGGAATGTCGGCGTTCATAGGCCGCGGCATCATCCGCTCCCTCGCCGGGCTTCGCGACGACATGCAGCGTGTGGCCGCAGGCGATCTGGACCGCGACATCCAGGGTGCGGACCGGACCGATGAAATCGGCCTCATGGCCCAGACCCTGCTGGCATTCCGCGAAGCCGCACTCGACAAGCTTCGCGTCGACAGGGAGGCCGCCCAGGCGCGCAGTGACAAGGAGCAGCTTGATGCCTCGACGGCAGCCGGCCGTGCCCGCGACGAGGCGGATCGCAGCCGCGTCATCGAAGCCCTGACCGAGGGGCTGGAGCGGCTGTCATCGGGAGACCTGAGCTACCGCATCAACGAAGCCTTCGCGCCCGAGTACGAGAAGCTGCGTTCGGAGTTCAATTCGTCGATCAGCGCCTTGAGCGCCACCATGGAAGAGATTTCGGCGGGCACGAAATCCGTGCATCTGTCCGCCACAGAGATCGGTTCGGCCTCCGACGACCTGTCCCGCCGTACCGAACAGCAGGCAGCCTCACTTGAAGAAACCGCAGCCGCGCTCGACGAGATCACTTCGACGGTGAAGAACTCGTCACAACGCGCCGACGAGGCCAGCGTCATGGCATCCAATGCCAAGAAGGGCGCAGAAAAATCCGGAACGGTCGTGCGCAATGCCATCAGCGCCATGGAAAGGATCGAAGAGTCCTCGCACAAGATCAGCCAGATCATCTCGGTGATCGACGACATTGCTTTCCAGACCAACCTGCTGGCGCTCAATGCCGGGGTCGAGGCGGCCCGCGCAGGCGAAGCAGGACGCGGGTTTGCCGTGGTCGCCCAGGAAGTGCGCGAACTGGCGGGGCGCTCGGCCAACGCCGCCAAGGAGATCAAGACGCTGATCGAGACCTCATCGAGCCAGGTCGGCAACGGCGTGGCGCTGGTCAACGAAACCGGCACGTCGCTGGGCGAGATCGAGGTCGAGATTACAAAGATCAACGACCACATCCAGTCCATCGTCACCGCATCGACCGAGCAGTCCAATGCGCTCGCCGAGATCAACTCGGCGGTCAACCAGATGGATCAGATGACCCAGCAGAATGCGGCGATGGTGGAACAGACCAATGCTGCGACCCAGGGTCTGTCCGGCGAAGCGATCAAGCTCGAGGGCCTGGTCAGCCGCTTCAAGCTCTCGGGCGGCGGTTCCGTCGCTGCGGCAAGACCCGCACCGGCGCCTGCAAGCAAGGCTTCGCCTCCCACCCCCTCGCCCGCCCGGGCGCTGGGCCGGAAGATCGCCAATGCCTTCGGAGCGGGTCAGGCAGCCGCGGTCAAAGAGGAAGCCTGGGACGAATTCTGATTCCCGCCCCATAACCATGGTTCAACACTCAAGGGCCGCCGGATCATCTCCGGCGGCCCTTGCCGCATTCCGAACCTGCTGATGGACGGTTGCCATCCGCCTCGATCCGATTTCAATCGTTTTGCATCCGGCCTTGACGCACATCAAGGCAACCCGGATTCCCGCTTCTATAGTTGCCTCTCGTTCTGACTGTTTCAATCAGCCTCCGGGAGAGCCGCATGTCCGCAGCCAACAAGAATGTCATCTGGTTTGAAGATCTGTCGCGCGGCGACGTCGGCTTGGTGGGCGGAAAGAATTCGTCGCTGGGCGAAATGGTGCAGCAGTTGGGCAGCAAGGGCATCGACGTGCCGCCCGGCTTCGCCACCACGTCAGACGCCTTCCGCGCCTTCATCAAGGCCAACAATCTCAACCAGGTCATCGCCGACGCGATGGACATGCTCGAAAGCGGCAAGCGCACGCTGGCCGAAACCGGCACGGCGGTCCGCGCCGCAATCGTGGCGGGCGACTGGCCCGAAGACATCCGCGAGGCGATCCTGTCGGCTTACCGCGAACTGTCCGAACGCACCGGCAACAAGGAGCTCTCCGTCGCCGTCCGCTCCTCCGCCACCGCCGAAGACCTGCCCGACGCCAGCTTCGCCGGCCAGCAGGAAACCTTTCTCAACGTCCGCGGCGAAGCCGCGCTGCTGTCGACCTGCCGCCGCTGCTACGCCTCGCTGTTTACCGACCGGGCGATCACCTACCGCAAGATCCAGGGTTTTGATCACAACCAGGTGGCGCTGTCGATCGGCGTGCAGCTGATGGTCCGCTCTGACATTGGCGGCTCCGGCGTGATGTTCTCCATCGACACCGAGTCCGGCTTCGACAAGGTGGTGCTGATCAACGCCGCCTGGGGCCTGGGCGAGAACGTCGTCCAGGGCGCAGTCACTCCCGATGAATACGAGGTCTTCAAGCCGCTGCTCGACAAACCCGGCCTCAAGCCGATTGTCGAGAAGACCTGCGGCGCCAAGGAGATCAAGATGATCTACGCCGGCGCCGAAGGCGGCGAGACGAAGAACGTGCCGACCTCGAAGGCCGAGCGTCAGGCCTATGTGCTGTCCGACGAGGAAATCCTCAACCTCGCCCGCCAGGCGGCGACCATCGAGAAGCATTACGGCCAAGCCATGGACATGGAATGGGCCAAGGACGGCGAGACCGGCAGGCTCTACATCGTCCAGGCCCGGCCCGAGACGGTGCAGTCGCGCATCGATGTAACGGCGCTCAAATCCTACACCATCAAGAAGACCGGCAAGACCCTGCTCACCGGTCTTTCCGTCGGCGCCGCTGTCCGCGCCGGACGCGTCTGCCTGATCGAGAGCGTCAAGGACATCGACAAGTTTGTCGACGGCTCGATCCTGGTGACGTCGACCACCGACCCCGACTGGGTGCCGATCATGAAGCGCGCCACCGCGATTGTCACCGACCACGGCGGCCGCACCTCGCACGCGGCAATCGTCAGCCGCGAACTCGGTCTTCCGGCAATCGTCGGCACCGGCAACGCCACCCACATCCTGCACGACCAGCAGGAGGTCACCATCTCCTGCGCCGGCGGCGAGGAGGGCGCGGTTTACGAGGGCATCGCCGAATACGAGGTCACCGACGTCCGTCTCGACCATGTGCCGCAGACGAAGACGAAGATCATGCTCAACCTCGCCGATCCGTCGGCGGCGTTCCGCTGGTGGCGTCTGCCCGCCGACGGCGTCGGACTTGCGCGCATGGAATTCGTCGTCAATTCCGCCGTCAAGGTGCACCCGATGGCGCTGGTCAATTTCGATACGCTCAAGGACGAAGCCGCCAAGGCCGAGATCGCCGAGCTGACCCGCCGTTATGACAACAAGGGCGACTATTTCGTCGAGACGCTGGCGCGCGGCCTTTCGCGCATCGCCGCCGTCGCTTACCCGAAGCCGGTGATCGTGCGGATGAGCGATTTCAAGACCAATGAATATGCCGAGCTGCTCGGCGGCCGCGCCTTCGAGCCGAAGGAAGAAAACCCGATGATCGGCTTCCGCGGCGCCTCGCGCTATTACTCCGACGCCTACCGCGACGGCTTCGCGCTCGAATGCAGGGCGATCAAGATGCTGCGCGAGGAAATGGGCTTCGACAATGTCGTGGTCATGATCCCGTTCTGCCGCTCGCCCGACGAGGCCGACAAGGTGCTGGCCGTGATGGCCGACAACGGCCTCAAGCGCGGCGAGAACGGGCTTCAGGTCTACGTCATGGGCGAGATCCCGTCCAACGTCATCCGCGCCGCCGAGTTTGCCACCCGCTTCGACGGCTTCTCCATCGGCTCGAACGACCTCACCCAGCTCACCCTCGGCGTCGACCGGGATTCGGGCGAGCTGGCAAACCTGTTCAGCGAGGCCGATCCGGCGGTGATCTGGATGATCGAGACGCTTGTCTCTCGCGCCCACGAGGCGGGTGCGAAAGTCGGGCTGTGCGGCCAGGCACCGTCCAACAACCCGGCATTCGCCAAGATCCTGGTCAAGGCAGGGATCGACACCATCTCGGTGACGCCCGACAGTTTCGTCGCGGTCAAGACCAACGTCGCGGAGGCGGAAAAAGCCGGACAATAATCCGGCCATTCCGCCCTGCCATGGATTGAAACCCCCTGCCCGCCTGTGTGATGGTCCGCTCCATGTCCGACATTCTGACCATCACGCTCAACCCTGCCCTTGACGTGGCAACGTCCGTCGACGCGGTTGTGCCCGGCCCGAAGCTGCGCTGCGCCGAACCGCGCTACGACCCGGGCGGCGGCGGCGTCAATGTCTCCCGGGCGCTGCTGCGGCTTGAGGGAAGCTCACAGGCCTTTGTCGCCTTCGGCGGCGAAACCGGCAGCATGGCGCTGTCGATGCTCAAGGCGGAAGGCATCGACGTCGCCCACTTCCCCACCGCCGGCAACACCCGGCAGTCCTTTGCCATTCTCGATGAAAGCACCGGCAAGCAGTTCCGGTTTCAACTGCCCGGTCCGGTCTGGCAGCCGGACCAGACCGAGCGGATGCGGGCAGCGCTCGAACCACATCTCGCCAAAGGCCGCATCGCCGTGATGTCGGGCAGCCTGCCGCCGGGCGTGCCGGCCGGTATCGCCTCGACCGTCAACCAGATGGTGATCGACAAGGGCGCGCAGCTGTTCCTCGACACCTCCGGCGAGGCGCTGGAGGCAGCTGCCGCCAATCCAGGCCCGCCGTTTGCGCTGCTCCGGATGGACGGCGCGGAGGCGACCGAGGTGTCGGGCAAAAACTTCGCCTCCCCCGCCGAACTCGCCGATTATGGCCGCGAGCTGATACGCTCGGGCGCAGCGGAACGGCTGGTCATGTCGATCGGCGCCCAAGGCACCGTCGGGGTGACGGTGGACGACCGTTTCTTCTGCTGCCCGCCGAAGATCGAGACACTGAGCGCGGTCGGCGCCGGCGACAGCATGGTCGCTGCCATCGCGCTCGAACTGTCACGCGGCGGCAGCTTCCGCGATGCCGTCCGCCACGGCGTCGCCGCCGCCGGATCAGCTGTCATGACGCCCGCCACGCAGTTGTGCTCGAAGGCAACGGCGGACGAGATTCTGGAGAAGGTGGTGACTGAGGAGATTTGAGGGGCGGATCGCCGCCTCAGAACTCGAGTTTCGACGAGAACCCCGAAATCACCTCGGCGCTGCGTTTGAGCGCCGCGCGTTCGCTCGCATCCAGATCGGGCATCAGCGTGGCGATGATGCCTTCGCGGCCGACGATGCGCGGCAGCGACAGAGGCACGTCCCGGACGCCCTCGATGTCTTCATTGACCTGTGAGACGCTGAGCACGGTGCGTTCGTCATCGATGATCGAGCCGACGATGCGGGCAAGCCCGGCGCCGATGCCGTACCAGGTTGCCCCCTTGCCCTCTATGATGGTGTAGGCCGCCCCCTTGACCTGTTCGGCGATACTGGTCCGCGCCGCCACATCGAGCGGCCGGCCGATCTGCCTGGCGAAGGAGACGATCGGCACGCTGCCGGCCATGGCGCTCGACCAGACAGCGACTTCGCTGTCGCCATGCTCGCCCAGCACATAGGCATGCACGGAATTGGGGGCGATGCCCAGATGATCGCCGAGCAGCGTTCTCAGCCGCGCAGTATCGAGAATGGTGCCCGAACCGATCACCCGCTCGGGCGGCAGGCCGGAGATGCGCTGCGCGATGAAGGTCATCACATCGAGAGGATTGGTGGCGATCAGAAGGATGGCGTCGGGCGCAGCCCTCATGATGCCGCCGATGACGGACCGGAACACCTCGACATTGCGTCCGAGCAGCGCCAGCCGGCTTTCGCCCGGCTTCTGGCTGACGCCGGCGGCGATGATCACCACGGCGGCGTCCCTGAGGTCCGCATAGTCCCCGGCGTGGATGGCAACCGTGGTGGCGAACGGCGTGGCGTGGGCAATGTCCTGCGCCTGGGCCAGCGCCAGCGCCGGGTTGGCGTCGACCAGCACGATCTCCGTGCCCACGCCCAGAAGCGCCATGGCATAGCCCGCGGCACTTCCGACCATTCCGGTTCCGACGATTCCGATCTTCATCCGCTCTGTGCTCCGCAGGTTAACCGGCGCGCACTTCCCGCGCCCGCCGATCCTCCTAGCAGGAAACATCGCTCCGCACTGTGACAGAAGTCAAATCGACCGCGCCGCAAGCCACCCTGCCCCGGATCGCCGGAGGCAGCGCGGCGCTACACCCCGCACAGCCAGCCAGAATGCAGATGCCCGCGGGTCACAGCCTCGCGCGGTGGCGCGAGGTCAGGAGCTTCGGGCAGCCTCGGTGGCGTCAATCGCCTTGCGCAGATAGTTGTCGCGGCCATAGACATCGGCGAAATATTCAACCGTCCCGGCATCATCCGGCCACGCGGTGAAATAGGCCACATGCACCGGGATCTTCGTCGAAAGCTGCACCTGCTTGTTCTGCCCGCCGGCAATGTGGCTGCCGATATCGGCGACAGATGTGCCGAGTACCTTGGCAGCCATGGCGCGCGGATCGTGCAGCCGGATGCAGCCGTGGCTCAAGGCGCGGGTGTCGCGCTGAAACAGGGATTTTGACGGCGTGTCGTGCATGTAGATCGCGTGGCTGTTGGGGAACAGGATCTTCAATTCGCCCAGCGCGTTGCCGTCGCTTGGCGGCTGGCGCACGCCGATGCCGCTGCCCTTGCCGACGGCATTCCAGTTGACCGAACTCGACGAGACCGCGCGGCCGCCCGAGGTGACCTCATAGCCGAGCCGGTCGAGATAGGACGGGTCGGCCCTCAGCTTCGGCAGCATCTCGTTGATGATGATCGACTGCGGCACGCCCCAGTAGGGATTGAACTCGACGAGTTCGATGGTGTCGTCGAAGAAATAGGTCTGGTTGGACTTGGAGCCGACAACGACCCGCATCGACAGATCCGACTTGCCGCCTTCGAAATAGGTTGCGGTATAGGCCGGCTGGTTGATGAACACCCGCCGCGAGGCCAGCACGCCCGGTAGCCAGCGCGCCCGCTCCATCGCCAGTTTCACCTTCTCGATCTTGTCCGCATTGGTGATGCCGACCATGGCACGGCGGGTCGCCGGGCCGACGACGCCGTCGGGTTTGAGGCCGGCTTCCTTCTGGAACGCCTTGACCAGCGAGACCAGCTCCTCGTCATATTCGGGTTTGCCGGCATAGCTCGCAAACAAGAGCGCATGGTCGGTCTTCAGCGCATCGCTGCCCTTCATTTCGATCGCAGCAATCACATTGGCAAGCTCGGGATTTGATTGCCCCGGCTTGAGCAGCAGATCCGCGGCGATTTCGATGCGCGCGCCGTCATCGAGATCCTTGAGCCGCTTGAGTTCCGCTTTCAACGCCTCGAAATGCGCGCCTTGCGGGTTTTGCGCAACAAGCGCCTCGGCCGGATCGGCAGCCTTCGACAGCGCTTCGAGCTGCCTGGCCAGATCCGGGGTCTTGCGCTTGAAATCGTGATAGCCGGAGATCCGGTTGGGATCGACCCGGCCGCGCGTGGCGTCGAGCATGTAGTTGGCGACCGCGACCGACAGCTTCATCTCGAAGGCCATCAGCTCCTTCTGGCGTTCGGTGCCCTGCGTGACATCAAATGCGTCGGCGGGTGCGTCGACCCTGTAGTCTGCTGCCGACAGGCCAACTTCATCGGCAGCATTGAGCACGTCGATCACCGCCCGGGCGCGATCCGTGATCGATGTTCCCGCCACCCAGATGTAGCCCGGATGGATGGAGTAATATTCGACCACCGCCTCGGCTGCCTCCGGCAACGCCTTGAGCGACAGATCCGCCAGAGCCGGTCGTCCTTCGGCGAACGGATCGATGCCGAGCGGCGACAGTGCCATGTCGTCGATCCCACCGGTCACCACGGGATCGGCGATCTTGCCGAAATCGACCTTGACCAGGGTATCGGGCTTGTAGGCCCGGTAGCTTGGTCCGCTGATCCGGGTGACGGGCTTTGGCGCAACGGCCTGCTGCTGAGCCTGTTCGCGCGCCATCTGCTCGCGCTTCCGCTGGGCCGGGCTCTTGAAGAGGGCGTCGAGCAGGCCCTGGGCCTGAACCGGCGGCGTTGCTGCCACCACGCCGGTAAAAGTGACCGCGATGGCGATCAACGCCACGCCTGCACGCATCTTGATACTCATGCCCAACCCAGATTGTTATGCAAGGCCCGAGGGCCCCGCGCGTTCCGACAATATTGCCAAGTTCGCCCGAACACTAACAAATCAACACGGCAATGGAAAGAATGACTGATGGTTTCAATCCGCAGAATTGTCACCCTTTCGTGAGCAGGCCGGACAACCGGACTGTCGCGAAAACGCCTCCGGCTCATGATACAGCACATTTCGTCGATACCAGAAAACCGTGCCGTCCGTGGTCCGCCAGGGTGGCGGAAGCATCAATCCGGCGTGTCTGCCGCACCGCGCCGGGCAAGGGCCGGCGCCATCTCGTACCAGCCCTTCGACCGGTTGACGATAAACACCAGGGACAACATGACGGGAACCTCGATGAGCACCCCGACCACGGTGGCGAGTGCTGCGCCGGACTCAAAGCCGAACAGGCTGATCGCCACGGCGACCGCCAGCTCGAAGAAATTACTGGCTCCGATCAGCGCCGACGGTCCGGCGATCACGTGGGTCTCGCCGACCACACGGTTGGCGATATAGCCGATGCCGAAGATCAGGTAGGTCTGGATGATGATCGGCACGGACAGAAGCACGATGATCAGCGGCTGTGCCAGGATCGCCTGGCCCTGAAACGCAAACAGCACGACCAGCGTCGCCAGCAGCGCCACGATGGACAGCGGCTGCAGTTTCGACAGGAGCCCCTGCAGCGCGGCCTCTCCGCCGGATGCCAGAAGCCGGTTGCGCAGAACCTGGGCGATGATCACCGGCACCACGATGTAGAGCATGACGGACAGAAGCAGGGTCTGCCACGGCACAGTGATCGCCGAAATGCCCAGAAGCAGCGCAACGATCGGGGCGAAGGCAATCACCATCACCAGGTCATTCACCGTCACCTGGCTCAGTGTGAACAGCGGATCTCCCCTGGTCAGGTTGCTCCAGACAAACACCATCGCCGTGCAGGGTGCGGCGCCAAGCAGGATCAGGCCGGCGATGTAGCTGTTGATCTGCTCGGAGGGCAGATAAGGCAGGAACAGCCATCCGATGAAAAACCATGCCATGACCGCCATGGTGAAGGGCTTGATCGCCCAGTTGACGATGAGGGTGACCGAGATGCCGCGCCAGTGCCGGCTGACCTGCCCCAGCGACCCGAAATCGATCTTGACCAGCATCGGGATGATCATCAGCCAGATCAGCACCGCGACCGGCAGGTTGACATTGGCGATCTCGGCGGATCCGATGGCCTGGAAAACGGCCGGGAAGGCGTATCCGAGGCCAATCCCCGCCACGATGCAAAAGGCGACCCAGAGTGTCAGGTAGCGTTCAAATGTCGACATGTCGTACTCCCGGGCACCGATTCGGGCAGGCAAACGCGTCTGCCCTGATCACGATATCAAAGCCTCGCGCCACTAAAACGATTCATCCACTTCGATATGTCATGATATTTTGATATATACAAGAGCACCTTCGTCCCTGTACCCAAAGCGCAATTGCAATTCATCCGCCTTCATCCTAAGACCGGGCCTTCAGACGAATGCATGTCGCGCTCAAACGGTTTCATGTAAGCGACAACGCGCATGCATTGATTCAACAATTTGAAGCGGCCTTTGCGCATCCAATTGGATACGCGGCATTGCAGGCGACTAACAGGCGACCGGAAAGGTATCCCGTGGCAAACGATCTCTTCCCCCTTGGACCCGACACCACACCCTGGAAAAAACTGACCGACAAGCATGTCGGCGTCGAGGAATTCCGCGGCCAGGAAATACTGACGGTGGACACCGACGGTTTGCGTCTTCTTGCCGAAGCGGCTTTCGGCGACATCAACCATCTGCTCCGCCCCGGCCATCTCAAGCAACTGGCGGCCATCCTCGACGATCCGGAAGCCACCGAGAACGACCGTTTTGTCGCCTTCGACCTGCTCAAGAACGCCAATATCGCCGCCGGCGGCGTGCTACCGATGTGCCAGGACACCGGCACCGCGATCATCATGGCCAAGAAGGGCCGCAAGGTCTGGACCGAGGGCGGCGATTACGAGGCGCTGGCCGGCGGCGTGATGGACGCCTACGAGCGCCGCAACCTTCGCTACTCGCAGCTCGCTCCCCTTTCCATGTTCGAGGAGAAGAACACCAAGACCAACCTGCCGGCCCAGATCGACATTTATGAAGAGGGCGAGGACAGCTACGACTTCCTGTTTGTCGCCAAGGGCGGCGGTTCGGCCAACAAGACCTTTCTCTACCAGGGCACGCCGTCGCTCTTGACCCATGACCGGATAATCGAGTTCCTGCGCGAAAAGATCCTGACGCTGGGCACCGCGGCCTGCCCGCCCTATCACCTGGCGATCGTCATCGGCGGCACCAGCGCCGAGATGAACCTCAAGACCCTCAAGCTCGCCTCGACCAAGTATCTTGACGAACTGCCAACCAGCGGCTCGGACTCCGGTCACGCCTTCCGCGACCTCGAAATGGAAGCCGAAGTCCACAAGCTGACCCAGCAGATGGGCGTCGGCGCGCAGTTCGGCGGCAAATATTTCTGTCACGATGTCCGCGTCATCCGCCTTCCCCGCCACGGCGCCTCGCTGCCGATCGGTCTCGGTGTCTCCTGCTCGGCCGACCGCCAGGCCAAGGGCAGGATCACCAAGGACGGCATCTTCCTTGAGCAGTTGGAAGCCGATCCGTCAAAATACCTGCCGGAAATCGACGAGAACAAGCTCTCCGAACACGTGGTCAAGATCGACCTGAACCGGCCAATGAGCGAGATCCTGGCTGAATTGTCCAAGCACCCGATCAAGACGCAAGTGTCGCTCACCGGCTCGATCATCGTTGCCCGCGACCTGGCGCATTCGAAGATACGCGCGCGCCTGGAAGCCGGCGAAGAGATGCCCGACTATCTCAAGAACCACCCGGTCTACTATGCCGGTCCCGCCAAAACGCCCGAAGGCTATGCGTCCGGTTCCTTCGGCCCCACCACCGCGGGCCGCATGGATTCCTATGTCGATCAGTTCCAGTCCTTCGGCGGCTCCATGGTCATGCTCGCCAAGGGCAACCGGTCGCGCTCTGTGCGCGAAGCCTGCGCCCGGCATGGCGGCTTCTATCTTGGATCGATCGGCGGCCCGGCGGCCCGCCTGGCACAGGACTGCATCCGGAAAGTCGAGATCGTCGAGTACCCCGAACTCGGCATGGAGGCGATCTGGCGGATCGAAGTCGAAAATTTTCCGGCCTTTATCGTGATCGACGACAAGGGCAATGATTTCTTCAAGGAATTGAATTTAGGCTAGAATTCCAAAACCATCGCGGTTTTTGCATATCCACGGGTGAGCAACGGGGCTGAAAGCCTCGTTGCCATTAATATTTCCCCAAGATTTTACCCGTAAGAATAACGGCCACTAGAGCTATGAAAGCCATTCTGGGGACGACAATGACGGTATCGCCGACGAACAAGGTCCATTCGATGGACACGGCCACCTTGGTGCTCGCCACCATGCGCCGTAGAGGCATTTCCGGTCTGCCGCGGAACTACGAACTGGTCTACGAAGCGCTCAATGCATCCAACCCGACCCTGACGAAACAGTTTGAGGCGCTTGGCCGCAATCCGGCCCAGGACGATCTCGATGCGTTGGGCAAGAAGGTTTTCCCCCATCACTACCGCACCGGCGTGGTGGAAGGGGCTCACGACAAGATTTCCGGCGAACTCGATGGCATGCTGCGGCTGCTCAAGCAGGAGCAGTCGTCGATGGAGAGCTACTCGAAGCTGCTCGGCGAAGCCTACAACCGCATCTCCACCAAGAGCATGGCCAGCGCCGAGATTCTCAACAACGTCATCAGCGTCCTGACCAATGCCACCGGCGACAGCATGGAAAAGGGCAAGGTCGTTGTCGAACATATGGTCGAACGCGCCCGCGAGATGGAACAGGTCAAGCTCGAGCTCGACGAGTACAAGCGCATCGCCAACACCGATCCGCTGACCCGCCTGGCCAACCGCCGGGCCTTCGACGAGGTCCTGGCCAACATCTACAACGAACAGCGCAACGCGATGTATTATGCGCTGATTGTCGCCGATATCGACCATTTCAAGAAATTCAACGACACCTACGGCCATCCGGTCGGCGACCGCGTGCTCGGCGTTGTCGCGGCGGTGATGAAAAGCACGCTGCGCAAGGATGTCTTCATCTCGCGCACCGGCGGCGAGGAATTCGCGGTGATCCTTGAGGGAACCAGCCTCGAAATCACCATGGAAATCGCCGAACGCCTGCGCAAGGCCGTCGAAGCCACGCCGCTGCGGAACCAGAAAACCGGCGTCAATTACGGGCCGATCACCCTGTCCCTCGGAATTTGCATGGCCAGCGATGCCGACAGCGCCGAGGAACTCTACAACAAGGCAGACGTGGCGCTCTATACCGCCAAGCATAGCGGCCGCAACAGAACGCAGCTTTACAAGCCGGAGCTGAACCAGGATTTCGAAAAGAACTGGGCGATCTACAAGTCCTGATTGTCTCCTTCAGAATACAGACGTAAAACGCCGCCCATTTTGCAGCGCCAGACAGTACATTTTGGCAAAGACAATCCGCTCCAAGCTGGACAGTCCGCAGCGAAGCAGTTACCCATAAGCATCATGGGTCGGGGTCTTGTCTGCGGA
Source organism: Parahoeflea alexandrii (assembly GCF_027214025.1). Lineage (GTDB taxonomy): Bacteria > Pseudomonadota > Alphaproteobacteria > Rhizobiales > Rhizobiaceae > Hoeflea > Hoeflea alexandrii_A. The sequence continues at coordinate 378,259 of NZ_JAPWHB010000002.1, forward strand.
TTGGCTGAGGCCTTGCTCAAGCAACGAGTCTCGCCCTCTTTCAACGACAGCTCCGGATCGTAACATGAAACGTATGATATCTTCCGCTATTCTCGCCCTATGCCTGATGGCGCCTGCTTCCGTCCAGGCCCAGCCGGCCGGCCAGACCTCCTCTGATTCCAAGTCCCTGCTGCAGTTGCTGTTTCCGCCCTCGGAAAACTACAACAAGCACCGCCGCTCGGACAAATCGCCGATCAAGCGCAAGGTCATCTCGTTCAAGGAGAACCATGCGGAAGGCACCATCATCATCGACACCTCCGACCGGCGGCTCTACCACGTTGTCGGCAAGGGCAAGGCGATGGCCTACGGCATCGGCGTCGGCCGTGACGGCTTTACCTGGCAGGGCACCAACAAGATCACCCGCAAGGCCGAATGGCCGGGCTGGACGCCGCCCCAGGTGATGCGGGACCGGGTCAAGCGCCAGGAAGGCCGCGTTCTGCCGGCCTACATGGAGGGCGGACCGGACAATCCGCTCGGTGCGCGCGCCATGTATATCGGCTCGACCATTTACCGCATTCACGGTACCAACCAGCCCTGGACCATCGGCCAGGCGATGTCGTCTGGCTGCATCCGCATGGCCAACGATGATGTCACTCATCTCTATGACCAGGTGAACATCGGCACCAGGGTGATCGTCCGGAACTGACCGGATCATCCAGGTTGAAACAATGAAAAACCGGCCCTAGCGGCCGGTTTTTTTGTCACCACATGCTGTTCTTCGCCCGCTCGGGCCAGTCCCTGTCGTAAGTCAAGCTGTCGAAGTCCTGCTTGAGCTCCCGCATCAGGCTCCCCGGCGTCGGCAGATCGCTGACATCCGGCCAGGCGTTCTGGTCCCAGATCCGGGCGCGCATCAGTGCCCGCGCGCACTGGAAGTAGATTTCGCCGACACTGACGACGATCGCCGACCGCGGCAGCTTGCCCTCCATCGCGAGACTTTCGAGCAGCTCCGGGTCGACCGAGATCTCGGCCCTGCCGTTGACCCTCAGCGTGGTGTTGGAACCGGGGATGAGGAAGAGCAGTGCAACCCGCCCGTCCCGCACGATGTTGCGCAGCGAATCGATCCGGTTGTTGCCGCGCCGGTCGGGCAGCACCAGGGTGCGGTCATCGAGGATGGTCATCACCGCGCCCGGATCGCCGCGCGGCGAGCAGTCCAGCCCCTCCGGCCCGCATGTCGCAAGCGCCACGATCGGCGAGGCTTCGATCAGCCGGCGATAGCCTGAGGTCAACCGGTCGCTCACCTTGATCAGCGACGCTTCCGATGTCTCTCCATAGATCGCATCGAGTTCAGCAACCGTTTTGACAATGCTCACGCGAGCCTCCGTACGCTCCTGTCTTCGCTGGCCGTCAACCTATTCGGTTCGCTCGAACATGGAAGGGGCAGACCGACGATTTCCGCAGCCCTGCCCTCCTCGCCCAAGAAGGCGACGACCGCCTGGATGACCGGTTCGGCGGCAACGATGCGCCGGTGACCGAAGCCGCTGGCTTTCATCAGCCTGACATGCGGTCCGATCCCGGCGATCGCCTCGGCATTGGAAAACGCCACTTCCTTGTCGTCCTCGGCATGGATCGCCAGCGTCCGGACTGGAACATCATGCATCATCCGGTCTACCCGGAACTCGGACAGCGGCCTGCCTGCAAACCGCAACACCTGGCGCTCGAACGCACTTTGCGCGGCAGCGCCAAGCCCCATCAGCTTTCCCGCCCAACGGAACACGTCGGCCATGTTGGAAGGAGCCGCGATGGTGACAATGCGGTCCGGACGCCGCTGCGGCACGTGCAGGATAGACCCCGCCGCCGCAGCCATCACCGATGGTCCGCCGAAGGAATGGCCGACAAAAGCATCAAACGGCCCGTGCTGGCGCCAGGCCGCGTCGATGGCTTCCACCGCCTTGCCCAGATGCAGGGTTTTGCCGGTTGACGCGCCGTGCCCCGGAAGATCAAGGCACACCACGGTGTGCCCGGCCGCAACCAGCGCGTCGGCGAGCGCGATCATGTGATCGCTGCGCGACCTGTAGCCGTGCACCACCAGAACCTTCTGCCCGCCAGGCGCCGGGGTCTGCGGCCGGAACACGTGGGTGGCGACGACACTGCCGGCAATCACCAGGCGCACGGTCTCGCTCCGGGCCATGCGCGCTTCGGCAAGCGCCAGCGCCTTTCGCTCCTTATCGCTCTGCGGCTTGGTCGAGCGTGTGCGGGTAAACAGCCAGAACGCCAACTCCCCGGCCTTTTCCGGCGATTGCGCGGCAACAAGACGAAGCGCCGCACGGGTGACCTTTTCAACAAGAGATGCCATAGTGGGGTTTCCAGATTGGTTCAACTATGAACAGAATTGTACAACCATGAACAAAAATCAAGCCCTGCCTTGGGAGAACCCGCGTTTTCACAACTGGATCGCCGTGGCCCGCGCCTGCCAGGTGATGGGCTTGAGCCTGGCGCGGGCGCTTCAGCCGCTCGACCTCAAGCCGCCGCACCTCGACATTCTGGTCAACCTGTTCCGCGCGCCGGGGATCTCCCAGCAGGATCTTGCAGACAAGCTGCTGGTTGGCCGCTCGAACCTGTCGATGCTGTTGCCGCAGCTTGAAAAACGCGGGCTTCTGGTCAGGCGCGGCGACCCGCAGGACCGGCGCATCCTGCGGCTTGAACTGACACCTTCGGGAACCGACGTGACATTGCAGGCGATCGCCATCCAGTCCGAACTGATCGACCGCACCATGAAGACGGCGAGCACGGATGAGTGCAACCTGGTTGGCGAGGTGATGACGCGGATCATCCACGAGCTGACGCGACCGGACACCGTCGAGGAAGGTCAGGCCGACGAACCCGGGCGCAAGAAGGCCTAGGCTACTGTCTCAACGCGTTCTCGACATGCCCTTGTCCGCCAGTTCGGCAATGTATTCGGCCCAGCGCTCCTCCTTCGCCTCGCCAATCTCGGAGAGGAAATTCCAGGTGAAGATGCCGCTGTCATGGCCGTCGTCGAACACCAGCCGAACGGCATAATTGCCGACCGGCAGCACCTTCGAGATGGTCACGCCGGACTTGCCGCCGACAGTCACCCTCTGCGCCGGAGAATGCCCCTGCACTTCCGCCGAGGGCGAGCGGACCCTGAGCAGTTCGGCCTCGATGCCATAGCTGCGATCGTCGGTGAAACGGACCGTCAGCATGCGGCGGTCGGGAGAGACCCGTAATTCCTTGGGCCATGCCGTTTCATGAACGCTCATCGGTCGTAGTCCTCATTTTCTTCGCATTTGTGGCTGATCTAGAACCGATCCGGCCCGATCACAAGCCGAAGCCGTCAAAACTCACCGTGATGGTGCCAATCGGTTTGGCCCGCCCCCTTGACGTGCCACCGCTGGATGACGACATTGCAATCAACCAATGAAGGATCCTCCGCCATGGAAGACACCGCAGCACCGACCATGATCGACCCGTTCGGCCGCGCGGTGAACTATCTCCGGGTGTCGGTCACCGACCGCTGCGATTTCCGCTGCACCTACTGCATGGCGGAAAACATGACGTTCCTGCCCAAGAAGGATCTTCTCACGCTGGAGGAACTCGACCGGGTCTGCACGGTTTTTGTCGAGAAGGGCGTGCGCAAGATCCGCCTCACCGGCGGCGAGCCACTGGTGCGCAAGAACATCATGGCCTTTGTTCGCCAGGTCGGCCGCCACATCGACGCCGGCCGCATGGATGAGCTGACGCTGACCACCAACGGTTCCCAGCTCGCCCGCTTCTCCTCCGAGCTTTACGATTGCGGCGTTCGCCGCATCAACGTGTCGATCGACACGCTCGATCCGGACAAATTCCGCAAGATCACCCGCTGGGGCGAACTCGACAAGGTGCTCGAGGGCGTGCGCGCCGCCCAGGCCGCGGGCCTGAAGATCAAGATCAACGCCGTGGCGCTCAAGGGCTTCAACGACACCGCGATCCCCGAAATGCTCAAATGGGCGCATGACCAGGGCATGGACATGACCGTGATCGAGACCATGCCGATGGGCGAGATCGACGAGGACCGCACCGACCAGTACATGCCGCTGTCGCTTCTGAGGAGCAATCTGGCCAAGCAGTTCACGCTCGAGGACATTCCGTTCCGCACCGGCGGCCCCGCCCGCTACGTGACGGTCAAGGAGACCGGCGGCAAACTCGGCTTCATCACCCCGATGACCCACAATTTCTGCGAAAGCTGCAACCGGGTGCGCCTGACCTGCACCGGCACGCTCTACATGTGCCTGGGCCAGAACGATGCGGCCGACCTGCGCTCGCCGCTGCGTACCTCCGAAGGCAACGAGCTCCTGTCGGCGGCCATCGACGAGGCCATCACCCGCAAGCCCAAAGGCCATGACTTCATCATCGACCGGACGACCAAGCAGCCGGCCGTCGCCCGCCACATGAGCGTCACCGGCGGCTGATCGCCTGCAGCGGCTTCACGCGGCGGCGGGTTCCGAGGCCCGCGACTGATCAATTTCCGTGATGGACCGGCAGTCCTGGCTGACTGTGTCGCCTGCCGCAACAATGCTATGAAGCGGGTTGAGCCAGCGATTCCATGCCGGCCGTTTCCGGATGTATCATGGCCATTTCCCCCAATATGCGCGGCGCGTTGTTCATGTCCCTGTCGATGGCGGGGTTCACGTTCAACGATTCCATCGTCAAGCTGCTGACCAACGATATGAACGTCGCCCAGGTGATCCTTCTGCGCGGTGCGGTGGCCTCGCTGCTGATCTACCTGCTGGCCCGGCAGCGCCGCGCGCTCCGTCCGCTGCGCATCCTGCTCGACCCTTGGGTGGCGATCCGGGTCATTGGCGAACTCGGCGGCACGCTGACCTTCCTGGTCGGACTGTCCCACATCCCGCTGGCCAACGCATCGGCAATCCTCCAGGCCCTCCCCCTCGCCGTCACCATGGCCGCGGCGCTGTTTCTGTCCGAGCCTGTCGGATGGAGACGCTGGGGCGCCATTCTAACCGGTTTTGTCGGGGTCCTGATCATCGTGCGGCCAGGGCTGGAAGGCTTTTCTCCCTATGCGCTTATGATTGTCGGCACCGTCATCTTCGCCGCCGTGCGCGACATCGCCACGCGCAAGATCGATGCCGCCATTCCGTCGCTGTTCCTGTCAACGGTCACGGCGGCGGGCGTGGCCGTCGCCGGCCTTGTGCTGATCGGGCCGATGGGCGGCTGGAGCCCGGTGTCCGCGGCAGATTTCGGCCTGATCTGCCTCGCCGCCTGCCTGCTGCTGGTCGGCTACCAGTTCATCATCATGTCGATGCGCGAGGGCGAGATCTCGTTCATCGCTCCGTTCCGCTACACCAGCTTCATCTGGGCCCTGCTCCTGGGAATGGTGGTGTTTGGCGAGTACCCGGATGCCTTCATGATCGCCGGGGGCGTTATCGTCATCGGTTCGGGTCTCTACACGCTCTACCGCGAACGCATCAGGAGCACGGCCAAGCCTGCGGCCCGGGCGGCTCCCCGTCACTTACCTTGAAACTCACCTACCGGGACGCGGAAATTGGCTTGGAGGAAAAACCTTCATCCACTTCAGGGAGTGAGGCTTCCTTGGCTGAAGTGTTGACATTGACGACCGAACGGATACTTCCAGAAGGCTTCGGGCCTGAACGGCGCGCCGCTTCATTGTCCAGTTCGGAGAGCAACTTGACATGCATACAATCACCCCAGGCTGCATTGCAGAAGGGACATTGGTCAAATTCGCCGTTGCCGGACATCTGGCTTCACCCGATCCAACATCAGATTCCATTAACAACAAACACCCTAGGAATCCACTGCTTTTAAGTTGTCCTATCAGAATCAAAAAGTAAAACGTATTCGCCCGACGTGCAACCGCGCGGTAACTTGTTCCACATCAATGAAGGCCCCGACGCACAAACCTCATTCAAGCATTAGTTCGTGTGCGCCGGCGCCGTGAGGATACAAAACACCAGCAATGACCAAAACAGTATTCCTCAATCGCAAGACACCGCCACACATTGCCACGCTTGTGGTGATCGCCGGGCTCAGCGCACTGAATATGAACCTTATTCTGCCTTCGCTGCCGGGTATCGCCACGTACTACAAGGCGGATTATGCCCTGGTTCAGCTGGCAGTGTCCGGCTACCTGGGCGTCACCGGCCTGCTGCAGCTGATCATCGGCCCGTTGTCGGACCGTTACGGGCGGCGTCCGGTGATGATCGCCAGCCTGATGATCTTCCTGATTGCCACTGCGCTGGCGCCTTTCGCGCCAACCATCGAGACATTCCTCGCAATCCGCATGCTGCAGGCCGGTGTTGTCTCCGGAATGGTGCTTTCGCGCGCCATCGTTCGCGATATCGTCGGCACCGATCAGGCCGCCTCGATGATCGGGTACGTCACCATGGGGATGACATTGGCGCCGATGATCGGTCCGGCTTTGGGCGGGATCCTGGAGGAACTGTTGGGCTGGCAATCGGTCTTCGCGCTTTTGTTCCTCTTTGGTGTCGTGACCTTCATTCTGCTGCTGGCCGACCTGGGGGAAACCAATCTCAACCGCTCTGCCAGCATGCTCAAGCAGTTCGGCGCCTATCCGGAACTTGCCCGCTCCCGCCGCTTCTGGGGCTATTCGCTGACAGCCACCTTTGCGTCGGGCGCGTTCTTCTCGTTTCTTGGCGGCGGTCCGTTTGTGGCAACCGCCATCCTCGGCTTGCCTCCATCGCGGCTTGGCCTCTATTTCGTGTTCATCGCGCTGGGATACATGACCGGGAATTTCCTCTCCGGCCGCTTCGCCAGCCAGATCGGCATCAACCGCATGATGGTCACGGGCTGCATCATTTCCACCCTCGGCATGAGCCTGTCGCTGATGCTGTTTCTCGCGGGACTGTGGCATCCGATGTCCTTCTTCGGACCGATGCTTTTTGTCGGCCTTGGCAACGGCATCACCCTGCCGAGCGCCAATGCCGGCATCGTCAGCGTTCGCCCGCATCTGGCGGGATCCGCCTCGGGCCTCGGCGGCGCCATGATGATTGGCGGCGGTGCGGCGCTGTCAGCTCTGGCCGGCGCTGTTCTCTCCACCGAAACTGGCCCCTATCCGCTGACCATCGTCATGCTGGTCTCTTGCATCCTAAGCGTGCTGGCCACGCTCTACGTGATCCGGGTCGAAAACAGCCTTTCCGGCGATGCAAGGATCGAACGGTCCTCCTGAGCCTCCCGGCGACTGCATGGCCCGCACAGCCAAACCGGCCATCGATTCATGGCCCCGCAAAAGCTTACCCGCATTGGCATTGGGTAAGCTCGCATTTCCTGTTGCAATCCCCGGCAAAACAGTGGGAATATTCCGCCCAGCGCGGTGAACATCACCTGCGATCAACGGAAAGCGGCGGTCCAACAAGCCGCTATCCAGCCAACAGAGAGGACACCTATGTCTATTTCCCGACGGATTGTTCTTGCAGCCTCGGCTGCAGCACTCGCTCTTTCGATGGGCGCAGCAGCCCAGGCGGCCAGCCATGGCGGCATGAAGAAGCTCATCATCGGCACCGAAGGCGCCTACCCCCCCTTCAACAATCTTGAATCCGACGGCAGCCTGGTCGGTTTCGACATCGACATCGCCAAGGCGCTTTGCGAGGAAATGAAGGTCGAATGCGAATTTGTCACCCAGGACTGGGACGGCATCATTCCCGCGCTTCTCGCCGGCAAGTTCGACGCCATCATCGCCTCCATGTCGATCACCGACGAGCGCCGGGAAAAGGTGGATTTCACTAACAAGTACTACAACACCGGTCCGGCCATTGCCGTGCCGAATGACAGCGCCATCACCGAAGCCACCGACGCCGGCCTCGCCGGCAAGGCGCTGGGTGCGCAGTCCTCGACCACCCACTCCAACTACGCGGAAGCCAAGTTTCCCTCTGCCGACCTGAAGCTTTACCCGACGCCTGACGAATACAAGCTCGACATTGCATCGGGACGCATTGACGCCGTCATCGACGACGTGATCGTGCTGTCGGACTGGCTCAAGTCAGACGATGGCAAGGCCTGCTGTAAGATGCTCTCCGCCCTGACCCCCGATCCGGTCATCAACGGCGAAGGCGCGGGCATTGCCATCCGCAAGGGCGAAACCGAACTGCGCGACATGTTCAACGCAGCCATCGCCGCAATCCGCGCCAACGGCACCTACAAGACCATCAACGACAAGTATTTCGACGTTGATGTCTATGGCGACTAAGTCGATCCTGCATCGGTCAAAGACCTAGAAAATGGCGGTGGACGCTCGATCGTCCGCCGCCACACTCCAAGACCGCCAGAAAGGCGGCAGGATCAGGGGATAGAATGGAACCGACAGCATCGCTGGGAGGGCAGCTATATCGGCTTGCGTCGCTGTTTGACCCGTTCTGTGGCCCGCTGGGCCTGCTCAACCTGCTGCCCGAAGGCTCGCTTCTCTCCTGCGGCGACACCGGCTGGGGCGACGAGGTGGCGCGGGGCTTCTTCGTCACCATCACTCTGGCCCTGTGCACGCTGCCGATCGGGCTGACCATCGGGCTGTTCCTTTCCCTGGCCAAGCAGACCGAAATCCGCACGCTCCGGGCTGCGGCCAATATCTACACCACGATCTTTCGCGGCCTGCCGGAACTGCTGACCATCTTCATGATCTATTTCGGCCTGCAGATCGCCGTGCGTGAGATGGCGCTGGCGCTGGGCTACGAGAGCGGCTTCGATGTCAATTCCTTCGTCGCCGGCACCATCGCGCTGTCGCTGGTGTTCTCGGCCTATGCCTCGGAAGTGCTCTCCTCCGCCTTCAAGGCCATTCCCAAGGGCCAGTACGAGGCGGGCTACGCGCTGGGCCTGCGCCCGGGCAAGACCATGCGGCTCATCATCCTGCCGCAGCTGGTCCGCATCGCCCTGCCGGGTTTGGGCAATCTCTGGATGATCCTGATCAAGGATACCGCGCTGATTTCGGTGATCGGGCTCGGCGACACGCTGCGCCAGACCGGCATTGCCGCCAAGGTCACCAAGGAAGCCTTCTTCTTCTACGGCATCGCCTGCCTGCTGTTCCTCACCCTGGCGATGGCCTCGTCCGTGGTGTTCTCGAAGATCGAAACCAGAGTGCAGCGTTCGGGAGTGAACCGATGAGCGTCGCCGACGAGCTGATCCCGCCGCAGCCCGCGCCTCCGGTCCAGGCCTTTCACTGGACCGGCTTGCGCATTCTCGGCGCCACGTTGCTTGGCCTGTGGATCGTCGCCGGCATTGCCCTGGTGCTCTGGCTGGTGGACGCCTGGGACATCGACAAGGTCACCACCTATGGCCCGAAATTCCTGTCGGGCCTGGCAACGACGCTGACCCTCGTCGGCATCTCCGTCACCCTGGGTGCTGTGCTGTCCGTTCCCATAGCGCTGGGGCGGATGTCATCCAACCGCGTCCTGTCCTGGATCGCCTACGGCTATGTCTACTTCTTCCGCGGCACGCCGCTGATCGCCCAGCTGTTCCTGATCTATTACGGCTTCGGCAGCTTCCGCACCGAACTCGAGGCCATCGGCCTCTGGGTGTTCTTCCGCGACGCCTGGAACTGCGCCCTGTTCGCCTTCACGCTCAACACCGCCGCCTATCAGGCCGAGATCCTGCGCGGCGCCATCGAGAGCGTCACCCGCGGCCAGCACGAGGGCGCCGCGGCGCTGGGCCTGACCCGGTTCCAGACCTTCCACCAGATCATCCTGCCCCAGGCGATGATCGTGGCGCTCAGACCCTATGGCAACGAGATCATCCTGATGATCAAGGGCTCGGCGATTGTCGCGATCGTCACCGTTTTCGACCTGATGGGCGAGACACGCCGGGCCTATTCGCGCACCTTCGATTTCCAGACCTATATCTGGGCGGCAGTGTTCTACCTGGTCATCGTCGAGGCGCTGCGCAATATCTGGGAAAAGCTCGAACAGCGGCTCACCCGCCACCTCAAGCGCTAGCCGCCTCATTCACCGCTTGCCGCGCCCGCGCCTTTGTATAAAAGGGGCGCGAAACCTCTATTGGAGCCAGACCATGGCAAAGACCGACGACGACGCTCTGGCGGAAGCCTACAACCGCGCGCTGGCGCTGGAAAAATCCGGCGATTTCGATCTCGCGGCGGTAGCCTATGCCGAAGTGCTGGCGCTCGATCCCGAAGACCACGGCGGCGCCGCAGTAAGGCTTGCCTCGATGAAACGCGGCGACGTACCGGTGCGCGCCTCGGAGGCCTATGTGACCACGCTGTTTGACCAGCACGCCGATGTCTTCGACAAGGTGCTGGTCGAGGATCTCGGCTACCATGTACCGCTGCTTCTCCGCCAGCGGCTGATCGAACTGGGGCTCACCAGCTTCGACCGGATGCTCGATCTCGGCTGCGGCACCGGCCTCACCGGCGGCGCGCTCGAGGACATGGTCGATGACGCCACCGGCCTCGACCTTGCCGAGAACATGGTCGAGATCGCCCATGAAAAGGGCCTCTACGACACGCTCTACGTGGCCGATGCCGTCGACTACCTAGAGGACAATGACGACGAGCCGTTTGATCTCATCGCCGCCACTGACGTGCTGCCCTATCTCGGCGCGCTCGAGCCGCTGTTTGCCGCGGCGGCGGCGAACGCCACGCCCGGCGCGCTGTTGTGCTTTTCAAGCGAGACCCTGCCCGAGGCCGATTTCGAAGGCCGTCCCTACACGGTCGGCCGCTTCCAGCGTTTTGCCCACACCGAGGCCTATGTGCGCGCAGCACTCGAGGCGGCAGGCTTCGAAACGCTTGAGGCCGGCGACATCGTCGTCCGCCACGAACAAGGCCTGCCCATTGCCGGGCATCTGTTCATCGCACGCAAGAGCTGAGCTTTTTCCAACCTGAACAAGACGATGTCGCAAACCGCCGCGGCGGCATCCGGGCCTTCATCACATAGCCGTGGGTGCGGTCGCCCGTTTCGCCGCAGCCGCGCTCAGATTTCACGGGCCGCCTGGACCGCGATGCCTGCCAGGTCGGGTTGACCGCCAGGGCCGACCACGACGTAAGCCGCCCCGTTGCTCTTCCAGGATACGAAATCGAACCCCTTGATCGTCTGCTGCTTGAGGGTGGGCGGCGATGCCGTGTCGCCGTTCGGGCTGCTTTGCAGGCACAGCGCGATGACGGTACCATCGGCCTGCCGGTACATCAGCTGCCCAACCGGCTTGCCATTGGCGACCAGCAGACGGCCACCCTCGAATGTCAGCCCGAAACCTGTCAGGTCCGGGATCGAGAACGCCACGCCGACGTTCGCCCCGAGCCATTTTTTCAGGTGATCGGATTCGTCCGCCCCGACCTCGACGAGGTGGCGCTGCTGACCCGCGTAGATCGCGTGATAATCGGCGATGTCATTGAGCCAGCCGGCCTGCGCCACCAGGGTGCCGGCAGGCGAAATCCGGTCCTTCAGCAAATAGCCACCCATTCCCCCGAACACGAACAGGGCGAGGCCGGCGGCGAGCGCCCCCCAGACCGGACGCGAAGCCGGGCGCGAGGGTGGGGATCCGACGGGCAATGCCTTGATCTTTTGCGCGAGCGCCAGCGGTACCGGGTCGCCCAGCTGCGCATCGAACTGATCCTGCGCCAACGCGTCGGCGGCAATCAGCGCGTCAAGTTCGGCCTGCAAAGCAGGGTCCGTTTCCAGCATGGCCTCGAGCGACCGGGCTTCCGCCGCGTCCAGCTCGCCGTCCAGATAGGCACTCAACTTGATGGAAATATCTGTCATGTCGTGATCCGCTCCCCCTGACCAAGGGTGGAAACCAGCAGTTTTCTTGCCCTGTGAATGCGGCTCATAACGGTTCCGACCGGAATATCCAGGAGCTCCGCGACTTCCAGATAGCTGTATCCCTCCGCGCAAACCAGCAGCAATGGGCGGGAAAGCTCCGCAGGCAGGGCGCTGACCTTGCCCTGCACCTGCCTTGCCGCAATGGCGTCATCGGCATCTGCGGTTTGCAGTTCCGTTGCATCTTCTGCGGCGACATGGCCCTGCCCTTGCCGGATCTGGCGCTTGCGGATCTCGCTGATCCAGAGGTTGCGGATGATCCGGAACATCCAGCGATCCAGCGGCTGCCCGGGATCGTAGTGATTCCACTTTTGCAGCGCCGCCGCGCAGGCATCCTGCACCAGGTCATCGGCGTCGGCAGCCGAGCGGGTCAGCGAAAGCGCAAACCGCCGGAGTCGAGGCAATAGTCCGATCATCTCGGTCTTGAACTGGTCTGGCGTAGTCACCTTTGCCTCATTCCCGTTGGCTGCGGCGTCGCCCCGGTTTGCGCGGGCAATCTGCCCCCGAGGGCCGGCTCGCGCCGACCGTTGACCATTAATGACCATTTTTCCGGCACCGTTGCAATCCGCCATTACCTTGCGGCCGAAACCCGAATCCAGGGGCCGCGCGCAACGGCTGGCGGCCCCTGGTCTCACTGCCTCAGTGTGCGACGTGCCAGACGCCGCCGACGCCATCGCCGTTGGTCTCACCCGGTTCGGTGTCACCCATCCAGAAATAGAGCGGCTTGCCGTCCTTTGCCCACTGCTTGGCGCCATCCTTGCGCTCAATGGTGGTCAGACCCGGCATCGCGGCGCCGTTGTCCGCGAGGTACGGAGGCCATTTAACGGCGCAGTCCCCATAGCAGGCCGATGTCCCGGCCGTGTCCTTGTCGAAGGTGTAGAGCGTCATGCCGTTGGTGTCAGTCAGGTTCGCATGCGCGGCGGCATAGGCTCCGGTTGATCCGGCGACAAGCACCGCCAGAGTGGCGAGGGTTGCAAGCTTCATGGGGAATACCTTTCGAAATCAGCAGAACGACCACAAGCGGCGCTCTTGACCCGGATTACGCATGGCCGCGCCAGATTATTCCCGGTCAAGGAAGAAAAACGGCATCCATCTGATTTAAAAGAATATTTTCCACCGCCCCGCCCCTGAGACCACCGCGGCATGAAATGCGTGATCACATGAAGCTGCTCGTCGCGCCCGTACGTATGCCTTATGCGAACCCAACCGTAAGCAACCCACCATGCGCCAGCTTATCCTCGCAGCCGCCTGATGTTTCCAACCGTGGCCCTCGCCGCCTCAGCCGCCCGGGCTGAGGCTCCAGACACCCTTCGGATCGGCCACATCCTTTGCCGGGATCTCGATCGAATTGACCTCGGCCCAGATCGGCGCGAAATCGCCGTAGTGACCTGAAAACACGTTGCCCGATTGTCCGGTCGTCTGGATGTAGGTGGCGCGGTCGAGATCGGCCATGTCGAAGATGCCGCGATAGCTTGCGGCATTGGTGTTGGCGTAGGGATCCTTGTCGTCCTGGACCTGGGTGCGTCCGCGATCGAGCGTGAAAGGTCCGCCGCCGCTTTCGACCTCGACATTGAAGAAGCGCCTGAGCAGGGCAACTTCGCCGAACGGGCGATGCACACCCTTGGCGTAGTGCGCCTGCCCCCAGCGCCACTTGTTCGCATCTTCGCCATAACGCCGCTTCAGATCGGCGACCGCCGCCTCGAAGGCATCCGCCACGATCTCGTTGCAACTTTCCGCTTCCGGAGTGGACTTGACGTCGCACCAGTCGCGCGCGGTCTCACCGTCGAGCAACCGTTCCATGACCTTGCCGCGCACCTTGAACCAGTCCTTGAACATGAAGCCGAGATCGTCCTCGAATGTCATGATCATGGTGTGGCGGACCCAGGCCATGAACAAAAGCGGTTCCATCTTTTCGCGCGTCATGGTCTCGTCCCAGGACGCAAGACGGGCGACCAGCGCCTGATTGTCCTGCGACAGCGCCTTGCCCTCCAGCGCTTTCAGCATGCGCGGTTTCAGGCTGGCAAAGGCCGGCGAGAAGACATCGGCCTGCACCTGCCGCGACATCGCCATCGTGTGCTTTTCGTTCGATTCGTTGATCAGCGTCTCGATCCGGTTCTGACGGAACGGCTCGTCCCAGTCGAATGTCAGGTGAAGCGGATAATCCGGCCCGACGATCTTGGTGTTGGCCGTGGCAATCAGTCCGCTTTCCGGATTGGTCTGCCGCGGCAGGTCCTTGTAGGGCGCATAGCCGCGCCAATCGTAGATCGCGTTCCAGCCCGGTGCCGGCGCGCGGCCGATCAGCCGGTTTGCCGGATCGCGTCGCGGCACCCTGCCCGCCGCCACGAACCCGATATTGCCCGAGCGATCGGCGACCACCATCGACTGCATCGGCGTCAGGAAGGCGTCGAACCCGTTCTGGAAGTCCTCGACCGTGCGCATGCCGTAGAGCCGCGGACCGACCAGCGCCGTGGTGTCGTCATGCGCCAGCGCCACCCATTGCAGCGCCGCCACTGTGTTCTGCGGCAACAGCCTGTCGAAATTCTTGTAGCTTGCGGGGAAGACCGGGCCATGGCGGGTCCAGCGCCGGGTGAAGCTCTGGTCATCTCCTCCCTTGACCTTGATCACCTCGTCCTTCTTGCCGAAAGGCGCCCACCCGGTCGGGGTCAGATACTCGTCCGGGTTTTCCGGATTGACCCGCTCGACAAACACGTCCTGCGCATCGGTCGCCGTGTTGGTGAACCCCCAGGCGATGTCATTGCCGCGTCCCAGCAGCACGAAGGGTGTGCCAGGCAGCGAAACTCCGATGAGATGCCGCGGTTCGTCGAACTCCCCGGTGACCTCCATATGAGCCAGATACCAGATCGAGGGCGCCATCAGACCCAGATGCGGATCATTGGCCACGACCGGCATCCCCGACTGGGTCCGCTCGCCCGAAATCACCCAGTTGTTGGAGGCTCCCGTGGCCAGCACGCCATCGATGTCTTCAAAGGCGCCCGATGCATCGGCGGTGGTCGTGGCCTCGCCGAGCGGCACAGGATCGAGGCCCAGCAACGCGGTCAGATCCGGCATCGCGGGAGGACTGTCGACATCGAGATAGGGAAGCAGATCGCGAATCTCGGTTTCGGAGAAGCCCAGCCGGTGAAAGCCGAGCCGCAGCGCCTCTTCGCCGAGGTTCTCTGCAAGCGATACAGACATCATCTTGATCGCGGTCAGCGTATCGACCGGCCGCCAAGGTTCCGGCTTGTAGCCGAGGATCAGGTATTCCGGCGGCAGGCGCGAGGAAAACACCTGCGGTGTGCGCTCCATCCAGGCGTTGACGCCGCGCGCATAGCCCTCGAGCATCGCCATCGTGTCGGCATCCATGACGGCGAGCGATGCCTCGGCCGCCTCGTCAATGGCCATGGTCCTGAGCCAGATATCGGTGCTGACGGTGGCGCTGCCGAACATCTCGGACAACCGTCCCTGCCCGGCCATGCGGCTGACCTCCATCTGCCACAGCCGGTCCTGCGCATGGGCAAACCCGAGGCCTGCCGCCGCATCCGCGCGGGTGCTGGCCTTGACATGCGGCACCCCATTGTGGTCGCGCGTGATCGTCACCTCGCCGCCGAGCCCGGCAATCTGCATGGCCCCGTCGGACGGCGCTTGCGACCTGGAAGCCCACAGCACTCCCGCGCCCAGAACCATCACTGCGAGGGGAACAAGAAGAAGAATGAGCTTGATAAGCCCTTTGACGATGCGCATCATTGGTCTATGTCCCTCCCAGGAGCCGGCGGCCTGCTTTACGTAACTTGCAATCAGGTCAGCCGTAAAGCGTATTTGTGACAAAAGGATAGGCGAAATGGCAACAGTTTCCTTCATCGGACTTGGCGTTATGGGCTACCCCATGGCGGGGCATCTCAAGACCAAGGGCGGTCACGAGCTGCGGGTTTACAACCGCACGGCGGAGAAGGCGAAGAAATGGGCCGCGGAGTTCGGCGGCACCGCCTGCGCCACGCCGGCAGAGGCTGCAACAGGCGCCGATTTCGTCTTCACCTGCGTCGGCAACGACGATGATCTCAGGGCCGTGACGCTCGGCCCGGACGGTGTTCTTGGCGGAATCAAGACTGGCGCCATCCTGATCGACAACACCACCGCTTCCGCCGAAGTGGCGCGCGAACTGGCCGAGGCCTGCGCGGCGAAAGGCTGCGGCTTTCTCGACGCACCGGTGTCCGGCGGCCAGGCGGGCGCAGAAAACGGCGTGCTGACAGTCATGGTCGGCGGCGATCAGGCAACCTTCGACAAGGCCAGCCCGGTGATTGACGCCTATGCCCGCATGGTCGGCCTGATGGGCCCGACAGGCAGCGGCCAGCTCACCAAGATGATCAACCAGATCTGCATCGCCGGCCTCGTCCAGGGCCTCGCCGAAGGCATCCATTTCGGCAAGAAGGCCGGCCTCGACATCGAGAAGGTGGTCGACGTCATTTCCAAGGGGGCCGCCGGCTCCTGGCAGATGGAAAACCGCCACAAGACCATGAATGCCGGCAAGTACGACTACGGCTTCGCCGTCGATTGGATGCGCAAGGACCTCGACATCGTGCTCACCGAGGCCAGGCGCAACGGCGCAACGCTGCCGGTCACCGCGCTCGTCGACCAGTTCTACGCCGACGTGCAGGCCATGGGCGGCAAACGCTGGGACACCTCCTCGCTGCTGGCGCGCCTGGAAAAATAATGCTGGACCCGGCGTCGGACACCGAAGCCATCGTCGCGCACCTGAAATCGCTGCGCTCGGAGGCCAATATTGCCGGCATGGGGCGATACGGCATCGTCACCGACCAGGCGCTGGGGATCTCCAACCCGGACATGCAGGCGATCGCACGGACGGTGAAAAAAAACCATGCCCGCGCCTTCGAACTCTGGGACACCGGAATTCGCGAGGCCCGCATGCTGGCGATCTACACCCTGGATCCCAGGCTGCTGACACAGGCGGAAGCCTGGCGTCTGGCCACGGATTTCAAGTCATGGGAAATCGTCGACGCCGCCGCCGATCTGTTCGTCAAGGCGCGGCTCGAAGACCGGTTAGTACCGGAATTTGCCGCTGACGGGCGGGAATTCGTCCGCCGCACGGCCTTCGCCATGATCGCCGGCGCCGCCGTGCATTTGAAAAAAGAGCCGGACGCCACCCTGATCGGCTACTTGCCGCTTATCCAGGCGCACGCCACCGATCCGCGCAATTTCGTCCGCAAGGCGGTCAATTGGGCGCTGCGCAACATCGGCAAGCGCAGCATGGTCTGCCATGCGCCGGCCCTGGCGCTGGCCGAAATACTCGCGGCCTCTGACGACAAGACCGCGCGCTGGATCGGCAAGGATGCCGTCCGGGAACTGACGGACGAAAAGGTCCGCCAGCGCCTGGCATCAAAACAGAGATAGGCCCCCGGGGGTCACATCCCGTCTGCGGCATCCTTGATGATGTCGGACAGAAGCGTGTTGACCGCATCACGCTCGCCGCCCGCGGGCAGCATCCGGAACCCGACGGTCACCTTGCCCGGCGTCTCGGCGGGTTCATAGGCGAACACCACGTAGGGGCAATAGGCGATGTCGCCGATCTCGCCTTCCATTACCTTGCGCGACACCACGGCCGAGCAGAAGGTGAAGAACTCGGCGTCCTTGTAGAGCGCCTTGCCGGCGTCGACATCGGTGGCGGTGCGCTTGAGCATGTCGCCGATGAGCCCGTGGTAATCCACCTTGAAACCGCGGTTGACGATGGCGTTCTCGATGCCCGAGGCGACATCGGCAAAGGCCGCATCGCTTTCCACCGTCTTGACGTCATCGCCGGCGGCATGGGCGGCGTTTGCCAGCAGGAAGGCGGCCATGGTTGTTGCAGCAAGAAGCGTTTTCATCTCAATCCTCCAGTTAGGGATCATCCCCTCAACACATCGGATTTTTACTATACACCAGAAATCGCAGGGCGCGTGAGCGATTTAGTCGCAGCGTATCGCCTCTGCGGTCGCAACCATGCTTCAGCCTGCCGTGCATGACACTTCCTGGCGGACGAGGGTCAGCCGGCTTCAGGCTTTTCCTTGGCCAGCTGGATGTAATCGAGCGGCAGCTGGGTTGTGTACTTGATCTGCTCCATGGCAAACGACGAAGACACGTCCCGGATTTCGATCTTGGCGATCAGCCGCTTGTAAAACGCATCGTAGGCGGCAATATCGGGCACCACCACGCGCAAAAGGTAATCGACGTCACCGCTCATCCGGTAGAATTCCACCACCTCCGGAAACTCGGTAATCACCTCGGAAAACCGCTTGAGCCACTCATTCGAGTGGGAGTTGGTGCGGATCGACACGAACACCGTCACCTTGGCGTTGATCGCCGCTGGATCGAGCAGCGCCACGCGGCGCTTGATGACACCGTCTTCCTCCAGCTTCTGGATCCGCCGCCAGCACGGCGTTGTCGAAAGACCGACCTTCTTGGCGATTTCGGCCACCGCCAGGGTGGCGTCTTCCTGCAGCAGGCGTAGTATCTTGCGATCAAGGCGATCCATGGAAATCTCCGGAAACTGGATTGATCTCCCTGATATCGCGTCGCCAGCGCCTTCACAAAGAAAATTTTACCCCGAAAAGACAAATCGATGGTTTGTCATTTCTCTTTAGGGGGAGATTTCCCGTTTCACGATCCGTTTGAGTTCCGGCAGCAGCTCCGCCTCGAACCATGGGTTCTTGCGGATCCAGCCGCTGTTGCGCCAGGACGGGTGCGGCAACGGCATCACCGGACAGGATGTCTCGCTGCTCGCGAGGATGGATTTCCAGTTGCGCACGGTGTCGGTCAGCGACTTCTGCCTGAGTTTGCCCAGGTGCCAGGCATGCGCATATTGCCCGATCACCAGCACCAGCTTCAGCTGCGGCATGTGTTCCATCACCCGGGCCCGCCAGGCGGGCGCGCATTCACGCCGCGGCGGCAGGTCGCCGCCCTTTGCATCCAGGCCCGGGAAACAGAACCCCATCGGCACAATTGCGAACTTGGCCGGATCGTAGAACTGCGCTTCGTCCACCCCGAGCCAGTCCCGCAGCCGGTCGCCGGACGGATCGGTGAACGGCCTGCCGCTCTGGTGCACCCGCGTCCCCGGCGCCTGGCCTGCGATCAGGATCGAGGCACTGGACGAGGCAACACAGACCGGACGCGGCTCGTGCGGCAGCGCATTGGCCGGGCCACCGAGCGGTGCATCCCGGCAGATCCGGCAGGCCGCGATATCGGCCAGCAGCGCCGAAAGCGTTTGATCCGGATCACGGGCATCACCGGTGGCCACGCTCATCTGCCTGTCACACCTTCGCGCTCGGCCGCGACGAGACTGCCTGATACCAGCGCATCACGTTCGTCAGGTGCTCGGGACGCTCGATCCGCGCCGGCTTCATGAAGTCGATCCCGATCATGCCGGTGATATCGGCAATCGTGTAGCGGTCGCCCGCGATGAACTCGCGATCCGCCAGCTCCTTGTCCAGCATTTCCAGGAATTTCAACGCCTTGGGCCGGTTGATCTCACCCCATTCGGGAAGTTGCGGCACTTCCCATTCCTTCATCGCCGGATGGGTGTGGCGGAAAGCATTGGCAACAGCACTGAGAAAGATCAACTCCACCCGGCGGTTCCACATCTCCACAATGGCCTTGTCCTTGGCATCCGTGCCCATCAGCGGCGGTTCGGGATGAAGTTCCTCGAAGTAACGGCAGATCGCCACCGTTTCCGAGATCGCCGTGCCGTCATCGAGCACCAGCACCGGCAGCCGCTGCAGCGGGTTGAGCCGGGTGATTTCCTCCGACTTGTGGCCCAGCTGCCCCATGTCCACCGGCACCTTGTCCACCTCAATGCCCTTCTCGGCCAGGAACACGGTCACCCGGCGTGGATTGGGCGCGCGTCCGCCATCATAGAGTTTCATGCGATTTCCTCTCCCAAATAAATCCGATCAGACACCAAACAGCCGCCGCAGGAAAGCCGTCAGCCCCGACAAACCGGCATGCAGATCCTCGTCGAGCCCGCCGTGAACGGCGCGCCATTGCTTTGGCGCTTCGAAATCGCCGGCCCACAGCCCTGCCCGGTCCGATCTCGCCTCGGCTTCAGCAAGGGTGTAGTCGCCAAAGGCAATGGCATGACCCGATCGCACCATCGCCGCGTTGAGATCGACATTGCCCGCCCGGCAGCGCACCAGGTCCCGGCCATAGCGGTCAATACCCTCGCCCTTGCAGACAACCTCGGCGCCACCGATCAGACCTCTGAGATAGGAGGCGGATTCGGTTCCGCAACCATAGTCAAAGCCGTCCTTGCGGCAGCGTTGCGCGAGTTCCGGGGCATCGATCCCCTTGAGCCGCAGCCGCCGCTTGCCGAGCGCCAGGCTGTCGCCATCGACAACGCGCACCCGGCCGGAGATGTCCGTTGCCGTAAAATGGTCCATGCGCGCGGCAACCAGCGCGGCGCCGGCAACGAGCGTCACAGCGACGCAGATATCGACTATTTTGCGCCAGCGCGGGCGCCTTGATCTTGCTCGCCGTTTCGGGAATCTCATCGCCGCAGATGATCCTATTCATCCATTGGATTCAAGACGATTGATCCGGTTAGAGGTGAAAATGCAAACAGCTTCTTAAACTTTGGCGACTAGATTTTCAGTCCGAACCGGAGATATCGGAAGCACTGTGTCGACGCCCCAGACCATGACCGACAAAAACATTGTCGATCGTTCGCGCACCCACAAGAACGCGGCGGTCATGAAAGCCGTGCGTGCCACCCGCGAGCAATTGCAGCACGGGCGGGAAATTTCCCCGGCTTTCGACACCGAAATGCTCCGCCTGCACATCAATGCCGTACTGCAGGGCGCCGCCGCCCCGGCGGTTCTGGTGATCCTGGCCGCCGTGGGCGGACTGTGGTTCGACGATGCGCTGTGGCTGCTGGGCTGGGCGCTGCTGACCCTGGTGGTCTATGCCGGGCAGATCCTTATCGCCCGGCGCGCCTCGCGCGGGCACTGCAACGAGGAAACCGCGGGCATCTGGCGCAAGCGGTTCCTCGCTGCCTACGCGGTAATCGGCCTGACCTGGGCTCTGTTTGCCTATCAGCATTGCACCACCTGCCAGGGCGACACCTTCGTCTTTTACAAGTCCGCCGTCCTGCTGATCGCTCTCGCGGCGACGGCGATGACGACGTTTGCCTTGCGCTTTGCGTTCTATTTCGCGGCCGTTCCCGCCATCCTGGCGCTTGCGGCCCGCGCCTCCATCAGCCGCGATGTGGCCGATTTTTCCGCCTTCGCCATGATCTCGGCAGCGGCGCTGTTCTTTGCCTTCATGTCGCAACGGCTCTACAGCACCAACCTGAAGATGCTGAGCTACCAGACCGAGAAGGACGACCTGATCGCCGAACTCGAGGTCGCCAATTCGGTCTCGGACGAGGCACGCCGTCGCGCCGAGGAATCCAATCTCGCCAAGTCCCGCTTCCTGGCCTCCATGAGCCATGAGCTCAGAACCCCGCTCAACGCCATCCTCGGGTTTTCCGAAGTCATGTCGGGCGAGGTGCTCGGCCCCATGGAGAACCCGAGCTACAAGGAATATGTTGGCGACATCCACCGTTCCGGCCAGCATCTTCTCAATCTGATCAACGAGATCCTCGACCTGTCGCGCATCGAGGCGGGCCGATATGAGCTCAATGAGAATGCGCTTTCGCTTGCCGATATCGCCGAGGATTGCATCGGTCTTGTGCAGCTCAAGGCGCGCAGCAAGAACATCCGCATCATCGAGGCCTTCGAGGAAAACCTGCCGATGGTCTGGGCAGACGAGAAATCGATGCGCCAGGTGGTGCTCAATCTGCTGTCGAACGCGGTCAAGTTCACCCCGTCGGGCGGCGAAATCCGCGTCAAGCTCGGCTGGACCGCCGGCGGCGGGCAGTATCTCGCGATCAAGGACAATGGTCCCGGCATAGCCGAGGAGGAAATCCCGGTGGTGCTGTCAGCCTTCGGCCAGGGCTCTGTCGCCATCAAGAGCGCCGAACAGGGCACCGGGCTCGGCCTGCCCATCGTCCAGGCAATCCTGGCCAAGCACGGCGGCGAATTCGTGCTGAAGTCGAAATTGCGCGAGGGCACCGAGGGCATCGCCATTCTGCCGCGCAACCGCGTCCTCGAAAGCATGGCGCCGGTCGAAGGCGTATCGGGCGGCGCGGTCAGGAAGAAGCGGGCCTTCGCCTGAACGCAGATCCCGCCTCGGGCTGACCGGGTTTCATTCCTTGCCGGCAACACCTGCCTGGGCAAAGGTCGCCATGCCGGTATGGCATTGCGCCGCAGCCTTGACGATGCCGGCTGCCAGCGCCGCACCCGTGCCTTCGCCAAGCCGCATGCCGAGCGCCAGCAACGGTGTCTTGCCGAGCTTCTCGATGGCAGCCATGTGGCCGGGTTCGGCCGAAACATGGCCTATCAGGCAATGATCCAGCGCCGAAGGATTGGCCGCATGCAGCACCGCCGCCGCCGCCGTTGCCACATAGCCGTCGATCAGAACCGGGATTCGTTCCATCCGCGCGGCGAGAATTGCGCCGGCCATGGCCGCTATCTCGCGCCCGCCCAGACGCCGCAGCAATTCGAGCGGATCATCGAGGTGCGCCTTGTGCAGCGCCACGGACGTTTCGACGGCGGCAATCTTGCGCGCCAGCACTTCGCCTTCCGATCCGGTGCCGGGACCGACCCAGTCGACCGCCGAGCCGCCGTAAAGCCCGTAGAAGATTGCCGCCGCGATCGTGGTGTTGCCGATGCCCATTTCGCCGATGCACAACAGGTCGGTGCCGCCGGCGATCGCCTCCATGCCGAACGCCATCGTCGCCGCACAGGTGCGTTCGTCCATCGCCGCCTCGACGGAGATATCGCCCGTCGGCACTTCCAGCGCCAGGTCGAAGATCTTCAGCCCCAGGTCGTTGGCGACGCAAATCTGGTTGATGGCGGCACCTCCGGCGGCAAAATTCTCCACCATCTGTGCCGTCACCGAAGGCGGGAACGGTGACACGCCTTGCGCCGTCACGCCGTGGTTTCCGGCAAAGATCGCCACCAGCGGCCGCGTGACCTGCGGCGAGCGCCCGGTCCAGGCCGCCAGCCAGAAGGCGATCTCCTCAAGCCGCCCGAGTGCGCCTGCGGGTTTGGTCAGTTGCGAATCGCGCTCGCGCGCCACGGCGAGCGCCGACGTATCAGGCCCGGGCAGATTGCGCAGGAGTTCGCGAAAATCATCAAAAGGCAAACCGCTGGCACTCATTTTCTTCTCCAAAACTCTTCTGCGCATGACGCGCGACGTGGCCCGGTGTAATTGTCAAATCGCCCAAGGACAATAACGTTCGCGACATCGCGGGTCTTGACCCGAATAATGCCGCCGGCCGGAGACCGAAATGCAGATCAGCGATTATCTCGACGACATCGCCCGCGCCGCAGGCTTTCTCAGCCGCTTGCCGATGCCGGCGCGGCATTTCGAAGATCATGACGGCTCGCTGACCCGGGCCTCGGGCATGTTTCCAGCCGCGGGGTTGATCATAGGACTGTGCCCGGGTCTGGCCATCCTGATCCTGTCGGCGGTCAACGCCAATGCGGCGCTGGCCGCACTGCTGGCGCTGACGATTCTGATCGGCGTCACCGGCGCACTGCACGAGGACGGGCTGGCCGATTCCGCCGATTCTTTCGGCGCCCTCGGCGGACGCGAGCAGATGCTCGAGATCATGAAGGACAGCCGCATCGGAACCTACGGGGTTCTGGCACTGATGGTCAGTTTCGCGCTGCGCGCCCTCGCGCTGACCATCATCATCTCGGTGATCGGCGGATGGGGCGCCTTTCTGATGCTTCTTGGCGTTGCGGCGGCCTCCCGCGCAGCCATGGTCTGGCACTGGAGCGCCCTGCCCCCTGCCCGCCAGAACGGCGTCGCCGCCTCGGTCGGCGCCCCGGACGAAAGGGCGCGGAACCTGGCCCTCATCTCGGGCGCCATCATATACATGCTGTTTGTGACACTCGCGTCGGGTCTGATAACCGCAGCGCTTGGCCTTGCGCTCCTGGCAGCTGTAGCCCGCCAATGGACATCGATGGTGCGATCGAGACTGGGCGGCCACACCGGCGACACCATTGGCGCCACCCAGCAGGTCGGCGAGACTGTCTGCCTCACCGCCCTTGCCCTTTTGCTGTGAACGACCGATATAAAACGGCAAAGATGTCAGAAACCGAGCAAGATCGTCCATGAGCATAGAATCGCCCTGCATCCTGGTATGCTCGATCGACATGAAGACCGGATTTTGTTTCGGCTGCGGCCGAACCCGCGACGAGATCGCCGGCTGGATGGGCTACACGCCGGAGACACGACGCCGGCTCATGGCCGAGTTGCCCGAACGTCTCGAAACCGTGGAACGCAAGCCCCGGCGCGAGACCAGGCGGCAGCGCATGGCGCGCGAACGCCAGGATAGCTGAGAAATATGGTCTTCGTCCTCGCGCTGATCGGCGCCGCCCTCGCCGTCCTGATCTTCAATCACGAAACCGGCTTCAGTTTCGGCCTGCCCAACGACGATCTCGCGAGCCTCGTCTATCTCGGGCTGATTGGTGCCGTTGTCGGCGCCGGCGTGGTCGGCGCGCATCGCAACATCGGCGAAATGGTCCGGAACCTGATGATCTGGGTGGTGAT
Source organism: Parahoeflea alexandrii (assembly GCF_027214025.1). Taxonomy (GTDB): domain Bacteria; phylum Pseudomonadota; class Alphaproteobacteria; order Rhizobiales; family Rhizobiaceae; genus Hoeflea; species Hoeflea alexandrii_A. Next base: position 402,684 of record NZ_JAPWHB010000002.1, read on the forward strand.
GATCCTCGGCCTTGCCACCGGCTGGCTTTACCAGGACCAGGCCAGGGACATGGTCCTGCGCGTGGCCGGCGGGCTGGCGCCCGGGCGCCCCGTCACCGTATCGGACGAAAACGGTCAGGCCGTCCTGATCCGCAAATCGCTCAACGGGCATTTTCAGGCCGCCGGTGATGTCAATGGCCAGCCGGTGAACTTCCTCATCGACACCGGCGCCACCTCGATTGCGCTCTCGCATGACGATGCACTGCGCATCGGCTTCACCGATGCCGAGCTGAGCTACACGCTGATCATCAACACCGCCAACGGCCAGGCCCGCGCCGCACCGGTCCGGCTCGACACCGTGACAGTTGGCTCGGTGGTGCGGCGTGGACTGCGCGCCATGGTGGCCGAGCCGCAGCGCCTTGATCAAAGCCTGTTGGGAATGAACTTTATCTCTTCCTTAACCGCATTCGAGATGCGGCGGGACGAAGTCATTCTCCGCGACTAGTATTCCCCGAACTCAAAACCTGTTCGCAGCACGACGTCAGCAATTCAATTGCGGAAAGCCTCGGGCAAGCACGCCATGACAGATTCTCGGAAATTCCATCTTCATGAGGTGGATTCTCGTCAGTTTAACGGTTGTTTCGTTTGCTTTCCCGATCACAGGTTACATCATGATTAGCAGCTTTCAGTCCTATAATTTTTACACAAAAGACATCAACGAGACGCTCAGTCGCAAGGCTGCCGATCCGGTGATCAGCAGGGAACTGCAGTATTACCGCGACACGATCGGATCGATCACCAGCATCGACGAATTCCTTGCCAATGACAGGGTCTATGCCTACGCGATGAAAGCCTACGGGCTGGAGGAAATGAGCTATGCGAAAGCCTTCATCCGCAAGGTTCTGGAAAGCGATCTGAAGGATTCCGGCAGTTTCGCAAATCTTCTCACCGACACCAGGTACAAGACGCTTGCCGCGGCCTATGACTTCGGCAACACGAAAACATCCGAGATTGTTCAGACCCCCACCCAGATCGACAACCTGATCGGCACCTATGAGCAGACGATCGCGGACAACGACAGCCAGTTGAAGGCGGAGACCGCCTATTTCACTGCCGTGGCCCAGACCTTTACCAACGTCGACGACCTGTTCAAGAACACCCGTGCTCGCGATTACGTCTTCACCACGTTCGGCATTGACCCGGATACGTTCGATTACAACACGCTGAGAAGCGTGATCACCAGCGATATTGCTGATGCAGGCAGCTACATCAATTCCGTGATCGCTCCACAAGTCAACGACTGGATAACCCTTGTCGACGACCTCAACACACAGCTTGCCGACCCGACCAAAACGGCAGCCGAAAAGCAAAAGATCAACTATCTGATCACGCAGTATTCGAAGTCGATCGCCAAGGCCGACAACTTCTACAATCTGGCCGCATCGTTCAACTTCAATGCGGACGGTACGCTGGATCCCGGTGTCGAGCCGATGACCACCGCGCAGATGAAGCTGGTCACGGAATCCTATGTACTGTCGCAGCCAAGGCTCACATCCGCCGGAGCGCTGCTCAACAAGGAGTATTATGAAGACACGATTTCCAGCATCACCACGATCGATGAGCTTCTGGACAACACCCGCCTGAGCATCATGATGCTGACGGCCTACGGAATTCCGCTGACCACCAGCCGCGCCGATGTCAAATGGGCTCTGCAGCAGGACACATCCGATCTCAATGGGGAAATTTACACCAAGAGCGAAGAGATGATCGCGCTCGCCAAGGCCTTCAATTTTGAAAGCGATGGCACGATCACACCCGGCCTGGACATTCAGGACAGCGATCAGCTCTTCTTGACAACGGCCAATTACATCGACAGGTACAACGATGCCGACGATGAGGCCGATGCAGCGGCATTTGCGAAATACAAGCGCTATATCGGCCTTACCAGCAATCTCGACGATTTCCTGTCGGCCCAGCCTGCTGCGATCACCATCCGAGAGTTCGCATTGAAGGCTTTCAACATCTCACCCGACGAGGTCTCCATCTACAAGCTCAAGCAGGTGTTCACCAGCGATCCCTATGACCCGAAGAGCTATGTCAACACGATGAAGGATGACCGGTTCGTGAAACTGGCAAAGGCCTACAACTTTGCCGCCGACGGCAGCATCGGCCCGCCGCGCTATGCACAGTCGGAAAACGAGATCACACGAATCACCAAGGCTTACTACACCGCGGTGACCCGGCTGGATTCGAGCGAATCGTCCAAGGCCGCCGCCGAAGCTGAGGCTGTCTACTATCGCGACAAGTTGCAGACGCTTGAAACCGTCGACCAACTGCTGTCCGATGTGCGGCTGAAAAACGTGCTGCTTGTCGCCGAAGGCCTCAGGCCGGTCGATGTGAGTTCCGAAATGCTCAAGGCCGTGCTGATCTCGGACCTCGATGATCCTGATAGCTTTGCCAACCAGCAGACCGAGATCGGCTTCCAGAAGATTGCCGGGTCGTTCAATTTCGACGCAGACGGTTTCATCCGGACCAACTCCAGCCGGAGCGTGCAGAACGAGCGCGGACTGGTGGAAACCCAGCGCCTCTACCTGACCCAGGCGATCGAGGAAGAAGCCGGGACGGAAAGTCTGGGAGCCCGCCTCGCACTCTACTTCGAGCGGATGGCGCCGACGATCACCAGCAACTTCGACATCCTTGCCGACGACGCCCTGGCGCAATTCGTCCGCATAGCCTTCTCGATTTCCGCGGAAACGGCGAGCAGCGACATCGACAAGCAAAAGCAGATGCTCGACAGGTATCTGGACGTTGACGATCTGCTGGATCCGGAAAAAGTGGACACCCTGGTCCGGCGTTTCCTGGCTCTCTATGACATCGACAATGCCGCTCCCGATCCAATGCTGACGCTGATCAGCGGCAACACGTCGATCAGTTTCGAAACCGTGGCAACATTGGCGCAGCTTCGTACCAGCTTGTGACCCGACCGGGTGGCTGGGCCTGATCGGTCCGCTGACCATGCAGCAAAGAGCGTGTCTCCGGCCAATGCCGGGGACGCCGGTGCATGAGCATCATGTCAGACTGTAGAAGAATCTCACGGCGACGGACAGCATGAAGCAGCCGAACCCGATCTCCAGCTGCCGTTTGTCGAGCGCATGGGCGAAACGTACCCCCAGCGGCGCGATGAGGAGCGTGATCGGGATGATCAGCGCGACCACAAGCCAGTCGATATACCCGGTCGAATAAGGCGGGAGACCATCTGCCCCCCACCCTGCCCACATATAGCCGAACAGTCCCGGGATCGCGATCAGCACACCGACGCCCGCAGATGTCGCCACCGCCTGGTGCACCGGGCGGTCGTAGAGCGTCATGAAGGTGTTGTTGAGCACACCCCCGCCAATCCCCATCAACCCGGAGAGAAGCCCGATCAGCCAGCCGACGGTCGCTCTGACCGGATTTCCCGGCAACACGCTGCCCAGGCGCCAGCTCTGCCGGTTCAACAGCATTCGCAGACCAACCAGGATGGCGATGACCGCAAAGATGGCGCGCAGGCCGGCACTGGAGACCGAAGCCGCCACCACCGATGCGGAGACCACGCCCAGCGGCACTGGCAGGATCCAGCTGCGCAGCAACTGCTGATCCACAGCACCGCGTTTTCTGTGCGCCATGAAAGAACGGATCGAAGTCGGCACGATGATGGCGAGCGAGGTGCCGACCGACAGGTGCATCCGCACCGCGTCATCGATGTGAAGCAGGCCAAAGAGCTGATAGAACACCGGAACAAGGATCGCCCCGCCACCGATGCCGAACAGGCCCGCAAGAATCCCGGCCACGGCCCCGGCGCCGGCAAGGGCTGCCGCAAACCAGATCAAGTCCCCCATTGGTGGCATTCAAGCAATCCCTGTCCGGCGTTCCGCCGCCTGCCGGAACAAATTCCCTGATGCCTTTAGCTTATCCGGCAGACGTCATCAAACAGAGACATTCTTCGGGCAATGTCGAGACACGGCAGGGAGGCAATCATCCGGCCGTGTGGACTCCATGGGCCGGCTCCCCCCGCTTGTACGCCGGCCGCGTCGGGAGTTCTCCCGCTCCGGGTTGACGCCCCATCCCCCGGCAACGGGTTGAAGGCTGGCTTGTCCAGCCTTCTTTTTTTGTTCAGTCGCAATGCCTGTAGCCGGTCTTGCGCGCTCTCAGGTCAAAATGGAAATGATCCTTGTGATGAACGTCGCTGCCGGGCCCGAGAACGGTGGTGAAATATTTGCAGCTGTCGCTACGGATCGTCTTAAGCAGGCTTTTCTCGCGGAAGGAAAAGAACCCGGGCTTGCGCACCGAGATCGCCTGGCCGTTGTCGAGCGTGATCTTGCCGACATCGATGGCGTTGCCGGTTGCATGCTCGGACATCGGCGCACCGCGTTTGGAGTTCATCGTCCGGCAGGAATAGGATGACAGCTGGTTGATCGAGCTCACGCCGGAGAGGTAGCGAAGCCTCGCGGCAGGCGCCAGTTCGTTCTTCACCCACTGGGCGAACGCATCGGTGACCTGGCAGTTGAGCTTGGCCGCCGGCTTGATCCTGATGCCGCCCGAAAGCTCGGTCACTTCGACCGGATACGGGATCGAACAGCCCTTGCCGCTGTTGACCGCCGGAAGGTCGCGGTAGGTCACTCCAAGCCTTTTGAGCCGGTTGCGGCAGGCCTTCTCCGCCGCCGGCATGCCACCGGCCCACTGCGGCGCGCTCATCGGATTGCCGACCCGCGGCATCAGCCCGGCAACCTGCACCTGGGCGTCATCGGTGCGGTTGTCCTGAAACTGCCCGTCGGTACCAATCACCATTCCGTCTGATCCGCCATCGAGCGGATTGCCGGATGTCCCGGCAAGCTGCGGATTGTCGGTGCCGATCCCGGTCACGACCGGCTGCTCCATCCTGCCCTCGGGCAACGCCGACGTCATCTCGTTCATGTCCACCCCTGCCGAGACCGGGTAGGCAAGCACGTTCTGCATCGGCGCATCCGGACTGTTGGGAACGGTAGAATCGGATACATCGGCGAACATGGCCGGAGCAATCGGCGCGCTGGACATGATCACCGGCGCGGAAGGCTCGCTGCGGATCATCGGTGCCGCGGGCTCGATCGCCAGCAGATCCCCGGGAGGCGACATGTCGCCCGAACATCCGCCGGCGACGAGCGCGGTTGTCAGCGCCAGTCCGGCCATCGACGGCCGGCGGCGGCGGATTCTGGATACGGGAGGCAACATGGATTTCTCCGGGGATACGCAAAACTGACCCCGAGAATCTCACATAACGGTAAAGGAAGACTGATGTTGCGCGTTAACGTCTGGGGCAATATTGCGGCAAATGCAGTGCGGCGCGCCACCGGGCCTGGCCACTGCAGGCCGCATCGGGACGGTCATTCCGCCGTCATCCCCACATTCTCGCCGCCGCTCCCTTCAAAACAGTCCGGCGCCGGGGTAAACCTGACATCCCAATCAGGAGACGACGATGATCAGCCCGACCGGTGAATTGACTTTGCGGACACTGGCCATGCCGGCCGACGCCAACGCCGCCGGCGACATTTTCGGCGGCTGGGTGATGGCGCAGATGGACCTTGCCTGCGGCATCCGCGCCGCCGAGCGCGCCCGCGGCCGCGTGGTCACCGCAGCCGTCAACGAGATGTCGTTCGCCATGCCGGTCAAGATCGGCGACACGCTGTGCATCTACACCGACATCGTCAAGGTCGGCCGCACCTCGATGACGCTTCTGGTCGAGGCCTGGGCGCAGCGCTATCTCTCGCCGCAGATGGACAAGGTGACCAATGCCCTGTTCGTCATGGTGGCGCTTGATGCCAACAACAGGCCGACGCCGCTGCCGGCCGAGTGATCGCAGGAGCCAGATCACCTCAAGGCCAGCCTGAATCGGCTTTTCAGCTGCCCGATTCAATCCGGCAGCACCCGCGCTCAACCCACTGGGAAAAAACGACAAAAGCCAACCTGAAGAAGATCGGGACCTGATCCGGAAGGACCGTCAGCCGGCTTCACCAGAAGCCGCCTCGTCAGAAGCGGAGTCCAGCTGGTTCATTTCGTAAAGATAGAGCCGCGTCTTGCGCCGGTCGGCAAGCTCCCAGATCTCGGTAGCGTCGACACCCGGCACGGCAAAGCTGTTGGAGACCAGCAGGCTGCCAGGCTTCATCTCCCGCCTGACCTTCTCATAGAGCTGCGGCATCGGCTCGGGCGAGAGGAATGCGTAGACGATATCGTCATCCGAAATGTCGGCGGACCAGATATCCTGCCGCAGGATCTGGCCCCGTCGCTCAATTTTCGACAGCACAAAGGAAACAAACCAGACCATCGGCGCCGACTCCACGCCCCTCGCCTGCCTGCCCTCGCCGTCGAGCGCCCGGACGACGCCGCCAAGCCCCGAACCGAGATCAACGAAGCGATTGGCGCCGCGTTGCTGCATCAGCGACAACAGCGCCCCGGTCGTCAGCCGGTTTGTCAGATACAACGGCACCCGCTCGCGCGCGGTGTTGGAGAAAACCAGATAGAGCACGACAAACCCGATCCCGAACGGCCAGGCAGGCAGATCGCCTGCGTTGAGCGCAAGCATCAGCGCCCCAGGAAAGCAAAGACTGATCCAGACCCACCAGACCGGCAACCCGAGCAGCTTCGTCACAGCTGCGGCGACACCGCTCTGAACGATCAACCCACCCCAGAACAGACCGACTGCGTCGAGCCTGCCGGCCAGCATGGCACTCAACGCAAACACCACCACCCCTGCGGCAAGCTGCGCAAGGACGGCGCCGATGATCGGATAGGAGCGAATCGGGTTCATGCCGGGTCCTGTCGAGTGGCCTTGCGGCCATGGTTTCACATCAGGCGGCGGCCGTCAGATCGGTCGGATCGATAGCCTCAAAGGCAGCGGCGATCACCTCCGGGCCAGCACCCGGCCGCACCGCATCCGCCGACAGGATCTGCCGGAAACGCCGCGCGCCGCGAACCCCCTGGAACAATCCGATCATGTGCCGGGTGACGTGGATCAGACGACCGCCGGAAGCCAGGTGCGCTTCGGCATGGTCCATCATCGCCGCACAAACCGCGAGCCAGTCCACCTCGGCAACATCCATCCCGTAGATCTGCCTGTCGACGCCGGCAAGAAGAGAAGTGTTGTGGTAGGCGGCCCGGCCGAGCATGACGCCGTCGACATGATTCAGATGTTCAACGGCCTGATTCAGATCCGCAATACCGCCGTTTATCCCGATGAAAAGTTTAGGATAATCCTGCTTGAGACGATAGACCCGATCATAGTCGAGCGGCGGGATGTCGCGGTTTTCCTTGGGTGAAAGCCCCTCGAGCCAGGCCTTGCGGGCATGCACCCAGAGCGCATCCACCCCGGCATCCACGACCCGTGCCGCGAGATCCGAAAGGGCAATTTCCGGGTCCTGCTCGTCGACGCCGATCCGGCATTTGACGGTCACCGGCGTATCCGTCACGGCCTTCATCGCCGCCACGCACCGCGCCACCAGATCCGGCTCGCGCATCAGGCAGGCACCGAAAGCCCCCGACTGCACCCGGTCGGACGGACAGCCGACATTGAGGTTGATCTCGTCATAGCCGAAATCTGCCGCGATCCGCACCGCCTCGGCAAGCTTGTCCGGCTCCGATCCGCCAAGCTGCAAAGCCACCGGGTGCTCGCACGCGCCATAGCCGAGCAGCCGCTCCCGGTCACCATGGATGATCCCGTCGGCAACCACCATTTCGGTATAGAGCAGCGCATGCCGCGTGAGCTGACGATGCAGGAACCGGCAATGCCGGTCCGTCCAGTCGATCATAGGTGCGACGGCGAAACGCCGAGACGCGTCAATCTGAGATTTTCCTTCTTTTCTCACTACTTAGTCCACATCTCTCAAATTTACCCATGGCTCGTTTCGGCTCATTTCGCACCTTTTATCCGGAAAATACAACAAATGCTGTACCGATATGGGCACCATCGCAGAGCATTGACGCCAGGACGGGTCTGTAGCATGGCGCGCGCAAATTGTCATAAAGCGCGGCGGTAAGGCCGTCTGGCGTGAGCACAAGATCTTCAAGCTCCGGTCGACGGCCAACGCCTGGCTCAGCCAACGCGAAGATCGGCCCGGTCAGCCTGGCGCGCTTGAAGCCGCGCTCAAATCCAGGTCGAGTGGGAACCAGGACCCGACTCTCTCCAACGCGATGGATCTCTATCTCCGCGAAAGCAACAAGAAGATCGGCCGCACGAAAGCGCAAGCGCTCGGGAGCATCAAGGATTTCGATATCGCCGACAAAACATCTGCCTCGATCACAAGCGCCGATATTGTCGCGTTCGCGCGCGAGAAACTCGAGAGCGGAGTTCAGCCGCCAGACCGTCGTCAATTCCGATGCATCGGATCATTGCCTTCGCCATATTCCCACCCGCCGGCAGGAAGAGATCATCCGGATCACCAGGAAAGACCCAGCATTGATTTCCATTGAGAACTGCCCCGTTCCTTACTCGTTCGGTTTCGGTCACTTTTCAACCGGAAGAAGCACTCATAAAGCGATCACGACTACAGGCGTAGCGCAGCGTCGGACGAGGTTCTGGATGGTGCGAGGCCAGGCTAACACCAATGGCGCAGTTGGCGACAGCCTCCTCGTCCGCGGCCCTTACGGCGCGACACATCGAAGACGAGACCAGGCGCCAGGCGGCGCCTCGGCCGACATGAGCGCTATCGCCCGAGACGATCGGCAGGTGGCGAACGCGGTGACCTCTCTTCGTGCCGGCGTCGCACGAGACATCATAACGCACGTTTGGGCAGGGTATGCGCGTAAACGTCCGTGGCCAGCATGTGATCGTCCGCGCGCTGCAAGGCACGCACCGAAGCCGCCTTGTCACGATTGGCCAGCAGGCCGCAGAGCACCTCCGATATCGCGAGCGCGGGGGTGAGCGTGTGGAAAAAGCTGCCGTTCTCGACCGGGCACAGCAGGGCGGTGTCGCTAACGTTGACCAGTGGCGACACCGCGCTGTCGGTGACCGAGATCACCGACATGCCCTTGTCGCGCGCGACCTGCGCCAGCTTGAGCGTCTGCACCACATAGGGATTCAGGGAGACCACAAGGAGCGCGTCCTCCTCGGTCGCCCAGATCAGCGCATCACCGGCAGTATGGGCGGTCCCGTCGAGCAGCACCGCTTTGTCGCCGAGGAGCGAGAGCACATAGTGGAAGTGCCAGGCTACCGAATGGCTGGACCGCAGGCCGAGGACATAGATCCGTCGCGCCGCACTTAGCCGCTCGGCGGCCTCGGTGATCCGACCCAACATGTCGCCGACCGAAAGCTGAAGCAATTCCTGGCCCAGCCGTTCCAGCATGTCACGCGCCAGCGCGCTGGCTTCGAGATCGTCGCCCGTCTGCGCGGAAGCGCGGGCACGGGCGGCGAAACCGTCGTTGGGCTTGCGCATCGCATTGGCATGGTCGTCGCGGATCGCGTTGAAGCCGTCGTAGCCGAGGAACTTGGACAGGCGGGTCATCGTCGAAGGCTGGACCCCGGCCTTCGCCGCCAGCTCCCGCATCGAACTCAGCGCCACTTCACGCGGGTGATCGAGGATATGGCGCGCGGCTATCTGCAACTTGCCCGGCATGGAATCGAAACGGGCGATAATTCGGTCTCTGGCGCTTTCGTGTTGCAACAAACGTTTTACCCTCTCGTGCAGCCTCTGCGCAACTTAGCACCGGTTACGTCGATATCAACTGATTTTGCACATTTCATGGACAGACGATGAAAATTCGTTCGTTCTATGAACGACAATAATGAAACAGTGGACAAAATTAACATGACATATAGAACAAGTGTTGCACTCCCTCCAGAAGCGCTCTAATGATAGCTCAACAAGCCGCCACCGCGCACAAACGACAGGACCCGCTGTGACCCGCCTTCTCCATCGCTCGACCAAGACGACACCCCCCGTCGCCGTTTCCGGCCAAGGGATCTACATCACCGATGCCGAGGGACGCGACTACATCGACGGTTCCGGGGGCGCGGCGGTCAGTTGCCTCGGGCACGGCCACCCCGCCATCGCCGCCGCGATCCATGCCCAGGTCGACAAGCTTGCCTATGCCCACACCTCCTTCTTCACCACCGAGGCGGCCGAGCGATTGGGCCAGCGGCTCTCCGACCTGGCGCCCGGATCGCTCGATTACGCCTACCTCGTCTCCGGCGGGTCCGAGGCGGTGGAGGCGGCGCTGAAAATGGCGCGACAGTACTACGTCGAGACCGGCCAGCCGCAGCGGCGCCACATCGTCGCCCGCCGCCAGAGCTATCACGGCAATACCCTCGGGGCGCTGGCCACCGGCGGCAACGAATGGCGGCGAGCGCAGTTCCGTCCGCTCCTGCCCGAGACGCATCATGTCTCCCCATGCTACGCCTACCGCGACCGCGAGCCCGATGAGACCGAGATCGAGTATGGCACCCGCCTTGCCGCCGAACTCGAGAACAAGATCCGCGAACTCGGCGCGGAGGAGGTCATGGCCTTCGTCATGGAGCCCGTGGTCGGCGCCACCCTCGGCGCAGTGCCGCCGGTCGAGGGCTATATGCGCGCTATCCGCGAGGTCTGCGACCGTTACGGCGTGCTGCTGATCGCCGACGAGGTGATGTGCGGCATGGGCCGGACCGGCTCGCTCTTCGCGGTCGAGACCGAGGGCGTGGTGCCCGACCTCATCGCAGTCGCGAAGGGGCTGGGCGGCGGCTACCAGCCGATCGGCGCAGTGCTGCTCTCCGACAGGATCTACCGCGCCTTCGAACAGGGCAGCGGCACGTTCCAGCACGGTCACACCTATATCGGGCACCCGGTCGCCGCCGCGGCGGCGAACGCGGTGCTGGACGAGATCACTCGCCCGGAGATGATGCCGCATGTCGCCGAGATGGGTCGGCGGCTGCAAGGTGCGCTGGAGCAGCGCCTGGCCCAGTCGCCCCACGTGGGCGACATTCGCGGCCGCGGCCTGTTCCGCGGCATCGAGCTAGTCGCCGACCGCGATACCAAGGCCCCCTTCGACCCCTCGCGAAAGATGCATGCCCGGGTCAAGCGCGCCGCCATGGAACGCGGGCTCTTGTGCTACCCGATGCCGGGCACGATCGACGGCCAGCGCGGCGACCATATACTGCTCGCCCCCCCCTTCATCATCGCACCCGACGAGATCGACATGATCGTCGATCGCCTCGGCGAGGCGATCGACGCCGCCACTGCCGAATAACGAGCCGATCAAGGAGAACCGCCATGTCCTTCCGCGTTGCCTATGCCGGCTTCATGCTTGAATCGGTCAGCGCTGTGCCGGTGATCAGCACGAAAGACGATTTCATCCGCAACACCACTCGCGGCGAGGCCATGGCCAAGGCGTTTGCCGGCACCAACACGGTCGCCGGCGGCTGTCTCGACACGCTCGACGCCGCACCGGACGCCGTCGCCGTCCCTCTCGTGCAGACGGTCATTGGCGCACTCGGCCCGGCTTCCGACGAGGCGATCGCCTGGCTAACCGGCGAAACCCTTTCCCTGCTGGCCAGAGCAGCCCCGCTCGACGGAATCGTTCTCTTCCTTCACGGCGCCTCCTGGGCGCCCGGATACGAAGATATCGAGCGCCATGTCATCAGCAAGGTCCGAAATGCGCACCCGGACGTGCCAATCTCGGTTGCGCTGGATTATCACGGCAATGTCGACAGCCGCACCTTCGCCGAGTGCGACGTGGCCGTGGCCTATCGGCATTCGCCTCATACCGACATGGGCCAGACCGGCGCACGCGCCACCGAGGCGTTGCTGCGTATCCTGCGCGAGGGCCGCAAGCCGGGGCTGGCGGTCTGCAAGCCCGGGGTCGTGATCCCATCGATCCTCTCGGCCACCGCGCTCGAGCCGTTGGCGACGGTGATCGCCGAGGCCCGCGCGCTGGAAGCCGCAGGCGATTGCGATATCTCTGTCATGGCCGGCTTCGCATACGCGGATTCTCCCAACACCGGCATGTCGGTGGTCGCGGTCGACTGGGACGGGCAAGAAGCGGCCGCAACCAAGGCGCGCCAGTTGGCCGAACGACTGCAGGCGCTACGCCGCGAGATTTCATCCGCGATCCCTGTCGCCGACGTGTCCGGGGCGCTGGCCGACCTGGAGGCGAGGCCGGGCGCGGGCAAGCCGGTGGTCCTGCTGGAACACGCCGACCGGATGAACGACAGCACCTACCTCTTGCGCGCGTTGATGGATCGCGAGGTGGGCCGTGTTAGCGTACCCTTCATGTTCGACCCCGAGACCGCCGAACAGGCGTTGGCCGCCGGCGCAGGCGCCGAGATCGACCTAATGCTTGGCGGCAAGACCTCGCCCGAAAGCGGCGGGCCGATCGCGCTACGCGCCAAGGTGCTCTGGGCCGGCCACAAGACCTATACGGTCACCGGCCAGATGCAGACTGGCGCCACGATCGACCTCGGCACCACCGCGCTCATCGAATTCGGCCATATCCGGGTCTCGGTCGTGTCAAACTTCGCTTTCGCCATCGACGGCGACCCGTTCTACATCTTCGACGAACGCCCCGAGGATTACGACGTGATCGTGCTGCGCTCGAAGACCCATTTCCGGGCGTTCTACGAGCCGGCCTCGGACCGGATCATCGTCGTCGACACCCCCGACCTGGGACCGGCCGACGTGAAACTGATCCCCTTCACCCAACTCGACACTGCACAGAAGTTTCCCTGGAAGGAAACCCCGGTTCTGACCTGCTAGCAACCACCACCGACAGGAGATAAACACAATGACACTTAGCCTTCGTTCCTGCCTCTTGGCCACGGCCTGCGTGGCGTCTATGCTGGCCCTGCCCGGCTTCACCCGCGCCGATGACCTGAACGTCGTCCTAAGCGCGCCCCTGCGCAGCCTCGACGCGACCACCAGCACCGCGCGCATCACCCGGACCCACGGTTTCATGGTCTACGACACGCTGCTCGGCCTCGACGGCGACATGAAGGTGCAGCCCGAAATGGCCTCCTACGCCGTCTCCGACGACAACCTTGTCTACACCTTCACCCTGCGCGATGGCCTCACGTTCCACGACGGCACCCCGGTGACTGCCGCGGATTGCATCGCCTCGCTGAAACGCTGGGCTGACCATGACGGCGCAGGCGGCAAGATGATGGGCTTTGTCAAGAGCATGGACGCCAGCTCGGACAAGGAGTTCACTATCACCCTGTCCGCTCCGTTTGGTCAACTGCCCGACCTCCTGGCCAAACCGTCGCCGATTCCCGCCTTCATTCTGCCCAAACGGCTTGCGGAGACCCCGAAGGGCGAGCAGATCACCGATATGACCGGCTCGGGGCCCTTCATGTTCGTGGCAGACGAATTCCAGCCCGGCGTGCGCGCGGTCTACGAGAAATTTGACGGTTATGTTCCCCGCGACGAGCCCGCCTCCGGCAATGCCGGTGGCAAGGTCGTGCATTTCGACCGCGTGATCTGGGAAGTCATGCCCGACATCCAGACCGCGATCAACGCACTGCGGGCGGGTGACGTGGATTATCTCGAATCCCTGCCGACCGATCTCGTGCCGCTGGTCGAGATGAGCGACACGATCGACTACGGCGTGATAAAGCCGGTCGGCTCGCAGGTCACCGGCCAGTTCAACCACCTGCTCCCGCCCTTCGACGATGTCGATGTGCGCCGCGCCGCAATGTATGCGCTCGACCAGGAGCAGATCCTGATGACGGCAATCGGCAACCCCAAGTATTTTACCCTTTGCGCCTCGATCTACGGCTGCTCGGTGCCTCTCGCCTCGGAAGCCGGGTCGGAATATCTCAACGGCAGCGCCGACGAGCGTATGGCCAAGGCTAAAGAGATCCTCGCGGCGAGCGACTATGACGGCACCCCGGTGCTGATGCTCCAGCCAACCGACATCGCGGTGTTGCAGGCACCGCCGATCGTGGCAGCCGAACGCCTGCGCGAAGCCGGGTTCAACGTCGAGGTCGCCTCGATGGACTGGGCCACTCTCAGCTCGCGCCGCACCAGCATGGAGCCGGTAGCTGACGGCGGATGGAACATGTTCTTCACTTTTTGGGGGGTCGAAGGCATCTGGAACCCGCTCTCCAGCGTTCTGATCGACGGCACCGGCGACCCGAGCGCCTGGTCCGGCTGGCGCAAGAGCGACGAGGTCGAAGCGCTGCGCGCGGCCTATGTCGCCGCCCCGACCTTCGAGGAGCAAAAGGCGGCCGCGACGCAGATCCAGCAACTTGTCTACGACCAGGCCTTCTACTTCAACGGCGGCGAGTTTATGAGCCTCTCGGCCTGGAGCGCTGATCTTGACGGCATCGTTCCCGGCATGGTGAACCAGTTCTGGGGCATACATCGCTGATCCCCTGAGGCAACGGCGGGCCGACCGGCTCGCCGTTGCCTCCCAAGCCAAACGGCCCCCGGAGAGGCAGAGCGGAGCCCCTGCATGATTCACTATTTCGTCAAACGACTGCTCATGGCCATTCCGGTGATGTTCTTCGTCGCCGTCTTCGTCTTCCTGCTCCTGCGGCTGACGCCCGGCGATCCGGCGATCATCATCGCGGGCGATCAGGCGACCCAGGCCCAGCTTGAGACCATCCGTGAAAACCTTGGGCTGGACGAGCCGTTGCTGGGGCAATTCGTGACCTGGATGGGCAACCTCATGCGCGGCGACTTCGGCGTCTCGCTGATTTCGCAGAAGCCGGTTCTGACCCTTATCGGCCAGCGCATCGGTCCTACGCTTTCGCTCGCGCTCGCGGCGATGTCACTGACGCTGTTCTTCGCCCTGCCGCTTGGGGTAATGGCCGCATGGCGCCATGGCAAGCTGCTCGACCGGGCGGTGATGATCTTCTCGGTACTTGGGTTTTCAGTGCCCGTCTTCGTGACCGGCTATGTGCTGATCTCGGTCTTCGCAGTGAACCTGCAATTGCTGCCGGTACAGGGCTATCGTCCGCTGTCCGAGGGGCTGGTGCCCTTTCTGCAGCGCATCTTCCTGCCGGCCCTGGCACTGGCCTCGATCTATATCGCGCTGGTGTCGCGAATGACCCGCGCCTCGATGCTCGAGATCCTGCAGGAAGATTATGTCCGCACCGCCCGCGCCAAGGGGCTGAACGAAAGCGTGGTGCTGTTCCGCCACGCCCTGCGCAATGCCGCGATCCCGATCCTCACGATTGTCGGCACCGGCTTCGCCATGCTGATCTCGGGCGTGGTCGTGACCGAAAGCGTCTTCAACATCCCCGGGTTGGGGCGGCTCGTTGTAGATGCCGTGCTGGCGCGCGACTACCCGCTGATTCAGGCGATCATCCTGCTGACAGCCGGCATCTACGTGCTGATCAACCTGCTGATAGACCTTTCCTATGCCCTGACCGACCCGCGAGTGCGCTACCAATGACCGACATGATCTCTGTCCGCGCCGCCCGCGCGCGCCGCCTTCTTGCCCTGCCCCGGCCAGGCTGGTTGACCGTGGCGGCGATCGTCGTGCTCGCCCTGATAGTGCTGGCAGGCGCCTTTGCCCCGCTCCTCGCGCCCTTCGAGCCAACCGAACTGAACTCGATGATGCGGCTCAAGCCCGCCGATGCCACCCATTGGATGGGCACCGACAGCTATGGCCGCGACCTGTTTTCGCGCGTGCTCTATGGCGCCCGGATCTCGATGATCGTGGGCTTCAGCACCGCGCTGGGCTCGCTCGCAATCGGCCTGCCGCTGGGGCTGATCGCTGGGTGGTTTCCCTTGGCCGACGGGGTGCTGATGCGGATCATGGACGGCCTGATGGCAATCCCCGGCATCCTCCTGGCGATCGCCGTGGTGGCCCTGACCAAGGCCGGGCTGGTGACTGTGATCATCGCCATCATGCTGCCCGAGATCCCGCAGGTCGTGCGCCTCGTGCGCGCCCGCGTCATTTCGGTGCGCAACGAGGCCTATGTCGAAGCGGCGAGGTTGCTAGGCACCTCATCGACCCGGATCATCTGGCGCCACCTGCTGCCGGCGACCTTCGGCCCGATGATCGTGCAGGGCACCTATATTTACGCAGCCGCCATCCTCACCGAAGCGGCGCTGTCGTTTCTCGGGGTCGGGATCGGAACTGAGACGCCGACCTGGGGGAACATCATGGCCGAGGGACGGCTCTATTTCGCACTGACCCCCTCGCTGGTGTTTTGGCCCGCCGTCGTCCTGTCGTTCTGCATCCTGTCGATCAACATTCTCGGCGACGCCCTGCGGGATAGCCTGGACCCCAAGATGAAAGCCAGAGGCTGATGACGGACCTGAAGGAGCTGCCCCGATGAAAGCTGCACTCACGCCCGCCCTCTCGGTGCGCAACCTTCATGTCGCCACCACCGGCACGAATCCGACCGAGATCCTGAAGGGGATCAGCTTCGACGTGAACCCGGGCGAAATTGTCTGTCTCGTCGGCGAGAGCGGATCGGGCAAGTCCGTGACATCGCTGGTCGCGATGGACCTTTTGCCAAAGCAGGAGATCCGCCCCACCGGCGGCGCGGTCCTGTTGAACGGCGAAGACATCCTGACCGCAACGCCGGCGCGCACCAAAGCACTGCGCGGAGCCGAGATGGCGATGGTCTTCCAGGAGCCTATGACGGCGCTGAACCCGGTTCTGCGCATCGGACTGCAGATGGAGGAGGTCTTTCTCGCCCACCGCAAGATGACCGGGCCCGACCGGCGCCAGGCGGTGTTCGAGGCCTTCGAGGCGGTACAGCTTCCAAATCCGCCGCGCATCTACGACAGCTTCCCGCACCAGCTTTCGGGCGGCCAGCGGCAGCGGGTGATGATCGCGATGGCACTAGCCCTGAAGCCGCGCCTGCTGATTGCCGACGAACCCACTACCGCCCTCGACGTGACGACGCAAAAGCAGATCCTGACTCTGATCCGCCAGCTTCAGGAGGAAAACGGTACGGCTGTCCTTTTCATTACCCACGACATGGGCGTGGTGGTTGATATCGCTGACCGCGTCTGCGTCATGCGCAACGGCGAGGTGATGGAAACCGGCCCGGTGCACGAGCTGCTGGCCGCACCAAAGACCGACTATACGCGCAGCCTGCTGGCCGCGATCCCCTCGCTGACGCCGCCAGAGCCTGCCGGAGAAGAACGGGGCGATATCGTGCTCGAAGTCAGCGCTCTGTCCAAGGAGTTCCGGCTGGGCAATCCCCTCGCCCGGCTGATTGGAAAGCCCGATCACGTGGTGAAGGCGGTGGACGAGGTGTCGTTCTGCCTCCGCCGCGGTCGCACCCTCGGCATCGTCGGCGAAAGCGGATCGGGCAAGTCGACCGTGGCGCGCTGCGTGATGCGTCTCGAAGATCCCAGCTCCGGCGCAATCCTTCTGGACGGGCACGACATCTCTACGGTGCAGGGCGGCGCCCTGATGCGGGCGCGCAAGCGGCTCCAGATGGTGTTCCAGGACCCGAACCGGTCGCTCAACCCGCGCATCCCGATCCTCGAAAGCCTCAGCGAAGGGCCCATGAACTACGGCGAGGACCGGACTTCGATCCATGCCCGTGCCGCCGAGGTCATGGAGATTGTGGGGCTCGACCCCACGGGGCTCTTGCGTTACCCGCACCAATTCTCGGGCGGTCAGCGGCAGCGGATCGCAATCGCCCGCGCGCTGCTGATGGAGCCCGAAATCATCGTGGCGGACGAGGCGGTTTCGGCGCTCGATGTTTCGGTGCAGGCGCAGGTCCTCGACCTGCTCGATCAGATCCGGCGCGAACGCAACCTTTCGATGCTCTTCATCACCCACGATTTGCGGGTCGCAGCGCAGATTTGCGACGAGGTGATGGTGATGCGGAACGGCCGAGTGGTCGAGATGGGGCCGGCCTCCGAGGTGCTCGCCAATCCGAAACACCCCTATACAGCGGCGCTGATCGACGCAGCGCCAGGCCGGTCGTGGGATTTCGTGGCGGGGCAACCGGTCGGGATTCCGGTACCGTCATGATCCGGGCCTCTCTTATGCAGATGGATGCGGTGCCGCTGGCGCCGAAGGCGAATTTCGACAAGATGTTCGGCCTGCTCGAAACCGAAGCGGCGACGGGGGCGGATCTGGTGATCTTCCCCGAGCTCGCCAACACCGGCTATGTCGAGCCGCTCGTCCCCGGCGGCCCCTTCGTGACCGAGACGCCCGACTACGGCGCGGCCCTGGTCGCGGCCTGTGCCGAGATCGACGGGCCCGAGATCGCCCGGGTGGCCGAGATCTGCCGGGAGCGAGCGGTTACCGCCATCCTCGGACTGGGCCTGCGCGACCCGGTAAACGCCGGCGTCATCCGCAACGTCGCCCTGCTGGTGACGCCCGAGGGCGTGGCGGGCCATTATGCCAAGGTCCATCGCTGGCACAACGAGAAGCTCTATTTCACGCCCGGCCGGCGGATAGAGCCGTTCGCGACACTGGGGACCCGCATAGGAATGCAGATTTGCTATGATATCCGCTTTCCCGAGATCACCCGGGTGCTCGCCTTGAAGGGCGCCACCCTCATCGCCTCGATCTGGGCCTCGTTCGGACCCGAGGGCGCGCCGGTGACCGACGAGGATCTCTTCGTCCACCGCTGTTACACGCGCGCCATAGAGAACGGCGTCTTCGTGCTATCGTGCAACCGCGCCGGGCGCCATGGTACTGCCCGCTTCTTCGGGCGCTCCTGCGCGGTGGCCCCCGATGGAAAGCTACTCGGCCGCCTGGACCATGACGGCGAGGACGTGATGCGCGTCGAGATCGACCTCGGCGAAGTCACCCGCTACCGCGCCGCCACCGGCATCTGGACCGACCGCGCACCCGAGATCTACGCCAACGCCCTGAAAGACATCGAATGACACGGCCCTCCTCCCCCTGCCCACCGATCTCCGACGAAGCCTGGCCCGATAGGCTGGCCGACATGAAGGGTGGGTTCGCGACCGGGTTGAACGTCTATCGCACCATGGCCCATCACCCCGCGCTGCTGCGCGCATGGGCGCCGCTTCGCCAGCATATCGTGAAGGAAAACGCCCTTGGGCCGGAGCGCCTCGAAGTGGTCATCCTGCGCGCGGCCTATCGGCTCGGTTCCGACTACGAATGGTCGCAACATGTGGACCGCGCCCGCAAGTTGGGGTTTGAAAGCGACCGGATCGAGGCGATACGCAGCGGCGCCGAGGGCCATGACCTCCTGCTGGTGCGTGCCGTTGACGCCCTTCTCGACGACAGGCGGCTGACATCGGCGCAGGAGGCCGAACTGGCAGGCATTTTTGGACGTGACGCCGTGATCGACCTGATAGCAACCGTGGGGTTCTACTCAACCCTCGGCTACCTGCTCATGACCTACGAGACACCGCTCGACGATGACATCGGCTATCACCCCTCACAGATTGAGTAGACATTGGTGGCTTTCCCCTGCTGCATCGGCGCTGACGAGGGGAGGAAGCACCAGCGCGCTCGTGCAAGCTGATCGCATCGGTCGTCACGACGTGGGTGCACCCAATGCAAGACCACACAGGACCATCGCAACCACCTCGACCACACATTGTCGCCGCTTGGCGGGGATTTTTGCCAGTCGCGCGAGGATGGAAAACGCAGTCTGTCGCCAGTATTTTGCATTGATGTCCGGGCAGGGCCGGTTCGCGGCGGAGTTCATCCCCCGTTTCGATGAGCCGGACGATTAACTGTCTGCAACTCGCGTTTCAAAAATCGTCCAACCATCTGACAGAATGTGCCCAATACCACGGGTCATAGCATTTGACCGATACAGGCTCATTTGCGTGATCCAATGGAGGTGCTCGCGCAAGGATTTGCGATCAGTTTTCGCCAGGCTTCACAAGCGGCATCAAGGATTGCCTCGCAGTACCCGAATACGCAGTCTGGGAGCCAGTTGGCGAGCATGTACTGCCAGGCGTTCTTGAGCGGGTTCCGCTCAGGTGTTCGAGACGGAAGGAAGATCAACGTACTGTTGTCGAGGATTTTCAGCTTTTCATCCGATCGGTGGCTCGACCTCCCGGTTTATGGATATTCCGAATGACGAACATTGCGATCAGCTTTGAGAGCTCCACGCCGATCACAACAAAAGTCCAACAATCAGAATATGGGAGCCGTAACTAAATGATTTTCCGCACTTTTTTCAGAATGCCCGTCCAATCCATCATGGGAGCGATAGCAAATCGATGTGGTGGATCGCTGCTCATCGGGTTTTTTCACTGGTTTACCGGGCACCGGGTTTTCACCCGGCCAGCCTGACCTGCATATCGCTCAATTCTCACCGGCGCGAAACTCCCGCCTGCCCTCCGGCCTGCTTGTAGTCGGCCCGGACCGGATGGAACCAGTTTCGGCATTCGTGCGTTGATGACGAAACCGCAGCGGAGGCCTTCATGCCGATAGAAAAGACCAGTTCGAACGTCGATCCCGTTGACGCCCAGGTGGGTGGCGACGCTGACATCGACGGCATCGCCCAGACGCTGACCGCCGACGATATCAACGCAGTGCTGATGTCGCAGCAGCCGACCGAGCAGCGGCTCGAGACCCTGAAGGCGATGCGCGCCGAAGTCGAGGCGCGGTCCCATGCCGATTTCGGCAACGACATGGCCCCGTTGCTCGGCGAAATCGACGCAGCCATTTCCCAACTCGCAACCCGGGTCTGAAAACGATCCCGACCAACCCCGCAGGAAAGAGGGCAAAGCCATGGCCAGCAGCAGACATGGACCTTCGGTCAAGAACAGCGACACCTACGAAGCCTTACGCAACGACGGCGCCTCCAAAGAGAAGGCCGCCCGCATTGCCAACGCCCAGGCCAATGACAGTCAGCACCCCTCGTCGAAGGGCGGCAAGGCCCCGCCCTATAAGGAGTGGACCAGGGACGAACTCTACCAGCGTGCTCGGGAACTCGACATCGATGGCCGTTCGTCGATGAGCAAGAACCAACTGATCACTGCCCTTCGCGACACCTGATACCCCATGGCCCGCACCTGCGAGCCGGAAAACCCCGCCCGGATTACCCCCTCCGCGCGGGGTTTTCGAATTGTCTGTCTGGAACCCGATCAGATTTTCAGGCTTGCCACCTGCGCCACGGCATCCGCCGCCTCGCGGCCCTTCTGGACGAAATGCGTGGTGAAGAACGCCTCGTGCTCGCCCTTGGGCTGGAAATGATGCGGCGTCAGCGACACAGAGAACACCGGTACTTCTGTCTTCAGCTGGACATCCATCAGCCCGGTCACCACCGCCTGGGCGACGAAATCATGCCGGTAGATGCCGCCGTCGACCACCAGCGCCGCGGCAACGACCGCGTCGTAGTCACCGGTCTTGGCGAGTTTCTGTGCCAGCAGCGGCATTTCGAAAGCACCTGGAACGTCGAATGCCCTGACTTCGGCATCGAGCCCCAGTTCCGACAACCGCTGCTCGAAACCGACAAGCGCCTGGTTGACGATATCGGCATGCCAGCGCGCCTTGATGAAAGCAATTTTGAGGGATTTTGTCATTGCTCGGATCCTTTCAATAATGACAAGATCCCAGAGCGCACAAGCGCCCGCAGCAGGTTTTCAATCCTGCTGCATCACGCCCATTCTCTACCATCCGGACTCTAACCGTCGGCCC
Source organism: Parahoeflea alexandrii (assembly GCF_027214025.1). Classification (GTDB taxonomy): domain Bacteria; phylum Pseudomonadota; class Alphaproteobacteria; order Rhizobiales; family Rhizobiaceae; genus Hoeflea; species Hoeflea alexandrii_A. The sequence continues at coordinate 424,197 of NZ_JAPWHB010000002.1, forward strand.
TGGAATTCCACCAGTGTCTGCTGACCCACCCGAGGGTGGCGCTCGCGGGCTGTAACCGCCGGTGGGGAATTTCACCCCGCCCTGAGAATAGGCCGGTGGTAATTCGTCATTCGGCGGCTGTCAATTTGTTCCGCGCGTCACGGCACGCGCGGAAACCCGTGACACTGCGTTCACTGGCCCGATTGCGGTTTCTTGGAAAACTTCGGAACTCTGCGCGGGCGCTGACGTTGGCACCCTGTAAGTTTCATCACCAGGGAGCAAATCATGCCCACAATGGAAAACTCCAAGATTCTCATCATGTCGACACACGGTTTCGAGCAGTCAGAGCTCGAATATCCGCTCGATCAGCTCCGGAAGGCCGGCGCCACCGTTCACGTTGCCACCCTCGACGGCAAGCCGATCAAGGGCTGGGACAACAAGGACTGGGGCGGCACCGTCGAAGCCGACCTGAAGATTTCCGACGTCAAGGTCGATGACTACATCGCGCTTGTGCTGCCCGGCGGCCAGATCAATCCCGATCTCCTCAGGGTCGAGGAGAATGCCGTCCAACTGGTTCGCAATTTCGTCACCAGCAACAAGATCGTCGCCGCCATCTGCCATGCGCCCTGGCTGCTGATCGAGGCGGACGTCATCAAGGGCCGCGAGGCGACGTCCTACCATTCGATCCGCACGGACATGCAGAATGCCGGCGCGAAATGGATCGACAGCGAGATCGCCATCGACAACGGCATCATCACCAGCCGTTCACCCAAGGATCTCGAAGCCTTCGTCAACAAGATCATCGAGGAAGTCCGCGAAGGCGAGCATAAACGCCAGGCCGCATGATCCCGGTTTGGGCAGTCGCATCGGCGGCTGCCCCCCGAGGGCCACTTTTGGCTGGCATCATGCTCAAGCCAAACCTTCACCAGATAATCAGCCGGGAGACTTCATGTCACATCTACCTGTTCCTCACCAAACCCTGATCGTCGTCGGCACGGGAGAAGGCGCTCAATTCTACCGCAATGCCGGCAAGAGCGGCGAACTCAGATTGCACCACGCCAAGGATCTCGAGCCCGGCGACCTTGCCGATCAAGGCCCATCGGGCAAACAGCCGCCCGACATGACCGACAAGGAATCGATGGAAGCCACCTTCGCCAAGATCCTGGCAAATCATCTCTACGGCATGGCCCAGGCGCACAAGTTCGACAATCTGATTCTCGTGCTTGACCCGGAGACACTCGGCGAGACGCGTCCGAGCCTGCATGTCAGCGTGACCGACAAGATCATGCTGGAATTGCCAAAGACCCTGGTCAACAGTCCCACCGACCAGATCGAGAAGTCGATTCTGGCTGCACTCTGAGCGCAGTCCCGGACATGCGCGACGGCCGGGCTTCATGCCCGGGCGTTCGCCTGATCATGCCAGACCAAAACCCCGCGGACGCCAGCCATCCCGCTTTTTCACACCGATTGGGGAGTTGCCTCATGGCGTTCTGCGTGCGAAACCCGAAGCGCATTTACGTTCAGGGGGGATCATGACCGTCAGCTTCACAACCGACCGCATGCTGCATTTCGGCGACTGCGACATTTCCGGCACCGCCTATTATCCATCCTACCTCAACCTGCTCAATGGCGTGAACGAGGAATTCTGGTCTGCGATCGGCTTTCCCTGGCACGAAATCATCTGGAAGGAACGCTGGGGTACGCCGACGGTGCACCTGAGCTGCGATTTCTCCAAGCCGTCCTTTTTCGGCGACAAGCTGACATTCGAACTCACCGTCACCAAGGTCGGCCGGTCATCAATGACGGTGGAGCACACCGTGCTGTGCGGCGAGGAGAAGCGCTGGACCTCAAGGCAGGTGCTGGCGGCGAGCCATCTTGACGAGCACACATCCATGCCCTGGCCCGACGCCGTCCGCGCCAAGCTGCTCTCCTTCCTGCCAGCCGATCCCGCGGAATAATCCGCGGGCCTCTGATGGCCCGTTCAGTCCGATCTGATCTTCGGTGATTTCTCCGGGATCAGCCCGGAGCGGAACTTCTGCAGCACGAACTGCAAGAGCAGCCCGACCAGCAGCATGCGGATATAGGACGACCGCGTGATCCATTCCGGCGGCAACCGACTGGTGAGGATCTCTGTCCCCGACCAGATGAACCAGATCGCCAGCGCGCCGACGATCGCGCCCTTGTTGTTGCCCGATCCGCCGGCCATCAGCATCACCCAGACCAGGAAGGTCACCAGCAGCGGTTCGGTCGCCGATGGCGACAGGAACTTGAAGTAATGCGCCGACAAGGCGCCGGCGAGGCCCATGATGGCGCAGCCGATGACGAAGGTCTGCAGCCGGAACCAGTCGACATCCTTGCCCGCCGCGCGCGCAGAATCCTCGTTGTCGCGGATCGCACGAAGTGTCCGCCCCCAGGGGCTGACATAGAGCCGCTGGCACAGGATGTAGACGGCAAGTACGCACAGCCACACCATCGCCAGGTAGAGAAGGTCGGCTTCCCTGCCCTGCACCAGATCGCCGAATGGACGGGGGACGCCGGCAATACCGAGGCTGCCATTGGTGAGCCAGGACTCGTTGACAATCACCAGCCGCAGGATCTCGGCAATGCCGACCGAGGCCATCGCCAGATAGTCGCTCTTCAGCCGCACGCAGATCTTGGCAACCACCCAGCCGGTCACCCCGGCGATGAGCATCGCAGCCGCGAGCCCGAACGGGATCGGCAGTTCGAAACCGCCCAGATGCTTGGAGGAGACGGCCGTGGTCACGATCGCCGAAGTATAGGCGCCGACCGCGAAGAACCCGGCGATGCCGGCATTGAACAGGCCGCCCATGCCCCATTGCACGTTGAGCGCAAGGCAGAGCACGGCGTAGATGCCGCCGGCGATCAGCACGCTGACCAGATAGAAGAACAGGCCGGTGAGTTCCATTACAGAAGCCTCCCCTTGAACAGGCCTTGCGGCCGGAACAGCAGCAGCGCCACCATGATGAAGAAGGCCACGGCGGATTTGTAGGAGGGTGAAATCAGCGGCTCGTCGCTGAGCCAGGTAAAGGTCGCGGTTTCCTCGGCGATACCGATGATCAGCCCGCCGGCAATGGCGCCCATCGGCTTGCCGATACCGCCAAGCACGGCTGCCGCGAACATCGCCAGCAGCAGGTTCCAGCCCAGGTTCGGATGCATCGAGGTATCCATCCCGGCAAAAACACCCGCAGTGGCCGCCATTGACGCGCCGATCACCCATGTCCAGCGGATAACGCGCTCGGTGTCGAGCCCCGCAACCGCTGCAAGTTCCGGCTCGTCGGAAACGGCCCGCATGGCGCGGCCGAGTTTCGAGCGGGTCAGGAAGAAGTGAAGCGCAATTGCGATGATCAGGGTGAGCACGATGACCTGCATGTGCAGCTCGGAAATCCGGAACGTGTCGAACAGCACCACCGGCATGCGGACGCCCGAGGTGAACACCTGGTTGCCCGAACTCCAGAACAATTGCGCCAGCGAGCGGAAGATCAGCGCCACGCCGAAGGAGGCGATCACCGTGTAGATGGTCGGCAGCCTTCTCAACGGCTTGTAGAAGAACTGGTCCACCGCCAACGCCGAGACAATCGCCAGCGCAATGCCGAACGGCAACAGCAGCAGCGGATGGATGGGAATGAACCAGACCGCCGTCAGCACGCCATAGCCGCCGATGGTCATCAGGTCGCCATGGGCGAAATGCGCGAAACGCAGGATGCCGAAGATCATCGAAATGCCGACCGCGCCCAGCGCATAGACGCTGCCGATAGTCAGTCCCGGAACCAGATAGAGGTTGATGAAGTCGATCACGCTGCTGCACCTCCGAGGAAGGAGCGGCGCACCGCATCGTCATTGAGCAGCGCCTCCCCCGTTCCCGATATGAAATTCTTGCCGCTGACCAGAACATGGCCGTTGTCGGCGATCCTGAGCGCCTGTTTGGCGTTCTGCTCGACCATCAGAATGGTCACGCCACGCTTGCGGACGTCGAGCAGCAGGTCGAAGATGATCTCGAGATAGGCCGGCGACAGCCCCGCGGTCGGCTCATCGAGCAGCAACAGCTTCGGCTCGCTCATCAGTGCCCGGCCCATCGCCACCATCTGCCGCTGGCCGCCCGAAAGTTCGCCGGCGGCCTGGCCGAGCTTGCCCTTGAGATCGGGAAACAGCGACAGCACGTTCTCGCGCACCTTTTCCTTGTCTTTCGGCGGAGCCGCATATGTGCCGACATCGAGGTTCTCGTCGACGGTGAGCGTCGGGAATACGTTGCGGCTCTGCGGCACCATGGAAATGCCCAAGGGCACCAGTTGCGCCGTCTTCAGGCCGGAAATCTCCTTTCCGGCGAAAGTGATCTCGCCCTCGGAACGCGCGGTCAGCGCGAAGATGGTCTTGAGCAGGGTCGACTTGCCCGCACCGTTCGGCCCGATGATGACGGAGATTTCATGCTCGGCCACGTCGAGATTGACGCCCTCAATGATCGGCACGCCGCCATAGCCGGCAGTGAGCCCCTTGACCGACAGCAGCGCGCTCATGACCGGGCCTCGTATTTTCCGCCGCCGAAATAGGCTTCGATGACGCGGGCATCCTGGCGAACGGCATCGACCGTGCCGCGCATCAGCAGGGTTCCCTGCGCCATCACGATGACCTCGTCGCACAGCTTGGAGACATAATCGAGATCGTGCTCGATCAGACAGAATGTCAGTCCCTGCTCCTTGTTCAGAAGCAGGATCTTGTCGGAGATCTTGGCCAGCAGCGTGCGGTTGATGCCGGCGCCGATCTCGTCGAGCAGGATGATCTTGGGCTTGCGCATCAGCGCCCGGCCAAGTTCCAGCAGTTTCTTCTGGCCACCCGACAGGTTGCCGGCCTTCTCGTCCTTGACCTGGTCGATCTCTAGAAACGCCACCATGTCGCGTGCGGCACGGTAGGTCGCCTCCTCTTCCGCGGCAAAGCGGCCACGGCGGAAGAGGACGTTGAAGACGTTCTCACCGATCGGCGTGGCGGCAGCCGCCATGAAATTCTCGATCACGGTCAGCTGCGAGAACTCGTGCGGGATCTGGAAGGTGCGCGCCAGCCCGCGTTCGGCGCGCTGATGCGGCTTGAGCCCGGTGATGTCCTTGCCCTCAAGCAGGATACGGCCGCCCGCGAGCGAAACATGGCCGGCGATTGCATTGAACATCGTGGTCTTGCCGGCGCCGTTTGGCCCGATAAGACCGGTAATCCGCCCGGCCGGAATGTCGAAGCTGACGTCATCGACGACATTGGGGCCGCCGTAACTCACCTTCACGTGCTCAACTGATATCATTTGCGCCCCATGATGCGGTTTTGTTCAACCGCCGGCGATGCCTTTCCGAGCAGGCCTTTGCCCGACGGATGGCTCGCGCTTTGTTTATGCCCCTCCCCGCTGGTCGCAGGGAGGGGCTGAATTTCAGGCCAGTTCAGGCCAGTTCAGGCAGGATCACTCGACGATGGCGACCTGCTTGTAGACAGTGCCGTCAACCACGAACTTGCCGATATAGCCGGCCACGTCGCCGTTCTCATCGAAGTCGTAGCTGCCGCCGGCACCATCATAATCGATGTCCTTGCCTTCGGCGATCAGCGCCTTGGCCTTGGCCCATTCGCCCGGACCGACCTTTTCGCCCGGAGCCGAGGCAACGGCGCGCAACGCTTCAGCCATCTTGGCACGGTCGGCGGAGCCAGCCTGCTCGACCGCGAGCAGCGCCAGGAAGGTGGCGTCATAGGTCTGGTCGACGAATGGCTTGTCGGCAGGCTCGTTGTAGGCTGCGGTGTAGAGTTCGTGCAGCTTGGCCTGGTTCGGGTTGTCGGCCGGCGAGGTAGGCGCCGAGAAGAACGAGGTCGCTAGCGCTTCCGCGCCGATATCGGCGATCAGCGCTTCGTCGCGCAGGCCATCGGTGCCGATGAACTTGGTGAACAAGCCGCCTTCGATCGCCTGCTTGACGATCTTGCCGCCGGAATCGCCGGCATAAGCGACCACCACCAGCGCGTCGCCACCGGCTTTCGACAGTGTCGCCAGTTCGGAGCGGTAGGAGTTTTTCTTTTCCTCGTGCTTGACTTCGGCCACCACTTCGCCGCCGAGCGCCTTGTAAGCTTCGACGAAGGTGCCGCCGATACCGACGCCGTAGTCGTTGTTCACGAAAGTCACGGCCACCTTCTTGATGCCCTCGTCGAGCACCATCTTGGCCAGCACCTGGCCCTGGAAGTTGTCCGAGGGCACGATGCGGTAGAGAAGGTCGTTGTCCTTGATGTCGGTCATCGCAGGCGACGTCGCGGTTGGCGAAATCTGCACCACGCCGGCCGGAATGCCAGCGGCTTCGGCCGCAGCGATGGTGGTGCCCGACATCAGCGCGCCCATGATGATCGGCACGTTCTCGACGTTGATCAGCTTGCCGGCGGCGTCGACCGCGCCCTGCGACGAACCGGTGGTGTCGCCGTAGACCGGGACAGCCTGACCGTCGAGCAGGCCACCCTGTTCATTGACCTGCTGAACCGCCAGATTGGCCGCATTCTGCAATGGCGGAATGAAGCTTGCGATCGGGCCGGTGATGTCCATCAGCAGGCCGATCTTGGTGTCGGCGGCCAGCGCCGTCGCGCTGGACGCGAGCAGCGCCGCGACCGCCAGTGCATATGTTGTTTTTTTCATTGTTTTGCTCCCATTGAATTAGTGTGCCCTGTGCCACGTGAGCGTCTCGCGGGCCTTGATCAAAACGCTCAGATGTCTTCCGCAACCTTTGTTTCGAACGATCCGGGAAGCGAAACCTCCAGCAGTTGGAGATCGCCGCTGGGGTCACTGTAGCGCGTTGCCATCCGCGGTGGAATGACAAAAGCGTCGCCTTTTTCAAGACGATAAGGCTCCTTGCCCTCGCCTTCCAGCGTCATGCTTCCCGACATGACGAAATTGAACAGAATATCACCCTCATGCCGGGTCCAGACCGGTGCATGTCCGCCTGAAGGACGCGCCACCATGACGGAGGCCACACCCTTGGTGTTCTCATTGATCGTCGTGTCGCGCGCTTCGAAACCGGGAATCCGGAACGGCTTGAAGACGCCGTCCCTGGCCAGGCTGTGGACGAAGCGCTGGCCGTCCCATTCCCGGTCCGGCCGTTCGTGCGGCGTCGGCAGCTCCATCGCGTGATCGATCTCGGTGACATGCTCTGCCGGCACCCCGATCTCGATGACCTCGATCCCGTCTGCCGCATGCAGCACCTTGTGGCGGATCTGCGGCGGCTGGATGAAGCAGTCGCCGGCGTGCAGCCGACGGGTTCCGCCCTGGTCTTCATAGAGCACATCCACCCAGCCATTGATGCAGAAGATCAGCTGGAAGCCGACCTTGTGAAAATGCACCATGTCGGGCACTGGTCCGTCCGGCACCCGGATATGCGAGGCGATCATCGCGCCGCCAAGCCGCGAGGGCACCAGGTCACGATACTCCATGCCGGCGCGGCCGATGATCCACGGCGCCTGGTCGGCCAGCCTGCGGACCACGAAGGCGTGCTCGGTGCGGGGCAAAACCATCGGCGGATTGAGTTCGTCGATCTCGATGCGGGTGCCGTTCGGCGCCACCAGTTCGCGCCTGCCATCGGCGAAGCTGTCGGGATCCTCGGTCAGGATGCGCAACGTCCCCGGCGCTTCCTTGGCCCCCTTCTCGATCCGGATCCTCAGACCATGCCCCGAGAGAACGGCAACTTCAGGGTTGTCCGCCGGATAGATCATGTCGAGGCGCATCTTCAGCGTCTTGGTGTAGAACGGCAGGTCGTCCCTGAGTTCCGATGTCGGCAACCTGATTTCCGCGCGCGTGTCCAACCTGCTCTCCCCTTCCAGCCAAACTGTCATGTCCGTCCCGGTATAAAAGGCCGAATACCCGCACCAGACGGCAATCAGAGACTATCGAACCGAATAGTTATTTCAAGGCTGAAATATCTGACCCGGCGGACCGGAACAGCCTCTACAATTCGGTGCGCACGCGCCAGAGTTCGGGGAAAAGCTCCACATCGAGCATTCGCTTGAGATAGCTCGTGCCACCGGTGCCGCCGGTGCCTCGCTTGAGTCCGATCACCCGCTCCACCGTCGTGACATGGTTGAAGCGCCAGCGCCGGAAATAGTCCTCCAGATCCACCAGCTTCTCGGCAACCTCGTAGAGCGCCCAGTGCTCTTCGGGCGCCTCGTAGATCACCTTCCAGCCTTCGGTTACGCCGTCATGCAGCGCGTGGGTCTGCCGCACGTCGCGGGACAGAACTTCCTCGGGCATGGCGATGCCGCGCCGTGCCGCGAGCCGGATCGCCTCGTCGTAGAGGCTCGGCTCGCTCAGTTCCGTCTCGAGCTTCGCATGGACCCCTGGCACATGCGCATGCGGCCGCATCATCGCATGATTGCGGTTGCCGAGCGCGAACTCGATCATCCGGTACTGGTAGGACTGGAAACCGGAAGACTGTCCCAGCTTGCGGCGGAAATGGGTGTAGTCGCTCGGCGTCATCGTCCGGAGCACGTCCCAGGCCGAATTGAGCTGTTCGAAGATCCGCGATACCCGCGCCAGCGTCTTCATTGCCGGCTGCAGCTGGTCCGCCCGGATCGCTGCCCGCGCCGCAACAATCTCGTGGATCGCAAGCCGCATCCACAATTCCGAGGTTTGGTGCTGGACGATGAACAGCATCTCGTCATGCGCATCGGTCCGCGGCTTCTGCGCCGAGAGAACCTGGTCCAGGCACAGGTAGTCGCCATAGGACATACGGCCGTCGAAATTCATCTCCGCGCCTTCGGCGGAAGGATCGTAGTCGCGGGGCTCACTCATGTGACGGCTTTCCGCTGCTTGAATTCAGGGCGGTCCCATTCGCCGCTGGCGATGATGTCGCAAAGCACCGCAGCCGCGTGGCTCACGTCTCCGGCCGTGTTGTAGAGCGGGCAGAAACCGAACCGCATGATGTCGGGCGCCCGGAAGTCGCCGATGATGCCGCGCGCGATCAGCGCCTGCATCGCCGCATAACCCTCGTGAAAGCGGAACGAGACCTGGCTTCCCCGTGCCTGCGGGTCGCGCGGGCTGGCAAGCGCCACATCCTTGCAGCCGGCCTCGACCTCCGCAATGAACTGCTCTGAAAGTTTGATCGAGCGGGCGCGGATGTCTGCCATGTCGACGCCGTCAAAGGCATCGAGCGCCGCGTCGAGCACTGCCATTTGGATCACCGGCGGGGTGCCGACCCGCATCCGGCTGATGCCCTCGCCCGGGCGATAGTCGAGGTCGAAGGCAAACGGCGCCTGGTGCCCGAGCCAGCCCGACAGCGCCGGACGCACCTGGTCGATCAGGTCGGGACGGACATGGATGAAGCCGGGTGCACCGGGACCGCCATTGAGATATTTATAGGTGCAGCCGACCGCGATATCGGCATTGCAGCCGGTGAGATCGACCGGCAGCGCGCCGGCGGAATGGGCCAGATCCCAGATCATGATGGCGCCCGCGGCATGTGCCTTGTCGGTGATCGCCTTCATGTCGTGCACCCGCCCGGTGCGGTAGTCGACATGGGTCAGCATGACCGCCGCCACCTCCTCGGTGATGTTGTCGGCCACCGCTTCCGGATCGACGACCTTGAGCTCGTGACCCTGTTTCAGGCTCTTGAGCAGTCCGTCGGCCATGTAGAGGTCGGACGGGAAGTTGCCGTTGTCGGACAGCACGATCTTGCGGCCCGGGCGCATTTCCACCGCCGAGGCCACCGCCTGGTAGACCTTGATCGACAGCGTGTCGCCGACAACCGTGCTGCCAGCCGGCGCGCCGATCAACCGGCCGATCCTGTCGCCCAGACGCCCGGGCAGATCCATCCACCTTGCCTTGTTCCAGCCGGTGATCAGCATTGGCCCCCATTCCTCGGCCATCGTCGCGCGGGCGCGCGCGACCGCCGACTTCGGCAAGGGGCCGAGCGAATTGCCGTCGAGATAGGTGATCCCCTCCGGCAGGTCGAACAGATCCCGCCGCGTCTGGAAGCTGCTCATGGTCTCACCCGTCTTTCACCGATTTGCCGATTTCCGCCGTCGCTTCGATCTCGACCATCGCCGCGTCCTCGATCAGCCCGGCAACGACAATCACCGACATCGAAGGAAAATGCCGCCCCATGACCTTGCGATAGGCCGCGCCAACGTCCTTCTGGCGGGCCATGTACTCTTTCTTGTCGGTGATGAACCAGGTCAGCCGCACGATGTCGGTGATTTCGCCGCCGGCCGCCCGCACGATCGCAACAATATTGGCCAGCGTCTGCTCGAGCTGGCCGACGAAATCGTGGTGCTCGAACACCTGGTCCTTGTTCCAGCCGATCTGGCCGCCGGTGTAAAGCCGGGTGCCGTCGACCAGCATGCCGTTCGCGTAGCCCTTGGGTATTTCCCAATCCGGCGGATTGATGGCTTCTATCATGATGCAAGTCCTCGTTTATGTCTTGGGAAAGCCAGGCTCAGGCGTCGCCGGTGCGCAGCCTGAAGCGCTGGATCTTGCCGGTCTGGGTCTTGGGCAATGTGCCGGTGAAGACGATCGACCGGGGATACTTGTAGGGCGCAATCACCGCCTTGACGTGATCCTGCAGCCGCTTGGTGGTCATCTCGTCCGCGGCAATGCCGGCTTTGAGCACCACATGCGCCTGAACGATCTGCCCCCGCGCCTCGTCGGGAACGCCGATTACCGCGCACTCGGCGACATCCGCATGCGCCAGCAGCGCTGCCTCAACCTCGGGCCCGGCAATGTTGTAACCGGCGGAAATGATCATGTCATCGCTGCGCGCGGCGAAATGGAAGAAGCCGGCGGCGTCCTGCGTGAAGGAATCGCCCGTCAGGTTCCATCCGTCGCGGACATATTTCTGCTGCTGCTCGGGGTCGGCAAGGTAGCGGCATCCGGTCGGGCCGCGCACCGCCAGCCGTCCCACTTGGCCGCGCGGCACTTCGTTCATGTCGCCGTCGACAATCCGCGCCTGGTAGCCTGAAACCGGAAGCCCGGTGCAGGCAGGCTGCGAGTTCTCGAACCGGTTGGAGATGAAGATGTGCAGCATCTCGGTGGCGCCGATACCGTCAAGCATCGGCTTGCCGGTCTTGGCCATCCATTGCTCATAGACCGGCCCCGGCAGAGTTTCGCCCGCCGATACCGCTGCCCGCAGCGAACTTAGGTCAGCCCCCTCTTCCATCGCCGCCAGCATGGCGCGGTAGGCCGTGGGTGCGGTGAAGCAGACGGTTGCCTTGTGGGTCTGGATGATCTCGACCATGTTGGCCGGAGTCGCCTGCTCGAGCAGGGCTGCTGCCGCACCGAAGCGCAACGGAAACACCGCCAGGCCGCCGAGCCCGAAGGTAAAGGCCAGCGGCGGCGAGCCGATGAACACATCCTCGGGCGTGACGCCGAGCACTTCCTTGGCATAGCCGTCGGCAATGATCAGCATGTCGCGGTGGAAATGCATTGTCGCCTTCGGCATGCCCGTCGTGCCGGAGGTGAAGCCCAGAAGCGCCACGTCGTCGCGGCCGGTCTTCACCGTCTCGAAGCGGACCGGCTTGGACAATGCCAGCCGGTCGAGTTCGGCATCGTGATTGGCGGTGCCGTCGAAGCCGACTACCTTGTTGAGGAACCTGTTGTCCTTGGCGCAGGCGACCATCTCGTCCATCAGCCTTGTGTCGCACAGCGCCAGCGAGATTTCCGCCTTGTCGGCGATCTTGCCGAGTTCAGCCGCGCGCAGCATCGGCATGGTATTGACGACCACGGCGCCGGCCTTGGTCGCCGCCAGCCAGACCGCCACCATCGCCGGATTGTTGGCCGAGCGGATGAGGACGCGGTTGCCCGGCTTGACGCCGTAATCCTCAACCAGCACGTGGGCGATGCGGTTGGTCCAGTCGGTCAGTTCCTTGTAGGTCCGGATACGGCCATTGCCGATCAGCGCGGTGTGGTCGCCAAAGCCCCTGGCCACCATCGCATCGGTCAGCTCGTAGCCGCAATTGAGCCATTCGGGATATTCGAAACCGTCAAGCAGCAAGTCCGGCCACTGATCGGCCGGCGGCAGGTTGTCGCGTGTGAAGGTGTCGATATGGCCCGATGGTCCCAGCACGTTACACTCCCTTGGAATTTGCCAGTGTCTGCCGCGCTATCACGACCTTCTGAACGTCCGATGCGCCCTCGTAGATCCTCAGTGCCCGGATCTCGCGATAGAGGCTTTCGACGATGTGGCCCTTGCGCACGCCGTCTCCGCCGTGCAGCTGCACCGCCTTGTCGATTACGTCCTGGGCGTGGTCGGTGGCGTAAAGCTTCGCCATCGCCGCCTCGCGACTGACCCGCGGCGCACCCTGGTCCTTGAGCCAGGCCGCCCGGTAGACCAGCAGCGCCGAGGCATCGACATCGAGCGCCATGTCGGCGATGTGGCCCTGCACCATCTGCAGATCGCTCATCGGCGCGCCGAACAATTCACGCTCGCTGACACGGTTGAGGCTCTCATCAAGCGCCCGGCGGGCAAAGCCGAGTGCGGCTGCAGCAACCGTCGAACGGAACACGTCGAGCACCGACATGGCGATGCGGAAGCCGTCGCCCGGATTGCCGATGATCGCCGATGCGGGGATACGGCAATCGTTGAAGGCGAGCCGCGCCAGCGGATGCGGCGCCACCACATCCAGCCGTTCGGCGATTTCCAGTCCCGGCGTATCGGCAGGCACGATGAAGACTGAAAGCCCCTTGGCGCCCGGCGCCTCGCCGGTGCGTGCGAAGACGCAGTAAACATCGGCAATACCGCCGTTGGAGATCCAGGTCTTCTCGCCGTTGAGAACATAATCGTCGCCATCGCGGATTGCGGTCATCGCCATGTTGGCGACATCCGATCCCGAAGCCGGTTCAGACAACGCGAAAGCCGAAAGCGCCTTGCCGGCACGGGTTTTGGTCAGCCACTCGGTCTTCTGGTCGGGCCGTCCGAACAGCGAAATGCATCCGGTTCCCAGCCCCTGCATGGCAAAGGCGAAATCGGCCAGCCCGTCATGCCGGGCCAACGTCTCGCGCATGATGCACAGGCTGCGCACATCGATTTTCGAGGCATCGTCAGCCGGGTCGACCGCGGAGAGCTTGAGCCAACCGGCCTCGCCCAATGCCCGGACCAGCGCCTTGCAGGTCTCGTCGACATTGGAATGGTCGAGATCGGCAAGTTCCCTCACCGCCCACGCATCGACACGATCGGCCAGGTCACGGTGGGCCTCATCGAAGAACGGCCACTTGAGAAAGCTGCGGTCAGACATCAGTTGCCCTCGAATACGGGTTTCTGTTTCGCGGCAAAGGCTTCATAGGCGCGGCGGAAATCCTGGGTCTGCATGCAGATCGCCTGCGCCTGCGCCTCGGCCTCGATCGCCTGTTCGATGCCCATGTTCCATTCCTGCGCCAGCATGGTCTTGGTCATCATGTTGGCGAATGTCGGCCCGTCGGCGATCCGCTTTGCCAGCTTGCGCGCCTCGTCCTCGATCTCGGACGCGGCCACCACGCGGTTATAAAAGCCCCAGCGTTCGCCTTCCTCGGCGCTCATGGCGCGGCCGGTGTAAAGAAGATCTGCGGCCCGGCCCTGACCGATGATCCGCGGCAGGATCGCGCAGGCGCCCATGTCGCAGCCCGCAAGCCCGACCCGGTTGAACAGGAACGCGGTCTTGGCCTCGGGCGTGGCCATGCGCAGGTCGGAGCACATGGCGATGATCGCGCCGGCCCCGGCGCAGACACCGTCAACTGCTGCAATCACCGGCTTGCCGCAGCCGATGATCGCCTTGACCAGATCGCCGGTCATGCGGGTGAACTCCATGAGTCCCTTCATGTCCTTGTCGAGCAAAGGCCCAATGATTTCGAACACATCACCGCCCGAGCAGAAATTGCCGCCGTTCGAACCGAAGATCACCACCTTGACATCGTCCCGGTAGACCAGCCCGCGAAACCAGTCGCGCAGTTCGGCATAACTTTCGAACGTCAGCGGGTTCTTCTTCTCCGGCCGGTCCAGCGAGACTTCGGCGATGCCGTCGGTCAGTGTCAGTCGGAAATTGACGGGGGCGTCTGTCGGCATGGGTTCAGTCCTCTCCCTTGGTGCTCTTGCGGGCGATGCATTCGAGTTGCTCCGACAGGTGCTGGACCTCGGAGACATTGATGCCATCGAGAAGCGTGTCGATCCACGCTTCGTGGCTTGCAGCCATCGCCTCGAACTGCTCGCGGCCCGCCTTGGTCAGCCGCACCGTTGTTGCGCGCCTGTCATTGTCCACCGGTATCCGGACGAGAATTCCGTCATCGACCAGCCGGTCGACAATGCCGGTGACGTTGCCGTTCGATACGCGGAGCACGCTCGACAACTCGCTCATCTTCAGGCCCTGTTCGATGCGGTACAGCGCCGCCATCACGTCGAAGCGCGGCAGCGTCGTGTCAAAACCGGTGCGGAAGTTCTCACGCAGCTCGGCCTCGACATGCTTGGTCGCCTTGAGCAGTTTCAGCCATAGCCGCAGCCTTGCCTTCGAAGCCGCCGCATCCTTGATGCCGGTGCCGGTCATGCCCGGCTGCGCCGCCAGTTTGTCGCTCATGTTTCTCCCCCCGATAGCGAGATCGCCTGACCGGTCACCGATGCGGCAGCATCGCTGCAAAGCCACAAGACCGTTCCGGCGATTTCCTCCGGCTGTATGAAGCGCCCCTGCGGATTCACGTCCCGCAGCGATGCTTCCGCCTCGTCGCGCGATCGTCCTGTTTTTTCGACGATGTTGTCAATCGATCGATGCAGCATCGGCGTGTCCGTGAAACCGGGACAGATGGCATTGACCGTCACTCCGGTCCTGGCGAGTTCCTGCGCCAGGCTGCGCACCAGGCCGACCACGCCGTGCTTGGCCGCGCAATAGGCACTGACATAGGCGTACCCCTTCAATCCGGCGGTCGAAGCGATGGCGATCATGCGGCCCGGCTGGGCCCGATTCATCTTCACAAACGCTGCCTGGAAAGTGTTGAAAACACCGGTCAAATTCACATCCAGCGTGGCGCGGAACAAGGCCGCGTCGGTGCGCTGGAAAGGCGCGCTTTCCGCCGATCCGGCATTGGCGACGACAATCGTCGGCGCGCCGTTCCTTTCGACCGCTTCCGCAATCGCTGACGCCATGGCGTCAGCGTCGGTGACATCGGCGGAAATGGCGATGATGCGGTCATCCTGCGCCGCAAGCGCTTCGAGCGGCGCCAGCCGCCGGCCGATCGCGGTGACCCGCGCGCCCTTGCCCGCCAGCGCCAGTGCGATGGCTTCGCCGGCGCCCGATCCGGCGCCGGTCACAATTGCGTGATGTCCCATCAGTTCCGGCATGGTCAGACCTTGCCGAGCGTAGTGTCGGCCCGTTCCGCCAGCCGCCACATCTGGTCGCGTCCGGGATGATAGGGATCCGGCCATTTCGCATCATGGTCACCGAGCGCACTCGCCGCGTGCAGCGTCCAGTAGGGATTGGCGAGATGCGGACGGGCAAGACAGACGAGATCCGCACGCCCAGCCATCAGGATCGAATTCACATGGTCGGGCTCGTAGATGTTGCCCACGGCCATGGTTGCCATGTGCGCCTCGTTGCGGATCCGGTCGGCAAACGGCGTCTGGAACATGCGTCCGTAGATCGGCCTTGCCTGCTTCGAGGTCTGCCCCGCCGACACGTCGCAGATGTCCACGCCCGCGTCCTTGAGCATGCGGGCGATCTCGACCGCGTCAGCTGGGGTGACACCGTCGCCCTCAACCCAGTCATTGGCCGAGATGCGCACCGAGATCGGCTTGTGCTGCGGCCAGGCCTCACGCACCGCGCGGTAAACTTCGAGCGGATAACGCATCCGATTCTCGAGGCTACCGCCATACTCGTCATTGCGCCGGTTGGTCAGCGGCGTGATGAAGGAGGAGAGCAGGTAGCCGTGCGCCATGTGCAACTCGATCATGTCGAACCCGGCGCGCTCGGCCATCTCGGCGGCAGCGACAAACTGGTCGCGGACCTGATCCATATCTTCGCGGCTCATTGCCTTGGGTGTCTGGTTGTCGGACGACCAGGCGACATCTGAAGCCGACATCAGCGGCCAGTTGCCCTCTTTGAGCGGCGCGTCCATGATCTCCCAGCCGAGCTGGGTCGATCCCTTTGCCCCGGAATGGCCGATCTGCATGCAGACCTTGGCCTCGCTTTCGGCATGGATGAAATCGGCGATCCGCTTCCAGGCAGCTTCATGTTCCGGCGCGTAGAGCCCCGGACAGCCCGGCGTGATCCGGCCTTCCGGCGAGACGCAGATCATCTCGGTATAGACAAGGCCGGCGCCACCCTTGGCGCGCTCGCCGTAGTGGACCAGGTGCCAGTCGGTCGGACACCCGTCGACGGCCTTGTACTGGGCCATCGGCGAAACCACGATACGGTTCTTGAGTTCCATGTCGCGCAACTTGTAGGGCGCAAACATCGGCCGCCGGACCGGCGCCCCTTCAGCCACCCCGGCCTGGGTCTGGAACCAGCGCTCGGCGCCTTCCAGCCATTCCGGATCGCGCAGCCGCAGATTCTCGTGACTGATGCGCTGCGAACGGGTGAGCAGCGAGTAGTTGAACTGAACCGGATCGAGATCGAGATAGCGCTCGACTTCCTCGAACCACTCCAGGCTGTTGCGCGCCGCCGACTGCAGCCGCAGCACCTCGATGCGGCGCTCTTCCTGATAGCGTTCGAAGGCGCGCTCCATCGTCGGTTCGGAATGCAGATAATCGGCAAGCGCGATGGCGCTGTCGAAGGCCAGCCGCGAACCCGAGCCGATGGAAAAATGCCCCGTCGCCGCCGCGTCGCCCATCAGAACGACGTTCTCGTGGTACCATTTCTCGCAAATCACCCGCGGGAACTGCATCCACACCGCCGAACCCCTGAGATGCGCCGCGTTGGACATCAGCTCATGCCCGCCCAGATGCTTCTCGAAGATCTTGCGGCAGGTCTCGACAGTTTCCTCCTTCGACATCTGCTCGAAGCCCCAGCGGTCCCAGGTTTCGGGCAGGCATTCGACGATGAAGGTCGCCGTGTTGTCGTCGAACTGGTAGACATGCGCCCAGACCCAGCCGTGCTCCGTCTTCTCGAAAATGAAGGTGAAGGCGTCGTCGAAGCGCTGATGCGTGCCGAGCCAGACGAACTTGCACTTGCGCGTGTCGATGTCGGGCTTGAACACATCGACATATTCGTTGCGCACCAGCGAGTTGATGCCGTCGGTGGCCACGACGAGGTCATATTCCTTGCGGTATTGCTCAGCCGTCTTGAACTCGGTCTCGAAACGCATGTCCACGCCAAGCTCACGGGCGCGCTCCTGCAACAGGATCAGCATCTGCTTGCGCCCGATCCCGGCAAAGCCGTGCCCGCCGGAGACGGTGCGATGCCCCTGCTGCACCACCGCGATGTCGTCCCAATAGGCAAAGTGACTGCGGATCGCCTCGGTCGACTTGGGGTCGTTTTCCTGCATCTGCGTGAGCGCATCGTCAGACAGCACCACGCCCCAGCCGAACGTATCGTTGGCCTTGTTGCGCTCGATCACCACGACCTCGTGCGAGGGATCGCGCAGCTTCATCGAGATCGCAAAATAGAGACCAGCGGGTCCGCCACCCAGACAAACGATTCTCATATTCTGCACCTCCGGACTGATTTCGACTGGCTTCGATCCTACGCCCGAACGAATATATTTCAAGCATAAAATTTTTATGCCACAATAAATTCGCCAGACCTAATGGGCCGGGCACCGGGATCGGATTTTCTCGGCGAAACAACGCACGGGAGCGCCCAGGAAACGGACCCCGTCTCACGCCGGGACAATGCATCCCGGATCAAGGCCGTACACCCAGCCAAGGACAGCGGGTAGCGCCGGAAATCCCGGCGTCTCAGCCGCCGGTCAGAACGCTTGCCAGCCGGTCAATGCCGGCCCGGGTGGTCATGAAACCCGGCGAACACCGCAGGATCGGGCCGCGCGCATCGGCAAACACCGAGACATCCCGCAGTTTCGAAAGCAGCGTCTGGGCGTGGTCCGCGTCAGTCAGGCGCACCATGACGCTGCCGCCGCGCTGTGCCGGATCCCGGGGTGAAGCCAGCTCGAATCCGGCCGCATCGGAGGCCGCGATGATCGCCTCGCTCAGGCTGCGGTTCTTGGCAAGCTGTGCGCCCCAGTCCTGCGCCGCATGCCACTCCAGCGCCGGCACCGTGGCGACGCAGGCCATCACCGACGGCGTGCCGTTGTCGAACCGCCGGATATCAGGCGCGTAGGCGAATGCGTTGATATCCCACGAGAAGATATTGTCCTGGCTGAACCAGCCCCTCAGGCTAGGCTGGCAGCGCGCAATCACGTCGGGCATCACCTGCAGGATGCCGCCGCCGGGCGATCCGCACATCCACTTCAGGCTGGTCGAGATCGCGAAATCCGCGGCCACCGCCATGCAATCGTAGTCGAACAGTCCGGCGGCCTGGGTGATATCGACTCCGATCAGCGAGCCCTGTTTGCGACCATGCGCGACTAACGCCTCGAGAACGCAGCGGTGCGACGATGTGGAGCTGACCCAGGTCAGGAGCGCCAGCCCCACTTCGGGACCCCAGGCGGTGATCACGTCCTCGTCCTCGACCCAGTGCGCGCCGTCGCGAAGCGGCACCGTGCGCAATGTAAAACCATACCGGTCGGCAAGACCGGTCAGCAGGAAATGCAGGCTCGGAAAGCAGTCGCCCGCCACCAGCACCACCCTGCCCTCGAGATCCTCGCGCGGCAGCGCCATGATCAGCGCCGCCAGCGCCGAGGTCACGTTCTCGGTCGTTGTCAGTGACGCCGACGGCGCGTTGAGCAGCTGGCTCCACAGATCGATGAACCGCTGCCGCTGCCCCAGCGCATAGCCCCATTGTTCGTCATTGGCAGCACCCCAGCATTCGGCAAATGCCGTCAATGAGGCGGCCATGTCCCGAGCCTTGCCGGGATACTGCCCGATCGAATGATAGAGCATGTAGCCGTCGCCCTCGGCTTGCGCGTCGCTTGTGCGGCCTGTCTGGTCTGTCATCTCGATCTCCCCCGGACCACGCCGTATCAGCGTTCCCTGGCCCTTCACCATGGTTCAGTTCCGGCCCGGCTACCAGCCTGCCTGCTGCGGATCGGGCAAGGGAATGGCATCCAGCAATTCGCGCGTGTAGGCCGCCTGCGGCGCATCGAACACGTGGTCTACATCGCCATACTCGACGATGTTGCCCCGTTGCAGCACCATCACATGATCGCACAGCCGCCGGATCACCGACAGGTCGTGGCTGATGAAGGCCAGCGTCAGCCCCAGCTCCTTGACCAGCTCTGCCAGCACATTGAGCACCTGCGCCTGCGATGACACATCAAGCCCCGAGACGATCTCGTCGGCCAGGATGAATTCGGGTTTCAGCGCGATGGCGCGGGCGATCCCGACCCTCTGGCGCTGCCCGCCGGAAAGCTCGTGCGGGTAACGGTTGCGAAATCCGCGCGGAAGCCCGACATGATCGAGCGCATCGTCTATCCGCCCGCCAATATTGTCAAACCCGTGCATCTGCAGCGGGTCGGCGATGATCGCGCCCACACGCCGGCGCGGATTGAGTGACGACATAGGGTCCTGGAAGATCATCTGCATGCGCCGCCGTATGGGCCTCAGCGCATCCTCGTTCAGGTGGGTGATGTCGCGTCCATCAAACAGGATGGTCCCCGCCGTCGGCTCGATCAGCCTGATGAGCGCCCGCCCCAGCGTCGACTTGCCGGACCCCGAGCCGCCGACGATGCCGAGCACCGAACCCCGGCTGATGTCGAGGTCGATGCCGTTGAGGATGCGGATCAGCGGGGCCTTGCCGAACAGCGGCTTGGCCGCCATGTCCGGCAGCGCCACCTCGAGCGACCGGGCTGAAAACAGGATGTCGTCCTTTGGAGCAACCGCCCCCGCGCCGTTCTTATCCGCCATGACGCCACTCCTTGTCGGATGCCAGCACCTCGGCCGCCACCGCCTCGATCACCGCCTCGTCGACCGGCAGCAGCGACGCATCCGGATCGGTGTATTTCGGCGTCGCCGCCAGCAGCGCCCGGGAATAGGCATGTTTCGGGCCGGTGAAGAAATCGGGGACACTCGAGTTTTCCACGATCTTGCCGCCGTAAAGCACCGACAGCCGCTGGCAGACTTTCGAGACCACCCCGAGATCGTGGGTGACGAAGACCATGGCGGTCGAATGGCGTTCCTGCAGCTCCCGGATCAGCCTGAGAATCTGCTTTTGCACCGTCACGTCCAGCGCCGTGGTCGGCTCGTCGGCAATGACCAGCTTCGGGTTGGCGGCGAAGGCCGAGGCGATCAGCACACGCTGACGCATGCCGCCCGACAACTCGTGCGGATAGCTGCCCATCACCCGTTCGGGATTGTCGATATGCACCTCGTTGAGCAGTTCCAGCGCCCGTACCCGCGCATCCGTCTTGCCCCAGCCTAGAATGTCGACCAGCCGGTTGGTGATCTGCGGCTCGATCCGCCGCGACGGATTGAGCGCCGTCAGCGGATCCTGCGGGATCAGCGCCGCCGTGGCGCCGATCAAGCGGCGGCGGTCGGCGGGCTTCATCTTTTGCAGATCCTGCCCGTCAAGCAGGATCTCGCCCTCGATGATCTCGATGGCCGATGGCAGGATGCCGAGGACCGCCTTGCCGATCATGCTCTTGCCGGCGCCGCTTTCGCCCACCAGGCCGAGCACCTCGCCGGTATCGATGGAGAAAGACACGGAACGCAGCACCCGCTGGTCGTAGCCGTGCAGCGCCGCGGACAGGTTGTTGACGGTCAGAAACGCGCTCATCGCAGCACCGGATCGAAGCGGTCCTTGAGCCCTTCGCCGAACTGGCTGAAGGAAAGGACGGTCAGGAACAGGACGGCCAGCGGGAACGCCAGCACCCACCAGGCCTGGTAGATCGAGGTGCGGCCCTCGGCAATCATCCCGCCCCAGGTCGGCGCGTCGGTGGAGATCGACAGATTGACGAAGGACAGGATCGCCTCGACGATCACCGCAATGCCCATTTCCAGCGTCGACAGCGCGACAATCGTCGGCAGCACGTTGGGCAGGATCTCCCGCCACAGGATGTCGCGCCGCGGCCGGCCCGCGACAATGGCGCTCGAGACATAATCCATTGCCGACTGGTTCATCGCTTCCGCCCGCACCACCCGGCAGAACCGGGTCCAGTCGATGACCACGATGGCGATGATGATCGAGGTGAGCCCGGTGCCGAGCACGGCGATCAGCAGGATCGCGAACAGCACCGGCGGAAACGCCATCCAGATATCCACCAGCCGCGAGATCACCACGTCGACCCAGCCGCGCATGTAGCCGGCAAGCAGTCCGAGCAGCGATCCGACGATCGCCGTGGCAAGCCCGGCGATCAGCGCGACGGAAAAGGCGATCCGGGCGCCATGGATCAGCCGCGACAGCACGTCCCGGCCGAGGCTGTCGGTCCCAAGCAAATAGGCCGGATCCGACCCGCTTGCCCAGAACGGCGGCAGGCGCCCGGCAAAGAGATCCTGCGCCAGCGGGTCGTGCGGGCTGATGAGCGGTGCGAACAGCGCCAAGAGCGCCATGACGCCGAGCCAGGTGCCCGACAGCCACAGCCGTGCGCCCAGGCGCCGCTTGATGGAACCGCGACCGTCAAGCATGACGCAGCCTCGGATTGAGAAGGGCATAGGTCATGTCGACAACCAGGTTGATGATGGTGAACAGCAGCGCGAAGACGATGACGATGCCCTGGATCAGCGGCAGGTCGCGGTTGATCACCGCATCGATCG
Source organism: Parahoeflea alexandrii (assembly GCF_027214025.1). GTDB lineage: Bacteria > Pseudomonadota > Alphaproteobacteria > Rhizobiales > Rhizobiaceae > Hoeflea > Hoeflea alexandrii_A. The sequence goes on from NZ_JAPWHB010000002.1 coordinate 445,943, forward strand.
CCATGTTGCCGAGCCCCTCGTAGGAAAACAGCCGCTCGATAATCACAGTGCCGCCGATCAGGAAGGTGAACTGGACACCGATCAGCGTCAGCGTCGGCAGCACCGCGTTGGGCAGCGCCTCGGACAGGATCACGTGGTTCTCGCTGTAGCCCTTGGTGCGCGACAGTGTGACGTAGTCAAGATGCATGGTTTCCTTGAGCGACTGCTTCAGCAACTGGCTGATGATCGCCGCCAGCGGGATCGCCAGCGCGAGCGCCGGCATGAACATGTGCTTGAGCAGGTCCCACCACAGATCGAAGCGCAGCCGCGCGATGCTCTCGAAGACATAGAATTGCGTGACGAACGGCAGGTCCAGCGACGGCGAGATCCGGCCAGAGATGTGAAACACCGGCATCAACACGCCAAACAGCACGATCAGGATCAGCGCCCAGAGAAAGTCGGGGATCGACAGCCCGACGCCATTGGCCACATCGACGGCCGTTTCGGTACGCGTCTCGCGGTGCCGGACGCCGGTCAGCGCCATCGCGCCGCCGATCACCACCGCAATGACGAGCGCGAAGATCGCCAGTTCCAGCGTCGCCGGCAACCGCCCGAGCACCAGCGGCATCACCGGCTGGCGCAGGGAGATCGAGGTACCGAAATCTCCGTGAAAGACCCCGGTCAGCCAGATCCAGAATTGCTCTAAGATGGTCTTGTCGAGCCCGTAATGAGCGGTGAGACGGGCAATGTCCTCTTCCGACGCGCCGGGCGGCAGCATCATGGCGATCGGGTTTCCCGGAACCACGCGGATGACGAAGAACACCACCACCGCCGCCCCGATCAAGGTGACCGACATGGTCGCAAGGCGTAGGAGAATTGCGCGCAACAGTTTCAAGAGAAGGTGTCCTGCAAAAAGGGACCGCCACCGTGAGGCGGCGGCCCGTGTATCTGAACGAAGCTTACGCCCGCTTCATCAGGTGCGGCAGCAGCGCGCCGGACGCATGCGGCGTCACCGCCACGCCATTGGCATGAAGGATCGGCTGCACATACTGCAAGAGCGGGATCACCAGTGCGTTGTCGGCAATGTACTTGTCGACGGCCTTCCAGCCTTCGATGCGCTTTTCCTCGTCGCCCTCGCCCCAGAGCGGCCCGATCATGTCGATCAGGTCCTGGCCGTCCCACACCGAGTGCGGCGACGGGCCGAACATGGCGAAACCGGTCGAGGTGGTCGGATCGCCCACCGAGTTGCCCCAGTTGTAGAACGCGGCAGGTGCCAACTGGTCGGCGGCGCGCAGTTCGTAGTGCTTGGCGATCTCGTAGACCTCGATCTCCGCCTCGATACCGATCTTGCGCCACAGGCCGACGATCGCCTGGACCATCTCGTAATCCTTGGGCTTGAAGCCGCGTGTGGTCTGGATCTTGAACTTGACCGGGTTTTCCGGCGAGTAGCCGGATGCCGCCAGCAGTTCCTTGGCCTTTTCCGGGTCGTATGGAACCTTGATCGAGGCGTCATAGGCCGAATACTCGGGCGTCTGCAGCGTGTCGATGGCAACGCCATAGCCGGACAGCAACCGGTCGATGATGAGCTGCTTGTCGATCGACATTGCAGCCGCCTTGCGCACGTTCGGATCGAGCATCACATCAATGTCGTTGAGGAAGATCATGCCAATATCGGAAATCGGCGCGGCGGTGCCTGCGATGCCATTGCCGCCCTTGAGTCGGTCATATTCCTCGTAGGGCATTTCCAGCGTCACATGTGCATTGCCCGACTCGATCTCCGCGACACGCGACGCAGCGTCGGTCACGAACTTGATGGTCACGGTCTCGAAGTCGGGCTTGCCGCCCCAGTAATTCGGGTTGGCCTTCAGCCGCACGAACGCATTGCGCTCGAACTTGTCGACCATGTAGGGGCCGGTTCCAATCGGAGCGGCTTCAAAGCCTTCCGCGCCAACCTTCTCGTAATAGGCCTTGGGCAGCACGTAGCCGGTCAGGAAGTACATCCACTTGAAGATCGTCGGCTCGAAGCGGGCCACATCGGCGGTCACCACATTGCCTTCGGCCTTGATGTTGGCGAGCGTCGACCAGATGAACTGGATCGGGTTGCCGGTCTTCTCGTCAGCGGCGCGGGTGAGCGACCAGGCGACGTCCTCGGCGGTGAACGGCGAACCGTCATGCCAGGTCACGCCTTCGCGCACCGTCATCATGACCTTGGTCTTGTCGTCGTTCCAGCCCCATTCGGTCAGCAGGCCGGGCGCGGGCGACAGGTCGGGCTTCTGCAGGATGAACTGGTCGAACACCGACTGGTAGATCCCCTGGATCGTCGGATTGACCGCCGACGGTCCGACGGTCGGATCCCAGGACGGCAGGTTGACGTTGTAGGCGATGACAAGTTCATCAATGCCCTGGGCAAAGGCCGGTCCGGCAAAGGCGCTGATCGCCATTGCCGCTGCCGAACCCTTGAGCACTGTGCGGCGCGAAATCTGTTTCATGCTGTTCTCCCTGTTATTTTGGGTGTTCATTTCCCGCCCAGTTTCTGGGCGAGCATATAGCCTGCACCCGCCCCGGTGCCCGCACCTGGCCAGACGCTGGCGCCGGTGATGTGCAGACCCTCGACGGGGGTTTTTCCCGTGGCATGACCGAGAGCCGGTCGGAACAGGAAATTCTGTGAAAGATGATGACTGCCGGCCACCTGGTCGCCGCCGACCAGGTTCGGGTTGTCGGCTTCGAGATCGAGCGGAGACACCACTGCCCGGCCGATGATCTTCTGACGAATGCCCGGCGCATGCCGTTCGATGATATCGAGCGCCCGCTCTGCATAGATCTCCTTGACCTGCGCCCAGTCGGTTACCGATATCTTGCCGGCCGCATCGCCACGGATTTCACCCGGCACCATGCGCACCTGGACCCACAGCACGTGCTTGCCCTCGGGCGCCCGGCTCGGATCGACCACCGTCGGCTGCCCGACCACGAGAACCGGTTCGTCCGGCAAAAGTCCCGCAACGGCCTGCTGATAGGTGCGCGCCATCTGGTCGAGCGACGGCGCGATGTGCACATAGGCGAATGCCTTGAGCTCTTCGCTCGCGGTCCAGTCCGGCAGGCCATCGAGCGCCAGGTGGATCATCATGGTGCCCGGCGCATGGACGAAGCCGGTCATCTTGCGGTCAAACCCTGCATCGCCGGACTGGCCCTCGAGCAGCGACATCAGCCCACTTGGCGCGACATTGGCGATCACCGCCTTGCTGGCATTGATTCTTGAACCGTCGGCAAGCTCGACACCGGTCGCCTTGCCGCCATCGCGGATGATCCGGGCCACCCGCTTGCCGCAATGGACCTCGCCGCCCGACGCCTCGATCTTCGACACCAGCGCCCGGGTAACGGTGTCCGCCCCACCCTTGCCGATGACCATTCCGAAATTCTGGTTGGCCATCGATTCAAGATACGGAAACACCGCGCCGCCAGCCATGTCGGGCGCGAAGTCGAGATGCATGCCCCAAGCGGCCAACGTCGTCCGCACATGCTCGGACTCGAAGGTCTCCGTCAGCCACTTGCGCGGCGACGACAGCAGCATGCGCACCAGATCCGCGGTCCAGGCGAAGCCCTTGCGGAACAACGCCTTTGCCAGAAGCCTGCCTTGTATATGCATTTGCATGGGATTTCCGAGCAAGGCGAAGACATATTCGGCCGTGCCGGGAAATTCTGCGCAAAGCCTGTCCCAGGCTTTGGCGTCGGCTTCGGAGAATGTTGCGATCCGGGCCCGGGTTTCGCCCGCTCCGGTGCTCACACCCATCCATTTGCCATCATCGAAAACGCTGGCAAAACAATGCGAAGCGGGCGCGAACTCCAGCCCGCGGCCAATCAGGTCCGCGCCATAGGCCTTGAAAAACACGGAACCCGCAAACAGGCTCAAATTCATTGCGGCCCAGTCATGACGAAAGCCCGGCGCCGTCAGCTCGAGCGTCTTGACCGCCCCGCCCGGCGTGCCAGCCTGCTCGAACACGCCGACACGCCAGCCTTTGGCGCCCAGATGCACCGCGCAGGCCAGGCTGTTCACGCCGGCGCCAACAATTATCGCGTCATACTCGTTCTGCACCGCGCCAAATCCCCATTCGAGATTTATAATTGCAAATGCATATTATTTTGTCTAGCATCTATTTATCGCAGAACGCTGGCCCATAATCTGGGTCGCAACCGGAAACACAACAGGCCCCGCCAGAGGAGGATCACTCATGAATGCTGCAGAAACACTGGGCAATCTCGCCGCAATGCTGCTTGAGGGAAAAGTCGAGGTCGTCGACCTCTCCGGATCGCTGGGCCCGGATACGCCTCTTCTCAAGCTGCCGCCTGAATTCGCCAAGGACACCCCGAAGATCGAGGTCCACAGGATTTCCGAATATGACAATGACGGTCCGTTCTGGGCCTGGAACTGGCTCAAGATCGGCGAGCACTCCGGCACCCATTTCGATGCACCGCATCACTGGATCACCGGCAAGGACTATGCCGACGGCTACACCGACACCATTCCGCCGCAGAACTTCGTTGCGCCCGTCAACGTCATCGACTGCTCCGCGGAAGTCGCCAAGAATCCCGACTTCCTGCTCGACGCCGCGGGCGTCAAGGCCTGGGAAGCCAAGCACGGCGAGATCAAGCCCGGCGAATGGGTGGTGATGCGCACCGACTGGGACGCGCGCGCCGGTGACGAGAATGCCTACCTCAACGCCGACGAAACCGGGCCGCATTCGCCTGGCCCCACCGTCGACTGCATCCAGTATATCCTCTCCAAGGGCGCCGTCGGCTGGGGCACACAGTGCATCGGCACCGATGCCGGCCAGGCCGGCGGCATGGAACCGCCGTTTCCGGCGCACAACCTGCTGCACGCGGCCAACAAATACGGCCTCGCCTCGCTCGCCAATCTGAGCAAGCTGCCGCCCAAGGGCGCGGTCCTGATTGCCGCCCCGCTGAAGCTGGTCAACGGCACAGGCAGCCCGATCCGCGCCATGGCGCTGGTTGCACGCAGCTAAGGCGCGAGATCGCCAGGGACCAGGACGATGGCAGATTATGACCACATCATCGTGGGCAGCGGCATCAACGCGCTCATTGCCGCGGCCATGCTTTCCTCGAAAGGGAAACGCGTGCTGGTTCTCGAACGCAGCGACCGCTTCGGCGGTTGCATGCGCACCGAGGAAATCACCCTGCCGGGGTTCCACCATGACGTCATGGCGGCAACCTTCGTGCTCTTCCTCACCTCCCCCGCCCATGCCGCGCTCGGACCTGATCTGGCGCGGCATGGACTGGAGTTCTGCCATACGCCGCACCCGACTGCCGTGCTGAGGCCCGACGGCTCCTCGCTGGTCCTGACCACCGACCGGGCGGCCAATATCAAGACTTTCAACGCGCTCTCGGCAGGCGATGGCGACCGTCACGGCGCCGATGTCGGCGCGATCGAGGCCGATGCGCCCTTTCTGTTTGCCCTGCTCGGCGGCGAATTGTGGAGCTGGCCAACCGCCAAGCTGCTGATCCAGCAGGCCTGGAAGCGCGGTCTCCGCGGCCTCGCCGCCTGGATGGGAGAGGCCCTGCGCCCGATCCGGGCCTGGCTCGAACCAAATTACACCTCCGGCCTCGTTCAGGCGCTCTGGGCGCCCTGGGCGCTGCACACCGGACTGACGACCGAATCCGCCTATGGCGGCCAGATGGGCAAGGTCATTGCCTTCGCGCTCGAAGCCGCCGGCGCGCCGGTGGTCAAGGGCGGCGCCGGTCAGGCCGTCGAAGCCTTCAAACGTCTGATCGAGGAAAAGGGCGGCGAACTGCGCAGCGGCGCCGATGTCGACAAGATACTGGTGCAGAACGGCAAGGCAACAGGCGTCCGGCTCGCCGACGGCTCCGACATCGCCGCATCGCATGTTATCTGCTCGGTCGCGCCGGGACAGCTCTACAACAGGCTTCTGCGCGAAGAGACGGCAAAGCTGCCGCAGGAAGTTAAATCGGGCCTGAGCCAATTCCGCCACGGCCGCGGCAATTTCCAGCTGCATTACGCCATCGACGGACCGATCCGCTGGAAAACCCAGGGCCTTGAAGACGTCGCTCTGATCCACCTGGCCGAGAGCATCGATTCCGTATCCAAATCCTCCAACGAGGCCGAGCGCGGCATGCTGCCGGTGACGCCGACCATCTGCGTCGGCCAGCCGCACCGGCTTGATCCGTCCCGCTGCCCGGAGGGCAAGTCGATCCTCTGGCTGCAGATCCCGGATGCGCCCCGCGCCATCAAGGGCGACGCCGCCGGCGAGATCGCGACCGATGGCGTCTGGAGCGAGGCCACGCGCGAAGCCTTCGCCGACCGCATCGAAGCGATTCTCGCCGCCCATATCGAGGGTTTCGGCGACAGCGTCCTCGCCCGCAAGGCCTATTCGCCGGCTGATCTCGAAACCATGAACATCAATCTGGTTGGCGGCGACCCCTATGGCGGCTCCTGTGCGCTCGACCAGTTCTTCATCTGGCGGCCCTTCTCCCAGTCGGTGAACAATGCGACCGCGCTTCCCAACCTGCATCATATCGGTGCCTCGACGCATCCGGGTCCCGGACTCGGCGGCGGTTCGGGCTTCCTTCTGGCAAAGAGGTTGGGCGGATGAACGAGGCCAAAGCCCCGGAGACTGAAAAGTCCGAACCGATTCAGCGGCTGGGCGAGATCGGTCTGTCCAATTTCGCGCCTTACCTGATGAACCGGATCATGGGCCGCTACAATGCCGATCTGCGGCAGGAAATGACCGGTCTCGGGCTGACCACGCCAAAGATGCGCGCGCTTGCGGTTCTCTCGGTTATCGATGACCTGCCGATCAGCGACCTTGCGGTCTATGCCGTGGTTGAACAGTCGACACTGAGCCGCGCCCTCGATCAGCTTGCATCCGACGGTCTTGTCCGGCGCGGACCCGATCCCAATGACAGCCGGGTGACACGTATCGGCATCACCGGGACGGGTCGCGCGGCACTCGACCAGCTCTGGCCCTCGATGGCCCGGGTCTATGCGCAGATGTTCAAGGACATCCCGGACGAAGAGCGCCAGGCCTTCGTCACCACCTTGCAGAAAATGCTCAAGAACATCCGCAAGCACGATTTCTAATGACGGGAAAGACACAGCATGGCTGAACGCTCATTCGCCAAGGAAGTCCAGAAACTCAAGGTCGGGGAAGGTGAAACCTTTTCCGGCGAGGGCATTCTGGCGCTGACAAAAGCGCTTCTGGAAGCCGGCGTCGGCTATGTCGGCGGCTATCAGGGCGCGCCGATCAGCCACCTGATGGACGTGCTCGCCGATGCCGAGGAAATCCTCACAGAACTCGGCGTGCGCTACGAGGCCAATGCCTCCGAAGCGGCAGCCGCAGCGATGCTGGCGGCCTCCGTGCATTACCCGATCCGCGGCGCGGTCACCTTCAAGGGACCGGTCGGTGTCAATGTCGCCTCCGATGCGCTGGCCAACCTCTCTTCTTCTGGCGTCACCGGCGGCGCTCTGGTGATCATCGGCGAGGATTACGGCGAAGGCTCCTCGATCATGCAGGAGCGCAGCCATGCCTTCGCCATGAAATCGCAGATGTGGCTGCTCGATCCGCGGCCCAACCTGCCCTCCATCGTCCAGTCCGTGCACCAGGGGTTCGAGCTCTCGGAAGCCACCAACACCCCTGTCATGCTGATGGTCCGCATCCGCTCCTGCCATGTCACCGGCAGTTTTGCGGCCAAGGACAACAAGCGTCCGCCCTTTACCGTCAAGGATGCGCTGGCCAATCCGCGTAGCGACTATGCCCGCGTCGTGCTGCCGCCGATGTCCTACATGCAGGAACACGACAAGATCAACAACCGCTGGCCGGCGGCGCAGAAGTTCATCGTCGAGCACAAGCTCAACGAGATGTTCGGCCCGAAGGAAGCCCCCGTCGGTATCGTGCTGCAGGGCGGCATGTACAATGGCGTGATCCGCGCGCTGCAGCGCCTCGGTCTCGCCGACATCCATGGCGATACCGAGATCCCGCTCTACGTGCTCAATGTCACCTACCCGCTGGTCAATGACGAGTTCTTCGAATTCTGCGAAGGCAAGTCCTCGGTGCTGGTGGTCGAGGAAGGTCAGCCGGAATTCATCGAGCAGGCCCTGGGATCAGCGCTTTACCGCGCCGGAAAGAGCATCAGCCTGCACGGCAAGGACATGCTGCCGATGGCCGGCGAATACACCGGCCAGATCATGCTCGACGGCATCGAGGCCTTCCTGAAAAAGGCTGCCCCCGAATTGCTGCCGGCCCGCCTGCGCGCACCCAACTCCGAAGAGAAGCCGGCGCTGCCCGACCTTTCCAAGACGGTCCCGATCCGTCCGCCCGGGTTCTGCACCGGCTGCCCGGAGCGCCCGATCTTCGCCGCCCTGAAAATGACCGAGCAGGAATTCGGCAAGCACCAGATCGCCGGCGACATCGGCTGCCACCTGTTCGCCAGCCTTCCGCCTTTCGAAATCGGCGGCTCGACCATGGGCTACGGCCTCGGCCCGGCCTCCAACGCCGCCTTCGACGGCGGCGGCGACAAGCGCTCTATCTCGATCCTTGGCGATGGAGGTTTCTGGCACAACGGCCTGTCGTCATCGATCGGCAACGCGGTCTACAACAAGTCCGACGGCGTCATCGTCATCGTCGACAATTTCTATTCCGCCGCCACCGGTGGCCAGGACATTCTTTCCTCGCGCGCCGACAACCCCAGCAAGGCCACCGGCCACCCGATCGCAGATGCTGTTAAAGGCGTGGGCGTCAAATGGGTCCGCCAGATCGACCGCACCTATGATGTGCCGAAGATGCGCGAGATCCTGAAAGAGGCGCTGACCACCGACCATGTCGGACCCAAGGTCATCGTCGCCTCGTCGGAATGCATGCTCAACAAGCAGCGCCGCGAAAAGCCGCTGATGAACAAGGCGATCAAGGAAGGTCGCCGGGTCGAAAAGCCGCGCTTTGGCGTCGACGAGGACATCTGCACCGGCGATCACGCCTGCATCCGGCTGTCGGGCTGTCCGTCGCTGTCGCTCAAGAAACTCGACGATCCGCTGAGGGACGACCCGGTCGCCAGCATCGACCAGAGCTGCGTCGGCTGCGGCAATTGTGGCGAAGTCGCAGATGCCGCGGTGCTGTGCCCGTCCTTCTTCCGTGCCGATGTCGTGCACAATCCGGGCTGGCTCGAACGCACGCTCGGCTCATTCACCAGCCGCACCATCGCCTGGCTGCAAAACCGCCGCTCCCGCGGCCGCATCGAATTCGTCCGGACCTGATTAATGGCAAGCAAGACCCAAACAGCACTGCAATCCAAGGCCCACGACCCGGCGCTGGATCAGATCATCAAGCTGGCGATCATGGCCGTCGGCGGTCAGGGCGGCGGCGTTCTCACCAACTGGATCGAGGATTGTGCCCACCGTAATGGTTATGTGGTGCAGGCGACCTCGGTGGCGGGTGTCGCCCAGCGCACAGGCGCCACGATCTATTACATGGAAATGGCGCCGGCGCAGGAACGCGCTCCAGTATTTTCTCTTCTGCCGGCCGCAGGCGACGTCGACATTCTGGTCGCCGCCGAGATGATGGAGGCCGGCCGCGCCATCATGCGCGGTTTCGTCACCCCCGACCGCACGACATTGATCGCGTCTTCGCACCGGGCTCTCGCGGTCTCGGAAAAGACCGTGCCCGGCGACGGCATCGCCGATTCCGAGGAAGTGATCGCCGCAGCTGAAATCGCCGCACAGCGCTTCATCGCCTTCGACATGGAGAAGATGGCGGTCGACGCCGGCTCGATGATTTCAGCCAGCCTGTTCGGCGCGCTTGCCGGTTCCGGCGCGCTGCCTTTCGAGCGCGAAAGTTTCGAAGCCGCGATCAAGGCGTCCGGGCGCGGCGTTGAGGCCAGTCTTCGCGCTTTCGCAGCCAGCTTCGACGCCGCCACCGGCGGCAAGATCGAACGACCACAGTCCGGCCAGGCCAAGCTCCCCGCTGCCAATACGCCGGCGGGACCGAAGCATCTGGTCGAACATTGGTCAAAGCTCGAAGCCCGTGCCGCGGCCATGCCCGAGGCGGCCCGCGACATGGCGCTCACCGGGCTTCGCGCGGTGGTTGACTTCCAGGACCTCGACTATGGCGCGGAATATCTCGACCGGCTTGAACAGGTGCTCGCCCAGGATGACCCGGCCAAGGGATACGAACTGACCCGCGAAGCCGCCAAATATATCGCCAAGGCGATGGCCTATGACGACGTCTTCCGCGTCGCAGACCTCAAGACCCGCGGCAGCCGCTTTGCCCGCGTTCGCTCAGAGATCGGCCCGGCCAAGGGCGCGCAGATGAAGCTGACCGAATTCATGCATCCCCGCGCCGAGGAAATCGTCGGCATGATGCCCTCGAGCCTCGGCCGCAGGCTTTCGAAGAGCGAGAGCAGCATGCGGCTGATCGATCGCTTGTTCAACAAGGGTCGCAGGCTCAGGACCGACCGCCTTCTTCCCTTCGCCCAACTCTATGTGCTTGGCGGACTGCGCAAGTACCGGCGCGGCACCTTACGTCACGCCATCGAGAAGCAGCACATGGAAGCCTGGCTCGACAAGGCCATGACCTACCGCAAGATCGGCTATGCGCTCGGCGTCGAAACCCTGCGCAACCGCCGCCTGGTCAAGGGGTACTCCGACACCCATGCGCGCGGCCTGTCGAAGTTTGATCGGGTCATGGATGGCGTCGCCCTGCTCGCTGGCCGGGACGATGCAGCGCACTGGTGCAAGCTTTTGCGCGAGGCCGCACTGGCCGACGAAAAGGGCGACCAGCTGGAAGGCGCGCTCAAGACCGTGCGGTCCTTTGCCGAACCGCGTGAAACCGCGCTTCCCAACTGATCCCGTGGCCGGAATGCGTCGCGGATCATCGTCCGCAGTCGACAGTCGGAAAGGAGCATCTGCGCCTGAATGGTTCAGGAAGGGCGGCACGACTGCCCTTGCAACTCCTAACCGATCTGGAGAACGTGTGAGAGGCCTGCCAATGCGGCCGCATGGGGGACTGCAACCGGGACAGCCCGTCCAACCGCGAGTCGTCGTGATCTGAACAGGCCGGATCGGAAATCCGTGCTACGGCACGGTCAACGACCTGTGCGTCGTCTGTGACTTCGTTGCTGGATAAAGAGATCAGGCATGAGCCGAAAATTGCCGCCACTCAACTGGCTCCGCGCCTTTGAAGCTTCCGCGCGGCGCTTGAGCTTCACCCAGGCCGCAGTCGAGCTGAACCTGACGCAGGCGGCGATATCCAAGCAGGTGAAGCTGCTTGAACTCTATCTGCGCGAACAATTGTTCATCAGAAACCCCCGCAGCCTCGAACTGACCAAGACGGGCGAGGCCTATCTTCCCAAGGTTCGCGACAGTTTTGACCGGCTTGCTGCTGGCACCAACGAAGTGTTCGGCCGCCGCCGCAGCGAGATGCTGACAATCCGCTGCCTGGTCGGATTTTCGATCAACTGGCTGGCGCCAAGGCTGCCCAGGTTCATGGCGCGCCACCCCGGAGTGACCATCCGGATCATTTCCAGTGTCTGGGGCGATGAATTCGAAAAGGAGCAATTCGATTTCGACATCCGCTATGGCGCGGGCAACTGGCCCGGCCTGAACGCCGAGCGCCTGACCTGGGAGACGATCACGCCGGTGTGCAGCCCCGCCTTGCTTGAAGGTGAAAACCCCATCCGCAAGCCGGAGGATCTGGCAAATCACGCGCTGCTGCACGTGCTCGGCTATGAGGAGGGCTGGGGATTGTGGCTCAACGCGGCAGGCGTGGGCGTCGAGATCGACAAGGGCCTCGGCCTGCATTTCGACACATCGCTGATTGCCTTCGAGGTCGCTGCGAAAGGCGCAGGCGTTGCCTTGGGCCGCTCATCGATGACTGAAGAGGACCTAGCATCGGGCCGCCTGATCGCGCCTTTCGACCTGGCTGTCCCGGTCGACGAGGCGTTCCACCTGATTGCAAACTACGACGAGACCGCCCACCCCGACGCCGGACTGTTCCGCGACTGGCTGCTAGAAGAAGCCGGTCTTGCCAGGCACCCACATTTCCGTTCATAACCCTGTCAAGCGAGGACGACCTCCCCCATCCGGGAAAATTGTGGCCGGGACGACCCGACGAGGAGCTGGGGATCTCCATGCGAACCACAAAAGACAGAATCCGCCACGCGCTGAGTTTCGAAATCATCGCGCTGCTTCTGGTCACGCCGCTTGGCGCCTGGGCCTTCGACATGCCTGCCGGCCATGTCGGGGTTGTCGCCGTGGTCGGCGCCACGATCGCCACCGGCTGGAACTATCTCTACAATCTTCTGTTCGACCACGCCCTGCTGCGGATTGCCGGGCATGTCAGCAAGAGCATCGCCGTCAGGATTCTCCATGCCTTCCTCTTTGAAGGCGGATTGCTTCTGATCCTGCTGCCGTTCATCGCCTGGTATCTCGGCGTCAGCCTGATCGAGGCTTTCCTGATGGACGTGTCGTTTGCGGCATTCTACCTGGTCTACACATTCGCGTTCAATTGGCTCTACGACCTGGTCTTCCCCATACCGGCAGCGTCTCAACCGTAGAGCCGCCGCACCGCGGCGACGCGGCCGGGGCCGGTCTGGAAACGGGAACGGCCGCGGATCACTCCGCGGCCGTCTCTTGGCAAATCTGTGCCTAGGATCAGGCGAACCACCAGCGCTCGGCGACCTTGTTGCCATCGCTCTGCCAGTTGGCGGCAACCTTGTCGTCATGCACAAGCGCCTTGGAATGGGCATGGATGAAGTTCGCCCACATGCCGACAATGGCGCCGCCATCGTCCTGCAACAGCCGCTGCGCTTCCCAGTACTGGTCCTTGCGCTTGGCGTCGTCGGTTTCGGATCGAGCCATGACAACAAGCTCGTTGAACTTTTCGGCGGCCGCACCTTCCTTCCAGGCAGTGTCGTTCCACTCGGTGTCGTTCGTGTAGGCGGACGAATACATCCAGTCCTGGGTCGGACGGCCACCCCAGTAGCATGCCGACCAGGCCTTCTTGTTCCACACGTTCGACCAGTAGCCGTCGGAGGGTTCGCGCACGATCTCGATATCGATCCCGGCTTCCTTGGCCGATGCCGCGATCAACTGCACGGCGTCCATGGCGCCGGCAAAGGCTGCATCGGAAGCCGACAGCTGGATCGGGCCGGAATGGCCGGACTTCTTGTAGTGTTCGGCTGCCTTTTCCGGATTGAACTCATGCACCGGCAGTTCGGTGTTGAAATACGGCATCGACTCATTGACCGGCACGTCGTTGCCGGCCTTGCCGTGGCCGAGAAGGATCTTGTCGACCAGTTCCTGCCGCTTGATGGCGTATTTGAGCGCCATGCGCAGGTCGTAATTGTCGAACGGCGCCATGTTGACCCGCATCGGGAAGGTGAAATGCTGTGTACCGGTGGTCTCGAAGATCTGAACAGTCGGCACACGGCCGAGCAGCGCCACGGTCTTCGGATCGACGTTGTCGATGAAATCGACGTCGCCGTTCATGACTGCGTTCTGGCGTGCGGTGGTGTCGAGCAGCGTGATGAACTCGCATTCATCGAAATGCGCGCGGCCTTCCTTGAAGAAGTTCGGGTTGCGCTTGGCCGTCGTGCGGACCCCCGGCTCGAATGTTTCGATGATGTATCCGCCGGTGCCGACCGGGCTGTTCGGGTCCTCGATCTTGCCGTTGGTCGAGGGCATGATCATGATGTGGTAGTCCGACACGATGAACGGGAAGTCGGCATTGCCGCCGCTCAGTTCGAAGATCACGCGGTTGTCGCCGTCCTTCTTGATATCGGTGACGCCGCCCAGCAGGCCCTTGGCTGCGGACTTCGAATTCTCGTCGCGGTGGTAATTGAAGGTGGCGATCACGTCATCGGCGGTCATGGTCTTGCCGTTGTGGAATTCCACGCCCTTGCGCAGGTCGAAGATCCAGGTCTTGGCGCCGTTCGCCGGCTCGAAGCTCTCGGCCAGTTCGGGAACCAGAACGCCCTCGTTGCTGATTTCGGTAAGCTGGTTGCCGCGCGCGTAGTTGATCGCCTGCGTCATGCCGTGTTCCGAGGTGCCTGCGTCAAGCGTGTCGGTGGTCGATCCATAGGACGAACCGAGGCGAAGCTTTCCGCCCTTCTTTGGCGTCGCCGCAAGCACATCGGTCGCAAGCGTCAATGCCGATGGCACGGCGAGGCCGGCCGCAATGGCGGCCTTGATGAACTGGCGGCGATCGATCTGGCCTTCGCTGAGCCAGCGCGCCTGCTTCTTCAGATATTCGTCTCTCATATTAGCCTCCGTTGGGTTCCCTGATTGTGCTTTATTAGCGCTGCGCACCGCGCAACATTTTGGAATTTCAGTCTATTCTGTCGTCTTGACGCCAGTTGTCAACCGTTTCACCGGATCGAATGATACTGCGAGCTTTGCCCCGCCAAGACCAATAAATGTAGGGCCAATGCATGCCTGTCAGTTATGCCAGACGATGTTTGATAAGGTTTTTCGCCACCCTGGATTGAAACGGGTGAACGCAGAACATCCGCCGCCTTGCCTTGTCTCCGTAAAATCCAGCCGCCCGGTTTACAAATCCCATCCAAGCGGCCAACAATACAGCACCTGCCAACGGGCCGGCATTCGCCGGTCCGAAGCAATCTGAAAAGATGGCGCCAAGACCATCCGATCACGAGGGGAGTGCCGGTTGAACGCTGTGCTGGCGACAATACTGAAACGCCTGGGGCTTGGCTTTGCCACGCTTGTCGTTGTTTCGGCCATCATCTTCAGTTCCGTATCGATGCTCCCTGGCGACTTCGGCCAGGCAGTGCTCGGGCAGTCGGCAACCGAGGAGACCGTGGCGGCCTTCCGCAAGGAGCTCGGCTTGGACAAGCCAGCGCCAGTCAGGTATTTCGAGTGGGCCGCGTCGGTTTTGCAGGGCGATCTCGGAACCTCGTTTTCGGGCCGCAACGCATCCGGCCAGGATCGCTCGCGTCAGGTCGTGGACCTTGTGATGCCGCGGCTGTGGAACACCCTGTTTCTGGCCGGCGTGACCGCACTGATTGCCGTACCGCTGGCGCTTTTCCTGGGGCTGACCGCGGCACTCTATCGCAATTCCGCCTATGACCGGGCGGTCAATGCGGCGACGTTGACCACCATCTCGACACCGGAATTCTTCGTCGCCTACATCCTGATCCTGTTCCTGGCCTCGCTTTGGCCGGTGTTCCCGTCGCTTGCCAACATCGATGCTTCCACCGCGCTCGGCGAAAGGCTCTATCGGGTGGCCCTGCCCGCGCTCACCCTGACCCTGGTGATCGTGGCGCACATGATGCGCATGACCCGCGCCGCCATCATCAACCTGCTCGCCAGCCCCTATATCGAGATGGCGCGCCTGAAGGGCGCCTCGCAGTCGGAGATCATCCTCAAGCACGCGCTGCCGAACGCCTGGGCGCCGATCGCCACCGTGATCGCCTTCAACCTCGCCTACCTGGTGGTTGGCGTCGTCGTGGTCGAAGTGGTGTTCGTCTATCCCGGCATCGGGCAATTGATGGTCGATGCGGTGACCAGCCGTGACATCCCCGTCGTTCAGGCCTGCGCGCTGATTTTCGCTGCCACCTACATCCTGCTCAACCTGACCGCCGACATCATCGGCATTGTCACCAACCCGCGATTGCTGCACCCGAGATGACCCAACAGCCCGAAACCTACGCCGCAGCAGCGGAAGTCGGCGCGGTCCGGAAGCGCCGGACCCGCCTCGAGCGGTTTGGCCTCCTGATGAAATCGGCCCCGCCGAGCGCCTGGTTCGGCATGATCGTGGTCACCCTCTATATTCTGGTGGCGATCTTCGCCGATGTCATCGCCCCCTATGGCGAGGCCGAGATCCATCCGGTCCCGTTCGCGCCCTGGAGCGACGAGTTCATCTTCGGCACCGACCAGATCGGCCGCGATGTGCTGACCCGGCTGATCTACGGCGCCCGCAACACCATGGGCATCGCGCTCGCCACCACGCTTCTGTCGTTCCTGATCGGCGGCGGTCTCGGCCTGGTGGCGGCGATCAACCGCAGCTGGATCGACCAGGCATTGAGCCGACTTGTCGATGTCCTGATGGCGATCCCGAGCCTGATCTTCGCTCTGATGCTGCTGTCGATCTTCGGATCGACCATCACCAGCCTGATCATGATCATCGCCGTGCTCGATTCCACCCGCGTGTTCCGACTGACCCGGTCCGTCGCGGTCAATGTCGCGGTGATGGATTATGTCGAGGCGGCGAAACTGCGCGGCGAGGGTCTCGGCTGGATCATGCGGCGGGAAATCCTGCCCAACATCATGCCGCCGCTGGTCGCCGAATTCGGGCTCAGGTTCTGTTTCGTGTTCCTGACCATTGCGGCGCTGTCGTTCCTCGGGGTCGGCATCCAACCGCCAACCGCCGACTGGGGTTCCATGGTCCGCGCCAACGCCTCGCTGATCCAGTTCGCCAAGTACGACATGACAGCCGCAATCACCCCGCTGCTGCCGGCGGCGGCGATTGCGCTTCTGACCGTCGCGGTGAATTTTATCGTCGACTGGTTCCTCCAAAAGACAAGCGGACTTCGCGATGACAAATGAGCCCGGCGACCGCAACGAGATCCTGCTGGAGATGCGCGACATCCGCATTGACGGCTTTTCCGACGAGCAATGGCACCCGATCATCAAGGGCGTCGACCTGACCCTGCGCCGCGGCGAGATCATGGGGCTGATCGGCGAATCGGGCGCGGGCAAATCCACCCTTGGCAAGGCGGCCATGGGCTACACCCAACCGGGCTGTAAGCTGACCGGCGGTTCGATCCTGTTCGACGGCATCGATCTGGCAAGAGCCCGCGACCGGGAAAAGCGCAGGCTCTGGGGCACCCGCATTGCCTATGTGGCCCAATCCGCTGCAGCCTCCTTCAATCCCGCGCACCGTTTGATCGACCAGACGGTGGAGGCCGCCAACCGGCGTGGACTGAGGCCCGATGCCGAATCCCGGGCTGACGCGGTGGAACTGTTCAAGGCACTGCAACTGCCCAACCCGGAAACCATCGGCAGCCGCTATCCGCATCAGGTGTCCGGCGGACAGCTGCAGCGGATCATGACGGCCATGGCCATGTCGCCGCGTCCCGACCTGATCATCTTCGACGAGCCCACCACCGCACTTGACGTCACCACCCAGGTCGAAGTGCTCTCGGCGATGCGCAACATTGTCGAGGAGTTCAACACAGCGGCGATCTACATCACCCATGACCTCGCCGTGGTTGCCCAGATGGCCGATTTCATCAAGGTGCTGCGCTATGGCGAGGAGGTGGAGCAGGCCCCTACCCGGCAGATGCTGACCAGGCCGGAGCAGCCCTACACCAAGTCGCTATGGTCTGTCCGGGCGCTGGAAAAGCCGGAGGTCAAGGGCGAGGACATTGTTCTTTCCATTGATCATGTCGACGCGGCCTACGGCCCGATCAAGGTGCTGCACGACGTCAACATTTCCATACCGCGGGGCCGGACCGTCGCCGTGGTCGGCGAATCCGGATCGGGAAAATCGACGACCGCGCGGGTGATCACCGGGCTTCTGCCGCCGCTCAGCGGCAGCGTCAGCTTCAACGGCGAGCCGCTGCCGGCCGCACTCAAGGATCGCAGCAAGGACCAGCTGCAGAAGATCCAGATGATCTACCAGATGGCCGATACGGCGATGAACCCGCGCCAGACGGTGGAGGAGATCATCGGGCGGCCGCTCGAATTCTATCTCGGGCTGACCGGCAAGGCGCGTGAAGCCCGGGTGATCAAGCTGCTGGAGATGATCGAGCTCGACGAGAGTTTCATGGACCGGTTGCCGTCCGAGCTCTCCGGCGGCCAGAAACAACGCATCTGCATCGCCCGCGCGCTTGCCGCAAACCCGGAAGTCATCATCTGCGACGAGGTGACCTCGGCGCTGGACCAGATCGTCCAGGAAGGCATCCTGCAACTTCTGTTGCGGCTGCAGAAAGAGTACAACATCACCTATCTCTTCATCACCCATGACATCGCCACGGTGAAGGCGATTTCCGACGAGATCGTGGTGATGCTCCAGGGCAAGGTCGTCGAACAGGGATTGAAGAGCGAGATCCTCTCACCGCCCTTCCCCGACTACACCAAGCTGCTTTTGTCTTCGGTCCCGGAAATGGATCCCGACTGGCTCACCAATCTGCTGGCCGCCCGCAACAGCTGACAACCCAGCGGCTGCTATCGCTAAGCAAGAAGCGCCGGCAGGTCCGCCACCGATCCGATCAGCACATCGGCGAGTTCCGCGAGCGTGCGGTGCGAGCCGGTTCCCGACAGCACGCCGATCGCGGCGCCCGCGCCCGAAGCCCGGGCCATCTCCATGTCGTGCCTGTTGTCGCCCACCATGGCGACCTGGCTGGGAGCCAGTCCCAGATGCGCTGCATAGGCGTGCAGCATGCCGGGCTCGGGTTTCGGGCCATGGCCGCTGTCGTAGCCCGCGATGAAGCTGACATGAGTCTCGATCCCGAGGACCTCGACCGTGCGCCGGATGCTGGCTTCCCCGTCACTCGAGGCGATCCCGATGGAAAGCTCCGCCCCGATGAGGGTCCGCATCAGCATGTCCAGATCGCAGATCGGCCAGGGCGTATCGGCACCCTCGATGAAGGCCTGATCGAGCAGCCGCGCCAACCTTTGGGCCTCGACCGGACTGCCGTGTGCCACCATGTGCGCCGCAATCTCGTTGGCGTTGGCGGCGGCAAACATGCTGTCCGCCCGTGTCTTGCCGGTCAGCGGGTCCATGCCGCACTCGAACAGCAGGATGTCGGCAAGCACCGCGTCGCCGTCCGCGGCAAGCAGCGCCGCCTTTCGGTTCGTATGAGCCCATGTCTTGTCGAAATCGACCAGTGTGCCATCCTTGTCGAACAGGATTGCCTTGATCTCGCTACCCAATTTCCAGGTCATGATGTTTTTCCGGTTTGACAGAAGCTGTGCCTCGCGATTGCATGGGCGTCAACATCAATATCTCGAACCGGAAGGACACGCCGTTGCGCCCTGCCCCCTACGACACCCTGCTCGACGAAGAAACCTGGGCGTTCATCGACAAGTCTGTCTCCTTCTACCCCGAAACCGCGACCAGCCTGGATTATCAGGGCCAACGCCAGGTCTACGACGACCTTTGCCGGGCGTTCGACGCCGGCCGTCCCGCAGGCGTCTCGGCCCGCGATTACACCATCCCCGGCCCTGTCACGCCAATCCCGGTGCGCGAATACAGGACCGGATCCGGAGCGCCTGCGGCAACCGTACTTTATCTACATGGCGGCGGCTTCATCCTTGGCGGGCTGGAAAGCCACGACAGCATCTGCGCCGAAATCTGCGACCGGACCGGGTTCGAAGTCGTTGCCATCGACTACCGCCTTGCGCCCGAACACTTGCATCCGGCCCAGTTTGACGACGCGCTTGCGGCGTTCCGCTTCATTGCCGGCGATCGCGGACATCCGGTCATCCTTGCTGGCGACAGCGCCGGCGGCAATCTCGCCGCAGCGGTCTCATGGACGACACGCGGCGAAAAGCGGGTTCCCGCGGGACAGCTGCTGATCTATCCGGCACTTGGCGCGGACACCTCCCAAGGCAGCTTTGTCGACCACGCCAACGCGCCCATGCTCACCACCGCCGACATGCTCTATTATGACGTACTCCGCTCGGGTGGCACGTCTCCGACCGCAGATCCCCGCTTCACCCCGCTCGCCGCGACCGATTTCACCGGCATGCCGCCGACCGTGATCTTCACAGCGGAATGCGACCCGCTGGCAAGCGACGGCCCCGACTATTGCCAGAGGATGATGGACGCTGGCGGACAGGCGGTCTGCTTTGACGAAAAGGGGCTCGTGCACGGCTATCTGCGCGCCCGGCACTCGGTCGCCCGCGCCCGTGACAGTTTTGACCGGATGATAGCGGGCTTCAAGGCGCTCGGCGCGGGCGAATGGCCCTATTGAGCCATGCCCGGGGATCTGCCGGGTTCAGACAAACCGGCGCGCGATCCGTTCGTCCCATTCCTTGTCGAACATCACGGTGTCGTTCTCCGTCGCCACCAGCTTGCCCGTGACATAGAACCAGTCCTTGTCGCAACGCATCTCCATCTCCGCGACCGTCTCTGTCCACCAGCTGTCACGCCCGCCAGTCTGCTCCCATCGTATATGCGCCGTTGCCGACAGCGGATCATCCGGATGGATCGACCAGCGCTCGCGCGTCGTGCTGCCCGAAACCAGACCATGGTCGAGATCACGGTTCTCGCCGGCATCGTTGAAGATCGACGTGGTTACAAGGCCGGTTTCAGGGTCAGTCTCGGTCGCTCGCGTCGAGGCGGACGGCCTGAGGTTCTCATGTCGCCAGGGTTCCGCGCCGACCGGTTTTTCAAAGCTGCATTCATCGCTGTCGGCGAGCACGGCGCGGCACGGGAGATCAAGCCGACCGGCTTCGAGCGTCACCGTGGCCCGCTCCGGCGCAGGCCAGATGAACGGCCAGTAGCAGGTCGAAATCGCAACCCGCAGCCGATGCCCCGCCGGAATCCGGTAGGCGATTTGGTCTAACGTGACGACCGCCTCGAAAACCTCACCCGGCGTCAATCGTTCCGGCGCCTCGGCGGAGTTCCGGTGGCACAGGTTGAGAACACCCATGGTGATCAGCGCCGAGGTTCCATCCGGGCGCAGGTCGCAAAGCCGCACGGCCAGTTGCGCCATCGGCTTGTCGGAACCGGCCCTGATCCGGACTCGCGGCGCACCGACGATGTCGAGCGGTTCGGCGAGCACGGCACCATCGAAACACGCGGATCTCCGATCATCCGGCGTTTGCTCGTCAGGCAGTTCGGGGCCGTAGGCGAACGGAAAATACTCACCCGTCTGCGTACCGCAATCGGCCGGCGAACACACCGCTACCGGTGCGCTGATCGGTCCCTGACCGAGAGTGCCGTCACCCAGATCAAACCCTTTCGAGACGATCCCGGCTGCCGGCCATTCGGCTTCCGTAATCCACCGGCCCGGTCGCTCGTCCACCCAGCGATGCGGCACGATGCTGTCCATCAGCCACGCCCGGTAGGCCGGCAGGCCATCTGCGCCATTGTCGATGCCCTTGAGCCAGCGGTCCCACCAGCGCCGGGCCTCCTGCAGGAATCCGATCCGCGGCTCGGGTCCGGCATAGTGTGGATATTTGTGGATCCATGGCCCGACGATGCCCTTGACCGGGGCTGCGAGGTTCTCGACCAGGTTTGAAATCGTGTTGCGATAGCCGTCGTGCCAGCCGCCGATCGACAGCACCGCCGCTTCGATCGCATCGTAATCCTCGCAGACCGACCCGTGCTTCCAGTAGTCGTCCCGCGCCTGCCGCGAGATCCATTCGCGCGCCAGGAACGGCATTTCCCGCAACCGGTTGAGCCACAGTTCGCGCCATCCGGGGCCCATCAGCAATGGATCCGGCGGACGCGACGAATAGGACAGCATGTTCGCCGCCCAGCCGAAATTCTCGCCCAGCAGGCAGCCGCCCTTGAAATGGATGTCGTCGGCAAAGCGGTCGGCGGTCGAGCAGATGGTGATGATGGCCTTCAGCGCCGGCGGCCTGAGTGCTGCCACCTGCAGCGAATTGAACCCGCCCCAGGAAATCCCCATCATGCCGGCCGTTCCCGAACACCAGGGCTGGCTCACCGCCCAGGCGATCACATCGCAGGCATCCTGCAATTCCTGCGCCGTGTACTCGTCTTCCATCAGGCCTTCGGAATCGCCGTTGCCGCGCATGTCGACCCGGATGCAGGCGTAGCCCTGCCCCGCCATCCACGGATGGGTCAGGCTGTCGCGCACGATCGTGCCGTCGCGTTTCCGGTAGGGCAGATGTTCCAGGATGACCGGCACGGGGTTTTCGACCGCATCCTGCGGCATCCAGATCCGTGCCGACAGCCGGCAGCCGTCGGGCATCTCGATCGGCTGGTCCTCGATCTCGACGATCTCGCGGGCAAACGCGGTCTCGGTTTCCGGCATGAATGACGCCATGGCATGTCTCCCCGGCTGCTGTTCCGCACGGACCCTCTCATGCCGGAACAGGGACACGCAATGGTCCAGGGGACAAGTTTTCCAAACGGAGCCAATCTCTTGGGGGATCGGGCGGACGATCCGGACGAGATCAGCCGCCGGCTTGGTTCACCCAGTCAATTCTAGACCGCGTGCAGCGTGGCCAGAAGTCCGCGGGGACCTTTTCCGCGCGGGGAAAGCGCTGCTCCGGGAATGCACGATACGATCTCGACACCATGTTGCTCGAGTACGCGAAAACCCGCTTCATGTTCCTCGAACGCGATGATCCGCCCCGGCGACAGCACGATCGGTGAAAGCGTCGCAAGCGCGTCCGCCACCGGCCTGGGATGCTGCCCGATATCGATAAGATGCAACTCGGTCATCTCCATGCGCCGGGCCAGATCCTGGACGAATGAAGATCCGCAAGGCTCGATCCCCAGGACGGCGCCCCGGTGATTGGCGCGCACCCCGAAAGCGCTGGCCGTTTCAAGCAGCGCCATGTCGACAAGCAGGCAATCACGGCTGAGCGGCAGGAAGCAGTCGTCGAGGCACTCGCACCCGGTGCCTGTCAGGTCCAGCCAGAACATGCTGCTGACCCGGTTGTGGCGAAACAGCGATGCGGCCAGCAGGGACAGCGCCTGGACACTTGTGTTGCGCGTTATCGCCCCGACGCAGACCCTCTCGCTCGGCATGGCGATGTCGTTTCCGGCGACCGGCGGAGAAGATCGGTCGGCGCCGTCGGCGGTCAGCCAGAACTCGAAGCGTGACTGATCGAACAACGGCGCGAAATTCAGGACCGTCGCAGCGGTGATCGCCGCTGCACGGCTTTGCCGCTGTTCGGGCTGGGAAAGCAGAACGCCGCCATCAATGACCCGGAGCCGTGGGCGCGGATGCATCGCATCGCCGAGCGGTGCGATCAGCCAGCCCTCACCAATGGCAGCTTCATGGGCCGCACCGCGCAGTCCGGCAGGCAGGTCGGTGATCTGCATTCCCTCCATCAGGAAGCGTGTCAATACTTCGGCCGGCTGCTCGCTTAGCCAGAAAATGATGCCGCCGGCCGAGCTCGTCTCGATTTCAACTTCGGCAAGCCGCCGTTCGAGTATCCAGTCGCGCGCATCGGCAAACCCGAGTGCGGAATGAAGCAGTGCATCAACATGCCGGACGGTCACACCGAATTTTTCGAGCGCCCGCACCAGACGCCTGTGTTGGCTGGCCGCTTCCTCAACCTCGCGTCCGGGGCTCTCGGTGCGGACCCCGAGAGGATCGCATACCGGTCCCTGAACCAGGGCATCCCGCAAGACGCCAACATCATCGGAAACCGAGATTACTGTGCCGGATCTCACCATGTTTTCCCCATTTCCCAAGGCGGTCAGCCAAGGTGCTCGGGGACCATGCTCGACCCAAAACCGGGCCCGCACATTGATGTTCGTCAATGTCCAGGTATCTCGACTGGCGATGCCGTCGAAAGATGAAAACCGCCGCTCCCGGACTTGCCTGGCAGGCTTCGGCTTATTGCAGGCCGATGCTCAGCGGGCAGCGATCCTTTCGAGATCCTCGCGCGACTCGCCTGAATGCCTGACCAGCTCACTAGCGTTGAGAAGTTCGAAATGCTTGGCATTGATGATCCGGATCACCTTTGCCCGTGCCAGAGTCTGAATATTGCGGCTGAGCGTCTCGGGGGTTGTGCCCAGATAGTCAGCGATGTCGCGGCGGCTGAGCGGAACATGTACGACTGGATTAGAAGACTGATCCCCTGGCTCCCTGCGCTGGTTCCTCGACCGCAGCGAGAACACGAAGAGCAACGTTGCCACACGTTGCATGGTGGTATGGCCATTGGTGATTGCCGCCCATTCCCTGACCGCATCCAGCTCATCGAGCTTGGCCTTGAGCATTTCGTGTTCGACCTCCGGATGATCGATCAGGAAACGTTCGAAGCCGGATTTGTTCATCGCGCACAGCGTCACGTCGGTGACCGCCTCGTAGGCAAACCGGGATTCCTCGGCAAACAACCGACCAAAAAAATCCGACGGAAACAAAAGGCCGACGATGTGATCGTCGCCATTCGCCGATGCGCTGGAAAGCTTGACCACGCCCTCGATGATATTGCCGACAATGTCGCTGGCCTCACCCTGCCCCTGGATGACCGTGCCGCGCGCAAACTTCCGGATATGGGAAATACGGTTGAGCTGCGCCATCGCCTCAGGCGATGCGACATGGCAGACGGAGCGATTGAAGATCACGCAACTCGTGCACTTCCCGCACAGACAGGCAGGATCAGCAGCATTGCTCATAAGGACACCCCTGCACGATCGGGGCTCAGGACCACCTGATGGCCGAGCACATCACGATACATCTGAGCCACCTGTTCCAAGCGGCAGTCAATCGCACCGATGATGACGCGTCAAGGACAAAGGCATGCGACCTTCGATTGAAATCAATTCGTTGGGTGCGCGGCTCATGGCTTAGGCCTTGATCGCGACTGTGCCTTATCTGCCTCGCCCCCCGGATTACGGCCTGGTCGGAAACACCGGAATGAGCACCGATAGCTTTGCTCATTTGCGCGCCCGCACCGGTTGTTTGAGAGCTTCGATCGCCGCAGGCAGCTCGAGCAGGCTCGAAATCACCCGGTCGGCGCCAAGCTCGTCGGCAGGTACGGTGGTATAGCCGCCGCGCACCGCGACATTGGCCATGAACGCCGCCTTGGCCGCGCCGATATCCGCGGGGCTGTCGCCAACCATCAACGCGCGGCCTGCCGATAACCCCATGGCCGCAAGCGCATGATGCAGCATGTCGGGCGCCGGCTTGCGGGCCGGGCCGGTATCGCCGCCAACCACGACATCCACCTGCCCGTCGATGCCGAAATGCTTCAGGATCTCGCGGGTGAAGGCTTCCGGCTTGTTGGTTACAACACCGATCTTGACGCGGGCGCCGTGATAGGCGGCAACCATCTCCATGGCGCCTGGCATGGCAACCGTGTCCCGGGTAAGATGCTTGCCGTAGATGCCCATCATCCGGTCGGTCGCCTGATCCAATCCGTCGGCTTCGACCGGTTTGCCGGATGCAGCACAGGCCCGCTCGACCAGTTTCCTGACCCCGTTTCCGATCATGCCCCGCACCGCATCCACCGACAGCGGCGGCAGCCCGTCCTGGGCGAGCAATTCATTCACCGCAGCCGCGATATCCGGCGCGGAATCAATCAGCGTTCCATCCAGGTCGAACAGGATTGCCTGTGGCCAGCCGCAGCGATCCCCGTCATTGGCGAAAATTCCGGTCACACAGCATCCTTCCATTTGATCGAACACCCCATCGAGGCGATCTGGTCTTGAGGACCCTTGCCGGTCCCGGCCACCTGGCGCATCGCCTCGTAAAGGTCCCGCCTGAGATCCACAGGTCCGGTTTCCCGCCGCGATGCGTCAAGCCGGCCGCGATACTGCAGCTCCATCTGCGCGTTGAAGCCGAAGAAATCCGGCGTGCACACCGCACCCCAGGCCCGCGCCACCGACTGGTCTTCATCATACAGATACGGGAACGGAAACCGATGCTGATCGGCAAAGAGTCTCATGTTTTCAAACGAATCTTCGGGATAGGCGTCCACATCGTTCGAAGAGATCGCCACGAAGCCGACGCCAATATCCGCCAGATCGCCCGCATCCCGCACGATGCGGTCGATCACCGCCTTGACGTAGGGGCAATGGTTGCAGATGAACGCCACCACCAGACCGTTTTCGCCGGCTTGATCAAGAATATTACGGGCCTGTCCGTCGACGCCGATCAAGCGAGCGTCACTCGGTTTCCATCCAAAATCACACAAGGGGGGAATTGCGGCCATTGGAGGTCTCCTCGATCAGTTCCGGTAACAAGTCTTAGCGCAGCGCGCCATCGGATGCCGCGCGAAGTGCATCGATATTGGTCTTATACGCTGTTTGTGTCCCTCCTTTGAACACCGCCGAACCGGCGACCAGCACATTGGCGCCGGCGGCAGCCACCAGCGGCGCGGTTTCGGGCGTCACGCCGCCGTCGATTTCGATGTCGATCGGCCGGTCGCCGATCATGCTCTTCACCCGCGCCACCTTGTCGACCACCGCCGGGATGAATTTCTGCCCGCCGAAACCCGGGTTGACCGTCATCAACAGGATCAGGTCGAGCCGGTCGAGCACGTATTCGATGACGCTTTCGGGCGTCGACGGGTTGAGCGACACGCCCGCCTTCTTGCCCAGGTCGCGGATCGCCTGCAGCGACCGGTCGAGATGTTTTGTCGCCTCGGCATGCACGGTGATGATGTCGCAGCCCGCATCGGCGAAGGCTGCAAGGAACGGATCGCACGGCTCGATCATCAAGTGGCAATCGAAGACCTTGTCGGTGCGGTTGCGCACCGCCTTGATGATCGGCGGGCCGAAGGTGATGTTGGGCACAAAATGCCCGTCCATCACGTCGAGATGGATCCAGTCGGCGCCGGCTTCGACCACGGCCTCGATCTCCTCGCCGAGGCGGGAAAAATCAGCCGACAGCACCGAGGGCGCGATGATGGTCTTTTTCATGCCCTCTCCTCCGCAGCACCATCCGGGATGCCCATGGTGAACACCCGGCTGACCTTCAGGTCCTCCGCCGTGATGGTCGACAGGTCTTCCGCCGTCACCGGTCCGGTGGCGGTCGAAAACAGCCGGTTGGCCTGCCTCAGCCGCGCCCGGTCGAGCGCGTTGCGGATCGAGCGCGCATTGGCGAAATGCGGCTGCTGCCGCCTGAGCCTGATATAGCGCTGCATCAGCTCGTGGGCTTCCTCGTCAAAATGATAGGTCTGCTGCTTGAGCATGCCGTCGGCGATCTGCAGAAGTTCGCCTTCGCTGTAGTCGGGAAACTCGATGTGATGGGCGATGCGCGACCGGAAGCCGGGGTTGCTTTCGAAGAACTTGTCCATCCTGTCGGCATAGCCGGCGAGGATCACCACCAGGTCCTCGCGGTTGTTTTCCATCACCTGCAACAGGATCTCGATCGCTTCCTGGCCGTAGTCACGTTCGTTATCCGGCCGGTAGAGGTAATAGGCCTCGTCGATGAACAGCACCCCGCCCATCGCCTTCTTCAGGATTTCCTTGGTCTTGGGCGCGGTGTGGCCGATATATTGACCGACCAGGTCGTCGCGCGTCACCGACACCAGATGGCCTTTGCGGACATAGCCCAGCCGGTGCAGGATATTGGCCATCCGCATCGCCACGGTGGTCTTGCCGGTGCCGGGATTTCCGGCGAAATTCATGTGCAGCGTCGGCGTTTCGTGGCTCAGCCCCATAGCCTTGCGCGCCCGCTCGACGATCAGCATCGCCGCGATCTCGCGGATCCGCTGCTTGACCGGCTTGAGCCCGATCAGTTCCCGGTCGAGTTCGTCCAGTACCTCGGCGACGCCGGATTTGTTGTATTCCTCGCGCAGGTCGATCGCAGTCGGCAAGGCCTCTGCTTCATCAGGCGCAATCATGTCAGCGGCGTCGGCCATCATCGTCTCCTCAACGATTGCCGCCGGCCCAGCGATTTGGGCCGGCGGATGCTTTCAGATCAGCGCCGCGCCGCGTCCCAGGAATAGGTCTGGCTGCGCGAGCGCACATCGGTGCGGGTCATCTGCAGTTTCGGCTCTTCCTTTGGCCGGTTGACGATGAAGCTCATCATCACCGTCTCGAAACCGCGCGAGGAATCGAACGCGTTGATCCTTATGTAGCTGTCGCCATGCGCCTTGCGGCAGTCGTCGAGCTCCATCATTGCGCCCTTGGGATCCTTCAGATCGAACATCGGGTGGCCCCACATCTCCCAGTAGGTGTTCCTGGGGTGCGGATCGTCGGTGTACTCGATGCCGACCGCCCATTCGCGCGACAGGCAATACTCGATCTGGGCGGAAATCTGCTCGTCGGTCAGGTCGGGCAGAAAGGAAAAGCAGCCTTGGGTGATACGCATGTCCGTGTCCTCTTCAATCGGGCTTACATGGAGACCGACGCGGTCGGCACGAAGTCCGACGTGTCTGTCGATGTGTAGTTGAAGGTGATGTTGCCCCAGGTCTCGAGCGCGGCTTCCAGCGGCTTGCACCAGCGGGCGGCGGCACGCAGGATCTCGGGCCCCTCATTGGCAATGTCCCTGCCCTCGTTGCGGGCCAGAACCATCGCCTCGAGCGCAACCCGGTTGGCCGTGGCCCCGGCCTGGATCCCCATCGGGTGGCCAATGGTGCCGCCGCCGAACTGCAGCACCACGTCGTCGCCGAACAGGTCCAGCAACTGGTGCATCTGCCCGGCATGGATGCCGCCGGAGGCCACCGGCATGACCTTCTTGATGTCGGCCCAGTCCTGCTCGAAGAAGATGCCGCGCTGCAGGTCGACCTCGTTGCGGGTCTCGCGGCAGACATTGTAGTAGCCCTGCACGGTCAGCGGATCGCCCTCGAGCTTACCCACCGCGGTGCCACAATGCAGGTGGTCGACACCGGCGAGCCGCAACCACTTGGCGATCACCCTAAACGAGATGCCGTGGTTCTTCTGCCGCGTGTAGGTGCCATGGCCGGCGCGGTGCATGTGCAGGATCATGTCGTTCTGCCGGCACCATTCCGAGATCGACTGGATCGCGGTCCAGCCGATGATGAGGTCGACCATGACGATGACCGACCCCAGCTCCTTGGCGAATTCGGCCCGGCGGTACATCTCTTCCATCGTGCCGGCGGTGATGTTGAGATAATGGCCCTTGATCTCGCCGGTTTCGGCGGTCGCCTTGTTGACCGCTTCCATGCAGTAGAGGAACCGGTCGCGCCAGTGCATGAAGGGCTGCGAGTTGATGTTCTCGTCATCCTTCATGAAGTCGAGCCCGCCCTTGAGCCCCTCGTAGACCACGCGGCCATAGTTCTTGCCCGACAGACCGAGCTTCGGCTTGGTGGTGGCGCCGAGCAGCGGCTTGCCGAACTTGTCGAGCCGCTCGCGCTCGACCACGATGCCGGTAGGCGGGCCCTTGAAGGTCTTGCAGTAGGCGACCGGGAACCGCATGTCCTCGAGCCGCGCCGCCTTCAGCGGCTTGAACGAGAACACGTTGCCGATGATCGACGCCGTCAAATTGGCGATCGAGCCCTCCTCGAACAGGATCAGGTCATAGGCGACGTAACAGAAATACTGGCCCGGCGTGCCGGGAACCGGATCCACCCGGTAGGCCTTGGCGCGGTACTGGTCGCAGGCCGTCAGCCGGTCGGTCCAGACCACGGTCCAGGTAGCCGTCGAGCTTTCACCGGCGACCGCGGCGGCCGCCTCGATCGGATCGACGCCCTCCTGCGGCGTGATCCGGAACAGGGCGATCAGATCGGTGTCCTTGGGTTCGTAGTCGCCGTCCCAGTAGCCCATCTGCGCATATTTGAGCACGCCGGCCTTATAGCGTTCCTTGCCCTTGATCTCGGTTTTTGCGTCCGTATTCATGGCGTTGACCTCTCTTCTTGAATCTCTCCGTCAGGAGCTTGAA
This sequence comes from Parahoeflea alexandrii, assembly GCF_027214025.1. Taxonomy (GTDB): domain Bacteria; phylum Pseudomonadota; class Alphaproteobacteria; order Rhizobiales; family Rhizobiaceae; genus Hoeflea; species Hoeflea alexandrii_A. The sequence goes on from NZ_JAPWHB010000002.1 coordinate 475,403, forward strand.
TCGGTTTCTCAGGCAGCCTTGGCTGTGGTGGTTTGCGGATCGAGCGTGCCGCTGGCATAGCGTGCCGCCATGTCGTCCATGGCGATCACCCGGATTTTCGATGCCTGCCCGGCGGTCCCAAAAGCTTCAAAGCGGTCGCGGCACAGGTCCCGCATCGCGTCCATCGCCGGCTTGAGGAACTTGCGCGGATCGAACTCGCTGGCCTTGGAAGTGGCGATCTTGCGGAACTGGCCGGTCATCGCCATCCGGCAATCGGTGTCAATGTTGACCTTGCGCACGCCGTGCCGGATGCCGCGGACGATCTCCTCGACCGGAACGCCGAAGGTCTGCGGCATCTCGCCGCCGAACTCGTTGATGATGTCCTGCAGCTCCTGCGGCACCGAGGAGGAACCGTGCATGACCAGATGGGTGTTGGGGATCTTGCGGTGGATCGCCTCGATCACGTTCATCGCCAGGATGTCGCCATCGGGCTTGCGCGAGAACTTGTAGGCGCCGTGCGAGGTGCCGCAGGCGATGGCCAGCGCGTCGACCTTGGTGCGAAGCACGAAATCAAGCGCCTGGTCCGGATCGGTCAGCAGCTGGTCGTGCGAGAGCTTTCCCTCGGCGCCGGAGCCGTCCTCGGCTTCCGCCTCGCCGGTCTCGAGCGAGCCGAGCACGCCAAGTTCCCCTTCCACAGATGCCCCGACCCAGTGCGCCATCCGCGCCACCCGTTCGGTGATGGTCACGTTGTAATCGTAGGACGCCGGCGTCTTCATGTCGGCTTCCAGCGACCCGTCCATCATCACCGAGGTGAAGCCGTGGCGGATCGCGCTCATGCAGGTGGCCTCGTTGTTGCCGTGGTCCTGGTGCATACAGATCGGGATGTCCGGATACATCTCGGTCAGCGCGTCGATCATCTTCGACAGCATGATGTCGCCGGCATAGGATCGCGCTCCGCGCGATGCCTGCATGATCACCGGGGCATTGCACGCCTTGGCCGCCTGCATGATGGCGAGCCCCTGCTCCATGTTGTTGATGTTGAAGGCCGGCACGCCGTAGCCTTGTTCGGCGGCGTGATCGAGCAGTTGACGAAGGGTGATGCGGGCCATTGGGATCTCCTGTCAGGCTGAAGGGGCGAAAGTCGGCGTCGGTTCGGGCAGCAGTTTCGCAAGCTCCCTGATCCAGACGGATGCGGTCTCGGGCATGCCGCCCGGCACTGCGAAATAGTCGCCGAGCGCGCTCAGGCGGATGGCGAAAGTCCGGCTGCGGCGCTGGGCTTCGGGATGGAATCGCAGGTTCTCGAGAAGCGCGATCGCCCCGGCGGGCGTCGCGGCAAGGCCGGATTCCGCCACCGGACCGACACAGTCTCCGACGAAATGCACCGGCAGTCCGGTCAGTTGCTTAAGCGGCTCAATCAGATGACGGAGCGACAGGGTCGGGTTCACGTCGCCGCCCGGATTGTCATATCCGGCGATCACCGCCACCCGCGCGCCGCGACCGACAAGATCGCGCAGGCCGACGGCGAAATCCGCATCGAGGCCCTCGCTCAGGTCGCACCGGACCAGCACGGTCCGGTCCTGAAGATCGGTTGCACCACTCATGATCCGGCCCTGCCTGTCAGGTCGAGCGCCAGCCCGGCAACCCGTTCGGCCGTGATGCCGAAATGCTCGTAGAGTTCGGCAGCCGGCGCGGACGCGCCGAAGCCGTCCATGCCGACGAAGGCGCCCTCCGGTCCGATCCAGCGGTCCCAGCCCATCCGGGCCGCGGCTTCGACCGCAATGCGCGGGGCGGTTCCGAGCACCTCGTCGCGGTAGCTCTGATCCTGCGCCGCGAACTTTTCCCAGCACGGCATCGAGACGACTGCAGCGCTGACCCCGTGCAGATCGAGGAGCTGCTCCGCTGCCTTGCGGGCGATCTCGACTTCCGATCCGGTCGCAAGCAGGGTGACATCGCGCGCCCGCTTCGGCTGATGCAGCACATAGGCGCCCCGCGCCGACAGGTTCTCGGCCGATCCGGTCTCGCGCAGCATCGGCAGGCCCTGGCGCGATAGCGCCAGCACGCTCGGCGTCGACCGGTCCTTGAGCGCCAGTTCCCAGCATTCCGCCGTCTCGACGATATCGGCAGGCCGGTAGACGTTCATGTTCGGCGTGGCCCGAAGCATGGCCAGATGCTCGACCGGCTGATGCGTCGGCCCGTCCTCGCCAAGCCCGATGGAATCGTGCGTCAGCACGTAGATCACGCCCTGCTCCATCAGCGCCGACAGCCGCATGCCGCCGCGGGCGTAATCGGAAAACACCAGGAAGGTGCCGCCATAGGGAAAGAAGCCGCCATGCAGCGACAACCCGTTCATCGCCGCCGCCATGGCATGTTCGCGGATGCCGTAATGGATGTAACGGCCCTTGAATTGCCTTGGGCCGATCGATTGCGTCTGCGAGGTCTGGGTCAGGTTGGAACCGGTCAGATCGGCCGATCCGCCGATCGTCAGAGTGGTCGCACCATTGATCACCTCGAGCGTCATCTGCGAAGCCTGGCGCGTGGCGACCTTGGTTGCCTTCTGCTGATGCTCCTTGCGGAAGGCCGCCAGCTTGCGGAACACGCTCTCGGGTACGTCGCCCGCCAGCGCGCGGTCAAAGGCTGCCGCGTTGCGTGCCGCGGCATGCCGCTCCTGCCATTGCCTGCGGGCGGTCAGGCCGCGTTCGGCCACCGACTCCCAGGCCGATTTGATAGCGGCGGGAATAGTGAACGGCTCATAGGGCCAGTTCAGCGCTTCGCGGGCCCTTGCGATTTCCTCCTTGCCCAGCGGCGCGCCATGGGTCTTGTGCGACCCTTCCATTGTCGGCGCGCCCTTGCCGATGGTCGTCCGGCAGGCAATCAGCGAGGGCTTGGAGCTCTTGCGCGCCTTCTCGATGGCGGCAGCCACGGCCTCGGGGTCATGGCCGTCGACCTTCTGAACATCCCAGCCCGCGGCCTTGAACCGCATGGGCTGGTTCATCGACGTGGAGAGGGAGGTGGCTCCGTCGATGGAGATTTCGTTGTCGTCCCACAGCACGATCAGTTTTTTCAGCTTCAGATGGCCGGCGAGATCGATCGCCTCGTGGCTGATGCCCTCCTGCAGGCAGCCGTCGCCGGCGATCACATAGGTGAAATGGTCGACGAGCTTGCGGCCGAACCGCGCCGCCATCATTTCCTCGCCGAGCGCCATGCCGACAGCCGTGGTGATCCCCTGCCCCAGCGGTCCGGTGGTGGTCTCGACGCCCAGCGTGTGGCCATATTCCGGATGACCGGGGGTTTTCGAACCCCACTGCCGGAAGTTCCGCAACTGCTCCATCGTCATGTCAGAATAGCCGATCAGATGATTGATCGCGTAGATCAGCATCGACCCGTGGCCGGCCGAGAGCACGAAGCGGTCGCAGTCAGCCCAGTTCGGCATCGACGGATCGATCCTGAAGAAGCGGTTGAACAGCACGGTGGCGACATCGGCCATGCCCATCGGCATGCCGGGATGGCCGGAATTGGCCGCCTGGACGGCGTCCATGGCGAGGAAGCGGATGGCATTGGCCATGTCCCGTTCGCTCATGCTGTCGGAGGCGGCTATGGCTTGGGAAATGTTCATGACGGTCTCCTCAGGACATGCGGCGCTTGCGCTCGACCAGCTTGTGGATCAGCGGCGTGAAGATGAGCTGCATGGCGAGATCGAGCTTGTCGCCCGGCACGACGATGGAATTGGCGCGCGACATGTAGCTGTTCTGGATCATCGACAGCAGGTAGGGAAAATCGATGCCGCGCGGATTGGCGAAGCGGATCACCAGGATCGATTCCGCCGGCGTCGGGATCCAGCGCGCGATGAACGGATTGGAGGTATCGACGATCGGCACCCGCTGGAAATTGATATCGGTCAGCGAGAATTGCGGGCAGATGTAGTGCACGTAGTCCGGCATCCGCCGCAGGATGGTGTCGGTGACGGCTTCGGTGGAATAGCCGCGCGCCGCCTTGTCGCGGTGGATCTTCTGGATCCATTCGAGATTGATCACCGGCACCACGCCGATCTTAAGGTCGCAATGCTGCGCCAGGTTGACATCGTCGGTGACCACGCAGCCGTGCAGGCCCTCGTAGAACAGCACGTCGCTGTCGCCAAATTCCTCCCACTCGGTGAAGGTGCCCGGCGCCGCGCCATAGCGCTCGGCCTCCTCGTCATCGTGGATGTAATGCCGGGTGCGCCCCTTGCCGCGCCGGCCATATTCCTCGAACACGCTCTCGAGGATTTTGAGTTCATTGGCTTCGGCGTTGAAATGGGTGAAGTCGCGGCCCTGTGCCTTTTCTTCAGTGATCTTGTCCTTCATCGCCTGGCGGTCGAAGCGGTGAAATGCATCGCCTTCGATGAAGGAGGCTGTGACCTTTTCGCGGGCGAAGATTTTCTTGAAGGTCTGCTCGACCGTCGTGGTGCCCGCGCCCGACGAGCCTGTAATGGATATGATGGGAAATTTAGCTGACATGATGGATCAAACCCTGAAAAGACCGCGGTTACCGAACAAGGGCGAGCGCTCGCTGATCATCTCCGGATCGACGTGATAGCGGGCGACCCGCTCGACCTTGGATTTCGAGCCGAAGACCAGCGGAATGCGCTGGTGCAGGCTGGTGGGCTGGATATCGAGGATACGGTTGACCGAATCGGTCGCCGCGCCGTCGGCCTGCTCGACCAGAAAGGCGATCGGATTGGCCTCGTAGACCAGCCGGATCCGCCCCGAGCCGTAGCCCTTGCGCTTGTCGGCCGGATAGAGAAACACGCCGCCGCGGATGAGAATCCGGTAGCAATCGGCTACCAGCGACGCAATCCAGCGCATGTTGAAGTCCTTCTCGCGCGGGCCCTCGCTGCCGGCGAAACAATCGTCGACATAAAGCCGGATCGGCTCTTCCCAATGCCGGTAGTTCGACACGTTGATGGCAAATTCAGAGGCATTCTTCGGGATCGCGACGGAATCATAGGCCTCGATGAAATCGCCGAACTTGCTCGAGTGAATGAAGATCCGCGTGCCGGTGCCGACGGTCAGGACCAGCGCCAGTTGCGGCCCGTAGATGAAGAAGCCGGCGGCCAGCTGTGTCGTACCGGGCTGCAGAAAGGACTTCTCCGGATCGGATTTCGGATCGCCGGTTACCGGCAGGATGGAAAAGATCGTGCCGATCGAGACATTGGTCTCGATGTTGGAAGAGCCGTCGAGCGGATCGATCGCCAGCGCCAGCGGCTTGGCCGGATCGATCAGGATCGCCCCGGTGTTTTCCTCCGAGCCGTAGAGCGCCACCGGCACCTCCCGGATGGCCTGCAGGAAGATGCCGTCGGCCACGACATCAAGATCCTTCTGGATGTCGCCGTCGGTGTTTTCGCTGCCACGCGAGGCTGCAAAGCCCGCATTGAGCGCGCCCTGCGTTGTCAGCTTGCGGACCTCGAGAGCGGCCTTGGCCAATGCGCCGATGGTTGCCGAGACGGCTTCACTGTGCGGCTTCTGGGTAAATGACCCTGAACGCAAGAATGCGAGTAACGATTGCCCTGACATTGCGGTTCTCCTCCCGAACCACAATGAATAGGCGTTTCGCTATATTTGTAAATTTTAACTTATTGACAGTTTATATAAGATTTTTTAACATTTGAAAAATGCTCAACATATCCATCCGCCAGATGCACACGCTGCTCGCCATTCAAAAGCACGGCAAGATCTCCGCCGCGGCGCGGGCGCTCGGGCTGACCTCTCCGGCCGTGACGCTGCAATTGCAGCAACTGGAACAGGAGCTTGGCTGCCAGCTGTTCCTGCGCTCCAAATCCGGCGCGCAACCGACCGAGATCGGCGAGATCGCCATTGAAACGGCTCATCGCATTGTCAACGAGGTGACCTCGCTTGAGGAAACCGTCCAGGCGCACAAGGGCGTTGCCGCGGGCACGATTCGTCTGGGCGTCGTCTCGACCGGCAAGTATTTCGCGCCGCGCGTCATCGCCGCCTTCACGGCGCTGCATCCCGGCATATCGATGACACTGGTCGCGGCCAACCGCTCCGAAATCATTCAGAAGCTGCATGATCATGACATCGACATCGCCCTGATGGGCCGTCCGCCGACATCGTTCAGGGTCAACGCCACCCTGTTCGGCGACCATCCGCTGGTCTTCATCGCCAGCCCCGATCATCAGCTGGTCGGCAAGCTCGACATCAGCAGGGAAGAACTGGCCGAGCAGAAGTTCATCGTGCGGGAGAGAGGCTCAGGCACGCGCTCATCGTTCGAGTTTTTCATGGCCGACACGATCGAGGGCATGCGCACGGTCCCGACGGAAATGGATTCCAACGAGACCATCAAGCAGGCGGTGATCGCCGGACTGGGCATAGCCTTCATCTCCGGCCACACCATCGAGCAGGAATGCCGGGCCGGCAGCATCGCCATTCTCGATGTTGTCGAAACCCCGATCAGGCGGCAATGGTATGCGATCCGGCACGCCGGCCGGTCGCCCACCCCGGCGCTGCAGGCGCTTGACGATTTCCTCAGGCTGCGCGGACCAAGCCTGCTGCCGGTCCTGAGCAAGCCCTATCAGGAGCCCCCGCTCAAAGCCTAGACCGTTCCATCGCGTGCAGTCGGCTAGGCGATCACCTCGCTCCGCCCGACCTGGCGTCCCGAGAAGATGCAGCCGCCGAGGAAGCTGCCCTCGAGCGCGTTGTAGCCGTGATAGCCGCCACCGCCGAAACCGCTGACCTCTCCGGCGGCGAACAGCCCTTCGATCCGCTCGCCCTGCGCATTGAGCACCTGGCCGTTGAGATCGGTTTCAAAGCCGCCGAGCGTCTTGCGGGTGATGATGTGCAGCTTGACCGCGATCAGCGGTCCGTTCTCCGGATCGAGGAAACGGTGCGGCCTGGCCGTGCGCATCAGCCTGTCGCCGCGGTAGTTGCGCGCCGCATGCACCGCCATCAGCTGCGCGTCCTTGGTGAACGGGTTGGCCACCTGGCTGTCCCGCGCCACAATCTGCGCCCTGATCTTCTCGAGGTCGACGAGGCCGCCGCCCTTCCGGTTCATCCCCTCGACCAGTTCCTCCAACGTGTTGGCAACAATGAAATCCTCGCCATGCTGTTTGAACGCTTCGACGGCCGGTATGGCCTGCTTGTTGAGGATCCGCTGCCGGATCACCTTGAGCCAGCTTTTCGAGGCGAAATCCGGGTTCTGTTCAGAGCCCGACAGCGCCACCTCCTTCTTAAGGATCTTCTGGGTCATGATGAACCAGGAATAGTCATGCCCCGTCGACAGGATCTCCCTGAGGGTGGACAAGGTGTCGAAGCCAGGCATGCAGGGCGGCCTCAGCCGGTTGCCTTCGGCATCGAACCACATCGACGAGGGACCGGGCAGGATGCGGATTCCGTGATTGGGCCAGATCGGGTTCCAGTTCTTCACGCCTTCGGTGTAGTGCCACATCCGGTCGGCATTGATCACCCGGCCGCCGGCTGCTTCGGTGATCGCGACCATCCGCCCGTCGACATGGGCCGGCACCCCGGAAATCATCTCGCGCGGCGGTTCGCCCAGCCGGTCACGCGGCCAGACCTTGCGCACCAGATCGAAGTTTCCGCCGATCCCGCCCGACGTCACCAGCACGCTCGGCGCCCGGATTTCGAACTCACCGCGGATCTCGCGGCTGGTCGATTGTCCGCGTTCCTTGACGTCATCGACAAGGATCTCGCCGGACACGCCCTTCACCGCATTGTTCTCGGTAATGATGGTCGAGCAGCGATGCCGGAACCTGAGCTCGATCAGGCCGGATTTCACATGAGCCCGCACCCGCTTCTCGAACGGCTCGACAATCCCGGGCCCGACACCCCAGGTGATGTGGAACCGCGGAACCGAATTGCCGTGACCGTCGGCGAAGGATCCACCGCGTTCCGCCCATCCGACGACAGGGAACCAGCGCATGCCCATCGCGTGCAGCCAGGGCCGCATTTCGCCGGCGGCAAAATCCACATAGGCCTCCGCCCATTTGCGCGGCCAGTAGTCTTCCTTGCGGTCGAACTGGGCCGAGCCCATCCAGTCACCGAGCGCCAGCTCCCGGCTGTCCTTGATGCCCATCCGCCGCTGCTCCGGCGTGTCGACCAGAAACAGGCCGCCGAGCGACCAGAACGCCTGCCCGCCCAGGAAATTCTCGGGCTCCTGGTCTATGATGATGACCCGCTTGCCCCTGTCAGCCAGTTCGGTCGCGGCAACAAGCCCGGCAAGCCCGCCACCCACCACAATCACATCACAGCTGTCCATCTGACCTCGTCCCGATCCCTGTCTGCCTGCCCCGCCCCGGTCGATCCGGGCCGGGCAAGGCTTCAAGTATCAATAAACCATCTGCCCGCAGCGGCAACAACCTGGACGATGCCTAGAAACTCTTGAGCACCTGGTTGGCGGAAAACGCGGCCCGGTAGAAGCCCGTCTTCAAACCCCTCAACGCCTCCGGCTTCACCCCGGTCACCGGCATCGGCAGGTCCGCCTCGCTTCCGCCGGCAATCAGCTCGGCCATGGCCTTGCCGAACACCGTACCCGGCGCGATGCCCCGGCCGTTGTAGCCAATCGGCGTGTAGAGCCCCTCGTCGAGCCGGTGAATGCGTGGCAGGTGGTCACCCGTCATGGCGATCTGACCGTGCCAGCTTTTCTCGAACTCAACCGGCCCGAGACCCGGAAAGAGACGTTTGAGCTTGCGCGCCGCCCAGCGTTCCGAAAGCCCCTTTTCGCCGCCGATCACTGCGCCCATCGAGCCGATGATCAGCCTGTCCGCCGCATCGCGCCGGAGCGAGAACATGATCTGCCCGGTGTCCCAAATCCCCTGCCGCTCGGGCAGGATGTCTTCAACCCGGGCGCCGAGCGGAACGGTCGCCACCTGGAAATAGTGGATCGGAACGAAACTCGATTTCAGCCCCGGCCAGAGATCGTCGGAATAGGCGTTGGTCGCCAGCACCACCGATTTCGCCCGGACCACACCCGCCCCGGTTTCAAGCAGCCAGCCCCCCGGCTGCTTGACCAGTCTCGTCACTGCTGCACCGGTGTGGATGCGCGCGCCCGCGGCGCGGGCGGCACGCGCCAGGCCGCGCACATAGCCCATCGGGTTGATCGTTCCGGCACGGGCGTCGAGCAGTCCGCCATGAAACGCGCTGGAGCCAATCTTCTCCGCCGCCTCCGGCCGCGACAGAAGCCGCACCGGCGCGCCGAGCCGGGTCCATTCCTCGGCCCGTCGCGACAGATCCTTGAACCCGGCAGCGGAATGGGCCGCGTGAATGGTGCCCGAACGGGTCAGTTCACAGCGGATCTGGTGCCGTTCGATCAGCGACATCACGCAGTTCGGCCCGTCGCCCAGGAGATCCACCAGCCGCGCGCCGCGCTCGCCGCCGAGCTTTGCCCGCACGTCCTGCGGCGGCAGCCACAACCCGGCATTGACCAGCCCGACATTCCGTCCCGACCCGCCGTAACCGATTTGTTGAGCCTCCAGAACGCAAGTCTCAAGGCCTTTCTCTGCCGCATGCAGCGCGGTCGAAAGCCCGGTGTACCCGCCGCCGACAATGGCCAGATCGGTTGTCACGTCCGCCGCCATCGGCGACGCCTCAAAGATCTCTTCCGATGTCTCGTCCCACAACGACACTGCCGACGACCCTGGCATCACTTGACTGTCCTTCACCCTGGAACACACCTGCCGGCGAACACAAATCCTGATCCGTCGGCTTCAGGACTGTTGAACCAAGCGCCGTGTTGCGTCAATCATGCAGGCAATTCCGACACATGTTTGAACAGGTATCCCCATGGTCAAGTCCATCACCCCGATAGCCGATCTGGTCGCGGCCGCCCGCGCCCGCATCGAAGAGATCGAAACCGCGGACGCCATCGCCATGGTCGATGACCCTGAAGTGGTCATTGTCGATCTGCGCGATATCCGCGAACGCCAGCGCTCGGGCTTCATCCCCGGCAGCTTCCACTGCCCGCGCGGCATGGTCGAGTTCTGGGTCGATCCGCAAAGCCCCTATTACAAGGAGGTTTTCGGCCAGGACAAGAAATTCGTATTCCATTGCGCCTCGGGCTGGCGCTCTGCGCTGACCACGGCAACGCTCAACGACATGGGCTTTGTCGCCGCCCACCTGAAGGAAGGCTTCTCGACCTGGGAAGCACAGGGTGGGCCCGTGGCGTTCCCGCCCGAGCACAAATCCTGACATCACCCGGCCCTGATATCACCGGGGCGCACTGTCCCGGCAGCGAACCTCAGTGCTGGCTGAAATCCGCATCGATCCGCCACTTGACCTTGTCAGCGTCGAGGAAATCGACCGAATGCACCACGGTGCTGTTTTCATGCAGGAAACAGACATTGTAGTTCGGCGCCAGATCGCCATAGCCCATCCGGCTGATATCGCCCGAGAAATCCGGCCAGCAGGCATGATTGGTCGAGCGCGGGGCCGAATAGGGAATGCCGCAGACCGCGCCGCTCAAGGTGTAATGGCAATGGCCGAAGAACAGGTGCGCGACGGTGTCGTTGTACTCGGCGAGCAGTGCCTGCAGCGCTCGCTCGTCGATGATCCCGATGATATCGGCATTGGCCACGTGTACGCGCACTGGATTGTGATGCATGAACAGGTAGGCCCGCTGGTCTTTGGCCCGTGCGCCATCGAGCACGGCCCTGAGCCAGTTCATCCGCTTCTCGCAATAGCGGCCGCTGTGCTTTCCCTGATCGACCGTGTCCATGTAGACAAACAATCCGGCCGGCGTGTCCTCCGTCCACTGCACGAAGCCCGCCTCGTCACGGTTTGTGCCCGCAAACATCGACGCAAACGTCTCGCGGTTGTCGTGATTGCCGATCATCAGCCGCGGCTCGAGCCTGTCCTTGAGCGAGCTGGCAGCCAGGATGGCCTGCAGTTCGCGGTAGCTCTCCTCCTGCCCGTAATGGGTCAGGTCGCCGGTGATCACCACCCGATCGGCGTCGTGGTCATACGCCTCGACATAGGCCAGGCATTTCTTGAAATTGGCGATTGAATCGAGGTCCAGGATCGGCTCGGGATTGATGTGGATGTCGGAGATATGCACAAGTTTCATGACGGCCTCCTCTGTGGCTCTGGAGTGACTATCCGGAATGTGTTGCCACTCCGTGACAGCCGCCTTGGACACCATCGACCACGCCGCAAAACGCCGCGCAAGCCCTCTCCGTACCCAACCCGGAATTTTGCCTTTCAGGCAGAGCCCGACGCTGCGGCTGGAGTACCATGGTCTTGACGCGCTCAAACGCACAACGCCGCGCCTTTCACCCGGAACGGGAAGGAAAAGCGCGGCGTCGGATTGTGCCTCGGATGCTCCCGGCCGTCGATGGCGACCGGCGGGCCTCTTACAGCATGTCGAGGTTGATACCGACGGTGATCGCACCGATCGGTTCACCGGTTTCCGGATCGGAAATTGTCACGCTGGCCTGGGACTGCAGCGCCTGGGTGGATTCGTCTTCCTCGACACCGTCGACAAACATCGCACCGGCGCCGGCGGCATAGGACTTCTGCCACTTGGCTTCGTCACCCTGCCAGTAGTCGGAGGTGACATCGCTCTGGCCGACATTGAGGCCCTTGGCGTCCATCACGAACATTTCCGTGATCATGCCCTGACTGCTTTCCTTCTTGGCCATCAGGAACTTGGAGATTTCGCGCGCCAGAACCTCGTTGACGAAGGGCTTGTCCGCTGCAGTTGCCTGTGCGCGCCACTCCTTGTCGAGCTTGTCGATTGCCGCATCGTCGAGGCCGGCGGTCTTTGCGTTCTGTTCCTTGATCGCGCCGACAACGACCGGATCGGTCAGCCAGGCTTCAACGTTCTGGCTGATGAATTCCTTGACCGGGGCAACATGTGCTTCCTCGGCCTGTACGGTAGCCGGTGCAAACGCGATTGTTGCGGCAGCAAACATGGCAGATGCAAAAAGCTTGGTCTTCATTGGGTACTTCTCCTCGTTTTGAAGTGGATTGCGATCACCTCTGATCGCTATTGGCTTTGGTACGCGGGCTTAAAACTCTTCCCAGTTCTCCGTGCTCTGGGCGAGCGCGGCGTTGCCCTGGGTCTTGTACTGGCGTTGGGCGGCCGGCTTCGGTGCAGCCGCTGTTCGGACGGGCGCCGGCGCCGGTTTCGGCGTGTCCGCCATTCGCGAATGACCGGACGCACCGGTCAGTTTGAAGGACCGGACGACGTCGGCGAGGCGTTCGCATTCACCGGCCAGTTTCTGCGAAGACGTGTTGCTGTCCTGAACCATCGCCGCGTTCTTCTGGGTCATGGTATCCATCTCGTTGATGGCCATGTTGACCTGCGACAGCCCGGTCGCCTGCTCCCTGGAAGCGCGCGAGATTGCATCGATCTTTTCGGCGACGGCAGTGATCTGCTGTTCGATCTGCTCCATGGAGCGTCCGGTCTTGTTGACGAGATCGACACCATTGCTCACCTGGGCGCCGCTTTCTTCAATCAGGTCCTTGATTTCCTTGGCGGCGTTGGCAGAACGCCCCGCGAGATCCCGGACTTCCTGCGCGACCACGGCAAATCCCTTGCCGGCTTCACCGGCACGAGCAGCTTCAACCCCGGCATTCAGCGCCAGCAGGTTGGTCTGGAAGGCGATATCGTCGATCACCTTGAGGATTTGCGCGATGCGTGACGAGGATTCCTCGATACCGCCCATGGCCTTGATTGCCGAGCGCACGATCTCCGACGATGACGTCGCTGCTTGCCGGGTTGATCCGACAAGATCACCCGCTTCGGTCGCTTGTTCGGACGAGGCTTTGACGGTCGAAGTGATTTCATCCAGCGCCGCCGCGGTCTGTTCCAGCGCTGCCGCCTGCTGTTCCGTCCGGCGGGCCAGTTCATCGGTGGAACCGCCGAGGCTGTCGGAAGCCTGCTTGACCGCATGCTGCGCGCTGTCGATGGTGCCGACCGTCGCCTCAAGCGCCGAAAGCGCCCTGTTGAAATTGTCCTGCAATGCGGCGAATTCGCCGCCAAGATCGGGAACGCGTGCGGTCAGATCGCCGGCGGCGAGCTTTTCGAGCGCGGTGCCGAGTTCCTCGACCACCCTGCGCTGGGCCTGTGAGGAGCGCTCGGTCTCGCTCATGTTGGCCTGGCGCTCCGCATCAAGCTGCTCGCGCTGACGCACCATCTCGGCATCCGCTTCGAGCTTCTGGCGCGCCGCATCGCAGAATTCGGTCAGGGCACGCGCTACGACACCGATCTCGTCGCCTTTTTCCGCATGCGGAACCGGGGCGGTGATGTCGCCTGCCTGCAACTCGCCGATACGCCGGTTGACATCGGCCAGAGGCCGTCCAACGAACTTGCGCATGGCAAACAGCAGGATGGCGACCGCGATGACCAGCACCGCAATCTGGGATGCCATTGCCTTGAAGGCAAAATCCCGCGCAGACTTTGTGATATCGTCTGTCGACCAGACAGTCTTGATCTGCCCCAGCGACACGCCATCCTTGCCGGCGGGCAACGGCGCCGAAACGATAACCGAAGCATCACCTTCCTCGACAACGGATTGCTTCATTTCACCGGGATTGGAGTTCAGCACCTGCGACAGGGACGCGTCGGGCGATTCCGAGCGCGTCCAGACATCAACCTGGTCGCCGGCCTGGTTGAAGGCCGTGAACCCGACAAGAGCGAGCTTCGGATCATTCTGGAAAATTTCGTAGGCCGAGCGGATCGCCTCGGTCTTGCCCCACTTCACGCCGCCTGCGGCCTGAGCGCCTATCTGGGTGGTGTCCTTGATCCAGTTGCGTTCGGCCATCGCCATCTGGCTTGCGCCGGACATCTGCGAGATCGCGAAACTGGTGACGACAAGTCCAAGCAAATTGACCAGAATGACGGTAATCGCGATTTTCTGCGTTATGCTTCGCGCTGACCCCTTGGCCTTGGCAGCCAGGCCCTTCGTCGCATTGAACCCCATGAAACCCCCACAACAATTGCAGACACTATTCCCAAAGATGCAATCATTGCGGGCCGCCGGGCTTCATATCCGACGTTTGGCCGTAGTGTTTAAGGTTCTTACTGTCGGTTGAACTGGTTTAAGTACCCTTAATTATTAGGGGGTCATTATTTGCTAAAATGGCTCGTTTTCGTGCGGTTTGTCGCTTTCTCTTGTATCTGCCGCTCGATCCCAGCGCGCCCGAAGCCCGCGATGCGCCGTTTCATACGCCAATCCCTACCGGACAGACGCAGCAGTTGTTTGTGACAATGGCTATCTTTACTGATCGACGGAGAACGTTGAACCGGCCGAAACCGCGGGAGGCGCAAATGCCTAAAAAGAAGATCCGGAAGATATACGACGCCCTCGTCGAAGGGGCCTATCAAGGCCTGTCGGATGTCGAGTTGCATGACTATGTCGTCGAGCATTGCCCCAAGGCCACCAGCAAGCGGCTGGTTCGCGCCGCCCTGCTGGCGCTCAGCGACCCGGAAATCCAGGACCGCAATGTTCTCAACGTAATTTACGCGCTGGCAATCAAGCACCGGCTGGACGGCGGCCCGGACAGCGACGAGGACGATGACTGAACGGACCGGTCCGCCATCGCGCCGCCCCGCGTGAGCCGCAGGACCAGTGGCCGGAGCGGTTTGAGGATCTGATCCCTCCGCTGCTCAGCCAAGCGCGACCGCGGCCGCCATCGCTTGCGCCATGTAGGCGACCAATGAGGATCCGGCTTTCTCCGGTGGGCCGGAATTGTCGATGACGACATCCGCCTCGAAGCCGGCCTCCAGCGCTGCGGCACGGGCCAGGCGCGCCTCGATTTCAGCCGCACTCTCCCGGCCTCTTGATTGAAGCCGTTGCGCCAGAATGCCCGGATCCACTCTTATTTCCACGGCCACAGCGCTCGGGAACACCTGCTGAATCACAGCCCAGGCGCCCCGCGACCCGTTGACCACGGCGAGCCTCCCCTCAGCCAGATGCGTTTCGATGGCGCGCGGCAGACCGTAGCGCAGCCCGTTGGCTGTCCAGGTCAGGGAAAACCGTCCCTCGTCGATTGCTGCGTCGAACTCGGCTTCGGTCATGGCAATATGGTCTTCGCTTCCGGCATCCGCGGGCCGGGTGATTGCGCGCCGGACAAACAACACGTCCGGGCGCTCGCCGAGCTTGTTCCGGGCATAGGACATCAGCGTGTCCTTGCCAGAACCGCTCGGCCCGAGCACCACGATCAATGGCCCCTGAGAGGTGCCCGTGAGGGTCCGGGAAGCCTGCATCAGGCCACCCGGTCGCCCTGCCGCCAGACCGATCGCACCACCGGAACGCCGCTCTCACGGCGCACTCGAACCATGTCCGCCCGTTTCCCGGTCGCAAGACTGCCACGGTCATCGAGCCCGACGGTTCTGGCAGGCGTTGCTGTCACCAGCCGGATCGCGGCCGGCAGATCGAGATCGTCGATCTCGTCGGCCAGCACGAACGGTGCATGGATCAGACTGAACGGCACGTAGTCCGACGAAAGCACGTCAAGCACACCGGACCGGGCAAGATCCGTGGCCGCGATGTTGCCCGAGTGAGATCCGCCGCGCACCACGTTCGGCGCCCCCATCAGCACGCTCATGCCGGCCTTGTGCGATGCCTTGGCCGCTTCGATGCTGGTCGGAAACTCGGCGAGCCGGACACCGAAGCCGACCGCTTCATCGACGTGTTCGAGCGTCGCATCATCATGGCTCGCGATCGTGATGCCGCGTTCCGTGCACGCGCTTGCAATCGCCTTGCGGTGCGCGTCGGAATACTTGGCCGAACATTCCTGCCGCCGGGTGACGAAATGGGCGAACGCCTCGTCGGACAGGCCGCGCTTGGTCTTGTAGTAGAGCGTGTACTGCTCCATCGTCTGGAACTGCCGCTGACCCGGCGCATGGTCCATCAACGAGGCCAGCCGCACCTGAGTGTCGGTCGCAAAATCGGCGAAATGATCGAGCACGTCCGAGGCCGACACCTCGCAACGCAGATGGATCAGGTGGTCCGCGCGCAACCGGTTCTCGGCCCGCGCGGAGGCGATCGCGTCGGCGATCGCCCGCATCTCCCCTACCCTGAAACCGTCATCCTCGTCGGAACCGAGCCGCAGGCAATCGAACACCGTGGTGATGCCGGAGGAGGCAATCTGCGCGTCATGCGACTGGATCGCCGATGTCGCATTCCAGCGCACGCCGGGGCGCGGCGAATAATGCGCCTCCAGGTGATCGGTATGCAGCTCCACGAGGCCGGGGAGAATGTAGTCACCCTCCATGTCCACGCCGCTTGCCGAATTGCCTTCGGAGATCTCGGCAATCACGCCATCGCGGAAAACCAGGCTGCCGGGAACGATCCGGTCCTCGAGAACGAGCCGGGCATTGGTCAATACGGTTTCGGTGGTCATTCAGGCAGTCTTTCTTTGCTGTCCGGACGCAAGCATTGCCCGGCTGTGGATCAGAAATGGTGCGCCCGGTTCGGGCTCGACAAACAGGGTGAGTGCCCGCACCGCCACCGGCCGGGCAAGAACCGGTGCGAAATGGGCCCTGGCGGCGGCCTCGACCCGGCTGGTCAGCGGTTCAGACAGGCGTGTGCTGAGCGTCATGTGAAAGCGGAAGTGATCGAAAACGTAAGGGTACCCCCACCGCATCAGGTTCCTCAACTCGCCTGAAGTCAGCGATTCAGGATTGCGGCGCTCGATCTCCCGGTCGGTCAATGTTGCCCTGAGCGGCTCGAAGGCTTCGACGACCGAATTGGCAAACGCGTTGAGCGCCGGTGCGGAGCCTTCCGGCACCAGCGCCAGAAACCCTTCAAGACGGCCGACCATCAACGATGGAATCTCGAAAACGCTGCTGCGTGCGGAAAAGGCCTCCATCGCATCGACCAGGTCTGTTTCGCTCACGCCCGCGGCCAGACGGAATGGCGCCTTCAGCGTCGCGTGAAAACCGTAGCGGCGGGCGGGTCCGGTAATCTCGGCCAGTTCGCTTGCGCCGAGGCCGGCAAGATCGGGGTGCTCAACCGCATGGCCGGAGGCGGTATCCCGGCCCAGCCAGCTGGCTCCCAGATCATGAAACGCATCGTCAGCACTCGGAGCGAAATAAAGCCCGTACCGCATCACACCTGTCCCTTGCCAATCAGCAGCCCGCGCAGCCGCGAGGAAATCGTGTCGAAAACGTAGACGACGAGCAGGATGAGTAAAACCATGTAGGCAACATTCTCCCAGTCCGCATTTGTCCGCATTGCCTCCCACAGCTTGAGCCCGATGCCGCCGGCGCCAACCGCACCTATGATTGTCGCCGAGCGGGTGTTGGATTCCCAGAAATAGAGCGACTGACTGACAAAAACCGGCAAGACCTGCGGCACGACACCGAAGCGCTGCACCAGTACCGGATTCGCGCCAAGCGAGCGTACACCCTCGCGCTGTTTTTCGTCGATATTTTCAAGCGCCTCGGAATAGAGTTTTCCAAGCGTCCCCGTATCGGTGAAGAAAATGGCGGAAATACCGGCCAGCGGCCCGGGGCCAAAAGCGCGGGTGAAAAACAGCGCCCAGATCAGCATGTCGACCGACCGCAGGAAATCGAACAGCCGCTTGGTCACCTGGTTCGTCAGGAAACTCGGCGTGATGTTGCGCGCCGCCATAAAGGACAGCGGAAACGCGATGGCGGTGGCAAACAGCGTGCCGACGAAAGCCATGACAATGGTCTGGCCGAGCTTTACGTAGACATCGCCGTGCTGCCATTCGGCATTGTTGAGGAAATTGTCGATCGCCAGCGACAGGTTCGACTGCTCCGGCTTGATCCGCTCGCCCCAGAGGATCGTTGCGGCGACATCGCCGAAGCTCCGGTTCCAGAACGCCGAGGACGGATCGAAGACGAAGTTCTCCCAGCCAAGGAAGCGCTGGCGAATCTTGACCTCGTCCTCCTCCACCTCGACCCGGCCGTCAAAGCCGAAATAGGCGACAATCTTCTCACCTTCACGGCGCTGGACCGCCCATTCCGGAAGCTCGCGGTCGGCCCGGACGATGCCGTCCGAACCGGCGGTCACGACAAGGCTTTCCGCCCCGCGCGTGAGCGTCACGCGGTAAGGTTCGACTAGAACGGTGCCCGATCCCATGTCGACATCCGCCCGGACCGGCAGCACCTTGCGCTCCGATGTCGTCACGGGTTGGGTTGCGCCCTCGCCCGCTTGTGGAGCCGAGCCTCCGGTTGCAGCCCCCGGCGCCATGAAACCCGTCGAAGTTCCCTTGGCGCCCGGAACGAGGAAGCCGGTGGCGGCAGGCGCTTGAGCTGCGGCCGGAGACGTTTCGGTCGTCGTCACAACCGTAACTTCGGCCTGTTCCGTGACCAGCCAGTCCGGTTTGGGATCGTTCCCCAGCGGCGAGAAGCGCGGGAATTCAACCTCAAGATAGCCATCCTGGTAGGCGATATCCGGACGCACTTCGTAGGAGACCCAGTCCGCGAGATAACTGCCGGCGATATCCCAATTGCCGCGCTGGAATACCTGGCCGATGGCAAACAGGTTCCAGGCAAACACCAGGTAGACCGCCACCGCGGCGACGGCGAGGCTCTTGCCATGGCGCGCCAGGAACGACCGGTTGAACACTTCGGGGTAGCGTCCGACGAGATCGTCGATCTGCTCGGCGGTCATTGCGCTCATGACACGGCTCCCTGGACACGGGTAAAGGCCTGCTCGCCAACCACGCGTTTGCGCAGCCATGCGGACAGCTGGTCGACCGCGATCACCGTGGTCAGCAGCAGCAGGATGATGGCGATGGTCTTGGCCTCGTGGCCGCGGCTGATCGACAGCCGCAAGGCTTCGCCGATGCCACCGCCGCCGACCGCGCCTATGATGGTCGAGGCGCGGACGTTGATTTCCAGCCTGAGCAGCGTGTAGCTGAGAAAGTTCGGCAGCACCTGCGGCACCATGCCGTACCGCACCCGTTCGACCCAGTTGCCGCCGGACGCCCGCAGCCCCTCGTCAGGCTTCATGTCGGCATTTTCGACAACTTCGAAGAACATTTTGCCAAGCGATCCGATGGTGTGGATCGCCACGGCGATGATTGCAGGCACCGGACCGAGCGAGAGAATCGCGGCGAAAAAGCCGGCAATCACGATCTCGGGGAAAGCCCGGAGGATTTCTAGGAACCGGCGCACGAAGCCGCGCAGCCAGCCGCGCGTGGTCAGGTTCGATGCCGCCAGGAAGCACAAGAGGAAACCGAAGAAGAAACCGACCAGCGTCGAGACGATCGCGATGTTGATGGTCTCGATCATCTTGAAGACGTACTCGGGCATGTAAATATTCTCGGTCAGGTAGACCCGGCCCACCGGATAGTCATATTTCAGCGACCCATCCGCATAGGGACTCTCCAGATCGAACATCGCCCGCCAGATCTCCCACCCGTCGCGCGGAATCATGTCGCCGAAGAAATCGAAGAAATGCGGCAGCCGGTCCCAGAACTTGCCCGCATTGGTCTCGTTGGCGAACCACAACGAGCCGGCCAGCGCCATCGCAAGAAGCAAGAGCCCCAGACCGGTATAGAGCCGCCGCTGACGGGCAAGCGCCTGCCAGTGCCGCTCGGTCTCGGTCACCATCGGGGAGTATCGGGGCGTTGTCATGGGAAGATCCTGTTGCGACAGGGAAAGCCGCGGCCCCTCGCAAGAGGAGCCGCGGCGATCTGGTGTTGATGAAGCTTAGGAACCGATCTTGGCTTTGCGAGCGTCAATGATCGCCTGGTAGAACGAGGCGTCGACTTCGGTGTAGCCCTTGTAATCGCCGCCCTGGATGGCGGAGAAGCAGGCCGGATCGCTCTCCGGCAGCGCCATCATGAAGTCCTTGAACTTGGTCTTCATGTCAGCGTTCATCGACGAGCGGACCACGATCGGGCCGTTCGGGATCAGCGGCGACTTCCAGAGTTCAACCAGGTCACCCATGTCGACGATGCCCTTGTCGACCATCTTCTTCAGGTTGCCGGATGTGTAGCCGTCCTTGAATTCGCCAACGCCCGAAGCCCAGGTGGTGCCGGCGTCGAAATTGCCCTTGACCACTTCGAGAACCAGGTTCTCGTGACCGCCGCCGAAGCCGGTTTCACCAAAGAACTCGGCGATCGGCATGCCGATAGCGGCAGGCAGCGTCACCGAGGGAACCAGGAAGCCGGAGGTGGAGTCCGGATCGGCAAAACCGAGCTTCTTGCCCTTGAGGTCCTCGAGCTTGGTGATGCCCGAATCCTTGCGTGCGACCATGACCGAGTAGTAGCCGGTTGCGCCGTCGGTCTGGATCGTGGTCAGGATCGGCTCGACGGCCTTCGGGTCTTCGAGATAGACCTTGGCGTAGCCCGATGCACCGAGCTCGGCATAGTCGAGCGTGCCGCCGAGCAGGCCCTGGATCACGCCGTCATAGTCGGCGGCCGGAAACAGCGAGACCTTTTCGACGCCGAGAACGGCGGGCAGCTTCTCGGTCATGCACTGGAAGTTGCGCAGGCGGTCGGCTTCGTTTTCTCCGCCGAGAATGCCGATGCGGAAGTCCTTGAGGTCTTCGGCACCTGCGGGCTGGACTGCGAGGATGGCAGCGAACGAGGCTGCTGCGAGAAGGGCTTTCTTGATCATGGATCTGCTCCTGGTTCGAACCGGCGGCATGCCGGCAATTCCGTGGGTTGAGCCTGTCACGCGGGCAAGGCGACCCCGGCGACTGCAGGCTTGGCGCGAAGCGCCGGCTGCAGCGGACCGGTGGATTTCGGTTTGGCCGGAACGACTGGGCGTCCGGCGGAAATCGATGTCGAGGTGATGCTCTCGGAGATTTCGGTGCCGTCGCCCGAGGCCCCGTAGATCATCCGCACGGCTTCCGTCGTCAGCTCTTCGGGCGGACCGTCGAACACCACCTTGCCGCCAGCCATGCCGATGACGCGCTCGCAATAGGCCCGTGCGGTGTCGAGTGTGTGCAGGTTGGTGATCACCGTGATGCCTTCGCGCTCGTTGATGTCCTTGAGCGCGTCCATGACGATCTGGGCATTGAGCGGATCGAGCGAGGCAATCGGCTCGTCGGCCAGGATCATCGACGGCGACTGCATCAGCGCCCTGGCGATGGCCACGCGCTGCTGCTGGCCGCCCGACAGGGTGCCCGCCATTTGCAACGCCGTCTGGGCAATGCCAAGCCGCTCCAACGCGGAAAGAGCGCTTGCGCGCTCTTCGATCGTAAAGACATTGAGGATATTGAGAAGCGTGGAGCGGTGGTTGAGACGACCGAGAAGAACGTTGGTCAGCACATCGAGCCGGGGCACCAGATTGAACTGCTGGAAGATCATGGCGCAGTCGCGGTGCCAGTTGCGCAGCTCGCCGCCGCTCAGGCCCGACACCGTCTTGCCCTTGAACCGGATCTCGCCGCTGCTGGACGGCGTCAGCCGGTTGATCATGCGCAGCAGCGTCGACTTGCCCGCCCCGGAACGGCCGATGACGCCGACCATCTGACCTTCCGGTATGGACAGCGTGACGGCGTCCACGGCGACGTTGGTCCCAAATCGGCGGGTCACATCGGTCAGTTCAAGCATCGGCAAATCCCCTTGGTTCACGTTAGGTCTCGTGATTTTCGAGGATTGGACTAGCGGAGCCGTATGAAACCGCGATGTCGGTTTGATGTCAGTTTTGTTACGATTCACAGATGTCGGGCCGGATGCGCGAGAACCCGCAGTTTTCCGCCATTTTCGCGCTTGCACTGTGGCCCATGGCATGTCCCTATGGGCTGGTCTGGTGCCCGCGCAAGCGGGAGAATCGGGAATCCGGTGACACTCCGGAACGTGCCCAACGCTGTGACGGTGATGGCCTGCGCAAGATGCCACTGGGGGATCCCCGGGAAGGCGCGCAAGCCAAATGATCCGAAGTCAGAAGACCGGCCAGATGCGATAGCCTTGCCGCGCATGGACAGCGCTGCGGGGTTTCAAGGATTGTTGGGGATCAAACAATGCCGAAGACATCTGAGCTGGCGCCAGCCGGACCATTTCCACCTGCCGAACGCGAGGCCGTTTACAAGGCCATCTTCAGCCGCCGCGACGTGCGCGACCAGTTTCTGCCGGACCCCGTTCCCGACGACGTCACGCAACGTCTGCTGGAAGCCGCCCACAGCGCGCCGTCGGTCGGCCTGATGCAGCCGTGGAACTTCATCACCATCCGCGACGCGTCGACCCGCGGCCGCATCGCCGATGCATTCGGCGTCGCCAACGATGAAGCGGCCGCCATGTTTCCGGCGGAACGCCAGTCGAAATACAGATCGTTGAAGCTCGAAGGCATCCGCAAGGCGCCGCTCAACATCTGCGTCACCTGCGACCGGACACGCGGCGGCGAAATTGTCCTGGGACGGACCCACAATGCGAGCATGGACCTCTACAGCACCGTCTGCGCCGTGCAGAACCTGTGGCTTGCGGCCCGGGCCGAAGGCATCGGCATGGGCTGGGTCAGCATCTTTCGCGATGCCGACCTCAAATCCATCCTCGGCATTCCCGACCGGATAGAGATCGTCGCCTATCTCTGCCTCGGCTATGTCGACGAGCTCTATGAGCGGCCCGAACTCGAGGTCAAGGGCTGGAACCGGAGGCTACCGCTCGACGAGATGATCTTCGAGGAAAGATGGCAGGGCGATATCTAGCCGCCGTGGCGCTCGAGAAATTCCTCGGCCGGAAGCGACCGGAAATCCTTGAGTGCCGCGTGCAGCTTCTCGTGCTCCCAATCCCACCAGGCGAGTGCATCGATCCGGCTGGCAACATCATCAGAAAAACGCTGCCGGATGGTTCGCGCCGGCACACCGACGGCGATGGCAAAATCGGCCACGTCCTTCGTCACAACGGCATTGGCGCCGATGCTGGCACCATTGCCGATGGTCACGCCCGGCATGATGACCGCACCGTGCCCGATCCAGGTATCGTGTCCGATGGTGATCCCCTGGCCGGTACGCCAGTCGAAGAAATCCTGGTCGTCGCTCTCGCCCTCGAAGTACCAGGCCGAGCGATAGGTGAAATGATGCAGCGACGCCCGTTCCATCGGATGCATGCTGGCATAGATCCGCACATGCGAAGCGATGTTGGAAAATTTCCCGATCGTCGCATAGGCGATCTGGGTGTTTTCGACGCAGTAGGAATAGTCCCCCATGCTCGAATGCGCGACGGTGCAATGCGCACCGACCTCGGTGTAACGCCCGAGCGTCGAGTTCACGATCTTCGCGGTCGGATCGACCAGCGGCGTGTCTGAGAGCCGGGTCATGCGGCGGACTTTCCGGCAGCGAAGGCCGAGACGTCGATGACGTCGTCGGCCACCGCGGTGCGGACATCCTGGTCGTGGAAAATGCCGAGCAGCGCCGCACCTTCCGCCTTCTTGCGGGCGATCAGGCTGATCACCACCTCGCGGTTGGCGGCATCGAGCGACGCCGTCGGCTCATCGAGCAGCAGGATCGGGTGATCGGTGATGAAGCCGCGGGCGATATTGACCCGCTGCTGCTCGCCGCCTGAAAAGGTTGCCGGCGGCAACGACCAGAGTTTTTCCGGCAGGTTGAGCTCGGCAAACAGCTCCCGCGCCCGCTCATGCGCGGTCTCCTGGGCGACGCCGCGGATCAGCAGTGGCTCGGCAGCTACGTCGAGTGCCGACACCCGCGGCACGGCGCGCAGGAACTGGCTGACATAGCCGATCGTGTCGCGCCGGATTTCGAGCACGGTGCGAGGGGATGCGCTGGCGACATCGATGTGGCGGCCATGGTGTTGCACCAGGATCTGGCCGCTGTCGGTGCCGTAGTTGCCATAGAGCATCTTCAGGATCGAGCTCTTGCCGACGCCCGACGGCCCGCCCAGGACCGCGCAGGAGCCGGCCTTGAGCGAAAACGAGACATTGGCGACCACGGGCAGTTCGACGCCGCCGCGCATGTGCATGATGAAAGTTTTCTTCACTTCCGAAGCAACAAGGAGGGTGTTCATGGCCTAGACCTGCAGGATGGAGGAAACGAGAAGCTGCGTGTAGGGCGCGCGCGGATCGTCGAGCACCCGGTCGGTCAGGCCGGCCTCGATCACCCTGCCCTCCTTCATCACGATCATCCTGTCCGACAGCAGCCGGGCGACGGCGAGATCGTGGGTGACGACGATGACGGCGAGGCCGAGATCGGAGACCAGCCCGCGCAACAGATCGAGCAGCCGCGCCTGCACCGAGACGTCAAGTCCGCCGGTGGGTTCGTCCATGAACACCAGCCGTGGTTCGGTCACCAGGTTGCGGGCGATCTGCAGCCGCTGCCGCATGCCGCCCGAGAAGGTCCGGGGCTGATCGTCGACCCGGTCTTCATCGATCTCCACCCGCGACAGCCATTCGATCGCGGTGTTGCGGATATTGCCGTAATGCCGGTTGCCCACCGCCATCAGCCGTTCGCCGACATTGGCGCCGGCCGAGACGGTCATCCGCAATCCGTCGATCGGGTTCTGGTGCACGAAGCCCCAGTCGGTGCGCATCAGGTAGCGGCGCTCGGCTTCCGCCATCTTGTAGAAGTCGGCGCTTGCGCCATCGCGCATGCGGTAGTGAACAGTGCCGCAGGTTGGCGTCAGCCGCGACGAAATGCAGTTGAGCAGCGTCGTCTTGCCGGAACCGGATTCGCCGACGATCGCCAGCACCTCGCCCGGCCAGAGATCGAAACTCACATCGGCACAGCCGATGCGCTTGCCGTAGACCCGGGTCAGGCCCTCGACGCTGAGCAATGGCTTGACCGGCGCCGGAATGCCGGCTGCGGCAAGTGCTTCAAGTGTATCGGAATGGCTCATCGCGTTGCCTCCTTGCCGGTACTTGCGTCATCGCCCAGTAGAGCGCCGCGGTGGCCTTCGGCCTGGCGGCTTTCGCAGTGATGGGTGTCCGAGCAGACGAACATCCGCCCGCCCTTGTCGTCGAGCACCACCTCGTCGAGATAGACCTGCTCTGCGCCGCACATGGCGCAAGGCTGATCGAAATGCTGGATCTCGAACGGATGGTCCTCGAAGTCGAGGCTGACCACCTCGGTGTGCGGCGGGATGGCGTAGATCCGTTTTTCCCGGCCGGCACCGAACAGCTGCAGCGCCTCGGACTGGTGCATCTTCGGATTGTCGAATTTCGGCGTCGGAGACGGATCCATCACGTAGCGTCCCTCGACCTTGACCGGATACGCATAGGTTGTGGCGATGTGGCCGTTGCGGGCGATGTCCTCGTAGAGCTTGACATGCATGAGGCCGTATTCCTCGAGCGCATGCATCTTGCGGGTCTCGGTCTCGCGCGGCTCGAGGAAGCGCAGAGGCTCCGGGATCGGCACCTGGTAGACCAGCACCTGACCCGCAGTCAGCGGCGTTTCCGGAATGCGGTGGCGGGTCTGGATGATCGTCGCATCCGGCGTCGCGGTTGTGGTCGCCACTCCGGCCGTCTTGGCGAAGAAGGCACGGATCGAGACCGCGTTGGTGGTGTCGTCCGCACCCTGGTCGATCACCTTGAGCACATCCTCGGATCCGATGATCGCCGCCGTTACCTGCACGCCGCCAGTCCCCCAACCATAGGGCATCGGCATTTCGCGGGAAGCGAACGGCACCTGGTATCCCGGCACCGCGATCCCCTTGAGGATTGCCCGGCGGATCATCCGCTTGGTCTGCTCGTCAAGATAGGCGAAATTGTAGGTGGCGAGGTTCTGCGAAACCTCGTTTGTTACAGGCGCGTTCATTCCGCGGCCTCCCTATTTGCGTCTGTCGCGGATGCTTCGTCCTCTGCCCGTGCGGCGTTGGCAAAATGCTCGGCCCGCATCCGCCGCACCAGGTCGAGTTCGGCCTGGAAGTCGACGTAATGCGGCAGCTTGAGATGCTCGACAAAGCCCGTCGCCTGCACATTGTCGCAATGCGACAGCACGAATTCCTCGTCCTGGGCGGGGGCAACGATGTCCTCGCCGAGTTCGCTCGCCCTGAGCGCCCGGTCGCACAGCGACATCGCCATCGCCTTGCGCTCGGCCTGGCCAAACACCAGGCCATAGCCACGAGTGAACTGCGGCGGCACCTTGGCCGATCCCTGGAACTGGTTGACCATCTGGCATTCGGTCAGCTTCACCCGCCCGATCACCACCGTGAAGCCGAGTTCGGGGATCATCACATCGACATCGACCTCGCCGATGCGGATTTCACCGACAAACGGGTGGCTGCGCGCATAGCCGCGCTGGGTCGAATAGGCGAGTGCGAGCAGGAACCCTTCGTCACCGCGCGCCAGCGTCTGCAGCCGTGCATCGCGGCCCATCGGATATTCGGTCGGGGTGCGCGTGATATCGGCAACGGGCCGCGAGGCGTCGGTCACCGGATCGTCCTCGATCAGCCCTTCGTCCCCGAGAATGTCGGAGACACGCATCACCCGTTCGTTGCTGTCCTCTCCCGTCTCGGGCGCATCGACGGGTGCGTCGCCGGCCAGCGCAGGATCGAGCAGCCGATGAGTGTAATCGAAGGTCGGCCCCAGCAACTGGCCGCCGGGCAGATCCTTGTAGATCGCCGAGATCCGCCGCTCGACCAGCATCCGGCCAGTGTCCATTGGAAGCGAATGGCCAAACCTCGGCAGCGTGGTCCGGTAGGCGCGGAGCAGGAACACCGCCTCGATCAGGTCGCCGCGGGCCTGCTTGACCGCAAGTGCTGCCAGTTCCGGATCGTAGAGCGAGCCCTCGCCCATCACCCGGTCGACGGCAAGCGACAATTGCCCGGCGATCTGCTCGAGCGTCAGGCCCGGTACATTGGCGTCGCCGCGGCGGCGCGCCGCGAGCAGGCGGTGGGCGTTGGCGATGGCGGCTTCGCCGCCCTTGACTGCAACATACATCGTCTACGCCTCCCTGCTGACAAGACGGGTGCTGCGCGGCAATGCTGCCACACAGCCCGGAGCGGCGAGGATCAAATCGACGCCGCGCGGAAACGCCGCCCGGTTGGCCCGCCACTGGTTTTCGAAATGCTGCGGCAACGGATCCGGCGCGACCCGGGCCTGCCCCTTGATCCCGGGACCTTCCAGCGTCAGCGGGGCGCCATCCGAAAGTGTCGAGACCTGCAGGATGATCGTCGTCGAGCGGTCCGGAAACTCCTGGGTGCCGAGCGAGAAGCCGTTCAGCGCCGAGAGGTTCTGCGGCGCAGCCACCAGCGCAAAGGCGGCATCGGACGGGTTGCTCACCACCGGCGCGCCGGTGTGAAAGACGATCCAGTCCTTGACGGCGGAGACCTTGGTCAGCGCCGCATCGAGCCAGACCGGCGTGTCGGCATCGGCAAGCGTTGCGATCAGCGCCGAGGCCGAGGCCGACAATGGCGCCGGAGGCACGGTCACATCCGACAGCGCCTGCACCGAGCCCGGCCGCGCCATGGCGTCCATCAGCGCCCGGAAGACCGTCTGCGACGCCCACACCGGATCGGCAAAACCGCCTTCGTAGACAGTGTTTGTTTGCGGGATGGCAGTCATCAGTCTTCGCCTCGCACCATGGTGAAAAAATTGACCCGTGTGGCCGCGGTTTCCCGGCGGACTTTTGCGTCGGCCTCGTCGCCAAGCTGTTCGAGCGGCGCAACGATCTCGCGCTCGACCAGATCGGCATGGGCGGGATCCTGCGCCAGCGCGTCGATAACGGCGACCAGTTGCGCCTTACGGGTGTCGCGGCCGCTGATCATGGCGTGCCCCACCTGCCCCGACCCGATCCGGACGGTCACGCGGGTGGCCGAGACCTCGCCGACATGGAAAGGTTGGCCGGTGCCGCCGGCGCGCCCCTGAAGCGCGACGAGCCCCGATTCCGGCCCGCGCAGCAGTTCGACTTCGGGATCGAGACCGGTCTGCTTCCAGCACTTCAAGAGCTCATTGCCCGGCGCCCTGGCAAGCACCGACAATAGCCTCTGCCGCCTGGCGACTTCCCGGACGGTCGCGTCGTCCGTCGTTCCATCCAGCTCATTTCCTGCGAGCGCCATCGAGATCTCCTTATTTGTCTATTTATCTAGACAACCATATCAATTACGATACACTTAAACCGCTCATGTGACGAGCCTGTGACATTACGAAAGGAAACCCGGGTGAAAGCACTGCAACGACGGACCGGGATTGCGCTCTGGCGGCAGGTTGCAGACCAGATCCGTCAGACCGTTCTCCCCGGACTGGCGGCCAACGACCGGCTGCCGGCGGAGGCGGAACTGGCGATCCGCTTCGGGGTCAACCGGCACACCGTCCGCTCGGCAATCGCCGCACTCGAGAAGGAAGGCATCCTGCGCGCCGAGCAGGGCCGCGGCACCTTTCTCAATGACCGCAGGCGCCTGCGCTACCCGATCGGCCGCCGCACCCGCTTTTCCTCGGGCCTCGAGGATCAGGCCCGGACCCGGTCCGGAAGGCTGCTGTCAAGCGAGACCATGCCCGCCCCGCCCCATGTCGCCGCCGCCCTGTCGCTGCCCGCCGGAGCACCGGTCATTCAGCTCTCGACGCTCTCCACCGCCGACGCGGTTCCGATCTCCGCAGCAACCTCCTGGTTTGACGCCGGTCGGTTCTCCAAGATCGCGGAACTCTATGCAGAGACCGGCTCGATCACCGCCTCGCTGGCGCGCCTCGGGGTCGACGACTACACCCGCAAGACCACCGCAGTTGAAGCCCGCCATGCCAGCAGCGAGGATCTCGATCTGCTCGCGCTCTCGCCCGGCGCCATCGTGCTGCTGACCCGCGGGATAGACATCGATTCGGACGGCCGGCCGGTGCTTTACGGCGAGTCGCGCTTTGCCGCCGACCGCGTCGAGCTCATCATCGACAACCAGGCCGCCGAAACTCCGGTCTGATCCACCCCAACCCCGCGCCAAATGGACCGTCACAAAACTGAGAACTGAATCGTGTTTAAGCCTGCCAGCAGAACGATAGCTCCAAGTTCAGGCGGGCCCCGTGACCACAAATTACCGGACCATTTTCCTTTCCGACATTCATCTGGGCACGCCCGATTGCCAGGCAGAGATCCTGATCGATTTCCTGCGCGAGCATGATGCCCCGACCATCTATCTGGTGGGCGACATCGTCGATTGCTGGCGCATGAAGCGCAAGGGTTTCTACTGGCCGCAATCCCACAATGACGTGGTCCAGAAGCTGCTTCGCAAGGCCCGAAAGGGCACCCGCATCATCTACGTCCCGGGCAATCATGACGAAATGCTGCGCGAATACCAGGGCGTTCATTTCGGCGGCATCGAGGTGGTCGAGCGCGACGTGTTCGAGACCGCCGACGGCAAGCGCCTGCTGGTCATCCATGGCGACGAGTTCGACATGGTGGTGATGAACCACCGCTGGCTGGCGCATCTCGGCGACATCGCCTATGGCCTGGCGATGTGGGCTAACAAGTGGCACAACCGCAGCCGCAAGCTCTTGGGCCTGCGCTACTGGTCGTTCTCGCGCTGGGCCAAGCTGAAGGTCAAGAGCGCGGTCAATTTCATCTCCGATTTCGAGGAAGTGTTGGCCGAGGAAGCCCGCAAGCACGGCGCCGACGGTGTCATCTGCGGCCACATCCACCACGCCGCCAACGAGATGCGCGGCGGCGTCCGCTACATCAACACCGGCGACTGGGTGGAAAGCTGCACGGCCGTGGTCGAACATTCCGATGGCCGCATGGAGATCATCGACTGGTCACGCCGCATTTCCGAAAAGGCCGGGCAGCCGGCGAAAATCAGACAGCTCAAGCCGTCCGTTGACGCACAGGGCGAAGCGGCATGACCGCCCTCGCCACCTTCTCTCCCCCGGAGTCCTGAAAATGACCATGATCGAATCCACCGCAGTCGGCGCCCGCATCGACGGCGCGGTCGTCCGCAACACGGCACTCACCGCCACCGGCATCCTCGAGCGGGTGTTCTCCGCCGCCTTCCGCGGACTGGTCTATCCGCAGATCTGGGAAGACCCGCTGATCGACATGGAAGCGCTGGCGCTTCAGCCCACAGACACGTTGGTCACCATCGCGTCGGGATCCTGCAACGTCATGTCCTACCTGACCGCCAACCCGGCCGAGATCATCGCCGTCGACCTGTCGCCCGCCCATGTTGCCCTTGGCAAGCTCAAGCTCGCCGCGGCCACGCACTTGCCCGGCCACACGGCGTTCTCCAACATGTTCCGCCACGCCAATTTGAAGACCAATCTGGCGCTCTACGATCGCTACATCCAGCCGCATCTTGATGACGAGACCCGTCGCTACTGGGACGGACGGGAAATCAACGGCCGCCGCCGGATCAGCCGCTTCACCCGCGGCTTCTACACCACCGGCCTGCTCGGCCGTTTCATCTCGGCCGCCCATGTTCTGGGCAAGCTCTACGGCGTCGACCCGCGCGAACTTCTGCGCATGGAGAGCGTCGAAAAGCAGCGCGAGTTCTTCAACACCCGCATCGCCCCGGTGTTCGACAGCCGCAGCTTCAAGACCCTGACCTCGCTGCGCGCCTCGCTGTTCGGCCTCGGCATTCCGCCCGCCCAGTATGAAGCTCTCGCCGGCGATTCGACCGACGGCATGACCGGCGCCCTGCGCATCCGCACCGAGCGCCTCGCCTGCGGCTTTCCGCTCAAGGACAACTACTTCGCCTGGCAGGCTTTCGGACGCGGCTACCAGCCGGGTGAGACAGCCAGCCTACCACCCTACCTCGAAGCGAAGAACTTCGAGACCGTGCGCCGCAATGCCGGCCGCGTGAACATCGTCAACGAGAGCATCACCACCCTGCTCGCCGCCCGGCCCGCCGCCTCGGTCGACGCCTTCGTGCTGCTTGACGCCCAGGACTGGATGACCGACGCCCAGCTCTGCGAACTCTGGGCCGAGATCACCCGCACCGCCAGACCCGGCGCGCGCGTCATCTACCGCACCGCCGCGGCGGCCTCCCCGCTGCCCGGCCGGGTGCCCGACGGCATTCTCGACAAATGGGATTACCGCATCGACGAAAGCCGGGAGATGGGCGCGCGTGACCGCTCGGCCATCTATGGCGGCTTCCATCTGCATGTGAAGCGCGACCAGGCAGCATGAGCACGGTCTCCGCCAACGCCTCGATGATGGACGGCATCTATCGCCACCAGCGCCATATCTACGATCTCACCCGCCGCTACTACCTGCTCGGCCGCAATGACCTGATCGCAGCCCTGAAACCTCCGGCCGGCGGCACGGTGCTGGAGATCGGCTGCGGCACCGCGCGCAACCTGCTGCTGGCGGCCCGTCGCTACCCCGATGCGCAGCTGTTCGGCATCGATATCTCGGCGGAAATGCTCAAGTCCGCCGAAGCCACCATCGCGAAGAACCGGATCGGCGACCGCGTCAGGCTGGCCCAGGCCGACGCCACCCGGTTCGATGCCGGCGACCTGTTCGGAGTGGCCCGATTTGACCGGGTGTTCTTTTCCTACAGCCTGTCGATGATCCCCGGCTGGGAAGCGGCACTTTACCAGGCCATCGAGGCGGTGGCGCCAGGCGGCGAGCTTCACGTCGTCGATTTCGGCCAGCAGACCGCCCTGCCCGGCTGGTTCGGCAAGGGCCTGAAGGCCTGGCTCGCCCGCTTCCACGTCACCCCAAGGGCAAGCCTTGGCGACGCCATGGCCGCAATTGCCGAGGACCACCACGCCGAACTGAGCTTCTCGACACTCTACCGGGATTATGCCCGGATCGCCGCCATCCGGCTGCCTGCGGACTGATCCTCAGCCGGCTCCGCCAACCTCCGACTGAGCCACGGCGACCGACTTGAGCACTGCGAAACAGGCTGCTCCCGGCGCGAGCTCCAGTGCCAGCGCGGACCGCCGGGTGATCCGTGCCAGTAACAGGTCGTCCCCGGCCCTGAGCTGAATGATTGCCCCCGGCCCTTCGCCGAGCCGCACCGCCATCACCGTCGCCGGCAATATGTTGAGCGCCGACAGGCCTTCGGGCCGGGTTCGCGACAGGATCACGTCCTGCGCCAGGATACGGATCGACAGACGCGCCCCGAGCGACGCGTCGACATGCGGCAGGAACAGCGGCCCCGCCGATGCCTCGAGCCGTGTCAGGCCATCCTCTGCCTGCGCGGCCACGATAGCCTGCAACGAAGCGCCGGCGGCGCGAATTCCAAGCGCCGGAACGTTTTCCGGATCCGACAGCACCTCGTGGGCCGGGCCGGACCGGATCACCTGCCCCTTGTCCATCAGCACCAGCGTCGTCGCCAGCCGCGCCACTTCCGCCATCGAGTGGCTGACGTAGAGAATTGGAATGTCGGTTTCGCCCCTGAGCCGCTCGAGATAGGGCAGGATCTCGGCCTTGCGCTCTTCGTCGAGTGCGGCGAGCGGTTCGTCCATCAGCAACAGCCGCGGATTTGCCAGCAGCGCCCGGCCGATCGCCACACGCTGTTTCTCGCCGCCGGACAATCCGCCCGGCCTGCGCTCGAGCAGCCCGTCGATGCCGAGCATGCCGACAACGTGATCGAAACTCTCTCCGGGGCTGCGCGGCGCGAACCAGCGGCCATAATTGAGGTTTTGCCGTACACTCAGATGCGGGAACAGCCGCCCCTCCTGGAACACGTAGCCCAGCCGGCGCCGATGCACCGGCACGGAGATCCGGCGCTCAGCATCGAACAGTACTGTCTCGCCAAGCTGAATGCGGCCCGCATCCGGCCTGATCAGGCCGGCGACGGCGTTGATCACCGAGGTCTTGCCCGACCCCGAGCGGCCGGACAGGGCGGTGACGCCGGCCGGCGCCTGGAACGCCACGTCGAGGGAGAAATCGCCGAAGCGATGGGCGAAGCGGACGGTGAGACTCATGATCCGGCAATCCTGCGCGCCACGGCCCTGCCGATCCATTCGGAAAGCAACAGCGCCAGCAGCGCGATCGCCACCGCGATCAGCACCAGCCGCGCCGCCTGGGCATCGCCGCCCGGAACCTGCAGGAAACTGTAGATCGCCGAGGGCAGCGTCTGCGTCTGGCCCGGGATATTGGAAACGAAGGTGATGGTGGCGCCGAACTCGCCCATCGCCTTGGCAAACGCCAGGATCGCCCCGGCGATCACGCCCGGCAGGATCAGCGGCAGGGTGACTGTGGCGAACACCCAGGCCCGCGACGCGCCGAGCGTGGAGGCAGCCTGCTCCAGCTTCGGATCGACCGCCTCGATGGCGAGCCGGATCGCCCGCACCATCAGCGGAAACGCCATCACTGCAGCCGCCAGTGCGGCTCCGGTCCAGCGGAATGCCAGCACGATCCCGAGATACTGGTCGAGCAGCCCGCCCACGAAACCCTTGCGCCCGAAGGTCATGAGCAGGATGTAACCGGTCACCACCGGAGGCAGGATCAGCGGCAGATGCACCAGGCCGTTCAGCGCCTGCTTGCCCCAGAACTCGTAGCGCGCCAGCACATATGCCACAGCAACGCCGAACGGCAGGCTGACCAGCGTCGCCCAGACCGAAACTTTGAGCGACAGGGCCACTGCGCGCCATTCGTCCGGCGTAAGGGTGAAAGTCAGGCCTCCCGGCAATCCATCCAGCATCCGGCTACTTCTTCAAGACTTGGAATCCCTGGCCTTCGAAGGCCGCCCGAGCCTTAGCACCGGAGAGATAGATCAGGAAAGCCTCTGCATCCGGCTTGCCGGTTTCCGCCATCACTGCGGCGGGGTAGATGATGGCCGGATGGCTGCCGGCGGGAAAGGTGCCGACAACGCTCACGCCCGGCTCGGCTGCCGCATCGGTGGCATAGACAATGCCCAGGGGCGCTTCGCCTGCCGCCACCAGCGCCAGCGCCGCGCGCACATTGTCGGCCTGTGCGACCTTCGGCTCGACCGCATCCCAGACCCCGAGACTGGTCAGCGCCGCCTTGCCGTAAACCCCCGCAGGCACCGAATCCACCAGCGCCATCGCCAGCCTGTTCTCGCCCAGCATGCCGGCAAGATCGAAACCCGGCGCGATCTGCACCGGAGCCGCACCGGCGCCATGAGCCACAAGCACAATGCTGTTGCCCAAGAGATCGACGCGCGTCTCCGGCTTGATCAGGCCGTCCTGCTGCAGCGTATCCATCCAGTTGACGGCCGCCGAGATGAACAGGTCGGCGGGTGCGCCGCCCTGGATTTGCCGGGCCAGCGCCGAGCTGCCCGCATAGGAGACGACGGCGGTGTTGCCGGTCTCCGCGTTCCAGGCGGTGACGACCTCATCGAGCGCGGTCTTCATGCTGGCCGCGGCAAAAATGGTGATGTCCCCGGCCAACGCCGCGGCAGGAACAGCAAGCGCGGCAGTGAACGAAACAGCTGCGGCAAGCGCAAGGCGGCGGGTGATGGCAAACATGCGGTCGGTCTCCGGTGATCGTTATGTTTGACAAAACATATCACTGGATTTCGCGCAATTTGCAACCGTTATTTCTGAGCGGGAATATCGCTGAGCATCGCAGACAAGGTGGCAATCTGTGGCGCGCCGCGCTCAAGAACCATGGCTTCAAGGCTGCGGAACTCCGCCAGCACGGCTTCTCCGGCATCGGTCAGGCTGGCGCCGCCGCCTTTCTGTCCGCCGCGGCTGCTCTCCACCAGCGGCGAAACGAACGCGGCGTTCATGTCCTCCACCAGCATCCAGGCCCGTTTGTAGCTCATCTTCATGCGCCGGCCTGCAGCCGAGATCGAGCCCTCCTCGGCAATGCCTTGCAGGAGATCGGCCTTGCCGGGCCCCAGGATCAGGCCATTGTCAAAGGTCAGCCGCAGCCGCAGTTTGGGCGCCATAGCATCATCCTCCCTGGCTCGCCCGAAACATGACGACAAACGCCCGGCAAGACAAGGTCCAAGGCCCCGCTGGCCAGGACGCAAATGCCGGAAGCAGGAGTCCCCGCTTCCGGCCCCGCTTCAGGCGTTGTCGTGTTCACCGCGAATGACTGCGTGACCCGGACCCTAGCCGAACATGTCGGCGGTGATGCCGGCATACCAGCCGACCGACTCTTCAAAGTTGGCCTTACGCAGCGCATCCTCCTCGTTCATCTGGCTGATGAAACCTTGCGTCGAGGCAATCTTGCCGTCGCCGGGCGCGTATTGAGCCCCGACCTTGATGCTGTCGTCGGTGTCGATCAGGCTCCAGCAGGTGTTGGCGAATTTCGCCGGGAACACCTTCGAGCCCACAAGATCCGCGCGGACATTCATCGCCGCGACCTTGGCCTGGCTATTGGCAGAGAAGCCCGATTTCGGCATGTCGCCTGCGATGCAGGCATCCCCGATGACGAAAATCGCCTCATCCATTGTCGAACGCATGCTTGTGGGATCGATCGGGCAGAATCCGCTGTCGTTGGTCAGACCGGCGGCGGAGGCGATGGCGCCGGCCTTCTGCGCCGGGATCACGTTCATGAAAGCGCCCTTGAAGGTATCGAGCCCGGTCTCCACCGTGCCGGCCTTGACATCGATGCTCTCTATGCCGCCATGCACGTCCGGCCCGTACCACTCGATCATGCCCGGATAGTGCTTTTCCCAGCCTTCCTGGAACACGCCCTGCTTGGAGAATTTCGGCTTCGGGTCGAGGATGATGATCTTCGCATCCGTTAGCCCCTTGGACTTGAGCACATGCGCCATCATCGAAGCCCGCTCATAGGGGCCGGGCGGGCAGCGGTAGGGATTGGGCGGCGCCACCATCAGGATCTGCTGCCCGTTCTCGATCGCATCGACACCGGCCTTGAGGATTTTGGTCTGCTCTCCCGCCTTCCAGGCATGCGGCGCTGTCTGGGACAGTTCCTCCGAGTATCCTTCCACCGAATCCCAGATCAGATCGATGCCTGGCGACACCACCAGCCGGTCGTAGGGGATCGTCGATCCGTCCGCCATCGTCACCGTCTTGGCCGCGCGGTCGACGCCAGTAGCCCGTCCGGTCACCTTGGTGATGCCGTAGCTCGATTGCAGCGTGTCGTAGCTGTGGGTGATCGATTCGAAGCTGCGAAACCCGCCGACGTAAAGGTTCGAAAAGAAGCAGGTGGTGAACATCTCCGAATCGTCGATCAGCGTCACGTTGATGGCGCCGTCGGAATCCTTGGCGATGTAGCGTGCAGCCGTGGCGCCGCCGGCACCGCCGCCGATGACGACAACGCGCGGCTTGTCCTGCGCGCGCAGATAGGTCGGAAGCGTTAGCGCTGCGGCACTCGCGCCTGTGAAAAGTCCGAATTGGCGTCTTGTCAGGCCTGCCATGATATCCTCCCGGGTTGCAGGTTTCTCTCTATTGCGGATCCAGCGAACTGAAATAGGCCGCCAGCGCCGCAATTTCCTCGTTCGAGAGGTTCGCGACGCGCAATTTCATCACATCGTTTGAGCGCACATTGGTGACGTACTCGAACAGTGAAGTAACGAAATAATCTTTTGGCAATCCGACAATGGACGGAATGCCATCCGCATGGCCGCTGGCCTGGTGACAGGTCACGCATTCGCCGGCCAGATATTCGCCGTACTCCGGGTCACCTTCCATCTGCAGCACGATGTCGGCAAAACCGCTGACCGGTCCCGAAGCCGAAACTTGCTCGGGGACGGGATCTGCGGCGGGCGCTTGTCGGGTGGCCGCTTCAAGCCACGATATCAGCGCCCGCCGGTCATCCTCATCCGGCATGCCGCGAAACGACATCCGGTTGCCCTTGATGAAATCGCGCGGTCTTTCGAGATACTGGCTGAGCGCATCCGCATCCCAGACAAGACCCGCCTCACCCGCAGCGCGCATGCTCTCGGAGTAACGAAAATCCTCAAGGCTGCCAGCCTTGCGCCCGAACAGTCCGTCCAGATGCGGCCCCACCCGGTGCTTCGCGCCCGCACCGATCTCGTGGCAGGTCGCACACGGCTTGAACAGCGCTTCCGCCTCGTCCGCCCGCGCCGGACCGGAGAATCCGGATACGGTCAGAATGCCAATAAAAATGGCAGGCACCAGACTGCACACCATTCCAATGTGCGCGGGGTGCCTGCCAGTTCCATCCATACTAGCTCTCCTCAAGGGCGTTTTTCAGCGCTCGGGTGTCAATCGATTCCGCCTCCGGAATTCTCATCGCCCTCGCCCTCTGGCGTCACGTCGATGACCTGGGCACGGGCGGTGATTTTCACCGGGCCCGGCTTGCACTCGGACATGCAGGGCTCGATGCCCTTGGCGTAATGCGGCTCGCTCGCCCGGTCATCCGGAATGAAGTTGGCTTCATTCGGCAAATGTACCGAGGCGAAGTTGTCCTTCGACAGTTCGAACTCCTCGTCATCCACGATATCGTTGAGATACATCAGATAGGCCGTGAGCGCATAGACATCGTCGTCGGAGAGCGAACGGGCATTGCCGAACGGCATCGCTCGGCGAACGTAATCGAACACGGTCGACAGATATGGCCAGTACGAACCGATCGTCTTTTCCGGACGGTCGTTGCGCAAGGTGTCCTGCCCTCCGGCAAGCACCGGCCAGCGTCCTGCGCCCTCACCGAAATCGCCATGACAGACGGCGCAGTTTTCCACGAAGATCGGTTCGCCCTCTGCCACCGTGCCACGGCCTTCCGGCAGGCCGGTTCCATCCGGACGGACATCGATGTCCCAGGCCGCGATTTCATCGGGCATAGCCTTGCGGCCCAACCCGAATGCGCCCTGGCTTTTCTCGACAGCCATCTCCGCAGCCGGAGCAGCTTCGACGGCGGCGCCCGCGTCGGCGGTTTCGACCGGGGTTTTGCCAGTCTCAACAGCCGCCGGAGCCGCCGCCGTCTCCTGGGAGAAGGTTTTCAGATAAGCCAGCACATTGGCGATATCATCGTCTTTCTTGAGACCGGCAAAGGCCATCTTGGTGCCTTTGATCATGTCCTTCGGTTTGGCCAGATAGGTGCTCAGCGTCTCTGCGTCCCAGACCAGGCCACCCTGACCGGCCTCGCTCATGGCATTGGAGTACTTGTACCCCTCAGCCGATCCTGCCGTGCGGCCGAACACGTCATTGAGCTCCGGTCCCACCTTGTGCTTGGCGCCATCGCCTACGGCGTGGCAGGCCGCGCATTTCTTGAACACTTTCTGGCCGGCGTCAGCGTCGCCATCGGCAAGCGATGGGCTGGCAAAAGCTGTGAGCGCCAGAACAGCGAGAGCTGCAGACTTAGGAAACTTCAACATTTTCAACCACCCCGTCGTTGTTGACGTGCCATGTCTGGATGCCATTGTTGTGATAGATCGAATTCTCGCCACGCGCCGCGCGCAGCTCGTTCTTGGTCGGCTGGACCAGTCCCTGATCGTCAATGGCGCGGGACTGCAGCAAAAGCTCCGACCCGTCCCAGTTAATATCGAGGTAGAACCGGTGCAGCGCCTTGGGCAGGCTTGGGCCGTCAAGCCGCGCGGTCTGCCAGGTGCGGCCACCGTCGAGCGTGACATCAACGCGCTTGATCGTGCCGTTTCCGGACCAGGCCAGGCCGGTGATCACCAGCGGCCCCTTGCCATGGGTCACCGGTGCCTGCGGGCTCGGGCTGGTGATGACCGATTTCACGTCCATCACCCAAGTATGGCGCCGCGCCTTACCATTGGCGAGAAGATCGGTGTATTTGGAGGTTTCCTCGCGCTGAGCCCAGGGCTCGTCGCCCACTTCCAGCCGGCGCAGCCATTTAACCCACATGTTGCCTTCCCAGCCGGGAACGCAGAGCCTGAGCGGATAGCCCTGTTCGGGACGCAACGCTTCGCCGTTCATCTTGAACGCGACAAGGCAGTCGTCGAGCGCTTTCTCCATCGGGATCGAACGCGTCATCGCCGAGGCGTCGGCGCCTTCGGCCAGGAGCCATTTGCCGTTGGTCTTCACCCCTGCCTCTTCCAGCAGATAGCGCAGCGGCACCCCGGTATAGACCACGCAATGGATCATGCCGTGGGTGAACTGGCAGCCGTTGAGCTGCGAGCCGCGCCACTCCATACCGCCATTGGCGGCGCATTCGAGGAAGTACACCCGGTTTTCGCGCGGGAACCGTTTCAGGTCCTCCATAGTGAACACCAGCGGCGTGTCGACCAGGCCGTTGATCATCAGCCGGTGATCGGCCGGATTGATGATCGCCGTGCCGCCGTGATGCCGTTCGAAACACAGGCCGTTGGGCGTGATGATGCCGTCAAGCTCGTGCAGCGGCGTGAAATTGATCGACGATACCGGGTCCGCGGTCAGCCACGGCACATTGCGGCGCACGACATTGGCCTCGAACTCGGACGGCTTGCCGTAGGGCGCCACGTCGACGCCTTCTCCGAGATAACGGTTCCAGTCCTGGATTTCGGTGATCAGCGGATCGCCTGCTGCCCGCGCCACGCCGGCGCTGGCTGCAACCGCGGCTCCGCCCAGCAGGCCGGCCTTGAGAAAATCGCGCCGTGACGCTGCCTGTTTCGTCCGTTTCGGGTCGGTGATATCTACCATGAAAACCTCCCGCTGCGCATATCCAGCATTTGCATTGTCGTCTCCGTCTTCATAGCCGTGGCTGGGAAACCCGGCTTTCGGTTCAAATCGGCGTTACTGGATCACCCGGACGGCAGCAGCCTCCGGATCCAGCGAAACCACCGATTTCTTGGTGATGTAGTTTTCCATCAGATCGTAGATTGCCGGGCCCTCGACCCCTTGGTTCACGGACGCCCAGCCACCGACCACATAGGTCTTGTCGGCCTCCAGCAGTTCGCCGCTTCCGGTCAGCCGCATATCCGAAATCCGGCTGCCCATTTCGGCCTCGGGCGTACAGGCGTAGCTGAACCCGCCCACCCGCACCATGTCGCCGCCCTGCTGCAGGAAGGGATCCTTGTTGAACAGGTTGTCGCAGACATCTTCCATGATGTCCTTGATCTGCGCTCCGGTGAACTCCAGCCGGTAGACCGCCGGGTAGCTCATAGAGGTTTCGGTGTAGAGGTCGTCGATGGTGATGTCCGAGCCCGGAAGCAGCGTCGTGCCCCAGCGGAAACCGGGCGACAGCGCAATCTGGGTGTCGCGTTCTTCCATGATGCCCTGGCAGATCAGGTCATCCCAGGTTCCGTTGAAATTGCCGCGCCGGTAAAGCAGGCTGTCGGTGCGGCCGATGACACGCTGTGTCTCGGCCTCATAGGGCGCGCGCACCTCGTCGATCTTGGCGGCCATCTCCGGATCCGGGGTAATGATGTCAGCAAAGACCGGAATCAGGTTGGAGCTGTAGCCCGTCACCTTGCCGTCCTTGACCTCGAGATCGATGCGGCCGAGATACTTGCCGTGCGAGCCAGACGACATCAGCAGCGTGCCGTCGACTTCCAGCGCAAACGGTGTCGCGTCGTGGGTGTGGCCGGTGACGATCACGTCCAGTCCGCTGACGGTCGAGGCGATCTTGCGGTCGACATCGAAGCCGTTGTGGGACAGCATCACCACCACTTCCGCGCCTTCTTCGCGCGCCGCGTCGACATTGGCCTGCAGCACCTCGGGACGGATGCCGAACGACCACTTCGGGAACATCCAGCTCGGATTGGCGATCGGCGTGTACGGCATCGCCTGGCCAATCACAGCCACCTTGACGCCGCCGCGCTCGAAATA
Source organism: Parahoeflea alexandrii (assembly GCF_027214025.1). Taxonomy (GTDB): domain Bacteria; phylum Pseudomonadota; class Alphaproteobacteria; order Rhizobiales; family Rhizobiaceae; genus Hoeflea; species Hoeflea alexandrii_A. The sequence continues at coordinate 515,744 of NZ_JAPWHB010000002.1, forward strand.
GGCGGTGGGCTCGAAGGCCGGCTCATCCCATTCCGCGTCGAAAATATTGGATGCCAGAAACGGATAGCCCATGGCCTCGATCAGCTCGAGGAAGCGCTCCTCGCCGAAGGTGAACTCCCAATGTCCTGTCATTGCGTCGGGCTTGAGCAGCTTCATGCACTCGACCATGTCCATACCGTTGGTCTTCAGCGATGTATAGGAGCCCTGCCAGGTGTCGCCGCCGTCAAGGAACAGCACCTTGTCGTCACCGCGATCGGCGCGGATCGCCTTGACCAGCGTTGCCGTGCGGTCCAGCCCGCCGAGCTTGCCATAGGTCCGCGCCAGGTCGACATAATCGACCATCGTGTGGGCATAGGCATAGGGGCTGCCTTTCTCGATCTTGAAGTAATCGAGGAATTCCTGCGCAACCAGGTGCGGCGGAACGCCGGCATAGGCGCCGACACCGATATTGGTGTCCGGCGGACGGAAGTAGACCGGCTTGAGCTGGGCATGGCAGTCGGTGAAATGCAGCAGCGTCACCTGCCCCTTGGAGTCGAACTTCAGCAGATCATCCTGTGTCAGCTTCTGCTGCGCCAGCGCACGTGTCGGATTTGCACCCAACCCGGCGGCGCCAAGCACAAAGCCGGCGTTCAGGGCATATTGCAGAAAATCTCGCCTGGTATGCATCCCATTCTCCATTCGGGCGAAAAACGGACAAGCGATCTCGCTCCAGCAAATGCCAGAATCCGTATTTTCATTTAATTTCAAACCGTTAACGCAAAGCTCTTCAAGTCATGCCGATCTGAAGAACGGTAATCGCGTAATGCTCCAGCGAAACCGCTGGCTATGCGGGTCCTGTAGGACGCGCCGGGTTCTGAGGCCGGAGGCGCCGAGACGCCCCCGGTAAATTCAAAGCCTACTGGCGAACCGACGGGGTTTCGACCGAAAGGCCGGTACCGCGCCATGTCACATAGGTTTCCAGCGCCATCAACTCGTCCGAGAACGCCTTGGGCTGTTCTGCCCGCGTATCGCGGATACAGCCGCGGAAACGCTGATGCAGCGATGTCAGACCGCTCTTCAGACGGTAGGTCGGGAAGCCATTGACCTGTCCCTGGCTGAGATGGTCAGCCCGGATGAACTTGCCCATGGCCTTCTCATGGCAGCTTGCGCAGGCAAGGTTCAACTGACCCATGCGGGTGTAGTAGACGTCCTTGCCCTTTTCCCACCAGGCCTGCATGTCGCCCTGCGTCAGGTCGATTTCGACCGGCATGCCGAGCGACTGGTACTTGATGTAGGACGTCAGCTCCTGCTGGCCGCCCTTGTTGAAGGCGAGCGCTTCCGCGCCCATCTGCTCGGTGCGGCACTTGTTGATCTGCAGCTCGACATTGATCGGCTTCTTTGAATCCGCATCCCATTTCGGGAAGCTGGCTCCGATGCCCTTCATGCTTTCTGCAGCATCGCCATGGCAGCTCGCGCAGGATTTGCCGGCGGTGCCCTCAACCTTGTTCCACAGCACTTCGCCGTCTTCGACAGCGATCATGCCAGGGTTTTCGATCGAATCGCGCTCCGCGTCACGGGTTTCCGCTTCACGGAAAAGCCAGCCCGAATACACCTCGTCGAACGGGTGCCCCTCAGGCGCCTTTGCGCGGGTTACAATCGGCGTACCGTCGATTTCGAGCGTGTCATCGACCGGGTCGGCCATGACCGGACCTGACCCAGCGAATGCGGCCGCCATAACGACACCGGCAATCAAAAGTCTTTTCATAACGTTCTCCGTCCTCCCGGGAACTCCCGATGCGGGAACCTCCCCCGCCCGGGCTCCCTCCCAAAGTTACTTGACTTCGATCGGCGCCTCGGCCTCGTAGACCGAACCGTTGTCATCGAGCCAGGTGAACTTGAATGTCCCGCTGGCCGGCACCTTTGCGTTGAACTCGAAATAGGGATTGGCGGAAATCGCCGGATCCAGATCGCACTCGAACACCTTCTGCCCCTCGAAGGTGCAGGTGAACTTGTTGATGATCTGACGCGGAATGGGATTACCATCCTTGTCCTTGCGCTGACCCGATTCCATCTCGTGGCTGATCAGGGTCTTGATGGTGATCACCTCACCGGCCGAAGCCGACTTGGGCACCTTGATGCGTGGTTTTGATGCCATTTTCGTAAATCCTGTCCTGCCTCAGCCGCCGCAGCCGCCGATGGTTACCTTGACCTGTTTCTTGTCCATGAAGACCGAACCGTCTTTCATCTTCGCAACCGCGATGACGTTCTGGGTCTTGGCAAGGCGGATACGGGTCGTTGCGAGTGCTTCACCGCTCATTTCGGTGAAATGGAACGTGGCAACTGCCGGGCTCGGGTTTCCATCGGCAAAAATGATGACCGATTCCACCAGATCGTCGCCTTCCATGGCGCTTTCTACGCTGACCGACACCGGCACGGTGTTGCCGTTCTCGGCAATCTCCGGCGTGTTCAGCGAGACCTTGCCTTCGCCCGGCTTTGCACCGCCGGTGAATTCCATGATCATCTTTTCGGCGTCTTCCGCCGAGGCCAGAGCCGGAGTCATCCGGGCACCGGCGACCGCGAATGCAGCCGCACCCGCCGTCAGTCCTAAGACATTGCGTCTTGTTAGTTTCATTGGCTTCGAGCTCCCTTGCTCCAGTTTATTCCTTGAGTGTACCGAGATAGGCGACAACGTCCTCGACCTGCTGCGCGGTCAGGATTGTCTTGCCAACAAAATCCTTGGCCACGTCCTGCCCGACGTTGAGCGAGTAGAATCCTGGCATGACGGTTTCGTCGGTGAACACATGCTTCGAATTGACCACGATCGCCCTCAGCATCGGCTGCTCCCAGCGCGAGGCGACACCATCCAGCGACGGGCCCACATCACCATGGAAAAGCTCCTTGGACATATCGGTACTCGTATGGCAGGCCAGACAATTGCCCAGCTTGCGGCTCTTGAAGGCTTCCGCACCGGCCGCAGGATCCCCTGCCACGCCGGTCAGAGATACAGTCACACCGTCATCGGTGAACTCCACCGCATCGGGCGAAACCTCGCTCGCAAAAGCTGCAGTCGACAGTGCAACCGCCGCCATCGCCCCCAGTGTGATTTTCATTCGCCTTGTCATTTTGGCGTTCCCTCCTCCGATTGACCGGACACAGCAGTCCGGATCTACTCCGATTCCAAGATACCCATACTTCACCGCACAATCAATGCAAAAATATGATTTCTTGAATGTATGGCTTGCGCAGCCTACTCTGCATCAAGCCTTCCCTGTGCCCGCATCTCGTTGATGATCCGGGCGTGATACTTCTGAAAATGCTCGTCACTCTCGTAGCCTTTCTCGGCTACCCATTTGAACATGTTGAGGAATGTCCATTTCCCGAATGCGCCCGGCATGGTTGCAACCGCCGCCTCGGCAACGGTCTTTCCTTCCGGCGCTTCCTCCGGCAGAAACACCATGGTCGGGGTGAAAACATAGCCCCATTTGCGCGCCGCGGTCTTCTCGGTCAGCACTTCACCGTCAAGATCAGTGACTTCCTCGTCGCCGAACATGTTGTACTGGACGACCTTGTAGTTGGCCTTGATGAAGTCGGAAACCTCCGGATCCGACAGGATCTTCTCGTGCATCTGGGCGCAATAGATGCAGCCGCGCTGCTCGAAAATCATCACCAGCCGCTTGCCTTCCTCCTTGGCGCTGGCAATGTCCTCTGCGACATCGCGGAAGGTGAGGGCAAACCAGTCCTCCTTGTGCAGTCCGTCTTCGCCGATCTCGGAGGACCAGGCCTGGACGGACAGGGCGGCAAGCGCTGCAAGCGCAATTATCACACGTCTTATCATCTTATTCCTCCTAACCGATCGTAGCGAATGCGGGAAACATCTCAAGCAGCCATTGCGCGATCCGTGACATCTGCCCGGTCATGAACAGGATACCGGTGACGACAAGGAGTAGGCCCATGGCTTTTTCGATGACAGCCATATGTTTCTTGATTCGGGTCGAAAACCGGATGAAACGGCTCGCGAAGAACCCGGCGACAACAAACGGAATGCCGATTCCGAGCGCATAAAGGCCCAGCAGCACCGCGCCCTGCCCGGCGCTTTCCTTGGCGGCCGCCATGAACAGGATCGCCGCCAGGATCGGCCCCACACACGGTGTCCAGCCGAAGGCGAAGGCCAGTCCCATGACATAGGCGCCGACCATCCCCGCAGGCTTGCGCTCAACCTGGACCCGCGCTTCGCGATAAAGCAGCGCAAACCGGAACACGCCGAGAAAATGTAGCCCCATCAACAGGATCAACACTCCGGCGACGATCGCCAGCACATCGAAATAGCGCGCAACCGACTGGCCGATCAGGCTTGCGGTCGCCCCCAGCGACACGAAAACGGTACTGAAGCCCAGCACGAAGGCAATCGAGGCGAGAGCGATACGGCGCGATGCGACAGCGTCTGCATCGGCATTCTTCACCTCGTTGAAGCTCATGCCCGCCAGATAGGCAAGATAGGGCGGAACGATCGGCAACACGCAGGGTGAGAAAAAGGACAGCAAACCGGCCAGAAACGCGGCCCCGTACCCGACATCGATCATCTAACGTCCTCCCTGTGGCGCTGACAGTCGGATGCGACCCGTCACAACCACCCCATCACAATCCTCCGGTGCATGCAGGGCTTGCCGTTGCCATGTCAATTGCATGCAGCAAGCAGCTTCCTGTATTCCGGTATCGAGCCTCCCGCATTCCGGGACAAACCAGAATACGATTGCAAGATATGCAACAATGCATATATATTGCAATCACTATTTTTCAGTGATTGGACTGGCCTCATGACCTCACTCTATGTCGTGGCACTGACCCTCATCCTGGGTCTGACGACCCCGGTCATGGCCGCCGAAATGATCATGTTCGAGCAGCCGGGCTGCGCATGGTGCAAGCGGTTCAACGAGGAAATCGCACCGGCCTGGCCGAAAACCGAACAAGGCAAGCGCGCCCCGCTGCGCCGCGTCAACATTCACGACGATATCCCTGCCGACCTCGCCGGAATTCCGGTCGAGCGGTTCACCCCGACCTTTGTGCTGGTCGACGGTGGTCGCGAGATCGCAAGATTGCGCGGCTATCCCGGCGACCAGTTCTTCTGGGCGCTTGTCGACGAGATGATGACAAAGCTGGACCAGTGATGACCGCCCCGTCGTCAGGTCAGGATTTCAACGGGCAGGACATTACCCTCCTGGCCGGCCAGGCCCGCAAGGCAAGCGACATTCTCAAGGCCCTGTCCCACGAAACCCGGCTGCTGATTCTCTGGCTGCTGTCGGAGAGCGAGAAATCCGTCTCCGAGCTCGAGGAGTTGCTGTCGTTGCCGCAGGCCGCAGTGTCGCAACAGCTTGCCCGGCTTCGCTACGACCATTTGGTCAGCACCCGCCGCGAGGGCCGCGTGATTCACTATTCGATCACCAGTCCGGAAGTCTCGGCGGTGGTCACCTCGCTTTATGAGCTGCTGTGCGAACCGGCTAACCGGGCGGGTTGATGCTCCCGGATTGCTTGCATTGGCTTGGGTGTGGCCGTAAGTTCAGAGTAACAAGACCGGGCTCGAACCTGGCAAACGGGAGGAGATGACCGACATGATGGATTCGGGGTGGGTGCTGGCGCTTTCGGGCTGCCTGGTCGGCGCGATCATCGGCTATGCCGCGCGGCGAAGTCATTTCTGCACGATGGCGGCGCTGGAGCGTCACTGGTACGCGGGTGACGACACCCCCCTGCGGGCTTGGGCATTGGCCGCTTTCACCGCGCTCATCGCCACGCAACTGCTCAGTGCCGCGGGCCTAGTCACGATCGAGAAATCCTTCTACCTGACCGAACCGCTGCCGCTTGCCGGCGCTATCGTGGGCGGGCTGATGTTCGGCGTCGGGATGGCGCTCGTCGGCACCTGCGGCTTTGGCGCCCTGGTGCGGCTCGGCGGCGGCAACCTGCGGGCGCTGGTGGTCCTGACCGGCCTGGGTCTGGCGGCCCTCGCCGCCCAGCGCGGCGTCACCGCCCATCTCCGCGCAACCCTGCTTGATCCGCTCTCGCTGGATCTGAGCCGCTTCGGCGGACAGTCGGCCGGCGCCCTCCTGTCAGGCGCCATCGGTTTCGACATCAGCCTGGCGCTCGCCCTGGCAATCGGGTTTGCCGGCCTGTGGTGGGTATTCAGATCCGCAAGCTTCCGCGCCGACCGCGCCCGGCTTGTTGCCGGCATGGTCATCGGCCTGTGCATTGCCGCAGGCTGGGTCATCACCAGCAACTACGCCGCCCTTGCCTACTTCCCGGTCCAGATCGAGGCCGGCTCCTTCGTCATGCCGGTCGGCGAGACCATCCTCCAGATCATCACGGTCACCGGCGAACTGCCCGACTATGGCGTGGGCCTTGTCGTCGGCGTCTTCCTCGGCGCGGCGGTCTCCGCATTTCGTTCGGACGACATGCGCTGGGAGGCGTGCGATGACGCACGCGAACTCAGCCGTCACCTGCTTGGAGCCTTCCTGATGGGAACCGGCGGCGTCTTCGCGCTCGGCTGCACCATCGGCCAGGGCGTCAGCGCCTTTTCCGTGATGGCGATCTCCGCCCCCATCGTCATGATCTCGATCGCCGCGGGCGCCCGCATGGGGCTAGGCATGCTGGTCGAAGGCACGCCGTTCAGCTTCATCGCCGACTGGCGCGCCCGCAAGACCTGACCCTAGGCCGAGGCGACGAACCGGTAAGCCGTCCCGTCGCGCTCCACCCGGCCCTCGCCGGGCTTGGGCAAGTGGTAGGCGGCCAGTGCCGCCTTGTCGGTCGCAAGCCGGTCAAGCAGCCTGAGACGCGTGGCGACGCCCTTCTCGGCATCCTGGTCCGAGCCGCTTGGCCACGCCGGATGCGCGAACGACACGGCGAAATGGGTGATCGCATCGCCCGCAATCAGCATCGGCTCGGATCCGCCGTGCAGCATGAACGACATGTGCCCGGGCGTATGCCCCGACGTGTCCACGGCCTCAATGCCCGGCAGGACTTCGGCGCCGGGCTCGAACAGGTTGATCATGTCCTCGAGAACGGCCAGCCGGTTCTGCGCGCCCACGGCGAAGGTCTTGCGCTCTTCCGGCATGGCATCGACCGTCCCCGGATCGCGCCAGAAGTCCCACTCCGCACGCCCCATGTGGAAGCTGGCATTGGGGAAGACGATCTCGTCGAAATCATCGAGCAGGCCCCAGAGATGGTCCGGATGGCCATGGGTGAAGACCACATCGGTCACATCGGCCGGATCGAAGCCGGCGTCGGCCATATTGTCGAGAAGCTTGCCGGCCGACGGCATGAAGTTGGATCCCGAGCCGACATCAAACATGATCAGCCGGTCGGATGTCTTGAGGATAGGCACGTTGCAATCGGGCAGAAGCGAATCCGTCGGCAATCCGTTCTTTTCCAGAAGCGCGATCAGTTCGTCCTGCGGCGCATCCGGATAGGAAAAGCTCAGCGGCAGGACCAGATTGCCGTCGCTGACGCTGGTCAGAACGGCATCGCCGATTTCGAATGCCCTGGCCCCGGAAAGCCCCGCCGGCAGCAGCATGCTGGCTGCTGCAGCCATGCCGGTGTGCAGGAATGTGCGGCGCGTCTGTTCGAGCGGTGCCATGTTCTCTCTCCCATATAGAATTATATGAATATTTGCCTTTGTCTTGACCCAGGTCAATGCTTGTTCTCATAAATCAGGCAAATTGCGTCTAAAAAGGGCCGTGGAATGGAACTCGAATGGCTTGCTGACAGGTTTGGTGACAAAGGCGCGCTGTTGATCGGCGGCGCCATCATTGGTGCGCTGTTCGGTGCCTTCGCACAGCAAAGCCGGTTCTGCCTGCGCGCCGCAGCCATCGAGTTCTCCCGCGGCCAGGTCGGTGGCAAGATGGCGATCTGGCTGATCGTGTTTTCCACAGCCATTGCCGGAACCATGCTGCTGTCGGCGTTTGGTATGTTCACCGCCACCGAAGCCCGTCAATTGGCTTCGCCGCAAAGCCTCTCGGGAGCGGCCATTGGTGGCTTGCTGTTTGGCACCGGCATGGTGCTGGCGCGTGGCTGTTCGTCCAGGCTTTTGGTGCTCTCGGCCACCGGCAACCTGCGTGCCCTGCTTTCCGGTCTTGTCTTCGCAGTCGTCGCCCAAGCCAGCCTGCACGGGTTTCTTTCTCCGCTTCGCGATGCGCTGGCGTCGCCGCTGACAACCCTGTCGATCGGTTCGAACGATCTGCTGACATTGTTCGGTATCTCCGAAATAATCGCCCTCACCTTCGTCCTGGTCGGCCTTGTCGCCAGCCTGTCGCTGGCGCTTTGGCGCAAGATCGGACTCTGGAAGACCATCACCGCCTTTGCCGTTGGCGCCTGCATTCCGCTGGCCTGGTGGTTCACAAAATCGATGACCACTATCGCCTTCGAGCCGGTGCAACTGGAAGCTCTGAGTTTCACCGGACCGTCAGCCAACACGCTGATGCTGTTCCTCTCGGAGCCCGGTTCGATGATCGATTTCGATGTCGGTCTGGTCCCCGGCGTGTTCATCGGCGCGTTCATCGCCGCTTTGGTGACAGGGGAGCTGGAGCTGCAAGGCTTTGAGGGCGGCGGTTCGATGCGCCGCTATCTGGCCGGCGCAGCGCTGATGGGGTTTGGCGGCATGTTGGCCGGCGGCTGCGCCGTCGGCGCCGGCGTCACCGGCGCAAGCATCTTCGCCCTGACCGCATGGGTCACCTTGTTTGCGATCTGGATCGCCGCAGCAACAACCGACTGGGTGGTTGATCGCAAACTGCCTGCAAGAAAGGCCCGGTCTCAAGCAAGGTCCGTCGCCGGAGAGGCGCAACTCAGCGATCTCCAGCCCGGCATGTGAAAAGACCGCCAGCCAGGGCGCTCTCCGTACATCCGGGATCAGCGGCATCCTGTCTGGCGGCCTTTGTCGAAGCACTCTTTATCGAGCGTCTTGTGCGATCCCCTCTGGATCTGGCAAATACAATGCAGGAACCGTGCCAGTTGCTTGCGGTCACGTCAGGCCGGCATTCACACCGCTTTCGCTTCAAACCCTTGGGATCACTGCATTTGCGATGGGCAGGCTCAGCCCGCAAACCACGCCACTCGCACAATTCCTGTGCATCTGGGCCAAGGTCGGGACTTCAGACCGACACGGCCTCGCGCAGGGTTTCCTTGCTCAGGCTTTCCCGGTCGCCGGACATCTTCACCTCACCGCGCTCGATCACGCAGAAGCGGTCCGCCAGGCCATAGGCAAATTCGAAATACTGCTCCACCAGCACGATCGCCATCTTGCCTTCGTCGCGCAGCAGCGCAATCACCCGACCGATCTGCTGGATGATGTTGGGCTGGATGCCCTCGGTCGGCTCATCCAGCAGCAGCAGCTTGGGCCGGGTGATGAGCGCACGGGCAATACTCAGCTGCTGCTGCTGCCCGCCCGACAGGTCTCCGCCGCGCCGGTTGCGCATGTCTTTGAGCACCGGGAACAGCTCATAGATATGATCGGGGATCTTTCGCTCCGACCGCGGCAGGCAGGCAAAGCCGGTTTCAAGGTTCTCCGTGACCGTCAGCAGTGGGAAGATATCCCGGCCCTGCGGCACGTAGCCCACGCCCTTGGCCGCCAGCTGGTAGGCCGGCAGCTTGCCGATCGCCTCGCCCGCCAGGGAATAGTCCCCGCCCGAGCGGTGATGCACGCCGGAGATCGCCTTGAGCAGGCTGGTCTTGCCAACGCCGTTGGTGCCCATCACGCAGGTCACCTGCCCCACATCGGCCTTCAGCGAGATGCCCTTGAGGATTTGCGACTGCCCGTAATGAAGGGTGAGGTTTTCAACGTTCAGCATTTTCTAGCGCCCCAGATAGACATCGATGACGTCGGAATTGGCGGTGACGTGATCGAGCGTCCCCTCCGCCAGAACCGACCCTTCGTGCAGCACCGTCACCTTGCAGTCGAGCCGGCGGACGAACTCCATGTCGTGCTCGACCACGACGACGGCGCGGGTTTCGGCCGCCCGGCGCAAGAGGTCGGTGGTGTGTTCGCGTTCGCCCAGCGTCATCCCGGCCGCCGGCTCGTCGACCAGCAAAAGCTTCGGATCCTGGGCCAAGAGCATGCCGATCTCGAGCCACTGTTTCTGCCCGTGGGAGAGTTCGCCCGCCGTCCGGTCGAGTTCCCCCGACAGGCCGATCTCCTCGGCAAGCGCCGACACCCTGCCATCGTCTTCCTTGCTCGGCTTGTAGCGCAGCACCGCGAACGGCAGCCGGTCGTTGCTCAGCGCCATCGTCAAATTGTCGCGCACGCTTTGCGCCTCGAACACGGTCGGGCGCTGGAACTTGCGGCCGACGCCAGCGCGCGCGATCTGGCTTTCCGACAGCCTGAGCAGATCGAGCTGCGGTTCCCCGAACCGCACCCGGCCCTCGTCGGGCCGGGTCTTGCCGGTCACGATATCCATGAAGGTGGTCTTGCCCGCGCCGTTCGGTCCGATGATGGCGCGCAGCTCCTGCCCGCCGATCTCGAACGACAGATTGTTGATCGCCTTGAACCCGTCGAACGAAACGGAAATCGAAGTCACTTCCAGAAGCGCGCTCACGATGCAGCATCCTTCCTGACCAGCCGGTCAAACAGCCCGCCGATGCCCTTCGGCGCAAACAGCGTCACCAGCACGAAGCCGAGCCCGAGCAGCACCTGCCACCAGTCGACCCAGTCGATCGTGTAGAAGCCGAGCGGGATGCTCGGCGCCTGCCCGCCGGTGAACCAGGAGGACAACAGCGACACCAGCGCGGCCCCGATCACCGCGCCATAGAGCCGCCCGCGGCCGCCGATCGCTACCCAGACCGCCAGGTAGATCGAGGCGATCGGCGCAATTTCCGCCGGATTGATGATGCCGGCCTGCGGATAGTAAAGCGCCCCGGCAATCGCCGCGATCACCGCGGTCAGGGTGAACACCACCAGCTTGTAGGCCTCCACCGGGTAGCCCATGAAGCGGATGCGCGCCTCGTCATCGCGGATCGCCCGGATGACATTGCCGAACTTGCCCGACACCACCCATGCGGCGACCAGATAACCCAGCCCCAGCGCGAAGGCCGAAGCCAGGAAGAACCACACCGAGACCACCGATTGCGGCACTTCGGTCAGGCCGGGAATGTTCTGCAATCCCGAAAGCCCGTTGTTGCCTCTCAGCCCCGAGTCGTTCTGGAACAGGTAGAGCGACAGCGCCAGCGTCATCGCCTGCGTGAGGATGGAGAGATACACGCCCGTCACCCGGCTGCGGAAGGCGAGCCAGCCGAACACCAGCGCCAGAAGCCCCGGAACCAGCACCACGAGCAGGAGCTGCGCAAACAGGCTGTCGGCGAAATACCAGACCACCGGGATCTCGGCCCCGCCGACCACGCCGAAGATCTGCGTGCCGATCGCCTCGGTGATCTCTTCCGGCGTTGCCGGCAGTTCCCCTCCCGACAGCGAGGCGATGACGATGTCCTTGGTCCGCTCGTACATCAGCCACATGCCGATCATGTAGCCGCCGAGCCCGAAGAAGGCGAAATGGCCGAGCGACAGGATGCCGCAATAGCCCCAGACCAGATCCATGGCGATGGCGATCAAGCAGAGACACAGGGTCTTGCCGAGGATCTTGATGAAGCTCGTCGAGACGATGCCGAGACCGAAACCTTCCGACAGGATGATGATCACGATGGTGAACAGCGCCAGAAGACCGATGAAGACCAGCACCGAGGGCTGCCGGGCGAACAGGGAGCGTTGCATGGTCTAGTCCCCCGCCGCACGGCCCTTGAGCGCGATGATGCCCTTGGGTCTGAACTGGATGAAGATGATGATGAAGATGATCATGTAGGTCTGTGCCGCCAGCGTGTTGGACGGATTGAAGAACTCGATGAGCTTCTGCAGCGAGCCGATCATCCCGGCGCCGGCCAGCGTGCCCCAGATGTTGCCAACGCCGCCGACCACTACGGTCATGAAGCTTTGCACGATGTAGCCCGATCCGAGTTCCGAGGTGACTTTCGCAAACAGCCCGATGGCGACCCCGGCGATCCCGGCGATGCCGGAGCCGAGCCCGAAGGTCAGCATGTTGATCCGGTCCGGATTGATCCCCATCGACGAGGCCATGCGCGGGTTCTGCGTCACCGCCCTGACTTCGAGACCGAGGCGGGTCTTGTTGAGCACGAACAGCAAGAGCCCGAGGAAGGCGAGCGCCAGCACGAAGATCGCGATCCGGATATAGCTGATCGACACCACGTCATTGAGCACCCAGGCACCGTCGAGCCAGGACGGCGATGTCAGCGGCCGAGCCTGGGTGCCGAAGATGTTCTTGGCAACCTGCTGCAGCGCGATCGACACGCCGAAGGTAGCGAGCAGCGTTTCGAGCGGCCGGTGCGCAAGATAGCGGATCACCAGACGTTCCAGAGCCACGCCGGCCAGGAACGCCACAGCGAAAGCCAGCGGCAGCGCCACGATGATCGAGACCGTGTAGTTCGGGATGAACTGCTGCACGACGTAGCCGGTATAGGCGCCGATCATGATGAATTCGCCATGCGCCATGTTGATCACCCCCATCACCCCGAAAGTGATGGCAAGCCCGATTGCCGCGAGAAAGTAGATCGACGCCAGCGACAGCCCGTCGAGCGCCAGATCGACAAACTGGTAGAAACCGACCGTACCGCTGATGCTGGCGAGCGTTTCCCGTGCGGCCGTCGTCAGCACCGGATCCGGCTCCGCGTAGACTTCCGCGAACACATGATCGGCCAGCGCCTGGCGCTGCTCTTCCTTGGTCACCAGCGGCGGCACGGTTCCATTGCCGGCAAGCGCCAGATAGGCGCGGTCGCGGGCGCTCTGGGTTACCAGTTCGGCGACCGGAATGCCGGCCACCAGGCCGTTTTCGATATTGTCGATCAGCGCCTGCTTGCGGTCGGCCAACGGCACGATCGGCCGCGCCTTGCCGGCATCGACCAGCAATTGGTAGGCGATGTCAGGCTCGATATCGCTGCCCGGTGTCAGCAGCCTCGCCACATTGACGCCTTCGGGTGCCGTGTCGAACACCTTGATGCTGGTCGCCAGTAGCGGATTGAGTGCCGCGCGCGCATCGACGCCGGGATCGCCGGCAAAACTCTCGATTGCGGCAACCCGGTTTGCCTGGTCGCTGCCGAACTGGATGGTCAGCAGCCGCTGCAGCCGCTCCTTGCGCGCCTTGATGGCGGGGTCGGGTTCGGAGTCGATTGCCGCCCTGAGAATGCCCAGATGCGAGGCATCGGGATCCCGTTCCAGCGCCGTCAGTGCCTGCAGCCGCCGTTCCGGGTCCGGATCGGAGAGCTGGAACTGTACCAGTGCGCCGGCGATAACGCCGCGCACGCCACTGTTGGGCTTGAGATTGTCGAGGTCGGCCTTGTCAGCCAGCCCGGCCTGCTCGCCGGTGCCGACATCGATCAGCATCAGCTTGCCGCCGTCGGCCTTTTCGACAAGGAAGAACCGGCCATCCGATTTCCGCTGCCACAACTCCTTTTCCCGCCACTTCTCGAGAAAGACCGCCACGCCGGGCAGCTGGCTTGCGACCAGGGCGTCGAGCACCGGCCCGATGGTCGTGCGCGACGGCTTCTCGATCTTCGCCCGGTGTGTCTCGAGCAGGGTATTGAGATCGGCGTCCTGCGCGTGGGCGGGCGCGAATGCAAGCAGAGCGGCAAGGAGAAGGAAAATGATGCGGAGCATGGGAAATCAAGACCGGTTGAAGGGGTGGAAGGGGGCACAAGGCCCCCTTCCCTTTGCAGGGTTCAATAGTTGGAATTGAGCTGCACGCAGGTCTTGGTGTCGGTGTTGTACATGCCGCACTTCAGGGTGATCCAGTCCGATTCCAGCACCTTGGATTCGGGCAGGAAGTCGGTCCAGGCGTCGCCCGGAACCGGCTCGGTCTGGCTGACGATATCGAACTGGCCATCGGCCTGGATTTCGCCGATGAGCACCGGCTTGGTCAGGTGATGGTTGGGCAGCATTTCGGCCATCGTGCCGGTCAGGTTCGGAACCTTCTGTCCGACCACGGCTTCGGTCACCTTGTCCACGTCGGTGGTGCCGGCGGCTTCGACTGCCTGCACCCACATGTTGAAGCCGATATAGGTGGCTTCCATCGGGTCGTTGGTCACGCGCTTCTCGCCGGCAAACGCCTTCCATTCCTTGATGAACTCAGCATTGACCGGCACATCGGCGGACTGGAAGTAGTTCCAGGCGGCCAGGTGACCGACGAGGTTGGTGGTGTCGAGGCCGGAGAGTTCTTCTTCGCCCACAGAGAAGGCAACGACCGGAATGTCGTCGGCAGAGATGCCGGCGGCGGCCAGTTCCTTGTAGAAGCCGATATTGGCGTCACCGTTGATGGTCGAGATCACGCCGACCTTCTTGCCGTCGGCGCCAAGAGCAACCACGTCGGCAACGATCTTCGACCAGTCCGAATGACCGAACGGCGTGTAGTTGACGAAGATGTCTTCGGCAGCGATGCCCTTGTCCTTGAGGTACTGCTCGAGGATCTTGTTGGTCGTGCGCGGGTAGACATAGTCGGTGCCGAGCAACGCGAACTTCTCAACGCCGAGCTCTTCGAGGAAATAGTCGGTCGCGGGAATGGCCTGCTGGTTCGGCGCAGCACCCGTGTAGAAGACGTTCTTGGAGGATTCTTCACCCTCGTACTGGACCGGGTAGAACAGAAGGCCGTTGAGCTCCTCGATCACCGGCAGCACCGACTTGCGGCTCACCGAGGTCCAGCAGCCGAACATCACGTCGACCTTGTCGACGGTGAGCAGTTCGCGCGCCTTCTCGGCAAACAGCGGCCAGTCGGATGCCGGGTCGACGACAACGGCCTCAAGCTTCTTGCCCAGCACGCCCCCCTTGGCGTTCTGCTGCTCGATGAGCATCAGCACAGTGTCCTTGAGCGTCGTTTCCGAGATCGCCATCGTGCCCGAAAGGGAGTGCAGAACACCAACCTTGATCGTGTCGTCCGCGGCATATGCCGAATGTGCGAGAATCGTTGATGTGAAAAGTGCTGCCGCCCCTGCGATACGCAATTTCGTGGTAAATTTCATGTCAGCCTCCGTGCTGTTCGTGTCCACGGAGGTCATCAATGCAAACGCCTTGCCAGTTGCGACGGAGGGCGGACATTAACGGTTTATTATAGTTCACAGCCCGGATTGCATGTGCCAGAGACTGGAAATTGCCCACTAATTCGCCATTTATTACACAGTGACTAATGTTTAATCAATTTACTTACAAATTCAGTCAATCGGATCGCGACACAACAAGTCACAGAAAAGCAGTTTCCTGGGGCAAGGCTTGCGCAACAGTGTTTTTTCGCCTCTTATCGATTCAGGCGAGGCAGAAAGCCTCATCAGCAACGATCAACAAGGAGTTCAGCGGTAATCATGAGCGCACCCCTTTTCTTGCTCGCCATGCTGGCGGCCTTGTTTACGTTTCTCTCGCCGGCAATTGCCTCTACATGGCTCAAGACCGGCAAGCAGACCACGCGGCCATACGGCCACGTTGAATACTGCACGCGCAATGCCTTCGATTGCGGTGGACGCTCCGCCGGTTCCACACTGCCGCCGCCCCGGAAGAACATCCTGAATGCCGTCAACCGGGAGGTAAACCGCTCGATCAAGGCAGCCTCCGACCAGACCGCCTTTGGCCGCAAGGAATTCTGGACGGCAAAGGCACGCTCGGGGGATTGCGAGGATTTCGCTCTCGCCAAGCGCGCCAGGCTGCTGCGCATTGGTTTCAAGCCTTCGCAACTGCTGCTGACGATGGGCTACGCCGGCAGCGAGGCGCACACGGTGCTGGTGGTCAGAACCCGCGATGGCGACTATGTCCTCGACAATCTCCATGACGAAGTGATGCCGGTCCAGTCTGCGCAGATGAGTTTTCGCAAGATCCAGGCGCCGGACCATGGCGGCAAATGGCTGCAAGTCACCGGCAAGACCGGCCGGGCGCCCTGATTTCCATCCCGCAACCGACCGTCAGCCGCACCTGATCAAACTCGAGGGCCGCCCGAAAGGACGGCCTTCCTGCTTTGGAAAAGCTTGCCGACGCGCCGGTAGACTGTGCTATGGCTTGACCTCGCCTCATCAACAGCAATCCGGGAAAAGCCGGAGGACATACCAATCGCCGGCTTCCGCTTCATTCACACCGCCGACATCCATCTTGATTCCCCACTCAAGTCGCTCGCCCTGCGCAATCCGGAGCTGGCCGAACTGGTCGGCGGGGCTTCGCGGCAGGCGCTCTCCGATATTGTCGACCTGTGCATAACCGAGCGCGTCGATGCCCTGATCATCGCCGGCGATCTCTATGATGGCGACCAGACCTCGATGAAGACCGCCCGGTTTCTCGCCAGCGAGTTGAACCGCCTGTCCGCCGCCGGCGTCCGCACCTTCATCATCCGCGGCAATCATGACGCGCTGTCGCGCATATCCCGCGAACTGGTGCTGCCCGATCTGGTCAAGCTGTTCGGCAGGAGCCCCGAGCATGTGCTGATCGAACGCGGCGCGGGCGAGAAGCCGGTCGCTGTTCATGGACTGAGTTTTGCCAGCCCGACAGCGCCGGAAAGCCTGCTTCCGAAATACGCCCGTGCCCTTCCCGACGCGATCAACATCGGCATCATGCACACAAGCCTCGGCGGCGCCCCCGGGCACGATCCCTATGCGCCCTGCAGCCCCGCCGAACTGCAAGCCACCGGCTATGATTACTGGGCGCTGGGACACATCCACAAGCGCTCGGTCGTCACCGGTTCGGCAACCATCGTCATGCCCGGCATGCCGCAGGGCCGCGACATCAACGAGGACGGCCCCAAATCGGTGACGCTCGTGTCGATCGGCGAAGATGGAGCGGTCAGCCTTGAAGAAAGGCAGACCGCCCTCGCCGAGTTTGCCCGGGTCACCGTCGACGCCACAGGCCTCGCCGAATGGAGCGATCTCGCAGGCGCGCTCACCGATGCGCTGGCACCGGCCCGCTCCAGGTCATCGGCTCAGCAGCTCGTGGTCCGGCTCACGGTCTCCGGCGAAACCCCGCTCGCCTGGCGCATGCGCCGCGATGTCGATCTGCTGATGGCCGAGGCCGAGGAACGGGCCGCGCAGATCGGCGGCACCTGGATCGAGAAGATCGAGATCGGCTGTACGCCGCCGCGAACGGTTCAAGCATCGGCGACCGACCCGCTGCATGAACTCAGGGCCCTGATCGAGGACGCCATTCTCGGCTCCGACGCCTACGAGACCGCGCTGGCAGCCGTGGCCGAAACCTTGCAGGCGCAGCTGCCGACCGATCTTCGAGATATGTTCGGCACCGACGAGGCCGAGACAAGGGCGCGGCGCCTGGAGCTTGCCCGCCAGGGCGCCGACGACGTGCTGGCCCGGCTGCAGCCAGGCCACGCCACCGGCGGCGAGACCGCCTGATGCGCCTCAATCGCCTTGACCTCACCCGCTACGGCAAGTTCACCGATCACCGGATCGATTTCGGATCGGCTGCCGCCGGCGGCTGCGATCTGCACATCGTCTACGGCCCGAACGAGGCCGGCAAATCGACCCTGTTCAGCGCCTGGCTCGACCTCTTGTTCGGCATCGGCGCGCAAAGCAGCTACAATTTCCTGCACCCCTACCCCAACATGCGGATCGGCGCGGCCATCGAAATCGACGGCAGGACGCAGGAATTCGTCCGCATCAAGCGCCAGCAGAACAGCCTGCTCGATAGCCGCGACCAGCCCGTCTCCGACGGCGCACTGCTCTCAGGCCTCGGCGGGCTCGACCGCGACAGCTACCTGACCATGTTCTCGCTCGACGATGAAAGCCTTGAACAGGGCGGCGAAAGCATCCTCGCCAGCCGTGGCGATCTGGGCGAACTGCTGTTTTCGGCCAGCGCCGGACTGGGCGACCTCTCCCAGCGGCTTTCGGGGATCCGCACCGAGACCGAGGATTTCTACAAGCCCCGCGCCCAGAAGCGCATCCTTGGTGAACTCAAGGCCGAACTTGCCGAACTGAAGACCGAGCGCGACCGGATCGACACCCAAGCCAGCAAATTTGCGCAACTGAGCAAGGAGCTGGAAGAGGCAAAGGCCCGCCACGACGAGGCCGGCGGCGAACGCAAGCGACTCCGCGTGCGGTTGACCGAAATTGACCGCCTGCTGACGGCGCGTCCCCGCCTCGCCGAACTCGAGCGGCTGCAGGCCGGCCTCGAACCGCTCTCGGACCTGCCGGACGTTGCCCCCGAATGGCGCCAGCAGGTCCGGGATCTCGGCGAGCAGGAGGCCGCTCTTGAAGCCGCGGGCGCTGCGCTGGAGGCCGAGATCGAGCGGCTGACCGCGGAGCGGGATGCACTTGATGTCGATGCCACGATGCTGGCGTTGCAGGACCGCCTCGGCGAACTCGCCCGGCTGCGCACCCGCCACGACGCTGCCGGCGAAGATCTGCCGGAGCGCCGCGCGGCGCTCGACCGCATCGACGGGCGGATCGAGCAGTATCTTGCCCGCCTCGGGCAACCGACCGGCTCAATCGCCGCCGAGCTGCTGCTCGACACCTCCAGGACAGCCGCCCTCCGCGAGCTGATCGACGCCCGTGCAAGCCTCGATGTACGGCTTGCCGCCGCCCGCAAGGAAGCCGCCGACGCGCTTGCCAACCGCGACGAGGCGCAGGCACATCTGCTCTCGGCAGGCGGAGCACCGGAGCCCGGCGCACCCGGGCTCCAGCAAGGCCGGATGGCGGCGCTCGCAGAAATCCTCGCGCTTCTGCGCAATGACAACCACGACCAGCACTGCCTGACCGCCAGCCGCACCGTGGCGGCGGCGCGCGAGACATGCCGTGCGCTGATCGAGACCCTGACCCCGTGGACAGGCAAGACCGGGCAATTGCGCGCCATGCTGCCGCCATCGGCAGAAACAATCCGCGGATGGAAATCCGGCATCGAGGAGCTCGACCGGAAACGCATCTCGACCGACGAGGAGATTGCCCGCCACGGCCAGACGCTCAAGCGGCTGGAGGCGGAGGCTGCCGCCATCACCCGGCCAGGCGCCCTGCCGTCAAACGCTCAGACGCAGGCGCTGCGCACCGTGCGCGACAAGGCCTGGGAAACCCACAAGGCCAGGCTCGATCCGGAGACCGCAGCAACCTTTGAAGCCGCCATGCATGCCCATGACGAGGCCGCCGACAGGCGCGCCGCGCATCTCTCCGAGGTCGCCAGGCTCAACGAAATCTCGATGCAATCGGACATCGCCAGGGCCGGCCTTGAGGGCGCGGAGACCGCCCGGGCCGGCATCGACAAGGCACTGTCCGATCTCAGCGATCGGATCGCCGCCACTATCGGGCAGCTTTCACCCGCCCTGCCCGCCGGCATGACGCCCGAGGCTTTGCAGCAGTGGCTCGATCGCAGGGACCAGGTTCTTCGGGCCGACGACGCGCTTCAGGCCGACGTCCGCGCGCTGGAAATCGCCGAGCAGGACCGGCGGACCGTCGCTGCACGGCTGCACCGGGCGCTTTCGCCGCTCGACCCGGAGGCCGGCCCGGACGAAGACCTCGAGACGCTGCTCGCCCGCGCGCAAACTCTCGTCAGCCGGGAAGCGAAGCTTGATGGTTACCGCCAGGCACTGGCCGAACAGGAGCGCATGCTCGCCCGGCGGCAGCGCGATGTCGAGAACACCGAAGCCGAAGCGCAGG
The DNA here is from genome assembly GCF_027214025.1 of Parahoeflea alexandrii. Taxonomy (GTDB): domain Bacteria; phylum Pseudomonadota; class Alphaproteobacteria; order Rhizobiales; family Rhizobiaceae; genus Hoeflea; species Hoeflea alexandrii_A. Next base: position 535,376 of record NZ_JAPWHB010000002.1, read on the forward strand.
CCTGGATGCTGGCCTGGAAGCAGGCCTGCGACGGCAGCTGGCTTGGCAACGCCGCGAAGGCCCCGACCGCCGCGGAAGTCCGCGAGGCCCTGCCGCTGCTTGCCGAACTGGCAACCGCGATCCACGAGCGCGATGGCCTCGCCGACCGCATCGCCAAGATGCAGCGGGATCAGGCCGACTATGCCGCAGCACTTCAGGCAACCGCCTCAGAGGCCGGCCTCGACACTCGCGACACCCCGCCCGCCGCCATTGCCCGGCAACTGGCGGACCGGCTGGCAATGGCCGAGAAAGCCAACGCCCGCCATGACGATCTCACCCGGCAGATCGAACAGGCGCTGGCCCGGCAGCGCACCCATGCAGAAACCCGCGCGGCCCATGCCGCCCGCAAGGCGCATATGCTCGAGGCGCTCGGCGCCGACTCGCTGCCCGACGCGGCGCTGAGGACCGACCAGGCGCTCGAGCGCAGGCAACTGGGGCAACGGACCAGCCAGATCGCGGACGAACTCTGCGAGGCGCTCGGCGTCGCCTCGCTTGACGAAGCCCGCTCCCGGCTGGAAACCGCCGACGCCACAGAACTTAACGCGGAAAAGCAGGAACTCGAAGCGTCGCTCGAAACACTCGACGCCGAAATCCAGCATCTGTTTGCCGCCCGCACCCGCGCCTCCGACGCGATCAACGCCGTCGGCGGCGACGATGCGGTGGCCCGCATCGAGCAGAAGCGGAAGACCACCCTGCTCGCCATTGCCGAGGGCGCCGAGCGCTATCTCAGGCTGTCGGCCGGCGTCATCGCCATGGAGCAGGCGCTGACGCTCTACCGCGAGCGCCACAGCTCCTCGATGATGCAGCGCGCATCGGAAGCCATCCGCACCATCAGCCGCGGCCGCTACACCGGCCTTGCCTCGCAGCCTGACCATGGGCGCGACAAGGGACGCGAACTGCTGATCGCCATCCAGAAAGACGGCACTTCGAAACAGGCGGCGGAAATGTCCAAGGGCGCCCGCTTCCAGCTTTACCTGGCGCTGCGCGTCGCCGGCTTCCATGAATTCGCCGCCACCCGCCAGACAGTGCCGTTCATCGCCGATGACATCATGGAAACCTTCGACGATTTCCGCGCCGAGGAAACCTTCCGGCTGTTTGCCGGCATGGCCTCCGTCGGCCAGGTGATCTATCTCACCCACCACCGCCATCTCTGCTACATCGCCAGATCCGTCTGTCCGGACGTGACCATTCACGAACTGACCGCCTGATTGAGGGCTTGCCGGCTGTTTTTCCGCACCTGCGAACAGGCTTGGCTTGGCATTGACGGCTTATGCCTGTATCGAGGCGGCACTCTCGCTGATCCTCACTCGGATCATTTTCCCTGCAGGACGCAGGACCGCCGGGCCCGATATCGCTAGCGCATTGGCCCGCTCCTGCAAGCACAGCATCACCGAACCATCCCTTCACCGGACAGGACGCCAACTCTCCATGATCTCGTTCAACAGCTATGCGTCGCAATGGACCGGCAACATCCGCGGCGACATTCTCTCGGGCCTCGTCGTCGCCCTTGCCCTGATTCCGGAAGCCATCGCGTTTTCGATCATCGCCGGCGTCGACCCAAAGGTCGGCCTCTATGCCTCGTTCTCGATTGCGGTGATCACGGCAATCGTCGGCGGCCGTCCCGGCATGATCTCGGCGGCAACCGCGGCGACTGCCGTGCTGATGGTCACGCTGGTCAAGGAGCACGGGCTTGAATACCTGCTCGCCGCCACCGTGCTCGCCGGCTTGATCCAGATAGCCGCCGGCATTGCCCGGCTCGGCTACGTCATGCGCTTCGTCTCGAAATCGGTGATGACCGGCTTCGTCAACGCGCTGGCGATCCTGATCTTCATGGCGCAATTGCCCGAGCTCATCGGCGTGCCCTGGCTCACCTATGTCATGGTCGCGGCAGGTCTTGCCATCATCTACCTGTTTCCGCTGATCACCACCGCCATCCCCTCGCCGCTGGTCACCATCGTGGTGCTCACCGCGATTACCTGGTTCTTCGGCTTCGACCTCAGGACCGTCGGCGACATGGGCGCCCTGCCCGACACCTTGCCGGTGTTCCTGATCCCCGTCATCCCGCTCAACCTCGAAACGCTGTGGATCATCCTGCCCTATTCGGTCGCGGTCGCCGCCGTCGGCCTGCTTGAATCGCTGATGACCCAGTCGATCGTCGACGATCTCACCGACACCTCGTCCAACCGCAACATGGAATGCGTCGGCCAGGGCATCGCCAACACCGCCACCGGCTTCATCGGGGGCATGGCCGGCTGCGCCATGATCGGCCAGTCGATCATCAACGTGAAATCCGGCGGCCGCGGACGCCTGTCGACCTTCGTCGCCGGCTCCATGCTCCTGTTCTTCATCGTCGTACTGGGCGATTCCGTTGCAAGGATCCCGATGGCGGCCCTGGTGGCGATCATGATCATGGTCTCGATCGGCACCTTCTCCTGGTCCTCGATCAAGAGCTTGCGCACCCATCCGCGTTCCTCTTCGGTGGTGATGCTGGCCACCGTGCTGTTCGTGGTCTTCACCCACAATCTCGCCATCGGCGTGCTGGTCGGCGTGCTGCTCTCGGGCCTGTTCTTCGCCTGGAAGATCGCGCAGCTCTTCGGCGTCCGCTCGACGCTCTCCGAAGACGGCCGCACCCGCACCTACATCGTCGAGGGGCAATTGTTCTTCGCTTCCGCCGAAGACTTCATGAAGGCCTTCGATTTCCGCGAAGTGCTGGAGAAGGTCGTCATCGACGTCTCCCGCGCCCACATCTGGGACATTTCAAGCGTCGCAGCCCTCGACATGGCGGTCTTGAAATTCCGCCGCGACGGCGCCGAAGTGGAGATCATCGGCATGAACGAAGCATCGGAAACCATCGTCGACCGGCTGGCTATCCACGACAAGCCCGGCGCCATGGACCAGCTGATGACCCACTAGTGCATCCTGCATAAGGCGGAATCGCCTGATGCAGATAAGATGCCCTAGATTCATAGAAATAGAGCGACCTTTGTGCGTCCAAGAGGACGCACGGCGCTCTAGAGGAGGACCTGATCATGACCAACATCCTTTTGGCCCTCGTTGACGGGTCCATCTATTCGAAAAGCGTCTGCGACCATGCCGCCTGGGCGGCGGCGCGGATGGATGCCGAAGTCGACCTGCTGCACGTGCTCGATCGCCAGCCGGGTACGGGCAAATCCGATCTCTCGGGCTCGATTGCGCTCGGCGCCCGCACCGCGCTGCTGGAGGAGCTGTCATCGCTCGACGAGCAGCGCGCCAAGCTGTTGAGCCAGAAGGGCCGCGCCATTCTCGACGATGCGCGCGCCATCATCGAGGCCGCGGGCGGGAAAGTTGCAGGCGCTCACCTGCGCATGGGCGAAATCGTCGACACCGTGATCGAGCAGGAAGGCCCTGCCAGCATGCTCATGGTCGGCAAACGCGGCGAGGAAGCCGATTTCGCCAGCCTGAGGCTCGGCGCCCATCTCGAGCGCTTCATCCGCGCAAGCCACAAGCCGGTCTTCGTCGCCTCCCGCGCCTTCAAGCCGATCGACACCGCGATCATCGCCTATGACGGCGGAGCATCGAGCCAGCGCGTGGTCGACCACATCGCCCGCAACAAGCTGTTTGCAGGCCTCAAGATCGATCTCGTCACCGTCGGCCAGCGCAACCGCGAAACCGAAAAGGCGCTCGAGGATGCCAAGGCCATCCTCACCGGCGCCGGCCTCGCCACCGAGACCACCATTCTCTCAGGCCAGCCCGACGAGGTGCTGGGCAAGCGCGTCGAGGAGCATGGCTCCTGTCTTGTCGCCATGGGCGCCTACGGCCACTCCCGCATCCGCGCCTTTGTGCTGGGCTCGACCACCTCGGAAATGCTCCGCTCCTGCAAGGCGCCGGTGCTGTTGATGCGGTGATGGCTTTGGGCCTATCTTGTAAGCATGTTTCATCTGGAATTTCGGCATGCTCCAGACCATTGCCTTTGATGCTGACGACACACTTTGGGAAAACGAGCAGTTCTATCGTCTGACCGAGCAGGAGTTCCGCGCACTCCTGTCCGATCATGCGGACGGTGACCATCTTTCGGAGCGTTTGCTGGCTGCTCAGAAGCGCAACCTGAATACCTACGGGTTCGGCATCAAGGGTTTCGTTCTGTCGATGATCGAGACCGCGATCGAAGTCACCGACGGACAGGTTCCGACCGAATCTATCTCAAAGATCCTCGCGATCGGCCGCGACCTTCTCGGACACCCGATCGAACTGCTGGAAGGGGCAGGTGACGTGCTCGACGCACTCGCGGGACGCTACACCTTGCTACTTATTACGAAGGGCGACCTGTTCGATCAGGAACGGAAGATTGCCCAGTCCGGCCTGGCCGAAAAATTTGACACCATCGAAATCGTCCCGGACAAGAACGCCGCGGTCTACCGGCGGATTTTCACCCGGATGGGCGCCGAGCCGCACAGCACGGCCATGGTCGGCAACTCGCTCAAGTCGGACATCGTTCCGGTCCTCGAGCTTGGCGCATGGGGCATTTTTGTTCCCCATGCCCTCACCTGGTCGCTCGAACATGTCGAAGCGCCAGTGGACCATGAGCGTTTCAGACAGATTGAAAACCTCAGGGCGCTACCAGATCTGCTGTCGCGAATCCCCTAGCCTAATCCCAGCGGCCTGAGCCGCCGCCAGTGATAGAACACCTTGGCCAGCGCCGCAGACACGATCCGCGCGTCCACCGTGTCCGAGCGGCTGGTCAGCATGATCGGCACGCGGGCGCCAAGCGCGATGCCGGCGGAGGATGCACCGGCCAGGTGGATGAGCTGCTTGGCGATCATGTTGCCGCTCTCGAGATTGGGCGTGACCAGGATGTCGGCACGGCCCGCCACGTCGGAGATGATGCCCTTGGCGGCGACGGCGGCAGGCGAGATCGCGTTGTCGAAGGCCAGCGGCCCGTCGACCTTGCCGCCCGTGATCTGGCCGCGGTCGTGCATCTTGCAGATCGCGGCGGCGAGCAGCGTCGAGGGCAGCTTGCCGGTTACCGTTTCGACAGCCGAGAGCAGCGCCACCAGCGGCACTTCCACGCCGATGGCGATGGCCAGATCTATGGCGTTCTGGACGATGTCCTTCAGCGCTTCCAGATCGGGCGAGATGTTGATCGCCGCATCGGTGACAAACAGCGTCCGGTCCTGTCCCGGCACGTCGAGCGCGAAGACATGGGAGAGCCGCCGCTCGGTCCGCAAGCCCTTGTCCTTGTCGAGGACGGCCACCAGAAGTTCGTCGGTGTGCAGCTTGCCCTTCATCAGCGCGCCGGCGCGGCCCTCGTGCACCAGCGCCACGGCCACTTCCGCCGCCGCATGGCTGTGCGCCGCGTCAACAATCTCGAGCCCGGCGAGATCAAGCCCCGCGGCTTCCGCCGCGGCCTCGATCTTGGCCCTGGGCCCGACCAGCACTGGCGTGATCATGCCCTCGTCGCGCGCGGCGATCGCCCCGCCGAGGCTGAGCGCATCGCAGGGGTGAACGATGGCCGTCAGCAGCGGATCGAGCGCCCTTGCGCGTTCGACCAGCGCGCCGAAGCGCACGCCCGGCGCCTTGAGGTGGGTAACCGGCATGCGGGCGATGCGCCGGCGGATCTTGGCTCGTGGCGCCCGCACCTCGGCCTGGCCTGACACGATCGTCTCGCCTTGCGCATCGAGGCAGCTGCAATCGAGCCTGACTTGCCCCGTACCCTTGTCGATACCGGTGACTTCGACGCGAACGATGATGCGGTCGCCGACATTGACCGCCCGGTGGAATTTCAGCGTCTGCCCCAGATGCTCGGTCCCGGGTCCGGGCAGCCGTGTGGCCAGCACCGCCGAAATCAGCGCGCCGGCCCACATGCCGTGCACGATGCCCTGTTCGAGTTCCGTACCTTCCGCGCCGCCCTCCTCCAGGCTCGCCGGATTGACGTCGGCTGAAACGGTCGCGAACATCGCAATGTCGGGACGGGTCAGCACCCGTTCGATTTCGGCCCGGTCACCGAGGGCGATTTCATCGACGGTGCGGTTTTCGATCAGATCCATTCAGACACTCCAATGACGCTTGGCTGGGCCGCAGCCGTTGACACGGCTTCAGACGGGCTTGGACCGGCCCGGCGAAGCGCGGGCTGCGGACCCGGATGGCAGCGAACTTGCCCCAGCGGTGCAACAGACACAAGACATCGGGTCTGCCGCGACCCGGTTTTCGGCACGGACTCCGATAGGAAGGTTCACATCCGTGGTCGAGCGTCCGGTGGCAGCCGGAAGCGGCCCGCAGAAAGACACAAAAAGACCTGCCAGCGCGGCGGCAGCTGGCAGGTCGGCCCAAGCGTCGAGGGGGACGTGAGAACGCTCAGGCGATATCGTCGGGTCCGGGGGCGCGTTTGCGGCCGGTGACCATGGCGCGGACGAGGTTCTCGCCATGCTCGAAGCCCGCGACGATGACGCCGCCGACATGCAGTCCGATCAGGCCGAGAGCGGCAAAGGCCGATGCCTCGTGCAACTCCTCGACCCATTCCACCCCCCAATAGGCATTGGTGGTCATCAGGAAGCCGGAGAGCGAGATGGCGGCGAGAACAAGCAGCAGGGCAATTACCATCGCTCCACCCGCCGGATTGTGTCCGAGATAGCGCCGGGCCTTCATCCTGATCGTGTCACCGATGAACCCGGCCACTGTTGACGGCCTGTAGATGAACGATGCAAACCGCGCGTGCCGCGACCCGACGAAACCCCAGATCACCCGAAAGCCGATCAGCCCGGCAATGATGTAGCCTGCGGTCTCATGTGGCTTCTGCCATTCATCGCCGGTGAGAAAGGCGAAAGTGAACAGGCCGACGAGCGACCAGTGGAAGATCCTGACCAGCGGGTCCCACACCCGGATGGTCGCCGGCGACTGGATGTCGCCGGTTTCCATCGCGGCCTTCGCCGTGACCATCAGTCGTCACCCTTGACCCGGACCACGTCACCGGTGCCAGGATGGAAGTAGACCTCGACGCGCTTGCCGTCCTTGTCGATCGCATAGGCTTCCAGGCAACCGTCTTCGGCCTTGATCGAGCGGACGTCGTAGCCCATGCCCTTGGCCTTCTCCGTGATGGCGGCATCGCTCATCCACTGGTCGCGGGGAACATTCGGGCAGTCCTGCGAGGCCAACGCTGCGGCCGGGGCAATGGCCGTGAACAGGACTGCGGCGATAAGCGGTGTTTTCATTGTGTGTCTCCATTGATAAAGCAGTCTGGCCTTCTGGCCGTTGACGCTGGCTTTGTCGCAGAGCCATCATGACAATCCGCTGATCGGGTCTGTCAGCGTTTTGTCATTTTCGAACAGCGATGCTGCAGACATGAACCCTATGATATATCGCTTCTTGCTGATCGCGACGCTCGCGCAGGCGCCGGTTGCCGTCCTTGCCGACGATGATCATCGTCAACGCGACGAAATCGATGCCGCGGTAAGGAAGGGTGAGATCCTGCAATTGTCGGACATCCTCAAACGGGTGAAGCCGCAGATTGACGGCAAGATATTGGAGATCGAGTTCGAGAATTCGAAGCGAAACCCGATCTACGAGATCTATGTTCTCGACCGCAGCGGACGCCGCCTCGAATACGAGGTCGACGCCCGCACGGCCAGAATCATCAGCTTCGAAGCCGACGACTGATCCCATGCGCATCTTGCTAGTCGAAGACGACCAACGTATCCGACAGGATGTCACCACCGCACTCGAGGCGGCGGGCTTTGTCATCGACGCAGAGGCCAACGGCGAGGAAGGCTGGTTCCTGGGCGACACCGAAACCTACGCCGCTGCCGTTCTGGACCTGGGCCTCCCGGGCATGGACGGCCTGAGCGTGCTCAAGCGCTGGCGCGCCGAGGGCCGCGATTTCCCCGTGCTGGTTCTGACCGCCCGCGGCGCATGGGCCGAACGCGTGGAAGGCATCGACGCGGGCGCCGACGACTACCTGCCCAAACCTTTCCGCATGGAGGAACTGATCGCCCGGCTGCGCGCCATCATCCGCCGCTCCGGCGGCCAGGCGAGCCCGGTCGTCACCGTCGGCGAGACCGAACTCGACACGCGGCAGATGCGGCTCACCGTCCGCGGCGTCCCGGTCAGCTTGTCGCCGCAGGAATATCGTCTCGTCGCCTATCTGATGCTGCACAAGGGCCGCGTGGTCCCGCAGCAGGAACTCTCCGAGCATCTGCAATCGGTGCATTTCGAGCGCGAGTCCAATGCCGTCGAAGTGCTGGTCGGCCGGGTCAGGCGCAAGCTGCCCACAGCACTCATCGAGACACGCCGCGGCTTCGGCTACATCGTCAACGAGCCGGACGGGACGTCGTGAAGGCCGGCGCCTCCCTCAGGTTCAGGCTGTTTGCCTACGCCGCCATCGTTGTCGCTGCCGCCCTGCTGGTGACCGGCCTCAGCCTGTCCGCGCTGTTCTCGCGCCACCTCGAGCGCCGTGTCGGCCAGGAACTCGACACCCACTTGAACCAGCTCACCGGCGGCTTGCGCATTGACGAAAACTCGGAGCTCTCGCTCGGCCGCGAGCCGGTCGACCCCCGATTCCAGGCGATCTTCGGAGGGCTTTACTGGCAGGTCGACGATGAAACCACGCAGAGGCAGCTGAAATCGCGGTCGCTGTGGGACACCTATCTCGATATCCCCGGCGACAGGCTGGTCCCGGGCGAGACCCATGTCCACGAGATCGCCGGTCCGCAGGGCTCCACCCTGCTTGTCCATGAAATCCTGCTGCTGGTTTCCGCCTCCGACGGCGATCACCGGTTGCGGGTCGCCGTGGCCATCGACCGGGCCGAGATCAGCACTCTTGCGGCAGGTTTCTCGCGCGATCTGGCCCCGGTGCTCGCCATCCTTGGCATGGTTCTCCTGCTCGGCTTCCTGCTGCAGATCGGCGAAGGCCTGAAGCCCGTCTACCGGGTGCTCGAAGGCGTGACAGCGATCCGGACCGGGGCCTCAAGACGCCTCGCCGCCGACCGCGTGCCCCGCGAAGTGGCGCCTCTCGTCGAGGAAGTAAACGCCCTGCTCGACGCCCAGGACCAGGCCATCAGCCGCGCGCGCGACCGCGCCGCCAATCTGGCGCACGGCCTCAAGACACCGCTATCGGCGCTCGTCTCCGATGTCGAGCGCCTGCGCGCGAGGGGCGAGGCCGAAATTGCCGATGACATTTCCGAATTGACCGAGAGCATGCGCCGTCACATTCAACGCGAGCTTGCCCGTGCGCGGTTGCGGCATGGCCGCAGCCAGGATCGCACGCCGCTCAAGCCAGTCGTCGACGGGATCCTGCGGGCGCTCAAGCGAACGCCGGAGGGAGAAGACCTCACACTGGACTGCACTGTCCCTCCGAACCTGGCAGTCCCCGTCGATCCCGATGATCTCAACGAACTGATCGGAAACCTGGCCGAGAACGCGGTCCGGTTTGCGCGCACGCGCGTCCTTGTCGACGCGGTGGCATCGCCCGATGCGGTAGTCATCCGGATCGCCGATGACGGCCCCGGCATGAGCCCGGACAGCATGGCCGGGGTCGTAGAGCCACCCCGCCGGCTGGACCAGTCGACAACCGGCGCTGGTCTGGGACTGTCCATCTCCGGCGACATCGTCGAATCCTTCGGCGGCCGGCTCGAACTGGCGACCGCTTCTCTCGGGGGGCTCGAAGCCCGGATCTCGATCCCGTTGGCAAACACGCCCACCCCGGCCTCCAGGCCGTCCAGCCGCCTCCAAGACACTCACTAATCCCTCAAGGAATGCCTTACTGAGACTACCCCGTCCGTCTATCGGAAGCGTCGCGCTCGGCATGCCCCTCAAAAACATCGTCAAGCCGATCTACATCCTCTCCCTCTTCAACGCTGCCGCGGCATCCTAGTCGAGCGTGCGGCGGAAGCGCATCAGCGCCAGCAGCATGTAGACCGCGACGAAGACCAAGAGCGCGGCAAGCGGCGTCGCCACCCCCTGCAGATCGGCGCCCTTGAGCATGACCGCGCGGATGATCCTCAGGAAATGCGTCAGCGGGAAGATCTCGCCAAGCGTCTGCGCCCAGCCCGGCATGCCGCGAAACGGGAACATGAACCCAGACAGCAGCAGCGACGGCAGGAAGAAGAAGAAGGTGAGCTGCATCGCCTGCATCTGGGTCCGCGCCAGCGTGGAGAATGCGTAGCCCAGGAGCACCAGCGCCAGCACGAAGATCAGGATGCTGATCAGGAGCAGCCAGAGCGAGCCGACAAACGGCACGCCGAACAGCGATTTGGCCGCCACCAGCACCACCACCACCTGCACCCCGCCGACCACCAGGAACGGCAGCACCTTGCCGAGCATGATCTCCAGCGGGCTCGCCGGCATGGCGAGCAGGTTCTCCATTGTGCCGCGCTCGGTCTCCCGCGTCAGCGCCATCGAGGTCATCATCACCATGGTCAGCTGCAGGATCACCCCAAGCAGGCCCGGGACGATGTTATACTGGGTGATGCCTTCCGGATTGTAGAGCTGGTGAACCACCACTTCGAGCGCTGCCGTCGATTGCCGGGCGGCCAGCGCCTCGGCCGATTGCTCGCGCAACAGCGCCTGCGCCGCAACGGTCCCGAGCGTCGAAATCGCGCCGGAGGCCACAGACGGATCGGTCGCATCGGCCTCGATCAGGATCTGCGGATGATCGCCGCGCTCCACCCGCCGGGCAAAATCCGACGGCACAGTAACGACAAAGGAAACCACACCCGACTGGATCAGCCGGTCGGCCTCCTCGGCGCTCGCCACCACATGATCGAACCGGTAGTAGCCGGTGTTCTCCATCGCCGAAACCATGGCGCGGGTGTAATGGTCCTGGCTGGTGGTCACCAGCGCCGCCGGCAGGCCCTTCGGATCATTGTTGATGGCGAAGCCGAACAGCACCAGCTGCATCAGCGGCACCCCCAGCATCATCGCGAAGGTGATCCGGTCGCGTCGCATCTGGATGCTTTCCTTGGCAATGATCGCCATCAGCCTGCGAAACGAGAAGATGGAGCTCATGACATGTTGTCCGTCGATTTGCCCATGAACTGGATGAACACATCCTCCAGGCTGGTGGCGCCCTCGCGGTAGGCCACCCCGGTTGTTTCGGCCACCTTTGCGATCGCCGCCGCGAGGGTCGCCCTGTCCTGTCCCACCACGTGCAGCGTCAGCCCGAACGGCGCCACCTGGTCGACGCCCTCCATGCCCTGCAGCATCCTGGCTGCCTCTGTGATCCGGCCGCCCTCGAGCACGAAGGTGGTGAGCGCCGCATCGCGGATCACCTCCGGCACCGTGCCGCTGGCCAGCAGTTTGCCATAGGAGATGTAATGGATCCGGTGGCAGCGTTCCGCCTCGTCCATGTAGTGCGTCGACACCAGAACGGTCAGCCCGGCGCTGGCGCGCATATGGATCTCGTCCCAGAACTCGCGCCGCGCCTTCGGGTCGACCCCGGCCGTCGGCTCGTCGAGCAGCAGCAGCTTCGGCTTGTGCATGATGCAGGCGGCCAGCGCCAGCCGCTGCTTCCAGCCGCCCGAAAGCGTTCCGGCCAGTTGCCTGCGCCGCGAAAACAGCCCGAGATCCTCCAGCGTGTCGCGCACCACGGCGGAGACCGGATCGAGATCGTAGAGCCGGGCGACGAAGGTGAGGTTTTCCTCGATCGACAGGTCTTCGTAAAACGAGAACCTCTGTGTCATGTAGCCGACTTCCCGCTTGATCCGCTGCCCGTCGGTGCGGATGTCATGGCCGAGCACCCGCCCTTCGCCCTCGTCGGGTGTCAAAAGCCCGCACATGACGCGGATTGTCGTGGTCTTGCCCGATCCGTTCGGCCCCAGGAAACCCGCGATCTCGCCCTCGGCCACCGACATCGAGACGTGATCGACGACGGTCTTGTCGCCGAAGCGCTTGACCAGCCCGTGAACCTCGATGGCGTTCACTGTCCGCTCCCCGCAAGGTCGACATCGACGATCTGTCCCGGCGTCAGCGCCCAGGCATCGCTGTCGGGCCGCGCTTCGACCAGGTAGACCAGCTTCTGGCGGTTCTCGAGCGAATAGATCACCGGCGGGGTGAACTCCGGATCGGGCGAGATGTAGCTGACGGTCGCCCGCATCCCCTCGCCGCAGCCATCGCATCGCACCACAAGGCTCGCGCCCACCCGGATCGAGGAAAGCGCCGTCTCCGGCACGTAGACCCTGAGCTTGAGCGCGCCGTCGGGCAGCACCGAGAGCACCGGCGCCTGCGGACCGGCCACTTCGCCGGCGTTACGGATGATGTCGGAGACCACACCTGGCTGCGGGATCGACAGCACCCGCTTGGAAAGCCGCCACTCGGCGGATTCGAGGACCGCGCCGGCCTGGTCGACCGCGGCCTGCGCCGCCTTGATCTCGTTTTCGCGCGCCGGAAGCCTGGCGACCGCCAGGTTGGCTTCGAGCTCGGCCACCTTGGCGCGGTTGAGTTCGACCGCGGTGGAGGCGGAATCATAGGCAGCCTGGGTGGAAATCCCCTGCGCCAGCAGATCCGACTGGCGCTGCAGCACCCGCTCTGCTTCGGCTTCCTGTGCCTTGGCCGAACTCAGCGAAGCCTCGATACTGGCGATCTCTTCGGGACGCCGCCCCTCCTGCAGGTTGGCCAGTTGCCTCTCCGCCAGCGCCAGCCCGCCCGCGGCCTGGGCAACGGCGATTTCGGCGTCGCGCCGCTCGAGCCTGGCCAGGGGCTCGCCCGCCGTGACCCTGTCGCCGCGCCGGACCGCAAGGTCGACAACCTGCGCGGTCTCGATGGGGGCGACAAGCACATATTCGCCCTCGACGTAGCCGACAGCCAGCGGACCGGCGCCGGTGCAGGCCCAGATCAGGCTGGCAATGACGGGTACGGCGCAAATGAAGGACATCATCATTCCTGTTTTCTGTTGGTTTCGACAAATGCACGGATATTGGCCAGGATCACCGCCTTGATGGCGCCGACCTCCTCCGGACCGACGGTTTTCCAGTCCATCCGCCGGGCGACGATGGCATGCCCGATGCGGAAATAGACGACCTGACCCGCAATGCTGAAGGTGCCAATGCGGATCAGGTCACTTTCCGGATCCTGGCCGGTGGCCAGCCCCAGAAGCACGCATAGACTGCGATGCACCGGCAGGATGAAATCGGTATAGACCCTGTCGAAGACCGCGCCGGCGGCACCCAGTTCACGCACCATGAACCCGGCGATGTCGCGGGCCTCGACCTGTCCGAGCATGAAATCGGTCACCCCCATGATGACGCGCTCGAAGGCTTCCTGCGCTTTTCCCGGATCCCCTTTCGGATCGATCGCGCCGAGCGCCGGACCGACGACAGACTGGATCCGGCTGCCCACCATTTCCGCGCACGCCAGCCGCAAGCCCTCCTTGCCGCCGAAATGGTAGGCGATGGAAGCGATATTGGCGTCCGCCGCAGCCGCGATCTCCCGCGTCGAGGTGGCTTCGAACCCTTTCGTCCCGAACAGCCGGACACCGGCCATCAGCAGCGCGGCACGCGTCTGGTCTCCGGCTTTCGCGGCGTTGGGCGAGGGTTTGGCGGCTTGGGACACGGCGTTTTCCACGGGTTGCTTTGGCCAGATCCTAGCGCTACCTGAAAATTAAATCAATCGATTGATTTAATAATTTCGCGGACCGCCTTTCTCCCCTGCCCTCCATCAAGGCAGAGGCGGATCGATCCGGTTTCAAGGATGCTGTGGCCCGAATGCGCTACGGCCGGATTTTCCGCATCATCAGCCAGCTGTAGAGGCGCGGCGAAAGCCGGTTGATGCGCCAGCTCAGGCTTGCCACCCGGCCGACGGGAATGAAGCTCCGTCCCAGCCGCCAGCCATCGAGGATGATCCGGGCGGCCTGGTCCGGGCTCATCTCGTCGAAGCCGTCCGTTGCCGCCCCCGGCCTGCCGATGCCGTCCGCCGAGGCATCGAGCCGCCCGGGATTGGTGGCAACGAAGGAAGGCGCCGCGATCACCACCCTGACCCCGTATTGCGCCTCTTCCGAGGTAAGCGACGAGAAGAAGCCGTTGAGCGCATGCTTGCTCGCCGCGTAGGCGGTCCGCTTGTAAAGCGGCGCGAAGCCCGCCACCGAGGAGACCGCCAGATGCGTTCCCCGTCCCGCCCGCACCGCCTTGAGCAGGCCTGCCGCCACCCGCACCGAGCCGAAATAGTTGATCTCCATCACCAGCTTTTGCGAGGCGAGCGTGGTTTCGTCAAACAGCCCGATCTGCGTGACGCCGGCATTGTGGATGACGAGATCGATCGCCGGATGCCGCTCAGAGATCGCGGCGCAGATCGAAGCCAGCGCGGCTTCGTCGGTCAGGTCGCAGGCAACCTGCTCGACCCGGTCGTTTGCAGCCAGCGCCGCAAGGCCGCGAGGCAGATCGATCAGCACTACGCGCCAGCCTTCCTCGAGAAGCTGGCGCATGAACGCCTGCCCCAGCCCGCCGGCGCCGCCGGTAATCACAGCGACGCGGCTCACAGTCCCGCCGCCTTGCGCCACAGATCGAACGTCTCGGCGCTGGTGAGTTCAGGCGTATAGCCGAACACGGTTTTCAGCGCCGTGTTGTCGAGCACCGGGCGGTATTGCAGGAACCGGACCTGCTCCGGCCCGTAGCGCGACAGGCCCAGCGGCCGCGCGATGCCGAGCGCCGCCTTCAGCACCCAGGCAGGCAGCGCCATCACCGGTTTGCCGAGCGCTTTTGCAAGATCGTGAACCGACAGCGCCCCGTCCCCGCAGACATTGAAGATCCCCGCCGGCCCCTCGCCCGCCGCACGCATCAGGATCCTGGCCAGATCGCGGGTCCAGATGAACACGAACGGGCTGTCCGATCCCTTGACCGCGATCAGCTTCGGCCGGTGAAACAGCTCGGTGATCTGGTTTTCAAGCCCGGCTCCCAGCACCGTGCCGACCCTGAGCACAACCTGCTCGAGACCGGGATGCGAGGCGCGCGCCTCGGCCAGCATTTCCTCGACCTGCCGCTTGTGGTCCGAATAGGGAAACTCGGGGTTGCCCCGCACCGGATCGCTTTCGCGGAGCGGCACCGGATTGTCCGCGTGATAGCCGTAGGCCGCCCCCGACGAGGTCACCACCAGGCGCTTCACACCGTGGTTGATGGCGGCATCGAGCACGTTGCGCGTACCCTTCACATCGACATCATGGGCGAACTCCCGGGTCATGCCGCGCGACGGCGAAACGATCGAGGCCAGATGCACGATCACGTCCGGCTTGAAGCCGCTGATGACGCGCTTTGCGTCATTGCCGCGCACATCGAGCTTCATGAACCCGACACCGTCGGGCATATCCTCATGCCTGCGAATGTCGGTTGCAAGCGTCTCCACCCCGGCCGCCGCCAGTTCGCTGACCAGCACCTGGCCTACGGCTCCGGCAGCGCCAGTCACCAGCACACGGCTCATCGGCGCGCCTCCCGGCGCGACCAGACTGCCGCCAGCGCCAACCCGGAAATGGCATGCCAGATGCCCCAGAATGCTGCCGCCACGGCCATGCCGCCAAGCCCGCCGAAGAAGGCGAAGATCAACACCAGGCCGAGGCCCGAATTCTGGATGCCGGTTTCGATGGTGATCGCCCGGCGGTCATAATCGGACAATCGCATCACACTCGCCGACAGGTAGCCGCCGGCAAGCGCCAGCGAATTGTGCAGGATCACCAGCCCCGCGACCGCGCCGGCATAGGACAGGAAGAAACTCCAGTTCGCCGCCAGCGCCAGCACGATGAAGCCGATGAAGATCGCCATCGAGATCCGCTGCATCGTCTTGCGGATCCGCGCGGCGAAATCCGGCCGCCGGACATTGACCAGGATCCCGAGCATCAGCGGCAGGATCAGCATGAAGAACACGGTGATCGCGATCGACACCGGATCGAGCGTCGTCTGCCGCAGGATCGCCCGGGTCGGCTCGTAGAGATTGCCCCAGAACGCGACGTTGAATGGAGTCATCACGATCGCCGCAACCGTGGCAATCCCGGTCATCGACACCGACAGCGCCGAGTTTCCGCCCGCGCGGTGAGTGATGAAGTTGGAAATGTTACCGCCCGGACAGGCCGCCACCAGGATCAGCCCCAGCGCGATCGACGGCTTCGGGTTGGTGACCAGCAGCATCCCGAATGTCAGTGCCGGCAGCACCAGGAATTGCGACACCATGCCGGTCAGCAGGGCCTTCGGCATCCGTACCAGCGCCCGGAAATCCGATGGTTTCAGGTCGAGCGCGATCGAGAACATGACGATCGCCAGGATGGCATTGAGCAGCATCAGGCTTTCGGGGCTGAAATTCAGCCTTATGGAGTCGATATCGGTCACTTGCCATCACCTTTCAGGGCTGCAATCCAGCTTGTCACAGCATTGCGGTAGGTGGCCTTGTCGACATAATAGGCCATCCGAGGCAGGTCGATATAGTTCATGCCGCCGGTGGCGCGCTTGAATCCCGCCGCCTTTTCCTCGCGCAGCGCCTTGGCCGCCATCTTGCCGTTCTTCAGCCCGGCAATGTAGCGCGCCACCATCTCGGCCTGCTCGTGCCGTCCCTGCCAGCCGAGCCCGGAAGCCTCCACCATCCCAAGCACGAACAGGTCGTCACGCTCGGGGTGCAGGCAGTTGAGGAACAGGTGCGGCGCATCGCCCTGCCAGCTCAGAAGCGCCTTGTCGATGAACGGATAATGCAGCTTGTAGCCGGTGGCCGCCAGGATCAGATCGTAGTCGGCCTGCGTCCCGTCCTTGAAATGAACCGTGTTGCCCTCGAACCGGTCGATATCCGGCCGCACCGTGATATCGCCATGCCCGGCATGAAACAGGATCAGCGAATTGACCACCGGATGGGATTCGTAAAGCGCGTAGTCCGGCTTCGGAAACCCGTATTTGGACGGGTCTCCGACAAACCATTTCAGGATCATGCCGTCGACCCGGCGCTTGAGCCACATCGGCAGCTTGATCTTGCCCCCCATCGTGTCGGCGGGCCGGCCGAACACGTATTTCGGCACGAAGTAGTAGCCGCGCCGCATCGAGATATCGCAAGCCTTGCCGTGATGTATGGCATCGACCGCAATGTCGCAGCCCGAATTGCCAGCGCCGATGATCAGCACCCGCTTGCCCTTGAACACCTCCGGGTCGCGGTAGGCGCTCGAATGCATCAGTTCGCCGGAAAAATGTCCCTTGAATTCGGGCATGTTCGGCTCCGACAGGGTGCCGTTGGCGATCAGCACCCCGGCAAACTGCGCCGCGTGCTCGGTGCCGTCGGCTTCACGCCAGGTCACCCGCCAGCCCTCGCCGGACTTGCCGAGCGGTTCCGCCGACAGCACTTCCGCGCCGAATCGATAGTGATCGTAGATCCCGAAATGTTTGGCGAACCGGCGGAAATAGTCCTTGAGCTCGCGGTGCGACGGGTACTCCGCCACCGTGGTATCCATCGGGAAATCCGTGAACTCGGTCATCGTCTTCGACGAGATCAGGTGCGCTGTCTCGTACATGGTCGATTTCGGCCCGTCGATGTCCCACAGCCCGCCGACATCGGAATGCAGCTCGAAACCCCGGAACGGGATCCCCTGTTCGATCAGCGTCTTGGCCATCGCCAGCCCCATCGGGCCCGCGCCGATCAAGGCATAATGGTTGCGTAAATCTTCCGCGCCAGCCGCATCCTGCGCAGCCGTTTCAACTCTCTTGTCCAACTGTCCCCCTCCCTGGCTTCAGTGGATTTCTTCCTCGACTCATTATTGAACGATCGTTCAAAACAAGGCAAGATGAATCATGAGCCAAGAGTCACCAGCCGCCGCCCGAGCCGACCAGCCGCGCCGCCGCGCCGTATCCAAACGATCGCTGGCCACCAGCCTTGCCATCCTCGATGCAGCCGAACGGCTGTTTGCCGAGCGCGGCTATGACGGCGCCTCGGTGCGCGACATCGCCAGCGCCGCCGGCGCCCAGATCGCCTCCATCAGCTTTCACCATGTCGGCAAGGAAACCCTGTTCGAGCGGGTTGTCGAGCGGCGGGCCAAGGAACTGTCGCAATTGCGGCTAGATGCACTGTCAATGCTGAAAGCACATGACGCCAAGCCAACGCTCAAAGCGCTGCTCTCGGCTTTCCTGCGCCCCTATCTCGAAAAGGCCGGCGCCGGCGACCCGCAATGGCTCGCCTATGCGCGGCTTGTGGCGATGGTCTCTGCCGACATCCGCTGGCACCGGATCTCCGAGCGATGTTTCGACCCCACAGCCGGCGTCTTCATCGCCGAGATCGTAAAACTGTTTCCGCAGGCCGACCGGTCGGCCATCGCGGTGAGCTTCATCTTCTCGGTGTCGGCCATGCTGTCGCTGTCGACCTCGCAATGGCGCATCGAGGCGCTATCGGCGGCTGCCGGCAACCAGCCCGCCATGGACCGGCTCGCCGATCAGCTGGTCAGCTTCTGCGAGGCCGGCATGCGCGCGGCGCTTAAAGGCTGACGCCTGCGCCCATGCCTCGTTGCCCGCTTTGCGGGTGTCAGTTGAGCAGGATTTCCCCGTCCACCCGCCGCCACTCGTTCGGTCCGATCAGCTTCTGGTGCGCATAGCGGACCGAATGCAGCTTGCCGTCCAGCCGGGCTTCCCAGAAATCGAGGAACTTCCGCATTCCCGGAAACTCCGGTGCAAGATCGTACTCCTGCCAGATGAAGGTTTGCAGCAGCGACTGGAAATCGGGCAGCCGGTAGTAGATATGCGCGGTGGTCAGGCCGTAACCCTCCATCTGCCGTTCGAACTCAGGTGAAACCATTGTCTTGTGGACCTCCTGTTCTTCAACGGGAAAATCACAACAAACGACAATTGATTTGGCAAGAAAAATCGAACATTCCCATGAATATTCAATATGTTAGCAGCCAACTGAAATGAGTGCTGATTTTTTCGATTCAGGCTCTTGAAAACGGCTTTTTCAAAAACCAAATCGTCTGCCGCCAGGCGCCGTGAGCTTTCAGGGCCTGGCTTCCGCCGGGAGGCCATCGGCTCCGGGCGGAATGGGAGCCAATACAATGTTTGTCCAGGAGGAAAACATGAAATTCCGACCTTTGCACGACCGTATCCTTGTCCGCCGCGTTGAAAGCGACGAGCGCACCAAGGGCGGCATCATCATTCCCGACACCGCCAAGGAAAAGCCGCAGGAAGGCGAAGTCATCGCCACCGGTCCCGGCGCCCGCAACGAGCAGGGCGAGATCACAGCACTCGACGTCAAGGTGGGCGATCGCGTGCTCTTCGGCAAATGGTCCGGCACGGAAATCCGGCTCGATGGCGAAGACCTTCTGATCATGAAGGAATCCGACGTCATGGGCATCCTCGAAGCCGGCGTCGCGGTCAAGGCCGCCGCCTGATCACTGCCGGAAACATTGGGAAAACTGAAAGGAACGAAAAATGGCTGCAAAAGAAGTCAGGTTTCACAGCGACGCGCGCGAGAAGATGCTGCGCGGCGTCGACATTCTCGCCGATGCGGTAAAGGTGACGCTGGGTCCGAAGGGCCGCAACGTCGTCATCGACAAGTCCTTCGGCGCGCCGCGCATCACCAAGGACGGCGTCTCGGTCGCCAAGGAAATCGAGCTCGAGGACAAGTTCGAGAACATGGGCGCGCAGATGCTGCGCGAAGTCGCCTCCAAGACCAATGATCTGGCCGGCGACGGCACCACCACCGCGACCGTGCTCGCACAGGCCATCGTCAAGGAAGGCGCCAAGGCCGTTGCCTCCGGCCTCAACCCGATGGATCTCAAGCGCGGCATCGACCTCGCCGTCGATGCCATCGTCGCTGATCTGAAGGCCAACGCCCGCAAGATCTCCAACAATGACGAGATCGCCCAGGTCGGAACCATCTCCGCCAATGGCGACACCGAGATCGGCCGCTACCTTGCCGAAGCCATGCAGAAGGTCGGCAATGACGGCGTCATCACCGTCGAGGAAGCCAAGACCGCCGAGACCGAACTCGAGGTCGTCGAGGGCATGCAGTTCGACCGCGGCTATCTCTCGCCGTACTTCATCACCAACCAGGACAAGATGCGGGTTGAACTGGAAGAGCCCTATGTGCTGATCCACGAGAAGAAGCTCTCGAACCTGCAGGCCATGCTCCCGGTTCTCGAAGCCGTGGTCCAGTCCGGCAAGCCGCTGCTGATCGTGGCGGAAGACGTCGAGGGCGAGGCGCTCGCAACCCTGGTGGTCAACAAGCTGCGCGGCGGCCTCAAGATCGCCGCCGTCAAGGCTCCGGGCTTCGGCGACCGCCGCAAGGCCATGCTCGAGGACATCGCCATCCTGACCGGCGGTTCGGTGATCTCCGAGGATCTCGGCATCAAGCTCGAGAACGTGACGCTGAACATGCTCGGCCGCGCCAAGAAGGTGTCGATCGAGAAGGAAAACACCACCATCATCGACGGCGCCGGCGCACGTAAGGAGATCGACGGCCGCATCGCCCAGATCAAGGCGCAGATCGAGGAAACATCGTCCGACTATGATCGCGAGAAGCTGCAGGAGCGGCTGGCCAAGCTTGCCGGCGGTGTCGGCGTGATCCGCGTCGGCGGCTCCACCGAGGTCGAGGTCAAGGAGAAGAAGGACCGCGTCGACGACGCCCTGCACGCCACCCGCGCCGCGGTTGAGGAAGGCATCCTGCCCGGCGGCGGCGTCGCGCTGTTGCGCTCGGTCGCAGCCCTCGACGGCCTCAAGCCCGCCAATGACGACCAGCGCGTCGGTATCGACATCGTCCGCCGCGCCATCGAGGCGCCGGTGCGCCAGATCGCCCAGAACGCCGGCGCCGAAGGCTCGATCATTGTCGGCAAGCTGCGCGAGAAGACTGACCGGGCCTGGGGCTGGAACGCCCAGACCGGCGAATATGGCGACCTGTTCAAGATGGGCGTCATCGATCCCGCCAAGGTGGTGCGCACCGCGCTGCAGGACGCCGCGTCCGTCGCCGGCCTCCTGGTCACCACCGAGGCCATGATCGCCGAAAAGCCGAAGAAGGAAGCGCCGGCCCCGGCAATGCCGTCCGGCATGGATTTCTGATCCACCTTCCGCTCAAACAAACCAAGCCGCCTCGTCACCGGGGCGGCATTTTTTTTGTGTGGTCGCGTCAGGCTGCTTTACGACTTGTTCGCGTCCTCGCTGCTGTCTTCGATGTCGTGATGCTTGCGGATCGAGCGCACCACCATCCAGGTAAAGCCGATCGCCACCGGCACGAACAGCGCCGACAACGTGCCGGCCTTGATCGGCAGTCCCAAGCCGTCGAGCGGTTTGGCCAGGTATCCGAACAGCCCGACGATGTAATAGGAGATGGCCGCGACCGAGAGGCCTTCGACCGTCTGCTGCATCCTCAGTTGCAGCTTCACGCGCCGGTTCATCGAACTCAGCAGCGCGCTGTTCTGGCGTTCGAGCTCGACATCGATCCAGCTTCTGAGCAGCGCCGTGGCGCGCGACAGCTTGCGTGACAGGTTCGCCTGCCGCTCCTCGATCGACTGGCAGGTGCGCATCGCCGGCGCCAGCCGTTTTTCCAGGAACGCTCCGATGGTCTCGAACCCGGGCTGCCCGGTTTCATTCAGCGAGGCGATCCGCTCGCGCACGATGTTGTAGTAGGCGCGGCTTGCGCCGAACCGGTAGAGGCTGAGTGCCGCATTGGCCTCGAGCTCGGCCGCAAGCGCGGTGATGTCGGCCAGCAGCGTGTCGGCATGCTCGCGCGCACCGGTCTTCATGCCTTGTGTGATCTTGGTCAGCCCGTCCTCGATCCGGCGCATCTCGGGCGACAGCGACCGCGCCAGCGACAGCCCCAGCGCCGCAAGCGTCCGGTAGGTCTCGATGTCGAGAAGCCGCTGCACCACCGCGCCGCGGCCGGCATCGGTCATGCCCTTGTCGATCACCAGGATGCGGGTGAGCCCGTCACCGTCCTGGCGGAAGTCGGTGGCGATCAGCGCCTGGCCGTCCTTGACATCGCTCAGGCACAGGCTGGTCGGGTCGAAACTGTCGAGTGCGGCTTGCGTTGCCGCTGAATCGGGCCGCACCTCCAGCCTCACTCCGGCAATCAGGCTGCCGGGCGGCGAGAACTGGTCGCCGAACGGATGCGTATCGAGCCCGTCGCCAAAGCTTGCCGGCGCCGGCGCATCCCAGAAATAGGTCGAGAATTCCGTGTGCCGTTCCCAGCGCAGGGTGCCCTGCCCCCAGCCCATGGCAAAATGCGCCGCATCCCGCCCCGGTGTCGCCAGGCCGCGCGCCCGGGCCAGTTCCGAAAGCACCGCATGGTCGACCACCGATCCGCCATCGGTCAGGAACGCCAGCTGAAAGATGACGCGTGACTTTCCCACCAGCGCAAATGGCCGCGCATGGATTTCTCCCAGCGCCTCAGCCCGCCCCTGCGCCATCGGAAATGAAAACCTGCCCATCGTGTCGCTGCCTCTTCCAACCGGGAATCCCCGGGACCATAGCAAACCTGCCGGGGTATCGGAGTGTGTAATGCTGCACTACACCATGATGCGAACCACTGCCACGTCGGCAACAAGCGACAATTCAACGCTGGCAGGTCATCAGCGCTCGCAAGGAGATATCCGTACCGGCTCCTGCGCCGTGGCGCCCAGCTCCATGCATTCACCTTCGTGGCAGAGCCTCCAGGCCGACACGGTCGCGCCGGAGGAGGCAAGGTTGAGCTGCGGGACCGCCGGCATCTCGGGCGACCAGACCCACCAGCCGTCTTCAAGCCTTGCGCCAGCGCCCGGATCCATGCCCGCGCCCGAGCCCTTGACCCGCGCCTCGGTGAGTTCAAGCCCCTGCGCTGTCACCTGCCAGCTCTCCGACCATTCGGTCTTTTCCACCGAATGGGTCCACGACAGCGTAAACAGCGTGGTCGCAACCACCACCATCTTGCCGCCAGCCGCAACACAGAGCGCGAGTGCCATTCAGGCCGCTGCCGCGCGGCCGCGCATTTGCCGCCAGGCGAGCCCGGCAAACAGCGCCGCCAGCGCAAAGCCGATCTCGTCGGTCAGCGGCAGCGAGGCAATCAGGGTAAAGGCCGCGACCATCCCGAGAGCCCGCATCGGCCAGCCGAGCGGACTGCCGAGGAAGCCGATCACCGCAGCCCCCCACAGCCCGATCGCCAGCGCCGTCTTGGCGACGATGTAGATCACCGCCGGCACGTAGCCGATCTCGGCCGCCAGCGGCCCGCCATCCTGCAGCATTAGCGCCGGCGTGTAGACCGCCATGAACGGAATGACGAAGCCCGCGGCGGCCACCTTGATCGCCTCCATCGAGATCTTCAGCCCGTTCTCCTTGGCAATGGGTGCTGCGGCAAAACAGGCGAGCGCCACTGGCGGCGTCAGGTCGGCGAGGATGCCGAAATAGAACACGAACATGTGGCTGACGATCAGCGGCACGCCCAGTTCCAGCAGCGCCGGCCCCGCAATCGACGAGGTGATGATGTAGTTCGGGATCGTCGGAATCCCCATGCCGAGCACGATGCAGGTGATCATCGTCAGCACCAGCGACAGGAACAGGCTCTTGTCGCCCACCGAGACGATGAATTGCCCGAACGTGTTGGCGGCACCGGTCAGCGTCATGGTGCCGATGATGATGCCGACCACGGCGCAGGCGACACCCACCGGCAGCGCCGTCTTGGCCCCTTCGGCCAGCGAATCCCGGCAGATCGCCAGTGTTTCTCTTCCACCCTTCGACAGCGCGTTCCAGCCGATCAGCGCCAGCACGGCCAAAAGGATCACCATGATGCCGAACTGCAGGAAGGCAGCCGCCACCAGTCCCAGTCCGATCCAGAAGATCACCCGGATCGCACCTTGCGGCAGTCCGAGCGCGATCGAACCGCCAAGGATCAGCAGCACCGTCAGCGCCAATCCCACCGTACCGGCAAACAGCGGCGTGTAGCCCGAAAACAGCAGGTAGATCAGCATCAGCAGCGGCAGCACCAGGTACCACTGCGCTTTCAGCGCCTTCATCGGCGACGGCAGTTCATCCTTGGGAAGGCCGATGAGATTGTGCTTGCCGGCTTCCAGATGCACCATCCAGAAGGCGGAGGCGAAATAGAGCACCGCCGGAATGATCGCCGCCTGCACCACCTCGTAATATTCGACGCCGAGCGTCTCGGCCATGATGAAGGCCACCGCCCCCATCACCGGCGGCATCAGCTGACCGCCCATCGACGAGGTCGATTCAACGCCGCCGGCGAAGGCGGCGCGGTAGCCGAACTTCTTCATCAGCGGAATGGTGAACTGCCCGGTGGTCACCACATTGGCGACGCCGGATCCGGAAATCGTTCCCATCAGCCCCGACGAGATCACCGAGACCTTGGCGGCACCGCCGCGCTTGTGGCCGACCATCCCAAGCGACACGTCGGTGAACAGCTGGATCATTCCGGCTTTCTCGAGAAACGAGCCGAACAGGATGAACAGGAAGATGAAGCTCGACGACACGAAGATCGGAATGCCGTAGATGCCTTCCGTGCCGTAGGCCATGTGGTCGATCACCTGGGCGAAATCATAGCCGCGGTGATCGAACGGCGCCGGCAGGTATTCGCCGAACAGGCAATAAGCCAGGAATGCCCCGGAAATGATCGGCAGCGCCGGCCCCATGATCACCCAGGCGGCGGCAAACACCGTGGCCAGAGCAATCACGCCCAGTACGATGTCGCGCGTCAACGGATCGCCCGCGCGCAGCAACAGTTCGGTATATTCGTACCATTGATAGAAGGCGACAACGACGCCAAGACCGGCCATGATCCAGGCCAGCAGCTTCACCGCCGGGCCGGATTTCCTGGCCAGGGCGACCAGCGGGAAGGTCAGCAGCATCAGGAAGCCGACATGGATTGCCCGCACCACCTGGCTGGCAAAATCGACGATATGGGCCGCCGTGGCAATCTGGAAAACCGAGAAGATCAGCGCCAGCCAGAACAGCAACCGCCCTTCACGTGTCGCCGGAAAGCTCTCCGCCAGCGGATCGTGCAGGCCGAGATCGGGTTGGTTTTCCGGAACCTGATGCGGCGTCTGGTCGTGAAGCATGCGATGTCCTCCCCAAGACACGAAATCCCGTGGCGGCCGCCTTCGTCAGGGGCCACCACGGTCAGATGATGATGCGAGCCGGTTTGCCCGGTCTTACATCAGGCCTTTTTCCTTGTAGTAACGCTCGGCGCCCGGATGCAGAGGCAGCGGCATGCCGTTGAGCGCGTTCTCCAGTTTGATCTGGGTTGCGGCCTTGTGCGCGGCCTCGAGTTCCGGAAGGTTCTCGAACAGCTGCTTGGTCATCTGGTAGGCAAGCTCGTCGCTGACATCGGAATGCGTGACGAGGAAGTTGACCACGGCCACGGTGCTGACATCAGCGTCCTGGCCGTTGTAGGTACCGGCAGGAATGGTTGCGGCGATGTAGGGTGCGCCAAGCGCCTTCACCACATCCTCGGGAACGGCAACCATCTGGATGTCGATCGAGGTCGACAGGTCCTTGATCGACGACACGCCGAGACCGGCCGACTGCAGCGTTGCATCCAGCTGGCGGTTCTTGATCAGCTCGACCGATTCCGCGAACGGCAGGTATTCGGTCTTCGACAGGTCGTCATAGGACATGCCCGCAGCACTGAAGATCTTGCGCGCGTTGAGCTCGGTGCCGGACTTGGCAGCACCCACCGACAGGCTCTTGCCGTTCAGATCGGCGAAGTTCCTGATGCCGGATTCCTTCGAGGCAACGATCTGGATGTAGTTCGGGTAGACCGCCGCAATGCCGCGCAGCTTGTCGAGCGGCGCCTTGAAACCGGCTTCCGGGTCGCCTTCCCAGGCGAGCTTGACGGAATCGCCGAGCGCCAGCGCCAGTTCGCCCTTGCCCTGCTGCAAGAGGTTGAGGTTTTCAACCGAAGCCTTGGTCGATTGCACCTGGGTGCGAACGCCATCGATCTTCTCGGCATAGATCTTCGACAGGCCGACGCCGAGCGGATAATAGACGCCCGAGGTGCCGCCGGTCAGGATGTTGACGAATTCGGAAGCCTTTGCGGGCGCCATCGACAGGCTCATGGCTGTCGCGGCCATAAGGGTGACAAGGCTTCTACGGTTGATGTTGATCATAAGGATCTCCTCCACTGTTTTCTGATTGGCGAGCACGCGGCTTCGCAGCACTCACTTGCGGGTATCCGCCTGCAACGAACGTGCCAGATCCTGTTCTACAGGAATTCAGCCATCCCGGGCAGGTCCGGAGTTCGATAGTGGCAATTTCTTGCCCACATGCAAGACCCAATGGGCACTGGGTTGCCCACCCCGCACCTATGGCGCGTTGTGCGAGCGTCCGGCAGCGTTCACCAGACCGGCTGCGACCGCCCCAGCTTTCCCGCAGGCCTGTCCCAGCGCATCACAGCGTCGCCGAGCATCAGCGGCGAGTTCAACCGCAGCGCCAGCCCCCAATCGGTCTGTTCGACGTCTTGCGCATAATCGGCCGGCTCCGCCTTGCCGATCGGGTCGGCAACCGGGCCTTGGCGATGCGCTGCCAGAAACCCGCCGACCCGTGCCAGCGACGTGCGCCAGCGTGAACCGGTACCCTGTGTCTGGCGAAGGGTCAGTCCGCGCACTGCGGCGGCAGCGAGCAGGTAGCCCGTGCCGTGGTCGAGCGCCTGCACCGGCAGCGGCACCGGCACCGGCCGGTCGGCCCCGGCGGCGGCCATGCCCGCTTCGGCAATACCGGAACTCATCTGCACCAGACTGTCAAACCCGCGCCGGTTGGCCCACGGCCCGCTCCAGCCATAGGCGTCGTGCGAGACGTCGATCAGGCCGGGACGAATACCGGCGCGAACTTCCGCTCCCAGTCCCAGCGCCTCCAGCGCATCGGGCCGGTAGCCATGCACCAGCACATCCGCTTCGGAAAGCAGCGCCTTGAAGCGCCCCCGCCCGGCCGTGTCCTTCAGGTCGAGCCGGGCGCAGCGCTTGCCGGGCGTCACGTCCGGAACCACGCCGGGTTCCTCCCAGGATGGCGGATCGATCCGCAGCACGTCCGCTCCGAACCCGGCGAGAAGCCGTGTCGCGACCGGCCCGGCCAGCACGCGGGTCAGGTCCAGGACCCTGATCCCCTTGAGCGGTTGCGCCGGATCGAATTCCCCGGCAAACGTCTCCGCAGTATCCCGCGTTTCCATCCGCATCAGCGGCTCCGCCAGCACCGCCCGGCCCTGCGGGTGCTCCGCCCATTCCTGAGTGCTGCGCATCACTGCCGCACAGCCGCCTTCGGCAACGATCGCGGCCTCCAGCTCGTCGCCGCGCCACTTCGCCACCGCCGCTGTCACCGCATCGCGTTCGGCCGCAGTTCCCAGCACCTTCAGCGCCGCCTCCCTGTGGTGAGGCGCGTTGGTGTGCAGCCGGATCCAGCCGTCGGCTGAGGCGTAGTCCCCGGCGACCGGATCCCAGGCCGGCGGCAGCACCCAGCCCTGCGGCGCGATCGAGAATCCGAACCACAGTGACGCCAGCCGCCGGTCGACGGCGACGGACGGTCGCCGCCCGGACCGCGCATCGCTCCATTCGGCGAGCGCCAGCCCCGCCGCCGCCACGGAAGCCGCCGCGAAATTGCTCACCGCAAAGACCGACGGCAGCGAGCCCCGGCCAGTAAATTCAACGTTTCCGGGCATCTCCGGCGTCCCGCCGAGCGCGCTCCAGAGCGCGGATGTCATCGCATCTGCGGATGTCGGCTCAGTTATTGATCTCTGCGGCATGGCAGGTCTCCTTTCCGGTTTCGTGCTTCACACAACCGCCAAACTGAGATATCGTCAATATTGATCATATAAATCAACTATCAGGTTTTCAGCCATGGCCGACTACATCGACGCGAAACAGGCCGCCGATCGCCTCAGCGTCTCCCGCCAGACGCTCTACGCCTATGTCAGCCGCGGCTTGATCAAGGCCGTGCCCGGCGACGATCCGCGTCAAAGCCGCTATCTCGCCGACGCCGTCGAGCAACTGGCCGAAACCAGGCGACGCGGCCGCAAGCCCAGGGAAATCGCCAAAGCGACGCTCGACTGGGGCATGCCGGTGCTGGAATCGGGACTGACGCTGATCGAGAACGGCGCGTGCTACTATCGCGGACAAAGCGCCGTGGAGCTCTCGCGCACCGCCGCGCTCGAGGACATCGCCGCCCTGCTCTGGCAGTTGCCTGTGGGGAGCGCCTTCCCGCGCCGCGCCCCTCTTACCATCAAGGCTTATCTCGAACTGGCTTCCCAGGTGGGCGATGCATTGCCGGCCGAAACGCTGCTGCCGCTATTCGCGGTCGCCGCGCGTGACGAACCGACCTCCGCCTGGCGAACCGATCCGGCAGCGGTGGCGCGTGGCAGTGGCGACCTGGTCCGCATCCTCGCGGCCTGCGCACTCAGGCAGGCGCCCACCTCCGCACCGGTCCACCAGCAACTCGCTGCAACATGGGGCGTCGACGCGGCAGGCGCCGATCTGATCCGCCAGGCACTCGTCCTCTGCGCCGATCATGAACTCAACGCCTCCAGCTTCACCGCCCGCTGCATCGCCTCCACCGGCGCCTCGCTGAAAGCCGTCATCGTCGGCGCGCTCGCGGCCCTCAGTGGAGTCAAGCACGGAGCCACCACCACAAGCGTCGAATCCCTGTGGACCAGCATCGATCCCGACGCCCCGGCGAAAAGCCTCCGCGACCGGCTGCAGGCCGGCGGCTCGCTACCGGGCTTTGGTCATCCGCTCTATCCGGACGGCGATATCCGCGCCAGGGCGCTGCTTTCGGCAATCGGAGATGATTTTCCTGAAGCCACCCGGCTGACGGCGGCCGTCGACGATCTGACCGGCACGGCGCCCTCGATCGATTTTGCGCTTGTCGCGCTCAGGAGATATCTGCGGCTGCCCGAGGGTTCAGCCTTCCTGCTCTTCGCCATCGGCCGCTCGGTCGGCTGGATCGCCCACGGGCTGGAGCAACGCACCACGAACCAGTTGATCCGTCCGAGAGCGCTTTATACCGGAGAGCGGCCCTGAGGCGGAAGCAGGTTTTCGGCCTTGTGAACACCACCGCCAGCTGGCACTTTGCTGATGTATGATTCACACCGCAGGGAGAGGGAGCAGATGGCTCACAAGTTTGAAATCTACAAGGACAAGAAGGGCGAATTCCGCGTTCGCTTCAAATACAACAACGAGATCATGTTCTCGACGGAAGGGTATTCGAGCAAGGCCAGCGCCCAGAACGCCATTGACTCGATCAAGAAAAACGGCCCCGCGGCCCCGGTCGAAGACAACAGCTGAATTCAGGCCGGGGAACGGGGACAGTTTACTTTTGGCGCAATATCCAATGGGGATGGTCTAACGGACCCTGAGCGCTGAAAGTAAACTGTCCCCGATGTTATTCGCACACCGCCGGCAGTCCGCCGATCACGAGATCCGCGACGATGTCGGCATAGGCGTCGCGGTCGACCGGCCCGCCCGGCTTGTGCCAGAGATAGAACCAGTTGAGCATGCCGAACACCGACATCGTCACCGGCGCCAGAAGCTCCGGTCGCGCCCTGAACCGCTCGGGTTCGATCTCGCGCACACACTCCGACATGCAGGCGACCAGCCGCCGCTGCAAGGCGCGCAGGTGGATCTGGTTGTCTTCGGGCAGCGACGATAGCGCATCGAGCTGCACCTTGTGCTCGGCGTCGGAATCCCGGTAGGCGATCAGGATGGCGCGGACCAGCGCACGCAGCCGCCCGGAGCGCGATCCGGGCTCGGCCGCGGCCGTCTCCACCACGTCGACCAGCGCCGTCAGATGCGTATCGAGAATATCGAACAGAAGCGCGTCCTTGGACGGATAATAATGATAGATCAACGCCTTGGAGACGCCGCAGGCATCCGCCAGCTTGCCCATCGAGGCCCGGTCAAAGCCCTGTTTCGCGAAGAAGGACGCGGCGGTCTTCAGGATCGCCTCGCGTTTTGCCTCGTGATCCTTGGCGATTGTCCGGGCCATGGCCTCAGGTCCGGTTCCGGTTGTCGACCACGCGCTTGGCCTTGCCCTCGGAGCGCGCCACCTTGCCCGGTTCGGCGACATTGATCCGGGCGGTGACCCCGACCACGCTCTTGATGTGATGCGCCAGTTCCTTGCCCGACACCGTGCGCGCCTCTTCGGACGCACTGGTGACGGTGCACTCCACGTGAACCGTCATCTGATCCATGCGGCCGCTGGTGCTCAGCTCGATCTGGAAATGCGGCGCAAGCCCTGCGCATTTGAGGATCTGCTCCTCGATCTGGGTCGGGAACACGTTGACGCCGCGCAGGATGATCATGTCGTCGGACCGACCGGTAATCTTTTCCATCCGCCGCATAGACCGCGCCGTGCCGGGCAGCAGCCTTGTCAGGTCGCGGGTGCGGTAGCGCACCATCGGCAGCGCTTCCTTCGACAGCGTTGTGAACACCAGTTCGCCGATCTCGCCGTCCGGCAGCACTTCGCCGGTCACCGGGTCGATGATCTCGGGATAGAAATGATCCTCCCAGATATGCAGCCCGTCCTTGGTCTCGACGCACTCGTTGGCAACCCCCGGCCCCATCACCTCGGAAAGCCCGTAGATGTCGACCGCGTGCATGTCGAAGGCCTGCTCGATCTCGCTGCGCATCGAATTGGTCCATGGCTCCGCCCCGAAGATGCCGACGGCCAGCGAGCTCTCGCGCGGATCGATGCCCTGCCGGCGGAACTCGTCGAGGATCGACAGCATGTAGGACGGCGTCACCATGATCACCTGCGGCTTGAAATCGGTGATCAGCTGCACCTGCCGCTCGGTCATGCCGCCCGAAATCGGCACCACCGTGCAGCCGAGCCGCTCGGCCCCGTAATGCGCACCGAGACCGCCGGTAAACAGCCCGTAACCGTAGGAGACATGCACGATATCGCCGGGACGCCCGCCCGAGGCCCGGATCGAGCGCGCCACCAGATCAGACCACATGTCGATGTCGGCCGCGGTGTAGCCGACCACGGTCGGCTTGCCGGTGGTTCCCGACGAGCCGTGGATCCGCACCACCTTCTCGCGCGGCACCGCGAACATGCCGAAGGGGTAATTGTCCCTGAGATCGATCTTGGTGGTGAACGGAAATTTCGACAGGTCGGCCAGCGTCTTCAGGTCATCCGGATGCACGCCCTTTTCGTCGAACGACGCCTTGTAGTGCGGCACGTTCTCGTAGGCATGGGCCAGCGACCATTTCATCCGTTTGAGCTGCAGCGCGGAAATCTCGTCGCGCGAGGCGGTTTCGATCGGATCGAGACTTGCCCGGTCGGGCGTCAAATCAAGCATCGGGTTCTCCAGCAATCCCGGGGCGGCGGTTTGCGTAAAACCGGCGGCCCTCTCCCAAATTCTGTTCGGCCACCGCCTCAGGCGGCGGGCTCCTCGAAATGCGTGCCCGGTATGGTCCGCGACAGGCCGCGGAACTCGGCGATCGTCACCCCGTCCTGCCGCGTCACGCTGACATCGTAGATGCCGGAGCGGCCGGCGAGCGACACCTCGCGCGCCGTCGCGGTCAGCCGGTCGCCTTCCCGCCCCGGCGCCAGGAACGTCACCGAGCAGTGCTGCGCCACGGTGATCGTGTTGCGGCTGTTGCAGGCGAATGCGAAGGCGCTGTCGGCGAGCGTGAAGATCGCGCCGCCATGGCAAGAGCCATGGCCGTTGAGATGGTCCTTGCGCACCAGCATCGACAGCGTCGCCGTACCCGGTCCCACCGCGTCGATGGTCATGCCCATACCCTTGGTGGTGTAGTCGTCTTTAAACATTGCCTCCGAGGATCGCTCGGCGCGTTCCTGATCCGAGATCGCGTTCATTGGCTGCCCCCGAATTTCGGCTCGCGCTTTTCAAGAAAGGCCCGCACGCCCTCGGCGTAATCGGCAGAGAAGCCGGCCTCGCGCTGGGTCTCGGCTTCCAGATCGAGATGCGTGTCGAGCTCCTGCCCGGCGGCCGCCTGGATCAGGCCCTTCATCAGGCCGAGCCCGAAGGTCGGCCCGATGGCAAGGCGGGCGGCCAGCGCTCGCGCCTCGTCCATCAGCTCGGCATCGTCATGGGTTTTCCAGATCATGCCCCAGTGCTCGGCCCGCTCGGCGGTCACCGGCTCTGCGGTCATGGCGATCGCCTTTGCCCGCGCCTCACCAATCAGCCGCGGCAGCATCCATGAACCGCCGGCGTCGGGAATGAGGCCGACCCGGGAAAACGACTGGATGAACTTGGCGCTGCGCGCCGCCAGCACGATGTCACAGGCGAGCGCCAGGTTGGCCCCGGCCCCGGCCGCCACCCCGTTGACCGCGCAGACGACCGGCTTTTCCAGCGTCCGGATGCGGCGGATCAGCGGATTGTAGAACCGGGTCAGCGTGTCGCCGAGATCCGGTGGACCATCCATCTTGGACGGGTCGCGCGCCGACAGGTCCTGCCCCGCGCAGAAGCCGCGCCCCGCTCCGGTCAGCAGCACAGCCCGGCAGCGCGCATCGTCCCGCGCCGTGTCGAGACAATCCGCCAAAGCAAGGTGCATGTCGTCATTGAAGGAATTCAATCGATCCGGCCGGTTCAGCGTGATTTCCAGCACGCCGCCGTTCCAGGAATGTAGTACCAGTTCACTCATCGCAGGAGTCCTCCTGAAAATAATGGTTGCATAAGCCGACCGGTTGGTCAATTAATAATCTCACGGTATTTGATACTTAAAATTTCACCTCGCCACTCCGGGAGCCGCCACAGTGACCACGCCTTCAGCCACCCTTCACGCAAGTCAGGAAACACGGGTGGTCGACGTCACGATAGAGAATGGCCATGCGCTGGTAACCATCGACAACCCGCCGGTCAATCCGCTCTCGGTCAGTGTTCGGAAAGGACTGATGGAGGCCGTCCGCCAGGTCAACGAAGCCAATTGCCAAACCGCGGCCATCGTATGCGCCGGGCGCACCTTCGTCGCCGGCGGCGACATTTCCGAATTCGCCGGTCCGCCGCCATTGCCGCACCTGCCGGATGTACTCGACGCCATTGAGGCAAGCGCCACCCCGTTCATCGCCGTCATGCACGGCACGGTTCTCGGCGGCGGACTGGAACTGGCGCTCGCCTGCGCCTGGCGCATCGCCGACAAGGCAACGAAATTCGGCCTTCCGGAAGTAAATCTCGGCCTGATTCCCGGCGCCGGCGGCACCCAGCGCCTGCCGCGCGTCATCGGGCTCGAGCGCGCCGCCCGCATGGCCGCCAATGGCAAACCGGTGAACGCCAGGACCTTCGAGGAGTTCAGCGGCCTCGATCTCGTCTTTGACGGCGACCCGATGCAGGCCCTCGCCGGCTTCCGTGCGTCCCTGCCCGCCCGTCCCCTCAACACCTCGGAGCGCACGGTCGAAAACGCCGACCTCACCGTGCTCAAGGCCGAGATCGCCAAATCCGCCAAGGGCGCCGACGCGCCGATGATCGCGCTTGAAACCACCGCGCTTGCAGCCACCCTCCCCTTTGCCGAAGGCAGCAGGATTGAGCGCCAGACCCATCTCGATCTGCGGTCAAGCGCCCAGTCGCGCGCCCTGCGCCGGCTGTTCTTCGCCAGCCGTTCCGTCACAAGGCCGGACCGCCTGAAGGCCTTCAAGCCGGCCACGATCAACCATGTCGTCATCGTCGGCGGCGGCCTGATGGGTGCCGGCATCGCTGCCGCCAGCCTCACCGCCGGCCACCGGGTCACCCTGCTTGAACGCGATGTCGAAAGCGCCGAGGCCGGACGCGCCCGCGTCGAAGCCATCATCTCCGGCGACCTGGCGTCGGGCCGCATCTCTGACGACAAGGCCGCGGCACGTCGCGCCAATCTCGCCGCCGGCGCCAACTACGCAACAGCCTTTGACGCCGACATCGCCATCGAAGCCGTGTTCGAGGACCCCGAAATCAAGCGCGCCGTATTCGGCCAACTTGCAGCCGTCATGTCCCCCGAAGCGTTGATTGCCACCAATACTTCCTATCTCGATCCCAACATGATCAGCCAAGGCATGCCCGGCCCGGGACGTTTTCTCGGCCTGCATTTCTTCTCTCCCGCCAACATCATGAAGCTGGTCGAAGTCGTCGGCACTTCGGCCACCGCCGACCAGAGCATGGCCACCGCCTTCGCCTTCGCCCGGGGCCTCGGCAAGATCCCGGTCGAAACCGGCGTCTGCGACGGCTTCATCGGCAACCGCATCCTCTCGGCCTACCGCCGCCAGGCCGATTACATGGTTGCCGACGGCGCTTCGCCCTATGATGTCGACAAGGCCATGCGTACGCTCGGCATGCCGATGGGACCCTACGAGTTGCAGGACCGCACCGGGCTGCAGATCAGCTGGGCCAACCGCAAGCGCCAGCTTGCCGCCGGCACATGGCCGGGCCGCTATGTCGATATCGCCGACAGGCTCTGCGAGATGGGCCGGCAGGGCCGCGGCAGCCCGATGAAGAAGGGCTGGTACGATCACACCGGCGGCGCCGGCCAGCCCGATCCGGAGATCGAGGCGATGGTTGCCGCATGGCGCAGAGAGCATTCGACCGGTGGTCAGTCGTTTTCCGCCGACGAGATCACGATGCGCATCATGGCGGCCATCGTCAACGAGGCCAACCTGATCCTCGAGGAAGGGATCGCCACCAGCGACACCGCGGTCGATATCGTCTGGACCGAGGGCTATGGTTTCCCCAAACATCTGGGCGGCCCGATGTTCTGGGCGGAAGAGACCGGTATCGAGCGATTGCGCGAGGCCTTTGCCGCGATCACGGCCCAGAGCCCCGGCTCGTGGAAGGCCGCAAAAATATTTCAGGGATAGTCATCCCGCGCCGCATGGGCGCAAGACAGACGGCGGAAATCCGCCAAAAGGGAGAGAGACATGGGTTTGATCAATGTGCAGAGCTTTGTCGCCGGCAACTGGCGTCCGGCCGATGACGGCGCCCGTCCCATCGCCAGCGCCGTCACCGGCGAGCCGCTGGCCATCGCCGGACAGGCTTCGCTCGACACGGCAGGCATGATCGATTTCGCCCGGCAAAAAGGCGGACCGGCGCTCAGGGCAATGACATTCCACGATCGCGCCCGCATGCTCAAGGCTCTGGCGCTGGAGCTCGGCAAGTTCAAGGACGAGCTCTATGCCCTGTCCTATACCACCGGCGCCACAAAGCCGGATTCGATGATCGACATCGACGGCGGCATCGGCACCATGCTGGTCTATGCCTCCAAGGGCCGCCGCGAGATGCCCGATGGTCACATCTATGTCGACGGCGAGCTGGAAATGCTCTCGCGCAACGGCAGCTTTGTCGGCCAGCATGTCGCCACCTCGCTCCAGGGCGTCGCCGTCCACATCAACGCCTTCAATTTCCCGGTCTGGGGCATGCTCGAGAAACTCGCGCCGACTTTGCTCGCTGGCATGCCGGCGATCGTCAAGCCGGCGACGGCCACCTGCCACGTCACCGAGCAATGCGTCCGCCGCATGATCGAGAGCGGCATCCTGCCCGAAGGCGCCGTGCAGCTGGTGTCCGGCGGTCTGGGCGACCTGCTCGACAGGCTCGATTATCAGGACGTGGTCGGCTTCACCGGCTCGGCCAGGACCGCGCTGATGCTGCGCTCCAATCCGCACCTGCTGGAAAACTCCGTGCGCTTCGTCGCCGAACAGGACAGCCTCAACGCCTCCGTGCTCGGCCCGGACGTCACCGAAGGCAGCCCGGAATTCGACATCCTCGTCAAGGAAGTCGTCCGCGAGATGACCGCCAAGGCCGGCCAGAAATGCACCGCCATCCGCCGCATCATCGTGCCCCAGGCCCTTATCGGCCCGGTCGGCGACGCCATTGCCGAGAAACTTTCAAAGATCCGCATCGGCGACCCGGCGCTCGAGACCACCCGCATGGGCGCGCTGGCGTCGGCCGCGCAGAAAGCCGACGTGCTCGACAAGGCAAGCCGCATCGCCGCCGAATGCCGCCAGCTCACCGGCGACCAGGGCACGTTCGAAGTCGATGGCGCCGACAAGGCAAAGGGCGCCTTCGTCGCCCCGATGCTGTTTGCCTGCGACGATCCGGATGCGGCTGAAGCCGTGCACTCGGTCGAGGCCTTCGGCCCGGTCGCAACCCTGATGCCCTACCGCGATCTGGCTCATGCCGGGCAATTGATGAACCGCGGCAAGGGAAGCCTTGTTGCCTCCGTCATCACCCATGATCCGGCCGTCGCCCGCTCGCTGCTGGTCGATGCAGGCGCAGCCCATGGCCGCATCTATGTCAACAACCGCGACAGTGCGAAGGAAGCGACCGGCCACGGCTCGCCGCTGCCGCACATGGTCCATGGCGGACCGGGACGCGCCGGCGGCGGCGAGGAACTCGGCGGCATCCGCGGCGTCATGCACTACATGCAGCGCACGGCCGTGCAGGGCAGCCCGGACATCATCTCCGGCATCACCGGCACCTGGATCAAGGGCGCCGCCAAGCCGAAATCCCCCGTCCACCCGTTCACCCGCACCTTCGATGAACTTGCGATCGGCGACACCATCGAGGCCGGCCCGCGCGTGGTCACGCTCGAGGACATAGAGCATTTCGCCCACTTCACCGGCGATACCTTCTATGCCCACATGGACGAGGAGGCGGCGAAGGCCAACCCGTTCTTCCCCGGTCGCGTCGCCCACGGCTACCTGCTCCTGTCCTTCGCAGCCGGCCTGTTCGTCGAGCCCAATCCGGGCCCGGTGCTCGCCAACACCGGCCTCGACGGGCTCAAGTTCATGAAGCCGGTCTCGCCGGGCGACGCGATCTCGGTCGAGCTCACCGTCAAGCGCAAGACCCGCCGCACCGACGAGTATGGCGAAGTCCGCTGGCACGTGGCGGTGCTGAACCAGGACGGCGACGACGTCGCCGAATACGAGCTGCACACGATGAACGCCTACGAGCGGTGATATTAGACCTGCCTTGAAATGGGGAGCCCAATTCTCCGTCATCCCGGCCTTGAGCCGGGATCCAGCGACCCGGCGTCCGCCGGGTCAGAAAATCCTTTCAAGCCAAAGACTTGAGCCAGAAAGATACCGGATCAGGTCTTGCAGGACGGAAGCCGGGAAATCACACTCCAGGCAGTGTCAGGTTCCGCCCTATTGCAGGCTCGCCAGTTCCAGGATGAACTTCCTGCGGATCATCTCGCCGAACGAGGCATAGCCCTTGGCGGCCTGGACGAAGGATCCGGGCCCGCCCACCACATTGGCCTCGAAATAGTTGACCAGCCCGCCGTCAGGCCGCGTGTGCGTGCCGTCGGGAAACGGCGACAGCGAATCCTCGATCGCCAGCGCATTGATCACCACGCCCCGGCTCACCGCCAGGTCGCGCATGACATCGATGCGCGCGCCGACATTGCTGGTGCCGTCCGACGAGATGTCGATCACCATCCGCCGCGCCGCCACAGGGGCTGATTGAAACCGGCGCAGGCAATACTCCACCACCTGGCTGGTCGAGGTGTTGCGGACACTCATGCTGATCCATGGCGGCAAGGCCGAGTGGCGGATCTTCTGGGCGGCATCGCGCGCAGATTCCATGTCCCCGATCACCTGCTAGTCCATCTCGGCATATTGCTGCAGCTGGTCGGCCCATTCGACATAGTGGACCGCGATCCGGCCGTAGGCTCCCGCCTGGATCAGCGCCACCACCTCCGGATCCTCGATCGCCGAGGCATGGCCCTGCTTCTGAAGATCGTATTCGCCGGCGGTGACGCTTTCCGACACGTCGGCGGCAAGGCACAACAGCATGTCCACAGGTTCCGCGCGCACCGGCAACACGGACTGCATCGCAAGCGCGATTGCGCCAGGGAGGCCATATTTCAGCATGCCCCTCTCCCGCGAGGCCTTGATGGCCCAGACAATCAGTGTGCCATAAAAAAGGCATCTGTAAATTGGCCACGTCCCGTGCGCGGCGATGCACGTAATCCACCAGGAAATCCCGCCGGGCAAAAAACGCGCTCGATTTTCAAGCACATGCTGCTAGGCTCCGGCGCAACCAGGGAGAGAGACAATTTGCTGCAGACACCGACCGAAGTGAGATCCCGCACCTCCGCGGGCATTGTCCTGATGTGCGTGGGCGTCGCCAGCCTCTGCGTCAACGACGCGCTGGCCAAGACCCTGACCGCGCATTACTCGCCGTTCCAGATCCAGTTCCTGCGCAATCTGATCGCGCTGCCCTTCGCCATCCTGATCGCCCACCGGATGGGCGGCCACGCGGCGCTTCGCTCGCACCGGCCGCTGGCGCATCTGATGCGCGGCGGGCTCTGGGTCGGCGCCACCTTCCTGTTCTTCACCTCGATCACCTATATGGGGCTCGCCGAAGCCACCGCGCTGATTTTCGTCGCGCCCTTGTTCATCACCGCACTGTCGGCGCTGGTCTTCCGCGAGCATGTCGGCTGGAAGCGCTGGCTTGCCGTGCTTGTCGGTTTCGCCGGCGTGCTGATCGCGGTCAGGCCCGGCACCTCGGCCTTCCAGGCGATATCGCTGCTGCCGGTCGCCACCGCCTTCGTCTACGCGCTTCTGATGCTCTCGGCCCGTTTCGTCGACAGCCGCGAAAGCGTCTGGACGCTGCTGCTCTACATGACCGGAACCGGCGCGCTGATCAGCCTGTTCATCGTCCCGTTCATCTGGGTGCCGCTGAGAGCCGAGGACCTCTGGCTGTTCGCGGCCATCGCCATATTCGGCACCGCCGGCATGACCATGATGACCCAGGCCTTCCGCTTGGCCCCCGCCTTCGTCGTCGCACCGCTCGACTACACCGCCATCATCTGGGCCACGCTGCTGGGCTGGATCTTCTGGGCGGAGATCCCGGATGCGCTGGTGTTCGTGGGGGCGGCAGTGATCATCGCCAGCGGCGTGTTCATCATCTGGAGGGAGCACAGGGGGGAGAGTTTCCGGGACTGAGTGGCCATACAAATGGCACGATATAATCGCTTGAGTTGCCACACCCCTCGGGTACAACAATTGCCATGACAAGGAATCAAACCTATTCGGTCAAAGGAGACAGGGCACTAAGCTCCGCGGACGAGGATAAGCTCGGATTTCGTGAGATTGCAAAGCGAATAGCGACTTCGCTTGTGGATCGCGCATCAGAAGAGGGTTTGGTTATCGGGGTGGAAGGGTCTTGGGGTTCAGGTAAGTCGAGCCTCTTGTTTCTAATTGGAGATGAGCTTGGAAGACTTCCTGAGGACCAGAGGCCAACAGTTATTAACTTCCGGCCTTGGCTAATCGGCAATCGAGACGCACTGATCACGAGCCTATTCGGCGACCTCTCCAGGGGGCTGGATCGGGTTACTCTAAACGCAGGGGACGCCACGCGAATATCTGTTGCAAAAGCTAAAGAGGCAGGCAATGCACTTCGAAGTTTTATGCGCGGCCTGAGCAAGGCTGGTTCTGCTATCGAAGTCGCCGGTGATGCTTCAGGATTCGGGCCAATTAAGTGGATTGGCAAAGGGTTGAACGCGCTTGGCGGTCTCTTCAGCAAGGAGAGCAATCGTATTCAGCTATCAAGACTTAAGGACGATCTGGAAAAATCTCTCCGTCAACTAAACCATCGGTTCGTCATCACAATCGATGACGTAGACCGTCTTGAGCCCGGCGAAGTTATTGAGATCCTGCGGCTCGTACGTTCGGTGATTGACCTTCCAAACGTGAT
This sequence comes from Parahoeflea alexandrii, assembly GCF_027214025.1. Taxonomy (GTDB): domain Bacteria; phylum Pseudomonadota; class Alphaproteobacteria; order Rhizobiales; family Rhizobiaceae; genus Hoeflea; species Hoeflea alexandrii_A. The sequence continues at coordinate 574,907 of NZ_JAPWHB010000002.1, forward strand.
CTATTTGCTCTGCTACGACAGCGATATCTTGGCACATAGCATCGAGAAGGCAGCTAAAGTAAAGAGCGGCAAGTCATATCTGGAAAAGATCGTTCAACTCACAGTTATGGTTCCAAAGCCGGAGCCATTCCAGCTACGTCAGTGGTTCACTGATGAGCTACAAACGATGGCCTCAGTGAAGGATGATGACGAGCTTTCGCGGTTGAAGCGAGTGATAGACTATGAAGGTGGGCGTCAACTGCGAACACCAAGATCAGTCGTGCGGGCTTTGGATGCAATTAGGTTTTTCTGGCCCCCTTTGCGCGAGGCTCATGCCGACCTCGGTGACCTTGTGTGGCTTCAGCTTATAAAGGATGGAAATCCTGCTCTATACCGATGGATAGAGGAATATTGCGGCACCGTCGCAGCTGTATCGCTTGGTACAACATCAATAGACGACACCGAAAGGGGGCGTAAACTTGATACTCTCTTGGCATCAGTGCCAAATGGTCACTTTGAAGATATAAATTATCGCCATGCTTTTGCTGACAATCTGCTAGGTGTTGATCCAGGATATTCCGCCGGCGAAAGTGTGTTTGAGTTATTTTCACCGATAAATGACCAAGAGCGTGACGAGACGATCCGGAACAAACGTCTCGCCAGCCCCGACCACTATCGCCTCTATTTTGCACTTGGGGGGCCGTCACATGCACTGACCCAGAGTGACTTCCAGTCAATTTGGGCGGCAATTGAAGCTGATGCCGCTGAAGCGGGCATGGCATTGCTGAACCTTCACAGTGAGAAGGCGCTGGGAACGCTGACTAAGGCCGACCTATTGCTTGAGAGAATCAATGGCGGCGCTTACGAGGTGCTAACGCCTCAACAATGCGAGAACTTCTTGGTGGCATTTTCGCAGGTGATGGACCAAGCCTATCTACTTGATCCATTCGAACGCTCTCGCTTAGGATCCATCTGGGATCGCGCCGAGAGGTTAATACCCATGCTATTGATGCGTCTTGAGCCAACGCAACGCGAGGGCGTGATCAAGGCAATGTTTCGAGATGGTGCAGCTATAGGCTGGCTTACAACTCTCTTCCGAAGCGAAACATTTGCGCACGGTCGCTATGGCAACCGTAAAATAAGCGATGCTGAATGGCTATTTAGTGACGGCGAACTCAACAAGATCACAGAACTTATGCTATCTCGTTATCGGGATATGTCGGCAGAGGAATTGTTTGCTACCCCCGACCCAGCCAACTTGCTCTATGCTTGGCAGCAGGGAGGCGACCGACAAGGCCCACGTGATCTACTTCAGGCGCACATCGCTTCAGATGTTGGGCTGATTCAAACCCTCTCTCATCTAAGCAACACGATCAATAGTAGCGATCGAGGTGTATTTCGCGTTTTAAGAAAGGACAGCATTGAGCCATTTATTGATTATGACGCTGCAGCAAAAAGAATCCTAGGCTTGGAGGCTCATCCCGATCTCGGTGCCAGAGCCAAGCAAATTGCGGTAGAACTCAAAGATGGTACCCACTTTTAAAGTACCTTGAGAGTTGGATGAAATCGGGTCCGATACCATTAACTCAGTTCCCAAGTATCATTCCCCTAATGCCGCCTCTCACCCATACCGCTCCCAGATCAACCCGTCGAAATCGATCTCCGGCTTCTTGCCCTGCACCACATCCGTCACCGCGCGGCCCGAGCCATAGGTCATGGTCCAGCCCAGCATACCGTGGCCGATGTTGAGGTAGAGATTGCCTGGCACGAGGGATCGAGCAAGTCCGCGCGTCCGCCCGGCCCGCATCACTCACTGAGGGATCAGTCTCTCCGTGCCGGAGCCGGACTGGCCGTCGATGGTCCAGGCGCCTTCAAGCGTGCCGTCGTCCATCACCTGATAGACCACCAGCCCGACGGCCCCGGTTTCGAAGACGTAGCCGGCGGCGAAGGCGTTGTCGTAGAGCATGCAGATGCCGTCGGATTCGGTGCCCGTGCTCCAGTGGATGTGGCAGGTGGTGTCCGAGCTCAGTTCAATGGTGGCGGTGCCGCCGTAGGCGCTACCGTCGAGATTGGTTCCCTCCACCGTATAGGTGCCGGTTGCCACCTGCGCTTGTGCGGCGCCGATCAGGCCCAGCGTTGCCGCCAGACATGCCAATACCCTGTTTTTCATCTGAACTACCCCTGTTGGCCCCGACCGGCACATCGCCGTGGGCACGCCACGCTCGGTCCGGCCGCAGTCATTGTCAATTGGCGCGATCGGACTGCGGGAGATATATTTCATGGATCACCGAACCGGCAGCGCCGACCGTCAGGCTGGCCGTCGCGGGACCGTCTTGGCCCCTCACCCGTACCTCTCCCAGGTCAGCCCGTCGAAGTCGATCTCCGGCTTTTTGCCGAGCACCACATCCGCCACCGCCCGGCCCGAGCCGCAGGCCATGGTCCAGCCGAGCGTGCCGTGGCCGGTGTTGAGGAAGAGATTGTCATAACGCGAGGGGCCGAGCACCGGGGTGCCGTCGGGCGTCATCGGCCTGAGGCCCGTCCAGCCTTCCGCCTTTGAAATGTCGCCCCCCTTCGGGAACAGGTCACCGATCACATGCTTGACCGTGTCGGTGGCGTGCGGGCCGAGACGGTTGGAATAGCCGGCGATCTCGGCTGTGCCGGCGACGCGAATGCGGTCGCCAAGCCGGGTAATCGCCACCTTGTGGGTTTCGTCCATGATCGTCGATTGCGGCGCGAAGGCGTCGTCGGTCACCGGCAGCGTCACCGAATAGCCCTTGACCGGATAGACCGGCAGGTTGACGCCGATGGGCTTCAAAAGCTTCGGGCCGTAGCTGCCGAGTGCGCAGACATAGGCATCGCCGGTGATCCGACCGGCGATCTCGGTGTCGACCCCGGCAATCCGGCCGTTCTCCACCGCAATTCCCCGAATCGACTGACCATACTGAAACTCGACGCCCATCTCGGCGCATTTCTCCGCAAGCGCGATCGTGAACATGCGGCAGTCGCCGGTGCGGTCGGCCGTCAACCGCAAGCCGCCGACGAACTTGCCCCGTACCTCCGCCAGCGCCGGTTCGGAGGCAATGCAGGCGTCGCGGTCGAGCACCTCGTAGGGCGAATCGTATTCCGCCAGGATCTCCTGGTCGGCCTTCGAATCCTTCATCTGCTTGGCCGTCCGGAACAATTGCAGAGTCCCTTGCGACCGCCCGTCATACTCGATGCCGGTCTCTTCTATCAGCTCCGGCATCACGTCGCGCGAATAGTTCGAGATCCGCACCATCCGCCCCTTGTTGATGCGGTAGCGCTCGTCGTTGCAGTTCTGAAGCATCTGCAGCCCCCATTTCCACATGGTCGGGCTGATCAGCGGCCAGATGAACAGCGGCCGCCGCTTCATGAACAGCCACTTGAGCGCCTTCATCGGCACGCCGGGCGCAGCCCACGGCGAGGTCATGCCGTAGCTCAACTCGCCCGCATTGGCGTAGCTGGTCTCGAGCCCCGGCCCGGCCTGCCGGTCGAGCACCACGACCTGCGCCCCGCCCTTGGCCAGATAATAGGCGGTGGTGACCCCGATTACCCCGGCTCCCATGACGACAACTTTCATGACTGGCAATCCTTCCCGGTCTGTCCCATCCGCTGATCCCGTTAGAGCCTAGCCGATCCGAATGCAAACACCAACGGCACCTGCAGGAGAGCGGCGCGCCCTCTTCCAGCATCCGCCAAATCCGTCTATTGCCTGTTCCCCATGCGTGAGCCCGACCCAATTGCCGAAACCATCACCGTCCGCCTTGCCAGCCTGCAGGCGGGTGGACGGCTGTCGGCCTGGTCGCTGATCGTCAGTTTTCTCGGCGATGCCATCGGCCCGCGCGGCGGCGTGGTGTCGGCCGGCACGCTGCAGGCCGTGATGCAGCGGCTCGGCATCGGTGCCGGCGCCGTCCGCACCGCCATCTCCCGGCTGTCCGCCGATGGCTGGATCGAGCGATCGCGCGAGGGCCGCAACAGTTTCTACCGGCTCTCGGGCGATGTCGAGGAAACGGTGCGCGCCGCCGAACGCCGCATCTACGCCAGGACTTCGCTGCTGCCGGCGGACGCGTCCCGGTCGCTGATCATCGCAGCCGAGCCCTTGTCCGAACAGGTGCTCGGCGCCCTCGAACAGGCCGGCGCGCTGCAACTTGCCCCACAGCTGATCCTGTGTTTCGCGGCTGTTGCAGATCTGCCCGACAGCCTGTGCATTCCCGGCGCCACGCTCGCCGGCCTGTCAAGCCTTGAGCCCGGCGACGCCATGCGGGCACGGCTCGCCGAAGCCCGGCATTTCGCCGACTTCGAGGAGCTGCATGCGGCCTATCAGCCGCTCGGCACGGCCTTGCAACAGCCAGGCAGTCCGCCGCCCGTCGACGCCATGGCGCTCCGTTGCCTCGTGATCCACGAATGGCGGCGCCTGGCGCTCAGGGTTCCGGCGATCCCCGCCGATCTCGTGGAGCCCGGCGACCCGGAACCCGGAACCCGCGCGCTGATCGCCGCGATCTACGCCAAACTGCTGCCCGCCTCCGAGGCCTGGCTCGATGCCAGCGCCACCACGCCCTCGGGTCCCTTGCCGCCGCCCGACGCCCGGCTCGCCGCCCGTTTCGGCGGCTGACGATCAAACCGGTGTCCATTCGTCAATACGTTACACGATTGCCTTGACATTCTTTATGCTTGTAACATATAAGATACTCCACAGCGGAGGATCACGATATGTACAGCCAGGGCCTCATCGGCGCGGATTCCAGCACCACCGAATCCGAAGAGTTTCTCGCAGCCTTCCAGGCGCGGATTGACCGCGAGGAAAAGATCGAACCCAACGACCCGATGCCCGAAGGCTACCGCCGCACGCTGGTCCGCCAGATCGGCCAGCACGCGCATTCGGAAATCGTCGGCATGCTGCCCGAGGGCAACTGGATCACCCGCGCGCCGTCGCTGCGCCGCAAGATCGCGCTGCTCGCCAAGGTGCAGGACGAGGGCGGCCACGGCCTCTATCTCTATTCCGCCGCCGAGACGCTGGGCGTCTCCCGCGAGCAGATGACCGAGGAGCTGCTGTCGGGCAAGGCCAAGTATTCCTCGATCTTCAACTACCCGACACCGACCTGGGCCGACATCGGCGCCATCGGCTGGCTGGTCGATGGTGCTGCGATCATGAACCAGATTCCGCTCTGCCGCTGCTCCTTCGGCCCCTATGCCCGCGCCATGATCCGCGTCTGCAAGGAGGAAAGTTTCCATCAGCGCCAGGGCTACGAGATCATGATGACGCTGGCACGCGGCTCCGAAGAGCAGAAGCAGATGGCGCAGGAGGCGCTCAATCGCTGGTGGTGGCCGTCGTTGATGATGTTCGGCCCCTCCGACACCGACAGCACAAATTCCGACCAGTCGATGAAGTGGAAGATCAAGCGCTTCTCCAATGACGAGTTGCGCCAGAAATTCATCACCGCCACCGTGCCGCAGGCCGAGTATCTGGGCCTCACCGTCCCCGATCCGGATCTTAAGTGGAACGAGGAGACCAAGCTCTACGACCATGGCGAGATCGACTGGTCCGAGTTCAAGGCGGTGGTCTCCGGCAACGGCCAGATGAACCGCGACCGCATCCGCGACCGCAACCAGGCCTGGGACGACGGGGCCTGGGTGCGCGAAGCCGCCCTCGCCAATGCCAGGAAACGCGCAGACAATCAGCATATCGCCCGGGAGGCAGCAGAATGACCGACAGACACGACCTCACGCCCCTCTGGGAAGTCTTCATCCGCCCGCGCAACGGGCTGCATCACCGCCACGTCGGATCGCTGCATGCCGCAGACTCAGCGCTGGCGCTGCAGGCCGCCCGCGACGTCTACACCCGCCGCGGCGAAGGCAACTCGATCTGGGTCTGCCGTTCCGCCGACATCGCCGCCTCCGATCCGTCCTTTGCGGAAGCCAATTTCGAGCCCGCCGACGACAAGATCTACCGTCACCCGACCTTTTACGACATCCCCGATGAAGTGGGGCACATGTGATGGCCGCTGTTGAAACCCATGTCCCGGCCATCCTCGAGATCGCCGATGACTGCCTGATCCTCGGCCACCGCCTGTCGGAATGGTGCGGCCACGCGCCGATCCTGGAAGAGGAAATGGCGCTCGCCAATATGGGGCTCGACCTGCTCGGCCAGGCCCGCGCGCTCTATGCCCATGCGGGCGAGATCGAGGACAAGGGCCGGACCGAGGACGATCTCGCCTTCCTGCGTCGCGAACGCGAGTACAGAAACTGCCTGCTGGTCGAGCGCCGCAACGGCGACTTCGCCCACACCATGCTGCGCCAGTTCTATTTCGCAGCCTTCATGCAGCCGTTCTGGCGCGACGTTGCCGCGGGCTCCACCGACGCAACGCTCGCGGGCATCGCCGCCAAGGCAGAGAAGGAAATGGCCTATCACCTGCGCCATTCAGGCGAATGGGTAATCCGCATGGGCGACGGCACCGAGGAGAGCGCCCGCCGCATGGCCGACGCCGTCATCGAGCTGCACCGCTACACCGGCGAATTGTTCATGGCATCGCCTGCGCGGCAACAGGCCATTGCATCCGGCCTGCTGCCCGACCCGGAGAGCCTGCGCGCCGAATGGGACGAGACCATCGCCGCTGTCTTCAATGAGGCGAAGCTGGAGATGCCCGAGATCCGCGTCATGCAGAAGGGCGGCCGCGACGGCAACCATGGCGAGGACATGGGCCACCTGCTGGCCGAGCTGCAATTCATGCAGCGCGCCTATCCCGGCCAGACCTGGTAGATGCCGTGAGCCAGTCACCCACCATGACGGCAGGCAGCGAAGCCCCCGGCACGACCGGGACCGACTTCGAGCTCGCCCGCGCGCTGGACGTGGCAAGCGGCGTGCCCGACCCGGAAGTGCCCTGCGTCACCGTTGCCGATCTCGGCATCCTGCGCTCGGTCACCCGCAACGAGGATGGCCGGATCGTAGTCAGGCTGACGCCGACCTATTCCGGCTGCCCGGCGGTGATCGCCATTGAGATGGCGGTTCAGACAGCACTGCTAAACGCCGGTATAGACTCGACAATCGAGCGGGTCATCTCACCCGCCTGGACCACCGACTGGATTTCCGCCGAAGGCCGCGAGAAGCTCCGCGCCTATGGCATCGCCCCGCCGGTGGGCTCCTCGGGCGGCAGGCGCGCCTTCTTTTCTGAAGACGTGATCGCCTGCCCGCGCTGCGGCTCCACCCACACCACGAAAGTTTCCGAGTTCGGCTCGACCGCCTGCAAGGCGCATTACCGCTGCGACGACTGCGCCGAACCCTTCGATTATTTCAAGTGCATCTGAGGACCTGACCGATGGCCGCACCCCGCTTTCACACACTCGAAATCGCCGCTGTCCGCAACGAGACCCCGGATGCGGTGGCGATCAGCTTCGCCATCCCCGAGGATCTCTCCGACACCTTCGCCTTCGTGCCGGGCCAGTACCTGACGCTTCGCGCCGATATCGGCGGCGAGGACATGCGCCGCTCCTATTCGATCTGCTCGCCGCTCAATGAGACCAGCCGCCGCACCGTCGGCGTCAAGCGCATCGAGGACGGTCGCTTCTCGAGCTTCGCCCAGACGCTGAAGCAGGGCGACCGCATCGAGGTGATGCCGCCGCAGGGCCGGTTTACGGCTCAGATCGGCGGCGAGCACGACTACCTGCTGCTGGCCGCCGGCTCCGGCATCACGCCCTGCCTGTCGATCGCCAAGTCGGTGCTCGCCGGCGAGCCGGATTCGACCGTCACCCTGCTCTACGCCAACCGCAATTCATCGAGCGTCATGTTCCGCGACGATTTGAATGATCTCAAGGACCGCTACACCACCCGCTTCACGCTGCTGCACGTGATGGACGAGGAGGTGCAGGACGTCGAGATCATGAACGGCAGGCTCGACGCCGAGAAGCTCGAGAACCTCGCCAACCTCGGCGTCATCGACCCGAAAGCCGCCGACGCCATCTATATCTGCGGCCCCGAGCCGATGATCCTCTCGGCGTCCGCCGCCATGACTACGCTCGGCGTCGACCAGAACAAGATCAAGTTCGAACTCTTCACCCCCGCCCCAGGCGCGAAACCGGCGCCGGCCAAGACCAACGGCACGCCGGTCAATGGGGCCAAGCACGGCGCCTCGGTGGAAATCATCCTCGATGGCGCCCGCCGCACCATCGAGGTCGACGCGGCCCAGGACACGGTGCTGACCGCCGCGATGAAGGCCGGTCTCGACCTGCCCTATTCCTGCGCCGGCGGCATGTGCTGCACCTGCCGCTGCAGGATCGTCGAGGGCGCCGCCACCATGGACGAGAATTTTTCGCTCGAGCCTTGGGAAATCGAGGCGGGCTTCACGCTCTCCTGCCAGGCCCGGCCCGACACCGACCGGCTGGTGCTGGATTTCGACGCGCAGTAAAACGTTCGGGGACAGTTACTTTTCGGGCGATGCCCTAAGAAGTAACTGTCCCCGGATTTAGGTCAGGCTTCTGTACCCTCAGAACTCCTGCCAGTCGTCACTGGCCACGGCTGCCGATCCGGACGCGAACGCCGCTGCCAGTTTTTGGTTCATGGCGTGCGGCGCCGAGCGCACGGCAGGTCGTGCCTCCGCCTGATCCGCGCGAGCGGGCACGGCGCGGACAGCCGACGGGGCGAGCCGGGACGGGGTCGTGGCGGGACGGGCCAACTCCTTGCCGAGGTTGAACTGGGCGAGTCGGCTGGTGAGCGCCCCGACTTCCGAGGCCAGCGTGTGGGCCGCGGCGGTGGACTGTTCAACCATGGCGGCGTTCTGCTGCGTACCCTGATCGATCTGGTTGACCGCAGTGTTGATCTCCTGGAGGCCGTTCGACTGCTCCCGCGCGGCCTGCACGATTGCCTGGACGTTCAGGTTGATCTCCTGAACCTCTCCGACGATGCTTTCGAGCGCACGTCCCGTTTCATCGACCAGTCCCACGCCGTTCTTCACATGATTGCCGGACGACAGGATCAGGCTCTTGATTTCCTTGGCTGCCTCGGCCGAGCGTTGGGCGAGTTCGCGCACTTCCTGAGCCACCACGGCAAAACCCCTGCCAGCCTCCCCGGCGCGCGCGGCCTCGACCCCGGCATTGAGCGCCAACAGGTTGGTCTGGAAAGCAATTTCGTCGATGACACCGATGATGTTCGAGATCGAATCGGCGGAACGCTCGATTTCACCCATCGCGGCGACCGCGCTGCGAACGATCTCGCCGGATCTCTCCGCGCCCTGTTTGGTTCGGGCGACCAGGGCGCCGGCCTCCTCGGCGCGGGACGTGGAATCCCTGACCGAAGTTGTTATCTCCTCGATCGCCGCCGCGGTTTCCTCCACGGAAGCCGCCTGCTGCTCTGTCCGGCGCGCCAGATCATTGGCCGCCGACGTAATCTCACTCGAGCCGTTTTGAATGGTAGACGCATTTTCGGAGAAGGCCAGCATCGCTTCTTGCAGCTTTTGGATGGAGCTGTTGAAATCGACGCGGATCGGATCGAGTTGCCGGTCGAATTGGTGCTCGAGCCGCACCGTCATATCGCCATTCGACAGTCGCGAAAGCCCCTCGCCCAGTTCACCGACCGCGAAACGAACCGCCTCTTCCTGTGCTGCACTGATGTTGGCGCGTTCGCGGCGGTCGTCTTCTTCCCTGATCCGCGCGATTTCCGACTCCCGCTCCAGTTCGACTTTGCGGCGATTGTTCTCGAGCAGCGTGCCGAGCGAACGCGAAAGGTCGCCGAGCTCGTCCTGCCGCTCGATATCCGTCAACTCGACCTCGAGATTCCCCGCGGCGATCATGTTCGTCTGGTCGATGACGTTGCTGATGCGCGCGACAAATCGGCGCGAGATGAACAGGCCGAGCAGCGCGAGTAGCGCAGTCGCCACGATGGTCACGGCTGCCGCGGTCCACACAAGTCTGTTAACTGCAGCGTAAACCGTCGCTTCGGGAACCGACACGATCGCATACCAGCTGTTGTCGTCCGTCAGGCGCACCGGGTAGCCAACCGAAAGGATATTGCCGTCGGCGGGACTCGTGGTCTCGATGACCTGCCCCGGATTTGCGATCAGCCTGTCCCACCCCGCCGTTGCTTGGCCGGTGTCGGCCAGCGACTTGCCGGCCAGGCTTTGATCGGGATGCGCCACGACATGTCCGGCGCTCGTCACCAGGCTCACGCGACCGTCACCCATGGGACGAACAGCCGACAGCGCCTCGTTTGTGCCGACGAGCGACAGGTCGACACCGGCGACCCCGACCGATTTGCCATCGAACACCACCGGGACGACGAGGGAAGTAATGAGCTGTTCCGTACCTTCGATCGGATAGAGATAGGGCTCCACCACCTGCGGAGCGCCGCTGTCATGGGCGAGAATGTAGTAATCGCCCGCGCCGGGCACGGTGTAGTCGACCAGAACTTCGTTGATGATCTTGCCGCCACTGCGAACCCAGTAAGGCACATAGCGGCCCGTCGCGTCATATCCCGGAGCACCGGCAAATTCCAGGTCCCGGCCATCGAAAGCATCGACGTCCCAGCCCGTCCATACACCGAGCGCGTTCGGATTGTCTTTCAAGAGGTTCTTCTGAAGCCGGTTGGCAGCCTCACGGCTCGGATCGCCGCCTTCCTTGAACGCCACCAGAGCACTGGCGAGATTGTTGGCGATGCTGAATGCGCCGGACATCCGGTTCTCGATCTCGGACGCTTGCAGGGCAGCTGCCTGGCGCATCTCTTCAAGTGCCGAGCGTTCAGAATTCTGATAGGCGAGGCCGATCAGGACGCCGGCTGTAGCCAAGGTCGCGACCAGTCCCGACGCGGCAATCGCGAAAATGTTCCGGGTAGTTGCAGATTTAAAAAGCATGAGTTCCCCCAAGATGACCTGACCGGCATCATCGACCCTTCTCGATGACCTCGTATGACGCGCGATATTGAGCGTTATTTCTTAAAGAGTAATTGAGCAGACGAGTTCGCGGGACCATTTGCCGGGAGACTATGTCGCAATCCGGTCCAGCGGTCAGGCAGACCTGAAACTCAGGCGAATCCCCCAAGTCGCGCCGGAGCCGGCAAATCCCCACTACATCCTCACCCGACAGGCCCCCCTCACCCGATCGCCGCGACAATCTTCCGCAACTCCACATTCCGCGCGCCGAGCATCAGCACGTTCTTCAGCGCCGTTTTCGGGTCGGAGGTGCGGAACAGGACGCCGTTGTCATGGATGTCGCGGTTGACCACCGGGCGGGGTGTCTCGGCCCCTTCGCCAGCTTCTCCGGGCTTCATCGCCACGGCGAAATACATTCGCGCGTAGCCGGGGCTGACATGGCTGAAGAAGTGCTCGTCGCCGCTGATCTCGGCCGAGAAATTGGCGATGTAGAAGCCCCAGGTGACATCCTTGTGCTCGGCGATGTCGGTCTTCGAGGCGGTGACATGGACGTAGCCGAGATGCGGCGCGGTCGCCAGCGTCTTGTGGAAGATGATCTCGGGAAAGCGGATCTTGCGGTGGAAGCTGTTGAGCCGCTGGTGCGTCTTCTTGCCGGCGCTTTCGAGCCGCTTGCCGGTGCGCTCCGCCACCTCCTCCTCGGTCAGGTAGCGCCGCTCTTCCTCGACCCAGTCGTCCTGGCGGCTGATGCGCCCGGTCCGGAGAAAATTGGTGTAGATCGCCAGCCCCGGGCCGGATGCCTGCGGCGGTGTCTTGGATGCGTAGTATCTGAACATCGACATTTCGCGACCGAGCTCCGGTTTCGCCAAGCCAATTCCGGCGACAGGCAGACCCGGTCTCGCCTGCGGAATTGCATGAAAACAACAAGATAGGACTTTGTCGCCGATTCTGCTGCCGGCTGAAAAGCTCTAAACAATGTATGAACGCAAATGGTTAACCAATTGCTGCAGCCAGGCACGCGGGGCGGAACGGGTGGCCCGGTGCGAGGAGCCGGGCGGCAAGCCCGGCCGCGCTTGAGGCGCCCTCGCGGCAACAGTGGCGCCCAGCCTTACCGCCCCTCGAGCGCCAGGTGGACCGCGTGCGCGATCATCACGTCGAGATGGGCGCCGCCGCCGTTCTTGAAAATGGTGATCTCGTCGGGGGAATGGCGGCTCACGCGCCCGTGCACCAGAGCGTGCAGATCACCCTGGATATCCTCGCGGGAAATTACGCCCGCGGCCATCGGGATCATCACCTCGCCGATATGGCCGACCGTGGTGGCGAAACTGTCGACGAACAACCGTCCGCGGGTGAGCGCCGCGTCGTCGGCCTCGCGCATCGACGGCGTGTAGGCGCCGACCAGATCGACATGCGCACCGGGTTTGAGCGCCTCGCCCCTGATCAGCGGCTCGGTCGACATGGTGGCCGATGAGATCAGGTCGGCGCGCGAGACAGCCTCGTCGAGATCGGCGACCACCTCGGCGCTGACGCCATCAGCTTCGAGCGATTGCACCAGCGCCTCGGCGCGCTCGCGCCCGCGGTTCCACACCAGCACGGTCTCGAGCGACGGCCGCATCGCCCGGTGCGCGTCGATCAGCGGCCGCGCCATCGAGCCGGCGCCGACCATCAGCATGGTGGCGACGTCCTGCCGCGCAAGGCAGGAGGCGCCGAGAGCCGAATCGCCGGCGGTCTTCCAGGCGGTCAGATCGACACCCTCGAGCACCGCGACGACGTCGCCGCGCGCCTCGTCGAACAGCAGCACCTGCCCCTGCACCGACGGCATCGGCGGGGTTGCGGACGGATTGCCGGGATAGATCGTCACCGCCTTGACGCCGGAGGCAAGGCCGGGGATCCAGGCGGTCCGGACCAGCATCTTGCGGCCGGCCTGCTCGATCAGCGAATCGCGCAGATCCGCCGGCGGCATCAGGTGGCCGGCCCTCAGCGCTTCCACCGCGAACGGCCAGGAACAGACGGAACGGATATCGTTACCGGTAACAATGCGCATGCTGGTTTCCCCGTATATCGTAGTGTGTATGGCGATCTGTATCGCAGTCCTGTCGCACCCTATGCGCCCCGGCGCACCTCGCGCAACCCGTGCGGACAGGTCGACCCTGATATACTCCCGGTCCTGCAAAAGCCGCGGCGCATGACTGGCGTCGGCACCAGAGCCGCAAGCGAAAACGGGCCGGTGACGCGATGCACCGGCCCGTGAAATCGAGTTGCCGATAAGGCCTATTTCTTGCCCTGGCCGGTCATCGCCTTGCGCGCTTCCTCGAGCGTCTCCTGCATGTTCTGCTGCAGCACCTTGAAGGCGTCTGTGGAGGATTTCTGCGCCAGTTCGGCAATCTCGGAGGTGTTCTGGATCGCCTTCTCGAACGAGCGTTTGGCGAACTCGGTCTGCGCCGCCATCAGGCTCTGCGGATCAGTGCCGCCCTTTACCTTCTCGGCCATCGCCGAAATCTCGTCGAGCGCCTCCTGCACCATCTCGCGCTGCTTCGCCAGGATCGAGCTCGCCCCCGAGCCGGCGGTTTTGGCCGCGGTATCGAGCGCCAGCAGGTTCTTCTTGTGACGCTCGACAATCGCCTCGAGGTCAGGGGTAGGAAGCTTCATGTCCTTGCCGAAATTCATGAACATCGAAACCAGGTCGTCGGTGGCTTTCTTGTCGGTCATGGGAATCCTCCGGGTTGCGGCGGGCGGACCCGCCGGTTGCAGTGCCCCCGACTATACAGACCCTTGGCCCAGACCCCAATGGTTTATCCGCCTCGGCCCCGTTTCATCGATCCCACGCCCCGCCGGACGGCTGTCCGGCACCGGGCCGAACACTCCAAACCTGAACGCTTTTCTTTTACAGATCAGAGACTTGAGCAAGATTTCGGACTCAATTTCGCAGACAGTTGAATCAGTTTCTTATATGAGCGATGCCGAAACTGCGGGCGGCTCGGCGACCGGCAGCGGCGGCGCCGGGAAGTTGCGGTTCGCAAGCTTGCGGGCCGCGAGCCTGAGCCCGTCGGCGACATTGATCCGCCCGACCGACTGGTCGCCGGCAAACTGCATCCTGGCGCCGAAGCGGCGCGCCAGCGCCTTCATCGCGTGGTTCTGCGAACCGGTCATGACGATGATGGTGGAGATGTCGTTGTCCGACGCGGCGCGCAGCATCGCCTTCAGGAGGATGGTGCCGAGCCCCTTGTGGCGCCAGTCTGACGCCACCGAGAAGGCCGACTCGCCCTGCCCCGGCTCGATCCTGCCGCCAGTGTGCAGCTCGCCCACGCCGACCAGGTGATCCCCGGCAAAAGCGCCGACGACGATGGCCTCGTTCAGCGACCGGGCGATATACTTGTCGAGCCAGTAGTCCGACACCAGCCCGTTGAAACGGTCGCGAAAATCCTCGAAGTGAAGCTCGTGGATATGGTCGCGGAAAGCGCCCGCGTCGGAGGGGCCGAGATATCTCAGCCTGATGTCATCGCCCAGGGCGAATTGCGGTTCACGCGGTTTGAACAGAAACTTCAAGAGCATTGTCGACCTCCAGCGGTCATTCCTCCCGAAAAATCCTAGCCCTGATTTAATGCTGCAACGCAACAAAATCAAGACACGAATATGTGACAAGGGTAACCCGAAGTGATGCGGCACGCACCTCCCCTGCCATCGCTTTCCCGCAGTACCGCGACAGGTTCCTGGCCGCAACTCCGGCCGTTCCGAGCGATGCCGGCGCTCAGCGCAGCCGGTGGCGCATGACGCCGTCCGGCTCGCCGTCGCCCGGCAGCTTGACGCTGTAGCCGAAAGCCCGTTTCAGGCTCGCCTGGTCCCATTCGAGCATTTCCGCCGAACGGTAATTGCCGATCAGCGAAAACCCGCCCTCACGGGAAACCGCCACTCTGGCGATAGCTTCCCGGTCGGGGTAGTCATGCCGCGAACCGTCGGTCGAGACCAGGAAGCTGTCGCAGTCGACCGCGGCGAGCAGCGACGGCGGCAGGGTCCCGTGGCTGCCGTGGTGCGACAGCTTGACGACATCGACGGCCAGCCTGCCGCCGCCGGTCAGCCGCCCGATCGATGCCTCCAGCGCCTCACCATGGGCATCGCCCGCAAGCAGCGCCGTCTTGCCGCCGTACTCAGGCCGGCCTTCTCGCATTCCTTCTTCCACATCGGCCTGAGCGCTTCCAGCGCCGGCCAGTGCGGCGACAGCAGCGTGACCTTCATCCCGCCCGCCAGCGTGACGGCAGGCAGCGGCCGGTCATCGCCGACGACCACCGACTAATTGCCGAAGGCGCCATTCCAGCTCCATTGCCGGTTTATGATCCCATCCGTGAGTTGATCCATGACTTAGGTGGCGACCTGCCCGATTGGCATCACCAGCTGACGCCGTAGCGAGACATGATGTCGGGCGGCGTGGTCAACGACTTTCGAGGTGCCGATGCTCACTCGCCTTGTCCTCGATCTCATTCGCGTGACGCGCTTCGGCGGCTGCGAAATCCGCCGCAACTCCGTCGATGCGGGGCCGGCCTTTGGGCCGCCAGTCCTCGATTCCGAACAGCAGAAGGTAAGCGTTCAGCAAATCAAAACTGCTGTTCCATCCCCGGCCATGACCATCCCGTTCCTCACGGTTGATGAACGGCGTCTGCCTGAACAGCATTCGCGTGGTGCCCTCAGGCTGCGCGATGAAGTCCATGGTCACGATTGTTTCGAAGCCGTCGCTCGCATTGGTATAGGTAAAGCTCAACCGGCGCGGTTCATCGATCTCGACAAATTCTCCGAAGATCACGTGGGCATGGCCGAGGCCAGCGGTCATCGTGCGGCGCCATTTCCCGCCGGGGCGAAAATCCTGCTCACACTGACTGAGCGCGCAACCCTCGGGGCCATGCCAGCGCACCAGATGCTCAGGGTCTTTCCACAATCTCCAGACCAGCTCCCGCGGCGCGGCGAACACCCTGTCGATATCGAGGACAAGCGCTCTCTGCTCTGCTGTCGCATCAGTTTTTGGCATCGGAGTCACCTTTCTGTAGCTCGGCCAGGTAGTCATCCATACGGTCGAAAGCGCCTTGCCAATGCTGGCGATACCTTTCCACCCAATTGGCAACCTCGGCCAGGGGGGCCGCATTGAGTTGCACCGGCCGCCACTGTGCGTTCCGGGTCCGCATGACGAGGCCCGCGCGCTCCAGCACCTTCAGGTGGCGAGAGATCGCGGGCATCGAGATATCGAAGGGTTCGGTCAGCTCTCCAACCGATGCCTCACCCTCACTCAGACGCTGCAGGATAGCCCGGCGGGTAGGGTCGCCCAGCGCGGAAAATGTGAGGGATAGAGAATCAGTTTGCATTTAACACACCGGTTATGTAACAAATGCGTTAAATATGAATTTTCTTAAGTCGTCAAGATGGAGTGGAGTGTGCTGAGGGATCGGTTGCAATACAAGCCAGAGGAAATCTTTCAAGAGTTGCGGCAGATCGGGGTGCTTGTCGGCCAATTTCGATGTCGTCACCATAGAGGCTGCGCAGCGCAGCGCCTATGTGGTCACGCAGAGCCGACCGGCCCCGCGCCCCATGCAGCAGGGAGGTCGAAGTAGCATGAGACGCCTGATCGCCTGGAATATCATGACACTCGACGGCTGCTTCGAGGGCGCGCAGCCTTGGCAGCTCGACATGCACGGCACCGTCTGGGGCGAAGAGCTTGAGGCTTTCTCGCTCGAACAGGGGGCGGAGATCGGCACGCTCCTCTTCGGCCGCCGCACCTACGAGGGGATGCGCGACTACTGGATGAAAGAGACGGGACCGATCGCCAAGATGATGAACGACCTGCCCAAGGCCGTGGCCTCACGCTCGCTCGACGAGGCTGACTGGTCGAACAGCCGCCTCTTGAAGGGCGAGGCGTCCGGCGCGGTGCGGGCGCTAAAGCAGGAGGACGGGCGCGACGTCTTCGTCTTCGGCAGCGCCGACCTTCTCGCGACCTTGATGTCCGAGGACTTGGTCGACGAGTACCGGATCTGCCTCGCACCGGTTGTATGGGGCGAGGGCAAGCCTCTCTTCAGGCCGCAAGGCGGCCGAACCCACTTCACGCTCCGCGAGGCGCGACCACTCCGCACCGGCGGTGTGAACCTGTTTTACGAACGGGTGGCCGAATAGTCTGGCCAGCCGCTACCAACTTTCCGCCTGAGCAATCGACTTCGTCTGCCGGTCCAACTCGGTCATCGCAGCGACATGGACAAACGAAGACTTCAGGCAAAACTTGGACAAATTCAATCCGTCTTCGATGAAGCAGCGATGCAGAAAACCGATACAAAACTTGAAAGGAGCAAATGATGCCGAAGTTTTTGACCATCGGGTAAGGAGATCGAGACGGCTACAATCGAACGCCAGAGGCCATCCGTGCCGCCGCGCATGAACAAGACGCCAAACTTGTCGCAGGGGGTGCGCTCATGGGAATCGCCGGGTCACCAGTGCAGGTTCGGAATCCGGGGGCAACGGGTGTCGAGACAAGCGCGGGGCAATTTATGACCACGGACCTTCCTGTCGCAGGTTTTGCAGTTATTGAAGCGGCCTCAATTGAGGAGGCAATTGAAATGGTATCGGGCGTTCCATGCGCTGTAGCGCATGGAGTTGTTGAAGTCTGGCCCATGAGCTGAATGTGTCAAAGCCCACGTCGCTGCGTCGCCAATCTTGGAGCTGTGGACTCCGAGCTGTCATTCGGCATCGTTGAGTTTAATGGGTCCTGACCCCAGGTGGCGGATGCCCGCCACCCATCCGAACTCAGCCCAGAAGCCGGATCGCGCGCGACAGGCTCTCGGCGAGGTCCCGCGCATAGGTCGAGAACGCCATGATCTCGAAATCGTCCTTGCCGAGCCGTGTCAGCTGCACCGGCACGTGGCCGAACAGCGTCGGCGCGCTGGCGCCTGTCTTGAACAGCTTCGCATCCGTGTCGACCGCCGACTGGGTGGCTATGATCCCGGCGGCCTCAGGCCCGGAGAGCGAAAACCTCACCCGCGCGTCCGACAGGTCGCACAGGCTCAGATCGGCCGATGCGCCAAGCCGCGCGGCAAGCGCTGCGAAGCCCTCGCCCGCTTCGCCCACCACTAGCGCCTGTCCGGGCTGCACCGTGCGGATCGTCCCGTCTCCTGCTTTCGCTGCCCGGCGGACGGCCGCATCCTTTGCCATCGGACCTGCGACCAGACACACCGGCGCATCCGGCAACTGGGTGAGCGACACGCGGTCCGACGCACTGACGGTGAGCCCATCCAGCAGGTCCGGCGCACCGCCATCGCGTGCGGCGATCGGCGCATATTCCCGCACCGCGGCGATGGGCTCTTCCTCCGGCGCCTCCAGGAACACCGGCGAAGATACGCGCACCTCGGTCTCGATCCCCCGCAGCGGATCCCAAACGATCAGCACCTCGCCATGCCGCTCGCGCCCGCGCTTGAGCATGGCGAGTGCGATGGTGGAGTTGAGATGCGGCGACCAGCAGGACGAGGTCACGTGACCCTGGTCGCTGGCCATTGAGGGAACCGCGCCGGGTTCGAGCAGATGGCCGCCCGCGAGCACCCGCTGCGCCGGATTGAGCGGAACGAGGCCCACCAGCTGCTCCCGGTCGGCCCGCTGCAGGCCTTCACGCGAGAGCATGACCTGGCCGATGAAATCGTCCTTCTTGCCGCTGACCATCTTGCCAAGCCCCAGGTCGCCCGGCGTCGTCCGCCCGTCGATCTCGGCATGGGTGATGAAGCCCTTCTCGATGCGCAGCACGTTGAGCGCCTCGAGCCCGTAGGGCACGATCCCGAACGGCTTTCCGGCCTCGAGGATGGCCTCGGCCACCGCCTCGCCGTGCCGCGCAGGGACCGCCAACTCGAAGGCCAGTTCGCCCGAAAACGAGATCCGGAACAGCCGCGCGGCGAGGCCTGAATGCAGACGAACCTCGCGCACCGCCAGGAACGGCATCGCCGCTTCCGAGATGTCCGCATCGACCACCCGCTTGAGCACTTCGCGCGAGGCGGGCCCCGCCACCGTGATCTGCGCCCACTGGTCGGTCACAGACGCCAGCCGCACATCGAGCTCCGGCCACAGCGCCTGGGCGCAGAACTCCATGTGCGCCATCGCCTCGCCGGCAGCCGCCGTGGTGGTGGTGATCAGGTAGTGGTTTTCGCCGAGCCGGCTCACCGTGCCGTCATCCATCAACAGGCCGTCCTCGCGCAGCGTCAGCCCGTAGCGCGCCTTGCCGATGGCCAGCGTCGACATCTTGCCGGTGTAGATGAGATCGAGGAACCGTGCGGCGTCCTTGCCGGAAAGGTCGATCTTGCCGAGCGTCGAGGCATC
This sequence comes from Parahoeflea alexandrii, assembly GCF_027214025.1. GTDB lineage: Bacteria > Pseudomonadota > Alphaproteobacteria > Rhizobiales > Rhizobiaceae > Hoeflea > Hoeflea alexandrii_A. The sequence continues at coordinate 594,082 of NZ_JAPWHB010000002.1, forward strand.
GGAGATGCCGACGCTTGCCCGCACGGCAAGCGTCTCGCGGTCGCAGGCTTGCTTCCAGCCCGTTTCCTCCCCTTGCGGGAAATGCGAGGCCCGCATCCAGGCGCCGGCCTCGATGAACACCGCGCCGTGTTTCTCGGCCCAGCCATGCAGCGGCGAGCGCCGCACCGGCCGGTAATGCGCCCCGCGATGCTCGCCCGCCAGCGCGCCGATGCTGACCGGCGTGTAGAACGGCCGGAAGGTCGTGGTACCGACCTGGTCGGGAGTGAGCCCCCGGTTTTCCGCCAGGATGCCGATGGCGTTGACATTGGACAGCTTGCCCTGGTCGGTGGCCATGCCGGTGGTGGTGTAGCGCTTGGCCAGTTCCACATGGCCGTAGCCCTCGCGCACGGCGAGCCCGAGATCCGCAACCGTGACATCGTTCTGGAAATCGACGAAGGCTTTTCCCCTGGCTTCCGCCACGTGCCACAGCGTCGTGAACCCCGCCGAACCGCCACAGGCCTCGCGCGAGGCTGGCAGGTCGGCCGGCTTCGGCTTGAAGCCCAGCTCGCTTGCCGCCCGCGCGCCCTGCTCCGCCCCGCTCTTCAGGCACCCTGCCAGATCGAGCACGCCCGCCGCACTGCCCGCCACCATCAGCCCGTCGCGTTCCTTTGGCGGCAGGAACATGCCGGAATCCGCGTTCCACACCGGCCGGTCGCCGCGGTGACAGGCGAGATGCACCACCGGGTTCCAGCCGCCGGCCATCGCCAGCGCGTCAACCCCGATCCGCAGGCGTTCGCCTGACGCGCGATTGACCGCCTCGACGCCCGACACCGCCTTGCCGCCCAGCGCATCGGCCACCACATGGCCCGCCAGCAGCCGCGCACCATCGGAGGCCGCGAGCTCCACCGCCGGGATTTCGGCCCGCGCGTCGACCAGCGTCACCTCGAGCCCGCGCGCAATCAGATCCCGTGCGCTCTCGTGGCCGGAAGGACCGGTCGCAAACACCGCCACATGATCGCCCGGCCGGATCGCCTGGGCATTGGCGAGCCCGCGCATCAGCGACGCCGTCATCACGCCCGGCCGGTCATTGCCGCCAAACACCAGCGGCCGCTCTTCCGCGCCGGCAGCCAGCACAGCGCGTTTCGCCACGATCCGCCAGACCCGCTGCGCCGGGCCGGAGCCCGCGCCGTCCCGCCGCTCGACCGCGCCGTAGACGCCGCTGTCATAGGTGCCGAACACGGTCGTGTTCGAAAGCAGCCGCACATTCGGGTTTGCCTCGAGTTCCGCAATCACCGAAGCCGCGAAGCCGGGGCCGTCGGCATCGCCGATCTCGACCCGGTCCTTCAGCAGCCGTCCGCCGAAGCCGGAATTCTCGTCGCAGAGCACCACCCGGGCGCCGGCCCGCGCCGCCGTCAGCGCCGCTATCAGCCCGGCCGGGCCGGACCCGATCACCAGTACATCGCAATGCGCCCAGCGCTTTTCATATTCTTGCGGATCCGGCGCATGGCTCGCCCGGCCGAGCCCGGCTGCCTTGCGGATTGCCGGCTCGTAGAGCTTTTCCCACAGCGCTGCCGGCCACATGAAGGTCTTGTAGTAGAAGCCGGCGCCGAGGAACGGCGACAGCGCCGAATTGACCGCGCCGACATCGAAACCGAGCGAGGGCCAGCGGTTCTGGCTTTCGGCCACCAGTCCCTCGCGCAAGCCGACCATCGAGGCGCGCAGATTGGGCTCGCGGGTCTCGCCATCGCCTATCGTCACCAGCGCGTTGGGTTCCGACGCGCCGCCGCTCAGGAGACCGCGCGGCCGGTGGTACTTGAACGAGCGGCCCATCAGGCTGACGCCGTTGGCGAGCAGCGCAGAGGCCAGCGTATCGCCGGCATAGCCCTCGAACCGCTTGCCGTCGAAGGAAAAGCCGATGCGGCGCGACCGGTCGATCAGGCCGCCATCGGAAAACCGGGAGAAGCTCATGCCTTGCCCCTCCCCTTGGAGGCGGCTTTCGCCGGCTTGGCCGGAGCCGCCTTGCGGCCCGGTTTCGCAGCACTCGCCTGAGCAAACTCCGCCGCGTCGACGACCGAATGGACGGCATGGTTGAAGGTGTCGCGCTCCACCACCAGCCAGCGCCGGCAGCCGCCCGAATGCTGCCAGTGCTCCTTCATCACGCCGCGGACATTGTCGCGCAGATGCACATAGGCGTCCCAGGCGGCAAACTTCGCCTCGGGCGCCGGCCGCACCGGACCGGCGTCGCCGCGAATGGTGAACTCTTCCTTGGGCCGCACCCCGCAATGGGGACAGGTGATCAGACTGGCCATTCTATCCGCCCCCTAGTGCAGGTTTGCCTGGGCGCCGTGCCCGGTTTCGTCGATCTGATAGCCGCGGCTGAAGCGGTCGAGCCGGAACGCCTTTGCAAGCTCGTGCGTCTCGCCGGTGGCGAGCAGATGCGCGAAACACCAGCCCGAGGCCGGCGTCGCCTTGAAGCCACCATAGCACCAGCCGCAATTGAGATAGAGGTCATCGACCGGCGTCCGGTCGATGATCGGCGAGCCGTCCATCGACATGTCCATTACCCCGCCCCAGGCGCGCAGCACCTTGACCCGGGACACCGAGGGCACCATGGCGCAGGCCGCCTCCATGACGCTTTCCACCGTCGCAAGATTGCCGCGCTGGGCGTAGGAGTTGTAGAGATCAAGGCTGCCGCCGAACACCAGCCCGCCCTTGTCGGACTGCGACATGTAAAACAGCGCCGCGCCGAAGGTCACCACCTGGTCGATGAACGGCTTGATGCCTTCCGAGACGAAGGCCTGCAGCACCTGGCTTTCGACCGGCAGCCGCATCCCGGCCATTTCCGCCACGCGGCCGGAATTGCCGGCCGCCGCCAGCCCCAACCTGTTGCAGCCGATGAAGCCGCGCGAGGTCTCGACGCCAACGACGCGGCCGCCCTCGCGGCGGATGCCGGTGACCTCGCAGTTCTGGATCAGATCCACGCCGCGGCTGTCCGCACCCCGCGCGTAACCCCAGGCGACGCCATCATGCCGCGCGGTGCCGCCGCGCCGCTGCATCAGCCCGCCATGCACGGGAAAGCGCGGATTGTCGAAATCGAGAAACGGTACCAGCTCGCGCACCTGCTCGCGACCAAGCAATTCCGCGTCCTCGCCGGCCAGCCGCATGGCATTGCCGCGCCGCGCGAACGCGTCGCGTTGCCCGTCGGAGTGATAGAGGTTGATCACCCCGCGCTGCGACATCATCGCGTTGAAATTGAGCTCCTGCTCGAGCCCTTCCCACAACTTGAGCGAATGCGAATAGAACGGCTCGTTGCCCTCAAGCAGGTAGTTGGCCCGCACGATCGTGGTGTTACGCCCGACATTGCCCGAGCCGAGATAGCCCTTCTCCAGCACTGCGACATTGGTGATGCCGTGGTTTTTTGCCAGATAATAGGCGGTGGCCAGCCCGTGCCCGCCGCCGCCGACGATGATCACGTCATAGTGCTTCTTCGGCTCCGGCTCCCGCCACGCCGGCCGCCAGCCTTTGTTGCCCGAAAGCCCCTGTTTGAAGATCGAAAATGCCGAATATTTCATGACCCTGCCCATGCCCCGAATGTAACGCATAGGAGAGCCGCGAGAGGCACGGTGTCAAGGACAGGACGCGACGCGGCGGGGGATTGTTTGCGGCGTGGGGGGATGAAAGATGCAATCAGCAGTCAGGCTGCCTTGAAGCGATTGGTGCGATGCCAATCAAGATAGTAGGGATGCGGCCGCAATCTCGGATTTTCAGGAACGATTGCCTTCATATCCGGCCTCAACAGGTGGGAGACATCGTGATTAAGCTGGCGAGATTTCAATATGGTGTAGTCATCATCCATCGATAGCAGCCCGCGATCGAACATCCAGTGCACAGTCCCTGACAGAGCAATGCCATTTTGCACCGAGTCGGGCCCGTTCTCCTCAACCGGCATGATGTGCGCGGCCTCGACTTCCGGCCGGCCTTTGCCATTGATCAACCGCAAACCAGTGAAGGCGCAGCGCCGGTCATAGGCAATACGGACATGCTGCCGGAATTTGACATCCCTGAATCGGCGATTGACCAATTGCTCGACAAGAGGGCGCTCCAATGGTGCTTGGGGCGGTTCGTCGAACTCATTGACAAGGTCAACTTCATCATAGCGTTCAGGCCACGGTACCCGTTCACTCATTCCCGCCGTAAGTATGGCATCGTACTCTTCGTCGTCGATCACCCGAACCGCTTGGACGGCGCGTCCTCCGCTCACCTTACCATCGGCAAGGAACAATTGGCGTTCAAAGCCGCCATTCTCCTGATAACCAACCAGCCGATCGAAATCGATGTAGTTCTTGAGGTCGGCGTAGAAATGATCGGGCCGCAAGGGATCTTGGCGGACTCCGGTGACGAGTGCTGTAGCCCAGTAAAATCGGCCCGTTTGACGATCCAGAGGCCCGTAATAGATGATCGGTTGAGCAATGACCTGCTCTACCCGCGAAAGGTACTGTTTGGGAAAATGATAATAGCGATCCGGCAGGTCATCATAGGCACTGTCCGCCTTGTGATAGAAGATTGCTGCTACCATGAAGTCGATCCAATTCCACCACTTACGGCGGACACCATATTCGACAAAGCTTGAAAGATTACAAGCTCTTTGCCGAATGCCGAAAATTGTCCAGCCGTTGATACCTGCAAACAGGCAGCAGCGGTCGCGATGCCCAACCCTCCCCCTTGTGGGGAGGGTCGGACCGTAGGTCCGGGGCGGGGTTCTTGCAATTTTTCCGCAAATCTTGAGCCGAAAGATAGCTCACAAGCCCCTCCCCAACCCCTCCCCACAGGTGGGAGGGGCTTATCTGCCGCGAGCATCCCCATCCCCTTTCATCTCCCGGCCACCGCACACCACACCACTCAAGCCTTCTGTCCAAACGGATGCCGCGGGTGTGAGGATCCGGCAGTGGTGGTGAGTGTTCGCTTGAGGATTTGGGGCGTGGAGATAACAGAACCGGGCCTCCCGGTCCTGCCTCGACCAGCCCGGCCCCTCCCCGGGACCGGGCCAAGCCGGTGTCAGGGCTTGATGTAGGTGTAGCCCTGCATCTGCAGGTGCGAGAGTTCGGCCACGCCGGAAGGCACGATGTCTTCCTCGAACACGTCGAACAGGTCGTTCTCGTAGCTGATCTTGCGGCCCTTGAGCGTGTTGTTGCAGACATTGATCGCCACGTTCTGGCCTTTCAGGCTCAGCACCTGGCCCTGCAGCGCCTCGTTGGTCTTGGCGTGGGCCAGCAGGCCAAGGCCATTGCCGTGCAGCACCACCTTGATCTCCATGTTCTCGGCGCCGACCGCGTTGATGTGGTTCTGGATGTTCCTGAGCGCGCCCTTGTAGGCCTTGTCGTCTTCGCCGCCATTGTAGTTGATGTGATAGACAACCTTCTGCTTGCCGTAGCGCTCGTTGGCGCCGGCATTGCCGGCAACCGCCAATACCAGTCCGAGTGTGATCGTGACCGCTGTGCAGAGTCTGGTGAAAAGTCGCATGAGTTCCTCCCGAATGTGACTGTGAAGCGCGAACGTGAGCAACAACGTCGCGCATCACAGTGTCGCACCCGGCGGCGACGAACTTAACTGGAAGGACTGCGTGTTTTTCACCGAAATCAGCCTAGGGAAACCCCTTGGTCGTAGCCCAGGCGGGTGGCGATCTGCACCAGATGCGCCATGGTTCCGGCTTCCGTCTTGTGCAGCAGATTCGTCCGGTGGAACTCGACCGTCTTCGGACTGATGCCGAGCGCACCGGCGATCGCACGGGTCTGCTTGCCGTTGCAGATCAGCTCCAGGATCTCGCGCTCGCGGCTCGTCAGGCTCTTCATCCGCTCTTCGTATTGCCGGAATTCGGCGGGCGTCTCAGCCTCCGCCTGGCCGGCCCCGCTGGCAGCCGGCTCTCCGCGGCGCCGCGCGTAGAGCCCGGCGCCGGTCAGGCCCAGCGCCATCAGCGCGGCCACGACCGCCAGCCAGCCGGAAGACGATCCCGCTTCGGTGGTCCCGGCGGCCAGCGTCACACGCTCCTGGTATCGTCCAACCAGCTTGCGCGTGGTCTCGTAGGACAGCGGCGCCGACCACAAATCGCGCAGGCCATAGGCCGAGGCAATCGCTTGATCCTGGCTCCGCAGCAAGGCAATGAGCACGGTCTCGCGCAGGTGCTTGTCGACCTTCCGCAGCGCCGCGAACGGCCATTCGGAAAACAGCGGGCCGCTGACCCGGTAGGGAAAACCGCGATGATCCTGCGCGTTGAGCACGCGGAAATCCTCGAGCCTGATCTGCCCGTCGCCGGCGAGAGTTTCCAGAAGACCGGCGCGGATGACGCCGGCGTCAACCTCCCCGCGCGCCACCGCAGCCACGATCTCGTCATGCGGAAAGCCCATGAAACGCAGCGATGCAAGGTCGCGGAACGCGTCGACGCCCTGTGTCTGCATCTGGCTCCAGGCGACCTGGAAGCCGCCGAAAGCGTCGGGGCTGACCGCCGCCAGCTTCCTGCCCTTCAGGTCGTTGAGCGAGGCCACCGGGCTGTCCTTCGCGACGATGATCGCGGTGCCGAACCGCGACAGGTGCGAGTTGGAAATCTCCGCCCAGCGCTCCCGCGTCGCAATGGCGCTCAAGTCATGGCGGGCGGCGAGCGCGACATAGTGGCCGGGATTGGTGATCAGGAAGTCAAGCCGGTCGGCCTCGATCTCGCTTTCCACCGACGACAGCGACACCGGGATGAGCTCGAACCGCCAGCCCTCGACGCTGTCGCCGAGATAGGCCGCAAGCGATCGCCACTCAGCAAGCGCGGCGGCGTTGCCGCGATAGGCCAGCACGCCGATATGCGCCGTCCGCGGCGCTGCGGCATCGTCGCCGGCGCTTGGCCGCGCACGGCCATCGCCAGCTGCGAGCAAGCCGCACAGCATGACCAGTACGCCGGTGAAGCGTTTCGGAAAATGCAAGATCCTTCTCCTCCCAAGAGCATCCTACATATGCAACCCGATGAATACCATTGCCCTCAGGCCAAAGGCAACGCCGCCCCGCCCGGTGCGGGCCTTGGCGGGGTACGTCCTGGCGGTCCGGCATCCGGTTGAAACGTCAGGCGCCGCGCATCCGGCTGGACACGCGGCGCGTGAGCGTCATTTGCATGAGCTTCGACCCCGGAGGTTGGCGATGCCGGGCAATGCCGGCCGTCCCCGGTCAGTCCAGCGGCAGTCTTTCCAGGAGTTTCAGACCGGCCAGCACCTTTTCCGAGGCCGCGTTGACCTTGTCGATCTCGTTCAGCGCGCCCTTGACGTTGCCCGAGTTGAACTGCCGCGCGGCCTCGATGCCGTGATGGTGGACATCGGCGTGGGGCGCCTCGAGTGCGATGAAATGGCTGTTGGAGCCAAGCGCCGTGTGGCGCAGGCTGTCATACCATTTGCCCAGGCGGCAATCGTGATGGTTGGACAATTCGTTCGCCTTCAGCCCTTCCCGGCCGATGATCATGTTGGCCAGCCGCCGCTTCCAGATCACGTGGTCCGACTGCGCCAGCTTGACGATCTTGCCCGGGAAATTCGCCTTGCCGAGATAAAGCAGGCGGGAGTTGATGCCTGCCTGGGCGTCGCCCATGCAGTCAACCAGGTCTTCCAGCTGCTCCAGCGAATCGCCGGAACTCATGGCAACGGTCCCAATGCCGCTGGCCACGCTCTGCGACGCTTCCTTCTGCTGCTCCAGCGCCACCGCGATATGGTCCGCATTGGCGATCACGTCGCTGAGTTCGCGGGATGCATTGGCAAGCGCCGTACGCAGATTGGCAAGCGCCGTATCGCCGTTCTGCGCCGAGGCCCGGCTCGAGTCCATGGCGCTGACCATGCCGGTCAGACCGCTGTGCAGCCGGGTGACGATATCGCCGATTTCCTGGGTCGCGATCGCGGTCCGGTCGGACAGCGCCTTGACCTCGGCGGCGATCACCGCGAAGCCGCGCCCCGCCTCGCCGGCGCGCGCCGCTTCCACCGCCGCGTTGATCGCCAGGATATTGGTTTGCGAGGCGATCTTCCTGATGTCGGCTGCAATCGCCGAGATATTGGTGCCCAGTTCCTCGACAACGCTGATTCCCGCACTGGTTTCGACCAGTGCATGATTGATGGTCGCCATGCTCTTGGAGGTCTCGGTCAGTGCGTCTTCGCTGATGCTGCTGGCTTCATTGGCGCGCCGGACATTGTTTCTGATCTCCTCGCCATGCTGCGCAACCTCGTTCACCGTGGCGGCCATCTCCTCGGCCGCCGCAGCGATTCCCTGCGCCTCGCCATCGATGTGCCTGAGGTCGTAGAGCAGCTTGGCCGACATCGCCGCCGTCTCGTTGACGCTGATCGAGGTCTTGACCACATCGTCAAGTTCTGCTGTCGAGCGATCGCGGCAGCGGCGGATGAGCGCGGCGATCGCCTGCGACAGTTCATCCGTCCCCTTTGGCTCGTGGGTGAAATCGTCATTGGTCGCCGATCGGATGCAATCGAGCAGGTCGTCCGTTTCCGAACCATGCGACTGAACACTGACACTTGCTGGAAGCCCCACTATCAACTCCTGAAAATATGCCCCGCACGTCGGGCCGGTTCCGCTCAATATGTAGATGTTTTTAGTTAGAGTTTATTAATCAAGACTTAGCGGAGCCGGCGCTGGCGGCGCCGCTGCAGCTTTTTTTTGCAGCTCTCGCGGAGTGGCGTTTTCCGGTGCCGGCGGAGGACGCCCGGTCTGCCCGGCGACGCTCAGGCGTCGATAATCGCGCCGAGCCGGAGCACCAGCTTGCGGTCGAACTGCCTGTCGCGCTCGAACATCCACCCGAGCGCCTTGCCGGGACTCCAGCCCTGCTTGTAGGGCCGGATCGATGTCAGCGCATCGAAGACATCGCAGACGGTGGCAATCCGCACCAGCTGGCTGATTTCGGACCCGGCCAGCCGCGATGGATAGCCGCTGCCGTCGAGTGCCTCATGATGATGCAGGCAGATGTCCAGCACCTCATCGGGGATGGCAGGATGCGCCTTGAGGATCTGGTGCCCGCGCCTTGGGTGGCTCTTGATCGCGGACCGCTCGGAAGCCGTCAGCGCGCCCTGTTTCTGCAGGATCCCGGTCGCAATCGTCAGCTTGCCGACGTCGTGCAGCAAACCGCCGACGATCAGCAGCTCGACCGTCTCCACATCGAGGTCCAGCGCATCGCCGAGCTTTCCCATCAGGATACTGACCGCCAGCGAATGCTGGAACGTGGTTTCATCCTTGTGCTTGAGCCGGGTGACTTCGAAGAAGAACGACGACGTCTGTTGATCGGCCTGGGTGATCTCTTCGACCACCGGCTTGATGCTTGCCATATCGAAGAGGTCACCGGTGACAAGGCCGATGAGTTCGGCCTTGAGGATCCTTGTCGAGCGCGCCACCGTGGCGGCGGCCTCGGCCCGCGCCTCAGCCGGCGAGAGCGGCAGGTTCGCCCTGCCCCTGTCCGGCAGCCGCGCGCCGTTACCGCCAACAGCGCCCAATGTCGTGTTGATGAGCACAAACTCGGCCGGGCTTTTAAGGATGGCGCTGAGTTCCCGATCTGAATCGAGAAAGAATCGGCGTTTGCCGAATGCAACTTCGGAACACTCCACCGCTTCGACGAACATGCCTCTTTTGATCTCAGTCTTGGGAATGCGCGTGAGCATTAACGGACCTGAAGAGAAAATTAGGAAACGCTAATTGTAAGTATATGAGAGACCGTTTCAGAAGTATGAACTGCGGCATCTTCCTTTAACAGGGCGGCAGGCAGCAGTGCCCAGCTGCCGGCTGCCATTGCAAAGGCCGGATTGTGCAACGGTCGTCGCGGGAGCATTCATGGCTGAGGACCGTTTCGAGGTTCTGTGTATGGCGCAGGACTTGGCATTCGGCCCGGCAGCCGCCTAACGCCCCTCGGTTTCCGGTGGGTTGATAAATCTCCGCAATAGGATAGCGTGTAATTACGAATCTCTAATATAATGCAACGATTGAATGTTACAGCGCCACATCTGCATAGTCGACGATGACAAGGACGACATATTCCTGATGTCGGCCTCATTGAAGCGGCTGGAAAGCAAGACCACAATTCGTTTCAAGATGAGCGCGTTCTACAGTGCCGAAGATGCTTTCTCGTTCTTCAGCAATCCGGCAATCGACCTGCAAGACCTGCCCGACTGCATATGTCTCGACATCAACATGCCCGGCACCAACGGTCTCCAGCTTCTCAGGATGCTTCGCCAGATGAGCCATCTGATGGAGATTCCGATCTACATCGTCAGCACAACCAAAAACCAGAATACGCACCAGGAAGCCGTTTCATCCGGAGCGAATGGAACTTACGCCAAACCCGACACGATGCTGGGCATGCAAACTTTGCAACGACAATTGCTGGGGATACCAGACTAACGGAGTTTTCTCGATGTTGAACAAGGTATTGTTGTACTTTGAGACGAACTCGTTTCTCGCGCATGGATATTGCCTGACCTGGCGGACCGACCTGATCGCACTGCATGCGATCTCCGATCTCCTGATCTTTGCGTCCTATTTTGTCATTCCGACTGCCATCATCTATCTCTTCGTCAAGCGGCCCGATCTGCTTCCCCAGCGGGTTGCGGTCCTGTTCTCGGCTTTCATCTGTGCTTGCGGCCTTACCCACCTGATCGGCCTGATTACCCTTTGGCAGCCGATTTACGGCTTCGAGGGCATCATCAAGGCCGGCACGGCGGTGATCTCCGGGGCGACAGCGGTCGCCAGCTGGATGCTGATACCCACCGCGCTGAAACTGCCAAGCAGCGTCACGCTGAGCGAGAAGAACAACGCTCTCAGCCATTCAATCCGTGAACAAAGCCGCGCCTACGAGGAACTCGATCTGATCAAGTCGCAACTCGAGTTGCGCATTCAGGAGCGCACCCGCGAATTGCAGGACAAGGCCGAGGCGCTGGAGCGGGTCAATGCCAGCCTCTCGCAATACGCCCATTTCGCCTCCCATGACCTTCAGGAGCCGTTGCGGAAGATCGTTTCCTTCTCCGAGCTGGCACTGGATGAAGGCAAAGCCGGCGGTCCGGAACTCGGCCAGTATCTCGAAACGATCAGGAAATCGGCGAGCCGGGCCAGAAACCTCGTACGAAACCTCCTTCACCATGCCGAGTTGGACCGCTACCAACCCGATCTCCAGGAGATTTCGTTGAAACACGAAACCGGGCGGGCGCTGGAAACCCTCGAGCTTCCCATCAACGATCGCGAATGCGAAGTGCATATCAACGTTCCCGACATCACCATCCGCGCCGATCCGACACTCGTTTTGCAGATCCTGCAGAACCTGATCAGCAACTCCATCAAGTACACGCCGGCCGACCGCAAGCCGGTGGTATCAATTACAGCGGAAGCAGAGGGCTCCGTAATCAAATACGTCATCCGGGACGACGGCATCGGCTTCGACCCGGTCTACAGGGATCGCATTTTCGAACCGTTCGCGCGGCTGAACACCGGCGGTGAGTTTTCCGGCAACGGCATGGGGTTGGCCATCGTCGCCAAGGCGGCCGCCCTCCTCGGCTGGGATATATCCGTGGAGAGCGCCCCGATGCAGGGCACCAGCTTCAGGATAGGCATTCCCGCCGATCTCAAGGTGGTCAATGGAGGACTGGGGGAATGAAGGACGTGCTGCTTATCGACGACGACATCATGGAACAGAAGCTCATGCATGTGTTCCTGACGCGCCGTTATGACGAAGACTTCGAACTGACATATGTCGACAATCTCGACGCAGGGCTCAAGGCTCTGGATGACGCCGAATTCGATGTGGTATTCATCGACCACTACCTGCCGCCCTACAAGGGCGCACACGAAACCTACCCGCTGATCTCCGGCCACGTCCGCAAGGCAAGCCTGATCTATATATCGTCCGGCTTCACACCGGTCGACCGGTTTCCGGCAGACAAGAATCTCGGTTTCAGCTTCATCGACAAGTTTGACATCAAGGACCGTATCATGAACGGCCTGCTCGACAGCTGAACGTCTTATCCGCAGGGCTGCAGAGCGGCCTCCGTACCGTCAGGCACGCCCCGGCATCGGCCGGGGCATGGCGAGAATGGCAGCGCCGGACTATCAGAAAAACGCCTGGATGCCGGTTTGCGCCCGGCCGAGGATCAGCGCGTGGACGTCGTGCGTGCCCTCGTAGGTGTTGACGGTTTCCAAGTTCTGCGCATGGCGCATGACGTGGTATTCGGCCTGGATGCCGTTGCCGCCGTGCATGTCGCGCGCCATGCGGGCGATGTCGAGCGCCTTGCCGCAATTGTTGCGCTTGACGATCGAGATCATTTCCGGCGCGAAGCGGCCCTCGTCCATCAGCCGCCCGACGCGAAGCGAGCCCTGAAGCCCGAGCGCAATCTCGGTCTGCATGTCGGCGAGCTTCTTCTGGAACAGCTGCGTGCCGGCCAGCGGCTTGCCGAACTGGTGCCGGTCAAGACCGTACTGCCGCGCCCGGTGCCAGCAGTCTTCCGCTGCCCCCATCGCGCCCCAGGAAATGCCGTAGCGGGCCCGGTTAAGGCAGCCGAACGGACCCTTCAGGCCCGAGACGTTCGGCAGCAACGCCTCTTCCGACACTTCCACATTGTCCATCACGATCTCGCCGGTGATCGAGGCGCGAAGCGAGAGCTTGCCGCCGATCTTCGGCGCCGACAGCCCCTTCATGCCCTTTTCCAGCACGAAGCCGCGGATCTCGTTGCCATGCGCTTCCGACTTGGCCCAGACGACGAAGACATCGGCGATCGGCGCGTTGGAAATCCACATTTTGGAGCCGTTCAGCACGTAGCCTCCGTCAACCTTCTTGGCGCGGGTCTTCATGCCGCCCGGGTCGGAGCCCGCATCCGGCTCGGTCAGGCCGAAGCAGCCGACCCATTCGCCGCTGGCGAGCTTCGGCAGATACTTCATCCGCTGTTCCTCGCTGCCATAGGCCTGGATCGGGTACATCACCAGAGATGACTGGACACTCATCATCGAGCGGTACCCCGAATCGATCCGCTCGACCTCGCGCGCCACCAGTCCGTAGGACACGTAGCCGGCTTCCGCGCCGCCATACTGCTCGGGAACCGTGACGCCGAGCAGGCCGGCCTCACCCATTTCCGAGAAGATCTCGCGGTCGGTGACCTCGTTGAGATAGGCGTCGGTCACCCGCGGCATCAGCTTGTCGGCGGCGAAAGCCCTGGCCGCGTCCGCAATCATCCGCTCTTCTTCGGTCAGCTGATCATTGATCAGGAACGGATCGTCCCATTGAAAAGATGATTTCGCGGACTTGATCGAAACGGCGGGGGACACGGACATCTCAAAAACTCCAGTTTGTTCCAGTCGGGACACATGTCGACCCCGGCAAGGGGCACATTGCAGCATATAGTCCTCTTTAACACGGATTAAACGAGATACTATAGGCTTAAAATATATTTCGTGGGCGACGCTGCTCCGGAGCGCACGCTCACACCGCCGCGGGCGGTTCCATCACTTCCCACAGCGCAATCAGCTCCCGCCCGGCGTCTGCCGCAAGCGGCGCCACCAGCCGCGCCAGCGAAACCGTCCGCCCGCCATGCCACCAGGAGGTTGTCTCGAAATAGTCGGGAATCCCGCTTGCAAGCGTCTCCTCGAAGGCATTGATCACACGCTTGATGCTGAGCGGCGGCACGCTTTCCACCACCGGCCTGTTCTTGACCGGAGGACCGAAAGGCCAGGGTTTGCTCGCAGCGAAGTCGCGCCAGATCAGCTGTCGTTCCGGCCCTTCTACGCCGATCCGCGCCAGCAGCGGATACTCGCTGCTCAGCGCGCCGATGTCGAAGTCGGAGGATTGGGGCAAGCCGTCCTTCGCCTTCTCAAGCCACAACCCGTGGAATTCACGGATGCGTGGATGGGCTTTGTCGGGCAATTGAAAGCTGGAGGGCGACAAGTGGCTGTTCATGCGAAATAGGTACTCATTGCGATGCGGTAATAAGTCTAGCATAGCTTTGATCTCGACAACGTCGCCTGTTCAGCGTTTACTTGGCGCGCCGATCTCTTAACCTTGGACGCCAACCGCATGAAGCCGACACTGGCAGACCAGTTCGAAGTCGCCGCCGGGTTGGCCTCCGGGATCAGTCGCTATGCGGCCAGTCTCGGCATCGATTCCGACCCCATTGCAAGGGCCTGCGGACTGGATCCGAGCCGGTTTACGATCATCGGCGAACGGATCAGTCTCGATCGCGTTTGCCGCTACATGGAAGCGCTGGCGCTGATATCGGGCGATGACCTGTTCGGACTGAAATCGGTGGAGGGGTTTGAGCGCGGCGCGTCCGGCCCGTTCGGATACGCCATGATGAACGCGCCCACCGTGCGCGATTGCCTGGTCTTCATGGGCCGCAATCTTCAAAAGATCAGCGAGACCAGCATCTGCACGCTGGAAATCGGCCCCCGCGCCGCACATTTCGAATGGACCTACTCTCCGCTGATCCTGCGCCGCGCTCAGTTCGTCGATCTTGGAACCGCGCAGACTTTCAATCATTTCCGCGCCATCCTCGGCGACGACGTTCGCAAGATACGCGTGGAACTGGAGCGCGACCGCCCGATAAATACAAATTTATTCAAACGCTTGTTATCGCCTCATGTGACCTTCAACGCCCCTGTCAACGCCCTCATCCTGCCAACGGATATCCTTGACCGGGTCAACCCCAGGCCGACCTGCGGCTGTTCGCCATGATGTCGCAGCAGATGGAGGCGATCGAGCCGCGCCGCGCCGATCTCAACGATCCCGTGGCCATTGTCCGCCTGCACGTGGCCGAAAGCCTGTCAGGCGTACCACTCACCCTGGCAAGCGAGGCCGAGAGGCTTGGCATGAGCCCGCGTACGCTGCAGCGCCGGTTGACCGACGCCGGAACCAGCATGCAGTCGATCGTCGATGATTGCCGCAAGGAAATGGCCGAACGGCTGCTGCTGGAGACCAATCTCACGCTTTCCAGCATCGGCTACAAGATCGGCTTCTCCGCGCCCGCCGCATTCACCCGATCGGCGATCCGGTGGTTTGGCATGACCCCGAGCGAGTTCCGGGAAAAGCGTGAGAAGGTTCTCTGACTTACAAGCGATAGGTTCAATTTTAATCGATTGGTCAAATCACGCTTTTTGGCGCGCGCCGTGAAGGCGAATTTGTCGCAGACAGGGCATAAGCTTCCCAACACATCAAACACAATCTGGTGTTGCTTCGCGGCGGGACGCCCATCCCGCCGCGTTGTTCACTTCAGATGCGGCAGACCTTGCCGTGCCGAAAGGACTTCACATGGATCTCGGAAACGAAAAAGGGTTCCCTCCGTTGACACGAACAGAACTTTCTTGCCTCCGCCGTTGCGCGGACGGCCGTACCGATCAGGAAATCGGCCGTGAACTGGAATTGACCGCCAGCGAGGTTGCCTCCGTGCTTTCCGTGGTCTTGCTGAAACTGCGCACGCCCAACCGGATGGCAGGCCTTGCCAAGGCCGGCCGGCTCGGGCTTCTCGTCACCAGCAACGACTGACACGAACAAGAACCGCTGCCCATCAGCCTTCGGGGCGGGGCCGGGTCCGAGGCGCGGTTTTTGAGGACGTCAGCCCGAAAAAGGCGGGTTTCGGGCTGACGTCCACATTCTTGGATCAAAAAATTCGGACATTCTCTGCCGGCAATCGCACTGTGCTGACAGTCACAGCCAGGTGTCATAGTCCGATACCAGCAGATGCCGCGGTTTCTCGTCTTCGATGATCGTTGAAAACCGGCCGATCGGATCGCTAAACACATTGTCCGTCAGATCGTCATTGACGGTCGAGACCTCGCCGATAAGCACATCACCGCCTTCTCCCCAGAACGCATGCCAGACCCCGGGCATCAGGGTCACGCTCTCGCCGGGATCGAGCTTCAGCAGTCCCCCGGCCGGAAGAGTGCGCATCACCCCGTCGGTCGGAACCGACACATCGGCCGAAGTGTCGATCGAGCCATCTTCGGCCGCGGCGAACAGTTCCAGCACCAGCTTGCCGCCACCGCGGTTGATGATGTCTTCGGCCTTGATGTTGTGCCGGTGCATCGGCGAGAACTGGTCCTTGCGTGAGATCATGATCTTCTCGGCGTAGAGCATGCCCCTGCCCGCCGCCAGGTCGGCCGCCGAGCCGTTGCGCACGGTAAACAGGAACAGGCCCAGATCCTCGAACCTGCCCTGCCCGTAATCGGTGATGTCCCAACCCAGCCGGTTGGCGCGAATGGCGTCGGCGTCCGAAGCCGTTCGCGCGCGCATTTCCTGAGGGCTCCAATAGGCAAACGGCGGCATCACATAACCGAAGGAGCGGATGAAGCGATCGCTTTCTTCAAGTATTTCGTTGATCTCACTGCGTTCCATGACATGTCCTGCGGCTCGGATGGAGAGGCTACCTGCTGGCCCCTGATTTAGAGGCCGGTGCCCGGCGTGGCAATTGCACCGGCTGAACTTTCGCGCTATGCGGGGTCCGCATAACAGTCGCAGTCGCAACAATTAAGGGATAAACCAACGACAATGACTTTGCCCCAGACACGATCCGCGGAAACCCCGGTCGCCGGCACACTGGCGCTCGAAGGGTTTCTTCCCTACCGGCTGGCCCGTGCGGCGGAAATCATCAGCCGCCAGTTTGCCACCCTCTACCGCGAGCGGCACGGCCTGACCCGCCCCGAATGGCGGACATTGGCCACCATCGGCCAGTTCAACCGGATCACCGCCACCGAGATCGGCACCCACTCGTCCATGCACAAGACGAAGGTCAGCCGCGCCATCCGCGCGCTCGAGGAGCGCAAGTGGATCACCCGCCAGGTGGATCAGACGGATCGCCGCGTCGAGCATATCGAGCTCACGCGCGAGGGCCGCATCCATTACCGGGACCTGGTCACGCTTGCTCGCAGCTACGAGGCCCGCCTGGTTGAAATGCTCGGCGAGACCGGCGCCGCTGAACTCGAAGCCGGTATCAGCGCCATCGAAACCAGAATCGAGCGCTCCTGAGTCAGGGCCGGACGGGCCCACGAACACGCCTCCAGCGGACCGATGTCCATCCCTGCGCAGGCGCCCGGTTTGTGCAGCGGCGGCTTGAAGATCATGCCGACTGAACCATCATGACCCGGGTATCGGAACTTCCTGCCGCATAGCTTCCATGAAGCTGGCAAGCGCGGGCAGAACGTCCGTCGAAGCATCCTCAAGCACGGTGTGCGACGCGAAGGGAAGGTTGAGCAGCCGCGAGCCCTCGACCCGCTGCGCAAGCTCAAACGCCTGGCGGCGCGAGACGAAAAAATCCTCATCGCCGTGAATGACCATAAGCGGGGCAGAAATGGCGCCCGCCGTTTCACCGGGATAGGCGTCCGCACTGCTGCCCAGCCACATCGCCCTGGTCGTCTCGAACAGTCTGGCAAATTCGGGGTCAGGGTGCTCGGCCTCGTGGCGCTCGACTTGCTTCGCGAACATTCCGCACCAGGCCAGACGCGGCAAGCCGGAGCGCGACGATACCGCCATTGCTGTGGCCGATGATCCCTACCTGCCATGACCCAGATAAGCGAGGACAGCGGCAATATAGTCCGCGAGCCGAGGGCAACTCAGGGTGGCCGCGCCGAGGGCGGACCTTCCAGGTCCCTGGCTGTGTCGATCGCGATCAGCCGGCAACACATGGCGAGCTGGCCTGCCAGCGGCGCAAAATCCATCCGGCTTCCAGACCGCCATGCAGAAGCACGACCACCGACCGGTCTGCCCTGCCTGTTTCAGAGACAAACAAAGCAGCATCTCCCGCCCTGACAGTCTCGCCTGTGTCAAACAGGCCGCCTCCAGACCGTCTGACATGGTCCAGTATCTGCGCGATACGGTAACTGCGTATTGCTCCAGATTAAGTCAGCAGCGCATCGATTGTTGATGTCAAAGCGCCGTCCCAGTTGGAGCCTCGCAACCAGTCCAGACGTCTGTCGCGATTGTTCAAGACATGTCCCGGAACGGGTTCCACATGTCGGCTGTCAACATCACCACAAGGAGCAACAAATGATCTTCAGATATTCGATCCTCTATGTCGACGATGTCGCGGCGTCGATAGACTTTTATGCCCGTGCCTTCGAGCTGGAAAAGGCCTTTCTGCACGAGTCAGGTGACTATGGCGAACTGGCGACCGGAACAACGAAGCTCGCATTTTCCTCGACCGCGCTCATGCGCCAGCTTGGCAAGCTCCCCGGCAGGCCTGATCCCAAGGCCCCGGTGTTCGAGTTGGCGTTTGAAACCGCAGATGTTCGTGCGGCTCTCGACCGCGCCGTCGCGGCGGGAGCCTTGCTGGTGCAAGAGGTGCGGGAGGAGCCGTGGGGCCAGACCACATCCTATGTCAGCGATCCAAACGGCTATCTGATCGAAATCTGTTCGTCGGTCCAATTGCCGAGCGCCGGCTGACTGACCTGCTCGAGCAGGGAAGCATTCCGTCTGAGCTGCGTCGGGGTCCGATGGAACCAGCGGAGGAATTCGCGCGTCATGTGGGCCTGATCGCTGTAGCCGAACGCGCAAGCCACCTCCGCCAGTGGCGCGGAGGTGGCGAGGTGTCCTGCGGCCAGACGCGCGCGCCCGAGGAGCCGCCAGAAATCCGGAGGCGGCAGATGAAGGTCCCGGAACCGCCTCTGCAGAGTCCGGGCGGAAACGCCGAGGCTCCCGGAGACCGACTGCACCGTCGATCCGGGAAAAGTCAGGGCCAGAATGGCGTGGCCCAACTCTTCTGAAAAGACGGCCGCATTCCCGATCAGGTCCTCGGTGCCGCCCGCGCTTTTCGCCTTCGCGGCAAGCGCTCGCGGATCAACCGTCGCGCCGGGGCGGAGCCGAAAGCCGCGGATGTCCGTGCCGGCCCGAAGCGGGACGGCACGCGGGTGAAAGTCAATATCCGTCAAGACGATGCGATCTGGCCTGCCTTTCTCGGCAATGACCAGCACATCGCGGCACCCATCGGGAAACACGATGGACGTTTCGGTGGCCTCGGCGACATGATGCCATTTTTGAAAGTGAGCTGCGGTGTCCATGGAGTCGTCGATAACAGATGGCCAGACGCTGAGGCAATGTCGGTTTCCTGGCTTTTCCTCCGCGAGGCTACCGCTCCATCGCTCCCTTGCCTGCGATGATCTTGTCTCGATATTTGGCGATGCGGTTAATGCGGGTCTGGGAGGTCTTGGCTGAGCTCAAAGCGATGACGTAGCTCTTCTGGCGGCCAGGCGTGAGAGCGTGGAAGGCTTCGGCAAGCTCGGGGTCGGCGTCGAGCACCTCGACCAGTTCGTCTGGCAGATCGAACCCGCCCTCCTCTTTCGGCGGTTTGAGGCCTTTTTCGGCATAGGCCATCGCCTCTTCCAGATAGGACCGGATGATGGATTCCATCGCTGCCACCTGTTCATTGCCGGTGAACCGGATCATGTCGGGATGCCTTGTGTTTGGACCCTGCCGCTCAAGCACGCCGTCGGGATCCTTCATCAGGCCCGCATTGAAGAAGCTCAGCCGGAAATCGCCGCGCAGGGCGCCGATGATGGCGATGTTGCGCCCCGCGTGCATGTAGCACGGATGCGCCCACTTGACGGTTTCCTCGAGCCCCACGTCGCGGCAGATGCGGCGCAGCGTCTCAAGCCCTTCGGTCCATTGCTTCACCGAACAGTCGGGCGTGTCGAACCGGGCGCACCGCCCGCAGCCCCGTGTGAAAAAATCCTCGATGTCGGTGATCATCATGGCGCGCTCCTCTGCACGGTCCGGCAGCTCCATTCGCCCGGCAATGCGGGTTCAGCCGCCCCATGGCCCGTGGTGTTCGCCTTCAGCATCCAGCCGCTCGAACCCGTGCGCGCCGAAGAAATCGCGCTGTGCCTGGATCAGGTTGGCGGTGCCGCGTCCGCGCCGGTAGGTGTCGAAATAACCAAGCGCGCTGGCGAGTGCCGGCACCGGCAGGCCGTTCAGGGCCGCCTCCGCCACAATCCGCCGAAGCTCCATGTCGGTGTCCTCGATGATTTTCGAGAACGCCGGGGTCAGCGCCAGGTTCGGCACATCCGGGTTTTCGGTAAAGGCGGTGGCGATTTCATCGAGGAACAGAGACCGGATGATGCAGCCGGCGCGCCAGATCCGGGCGATGGTGGCCATCGGCAGGTTCCAGCCGAATTCCTCCGAGGCGGCAGCCATGACGGCAAACCCTTGCGCGTAGGCTGCGACCTTTCCGGCCAGCAACGCCTTTCCGAGATCATCGACCACCTGCTGGTCGTCGCGCCGGTCCTGCTGACGGGGGAGCCCCAGAAGCTTTTCGGCCTGCGCTCTCTGCGCGCGCATCGCCGACAGCGAGCGTGCCGCCACTGCCGCCTCGATTGCGGTCGCCGGCACACCCATCATCTGGCTTTCGATCACCGACCAGCGGCCGGTGCCCTTCTGCCCCGCCGCATCGACGATCATGTCGACGATCGGGCGTCCGGTTGCCGCGTCCTGGACGCTGAGAACCTCGGCGGTGATGTCGATCAGGTAGGAATCGAGCGGTCCCTTCGACCAGGCAGAGAAGACCGACGCCATCGTCGGCGCATCCATGGAGAGATGGTCTCGCATGACCCCGTAGACCTCGGCGATCATCTGCATGTCGGCATATTCGATGCCGTTGTGGATGGTCTTGACGAAATGCCCGGCGCCATTTTCGCCGAGCCATGCCGCACAGGGCTCGCCCTGGTACTTGGCGGAAATCGCGGTGAGCACCGGCTCGACCCGGCGCCAGGCCTCCTCCTTGCCGCCGACCATGATTGAGGGCCCGCGGCGCGCACCTTCCTCGCCACCCGAAACGCCCATGCCGATGAAGGTCAGGCCCGAGCCCTCGAGTTCGGTGAAGCGGCGCATGGTATCGCGGAAGTTGGCGTTGCCGGCATCGATGATGATGTCATTGGCTTCAAGCAGCGGCCTCAGCGCCGAGATCTGCTGGTCGACCGGCTCTCCCGCCTTGACCATGATGATCACCGGCCGCGGCGGACGGATGGCGGCAACGAACTCCTCAAGCGTGGCGCAAGCAGTTACCCTGTCGGACAGGTCACCGGCTGCGGCCGCGAATTCCTCCGTGCGCGACGCCGTCCGGTTGTAGACGGCGACATGATAGCCGTTGTCGGCGATGTTCAGCGCCAGGTTGGCGCCCATCACGCCCAGTCCGATCACCCCTATTTCAGCTTCGGCCATACAACTCTCCCATTCCCATCGCCAGTCCGCTTTAAATCTGAAATGATTCAAAGAGATGACTGCGCGCCACCCCGCAAACTCCACAGCATGTGCTCCACGCGCGTTGCGATGCTTCAGGCGCGGAACGACCGGATCAAACTGTGGCCCATGCCGCCCGTGACGGCAAGCGCAGGGGATGATTATCCCATTCAATTGTCATGGATTGGTAGAGGTACGTCCTGTCCGCGCGGGCGGGTTTCGCGAAAGGCTCAGTCCGGTTTCGGCTTGTCGTCACCATCGTCAAGCACCCGCCAGGCTGCGCCGTCGAGGTCCTCGTACTGGCCGCTTTTCATCGACCACAGGAAGGCGCCAAGCCCCAGTGCCCCGAGAAAAAGCGCTATCGGAATAAGGAAGATCAGATTGTTCATGCTTGCGCCCCGAGGCCGGGACGGACAGCGGCTGGTGCGGCCTGTTCCGGCGCGGCCTTCGCGAACTGCTCGACCCGCGTCTTGCGCCTGAGCCTCAGGGAATTGAGAACGACGATGACCGACGACGACGACATCGCCAACGCGGCGATCAGCGGTGTGGCGTAGCCCATCACCGCAATAGGTACGGCGATCACATTGTAGGCGACAGCCAGCGCGAAATTCTGCCGGATCAGGCTGCCAGCCTTGCGCGAAACAGCGATCGCCAGCGGCACGGCCTCGAGTGAATCATGCAGGAACACGAAATCCGCTGCCATGCGGCCGACATCGGCGGCACTTGCCGGCGCCATCGACACATGCGCCGCCGACAGTGCTGGCGCGTCATTCAGCCCGTCGCCCACCATCAGTGGCTTGCGGCCCTCCGCCGCCAGCGCCTTGATGCGGTCGACCTTGCCGCGCGGCCGCACACCGGCGACATAGGCGCTCACGCCAAGTTCGCCGGCCAGCGCCTTGACCGGCCCCTCGCGATCGCCCGACAGGATTTCGGCGTCGATGCCGAGCGCCGACAGACCCGCCACCGCCTGGGCCGCGCCGCGCCGCATCTGATCGGAGAAAAGGAAGATATCGAGAAACCTACCGTTCTTCGACAGGATCACCTGGCTCGCGTCGGCGGCGCGTGCGATCCCCTCGTCGCGCTCATCGAGCGCGAAGACGGCGCGGCCGAGCCGGTAGACATCGCCCTCGGGGGAAGTCGCCTCGACCCCTTCGCCGGGCGTTTCGGTGATGTCGAACTCCGTCAATCCATCGTCGCCCGAATCGAAATCGGCCAGCGCCTGGCTTAACGGATGGCGCGAGGCCCGCGCGATCCGCGCCGCGATGGCAAGGTGATCGGGCGCCACAGCGGCGGAATTGATCAGCCTCGGCTTGCCCCGCGTCAGCGTGCCGGTCTTGTCGAAAACCACATGGTCAGCCTGCGCCAGCCGCTCCATGGCCGAACCGTCCTTGACCATGATGCCGTTCTCAAACAGCCGTCCCGCCGCAATCACCTGAACCACCGGCACCGCGAGCCCCAGCGCGCAGGGACAGGTGATGATCAGCACGGCCACCGCAGTCAGCATCGCGGTGCGCCAGTCGCCCGACACCATCATCCAGCCGATGAAGGTGCCGAGCGCCAGAAGATGCACCGCCGGCGCATAGATGGCCGATGCCCGGTCGGCGATGCGCCGGTAGCCGGCGCGGCCGCTTTCCGCAGCCTCCATCATCGACACCATTTCCGCCAGGAACGAGTTTTGCGCGCTTCGCGTCGCTTCCAGCACCAGCGCGCCGGTCAGATTGAGCGTGCCCGCCGGTGTCAGCGATCCGGCCTCGACCAGTTGCGGCGCGCTCTCGCCGTTGACAACAGCGAAATCCATGTCGGAACGGCCGGAGACGACCCGCCCGTCGACCGGAATCCGGTCGCCCGGCGCGATCGCCAGCCGCATGCCGGGTTCGATCTCGTCCAGCGCCAGGTACTCGCGGCTGCCGTCGTCGCGGATCACCATGGCCCCGCGCGGCGACAGCCGCACCAGGTTGCGCACCGCCGAACGGGCCTTCTCGCGCATCATGTGGTCGAGCGTGCGCCCGGCCAGCAGGAAGAACAGCAGCGTCACCGAGGCGTCGAAATAGGCGTGTTCGCCGTGGGTAATGGTCTCGTGCAGCGAAATCCCGTAGGCGAGGATCACCCCCAGCGAGATCGGCACGTCCATGTTGGCGCGGCCGTGCCTGAGCGCACCCCAGGCCGAGACAAAGAAGATGCGGCCGGAATAGATTAGCGCAGGCGCCGCGATCAACGCCGAGATCCAGTGAAACAGGTCGCGTGTCGCCGCTTCTGCGCCGGACCAGACCGAGACCGACAGGAGCATGACGTTCATCGAGGCAAATCCGGCGACAGCCAGCGCCTTGAGCAGCTCGCGCAGTGCTGGATCGGCGCTCTCGTCGGCGCCGCCGGGCAGATGCGCCGGATAGCCCAATGACTTGAGTTTTTCTCCGAGAGCAGTCAGCACGGTTTCCGGATGCCCGCCGCCATCGGCGCCATTGTCCTTGCCGTCAAACACCACCGACACACGGCGGGTGGAAAGATTGACGCGCGCATGATCGACGCCAGCGGTCTTGGGGAGTTCCTTCTCCAGAAGCGCGATGCAGGCACCACAATGCACGCCCGGCACGATTAGGTCGACCTGGCGCAATCCATCGCCGAGCGGACGGCTCGACAGCCACATTTCCTCGGCTGACGGACCTTCCGATTTCAGCGCTTCAAGTTCGGCAGCGCTTTCCGTACCTGCCGCGCAGCAACTCAATTTCCGATGCTCCCGTCCGCCCTGACGTGAAACCGCCGGCCCTTCTTGTAAAGCGTCTGCCCGTCCCGCGTTGCGGTCACCGTGGCGATCCACTCGCCTTCCGCAAGTTCGCCGGCGCCGCGATAGATGCCATCGGCATCGCGCGTCAGCACCATGTGACGGTCGCTGTGCTCGCCCACCGGCCGCCGCAACTCGGCGATCATTGTGTCCGCAATGGCGAGGTTACCCGCGGCATCGATGAAATCGATCTCCAGCCCATCGACATTCGGAATCAGCTTCATCCGGTAGCCGAGCGCGTCGATGGCGCGGGCTTCGGCCGCCTTGGCGTTGAACTCCTGGCTGGCCACGTAGGTATTGGGCACAACCAGCCCGCTCCAGGTGGTGATCGCGAACCGGGCCATCACCAAGTTGACGGTGATGATGACGCCGAAGAATGCCACCATGGTCGCCAGCATGTGCTTGCCGGTAAATTCGGTTGGCTGGAATATCGAGCGCAACATCTGCATCACTTCGTCTCCGGACCGTGGAAGTTGGCGGTATAGGCGTCACGTTCGAAGCTCGACTTGTCTTCGGCGATGAAACGGAACGTCGCGGTCTCCGAGCTCACGAATTCCTTCGGCTGCAGCACGTTGACCCTGAGTTCCCGCAGCCGGTCGGGTTCGACCGGGATCGCGAACGAGACACCTGCCGGCTGCTCGATGCCCGGTATCTTCATGGTCGCGCCAGGCAGGCCCTCGATCGACAGGAAGATGACGCGCGGTTCCGGGATCATGTTGAGGATCTTGACCGAATAGCCGTTGCGGATGTCGCCGTTGGATTCCAGCACGAATTGCGGATTGCGGTCATGCAGCACATTGACCTCGAGCCGGTCGCGCGACAGCAGCGCCACCAGAAGGCCGATGCCGACCAATGACCACACACCCATATACAACAGCGAGCGCGCCCTGAACACGATGCGCCAATTGAAATGCTTGACCGCATCGATGAACCCGCCATCGGCGGTGCGCACCCGGCTCGGATTGAGCGCGCCGGTTTCCGGGTCGCGCGCCAGCGTCATGTTGTCGGCATAGTCGGACAGCGTGGCGTAGGAAATCAGCCCGCGCGGCCGGTCGAGCTTGTCCATGATCGCGTCGCATGCATCGATACACAGCGCGCAGGTGATGCATTCGAGCTGCTGGCCGTCGCGGATGTCGATGCCCATCGGGCACACCGCGACACAGGCATTGCAATCGACGCAATCCCCCTGGATCAGCCCCTGTGCCGCCGCCTTCTTGGCGTGACGGCCACGCGGCTCGCCGCGCCAGTCATTGTAGGTGACGACCAGCGAATTCTCGTCGAGCATCGCCGCCTGGATGCGCGGCCAAGGGCACATGTAGATGCAGACCTGCTCGCGCATCAGCCCGCCGAACGTGTAGGTGGTGGCCGTCAGGATCGCCACGGTGATATAGGCCACCGGCGCGGCATTGCCGGTGAGGAAATTCATCAGAAGCGTCGGCGCATCGGCAAAATAGAAGATCCAAGCGCCGCCGGTGGCCACGCCGATGAAGATCCAGATCGCGTGCTTAGCCACGCGTTTGCCGAGCTTGGAAGCGCTCCAAGGCGCGTTTTCGAGCTTCATGCGCTGGTTGCGGTCGCCCTCGATCGCCCGTTCGACCACCAAGAACAGATCCACCCAGACGGTCTGCGGACAGGTGTAGCCGCACCAGGCGCGGCCGACAGCGGACGTGATCAGGAACAGCCCGAAGCCAGCCATCACCAGAAGACCGGCGACGAAGAAGAACTCCTGCGGCCAGATCTCGATGAAGAAGAAGTAGAACCGCCGGTTGGCGAGGTCGAGCAGCACCGCCTGGTCGGGGGCGTACGGACCGCGATCCCATCTCAGCCAGGGCGTGACATAGTAGATGCCCAGCGTCACCAGCATGATCAGCCACTTGAAGCGGCGGTAGGTTCCCTCCGCCCGCTTCGGAAAGATCTTCTTGCGGGCTTCATAAAGCGGCTTGCGTTTCCAGGCGGCATTGACCGCTTCGGCCTCAAGCCGTTCGATTTCATCGAGGTCTGCGGAAGGGTCTGCGGGCGTCTGCGTGTTCATATCGGGCACCATTGGTTTGGAGCGCACCATGCATCCGCGACTTCACACATGCCTTGATCAAGATCAATCCGTCACAGCCAGCGCCCGCCCGTGCCCGCGGCGTCCGGGCGCCGTCGGGCGCCCCGGCGACGAGGCGGCGCCCTCGTCCCGGAAGTCCCTGCCGATCATCCCGATCGCCACATCGGTGCCGAAATCCGGCGACCAGGCCGCCGCGACGATCTGCCCCGCGATCTCTTCTCCGGCGCTGGCAATCCAAGGCTCCGTGCGGGACGGCACCGTCTTTCCGTCGATCTTCAGAGAGCAGATCTGCTTGAGCGGACCTTGCTTCGCGACCCGCAGCAGCGCATCGCGGCCGACCCAGCCGATGGCCGGGCGTGTGTCGCAAAACCGCCCCAGGCACGCATTCATGCGGCGTATTGGCGCGGCTCATGTCTTTGCCGCAGGACGGCATCCCGGTTTCGATCCGTTCGATCAGGTTCGGGCACCCGGCCCGCACGTCGAGATCCCTGCCCGCCTCGAACAATGGCGGCATTGGAAGTTTCCCCGGCAAGCGGCACGCAGTCATGCTCTGCACCGTGAGACCAGTCGCGGCATTCCAGGTGACGCGGACCAAACCGCGCCATTTGAGAACACTGTTCCGGCGCTCAGGCCACCAGTCCGGTGCGTTCGGCAAACCACCACACCGCCACGCAGGCGATCGCCAGCGACATCGGCATGGTGACCCGCGCCCGGTACCAGCTCTTCTCGGAGAACCATGCCCCGAACAAAGCATAGCAGGCAGCCACGACAGCCAGCTGGCCCACTTCCACGCCGACATTGAAGCCAATCAGGCCGCTGACAAAATGCGTCGGCGACAGCCCGAACTCCGTCAGCACGCCGGCAAAGCCGAGACCGTGCAGCAGCCCGAAGCCGAACACCACGAAGGGCCGCCAGGGGCTCAGGCGGTTGGTCGCCAGGTTTTCCACCGCGATAAAGACGATGGAGGCAGCAATCAGCGGCTCGACGATGCTGGAAGGCGCGGAAATCACGCCGAGCATGGCCAGCGCCAGCGTCACCGAATGGGCGATGGTAAAGGAGGTGATCTGGATCAGCAGCGGCTTGAGCCGCGGCGACAGCAGGAACAGCCCGACGACGAACAGGATGTGATCGAGTCCCTTGGGAACGATGTGGGTGAAGCCGATGCCGATGTAATCCCAGAACACTTGTCCCGCGCTCACGGTAAGCCCGCCTTCCACCGGTATCGGCTCGCTGGGGCTGCCGTCGCCGAGATAGGCGGAATAGCCGTACCCGCCCTCAGCATCCGGCACCCGGATGACGCTCGGACCGAAGGCGGGATCAAACGAGTAGACCACGTTCTCTGCTCCGGCCGGCAACGGGCCCGAGAGCTGCAACCGGCTCAGCCGGGCGAAATCCGTGTCTCCCACCGGATCAAGCTCGATCCCAACGACATCCAGCGGAACATCGGCCCCATCAGCGGTCAGCCTGACGCCCTGCAGAAACCTCGGCCTGAACCGCTCGAACTCCGCCGCCAGCCCGGTCTCATCGAGACGCCGCAGGTCGTCGTAGCGTGCAGCATTGGGGCTGTCGTCGGTGTCGCCATGCTCCGCGCCGATCTCCGCCAGCGCCGCCTCGAGGATCAGCGACATGTCGAGCCGCACCGTGCCGTCGCCGGCAAACACCAGATCAGCGATAGCCGGCCGGATTTCATGGGCGCGCAAGCCGGAAGGCCCCGCCAAGACCAGCAGAACCGCAACCACCAGGCCCGCAAGCACTTGATTTATCATTCGGGAGCACATCTTCATCTGGAAAGCCACTTTGGAGAAAACACGATGGAACGACCGGCACGGCCCAGCCTGATCCTTGGACTGGCATGGGCACTAGTTGGCGCGGTGCTGGCCGCAAGTCCAGTCTCGGCGCATGAATTCTGGATCGAGCCCCATGATTTTGCAATCACCGGGGACGTCAAGATCGAGGCCGACCTGCGCGTCGGACAGGATTTCAAGGGCGATGCCTTCCCCTACGTCCCCTCCCGCTTTGCCGCGTTCAAGCTGCATGACCGGCTTGGCGACACCGATGTCGAGGGCGTGACCGGCGACTTTCCGGCGCTGAACCTGGCACCGCGCGCCGAGGGCCTGGCGATCTTCACCTATGTCTCGTCCGGCGACCGCATCCGCTTCCGGGACTGGGAAAAATTCGCCGCCTATCTCGACCTCGAAGGCTTGAACACGATACCCGCCCGCCATGACGCCCGCGGCTTGCCGCGCGACGATATCAGCGAGATCTACACCCGGTGCGCCAAGACCCTGGTCGCCGTTGGCGACGCATGGGATGACACGGACCGCGCCACCAGCATGCGGCTCGAACTGGTGGCCGGCGAGAATCCGCTGACACTGAAGCCAGGCACGGAGATGAGCTTCACCCTGCTGTGGGAAAGCAAGCCGCTTGCCGACACGCAGGTCGCGCTGTTTCAGAAAGGCCAGGACGGGACCGCCGGGACGAGAACCCACGCCCGCACCGACTCCAGCGGCCGCGTCAGCTTCACCATCCCGGCCAGTGGCGTCTATCTGGCAGCGAGTGTGCACATGATCGAAGCCCCGGTCGACCGCAACGCCGACTGGCAGAGCTACTGGGCCTCGCTGACGTTCGGGGTGGAGTGAGCCAGGGGCCGATTCAAGGATGCGACCGCCCGCTAGCGCCTTCCAGGCAGCTTAGCCAACCGAAACGAGATACGGCTTCAGCCTGTCGCCTTCCTCAAGGCGGGCCCCATCCCTGTCAGAATTTAGTGAATATTTCTGGCAAATTGACCCAGTCAGAAAAATCAGAGAAAGCTTAAATACGAATAGTGTTTGAGTGTTTTCTGCAACTGACTCGGCGGGCGCTTCAAATGCGATGCTCGGAAAATCTGTTCGATGTGGTAACGCCATCTCCCGCGGACAAAAACAACCTCGGCGTCCAGAAGATATTTCACACGATATTTCTGGAGCGAACCTTCGATAACGCGATAACTGTCCATACGATAACCGTCGACACTGGAACTTCACTGGGCGCACGAGTTCTTTGCGAGACCTACAAATCCGATGAATTGCAGGAAACAAGGTCGGTTAGATTTGCATCGGTAGACGCTGCGGTTGTTGAGGCGGGTCGATTGGCACATAACAAGATGTGCAATGGATTTCACTACAGGTTGGCTTCCACAGATACGAGCTATCGGGACAATACACCCCTCGCGATCGCCTAAGACGGTTGAGAGGCGGCCCTTTGCCTTGGTCCGTAACGATCCCGGCTCCACTTGGCGCACCTTGTCCACCCAGCCATAGCAGAACCGTCAGTGCTCCCCCGGCAATACACCGTCGGCTTGCTCCCGGTTACCCCTACAAAAACCCCGCCGGACTTGCATCCGGCGGGGTCTTTTTTGTTTCGTGACGGCCCTCTGCGAGGACCCGGTCGGATCTTACTGACCGCCGCCAAGCGTGTGGACGAAGACGGCGAGCTGCTTGATCGTCGGCTCGCCGAGACGGCCGACCCATGCGGGCATGACGCCGTGCTTGGGATTGCGGATCTGCGAGACGATCTGCGCCTCGGTCGAGGCTTTCAACCAGATACCATCCGACAGCCGCGGCGCGCCGAAGTCGGTCAGGCCCTCGGCATTATCGCCATGGCAGGCCGCGCAGTTTTCCGCAAACACCACCTTGCCGGGCTCGACCATGGCCGGATCGGCGGGCGTGTCGCTGAGGCTGACCACATAGGCAGCAACCTCGTTGATCTGCTGAGGCTCGAGCATGTCCGCAAAGGCGGGCATTTCGGAGACGCGGGTATCGGGGTCGGCGTCATAGCGGATGCCGTGGGCGATGGTCAGGTAGATCTGGTCGATCGTTCCGCCCCACAGCCAGTCGTCATCATTGAGGTTGGGATACCCGGCTGCACCCTGGGCGCCGGAGCCATGGCACTGTGCGCAATTGACCTTGAAGGCGGACGAGCCGCCGGCAATGGCGAACTGCAGCAGTTCAGGATCCGCCGCGATCTCCTCGACCGGGGTCGCGGCGATCTTTTCGAGCAGGGTGCCCTGCGCGGCCTTGGCGTCGGCCAGTTCGGACACCACCTCGGCGCGGCTGGAATAGCCCAGATACCCCTTGGTCGCTCCGTTGATCAACGGAATGGCCGGATAAAAGAACATGTAGCCGATCGCCCAGATGATGCAGAGATAGAACGTCCACAGCCACCAGCGCGGCAACGGATTGTTCAACTCCCGGATCCCGTCCCATTCATGGCCGGTGGTGGCGACGCCGGAGACGTCATCAATGTGTTTTTCGGACATGTCTCAGTCCTCCTTCAGCGGAATTTGCGCGGCCTCGGCGGCGGCATTCTTGGCGCCGGGACGGAGCATGAAGAGAACGACGCCAACAAAGACGACAAACATGAAGACAAGTCCCCAGCTGTCGGCGAAATGGCGCATGGCTGTATAGGTTTCCATCTCAGCCCCCTTACCGGTAACCGGATGCTTCGTCGTAGGTCGAGAAATCGACCAGCGTGCCGAGCATCTGCAGATAGGACACGAGCGCGTCCATCTCGGTGACCATGGCCGGATTGCCGTCGAAATCGCCCAGCTTGGCCTTGGGATAGCGCTCCTCGATGCCCGAGGTATCCGCCTCGGGATCGGCTTGCGCCATCAGGTCGGCTTCCGCATTGGCGACCATGTCTTCGGTGTAGGGCACACCGACGAGCAGGCTTGCATTGAGATCGGCCGTGACATTGGCAACCTTGAGCGGGGTCGTCGCCAGGAACGAATAGCTCGGCATGATCGATTCCGGCACCACGGAGCGGGGCTCCTTCAGGTGCTCGACATGCCATTCGTTCGAGTAGCGGTCACCGACGCGGGCGAGGTCTGGCCCCGTCCGCTTCGATCCCCACTGGAACGGATGGTCGTACATCGATTCCGCCGCAAGGCTGTAATGGCCGTAGCGTTCGACCTCGTCCCGGAAGGGACGGATCATCTGGCTGTGGCAGACATAGCAGCCTTCGCGGATGTAGATGTTGCGGCCGGCGAGCTCGAGCGGCGAGTAGGGACGCATTCCCTCGACTTTCTCGATGGTGTTCTCGAGATAGAAGAGCGGTGCGATCTCGACGATGCCGCCGATGGAGACCACCACGAGCGAGCCGACAAGAAGGAGCGTCGCATTACGCTCGATGATGCCGTGTTTTTCAATGAGTGACATGGTTCTGTCTCCTTACTCTGCCGGCTGCATGGCGGGTTCGCTGCCCGGAATCGGGGCCTCGTTCCGCTCATGGCCAAGGATGGTCATCAGTACGTTCCATCCCATGATGATGCCGCCTGCCAGGTACATCAGCCCGCCGATGGCGCGGAGCAGATAGTAGGGGTACATCGCAGCCACCGATTCGGCGAAGGAGTACACCAGGAAGCCCTGATCGTTGTATTCGCGCCACATCAGGCCCTGCTGAATGCCTGCGACCCACAGAACCGCCGCGTAGACGACGATGCCGAGCGTGGCGAGCCAGAAGTGCCAGTTGACCAGGCGCATCGAGTAGAGCCGGTCGCGGCCCCACAGCTTGGGCACCAGGTAGTAGATGGCGCCGAACGAGATCATGCCAACCCAGCCGAGAGCGCCGGAGTGGACGTGACCGATGGTCCAGTCGGTGTAGTGGCTCAGCGAGTTGACCGCCTTGATCGACATCATCGGACCTTCGAAGGTCGACATGCCGTAGAAGGCAACCGCGATCACCATCATCCGGATGATCGGATCGGTGCGGATCTTGTCCCATGCGCCAGACAGCGTCATCAGGCCGTTGATCATGCCGCCCCAGGAAGGCATCCACAGCATGATGGAGAACACCATGCCCAGTGTCTGCGCCCAGTCCGGCAGAGCGGTGTAGTGCAGATGGTGCGGACCGGCCCAGATGTAGAGGAAGATCAGCGCCCAGAAGTGGATGATCGAAAGACGGTAGGAATAGACCGGACGTCCGGACTGCTTGGGAATGAAGTAGTACATCATGCCCAGGAAGCCGGCGGTCAGGAAGAAGCCCACCGCATTGTGGCCGTACCACCACTGCGTCAGCGCGTCCTGCACGCCGGAGAAGGCCGAATAGCTCTTCACGCCGAGGAACGACACCGGCATCGCCAGGTTGTTGACGATGTGCAGCATGGCAATCGTGACGATGAAGGCAAGGTAGAACCAGTTGGCCACATAGATATGCGGCTCCTTGCGCTTGATGATCGTGCCCAGGAAGGTCAGCAGATAGGCCACCCAGACGACCGTCAGCCACAGGTCCACATACCACTCGGGCTCGGCGTATTCGCGGCCCTGGGTGATCCCCAGAAGATAGCCGGTTGCCGCCATCACGATGAACAGCTGATAGCCCCAGAACACGAACCAGCCGAGATCGCCGCCGAACAGCCGCGCGCGGGAGGTGCGCTGGACCACGTAGAACGATGTCGCGATGAGTGCGTTGCCGCCGAAGGCGAAGATCACCGCCGAGGTGTGCAGCGGGCGCATCCGACCGAAGTTGAACCAGGGCTCGATGTTGAGATCAGGAAAAGCCAGCTGGAAGGCGACGACGACGCCGACCAGAAACCCGACGATACCCCAGAAGGTCGTTGCGATGATGCCGTATCGCACCACCTCGTCAAAATAACCCGACTTGTCATCGGCCGATTGGCCGGTTGCGGTTGAGAAGTTGATTCGCCGCAGCAACAGCACGGTGCTCACCAGCAGGACGAAGAACAGGACCCACATATGGGCCGCGAACAGGTCGTCCTTGGCGAAAGCCACGCCGAGCAACGCCAGGAAGGCGAAAAGGCCCACGGCGATTGTTTCGAAAGCGTATTTCATGGTTGGTATCCCCCAGGGGTATCGGAACAGAGCCGGAAAAATCGCGGTGCCTGCCCCCTTTAGACAGACTGCGAGCCTTTTCCGGACTGTCGCACAATTCGCAGACAGAGGCGTCGCCCGCATTGATCCAAGTCAAGGACTCCGAGCGTTCCCGCACCTAGTTTTCCTGCAGAGAGGGAAACAACAACAAGATCGCTCTTTGACTGGGATGAGACCTCATGACAGACAACGCCACCATCAAGCTGGCGCATGGTGAAGATCCGATTGCTGCCCTGCGCAAGGCGCACAAGGATCAATTGCTGCTGTGCGACCGGCTCGAAGAAATTGCCGATTCCCTGCCTGATGGCATCAACCGCCAGAAGTGCATGTATGCCGCCCGTGCGCTTGGCCCGATGATCCGGGGCGTCCATCGTTTCGAGGAAGACGTGGTGTTCCCGATGATTGCCGAGCGGCGCGGCTCGGATGAGAAGATCGACACAACGCTGAACCGTCTGCGCTTCGAGCATTGCGAGGACGAGTGCTTTGCCGAAGAATTGACCGAGGCGCTGCATGCGCTCGGCAGCGGCGAGGCGGACGTCAACATCGAGGCGATCGGCTACATGCTGCGCGGTTTCTTCGAGGCGATGCGGCGCCATATTGCCTTTGAGAGCGAGATGCTGCTGCCCTTGGAAAACATCTCTCCGTCAAGCCTTGCCAACAACCAGGCTCCTGGTACCGGCTAGAGCCGATCATCCATATCCCGGAAGCGTCGATTACGCCCGCACATCGAGAACGCTGAACCGGCGCCGGTACTCGATCGCACTCAGGCCGGTGATCGAGCGGAACACCCGGCCGAAGGCCGAGATGTCCTGGTAACCCACCGCCCAGCCGACGGCGCTGACCGGATCGCGGGTTCTTTCCAGCAGGCCGCGGGCCTTTTCGATCCTGAGGGCCTGCACATAGGCATTCGGGCTGAGACCCGTGGCGGCCTTGAACCGGCGCAGGAAGGTCCGCCCCGACAGCCGGGTCCGCGCTGACAGCGCATCGACGCTCAAATCATCCTGCACATGGCCTTCCATCCACAGCTGCAGCGCAAGCACCGCCGCGTCTCCGTGGTTGAGGTTGGGCCGGAAGCTGCGGTAGTTGCGCTGCTCGCGCTTGCCCGGATCGATAAGCAGATGCCGCGCGGTGGCGGTGAGCACATCGACGCCCTGCCAGCGTTCCACGAAGAACAGCCCGAGATCGACCCAGGCCATCATCCCGCCCGCCGTGACGATGTCGTTGTCGTCGATCAGCAGATGCTCGGGCTGCAAATCCGCATGGGGGAACGTGGCGCGGACCTCGCCCTCGAGCGCCCAGTGGGTCGTCACCGGACGCGAGGCAAGCAATCCGGCATGGCCAAGCCAGAACAGCCCGGCGCAGACCGAGGCCGTCAACGTCCCTGCCCCGTGCCGCTCCCGTATCCATGAATGAAGGCCGCGGTCCCCGGCCCCCCGGGCGCCGCTTCGGTTGGGCGGCAGGATCACCGCGTCGTAGGTCGTGGACGCCGGCGGCAGCGCGTCCGGCCTGACGGTATCGACATTGATCGCCACACCGTTCTGCCGCCGGCTGATGGCATTGGCCGTGTCCAGCAGGTCGGCAAGCCCGAGCACCGCGGCCTCCTGCACCCCGTCATAGGCGATGATGGCAAGCGACCGG
Source organism: Parahoeflea alexandrii (assembly GCF_027214025.1). Classification (GTDB taxonomy): domain Bacteria; phylum Pseudomonadota; class Alphaproteobacteria; order Rhizobiales; family Rhizobiaceae; genus Hoeflea; species Hoeflea alexandrii_A. Next base: position 628,596 of record NZ_JAPWHB010000002.1, read on the forward strand.
TCGGGCATCAGCATCGTGGCGCATTTTGCATGATCTTTGTCATATTCGCCAATTTATCGATGCCGCTGCCGCCTGTAAATCAGGCAGACCCATTCAAGGAGAAGAGACATGACCGACACAGCCCTGATCCTCGTCGACATCCAGAACGATTATTTCGATGGCGGACGCTGGACGCTGAGCAAGATGGACCAGGCCGCCGACAACGCGGCGCGCGTTCTGGCGCATGCCCGCAAGGCCGGCGACATGATCGTCCATATCCGCCACGAGATTCCCTCCGAAACCGCGCCATTCTTCCGGCCGGGCAGCGAGGGGGCGAAAATCCATCCGAAAGTCGCGCCGCAGGCCGGTGAAGAGGTGATTCTCAAGCACCGGCCGAACAGCTTCCTCAACACCTCCCTGCACGAAACCCTTGCCTCGCGCGGCATTTCCAATCTGGTGATCATCGGCGCCCAGAGCCAGATGTGCATCGACGCCACCACCCGCGCCGCAACCGACCTCGGCTACAAGGTCACGGTGGTTCATGACGCCTGTGCGGCGCGCGATGCCGAGTTCGGCGGCGTTGCAGTGCCGGCGGCCCAGGTCCATGCGGCTTTCATGAGCGGTCTCTCGGGCACCTATGCCACGGTGGTCGATTGCGCGGGCTATCTCGCTTCCCGGTAATGCCTGTCGCGTTCAAATGCATGCATTTGAACGACAATGGACATGCAACATATCAAAGTCCTGAAGCGCCGCGCACCCGACCGGATGCACGGCGCTTTTGGCGACACTTCCGATTCGGCCCGCGGCACAACCCGTCGCGGGCGCATTTTCCCGAGCTTCGTCACTTTGCCTGAACGACGCTGTGGACAAGTGTGGACAACGTGCACAACATTGAGGCTTATGCGATTCGCTTCTGATTAGGGCTGGCCATGCACTGACATGGCCAACCACTATCGCTATTGCAAGCCAACGCCCGCACCAAGTTCAGGACCGATGAGACGATGAATGACGCCGCCCGCAAGATAGAGCCGATTCCGGCCCGTGCCGAAAAAAGCCCGCTGTTTCGCGAGGCCCCGTCCAATATCGAGGCCGAACAGGCGCTGCTCGGCGCGATCCTGGTCAACAATGACGCCTTTTACCGGGTGTCCGACTTCCTCAAGCCCGAACACTTCCAGGAACCGCTGCACCGCAAGATCTACGAGGTCGGCGGCGACATCATCCGCATGGGCAAGACCGCCAACCCGGTGACCATCAAGACCTTCCTGCCCGCCGACGCCAGGGTCGGCGACATGACGGTGGCGCAATATCTGGCGCGTCTCGCCACCGAAGCCGTCACCATCATCAACGCCGAGGACTACGGCCGCGCGATCTACGACCTGGCGCTGAGGCGCTCGCTGATCTCGATCGGCGAGGACATGGTCAACATCGCCTTCGACGCCCCGCTCGACATGCCGCCCTCGACCCAGATCGAGGACGCCGAACGCCGCCTGTTCGAGCTCGCCGAGACCGGCCGCTACGACGGCGGCTTCCAGTCGTTCAACGACGCCGTGTCGCTGGCCATTGACATGGCCGGTGCCGCCTATCAGCGCGACGGCGGACTGTCGGGCATCTCCACCGGCATCTCCTCGCTCGATGCCCGCATGGGCGGCCTGCAGCATTCCGACTTGATCGTGCTTGCCGGACGTCCGGGCATGGGCAAGACGTCGCTTGCCACCAACATCGCCTTCAACATTGCCCAGGCCTACGAAGGCGAGGTGCAGGCCGACGGTTCGATGAAGGCCAGGAACGGCGGCGTCGTCGGCTTCTATTCGCTCGAAATGTCGTCCGAACAGCTCGCCACCCGTATCATTTCCGAGCAGACCGAGATCTCCTCGTCGAAGATCCGCCGCGGCGAGATTTCCGAAGCCGATTTCGAAAAGCTCGTCGGCTGCTCGCAGATGATGCAGAAGATCCCGCTCTACATCGACCAGACCGGCGGCATCTCCATTGCCCAATTGTCGGCCCGCGCCCGCCGCCTCAAGCGCCAGCGCGGCCTCGACGTTCTGGTCATCGACTATATCCAGCTGATGACCGGTTCGGGCAAGTCGAGCGACAACCGCGTGCAGGAAATCACCCAGATCACCACCGGTCTCAAGGCGCTCGGCAAGGAACTCAACGTTCCCATCATCGCCCTGTCGCAGCTGTCGCGTCAGGTGGAAAGCCGCGAGGACAAACGCCCGCAGCTCTCCGACTTGCGTGAGTCGGGCTCGATCGAGCAGGACGCCGACGTGGTGCTGTTCGTCTATCGCGAGGAATACTACGTCAAGAACGGCGAACCGCGCCGCTCGCCCGACGAGATCGTCGCCGACATCAAGACGCCGGAATACCTCGCCTGGGAAGAAAAGATGATGAAGGTCAAGGGCACCGCCGACGTCATCATCGCCAAGCAGCGCCACGGTCCCACGGGCACCGTGCAGTTGGGCTTCCAGGCGGAATTCACCCGGTTTGCCGATCTGGCGGACAACTCCTACAACCAATTTGTCCACGACGAATAGGCTGGTGATTTGGCCTCACTCCCGACAACGCTGGAACATGGCTCGGCATCTGCCACCACCACTCGTCTGAGCGTAGACCTGGGCGCGCTGGCGGAAAATTGGCGCACCATGCGTGATCTGTCGGGCAGCGCCCGATGCGGCGCGGCGGTCAAGGCCGACGCCTACGGCACCGGGGTCGACCGGGCCGCGCCGAGACTGGCGCGCGAGGGCTGCCGCGACTACTTTGTCGCCGACGCCAACGAAGGCGCGCGGCTCAGGCCACTGCTGCCGGAAGCGCGCATATTCATTCTGAACGGGGTCTTCGAGGGATCTTTCGCCCAGACGCTGGCGCATGACCTCGTCCCGATCGTCAATTCGCCCGAACAGGCCGCCTTTTGGTGCGGCAATGCCGACGGGCGGTCCTACGCGCTGCACGTCGACACCGGCATGAACCGCCTGGGGCTGACGCCGGAACAGGCGGTGCGCCATTCCGAAAGCAGCGCCCCCGCTCCCTGCCTGGTGATGAGCCATTTCGCCTGTGCCGACGAGCCCGGCCATCCGCTCAATGCCCGCCAGATGCAAGTCTTCTCCGGCATGCGCGATTGTTTTCCGGGAGTGGAAATGAGCCTTGCCAACTCGGCCGGCATCCATCTCGGGGCCGACGCCCATCACGATCTCACCCGCCCCGGCATCGCGCTCTATGGCGGCGAACCGGTGACCGGCGCCGTCACGCCGATGCGCCCGGTCGTCACCGCCGAGGCGCAGGTACTGACCGTCAGGCATGCCAAGGCGGGCCAGACGGTGAGCTATGGCGCCGCCCATACACTTACCCGTGACAGCCGCATTGCGGTCTGCGGCATAGGCTATGCCGACGGGTTCCACCGGTCGGCGTCGGGCGCCGGCGTGCCGCTCCGCTCCGCGGTACCCAAAGGGGCGTTCGGCGCGGTAGGCGGACTGCGTGTTCCGGTGATCGGCAAGATCACCATGGACCTGACCATGTTCGACGTCACCGATCTGCCTGAAGGCTCAGTCAGCGCCGGCGACTGGATCGAGCTTCTCGGCTCCGCCATCTCGCTGCAGGATGCCGCCACGGCTGCCGGAACCATCGGCTACGAGCTGCTCACCAGCCTCGGAAGACGCTACGCTCGCAGCTATCTGGACTGATCCCGGCCAGACAGCGTCTCCCGCAACCAGATCCATCGGCTTTGATGATGGCTCACTTGAAAAACAAGAACAAACAGTGGACAAACGCGCGTCTTCCTGACACACCATCCGCAACAGCAAGGGGATCCGAGATTTGGCCAAGACACGCACCCAGTTCATCTGTCAGTCCTGTGGCACGATCCATACCCGTTGGGCGGGCAAGTGCGACGGCTGTGGCGAATGGAACACCATTGTCGAGGACGATCCCACCGGCGGCATCGGCGGCGGCCCGGGGACGGCGGCACGCAAGGGCCGCGCAGTGGCGCTGGCCAGCCTGTCCGGCGAAATAGAGGAAGCGCCGCGGATCTCGACCCTGGTCAGCGAGCTCGACCGTGTCACAGGCGGCGGCTTCGTCCGCGGCTCGGCGGTGCTGGTGGGCGGCGATCCGGGCATCGGCAAGTCGACGCTGCTGATGCAGGCCGCAGCCGCACTCGCCCGCCAGGGCCACCGGGTGATCTATGTTTCGGGCGAAGAGGCCGTCGCCCAGGTACGATTGAGGGCGCAGCGGTTGGGCGCCGCCGACTCGGGCGTGCTGCTGGCGGCTGAAACCAATGTCGAGGACATCCTCGCCACCTTGGCCGAGGGCAAGCGTCCGGATTTTGTCATCATCGATTCGATCCAGACCCTGTGGAGCGACCTTGCAGGGTCGGCGCCGGGCACGGTGACCCAGGTGCGCACCGGCGTCCACGCCATGGTGCGCTACGCCAAGCAGACGGGCGCGGCCATGGTTCTGGTCGGCCACGTCACCAAGGACGGCCAGATCGCCGGCCCCCGCGTCGTCGAGCACATGGTCGATGCGGTTCTCTATTTCGAGGGCGACCGCGGCCACCACTACCGGATTCTCAGGACGGTCAAGAATCGCTTCGGCGCCACCGACGAGATCGGCGTCTTCGAAATGTCCGACAAGGGCCTGCGCGAGGTCGCCAACCCGTCCGAACTGTTCCTCGGCGAACGCAATGCCAAGGCCCCGGGTGCGGCGGTGTTCGCCGGCATCGAAGGCACCAGGCCGGTGCTGGTCGAGGTTCAGGCGCTGGTCGCCCCCTCGAGCCTCGGAACCCCGCGCCGCGCGGTGATCGGCTGGGATTCGGCGCGGCTGTCGATGATCCTCGCCGTGCTTGAGGCCCATTGCGGGGTGCGGCTTGGCAGTCACGACGTCTACCTCAACATCGCCGGCGGCTACCGCATCGCCGAGCCTGCGGCCGACCTGGCAGTGGCCGCGGCTCTGGTTTCCTCTCTCGCCGGGCTTGCCCTTCCCGCCGATTGCGTCTATTTCGGCGAAGTCAGCCTGTCGGGGGCCATCCGGCCGGTGGCGCAAACGGGTTTGAGGCTGAAGGAAGCCGAAAAACTGGGCTTCGCCAACGCGGTATTGCCATCGGGATCCGCCGACCTGCCATCCCGGTCCGGCGCTGGCCTGGCCCAGATGGAAGCACTGGCGGACCTGGTCGCGCGCATTGCCGGGTCCAAGGGTGCGGCTCTGACCGGAAGTGACGAGGACGAAAACTGAATTCAGCCTATCGGACGCCGCGGGCGGTACGGATAGGCAGAGCCTGAACGGAACGCGATTTCATGCCTATTACCCTTCTTGACGGCATCCTGCTCGGCATCACGCTGTTTTCTGCGGTGCTTGCCATGGTTCGCGGATTTTCGCGCGAGGTTCTGGCCGTCGCCTCCTGGATCGCGGCCGCTGCCGCTGCCTATTTCCTCTATCCGCTGCTCACGCCGCTGGCGCTGAAATACACCTCGTCGGACAAGATCGCCATGATCGGCTCGGCCGCCGTGGTTTTCCTGATCGCGCTGATCCTGGTCTCCTACATCACCATGCGGATTGCCGATTTCATCATCGACAGCCGCATCGGCGCGCTCGACCGCACGCTCGGCTTCGTCTTTGGCGCAGCCCGCGGCGTGCTGCTGGTCGTCGTCGCCATGCTGTTCTTCAACTGGCTGGTGGCCACGCCGAAGCAGCCGGAATGGGTGGTGACGGCAAAATCCAAGCCGATGCTTGATTCGCTGGGCGCCAAGCTGGTCAACATGCTTCCCGATGATGCCGATGCAACGATCCTCGAACGCCTGCGCGGCGGCGGTTCGGAAGAACCGGGATCCGATGCGGCGCCCGCCACCAGCGGATAATGATTTCCAGCCGGGATCCATCCGGCAGGTCTATATGAAGGGTTCGACGCCGATGACAGACAGTGGCTTGAAACCGGTCGACAACGAAGCAGATGACTTCCATGACGAGTGCGGTGTGTTCGGCATCTTCGGGAAATCCGATGCGGCCGCCGTTGTAACCCTGGGCCTGCATGCGCTTCAGCATCGCGGCCAGGAAGCCGCCGGCATCGTTGCCTTCGACGGCCAGCAGTTTTCCGTCGAACGCCATGTCGGCCTGATTGGCGACACCTTCACCAAGCGCTCGGTCATGGACCGGCTGCCCGGTGACCGCGCCATCGGCCACACTCGCTATTCCACCACCGGCGGCGAGGGCCTGCGCAACGTTCAGCCGTTCTTTGCCGAATTCGCCGGCGGCGGCTTTGCCATCGCCCACAATGGCAACATCACCAATGCGCTCACCGTTCAGCGCGAATTGCAGAACCGTGGCTCGATCTTCTCGTCCACCTCCGACACCGAAACCATCCTGCATCTGATCGCCGTCAGCGAGAAGACCCGGATCGTGCCGAAATTCATCGACGCGCTGTCCCGGCTCGAAGGCGCCTATTCGCTGGTCGGACTGTCTGAGAAGAAGATGATTGGCGCCCGTGACCCGCTCGGAATCCGGCCGCTGTGCATCGGCGACCTCGATGGCGCCTATGTGCTGGCCTCGGAAACCTGCGCCCTCGACATCATCGGCGCCCGCTTTGTCCGCGATGTCCAGCCCGGCGAAGTCGTGGTCATCACCGACAAGGGCATCGAGAGCCATTTCCCCTTCGAGAAGCAGTCGCCGCGCCTCTGCATCTTCGAATATGTCTATTTTGCCCGGCCGGACTCGACCATCGAGAACCGCAATGTCTACGAGGCGCGCAAGAAGATCGGCGAGGAACTGGCCAAGGAATGTCCGGTCGACGCCGACGTCATCATCCCGGTTCCCGATTCGGGCACACCGGCGGCCATCGGCTTTGCCCAGCAGGCAGGCTTGCCGTTCGAACTCGGCATCATCCGCAATCACTATGTCGGACGAACCTTCATCCAGCCGACCTCGGCCATTCGCCACATGGGCGTCAAGCTCAAGCTCAATCCCAACAAGAACATGATCGAGGGCAAGCGCGTGGTGCTGGTCGATGATTCCATCGTCCGCGGCACCACCAGCCAGAAGATCGTCAAGCTGGTGCGCGAAGCCGGGGCCCGGGAAGTGCACATGCGCATCGCCTCGCCGCCGACCATGTCTTCGTGCTTCTATGGCGTCGACACGCCCGAGAAGTCCAAGCTCCTGGCCTCGCGCATGTCTGTGGGCGCCATGGCCGACTTCATCCGGGTCGACAGCCTCGGTTTCGTCTCGATCGACGGCCTCTACCGCGCCGTGCGCGAGCCGGGCCGCAATGCCGAATGCCCGCAGTTCTGCGATGCCTGCTTTACCGGCGAGTACCCGACGACGCTCACCGATCAGGGCGATCAGGGCAATGTCCGCAGCCTGTCGCTGCTGGCCAACAACGGATAGTTATTCTCCATGACTTCTCTTCAAGGACGCATCGCGCTCGTCACCGGCGCTTCCCGGGGCATTGGCTACTTCACCGCGCTGGCGCTGGCCAAGCAGGGCGCGCACGTGATCGCCGTGGCCCGCACCACAGGCGGCCTTGAGGAACTCGATGACGCCATCCAGGCCGCGGGCGGCAGCGCCACGCTGGTGCCGATGGACTTGACCGACATGCCGGCCATCGACCGGCTCGGCGGAGCCATCAGCGAGCGCTGGGGCAAGCTCGACATCCTCGTCGCCAATGCCGGCGTACTCGGCACCATTTCCCCCGTCGCCCATGTCGAGGCCAAGGTGTTCGACAAGGTCATGGCGGTCAATGTCACCGCCACCTGGCGGGTGATCCGCTCGGTCGAGCCGCTGCTGGTAAAATCCGACGCCGGCCGAGCGCTGATCCTGTCGTCAGGCGTCGCCCACTCCGCGCGCGCCTTCTGGGGCCCTTACGCGGCCTCCAAGGCCGCCGTCGAGACCCTGGCCCGGGTATGGGCCGCGGAAATGGAAAAGACCGCGCTCAAGATCAATTCCATCGATCCGGGCGCCACCCGCACGGCGATGCGGGCGCAGGCCATGCCCGGCGAGAACCCCGACACCCTGCCTCACCCGTCCGAAGTCGCGGAAAAGCTGGTGCCGCTGTGCGGACCGGACTGCACCGAGACCGGCAAGCTGTTCCGGGTCACCGAGAACCGCTTCTTCGACTACCGTCTGCCCGAATAAGGGCTGCGGCGCCTCCACCGAACCATCAAATCTGTTTCATTCGCGCAAGATCGGTTCTAGGCTTGCGGGCGGGAGCTTTCGCCCGGTTCATAGGTGAACCATCTTCATGGACCGGCGGGCATGGAGGAGGTTGTTCATGGCGGGCTTTGCGGCAACGCTGGTCATCATAGTGTTGGGAGCCGGCTTGCTGGCGGCTCTAAAACTTGCGCGTCAACGCAATTCCGGGCTGGCGCAGGCCATCGCCCTGGTCAAGCTCCGGACACTCTTCCGGCTTCGCCTTCCCGATCAGCAACCGGGCTCCGCCGCGCCGCACGGTCCCGTTGTCCACGTCTACCCGCGCCAGTCGGGCCTTGACGCCGCCGTTCTCTGGTCGGCGCTCGACCGGAACTGCCTGTATGTGCTGCACCCGGACGACCAGCGCTCGCTGATCCTCTTCGGCATGCGCCTGTTCGCCCGCACCGCGCATGAAGGTGACACCGCTGCCATCGAGGCCGCCCTGGCCGCCGGCCAGCCGGTCGCCGTGCCCTGCCCCGCCGATGCCGAGCCCGCCACCGAGACTCTGGCGGCCTACAGGGCCCTGGCGGCGCTCGCGCGCAAACACGGTGCGGTGATGCGCGCCATGCATGTGCGCGGGTCGCGGTTTACCCTCTGGTCGGCCTATCGGCGGTCCGAGGCGCCGCGGCATCTGTTGCCGCACTTGAAACTGGCGCAATCGGATCTGCTCGATTTCGACGATGTCAGCCCGGCCAGGAATGGTGCGACCGCGCCGCGCGACGAGGACCGGGTGCACGACCTGCTGGCCGAGGCACGTCTTGCCAGCAACGATCTCGATCGCGGCCTGTTCCTGGCGTTTCGCGACGCCGCCGACCGCTACCGCAAGGCCGGCGCCGTGCTCGAAGACGCGCTCGGCGGCAAGCTGACCTACAAGCAGATGCTGATCGGCGCCCGGGTGCTGGGCGCACGGTTCGCGGCAATCAGCCAGCCCGGCGAGGCGCTGGGCGTCATGCTGCCCAACGCCAACGCGGCAATCGTCACCTTTCTGGCGCTGCAATCCGCCGGGCGGGTCGCGGCCATGCTCAACTACACCGCCGGCCCCGCGGCCCTGGTCTCGGCCCTGTCGACGGCAAAGATCCGCACCGTGCTCGCCAGCCGCGCCTTTGTCGAAAAGGCCGGCCTCGAGGCGCAGGTCAGCGCCATTGAGAAGGCCGGCGTCACCATCATCTGGCTCGAGGAGCTGCGCGAAAGCGTCTCCCGGAAGGAAAAGGCGACCGCTTTCCTCAACTGGCGCAGGCCGTTACGGCCGGTTGAAGCCGGCGATCCGGCCGTCATCCTGTTCACCTCGGGCTCCGAGGGCACGCCCAAGGGCGTTGTGCTGTCTCACCGCAACATTCACGCCAACGCGGCCCAGGCCGAAGCCCGCATCGACATCTCGGTCAGGGACAAGCTGTTCAACGTGCTGCCGGTGTTCCATTGCTTCGGGCTGACCGGCGGCGCCATATTGCCGCTGCTTTATGGCGTCCGGCTGTTTCTCTACCCCTCGCCGCTGCATTACCGGATCATCCCGGCGGTGGCCCGCGAGGTCAAACCCTCGATCATGTTCGGCACCGACACGTTCCTCGCCGGCTATGCGCGCACCGCCAAGGACACCGACTTTTCAAGCCTCCGGCTGATCGTGGCGGGTGCGGAAGCCGTCCGCGCCGAGACCAGGCGGATCTACCGGGAGCGGTTCGGCGCCACCATCATCGAGGGCTTCGGCATGACCGAGACCGCACCGGTCGCGGCCGTCAATTCCGGCAGCCACAACAAGGACGGAACCGTTGGCCGCCTGCTACCGGCCATGGCGATGCGGCTCGAGCCGGTGGAAGGCATCAACGATGCCGGCAGGCTGTTCGTCTCCGGCCCCAATGTCATGCTCGGCTACATGCTGGCCTCCAACCCCGGCGTGCTGCAGCCGCTTGCCGATGGCTGGCACGATTCCGGCGACATCGTCGCCGTCGACGAGGATGGCTACATCGCCATAAGGGGACGCGCGAAACGCTTTGCCAAGATCGCCGGTGAAATGATTTCGCTCGGCGCCATCGAGCTGATGGTCCAGCAGCTCTGGCCGGAGGATTTTCACGCCGCCGTCGCCGTTGCCGACACCCGCAAGGGCGAGCGCATCGTGCTGGTCACTACCAGGATGCCGGCGCTGCGCGACGAGTTGCGCGAATATTCCCGCCGCTACGGCGCCACCGATCTGATGGTGCCCGCGGCAATCGTCAACGTTCCGGAAATTCCGCTGCTTGGCTCAGGCAAGACCGACTACGTGACCGCGCAGAAGATCGCCGACGAATGGATCAAAACGCACCGCACCGACAGCGCCGCGGGATAAGTCTTCCCCTCGGTCCCGCAGGGAAGAGACCGGCGGCGCGTCACACGATCTGACTTTCCCGGCTACTTTTTCGGGTCGTCGCCGGGTTCGGGCGAAGAAGCGGTTTTACCACCCTCGTGGTTCTTCCCGTTGATCTGCCGCGATTTCGGCCCGTACTTGCGCGACCAGGCCCGCGCCCCGAAGGGCAGAGAGGCAAGATAGGCGATCGCTGTCAGCGTCAGCGTTTCCCAGGTGAAGCTCATCAGCAGCGACACATAGACCACCGCCACCAGAAGAAACGGCATCACCAGGTCGCGGCGGACGCCGCCGCCGACACCCTTGCCGGAAAACACCGGCACCCGGCTGACCAGCAGGAATCCGATGAACACGGTGTAGGCGGCAGCGGCAAATCCGCTGGTGCGGTCAATCGGAAAGCCGAGAAACCCAAGATAGACCGGCAGCATTACCAGCAACGCGCCCGCAGGCGCCGGCACCCCGACGAAATAATAGCTCTCCCATGCCGACTTGGTGGCGCTCTCTGAGATGACATTGAAGCGGGCCAGTCTCAACGCCGCGGCAACGGTGAAGACGATGGCCGCGATCCAGCCGAAGGAACGGGCCTGGTCGAGAATGAAGACATAGAGCACCAGCGCCGGCGCGACGCCGAAATTGATGATGTCGGCCAGCGAATCCATCTGCGCGCCGAATTTCGACTGGGCTTTCAGGAGCCGTGCCACCCGCCCGTCAACACCGTCCAGAAACGCCGCGATCAGCACCATGGCGACCGCCATTTCGAAGCGGTTCTCGAAAGCCAGCCGAATGCCGGTCAGCCCCGCACAGATCGCAAGCACGGTAATCAGGTTGGGAATGAGCATCCGGAACGGGATTTCGCGCAAACGCGGACCACGTCCCTCGTCATGATCCGCATCGTCCAAACCATTGGGATCATATGGTGGAAACGGCGTTGGCATGCATGTCTCCCTTGTCGTCCCGTCAGCCGGTCAGTCGCGGCGGCTGACCACGGGCCCCTTGTTCGATCCGAATTCGGCGAGCATTGTTTCACCCGCGATCGCGGTCTGTCCGACGCTGACCAGCGGCCGGGCGGAAGCGGGCAGGAAAACATCGAGCCGCGATCCGAACCGGATCAGGCCAAACCGCTCGCCCGCGTCAAGCTGCTCGTTTTCCTCGGCCCAGCAGAGAATGCGGCGCGCCACGAGGCCTGCGATCTGGACCACGCCGATCTCGCCGCGCGCGGTCTCGATCACCAGGCCGCTGCGCTCGTTCTCGGTGCTCGCCTTGTCGAGTTCGGCATTGAGGAACGAGCCCTGGGAATGGATCTTGCGAAGCACGCGGCCCTTCATCGGTGCCCGGTTCACATGGCAGTTGAACACATTCATGAACACCGAGATGCGCAGCATCTCGTCGGCCCCCAGATTGAGTTCGGCCGGCGGCACCATCCGAACCACCGACGAGACGCGGCCGTCGGCGGGACTGATCACAAGATCGTCGTCAAGCGGGGTCACCCGTTCCGGGTCGCGGAAGAAATAGGCGCACCATGCGGTGAGCACCAGGCCGATCCAGAACAGCGGCTCGGCGATGAACCCCAGAAGCAGCGAGACGCCGAAGAAGGTGGCGACGAACTTGTAGCCTTCGCGGTGAACCGGCACCAGCGCATTGCGAACGCTGTCGATGATACTCATGACATATTCCCTGATTTAGTCCTTGGCCGTGACTACAGCAATTTGCCGCAAAGGGGAAACCACTTTCCGGCTTCATTGCACCTGAAGCGCCGCACTTCCGACTGGAGGCGCAAGGAACGCTGCAAGACCATGTAATGATGCATGCACGTTATCGTTCCAACGAATACGTTGAAAGCGACATGCACCTTGGCGGCTCAGGCGTCTCCGACCTCCGGCGTCCGCCGCCGGGTGACGATGCCCATTTCATCTTCCTCGCGCATGCGCTTGAGCTGCGCCTCGGCCTCGGTGGCTTCACGCTGGCGGTCCCACATGGAGGCGTACAGCCCCTTCTGCGCCAATAGATCGGCATGCCGGCCGCGCTCGGCGATCTGGCCGTCCTTGAGCACGATGATCTCGTCGGCGCTGACCACGGTCGACAGACGGTGGGCGATCACCAGCGTCGTCCGGCCCTTGGATACGAAATCAAGCGCCGCCTGGATTTCCTGCTCGGTCGCCGTATCCAGTGCCGACGTGGCCTCGTCGAGGATCAGGATCGGCGGCGCCTTGAGGATCGTTCGGGCAATGGCCACGCGCTGCTTTTCGCCGCCGGACAGTTTCAGCCCGCGCTCGCCAACCATCGCCTTGAACCCATCCGGCAGCGCGCGGATGAAACCGCCGATCTGCGCCAGATCCGCCGCCCGGTCGACTTCCGCCTCGGTGGCGTCGATCCGGCCATAGCGGATGTTGTAGGCGATCGTGTCGTTGAACAGGACGGTATCCTGCGGCACCATGCCGATGGCGGCCCTGAGGCTTTTCTGCGTGACGTCGCGCAGGTTCTGGCCGTCGATGGTGATCGAACCCGACTGGATGTCGTAGAACCGGTAGAGCAGCCGCGAGATTGTCGACTTGCCGGCGCCGGACGGCCCGACGATGGCGATGGTCTTCCCCGCCGGCACCTCGAACGACACGCCCTTGAGGATCGGCCGCGCCGGATCGTAGCTGAAGCTGACATTGTCGAAACGGATGGCGCCCTGCTCGACTGCAAGCGGTCTGGCATCGGGCGCATCCCGCACCTCGGGCTCGACGTCGAGGAGTTCGAACATTTGCTCGATGTCGGTGAGACCCTGGCGGATTTCGCGGTAGACGAAGCCGATGAAATTCAGCGGCACCGCCAGCTGCATCAGCATCGCATTGATGAACACGAAGTCGCCGATGGTCTGTTCGCCGGACTGGACGGCCAGTGCCGACATCACCATCATCACAGTCATACCGAGACCGAAGATGACGCCCTGCCCCATGTTGAGCCAGCCGAGCGAGGTCCAGACTTGGGTAGCCGACTTCTCGTAGGACTCCATCGAGACGTCGAAGCGCCGCGCTTCCATCTCCTCGTTGCCGAAATATTTGACGGTTTCGTAATTGAGAAGCGAATCGACCGACTTGGTATTGGCATCCGTGTCCGAGGCGTTCATCGACCGCCGGATGCCGATGCGCCAGTCCGAGGCGCGCACGGTGAACCAGATGTAGAGCCACACGGTGATGGCGGTGACCGCAACATAGGTCCAGCCGTAGGCGACACCGAAGATGATCGCCGTCAGCGCGAACTCGATCAGGGTCGGTGCCGTATTGAGGATGGTGAAGCGGACAATCGTCTCGATCCCCTTGGTGCCGCGCTCGATGACCCGCGACAGGCCGCCTGTACGCCGCTCGAGATGGAACCGCAGCGACAATTCATGCATGTGCACGAAGGTCTTGTAGGCCAGTTGCCGCACCGCGTGCTGCCCGACCCGGGCAAACAGCGCGTCACGCAGCTGGTTGAAACCCCACTGCACGATCCTGACCACATTGTAGGCAATCACCAGCATCACCGGCGTCGCGATCAGCGCCGGCAGCCATGCGACCACGTCGGGCTGGCCATTGAGCGCATCGGTCGCCCATTTGAAGAAATACGGTACCGAAATCAGCACGAGTTTCGACAACAGCAGGAACAGCGTTGCCCACAGCACCCGCATTTTCAGATCCGGCCGGTCGGCGGGCCACATGTAGGGCCAGAGGTTTTTCAACGTGCCGAAGGGATTGCCCTGGTCGGCGGATACGGTTTTCGAAGCCAATTCAGATGTCCTTGTTGCCGATCAGGGCCGCCGCTGCGTCCGCCTGCCGATTGTGGTCTTCCCGTTCACCCTCGTTCGCGCGCGAACAGCCAGCGCCGCCACAACAATGATCGAGGGTCTGGCCGATGATGCCTGCAAGTTCGCGCAGGGCACCGGCATTGACGGTGTATCTGGAACGTTGCCGATCCGTGCGAAAGTTGACCAGATCGGCATCGACGAGCACCTTGAGGTGCTGTGAGACCGTCGACTGCGCCAGTCCGATCCGACCGACGAGATCCTTGACGCAGCAGCTGTCCGCCGACCCGAGATTCCTTAGCAGACGCAGCCGCACCGGATGCGCCAGCGCCGCGAGCTTGCGGGCGATGGTTTCGTCCTTGGGGGGGAGATCCGGTCGAGATACATTCATCGTTAATCGGCGATATACGATGAATGTATCCCGGTCAACCGTTCTAGGGCTTTTTTCGCTCGCCCAGAAGCTGCTGATGCATTTCCTCGGCATTCTCCAGCGGGGTCTCGGGAACCGAAAACACCTGGCCCGGCTTGATCCGGTCCGGGTTCTGGATCTGTGACCGGTTGGCGACATAGATCGTGGTGTAGCGAACGCCCTCGCCATAGGTGCGGCGGGAAATCTGCCACAGCGTATCGCCGCGCCGGATGATCACGGCACCGGGTGTCGAGGCAAGCGGCGCCTGCAGGATGGTTTTCGGTTCGCCGGGCTGTCCGGAGGCTGCAACCAAACCTTCGATCCCCTCCTGAGCCGTGCCGGCCATGTCCGCGGGTTCCGCAAGCACTGTCTCGGCCCGGGCGAGAAGCTCGCTCATCCTGCCCCGGTCGCCAGCCGCCAGACCATCGACTACCGAGGCAGAAGTCCCGGCGGCTGCCTGGCCCTCCGCCTTCGGCATCAAGACCGAAAGCGCTGCTTCGGCCTGAAGCCGCATCGACCGGGCAATCGCCATCGATTCAGCGCTGCTGCCGGCAGGCAGGTCAGCCATGGCTGCCGATTTGAGTTTCGACACGGCCTGTTCCAGCGCCTCGGAAACCGCAGCTTCGTCCGCAGTATCCGGTGCGGATACCCTGGTCTTGAGTTGCGACAGCGCCTCGAATGCGTCTTCACGCATTTTCGAAAGGCTGGCGATGTCAGGCAGGATCAACTCGCCGGCAGCCTTGGCCGCAGCCGATTGATTGCTGTCGGCCGCTGCCCCGTTGTTGGCCGGAGCTGCCGCGGCGCTGTCAGCCTGGGTCGGCGCGCTTTCCGGCTGAGCCGCGGCATTGGCGGGCTCCGCCGGGGACACGGCGGCAAGCGCCTCGCCTTCGGGACGATTGAACGGCACGGTGGCCCTGAGCAGGATATTGTCGCCAGACTTGTCCATCAGATCGGCGTTGATGATGTGATCCCCGACCGACAGCTCGGTGGTCGCTTCAACGATGAAACGGCCTGTCTCGTCGGCCGTGTCGCTGCCGATGGCAACGCCGTCCGCCAAAACCTCCACCTTGAAGCCCGGCGTGGCCGAGCCGGCAATGAAAATCCGGTCGCCCTCGATTTCCACCGCGTCCACGCGCACGGTGGCATCGGAGGGGACACCCTCGACAGCCGCTTCCGGCGTGGCCAGGGCAACTTCGGCGGCGGGTGCTACGTCCGCGGAAGCCGCCGCGTCGTCGGCGGCATTGGCGGCATCACCCTGCCCGGCGACCTGCGGCGCAGACGTTGTCAGCAGTGCCGACGCCTCGGGAAGCGCGGGCGTTTCTACGCCCGGGGACGGCGCTACGGCGGCGGCAGCCATCTCGGTTGCGGCATCGGTTTCAGTCCCGGCAGCCGCTTCGGTGGCGGTGGCGGCGGGAGCCGCTACGCCGGTATCGGTCCCCGCGGCCGCAGGCTGATCCGGCGTTGCAGCCGGGCTCCCGGCGTCATTCGCATCAGGCGTCGCGGCGGCGGTTTCGACAGGTTCCGAGGCTGCCGGGGCGGCGGGCTGCGCAATGATCCGGCTCGCCTTGCCCGGCTTGCTCACCATGGCCAGCAATTCGCCGTCGGCGCTCTCGGGGATGGAAACCGTGGCCACCTCTTCCGACAGCCGCACGGCACCATCCTTGCCGGTAATCCGCAAGGTCAGCTGGTAGTCGCCTGCAGGCAAGGGGTTGTCGAGAATGACGGCGAAATCGCCGCTCGAGCCGACCTGTGTCGAGGCGATCACCGTTTCTCCGTTCATGATATCCAGCGTGGTGCCAGGCTCGGCCTTGCCGGCAATCACGGTGGACCCGTCGGGCTCGACCCTGAGAACATCGAAGCTCGGCGTGATCCAGCTGTCGGCGGCAACCGCCGGATCCGCCGCAACCCCGGCGTCCGATTCGGTCTTCGTTGCGTCAGCCGGCAGTCCCTGCCCTTCGCCGGCCTTTGCCGAAGGCGCCTCCGGCGCATTCGCCGTGGCGTCGACCATGTTGGTCTGTGGTGTCGGTTGAGAAGCCGATTCCGGATTTGTTTTGAACATGTTAGGTGCTAAAAAGAAAGCGCCGATGACGATCGCGGCTACCACGCCAAGGAACGCCCAAAAACCGGCATTGTTTTTATTCATTGTCAGCTCCGTGGATGCGGCAAAAACCGCTGCTATTGGGCAAAAACCTATATGCTTTGCATACATGGCACAAGAAAAAGCAGTTTGCCTTGACTGCCCGGCCTTGACCGCATCAAGGGGCGCATGTTCATTGGCCGCATGAACACAACTCAACAGCGAATATCCTCCATCTGCGTCTATTGCGGCTCCCAGCCGGGACATGATCCGGAATTCAGACAGGCGGCCCGGGTTCTGGGCCGGGCGATGGCCGAGAACGGCATTGATCTCGTCTATGGCGGCGGCACAAAGGGCCTCATGGGCGAGGTCGCCGACGCGGTCATGTCGAACGGTGGCAAGGCCATCGGCATCATCCCCGAATTCCTGATGGACAAGGAAGCCTCCCGTCAGGAACTGGGGCAACTGACCGAGCTGCACGTCACCAGGGACATGCACGAACGCAAGCACATGATGTTCGAGCGCTCGGATGCCTTCGTGACGCTGCCGGGCGGCATCGGAACGCTTGAGGAAATCGTCGAGATCATGACCTGGGCTCAGCTCGGCCGCCATACCAAGCCGATGGTCCTGGCCAACATCGGCGGTTTCTGGGATCCGCTCAACGCGCTGATCGGGCACATGCGCGCCGCAGGTTTCATTCACACCGCCCACCTAGTCCGACCGATTGTGATCGACCGCGCGGAAGGCATCGTCCCTGCGATCCAGGCCGCCGCGGGAATTTCTGGCAACGGCGAGGACGCCGCCGTGATTTCCAAATTATAACACTATCAACAACTTGGTGGATCGTCACGAGCGAAAAAATCGTGAACATTTCAACATCATGCCGGTCGGCGTTAGAAATCCGTTAACGTTACAGACGGCAAGATATCCGCACTGGGTAAGGCGCAACGACGCCCCCTGCCGCAAGAGTGCTGACCTATGACAGGCCCCGGCAACACGCATTTTCCCGGTTTCGGGCAGAACGCCCGGGTCGATCACCGAGCACTTTCAGCCAATTACCTTTCGAAACAGCACTCATCACGACAAGCAGGACAGGGTCCGGCTTGCCATTGATCCGGATCAACCCGACTTGAGCGCCGCCGCGGCGATGGCCTGCCGCGCCTTGCGGCTGCGCAGCAGCGAAGACGTATAGATCGCCAGCGCGATCCAGATCAGCACGAAGGCCGCCAGCTTGTAGGGCCCGAAGGGTTCCTTGAAGATGAACACCGCGATGAAGAAGATCATTGTCGGCGCGATGTACTGCATGATCCCGATGGTCGACAGCCTGAGCAGCTTGGCGCCGTTGGCGTAGATCATCAGCGGCACAGCGGTCACGAGGCCGCAGCCGAGCAGCAGCCAGATATCCGTCATTCCGGTGCGGCCGAAATGGCCCGTGCCGTTGAACTCTGTATAGGCGACAAAACCGACCGCCGGAATGGTCAGGATCAGCACTTCCAGAAAGAAGCCCTGATTGGGGCCGACGGGAAGCGACTTTTTGAAGAACGCGTACAGGCCCCAGGTCAACGCCAGCCCGACCGACACCCACGGCAGGCCGCCGGTCTCCAGCGCCAGCAGCCCGACCGCCACCACCGCCAGCAGGATCGCGGCCTTCTGTCGCCCGTCAAGCCTTTCCCGTAGAAGCACGGCACCGAGAAACACCGAAAACAACGGGTTGATGTAATAGCCGAGCGCCGTTTCGACCGCCCGGCCCGCGCCGACCGACCAGACATAGATCAGCCAGTTGACCGTGATCAGGGCCGCCGTGATCAGCGCCATGCCCATGGTCCGCGGAGATCTGAAGGCGGCGCGGATGTCCTGCGTCCGGCCGAGCCAGATCAGCACCACCGCGGCGATCGGCACCGACCAGATCACCCGGTGAGCAACCACCTCAAGCGCCGGGATATGACCCACGGCCTTCATGTAGATCGGCAAGAACCCCCACAGAAGGTAGGCGACCAACGCAAAGGCGAAGCCGCGCGGCGTGTCTTCGTCATAGGCCGCCGGAGCCGGTTTTGTCGCCATCATCTGTCCCATTCTCTTGCAGGTTGCGAGGCTCGACGCTTATGCCAAGCCGCGTGAATGAGCAAATTCATTCCGCTGAACAATGCCTGGTCCGCTGGTGAAGCATGAGAGCTGCCCGGCTGCCTACTCCGCCGCAACTCGGCCGGCCATGTCGCGGTTCTTCATCAGCTTGAAGATGATCGAGTCCATCAGCGCCTGGAACGATGCATCTATGATGTTGTCGGACACGCCCACCGTCCACCAGCGCGCGCCGTCGCCATCGGCGGATTCGATCAGCACCCGGGTGATCGCCTCGGTGCCGCCATTGAGGATACGCACCTTGTAGTCGACCAGTTCGAGATCGGCGATCTCCGACTGGTAGACGCCGAGATCCTTTCTGAGCGCGATGTCGAGCGCGTTGACCGGACCATGGCCCTCGGCCACCGACATCATCTCGGCCCCGTCGACCACCAGCTTGACCACGGCTTCCGACACCGTCCGGATCCGGCCCATCGCATCGAAGCGGCGCTCGACCATCACCCGAAAACTGGTCACCGAGAAGAACTCCGGCACCCGGCCGAGCGTGCGGTGCGCCAGCAGCTCGAAGCTCGCGTCCGCCCCCTCGTAGGCGTAGCCGCTGGCCTCGTGCTCCTTGACGATGGCAATCAGCTTGTCGAGCTTCGGATCGTCCTTGCCAACCTCGATGCCGCGCCGCTTGAGCGCGTTGATGAAGTTCGATTTTCCGCCCTGGTCGGAGACCATCACCTTGCGGAAATTGCCGACGCTTTCGGGCGTGACATGTTCGTAAGTGCGCGGGTCCTTGAGCAGCGCCGAAGCGTGGATGCCGGCCTTGGTGGCGAATGCCGAAGCGCCGACATAGGGCGACTGCGTCGAGGGCGAGCGGTTGAGCAACTCGTCGAAGCCGTGACTGAGTGCGGTCAGTTCCGTCAGTTTCTCGGGTGCGACGCCGGTCTCGAACCGGTCGGAAAACGCCGGCTTGAGCATCAGTGTCGGGATCAGCGTCACCAGGTTGGCATTGCCGCAGCGCTCGCCGATACCGTTGAGCGTGCCCTGGATTTGCCGTACGCCGGCCTCCAGCGCGGCAAGCGAATTGGCCACGGCCTGGCCGGTGTCGTTGTGCGCGTGGATGCCGAGCCGGTCGCCGGGAACGCCGGCGGCGATGACGGAGGCGATGATCTCGCGGATCTCCGAAGGCTGCGTGCCGCCATTGGTGTCGCACAGCACGATCCAGCGCGCGCCCGCGTCATAAGCAGCCTTGGCGCAGGCGATCGCGTAGGCGGGATTGGCCTTGTAGCCGTCGAAGAAATGCTCGCAGTCGACCATCGCCTCCTTGCCGGCCGCCGCCACCGCTTTCACCGAGTCGGCGATCGACTCGAGATTCTCCTCGTTGGTGCAGCCGAGCGCCACCTTCACGTGGTAGTCCCAGCTCTTGGCCACCAGGCAGACCGCGTCGCCGGCGGCCTGAACGAGCCCGGCCAGGCCGGGATCGTTGGAAGCCGAAACGCCGGCGCGCTTGGTCATGCCGAACGCCACGAACGACGCCTTCTCGGTACGCTTTTCAGCGAAGAACGCGGTATCGGTCGGATTGGCGCCGGGATAGCCGCCTTCCACATAGTCGATGCCGAATTCGTCGAGCATCTTCGCGATGGCGATCTTGTCCTCGACGGAAAAATCGATGCCGGGCGTCTGCTGGCCGTCGCGTAAAGTGGTGTCGAAGAGGTAGAGGCGGTCTCGGGTCATGGTTATTCCGGTCGGTGACAGACGGCTTCGATATTGTTGCCGTCGGGATCGCGCACGAAGGCGCCGTAATAATCGGGGTGATAGTGCGGACGGAGCCCCGGCGCGCCATTGTCGCTGCCGCCGGCTTCAATCGCCGCCGTGTAGAACGCATCGACTTCGGCGCGGGATCGGGCGCTGAAAGCCACATGCACCGGCGGCGTCTGGGCCGGAGCCTCGGCAATCCAGAACACCGGCCGGTCGCGGCCATAGCCAGCGACCTGGATGCCGCCCGTGTGTTCCAACGGCACCTTCATCATCATCGCGCCGCCCAGCGCCGCAAAGGCTGCATCGTAGAACCTGCTCGAAGCCGCAAAATCAGATGCGGATACGCCTGTATGATCAATCATGGTCTTTCTCCTTGCCAGATGGCGTTGTCAGAGTTGAACAACACAGCCGTCATACAAGCGCCTTGCCCGCAAACCTGTCAGTGGCGCGGATCAGTTGGTCGAGAATGCCCGGTTCGGAAAAGGCGTGGCCCGCGCCTTCGATCAGGTGGAAATCGGCCCGCGGCCAGGCCTTGTGCAATTGCCAGGCAATGCGCGCCGGGCACGGCATGTCGTAGCGGCCGTGCACGATGACGCCGTCTATACCCGAAAGCCGTCCCGCTTCGCGCAGCAATTGCCCTTCCTCGAGCCAGCCGGCATGGACGAAGAAATGGTTCTCGATCCGGGCAAAGGCCAGGGCAAACTGGTCCTCATGGAACTTGTCGCTGGTCGATGGCTCGGGCAACAGCGTGATGGTCTCGCCCTCCCAGCCGCTCCAGGCCTTGGCCGCCTCGATCTGCGCGACCTTGTCCTCGCCCACCAGCCGCTTGCGGTAGGCCGCCATCAGGTCGCCGCGCTCAGCCTCGGGGATCGGCTTGAGGAACCGCTCCCACTTGTCGGGAAACATTTCCGAGACACCGAACTGGTAGTACCAGTCGAGCTCGGCCTTTGTCAGCGTGTAGATGCCGCGCAGCACCAGTTCGCTCACCCGGTCCGGATGGGTCTCCGCATAAGCCAGCGCCAGCGTCGATCCCCACGAGCCGCCGAACACCAGCCATTTGTCAAAGCCTGCCATCTCGCGAAGCCGCTCGATGTCGGCCACCAAGTGCCAGGTGGTGTTGTTGTCGAGCGAGGCGAACGGCGTCGAGCGGCCGCAGCCGCGCTGGTCGAACAGGATCACGTCATAAAGCGCCGGATCGAACAGCCGCCGGTGAACGGGGCCTGAGCCGCCGCCCGGGCCGCCATGCAGGAACACCGCCGGCTTGCCGCCGCGCGTGCCGACCCGCTCCCAATAGATCCGGTGCCCGTCGCCGGTGTCGAGAAATCCGCTCTCGAACGGTTCGATCTCGGGGTACAACCCACGCAATACAATCATCACCTCACCCCCAATTGACCCAGACGACGACGCCGACTGTCACCGCGACAACCAGCACGCCCTTGCCGATCAGCCCGTAGAGCAGCCATTTCGGCATCTCCGTTCCCGGCTTGCGCTCGCTCATGCGCGGTCCTCCGGCGGCCAGGCCTCGGTATCGTGATCCGGGTGCTGGTAACTGACGAGCGTCTTCAGAAAGGCCACCGCCTCGGCATCGTCCAGCGTGTGGCGCTCGGGCAGCGCCGGGATGCCGTCGCACCAGATCCGCTTGGCCTCGGTGCCGTAGGCGATCGTCGGCGCCACAGAATCCGGATCGTCGAATGCCAGCACCGACAGCGCCAGCCCGTCGGGCGCGTCATAGGCGAGCGGCGTGCCGCATTTTTCACAGAAGCCTCGCCGCGCCGCATTCGAGCTCTGGAACCAGGACGGCTGTCCGCGCGTCCATTCGAAGCCCGCGTCGCCGACCGAGACCAGCGCCAGCGCGTGGCTGGCCGAGGCCTTCTGGCACATCCGGCAATAACACACCGACGAGGTGCCGGGCGCGCCCGTCAACCGGAACCGCACTGCGCCGCACTGGCAGCCGCCGGAATGGATCTCATCGCTCATGGCTTGCCCTCCGCCGGCCAGACGCCGGTGTCGTGATCGGGATGCTGGTGATTGGTCGATGCGATGCTGTCGAGCCCGCCCGGCAGGTCATTGCGGTCGACACTCTTGGCCGGCAGGCCGTCGAGCACGGCATGAAACGGCACCCGCGTTTCCATGCCGTCATTGGCGACCGGCGGAAATGCGGCAGGATCGTCGAGGCTGCCGAGCGTCACCGCGATGCCGTCCGATTGCAGCGTGTCGAAGAACAGCGGCGTGCCGCAGTCCCGGCAGAACCCGCGCCTCACGGGATCTGAGGAGTGGAACCAGCCCGGCTCGCCGCGGGTGATGGTGAGCATCCTGCCCGGCGCGAAGCCGAGCGGCATGAAATAGTTCCCCGCCGCCTTCTGGCACATGCGGCAATGGCACAGATGCGGATACTCGAGCTCGCCCTCGATGCGGTAGCGAATGGCGCCGCACTGGCAGCCACCGGTGTGGATGTTGTTGCTCACCGCTTGACCTCCCACGTCGTCACCCGCTCACCGGTCTGAGGATCCTTGCCGTCCTTGAGCTGGATGCCCTGTTCGAGCAGCTCGTCGCGGATCCTGTCGGCTTCGGGCCAATTCTTGGCCTTGAGATATTCGAGCCGCTTCTGGATACTTTCTTCTAGTGTCTCTTTCGAGACCCCCATTTCAGAGAGTTGAACAAGATCAAAAGCGTTTTCAACCGACACCCGAACGCCTGCTTTTTGCTGAGCTCGCAACTCTGCCGATATCCTGGCTATTTCAGAATTATCCAAGCCTAGGAAGTATACCGACTCCGCGATGTCCTTTGGGTCTGCCTTGGATCTCTGGATGGAGTGGATAGCCGCAGGCGTATTGAGATCATCTGAGAGTGCGTCAATCACTTCAGGCAAGACCGTCCCATCGCCTATTGTGTATTGACGTATGAGATTTGCAAAACCAAGGCTGATTGACTTGGCCTCCTCCAGCCGCTTCACGGAAAAATCGATCGGCTCGCGGTAATGCGTCATCAGCATCGCCAGCCGCAGCACCTCGCCCGGCCATTTGCGGCCGCCGAATTTTTCGGTCTCCAAAAGTTCGGCGATGGTGACGAAATTGCCCTCGGATTTGGACATCTTCTTGCCCTCGACCTGCAGGAAGCCGTTGTGCATCCACAGGTTGGCCATCCGGTCGTTGCCGTGGGCGCAGCAGGACTGGGCGATCTCGTTTTCGTGGTGCGGGAAGATCAGGTCCAAGCCGCCGCCGTGGATATCGAAGGTCTCTCCCAGGTGATGCTCGCTCATCACCGAGCACTCGATGTGCCAGCCGGGGCGGCCATGGATGGTCACGGTCTCGCCGCCCTCGCTGAAGCTTCCGTCCCAGCCCGGCTCGTCGGCGGCCGATTCCTTCCACAGCACGAAATCCGCCGGGTTGCGCTTGTGATCCTCCACCGCGATGCGGGCGCCGGCCTGCTGCTCGTCGAGCTTGCGGTTCGACAGCTTGCCGTAATCGGGCATCGAGCTGACCGCAAACAGCACCTCGCGACCTTCCCGGCCCTCGGTCACATAGGCGTTGCCCTTGTCGATCAGCGTCTGGATCATCCTGACCATGCCGTCGATATGGGCGGTGGCGCGCGGCTCGAATGTCGGCTGAAGGCAGCCCAGTGCCGCCGCGTCCTTGTGGAACCGCTCTGCGGTCTTCTCTGTGACTTTGGCGATCGCCTCGTTCAGCGGCAGATCCGGATAATCCCTCAGCGCCCGCGCGTTGATCTTGTCGTCGACGTCGGTGATGTTGCGTACATAGGTGACATGGTTCTCGCCATAAACATGCCTGAGCAGCCGGAACAGCACGTCGAACACAATCACCGGCCGCGCATTGCCGATATGGGCGAAATCATAGACCGTCGGTCCGCAGACATACATGCGGACATTGTCCTTATCGATCGGCTGGAACTCTTCCTTGACCCGCGTCAGCGTGTTCCAGAACTTGAGCTCGGTCATGTCAACTCCCCGATGCCGGCCGCCCTGGCCCGGGTCGTTTGTCCTGTTTGTGAAAGAAGACGAAAACGGCCGAGCCAGCGGTGAGCTAGCGAATAATGATGCCGCAGATGCAGGTGGCGCGTGCGCCGTGTGCCGTTTTCATTTGGGTCTTATCTCCGATTGCGCGGGCCCGGTCAAGATCCGGGTGAGCGGCTTTCAGCCCGCGAAAAACCGGGTGAGCAGCGACACTGACAGCGCCGCCATGACAAGCGCGATCAGCCCGTCGAGCACCCGCCAGGCGGACGGCCTCGCAAACAGCGGCTCAAGCACCCGCGCGCCGTAGCCGAGCCCGAAGAACCAGAGAAGCGACGCCGACATCGCCCCGAGCGCGAAGGCGAGCCGCGCGGTTCCTTCGTAACGGCCGCTCAGCCCGCCCACCAGCAGCACCGTGTCGAGATAGACATGCGGATTGAGGAAGGTGAAAGCGAGACACATCAGCACCGCGGCTTTCAGCGAGCCCGGAGCGGTTCTGGCCGCATGGAGCCCCGAGGGCGAGATCGCCCGCCTGAGCGCCATGAATGCATAGACCGCCAGGAATGCCGCGCCACCGAGCGTCACCACGCCAATCAGGATCGTCGAGCCGGAGATGATCGCGCCCAGCCCCGCAACGCCGAGACCGATCAGCACCGCGTCCGACAGCGCGCAGATCAGGCACAGGATGAAGACGTGCTGGCGAAGCAGCCCTTGGCGGAGGATGAAGGCGTTCTGCGCGCCGATGGCGATGATCAGCGAGCCGCCGAGCAGAAGCCCGGAGATGGCGGGAGCAAACAATTGTGTCATGGGTGCTAGAAGAGTTTCATCTGGTCGGAAGCGGGATCGTCGGACTTGGATTTCGCCGCCCGCCTGGCGGGCGTGGGCTTGCTTACGACCGGTTCGGCGTCGGTGGCAGGCTTCTGCACCTCCGGCCCGGTATTGGCAACCTTGTTGACCAGATCCGAGACACGGATCGCCTCGAAACAGCCGTCCGGCGCAGGTGCCATCAGGTCGGCCACGTGCCGGGGCTCCTGATTGAGGCAGTCGAGCCAGCGGGAAAAGTCCTCGGGCCGTATCACAACCGGCATGCGGTCATGGATCGGCGCCATCTCCCGGTTCGGCCCCACCGTCAGGATGGCGGCGGTGTCCATCTCCGCGCCATCGGCGCTCATGTAGGTTTCCATCAGCCCGCCAAAGGCGACGATGCCGCCCGCGCTGGGCCTGATCCAATAGGGAACCGATTTCTCCTTCGAGCCCTTCGGCGGCCGGTGCCACTCGTAAAACCCCGAGGCCGCAATCAGCACCCGCCGGTGCCGCATGGCGGCGCGGAACGAGGCTTTCTCGGCCGCCGTCTCGGATCGCGCATTGATCAGCAGCGGAAACTCGGCGGGGTCCTTGACCCAGCCCGGAATGAAGCCCCAGCGCGCCAAGAGCGCCCGGCGGTCGGTGCGGTTGTCGCCCTCTTGCCGGCGGCGGTCGCCGGCAATGATCAGGATCGGCTGCGTCGGCGCAATGTTGTAGCGCGGCGGGAAATCCTCGATTTCCTCGAGCCCGAACAGTTCCTGCACCTCTTCAGGCGTTGCCGTCAGTGAAAAGCGTCCACACATCGCCAATCCATGGCCGAGGAAACCGGGAGGGTCAAGGCGTGAGCCTAATCTCGAACAGGACTGGTGTCGGACACGATCCGCCCGTCTTCCAGCGTGACGATGCGGTCGGCGAGCTCGAGAATGCGGTTGTCGTGGGTCACCATCACCGTCGTCGTGCCGCGCTGCTCGCCCAGCTTCTTCAGCATCGCCACCACGTTGAGGCCGCTTTCCTTGTCGAGCGCTGCAGTCGGCTCGTCGGCAAAGACGATATCGGGATTGCCGACCAGCGCCCGGGCGACGGCGACTCGCTGCTTCTGCCCGCCCGACAGGTTGCCCGGCAGGTAGTCCATGCGGTCGGCGAGACCCACCAGCGACAGCGCATGGCGGGCGGCTTGCCGCTCGGCCTCCGGGTCGTTGAGGCGGTGCACCTGCAACCCCATCTGCACGTTCTGCATCGCCGTCAGGCTGCCATGCAGGTTGTGCGCCTGGAAGATGAAGCCGAGCCGGCGCCGGAGCGCCTCGTTGAGCGTGTTGCCCGCCCCCATCAGCTCGTGCCCGAGCAGGCAGATCGATCCGTCCTGCACATCGCGCAGGCAGCCCATCAGCGTCAGCACCGTGGTCTTGCCCGATCCCGACGGCCCCATCAGCACGGTCAGGCTACCGCGCGCCACCGTGAGATCGACGTCGAAGATTGCCTGCTTGCGGGCTTCGCCAGTGCCGAACCAGTGGTTCAGGCCGCGCACGTTGATCGGATGATTGTCGCTCACCGCCGCCCCCTCAGAACAGATCGGCCGGATCGGCAGCCGCCAGCCGGCGGGTGGCGATGGCGCCTGAAAGCGAGCACGCAACCAGCGTTCCGATCAGCACGATGACGGCCATCTCCCAGGTCATCGCCAGCGGTAGGTTGGTGGCCTTCTTCATGCCGGCGAGCAATCCGGTGCCCACCAGCACCCCAGGAACGAAGCCAAAGACCGCCAGGATCAGCGCCTCCTCGAAGACGATGCCGAGGAAGAATTTTTGCGGATAGCCCATCGCCTTGAACGTCGCGTATTCGGACAGATGATCGGCCACGTCGGTCGACAGCACCTGGTAGACGATGACGATGCCGACCAGCACGCCGATGATCACGCCAAAACCGAAGATGATACCGGTCGGCCGCTTGGTTTGCTGGTAGCTCAGATCCTCGGCCTTGGCCTGGGCGTAGGAGCGGATGCGCAGCGACTTGTCGGAGATCAGCTCGCGCAGCCGGCCCGCCACCTCGTCCGGATCGGCTCCCGGCGTCACCTTGAGCAGGATATGATCGGGCGCCGCCGACCGGCGCGCTGGAAACAGCGACAGGAAGGTCTGGTCCGACATGATCATGTAGCCATCGCCGCCAAAGCCGCCGCCGCCCTGGAACGTGTCGTAGAGCGTCACCGTCTTGCCGGTCACCTCGAAAGACGCCGGCGTCTGCGGCCGGATCGCCGCGGCCTCGTCGCGCGGCAGGCCGCGGGTGGCCATGTCGAGAATGGCGGAATCCTTGAGCTGCAGCGTCGCGAGCTTGGGCTTGAGCACCGGGCTCAGGAAATCCGGCAGCGTCGGATCGATGCCGAAGCTGGTCAGCCCCAGCGTTTTGGTCGGGCGCGGCCAGCTGGTGTTGCCGACGAAGATGCCGGTACCGAGCGTCACTTCCGGATCGGCCTGCGCCTGGAACAGCCATTGCCGCGCGACATTGCCGCCCTCGGTCATCGAATTGGCGTCCGAGGCCGAAATCATGATGTCGGCGGTGAAGAACTCGTAGGGTTTGAGCGTCGCCGTTGCCATCGAGTTCATGATCCCGAGCTGCACAAAGACCAGCACGTTGGCAAAGGCGACGCCGGCAATGGCCGCCGCGAACCGCGTGCGGCTGTGCGTCAGCTGCAGCCAGCCGATCGGCAGCCGCCCGAACAGCCATTGCAGCAGCCGGCTCATGGATTGCTCTTGGCGGCAGAAGCTGCGGTGCGGGTGTCGATGCGGGCGATCACCTCGAGATTGGTGTAGCGCGCCGCCACCTTCGAGGACGCCTCGTCGAGCTCGACCATCACCTTGATCACCCGCGCATCGGTATTGGCCGCGGTGTCATCCGACAGCAGTCCCTGGCGTCCGACGGTCAGCCCGATCGACTTGACCCTTCCCTGCAGGGTCTGGCCGATGGCGACCGCCGCCAGTTCCACCGGCTGGCCGATCGCGACATTGGCGATCCGGTCCTGGTAGACCTCGACCTCGGCCATCATGTGATCGATGTCGCCGATCTGCATGATGCCGTCATTGGGCGGACGCTCGCCTGCATTGGCCATCGAATCGAGCACCACGCCGCTGATGGGCGCGAGAACCGCCGACCGGATCAGGTCCTGCTCCGCGCGCGCCAGATCCGCCCTGGCGGCGTCGAGATTGCGCGCCGCGACAATGACATCGGACTGCATGTCGGTGTCCTGACCGGTAAACCGCGACAATGTCGCCTCGGCCTTCTCAACCGCCAGATCCGCCTGGCGTTCGGCCGCGGCAAGCGAATCGAGCGACGCCTGGGTGATCACCCCGCGTTCGAACAGCGCCTTGCCACGCTCGCGCTCGGCGGCGGCCTCGGTCCGCGAACTCCGCGCCTGCTCAAGTGCGGCACGGGCTTCGTCCCTTGAATTCTGCACCGAGGTCCTTGTCTGCACCAGCGCGGCCTCGCGGACGGCGACATTGGCCTTAGCCAGGAGCACCGCGCTTTCGAGCTGTCCCTGATTGTCGAGCCGCGCCACCACGGCGCCCTTCTCGACCCGGTTCCCGATCTCCACCAGCACTTCGGCAATGCGTGCATCACCCGCGCCATAGGGCGGCGCCACGATCGACACGTCGCCACGCGGCATCAGCCGCGCCAGTCCGACGACGTCGGTAACCTGCATGGTCGCCGCCATCTCCTTGGGCATTTCCATGTCGGGCGGAAGCGCAATCGGCGTGGCCGAGCCGCCGCCGGGTTGCAGCCCGGTCAGCGCATAGAACTTCTGCAGGGCGGTGGGCTGGTAGTACATGCCGATCACCCCGCCCGAGAACATGAACACCGGGATCAGCAGCACCAGCAGATAGCGCTTGTGAAACCGCAACCTCCGCCGGGGCGCTTGTTCGCCGGCGGTCTCATGCCGGACGATGTTGAGCGGCAGGTCGGTTTCGGGGGGAAGGGTCATGGGTCAGTCCGATTCTCATGTCCGGCGGGAGGTCGATTCAATATATGTTATATAATGCATATTTTTATAAAACCATGTCCCGACCGCGAATTTGCAAGGGCGCCGCTGGCGAATTCCACCACCGGCAAGCTATGAACCCTTTCCGGGGTTGCGGCGAGTAGAAAACTCCGCACATTACAAACCGCTGACGACGCTAGGAAAAAGGGCCGGCAATGACCGATCGGAATGACGCAACCCGGGACGGGCCGCCGCTGGCGGTTTCCGTGGCGCTGGAGCGGGATGGAAAGTTCCTGCTGGTGCTGCGCGCCAATCCGCCGGCACAGGACATGTATGCCTTCCCCGGCGGCCGTGTTGATCCCGGCGAGAGCCTGGAGGCCGCCGCCTTGCGCGAACTCGAGGAAGAAACCGGGCTCAGGGCCTCAAATCCACGCGCATTCGCAACCTTCGATCTCGGCTCCGACGAACCCGATGCGCTCGTCTCCTCACATTTTTTCCTGACAGTCTTTCTGGCCGATGATCCGGGCGGCGAACCGCAGGCCCTCGATGACGCCAAGGCCATCGGCTGGTATGCGCCCGGCGAGATCCGCTCCCTGCCCGCCCCCGACAGCATGGTGACCTGCATGGACATGCTGGCGTCGGGCGAGCATCGGCTCAGAACCGAGTAAGGCTGTCAAAGCAGTCCATCGCAAGCGCTTGCGGCTAGGCGCCGCAGACATGTTGCCTGCGAAGCAATTTCCGACTACGGCAAGCCCGATATCGTCACAGGCCAGACCATGGCCGACAAGGCAACGGCGGAGAAGCCAGATGAGCGGACCAATCACGATCCTCGATGGCGGCATGAGCCGCGAACTGATGCGGCTCGGCGCGCGGCTGGTGCAGCCGGAATGGTCGGCGCTGGCGCTGATGGAAAGTCCTCAGATCGTGCGCCAGGTGCATGCCGAATTCATCGAGGCCGGCGCCGACGCCATCACCACCAACAGCTATGCGCTGGTCCCGTTCCACATCGGCGAGGACCGGTTTCGCTCCGATGGCGCGTCGCTGATCGCCCTGTCGGGACAGCTGGCGCGGCAGGCGGCCGACGCGCGCGACGATCGCAAGGCACTGGTTTGCGGCTCCCTGCCGCCGATCTTCGGCTCCTACGAGCCGCAGAACTACGATCCTTCACGGGTGCAGGACTATCTAAAGGTTCTGGTCGAAAACCTGGCGCCTCATGTCGATGTCTGGCTTGGCGAAACCTTGAGCCTGATTGCCGAAGCCGAGGCGGTGCGCTCCGCGACCCGGGCCAGCGGCAAGCCGCTGTGGATCTCCTTCACGCTGAACGACAGGCCGGAAGCGGCGAAGGCCGAACCGGCATTGCGATCCGGTGAAACGGTGGCCGAGGCGGCCGGCTGGGCCGCGGAAAACGGCATTCAGGCGCTGCTGTTCAATTGCTCCAAGCCCGAAATGATGGAGCCGGCGATCCGCACCGCCGCATCGGTTTTCCACAATCGTGGCGTCAGCACCCGGATCGGCGTCTACGCCAATGCGTTCGAGCAGCAGACCGACGAGGAAAAGGCCAACGAGGGGCTCTCCGGCATCCGGGCCGAACTCAACGGCGATGGCTATCTCGGCTATGCCCGCGCGTGGGTCGCTGCCGGCGCCTCGCTCGTCGGCGGCTGTTGCGGGATCGGCGTCGAGCAGATCGGCCGGCTTGCCCGCGACCTCAAGGCCTGAAACCGCTCGGGCGCCTGAGCAAGCTCAAGTGAATGTGAGTCGGCTTGATTGGCGTTAAAGCCTTGTAAGCGCGATCATCCGGGCATGAACAGGTTCGGTCCTCCCCTATCCATTCGCGGCTGGCACGCCCGGCTCTCCGGCCTCATCAGTCTGGTGCTGGTCGCCGGCCTGTTTCTGGCGGTTTCGGCGATGAGCGCCGCAGCCGCGCCCTAACCTTGCCATTGGTCCGGCAGATGCTTCTCTGTCTCGATCGGTCTGCGACGACCGGTGGGATTTCATCAGGCCGTATCTTGGTGTAAGGGAGCCAACATGATGCGCCGCCTGCTCCTGATCCTTGCCCTGCTCATGCCTCTGCCGCCGGCCTTTGGTCCGCAGCACGCTGTCGCGCAGGAAAATGACGAAGCGGAAACCGCGGCCCCGAAGCTCCCGCCGCCGCCCTATGAGGCAAGATTGCTGCGGCTGGCTGAAATCCTCGGCTCGATCCAGTATTTGCGCAATCTGTGCAATTCCTCGGGCGAACCGGGCTGGCGCGAAAGCATGCAGGCACTGCTCGACAGCGAGACCATTGGCGAGCCGGATCGGCGCGAGCAGCTGACCGCAGGATACAACCGGGGGTTTCGCGCTTTCGCCTCGGTCTACACCACATGTACTGCCTCCGCCCTTGTCGCGGAGGAGCGTTACCGTCACGAAGGTGCAACACTGATAGCAGAAATTGTCGCCCGTTACGGAAATTGACAATTTGTTAACCGATATCACCTCTGCCCCGTGCCGAAACGCTGCAAGCCGTGCTAGGGTGTTAACGAGATAGTAAGTAAAGTTGGTCCGCATGACACATCCCACACCGCACACGCCTGATGAACTCGATGATCTGATCATCCAGGAAAAGCTCCAGGTTGCCCTCGAGTTGCAGCATGCCGCCTGGGCAGAGAGCACCGCCGACGGCATCGAGCCTGAGATCATCGCAGATGCGGCGATGATTACCGCCATTCGGGAAACCGTCCGGGCCCTGGGTGAGGATCAGGCGGAAGCTCTGGTGGAATCGCTCCGGGGACGCATTCTGGCGGGCGAATTCTCCCCCGAACGCATTCTTCAATAGGCTGACTTTCGGAGTACCACGTGGCCGACAAGCGCAAGCGCCAAATTGCAAGAGGCGGTCCGGGTGTCGGGCCCGCCGCCATGGCCGCGCTGTTGATGATCACCCTCGCCTCGCCGGTACTGGCTCTGAGCGAACTCAAACCGGCCCAGCCGCCCGCTACGGACGTGCAGCAAGGCCCTTCCCTGCCGCCACTTGACGAACCGACCATCGGCCCCGATGGCGGACTGCCTCTGCCGGGTCCGATCATCCGCGAAACGCCCCAATCCCAGTCCGAAGAGCCCGGTCCCGAGCCGGTGGTTGTCGAGGACGAGGTTGCAGTGGATATCATTACGGACCTCGCGCTGTTGCCCGAACCGGCGCGACGCATGCGCGAACTGATCCTTGAAGCTGCGGCCACTGGCGAACCCGAAAAACTCCGCGCTCTTCTGGGCAGCGGTCCCAGCGCCACGCAATTGGCGTTCGGTGAAATCGAGACGGATCCGGTCTCCTACCTGCGCTCGGTCTCCGGCGATGGTGAAGGCCAGGAGATCCTGGCGATCCTGATTGACCTGCTCAATACCGGCTTTGTCCGCATCGAGCCCGGCGGACCGAACGAGACCTATGTCTGGCCTTATTTCGTGGCCTTGCCGCTCGACGGCCTGACCGCGCCGCAAAGGGTCGAGCTGCTGCGGCTGGTGACAGCCGGCGACGTCGAGGACATGAAGGCCTACGGCGCCTACAATTTCTACCGGGTCGGGATCTCGCCCGATGGCGAGTGGCGCTTTTTCATGGCCGGCGACTGATCCTTTCACCCTTGCCGCTGGCCACGCGACCGCCTACCTATCCACCAGTCCTGAAGATCGTCCTGCCGAACAATCCGGAGTGCCGCACCGTGCCAGCCCTGATCCTTCCCGACCGGACCGTCATACGAGTGGACGGTGCTGACGCGCAGCACTTCCTGCAGAACCTCGTCACCGCCAATGTCGAGGCGATCAAGCCCGGCGAAGCGCAGCCCGCGGCGCTGCTCACCCCGCAAGGCAAGATCCTGTTCGACTTCCTGGTCTCGAAAGCAGGCGAGACGGCCTATGATTGCGATATCCGGTCCGATCTGGCCGATGATTTCATTCGCAGGTTGACGCTTTACAAGCTGCGCGCCGCAGTCAGGTTCGAAGCACTTGGGCAGCCAGTCATCGCAGGCTGGGATGGCGAGGCTCCCGCAGGCGCGCTCCGCGACCTCCGCTTCCCACGCGAGGCCAACGTCTGGCGGCTCTATGACGAGGGACCGGCGCTCGATGCGGACCGGGCGGCCTGGGACGCGATCCGCATCAAGTTCGGCGTGGCTGAATCCGGTGCCGATTTCGCCCTGTCGGATGTGTTCCCGCATGACATCCTGATGGACAGGAATGGCGGTGTCGACTTCAGGAAAGGCTGCTACGTCGGCCAGGAGGTCGTCTCCCGCATGCAGCACCGCGGCACCGCCCGGCGCCGGGTGGCGGTGCTGACGGCGGCAAAAGACCTGCCCGCGGCAAGCGACACCGGAGCCGAGATCGGCATCCTGGCAGGTGGCAAGCCGGCGGGCAGCCTCGGCTCGGTTGCCGGCAAGGCGGGCCTTGCCATCGTGCGAACCGACCGGGTCGCCGATGCGCTGTCGCAGGGTCTCCAGCTGACGCTCGACGGCGTCCCGGTCACATTGACCTTGCCAGGCTGGACCGGTTTGTCCTTTAACAGCGGCGACGCAAACGCTTCGGACCACTGATCAATGCCCGCAATCGAAAAAGCCCCGCGCGCCTGGCAACGCATGCTCTCCGGCCGCAGGCTGGATCTGCTCGATCCCTCGCCGCTGGATGTCGAGATATCCGACATCGCCCAGGGTCTGGCGCGGGTGGCGCGCTGGAACGGGCAGACGCGTGGTGATCATGCATTTTCGGTGGCGCAGCACTCGCTGATGGTGGAAGCAATTGTCGGCCGAATCTCGGCCGCCTCGCCCGAGACCCTGCAGCTGGCGCTGCTGCATGATGCGCCCGAATACGTCATCGGCGACATGATCTCGCCGTTCAAATCCGTTGTCGGCGGTGGTTACAAGACGGTGGAAGCGCGGCTGGAGGCCGCCATCCATATCCGTTTCGGGCTTCCACCGGTCTTGCCAAAAAACATCAAGGCGTTGATCAAGCGGGCTGACCGGATCGCGGCCTATTTCGAGGCCACCGAACTGGCGGGTTTTGAGGACAAGGAAGCCCGCGCCTTTTTCGGACCTCCGCGCGGGATCAGCCGGGACATGATAGACATATCCCCGCGCCCGGCAGCCGAGGTAGAGAAAATCTTCCTTCGGCGCTTCGAGGCGATCGAGGCCCTGCGCCAGCCCGGGAAAGGGTGATCTTTGTCCTACATCGTCATCTGCCGCCTCAACCAGATCGCCGAATCCGCCGTGCTGCACGGTGCGCGCGAGATGGTGAGCCTGCTGGCCGAGAACCAGGATTTCCATCGCCCTGCCGTCATCGACCACAACCGTCATCTCAAGCTCGGCGTTAATGACATCGCCGAAGCCCGGCCCGGACTGACCGAGCCGGGCGAAGCCCATGTCGACCGGCTGATCCGGTTTGCGCAAGGATGGGACCAGCGCGCGCCACTGGTCATCCATTGCTGGCTGGGGATCTCCCGCTCGCCTGCCGCAGCGCTGATCACCGCCTTGACCCTGGAGCCCGATCAGGACGAGATGGCGCTGGCCGAACGATTGCGCGCCGCATCGCCCTTCGTCACGCCCAATCCGCGGCTCGTCGAAATCGGCGACGGCATGCTCGGGCGCGGCGGACGACTGATCCGCGCCGTCAAGGCCATCGGCCGCGGCGCCGATGCGTTCGAGGGCGGCCGGATCTGCCTTGCGGTGCGACCGGGCGATGATGTACCCGCCGCCACGCCCGACCTTTCACGCCGCAAGGACAAGAGCAAGGGCTGACCACGCCACGGAGCCAGATGCCATGGAAGCTGACGACATCCCGCCCCTCCGCATTGGCCTGAACGCGGCAATCGTCGCTGTCACCAACCACACGCCGAGCATCCTGACCGTCCCGGCCTCGCCCGGGGACGGGCCGGCAGACGGGCTTCCCTTCGGCCCGTTCGATCCCGTCCGGCATCGGACCTTCGAAGCCAGCCTGCGGGAAAGCGTTGAAAGCCAGACCGCGCTGCATCTGGGCTATGTCGAGCAACTCTACACCTTCGGCGACCGCGGGCGGCAGATGCCCCTTGATGAAACCGGCAGGGACGCGAGCCCGCACCTGGTGTCGGTCGGCTATCTGGCACTGACCCGCGCCGATGCCGAAAATCCCGAAGCGCTGCACGCCACCGGCGCCCGCTGGCGCGACTGGTACGAGCTGTTTCCCTGGGAGGACTGGCGCGACGGCCGGCCCTCGATGCTGGATTCGGCGATCCTGCCCCGCCTGCTGCCATGGGCCGAAGAAACGGCGGTGCGGCCACAGAGCCCGAGCCGCAAGGCGCGCATCCGGCTAGCTTTCGGACTGGGCGATTTCCCCTGGGACGAGGAACGAGTGCTGGACCGCTACGAACTGTTGTACGAAGCCGGACTGCTCGCCGAGGCCGTCGCCGACCAGCGCGTGGCATCGACCGGGCTGGCTTCGCCGCTGGGCCGCGCCATGCGCTTTGACCACCGCCGCATCGCCGCCACGGCGGTGCAAAGGCTCCGCGCCAAGATCAAGTACCGTCCGGTGATCTTCGAGCTGATGCCGCCCGAGTTCACGCTGACCGAGTTGCAGACGACGGTGGAAGCGATTTCCGGCCGGCATCTGCACAAGCAGAATTTCCGCCGGCTGGTCGAGGGTGCCGAACTGGTTGAACCGACGGGCGCCTCAAGCTCCGCCACCGGCGGACGCCCCGCCGCCCTCTATCGCTTCCGCGCCAAGATCCTCGAAGAGCGCCCTGCACCCGGATTGCGGCTGGGCGGGCGATAGCGGGCCTCTTGCCAAATGCCCGGGATCTGCGAAAAGCGGCGATTATTAATATTGTCCGGCCCGAAACAGGGCTTCGCAACCTGACCCATGCCAAAACCGGCATCGCGCCACGTGCGGACCGGGTCCTGCCAAAGCTGTTGTGATCATGATCCCCATTCTCTCGGTTCTCGTCCCCACCATGGGGGTCATCCTTGTCGGCAGGCTGTTCCGCGACCGCCTGAGCGTGGATGCCTGGCGTGGCATCGACCGGCTCAATTTCGAACTGCTGTTTCCCTGCCTGATCTTCGCAGCTGCCGCCTCCCGGCCGATTTCGCTTGATGATGCCGCGGTGATCGGTGCGGGTGTCTGGTTGATCCTGACCCTTGGGCTGTCTCTCGGCTGGCTGCTCAGGCCCTTCGGCCCCGAGAAGTTTCTCGATTTCGCCGGTGCTTGGCAGACCGCCTGGCGCTTCAACACCGCGATCGCCTTCGTGGCCGCCAGCGCCGTTGGCGATGCGGCGACGCTGATGTCGGTGGCCGTAGGCTTCGCCGTGCCCCTGGCCAATGTCTTCGCCATCGCGGCGCTGTCGCGCGGCAGCGGACTGGGGCCGCTCGGGATCATTGGCCGGATCGGACGCAACCCCTTCTTCATCGCCTCCGTGGCAGGCATGTGCGTTGGCGCGACAGGCCTCTCCCTGCCTGACGTCGTTCAGCGCGGGATCGACTACCTGGCCGGCGCTGCTATTCCCATCGCGCTGATGGCCGTCGGGGCCACCATGGACTGGGGTGCCCTGCTCCGCCTCAACCGTTTTACCGGAGGGATTACCGCGATCAAGCTGGTGGCGCTGCCTGCCTTGACCCTGTTAGGCGTCACATTGGCCGGCCTGCCCCCTGCACAAGCCCATGTCCTCGTGATTTTCTCGGCATTGCCAACGGCCTCCGCCGCGCATGTGCTGGCATCGGTCTACGGCGCGGAAAGGCGGCTCCCCGCAACGCTGATAGCCCAATCGACATTGCTCTCCGCCGTCACGCTTCCGCTCTGGATCTATTTCCTGAGCTGAATTCCGGTCCCGCACAAAAGGGATGGAAACTTCAGGGTAACGTCTCCATCCATTTGCGCAGCTTGTAGGCCGTCGTGGTTTCGTCAATCTCGACATCCTCGAAGCGAACCGGCTCGCCATCGGCAATGGCGCGCTTGAGCCTGACGTCGTGCGCCAGCCCCAGCGGCAGATAGCCCGCGGCGACACAGGCTTTCGCCGGGCGCAGACCGCCGGTGACCGTGTAGCCGCCCTCCCCGTCGAGGATTTCGCCCGCGGCGAGATCGCGCTTGGCAATGGCCGCGACATCGCCGTTGAAGCATCGAGCAACGCCGGTCGGCTCGCCGCGCAGGCCCACCGAGGCGACCGACACCGGCAGTTCGAGCCCGATCAGGTGCCAGCGCTTGTAGAGCGACGAGTAGCGCCCGCTGTCGTCGGTCCTGACCTGGTATTCCTGGAAACAGTTGCGCAGGTAGTCGGTCTCGCCCTCAAACACCACCCAGACCCCCTGCCTGATGTCATAGGGGACGGGCGTGCCGTCGCGGGTAAGCGAGGACGCGACCTCGACCATGCCCTTTTGCTCGAGATGGCCGCCCTCGGATTTCGGCCGCATGATGTTGGCCAGATCCTCGGCCCCGCCCACCGGGAATTGGAGACCCCTGGAGGGCACCATCAGACCGGTGGCATTGGCGATCGCCGAGGATTCGATCGCCGGCTTCGAGCCGTCGAGGAACGAGTTGAACATCTTCGGATTGAGCCGGCCGCGTTCGGCTGCCTCGCGGCTGACGCCCCAATGGTCCCACACTGTTTCCGGCGTCGACTTGCGGAAGGCGGGCAGCCATTTGTGGCCGCGTCCCGCCGCCGTCACGTTGAAGCCGCAGGTGCGCGCCCAATCTACGAGATCACAGGTCAGCGCCGGCTGGTCGCCATAGGCCATCGAGTAGATCACCCCGGCTTCCTCGGCCTTGCGGGCAAGCCCGTAGCCACAGAAGGCATCCGCCTCGACCGTGACGTTGATCACGTGCTTGCCGTTGCCGAATGCGCCCAGGATATGATCGATCGCGGCCACCGGCGCGCCGGTGCATTCGATCACGATGTCGATCGCCGGATGGGCGACCAGCGCCCGCCAGTCGTCTCCTACATGGGTGGTCTTGCCTCCTACATGGGTGGTCTTGCCCCGCGCCGCCTCGTCGAGCGATGCTGCCCCGAACTGCTCGGGCGCCCAGCCGACAAGCTCCATGTTCGAGCGCGCATTGGCCGGTGACAGATCGGCCACACCGATCAGGTGGATGCCTGCAAGCTTGCGTACCTGCGACAGAAACATCGTCCCGAACTTGCCCGCGCCGATCATGCCGATGCGGATCGGATTGCCGTCCTCGGCGCGCTTGTTCATCATCGAAAACAGATTCATATGGCCTGCCTCTCCCCTTGCCAGCCTGCAATCCGTCGGGCCTTCACGACGCGGCTGCGCGATCTTTCTACAGCAAAATTCCATGGGCGGCGAGCAAGCCGGATCCCCTGGTTATCCACAGTCACCAGGCTTCAAGGTTTACAATTCAATGCCCACCGCGTTAGCCTTTGGTCGCAATCAAGACCTAGTTGGGCGTTGACGGAGCATCACGAGCCTGAAACACCCGGCAGCCTGAGGAAACAAGAAAAGATCGGCAGAAAAATGCCGGCCAGGAAACTGACGGGGAAAAATTATGTACAAGAGAATAATGGTGCCGGTGGATCTTTCACATGCTGAAAATCTCAAACATTCACTCGACACGGCGGCAGATATTTCAAAGATCTATCAAGCACCGGTGACCTATGTGGGCGTGACGGCCTCGACACCGGGACCGCTTGGCCACAATCCCGCCGAGTATGAAAAGAAACTCGCCGGCTTCGCCGCCGGCCAGGCCGAAGCTCACGGTATCGAAACCCAGGCCGTGACCATTGTCAGCCATGACCCCGCCGTCGATCTCGACGACGCCCTGATCAGGGCGGTGCATGACACTCAAAGCGATCTCGTTGTCATGGCGACCCATATTCCGAATGTCGTCGACCACGTCTGGCCGTCAAACGGCGGCAAGCTGGCGACCCATACCGATGCCTCGGTCTTTCTCGTCCGCGGCTAGGCGCTGACCGGAATCACCTGCAAGAATCAAAACAAAAAGAGAGAGCACCCCATGAGTGACACCAGCGGACAGGGCATTCCGGAACCGGAAGGCCCGGCCAACCTGATCGATACCGAATACGAGGTCGGTCAGGACAATATCTCGATGTCGGTCGGCCCGTTCGGCCTTGATATCCACAATCCGGTCTTCGCCATTTCAGGTCTGACCATCGTTGCTTTCGTCTTTGTCACGCTGGCTTTTCAGGACAGCCTCGGCCCGGCCTTCAACGATCTGCGCGATTGGCTGACGGGAACCTTCGACTGGTTCTTCCTCACCGCCGCAAACATATTCGTGCTTCTGTGCCTGTTTCTGATCGTCTCGCCCTACGGCAAGGTCCGCATCGGCGGCAAGGACGCGACACCGGACTATTCCTATTCCGGCTGGTTTGCCATGCTGTTTGCCGCAGGCATGGGCATCGGGCTGATGTTCTATGGCGTCTCCGAACCGATTTCGCATTTCTCGTCGTCCGTCGCCGACAATGCCGGCACCGCGGAAAGCTGGGCGCCCCTTGCCGGAGCCCCGGGAAACAATGCCGAAGCACGCGATCTCGGCATGGCCGCGACGATCTTCCACTGGGGTCTGCACCCCTGGGCGATCTACGCGATCGTCGCGCTCGCGCTGGCGCTGTTTGCCTACAACAAGGGCCTGCCGCTGACCATGCGCTCGGTGTTCTACCCGATCTTCGGTGAACGCGTCTGGGGCTGGACCGGTCACATCATCGACATTCTGGCGGTGTTCGCCACGCTGTTCGGCCTCGCCACATCGCTGGGGTTCGGCGCCGAACAGGCCAATGCCGGCCTCAACCACATCTTCGGCATCCCGGTCAGCGATGTCTCCAAGGTGGTGCTGATCGTCGCGATCACCGGCGTGGCGCTGATGTCGGTGGTGGCCGGCCTCGACGCCGGCGTCAAGCGCCTGTCCGAGATCAACATGGTGCTGGCCGCCCTGTTACTGGTCTTCGTGCTGCTGGTCGGGCCGACTGTGGCGATCTTCACCGGCTTCTTCCACAATCTCTATGAATACGCGCGCTACCTGCCCGAACTGTCCAACCCGTTCGGGCGCACGGACGACAATTTCCGCCAGGGCTGGACCGCCTTCTACTGGGCCTGGTGGATCTCCTGGTCGCCTTTTGTCGGCATGTTCATTGCCCGCGTCAGCCGCGGACGCTCGGTGCGCGAGTTTCTCGTCTGCGTTCTGATCATCCCGTCGCTGGTCTCGGTGTTCTGGATGACGGTCTTCGGCGGAACAGCCATCGACCAGCTCGTCAATGACGGCTACCAGGCCGTCGTCGACGCACCGCTCGAGCTCAAGCTGTTCGCCATGCTCGAAGCGCTGCCGCTGCAGCAGATCACCTCGTTCATCGCCATCGTGCTGGTGATCGTGTTCTTCGTCACCTCGTCGGACTCCGGCTCGCTGGTGATCGACACCATCACCGCCGGCGGCAAGGTCGACGCGCCGGTGCCGCAGCGCGTCTTCTGGGCAAGTTTCGAGGGTCTGGTCGCCATTGCGCTGCTGCTCGGCGGTGGATTGGGGGCCTTGCAGGCGATGGCGGTCTCGACCGGATTCCCCTTCACCATCGTGTTGCTGCTCGCCTGCTTCGCCATCCTCAAGGGATTGCACAGCGAACCGCGCTGACACCATCAGGGGCCGCCGTCTGTAACGGCGGCCCTCTTCGTTCCGGCAGGTCCGTCCGGCCCGCCAACCGCTGCAACCGTTCAAGGCCAACCGCAGACGACAAAAGGCTTATGTCCTCCCGCTGACCTGCCTGCCACGCCAGAGGATGAACAGCCCCGAGACGACGATCAGCCCCGATCCGACCACCATGGCGAGGCTCAGCCGCTCGCCGAACAGGACGATCCCGAGCGCAATGCCGAACAGCAGCCTCGAATACCTGAACGGGGTGACAGCCGACACCTCTCCGGTGCGCATCGCCTTCATCAGGCAGGAATAGGCGGTGACGCCGGCAAGAACAGCCCCCAGCACATAGAGCGATATCCGGGCATCAGGCATCACGAAAGCGACGCCTTGCCAGGCCGAGTACAGGCCGCCGGCAACGATAATGGAGATGAAGCCGTACAGGCCGAGGATCGCCGTGCTCATTGTGGCCGGTGCGGCGCGGCTGGCCAGATCACGTCCGGCAAATCCGAGCATGCCGAGAACCGCCAGAAGCGAGAGCATCGAGAACCCGTCCGTTCCGGGCTGAATGATGACAACGACCCCGGCAAGCCCGAGGAAAATCGCGGTCCATCTGCGCCATCCGACCTTTTCGCCAAACACCACGGCCGCGCCCGCCACCACCACAAGCGGCGTCGCCTGCAGGATCACTGTGACCGCCGACAGCGGGATCAGCGAAAGCGCAAGTACATAGAACAGACGACCGGAGACCTCGAATACCACGCGGATCAACATCGGCCGGGAAACAACGCCCGGATTGTACAGCGGTTGCTTGTTGATGAGCGCCACGAAGGCGAAAGCAAGAGCGCCCCCGAGACCGAAAAGGACGAGAACCTCGCCGACCGGCAGCATCGTGGACGCAGCCTTGATGAGGGCATCCTCGATGGCAAAAACCGCCATCGCCGCGATCATCCAGGCACTGCCTGCCAGGTTGGCCTTGCGGTCCGTCGCAATGTGATGTGTCAAGGGAAATCCAGTTCTGGCTTGGTCGGGCGATCTCAACCGCTTCGCCAGTTAACCAAATAAGACCGGGGCTTCAACACATGAACTGATCAAGCAAAACAATTGATCCGGCCATCACAAAAGTGAACATCACCGGGGCTCACCCGATCGCCATATCCAGCCCGATGTCGAGAGTGGGCGCAGCCATGGTGATCTTCGAGGTCGAGATGTAGTCAACGCCGGTCTCGGCGATGGCCCTGATCGTGTCGAGATTGACGTTGCCCGAGGCCTCGAGCTTGATCGGGCCGCCGCTCCTGGCGGCATTCATCGCCACCGCCTGCCTGAGCATGTCCGGCCCCATGTTGTCGAGCAGGCAGACATCCGCCCCCTCATTCAGAACCTGCGCAAACTGCTCGAGCGTGTCGACCTCGATCTCGATCCTGACCAGATGCCCGGCAAAGGCCTTGGCGGCTCTGAGTGCTTCGGCAATGCCGCCGGCGACGGCGATATGGTTGTCCTTGATCAGGATGGCGTCAT
Source organism: Parahoeflea alexandrii (assembly GCF_027214025.1). Lineage (GTDB taxonomy): Bacteria > Pseudomonadota > Alphaproteobacteria > Rhizobiales > Rhizobiaceae > Hoeflea > Hoeflea alexandrii_A. Next base: position 670,962 of record NZ_JAPWHB010000002.1, read on the forward strand.
CGAGCCCGTAGCGATGCGACGAGCCGCCGCCGCAGCGCACGGCATATTTCTCCACGGACCGGAGCCCCGGTATGGTCTTGCGGGTGCAGGTAACCCGGGCCTCGGTGTGAGCAATCGCATCCGCAAACCGCGCCGTGTAGGTAGCAATCCCCGACAGATGCATGAGATAATTCAGCGCCACCCTTTCGGCTGACAGAAGCCCGCGTGCAGGGCCCGAGATCCGGGCAATCAACGTGCCCGGCTCCACCCGCGCACCGTCAGCCACCAGCGCCTCGAAGCGGATCGCCGGATCAATCAGCCGGAAAGCGGTCGCAGCCAGCGGCAGCCCGGCGATGACGCCTTCTTCGCGGCTATTCATCTCGGCGGTCGCCTGTTTCTCCGGGCCGATCGTGGCGTTCGAGGTGATGTCGCCTGCCCGGCCGAGATCCTCGATGAGCGCTGCGCGCACCTGTTCCTCGACCATCAGCTGCGGCAGTTCGGGAAGATAGGCATGTGTCATGGGTCAGCCCTCCAGCAGGTCGGGAATGATGGCATGGGCCTGATCGAGCGTCACCAGCGTCCGCCGTTTCCAGTCCGCCTGTTCTTCCGGATAGTCGGTGCGGAAATGCCCGCCGCGGCTTTCGGTGCGGTTGAGCGCGCAGACCGCGATCAGTTTCGCCGTGGTGATGACATTGTCGAAGCGGACCGAGTGGCTTTCCCGCGCCAGGTGCAAAATCGTGTGAAGTGCGGCACGCATGCCCTCGCCGTCGCGCAGCACACCCAGATTGGCGCTCATGGTCTTGCGCAGGGCCACCATGTTGGGATGGTCGTTCTCGGTGATGTGCTCGGTCGTCGTCACCGAGCCATCCTGCCAGTTTGCAGGCGCATCGGGCTTGATCTCGCCCTTCAGCGTCTCGGCGATGCGGGCGGAGAACACCACCGCTTCCAAGAGCGAGTTCGACGCCAGCCGGTTGGCGCCGTGCGCGCCGGTCGAGGTGCATTCGCCGCAGGCCCAGAAGCCGGGCAGCGAGGTCCGGCCATTGATGTCGGTCCAGATCCCGCCCATGAAATAATGCGCCGCCGGGACGACCGGGATCATCTCGCTGATCGGGTCAATGCCGGCCTCCCGGCAGTAGCCGTAGACCGTGGGAAATTCTTCGGCAAATCCTGGCACCGCCGTGCGGCAATCGAGAAAGGCACCCCGCCCGGCCTTCACCTCGGCGAAGATGCCGCGCGCCACCACATCGCGCGGCGCCAGTTCCGCATCCTTGTGCAGCGGCAGCATGAATCGCTCGCCGGCAGCATTGTGCAGCGTCGCGCCATGGCCGCGCAAGGCTTCGGTGGCGAGCGGCGCCGGGTCCTTGCCGACATTGATCGCGGTCGGGTGAAACTGCACGAACTCCATGTCGGCCATCCGTGCGCCGGCGCGCGCGGCCATGCCGATGCCGCCGCCGCGCGCCTCGGTCGGGTTGGTCGTCACCTCGTAGAGATGGCCGATGCCGCCGGTGGCCATCACCACGTTCGAGCCGGTGATCCGTTGCAATTCCTCGCCGCTGCCGGCGCTGTCCCGGGCGATGACGCCGGTCACCCGGCCCTCTTCGACAATCAGATCCTCGACCACATAGCCTTCCAGCACCCGGATCGACGGCCTCTTGCGCACCGAGGCGACCAGCGCCTCCATGATGGCGCGTCCCGCCATGTCGCCCCTGACCCGCACGATCCGGCTCTCTGAATGCGCGGCCTCACGGCTCACCGCCAGATGGCCTTCGAGATCGCGGTCGAACGGCACGCCGTAGCCGAGCAGGTCATGGATCCGGTCAGACGCCTCCGACGCCATCATCCGGATGATCTTCTCATCGACAATTCCGTCGCCGGCAATGATGGTGTCGTTGACATGGCTTTCGATCGTGTCGCCGGGCCCGACGGCGGCGGCGATGCCGGCCTGCGCCCAGGCCGAGGACGCGCCGCGGCCGATCGGGGCGGCGGCCAGAACCGTCACCGCCTTGGGCGCCAGTTTCAGCGCGCAGAACAGCCCGGCAAGCCCGCCGCCGATGATGACGACTTCGTCGGATCGCTTGGCCGCTTGCGGCTGATGAACGGCAATCGCTGTCGACGCCATGGCGTACTCCCTGCTGGACGAGTGCGGCGCTGCGGCCGCCAGGCCAGAACGTCAGTTCTTGAGGTTGATCATCCGCTCGACCGCCAGGCGGGCGCGGTCGGCAATCGCCGGATCGACCACAACCTCCTCGGTCATGGTGAGCAGGCTGTCGAGGATCTTGGGCAGGGTGATCCGCTTCATGTGCGGGCACAGATTGCACGGCTTGACGAAGTCGACGCCCGGAACTTCGCTCTCGATGTTGGACGCCATCGAGCATTCGGTCACCAGCAGCACCCGCGGCGGCCGATTGTCCTTGACGTAGTTGATCATGCCGGAAGTCGAGCCGGAATAGTCGCAGACCGCGATCACGTCCGGGTGGCACTCGGGATGGCCGATGATCTGGATGGTCGGATCGGCTTCCTTGTAGGCGAGCAGTTCCTCAGCCGTGAAACGCTCGTGCACCTCGCAATGACCCTTCCAGGTCAGGATCTTCTTCTTGGTCTGCTTGGCGACATTCATCGCCAGGTATTCGTCGGGAATGCACAGAACCGTGTCCGACTCGAAGCTTTCGCAGACGGCAACGGCATTCGACGAGGTGCAGCAGATATCGGTTTCCGCCTTCACGTCGGCCGAGGTGTTGACGTAGGTCACAACCGGCACGCCGGGATAGCGCTCCTTCAAGAGCCGCACGTCGGCGCCGGTGATCGAATCGGACAACGAACACCCGGCCCGCGCGTCAGGGATCAGCACGGTCTTGTCCATGTTCAGGAGTTTCGAGGTCTCGGCCATGAAGTGCACGCCGCACTGGATGATGATCTCGCCGTCGACCTTTGACGCCTCGCGCGCCAGCTGCAGCGAATCGCCGACGATATCGGCAACGCAGTGAAAGATGTCCGGCGTCTGGTAGTTGTGCGCAAGGATTGCCGCTCCGCGTTCCTTCTTGATCCGGTTGATGGCGTGGACATAGGGCGCGTAGACCGGCCATTCGATTTCCGGGATGTGCTGGCGCACACGCTCGTAAAGATGCGCCGTCTCGCGCGCTACCGCCGGGGTATATTTCAACTCCGGACGCTCCATTACGCCGAACCGCTCCGCTGCACTTTGCGCCTGCCTTGCGGCCTGTGCGTTCGTGCCTGTCTCCAACCGGGTCATGGCAAACCCTCCCGTCATCATCCATTATGCTCACTTTGAGCATAATGGGGTTTCAAAAGAACCCGGCAATGCCGGGGAACCCTTCACATAGGACTTTGCCTTTCCGAATGCAAGTCGGCCGGCCATTGCCACTGACAGGCGGCGGTTGGGGATTACTTGAACAGCTTGCTTTTCTCCGCGTCCTCCGCAGGCGCGGCAGCGGGTGTCTCGGCAAGCGCCTTTTCAAGTGTATACTCGGCCTGCCCGGCATATTTCAGCGCCGGATTGATCCCGATCCCGAATGCATTGGCCACGCCACCCAGCATGTGCTCGATTCGCACCGACCCGTTGCTGTTTTCGTCGGAGACGAATGTGATCGCCATGTGCTCGGCATCGCCTTCCGCGCCGATCACGTCGCCGATCGGCTTGGAAAACAGGCCGACCTTGTTCTCCGCGGCCACCTTGGCCCATTCCGGCGCCTTGCGCAGATGCGCAATGAACGTGCGGGCCTGATCGACGGTCATAATAATCGAATGGCCGCCGCCCTCCGCGCCGTCCTGGGCCGGGACCACGATGGATGCCATCAGCAAGAGGCCGCGATCCTTGTCCGGCACAGCCGAGCAATAGGTGAACCCGGTCCGATCGGTCGAGAGGTCGGTGACCTGCGCCGGATCGCCGATGATGGCGCCAAACGGCGTGATGACGAATTGGCTTTCGGGATCGAACGTCGCCCGGCCCGGATCGAAGTCCTGAGCGCCGGCGCCTGACACGGCCCCGAACAAAAGGCCGGATATCATCGCCGCTGCAAATACGCCCTGTCTCATTGCCCTGTCTCCTGCCGGTTCCAACACCCTGGCAAGCATTCCCCCGGCAGCGGCCCCTGTCAACAAAGGCGCGGTTCAGCTCTTGTTGCCCGACCGGTTCCCGGTGCGCAGCAGCACCCGTTGATAAAACCGGCCGATGACCATCAGCGAGACTCCAAGTCCGATGAAGGAAAAGGCTCGCAAGGCGCCGGTCAGCGCCGACATGTCGATCAGAAACACCTTCGCGACCGTCAGCGAGATGACCGCCGCAGACGCCGCCCGTAGGGGCAACGACCGGAGCACCAGTCCCAGCGCCAGGGTACAGCCGCCCATGATCAGCCACGCCACCGAGTAGGCCCAGATCTCCGCATCCGACGTGGTCCGGAGAAACCCGACCTTCTCGCCCTGAAACCCGTGCCGGACCATCAGCGACACATAGAGGAACAGCAGCACGGCACCTGTTGCGCCATAGCCGATCCGGTACCAGCCGGGCCGGGTTGCCGGCGCGAGATAGCCGGTCAGGGCGGCAAGCAGGCCGGGGATCAGGTAGCCCGGAAGCAGCAGGTTGAACACCCGCCCTTCGCCGACGGCCGCCTGGCTGAGGAACGGATTGAAGACAGCGATCAGCCCGATCACCATCGCCGCGATCCCGAGCGCCCCGACCACCAGCGAGGCCAGCGGAAACACGCTCGCGTCGCTGCGCCGGGCGGCCCATTGCAGCCCGATCGAGAAGCCCAGCGCCGCAATCGACTGGGTCGCCATGTCGATCAGGCCGAAAGGCGCGCCGGCAATGTCGCCACCGGCGATGAAGTGGCGCAGCTCCAGCGCCACGAACAGACCGGCCAGAGCCAGACCGAAGGCGATCACCAGTTCGCCGGGCCGGCGTCCGCCCGATCCGCGCAACGCCAGGCCGCCCCAGATCAACAGCGCGGCCGGCAGGGCGATGATCACGACCAGCCAGTTGAACAACGGCGTCGACCCGATGACATCGGCGGAAAACGGTGCATTGAAATAGAGCCCCGATGAGGCCAGCAGGGCCAGCACCACGGCAAGCCACCCGAGCGCCGGCACCGGCCGTCTGCCATGGATCTGGCAGGCGCCGGCAGCGGTGACCGCAAACCCCAGCGGGATCCATTGACGTGTCAGCAGGATGGCGACGGCCAGCCCCGCGAGCGCCACTGCGCCCACCGCCAGCCATGCCGGGGCCGCGGCCGACCAGTCATCCGCTCTGGCGCGGCCGAACTTCTCGGTCAGCCCGACCATCATTGCCGAGAGCGCCAGCGCCGCGAGCCCGGTCGGAACATGGGTTTCGAACGGGGCGATCGACAGATAGATCGCCGCCATGGTCAGGACGGTAATGGCGCTCACCGCAACCGACAGCCGCCCGGCCGCGATCGGGGCGGTCGCCGCTGCCCTGAGACCGAAGAAGACGGCAAGCAGGAAGGATGGAACCGCCAGCAGCAGGCTGTTGCGGACAAAGCCGCCGAGATCCGGCGCCATCAGGCCGTCGCGGATATCGAGACCGGAGGTGATGCCCGCGATGACCGGGAAATCGATCCTGAGCGCCAACAGCGCCACAACGATCAGCACCGTCGAAAAAGGGGCTATGAGCGACAGCGACGGCCAGACCCCGCCGGCGGCCACCATCAGCGCGGCGAGACCGGACACCAGGAGCAGCAACGGCACCTGAGTGTCCCAGGTCAGGATGGCGAGAACGCCAACCAGGACGACGCAAAGCACGGCCCCGATCGCAAGCCGCGCCGCCGGCCGGTCCTCGAGCGGATCCGGACGCGCCTCGATGCCGGCGACCAGGCTTGTGACGTGAACGGCAAACAACGCCACGAGCAGAAGTCCGAGGGTGAACCAGGCTGTCAGCGTCGAGATCGTCAACAGCAGCAAGGCCAGGACAGTCGACCCGGCGATCCCGCCGATCGCCAGCCAGCGCCAGCCGCGAATCCGCGCGACACCCATGACCGAAGCGGTCACCACCAGGATATGGGCGCCGAAGGCCACCGGATTGGGTTCCTGCGAGGAGACGAGCAGAGGCGACGCATAGGCACCGATCAATCCGAGAGCCGCGAGTTTCGGGCCGTGAACCGCGGACAGAAGCAGGCTGGCGATACCGAGAACGGTCAGGCCGACAAAGGCGATGGCCGGGCCGATAAAACCGTAGAGCGCGTAGGCCGCATAGAGCGTGCCGAAGGCGCCGATTGCACCTGCCCCGGTCAGGATCCCCGGAATGTCGGCACTCATCAGCGTCGGCATCGCCTCCCGCCGGTCGCGGCGGCGTATGAATTCACCGGCGCCGAACAGGGCCAGCGACATCAGCGTGCCCATGGTCATCCGGGCGCGCGGCCCGAGCAGACCCGCCTCGATCGAGTAGCGCGCCAGGAACAGAACCCCCAGGGCAACCGCCAGTCCGCCAAGCAGCGCCGACCAGCGGCCGCCGATCAGGCTCTCCAGGTCCATGCCCTTGCCAGGGCTCGGCGCGTCTGCAGCGGCGACCTCCGGCGACCCGGCCTCGGTCTCGCCGCGCGGCTCGGAACCGGTCTCGACGACGTCCGGCCGCCCGGCATCGGCACCGGTTGCAAGCCGGGCAGCATCTGCCGCCTCGGCGGCCTTCGGCTCAAGGTCCTCCGGTTCCGGCCCGGTGCCCGTGCTTTCAGGCGCATCCCGCAGCAGCTCTGCCGGTTCATCGCCAGTCTCGGTGCCGGAGGCCGCGGCTTCCCCGGCCGGAAGCCGGTCGAGCTGACGGCGCAGCAGTACCAATTCCTCGGCCATCCGGCGTTGTTCAAGCGAAACACTGCGCACCCACAGGGCCAGGGCGATCAGAAGCAAAAAACCAAGCAAGGAGAACATGCGGAAATCCAGTAAAGTGAATGGTCCCGGTTATACACTGTCACAGCCGTCCACAACCATGGTGTGCGAAATCAGCCGCCAGTGTCGACTTTCGCGGTTAACGAGTGGCGAACATCAATTCTGCTGATCCATTCCTTCAATCAAATGCACTTGTCGAATGGATGGAATCCCCTAAAGTCGCCGCACATTCCAGGAGCCATCCATGTCCGAAACCCGCCCCTCCCCAGCCGTTCCGCCGCTGCCCTGGCTGATCATCATTGCCGGCTCGCTGATCGCGCTTCTGTCCTTCGGACCGCGTTCGGCCATGGGCTTCTTCCAGCTGCCGATGCTTGCCGAAACCGGCTGGGACCGGACCACTTTCGGGCTCGCCATGGCCATCCAGAACCTGTTCTGGGGCCTGGGACAGCCCTTCTTCGGCGCGATCGCTGACAAGTACGGCACATGGAAGGTGCTGGCCCTCTCGGCAATCGTCTATTCGGGCGGGCTCTTCCTCATGTCGGTCGCTCCGACGCCCGGCTGGTTCTACATCGGCGGCGGCGTGCTCGTAGGCCTTGGCATCGCCTCGGCCTCCTTCGGCATCGTACTGGCTGCCTTCGCCCGCAACGTGGCGCCTGAACGCCGCTCCATGGCCTTCGGCATCGGCACAGCCGCGGGCTCTGCCGGCATGTTCGTCTTCGCGCCTTTGAGCCAGGGTCTCATCGACGCCTATGGCTGGCACGAGGCGCTCATCTGGATGGCCGCGATGATGTTCATCATCCCATTCCTGGCCATTCCGCTGCGCGGCAACTCCAATTCGGGCACCCAGTCGGCCCTGCAGTACAAGCAGTCGATCGGTGAAGCCCTGCGCGAGGCGCTCGGCCACAAGAGCTATCTCCTGCTGGTCTCCGGCTTCTTCGTCTGCGGCTTCCAGGTTGCCTTCATCACCGCACACTTCCCCGCCTATCTGCGCGACATCGGTATAGATAGCTCCTATGCGGTGTTGTCGCTGGCGCTGATCGGCTTCTTCAACATCATCGGCTCGCTCACATCCGGCTATATCGGCCAGCGCTATTCCAAGCCGATGGCGCTTGTCTGGATCTATATCGGCCGCTCGATCGCGGTGACCGCGTTCCTGCTCTTGCCGCAGACCAGCACCTCGGTGGTGATCTTCGCCATTGTCATGGGCCTGCTCTGGCTGTCGACAGTTCCGCCGACCAACGCACTCGTCGCCATCATGTTCGGCACCGGCCATCTCGGCATGCTCGGCGGCCTCGTCTTCCTGTCCCACCAGGTCGGCTCGTTCCTCGGCGTCTGGCTCGGCGGTTACCTCTACGACATCTTCGGCACCTACAATCCAGTCTGGTGGCTGGGCGTGGCGCTCGGCCTGTTTGCCGCCATCGTGCACTGGCCGATCAGGGAACAGGCGGTGGAACGGCCTGTGCTTGCGCCCGCGGAATGAAGGCATTTGCCCCTGAGGGCTGACCAAGGGCAACCTCCCCAACCCCTTGAGGCCCGCATTCCAAGAATGCGGGCCATTGATGACATCTGTCATAAGCCTGTTACGCAAAATGGTACATTTGCATCCATCGGGGTCAGTCCAACACGATGGAGACAGCCATGAACGAGATGTTCAAGCCAGAAGACGCACTCATCAATCTCACCGAGATCCGTGAAGCCGAGGAAGATGTCGGCCGCAACCCGTCGGACAACCCGACCATGGGCGACATCATCAACCGCCGCTTTTCGCGCCGCAGTTTTCTCGGCGGCTCGCTCGCCGTCACCGCCATCGCCTCAACCGTCAGCCCGCTGGCGCTGATGATCGTCGACGAGGCCCGCGCCGAAGGCATGAGCGCCTTCTCCTTCACCGAAGTCGAAGCCGGCGTCGATGAGACCCATCACGTTGCCGAAGGCTATGATGCCGATGTGCTCATGCGCTGGGGCGACAAGGTGTTTGCAGACTCGCCCGAATTCGACCCGATGAACCAGACGCCTGAAAGCCAGGCCCGGCAGTTCGGCTACAACAACGATTATGTCGGCTTCGTGCCGCTTGACGACACCGGCGATCACGGCCTGCTGGTCGTCAACCACGAATACACCAACGCCGAACTGATGTTCCCCAACTGGGCCACCATCGGCAAGGACGGCGACGGCAAGGACAAGGTGATGATGGGCGAGTTCACCAGGGACATCGTCGACATCGAAATGGCGGCCCATGGCGGCACCGTCATCGAGATCCGCAAGGAAAACGGCAAGTGGACGCCCGTGCTCGACGGCAAGATGAACCGCCGCATCCATGTCGGCACGGAAATGGAACTGACTGGCCCGGCCGCAGGTCACGACCGGCTCAAGACCAATGCCGATCCGTCCGGCACGAAGGTGTTCGGCACGCTCAACAACTGCGCCGGCGGCGTCACCCCCTGGGGCACTTGGGTGATGGCCGAGGAAAACTTCCACGGCTACTTCATGGGAGACCTGCCGGAAGGCCATCCGGAAGCCGCCAACTACAAGCGCTACGGCGCGCCGGCCGGCTGGTACAATTGGGGCGCTCACCACGACCGTTTCGATGTCTCGAAGGAGCCCAATGAACCCAACCGTTTCGGCTGGGTGGTTGAGGTCGACCCGATGGACCCGAATTCGGTGCCGAAGAAGCGCACGGCCCTGGGACGCGTCAAGCATGAGGGCGCCGAGAGCGTTGTCAACAAGGACGGCCGCGTGGTGCTCTACTGCGGCGACGACGAGCGCTTCGACTATGTCTACAAGTTCGTCACCGCCGGCACCTACAATCCCGACGACCGCGCCGCCAACATGGACCTGCTTGATGACGGCACGCTCTATGTCGCCCGCTTCAACGACGATGGCACGCTCGACTGGCTGCCGCTGGTGCACGGTGAAGGCCCGCTCACGGCCGGCAACGGCTTTTCGAGCCAGGCCGACGTGGTGATCGAGGCCCGCCGCGCCGGTGACCTTCTCGGCGCCACCAAGATGGACCGCCCCGAAGACGTTCAGCCCAATGCCATGACCGGCAAGGTCTATTGCATGCTGACCAACAACACCCGCCGCAAGGAGGGCGACGAGAACGCCGCCAACCCGCGCGCCAAGAACGCCTTCGGCCACATCATCGAGATCAGCGAAACCGATGGCGATTTCGCCTCCACGAAATCGACCTGGGAAATCCTGCTCAAATGCGGCGATCCGTCGGTGGCGGAGGTGGGCGCCAGCTTCTCGTCGGCTACTACCACGAATGGCTGGTTCGGCATGCCCGACAACTGCGCCATCGACGCCGACGGCCGGCTGTGGGTGTCAACCGACGGCAACTCGGCCAAGAAGACCGGCCGCGCCGACGGGCTCTGGGCCGTCGACACCGAGGGTGAAGCCCGCGCCACCTCGAAGCTGTTCTTCCGGGTGCCGGTCGGCGCCGAGATGTGCGGCCCGCTGTTCGATCCGAAGGGAGAAACCGTCTTCCTCGCCGTCCAGCATCCCGGCGACGAGGGTCTGGCCACCTATGAGCAGCCGGCAACGCGCTGGCCCGATTTCCGTGACGACATGCCGGTCCGCCCGGCCGTTGTCGCGGTCACCAGACAGGGCGGCGGCAAGATCGGCATGGCCTGATCGCCACCGGACAACCGCTTCCAACAGCAAAGGGCGCCAGCGGCGCCCTTTGTCGTTCCGATGACCATCGTTCCGCCCGGCTTTACAAGCCGAGCTCCGTCAACCCCGGATGATCGTCGGGCCGCCGCCCCTGCGGCCAGTGAAACTTGCGATCGGCTTCCGCGATCTCGACATCATTGATGCTGGCATGTCGGGCCATCATGTAGCCCGCCTCGTCGAACTCCCAGTTCTCGTTTCCGTAGGAGCGGTAACAGGTTCCTGCCGCATCGTGCCATTCATAGGCAAAGCGGACAGCAATGCGGTTGCCGGAACATGCCCAGAGTTCCTTGATCAGCCTGTAGTCGAGCTCCCTCTCCCACTTTCGTGTCAGGAACGCCTCGATCTCGCTGCGCCCGTTGATGAACTCCGAGCGGTTCCGCCACTTGCTGTCCGGCGTATAGGCCAGCGCGACCTTTGCCGGGTCGCGGCCGTTCCAGCCATCCTCGGCTGCCCTGATCTTCTGGGCAGCCGTTTCTTCGGTGAACGGTGGGAAAGGAGGCCGCGACATTACCAGGAATTGTAGCCGAGGAACTTGCCGGACATCTCGATCTTGACGCGGTCGCCCTTGGGATTGGCGACACGGGTGATCTGCATGTCGAAATCGATGGCCGACATGATGCCGTCGCCGAATTCTTCCTGGATCAGCGTCTTGATCGTCGGCCCGTAGACGCCGACGATTTCGTAGAGCCGGTAGATGCAGGGGTCAGTCGGCACCGCCTGTTCCCAGATCTTGGTCGGGTATTCCTGCAGCACCAGGGCAGCTTCCTGCGGCAGGCCCATCACCGAGACCATCGCCTCGGCCTTGTCCTTGGGCATGGCGTTCATGCCCATTGCGGCCGAGTGGGTCCAGACCGGCGACATCCCGATCTTCTCGGCGATCTCCTCCCATTTCATGCCGGTCGTCCGCTTGGCCGAGAGGATCATTTCAGTCACGTCTTCCTTGGTCATCATTTTTGCCATGATGAGGTCTCCTGGTTTGGGTGTTAAACGGCGAGCTTGCTGGGCGCACGGACAGCCGGCGCGGTCTTGTCGATGCGGACCGTCGCCGGCCTGTTCTCGGCGGCATCCGTCGGCCCGGCGAGTTCCTTCGAATGCTTGCCGAGGAACTGCACCAGATGATTGCGGATCGCGTAGTAGTTGGGATGTTCGACGATCTCGATCCGGCTGCGCGGCCGCGGGATCGTGATCTCGACGGATTCCGCCACGCGCGCAAAGGGTCCGTTGGTCATCAGCAGGATGCGGTCGGCGAGCAGAATGGCCTCATCGATGTCGTGGGTGATCATGAAGACGGTCTGGTTGGTGCCCGCCCAGACCTTGAGCAACTCGTCCTGGATGGTACCGCGCGTCAGCGCATCGAGCGCCCCGAACGGCTCGTCGAGCAGCAACAGCTTCGGGCTGATCGAGAACGCCCGGGCGATCGACACGCGCTGGCGCATGCCGCCCGAAAGCTGGCTCGGCTTGCGGTTGAATACATCCGCGCTCAGCCCGACCATTTCCAGATGCTTCTTCGAGTGATCCAGCACCTGGTCCTTCGACCAGTCCGGATAGCGGGCGGCGACGGCAAATGTCACGTTCTTGAGCGCGTTGAGCCATGGAAGCAGCGAGTAGTTCTGAAACACCACGCCGCGATCGAGGCTCGGCCCGGAAACCTCCTTGCCGTCCATGATGACGACGCCCTCGGTGGCCTCGGCCAAACCGGCGAGAATGTTCATGATCGTCGACTTGCCGCAGCCTGAATGGCCGAGAATGACGACAAACTCGCCGCGCTCGATGCCGAAGCTGGCATTCTCGAAGATCGTGGTCTGGCCGCCCGCTCCGTCCGGGTACCTCTGGCTCAGGCGTTCAACGCTCAGAAAAGCAGTGCTCACGGGGTCTCTCCTATTCGCTGTAGACGACAAAGCGCTGCAACACGCCGAACATGGCATCGAGCGCCATGCCGACGACGCCGATCATCAGGATCGAGAAAATGACCGAGGTGAGATCGAGGTTGTTCCACTCGTTCCAGACATAGTAGCCGATGCCGGTTCCGCCGACCAACATCTCGGCGGCAACGATCACCAGCCAGGCAATGCCGATGGAAATCCGCATGCCGGTCACGATCGTCGGCGCTGCCGCGGGCAGGATCACCATGAAGGCTGTGCGCAGCGCGCCCAGTTCATGGGTTCTGGCCACGTTGACCCAGTCCTTGCGCACCCCGGCCACCCCGAAAGCGGTATTGATCAGCATCGGCCAGATCGAGCAGATGAAGATCACGAAGATCGCGCTGGTCTCGCTGTCCTGGATGATGAACAGCGCCAGCGGCATCCATGCCAGCGGCGAGATCGGCCTGAGCACCTGGATGAACGGGTTGAGCGCCTTGTAGGCGACCGGCGACATGCCGATGAGGAAGCCTAACGGAATGGCGATGAGTGCCGCCAGAAAGTAACCGGCCAGCACGCGGTAGATCGAGTATCCGATCTGGATGCCGATCCCCTTGTCGTTCGGACCCGCGTCATAGAACGGGTCGCTCAACTGTTCCCAGGCCTTCTCCAGGACCTGGCTCGGCGGTGGGACGCCGGCCTTCTGCGCGCCGCCGCCGGTCAGGCGCTCATACTCGGTCAGCTCGCCTGCCGCCTTCTGGCCGGGAATGACGGCCTCCCACAACAGGAGGCCGGCAAACAGCAGGATGAACGAGAGGAGCGCCGCGCGCTTGTTCACGGACATGTCGGTCATGCGTCAGGCTTTCTTGATTGCAAAGCTCGCGACGTAGTCTTCCGGCGTCGCGGGATCGAAGGTCTTGCCCATGATGACGTGCGACTTGTAGCTTTCCGCCGGGGCGTCATAGCCCAGATCGGTGAGGATCTTGCGGGCGTCGGACGCCAGGTACACCTGCTCGGCCACCGCCTTGTAGTCGATATCGCCCTCGATATAGCCCCAGCGTTTCATCTGGGTGAGGATCCAAACGCCCATCGAGTGCCAGGGGAACGGGTCAAAATCGATGCGGTCGGGCACTTGCTTCACTTCCCCAAGTCCGTCCGCATAGGTTCCGGTCAGCACCTGCTCGATGACTTCGACCGGCTGGTTGAGATAGTTGGTCGGCGCGATCGCCGCCGAGATCTCTTTCCGGTTGTCAGGGTTGGAGGCGTATTGCGTGGCGTCGATGATCGCCTTGAGCAGCGCCCCGTAAGTGTTGGGCAGCTCGGTGGCAAAGGAGAGCGGTGCTGCGAAGGCACAGCAAGGGTGCCCTTCCCAGATCTCCTTGGTCAGGATGTGGATGAAGCCGATATTCTCCCACACCGCGCGCTGGTTGAAGGGATCCGGCGACAGGTAGCCATCGAGGTTTCCGGCGCGCAAATTGGCGACCATTTCCGGCGGCGGCACGACGCGGATCTGGATGTCGACATCCGGATCGAGACCGTGCTCGGCCACGTAGTAGCGAAGCAGGAAATTGTGCATCGAATATTCAAACGGCACGCCGAAGGTGAAGCCCTTCCACTGCTTCGGATCGCGCTTGTCTTTGTGCTCGTTCGACAGCACGATGGCCTGGCCGTTAATGTTCTCGACCGCGGGCATGATGTAGGGCTCGGCCACCGAGCCGGCGCCGAGCGTCATTGCCAGCGGCATCGGGGTGAGCATGTGACTGGCGTCGTATTCGCCTGCCAGCGACTTGTCGCGCGCCACCGCCCAGCCGGCGGTCTTGATGACCTGCGCATTCAGCCCGTAGCGCTCGTAGAAGCCAAGCGGCTGCGCCATGATGATCGGCGTTGCGCAGGTGATCGGAACGAAGCCGATGTTGAGGTCCGTCTTTTCCGGCTTGCCGAGCGTGTCGAGCAGCGCCGCCTTTGCCTTGTCGATCGGGAAAATCGACGCGAGAGCGGCGGCAGCCGTCCCTCCCCCGACCAGACCCATGAAGGAACGGCGGCTGATATCGGAATGCCCGAACACGGACCGGACGATGGCGCTTTCGATCGCGCGCTCCATCATCGCCTCGCTGGACTGCAAAGTGCTCTCTTCGCGAATGCCGGATGTCGGTGCACAGGCGGAGCATCCGCACTTGGCGCCATGCCTGAGATCGGCCTTGCTCGAGAAGGGATCGTTTAGACTTTTGACTGTCATCGGTTTCTCCTGCGATAAATCCTGAGATCAGGTTAGCGGCTCAAACCCGGAAATCCGCAAAATTCGGGATTCCATCCAGATTCAATAAATTATTGATTTTACTTAAATATCAGGAGTCGCTTCAGGTAAATTAATTACGATTTTTCGTAATTTACGAAATTTCGTTGATTTTTTATGTTGCAGTGCGCAATCTGATGCGATGGAAAACGACACCCCCTTTCTGCACAGCCATGTGCAATCGAGTATCCTGCCGGCCATCGCGCTCGACACGCACAACGGCCTGATCGTTGCGGCCAATGGCGCCGCCAGCCTGTTGCTCGCCGATGAGCACCTGCGCGGCAAGGATTTCGCGGCCTTCCTGGTCGGACGCCTGCCGGAACTTATCGTCTTCACGGAAAAGGTCGACCACTACAGGACCAGCTGGACCCGCGACCTGCCGATCGTCAGCGCCGAGGGACGGGAGATCGCCACGGAAATCCACGGCACCATGATCGGGCATTCCGGTGCAGCCTATCTGGTCATGCAGATCATCGACATGGAGGCTTACGACACCCGCTCCCAGAATGTTTCCACCCACAACCTGCACGCCCGGGGGCTGATGGAATGGGACCGGGCGCGCGATTTCTTCCGGGAGATGGAAAACGAGAACCGGCTGATCCTCGATGCGGCGGGTGAAGGCATCTACGGCATCAATCTCGAGGGCAAGACCACCTTCGTCAACAATGCCGCCCAGGAGATGCTGGGCTGGACCAAGGAAGACCTGCTCGGCGAGGACATCCACGCCATGATCCACCATCACCATCTCGACGGCAGGAAATATCCCTCACGCGAATGCCCGATCTACCATTCGTTCCGCAACGAACAGGTCAACCGGGTGGAAGACGAGGTGTTCTGGCACAAGAACGGCCGGCCCATCCAGGTGGAATACACCTCCACCCCGATCTACGACCAGCAGGTGCTGGCTGGCGCGGTGGTCATCTTCCGCGACGTGTCCGAGCGGCGCGAGAACGAACGCAAGCTGCGCGCGGCGATGGACCAGATCGAGGCGCTGCGCGAACGGCTCGAGCAGGAAAACGAATATCTGCAGGAAGAGATCCGCAATGTCCGTTCCCACTACGATCTGGCCGGCTCCTCGCCCGCCATCATGCGGACCCTGGCGCAGATCGAGCTGGTGGCCAAGACCCAGAGCAACGTACTCATCACCGGTGAAGGCGGTACCGGCAAATCGCTGATTGCGTCCGCCATTCACAAGTCGAGTTCGCGCGCCCGGCGGCCGATCATCCGCATCAACTGCGCCGGTATTTCCCCCTCGACCTTCGAGAGCGAACTGTTCGGCCATGTCCGCGGCGCCTTCCAGGGTGCCATCCACGACCGCACCGGCAAGCTGGAAATCGCCAACGGCGGAACGCTGTATCTCGACGAGGTTTCCGAAATCCCGATCGAGCTCCAGGGCAAGATCCTCAAGACCCTGCAGGAACAATCGCTGGAGCGGCTCGGCGACAACCGCATCAGCAAGATCAATGTGCGCGTCATCGCCTCCTCGAGCAAGGATCTGACCACCTGCATCAGGAACGGCACGTTTCGCCAGGATCTCTACTTCTATCTCAACGTGTTTCCGATCGAGTGCCAGCCGCTGCGCGAACGCCTGTCCGACATCCCCGAGCTGACGCAGCACTTCCTCACCCTCGCCTGCGAGCGGCTGAACCTGCAGAAGCCGACGATTACCAAGGCCAATATCCGGCAACTGCAGGATTATCACTGGCCCGGCAATGTCCGGGAGCTGCAGAACGTGGTCGAGCGCGGGGCCATCCTGTCGCGCGGCGAGAAGCTGATCCTCGACCTGCAGAAAGGCCCGGGCCGGCCCAGCGCTGCGGAGCACGCCGACATCCTGACCGAACAGCAGATGCATGACTTGCAGGTCAGCAACATCGTCGCCTGCCTGAAACGATGCGGCGGCCGCGTTTCCGGGGAAGACGGCGCGGCCCAACTGATGGGCATCAAGCCCACAACGCTCTATTCCCGCATCAAGAAGTTCGGCATCGTCCTGGACGAAGCCGAGTAGACGGTCGCCACCGCGACCGTGCCGGCTTGCGGCTGCAGAGCGGCGGCGCTCAGCGCATCAGCTTGCCGATGGGGAAGATGGCGCAGGTTTCCGTGCCGTGCGCCAGGAGCTTGCCGGAACTGTCCCTGAGATAGGCCTCGGAGGTGGCAATCGTCTTGCCACGGTGCAGGATGCGGCCCTCGCAAGCGAGCTCCCCCATGTCGGGCAGGATCGGCCGGGTCAGGTTGAGCTTGAACTCCACCGTCGTGTAGCCCTCGCCGGGTTGCAGCGTCGTCATCACGGCGCAGGCAAGCGCTGAATCCATGATCGTTGCCGCCCAGCCGCCGTGAATGGTGCCAAGCGGGTTGAGATGGTCGACGCCCGGCGTGCCGGTGAAGACGATCAGCCCCTCCTCTACCGTGGTGAGCCAGAAGTTGAGCGTCCTCGCCATCGCGGCGCCCGGCAGGCGGCCTTCGAGAATGCCCTTCATCACTGACAGGCCGCCTTCTCTCGCCACCACATCGAGCGGCACGACGCCGGTGAACTGGCCGTTGGCGCGGTTGTTGCTGTCATCCATCATGAAATCGGTTCCTGAAGTGAGGGGGAAGCAGACGCGTCTTGCGGCATTGCCCGCAAGGCGGCCGTACAAAAACTTTCGCGGCTGATCGGCGGCTCGACGCCGCGTGGTTCGAACACGTGCCGGCCGAAAAAATAACCGGTCAGCCTGAACGCCTGGTCCAGCATTTCCCGGGTCGTGCAGGCCTGTGTCCGGTCGGGCAGGAAAGCCGGCAACGCCAGCATCCGGTCAGCCCAGGGACGGCCCGCTTCGGCAGACACCGCCCGGCCCGACTTCGGCGACACGTAGATGAGATCGGTGCGTGCGCCGGTCGCCGCGCAAGTACTCAGGTCGAGGCCGAAGCCCAGATCCTCAAGCACGGCGAGTTCGAACCGCACATAGAGCGCACCGGCTTCTTCCGGCGTATCCAGGCTGTCGAGAATGATGGCAAAGGCATCGTGCAGCCGCGGATGGGAATCGCGTTCCGGCAGCAGCCGGAGCAGCGCCGCCATCGCCTGCACGCCGTGCACGCCGATGGCGCTTTCCATCAGCCGCCCGGCGCGCGCGTTCAGGAGTTCGACCTGGTATTGACCCAGATGCTCGTCGAGCCTGGCGCGCCATACCAGATCCACCGAATTGCCCGGCTGCAGCACCGGTTGGTGGCGCTTGGAGCGGCCGCCGCGGACGATGCCCAGATGACGGCCATGCGCCTTCGTCATCACCTCGGCGATAACCGAGGTTTCGCCATGCTTCCTGAGGCCCAGGATGATTCCCTCGTCTCGCCATTCCATCGCGTGACTTTGCCCGCTCAGTGCGGAAATTCAAGTCCCATCTCGCGGTAGCGCTCGGGATCGTTGCCCCAGTTCTCGCGAACCTTGACGAACAGGAACAGGTGCACCTTCTGCTCGAGGATCTCGGCGATCTCCTTGCGCGACGCCTGGCCGATCGCCTTGATGGTCTCGCCCTTGTGGCCAAGCACGATCTTCTTCTGGCTCTCGCGCTCGACATAGATGACCTGCTCGATGCGCACCGAGCCGTCCTTCTTCTCTTCCCAGCGCTCGGTCTCGACATGCGATGCGTAGGGCAGTTCCTGGTGCAGCCGCAGGAACAGTTTTTCGCGCGTGATCTCGGCGGCCAGCTGCCGCATCGGCAAGTCGGAAATCTGGTCTTCCGGGTAGTACCACGGCCCTTCCGGCAGCTTTTTCGCCAGGTAGTCCATCAGGTCCTTGCAGCCAGAACCGTTGAGCGCCGAGATCATGAAGGTCTCGTCGAACTTGACCTTCTCGTGAATGGCCGCCGTCAGCGCCAGCAGCGTGTCGCGCTTGACCTGGTCGATCTTGTTGATCACCAGGATCTTGTGTCCCTGCCGCTCGGCGAGCGAATCCAGCAGCGCTTCCGCGTCTCCCCTGATGCCGCGTTCGGCGTCGATCAGCACCAGCACCAGGTCGCCATCCTTGGCGCCGCCCCAGGCCGTTGTCACCATCGCCCGGTCAAGCCGGCGCTTCGGCGTGAAGATCCCCGGCGTGTCGATGAACACGATCTGGGTCCGGTCATGGATGGCAATGCCGCGCACGATCGCCCGTGTGGTCTGCACCTTGTGCGAGACGATCGACACCTTGGCGCCGACCAGCTGGTTCATCAGCGTGGATTTTCCCGCATTCGGAGCGCCGATCAGCGCCACGAAGCCTGAGCGGGTCGGCCCCTGCGGTTCAGCCGGGGGTGCGTCTGTTTCAGGTGTGTCAGTCATTTTCTTTTCCTGCATTTGCCTGCCAGACGCCTTCGCGTTCGAGCACTGCGGTCGCTGCGGCCTGTTCGGCGGCACGCTTGGAGCGGCTGACGCCGCTGGCGGGCCTGGCCCCCTCGATCTCGACGGCCACCTTGAACACCGGCTCATGGTCGGGGCCGGACCGGTCGGTCACTTTATAGACCGGGGTAACGCCATAACGGGCATGGGCCCATTCCTGCAATTCGGTCTTGGCGTCGCGCCGTGCCGCGTCTTCGGCAAAGGCCCGCGGCTTCCAGTGCCTGTGAATGAACGCCCGTGCAGCCTCGAGCCCAGCATCGAGATAGATCGCGGCAATGATCGATTCCACCACGTCGGCGCGGACATTGAGCATGCGCTTGTCGGCAACCTGCTTGACATCGGCGCCGGTGCGGATGAACTCATGCAAACCCAGCTCGTCGGCCACTTCACCGCAGGTCTGCGCACTGACAAGCTGGTTGAGGCGCACGGAGAGTTCGCCCTCGCTGGCCTCGCGGAAATGCTCGAACAGCAATTCCGCCACGCAAAGGCCAAGCACGCGGTCGCCGAGAAACTCGAGCCGCTCGTAATTGCCACCCGCCGGATTGCGCAGGCTGGAATGGGTCAGCGCCCGCTCCAGCCTTTCGGCATGGGCGAATGTATGGCCGATGCGCTCCTCGACCCGGGCGACGATGTCCGCGACCTTTTTGGCTGCGCGCTTCATCGCTGCGCTGATTTGAAGAACCGGCCCAACCTGAGGTCGGTCGGCCACTTCCAGATTTCCAGCGGCGATGCATCCTCGGCTATCGAGAAGAAGATGATCGTTGCGCGGCCGATGAAGTTTTCGAGCGGCACATAGCCAACCTCGAAGCGGCTGTCCTGCGAGTTGTCGCGATTGTCGCCCATCATGAAGTAATGGCCTTCGGGAACGACGAATTCACGCGTGTTGTCGCCCGGCGAATTGGGGCTGAGGTCGAGCGTGGTGTAGGTGACGCCATTGGGCAGCGTTTCCTTGTAGACGGGAACGTCGGTGCCCTGGCTGTAACGTCCTTCCGGCTTGTAGCTGCCGACCAGCTCACGCGGGACCGCCTCGCCATTGATGAAGAGCACGCCGTCGGTGACCTGGATCCGGTCGCCCGGAAGCCCGATCACGCGCTTGATGTAGTCGATCTTGGTGTTGCTGGGCAGCCGGAACACCGCAACATCGCCGCGTTCGGGTTCGCTGCCCCAGATACGGCCGGAAAACAGATCCGGCGAGAACGGGATCGAATATTTGGTGTACCCGTAGGAATATTTCGAAACGAACAGATAGTCCCCGACCAGCAGGGTCTCCATCATCGAGCCGGACGGGATGCTGAACGGTTGGAACAACAGGGTACGGATGATCACCGCCAGCAGCAGCGCCTGGGCGAGCACCTTGATGTTTTCCCAAAGTCCGCTCGAATTGTCTTTTTTGGTATCTGACACGCGTTGAGTTCCTCGAGGTAGGGCGCGGAAGCGCTTTCTCTAGCTGTTTGCATCGTTCGCGGCAACACCGCTGGCCAATGTCCTGCAATCTGCTGCCGATATCCCCGCAAACGGATCCGCACAAGGCGGCAATGATGCGGCTGGCCGGGCGTCAGGACCTGGGAAGCGCTTCGATGACCACGAAAGCCTGCGCCAGCGGATAATCATCAGTTATTGTCAAATGAATGGCGCAGATCATGCCCGCAGGCGTCATGCTGTCGAGATGCTGCGCCGCGCCGCCGCTCAGCTGCATGGTCGGCTTGCCGCCCGGAAGGTTGACCACGCCCATGTCACGCCAGAAAACGCCTTTCGACAGCCCGGTGCCGAGCGCCTTGGAACAGGCTTCCTTCGCCGCAAACCGCTTGGCATAGGAAGCCGCGCGCTGTGCCCGGCGATCCGATCTGGCCCGCTCGACATCGGTAAAGCACCGGTTGGTAAAACGTTCGCCATGGCGTTCGAGGGTTTTCTCGATTCGCCTTATGTCGATAAGGTCGCTGCCAATGCCGATAATCACGCGCGGTTTGCCCTGTCTGCCGTTCGTTCGGAACTTGCCTTGGCCAGTTCCTGGAGCCGCACCCTGGCCCGCTCTGCCAGCCTCGATTTGCGCCGCGCCTGAAACGCCCGCACAGCCCAGTAGGTGAGAATATAGAAGGCGACGCCGCTGACCACCCCCGGCGGGATCGCACCGATGAGCATCGGCTTGAGCACCGGCTCCCACAGCTGACTGATATCCAGGTGCCTGAGCAGCGCTTCCAGATTGACGTGTTTCTGATGCGCGCCGGTCTCGATCCCGATCAGCATGTTGCCGACCTTCAGCGTAAGCGCCCAGATGAAGGGGAACGACAGCGGATTGCCGAAAGCGGTTCCAAGCGCCGCGGCAACCATGTTGCCCGCCAGCAGGTAGGAGATCGCGAACGCCAGGATGAAATGAAACCCGAGCAGCGGCGTCCAGGACGCAAAAACCCCGGCGGCGACGCCCGCCGCGATTGCGTGAGGTGTCGCCGTCAGTCGCAGCACGCGCTTGATGAAATACTGGAACGACCGGCCAAACGATCTCCTCGGCCAGAGCGCGGTGCGCAACCGGTCAAAAAATCCCTCGGGTCTTCGGCGACGAAACAGCATCTGGTGTCCGTATATCGCTCCTTTTGTGTCAGCTCTAAGTCAGCGCGACAACAAAACTCAAAAAGCGCTCTTGTTCCTTTGTCTTCGAAGGCCAGTCTGCCCGCCAACAGCGAAGAACTGGTAAAGGCCCGCTCCAAAATTCCGCCCTGCGCCAAACCACGGGCGCAGAGCAGCCTGACGCGCAGCCCGCCGGCGCGGGCTAGTGATAGATCCGCTCGACGGTGGAAACAGATTCGAGCGCCTTCAGCTGGGTGATCAGCTGGTTGAGGTGTTTGAGATCCCAAACCTGAAGGTCGATCAGCATCTCGGTGAAATCGGCGGCAACGCGGACCATGGTCAGGTTCTGGATATTGGTCTCGCTGGTCGCAATCGTCTGAGACACTTCGGCCAGTGTTCCCGGCGCGTTGATCGCGGTCACCAGGATGCGGGCTGGAAAGCGGTTCTTGTTGTTCTCGTCGATATCCCAGCGGATATCGATCCAGCGGTTTGGTTCGTCGTCGAACTTTGTCAGTTCCGGCGACTGGATCGGATAGATCGTGATACCGGCGCCTGTTTCCAGAATGCCGACGATCCGGTCGCCCGGCACCGCGCCGCCGGGGCCGAACTTGACCACCGAATTGTCATCCATACCGCGGATCGGCATTGCATCCATGTCCGGATCAGGCCCGATGCGCCGCGACGCCTTGGTGGTTTTCTGGGTTTTTCCAAGCCCGGGGAGCTTGAAGATCAGCCCTGCCGCGCTGCGCAGGTTGAACCAGCCCTCGTCGGCAGGCTTGCGCGGCGACACCCGGGTCTCTTGGTGATTGGGGTAGATCGCCCGGAAAACGTCATCCGACGCCAGTTCGCCCCGCCCGACGGCTGTCAGCACGTCCTCGACATCCTTGTGTCCCAACCGGTGCAGCACCGGCTTGAGGCCATCCTTCGACAACGGTTTTCCCGCCCGCGTGAAAGTGCGCTCGAGGATGCGCATGCCAAGGCCGGAATATTGCTTGCGCACCGCGGCCTTGGTCGCCCGGCGGATTGCCGCCCGCGCCTTGCCGGTGACGACGATCTCTTCCCAGGCCGGCGGCGGAACCTGGACGCCGGAGCGGAGGATTTCCACCTCGTCGCCGTTGGCGAGCCGCGTGACCAACGGCATGATCCGGCCATTGATCTTGGCGCCGACGCAGGTGTCGCCGATGTCGGTGTGCACCGCATAGGCGAAATCGATCGGTGTCGCCCCGCGCGGCAGGGCGATGAGCTGGCCTTTCGGCGTGAAACAGAACACCTGGTCCTGGAACAGCTCCAGCTTGGTATGCTCGAGGAAGTCTTCCGGATTGTCGCCGACCGAGAGCGCTTCGATGGTCTGGCGCAGCCAGGAATAGGCCCTGGAATCCTTGGACAGCACCACCGCTTCTTCGCTCGAGGCGGAATCCTTGTACAGTGCATGCGCCGCCACGCCGCGTTCGGCGATGTCCTGCATCATGCGCGTGCGGATCTGCAGTTCGACGCGCTGCCTTGAGGGTCCGACAATCGTGGTGTGGATCGAGCGGTAATCATTCTGTTTGGGCGTCGAGATATAGTCCTTGAACCGTCCCGGGACCACCGACCAGCGCATGTGCACGATGCCGAGCGCCCGGTAGCAGTCGGCCTCGGTGTCGACGACGATGCGGAAGCCGAACACGTCGGAGAGCTGTTCGAACGACAGCGACTTCGACTGCATCTTGCGGAACACCGAATAGGCCTTCTTCTGCCGGCCCTTGACCTGCGCCTTCAGCCCTTCCTGCTTGAACAGTGCCGACAGTTCGTCCTCGATGGTATGGATCAGGTCGCGATTGCGCTCGGAGAGTTCCGCCAGCTTGCCGGTGACCGTATCATAGGCTTCCTGGTTGATGTTCTTGAATGCGAGCTCCTCGAGCTCCTCGCGCATTTCCTGCATGCCCATGCGCCCGGCCAGCGGCGCATAGATATCCATGGTTTCCTCGGCGATACGGGCGCGCTTTTCTGGCGGCACGTGTTCGAGGGTACGCATATTGTGCAGCCGGTCGGCCAGTTTGACCAGAAGCACGCGCACATCGTCTGATATGGCCAGCAGCAGCTTGCGCAGGTTCTCGGCCTGCTTGGCCCGCTTGGTGACAAGATCGAGCTTCTTGATCTTGGTCAGCCCTTCGACGAGACGGCCGATGTCCTCGCCGAACAGCTCGTCAATCTCGGCGCGCGTGGCCGAAGTGTCCTCGATCGTGTCATGCAGCAGCGCCACGGCGATGGTTGATTCATCAAGCCGCATTTCGGTCAGGATCGCCGCCACCTCCAGGGGATGGGAGATATAGGGATCGCCGCTGGCACGCGTTTGCTTGCCATGTTTCTGCATGGCGTAAACATAAGCCTTGTTCAGCAGGGCCTCGTTGGCATCCGGCTTGTATTTTTGCACGCGCTCCACGAGCTCGTACTGACGCATCATCGGAATGGCACTCCAAAACAAGAAAATGCGCCGAATCGAACGACCGGCGCATTGCGTAGCATCAGCTGTCTATCGGCCTCTCGACCGGCTGCCGCCAATTCGTTGCAAATCGGCAGGCAATCGATCAGACGATCAATAGTCGTCGCTTTTTTCCGGCGGCACAAGCCCCTCGATGCCTGCAAGCAGTTCTTCTTCCGACATCGAGCCGAACGACACCGCTTCCGGCTGGTCGTCTTCGACGACGGTCTCTTCGGTAGCATCGCCGGTCTGCAGGTAACGCTCCGGATCGGGCTCCGGCTCGTCAACTTCGACATGCTTCTGCAGCGAGTGGATGAGGTCTTCCTTCAGATCACCGGGAGACAGGGTCTCGTCGGCGATTTCCCGCAAGGCAACGACCGGATTCTTGTCGTTGTCGCGGGGGATCGTGATCTGGCCGCCCTGGGAGATCTGGCGGGCGCGATGGCTGGCAAGCAATACCAGTTCAAAACGATTATCAACCTTGTCGATGCAATCTTCGACTGTGACGCGGGCCATTGCCTGTCCTTTACAAACTGCTATGGGGGAGTTTGTCCATGCGATAAACACATTGTGTGGCTAATTCAAGTCCTTTGCGCCAAAAGCTCCGTTTCAGCACAAAAACCGTCTCGCCGATATACGTCGCAATAAACCTTGAAACAGACCTTACCTATAGAACCTTTGCGTTAGCAGCAAGGATTCTTTAGCAGCCATGCATAAGTATCAAGGCCCAGACCCTTGAAATATGAGACCAACCGCCGCATTTGGTTCCACCTCACGATTTATTGAGTCGTGGAACAGTAGGATAATGGTACTTGTATGGCTTTTAAAAAGTTCGAGATCGATCTAAATTGGCCCTACAGAAGCCAGACTTGCCTTCAGTTGCGACAGAGGGCTTCTTTGAAAGGAAGATCATAAGTGTTTGATCCAAGAGAGAAAATTGCGCTTTTTATTGACGGGGCGAATCTTTATGCGGCGTCTAAAAGCCTGAATTTCGACATCGACTACCGGAAGTTGCTGAAGGCATTTCAATCCCGCGGGTATTTGTTGCGCGCTTATTATTACACCGCGTTGATTGAGGATCAGGAATATTCGTCAATCCGCCCGTTGATCGATTGGCTCGATTACAATGGGTATAAAGTAGTTACCAAGCCAGCAAAAGAATTTACCGACTCCATGGGCCGCCGGAAGATCAAGGGCAACATGGACATCGAGCTCGCCATCGACGCCATGGAGCAATCCGACGTGGTCGATCATCTGGTGATTTTTTCTGGCGATGGCGATTTCACCTCCCTGGTCGAGGCGCTTCAGCGCAAGGGCCGCAAGGTCACCGTGGTGTCCTCCCTCCTGTCACAGCCGCCGATGATTGCCGATGACCTGCGCCGCCAGGCTGACTACTTCATCGATCTGACCAGCCTGAAATCGGAGATAGGACGCGAGCCATCGGAACGCCCGCAGCGCGCTTATGCTCCTGCGGCAGAGGAAGAAGACGAATTCGAGGATTGATTGGCGAACTGGCGGTGTCTCGCCAGACCGTCCGCCACAACGAGCCGGATCACGATTGCACACTGTGCCCGCGGCTCAGGCGTTTCGCACTCGACAACCGCAAGGCGTTTCCCGGATGGCACAACGGGCCTGTTGAGACGTGGTATCCA
This sequence comes from Parahoeflea alexandrii, assembly GCF_027214025.1. Taxonomy (GTDB): domain Bacteria; phylum Pseudomonadota; class Alphaproteobacteria; order Rhizobiales; family Rhizobiaceae; genus Hoeflea; species Hoeflea alexandrii_A. The sequence continues at coordinate 696,630 of NZ_JAPWHB010000002.1, forward strand.
CTGCAAGGCCCGGGCGCGGTAAATCTGTTGATCGTCGGGCTGGCGCCAGGCTTGCGAGGCGCAAATCGTACCGGCATTCCCTTCACGGGCGACGAGTCGGGCACGCTTCTGTATGAAACTCTGGCCAGACACGGTTTCGCCGAGAACGGCCTTCACTCAGGCTCAACCGACCGGCCACTGCTGCAGGGCACTGCGATCACCAATGCGGTTCGCTGTGTTCCGCCGCAGAACAAACCGCTTGGAGCCGAAATCAACACCTGCCGGGGATTTCTCGTGGCAACGATCTCGCGATTGCCCGGCCTCAAGGTCATCGTCACCCTGGGCAGGATTTCTCATGAAAGCACCATACGCGCGCTCGGCGGCAAAGCAGCCCGGCACCCGTTTGCACATGCCGCGGAAACCGAAGCGAGCGGCGTCCACGTCATTTCGAGCTATCACTGCTCACGCTACAACACCAACACCGGTCGCCTGACACAAGAAATGTTCGATATGGTCTTTGAAAAGGCGGCCAGAGCGATCGGTCCCGGACCGGAACCGCTGGCCTGACTGGTCCTGGGGTTACCCGCGATCCCGCAGCAACCTCGATTTGTCCCGGTTCCAGTCGCGTTCCTTTTGGCTTTCGCGCTTGTCGTGGAGCTTCTTGCCGCGCGCCAGCGCCAGCAACAGCTTGGCCCGGCCCTTGTCGTTGAAATAGATCTTCAGCGGCACCAGCGTCATGCCATCGCGCTGCACCGCCTGGCCCAGCCTTGCGATCTCGCGGGCCTTGAGCAGGATCTTGCGCCGCCGCCGCGGCTCATGATTGAAGCGGTTGGCCTGCAGATATTCCGGAACGTAGGAATTGATCAGCCACATCTCGCCGCCTTCCTCGTTGGCGTAGGATTCGGCGATGTTGGCCTTGCCCTCCCGAAGCGACTTCACTTCGGTGCCGCCCAGCACCAGGCCAGCCTCGATGGTGTCGACGATCTCGTAGTTGAAGCGCGCCTTGCGGTTTTCAGCCACGACCTTGCCGTGCTGGGATTTGTCTTCCTTTTTCGGAGCCATGATCAGCCCGCCACGCCCGCCTGAGCAAGCGCCGCGTCAAGCAAGGCCGCTGTCCCCGGTTCAACCGTGGTCAGGGGCGAGCGTACGACATTCTTGATCAGGCCCATCTTGGCCAGGCAATACTTGGTTCCGGCCACGCCGGGCTCGTGGAAGATCGCCTTGTGCAGCGGCATCAGCCGGTCAAGCATGGTGAGTGCTGCGGCGTAATCGCCGCGTAGGGTCGCTTCCTGGAACTCGACGCATTCGCGCGGCGCCACATTGGCGGTCACCGAGATGCAGCCGACGCCGCCATGCACGTTGAAGCCGAGCGCGGTGGGATCCTCGCCCGACAGCTGGATGAAGTCCTTGCCGCAGGCCATCCGTTGTTCGGGCACCCGGGCGAGATTTCCGGTCGCATCCTTGACGCCGACGATGTTGGAGAAATCACGGGCAAGCGCCGCCATTGTCTCTACCGACATGTCGATCACCGAGCGTGGCGGGATATTGTAGATGATGATCGGCAGGCTGATCGCCTCGGCCACGGCCTTGAAGTGCTGATAAAGCCCCTTCTGCGTCGGCTTGTTGTAGTAGGGCGTGACCACCAGCACGGCATCCGCCCCGGCCTTTTCCGCGTGAACCGCAAGTTCGATCGATTCAGCGGTGTTGTTGGATCCGGCCCCGGCCACAACCGGAACCCGGCCCGCCGCCACTTCGACGCACAGTTCCACCACCCGCTTGTGCTCGGCATGGGTCAGCGTCGGGGATTCGCCCGTGGTGCCGACGGGTACAAGCCCGTGGCTGCCGGCCTTGATCATCCGCTCGACATGGCTTGCAAAGCCATCCTCGTCCACCGCGCCATTTTCGGTGAAAGGGGTAATGAGGGCCGGAAGGGAACCCTTGAACATGCTGATCTCCAAAAACTGTCACTAGACGCCCGCCGGGCGCATTCATTCGCCTGTACCGCAGGCGATACAGGAAATAACGGCGACGGAAAAGCCTTGCTCGGCACCTCGGAGCGCTTTTGCGTTGTTTGGAGGCCGTAAACCGCCAATTCGCCATGCCTGCCGCAGATTACCCGCAATTATGTCGGAACAATGCATTCGGGCGAGTTCGGGCGAGCTTGATAAGCTTTTCTTAACTCTTGCTTCACGGGCTTCTGGTAGCACAAGGCAAGCGCTTGAGAATTCCGGATCATCGCTCGGCGCGCGCGCACGGGATGGTTCGTTGACCGCAGACAGGGATATTAAATCGGACAGAAGGCCATAATGCCAAAAACCGCTCTCGCGACACTGATTGTGCTTTCCACCGCGCTGGTCGGCATTACATCCGCCGCGCCGCTGCCCTCCGGTTCAATCCCCCTGCCCGTGCCAAGGCCCGATGCTGCCGCCGCCGAAACCAGCCCGCCATCCGCATCGACACCCCGGGCCGCACCGGCAAGCCGAACCCTTCAATCCGGCCTGCAGGCGCTTGGCGACCGGGATGCCGGCCTTGCGCGTGCTATCCGTGATGCGATGCCGCGCGATACGCTTGACCGTCACATCCTGAGCTGGGCGATTGCCCTGTCCGGAATGGAAGGCGTGCCGGCGGCGGAAATTGCCGATGCGGAAGCCGAATTGAAGGGCTGGCCCGGCCTGGCGTCGCTTCCACGCCTTTACGAGAATGCCCTGTTTTACGAAAAGCCGTCGGCACAGAAGGCACTTGCGGCCTTTGGCGACAAGCAGCCCGAAACGCCAAAGGGCGCGATCACCCTCGTCCGGGCCCTGATGGAGACCGGCGACACCAAACGCGCACGCGCCATTGCCAAGAGCTTCTGGCGCACGGAGCTCATGCAGGACCGGGACGCGGAGATTTTCCTGCGCGAGTTCGACAACCTGCTCACCAAGGCGGATCATTTCCGCCGGATGGAAATGCTGCTCTACCGCGATCGCGTCAACGACGCCAAAACCCTTTCCAGTAAGGCCGAAGCCCAGTCGCTTTACCGTGCCTGGGCCGCCGTGATCCGCAATCCGGCAAAGGCCTCGGGCGCAATCAAGGCTGTCGACAAATCCTGGCACGACACGCCCGCCTATCTCTACCTGCGCATTCGCCAATTGCGCGAACTCGACCGCAACAAGCAGGCCGCGGCCCTTCTTGCCAGGATGCCCCGGGACCCTGCCCTGCTGGTCGACCCGGACGAGTGGTGGGTGGAAGCGCGCGTGGTCAGCCGTGGCCTCTACGAGAAAGGCGACGCAAAGGGAGCCTACAAGCTCGCGGCAGCCCATCTCGCCCAGAGCCCCGAAGCCATCGCCGAGGCAGAATTCCACGCAGGTTGGTACGCGCTCAGGGGATTGAAGGACGCCAGAGCCGCCACCAGGCACTTTGCCGCCATCCTGGCCGTGGCCAGCGGCCAGATTTCGACCGCGCGTGCCCACTACTGGCTCGGTCGCGCGGCGGAAGCCGGAGCCGGCGGCAAGCCGGCCGAGCATTATGCAAGGGCGGCGAACTACCCCTCGACATTCTACGGGCAACTCGCCAGCGCCAAGCTCGACCGCAAGTCGCTTGCGATCACCTACCCGCAGCCATCCGGGCAGGATCGCGCCAAGTTTGCCGCACGGGAAGCCGTGCAGGCAATCCGCAAGCTGGAAGACGCCGGCATGCAGTGGCGCGCCGACATCCTCTACCGCGCCCTTGCCGCCGAACTCGACAGTCCGGGCGAACTGGCCATTCTCGCGGCGATGGCGGAAAAGCGAGGCGAGCACCAGATATCATTGCAGATTGGAAAGGTCGCCTGGAACCGCGGTCTTGATGTGGCAGCGCTTGCCTATCCGCTCGGCGCGGTCCCGGCCGGCGCCAACATCAACGGATCCGGCAAGGCGCTGGCCTATTCGATCGCCCGCCAGGAAAGCGCGTTCAACAAGGCCGCGATCTCACCTGCCAACGCCCGCGGGCTGTTGCAGATCCTGCCCGGAACCGCCAAGGCGGTCGCCGCACGCCATGGCCTGCCCTATTCGAAAGACCGCCTGACAAGCGACGCCGGCTACAATGCGACCCTGGGCGCCCATTTTCTCGGCGAACAGATCAGCGAGTTCGGCGGATCCTACATCCTGACCTTTATCGCCTACAATGCCGGCCCGAGCCGGGTGCCGCAGTGGATCAAGCGCTTTGGCGATCCGCGCGGGCGGCCGCTTGACGAGGTCATCGACTGGATCGAGATGATCCCGTTCACCGAAACCCGTCATTACGTGCAGCGCGTCATGGAAAACTACCAGATCTACAAGGTCCGGCTCGGCCAGCCGGGCAACATCGAGACCGATCTCAGGCTCGGCCGCCGATGAGACCTGTCGCATCGCAGCGAAAATAGGTTATAGGCTTGATCCTGAAGCGAAACCGACGAAGAGCAGGATCGGACCCATGGCGAACGGGAAATCTGGAGCGAACGGAAACGCTGGCGCTGCCGGCACGATGGAACACGACGGACATGAAAGCGTGTTTTTCTCCGCCAGCGACGGTCTTCGGTTGCACGCCGCCGATTATGGCCGCCACGATCCCGCCACCCGGGATCGCCTGCCTGTCGTCTGCCTGCCAGGCCTGACCCGCAACACAAGGGATTTCGACGATCTTGCCCGGCTGCTGTCGACCGATCCGAAAGCGCCCCGGCGCGTGGTCAGCTTCGATTACCGCGGACGCGGGCGCTCCGGCTGGGACAAGGATCCGGCGCGCTACACGATCATCGTCGAGGCCGAAGATGTGCTCAGCGGCATGGCGGCACTGGGGATCGAGCACGCGATTTTCGTCGGCACCTCACGCGGCGGACTGATCATGCATGTTCTGGCCGCCATGCGCCCCGGTGTCATGGCCGCAGGCGTTCTCAACGACATCGGGCCGGTGATCGAAGGCGCTGGTCTGGCCCAGATCAAGGCCTATCTGTCGCGGATGCCACAGCCGAAAAGCTGGGCGGATGCCGCGCAGATCCTGGCCGAAGCCCATTCGAAGAGCTTCCCGGCCCTCAGCGAAACGGACTGGATGGATTTTGCCCGGGCGATCTACATGGAAAAGGACGGCCGGCTGGTGGCTGACTTCGATCCGGCGCTGCTTCACGGCCTCGCCGGCGTCGATCTCAGCACGCCCCTGCCAACTCTATGGCCGCAGTTCGAGGGGCTGGGTGGCATGCCGCTTCTGGCGCTGCGTGGGGAACACTCCACATTGCTCTCGTCCGAGACGTTGATCGAAATGAAGAACCGCGTCCCTTCGCTCCAGACCGAAACGATCCGGGGACACGGTCACGCCCCGATCCTGCACCTGTCGGGCATTCCCGATATCCTGACGAAGTTCTTCGCCTCCGTCGACAAGCAACGCCGCCACTGAACGGCTCGCGCCTGCTGCGACGCGGATCGCGGAAAGCGACGGCGGCTTCTATGTCTTGCCGCCGCGCTTGGATTTGGTATCGGCGGAACTGGCGACTTCGCCCTTGGCGACGCGCTTGGCGAAATCCGTCGAACCGCCCTTGGCGAGGATCTTCGCCTGGCTCACCCATTGCTCCCGCTCGATCCGGCCGGCAAACGACAATTGCTCGGCGAACTCTGCCTGCTGCCTCTTCGTCCAGGCCGCAATCTGCGCGAAACTGTTGATTCCCGCAGCATTCAGCTTTGCTTCGATCTGCGGGCCGATCCCCTTGATTTGCTTGAGATTATCAGGTGAAGCAGCCGCTGAAGGACTGGTCTTTTGTGCCTTCTGTTTCGTCGCCGCTGGTTTGGCGGCCACCGGCCTTTCAGCCTTTGCCTTCGCTGGCTGAGCGCTTGTTGCCCGTGTCCTGGAAGCCGTGGCCTTCGCCGCCGCCGGCTTGCCCGCCCGCGATTTGGCGGCTTTCAGTTTGGATGCCTTCTTGGCCAAGGGAGGGGTCGCATCGGCCGGAGTGCCGGCGGCCACGGATGCCGATTTCTCCGCCGCTTGCGGCTGCGAAGCCAGGGCCGACGGCGGTTGCGGGGTGGTTTCTGGCTCGTAATGCGGTGTTGGCGCCGCAAGTTCGCCGGCAGTCACGGTCCTCGCAGCACCTTCATGGGTGACGGCTGCCGCGGCGCCCGAATGATGCCGCGAACCGCCCAGCCGGCCTTTGAGCCAGCATCCGAACAGGCATCCCAAGCCAAATGCAACGGCCATGAAAACCGCAACCTGCAAAACAAACATGGTCATCTCAGCCCCTCCCGATCAGCTGCCGCCGCACTCAACTGCGCACACGGCCACAGGTCTTCCATCCCACCAGCCCGCCAACGACAAACGCCACCAGCAGCCAAAACCAAAGATGTGTGAACATGTACCACATTAGTCCCTCCATGGGCCGATGGCCCGTCAGTTGAGGACGCGAAACTCGATCCGGCGGTTTGCCGCCTTGCCCTCGTCCGTTTCATTGCTTGCAAGCGGGCGGCTTTCACCATGACCGATGGCGACCAGCCGGTCCGCCGCTATCCCCGCTGCCGTCATGAAGTCGACCACCGCCTTGGCCCGCCGGTCGGACAGGGCCAGGTTGTCGGCGTCCGAGCCATCCGAATCCGTATGGCCGGATATTTCCAGGCGGGTCCGGCCGCATTGCCGCGCGATCCGCGCAATCCGGTCCAGGAACCCGTAGGAATGGTCCTGAATGGCCGCCTCCCCGGTCTCGAACAGGATGGTGTTTGAAGCCGTCAGCCGGTTGAGTTCGGCCTGGCAGGCATCGGGGTTCAGTTCATCCCCCCCGTCGCTGCCGGGCGAGACTGCTGCTTCACCGGAAAATCCTGCCGGAAGCTCCTCGGCCATCAAGCGGGCAACCTGCCGCGAGCCCGCCTCGTTGAGCGCGGACCCGCTGATTGAAACCGTCCCGTCCGCGATGCTGGCTTCGGCTTGATCGAGCCGGCTCAGTGCCTGAAGCGCTGTGACGGCGGCCTCCTCGAAGCTGTCAGGGGCGCCTGGAGCAATCTCGAGCATATCGTTTATCTTTATGGAGCCGAATTTCAGGCGGGCCAGCTCGACAATCCGGGTGTGGAACGCCTCATCTGGAACAAATCCGCTGAGCTCAAGTTCCGGTCCGCTCAGATGCGCCGTCCAGGTATACGAGGCGCCGGGCGCCAGCCCGATATCCGCGGTTCCAAGCACCAGCCCGCCCTGCAACCTGTTGGCCAGAATGTCCTGAATGCCGCGAAACGCCTCCACATCGCTCGCCTCACCGGAAAGATCGAGCCTACCTTCCGTAACGGTCACGGTTCCGGCGGTCATCTTGCCCAGCGCGGTCAACGCAGTTTCTGTGGCCGCCATCCAGTCGACACCATCGGGCACGCCGGTGGCGTACCGCATCCGGTCGTCTGCCCCCTGGTCTCCGCCGATCGAACCGGCGCGCGCCATGATCGCTTCGCGGATCTCGCCACCCGGCACATAGCCGCTGACGACAATCCCGTCCGCGGCCTTCGTGGCGGACCAGGAATACTCTCCGGTCGCGGCGGCGGGTGTAATCTCGACAGAACTCACGATACCGGCCGACGGAGGTACCAGCGACAGCGCGGCCAAGGCCGCCTCGTGATCGTCGGGATTGAGCGCCTGCCCGGTAATATCCATCGTACGGTCGGTGATGCTCATCGACCCCGTCGAGAACCGCGAAAATACGGACAATCCATAGCCGGCGAGCGAAACCAGGCCTGTCGGAGCGCCGCGTGCGAGATTCATCTGGTCGGACAGCGCGATGCCCGGCAACAACCCGGTCAGTGTGGAGATGATGTCGGCGCGTGCGGTTTCATTGGGGACAAATCCGCTCAGGACGATGCCGTTGGGCGTTTTCTCCGCGGACAACCGGTAGGGCTTTTCCTCGGGCAACAGAACCGAAGCATCACTGACATCACGTACGCCGTAGACATTGCGCGCAATGGACAGGGCATCCTTACGGCTCTCCTCGTCCGGCGCCAGGCCGGTCAGTGTGAGATCGCGGCCCTTGATCAGCACCTGCGCCCAGGCATGATCGGTCCGGAGCGCCGATATTGTGCGTGATTGCAGGTCCGCCTCGATCGAGCCGGCAGTGAACCAGATCGCCAGCGCCGAAAGGCACGCCACGGCAGCCAGGCCGGGCCAAATCCAAAGCTTGATGTTTTGCATGAAATCTCCGCCAGACCTTTGCCGACGGCAAGCCTATCACCGCTGCCCGAGCGAGGCCAAGCCTAAAGCGGAACGGGCCTCACCCCACAGGCTGGCGAAAGGCACCCATGCCTGAAATGCAGGCACTAAAAAACCCGGCAGCCAAAGCTGCCGGGTTCCATCAGATCAAACCGAGGTTTGATTAGAATGTGCGACGGACCCACATGAAGCCGCTTGCAGTGTTGGTCTTCACGCCGGTGTAGGTGCGCGAAGTACCCCAGTTACCTTCAAGACGGACGTCCAGGCCCTGAACGGGTTCCCAAGTAAGCGCACCCTCTACGAGGTGAGCGTTCTTGACGGTACCGCCCTTGGCAGCCGAGAAGCCATCAAAGTACTGGTAACCGAGAGTCGCACCCACAGTGTCGGTGATCGCCTGGGTGTAGCCGATGGCACCGGACCACTGAGCAACTTCGTTGGTAAGAATGCCAACCGCGCCAGGCATCGGCATGCCATAGGCGCCGACGATCTTGCTGGAGTAGAAACCACCGATGCGGACCTGACCGCCGGTAGCAGCAACGTCAAACTGAACGCCAGCCTTGACGCCGGTCGAACGGAGGGTCTCGTCGTAACCGACATGCACGAATGCACCGCCCCAGCCCTGGGTTACGCCCAGAACGCCGACGACGTCAGGAGTCCAGTTGAGCGAAGGGTTGGCGTCATGCTCGAGAACCACAGCTGCGTACCATGCACCAGCGTCGTAGCGATAACCGAGCTGCTGACGCTGCTGGTAACCGTACACACCGCCGGCATCGGTCTGGATGAAGCCCCAGTTGCCAACGCCGCCGCCGTAAAGAGCTGCGAATGCCGATTCGGTGTAACCCATGAACAGGCCGCCGAGCCGGATAACAGCCTGGTCGGTAACGACAGGAGCATCAAACGTGTTGGTTGTGTTGCCCGAGTTGGACTGCAGACGAATGTAGCTCTGCAGGGTGCCCAGTTCAGTTTCCGAACGTGCATCAAAGTTGATGCGAGCGCGGGTGTTCTGAGTGTAACCGGCGGTGCCCTTGGTTGCAGTCACGCGGAAGCGGACATAACCGTTGATGTTCAGGCAAGTCTCGGTGCCCGGGATGTAGAAGAAGCCGGTGCCGAAAGCGTCGCAAACGCGGACGTATTCAACGGGCTCGGGCTCAGCTGCAACGATAGCGTCTGCAGCGCGTGCGCCGGAAACAGCAACGAGAGCTGCTGCGGAGCCGATGAGAAGGCTCTTAATGTTCATTTCTGACCTCCAGTCAAAAGTTAATGGTCTGGGTTGTCGCTGAAGGACAGTATTCTCTGTCCCATCCCCACAATGGAAGAAGACAGGCGGGTAATCGCCGTGGCTTCGAAAGTGAACATACTCACCGGAGCAGACCGCGCAACGCAGATCGCTCCCACCGAAGGCTCCTCCGCATGCCTTCACCTCCCCCTGTTGCACAAATGACACGAAATCTTCGCCCGCAGCCCGATTTGTTTACCCTTCGTTAGGAACTCCGGGTCGTCTCCGGACGAACCGAGGCCCGCTTGAGGCAGTTTGGCGGCCTTATCCCGGTTGATTTGCAGCTTCTGGAAGCGATTCCCAGGCCACTTGCCCACCTGTCCACGATTCGCGCCGACTAGTTCCCGGACCCCGGCAAGCGATTGCCGGCAGGGTTTCGAACCCGGCCCGGGGCAACCCTGACCCCGGCTCTCATGAGTTCCATACGCACTCTTATACATGCCTCTTATATAGAGACCTGCAGCGGCAAGGCAGCCGCACTCCACCTCCCAAAAAGCATGAGTAAAGGCAATTTGCTGCCATCCGCCACACTCGGGAGGGCACTTGGCGAAAAGACCTTCGTTCGGAACGGCTGACATCAGCAGAAACACGCCCACGAGACATCGAAACCCATTAGTTAACAATATCAATATTTTAAAGAGCTCAAGTGGCCGCCGTTTGTCTTTTGACTGGAGGTCAGAAATGAACATTAAGAGCCTTCTCATCGGCTCCGCAGCAGCTCTCGTTGCTGTTTCCGGCGCACGCGCAGCCCAGGCGCTTGATCTGGCACGTGCTTTTGGCGGCAGCGGCCCATTTTCAACCATTTCCTATCCGAACTTCAAATACAACTGGAACCAGACCCGCAAGGAAAACGGCTTTTCCGATGATCCACACATGGTGCCGCATATCCTGCGTCACACATGCGCGTCCCGGCTGGTTCAAGCGGGCATCGACTTGAGACGCGTGCAGACTTTCCTCGGGCACCAGACAATTCAGATGACCCTGCGTTATGCCCACCTGGCCACCAACGATCTTGACCAGTGCGCCATAGCTCTCGATGCGGCAAACATGGCGGCCGTCACCAAGTCGCAGTCCCGTGCGAATTCAAGCCATTCAGAGCAAACCAATGGCTTTAAGCAAGCGTCAAAGGCGGCGGCCGAAAAGGGAGAAGCCGGCGCGAAGAGACCAGGCGCAGGCGCGATGCCGGCAGGGAACTGACGCCGGTGCCATACCTGTTGAGGACAATGATGGAATCCTGCCTGAATTGCAGTTGATTACACAGCCATGCTGGGGTAACAGACCACACGACGGAGAGGTGGCCGAGTGGTCGAAGGCGCTCCCCTGCTAAGGGAGTATACCCGGAAGGGTATCGAGGGTTCGAATCCCTTCCTCTCCGCCATTTCGTTTTAATCGTCATCCGTGGCAGCCAGCACCTTGTCGGGCTGGCAGTCTGCACCGTTCGAAAGCCCTGATTCCGCGCCATGGCAACGGGGTTGCGATGACCACGCCGATGCGGCCTCGCGGTATTCGGCCCTGGTTATGCCCAAGGGTTCGAAGGGGTTGCGGATGACCATGGCCCGGCCCCTCTGACAATGCCTCGCAGTCTCCGTCAGTCCGTGAACGGGAGCCGATTTCCGGGTCATGGGCAGCCGGAAACATTCGGAATGCATGCGCGCGGCCCGGTCAGCGCCAACATCGGGATCCGCCGTGGCGGGCCGCCTTCCCCGGCACTCGAAGCTGCAAACCCGCGAGAGGCAGCGACAGTGGCCGGATTGCCCTAGACTGTTTCCCAGCCGTCATGCACCGCCGCGCGGTAGACCGCATCGATGAATTTCTGGTTGAGCATCGACTGCTCAAGGGTGAAGACCTCTTCTTCCCCGCCTCGCGCCTTGCGGACGAAGGCCTCGGCCTGAAGCCGGTATTGCCTGACGCCCGGGAATCGGAAGATCTGCGCTTCCTCGTGATCGGCATTGTGCAGGGTGACGACCGGATGACCGTAGTCTCCCGCATTGAAGGGCGCGGTGACTTCGATAAAGCCCTTTTCGCCGTGAAACACCATCAATTGCCTGAGCGCCATCTGGGTCGAGCAATAGAAGCTCATCTCGAAATCGCCGAAATCCGCCTTGACGCTGGCGTAGATGTCGGTGCCGAACCCCGGATCGCGTTCGACCACGGCCTGCACCCGGAGCGGTTCCCGGCCGGTTGCAAACCGTGTCGAGACCGTCGGGTAGACGCCGATGTCCGGCAGGCCGCCTCCCCCCAGTTCCGGCTTGTTGCGCATGTTGTCCGGGTCGGTGTTGAAATAGGAAAAGGCGCCCTGCACGTGGCGCAGGCGGCCGATGGCGCCATTGCCGATCAGGTCACGGACTTTGCGCCATTGCGGGTGATAGGTCACCATGAAGGCTTCGCAGACCAGCACGTTGTTCGCATCGCGTGCCGCAATCAGCGGCGCAATTTCATCCGCATGCAGGGCGATCGGCTTTTCGCAGAGCACGTGCTTGCCGGCCTGGGCAGCTTTGATCGACCATTCGATGTGCTGCGATGTCGGCAACGGGATATAGACGCCATCCACCTCGTCCGAGGCGATGAGGCCTTCATAGGACCAGAAGGCGAGCGGTGCGCCGAAACGGTCGGCCAGTTCGCGGGCGCGGGCATGGTCGCGGCTGGCGATCGCGGTAACCACGCCGTTCTCCGAATCCTGCAATTGCGGGATCACCTGCTCGCGGCCGATCCTGGCGGTCGACAATATTCCCCATCTGAACATGTAGCTTGCTCCTTATACTTGACGCTCATGACCGGTGGCGCTGACCGGAGCGGTAGCGCACTCCGCTTTCCGCCCCTGAAACCTCAACACCGGCTCTCTGTCGTTGTATCCGCTTGCCCAGGCATGGTGGCCGTCATCGCTTTGCGCTGTCTTCAAGCGCCGACATGGCAATTTGCTGGCGGCGGGCCTCGCGGTACCGGGAAAACTGCGTGTCAGCGATAACCCCGGCCAGAATGACGCTGCCCATGACGGCGAAATTGAGCGAGGACGGAATGCCCAGAAGGTTGACCAGGTTCTGCAGCACCTGCAGCAGGATCACCCCGAGCACCACGCCGACGATCGATCCCTCGCCGCCGCGCAGCGAAAAGCCGCCCAGCACCGCGGCCGCGATGCCGTAGAGCTCATAGAAATTGCCATGCGAGGACGGCTGCACCGAGCGGGTGTACATGGCGAAGAACACCGCCGAGATGCCGGTGAGAAAGGCGCAGAGCACATAGGCCTGGATGATGACGCGGTCGGTGTTGATGCCGGAATAGCGCGCGGCTTCCACATTCTTGCCGACCGCGAACAGGTGCCGGCCAAAGACCGTGCGGTGCAGCAGGAACCAGGCGACGACGGCCACCAGCGCGAAGGCGATCACCGAATGCGGCACGCCGGCGGTGCGGCCCGAAACAAGGAACTCAAGCGTCGGAAAATTCGATCCGAATGTGAAGCCGGCGGTGCCGTCATTGGTGTAAAATCGCGCAACGCCGCGATAGATCAGCAGGCCACACAGCGTGACCACAAAAGGCTGCAGCTTCAGCCGGGTGATCAGCCAGCCGTGCAGAAGGCCGATGAAGACCGAGAGCACCAGGACGACCGCCAGCGCCATCGGCCAGGGCACGCCGAAGCTGGCGATCAGGTCGACGAAGATGACGCCCAGCAGCGCAATCACCGACCCGATAGACAGTTCGATGCCGGCGGTGACGATGACGAAGGCCTCGGCGATCGAAAACAGCCCGAACAAGCCGATCAGGTTGGCCGTGTTGGCCAGGTTGATCGGCGACAGAAACCGCGGATTGACCATGGCGACGATCGCGCCGACGGTGATGACAAGCGTGGCAAGGCCAATGTCTTTCTTCTGCATGTCTGTTCTTTCTATTCCACCTATTCCACGGCGAGCCGGAGAATGTTTTCCTCGGTCAGTTCCGTCCGGCTCAGGATCCCGCTGATCCGCCCGCGGCACATCACGGCAACCCGGTCCGAGATGCCGATCACTTCTTCCATGTCCGACGAGATCATCAGGATCGCCACGCCCTGCCCCGCCAGTTCCTGCATCAGGTGGTAGACTTCCGCCTTGGCGCCGACATCAATGCCACGGGTTGGCTCGTCCAGGATGATCAGCTTGGGGTTCATCGCCAGCCATTTGGCCAGAACCACCTTTTGCTGGTTGCCGCCCGAAAGCTCCGCCACTGCGCGGTTAAGGCCCGACGCCTTGATCTGGAGTTTCTTTCTCGACTCCTCGGCCAGCCCGGTCACCGCCCCGGCATCGACAAATCCCCGCCTGGCCAGTGCCGCGTGGCTCGGCATCGCAATGTTTTCCATCACCGCGAAATCGAGAAACAGGCCCTCGCCCTTCCGATCCTCCGGCACCAGGCAGATCCCGGCGGCGATCGCGGCCGGAACGGAGTTGCCCGGAAGCGGCTGTCCGTCCATCTCGATGCTTCCGCCCTCGATCCGGTCAATGCCGAATATGGCCCGTGCAAGTTCGGTCCGCCCAGCACCGACCAGCCCCGCAAGGCAGGTGATCTCTCCGGCGCGCAGGCAGAGGTCCAGGCTCTGGTGCGGATAGGTACTGGTGCGCAGCGCCTTGATCTCCAGCACCGGCTTGCCCGCCACATTGTCGGATTTCTCGTAGAACTGGCTGACATCGCGCCCGATCATCATCCGGACCATCGTGTCCTTGTCGATCTCGCTCCGGGACAATTCACCCGCATTGCGGCCGTCACGCAGCACAACGACGCGGTCGGCCACGTCGGCGATTTCAGCCAGCCTGTGGGTGATGAACAGCACGGCCACGCCGTCGGCGCGCAGTTTCCTGATGACTTCGAGCAGCCGGTTGGTCTCCGACAGGGTCAGGCTTGACGTCGGCTCATCGAGGATCAGAAGGCGCAAGTTGATCGAAAGGGCACGCGCGATCTCGAGCAATTGCTGGTCGGCCAGCGAGAGCTCGGATACGGCATCCCTCGGTCCGAAGCGGGTACCCAGCATTTCAAGGATCGGCGCCACTTTCTCCTGCATCGCGGCCTGGTCGAGAAAGCCGAAAAAGCCGTGCCGCATCTCCCGGCCAAGCAGCACGTTTGCCGTGACGTCGAGATTGGAAAAGGGATTGAGTTCCTGGTGGACGAGCGCGATTCCCAGTTGGTTGACGCCCGCCGGCGTAAGATGGCTTGCCTCCTGCCCGTCAATGACAATTCGGCCTTCGTCTGGGGCGACGGCGCCGCTGATGATCTTCATTAATGTGGATTTGCCGGCGCCGTTCTCTCCGATCAGACCGACGACCTCTCCACCACGGATGCTCATGGCGATATCGTTGAGCGCGATGGCGCCCGGATAGACCTTGGTGATCCCGGCAAGTTCTATCGATATATGCTTGCCTGCTTGTTGGGTCATCGTTCTTCCAGATGAGAATGTGGGATCTGGAGGCTGCACGAGTACCGGGAAGTCAGCTCGTGCAGCCTGAACAGAGTATTGGAGTACTCTGCTTATCCGCCGATGCGGGCTTTCAGCTCCGCCTCGAAGGCATCGACATTGTCCTTGCCGATCTTTTTCGTCGGGACGATGATAAGGCCGTCAGCCGGGATCTGCGACTTGTCGCCTTCCAGGTAGGCGGCCATCAGCTTCATGCCCTGGTATCCCCACTGGTAGGGATCCTGCACCACGGTACCGGCGAAGCTGCCCTCGCGAACGGCGCCGAGCGTGATCGGATCCTCGTCGAAACCGATCACCGTGATCTCGCCCAGCTTGCCGGCGGCCTGCAGCGCTTCATAGATCTTGGGCGGATTGTAGGAATAGAACCCGACCATGCAGTTGATGTCCGGATTGGCAGCCAGGACGTCGTCGACATTGGAGCGTGCCCGGGCAAAATCGACATCGTCGCCGCGCACGTCGACCAGTTCGATGCCCTTGCCTTCCACCGCCTGCCGGAAGCCGGCGATGCGCTCGACGGCGTTGTCGGCGCCGAGAAAGCCGACGAAGCCCATGCATTTGCCGCCATTCGGCAGGGCTTCCACGGCGATCTCGCCTGCCTGCACGCCGGCTGCCGTGTTGGACGAGCCGAGATAGGCGATGCGGTTGCTGTCGGGAGCGTCACTGTCGGTGGTAAACAGCGGCACCTGGGCGGCGATCCGGTTGAACGCATCGATCGAGTTCTTCGGATCGGCCGACGAAATCATGATCGCGTCGGTTCCCGCAGCCACCAGGTCGTCCATCAGGGCATTCTGTAGCGCAGCGGTGCCCTGGGCCGGATAACGAAACTGCAGCTCATAGCCTGGAAGCTCGGCCTGGGCCGCCTTCACGCCGGCTTCCGACAGTTTCCAGAAATCGGACGCCGCATTGACCACGAAAGCCAGCGCCGGCTTTTCCTGTGCAAAGGCGCCGCTGGCTGCCAGCACGACGCCCGCAGTCAGAAGTATCGACTTGAGATTGTACATGATTTTCCTCCCCGCAGCCCTTGTTCCTCCAAGGCCGCTGTTAAGTCAGTTCGATTGGGTGCGCAGTTAATATTATTACTAATACGTACCGATGAAGGGGAACGACGGGGCGGCTCTTTCAAACCAACCCCATCGCCCTCGGGAGACCTAGTTGTCGGCGCAGAAGCCGGGATCTTCCTGGTTGCAAACGTCAAGCCCGGTGAACAGCGGATCATCCACGGTCTCGCCGTTGATAAGCTGGATCATCACATCCGGCGCCTTGTAGCCCATTTCGAACGGACGCTGCCCGACTTGGGAATGGCTGCGGCCATCACGGAAGGCCTGCGTCTGCGGCGGCAGGGTGTCGCCGGCGATGATGATCAGCTCCTTGCTCTTGAGCTTGTCCATCACCTGGTCGGTCACCTGGGCATAGGCTTGCGGCGCAAACTGGGCCCAGCCACCGATCAGGATGAAGGCATCAAGATCCGGATTTGCGGTGAACACATCCGACATCTGCTGGTTGGCAAGATCGGCCTGATCGTTGGTGAAGACCGGGCACCCCTCGATCTCCGCCCAGCCGCCCTGGCCGGTCAGGCGGTCGATGCCCTTCTCGCCGGACGCGGTGTCACGGAAACCTTGCGCGCGAGCATTGATGTTGTCGGCAGCGACATTGCCGAGCTGCAGGCAGACCGTCCCGCCGTCAGGCTTGAGCGCGCTCGCCTGTTCAGCCATTTTCACGCCCATCAGGTAGTTGTCAGTGCCCAGATAGGTCTTGCGCAGATCGCGGTCCGCCTCAAGGAAATCGGCATCGACCGTCATCACCGGAACAGTCGGCGCAATCGACCGGATGCGGTTTGCCATGGCCGGCGCGTTCGACGGCGAAATGGCGATTGCCGCGACACCGCGGGTCAAGAGATCGTCAACTATCTGCACTTCGCCGGCCTCGTCGGCCGACGATGCCGGACCGGTGTAGAGACATTCATACTCACTGTCCGCGTTCTCGGACATCCACTTCTTGCACCCCAGATTGATCTGCTCGAAGAAAGGGTTGTCCAGTCCCTTGACGACGATCGCCAAGATCTTCTTGTCCTGCGCGGCGGCAGAACCCGCCGCCAGCGTCATCACTGACAGGGCCGTCATGGCCAACAGTTTCATTTTCATAATTCTCTCTCCTCCACTGAAAACCGGCCGGGCCTCCTGCCTTAGCCGGGATACCAAACCACGCGCGGGTCGTTGTCCTCGCGTTCGTATGCAAAGGCGCGATCGGCGAGCTCCTCCAGCCCCACCTCCGGCGCCCATCCGAGCACCATCCGCGCCTTTGAATTGTCGAGCCAGTTGCTGTGAAAAGGCGTGTCGATCTCGATCGGTTCCAGGTCCTTGCTGGCCTTGAGCACCTTGCCGACGACGCCGTAATCGACCGGCTGGTCCATCGATATGTTGAAAAGCTGACCCTGCGCCCGCGGATTGCCGATCGTGGCCAGGATTGCCGAAACCAGATCGTCGACATGGACGAAATTCCGCTTCAGGTAATCGCCGTTGACATCGCGCAATACGGGCACGTAGCGGCCATTCCGGTAACGATGCAAAACGGCCTCATCGACAATCTCGGTCCACCGAGGTCCGCCGAACTGGCTGTCGCCGAAATCAAGCGCGAAGCGGAAATCATCCTTTTCCATGATCCACGGCGCGCGCAACGTCGACCAGTTGACCCCATACTGGATGCCGTATTGCTCCAGCATGGTCTCTTCCAGCACCTTGGTCAGCGCGTAGCAGCCCGGATAGGCCTTGCGCACCGAGGCCTCGGTGATCGGCTCGTCATAGGGCTGAAAGATGTGACCAACCACGCAATCGCCGCTGAGCAGGATGAACTGACGCGCCTGCACCGACCTGCGGAATTCTTCCAGCAGATGAAAAAGCCCCTTCAGGGCCACATCGAAGACCAGGTCCGGCGATTCCTTGACCGCGGCGAGATGCACCACATGGGTCACGCCCGCCATCGCCTCGGCGATCACGGCCTCGTCGGAGAGCGAGCCGGAAACAATGGAAAGACGCGCGCGCGGCTCAACGAACCTGTTGTGGCACAGCGCGACGACCTCCCAGTCGGCAAAACGGGAGTCGGCGAGGAACGCAGGAATGAACACCTGCCCCACCTTTCCCGCAGCGCCCGTCACCAGCAGTCTCATCCATTTCCTCCATCCCGTATCAAAACTTGCCCAAACAATATTTACTAATAATATTAAGTCAAGCTATTAGTCATACTATATGCTAGAATGCGCTCAGGAGGAGTGAGGTGGGCGGTTCATTGACGGCACACCCATAGGGCGAACCCGACGAGGAGGAACAATGTCGCGGCTTGTAATTACTGGACTATCAAAGAACTTTGGGGCGATTCAGGCGCTGTCAGGCGTGTCGCTATCCATTGAACCGGGAGAAGTCCTCGGCCTGATGGGCGACAACGGGGCGGGCAAATCCACCCTGGTCAAGATCATTGCCGGCAACTTCCGGCCATCGGCCGGCAACATCCGGATCGATGGAGAGGAGATGGATTTCCACAGGCCGATCGATGCCCAGCGTGCCGGCATTGCCATGGTCTACCAGGACCTGGCTCTGAGCGACAATCTCACTGCCGCGTCCAACGTGTTCCTCGGAAGAGAGCCCATGCGCAGGCTCGGCCCGTTCAAGTACATCGACTACAAGCACATGAACACGGTTTCGGCGGAGCTGTTCAAGCAGCTCAAATCGGAAACCAGGCCACGCGACCTCGTGCGGAAAATGTCCGGAGGCCAGCGTCAGGCAGTCGCCATCGCGCGCACGCTGCTCTCCGAACCGAAGATCGTCATGATGGATGAACCCACGGCCGCCATTTCCGTGCGCCAGGTCGCCGAAGTGCTCGATCTGATCCGCCGGCTGCGCGACCGCGGCATCAGCGTCATCCTCATCAGCCACAGAATGCCGGATGTCTTCAGCGTGTCGGACAGGATTGCCGTTCTGCGCCGTGGTGAACTGGTCAGCAGCAAGGCAGCGGCCCAGTCATCACCCGAAGAAGTAACCGGTCTCATAACCGGCGCCATCGACGCCGCCTGAAAGGAACACGACAATGACGACACTCGATGACATCATCGGCAGGTCACAGCACGAAAGCCTGTTCTCCCGCATCAAGCGGCTTCCGGTCTTCTGGGTTTTCACCGCGGCTCTGCTTGCCTGCCTGGCGCTCACCCTGATGACCGATACCTTCGCCAGCGAACGCAACCTGTTCAACGTCGCCCGCAATTTCGCCTTTGTCGCCATCATTGCCATCGGCATGACGGCGGTGATTGCATCCGGCGGAATCGATCTTTCCGTCGGTTCCTCGGTCGTGCTCAGCGCCATGGTGATCAGCGTTGCCATGTCGAGCGGCTTGTCGTTCTGGATCTCGGCCATTCTCGCGCTCGGCGCCGCGCTCGCCGTTGGACTTTTCAACGGCATCCTGATCGCCTATGCGGGGATGCCGGCCTTTGTCGTCACGCTGGGGACCCTGTCGGCTGCCCGGTCCCTCGCCATGGTCCTGTCCGACAACAAGATGATCTGGGAGTTCGGACCCGATCACGACATCCTGCTCTGGGTCGGTGGCGGCTCAACATTCGGCCTTCCCCACCCGCTCTATGTTCTCACCGTGCTGACGATTGTCATGTCGCTGGCGTTCAAGTGGACCCGCTGGGGACAGCATCTTTTCGCCATCGGCAGCAACGAGAACGCCGCTGTGCTGACCGGGATCGCGGTCAAGCCGCTCAAGGTCAGCATCTACATGTTCTCCGCCTTCACTGCAGGACTGGCGGGCATCCTGATGGCCGGCTGGCTTGGCAGCGTCACCACCAATCTCGGCCAGGCAATGGAGCTCACGGTCATTGCCGCCGCCGTCATCGGAGGCGCCAACCTCGCCGGTGGCGAAGGAACCGCATTCGGAGCCGTCGTCGGCGCCCTGTTGATAGAGGTTATCCGCAACTCCCTCATCTTGCTCGGCATCTCGACTTTCTGGCAGGGAATGTTCATAGGTACCTTCATCATCGTTGCTGTGGCATTCGACCGATTCCGGAATTTCCGATCATAGGTTGAAGTGAAGTTTGGGGGCGCCATGGCACGCATCATGGAGAATGCCTTGAAACCAACAATGATGGATGTCGCCGCCCGGGCGGGCGTGTCGCAGGCAACGGTATCCCTGATCCTCAATGGAAGTTCGGGAGCCCGTTTCAGCGAGGCGACGCGCAAGAAAGTGATGGATGCGGTCAATGAGCTTGGCTATCGGCTTCCCAACCGGTCGATAGCCACCGATCCGTCGGACAGCAGCGTCATTGCGTTCATCACGGACGAGCTGACGACCGACCCGTGGATGGCGCTGGCGTTCGAAGGCGCCCGCGAAAAGGCGCTCGAGCTGGGCGTTATCGTCACGCTCGGCATTTTCCGAGCCGGCGAGGATCCGAATGAGGACGTGTTTTCGCTGTGCCAGCGGCAACCGCTTCTGGGCTACATTTTCGGCACCATCCTGACCCGCAAGATCGACCCGCCAGCCGCTCTTTTCAAAATACCCTCGGTTCTCGTCAACTGCTACGACCAGAACCGGGGCCTGCCGTCAATTCTGCCGGGCGACGTTGCCGGTGGCCGCGCGGCGACCGAAAGGCTGATCCAGGCCGGCCGGCGCAGGATCGGGCTGATCAATGGCCAGGATGGCCTCGACAATCCGCGCGACCGTTTGCGCGGCTACAAGCAGGCGCTGGCGAGCAACGATTTCACCTTCGATGCCGAGCTGGTGCGATACGGAAACTGGGAACCGTCCTCGGGATACTCGGAAACCCATGCGCTGATGGATCTGGCCAACCCGCCGGACGCAATCTTCTGCGCCAACGACCTGATGGCGCTCGGCTGCATCGAGGCGCTCAAGGAACGCGGCAAGTCCATTCCCGGCGATGTTTCGGTAATCGGCTTTGACAATCGCGACATAGCCCAGTTCATTCGCCCTCCCCTGACAACCCTGCATCTGCCGATGTTCGAAATGGGCGCGATGGCTGTGGAGATGATCCACGACATCGCCGGCGGGCTGAAGAGCAGCCACGATCAGCTCAAGGTCGAATGCCCGATCATCGAGCGGGAATCCGTCTAGTCTTGACAGCGCTCAGGCGACATCCGGCCGCGCGCCGCCTTGCTCTCAGCGCAGCCCCGTGCGGCTTGCATAGAGAGGCCTGAGCAGGATCGGCGTCAGATACATCGGGATCTGGTAGCAGCCGATGAACAGCAGCAGCGGGTCGGTGATGGCGGCGGGAAGGGCGACCAGGAAAAGCGCGATGTTGCGGTTTCCCGCGATGATCGACCAGGCCACCCGCGAGTGCTCATGGCCACGCCCGCCGGTCAGCATGTAGGCGGCGATCTGTAGCGAGAAATTGATCGCGAACGCGGCCGCCAGCGTCAGCCCGACCAATCCCGGCGTTTGCACGATCGCCGGTCCCAGCGCCGACATCAGACCAACCACCAGCACCGCCATCAGCAGCGCCGACACCCCGTCGATCACCCCCAGCGTCTCGATCGAGGGCTGCGGGAAAAACCGTTGCCGGATCACGAAGGCCACCGCCGAGGAGCAGCCGATTAAAAGCAACAGCTTGCCCGACGCCAGCGCGATGGCGCCGAGCGAGCCGAATATCGGCCAGGCCAGAAACACCGGCGCCACCGTCAGCGGCAGCAGCGCCACGCCGGCAATCATCAATCTGAGCGCCGGCGCCGGATCGTGTCCGGTCATGATGGTCAGGTTGGGGCTGCCGGAAATCGAGGGAGCAGCAGCCATCAGCACCATAGCGGTGGCAAGTGTCCCGTCCCAGCCAAGGGTAAGGAAAGCGCCTGCCAGCACCAGCGGCAGCAGCAACTGGTAGAGAGCCACCAGCCGCAACGAGATGTGAATGTCTGCCAGGCTGCCACGCGCCGCCGACGGCCCGATGCGAAGCGCCGCCACCCCCAGCATGCAGGCAACCAGTTCCGGCAACACGCCCCGCACCGTGCCGGCAAGGCCCGGCAACAGGATGCCGGCAACCAGGCCGGCGATCAGGACCAGGCGGCCGTGGCGGGCCGTCGCAATCAGCAGCCGACTGAGAGCGCCCATCAGCTCAGCCCCCGCACGATCAGGATCACCGCCGCGATCCCGGAGATCGCCATCAGCGCCGGGCGGAACCGGCTGTCGAGACGCCCGCCGATGCGGCGTGCAGCCCAGATTCCGACCAGCATCGGCGGCACCATCGCCAGCGCCAGATAGATATCCCCCACATGCGCCCAGCCGCTCAGCGCCAGCCCGGCGAGCGAGGCCGCGCAGCCGAACGCAAAGAACGCCGACAGCGTCGGTCGCGCCTCACCCGGCTTGCGATCCTGGTAGATCAGCGCCAGCGGCGGCGCGCCGACCGAGGTGATGGTGCCCATCAGCCCCGAAAGCCAACCCATCGACATCAGGCTGAAGCCCGAGAACCGCCAACGCCAGCCGCCGAGCGAGAGAATGACGGCAATCCCCACCATGATGCCGAATACCAGCATGAAGGCCTTGCGGTCGACCAGTTGCGACAGCACAAGCGCGCCGCAGGCCACGCCGATCAGCCGCCCGGCGATGCCGATTCCGACTTCCGGCCAGATGATCGAGCCGCGCTCCCGCCAGCCGCCCATGCTGGCCGTCACCATACCGATGATCAGCGTCGGCACCGGCACCAGGTGCGGGTCGATCAGGGCCAGTAGTGGCGCGGCAGTCAAGCCGAATCCCATGCCGAGACCCGCCTGCACGACGCTTGCGGCCGCGACTATGACAAAGACAGCCAGCAGCAGCCAAGGCTGGTCGGAAAGAGGGAAGCCGCCGGATATCACTTAGGGCGCTCCGTTTCTGGAGAGATCCATGAAGCGCATTACCTCGCGGCGGTCTGGCGAATGTTATCGGGCAGCCAGGTTGCAAGATCCGGGAAGGCAATCAGCACGAACACCATCAGCACCATGATCAGGAACATCGGAAAGGCCGCGCGCGAGATAAAACTCATCTCGTGTCCGGTCATGCCCTGGAGCACGAACAGGTTGAAGCCGATCGGTGGGGTGATCTGCGCCATTTCCACCACGACGACGATGAAGATCCCGAACCAGATGATGTCGATCCCGGCCTGGCGGATCATCGGTTCGACCACGGCGATGGTCAGCACCACCGACGAGATTCCGTCGAGGAAGCAGCCGATGATGATGTAGAACACCAGGAGCGCCATCAAGAGCTCGAGCCGGGTGAGTTCGAGCGAGCCGATCCATTCGGCCAGCGCCCGCGGCAATCCGGTAAAGCCCATCGAAAGCGACAGGAACGCCGCCCCCGACAGGATCAGCGCGATCATCGCCGATGTGCGCATGGCCCCCATCAGGCTCTCGATGAAGGTGGTCCAGCTGAGCGATCCCTGCGCGATGGCGAGCAGCATGGCGCCGATCACCCCGATGGCGGCAGCTTCGGTCGCCGTTGCATAGCCCAGATACATCGATCCGATCACCGCCGCGATCAGCAGCAGCACCGGGATCAGGAACCGGGAATTGGCAAGTTTCTCGCCAAACGACATCCGCGGTTCTTCCGCCGGGTTGTAATTGCTCGAGAATTTCGAATAGAGCCCGACATAGGCCATGAACATCAGCGCCAGGATCAGGCCGGGAACAATGCCGGCCATGAACAGCTTGGTGATCGATTCATTGATCGTCACGCCATAGACAATCAGCGTCAGCGACGGCGGGATCATCAGGCCCAGCGTCGCCGCTCCCGCCAGCGTGCCGATCACCATGTGCTCGGGGTAGTCCCTCTTGCGCAGTTCCGGGATCGACATCTTGCCCACGGTGGTCAGCGTCGCCGCCGACGAACCCGAAACAGCGGCGAACACGGTGCAGCCGACCACATTGGTGTGCAGCAGCCCGCCCGGCAGCCGCGCCATCCAGGGCGACAGGCCGCGAAACATGTCCTCCGACAGCCGCGTCCGGAACAGGATCTCCCCCATCCAGATGAACAGCGGCAAGGCGGTCAGCGACCATGACGAGGCCGAGCGCCAGATGATGGTCATCATGGCGTCGCCGGCAGGGCGCAGCGTAAACAGTTCCATTCCCAGCCAGGCGACGCCAAGCAGCGCCAGCCCAACCCAGACCCCGGTCCCCAGCAGCAGGAACAGGACAAAAAGAAAAACGATGATCGGTGCAATCTCAGCCATGGTTCGCCCTACTCCGCATGGCTCTGCTCGACCAGATCAGACCCGATGTTGTCGCGTCTGGTCGCAAGCAGCGTGATCAGATTGTCGGCAAAGCAGACCGCCAGCAGCACCGCGCCGATCGCCATCGGCGTCTGCACAATCCACAGTGGCGTGGCGTCCTGACCCTGGCTCACATCATTGAGCTTTCGCGACCAGTAGACAAGCTTGACGGCATACCAGGCAAGATAGCTCGATGCCGCCGTCCCGATGATCATGCACCAGACTTCGCCCCAGAAACGGTGTCGTCCGAGCGCTGTGAGAAACAGGTTGACGCGGATATGGACGCCGCGGTTGAGCCCGTGGGCAAAGGCCAGGAACGAGGCCGACGCCATCAGGTAGCCGGCATATTCAGAAAGGCCGGGCACCGAGATCCCCATCCAGCGGGTGGTCATCTGCGCAACGATCACCAGCAGGATCGCCAGCAGGCAGAACGCCGCGACATAGCCGGCAAAATCATAGACGGCGTCAAGTGCGCGCCTGACGGGATGTTTGTCGACTGCAGTTGCCATGCCCTGCCCCCAAAACGCGGGCGCCCGCATCCGGGCGCCCGCTGGTTATCTGACCTGGATTACATCGCCTTGTAGGCGTCGACGATGGCCTTGCCCTTGTCGCCGGCGGACTTGATCCACTCCTCGGTCATGATCGCGCCGTAGCCCTGCAGGTCGGACTTGAACTGATCGCTCGGACCGCTGACGGACATGCCGTTTTCGGCAAGCGTCTTGAGATAGCCGCTGGTCAGTTCGCGCGACTTGGCTTCGCCGGCCGCTTCCGCGGTCGCGCCGCAGTCCATGATCGCCTTCTTGCCGGCCGCGTCGAGGCCGTTGTAGGCGTCCTTGTTGACGAACACGGTGTTGCGCGGCAGCCAGGCCTGGACGTCATAGAAATGCGTCAGGCTTTCCCAGACCTTCGAATCCACACCGGTCGATCCCGAAGATATGAAGGATTCCGCCACGCCGGTGGCCAGCGCCTGGCTCAGTTCGGCGGCCTCGATCTGCACCGGCACCATGCCGGCAAGCTCGGCGATCCGTGCGGTCGCCGCGTTGTAGGCGCGGAACTTGACGCCGCTCAAATCAGCTGCCGAATTGACTTCCTTCTTCATGTAAAAACCCTGCGGCGGCCACGGCACGGAATAGACATAGACAAGGTTCTGCTCGTCGAGCGCCGCAGCGACGGTCTCCTTCGCGGCCTTCAGCAATTTGGCGGAATCATCAAACGACGTCGCCAGGAACGGCACAGAATCGTAACCGAAGAGCGGGTTCTCGTTGGCATGAGCCGACAGCAGCCGTTCGCCGATCGGCGCCTGGCCGGTCTGCACTGCGCGCTTGATGTCGTTGCCGCTGAACAGCGACCCGCCCGGGTGGGTCACGATTTCGGTTGCGCCGCCGGTTGCATCAGTCACGCATTTGGCAAAGGCTGCACCGTTCTCGGAATGAAAATTGCTGGCCGGATAGGCCATCGGCATATCCCATTTGTCGGCATGCGCGGCGGTGGCGCCGGTGGCCAGAACGGCAACTGCGCCAAGTAGTTTCACGATCGTCTTCATGGCATTCTCCCTGTTGAAAAGCTCGTTGGCTGGTTGATGCTGCATCTATCCTGATTGAAAACGCGACGGCGCGTAAGGCGACATATCGAAATTCGGAGTTCGTCCGGAAATCATCTGGGCAATCATCCGGCCCGTTTTCGGCCCGCCCGTCAAGCCGACATGGTGATGGCCAAATCCCATGAAGGCGCCGCGCATGACCGGCGACTCCCCGATAACCGGGATCGAATCCGCCGGGGCCGGACGATGCCCCATCCATTCGGTCTTGTGCTTCCAGCTGATGCCGGGAATGGCGGCCCTGATGTTTTTCTCCAGAAGTTGGAGCGGCGCCTTCGACGGCGGCGCGTCCAGTCCGCCGAACTCGACGATGCCTGCAAGCCGCAGCCGGCCGTCCATCGGCGTGGCAACAAATTTGCCCGACGCGATCATCACCGGCGAACGCGGCATGATGCTCGGCTCCCACAATTCCAGATGATAGCCGCGCTCGCTTTCAAGCGGCACCCTGAGACCGAGCTGGCCGGCCAGCGGTCCGGACCATACACCCGCCGCAAGCACCACCGCGTCGCAGGCAACCGTTTCGCCGCCGGCACGTACGCCGCTCACCTTGCCGCCGTCCTCGACAATGGCCTCGGCATGGGTTTCGATCAACCGGCCGCCCGACGCCATCACGTGAGCGCCCAACGCCTTGACATAGGCTCCAGGGTCCGAGATCCGCCCATGATCGCCAAGCCGCACCGCAAAACCCTGCTCGGGTCCGAACGCCGGATCGAAGCTCTTGAACGCAGACCCCTCCAGTTCCTCCCACTTGAAACCGTGCGCCTTGCGGATCGACCAGCCGAAGGCGTCGCCCTCGAAATGCGCGCGGTCGCGGTAGAGAAACAGGTAGTCGTCCGGCTTGACCCAGGCTTCGGCGCCGGTGCCTGCCGAAAGCGCCTGGTGCTCGCCCAGGCTGTCGCCGACCAGCGGCGCCATCGCGGCAGCGATGCGTTTTGTGTCCGTTGCATTGGCATGGCCGAGATACCTGATCAGCCAGGGCGCCAGTTTCGGCAGATAGGACCATTTGAGAAACAGCGGCTGCCCCGGGTCGAGCAGCATGGCGGGCGCCTTGCGCAGCAAGCCCGGCGCGGTCACAGGCACGATCGAGCAGGAGGCCAGCACGCCGCCATTGCCGTAGCTCGCGCCTTCGCCGATCCCCTTGCCGTCGATCAGGATCACCTTGTGCCCGTCGCGCTGCAGCCAGATCGCGGTCGAGACGCCGACGATCCCGGCGCCGATAATGGCGATCGTCTTGCTTTCCGCATTCGCTGCGTCACTCATGCCACCCACTCCGAGACAGGCGCAGCCGCTTCATGCAGGGGTTGGGATATGACGTCGACCAGCGTCGGCCCGTCATGGGCCAGCGCCTGGCGCAGGACTGCCTCCAGTTCACCGGGATTTTCGACCCGCCAGGACTTGACGCCGAACGCGCTTGCCACGGCGGCATGGTCGGTGCGGTTGAAATCGACATTGTAGAAGCGCGCACCAAAGCCGGCATTCTGCCCGGCCTTGATCCAGCCGAAGGTCGCGTTGGAAAACACGATGCAGGTGATCGGCATCCGGTAGCGCACCAGCGTTTCCAGTTCGCCGCAACAGAATCCGAACGAGCCGTCCCCCATCACCGCGACGGTTTTCGCCGCAGGCCGGCCGACATGAGCACCCATCGCGGCTGCGAGCGCGTAGCCGAGCGCGCCGTGAGCCCGGTTGGTGATGAAATTGCGGCCGGCGCGGGGCCAACGATAATGTGCCGAGAAGTATGGACACGGCGTGCCCGGATCGGCCACGACGATGGCGTCGTCGTCGAGCAGCCTGGAAAGCGTCGCCACCACCCTTTCCGGCCGGATCGGGGTCTCGTTGCTCGCTGCCAGCGGAGCGAATTCCGCGAGTTTGGCGTCCCATGCGGCCTTTGCCCGGCGAATGCCGCCCTGCGCGGTCAGACCGGCCTCGGCCTCGAGCGCATCGGCAAGAGCCGCGGTCGCCAGCCGCGCATCGGCGCAGATGGCGACCGCGGTCGGATAATTGGCGCCGATCACCATGGCATCGCTGTCGATGTGAATGATGGTCTTGTCCTTGCCAGGCGACCGCCAGCGCTCGGTGGTCACCGAACCAGCGCGGCAGCCGATGAACAGCACCACGTCGGCCCCGTCGATCACCGCGCGCGTCGCCGGATTGCCGCCGTTGGAGCCAACGACGCCAACTGCCAGCGGATCGGTTTCGGCAAGAGCCCCCTGCCCCGAAACAGTGGTCGCAACCGGCAGCTCGATGAGATCCGCAAGCCGCTTGAGTTCGGCAAAAGCTCCGGCAATGACCGGTCCGCCGCCACAGATCGCCACCGCCGATTTCGCATTCTTCAGGATCTCTACCGCTTCCGCGATAGCGTCCAGATCCGGACCGGCGGGCTCGGACGGGTAGCTGCAATGCCGCTCCTCGGCCCATATCTCCGCGGGATCCGTCTCCGATTTCTGCGTATTGAACGGCAACGCCAGATGCACCGCGCCCGGCCGGCCGGTTGTCATCGCGCGGAACGCCTGCCGCACCATCGCCGGCAACCGCGCCGCGTCATCAAGCGAGGCGTTCCACTTGGTGACCGGACGGAACAGCGCCGTCTGATCGAGCTCCGTCAGTGGATAGCGGCCACGCGAGGTGGTGGCAACGTCGCTGGTGATCGCCAGCACCGGAACCGAGCTCTCGTTGGCTTCGACCACACCGGGCAGCATGTAAGTCGCCCCGCCTCCGGACGGACCTTCACAGACGCCGGGCTTTCCGGTGACACGGGCATAGCCGTCCGCCATATAGGCGGCATGGCGCTCGTCGCGGGTGAGAAAATGCCTGATCCCGTGGTCCTGACGCGCCAGCACGTCATAAAGCGGCAGGCTGGTATCGCCGCAAAGACCGAACACATCGGTTACCTTGTAGGCCTTGAGCATCCGGATCAGGGCTTCGGCGCCAACCATCTGGTTTGTTGTCTCTTGCACCAACGCCTGCCTTACGCTTGACCGCCCCGAAGCGCGCATCTTGTGAAGCCGGCGAAGCTGTGTCAACAGATTCCCTCGAGCCCTCAAAATCTATCGGTTTGATTTAGCGAAAGGAATGCAGCTTGAGCGCGAAGGTCAAAGGCGGGAAGTCGATTTACGGCGCATCGGTCGGGATCCTCATGCTGGACGCCCAGTTCCCGCGCATTCCCGGCGACATGGGCAATGCCACCACCTGGCCGTTCCCTGTGCTCTACCGCGTGGTCCGGAACGCCACCCCCGATCTCGTCGTCCGCAAGGGTGCCACCGGAACTCTCGACGCCTTCATTGAGGCCGGCCGCGACCTGGTACGCGACGGCGCAGACGGCATCACCACCAATTGCGGTTTCCTCTCCCTGTTCCAGGCGGAACTCTCGGACGCCCTGCGGGTGCCGGTGGCGACCTCGTCGCTGATGCAGGTTGACCTGGTCAACCGCCTGCTGCCGCCGGGCAAGAAGGCCGGCATCCTGACCATTTCGGCCTCGACGCTGACACCCCGGCATCTCGCCGCGGCCGGCGTCCCCGAATCCACGCCGGTCGGCTCCACCGAGGGCGGGCGCGAGTTCACACGTGCAATCCTCGGCAACGAACTCGAGCTCGATGTCGACCTGGCCCGCCAGGACAACATCGAGGCCGCATTGGCGTTGTGCGCGAGCCATCCCGACATCGGCGCACTCGTGCTCGAGTGCACCAACATGGTCCCCTATGCCGCCGACATCCGTGCCGCAACCGGTCTGCCGGTGTTCTCAATCGAGACCTTCGTCAGCTGGTTCCAGTCGAGCCTGGTGCCGCGCCGCTACTGATGGAAGCCGCCGTCTTGTGCGGGCGCTTCAGGTCCCGATCAGCAAGTACGCAATAGTCTAATCCCGGGCCATCCGATTTGATTTCTGCCGTAGTGCGGCGCGGCCAAAGTGATTCTCCGGCAAGCCCATGTAAAAATGCCGCGCCGCATCCTAAAGTCTAACGAGAAGGCAAATACTCTATGTCGCGATGGACGATTGAGCTGTCGTGAACGCGCCCTGCAGAAATTTCCGAAAGGCGGTTAAAACAGCGGCAGGTTCCCATGGAGGGATCTAAATCGGGACGGACCAGGCGAGATTCGATACATTTAAAGGCCTTTGCGGCCCCACCGGAGCCAGTTTCCGAACGCCTGCCGCCAACGCGCCTCAGGCCATGGCCGGCAATGGATTGCATGAATATACAATAGTCTAATGGCATCCGAACGCCGGTCATGTTTGTCTTGAGACTGCTATTCGCGTAGCTATGGTGGCAAGACTGGGAGGTCTTGTCCGTTCCACTCCAGGGAGGATTTTCATGACTAAGTTCCAGATCAATCGTCGTTCGCTGATCAAGTCAGGCGCCGCCATCGGCGCCGGCCTTGCGCTGCCAACGATCTTTACCAGCTCGGCCCGTGCGTATTTGAACGAGCCGAAGGGCGGCACCGTCACGCTCGGCTTCAACGTTCCGCAGACCGGCCCCTATGCTGACGAGGGCCTGGATGAATTGCGCGCCCAGGAGCTGGCTGTCCAGCACCTGAACGGCGAAGGCGACGGCGGCATGCTCAACACCTTCTCGTCGAAGGCTCTGAAGGGCAACGGCATTTTGGGCAAAAAAGTCCAGTTCGTCTCGGGCGACACACAGACCAAGTCTGACGCGGCACGTGCATCGGCCAAGTCGATGATCGAAA
Organism: Parahoeflea alexandrii; assembly: GCF_027214025.1. Classification (GTDB taxonomy): domain Bacteria; phylum Pseudomonadota; class Alphaproteobacteria; order Rhizobiales; family Rhizobiaceae; genus Hoeflea; species Hoeflea alexandrii_A. Next base: position 726,979 of record NZ_JAPWHB010000002.1, read on the forward strand.
AAGACGGCGCCATCATGATCAACGGCGGATCGTCCTCGGGTGTGGCCGTGGCCGTGCAGGGTCTCTGCCAGGAAGCCGGCGTGATCTTCATGGCCGGCCTGACCCACTCCAACGACACCACCGGCAAGGACAAGAAGCGCAACGGTTTCCGTCACTTCTTCAACGCCTACATGTCGGGCGCTGCTCTCGCTCCTGTGCTGGCAAAGGCTTACGGTACCGATCGCCGCGCCTACCACCTGACCGCAGACTACACTTGGGGCTGGACGCAGCAGGAATCGATCGCGACCGCGACCGAAGCCATGGGCTGGGAAACCGTCAACAACGTGCTCACGCCGCTGGCTTCGACCGACTTCTCGTCCTACATCGCTCCGGTCCTCAACTCCGGCGCCGACGTGCTGATCCTGAACCACTACGGCGGCAACATGGTCAACTCGCTGACCAACGCGGTGCAGTTCGGCCTGCGCGACAAGATGGTCAACGGCAAGCAGTTCGAGATCATCGTTCCGCTCTACTCCGAACTGATGGCGGCCGGTGCGGGCGCCAACGTGCGCGGGGTGTATGGTTCGATGAACTGGAACTGGCAGCTGCAGGACGAAGGCTCCAAGGCCTTCGTGAAGTCCTTCGGCGAAAAGTACGGCCGCCCGCCTTCGAACTCCGCGCACACCTGCTACGTCCAGACGCTGCTTTATGCGGATGCCTGCGAGCGGGCCGGAACCTTTGATCCCTGCGGCGTCGTTGACGCACTCGAAGGCTTCGAGTTCGACGGCATGGGCAACGGTCCGACCCTCTACCGTGCCGACGACCACCAGTGCTTCAAGGACGTGCTGGTCATGAAGGGCACCGACAACCCGACCAACGAATACGACACGCTGGAAATTGTCGAAGTGACGCCGCGTGCGCAGGTCGAATATGCTCCGGATCACCCGATGTTTGCCGGTGGCGATCTCGGCGCGTGCAACTCGGGCGCATAAGCCACTCCACAAGTTTGCCGCGCCGCCTCATGGCGGCGCGGCTTTCTACTTGAATTGGGACTAGAGCCGTCGCGCCCCTCGCGCGCGGTTTTATCGATGCGGGCTTCACTATGGACGCAATCATTCTCCAGATTCTGAACGGTCTCGACAAAGGCAGCGCCTATGCCCTGATCGCGCTCGGACTGACACTCATTTTCGGCACCCTGGGCGTGGTCAACTTCGCCCACGGTGCCCTGTTCATGCTCGGCTCCTTCTGTGCCGTCACGCTTCAGAAAATCCTGTCGCTGTCCTTCACGGTGGAAGATCCGACCCAGAAGGACTTCCTGGGCAACCCCCTGAAAGTCGATACGCCCTACATCGTCAGCTGGTTTGGCGATGCGACCGGCAACGCTATTCTCAATTGGTCGGTCCCACTGGCCATATTGTTCGCCATACCCGTCATGCTGCTGGTCGGCTATGTGATGGAACGCGGCCTGATCAAGCATTTCTACAAGCGCCCCCATGCCGATCAGATCCTCGTCACCTTCGGCCTGGCCATCGTCATTCAGGAAATCGTCAAGTATTTCTACGGCGCCAACCCGATCCCGACACCGGCTCCGGACATGTTCCGCGGCTCTCTTGATTTCGGCGTGCTCATCGGCTTCGCCCAGAACGAGATCATCTATCCGTATTGGCGGCTTGTGTACTTCCTGTTCTCGGCAGTCATTATCAGCGCGGTCTTCGCCTTCCTGCGCTTCACCACATTCGGCATGGTGGTTCGGGCCGGCATGGCCGACCGCGAGACCGTCGGCCTGCTCGGCATCAACATCGACAAGCGCTTCACCATCATGTTCGGCATCGCGGCCGCCGTGGCTGGCCTTGCCGGCGTCATGTACGCACCGATCAACTCGCCGAACTACCACATGGGCATGGACTTCCTGGTGCTGTCCTTCGTCGTGGTTGTCGTCGGCGGCATGGGTTCGCTGCCGGGCGCTGTCCTGGCCGGTTTCCTGCTCGGCATTCTCGAAAGCTTCGCCTCGATGAACGAGGTCAAGTCGATCATCCCGGGCATCGACCAAATCATCATCTATTTTGTTGCAATCATCATCCTTTTGACCCGCCCGCGCGGTCTTATGGGTCGCAAAGGCGTGATGGAGGAATAATCCATGCTGGGTCTGAGTAAGAAAGACACTACCTTTCTCCTCGTCGTTATTTTTCTGACGTTGGCGACACCGATTCTGCTTCAGCCGTTCCCCGAAAGCTCGGCGCTGGCGCAGTTCAACGCCGGGTATCCGGATCTGATGCAGCGTTTCGCGATCTTCGGAATTTTCGCGATCGGCTTCAACATCCTCTTCGGCCTGACCGGCTACCTTTCCTTCGGCCATGCCGCCTTCCTGGGTGTCGGATCCTACTCCGTCGTCTGGATGTACAAGCTGCTGAACTACAACGTGGTGCCGGGCCTTGTCCTTGCCATCATCATGTCCGGTCTGTTTGCCCTCTTCATCGGCTACATCTCGCTGCGCCGCTCGGGGATCTACTTCTCGATCCTCACCTTGGCATTCGCGCAGATGTCGTTCAACCTAGCCTACTCGGTGCTGACACCGCTGACCAATGGCGAAACCGGCCTGCAGGTCTACAACAACGACCCGCAGGTGCTGATGAGCGAAGGCAGCCCGACCTCGCCACACTTCTTCGGCATCGTCATGAACGAAGCCACGAAGGTGGATGTCGGCGGTTGGCAGTTCACGTTCAGCAACGGTTATTACTTCTGCGCCATCATCGCCATCATTGTGTTCTATCTGTCGCTGCGGATCTTCCGTTCGCCATTCGGCATCATGCTGCGGGCGATCAAGACCAACCAGACCCGGATGAACTACACCGGCCTCAATCCCCGTCCCTACACGCTTGCAGCCTTTGTGATCTCCGGAATGTACGCGGGTCTTGCCGGCGGATTGCTAGCCGCGATGGATCCGCTCGCCGGCGCCGAGCGCATGCAGTGGACGGCCTCGGGCGAAGTGGTGCTGATGACCATCCTCGGCGGTGCGGGCACGCTCATGGGTCCGGTGCTTGGCGCGGGGTTCATCAAGTACTTCGAAAACATCTTCTCCAAGATCAACGACAACATCCTGCACAGCTGGTTCTCGGCACTTCCCGATGGGCTGGAAGACTTCGTTGTCTTCGTCTTCCATCCCTTCATCGGCAAGGGCTGGAACCTGACGCTCGGTCTGCTGTTCATGCTGGTCGTCATCTTCCTGCCCGGTGGCCTGATCGAGGGCGGAACCCGGATCTGGAACGCGATTACCGGCAAGAACCGGAAGAAGAAGCGCGAAGATGCCGCGCATCACCCCAAGCCCACCAGCCACGTCAACTGATCCGCGGAGATATCAGATATGGGAATTCTTGAAGTCTCTAATGTCAACAAGCGGTTTGGTGGCCTGCAGGCGCTTGGCAATGTCAATCTCGACATTGCCAAGGGCACCGTCCACGCGATCATCGGCCCCAACGGCGCCGGCAAGTCGACGCTTCTCAACTGCCTCATCGGCAAGCTGATCCCGGATACCGGTACCGTAATGTTCAACGGCATTTCGGTGCTGGGTCGCAAGCCATACGAGATCAATCAGCTGGGCATCTCGCGGGTTTTCCAGACCCCGGAAATTTTCGGAAACCTTACGGTTTTCGAAAACATGCTGATCCCCTGCTTCGCCAAGCGCGACGGCTCTTTCCGCATGCATGCGCTGGAATCGATAGCCGCCGAGAGGGATATCATCGAGAAAGCCGAGCACATGCTGGCCGAGGTCAACATGTCCGACAAGCGGCACATGACGGCAAGCTCGCTGTCGCGTGGCGACAAGCGGCGCCTTGAGATGGCGATGTGCCTGGTGCAGGAACCCAAGCTGCTTCTGCTCGATGAACCGACGGCAGGCATGGCGCGGGCCGATACCAACAACACCATCGACCTGCTCAACCAGATCCATGACAGTCGCGAGATCACCATGGTGATCATCGAGCACGACATGCACGTCGTCTTCTCGCTCGCCAAGCGCATCACGGTGCTGGCACAGGGCACGCCGCTGGTCGAGGACACCCCCGACAACATCAAGGGACATCCGAAAGTCAAGGAAGCCTATCTGGGAGAGGCCGCAGCATGAGCCAGCTCGAACTCGACAGGGGCGTTGCAAACAACGACCGCCCCGATTTCTCGAAAAACGCCAACCATGCCGCAACCGCGCCGGCTTTTCTCGCGGTGCACGACATCCACGCCTATTACGGCGAGAGCTACATCGTGCAGGGCGTCAGCTTCAACGTCCATGAGGGCGAGATTCTCGCCCTGCTCGGCCGCAACGGCGCCGGCAAGACCTCGACGCTGCGCGCCATCGCCCAGATCGGCTCGCCGATGATGACCCACGGCGAGGTCTGGCTGGACCACCAGCCGCTGCACCGGATGAGCTCGCACGAGGCGTCCCGCGCCGGCCTGTCGCTGGTTCCAGAAGACCGCCGCATCATTCCCGGACTGACGGTCGAGGAGAACATCCAACTGGCCCAGATCGCGCCGCCGATCGGCTGGTCGATCGAGCGGATTTATGAGCTGTTTCCACGCCTCGGCGAACGCCGCAAGCAGGAAGGGGTGACCCTGTCGGGCGGCGAGCAGCAAATGCTGTCGATCGGCCGTGCACTCGCCCGCGACATCAAGGTGCTCCTCCTCGACGAGCCTTACGAAGGTCTCGCGCCCGTCATCGTCGACGAGATCGAAAAGACGCTGAACATCATCAAGCAGCAGGGCATCACCACGATCCTGGTCGAGCAGAACGCCGTCCGCGCCCTGAAACTCGCCGATCGTGCGGTGATCCTGGAATCGGGCGGAGTCGTGTACGACGGCACCGCCAAGGAAGTGCTGGAGAACGAGCAGCTGCGCCACGATTACCTGGCGATCTGACAGGCACCAAATCCGGTGGTTCAGACCGGGCGCTGCCGATGTGATCCTTCGGACAACAACCAAATCGCGCCTTCCGGGCGCGATTTGTTTCCGCGGAGTCCGGCGGCGAGCCCGCCCGCCTACAGGTTGATCATGCCGATGCTGGTGCCACCGCAGACATAGAGTGTCTGCCCGGTGACAAAGCCGCTCGACGGATCGCAGAAGAACAGGAACGCATTGCTGACATCGTCGACCGATCCCAGCCGTCCGACCGGGATCCTGTTGGCAAGATCTGCCTCGCGGTCGCTGCCTTTCGGGATGATGCCCCAGAAATTGTCGGTCTGGATCGGCCCCGGCGCCACCACATTGACGGTGATGCCATGCGGCGCCAGTTCCAGCGCCCAGGTCCGCGCCATGCCGATCATCCCGGCCTTGGTGGCGGAATAGGCAGTGCGCGTCGGCACGCCAAGCGCCGCGCGCGAGCCGTTGAACATCACCCGGCCGAATTTCTTCGCCTTCATCGACGGCAGGAAGCCCTGCAGCAGCATCAGCGCCGATCCAAGGTGCAGTTGCGCCAGACCGGTGATGTCCTCCGGCTTGGCCTCTTCCACCAGGTTGGGCCAGATCAGGCCCGCATTGTGAACGAAGTGGGTGACGGCATGGTCGGCGACGATGCGGGAGGTGGCGGCTTTCACCGCCTCCGCATCGAGCAGATCGCATTCCAGGCTGACGAGCCGCTCATGCTCCCACTCAGGCGCATTACGCGACAGGTTGATCACCGTGTAGCCGCGCTCGAGCAGTTTGCCGGCCAGGTCCGCGCCGATCCCCTTGGACGCGCCGGTGATGACGGCGGTGTATTCGCTCATGCTCTTTCTCCAGAACCTGTCCGTACGGGCACCAGCGCCAGCACCCTGAGCGGGCTGCCGGTGCCGCCCTTGATCTTCAGCGGCGGCGCGATCAGCATCGCGCCCGTCGGCGGCAGCCGGTCGAGATTGGATAGGCATTGCAGCCCGTACTTTCCCGCCCCATGGAGCAGGTAATGCGCCGGATAGGGTGGCGAGTAATGCGACCCCTGCCCCGCATCGGTGCCAACCGTCTCGGTTCCGAAGCCGCGAATATCCCTGGCCAGCAAGGCCTCGATCGCCGCTGGAGTGGGCCCCGGTGAATGCGGCCCGTCGTCAGCCATGTTGAGATACTCGGCGCCGCGCCGTTTCGACCAGTCTGTGCGCATCAGCACCCAGCTGTCCGCCGGAATCGGGCCATGCTCGGCCTCCCAGGCGTCGATGATCTCCGGCGTCAGCTCGAAATCATCGTTGCGCGCAGCACCTTCGGAGCAATCGATCACCACCACCGGCCCGACGAAAACCGAGGGATCGATTTCATCGACAGCGCCATTGGCGACGTCGCGGCCCGACACCCAGTGGATCGGCGCATCGAAATGCGTGCCGGTATGTTCGTTCATCGAGATATTGTGCCATTTCCATGCCGGCCCACGGCCGTCATAGGCAGAGACTTCCTCCATCCGGAACCGGGCGCACTGGCCGAATTCCGGCGGCAGCACAATCACCGGGAAATCCGGATCCAGCGTGTGGGTCAGATCGACAATTTCAACCGAGCCGTCAGCAAGTGCCGCGGCAAGTCCTTCGAGTGGATTGCTCATCAGGCCCCTCCCGCCAGTTCACGTTCCAGAACCTTGGGATCACGCCGCCAGCGCTCCTCCAGATCTTTCGCGACATCTCCGCAATAGACATCCTCGAGCCCTTCGCAGAGCGCTTCGACGATGGACTTGGAGAGTACTTTCGGCGCCACTTTCGGCGGTGGCAGCGGTTGATGCCATTCGTCATCGGTCGGCCCGGCAAAGACATTGATCACCCTGAGTCCCGAAGCGCGGAACTCGGCCCTCAGCGTCTGGCTGATCGACAGCGCCGCCGCCTGGCTGGCCGAAAACGCGCCATACTGCGGGTCAGCCGACAGGGCGTGCACCGACAGGAGATTGACGAAGGCAACGGCGGAATTGACGCCGTCAGCGGTGCGCGACGCCATCCCCGGGCCGAAGGCCTGCGCCAGCCGCATCAGCCCCAGCGCATTGATCTCGAATTCTTCACGCGCGAACACCGTGTCGGAGCCGAGCACGCCACCGGGCCGCACATGCCGCGCGGTGTTGATCAGGATATCGGTCTTGCCGCCGATCTCTGCCGCCAGTTTCTTCACCGACGACGGGTCGGAAACATCGAGCGGCATCACCGACACCCGCTCCAGCGCAGCGATCGCCGCATGATCCGAGCCGCGCCGCCAGCTTTCGGACTCCCCGACAAAGATGTGCGACGCGCCCGCTTTCAGCAGCGCCTCGATCAGAGGCCCTGTCGCCGGCGACCTGATGTCGGTGATCAGCACCCGCCGGTGTTTCGGGTGCGCGGTGAGCTCGCGCAATTGCGGATCGTCCTCCATGTCGGGACTCCTTTCCTGGGGCAGAGCGATCATCACGCCCTGTCCGGCCTTGTCGAGCTTGAGATCCATGCGAATTGTGTCGCCACGGCCGACATCGCCGTGCAGATGGCACAGAACCGTCGGCCCGGCCGCGAGCCGCACCAGGCCGGAACGCCACGGCAGCCGCTCGCGGTAATAGGGATCGGGCGAGGCGTGAATGCGGGTCTCGGCGATCACCGTTCCGTCCCGCGCCGTCTCGCGCCAGGCGAGATCAACCGAGAGGCAGGTGCAGCATGCATCGCGCGGCGGATACTGGACAGTTCCGCACGCTTCGCAATGCTGCAGCGAAAACACGCCCCGCGCCGCGGCGGACGTCAGCCCCAGCGCCGCCCGCGAACGCATCTGCGGCGGCAGTGTCGGCACCATCTGGCGCAGTTGCGGGTTTTTCTTTTGCGGCGGCAGAAGCTTTTCGGTCATGCACCCTCTCCCGTCAGGATCGTCGCCGATGAACACAAGCCCCGGTCGTAATTGATCATCCCGAACCCCGACACCATCGCGGTCCGGGCCTTGGCAACCTGCGTGCCGCCGGCCTGGCCGGTGACCTGCCTGATCGCCTCGACCAGCCCGAGATAACCGCCGGCGGCGCCCGCCTGCCCGGCAGACAGCTGCCCGCCCGAGGTGTTGTGCGGAAAGTCGCCGGTGATCGTCAGGTCGTGTTCGCGCACGAAGCGCGCTCCCTCGCCCTTGGCGCAAAACCCCAGATCCTCGAACTGCATCATCGAGATCACCGGGTAATCATCATAGGTCTGCAGCAGATCTATGGCTTCAGGCCCGCAACCCGCCATCCCGTAGAGCTCGTCGATGTCCATCGCCCAGCCGCCGCGCAGCTGAACCGGGTCCTCGGGAAAGGCGTTGTGCCGCTCGATCGTGGCCGAGATCCTCGCATAGGCGAGACCGCGCTTCTGCGCCTCCTCCTCACGCATCACCAGAAAGCCTTCGGCGCCTGCGCAGGGCATGACGCAATCGAACAGTCCGAACGGTTCGGAAATCGGCCGGGCGGAGAGATATTGCTCAAGCGTGAGCGGCGATTTCATCATGGCGTTGGGATAGTTCAGCGCATTGGCGCGCTGGGCCACCGCGATGCGGCCGAAGTCCTCGCGCGTCACCCCGTACTCGGCCATGTAGGCGTCAGCGATCAGCGCGAAACTGGCATTCGGCCCGCCCGATCCGTAGGGATAGGAGGCATCCATCGCAAAGCGCGAGAACGAAGACAGCAGCTGCCGGAAACTGTCGATCCGGTTGGCATCCCCGGCAATGCAGGCGACCACGTCGACGTCACCGACCTGCACCGCGCGCGCGGCACGCCTCAGCGCCACCACCCCGCTGGCGCCGCCCATCGGAATGCTGTCAAGCCATCGCGGACTCACTCCCAGATGCTGGGTCAGCCCCACAGGCGTGTCGGGAAACAGCGTGAAACTGGAGACCGAGAACCCGTCCAGCTCCCGCGGTGAAAGCCCCGCCACTTCGAGCGTCTGCTTCAGCGCACGCGCGATCCACCAGTGCGCGGTTTCCTGCGAATAACGGACATAGGGCACCGAGACAGGCGCGGTCAAAACCACCCCGTCGTAACTCTGCCGCTTCACGCTGCCGTCCGCTTCTTCATGCCGCGAGTGTCTACCGTTGCCGGGTCCTGCACAAGCCTCTCGGCCAGCTCCTTGAGTTCCCGGCGCTGGATTTTCTGTGTCGATGTCAGTGGCAGGGCGTCGACAAAGGCGACATAGCCCGGCGCCTTGTAATAGGCGAGCTGCCCCAGGCACCAGCCGACAATCTCGAGGGCCAGCGCCTCGCCCGGCTCGCCGTCCACTTTCAGGCAGGCAAACACCTCGTCCCCGCGCACCGGATCGGCCACCGCCGCAACCGCGGCGGCCTTGACCGCCGGATGCCGCATCAGCGCCGATTCGACTTCGACAGCGGCGATGTTCTCGCCCGATCGACGGATCACGTTCTTCTTGCGGTCGACGAAGAATATCGAGCCGTCTGCTTCCCGGCGGACGATGTCGCCGGTGTGAAACCAGCTGTCCGCCCAGGCTTCATCGGTGGCGTCAGCGTTCTTGAAATAGCCTGCGAAAAATCCGCGGCGGGGATCCCTGCCCGCATGCCGGACCAGCAGCTCGCCCGGTCCGCTTTGGCTCACATAGCCGTCTGTATCGACGATCCGCGCCTCGAGTTCCGGCCCGGGCTTGCCCAGGCAGCTCTCGCCCACCCGGCGCGGCAGCCGGTTGGCGCAGATCACCGCCCCCGCACCGGTTTCCGTCATGGCCCAGGCCTCAACCAGCGGAAAGCCGAAGCGGGCCTCGAATGCCGCATGGAGTTTCGGATCGACGCCTGCACCGAACCCGAACCGGACTGCATGGTCCCTGTCCGACTGCGCCTCCGGCGCGCCCATCAGCATCGACGGCATGACGCCGAGATAATGCAGGCATGTGGCACCGCTTTCGCGCACGCTGCGCCACCAGCTCGACGGATGAAACCGGTCGAGCACGGTCAGGCAGCCGCCGACGGCGACCATCGCCATGAAGGAATAGGCCATGGCGTTCATGTGAAAGATCGGCAGCGGCGTGATCATCCGCTCGCCACCGGTCGTCAGTGCGCAAAGCCCCCCGGCATTGGCATACCAGCGTCCGGCTTCAAGAAAATAGGTGTTGGTCAGTATGCAGCCCTTGGGGCTGCCGGTGGTGCCGGAGGTATAGAGCAGCGCTGCTTCCATCTCCTCGCCACCCAGTTCCTCGCCGCCCTCGTCTACGCGCAGCGCAACCGGCCCCGCTGTGCCGGGCTGGGGCACCGGATCCCCCGGCGCGATTACCGGAACCGAAAGCCCGGCTTCCCGGGCCGCAGCGGCGAGACCATCGCAACGATCCGCAAGCGCCACGATCAGCGAAGGCTCAGAGTGTCCCGCCATATAGGTGAGTTCCGAATGCCTCAAGTCCGGATTGACCGGAACCACGGAGGCGCCGATCCGGTTGAGCGCAAGCAGCCAGACAAAAAACTGCGGCCGGTTTTCCAGAAGCAGCATGACCCGGAATCCCGGGCCATAGCCTTTCTGTTGCAGCGCCGCCGCAAGTTCCGTGACTTGCTCCTGTGCCTGCCGGTAGCTCGTCTCGCCGGGTTCGATGCCGTAGATCGCGGCCGTCTCCGCCATGACGTTGAACACGGGACGGTCCGGATAAAGCCCGGCGCTGGCGGCAAAGGCCTGCCAGATGGTCTGGGTTCCCGGCTCGATCATGGCAGCAGCTGGATGTTGCGGAAGGCCGCGTCGCAGTTGAGGATGTCGACCCGCTTGTTGGCGATCCGGAGCTTGCCGTCAACCAGCGCGAGTTCGTGCCGCGCGGTCAGCGCCAGCAGGAACTGCTCGTCAAGCCGGGTCTCAACATAATGCATGAAGGTCTTGGTCACGAAGGTTCCGGCGGCCTCGTCGATCTCGTCGACAAACGGACGCTGGATGACGTGATGACACCGGCTCTTGGGCTTCTGAGAGAAGGTGCGCGCCCCGTTGAGCCGCTCGACCCGCAATTTCAGCATGAACAGGTCTTCATACATCAGCGAGGTCACGTTCAGCGGATCGGTCTGGTTGTAATCGAGCGGCATCCAGTAGTGGCCATCCTTGAGCCACAGCGCGAGCCATTCATCGTAGCGCCCTTCATCGAGCATGCGCACTTCTTCATAGATGAAGTCGATCAGCTGATCCTTGGAAACACTCATTCCGCAGCCTCCCGGACATCGTCCATGTCAGAAATCATGAACTTGACCCAGGCATCGAACTGGTTGCGCATCTGCCGCTCCGTGGTGCCGTTTTCGACCTTTTCCTCGCTGAAGTCCTCATCCTCCTGGTAGAGCCGCTGGATGTTGACCCATTCCATTCCGTCAGACTGCAACCCCTCCTGCGCCCGCTCGTACATTTCCAGATCGTCATGCCCGACGATCGACGTCGGCGCGTTGATCATGCGGTTGTACATCGCGGTGCGCGCGGTCAGCTGCTCGGGCCCGTCGACGAGGCGGTAGATGTAGCTCTCCACCAGCGTCTTGTCCGCCGCCAGCGGAATGAAAACGCGAAGCTGCTGGATCGGCCCCTTGATCATGATGTTGGGGAAATAGACCGTGTTGTGGCGGTTTTCGCCCAGGATTGCTTTGGCCTTTTCCTCGCCATAGGCCTCGACCATCTTCTCCATGTATCCGGGAATGGCCGAGTAGTTGGAGTGGATCGAATGATGCACGCCGGTGTGGCCATGGCCGTTCGGCCAGGTCCGGATGCCCATGTTCTCGAAGAACTCGTAGGGCGACATGAAGGGTGCGATGATCTCCATTGCCGGCGGCAACGGCGTGCCTTCCGGCATGTCGAGTTCTTCCCACAGCTTGACCGCGGTACCGGCCGAACTCTCGTGCGCCACCATCGGATGGCAGGTGTCGGTCTGGTTCTCGACCAGCATTTTCCAGTTGCAGTGATGCATGTATCTGAGCGGCGGCCCGGCGACCTCGAGCCTGCCCGCAGGCGAGCGGTCGACCATGTTGTCGATCGAAGACAGCGAACCGTCGAAGTACTCCTCGAACGAGATCCCGGTTTCGGCCAGGCGGCAGAAGATGAAGCCGCGGTAGTTCCTGACTTCACCTACGGCCTTCATGCCCTTGCCACTGTCGCTTTTGTCAAAGCCGGTGTTCTCGTAGCCCTTCTTAAGCGGGATCGCCAAGAGGCAGCCGTCGGTCTTGAAGGACCAGGCATGATAGGGACAGCGGAAGAACTTGCCGGTGTTGCCGGCCCTGTCGATGACGATCTTCGTGCCCTTGTGCGGGCAGCGATTGTGCAGCACATGCACCTCGCCGTCGCTGTGGCGAACCTGTATGACCGGCTGGTCACCCACTTGCGTGGAGAAATAGTCGCCCTTGTTCGGCGTCTGGCTTTCATGCCCGACAAACACCCACGCATTGGCAAACAGGTGCTTCATCTCGAGCTTGTAGATTTCCGGATCAATGTAGACGTCGCGATGGACCTCGTTGCCGCGAAAAAGGTCCCTGATCGCAGCCGGATTGTCTGAATATCGTGCCATTCCTACCTCCCTATAGATCGAGCACGAGGCGGGCGGATTTCGCCCGGCTCACGCAAATCTGCATGACTTTGCCTTCAGCCTTCTCGGCATCGCTGAGCACCACATCGCGGTGATCGGGCTCGCCCGCGATCACCTCGGTCTGACAGATCCCGCAATCGCCGCGCAGACAGTCGTGAATGAGTTCGACGCCGCCTGCCTCGAGCACATCGATGATGGTCTTTCCGACCGGGATCTCGAAGACCTCGCCGGTCGCCCGGATCTCGACCTCGAAGGCCCTGTCACCAGCCTGCTCGGCGGCCGAGGCAAACAGTTCGAAATGGATCCGGTCCGGTGTAACGCCTGCCGCCTCCATCGCCGATTTCACCGCCTCGATCATGCCCTTGGGGCCGCAGACATAAACGTGCTCTTCCGGGCCGACTGATGCGGCCAGCGCGGCAATGTTCAACGCGGTTTCGGGCTGGTCATCGAAATGCAGGGTCAGTTGATCGCCAAACGCCTGTTCCAGCTCGTCCCGGTAGGCCATCGCCGCGCTGGTCCGTCCGGCATAGTGGAAGCGGAACGGAGTTTCATCGTGCTTGAGCGCGTTTGCCATGCTGACGATCGGCGTGACGCCGATGCCGCCGGCAATCAGCAGCGCCGGCTTGCCCGCAACCAGCGGAAAATCGTTGCCCGGCGGCAGGGCCAGGACCTCGTCATCAATAGCAAGATCGTGCATGTACCGCGACCCGCCGGTACTCTGCGCCTCGAGCTGGACTGCAAATCGGTACCGGCCGACGCCGCTGCCCGGTGACACAGGCTCGAAATCGACGAGCGAATAGGACCGCTCTCCGGCCGGCAAACTGAACTTGACGTGAGCCCCGGGCGTGTAGCCGGCAAGCGCCCCACCGTCACTGCGGACAAATTCCAGCTGCCGAACGGTTTCCGTCAGCATGCGGGCAGACGCGACTTTCAATTTGACCGGCTCAAGCACTTCCCAGATCTCCATTGCCAAGAAACATGAATTTTCATATAAATCTTGTCAAGAGGTTTTTGTTGAAGATACACGAAGGGGATGCGATGAAAGCTCCCCTGAGAGCGCGGAATCCGGATGAACAAGACAATCGAAAACCCCAACGACCCTTTTGTCCCAAACTACCTGCTCTATCTTCTGGCGGCGGCAAGCGAGGCGGCAAGCGCGCGCTTTCACAGTCACGTTCGCACCCGCGGGCTGCGCGTTCCCGAGTGGCGCGTCATGGCCTGCCTGACCGATACCGATGGCTCCATGGTCACCGAACTGGCGCGTTACGCCATGATCGAACAATCGCGCCTGACAAAGATTATCATCCAGATGGATGCCCGCGGCCTGGTCAGCCGCCGAAGCGATCCGAAGGACGGTCGCCGCGTGCGGGTGTTCCTCACGCCGCAGGGGCGGACTCTTGCCGATGAACTGGTTGCGGACGCGAGAGCCCATGAACTGGAATTGCTCAAATCGTTCCACGGCGGCGATGGCACCGAAATCAAGGACACGTTGCGGGCATTGATCCGCCATCTCGAATCCGACCAGTCCGGTCAAGGCGACAATACTGTTTCGCTCGCCAGAAACGCCGAAACTGCAGATTCATGAAAAAGATGGATAGATGACATTGCATGTTTTTATATGATATTGCATGTTTCTAGCGTCAAGGTCAGAAGATGACTATCTGACCGTCACTCACCGGGAGGAAGTGCATGAAAAAGTTTGGGACCCTAATGGCAAGCACGATGCTGGCGGTTGGCTTTTCCGCCTCAGCAATGGCTGCGGACATCAATCTGACCATTTCAAGCTGGCTGCCGCCATCACATCCGATCAATGTCGACATGCTCGAGGGCCTCGTCGACATGATGGAAGAAGCCACTGACGGCAAGGTCAGCGGCGAGATCAAGTTGGGCCTTGCCCCCCCGCCGGCGCAGATGGACCTGATTCTTGATGGTGCCGCCGATATTACCATCATCTTCAACGGCTACCAGCCGGGACGTTTCGTAGGCACCAAGCTGATCGAGCTTCCGGGCTATGAAGGCAATGCCGAAGCCGCATCCGTCGCCTATTGGCAGGCCCACGAGAAGTACCTGGCCAAGCTCGACGAGTTCAAGGGCACCAAGGTCATCGCGCTGACCACCCATGGCCCCGGCCAGATCCACTCCAACAAGCCAGTCAACACCCTGGCCGATCTCAATGGCCTCAAGACCCGCCTCGGCGGCGGCGTTTCGGCCGATGTCGGCGCCGAACTCGGCCTGATCGGCATACAGGTGCCAGCTCCGAAGGTCTACGAGACGCTGTCTTCGGGCGCGGCCGACGCGGTTGCCATGAACATGGGCGAACGCCTCAGCTTCAAGCTCAACGAAGTCGCCAAGAATGTCTACGAAATGCCGGGCGGCTTCTACCGCGGCGCCTTTGCCGTGCTCATGAGCGAAGACAAGTTCAACTCGATGCCTGACGATGTGAAGGCAGCGCTTGAATCAAAGGTCTTCGGTGAGCCCGCTTCCAAGATGATGGGCATCGCCTGGGACAAGAGCGACGAAGCCGCACGCGAAGCCACCCTCGCCGCCGGTGACAACAAGATCGTCACCGCCAGCGAAGAGGACCAGGCCAAGTTCGCTGAAATGGCTGCGCGGGTGCGCACCAAGGTCCTCGCCGAGATCTCGGCGCTGGGGATCGATGCAGACGCCGCCCACGAAATGGTGGCATCGACAATGGCATCCTACGGCAAGTAATATCGTTGCGGGGGCATGCACCGCCCTGCCCCCGCACACCCGCCTGCAAGGAGCCTTTCATGAAATCCTTCGCCAGATTGCTGAACCGGTTGACGGAGTTGCCGATGCTCCTCGCCGCGGTAACCCTGTTCATCCTGATGGTGCTGACATTTGCCGATGTCATCATGCGCTCCACCTTCTCGGCCCCCATCGAGGCGGCCACCGAACTCACCCGCATCGCCATGGCGGTGATCGTCTTTGCCTCGCTGCCGGTTGTGTCCGGCCGCGCCGAGCATATCGTTGTCGACCTGCTCGATCCGATCTTCCTGCGCGCCGGCATCAAGCGCATTCTCGACGGGCTGATCATGCTGATCTGCGGCATTCTGTTGGTCTGGCCCGCCATGCGGTCGTTTGATCTGGCCAACCGCGCCAGGAGTTACGGCGATCTGACCGAATATCTCTCGATCCCGGTGTTCTACATCACTTGGTTCATCGCCTTCATGACGCTGGTCACCGCAATCACGATGGCGCTGCGCGGCATGGTGACTCTCTTCAAGCCAGACCTTCTCCGAGGCGCACATGATTGAATCCATCATCGGTTTTGCCGCAGTGCTGCTTCTGGTGCTGCTGCGGATGCCCATTGCCTTTGCCATGGCCATCGTCGGCATGGCCGGCATGACCTACGAAACCAATTTCACCGCGGCGATCTCGCTGGTGTCCCGGCTGATCATCGACACCAGCCAGGATTACGGGCTTTCCGTGGTGCCGCTGTTCATCCTGATGGGCCTGTTCGTCAACAAGGGCGGCATCAGCCGCGAACTCTACCAGGTCTCCAACGCCTTTCTCGGCCATTTCCGCGGCGGCCTCGCAATGGCCACCATTGCCGCCTGCGGCGGCTTTGCCGCCATCTGCGGCTCGTCGCTCGCCACCGCCGCCACCATGTCCAAGGTGGTGATGCCGGAAATGCGAAAACTCGGCTATTCCGATGAGCTGTCCTCGGCTTCGATCGCCGCCGGTGGAACGCTGGGGATCCTGATCCCTCCATCAGTCATCCTGGTGATCTATGGCCTGCTCACCGAAACCTCGATCGGCAAGCTGTTCATCGCCGGCATCATTCCCGGCATCCTCGGCATCGTGTTCTACCTGGTGGCCGTACAAATCTCGGTCTTCCGCAATCCCGCGGCCGGTCCGGCCGGCCGGCGCTTCAGCCTCGGCGAGAAAATGCAGGCCCTGCGCGGGGTCTGGTCGGTGCTCTTGCTGTTCTTCCTGGTGATCGGCGGACTCTACGGCGCGCTCGATTTCTGGCCGCTCCACCTCACCTTCTCCCCCACGGAAGCCGCGGGCATGGGCGCCATGGGCGCTTTCTTGATCGCCCTGTTCCGCGGATCACTGTCGGTCGGCGAGACAATGACCGTTCTCAAGGAAACCGCCTCCACCACCGCGCAGCTGTTCAGCGTTCTCATCGGCGCCTGGATCTTCTCCAACTTCGTCAACTACGCAGGCCTGCCCGAAGGCCTCAAGGAGATGATCGTCAGCGCCGACCTGTCGCCCTGGCTCGTGATGACGGTGATCCTCCTGATCTATGTGGCGCTCGGCTGCGTGTTTGAGAGCCTCTCCATGCTGCTCCTGACCGTACCGATCTTCTTCCCGATCGTTGTCGGGCTCGGCTACGACCCGGTCTGGTTCGGCATTGTCGTCGTGGTGGTGACCGAAATCAGCCTGATCACCCCGCCGGTCGGCCTCAACGTCTTCATCCTGAAGAGCGTCGTCGGCGACATCTCGGTCGGGACCATCTTCAAGGGCGTCACGCCATTCTGGATGATGGACATCGTCAGGCTGCTGATCCTTGTGCTGTTTCCCTGGCTGGTGCTGTTCCTGCCCTCGCAGATGTAGAACGCACACCGGCGATACGGTGAGTGAATCCCGATGAAAATGCAGGCTTACCGGAGGTTGGCACCACCCTCCGGACCAACGGCTTGCCGCTTTCGCTTGACCTCACCCGGCCATCGGACTATTTTTTGAGTAGACACTCAAAAAAATAGGTGCCCGATGAACCGCCACGTCTCAAATCGTGATATTTCGATCCCCGAGAACTGGGACCGGCGTGGCCTTCCCGGGTGGACCTATCACAGCGACGCCTTTCTCGAACTCGAGAAGCAGGAGATCTTCCGCAAGCACTGGCAGATCGCCTGTCATGTCTCGGACCTGCCGGACCCAGGCGACTACACCGCCTTCGACATGTGCGGCGAGCGGGCGCTGGTGCTGCGCGGCACCGATGGCGAGGTCCGCGCCTTCCACAACATGTGCCGTCACCGCGGCGCCCGCGTCGTTGCCGATGAACACGGCTCCTGCAAGGGCGCGCTCGTCTGTCCCTTCCACGGGTGGGTCTACAATCTCGACGGCACCCTGCGTGGCGCGGCACGGCCCAAATCCTTCCCCGACCTCGACAAGGTCGAGTTCGGCCTGCAGCCGCTCGAGGCCGAAGTCTGGAACGGCTTCGTCTTCGTCCGCTTCGAAAAGGGCCCGCAAGGCTCGGTGGCCGAACTGTTCCAGCCCTTCGCCGAGGAAATCGCCCATTTCAACATCGCCGACATGGTGCCGAGCGGCGAGATCTGGACGATGGTTTCCAAGGTCAACTGGAAATCCGTTCGCGACGTCGACAATGAAGGCTACCACGTGGCGCTGGCCCACCCGGCGCTGCAGGATCTCTACGGCCGCTCCTACTACGATGAGCCGTTCGTCAACGGCATCTCCAGATCCTATGCCGAATGCAACGAGAACGGCCGGCGCTGGAGCGTGCGGAATTATCTCAAGGCCATGCAGCCGCGCCCCGGCATGCCGGATTACCTTGAGCGCGCCTGGGTCTATTACGGCATGTTCCCTAATGCCGTCATCGCCGTCACGCCGGAACTCGCGCAGTTCTACCAGGAGTTCCCGCTCTCGACCGGCGAAACCTTGCTGCGCGGCTCGATCTACCGCTACCGCGACGAGACCCGGCAACAGACCGTCGCCCGCAAGCTTGCCGCCCGCATCGACTACGAGACCATGGGCGAGGATGTGCGGCTGACCGAATGGTCGAACGAGGCGATGAGCTCAAGCGCCTTCCAGGGCTTCTATCTCTCCGATCTGGAATACGGCGTACGCAGCCATCACGATCATATCCGCGCAACCCTTCCGGTCAGCACGCTCGACGAGCGCCCGAAGGAAGACGAGATTGCCGCGCTGAACTCCGAGATGACGATCGATTTCTGATCTCCTCCGGACGGCGTCACAAAAGCTACACCCGCCTGGCGGTTGCCTCGGGCGGGTGTTGCTTTTGTGATCTTACGACCGTTTGTCTCCGGCGCGGTGTCAGCCCTGCCAAATTCCTTCCTGGCGCAGGTCGCGCATGGTCCGCGAGATCCCCTCGTGCAGGATCCCGGCCATGGTGTCGATCTGCTCGCGGCTGATCACCAGCGGCGGCGACATCACGCACATGTGCACCAGCGGCCGCACCAGAAGGCCAAGCTCCTGGCAGTGCCGGTCAATGCGCACACCGACTTCGGTATCAAGCCGGATCGGATTGTGGCTTTCCCGGTCCGCGACGCACTCGATGCACGCCATGAGCCCCATGCCGCGCACCTCGCCGACAAGTTCCAGCTCTTCCAGCCCTTTCATCTTCTCATGAAAATAGGGCGTGATCTCGCGCGCATGCTCGAGCAGCTCATCTTCGAGTATGTCGAGGTTCTTCAAGGCCACCGCACAGCCGATCGGATGGCTGGAATAGGTCAGGCCATGCGCGTACATCGCCTCGGGATGGTTGGAGGCGCGAAGGCTTGCAAGCAGCCGGTCCGACACCACCATGCCGCCCAGCGGGAAATAGCCGGATGTGACCCCCTTGGCGAAGGTGATGATGTCCGGCACCACGTCGAAACAGCTCTCGGAGGCAAACACGTGCCCGAGCCGGCCGAAGGCGGTGACCACCTCGTCTGCAATGAACAGGATGTCGTTGGCGCTGCAGATATCGCGGATCGCCTTGAAGTATCCTTCCGGCGGAACGATCACCCCGCCCGACGCCATGATCGGCTCGCCGACGAAGGCCGCAATGTTCTCGGGCCCGTGCACGCGCACAGCCTCTGCGAACTCGGCCACAAGCTGGTCGCGAAAATCCTCCAGACTCATGCCCTTCGGCCGCCGGAACGGATCCGGGCATGACAGACGGATCATCATGTCATCGGCGAAATCCATCCAGTTGCGTGACCGCTGGCTGCCGTTCAAGCTCGCCGACAGATAGGTGCTGCCGTGGTATCCGCCATCGCGGCAGATGAACTTCTTCTTGCTCTCGAGCCCGCGGACATTGTTGTAGTACTGCGCGAACCGGAGCGCGCTTTCCACCGCCGTCGAGCCGCCGGTTGTGAAGAACACGTGGTTGAGATCGCCGGGCGCGTGGTCGGCAATCCGCCGGGCCAGCTCCGCCGACGGTTCATTCGACGTGTACCAGGGAGAATTGTAGGACAGCTCCATCGCCTGCTGCCTGAGCGTGTCGGCCAGGATCTCGTTGCGATGCCCGACATTGGTGCACCACATTCCGGCCGGACCGTCGATCAACTTTCGGCCCTTCTCGTCATGCACATAGACCCCTTCGCCCGACCCCAGCATGCCGCGCGCTTCCGCTCCGATCGTTCCTGCCGTCGGCCAGGGCTGGATCAGGTGATCAACCGCGTCCTGCGTGGCCTTCTTGTACATATGGGTGTTTGTATCGGGCATGATGCGAACTTCCTGAAAGACATGCGCGGCACCTGAATACAAAGGTTCGGGGGCGCCAGATGAAGCAGTTATTGAATGGCTGTTCAGTCAATTTGGCAGAAAAACGGCTTGCATTCAACTCTCTTTTGGCCTCAAATCGGGCCGACCTGTTCCGGCTGAGAGCGAGAAGAACAGGCACCCTGAATGCCGGCACGGGAACAGCCGGCAAATCCGGTCACGGCGAGGAACTGCATTTGGATCCGTCTGCCCCCACACTGCCTGTTGAGCGCGATCGCGGCCAGTCGCCCGTCATGCGGTTTTTAGGCTCGGAGACAGGCAAGGGCTGGCTGACCATCTCCCCGCCGCTGCTCTACGCCATGCTGCTCTTGATCGGGCCGATCATCGTGATCGTGGCAAACAGCTTCTGGTCGCAGGACTACCTGACCATCGACCGCACCTTCACGCTCGACAATTACAAGGCGGCTCTGACCGAGCCGATCTACCGTGACCTCCTGATGCGCTCGCTATTCGTCTCGGTCACCGTCGCCTTCGTCACCGTCATTCTCGCCTACCCTGTTGCCTGGTTCGTGTCGTTCCACGGCGGCCGCTACAAGGGTCTATGGCTGTTCGTCATCACCGTTCCGTTCTGGTCGGGCTACCTGCTGCGTATCCTGTCGTGGAAGGTCATTCTCGGCTACAAGGGCGTGCTCAACAGCGGGCTGCTGTCCCTCGGCATTATCAGCGAGCCGCTCAACTGGCTGATCTACAACGTCAACGCCGTCATCATCACGCTGGCCCACAGCTGGGCCGCCTTTGCCATCCTGCCGCTCTTCGTTTCGCTGGAAAAGCTCGACCGCTCTCTTCTCGAAGCTGCCGCCGATCTCGGCGACGGCCCGGTGCGGCGGTTTCTCAGGATTACACTGCCACTGACCATGCCCGGCATCGTCGCAGCGCTGATGATCGTCATGATCCCCACGGTCGGCGATTACGTCACCCCGAAACTGGTCGGCGGCAAGGACGGCGTGATGATCGCCAATGCCATCCAGGTTCAGTTCGGCAAGGCCTCGAACTGGCCGCTGGGCGCGGCGCTCGCCGTCAGTACCATGGTCATCGTCTCGATTGTGGCGGGCGGCATCGTCCTGCTGCTCGCCGGCCTCAAGAGGCTGCTCAAATGAGGTTCCTTCCAAATCCCCGGCGGCTGCTTTCCACCTATGTGATCGTCTATGTGGCGATCCTCTATTTCCCGGTCCTGCTGCTGCCGGTCTTCTCCTTCAATGATTCCGCCACCCCGAAGCTACCCTTGGTCGGCTTCACCTTCCGTTGGTACGAAAGCCTGTCGGGCAATGCCGCCATGCAGGGCGCAGCCTGGAATTCGCTGATCGTCGGCGTCAGCGCCGCTTTCCTAAGCACGGTTCTCGGCATCTGCGCCGCCCGCGCCATCACCCGGCATCGCTTCCGCGGCAAGGCGGCCGCCAGCAGCCTGATCATGGCGCCGCTTATCTTGCCGGAAATCATCATCGCCATTTCCCTGCTCGTCGTCCTGCTCGGTCTCGGCTTGCAGCTCTCGCTGATCACCGTTATTCTCGGGCACCTGCTGATCTGCGTCCCCTATTCGGTGACAGTTCTCGTCTCGGGCTTCGAAGGCTTCGATCCGAGCATGGAGGAAGCCTCGCGTGATCTGGGCGAGACGGCCTTTGGCACGCTCCGGCGCGTCACCCTTCCGATGCTGATGCCGTCGATCGTCTCGAGCCTTCTGGTCACCTTCACCATCTCGCTCGACGAATTCATCCTCGCCTTTTTCTTGAGCGGCACAGAGCCGACGCTGCCGGTCTATATCTGGGGTCAATTGCGCTTCGCCGCCAAGCTTCCCAATGTGCTGGCACTCGGCTCAATCCTCATTGCAGCCTCCCTCGTTCTGCTCACTGCCGCGGAACTGTTCCGCCGCCGCGCCGAACGGAAGATGGCGGTCCGCCCATGAGCAATGAACCCGAAGCCGAACAGCAACCTGACAAGACGGGCCGATAGACCATGACAGTCACACCGATGATCGAAATCAGGAATGTCGACAAGAGCTTCGGCCTTTTCCGCGCGCTCGATACGCTCAACGCATCTATCCGGGAAGGCGAGTTCTTCTCGCTGCTGGGGCCTTCGGGATGCGGCAAGACCACCCTGCTCAGGATGATCGGCGGCTTCGACAATCCCTCTTCGGGCGAGATCCTGATCGGCGGCAAATCCATGGCCGGCATCCCGCCCAATCTCAGGCCCACAAACATGGTGTTTCAGAGCTACGCCATATTCCCGCACCTCAATGTCTCCGAGAACGTGGCCTACGGCCTCAAGCGCCTGCGGCTGGGACGCGACGAAGAGCAGAGCCGAGTCCGGCAGGCGCTGGAACAGGTCGAACTCTCCAAGCTCGGGCCCCGCATGGGCAACCAGCTCTCCGGCGGCCAGCGCCAGCGGGTGGCGCTGGCCCGGGCGCTGGTGATGCGTCCCAAGGTGCTGCTGCTCGATGAACCGCTGTCGGCGCTCGACAAGAAGCTGCGCGAGCAGATGCAGGTCGAACTCAGGCATCTGCAGCGTCAGATCGGCATCACCTTCGTGCTGGTCACGCACGACCAGTACGAGGCGCTGAGCATGTCGGACCGGATCGCGGTGATGTTCGAGGGCCGCATCGCCCAGATCGCCGAACCCAAGGAAATCTACCAGAACCCTGCCACAAGGCAGGTTGCCGATTTCCTCGGCGGCATGAATTTCCTGACCTCGTCCGAGCTCGCGGTCAACGGCAAGAGCTTCACCGCGACGCTGCCCGGCATCGGCGACATCACAGGGCATCTTGCCGGCAAGGCGATCCCGGATCCGGCAAGCGCCATCATCGGCATTCGCCCCGAACGCCTTCGCATCGTCTGGGAGGGCGAAACTGCCGATCCCATCATCACCGGCAAGGTTGTCGATCGAAACTACTTCGGAGAGGTAACCTCGCTGGCGGTCGGCATCAAGGGGCAGACCCAGCATCTTTCAGTCGTCGAAACCAACGACTTCGGCGCCGACGATATCCCGGTCGGTTCTGACGTCCGCATCACCTATGACCGGGACGCATTCGTCATCATGCAGGGCTGAAGCCCCGGGAAAAGAAAAAGGCGCCGGAGTTCGGCGCCTTTCTGTTGTCTGCTGAGCAGTCAGCGGCCGGTCAATACCCGGCTTTGATCTTTTCGAATTCTGCAATCATCTTCTGCTTCAGTTCCACCGGAACCGGCGACTGGAACAGCGTCTTGTCGACAAACGACGCCACGTCGCCGTAACCGGCGCCTTCAAGCGTTTCGGCGTCGATCGCCGCCATGCCCTTAGCGTTGCTGTGCCCGTATCCCCATGCGGAAACGATGTAGGACGACACCGCCGGGTCGAGCGTGGCATTGATGTAATCGTAGGCCTTGTCCACGCTGCCTTCACCGCCTTCCAGCAACACGTAGCCGCAAACCCACGTCGACAGCCCCTCTTCCGTGTCCTTCTTGATCGCCACAGGCACTTCGTCAGCCTGCAATGTGGTGGCGGTTTCGTTCCATGCCCAGGCAAGATCGACTTCCTCACCGGCCATGGCCTGGCTCAGTTCGGTGTTGTCGGTCCAGTAAAGCCGCACGTTCTTGTGAACCTCGCGCAGAAATGCCGAGGCCTCCTCGAATTGCGCGTCGGTCATATTGGCCCAGTCTTTCAGGCCTATCGCCAGCGAGGCCAGCGCATAGGCGTCATCGACACTGTCGCCGATCGAGACGCGATCCTTGAACTTCGGATCGGCAAAGGCCTTGAGAGAAGCAATGTCGGCTTCATCGACCTTGTCGGTGCGGTAGGTGACGGCGGTGTTGCCCCATTCAAATGGCACGATCCAGGCCTTGCCGTCCTCGGTGGTCATCAGATCCTTCATAGATTTGAAGCCGGGCAGGATGTTGTCCCATTCCGGGATGCGCGAGGTATCGAGCGGCTTGAGCAAACCCGCGTCGCGCCACTTTACCACGCTCTGCGAGCAGGGATGCGCGACATCGGCCTTGAATCCGGTGCGAAGCTTCTGGAACGCTTCCTCCTCATCCCCGAAGAAAGCGAAGGTCGGGGAATCGCCATGCTTGGCGACATAGGCGGGGTGAAACTCCGGATCTTCATATCCGGCCCAGTCAAAGACTGTCAGCTCCGCATCCGCGGCCGATGCCATCATTGGTGCGGCGGTGAGCGAGAGGGCGACGGCGAAACTGAAAATCAAACCTCTGGAATGTTCTTTTTGCATTGTTATCTCCTTCATGAGTCTTCTGCTTGAAGTGTCGACGGCGGACCGCCATCTGCGAAGTGCCTGGGAAATATCGTGCGAAGGGTATCGAACGCGACCTTCAGCGCGGCTTCGCGCTTGTAGCCGCGGCCAAACAGCATCATCCTGAGCCACAACCCTTCCTGCATGGCATAGATCGCGTCTGCCGTGCTTTGCGGGTCAAACGCATATCCGCCCTCCTGCTTGGCCTTCGCGCATATCGCCGCCAGCGTTGTGCGGTACTTGGCGTCCCGCTCCCATGCCATTTCGTGATAGGCGGGCTTGGATCTGGCCTCGGTGATCAGCGCAAACCAGGCGGCAAGCTTGCGGTGCGTGCAGATCTTCCTGTCGAGGTCGGCCGTCACCATCGCACGCAACTGCGACGCGGTATCGGGAGCCGCCTTCTCCACCATCGCCTGCCAGTTGGCGGTGTATTCGTCCTGCAGGAACTTGATGGTTTCGGAAAGCAGGTTTTCCTTGCTGGTGAAATGGAAATTGACGATCCCGCGCGACAGTCCGGCCCCGTCCGCCACGTCGGCAAGCGTCGTTGCCGCATAGCCGCGCTTGGCCAGGGAATCGATGGTCGCGTTGATCAGCTGCTCCCGGCGCAGCGCCTTGGGTTCGCGCCGCCGTGCCGCATCCGTCGCCGGCGTGGCCGGCGCTGCACTCTCGTTCTTACGTCCTGCGCTCAGGGTCCCGATCCTTCCTCATGAGATTGACTGTGCATCGGCCTGGTTCCGAATACATGGGTCGGACAGTGTTCGCCGCTGTCGAGCACCACCTGCATGGCGCTCCAGGTCCTGATGTTCTTGTCGACATAACCCGCGCCGACCGCAGCGGCGACAGGCGCGTACAACGGCCCCTTGAGCCGCTCGAGTTCGCCCCGCGCCACGTCGCGATACCATGCGTTCCGGTTGACGGTGCGGACATCGGTAAAGCCGGCTCTCTGCATGGCCATTTCATAGCGCCGCGCCGACGCCATTCCGAAGCTCAACCCCTCGGCGGCGAGATAGTCCCGCATCGCGGCGGATGGCTCGCCGTCATGCGATGTCAGCCAGTCGCTGGCGGCAAACCGGCCGCCCGGCCTGAGCACCCGGAAGATGTCCTCAAACAGCGCCTCCTTGTCGGCCACATGAATGAGCGCGTCCTTGGAGAACACCAGGTCAAAACTCTGGTCAGTGAAGGGAAGCGGCCCCGGCGCGCCGCGCACGAAGCTTGCCCTGTCGGAAAGCCCCTGCTCTGCCGCCCGCCGGGTCGCCAAGTCGACCACCGGCTGCTCGACATCGAAGCCGACGATGCTTGCCGGCTGGTATTCCCGCGCCAGGAAAAGTGTGATGCCGCCCGACCCGCAGCCGATATCGAGTACGTGGCTGTCCGCAAGATCGACCCCGGCGACGACCCGGCGCACCTCATCCGGGCCGCCGGGCGACAGGAACCCCTCGCCCCACAGGGCTTCAAGAAACCGGATCGCGATGTCGTCATATTCCGGCGCATCGCCTTCAGGAATATCTCCAGCAGGCGTCTTTGGTGCAGAATCGGCTTGTCCATCCATCATGATGGGTCGTGTTCCTCACTCAAACGATTTCGCGGATTATTGGCGCAAAGTACGGTCAATGCAAGAAATTTGTTGAACGTTCATTCAATAGCGGACATCGACCGGCGGTCGCACCAGCCTGAAAGATCTGGCAATCGCCGGTGGATTCGCAATGCGGAACCCGGGACCATGGATTGCAGGAACCGGTTTGAACATCGGCTGTTCAACAGGCCGAAAAGCCCGGTTCGCTTCAGAACCGGTCGGCATGGTTTGGGATCAGAAGCCTGAGATGCGCATAGGCGGATTCAATCGCTTCCTCGCGCGTGAGCGGGTGCCCCTGCATATGCATCTGCAGCCACAAGCCGTCGGTGAAGGCATCGATGGACTGCGTCAGCAGTTCGGGGTCCGGTCCTCCCGACATGGCCACGAGATCGCGGCAGCTCGCAAGCATCGCATCGTTGCGCGCGATCTCGGTTTCAACGCAGATCTTGTTGTAGAGCGGCTGCGCACCGGCCTCGCCCCAGAACGAGAACCACAAGGCCAGCTTGGTCCGGCTGCAGATCTCCGGGCTGAAATCGACCCGGACAAGTCCCAAAATGCGCTCAAGAGGATCGGGAGAAGCCATCGCTTCTGTCCAGGCGCGCCGGTATTCCTGCAGCATCCGCGACAGGGTTTCTGCCAACAGGCGTTCCTTGTTCTTGAAATGGAACACCAGCACCCCCTGGGACACACCGGCTACCGCTGAAACGCTGGCGAAAGTCGTGCCGCTGATCCCATGGCGCGCCACGACCTCGACAACAGCCTCGATCACCCGTGCCTGAGTGCGCGTGCTGGTCGGAGACACCTTCTGTGTTTCAGCTCCTTGCGCCATGGCGAATCTCTAGCGCACCGCTCAAAAAGATGACAGAACAAATTTTTTGACTGAACGCTCAGTTTATCCTAGCGTTGATTTTTCCATTCGCCGGGGCGGACCATGAAATATGACGCAATCATCGTAGGCGCCGGCCACAACGGCCTGACAGCGGCCTGCTTCATGGCCCGCGCAGGGTTGAAGACGCTGATCGTCGAAAAGGAGGACCATGTCGGCGGAGCCGCGGTCAGCCTGTCGCTGACGCCCGGCTGGACCTATTCGAACTGCTCCTACGTCTGCTCGCTGCTCAGGCCCGAGATCATCCGCGCGCTGGAGCTGCCCAAACACGGCCTGCAGGTGATCCCCTACGAGGGCGGCGGCGTGTTCAATTCGAAGGGCGACTATTTCGCCTACATGTCGGACCATGACGCGCTGCGCCGGGAACTGATCCGCCACTCTCCCCGCGACGCCGATGGCTACGAGCGCTATTCCCGTGCCGTGATGCGCCAGTGCAAGTTCATCAAGCCGCTGCTGTTGCGCACGGCACCCGACCCCGCGTCGCTCAAACCCCGCGACATCTCCGAGCTGCTCTACATCCTCAAGCGGTTTCACAATCTGGGCCCGCGCGAGATGGCCGAAACCGTCCGCTTCTGGACCATGTCGATCGCCGAGTATCTCGACCAGTATTTCGAAACCCCGATGATCAAGGCCTATATCGCCGGATCCGGCATCATCGGCACCGGCTTGGGCCCCTACTCACCCGGAACGGCCTACGTGCTGCTGCACCATTACATGGGCGAGGTCGACGGCGCGATCGGCGCCTGGGGCTTTGCCCGCGGTGGAATGGGCTCGATCACCCAGGCCATGGCCCGCTCGTTTGAAGCCTCCGGCGGCGAGATCCGCATGGGCTCCGGCCTCGACCATTTCACCGTCAAGGACGGCAAGGTCCGCGGCGTGGTGCTAGAAAACGGCGACGAACTTCAGGCCGAGACAATCGTGTCCGGCATGGATGTCCGCCGCACCTTCATCGATCACACAGACGAAAAGGAACTCCCGCAGGACTTCGTCAAGGGCGTCAAGCGCTATCGGTTCCGTGGCTCGTCGGGCAAACTCAACGTGGCGCTCGATGGCATGCCGAGCTTCACCGGCGCACCCAGGGATGCTTCGTTCCTGCGCGGCGATCTGCACTTCCTCGACGACATGGAAGAGATCGAGCGCGCCTATGACGACTGGAAGGACGGCCGCTGGTCAGCAAGCCCCTATGTCGACTTCCTGATCCCGACCCAGATCGACCCGACCATGGCCCCACCCGGCAAGCACTACGCCACGATCTTCGTGCAATACGCGCCCTATGAGCTGGCGCAGGGCGAGTGGGACGATGCCAACCGCGAGGCCTTCGCCGAGACCGTGATCTCCAAGATCGAGCGCCACAGCCCGGATTTTCGCAAGCTGATCGTCCACAAGGAGATCCGCAGCCCGAAGGACATCGAGGATCAGGTTGGCCTCACCGAGGGCAACATCTTCCAGGGTGAGCTGACCTTCGACCAGCTGCTGTTCAACCGTCCGGTGCCCGGCTACGCCCAGTACCGCTCACCGATCAAGGGGCTCTACATGTGCGGATCCTCCACCCATCCCGGCGGCGGCGTCATGGGCGCGCCCGGCGCCAATGCCGCGCGTGAGGTCCTCGCCGACCTCGGCCACAGGATCGACATGGGGATGTCGGCATGAGCGGGCGCTACGACGCAATCATCATCGGGGCCGGCCACAATGGCCTCGTTGCCGCGGCCCTGCTCGCCCGCAAGGGGCGCAAGGTGCTGGTGCTCGAAGCCCGCGACCATGTCGGCGGCATGCTCGGCGACGCCGACTTTCGCGTTGCGCCTCTGCCCTATGCGCTTCGACCCGAGATCATCAGGCAGCTCGGCCTGCCTCCCCAATTGATGGGAACATCAAGACCGGTCGAGACCATCTCCTTCAATCCCGACGGCGCGCCTGTCACCGTTCTCGGCGGTCGGGCAAGCGGCGTCGACGCCGACATGGCTCCAGCCTACGCGACACTCCATGCCCGCCTCGGCCGTCAGGCAAAGGCGCTCGGCGTGATGATGCTGCAATCCCCTCCCGGCCTCGGCAAGGCAAGTTTCAGTGAAATGGCGGGACTGGCCAGGATGGCCCTGAAGATGCGCCTGCTCGGCAAGACCGAAATGCGCGACCTGTTGCGCATCATCCTGTCCAACGCCTGGGATCTGCTGAACGACGAAATCGGCGACGGTCCCCTGGCGGGATGCCTCGCCATGGACGCCACCCTCGGTGGCGCCATGGGTCCCCGGTCTCCCGGAACGGTGCTCACGCTTCTCTACCGCATGGCCTCGCAATCCTCCCACGGCCACGGCCTGCGGGTCATGCCCGAAGGCGGGCCGGATGCTCTGGTCAAGGCCTTGCGCGAGTGCGTGACCGATGCCGGCGGCGTAATCCGCACCGGTGCGCCGGTGGCGAAAATTCTGGTCGATCAGGACAAGGCGGCAGGCGTGCGGCTTCAGTCCGGCGAGGAGATCGCGGCTGCAACAGTGCTCTCCAACGCCTCCCCCAAGATCACGCTGATGAACCTTCTGGGCGTCGAGCATCTCGACGGCGAATTCGTCCGGCGCAGCCGCAACATGGCGACCATAGGCATGGTCAGCCGCCTCGATTTCGACATCGCACAAATGCCGTCGCTTGGCAGCGGTGGCGAGATCGAGCATGGCCAGAGACTGGTGTTCGCCCCCACCATGCAGGCAATCGAGACCGCCTTCAATGCTGCCAAATATGGCAATCTGCCAGAACGGCCAGTGTTCGAAGCAACCTATGATGCCACCGCCAAACGGTTCTGCGTCACCGCGCAGTTCACGCCCCATGATCTCAAAGGTGGCTGGACCGATGACGCCAAGGAAAAACTCGCAAGCTCGGTCATGGCGGCCTTGGAGGAAGCCCTGCCCGGCCTGACTTCTGCTGTCACAACCCGCCGGGTGATGTCGCCCGTCGATATCGAAACCGGCTATGGCGCGTCGGGCGGGCACTGGCATCACGGCGAATTACGCGTCGACCAGCTATTGATGCTGCGGCCGTTCGACGGCGCGGCCCAGTACCGCATGCCGGTGAAGGGCCTTTACCTGTGCGGCGCCGGCGCTCATCCCGGCGGCGACATTTCAGGCGCACCCGGCTTCAATGCGGCACGCGCAGCACTTCGCAACGGGGGACACTGAGATGGCTGCCAAGGCAAAACCGGTTCCACAGGTGGCGCTCGGGCTCGAACCCGGCCCGTTCCATGATCGCCTGGTTGAGCACAACCGCCAGCAGTCCTGGGTCAACTGGATGGGCTATGCCTCTCCGTCGGTGCTCGACACTGTCGAGTTCGAGTATTTCGCCATCCGCAACCAGTCCACACTCTTCGACATCTCGCCGATGTGCAAATACACGATCACCGGAC
Source organism: Parahoeflea alexandrii (assembly GCF_027214025.1). Classification (GTDB taxonomy): domain Bacteria; phylum Pseudomonadota; class Alphaproteobacteria; order Rhizobiales; family Rhizobiaceae; genus Hoeflea; species Hoeflea alexandrii_A. The sequence continues at coordinate 756,934 of NZ_JAPWHB010000002.1, forward strand.
CGGACGCCGAAGCCGTGGTCAACCGGCTGGTGACCCGCGACATCCGCAAGCTCAAGCCGGGCCGCGTCGCCTACTGCATCTGGTGCGATGAAGACGGCAACGTTGTCGATGACGGCACTGTCTTCCGCCTCTCAGGGACCGAATTCCGGCTCTGCTGCCAGGAGCCGCAACTGTCCTGGCTCGAAGACATCGCCTGGGGCTTTGATGTCGCGATCACCGATGTCACCCGCGACATCGCCGGGCTGGCGCTTCAGGGCCCGACCAGTTTCGCCCTTCTCAAGGATCTGGGGTTAGCCGGCATCGAGACGCTCAAGCCGTTCGGGATCGCGGACTTCAGGATTGACGGCGCCGATGTCACCATCTCGCGCACCGGCTTCACCGGCGATCTCGGCTATGAGCTCTGGATGAACCCCGCTGACGCCCTCAAGGTCTGGGACGCGCTGATGGATGCCGGAAAGCTCCGTGGCTTGCGGGTCATTGGCTACGAAGCGCTGGAGATGGCCCGCATCGAGGCAGGTTTCCTCTTGCCGAAGGTCGATTTCCTGTCGTCGCAGACGGTGCTCAGGGCGGATAGGGCCAACACGCCCTACGAGCTCGGCCTCGAATGGCTGGTAGCGCTCGACAAGCCGCACTTCAACGGCCGCCGCGCCCTTCTCGACCTGTCGAAACAGACGCCGCGCCGCAAGCTTGTGGCGATCGAGATCGAGCGCGACAAGCCCGCCCACAATGCGCTGGTCTATCACAAGAAGACCCGCGAGGTCGGCCAGGTCACATCTGCCTTGTGGTCGCCGACCTGCAAGCGCAACATCGCCTATGCCTGGCTTGAAGCGCCCTTTGGCCAGTCGGTCACCGACAATCTCTGGGTGGAGATCTACCTGCAGAAGGAGATCCGGTGGCAGCGGCGCATGGCAAGATGCCAGCTGGTTCAGAAGCCGTTTTTCGTGCACCCAAGGCGCACCGCCACTCCACCGGCCGACTACTAGGCAAGGCAGCCACCCATGCAGCCGATCAAGCCGGAAACAGAGGAAGATAAATGGCAGCTCGCGCTGCTGACGCTGCCGCTCGGAGAGTCCGGATCAGGCATGGTCCGCTATGGCGCGGCGATGTATTTCTACCACCGCGGAATGCTCGACACCGACACGCTCGAAGCCCACCGGATCTGCTGCAATCTCGATTCCGAGGACCCGAAGGCCGTCGTCCGATCCCGCGCCGGCAACAAAACCGGTTGACTCCCCCTGTCTTCAACGAATACCAAAATCTTCAATATTTTCCGGTTTGTTGGAGATCCCGGTGTTCGGTTTCAAGAATGACGATGCGGCAACTGTCGTCCAGTTCATTGCCGAGCAGGTGCGACGGGACATTTCCTTCGGCGTCCTGCCGCCCGATTCCCGGCTCAAGATCGAAGACCTGCGCCAGCGTTACGGCGGCAGCGCCCATTCCTTCCGCGAGGCGCTGACGCTGCTTGCCAATGAAGGCATCGTCGAAGCCAGCACACAGCGCGGCTTTCGCGTCGCGTCCGCCTCCCAGGCCGATCTGGAGGACGTGACGCGACTGCGCGCCGAGATCGAGGGCCTCGGCCTCAAATGGTCGATGAAGCACGGCGCCGTACGCTGGGAGGGAGAACTGATCGCTGCCCGCCACGCCGTTGATCGCGCCGACCGGATGGTCATGGACGATATCGACGCGCTCGCGCTCGAATGGGACGAGGCCAATCACGAATTTCACGCGATCCTGGTCTCGCGCTGCAATTCACCGCGGCTGATCGATTTCCAGTCCCGGCTGTTCTTTGAAAGCCGCCGGTTCCGTTTTGCCGCGCTCAAGGAACGCGGCATCAGGCCCGACGATCTGATGGCCATGCGCGGAAGGCTGGTCGAAGCAGTCCTTGCGCATGACGAACCACAGGCGGTACAGGCGCTGGAAAAACTCATACTGGAGCCATTGGGCAACCCGTGAAACCAGGACCCGCGTGCGGGAGGAGTGTCATGCCAGCACGCGGACTTAGAACAATCGACACAGGATCAATGGGAGGATCACATGATCAAGACGACACGCAGAACAGCACTTTCCATGTTTGCCGCGACCGCCATCGGGCTGGTGACGGCAGCCGGACTGTCCACCGCGGCGCAGGCAGCCGATGCCATCAAGATCGGCATCCTGTCGCTCACGTCCCATTCACCGAGCATCATCGCCGAGGGCAAGGGCTACTTCACGGAACAGGATCTCGACGTCGAATTCGTCAGCTTCCAGGCCGCCCAGCCGATGGCCATTGCAATCGCCTCGGGTGACATCGATTTCGGCATGACCGCCATTTCCGGCGGCCTCATCAGTCTGGCCGAAAAAGGCGCCGTGCGCATCATCGGCGGAGCCCTGCAGGAAACGCCCGAGATCTCCGGCCAGAAGATCCTCGCCTCCAAGGCTGCCTATGATGCGGGCCTCACCAGCCCCGACAAGCTGGCCGGGCATACTTTCGGCGTCACCACCCCCGGCTCGTCGTTCCACTACATGGCGCACAAGATCGCCGACAAGTCCGGCTTTGACCGCTCGGAACTGAAGATCACCCCGATGCAGAAGGTGCCGGCGGTGATTGCCGCGCTGAAGTCGGGCCAGATCGACGCCTGGTCGATCGTCCCCAACATTGCAGGCGCGCTGACCAAGGGTCCCGAAGTCGTCGAGATCGGCAAGGTGTCCGACTACATCGACAACTACCAGGTCACCACCGTCTTCACATCGACGAAGAACGTCACCGAGAACCGCGATCTGGTCACCCGCTTCCTCGCCGGGCTGTCCAAGGGGATCGCCGACTACAACGCCGCCCTGGTCGACAAGACCATGAGCGCCGATGAAGTCGCAGAGATCACCGGCATGGTGCACAAATATGTCTATGCCGACCAGCCGATCGAAAAGGCAGGCCCGCGCATTGCGGCCGGCGCCATGCGCATCAATGAAGGCGCGAAGCTCAACATCGCCAGCGTCGAGGATCAGCTGGCCTGGTTCCAGTCCGAGAAGCTCGCGCCCGAAGGCGTCACCATGGCCGACCTCGTCGACACCAGCTTCGTCGAGAGCTATTGATCGGTTGAACCGAACAGGTCACGACCGCACCCCGCAGCCGCTTGTGCTGCGGGGCGCCCTTTCCGACCCGAACTCAGGATGCCGAGACAATGGAACTGATCCTTGATCACGTCAGCCATTCCTATGGAGACGTCGAAGTCTTGAGCGACATCTCCCTGTCGGTCGGCTCCGGCGAGATCGTCTGCATCGTCGGCCCTTCGGGCTGCGGCAAGTCGACCCTTTTGCGTATTCTGGGCGGGCTGGAAAAGCCCGATCACGGCGCGGCCCTGATCGCCGGCGAGCCGCCGTCCGACAGCCTCAACCCGCTCACCTATGTGTTCCAGGACTTTGCCCTGCTGCCCTGGCGTACGGTCGAGGGCAACATCAGCCTGGTGCTTGAAGATCACTCGGTACGTAAGGACAAGGCGCGCGCCATCATCACCGACGTGCTGGCCCGCACCAAGCTCTCGGAATTTGCCAATGCCTGGCCAAGGCAACTCTCCGGCGGCATGAAGCAGCGCGTCGCCATCGCCCGGGCGCTGTCGGTCAATCCGGCCGTGATGCTGATGGACGAGCCGCTGTCGGCGCTCGACAGCCAGACCCGTGAATTGCTGATGGACGATCTCATCGAGCTCTGGGGACAGGTCGGCTTCTCCGCCTGCTACATCACCCACAATCTGGCCGAAGCCGTGCGGCTGGGTCACCGCATCGTCATGCTGTCGCGCAGGCCCGGAAAGATCCGCGAGATCGTCGACATCGACATTCCTTTGAGCGAGCGCATCAACCATCCCGCAGAGACGTCCGCCATCCAGCGCAGGCTGTGGGAGGCCATGCGTGACGAGGCCCGCGCCGCCGACCGGGAGCTCTCCGATGTCGCTTGATGCCACCAATGAAATCGAGACCCGGACGAGGCGCAATACCAGCGATCTGCAGCAAAGCCGGAAGGGCCTGGTCAAGCCGGTGCCGTTCCGCGGTGGTGGCTTTGTCCATACCCGGCACCGCCTGATTGCCCCGCTCCTGTTCGTTGTCCTTGTGATCCTCTGGGAGGTCGGCTCGCAGACCGGCTTCATTTCCAACATCGCCCTGCCCGCCCCGTCCGAAGCGGCCGGCGCCATGTCCGATCTGTTCGAAACCGGCATGATCTGGAAGCATCTCTCGGCGAGCCTCTACCGGCTGGTGATCGGTTGGAGCCTCGGCAGCCTGATCGGCGTCTTTGTCGGCCTCGCCATCGCCCTGTTCTCGCTGGTTCGCGCCGGCGTTTCGCCCTTCATCTCGGCCCTGTTCCCGATCCCGAAGATCGCGCTTCTGCCGCTGTTCATCATCTGGTTCGGCATCGGCGAGGGCTCCAAGGTCGCCACCATCCTGTTCGGCGTGTTCTTCCCCACCGTCATCGCCACCTATGGCGGGGTCGACAATGTCGACCGTAACCTGATCCGCATGGGCCAGTCCTTCGGCCTCTCGTGGATGTCGATCGTCCGCAAGATCATCATCCCCGGCGCCCTGCCCGCGATCCTGTCAGGCTTCCGCATCTCGGCCTCGATCGCCATCATCCTGCTGGTCGCGGCTGAAATGATCGGCGCCGAATACGGCATCGGCGCCTACATCCTGATGGCGGGCGCGCTGTTTGCCACCGACCAGCTGATCGCCGGCGTCGCGATGCTCTCGGTGCTTGGCCTGACCGTCGGCTGGCTGATCAGCCGGGCGGAACGGCTGCTGCTGAGCTGGCGCGCCTGATAATCCCGTCAGCGAGCGAAAGCGGGCGGCGGTTTGATCCTTGTCATGGACTGGCGAACCGGGTGACGGCAAATCTCTCATCGAGAACCAATCAAGGAGCGAGATCAAATGGTCGACATGTCCGGAGCCGAACCTGACCGGCTGGAGAATTTTCCCGTCACTTTCTTTGCCGTCATGATGGGCCTTCTCGGACTGGCCCTGTCGATGACCGCGGCGGAAAAGGCAGCGGGATCGGCAGGCAACGTCTCGCAATTCATTCTCGGCGCGGCGGTGGCCGTATTTGCCGTTCTGGCATTCTTTTACGCACTGAAGCTTGTGCGGCATCCCGCTGCCGTCCGCGCTGAATGGAACCATCCCGTCCGTATCGCCTTTTTCCCGACGATCTCGATCTCGCTGTTGCTGCTCGGCACTGCTCTGGCCCCGCGGGTGCCGGGGGCCGCTTATGTGATCTGGAGCATCGGTGTCGCCGCCCAGGCCATGCTGTCGCTGAGTGTCATCGCCAACTGGATCGGCCACCGCTCCTTCCAGCCGCTGCACCTGTCCCCGGCCTGGTTCATCCCGGCTGTCGGCAACGTGCTGGTCCCGCTCGCCGGCGTCGAATTTGGCATGACCGAAGTGTCCTGGCTGTTCTTCTCGGCAGGCCTGCTGTTCTGGATCGTGCTGCTGACGCTGGTGATGAACCGCCTGATCTTTCACGAACCGCTGCCGGCGCGGCTGATGCCGACGCTGGTGATCCTGATTGCCCCGCCCGCGGTGGCCTTTGTCGCCTGGGTGCGGCTGACAGGCGATGTGGACGCCTTCGCCCGCGTACTCCTGAACACCGGCTACGTCTTCGCCTTGATCGTACTGACCCAGGCCCCGCGCTTCTTCCGGCTACCTTTCGCGCTGTCCTGGTGGGCGCTGACGTTCCCGGTGGCCGCCCTGTCGGTCGCCTCCTTCGTCTTCGCCCACGAAACCGGATCCTACGGCCACCGCCTGATCGGCTTCGCGCTGACTGTCTGCCTGGCCTTTGCCGTTGCGACGCTGGTAGTGCGCACCGCCCAGGCAATCCGCGCCAAGCAGATCTGCCGACCGGAATAGACCAATCGAACCGGCACCTCGCCCATGACAAAGGGCCCCGGGATGGTTACATCCCGGGGCCCTTTGAACAGGTCATCACGCGAATAAAGGAAGCCGCTACTCCGCAGCCTCACTCCGTGCGGCCGGCAGGCCCTGCGTGCCGCCAAGCCCGACACGGGCTTTCATCCGTTGCCACCAGGCCGTGATCTTGCTGTCCTTCGAACGGGTGACGATCATCAGGAGCGATGGCGTCACCACCAGCGTCAGGATGGTCGAGAACGCCAGGCCGAAAACGATCGCGCTCGACAGCGAGACCCACCACTGCGTCGACGGCGCGCCATAGGTGGTCTCATGCGCCATGATTTCCAGATTGAATCCGAAAGCAATCGGCAGCACGCCGAGGATCGCGGTGACAGCGGTGAGCACCACAGGGCGGGCGCGCTCGCGGCAGGTTTCGAGAATGGCGTCGAGCTTGTCGCTGCCCTCACGCCTGAGATGATCATAAGTATCGATCAGCACAATGTTGTTGTTCACCACCACGCCAGCAAGCGCGATGATGCCGATCCCGGTCATCACGATCCCGAGCGGCTGGCCCATGATCAAGAGCCCCAGGAACACGCCGATGGTCGACATCACCACCGCCGACAGCACCAGCGCCACCGACAGGAAGTTGTTGAACTGGGCCAGAAGCACGACAAAGATCAGGAAGATAGCCGCACCGAACGCCTTGCTCAGGAATTCACCGGCTGCCTTTTGCTCCTCATCCTCGCCCGCCAGTTTCCAGCGGATCCCCAACGCGTTGAGATCGGCTTTCTCCAATTCGGCAACAATGCCCTGGCGCAACGGATCGGCCTGGATACCTTCGCTGATCCCGGCCTGAACGGTGATGGTGCGCACCCCGTCGATCCGGGTCAGCGTGCCGACGCTGGCCGCCGGTTCGCGGGTGACAAAGTTGGAAATCGGCACCGAGCCCTGGCTGGTCTCGATCCTAAGATCGTCAAGGGTCGAAAGCGTCCGCCGGTCTTCGGGCAGCCTGAGCCTGATATCGACGGCATCGTCGGCGCCGGCCGGACGATAATCGGTCAGCTTCAGCCCGGTTGTGACGAGCTGCACCACGGTGCCGACCGAAGCCGGGCCGATGCCATAGCGGGCGGCGACCGACCGGTCGACCTTGATCTCCCAGTCGACTCCGGGCGGCGGCAACCCGTCGGAAATATCGATCACGCCCGGCGTCTGCTTGAGCTGCGCCGCGACCTTGCGCGCCACCTCGGCGAGACCGGAGGGATCGGCGGCAGACAGCTGGATCTGGATCGCCTTGCCGGTCGGCGGACCGCCCTGCGGCACCTGGACCTCGATGTCGACGCCGGGGAATCCCGTCAGTTCGCGGCGGAAATCATCAAGGATCTCGCCTGCCGGCTTGCGCTCGCGCCAGTCGACAAACTCGTACTGGATCACGCCCACCACGTCTTCGGCCACATCGTTGCCGCCGCCGCTGACCTTGCCGACGCGGGTGTAGACGCTGGTCAGGTCCGGCCAGCCGATAATCCGGTTCTCGACCATGCGGACAGCCGCATCCTTCTCGTCAAGAGAGAGGTTGCCACGCGCATGTACGTAAAGCAGGCCGTAATCGGGCTCGACATTGGGGAAGAATTCGACGCCTTTGCCGTACTTGCCGTAGACGACCGGCACCACGACCAGCGCCGCCAGCGTGAAGAACACCACGATGAACGGATGCCGGACGGCGCGCGCCACGAACCGCATGTAGAGCCCGTCGCGCTTGGGGCCATCCTCGACGGTCGGTTTGGCGAACATCGCCCCCAGCGTCGGCGTGAACACCAGCGCATAGAGCAGCGAGGCCGAAAGCGTGGCGATCAACGTGATCGGCATGTATTTCATGAACTCGCCGACCATCCCGGGCCAGAACAGCAGCGGCGAGAAGGCCGCCACGCGCGTCAACGTCGCCGCCACAACCGGCCCGGCCATACGCTTGGCCGCCAGTGAGAATGCCTCTCTCCGGTGCATGCCCTCGCTCATCCGCCGTTCGGCGAATTCGGTGACGATGATCGCGTCATCGACCAGCATGCCGACAGCGAGGATCAGGCTGAACAGGACGACGATGTTGACCGTCAACCCGGCAAGTGACAACGCCAGGATCCCCATCAGGAACGACGCCGGAATGGCAAAGCCGATCAGCAAGGATGCCCGGCCCGACAGCGCGTAGAGGATGACGATGAACACCAGGATCACCGCCGTCAGCACCGAGTTCTGCAGGTCGCTGAGCAATTGCCGGATCGAGGTCGATTTGTCCTGGCTGAATCCGATCTCGGCGCCCTCGGGCAGCAGCGTCTTGAACTCATTGGCCACCACCTTGACCGCATCCACCGTCTCGATCAGGTTCGCGCCGGTGCGCTTGGACACTTCGATGGCGATGGCCGGCTTGCCGTTGAGCCGCGTGATCGTCTCCGCGTCCTTGAAGGTCGAGCGGATGGTGGCGAGATCGCGTGCCCGCACTACCGCGTTTGAGCCGGCGATGATCGGCAGGTTGGCGACATCCTCGGCGGTTTCGATCAGCAGCGGCACCTTGACCGCATAGTGACCCTCAACGCCTTCCAGCGCACCGGCGGCCACCACGGAGTTCGAGGCATTGACACCGGCGATCAGCTGATCGAGCTGCATCCCGTAGGATGACAGCTTGACCGGATCGATGATCACCTCGACCAGATCGTCGCGCGCGCCCTGCAGCGACGCATCGAGCACCCCGTTGACTTCCTCGATCCGGTCGCGCAATTCACGCGCCGCCCGGGTCAGCGCGCGCTCGGGCACGTCGCCGGCAAGCGTGACCACCAGCACCGGAAATTCGGAGATGTTGACCTCGTTGACGGTCGGTTCATCCGCACCTTGCGGCAGGTCCGGCTTGGCGTCCGATACCTTGTTGCGCACATCGTCGAGCGCCTTGGAAAGATCGGCGCCGGCCATGAATTCGATGATCACGTTGCCGCCGCCCTGATAGGCGGTCGAACGCATCTCCTTGATGCCGGTGATGTTCTTGAGCTTGGTCTCGACCGGCCTGAGCAACAGCCGCTCAGAATCCTCCGGCGAGATCCCGGAATAGCCGAGGCTCACATAGATGATCGGGATCTGGATGTCCGGCTCGGCTTCCTTTGGAATCGAGATATAGGACATCGTTCCCGCGACAATCAGGAACAAAAGAACCGCCAGCGTCAATCGCGCATTGCGGATGGCGACATCGACGAAATTCATTGCGACCGCTCCGCAGTGGTGACGGTCGAACCGGTGATCAGGGTAGAGTCAGCCGGCACCGCATTGACCACCTCGCCGTCACTGACCAGATCCTGGCCGGCAACGATGATCTTGGCATTCTGCGGAACCCCGCTCAGCACCAAGCCCGCGGGTGAGTCGTCGATCAGGTCGATCGGCACGAAGCCAACCGTGTTGTCGGCATTGAGGATACGCAAGCCGAGATTGCCGGCCGCATCCAGCGTCACCACCGAGCGCGGCAGCTTGACGGCCTGCACGGCTTCGGACTTGATCATGATTTCCGCGGTCATGCCGGCCGGGAGCTTGTTGTCCGGGTTGGCAATGGCAACCTCGATCGGGAACGTCCGTGTGCCCGCGGTCGCTTCAAGACTGACGTGCCGCACGATCCCGGAGACAACGTCCCCGCTGATCAACCTCACGTCGGCCTCGCTTCCGACGCTGACAGAGGAGATCTCGCGCTCGCTGACTTCGCCAAGCGCCACCACCGGATCAAGCTGCAGCAGCACCGCCGCCGCTTCACCCGACGGCAGCCAGCTGCCTTCCTCGACCATCACCTGGTCGATGATGCCGGAAAACGGCGCCACCACGGTCAGGCGATCGAGATCAGCCTGCGCCGCTTCCAGTTGAGACCGCGCCGAGGCCAGCGCCGAACGGGCGCTGTCGCTCTGCGTCGTCGGAGAAATCCCGTTCTTGACCAGACGTTCGATGTTCTCGGCTTCCTTCTGGCGCTGGTCCAGCAGCGCTTTCGCGGTCTCCACCATCGCCCGCTTTTCAGCGCCATCCAGCACCAGCACCACGTCGCCAGCCTGAACCCTGTCGCCCTTCTTCACCTTCAGTTCGCCGAGAATCCCGGCACTGCGGGTGGCAAGCGTCGTGCGCTTGTCCGGGCTTGTCACGCCCGAGATCCGGATGATGCGGTTGTGCTGGACAAAATCCGGCTCGATCACCGCCACGGTGCGCAATACCTTTTCCGCAGGGGCCGCAGCCTGGGTGGACTGAGGCTCGTCACCGGGCGTTTCGTTTGCAGCGCTGCCAATTGACGAAAACTCGCCCGTCAGTACCCATGCGGCCGATACAGCCAGCACCACGAATGCTGCGACGGTGTGAAACCTTGGCTTGGCCATAGCGAACCTGCTCTCAAATTAGTTCTGCGCAGAGGCACATCACAATCCGGATTGCCTGATAACGCGCATGTTGGCTGCAAATCGATTGAAATCGGATACCTGCGTTTCCGGCTATATAGTGGCAACGGCAAGACCAAAAAAGCGCCATGGCCGAGAATCGGCCTCTTTATGCCTAATGCACCTACACCGTGGCTTCCACGCAACAGATAGCGGATCTGCGATACTAGCTGTCGATCAGACCGGAACTCATTCCGGCTTCGCCGCAAGTCCGCTCAGGGCTGCCGCATGGTCTCGATCAGTTCGACATCGAAATCCCGGCAGATCTTCCGCACCCTTTCGTCCGGGCATTGATCGGTGACGAAGGTGTCGACCTGTTCGAGATGTCCAATCCGGACCGGTGCTGTGCGTTCGAACTTGGTCGAGTCGGCGACAAGAATGACCTGCCTTGCATTGGCGATGATGGCCTGCGCCACCTTCACTTCGCGGAAATCGTAATCGAGCAGCGCCCCGTCGGGATCGATAGCCGAGGTGCCGATCACCGCGTAATCCACCTTGAACTGGCGGATGAAATCGACCGCCGCCTCCCCGACGATGCCGCCGTCGGAGGCGCGCACCACGCCGCCGGCGATCACCACCTCGAACTGGGTATAGGGGCGCATCCGGTTGGCGACATTGATGTTGTTGGTGATGATCATCAGCCGTCCGTGCCTGAGCAGAGCCTGGCTCACCGCCTCGGTGGTAGTGCCGATATTGATGAAGAGCGACGCATTGTCGGGAATCAGCGCGGCAGCGGCCATGCCGATTGCCTGTTTTTCCTCGGCTGCGATCTTGCCGCGCTGCGCATACTCCATGTTCTGGGTGCTCGACGGGATTACCGCGCCACCATGGATGCGGGTAAGCAATTGCCGCTCGCACAGGTCGTTGAGATCCTTGCGGATTGTCTGCGGCGTCACTTCGAACCGGGCCGCCAGATCGTCAACCAGAACCCGGCCTTCCGTCTTGGCGAGTTCGATGATTTCCGAATGGCGCGGGGCAAGGTACATAAGCATGGTTTTTCGGAGCGTCCTAGTTTCGAGTTCATTTTAAAACGAAAGAAACGAACATCACAATGTGTTCTTCGCTGCAGTTCGAGCAACACCATCCTGGTCCACACTTTTCTGCCGATGCCGAAGCGGATTTCCGCAAATTCATGATCGGGGTCCTCAGATCGCCGCCGCTCAACCTTGCGCCGTACGCCGCCTGAGAATATCGGCAAAGAACAGCGCGGCGTCATGCGGCCGGTCGGTGTCGCGGGTGATCAGCCCCACCGCTCCCATGGTCGTTCCCGTGTCAATCGGTAGCTCGACGAACTCGCCGGAGCCAAGTTCGGCCGCGACGACACCGCGGGAGATGATCCAGATGGCATTCGTCGCGCGCAGGAAGGCACGGCCGAAACTGTCGGACACCGTCTCGACCGCCTGGACCGGCGGCGCCATCCCCTGTTCCAGCATCACCCGCTCTACGAAGGGATGGATAATCGATCCCGCCGGCGGAACCAGCACCGGATGGCGCGACAGAATATCCGCCGCCACCTGCCGCAGTCCGGCGAGCGGATGCTTGTTGGAGACGATGAACACCACCCGGTCGCGGTAGAGCTGCTCGAAGCGCAGGCTTGTCATGTTCTCGGGCGCCGGCATTCGCCCCATCACCAGATCGAGATCGCCCTTGCGCAACTGGTCGAGCAGAACGCGGTTCTCGCCTGTCGTCACCCTCAACGGGCTCTTCAGTCCCGACGCCAGAAAATCAACCACCGCGCCGGGCATGATGGTGGCGGACACGGTCGGCAATGCGCCGATGCGCACCGGCGGTCCAGCCGCGGTCGCAACATTGGCAAGCGCCGCGATGCCGCCCCGCACGGCGGCAAGCCCGGAGCCGGCATGCGAGAGAAACACCTCGCCCTGATGCGAAAGCCGGATGCCCCTGCCATCCCGCTCGATCAGCGGCGTGCCGACAATCTGCTCGAGTTCACGGATGGTGCGCGTCACCGCCGGCTGTGTCAGCGACAGGGTGATCGCCGCGCGGCCGACGCTCTTCTGGCGGGCCACCTCGACGAAAGCCTCCAGATGCCGGATCTTGATGCGTCGTGATATACCCATACCGGCTTCGCTATTATTAGAGGAATAAAAAATCATTATTCATTTCCAATCCAGTATGTAAAGTAGATCGTGAATTGGCAGGGAGGATCTGATGGCTGAAACGAAATCCAGCGGAGAGCGGACGCGCCGTGCAGTGCTGGGTGATGCCCATGTCGACAGGGCGATCGCGGCCACGACCTCCTTCGATGCGCCGTTTCAGGATCTGATCACCGTCAGCGCCTGGGAAAAGCTGTGGTCCCGCCCCAACTGGAGCATGCGCGACCGGTCGATCGTCACCATTGCGCTGCTGGCCGCCCTCGGCCACGAGGAAGAGGTCGCCATGCATGTCCGTGCGACGGCCAACACCGGCGCGACCGAAGAAGATATATGCGAAGCGCTGATGCACGTGGCGATCTATGCCGGCGTGCCGGCGGCCAACACGGCCTTTCGCATCGCCAAGCGGACACTGGCGGAGATGAAATCCACATCGGGAGGATCCAAGGCATGAAATCCAACCAGACACCGATCGCCAATTTTTTCCCCAGGGACAGGTCCTGGCACCCCAAGGCCTACACGCCTGACTACAAGACCTCGGTGTTGCGGTCGCCGTCCCGCGCTCTGATCGCATTCGGCAATTCCCTGTCCGAGACGACGGGCCCGGCCTTCGGCCACGACATGATCGGTCCTCTCGACAATGATCTGGTGCTGAATTTCGCCAGCCCCGGCATGAGCGCCATCGGCGAGCGCGTCATCGTCCATGGCCGGGTTCTCGACGAGCGTGGCCAGCCGGTCCCGAACGTGCTGATCGAGTTCTGGCAGGCCAATGCCGGCGGACGTTACCGCCACAAGAAGGACGGCTATCTCGCGCCGCTCGATCCCAATTTCGGCGGCTGCGGCCGGACCCTGTCGGGCGATGACGGCGCTTTCGCCTTCCGCACCATCCGCCCCGGCCCCTACCCCTGGCCGAACGGTCCGAATGACTGGCGCCCGGCGCACATCCATTTCTCGGTCTTTGGCCATGGCTTTGCCCAGCGGCTGATCACGCAGATGTATTTCGAAGGCGACCCGCTGATCCCGCGCTGCCCGATCGTGCGCACCATCAATGACCCCAAGGCCATCGATCAGCTCACCGCCCGGCTCGACATGAACGCGAGCGCCCCGATGGATGCGCTGGCCTATCGCTTTGACATCGTCCTGCGCGGCAGCCGCTCGACACTGTTTGAAAACAGACTGGAGGGAAACTGACATGGTAACCCCGATCACCCCACCGCTTTATCCTCTCAAGGAATCGCCTTCGCAGACCGCCGGCCCCTATGTTCATATCGGGCTCACTCCGAATTTCTGCGGAATACCCGGCGTCTACGCCAATGATCTCGGCACCACGATGGTGGGTGAGAACACCAAGGGCGAGCGGATCACGCTTGAAGGCAGGGTCATTGACGGCGGCGGCAATCCGCTCAAGGACGCGCTTGTCGAAATCTGGCAGGCCGACGCCGACGGGACATACAAGACACGGGCCGAACCAGGTTTTTCCGGCTGGGGTCGAGCCCCCGCCGATGGCGAGACCGGCATCTTCCGTTTCGAGACGATCAAGCCCGGCCGGGTTGCCTTTCCTGACGGCCGGCTGCAGGCGCCGCATATCAATGTCTGGATCGTCGCCCGCGGCATCAATCTGGGTCTCAACACGCGGATCTATTTCGAGGACGAGGCCGAGGCCAATGCCGGCGACCCGGTGCTGGCACGCATCGAGCATCGCGACCGGGTGCCGACGCTGATCGCCAAGGGCGGCAACGGCAAATACAGCCACGACATCCACCTGCAGGGTCCGCAGGAAACCGTATTCTTCGATATCTGAGAAAGACGCAGGTCATGGCACAATTCATGACGCTACCCGAAGCGGTGGCGCAAAATCTCAACTCCGGTGATACCGCCGCATTCGAGGGTTTCACCCATCTCATCCCCCATGCCAGCGCGCATGAGGCGATCCGCCAGGGCATCAAGGATCTCACCCTGGTGCGCATGACGCCCGACGTGGTCTACGACCAGTTGATCGGCATGGGTGCGGTCAAGAAGCTGATCTTCTCCTATGCCGGCAATCCCGGCGTCGGTCTGCTCCGCCGCTTGCGCGACTCGGTCGAAAACGGCTGGCCGCACGCCATTGAAATCGAGGAACACTCCCACGCGGCCATGGCCAATGCCTATGAGGCCGGTGCGGCCGGCCTGCCCTTTGCCGCCTTCCGCGGTTACAAAGGCGCAGAACTGGCAAGGGTCAACCCGAACATCAGGTCGGTGACCTGTCCCTTCACCGGCGAAGAACTGGCAGCGGTTCCGGCGATCCGCCCCGACGTCACCTTCATCCACGCCCAGAAGGCCGACCGCAAGGGCAATGTGCTGATCGAAGGCATCGTCGGCGTCCAGAAGGAAGCCGTTCTCGCCGCCAAGCGCTCTGTCGTCACCGTCGAGGAGATCGTCGACGATCTCGACGCCCATCCCAATGCCTGCGTCCTGCCCGGCTGGGCCGTCACCGCGATCTGCCTGGTGCCCGGCGGCGCCCATCCATCCTACGCCCATGGCTACTATTCGCGCGACAATGCGAGCTACATCGCCTGGGACAAGATCGCCGCAGAGCGCGACACGTTCCTCGCCTGGATGAAGGAAAATGTTCTCGACGCCAGGCCTGAGGATTTCGCCGACCGGATCAAACACCTCAGGAGCGCGGCATGAGCGAGACTGATTTCACCTCCAATGAAATGATGACGATTGCGGCGTCCCGCGCCCTCAAGAACACCGATGTGTGCTTCGTCGGCATCGGCGCGCCATCAGCCGCCTGCAACATCGCCCGCCTCACCCATGCGCCGGACGTGACCCTGATCTATGAGAGCGGCACCATCGGCACCGCTCCGCAGGTTCTGCCGCTGTCGATCGGCGACGGCGAGCTCTGCGACACGGCCGTCACCACGGTCTCGGTGCCCGAGATGTTCCGCTACTGGCTCCAGGGCGGACGCGTCACGGTCGGCTTTCTCGGCGCCGCCCAGATCGACCGCTTCGGCAACATCAATACCACGGTGATCGGCGACTACGATCATCCCAAGACCCGCCTGCCCGGCGGCGGCGGGGCGCCGGAGATCGCTTCCTCCTGCGGCGAGATCTTCATCACGCTCAAGCAGTCGAAGCGCGCCATGGTCGACAAGATCGACTTCTTCACCAGCTTCGGCCACGGCGAAGGCAGAGACCACCGCCAGCGCCTGGGGATTACCACCAAGGGCCCGACCCTAATGGTTACAGACCTTGCAGTCTGGAAGCCCGATCCTGTAACACGTGAGTTCACCGTGGTCTCCATGCACCCCGGCGTGACTCGCGAGATGGTTCAGGCGGAATGCGGCTGGACCGTGCGGTTCGCCGACAAGCTCGAGGAGACCCCGGCGCCAACCGGGATCGAGCTGTCGACACTGCGCGATCTCAACGCACGCACCAAAGCCGCCCATTCCGGCGGCAAAACCGGAGAAGCCGCCTGATGGCCGAAGCATTCATCTGTGATTATGTCCGCACCCCGATTGGCCGTTTCGGCGGCGCCCTGTCCAGCGTCCGCGCCGACGATCTGGGCGCGATTCCGCTGCGGGCACTGAAAGACCGGAATACCTCCGTCGACTGGGACGCAATCGAGGAAGTCTATTACGGCTGCGCCAACCAGGCCGGCGAAGACAACCGCAATGTCGCCCGCATGGCGACCCTGCTTGCAGGCCTTCCGGTCTCGGTGCCCGGCACCACGCTCAACCGCCTGTGCGGATCGGGCATGGATGCCGTGCTGGCCGCTTCCCGCATCATCCGCTCCGGCGAGGCCGAGCTGGTGCTCGCCGGCGGCGTTGAGAGCATGTCGCGCGCGCCCTTCGTCATGCCCAAGGCCGACACGGCCTTTTCGCGCAATGCCGAAATCTATGACACCACCATCGGCTGGCGTTTTATCAACCCGGTGCTCAAATCGCAGTACGGCGTCGATTCCATGCCGGAAACCGGCGAGAACGTTGCCGAGGATTTCGGCATCAGCCGCGCCGACCAGGACGCTTTTGCGCTCAGAAGCCAGACCCGCGCCGGCAAGGCACAGGCGTCCGGCCGCTTCGACAAGGAAATCGTTGCGGTGGAAATCCCGCGCCGCAAGGGCGATCCGATCGTTGTCAACACCGACGAACATCCGCGTTCCGATACCACGCTCGAACAGCTGGCAAAGCTCAAGGCCCCGTTCCGCGCCGGCGGCTCGGTAACTGCGGGCAATGCGTCCGGCGTCAACGACGGCGCGGCAGCGCTGATCATCGCTAGCGAAGCTGCGGCAAAGAAGCATGGGCTCACACCAATCGCCCGCATTCTCGGTGGCGCCACCGCCGGCGTCGAACCCCGGATCATGGGCATCGGCCCTGCTCCGGCAACACAGAAGCTCTGCGCCCGGCTTGGCCTGAAACCATCCGACTTCGGCGTCATCGAACTCAACGAAGCCTTCGCCAGCCAGGGCATTGCCGTCCTGCGCCAGCTCGGACTTCAGGAAGACGCCGAACATATCAACCCCAATGGCGGCGCCATCGCGCTCGGCCATCCGCTCGGCATGTCCGGCGCCCGCATCACCGGCACGGCCGCGCTGGAACTTGCGGTCCGCAATGAAAAGCTGGCGCTCGCCACCATGTGCATCGGCGTCGGTCAGGGCATCGCCATCGCCCTCGAGCGGGTCTGAGATGACGGCTGGCGGACAGAGATGGGCGGCTGGGCTCTATAGCGATCATCAGATCGCGGAGCGCTTTTCCGACGAAACCCTGTTCGCCAGCTTCTCCCGTTTCGAGCAGGCCCTTGTAAACGGCCTGGCCAAGGCAGGACTGGTCGCAGCCGCGGATGCCGCAGATCTGACCAGGCAGATCGCAGCCTTCGAGCCGGACACCGCGGCTATCACCGAAACCGGCATTCGCGACGGCGTGCCCGTGCCCGAATATGTGCGCCAGTTGCGCGTCCATGTTTCGGGCCCGGCAAAGCCCATGCTGCATCATGGCGCCACCAGCCAGGACCTGATGGACACGGCGACGATCGAGGCACTGGCCTCGGTCAACCTCGTTCTCTCCGAAAGGCTCCACGGCCTGCTGGACCAGCTGTCCGGGCTTTCCGCTCGATGCGGTGGAAACGAGCTTCAGGCCATCACCCGGATGCAACCCGCCATCACGTTCCATGCGTCTGACCGGATCGCCACCTGGCGTCAGCCCCTGATGGCGCTGCGCGACCGGCTCTTCGCGCTACAGGAGGAGAACCGAGTACTGCAATTCGGCGGCGCGGTCGGCGATCTGCAGGCGCTGGGCGACAACGCGGAAATCGTCGCCCGATCCATCGCAAGCGAGTTGGGACTGCGCTGGCCTGGCCACAGTTGGCATTCGGCTCGCGGCCCGGTTCTCGCCCAGGCCAATTTCATGTCGGAACTCACCGGAACGCTTGGCAAGATCGGCCAGGACGTGGCGCTAATGGCCTTGCGCGGCTCTGATGACATCCGGATGTCGGGTGGCGGCTCGTCTTCTGCCATGCCGCACAAGCAGAACCCGGTCACCGCCGAACGTCTTGTCACGCTGGCGCGGTTCAATGCCACGCTGGTTTCCGGCATGCATCAGGCGCAGCTCCATGAGATGGAGCGCTCGGGCGCGGCCTGGATGCTCGAATGGATGCTCCTGCCGCAGATGTGCGAGACCGCCGGCGCCAGCCTGCTGGCAGCGTTTGCACTGATTGAGTCAATTGAAAAAATGGGGAAATCCGCATGAAGACGTTGTCCACCCAGGTTTGTATCATTGGCGCCGGTCCTTCCGGCCTGCTGCTCGGCCAGCTGTTGCACGACATCGGAATCGAAACGCTGATCCTCGAACGCTCCAGCCTCGACCATGTGCTTTCGCGCGTGCGCGCCGGGGTGCTTGAGCAAGGCGCGGTCAAACTGCTGGAACAGGCTGGCGCCGGCGCGCGGATGCATGCCGAAGGTCTTTCGCATGACGGCTTCGCCATCACCTGCGAAAACGACACCCATCGCATCGATCTGGCCACATTGACCGGTGGCGGAAACGTCATGGTCTACGGGCAGACCGAAGTTACCCGCGATCTCGTCGACCGCCGCAAGGAAACCGGCGGCGTCAGCAAATACGAGGTCGCCGACGTCGAGCTGCATGATTTCGACAGCGACAAGCCCTATGTCACCTGCCGGATCGAGGGTGAGGATGTCCGCATCGATTGCCGCTTCATTGCCGGCTGCGACGGTTTTCACGGCGCCAGCCGCCGCGCGGTGCCCGAGGACGCCATCCGGACCTTCGAAAAGGTCTACCCGTTCGGCTGGCTTGGCATTCTCGCCGATGTTCCGCCGGTCAGCCATGAACTGATCTACGCCAGCCATTCCCGCGGCTTCGCGCTTTGCTCGATGCGCTCAGCCACCCGCAGCCGCTACTACATCCAGTGCAATGCCGGCGACAGCATCGAGGCCTGGTCGGACGACCAGTTCTGGACCGAATTGCGCCGCCGGCTGCCCCCCGAAACCGCCGAAGCCATGATCACCGCGCCCTCCTTCGAAAAGTCGA
The DNA here is from genome assembly GCF_027214025.1 of Parahoeflea alexandrii. Classification (GTDB taxonomy): domain Bacteria; phylum Pseudomonadota; class Alphaproteobacteria; order Rhizobiales; family Rhizobiaceae; genus Hoeflea; species Hoeflea alexandrii_A. The sequence goes on from NZ_JAPWHB010000002.1 coordinate 775,870, forward strand.
TCGCACCGCTCAGGTCCTTCGTCGCCGAGCCGATGCGCTTTGGCAGCCTGTTTCTTGTCGGCGACGCGGCGCACATCGTGCCGCCGACGGGCGCCAAGGGCCTCAACCTCGCAGCATCGGATGTGCATTACCTGTTCGAGGGCCTGCGCGGTCATTTCCTCGAGCGCGACACCTCTCTGCTCGATGCCTATTCGGCCCGCGCGCTGGCACGGGTCTGGAAGGCGGTCCGGTTCTCCTGGTGGATGACCACGATGCTGCATCGCTTCCCCGAGCAGGCGCCGTTCGAGGCCCGCATCCTGGAAACCGAGCTCGCCTACACGCTCGAGTCCGAGGCGATGAAAACCGCACTCGCGGAAAACTACATCGGTCTGCCTTACTGACGCCGGTTTTCGCACGTTTGTTCAGCTTGCATTCAGCAGACTCTGGCAATGATGCCCGCATTGTTGTCGTTCAAGCCGCAGGTTGACCATATGAAGACCAACGCCCGCATCCGCCCCGCCGCAGCATTCCTCGCCGCGGCATTGATGAGTGTCGCGCCGCTTTGTGTCGCACCGGTGCTTGCCGACCAGTATCGCGGGCAGCGCACGGTTCTCGTCGACGTCGATGGCGAGTTGATGCGCAACATCCCCGAAGCCGGTTCGGTTCGCCTCATCATCGATAACCAGGGCCGCAGGCTGCTCGTCGACAACTGGAACCAGGTCATCGGCTTCGAGATCCCGGCCTGGCAGTATTATGAGCAGAACGGCGGCCGGCAGCGCGAAGCCAGAAGCGGGATCGATTCATTTGGATTTCCCGAGCCGCCCTCGCCTCGGGAGCAGGCCTCGCGTGACACCTTTCCCGATGCGCCCCGCGCCCGCATCGAACGCCGCGATCTCAACCCGATGACTGGAACCGTGCCGACGAGGCCGAAGATCATCAAGGTCCCGACCGTCGAGGAACCTGTACAACCGCGCGCAGAAAACCCGGCCACGACCGAAACAAAGGCTCCGCCTGTTGCCAAGGCCCCGTCCCTTTCCAAGGCCCAGGTCTCCGCGCTTCAGGTCTACCTCGACCGCAACGGTATCTCGCCCGGCGTCATCGACGGCCGCATGGGCTCGAACGTCGCCAAGGCGCTCGATGCCTGGTTCGAGGCCACCGGCGAGCGGCTCGATCCCGCAGACACCGACCTGATCGTCAGCCGCCTGGCGGCGGAGGGCGGGCTCGCCTTCGCCACCTATGAAATCACCGCCGAGGACGCTGCCGGTCCGTTCATCGCATCGGTGCCCTCCGACTATGCCGAAAAGGCCCGGCTTGACCGTCTGGCCTTTACCTCGACCTCGGAGATGCTGGCCGAACGCTTCCACATGGACGAGGCCTATCTCAAGGAACTCAACCCGGACGTGAATTTCAGCGTTCCCGGAGTCCGGATCAAGGTCGTGGCGATCGGCCAGAAGAAGACCGGCGTGGTCAGCCGCATCGTCGCCGACAAGGCGCGCAAGCAGGTTCGCGCCTACGACGAGGCCGGAAAGTTGCTCGCCGCCTACCCGGCTACGATCGGTTCAAGCGACACGCCCTCGCCTTCCGGAGAGGTGACCATCGAGCGCGTGGCGCACAATCCCGGCTACACCTACAATCCGAAGATCAATTTCAAGCAGGGCGACAACGACAGGATCCTGCAGGTTCCGCCCGGACCGAATGGCCCGGTCGGAACCATCTGGATCGCGTTGTCCAAACCCACCTACGGCATCCACGGCACGCCCGAACCCTCGACCATCGGCAAGACCCAGAGCCACGGCTGCGTCCGGCTGACCAACTGGGATGCCGAGGAACTCGCGGGCATGGTGGCGCCCGGCGTCACGGTGAGCTTCACCGAGTAGGGCGGAGCATCTGCGCGAACGAATATTCGCGCCCGCTTGAATGCATGAAAAACCAGGCGCATGGCCCGGCGATCGGAATCAGCATGGCAGGAATCCGTCAAGATCGGATGCCGAAGGGTGTCTTTCGGTCCCGATCACCTCGAACATGCGGGCCGAGTGGATGCCGTATCGCGGATACACATACGCGACCTCCATCCAGAGACGTCCTGCCGGCAAAGACTTGACTATGCGCATGCGCTTCAACGCCTTCAAAATCAAGAGCCTGTAACGCCAGCCGGAATCGGAATCGCAGGAAGCGGGCAAAGCATGCCCCCGGCCACTTCAGGTTGATCTGGAGCCGTTCACCGGTGCTGATCCACAAGGATCGGGTTGCCGTCCGGATCCATAATCATGAAGCTCGCCGGTCCGCTGCTGGCCTCGTCCGCTTCCGCCTTGAACGTCACACCCCGGGTCTTGAGCTGTTTTTGCAGCTCCCTCACATCGGTGAACTCCTCCAGCGGCTCGGCCTTCTCGCGCCAGCCCGGGTTAAAGGTCAGCATGTTCTTCTCGAACATGCCTTCGAACAGGCCGATCACGCAGCCGCCATTGTGCAGGATCAACCAGCCCTGCGCCGCATCCCCGCCAAAGGCCTGAAATCCGAGTTTCTCGTAAAACGCTCTCGATGCCGCCAGGTCCTTGACGGCGAGACTGAGTGAGAATGCACCAAGCTCCATTGCATTGTTCCTTTTTAAGATCAGCAATCGGGATCTTCTCCGCCAAAGTGTAGACGCATGATGGCAATCGGCAAACCTGATTGATGAACCCGGCTTCCCGTCGAATGTCTCTTCAGTGATGAAAGCAGTCTACTCGTCTGCCTTGTCGAGCCATGACCGGATCAACCCGGCGACCAGATCCGGCTTCTGGTGGCAGATCCAGTGGTCCGCGCCGGCAACATGCTCGACAGTCAGGTCCGCCGCATACTCGCCCAGCCCCTCGATGCAAGCCGGTAACAAGGCCGTATCCTCGTCGCCCCAGATCAAAAGATGCGGACAGCGCACCTGCAGCCTGTCCTTGCGCAGAGCCGGAACATCGCTCAGCGGTTCGCCCGGCGATGCGACCTTGAGTGGCGAGGCCCGGTACCAGTTGATCATCGCCTTCAGGCGGCCCGGGCGGGACCATTCCGCCTTGTAGAGTTTCAAGCGTTCCGGGGTCAGCCAGCTCAGGTCCATCTTGGCGGAGAACAGCTTCATCAATCCTCCGAAATCATCCGCGGAGAGCTTGTCTTCCGAGCCTTCGGCACGCAGGAACCGGATATATTGCGAGGCGCTGGTCTGTGCCCCGCCCGCCGCCAGCTCCCGCTGGAACGGGCCTGGATGCACGCCGTTGATGATGATCAGCCGCGACACCAGTTCCGGGCGGAACATCGCCAGCCCGTAGGCCACCGCTGCCCCCCAGTCGTGGCCGATCACCGTGACCTTGTCGCCCAGCGTACCGATCAGCGCCGCCATGTCCCCGACGAGCTCGCGCATTTCATAGGCCTCGATCTCCGGCGGAGCCCAGCTCTGGCCGAAGCCGCGCTGGTCGGGCGCGATGCAATGACAGGACTCCGCAAGCCGTGTCGCGACCTCGCTCCACGCGCCGCTGTATTCGGGAAAACCGTGCAGGAACAGCAACACCGGCGCGCCTTCCCTGCCCCACTCGAGATAGTGGAAAGGATGGCCATTCAAGTCGATGAAACGGGAACGGGCGTCTTGCATCACTTCTCCTGGCCATAGCTCCGGGCTGACCGAGGTTGCCGGCATGCCGGCAGACTGCAAAGCCGGCCTGGCCTCACGCTCACGAAACCGAAGCTGCTAGCTCAGTGTCCGCCGCACCGCGTCGCGCCAGCCTTTCAGCTTGGCGTTGCGGGTCTTGTCGTCCATTTCGGGCTTGAACTGCCGGTCGCGCTTCCAGGCCTTGGCGAATGCCTTCTGCTTCGGCCACACCCCTGCCCGCTGGCCCGCGAGCCAGGCGGCCCCGAGCGCCGTGGTTTCCAGGATCGTCGGCCGGTCGACCGGCGCATCGAGAATGTCGGCGAGCCGCTGCATGGTCCAGTCCGACGCCACCATGCCGCCGTCGACGCGAAGCACGGTGTCGGTCCCGGACCGCTTCCAGTCCTTGTGCATCGCGTCGAGAAGATCGCGGGTCTGGTAGCAGACCGCCTCCAGCGCCGCCCGGGCAAACTCCGCAGGCCCGGTGTTGCGCGTCATGCCATAGATCGCGCCGCGGGCCTCCGCATCCCAGTGCGGCGCCCCCAGCCCGGTAAACGCCGGCACCAGGTAGACATCCTGGGCCGGGTCGGCCTCAGCCGCCAGGTCGCCGCTGTGTTCGGCCTTCTTGATCACCTTGATCCCGTCGCGCAGCCACTGCACCGCCGCCCCCGCGATGAAGATCGAACCTTCCAGCGCATAAGTCACCTTGCCGTCGAGCCGGTAGCCCACCGTCGTCAGCAGCCGGTTCTTCGAGCGAACCATGTCCTCGCCGGTGTTGAGCAGCGCGAAACAGCCGGTTCCATAGGTGGATTTCAGCATGCCCGGCTCGAAGCAGGCCTGGCCGATGGTCGCCGCCTGCTGGTCGCCCGCCACGCCGAGGATCGGAATTCCCGCGCCGAACAGCGCCTTGTCGGTAACGCCGAAATCCGCCGCGCAATCCTTGACTTCCGGCAGCATGCCGGCCGGGATCCGCAGGACCTTCAGAAGCTCCTCGTCCCACTCCTGGGTTTCGATGTTGAACATCAGCGTTCGCGACGCATTGGTCGCATCGGTGACGAACGACTTGCCGCCGGTCAGCCGCCAGATCAGGAACGTGTCGATCGTGCCGAAACACAACTCGCCGCGCGCCGCCCTCGCCCGTGCACCCTTCACATTGGCCAGCATCCAGGACAGCTTGGTGCCGGAAAAATACGGATCGAGCAGCAGCCCGGTTTTGCGGGTGAAGGTCTTTTCGAGATCCTGGCGCTTGAGCTTTTCGCAGTAGGAGGCTGTCCGCCGGTCCTGCCAGACGATGGCGTTGTGGATCGGCTTGCCGTTTTCGCGTTCCCAAACCACGACTGTCTCGCGCTGGTTGGTGATGCCGATCGCCGAAATGTCGGAGGCCTCGACGCCGGCCTTCTTCAGGGCCTGCCTGACCGACCAGACCACCGTTTTCCAGATTTCTTCCGGATCGTGCTCGACCCAGCCCGACTGCGGATAGAACTGCGTGAATTCCTTTTGCCCCACCCCGGCGATGCGCATGTCGCCATCGAAAACGATGGCGCGGCTTGAAGTGGTGCCCTGATCGATCGCGAGAATGTATCCGCTCATGAAGTCCTCCCCTGCTGTCTGTATTTGACCGGAATTCGCGCCGTGTGCAAACCCTCGCTGCCTCGTTTGCAGCGCTTACGCCGCGCGTCTTGCGGTCATGTAGTCCTCAAGTGCCGCCACCTGCTCCCCGTCGAAGCGAATTCCTCGTTTGGTCCGCCGCCACAGAACGTCGGCTGCTTCCATCGCCCATTCATGCGCCATCAGGTAATCCACTTCCAGCGCATAGAGCCCGTAGCCGAAATGCTGGCCCAGATCCTCCCGCGTCCTGGCGGCGCCCAGCATTGTCCGCGCGCGCGTGCCGTACTGGCGAACATAACGCCGGGCCTGTTTGGGATCGAGCAGCGGATAGTCTTCCTGCAATCGCGCAACCTCGGCCTCGAAGCCATCGGCCGGGAAATCCCCGCCCGGCAATGCCGCCCGGTGTGTCCAGGGCGCGGCCTTCCTGCCAAGCCGGGCCTCGATCAGTTCCAGCATCGACTCCGACAATTTGCGGTAGGTGGTGATCTTGCCGCCAAAGATGTTGAGAAGCGGTGCGCCCTCGCCCTGATCCGGCTTGAGCACATATTCGCGCGTGATTTCCTGCGCCGCCGACGCGCCATCGTCATAGAGCGGGCGCACCCCCGAATAGGTCCAGACGATGGCCGACCGCTCCACCGGTCTGGCGAAGTATTCGCTTGCCGCCGCGCACAGGTAGTCGATCTCAACATCGGAAATCGCGACATCCTTCGGATCGCCGGTGAAATCCTCGTCGGTGGTGCCGATCAGGGTAAAATCCTCCTCGTAGGGCAACGCGAAGATGATCCGCCCGTCGCCGTTCTGGAAGATGTAGGCCCGGTCATGGTCATGCAGTTTCGGAACCACAATGTGGCTGCCCTTCACCAGGCGCACATTGTGCACGTCCTTGCGGCCGACGACGCCGGACAGGATTCTGTCGACCCAGGGTCCTCCGGCATTGACGATCAGCCGCGCCTTGACTATTTCGCGCGCGCCGGTTGTCCGGTCGGCAATCGTCACCTCCCAGATACCGTCCTTGCGCTCGGCCGAAACCACTTCCGTCCGGGTCCGGATCACGGCACCACGATCGGCTGCATCACGCGCATTGAGCACCACCAGGCGGGCGTCGTTGACCCAGCAGTCGGAATACTCGAAGCCTTTCGAAAACAGCGGCTTCAGCGGCTTGCCCACAGGCGATGTCTTCAGGTTCACGGTCTTCGTGCCCGGCAGCAGCTTGCGGGTGCCGATGTGATCGTAGAGAAACAGGCCGAGCCTCAACAGCCATGCCGGACGCAGGTCGGCATGGTGCGGCAGCACGAACCGGAGCGGCCAGATGATATGCGGCGCATTGGCAAGCAGCACTTCCCGTTCGCTCAGCGCTTCGCGCACCAGCCGGAACTCGTAATGCTCGAGATAGCGCAGACCGCCGTGAATGAGCTTGGACGACCATGAGGAGGTTCCCGAGGCCAGATCGTTCATTTCCGCCAGGAAGACGGAATAGCCGCGGCCGATGGCGTCGCGGGCAATGCCGCATCCGTTGATGCCGCCGCCGATGACGAACACGTCATGGAGTTTGTCCTGCGCCATTGGGCTCCCCTGTCACGCGCATCTCGTCCGAATTCTCTAATTCGAAACAATAGCGAATGTCAAAAGAAAACAAATGAAAGCAAAACAATGCACAAACTTCTAATTTAGCCGCGTTTACAGCACCGCTTCCGCGATCAGCAGCCAGATGCCTGTCGATACCGCGGCAAGCGCGGTGCCGATAGTCATCGAGGTCGAGGCCAGCCGCTGTCCGGTCCCCAGCCGGTTGGCGATCAGCCATGAATTGACCCCGGCCGGCAGGGACGCGGCCGCAACCGCGACCTTCGCCTGCAGTTCAGGCAGACCGAGCAGCAGCGCCATACCGAGCGCCACCGCCGGCATCAGCATGAGCTTCAGCGACACCAGCGCCAACGCCTGCCGCACCTGCCCGCGGATGCCGTAGCCCTTAAGCGATACCCCCATGGCAAACAGCGCCAGCGGCCCCGCCACGCCGGCCAGGCTGGCGATCACCCGGTCGGCAACGCCGGGTATCGGGAGACCGGAAACACGGACCACAAGCCCGGCCAGGATGCCGATGATCAGCGGATTGGAGGCAAGCTGGCGCAGAAAACCCGTCACCAGCCCGAGCGCCGATTTCGCCCCGGCGCCGGCGCCGTCGCGCTTCAGCGCCCATTCGAACAGGATGATCGAGGCCGCCATCATCACCGGCAGGTGGATCGAAACGATCTGCGACAGGATCGCCAGCCCCGGCTCGCCATAGACGCCCGACATGAAAGGTATGCCGAGCAGCACCAGGTTGGAAAACCCCGCCGTCACCCCGGCGACCACGCCCGAGCGCGCGTCACGGCCGAAACCCGCCCGGATCGCCACATGCGCCGAGCTCCAGGTCACGAAGATCGCGGTGAAATAGGTCACCCACAACGCCCACGGCGCCCCGTGGTCGAATGTCGCCGTGGCGATGGTGCGAAACAAGAGCAGCGGCACGGCAATGGTGAAGACGAAATCCGACAACCCGTCGCCGGTCTCGGGCTTGAGCACCCGAAGCGCCGCCGTCCCGTAGCCGATGGCAATCAGCGTGAAGACGACGAGGATGGTTTCGGCAAAGGGGGGCATCGGGAGACTCGGGCAGCTTGATCGCGGGAGTCCGTCTTATCCGCTCCGCCGCCTGACGCAAAGCGGGGGCGATCATGTTCTGCCCGCTGGTGCGGAACCTCACTCCCCCTTGAGGGGAGGTCGGCCCCATCGCCCACCCCAAAACCCCTCCGCCCGCTTGAAGCCTCGTCCCATTGCCGCTAGGGCTTTCTCACCATCGACACAGGACAAAACCCGCCATGCCTGCTTTTTCCCGTTTCACCGCCCTGGCCAATTCCCTGCCGCCCACCGTGCCGTTTGTCGGGCCGGAAACCCAGGAGCGGGCGCGCGGTGCGGCGTTCGTGGCCCGGCTTGGCGCCAATGAGAACGGCTTTGGCCCGGCGCCGTCGGTGATCGAGGCGATTGCCCGCGCAGCACCGCTGAGTTGGCGCTACGCCGACCCGGAAAACCATGATCTCCGGGTTGCCCTTGGCGCCCATCTCGGCCTCGCACCGGAACGGGTGGTGGTCGGCGAAGGCATCGACGGGCTCTTGGGCCTGATCGTCCGGCTGGTCGTCGATCCCGGAACGCCGGTCGTCACCTCGCTCGGCGCCTATCCGACCTTCAATTTCCATGTCGCGGGCTTTGGCGGCAGGCTGGTGACCGTGCCCTACCGCGACGACCGCGAGGACCTAGACGCCCTGTTGGACGCCGCGCGCCGCGAGAACGCCGCCCTGGTCTATCTCTCCAATCCCGACAATCCGATGGGCACCTGGCATGCGGCGGAAGCGGTGACCGCATTCGCCCGGGCCCTGCCCGAAACCACCCTGCTGGTGCTCGACGAGGCCTATGGCGAGACCGCCCCCGCCTCCGCCCTGCCCGCTATTGCGGAGCTGGCCGACATGCCCAACGTGCTCCGCTTCCGCACCTTCTCGAAAGCCTATGGCCTTGCCGGCCAGCGTGTCGGTTATGTCTTTGGCGTCGAGGAGACGGTGTCTATGTTCCATAGGGTGCGCAATCATTTCGGCGTCAACCGGCTTGGACAGGTGGCAGCGCTCGCGGCATTGCAGGACCAGGCCTGGCTCGCCCATGTGATTGCCGAGGTCGAAAGGTCGCGGGACCGGATCGCGGCAATCGCGCAAGCCCAAGGTTTCACACCGATCCCCTCGGCCACAAATTTCGTCACCATCGACTGCGGCCGCGATGCGGCCTACGCCAAGGCAATCCTCGACGGCCTGGTCAGCCGCGGTATTTTCATCCGCATGCCCGGCGTCGCACCGCTCAACCGCTGCATTCGCATCTCGACAGGACCGGAGCCGGAGATCGCGCTGTTCGAGAGGGCGCTTGGGGAGGTGGTCAGCGAACTCGGCTGACCGTCCCGACGACAAAAAACAAAGGCCGCGAACGACCTGTCATGGTCAGTCGCGGCCTATGTGAAAGCCTCTCCGTTTTGCCCGGAGTTATGGCCCCCGCCTCGTTCCCCTCGAGGTAGATTGCAGCGCTGTCGGATTGTCCGGTCGGGACGCGTCCGAAACAGCATCAATGCATGGTCATCCATTCGCGTGCAGCGCGGAGTGCAGCGGCCAACTCGGCCTTGCTCATGCTTTCGGCCAGTTCGGCGCGCAGCGTGGCTGCCCGGTCCGAGCCCTTGATCGCGGCAATGTTGAGCCACTTGTGCGCGGCGATGTAATCGACTTCGCATTCGCGTCCGGTCGCATACATCAGACCCATTTCGCAGAAAACGTCGGCCTTGGCCTCGCCGCCGATGAGTGCCTGATCGTGATCGTGAATTTCGTAACGTGCCATTTTTCCAGTCCCCGTAAGAAGTTGAATTTCGTTGTCCCTGTCAGCTCCTGAGAAGCCGTCTGTTGCATGCCTGTCCGGTTTGCCCCGGCGCTGTCTTGTTGGATTGGAGTGTGCCGTTATCGATTAAAAAGCGCGTTAAATTGCATGCTTAACTGGGAACGAACAAAGTCCAAACGCTTGGTAAACTTGGGATTCTGTTAAACATCCAAGCCGTTGCGTTCCGGCCAGACTGACCGAATCCGGCGTTTTCGGCGGCGCCGGAAAAGTTACGTTCGGCTAACCAAACATGCATCGCATTTTCTGAAAATCCGACCAGAGCCCAACGCAGACACGAAAATTGCCTCGCCGCTGCAGCAGCAGTGAAGGCCATTCTGCTCCCTGAGAAATGCCAGTTTATCTTTACGTAGATCCGAGTTAAGTAAGAAATGCGCTTGAGGAAGCGCTGATACTCCTGGGAGGAACACCATGATCCGCAAATTGATTGTTGCCGGCGCGCTTGTGGCCGCCATGACTGCTCCTGCGCTCGCAGATCCGATCGAAGGAACCTGGAAAACACAGGCCGGCGACAATGCTCTCATTACCAGTTGCTCGAATGCCTTCTGCATCAAGCTCACGTCCGGCGAATATTCAGGCAAATCGATCGGCAAGATGAAGGCCACCGGCGGCGGCAACTATGTAGGCTCCATTACCAAGCCCTCCAATGGCAAGACCTATTCGGGCAGCGGTTCGCTTTCCGGATCCAAGCTCAAGATGACCGGCTGCGTGCTCAAGATCCTGTGTGAAAGCCAGACCTGGACGAAGATGTAACCCCGGGCGTCGCAGACATCTGCCACTGACACAGAGGAGATCCGCGCAGGCATTCCGGCGCGGGTCTTTCTGTATCCCGGCCTGATCAGCGCGCCTTCTGGCCGAACAGCACTTTCTGCGCATCCTTGTCGTCGGCGAGGTTGCGCCGGTATTCGATACCGATGCTGCATCCCCTTTCCACCGCCGGCCGCGCCATCAATGTCTCGAACCAGCGCTTGAGATTTGGGAAATCATCCAGATCCTGCCCCTGGTTCTTGTAGGGCCTGACCCAGCCGATCGCCGCCATGTCGGCGATCGAATAGTCTCCGGCGAGATAATCCCGGCCGGCCAGCCGCCGGTCCATCACCCCGTAAAGCCGGTTGACCTCGTTGGTATAGCGCTCGATCGCGTAGGGAACCTGCTCGGGGGCGTATTGCCGGAAATGATGCGCCTGGCCGGCCATCGGGCCGAGTCCGCCCATCTGCCAGAACAGCCACTGGTCAACTTCGGTGCGGGCCCGTTCGTCCGACGGATAGAACCGGCCGAACTTGCGGCCGAGATACTGCAGGATGGCACCCGATTCAAAAACCGAAATCGGCTCTCTGCCCGGCCCTTCCGGGTCGATGATCGCCGGCATCCGGTTGTTGGGAGCGATCGCCAGGAAAGAAGGCTCGAACTGCTCGCCCTTGCCGATGTTGATGTATTTGACCTCGTAGGGAATGCCGAGTTCCTCGAGCATGATCGTGATTTTCCAGCCATTGGGTGTCGGCCAGTAGTAGAGTTCGATTGGTTTGGTCTGGGTGGTCATCGCCATTCCTCATGTTGCCTGGGGCAGGATGTGGAATGGACGGCTGTTTGGCAATCCCCGGAAGGAGACGTTTGAAAGACGCCAAACGGCAGGGCGTGACAGGCCCTGAAATGCGGCTACGAATTCACCGCAATCCTCGGATCGGCGACCTCGGAACGCATCACGAACCGGTTCCGGCCGCGGCGTTTGGCCTGGTAGAGCGCCTCGTCGGCCTGTGACAGCACCTCGGCTTTCGAAACCGGTTCCGCGGAGGACTTCAGCGCCACACCGACACTGACTGTCACGACCTCCACCCCGTCGCTGCGGCCGGGATGGGCGATGCCGAGCGCCTCGATGGACCTGACAACCGCATTGGCGAGACGGCGAGCCTGCAGTTCCTCGGCATCCCTGATCGCGACAATGAATTCCTCGCCGCCAAACCGAGCACAGAAAAGATCGGGTGCCGAGAATGCACTCCGGAATGCGTTGGCGATCAGCTTGAGGCATTCGTCACCCGCCGGATGGCCAAGCGTGTCGTTGAACAGCTTGAAATGATCGATATCGACCATCATCACGGCAGCAGGCCGGCCGTCGGAAAACCACTCTTCCAGCCGCTCGTCGAGGAACCTCCGGTTGGGAAGCCCGGTGAGAGCATCGGTTTTCGACATTTCCTGGAACTGCTTTTCCGAAGTCTCGGCGGTCTCCGCCCGCATCCTGGCTTCCAGCGAGACGCGATAATCCCTGCAGCGGCGCCGTTCAAACAGGTAGTTGGAATAGGTCGTCAGCAGGCACACGCTTGCGAATTGAAAGCACAATGCAACCTTCAGCTCTGGATCAACACCCTGCTTCATCAAGACTGCGGAGATGGCCCAGAGCAGAACCAGGGATGAGTAGACCAGGGCATGACGGAACCTCAGCGCCATCGCCATGTTGGCAAAGACAATGCACAGGATCACTTCGGTATTCATATGAGTGCTGTGCGGTGCATCTGAATAATAGAGCATGAAAACCGGCAAGGCCGTAGCCGTCAGAATGGCCCCCAAAGCCAGCATTTCCCTCAGTCCGGAGGAAACTCTCGCCATGGCATAGGCCACCGCCAGCGAGCACGGAACAATCACGAACAAAGTCACCAGCACGATGATCCAGTAATGATCCGGTAACAGCAGATAGGTCGAGATATCGTGCAGGAGATAAAGCAGAACACCGAAGAGGATGGTGTGGCGCAAATGCGCCGCCCGCCAGCGACCGTGCTCGGCTTCATAGCGAGCTTCGGTGCAGCTGTCGAACCGCAGCAGGTAGTCGAGCACCGGTCGCTGTATGGGGCCATCTATGTCGTTATCCGTAGGCCTTCTCATATTCCAAACCTTTTGATTAGAGGGTGCGAATATGAAGGGTGTAGTTTTACATTCCAATAATCCCGCGCCGAAGCCACTGCGCTTTCAATTCATAGCATGACCAATCGGTAAACACTTCGCCGCCTGTCGGGTCGGCAAGCGCCCGCGAGCTGCCGCAACGCGGGAGGCAAAACCACAATGCTGGAGCCTGCCGGCCCGGCCAACACATCGGGTCAGCCTGTCCGGTTAACCTCTTTGAACGCCAGATGAACGCCCGTCTCAGGTGCCGTTCAGCCAGCACATGCGATGTTGCCTCCACAAGAAGGGAACGAGACGCATGAGCACCATCGCACGACGCTTCATCATCATCTGCCTGGTCTTTCTGATCTTCGCACTGCTGATGGCCGCAGCGGTCGCCAACAGCGATCGCCGCCGCAACGGCTGGAACAGCGGAGCGATCGGCGCCTGCCTCTTTCATCCCAGCCTGAACTGCACAGCATCGTTCTGATGCCGCCTTCAAAGGATTGATTTCATGAAAACCCGGATCCAGCACTCCATCACAACGCTGTTGCGCATCACCGCCCTGGTCAGCTTCCTGGTCGGCCCCGTCGGTGCCTTCGCCTACGCCCAGACCGGCGACAAGGGTCCCGGCCTGTCAGGCGCCGGATACGTTCTGTATGTCAGTCTGAAGCGCAACAGCAACTAGGCGGAAAACTGTCCATGCAGAGAGAGAGGCACAGCGGCAATATCCAGCCAACCGGCTGAAGGTCCTTTCGGTGCAGATCGTCTTTTCCTTGTAATCATTTCTCGTATATAACGATGCATGAACCAACGAATCTCTTCCCCCATCGCCAACGGCTTCATTTCACCCGAACCGGTCAAACCGCAGGAGTTTTCCGACGCGGCAAGCGCGGTTGCGGCGCTCGAAGCCATCTATGATCGCAACACCCGCTTCCTGTGCGAGGCCTTTCAAGGCCTTGCCACCGAGAAACCGGCAGGCCGCTATCGCGCCTTCTATCCCCAGATCAGCCTGGAGACGACATCCTTCGGCATGGTCGATTCCAGACTGTCCTTCGGCCACGTGGTCTCCCCTGGCCGCTACGCCGCAACCATCACCCGGCCTTCGCTGTTCCGCAGCTACCTGACCACCCAGTTCGACCTCCTGCTGCGCAACCACGGCGGGGCGCTGACAGTGTCGGAATCCGATACGCCGATCCCGCTGCATTTCGCCTTTGGCGAAGGCGCCTATGTCGAGGCGGCCGTGGCTGAGAAGCTCGAGATACCGCTGCGCGACCTGTTCGACACACCTGATCTCGCCACCACCGACGACGAGATCGTCAACGGGCTTTATGAGCCGGCCCCAGGCGAGCTGCTTCCGCTGGCGCCCTTCAAGGCGCAGCGGATCGACTATTCGCTGGCGCGGCTGTCCCACTACACGGCCACCGCACCGGACCATTTCCAGAATTTCGTCCTGTTTACCAACTACCAGTTCTACATCGACGAGTTCTGCGCTCATGCTCGCGCCCTTATGTCCGAAGGCAATGGCGACTACGAGGCCTTTGTCGAGCCCGGGAATCTGATCACGCCGCTTGGCCAAGGCAGCCCCACCGAGGGCGTTGCTCCGCCGCGCCTGCCGCAGATGCCGGCCTATCACCTGAAGCGAAAGGGCCATGGCGGCATCACCATGGTCAATATCGGCGTCGGCCCCTCCAACGCCAAGACCATCACCGACCATATCGCCGTGCTGCGCCCGCATGCCTGGTTGATGCTCGGCCACTGTGCCGGTCTGCGCAACAGCCAGAACCTCGGCGACTATGTGCTGGCCCACGCCTATGTGCGCGAGGACCACGTGCTCGATGACGACCTTCCGGCCTGGGTGCCGATTCCGGCGCTTGCCGAGGTGCAGGTCGCGGTCCAGGACGCGGTCGCCGAAGTCACCGGCCTCGACGGCTATGATCTCAAGCGCATCATGCGCACCGGCACGGTGGCCACCATCGACAACCGTAACTGGGAGCTCAGGGACCAGCGCGGCCCGGTGCAGCGCCTGTCGCAGTCGCGCGCCATCGCGCTCGACATGGAATCGGCCACCATCGCCGCCAACGGCTTCCGCTTCCGGGTGCCCTACGGAACCTTGCTCTGCGTCTCAGACAAGCCGCTGCACGGCGAACTCAAGCTTCCCGGCATGGCTTCCGCCTTCTACAAGACGCAAGTCAACCAGCACCTCAAGATCGGGCTGCTGGCGATGGAAAAACTCGCCGCCATGCCGCCCGAACGGCTGCATTCGCGCAAGCTCAGAAGCTTCTTCGAGACGGCGTTTCAGTAGCAGGCAGGAAAGGCGGGATCTGAGGATCCCGCCTTTTCTCAAGGCCGTGGCCCCAAACCAGATCTGCAAAGAGGGCGGTGCGGCCAAGACGGATTATTCACTAACGGCTGAAACGGGCTGGGAGTGATCATTTATTGCAGAATGAACAATTGGCGGGTCTGGGGACGGAAGGGAAAGGTCGGATTTTGTGTAACGTAATGTACACAGCAGCCTTTCGTCCGTCGGCAATCCAAGGGCTGCTTTTGACCCAATCCTGATCATTCACACGCCGCCAACCGCGAACACCCGTTCGCCAACGACTGTCATGCGAAGATTCCGTTCCTTGACTGTCCCGGTCTAATAGATACCCGGCGCGGCGCGGATGGCCTCCGTGTCGGATCAACAGGATGTACAGATGTCGATAGCCGAAATACCGGCGTTGTAACGCCAGTATTTCCATCCGCTTGACCCGGAATGAAAGTAATCTGCGCCTCCGAAAGTCGGGAAGCGCGCCAACAACCATGCGGAGGTTGCCGCGCGCTCGGCAAAGGCATCCAGTTCCCGCGTCATCTGCGCGCCGGTCAATGAAGAGTTGCACATACTCATGATGAAATTACTCGCCTGCCCGATGAGCGAAAGAATTTACGAATTATTATATTCTAATAATTAAGATTTTGGAATCATCCCCAAGGGGATACATCTCTTGAAGAGGGGGGGGCACATGTCCGACAACTTGGATGCGAAATTTACCACGTTGACCATTGAGGCAGTACGCAAGAACGCGAATCGTTTTTTCATCTTCTTTGTACCGGCACTCGCACTGCTGAACATTGGCGTTGCAACCATATCCGACAGAAGCGTGAGTATAACTGCTTTTTTTGCGATAGCAGCGGCCGTGGCATCGGTAGTCGCGATAAAAGTCTACAAAGAAGAGTTGACTGCCCGTACGGTAACGGGAGCCGCTTTTGCTGTGCAGATGATCGTGCTTATTTACGCAGCCTCCTCGCTTCCACCGGAATTCGTTCAGGAAGCGCACATGATGTTCTTCATCGTCAACACATTCATGCTCTTCTATCTGTGTTGGCGGTCGCTGGTGGTTTACAATGCGATTGTCGTTGGCCACCATTTGCTCCTCACATTCGCACTGCCGTCCATAATCTGGTCGGATGCGGCCTCCGGCGACGCCTTCATACATCTTGTCATTCATGCAACGATCGTTCTCGTTTCGGTTCCTCCACTCCTTCTGGCGGCGGTCAAGTTCGAGCAGGCGCTGAAGAGCAATGTGTCCGCAGTTTCAGAGGCTGATGCCTCCAAGAACGAAGCGATGAAAATGGCCGACGCGGCTGAGGAAAGCCGCAAGCTCACCATCGAAGAACAGCAGAAGTCGAATGAGTTGAAGGCGAAGACCGAAGCATCCCAGCGCTTCGTTGTCGAAAATCTCGCCAAGGGTCTGGCCGCGCTGTCACGCGGGGATTTGACCACGCATTTAAGCGACCCTTTCCCTGAAGAGTTCGAAAAGCTCAGGACGGACTTCAACCGTTCGGTGGAACAACTCGAGAGCACGCTGAACGCCATCTCTTCAAGTTCGTCCACAATCGGCGCTGGTGCCGCCGAAATCCGCAGCGGCGCGGACGATCTGGCGAAACGCAGCGAGCAACAGGCAGCATCTGTTGAAGAGACCGCTGCTGCACTCGACGAAATCACCGCTACGGTGAGCGACACGTCGAAACGTGCCGAAGACGCGGTGAAACTGGTCGTCGAAACACGCGCCAATACCGATCGCTCAGGCAAGATTGTGAATGACGCGATTGCCGCCATGGACGGGATCAATGAGTCCTCCGGCCAGATCAGCAACATCATCGGGGTTATCGACGAAATTGCGTTCCAGACAAATCTGCTGGCACTCAACGCAGGTGTCGAAGCGGCTCGCGCTGGTGAGGCCGGCAAGGGATTTGCTGTTGTGGCGCAGGAAGTTCGCGAGCTGGCACAGCGGTCCGCAAAGGCCGCCAAGGAGATCAAGGACCTGATCACGACGTCTGGCAATCAGGTTAAGAACGGTGTGGCGCTGGTCGGCCAGACCGGCACAGCGTTGGAAGAAATCGCCAAGCAGATCCAGGAAATCACCAGCAATGTCGAGGCGATCGTTAAAGGCTCGAAGGAGCAGGCCTCTGGCCTTAGCGAGGTCAATTCGGCCGTCAACTCGATCGACCAGGCGACCCAGAAGAATGCGGCAGTGGCGGAAGAGTCGAACGCAGCAAGTCATGCCCTGGCAGACGAAGTTCATACGCTGAACACATTGCTGAGCAAGTTCACGACCAAGGTGTCGAGTCGTTCGGCACCAATTGCAAGCACCGCGTCTAACGGCTCTCGTGACATCTCCAGGAATGAGGATGCGCGTGCCGCCTCCCCGGTCCGGCAGATGGTCAAAAAGGTCGCCGGTGCTTTCTCGGGTTCGAGCAGTGCCGCTGCGGAAGCATCATGGGAAGAGTTCTGACGCAAAAGCAGGCCGGCCGCCGAATTGGCGGCTGGCCCTTTTTGAGTAACAAGGTGCCCGCCGAACATGCAAGCAGCGATGACAGCGTCAGAGTATCAAAGCGAAACGAAATCCGCGCCGCCGGCTTGGATTGCCTATAGCCTGATGGCCCTGCTTTGCGTTTCGGCAAGCCTTGTGACGGGCCTTGCACCCTACTTTTCGCCGCCAGCTGTCGACCGCCCAATGGGCGTCGTCTTTTTCCCACTATCAAATGGAAGGGAAAATATGGCGCGCCTCCTTGAGGCTGATCCCAGACTTGCCATTGTCGATTCCTGGTATTCCGAAAAGATTATTTTCATTGTTACGTCCGACCCGGACTTTTCCCGCAAATTGACAGGCATTGGCGCCATTCACGCCTTCGATGCAATCGCTGCGGGTTGCCATGTGACAAATCAGGAAATTTAACGCGAAGACGCCGTCAGGTCATGATCTCAACCCCGTTTGCCCGTGCTTATAGGTAAAACCCGGAGTGCATTTCCCGAGATCTTCCCCTGAAGGAAGTGAAGGTCGTGACGCAAAGATCCCAACAAATGCGCCGAAGTAGTCGGTTGGTGCTCAGCTACGCCAATGCTAATGTCGGTTTTCGGGAAATCGCAATGTCAGTCGAACGGCCGAATGAAGGCGCGAAGCGGTCATTGAGTGGATGCATCACCAAAGTCGGCTTTGGGCCGTTTCCTGCCCTGATCTTTTTCCCCGCGTCACACCGGCTTGGGTCGATGTAACGCCCCAGTGTTCCCCGCCTTTGCCGCTTCGACTATGACCGACCGGATAACCCGCTCTGGCGGGATGAAGGGTTTGCTGGTTACGCTGCGGCAACCGCGCGACGTCAGGAGGGAGGCCATACGCAGTGTTTTACGCCGGCTCGAAGGCGTGGCTTGGTTCGGACCACGCATTAAACGAAGTCAGGCCACACACCTTGCTGACACCTGTTCGCCACCTTTGTCAGTGGTTTTTTATCTGCTTTCACAATCGCATCAGACGCAGTAAGCATCCTGATCTTTGAATTTCTGGGACATCTCATGGCGCAAAATGCCACTATCTATAAAGTCGAACTTTCAGTCTCGGACATGGATCGTCACTATTACGACACCCATAAACTGACCGTCGCGAGACACCCCTCTGAGACAGATGAACGGCTGATGCTGCGCATTTTGGCCTTTGCGCTCAATGCCCATGAGCATCTCGAAATGACAAAGGGGCTTTCAACCGACGACGAGCCGGACATCTGGCAGAAGAGTCTGACCGGCGAACTTGATGTCTGGGTGGCGCTTGGGTGTCCCAGCGAAAAGCTGATGCGCCAATCCTGCGGCAAAGCCAAAAAGGTGATCGTCTATCCCTATGGCGGCAGAACCGCCGAGATGTGGTGGGACAAGATGAAAAACAGCGTCTCCCGCTTTGACAATCTGCAAGTGACCGATTTTTCCGACAAAGACACCGGTGAACTGGCAAAGCTGGCAAGCCGCGTGATGAAGATTCAGGTCAATATCCAGGACGGCGAGGTGATGGTCAGTGTTGGCGAAAGCATCGTTTACGTCACCCCGTTGAAATGGAAGAGTGCCGCATAACGCACGGGTTGCGGGCGAAATAGGGGCTTGAGTTGCTCGGTGGCGCCCAGCAGAATCCAATCTGGCTCACCACTATCCGCATTCAAGAATGCTGCGCCGCGGCGTCCGAGCTTACGCAAACTATTGCTTCGAGCCGCGAGTGACATTCAGCCATAAAGGCCTAAGGTCCAACGAGGACCCAAATGGACCAAAGCGGCTTTCAGACATATGGATTACCAAAGCCCGCACCACAAAGGCACGGCTACAAGCAAAGTGCATCCGGCCGTAGCGCCGCCGCCCTGCCCCGCCCTCACATGTTCGTATAGACCGGCCCCTCGCCGCCCTGCGGCGGCACCCAGTTGATGTTCTGGTTCGGATCCTTGATGTCGCAGGTCTTGCAGTGGACGCAGTTCTGCGCGTTGATCACGAAGGTCGGCGTGCCATCGGTCTCCACCCACTCATAGACGCCCGCCGGGCAGTAGCGGTTGGACGGCCCGCCATAGACCTCGAGTTCCGAGGTTTTCTGCAAGGCCGGATCCTTGAGCTGCAGATGAACCGGCTGGTCTTCCTCGTGGTTGGTGTTTGAAAGGAACACCGAGGACAGCCGGTCAAACGTCAGCACGCCGTCCGGCTTCGGATAGTCGATCTTCTTGTGCTGCGATGCCGGCTCGAGCGCTGCGTAATCCGGCTTGCCGTGCCCCATCGTGCCGAAAGGCGAGATGCCGAACAGGGTGTTGAGCCACATGTCGAGACCGCCCAGCGCCACGCCGCCGATGGTGCCGAGTTTCGACCACAGCGGCTTGACGTTGCGCACCTTCTTCAGATCCTTGCCGATCTCGGACGTGCGCCAGGCCGCGTCGTAGCCCTCAAGCGTGTCCTGCGCCCGGCCCGCCGCGATGGCCTCGGCGGCGTGCTCGGCCGCCATCATCCCCGACAGCACCGCGTTGTGCGATCCCTTGATGCGGGCGACATTGACGAAGCCGGCCGAACAACCGATCAGCGCGCCGCCCGGGAACGCAAGCTTCGGCACCGACTGCCAGCCGCCTTCCGAAATAGCGCGCGCGCCATAGCCGAGCCGCTTGGCGCCCTCGAACACCGGCGCAATCGCCGCATGGGTCTTGAATCGCTGGAATTCCTCGAACGGCGACAGCCACGGGTTCTTGTAGTTGAGGTGGACGACGAAGCCGACCGCCACCTGGTTGTCCTCGAGGTGATACAGGAACGACCCGCCGCCGGTCTTCAGATCCAGCGGCCAGCCGAACGAATGCTGCACTAGGCCGGGCTTGTGATGCTCCGGCTTGACCTGCCATAGTTCCTTCAGGCCGATGCCGTATTTCTGTGGCTCGCGGCCCTCGTCGAGCTTGAATTTCGAGATCAGCTGCTTGGCCAGCGAGCCGCGCACGCCCTCGCCGATCAGCACGTACTTGCCGAGCAGCGCCATGCCGCGGGCATAGTTGGGACCCGGCTCGCCGTTGCGCTCCACGCCCATGTCACCGGTCGCGACGCCGATCACGGCCCCGTTCTCGTCGGTCAGCACCTCGGTGGCGGCAAATCCCGGATAGATCTCGACGCCCAGCGCCTCGGCGCGTCCGCCCAGCCACTTGGTGACGTTGGACAGCGAGACGATAAAGTTGCCATGGTTGTTCATCAGCGGCGGCATCAGGAAATTGGGCAGCCTGACCGATCCGCCCGGTCCGAGCACCAGGAAATGGTCGGCCTTGACCGGCGTCTTGAACGGATGTTCGGGGTCGTCGCGCCAATCGGGAATGAGCTTGTCGATGCCTATCGGATCCACCACCGCGCCCGAGAGAATATGCGCGCCGACTTCGCCACCCTTTTCCAGAACAACGACTGTCAGGTCCGGATTGACCTGCTTGAGCCGGATCGCGGCCGACAGACCGGCGGGTCCCGCGCCCACGATCACCACATCGAATTCCATGCTCTCGCGCTCTGGAAGCTCATTCACATCAGTCATCGGACGTCCTCACCTCTTTGATCCGGCGACGCCCTGGCGAGGCAGACGCGCAGATTCAACACAACATCGGGCCCGGCGTTTCAGGCTGGAAGTCCGGGCAGGACCGCCCGCCCTCCAGGCAACACCGGCTGGCCTCGCGGCCGTTACATCCTGTTTGGCAAATGACGCGACCGAAGTCGAGCCGGGATGCGACAGGTTTTGCATTGTTCTCTAGCAAATATTGACGTGAACGTAAACGTCAGGAAGCACCGCGAACAACCCATCCCACGACGAGCATTGCCCGCAGGAGAACGGATCGTGTGATTTGGAAAGGTCCGATCACCGCCATTGGGATACGCATTGCGAACCGCCACGCAAGCGAACGTCAGCGAGGTCACGTCCGGTCCGGCGCTCAGGCCATCCGGGCAAACATCGGTTGCATATCCAGGACGAGAACCGCACCGGCGATGGCATTGCCGGGCACTGTCAGCGGCGTCATCCGGCAATTGATCTCGAACATCCGTCCATGAGCGTCCGCTGCTTCGTAGGTGTAGGAAAGGCGGGCACCGCCGAAACACTGGTCGATTCGCGGCTTCGCCCTGGTCTGGAACCGGTTGCTGTCAATCATGTCGAGCAGGTGGCGGCCGATGAAGTCCGACGGACGCTTGTTGTGAAATTCGGCGTTGCGTCGATTGCAGTAGATATAGCGATAATCGAGGTCGAAGACTGCGACCCGCTCCTGCAGCGAGTCCAGAATGAGTTCATGCAGGGCAGGATCATAGCCTTCCGGCAACGGGTGCATTTCTTTCTTGGGCGCCAGAGGCCTCGGGCCGCGGGTCGATTCGAGGTACCGGACAAACAAGGTCGACATCATTGTCGTGTAGCGCCTTACACTGCTGTCATCCTCGCAGTTCTTCATCGCAAGACGATTGAAAAAGGCTATCTGCGCCATGATCTCGTTGTGATCACGGGCCTCAAAGTCAAATATCTGACGGGTCAACGGTAGGAGTTGGGCATCGACGCGATTGATTTCGTTTTCATCACCATGACGCACGGCAAGAAGCAGTTCATTGCCAAGCTGGTCAAATTTCTGGATCAGAGCGGATAGCATCAAGCCCTCGATTGTCTTCCCCGGCTACTTTAGAAGTTCCTGTATAGTAGTATTTTCCGATCTTTCGCAAGTCGACTGAAGTCTCCCTGGTTTGACCTGAACCGATCAACGCCGGACTGAAACACGCGCCGCTAAGACCAATGACATGCGAACACACCGTGTCCACAATAAAAATAATTTGACCGGCAGAAGCCAACACACTCTATTTGCTCGATAATCAACCATAAACCTCCACTCGGAAGGACTGCCCGAAGGCTTTCTTTGCCCGATGGCGCAGGCTGACATCGACAACCAGGCATCCTCTTGTGGCTCATAAGAAATTCAGGTTTTTTTTCTAAAGACGCCGACCAACATCCCGGACCATCCCGTCAAGCCCTCGATCACCGCGTGCGCAATGCAATGCCTGCCCCCGGCGCAGACCTGTGCAGTGAATGAACGGGGAAGGCAACATGGAGATCTGCAGCGAGGCTAATGCGATGCTCGTTCAGCCAGCCTGGTCAGGTCCGGGACTTCGACCTTGCGATTGTTCCGGATCAGGATGACCCCGTCCTTGCGCAGCTTCGTCATCTGCCGGCTCACCGTTTCAATGGTCAGTCCAAGGAAGTCGGCGATGTCGGAGCGCGTCAGCGGCAGTTCGAAACTGACGGAACCTTCATCCATTTCCGGGTTGACGTGGGTGGCGATCAGATAAAGAAAGCTCGCGACCTTCTCCGACGCGGTCTTCCGCCCGAGCGTCAACATCCAGTCGCGCGCCTCATCGAGTTCCTTCAGGGTCTGCTCCAGCAACTTGTGCTCAAGCATCGGCGTGTCCCTGATCATGCG
Source organism: Parahoeflea alexandrii (assembly GCF_027214025.1). GTDB lineage: Bacteria > Pseudomonadota > Alphaproteobacteria > Rhizobiales > Rhizobiaceae > Hoeflea > Hoeflea alexandrii_A. The sequence continues at coordinate 798,635 of NZ_JAPWHB010000002.1, forward strand.
TTCGATCGTGGTTCTGGGAAAACTGCAGATATTCACTTCGGTCGCCGCATCCGCCGTGATCCCGCTGTCGGAGCGGAACGGCCGCCCGAGGAAATCGGGTGCGAATTGAAGTCCGACAATCTGCTGCCGGCCGTCCGCCATCATCTTCGTCAGCTTCACCACTCCGGATATGATGTTGGCATAGCTGTCCGTTTGCTGGGTCTCGCCGATCAGCTCCACCCCGGAATCGATGCGCTTGCGGGTCGACTGCTTGTTGAGACTGACAAGCTGATCTGCCGACAGCGCCCCGCAGACGCCCCTGTGGCGCGCTTCGCAGGCCCGGCAGAGCGCAGGAATGTCGGAATTGTGGATGTCTTTGCGCGGCGCGTCCATCAAATCCTCATTGGCGCTAGAACCATTTGGCCTTCGCACCCGGCAACATCGCGATTCAGGCCCTTTGGGCACCTCGGGTTTGCGATCAAAGAACAGCGCGGTTTGATCAAAGTCAAGGCGGGAAAGCGCGCAGCAGTCAATGTGCTGTGTGATACAAGAGAGACCGCAACATGCAAAAAGACTTCGTTCGCAAGCACGGTGGCCCGGCGCCGCGCTATACCAGCTACCCGACCGCCCCGCATTTTCATGCAGGCATAGATGGCGATGTCTACGCCCGCTGGCTGCGCCAGCTGACATCCGGACAGACGCTGTCTCTCTACATCCACATCCCTTGGTGCGATCGCCTTTGCTGGTTCTGCGGCTGCAACACCAAGCAAACCCTGAAATACGAGCCCCTGAAAACCTATCTCGCCGCCCTGGAAAACGAGATGGAAACGATTTCCAGCCTGATCGATCCCGGCTGCAAGGTTACGGCGCTTCACCTGGGCGGCGGGTCGCCGACGATGTTGCACCCTGACGACATGATTGCGCTCAACCAGATGCTGCGCAGCCGGTTTGACTTCGAACCGGACGCGGAAATCAGCGTCGAGATGGATCCCAACGACCTGACCGCTGAAAAATACGATGCGCTGGCGGAAATCGGCATGACCCGCGCCTCCATCGGCGTGCAGGATTTTGACGAAAAGGTACAAAAGGCGATCAATCGCGAACAGACATTCGAACAGACCCGTGAGGTCGTCGAGCAGGTGCGCGCCCGCGGCGTGAGATCCGTCAACTGCGATGTTCTTTACGGTCTGCCGCATCAGACCCGCCATTCCGTCGACCGCACCATCAAACAGGTTCTCTCCCTGAAACCGGACCGAATCGCGCTTTTCGGCTACGCCCATGTTCCGTGGATGAAGACACACCAGAAAATGATCGATGAGTCGGTGTTGCCGGATCTGACCGAACGATTCGCGCAGATGAATCGCGCCGCCTCGTCGCTCACATCGGCGGGGTACACCGCGATCGGCATCGACCATTTCGCATTGCCTGCCGACAGTCTGGCGATAGCCGCCGCCTCCGGCACGATGCGCCGCAATTTTCAGGGCTATACCAGCGACACCGCCGACGCCCTCATTGGCATGGGCGCCTCTTCGATCGGCCAGCTGCCCCAGGGCTACGTCCAGAATCAGCCGTCCACCGGCGAGTACCAGCGGCAGGTCAATCTCGGCAACCTGCCGGTTGTGCGCGGTTTCGAGCTGTCGACGGAAGACCGCATCCGGGCCCGCATCATCGAGCTTCTGATGTGCGATTTCGCTTTCTCGTTCGCCACCATCCGGCACGAGTTTGGCGGCGCCGCCGAGAACATCCTTGACGAAGCCGAATATCTGGCACAATGCGACACCGACGGCATGATCGGGTTTTCCGGTGGTCTTTTCCAGATCACCCCGAAGGGCCGACCATTCGTTCGCTCGGTGGCGTCTGCTTTCGACGGCTACTTCGGGACCGGCGTGGCACGCCATTCGCTTGCAGTCTGATCTTTCCGTTCCCATTTGATGGCGGCAGACAGGTTGGCCTGAAACAGCGGAACAAAGAAGCCATTGGCTTTTGCGCCGGATTTTTCTATAGGTTCGGCCAAACCATCATCCAATGAGGAAATGAGCGTGACCGCAACATTTGACAAGGTCGCCGACATCATCGCCGAGACCAGCGAGATTGACCGCGACTCCATCACCCCCGAAAGCCACACAATCGACGATCTGGGCATCGACAGCCTCGATTTCCTCGACATCGTGTTTGCCGTCGACAAGGAATTCGGCATCAAGATCCCGCTCGAGCAGTGGACTCAGGAAGTCAATGACGGCAAGGCTTCGACCGAAGAATACTTCGTGCTTGGCAATCTTTGCGCCAAGATCGACGAGCTGAGGGCCGCAAAGGGCTGACGCCCGGCGCGGCGGGGCAAGTCATGCAGCTTGAATATTTTCAGATGATCGACCGGATCGAGGCGCTTGACCTCGAGGCCGCAACACTCATCGCAAGCTCGACGGTCCCCGACACCAGCCCCGTATTCGAGGGTCATTTTCCCGGCATGCCGCTGGTGCCAGGTGTCCTGCTCATCGAGACAATGGCCCAGGCCTGCGGCTTCGTGATTCTGGCCAAGACCGGCTTTGCGGCGATGCCTTTCCTGATGGCAGTCGATGGCGCCAAGATGCGCGATTTTGTCAAACCGGGAGCCGCTTTGGAAATCACGGCCGTTCTTGAGCACGAAGGCTCGGGCTACGCGGTCACCAAGGCAAGAATAACAAGCGGCGGCAAGAAGGTGGCTGACAGCCAGCTCAAGTTCAGAACCGTTGCTTTCGATCAGGTCCCGCTTGCCGATATCGTGCGAACCCGTGCCGGCGAAGTGGGCCTCTTGACCGCAATGGCGAAGGCTGCAGGAGAACGGCAATGACAGATACGCGCCATCAGGTTGTCGTGACCGGCGTCGGTCTGGTGACTTCGCTCGGAGTCGGATGCCAGGCTCACCGCGAGCAGTTGATGGCGGGCACCGTGCCGGCCAGGGTGATCGACAGCGAGCGCTTCCCGCCCTACACCATCCACCCCCTGCCCGAGATCGACTGGTCGGCGCAGATTCCGCGTCGTGGCGACCAGCGCCAGATGGAGAACTGGCAACGGCTGGGCGTTTATGCGGCCGGCCTCGCGCTTGATGACGCGGGCCTGAAGGAAGACGCCGAAGCCTGCGCCTCGATGGACATGATCGTTGCCGCCGGCGGCGGCGAACGCGACATCGCGGTCGATACCCTGATTGTCGAGGAAGGCCGCAAGCGCAACGACCGCGAGCAGCTGCTCAACGAGAAACTGACAACCGAGTTGCGCCCGACCCTGTTCCTGGCGCAACTGTCCAACCTTCTGGCCGGCAACATTTCCATCGTCCACAAGGTAACCGGCTCCTCGCGCACGCTGATGGGCGAGGAAGGCGCGGGGATCTCGTCCGTGGAAACCGGCTATGCCCGCATCGCCGCCGGACAATCAACCCACTGCCTCGTGGGCGGCGCCTATCTCGCCGAGCGGCTCGATCTGCTGATGATCCGCGAGGCGATCCAGTCGCTGGGCAAGGACCCAAAACAGCCATTCTGGACCGGTGACGGCAGCGCAAGCGGCATGAACCTGGGAACAGCGGGGGCATTTCTGGTGCTCGAATCGCTTGACCATGCCCAGGCGCGTGGCGCCCATGTCTACGCCCGGCTCGACGCTGTTCTGGGAGATCGCGGCTCACGCGAGGGTGATCGCCTGGAGCAACGGCTTGCCCGGCTCGCCGATGACACCGGCGCAACGGGCGGCGAGGACACCGTCGTGTTCTCCGGCGCCACCGGCCTGCCGGAACTCAGCGCCCGCGAACGGGCCTTCCTTGAAGCACAGTTTCCGGCCACACCGATCCGCACGATCAGCGCCCTGTTTGGCCATGCCATCGAGGCACAGTTCCCCGCGGCTGTCGCGCTGGCCTGTCTGGCGCTTGATGACGATGCACCGGTCAGCCCCTTTGCGGCCGGTGAAGACGCCGTTGCAACAAGAGCTGCCAACTCGGCGATCGTGACCACCATTGGCCATGTTCGCGGTGAAGGCATGGCCCGACTGACGAGGATGTCATGAGCAAAGCCGCCTATAGGGACCATCTTGGCCGTCCGCTTGTCGCGGTGACCGGCATGGGCGTCGTTTCCTCCCTAGGCCAGGGAGTGACAGACAACTGGCAGGCGCTCACTGCCGGTCGGTCCGGCATCCACCCGATCACGCGGTTTCCGTCCGAAGGTCTGTCCACCCGCATCTGCGGCACCGTCGATTTCATCGACATCCCGGCGCCGACAACGGTCGAGCGCTCCTTTGCCTTTGCACGCGAAACCACGGTCGAGGCCCTGGCCGAGGCTGGCATCTCGGGCGATTTCAATGGCCCGCTGTTCCTCGCGGCTCCGCCGATCGAACCCGAATGGATCACCCGTTTCGACCTCGGTGACCGCGTCAGACCGGAACAGATGACCGGAAACGCCTATGACCAGTTTCTCGCCGTCCTGCGCGAGAAGGCCGATCCCGTCGCGCACGAGTCAATGCTGTTCGGATCGATTTCGGAGCGCCTGGCCGACAGGTTCGGAACCCGCGGACTGCCGGTTACCCTCTCGACTGCCTGCGCTTCCGGCGCCACCGCCATCCAGCTCGGCGTCGAGGCAATCCGCCAGGGCCGCACCGATCGTGCGCTGAGCGTCGCTACCGACGGATCCGTCAGCGCCGAAGCCCTGATCCGCTTCTCGTTGCTTTCCGCACTGTCCACCAACAACGATCCGCCGGAGAAGGCCTCCAGGCCGTTCACCAAGGATCGCGACGGTTTCGTCATCGCCGAAGGTTCCGCCACCCTGGTGCTCGAATCCCTGGAAGCCGCCGTCGCGCGCGGCGCAAAGGTTCTCGGCATCATCAGCGGATGCGGCGAAAAGGCCGACGATTTCCACCGCACCCGTTCCTCGCCCGGCGGTGCGCCGGCGATCGCCACCATCCGCGCCGCCCTCGAAGACGCCGGACTTTCGGCCGATGAAATCGGCTACATCAACGCCCACGGCACCTCGACCCCTGAAAACGACAAGATGGAATATCTGGCGCTGTCGACGGTGTTCGGCGATCGCATGCCCGACGTTCCGGTGTCCTCGAACAAGTCGATGATCGGTCACACGCTGACGGCTGCCGGCGCTGTGGAAGCCGTGTTCTCGCTTCTGACCATTAGCACCGGCACGCTGCCGCCCACGATCAATTACGACAATCCGGACCCGTCGATTTCGCTCGACGTGGTGCCCAACATCAAACGCGATGCCAACGTCACCAGCGTTCTCTCCAATTCATTTGGATTCGGCGGACAGAATGCATGCCTTGTCATGTCGGCTGAACCCGCTTAAGTCATCTCCCGCCAAGGCGACGGCTCCGACCATACGCATCGGGCATCTGCCGAAAGCGTGAGCGCCGGGACGTAACGCTCGCCTGGATGCCGGGCGGACAGCGAAGCCTGCAAGATACACTGGCGGCAGCAAGGCGCCGCCAAGCGGAGAAGGACATTATTCATGCGGGCATTGCAACTGATCGAGGATCGCAAGCTTGAGACGGTGGATCTGCCTCCTCCCCCGCCGCCGGGCATCGGTGAAGCAACGGTTTCGATCAAGGCGGTGGCGCTCAACCACATCGATGTCTGGGGCTGGCGCGGCATGGCCTTTGCCAAGCGCAAGATGCCGCTGGTCATCGGCGCAGAGGCATCCGGCGTGGTCAACGCGATCGGGCATGGCGTCTCCGGACTGGTTCCGGGACAGCTGGTTTCGATCTATGGCGCCCGCACCTGTGGCCTCTGCCGCCCTTGCCGGGAAGGCCGGGACAATCTGTGCGAACATGTCAGCGGCGTTCACGGCTTCCATCTTGATGGCTTCGCCCAGGAGCAGGTCAATCTGCCGGCACGGCTTCTGGTTCCCGCGCCTCCCGGCGTGACTGCGATCGGCGCGGCCGTGGCCCCGGTCACTTTCGGCACCGTCGAGCACATGCTGTTCGACAATGCCAAGCTTGAGCCCGGCGAAACCATCCTGATCCACGCCGGAGGATCCGGCATCGGCACGGCCGCGATCCAGCTTGCCAAGAAAATCGGCTGCACCGTCATCACCACTGTCGGCTCCGACGCCAAGATCGAGCCCGCCAAGGCTCTGGGCGCCGATCATGTGATCAACTACCGCGAGGATCGCTTCGAGGGCGTGGTCCGCAAACTCACGAAAAAGCGCGGCGTCGATGTCGTCTTCGAGCATGTCGGCGCGGACACCTGGGCCGGCTCGATGCTGTCGCTCAAGCGCGGCGGGCGCCTGGTCACCTGCGGCTCGACATCGGGCGTATCGACGCAGATGAACCTGATGATGCTGTTCCAGCAGCAACTCAAGCTTTTTGGCTCCTTCGGTTGCCGGATGGAGAACATGGCCGACGCCATGCAGAAGATGGCCGCCGGCCTGGTCCAGCCTGTCATCGACACGGAAGTGGGTTTCGATGAGATCGATACTGCACTCGCCCGTATGGAAGGCCGCGACGTCTTCGGCAAGATCATCCTGCGGATGGATTGAGGCCGGCGCACGGACATGTCCAACACCTTCCGCATGGTGCTCACGCGCATCGTCATTGCACTCAGGCGCGCCAGGGACTGGGTGATCGCCATGGCGATCTTCGGCCTGCTGCGGCTGATATCGCTGCTTCCCGCCGACAAGGCGATCAATTTCGTTGCCGCCATGGCCCGGCGGATCGGCCCCCTGACGCCGCGCCACAAACTGGCGATGACCAATCTGGCAAGAGCCTTTCCGGAAAAATCGAACGCCGAACACCAACAGATCGCCCTCGACATGTGGGGCAACATGGCCCGGCTGGCGGCTGAATACGTCTTCCTCGACGAGCTGTTCGACTTCGATCGCAGGAACACGAGCCCCGGGCGGATCGAGACCGCCGGCGACGAGATCTTCGACAAGCTGCGCGACGAGAACAAGCCGTTCATCGTCTTCACCGCCCATACCGGCAATTTCGAATTCCTGCCGATCGCGGCCGCAGCCTACGAACTCGATGTCATGGCGCTGTTCCGGCCACCCAACAATCCCTACATCGCCAAGAAGGTCCTCGGAGCCCGGCGCACCAAGATGGGGCATCTCGTCCCCTCGCGCGCCGGTGCCGCGTTCACCCTGGCGCGGCGGCTTGAAGCCGGCAAGGGCGTCGGCGTTCTGGTCGACCAGAAATTCCACAAGGGCGAGGAGACCACCTTTTTCGGTCTTGAGGCGCACACCAACCCTCTGCTTGCCAAGCTGGTGCGCCAGTATGACTGCGTCGTTCACCCTGCCCGCGCGATCCGTCTTCCGAACGGACGCCACCGGCTGGAGCTCGAGCCGGAGTTCGAAATCCCCCGTCATCCCGATGGCAGCGTCGATGTGAAAGCCACCGCGCAAAAGCTGAACGACAAGGTCGAAAGCTGGGTCCGCGAATATCCCGGTCAGTGGCAATGGTTCCATGACCGATGGAACATCAAGCACCAACTCAAGCAGGCGAAAAGGCCCGGCAGCCCCGGGCCCGATGCATCATCCAAGTCTTAATAGTTGATCACGATACGGGTATTCTTGTTGCCGGCCTTTTGCACCAGCGAGAAGAATGTGGCTGCGTTTTCAGGCGCAAGACGAACGCAGCCATGTGATGCAGGCCTGCCGAGACGTTTGGTGTCGTAGGTAGCATGAACCGCATAGCCGCGGTGATAGAACACCGCATACGGCATCGGCGCATTGTTGTACTTGCGCGAACGGTGGTGACGCGACAGCCACTGGGCCGAATAACTTCCGGTCGGTGTGGAGTATCCCTTGCGACCGGTTGAAACAGGCCACTTGTATTTCACAACGCCATTCTGGCTGACCACCATCGTCTGGGTCGAGATATCGACTTTGGCGATGAGGTTCGCCGCAATGGCCGAAGCCGACGACAAAGGCGCAAGTAAGAGAGCAAGAAGCCCAGACAAGAACAGATTTCGCATGTGTGTTTCCCCAGTTACCCTGCTGCTGAATGTACTAGCCGGCTGCTACTTTAGGCACAGGATTTTGTAAGTTAAAGTTAAAATACTGCATAAAATCCGACAGGCATCCCTATGCCATTGAATTTTGTGAATTAAATTGAAACAACAAAAACCAGCCCGACCATCAGCGCCAGGCAGTCGCAGGCGCGCCGGAAAATCATCAGAGCGGCACGGATATCTCCGGCATTCGCGTCTCTTCGGCCTGCCGCATTGAGGCTGGCCTCCATCACCATCTCGCCCCCATATTGCCGCGGGCCGGCCAGCGCCAAGCCGAGAGCACCGGCCATTGCAGCCTCTGGCCAGCCGGCATTGGGGGATCGGTGCAGGCCGGAATCGGTGAGCGCCACGCCCAGGGAACGGCGCATGGCAGTTCGTCCACTCACCAGTCCTGCCCCGGCGGCAATCAGCAATGCGGACAGGCGGGCCGCCGGCCAGTTGGCTGCGTCATCCAGTTTCGCCGCCGCCCGTCCGAAATCCCGATGCCGCTCGTTGAGATGCCCGATCATCGAGTCCGCGGTGTTAAGCATCTTGTAGGCCAGGAGGCCGGGCAGCCCGAGTAGCGCATACCACAGTGCCGGAGCGACGATTCCGTCAGAAAAATTCTCGGCCAGGCTCTCGATCGCGGCTCTGGAGATCCCCGCTTGGTCGAGCGCTTCAGGATCACGCCCGACAATCATCGAAACCGCCCTGCGCCCGCCGGTCAATCCGTTTTCGCGAAGCCCGACCGCGACCGCAAGGACATGGTCTGCAAGGCTCTTCTGCGCCAGGAACACCGCGACCACCAGCACTTCAAGCACCGTTCCGGCAACACCCATGCCATCGAACAGCCGGACAAGGCCCCAACCGCAAACCGCCGCCGCCAGCAGCAATGCGAGCATTGCCAGCAGCCCCTTGCGGCGGCGCGTGGCCGCGGGATCCGAACTCCGGTTGAAGCGCCGGTCGACAAATCCGAGGGCGTGGCCGAAAATCACCACCGGGTGGCTGATCCGCCGCCACAGCCAGTCCGGATCGCCGATGATGCGATCGACAACCAGGGCGGCCAGCAGAACCGCGAGATGACCCATTACGAAGCCTGCGGCCTCGCAAGCCGCAATGTTTCGCGAAGCCTGACGGCGGACAACTCGTCGGGGACGAGACCGATGCGGATCCGCGACGGGCTGTGCTCGAAGGCCCGCACCAGTACCTTGTGACTGGCGAGAAGGTCGCGAACCGCGGCACCGTCACCCACCTCGCAATAGAAGAACAGCGCGGTTTCCCCGACAATCGGCACGCTCGCCATTTTCAGCGCCGACCGTGTCATCGCATGGGCCTTGTCGAGCTTGTTGCGAAGCTCGTTGACGAGATCGCGCCGGGAAAAGGCATGCGCGGCAATTGCCAGCGCCGGGCCGGACACCGCCCAGGGGCCGAGCCGGTCACTCAGGATCTTCGCAAGCGCGGGTTCGGCGAAAACAAAACCCAGCCGCAGGCCGGCGAGACCGAAGAACTTGCCGAAAGAGCGCATCACCAAGAGATTGGGCTCCATCCCGGCTGCCCCGACCATCGTCAGGTCCTGCCGCATGTCTGCGAAGGCCTCGTCGATGATTACCAGCCGGTGGCGCTGCGCCCGGACAAAACCGAAGATATCGTCGCGCGGTGTCTCGCGGCCATCCGGATTGTTCGGATTTGCCAGCACCGCAACGCTTGCTCGCGTTACGGTCGCACCATCCAGCGCGTCGATCGGATCAACCTCCATGTCCATCCGCCGGAAGGCCTGCTCGTATTCGCCATAGGTCGGCGAGACGACGGCGACCTCCGACGCGTTCGGCGTCAGGAACGGCAGCAACTGGATTGCCGCCTGCGTGCCGGGTACCGCGATTGGCACCACAGATCCGCCATAGTGCCGCATCGCCAGTTCGCAGACCCGCCGCACTTCGCTCTGCTCGGGCAGACGCCGCCAGCTGTCGGCTGAAATCTCGGGCAGCGGCAGGCTGAACGGGCTGATCCCGGTCGACAGGTCAAGCCATTCGGAAGCCGTGCCGCCATACTTGGCGATGGCCTCGGAAAGCGCCCCTCCATGGGCGATCGGTGCAGCGGGCTGTTGGGTCATGTTCAATCTATCCGGTCGATCACATGCATGAATGATCCTGCAACTCTGCCGCGGCGCAGCCCGGCAGAGCCAAGGTCCGCGCCCAACGCATCGCGCGCTGCGAACAGCCGTCCGTCTGCCTCGCCTTCCGAGACGACGGTGGCGTAGTGAAACTCGTGCGCCGAAAGCTCCATGTTCCAGAAGAAACCCGGCTCGGGCGTGAGCCGCCTGTAGCCCAGATGTCGTTTGGGGTTGGCGAAGCTGGTCACCAATGGCAGCGCGCCGAGCATCTCGTGACGCACGCCGTCGGCGTCAATCAGGCCCTCCCCCAGCACCATGTAGCCGCCGCACTCGCCATAGACCGGAATACCCCGATCGATAGCCGCCTGCATGCCCGCCTTGAACCGACCTGCGCCGGCTATCGCGCCCGCGTGAAGTTCCGGATAGCCGCCGGGCAGCACCACGGCGTCGCAGTCAGCTGCGGGCGCCTCGTCGGCGAGCGGCGAGAAAAAGGTCAATTCCGCCCCGCGCCGCTGCCAGCCGAGCAGCATGTGTTCGTAGAAGAACGCGAAAGCCACATCCCTCGCCACGGCGATCTTCTGCCCAGGGGGCGGAAGCCGTGGGATATTGGCGGGCGCCGGCTTGGCGGGCGCGCGTTGCGCCAGCCTGATCAGCTTGTCGAGATCGATCCGGCTTTCCATCACGTCGGCGGCATCGTCGATCAGCTCGGCAAGCCGCTCGTTCTCGCCCGCCTGCACCAGCCCGAGATGGCGCTCGGGCAGCACCAGCTTCTCGTTGCGGGGCAACGAGCCGAGTACTTCGACGCGGGCATTCTCCAGTGCCTGGCGCAACATCCCGTCATGCCGGGGGCTTGCCACGTGGTTGAGGATCACCCCGGGCACCAGCACATCGGGATGGAAATTGGCAAAACCCCGCGCCAGCGCCGCCACCGAATGCGACATTCCGGTGCAGTCGATCACCAGGATCACCGGCAGGCCGAGAAGACCTGCAAGGTCTCCGGCAGAACCCGAGCCGTCCGCCGCACCATCGAACAGCCCCATCATCGCCTCGATCATCAGCATCCGGCCGCCCTGCGATTGCAGCGAGGCATTGGCGAGCAGCAGATCGCTGCGCATCGCCCACGGATCGTAGTTGAGGCAGACCTCGCCGCTGGCCGCGGCATGAAACGCCGGATCGATGTAGTCCGGCCCCGCCTTGCCCGGCGCAAGAGCCACGCCGCGGCGCTTGAGCGCCCTGAGCAGTCCGAGCGTTACCGTGGTTTTGCCGGAGCCCGACCGGGGCGCCGCAATCATCAGGCCTGTCATGCACTGTCTTTCTGCGCGTTTGCGCGATTTCCCAGGGGATCGGCGGTCAACACCCTGCCGGCTGCAGCGCCCATCCAGTCAAGCGCCGGTCGGAGCCGCACAACCTGCCCGACCACGACAATTGCCGGCGGTTCAAGGCCCGATGCAGCCACATCGTCCGCCGCCCTTGCGAGCGTGGTTTCAAGCACGTTCTGCGTGGCGGTGGACGCGTCGGTGACGAATGCCACCGGCTCGTCCGCGTCGCGCCCGGCCGCCATCAGCCGAGAGGTAATCGTGGGGATGTGCTTCATCGCCATGTACATGACGATGACCTGGCTTCCCCGGGCGACCCCGTCCCAGTCGATCTTGTCGGGAACGACACCGCTGGAATCATGCCCGGTCAGGAAGGTGACTGTATGATTGGTGTCGCGATGCGTGACCGGGATGCCCGCATAGGCCAGCCCGCCGATGCCGGCGGTGATCCCCGGCACAATGCGGAACGGGATGTGATGCTCGACCAGCGTCAGCGCTTCCTCGCCGCCGCGCCCGAAGACAAACGGATCGCCGCCCTTGAGCCGCAGCACCCGGTGTCCTTCGCGCGCCAGTTCGACCAGCCTCAGCGAGATGTCGCGCTGCTTGGCCGACGGCTTGCCGCCGCGTTTGCCGGCGTATTCGAGAACGGCGCCGGTGCGCGCCAGCTTCAGGCAATCGGCATTGACCAGCGCGTCATGAACGATCACGTCGGCCTGGGCGAGCGCATTGGCGGCATGCAGCGTCAGGAGCCCGGGATCACCCGGACCGGCGCCCACCAGCCACACTTCGCCGGGCTTCATCTGCGGCAGATTCTGTTGCCAGTCGCTCATGCGTTTCCGTTCAACCTTGTAAGGTGATTTCGACAAATCACCATGGGTTACACCCGTATCAATCGCACTCTATAACGGCAACAGGCAAGACACGACCGGGAACTGCGACATGGACGCTGGCGAAAACGAAATCCGGCTGGAAAAGCCCGCCACGGCGCTGCGCCGCGGCTGGACCACCGGGGCCTGCGCCACCGCCGCGACCAGGGCGGCGCTGACAGCGCTGCTTACCGGCGAATTCCCCGACCCCGTCGAAATCACCCTGCCCAGGGGCGAGACACCCAGCTTTGCGCTGGCGCGCGAACAGGCAGACAGCGACCGGGCCATGGTCGGCATCATCAAGGATGCCGGCGACGATCCGGATGTCACCCACGGCGCTCTGGTGATGGCAACCGTCCGCCTCCTGTCCCAAGGCTCGGGCATTGTCTTCAAGGCGGGCGCAGGCGTGGGTACCGTCACCAAGGCGGGTCTCCCCGTCCCGGTCGGCGAGCCGGCCATCAACCCGGTTCCCCAGATGATGATGACGGAGGTGGTCACGGCCCTGTGCCATGAGCACGGCATTACGCCCGACATCGAGATTGAGATCGCCATCGAGAACGGCGCCGAGCTGGCGCTCAAGACATGGAACCCGCGGCTCGGCATCGTCGGCGGGCTTTCCGTGCTCGGCACCACCGGCATCGTCCATCCTTTTTCCTGTGCCGCCTGGATCCACTCGATCCATCGCGGCATCGATGTCGCCCGCGCCGAAGGGTTTCCGCATGTACTCGGCGCCACCGGCTCAAGCTCGGAGAAGACCGCACAAGCCTTTCATGGCCTGTCCGACATTGCCTGTCTCGACATGGGCGATTTCGCCGGCGGCCTGCTTAAATATCTCCGGGCCCATCCTGTCCCGCGCCTGACCATCGCCGGCGGCTTCGCCAAGATGTGCAAGCTGGCGCAAGGGGCCATGGATCTGCACTCGGGACGCAGCCAGGTCGACATGGAATGGCTCGCGAGCCAGGCGGATGCGCTTGGTGGAATCCACTTGAAGGACAGGATTCTGGCAGCCAACACGGCGCTGGAAGTACTTGAAATGACTCGCAGTGAAGGCATCGATCTTCCGACAGCAATCGCGGATAAGGTGCGCTCGGTCGCGCTCGATGCCCTGCGAGGCGCGCCGGTTGCAGTCGATGTCATGGTCACCGATCGTTCAGGAAATCTGCTCGCCCATGCCCAATAGCACCGGACCTGTCGAAACCATCCTGATCCTCGGGGGAACCCGGGAAGCGGCGCAACTCGCCAAAGAGCTGGTCGCAACCCATCCCGACGCCCGCATCATCACCTCGCTCGCCGGCCGCACGAAGGAACCTGCGCCGCTCGCCGGCGAGGTCCGCACCGGCGGCTTCGGCGGTGTCGACGGGCTCGCGCGCTATCTCGTCGAAAATACCGTGACCCGGCTGATCGATGCCACCCACCCTTTTGCCCGCCAGATCAGCGCCAATGCTCTCGAAGCTTCAAGAGTTTCCGGCGTGCCGCTCGAGATCCGCACCCGCAAGCCCTGGACCCGGCAACCCGGCGACACCTGGATAGAGGTGGAAACGCTGGAGCAGGCGCGCGACGCCATCCCGCCCCGCGCCCGGGTGCTGCTGGCGCTCGGCTCCCAGCACATCGGTCTGTTCGCCAGCCGCGACGACGTGCATTTCGTTGTCCGCATGATCGACCCGCCAACTGTCCCGCTCGACCTGCCCGATCACGCCCTTGTGCTCGGCCGGCCCGGCGACACGGCGGCAGTGGAAACCATGCTGCTGATCGCCCACTCCATCACCCACATCGTCTGCCGCAACTCCGGCGGCACCGCCGCCTACGCCAAGATCGAGGCGGCGCGGGAATTGGGGCTGCCGGTGATCATGGTTGGGCGCTGACAAGACCTAGCCATCGATGCGCATAGTTGTCTGTTTCCTGTCATCGATCTTGACAATTAATGAGTAATTACTCATAATCCCGGATATGGACCGCTTACCACGCCCCGAACGTCCCCTGTTCTGGATCGCCACAAGTCGGAAGGACTACGCCGAATTCCCGCCGAGAATTCAGGAAGAATTCGGATTTCAGTTGTTCCTGGCTCAAACCGGCCAGCATCCGCCCTCCGCGAAGGCACTCAAGGGACTGGGTTCAGGAGTCGTTGAACTGATCGGTGACTATGATGGCGACACATTTCGTTCCGTCTATACGGTCCGTTTTGAAACAGCGGTCTATGTGCTGCACAGTTTCAAGAAGAAATCCAAGCGCGGAATCAGAAGCCCGAAGGCCGAACTGGATCTTATCAAACGTCGGCTCCAAGTCGCACAAGCGGATTACAAATTGCGCATGCATGAGGATTACAAGAAATGAACACTGACCCCGACCAGATCTATGCCAGCGATCCCAACATCTTCGCAGAGTTGGGACTGCCGGACGCCGACAATCATTTCTTGAAAGCCCAGATCGTAGCTGAACTGTATCGGCTCACGCAGCGCGCGAAGATGACTCAGGCTCGCGCCGGCGCCTTTATGGGAATCAGCCAGCCGGAAGTCTCGCGCCTTTTCAAGGGCAACTTTCGCGAATATTCGATGGAGCGGTTGATTGGCTTTCTCACGGCATTCGATCAGGATGTCGAGATCGTCGCCAAACCGCGGGTCAAAGACAGCGTGCGGGGCAAGATCACTTTCAGGCCAGTCGACGCATAGTCATTTATTCGGAATGTCTCATGCAATAGGCACAAGCCGATGAGCCGTGAAACCGTCAACTCCATCTGCGCGACCCTGCCGGGGGCTGAAGTCTCCGATCCCTGGGGTGGAGGTCACGATGCCTGGAAGATCGGCGGCAAGATGTTTGCCTCCATCGGCGCGGTGATGCCCGGCGTCGCGGTAAAGACCGACAGCGTCGAAACGGCGGTCATGCTCATCGAGATGGGCGTCGGAACCAAGGCACCGTATTTTCACGCCTCCTGGGTGCTGCTTGACTGGGACATGGAGCCAGAGGAACTCAGAGCGCGCGTCCTCCAGTCCTATCGTCTCGTTCGCAAGAGCCTGCCAAAGAAAACCCAGGCCGGGCTGCCGGAATTTTCCGAAGGGTAACGCTCAGACAGCCTTCGCCTTCTTCTTTTTCCCGACATTCCGGAGCACATGCGAGTAATCGGAATTGTACAGATCGCTGTCGCGGAAATTGTTCTCGCCGAACACCTTGCCGACCAGAATGAGCGCCGTGCGGGTGATCTTGTGGGCGCGGACCTCTTCCTTCATCCCTTCCAGCGTGGTGCGGATGTAAAGCTCGTCCGGCCAGGTGGCGCGATAGGCGATCACCACCGGGCAATCGGCGCCGTAGAACGGCTCCAGCGAGCGGCGGACATAGTCGAGATTGCGGATGGACAGGTGGATGGCGAGCGTCGCCCGCGACTGGCCGAGGATCTCGAGTTGCTCGAATTCCGGCATCGAGGATGCCTTCATGCCTGTGCGGGTGATGATCACCGTCTGGGCAATTTCCGGCAATGTCAGCTCGGTCGCCAGTCTCGCGGCCGCCCCGGCGAAGGCCGGCACACCGGGCACCACTTCATAATCGATCCCGAGCGCATCGAGCCTGCGCATCTGCTCGGCGACCGCGCCGTAGATCGCCGGATCACCCGAATGCACCCGCGCCACGTCCTGACCGGCCGCATGGGCGGTCTTCATTGCCGCGATGATCTCGTCGAGATGCATCGGCGCGGTGTCCCTGACCAGAGCATCGGCGGGCGCCGCATGCACGATCTCCTCGGGCACCAGCGATCCCGCATAGAGGCACACCGGGCAGCGCTGGATCAGCTTGAGGCCACGCACCGTGATGAGGTCCGGTGCGCCTGGTCCAGCCCCGATGAAATAGACGGTCATGCCGCGTCTCCTGCAATGGTGTTGGTCATGGCCGTTCCTTCCTTCCGCGCGTAACCACGTGGCGTGTAGACCCAGGTCCTGCCGTCGCCGGTCGTCACCGTCGAGGAATTGGATGAACCCACGACAACCACGGTCAGCATGTCGACATCGTCGACATTGAGGGAGCCTAGGGCCACGATGCGGATGAGTTCCCCTTCGCGACCGAGATTGGTGGCGAGGATCACCGGGGTCGATGCCGGGCGATGCTCGAGCAGCTTGTCGCGCGCCCAGGCGAGCTGCGTCCGCCGCTTCTTCGACACCGGATTGTAGAAGGCGATGACGAAATCTCCCTCGCCCGCCGCCGTCACCCGCCGCTTGATATCCTCCCATGGTGTCAGGAGATCCGACAGCGAGATGGTGCAGAAATCGTGTCCGAGCGGAGCGCCGGCGCGCGCGGCGGCGGCCTGCAGCGCCGAGATTCCCGGCGACACCGCGATTTCGATCCGCCGCGCCTCCGGCGTCAAACCTTCAGGCCCCTCGGCCTTGTCGAGCAGTTCGAAGACCAGCGTCGCCATCGCATAGATGCCGGCGTCGCCGGAACAGACCAGCGCCACGGATTTTCCCTCGCCCGCCAGTTCCATCGCATGGCGCACGCGGGCCTCTTCCTTGCCGAGATCGAAATCATGCCGGGCCTTGCCCTTGGCCAGCGGTCCGAGCAGATCGAGATAGAGCGAGTAGCCAACCAGATCGGTGGAGGCCGAAACCATTGCCGAAACCTCCGGCGAACGCCAGCCGCCGGCCCCCGGCCCGATGCCGACCACCATCAGCCTGCCGCGGGCCCGACCCGGCAGGGTCGCCTCGGTGAAAGCTTGCGGTGCCTGTCCGATGGCGCATGTCGCGCGGCGGCTCTTGCGTTTCTCCGCGATCAGCTCGCCCGATGGGCCAGCGGCCGCCAGTGCTGCACCCTCGGCCACGCCATGGCAGCCGACTTCGGCGAAGACGATGTCGGAAGGGGTCTTGAGCCGAGGCGTTTCGGTTTCCAGCGTCGCCGCATCGAAGAACCGTGCGGGGCAACCGAAGTGCTTCGCCACGTGGTGAACTGCCGTCTCGTCAGCTTTCACATCGATCGACGCAACCAATCCAACCGACGCAGGAGACAGGCCAGCCAGAGCAAGAGTGTCGAGCGCCAGAGCAAGAGCTTCCTCCCCATCCGCACCACGTTCGCAGCCAATCCCGAGAACGAGATTTTTCGGGTGGTAGAGCAGCGCGCTAGCAAGCGGCGAAACAATCGTGTTCGAGGTGGCCAGGACAACCTCGCCATCAGCCGACAGCGGCAGACCGCTGTCGCTCAGCCATGCCGCCTCACCCTCCAGCCGCGCCGACTTACCGGCAACAAGATCCGCCATCGCCTGCTTGGCATTTTCCGGGTTGGCCAGCACCCAGCCTTCCGGCGGCTGGTCGAGCGCGACGCCGAACTTGAGATCGCCCGCCGTGGTGATCGCGGCAAACCCGTCAAGGGCACTGGCAAGCTCACGCGCCAGATCATTGCCTCCGTGATGCCCACCCAGAAGCGGAACCACACACGACCCGTCTTCGGCGACAGCGATCACGGGAGGCTCGCTCATCTTGTTACCGAGGTGCGGAGCCAGAAGCCGGATCACCGCACCCGAGGCCATCAGCGCGACGATGGAACGACCGCCCTGAAACAGGGAGGCTAAATGTGACCCCACATCTGTAAAGGTTACGTCAATGGTTTCCGTTATACGCCGGTCCAGCCCGTGCACCTCGCCGCCGGTCGCCCGGGCAATGCGCCTCGCCATCGGCAGGGCCGCGTCGGAAAGGATGATGATGGCGGGAGATGTGGTCATGGTTTGCTCCCGGGCAGCGACTGGATCCAGTCCTCGCCGCCCTTGTAGATCAGGATCATCGAAAAATACGGAGCCGTGTCCTCGGGGACTTCGGCAAGCGGCATCAGCCGTTCGGCATCGAGCGACACGCGTTCCACATAGATTGCATGAGGCAGCAGATTCATTTTTTCAATCAACGCTCTCAAGCGCTTGAAATGCCTGCCTATCTTAATGATCGCTAATGCATCTGCGACGTTGAATCGATTTGTGAGCTCTTCATCGCTAAGTGGACCCGGCACGACGCTGAGCACATCGTTGCGCGCGGCCAGCGGACGCCCCGCAGCACTCGCCGCAGCCATCATCGAAGAGACACCCGGCACCACCTCGGTCGGGTATTTCTCCGCCAGCCGCTCGAACACATACATGAACGAGCCGTAGAAAAACGGATCGCCCTCACACAGCACCGCCACGTCACGGCCCGCATCGAGATGCGCCGCAATCTCCGTTGAGGCCTTGTCGTAGACATCGCGCGCCGGGAACCGCTCGGTGCGCATCGGCACCACGATCGGAATTTCCGTCTGCCCGCCGGGCAGGTGCGGCGCCGCAATCGCGCGCGCAAAACTCGGGCCCGTATCGGGCGCCGGCCAGGCGATCACCGGCACGCTCTGCAGGATGCGATGCGCCTTCAGCGTGATCAGGTCGGGGTCTCCGGGACCAAGCCCGAGTCCGTAAAGTTTGCCGCTCATGCATCCAGTCCTTTCGTCGCCGACCAGATCGTCACCGGCATCAGCGGCTTCCAGCCGAGGTAGCGGCCGACCGGTTCGGCGCGGCTCACCTGCAGCCTCACGAGTTCCCCGCCATGCACCGACTGGAGCGCGAACAGCCTGGCCTCGCCCTCCACCGTCACCGCGTTCGCGACCAGTCGGCCGGAGGGTTTGAGCGCATCCCAGCAGGCTTCGAAAACGCCATCGTTAGAGATCCCGCCGCCAATGAAAACGGCGTCCGGCGTCTCAAGCCCGGCGAGCGCATCGGGGGCCGTACCAGCAACGATCTCGAGCCCCGGCGCGCCTAGCGTAATCGCGTTGTGCGCCGCCATCTTCCTCCGCACTTCATTGGCCTCGACGGCGATAGCGCGTGCCCCGCGCGCCGTCCGGATCCATTCGATGCCGATCGAGCCGCACCCCGCACCGACATCCCACATCAAGCCACCCGGCACCGGGCCGAGCCGCGACAATGTCACCGCTCGCACCTCCCGCTTGGTCAGTTGCCCGTCATGTTCGAACGCCTCGTCGGGCAGCCCCGGAACGGGCGGGAGCAACGCAGCACCCGGCTGCGCCACGCAGGCAATCGCCAGCGTGTTGAAATCCGCGAAGTGCGGCTTGTCGGCGGCGATCCGGTCGGCGCGCATCACCTTGATCCGTTCGTCCGGTCCGCCCATGTGCTCAGCCACATGCATCTCGGAGCGGCCATAGCCGCGGGCGCTCAGAATCTGTGCTGCCTCGACAACCGTATGCCCGGTGGAGGTTAGCGCGATGATCCGCGCACCGGGATGAACATGCGAGGCAAGCCCGTGCACCGAGCGGCCATGCAGGGAAATCATCGCCACGTCCTGCAGCGCCCAACCGAGCCGCGCCGCAGCCAGCGAAAAGGCCGACGGCGACGGGATCACCCGCATCTCCTCGGCATTGAGCTGGCGCATCAGCGTCGCGCCGACGCCAAAGAACATCGGGTCGCCTGTCGCCAGGATCGTCACCGGCTTGCGGCGCCGCGCCATCACCAGTGCGATGGTCTCCTTGATGCCGAAGGTCCAGGGGATGGTTTCCCGCGCCCCGCAGTCAATCCGCGAGAGCACCCGCTCGGGCGCGATGATGGTCTCGGCCGCCTCGAACAGCAGACGCGCCGGCGGGGTCAGGCTGTCGAGCCCGTTGTCGCCGATACCGATGATGGTGAGCCAGGGCGCTTGCGCGCCCGAACCGCTAGCCATGACCCTCAAGCCCCCCGGCAAGCGCGTTGACAGCGGCGCTGGCGAGCGCGCTTCCGCCGCGCCGGCCTTTGACGGTCAGGAACTCGACACCGCGCGGATCGGCGACAAGCGCCTCCTTGCTTTCCACCGCACCGACGAACCCGACCGGCACTCCGATGATCGCCGCGGGCCTGGGCGCACCGGCATCGATGAGTTCGAGCAGCCGGAACAGCGCCGTCGGCGCATTGCCGATGGCAATTACCGCGCCCGCCATCCGCTCGGCCCAGAGATCGACCTGCGCCGCTGACCGCGTGGTCTCGTCGCGCGCTGCAATCTCGCGCACTTCTGGCTCGTTGAGCAGGCACTTGACCTCGTTGCCGGCAGGCATCAGCCGCGTGATGATCCCGTGCCGAACCATCTCCGCGTCGCACAGAACCGGCGCGCCCGCTTCCAGCGCCGTCCGTGCGCTCTTCGCGAACCCGGGCGACACGACGATGTCGTCGGCAAGATCGACCATGCCGCAGGCATGGATCATCCGCACCACGATCGACCTTGTGTCCGCGCCGAAACGAGCCAGATCCGCTTCCGCCTGGATGATGGCAAACGACCGCCGGTAGATTTCCGCCGGATCACGGATGGGCGTTGGCGCGATCAAGTTTCAGCTCTTCTTCTTTTCCATCGAGCGCGGACCGTGCGGATGGTCGGCATGCGGATAGGGATGGTGATGATGATCGTGCGAATGGCTATGGTCGTGATCATGCGGGTGGTCGTGCGGACGATCATGGTCATGCGAATGGTCATGCACCGGCTCGAGCGAAGCCGGGCTTGCATGGCTGTGCACCGGTGTCCACGGCAGCCCGTGCGCCTTGCAGAAATCCTCGTCCCGGCACGACGCGTCGCAGTCGCCGTTGCAGGGGCAGTTTTCCAGCCCGCCGCCAATGCCCTCCACGTGATGGTGATGGCTCTCCTGCGGCAGGCCGACCTCGGCCTCGAAGCCCAGCACCTGTTCGCGGTACTTGCACATCTGGCAATTCATCAGTGCCTGGCCTTCGACGATCTCCTGCACCCGGTCCTGGAAGGTGTCGAGCACCAGCGGATGATCGCTAAGGTAAGACGCCTTTATGAACTGAATCTCGGGGTGGTTGGCCGCCACCGCGTCGGTCTCGGAATAGATCCGCTTCACCAGCACGCCGGTGAACAGGAAATAGGGGAACACGATGATGCGCTTGTAGCCGAGCTTCGCCGCATGGCTGAGCCCCGGTCCCACCAGCGGAAAGGTGACGCCGGAATAGCAGGTTTCGCCCCAGCCGAAGCCGAAGCCTTCCCAGAGCATCCGCATCACCTTCGACACATTCGAATTGGCATCGGGATCGGATGATCCCCGGCCGACAACCATCAGCAGTGTGTCATGCAAGGCCACCTCGCCCTGCTCCCTGTTGGCCGTGTCGAGCGCCTCCTGGATGCGCGCGCCGGCGGCGCGGATCATCTTCAGGTCGATGCCGAGTTCGCGGCCGTAATTGATCACCGTTCCGGGATTTTGCGCCTGGTAGGTGTTGAGCACCGAGGGGATGTCGTTCTTGGCGTGGCCTGCGGCAAACAGCATGCCCGGCACCGCTAGAACCCGGGTGACGCCCTTGGCGCGCAAGCGGTCGAGCCCTTCGGAGATCACGGGATTGCAGAATTCGAGGTAGCCGTATTCCACCGGAACATCCGGATAGCGGGCCTTCAGCCCCTCGGCGACCGTGGCAAATTCGCGTGCTGCGTTCTGGTTGCGGCTGCCATGGCCGCAGACCATGATGCCGGCCTTGTCCGGAATTCCGTTGCTGCTCACGATTCAGGCCTCCGCTGTTTCGGTGTTCTTGCCGCCATCGGCCTTGTCCGACGTGTCCTTGGCGGCAGACTTGCTCTTGCTGCCACGCTTGATCGCCCAGGCCGCAATCGCGCCCGCGGCAGCAGCCGCTGCCCAGCCGAGCCAATGCGAATGGCCCGCCAGATCACCGACATGACCGCCATGGGCCAACGCCGCATGAGCGAAAATGAAAGAACCAGCAATGGATAAGGCAAGCGTGCGCATCGGGGCCTCCGGACAACGTGACAACAACAGCACGATACGCCGGATGAAGAGACGCCGGCCCTGAAGCCGCATCCCGTCTTACCGAACCGGACAGCCCCGGATTTGGCCCTTGATTTAAGTCGGCCGCACCGGAATTTCTCTCAGCCTGTCATCAGGCGCCGTCGCACATGGGCCGAGTCATAGGGGTTCGGGATTTGGAGGTCAAACCCCGATTGCGCCAGCCAGGCGCTGATCTGCGCCAAAGCCGAAATGAGAGCCGGATCGCCTCTCAGGCAAACCCCAGCCGTCGGGCCGTCGCTTCGAGCAGACGCCGTTCCCGCGCGTCTACCTCGCCATCCGCCTTGGCGACGGTCGCCAGGTGATCGAGGATCTCCCGTTTCCGCGCTTCGTCGAGGTCGGCGAGCATGGACGCGGCCTGCGCGTCCGTGGTTTCATAGCCGAAATCATTGAGGTATTTCAGAATATCGGACAGCTCGTCGCCGTTCAGCCCCAGAAGCCGTGTGCAGATGGCGGCAAAGGCGTCGGCTTCCGCAGGCTCGACCGACTTGTCGGCGAATGACATGCGGACCAGAAGCAGCAGCTCCGCCGTCAGCACCGGGTCGTGCGCCACCTTGCTCAGTGACGTGGACTGGTCCAGAAACGCCCGGACCCGCTCTCCGAAACTCGGGCTTTTGCCCGCCGCATCATTCATCACCTGTTCCTTCTCCTTGAGATCGATAGCACCCGGCTCCAGCCCGAGCAGGCTGGCGGTCCTGCGCAGCAATCGTTCATCGCGCTCGTCCCTCGTGGTGTTGGCGCGAGCGATCTGCATCATGTCGTCAAGAAGGATGGTTCGCGCCTTCGTGTCAAGCTGGCCCAGCAGTGTGAAGGCCTGCGCCTCGTACGACCGGGCCTTGGGCGAGTCGAGAAGCGCGTGCAATTCAGGCATGTCGCGCGGACTGATGCCGAAATGCCGCTCACAGATCCGTTCGAAAGCGGTGAGTTGGGAAGGTTGCACGATGCCGTCGGCAAGCACCATCCGGAACAGCAGGAGAATCTCAGCCAGACGAACCGGATCTTCGGACAGCTCGTCGAGCGCGCCTGAAAACTGCGGCTTGCGCCCGAACAGGCGTGAAATCGAAGTAAAAAGCCCAAGCATCCCGGCAGCCCCCTCAGGCCTCGATGAGTCCCCACCGATCAAAAAGTAACCTGTACCTGCCGATTGTCCAGAGCATCCCTGCATGCGATAGGTCCCGCCTCGTTTCTCCGGTAACTCTCCGCCAGACAGGCTAGCCCATGGAAGACCTGACGCTCTCGCTCACCTTGTTGCTGCTGGCTGCGGCATTCATGGCCGGCTTCATCGATTCGATTGCCGGAGGCGGTGGCCTGATCGCGGTCCCCGCACTGCTGCTCGCCGGCCTGAGCCCAGTCGAGGCGCTGGGCACCAACAAGCTGCAGGGACTGTTCGGCTCCGCATCGGCCACCGTCGCCTATGCCCGCAAGGGCCATGTCGACCTCAAGACCCAGCTTGCGCCGGCGGCCCTCTCGGCACTTGGGGCGGCGCTGGGCGCGCTGCTCGCCACCGTCATTCCGGGCGATGTCTTCCGTGCCTTCCTGCCCTTTTTGCTGGTGGCCATCGCGCTCTATTTCGCGCTCAAGCCGAACATGGACGATATCGACCGCGCCCGCCGGCTCTCGCCCTTCCTGTTCGGGTTGATCGTCGTGCCGCTGATCGGTTTCTACGACGGGGTTTTCGGCCCCGGCACCGGGTCCTTCTTCATGCTCGCCTTTGTCGCGCTTGCGGGCTACGGCCTGCTCAAGGCCACGGCGCATACGAAGCTTTTGAATTTCGCTTCCAATCTTGGCGCCTTCACCGTCTTCGCCTTTGTCGGCGTCATTTCCTGGAAAATCGGGCTGATGATGGGTGTGGCGCAGTTTCTCGGCGCGCAGACCGGGTCGCGGCTGGCCATGAAGAACGGCGCAAGGATCATCAAGCCGCTGCTGGTGATCACCTGCGTGGCGCTGGCTCTCAAGCTGATCAGTGATCCGGCAAACCCGGTGCGGGTCTGGTTCGGGATCTGAGCGGTCAAAACACCGCGAGCAGGATCGCGCCGGCGCCGATCAGCACCACCCCGAGCCAGTTGAGCGCGGAGAGCTGTTCGCCCAGGAACAGCACGCCGAAGATCGCCACCAGCACGATCGACAACTTGTCGAGCGGTGCCACCCGCGCCGCGTCTCCCAGTTTGAGAGCCCTGAAATAGGCAAGCCAGGATGCGCCTGTGGCCAGTCCCGAAAGGCCGAGAAAGACCCAGGTCTTGATCGGGATGGAGGACGGATGGCGCCATTTTCCCATGGCCGTCAGGATGGCACCGAGCACCAGCATGATCACGCAGGTGCGGATGAAGGTGGCCAGATCGCTGTCGATGTCGCTGATGCCGACCTTGGCGAAGATCGCCGTCAGCGCGGCGAACACCGCCGCCACCAGCGCCCAGAACTGCCAGCTTGCCGAAAGGCTCATCCCCTGTCCCTTCTGTTAGAACTCCACACCGATCTGCGCCTTGATGCCGGACCGGAACGGATGCTTGATCATTTCCATCTCGGTCACCAGATCGGCATACTCGATCAGCTCTTCCTTGGCGTTGCGGCCGGTGAGCACCACATGGGTCATCGCCGGTTTCTCGGCCTCCAGAAACGCGATCACCTCGTTCACATCGAGATAGTCATAGCGGATGGCGATGTTGATCTCGTCAAGCAGCACCATTGAATTGCGCTCGTCGCGGATCATCTCTTTTGCTTTCTCCCAGGCGGCCTTCGCCATCTCGATGTCGCGCGCCTTGTCCTGGGTGTCCCAGGTGAAGCCCTCGCCCATGGTGTGGAACTGGCACAGGTCGGAGAAATGCCTGAGGATCAGGTCACGCTCGCCGGTCGACATCGCGCCCTTGATGAACTGCACCACGGCGCAATGCTTGCCGTGGGCGATATGACGGAAGATCATGCCGAAGGCGGCCGATGACTTGCCCTTGCCCTTGCCGGTATGGACGATCACCAGCCCCTTCTCGCCTGTCTTGGTGGCCATGATCTTCTCGCGCGCCACCTTCTTCTTGGCCATTTTCTCGGCATGGCGGGCGTTGAGTTCGTCCTCGCTCATGCCATCGGTGATTTTTCCGCGTTCGCTCATCGCATATCCATCCTGTCCATCATCATGTCGGACAAGCGGCAATGGCCGCCTGCCGTTTTCCTATTGGGCCTACACAACCCCGGCGATGTCAAAGGTCTTTGCAAACCAGATCCGCTGCGGCGCGCCGCCATGGGCAGGCAACCGGCCACATTCGGTGTAGCCGAGACTTTCGTAAAACCGTGGCGCCTGGAATTCGAACGTGTCGAGATAGACCCCGACAAGCCCCCGCTGCCGGGCGATCTCTTCCGCCCTGGCAAGCAGCATTTTGCCAATCCCGCTGCCCCGCTGCTCCTCGGTGACCCCAAGCAGCTTGATGAACAGCCAGCGCTGCACCGAATGCGCCGTCAGGCCCCCGGCCAACCGGCCACCGGCATCAACCGCCTTGAGATGCAGCGGCACCGGATCGAACGGATGGCCCCGCCTGGCGGCCGGCTCGTCGACAATCGCCTCGATCGTTGCGGCGAATTCGGGGTCGCCGATTTCGTCAACCGTGATTTCAAACGTCATGCAGTGTCCCTATCCAATCGCGCTGCCGGCCCATGACCGCGCAGCCTTATTCACGCCCGGGCGCTTGTCCCGCCAGTTCGCCAAGCGCAAACTTGGCCGAATTGCTCTTCGGCGTCCACAGCCCGCGCTCGATCGCCTCTTCGAATTTCGCCGCCATTTCCTGAAGCGCATCGGGGTTCTTGTCGCGCAGGAAGGCGAGCGTCTCCTCGTCCATCAGGTAGGCCTGGTAGACCGCGTCGAAATGCGCGTCGCGCACCGCCCCGGTGGTCGCGGCAAAGGCGAACAGGTAATCCACCGTCGCCGCCATTTCGAAGGCGCCCTTGTAGCCGTGCCGCTTGACGCCATCGATCCACTTCGGATTGACCGCGCGGCCGCGCACCACACGCGCAATTTCTTCTTCCAGCGAACGGATCACCGGACGTTCGGGCCGGGAATGGTCGTTGTGATAGATCGCAGGCCGCGTGCCCCTTGCTGCTTCCACCGCGGCCGTCATGCCACCCTCGAACTGGTAGTAGTCGTCGGAATCGAGGAGGTCATGCTCGCGGTTGTCCTGGTTCTGCACCACCGCCTCCACCGTCGAGAGCCGCTGTTCGAAGAGCTTGTGCGCCGCCTGCCCCTCTTCGCCCGCGCCATAGGCATAGCCGCCCCAGACGACGAAGGCCTCGGCCAGGTCGCTGCGGTCGGTCCAGCCGCCCTCGTCGATCAGCGCCTGCAGTCCGGCGCCATAAGCACCCGGCTTTGAACCGAACACCCGGAACGAGGCCCGGCGATAGGCCTCTGCTTCGCTCATCCCGGCCTCGACCAGCCGCGCGCTTTCGGCCCTCGCCCGCGCCGCAAGCGGATTGTCGGCCGCATCCTCGTCAAGTGCCGCCACCGCGCGCACCGCCCGGTCAAACAGCGAGATCTGGTCGGGAAACGCATCCCGGAAAAAGCCCGAAATCCTCAAGGTCACGTCGACGCGCGGCCGGTTCATCATCGCCAGCGGAATGATCTCGTAGCCGGTCACCCGCCGCGAAGCCGGGTCCCACAGCGGCTTGGCGCCGATCAGCGCCAGCGCCTGCGCGATGTCGTCACCGCCGGTGCGCATGTTTGACGTACCCCATGCGGTCAGCGCCATCGAGGTCGGCCATTCGCCATGATCCTGCACGTGGCGGGTGACCAGGAGCTCCGCCGATTTCCGGCCAAGCTCCCAGGCCGCCGGCGTCGGCACCGCGCGGCTGTCGACCGAATAGAAATTCCGCCCCGTCGGCAGCACATCCGGCCGCCCCCGCGTCGGTGCGCCCGATGGTCCAGGGGCCACGAACCGTCCGTCGAGTGCGGTGAGAAGTCCGTCGATCTCCGCGGCTCCACAGGCCTCGACCGACGGCTTGATCCGCTGTTCGATCTCCTCCATCACCGCCCGCGTCTCAGCCCAGCCGTCCGACACCGGTGTGCGCCCCGAGACCAGGTCGATCGCCAGCAGCTCGATGCGCTCCACCGTATCGCCATTGCTGCGCCAGGGGTCGGCGGAGACGGCTTGCAGCTCTGCCGGCCTGGGACCGGTCCAGGGATCGGCCATGGCGCAGTCGAGCGGATCGAACGAAGCCCCCTCCCCACCCCCTCCCCACACGGGGGAGGGGCTCGGCTCAGCATTCCCGGGGCGGTCTCGGAGACCCTTTGGCGTCTGAGACTGCGGATCGTCTGTAACATCATTTACTGGCGACACAGCTGCCTGAACTTTTGGTGCGATGGCACGACCTGCTAGCCCCTCCCCCTTGTGGGGAGGGGTTGGGGAGGGGTCTTTCTTGGACAACCCCAGATCACGCGCGATCGCCCGGTGCAGGCTATCCTCGCCAGGCCCCTCGCCGCGTTTGATCCGCGCCAGCGCCACCGTCAGGTCGGTCAACAATCCACCCTCCGGCGATTTGCCGAAAATGTGCAGCCCGTCGCGGATCTGCATTTCCTTGAGGTCGCACAGCCAGGCGTCGAGCTTTTCAAGCGCCAGGTCATCGTCATCGCCCGGTGCGATCCCTGCGTCCGCATCAAGCCCGATGTCGCGCACCAGATCGAGGATCTGGCCCTTAAGCAGCTTCAGCCGTCGCGGATCGTGGCCCGATGCCTCGTAATATTCATCGACCAGCGCTTCCAGATCCTTGAGCGGGCCGTAGCTTTCCGCCCGTGTCAGCGGCGGCGTCAGATGATCGATGATGACGGCCGAAGTGCGCCGCTTGGCCTGCGTCCCCTCGCCCGGATCGTTGACGATGAACGGATAGACATGCGGTGTCGGCCCGAGCACGGCTTCGGGGAAACACGCGCGGGAAAGTGCCAGCGCTTTCCCCGGCAGCCATTCGAGATTGCCGTGCTTGCCCATGTGGATGACGGCATGCACATCGAATTGCTCCCGCAGCCACGCATAGAAGGCGAAATAGCCATGCGGCGGCACCAGGTCCGGCGCGTGATAGCTTGCCTTCGGATCGATGTTGTAGCCGCGCGCCGGCTGGATGCCGACAACCACATGGCCAAAACGCAACAGCCCGAGACGGAAGGCTCCGTCTCGAAAGAACGGATCGTCCTCCGGGCGGCCCCAACGCTCATACACTGCATCCCTGATTGACGGATCGAGTGTTTCGAAGAAAGCCTGGTATGCATCAAGCGCCAGTTGCTCGCCGCCTTCACGGTCAGCGCGGTTCGCATTGGTCGGCCCGGCCTTCAGCGCCGTCACCAGCGCATCCCCATCGGCGGGCAGGTCACCGGTTTGATACCCGGCCGCCGCCATCGCGCGCAGCACTTCCACCGTGCCCGCCGGCGTATCGAGCCCGACACCGTTGGCGATGCGGCCATCACGATTCGGATAGTTGGCCAGCACGATCGCCACTCGCCGCTCGGCCGCCTCGGTACGCCGCAACCTTGCCCAGCGTGAAGCCAGCTCGGCGACAAACCGCACCCGGTCAGGTTCCGGCGCATGGGTGACGATGTTGGCTTCGACCGTCTCGTCAAACCGCGCCGCCGACTTGAACGACACCGCCCGGCTCAGGACCCGGCCGTCAACCTCCGGCAATGCCACATGCATCGCCAGGTCGCGCGATGTCAGGCCCTGCTGCGATCCGGCCCAGGCCTCGCGCCCGCCGCCGGCAAACACCGCCTGCAGCACCGGAGCGCCGGTCGATTCGAGCACGGTGCCCCTGGTCGCGCCGCCCGGCGAAGACACCGCGAACCCGGTTGCGTTGATCACCACGTCCGGCGCGGCATCGGAAAAGATCGCTTCGACCGTCCCCACCGAAACCGGATCCTTGAGGCTCGAGACGAACACCGGCAGCGCATTGATGCCCTGATCCGCCAGCGCCTCGCACAGGGCTGCGACAGGGGCGGTCTGGCCGCTCTGCACCAGCGCCCGGTAAAAGCAGATCGCAGCCACCGGCGCGCCATCCCGCCAGCCCTTGCGAAGGTCCGCCAGCGTGGGGTTGGACGCGCCCGGATGCCACAGCCCCGCCTTCAGCAGCGGAGCGGCAGGCGCGGGCCGTTCGCCGCCGGAGATCAGTGCTTCGGCAAACTCGATGAGCCCGCGCGCATTCTCCGCGCCGCCTTCGATCAGGTAGGCCCACAATTGCTCGCGCGCTTCCCTGTCCAGCGTCGACAATGGCTCCAGCCCCGGGTCGGGCCGGTCATCGCCGGGAAGTGCTGCGATCTGGAAACCATGCGCAACCGAGGCCGCATGCAGGCTTTCAAGCGCATAGGAGAAATAGCTGGCGCCGCCGAGCGCCCGCACGATCACCAGCTTGGCATGCCGCGCCATCTTGGCAACGAAGGTGTCGACCGACATCGGGTGCTTGAGATCGGAAAGGCTTGCCAGCCGCCATTTCAGCCGCCCGGTTGTCTGCCGTGCGGCGGCTACGCTCGCAAGTTCGGTATCCGCCGCGCTCAGAAACAGGATGTCGCCGGGCGACTGGCCCAGATCGACGGCCTCGTCGCCATCGCTCAGGCTTCCTTTCTGCGCGACAAGAAGATGCATCCCGCTTAGCCGGCCAGCGCGGCCAGGCTCGCGCGGATTGCCGCCTCGTCGATGTCATGCAGGCCGATCACCACCAGCCGGGTTTCGCGGGCCTCGCCGCCGGCCCAAGGCCGGTCGAAATGCGTGTCGATGCGGCTGCCGACGGCCTGCACCACCATCCGCATCGGCTTGCCCGCCATGTCGGCAAAGCCCTTGAGCCGCAGGATGTCATGGGTGACGATCAGTGCCTTGAGACCTTCGGTAAACGCCTTTGCATCACTGATCGGCCCAAGTTCGACAACGAAGCTCTTGAACTCGTCATGATCATGCTCGTGGCCATCCGCGTGGTGCAGCTCGTGGTGCGACTTGCGGTTGGCGATGTCGTCTTCGGTGCCGATCCCGAGACCGAGCAGCACTTCCGGCGCCACTTCCCCCTGCCGGGCCTCGACGAAGATCGGCCGACGCGACATATGATCGGAAATCCCGGCGCGGACGCCTGCGAGATCAGAAGCGCTGACCAGGTCGGCCTTGTTGAGAATGATCAGGTCGGCGGCTGTCAGCTGGTCCTCGAACAACTCCTCGAGCGGGCTTTCGTGATCGAGCCCTTCATCCGCCTGGCGCTGTGCGTCGAGCTTGTCGTGATCATGGGCGAAGCGGCCTGCGGCGACCGCGGCGCTGTCGACCACCGTGACCACGCCGTCGACCGTCACCTGCGTCTTGATGCCCGGCCAGTTGAACGCCGCCACCAGCGGCTGCGGCAAGGCCAGACCGGACGTCTCGATGACGATGTGATCGGGGCGGTTCTCGCGCGCCAGCAGCTTCTCCATGGTCGGGATGAAGTCGTCGGCGACCGTACAGCAGATGCAGCCATTGTTGAGCTCGACGATGTCGTCCTCGCTGCACACCTCGTCGCCGCAGCCCTTGAGCACGTCGCCATCGACCCCGAGATCGCCGAACTCGTTGATGATCAGCGCAATCCTCTTGCCCTTGGCATTGGCCAGCATGTGCCGGATCAGCGTGGTCTTGCCGGCGCCGAGAAAGCCGGTGATCACGGTGGCGGGAATTTTCGAACCATTCAACATCGGGTCAACCCTTCATCTTCATTGGCAGGCCGGCGGCGACGAAATAGACCTCGTCGGCCAGTCTTGCGATTGATTGGTGGAGGCGGCCGGCATGATCGCGAAACGCGCGCGCCATGGCGTTGTCAGGCACAATGCCGAGACCCACCTCATTCGATACGAAGACCACCGGCCCTTTCAGCAAAGGCAGCGATCCGGAAAGTTCGGCAAACGCGGCGTCGAGATCGTGCTCGCCGAGCATCAGATTGGTGACCCACAGGGTCAGGCAGTCGACGAGGACCGGACGATCGGCGCGCGCATTCTCAGCGAGCGCCCCGGCCAGTTCGACAGGCGCCTCGACGGTTTCCCATCCTGCTCCGCGCCGGTCCTGATGCGTCGTGATGCGCGCGCGCATTTCATCGTCCCAGGCCTGGCCTGTCGCAAGGTAAAGCCTTGACTCAGAAGCCTGCTCGACCAGACCTTCGGCAAAGGCGGACTTGCCCGAGCGCGCCCCGCCGAGCACAAGCGTCACCGCTGGCAGATTGCCCGTCACGCCCCGGTCACGCTTCTGCGTCCCTGGGAATTCGGGACAGGAAAAATCCCAGCAGACCACCGAGCAACAGCCAGAAGAACAATGTGGTTGCGAGCGACGCAGCCGCATAGGCCGAGGCGATATAGGCGGGAACTTCGCTCGAAAGATCCTCAGGCACCGGTGATCCCCACACATGCGGCGCAACGATGATGACGACACCAAGCACCTTGACCAGCCATTCCGGCCGCATCGTCAGACACCAGACCCCGATTGCGGAAGCCAGCACGGCAATCATCCACCAGGCCTGCCGGTCGCCGAGATCGGCGTAGGGAAACCCCGGCACCGCCGGCGGCAGGCTCATCGCGGGCGCAAGCTGGACGCAGAACCATGCAGCCGTCCCGAGCAGCACGCCTCGCACCACGCCGTCACGGCCTGCCGGGAACTCGAGCCCCGCGAGCAGCGCCACGGCTGCCAGCATCAGCGCAAAGCCGGCGCCGGCAACCAGGTTGGCAAGAATTGTATCGCCCAGCCGACCAAGACCGAGCATGGAGCCGTCATCCTCGCTGCCGGAGCCGTGCGCACCTGCGTCATGGCTGTGACCGGCGGACTCCGTGTCTTCTGCCGTGCCTGCATCAGCCGTACCGTGATGGTGTCCGGCTTCGCCATCCTCATAGGCCTCGGCCTGCATGATCAGCGGAATCGTCTTGACATATTGGGCGGGCGTTATTGCCATACCGGCAATCAGCCCGGCGGCCAGAGCCGCCAGGAGCAACCTGACAATCATGAGATCAATTCCTTAGTGGCAGGGAAAGCCGTAGGAATGACGGGTGTCGTGCGCCGCATCGTGCAGCGTCTGCGAGTTGGCAAGGCCAACCCCGAACACCAGAATGGAACCGATGACCAGAGCCATCAGGCCGGCAACGGTGCGTGCGCCGTTACGATCGGTCAGGGAAAGCGAAACAGATTTAGCAGTCATGACAACCTCCGTGAATGACTTCGGGAAAACATTCTCCCAAAGGTCCGGCTCTCAACCGGTGCGAATGGCAGGTCTCCTGGCTCACGGGTCGCGTCGACGTTGCCGTCGAACATCGGCTGATATCGGCCTTCCCAACGTTGAGGCGGTCATGAAAACGGGACGATTCGTAGACAAAGAGGCGTCCGCGCCGATTGATCATGCCGCCACGTCAGTGGCTTGTCCGGTCCGGAAGCTTCAGGTTGACGGAACGGCACCATTGCCCTCCGCTACACTGCCCTTCCAGGGCCGGTGATATCTGCCTCGCCGCTCTACAGTCGCGGGGTCGGCTGCGATAAGGATGCCCTGATTGGGTCCACCCCGTCGCATTCCCTTTTGATCCTGAAAACCAACTTGGGTTTCTGGAACCATTCGAACCTCAACTGATAGGCCGCACACTGCGGACTGTCAATCGAGACTGCGCCATCGCGCGATCCGTCAGCGACGCATCAGTGCGGATGTCTGCATCAGGCGCTCGAACCCGACGAGACGGTCAAGCTCGGCGGCGATATCATCCAGCGCCGCATCGACATCGGCGCGATAATTGGTTTCGCCACCGCGGATTCCGAACTCGGCCAGCAACCTCGCGCGATAGGCGTCTGAATCGAACAGGCCGTGCAAATAGGTTCCCGACACCTTGCCGTCGGGCGAAATCGCGCCGTCCGGACGTCCGTCGAGAAACGTCATCGGCCGGGCGCTGTCCGGGCCGTGGCTGACGCCGAGGTGGATCTCGTAGCCGGACAGATCGACGTCGTGCTCGGCCGAGCGCGCCTGGATGTTGCGGACGGTCTTCTCGGGCGCCATTTCGGTCTCGATGTCGAGCAGACCGAGCCCTTCGACGACCCGGTCTTCGCCTTCGAGCCCGAGCGGGTCGCTGACCCTGCGCCCCAGCATCTGGTAGCCGCCGCAAATGCCGATGATCCGCCCGCCGCGCCGCTGATGCGCGAGCAGATCGGCGTCCCAGCCCTGTCGGCGGAAATCGGCCAGGTCGGAAATCGTCGATTTCGATCCCGGCAGGATCACCAGAGCGGCATCTTCGGGCAGCCGCTCGCCTGGACGCACGAACGCCAACTCCACATCCGGCTCGGCCTTGAGCGGATCGAAATCGTCGAAATTGGCGATCCGCGACAACACCGGCACCGCGATCTTGAGCCCGCGCTTGGCGCCCTGAACCAACCGCTCGAGCGCAACCGAATCCTCCGCCGGCAGCCGCGCCGCGGCCTTCAACCAGGGCACGACGCCCAGGCAGGACCAGCCGGTGAAACCGCCGACGGCGGCGATGCCGTCGTCAAACAGGCTGACATCGCCGCGGAACTTGTTGATCAGATAACCCGCGACCATCGCCCGGTCTTCATCCGGAAGGATCGTGTGCGTGCCGACGATCGACGCGATCACTCCACCGCGGTCAATATCGCCGACAAGAACGACCGGAACACCGGCCAATGTCGCAAACCCCATATTGGCGATGTCGCCAGCCCTCAGGTTGATTTCCGCCGGCGAGCCGGCGCCCTCCACCAGCACCAGATCCGCCTCGGCGCTGACGCGGCCGAAACTCTCCATCACCGCCGCCATCAGCTGTGGCTTGAGTTTCTGGTAATCGCGGCCCCGGGCATGGCCGAAGACCCTTCCCTGCACCACCACCTGCGAGCCGGTTTCCGACTGCGGCTTGAGCAGCACCGGGTTCATGTGCACGCTCGGCGGCACCCGGCAGGCCAACGCCTGCAGCCATTGCGCCCGTCCGATTTCGCCGCCGTCGTCGGCAACGGCGGCGTTGTTGGACATGTTTTGCGGCTTGAACGGACGAACCTTCAGGCCGTGATTTGCCGACAGCCGGCAAAAGCCCGCAACCAGCACGGTCTTGCCGACATCCGACCCTGTACCCTGAAACATCAATGCCCTTGTCATGGAGCCGTCGATAGCACCGCGGACCGCGGATCAAAAGGGCTTTCGTGGCTCTCCCGGCAACCATTGCTTCACCCTGTTTTCGCAACTGCGGGAAATTCTTTTTGCGACATCTGAATTGCGACACGACGCGACGGTTTCGATGCAGCTTGGCGCTCGCGATGAGCATAGATCAGCCACAGATGGTGCTTGCCATTTGAAGAATGTCGTCAACACCAAACGGAAGGACATCGCCATGTTGTACGTATTCAACTCCGCCAATCGCGTTCAGATCGCATGGAACAGCGTGCTTCCGGCTCCGAAGGCAAACGAGAAGCCCCGTTCCGGCGCGCTCAACAACCTCATCCGTACACTTTCCGCCGGCTGAAGTGCCCTCCCGGAAACACCGGAAGCAATAAATTCAGACAGGCCGGATGCGCAAGCGTCCGGCCTTTTTCTTTTTTCCACAAGCTCTAAAATGCGAAGGCCGCCGGGCTCTTTCGATCCCGGCGGCCTGCCAAAATACACTGACGCCCTCACAAAAACGCGCGAGGGTCGCGACATCCCGGTACGCAATACCTGATCCGGGATGGTCGGCGGTTGTCCCCCGCCGTGCAAACAGGTTTAACCCGGACATCCTTACCGGAGGGTTATTGAAACCCTAAGCATTCGTGAATCCTGCGAATTATTTCGGCATACCCCTCACATATGATGCGCTGCACTACCGGTGACCGTCTGAATCACGAATTCTCGATGCTACGGTTGATTTCTTTCGCCAAGTCCTTACCCTGATAGACGGCATTTCAATTGGCCATTCGCCTTCGACAGAGTTCCGTTGGCTCAACTTGCGCCGTTTGATGTCGCCTTTGCGTCTTAGTTGGCGCTTGAAATGGTTTTCAATGACCATGAGGCGAATTGCCTTCAATTCCATCGGTGTCCGGTAATCAGCAGTGACCGGGTCTGCCGAAAAACGGAACAACCACTGCATCAATAAGACTGGGAGGTCTTACATATGAAGAAGCTTCTCGCTTCCACCGTCCTCGCCGTTGGCCTTATGGGCTTTGCCGGCGCAGCATCCGCTGAAGATTGCGGACGCGTAACCATCGCCAACATGAACTGGGCATCCGCCGAAGTTCTGGCCAATATCGACCAGATCATCCTTTCCGAAGGCTATGGCTGCGAAGCCGAACTGGTCGCCGGCGACACCACGCCGACGCTCACTTCCATGGTTGAAAAACAGGAGCCTGACGTTGCTCCCGAAGCCTGGATCAATTCGCTTCGCACCCTGCTCGATGCGGCCGTTGCAGAGGGCAAGCTGCACTATGCGTCCGAATCGCTCAGCGATGGCGGCGTCGAAGGCTGGTGGATCCCGAAATATTTCGCGGAAGCCCATCCGGAGATCAAGACGATTGATGACGCCTTGGCCAAGCCCGAGCTGTTCCCTGCCCCCGGCATGGAAAATGCCGGCAAGGGCGGCGTCTACAACTGCCCGGAAGGCTGGGGCTGCCGAATCATCACCACCAACCTGTTCAAGGCCTATGGCGCTGCGGACAAGGGCTGGGTAACGGTCGAAACCGGTTCCGCCGCGGGCCTCGACGGCTCGATCGCCAAGGCCTATGAGAGGGAAGAACCGTGGCTCGGCTACTACTGGGCCCCCACCGCAATCCTTGGCAAGTACGAAATGGTCAAGCTTGACCATGGCGTCGAGCACAACAAGGAAGAGTGGGACCGTTGCACCTCCATCACCGACTGCCCGGATCCCAAGAAGAACGCCTGGTCCAAGTCCGAAGTCTACACGGTCGTGACCGACAGCTTCAAGAAGCGCGCCGGTCCGGCCTATGACTACCTCGCATCCCGCAGCTGGCCCAACTCCACTGTCAACGGCTTGCTGGCATGGATGGCCGACAACCAGGCGACCGGTGAAGCCGGCGCTCGTCATTTCCTCAAGGAAAACGAAGACATCTGGACCAAGTGGGTCTCCCCGGAGGCGGCCGAAAAGGTCAAGAAAGCAGTGATGTAATCCATCGCAAACAATGTGGCGGGCTCCGGTCCGCCACATTTTTATCCAGATGATTGCGGTCGGGGAAGACAGCACCGCAACGGTCTGGAACCGCAACCGGGGGCAGCGACTAAAAGGAGCATTCATCTGGCCAAAGGCGGGTATGAATTGCTGATCGACTGATGACCGGCCAACAGAATTATCCGTATTTGGAGCGTCAATATGGACTGGCTCATAAAATTTCCCGCCATGGATACCGAGAGACTGACAGCCTTGAAAAAGGCGATCGATCTCGGTTTTCGCGATTTCACCCGTGCTTATGGCGATGTATTTGAAACAGCGCTCTATCCGGTGCAGTACTTCATGTATCGCGTCGAACAGCTGCTCACCACCTCGCCCTGGCCCCTGGTAATCCTGGCTTTCGCAGTGATTGCATGGCTGGCAAGCCGCAGTTGGAAAATCACCCTCGGTGTTGTCATCACGCTCTTGCTGATTGGCTATTTCGACATGTGGGAAGACACCATGAAGACCGTCGCGATGACGGTGGTGGCGACGATCATGGCGATTATTTTCGGCATACCCATCGGCATCCTGATGGGGCGCTCGGACCGGGTCCAGGCAATCCTCAATCCGATCCTCGACGTGATGCAGACCATGCCGAGTTTCGTCTATCTCATTCCGGTGGTCATGCTGCTCGGTATCGGTCGCGTCCCTGGCCTGATCGCGGTGATGGTCTACGCCATTCCACCGATCATCCGCCTGACCAATCTCGGCATAAGGCTCGTCGACAAGGATGTGCTTGAGGCAGCCGACGCCTTCGGCTCATCCAACTGGCAACGCCTCAAGAACGTGCAGATGCCGCTGGCGCTGCCGACCATCATGGCCGGCGTCAACCAGACCATCATGATGGCGCTCGCCATGGTCGTGGTCGCCTCGATGATCGGCGTTCAGGGTCTCGGTCTGCCGGTGCTCAAAGCCATCGCCAACCAGTACTTCACGCTGGGTATTTTCAACGGCCTCGCCATTGTCGGCATTGCCATCATTTTCGACCGCACCAGCCAGGCCTATGGCAAGCGGCTGCAGAAGCACCTGGAGGTGGTACATGGCTGAGCAAGAATCCGGCATCGGAATAAACGTCCGCAATCTCTACAAGATATTCGGCGCCAATCCGGATGCCTATATCGACGCCGTCAAGGGCGGCATGACCAAGGCCGAACTCAACGAAAAGCACAACCATGTGCTGGGCCTCAAGGACATCAATATCGATATGCCCGGCGGCGGCATCCAGGTGGTCATGGGCCTGTCCGGCTCGGGCAAGTCGACGCTGATCCGCCATATCAACCGGCTGATCGACCCGACCGCGGGCGAAGTCATCGTCGGCGACGAGGATGTGGTCAAGATGAACGAGGCGCAACTGCGCGAGTTCCGCCGCCACAAGACCGCGATGGTGTTTCAGAAGTTTGCGCTTCTGCCGCACCGCACGGTGCTTGAAAACACCGTCTACGGCCTGGAAATCCAGGGCGTCCCCCGCGAAGAGCAGGAAAAGCAGGCACGCGGCTGGATTTCCCGCGTCGGGCTCGACGGCTTCGAGGACAATTATCCCAACCAGCTTTCGGGCGGCATGCAGCAGCGTGTCGGCCTCGCCCGCGCCCTGACCAACGACGCGCCGATCCTGCTGATGGACGAAGCCTTCTCGGCGCTCGATCCGCTGATCCGCATGGACATGCAGACGGTCCTGCTCGATCTGCAGAAGGAAATCCGCAAGACCATCGTCTTCATCACCCACGATCTCGACGAGGCGCTGCGGCTCGGAGACCGCATCGCCATCCTGCGCGATGGCGAGGTGGTCCAGCAGGGCACCAAGCAGGAAATCGTGCTGCGTCCGGCGGACGAGTACATTTCGAGCTTCGTGCGCGAGGTCAACCGCGGCCGGGTCATTTCGGTCGACATGGTGATGACACCGCTTTCCGGCGAACCCCAGGGCATGCCGGTGAAGCTGGGCACCGTGCTTGAAGTTGCAGCCAAGAAAATGACCGACAGCAATGTCCCCATGGCGCATGTCACGGATGCGGACGGCAAGCCGGTCGGTGCGCTGGGCATTAATGAGGTCATCTCGGCAATGGTGACGCCGGTCGATCACGAGACTGCCGCCTGATCTCCGTCTGCCGGGACCAGGGGTCCGGCAAAACGCAGGTTTCAGCCAATGGCCACACCCCGCCGGCGACGCGATTGCCGGCGGGGTTTTTTCATCCGCAACCGTCACATCTATTGCAATGACATAAAGATATCTTTATACGGTGAACAAACCTACAGGAGATCTGAATGTCCGCATCCAATCCGCTCGCCGACCTGCTGGCCGAAAAAGGCATCCTGCTCGCCGATGGCGCAACGGGCACAAACTTGTTCGCCATGGGACTGGAATCCGGCGAGGCTCCCGAGCTCTGGCTGGAATCCGCACCCGAGAAGATCACCAAGCTACACCAGGATTTCGTCGACGCGGGGTCGGACATCATCCTGACCAACAGTTTTGGCGGAACCCGCAACCGGCTCAAGCTGCACCAGGCCGATGACCGGGTGTTCGCGCTCAACAAGAAGGCCGCCGAGATCGCCCGCGCCGTCGCCGACAAGGCGCCCCGCAAGGTGATCGTGGCCGGCTCTGTCGGCCCGACCGGCGACCTGCTGGTTCCGCTTGGCGCCATGACCTACGACTCCGCGGTCGAATCCTTCGTCGAACAGATCGAGGGCCTCAAGGCCGGCGGCATCGATATTGTCTGGATCGAGACCATGTCAGCCCGCGACGAGATCCGGGCCGCGGCCGAAGCCGCCGTGCGCTGCGGCCTTCCTTACGTCTACACCGGCTCTTTCGACACAGCCGGCAAGACCATGATGGGCGTGCATCCGCGTGACATTCATTCCATCGCCAGCGATATCGGCGAAGGCCCTGTCGCGGTTGGCGCCAATTGCGGCGTCGGAGCATCGGATATCCTGTCGTCCCTGCTCGACATGACATCTGCAGATCCGAAAGCCATCGTCGTGGTCAAGGGCAATTGCGGCATCCCGGAATTCAGGGGCACCGAGATTCACTACTCCGGCAACCCGCCACTGATGGCCGATTACGCCCGCCTCGCCATCGACGCCGGCGCCCGTATCATCGGCGGTTGCTGCGGCACCTCGTGCGACCACCTCGCCGCCATGCGCGAGGCCGTCGACAGCCACATCAAGGCGCAGCGCCCGACCGTGGAAACCATCGTCGAGCGTATCGGCCCGATGCGCAACACGGTGGCCACCGACAATCCCGCCCCCACCCGCGAGCGCCGCGGCCGACGCGGCTGAAGCGGTGTTCCTGTTCTGAAAAGCCGACAGGCCGGGACTCGCGCTCCGGCCTGTCGCTGTTTGGAACCGTGTGGTTGCGCTACCGGTCCAGACCGCGCGCCAGCCGCACCAGTTGCAGAAACTCCGACCTGTAGCCGAAAGGATCATCACCGCGCGCCTCGCGGGCAATCCGCTCGATCTCGTCATAGCTGAAACCCGCGAGCTGGGCGATGTTGCGCAGTTTCTGGCCGAAGGCTGCCACCGCTATGGAAAACCGCACGTCCTGGGAAGCCGCAGCAAAGCTCTGGGCTTCCGCCTCCCGCGTCACCGGGATTTCGGTGAGCCGGCTTTCCGCTTCGCCCGGCGTCTTGGCACGGATCTTGAGGAACGCCAGCTCGTCGCCATGCTGGTCCGGGGTGGCCGGGGTCTCCGCACCATAGCGCAGGTCGCTGTTGAGCACTGCCGGGCTCCCGACCGGCGTGATCTCATAGATCGCGGTCACCGTGTGACCCGAGCCGATCTCGCCCGCATCCACCAGGTCATTGTTGAAGTCCTCACGGTTCAAGGCCCGGGTCTCGAAGCCGATCTGGCGATACTCCGCCACCATGGCCGGATTGAACTCGAGCTGGAACTTTACATCCGACGCGATCGGGAACAGCGACGCCGAGGCTTCCTGCACCAGCGTCTTCTCGGCCTCCGCCAGGGTATCTATATAGGCGGCAACGCCATTGCCGTTTTGCGCGATCGCCTGCATCAGCCAGTCGTTGTAATTGCCCTGCCCAAAGCCGAAGATCGACAGGAACACACCGCTCTCGCGCTTTTGTTCGATCATCGCGGTGAGCGACCGGTCGTCGCTCTGGCCGACATTGAAATCGCCATCGGTTGCGAGCATCACCCGGTTGACCCCGCCCTTGACGAAGCCTTTCTCTGCCAGCCGGTAGGCCTCTTCCAGGCCCGCGGCGCCCGCCGTCGAGCCTCCCGGGCGCAGATTGTCCATCGCCTCGAGAACCTTGCGCTTGTCGGAAACCGGTGTCGGCTCCAGTACCGTACCCGCCTCGCCGGCGTAAGTGACGATCGACACCGTGTCGTCCGGATCAAGGGAGTCGACGAGAAGCCTGAAAGCCGATTTGAGCAAGGGCAGCTTGTCGGCGTCGTTCATCGAGCCGGAGACATCAATGAGAAACACCAGGTTGGCGGCCGGGCGCTCGGCCGGCGTGATGTCGTAGCCCTTCACCCCGATATGCAGGAGCCTGGTATCCGGATTCCATGGCGTCGGCGTCACCGTGACTGTGGCGCGAAACGGCGTTTCGGCGGACTCCGGACCAGGATAGGCATAAGGGAAGTAATTGACCATTTCCTCCACCCGCACCGTCTCCGGCTCGGGCATCACGCCCTGCTTCAGTGCCCGGCGCACCATCGCGTAGGACGAGGTGTCGACATCCGCCGAGAAGGTCGAAACCGGATGTTCGACTACGGACTTGACGCCGTGGCTCACGAAATTCTCGACCCGGTTGCGCTCTGGTTCAGCAAGCGGCGCGCGATAGGCCCGGTCTGCACCGGCGAACCCTTGCTGATTGACTGAGCCTGCGAGATCCTGCCGCGCGATCGCGCCCATCGGCTGACCGATCGACTGCTTTGGCGCTGCGCCGACTGGTTGCAGGGCTTGTCTGGCGGCAGGCGATGCAGCCACCCTGGGCGACGGCGCCGCATCCGCTAGCTCCATGTCTTTCTGCCCCGAAGCAGGCGGCAATGGTGCTTCCATCGCCATCTCCGGGTCTGCGGATCGGCCCATTTCCAGCGGCGCCAGCAAATCCGGCGCAAAGCCGTGCTGGTCGCTGGCGATCTGCCAGGTCATGTAGGCTGCCGCAGGCAGGATCATCAAGGTGGCAAGCGCAGTGCCCGCCATATAGCGCTGGTTCATCAGTCCACTCCGTATCGAGGTTACGATACGGGTTAGACGTCCGACGTCGGGCGATCCTTGGGTGTTGCGTTGTTTTTGGGTGGCGCGTTGATTTTCCGGACCGGCCTTGTCAAAGGCCTGAAGCGCGCTGTCAAGCGCCTGGCGTTTGGCATCCTCAAGCGGGGGGGGCGCGCTGCGCGCCAGTCTTTTGAGATCCTTGTCGATCATTGCTCGTCTCCAGACCCGCGCAGCAGCGTTTCCAGCCGCTTCCGCGCGGTGTGCAGATGGTAGGAAACCGTCGATTCGGCGCAGCCCATTACGACGGCGGCATCGGCGTGGCTCAATTCCTCGCCGTAAACCAGCAGCACGGCATCGCGCTGCTTGTCCGGCAGGGTACGGACCGCATCCCACACATAATCGCTGTGGCTCGGCTTGTAGCTCGCCATGTCATCCCCGAGAGCGGTGGTGTGGACCGCGAGCGCCTCAACCTTACGCATCTCGCGGGCAATGAACCTGGCATGGTCATGGGCCGCATTGATGGTGATCCGGTAGAGCCAGGTCCTGAACGCACTCTCGTTGCGCCATTTGCGGATCGCAAATCCAAGCCTGACACAGACATTCTGCGCAATGTCCTCGGCCGCGGACCTGTCGCGGCACCATTTCCAGGCCACGCCATGAATGAAGGCATAGTGGCGCTCGACAAGCATGGCGAAGGCTTCACGGTCGCCAACAGACGCCCGCTCCGCCAACGTGTCATCCGCCGGCTCTTCGTTGCTCTGGGTCTTCGGCTGCATGCAGGCACGCGTCTCCATCATTGAAGCTTTGACGATACCGATCCGGCAATCCTTGGGTTCTGTGACACAAATTTATGAATAAGCCGTCATATGGAACTGGATCTGTGCATCGTCGTAGCGATGCCCGCGCTCGACAGGACAGGCGTCGCGCGCCAGGCAGCCGGACGTCCTGCAGCCTTTCCGGCCGGGTTCGGTCTTGAGCCAGGCGCGGCACGACAAGACGTCGAGACCGGCGGGGCCAAACGCATTGACCGGACAGGCGGACAGGCACGGCTTGTCCGCGCAGGCGTCGCAGGGATGCGGCACGTCCGGGCCCACTGTGGTTTCTTCGATTGCCGCTATTTCCCCCTTTAGCCTCGCCAGCGCCTCCGGCCCGAACAGGATAGCACCGCGATAGCCGTGCCAAAGCCCGAAGTCCGGGTGAATAAGCATCCCAAGCGGCGAAGGCTTCAGCCCTTCGGCGGCCATCGCCCATTGCTGGAATGGCTGCCAGGGCCGGTCGGAGGGAAACACAGCCTCCCCGCCTGCAGCCTTAGCAAGCGGGGTGATCACGGTTTTCGACCAGGTGTCGAGCGGATCCGCGATCCCGGGATGCTTCTCCCACCAGGCCTCGAAAACCGGCCAGAACCCGCCGCCGGTGTGACCGACAAGGCAGATCGCCAATGCATCGCCGCCTGACGCCATGGCGACAGTCGTAATGTCGGGAAAAACCCATCCCCTCAGGCAAAGCCCGTGCCCGGCCAGCGCGGCATCAAGCGCGTCTATGCCGCCGGCACCGCTCACCGCTCCCGGCCGCCTGTGCCGCCGTCGCGGAACGCGGATCTCCAGACCTCCTTGTGAATAAGGCCTGCCACTCTCGCCTGACCGCCTGTCTCCCTGGCTTTATCGGGCTGTGTTCAAGTGAACGCGTCGGGCATCGAATCCTTGCGCTGGGCGATGTAGTCGAGCAAGGCCTGGTCGATGGCCGGATCCAGCTCGGGCGCCACATAACCATCGAGCCATGAGCGACAGAGCGCCCGGGCCCGTTCCTCGATGCGCTTCTCGCCTTCGGCCAGCCACTGCTCATAGGAATTGTTGTCGGCCAGCGACGAGCGATAAAACGCCTGCTGGAAATTGGCCTGCGTATGCGCACAGCCGAGATAGTGGTTGCCCGGTCCGACTTCGGCAATTGCGTCCATCGCCTGACCGGTTTCCGACAGGTCCACGCCTTCGGCAAAGCGCTGCTGCATGCCGAGCTGATCGACGTCGATCATGAATTTCTCATAAGAGGAGACCAGCCCGCCCTCGAGCCATCCGGCAGAGTGCAGGGCAAAATTGGTGCCCGCCAGCAGCGTCATGTTCAACGTCGAGGCGCTCTCGTGCGCGGCCTGCGCGTCGGGCACCTTCGAGCCACAGAGCGAACCGCCTGTGCGGAACGGGATCTTCAGCCGCCGCGCCAGCTGCGCAGCACCATAGGAAACAAGCGCCGGCTCGGGCGTGCCAAACGTCGGCGCGCCCGACTGCATCGAAATAGACGCGGCGAAGGTGCCGAACAGCACCGGCGCACCGGGACGGATCAGCTGGGTAAAGGCAGCGCCCGCCAGCACTTCGGCCAGAATCTGGGTAAGCGTACCGGCCACGGTCACCGGGCTCATCGCACCGGCGAGGATGAACGGCGAGACCACGCAGGCCTGGTTGTTGCGGGCATAGACCTTCAGCGCGCCGAGCATGGTTTCGTCAAACACCATCGGCGAGTTGGCGTTGATCAGGTTGAGCGTCACGCAGTTCTGGTCGACGAACTCTGCGCCGAACAGGATCTTGCACATTTCAATCGTGTCTTCAGCCCGTTCCGGTGCGGTCACCGACCCCATGAACGGCTTGTCGCTGTATTTCATGTGGCTGTAGACCATGTCGAAATGGCGCTTGTTGACCGGCACGTCGACCGGTTCGCACACCGTGCCGCCCGAATGGTGCAGCGCCGGCGCCATGTAGGCCAGTTTGACGAAATTGCGGAAATCCTCGATCGTCGCGTAACGGCGCTCGCCGTCGAGATCCCGCACGAACGGAGGTCCGTAGACCGGGGCGAACACGGTGGCCTTGCCGCCGATCTGCACAGAACGCGCAGGATTGCGAGCGTGCTGGGTGAACACTTCCGGCGCGGTCTTCAGCAATTCGCGGCACAGCCCCTTCGGGAAGCGCACCCGCTCGCCCTTGATGTCGGCGCCGGCCTCGCGCCACAGCGCGATGGCTTCCGCGTCATCGCGAAACTCTATGCCGATTTCCTCAAGCACGGTGTCGGCATTGCGCTCGATCAGGCTCAGACCTTCCTCGTCCAGCACTTCGTAGTTGCCGAGCTTGCGCATGATGAACGGCATCGACTGGCCGGGACCGCCGCCCGAGCGTTGCGCCCGCCGAGCCGCAGCACCCCTGCCGCGCCGGCCGGCGCCCGCCTCGGGTGCTGCGTCTTGAGCCAAATCGGGTGTGGAAAGCGTATCTGGATGAGCCATCAAAATGCCTGCACTTTTTAAATTGCGCACCATCGCGCTGATTTACCCATGCTAGCCAAAACCGGCCACCGCACATTCCTCAAAGCGCCAAGCCTTGGCGCATCAGGAATACCGTATAAAAAGCGCCTCGTCGCATTTTCCGTTTTACGCGTCGTTTTCAAGGAACTTTTTGCAAACAATCGCCTATATCGCTAAGCACAATGGGTCTGGTGCGTCGAACCACCGGACGGGCGCATTCAAGGGAGATACCGATGTCTGACGAAGAAATCATCCTGTCCGAACTCTCTGACGATGAACTTGTCCAGCAGATGCATGATGATCTGTATGACGGCCTAAAGGAAGAGATCGAGGAA
This sequence comes from Parahoeflea alexandrii, assembly GCF_027214025.1. GTDB lineage: Bacteria > Pseudomonadota > Alphaproteobacteria > Rhizobiales > Rhizobiaceae > Hoeflea > Hoeflea alexandrii_A. The sequence goes on from NZ_JAPWHB010000002.1 coordinate 843,520, forward strand.
GGCACGAACATCCTTCTGGGTCGCGGATGGACCCCTTACGACGTGCTCACCGAAGCCCTGGTCGAGGGCATGCGCATCGTCGGCGAGGATTTCCGCGACGGCATCCTGTTCGTTCCCGAAGTGCTCATGAGCGCCAACGCGATGAAGGCGGGAATGTTCATCCTGCGCCCCCTTCTCGTTGAAACCGGCGCCCCCAAGCTTGGCAAGATGGTCATTGGCACCGTCAAGGGCGACATTCACGACATCGGCAAGAACCTCGTCGGCATGATGATGGAAGGCGCGGGCTTCGATGTCGTCGATCTCGGCATCAACAATCCAGTCGAGAACTACCTCGAGGCCATTGAGCGCGAACAGCCCGACATTCTCGGCATGTCCGCCCTGCTGACCACCACCATGCCCTACATGAAGGTCGTCATCGACACGATGAAGGAAAAGGGCATCCGCGACGATTTCATCGTTCTGGTCGGCGGCGCGCCGCTCAACGAGGAATTCGGCAAGGCCGTTGGCGCCGACGCCTATTGCCGCGATGCAGCTGTCGCGGTCGAGACCGCCAAGGAGCTGATCAAGCGCCGACACAACCGGCTCGCCGCCGGAGCCTGAACGGCTCGGACCTGGTCAACCGAACATGAAAAAGCTGCCGGCTGGCCCTGGTCAGCCGGCCCGCTGGCAAGCAATGGCGTCACAGGCTGATGTCACGGGTTGCTTTACGGCACGGCCGTCGCCCCTTATCGTTGGGGTTCATGACGCCGGCGTCGTGGCGAAAACGAAGACTGCGGCAACATCCCGATAAGTCATTCCTGCCTGCCCCTCCGGCCCTTGTGACCTGGGATCTGGCTCAGACGAAAGGCATATCATGGCCGATCAACGCGAATTATTGGAAACTGTTGAGCTCCCGCACGCGGCCGTAGGCAAAAAGGTCCGGGTGATCGCCTGCGGCATGATCGGTCGCGAGGTCCTGGCGGTCAACCGGCAGCTCGGTCACGACCATGTCGACCTGAAATGCATCGACGCCAATTATCATCATTACCCGGATCGCATCGCCCCGGCTGTGGATCAGGCCATCCGCAAGGCCCGCGAGGAAGGTTTCGAACACATCTTCATCGGCTATGCCGATTGCGGCACGGGCGGCGAACTCGACAAGGTCTGCGCGAGCCACGGCGTCGAACGGATCGAAGGGCCGCACTGCTTTTCCTTCTATGTCGGCAACCAGGCTTTCGAGGCCGCCGGTGACGACATGATGACGACCTTCTTCATCACCGATTTCCTCGCCCGTCATTTCGAGACCTTCCTGATCCGGCCCCTCGGCCTCGACCGGTTCCCGAAGCTGCGCGACACCTATTTCGGCCATTACGAGCGCGCGCTCTATCTGGCCCAGACCGATGATCCGGAGCTTGACCAAAAGGCACGCGCCGCTGCCGAGCGTCTCGGCCTGAGATTTGAGCGCCAGTTCACCGGCTACGGCGACCTGGAAAAGGCGCTCTCACCTCTTTGATCCCCTGGGCATTGGCTCCCCTGTCTCAATGCCGCAAAGCGTTAACGAAAAATAACTTCTGCTCATCGGAAATGAGGCGATTATTGCCACAATTTTTAAGCAATCCATGCTTAGATGGAAGGCAGTCGTCATTCAGGGTATCAGCAGTGAGTCACCAGTCCGCCGCCGCAACCGTTCCCGCCATCGCAGCCAGCTCGCGCCGGCATCCGGAGAAGCTCTCGGAGCTGCTCGAGCGTCTTGCGCGTGATGCAGGCGAACGGGTCAGCATGCGTGAGATCGCCACCGCGCTTGACGACCGCTCGTTTGGCGCCTTTCTGCTGGTGTTCGCCATTCCCAACCTGATTCCGCTGCCGCCCGGCGCGACGATGGTGCTCGGGCTTCCGATGGTGTTTGTCGCCTGGCAGATGGTGATCGGCTACCAGAAGGTCTGGTTGCCGCAAGCGCTTGCCAACTACACGATCGACCGCGCCACGTTCCAGCGCATGGTGACAAAGGTTTCCCCCTGGCTTCGCGGCGCCGAAAACTGGGTGCGCCCGCGCAACTGGCCGCTGGGCGGAGCGCTGCGCGAACGGCTTTTCGGCATCTTTGCCCTGCTGCTCGCGATCACCTGTGTCTTGCCTATACCGTTCGGCAACTGGCTGCCGGCCTTTGCTGTTGCCATTCTCGGCGTCGCCCACACCGAGCGGGACGGCAATTGCCTGGCTCTCGGCGTCCTGGCCGGCCTCATTTCCGTGGCTGTGGCAGGATTTGTGGTGACCGCCACCGGCGCGTTCCTGATGCTGATTTTCTGACGACCGCGCCATTTGAACACGCCGGTTTCCATTGTAAACCTGCAACAGGGCTGCATTCCGCGCCGACAATAGCCGGATCTTAACCTCGAGCGGACTATCCTTGCGTTTTCACCGCGATGGAATCCGCATGGACAGACAAAGCACTATCCTCGTCATTACCGCAGGCGGCGCCTATGCTTGGGTGATCGTCAATGCTCTGGCCTCCCGCTTTGCGGGACTTGAGGTGGTGCTTGAGCAACCCGAATCCAAGAGCGTGTTTCTCAGGCGGCGGGCCCGCAAGATCGGCTGGCTTCAGACCGCCGGGCAGTTCGGCACCATGGTCATTTCCCGCTTCGGTAAGCGTTTTGCGAGCAAGCGGACGAACGAGATCATCGCCACGAGCGGCGCCAGGACGGACCTGGTGCCCGAGGTGCCTGTCACACGCGTGTCCTCCGCCAACGGCGCCGATTGTCTCGACCTGATTGGTGCCCGCAAGCCGGACGTCGTCTTCCTTGTCGGCTGTCGCATGCTGTCAAAAGCAACACTGGCGGCCATCTCCTGTCCGGTGATCAACTACCACTCGGGCATCAACCCGAAATACCGCGGGCTGGCCGGCGGCTGGTGGGCGCGCGCCACCGGCGATCATGAAAACTATGGCACCACCGTGCACCTGGTCGATGCCGGGGTCGATACCGGCGACACGCTGCATCAGGCCTTCCTCACCCCGCACCCGGACGAAACGCTGCTCACCGACTCTCTGGCAATGGCTGCCGGCTCCCGCGACATCGTTGTGCGCGCTGTCGAAGACGTGATCGCGGGCACGCTTGAGCCCAGGACCAGCGACCTGCCGTCGGTCCAGCGCTTTCACCCGCCGATCTGGACCTATCTCGCCACCGGTCTTTTCAAGCGCATCTGGTAGTTTTCCAGGGGTCCCGGTTTGACCGCTGCTCTCAAGCAAAATATCTCCCGCATCACGCAGGTCGTTTTTGACGCGCCGCGCGTCGTCGTGAGCGAAGCTGTCTGAATTTCCCATGCGCATTGTAACTTTCAAGGAGACCTCAAATGGCCAACCGCATCGTCGTCTACTGGCGTGACATTCCCGCCCAGGTGATCATCAAGAAGGGACGCGCCACCGCCAAGCGGGAGCTGTCGCTCAGGTTCACCGAGGCGATCGACATGTGCGCCATGCGGACAGGTGCGGCCGAGACCGACGACTACCTCGCCGAATGGCGCCGGGCCGATCCGGTTGAAGTTTCCGACGATCTGGAAGCCGAGGCCGACAAGGCAGCGGCAGAGCTTGAAGCAGCCTACGACAAGGAGCGCCTCGTGGCCCTGGTCAAGGGCGGAGGCAGGGAGAGCCATGGCTGACCAACCGACCAAACCGACACAGGCGAGCCTCAACAAGAAGGCGGCGCAGACCACGTCCTACAAGCCGTCAGGCGTCTCGGCCACGGGCCGCAATGCGCGCAGCTTTGCCATCAGATTGTGGTCGGTGCGGCACTCCCGCGCACTCGAATGGGTCTACGCGCATTTCGCCGATGTCTTCCTCAAGCTGCATCCGCTCTGGAAGGCCGTCGGCTACGAACGCGCCGAAGGACCGATCAAGTTCATCGAGAAACACACCAAGGGCTTCCTGTTCGACTGCCGCATGTGCGGCCAGTGCGTGCTGTCGTCGACCGGCATGTCCTGCCCGATGAACTGCCCCAAGCAGTTGCGCAACGGTCCGTGCGGCGGCGTCCGCGCCAACGGCAACTGCGAGGTCGAGCCCGACATGCCCTGCGTCTGGGTCCAGGCCTGGTCCGGTGCCAGCCAGATGAAGGGCCGCGACAACATCTTCAATGTCCAGAAGCCGGTCGACCAGTCATTGCGGGAAACCTCGTCCTGGCTGCGGGTCACCGCCGCCGCCGCCGCCAAGCGTGATGCCGCCGCCGAGGGAACTGCACAATGAGCCAGGCCGATATCAATCCGCTGGATCCCAGCGCGCCACTCGAGCCGATTCCCGGCCACTCCTCGCACGGACGTCTCGAACGCATCCTGCGGCGCGGTGAATTCGCCGTCACCGCCGAACTCAATCCGCCTGACAGCGCCAATCCGCACGATGTCTATGAACGCGCCGCAATCTTCGACGGCTGGGTCGACGGCATCAACGCGGTCGACGCCTCCGGTGCCAACGCGCACATGTCCTCGGTTGGCATCTGCGCGCTTCTGACCCGCATGGGCTACGCGCCGATCATGCAGATCTCCTGCCGCGACAAGAACCGCATCGCCATCCAGGGCGACGTGCTCGGCGCCTCCGCCATGGGCGTGCAGAACATCCTGTGCCTGACCGGCGACGGCGTGCAGGCCGGCGACCAGCCCGGCGCCAAGCCGGTGTTCGATCTCGACTGCATGTCGCTTCTCGAAACCATCCGGATCATGCGCGACAACTCGAAGTTCCTGTCGGGCCGCAAGCTGACCAGCCCGCCAACGGTGTTTCTCGGCGCCGCCATCAATCCGTTTGCGCCACCCCATGATTTCCGCCCGCACCGGCTGGCCAAGAAGATCGCCGCCGGCGCCCAGTTCGTGCAGAGCCAGTATTGCTACGACGTGCCGATGTTCAGGAAATACATGCAACAGGTTCGCGACATGGGGCTCGACAAGGAGTGCTTCATCATGTGCGGCGTCGGTCCCCTCGCCTCCGCCCGCACCGCCAAGTGGATGCGCTCCAACGTTCCAGGCGTGCACATTCCCGACGAGATCATCAAGCGCCTGGAAGGCGCCGAGGACCAGAAGAAGGAAGGCAAGCAGCTCTGCATCGACATCATCAACGAGGTCAAGGAGATCGAAGGCGTCTCCGGCATCCATGTGATGGCCTACCGTCAGGAAGAATTCGTTGCCGAGATCGTCCACGAATCAGGCGTTCTGAAGGGCCGCAGGCCCTGGCGCAAGGAGCCCAATCCGGTGGACGAACTGGTCGCAGCGAGGATGGAGGAAATCCTCGAGGAACCCAAGCAGGTCCCGCATGAACTGGCAGGCGCCGTGGGAGATGCGGAGCCCTCCGATTAGAGCCGAAGGCTTGCATCTCGCACCAGAAATCTATAAACACATAAACAAATCTTTATGTCTCTACCGCAAGGACCGACCATGACCCGCACTATCGTCGCCTCAGCCACCCGAGAAGTGATCATCGGCTTTGATCAGCCCTTCTGCGTCATCGGCGAACGCATCAACCCGACCGGCCGCAAGAAGCTCGCCGCCGAGATGATCGAAGGCAATTTCGACACCGTCATCAAGGACGCGCTGGAACAGGTCGCCGCCGGCGCCACCATGCTCGACGTCAATGCCGGCGTCACCTCGGTCAATCCGAACGAGACCGAACCGGGTCTGCTGGTCCAGACCATGGAGATCGTCCAGGGCCTGGTCGACGTGCCGCTGTCGATCGACAGTTCGGTGACGGCCGCTATCGAGGCCGCGCTGAAGATCGCCAAGGGTCGGCCGCTGGTCAACTCGGTCACCGGCGAATTGGAAAAACTCGAAGCCATCCTGCCGCTGTGCAAGAAGTACGACGTACCGGTGGTCGCCATCTCCAACGACGAGACCGGCATTTCCGAAGATCCCGACGTGCGTTTCGCTGTTGCCAAGAAGATCGTCGAGCATGCCGCCGACTACGGCATCAAGCCGTACGACATCGTCGTCGACCCGCTGGTCATGCCGATCGGCGCCATGGGCACGGCCGGCCAGCAGGTCTTCGCGCTGCTTCACCGCCTGCGCAACGAACTCAAGGTCAACACCACCTGTGGCCTGTCCAATATCTCCTTCGGCCTGCCGCACCGCCACGGCATCAATGCCGGCTTCATCCCGATGGTGATCGGCGCCGGCATGACCTCGGCGATCATGAATCCCTGCCGTCCGCAGGAAATGGAAGCCGTGCGCGCCGCCAACGTGCTCAAGGGCAACGACGCCAACTGCATGAACTGGATCAAGACCTACAAGGACTACCAGCCGCATGTCGCCGGCTCCGCCCCTGCGCCCCAATCGGCAGCCCCCTCGGGCGGTGATGGCGGCCGCCGCCGCGGCGGCCGCGCAGCCCGCGCCGGCGGAGCGTGATCCAAAAGTCGGACAATGACACTGGCAAACCATTGCTTTGGACGGGTGACTGAAATGAAGTCACCCCAACACCCTCATCCTGAGGTGCGAGCTCCGAAGGGGCGAGCCTCGAAGGGCGAGGGTGTTGGCCTTCTGGCGCTATGGTTTCGGCACAAGATGCCCGCGCCGCGAAAGATCTGGCAATCCTTCATAATCAAGGGCGATCAAGGCCTGCTTTTTTCGCCTCGACCATCCCTTGATTTGCCGCTCGCGCGCGATCGCATCGGTCACCAGATCGTAAGTCTCGGAGAACACCAGTTCCACCGGGCGCCGCTTGGCCGTATAGCTGGTTTCGCTCGGAAGGTTGTTGTGCTCCCATACACGCGCCTCGAGCGCCTGCTTCGTCAGTCCCGTGTAGTAGCTGCCGTCCGCACAGCGCAAAATGTAGACAGTTGCCTCAACCATCCTGCCCCTCGCCCTTCGAGGCTCGCATTCGCCTTGCTCATGCTCGCACCTCAGGATGAGGGTCAGGATAGAGCATCGCGCCTCACTTGCAAAATGGTGACCCAATGACCGACCATCTCGTCCTGTTCATGCCCTCGGGCAAGCGTGGCCGCTTTCCCACCGACACGCCGGTGCTCGATGCCGCGCGGCAACTGGGCGTGCATGTCGAGAGCGTTTGCGGCGGCCGCGGCATCTGCGGCCGTTGCCAGGTCGACGTCCAGGAAGGCGTCTTCGCCAAGCACGGCATCACCTCGTCCAACGAGCACATCTCGCCGTTTGGCGGCAACGAGGTGCGCTACGCCGAAAAACGCGATCTCAAGGCCGGCCGCAGGCTGTCCTGCTCGGCAAAGATCCTCGGCGACCTGGTCATCGATATCCCGCAGGACGCCGTGGTCAACGCGCAGGTCGTGCGCAAGGATTCCGACGGGCGCGTCATCGAACGCAATCCGGCCATTCACATGTGCTATGTCGAGGTCGAGGAGCCGGACATGCACAAGCCGCTCGGCGACCTTGACCGGCTGCTGCTGGCGATCGAGGCCGACTGGGGCTTCAAGGGCCTGGCCATCGACACCTACCTGCTCGGCCAGGTGCAGCAGATCCTGCGCAAGGGCGACTGGAAGGTCACCGCCGCCGTGCACGAACCCGTCGACGGCGGACAGGCGACACTGGTGGCACTTTATCCGGGGCTGAAGAACGAGGCCTACGGCATTGCCTGCGACATCGGCTCGACTACCATTGCCATGCACCTGTCGTCGCTGCTTTCGGGCCGCACGCTCGCCTCGTCGGGTACGTCGAACCCGCAGATCCGCTTCGGCGAGGATCTGATGAGCCGCGTCTCCTACGTGATGATGAACCCGGAAGGCCGCGAAGGCATGACGGTGGCCGTGCGCGAGGCGATCAACGGACTGATCGACAAGGTCTGCGCCGAGGGCGGGATCGACCGCACCGACATCCTCGACGCGGTCTTCGTCGGCAACCCGATCATGCATCACCTGTTCCTGGGCATCGATCCGACCGAACTCGGCGGCGCGCCTTTCGCGCTCGCCGTCTCCGGCGCCGTCAACGTCAAGGCCTCCGAGATCGACATTCCGCTCAACAGGGGCGCACGGGTCTACATGCTGCCCTGCATCGCCGGTCATGTCGGCGCCGATGCGGCAGCGGCAACGCTCACCGAAGGCCCGCACCGGCAGGACGAGATGATGCTGCTGGTCGATGTCGGCACCAATGCCGAGATCGTACTCGGCAACTCGGCCCGCACGGTGGCCGCCTCCTCGCCCACCGGCCCCGCCTTCGAGGGCGCTGAAATCTCCTGCGGCCAGCGCGCCGCACCCGGCGCGATCGAGCGCATCCGCATCGATCCGGAAACGCTTGAACCGCGCTACCGCGTCATTGGCATCGAGCCCTGGTCGGATGAGCCCGGGTTTGACGAGGCCGCGAAGAAGGTCGGCGTCACCGGCGTCTGCGGCTCCGGCATCATCGAGATCATCGCCGAGATGTACCTCGCCGGCATCATCACCGAGGATGGCGTCATCAACGGCGATCTCGCCGCCCGCAGCCCGCGGATCACCGGCAATGGCCGCACCTTCTCCTACCTGCTGCGCGATGGCGAGCAGCGGCTGATGGTGACCCAGACCGATGTCCGCGCAATCCAGCTGGCCAAGGCGGCACTCTATGCCGGCGTCAAGCTGTTGATGGACAAGCAGGGTATCGATCATGTCGACCGTATCGGGCTGGCCGGCGCCTTCGGCTCGTTCATCGACCCGAAATATGCCCTCGTGCTGGGTCTCGTGCCCGATTGCGATCTCGAGAAGGTCAAGGCCGTCGGCAACGCGGCGGGCACGGGCGCCCGCATGGCGCTGCTGAACCGCGATCACCGTCGCGAGATCGAGCAGACCGTCACCCGGATCGAAAAGATCGAAACGGCGCTTGAGCCGAAATTCCAGGAGCATTTCGTCAACGCCATGGCCTTCCCCAACAAGGTCGATGCGTTCCCGAAGCTCACCGAGGTGGTCAAACTGCCGGAACGCTCGATGGACACCGATGCCGCCGACGGCATCGAGCCCGGCGCCGGACGCCGCCGCGGAGGCCGGCGCAACCGGGGCTAGAATTCGCCCTTTACCCGAATCGGGCTTGGGTCTACGGCCATTGGGATGTCTTCCCTTTTCCGATCACCGCTGTTCCTGGTCCTCGCCCTGTGGGGTGCGGGCCTGGGAGCAGCGGCGCAATTCGCCAAGATCGTGGTGATCTTCCCCGAACTGCAGGCCCATTACGGCGAGACGGGTGCCGCCTCGGGATATCTTGTCTCGCTGATCTCGGTCATCGGCATGCTGTTAGGGATGGTCGCCGGCGTCATCGCCATCCAGCTCGGCGTCCGCCGCCTGCTGATCGCGGGCCTCTATCTCGGCGCCGCCGTTTCCGCCTGGCAGACCATGCTTCCCGGGTTCGAGTGGATGCTGGCAAGCCGGCTCATCGAGGGTATGTCGCATCTGGCGATTGTCGTCACCGCGCCGACACTGATCGCCCAGTTGACAACGAAGCGCCATCAGGCTGCGGCGCTCACCCTGTGGGGCACCTATTTCGGCGTCGCCTTCGCCGCCATCGCCTTGACCGCGCCTCATATCATCCGGATTGCAGGACTGTGTGGATTGTCGGCGATCCATGCGGCCTACATGGCGTCTTTCGCGATTCTTCTGACGATTGTCCTGCCAGGGGAAGATCGCACCGGCGCCCCGCCATGGCCTTCGCTCGGGAACATCCTGCATCGGCACCTGACGGCCTACGCTTCCCCCTTCATCGCCGCTCCCGCGCTCGGCTGGCTGTTCTACACACTGACCTTCGTCTCGATGCTCGCCATCCTGCCGACCATGGTGGATCCGTCGCAGCGCGCCTTCGCCGCCGCCGCCATGCCGCTGTCCAGCATCGTCTCGTCGATGACGCTCGGCAATGTCTTGCTCAGATACATGTCCGCGGTCAGCGTCATCGTCACCGGCTTCGCGACAGCCATCGTCCTGGTGCTGGTGTTTCTGCTCACAGGCCCCGGTGCCTGGCTCTTCATCGCGCTGTTCGCGTGTCTTGGCCTGGTTCAGGGCGCGAGCTTCGCGGCAGTCCCGCAACTCAATATCTCGCTCGAAGATCGCGCGCTGGCCAATGGCGGCATCGCCCAGACCGGCAATATCGGCAATGCGCTCGGCACGCCGGCAATGCTGGCCGTCGTTGCGACGGGCGCCGACACCGGGCTGCCGGCCCTGCTGATCGGCTGCTACGCCTCGGCGATCATCGTCCATCTGGCATTGGCCCGCGGCCGGGCCAATGCGGAAAGGGCCTCGGCTCCGAAGAACTGAGGGCTCATTCCGGCCAGATATACTTGCCGCGCGCCCAGCCAAGCTCGGCGTCGTCGGTCATCACCTGGCACCAGACATTGGCCTTCTTCATCTGGGCATATTTCCACTCGATGCTGCCATAGCCGTCAATCCGGAACGAGACATTGGTGACGATGTTCTTGCAGCGCCCGGTCATGCTGATTTTTTCATTGAGCTCATAGGCATCGATGATCTGCGATTGCGCCGATGGCCATTTGCGGATGTTGAGAGCGTCGTCCGGTGCGATTGCCGTGATCGTGCCTGCCGTAAAGGCCGACGAAAGGGCCGGAGCGGATGTCGCGCCAATGGCCGCAGCCGCAAGCGCCAGAATGATGCGGATGGATGATTTCATTGTCTTTCTCCCCTTCAGCGCCGGGTTGGATGCGCTGTTGTCTGCAAACTGGACGATTACGGCTGGCTATACCCTGAACAGGCCGTTCAGGCGGCATTCATCCCCGCAGATCCGCAGATATCACACTGCTGACGCATCGAACGATCCGGTCTGGTTGAACCGTTCGAAACCCGCACGGAAATGATCGCTGAGTGCGCAGATCTGTGGCGACGGATCGGCCGCCACCTTGAGCAGCAACTGGTACTCGCCGGGCGCCGGCAGCCCGCAATTCTCGTCGAGGATCTGGATATCCGGTCCAACAAAGCTCCGCCCCATCGGCGCGATCGCCAGGTCGGCCAGGATCGCCGCGCGTTGCCCGGCCATGTGCGAGGTCATGAACGCCACCCGGTAGGCCCGGCCAACCCTGTCGAGCGCCGACAGCGCGCTTTCGCGCCACACGCACCCCTCGTCCCACATCGACACCGGCAGCGGGTCCATCAGGCAGGCCTGGCCGCCCTTGGCGCCGGCCCAGACAATCTCGTCCGTCATCATCACTTCGTCGGGCGTCGGCGTCAGATGCTTCATGCAGCTGACCAGGGCGATGTCGAGGTGCCCCGAGGCAAACCGCTTCAGAAGGCTCGAGGACTGGTCGATCACCACGTCGACGACCACCGAAGGGTGCGATTTGGCAAACAGCTTGAGCACGCCCGGCAGCACCGCCTCGCCATAATCCGACGGCGATCCGATCCGTACGACGCCGGAGACCTCCGACGTCACGAACCGCGAGATCGCTTCCCGGTTGAGCGCGATCAGCCGCCGCGCATAGCCAAGCAGCACCTCCCCGTCATGGGTGAGCGACACGTTGCGCGCATCGCGCAGGAACACCGAGACGCCCAGCTGCTCCTCGAGGCGCTTGATCTGCATCGAGACGGCTGATGGCGTCCGGTAGATCCGCGCGGCCGCGGCCGTGAAACTGCCGGTCTCGGCGATCGCGACAAAGCTGCGCAGGACATCCGGATCCAGCATCAGCAGCGGGTGGTTGAGGGGTGCATTCATATCATTCAATTCCATTGATCGTTGAGGTAAATTCATTTCGTTTGATTGAATGATGCATCGGAGCGATGCTGTTGTCAATCCAGCCTGGCTGGTCAACACCGACACAGGAGACACAGCAATGTTCGGTCTTTCGCAAATCGCCCGCCATGCCCGCCGCTGGCATGCCAATCACAAGCGTGCCGTCATGGAACGGACCCTGCTCGATCTGCCGCTCGAGCTGCAGAAGGACATCGGCTGGCAAGCGCCCCGGGGCCATGTTTCGGAGAACACGACACGCGCTGAAATTCTTGCCCGCCCGATGCTGTGACGCCTGTCGTCCATCCCCGATCCCCATGTCGCAAGGCGAAAAAATCCGGTGTCATCCCAGTGACAAAACGCGATTTTTGTGGCCTGATCGCGACATGGGCCTCTGGGAGGCGCGCACAGGATTGTTGGCATGGCCTCACCGAACAAACAGAAGCGGTCGATCGTCTTTTTCATGGTTCCGGAGTTTTCGATGATCGCCTTCTCGATGGCGATCGAGCCGTTGCGTCTGGCCAACCGGATGCTCGGATACGAGTGCTACAAATGGCGGCTGACGTCCCATGATGGAGAGCCGGTGCCGGCCTCCAACCAGGTTGTGGTCGGCGTCAACACCTCGCTCGCCGACGAACGGCGCAGCCTGTCGGGCGAAAACCGGCCGACAATGGTGTTTGTCTGTTCCGGCGTCAATGTCGAGCGATTCCAGAACAAGTCGGTCCTGGCCTGGCTGCGCGAGGAGCACAATCGCGGTGTTGCCGTCGGCGGCCTGTGCACCGGCGCCCACATCCTGGCGCAGGCGGGCCTGCTGTCGGGACGTCGTTGCGCCATCCACTGGGAGAACCTGCCTGGCTTCGCCGAAGCCTTCCCGAAGGCCAATGTCTATGCCGATCTTTATGAAATAGACGGATCGATCCACACCTGCGCCGGCGGCACCGCGGCACTCGACATGATGCTGAGCCTGATCGGCGAAGATCATGACGACACGCTGGTCAACCGCATCTGTGAAATGGCGCTGACCGATCGCGTCCGCAATGCCCACGACCGCCAGCGCCTGCCGTTGCGCGCCCGTCTGGGTGTGCAGAACGCCAAGGTGCTCTCCATCATCGAGTTGATGGAGGCAAATCTCTCAGAACCGCTGTCGCTGATCGAGATCGCCGACGATGCCGGCCTGTCGCGGCGGCAGATCGAGCGCCTGTTCCGCCAGGAAATGGGCCGTTCCCCGGCCCGCTACTATCTGGAAATCCGTCTCGACCGGGCCCGGCACCTGCTCATCCAGTCACCGATGCCGGTGGTAGAGGTGGCGGTGGCCTGCGGCTTCGTCTCCGCCTCGCACTTCTCCAAGTGCTACCGCGAACTCTACAACCGCTCGCCGCAGCAGGAACGCGCCGAGCGCAAGCAGTACCAGACGGCAGCCTGACGAACTGCGGCTGCCCTTAGGTTGGCTGATGGATCAGGCCGGCACCGCGACGGCTGGATGATGCCGTGCCGCGGCCCTCTTCAGGGCTTCCATCTTCATCAGGATGCCGATGTTCTGAGCAATCCGGCACTGGAACTCCTCCTGGACAAACGGCCGGTAGAGAAAATCGCTGGCTCCGGCCTTCAGGAAGCTTGCCGAAAGCTCCGGATCGTTTGAATTGGAAATGCCGATGATGCGCAACATGTCGTCGGTGTAGTCGCGGCGCAGCTTGCGGGTCAGCTGATAGCCGTCCATGTCGCCCATGTGATAGTCGGTCAGCACCAGCTTGATGTCGGGATTAGCCGCAATAGCCTCCAGCGCCTGCTGGCCCGATGCAGCTTCGACCACTTCGAACTTCTGCGCCCGCAGCATCGACGAGAGAATGCTGCGCTGGGTCTTGGTGTCATCCACCACGAGAATGCGGTAGTTGCGGTTGGACATGATCCGCTGCACGGCATTGACGATTTCGTCGAAAGCCCGGTCGGTATCCTTGATCACGTAGTCGAGCACATTCTTCTTCAGAATGCTGGCGCGCGTGTTGAAATCGAATTTTCCAGTAAAGACGATCGTCGGCAAGTCGATATCGAGGGCATAATCCAGTGCCTCGCAATGCGGCGAATCCGGCAGGTTGAGGTCCGTGACGGCGACGAAGAAACCGTGACTGGCATCGTTTGCCGCCCGCTTCATTTCCGCCAGCGAACTGCAGGTGACGACATCGACGCCAAGATCGGTCTCGAACCGGAACTTGAGCGCCGAGGTGAACATACGGGAATCCTCGACCAGCAGCACCCGAAGGCGCTCCCCTGCCATGAGCGGATTGGCTTGCATTTCGAGTTCATTTGAAGCTCTCGGCATCAGCTACTCCATTGGTAAGCAGGCCAATCACGCGGCGGCAAACCGGGTACGGATCGGGTTATGCGACTTTCGCCGCCTCTGTATTTCCCTTCAACCGGCGTGCGGACTTGATCTGGTCAAGCGTGTCCAGGTTCTGGTTCACACGGCAGTAGAATTCCTCGTCGATATAGGGCCTGAGCATGAAATCATTGCCGCCGGCCTTCAGGAACCGCGCCGAAAGCAGCCGGTTGTCGGACGACGAGACGCCGATGATTCTGAGCTCATGGCTGCCGCGCACCGAGCGCAGGCGCCGTGTCAGTTCGAAACCATCCATGTCGGGCATGTTGTAGTCGGTAATCACCAGGCCGATGTCCGGCGTCACCTTCAGGATCTTCAGGGCCTCCGCCGCGCTCTCGGCGGCGCTGACCTTGAAGTTGAAGCGCTCCAGCCGAGTGCGCAGCAGCGCGCGCGCCGTCGGGCTGTCATCGACGATCAGCACATGGTGGCGGTGATTGGTCAGGAAGCGGCAGACCGACTCCTCGAGCATGTCGATCGCAAGCACACTGTCCTTGATCACGTAGTCAACGATGTCACGGGCAAGAATCCCTTCCCGGGTCTTCTCGTGGAATGTTCCGGTAAAGACGATGATCGGGATCGACAGTCCGGCCAGATAGGCCAGCGCCTCGCCGTTCTCCGCCCCTGGCAGATTGACATTGGAAATGGCCAGCGTGATCGGCCGGTCATTGTAATCATAAGCCAGTTGAAGCTCTTCGAAGGAACGGCAGATCTCGATGTCAATATCGAAGCTTTCCTTCAGCTTCTGGCCAATCATCGAGGTGAAGACATTCGAGTCCTCAGCCACAATGATGCGGTGGTCACGAAGCGATCCACCCGTATACTGCATTCCCGAAAGCCCGATGAACATACATGCACCCCTTTGTATGCGTCAGGCTAATCATGCCGGGATTGAATTTCGGTTAACATCAACCGGTCAATACCAGCATTTCCAGGGGATGAGACGGCCGGAAACCGGCGGTTCTGCGACCTGCCTCGAGGCTCAGGCCGACAGGCTGCAGCTGGCCCACGCGAAGAATGGCGTAAACCGCCCGTTTTCGGGCAGATGCAGCAATACCTCTAGGGGTCATCGAACATCCATCGCCGCTGATCCCAGATCTTCTCGCCGATCAGGCAGTCATAAGGCTCGGACGGCGCCCGGAATCCCAACCCCGGCGGGGATTGCGCCGGAATGACCGATTGCTCCACCGGTGGCAATCCGCCTATCTCGAGGATGAGCTTGCGCCGGATCGCTTCGGGAAACTGGTCCCAGCTTGTCACCGGAACCAGGAAACTCCCCGGTCCGCCGATCACGCATTCGCTGTAATAGGTATCGAGATCGGCGATGTTGAAGCCGCTGCCGAATCCGTCGCTGGTCATCAGCGGAAGCCCGTTGATGACAATGCGGTTGGCGAGCGCCGCCTCGCGTGCAGCCAGCACCGGCTGCCCCTGGTTGTTGGGACCGTCGCCGGAAACATCGATCACCTTGCGAAACCCGTCGAAGGGCGCTTCTTCCAGAAGCTTCAGTGCGTGCAGGATGGCGCCGGAAATCGATGTCCGGCGCAGGCCGACCGGACTGGAACTGCCGACAATCGCCGAGAGCTGGTCCGCATCCGCGCCTGTTTCCACAAGCGTCCAGCCGAACACCTCGCGGATCGCACTGTTGCCGGCCCACTCGAACATCGTCACGGCTATGCGGCCATAGGCGCCCTGCCTGATGGCCCGGATGACGTCGGGATGATTGAGCGCCGCGGCATAGCCGTCGCGCTGGATGGTGAGTTCCCGTGCCGACATCGAGCGCGACACGTCGACCGCCAGTACCAGCGCGACATCGACCGGCTCCCGCGCTTGCGCGCCGGGCGATGCCACCAGCAAAGCTGCGGCTGCCAGCGCAGCCCTGATCCATCCGGTCATGGTTCAGCTTATCATGGCAGCAAGCGAGGCTGAACCGGATTTTCGGTTGGCGGTGGTGCAGATGGTGGGCAATCTGTGCCCGCAACTCCCAGAGGCCGGTGTTGCAGCGGCAGCAGGGACCAACCTCGCGACAACGGGTCCGTCCGCAAGAAAAAGCCGTGCTGCCCCAGGTGAGCAGCACGGCCATTCATTCCGGCAATAAGCGAACGATCAGCTCCGCGGCTTGAGGTTTTCCGGGTCGTAAAGCGGCGTGTAGCCAACCGCCGCCACTTCGACCGGGTAGGTTTCGTTGAAGTACTCGACATTGAGCTTGCGCCCGACCTGGCAGTAATCCCAGGGCAGATAGGCCAGCGCGATGTTTTTGCCGATAGTCGGACCGTAGGCGATCGACGTCGTGTAGGACCGGCGGCCGAGTTCGTCGACAAGCGTCTCGCCGGTTTCCGGATCCATCACCGGCAGGACGCCGACCGGGTAGCGGGCCACGCCCTTGGCGTCGACATTCTCGGTCATCACCAGCGTGCACAGCATCGCCGGCTGGTTGGCGCGCGCCTTGTATTCCAGGTGTTTTTCCTTGCCGCGGAAATCGGCTTCCTTGACCTTCGGCCGCGCAAGGTCGCTTTCGATCAGGTTGTACTGGGTCAGAAGATCGGCGTTCTGCAGCCGCAGGCTCTTTTCCATGCGGCGCGAGTTTGCGTAGGTCTCGACACCGACCGGCATCACCCCGGTCGACCGCAGCGCGTCCCAGACGGCCAGGCCGTCCTCGTATTTCATGTGCAGCTCCCAGCCCTGCTCGCCGACATAGGAGAGGCGGAAGGCGGAAACCGTCCTGCCGGCGATCTCGATCGGCTTGATCGCGGCAAAGGGGAAGTTCTCGATGTCGAGGCCCGCCGGATCGGCGACCACCTTCTTCAGCGTCTCGCGGGCGTTGGGGCCCCAGATGCCGATGGTGATGAACTTCTCTGTCACATCGGTGATGGTGACATCGTAGCCCTTGTCCTGGGCAATACGCTGCATGTAGTGGAAGTCGCGCGGCCCGGCATCCGCGCCGTTGATCAGCCGGCAACGGTCGGCCATGCGGATGACCGTGAAGTCGGCCCGTACCATGCCCTCGTCGTCGAGGAAGTGGGTGTAGATACCCTTGCCGATCATGTTGTCGCCGCCGATCTTGGCGGCGCAAAGCCATTCGAGCATCTCGACGTGATCCGGTCCCTCGATGTCGACCATGTGGAAATGCGACAGGTTGATGATGCCGCAATCTTCGGTCAACTGCAGATGCTCGGCATTCGACACCCGCCAGAAATGACGGTTGTCCCACTCGTTTGCCCGAACCGGAACCCGGTCGCCGAACTTCTCGAGCAGGTGCGCGTTCGAGGCATAGCCATGTGCGCGCTCCCAGCCGCCGAGTTCCATGAAATGACCGCCAAGCTCGACTTCGCGCTCGTAGAACGGCGACCGCTTGACGCCGCGGCCCGAAGCATAGGGCTCGCGCGGATGGATCGCCGGGAAGTAGATCTTCTGCGCCGCCTCGCGGCAGCGGCCCTCGATGAATTCCTCGGTCATCTGGTGCGGGTAGAACCGCGCATAGTCGATCGAGTTATGGTCGATCTCGGTGCGCCCGTCGGTCATCCAGTCGGCAATCAGCTTGCCGTAACCCGGACCGTCCTTGACCCATATGGCGACGCAGTACCACAGGCCGCGCACCTTCTGGCTTTCGCCGCAGGAGGGCCCGCCGGCGGCCGAGACCTGCAGCAGGCCGTTGAAGGAGTGGCTCTCATTGTAGCCGAGCTCGCCGAGGATCGGGGTCAGTTCCATGGCCCGCTCCAGTGGCTCAAGGATCTGCTCCATCTCGAGATCGCGCTGTGACGGCGAAAGCCGCGCCTCATTCTTTTCCAGGATGTCCCGGGGATGGCACAGCCGCGGCTCGTCGGTCTCGTAATAGCCCCATTCGATCTGGCCGCCCTCGGCGGTCTTCGGATCGCCGGTGTCGCGCATATAGGCCGAATTGCCCTGGTCGCGCATCAGCGGCCAGCCGATGTCCTTGCCGGTGCCTTCGAACTCGTTGTAGGGGCCGAAAAAGGTCAGCGGGTGATCGACCGGCATCACCGGCAGGTCTTCGCCGACCATCTCCGCGATCAGCCGCCCCCAGATGCCGGCGCAGATGACCACATGGTCGGCCATGATGGTGCCGCGATGGGTGACGACGCCCTTGATGCGCCCGCCCTCGACGATCAGCGACTGGGCCGGTGTGTTAGCGAAGACGCTAAGCTTGCCGGTCTTTTCGCCCGCATCGACGAGCTTGCCGGCAACCGTCTGCGAGCGCGGAATGACAAGGCCTGCGTCCGGGTCCCACAGGGCGCCCGCGACCATTTCTTCCTCGACCAGCGGGAACTTTGCCTTCACCTCAGCCGGACCGATCAGGCTCGCCCGCGTCCCGAAGGCTTTGCCGGAGGATATCTTGCGCTTGATCTCTTCCATCCAGGTCTCGTCGCCCGCGCGCACGATTTCCAGTCCGCCGATACGGGCGTAGTGGCCCATCTTCTCGAAGAAATCGATCGAGTACTGCGTCGTCCAGACCGACAAATAGTCGTGGCTGGTCGTGTAGCAGAAATCCGAGGCATGCGCCGTGGACCCGATGTCGGTCGGCACGCCGGACTTGTCGATGCCGACAATGTCGTCCCATCCACGTTCGATCAGATGGTGCGCGATGGAGGCGCCGACAATCCCGCCCACACCGATGATCACGACCTTCGCCTGCTTCGGAAACTCTGCCATTTTGATCTGCCCTGATTGCGCTTTGAACAGAATTTAGAATCTGCCGCATCAAAACTAGAGCCTGTCTACGACATAATCACAATGCAGGACGACGGGCAGAACCTTGCAAATTTGGGGATGGTGATTTCGCCGCTTGATCCTCAAGGAGCGGAGGCTGCCAGCTTCCGGCAGCCGCAGGTGGCGCGTGAATAAAGCGTGAGGTCACATCCTGAGCATTTGGACGTCGAGAAAACGCAGTATAGTTGCTTTTTGAGGAGGCTCCACATGCGTTACGTCGACCGCAGCAATGTGTCACCGCCCACGTCGTTGGCTGACGACGATTTCAAGAAAATGCGGATGGCATACCTTCAATATCTGAGCCTGCCCGACAAGGAACGGGTCCAGCACACCCCCCCGGACAGACACCTGCTCCATGATTCGAACTTGAACAACGCGCTGTCGAAGCTGTTTTCAGGACGCTGTGCGTTTTGCGAAACGCGGACCAGACTGGAGACCTATCGCTTCCGCCCGACCAGAGAAGCTCTGCCGCTCGACAAGGACGAATTCGCCTTCATGGCCTATGGCTGGCTGGCCGACGCCTGGCAGAATCTCTACCCGATCTGCAAGGAATGCCGCCCCCGCCGCCTCAACTTCTTTCCCGTGGACGGCCGCCGCAGCAAGGCTCCGACGGCGGCGCAGTATAGGGCCTATGCCGAGCGAAACGATGGCAACTGGCTGCTGTCGATTTCGGAGAGGAACATCCTGCTCGATCCCTGCAATGACCAGGACATCTCAAGCCACATGATCATGGGCCGCAACGGGTTCCTCAGACCACTTTCGCCGCGCGGCGAGGAAACCATTGCCCATTTTGGCCTTAACCGGCTGAGCCTCGCCAACAGACGCGGTAAAGAGCGTGAGCGCGTCGTGCCGGACCTGTCGGTTTTTGGCGGCAGACCGGATTCCTATTTTGCCTCCGAGGCCTGGAAGCTCGAAACAGAGTTTCCGGGACTGATTGCCGGCTACATCAAGTCGGAAAGAACCGGTGCAAATGACTCCGTCGGCCGCGCCGCAAATCCGGCCACCAAGCGTTCTCCCGCGCGCAAGGTCGGTACGGCACGAGCGGCAAAGAAGCAGACCAGGCAAGACTGGCGGCTCAGCAGCGTCCGGCTCAAATCTTTCAAATCGCTCGAAAAGCTCGAGTTCGAAATGCCCCGCCGCAAGCACGGCCGGGAACCGGGACAAACCCCGGCGCTGCTGATACTTGGCGAAAACGCATCCGGAAAGAGCTCGATCCTCGAAGCCATCACGCTGGCCCTTAGCTCGGAGGCGGCACTGGAAAAACTCGGCGTCGAGGCCGGCCGGCTGCTGCTCGACCCGACTTTTCTGGGCGATCAGAAGAAACGCCGGCGTACCCATTCGAGCGTCGAACTCGATTTTGCCGACGATACCGGCAAGTCCCAAACCGTCAGCTTCAAACTGAGTTCGAAGGGGTTTCAGGCAGAGAGCGCTGTTCCGGCCAACATGCCGGTCTTCGCCTATGGTGCCTATCGTCATTACCTGGACGATTTCTACGAATGGGAGCCGCACCGGGGGATCGTCAGCCTGTTCCGCAGCGACAACCTACTGTCCAATCCGGAAAAATGGCTGCTACAGATCAGCCAGAACAAGTTCAACATGGTCGTCAGATCGCTGCGGCATGTCTTCGGCATCGGTGAAAACTTCAACGTTATCGAACGCGACAAGAAGGCCAAACGATGCCTCGTCGTCGTCGAACTGGCGAATGGAAAACTGTCCAGGACGCCTTTGTCCAGCGTCTCCTCCGGTTTCCGGACTATTCTGGCCCTCACCTGTGACGTCATGCGCTGGCTGCTCGATGACAAGCGCGGGTGGAATTTCCAGACCCTGAACGACGCCCACGGCATCATTATGATCGACGAGGTGGAGGCGCACCTGCATCCACGCTGGAAAGTCCGCATCATCGAAGGCTTGCGCAAAGCGCTTCCCAACATGACCTTCATCGTCACCACCCACGACCCGCTGTGCGTCCGCGGGATGCACGACGGCGAAGTCATGGTGCTGCAGCGCCTGCCGGGCCGCGCCCTGGGATCGAAACTGCCTGTGGTGATCGAAACCCTGACAGAGCTCCCGAATGTATCGCAATTGACCATCGAACAATTGCTGACCTCCGATCTTTTCAGCCTGTTCGACACGGATGATCCTGTGAGCGGCAAGGCAATGGCGCAACTCGCCGACAGCCTGGTCAAGGCCAAGACCGATAAGATTGATGACAACTCCGAAGAAGGCCAGATGCTGCGGAAGTTCCGCCGCGAGATCGAAGAGGCGTTGCCGATCGGCACCACCCAGGTTTCGCGGATCGTCCATGAAGCGGTCAGCGATTACATCATCAAGCGCGGCAACGTGAGTGCCAACGCCTATGCCGGTTTGCGCAAGGAAACCAAGGAGCGCATCCTCGAAGCACTGGAGCGTGTATGATGCGCAAGGTTGACCGCAACACCATCGATCCCCCGAGCTATTTGACCGGCCCCGACTCGCGCGGTCGCGAAGAGCTGGAGAAAGCCCGCAGTCACGTATCCAACGCGGCCTTGCGCAAGAAAGCGTTCCCGTTCAAGGTCTACAAGAACGACGGCGTCAAGACGGCGCTGCATGCGCTGTTTCATGGCAAGTGCGCCTATTGCGAAAGCTATTACCAGGCCCAGGCGCCGGTGGATGTCGAGCATTTCCGCCCCAAGGCTGCGGTGGAGGGCGAGGATGATCATCCAGGCTACTGGTGGCTGGCGATGAACTGGGAAAATCTTCTTCCGAGCTGCATCGATTGCAACCGCAGACGCCGGCAGGAAATTCCCTCGCCGAGGGTCAGCCTCAGCGATTTGCACGAAGCCGAGATGGCAACCAGAAGCACCGGAAAGGGCCCCGCATTTCCCATTGCAGGCACCCGTGCGGTCACCGAAGCCGATAGCATAGAACGCGAAGCGCCCTATCTGCTTGATCCATGCCGCGACGACCCGGCCGAACACCTGGAATTCTATATCAATCACGACCGCCCGATCGGGCTGGTTCTGCCGAAAACGCTATCAGGCGGCACCGAGGCCGTACCCGACACCGGGAATACAGGAGCAATCGTCAGCGGCGCCCAGGCGCGGAAGAACGCTGTGCGCGGCGCTGTGTCGATCCAGGTCTACGGCTTGAACCGTCTGGGTCTGGTGCAGGAGCGCACGCGGATCCTGCGCCATCTTGAGTTCCTTCGCCATCTCATCGCCGAGATCGACAAGACATCCCGACAACTGGCCCGCTCGCGAACCGCCAAGGTCAGGGCTGCTGCCATCAAGCTCGACAACCTCATTGAACTCATCATCGCCGAAATCGCGGCGATGGCCGAACCCGACCAGCCCTACAGCGCGATGGTCCGGCAATGGATCGACGCTTTCAAGCAAGAACTCGCGACCTGACTTGCAACGGTTTGAACTGGAGACATGCCATGACGGCGCCGCAACGGAAATGCGATCTGGTGATGAAAGGAGGGATCACCAGTGGAGTGGTCTACCCGATGGCCGTGGTCGAACTCGCCAAAAAGTACCGGTTCGAGAACATCGGCGGCACCTCTGCCGGCGCGATTGCAGCAGTGGTGACTGCCGCCGCCGAATACGGCCGTGACAAGGGCGGGTTCAAGAAGATCGGCGAATTGCCGGAGGAACTCTCGGCCGATCTGATCGGCAAGTTCCAACCGGTTCCCGAATTGCGGCCGCTGTTCAATTTCATGCTCGCAGCCTTGTCGAAAAGCATGAGCAAGATCGTTGCAGCGCTCCTGGGTAATTATCGCAGAAAAGCCCTGATATGGGCCCTCCCCGGGATGGTGATCGCAATTGCTCTGGGAATTCTCCCCCATTCGCTCGGCTTCACCCTGCTGGGCCTGTTGCTTGCGGTTCTGGGCGCTTTTGCAGGTGCTGGCGCAGCCTTGCTGCGGCAGGTCACGGTGACCTTGCCCGAACATGATTACGGGATCTGCCCGGGCCTCACACAGGCCAACAGCAAAGGCGCGGCCCTCACCGATTGGCTAAGCCAGACCATCGATGCCGTGGCGGGCCTCGATGACAGCGAGGGCCCTTTGACCATTGCGCACCTCAAGGAAAAGGGGATCAACGTAAAAACCGTCACCACGGACATCACCACCCACCGGCCCTACATCCTGCCGATTGCAAACAACAACCACGCTTTCTCCGAAGCCGAATTCCGCAAGCTGTTTCCCGGCAAGGTGGTGGACCATATGATCTCGCGTTCCTCCAAAGTGAGCGCAAAATGGGGGAAAGATGCCGGTGATCTGCACTACTTCCAATCAGATCAATTGCCTGTCGTCGTGCTGGCGCGCATGAGCCTGAGTTTTCCCGGGCTGATTTCGGCTGTGCCACTGCACCGGATTGACTACACGCTGGTCAACCAGGCGGTCTATCCGGCGGTCAAGCGCTGCCTGTTCTCCGACGGCGGGCTGTCGAGCAATTTTCCGGTTCACTTCTTTGATGAATTCCTGCCGCAAACACCGACATTCGGTGTGTCGCTCTCCGAATATCATCCCATGCGCATCAGGAAAGAGGATGCCGGCAAACCGAAAGCCGGACGGATCACCCTGCCAGTTGAAGCAGCAAGTGGCCGCTTGCTGCCAACCCACCAATTCAAGGGCCTGTTGGGCTTTGTCATGGCCATGTTTGACAGCGCCAAGGACTGGCAGGACTCGCTGCAGTCCATCTTGCCGGGCTATCGCGAACGCATCGTCACGGTGAATTTGAAAGAAGATGAAGGCGGACTGAATCTCGAGATGAAAAGCCCAACAATCAAATTGCTTTCAGATTTCGGCCAGGATGCCGGCCAGGAAATCGACCACAAGTTCGATCTCGATGAACATCGCTGGAGACGATACCTGGTGGAAATCCAGGCGATCGAGGAAATGCTGGAGCAATTCTCAAAATCCTACTCGGACACGACACCGCAACCCGACAGCCTCGCCTACCCCGACCTTGCAGTCGACTACCGCCCGAAATCCTTCGACAAACTGACAGACGAGCAACGCAGGGTGATCAAGTCAAAGGCCGAGCAGATCGCGGCTCTGGGCAAGGCATTGACGGCGGAAACGCCCATCAGCAAATACGCGGCGGCTTTGCCCAAGAGCCAGTCCAAACTGCGCAACATCGCCAGCATGGACCAGTAGCGCTGTTACGACACGTTTCCGGCTCCCGGCGTTGCGTTCTGGCCTGGTTCGACCGGACCGGAAGCCGGTGGGTCGCATAATCGCTCCAATCCGCGTCCGGTTCCCGCCGGCATTGCAACCTACTTGATCACCGCCGCGCCGTTGACGATGTCGATGGTTTCACTGCCGGAAAAGGTTTCGCGGTCGCCCGACGGCATGGTCACGAAACAGCCGGTCGGGCAGAAACTGACCGTGGCTCCGGCCTCGACCACCATTTCGATCTTGGCGCCAGCTTCGGTCACGATCAGCACCTGCGGCTGGGCATCCTTGTTGGTGATGCTCGCGGCCGAGGCGCCGCCAATCATGGCCAGGCTCACGGCCATACCCAGATAGAATGTTTTCATCGGTGTCCGGCGAAGATTTCCGCCGCTCCCTGTTGGAACACTTTCGAGCCGCCTTTGGCCCGGTATGGGTGCTTTATTGCATTGCGAAAATGAATGCAGCCTGAACGATGCAAGGTCAACGGTCGCCCCCGTCGGAATTGCCGCCATCATCCATCGAATCCGGCCGCATCTTCGGGTTCGGCTTTTTTCTCGAACGCTTGGGCGCGGGTGGCTTGCCAGAGGTGGCGTCGGCAGTCACCGGGCTGCCGGCACCGCCCATTCCACCCATCAGTTTTTCCGCAAGCACAGCCACCGGTTCGTGTTCGTCGCCGAACTTGACGTTGAGATCGCGCTGCGGGAACGGAATTTCAATACCTTCGGCCTTCAGCCGCTCGAAGATGCGCAAGCTCAACTCGGTGCGCACGGTTATCCCCGTAAGCACGTCGGCAACATGACACTTCAGCACGAAGTCCAGCGAAGACTCGCCGAATCCGCTGAAGTGAACCACCGGTTCCGGGTTGTTGAGTACCAGTTCATGGCCCTGGGCAACCTCGATCAACAGTTCGATGAGCCTGCGCGGGTCGGCATCATAGCTTACGCCAATCGGTACATCGACGCGGCCGAGCTTGTTGCGGTGGGTCCAGTTGCCCACCGGCGAGTTGATAAGTTCGGAATTGGGAACGATGATAGACTGGCGGTTGAACGTTTCAATCTCGGTGGCGCGGACGGAAATCTTCTTCACAAAACCCTCGGTCGAACTGGTCGACACCCAGTCGCCAACCTTGAACGGCCGCTCGACCAAGAGGATAAGCCCCGAGACGAAGTTGCTGACGATATTCTGCAGGCCGAAACCGATACCGAGCGAGAGCGCACCAGCGACCAGGGCGAGGCTCGAAAGATCGATGCCGGCCGCGGAAACCCCGATCAGGCCGGCGATCGCCACACCGAGATAGCCGACCCCGGTCTTGATCGAGTTGCGCACACCCGTATCCATCCGGCCCCGCGCCATCACGCTGCCATCCAGCCAGCGCTGGAACCAGCGTGTGACCAGAAGCCCCAGCAGGAACAGCAGGATACCGAAGAGGATGCCGACGATGGAAATCGTGATGCCGCCAATGCGGATCTCGGTCATGAACCGGTAGAACCACAGCTCGATATCCTGGACCTGAAAGCCCCATTGCAGGAGGATCAGCGGCACCCCGAGCAGCAGCACGGCCAGGCTGATCAGCAGTCCGGCGCCCAGTCCGGCCTGGTCGAGTGCCATGTGACCCAGCTTGAATCGATCCTCGACACGCCGCCCGATCGCGGTCTGCGCAAAGGTTCCGGGCTCGGAAATCGCCTTGCCGGACAGATAGCCGATATACATCGTCGTCAGGATCGCGCCGGTCACCACGAACTGGGTCGCGGCGAAACGGGCGAACCCGACATAGCCGAGCGAGGCGGTGGCCATGAGTCCGATGCCGGTGGCAAATAGCGCGACCGAAACCGGACGCGGCCATGGCTGCCCCGGATCCGCCAGGTCTCCGGATGCCGCGACCATGGGGTTGCCCAGCGCCATGCCGATCAGGATCAACGCGATCAGGAACACCGCCACGATGCCCTTGAAAACCGTCAGCACCACCGGCGATCCCATCGACTGGCTGACCTGGTCGCCAACGAAATCCAGGCCGTTGACGATCACCATCGCCAAGACCAGGAAGTAGAGCATGCGGGCGCCGCTGTTGGACACATTGACCAGGCGCCAGGCCGACATCCTCGGCGCGAGTATTCCGCGCGCCAGCTTGCCGACAAAGAAGATCGCCACAAGCGTCATCAGCACGCTTGCGACAACCGGAGCGACATCGGCACGAAGAATCGAGAAACTCTGCCCCAGCACATAGACCGTCCCCGCCAGCGCGGTCATCGCCATGCTCGGGATCACCGTCGACCAGAACGCCACCGACAACCGGCTCGTATAGGGCGGGTCCTCGTCTTCCGGGTCACGGTCGATCAGTCCGCCGAACACCCGGTAGGCGCCCGGCACGAATACCAGCGCCGCAAGCAGCGAGAAGAACGCCCAACCCAGGAGCGCCTGCCATTTGAAGGCCCAGACGAATTTCAGCCACGAACCATAGGTGCGGACCACATAGGATCCTTCGTCCTCCATCGCGCTGAGAGCTTGCGCCAGCATCGTTGGCCCGATCTCGGTCCGCTTGAACAATGTCGTCGTGAAGAGTTCGCGCCTGGCTTGCGTGATCCGGTCACCGAGCTGGCTGGCCCTCACCGAGACAGCCTCGGCGCGGCCGGTCAAGGCATTGATCTGCGCCCGCTCCGCGGCCAGGCGGGTCCGTTCGGCGACCACGGCCTCGGGTTCGGCCGGCTCCCCCTCGGCAGGCGGCGCGCCGAGCTGGTCGATCCGCGCCTTGATTTCCGTCAGCCTCGGGCGCAGCGACACCCCGATATCAAGCATGCTGCGCGCCAGCGCCTCGACTTCCAGCTTGAGATCCACCAGCGAACTGTCATTACCGGCGTTTTCCTCAACCCGGCTGGTCAGCCGCGTAATGGTCGTTTCAGCAGATGTGAGTTCCTCTTCGGCGGCCGTGATTGCAGGCGACGCCAGCGGCTCTGCTGGCGCCGTTTGGGCGGCGGGCGCCGCGGTCCCTGCAGGTGCCGGTGCGGCGTTGCTCTGGGTGCCAGCTGCTGCCGGCGCTTGCGGCTGCGAAGCCTCGGTCGGCGCCGCGGTTTGCGAACTGGCGGAACCGGCCTGCAAGAACGGCACGAGGCCCGCAAGGATCGTCGCAATCAACCAAACAAAACGCATCTAAAACCTGTCCATTTCGCCATCACCGCAGCATCCATAGCAGGCTCGCGGCGCTTCTCAAACGCTGAGAGCGTCGGCATCGCTGTTGTTGGAAGGTGCCGTGATCGGATCGTCCCGTCCGGCAGACCTCAGAATCCGGCGCCAGGCTCGGCAAGATAGGCCTTCTCCTCCGGGGTGGAGACCCGGCCGAGAATTGGATTGCGGTGCGGAAACCGGCCATAGCGTTTGATGATCTCGTGGTGCTGATTGGCGTAGTCGAGATAGTTTTCGTTGCCAAGCGCCTCGAACAGCGCCACGCAACGTTCCTGCTCGCCGATATCTTCGGAGTGTTCGAACGGCATGTAGAAGAACGCCCGGCGGCTCTCGTCGACATTCTTGTCGGCCCCCACCGCCAGGGCCGCCTTTGCTTCCTTGAGTGCAAGCCCATCTGTGGCAAAGGCCAGCGGCGATCCCCGGTAAATGTTGCGCGGGAACTGGTCGAAGACGATGACCAGCGCCAGCCGCGCCTCGGGCGTTGCGCGCCAGTCGTCGCCAATTGCCCGCGACAGCGCCAGATGCAGGCCGGAGAACCGCTCCGAGATTCGCCGGTCGAGGTCCTCGTCCTTGACGAACCAGTCCTTCGGGGTCAGTTCGTTGAACCAGAAATCAAGTACGGTTTCAGGTGTTTCGGTCATGAAGGGTTCCTGCCTCTGGCTGCGTTTCCATCGCTTGAACTTGGGATTTCCTGCCACGGCTTCAACCGCGATGCCGCCGATTTCCACTGCGCTCAGGCGCCATGCGTCCAGGTGGACGCACAAGGGACGCTCCAGGTATTCCAATCTCAAGCATCATGCCTGCGCCATGCGGCGCCGCGCGGCCTGAGGATGCACCGGCAGCGCGGCGGACGCAAATCCCACAGATCAGGCAGCCGCGGCTTCTGTCTGGAGCATCACCAGGCTGACGCCGTCTGTCACCTGCGCGCCGACTGTCACCAGGACTTCGGCCACCACCCCGTCGCGCGGCGCCGACAGCGTCATTTCCATCTTCATGGCTTCCATGATCACCATCGGCTCGCCGGATTTGACCTCCTGCCCCTGGGCCACCAGCACCTGCTTGATGATCCCGGGCATGGCCGAGACCACCTGGTCCCCGCCCGCTGCAAGATCGTCGGCACGGCTGCCCTGGGGCTTGCCGAACCTGTGGGTCAGGCCTTCGTGAAACACCGCCACCTCGGTGCCGCTTTGGACCAGCCGGCATCGCTGCGTCACGCCATGGACGCGGAAAACCCAGTCATCATGCTTGCGCTCAACCGTCTCCAGCCGCATGTCGGCCGATTTGAGACCGCTCCCGGCAATCCGCCACGCGGAAGCGCCCTCCCGCTGAACCCGGAAGCCATGCTCCGCTCCGTTGGCCTCAAGCGTCACCGACCGCATTGGAGATCCCCAGATTTCGAATGGACCGATCTCCGCGACCGAACCGCCAATTGACCTCTCCGGCGGAACCATCCCCGACGCGGCAAGCACTGCCAGCGCCACGATTGTCTCGGGCGCTTCCGCCCGTTCGGTCAGGCTTGCTATGTTGCGGTCGATCAGCCCGGTATCGAGCCGCCCCGCCGCAAAATCCGCATCCCGGCACAGCCGCGCGAGAAACGCCGTGTTGGTCACCGTGCCGGCAATTTCCGTGCGGCCCAGCGCGCCCGCCAGTTTGCCCAGCGCTTCAGTCCGCGTCTTGCCGTGCGCAATCACCTTGGCGATCATCGGATCGTAGAACGGCGTGATCTCGTCGCCGGCCCGGACGCCGGCATCGACCCGGATGTCGCCATCGGGAAACTTGAGATGCATCAGCCGTCCGACGGCGGGCAGAAAGCCCTTTTCCGCATCCTCGGCATAGATCCGCGCTTCCACCGCATGGCCGTTGATCGAGAGCTCGTCCTGCGCCATCGGCAGCGTCTCGCCCGCCGCCACCCGGATCTGCCATTCGACCAGGTCCAGCCCGGTGATCAGCTCGGTGACCGGATGCTCGACCTGCAGCCGCGTGTTCATCTCCATGAACCAGAACCTGTCGGCCGAAAGCCCTTCGCTGGCGTCGACGATGAACTCGACGGTTCCGGCGCCGGCATAGTCGATAGCCCTGGCGGCCTGCACCGCGGCGGCGCCCATCGCCGCGCGCATGTCCTCGGGCATATCCGGCGCAGGCGCCTCCTCGATCACCTTCTGGTGCCGCCGCTGCGCCGAGCAGTCGCGCTCGAACAGATGCACCACATTGCCGTGCCGGTCGCCGAACACCTGGATTTCGATATGCCGCGGCGTGGCGACATATTTCTCCACCAGCACCCGGTCATCGCCGAACGAGGCCTTGGCCTCGCGCCGCGCCGAGGACAAGGCAGCGGGAAAATCCTCCTGCCGGTCGACCTTGCGCATGCCCTTGCCGCCGCCGCCGGCCCGCGCCTTGATCAGCACCGGAAAGCCGATCTCGTTGGCCTTGCCCGCGAGCACCACCAGGTCCTGCGCCTCGCCGTGATAACCCGGCACCACCGGCACCTTGGCCTTTTCCATGAGCGCCTTCGCCGCATCCTTCAGCCCCATCGCCCGGATCGCCTTTGCCGACGGCCCGATGAAGATCAGCCCGGCCTTCTCGACACGCTCAACGAAGTCCGGGTTCTCCGACAGGAAGCCGTAGCCGGGATGGATCGCGTCCGCGCCGGTGCGTTTGGCGGCCTCGAGGATCGCGTCAACCTTGAGATAGCTCTCCGACGCCGCGGCGCTGCCGATCAGCACCGCCTCGTCCGCCATCTCCACATGCAGCGCGTTTGCGTCGGCCTCGGAGTAGACCGCCACCGTGGCAATGCCCATTTTCCGCGCGGTGCGGATGATCCGGCAGGCAATCTCGCCCCTGTTGGCGATGAGGATTTTGGTGATGGTCATAGTTTGAGCTCTCTAGCCAATAGGGCCACCATATTCATTCGTTTTATTTTTCATAAAGAATGGAGTTGTTGGGGCGCCTCCATAGACCGCGCTTTTGCCCTTACGAACTTCTATCGTCATCTTGTCGTGAAGCGCACCTAGTCGCTCAACATTTTGGATGTCAGCGACCATAGACCTGTACATTCGGGAAACCGGATTAGCACCGAATTTCAATATTCTTTTCAACGATTGTGGAATTATGTCGAAATCTAAAGACGGCCCAGACAAACCGACAGAAAAAGACAAAAAACTGCCTGAATTTCCGGAGTATACGTATTTTTTCCTAATTTCGTCCAATACCGCCTGCAGAGCCTTATTCACTTTTACAATTTCTGCCCGTTTTTCCTTTAGTGGTAAAACTGACAAATTTGAAAGCAAATCCCGAGCCTCTCGAAATTCTTTCTCGCTTTTAAGCTGAAGAGCCATATCTAAACCTTCAGAAGGATTTTGGGCTCGAGCCATTATCCAGGCCGTAAAAAACGGCAAGGTAAAAACAATTGCAGTGGAATCGACTGCATTATTGATTTCCTTAACTAACGAGACAGCAGATTTGCTGGCAATATTCACAAAATTTTCGTCCCACTGAATTGGCTCCAATCCGGTTGACGCCAATGCAAATGCATCTCGAAGCGGCGACACAATTGGGTTGCAATTGCTCGCACGTCCAACAGCCTCATAAAAAAATGATCTCTCAGCTAGCCATCCATATGCAAAGACAAGCTTCATTAGAGTATCTTTACTACCCAATCCGCTATAATTCGGATTTTTTGACCTTATTCTCTCAATAAATTCCTCAACATCAACAGCCTCTTGTTCGTCTCGCCTAATAAGAGCGCCTGAAGACTCACCATTAACAGTCCTTTGCGAATCAGTGTACTCGTTACCGAGTGAAGCAGCGAATGTATTAACGTAGTTTTCTTCTGATTTTTCAGACACAAGATATGACAAAGTCAAATATTCGCTTGATACAAAAATATTCCACCTCAATTGAGGCTTTAAAAACAATTGCTCAAAGAATTTTAAGGTTTTTCCAACAGGGACTGATCCAGACAATTCAAATAACTGACTCTGAGCATATTCAGCAGAACGCTCTTTGAGCAAATTATGATCAATATCTGTTTTATCTATTACAGAAATATATTTAAAAACATCCTTTCTTCTATCGCTATAATGTTTTTTATAGTCATCAAACATTTTTATGTCATCATACAATAATATTGAAGAAACAAGTTTTTCGTAACAACAAATATCATGATCGATATTTGAAAGGTTAACTACTTTTGAGACACCAAGAAGCCTTTCGACTCCGCTCAATGTAGAATTATCAATTAAAGCATTTCTAGGGTTCAACATATCCATCACATCCTGAACACGCCGAATTTCGTGTCCTCCACCGGCGCGTTGAGCGCCGCCGACAGGCTCAAGGCCAGGATCTCGCGGGATTTCAGCGGATTGATGATGCCGTCGTCCCACAGCCGCGCCGAGGCATAGAGCGGATGCGACTGCCGCTCGAACATCTCGATGGTCGGACGCTTGAACTCCGCCTCGTCTTCTGAAGACCAGCTCCCGCCCTTGCGCTCGATCGCGTCGCGCCTGACCGTGGCGAGCACTCCCGCCGCCTGTTCGCCGCCCATCACCGAGATCCGGCTGTTGGGCCAGGTCCACAGGAAGCGGGGCGAATAGGCCCGGCCGCACATGCCGTAATTGCCCGCGCCGAACGAGCCGCCGACGATCATGGTGATCTTCGGCACCTGCGTTGTCGCCACAGCCGTCACCATCTTGGCGCCGTCCTTGGCGATGCCGCCGGCCTCGTATTTCTGCCCGACCATGAAGCCGGTGATGTTTTGCAGGAAGACGAGAGGCACCTTGCGCTGCGAGCACAGCTCGACGAAATGCGCGGCCTTCACCGCGCTTTCGGAAAACAGCACGCCATTGTTGGCGACGATGCCGACCGGCATGCCCATCACATGGGCGAAACCGCAGACGATGGTGGTGCCATAACGCGCCTTGAACTCGTCAAAGCGCGAGCCGTCGACGA
The DNA here is from genome assembly GCF_027214025.1 of Parahoeflea alexandrii. Lineage (GTDB taxonomy): Bacteria > Pseudomonadota > Alphaproteobacteria > Rhizobiales > Rhizobiaceae > Hoeflea > Hoeflea alexandrii_A. The sequence goes on from NZ_JAPWHB010000002.1 coordinate 875,487, forward strand.
TGCGGGCAATCACCTCGCGGATATCGTAGGGCTGGCGCGTGTCGGCGGGAATGATGCCGGCGATCTCCGCCGGATCGTAAAGCGGATCTTCCGGCGTCAGGAAATCCATCTGACTGAGTCCTGCCCGGCCCCGGCCATTGAGATTTGCGACCGCCTGGCGCGCCAGTTCCAGCGCATGCGCGTCATTGTCGGCCAGGTGATCGGCCACGCCCGACAGCCGCGTGTGCACGTCGCCGCCGCCCAAATCCTCGGCGCTCACCACCTCGCCGGTGGCGGCCTTGACCAGCGGCGGGCCGGCGAGAAAGATCGTGCCCTGGTCGCGCACGATGATGGTCTCGTCGCTCATCGCCGGCACATAGGCGCCGCCCGCCGTGCACGATCCCATCACCACGGCGATCTGAGCGATGCCCTTGGCGCTCATATTGGCCTGGTTGAAGAAGATCCGGCCGAAATGGTCGCGGTCGGGAAACACCTCGTCCTGGTTGGGCAGGTTGGCGCCGCCCGAATCCACCAGGTAGACGCAGGGCAGGTTGTTCTCGAGCGCGATCTCCTGAGCCCTGAGATGCTTCTTCACCGTCAGCGGATAGTATGTGCCGCCCTTCACCGTGGCGTCGTTGCACACCACCATCACGTCGCGGCCCCTGACCCGACCGACGCCCGCGATCATCCCGGCCGAGGCGATGTCACCGCCGTAGAGATCATGGGCGGCGAAGCGCCCGATCTCCAGAAACGGCGAATCCGGATCGAGCAGCGTCGCGACCCGGTCGCGCGGCAACAGCTTGCCGCGCCCAACATGGCGCTCGCGCGAAGCCTCCGGCCCGCCCTGCCCGTGCAGCGCGGCCACCGCCGCCGTCTCGGCGATCTGGGCCTGCATGCGCGCGGCATTGTCCTTGAAGGCCTGCGAGCCGGTGGAGATCTTTGACGTTAGGACGCTCACGCCGTTTCCGCCATCATTTCGCGCCCGATCAGCATGCGGCGCACTTCCGACGTTCCCGCCCCGATCTCGTAGAGTTTGGCGTCGCGCAAAAGCCGGCCGGTCGGGTAGTCGTTGATATAGCCGTTGCCGCCCAGCGCCTGGATCGCTTCCAGCGCCACCTGCGTCGCCTTCTCGGCCGCGTAGAGAATGCAGCCGGCGGCGTCCTTGCGGGTGGTCTCACCGCGGTCGGCGGCCTGCGCCACCGCGTAGACATAGGCCCGGCAGGCGTTCATCGTCGTGTACATGTCGGCAAGCTTGCCCTGCATCAGCTGGAAATTGCCGATCGGTTCGCCGAACTGCTTGCGCTCGTGGCAGTAGGGCACCACCACGTCCATGGCGGCGGCCATGATGCCGAGCGGTCCGCCGGCCAGCACCAGGCGCTCGTAATCGAGCCCGGACATCAGGATCTTCACACCCTGGCCTTCCTCGCCGAGCACGTTGTCGAACGGCACTTCGCAGTTCTCGAACACCAGCTCGCAGGTGTTGGAGCCGCGCATGCCGAGCTTGTCGAGCTTCTGCGCGGTCGAGAAACCGGCCATGCCCTTCTCGATCAGGAAGGCGGTGATGCCGCGTGATTTGGCTTCAGGATCGGTCTTGGCATAGACCACCAGCGTGTTGGCGTCCGGCCCGTTGGTGATCCACATCTTGTTGCCGTTGAGCACGTAGCGGTCGTTGCGCTTCTCGGCCCTGAGCTTCATCGACACCACGTCCGAGCCCGAGCCCGGCTCGCTCATCGCCAGCGCGCCGACATTCTCTCCCGAGCAGAGCTTCGGCAGGTATTTCTGCTTCTGCTCAGCGGTGCCCCAGCGGTTGATTTGGTTGACGCAGAGATTGGAATGGGCGCCATAGGACAGGCCGATCGAGGCCGAGGCGCGGCTGATCTCTTCCATCGCCACCACATGGGCGAGATAGGTCATTCCGGTGCCGCCGAAATCGGGATCGGCCGTCATGCCGAGCAGGCCGAGCGCCCCCATCTCCCGCCACAGATGCATGGGAAACTGGTTGTCGCGGTCGGTCTGCTCGGCAACCGGCGCGATGCGGTCGGCGGCAAAACGGGAAACCATGTTCCTGAGCGCATCGATATCGTCGCCCAGCCCGAAATTCATGCTTGCTGTAAACACTTCAATCTTCCTTCTTCTGCCCCACCAGGCGCGCCACCAGGCGGACATACAGCGCTTCGATCTCGTCGAGCGACAGCCGTCCGTTCTCGCGGTACCAGGTGGTCATGCCGTTGAGCATGGCGATGATCGCCATCGTGCTGACCTGCGGATCCATGATGTCAAATGTTCCATCCGCGGCACCCCGATCGAGGATAGCCCGCGGAACGCTCTCGTATCTGCGCCTCAGCGCCTCGATGGCGCTGAAATTCTCGGCCTCGAGATTGCGCAGCTCCATGTAGGAGATGAAAACCTCGCGCGATTTAGCAAGGTGGTAGCGGATGTGAAACCGGACAAAGTGCTCGAGCGCCTGCGGCGGCGCCAGGCCGGGCTCTTCGGCCTCAGACCAGGCATTGAGCAGCGTTTCCATGTGAACCTGCAGCAACTCGTTGAGCAGGTCCTGCTTGGTCGGAAAATGATTGTAGATGGCGCCTGCCTGCACGCCAGTTTCAGCCGCGATTTCCCGCATCGACACCGCAGCATAGCCCGAGCGTGCGAACAGTTCGAGAGCTGCGTTGCGCAGCTTCTCCGCTGTTTCAGCCCCCGATGATCCCGCCCGTCGCGCCATGGCTCACACAATTAAATGAACATTCGTTTATTTTATCGTCTTCCGTATTGATCCGCAAGTACCTTGATGACATCGTCACTGCAGTAATTCGTTGCCGCACGCAGAGAGGGTTGCACCCGATCAGGCCAGCCAGCGCTTGCGCCGCTTGTAATGCTTGACGTTCTTGAACGACCGTCGCCCCTCGCCGCCGACGCCGAGATAAAATTCCTTGACATCCTCGTTCTCGCGCAGGTCCTTGGCCACGCCATCCATGACGATGCGGCCGGATTCGAGAATGTAGCCGTAAGTGGCGTAGCGAAGCGCGATGTTGGTGTTCTGCTCGGCCAGCAGGAAGGACACGCCCTGCTCCTGATTGAGCTGGCGGACGATCTCGAAGATCTCTTCCTGCAATTGCGGCGCCAGCCCCATCGACGGCTCGTCGAGCAGGATCATTTTCGGCCGGCTCATCAGCGCCCGGCCAATCGCCGTCATCTGCTGCTCGCCACCGGAAGTGTAGCCGGCCTGGCTGCTTTTGCGCTCTCGCAATCGCGGGAAATAGTTATACACCATCTCGATGTCGCGCTTGATCGCCGCATTGCCGTCGCGCCGCGTGAAAGCGCCGGTGAGCAGGTTTTCCTCGACGGTCAGATGCCCGAAGCAATGCCGGCCTTCCATCACCTGTATGCAACCGCGCCGCACCAGCTCATTGGCTGTCTGCGCCTCGACGCGCTTGCCTTCGAATTCGATCGATCCCTTGGTCACCTCGCCACGCTCGGAGCGCAGCAGGTTGGAGATCGCTTTCAATGTCGTGGACTTGCCCGCCCCGTTGGCGCCCAGCAGCGCCACGATCCCGCCTTCCGGCACAACCAGCGACACGCCCTTGAGCACTAGGATCACGTGATCATAGATCACTTCGATATTGTTCACCGCCAGGATGTTTGGCTGTGCGGACGCATCGGTTGATACGGAAGTGGACATCGACATGGACCCTCTCCGGTCGGGAATAAAAGTCAGGGCAGTTGCCTGCCGCGCGGAACTGGGTTCCACGCGGCAGAGTTTCATTTTGCCAATCAGTTGGCGCAGGCTTCAGTCCGCTCCGGCCATGGCGCATTGCTGGCGACATATTCCTCGGCTGCCTTCTTCAACAGCGGCTTGACCATGTCGACGTCCGGAGAGAACCAGTCGCCGGACTTCTGCCAGTCCTTGCCGTCCCACTCGACCACATAGACCTTGTGGTGACCGGAATGGTCTTCACAGGACAGTTTCATGGGAAGCGCGAAGCCTTCCATGCCCATTTCCTTGAGCCGCTCTTCGGTAATGTCGAGGTTCTCAAGGCCGACGCGCATGTCGGTGGCATCAATCACCGTCTTGCCCGCCAGTTCCTGGGCCCGGCGGATGCCCTCGACAATCAGCATCGAGTTGTAGACGCCGCGGTTATAGAGGTTGTCGGCAAATTTCGCCGGGTCCACCTGGCTCTTGCCGGCATCAATGACGTACTTCTTGATGTCGGCGATGAACGGATAATCCGCACCGACGCCGTGGAAGTTGAGCGTACGGTAGCCCTTGGCGGCTTCGCCGCCGGCTGCCGCGTCATCGTTGCCGCCCGACCACCACACACCGTAGAACTTGTCCATCGGATAGCGGATCTTGGTGGCTTCCTTGACCGCGGTCGGGTTCATCGCACCCCAGCCCCACATCACCATGTAGTCCGGCTTGTCGCGGCGGATGTTGAGCCATTGCGATGCCTGGTTCTGCATTTCCTTGCCGGGAACCGGGTACTGCAGCAATTCGAAGCCCATGTCCTTGGACAGTTGTTCCAGGAGCGGGATCGCTTCGCGTCCGTAACCGGCGTCAAGGAAGATGTAGCCGATCTTCTTGCCCTTCATCGCCTCGGCGCCACCCTCACGGCGGGTAATATCGGTGATGATGGCCGACGCGCCATCCCAGTACGTGTCCGGCGGGTTGAACACCCAGGGGAACGTATTTCCTTCGGCGGCGGCCGAAAGGCCATATGCCATCGACAGAACCGGGATCTTGTCGACTGATGCCTTCGGGATCACCTGCAGCGTGATGCCGGTCGAATAGGGGCTGATGACCAGAGCACCATCGCCCTTGACCTGCTCGTAGCACTCCACGCCCTTCTGGGTGTCGTAGCCGGTTTCGCATTCCTCGATCCGGATTTTGACACCGTTGATGCCGCCATCGCGCTCGTTGAGCATGGTGAGATAGTCATGCATGCCGTTGGCGATCGGGATGCCCGAGCCGGCATAGGGGCCGGTCCGGTAGCTGAACAGCGGTACAAACAGCTCGTCGGCGAAAGCCGGCAAAGCCGCACCCGCCAATGTGCCGGCCAGGATGGTTCCGGCAATCAGACGTTTCAGTCGCATTGTATTCCTCCCATTAGGCGCGAAAACCGCACCAGTCCGGGGACCCTGTTCCTCCCGACATAACGGTCCGGACGGGTCCCATGCCCGGACAATGTCGCTTATGGAACCTCCCCGGAGCACCTCCTCAGGAACCCCGGAAAGCACCAAGTTGGTCAGCCGTATGGAAACGGCCAGACCCGCAATTTCTCCTTGCCGAGCGACCAGAGCCTTGCCAGCCCGTGCGGTTCGACAATGAGAAAGAAGATGATCAGTGCGCCCACCACCATGGTCGCAATGTGAAACACGGTCTCGGCGCCGATATCGATGCCCATCGCCGGCAGCACCGCGCGCAACATGATCGGCAGCCCCCAGATAAAGGCCGCACCGAAATAGGAGCCGACCAGGCTGCCCAGTCCGCCCAGGATCACCATGAACAGGATCTGGAACGACAGCGTGATTGAAAACGCCGAAGGTTCGGCAGCCCCGAGATAGAAAAAGATGAACATCGCTCCGGCGACACCGCACAGGTAGGACGAAACGGCGAATGCCGAGAGCTTGGCCGTCAGCGGCCGCACACCCATCAGCTCGGCCGCGATGTCCATGTCGCGGATCATCATCCACTGCCGGCCGATGCGGCCGCGCACGATGTTCTTCACCGCCAGCGTCACCACCACGACGATGCCGAGCACCGCGAAATACTGCGTCATCGCCGACGCCGACGGCCCGGTCAGGATGATGTCGCCGAACCCGCGCCGTTCCGGCACCTCGATCGCGCCGGAGGAATTGTAGTTGTAAAGCCACGGAATGCGGATGAAGCACCACTCGAGGAAGAACTGCGCGGCAAGCGTCGTCACCGCCAGGTAGAGCCCCTTGATCCTGAGCGATGGCAATCCGAAGATCACGCCGATACCAGCCGAGAAAATTCCCGATAGCAGCACAAGGATGATAATGTTCACATCCGGAAAGATCGTTGTCAGCTTGTAGCAGCTGTAAGCGCCGACGCCCATGAACGCGCCGGTCCCGAGTGACAGCTGCCCTGCATAACCGGTCAGGATGTTCAGCCCGATCGCCGCCAGCGCCAGGATCAGGAACGGCGTCATGATCGCGTTGAGAAAGAAGTCGCTCGCCACGAACGGAATCGCCAGCGCGATCAGCCCGATGATGGCGATCCCGATCCGGTCTTCGCGGATCGGAAAGATCGACTGGTCGGAAATGTAACTGGTCTTGTACTGGCCAGATTCGCGGTACAGCATTACTCGTCTCCCCAGACATTCCCGCTCGATGGCAGTATGTGCGAATGCGGACCGGTCAGGCGGAATCGGTGTCCGGTCGGCGCCTCCATGATCACTGAATGATCCACCACGCTGATCTTGCGACCACCGAGTTGCTCGATGCGATGGATCTCGGCGGCAAGGTCGTCGGTCTCGATATCGAAGTGGATGCGGGCTTCGTCGCTCACCGCTTCGATGATCAGGGATACTCCCTTGTCGGCCGCCATGATCGTGGCGCGCTTGCCGTCATCGATATGCGAGGGCTGGCCCAGCAGTTGCGACCAGAAACTGGCTGCGTGTTCGATATGGTCGGTGTGGCAATCGATGACGATGGCTGAAAGTCTGCTCTTATGCATCGCTTACACCCTTTCGATAATGCGTTCGCCGAACAGGCCCTGCGGCCGGAACAACAGGAAGATCAGTGCGATCATGTAGGCGAGCCAGCTTTCGATACCGCCGCCCACCAGTGGACCCCAGTAAATCTCGCCGATTTTCTCGCCAATGCCAATGATCAGCCCGCCGACGATCGCTCCGGGGATCGAGGTGAAGCCGCCCAGGATCAGCACCGGCAGTGCCTTCAGCGCGATGATCTCGAGCGCGAACGACACGTCGGAACGCGCGCCCCACATGATACCCGTCGTCAGCGCCACGATGCCGGCAGCAAACCAGACGATGGCCCATATCTGGTTGAGCGAAATCCCTACCGACAGCGCCGCCTGATGGTCGTCGGCAACCGCCCTGAGCGCCCGCCCGATCCGGGTCTTGTTGAAGAACACCGCAAGACAGCCGACCATGATGAGCGCGATCACCGCCGCGGCGATGTCGATATGCTGCAGGATCAACAGCCCGCCATCGCCGATCTCGAACGCGGTCGACCCGGTCGGCAGACCCAATTCGCTGGCAATCATCTGCTTGGGTTCGCCACCGAAAATGAACTCGCCAAAGCCGATCAGGAAGTAGGTCAGGCCGATGGTCGACATCAGCAGGATGATGTCGGGCTGGTTGACCAGCGGCCGCATCACGAAGCGTTCCACGGCAAGTGCCAGAAGCCCCATCACGCCGATGGTCAGGATCAGCGCCAGGTAGGCCGGAACGCCCTTTTCGTGAAGGCCGACAAGCGTCAGCCCGGCAAACACCACCATGATGCCCTGCGCGAAGTTGAACACGCCCGAGGCCTTGAAGATCAGCACGAAGCCCAGCGCGATCAGCGCATAGAGAACGCCGGCGACAAACCCTTCCCACAGCACCTGCAGGAAGAAATCCGGCAGGTCGATCATCTGGACAAACGGATCGACAAGAATTGAATACAAGATGTCCATCAGTGCGACACTCCCAGATAGGCGTCGATGACGTCCTGGTTGTTCTTCACTTCCTCCGGAGGACCGTCGCCGATCTTGCGCCCGTAATCGAGCACCACCACCCGGTCGGAAATATCCATCACCACGCCCATGTCATGCTCGATCAGCGCAATGGTCGTGCCCATCTGGCTGTTCACATCCAGGATGAACCGGCTCATGTCCTCTTTTTCCTCGAGGTTCATGCCGGCCATCGGCTCGTCGAGCAGCAACAGGTCCGGCTCCATCGCCAGCGCCCGGCCGAGTTCCACCCGCTTCTGCAGCCCGTAGGGCAGCTTGCCCACCGGCGTCTTGCGGATGTGCTGGATCTCGAGAAAGTCGATGATCTCCTCGACCTTGAGCCGGTGCTCGATCTCCTCGTTGCGCGCCGGCCCGACATTGAGCACCTGCCAGAAGAAGTTCTTGTGCATCTTCAGCGTCCGTCCCGACATGATGTTGTCGAGCGTCGACATGCCCTTGAACAAGGCCACGTTCTGGAAGGTCCGGGCGATGCCCGAGGCGGCCGCTTCATAAGGCTGCATGCGCGAGCGGGCCTGGCCGCGAAAGGTGATGACGCCTTCCTGCGGATGATAAAAGCCGTTGATCACATTGAGCATCGAGGTCTTGCCGGCGCCGTTCGGGCCGATGATGGCGCGGATTTCGCCCTTGCGGATGTCGAAGGATATGTCGGAAATCGCCTTCACGCCGCCAAACGACAGCGACACGTTCTCGACCTTCAGCATCACGTCGCCGGGGTTCAGCCCGTCATCCTCGGCATGCAACTCGACATGTTGGATCCGTGCATTCATTCGGCTGCCTCCGGCATTGCGTTCGACACCGGCAGTACTTCCGCATCCGCCACCTTCACCGTGGCCCGGATCACGCCCTTGCGGCCATCCTCGAATGTCATTTCAGTTTCGATGTATTGATCCGCCGAACCGTTGTAGAGCGCCTCGATCAGCGGACCGTAGCGTTCCGCCAGGAAGCTGCGCCGCACCTTCTGCGTCCGCGTCAGTTCGCCGTCGTCGGCGTCAAGCTCCTTGTGCAGCACCAGGAAGCGCCTGATCTGCGCGCCGGCCATCATCGGCTCGGCGGCCAGATCGCGGTTCACCTTGTTGATGTGGCCGGTCATCATCTCGTAGACCTGCGGCAGGCCTGCCAGTTCCTGGTAGGAGCCGTAGGAGATATTGTTGCGTTCGGCCCAGTTGCCGACCGCGGTCAGGTCGATGTTGAGGAATACCGCGACAAAATCCCTGCCGTCGCCGAAGGCCACGGCCTCCTTGATATTGGGGAAGAACTTGAGCTTGTTCTCGATGTATTTCGGCGCAAACAGCGCCCCGGTCGTCAGCTTGCCGACATCCTTGGCCCGGTCGATGATCTTGAGGTGACCCTGGGCATCGAAGATGCCTGCGTCACCGGTCATCACCCAACCGTCCGGCGTCAGCGTTTCCCTGGTCTTTTCCTCGTCGCCGTAATAGCCGGCAAACATGCCGGGGGACTTGAACTGGACTTCGCCATTCTCGGCAATCCGGATCTCGACGTCCGGCGCCGCCGGCCCCACCGTGTCCGGACGGACCTCGCCATCCTTCTGCGCGGTGACATACAGGAACGCCTCGGTCTGCCCGTAAAGCTGCTTGAGGTTGATCCCCAGCGAGCGGAAGAACGAGAACAGGTCCGGCCCGATCGCCTCGCCCGCGGTATAGGCGGTGCGGATCCGGGTGAAGCCGAGCACGTTGCGCAAGGGGCCATAGATCAGCTTGTCGCCGATCCAGTAGGAAATCCGCCCGGTAAGCGGCACCGGCCGGCCTTCGAGGATCTTCTCGCCATATTTCTTGGCGACCTCGAGATAGTGGTCGAACAGCCATTTCTTCAGCCGGCTGGCATCCTCCATCCGGATCATAACGCTGGTCAGCAGGCCTTCAAACACCCGCGGCGGCGCGAAATAGAAGGTCGGCCCGATCTCGCGCAGGTTCTGCGCCACGGTTTCCGGGCTTTCCGGGCAGCTCATGCACAGCCCGACCACGTAGCCCTGGGCATAATTGAGGTAGTGATCGCCGACCCACGCCAGCGGCAGGTAGGCCAGCACCTCGTCATGCTCGCTCATGTGATCGAACTTGGCCGTATCTTCCGCGGCCTTGACCGAAGCCATCGCCGTCAGCATGACGCCTTTCGAACGGCCGGTGGTGCCGGAGGTGTAGAGGATCGCCGAAATCTCGCTGCCGTCGGATGCCCAGATGCCGGCTTCCCACTCCGAAATCGCCGACGGATTGGCAGCCGCCAGCTTGCGGCCCTTCTCCTGCACATCGGCAAAATCGTGCAGATGCATACGCTCGTAGTCGCGCAAGCCGCGCGGCTCGTCAAAAATGATGTCGGTCAGCTGGGGAATGTCGGACGCCACGGACTGGATCTTGTCGACCTGCTCCTGGTCCTGGACGACGGCGAACCGCACGCCTGCATGATGCAGCACATAGGCCATTTCTTCGGCAACGGAGTCTGCATAGACGGGCACCGGAATGGCCTTGAGCGACTGGGCCGCACAAAACGCCCAGTAAAGCCGCGGCCGGTTGGAGCCGACAATCGCGATGCGTTCGCCCTCAGTCAGGCCCATGGCCTTGAGCCCGAGCGCGAAGTCGCGAATCTCGTCACGCTGCTCGGACCAGGTCCAGGTCTGCCAGATGCCGTAATCCTTGATCCGCATCGCAGGCCGCACTGAAAAACGCTTGGCGTTCAGCAGCAGATACTGCGGAAACGTAACCGGCTTGCCGCCGGCGGTCACGCCTGTGGCTTCCATTCCTCCACTCTCCTCCCTGTCCGGACGGCTTGTCGCCTTGTCCGGGCGCATGGCTCTCACCCCATGCAATTGGCCGTTCCCATTGGCCACCCTTCCACCGGACTGCGCCGGTGTCTATTGCTTGTCGGAACCGGCCTCTGTCCTCTCAGAAGCCGCTCCGAATGCGCCCATCAATTAAATGAACGCTCGTTTACCTTATTCGCCTTTGCTGTTGTTGCAAGTACTACTTTCGCCGATACTCACGCTTTTGCTCCGATCGATTCCAGCCTGTCGACAAGGGTGGTCACGCCGAAACGGATCGGATCGGTGGCCGGAACCCCGTATTCGGCCTCAAGCCCCGCCAGCAGCGCCCTTGCCTCTTCGTCGCCAAGCTTCTGCGTATTGACCGAAATCCCGGTGCACATGATGGCAGGGTTGGTCAGCCGCCCGCAGGCAATGGTCATGTCGATCACCTCGCGGATGCTCGGCAGGCTATGCTTGACGCCGCGCATGGTGGTCCGTGTCGGCTCGTGACAGACCACGAAGGCGTCGGCTTGTGCCCCGTGCAGCAGCCCCAGCGATACCCCGGCGAAGCTCGGGTGAAACAGCGATCCCTGCCCCTCGACCAGATCCCAGTGACCGGGCTCCGCCGCCGGCGCGATCCATTCGACAGCTCCGGAGATGAAATCGGCCGCCACCGCGTCGATCGCGGCTCCCCGGCCTGAAATGAACACCCCGGTCTGCCCGGTGGCGCGGAAATCCGCATCCATTCCGCGGGCGCGCATCTCGCGCTCCAGCGCCAGTGCGGTGTATTTCTTGCCGACCGAACAGTCTGTGCCGACCGTCAGGCAGCGCAGACCCGGACGCTTGGTTCCCTTGCCGGTGTCAAACCGCTGGTCCGAAAACCGCACGTCGTGCAGCTTGGCGCCGCTGCGCTCCGCCGCCTCCCTGATCTCGGGGATAGAGGCAAGCCGCGTATGCAGCCCTGTCGCAACATTCAGTCCGGCATCGAGTGCCGCGACAATCGAGGCGATCCAGTGCGCGGGCAGCACGCCGCCGGCATTGACCGCGCCGACCACCATGGTCTTCACACCTTTCGCCGCAGCTTCCTCAATGGAAAGGTCGGGAATCGCCGCATCCGCCTGGCAGCCTTCCAGGCGCAACTGCCCGATGCACCACTCGGGCCGCCAGTCAACGATTCCCAGGCCGGTCTTCGCGGCAAGCGAGTCCGGCACATCACCGAGAAAAATCAGATAGGGTGGATCGATGACCATCACATACTCCGGACGATTGGACTGGTTTCAGACCCCACTGTCCTGCGCCATGCTGTAACCGTCAAGATGGCAATTGCCGTCTTGACCTGTTTGCCGCACCTCCGTCCGCTAACTTATGGGCGGGGCAGGATAAATGCGTCATAGCAGGGCGTCAGGGTGATCCGCTCGTGCCCGGTCAGGGCCGAGGCATAATGATCGAGAAGCACTTTCCTCGCGTGATGCACCGGACAGGTCGGCAACAGCACCAGGTCGGTCTCCGCCACTGCGGCGCGGGTCTTCTCGTCGAGCTCCGGGACCGCCCTGTTGGGATCGGCGCCGATGGAGACATTCGCGGTGCCCTTCCTTTTCAGGATGTATGGAAACGGATTGGCGAAATCGAGGTTGAGAACCCGCTCGAACCGCCGCTTGTTTCTCAGCTCCAGCGACTTGATCGCCTTGGTCGCCGCCTGGATCTCCTGCAGCAGCAGATACTGGTAATCCGGATCCGAGAACAGCAGGAAGGATGGCAGAATACCCTCCTCGGCAATGTCCTCGAAGGTCTCGCGGCGGTCGATATAGATCTGCCGTATCCGCTCGGCGCGGGTCACGAACACATCCTTGGCCGAAACCCGCCCGAGCGGACCCAGATCGGGCGCATCGAGCTCGATGTAACCCGGAGCCACCGCGATCGCCCGCGCCGCCTTGTGCAGTACAGTGCTGACATTCGGCAGCACCGTAAAGCCGATCAGCACCACGATCACCGCCCTGTAGCGTCCGTAGTCCTTGCCCGGCCGCATCAGCACCGCCAGCAAGGCCGGCCACGCCAGCAGGAAGGCCTGGCTGCCGGTGTTCTGCGTCTCGTAGAACAGGCCGCACAGCAACAGCAGCCCCACCCAGAACCAGTCCGCGTCGATCAGCCGGGCGAGTGCGTTTCCGCTTGCCCGCCCGCCTGCCCCGGGCTTGCCGGCAAGGGCTGCGACCAAGAGAACGACCGCCAGCAGGCCGCCCGCTCCGAGCACGTTGAAATGCAGCGAGCCCGCCGTCAGGAACCTCGGCAACAGCGCATCGGTGTTCTGCGAGGCCAGTATGATGATGTCCTGCACGTAAGGCACGACCAGCCCGGTCGTCAGTTCGGTGACACCGGTCACGCCGATACAGATAAGCGCCGTGGTGATCGCCGTCACCAGCGAGATCCGCCCGAGTACAAGGCCGAACAGCAGGATCGGTCCGGCCGCCAGGAAGGCCGTGATCTTGCAGAAAGCCAGCGCCAGGAGCAGCAGGCTCAACAGCACCGTCTGGATCACTTGCCCGCGCACGAACAGCACGGTGACCGCCACCAGATACATCAGGTGCGCGCCGTGGCGGTTATAGATCCCGAACGCGTCGGTGCCCGGATAGGGATAGAAATCCACCACATTGTAGGGCAGCGCCGTAAACAGCATCCACGGCGCGAGCAGCCAGAAAGCCACCCGTCCGCCGCTGCGGCCCGCAACATCCCACAGGATCAGCGCCATCGCCGGCACTGTCACCGGCAGCCAGATCCACTGCGTCAGCAACACCGGCTGGGCCTGCGGGAACAGGAAGTTGGAGAACGCCGCCAGGAAATATTCGGCCGGGCCGACCGGCGCGAAGAAATCGATCGCCGGCCATTGCCCTTGCGCGATCCGGCCGATCGCGTCGTAATAGATCAGCACGTCCCAGTACATCGGCCCGATCGGCAGCACCAGCGGCAGCGTCTGCAGCACGATCAGCACCAGCGCAAACACGATCAGGACCGGATAGAGCCAGATCAGCGCACCGCGGCCGCGGGTTTCGTCCCTGTCCGTCATATCCATGCTCATTGCGCGTTCCGTCCTGATTCTGTGTGCGGCGATAGTCGGCGAAATCAAGCAACGAGGTCAATTGCCGGGCTGCAGCAACCTCCGCACGCCCACGGCAAAGCGCAAACCCTGACGGCGGGCCTCGAAACACAGGGTCCCGGAAAGCGCTAGAACCCCTCGCCCTCTTCCTGGATGATTTTCAGGCTGCCATTTTCGATGCGATGGACGATCATCCGCCGCTCGATCCGGCCGTCCGGACGGAACCGGAACAGCCCGGTGGCGGCGCGGAATCCCTGGCTCGAGGTCAGGTTTTCGACGGTAATCGCATCCGGCCCGCCCGAGCGCACCAGGCCCGCGGCAATGGCGATCGAATCATAACCGATCGCCGCATCGTAGCTCGGCGCACGCCCATACTTGGCCTTGAACCGCTCGGCGATCACGTTGACGTCGGAGGTCGACGGAATCGCCACCATCAGCCCCTGCGCCGACGGCCGCTTGTAGATCTCCTCGGGAATGAGCGAGGTGGCTATCGCCGTGGCGATCGATTGGCCGAATTCGCCCGCCGCAAGGATGTCGATCACCTCGCCGATCGCCTTGCCGCCGCCGAGCAGCACGATCGTGTTGGCCTTGGCAAACACCAACTGCCCCTTGGCAAAAGCCGCGCGCAGGTTGATGCCGCTTGCCGGATAGGGCACGAAGCCGATGGTGTTGCCGCCCTTGAGCTTGATTCCCTCGCGCAGGCGAAGCAGGTTTTCGGCCGGAAAGCCGGCCTCGTGCACCACCACGATGTTCTTCTGCTTGGCCGCGACCGCGACACCGACGCCCTCGAGCGCGCTGTCGATGGCATCGCCATAGAGCGGCCAGATCTGCGTGCCGCCGGCCGAATTGTTGGCCACCAGCGCCAAAATCGGCGGCCGCGGCAGGCTGGTGCCGGAAATGATCCGCGACACTTCCTCGTTCGTCGCCGGGCCGATGATCAGCTTGGCGCCGGCAGCGCTCGCCGCCTGAACCTTGCTCGCGGCCTGTCCGGACGTGGAAGCCGAGGCCTGGAAGTCGATCCTGAGCTGCCCGCCGCCGAGATCGTCGAGCGCCAGCTTGGCCCCGTCGGAGATATCGGCGGCCTTCCTTCTCAGCGCGGCGTCCGTCGGCAGCAACATGGTGACCAGAACCGGCCCGCCGCCATAGGTCGAGCTGCCCAGTGCTGCGACACCTGAACCCGAAGCCGACACGCCTTCGCCAAGATTAGACGCCTGGCAGCCCGCAAGACCGGCACAGGCCATCAGCGCCAATGCGCGAACCGTTTTCGTCAGCCAGCCCCGGCTTGGCCTCGAGCCCCCGTTACCCATCACCTTTGTCACTTCACACCCCGAACTGTCCGCGTACCCGAAACAACCTGCCTCAAAGCACTACAGCGTCACCTCAATCATGACGTGACGCTGTAGCATTTTGAAACCCGCCGCGTAAGCCCGGCCCTCGATCCGCTCGGGATCAGATGGTCACCGGCGTGTCCGTACCATCGTCGACCAGGATCTTGATCATATCCTGAGCGGACCCGAACCTGGCGATATCGACGAAGCTGTCTTCGCCGCCATCGACATCGACCTGAAGGATGGTGCCGGTGTCGTCGAGCTTGACGTAGTCGCCCACATTGTCCTGGTTTACCTCCGACCCGAGCAACTCGGAGAGATCGACTATGTCGCCGCCGATATCGTAGTCGGCGATCAGGTCCTGAATGCCGTTGTTGACAGCATCCGACAGAGCATCCGCATCGAAGACGAAGGTGTCGTCGCCGAGGCCGCCGGTCAGGGTATCGAAGCCCAGACCGCCGTTGAGGATGTCGTCTCCGTCGCCGCCAATCAGCGTATTCTTGTAAAGACCGCCGTGGATATCGAGATCACTGCCATTTGACTGGCCGTTGCCGATCAACTCTTCCACAACATTAACCAGATAGTTGCTCATTCCGTTGGAAGGACTGTTGGCAAAGCCGTCGCCAGTATGGTCGAGATTGGATCCACCTCCGAAATAAAATCCATCGTAGTGGGACCAATAATGGCTCATTGGGATCGTTGTGTAGACAATCGATCCATCGCCAACTTCGAGGCTAAAGCCCGCGACTTGGTCAGTGTTCTGAGACGTCAGGTGTGGCACGGCCCCTGCCGGGAGGCTTTCCAGGCTCATTGCGCCATGGATTGACCAATAGCCATCATCCAGATCGGTGTTGGAGATGATGCCGCCGGCCCCCTCGGCAAACCGCGAACTTGGATCGATATCCACCTCGGCGCTACCACCATAAAAGGAGGAGGTGATTCCAGCGCCGGGGAAGAATGTATCCCAAGTCTCCGATCCATCGAAGATGAATATTCCAAGACCGTCATCCACAGCACTCATGATATCAGCTTGGTTCGCTGCAAACTGGGATCGGCTACTGTAGTTATTGTTGTAAGCATCCAGCACCAGGCCATCCAGTCCTTGGATGTCCGCCGCACTCAACGACGTAACCTTGACGCCAACACCACCGGCTCTTGAAATAATGTCTTCCAAGTGTGCATCGATCGCGGCATTGCTGTTGGTGAAATAGCCGACGAGTTTCGTACTCTCATAGACATCCGTCACCGTGACCGTAACCGGCACGGTGGTCAGGTTGTTGACCAGGCCGTGATCGTCGACTTGGATCTTGAGATCCAACGACGGCTCGGTTTCGAAGTCCAAGCTCTCGCCCGCCTTCAGCCGCAGTTCATAGCTGCCCGGCGCGCCTTGCGTCGTGCTGCCGGTAGCCACGACCTCGAAGCGCGGATCGACGTCATCAGAGGCATTGAGCACCTTGAAGGTAAGCCCGCTGTCGGTGTCGATGTCGCTGACGTCGAAGCTGTGGATCAACGCACCCGCATCGTTCTCGGCGACTTCCGCGACATCCGAGCCACCGTTCACCGAGATCTGAAGGCTCCAGGTGCTTTCGTCCAGGTTCGGCGAACCCGCGAAGGTCCAGTCCGGTTGACCTCCAGCATTGGGGTTGTTTCCGAAACCGATATCTGGAGTGCCATTGTGGTTGTTCCAGGCAAACACAGTCTGCGGCGTGGGTGCGCTGAGATTGTGAATCTGGAAGCTGCCATAACTGCCGTTCACCGGCGTATCGGCAATATCGTAGGTCGAGCCGTTGCCGGTCAGGCCGTTGGGAACCGTCGTGCTGTAGTCGGAAGGCCAGATTTCGAGCCTTCCAGCGAAACCCGATCCATTGATGACGCCCGGATAATTGGAGTCGACCGTCATGTTGGTCACGTCACGCTGGATATAGATGCCATTGGCATTTGTCGGGACGGCCAGGTTCGCGGTCGTCAGACCGGGCCAGGCGTCGAACGAGACTTCGGCGTAATAGAGCGTTCCGTCGGTCCCTTCCGCTTCCATGCGATACTGAACGCGTTCGATAGCTCCGGTTTGATCGGCCGCAGCGTTGATCGTGTAGCTCGGCACTCCGCCCGAGAACGACGGGTTCTCTACCTGGTAGAGCAGGGTTTCCGATGGGATCACAGGCGCATCATTGACCGGGGTGACCGCCAGATCCACTGTCACCGGCGGCGTCGTGCTGGTACCGTCATTGACGGTGTAGGTGAAGCTGTCGGCGCCGTTGTAGTCGGCATCCGGCGTGTACACGAAGCTGCCGTCGGCATTGAACGTCAGTGAGCCGTGAGCCGGGCCCGTGCCCAGCGCCGCGGTCAGGCCATTGCCTTCGAAGTCGCTGTCATTGGCAAGAACGCCGGTCGCAGCATCGACGCTCAGCACGCCGTCCTCGGCAATCGTGTAGGCATCGGCGGCAGTTGCTGCCGGGAGGTTGACCGGCTGCTGGCCGGCTTCTCCCGCATGCTCGACGAAGGACGGAGTCCCATTGTCGAAGGTGAGGCTGGAGCCGTCGTCGAAGGTCAGCTTGTAGCTGCCGCCGCCGAGATCCTCGTTGCTGACGACCGTGCGTCCGGTGACGTCGACCAGATCTTCAGGCCGTGCCCCGGTGATGGTGTCCTGGCCGCCGTTGGAGACGAAGATGATGTGCTGCAGGCCATCGCCCGAGTTGCTGTCGACAAAGTCAGCCACGTTGATCGTGTCGTTGCCGGATGTTCCCCTGATGGTGATCGTCGAGGAGTCGAGATCGGTGGCGGAGAAGTCGCCGGAAATGGTCACGCCGAAGCCGGGCGCCGACGGAGACGCCGACGAGCCGTTGATGACGATGTCGTCGATGTGCTGCAGTTCCGCGATCACCGTGAAGCTGGCGCCGCCGTCGGTCGAGCGCGAGACGACGATCTCGGTGCCGGCCGCAAGATCCGACGGAGTCGGGAAGGTGCGGGTTTCATAGGCTGCCGCAGTTTCGATCAGGAACTCCTCGCCGGCGGTACCGGTGCCGACCGCTTCGAAGGTGTCGGTGTTGGTCACCACGCCGCCATCGACGATGTCGCGGCCGTCGCCGGGGGTCCAGATGATATGATCGTCGCCATCGCCGGCGTCGATCACGTCGTCGCCTGCACCCAGATGGATCACGTCGTCATGCTGCGTGCCGGTGATGGTCTGGGCCGCACCATTGGCGTCGTAGATCGAGACTTCCGGTGCAGAGCCCGTGAAGCTGTTGGCGCCGACGATCGCGCCGACATCGTTGGCGCCGGCATTGGCCGCACCAACGCCGATCTGCTCGACCACATTGTTGACGAAGCTGTTGCCGGAAATGTCCGAGGCGTCCGGACCATCGTTCGACAGGCCCACATTGTTGGCCTCCAGAACGTTGCCGGTGATCGTCGCATCCGAACCCGGGTTGATGTAGATGCCGGTGGCAAAACCGGTGATCTTCGAGCCGGTGACTTCCAGCCCCTGCGCATCGCCGCTGGCGGTCACGATGCCGCGCGCCGTGCCGAAGCCGCCGCTGCGTTCGATCAGCATGTTGGAAACGTCGATATTGTCGGCATTGACATAGACCCCGGCCGTCGAGCCGAGTGCCGAGCCACCCTCGAGGATCTGCAGGCCGTTGACCGAGCTGCCGTCCGCGCCGGGGGCGAAGCGCAGCATGCCGGTGAGCGAGCTTTCCGCACCGCGGATGCCGTCTCCGGCAATGTTCGCATTGGCGCCGATGATCGTCAGGTTGGCTGTCGAGACCACGACGTTCTCGGCATAGGCGCCTTCGGCGATCAGGATCGTGTCGCCCGCATTGGCGGCGTCGACCGCAGCCTGAATGGTTGCAAACCCGCCATTGCCGACCAGCAGGAAGCGGCCCGCGCCGGCACCATCGACAAACTCGACACCGGTCAGCGTGTCGGTGCCTTCGGTGGCGGTCGTGACCGTCCAGCCGCCGGCGCCATTGCTGGTGATGTTGAAGGCCGTAAGGGCGGTCGTGTACTGAGCGGTGTCGAGACCGTCGCCACCTTCGATGGTGTCGTCGCCCTCGCCGCCGATCAGGATGTCGGCGCCTGCGCCGCCGTCCAGCTCGTCGTGACCGCCGCGTCCGTCGAGCGTGTCGTCGCCCGCACCGCCGTAGTAGACGTCGGTGCCTTCCGAGCCGACCGGGTTGAGAACCGTCGTCTGGGAAGCCGGGTCAAGCCCGAGATAGTGATTGACCTCTTCGATGCCGCTGTAGCTGTTGGCATCCGCTCCGGTGTTCACGACATCGTTGGCGACCGGGATGACACCGTAGTCGATGACGCCGTAATCGGCATCCGAGAGCACGTTGTTGGTAACCGTCGAGCCATCGGCGTTCACCAGATAAATGGCGACGTCGTTGTTGCCAGTACCCGTGTAGCTGTTGCCGTCGATCTCGAGACCGCTGGCGTTGTACACGAGAATTGCAACCACGCTCCACGAACCGGCGCCGGTGTAACCGAGACCGCTGATCGTGTTGCCGATCAGCATGCCGGTGGAGCCGGCCGACATCTGAATGCCGTTCTGCGCCATGACCGCCTGGCTGACGGTGGTGATGGCGTTGCCATCGGTCGTCACGTCGGCGTTGCGGAAGATCATCGCGGTCTTCTGGAACTCGGTGACAGTCGAATTCGTGACGCTGATCGCCTTCATCGAACCCGCGCCATTGCTGACGAGGATCCCCTGGCCGCGCTGGTTGCCCGAAACCTGGCCCGTCGGTCCGTCGATCGGCGTGTCGCCGATCTCGCGAACCTGGACTTTGTCGATCGAGCCGGAGGCATCGACATAGGTGACGCCGACGAAGTCAGCACCGCCTGCGACCTGGCCGGCCTGCCAGTTGCCGTCGATGGTGATCGACTGGATATTGACGTTGTCGACACCATCCACGGTCATCACGCCATAGAGCGCCTTGCCGTTTTGCGGGTCCGTCGCGGTCTGCGCGAGGCCGGAGTCCGGTGCCTCGATGACCACATTGCCGACACCGACGACGGTCAGGTTGTCGGTCGTGATGACCACCTGTTCGGTGTAGGTGCCTTCCGCGATCAGGATCGTATCGCCCGAAGCGGCTGCATCGACCGCGTCCTGGATGGTGGCATATCCGCCATTGCCCACCAGGAGGAACCGACCGGCGCCCGCGCCGTCGACGATCTCGATGTTGGACAGGGTGTCAGAACCTTCCGCGCCGGTGGTGACAGTCCATTCGCCGGAGCCGTCTGTGCTGAAATCGGTCGCCGTCAGCGCGCTTGCGAAATTTGCCGTATCGACGTCCGCACCACCGTTGAATTCGTCGTCGCCGGCGCCCGAGGTAAACGTGTCGTTGCCTTCGCCGCCGTTGAAGACCACGCTGTGGCCGCTGGTAATGCCTGCGGCATTGACGGTGTCGTTGCCGGTACCGCCTTCCACCGTGATCGTCGAGGTTTCGAGCGCGGTCGACGAGAAGTCGCCCGCAATCGTGACGCTGTCGCCGGCATTGCCGAGATGGAAATCGATGTCCTCGATCTCGTCGGCCCGGATGGTCGCCGAACCGTCGGAAACGAGAATGTCGGTCGCATCCGAGCCGGTGTCCGGAACGATGTTGCTGCCGCTGGAAGCGACATTGACGGTGTACGCCGTCGAGCCACCGGTATTGGTGATGTCGAGCGTATCCGCGCCGGTTTCCGAGCCGCCGTCAACGCGGTCGTTGCCGTCACCCGTCGTCCACAGGAAGGTATCGTCGCCGGCGCCGCCGCGAAGCGTATCGCTGCCTGTACCGCCGATGATGGTGTTGTCCTGCGCGTTGCCGGTGATGACGTCATTGCCGCCTTCGCCGTCGATGTGGGTGATGCCGTCAAGCGTCGTCGCCGAGAAATCGAGCGTGTTGTGGTCGCCGCTGCCGTGGACGCTGACGTCCGCGAAGCCGCCGCTGCTGATCGTCTCGATGCTGCTTGTTGCGTCGAAGTTCTTGCTGATGCTGATTTCGACATTCGCCGCCGTGGCGATGACGGTGTCGTTGTCAGCTCCGCCGTCGAACGTGTCTTCGCCGTGGCCGAGGCCGATCTGGAAGACATCGTCGCCCGCACCGCCGTTGAGCGTGTCGTTGCCGGCACCACCGATGATGATGTCGGCGGCGTCCGTCCCGGTGATCACGTCATTGCCGCCCTCGCCATCGATCGTGTCGATGCCGTCGAAGGTGGTTGCCGAGAAGTCGAGCGTGTTGTGGTCGCCGCTGCCGTGGATGGTCACGCCGGCAAAGCCGCCCGCGCTGATCGTCTCGATGCTGTTTGAGGCGTCGAAGTTCTTGCTGATGCTGATTTCGACATTCGCCGCCGTGGCGATGATGGTGTCGTTGTCAGCTCCGCCGTTGAACGTGTCTTCGCCATGGCCGAGGCCGATCTGGAAGACATCGTCGCCGGCGCCGCCGTTGAGCGTGTCGTTGCCGGCACCACCGATGATGATGTCGGCGGCGTCCGTGCCGGTGATCACGTCATTGCCGCCCTCGCCGTCGATCGTGTCGATGCCGTCGAAGGTGGTTGCCGAGAAGTCGAGCGTGTTGTGATCGGCGCTGCCGTGGATGGTCACGCCGGCAAAGCCGTTGGCGCTGATTTCCTCCACGCCGCTCGCAGCATCGAAGTTCTTGCTGATGCTGATTTCGACATTGTCGGCCGCCGCCAGGATCCTGTCGGTGCCCGCGCCGCCGTTGAACGTGTCTTCACCATCGTTGAGACCGACGAGGAAGGTGTCGTCGCCGTTACCTCCCTGCAGTGTCTCGTTGCCCG
Source organism: Parahoeflea alexandrii (assembly GCF_027214025.1). Classification (GTDB taxonomy): domain Bacteria; phylum Pseudomonadota; class Alphaproteobacteria; order Rhizobiales; family Rhizobiaceae; genus Hoeflea; species Hoeflea alexandrii_A. The sequence continues at coordinate 897,125 of NZ_JAPWHB010000002.1, forward strand.
CATTGCCCATCAGGACGTCGTTGCCGTCGCTGCCGGTGAGAGTGTCGTTGCCGCCGAGACCGAAGACCAGGTAAGGATTGGTTGTCACCCCTCCGGCCACTGTTTCGACGTCTAGCGTGTCATGGTTCGGCGTGCCGACGATCAGGTAGCTGGTTGCGATGGAGAACTCGCCGACGGTCAGGAACAGTTCGACATTCTCGAAATTGACGGCGTTGAAGCCGAGCGTCGAGAAGTTGAACACGCTTGCCGACCCGCCGGGCAGGCTCGCCACATAGGCGTTGAACTGCGCGGCCACAGCCTGGTTGGAAGCCTGCGCCAGCGTCATGTTGATACGCAGCGTATCGGTGTTGGCGCCACCGTCATAGGTGACGGTGCCGGTGACATTGGCGGTAAACGCCGTCGTCACGAAGTCGTTGCCGTTGGCGCCTTCGACGCGGCCGATATTGGTCAGCCTGGTGTTGGTGAAGTCGAGCGCATGACCGGTATTGGTGTCGCGGATGATGGTGTCGCCGGTGCCGACGAATTCATCCACACCGTCATTGCCGTAACCGTTGACGCCGATGACCGTGCCTGCGGCGTCAGCCTTGGCGATGGACACACCCGTGGCGTTGTTGGTGAAGGTGTCGGCGCCGTTGCTGGTGCCCGAATAGAGCCAGGTTGCGTCGGCATCGCCCGCATTGAGCGTGTCGTCGCCGTGGCCCCCGCGATAGCTGACCGCGCTGATGTTCGAGGCCGTGATGATGTCGTTGCTGTTGCCGCCGTCGACTTCGAAGCCTGCGCCGACATTCGAGAATGTGGTGCTGGAGAAATCGAGCACGTCGTTGCCGGTGGTGCCTTGCACCTCGACATTGGCATGACCAGCGACGTCGATCACGTCGACGCCGTTCACAAAGCCGTTCACGCCGACAATGGTGCCGTCGGCTTCGGCGCGGATGGTGTTGACCACGCCGTCACCGACAGCGTTGCCGTTGAAGATGTCCGAGCCGTTGTTGGTACCCGAATAGAGAAGCGTCGCGGCGTGGCTGGCGCTGATGTTGAACGTGTCGTTGCCATGACCGCCGCGATAGCTCAGACCGCCGGTCTTGTTCGAGGTGGTGATGGTGTCGTTGCTGTTGCCACCATCGATCTCGAAACCAGTTCCGGTTCCGGTGAAGCTCACTTCCGAGAAATCGAGCACGTCGTTGCCGGTGGTGCCCTGAACCTCGACATTGGCATGACCAGCGACGTCGATCACGTCGACGCCGTTCACGAACCCGTTCAGCCCGATGATCGTGCCGTCGGATTCCGCCCGGATGGTGTTGACCACCAAGTCGTTGGCCACGTTGTCGTTGAAGGTGTCCGCGCCGTTGTTCGTGCCCGAATACAGGAACGTCGCCGCCTGGCTGGCACTGATGTTGAACGTGTCGTTGCCGTGGCCGCCGCGGTAGCTCAGACCGCCGGTCTTGTTCGAGGTGGTGATGGTGTCGTTGTTGTTGCCGCCATCGATCTCGAAACCAGTTCCGGTGCCGGTAAAGCTCACTTCCGAGAAGTCGAGCACGTCGTTGCCGGTGGTGCCCTGCACCTCGACATTGGCATGGCCCGCGACGTCGATCACGTCGACGCCGTTAGCAAAGCCGTTCAGCCCGATGATCGTGCCGTTGGCTTCAGCGCGGATGGTGTTGACCACGCCGTCACCGATAGCGTTTCCGTTGAACGTGTCCGAGCCGTTGTTCGTGCCCGAATACAGGAAGGTCGCCGCCTGGCTGGCGCTGATGTGGAACGTGTCATTGCCATGACCGCCGCGATAGCTCAGACCGCCGGTCTTGTTCGAGGTGGTGATGGTGTCGTTGTTGTTGCCGCCATCGATCTCGAAACCAGTTCCGGTGCCGGTGAAGCTCACTTCCGAGAAGTTGAGCACGTCGTTGCCGCCGGTGCCCTGCACCTCGACATTGGCATGACCAGCGACGTCGATCACGTCGACGCCGTTGGTAAAGCCGTTGAGGCCCACAAGCGTGCCGTCGGATTCCACCCGGATGGTGTTGACCACGCCGTCATTGGCGGTGTTGCCAGCAAACGTGTCCGAACCGTTGTTCGTGCCCGAATACAGGAACGTCGCAGCCTGCGTCGTGCTGATATTAAAGGTGTCGTTGCCGTGACCGCCGCGATAGTTCAGGCCGCCGGTCTGGTTCGAGGTGGTGATGACGTCGTCATTGTTGCCGCCATCGATCTCGAAATCCGCCACCACGTTGTTGAAGGTGACGTCGGAGAAGTTCAGGACATCGCCACCGCCTGTGCCGGCGATCTTCGAGCCCGCCATGCCGAGCACGTCGACGGTTTCGACGCTGTTGTCAAAGCCGTTGAGGCCGACAATCGTGTTTGCCTCGGTGATGACGATCGTGTCCGAGCCGCCGTCGCCGGAGACAGTGTCCGAACCGTTGTTGGTGCCGGAATAGAGGAAGAAGTCGTCGCCTTCGCCGCCATTCAGCGTGTCGTTGCCATGGGCGCCGATAATGACATCGTTGCCGCCGCCGCCGTCGATCACGTCACTGTTGTTGAAGCCAAAGATGAGATCGTTGAAGTCGCTCGGTGTGCCGGAAACGCCTCCCGAGATAGACAACGGTGTGATTGTGTCATTGCTGTTGGTTCCAAGGATCACGTTCTCGAAGGATGCGGTGAAGCCGCCGATATCCACCAGGCCTTCGAAGGTCTCGAAGTTGACCGCGCGGAATCCGAGCGTGGTGAAGCTGAACGGTGTCGCCCCGCCCTGCGGCGCCGGAAGCGCAGCGTTGAAGGCGTTGAGCTCGGCGCGGATGGCCGGGTTGAGAACCTCGGCCAGCGTCAGCTTGATCTGCAGCGTGTCCTGGCCGGTGCCGCCGTCATACAGCGTGTTGCCGGTGAAGCTGCGCGAGACGGTGATCAGGTCGTTTCCGCCCTGGCCCAGAACGCGCGCGATGTCGGTGAGCGTCACGCCCGAGAAGTCGAGCGCATTGGCATTGTTGTCGCCCTTCACGTCGATATTTGCAAAGCCGTTCGCCGAGAATTCCTCGATCCCGTTGGCCGAGCCGAAATCGCCCAGCAGGCCGATATCGGTGTTGTTGGACAGCGCCACCACCGTGTCGGTGCCGCCGGCACCGCTGTCGGTGAAGTTGTCGTAGCCGTGACCGGTGCCCGAGACCTGGTAGGTATCCGAGCCCTCGCCGCCGTCCAGCGTGTCATTGCCGGTATTGCCGCGGATCGTGTCGTTGCCAGCAGTCCCGATGATCGTGTCGTTGCCGCCCGCGCCATCGATGAAGGCGATGTCGGTCAGCGTCATGCCCGAGAAGTCGAGCGTGTTGGCAGAGCCGTCGCCCGAGACATAGACGCCGGTCTTGCCATTGCCATCGATCGCCTCGATGCCATTGCCGGAGTCGAAGTCGCCGGCAAGCCCGATGCGGGTGTTGTTCGACAAGGCCACGATCGTGTCGACATCCGTCACCCCGGTGCCGGTGTCGCCATAGCTGTCGAAGCCGTGGCCGCTGCCCGAGACCTGGTAGGTATCCGAGCCCTCGCCGCCATCCAGCGTGTCGTTGCCCGCACTGCCGCGGATCGTGTCGTCGCCGGCGGTGCCGATAATCGTGTCGTCACCATTGCCGCCATCGATAAAGGCGATATCGGTCAGCGTCATGCCCGAGAAGTCGAGCGTGTTGGCAGAGCCGTCGCCCGAGACATAGACGCCGGTCTTGCCATTGCCATCGATCGCCTCGATGCCATTGCCGGAGTCGAAGTCGCCGGCAAGCCCGATGCGGGTGTTGTTCGAAAGTGCAACGATCGTGTCGACATCCGTCACCCCGGTGCCGGTGTCGCCATAGCTGTCGAAGCCATGGCTGGCGCCGGAAACCTGGTAGGTATCCGAACCTTCGCCGCCATCCAGCGTGTCATTGCCGGCGCTGCCGCGGATCGTGTCGTCGCCGGCGGTGCCGATGATCTTGTCGTCGCCGTTGCCGCCGTCGATATAGGCGATGTCGGTCAGCGTCATGCCCGAGAAATCGAGCGTGTTGGCAGTGCCGTCGCCCGAGACATAGACGCCGGTGTTGCTATCGCCATCGATCGCCTCGATGCCGTTGCCGGAGTCGAAGTCGCCGGCAAGCCCGATGCGGGTGTTGTTCGACAGCGCGAGAATGGTGTCCGTGCCGGCGGTGCCGGTATCGGTGATGCTGTCGAATCCGTGACTTGTGCCCGAGACCTGGTAGGTATCCGAGCCCTCGCCGCCGTCCAGCGTGTCGTTGCCGCCATTGCCGCGGATGGCGTTGTCGCCGTCATTGCCGGTGATCACATTCGCCGAGTTGTTGCCGATCACGTCGAACGGCGCATCGCCGAGCAAGGTCAACGTCGTCACTCCCCCGCCGAGCGTGAAGGTGTTGCCGGTATCGTCTGCGCCGCCCTCGATGCGCATATTGTCGTGGGTGATAGTCAGCGATTGTCCGGTGATCGTGCCGGCGATGTTGATCCTGTATCCGTCCGCCGCGTCTGCGTTCGCCGCGGCCAGCGTATCGTAGGTGTCGACCAGATGATCGTACTCGTCGAACAGATGCACGGGCTTGCTCAGGTCGAAGGTCTTGTCGCTGAACTGGAGGCGCTCAACCGAAACATGTGCGGTATCGGTGCCGTCGTCGCGGGCGACTGTATCAGTGTCGGTGATCGTCACCTCGCCGGTGGCCGAATCGATCGTGATGGCAAAGCCGGTGCTGGCGCCGCCATGGATATAGGTGTCGGTACCCGCTCCGCCGACGAACCGGTCGTTGCCGACGCCCGAGGTGAACTTGTCATTGCCGTCATTGCCGTTGAAGTCGATGCCGACCTTGGAATCCGGGTCCGTGCCCGTCATTGCCGCGGCGTTGACAACATCGTTGCCGGCTCCGCCTTCGATGGTGATTGTCGAGGTCGCGACCCCGGAAGCAACGAAGTCGCCGGTGATGTTGACCGTGTCGCCGAAGGCCGAAAGCGTCAGTTCCACTTCCTCGACATTCGTGACACTGGCCGTGTCGGTACCGTCGCTCACCGTGAACCCGGCTCCGGGCGCATCGAGCGTGATGGTCTGTGCCGCGCCGCTGTCGTTGACGACCCGCAGCACGTCGCCGTCGGTTTCTCCGCCCGTACCGCCGTCGATCTGGTCGTTGTTGGCGCCATCGGCAACCGACCAGATGATGACGTCGTCACCCTCGCCGCCATCGATGGTATCGGCGCCAGCCCGGCCACGAATGACATCATTGCCGTCGGTGCCGGTAAGCACGTCATTGCCGGCCAAGCCCTGCAGCACCGAAATCGGCGCGCCTGCGGCGTTGTTGATAAGCGACGTGAAGCCGGTGGAGAGATCGATCGTTCCGCCGACGCTGTCGAAATTGACCAGACCCCACGGTGCGCTTGCATCGAGGCTCACGTCGGAGATGGAGATCCCAGCGAGTTGGGCGATCCGGTAGAACGCGATCAGGTCCTGTGCGTAGCTTCCGCTGATGTCGAGATTGTTGAGCGTCAGCGTGCCGGCGTTGTCGTATGGTCCGATCCCCGCGGTATCCAGGCCGTCCTGGTGGCCGCGCCACTGGATCGCCTTCTGCGCGCCGGTAGCCGGATCCCGGATGATGACGCCCTCCAGGGTCAGGTTGCCGTTGAAGCCGAAAAGCAGGATGTCGCCGCGGCCGTCCGGTCCCGAAGTCTCGGTCGCATTGCCGTAGAACTCCGAATTCAGGATCGAGATCGACCCGACCGTGTCGCTGAGCGTCGGCGTCACGCCGTTACCGGCCCGGATATAGGCAAACCCGTCGAGCTGCGCACCATGGATGGTGACGCCATCGAGCGTGACCGAGGATTGCGCCGGATTGGTGGTGTTGGAGGTGACGTAGATGCCGTAGTCGTTGCCGGCTGCATCGATCGTCAGGTTCTCGAATCGGAGGCCCGCGTCAAGCGTGCCCGATGTCGTGATCTGGCCCTCGATGGTGACCGCGCCGATGCCGGCGATGGTGATGGCCTTGCTGACGGTGACGTCGCTGTTGCCCGCACCCGACCAGGTGCCTTCGGCGATCAGAACGGTGTCGCCGTCGACGGCCGCGTCAACCGCGTCCTGGATGGTGGCATAGCCGCCGTTTCCGACCAGCAGGAAGCGGCCGGTTTCCGCACCCACGGGATCGGTGCCCTCGACGATCTGCACGCCGGTCAGCGTGTCGGTGCCCTCGCCGAAGCCGGTGGCGTTGATCTGCCAGCCCGGGATCACGCCCGCCGTCGGATCGGCATCCGCAATCACCGTGAAGTTTGCCGTCGTCAGCACGCCGTTGAACAATGCCGTGTCGGTACCGCCGCCGCCGATCAGCGCGTCGTTGCCGGCGCCGCCTTCGAGCGTGTCGTTGCCGATTTCACCCGCAGCGCTGCCGCCCGGCTTGTCGGCGCCATAGAGCTGGTCGTCACCGTCGCCGCCGCGCAGCGTGTCGTTGCCGCCCTTGCCGATGATCCGGTCATTGCCCGACGTGCCGGTGATGGTCTGGTCGACCGCCGGCTGGCCGTTCTTGTCGCCCTGGATCTCGGTGTAGATGTCCAAACCGCCAGGCAGCGTGATGGTGAAGCCCGACACGTCGATCGTGCCGTCGGCGATGCCGTCGATGTTGAACAGCGGACCCCAGTTGCTGACCGCGCCCGACAGGTTGAGGTTGGTGACCGACAGCCCGTCGATCTGGTCGAAGTTGAAGATCGCGATCGGGTTCTTGTGGTACTCGCCCGTCACCGTCACGCCGTCGAACACCACCTGGCCGATGTTCGGCTCGTTCGCCGGAACCGGGTTTGCGTTGTTGGCATCAAAGAGACCGCCGGTGATTTCCACCGCATTGTCCGGACGGCCGGCCGGGCCGGCAACGCCGGAGGTGCCTTCGAATGTGACGTTCTGGAAGGTCGCGTCGCCGTCATAGCCGAACAGCTTGACGTCGGCGGTGTTGCCCGAGCCCGAGCCGTTGCCCGAGAACTGCGAGTTGCTGACAACCAGCGCATCCATGGCCGGGGTTCCGGACGGATTCCCGGCGTCGGTTGCAAAGATGCCGCGATCGGTGAAGCCCGAGATCGAGCCGCCGTCGAAGCTCAGCGTGCCGATGGCAGCACCCGCGCCAATGTTGATGCCCGTGGTCGCAACGCCTGCGCCATCGAGATCGATATTCGCAAACGAGATGTCGCCTGCACCGCCGGTGATGTTGACCGCGGTGCCGTTGGCGCCGGGCGCGATGTCCGGATTGCCTGCACCGACATCGACGCCGATGAAGCTCAGCGCCTTGCCGACCGTCAGGCTCTCGGCATAGTCGCTCGCCCGGCCGATCACCATGATGACGTCATTGGCCGACGCCGCATCGATCGCAGCCTGGATCGAGGTGAAGGCGCCGAACTCGCCGTCGATATCGACGATGTGGACAACCGCGTCGTTGAACACCAACGTCTCGACCGCGCTCAGCGTGTCGGTGCCGTCATTGCCGTTGGCTCCAGGCTCGTTGTCGGTCACCGTAATAGTGCCGGCAACGTCATCGAAGCTGATCGAATGGCTCTCGAACGTGCCTGCGTAATTGGCGGAGTCCGCCCCTGAACCGCCATCGATCGTGTCGTTGCCGGTTCCGCCGGTGAGGCTGTCGTTGTCCTCGTCGCCATAGAGCTGATCAGCCCCGGATCCGCCGGAGATTTCGTCATCGCCAGTGCCGCCGTGGATCTCGTCGGCATTGTTGCCGCCATTGAGGATGTCTGCGCCGGCATCGCCGTAGATCAGGTCCTCGCCGCTGCCACCGTTGATGGTGTCAACGCCATCGCCGCCACGGATCTCGTCATCGCCGCCGCGGCCATGGATGGTGTCGTTGAGATCGCCGCCATAGACCGTGTCATTGCCTTCGCCGGCGTCAAAGGTCTTGCCCGGGCCGTATTCGCCGGCGAGATCATCCCCGGCATTCGGCAGGGTAACCACGTCATCGCCGTCCATGGCGTTGAGATAGTTGCCGTCCTGCGCGTCGGCGGCGGTCAGGGTTGTCAGGTCGACCGTCTCGCCATTGTCGGTGAACAGCACGTCATTGGCGCCGTTGACGGTCACCGTGATGGTCTGGGTCGCAGTGCCGCCCTTGCCGTCGGCAACTTCAACCACATACTCGATCTGAACGGCTTCTCCCGTCTTCAGGTAGTCGAAGAAATCGTCGCTTGCGGTGAATTCCCAATTGATGCTGCCGCCGGTGGTTGCGGCGGTCGAGGAGGCCGAGCCGGTCACGCTCATCAGCGCAAGCGCCGCCGCATCGAAGGCCGCGGCGGACAGGTCGCCCGTGCCGCCGGCCAACCGGGTCGCGGACACCACCTGGAAGGTCTGTGTATCGGTGACATCAACATCGTTGAAGGCCAGCGATCCGGTCAGCGAATCGCCGGTCAGCACGCCCTGTCCCGCAGCACCCGCCACGTCGACGGCTTCCGCATAGGTGACAGCGACAGGACCGTCGGTGATCACCGGTGCGTCATTGGTGCCGGTAATGGTGATGGTGACGTCGACCGTGTCGGTCGCGCCCTGCGGGTCGGTTA
>NZ_JAPWHB010000030.1 GCF_027214025.1 Parahoeflea alexandrii
ACCGTGACGGTCGACGACCAGAACGGCGGCACCGCCTCGCAGGACGTCACCATCACCATCAACGGCACCAATGACGCACCGGTGATCACTTCGGGCGTGCAGTCGGGCACGGTTGACGAGCAGGCTGACCTTGCGCCGCTCGCCGACGCCGATCCGGCCGACGTGACCGGCACCATCACCTTTGACGATGTCGACCTGTCGGACGAGCCGCAGGCTTCTGTGACCAACAGCGTGGTGACGACGGCGACGCTCGCCAATGGCTATGTGCTGACGGCTGGCCAGGAAGCCACGCTTCTCGGCGCCTTCAGCCTCGATGATCTGCTCGATGGTGTGAGCAACTCGACGTTCGGCGACGGTTCGGGCGAGATTGCCTGGACCTATGACGCCACCAATGCGGCGATCGACTTCCTGGGCGAGAACGACCAGCTGGTTCTGACCTTCACCGTGACGGTCGACGACCAGAACGGCGGCACCGCCTCGCAGGACGTCACCATCACCATCAACGGCACCAATGACGCGCCGGTGATCACCTCGGGCGTGCAGTCGGGCACGGTTGACGAGCAGGCTGACCTTGCGCCGCT
>NZ_JAPWHB010000031.1 GCF_027214025.1 Parahoeflea alexandrii
CGCATTGGTGGCGTCATAGGTCCAGGCGATCTCGCCCGAACCGTCGCCGAACGTCGAGTTGCTCACGCCATCGAGCAGATCATCGAGGCTGAAGGCGCCGAGAAGCGTGGCTTCCTGGCCAGCCGTCAGCACATAGCCATTGGCGAGCGTCGCCGTCGTCACCACGCTGTTGGTCACAGAAGCCTGCGGCTCGTCCGACAGGTCGACATCGTCAAAGGTGATGGTGCCGGTCACGTCGACCGGATCGGCGTCGGCGAGCGGCGCAAGGTCAGCCTGCTCGTCAACCGTGCCCGACTGCACGCCCGAAGTGATCACCGGTGCGTCATTGGTGCCGTTGATGGTGATGGTGACGTCCTGCGAGGCGGTGCCGCCGTTCTGGTCGTCGACCGTCACGGTGAAGGTCAGAACCAGCTGGTCGTTCTCGCCCAGGAAGTCGATCGCCGCATTGGTGGCGTCATAGGTCCAGGCGATCTCGCCCGAACCGTCGCCGAACGTCGAGTTGCTCACGCCATCGAGCAGATCATCGAGGCTGAAGGCGCCGAGAAG
>NZ_JAPWHB010000032.1 GCF_027214025.1 Parahoeflea alexandrii
GGTGATCACCTCGGGCGTGCAGTCGGGCACGGTTGACGAGCAGGCTGACCTTGCGCCGCTCGCCGACGCCGATCCGGCCGACGTGACCGGCACCATCACCTTTGACGATGTCGACCTGTCGGACGAGCCGCAGGCTTCTGTGACCAACAGCGTGGTGACGACGGCGACGCTCGCCAATGGCTATGTTCTGACGGCTGGCCAGGAAGCCACGCTTCTCGGCGCCTTCAGCCTCGATGATGTGCTCGATGGCGTGAGCAACTCGACGTTCGGCGACGGTTCGGGCGAGATCGCCTGGACCTATGACGCCACCAATGCGGCGATCGACTTCCTGGGCGAGAACGACCAGCTGGTTCTGACCTTCACCGTGACGGTCGACGACCAGAACGGCGGCACCGCCTCGCAGGACGTCACCATCACCATCAACGGCACCAATGACGCGCCGGTGATCACCTCGGGCGTGCAGTCGGGCACGGTTGACGAGCAGGCTGACCTTGCGCCGCTCGCCGACGCCGATCC
>NZ_JAPWHB010000033.1 GCF_027214025.1 Parahoeflea alexandrii
ACCGTGACGGTCGACGACCAGAACGGCGGCACCGCCTCGCAGGACGTCACCATCACCATCAACGGCACCAATGACGCACCGGTGATCACCTCGGGCGTGCAGTCGGGCACGGTTGACGAGCAGGCTGACCTTGCGCCGCTCGCCGACGCCGATCCGGTCGACGTGACCGGCACCATCACCTTTGACGATGTCGACCTGTCGGACGAGCCGCAGGCTTCTGTGACCAACAGCGTGGTGACGACGGCGACGCTCGCCAATGGCTACGTTCTGACGGCTGGCCAGGAAGCCACGCTTCTCGGCGCCTTCAGCCTCGATGATGTGCTCGATGGCGTGAGCAACTCGACGTTCGGCGACGGTTCGGGCGAGATCGCCTGGACCTATGACGCCACCAATGCGGCGATCGACTTCCTGGGCGAGAACGACCAGCTGGTTCTGACCTTCACCGT
>NZ_JAPWHB010000034.1 GCF_027214025.1 Parahoeflea alexandrii
CGGCGACGCTCGCCAACGGCTACGTTCTGACGGCTGGCCAGGAAGCCACGCTTCTCGGCGCCTTCAGCCTCGATGATCTGCTCGATGGCGTGAGCAACTCGACGTTCGGCGACGGTTCGGGCGAGATCGCCTGGACCTATGACGCCACCAATGCGGCGATCGACTTCCTGGGCGAGAACGACCAGCTGGTTCTGACCTTCACCGTGACGGTCGACGACCAGAACGGCGGCACCGCCTCGCAGGACGTCACCATCACCATCAACGGCACCAATGATGCACCGGTGATCGATGCCGGGTCTGTCGTGGCCGGTGCTGTCACCGAGAGCGGCGACATTGCGGGCATCAACGAGGCCGGGTTCGGCGGGGCGCTGAGCTCGGACGCGGTGCTGAGCGGCGGGGCGCAGGCGCTTCTGGCCGGGCTGCA
>NZ_JAPWHB010000035.1 GCF_027214025.1 Parahoeflea alexandrii
GTCGACCTGTCGGACGAGCCGCAGGCTTCTGTGACCAACAGCGTGGTGACGACGGCGACGCTCGCCAATGGCTATGTTCTGACGGCTGGCCAGGAAGCCACGCTTCTCGGCGCCTTCAGCCTCGATGATGTGCTCGATGGCGTGAGCAACTCGACGTTCGGCGACGGTTCGGGCGAGATCGCCTGGACCTATGACGCCACCAATGCGGCGATCGACTTCCTGGGCGAGAACGACCAGCTGGTTCTGACCTTCACCGTGACGGTCGACGACCAGAACGGCGGCACCGCCTCGCAGGACGTCACCATCACCATCAACGGCACCAATGACGCGCCGGTGATCACCTCGGGCGTGCAGTCGGGCACGGTTGACGAGCAGGCTGACCTTGCGCCGCTCGCCGACGCCGATCC
>NZ_JAPWHB010000036.1 GCF_027214025.1 Parahoeflea alexandrii
GGAGCAGCCCGGTAGCTCGTCAGGCTCATAACCTGAAGGTCGCAGGTTCAAATCCTGCCCCCGCAACCAAATATCCTACTGAAAATACAACAAAAATCCAAAAGCCCTGATCCTAACCGACAGGGCTTTTTGCTGTTCGGGGGCACTTTGGGGGCATCCGCAAGGGGCAGGAACCAGTGGACGTTCAAACATTCCGCCAGGAACTTGCTGTTGAACGCTTCGATGTAACCATTGTCCGTCGGCTTGCCGGGCCGTGAGACGTCGAGCGTGACGTCGTTTACATAGGCCCACAGATCAAGATCGCGGGAAATGAATTCGCTGCCATAGCACGTCGGGAACATGTTCTGCCGACAGGTTATGGCCGCACGCGCAGCTTCCATATCGCGCAGCGGGTGGCCATA
>NZ_JAPWHB010000037.1 GCF_027214025.1 Parahoeflea alexandrii
GATCATGTGTGCGTCTCAGACCGGAACGGCCAAACCACGTTTGGTCCTACGACTTCGTCCAGGATCGAACCGCTGACGGCCGCGTCTATCGGACGCTGAATATCATCGACGAATATACCAGGGAGGCACTCATGATCCGCGTGGACCGCAAGCTCAACTCAACGGACGTGCTGGATGCTCTGACAGACCTGTTCATCCTGCGGGGCATCCCTGGACATATTCGGTCAGACAACGTCCTATGTCGGGAAATTCTGGCTGCTTAGGTCAGCAGGTCGTGTGGCACCCGGCTGTCCGGATACCGTGA
>NZ_JAPWHB010000038.1 GCF_027214025.1 Parahoeflea alexandrii
GGCTTCCGCGAAGTGTGGGAACCGCTGCTTGAGCAGGGGCCGGTCGAAGTGCTGGTGTTCGGCGAATTCGACAAGGCCGCCACGATCGAAGCGCTGCGCAAGACGTTCGGCGCGCTCGACCAGCGCGTGACCGCGCCCGCAGAGGTTCTCGAACGCGCGATCGACTTCCCCGACGCGGGCGAGACGGTCATCCGCCGCCATCGCGGCGATGCCAATCAGGCCGCCGCGGTCATCGCCTGGCCCAGCGGGGCCGGGGTCGACGGGCTGCGCGAATCGCGCCGTCTCGAAGTGTTGGTG
>NZ_JAPWHB010000003.1 GCF_027214025.1 Parahoeflea alexandrii
TATGGCCACCCGCTGCGCGATATGGAAGCTGCGCGTGCGGCCATAACCTGTCGGCAGAACATGTTCCCGACGTGCTATGGCCCAGAGTTCATCGCCAAAGCCTTGAGAAAATGGATTGCGCTTGTTGGCGCCAAAACGGCTTACATCATGCCGGGCAGCCCTTGGGAGAACGGGCCTACTTGAACTCCGGCAGTAGCGGTCAGGCCGAGCATGTACTAACACTGAAACCGGATCACCCCTTGGGGGCAGGCCATGGTGCCGAAATTTTAGGTAGGTGCGCCTAATGGCCAAGGTGACGTTTGAGCCTGGCTACTCACCCAGAATGCCCAAGCTCCCGGCTCAGCTGAGCGAGAGAAGTTTGCGATCGCTGTATTGCAACTCTGACGGCGTGCGTGGTCAGAGGCACCCCCGTGAGGAACTTGTCCCATAATGCCTCTTCCATTCTTTCGAAAGGAAAGCACCATCAAACCATGAGATCAAACACCTAATTTTGCACCGCCGCTCTCATTAGCGGGCGGCAGGCCTCGCCATTTCCCGTTCCAGCGCCTTGCGGTCCTTTGTCAGGCGCTCCAGCCAGAGACGGGACTGTGGATCGGGGTAAACATCTTCATGGCCATTTTGAAGTGCAGCAACCAGAGCTGAGGCAAAGCTGCTCCAGGACAGCGTGCCGCCGGCAATGGAGTGATGTGGCTTGATGCCGAGTTTCGCCGGATAGGCAGCAACCAGGCTTGCGCCCTGTTCCTGCAGTCTTGCACGCAAGGAAGTCGCCAGAGCATGAGCCGCAGCCATCTGCGCTGAATGCAGCGGTTCCTCCGGGTAGGCGGAAAGCGCCGCGAAAGAGAGCGCTGAAATCCAGGTGCCTTTGCGGGCTGCCAGAGCAGGGGCAAGGCGGTCGACCAGTGCCAGATGCGCTTCGATGTGCCGGCCAAGAGAAGTGCTGTCTCCGGTCTCTGCATACCAGCCGGTATCAATCACCAGATCCATCTCGCTGTCCTTAAGGTCCGGCGAGGCGCTATCCCAGACATTTGTTGCGCCGGCCTCCAGCAGGACAGCCTTGCAGGCCTGCCCGAGCGGGATGTCACTGTCTGTCAGGTAACAGTTCAGTCCGGCAAGCGGACTCGGTGCTGATGTCATGCCGTAAACCTTTTTCTTGTCGTTGGCGGGTGGATCCGCCTGCACCACGACGCTGCCGCCGGGCGCAAGAACGTAAGACAGATGGACATTATCGCCCACGCGGCAGTGGTCGTTGAGAAATGTCACGAGCACCACGCCCGAAACATGCCTGACCAGCCCGGTGTGGCGAGCCGAGGCGTTGGTGAAAGCCGGTTCAAGACTGTGATAGACCGTGGCTTCGGCCAGCACCTCTCCCTGACGAGGCTGGTCACGCCAGACCAGAGCGCAAGACAGGCACGCCCGGCAGAACTCCTGAGGCGGATATTGCACGCTTGAGCAATCCTCGCATGTCTGAAGCGCGAAGCGTCCGGTGGCAGCGGGGCCGGTCATGCCAAGGGCAACGCGGCTCCTCCGGACGGGCGGCAGGGTGGGAATGTTTTTTTTCATCATGCCGCCGCCAGAATTGCAGCGCCGCAGCTCAATCCGCGGTCGTAGACGATCATGCCGAAGCCTGAAACCAGACCGACGGCGGCACCGGTGACCTGATGGCCGTCGGCAGTGCCAGTCAGCTGGCGCAGGGTTTCGGTGACACCAAGGAAGCCGCCGGCAAAGCCTGCCTGTCCTGCTGACAATTGCCCGCCTCCTGTGTTGACCGGAAAATCTCCACCGAAGCTCAAATCGTGCGACGCGACAAATTCGGCGGCAGCCCCTTTTTTGCAGAAACCAAAATCTTCGAGCTGCAGGAAGCTGATCACCGGATAGTCGTCATAGGTCTGAAAGCAGTCGATGCCGGTTCTTTCAATGCCGGCTGCTTGAAACAGGCGATCGGCATCAAGGGCCCATCCGGACCTGTCCTGCACCGGATCATCTGGAAAGCTGTTATGGCGCTCGGAAGAGGCAAGCAGGGTGCAATGCGCCAATTCCAGCCGCTCCGCCTCCTGCCGGCGCATCACCAGAAACGCCTCGGCGCCAGCGCAGGGCATGACGCAGTCAAACAGGCGCAGAGGTCCGGCAATCGGGCGCGCCGTCAGATAGGCATCCATCGTCAACACCTTGCGGATCATGGCCCGAGGATTGTTGAGACCGTTGTGTCGCTGGGCGATGCACAAGCGGCCGAAATCCTCCGCACGGGCACCGTAACGGTGCATGTAGTGATCGGTGAGGAAGGCAAAGCTCTGGTTGGGACCGCCTGCGCCATAAGGATAGACCGCGTCCTGGGAGGCTTGCGAAAACCGGGCAGTGTTCTCGCGAAAACCTGTTGGCGTGTTCGTGTCGGCTCCGATGCAGGCGACGATCGTGGCGTCGCCGCCTTGCACCGCTGCGGCCGCTCGCCTGATCGCGGCAATCGCACTGGCACCGCCCAGCGGTATTGTGTCGAGCCAGCCCAGTTCCAGGCCAAGGGCATTGGCCAGGCCGATGCCGCTGTCGGGCGCCATGGTGAAGCTGGAGATGCACATGCCGTCAATCCGGTCCCTGGCTATACCGGCCCCGTCGAGCAACCCGCGCAACGCCCGGGCAAAAAAGGCCGCGGCGCTGTCGTTGGAAAACCGTTCATACGGCACGGACACCGGAACGGTCAGAACAATGTCGTCATAGCTGCGTGCGCTCATGCCAGCGCCTGCCGCAAGGCCTGTTTGCGGGTGCGCAGATCGAAACACGCTGCAGCACTGAACGGGTCGTCCGCCAGCGGCTTCAACAAGGCTTTCTGGACTTTCTGCGTGGATGTGGTGGGCAGAGCGTCAACAAGGACAATGTAGCCGGGCACCTTGAAATAGGCCAAGTGTGCCGCGCAATGGGTGAATACAAGTTCCGCCAGTTGCTCTGCCGGCTTTTGGCTGTCCGTCGGCACAACCACTGCCAGCACTTCCTGTTCTCGCAGCGGGTCATCGGTTGCCAACACGGCAATTGCCGACACTTCAGCCAGCGAGGCGATGGCCGCCTCGACTTCGGCGGCAGCGATGTTCTCGCCAGAGCGGCGAATGATGTTTTTCTTGCGCTCGACGAAGAATAGCGCGCCACTTTCATCCTGGCGCATCACGTCGCCGGTATGCAGCCACCCACCGCTCCAAGCCGCCTCAGTCGCTGCCTCGTCCTTCAGGTAGCCGCTGAAAAAACCCAGCCGCGGATCGGGGCCGGGGGCACGCAACAAGAGCTCGCCGGCCTCTCCGTTTGCAACCACCGCACCATCATCGCCGATCAGTCTGACCTCAACCGCCGGACCAGGCCGGGACGGCCGGCCAATGCAGCGCTGCCCGACGTGCCGCGGTTCGGTTGTATCGCACATGGTTCCCGCGCCGCCGGTTTCAGTCATCGCCCAACCCTCCAGAAGCGGAACGCCGAACCGTTTTTCAAACCTGGCATGATGATCAGGATGCACGCCCCCTCCCAGCCCGAAGCGCATCTGATGGCTGCGCTCGAACTCGGTTTCAGGCAATTCATGCAGGATTGCCGGCATCACGCCGAGATAGTGGAAGCAGGTGGCTTGCGTCTGCACCGCATCCTGCCACCAACTCCGCGGGTGGAAACGGTCAATGATGATCTGCGCGCCGCCGCATGACAGCATGCCCATGAAGGAATGGCCCATCGCGTTGACATGGAAGGTGGGCAGCGGCGTCAGCAATCGTTCCCGTCCCGGCCGTAAGGCGACCAGCCCTTGCTGACGGCTGTACCAATCGGCCCAGTTGAGGAAATACCGGTTGGACAGAATGCACCCCTTTGGCCGTCCGGTAGTACCGGAGGTGTAAATCAGCGCGCATTCCGACTGCGTGTCAGGCACACCCGGCTGCTTGGGTTTCGCTCGCGGCGGAATTGCATTGCGCGGACCGCAGCAGGAGATGTTCAGTTCTGCCGCTATCGGATCCGTGCGGTCTGCGTATTCAGGCAAGCGTACCAGAAGGCAGGCCTCGCTGTGCGACAACAGGTAGCCCAGTTCATCGGCACTGGCCTGCGGATTGACAGGCACGACACTTATCGCAATCGCATTCAGCGCCAGCCAGTGCAGAAAATGCGCGGGGCGGTTTTCCAGCAGCAGCGCTATGCGGTCTCCGGCTCCGTATCCGGCCGAGACATACTGCTCCGACAGGCTGCTGACAGCGGCCTGCATCGCGGCGTAGCTGAGGCAGGCTGGCTCTGCGGGCCATAGCGCCTGCACCGATTTTGGAAGCACCAGCATGTCATGATCGGCAAATCGCTCCGCCTGTTGTCTCAGCAGCCCGGCAACACTCCGGCACGCCATGTACCGGTCGTCAATCGGCGGGGTGACTTGTTCTTCATCCATATTCTGGTATCGCCATGTTGTTTTTTGAATGGAGGGCCCGATCATGTCGACACAGACACCGAAACGCTCGGACGAAGAAATCCTCGCCGGATTTGAATATGCTCTGTGGCATCTCGGCGCTGCGTTCTCGCGCTGGCGGCGTGATTGTTTTGCGGCAGTCAGTGACCTCGGCCTCAGCGGCTCGGAAACCTCGATCCTTCATGCGGTGGAAATGAATGACACCGCAAAGGGCCTGATGGACATCAGCCGCCTTCTGCACCGGGACGATCTGCCCAATCTTCAATACGGGCTGAAAAAACTTCTGCAGATCAAACTGATCGAAAAGCGCGGCACATCGCGCAAGACAACCAACTACGTGATCTCCGACTCCGGCAAGGCGGTTGTCTTGGCCTACAAAAAAAGGCGCCAGGAAACGCTGCTGCGGCTTTTCAAGCAGTTGCCGCAGGATGCGTTCGACCTGGAAAACATGGTGGCGCTGATGCATGTGATGACCGGGATCTATGACCAGTCCGGTGACCTGCTGCTGCACCATCAGGACTGAACGGCGCCCGGGGGCGCCTGCTGCACTTGCCGCATGAGAACGATTGTCCGTCATTGCATGCGATAGCCCCCGTTGACATCCAGGGTGGTTCCTGTGACCCAGCGCGCTCCGGGGCTGACCAGATATCGCACGGCCGCGGCTATATCATCGGTGGTCCCTATCTTGCCAAGGGGGATCCTGGACGATAGCGCCGCGACGCTTTCCGGGGTTGTGGCTGCCTCCAGCATCTGGGTTCTGACCGGCCCGGCGGCCACGCAGTTCACCGTCACGCCATGGCTGGCTGCTTCGCGGGCGGCTATCTTGGTCAGGCCCAGCAGGGCCGCCTTCGACGCCACATAGGAAGCACTGCCACGGTATCCGCCCAGTTGTGCCGCGGCAGACGACATAAGCACAGCTGTGGCACCCGGGACAGGCGCCTGCTCGCGGCGGCGCAGGAACTCGCGCAGGCACAGGAACGTGCCACGGCTGTTGACTGCAAAGACGCTGTCCCATTCCTCCACCGTCATGTTTGAAATCCGCGCGGGTTCCGTGCCCGAAGGCATGATGCCGGCACAGGTGACGAGAACCGAAATCGGGCCGTTGAGGGCTTCGGCCTGATCGAAGGCGGTTGTTACCTGACCCTCGTCGGTCACATCCATGGCGTGAATACCCTCACCAGCCTGCATGTCACATCCAAAGATCGTCATGCCGTCTGCTGCCAGTGCCGTGGCTATGGCGCTGCCAAACCCGCCTGCCGCGCCGGTGACGAAGACTGATCGCATGTGACGTTCCTCCGGAATTCGTGGTTATGTTAGTCGCATTTTTTGCTAAAAAACAGTCTTTTTAAAATACATTTTTTGTTATAGCGTTTGGATGGAGCGTGGAACATCCTGCTTTCTGTTTGTTGTGGGCGGGGTCAATTACAAGTGGAAGGAACAGAGACAATGAGATCATCAGCATTTTTGCGGAGCCTGGCACTCGGCGCCGCGGCAGCCCTCGGCGCAACATTTGCCGGAACTGCGCATGCAGACACCGCCAACCTCACCGTACAGAGCGCCTGGCCGCTTACCCTGCCGGCAAGCGGGCGGGACGCACAACATTTCAGTGACGCTATCAACGAGGCATCCGACGGCCAAATCAAGGTTCGCCTGATGAACGCCGGTGCGCTGGTGCCGTCGCTCGAAATCTTCGATGCCGTGCGCAATGGCACACTCGACGCCGGTTACACGTCACCGCTCTATGTCGCCGGCAAGTTCCCGGCCGTCCAGCTTTTTGGCGGCGTGCCTTTCGGTCCGGACGCGATGGGATATATCGGCTGGATCTACAATGGCGGCGGCCTTGATATCTGGCGCGAAATCTATGCGGAGCAGGGCGTTGTCACCGTTCCTTGCGGCTTGATGGCCCAGGAGGCCGGCGGCTGGTACAAGACAGAAATCAACAGTGTTGAAGACCTCAAGGGTCTCAAACTGCGTTTCGCCGGTCTGGCCGGAGAAGTGATGAAGAAGATGGGCGCATCCGTCGTGCTGCTGTCGGGTGGAGACATTTTCCCCAACCTCGAGCGCGGCGTCATCGACGGCACCGAATTTTCCATGCCTGCCATCGACAAGCAGATCGGTTTCGACCAGATCGTCAAGAACTACTATCTGCCAGGCTGGCACCAGCCGGCCGCGATCAACGAGTTGATCATCAACAAGGCCAAGTGGGATTCGATGTCAGAAGGCCAGCAGGGCTTGATTGAACTGACCTGCCGCGAGACGATGCTCTGGGGTCTGACTTCCACATATGTGGAAAATGCCCAGGCCATCGATGCATTCAAGGCCAATGGCGTTGAGATCCGCCAGTTCCCCGAAGAGGTGCTGGCAGGCTTTCAGACCGCAACGAATGAAGTGATGCAGGAACAGTCGGCAAAGGACGAAAGCTTTGCCCGCGCCTGGAATTCGCTTCAGGCATACCGCGACAGCGCGGCAAGCTGGGCGGCTGTCCAGTAACCAACGACGAAAGGGGCAGGCAATGAACGGATTTCTCGATTGGCTGCCCCGCTCCATTGAACGCGTCACCGAAACCGCGGGCATCATCGGGGCGCTGTTCCTGCCGCTGCTGATCCTTGTGGTGGTCGGAAACGTGGTGCTGCGCTACGGCTTTGGCCTGGGGCTCGTGGAACTGGAAGAACTGCAATGGCATCTCAATGCCGTGACGATCATGCTCTGCCTTGGCTACGCATACCGGCATGACGCGCATGTGCGCGTCGATGTGTTGCGGGACGGGTGGAGCGCCAGCCGCAAGGCCTGGGTCGAGGTCATCGGAATCCTGCTTTTATTGCTGCCGTTCACCATCGGTATCCTTTGGTTCAGTTGGAACAGCTTTGCCTATTCCTGGAAGATCGGGGAAGGGTCGCCGATGCCGAGCGGTTTGCCTGCCCGCTATCTGGTCAGACTGTTGCTGTTTGCAGGCTTTGCGCTGCTTGCAGCCCAGGCGCTCGCTTCGTTGTGCCGGGCCATCCAGGTCATCAAGTCTGAAACGGCGGGGGACCGGACGTGACAACAGATGCTCTGCTGGTTCTGGCGATGTTCGCCACCTTCGCCCTTGGCCTTTTCGCCGGTTTTCCTGTGGCCTTTGTGCTTGGCGGCGTAGGGGTGCTTTTTGCCCTGCTGGGCGAAGTGCTGCCCCTTCTCGGCATTGACGTCTTTGCCGGGGTCAATTTCATCGGCTTTGCCAATGACCGGATCTTCAGCACGTTGACCAACTATTCGCTGATCCCGATGGCGCTTTTCGTGTTCATGGGATTCATGCTGGACCGTTCAGGCGTCGCCGAGCGCCTGCTCAATGCCATGGCGCGCAGCCTTGGCCGGACACCCGGCAGCCTTGGCATCTCCGTCGTTGTGATCGGCGTCATCCTGGCCGCCTCAACCGGGATCATCGGCGCATCGGTGGTGCTGCTGGCGACCGTTGCACTGCCGGCGCTGCGAAAGGCGGGCTACGACATGCCCCTCGGCCTTGGCACCGTGGCCGCCTCCGGATGCCTGGGGATCCTGATCCCGCCCTCGATCATGCTGATCGTCATGGGCGACCAGTTGCGGCTTTCCGTGGGCGATCTGTTCATGGCCGCGGTGTTCCCCGGCATCCTGCTGGCAACACTTTATGTCGCCTACCTGGTTGTCATCTCGCTGCTGCAGCCGCACAAGGCGCCGCCTTCCCCTGACGCCGGAAAGTTTGATCTTGCCGCCTTGAGGGACATCGTGGCCGCGCTGTTCCCGCCGATGGTTCTCATGGTGTTGGTGCTAGGCTCGATATTCTTTGGCATCGCATCGCCCACCGAAGCGTCGGGCCTCGGGGCGCTGGGGGCAACACTTATCTGCCTGGCAAACCGGACTTTGACACCAGGCGTGCTCTATGAAGCCTGCACCGCGACCGCAAAGACCGTGGCCTTTCTGTTTGCGATCATCTTCGGCGCCACCTGTTTTTCGGTGGTGTTGCGCGGCTATGGCGGCGATGCTCTCGTAGAAGAACTGCTCACCGGCTTGGGCTGGTCCCGCCTGTCGATCCTGTTGCTGGTCTTGGCGACGGTTTTCGCGCTCGGCTTCGTGCTCGACTGGATGGAGATCATCCTGATTGTCGCGCCCTTGACCGTGCCGGTCATCGTTTCGCTGGGATATGATCCGGTCTGGGTGGCGATCCTGCTGGCAATCTGCCTGCAGACCTCGTTCCTGACGCCCCCGGTGGGTATGGCGCTGTTCTATGTGAAAAGCGTTGCGCCGGCCGATGTGACAACCCGTCAGATCTACCGCGGCATCGTCCCTTTCGTGCTTCTGCAGCTGACCGGGCTGCTGGCAGTCGGCCTGTTTCCCCAGATCGCCCTCTGGCTGCCAAGAATCGCCTATTAGGGGCACGGCCCGCAACTTGCGTCGATTTGGCGAGGTGCGGTTCAGCGGGGCAACCGCTTAAGGATTTCGCCGCCATCCGAGATCCTGTCACATCTCCCAAGCCGCCAATGCTTGGGCACCTGTCCGGACTGCGGGCGGTCAAACCGAAGATTTCAAAGTCGGTATCTGCGGCGTCCAGCTTAGGGATGGCCAAGTTGTTCAGCCATATTAACCTGGCAAAGGGGGGAGTGCCTGAAGATACCGTCGTCAATGCAGCGCCTCAAGGGCTATCGCTTCCCCTTCGAATCACCATCTCGCGGTCTGGACGTACCATCGGTTCTCGCTGAGCGCGGCGGATATGGAGGATCTGCCTGCCGGGTCTGGCGTGAAACATTGGCAATGGCGGGCAGCAGACCCCAGCGGCGACGCGAGGAGATCATGGTGCGGATAAGTCGCCAAAGCGGTCACAAGGGTTGCTTGCCGCCCATGACCAGATCAACTCGATCTTACGCCCACGGCACTATCGCCTCACCGCAACATCCTGGCGACACTCCAGTGATCTGCCCCCATCAGGTGGTCCGGTTTGATTGTTAGTGCATCATGGGCCTCTGGTCCATCGGGACAATGCTTTCCGGCGTGGGCGGGCGGTAGCCCAGAGCGCTATGCGGCCTGATGGCGTTGTAGTAGACACGCCATTGCTCGATGAGGATTTGCGCCTCCCTTAGGCTGTAGAAGTTTTCGCCGTTCAGCAGCTCGTCGCGGAAACGGGCGTTGAAGCTTTCGCAGTATCCGTTCTCCCATTGTGAGCCTGGCTCGATGTAGGCCGTCTTGGCTCCGACAGCTGCAATCCAATCTCGCACTTTCTGGGTGATAAGTTCCGGCCCATTGTCTGACCGAATGTATTCCGGTGGGCCGCGCAGGATGAACAGGTCTGTCAGAGCATCCAGCACGTCCGTTGAGTTGAGCTTGCGGTCCACGCGGATCATGAGTGTCTCCCTGGTATATTGGTCGATGATATTCAGTGTCCGATAGACGCGGCGGTCAGCGGTTCGATCCTGGACGAAGTCGTAGGACCAAACGTGGTTTGGCCGTTCCGGTCTGAGACGCACACATGATCCGTCGTTCAGCCAAAGCCGCTCCTTTTTCTTCTGCTTTTGTGGAACTTTCAGCCCTTCACGCCACCAGATGCGCTCGACCCGTTTATGGTTCACGCACTGCCCGGCAGGCGATTGCGCAGCAGTCTGCCGAGAGGGGGCCAGCCCGCGTTGTTCAACAGGCCGGTGACCATCCGATATCCATAACGGCCGAATCTGTCGGCCAGTTCGATGATATCATCGGTCAGCCGTTCTTCATCAGCGCGGCAGAGTGTGCGTGGCAATGTCATTTTCGGAGGCGGGCAGGGGCATATCGATCCGGGCGGACTTCGCAGTCGGCCTGACGAAACAACCTTTGCCAGAACCCCCGCCTTGATGCGCAACCTGATCCCCGCACTCACTCATACCGCCCTGCTGCGGTCATGGACCGGGCTCGAGGCGAACACGCCGGACGGGCTGCCGGTGATCGGCACATCCGCAGGCCACGACGGCTTCATCCACGCCTACCGGTTTTCCGGCCACGGCTTCGCCACGGGGCGAGGCGTCGGCGGAGCTCATTGTCCGCGGGCAAACCCGGATTGATCTGACTTCCTTCCATCCCGACCGTTTCACCGTAACCGCGCGCCCAGCTGCCCTTTGACCCCGCCACGGAGCCACGCCATGACCGAGACCCTCGATCCCGCCAGGCACAGTCATATCTTCCACCGGTCGGCGCGGCACATACCGCCGCGCGCAAGCCACGGCGAGGGCGTGTGGATCTTCGACCAGACGGGTCGCCGCTATCTGGATGCTTGCGGCGGTGCAGCCGTATCGTGCCTGGGGCACGGCGATGCCGAGGTCGTCGGAGCTATCAGCGACCAAGCCGCTCGGCTGGCCTATGCCCACACCAGTTTCTTCACCACCGACGCCGCCGAAGACCTTGCAGATCTTCTCATCTCCGGCGCCCCGGAGGGATTGACGCGCGTTTACTTCCTTTGCGACGGATCCGAAGCAATCGAGACTGCGTTAAAAATGGCGCATCAATATCACAGGGAATGCGGCCAGCCGGAGCGTCAACACATCATTGCGCGGGAGCAAAGCTATCACGGCAATACGCTCGGGGCCCTGTCGGCGGGTGGAAACGCCTGGCGCAGAGCGACCTACCAGGGCGTAATGCTGCCCTCGACCTCGCATATCGCGCCTTGCTGGGACTACCGGCTCAGTGGCGTTGACGAGACCCCCGAAGATTACGGCCGGCGCGCCGCTGATCTGCTGGAGGCGGAAATCCTGCGCGTCGGGCCCGACCGAGTGTCGTGTTTCGTGGCGGAAACGGTTGTCGGCGCCACGCTTGGCTGCGTTACGCCTGCGCCGGGCTATTTCGCTCGCATTCGCGAAATCTGCGACCGCTATGGCGTATTGCTTATCCTTGACGAGGTCATGTGCGGCATGGGCCGTACCGGCACATTGCATGCGTGTGAACAGGAGCAAGTGCGGCCGGATATCCTGGTTGTAGCCAAGGGTCTGGGGGCGGGCTATGTGCCGCTCGGCGCAGTTCTGTGCTCGCAGCAATTGTTTGATGCCTTTGCACAAAGCTCCGGCGCGTTCATGCACGGCCACACCTTCGTGGGCCATCCCGTGGCCTGTGCGGCAGCTCTCGCGGTCCAGCGCGCGATCATGAACCGTGATCTTCTGGCCAATGTCCGGCTGCAGGGCGAACGATTGCGTGAGGGGCTGGAGGCGGCGCTGGGATTCCACCCGAATGTTGGCGACATCCGAGGCCGCGGTCTGTTTCATGCAATCGAACTGGTCGCCGATCGACGGACCAAGGCCTGCTTTGAACCGTCGCGGCGGATCCATGCCGAAATACGCAACGCCGCGATGGCCCGTGGACTGATGGTCTACGCGATGGGAGGCACACTTGACGGTCAGAACGGAGATCACATCCTGATCGCTCCACCCTATATCGCGACATCACAGGACATTGATAGAATCGTAGCCGAATTGGCGGATAGCGTCACAGCCATAGTGGGTTGAGCGAAGGTGCCGGATGGTGGAATTGGTGCAGGGATGAAGTTTCAACATTTTGCATCTCTCCACCGCACCGCAGGCGCAAGGGCCGTCTTTCCGCGGCGCTCGAACGCAGTTGAACAGCCCAACACCCAGGAAACCTGCCGGAGAGACGTCACTTCGCATCCATGCAAATGGACGGTCAGATCAAAAGACTGGCATCCAAAAGCTATGGCAAAATATTTTTGGCTGAAAAACGATGGGTCACTACAAAGGCGTCATTGGACCGCTTTTTCGCGCCCGGTCATTCCCCACTCAACAGACAGAAGCTGCTATCGGCATCGCGATTTACAACCGAACGCTTGCCCAGCCGTCGTGATGCATTCCTTGACGCGACGGCGCAGGACGCCGGCGCGCAGGCGAAACCAAATGGCCACTGATGAGCTATGAAAAACCCTGCCGTCACTCACCGGGATCCGGATCTAGCGTGAGGCTTCAGAACATGCGGCCGTCACGATGATCTCGACCTTGAGCGTATCGCGTGCCAGTCGCGCTTGCCCGCAAGCGCGGGCAGGCGCATGGCCGGACGGGACCCAGGCGTCCCATACCGCGTTCATCTCGTCGAAATCCCGCATGTCGGACAGCCAGATGATCGCCTGCAGGATACGGTCCGGGGAAGATCCCGCGCTGGCCAACAGCCGTTCGATCCGCGACAGGCAGTCGCGTGTCTGCTCGGCGACGGTTTCGCCATCTCCGACCTGCCCGCACAGATAGGCGACGCCGTTGTGCCTGACGATCCTGCTCATGCGTTGCCCGGTTTCCAGCCGTTCGATCATTTTCCCACCTCAACTGTTTCATGCTCCGCCAATGCGGCGATTTCGCCCAACGTCACCGGTTTGAGCGGCGGGCGGATCCTGTAATAGCCGGTCGCATCCGGCGGAATGCCGTTCATGTCCGACAGGATCCGCGTCACCGAAAGTCCGCAGTAGCGGCCCTGGCAGGGTCCCATTCCGGCGCGGACAAAGGCCTTGGCCTGGTTGGGACCGAGACAACCCAACCCGGCCGTGCGCCTGATGTCGCCCGCGGTGACTTCCTCGCACCGGCAGACAATGGTGTCGTCGGCCGGCGCGAGGGCGCCCGGATAGGGTGGGTAGGCGCTGTCAATGAAGGGGCGGGCGGCGCGCTCCGCACCGAGACCGCTTCGCAGCGGGCGGGCCTCGGCATCGCGCTCCTCCTCCGTCATCCTGCCGAGGTCACGGGCGATTTCCAGCGCGGAGATCTCGCCTGCGAGCGCTGCAGCCCTGGCGCCGCCGATCCCGGCGCCGTCGCCCGCGATGAAAACGGTCGAGACGGCCGTGCGTCCCCACTCGTCGCATTCCGGCGCAAAGCAGCCTTGTGCATCATCCCATCGATGCGGAATGTCGATGGATCGCGCAGCCTGGGTGTTGGGCACGACGCCGTGATGCAGCAGCACGGTGTCGCAGGCAATCCGGTGCCCGATGCCGCCAACGCGGAATGTCACGCCGCTTGCGTTCCGGTCGCCTTCGACAGCGATGTCAGAAGCACCAACATGGCGGGTTATGCCGGCGCGGCGCAATTCCCATAACATCCGGAGCCCCTTGAGCAGATAGGGCCAACCGCGCAACGCGCCGCCGAGATGGCGAAGCGATCTCGCCAGATCGGCCTTCGTTTGCGTTTCGACAAGGGCGAGAGGCGGAACACCGGCCCGCACCATCTGGGTCGCGACGAGGTAGAGAAGCGGCCCCGACCCGACCAGGACGGCGCGTTCGCAGGCAATGTCCGATTGCTTGAGCATGATCTGCGCCGCGCCGGCGGTCATCACGCCGGGCAAGGTCCATCCCGGCACCGGCATTGGCCGCTCCAGCGCGCCCGTGGCCAGCAGGATGCGCCTGCCTTCGGCGAGTTCAGCCTTGCCGTTCCGGGTGAAGTTGACGCGGGTTGCCTCCTCGATCTGCCACACGACCGCGCCTCTCAGGTGGGTGATGTTCTCGTGCGCCAGCCCCCGGGTGAGGGCCCGGCCGTCGGTGAAATCGCTGCCAAGAATGGCGCCGCGGGTTTTGCTGGCGCGATCCACATCGCGGTAGATCTGCCCGCCCGGCGTCGGCTGTTCGTCGAGCAGCAGGACAGACAATCCGGAACCGGCGGCGCGGCGGGCCGCCGACATGCCGGCCGGTCCGGCGCCAATGACGATCAGGTCGGCGCTATGCATTGCCAGCCCCCTTGATCGCTCGGTTGATCGATGGCCTTTCGATCTGCAGCCCCTCGGTCACCTGCAGCATGCAGGCCTGGCGGTTGATCCCGTCGATTTCGACCAGGCAATCGTAGCAGGCGCCCATCATGCAGAACGGGCCACGCGGCGCGCCCGATAAGGGCGTATGGCGAAACGGCATCACACCGGCCACCAGCAGAGCGCCGGCAAGGTTTTCGCCCCGCGGCAGGGAAAGCTCGGAGGATCCGAAGCGAACGGTCACCCGGTCGGTTTCCGGGTCGATTTCACGAAACGGTGAATCGGGTTTCACTGAACACCTCCAAATCGGGCGCGGCGTCCGCCCCTTCGAGCCAGGCCGGCAGGAACCGGGCATGGGCCGCGGCAAGGGTGACGCCGCTGTGGCAGGTCACGAGATAGGCGCCCGGCATGTCCGGGCTTTGCTGGTAGATCGGCAATCCGTCAGGCGACAGGATCCGCAAGGCCCCCCAGCTGCGCACGAGTTGGGCCTTTGCCAGCACCGGAAAGGCGGCAATCGCTTCCGCTGCGAGCCCGGACAGGCCGGGCTGCGTGACCGTGTCGTCAAGGCCCACTTCCTCGTTGGTGGCGCCGATCTGAATGCCGCCTTCGTCGACCTGACGCGCTATCAGCGAGGGGCGGTTGATGAGTTTTGGAAGTTTTTCGGTGACCATCACCTGCCCTCGCTGCGGCCTGATCGGTGCCTTGAAGCCCATCATCGGTCCCAGCGCGGCAGCGCCAAGCCCGGCGGAGAGAACCGTCTTGCGGGCCTCGACTTCAGTGCCATCGTCACAGGAAATGCGGAACAGGTCGGTCTTGTCGACGCGTGTCACCCGCTTGCCGTTGAGGATCACGCCGCCAAGCCGGCGGACATCGTCGGCCAGCGCGCGCAACAGCCTGAGCGGATTGGCATGGCCATCCTGGTGATGCAGGATGGCGCCGACGACCCTGGGACCGATTGCCGGTTCCTCAAGCCGCAGGGCGTTGTGGCCGAGCACCTCGTAGGGGTAGTTGCCGCCAAGTTTTTGCTTGAGGATCTCGTATTTCGCGACGGTGGCTTCGAGACTCTCCTCCGAGAAATGGAGGTCGTAACCGCCCCTTTGCTCAAGGCCCAGATCATGCCCTGTGGCATCGCCCAGTTCGGCGGCGAAATCGGCCCAGGCGGCGGCAGAGGCTTGCGACCATTGCGCATAGCGCGGCTGGTTCATGCCCTTTGACTGCACCCAGACGAGACCGAAGTTGCCCCGGCTGGCGCGGAAAGACCCGTCATCGCCGTCGAGGACGGTCACCCGGAGACCGCGCTTGAGCAGGCCCCAGGCTGTCGAAAGGCCGACAATCCCGCCGCCGATTATGGCATAGTCCGAAGTCATGGAATTTCTCTCACCGGTTCACCGGGGTGACGGCAATCGCCACCCCGGTATTGGCTGTCACTTGGAAGCAGCCGCGACTTTGTCCAGGATCGCCTGACCCCATTCGGCGCCGACATCCTCCAGCACGGACGGCCAGACATCGGCGCGGACCTTTGCAGACATCGCGGCAAGATCTTCGTCCGAGAGCTTGGCCACGGTGGCGCCCAGTTCGTCAACCAGACGCTGCTCGTTGCGGGCCTGATCGGCTTCGGCAACGGTCCAGCGGGTTGCCTCGAATGCAGCCGCCTGCTCCTTCAAGGCGGCCTGATCTTCCGCGGAAAGGGCCGCGAGGCTCTCATTGGAGATGATCATGTACCAGACCTCGAAATGTGTGTTGGCGGGAATGTAGGTCTTGGTGACATCGCGGAACGACGCATAGTAGCCTTCGGCGCCCGAGCCGATGACGCCATCCACGACGCCTGTCTGAACGGCGGTGAAGGCTTCGGAGAACGGGATCGGCGACGGGATGTAGCCCAGCGCTTCGCCGGTCAGCTGGAACGACTTGATGCCAGGCACTCGCACCTTGATGCCGTTCGGCTCGGTGCTCGCCGGATTGGGGTTTTCCACGTTGAGCGAAATGCCGCCGAAATAGACCGGATAGGCAGCCAGCATGGTGATGTCCTGCTCCGCATAAAGGCCGGTCATGACGTCGCGCACCACGCCACCGGGACCGTAGATCTTGCGCGCCTGCGCCCAGGTTTCGGCCATGTAGGGAAACGAGGAGATCTGCATGCGGCGGTCGGCGGCAGCCGCCGCAGGCTGTGTCGCCATATCGAGCGCGCCGACGCTGATCCGCTCCTGCACGGTGGTGTAGTCGCCAAGCGCCGAGGCCGGGAACAGCTGGATTTCAACATCGCCGCCGGTGGCCTCAGAAACCGAGGCCGCAAAGGCGCGCAGCTCGACATCGACGGTGGCGTCCTGCGGGCGCACATGGCTCATCTTGAGGGTTTCGGCCAGGGCGGGCGAAGCGGCCATCAGGGTCGCAAGGGCGGTGGCAAGGATTGCGGTTTTCATGAATTTCTCCTTTTGGTGGGTTGATGGGCTGAAGAAGGTCGGCCTCAATATCCGAACAGGCGCGGCAGATAGAGGGACAGGTCGGGCCAGAACGAGGTGAGGAACACGACGGGCACATAGCCAGTGACGATCAGGAACATCGCCGGCGGGATGACCTTGGTGACCTTGACCTTGCCGATCCGGGCGCCGAGGTAGAGGATCGAGGCATAGGGGGGCGTGACGCCGCCCATCGCCGTGTTGACACCCATGATCGCGGCGAACTGGACCGGACTGACCCCGATGGCGGTCATCAGTGGCAGCAACAGCGGCGCGATCAGGATTATCGCCGTCACGTCGTTGACGACCATGCCGACCAGGAACAGCAGGATGTTGATGAAGATCAGCAGCAGGACCTTGTTTTCGGTGATCAGGAAAATGCTCGACACGATCTGCTGCGGGATGCTTTCGTAGACGAACATCTGGCTCAGGATCATGGAAAAGAGGATCATGAACATGATCGCGCCGACGGCGGTGGCGGCCTCCTTGCCTGCGGCGAGGAAATTGGAGAGACGCAGGCCCTTGTAGACCAGGAAGCCAACCGGCACCGAATAGATCACGGAAACCGCGGCGGCCTCGGTCGGTGTCATGATGCCACCATAGATCCCGCCGAGAATGATGACGGGCATCAACAGCGCCGGAAATGCGTGAATGCCGCGCCTGGCGACTTCGGTGGACAGCTCACCGAAGGTTGGCTTGTCATCGAGGATCAGGTTGAACTTGCGGCTGATCCACAGGTTCATGATCGAGAAGCTGAGCATGATCAGAAGACCCGGCCCAAGCGTTGCAAGAAAGCAGGCAAGGATCGAGGTATCGGTCACCCAGCCATAGACGATCATCGTCACCGAAGGCGGGATCAGCAGTCCCAGGATCGACGAGTTGGCGATCAGCGCGGTCGCGTATTCCCGCGGATAGCCACGCTTTTCCATCTCTGGGATCAGGATCGGACCAATGGCGGCAATGCCGGTGAGACCCGACCCGGAAATGGCGCCGATGACGGCACAACTGACTGCCGCCACCACACCCAGACCGCCGCGGACGTGGCCGACGAATGCGTTGACAAATCGCAGGAGTGACGCCGCGATGCCGCTTTCGGACATGATCGTGCCAGCCAGCACGAACAGCGGGATTGCCAGCAGGATCGGGTTGCCGTGCTGCTGTACGCCCCACAGCATCATGCCCTTCATCGTCACATCGCCGATGAAATACATGACCATCAAGGCAGCCCCGAAGCAGTAGGGCAGCGGCACGCCGAGGGTCAGCGTGACCACCAGAACAGCGATGGCAATGAGCGCGATCTCGATCATGCGACAGTTCCGTTCTTCAAGGTGAGGATGTGCCGGATGAGATGCCAGGCCGTGTAGACCATCATCAAAGTGACGCCCACGAGCAGCGCGACATCGGAGTAGAAGGTCGGGATGTAGAGCGTCGGGCTTTCGCGCCAGACGCGCCATGCGTACCTGGTGTAGTCCCAGGCCCAGCCGAGAATCCAAAGGCCGACGGCCAGGCTGATGATTTCTCCGACAATGGCGAGGATGGTGTGGGCCCGTTCGGACTTGAGGAAGATCTCGAGCACGTTGGCGCGGATATGGGTGTTCTCGCGCGACGCATTGATCGCCCCGAAGATGTAGAGCCAGATCGTCGGATAGAGCATCGTTTCCTCAAGGCCCATCACCGGGATCTGGAAAACGTAGCGTGTAATGACCTGGACAAACTGTCCAAGCGCCACCAGACAGATCAGCCCGGTCAGCAAGACGGCTGCGAAACGATCCATCGTGTCCCCCCAATTGAAAACCGCAGGGAGACGATCATCCAGGACTAGCCATAAAGCCAAATCCAAAATATTGTTCAGGCTATAAATTGGATTTATATCGTGCTGCCCAACCTGACCATTCGGCAACTTCAGACCTTCCGCGAAGTGATGCGCAGCGGCTCAATCTCGGAGGCAAGCCGCACGCTTTTGCGCACGCAGCCTGCGGTCAGCACGATGATTGCCAATATCGAGAAGGAGCTTGGGTTCAACCTTTTTGTCCGCGAGCACGGGCGGCTTACGCCATCGCCGGAAGCGCACTACTTCCTGGAGGAAGCCGAGGAGGTTCTCGACCGGCTGGACCGGACCGTCCGGACGATGTCGGAGTTTGGAACGCTCGACCGGGGCAGCCTCCGGATAGCCTGCCACCCCGCATCTTCCGGCTTCTTCCTGCCCAAGGTGCTGGCCGAATTCCTCAAGGGCAGGCCCGACGTGAAAGCAGACCTCGTCATGCGCAGCTCGCAGGTCATCGAGGACATGATCGCCTCGCAGGAATTCGACATCGGGCTGGCCGAAACCCCGCGTCAGCGCAGCTCCATCAGGATCGAACCCTTCAGGCTTGAGTGTGTGATTGCGCTCCCGGAACAAGACCCTCTTGCAAGCAAGGATGTTCTCACTCCGGCCGATCTGGAAAACTATCCGATGGCGATGCTTTTCAGCGATCACCCCGACACGCTGGCAACGCAACGGGCGTTTGCCCAGTGTGGCGCGACGCTGAACCGGCGTTTTGTGCTCAGAACCTCTCTGCCCGCTCTTCCGCTTGTCGGTGCGGGCCTGTGCGGCGCGATCGTTGACCGGATTACGGCAGCCACCAGCCCGGCCCCGGGGGTCGTGTTTCGCAGATTTACGCCCGTGATCGCAAGCAGCATCGCGCTTCTGCTCCCGGCACAGCGGCCTGCATCCATCCTGACAACCGCATTCAGGGACTACCTGCGCCAGCACCTCGTGCAGGTCGAGAACACCTTGATCTCGACAGGTTGATCCATCTGCTCGACCAGCACGGACCGCACCGGGGTACCTGCGCCATTCGACCAGGGTCCGAATGCAAGCAGCGCCCCTGCGGGCGCTGCCGTGTGCGATGCATGCTGCTGGATTGGGTGTGGAGCCTGACGGTCCGGAGCTAGAGAGCCGCGATGCAGATGATCTCGACCTTGTAGTCGGGCGTCGCCAGCCGGGATTCGCCGGTGGCGCGCGCCGGGGCGTTGCCGGGCGAAACCCAGCCGTCCCAGACGGCGTTCATCTCGGCGAAATCGTCCATCGACGCCATCCAGATCGTCGCCTGCAGGATCTTGCTCTTGTCGGAGCCAACCGAAGCCAGCAGCCGGTCGATATTGGCGAGAACATCCTGGGTCTGCTGCGTGACGCTGGCGCCGGCAGTGCCGACCTGGCCAGCCAGATAGACCAGTCCGCCGTGGACAACGGCCTGGCTCATGCGCGGGCCTGTTTCGAAACGTTTGATGTCGCTCATGTGTTTTATCCCTGTTGAAGATTGAGTGCAGCCCGTCCTGGGCCGAGTGCTTCCAGTACGGCCGGGTCCAGCGACGATGGCCGCCCCAGGCACAAATCCGCGGCCAGCTGCGACAGCGCCGGCGCCGTCTGCATGCCATAGCCGCCCTGCCCAGCGAGCCAGAAGAAGCCTTCGGCGTCCGGCGCGAAACCGACCACCGGCGTCCTGTCCGGCGCAAAGGTGCGCATCCCGGCCCAGGAGTGCTCGACCCTCGTGACCGGCGTGGTCACGGCCTGTTCGTAGCGGTGCAGCCCCTCGGCAATCACCATGTCGTCGGCCCAGACGTCATGCGGTTCGACCGGGTCCTCGTCGGCCGGCGAGATCATCAGCTTGCCGGCTTCGGGCTTGGCGTACCACTGGTCGCCGGCATTGGCGAACAGCGGCCAGCGATTGATGTCATGGCCATCGGGCGCCGGGATCAGCGCCGCCGAGCGGCGCAAAGGGGTCAGTCCCAGCATTCTCAGACCAGCCATATGCGCGACAGCATCGGCCCAGCCGCCAGCGGCGTTGACCAGCACAGGGGCTGAAAACTCTCCAGCCGGCGTCACAACCGTCCACAGGCCATCGCGGCGGGTGATCGACTGCGCCGGTGCAGCGTTGACGATGCTGCCGCCACACCATCGCAACAGGCGGGCAAAGCCCTGCAGCATGCGATCGACATCGATGTCCTGCGCGTCCCATTCGATCGCCGCGGCGGCGATGGCGTCGGATCGCAGGATCGGCACCAGCTCCAGCGCCTGGGCGGGGGAAAGCCGTTCCAGCCCGTCGCTGCCATCGAGATAGGCGTCGAACTTCGGCAGATCATCATCCGTCGCCAGCAGCAATTCGCCGCGCGGCGACAGCAGGCTCGAGTCCGATACGCCTTCGGGTTGCGCCAGAAACGGCGCCGAGGCGGCATTGAGCGCCCGCAGGGTGGCATTGCCGTAATTGCGGATGAAGATCGCCGCCGAACGCCCGGAGGAGTGATGGCCGATCATCGGCTCGGCCTCGAGCACGGTCACCTTCGCCTCAGGCGCCAGCCGGGCCGCGGCACTGATGCCGGCAATACCGCCACCGATCACCAGAATGTCTGAGAATGTGCTCATCCTGACTGATACCCGTTGAGAAAGCTGGTCAGATTGTCGCCCAGGTCGGAGGACAGATAGCCGCCTTCCTGCACGATGACTGACGGCAGGTCCAGCCCCGCGATCGCGGATGCGATGCTGGCAAACCCTGGCGTTGTTACCTTGAAGCCATGGAACGGATCGTTCTCGTGCGCATCGAGCCCCAGCGCCAGCACCAGAACATCGGCGCCGAACGACCGGATCCGGGCGAGTGCTGCTTCCAGTGCGTCAAGATAGTCCGCATCTTCGGTGCCGCGAGGCAGCGGCAGGTTGAGATTGTATCCCATTCCCTCGCCCTCGCCGCGCTCGGCCGCATGGCCCCAGTAGAACGGGTAGAAACGGGCCGGATCGGCATGGATCGACACCGTCAGCACGTCGCGGCGATGATAGAAGATTCCTTGCGTGCCGTTGCCGTGATGCACGTCGATATCGAGAATTGCCGGACGGTGACCGGCGCGCAGCAGCGCCTGCGCGGCAATTGCGGAATTGTTGAGAAAGCAGAATCCGCCGGCCAGATCGCCAAACGCATGGTGGCCGGGCGGACGGCAGAGCGCATAGGCCGTGCGTTCACCGCCAAGCACAAGGTCGGCAGCGCTCAACGCCGTCTGTGCCGACCAATAGGCGGATTGCCAGGTTCCGGCGGCGATCGGGCAGGACGTGTCCGCCTGGTGGAAGCCGGCCTGGCCGGCCGCGGAACTCGGATAGCTGGCGGTGCGCCGGTCCGGATGGATGTTCGGGACCACCTCTTCGGAGGCGCCTTCGGTGCGCAGCCAGCGATCGTGGATGGTTTCGAGAAAGCTCAGATATTCGGGCGAATGGATCTCGGCGATCGGGCCGGCGCCGTGATCGGCCGGCGTGGCGAAGTCGCACCCGGCAGCCCGGGCGCCGCGAGTCAGTTCCGCTATCCGCTGCGGCTGCTCCGGATTGGCGGAAAGCCTGCCATTCGCCATGAAATGCTTCGGATCATGCGCCCATTGACGCTCGTCGAATATCGCCTTCATGCCTCGTCTCCCAATGACTCACAGGCCTTCATGCCGGCCGACAGATCGGCCAGCGCTCGATTCAAGCCAGCCACATCTGCCGGCACGGCGCGCCTGATGTTGGTGTCATCCATGTTCAAAATCTCACCCTGTCCCTGCCTTTCAGCTCCAGCATCGCACGCGCCTCGTCGGGCGTTGCCACCTCGCGGCCGGCCGATTCGACGATTTCGCGCACCATCTCCACCTGCTCGGCATTGGATTTCGCCAGTTGACCGCGGGCGATGTAGAGATTGTCTTCGAGACCTACCCGAACATGGCCGCCCATTGCGGCGCCGAGCTCGGCCAAGGCCATTTGCCGGCGGCCGGCGGCAAGCACGGAGAACATGTAGTCGGCACCAAACAGGCTGTCGGCGGTTTGCTTGAGATAGGCCAGGTGCTCGGGTTCGGCGGCGACACCACCGAGAACCCCCATGACGAACTGGATGAAGATCGGCGCTTGGACGAGACCGCGCTCGACAAAATGATGCAGCATATGCAGATGGCCGAGGTCATAGCATTCGAACTCGAACCGCGCGCCGCGCTCGCGTCCCATCAGCCGCAGCACGGTTTCGATGTCGCGGGGCGTGTTCTTGAAAACCAGGTCATCGGACTCGCGCAGGAAGGGCTCTTCCCAGTCATGCAGCCACTCGGTGCGCTTGCCGAGCATCGGGTAGAGCGCGAAATTCATCGTGCCCATGTTGAGCGAACACATTTCCGGCTCGGCGGCCATCGGCCCGGCGAGGCGCTGCTCCATCGTCATCACCGCGCTGCCGCCGGTGGTGAGATTGATCACCGCATCGGTCGCCGCCCTGATGGCGGGAAGGAACGTCATGTAGTCGGCGACGGCGGCCGAGGGTCGCCCGTCCCGCGGATCGCGGGCATGCAGGTGCAGGATGGCCGCCCCGGCCGCCGCCGCGCCGATGGCCTGTTCGGCGATCGCCTCGGGAGTTACCGGCAGATAGGGCGACATCGACGGCGTGTGGATGGAGCCGGTGACGGCGCAGGAGATGATGATCTTCGACATGCAGATCCCCGGTCAGACCGTCTCGACCGCAAGCCCGGCATTGGCGGCGAACCTGTCGAGTGCCGTGGTCAGCATGTCGATGAGTTCGTCGACCTGCCCTTCGGTGATGATCATCGGCGGACAGACCAGGAAATGGTCACCTTCGATGCCGCCGCGGGTGCGCCGCGAATAGATGATCAGGCCTTCGGCATAGGCGAGTTCCACCAGTTCGAGATAGGCATTGAGCGCCTTTGGCAGCGGCTGCATCGTCTCCCGGTCGGACACCAGCTCGAAGGCCAGCAGCAGACCTTCGCCGCGCACATCGCCAATAAAGGAAAACCGCTGCATCAGATTTTCAAGCCGGGTCTTGAGCAGGGCGCCCATGCGGGCGGCATTCTGCATCAGACCGCCGGTTTCGATTTCCTCCAGCACCGCCAGGCCCGCGGCACAGGCCTGCGGGTTGCCGGCATAGGTGTGACCGTGCAGGAACCCGCCGGCATCCAGCACCGGATCGATCAGCCGGTCCTGCGCAATCATCGCGCCCAGTGGTGCGTAGCCTGCGCCAAACCCCTTGGAGATGGCAATGATATCGGGCTCGACGCCGAAATGCTCCGCGCCCATGAACTTGCCGGTGCGCCCGCCGCCCGACATCACTTCGTCATGGATCAGCAGCACGCCGTAGCGGTCACAGATCTCGCGCACCGCCTGCATGTATCCGGCCGGTGGCACCAGCGCTCCGGTTGACGCGCCACCGATCGGCTCCTGGATGTAGGCCAGCACCGTGTCGGGTCCTTCTTCGAGGATCCTGGCTTCGAGCATGGCCGCGTAATGGGCGCCGGTCGCGGGATCCTCCATCGCCAGGCCATCGAGATAGGCGCGCGGCGCCGGGATCTTCGGCATCGCCTGCATCATCGGCAGGAACGGATCGGACAATGGCGCGTATCCGGTCAGCGCCAGGGCGCCAAGGGTGGAGCCATGGTAGCTCGGGTCGCGCGAGATCACCTTCCAGCGCGATCCCTGGCCGACAGTCACGGCATATTGCCGCGCCAGCTTGATGGCGCTTTCCACCGCCTCCGATCCGCCGGAGACAAAAAAGACCTTCTCCATGCCTTCAGGCGAGAGCGATGCCACCCTGGTGGCGAGTTGTTCGCTTGCCTCGGTTTCGAAATGCAGCCGGTAGCCGAAGGTCGACTTTTCCATCTGCCGGCGCATGGCCTCCAGAACCCTGGGATTGGAGTGGCCGATATTGGAAACCATGGCGCCGGACGAGCCGTCGAGATAGCGCTTGCCGTCGACATCCCACATGTAGACGCCGTGGGCTTCGGCCAGAACCGGGCGGCGGGCGCGGGTCTGGTAGAACAGATGGCTATCGGGTTTCACGAAAGGCTCTCCACCGGAAGCGCGGCGCAGTCCCTGGCGCGGAACTGCAAGGCCACCTTCGCTCCCGTGGCAAAGGGGCGGTCCTCGATCATGTTGATGGCCTGCATCTGATGATCGCCGACACGGACGAAATAGCGGGCGGACTGGCCCTGATAGTCGACGTTCTCGACAACCGCATCGACCGTCAGCATGCCCTCCGCCGGCGTACCTTCAGGTTTCAGATGCAGTTTCTCGGCACGGATCACCAGCCGCACCGGGCCGGGCCCGGATACTCGCGGCGCCCGATCCTTCGGGATTGCGATTTTCGGAAAGTCCGGCAGTTCGAGCGCGATGTCACCGCCCGCCATGTCCGAGCACCGGGCAGAGAGCAGGTTCGAGGCGCCAAGGAACTTCGCGACAAATTCGGTCGCGGGCGTGTTGTAGACCTCTTCCGGCGCGCCAACCTGTTCGACGCGGCCTTCGGACATGACGATGATCTGGTCCGACATTGCCAGCGCCTCGGTCTGGTCGTGTGTGACAAACACCGTGGTCACGCCGATGCTTTGCTGGATGCGCTTGAGTTCGACCCGCATGTCCTCGCGCAGATTGGCGTCGAGCGCCGACAGCGGCTCGTCGAGCAGCAGCACGTCCGGTTCGATGACGATGGCGCGCGCCAGCGCGATGCGCTGCTGCTGGCCGCCGGAAAGTTCCTTCGGATAGCGCGCCCCGAGATCGGGCAATTGCACCAGTTCGAGTGCCGCGGCGACCTTGCGCCTGGCTTCATCCTTTGGGACATTGCGATAATTCAGGCCGAAGGCGACGTTGTCGGCAACCGTCTTGTGCGGAAACAGCGCATAGTTCTGGAAAACCAGGCCGAGATTGCGCTTGTGGATCGGCACATCGTTGACCCGTTTGCCCTTGATGGCGATTTCGCCTTCCGTCGGATCCAGCAGGCCGGCGATCATGCGCAAGGTCGTGGTCTTGCCGCAGCCCGACGGTCCGAGCAGGGTGACGAAACTGCCCTCTTCTATCTCCAGCGACATCTGGTGCACGGCGGTGTAGTCGCCAAAGCGCTTGACGATATTGCTCAGGGATACGGCGCTCACAGCATCATGCCTCCGGGTTTGCAGGGAGCCGGCCCCGCCACGACGGCGGGACCGGGGGTTGGCTTAGTAGCCGCGCTGGACGCGGCCGAATTCCTTCGACCAGTCCGCCTCGTTGCCGTTCCAGTAGGCCGGATTGGCAAAGGTCAGGCCGGCAAGCGTGCCGGTCGGATCGAAGGCGGGAAGTTTCGGAATCTTGGTGCCAAGATCGACCTTGGTCGGATCGAGCGCCGGCGGATAGCTCTGGCCTTCGGCCACGGCAATCGAGGTATCCTTGTCGAGCATGAAGTTGAGCAGTTCCTCGCAGGCCGCCATCGGGCTGCCTCTCAACACGAACAGGCATTCCTGCCAGCCGAACCCGTTCGGCGGATCGTAGTAGCCGATGTCGTGGCCCTGTTCCTGCAGCGCGTAGATGCGGCCAGACCAGCCCTCGGTGACGTGGATTTCCTCCTCGGCCAGGAGGCTCATCAGCTCCGCGCCGGACGCCCAGTATTTCAGCGCCAGGTCGCGGTGCTTGCGCACGGCGTCCCACGCGGCTTCGGTGTCCGTGATGTTGTTGGGATCCTGTCCGGTCTGCAACGCCGCGTACCACATGCGGGTGCGCCAGTCGCTCCAGCCGCCGATCTTGCCCTTGTATTTCTCGTCGATGAGGATCTTTGCGCCCTTTTCCTTCATCTCCTCGTCGGAGATGAACTTGCGGTTATAGGCAAGACCCGTGGTGCCGTAATCGTAGGGCGCGGCACTGAGGCTGTCGGGCGTAATCGTCTTGAAGGCGTTCATCAGCGCCGGCATGACATTGGCCATGTTCGGAATGTTGGCGACGTTGAGTTCGCTGGTCAGGTCGAAGCTGGCGTAGCGGGCATAATCGAACACGCCTGACAAATGGGCGATGTTGTATTCGCCGGGCTGGCTTGCGCGCACCAGCGCGAGATACTCGTCGCCGCCCGGGAAGGTGCCGTCGATGACCTTGATGCCAGTCTTTTCGGTGTAGGGATCGAAGGCATATTTGCGGAAGGCTTCCGACACGACGCCGCCCCAACCGTCAAAGCGGACCTGGCTGACATCGGCCGCGGCAAAGGCCTGCCGGGCAAACGGCATCTGCAGGCCATAGGCAGCGCCGGCGGCGCCAAGCAGGCCAAAGAAATTGCGGCGGCTGATATCGCCGTTCTGGAACCGCTCGCGCAGTCGTTCATAGCGTCTTGTGTCGTCCATCTTGTTCTCCATCTGGTTCAGGTTCACTTGGCGGTTTACCCACCGCTTCTTGTTGCAAGGCTTCGGGCGATCGCCGCGCCAATCAGCGGCAGCCCGACCGTCAGCACGATCATGACCGTGCCAAGAGCGTTGATCTCGGGAGAGATCGAATTGCGCAGCATCGAGAAGATCTGCGTCGGCACGGTCTCGATCCCGCCCGGCTTCCAGAACAGCGTCCCGGTGATGTCGTCGAAGCTGATGGTGAAGGCGAACAGGCCGCCCGCCGCGACCGCCGGCATCAGCAGCGGCAGCGTGATCGCGAAAAAGGTCTGCATCGGCGAGGCGCCGAGGCTGAGCGCCGCCTCCTCGACATCGCGCTTGATGCTGACCAGCCGGGCCTGCACCACCAGGATGACGAAGGGCAGCGTGAAAAT
Organism: Parahoeflea alexandrii; assembly: GCF_027214025.1. Lineage (GTDB taxonomy): Bacteria > Pseudomonadota > Alphaproteobacteria > Rhizobiales > Rhizobiaceae > Hoeflea > Hoeflea alexandrii_A. The sequence goes on from NZ_JAPWHB010000003.1 coordinate 27,084, forward strand.
GACATGGCCGGCGAGCAGCAGCGTGAAGCTCTTGCCGATATCGAGGAAATTGAGAAACAGGAGCAGCGCCACCGCCAACACCACTTCCGGCACCAGGATCGGCGCGATCAGCAGCGTGGTGATCAGGTTGCGGCCCGGAATCTTGTATCGCACCAGAGCCAGACTGGCCAATACTCCGAGTACGGTCGAAATCACCGCCGTCATCAGGCCGAGAACGATCGAGGTCCGGAAGGCGCGCATGATCGCGCCGTTGTTCCACAACACCTCGAACCAGCGGGTCGACAGGCCGGTCATCGGGAAACTGCCGAACTGGTTGGCGTTGAACGACAACAGCACCACCACCGCGATCGGCAGGAACATGAACAGGTAGACCAGGATCGTGTAGGTGCGGATCAGACGCCAACCCATCAGCCAAGCCCCTTCGCCAGTTGCGCCATGCCGAGATAGCGGTTGTAGATCAGCACCAGGACGCCGAGGACTGCGAGCAGCAGCAGCGAAAGGGCTGAGCCGAGCGGCCAGTTGAGCTGGCGGATGATGGCCTCGTAGACAAGGTTGGCAAACATCGCGTCGCGCGGCCCGCCGAGGATGACCGGGGTGATGTAGGTGCCCGCGGCGAGGACGAAGCAGAGCAGCCCGCCGGCGGCGAGGCCCGGCAGCGACAGCGGCAGCGTGACCTGCAGGAAGCCCTGCCAGCGCGTCGCTCCCAGCGAGGATGCCGCGTCTTCGAGATTGGTGTCGATGCCGTCGAGGCTCACGAAAACATTGAGAACCATGAAGGGCAGCAGGAAATGGGTGAGGCCGAGGATCACGGTGGTCTCGTTGTAGAGCATCTGGATCGGCTCGTTGATGAGACCGAGCCAGATCAGCGCCGAATTGAGCGCCCCGGAGACGCCGAGAATGTTGATCCAGCTCATCGTGCGAATGATGTAGCTGATCCAGAACGGCAGCATCAGAAGCACGAGAAGCACCATCTTGTTGCCCCTGGACCGGGCGATAAAATAGGCCGCCGGATAACCAAGAAGCGCACAGGCGACGGTGGTTATGGCGGCAATCTTGAGGGTGTTGAGCAGGATGTCGCGATAGAAGGGATCGGTCAGCGTTTCCTGCCAGTTGTCGAGAAAGAAGCCAGGCGTGTCGGCGCCGGCCGCGCTCTTGAGCCAGAACGAATAGACGACGATGAACACCAGCGGCACGATCAGCAGCAGGCCAATCGCCGTCAGTGCCGGCGTCAGCAATATCCAAGGCTGTCGCGCCTCGCGTTGCTCGATGCTCATGTTCCCAACGCTCCCCGGCGTCTTTTTGTTGGGATCATGATGTTGGCTTAATTTACATTGATCAAATAGATAATTGATATTCCGAGCATTGATGATATCAATAATGAAATGACCAGCCTCACTCCACCCGAACGATTGGCCCGTGATCTTGACTGGAATCTGCTGCGCACATTCCTCGTGCTTGCCGATTCCCGCTCGGTCACGGAAGCAGCGGAACGCCTGAGTTTGAAGCAGCCGACCGTCTCAAGCGCGCTCAAGCGGCTCGAGGACCGGCTCGGCAAACGGCTTATCAACCGCAAGCCCGGGCGGTTCGAGCTCACCGCCGCCGGCCGGCTTCTTTATGACGAGGCAATCGATATCCACGGCGCCATCCTTCGGCTTGGCACGGCGATCAGGGATGTCGAAGACGAGGTCAGCGGCCATGTCCGCATCGTCATGGCGAGCCACGTCATCAGCCCCCTGTTCGACCAGACGCTGAACAAGTTCCACAAGGATCACCCGCGTGCCACCCTGTCGATCGAGGCGATGGCAAGCCGCAGCGCCTTGACGGCGGTTGCCGCGCGGCGCGCCTCGCTGGCCATTTGCCTGGTCATGGACCGAAGCCCGCAACTGGAGTACCGGCGCCTGTTCCGCGAGTATTTCGGCCTGTTCTGCGGGCCTACCCATCCGCTCTACGGCCGCGAAGGCGTGACCATTGCCGATCTCGCCGGCCATTCATCGGTCAGCTTCGTCACCGACCAGATGGATGACGCGCTCAGGCCGGTGGCGCAGATGCGGGCCGAGGCGCAGCTCGATGCCCGCATTGTCGGTACGTCGCCGAATCTCGAGGAGGTGCGGCGGATGATCATGGCCGGTCTCGGCATCGGCCCGTTGCCGCTGCACGTGGTGCGCGAGGACGTGGAGCGCGGGCGGCTCTGGCGGCTGCCGCCCTATGAGGCCCCCCCGGCCATCGATGTGCATGTGGTCTGGAACCCGCATGCCAAGCACAACCGCGCGGAAGCTGCCATGCTGACCGGCCTGACCGATCTGATCGCCCGCACCCCGATGGAAGAGCGCATCTACAATTAAGCTGTGTGTTCCGGTGTGACACTTACCCGGGAGTGCCCGGAGACCGGATCGGCTCCTGCGAACCGGCACTCCCAAATGGGATTCAGGTCCTGACGATGAAGCCCCTGGCGATATGGTTCCTGACGAAATAGATGACGGCAAGTCCGGGGATCAGTGACACAAGCGTCATTGCCATGACCAGGCCGATATCGGTTCTAAACCCGTAGAGCGAACTGATGGCCATCGTGATCGGCTTGCCGGCAGTGACTGTCAGGATGCGCGCGAAGACAACCTCGACCCACGAGAACATGAAGCAGAAGAAGGCGGCGACACCGACGCCGGGCGCAATCAGCGGCAGCAGTTGCCTGAGGAAGAAGCGCGGCAGGGAATAGCCATCGAGGAACGCGGTTTCATCGAGTTCCCGTGGAACCGCGGAAATGAAGCTTTCCAGGATCCAGATGGCGATGGGGATGTTGAAGACACAATGCACCAGCGCGATCCCGACGGGCGAATTCACCAGGCCGACCTTGGCAAACAGGATGAAGACCGGAAGCGTCAGCACGACCGGCGGGGTGATCCTGAACGCAATCAGCAGCAGGAAGAGATGCCTGTCTCCGACAAACCGGTAGCGCGCTATGGCATAGGCCGCGGGAACCGCGACGAGGATCGTTATGACCACATTCAAGGTGACATAGATCACCGAGTTGACGATCGAGCCCGACAGCAACGGCGACGCGACGATGTTCTGGAAGTTGATGGTGCTGAACTGCCCCTGGACGATGCCGTCTCGCGGCAGCGTGGAGGTGAAGCTCAGGATGAGCATCTGCAGGAACGGCAGCAGGATGAAGCCGGCGATGGCCGCCAGGAACAAGGCTGCCATCCAGGCTCTAAATCGGCTGGCTCGTGACGTGGCGCGCACCATCAGCGATCACCCTGCTGTGTCTCGTTCTGCCTGGCGTTCATGACGGTCTTGAATGCCCAGGCAATCGACAGGATGATTACGAAATAGATGATCGAGCGTGCCGCCGCAGGCCCGTAGTTGAAGGCGGCGATTTCCTCGCCCAGATCGAGCGACAGGAACGTGGTCTTGTGATCCGGACCGCCGGCGTTGACGCGAAATGCCTCGGTGTAGATCATGAAGCTGTCCATGAACCGGAGCAGCAGCGCCATCATCAGCACGCCGCTCATCTTCGGCAGTTCCAGAAAGCGGAAGACCTGCAGGCGCGACGCCCCGTCGATCGCCGCGGCCTGATAATAGGCCGGGGAAATGGTGGAAAGGCTGGAATAGCACAGGATGACCACCAGTCCGATCCAGTGCCAGGTGTCCATCACGACGAGCAGAATCCATGTGTGAATGGCGTTGAACTTGTAGCCGAGCTCAAGGCCGAGCAGCGCCAGCGCGCGGCCGCCGAAGCCTGCGTCACTGCCGATGAAGCTGACCCACATCGAGGGCACGGTGTTCCAGGGCACCATCAGGGGAAGCGCCAGGATCATCAGCATGGCCGTCCTGAACTGGCCCTGCCGCGGCAGCAGCAGGGCGATGTAGATGCCAAGCGGAATCTGGATCGACAGTACGATCATCGAGAACAGCAGGCTGCGCCCCAGGCTGTGCAGAAACCGTTCTGAGGAGAGGATGTCGCGATACCATTCCGTGCCAACCCAGAAGCGGCTTTCGAGCGTGAAGATATCGAAGAACGAATAGTTGAAGATCGTCACCAGCGGCAGCACGCCGACAAAGGCGAGCACGCACAGTGCCGGCATCACCAGCCACCAGGCCGCATTGGATCTTGTTCTGGACTGTGTGGAACTGGTCAAATCACGAAACCGGTCATGTCATGTCTGCGGCACTGTAGAACTTGCGATCGATAGCGGGCAATTGTCGGCCAGCCCCGAAAAACAGGGGCCAGAACGGTGTGTTCCGGCCCCCTTTATGTTCAGCCAGATGCAGGCAGGTTCCCGAGAGCTTATTGCCAGCTCTTGATCAGCTCGTCATAGGAGACGGTCTTGGGCTCTTCGTCCTCGTTTTCGAGCTTCGGATAGGGCGCACCCGGCTGTTCCAGCCAGTAGGAAGCTTCCCGTGGCTCGTTCATCTTCGGGCCGATGTCGCCCTGGACGCCTGCACGCTCAAGACGCTCCATGACCTTTTCCTGCGCTTCGCAGAGGCTGTCGAGGGCTTCCTGAGCGGTCTTGGCGCCGGACATGGCGTCACCGATGTTCTGCCACCACAGCTGAGCCAGCTTCGGATAGTCAGGAACGTTGGTGCCGGTAGGGGACCACTGAACGCGCGCCGGCGAACGGTAGAACTCGATCAGGCCGCCGAGCTTGTCGGCGCGCTCGGTGAAGTGATCCGAGTTGATCGTCGATTCACGGATGAAGGTGAGACCGACATCGGACTTCTTCAGGTCAACCGTCTTGGAGGTGACGAACTGGGCGTAGAGCCATGCGGCCTTGGCCCGGTCGACGGGGGTCGACTTCATCAGCGTCCAGGAACCGGCGTCCTGATAGCCAACCTTCTGGCCTTCCTTCCAGTAAACGCCGTGCGGAGAAGGCGCCATGCGCCACTTCGGCGTGCCATCCTCGTTCATGACCGGAAGACCCGGCTCGACGGTCGCCGCGGTAAAGGCGGTGTACCAGAACATCTGCTGGGCGACATTGCCCTGGGCGGGGATCGGGCCGGCTTCACCGAAGGTCATGCCTGCGGCTTCCGGCGGGGAGTACTTCTTCAGCCAGTCGATTGCCTTCTCGACGGCATAGACGGCTGCCGGCGCGTTGGTGGCGCCGCCGCGGGTTACGCAGGAACCCACGGGCTGCGAGTTTTCGTTCACCCGAATGCCCCATTCGTCGACCGGAAGGCCGTTGGGCTCGCCAACGTCGCCCATGCCGGCCATCGACATCCACGCATCGGTGTAGCGCCAGCCGAGCGAGGGGTCCTTCTTGCCGTAGTCCATGTTGCCATAGACCGCACCGGTGACGCCCAGGTGCGACAGATCGCGGCCGGTGAAGAACTCGGCGATGTCTTCGTAAGCCGACCAGTTCACCGGAACGCCCAGGTCGTAGCCGTACTTGGCCTTGAAGTCGGCCTTGTTCTTCTCGTCGTTGAACCAGTCATAGCGGAACCAGTAAAGGTTCGCGAACTGCTGGGTCGGCAGCTGGTAGAGCTTGCCGTCGGGACCGGTGGTGAAGGACGTTCCGATAAAATCGGCGACATCGAGCGTCGGGCTGGTGACGTCGGCGCCTTCGCCGGCCATCCAGTCGGTCAGGTTGCGGACCTGCTGGTAGCGCCAGTGGGTGCCGATCAGGTCGGAGTCATTGACGTAGCCGTCATAGATGTTCTCGCCCGACTGCATCTGGGTCTGCAGCTTTTCAACCACATCGCCTTCGCCGATCAGGTCATGGGTGACCTTGATGCCGGTGATCGCGGTGAATGCCGGGGCAAGCACCTTGGATTCATATTCATGCGTGGCGATGGTTTCCGACACCACCTTGATCTCCATGCCCGCGAACGGCTTGGCGGCATTGATGAAGAACTCCATCTCGGCCTTCTGATCGGCTTCCGAAAGAACCGAAAGTCCGCCGATTTCCTCCGCCAGGAATTTTTCCGCGGCAGCCATGTCGGCATGGGCGGAGCCCGTGGCCAACATGATCGCGGCGCATGCCGTCGTGTTCAGTAGCAGATTTCGCATATTATCCTCCCTTTAAAGACTATGCGCGTCCAAGAGATGCAGAAGATCCACATCTCCATTTCGATCGGAATCAGACTGTTCGAAACACGCCAACGGCGTAGACCAGAGAGATTCCAAGTGCCCACCACAGATTGGGTCCGACCAGACCCAGCCATGCGAGATGGATGAAGGCGCTGCCAAGCAGCGATATGAAAAGGCGGTCGCCGCGGGTTGTCTCGAACCGCAGGATTCCGACCCGCGGGTTGCCGCCCGGCGAGAAATACTCCCAGACGCCCATGGCGATCAGCAGCCCGGCGAGACACACCCAGAAGAGGCTTGTGGGCAGGGTCCAGGCCATCCATGACAGGTCCATGATCTTCCTCCCTATACCCGGCCCAGGGCAAAGCCCTTGGCGATGTAGTTGCGAACGAAATAGATCACCAGCGCGCCGGGAATGATGGTCAGCACGCCGGCGGCGGCGAGCACGCCCCAGTCGACGCCGGAGGCGCCCACTGTGCGGGTCATGATCGCCGAGATCGGCTTGGCGTCCGTGGTGGTCAGCGTGCGCGCGATCAGCAGTTCCACCCACGAGAACATGAAGCAGAAGAAGGCGGCGACGCCGATGCCCGATGCGATCAGCGGCATGAAGATCCTGACGAAGAACTTCGGGAACGAATAGCCGTCGATATAGGCGGTCTCGTCGATCTCCTTGGGCACGCCGGACATGAAGCCCTCAAGGATCCACACCGCCAGCGGCACATTGAACAGGCAGTGGGCCAGCGCCACGGCGATGTGCGTGTCGATCAGGCCGAAGGCGGAATAGAGCTGGAAGAACGGCAGCACGAACACCGCGGCCGGCGCCATGCGGTTGGACAGCAGCCAGAAGAACATGTGCTTGTCGCCCAAGAACCGGTAGCGCGAGAAGGCGTAGGCCGCAGGCAAGGCCGCGCAGATCGAAATCACCGTGTTCATGCCGACATAGATCAGCGAGTTGATGTAGCCCGAATACCAGGACTCGTCGGTGAAGATCACGGTGTAATTGTGCAGGGTCGGCTCGGCCGGGAACAGCGTGAATGTCGACAGGATTTCCTGGTTGGTCTTGAAGCTCATGTTGATGAGCCAGTAGATCGGCAGCATCAGGAAGAAGATGTAGAGGCCGGGCACCAGCCAGCGGGTGACGCTCTTCCTGGCAAAACGATTGCTGGCCCGCACATTGCTCGTGTCGATGACGTTTCCGCGCTGGTTCATCCGAGCCTCGCTTGCGTCCATGGGGTTTGGCTGACCGCTCATTAGTCTTCCACCCTCGCATCGGGTTTATCGACACCGACATTGCTCATGACCGTGAAGAAAACGTAGCAAACGGTGAGAACGATGAGCTGGTAGACCAGCGACATGGCCGCCGCCGGGCCAAGGTCGAACTGCCCGATTGCCTGCTTCACAAGGTCGATCGACATGAAGGTGGTGGAGTTGCCCGGTCCGCCGCCGGTCAGAACGAACGGTTCGGTGTAGATCATGAAGGAATCCATGAACCGGAGCAGGAAGGCGATGATCAGGACACCGCGGATCTTCGGCAGCTGGATATAGCGGAAGACCGACCATTTCGACGCGCCGTCGATTTTCGCGGCCTGGTAATAGGCTTCCGGAATCGAAACCAGGCCGGCATAGCACAACAGCACAACAAGGCTGGTCCAGTGCCAGACGTCCATCAGGATGATGGTCAGCCAGGCATGCAGCACGTTGCTGGCATAGTTGTATTCAAACCCGAGCTGTTCGATCGTGTGCCCGAGCAGGCCGATATCGGCACGGCCGAAGATCTGCCAGATGGTGCCGACCACGTTCCACGGGATCAGCAGCGGCAGGGCCATCAGCACCAGACAGACGGGAACCCAGATGCCCTTCTTCGGCATGGTCAGGGCGATGGCGATTCCAAGCGGGATCTCGATCGACAGAATGATGAACGAAAACAGCAGGTTTCGCGCGAGCGCGTCCCAAAACCGGTCCGACCTCAACACATCCTGGAACCACTCGGTCCCCGCCCAGAAGAACTGGTTGTTGCCGAACGTGTCCTGGAACGAATAGTTGATCACCGTCATGATCGGGATGACTGCGCTGAGCGCCACCAGGACGAAAACCGGAATGACGAAGAACCAGGCCTTGTTGTTGTAGGGCTTGTCCATCCTCAGCCTCCCGCTCTGACCAGGTGGGAATTCTCGTAAACATTGATCCGCGCCGTTTCGAAACTCAGCGTCGGATCGGCGGGGACGTTCTCGTGTTCCTTGAGCAGGGCATTGATGGCGTGCCCCTGAAGATTGGCCCTGACGATCTTGAAGCGGCCGATGTTTTCAACGGCATCGATCTGAACCGGAAGGCCGCTGCCGTCCGATGACAGCGAGACGAATTCCGGCCGAATGCCCAGTTCGCTCTTGCTCGCCGAGGTCTTGTAGCCGGCCGGAAGATCAATCCGGAGATCGCCCACTTTTGCGGTTTTTCCGTCGATCTCGCAGGGAATGACATTCATGCCCGGGGAGCCGATGAAGTAGCCGACGAAGGTGTGGGCAGGCTCGTTGAACAGCTCTTCGGGCGTTCCGATCTGCACCACTTCGCCTTCATACATCACCACCACCTTGTCGGCGAAAGTCAGCGCCTCGGTCTGGTCATGGGTGACATAGATCATGGTGTGGCCGAGTTGGCGGTGCAGGTCCTTCAGCTTGGTCCGCAACTGCCACTTCATGTGCGGGTCGATGACCGTCAGTGGCTCGTCAAACAGGATTGCGTTGACGTCGTAGCGCACCAGACCGCGTCCAAGCGAGATCTTCTGCTTCTCGTCGGCGGTCAGCCCGCGCGCCTTTCGGTCCGCCTTGTCGGAGAGATCGAGGACGTCGATCATGTCGCTGACGCGCCTGGCGATTTCATCCCGCGGCACACGGCGGTTGATGAGCGGGAAGGCCAGGTTTTCGCGCACCGTCATGGTGTCGTAGATCACCGGGAACTGGAAAACCTGCGCGATGTTGCGCTGCTCGGGCTGCAAGTGGGTCACATCCTGGCCGTCGAACCTGATATGCCCCTTGGAGGGGACCAGCAGGCCGGAAATGATGTTGAGCAACGTGGTCTTGCCACAGCCCGAAGGTCCCAGCAGCGCGTAGGCTCCGCCGTCTTCCCACTGATAGTCGATTTCCTTGAGCGCAAAATCCGCGTCCGTCTTCGGATTCGCGGAGTAGGAATGGGCCAGTTTGTCGAGTGTGATGCTTGCCATAACCGGGCCTCAATTCTGACGGTCAGAACCCGGTGCGGACACCAGGTTGTTGTCACGGTCGAAGACAAACAGCTGGTCCTGCTCGAGATAGGCGGGGATCTCATCCCCGATCCCGACCCGATGCACGCCGTGCATCAGGGCGACCATGTGAATGCCCTTGCTCTTCAGGTGGATGAAGCTCTCCGAGCCGGTTATCTCCGTGGTCGAAACAGTGCAGTCGAGCTTCATCGATTTACCATCGGGCTGATGCAACGACATGTGATGCGGCCTGATGCCGATCGTGTAGTCCCCGTCCTGGAGGCTCAAGACGGCGTCGGGAACATCGATGCGGTTGGCGTCAAAGACAAACTCCGAACCGGTTTTCCTGACAGGCAGGATGTTCATCGGCGGGTCCGAGAAGGTTTGTGCCGTAAGCAAGTCAGACGGCCGGTTGTAGACATCGATGGTCTGATCGAACTGAGTGACCCGCCCCTCGTGCAAGGTCGCGGTCTTGCCGCCCAGCAACAGGGCTTCCTGGGGTTCGGTTGTCGCGTAGACAAAGATCGCACCGGTCTCGGCAAAAATCCTGGGCAGCTCCACCCGCAACTCTTCGCGCAGCTTGTAGTCCAGGTTTGCCAGCGGCTCATCAAGCAGCACCAGTTCGGCATCCTTGACCAGGGCTCTCGCGAGGGCGGTGCGCTGCTGCTGCCCGCCGGAGAGGTTCAGCGGCGTCCGGTCGAGATAGGGGGAGAGCTTCATCAGGTCCGCAGCTTCGCGCACGCGGCGGTCGATCGTGGCCTTGTCCACTCCGGCTACCCGCATCGGGGAGGCGATGTTTTCATAGACCGTCATGGCCGGATAGTTGATGAACTGCTGGTAGACCATCGCCACGTTGCGCTTCTGAACCGGCATGCCCACGACATCGGCGCCGTTCATCAGGATCTGTCCTGACGTGGGACGGTCAAGCCCAGCCATCAGGCGCATCAGCGATGTCTTGCCGGACAAGGTCGGGCCGAGCAGAATGTTCACCGACCCTTTCTCAAGCGTCATCGACACATCATTGATGTGCAGGCTTCTGCCGACCTTCTTGCTGACGTTTTTCATTTCCAGCATCTAGAAATCCTACTCCGCTGCAATTTCTTGCAGTTGCTTGTGCTCGCGCATGAATGTGTCCAGACGGGCGGTCTGTTCCGGCGTAAAGCGTATGCCGAGCTTGCTTCTGCGCCACACCACATCGGCAGCTGTCCGGGCCCATTCGTTTTTCATCAGGTAGCGCACCTCAGCCTCGGTCAGCCCGTGACCGAAGTCTTCACCCAGGTCCTCGCTCGACCTGGCCTCACCGAACATCTCGAAGACCTTCAGCCCGAAGGAGCGCACCAGGCGCTCGCTTTGGGAGGTTTCCAGGAACGGATACTCGGCGCGCACTTTCGAAAGGAGAGCGGGGAACCCGGAGACACCGAACTCGCCGCCCGGAAGCACGCTTTTCCTTGTCCACGGCGCACCCTTGCCGCCGATTGCCGCCTCCACCTTTTCCAGCATCGATTCCGCCAGCCGGCGATAGGTGGTTATCTTGCCGCCAAAGACATTGATGACCTTCGGACCCGCGGCGCCATCAGTCCGTAGCACGTAGTCGCGGGTTGCTTCCTGGGCCTTGGAGGCGCCGTCGTCATAAAGCGGGCGCACGCCGGAATAGGTCCAGACGATATCGTCCCGGGTCACCGGCTCTTTGAAATAGTGGCTCGCGCCATCGCAGAGATAGGTGATTTCCTCGTCGGAAATCTTCACATTCGAGGGATCGCCATGAAAATCCTGATCCGTCGTGCCGATCAGCGTGAAATCCTGCTCATAGGGAATGGCGAAGAAGATGCGCTCATCCGAATTCTGGAAAAAATAGGCCTTCGGGTGCTCGAACTTCTTGCGAACGACAATGTGGCTGCCCTGAACCAGGCGGACATTGCGGGCTTCGTTGTCGCCGATCGATGTCCTGAGAATGTCATCGACCCATGGCCCGCCTGCATTGACGATCACCCGGGCGGAAACCCGGCGCCGGGCTCCCGTATCAGTGGACTGCAGATCGATTTCCCACAGCTCGCCGGCCTTCTTCGCCGAGACGACCTTTGTCCGCGTGGAAATCTCGGCGCCTTTTGCCCTGGCATCCATGGCATTGAGCACGACCAGCCGCGCGTCATTGACCCAGCAGTCGGAATATTCGAACGCCGTCGTGAACTCGTCTTTCAGCGGCCCACCGGCGGTGTCGCTTCTCAGATCCAGCACCCTGGTCGGGGGCAGGATCTTCCGCCCGCCCAGGTGGTCATAGAGAAACAGGCCAAGGCGCAGCAGCCATGCCGGCCTCATGCCCTTGTGATGCGGCAGCACAAACCGTAGCGGCCAGATGATGTGGGGCGCCATGTTGAGAAGGACTTCGCGTTCGATCAGGGCTTCGCGAACCAGGCGGAATTCGTAGTGCTCAAGATAGCGCAGCCCGCCATGAATCAGCTTGGTGGACCAGGACGAGGTCCCGGAACCCAAGTCGTTCATCTCGGCAAGGCAAACGGAATAGCCACGGCCTGCCGCATCGCGCGCTATGCCGCATCCATTTATGCCCCCGCCGATAACGAAGATATCGAAAACCTGAGACAAGAAATCCTCCCGGACCCGGCATCGCCTCCTCCAAAGCGAAACCGTTAACCAATGAAATCGAAGATCATCCGAATGTCAAACGAAATTCACCGAAGATGCCGGATCTCAGCTGCCGCTGTTCCGGATTCCGAAGGAAACCGGTCTGCTGAAGGCGCAATTGCGAGAGTTCGCCACTGCGCGCCGTACAGGTCATCCGAGCCCCGCCCCATGCGTTAAAGTTTTGTTAACCATAACGGCGCACACTTTGACTGGAACGGATGTAGCGATCACGCGGCCATTGGCCGATCCGCGACCGGCACGGCGCGGATGGATCGAGCTTGGGAGCACCGGCTGATGACTTTCTTGTTCTTGATGTTGTGCATCTTCGGCGGCATTGCCGCATGGCCCAATCGAAAGCATGGAAACAAGCCGAGCCAGTATGACTGGGATCGGGCCATCTGATTTCCCCCGGCGGCAGCGCCACCGGACGCCACCGGACGCGCCCACTTCGATAAAACGCACTTCCCCGAATGCGGCCCATGTCGGGGACATCCGTGATCATTGTCATTGACACCGGATTGAACCCGGCACGACATCACCGCCGTGATCGAGACTGGGCGTCTCGCGGCGGCTGCAGAATCTGCTGGCACCCAGGCCATTGATTTGACAACATACGGGACAGGAGGATTTGGCCGGAAGCGATCGTCGCCCGGTTTGGACAGAGCCGACAGGCGGAGCTTTCAACCGGGATGTCTGACCGCAGGCGAAAATTCTGACGATGGAAAACTGGCACGTTGAGCACCCTGCCCCCCAACGACAAGAACCAACCGCCAGCCGCGCATGCCGGCGTGGCAAGAGACAGCACGGCGCGGGTCATTTCCGCAATCAACACCGCCGACTTCTTTCCGGCAATCCTCGATTACATGCGGTCGGCGGTGCCGTTCAGCGGGGCCTTCATCACGCACCTGCACCCGAACCGGCCGCCGGACCACATCTATGACAATGTCAGGGCCGAGCGGCACCGCGATGTCGTCGACCAGTATCTGGACAGCGCCTATCTTCTCGATCCGGTGTACGACGTCTTCCTGTCGGGCCGGACCCTGGGCGCGATGCGGTTGCGCGACGTGGCGCCGGACCAGTTCATGCGCTCGACCTACTACCAGCGCTATTACCGGAACATCGCGCTCAGGGACGAGATGGCCATTCTGGTCCCCCAGGGCGAGGGTGCAGTCTTCTTCTCGCTTGGCCGGCTCGGGGACGAGCCTCGTTTCAGCATCCGGTCGGTGCAAGCATTTGAGGCCAGGATCGATGTCATAGCCGCCCTCACCGGCAAGCATTTCGAGCGCGGGCATACAACCCCGGTTCATGCGGGAGAGGCACCGGCCGATCGGACGCTGACCGCGGCGCTGGATGCCTTCGGCGAAGGAACCCTGACAGCCCGCGAACGCGAGGTGGCAACGCTCATTCTCAAAGGCCACTCGTCCGCGTCGATTTCGACGGTAGCCGGCATCGCCGTCGGCACCGTCAAGATCCACCGCAAGAACATCTACCGGAAGCTCGAGATTTCCTCGCAATCCGAACTGCTGTCGAATTTCCTGCGCTCGGTCCTGAGCTGATCGGCCTATCCCCTTCGGGGTATTTACCCGCGCACACCCGGCTCATAGCCTTCAGGCATGAATGGTGAGCCAGATCGGCGGGGGCAGATTTATCGGATGACCGGAACAGAAATCGCCAGAGACCGGAAGGCCGCGGTGTCGGCAAGGGCGCTGTCAAAGACCTTCGGACAGGGAGACTACGCGATTACCGCGCTCGACAGCGTCGAACTCGACATCCTCGAGAACGAGTTCTTCACGCTGCTCGGTCCGTCGGGATGCGGAAAGACAACCCTGCTGCGACTGATTGCAGGGTTCGAGCTGCCGACACAGGGGTCGATATCGCTGCAGGGTCAGGATATCACGGACAAGCCTCCGCACCGGCGTCCGATCAACACGGTTTTCCAGAACTACGCGCTGTTTCCGCACATGACGGTGGCCGAGAACATCGGTTTTGGCCTCAGGATGCTCGGCAAGCCGACCGCGGAGATCAAGCAGACGACCGAGCGCATGCTGGCGCTGGTCCAGCTCGAAGCCATGGCCGGCCGCCGGACGGACCAGCTTTCGGGCGGCCAGCAGCAGCGCGTGGCGCTGGCCCGGGCGCTGGCGCCGGCGCCCAAGGTGCTGCTGCTCGACGAGCCGTTGGCAGCACTCGATCTCAAGCTGCGCAAGAACATGCAGCTTGAGCTGAAAAGCCTGCAGGCCGAGACCGGAATCACCTTCGTGTTCGTCACCCACGACCAGGAAGAGGCGCTGACCATGTCGGACCGGATCGCCGTGATGAAATCCGGCAAGATCCTGCAGATCGGCACGCCGCGCGATATCTATGACCGGCCGACGCACCGGTTCGTGGCCGATTTCATCGGCGACATCAACATTCTCGAGGGAACCGTCGAACACACGGACGGCGACCTGGCGACGGTGCGGCTGAAAGACGGGAGCATGGTCTCGGCGCATCTCGGACCAGCCTCGGCACGGTCCGGGGATGTCAGCGTGGCGATCAGGCCCGAGAATGTCCGGCTGGCAAGCGCCGGAGAGACGCCGACGCTCACCGGCGTTCTAGAGAACATCGTCTATTTCGGCGCGGCGACAAACCTCCACCTTCGACTTGGAACCGGCGAGGAAATCGTGATCCGCAATCCGGGCGCGGTTGACGAAGGCCGGTACCAGCCCGGCGCCACGATCGGCGCCATCCTGCAGCCCGAGCTGATCCGGGTGCTGGAATGAGCGACCGGGAACCGCAATCGGCGCTTGCCGCCGCGATCGACCAGAACAAACGCAACGAGCGAGTCACCCGCGCGTGGCTGCTTGCACCGGCGCTGGCAATCATCCTGGCCATCAGCATCCTGCCGCTCGGGATCACCGTCGTCTATTCGTTCCTGACGCCGGGCACCTATGGCGGCGTGACCTGGGAATTCAGCACCGACAGCTATGTGCAGTTCCTGTTCCAGCGCGACATCTTCGATGACACGCTGGTCTTCAACTCCGCCTATGTGTCGATCTTCCTCAGGTCGATCGGGCTCGCCCTGGGCGCCACGCTGGGCGCGCTGATCCTCGGTTTTCCGACCGCCTATTTCATCGCGACGAAGCCGCGCGAGCAGCGCAACATCTGGCTGTTCCTGATCACGCTGCCGTTCTGGACCAACCTGCTGATCCGCACCTACGCGATGCTGCTGATCATCCGCGACGAAGGCATCATCAACATCATGCTGATGAAGGCCGGCATCATCTCCTCGCCGCTGACCATCCTTTACACCGACACCGCGGTGTTCATCGGCCTGATCTATTCCTTCCTGCCGTTCATGGTGCTGCCGATCTACGCAAGCCTCGAGAAGCTCGACTTCAGCCTGGTCGAAGCCGGCTACGATCTTTACGCAAACCGGCTGAAAGTGCTGTTCCACGTCATCGTGCCGCTGGCCAAGCCCGGTATTGTCGCCGGCTGCATCCTGGTCTTCATCCCCGGCCTTGGCGCCTACATCACGCCCGAACTGCTGGGTGGCGGCAAGAAGCTGATGATCGGCAACATGATCGCCATGCAGTTCGGCGCGTCGCGCAACTGGCCTTTCGGCTCGGCGGCCGCGCTGATCCTGATGGCGCTGGTGATTGTCGTGCTGCTGGTCAACGCGCTCGCCGCCAGAAGGGGAGCCTCGAACAATGGCTGAGCCCATGACAGCAATGCCGGCATCGCCCCAACCGCGCCAGCGCCGACGGCTGGTCCGGGATCTGAAAGCCATGCCCGGGTTCACCGCGACCGCCTGGCTGTGCATCGTCACGCTCTATCTGCCGATCCTGGTGCTGATCGCGTTCTCCTTCAACGAGAACCGGTCGGTGGTGCTGTGGACGGGGTTTTCACTCGACTGGTACGCCAAGGCGCTGGAGAATGACGGGATCCGCAATGCGGCCTGGGTGTCGGTCAAGGTGGCGCTGTTTGCCACCGTCATTTCGACGATCGCCGCTACCATGGCGGCACTGGCGACGACCCGGACGAAGCCGTTTATCGGGCAGGGGCTGGTCTACGGCATCATCAATCAGCCGCTGATGATCCCTGAAATCGTCACCGCGATCGCCACTCTCTCGCTGTTTGCGTTGGTCAAGAAACTCACTGGACTGAACGGCATCGGCTACCTGATGCTGGCGCATGCGGCCTTTTGCATTCCGTTTGCCTACATGCCTATCCGCGCCCGGCTCGAAACCATGACGCTGACGCTGGAACAGGCCGCGGCGGATCTCTACGCGCCACCGCTGAAGGTCTTCACCCTGGTGACCTTGCCGCTGCTGGGACCCGGCATCGTTGCCGGAGCGATGCTCGCCTTCGTCGTCTCGCTCGACGACGTGATCATCACGCTGATGATTGCCGGACCGGGGGAAACCACGCTTCCCATCTACATTCTCGGCGCCATCAGGCGCGGGATCACGCCCGAGATCAACGCCGTCTCGACCATCCTGGTCGCGGTCTCGGTGCTGCTGGTCATGCTGCTGTTCATCGTGCAGCGGCGCATGCAGCGATAGGACGGAAAAAGAAAGAGAGGAACAACCATGAAAACCGTATTGAGGCTTCTCGCCACCGCATCGGCCGTGGCATTCGCATCGTCGGCGGCAATGGCCGCGGGCGAACTGAACGTCTACAACTGGGGCAACTACACCTCGCCCGAAATGATCAAGAAGTTCGAGGAAAAGTTCGACGTCAAGGTCAACCTGGACGGATACGATTCCAACGAGGCAATGCTCGCCAAGGTCAAGGCCGGCGACACCGGCTACGATATCGTCGTGCCGGGCGATTACATGATCAAGGTGATGATCGGCGAAGGGCTGCTCGAGGAAGTCAAGCCGAACGAGATGGAGAACTTCAAGAACGTCGATCCGAACTGGGTCGATGTCTGGTGGGATCCGGGCCGCAATTACTCGATCCCCTACCAGTGGGGCACCACCTCGTTCACCGTCGACACGGCTGTCTATGACGGGGACGTCGATACGCTGGCGCTGCTGTTCGATCCGCCGGAAGTGCTCAAGGGCCGGATCAACATGCTCAACGACATGAACGACGTGATCAATGCCGGCCTGCGCTACCTCGGCTACGGGCGCTGCAACGGCAACCAGGATGAGTTGCGCGAAGTGCTGGCGCTGCTGTCCAAGGCCAAGCCGCACTGGCGGACGATGGATTACGCGGTGATCGAGAAACTGACGTCCAAGGACGTCGACATCAGCCAGAGCTGGAACGGCGCCGCGATGCGGGCCCGGGCGCAACGGCCGACACTGAAATACGCCTATCCGAAAGAGGGCTTCACCGGCTGGATGGACAATGTCGCCGTGCTCAAGGGCGCGCCCAATCTCGACAATGCCAAGCTGTTCATCAACTTCATGATGGACCCGGAAAATGCCGGCCTGACGTCGAACTTCGCGCGCTACGCCAACGGCATTCTGGGCAGCGACAAGTTCATGGAGCCGGAAATGCTCTCCGCGCCCGAGATCGTGATGCCTGCCAGTGCGCCGGCGCCCGATTTCGTCACCCCCTGCCCGCAGGAAGTCGTCGATCTTTACAACAAGATCTGGACCCAGCTGAAGCAGTAGGCCCGAACCCGGCGCGCGGCCACCCCCGCGCGCCGTCCCCCACCAGAGAAAGATTGTCCATGTCCGACACCGGAAAGGTTGAACCGGCTATGCCCAAGACCGCCCGGCAACTGGGGATCATGCAAGGGTTTCCACCCCCGCCGGAGAAGCGCCCGACGCTTGCGAACTGGGACCTTCCGCCGTTCAACCGCTGGGCATTCCAGAATGTGCGAAGCCTGATACCGACCGTGGATGTGTTCCGCGGCTTCGGACCGGCGCGTGCGCTGGAAGAAGCGCCCGTTGATTTCGCCGGCATCCGGTTCGAACGCGAGAACGGCGCGACCATTTCCATCGACCGGTTCCTGGGCGAGAGCTATGGCGACGCCTTCCTGGTGATGCATCGCAACCGTATCGTCTTCGAGCGCTATCTCAATGACATGGCGCCGGAAACGCTGCACCTGTCGCAGTCGGTGGCGAAATCCGTCGTCGGCCTGCTGACCGGGATTCTGGCTGCCGATGGCATGGTCGATCTGCATGCACCGCTGGCAGACATCGTGCCCGAGCTGGCGCAGTGCGGCTATGCCGATGCGACGCTCGATCAGGTGCTCGACATGCGTTCGGGCGTGCGGTTTACCGAGGACTACAACATGCCGGGCAGCGACATGACCCGGATCGACATCGCGTCCGGCTGGCGCCCGCATGTCGTCAGCGTGCCGCGCCCGACAATCCGCGAGGTCATTCTCAGCCTGCCGAAGCTCAGGCCGCATGGCGGGGCGTTCGAATACCGCTCGATCGAGACGGACGTCGTTGCCTGGGTGCTGGAGCGCGCGGCCGGCAAATCCCTTGCCGAGCTGGTCAGCCAGCATCTGTGGCAGCCCATCGGCGCCGATCGCGACGCCTATTTCACCGTCGACGAAGCCGGCACCGCGCTTGCCGATGGCGGCTTCAACGCGACGCTGCGCGACTACGCGCGCCTGGGGATGCTGATGCTCGGGGGCGGGCGGGTCAACGGACGGCAGGTTGTCCCGGCAGCCTGGATAGACGGTATTCGCAGCGGCAACCGGGAGGTTTTCGGCGATCCCTACACAGCCGTCCTGCCGGGTGGAGCCTACCGCCGCTTCTGGTGGATCCGCGACGCGGACAGAGGCGATATCTGCGCTCGCGGCGTGTTCGGACAGCTGATCTACGCCGATCCGCAGACCGAATTGCTGGTGGTGAAGCTGTCGACCTGGCCGGATTACGTGATTCCGTCGCTGACCCGCGACACGTTCCGCGCCATCGACGCGATCCGGTCGGCTCTGAGCAATCGGTAGGCCGTCGGGATCATGAGCTGACAAAGACAACAACCAAGGGAGCAGAGCAGTGGCAACCGCAGATCTGATCATTACCAACGGTGCTGTGCTGACGATGGACCCGGTCCTGCCACGGGCGGAGGCGGTGGGGGTCAAGGACGGGCGCATCATCGCGGTCGGCTCGGCTTCCGACATCGCTGGCCTTGCCGGACCAGACACGCAGGTCCTGGATGCCCGCGGAGCGACCGTGCTGCCCGGCTTCATCGAAAGCCACATGCACCTGTTTGCCGGCGGGGCGGAACTTCAAAACCTGCAGCTCGACGGATGCGCCGACCCGGACCTGCTTGCCAGGGAGTTGACCGCTTTCGCGGCCAGCAGACCGGATGCGCCGCTTCTCGTCGGGCAGGGCCCGGATTACGGCATCTTCGGCGACACGGCGCCGCGCCTGGTTCTCGACAAGATCCTGCCCGGTCGGCCGGTGGCGCTGATGGCGCATGATCATCACACGGTCTGGGCCAACACCGCAGCACTTGAGGCGGCGGGCATACTGCACGGGCTCAAGACCTCCGACGGGCACGAGGTGGTGATGGGCGCCGACGGTCTTGCCACGGGCACATTGCTGGAACCGGAGGCCTACAGCCCGGTGATGCGGCTTGGCGGACAGGAGCGGACCATGCTGGGCCTCGCCAGCGGCCGCGAACCGGACCCCGCCCCGTCGAAAGCCGAACGCGCCGTCGACCTGGCCCATCTCAGACGCGGGCTGGCGCACGCGGCGAGACACGGCATCACCTCGATCGTCAACATGGACGGCAATGTCTACACGCTGGACCTGCTCGAAGAGCTCCGTTCCGCGGGGGAGCTGACCGCCCGCGTGCGGGTGCCGTTCCACTATGTCCCCGACATGAAGCCCGATGACCTTGAGACCGCGCTTACCATGCGCGCCCGCTGGTCGGACGAGTGGCTGGCGTCGGGGTTCGTGAAATTCTTCATGGACGGGGTCATCGACAGCCGCACCGCCTTCATGAAGCAGGATTACCCCGGCCAACCCGGATACCGCTCGCACGGGCGGTTTTCGGCGGAGACATTCGCCGGGCTTGCGACGCGGATCGATGCGATGGGACTGCAGATCGCGGTGCATGCGATCGGTGACGCGGCAGTGGCCCGGGTGCTGGACGGCTACGCAGCGGTGCGCGCGGCGAATGGCGCGTCGGGCCTGCGTCATCGCATCGAGCATCTCGAGCTGGTCGATGACAATGATTTCGCCCGCATCGCCGAGCTCGACGTGGTTGCCTCGATCCAGCCGCCGCACGCGCCGGGATGCAGCGGCCTGCCGCTGGAGCCGACCCTGAGCAATATCGGCCGCGACCGGTGGGGCGACGCCTTTGCCTGGCAGAAGATCGCCGCCACTGGTGCCGCGATCGCACTGGCCTCGGACTGGCCGGTCTCGGACATCTCGATTCTCAAGGGGATCCACGCGGCCGTGACGCGGGCCGCATGGACGCCGGAGGTGCCGGATCAGCGGTTCTCGCTCGACGCCGCACTCAGGGGCTACACGATCGGCGGCGCCTATGCCGAGCGGAGCGACAGCTACAAGGGCTCCCTCGAAACCGGCAAGGTGGCGGATCTGGTGATCCTCGACCGGGATATCACGGCCATCGCCGATCACGACGAGATCAAGGATGTCGCGGTCGTCTCGACGATCTGCGGCGGACGGGTGGTGTTCCGGGCCGACGACTGAGAGCCGGCAGAAAGCCCGGAGGTGGAACCGGCGGAACCTTTGCCCGCCGGTCCTGCAATGTCAGTCCGCCAGGCCGCGGAAGGCGCCGTTCCAGTAGATCATCGCACCCTGGCCTGGCCGTGTCCGGATCTCCTGCACGCGCCCGATGACGATCGAGTGAGTGGCGCGGTCGATCATCTCCTCGACCGTGCAGTCGATGCCGACCACCGCGTCCTCGAGCAGAAGCGCACCGGTCCTTGCCGTTGCCCAAGACGCCCCTTCGTATCGCTCGGGGCCCTTGGCACCGCCGAAACCGGTGAAGCGTTCGGCAACCGCCTGGTGACCGGCGCCGAGCACCGACCAGCCAAAGCAACCGTATCGCTCGATCAGCGGCCATGTCGACGAGGCGCGGTTGACGCAGGCCAGCAGCAGTGGCGGATCCGCCGACAGCGAGATGGCGGACGTCACCACCAGTCCCGACCGGTCGTCACCCGTGCCCGCGGTCAGGACGCTGACATTGCCGACGAAATTCCGCATGGCATCGCGGAACTCGCCGGCGGAGGGCAGACGCTCGATGACGGCGTCCACGCCTCCCGCGCGCTCAGCGGATGCCTGCGGCATCGAGCTTGGGCAGGACAGTGTCGCGGAAATAGGGGAATTCCTTGACGTAATCGACGAACGACAGGGTGGTGCCGGCGAAGCCTGCGCGATGCAGCGACAGGATGCCTTCGGCCACCTGGTCGGGCGTGCCGATCAGCGGGAAACCGCCATGGCCCATGGCGAAGCGGTCGCGGATCAGTGCCAGCAGATCATGCGGGAAGCTGTGCGCATGGGCGAATTGCAGGCGCACGAGATTGTCGACGGCTTCCCAGTCGGCATTGGTCTTGGCGGTGTGCTCGAGATAGGCGAGCGCCTCCTCCTCGGTCGGACGGCAGATGACATGGGAGAAGGTCAGCACATCGACCTTGCGGTTCTTGGCCTTCGCCTGGTCCTTGAGTTCCTTGATCTCTTCGGTCGAGCGGGCCAGGTCGATGGCCGGGGTGAACAGGAAGTTGGCGTTGTCGGTGGCAAATTCCCGGCCCTGCGGCGAACCCGCGGCATTGATGATCGGCACATTGCCGCGGACCGGCAGCGGGTCACCGTGCACGCCCTTGAGCTTGAAGTATTTTCCGTCCCAGTCGAAATAGTCGGTCGACGCCCAGAGCTTGCGGACGACGTCAAACCATTCCTGGGCATAGCCGTAGCGGGTTTCGTGATCGTCGGGCAGGCTGAGGCCGAGCGCCTCGTATTCCGGCTTGTTCCAGCCCGCGACGATGTTGAGGCCGGCGCGGCCGTTGCCGATGTGATCGATCGTGGCGATCTGCTTGGCCACCACCACCGGGTGATTGGCCGCGGTATGGATGGTGGCAAACACCGAGATGTTGCTTGTGGAGGCCAGCAGGCCGGCCGCCCAGGTCATGGTCTCGAGCACACCGCCGTGAAAATCGGTTTCGCCGCCATAGCCGATCCAGCGGGCGATCGGCAGCATGAAATCAATGCCCGCATCATCGAGCAGGCGGCCGAGGGCGAGATTGTTTTCCCAGGAGTTGACCCACCGCTCCTCGACCTTGGTCACGCTCATCCCGGATGAGCAGTTGGATGAGAATGTGCCGAGAAAAAAGCGGTCATCCGCCAGCATCATGTTCCTTGTCATAGTCGCTGTTCCTTTTTGGTTTTAATTTATGATAGAAATCCTATCTTAAAATGGCATTGCGTCAATATGCTTTAAGAGTAAAATTTGATGGAGATTAGGGAGTGCTCCATGATGAACGGCTCAACGCCACCCGACGACAAACCAGCCCATGGCGAACTGGACTATCGCTGGCACCTGGCCAAGAGCGATGTCGAGGTCAGCACGACCGAGCTGGAGTTTGCGCTGATGCGCACGTTCGAGGGCTTCGGCCGATGGCAATCGGAATGCCTGGCGGGCGTGGTGGATGTAGCTGCCTCGGGCCCGGAGAATGCGCTGCTGCACATCATCCGGATGAACGAGCGCCCGAAGACCATCAAGGACCTGGCGCGGTTGACCAACCGGGATGATGTCCCAAATATCCAGTACAGCCTGCGAAAGCTGATCGGCGCCGGGCTGGTTCACCGGGAAGGGTCAGGCCGGTCGGGTGTGACCTACCAGGTCACTGACAAGGGCCGCGCCGTCACCGAGGCCTACGGCGACTTGCGCAGGCGCCTGCTCATCGCAGCCGTCGCCGATGTTCCGGATCTGGCCGAGCGATTGCGCGCGGCCACGCAGACGCTCAATCTGCTCTCGGGCATTTACGAGGAAGTGTCACGCGTCGCGGCAACCCATCGCCGCCGCTGAACCGGGCAATGCATGCCGCCCACAAATGGGTTCATTTGAGTAATAACGTGCATGCATGCATTCAATCGTTTGCAGCGAGTTTTGCGCATCTGATCAGATCCGCGGCGCTGCAGCGCCAACGGCGCGGTCCTGGCACCTGATACGGATCCGCCGGGTAGGGAGTCATCATGAAGGTCAACCATGTTGAAACGATCGTTGCCATTGCCGAGGCGGGCAGTTTGCGCGCGGCGGCGCGAACGCTGCAGAAATCCCAGCCGGCACTGACGAAGACGCTGAAGCAGGCTGAGGAGGAACTGGGCGCCAAGATCTTCGCCCGCGCGGCGCGCGGGGTGGAACCGACCGAGATCGGGCGCAAGATCATTGCCCGGGCGCGCATGATCAGCGCCGAGTTCCGCAAGCTTGACGAGGATATCCGCCAGATCCAGGGAGACGGCTCGGGCAATCTGCACGTCATCGTCTCGCCGCTGGCTGCGGTCCGCATCGTGCCGCAGGTAATGGACCGGTTTCGCAGGCAGTTCCCGCATGTGCACCTGCAGGTGGCCGGCGGACATCCTCCGGCAGCACTTGCGGTGCTGCGCTCGGGAGAGGCCGACCTGGTGATCGGCCCCGTCCCGGGCAAGGACGACCGGGCGGGCCTGACGATACGCAACCTGTTGAAAACACCGCTGGCGGTCATCACCGGCAAGGGATCGCGGTATGCCGCGGCCACCAGGCTGGCCGAACTCGGCGGCGCCGAGTGGATCATGGTCGGCCCCAGGAAGCGCAGCTTCGGCATAGCGGCGGATTTCGTCGCCGCGGGCCTACCGGTGCCAGACCCGATCACCACCTCGGACTCTATCACTTCGCTCTTGGCGATGATCGAGGGGAGCGACAGGCTGTGTTCCTTCCCGGCATTGATGCTTGAGGAGATCCTGCCGCGCTGGCAGATCGTCGCGCTTGCGCTCGCCGATCCCGTCGGACCGGTACAGATCGGGCTGATTTCGCTGGCCGACCGGCCGCTCACACCCGCGGGTCAGGCTTTCGCCGACGCGGTGGTCAACCGGGCCAGGCTTCTCGTGCCGGCGTCGAGCGATAACCAACAGTGATACGAATGAACAAAATTCGTTTCAAGGCTATCGGTATCCTTGCTAAGGTTTTTCACCCCGGGCGCAGATCCGGACGTCTCGGGAGGACACATGAACATCCTGTTCATCATGTATGACCAGCTCAGGTTCGATTACCTGAGCTGCGCGGGACATCCGCATCTTCACACGCCGAATTTTGACCGGCTGGCGGCAATGGGTGTGCGCTTCACCCAAGCCTATGTGCAGTCTCCGATCTGCGGTGCAAGCCGGATGAGCTTCTACACCGGCCGCTACACCTCCTCGCACGGGGCGCAATGGAACGGGTTTCCGCTGCGGGTGGGCGAAGTGACGCTGGGCGATCATCTGCGCAAGCTCGGCATGGACTCCTGGCTGCTCGGCAAGACCCACATGAAGGTGGACGCGGAAGGCATGACCCGGCTTGGCCTGAGCCCGGACACGATCATCGGCGCGCGCCAGTCGGAATGCGGCTTCGACGCCTTCATCCGGGATGACGGATTGTGGGGTGCGGGACCGGATGGGTTCTACGATTCCAAGCGCTCGCCCTACAACGAGTACTTGAAGTCCAAGGGCTATGACGGCGACAACCCCTGGGCGGATTACGCCAATGCCGGTGTCGACGCGGACGGCAACATGGCCAGCGGCTGGATGTTCATGAATGCCGACAAGCAGGCCAACATCCGCGAGGAAGACAGCGAAACGCCGTGGCTGACCTCCGAGACGATCCGGTTCCTGGACCAGGCGGAAGGCAACTGGCTGGCGCATGTGAGCTTCATCAAGCCGCACTGGCCCTATATCGTACCGGCGCCCTACCACGACATGTTCGGTCCCAACAACGTGCCGGCGGCGCAACGTCATGAAGCCGAGCGCCAGGATCCCCATCCGGTCTACGGCGCGTTCATGAACAACAAGATCGCGCAGGCCTTCCAGCGTGACGAGGTCCGCGAGAAGGTGATCCCGGCCTATATGGGCCTGATCAAGCAGTGCGACGACCAGCTCGGCCGGCTGCTCGACCATCTTGAGGCGACCGGGCGGATCAAGGACACGATGATCGTGGTCACATCCGACCATGGCGACTATCTCGGCGACCACTGGCTCGGCGAGAAGGACCTGTTTCACGAACCGTCGGTGAAGATCCCGCTGATCATCTACGACCCGCGCCGCGAAGCCGACGCCACCCGCGGCACCATTTGCGACGCGCTGGTCGAGAGCATCGACCTGGCGGCAACCTTCGTCGAAGCCGCCGGTGGCAAGGTGCCCGGGCACATCATCGAAGGCCGTTCGCTGATGCCGTGGCTCAATGGCGAGACGCCGGAGGACTGGCGCGATTTCGTGATCAGCGAATACGACTACTCGGTCACGCCGATGCGCACGGTGCTGGGCGTCAGCGCCGACGATGCGCGGCTGTTCATGGTCCATGACGGGCGCTACAAGCTGATCCACGCCGAAGGCGGGTTCCGGCCGATGCTGTTCGACACACTCAATGACCCGGACGAGTTCTTCGACCTCGGTGGCAAGCCCGGGCATGAGGCGGTGATCGCGGAGCTTTACGAAAAGCTGGCGCGCTGGAGCCGCCGTAACGCCCAAAGGGTGACGCGGTCCGACGACGACATCGAAGCGATGCGCGGCGCCTCGGCACGCAAGGGCATCCTTCCGTTCCTGGTGGATGGTTCGGAGGT
The DNA here is from genome assembly GCF_027214025.1 of Parahoeflea alexandrii. Classification (GTDB taxonomy): domain Bacteria; phylum Pseudomonadota; class Alphaproteobacteria; order Rhizobiales; family Rhizobiaceae; genus Hoeflea; species Hoeflea alexandrii_A. The sequence goes on from NZ_JAPWHB010000003.1 coordinate 52,683, forward strand.
GCCTGAGGAACTGACGGCAAAATACCGGGGGCCGGCACGGCAGATCCACCTGGAGACGGAGCCGGGCGACCATGACTGAGCCCGCGCCGCCTCATCGCACCGACAAGCGGATTGCCGATCTGGTGGCAATGGGGTTCGCGCTCATCATCGTGCTCTATGCGGCCTCGGGTCCGCTGAGCGAATTCGTCCGCTGGGTGATTGCCAACGCCACCGACGGATTTGCCGAGCTGTCCCGGCGCGATCAGCGGCTGGTGCTGCGGGAGCACTGGCTGGGGGCGGCGCATCGCGCATTCGAGCAGGGCTTCCTGCTGCCGACCGGGCTGATCATCGGCCTGCCGATCATCCTGTCGTTCGTGGTCTCGACGCTGACATTGCACAAGACGCCCGGCCTGCGCATCCTCAACTGGGCGATGGCCCTGCTCTCGGTCGCGGTCTTCGGGGTCTGGATCGCCAAGATCTTCGTGTCCGACGCCGGCGTGGTGCCCTCGATCAACGACCTCGACTACCTTGCCTTCCCACTTGCGGTGCTGCTCACACTCTACCTCACCTACCGCATGTATGGCGGCTTCATCGTCGGCTTCTCAGTCTTCTGGATCGTCTATTTCTTCGCCCGCGGCTGGCTTCCGGAGTGGAGCGGGCTGCTGGCCGGTTCGGAGGCCACGTTCGAGCAGAATTTGCGAACCATGGCGCTCAATTTCTGGGCCCAGACCGGCGGCATGTTCGGGCAGCCGGTGCAGGTGGTGACCGGCAACGTGCTGATCTTCATCGTCTTCGGCGCCATCCTGATGGGATCGGGAGCGGGCGACCTCTTGATGAAGATCGCCAACCGGTTGACCGGCGGGCTCACCGGCGGGGCGGCCCATGCGGCGGTCGCCAGTTCGGCGCTGTTCGGCACGCTGTCGGGTGCTGCGATCTCCAACGTGGTCTCGACCGGGGTGATGACAATCCCGGTGATCAAGAAATCGGGCTTCAAGCCGGCCTTCGCCGGGGCGGTCGAGGCCGCCGCCTCCACCGGCGGCCAGATCATGCCGCCGGTGATGGGCGTGGTGGCGTTCTTCGTCGCCGGCCAGATCGGGCTCGAATATCGCTACATCGTGGTCGCGGCGATCATTCCGGCGATCTTCTACTATCTCGGAACCTTCCTGGCAGTCTATTTCGAGGCCCGACGGCTCGGCATCGGCACGCTGCCGGAGGAAGCCCGGTCGCGCCTGACGCGGGCGGAATGGGTCCAGACGCTGGTCTTTCTCATCCCGCTCGGCGTGCTTTCCTATTTCCTCTTCGCGCAGCCATCGGTACCCAAGGCCGGCTTTTACGGACTCATCGCCGCGCTCGGCTCGACGCTCGTGCTGTTTCCGGACTTCCGGTCGTCCAAAAAGGTCCGGGACGCTTTCGTTCAGGCCGGCCGCATGGCCGCCTCCATCGTCGTCATCGTCACCGCGATCGGGCTGATTGTCGGCCTGATCCAGACATCCGGTTTCGCAGGCCGGTTGTCGTTGCTGCTGGCGCAGGTGGCGGACGGGCCGTTGTTCGTCGTGCTGATGATCGTCGCCTTCGGTGCGATCGTGCTCGGCATGGGCCTGCCGCCGGGAGCCACCTATTTCATCATCGTGATCGCGCTGAGTTCGGGAATCGACACGGTCGGCATCGCGCCGCTGACGCTGCACCTGTTCGTGGTGTTCTTCGCCATGATGTCGACGGTGACGCCGCCGGTGGCGCTAGCGGCCTTCGCCGCGGCGCCGATTGCCGGGGCTGATCCGGTCCGCACCGGTTTCGAGGCGGCGAAAATCGCGCTCGCGGGTTTCATCATTCCCTTCGTCTTCGTCTATCACCCGGCGGTGCTCTACAAGCTCCAGGTGCTGTTCGAGTGGTTCGGCGAGGACAGGGCCAACTCCCGCGCGATGATCGACATCGCAACGGTCAGCTTTGCGGATCTGGGATGGATCATGATCGCCTTCACCCTGGCGATGTGGCTGATCGCCTCGGCGCTGGCCGGATTTGACCGGGCCAGGCTCTTGCCGCCCGAGCGGCTGGTGCGGGCCGCGGTGGGCCTCGCCTGCCTGTTCCCGCAGATGATCATTGCAGGCCCTGCGGCGCTCGCCGGGATCGGCCTGATTGCCAGGGAGCGCGCGGCGCAGCGGAAAACCGTCGAGGCCGTGACCTGACGGAACAAGAAGCAAAACAAGGAGGAAGAGACATGAAACACAAGACACTGGCGGCGGCAGCCGCGCTTCTGATCGGCATGGGAACCGCCCAGGCCGAAACCCTGAAGATGGCCACCATCGAGCCGAGCCTCGGCCAGGCCATCACCATGGCGACCTTCGCCAACCTGGTGACCGATGCGCTCGGCGATGTCGAAATCGAAGTCGCCGGCGGCGGAGCGGCGACGTTGCACATGCTCGAGGTGGGACGCGGCAACATCGACATGGCGATGGTCTCGCCGACCATCTACCGGCTGATGCAGAACGGCAAGGCCATGTACGCCAAGGAGCCCGAAGCGCCGGAACTGTCGAAAAACGTGCAGTTGATCATGTGGTTCCCCTATGGCCAGTATCACTACACGGTCCGCGCCGGCAGCGACATCGAGACGCTGGACGACATCGCAGGCGCGAGCGTGTTCCTGGGCCCTGCCGGCGGCGGCGCCTTCAATACCGCCAAGGCGTGGATCGAGGCGACCACCGGTCTCGTCGCCGGCCAGGATTACGAGGCGATCACCGCCAACTGGGCGACCGGGTACCAGTCGTTCCAGGACGGCAAGATCGACATGTATGTCAACGGCTGCATCGATCCGTGCCAGCAGTTCATCCAGTTCACCGAGACCGAGGATGTCCGCTTCATCGGCCCCGAGGACCATTCGGGCGAGGCCGTCACCAAGTTCCTGGGCTCGGACCGGACGCTGTCGGAAGTGCCGGCCGGCATGTACAAGGGCCAGAAGAACGAAAGCCCGGTGATGTCGCATGACACCGCCGTCGGCATCGGCGTGCGCGCCGATCTCGACGAGGAGACCGTCTACAGGATAACCAAGGCGTTCTGGGACAATATCGGCAACATCACCTCGGAAGCGCCGTGGGCCAAGGCGCTGAGCATCGACTACGCGGTCAAGCCGCTTGGCGACATGCAGATCCATCCGGGTGCGGCGCGCTACTACAAGGAAGTCGGCAAGCTCTGATCAACAAAAGACCGCCCGGTGGGAGAGAACCGGGCGGTCTTGTTGAGGCAATCGCGAAGGAAGCGAGCCGGACCGGGCGATAGCGTCGGCCAGACCGGCACTTGCGTTTCAGAGCGGTTCGAGCCGGTGGAACCGGGACTGGCCATAGACCAGCGGCGCGCCTTCGCTGATCCTGATCTGCATGATCTCGCCGATGAACACCGTATGGCTGCCGGCCTCGACCATTTCCGACACATCGCAGGAAAAGCCGATCAGGGCTTCATCCAGAAGCGGCAGGCCGCGCTCGTCCTCGACCCAGTGACCTTCTGCGAACTTGTCCTCGCCGGTGACTCCCTCGGCGCCGGCGAACCGCATCGCCAGCGGGCTCGCCGGATCCGGAAGAAGGTTGACGTTGAAGGTTCCGGTTTCGCGGATGGCGGCGCAGGTGCCGGTCTTGCGGTTGACGCAGGCCAGAAGGCTCGGCGGCTCGGCCGAGACCGAACAGACCGCCGTGGCGGTGATGCCGCGCCGCTCGGCCCCGTGGCAGGCGGTGATGATGGTCACCGCCCCCGGGAAACGGGCCATGGCCGCGCGGAATGTGGCGTGATCGATGCCCATGCCCATCTTACGCCGCCTTGAGCTCGGTGAGGTAGGCCTCGGCCGCGTCGGGATCGGCGAACCAGGGGAAGAAATCGCGCGGATCGTCAAAGCCGTTGGCCATGCGGTGCGCCAGCCGCGGCTCGGCGCAGGCGGTGCCCATGATGTTGAGGATGAACGGCGGCGGCGGCTGCAGCATCATGTTGGTCCAGGAGACCACCCACTGCGCGTAGTCCCAGAACTCGTCGAACGTGCCCTGCATGAAGGCCGCGTCGAACGGCTTGTCGCCATGCGCGATGATCCGCTTGAGATAGACAGCGGCAGCCTTGGCGGCGTTGTTGGAGCCCTGGCCGGTGATCGGATCATTGAGGCAGACCGCGTCGCCGAGGCCGAGCACCTGGCGTCCGGAGGGAAGCGTGCCGATCGGCTTGCGGATGGTGGGGGCAAAACGGCCGGCGAGAATGCCGTTGTCATCGGTCAGCTCGATATTCTGGCAGCGCGCCGCCTCCCAGGGCAGGAAGGTCTCGAGGATCTTCTTCGACGTCGCCAGGTGCTGCTCGGGTGTCTTCACATCCGCCCAGCAATCCATCGGACCGCCCGGAACGCCCTCGAACACCATGATCTCGCAGGGGCCGGAGGTGGTCAGCGCCGGAAAGACGAAGTATTCGCCAACACCGGGGATCAGGTTGAAGCAGACGGCCGAATGCTCGGGACGCGGCGTCATGCCGGTGACGTAAGTCAGCGCCAGGGCCCGCTGCGGCGTCTCGTAGGGCGATTTTTCCGCGTCGCGCTCGAACAGGCGGCCGATATCGCCCTTGCCCGAGGCGACGATGACCAGGTCGTCCTGGCGGGCATAGTGCTCCAGGTCGGCAATCGTCGCGTCCTTGATGGTCAGCGTGCCGCCGAGGCGCTCGAATTCGGCCATCCAGGCCGGGATCTTGACCCGCTGGTCGACCGAGTAGGCGCTGTGGTCGAGCTTGCCGGTCCAGTCGATGGCCTTCTGGCCAGACCCGTCCGGCGCTGGAACCTGGAAATTGATGCCGTCGACCGGCGGGCAGGTGTCGGCCCAGAAATCGATGCCCAGTTCGCGCTCATGCTCGACCGAATTGTGAAACATGCACTGGCTCGACATCACCTTGCCCTGGGCAATGTCGTCGGCGGTGCGGTTCTGGACGACGCGCACCGAATTTCCGGCCTTGAGGAGGCCGATGGCGAGTTGCAGGCCGGACTGGCCGCCGCCGATAATCGTGATCTTTCTCATGTTGTTCCCCTTTTTTGGTTTTATTCCATCAGAAGTGGTATGGCCGGCGCCGCGCGCTCCGGGCCCATGGCGGTGTATCCGCCGTCGACCTGGATGTCGGTTCCGGTGATGAAGCTGGCCTCGTCCGAGCAGAGGAAGAGGACGGACGCCGCGACCTCTTCCGGGTTGCCGGTGCGTCCGAGCAGGTGGAAGGGCGCCGCGACCCGGTCGGTCTTGGCGCGGTCGCCGCCGGTCAACTCGTCCATGATGTTGGACCAGGTCCAGCCGGGCGAGACCGCATTGACGCGAATGCCCTCGGGGGCCAGATCCATCGCCTGATTGCGGGTCAGCTGCAGGATCGCGGCCTTGGAGACCGGATAGAGCCAGCGGCCTGTCTGGGCGACGCGGGCAGAGATCGAGCCGAAATTGACAATCGCGCCCTTGTTCCTGGCCAGTTCGGATCGCGCCGCCTGCATCAGCATGACCGAGCCGACGATGTTGACGTCGAGGCTTTCGAGCCATTCTGAACGGGTCGATTCAGCGCCGTTGTCGAGATAGGAGCAGGCGACATTGACGAGGAAATCGATGCGGCCGAACTTGTCCTTCGTGGCCTTCACCAGTGCCGCAATCTGGGCGTCGTCACGCAGATCGGTCTTCTGAAAGGCGATGCCGTCGCCGGTCAGCGCCTCGCCGGCCTCGGCATTGATATCGGCGATCATCACCCGCACACCGGCATCCCTGAAAGCCCTGACGATGGCCGCGCCTATCTTGGTCGCACCACCCGGTACAATCGCCACTTTTCCGTTAAGTCCTCGCATCGGCAGTCTCCCCTTTTCGTTGGGAAGAAGTTTGGGCCATTCAAACCGGGCCGCCATCCGCTTTGAGCGCTGACTATCCGCAAAACGAAAATTTCTACCGCTGCATTGAAAAACGTGCTTTCATGCATATGCATCTTTTGACAACGACGATGTCGGGAGCGCTGATGTTGCCGGATCCCATGACCCCGCGCCCGCTGGCGCGGTTCAGCCTGTTCGAAAGCAGCGATCTCGACGAGGCGCGCGAAAGGGTTGCGCGGGTATTCTGCCCGCACCGGCTGGACATGATCGGCCGCGGCAGCTTCGATGCCTGCCACAACCATGTCAGCAGCGAGCGGCTGTCTCTCAACTACATCCAGTATGGCGCCAAGACGCTGATCGCGCCGGGCGAGCTCAAGGATTTCTATTTGCTGCAGATCCCGCTTTCGGGCGGGGCGGCGATCAGCAACGGCCCGGATCACTATTATTCCTGCCCTCAGAAGGCGGCGGTGCTCAATCCGCATCTGCCAACGACGATGATCTGGGACGAGGGCTGCCGGCAGATCCTGGTCAAGGTGGAACGCGAGGCCTTGCAGGATCATCTCTCGCAGCTGCTCGGCTCGGGCGCCGGCAAGCCGCTGACATTCTCGGGGCCGCTGGACCTGACCAGCGATGTCGGCTCAGCACTTTACGGCCTGATCATGCACCTGGTGACGCAGGCCGACACCGGACACGTGATGCTCTCTTCAGGCGGCCTGCTGGCCCGCCAGCTCGAATCGGTGATCCTGTCGGGGATCCTGGAAGCCGGGCAGCACAATTATTCGCGATATCTCAGGCCGACGCGCTCGGCCGTGGCGCCGCGGCACGTGCGCAAGGCCGAGGAATATGTGCGCAACAATCTCGACAATCCAATCTCGCTGGATGACATCGCCAATGCAGCGGGGGTCACGGCGCGCTCGCTGCAACTCGGGTTCCGCAATTTCCGCAACACCAGCCCGATGGCGCTGTTGCGCTCGGAACGGCTGCGCCGGGTCCATGAAGAACTGATGGCCGGCGCGCCCGGCGCTTCGGTGACCGAAGTGGCGACCCGATGGGGATTTTCCCATCTCGGCCGGTTTTCGCAGATCTACAAGGAAAAATACGGCCAGTCGCCGAGCACGACGCTGCAGAACGGCTCGCGCATCGGCTTTTCAGACTGAAACCGAAAACGGCCCGCCCCGATCAGGAGCGAGCCGTTGCGAGAGGGCTTGTTTAAAGCCCGGATCAGTTGACGTCGCTGTCCCAGCCGGAGATCGCCTTGGCTTCGAGGAATTCCTCGATGCCCCAGACGCCGCCTTCGCGGGCGCGGCCCGAGGCCTTGACGCCGCCAAAGGGTGCGCCGGCGCCACGTGACTTGCCGTTCATTTCGACCATGCCCGAGCGCAGGCGACGCGCCATGCGGTTGCGCCTGGCGCCATCCTGGCTCTGGACGTAGTTGGTCAGGCCGTAGATCGTGTCGTTGGCGATCTCGACCGCATGTTCCTCATTGTCGAACGGAATGATCGACAGGACCGGGCCGAAAATCTCCTCGCGCGCAATGGTCATGTCGTTGGTGACATCGGCGAAGATGGTCGGACGGACAAAGTAGCCGCGGTTGAAGCCTTCGGGGCGGCCCGTGCCGCCGGCGACAAGACGCGCGCCCTCGTCGATGCCCTTCTGGATCAGGCCCTGGATCTTGTCGAACTGGGCGGCGGAGACAACGGGACCGATGTGGTTGCCGTCCTCGTGCGACGAGCCGACCTTGACGGTGGCCGCGACCTCGATGGCCTTTTCGACTGCCTGGTCATAGACCGGACGTTCGACCAGCATGCGGGTCGGTGCGTTGCAGCTCTGGCCGGTATTGTTGAAGCAATGGCGCACGCCGCGTTCGACCGCCTTGGCATCCGCATCGGCGAAGATCACGTTGGCTCCCTTGCCGCCGAGCTCGAGGCAGACGCGCTTGAACGTGTCAGCGGCAGCCTTGGAAATGGCCGCACCTGCGCGGGCCGAGCCGGTGAAGCTGATCATCTCGACATCCTTGTGGGTCGAAAGATCGGTGCCGACGCCGACGCCGTCGCCATTGACGAGGTTGAACACACCGGCCGGCACGCCCGCGGCATGGACGATCTCGGCAAAGACGATCGAAGACAGGGGGGCGACTTCGGAGGGCTTGAGCACCATGGTGCAGCCTGCCAGCAGCGCCGGGATCACCTTCAGCGTCACCTGGTTCATCGGCCAGTTCCAGGGCGTGATCAGCCCGACAACGCCGATCGGCTCCATGGCGATGCGGTCGTTGGGGGCATGCGGGCCGAGCGGCCGGATGAATTCGATGTCCTTGAAGGCGGTGATGAAATTGTCGATGTGCCAGGTGCCGGACGTGACCTGGCTCGCGCGTGACATGGCGATCGGCGCGCCCATTTCCAGGCTGATCGCCTGGGCCATGTCCTCGGCGCGCTCGGCGTAGATCTCGCGGATCTTCTTGACATAGCCGAGGCGGACTTCCGGGTCGGTCGTCGACCAGCTGTCGAACGCTGCCTTGGCGGCCGCAACCGCCTTGTCGGTGTCCTGCGACGAGCCGAGCGAAATCACCGCGCAGGCTTCCTCGTTCGAAGGATCAATCACCTCGCAGTCACGCGCCACGCTCGGCGAAACCCAGGCACCATTGATGTAAAACTCGCGCTTCTCGATCATTTCTTTCTCCAAATATGTCCAGACGGCACAGATAGGCGCCGTTTCAACCCAATGCAAATCTGTAGGGGCGGACGACCGGGAAAGGCAACCGCGATTTCCCCTGGCAGGATGAATGTTATTGATGCCGAGATGAATTACGCTTCTACCAGCCTTTTTTCGAAGAAGGACGGCTAGCGCACGCTCTTGAGCAGGGCCGGTGTCGGGAAGCAGGTGGGCTTCTGCCCGTTCTTCGCCTGCCACTCGCCGATCGACCGGCGCGTCTTGTAGCCCGGCAGGCCATCGGCGCCGCCGACATCGTAGCCCTGTTTTTCCAGCGAGGACTGCAATCGGGCGATGTCAGACCGGAGCATCGCGCCGGTGTCCTGCCAGCGGGTGACAAAGGCGCCGCCGCCATGGGCCATGCGGTCGGCGAGATTGCCGATGAACAGGGCGTAGAGATCGGAATTGTTGTATTCCTTGATCACGTAGAAATTCGGCGTGACGACGAATTCCGGGCCGTAGATGCCAGCAGGGACCAGAACCATGCCCGGCGCGCGCCGCTCAGGCTCGGGAAACGGCCTGCCGGAAATGCGGATGATGCCCATGTCCGTAAGCGCTGCTATCGGCCGGGCCCGGTCGGGTCCTTCCAGCGCGCAGGTGACGCCTTCGGGTATGACGGCTTCAAAGCCCCAGTCGCGGCCGCGCACCCAGCCGGATTTCGCCAGGTAATTGGCGATCGAGGCGAGCGAATCCGCCGTCGACTTCCAGATGTCGGCCTTGCCGTCGCCATCGAAATCGACCGCGTGGTCGAGATAGCTCGACGGCAGGAACTGGGGCTGGCCCATTGCACCGGCCCAGGACCCTTTCAGAGCCGATGCCGGAACGTCGCCGCGCTGAAGGATTTTCAATGCCGCCAGGATTTCCTTCCTGAACAGGTCGGGCCGCGTCGACATGAAGGCCTTGGTGGCGATCACCCGGACCGCCGAATGCGGGATCTTGGCCCGTCCGAAGCCCGATTCACGGCCCCAGACCGCGACAATAATGGAAGCGGGGACGCCGTAACGCTCCTCGATCCGGCGCAACAGGCCGGCATGCTGTTTCATCAGCGAGCGGCCCGAGGCGGCAAGGCCCTGGAGCCTTTTTTCGCTGAAATAAGCGCCGGGGCTGCGGAACTCGGCCTGGCTCTGGGCGCGGGCCTTGGGCCTGGGGAAGCCGGGCGGCGCGAGGTCCGGCAGGTCCCAGTCGAGATTGACGCCCGAAAAGGCGCTGTCGAACACCGCTTTCGAAACCCCGTTCCGCCTGGCTTCCGGCCAAAGGTCGGCCTCGAGCCACTGGCGGAACTGCGCTTCCACCCCGGCCTTGGTCGCCGCATGGGACGTTGGCACCGCAAGAGCGGTCACGGTGAAAGCGAGGATGACGGTCAGAAGCAGGGTGCGAATCATGGCTTCAACCTAACCCGGCAGGCGTGTCGGGAAAATGGCGCAGGAAGAACCGGTCGCTCAGCGCTCTGAAAACGCCTCGACCTCGATTTCGGTCAGCAAGTCGGGATGGGCGAGGCCCGCGACGACGACATAGGTCGAAGCCGGTGCGTGACCCTGAAGGAACTGGTCCCGGAGTTCACGGTAGGTGCCCACATCGCCGGGGGCCACATCGTAGACCCGTATGGCGACGATATCGCTGATCTGCATGTTACAGGCCGCAAGTCCTGCAAGGGCGTTGCGCCAGGCCTGTTCGGCCTGGGCGCGATAGCCGGCGAGCATCTGCCCGTCCGGGGTGACGCCGATCTGGCCCGAAATGATCAGACGGCGGCCCGGCACCGACATTTCAACCGCCTGGACATAGTTGGACGCCGGTTTCGGCATGGTGTCGGGATTGAAGAAGCGCGGCATCGTTACCTCTCCTAGAAGGCGGTGCGGGCGCGGATGGCAGCGGCAAGCGTGCCTTCGTCGAGATAATCCAGCTCGCCGCCGACCGGCACGCCATGGGCCAGGCGGGTGACCTTGATGTCGAAGCCGGACAGTTGCTCGGTGATGTAATGCGCCGTCGTCTGGCCCTCGACGGTGGCGTTGACCGCAATCAGGATCTCGCGGACGCCGCCGGCGGCGACGCGATCAACCAGCCTGGCAATCGACAGGTCATCCGGGCCGACGCCGTCGAGCGGCGACAGGGTCCCGCCGAGCACATGATAGCCGGCATTCATCGCGGCCGCGCGCTCGAGCGCCCACAGGTCGGCCACGTCCTCGACGACGATGATCACGCTCTGGTCTCGCGTCGGGTCGGTGCACACGGTGCAGGGATCGGAGGTATCGGCGTTGCCGCAGGTCGAGCAGATGCGGACCTTGTCGAAGGCCTCGTTCATGGCCAGCGCCAGGGGCCCCATGAGCTGATCCTTCTTCTTGATCAGGTGCAGCGCGGCGCGGCGGGCCGAGCGCGGCCCGAGCCCCGGAACGCGCGCCAGCAGCTGGATCAGGCGCTCGATCTCCGGCCCGGTTACACGCTTCTGCATCTCAGTCTTTCCTCAAGAATAGCCGTTACTTGCGCAAGGCCTAGAACGGCAGCTTCATGCCCGGAGGAATCGGCAGTCCGGCGGTGAGTTCCTTTGTCCGCTCGGCCATCATCGTCTCGACCTTGGCCTTGGCGTCGTTGTGAGCGGCGACGATCAGGTCCTCGAGGATCTCGACATCGTCTTCCTTGAACATGGAAGGGTCGATCTTGACACCCTTCATCTGGCCTTTGCCCGACAGGCGCACGGCAACCATGCCGCCACCTGCCACGCCTTCGCATTCCAGCTCGGCGAGTTCTTCCTGCATGCGTTCCATCTTGGCCTGCATGTCCTTGATCTTGCCCATCATACCCATGATGTCTTTCATCCAGGTCTCCTTCTCAAGTGTTGTTTGCCGGCTAATTTCCGGCGCAATGGTAATGACGCGGTTTAGTCCGAGTTGTCGTCCGGATCGGTTTCATCGGGCAGGATGTCCCCGTCCTCGGATGGCGAGAGCGCATCGCCGGCCAAGCTCTCCTCGGTTGCCGCAATACGCACGTCGGTGACGCGGGCGCCGGGAAAGCGCGCCAGAATGGCGGCGACATCGGGATCCTGGCGGGCGTCGCTGACGAGCGCTTCGCGCTTGGCGGTCTCGCGCTCGGCGATGGTTGGCGCGCCCTCCTCGCGGCTGAGCGCCACCGACCACTTGGCGCCGGTCCAGTCGCCGAGCTTCTTGATCAGTTCGCCCGGCAGGCTGGGGCTCGCATCCGGCGCCAGGTTGATTTCGAGGCGGCCGGGCTCGATCCGGACCAGGCGAACGCCGGTGCGGATCTGCACCTTCATGGCGATGTCGCGATGTTTCTCGGCCAGCGCCACCATGTCTTCAAGCGAGCCTATTGCGACTTCCTGGACCGGTTCGGGGGCCGGAGTGGCTGCGACCGAAGGCTCGGCGGAATGGGCGAGCCGCATCGAAGGCTGGCCGCCGCCGGTTCCGCCCTGGGGCATGCGGCGCTCGCCCACCGCGCGGGCCGTGGCGCCGCCGCCGGACGGGCCGGTGCCAGATGACTGGGCGCCCGCGCCCCCGGAGGCGCCGCCTGTCGCCTGGAAGGCCTTCAGCGCATCTTCGGGCGACGGCAGGTTCGCAGCATGGGCGATGCGGATCAGCGCCATCTCGGCGGCAGCCGCGGGCCGGCTCGACGTGTCGGTTTCGGAAATGCCCTTGAGCAGCATCTGCCAGACCCGCGAGAGGATGACGGTCGAGAGCTTGGCGGCAAAGTCGGCGCCGCTCTCGCGTTCGGTTTCGGTCAACGACGGATCTTCGCCGGCTTCGGGCACGAATTTGAGGCGGGTGACCAGATGGGTGAAATCCGCCAGATCGGTGAGGATCACCGACGGGCCGGCGCCCGAATCATACTGGTCGCGGAAGCTTGCGAGCGCTGCAGCCACGTCGCCTTCCATCAGCGAGCCGAAGAGGCCGACAATGCGGGAGCGGTCGGCGAGCCCGAGCATGGATCGCACAGCCTCGGCGTCGACGGCGCCGCCGCCATGGGCGATCGCCTGGTCGAGCAGCGACAGGCCGTCACGCACCGAGCCTTCGGCGGCGCGGGCGATCATGGCCAGCGATTCGTCGTCGATCGCAATGCCTTCCTGAGCGGCAACGTTTTTGAAATGCGCCACCAGCAGGCCCGAATCGATGCGGCGCAGGTCGAAGCGCTGGCAGCGCGACAGCACAGTGATCGGAACCTTGCGGATTTCGGTGGTGGCGAAGATGAACTTCACATGCGCCGGCGGCTCTTCCAGCGTCTTGAGCAGGCCGTTGAAGGCCTGCGTCGAGAGCATGTGGACCTCGTCGATGATGTAGACCTTGTAGCGGGCCGACACCGGACGGTAGCGCACCTGCTCGATGATCTCGCGGATATCGTCGATGCCGGTGTGCGAGGCCGCGTCCATCTCGATGACGTCGACATGACGGCCTTCCATGATCGCCTGGCAATGCTCGCCCGGCACTGTGAGATCAATGGTCGGCCGGTCGATTTCGGCGGTCTGGTAGTTGAGCGCGCGCGCCAGGATGCGGGCCGTGGTGGTCTTACCGACACCGCGCACGCCGGTCAGCATCCAGGCCTGGGCAATGCGGCCGGAGGAAAAGGCATTGGTGAGCGTGCGGACCATCGGCTCCTGGCCGATCAGGTCGGTGAAATCCTTCGGCCGGTATTTGCGCGCCAGAACCCGGTACGGCGCCTTGCTCTCGGGGTCTGCACCCGCGGAAACTGTGGTCGTGCCGGTTGTTTCGTTCATGATCCTCGTGCCGCCCTCGCGCTGGCCCGGTGGCCATTCAAATGGAATGTTTGCACCCCGGTCGAATCCCGTCAATGACAATCAAGCCGGCTAGAGGCCAGCCAATGACGCGGCCTGCTGCCGGCAGCCAAAGCTTGCAGCGCCTCTTCGCGCCTGATCAGCGCGCAACGCAGGAGAGCGCGGGCGAAAGGGTGGGAGGCTGGCACGGTGACCCGTGCCGGGCTCGTTAGGGCTGCTTCCTTCCGGACCTGACCCGGTTGGCGAGTGGCTCGTCCACCACCAACCTCCCGGGGCCACATATCGTCAATCAGTGAGGCAAAAGCAAGCCAGAGCCGAAAAAAACTGCTAGAGTTGGGCTTCAATCATCTCCGGCGGTGTTTCCATGTCCGATTTTGTTCTCGATCCGCGTCTCGACCGTGACAGCACATTGCTGATGAAGCTGGGATTGTGCCAGCTCAGGCTGATGGAGGATGCGCGCTGGCCCTGGGTGCTGCTGGTGCCGCAGCGCAGCGGCATCTCCGAGATGTTCGACATGACGCCGCTCGACCAGACCATGCTGACCTTCGAGACCGCGATCGCCGCCAAGGCGGTCAAGGAAGCGTCGCAATGCCTCAAGATCAACATCGGCGCCCTTGGCAACAACGTGCGCCAGTTCCATCTTCACATCATTGCCCGCAACGAGGGCGATCCGGCGTGGCCCGGACCGGTCTGGGGCCATGGCCAGGCCACACCCTGGACTCCTGGCGCCCGCTCCACGTTCATTGAAAGACTTCTCGAGGCCCTTTGATACATGAATTTCTCCCTTTTTGACCATGACGCACCGCATGGCGAAGCCAGCCGGCTTGTGGCGTTTTCCTCCAACCGGCTTGACCGCCGCTCCGAATACCGGACCGAGAACGAGCTGGGCGACGCGCTCAACGATCCGGCGACCCGCTATTTCGCCATCGCAAAAGGCCGGCTGGCGATGCGGGTGGATGGCGATGCGCCCGATGGCCTGCTGACGGCTGCCGATCTCGTATCCATGCAGCCGCGCAACGCCGATGCGGTGCTGATCGGCTGGGACGAGGCGAACGTGGCGCGGATAGCGATGCCGCTCGACATCGAGCCCGACGACCTGCCCGAGCCGTTCAAGGCGATCGACACGCGCTCGGTCTACCGGCAGGCGCTGATGGACGAGGAAGCTCTCGGCGCCTATGCCCAGGGGACCAGCCTGGTCTCGTGGGCGCTGGCCAACCGCCATTGCGGCGTCTGCGGTTCCAAGATGACGCCGGAAGCCGGCGGGTACCGGCGCAAATGCACGTCGTGCGGGCACACCGTCTTTCCACGTACCGACCCGGTCGCCATCATGCTCACCGTCGACGAGGCAGGCGACCGCTGCCTGCTCGGCCGCAGCCCGCACTTCCCGCCCGGCATGTATTCCTGCCTGGCGGGCTTCATCGAGCCCGGCGAGACGATGGAGGACGCGGTGCGCCGCGAGACCCTCGAAGAATCGGGCATCAAGGTCGGTCGCGTGCGCTACCACGCGAGCCAGCCCTGGCCGATGCCGCATTCGCTGATGATCGGCGTCTATGCGGAGGCGCAAAGCCTGGAGATTACCCGCGACACGGCGGAACTCGAGGATTGCCGCTGGTTCACGCGTGCCGAGACCGAAGCGATGCTGGCAGCGACGCTTGGGGAAGCCGACGCCTCGGCGCCACCGCCCGGCGCCATCGCCCACCGGCTGATGCGCGACTGGCTGGACTGGCGCCGGTAAGAGGCCTTTTCAGCCCTCGGCCTCTTCGGCGTGCGAACCGTTCTGCGCCAGACGGAACGGATGGGCGGGATAGACGCCGAGGATTCTCAGCTCCTTGGAGAAGAAGGCAAGCTCTTCCATGGCGCGCGCCACCGGCGCTTCGTCGGGATGGCCCTGGATATCGGCGTAGAACTGGGTGGCAAAGAACTTGCCGCCGATCTGGTAGCTTTCCAGCTTGGTCATGTTGACGCCGTTGGTGGCGAAACCGCCCATCGCCTTGTAGAGAGCGGCGGGGATATTGCGCACCCGGAAGACGAAGGTGGTGACAACCACCTCGTCGGCCACCGGGCGCGGCGGGATTTTCGCCTCCCGCGACAGCACCACGAAGCGGGTGACATTGGTTTCGGTATCCTCGACATTCTCCTCAAGGATGTTGAGGCCGTAAAGTTCGGCCGCGAGCCGCGGCGCCAGCGCCGCCATGGTCCGGTCACCGCTTTGCGAGACCAGCCGGGCGGCGCCCGCGGTATCGCCGGCGACAACAGCCTTCCAACCATTGGCGCGCACCACCTTGCGGCACTGGCCGACCGCGTGAACGTGGCTATGCACGGTGCGGATTTCCGAGCGATCGACGCCAGGCAGCGCCATCAGCTGGAAATGGATCGGCATGAAGTACTCGCCGACGATGTGCAAATGCGATTCCGGCAGCAGATAATGAATATCGGCAACCCGGCCGGCGATGGTGTTTTCGATCGGGATCATGGCAAGATCCGCCTCGCCCTGAGTGAGCGCGTTGAAGGCGTCTTCGAACGTGGCGCAGGGCAAGGGCTGCATGTCGGGAAACATGTCGCGGCACGCCATATCGGAGTTTGCGCCAAACTCGCCCTGAAAGGCGATGCGGTTGGTGGAAGCGGTCATCAGGTCTGTCCGTTTTGAAAAATAGGCGCCTATTTCGGCGCCAGGATTTGGCGGGCGCGCTCAAGATCGGCCGGAGTATCGACACCGAGCGGCACGGAGTCAACGATCGCGACGTCGATGCGCATGCCATTTTCGAGCGCCCGCAGCTGCTCGAGCGATTCGCGCTTCTCCAGGGTCGACGGCTTGAGCGTGACGAAGCGCTGCAGTGCCGACCGGCGCCAGGCGTAAAGCCCGATGTGGTGGTAAAGCGGGCCTTCACCATAAGGCGCCGTGGCCCGGGTAAAATAGAGCGCGCGCAACAGTCCTTGGCCAATCGGCGTGCCGATCACCTTCACGATGTTTGGATTGGTTTTCTCCGCTTCCTCGGTGATGACCACGGCCAGCGTGGCAAGATCGGCCGGCGAGGCGGCAAGCGGTACGGCGGCTCGGCGGATGGACTCGGGCTCGATTGCCGGAATGTCACCCTGAACGTTGAGGATGATCTCAGCCCGGCCCTCCGGATCCATGATCGTGGCCGCCTCGTAGACCCGGTCGGAGCCGGACTGGTGATCGTCCCGGGTCATCACCGCCTCGAAGCCCGCAGCCTCGACCGCTTCGGCAATTTCGCGCGAATCAGTGGCAACTGCGACACGACCGATTTCGGCAAGTGCTGCCTGACGCGCCACACGCACCACCATCGGCTCGCCGCCGATGTCCGCAAGCGGCTTGTTGGGCAGCCGGGCTGACGCCATTCTGGCGGGAATAATGACGAGCGTATGCTCCGAACCTGCTGCCATGACGCGTCCATTCCCTCATTTTGCGGCGCAAGTGTCAAAAAGTCTCACTGCCGTCGTCACAAACGGTGTTGCAACGAACTTGCAAAAGACATAGGTTCCGCGCGATTTCAAGACTGGTTCGGATATTGCGGGAAACTGGGCGGGAAGCCGAACCGAAACGGAGCGACGGAACATGAACTCCTCATATTTCAACTCGGCGGCAGGCGCCTTTCTCGGTATCCTGTTCGTCCTGATGACGCTTTCGATTGTTTCGGAAGGTATCTATCATGCGCCGGAGCCGGCAACCGAAGGCTTTGCGATCGAAGTTGCCGAAGGTGGCGGCGATGCGGCAGCACCTGCCGAAGAGGCCGCACCCGAACTGATTGCGCCGCTTCTTGCCAATGCCGACCCGGCAAAGGGCGAGACGGTGTTCAAGAAATGCGCTGCCTGCCACAGCAATGATGCCGCCAGCGCCAACAAGGTCGGACCCGGCCTTTGGAACATCGTAAACCGACCGGTCGCCAGCCACGCGGACTTCAAATACTCCGCTGCCATGACGGAATTCGCACAGGGCGGATCCGTCGTCTGGGATTACCAGCATCTTAGCGAATTCCTGGCTGCGCCGAAGAAGTACATCAAGGGCACCGCGATGGGCTTCGCCGGGCTGAAGAAGGTCGAGGAGCGGGCCGACCTGATCGCCTATCTCCGCACCATTGCGGATACTGAGGCGCCTTTGCCAGCCGAGTAAAGCGTGCATTCGGAATGCTGAAAAGCCGGGCCTCGTGCCCGGCTTTTTTGTCTGCTGATGCAGTTTATCGGATTTCCCCCTGCAAGCGCCGCAGAAGTGACCTATTGTTCTACCAAACAAACAGGTTACCGGAGATCCAGCACCCATGACCGTCCGCATTGCCTCATCCATCCTGATCCCGTGCATCCTTGCCCCCGTGCTCGCGTTCCAGGGATTGATCGCGCCGCCGAGCCCCGCCGGAGCCGAGGAGCCGGATTGGCGGCATGCCACGGTGATGATCGGCGAGGCGAAGTACCCGGAAGGCTTTCCCCGTTTTGACTATGTGAACCCGGATGCGCCCAAGGGCGGCACGCTCAGGCTTTCCGAAGAGGGCACGTTCGACAGTTTCAATCCGATCCTGGCCAAAGGTGAACTGGCGACCGGGCTCGGCCTGGTGTTCGATACGCTGATGAAATCCTCCGAAGACGAGGTTTCCTCGTCCTATGGACTGCTGGCGGAGAGCATTTCCTTTCCCGACGACATATCGAAGGTGACGTTCCGGCTGCGCGCCGAAGCCAGATGGGCGGATGGCGAGCCGGTCACCGCGGAGGATGTGGTCTTCAGCTTCGACAAGGCGAAGGAACTCAACCCGCTCCAGGCAAACTACTACGCCCATGTGGTCTCCGCCGAGAAGACCGGAGATCGGGAGGTCACCTTCCTTTTCGACGAGAACAACAACCGCGAATTGCCGCAGATTCTCGGCCAGATCCTGGTTCTGCCAAAGCACTGGTGGGAAGGCAACGACAAGGATGGCAACGCCCGCGACATCAGCCGCACCACGCTGGAGCCGGTGATGGGATCTGGGCCTTACCGGATCGCTTCCTTCAAGGCCGGCTCGACGATCCGCTACGAGCTGCGCGAGGACTACTGGGCCAGGGATCTCAACGTCAATGTCGGGCAGCACAATTTCGGCGCGATCGAATATGTCTACTACACCGACGCCAATGTCGAATTCGAGGCCTTCCGCGCAGGCAGGATCGATTACCGCCAGGAGAATTCGTCGAGCAAGTGGGCGACTGCCTATGATTTCCCTGCCATCGAAAGCGGTGACATCAAGCGCGAGGAAATCGAGAACCCGCTTCGCGCCGTCGGTATCATGCAGGCCATGGTACCGAACATGCGCCGCGAGAAGTTCCGGGACCCGCGGGTGCGCAGGGCATTGAACTTCGCTCTCGATTTCGAGGACCTGAACCAGAACCTGGCCTACAACGGTCTGGCACGGGTCGACAGCTTCTTCTGGGGAACCGAGCTTGCCTCATCGGGCCTGCCCGAGGGCCGCGAGAAGGAAATCCTCGAGGACTTGAAGGGCAAGGTTCCGGAAGAGGTCTTTACCACCCCGTTTACAAATCCGGTGGGCGGCGATCCGCAGAAGGCGCGCGCAAACTTGCGCCAAGCATTGACCCTGTTCCAGGAGGCCGGTTACGAACTCAGATCCGGACAGCTCGTCAACGCCAGCACCGGCGAGCCTTTCGGCATAGAGATCCTGCTGTCGAGCCCCTCGCTGGAACGCTCGGTGCTGCCCTATGTCGCCAGCCTGAAGAAGATCGGCGTCGACGCCCGGATCCGCACCGTCGATGCATCGCAATACACCAACCGGGTGAGGAGTTTCGATTACGACATGATCTGGAACGTCTGGGCCCAGTCGCTCAATCCGGGCAACGAACAGATGGGTTACTGGGGATCGGCATCCAAGGATCGCGAGGGGTCGCGCAATTACGCCGGCATCGCAGATCCCACGGTCGACGAGCTGATCCGGATGGTGATCTTCGCGCAAACCCGCGAGGAGAAAACCGCGACCGTCAAGGCGCTCGACCGGGTGCTGCTTGCCAATCATTATGTGGTGCCGCTGTTTTACAGCAAGGCAGCCAAGATCGCCTACAGCAAGGCGCTCGCCCACCCCGACGAACTTCCCTATTACGGGCTCGGTTTCCCGGAAGTCTGGTGGATGAGAGGCTCGAACTGAGGCGGTTTCGGCCTTGCACCCGTTCCAACATTCGATTCTGTATGGGGAAGAGACGAATCAGCCTGACATCGAGCTGTCCGGCGACAAGGACGTGCGATTGACCAGACCTGCAGCAACCAGACGCATCGACTGCGCTGAGCCGAACGGGAAGACCGCCTGATGGGCGCCTATATTCTCAGGCGCCTGTTGCTGATGATTCCGACCATCGTCGGCATCATGGCGATCTCTTTCGCGGTGATCCAGTTCGCGCCGGGCGGGCCGGTGGAGCAGGTGATTGCGCAGCTGACCGGCGAGGGCGATTCCGCCATCGACCGGATTGCCGGCGGCGGCGACACGATCGGCAGCGCCCAGCAGGATTTCGGCGATTCCGTCTCGTCGCAATACCGCGGCGCACAGGGCCTCGATCCGGAATTCATCGCCAAGCTGGAAGCCCAGTTCGGGTTCGACAAGCCGCCGCTCGAGCGGTTCGGACTGATGATGTGGAACTATATCCGCTTCGATTTCGGCGAAAGCTATTTCCGCAGCATCGATGTGATCGACCTGATCATCGAGAAAATGCCGGTCTCGATCTCGCTTGGCGTCTGGATCCTGCTGCTGTCCTACATCATCTCGATCCCGCTGGGGATCAAGAAAGCGGTCTCCGACGGCTCGCGCTTCGATGTCTGGACCTCCGGCCTGATCATCATCGCCTACGCGGTGCCTGGCTTCCTGGTCGGCATCCTGCTGATCGTGATGTTTGCCGGCGGATCGTTTTTTGACTGGTTTCCGTTGCGCGGGCTGACATCGGACAATTTCGCCGAACTGAGCCTGTTCGGCAAGATCGTCGACTATTTCTGGCATCTTGCACTGCCGCTGATCGCGCTGTCGCTGGCGGCGTTCGCCACCACGACGCTGCTGACCAAGAACTCGTTCATCGACGAGATCCGCAAGCAATATGTCACCACCGCACGCGCCAAGGGACTGAGCGAAAGCCAGGTTCTCTACCGGCACGTCTTCCGCAATGCGATGCTGATCATCATTGCCGGCTTTCCCGGTGCGTTCATCTCGGCCTTCTTTTCGGGTTCGCTGCTGATCGAGACGATCTTCTCGCTTGATGGTCTGGGACGTCTCGGTTTCGAATCGGTGATCAAGCGGGATTACCCGGTGGTGTTCGCGACGCTGTTCATCTTCTCGCTGATGGGGCTTGTGGTGGGGCTGATTTCCGACCTGGTCTACACCTGGGTCGACCCGCGCATCGATTTCGAGAAAAGGGATGTCGGATGAACGCGCCGGCTTCCAGCAATCCCCAGGCCTATGACGCCCAGGGCCGGCCGAAGGGCTGGCTGTCGCCGACCAACAAGCGGCGCTGGGCCAATTTCAAGGCCAACCGCCGCGGCTACTGGTCGCTGTGGATCTTCCTGATCCTGTTCATCGCCAGTCTGCTGGCGGAGTTCATCGCCAATGACCGGCCGATCCTGGCTTCCTACAAGGGCGAGATCCTCTACCCGGTGCTGATCGACTATCCGGAGGAGAAGTTCGGCGGCTTCCTGGCGCGCACCGACTATCGCGATCCGTTCATCCAGGACGAGATCGAGGCGAATGGCTGGATGATCTGGCCGCCGATCCGCTATTCCTACACCACCGCCAATTCCTACATTCCGCATTCGGCGCCGACCGCGCCCTTCTGGCTACTGGAGGAAGGGGAAGCTTGCTCGGCCTACCCGCTCAAGGACGAGGACCCGGGCTGCACGCTTGGCAACATGAACTGGCTCGGCACCGACGACCAGGCGCGCGACGTCACCGCGCGGATGATCTACGGCTTCAGGATTTCGGTGCTGTTCGGCCTGACGCTGACCATCTTCTCCGCATTGATCGGCATCGCGGCAGGCGCGGTGCAGGGCTATTTCGGCGGCTGGACGGACCTGCTGATGCAGCGCTTCATCGAGATCTGGTCGTCGATGCCGGTGCTCTACATCCTCCTGATCATCGCCGCGGTGCTGCCGCCGGGGTTCTGGATCCTGCTCGGGATCATGCTGCTTTTTTCCTGGGTGTCGTTCGTCGGCATCGTCCGGGCCGAGTTCCTGCGGGCCCGCAATTTCGAATATGTCAACGCCGCCCGGGCGCTGGGCGTCGGCAACGGCACCATCATGTTCCGGCACCTGCTGCCCAACGCCATGGTGGCGACGCTGACATTCCTGCCGTTCATCCTGTCGGGCTCGATCACGACGCTGACCTCGCTTGACTTTCTCGGGTTCGGGCTGCCGCCGGGCTCGGCCTCGCTGGGAGAGCTGATCGCCCAGGGCAAGCGCAACCTGCAGGCGCCGTGGCTGGGGCTGACGGCGTTCTTCACCATCTCGATCATGCTGTCGCTGCTGATCTTCATCGGCGAGGCGACGCGTGACGCCTTCGATCCGCGAAAGACTTTTCGATGAGTAGTGCAAGGCCGATGAGCGGGCGCATAAACGATCCGAAGGCGGACAACGGGGCAGAGCCGCTACTGTCGGTGCAGGACCTCTCGGTGGCCTTCCACCAGGGCGGCAACAGCCAGACGGCGGTCGACCACATCTCGTTTGACATCAGGCGGGGCGAGACGGTGGCGCTGGTGGGCGAATCCGGCTCCGGCAAATCGGTTTCGGCGCTGTCAGTGCTCAGGCTGCTGCCCTACCCGGCAGCGAGCCACCCCTCGGGCAAGGTCCTGTTCAAGGGCCGGGATCTGCTCTCGGCACCCGAACCCGAGATCCGGGAGGTGCGCGGCAACGACATCACCATGATCTTCCAGGAGCCGATGACCTCGCTCAACCCGCTGCAGACGGTGGAAAAGCAGATCTCGGAGATCCTGCATCTGCACCAGCAGATCCGGCCGGACGAGGCGCAACGGCAGGTGCTGGAGCTGCTTGAGCAGGTGGGCATTCGCGAGCCCCGCAAGCGGCTGGCGTCCTATCCGCATCAGCTCTCGGGCGGGCAGCGGCAGCGGGTGATGATCGCCATGGCGCTGGCCAACCGTCCGGAACTGCTGATTGCCGACGAGCCGACGACGGCGCTCGACGTGACCGTGCAGGCGCAGATCCTCGAATTGCTCCGTGACCTGAAGACCGAGCACGGCATGGCAATGCTGTTCATCACCCATGACCTCGGCATCGTGCGCAAATTCGCCGACCGCGTCTGCGTGATGACCGAAGGCAAGATCGTCGAGACCGGTCCGACCGCGGAAATCTTCGCCAATCCGCGGCATGCCTACACCAAACACCTTCTCGCCGCCGAACCCAAGGGCGAGCCGCCCAGGCGCAACCATGCCGCTGCCGAAGTGATCCGCGCCCGGGACATAAAGGTCTGGTTTCCGGTCAAGCAGGGATTTCTCCGGCGGACGGTGGACCATATCAAGGCCGTCGACGGGCTGTCTCTGTCGCTCAAGTCTGGCCAGACGCTGGGCGTCGTGGGCGAATCGGGGTCGGGCAAAACGACGCTCGGGCTGGCGCTGATGCGGTTGATCCGCAGCGAGGGCGAGATCTATTTCAACAAGCTGCCGCTGCATGAGCGGTCGTTCAAGCAGATGCGGTCGCTCCGGAGCTCCATGCAGGTGGTGTTTCAGGATCCGTTCGGCTCTCTCAGTCCGCGCATGTCGATCGCCGATATCGTCGGCGAGGGCCTCGCCATCCACGCCCGGGATCTTTCCGCCCAGGAGCGCGACCGGCGTGTTGCGGCAGCGCTTGAGGAAGTGGGGCTCGATGCCTCGACCCGCTGGCGGTACCCGCATGAATTCTCCGGCGGCCAGCGCCAGCGCATCGCGATCGCCCGCGCCATGGTGCTCAAGCCACGTTTCGTCATGCTGGACGAGCCGACCTCGGCGCTCGACATGAGCGTCCAGGCCCAGGTGGTCGACCTGCTCAGGGATCTGCAGCGCCGGCATGATCTCGCCTACCTGTTCATCAGCCACGACCTCAAGGTGGTGCGGGCGCTCGCCAATGACGTGATCGTCATGCGCGCGGGCAAGGTGGTCGAACAGGGCACTGCCGACCAGATCTTCGATCACCCGACCACCGATTATACGAAGGCGCTGATGGCCGCGGCTTTCAATCTCGAAGCCGCTGCGGGCGGCGCGGTCAGCGAATAGACAGGCGGAACCATGACTGACACTATCGAAAACGGGCGGATCCTGCTCGCGCTCACCGGCTGGGCGCCGGAAGTGTGGATAGATGAGCTCGCCAAGGCCGCGCCCGGGCGGACGGTGACGCTTGAACCGGACGGTGAGGCCGATCCCAGCATTGACTATGCGATCGTCTGGAAGCAGCGCCCGGGGCTTTTGGCGAAACTGCCGAACCTCAAGGTGATCTTTTCGCTCGGTGCCGGCGTGGACCATGTCTTCAAGGATCCCGATCTGCCGGACGTGCCGATCGTGCGCGTGGTGTCGCCGAACCTGACCACGCGGATGAGCGAATACGTAGTCTGGCAGGTGCTCGATCATCACCGGCTCGGCCCGCGCTACCGGGCGCAGCAGGCAAGCCGGATCTGGTACGAGGACCGTGACCAGAAGGCCGCAAGCGACATCACCGTCGGCATCATGGGCCTGGGAGAGCTTGGCCGCGATGCGGCAGCCAAGCTTCAGGTCATGGGCTTTGCCGTTACCGGATGGTCAAGGACCATGAAACAGGTTGAAGGGATCACCTGCCATGCAGGCGAGGACGGGCTTGGCGCGTTCCTCGCTTCCGCCGACATCTTCGTGGTGCTGCTGCCGCTGACGCCTGATACCCAGGAGATCCTCAACCGCGGCCTGTTTGCGCGGATGACCAAACGCGGGCCGCTGGGCGCGCCGGTGCTGATCAATGCCGGGCGCGGCGGGTTGCAGAACGAGGCCGACATCCTCGCGGCCCTTGATGAGGGATTGCTTTCGGCGGTGACGCTCGATGTGTTCCAGCAGGAGCCGCTCGATCCCGAAAGCCTGTTCTGGAGCCACCCGAAGGTGACGATCACGCCGCATGCGGCGGCGGCATCGATGCCGTCCTCGCTGATCGCACCTATGGTCGCGCAGATGGATGCCTTCGAGCGCGGCGAAGCGCTGATCAATCTCGTCGACCGCAGGGCAGGGTACTAAGCCGGCTTACGGCCTTCGGTAACAGGTCGGCAAGCCGTACAGCCTGGCGATCCGGTCGATTGCATCGCGCAGCGGTTCGCGCGTGACATCCATGGTTCCGCCCGAGGCGTGGAGAAGCGTCTCAGAATCCTCGATGAAGCCGACATGACCTTTCCAGAACACCAGGTCGCCTCTCTGCAAGCCGTCGGTTTCGGGGTCGATGATCCGGCCCAGACCGGCCGCCTGCTGATCGGAATCGCGCGGAGCGGATTTTCCGGTCATGGCCAGCGCCATCTGCACCAGGCCCGAGCAGTCAATGCCGAAACCGGACCGGCCGCCCCAGAGATAGGGCGTGGCCAGGAACCGGGCGGCGACGGAGACGGCGTCTTCCGCCGCAATGTCTGCGGCCGGCCTCAGATGCGCGGCGATGATGGCGGATCCATCCTCCAGCAGCGCATAGGCCGTCCCCCTCGTTTCCGCCGCTCCGGTGATCCTGAGCCGGCTGCCCATTGACAGGGCTTTGAGATGGGGAAAACGGAGATCTGCACCGGGATAGACGAAACTGCGCGGCACCGAGACGACATGAGTGATCTCACCCGAGTCCTGGCCGATGTCTTGCTCGCGCACATAGCCGACATAACCATCCGCCGCCAGTTGCACCCAGGCCCAGCCGCCGGAGCTGTCGAACACGATCAGCGCCTCGCCGAAGAGCGCCTGGGTGTCGATGCTGCATGCGGCGTCCGGCCTGGGACGAATATCGGCAACGGGCACGATCACTTCAGCGGGCATGCCGTCGGTGTAACGCTCGGCAGACACCCTGTCCCTGAGACGGATGTCGGCAAGATCCGGCCTGTAGGCATATAACCGGCGGTCCAGTTGATCATTCATGCGCCAGATCCTTCCGACAGGGACAGCTTGCGGCCTTCAGCGATGATGATGTCGCCGAGTTTCTCGACAAACAGCGCGCCCTCCACCGTCCGCTTGATGATGACGTTGCGCCGGTCGCGTTCATCGCGCACCCGGCGCACCAGCCCCATATGCCCCATGGTGTCGAGCGCCCGGGTGATCACCGGTTTGGTGACGCCGAGCATCGCGGCAAGCCCCCGCACCGTGTGCGGCGGCGGCGCCAGGTAGATGTGCAGCAGGATCGCCAGCTGCCTGATGGTCAGATCCGGCCCGATGACACGGACATGTTCAAGCGTGGCGGCGTGCCACAGCCCGAGGGCATCGGATGGCCGGAGATCAAGTGGCATGGTGCGCGCCTGCATCATTTCGGAACCGAATTATACTGACCGAAACTTGAGAAACGCGCAAGCCAACCGCCCCTACATCAGGCGGGATCGGCGTCAGGCGGGATGCCGTTTGCTGATCACGTCGAACAGGGCCCGGATTCCTTGCGCCTCGCCGCCCATCGGTGCGTGCGGCTTGTCCTTTGGCGACCAGGCGAAGATATCGAAATGCGCCCACCTGGTTTCGGGCGTGACGAAGCGCTTGAGAAACAAGGCTGCGGTGATCGAGCCGGCAAAGCCGCCCGACGGCGCATTGGTCAGATCGGCAATCCTGGCTTTGACATCGGCCTCGTACGGCTTGTAGAGCGGCATCCGCCAGAGCGGATCGACGACATTTGCCGATGCGGTTGCGATGTCGGCGGCAAGCGTCTCGTCGTCGGTGTAGAAAGGCGGCAGGTCCGGGCCAAGCGCCACGCGAGCCGCGCCGGTCAGCGTGGCCATGTTGATGAGCAGGTCGGGCTTTTCCTCGCAGGCATAGGCCAGTGCATCGGCGAGCACCAGACGGCCCTCGGCATCGGTGTTGTCGATCTGCACCGTCAGGCCCTTGCGGCTGGCAAGCACATCGCCGGGCCGGAAGGCGGAAGCGGAGATCGCGTTCTCGACCGCCGGCACCAGCACGCGCAGATCGACCGGCAGTCCGGCATCCATGATCATCATCGCCAGCGCCATCACATTGGCGGCCCCACCCATGTCCTTCTTCATGTTGAGCATCGAGGACGCCGGCTTGATGTCGAGACCGCCGGTGTCAAAGCAGACGCCCTTGCCCACCAGCGTCAGCTTCAGCGCACCGGGCTTGCCCCAGCGCATCTCCAAGAGGCGCGGTGCCTGATCGGCGGCACGGCCGACCGCATGGATCATCGGAAACCCCTTGGCAAGCAGATCATCGCCGGCAACAACGCTGACTTCGGCCCTGTAGTGGGCGGCAAGGCCGCGGAAGGCCGCTTCCAGCGCATCGGGTCCCATGTCGTTGGCGGGCGTGTTGACCAGATCGCGCGCCAGGCCAACGGCGGCCACGGTCCGCTGGATGGCATCGGCGTCCGCATCTGCCGGGATGACCAGTCTGGGGCTTTCAGTGACAGGTTTGCGGTAGGTTTCGAACCGGTAGGCTCCCATGCCGAATGCCATTGCCATGACCGCGCCGGAGATCGGCGACGTCTCGATGTGCCAGTCGCCCCTGGGCAGGACACGGGCCAGCTTGCCGCCGATGAAGGGGTGGCACTCGCCATGCTCACCGAGGCCGAAAAGCGCACCGGCCAGCTTGCCGTGACGGTTCGGCGCGAGAAGCACCGCCCCTTCGGCTGCCTGGAAACCGGCGGCCCTGGCCCAGGCAAGCGCCGTCTTGTCGAAATGGCCGCGCTCGATATCGGCGCGGGAAATCGCCCAGACCGGCAATGTCTCTCCGGACATCGGCGCAAACGGGGACGGTCGGTCAATGTGGCTGTAGGGGGCCATGATTTCTCCTCTTGTTCTCCGCATCCGGCGGGCGGAGAATCAGTCGTTAACTCTTGATTAGGGTTAACAGATTATTGCTGGTGCGGAGACTGTGGCGCTCACCTTTCAGGACCGCCCCGACGATCAATTTTCCGGGATCAGACCAATGTCAGCGACCCATGCACGCTCCATCCTCCCCCGCCGGCTCCTCGGCGCAGTCTGCATCGCCGCGCTTAGCATCGCGCTCGCGGGATGTGCATCCGACCGCAAATTGACCACCGGTTCCATTCCATCGATGAACAAGCCGCTCGAGAGCATGAATGCAACGGAACTGCATTCCGCAGCCGAGAGCATCGGCCGGGCCTATGACAAGAATCCCAAGGATCCGGCTGTCGGCATGAGGTATGCCTCGGTGCTGACCATGGGCGGCCGCTCCGAACAGGCGCTTGCGGTGATGCAGCAGGTCGCCATCCACAATCCGACGGACCGCAACGTGCTGGCCGCCTACGGCAAGGCGCTTGCCGGTGCGGGCCAGTTCGACAAGGCGCTCGACGCCATCCAGCGCGCCCAGACGCCCGACCGGCCGGACTGGCAGCTCTTGTCGGCGGAAGGCGCCATCCACGACCAGTTGGGCGACCCTGCAACGGCACGGGCTCGGTATCGCAAGGCACTCGACATCCAGCCGAATGAGCCGTCGATCCTGTCGAACCTGGGCATGTCCTACGTTCTGCAGGGCGATCTGAGAACCGCGGAGAGTTACATGGCCTCCGCCGCCCGCCAGCCGGGCGCCGACAGCCGGGTTCGCCAGAATCTTGCACTGGTGGTCGGTCTCCAGGGCCGCTTCCAGGAGGCGGAAAAAATCGCCAGCGCCGAGCTCTCCGCCGAACAGGCGAGCGCCAACGTGAGCTACCTGCGCGCTATGCTGTCCCAGCAGAATGCCTGGAACAAGCTCAAGGATTCGGATAGCAAGAATACCAACTGATCCCGTCCGGGGAGCGGTCCGTCCCGCGTCAGCAGCAAGAACGATATCCCGGCCTCCGTCCGCGCTTCCAGCAGAACCATTCATCCGGCGAAATGCCAAAAGCCGAAGGCCATGGCTCAGGCTTCAGACCTGGGGACAAGGCAGGTTTCCCGGCGGCCTGAAGTCCAGGCATCGCGACGGGGGATGTATGCCCTTGGGCAGGCCCGACCCGCAGACCGCGTCGCGACCCCGGGAAAGCATCAACAACTACAATCAAGATCGACCCGGTCGCCGTCTGCCCCGCACAAGTGCGGGCGTTACCACGTGCCGCGGCCGTCTGGCTCCGTTGCGAGGCATCAGGGATGCGTTTTGCAAAGCCTCTTTTTACTGCGGCACGCCGCCGGAGAAGTTGTCCATGACCTGGATGGCGGCAGGCCCGAGAATCACGCCGATCAGCACCGGCAGGAAGAACAGGATCATCGGCACGGTCAGCTTCGGGGGCAATGCCGCGGCCTTCTTTTCGGCTTCGGTCATGCGCTGGTCGCGGCTTTCCTGGGCGAGAACGCGCAAGGCCTGGGCGATGGGGGTACCGTAGCGTTCGGACTGGATCAGGGCCTGGGTGACGGCTTTCACCTGGTCCAGCCCGGTGCGGTTGCCCAGGTTCTCGAACGCCATTCGCCGGTCCTGAAGATAGGACAGTTCCGCCGTCGTCAGTACGAACTCCTCGGCCAGGGCGGTCGACTGGACAGCAATTTCCTCGGCCACGCGCTTCATCGCGGCCTCGATGGAGACGCCCGATTCCACGCAGATCAGCATCAGGTCAAGCGCATCCGGCCAGGCAAGCTTGATGGAGGCCTGGCGCTTGCCCGCCTGGTTGGAGACAAACATGTTCGGCGTGTAAAAGCCGACATAGGCGCCGACGATGCAGGCCAGAACCCGGACCGTAAACGGCTTGTCGGCCAGGTTTTCGAGCACGAAGACATAGACGATCGAGGCGACGAGAAAGATGAAAGGCAGCACGAAACGCGCCAGCAGGAACATGTTGAGCGCATTCTGGGTGCGGTAACCGGCTGCGCGCAACTTGGCCAGGGTGGCACCGTCGGCGAGCGCGTCCTTGAGATTGAGCTGTTCGACGATACCGCGCACGGACGCATTGTCCCGGGAGCGAAGGCCGGTGCCCTTCGATCCGCCGCGCGACTGCTCGGCATTAAGGCGGGCGCGTTCCCTGGCCCGGATCTCATCGCGTTCAAGTGCCGCCGATTTCATCCGGGCATCGAGATCGCCGCGCTCGAAATAGGGGGCCAGGACAGTAAAAAGCGTCGCGAAAACCGCAATCGATATCAGGATCGGAAACAGATAGGCCGGGTCGGTGAGGGACGAAACGAGATCGGATAGCATGGTTTTCGGCCCCTAGATGTCGAAATTGATCATGTTGCGCATCACCAGAATGCCGATAGACATCCAGACTGCGGAGACTCCGAGAATGAAATGGCCGCGGCTGTCGGTGAACAGGATCATGATGTATTCGGGCGACGTGAGGTAGACGAGCAGGGTGACGATGAACGGCAGGGCGCCGATGATCGCAGCCGAGGCCTTTGCCTCCATCGACATCGCGTTGATCTTGCCCTTCATTTTCTTGCGGTCGCGCAACACGCGGGAAAGATTGCCCAGTGCCTCGGACAGGTTGCCACCGGCCTGGGCCTGGATGGCGATGACGATGGCGAAAAAGTTCGCCTCCGACAACGGGATCCGGGCATAAAGCCGGGCACAGGCCTCCGGAATGTTCATTCCCATCTGCTGGGCCTCGACGATGCGCTTGAACTCGGTGCGCACGGGCTCCTGGCCTTCCGCAGAAATCATCCTGATGGCGTCGTTGAGCGGCAGGCCGGACTTGATCGAGCGCACCATGACGTCAAGCGAATTCGGGAACTCGGCAAGAAACGCCTTCATCCGCCGGCTGCGCAGAAAGCCGATGGCCCAGCGCGGCACGCCGGCGCCGAAAATGACCATCGCGCCAAGACCGGCATAAAGGCTTCCCTGAAAAACGAAGACCAGAAAGCCCATGGCAAATCCGAAAATGGCCGACAGGACGTAGAATTTCTGCACAGAAATGGTCAGGCCGGCCTGAGCGATCCGGTCCTTCAGCGCCGGTGACTTGCGGCGGTCGTTTTCCTTGTTCTTCTCTTCCAGCGTCTTCAGCGAATCCTGAACGGACTTGCGCCGCTTGTTGGCTTCGTTCAGCCGGTCACGCGCAGCGGTTGCCTTGGAGCGATCGGTCTCGGCGGCCTTGACCCGCTTGACCCGTGTTTCCGCCTTGCGTTCCACCTCGATACGCGAATAAAGCACGCCATAGCCCAGCGCCCCCGCCGAAAGCGCGGCCAGGCCGATGATGGCGACTACCACTGTATCCAGACCAAACACGCGAGCGTCTCCTTACGAGGTCATTTTTTCCATGGCGTCAAGCGAAGCGGCGAGACGCTTGTCCTCGCCGTAATAGCGGGCGCGATCCCAGAAGTTCGGCCGGCCGATGCCGGTGGAGCGATGCTCGCCGATGATCTTGCCGTTGGCGTCCTCACCCAGCATCTCGTACTTCAGCAGGTCCTGGGTGATGATCACATCGCCCTCCATGCCGATGACTTCGGTGATGTGGGTAATGCGGCGCGAACCATCACGCAGGCGGGTGGCCTGGATCACCACATCAACCGATCCGGCGATGATCTCGCGCACGGTCTTGGCCGGGAGGGTGAACCCCCCCATGGCAATCATCGATTCCATACGGCTCAGGCACTCGCGCGGGCTGTTGGCGTGGATCGTTCCCATCGAACCATCGTGACCGGTGTTCATGGCCTGGAGGAGGTCGAACACCTCCGGGCCACGGACTTCGCCGACGATGATGCGTTCAGGGCGCATGCGCAGGCAGTTCTTGACCAGATCACGCATGGTGATCTCGCCCTCGCCCTCGATGTTGGGCGGGCGGGTTTCAAGCCGCACGACATGCGGCTGCTGCAGCTGAAGTTCGGCCGAGTCTTCGCAGGTGATGATCCGCTCGTCGGTATCAATGTAGGCCGTCAGGCAGTTGAGAAGGGTGGTCTTGCCGGAACCGGTACCGCCCGAAATCACCACGTTGCAGCGCACCCGGCCGATGATCTGCAGCACCGCCGCGCCCTCGGGGGTGATGGCGCCAAACTTGACCAGCTGATCGAGGGTCAGCTTGTCCTTCTTGAACTTACGAATGGTGAGCGCCGTGCCGTCGATCGCCAAGGGCGGAGCGATAACGTTGACACGCGAACCGTCAGGAAGGCGGGCATCGCAGATCGGGCTCGATTCATCGACGCGGCGGCCGACCTGGCTGACGATGCGCTGGCAAATCGACAAGAGCTGACTGTTGTCGCGGAAACGCACGTCGGTTTCAATCACCTTGCCGGCGACTTCGATGTAGGTCATGCCCGCGCCATTGACCATGATGTCGGCGATGTCGTCGCGCGCCAGCAGCGGCTCCAGCGGACCATAGCCGAGAACATCGTTGCAGATGTCGTCGAGAAGTTCTTCCTGCTCGGCGATGGACAGGGCGAAATTCTTGATGGTGATGATATCGTTGACGATATCGCGAATTTCCTCGCGCGCGCTTTCGGCATCGAGCTTGGCGAGCTGCGACAGGTCGATGGTATCGATCAGCGCAGAAAAGACCTGGCTCTTGGTGTCGTAATAGGCTTCATTGCGCGCGGATTTGCGCTTGGCCGGCGGTTCTTCGCGGCGCGGTGCGGGCTGTTGCACGGGTTGAGGCGCCGGGATTGGCGCCGCAGGCGCCTCCGGCACCGAATACTGCGCAGGGGCAGCTGCTTCAGGCGCGGGCGCTTCGGCATGGACCACCGGCCGCGGAGCCGGAGCTTGCGGCAGCTTGCCTGATCCATCATTGCTGCGTTTGCCGAACATGTTCGCGTTCCACTCCAGACTTACAAGTTACTTACGGCCCAGAAGGCCCATCAGGGACGACAAGCCGGCCTTCTTGCGCTTCTTGACTTCCGCCCTACCGGTCACGACATGGGCGATCTGCGACAGCGATTCCGCGATTGGCGACTTGGCCGAGGATTCAGCAATCATCAAACCGGAATTGGCCGCTTCGCCGAACAGGGGCGCGTCGAAAGGAATGATTGCCAACGGATCGATTTCCAACGGGTCGCAGAATGCTTCAGGCGCAATTTCCGGCCGCTTGGCCATTCCGACCTGATTGAGCACCAAGAGCGGAGCATGATCATTCGGCCGCAGCTTGCGCAGCGTGTCGAAGAGGTTTTTGGTGTTGCGCAGATTGGCGAGATCGGGCGTCGCGGTGATGACGATCTCGTCGGCGGCGCAGAGGACCTTTTTCGTCCAGTCATTCCAGACATGCGGGACATCGAGCACCGAGACCGGCGCGTTGCGCTGAATGATGTCGAGGATCGGCAGAAAGGCATCACCCGAAAAATCATAGGTCCGGTCGAGCATAGACGGCGCCGCAAGCATGGACAGATGCTCCGAGCATTTCGACAGCAACCGGTCGAGAAACACCTCGTCAAGGCGATCAGGCGAATACACGGCTTCGGCGATGCCCTGTGTCGGATCGGTATCGAAATTGAGGTTGGCGGTCCCGAATGCAAGATCGAGATCGGCCAGAATGACCTCGCTTGAGAACAGGCTCGAGATGCTCCAGGCGCAGTTGTGAGCAAGCGTGGACGAGCCAACGCCGCCCTTGGCGCCGACGAAAGCGATGGACCGGCCGAGCGGAGCGGCATCCGGGTCGACGAAAATCGTCGAGATGACGCCGATCACGTCTGCCATCGACACCGGGGCAACGATGTACTCGGAGACGCCGTTGCGCACCAGTTCGCGGTACAGCGACACATCATTGACATGACCCACGATCACCACCCGCGTGTCCGGGTCGCAAACCGCAGCCAGCTCGCCGAGATCTTCGAGCAAAGCGGGGCCGTCGGCGCGCGTTTCAAGGATCAGGAGATTAGGCGTCGGTGACCCGGCAAACATGTTGGCGGCGGCTGAGACGCCACCGGAATTGATGCGGAGATTGACCTTGGCCATGCGCCGATCCTGAGAGCACCGCTCCATGGTCTTGGCCAGACCTTCGGTTTCAACGAATGCATGCACCGAAATCCGCGGCAACGGGCGAATCCGCTCGAAATCGCCGCGCGCGGCGGCCGTGTCGAGCTCATCTACCGGGGGTTCCTGCTGCAGCTCGTAGTCAAGATTGGTCATCAACGTTGTCCTGCTTCAAAGAGCACGTTTCGGTTGCTCATCAGTTGCCTGCTATCGCGCCGTTCTTCCGATAGGCCTCGATCACCGTCGACCGCCGTTCGGCGTCGATCGGGGTCATGCCGCGCGGAGCGATGAGATCGCCCGGATTTGCGATCTGGGCGGCCAGATTGTTCTGGCTGGCGCAACCGAAATTGGCATAGTGCTTGTTTTCCGTCGTGTTGGCGAGCATGTCCTCGGGCCAGCGCCCGCATTCTCCGGTGGAAGCGGTGACCGCCATGAAGGCGATGCGGATCGGAGCGGCATCCTCGGGTGAGGAGACATGGTAGGGCGACGAGAGAATGCGGTCGCCCGGAACACCTTCCTTGCGCAGGACATCGGCCACCTGGGTCGACAGCACCGAGGCCGCGCCGGCATTGACGGAACCGACCGGAACCATGATGCGAATGGCGCCCGATGCACTCGAATTGTAACTCTGGGCGGCGCCGCGAACGGTTTCCCGCATGGAAATCGACAGGCGGCGATCTCCCGAGGCAACCGGAAGATCCACCGTGCGCTCCTTCTCGGCGACGATGATGGGATGATTGGTGCGGTAATCATCCGGCACCGCGCCCACGGTGACGCTGTGGCCGGGCCACCCGGCGCAGCCGGAGAGCAGCGATGCGGCAACCAGCAACGGGGCAGCGACGGCCCTGAGCGACCGAAGATCAGGATTGACGGGAACGGAGATCTTGCTCGACATGTTGAGGTTCCTGATCATTTGTAAATGAAGCCGACAACGCCATGGTAACGACCCGGCGGCAGTTCGGTTTCCATCCGGCCATAGACCCGGTTGACGCGGCCGAGGAAGAAGCCCGCGCCATCATTGACCGCATTGAAGTTGTCGTCCGGACGGGCGATCTCGTTGCGGGCGACAGGCTTGACGATGTAGGGCGTGGCGATGATGACCAGTTCCGTCTCGTTGCGGACAAAATCGCGGCTACGGAAAAGCGTGCCGAAAACCGGAAGCTTGGACAGGCCGGGATAGCCCGACATCGCCTGGCGAATGTCATCCTTGACCAGTCCGGCCAGCACGATCGATCCGCCTGAGGGCAGTTCGACCGCAGTCTCCGCCTCGCGGCGCTTGATAGAAAGCCTTGTCATTCCCGGGTTTCTCGTTGTGCCCTGGAGCGATGCGGAACCCTCGAATGTTGGCTCAGAGACTTCGGTCTGAACCTTCAGCGAAATACGGCCGGGCGACAGGACGACCGGTGTGAAGTTCAGCCGAATGCCGTATTCCACTTCACGATCGGTATAGGTGGCGGGGGTGGTTGCATCGCCAGGATCATACTGGTCGCGAATTTGGAACTCGCCGCCGACATAGAACTTGGCGCTTTCGCCGGAAATGGCGGTCAGGCTCGGCTCGGCCAGCGTGCGCATGACACCGGCCTGCTCCATGGCGTTGACATAGCTCGAAATCGAGCGGCCGTTCAGTGACCCGCTGGCGATCTGTGCAAAGTTCAAGCCGGTCGACAATGTGCCCAGATTGGCCGGGTTGGAATTGGCGAAGGTGCCGGAGCCGCCGGTGATCGAGGAATTGAACCCGAGCTGCTTGAGCACCTGCCGGCTGACCTCGGCAATCGTGACCTTGAGCGTCACCTGGTCTTCGCCATCGATCTTGAGCAGGTTGACGATCTTGGATTTCTGGCGGTTTTCAGCGTAAATGGCCACCGCACCTTCGCCGCTGCTACCGCTGCTTTCCGTGATATTGCGCGTGGTGGCCTCACCACCGGTCAGGAAAATATTCGCAAGATTGGCTGCCTGCGCCGCGTCCTGCGGCGTCCGCACCGAACCGGTCAGCACGATGTTGTCGGAGATGATTTCAACGCTGATGTCCGAATCGGGAAGAAACCGGGCAAGGTGAGCCTGAAGACCCGACACATCGCGTTCAATTTCCAGCTCGACCGCGACAAGTTCCTCGCCGTTCGGGCCGAAGATGAAGATATTGGTTTGACCGACGGTCTTGCCGAACAGGTAAAGCCTGCGGGAGGTACGTGTCACCGCATCGGCCAGGCTCGGGTCGGCGACCAGTATGTCGTGAGCGTCGGTGGGCAGATCGATCACAATGGCCTTGTTCAGGCCAAGCTTGACCCGCCGGCTGACGCCAGGGCCGGTCTTCTTGATCTTGATGACGCTTTCTGCAGCTTCGGCAGCAGACACGATCCGGCCGCTGGACGGATCCAGGCTGATTCCGACGATCATTGTCGTACCCACCAGAGCGATGCCGGCAATGGATGACAGGAGCGATTTTGCAATATGACGCACGTTCATTCTCCGCTTCAGTTGGTGGCGCCAACTTTGGTTATGGTGCCGGAGCGGATCAGCTGGATGGCCGCACTGCCGTCTTCGCCGCTCAGTAGATATTTCGCGCCGTCGGTGTCAGATTCCTGAACGTCGGCAACGCTGCGCAAAGCAAGGGTGAGCCGGTCGGCCATCTGCTGCGCGACGGTGATGATTTTTGCCTGCTCCGGCGACAATTCCAGAGTTGCGGTGGTTCCGACCGCGGTGCGAACGCCATCGGCGTCCTCTTCAATGCGCTGATCGATGGCCAGGATCCGGATGTTGGAAAGAATGACTTCGGTGAGGAAGCCTTCTTCCCCGGTCTTGCGACGCACCATGATCACATCAACCCGGTCATTGGGGAGGATGAAGCCGCCGGCGCTGGTGGCGACCGAAATTTCCGTCGCGATGGCGCGTTTGCCGGCCGGAAGCAGCGACGACATGATGCGGGACGAGGAATCAACGATTTTCTCGTTGCGCAGCGGCTCGCCGGCAAACAGCGGCAATCGAACAACCACGCCCGTAAGCTCGGTGATCGCGTCCGGACGGTTGTCGCGGCGGATCAATCCCTCGATCACGCCGTCCTCGGGCCAGCCCTTCCATTCGAGCGAATCTTCGCCCAGCCGCGCGCCCACGGGAAGGTTGGCCGTTGTCACCAGCACATCGATGGTCGGCATCTTCTGGATGACCGGATCAGAAGATACTTCGGTCACCTGAACTGTCGGTGACGTCAGGTTCATGGCCAGATACCCGGCCATTCCTGCGGCCAGGACAGCCACTGACATGATGACAACGCGGGCGGTTTTCATACTGTTTCCTCAAACGGATATTGGGTACGCTGGCCGCAGAATGCATTTGCAATCGTGTAATTATGGTTAATGACCCGGTACCAAACAGGGTTAACGCAAAATTGCCGAGGCTGCGGCACGGCCCCAGTCCCATCCAGCGCGGGACTTCGAGGGCTCTTCAGTCCCGCAGATCCAAAACCGAAAGACGCCGTGTGATGTGACCACACGGCGTCTTTCGGTTTTGGACAGGATTCATTCGGCAGATTTGCTCGTCGGCAGACGCGTCCGTGGCCGCAGCCACCGGTTAGCTGAGACGGTCGAGCGCCTGCACGAAGATCTGGGAATCGGGAAACGTCATGAAGGCCGCCGCGCCGATGGCGACACCATAGGGAATGCCGGCCCTCTGCTTGAAGATATGCATCGGGATCGGAATGGGAGTGACCAGCAAGATATCCTGGTTGGCGCGGATAAAGAGAATGACCAAGGCGAGGAACCCGCCGAAGACTCCGGTCAGCGTCAGGAACGCCACAAGGTCCATATTGAAACCATACCATAGAGCCGCGGCACTGAGGATCTTGGCGTCCCCGCCCCCCATCACGTTGAGGGCAAACAGAGCGAAGCACCCGGAAAACACCGCCAGGGCTGCGGCAACAGACCAGCCGAACGTGGCCAGGTCCATTCCACTTAACGGGGCAACCGCAAAGAACGACAGGGCCAAGACGACGGACACCCGGTTGGGGATCTTCATGGTCAGAATGTCCGTAAACGCCGCCATTGCCAGGCAGAGCGGCAGGATCACAAATATAGAGGCCTCGACCATCAATTCACTCCCGGGTTGGACAGGACAGTAACCGGCAGACCTTAAAAAACTGCAACACCAAACAAAAAGCCGCCCCGAAAGGCGGCTTTTTAGCTTTCACGTAGCGCAGAATCTTGCGCTTACTTGTGAATGCCGTTTGCAGTGTTCATCTTGGTCGACAGGCTCTGGAACTGCGAGTTGAGCGTGTTGCCGAGCGTGGTGGCGCCGGTGATAAGTGCGACCGAAATCAGGGCGGCGATGAGGCCATATTCGATTGCAGTGGCGCCGGATTCGTCTTTGACGAAACGATCGAAAAGATTCTTCATGGGTTTGTTCCTTCATCCACTAGTGTTTTCAGCACTCCGCCAGCTGCTTCGGTTGGTCGGATGTGACGATCATAGGAGAGGGGGTTTTCAAACCGCTTAACGAACAAGGTTAGCAAAAGCTTTCACGACCAAAGCGGCACGCATGGTAAACAACGTGCTAAGGCTGCGCCTGCCATCCCGGCCACCGGACTGTCACCGCGGTGCTGCGGCCACGGCACGGCAGCCAGCATAAGGGTCCGATGCCGACGGCGACCTGCACTTGCGAACCTGCGTATATAGTAAAGTCACCCGCGCAGACGGAGCCGGTCGGTCGAGGCTCACCCGAGCCCGCGGACCGCGACAGCAGCAAAGAATTTGCCCCGATCCGCCGGCTTTAAGCCTTCGTTCACCAATCCCGGCGATTTTAGGGGAGATATCCGCAATTCCGAGGAAACGGCATGACCCACTCCACCCCTGCGCATCGCCGGCTTGCAACCATCGTGTGCGGCGCGGCCCTGGCAGTGATGACCTCACTCCCGGCGAGCGCCTCGGAGGATTACATCCGCGTGTTCATGGATCATGCCCGCATTCTCAAGCTTGACCGCGCTGTCAGCAAGGTCATCATCGGAAATGCCAACGTCGCGGATGTGGCTGTCTCAGATCCGCAGACCATCGTCCTGACCGGCAAATCCTACGGCACCACAAATCTGGTCATCCTCGACCAGACCGGTGATGCGATCGTCGATGAACGCATTCTCGTATCGGTGGACGAAGCCAACACGCTGCGCGTGTTCAAGCAGACGTCCCGGTCGGTCTATTCCTGTACACCGGCGTGCGAAGAACACGTGCCAACGGTGGCAGCAAACCCCTGACGGTCCCCTGATCCCGGGCCGGACAAACCGGCGGTTAGGGATTCGTTTACCATCCAGGCAGCTTCCCAAAGCTCGCGTTACCAATATTCAACCAGTTTAATTTAGCGTCGGCCCCAGGAAACGAATGTCCGGGAGTCCGACGATGAATGTCGACGATCAAACAAGCACCACGCGAAGGCCGTCGCGGCGAGCGCGGCGCCTTTTGGCCCGTTTCCGCAAGTCAAACGACGGAACCGCCGCCATCGAATTCGCATTGCTGGCTTTTCCGTTTTTCCTCCTGATCTTCGCAACCATCGAAGCCTTTGTTGCCTTTGCCGGCGAGCAGCTGCTGGAAAACGCGGTCGACACGATGGCGCGGCAGGTCCGTACCGGCCAGATCAAGAACCTGAGCGAGGAAGAGTTCCGCACGAAATTCTGCGCCGAAATCAGCCTGATGATCCAGTGTGCGGCCAAGGAAAATCCGGACGATCAGAAGCTTTACCTTGATGTCCGGGAGTTTGCGAGCTTCGCGGCCATTCCGAACTACATCCCCAAGGTGAGCAGCGATCAGTTCTCCGATCTTGATCCCTCCAGCTTCGATTACAAACCTGGCGGACCGAAAAGCATCAACATTGTTCGCGCCTATTATCGTTGGGAAGTGATGACCGACCTCGTCAGGCCCTTCATCACCAATATCCGCAAGGATGGCGAGATGCCGCGCGACTACCTCATGGTGGCGACTGCCGCTTTTCGCAACGAGAATTTTCCATGAGTGACATCATGAGCATCTCGACGAGCGGAAACCACAAGGAAACAAGGCCATGAAGGGTATCCTGGTAAATCTGAACCGGACGGTCCGGAGACTTCGCGGCGACCGCTCGGGCGTCGGCGCCGTCGAATTCGCGTTGATCGCTCCGGTCCTGATCGTTCTCTACATGGGGTCTCTGGAAATATCGGTCGCCATGTCGGTCAACAAGAAACTGGCGCGCGCCGCAAGCACCATCGCCGACCTCGTGACCCAGGACGACGACGTCGACAAGGCCTTCCTGGCTTCCATGGTGAACGTGGCGCAAAGCGTGATGACGCCCTATCGCACGGACGGCATGAGGGTCAAGATCACGGGTATCGCTATCGATGCCACGGGCGTCGGCAAGGTAGAATGGTCGTGGCAGCAGGACAATACAAAGCCCTACACCGTCGGATCGACACAAACGCTTCCCAAGGATCTGGCCATTCCGAACACGTTCCTGGTTCGCTCCGAAGTCGAGTTCGATCACAAGCTGCTGCTGATCATGCCGGATATCCAGGATATCGACATCCGGACCCTCAACATGAAGAAAACCTATCACCTTCGCCAGCGCATCGGCGACAGCGTGACCTGCAAAACCTGCTGACTTTTTCCCAATGCATGTCGCGCTCATTGGATTCATTTGAGCGATAACGCACATGCATTCATTCAATAGTTTACAGCCGCCTTTGCGCATCTGATTGGATGCGCGGCGCTGTAGCGGCATTTTTTCAGGTGCAGCGCTGGGGCCCGCTGCCGGGCGCGCAGTCAGGCAGCAGAGGGCAGGCTGGCTCCTGTCACATCCGGTTTTCCGCGGACTGACTGTCGCTCAGAGCCTCGACCAACCCGCGGACATTGCGGTAGTCCTCCGGATCGGGGACGACGTAGCCGCCGCCATAGGCAGGCTCGAAGATATCAAGCAATCCCGGGGCTTTCAGAGACATCTCATCAAGGAAGACACCCAGGGCTTTCACAAGGTCATCGGGCATGGACCGGTGTGCGGCGTGCGGACCGAAAGGAATGCGCTGGGACGACCAGATAATCCGCACCGGTTCGGCCGCCTTTATCACCGGCTGGTTCCAGCCACCAAACAACCGTTCGACATCCGAGCCCGCTTCTCCCGGTATGTCCGGAACCCAGGCAAAGAAACCGTCGACCTTTCCGGTCTGATAGAGTTCGATGACGGAAGCGATGCTGCCGCCGCGGACCAGCTTCGGCTGCTCCAGGCTGCCGGTCTTGATCGCCTGCTGCGGGATCTGCCAGCCGGAGACCGACGCCTCGTCGGAAAAACCCACACTCAGCTGCGCAACGGGAAGGTTGACGCTGTCGCGCACCACCAGCACCGAGCGGAAGCCGGTGGAGCCGTCAGCGGCAACAGGGCTTCGAAAGGCGCGGACACAGCCGCAAGCGGCTTCGGTTGCGGCGAAGGAGCGGGCCGAATGGATGGCATAGCCGACACGACCGCTGGCATGGGCGTCGATCAGCGCCGCATAATTGCCCAGCTTGATGATCTCGACCGGTATCGCCAGGGCATTGGCGAACGCCAGCCGGATCGCCTCCAGCTTCACCGGATCGGCGGCCGCGACATGGTTTTCGACAAGACCTATGCGCAGGACAGAAACCGAATCGCGGTAGTCCGCCCGCGCCATGCCGGCCGACGCCATGACCAGCCAGATGACGGCCCAGCCGAGCGCCCGAAGACATCCTGCGAAACTGACACTGCGCTTGATCATGTTCATGGCCGATCTATACCATGGCCTTGCCGAAATGCACGGTTATGGTGAAAACAAGGTTACCGGGCGAGGGCAATCCCGACAGCGCCGCGCATCCAATCGGATGCGCAAGGGTCGCTGTAAACCCTTGAAGTAATGCATGTACGTTAGCGCTCAAATGAATCCATTTGAGCGCGACATGCACGTCTTCCGATAGCGCTTCAAACCGGTTAGATTGCCTGTCACTCGGAGACAATATTCATGGCACGTGCATTCCTGTTTGTTCTTGATTCCTTTGGCATCGGTGGGGCTCCCGACGCGGAAGCCTATGGTGACCTCGGGTCCAACACGCTTGGCCACATTGCAGAGCAATGTGCGGCCGGCCTCGCAGACCGGCCGGGATTGCGCAAGGGTCCGTTGTCATTGCCGCACATGCAGTCGCTCGGCCTGGCGGAAGCGGCCGTGAGCGCAACGGGGAACCTGCCGGCGGGCTGGACACTTGCCTCCAAGCCACGCGGAATCCATGGCGCCGCCAGTGAGGTCTCGCACGGCAAGGACACGCCGTCGGGACACTGGGAGATTGCCGGCCAACCGGTGATGTTCGACTGGGGGTATTTCCCCGATGACGGGCCTGCGTTCAGCGACGAACTGGTTGCGGCCATCGTCTCGGAGGCGGGACTGCCCGGCATCCTGGGCAACTGCCATGCTTCCGGGACCGAGATCATCGCCCGGCTGGGCGAGGAGCACATGAAAACCGGCAAGCCGATCTGCTACACATCGTCCGATTCCGTGTTCCAGATCGCCGCGCACGAAGAGAGCTTCGGCCTGCAAAGGCTGATCGATCTTTGCCAGATCGTGCGCAAGCTGATCGATCCGCTGAACATCGGCCGGGTGATCGCGCGGCCTTTCGTGGGCTCGGCCAAGACCGGCTTCGACCGCACCGGCAACCGACGTGATTTTTCCGTGCCGCCGCCGGGGCCGACATTGCTGGACCAGGTCAGCGAAAGCGGCCACAGGGTGTTCGCGGTAGGCAAGAT
This sequence comes from Parahoeflea alexandrii, assembly GCF_027214025.1. Lineage (GTDB taxonomy): Bacteria > Pseudomonadota > Alphaproteobacteria > Rhizobiales > Rhizobiaceae > Hoeflea > Hoeflea alexandrii_A. The sequence goes on from NZ_JAPWHB010000003.1 coordinate 94,646, forward strand.
CGGCGATATCTTCGCCCATCAAGGCGTGACCGACGTGCGCAAGGCGAGCGGCAACCCGGCGCTTTTCGAGGCCACGCTGAAGGCCACGCAGGATGCTGGCGACGGCGATATCGTGTTCACCAACTTCGTCGATTTCGACATGCTGTACGGGCATCGCCGCGACGTGGCGGGCTACGCCGCGGCGCTCGAGGCGCTGGATTCGATGCTGCCGCGTTTTGCCAAGCTTCTGAAGCGCGGCGACCTGGTGATCATGACCGCCGATCATGGTTGCGATCCGACCTGGCGCGGCACGGATCATACCCGCGAACGCGTGCCGGTGCTGGGATTTGGCCCCGGCATTGCCCCGCGCAACATCGGCGTGCGCACAAGCTATGCCGATATCGGCGCGACGCTGGCGCAGCACCTGGGCCTGCCGGGAACCGGCAATGGAAGGAGCTTCCTGTGACCGCCGGAATCAAGAAGGCCGAACTGCATTGCCATATCGAGGGCGCGGCGTCCCCGGCGCTGGTCAAGATACAGGCCAGGAAATACAATGCCGACGTGTCCGGCTTTATCTCCGGCGACCGGTACGTCTGGTCCGATTTCACCTCGTTTCTGGTAGCCTATGACGGCGCCGCATCTCTGTTCCGGACCGAGGAAGACTTCGCATTGCTGGCGCGAACCTATCTCGAGGGAATCGCCGCGGAAGGCGCCATCTATGCGGAAATCTTCGTTTCCCCCGATCACGCCCTGGCGTCGGGATTGTCCCCTGCAGCCTATTTCGACGGGCTGGCAGACGGCATCGCGGCTGCGAAAGCCTCGACGGGTATCGAGTGCCGGATGATCATCGTCGGCGTAAGACACCTCGGCGCGGACAAGGTGGAAGCGGCGGCGCGGCTGGCCAGCAGCAGGCCGCACCCGCTGATCACCGGCTTCGGCATGGCCGGAGAGGAGCGGTTCGGCAAGGTTGCCGATTTTGCCCGGGCCTTCGACATCGCCCGCGATGCAGGGCTCGGCATCACCATCCATGCCGGGGAACTGGCCGGGCCGGACAGCGTCCGCGACGCGCTCGACCATGTCCGTCCGTCACGGATCGGTCATGGCGTCAGGGCCTCGGAGGACGATGCCCTTGTCAGGCGGATCGCGGATGCCGGCGTGGTGCTGGAGGTCTGCCCCGGCTCCAACCTGGCGCTGAACGTGTATCCGGACATCTCCAGCCACCCGTTCGACCGGCTCAGGCGGGCCGGCGTGAAGGTGACGCTGAGTTCGGACGACCCGCCGCATTTCGGAAGTTCGATCGGCCGCGAATACCAGATGGCGGCGGATGCCTGGGGTTACGATGCCGCGCAACTGACCGGGTTTACCCGCACATCGATCGAGGCGGCGTTCGTCGACGAGCCGACAAGGGCATTTCTCTTGGGACAGCTTGACTGAAAACCGATACGGCAGTTGCCCGAGCCGGTTAATCGGTGTCTAAATCAACAAGGTCATCAGCACCGCGCTTCCGGACGATTTTCGCACCGGGACCGGTGTAGTGTTTTTACGAGGCCGGGCATATTATCCGCAAACGAGCTTTCGCCATCGATGCGGCGCCCGGTCACAGCTTCGAGGCAGGACGACATGGACGGTGTGACAGTCATCGATCATCCCCTGGTGCAGCACAAGCTCACCATCATGCGCAAGAAGGAGACCTCGACGGCGGGTTTCCGGCGGCTGCTGAGGGAGATCTCAACCCTGCTGTGCTACGAGGTAACCCGGGATCTCGAGCTGACCATGGAACGGATCGAAACGCCGCTCAAGGAAATCGACGCGCCCGTGCTGGAAGGCAAGAAGCTGGTGTTTGCCTCCATCCTGCGCGCCGGCAACGGCTTGCTGGAAGGCATGCTGGATCTGGTGCCTTCCGCCCGTGTGGCGCATATCGGTGTCTACCGCGACCACGAGACACTGGAAGCGATCGAATACTACTTCAAGGCGCCTGAGGACATCAGCAACCGGCTGGTCATCGTTGTCGACCCTATGCTGGCGACCGGAAATTCATCGATTGCCTCGATCGACAAGCTCAAGGAACGCGGTGCGCGCAATATCCGTTTTCTCTGCCTGCTCGCAGCCCCCGAAGGCATCCGCAACTTCCAGGCCGCGCATCCGGACGTGCCTATCTACACGGCCTCCATCGACAGCCACCTCAATGAGCAGGGTTATATCGTTCCCGGCCTCGGCGACGCGGGCGACCGCATGTACGGCACAAAATAGGATAGGGCCGCGACTGTTTGGATCCTCTTAACCAAGAGAGCTGAATCTGGACCAAACGGGCCGGCACTTCATCGACCATTAGGCTCGATACTGTTCAATAGACCGGTACTATCTGGAGTCCCGGCATGTTGAAGAACATTTTCCTCGTTTCCTGCGCCGTGCTCGTTATTTCGGGCCTGCCCTACTACGCCCAGGACATCTCGGCGCTGGTTGCACAGGACACCGCGACCGGCACCGAAGCGGCAGTTCCGGCTCCCAGCCGTGCGCAGACCGTTGCCGCCAAACCATCGGCGCATTATGCGACGGGTGTGCGTGCGGCGGTTGTTCCGATGAGCCGTGACGGACACTTCAGCGCCGACTTCCGTATCAACGGGCGCGTTATAAAAGGCCTTATCGATACCGGGGCGACTTATGTGGCGATAAACACGTCGACCGCCCGCACACTCGGCCTCGGATTGGCGAATTCAGACTTCAAGCACCAGGTGCGGACCGCAAACGGCGTCACCAGCGCTGCCCTGGTCAGTCTTGACAGGATGGAGATTGGGGCCATTACCGTCCACGACATCGAGGCCTTCGTGCTTAATGACGCGGCATTGTCATCGACCCTGATCGGCATGAGCTTCATGTCGAAGCTGCAATCCTACCGGGTCAAGAACAACCGGCTGGAACTGGTGAATTAGACCCAAGCCCGATGTCCGGGGATCACCCGTGGCGGCCCAGGATAACGGGTCCTGCCTGCGGAGCGGCATCGGCAATGCGGATTGCCTTGCGCAGTTCCTGCCCGGAAATGGTCACCTGGTCCGCATTGCGTGCGTGGATCAGCGCGAGCGGTGTGTCTTTCCCGACTTTCGTGCCGATCGGCAGCAACCCGGTCAGCCCGACGGCATGATCGACAGGGTCGCCCGGCCGGGTGCGGCCGCCGCCAAGCGCGACGACGCTCAGACCGATGGCCCGCGTATCGTAGCCGGCTACGTATCCCTCCTGTTGCGCAAGGCAGGGCGAGACCACAGGCGCCTTTGCGAGATGACGGTCGGGATCGCCAAGAAAATCGAGCGGGCCTCCGAGGTCGGCCAGCATCCGGTTGAAGCGTTCCGCGGCACTGCCATCTTCCAGCACCGCAAGGGCGCGGCTGGATGCTTCGTCCACATCGGGCGCCAGGCCTTCCGACACCAGCATTTCGGCCGCAAGCGCAAGGGTGACTTCCAGCAGCCGGACATCGCGGGCCTTGCCGGTCAGGAAATCGGCGGCGTTGCGAACCTCAACGGCATTGCCGGCGGCACTCGCCAGCGGCTGGTTCATGTCGGTGACCAGCGCGGTGGTGGGCATGCCTGCGCCCACGGCGACCTCGACCAGCGAACGCGCCAGCTCATTGGCACGCTCCGGACTGTCCATGAAGGCGCCGTTGCCGCATTTGACGTCGAGCACCAGAGCTCCCAACCCCGCAGCCAACTTCTTCGACAAGATCGAAGCGGTGATCAGGGGCACCGATTCGACCGTGGCGGTCACGTCCCGGATCCCGTAAAACCGCTTGTCGGCCGGCGCCAGATTGCCGGTCTGGCCGATGATGGCGCAGCCCGCCGAGCCGACAACCTTGCGAAACAGGGCGTTGTCCGGCATCGCGCTGTAGCCGGGGATCGATTCCATCTTGTCGAGTGTTCCGCCGGTGTGGCCAAGACCACGGCCGGAAATCATCGGAACCGCCAGTCCGCAGGCCGCCGCAATCGGCGCCAGCATCAGCGAGACATTGTCGCCAACACCGCCGGTCGAGTGCTTGTCGACCACCGGGCGGTCGAGTTCCGGCCAGGACAGCACCTCGCCGGAATCGCGCATGGACACGGTCAGCGCCACCGCCTCGCTGCGGCTCATGCCCTGAAAGAATACCGCCATAGCGAAGGCCGCAACCTGGCCCTCGCTGACGCTGCCGTCCGTCAGACCCTGGATGAAGGCCGCGATATCGGCTGGATCGAGTTCGCCGCCGTCACGCTTGGTGCGGATGATCTCCTGGGGCAGAAAACTCAATAGACCTCTCCCTGACCGGCGGAGGCCGAACGATCCTCGAGCGTGGCCAGAATGTCGCCCAGAAGTCCGGAGGCGCCGAAACGGAACGTCTCCGGCGCGACCCAGCCCGGGCCCATGATTTCGTCGCACAAGGCAAAATAGGCACGGGCATCGTCGACGGTGCGAATGCCGCCGGCGGGCTTGAAGCCGGCCTTGCGGCCCGAGCGCCTGATCGCCTCGAGCATGATCCGCGCCGCTTCCAGCGTCGCATTGACCGCAACCTTGCCGGTCGAGGTCTTGATGAAGTCCGCCTGCTCCTCAAGCGCGATGTCGGAGGCGCGCGCGATCAGCGCCGGATCCTTGAGTTCACCGGTCTCCAGAATGGTCTTGAGCGTAACGGGCGCCGGTGCGGCGGCCCGGACGGCTCGGATCATCGTACGGACAGCCTGTTCGTCGCCACCGGCAAAGGCCTTCCAGGGAATGACCAGGTCGATCTCGTCAGCGCCGTCGGCCACGGCGCGGGAGGTTTCAGCGACGACCGCGCCGACCGGCAAGTCACCGGAGGGAAAGTTGACCACCGTGGCGATGCGGACCGGCGATGAATTCCCAAGCCGCTTGCGTGCGGCGGCGACGAAGCGGGGCCAGATGCACACGGCCGCAGACGATCCATGCTCATTGGTCGCCTTGTCGACCAGCGCCAGGGTTGCCTCCTCGGTCGCCGCATCGCCAAGTTCGGTGAGGTCGAGGCAGGCAAAGGCTGCGGCCGCGACGGCCTTGGGCGATGTGAGGTCGATTGCATCAGCCATGGGATTGCTCCGGGGTCTCGAACATTGCTGTCAGGATGGCCGAAAGCCGCTTGCCGCCGATCGGCGCCATGTCCTTGGTTTCCTGGTGGCTGAGTTCGCCGCCGGTCATTCCGGCGGCAAGATTGGTGATCACCGAGGCTGCAATGACATTCATGCCGAGAAACCGGGCGAGGATGACTTCGGGGACCGTCGACATGCCGACAGCATCCGCGCCGAGCGTGCGCGCCATGCGGATTTCCGCGGGCGTCTCGAAACTCGGGCCCGAAAACCACATGTAGACGCCCTCGTGCAGCTCGATCCCGGTGGCTTGCGCCGCCACCTGCATGCGCTTGCCAAGTTCGGCGTCATAGGCGTTGGTCATGCCGACGAAGCGGCGATCGCTGGGCTCGCCGAACAGCGGGTTGGTGCCGGAAAAGTTGATGTGGTCGGTGATCCGCATCACCGATCCGGGCGGCATGTCCTGACGCAGCGAACCGGCCGAATTGGTCAGGATCAGGTTGGTGACACCAATGCCCTGCAGGGCCTCGAGCGGTGCGCGCATGGCGTCCGCCTTGCCATGCTCGTAATAGTGTACACGGCCCGACAGGATGACCACGGGGGTCTTGCCGATGTATCCGGCAACAACCTCGCCGGCGTGGCCGGAAACCCCGCTTTCGGGGAATCCCGGCAGGTCGCGATAGGGAATGCGTACAGGATCGGTGACGGTTTCGACCAGCGAGCCGAGGCCAGACCCAAGCACCAATGCATGGCGCGGCATCAGCCCATGCAGACGGTCGATGAGAATGTCGATCGCGTTGCTCATCCCAGCGCCTCGGTCTGGAAGGCATAGGGCAAGAGCTCGTCCATGCGCAATGTCTTCTTGATGCCCTCGGCATCACACAGATGGATCAGCGTATCGGCATCGGCGAACTCCGCCAGCCGCTGCCGGCAGCCGCCGCAGGGCGGGCACAGATCGAGCTTCTCTGCAATGACCGCGACTTCGCGAATGCGGGTACCACCGGCCATGACCATGTGGCTGATGGCCGTGGTTTCGGCGCACCAGCCCTCGGGAAACGAGATCACCTCGATATTGGCGCCGGTATGGATCCTGCCGTCGTCGGCGCGAATGGCCGCGCCGACCGGGAACTTCGAATAAGGCGCATGGCACCTGGCCATGGCGTCACGGGCAGCTTCGAACAGATCATGTGCCATGTCAGCGCTCCTTGACATAGGGCACGCCACCGGCGCGCGGGGGAATGGCCTTGCCGATGAAGCCGGCCAACAGGATCACCGTCAGGATATAGGGCAGCGCCTGCATGAACTGCACCGGCACCTCGCCGATGAGCGGCAGCGAATTGCCCTGCATGCGGATCGACATGGCGTCGAGAAAGCCGAACAGCAGGCAGGCGAACATGACGTTGACCGGCTTCCATTTGGCGAAGATCAACGCCGCGAGCGCGATGAAGCCCTTGCCGGCGGTCATTCCCTTGACGAAACCGGCAGTCATCGCCATCGACAGATAGGCACCCGCGATGCCGCACAGGATACCGCAGCAGATCACAGCCCGATACCTGAGCCAGATCACCGAGATCCCGGCGGTATCCACCGCGCCCGGATTTTCCCCCACCGCGCGCAGCCTCAGGCCGAATCTTGTCCGGTAGAGCACCCACCAGGTAAACGGCACCAGCGCGAAGGCAAAATAGGTGAGCAGGAAATGGCCCGAGAGCAGGTTCGAATAGATGGACCCCAGGACCGGAATATCGGCGAGTTCGGCTGCGAACGGCAACTCCACGGTGGTAAACCGCTCGCCCTCACCCAGCTGCGGCGTCCGTCCGCCCTGGCGGAACCAGGCCTGGCCGAGAATCACGGTGGCGCCGAGCGCGATGAAATTGATCGCCACGCCCGAGACGATCTGGTTGCCGCGCTGGGTGATGGAGGCAAAACCATGCACCAGCGCCAGGCACACCGAGACGAAGACCGCGGCGCCGAGCCCGACCAGCGCCGAGCCATAGACCGAGGCGGCGGCCCCGCCGGCAAAGGCCGCGGCGAGCATCTTGCCTTCAAGCCCGATGTCGAAGATCCCGGCGCGCTCGGAGTAAAGTCCCGCCAGCGCCGCCAGGATCAACGGCACGGAGACCCGGACGGTGGACTGGAGGATCACGATAAGGGTGTCGAAATATTCCATGATCATTACTCCGCCGCAGCTATGGATTTGTCGGCGCGGGCTCCGCCAAGCGTCGCGAAGAACGCTGTGATGGCCGGGCGGAACATGTTCTCGAGAGCGCCGGCGAACAGGATCACCAGTCCCTGGATGATGGTGATCATGTCACGCGAGATCTGTGGCATCTCGAACGAGATCTCGGCGCCGCCCTGGTAAAGCATGCCGAAAAGGATGGCGGCGGGAACGATGCCCACCGGATGCGAGCGGCCCATCAGGGCCACGGCGATCCCGACGAAGCCGGCGCCTCCGACAAAATCGAGCTGCATGCGGTGCTGGTCGCCCATGATCGGATTGAGCGCCATCATGCCTGCCAGCGCCCCCGACATCATCATGGTGATGATGATGATGCGGCTTTGGCGAATACCGGCATAGGCTGCCGCCCTGGGGCTGTGGCCCATGGTCCGGATTTCATAGCCGAGCCTGGTGCGCCAGATCACGGCCCAGACGACGCCGGCCATCACCAGCGCCAGCAGGAATGACAGGTTGAATGGCGCCCCGCCCATGTCGACACCGGCCCAGGAGAACATCCAGTCAAGCCGCGGCAGTTGACCGCTTTCGGCAAATGCCCGAGTCTGTGGCGCCATCGAGCCGGCGGGCTTGAGCACATCGACCAGCACGTAGACCATCAGGCTCGAGGCGATGAAATTGAACATGATCGTGGTGATAACCACATGGCTGCCGCGCTTGGCCTGCAGCCAGCCCGGGATCAGCGCCCAGGCGGCGCCGGCGAGAGCCGAGCCGACAATCGCCGCCAGAAACACCAGATACCAGGGCGCGAACTGGTCCAGCCACAGGCAGGGCAGCGCCACGCCGAGACCGGCGACATAGGCCTGGCCCTCGCCACCGATGTTGAACAGGCCGCAATGGAAGGCCACCGCGACCGCAAGTCCCGTGAAGATGAAATTGGTGGCGTAATAAAGGGTGAAGCCGATGCCTTCGCCATAGCCGAAGGCGCCCTGGATCATCAGGCCCGCTGCGCGCACCGGGCTCTCGCCAACGGCCAGCACCACCAGGCCCGCCACGGCAAAGGCGACAGCGAGATTGATGAGCGGGATCAGTCCGTAATCCACCCAGGCGGGCAGCTTTGCATAGGGCACACTCATTGTGCTGCCTCCTTGGTATCTTCCACACCGGCCATCAGCAGGCCAAGCTCGCCTTCGCTGGTGTCCGGCGCGCGCTCGCCGACAATGCGGCCGTCAAACATCACCAGCACCCGGTCCGCGAGCGAGCGGATCTCGTCGAGCTCGACCGAGACCAGCAGCACAGCCTTGCCGGCATCGCGCATCTCGATGATGCGCTTGTGGATGAATTCGATGGCGCCGACATCGACGCCGCGGGTCGGCTGACCGATGACGAGGACCGCGGGATCGCGTTCCATCTCCCGCGCCAGCACGATCTTCTGCTGGTTGCCGCCGGAGAAGTTCGCGGTCTTCAGCCGCGGGTTGGGTGGACGGATGTCATATTTCTCGATCTTGTTGGTCGCATCCTTGCGGATCGCGTCGATGTCGAGAAACATGCCCTTGAGATATTTCGGATCGTCGTGATAGCCGAGAATGGAGTTCTCGCTCTCGTCGAACTTGAGCACCAGTCCCATATGCTGGCGGTCCTCGGGAACATGGGCGAGACCGCGGTGGCGCAACTCCGACGGATCGGCCTTGCCGGTAACATGAATCGGCTCGCCCTGCAGAAGCACCTTGCCGGTCACCGCGCGGCGAATACCGGAAATGGCCTGCAGCAGTTCGGACTGGCCGTTGCCGGCAACACCGGCGATGCCGACGATCTCGCCGGCGCGGACATTGAACGAGACATTCCTGACCATGTCGACGCCGCGGCTGTCGCGCACCGTCAGATTTTCGACCGACAGCATCACCTCGCCGGGCGAGGCCGGGCCCTTTTCGACGTGCAGCAGCACGTGGCGACCGACCATGAGTTCCGCCAGCTCCTCCACCGAGGTCTCCGCCGTTGTCCGGGTCGCGACCATTTCGCCGCGCCGCATCACCGAGACCTCGTCGGTGACGGCCATGATCTCGCGCAGCTTGTGGGTGATCAGCAGGATGGTCTTGCCCTGCTCCTTGAGCTGCTCGAGGATGCGAAACAGATGATCGGCCTCGGCCGGCGTCAGCACGCCGGTGGGTTCGTCGAGAATAAGGATCTCGGCGCCGCGATAGAGCGCCTTGAGGATTTCGACGCGCTGCTGGAGGCCGACCGGAAGCTCCTCGATGATGGCATCGGGATCGACCTCGAGTTCATATTCCTGCTCGAGCCGCTTGAGTTCCTGGCGGGCCTTGGTGATGCCGGCATTGAGGATCTGGCTTTCCTCCGCGCCGAGCATGATGTTTTCCAGCACGGTGAAATTCTCGACCAGCATGAAATGCTGATGCACCATGCCGATGCCGGCGGCGATGGCGGCATTCGGGTCCCTGATGACAGTCTTCCGGCCGTCGACGAAGATGTCGCCGTTATCCGCCTGGTAGAAACCGTAAAGGATCGACATCAGTGTCGACTTGCCGGCGCCGTTCTCGCCGATGATGCCATGAATCGTGCCCTTGCGGACACTCAGGTTGATGTTCTTGTTGGCGTGAACGAGACCGAACTTCTTGTCGATCCCCTTCAGTTCAATGGCAATGTCGTTCATGTCCCCTCGACTTTATTATTATTCTCGCCATTCCCGGTTCGGCCCCGGTTCAGCCCAGCTTTCAGGCACCGCGGGCATACCGCCTACTTCCCTGGACCGGTCGACCCGGGCTGTCCGAAAACCATTCAAATTTTCGGGTCCTTGCTTTAGTCTCGACAGTTCTGAAAGCAAAGTCCAGAATCATTTGGGAATGCGCCTTTGCGGCAGATTGTTTTCAACACCGCCGCGGGACCGCCGACTAGGGGGACCGCATGGCAGCCCGCCTCTTGCACTTCGCCGCCCGGCATGATGAAAGCACGCAAATGACAAGAACACCGCCACCATCGCGCACCGAATTCAAGGTGTTCCGGAGCCTGCAGACCCGTTGGGCCGACAATGACATGTATGGCCACATGAACAACGTGGTCCACTACCAGCTGTTCGATACGGCCATCAATCACTGGCTGATCGAGGCCGGGCTGCTCGATCCGCTGAATGGCGCCATTGTCGGGCTGGTTGTCGAAACCGGTTGCCGCTATCACGCCGAGGCGATGTTTCCGGACCGGATCACCGCCGGTATCCGTGTCGAACGGCTCGGCGGTTCGTCAGTAACCTACGGCATCGGCCTGTTTCGCAATGACGAGGACACGGCCTTCGCCGATGGCCGGTTTGTCCATGTCTATGTCAACAAGGCGACGCGGCGACCGGTGCAACTGCCCGAGCCTTGGCGCGCAAAACTGGGGGAGATGGCTGCATGACCGGGAAAGATGACGCGAGTATGGATCTCGAACCCCGGCTGGTGCGGCTCGAAGAACTGGTGGCGCACCAGCAGGCGGCGATCGAGGATCTGTCGCGGCAGCTGACCGAAGGCTGGAAAGAAAACGAGAAACTGCGCCGCGAGCTGGCGCGGCTCAATGACCGGTTTCAGGACATCGAGGACCAGGCCGGCGGGCCGCCCGCCAACCAGCCGCCACCGCACTGGTAGTCGCAGGCCGCCGGCGTTCCTGCACCGTGGCTCTGCCGTCAGTCCTCAATCCGTGCATACCGCACAAAGGCAAAGCGGCTTGAGTCGGGTGACCAGCAGGGCACGTTGATGGTTCCCTGACCGCCGAACAGCGCCAGCAATGTCCGGACCGAGCCATCCGCCAGATCAAGCAGCCGCAATTCTACATCGCGGTCGCGTGGATGGCCCTCGGTTCCCGGCTCATAGCTGAGATAGAGCACGGAGCGACCATCGGGAGACGGGTGCGGGAACCAGTTGACCCGGTCGTCATCGGTCATCCGTTCGGGTGTGCCGCCTGAAACCGGGATCCGCCACAGGTCCATGGAGCCGCCACGATCGGAATTGAACCAGATCCAGGCGCCATCGGGCGAGTAGTCCGGGCCGTCATAATGACCACCGCCGCTGACAAGGTGCCGTTCATCGCCACCGTCAAGACCAATCGTGTAGATGCCGAACCGGCCGTCGCGGCGGCCGACATAGGCAAGCGTGCTTCCGTCTGGCGACCAGCCGTGCCACCAGGACGGCACCTCGGCGGTGACACGCCGCGGCGTTCCGCCGGCGACCGGCAGCACCCAGATGCAGGATTCCCCGGTATCGGTGGAATCGCTGATCACCAGCATATTTCCGTCGGGCGAGATGCCGTGATCATTGTTGCAATTGACCGCATGGCCGGTGTCGATCGGGACCAGCGCCAGCGCGTCGAGCGGCACCCGGAACATGCGGCCATCGCCGTTGACGAGCAGCGCCGTACCGTCAGGCATCCAGTTCGGCGCCTCAATCAGGCGGTCAGTGCAAAGCAGGTCCTGAACGGCGCCCGAGGCAAGCTCAAGGATGCACAGCGTGCTCCGCATCAGCGTTCACCGGGGATATAGTCGAACCGGTTGAAATCCGCGGGAATGGCGCTGCCGGAGGTGTCGAAGGCGGCCATTCCGGTGAAGGCGCCGGTAAACGAGGCGTGTTCGCCACGCCCACCTTCATCGGAGATCACGCTGGCATCAAGCACCGGGCCGACAGCCTGCCAGTCCTTGCCAGGTACGCGCCAATGGAACTGCAGATCCGCACCATCAACATCCATGGCCAGCTCGACCGGGCCGCTCCCCGGCAGGGCGACCGGTTTTTCGAGCGGAAACTCGAGCTTGCCATGCGGCCAGTCGCCGGGGCAGCTCAGAATGGTCAGCGCCCGCCCCAGCTCCTCGTGCCAGGTGACAGCCAGGTAGTGGAACTTGTGGCGGTTGTAATAGTGCACCAGTCCGGCTGTCTGCTGGAAATTGCGCGGCGTGAAGGCGACCGCGGTTTCAGCGCGGAAGCCCAGGTGCTCCTGACGCCTGGCGACCAGCGCCTGCTCGAACCAGCTGCCAATCGATTCACGCGCATGGAGCCGCAGCGCCGATCCGGTCATTGAGAAGATCCGCTCGGGGTAAGGCGTGCGGAGCCACTGGAATTCCTCCGGAAGCTTTTCGCCGGTGAACTTGCGGCAGACCGGTTCGACCGGCAGTTTGCGGCTGTTCGCGTCGGGCGCGTCCACTTCCAGCGCGGGCACCAGACCGCCTTGCGCCATGCGTAACCAGCCGTCGTCGCCCCAGACGCATTTCTGGATCGCCGTTTCGCGGCCAAGCGGCGAGCGGCGGATTCCCGGCAAGGGCCGCGAGCAGAGATGCGTGTGGTAGACCTGCCCGTCAGGCGTCTCCACGATCTGGCCGTGACCCGCGCGCTGCAAGGCAGCATCGGGCGCGTCCTTCGAGGTCATCAGGAAAGTATCGGGATGCAGTTCGTAGGGTCCGGTCAGATTGCGCGACCGCGCCATGGTGACGGCGTGATCGTAACCGGTGCCGCCTTCGGCAACGGTGATGTAGTACCAGCCATCGCGCCTGAACAGGTGCGAACCCTCGACCAGCCCATGAGAGCTGCCTGCAAAGATGTTGACCGGTTCGCCGATCAGCTTGCCGGCAGCGGCGTCATATTCCTGCGCCAGAATGCCGGCGAAGGCCGGGTGCTTCGGGTTTCCGCCCACCGAATCCGTGCGGTGGTTCCAAACCATGTTGAGGAACCACTTGCGCCCGTCGTCATCGTGAAACAGCGACGGATCGAAGCCGGAGGAATTGACGTAGACCGGGTCCGACCAGGGGCCGGTGATGTCGGGCGCGGTGACGATGTAGTTGTGGGCGTCCTTGAAATTGCCGTCGAGCCGTTTGACATCGGTGTAGACCAGCCAGAACAACCCGTCCGCATGAGACAGGCACGGCGCCCAGATGCCGCAGGAATCCGGATTGCCGCGCATGTCGAGCTGACTTGCGCGGTCAAGCGGGCGACCGACCAGCCGCCAGTTGACCAGATCCGTCGAATGATGGATCTGCACGCCGGGGTACCACTCGAAAGTCGACGTAGCGATATAGTAGTCGCCCCCCACCCGGCAGATCGACGGGTCGGGATTGAAGCCGGGCAGAATCGGATTGATGATCTGGCTCATGGCGCTGCCTCCTGATAGGCGGGCAACCCGGCAGGCACGGAATCCCAAGCCTGGCGCGCCCGCGTGAACTGGGCCTTTTGTGGCGTGAACAAATGCCTGTCATCGAGACTGCCGGCATAGATCGTGACAAGATCCGGCGCGGCCTCCGGCGTTCCGAAGAGCAGGCTGTGGCAGCTGGCGCAGAAGTTTCTTATCGCCCGCAAGCCGCTACCGCCGGTGATTGCAGACATGACCGCCGGGCCTTCCACCGTGAAGCCGGACCTGGCCACGCCCATGATCGGGACGTGGCCGGTGCCGGATGCCTTCTGGCAATCCACGCAATAGCACAACAGGCTGAACAGCACCGGGCCGTTCGCCTGGTAACGGGTCTGCCCGCAGAGGCAGCCACCCGTTATGCGCATTGCGGCGGTTGTCACTTTCTCTTCGGCCCCTCGCGCTCGGCGGATGCCGCCCACAGGTTGATATCTGCGTCGCGGGCATAGGTGTCGATTTCAGCGAGTTCGGCTTCGGTGAACTTCTGATTGTCCAGCGCTCCGACGCAATCGATGATCTGCTGCGGCCGGCTGGCGCCGATCAGAGCGGAGGTGACGCGTCCGCCGCGCAGCACCCATGCCAGCGCCATCTGCGCCAGCGTCTGGCCACGGCGCTTGGCGATTTCGTTGAGCGCCCGGATGTTGCCGAGATTGCGCTCGTTGAGGAATTCCGCATTCAGCGACTTGTGCTGTGCGGCGCGGCTGTCTTCGGGAATGCCGCCCAGATACTTGGCGGTCAGCATGCCCTGGGCCAGCGGCGAGAAGACGATCGATCCGATTCCCTCTTCGTCGAGCGTATCGAGCAGGCCGTCATCCTCCACCCAGCGATTGATCATCGAGTAACTGGGCTGGTGAATGAGGCAGGGGGTTCCGAGCTGCTTGAGGATGGCGGCGGCTTCCTTCGTGCGCTTCGAATTGTAGCTCGAGATCCCGACATAGAGGGCCCGGCCCGAACGGACGATGTGATCGAGCGCCATCATGGTTTCTTCCAGCGGCGTGTCGGGATCGAAGCGGTGCGAATAGAAGATATCGACATAGTCGAGACCCATCCGCTTGAGGCTCTGGTCGCAGCTTGCGACAAGATACTTGCGGCTGCCCCATTCGCCGTAAGGTCCCGGCCACATGCCGTAGCCCGCTTTCGACGAGATGATCATCTCGTCACGCAGGCCATGGAAATCGGTCTTGAGGATTTCACCGAAGGCGGTTTCGGCCGAGCCGGGGGGCGGGCCGTAATTGTTGGCCAGATCGAAATGGGTAATGCCCAAATCAAACGCGGTGCGGCACAGATCGCGCTTGAGCGTGTGCGGTGTATCCCCGCCGAAATTGTGCCACAAGCCGAGCGAAATCGCCGGGAGCTTCAATCCCGACCGGCCGGTTCGGCGGTAGCTCATCGAATCGTAGCGGTTGGCAGCAGGTTTCCACATGGTCAGGCGTCTTTCTCGTTGAGGAGCGCGGCCGCCTCCTCGATACCAAGAGGTGCCGGTTGCTCGCAGCTGGTGGTGGGGCGAACGAATTCGCCGGTTTCCCCAGAGTGGAGGATCGCGGTCATAACGTCTACCACGTGAAGTGCAAACTCCAGCGAGCAGCGGTGCGGCCGGTTTTCGAGGATGGCGATTGCCATGTCGGCAAGACCGGCGGTGCGGTAATTGGCCATCATGCCCTGGTTATGCTGCTGGTTGGGCACGCCGAGCGCATGATCCCATTCCGGCAATTCGCGGGCTTCCCCGCCCTGTCCGACGAGTTCGACCTTGCCGCCGAAGAAATTCGGATCGGGAACGATGAGGCTGGCTTCGGTTCCGTAGAGTTCCATCGGCCGATGGCCATGCGTCTTGACGTCCCAGCTGGCGCCAAGGGTCACGAGCGCTCCGTTGGCGAATTCGAGCACGGCATGCACAGTGGTTGGGGTCTCGACCTTGATCATCTCGCCATTGCGCGGCTCCGAGGTGATCTTGCGCTCGGGGCTGGGGATCGAGGACATGGCCGCGACGCGGACGACCGGGCCGATCAACTGTACCAGATTGGAAATGTAGTAGGGACCGAGATCGAGCACCGGGCCGCCGCCGGGCTTGAAGAAGAAGTCCGGATTGGGGTGCCAGTGCTCCATGCCGGGACTCAGAACATGACAGGTGCCGCCGGTGATGCGGCCTGTGGCGCCTGTATCAACCAGGTGACGCGCCAGTTGATGCGCGCCGCCAAGGAAAGTGTCGGGCGCGGATCCGACGCGCAGCCCCTTTCTTGCAGCCCTTTCGGCGAGATCGCGGCCCTCGGCAACAGAGAGCACGAAGGGCTTTTCCGAATAGACATGCTTGCCGGCGTCGAGCGCCTGGGCCGAGACCGCGTAATGCACCGCCGGCACCGTCAGGTTGACGATCATGTCGATGTCGTCGGCGGCGAGCAGATCCTCGACGCTGTCGGCGCGGATTCCGAACTCGGCCGCGCGGGCGCTGGCGGCCTCCGGGTTGATGTCCGCGCAGGCGCGGACCTCGATACCCTTGAACAGGGGGGAAAGCCGCAGATAGGCGGCCGAGATATTGCCGCAGCCGATGATGCCGACACCAAGAACTTTTGTCATTTCCATTACTCCGCCGCGCCGTTGCACCAATCGAGGGATCGCGACGCGAACCGGCCGGCATCAGAGGGATTGTCATGCTCCATGATGAAGAGCGAGGCAGGCGTGTCGGCCTTCAACTGCCTGAACAGGCCTGACCAGTCCACGGTGCCATGGCCGACATCGGCCCAGCCATCTTCGTCTGTGGCTTCGCCGGCGGCCGCGATGTCCTTGACGTGGACCGCGGTGATCCGCTTGCCATGCCGGGCAATCCAGTCCTTGGCATCCGCGCCGCCACGGATGATCCAGGCAATATCGGCCTCCCAGTCCAGATCCGGCGCCGTTTCCAGCAGGATTTGCATCGGCACCGAGCCATCGGCGAGTGTTGCGAACTCGAAATCATGATTGTGCCAGCCGAAACCGAATCCCGCCGCGCGGACCTTCTCGCCGGCCGCGCTCAGGCGCGCTGCAAAGGCCTGCCAGCCTGCCTTGTCGGTCGGGCGCTTGTCCGCGACGATGTGAGGGCAGTAGATGCGTTCGATGCCAAGGATCGAAGCGGTCCTGAACACCTCGTCGATATCACCTTCCAGCGCATCGATGGAAAAATGCCCGGACGGCATGGCAAGACCATTCTGATCGAGAAGCTTGCGGAATGCGGAGGGGTCTTCATAGACCCCGCCGAACCCCTCGACATTCCTGTAGCCGGTACGGGCGAGCATCGCCAGGACGTCCTGCCAGGGCTGGAAATTGCGGGCGCTGTAGAGCTGAAACGAGAACTTCATGGGAGTGGACTTTCCTGATTGTGTCTTGTCTGGGTGTCATTCGTGTGCCGGATCCAACCACCGCCCCAGTGAACGGGAGAGGAACCGGTATCGTGTGTCTTCCGCGCCATCGAACCTCGGCCGGGGCCGCGCCGGGTCAGAGCCGAAGTTCGGTCTGTGCGTCGAAGATCGAGGCCTTTGCCGGATCGAATCCGATCCTGGTGGTCTGGCCGGCGCGCAATTCGCTCTGGCCGTCGACGCGGAAACGGAATTCCCTGCCGTCCAGCACAGCCCACACAAGAGTGTCTGCTCCCATCGGCTCAACGACTTCGATTTCCACGTCGACGCTGAAGGGTTCATCCGAAGCTGCGGCTCCGCAGCTCACATGTTCCGGCCGGATCCCGAAGATGGCCTTGCCCGGCCGGTCGTCGCTCGCAAAGGGATAGCGGCCGAGGGGCACTTTCGTCGAACCGAAATTCAGCGCCGCCTCGCTGTGATGCGAGAGTTCACCTTCCACGAAATTCATGCCGGGCGACCCCATGAAGCCGGCGACATAAAGATTGACCGGGCGATTGTAGATTTCGTTGGGTGTATCGAGCTGCTGGATGATGCCGTTTCGCATGATGGCGATCCGGTCGGCGAGCGTCAGCGCCTCGATCTGATCGTGGGTCACATAAATCATGGTGTTCTTGAGCCGGTGATGCAGCCGCTTGATCTCGACGCGCAATTCGGCCCGCAGCTTGGCATCGAGATTGGACAAGGGCTCATCGAACAGGAACACGTCGACATCGCGCACCAGGGCGCGGCCGATGGCGACGCGCTGGCGCTGGCCACCGGAAAGTTGCGCCGGTTTGCGCTTGAGCAATGGCTCAATCTGCAGCACTTCGGCGGCACGGGCGATTCGCTTGGCTATCTCGTCCTTTGGCATCCGGGCATTCTTCAGGCCGAATGCCAGATTGCCCTCGACCGACATCTGCGGATAGAGCGCATAGGACTGGAACACCATGCCGATGCCGCGTTCGCTGGGCTGTGACCAGGTGACATTGTTGCCGCCGATAAAGATCTGGCCGTCGGAAATGTCCAGAAGACCTGCGATGCAGTTGAGCAAGGTTGACTTGCCGCAGCCCGACGGCCCGAGAAGGACCAGGAACTCGCCTTCATCGATATCGATGTTGAGGGACTTGAGGATTTCAAGAGACCCGAATTTTAGAGTCAGATCACGGATCGATACACTGGTCACGATAGTTACCCTTTCACCGCACCGGCTGCGATGCCGCGCACGAAAAGTTTCCCGGAAACAAAATAGATGAACAAGGGAACAAGCCCGGTAATGATGGTCGCGGCCATGTTGACGTTATACTCCTTCACCCCCTGAACCGAGTTGACGATGTTGTTGAGCTGAACCGTCATCGGATAGACATCGGGCTTGGTGTAGACCACGCCGAAGAGGAAGTCGTTCCAGATGCCGGTGATCTGGATGATGATGGCGACGACGAAGATCGGCAGGCTCATCGGCAGCATGATCTTGAAATAGATGCCCCAGAAACCGGCGCCATCGACACGCGCCGCCTTGAACAGCTCTTGGGGTACCGTGGTGAAATAATTTCGGAACAGCAATGTCAGGATCGGCATGCCGAAAATGGTGTGCACCAGAATGAGGCCCCAAAGGGTGCCGTAGATGCCCAGTTCGCGCAGCAGTATGACGATCGGGTAAAGCATCACCTGGTAGGGGATGAAGGCACCGAAGATCAGGATGGTGAAAAACACATCCGCTCCCTTGAAGCGCCAATTGGCCAGCGCATAGCCGTTCACCGATGCAATCGCGATCGAAAGAACGACCGATGGCACGGTGATTTGCACCGAATTCCAGAAGCCGCGCGACAGGCCTTCGCAGTTGAGACCCGTGCAGGCGGTGGCCCAGGCCTTGACCCAGGGCTCGAAGGTGATCTCAACCGGCGGGGCAAAGATGTTTCCGAGCCGGATTTCCGGCATGCCCTTGAGCGATGTGACAATCATCACATAGAGCGGCAGCAGGTAGTAGACCGAGAACAGCAGAAGGGTGCCGTAGATGAAAACATTGCGCGGCGAGATTGCGCGTTTGGGCTTGGCGCCGCGAGGACCATCCACCATACCAGGCGATGCGGCGAGCCGGGTGTCAAGAGTGGTCACTTCAGTCACGCTGGCGTCCTCCAAATTCCATGTAGGCCCAGGGGATGAGGACGATCAGAACCGCCAGCAGCATCATGGTCGAGCCGGCGAAACCCTGACCAAGATTCTGCGACAGGAACATCGCGTCATAAACATACTTGGCCGGGACTTCGGAGGCGATGCCGGGCCCGCCGGAGGTCTGGGCGACGACCAGATCGTACAGCTTGACTATGCCCGAGGCGATGATGACCAAAGTTGTGACGAAGACGGCTCGCATCATCGGAATGACGATAAAGATGTAGGTTTTCCATGCCGGGATGCCGTCGACGCGGGCGGCCTTCCAGATATCCTCGTCAATTCCGCGCAGGCCTGCCAGCATCAGGCACATGATCAAGCCGGTACCTTGCCAGAGACCGGCAATGAGAATGCCGTAGATGACGATTTCCTGGTTGTTCAACGGGTCAAAGGAAAAACTCTCCCATCCCATCGACCGAACCACTTTCTGAATGCCGAAATCGGGATTGAGAATCCACTGCCAGACCAGTCCTGTAACAATGAACGACAAGGCGAAGGGATACAGCATGATCGAGCGAAACGTATTCTCGAAGCGGATTTTCTGGTCGAGCAAGGCCGCCAGGACGAAGCCGATCACCAGCGAGAAGACCAGCGAACACAGCCCGTAGATGACCATATTCTCAATGGCGATCCCCCATTTGGAACTCGACCAGAGGCGCTCGTACTGATCAAGCCCGATGAATTGGGCCTTGGGAAGCAGCCTGGATTTCGTGAACGAAAAGACCACCGTCCAGATCGTCCCTCCCATGAAAACCACAAGGGCCGTCAGGATCATCGGAATGGCGGCGATCTTTGCCGCCTTGTTCCGAAATAAGCTAATGGGGCGCTGCGTTGCCGCAGTCGCGCGTATCGTGGTCATCGCCGGCCTCCCCGAATGACGAATAACCGCCGGCCCGCTTCAGCGGACCGGCGGTCGGATCAAGTCCAGATCAGTCGGCGCTTTCCACGATGGCGGCGTAACGGCTCTGGGCATCTTCCGGGGTGATGCTCTTGTCGTTCATGAACTCTACCATGAGATCATTGAACTGGGTCTGGGTATCGGCCGAGAAGACCTGGTCGCCGGAAGGCAGCAGGTTGCCGGTCTTGAGGATCTCCAGGCCCTTCTTCATGCAATCGTTGGCGGCTGCCAGGTCGATGTCGCCGCGGATCGGCAGCGAACCCTTCTTCAGGTTGAAGGCGACCTGCGCCTCCTTGGAGATCATCATCGACGCCAGTTCGAGCTGCGCGGCAGCCTTTTCAGGATCCTTCAGCTTGGGGAAATAGAAGGCATCGCCACCGGTCGAGAGATACTCGTGCACGCCGAGACCGGGAAGGCAGGAATAATCCTTGCCAGCCACCTGATTGGCAACCTGGAACTCGCCCTGCGCCCAGTCACCCATGATCTGGCCGCCGGCAGTGCCGGTGATTACCATGTTGGTGGCCTGGTTCCAGTCCTGGACGTTAGATCCGTCCGCCATTTCACGGGCATCCGCCATGGCCTGGAAGACCTTCGCCATCTCCGGACCCTTGGCTGCATCGACATTCTTTTCGAGGTTGATCTGCTTCCACAGATCAAGCCCGCCGACACCGATCTGCACAGCACCGAAGAGCAGGTTGGACTGCCAGGGCTGCTGTCCAAGAGCGAGCGGCTGGATGCCGGCTTCGCGCAGCTTCGGCGCTGCAGCGACATATTCATCCCAGTTGTTCGGGACCGGAACGCCAGCCTTTTCGAAGGCGGCGTGCGACAGCCAAAGCCACTGCGGCGAATGGATGTTGACCGGGACGCAGTAGATCTTGCCATCGAGCGTACAGCTGTCGAGCAGGCTCGGCGGATTGACGATGTCCTTCCAGCCTTCCTTCTCGGCAAGCTCGGTCAGATCGAGCATCAGGCCTGCCTCGACAAGCTCTTCCGCCTGACGGCCATGGTTGAATTGCGTGGCGGCCATCGGGTCGCCGCCGGTGATGCGCGAAATCATGACCGGGCGTGCGGTGCCGCCGCCGCCGGCGATGGCGCCATCCACCCACTTGTTGCCGGTGGCGTCAAACAACCTGGCAAATTCCGCCACGGCTGCGGCCTCGCCACCGGAGGTCCACCAGTGGGTGACTTCCAGATCGGTCGCGTTGACGGTTGTCGAAAGCGCCAACGCGGATGCGCCGGCAAGAAAAAGCTTGAATGTGTTCATCGTTTTCCCTCCCAGGAATGTTCTTCCTCCCGGCATCGTTGCTCTGACGCAACAGCCCGGACCCACCGGTGTCCTCACACCGTTTTCAATCGATTACATTGGCGGTGAAAATGCTGCACTGCAATCGATTACATAAAGGTTGACCGCGATGAGTTTTGGAGTCAAGTGATATTTGCGGAACGTGCCTCAAACGGATCTCGCAAAAGCAGGAATTCAGCTCGTCATGGAACCAAAAGCCCCCAAGATTACCGATGTCGCACGGCTTGCCGGGGTCTCCACCGCGACCGTGAGCCGGGCCTTGAGCAAACCGGAAACCGTTGCAGAATCAACGCGTAACACAGTTCTTGCGGCGGCGGAGAAAACCGGGTACCGGGTCAATCTCTCGGCGCGAAATCTGCGGCGCCAGCGCACCGGCGCGATCGTCGTGCTGGTCCCCAACATCGGCAATCCGTTCTTCTCCGAGATTCTCGCCGGGATCGAGACCGCCCTGTCGGAAAGCGATATCAACATGCTGGTTGTGGACACCAGGCAGGCTCACATGAAGCCACAGCTGGTGCTCGAGTACCTGCACGCGACGCGGGCCGACGGGATCATCGCGCTCGACGGCTCGCTGCCCGACGCAATCCTTTCGGTCGCGAGTACCGGAGCCGGGGCTCCGCCGATCATCTTTGCCTGCGAGTGGACGCCAAGGGGCGAGTTTTCATCCGTGCGCGCCAACAACGCACATGGCGGCGAGCTTGCGGTCGCCCATCTTGCCGGGCTCGGGCATCGCACAATCGGCATGATCACCGGGCCGGACGACAACGTGCTGACCCATGCCAGAACCAAGGGCGCCGCCCAGGGGCTGGCGGAGCGCGGGCTGACCCTTGATCCCGCACATGTCTTCGCAGGTGATTTCAGCCTCGACGCCGGGGCTCTGGCAGCACAAGTCTGGCTGGGCCTTCGCCAGCGGCCGAGCGCACTGTTCTGCCAGTCCGACCAGATGGCGTTCGGCTTCATTTCCGAGCTGGCGCGGAACGGCATTTCGGTTCCAGGCGATGTTTCCATCGTCGGGTTCGACGATATCGCCATCGCCCAGCGCTTCATTCCAGCCCTGACCACCGTGCGGCAACCGCGCAAGAAGCTCGGCCTGTCCGCGGCGCGACTGCTGATCGATCACATCGGCACCAATGCCAGCCCGGCGATCGAAACCACGATTCTCGAAGTGGAATTGATCGTCAGGGACAGCACAAGAGCGTTTGCAGGTTGAATTATTGACGGGATCTCCTTATATAAGAGTTCATTGATGTTTGTCGAACGGGATGCCGGAGATGCTTGACGCACAGGACATGCTGGAAATGGAGCCGCGGATGGGCGAAGCGGCGAAGCTTATGGAGATGCTGTCGCAACCTGTGCGGCTGCGGATTCTCTGCATCCTGCTCGATGGCGAGCAGAGCGTGCTGAAGCTTGCCGACATGGCGGGCCTGTCGCAGCCGGCGATGTCGCACCATCTGCGCAAGTTGCGCGACGCCGACCTGGTCAACACGCGGCGCGACGCGCAGACCATTTATTATTCGCTGAAAGGCGAGGAGGTCGGCGCGGTGCTCGAGGTGCTACACGGCCTCTATTGCGATCCGTCGGGCAAGCCCGCCTGCTGATCGCATCCCGCTCCCGGCAGGAGAAACAGGCCGTCCTTCCCTATGGAGGTCTGCCCGACCAACCCGCCCGTGCCGTTCCAGTAGCCTGTCAGCCACGCAGATAGCAGCATCCAAACTGACTGTTCCGCTCTCATCTGGACTTAGAAGTAGTCGCTCTGGCTTTATCCCCCCGGCTTGACTTTTGACCGGCCGCGCGGTCCGTTTGACCAGCGAGCGCGGAGGCGGACGCTGTCGGTTCGCCCTTCTGGGCGAAGACGAAAACGTGGTGCGACCAGACTATCAGGCGGCACGTCTTGGGGAGGGCGTATGAACCAGACCAGCAGGGCTCCAGGCACGGCTGACGGCAAGACCGAGATTCGCAAGACCACCTGTTACATGTGCGCCTGCCGGTGCGGCATCAATGTCCATATGGCGGAAGGCAAGGTCCACTATATCGAGGGCAACCGCGACCACCCGATCAACAAGGGCGTGCTGTGCGCCAAGGGGTCGGCGGGGATCATGCAGCATTACTCACCGGCACGGCTGAATAAGCCGTTGCTGAGGACCGGGGAGCGCGGTTCCGGCGAATTCAAGGAAATCGAATGGGACGAGGCGCTGGAGCTCGCCACCGGATGGCTGGGCGAAGTGCGGCGGACCGACCCGCGCAAGCTCGCCTTTTTCACAGGGCGCGACCAGAGCCAGTCGATGACAGGATGGTGGGCGCAGCAATATGGCACCCCGAATTATGCGGCCCATGGCGGATTCTGCTCGGTCAACATGGCGGCTGCCGGCATCTACACCATGGGCGGCGCGTTCTGGGAGTTCGGCGCGCCGGACTGGGAAAAGACCGAACTGTTCATGATCTTCGGCGTGGCCGAGGATCATGATTCCAATCCGATCAAGATGGGTCTGGGCAAACTCAAGGAGCGCGGCGTCAAGGTGATCGGGGTCAACCCGGTGCGCACCGGCTACAACGCGATTGCCGACGAATGGCTCGGCATCACGCCGGGGACAGACGGTCTGCTGATCCTGGCGCTGGCGCACGAACTGCTTCGGACCGGCAAGGTCGATCTCGATTACCTGATCCGCTACACCAACGCGCCCTGGCTGGTGATCGACGATCCCGAGGGTAGCGGGCACGGACTGTTCGCGCGCGATAAAGAGGGCGTCCCGCTGGTGGCCGACCGCACCAGCGGCAAGGCCATCTCCTCGGCAACCCCGGGCGTCAAGCCGGCGCTGAAAGGCCGGTTCGAATTGCCGGACGGGCGTTACGCCATCCCGGTGTTCGAACTGCTGGCGCAGAAATATCTCGATCCGCAATATGCCCCTGCTGCGGTAGCCGAACGGACCGGGATCGATGCCGACACCATCAGCCGCATTGCCGGCGAGATCGCCGAGGCGGCGTTCGAGCGCGAAGTGGTGATCGAGCGGCCCTGGACCGACATGAAGGGCGAACGGCACGAGCGGATGATCGGCCGGCCGGTGGCGTTTCACGCCATGCGCGGCATCTCGGCCCACTCCAACGGCTTCCAGACCGCGCGCGCATTGCACATGCTGCAGATCCTGATCGGATCGATCGATTGCCCCGGCGGATTCCGCTTCAAGCCGCCCTACCCGCGTCCTGTCGCCGGCCAGCCGAGGCCGCATGGCGGCGCCTGCGCCGACACGGCGCTTGCCGGGCCGCATCTGGGCTATCCGCGCGGACCGGAAGACCTGCTGCTGGAAGCCGATGGCGAAACCGCGCAGCGTATCGACAAGGCGTTTTCCTGGGATGCGCCGCTGTCGGCCCACGGGCTGATGCACATGGTGATTTCCAACGCCCATGCCCGTGATCCCTACGGCATCGACGTGCTGTTCATGTACATGGCCAACATGGCCTGGAACTCGTCGATGAACTCGTCGTCGGTGATGAAGATGCTGACCGACAAGGACGAGAATGGCGAGTACGTGATCCCGAAGATCATCTATTCGGACGCCTATTCCTCGGAAATGGTGGCGTTCGCCGACCTGATCCTGCCCGACACCACCTATCTCGAACGGCATGACTGCATCTCGCTGCTCGACCGGCCGATCAGCGAACCGGAAGCGCTGTGCGATTCGATCCGCTGGCCGGTGGTCGAGCCGGACCGCGACGTGCGCGGCTTCCAGAGCGTGCTGCTCGATCTCGGCGCCCGGCTGAAGCTTCCGGGCATGGTCGGCGAGGACGGCGCGCCGGTCTACACGGATTATGCCGACTACATCGTCAATCACCAGCGCAAGCCGGGCATCGGACCGCTTTCCGGTTGGCGCGGCGAAGACGGCGACAAGACCGGCAGGGGCAAACCCAACCCGGACCAGCTCAAGCGCTATATCGAAAATGGCGGCTTCTCGCAGGTGCATGTGCCCGAGGAAGCGCATTACTTCAAGCACGCCAACCGGGCCTGGAGCGACTGGGCGATCGAGCACGGTCTGCAGGACGGGCCGGTGGAGAACATCTTCCAGCTCTATCTCGAGCCCTTGCGCAAGTTCCAGCTGGCCGCCGAAGGCAAGGCCAAGCCGGTGCCGCCGGAGCATCACCGGGAACGGATCAGAACCTGTTTCGACCCGCTGCCAACCTGGTATCCGCCGTTTGCCGATGACGGGCTGGATGAGGACGCCTATCCGCTGCACGCCATTACCCAGCGGCCGGCAGCGATGTACCATTCCTGGGGATCGCAGAATGCCTGGCTCAGGCAGATCCACGGTGAAAACGCGCTTTATGTTCCGGGCGAGGTCTGCGACCGGCAGGGACTGGAGACTGGTGACTGGGCGCGGGTGACTTCGCAATCGGGCGAGATCCGGGTCAAGGTTGCGCGCATGGATGCCGTCAACGGCTCGACGCTGTGGACCTGGAACGCGATCGGCAAGCGCGCCGGGGCCTGGGCGCTCGACAAGGACGCGCCGGAAGCCACGCGCGGCTTCCTGCTCAACCACCTGATCGACGAATTGCTGCCACCCAAGGGCGACGGCCGACGCTGGGCCAATTCCGATCCGATCACCGGTCAGGCGGCCTGGTTCGACCTTCGGGTGGCGATCCGCAAGGATGCCGACCAGACGACCGGACAGAGCCTGCCCGACGCCGGCGCACAGAAGAGCCCGGTCGGACAGGGCCCTGCCAACGTGGCTTTCGGCCGGGGGAAAACCGCATGACCAGCCTTCCTCAATCGACCGAAAAACGCCTCGGCCTGGTCATCGATCTCGACACTTGCGTCGGGTGCCATGCCTGCGCGGTCAACTGCAAGGAATGGAACACCGGTGCGGGCGCCTCGCCGCTGGCCGATACCGACGCCTATGGCGCCGACGTGTCGGGCGCCTGGCTGAACCGGATCCACACCTTCGAGGTCACGCCTGCCGACGCGCCGGCGCAGATCGTGCATTTCCCGAAATCCTGCCTGCATTGCGACGATGCGCCCTGCGTGACCGTGTGCCCGACCGGCGCCAGCCACAAGCGTTCCGAGGACGGCATCGTGCTGGTGACCGAGGACATGTGCATCGGCTGCGGGCTCTGCGCCTGGGCCTGTCCCTATGGCGCGCGCGAGATGGACCCGGTCGAAAACGTGATGAAGAAATGCACGCTGTGCGTCGACCGGATCTACAGCGACAGCTTGCCCGAGGAAGACCGGATTCCGGCCTGTGTACGCACCTGCCCCTCAAGCGCGCGGCATTTCGGCGATTTCAACGATCCGGAGTCCGACGTCTCGCGACTGGTCGCCGAGCGCGGCGGCATCGACCTGATGCCGGAGATGGAGACCCGCCCGGTCAACAAGTACCTGCCGCCGCGCCCCAAAACCCGTTCAGAGCGCGCAACTCCTTCGCCCGCAGCCCCGGCGGCTTCGGCGCCGAAGGCCGACGGGTTTCTGGGCTGGCTCGACGCCGCGCTCGACAAACTCGGATAATCCCATGCATCCTGCCGTTTCCGTCATCTTCTTCACCGTCATGTCGGGCGCCGGGCTCGGCATGATCTTCCTCATAGGCCTCGGTTTTCCGGTCGATGCCTCGGCTGGATGGGTGTTTCTCGTTGGTGTTGTCGGCGGCGGCCTGGCGATTGCGGGCCTTCTCGCATCGACCTTCCACCTCGGTCACCCGGAACGGGCCTGGCGGGCGCTCAGCCAATGGCGCTCGAGCTGGCTGTCGCGCGAAGGCATCGCGGCGATTGCCACACTCATCCTGTTCGGCGTCTATGTGCTGATCTGGCTTGTCACCGGTTCCAGGCAGCCGGTACTGGGGCTGCTATCAGCCCTTGGCGCGGCGCTGACGGTGTTCACGACCTCAATGATCTACGCGCAGCTCAGAACCGTGCCACAGTGGCACAGCCGGCTCACCCCGGTGGTCTATTGCGGCTTTGCGCTCGGCTCCGGCTGGCTGCTGGCCTCGGCGCTCGGCACGCATGAGGCGCCGGAACTCTGGGGCATCGTTCTGATCGGCCTTGCCTGGGCGGCCAAGTGGATGTGGTGGGCGCGCGCCAGCCGGGCGCGGCTTGCCGATGCCGGTTCAACCCCCGAAACCGCGACAGGGCTCGGCTTCATCGGCAAGGTGCGGCTCCTGGAACGCCCACATACCGGCGACAATTACCTCACCCGCGAAATGGCGCACCGGATCGGCCGAAAACACGCAAGCCGGCTACGCATGCTGGCATTGGTGTTTGGCGCGGTCGTGCCGGTGCTCGTCCTCGCGGTCGTCGGCCTGAGCGATGCGCCGGCGCTTTTCAATCTGCTCGCCTCCGTGTCGATGATCATCGGGCTGCTGGCCGAGCGCTGGCTGTTCTTCGCGGAAGCCGAACACGCAGTCTCGCTCTATTACGGCCATCGATGAACCACAGTCCGGCAGGACCTCCTACTTGATCATGCCGGCTTCGCGATAATACCGCTCGGCGCCGGGATGAAGCGGAATCCCGATGCCATCCAGTGCGGTCGGAAGCGTCACCGACGCGCCCTTGGCATGGCCGACATCAAGCAGGTGGCGGGTATTGCTATTCCACAAGGCCTTGGTGATCCCGTAGATCAGGTCATCGCTTTGAGTGAGGCTCGTGAGCCATTGCGCGCCGACAGCAACCGTCGGGACACCTGCCACATCCGCATAGACGCCGTCGGGTATCTCGTCCCGGGTAAAGAACGAGTGCTCAAGAAGCATCGCGTTCACTTCCGGTCCTGCAATGGGGACAAGGATCACATCAGCACTTGTGGCAAGTTCCGCAATCGCCCCGGCAGGATAGCCACCGACAAAGAACAGGGCATCCAGGTTTCCCTTGCGCAAGGCATCAGTGGCCTCATCCGGCAGGAGATTTGCGATCTCGATGTCTGTCTTGGCCACGCCAAATGCTTCAAGAACGAGAATGGCGTCGGGGTAAGTGCCGGAATCGGTCTTGTCGAGCGAGACCCTCTTGCCCACCAGATCCTTCACCGAAGCAATGCCCGACGCCCGGGAAGCGACCAGATGCATGTGCTCGGGATAAAGCGCTGAAATGACCCGAAGATCGCGCATCGGCTCGCGGCCTTCAAACGTTCCGGTTCCGGAATAGGCCCAATAGGCAATGTCAGCCTGGGAAAATCCCGAATTGAGTTCTCCGGACGCGACAGCGCCAACATTGGCGGTCGATCCGTGGGAAGACTGGGCCACGGCCACCAGCCCGGGCACGCCACAAGACCCGCCCTCGTCGCATCCCCTTGAACCGGGCGGATTGGAGATGGAATTGGCGATGGTACCTGCGAGCGGGAAATAGGTTCCGCCGATGCCGGCGGTGCCGATGGTGAAGTAGCGAACCTCCTCGGCCTGTGCGAGGCCGGCGCCGATTGCAAGCCCCGCGGCAATTGCCATGGCCCTGGCGGCGGTCGGCAGTGCCGATAACCTTGTTCCCATCTGTCCCCATCCCTCAGTACTGCTTGCGGCCGGTCTTGTGCCGATCACGTTTGCCCTGGACACAGGTTTACGTTTTCGCCCGGTAAAGTCAAAGGATGGCGTGGGGCCGCATTACCGGACCTGCAAGGACAGCAGGGTTTCAGTCCTCCAGAGCCCCCTTGCGCGATGCCACTGCCGCCTCATCACCGATGATCTTGAGGAGATTGTCGCCCATGCGGATGAAGCGGCGGATGCGCCGGGTCAGCACAAAACCGGCCTGCGGCGCATGCACCGCTACGGTGCCGTTGTCACGACCGGGATTGACGATGATCTCGGCCACCAGCTGCCCGGCCGCGACGCGGTCGCCGGGGGCAGCATGAAACAGGATGGTGCCGCCCACTGGTGCCAATACCATGTCGACATGACGGATCGGCTTGCCGACGAAGTCCTTCCGGAGCTCCGGAGCGGGTCTTGCGTCCGGTGCAACGACGCCACGCCCCTGCAGGAAGCGGAAGATCCCCTCCGCGTCCTTGACGGCCAGCACCGGATCGACGTCGTTCTGGCCCCGCAGTTCAACCGTTGTGACGCAGTGGCCGCTCAGGTCTCCGTTCTTCGCGGTGGCCACCATCTGCTCATAAGCGGCCTCCTCGAAGGCGCGGTCGGAACCGGCGTTCCAGAGAAGAGCGGCTTCACAATCAAGGCAGGCGGCGAGGTCGGCCATTTCCGGCCAGAGCCGCTCGGGCGCATAGATGTACTGAACGCCCTCGTCGTCGCAATGCAGATCGAGCACGATCGGGCACTCGTCGGCGAGGTCCAGCAGCCGGCTTTTCAACCGGCGTTCGGCGAAGGTGGCGGACGAAGTCTGGTCAAGCGTTCTGACGCCGTTCTCGTCGGGCACGGGAAAGTCGCGGTTGAAATTGACGCGGGTCCCGGTCGCAAACCGGCCCATGTGCTCGCCGTACATGTGCTGGGCAGCACCGATCGGATTGGCATGGGGCACGATGGTCAGCGAACCGAGCAGGCGGCCCTCGGCTTCGGCCTTCTCGAGCATCGGAATCAGGTAATGCAGCGCGGCCACGCCGGGCCGTTCGTCGGCATGCAGGGCAGCCTGGATATAGACGCGGGGCGCGGATGTATCCGACCCCGAGAGCCGGTGAACGATCAGCTCATAGGCAATGCCGGGGGTTTCGCCTGCAATGGTCTCGATTTCGGTTTTCATCTGGATTCACCTGAAACTGGAACTGCGTTGTGCGCTGACGGTTACACCCGGCGGGAGCGGATGTCGCCGAGAATTTCACGCGCCGCATTGTGTCCCGGAACGCCGGTAACGCCGCCGCCGGGATGGGTGGAGGATCCACACATGTACAGCCCCTTGAGCGGCGCGCGGTAGGCGCCGTAGCCCAGCACCGGGCGGGCGGAAAACAGCTGGTTGAGGCTGAGCTTGCCATGGAAGATATCTCCGCCCACCAGCGCCAGCTTGCGCTCGAGATCGAGCGGCGAGAGCACCTGGCGGCCGATCATGCTTGCGGCAAATCCCGGTGCGTGACGGTCCACGGTTCCGATCATCAGGTCGGCAACCGCTTCCTTGTGGTCATCCCAGGACGACCCACCGGCGAAATCATCCGGCAGTTTCGGCGCGACATGCTGGCAGAACAGGCTGGCGACATGCTTGCCTTCCGGCGCCAGCGTCGGATCGAGCGTTGACGGAATCAGCATCTCGACAATCGGCTGGCGCGACCAGCCATGGGCACGGGAATCGATGTAGGCGCGGTCCATGTAGCCAAGCGATGGCGCGATGATGATCCCGGCGCTCAGATGGTCGCCCGGCTCGGGCCGGGCCGTAAATGCCGGGAGCGTATCAAGCGCGACATTCATCCGGAACGTGCCGGAGCCGCTCTGCCAATAGCCGATCCGGCGGCGGAAATCCTGAGGCAGCGGGGCGTCTGCGAGCAGGTCTCCGACCAGCAATTGCGGGTGAATGTTCGAGACGACCAGATCGGCTTCGATACGCTCGCCATTGCCGGTGATAACAGCTGTGACCTGGTCCTTGCCGGTTTCGACCCGTTCGACCGGCACTCCGGTTTTCACGGTGACACCCTTTTCCTCGCAGGCCCTGCACATGGCCTGCGTAATCGCGCCCATGCCGCCGATGGCATGACCCCAGACACCCTGCTTGCCGTTTACCTCGCCGAAATAATGGTGCAGCAGCACATAGCCGGTGCCGGGGGCAAAGGGAGTGGTCCAGTTGCCGACAATGCCGTCGAAGCCGAACAGGGCCTTGACCGGATCGCTCTCGAACCAGCGATCGAGGATTTCCGCCGCCGAGCAGGTAAAGAGATCGAGCACGTCCCGCCGCGCATCAAGCGGCAGTTCGGCGAATTGCCGTCCAAGAGAAGCGGCCTTGAGCAATTCGGGTACGGCGGACAGCCAGTTGCCTTCGGTCACGTTGGGCGGGGTGCGCAACAAGAGATCGCGCAGCACATTGGCGGCGTTTTCGAGCATCCGGTCGAAGCCGTCGAGCGCTTCGGCATCGCGGGCCGAGAATTTTGCCACCGACGCCTTGGTTCGGCCGGGTCCGGCCTCAAGCGCGCGGCCATCCGGCAGCGGCAGGAAATTGCCCATCTTGCGTTCGACGATCTTGAGACCGTGGCGGTGCAGATCGAGGTCCGCGATCACCTTGGGATTGAGCAGAGAGACGGTGTAGGAAGCGACGGAATTGCGAAACCCGGGATGGAACTCCTCGGTTATCGCGGCGCCGCCGACCGTCTCGTTCCTTTCGAGAATCGTGACCTTGTGACCGGCCGCAGCCAGATACCAGGCGCAGACCAAACCGTTGTGGCCGCCACCGACAATTACCGCATGCTTCATGTGAAATATCCTGCTTCGTGCGGGCGCATCCTGCAACAGGAGCAAAGACGAACGCAATGGCTCACGCAGTTTACCGCCAGCGACGATTTGCCGTCTCCGGACTATCTCCCGGGCCCACCCTTTTGGGCGATCCTGTCGACCAGTTCGGTTGGCAAGACGGTCATGAACTTCAGGTGCAGTCCCTCCTCCTCGCGCTCAACCACAGCACAGGGGAATTTGGCCGCCAGGCCCTTGAGCACGAAGTAGAGGAAATCCGGCACCGATTCGGGAAGAATGTGAGCTACTTCGCAGCCGCCTTCGGAGATATTGATCATCCGGCAGGTTTGCGACGAGTATCCGCGAACCCCGTGAAGCATGTAGTGGATCGTGCCCACCAGATTGGTTTGCCGCCGCGTATATTCGCGTCGATCCTGATCCGGAAGACGCGACAGATAGTTCTTCGGCGCACTCACACTTCATCCCTCCGGACGAGCTTCTATTCGCTGAACATATGTTTCAAGGGTTAAGACCGTATGTGCAAACAGGATCCAGATTTCGAATGACCGCAAGCGTGCAGATGCATTGCCTTTTACGATCAAGGCGGTCTTGCAGCCATGCCGGCGAATCCGGCTTCGTGATGCGCATTTGCCGCGCAGCAGGCTTGACGCAGGCCGCATCATGGTGCGGATTCGGGCATGCCTTCTCTCCTGGATGATTCGCCCACCAATGCCGCCGAATTCACGGTCAGTGAACTGTCCGGCTCGATCCGCCGGACCGTCGAGGACGCTTTCGGCAATGTGCGCGTGCGCGGCGAGATTTCCGGCTATCGCGGACCGCATTCGTCGGGCCACGCCTATTTCTCGCTCAAGGATGACAAGGCCCGCATCGAGGCCGTGATCTGGAAGGGCGTATTCTCGAAACTGAAATATCGGCCCGAAGAGGGGATGGAGGTGATCGCCACCGGCAAGGTCACCACCTATGCCGGGTCGTCGAAATACCAGATCGTCATCGAGGCGCTGGAGCCGGCCGGGGCCGGCGCGTTGATGGCCCTGATCGAGGAACGGCGGCGGCGGCTTGCCGCCGAGGGGCTGTTCGACGAGGCGCGCAAGCAGCTGCTGCCCTATATGCCGATGGTCATCGGCGTGGTGACCTCGCCCACGGGCGCTGTGATCCGCGATATCCTGCACCGGATCGAGGACCGGTTTCCGGTCCATGTGATCGTCTGGCCGGTGCGGGTCCAGGGTGACACATCGGGCGACGAGGTAGCCCGGGCGATTGCCGGCTTCAACGCGCTTGATGCGAACAGTCCGATCAAGCGGCCGGACCTGATCATCGTGGCGCGCGGCGGCGGCAGCCTGGAAGATCTGTGGGGCTTCAACGACGAGGCAGTGGTGCGGGCGGCGGCCGATTCCGATATCCCGCTGATCTCGGCGGTCGGGCACGAGACCGACTGGACGCTGATCGACCACGCCAGCGACCGGCGCGCGCCGACACCGACGGGGGCCGCCGAGATGGCCGTGCCGGTGAAGGCTGATCTCGAAGCCCATGTGGCGACCCTGGCAGCGCGGCTCAAATCCGCGCAATCGCGCACGCTGGACCGGCGCCGCGAGGCGCTACGGGGTCTGGCGCGAGCCTTGCCGACACTCGACAGCGTGCTGGCGCTGCCACGGCAACGGCTCGACCGCTCGGCGCAATCGCTTGGCCGGGCGCTCGAACTCAACACCGCCAACCGGCGCCGGCGGTTCGAACAGCAGGCAGCACGGGTGACGCCGGTGGCGCTGGTCTCGGCAATCCGCGAGAAGCACCAGCAGGTCCGCGACAAGATCGCGCGCATGGACCGGGTGCAGGAACGCCGGATCGACGCGCTGAGATCCCGGCTGGAGCGTCATGCCCAGGTCCTTGCCTCGGTTCCGCGCAGGCTGGCGGACACCCAGGGGCGGGGAAGGGAGCGGCTGTCCGATCTTGGCCGCCGAAGCGACAGTGCGCTGACCCTGATGCTCGACCAGCGCAAACGAGGGCTCGGCGCGCAGGCGCGGATGCTGCAGTCGCTGTCGTATCAAAGCGTGCTGGGGCGCGGCTTCGCGGTGATCCGCGATTCGGACCGCAAGGTTCTGGCACGCGCGGCCGAGGTCGACGCCGGCAGCATGATCGCCATCGAGTTTGCCGACGGCGAGGTTTCGGCGCTGGCCAACAGTTCCGATCAGCCGATCTCCCGGCCGAAAAAGCCAACACGCGCCAAGGCCGAAAAGCCCAAGGAACCGAGCCAGGGCAACCTGTTCTAGGAAACCTCTCAAGACTTGCTTAGCCGGCACAAGATATTGCGCCGGCGGATGCCTGTTCAGGCCACGACCGAAGCTGCAACGGCCTTCAGGGCGCGCGCGGCGTCGTTCGGGTCCAACCTGAGCTGGAGCCCGCGCTGGCCGGCATTGATGAACACATGCGGCTCGGAGAGGGCGGCCACCTCAATGGCTGTCGGCACCTGCTTCTTCTGGCCGAAAGGGCTGATGCCGCCGACATGGTAGCCGGTGAGGCGTTCGGCGTCCGCGGGCTTCATCATGGTGGCCGACTTGCCGCCCAGGGCGGCTGCGAGCTTTTTCATGCTGACTTCCCGATCGGAGGGCAGGACGACGCAGACGGGCTTACCGTCGAGTTCCGCCATCAGGGTCTTGAGCACACGCGACGGATGCTCCCCCAAGGCCTCGGCGGCCTGCAGGCCAATGCTGTCGGCGTGCGGGTCATAGTCGTAGCTATGAACGGTAAAGGCCACGCCGAGACGGGCAAGGGCCGTGGTGGCGCGGGTGGTCTTCGCCATCTTTCTTCCCCTCAGGCGAAGAATTGCTCGTAGAGATCCGGCTTGAAGCCGACCAGCAGCCGGTCATCGGCTTCCAGCACCGGGCGCTTGATCATCGAGGGCTGCGCCAGCATCAGGGCGATGGCCTTTTCGGCGTCGAGACCCTGCTTCTGCTCATCCTCGAGCTTGCGGAAGGTGGTGCCGGCCCGGTTGAGCACGGTTTCCCAACCGGCTTCCCTGCACCAGCGCTCCAGATGCGTCCGGTCGATGCCCGACGCCTTGTAGTCGTGGAACTCCGCCGCGATGGAGTGGTCGGCAAGCCAGGTCCGCGCCTTCTTCATCGTGTCGCAGTTCTTGATGCCGTAGATGGTGACACTCATGTCCGGTCTTTTCCTTCGTCGTTCCCGGAAATCAGAACTCCAGGCTCATTCCCACTCGATGGTGCCGGGCGGCTTTGACGTCACGTCGTAGACGACGCGGTTGATGCCCTTGACCTCGTTGATGATCCGGGTCGCGGTCTTGCCGAGGAAATCCATGTCATAGGGGTAGAAATCGGCGGTCATGCCGTCGACCGAGGTGACGGCGCGAAGGGCGCAGACGAATTCGTAGGTGCGGCCATCGCCCATGACGCCGACTGTCTGCACCGGCAGGAGCACGGCGAAGGCCTGCCAGATGGTGTCGTAGAGGCCGGCCTTGCGGATCTCGTCGAGATAGATGGCGTCGGCCTGGCGCAGGATGTCGAGTTTCTCGCGGGTGATGCCGCCGGGGCAGCGGATGGCGAGGCCCGGTCCGGGGAACGGGTGACGGCCGATGAAGCTGTCGGGCAGGCCAAGTTCACGGCCCAGCACCCGCACCTCGTCCTTGAACAGCTCGCGCAGGGGCTCGACCAGCTGCATGTTCATCCGTTCGGGCAGGCCGCCGACATTGTGGTGCGACTTGATCGTCACCGACGGACCGCCGGAGAAGGAGACGCTTTCGATGACGTCGGGATAGAGCGTGCCCTGAGCGAGGAAATCGGCGCCGCCGATCTTCTTGGCTTCTTCCTCGAAGACCTCGATGAACAGCCGGCCAATGGTCTTGCGCTTGGTTTCAGGGTCGGCCTCGCCCTCGAGCTGCGAGATGAAGCGATCGGATGCATCGACCAGCTTGAGCGAGAGATTGTAGTGCTCGCGGAACATGGCGACCACGTCGGCGGCCTCGTTCATGCGCATCAGGCCGTGGTCGACGAGGATGCAGGTGAGCTGATCGCCAATCGCCTCGTGGATCAGAAGCGCCGCGACCGAAGAATCGACGCCGCCTGAAAGCGCGCAGATGACCTTGCCGGAGCCGACCTGATCACGGATCTTCTGCACCATTTCGGCGCGGTAGGCGGCCATCGACCAGTCGGATTTCAGCCCGACGATCTTGTGCACGAAGTTCGACAGCAGCTTGGCGCCATCGGGCGTGTGCACCACTTCCGGGTGGAACATGGTGGTGTAGTAGCGCCGCTTCTCGTCGACCGAGATGGCAAAGGGGGCGTTCGGCGATGTGCCGATCACCTCGAAGCCTTCCGGAAGACGCGTGACCCGGTCCCCGTGGCTCATCCAGACGGGATATTTCTTGCCGACTTCCCAGAAACCCTCGAACAGCGGCGAGGCTTTGAGGATCTCGACGTCGGCGCGGCCGAATTCGCGGTGATGGCCGCCTTCGACGCTGCCGCCGATCTGGGTGCAGAGCGTCTGCTGGCCGTAGCAGATGGCGAGAATGGGAACGCCTGAATCGAACACCGCCTGCGGGGCGCGCGGCGAGCCTTCGCGGGTGACCGAATCCGGTCCGCCGGAGAAGATCACGCCCTTCGGCTGCATCCGCTCGAAGCCTTCATCGGCGAGCTGGAACGGGACGATTTCGCAATACACGCCGGCTTCGCGGACCCGGCGGGCAATGAGCTGCGTGACCTGACTGCCGAAATCGATGATCAGGATGGAATCGGGATGGGTGGTGTGAAGGATCTCGTTCATGGCGAGCGATTAAGCCAAAGCCGCGCCGGATGCAATCGCCTGCTCCACGCGATCCACCGCCTGGGCCAGTTTTTCGTCGATCACATGCAGATATTCGGTCCAGTCATCGATGTGGTTGAGCTCGGCCTTGCCATCCGAAATGCCGCGGAGCCCGATCACCGGCACATC
Source organism: Parahoeflea alexandrii (assembly GCF_027214025.1). Classification (GTDB taxonomy): domain Bacteria; phylum Pseudomonadota; class Alphaproteobacteria; order Rhizobiales; family Rhizobiaceae; genus Hoeflea; species Hoeflea alexandrii_A. The sequence goes on from NZ_JAPWHB010000003.1 coordinate 130,961, forward strand.
GAAGCGGCTGGCGGCGCGCAAAACCGCGAAGGTTTCCATGTCGACCATGTCGGCATCGATGAGATCATAGGCAGCACCCGAAACAATATTGGCGCCGGTGGAGAGTCTTGCCGAAGGAACACCTTCGGCAATCACCGGCAGCGGCAGCACGGCCGGCAGATCCAGAAACGGAGTCCTGCCCTTCTCGAAGCCGAGCGGGCTTGCATCCATGTCGCGGTAGCTGACCGAGGAGACCTGGTAGATGCCGGTCTGCTCCAGGATGCGCGATCCGGCGGAGCCGAGACAGATGATGCAGTCAGGCCGGTCGCGGCCCGGAACTGACAGTCCGGCCGCAACCGCGCCCGCGGCCTCGACCGGGCCAACCCCGGTGATCAGCGGCTCGAAACGGGCCTTGAGATGCGGTCCGTATTCCGGCTCCGCCGCCATCACATAGAGAATCTTCCGGTCACCGACCCGTTTTATCGTGCCGCTCATCCGTCAATGCCCTCCCGACCGCGCACCACCATCATGGTGCCGGTCATCGATGCAATCAGCTTGGCAGGGCCATCGGAGATGGCGTAGGCGCGTCCGTCGCTGACAATGATTGTGTTGCCCGGCTTGGTGACCTCGCCGCGAAACAGGAACCGGTCGCCGCGCCCGGGCGACAGGAGATTGATCTTGAACTCAATGGTCAGCACCGCGGCATCTTCCGGCATGACCGACAGCGCCGCATAGCCGCAGGCCGAGTCAAGCGCGGTGGAAAGGATCCCGGCATGCAGAAATCCATGCTGCTGGGTCAGATCCGCGCGAAACGGCATCTCGATCTCGACAACGCCGTAGTCGACCTTGGTCAGTTCGGCGCCGATGGTGTGCATCACATCCTGACGGGCAAAGCTGCCGGTCACGCGCTCACGGAAGTTCTCGTCCGGCTTCTCATTCATGCGGTGTTTCCTTTCGCAGCTGCGAAGGTGCCAATCCGACAGTCAAACAGCAAGCGAAATTTCGATATCTGGCGCTGCAGCTAGTTCAGCCACCAGATGGCTCCGTTGAGGCAGCCCGCAAAGGCCACCCAGGCCGCATAGGGCAGGAACAGCAGGGCGGACGGGCGATCCCGGTTCCAGGCAAGTGCAATGAACGTGAGGATCACCACCAGCATGGCGACCAGGACGATGAGCGAGAGGTCCGGCCGCTGCATCAGAAAGAAGGACGGCGACCAGGCGAGGTTCAACGCAAGCTGCAGGAACCAGAGTTTCGGTAGGGCGCCACCGCGCTCGCGGATGAACACCCGCGCGCCGGCTATGCCGATGAGCACATAGAGCAGGGTCCAGACCGGGCCGAAAATCCAGTTGGGCGGATTGAACCACGGCTTTTCCAGCCCCGCGTACCAGGCCCCCGGAATTGACAGATACCCGACCAGATTGCCGGCGGCGACGGTCAGAATAACAAACAGGATCAGCGTCAGCGCGTGTTTCTTGGTCATGATTTCACCCTTGTCATCGCGTTGCCCGCTCCTATTCCGGTTGAACTCTCACCCCATCTTGCGGCGGAAGCCGGCGAAGTAGAAGCCGTCGGTGCCGGTGCGCCGCGGCGACAGCACCAGTCCCAGGTTCTGATCCGCATAGGGAACCGGCGCATCCGGGTCCGTCACAACTGAGGCCCAACGCTGCTTGAGACTGATGGTTTCAAATTCCGGATGACGCTGCAGGAATGCTTTCACCCGATCGGTGTTTTCCTCCGGCAGCAGCGAACAGGTGACATAGGCCAGTTCGCCGCCGGGGCGGACATAGTTGACCGCTTCGTCGAGCACCTTGTCCTGGTCTGCGACGCGGTCGGCGATGTTCTTTTCCGATATCCGCCACTTGGCATCCGGGCGGCGGCGCCAGGTGCCGGTTCCGGTACAGGGCGCATCAATCAATACCCGGTCCATGCGGCCTTCGAGACCGGCGAGGTTGGCGGCCCGTTCCTTGATGTAGATGATCTCGGCGCCGGCGCGGCGGATGCGCTCGACCATCGGCGCCAGCCTGCGCCGGTCAGCGTCATAGGCGTTGATGCTGCCTTCGTTGTTCATCATCGCCGCGAAGGCCAGCGACTTGCCGCCGCCACCGGCGCAGTAATCGAGCACCTTTTCGCCGGGCGCGGCGCCGGCCAGGTGAGCCGCCAGTTGCGAACCTTCGTCCTGGATCTCGAACCAGCCGCGGGCGAAGCTGACTTCGCTGGTGGCGGCGATCTGGCGCTGCGGTCCTTCGCCGGCTTCGATCCGGATGCCGTTCGGCGCCAGCCGTGTCGGACGGGCGCCCTGTTCGGCAAAAGCTTCAAGAACCTCATCACGGTTGGTTGCAAGCGTATTGACCCTGAGATCAAGCGGCGGACGGGCGATCATGGCTCGCGCTTCCGCTTCCCATTCGCTGCCAAAGGCCCGTTCGAACGATCCGACGAGCCACTCGGGGATGTCGGCGCGAACATGCGGCTCGGCCTGCGACAGGTCCCGCGCCAGACAATCGGCGAGCTTCTCCACGGACGGTATTTCGGGGGCGAAACGATCCCCTTCGAGCATGCTTGCCAGCTCTCCCGGGCTGATCCGCCATTGCCGCAGCAGCGTGGCGACGGCGAGGTCGGCAGGCGTGTCTCCCCCCATCATGAAACCGTGCGACAGTTTCATTCTGAGCGCGTCATGCACCAGGTTGGAGATCGCCGCTCTGTCGCCGGACCCGGCAAAGCGGTGCGACAGGCCCCAGTCCTTCAGCGCATCGGGCACCGGCCGGTGCCGGGCGTCGATCTCGGTCAGGACTTCGATGGCTGCTTGCAGGCGTCCGCCTAGGCGCATGGTCTGATCTCCCAATGCATGGCGCGTCCAGATGGACACATTTGAACGCCAACGCACATGCATGATTGCAAAGGTTCACAGCACGACAAGCGCACCCTCCGGGGCGCGCGGCGCTGTGTGTTGGTCCTCTGCTAGCCGGTCAGATACCGCTTAGCAAGCGATTCACCTTCCAGGCGGCCTCAGATGCAACGGCCGCCGTCAACTTCCATGGTGACGCCGGTGATCATTGCCGCTTCATCGGAACAGAGGAAACAGGCAGCGTTGCCCATGTCCTCGGGCGTGGAAAACCGGCCCAGCGGAATGGTCGAGAGGAACTTGGCGCGGATTTCCGGCGTGTCCTCGCCCATGAAGGACTTGAGCAGCGGCGTCTCGCCCGCCACCGGGTTGATGGCATTGACGCGCACGCCCGACGGCGCCAACTCCACCGCCATCGAGCGGGTTGCGGTGATCATCCAGCCCTTGGAGGAATTGTACCAGCTCAGCCGCGGCCGCGGGCTGACGCCGGCGGTGGAGGCGACATTGAGAATTGCGCCGGCGCGTTTTTGTTTCATGACCGGAACGAAGTGGCGAGCCGTCAGGTATACGGACTTGGTGTTGACGGCGAGGACCCGGTCGAAATCCTCCTCGCTGATGTCTTCCATCGCCGCCGGCAGATGGGTGATGCCGGCATTGTTGACGAGAATGTCGAGGCCACCGAAGCGCTCCAGGACCGTCTTGGCCATCGCCGCCACGCTGTCATTGCGGGAGACATCCACCGCCACGGCAAAGGCCTGGTCGCCAAGCCCGGCGGCGAAGTCGTTTGCCGCATCGGCATTGATGTCGGCGATGGCGACGCGCGCACCCTCGGCCAGAAATTTACGGACGATGCCGGCGCCAAATCCGGATGCGCCGCCGGTCACCAGCGCTGTCTTGCCTTCAAGTCTCATCGATCTTTCCTCACTTCAAATTTCAACGGCCATGCCAGACGGCAACGGTCTTCAAGGCCGAGAAGCCGTAGAGCGCCTCAAAACCCTTTTCCCGGCCATGGCCGGATTTGCCGACACCGCCAAAGGGCAGCTCGACGCCGCCGCCGGCGCCGTAATTGTTGACAAAGACCTGGCCGGAGCGGATTTCGCGCGCCAGCCGCATCTGACGGCCGCCGTCCCGGGTCCAGACCCCGGCCACCAGGCCGTAATCGGTGCCGTTGGCGATCGCGATGGCCTCTTCCTCGTCGCGGAACGGGATGATCACCTGCACCGGGCCGAAGATCTCGTCGCGGGCCAGCGCATGGCCGGGATCGACGTCGCCGTAGAGTGTCGGGCGCACGTAATGGCCACCCATGGGCGCCGATTTCGGCATCTGGCCCTCGGCCACCGGCGCCAGACCGTCCTCGTCGGCCTCGGCGAGGAAACCCTGCACGATGTTCTTCTGCCGCGCCGAGATCAGCGGACCTACCGATTGATCCTCGATCGCTGCGCCGACGGTCAGCGCCTTGTAGCGCTCGCTCATCAGCCGGACCAGATCCTTGTGCAGCGATGCCTCGACGAGAATGCGCGACGAGGCGGAACAGGTCTGGCCGGCATTCTGGATCCCGGCATTGACCAGGAACGGCAGGGCGCGCTCGAGGTCCGCATCGGCAAAGACGATCTGCGGCGACTTGCCGCCCAGTTCCAGCGTCACCGGGATGACGTTCTGCGCCGCAGCCTGCTGGATCTTGCGGCCGGTCTCGAGCGAACCGGTGAACGAGATGTGATTGACGCCCGGGTGCGAGCAGAGCGCCGCCCCGGCCTCCTCGCCCAGACCCGGCACCACGTTGAGCGCGCCTGCAGGCAGGCCGCATTCCATGGCGATGCGGGCGAAGGCCAGAGCCGTCAGCGAGGCTTCCTCAGCCGGCTTCAGAACCGCGGCGTTGCCCATGGTCAGCGCGGCGCCAACCGAGCGGCCAAGGATCTGCATCGGGTAGTTCCACGGGATGATGTGGCCGGTGACTCCATGCGGCTCGCGCAGGGTGTAGACCGTGTAATCGTTGAGATAGGGAATGGTCTCGCCATGGATCTTGTCGGCGGCGCCGCCATAGAACTCCAGGTAGCGCGCCAGCGCCCGGGCATCGGCGCGGGCCTGGGTCAGCGGCTTGCCGACGTCGTGGGCCTCGAGCTTGGCCAGCCACTCGACGTTTTCCTCCACCGCGCGGCCGATCTTCGCGAGCAGGCGGCCGCGCTCGGCGGCAGGCATGCGGCCCCACTCGCCGGACATCGCGGACTGGGCGGCATCGACGGCAGCCTCGATTTCAGCCTTTCCGCCCCGGGCAATGCTGCCGATCTCGTGGCCCGTCGACGGGTCCTCGACGGGCAATGTCCTGCCGCCTCCGCCCCCTATCCATCGGCCGCCGATCAGGCACTGGCTGGTATCAAATCCGGCGTCGAGAAGCTCGCTCACGGGTCGTCCTTTCTTCACTTTCAGTCTGCCGGTGCGGCAAGCGCCGCTTCCAGCGATGGCGTCGCCGCCACCAGTTTTTGCGTATAGGGGTGCTGCGGATTGCGGAAAACGGTTTCGGTTTCGCCCTGCTCGACGATCCTGCCGTCCTTCATCACCAGCACCCGGTCGGTGATGGCGCGAACCACGGACAGATCATGCGAGATGAACAGATAGGACAGGTCCAGCCGTTCCGACAAGCCGGCCAGCAGATCGAGGATCTGGGCGCGGATCGAGACATCGAGGGCCGAGACCGCCTCGTCGAGCACGATCAGCGCCGGCTCGATGATCAGGGCGCGGGCGATGGCTATGCGCTGGCGCTGGCCGCCGGAAAACTCGTGGATGTACTTGTCGGCGTCGCTCGAGCTGAGCCCGACTTCGGTCAGCGCCCGGTCGATCCGGCGCTCCAGCTCCGCGCCCCGCGGCGGATTCTTGACGAGATGGAACGGTTCCGTAACAAGCCTTCGCACCTGGTGGCGCGGATTGAAGGAGCCATAGGGATCCTGAAACACCACCTGCATCCGCGCCCGGAGTTCGGGATGGGGTCCATCACCGGCGCTGGAAAAGACATGACCGTTCAGCCGGATGTCGCCGCCCTGCAGTCCGTCGAGCGCCAGGATCGAGCGCGCAAGCGTCGACTTGCCGCAGCCGGATTCGCCGACCAGGCCGACATTCTCGCCGTGGCTGATCTCGAAACTGACGTGATCGACGGCACGGAATGGCGGCGGTTTGACAAACAGGTTGCGGCGCGGCTGCTGATAATCGCGAACGACGTTCTCGACCGCCAAGACCGGTATTTTGCCGGATTCGGGCTTGCGGCCGCGATCGGGCACATGGGCGGACGCGGTAAACAGCGCCCGCGTGTAGGGGTGGCGCATGGCCCGGAAGATCTCGCGGGTCGCCCCCGCCTCGACCACCGCGCCATCCTTCATGATGGCGATGGAATCGGCGAGCCCGGCGACGACGGCAAGGTCATGGGTGATCAGCATCAGCCCCATGTCCTCTTCGCGTACCAGCTGCTTGAGCAGATCGAGAATCTGGGCCTGGGTGGTGACATCGAGCGCCGTGGTCGGCTCGTCGGCGATCAGCAGCTTGGGCCGAAGCGCAATGGCCTGGGCGATGACCACGCGCTGGCGCTGGCCGCCGGACAGATCATGCGGGAAGCGGTCGAGCGGAAAACGATCCTCGGGCAGACCAACGCGGTTCAGCATCTCGCGGGCGATGGAGAAGGCCTCACGGCGGCTGGCGCCGGTGTGGATGCGGACGGTTTCGGCGACCTGGTCGCCGATGGTGCGCACCGGATTGAGCGCCGTCATCGGCTCCTGGAAGATCATGCCGACGTCGCGGCCGCGCATCCGGCAGAGCGCCGGTTCGCCCATGATGGAAAGATCGGCTCCGGCGACACGGATCGACCCGCTCCAGTTGCTGCCACTGGGCAGCAGTTGCATCACCGAGAGCGCCGTCATCGATTTGCCGGAACCGGATTCGCCGACAATGCCGAGGATGCGGCCGGGATCCAGGGTCAGGTCGATGTCGTGCAGCACGGTGTTGCCGTGGATATCGACTTTCAGATCGGAGATGGAGAGGACCGTCATCAGCGCCCCCGTCTCAGCTTGGGGTCGAACAGATCCCGCAGGCCGTCGCCCATCAGGTTCAGCCCAAGCACGGTGACGATGATTGCAAAGCCGGGAAACAATGCCATGTGCGGTGCAAGCGAGATCAGCGTCTGCGCATCGGCGAGCATGCGGCCCCAGCTTGGCAGCGGCGGCTGGGCGCCGAGCCCGACATAAGCGAGTGCTGCTTCGGCGAGGATGGCGAGCGAGAACTGGATGGTGCCCTGGACGATCAGCAGGTTGGCTATGTTGGGCAGGATGTGTTCCGCCGAGATCCGCGCCCGGCTCTTGCCCGCCACCCGCGCCGCAAGCACGAAATCCCGGGTCCACAGCGACAGGGCCGCACCGCGCGCCAGCCGCGCGAACACCGGCACGTTGAAAATACCGATGGCGATGATGGCGTTGACGGCGCCAGGTCCGAAGACGGCGGTGATCATGATCGCCAGCAAGAGCGACGGGAAGGCAAACACCAAATCGTTGCCGCGCATGATGATCTCGTCGATCAGGCTTCCCCTGCGGGCGGCGGCATAGAGCCCCAGCGGCACGCCGACGATCATACCGATGCCGACCGCGACAAAGGCCACGGCGATCGACACGCGGGCGCCGACCATGATCATGGAAAACATATCGCGCCCGAAATGATCCGTCCCGAACCAGTGCTCGAGCGATGGTCCCTTGAGCTTTCCGGCAATGTCCATCTTCGTCGGGTCGAACGGCGTCCAGAGGAACGAGACCAGCGCAAGCGCGATGAACAGCGCGGAGAGCAGGAAGCCCAGGACAAATGCCGGATGGCCAAGCGCCATCCGCAGGAAGGACCGATCGGCGGGAGGTGTGCTCATGACCGGCGCCTGCGCAATCGCGGGTCGGCGGCCGCATAGGCGAGATCGACCAGGAAGGTGACGACGATGACGGCGAAGACCAGCAGGATTACCACGGAGCGTACGACAATCAGATCGCGCTGGGTGATCGCCTGGAATGCCAGCCGGCCGAGGCCGGGGAGATAGAAGACATTCTCGATGATGATGCCGCCGGCGAGCAGGAAGGAAAACTGCAGGCCGATGATGGTCAGCACCGGAATCAGCGCATTGCGCAGCGCATGGCGCCAGAGCGCCTGGCCGCGGCTCAGTCCCTTGGCGCGGGCGGTGCGCATGAAATCCTCGTTGAGCGTGTCGATCAGCGACGAGCGCATGACCCGGGCCAGGATCGAGGCCTGCGGCAAGGCGAGCGCGATCGCAGGCAGCGTCAGCGCCTTGATCGCGGGCCAGAAGCCGGCTTCCCATCCCGGGAAACCACCGGCCGAGAACCAGCGCAGATTGACCGCGAAGATCAGCACCAGGATCATCGCGAACCAGAAATTGGGGATCGCCACGCCGAGCTGGGTGGCGCCCATGACCGTCAGGTCGGCGGCCGAGTTGCGCCGCGAGGCAGCCAGAATTCCGGCAGGAAATGCGATCAGGGTCGAAAGTGCCAGCGCATAAAGCGTCAGCGGCAGCGATATCACCACCCGCTCGGCGATCAGTTCGGAAACCGGAACCCGGTAGGTGTAGGAAATGCCGAAGTCGCCCTGCAGAAGGCCCGCCACCCAGCCGATATAGCGCAGGGGCAACGGCTCATCGAGGCCAAGCTGGCTGCGCAATGCCGCCACTGCCTGCGGATCAGCATTGAGGCCCATCATGAAGGACGCGGGATCGCCGGGCACCACTTCCATGACCAGGAAGATGACCAGACTGGCGGCAACAAGACTGAGCGACAGGGACAGGAGGCGCCGCAGGAGATAGGCGGTCATCGGGCATGATCCAGGGGGCATGATCCACGGGCATAATGGTGCGATGGCCGGGTTCACACCCGGCCATCGCGAAGGTCAGGGGTCTCACTCTTCCCAGTAGACACCGGTCATGTCGTTGGCCTGGGTCGGCGAGTTGAGCCAGATCCCTTTCAGCTTGGCGCTGATGACGCCGGCGCGGGCAAGCTGGAACAGGTAGGCATTGACGTAATCGTCAGCAATCTTCTTCTGCGCCGCCTGCATCAGCTCGGTACGCTTGGCCGGGTCGGTGGCGTTGGCGAGGTCCGCCATGATCGCCTTGAAGTCCGGATCGCCGTACTGGAAGTAGTAGTCGTCGCGGGCATAGATGCCGATATCCATCGGTTCGGTGTGCGAAACGATGGTCAGGTCGAAGTTCTTGGCCTTGAACACGTCATCCAGCCACTGCGCCCATTCGACATTGGTGATGTCGGTGTTGATACCGACCTCACGCAGCTGCGCCGCAATGATTTCGCCGCCGCGACGTGCATAGCTCGGCGGAGGGAGCTTCAGCGACAGGGTAAGATCGCTGACGCCGGCTTCCGCAAGCAGCGCCTTGGACTTTTCGGGGTCGTAGGCCGACTGGGCGGTCAGGTCGACATAGGCCGGGTTGTGCGGGGCGAAATGGGTGCCGATCGGCGTGCCGTAGCCGAACATGGCGCCATCGATGATCGCCTGACGGTCGATGGCATGGGCGATCGCCTCACGCACCTTGACGTTGTCGAGCGGCGGCTTCTTGTTGTTCATGGCGAGGATGGTTTCACCCTCGGACGAGCCGGTGATCACCTTGAAACGCGGATCGGCCTCGAACTGCACCAGGTTTTCCGGAGCCGGGAAGGCCGGGTAGGCATCGAGGTCGCCGGCCATCATCGCGGCAAAGGCCGCAGTCGGGTCGGAGATGAACTTGAAGGTCACCTTGTCGAGCTTGACCGGTGTCCCCCAATAGCCGTCATAACGGCCGAGTTCGACGCGGTCGCCCTTGACCCATTCGGTGAGCGTGAACGGTCCGGTGCCGACCGGCTTGGCGGCGTTGTCGGCTGCCGTCTCCGGCGCGACGATGACTGCATCGCCCCAGGCCATGTTGAACAGGAACGAGCCGTTGGGCTTGGACAGGGTCACCTTGACTGTGGCCGGATCGACCACGTCGACCGAGGCGATGTCGGCGAACAGGGCCTTCTGGGCGTTGGTCGAGCCTTCCGCGCGGGCGCGGTCGAGCGAGAACTTGACGTCATCGGCGTTGAAATCCGAACCGTCATGGAACTTCACACCGGTATGCAGCTTGAAGGTGTAGACAAGGCCATCGTCGGAAATTTCCCAGCTTTCGGCCAGCGCAGGCAGGATTGCACCGTCGGAGCCAAAGCGGGTGAGGCCTTCAAAAACGTTGGCATAGACCACCTCGTCGATCGCCGCGGCGGCGCCGCCGGTCGGGTCGAGGTTCGGCGGCTCAAGCTGCATGCCGATGGTCACATCCATCTTGGCAGCCATGGCCGGCGTGACGCCGAACGCCAGGCCCAGAGCCAGTAACGAAACGGCTGTTGCCGCAATCGGATTCTTTGTCATGTCTGCTTCCTTCGCTCCCGTTGGCACGGCTTACGTCTTACGCGCGTCCGTGCAGAAGATCGTCCAAGGCAAAGGCCATAACCCTTGCCGAATCGACCATGTCGTCGATCCCCACATACTCGTCCGGCTGATGCGCCAGATCGAGGATGCCGGGGCCATAGGCGATACAGTCTTTCAAGCGACCAATGCGGTCAATATGTTTCTGATCGTAGGTGCCGGGCGAGACCACATGCACCGGCTCGCAGGCGAGCGCGGAGCGGATGCCGCGCTCGACCGCCTTGACCACCGGCGCCTCGACCGAGGTCATGGTGGGGCTGACCTGCCAGAGTTCCTCGAAATCGTAGCGGAAGTCTTTCCGTTCGGCCTTGACCCGCTCGAGCAGCGAAATGATCTCGCCGCGCACCTCCTCGGCCTGTTCCTCGATCAGGTAGCGCCGGTCGATGACCATGCGCGCCTCGTCGGGCACGCAGGCCGACGGGAAACCGGTGAAATCCGGATCGGGCTCTGCCTGCCCGCCGTGCAGCGAGTTGATGTTCATGGTGGATTGGCGGGCACCATCGGGCACCACCGGCATGGCGGTGTGCCTGCTGGCCAGAGCCGGAAACAGCGATGTTTCCATCTCGGCGATGACCGCGCCCATGTGACGGACAGCGCAATCGCCCAGGAACGGCATCGAGCCATGGGCGATGCGGCCGTGGGTCTTGATCTGGGCCCACATGACGCCGCGGTGACCGAGGCAGATGCGGTCCTTGTTGAGCGGCTCGGGGATGATCACGTGCTGCACGCGCTCGGGCGAGAAATAGCCCTGCTCCGCCAGCCAGGCGACACCGCCATAGCCGCCGGTTTCCTCGTCAGCCGTGCCCGAGATCTCAATGGCGCCGGGATAATCGGGAAAGAGGGCGACGAAGGCTTCGGCGGCGATGATCGATGCGGCAAGCCCGCCCTTCATGTCGCAGGCGCCGCGGCCATAGATCTTGCCGTCGGAGACGGTTCCGGCGAAGGGATCGAAGGTCCAGCCGGCGCCGGTCGACACCACATCGATATGGGAATTGAAATGAACGCAGGGGCCGGAGCGGCCGCCCTCGCGGCGGCAGATGACGTTCCAGCGCGGATGGCGCTCGCTGTCGCCGGGCGTGCCTTCGGCGCGCAGCAACTTGATGTCGAACCCGGATTTTTCCAGACGCCGGGCGAGATACTCGCAGATGTCGCGATAGAAATCGCCGGGCGGATTGAGCGTCGGGATGCGAATCAGATCCTGGGTCAAGGCCACCAGATCATCGCGCCGCGAGGCAATCTCCCTGGTCAGAGCCTGCTGCCGCCCCAGAATTTCCGCGCTTTCCATCGTTGCCCGCCCTTGCCAGCGCGGGGCGTTCGAACGGACGCACACCAGCGCTGTAACCCCTTGAAAGAATACATGCCTGGCTACAATAGCGAGACAAACGGGGCTGGCAAGCGGATTGGATCAGGAAACCACGCGATAGCAGACTTTGGCGACGCCTGACTTGATCATGCCGAGGTGGCTGGCAGCCGCCTTGGACACGTCGATGATGCGGCCCTTGACGAAAGGTCCCCGGTCATTGATGCGGACGACAACCGATTTTCCGTTGCGTGGATTGACCACCTCGACCCTGGTTCCGAAACGAAGGCGCGGATGGGCGGCGGTCAGTTTCGACGGATCCATGCGCTCGCCAGACGCGGTGCGCGAGGTCAGGGCATACCATGAGGCGCGGCCACAGGACGGCTCGGCGGCGGAGGCCGGGCTGACGGCGGAAACAGTGGTTGCGGCAGTCATGAGGCCCGCAAGGAACAATGCGGCGGCCCGGGCGTTGAGAGTTGTTGACGTCAATTTGGAATCCCTTTTGGTGATGCCGCGGGTAATGGGCAGTCAAGCAGGCCAAAAGAAGATCGCCAAGTTCACTTATTGTTGCGGTTTGTTGCAACCCGCCGACGCTAGCCCTTCCAGGTTCCGTCACGATACAGGGCCGCCAGCCCGGTGAAATAGTCGGGATACAGGAAACTGTATCCGGCCGCCTTGATCCTGGCGTTGGAAACGCGCTTGTTTTCGCCGTAAAACGAACGCGCCATCGGCGACAGGTCTGCGGTTTCGAAATCGATCTCGGCGGGCGGCTCGCGCCCCATGATCCGCGCCGCTTCGCTGACAACGTCCTGCGGCGGGGCCGGCATGTCGTCGGTGACATTGTAGATGCCGCCAAGCCGCTGCCTGGCGAGCAGGGCGGTGGCGCCGCCGATGTCGGCGACATGGATGCGGTTGAACACCTGTCCGGGCTTGATCAGCCGCCGGGCCTTGCCTTCATGGGCCGTCTTGAGCGCATTGCGTCCGGGACCATAGATTCCGGAAAGCCTGATGACGGCAAGCGGCACGCCGGCTCCGGCAGCCAGCCGGGTCCATCCGTCTTCAGCCGCCAGGCGGGCAACGGAGCGTTTGGAGACCGGCTTGCACGGGGTTTGCTCATCGACCCAGTCGCCGTCATGGTCACCATAGACGCCGACAGTGGAGAGATAGCCGATCCATTCGAGCTTCGGCATCGGGCGGCGCAAACCGCCGGCAAATGCGTCGAGAAGCGGGTCGCCGTCGGTGTCGGGCGCAATCGACATGACCAGGTGGGTGACCTCGCTCAGTGCGGCGGCCAGATCATCCGATGGCATGCCGCCTTCATAGACGAACGGTGTCAGGCCGGCGCCTTGCAACGCAGCGAACCGTTCCGGGCTTCGCGTGGTGCCGCCGGAAAAATCACACTCACCGGCAAGCGTCCGGGCAATGGCAAGACCGGAAAATCCGGCGCCGAAGATCATCAGTCTCATGGGTTCACCCCTGTTCCAGTGCATTTCCTGCGCCAAGCGCCATCCGCCATTCTTCCCTGACTTCCACTTCGGGCTCCTGACCAGCCTCGGCAGCAAGCCGGCGCAGCCGGTCAGGTGCAACCAATTGCGACAGGGCCCAGACGGCGGCCCCCCGCACCAGCGGCGACGCGTCGTTCAGCAAGGATTCGCAGGGCGGCACGAGATCCGGCTCGCCACTGTTGCCTGCGGCCATCAGCACATTGCGCAGGAACCTGTCGCGGCCGATACGCTTGACCGGAGAGCCTGAGAAGAAAGTCCGGAACGCCGGGTCATCCATGGCGAGAAAGCCCAAAAGCGACGGCGCGCGCAGGTCTTCGCGCGCGACCAGTTTCGCCTCGCTTGCGGCCCGGGCGTACTTGTTCCAGGGGCAAGCCGCCAGGCAATCGTCGCAGCCATAGACGCGGTTGCCGATGGCTGTGCGGAATTCGCGCGGAATCGGGCCCTTGTTCTCGATGGTCAGATAGGAAATGCAACGCCGCGCATCGATCTGGTAGGGGGCCGGGAAAGCATCCGTCGGACAGGCATCGAGACAGGCGCGGCAGGAGCCGCAATGGTCGATTTCGGGGACATCGGCTGCCAGATCAACGGTGGTGAAGATCGAGCTGAGGAAGATCCAGGAGCCGTGGCTGCGGCTGACCAGATTGGTGTGCTTGCCGATCCAGCCCAGGCCCGCGGCCTGCGCCAGCGGTTTTTCCATCACCGGAGCGGTGTCGACAAAGACCTTGACGTCACCGCCGGCACGGGCGGCGAACTTGCCCGCCAGTTCCTTCAGCTTACCCTTGATGATGTCATGGTAATCGCGGTTGCGGGCATAGACCGAGATCGAGGCGTTTCCGGGTTGGTCCAGGTTTTCAAGCGGGTCGCAATCGGGGCCGTAGTTCATTGCCAGCACGATCACCGAGCGCGCTTCCGGCCACAGACCCTTCGGATCGGATCGGCGATCCAACGTTTCCGCAAGCCATTGCATGGAGCCATGGCGGCCAAGCGCCACGAATTTGGTCAGGCGATCGCGCAAGCTGGCTTGCGCATCCGCGGGGGTCACGGCAAGAGCGCAAAAGCCCAGACGCTCTGCCTCGGTGTTCAGGAACGCTTTAAGCCGTTCCGCCCTTGCTTCGGAGACATTCGCGCCGCCGGGGGCTACCGCGCCGTCCGGCGTATGGGGCCGGCTATGGCTTCCGCCCGCCATCTGCCTAGAAGTCAAGGTCGGCGTAGTGGGCGACCGGCGGCAGGTTGCGGATCCGGTCGGCCAGCAAGGGCCGGAAGGACGGACGCGACTTGACCCGCTGGTACCATTCCTTGGCCTGCGGGTACTCGTTCCAGTCGATCTCGCCGAGATAATCCATCACCGAGAGCGAAGCCGCGGCGGCAAGATCGGCATAGCTGAGCTTGTCGCCGGCCAGCCAGGCGCGGGATCCGGCAAGCCAGGAGAGGTATTTCATGTGCTGGCGGATATTGGCGCGGCCGGTGCGCAGCATCTTCGGATCGGGGGCGCCGCCGCCCTTGCTCGTGGGCAATTGCAGCTTGATGATCCGCTCGCGCACCAGCGGGCGCACCACGTCCTGCTCGAACTTGATCATGAACCATTCCGTCAGCCGGCGGATTTCGGCGCGGCGGAACGGGTCCTCAGCCAGAAGCCGGCGGTCGCGCTTGAACACGCCGAAGGATTCATCGAGCCATTCGGCAATGATGTGCGGCCCGCACAGGGCGTGGCCATTGTCGGTCACGCAGACAGGCAGGGTGCCGGCCGGATTGATCTTGAGAAAATCCGGACGCTTCTCCCAGGGCAGCTCCTCCACCAGCTCCGCGGCAAAATCGACCTCGTTGAAACAGACCCTGACGAAACGGGACGCTGCGGATATGGTGTGATGATAAAGAACTGGCATCGTGAAGCTGAGCGTGTTTGCGTTGGCGCCGGTGCGCGGGACTGGTCAGATTCCGGAAAATAGAGCTATAGGGACTGGCCCACGGCAAGACAAGCGAATCACTGATCAGGTGTCCGCGAATCCTCGTCGCCAAAAGGGGCGATCCAATGGCGCATGCCTTCAATCGTGCAGAAAGGGACACTCCGGCATGAATGAAACGACAATTGTGGGGGCATTTCTCGGCCTCATCGAAGGTCTTACGGAGTTTGTCCCGGTCTCGTCGACGGCGCATCTGCTGCTGGCGGGACATTTCCTCGGCTTCCAGTCCCCGGGAAACAGCTTCGAGGTGCTGGTGCAGCTGGGCGCGATCCTGGCAATCCTGTCGGTCTATTTCGCCCGGCTCTGGACCCTTGCCATCTCACTCCCGTCGAGCGCCCGGGCGCGGCATTTTGTCGGGGCCATTCTGGTGGCTTTCCTGCCGGCAGCGTTGATCGGGGCGCTGGCGCATGGCTTCATCAAGTCGGTGCTGTTCGAATCGACAGCGCTGATCTGCTGGGTGCTGATCGGCGGCGGCATCATTCTGCTGATCATCGACCGGATGAAGCTTACGCCGAAATACACCAATGTGATGGATTATCCGATGTCGCTGGCCTTCAAGATCGGGCTTTGCCAGTGCCTGGCGATGATTCCCGGCACCTCACGGTCGGGCGCAACCATCGCCGGCGCATTGCTGATGGGGACCGACAAGCGCTCGGCGGCAGAATTCTCGTTCTTTCTCGCCATGCCGACCATGGTCGGAGCCTTCACGCTCGATCTCTACAAGAACTACGACAAGCTCGCCTATGACGATGTGGTTACGATCATCGTCGGATTTGTCATGGCCTTCATCGCCGGCGTGATCGTGGTGCGCAGCCTGCTCGATTTCGTTTCACGACACGGCTTTGCCCCGTTCGCCTGGTGGCGAATCGCAGTCGGCAGTCTGGGTCTTGTCGGATTGTGGCTGCTCGGCTGAGCCGGAAGGGCTACTCGGCGACGGCCTGAACGGCGCAGGGATCGACGCCATAGGCCGGGGTGCAGCCCTTGGAAGAATGGGCAACGCTGCGCGGCGCAAAGGCGGATGCGGACAGAATCACCACAATTGCGAATGCGAACGCGGATACGACTGTTTTACCCATTAACTCATGTCCCGATGGTAACTGATGCAGTGCGCTGCGTCATGCAGCCCGGCATTGATCTTTATTAACGTGTTTGAACTGTTCCGATTCCCGGCACATTGCGCAGGGGGCATATTTGCCGAACCGGACGAGTGAGCCCCGTCGGACGGACATTGCCCGCCGCAGAAGCAGGGGCGATTTACGCTTCTCCGCAATTTGGTTCAAGCCCGAATCCCGGACCTCCCCCAATAAAGCGGCTCTTTCTTAAATCATCGCTAACCATGCGCCATTCCGGCAACACTTCGCCGGATCAGATCGAGCGCCAGCACGGTCAGACAGATTTTGAAGATGAGCTGAAAGCGGCTTTCAGGCGTCTTGCGCAGGATGTGGGTTCCGACCCAGGTTCCTGCCAGTCCGGTGAGAACCATCGCGGCGATCAGTGGCAGCCAGGGCCCGAAGGCAAAGCCGGCAAGCGCGAAAGCCGCCGTCTTGACCATATGCTGAAGGCTCATCACCGCCGCCGTGGTGGCCTGAAATCGCAGCCGGTCGGGAAAGGCCTTGGACAGAACCACGGCGTTGAACGGGCCGGTGGCGCCAAAGATCATCGTCAGGAACGTGGTGATGGCTCCCGTCACCGCGAAACCCGGCAGCCGGATGGCGGCGAGACGGGGCAGCCGCATCCAGGTGATCAGCAGGATGAACCCGCCAAGTGCGGCCTTGAGTACGGAATCAGACAGCGCGCCCACCACGGAGCTGCCGGCCCAGGCTCCCGGAACGGCGCCGATGAAGAAGGCCGCCAGGCAGGTCCAGGCAACATGGCTGCGCAGCAGCGCGACGCGGCCGACATTGGAGCCCAGTTGCACCACACCATGGACGGGAATGATGGCGACGACAGGCACCAGGTATCCCATCAGCGCAAGCAAGGCCACGCCGCCGCCAATGCCGACCGAGACGGTCAGTGCGGAGGTGAAGAAACTGGCGGTGATCAGGACAGCCGCCGCCCAGGCTTCAAGCCCCGGCGGCAGCAAGGCTGCTATCAATGACCCGTTCAGGCTTCGCTTCCGGTGCCGCTGTACTGGCCGTGCGGACGGTAGCGGGTCAGGTAGCTCGGCAGGATCGCTTCCACGGTGGTCTGCGGGATACCGAGACCGGCCAGGGTGCGGTTGTCCCTGTTTGCGGCATCCGAGACGACGTTGTCGCTCTTGAGCAGAACCACCTGGTCATCGGTCAACGGCGGATCGATGAAAGGAACAAATGTCGCGATCTTGCCGATGAGCGAAGCCAGCCCCCACGGCAGCGGCAGCAGGGCGCGCTTGCGCTGGGTGACCTCAAGGATCTCTTCGAGAACCTCCTTGAAGCTCATCACCCGCGGGCCGCCGAGTTCGTAGATCTTGCCGCCTTCCACAACGCCGTCGACGCTGCGGGCAACGGCCTCGGCAACGTCGCCGACATAGACCGGCTGGAACCTGGTTTCCCCACCGCCGATGAGCGGCAGGGCCGGCGAAAAGCGGGCCATTTCGGCAAACTTGTTAAAGAAACCGTCTTCCGGACCGAACACGATCGAGGGACGCAGGATCACCGCATCGGGCAGAACCTTGAGAACCGCAACTTCGGCCAGGCCCTTGGACCGGGCGTAGTCGGAGTCCGAATCAACATCGGCGCCGATCGCCGAGATATGGGTGAGACCGGCGCCTGCCGCCCGGGCTGCTTCCGCCACCGCGCGGGCGCCAAAGTCCTGCACCGCAGCAAAGGTGTTGCGGCCGGATTCAAACAGGATGCCGACGCAGTTGACGACGTGATCCGCGCCAATGACCGCACGGTCGACCGAGTCCCGGTTCCTGAGATTGGCCTGGACGGCAACGATCTGGCCAACACCGCCCAGGGGCTGAAGATGCCCGGCGAGATCGGGCCGGCGGACGGCCACGCGGATGCGGTACCCGCGGCGGGCGAGCGCACGCACGACGTGGCGGCCAACAAAGCCGGACCCGCCGAAGACCGTGACGAGCTTGGGTTGATTGAGCGATGTCATCTGTGCACTCCCTGACAGGATCATTCGGGCCATATGTTTTCGCATGCGCAAAAAGATTCGGCCGCAGTCCACCCAAGCTCATAATCAAAAACCCCGGCGAGGTGAAGGGCTCCTCCAGCCCGTGCGGGGATTAATCGCAGCATGCCGTGGTTTCAGGCGTCATTGCCCTTGATGATCAGGAGCTCGCCGTCGGAAAACTCCTGACGGATGGCCCTGGCCTTCTGATAGGTTTCGGAGTTGTAGCAGGCCAGCGCCGCCTCATAGCTCGGAAACTCGATGACCACATTGCGTGACCGCGCCTGGCCCTCGACCGGATCGAACTCGCCGCCGCGGACCAGGAATGTCGCGCCGAACTCCCTGTAAGCCGGCGTCGCGGTCTCGATATAGGCCTTGTATGCTTCAGGATCGTGCACATCGATGCGGCCGATCCAGTATCCCTTTGCCATGCTAGCCTTCCCTTCTTTTCTAGTTGCCTGCCATCTCGGCATTGATGGCGCGGGCTGCGGCCGCCGGATCGGACACCGCGGAAATCGGCCGCCCGACCACGAGATGGGTGGCGCCGGCGGCAAGCGCATCGGCCGGCGACATGACCCGCTTCTGGTCGCCGTGATCTGCCCCCGCGGGGCGAATACCCGGTGTCACGATGGCCATGTCCGGACCAACAATCGTGCGGACGATGCCGGCTTCCGCCGCCGAACAGACGATCCCGCCCATTCCGGCATCGCGGGCCTGCGCGGCGCGGCGCTCAACCAGTTCCCCGGCAGACAGGGCGTAACCGGCGTCGGCGACATCGGCATCGTCCATCGAGGTCAGCACCGTAACGCCGAGAAGGCAGAGATCGCTGCCGCGGGCCGCCTCGACGGCCGCGCGCATGGCCTTCGGATAGGCATGGATGGTCAGCATGTCGACGCCCATCCGGACGACATTCTCGACGCCCTTGGCAATCGTGTTGTCGATGTCGAGGAGTTTCATGTCGAGGAAGACCTTGCGCCCCGAGGACTTGAGGTCACGTGCCAGGGCCAATCCTCCGGCAAAGGCAAGCTGGTATCCGATCTTGTAGAACACCACTGCGTCGCCAGTCCGTTCGACCAGAGCCTCGGCCTCGACCAGCGTCGGCACATCAAGCGCCACGATCAGGCGCGGATCAACATTTCCATAAGCGGGCACACCCGGTTCAAGCGCTGCATGTGGCATTTCGCATTCCCTCCGTGTCAGCCGGTCCTCGCATGAAGACAGGGAGATCGCAAGACCATCGCGAACAGCATCGATCAAATGGGTCGGCCGTTACCCGTTCGACATCATGGAGCAATGCCTGATCAAAGACTTGCAGGTATTAACCAGCATCGTGTTGGCGCGCTCGTCTTTGAGCCGTCCGTCGGCCTCGAAAGCATCGGCAGCGCCGCTGACCGCGCATTGTTCGCTGATCACCTGGGTTCCGACGTTCACCATCACCGAGCGGACATGATAGAGGCCGCGAATCCCGCCCAGCTTGCCGTTCGATGCCGATCCGAGGGCGACGTAGCGCCCGGCCCAGGGCTTGAAAACCTTGTCACCATCCCTGGTGATCAGACTGACCCAGTCGATCATGTTCTTGAGCAGCGGCGGGATCGAGGAATTGTATTCCGGACAGCACAGAAAGACGCCATCATGCGCCGCGATCAGATGGCCGAGTTTCAGGGCATTTTCGGGAATGCCGGTCTCGTTTTTCAGGTTCTCGTCGAGGATCGGCAGCGGATAGTCGACCAGCGAGATCCGGGTGACATCGGCCCCCTGCTGCGCCAGTTCGACGGCTGCGGCGGCGGCCAGCGCGGCATTGAACGAACCGGTGCGGTTCGAACCGGGAAGAACGAGAATTCTGGGGGTCATGAAGTGCTCCGCTGTCTGCCGGTCCCTTTCCGGGACCGTGCTGTCCGGGGTTTCATATAATACACACAGACCACGAGGGAAGCCGATGACGGCGGATTTCAGGCAGTCGGGATGCCGCGGCGGTAGATCCACAGTCGCGCGGGCGGGACATTGCGCAACACGAAATCATGGTGGACCACCTGAAAACTGGTGCCCCGCGCCAGCACCGGCGACATGGCGCCGTAGGAGAACTGCACCACCGGCCTTCCCGGCGGGATGCGATCGAGCAGGTCCTCGATCAGCGCAACCCGGCTGGCCATCGGAAAATTGAGAAGCGGAATACCCGAAACCACGCTGTCGAAGAGGCTCGTTCCAAGATCACCAAGCGTTGCATCAAGATCAAAGGCGTCGCCGCGGATAAAGCGGACTTCGGGAAAATCCAGTTGCAAGCGGGCATGAAAATCGGGAGAATACTCGATCGAGACCAGGTTCGACGGGGGCACGCCACGCGCCAGAATGGCGCGGGTGATGACGCCGGTTCCGGGTCCGAGTTCAAGCACCGGCAGCCCCGAAGCGGGATTGACCACCGCGGCCATCGAGCGGGCGGTAACCGAAGAAGTCGGCATGATCGCGCCAACCGCTTTCGGTCCGTCCATCCATCCCTTGAAAAAACGGATCTCGTCATCGAACCGGCGGACAAACCGCCCGGGAAAACTCATACTCACGGCCTGCACCCTCCAGCGGCGCCCCTGTCCTCAGGGCAGCTTATACCCCACCAGTTGAACAGCAAACATGGTTTCTCTTGGGCGACGCCGGCCAGGGCCGATCATCTTTAGATGGAATCGTTTGAACGCAGGGATTTCGGGATCTGGCAAGGAGCGGGAGGGGACGCGGCGCGAGCGCCGTTAACCTCACGCGACGCAGTCCAGGGCGTGAAAGACCAAGTTCAGGCGATTATGATGCATTGATTCTGGACTAGCTTCCCGATTCACCAGGCTTGGACGTCTTTTCCGCGCCAGCGTCGTCAAAATCCTCGCACGATGCGCTGCATCGCGCTTGCGGTTTTCCTCGCTGACACGAAAAATCCTGTCCATCAAATCGCTTCCAGCCATAGATGATCGGCTCTAGCCCGGGGGCTTAATCCGACATCGTGTCAAAGAAGCCCTTCATTTTTGAAAAGAAGCCGGTGGATTCGGGGCTTGTCTCCTTGGAAGACAGTTCCTGGAACTCCATCAACAATTCACGCTGCCGCTTGGACAGCTTCTGCGGCGTTTCGATGGTGATCCGGACATAGAGATCGCCGAACTGCGCGGACCGCAGCACCGGCATGCCCTTGCCGCGCAGACGCAGTTCCTTGCCGGGCTGGGTGCCTTCGGGCACCGTCACCCGCGAGCGGGCTCCGTCCATCGTGGTGATGTCGAACTTGCCGCCAAGCGCGGCAGTGGTCATTGAAATCGGAACCGAGCAATAGAGATCGGCGCCTTCTCGCTGAAACACGGCATGCGGACGCACCGACAGGAAAATGTAGAGATCACCCGAGGGACCTCCGCGCATGCCGGCCTCGCCTTCGCCCGACAGCCTGATGCGGGTGCCGTCCTCGATGCCGGCGGGGATGTTGACCGAGAGCGAGCGCTCCTCGGTCACCCGGCCCTGGCCGGCGCACTTGGTGCACGGATCGGTGATGGTCTGGCCACGGCCGTGGCAGGTCGGACAGGTGCGCTCAACGGAGAAGAAGCCTTGTGCCGCGCGCACCCTGCCGGCACCGCCGCAGGTGGAACAGGTGGTCGGCTGGGTGCCGGGCTTGGCTCCCGAGCCGGAACAGGCGTCACACGTTATCGAGGTGGGAACCCTGATCTGCGCGGTCTTGCCGGTATAGGCTTCCTCGAGCGAGATTTCCATGTTGTAGCGAAGATCGGCGCCGCGCTCGCGGCCACCGGACGACCGGCGACCGCCGCGGCCACCCATCATCTCGCCGAAGATATCCTCGAAGATGTCGGAGAAACCGCCGCCGCCAAAGCCGCCGCCCATTCCGCCGGGACCACCCTGCTCGAAGGCAGCATGGCCGAACCGGTCATAGGCCGCGCGCTTCTGCGGATCCTTCAGGGTCTCGTAAGCCTCGCTGACTTCCTTGAACTTGTGCTCGGCATCAGCGTTGCCGGGATTCTTGTCCGGATGGTATTTCATGGCGAGCTTGCGGTAAGCGCTTTTCAGCTCTTTCTCGTCCGCGCCACGCGCCACACCAAGCGTTTCGTAATAGTCTGGCTTGGCCATAGTATTCGTCAATCTCTCTTCCGGGAGCGTCCATTACGATGCCGCAGCTCGATGGACACACAAGAACTCACACATGCTCCGCCTGAATTGCGCAAGCGGAACCCGCGCCTGAGCGCGCTCTCCTGTCATGTAGTCACTCGTCGAGAAAAATTCTAGCCCCCAAAACCCCGGATAGTCTGCGGACAAGCCGGTTTCAGGCCTGTTGCCGGGATGGAAAGCGACCTCCGGTGAGCCGCGTCAGCGATGTTTCGATCCACTTGCCCACCGGCCGCTCGAACCGGCGCGCAGACACCAAAGCCACAGCGATGGTGATCACCATGGGAAGTGGCATGTAGATCCAGAACAACACGGGATCATCAATGCCAAACAGGCGTTTCCAGAACAGGGAGTAGGCGAAGAGCTCGATCACCGGATGCCAGAGATAGACGCCGAACGAGACCGCTGCCACCGGCATGAGCGGCTCGAGCCATGCGGTTTCATCCTTTCCGGTCCGGTCCGCGAGCGCAGCAAGAACGATGGCTACGCCGAACATGGCAAGGGTGAGATAGATATTTGCATCAGAGAACATGGCGGCAAACACGCAGCCGAGCATGCCCCAGGCTAGCCATTGGCAGCGCGGCGGCACCTTCAATTGCCGCGTGATCACGCACAGGAATGCCCCGAAGGTGAAATCCGCGGCTACCCTGTAGGCCGCCCACAATTTGGTGTCGAACCAGAAATCATATTGTTCGGTTGCGCCGGCATCCGCGACTTCCAGAGCAATGATGATGGTCGCCACCAACAGCGCCAACCCCATTGCCCGGCCCCGGGCATGGGCAAAAAGCACGACCGGAAAGATCAGGTAGGCGAACCATTCCCCCGACAGCGACCAGGACACATAGTTGAAGGTCAATTCGGAATCGACGCCCCAAGCCTGGATCAGCAACAGGTTCGCAGGCAGGGCCGAAAAGGCATAGCGTGTGTCAGCACCCTGGGAATGCAGCAGTCCTAGATGCACGAGCACGCCGAACGCCACGAAAAACATGAGCGTGATCAGGTGAAGCGGATAGAGCCGCGAGAGCCGCTTGATCAGGAACAGGACGTAATTTTCGCCCGTGTTTTCCATCCGGCCGTAGTGCTCGAAAATCAGAAAGCCGGACATTATGAAGAACATGTCAAGCAACGGCAGCATGTGCTCGAACCATTTGACAATGGGTTCCGGATTGGGTGCGAAATGCGAGAAGTGGTAGGCCATCACCAACATCGCGGCCAGAAGTCTCCATACTCCGAACAGTCTGTAGTTCTGCCGCACAAAACACTCCAATCATCGAGACAGGTTTGCCCCAAACGCTGGAACAACCTTCCGCCCGTGTCTCCGTCATCCAAGTTTGTTAACCGGATACACCTTCAGATTTGGTGAAAACACCATTGTCCATAATCAACTAAAGTGTGAAACACGCACCAACAACTGGAAATTCAGATCATCGTAAACGCGAAAAGGGCCCCACCAAGGGGACCCTCCTTCATTCTCGCGTGATGTCAGATCGACAATCAGGCCGACTTTTTCTCATCATCGTCGCTGTCGACTTCCTCGAAGTCTGCATCGACGATTTTCTCATCACTGTCGGCCTCGCCAGCGCCTTCTTCAGCCTGGCTCTGCTCGTACATGGCCTGGCCAAGCTTCATGGACACTTCCATGAGGGTCTGGCTCTTGGCCTGGATGTCGTCCGCATCAGGCTCCTCGGCTTCCACCGCGGCCTTCAGCGCTGCAATCGCGTCGGCGATGGCGGTACGATCCTCTTCCGAAACCTTGTCGCCATAGTCCTTGAGCGACTGTTCCGAAGAGTGGATCAGGCTTTCGCCCTGGTTCTTGGCCTCGACGACGGCACGGCGCTTCTTGTCGGCCTCGGCATTTGCCTCGGCTTCCTTGATCATGGCGTCGATGTCGGCGTCGGAAAGACCACCGGATGCCTGGATGCGGATCTGGTGTTCCTTGCCCGTGCCCTTGTCCTTGGCCGAGACGTTGACGATGCCGTTGGCGTCGATATCGAACGTCACTTCGATCTGCGGCACGCCGCGCGGTGCGGGCGGAATGCCGACGAGGTCGAACTGGCCGAGGATCTTGTTGTCGGCAGCCATTTCGCGCTCGCCCTGGAAGACCCGGATCGTCACCGCGTTCTGATTGTCTTCGGCGGTGGAGAAGACCTGGCTCTTCTTGGTCGGGATCGTGGTGTTGCGGTCGATCAGACGGGTGAACACGCCACCCAGCGTTTCGATACCGAGCGACAGCGGGGTCACGTCGAGCAGCAGAACGTCCTTGACGTCGCCCTGCAGCACGCCGGCCTGAATGGCGGCGCCCATGGCAACCACTTCATCCGGGTTGACGCCCTTGTGAGGCTCCTTGCCGAAGAACTTCTTCACCACTTCCTGGATCTTGGGCATGCGGGTCATGCCGCCAACCAGAACCACTTCGTCGATGTCTCCGGCCTGAAGACCGGCATCCTTGAGCGCTGCCTTGCAGGGCGCAATGGTGCGCTGGACAAAATCATCGACCAGGCTCTCGAACTTGGAGCGGCTGAGCTTCAGGGTCAGGTGCTTCGGGCCCGAGGCATCGGCAGTGATAAATGGCAGGTTGATTTCGGTCTGCGATGCAGAGGAAAGCTCGATCTTGGCTTTCTCGGCGGCTTCCTTGAGGCGCTGCAGAGCGAGTTTGTCCTTCTTCAGGTCAATACCCTGGTCTTTCTTGAACTCGTCGGCCAGATAGCTGACGAGGCGCATGTCGAAATCTTCGCCACCCAGGAAGGTGTCGCCATTGGTCGACTTCACTTCGAAGACGCCATCACCGATCTCGAGGATCGAGACGTCGAAGGTGCCGCCGCCAAGGTCGTAGACCGCTATGGTCTTGCCTTCGGTCTTGTCGAGGCCGTAGGCGAGCGCCGCAGCGGTGGGCTCGTTGATGATGCGCAGCACCTCGAGGCCTGCAATCTTGCCGGCATCCTTGGTGGCCTGACGCTGGGCGTCGTTGAAGTAGGCGGGAACCGTGATGACGGCCTTCTCGACCTTTTCGCCGAGGTAGGATTCAGCGGTTTCCTTCATCTTCTGCAGGATCATCGCCGAGATCTGGGCCGGCGAGTAGCTTTCGCCATTTGCCTCCACCCACGCATCGCCATTGTCGCCGCGGACGATCTTGAAGGGAACCAGTTCCTGGTCCTTGGCAACAGCCTTGTCTTCAAACCGGCGGCCGATCAGGCGCTTGACCGCAAAAAGCGTGTTTTCCGGGTTAGTCACCGCCTGCCGCTTGGCCGGCTGGCCGACCAGACGTTCGCCGTCGTCACTGAATGCCACCATCGACGGGGTGGTGCGGGCGCCTTCCGCGTTTTCAATCACGCGGGCATCCTTGCCGTCCATGACTGCGACGCAGGAATTGGTGGTTCCGAGGTCGATACCGATTACTTTAGCCATATTGAATTCTCCTTGAAGCGAGCTGCCGGGACCCGGTCAGGCGTTCCATTCGACAGCCCCTAACGGGACACTATTTGAAAACAGGACAATCTGCTCATCCGTTTCCGCCGCCAAAGCCAAGACCGCGGGTGCGGCGCTCGCCGGAAGCGTTGAGCCGTATATAAGAATGTCACTTCCAGACTGCAAGCGTCATGGGAAACGCAGTTTGCACGCTATTGCCTGTTTTTTCGGGCATATGTGGCCTGATTGGTTGTCAATTGCCCATCAGGATATCAAGCAGGGTGGTTCGCTTGCTGCCCGCCGGCTGCAACGGCGCGGAACCTATGTCGGCAGGCGGCGTCAGGAAATTGCCGTCGGTGGCGCCGGTGGCGTCACGCGAAACCGGAACCGGGGCCAGATCGCGCACCAGACCTGCCACGGGATCGGCGCCTTCCGACCCGGGCGCACCGATTGCAACGGGCGGCATCGCCCCGCCAACAGGCAATGCAGCGGGCGGCACCCCGGAATGGGCTGCCTGCATGAACTCCTTCCAGGTTTCGGCCGGAAGACCGCCACCGGTGACATTCTTCATCGGCTTGCCGTCGTCGTTGCCGAACCAGACGCCGGTCACCAGGTTGGCGGTGTAGCCGACAAACAGCGCATCGCGGTAGGACTGGGTGGTTCCGGTCTTGCCGGCGGCCGGCCAGCCGTCAAACTTCGCCTTGCGGCCGGTTCCCTCCTCCACCACGCGCACAAGCATCTGGTTCATCATCGCGGCAACGGCGGGATCGATGACGCGTGGCGGATTGTCATAGGTGTTTTCGTAAAGCACCTTGCCATCATGGGTGGAGACGCGGCGGATGACATGCGGCGTGGCCTTGTAGCCGCCGTTCATGAACGGGGCATAGGCGCCGGTCAGTTCCAGAAGCGTGACTTCGGACGTGCCGAGCGCAATCGAGGCATTGGCCTTCATCGGGGCCTCGATGCCCAGCCGCCGGGCCGTCTGCACCACCGTCTTCGGGCCGACTTCCATCACCATTTGGGCCGCAACCGTGTTGAGCGAGTGTGTCAGGGCGTCGGAAAGCGTGACCTGGCCGCGGTACTTGCCGTCGTAGTTTTCGGGCGTCCACTTGCCTATCCTCACCGGCGCATCATTGCGCACCGACAAGGGCGTGCGGCCCTGCTCGAGGGCTGCGGCATAGACAAACGGCTTGAAGGCGGATCCGGGCTGGCGAAGCGCGTCGGTCGCGCGGTCGAACTGGCTGGTGGCGTATTCCCGGCCGCCGATCAGCGCCCGGACCGCGCCGGTGCCATCGATGGATACAAGCGCGCCCTGGCCGACCCTGAGCTTGGCGCCGTTTTCCTCCAGCGTTGCCCGCAACACCTTCTCAGCCTCGTGCTGAAGCTGGAAATCGATCGTGGTGTCGACCACGAGATCCTCGGTGATCTTGCCGACCAGGTCCGGCAGGCGTTCCATCACCAGATCAGCAACATAGTTCTCCGAACCGGTCCAGTAGCTCTTGGCGCGCACCTGCGGGCTGGTCAGCGCCGTGGCGATCTCGGTGTCGGAGACCACTCCCTGCTCGCGCATGGCGGCCAGCACCACCTGCGCGCGGGCTTCGGCGGCCTTGGGATCGCGGGCCGGCGAGAGCCGCGACGGCGCCTTGAGCAGGCCGGCCAGCAGTGCCGCCTCGGCCAATGACACATCGCGGGCGGGCTTGCGGAAATAGCGACGCGACGCCGCCTCAACGCCGTAGGCGCCGGATCCGAAGAACACCCGATTGAGATACATCTCGAGGATCTGGTCCTTGGTGAAGCGATGCTCGAGCCACAGCGACAGCAGCACCTCCTGCACCTTGCGTTCGAGCGTGCGCTCCGGCGACAGGAACAGGTTCTTGGCCAGCTGCTGGGTCAGCGTGGAGCCGCCCTGGACCATGCGGCCAGCCATGACATTGGACACCATGGCCCGCGCCAGTCCGATCGGATCGACGCCAAAATGCGAATAGAAGCGGCGGTCCTCAATGGCGATCACGGCTTCGGGGATGTAGGGCGACATGTCGCCCAGCAACAAGGCTTCGCCGCCGGTGGCGCCGCGATTGGCCATGGTCTCGCCGTTGACGGAGACGATCTTGACGTTCGGGGGACGGTCGGGGATCGACCATGTTGCCGCGCTCGGCATGCGGGCGCCGTAGAATGCGACCACCCCGGCAATGGCGATGCCGCCCCAGATGCCAAGCACGCAGCACCAGTAGGCCATTGAGCGCAACGCACCGGTGATGCGGCCGCGCGACGTGCGACCCTTCGGCTTGCGGGCCCTGGACTGCGGCTTCTTGCGGCTTTTGGCGGAGGCAGACTTGGCCGTGGTTTTGCCGGCAACACGCTCATCGGCCATGGTGCGCGAACTGCCCTGCGAACGCGAACCCTCGAACGAGGGCTCGATGCGGCTTCGGGTGGTCTTCTTGCGCGCCATGAAGGGTCCGGATGCTGTCTTGTCCCGGCAGGCCGCGCAAACAGGGGAGATGCGGCAAGGATCCGGGGTTTGGTTTCACAGCAATTTCGCAACCGGGACCTGAATTGCCCCATTCCGAAACTGCCCGGCGATGTGAAAACACCCTAAATGCGACGATTTAAGGGGTGGTTAAGGAAACCACCCCTTCGAGAAGTTCAGCGGCCAGCGTTTTCACCGGCACCAGACGCGCATCAGCGCACGGACAGGGCATCGAGAATGCGGACCCACGAGCGGATTCCCTTGGCAAAGGAAGTCAGGTCATATTTCTCGTTGGGCGAATGGATCCGGTCATCGGTGAGGCCGTAACCGCACAGCATCGATTGCAGGCCAAGGATATTCTGGAAATCGCCGACGATGGGGATGGAACCGCCCATGCCGATCATCACCGCGGGTTTCGGCCATTCATCGGTCAGGGCGGAGCGGGCCTTGGTCACCACCGGCGAATCAAACGGTAGCTGGATGGCGGGCGAGCTGCCATGCGGAGCGTAGCTTGCGGTGCAATCGGCCGGCAGGCGGGCCTCGACATGGGCGCGGAACGCGGCCCGCACCTGGTCAGGGTCCTGCTTGCCGACGAGCCGGAAAGAGACCTTGGCGGACGCCTTGGCGGCGATCACGGTCTTGAAACCCTCGCCGGTGTATCCACCCCACATGCCGTTGACCTCGGCGGTGGGCCGCGCCCAGGTGAGTTCGAGCACCGAGCGGCCCTGTTCGCCGGAAGGAACCGACAGGCCGATTTCACCGAGGAAACTTTCCGATGTCCGGCCAAGGCTGTCCCAGCTTGCCAGCACCTGCGCCGGCGTCTCCTCGACACCGTCATAAAAGCCCTCAAGCGTTACCCGGCCGGTCTCGTCGTGCAGGTCG
This sequence comes from Parahoeflea alexandrii, assembly GCF_027214025.1. Taxonomy (GTDB): domain Bacteria; phylum Pseudomonadota; class Alphaproteobacteria; order Rhizobiales; family Rhizobiaceae; genus Hoeflea; species Hoeflea alexandrii_A. Next base: position 160,002 of record NZ_JAPWHB010000003.1, read on the forward strand.
GCGAGGATCTTCGACAGGATGTGCAGCGGGTTGGCGGCCGCGCCGCCGAAAAGACCGGAATGGAGATCACGGTCGGCGGCGTGGATCGTCACCTCCTCGCCCACCAGACCGCGCAGCGCCACGGCGATCGCCGGGGTTTCGGGGTCCCACATGCCGGTGTCGCAGACGAGCGCGCACTCGGCCCTGAGCTCGTCGGCATTGGCCTCGAGGAACGGCTTGAGCGAGGGGGAGCCGGATTCCTCCTCGCCCTCGAACAGAATGGTGATGCGGCACGGCAGCGTGCCGGATGCCGCCTTCCAGGCCCGGCAGGCCTCGACGAAGGTCATCAGCTGGCCCTTGTCGTCGGAGGAACCGCGGCCGGTGATGGCCTTGCGGCCCGGTGCGATCTCCTTGATGGCCGGCTCGAACGGCGGATCGGTCCACAGATCGAGCGGGTCGACCGGCTGCACGTCGTAATGACCGTAGAAGAGATAATGCGGCGCGTCCGGTGTGGCACCGGGATGATGGGCGACCACCATCGGATGGCCGGTGGTGTCGCGCAGGCTCGCATCGAAGCCGAGCGAATTCAGTTCGTCGACCAGCCACTGCCCGGCGCGGCGGCATTCCGGCGCATAGGCGGGATCGGTGGAGATCGACTGGATGCGCAGCAGCCCGAACAGGCGCTCGAGGCCGTCATCGAAATTGGCGTCGGCAGCGGAAAGGGCGGCGGTCAGGTCTGTCATGGAATGCTCCGGAAGGGAATCAGAAGCAGAGAGACTAACGCCGGGACAAGGCAAAAGAAAAGCCGCCATGGCCGGAGGGGAAGGCCATGGCGGCGTATTGTCAGGACAAGGGCCTATAAGGGGGGCGGGGCGGCCCTTGTCCATTGTCTGGAGGCGGCGGGGGACGAGCCGTGATTTCCAGACATCGGCTTATTCGTTCGCCGGTGATTGACATTTGGTCCGGTGAATGTGGCTTTTCAAGGACACGAACATTACAGTTTTGTAACGAACGTGTGATCGTGACTGCTCCGGCCATAGGGGCAACGGTTTCGGAAAACGCAAGATTACACCGCCAGTATCAAAGGTTGGGGTCACCGGCTGGTTCTCAGATTATCCCGATCCTTCAAGGCGATTTCCCGGGGCGGGCCGGCCGTTGATCGAAATTAAGCGGCACAGCGTGGCAAACTGCATGGACGTCGGGACAGGCCCGCGCTAATCCTTTCGCCATGAAAAAAGGTGATCATCTCTTCCTCGTCGACGGCTCCGGATACATTTTCCGGGCATATCACGCTCTGCCCCCGCTGACGCGCAAGTCCGACGGCCTGCCGGTCGGCGCGGTGTCGGGTTTCTGCAACATGCTGTGGAAGCTGGTGTCGGAGGCGCGCGACACGTCCGTCGGGGTGACGCCGACGCATTTCGCGGTGATTTTCGACTATTCCTCGAAAACCTTCCGCAACGAGCTCTATCCCGAATACAAGGCCAACCGCTCGGCGCCGCCGGAAGACCTGGTGCCGCAGTTCGCCGTCATCCGCGAGGCGACGCGGGCCTTCGACCTGCCCTGCATCGAGATGGAGGGGTTCGAAGCCGACGACCTGATCGCCACCTATGCGCGGCTGGCGCGGGAAGCCGGCGCCGACGTCACGGTGATCTCGTCGGACAAGGACCTGATGCAGCTCGTCGGGCCGCAGGTGTCGATGTATGATTCGATGAAGGACCGGCAGATCGGCGTGCCGGAGGTGATCGAAAAATGGGGCGTTCCGCCCGAGAAGATGATCGACCTGCAGGCGCTGACCGGCGATTCGGTGGACAATGTGCCGGGCATTCCCGGGATCGGGCCCAAGACCGCGGCCCAGCTGATCGAGGAATTCGGCGATCTCGACACGCTGCTGGAGCGGGCCTCCGAGATCAAGCAGAACAAGCGGCGCGAAAACATCATCGAGTTTGCCGACAAGGCGCGGATTTCGCGCCAGCTGGTTCGCCTGAAGGATGACGTCGAGGTCAAGGAAAAGCTCGATGAGCTGGTGCTCAATCCGCTCGACGGACCGAAGCTCGTCGCTTTCCTCAAGGGGATGGAATTTACCTCGCTCACCCGGCGCGTGGCCGATGCCACGGAAACCGATGCCAGCGCGGTGGATGCGGCGGAAGTGGCCGTTGACGCCGCCGCCGACATGCGTGGCCCCGATCTCGATCCCGGTCAGGCGGAAAACGCGTCGTCCTCGACCGCGGGAGCAGCAAAGGGCGATGACACACCGCAAGGCCTGGCCAAGAGGCGCGCGGAAGCCGCCGGTTCGGCAAAGATCGACACCACGGCCTATGAAACCTTGCAAACCATCGATCAGCTCAAGACCTGGTGCGCTATGGCGCGCGAGCGCGGCCTTGTCGCTTTCGATACAGAAACCACCTCGCTCGATGCGATGCAGGCCGAACTGGTCGGCTTCTCGCTGGCGCTGCCGGAAACCGCGCCCGACACCGGTGACCTCAAGGTCCGGGCCTGCTACGTGCCGCTCATGCATTCCAACGGCGCCGGCGACTTGCTCGGCGGCGGCGGCGCGCAGGACGGCCAGATGCCGATGCGCGAGGCGCTGGATGAACTCAAGGCGCTGCTCGAGGACCCGGCCGTCCTCAAGATCGGGCAGAACCTGAAATACGACATGCTGGTGATGGCGCGGCACGGCATCTCGATCGAAAGCTTCGACGACACGATGCTGCTTTCCTACGTGCTCGAGGCCGGCGTCGGCGGACACGGCATGGATTCGCTGTCGGATCGCTGGCTCGGTCACACGACGATCGCCTACAAGGACGTGACCGGTTCGGGCAAGAACGCGATTCCGTTCGCCGAAGTGCAGATCGACAAGGCGACGGCCTACGCGGCCGAGGACGCCGAGGTGACGCTCAGGCTCTGGCACGTGCTCAAGCCGCGGCTCGTCTCGGACGGGTTGGCATCGGTCTACGAAAGGCTCGAGCGGCCGCTGGCGCCGGTGCTGATGCGGATGGAGCAACACGGAATCCGCGTCGACCGGCAGATCCTGTCGCGGCTGTCGGGCGAACTGGCGCAGGGCGCGGCGGCGCTGGAAGCGGAAATCCAGGAACTGGCCGGCGAAAACTTCAATGTCGGATCGCCCAAGCAGCTCGGCGAGATCCTGTTTGACAAGATGAGCCTGCCGGGCGGCACGAAAACCAAGACCGGGCAATGGTCGACCACGGCGCAGGCGCTCGAGGACCTCGCCGCCGCGGGACACGAACTGCCGCGCAAGATCGTCGATTGGCGGCAGCTGACCAAACTCAAGTCGACCTACACCGACGCATTGCCCGGGTTCATCAACCCCGAGACAAAACGGGTGCATACCTCGTTCGCGATGGCGGCGACCACCACTGGGCGGTTGTCCTCGTCGGACCCGAACATCCAGAACATTCCGGTGCGCACCGCTGAAGGCCGCAAGATCCGCACCGCCTTCATAGCAGAGCCGGGCAACGTGCTGATCTCGGCGGATTACAGCCAGATCGAGCTCAGAGTGCTGGCGCATGTTGCCCATATTCCGCAACTGACGCAGGCCTTTGCCGACGGCGTCGACATTCACGCCATGACCGCATCGGAAATGTTCGGGGTGCCGGTGGAAGGCATGCCGTCGGAGGTGCGCCGCCGCGCCAAGGCGATCAATTTCGGCATCATCTACGGCATCTCCGCCTTCGGCCTCGCCAACCAGCTCGGCATCGAACGCTCGGAAGCGGGCGAGTACATCAAGAAGTATTTCGAGCGTTTCCCGGGGATCAAGGACTACATGGAGGCCACCAAGGCCGAAGCCAAGGACCGCGGCTACGTGACGACGATCTTCGGCCGCCGGGCGCATTATCCCGAGATCAAGTCGTCCAATCCGCAGGTCCGCGCCTTCAACGAACGCGCGGCCATCAACGCGCCGATCCAGGGATCCGCCGCCGACGTCATCCGCCGCGCCATGGTGAGGATGGAGTCGGCACTGGAAAAGGCTGGCAAGAACGCGCGCATGCTGCTGCAGGTGCATGACGAACTGATATTCGAGGCGGCCGAGGCCGATGCCGCATCGATCATCCCGGTGATCGTCGACGTCATGGAGAACGCCGCGATGCCGGCGGTCGACATGGCGGTGCCACTGAAGGTCGACGCGCGGGCGGCTCTGAACTGGGACGAGGCGCACTGACGGCGCCAGGAACGGTTTCGGAGCCAGCCACTACACGTGCGAATCACCAAATTGTGACGCCAGCGCGCGCGGGCGTTTGTTGACGCCATCATGGCCCTGTGGTGTGTGGAATGACATTTGCCGCCGAGGAGGACTGACATGTTGAAATCCCTGACCGTGCTTGCAGGCGCGCTGAGCGCAACACTTGCGCTCTCGCAAGCCGCCAAGGCCGCCGATCCGGATCCGCGCAACTGGGACGCGGTGCTGGGCGAAGCCAAGGGTCAGACGGTGTATTTCAACGCCTGGGGCGGATCCGAGAACATCAACAGCTACATCGACTGGGCCGGCGAGACGCTGAAGGAGCGCTTCGGCGTCGAAGTGGTTCACGTGAAACTCGATGACACCGCCAACGCGGTGGCCAAGGTTCTGGCCGAAAAGGCCGCGGGCAAGAACGAGGGCGGATCGGTCGATCTCATCTGGATCAATGGCGAGAACTTCGCCTCAATGAAGCGCCAGGACCTGCTGATGGCGCCCGACTGGACCACGGGCCTGCCGAACTGGGCCTATGTCGACCATGAAAACAAACCGACCATCCTGACCGATTTCACCATTCCCACCGACGGGCTCGAAAGCCCGTGGGGCGGCGCCAAGATGGTGTTCTTTCATGACAGCACCCGCACTCCGGCGGACAGCGTTCCGCACTCCTCTGCCGAATTGCTGGAATGGACCCAGCGGAATCCCGGGCGCTTCTCCTACCCGCAGCCGCCGGATTTCATCGGCTCATCGTTCCTCAAGCAGGTGCTGATCGAAACCATCGCCGACAAGTCGAAGCTCGCTCTGCCGGTGGATGATGCAAGCTTCAGCGATGACGTGGCGCCCTTGTTTGCCTTTCTCGACAAGCTGCACCCGAACCTGTGGCGCGGCGGCAAGGCCTATCCGCAGAACTACCCCGACATGAAGCAGAAGCTCGCCGACGGCGAACTCGACATCATCTTCGCCTTCAATCCGTCGGAAGCCTCGGCCGGGATCGCGGCGGGCGAACTGCCCGACACCGTGCGGTCCTTCACCTATACCGACGGCACGCTGGGCAACACCCATTTCGTCGCCATTCCCTACAATGCTTCGGCCAAGGCGGGCGCGCTGGTGCTGGCCAACTTCCTGATTTCACCGGAAGCCCAGGCCCGCAAGCAGGATCCGGCCGTCTGGGGCGACCCGACGGTGCTGTCGATGGACAAGCTGTCGGCCGACGACCGCGCGGCGTTCGATGCGCTCGATCTCGGCATCGCCACGCTGAAGCCCGACGAGCTCGGGCCGGCGCTGGACGAGCCGCATCCGGACTGGATGGAGCGCATCGAAGGCGAATGGCTGAAGCGCTACGGTGCCGCCAACTGACCGGCGTGACGGCTGACGGCGGGACCCTGTAAGATGGCCAGTGGCGTGCGCCTGGCGCGAGTGGCGCCGCCGCTGACACTGGCAATCCTTCTCGGGCCACTGGCCTTCGGGCTGGCGGGGACCACGCTCCCCGCTCTGGGCTATCTTCCCGAACTTGGCGGCGAGAGTTTCACGACAGCGCACTTCTCGGCGCTTTTCGAGGTGCCGGGCATCCTTCGCTCGGCGCTGCTTTCCATCCTTGTCGGGCTTGCGACCACGCTGATGGCGCTCGGCGCGGTGGCGGCCTTTGTCGCCAGCGACCTCGGCACCGCCGGATTTGCCCGGATGCGGCGGATGATCTCGCCGCTGCTTTCGGTGCCGCACGCGGCTGCGGCCTTCGGCCTCGCCTTCCTGATCGCGCCTTCGGGCATGCTGATGCGGCTGGTCTCTCCATGGTTGACCGGGCTCGACCGTCCCCCCGACCTGCTGATCGTCAACGACCCGATGGCGCTGTCGATGATGGCGGGCCTGATCGTCAAGGAAATCCCGTTCCTGTTCCTGGTGACGCTGGCCGCCCTGCCGCAAACCCGCCATGTCGAGACCATGCGGCTTGGACGCTCGCTCGGCTATGGCCGCATCGCCAGCTTCACCATCCTGTTGTGGCCGCCGCTCTACCGGCAGATCCGGCTGGCGGTGTTTGCCGTGGTCGCCTATGCCAGTTCGGTGGTCGACGTGGCGCTGATCCTCGGCCCGCACCTGCCGCCGACCCTTCCCGTACGGCTGATCGACTGGATGAACGATCCGGATCTGGAAACACGGTTCCTGGCATCCGCCGGCGCGGTTCTGCAGCTTGGCGTGACGCTGACCGCGCTGCTTGCCTGGGTCGGGTTTGAACGCATGGGCGCGCTGCTGGTCCGCAGCAGCCGCCAGGCGGGGCGGCGCTGGCGGCGGGACATGGTTTTGCGCGTGGGCGCCCGGAGCCTCATGATGGCCTCGGCACTCATCGTGTTCGGCGGGATTGCGGTGCTGGCCCTGTGGTCGGTTTCCGGTCTCTGGCAATTTCCCGATGCGCTGCCGGCCGATTTCAGCCTTCGATCATGGATACAGGCCCTGCCGCGGATGAGCGGACCGCTGGCCACGACCCTGGCGGTGGCCGGGCTTTCGACGCTGATCGCGCTTGTGCTGACGATCCTCTGCCTCGAACGTGAATACGAGACCGGCCGGGGCCGCGGCGGCGGGGCGCTTCTCTTGATCTACCTGCCGCTGATCGTGCCGCAGATCTCGTTCATGTTCGGCCTGCAGGTGCTGTCGATCTGGCTTGGTGTCGATGCCAGCTTTTCGGCGCTGGTGCTGGCGCATCTGGTGTTCGTGCTACCTTATGTATTCCTGTCCCTGAGCGATCCCTGGCGCGCGCATGACCGCCGTCACGACCTGATCGCCGCAGGCCTTGGCATGAGCCGGACGCGGACCCTGATCCGGATCCGGCTGCCGATGCTGACGCGGGCCATCCTGACGGCTGCGGCAGTGGGGTTCTCGGTCTCGGTCGGACAGTATCTGCCGACCGTGCTGATCGGCGCCGGGCGGCTGACCACGGTGACGACCGAGGCCGTGGCGCTGGCAGCGGGGGGCAACCGCCGGGTGATCGGCGTCTATGCCTTCATGCAGACGCTGTTGCCGTTTCTGGCTTTCAGCATTGCAACGGGTTTGCCCGGCCTGCTATTCCGCAACCGGCGAGGCTTGCGGGTGTGACAGTGGACAGCGTGACCGACAATCAGGGACTTCGTCTGGAACGGGTGCATATCTGCCTCGGCGACCGGGTGCTGGTGATGCTCGACGCCACGGTGCGGCGCGGCGAGACGCTGACCGTGATGGGGCCTTCCGGCTCCGGCAAGTCCACCCTGCTCGCCTATCTCGGCGGGTTTCTGGATCCGGCGTTCACGGCCAGCGGCCGGGTGATCGTGGACGGCGTGGACCTGACGGCGCTGGAGGCCGAAAAGCGCCATGCCGGCATCCTGTTCCAGGACCCGCTCTTGTTTCCGCATTTGAGCGTGGCCGACAATATCGCCATTGCCATTCCCGAGGACGTCAAGGGCCGCAAGCAGCGCCAGCAGGTGGCCGAAGCGGCGCTGGAAGACGCAGGCCTCGCGGAATTCGGCGACCGCGATCCCGATACGCTGTCGGGCGGGCAGAAGGCGCGGGTTGCGCTGCAGCGCGTGCTGGTCTCGCGGCCGCGATTGCTGCTGCTTGACGAGCCGTTCTCCAAGCTCGACGCCAATCTGCGCGAGCAGACAAGGCAGCTTGTGTTCGACCGGGCGCGGCGGGCCGGCCTGCCGGTGGTGCTGGTTACCCATGACGAGGACGATGCCCGCGCAGCTGGCGGGCAGGTTCATAAGGTCGACACGGCGTGAGCGATCTTGCCGCCCGTTACAAGGACCTGCCGGTTTCCGATGTGCTCGCGCCCTTGCGCGCAGCCCTTGCCGTCACACCGAACGCGGTTCTCGCCGCACCGCCCGGCGCGGGCAAGACCACGCTGGTGCCGCTGGTGCTTGCTGAAGAGCCCTGGCTCAAGGGCAAGATCATCCTGATTGAGCCCCGCCGGCTGGCTGCCCGCGCGGCGGCGCGCCGGATGGCGGCGATGCTCGGCGAAGAGGTCGGCGAAACCGTCGGCTACCGGATGCGGCTCGACACGAAGGTTTCGTCCAGGACCCGCATCGAGGTGGTCACCGAGGGGGTGTTCACCCGCATGGCGCTGTCGTCTCCCGATCTCGAGGGCATCGATTGCGTGATCTTCGACGAATTCCACGAACGCGCGCTGGAGGCCGATTTCGGCCTGGCGCTGGCGCTCGACATCCAGTCCGGCCTGCGCGAGGAGCTGCGCATCCTGGTGATGTCGGCGACGCTGGACACGGCCCGGGTGGCCGGCCTGCTCGAAGATTGCCCGGTGATCGAGAGCCTGGGCCGCAGCCATCCCGTCGAGATCCGCCACCTCGACCGGCCCGCCGGTGAGCGCATCGAGGTTTCCATGACAAGCGCGATCGAGACGATCCATCGCAGCGAGAGCGGGTCGATCCTGGCGTTTCTGCCGGGCCAGGGCGAGATCCGGCAGGTGGCGTCACGGCTTGAAGGCCGGCTGGGTCCGCTCACCGACATACAGCCGCTTTATGGCGGGCTCAGTTCGCAGGAGCAGGACGCGGCGATCAAGCCGGCGCCGGAGGGCCGGCGCAAGGTGGTGCTCGCCACCCCGGTGGCGGAAAGCTCGATCACCATCGACGGCGTGCGCATCGTCATCGACAGCGGCCTGGTGCGGCAGCCGGTGTATGAACCCTCGACCGGCATCACCCGGCTCGAAACCATCCGGGCGGCGCAAGCCTCTGCCCATCAACGCGCCGGGCGCGCCGGGCGGACGGCTCCAGGGATCGCGGTGCGGCTCTGGCGGGCGGAGCAGACCAAGGCGCTGCCCGCGTTCTCGACGCCGCAGGTGCTGGCGAGCGACCTCTCGGCCATGGTGCTCGATTGCCTGGCCTGGGGGGTGAAGGATCCGCGCGAGCTGCGGTTTATCGACACTCCACCCGAGGCCGCCATCAGCGAAGCGCGCGTGTTGCTGCAAAATCTCGGCGCAGTCGATGCCGATGGCAACCTGACGGAGCGCGGCAAGCGGATGCGCGCGCTGGCACTGCCGCCGCGGCTCGCCGCGATGGTGATTTCGGGACAGGAAGAGGGGCACGGATACGCGGCGGCGGAACTGGCGGTGCTGCTGACCGAACAGGGGCTCGGCGGGCAGGATGCGGATCTGGAAGTCCGTCTGTCGCGGTTTCGCTCCGACCGCTCGCCCAGGGGGGCCGCCGCCCGCGCCCTTGCAGCCCGGCTTTCCGGCGGCAAGGCTTCCACAGCCGATCCCTGCCCGGCGGCGGCGTTGTTGGTCAATGCCTTTCCCGACCGGATCGCCCGGCAGCGCGGCGCCAGGGGCAAGTTCGTTCTCGCCAATGGCCGAGGCGCGATGATCGACGAGACGGACCGGCTGGCCGGATCGGACTTCCTGGTGATCGCCGACATGAGCGGCAAGGCGCAGGCCGCACGCATCCTCGCCGCGGCGGACTTGTTCGGAGAAGCGCTGGACGAGGTTCTGGAAAGCCGGACGGTACAGAGCGAGGAATGCCTGTTCGATCCGCAGTCGGGCGCCGTGCGGGCGCGGCGGATCAGCCGGCTGGGCGCCATCACGCTCGCCGAAACGCCTCTGCCGAAGCCCGACGATGCAGCCGCGATGGCGGTCATGTGTGGAGCCATCCGGAGACTCGGCTTCAAGTCGCTGCCGTTTTCCACCGCGGGCCTGCAATTGCGCGACCGGATCGGCTTTCTGCACCGGAGCCTCGGCGTGCCGTGGCCGGATGTTTCGGACGAGGCGCTGCTTGCGGATCTGGAGACCTGGTTCGCGCCCTATCAGCCGGGCGTGATGGCGCTCAAGGCGATCGACCGGGACGGCCTGAACGAGGGCCTCCTGTCGTTGTGCGGGCCAGGCGCCCGGAAGGAACTCGACCGGCTGGCGCCGACCCATTACGAGGCGCCGACCGGATCGCGGCTGCCGATCCGCTACGACGAGGACAGTCCGGTGGTTGCCATCCGCGTGCAGGAGCTGTTCGGTGAGACCCGCCATCCGGCGATTGCCGGTGGGCGGCTGCCGCTGACGCTCGAGCTGCTGTCGCCGGCGCACCGGCCAATCCAGACCACCCGCGACCTGCCGGGTTTCTGGCGGGGCTCGTGGGCCGATGTGCGGGCCGACATGCGCGGCCGCTACCCGCGCCATCCATGGCCCGAGAACCCGGCCGAAGCAGCGCCCACCCATCGCGCCAAGCCACGCGGCACCTGAGCGGATCGGGCAAAACCGATTGTGATTCCTGCAGACGATGCGCTAGATCAGCACCATGACGGTTCTACCATCCATTCTTGAGGATCACTCGATCCGGCACCGGCTGCGGCTGCAGACCCTGACGCGGCTGAGGTGGCTGGCGGTGAGCGGTCAGAGCCTTACCGTGCTGATCATCGCCCACGGCTATGGATTTCCGGTTCCCGAACTCTTCTGTTTCGCGCTGATTGCCTGCTCGGCCTGGCTCAACGTGTTCCTGTCCGTGCGGTTTCCCGCCGCCCACCGGTTGCCCCCGCTGGGAGCGACGGCGATCCTGTCGTTTGACGTGCTGCAGCTGTCGGGCCTGCTGTTCATGACCGGAGGGCTCGCCAATCCGTTCTCGGTGCTCTTATGCGTTCCGGTGATCATATCCTCGGCGTCACAACCGGTGCGCCATACGTTGAGCCTTGGCGCCCTGTCGGTGGCCGCCGTGACGGTTCTGGCGTTTTACTCCCTGCCGCTTCCCTGGTTTCCCGGCAGCGATTTCGAGGTCCCCTATCTTCTCATCGCCGGCGCCTGGATCGCCATCGTGTCGACCACCGCCTTTGCCGCGTTCTACTCCTTCCAGGTGTCCGCCGAGGCAAACCAGCTGGCCGATGCGCTGGCGGCGACCGAACTCGTGCTGCAGCGCGAGCAGCATATCTCGGCACTGGACGGCCTGGCGGCAGCGGCGGCACACGAGCTCGGAACCCCGCTGGCGACCATTCAGCTGGTGGCGCGGGAAATGGAGAAGGCGCTCATCGACGACCCGCGGTTTACCGATGACCTGATGCTGTTGCGCAGCCAGACCGAACGATGCCGCGATATCCTGAGGCGCCTGACGACGCTTTCGGCGGAAGACGAAGCCCACATGGTGCGGCTGCCTCTGGGTTCACTGATCGAGGAAGTGACCGCACCACACCGCGAATTCGGCATTGCCATCGACGTGATCCACAGCCCGTCCGACATGCGCGAGACCATTGGCCGGCGCAATCCCGCGATCCTGTTCGGACTGGGCAACCTGATCGAGAACGCGGTCGATTTTGCCGACAGCCGAGTGACGGTGACGGTCGCCCATGATCGCGACCGCGTGGAGATCTCGATCGATGATGACGGACCCGGCTTCGCGCCCGACGTGCTGGCCCAGATCGGGGTTCCCTTCATGAACCGGAAGAACCGGCAGGACCGGCAGAAGGGCGGAGGCCTGGGGCTGGGGTTGTTCATCGCCAAGACGCTGCTGGAGAGGTCCGGAGCGTCTCTTGAATTTTCCAACAGGCCGGCGCCGGCAACCGGCGCGCACGTGAAAGTCAGCTGGCCAAGGGACAAAATGGACCTGTATGGAGCGGATAAGGTGCTTTGAGGTGGGTTCAGAACTGGATAATTTGTGAAAACGCATTAAATCGGGTGTGCAAACCTGCATTGCCAGCACCGGCGAGGTGAATCATGACCGGCGATATCGCCCAATCTACAGAAGAAGAGTCCATCGGACCGGACGCCACGCTTCTGCTTGTCGACGATGACGGACCCTTCCTGCGCCGGCTCGCCCGCGCCATGGAAACGCGCGGGTTTGAGGTGGAGATTGCCGAGAGCGTGGCTGAAGGTCTTGCGAAAGCGCGAGCCAGGACGCCGAAATACGCGGTCGTGGACATGCGGCTTCAGGATGGCAACGGGCTGGATGTCATCGAGGCCATCCGCGAACGCCGTGACGACACAAGGATCATCGTGCTGACCGGCTACGGCAACATCGCCACTGCGGTGACCGCGGTAAAGCTTGGCGCGATCGACTACCTGGCCAAGCCTGCGGACGCGGACGAAGTGTTTGCAGCGCTGACCCGCAAGCCCGGCGAGCGGGCCGAGGTTCCGGAAAACCCGATGTCGGCCGACAGGGTTCGCTGGGAGCATATACAACGGGTCTACGAGATGTGCGAGCGCAATGTCTCGGAAACCGCCCGGCGTCTCAACATGCACCGCCGGACGCTGCAACGGATTCTGGCCAAGCGCGCGCCGCGCTGACCCTGCCTATCATCAGCTGAAAACAGTCAGACTTCAGCCCGCCGCCAGTTCGGCGAGCAGAAGCCGGTCGGCCGCCGCCCTGGCAAAGCGCAGCAGCATCGCCTTGCGGGTGGCCGCCGCGAGACGGTGTTCGGGGGCCTCGCGCAGCAGATGGCCGGACCATTCATCGGCGATGATCAGCCCGCAGTCCTCGGGAAACAGATCCGCAGGCACGCCGGCATGGGTGGCGAAGAAGAGCCGGTCGCAATGCTGGCGGTATTCGGGCCATTTGCGATCGGTGCGGAAATCCTCGATCGAGGATTTGATCTCGACGATCCAGATCTCGCCGGCTCCACTGAGCGCAACCAGATCGGCGCGGCGGCCCGACGCAAGTGGCAATTCAGGCACCATCGACAGGCGGAGATCGGAAAACAGCCGCTGCACGCCGCGTCGCACCATCATGGCGCGGTCCGACTGGCGGCCATCGACAAGCGGATTGTCGGAATGTGGAGAAACGATCGGCATTGACTATACCTGCCACGGGTTTTGGGCTATCGCAATGTCAGGTGCCGCTGCATGTTGCAGAAAAACAATGCGCTCCGACAAAGCATGAAGAAAGCTTCAATTTTTCAGCCAAAACAGTTGCATAGTTAAGACTTAATTAAAATAAGAAGCGTCACGTGGTTCGCGGTTCACAATCGGCGTTCACGCCTTGCTCTCGGAAGTTTTCAAAATGACCCTTCGTATTTCCCTTACCATTGCCGGACTGGTTGCGGCGCTTGCACTCGCCGGTTGCTCTTCGAGCACCGAGGACGGCGTATCCGGCGCGACCTCGCAGATCTTCACCTCGGAATACGGCTCGGTCACCGATTCCGGCTATGCGATTCCCGCGGTTCCGATCAGCAAGATCGACAAGAAATACCATCGCCAGATCGTTTCCTACAGCACTAGCGAGAAGCCCGGCACGATCATCGTCGATACGCCCAAGCGCTTTCTCTACCTGGTGCTGCCCGGCAAGAAGGCAGTCCGCTACGGCATCGGCGTCGGCAAGGCAGGCTTTGCCTGGGAAGGCGAAGCCTACATCGCCTGGAAGCAGGAATGGCCGACCTGGACCCCGCCGCGTGAAATGATCGACCGCAAGCCGGAACTCGCGCGTTACGGCGATGACGGCATGAAGCCCGGCCTGAAGAACCCGCTAGGCGCCCGCGCCCTCTACCTGTTCAACCAGAAGGGTGAAGACACGCTGTTCCGCCTGCACGGCACACCGGAGTGGAACTCGATCGGCACCGCCGCCTCGTCAGGCTGCATCCGCCTGATGAACCAGGACATCATCGATCTCTACAGCCGCGTCCGTCCCGGCAAGAACGCCCGCGTGATCGTCAAGCAGTAGACCGCGCAATTCCCGAATTCAAAAAGCCCGCCGGGTCATCCCGGGCGGGCTTTTTCTTTGCCGACCGACAGCGTCCGCCGTCGGCCTTTTACAACGGCCTCAGCCGGCGGCTGCCTTGAGTTCGAGACGGCGGCGGTGCAACACGGGTTCGGTGTAGCCATTGGGCTGCGACCGGCCTTCAAGCACCAGTTCGACGGCTGCCTGGAATGCCACCGACTTGTCATAGTCGGGCGCCATCGGACGATAGGCCGGGTCGCCGGCATTCTGGCCGTCGACGACCACCGCCATGCGCTTCATGGTCTCGATTACCTGATCGCGGGTGATGACATCGTGGTGCAGCCAGTTGGCCATGTGCTGGGCGGAGATGCGCAAGGTTGCGCGGTCCTCCATCAGGCCGACATTGTTGATATCGGGAACCTTGGAGCAGCCGACACCCTGGTCGACCCAGCGCACCACATAGCCGAGTATGCCTTGCGCATTGTTGTCGATTTCGCGCTGGATCTCCTCGGGCGTCCAGTTGGGGTTCTTCGCCACCGGGATCGACAGGATATCGTCGAGCTTCGCCCGCGCACGGGCGCGCAAGCCGGCCTGAACCTCAGCAACGTTGACCTTGTGGTAGTGCGTGGCATGCAGGGTTGCGGCGGTTGGCGAGGGCACCCAGGCGGTGTTGGCGCCGGCCTTCGGATGGCCGATCTTCTGCTCCAGCATCGCCGCCATCATGTCCGGCATGGCCCACATGCCCTTGCCGATCTGAGCGTGGCCTGCAAGCCCGCATTCCAGCCCGATATCGACATTCCAGTTCTCGTAGGCGGCAATCCAGGCGGCCTGCTTCATGTCGCCCTTGCGGATCATCGGTCCGGCTTCCATCGAGGTGTGGATCTCGTCGCCGGTGCGGTCGAGGAACCCGGTGTTGATGAACACGACACGCTTGCTGGCAGCGCGGATGCATTCCTTGAGGTTGATGGTGGTGCGGCGCTCCTCGTCCATGATGCCCATCTTGATGGTGTTGGGCGCCATGCCGAGAGCGGCTTCGACACGACCGAAGATCTCGACTGCGAAAGCCACTTCTTCCGGGCCGTGCATCTTCGGCTTGACGACATACATCGAGCCAGTGGCCGAATTGGCGCGGCGACCGTTCGGGCCGATGTCATGCAGGGCGATGAGAGCGGTGAGGAACGCATCCATGATGCCTTCGGGGATCTCGTTGCCGTCACGATCGAGGATGGCCGGGTTGGTCATCAGGTGACCGACATTGCGGATCAGCATCAGCGACCGGCCTTTCAGCGACGCAGGCTTGCCGTCCGGGGTGGTGAATTCAACGTCGGAATGGAGCTTGCGGATGAAGCTCTTGCCGCCCTTGTGGACTTCCTCGGCCAGGTCGCCCTTCATCAGGCCGAGCCAGTTGCGATAGACCAGCGTCTTGTCCTCGGCGTCGACGGCGGCGATCGAGTCCTCACAGTCCATGATGGCGGTGACCGCCGATTCGAGCCCGATATCGCCGATTCCCGCCGGATCGGTCTTGCCGATCATGCTGTCGGGATCGACAAAGACCAGCGAGTGAAGGCCGTTCTTCTGGAAATAGAGCCGGTAAGCGCTTTCGTTTTCACGCTTGAAACCAGTGTACTGAGCCTCGTCGGCAAGCGTCGTCTCGCCGCCGGCGGTGCTGATCCTCAATGTCCCGCTCTCAAAATCGAAGCCGGTGACGTCGGCCCAGTTGGCGCCCTTAAGCGGCACGCTGTCATCGAGGAACGCCTTGGCCCAGGCGATGACGCGGTCGCCGCGCTCCTCATCATAGCCGCCGGGCTTGGGCAGGTCGCCCAGCGCATCGGTGCCGTAGAGCGCGTCGTAGAGCGAACCCCAGCGCGCGTTGGCGGCGTTGAGGGCGAAGCGGGCGTTCATCACCGGAACGACGAGCTGCGGACCGGCGATCAGGGCGATCTCGGGATCGACGTTCTCGGTCGAGACCTGCACCGGGCCGCCTTCGGGCAGCAGATAGCCGATCGAGGTCAGGAAATCCTTGTAGACCGCCATGTCTACGGGCGCGCCGTTTTCACGGTACCAGGCGTCGATCTTTTCCTGCAGCGCGTCGCGCTTGGCGAGGAGCGCGCGGTTTTTCGGCGCCAGATCGGAAACGGCCTGGCCAAACGCCTCAAAAAACCCGTCAGCTTCCACACCGGTGCCCGGCATCGCTTCATTGACGATGAAGTCGTGCAGGTCGGCGCTGATTTTCAGGCCATTCTTTTCGATTCTTGTCACTTTGACTCTCCGTATTGCGGACGCAATCCCACGCATCCAGACTCTTGACCGACCCTGCCGGGCGGCTCATTGCCTGTCAATTCATCGATAGTGCAAATGATTTTTTCCAAATTGGAACAAATCAACCTGCAGCTATGCGCGGGCGTCCGGATGCCGTGGCAATGAAACGGGCTTCGACAAGCTTTTCCAGACCCTCGATCACCGGCATGTCGATATGATCGCTGAGTTCGACCACGGGATGATCCGCGCCACTGCGGATCGCAGCCAGGCGCGCTTCGGTGCCCGCCAGATCGCGCGCCCGGGCAAAAGCTTCGGTTCGGTCCTTGAACAGCTGATGCTCGCCCGCCCCATTGACCGCGTAGCGGCCCTCGTCGGGTTCGGTCACGAACACGGTCACCGTCTCGCGCACCTGGCCCACCACGGCGCCCACCGCATTGGCGACGCCGGCATGAACCGGCACGAAACTCTCGATATCGAGCATGTCGGCGACAGCGGGGTAATGCACCGATGCCGAAGCTCCGAGCGCCACCAGAGGCCGGTCCGGCCTGATGCCGAAGCGGATCAGGCCCGGTGCCCGGGTCAGCGCGCGATCGATGAAGGCCGACTTTGCCACGTCTATTCCGGTGATGCCCTCATCCGCCATCAGCGCGGTCAGCACCGCCTCGGCGCTCTGGCGGGTCAGGCGCGCGGAGACCCTTTCGGCAAGTTCCGCCGGCGAATCCGCAACCGGGCGGCCCGAACCGGCCTTGCGGCGGCAAAACACCTCGGCGCCAAGGCGCGCGGCCTCGGCGTTCCACTGGTCCTGACGGCCCAGCACATGCATCGCGTCGGACGGCGTGAAGCCGGATATCAACACCAGTCCACGCGCCACCAGCCGATCGAGGGTGGCGCGCTGGGAGGTGGAGGTCAGCACCGCGTCAAGCGGCTGCGGCTCGAGCGTGATTCGCTCATAAAGCGAGGCTTCCTGGGGTGTAAGGCCTGCGGCCAGAGCCTTCGGCAGGCCGGTGCGCAGAGCAAACCGGCCGTCATAACGACCGGGGAAGCCGGCCTGCGACTGGCGCTCGAGACCGGCGAGTACCGGCTCCGGCCAGAGATGGGCCGCGAGGCTCAACGGCATCAAGCGGCGTGGCCCAAGGGTCAGCCCCGCCTCGAAGCCGCCCTCCTCCAGCCGCAGCTCGGAATCGCCGCCAAGCCCGAAGGTGTGCATGGCCACTGCCTCGACCATGGTCCGGTAGCGGCCGACGGTGGCGCCTTCGCCGTCAAGACGCGGGTGGCCGCCGTCGAGCACCGCGACATCGGTGGTGGTGCCGCCGATGTCGGAGACGACGGCATTGTCGAGCCCGGTCAGATGCCGGGCGCCGACGAGACTTGCTGCCGGGCCGGACAGAATGGTTTCGATCGGCCGTATCAGCGCTTCGGCAGCTGAAATCAGTGCGCCGTCGCCGCGCACCACCATCAACGGCGCCTCAATGCCGCGGCTTGCAAGATAGCCGCTGGTGGCGTCGATCAGGCGGGCCACCATCGAGATCAGCCGGGCGTTCAAGAGTGTCGTCAAGGCCCGGCGCGGGCCGCCAAGCCGGGAAGACAGATCATGGCTGCAGGTGACCGGCAAGGATGTTCGGCGTCGTACCAGATCGCGCACTGCGATCTCGTGGGCGGGATTGCGAACGGCGAAATATCCGGCAATCGCCACCGCCGAGACTTCCTCGCTCAAGGCTTCAATCTGCGCTTCGAGAGGGGCGAGATCGAGCGGCGTCTCGTTGCCGTGAACATTGTGCCCGCCGGACAGATAGATCACCGGATCCGTGCCCAGGGCTTCCGCCAGCCCGTCGCGCGCCAGATCCTGCGGTCCGAAACCGATCATCACAAGTCCTGCGCGCCCGCCCTGGCCTTCAACCAGCGCATTGGTGGCGAGCGTGGTCGACAGCGAGACCAGCCGGATCCGCGAAACGGCGCCGCCGATCTCGGACAGGACGGTTTCAACAGCGCCGGAGACACCGACGGCAAGATCATGACGGGTGGTCAACGATTTAGCCGAAGCCAGAACCCCTTCGGTCTCGCTGTAGAGAACAGCGTCGGTGTAGGTGCCGCCGGTGTCGATGCCGAGAAAAAGTGCAGATGTCATGATGTGCGGTCCATTTGAAAGCTCCATTCGCGCATCCCGGGCCGGATGGAAGCATGCAATCCACATAAAGCGGTTTTGGGCGGGATGCCACCACTTCCCACGCCAGCAAAAGTCGCGATCCGATCCGGCCTGACGGCTGGCCCGTGCGTTACCGGCGGCTGATCCGCATCGGCAGGCCGCCTTCAGGCTGGGTGGTGAGTTTCTGCACCGGCCAGGGCCTGGTTTTTTCGGTGCAATCGAAGCGGTAATCCTTCAACAGCACGCCGAGCGCGATCACCGCCTCCTGCAGCGCGAAGGTTGCGCCTATGCAGATGCGTGGGCCGACACCGAAGGGAAGATACTGATAGCGATCGATGCTGACCCGGTTCGCGGGCAGGAAGCGCGACGGGATAAAGGCTCCCGGCCGGTCCCACAATTTCGTATGCCGGTGCAGCGTCCACGGCATTACCAGGATCGTGGTGCCGGCTTCAATCGTGACGGTTTCGCCCTTGCCATTGTCCCAGCTGTCGTCGGCAATCGCGGCACGGTTGATCGAGGGGGCCGGAGGATAGAGCCGCATCGCCTCCTCGAAGGCCGCCCGTGTCCAGGGCATCGCATCAAGCCACTTGACCGGATCGGGTTCGCGGGCCAGCACCTCGTCGATCTCCGCCTCGACCTTCTCGCGGTCGGATGGCGAATTGGCCAGGCAATAGAGCGTCCAGCCGAGCGCCCGCGCGGTGGTTTCATGACCGGCGCCGATGAAGGTGATGATGTTGTCCTCGATCTCGTCAAAGGTCAGGCCATCTGGGCCTTGCAGGCGGATCAGAAGCGTGAGGAAATCCTCCGGCACCGACTGCGGATCGGCGCGCATCATGTCCTGCCGCCTGGTCATGGTCTCTTCGACAATGGCACGGAACTTGGCAAGAACCGGCTTGCCGAGCATGCGGCGGATGCGCGGCACCCAGGAGGGCGCTTTCAGCAGGTCCATCGGATCCACCCGGCCCATGGTCGACAACAGCCGGTCGATGTCGCCGGCAAACTCGGCTTCGGTGCCGGCTACCTGGCCTGAAAACAGCGTGGCCGAGAGAATGTCGAAGGTTAGCTCGGTCATGTCGACGGCAATGTCGCGCACCTCGCCCCTCTCGGCGGCGATTTCATAGCGCCCGGTGAAGGCGCGGGATTGATCAAGCATCTGCTCCGCAAATCCCCGCGCATGGCGCGGCGTGAACACGGGAGCCATCGCCTTTCGCGAGCGCTTCCAGGTTTCGCCCTCCGCCGTCAGCAGGCCGTCGCGCAGAATGGGACGCAAGACCAGCTGCCGGATGGTCGCCATCTTGTAGTTCTGCGCATTGTCGACCAGCACGTGGCGCACCAGCCCCGGATGATTGACGATCAACGTCCGCTCGTTGAAGAACCTGGTCTTGAGCCAGTCCAGCCGGAAGGACGGCTCGCCCCACAGTTCAAGCGGGTTGCGCATGACCGTGCGGATGATCTCGAAGCGTGAAGGCGGGGTTGTTCTTGGAACCGGTGCCGGCGGCACGAACGGGGTGTAAGTCTTAGTCATCAGGCTTCCTTTGTGCAGCGGCAGCTGCGCCAAACGCCGGCGCCAAGACAGCCGCATGGGGCACCGCGCTTGCCGTCATTGGGTTCCGGCGCGTTCATCCCCATATATGCATTCCAAAACCCACAATTCCATGGCGGCGCGGATTTGGTTTTCAACAGCCGCCCGCCTATACTGAAAGCTCGTCTACGCGGTGATTCGTTGCCGCTTTCCCTACTTTTTCCGCCCGGCATCGCCGCTCTGGACTGAAAGACTCGCATAATGAACGATACGCCTGAGACAAACCCGACCGTGGAGGCCGAATACGGCGCCGAATCGATCAAGGTTCTCAAGGGCCTGGATGCCGTGCGCAAGCGGCCGGGCATGTATATCGGCGACACCGATGACGGTTCCGGCCTGCATCACATGGTCTACGAGGTGGTGGACAATGCCATCGACGAGGCGCTGGCAGGTCACGCCGACCGCGTCACCGTTACGCTCAATCCGGACGGATCCGTGACGGTGACCGACAATGGCCGCGGCATTCCGACCGATATTCACAGCGGCGAAGGCATTTCGGCGGCCGAAGTGATCATGACGCAGCTGCATGCCGGCGGCAAGTTCGACCAGAACTCCTACAAGGTGTCCGGCGGTCTGCACGGTGTCGGCGTCTCCGTGGTCAACGCGCTTTCGGTCTGGCTGAAGCTCGTCGTCCGGCGCAAGGGCAAGATCCACGAAATCCGCTTCACGCATGGCGTTGCCGATGCGCCGCTGCAGGTTCTCGGCGATTGCGGCGACGAGACCGGCACCGAAGTGACCTTCATGCCAAGCAGCGAAACCTTCACGATGATCGATTTCGATTTCGGAACGCTCGAACACCGGCTGCGGGAACTGGCGTTCCTGAATTCCGGCGTCCGCATCCTGCTGGCCGACCGGCGTCATTCCGACATCAAGGAACTGGAACTGTTCTATGAAGGCGGACTGGAAGCCTTCGTGCGCTATCTCGACCGCTCGAAGAAGCCGCTGGTCAATGATCCGGTGACGCTCTTGGGCGAAAAGGACGGGATCACCGTCGAACTCGCGATGTGGTGGAACGACAGCTACCACGAGAACGTGCTGTGCTTCACCAACAACATTCCGCAGCGCGACGGCGGCACCCACATGGCGGGGTTCCGCGCGGCACTGACCCGACAGATGGTGTCCTACGCCGACAGTTCCGGCATGACCAAGAAGGAAAAGGTGTCGCTCACCGGCGATGATTGCCGCGAAGGCCTGACCGCGGTCTTGTCGGTGAAGGTTCCGGATCCGAAATTCTCCTCGCAGACCAAGGACAAGCTGGTCTCGTCGGAAGTCCGCCCGGTGGTCGAAAACCTGGTCAACTCGACGCTCAGCGCCTGGCTGGAAGAACATCCGGCGGAATCCAAGGTGCTGGTCGGCAAGGTGATCGAAGCCGCCGCCGCCCGCGAAGCGGCGCGCAAGGCGCGCGAATTGACCCGGCGCAAGGGCGCGCTCGACATATCGTCGCTGCCCGGCAAGCTTGCCGATTGTTCGGAGAAGGATCCGGCCAAGTCGGAACTGTTCCTGGTGGAGGGCGATTCGGCCGGCGGATCGGCGAAACAGGGACGTTCGCGCGAGAACCAGGCGATCCTGCCGCTTCGGGGCAAGATCCTCAATGTCGAGCGGGCGCGGTTCGACAAGATGCTGTCGAGCCAGGAAATCGGCACGCTGATCACGGCGCTGGGAACCGGCATCGGCAAGGACGAGTTCAACGCCGACAAGCTCAGATACCACAAGATCATCATCATGACGGACGCCGATGTCGACGGCGCTCACATTCGCACCCTGCTCCTGACCTTCTTCTTCCGGCAGATGCCGGAACTGATCGAGCGCGGGCACCTCTATATCGCCCAGCCGCCGCTCTACAAGGTGTCGCGCGGCAAGTCCGGCCAGTATCTCAAGGACGAGAAGGCGATGGAGGACTATCTCGTTGCGAGCGGGCTCGACGAAGCGGCGCTGGAACTGTCAACCGGCGAGGTCCGCACCGGGGCCGACCTGAGGGATACCATCACCGATGCGCTGAGAATGCGGGCGCTGCTCGAAGGCCTGCATTCGCGCTACGACCATTCGGTTGTCGAGCAGGCGGCCATTGCCGGCGCCTTCAATCCGGAGCGGATCACCGATCCTGCCACGTCGGCGGCCATGGTGGCGGAAGTCGCGCGGCGGCTCGACATGATCTCCGAGGAATCGGAGCGGGGATGGACGGGCGAAAACACCGAAAGCGGCGGATTCCGTTTCGAACGCGTGGTCCGCGGCGTCAAGGAATCGGTGTATCTCGATTCCGGCCTCATCGGCAGCCAGGATGCGCGGATGATCGACCAGATGAACGCCAAGCTGCGCGACGTCTACACCGAGCCGCCGATCCTGCGGCGCAAGGAAGGCGGCACCCAGATTTCCGGGCCCCGGGAGTTGCTGCAGGCGGTGTTTGCGGTGGGCCGCAAGGGCCTGACGCTGCAGCGCTACAAGGGTCTGGGCGAAATGAACGCCGAACAATTGTGGGAAACGACGCTCGACCCGCATGCCCGTTCGCTGCTGCAGGTCCGGGTCAACGACGCGGTCGACGCCGACAGCCTGTTCTCACGGCTGATGGGCGACGAGGTCGAGCCACGGCGCGAATTCATCCAGGACAATGCACTGTCGGTGGCCAATCTCGACATCTGAGCAGTCATTGCTCCCAACAAGCAAACGCCGCCGCCCCTTCCGGAGCGGCGGCGTTTTTCATTCCAGGCATCGCGACCGGATCAGCCGCGGCCCTTCCAGGGGACAAGCCATTTCTCGGCCATGCGCATCAGGATATCGATGCCGTAGCCGATGATGCCGATCAGGATTATGCCGAGGATGACGATGTCGGTAAGCTGGAACTTCGAGGCGTTGACGATCATCATGCCGGCGCCGCGATCGGCGGCCACCAGTTCGGCGGCCACCACCGTGCCCCAGCACACGCCCATGGCGACGCGTGCGCCGGTGAATATCTCGGGCAGCGAGTTGGGCACGATCACGTGCCGCAAAATCTGCCATTTCGAGGCGCCGAGCGAATAGGCCGCGTGCACCTTGGAGATGCGCACCCCGGACACGCCGGCGCGGGCAGCGATGGTCATGATCCAGAGTGCTGCCAGGAACAGGAGGATGACCTTGCCTTCCTCACCGATGCCGAACCAGATGATGATCAGCGGAATCAGCGCTAAGGGCGGCACCGGGCGCATGAATTCGACGATCGGATCGAACCAGCCGCGGAACCAGTTGGACAGGCCCATGGCGTATCCGAGCGGAATGCCGATGATCGAACCGATGACGAAGCCCGCGATGACCCGGCCGAGCGAATAGCCCAGATGCTCCCAGAGCGAAAAGTTCTTGTAGCCCTGGCTGGCGATCTCTCCCAGCCGGCTGAGAACGGCTTCCGGCGCCGGCAGCCAGATCGGCTCCATCTGCCAGCCCTTGTCAGGCTTGATCGACAGGCTGCCCTTGTTGGTCATGGTGATCTCGCCATCGGAGAAACGCACGGTTTCACCGGGCGCGATCGGCTGCCCGTCAATGGCGATCAGGCTGTAGCCGGGATCATCGCCGCCGATGTCATTTTCGTTGAGCCGGCTGAGAACCGATCTCCAGGCGCCGATCTTGACCGCGTCGTCGACCGCGAAGGCGTGTGGCTTGTCGGACACCTCGGGAAGCGGCACGTCTTCGCCGACGCGGTAGACCCGCAGATGCGCCACAGCATCGTCGGTTTCGCCTGCGGCGTTGCGGGCGGTATAGGTGAAGCTGGTATCGCCGACGAACGGGCCGGGAACATGCAGCGGGGTGATCACCGATCCGGTGAACGCCCCCCAGATCGCAAACAGCGCGATGATCGACACCACCGAGGCGAACCGGTTCGGCGAAACGGCGCTTTCATCGCCGAAGGTCACCGTCTTCAGGCTGGCGAAATCGTGAATGTGGTGGCGGGAACGCTCCCAGAACCGGTAGGCGACGTAAGCGAGGCCAAAGATGACCAGATAGAGCAGGAAGACAATCATGCGGTTTCCTCCTGCCGGCCCATGATTTCCTCTTCCATGTCCCAGATCATGCCGAGGATCTCTTCCCGGCGCTGGCCGAATTCCGGCTCCTTCTTGACCAGGCGCAGATCGCGGCCGACGCCCATTTCGGCAAACGGCAGACGATACTCCTTGTGGATGCGGCCGGGCCGCGGCGCCATCACCAGCAGCCGTTCACCCAGCAGCAGCGCCTCTTCCACCGAGTGGGTGATGAGGATGATGGTCTTGCCGGTTTCCTTCCAGAGCTTGAGCACAAGGCCCTGCATCTTCTCGCGAGTCAGCGCATCAAGCGCGCCCAGCGGCTCGTCCATCAGGATGACATCGGGATCGTTGGCGAGGCAGCGGGCCAGTGCAACGCGCTGCTGCATGCCGCCGGACAACTCGTAGATCATCTTCTCGCCGAAGTCCTGCAGTCCGACCGTACGCAGCAGATTGTCGACGATGGGCCGGGTTTCGGATGCCGGCCTGCCCGCCATGTCCGGACCGAAGGAAATGTTCCGGCGGACATTCATCCACTCAAACAGCGCGCCCTGCTGAAACACCATGCCGCGCTCCGGCCCGGGTCCGGTCACCTTCCTGCCGTTGAGCGTCACCTGACCGTCGGTCGGGGCGAGAAATCCGGCAACGATGTTGAGGAGCGTGGTCTTGCCGCAGCCTGAAGGTCCAAGGACTGCGAGCAGTTCACCCTTGGCCAGCTTGAGCGAGACATTCTTCAGCGCCTGCACCGAGCTGCCATTGGGCAGATCGAACCGCATGGAGAGGGTATCGATAACCAGGTCGCCCATGGCTACTCCAATCTTGGGGAACAGTGTGCCGTGAACGAGCGGCCGGATAGATCCGGCCGCTCGCCATCGTCTTCCTGGCTTACATCTTGGCCGCGGCTGCGAGCGGACCGGTGTTGACCGCGCCGTCATAGGTGTCGCGCGAGGCCGGGATGTTGCCCTGTTCCTTGAAGAAGTCACCCACGCCCTTGAGGAATTCCGGGGTGGCCTTGCCGAGCCACTTGTCGGAAAGCTGCGCCTCGACGGTGGGGAACTGGAAACCCTTCAGCGTGTCGACCGCATCGGCTTCGCTCATGCCGGCGTCCTTGGCGATGACCGGCAGCATTTCCGCCGAATCGGTCAGCCACTTGGCGTTCATGTCGGCTGTCACCTTGAGGAACTTGGCGAGAACCTCAGACTGCTCCGCAGCAAACGAGGCCGGAACCGAAGTGACGTCATAGACCGAAATGCCGATCTCGTCCTTTTCGGCGCCAGTCAGCAGCACGTTGCCGTGTTCCATTGCGCGGCGCAGCGAACCGCCCCAACCGCAGAACATGTCGAGGCTGCCCTGCGCGAATGCGGCAGCACCGTCCGGCGGAGCCATGTCGACCACTTCCATGGTCGAGACGTCGACCCCGAAATGCTCCATCTGCTTGAGGAAGCCGTAATGCGCGGCGGTGCCGATCGGCACGCCGACCTTCTTGCCTTCGAGTTCCTTGGCGCTGTTCTTGTCGATCTCGAGCGCGGTCTTGACCACGCAGTTGTCGTTGTCGTTGTAGACCACGGCGATGTCGGCGACCTGGAGGTCCTGCCCGGCGGATGTCGCCACCACGAAGGGCGGCACGCCCTGGCTCACCGAAATCTGGACATCGCCCGAGGCCATCGCCGCCGACATGGCGGTTCCGGCATCAAACGATTTCCAGTTGACCTTCATGCCCAGGGCCTCGTCGTACAGACCCTTGACCTTGGCGTACTGGAACGGCATCGGCCACTCCAGGAAGTAGGCAACCGTGATTTCTTCGGCCTTGGCGACCGATGCAGTGGCGACCATGGCGATGCCGGCCAGCAATGCGGAAATTCTTGATGCAGCTTTCATGTGATGCTCCCTGTCCGGGCCGGCATGACGCCAGCCTTTCGATTGCAATTCATTGCCGGGTGATCCTGCGGTCTCCGGCGCCGTTCCCGTTTTCTTGGCGTTCTTTTGCAGTCATCTTGCGCCAACAGGGCCAAGTCGATCAAGTCGGTGTTGAAAGCCATAGCGCCAATTTGTCCGCGAGCATTGTACCAGTTTGATTTTCGCGATGCAGGCCATTGGTTTTGTTCGGCTTTTTCTGGCCATATGGCAAACGACCCTCTGGCCCTATTCTCTTGCCGAGGACTTCGGCGATGGTTTTCGTGCCGGACAACCGGCCATCACCATTTTCCCGGGAGTGACCGCTCATGAACCTGCCTATCCAGACCAACGACATCCAGGCGGTTATCGAGGCCGATCGTGCCCATGTCTGGCATCACCTGATCCAGCACAAGCCGTTTGAAACCATCGATCCGCGGATCATGGTCGAAGGCCGCGGCATGCGGGTCTGGGATGCGACCGGAAAGGAACATCTCGACGCCGTTTCGGGCGGCGTATGGACGGTCAATGTCGGCTACGGGCGCGAAAGCATCGCCAACGCGGTGCGCGACCAGCTGGTCAAGATGAACTATTTCGCCAACAGCGCCGGGTCGATACCGGGGGCGCTGTTCGCGCAGAAGCTAATCGAGAAAATGCCGGGGATGAGCCGGGTCTACTATTCGAACTCGGGATCGGAGGCCAACGAGAAGGCCTTCAAGATGATCCGGCAGATCTCGCACCGGCATCATGGCGGCCGCAAGTACAAGATCCTTTACAGGGACCGCGACTATCACGGCACGACGCTCGCCACCCTGTCGGCCGGCGGCCAGCCGCAGCGGGCCGAGCAGTACGGGCCGATGGCGCCGGGCTTCGTCATGGTGCCGCATTGCCTCGAGTACCGCAGCCAGTATCCGGATGCGGAAAGCTACGGTCTTGCCGCCGCCAACGCGATCGAGGAGGTGATCCTGCGCGAAGGGCCGGATACCGTCGGCGGGCTCTGCCTCGAACCGATCACCGCGGGCGGCGGCGTGATCACCCCGCCGCCGGGCTACTGGGAGCGCGTTCAGGAGATCTGCAAGAAGTACGATATCCTGCTGCATATCGACGAGGTCGTTTGCGGCGTCGGCCGCACCGGCGCCTGGTTCGGCTACCAGCACTACGGGATCAAGCCCGATTTCGTCACCATGGCCAAGGGCGTGGCCTCCGGCTATGCGGCGATTTCCTGCACGGTGACCACCGAAGCCGTGTTCGAGCAGTTCAAGGACGATGCGTCCGACCCGATGTCCTATTTCCGCGATATCTCGACCTTCGGCGGATGCGCCGCCGGACCGGCTGCGGCGCTTGAGAACATGCGGATCATCGAGGACGAGAACCTGATCGCCAATACCGAGGCAATGGGCGAACGGATGATCAACAATCTGCGCGCGCTGCAGGACAAGCACACTGTCATCGGCGACGTGCGCGGCAAGGGCCTGTTCCTCGGCGCGGAACTCGTGAGCGACCGGGCCTCGCGCGAGCCGATGGACGAGAAACGGGTTCAAGCCGTGGTGGCCGACTGCATGGCCCAGGGCGTGATTATCGGGGCGACCAACCGGTCGCTGCCGGGCTTCAACAACACGCTGTGCTTCAGCCCGGCGCTAATCGCCACCGCGGACGATATCGACCGGATCACCGACAGCGTCGACCAGGCGCTGACGCGGGTGTTTGCATAACCTCGCCACGGTGGCGGAAAATCATGATCGAGGGAAGGGCGGGACAATCGTGCACCCGCCCCTTCCGCTTGGCTAAGTCTGTCGATATGCTGGCAAAAACCGGCTGGGCGATCGAATGTCGATTCCGATAGACACGTTTTTTCTCGACCCGAAATTCGAGGGAACACTGCAACAGAAAATCCAGAGAATGATCAGCGAGGGCGTCCTGTCCGGCCGCTTCATTCCTGGCGCAAAGCTTCCCTCCAGCCGCAAGCTGGCGACCCATCTGGGGATCAGCCGGATCACCGTGACGCTGGCCTACAGCGAACTGGTGTCCGACGACTACCTGATCGCCAAGGGCCGCTCGGGATACTACGTCTCGCCGACAGCTCCGCAGCGTACCCGCTTCGACGCCCCGAAAGGCGTGGTCACCGACGCGGTGGACTGGAACCGGGCCATCGGCCAGCGCTACACCGGCCAGGTGCTGGTGGAAAAGCCGGTCGACTGGCGCAGCTACCCCTACCCGTTCATCTACGGGCAGGCGGACGAGAAGATCTTCGATCACAGCAACTGGCGGCAATGCGCGCTGCAGGCGCTCGGCAAGCGGGAGTTCTCCACCGTCACCGCCGACAGCTACGAGCGGGATGATCCCGAACTGGTCAAGTACATCGCGCTCAACACCCTGCCCCGGCGCGGTATCCAGGCCAAGCCGGAACAGATCCTGATCACCGTGGGCGGACAGAACGCCTTGTGGCTCGCAGCCCAGGTGCTGCTCAACCAGCGGCGCACGGCGGTGATGGAGAATCCGGGCTATCCGGGCCTGCGGGTGGCGCTCAACCTGGCCCGCTGCAATGTGGTTAGCGTGCCGGTCGATCATGCCGGAATGCGACTCGATGCGCTTCCGGACGGGACCGACGTGGTGTTCACCACGCCGAGCCATCATTGCCCGACCAGCGTGACGATGCCGCTCGAACGGCGCCAGAAACTGCTGGAGATGGCGTCACAAAAGGACTTCGTGATCGTCGAGGATGACTACGAATTCGAAATGTCCTTTCTCAACCCGCCGGCGCCGGCGCTCAAGTCGCTGGATGAGGAAGGCCGGGTGATCTATGTCGGCTCGTTCTCCAAATCGCTGTTTCCGGGCCTGCGGCTTGGCTACATGGTCGGCTCGGAGACCTTTATCCGCGAAGCGCGGGCGTTGCGGATGGTGGTTGTCCGGCACCCGCCGGGGCATCTGCAGCGCACGGTGGCGAACTTCCTGTCGCTTGGCCATTTCGATGCGCTGGTGGCGCGCATGGGCCAGACCTACCGCCGCCGGCGCGACGTCATGCAGGAAGCCATCGACCGGCGCGGACTGCATGTTGCCGGGTCTGATGTCTCCGGCGGTTCAAGCTTCTGGATGAAAACGCCCGATCATATCGATGCACGCGATCTCTCTCTGGCTGTCAGGCAAAGGGGCGTACTGCTTGAGCCGGGACATTTCTTCTTCGAGAATCCCGAGGACGGAAAGCACAATTTCCGCATCGCCTATTCCTCGATCGACAGCGCCCGCATTCCTCCCGGCATCGACATCATCGCCGACACGATCGAGTCCTTCGGGGCAAAATGAAAAGGCCACCGCGAGGGTGGCCTTTCCAACTATCTCAGATCGCGAAGTTAGAGGCTCAGACGGCACCCTGCTGCGGACGCATGTCCTCGCGGTTGATGCCCGCGACCACGACGGGCTTCTTCATGGCGTCGCGGCGGAACGGTTCACCCAGTTCCTGGTTGAGCAGCACCTCGATGAAGGTGGTCTCGCCGTTCTTCATCTGCCGTTCGACGGCCTTGGCGAGTTCCTCGGTCAGGCCCTGCTGGTCCTTGACCACGACGCCGCGAGCGCCGCAGGCTTCGGCGATCTTGGCATAGGAGGTGTCGCGGTCGAGTTCGGTGCCGACGAAGTTGTTGTCGTACCAGAGCGTGGTGTTGCGCTTTTCCGCGCCCCACTGGTAGTTGCGGAAGATCACCATGGTGATCGCCGGCCAGTTGTCGCGACCGCAGGCGGTCATCTCGTTCATGGAAATGCCGAAGGCGCCGTCGCCGGCAAAACCGACCACCGGAACATCCGGCTGGCCGACCTTGGCGCCAAGGATCGACGGGAAGCCGTAGCCGCAGGGGCCGAACAGACCGGGCGCAAGATATTTGCGGCCCTGCTCGAAGGTCGGATAGGCGTTGCCGATGGCGCAGTTGTTGCCGATGTCGGACGAGATGATCGCATCCTTGGGAAGGGCGGACTGAATGGCGCGCCAAGCCTGGCGTGGCGACATCAGATCGGCGTCGCGCTGGCGCGATTCCTCGTTCCAGACCGTGCCCGGATCGTCATCCTCGTGATCGAGCGACGACAGTTCCTGGGCCCAGCGGGACTTGGTCAGGGAGACCAGGTTGCGGCGGTCCTCGCGGCCGGCGTCGCCGGCATCATCGGAGAGTTGCGCGAGGATGGCGCGCGCCACCTTGGTGGCATCGCCCTCGATGCCGACGGTGACCTTCTTGGTCAGGCCGATGCGGTCGGCGTTGATGTCGACCTGGATGACGTCGGCGTTCTTCGGCCAGTAGTCGATGCCGTAGCCAGGCAGGGTGGAGAACGGATTGAGGCGGGTACCGAGCGCCAGCACGACATCGGCCTTGGCGATCAGTTCCATGGCGGCCTTGGAGCCGTTGTAGCCGAGCGGGCCGACAGCGAGCGGATGGGAACCCGGAAAGCTGTCATTGTGCTGGTAATTCGAGCAGACCGGGGCATCGAGCCGCTCGGCCAGCTTGGCGAGATCGGGAATCGCGCCGGACAGCACCACGCCGGCACCGGACAGGATGACCGGGAAGCGGGCTTTCGACAGAAGCTCGGCAGCCCTGGCGATGGCTTCCTCGCCGCCGGCCGGACGCTCGAAACGCACCATCTGCGGCAGTTCGACGTCGATGACCTGGGTCCACATGTCGCGCGGGATGTTCATCTGCGCCGGGGCGGAGCCGCGCCAGGCCTTCATGATCACCCGGTTGAGCACTTCGGGAATGCGGGAGGGGTCGCGAACCTCTTCCTGGTAGCAGACGCAATCGGCAAACAGCCGCATCTGTTCCATTTCCTGGAAGCCGCCCTGGCCGATGGTCTTGTTGGCCGCCTGCGGCGTGATCAACAGCATCGGCGTGTGGTTCCAGTAGGCGGTCTTGACTGGCGTGACGAAACCGGTGACGCCGGGGCCGTTCTGGGCGATGGCCATGGCCATCTTGCCGGTGGTGCGGATGTAGCCGTCGCACATCAGGCCGGCATTGGTTTCGTGGGCGCAATCCCAGAAGGTGATCCCGGCTTTCGGAAACAGATCCGATACCGGCATCATGGCCGAACCGATGATGCCGAACGCATGTTCGATTCCGTGCATCTGCAGCACTTTGACGAAGGCTTCTTCGGTGGTCATTTTGGGCATGGGACAATCCTCCTTGTTGAGGGCTAGAAACCACAACTGGCCCGATCCGCTCTAGTGCCAGTTTGACGGCTTCGCAACGCCAGATCGGTTTGACGCCGTGGTCCGGCGAAACACTTTCAGTTTCCATAGAGATAACCCGGCAGCCACAGCGCCAGCCACGGGAAGATAAACACCAGGATCAGGCCGAAGATCTGCACTGTCATGAACTGCATCATGCCGTAGTAGATGTCTTTCAGGTCCCAGTCCGGCGCCACCCCCTTGAGGAAGTAGGCCGACAGCGCCACCGGCGGACTGAGCCAGGCCGTCTGCAGGCAGACGGCGACCAGGATGGCAAACCAGGTCATGTTGACGTTCATCTCGACCAGCACCGGCTGCAAGATCGGCAGGATGATCAGCACGATCGGCACCCATTCGAGCGGCCAGCCCAGAATGAACACCATGGCCAGAACCATGATGATAATCAGGCTTGGCGACAGGTCGAGCGCCAGCAGCCAGTCGGTGATCAGGCCGGGCGTGCCAAGCCGAGAGAAGACGGCACCAAAGAAGTTGGAGGCCGCGACCAGAAACAGGATCAGGACGGAGATCTCGAGGGTCTTGAGCAGCGCGTCATAGGTGCGCTTCCAGGTGAATTTGCGATAGCCGATGGTGAGCAGCACCGAGCCAAGCGCGCCCATGCCCGCCCCTTCGGTGGGCGTCGCCCAGCCGAACAGGATCGAGCCCATGGCGAAGGCAATCAGGATTGTCGGCGGCACCAGACCGAGAGCGAACTCACGCCAGACGTGGCTGCGGTCGTCGGGGATCTGGTCTTCGCGCAGCGGTGGGCCGAGTTTGGGATTGAGCCAGCAGCGGCCGAGCGCGTAGACCAGATACAGCACAGCCATCATGATGCCGGGCAGAATGGCGCCGGCGAACAGATCGGTGACCGGAACCTCCAGCACCGGGCCCATGACCACGAGCATGATCGATGGCGGAATGAGGATGCCAAGCGTGCCGCCGGCGGTGATGGTTCCTGCGGCAAGGCGCACATCGTAGCCGGATTCGCTCATGGTCTTCGCCGCCATGATGCCGAGGATGGTCACCGAGGCGCCGACGATGCCGGTGGCAGCGCCGAAAATGACGGAGACGAAGAGGACAGCGACGAAAAGCGAGCCGGTCATCCGGGCCAGCATCAATTGCACCGCCTTGAACAATCGCTCCATCAGGCCGGCCTGCTCCATCATGAAGCCCATGAAGACGAACAGCGGCACGGCGGCCAGCGTCTGCTCCATCATCGAGCCGTAGAACTGCAGGGTCATGAGGAAGACCGTGAGCTTGAGACCGAAGCCCCAGGCGCCGAAAACGATGCCAAGAAAGATCAGCGTGAAGGAAATCGGAAAACCGATGAAGATGGCGAACAGCATCGCCCCGATCATGAAGAACCCGATGATCTCGGGCGCGACCTCGAAGAAGCTCATGACGGCCACCTTCCGCGGGTCGCCGCATACCAGGATTTCAGGATCTCGGAGACGCCCTGAACGAGCAGCAGAGCCACGCCTATGGCGAGCGAAACCTTGACCGGCCAGACGACCGGCGCCCAGGTGCTGTCACCGGCGCGTTCGCCCTGGATCACGGATTTGACGGCGAAATCGTAGCCGGCCTTGAGCAGGAAGAGCATCGCCGGCATGAAAAGGAATATGTAGAGGACGAGATCGACACGGCCCTGGGTCCTGACCTCGAAATTGCGATAGATGAAGTCGGCCCGGATATGCAGGCCGTGCATCAGCGCGTATCCGGCGCCCAGCATGAAAGAAATGCCGTAGAGCATGCGCGAGACGTCGAAGGCCCAGAGCGTGGGCGCGACGAAGAACTTGCGGGCGATCACCTCGTAGACCATGGCGAACATGATCGGCACGACCAGAAGTGCGATGACGCGGCCGACCCATTCGGACACCGTGTCGATGCCATGGATGACGGTGCGCGCTGCCGGGTGCATGTCATCGGGCATGCGCGTCCCCGGTCCGCCGCGCCGTTCTGCGAGCAATTCGTCGCCGATCGGGATCGTATCGTCTGTTTCATTGCCGGCCATGACGTCCTCCTCCGCCAGTTTTCCCCTGCCCCCGCAGGGTTTTGTCGATCCGCCCGGCCGGAAAGCCGGACGGATCATCAGCTTTTTCTGGACTACTGCTTCTTGAGCGTTTCGGCGTAGGCCGCGCCCAGGTTGGCGTTGGTGCGCTGGGCCTGGGCCCAATAGGGCACCGCGGTCTTGGCAAAGGCCTTCTGGCTGTCCCAGACCTGCTTGAAGA
This sequence comes from Parahoeflea alexandrii, assembly GCF_027214025.1. GTDB lineage: Bacteria > Pseudomonadota > Alphaproteobacteria > Rhizobiales > Rhizobiaceae > Hoeflea > Hoeflea alexandrii_A. The sequence continues at coordinate 193,048 of NZ_JAPWHB010000003.1, forward strand.
AGGCGTTTTCCGCGGCATTCTTCTCAAGGGCTGCGTTGGCGGCGGCCATGTACTCGGTGAAATATTCCGCCGGGGTGTCATGCAGGATGACGCCGTCCTCGTTGATCAGCTTGTCGAGCGCCTTGCCGTTCTCGTTGATTCGGTAGGCCATGGCCTTCATCAGCGAAGCGTTTGCAGCCACCTCGATGGCCTTCTGCTGCAACGGCGTCAGCGACTTGTAGACATCGCCATTGATGTAGAGGTCGGCATTGACCACCACCTGGTGCAGACCCTGAAGGTAGTAATGCTTGAGTACCTTCTGGAAGCCGAACACCGAGTCGGGCTTGGGACAGCACCATTCGGCCGCGTCGATGGTGCCTTTTTCCAGCGCCGGCAGGATGTCGCCGCCGCCCATCGCGACGGAAGCCACGCCGATGTCCTTGTAGGTCTGTCCGGGGATGCCCGGAGGCGTGCGGAAGCGGTACTTGCGGAAATCGGCCATGGTGTCGATCGGTTCCTTGAACCAGCCGAGCGCTTCCGGACCGACCGGCTGCAGCATGAAGCCCTTCACGTTGACGCCCATTTCCTTCCAGAGCTGGTCGTAGAGCTCCTTGCCGCCGGCATTGAGGTACCAGGACATGAAGGCGATGTTGTCGATGCCGATGCCGGCACCGGCGACGGGCGAGCCGAACAACATGGCGGCGGGATGCTTGCCGGACCAGTAGTGGGTCCAGGCGAAACCGCCGTCGATCAGGCCGGCGTCGACGGCATCGAGAATTTCCTGGACGCCGACGACTGCGCCGGCGGGCAGGATTTCGAACTCGACCTCGCCATCGGTCAGGGCTTTGACGTCCTCGGCGAAATCCTGAAGCATGACGACTTCGTCAGCGGTATTGGGGATGACCGACTGCACCCGGATCTTCGTCGCCGCATCGGCCGACACGCCGAACAACGACGTGGCCGCCAACAGTGCGACAGCTGCAACACCCTTGGTAAGCTTGGTTAGTCTCGACATGGGGTTCTCCTCCCGTTTCATGTCTTGCCTTCGATTGTGCGACAGACGGACGTGTTCGGCGAAGGCTTCCCGAACAGCATTGGAAAAGGTGTGGGCGGTTGGTCCGGTTCATGACAGGCCCCATCCGAGCATTGTCAGGAGGCCGGTCGCCGGATCGACGATGCCGCGATAGAACATGTCGCCGGCGACATAGATCAGCACCGCCAGCCCAAGCCAGGAAATGGCCGGATACCGGGTCAGGATCTTCATGATCAGCGTGGCGGCGAAGGCCATCAGCAGGATTGCCAGCCCGAGACCGAACACCAGCATCTCGGTGTTGCCATCGGCGATGGCGGCGACTGCCAGCACATTGTCGATCGACATCGACAGATCGGCGACGGTGATGGAGACCAGCGCCTGGAACAGCGTCTTGCGGGCCGGGCCCGTATAGCCCTCGTCGCCGTGCTCGGCGGATTCCAGTGCCGAGGCGGCCTCCCGGTCGATGTTGTCGCGGATTTCGCCGTAAAGCCGCCAGCAGACCCAGAAGAGCAGCAACGCGCCGAGAAACAGGAGCCCCGGCACGCCGAGCAGCTTGGTGGCGACCAGCGCGAAGATGATCCTGAGAGTGGCGGCGACGATGATGCCGAACAGGATGGCCCGCTTGCGCAGTTCCGGCGACAGCGATGCAGCCGCCATGCCGATGATCAGGGCATTGTCGCCCGACAGCACCAGATCGGCGAGCACGATCGCGCCCAAATCGAAGACCTGCTGCAGCATCAGCCTCTTGCCTCCGTGTTTGTGGTGGCAATCCTGCTCATGCGCGCATGTCCTCCCGGATCATGTCCGATGCCTTTTCTCCAATCATGATTACCGGCGCATTGGTGTTGCCCGACACGATCACCGGCATGATCGAGGCATCGGCGACCCGCAGTCGGTCAATGCCGCGGACGCGAAGCCGCTCGTCGACCACCGCCATCCCGTCCTGTCCCATCTTGCAGGTACCGGTCGGATGATAAATCGTCGTTGCGGTGTTGCGGGCCCAGTCGAGCAGGCCGTCGAAATCCTCGTCGGGAACCCGCCGCCCCGGTGCGTGCTCCTCGGTGATCAGGCCGGCCACCGGCGCCTGCCGGCAGATGCGGCGGGCCATGCGGATGCCTTCGACGATGGTCTGCTGGTCCAACGGCGTCGCCAGATAATTGGGATGGATCAGCGGATGGTCCTCGGCGCGGGCCGAGCGCAGCCTGATTTCGCCGGTGCTTTCCGGCCTCAACTGCAGAACGGAGGCGGTGAAGGCATCGAAATCGTCGGTGTCGGTGGTGGGGTTGTTGGCGCTGAAGGGCTGGATGTGAAACTGGATGTCGGGCGTGTCGAGATCGGGCCTGGTCTTGAGAAATCCGGTGCCGAGGCTTGCGGCCAGCGTCAGTGGCCCGGAGCGGCTGGCGAGATATTCGAGCCCAATCCTGGCCTGGTTGAACAGGCCGCGGGTGCGGGTGTTGATGGTCGGTGCGGTGCAGCGGTAGACCGGGCGGGCCTGAAGATGGTCCTGCAGGTTCTGGCCTACCCCCGGCAGCGCATGCCTGAGCGCAATTCCGTGATCGGTGAGATGATCCGGCTCGCCGATGCCCGACAGCATCAGGATCTGCGGCGAGCCGATGGCTCCGGCCGACAGGATGATCTCCGAGCGTGCTACGATCCGGACCGGCGAGCCGTGGCGGCGGCCGCGCACGGCCACAGCCCGGGACCCTTCGAGTTCGACATTCTCGACCAGGACATGGGTCAGGACGGTGAGGTTCGGCCTGGATCTCGCTGGTTTGAGGAATGCCTTGGCTGAACTGCATCGCAGGCCGTTGCGCGCCGTGAGCTGGAAATAACCCACGCCTTCCTGGCTTTCGCCGTTGTAATCTGGGTTGAAGGCAAAGCCGGCCGCCTTGGCTGCCTCGACCCATGCATCGACAACCTGCCAGGACTGGCGGGAACGGGAGACCGAAAGTTCGCCGCGGTCGCCGCGCAGGGCATCGGCCTTGCCGTCCCAGGATTCGCTGCGCCTGAACAAGGGGAGCAGGTCATCCCAGCCCCATCCGACGTTCCCCATCTGCCGCCAGCGATCATAATCCTGCGGCTGGCCGCGGACATAGAGCAGGCCGTTGATCGAGCTTGACCCGCCCAGCGTCTTGCCGCGCGGCCAGTTGAGCTGCCGCCCGTTGAGGCCATCGTCGGCCTCGGTCCGGTACATCCAGTTGAGCGCCGGATCCTTGATGGTCTTGAAGTAGCCGACCGGCACATGGATCCACGGCGACACATCGCGGCCGCCGGCCTCGATCAATGCCACCGAGACCGATGGATCGGCCGAAAGCCGGTTGGCGAGGACACAACCGGCTGAGCCTGCTCCGACGATGACAAAATCAAATTCCAACCAGAATTACCTCAAAATGCAAAAAATGAGACTTTACATCTCGTTATTCATCGTATTCACTTCTCGAACCACGGTGCAAGAGTGGGCACAACTGGCATTATCGATTAATCAAAACTGGTTTGAGCATGCCGAATACGGAAGACCGCATCGCCACAAATTTGCGAACGCTGCTGATTCTCGAGGTCATCGGCACGTCGGGGGAACCGATGACTCCGACCGAGATCAACCACTCCATCGGGCTGCCCAAGCAGACGATTCACCGGCTTTGCGCCACGCTGGTGGAGGAAGGCTTCCTGGTTTACGAGCCGAACGGCAAGCGGCTGAGGGCGGCACGGCGGGCTCGCGTGCTCGGCGCCGGATTGCTGCATTCGTCGCGCGATCATATCCTGCGCCGGCAGATCCTCGTGGATCTTGCGATGAAGACCGGCGAGACGATCAACTATGTCGTGCCCGAGGATGACGGCATGAGCTATCTCGACCGGGTCGAGACCGGCTGGGCGTTCCGGGTGCAGCTGCCGATCGGCTCCAACGTGCCGTTCCACTGTACAGCCAGCGGCAAGACGTTCCTGGCCAGTCTCGACAGCAGGAAGCGCAAGGCGTTTGCCCACGGTCTGGCGCTGGACCGCAAGACATCCAAGACCATCACCGACCCCGATGCGTTGCTGACCGAACTCTCGGCCGTCGCGAAAGCCGGCTATGCGATCGACAACGAGGAATTCATGGAGGGGATGGTGGCAATCGCCGTTCCGGTGACCGACGAGGCGGGACGGTTTCTGGCCGCGATTGCCTGCCACGGCCCGAATGTGCGGCTGTCACTCGACACGCTCCGCGGATTTCTCGGTGATTTCAACGCAGCGGTCGACAAGATGCGCGCCGTTCCGGCCTGACAGTACGCACCCGGACATGCAGCCTATGCGTTGGCGCCAAATTCTGCCGCACAGTGCGCGATGATCGCGCCGATGTGACAGCAATCCTCGACCGAAAATGTCAGCGGCAGGCGCATGTCGAACAGGCACGACAGGATCCTGTCGGTTTCGGGCAGGACCTGCGGATCAACATAGCGCCAGCTGTGGTGATTGGAGGTGAACGCCACCGGATCGGCAGCGCCGAACCATTTCAGCTCCACGCCCAGCGCCCTGTTTGCGGCAACGAAAGCTTCGGCCAGAGGTGCCGATAGACCAGCCAGACGGAACTGGATTGAGCTGCCGACATAGCATTCCGCCTCCGGCCGCTGCGGCAGTGACACGCCCGGCGCCCCGGCAAGCGCCTGCTCGACGGCCCGGTAGCGTTCGTTCCAGCGCTCGATACTGTCTTCGAGCCGGGCAAGCTGCGGCAACAGGATGGCCGCGCGCAGATTGTCCATGCGGCCCGACATGTTGGGCGTCTCCAGCCGGATCCGCTCGAAGACATCAGCCGGCGGCGCCGCGCCGTGACGCTCGTAAAGCATGTAGGAGCCTGACAGAATGATGGCGCGGGCCATGAATTCCGGATCGTCCGAGGTCAGCAGGCCGCCTTCGCCCGAGTTGAGATGCTTGTAGGTCTGGGTCGAGAAGCAGCCGGCAAGCCCGAAACTGCCGCTCTTGCGGCCATTCCAGGCCGCCCCCATGGTGTGGGCGCAGTCCTCGATCAGGGTCAGGTCGTACTGCCGGACGATGTCGGTGAGACGCTCCATGTCGGCGAGATGACCGCGCATGTTCGACAACAGCAGGAAACGAGCGCCGGACGTCCTCGCCTTGCGGTCCAGATCCTCAAGGTCGATGACCATGTCCTCGGTGATTTCGACGAGCAGCGGCTTTCCGCCGGCGGCGGCGATGGCGCCAGGCACCGGGGCCAGCGTGAAAGCGTTGGTGAGAACCGCCTCGCCCTGGCCAAGCCCCGCCGCGCGCAAGGCGATGGCCATGGCATAGCCGCCTGAGGCACAGGCCAGACAATAGCGCGCGCCCTGATAGGCGGCATAGGCCTGTTCCAGCTCCGAGGCCTTCGACAGTTCTCCGGGTGCGCTGTTGTAACGATGCAGGCGGCCCGACCTGAGAATCTCGGTAGCAGCCGCGATGACGGTGTCATCGAGGGGCTCCTGCTGGGTAAAATTGCCGGTAAACGGTTTCAATGACCTGCCTCCATGGCCAGGAACTGGCGCATTCCCGAATAGACCGAACCGAACCCTGATCTTACGGCCAGTTCGACTGCATGCATATGGACAAGATACCAGACAGCCGCCGACCCTGATTTGCAGGATGGCCGGCGGGAAATGGACGCCTGCGGGCATCCCGATCGCCTTGGCTCTCGCTGGACGATCGTATGAGCCCCCTAAATTACGGGGGCCTGTTGTTGCATTGCAACAGAAGCGTGGTAGGCTCCCCTATTGTTTGCGCGCTGCAAAAAAGTCAGGTTCCGGAAAGGAATCTGCATGCATGATGGCGGAAACCGGGCAGTCTGACTGTCGCAACAAGAGGCAATTTGTCATGTTCTACCAGATGTATGAACTCAACCATGCGGCCATGGCGCCGATGCGAGCCTATGCCGATGCAATGCGCCTGACCTTCCGAAACCCGGTCAATCCGATGTCTCACACGCAGTTCGGCCGCTCGGTCGCCGCCGGGTTCGAGCTGTTCGAGCGCACCACCCGCCGCTATGGCAAGCCCGAGTTCGGACTGCACGAGACCTCGCTGAACACCGGCCGCGTCTCGGTTCATGAAAAAATCGTCTGGTCGCGCCCCTTCTGCAACCTGATCCATTTCGAGCGCACGCTGCCGGCCAATCATCGCCCGGACCCGAAAATCCTGATCGTCGCACCGATGTCGGGACACTACGCCACGCTGCTGCGCGGCACCGTGGAAACGCTGCTGCCCAAGGCCGAAGTCTACATCACCGACTGGACCGATGCCCGCATGGTGCCTGTCACCGAGGGCCGTTTCGATCTCGACGACTATATCGACTACGTCATCTCCATGCTGCATGCGCTTGGCCCCGACACCCATGTGCTGGCGGTCTGCCAGCCGTCAGTCCCGGTTCTCGCCGCTGTCGCGGTGATGGAAGAAAACGGCGATACATTCGCACCCTCCAGCATGACGCTGATGGGCGGCCCGATCGACACCCGCATCAATCCAACCGGCGTCAACGAACTGGCACAGAACAAGCCGATCGAGTGGTTCGAGGACAATGTCATCATGCAGGTGCCGTGGCCGCAGCCGGGTTTCACCCGCTCGGTCTATCCCGGCTTCCTGCAGTTGTCGGGCTTCATGACCATGAACCTCGACCGCCACATGATCGCGCAGAAGGATTTCTTCCTGCACCTGGTCAAGGACGACGGGGATTCGGCCGAGCGGCACCGCGAATTCTACGACGAATACCTGGCGGTCATGGACATGACGGCCGAATTCTACCTGCAGACCGTCGACACGGTGTTCATCAAGCACTCGCTGCCGAAGGGCGAAATGATGCACCGCGGACGCAAGGTCAACACCAAGGCCATCCGCAATGTGGCGCTGCTGACGGTCGAGGGCGAGAATGACGATATCTCGGGTCTCGGCCAGACCCAAGCGGCGCAGACCATCTGCTCCAACATCCCCGATGGCATGCGGCATCACTACGTACAGCCGAAAGTCGGTCATTACGGGGTGTTCAACGGCTCGCGGTTCCGCTCCGAGATCGCACCGCGGATCCTCGATTTCATGCGCAGCCATGCCCGCGGCAACTCTGCCAGCAAGGCCAAGCCAAAGCTGATCAAGGGCGGCCGGAGCGACTGACAACGATTTAAACCGCTTTTTAGGCATTCGAAATTTCTCTTTTGAAACAAGAGAATGTCGGATTCCTGCGCGCAATTTCTTGAATAGGGTCGCGGTCCATACCACATCAAATTCACAAGGGAACGATCCCCGCTTCCCTTCACCAGATGAGGTTTTGACCGATGACACAGACCGCATTGATCCGTCCCGCCTGGACGCCTGCCACCATCGCACTGATGGTTCTCGGCTTCATGGTGTTCTGGCCGCTCGGCCTTGCAATGCTCGCCTACATTATCTGGGGCGACAGGCTCGAAGGCTTCAAGGCAGACGTGAACCGCGCCACAGACAACTTCGCATGTTCGTTCCGCAAGTCCGCTCACGGCAGGCACGGCATGCGCCAGAGCAGCGGCAACGCCGCGTTTGACGACTGGCGTGACACCGAACTGGCGCGGCTCGACGAAGAGCGCAAGAAGCTCGACGAGATGCGCCGCGAGTTCGACCAGCACATGCGTGACCTGCGCATGGCGCGCGACCGCGAGGAGTTCGACCGCTTCATGGCCAACCGCCAGGCAAGCCAGAACAAGTCCCGGCCGTCCGGTTCGGTGCCCGAAATCGACGGGTAACCGCACCACCGATGACCTCCCCGAAAGGGCGGCGTGACAAGCGCCGCCCTTTTTGTTTTCTGCATCCTCCGCTCCATGCGTGGCATTTTCCATCCCCTACCTGTAGACGAATCGGATAAATACCCCAGCATGTTCGGACTTGGCCGCCCTTCCCGCAGAACTGCTCAGCCGCGCCCCAGCGCGGTTACCGTCAATGGCCGCGACCTGCCCTTGTCGATCCGCGAAAATGCCCGGGCAACCCGGATGACGCTTCGCATCGAACCGGGCGGACAGGCGCTGAAGCTGACCATTCCAAAGGGACTGCGGGACCGCGAGATCGATGAATTTCTCACCCGCCACCATGGCTGGCTGATGACCCGGCTGGCGCGGGTGGAAGACACCGGACCGCTGGCGGATCAGGGCAGGATCGCCATTCGCGGGGTCGACCACCGGATCGAGATGACCGGCAAGCTGCGCGGCATCACTGAGCAGACTGAAATCGACGGCGTGCCCACGCTGCTGGTTTCCGGCCTGCCCGAGCATATCGGCCGCCGGGTCTCGGACCACCTCAAGCGGGTGGCAAAAGCGGAGCTGGAAGTACTTGTGCGCACCCACGCGGCAACGCTGGGCAAGCCGGTGCGGGCGATCGCCTACAAGGACACTAGGAGCCGTTGGGGATCGTGCACCTCGGACGGCAATTTGTCGTTCTCCTGGCGGATCGCGATGGCGCCGGATTTCGTCATCGACTACCTCGCCGCCCACGAAGTGGCGCATCTGAAGGAAATGAACCACGGGCCGGATTTCTGGGCCACCTGCAAGGCGCTTTGCCCGCGGACGACCGAGGCCAAGCGCTGGCTCAAGCAGAACGGCTCGCGGCTGTTCGCGGTGACGTTCTAGACCCTCTCCCGGCACTGCCAGGGCAACCGGCGCACCAGCATTGTCACACCATCCATATCTCGACCCATATCTCGACTCTGGCGCCGATTTGTGCGACGTCAGCCGCCATGACGATACAGATCAAGATTTGCGGCTTGAGCACGCCCGAAGCGGTGGATCGCGCGGCCGATCTCAACGCCGATATGGCAGGCTTCATCTTTTTCGAAAAGAGCCCCCGCCACGTCGCGATCGAGACCGCCGCCATCCTGGCCGAGCGGGCGCGGGCGCGCGGTCTTCAGACGGTCGCCGTGACCGTCGACATAGATGATTCCGGTCTGGATGCCATTGTAACCGGCATGAAGCCGGACTGGCTGCAGCTGCATGGCGGCGAAAGCCCGGCGCGCGTGGCGGAGGTGAAGGCCCGGTACGGGCTGCCGGTGATGAAGGCGTTTGCCATCCGCGACGCTTCGGACCTGACACGGATCGAGCCCTATCGCGGCATTGCCGACCGCTTCCTGTTCGACGCAAAACCGCCAAAGGGGTCCGATCTTCCAGGCGGCAATGGCGTCAGCTTCGACTGGCGGCACCTTGCCACGCTTGACGCGGCAACCAGTTACATGCTTTCCGGTGGGTTGACGAAAGACAATGTCGGCGAGGCGCTGGGTATCAGCCGCGCGCCGGGTGTCGATGTCTCATCCGGAGTCGAAAGCGCGCCGGGCATCAAGGACCTCGGCATGATGAATGACTTTGTCCGGGCTGTTCGCGATGCGGATCATGCCATGACAGGCAAGGGACGGTCTCAGGAGTAGATGATTTGAACCAGACAAGCACCCCAAACTCATTCCGCACCGGTCCTGACGAGCAGGGCATGTTCGGCATTTTCGGCGGCCGTTTCGTTGCCGAAACGCTGATGCCGCTGATTCTCGAGCTGGAAGAAGAATGGACCCGGGCCAAGGCCGACCCGGCGTTCCGCGCCGAGCTCGATCATCTCAACGCCCACTATACGGGGCGTCCCTCGCCGATGTATTTCGCCGAGCGGCTGACCGAGCATCTCGGCGGCGCCAAGATCTACTTCAAGCGCGACGAGCTCAATCACACCGGTTCGCACAAGATCAACAATTGCGTCGGCCAGATCCTGCTGGCCAAGCGCATGGGCAAGACAAGGATCATCGCCGAGACTGGCGCCGGCCAGCACGGCGTGGCCTCGGCAACGGTGGCCGCGCGCTTCGGTTATCCGTGCGAAGTCTACATGGGCGCCACCGATGTTCAGCGCCAGGCGCCGAACGTGTTCCGGATGAAACTGCTGGGCGCCAAGGTACACCCGGTGACGTCCGGGCACGGCACGCTGAAGGACGCGATGAACGAGGCGCTTCGCGACTGGGTCACCAATGTCGACGACACCTATTACCTGATCGGGACCGCTGCCGGCCCGCATCCCTATCCGGAAATGGTCCGCACCTTTCAGTCGGTGATCGGCCAGGAAGCCCGCGAGCAGATGATCGCCATGGAAGGCCGGCTGCCCGACATGCTGGTGGCGGCCGTCGGCGGCGGCTCCAATGCCATCGGCCTGTTCCATCCGTTCCTCGACGACAAGGACGTGCAGATCGTCGGCGTCGAGGCCGGCGGCAAGGGTCTCGACGGCGAAGAGCATTGCGCCTCGCTGACCGCCGGTTCGCCCGGCGTGCTGCATGGCAACCGCACCTACCTGCTGCAGGACGGCGATGGCCAGATCAAGGAAGGCCATTCGATCTCGGCCGGCCTCGATTATCCCGGCATCGGGCCGGAGCATTCCTGGCTGAAGGAATCCAACCGGGTGGAATACGTGCCGATCATGGACACCGAGGCGCTGGAAGCCTTCCAGCTGCTGACCAGGCTTGAAGGCATCATCCCGGCGCTGGAGCCCAGCCACGCGCTGGCCGAGGTGATCAAGCGGGCTCCGAAAATGGGCAAGGACCAGATCATCGTGATGAACCTGTGCGGCCGCGGCGACAAGGACATCTTCACTGTCGGCAAGATCCTTGGCGTGGAGCTCTGATCATGACCACTCGTATCGATACCCGTTTTGAAAAACTCAAGGCCGAGGGTCGGCCAGCGCTGGTGACCTATTTCATGGGCGGCGACCCGGACTACGACACCTCGCTGAAGATCATGCAGGCGTTGCCCGGCGCCGGTTCCGACGTGATCGAGCTCGGCATGCCGTTCTCCGATCCGATGGCCGACGGCCCGGCGATCCAGATGGCAGGACAGCGGGCGCTGAAAGGCGGCCAGTCGCTGAAGAAGACGCTGGCGCTGGCGACCGATTTCCGCAAGGGCGACAATGAAACGCCGATCGTGCTGATGGGCTATTACAACCCGATCTACATCTACGGCGTCGAAAAGTTCCTGGTTGATGCCAAGCAAGCCGGGATCGATGGCCTGATCGTCGTCGACCTGCCGCCGGAAATGGACGAGGAACTCTGCCTGCCTGCGCTGAAGGCAGGCATCAACTTCATCCGGCTCGCGACACCGACCACCGACGACAAGCGGCTGCCGCGGGTGCTCTCCAACACGTCGGGGTTCGTCTACTACGTTTCGATGACCGGGATCACCGGCTCGGCGATTGCCGACACCTCGAAGGTCAACCTGGCCGTCGACCGGATCAAGAGCCACACCAACCTGCCGGTCTGCGTCGGTTTCGGAGTGAAGACCGCCGAACAGGCGCGAGCCATCGGCCAGTCGGCGGACGGCGTCGTGGTCGGCACCGCAATCGTCAACCAGATCGCCAACACGCTTGACGCCAAGGGTGCTGCAACCTCCGACACCGTCGAGAGCGTTGCGACCATGGTGCGCGGACTCGCCACCGGCGTGCGCGCCGCACGCCTTGCGCCGACGCAGTAACAACCCCACATTGGGTGACGAACCGGAGAAAACGCGTTGAACTGGATTACCAACTACGTCAGACCGAAGATCAATTCGATGCTGGGCCGCCGCGAGGTGCCGGAAAATCTCTGGATCAAGTGTCCCGAGACCGGGGAAATGGTGTTCCACAATGACCTGGAAGAAAACCATTTCGTGATTCCCGCCTCGGGCTATCACATGAAGATGTCGGCCGAGGCGCGGCTCAAGCACATGTTCGACGAGGGCAAGTACGAGCTGCTGCCGTCGCCGAAAGTACCGCAGGATCCGCTCAAGTTCCGCGATTCCAAGAAATACAGCGATCGCCTTCGCGACAGCCGGACCAAGACCGGTCTCGAGGATTCCGTCGTCGCCGCGCACGGAACGGTGCAGGGAGTCAAGATCGTTGCCTGCGTGCATGATTTCTCGTTCATGGGCGGATCTCTCGGCATTGCCGCCGGCGAAGCCATCATCCAGGCCTTCGAGGCAGCGATTGCACGCAAATGCCCGCTGGTGATGTTCCCGGCATCCGGCGGCGCCCGCATGCAGGAAGGCATCCTGTCGCTGATGCAATTGCCGCGCACCACCGTTGCGGTGGAAATGCTCAAGGAAGCCGGCCTGCCCTACATCGTGGTGCTGACCAATCCGACCACCGGCGGGGTCTCGGCCTCCTACGCGATGCTGGGCGACATTCACCTGGCCGAACCGGGCGCGGAAATCTGCTTTGCCGGCAAACGGGTGATCGAACAGACGATCCGGGAAAAGCTTCCCGAGGGCTTTCAGACGTCGGAATACCTGCTCGACCACGGCATGATCGACATGGTGGTGCATCGCCACGACATCCCGGCGACCGTTGCCCGGCTGCTCAGGATTTTCCTCAAGCTCGATGCCCCGGCGCCGCGGGCGCTGCCCGCGCCGGATGCCGAGAAAGCTCCTGCCGAGGCGGCGGAATAAGCATCCAGCAAGGGCCGGCAACGGCGAGAGGAACGGTCGTGTCGGCTGCCGAACGGGAAATCAACGCGCTGATGGCGCTGCATCCGAAAGGCTTCGACCTTTCGCTCGGACGGATCACACGGCTGCTCGAACGTCTCGGCAATCCGCATGAGAAACTGCCGCCGGTGATCCATGTGGCCGGTACCAACGGCAAGGGTTCGACCACCGCTTTCTGCCGCTCGATTCTCGAAGCGCAGGGCTTGAAGGTTCACGTTCACACGTCGCCTCATCTGGTCAACTGGCACGAGCGGTTCCGCATCGGGGCCGAGGGCGGCGGTCACTTGGTCGGCGACGAGGTGCTGGCCGATGCGGTTCGCCGGGTTGCCGAGGCCAACCAGGGCGAGACGATCACCGTCTTCGAGATCCTGACCGCCGTGATGTTCGTGCTGTTCTCGGAGCATCCCGCGGACGCTGCCGTGATCGAAGTGGGGCTCGGCGGACGCTTCGACGCAACCAACGTGATCGCCAATCCGGCGGTTTCGGTGATCATGTCGATCTCGCTCGACCACCAGGCCTATCTCGGTGACCGGGTGGAACTGATCGCCGCGGAGAAGGCCGGAATCATCAAGCGGGGTTGGCCGGTGGTGATCGGCGCACAGACCGAGGATGCGGCGCGCGAAGTGCTGATCGAGACCGCGGAACGGCTCGGATGCCCATTCAGCGTCTACGGCCAGGATTTCCTAGCTGTTGAGGAAAACGGGCGGATGGCTTACCAGGATGAGGACGAGTTGCTCGACCTGCCGTTGCCGAAGCTGGCTGGCCGGCACCAGCAGGGCAACGCGGCGGCGGCGATAAGGGCGCTGAAGGCCGCGGGATTTAGCCTGACCGAGCAGTCGATCACCGAAGGCCTGGTCAATATCTCCTGGCCCGGGCGTCTGGAGCGGCTGACGCATGGCCGGCTTGTCGAGGGCGCCATGGATGGTGTGGAATTCTGGATCGACGGCGGACACAATCCCGGTGCGGGCCGAGTGATCGCCGAGGCGATGGCCAATCTCAATGACCGTGAATCCCGGCCGTTGTTCCTGATCACCGGGATGATCAATACCAAGGACCCGGTCGGCTATTTCGAAGCCTTTGCCGGCATGGCTCGGCATGTGTTCACCGTGCCGGTGCGCGACTCCGACGCCAGCCTCGATCCGGACTTCCTTGCCGATACCGCCGACGAGGCGGGGTTGACCGCCGAACCGGCCGAAAGTGTCGAGGCCGCGATCGCCGCCATCTGCAGCAACTGGAACGGACTCGAGCGGCCACCGCGGATCCTGATCGGCGGTTCGCTCTATCTTCTCGGCGACGTGCTCAGGGTCAACGGTACCCCGCCGGTTTGATCCGCACGAGGCTTCCTTCTGATCGACCAAACAAAAAACCCGCCCGGTTTCCCGGACGGGTTTTTGTTTGTCCGAAACAGGAAGCTCAGGCGATGGCGCCGGAAATCCAGTTCGAAAGCGCGGTCTTGGGCGAAGCGCCGACCTTGATGTCGGCCACGGCGCCGCCCTTGAACATGGCGAGCGTCGGGATCGAGCGAACGCCGAACTGCGAAGCGAGTTCCGGGTTCTCGTCAATGTTGAGCTTGGCGACCTTGACGCTGCCTTCCATCTCGTTGGAAATTTCCTCGAGGCTCGGGGCGATCATCTTGCACGGCCCGCACCATTCAGCCCAGAAGTCGACGACGACAGGCACGGTCGAATCGAGCACTTCGCTCTGAAAATTGGCGGCGTCTACTTTTACGGTTGCCATTGTTCGGCACTCCTTTGATGGATGACTCAGATGAGCCCAATGTGATGATTCGCCCGTAAGTATTCAAGGCTTTTCGCCCGGGCTCACCGAGCCGTGATGGGCGCCTGTGCTTCAGCCATCGAAATGGGCCATGACCTGATCCAATGCCGGGCCGGGGATTTCGATGAGAAACGGGCCGGAAACATAGACCAGCGCAGCGTCAATTCGCCGCCCCGGGTAGAGCGGTGCAAGCAACGCTCGGTAGATGGCAAGCTGGGACACATGGCCTGCCGGCGGCTCCTCGCCGGGATTTGGTGCCAGCCCGGTCTTGTAGTCGATGATCAGGACACGGTCACCATCGAGCGCGATGCGGTCGATGCGGCCCGACACGGCGCGCTCCTCGCCCCTGATCCGCAAGGTGCCCATGACCGAGACCTCGGTCTCGCCCGGCGCATCGAAGATCGGCGCGAAACGCGGATCCTGCAGGACGGCCAGCACCTGGGCCTCGATGGTTTCGACCGTTGCAGCCTGGGCTTCCGGCAAGGCACGCGCCAGGTAGCGCGAAAGTACTGTCTGGCGTTCGGCTTCAGGGACCGACGGCAGGACCTGAAGCAGGCGGTGAATCATGCTGCCGCGCTCTAGCGCTGCGGCCGATCCGGCCTGGCCGTCGGCAAAGGGCGACCGGGACGCCACATCCGCGCTGTCCTCGAGCACGGCGCTGACACCTGAAGGCGCCAGCGGACGCGGAAGGCGGGCAGGTGGCGGCAGGGGATCGGACGGGATCGAAAGCGTTGCGGTGGAAGGCTCCGGCACCGGACCGGTTGCCGTCGCGGCTGTTCCGGGCGGTGCCGGTTCCGGGCGGGTGCGGTTGAAGCGGCGGACCTCGAAAGCTTCGCCGCCCGCCTCATGCATCCCGTCGGATACGGAATAGCCAGCTTCGTCAGCGGCCCGCTCAAGACCCGCCGATGCCATCGAATGCCAGGTCGGTGTCTTGACCTCCCTGAGGCCGCGGTATCCGCAGATCACCAGCCGGTCGGCAGCCCGGGTGAGCCCGACGTAGAGCAGGCGGCGATATTCCTCCTCCGCCTGCTCGCGCATCTTCTCCCGGACCGGCGCTATTGCCTCGTTCTCGTGGGTCTTGTCGGGAAGCCAGACCGGGATGGACGGCGCTTCCCCGCTTTTGGGCACAGACGGCAACAGCCAGAGCCGGGGCTGATGGCTGTGCTGGAACGCCTCGCCGCCCGAATCCACCAGGAACACGATCGGAGCTTCCAGCCCCTTGGCCGCATGCACGGTCATGATCCGCACCGCGCCGGACTGGCCTTCCATCTCGCGCTTGATTTCCGGCGTATCGGTTTCGAGCATGGCAAGAAACGACTGCAGACCGGGCAGGCCCGCCTGCTCGTGATCGAGCGTCAGGCCGAGGAACTCGTCGAGCACATCGCCGACTTCGTGGCCGAGACGGGAAAGATAGGTCTTGCGGCCGCCATCCGGCCCAAGCAGCGTGGCATAGAAATCATGCGGCGGCTGGTGCGCCGACCGGGTTTGCCAGCGCCTGAGCTTTTCAACCGCGCGGGCAAAGCGCGGTTCGGTGTCCGCAAGGTCCTGCAAACGCCGCCAGACGGACATCCCGTCAGGCCGCTCGGCGGTCACGGCAAACAGGTCATCCTCGTCCAGATCGAGGAGCGGGCTCTTGAACAGCGCGGCCAGCGAAAGATCGTCATCGCCAAGCAGCACGAAACGGCCGAGCGCCATCAGGTCCTGCACCGCGATATGATCGGTCAGCCTCAGGCGGTCGGCGCCGGCGACGGGAATATCGGTGGTTGCCTTGAGCGTGCGCAGCAGCGTCGGCACGAAACCGTCGCGTTTCCGGACCAGCACCAGAATGTCGCCCGGCGCCACCGGCCGCATCCGTTTTGACTTCTGGTCCTCGATCATCTCGTGACCGACCCAGCGGGACAGCACTTCGGCAATGCGGCGCGCCAGCCGGGCGGCGGGCGCGGTTTCCGGCACCTCGTCGAAGGCGGCGGTCCAGTCCTCGTCGTTGCCGCCCTGTTCCTTGGCGATCATCGGCCAGACTTCGACCAGGCCCGGCGCCTGCATCCGGGCGGTTTCGTGGATCACCGGCTCATCGGCGGAGCCCATGCCGCGCAGCGCGTCCGCTTCGGCAAAGACATGGTCGACCAGCTTGAGCACCTCGGTGGAGGAGCGGAAGGACACCCTCAGCGAAACCTCGGCGAACTCCGCATCCGCCGCCCGCGCGAGCTTCGCAATCCGGCTGCGCTCCTCGGCAAACCGCTCGGGACGGGCGCCCTGAAACGAATAGATCGACTGTTTTTCGTCACCGACCGCAAACAGCGTGCGGGTGGCGGGCCTGGCTCCTTCGCCGGCAAAGAATTCGTCGGACAGTGCGCCGATGACGTTCCATTGCAGTGGCGCGGTATCCTGCGCCTCGTCGACCAGCACATGGTCGATGCCCTGGTCGAGCTTGTAGTGGACCCAAGCGCTGGCGCCGCTTTTGGACAGCAGCGCCTCGGTTGCGCCGATCAGGTCGTCGTAGTCGAGCAGGGCCTGGCGGGTCTTCAGCCGTTCGAATTCACCGAGATAGCGCCGCGCCAGCCTGAAGGCGGTCAGCGAGGCCGTCAGCATCCTCAGCCGCGCCAGACGGTCGAAAATGGCAACCACGTGGCCCTGGGCCTCGGCGACACGGTCGGCGAGATCGGGAAACCGCTCCTGAACCGTCTTCGAGGCGACGCCGCCAAGCTTGGCGGGTGAGCCGGATTTGGTGAAGAACACGTCGCGCAGCAGTTCCAGCCGTTGCCTTGCATCAGACTCCGAGCCCACAGCCAGCAATCCGTAAGCGAGAGTGTGGGCCTTGGCCGCCGACTTGGCCGATTCGGCAAACTCGAAGACCGCCCGGATGTAATCGACGGGCAGCGCCTCAAGCGGCCAGGCGGTTTTGATGAGCGACACCTCGTTCTCGTGCGGCAACAAGCCCAATGCCGCCCTGATCAGGGTCTCGGCGCCTTCCGGTGTGCGGGCCTTCGCGTCAATGGCCAGGTAGTCGCGGCGGCGGGCGTAGAGGCCCGCGAGCAATGTGTCGAAACCGGCCTCGCCGCCGATGTCGAGCGCCTCGGTGACGGCGGCCGCCAGATCCGGATCGTTCTCGAACGACTGGGCCGACATCAGCTGGCGCCGCGCCTCGGCCAGCAACTCGGCGGCCTTCTGGTCGTCAAGCACGTTGAAATGGCCGGGAATGTTGGCCTCGAGCGGAAACCGGTGCAGCACGGCTTCGCAGAAGGCGTGAATGGTCTGGATCTTGAGGCCGCCCGGCGTTTCCAGCGCGGTGGCGAACAGCCGGCGGGCGCGCACCAGCTGGTGCGGCTCGGCCTCGCGGCCCTCAAGCTCCGAAATTCGTTCGGCCAGCCCGGCATCGTCGAGCCGGACCCATTCGCCGAGTGTGCGGAAAATGCGGTTGGACATCTCCGCCGAGGCGGCCTTGGTGTAGGTCAGGCAGAGGATCGCCGAGGGACGCGCGCCGCGCAGCAGCAGCCGGATAACCCGGCGGGCCAGCACATGGGTCTTGCCGGAGCCGGCATTGGCCGACACCCAGGCCGACAGCGTCGGCGTCGCGGCGAGGTTCTGGCGCAACGTCGTGTCGGAGATGACGCTCATGCCGCTGTCGTCAGTCATCGCCATCGCCTCCATCGGCGTCCACGGCGGTCTGCCATTCGGCAACCCGCGCCAGGTGGTCATATTCGCCACCGAAATCGCGGGCGCTGCGCGGGATGGCGCGTGACAGGAACCCACGCTTGCGGGACCGTAGCAGGCCGACCAGCTTGACGAATTCCTCGACCGCCCTGGTGGCCAGATCCGCCGGGCCCAGGAATTCGTCGCGACCTGGCTTTTCCGGGTCGGTATCGATCCGCTCGGCAAATGGCTCCCTGCCGGTCAGGCGGAGATAGAAAAGCCCGGACACCGGCATGCTGCCAACATCGGTGAAGCCGCCATTGATGAGGGCATAGGCTTCAAGCGCCAGTTGCGGATCGAGCAGGATGCGGGCCTCCTTGCGAGACGGGGTGCCGCCGGTCTTGTAGTCGATGATCCAGGCGGTTCCGTCGCGGCGCAAATCAAGCCGGTCGGCCATGCCGGTGAGCCTGAGCCCCGTGAGCGGCAGGTCAAGTCTGGCCCGGGTCTCGACCAGCGACCGGGTCAGCCCGGATGCGGTCTCGTTTTCCCAGCCGACGATGGCTTCGGCTGCCTTGTTGAACCGCATCCGCCAGACTAGCGCCGTGGCATCGGGCAATCCGGCCCGGGCAAACTGCTCGTCCGCGATCGCGCGAAGCGTTTCGAGTGACCGCGAACCCGGCTCGGTTCCGGAAACGAACGCCTCGAGGATCTCGTGGTAAAGCGTGCCGCGCTCGCGGGGACCGGGATCGGCAAGAAAGGGTTCCAGCGGATCGAGGCCGAGAATGCGCCGGGAGTAGATCGCGTAAGGGTCGCGGCGCAATTTGCCGACTTCCGAGAAGGAGTAGGATTTTGGCTGCAACTCTTCCCGCGGACGCGGCTCCGGGCGGGATGCGGTGGGGGTGGAGGGCCCCTGGTCCAGGGTGCGGGCATGGGCAAGCAGTGCCTCGCCGCGCGACCTGAGCATGGCCGCCGGCTGCGGTCCGATCACCGCCAGAAGCCGCTGAAGCCAGCGCGAGGCAACGGTCGGCGCCTTGCCGGAACGGTGCGAGCGCGACAGCACCACTTCCGGCGCACCCATCGCCATCTGGAAATCATGCGCCGCCTGGCCGATGCGGCGCTCCGGCGGCTCGAGCCCGATCGCGGCCTTCATCGAGCGCGACAGGAACGGATCCTCCTGGCCGGCCTGCGGCCAAACGCCTTCGTTCAGGCCGCCCATCAGCAAGGTGTCGACGTGCTGCAGCCGGGCCTCGAGTGCGCCCCAGATGAAGGCGCGGGGATGACCACCGGCACGCGGCTTGACCATCCGGCCAGAGACAAGCGCATCGAGTGCGCCGATCCATTCATGGCCTGTCATGCTCAGCGTCGAGCCGCTGTCGCGGGTTTCAAGCAGTACGGCGGCGAGATCGGCCCCTGCCTCGTCACCCCAGAGCGCATCCAGAGCTCCGGTTTCATCGATGCAGATCCGCTCCAAGGCGTCGGCAGTAAGCGCAGCGAGCCTGCCGATCGGGATCTCGTTGGTCACGCCCGGACCGGCGCGCTCGATCAGAAGGGAGGTCAGCGGAGAGAGAGCTTCGGCTGCGCGGGCGACGAAATTGCGCGCCAGTTCCGCCTCATCATCGCCGATGCGCTGCAACCACCGGGCCGCATGGCGCTCGTGACGTCCGGCTTCGCGCGAGGTGACAAGGGCTTCGAGGTCCTCGATGTCAGCCGATCCGCTGCCGCCGCGTAAGGCTATCCGCTCGACAAAGCCGGCGCGGGCTCTGGCCTCGGGACCGGAGAGGCCAAAGCGGGCGAGCGGGTGCTTTATCAATGCCGCGATCGCCACGGGATCGCCCGGGGCGAAGGCGACATGCACGGCGAGCCGGGCCAGGCCGCCCTGCAGGCTCGAGGTCAGCGGCGAACCGCCCGAATCATTGGCTTCGATGCCGTAGCGGGCGAGCTCGGTGACGACCCGGCGGGCGAGGTTGCGGTCAGGCGTGACCAGCGCCGCGGTCGGCTCCGGGACGCCGGGGCGCGGTTCGAGCGCGCGGCGCATGGCGGCAGCCAGCGCGGAGGCTTCCTCGCGCTCGTTGGCGGCTTCGATCAGGCTGACATGCTCAAACCCCGGCAGGATCGTCGACGGATCCGGCAGGAAGCCCGGTTCGCCCCAGGCTTCGGTGGCGATTGCCGGCAGCAGCGCGTGCGAGACCAGCGTGCGGCGCACCGCCAGCTCGGGTGAAAGCCTGCCGATTTCCGGGATGTCGTCGATCCGGCCGGTCTCGACGCCACAACTCTGGAGCAGAACATGAAGGCCGTATTGCGGGTGACTGCGGATCGCGACATCGACCAGGGCACGGCCATCGGGCGATTGTCTCGTCAGGGCTGCTTCGGTCAATGTCTGCCAATGCGAGCGCCGCATGGCGTGATCGAGACCCGGCAGCACGACCGCTCCGTGGGGCAGTTGCGCGACGGTGGCAATCAGCCGGGCGGTCGAGGGCCGGGTTCCGGTCGATCCGGCGACGATGACCGGGCGATCTGCCGGGGATGCGGAAAGGCTGCGGGTGAACACGTCGAGCATCGCATTGTGATGCCGGGCCGGGCTCGAGCGGTGGATTTCCTCAAGCAGCGCCGGCCAGTACTCGCGCGCGATCTTGAGAAATTCCGCCGTCAGCTGCCACCATTGCTGCAGATCCGCGGAGGCGACATCGTCGAGGCCGGCGAAATCGCACTCCTCGGTCTCGACCGCCTGGATCAGGTCCGACAGGGCGCGGCCGAGCCAGATGGCATCGGCCGGATTGGCGGGGGCGACAAGCGGCACGCCGCCGAGATGATCCCTGACTTTCTTCGGCAGGGCCCGTTTCCAGGCCAGAACCAGGTCGGCAAGGCGCAGCGTAGCGGCGATCGGTGGGATCGGCGGATCCAGCGCCAGCGTCTCGGGATCGGCGGAATCGAAAAAGCCGGCGTCATCGTCGGTTTCGCCAAGCGGACGGATCGACGGCAGGATCGCCGAGCCCTTGCCGATGAGATCGGTGAGCTCGGAGCGAAGCACACGGGCGGCGCGGCGGGTCGGCACGAACACCGTGGCGCCGGCCAGCGACAACGGATCTTCCGGATTGTAGGCGAGGCCGGGAACCAGCCCGCCGTCCATGATCTGCCCGGCAAGCGTGGCGAGGAAGTCCACGCCGGGCGGGATGGTTGCAATCCGGGGTGACGGCCGGGTCACTGGACCGGTTCGCCGAGATAGGCGGCGCGGGCGGCTTCGGCCTCGGCGATGGCCTCGGGCGTGCCGACGGTGAGCCAATGACCGTGCATGGTGGAGCCGAACAATCGCCTCTGACTAATCGCGGTGTCGAAACAACGGTTGATGGAAAAGCGCTTCTCGGAGATATCTTTGAAAATCCGCGGATGCAGGATGATCGCACCAGCATAGATGACCGGGTCACCCACCCCCTTGTAGCGGGACAGGCGGCCATCTTCGGCCATGATGAAGTCGCCGGCGCCGGTATGGCCGGTGGCCTGGTCGAGCCGCGCGGTCATCAGCAGGATATCCATCGATTCGGGATCAAAACGATCCATCATCCGGGCAAGGTTGTCCGCCGGATTGCCTGGTTCTTCAAGCCAGAACGTATCGGCGTTGAGGATCAGGAACGGCTCGTTTCCGAGCATCGGCAGTGCCTTGACGATACCACCGCCCGAATCGAGCAGCTCTTCGGTTTCGTCGGATATCCGGATGTTCGCGCCGGGCCAGACCGACAGCCAGTCGACCAGAAGCGGCGCAAGATAATGGACGTTGACGACAATGTCGCGGACACCGGCCCGGCCGAGCGCTTCCAGCCCGTATGCGATCAGCGGCTTGCCGGCCACTTCGACCAGGGGTTTGGGCAGGGTCTCGGTGATCGGCCGCATGCGGGTGCCGAGCCCGGCGGCCAGGATCATGGCGGATGTGATGGTCATCGGTCGGCGGTTCCGGTTATGATTCGCTTTCGCCGATACCAGCCTTTGCGAACCAGTTACGCAAGGGTTGCAGCGCCGGATGCGCCAGAGAAGCCGAAATATAGGCCTCCATCCGCGGCAGATGCCGCAAATATCCGGGTTTTCCATCCCGCTGCTTGAGCCGGACGAAGATGCCGAGAATTTTCGCGGCGCGCTGGGCCGCCATGATCGCATAGGCCTCGCGGAAGCCGGCCTCATCGAAATCCGGGTTGGCGGACCGGCGGGCGGCGACATAGCGATCCAGCAACTGACCGGCCAGTTGCTGATCGACCGTTACCCGCGCATCCTGACAGAGCGAGGCGACGTCATAGGCGGACGGGCCGATCATTGCGTCCTGGAAATCGATGATGCCGAGCCGGTCGAGCCCGGTCCTTTCCGGCCGCCAGATCAGGTTGGGCGAGTGGTAGTCGCGCAAGACCAGCGCCTTTTCCGCGCTTTCGAGGCGTGCAAACAGGGCGTGCCACAGATCGAGATAGGCCTGCCGTTCCTGATCGGGAACGGAAGCACTGCGGCGCCAGGGCAGGTACCAGTCGGTCAAGAGCTCGACCTCGATCTGCATGGCGCGGGCATCGTAAGCCGGCACATGATGCACCCTGCCGCCGACGGGAAGGGGGCCGGGAAGATCCTTGCCGTGCAGCATGGCGAGGCAGTCGATCGCCACGATATAGCGTTCCGGATCGGGCTTGCCATCAGAATCGAGAATGCCTTCGACGCCAAGATTCTCGATCAGCAGAAATCCCTGGTCGAGATCCTCCGCGAGGATTTCGGGGGCGGCAAACCCCTGTGCGCGCAGCCAGCGGGCGATGGCGACGAACGGAACCACGTCTTCGGCCAGATGGGCGATCTGCGAATAGGGCAGGCCGTCGCGCACCGGCGGACCGTCCGGCTTTCGCGGCGCGTTCATCAGGATGGCGGGCTCTCGGTCCCGGGACCTGACCGTCTCGTAGGTCCGGGAGGACGCATCGCCCTGCAGATGGCGCCGGATCACGGGGCTCTTGAGATTTGCGTCCAGGAATGCCCGGGCGGCGCGGGAGCGTTCGAGGCGCTCAAGAAAGGAAGCCGGCGCGGAAATCGTCACGGTGCGGCTGTCACCGATCCCGTCGAACCGGATCGTGATCCTGTCGCCGGGGAGGAGTTCAAGCGCCTTTTCCGGCCATTCGACCAGAGCCGCGCCTTCTGAGAGCGCGTCGTCGAGACCAAGTTCATCAAGCTCCTCGGGAGAACCGAGGCGATAGAGATCCATATGCGAGATCGGGAGCCGCAGCCGGTAGCTCTGCACCAGCGTGAAGGTGGGGCTTGGCGCCTCGAGCTCCGGATCGTCGGCAATGGCGCGGATCAGCGCCCGGGCGAAAGTCGATTTGCCGGCGCCAAGATCACCCGACAGGCACAGGCAATCGCCTTGCCGGATTGCCAGCGAGACATCCTCGGCAAACCGCGTTGTCGCTTCCGGGTTTTCGAGTTCCACGCGGAGGGGCGCAGTCGCCATCGAGGCTTACTCGGCCGCGTCGCGGGCAAGCGGACGGCTGGACGGGAAGCGGCAGATGATGGTTGCGCCGCCTCCTTCGCCGGATTCTATGGAGACGGTGCCGTTGTGCAGGCCGACAAAGCTCTGGACAATCGACAGGCCGAGTCCGGCGCCGCGGCGGCGGCCCGACTGGCCGTTGGTCTCGAAGCGGGCAAAGACATCCTTGCGTGCGTCTTCAGGGATTCCGGGGCCCGAATCGGTCACCGAGAAGCAGATCGCCTCGCCGTCCTGCCGGCAGCGCAAGCGGACAACCGAGCCGTCCGGGGCGAAATTGGCGGCGTTCATCAGAAGCTTGAACAGGATCTGCTTGAGCCGCTGGTGATCGCCGATCATCTGAGCCGGGGCGCCGGCGGTGTCGATCTCGAGCGACAGATCGTTTTCCTTCAGCCGATCGGCGATCTGTTCGCCGGCCTCGGCAAACAGCGCCGGAATATCGACCACGCCGGTGTCGAGGCGCATGATGCCGGCATCGACGGTGGCGAGATCGAGGATGTCATTGACGATGGTCAGCAGCACCGAAGACGATGTGGCAATGTGGTCGAGATATTCGGACTGGCGCTCGTTGAGTTCGCCGATGCCGGGGGTCTGCAGCAGTTCGGTGAAGCCGATGATGTTGGTCAGCGGCGAGCGCAGCTCATAGGAGACGTGCTGGACGAAATCGTTCTTCAGCGCATCGGCCTTGCGCAGCGCCTCGTTCTTTTCGGTCAGCATGCGCTCGGCACCGACGCTGTCGGTGACATTGACGAAGGCGATCATGGTCTGGCCATTGGGCAGCGGCACGATGGCATAGTCGAGAATGAGCCCGGTGGTCAGCTCGATGCGGCCCTCATGGGTGCGCCGTTCTTCCTCGAATCCGGTGATCGCGCCGGCAAACAGCTTCCAGCCATCCGGATCGCGATAGGACGGTTCGCAGGCTTCCGCGATCTGGCGGATATGGGTGCCGGGCTTGACCTGCTGTTCGGTCAGGCCCCAGAGCGCGCGGAAGGATGGATTTGACAGCCGGATCTTGCCATCGGGTCCAAACACGCCAACGCCCTCGGCCAGGTGGTCGATGGTTTCGCCCTGCGCCTGCAGAAGCGTGTTGTAGCGGGTTTCCAGATCGAACTTCTCGGTCAGGTTCTCGAACACCCAAGTTACGCCGCCCTGCGGGTGGGCATTGGCGAAGACATTGAGGGTCTGACCATCGGGAAGGTGCCAGAGATGCGGCGTCGCCTCGACCGAGCGGTAGACCGAGAGCATCTGCTCCTTCCAGTCACGCCAGGCGTGCGGTTCGGGCAGCTTGCCATCGGCGCGAAGCCGTTCGAGAAATTCGCCATTGTCGGGCCGGCGGGCGAGAAACGGCGTATCCAGTTCCCACAGGCGCTGGAACGCCTGGTTGTGAAACTGCAGGCGCTGGTCGCGATCGAAGATCGCCACCGGGGTGGCCAGATGATCGAGCGTTTCGGCATGGCTCTGGATGGTGCGCTTGAGTTCCTGGCGCAGGTCCTCCTCGATCGACACGTCGAGCGCCAGTCCGGCATTGCCAGCTGGTGTCTTTGCGTCGGCAACCTCGAGGAAACGGCGATGGCCATGTATGACGGTCGAGACCTTGTCGAGGAACGGACGTTCGGGGGTGGCGGTGGCGCGGACCTTTTCGCGCGTCGCGGTGCCGAGCAGTTCCAGCCCGCGCTGCAGCGTGTCCTGCCGGTCCTCGCCCTCGACCGCCTGCACATAGGCATTGTTGACCCAGACGAGTTTCGAATCCGGTCCGCGCAGCCACACCGGCATGTCGATGATGTCCAGAAGCGCCTGGAAGGTATCGAGCGAGGTGAGCAGACGGTCGCGCTCGGTCTTGAGTTCGGCAAGTTCGGCGCGGACATTCGACAGGGTCACGAAACGCACAAAGGCGCGGCCGCCGGACACCCGGCCCTGCGCCTCGATGACATGGCCGCGAATGGTTTCGACAATCATGTCGAAGCGTTCGGCATGGGACCGCAGCCGATCGATGGATTCATCGAGTGCGGCCGCCGATCTGGGCTCAAGCCAGCGGCCAAACGCGAGGAAATCAGCCGGCTTCTGCGGCGCGCCGGTGTCCGCGGACAATTGGCCGAGCACCTCGGCGGGCAACCCGACGCCGTCCCAGACAACAATTTGCCGGTCACGGTCGACAATCAGCGCCTCATGACGCGAAATCCGGGCGTTGGCGTCGGCGAGGGCAGACCTGAGACCGACATTCTCGAGATCGATCTTGCCGCGTTCGCGGATCAGCCAGATGGCCGATATCATGGCCGCCGAAATGGCGCCGATGACCATGGCGAAGTTGACCACTTCGAGGGTGGATACGGAAACGCGACCGGAGGTCTGATCGTCCGATATCTGCGCCAGGACGGGGAGAGCGGATGCGAGAAAGCCACCGCTGAGCAGGGCCGTTCCGGTCAGGACCCGGCGCCGGAATCGGCACAGATCGCTGATCACGGCTTTCCTCAGTCCAAGAAGCCCCTTGCGCCCAAGTGAATCCGTCTTCACCGGCATGTCTCCGTCCCCTCGTCGCCTGTTTGACAAGACATCGCCAATCCGTTGGCCAGATCGTTGTTTGCGCCGCCACAACGCAAAACGAATCATTGGCAAAAAACATACCTGTTTCGCGAATCACGGTGAAGGGGATTGCGGGCAAAAAGAAATCGCGCCCTTGTTGTCAAGAACGCGATCTCAATATGTTGTGGGTATCGATCAGAAAATCAGTACCGGTAGTGTTCCGGCTTGAACGGACCTTCGACGGAGACGCCGATATAATCCGCCTGCTCGGTCTTCAGTTCGGTCAGCTTGGCGCCGATCTTGTCGAGATGCAGGCGAGCCACCTTCTCGTCGAGATGCTTGGGCAGCACATAGACCTGATTCTGGTACTTCTCGCCCTTGGTCCAGAGTTCCATCTGGGCCAGCACCTGGTTGGTGAAGGATGCCGACATGACGAAGCTCGGATGGCCGGTGGCATTGCCGAGGTTGAGAAGACGGCCCTGGCTCAGAAGGATCATGCGGTTGCCCGAAGGCAGCTCGATCATGTCGACCTGATCCTTGATGTTGGTCCACTTGTGGTTCCTGAGGGCTGCGACCTGGATCTCGTTGTCGAAATGGCCGATGTTGCCGACGATGGCCATGTCCTTCATCTCGCGCATGTGCTCGAGGCGGATGACGTCCTTGTTGCCGGTGGTGGTGATGAAGATATCGGCGCTCGGGGCCACATCTTCGAGCGTGACCACCTCGAAGCCGTCCATGGCTGCCTGCAGCGCACAGATCGGGTCGATTTCGGTGACCTTGACGCGGGCGCCGGCGCCGCGCAGCGAAGCCGCCGAGCCCTTGCCGACATCGCCGTAGCCGCAGACAACGGCAACCTTGCCGGCCATCATGGTGTCGGTGGCGCGGCGGATGCCGTCGACCAGGCTTTCCTTGCAGCCATACTTGTTGTCGAATTTCGACTTGGTGACCGAGTCATTGACATTGATCGCAGGGAAGGGAAGCAGGCCCTTCTTCTGCAATTCGTAAAGCCGGTGAACGCCGGTAGTGGTTTCCTCGGAGACGCCGACGATCTGGTCGCGCACCTTGGTGAACCAGCCCGGCGAGGCCTGCATGCGCTTCTTGATCTGCTCCTTGATGACGGCTTCCTCATCGGAAGCGGGAACCGGGATGATGTCTTCACCGGCTTCGGCGCGGGCGCCGAGCAACACGTAGAGGGTGGCGTCGCCGCCGTCGTCGAGGATCAGGTTCGGGCCGTCGGCAAACTGGAACGACTTGTCGAGATAGTCCCAATGTTCCTCAAGGCTCTGGCCCTTGACGGCAAACACCGGAACGCCGCTCTTGGCGATGGCGGCGGCAGCGTGATCCTGGGTCGAGAAGATGTTGCACGATGCCCAGCGGACATCGGCTCCGAGCGCTGTCAGGGTCTCGATCAGCACCGCGGTCTGAATGGTCATGTGCAGCGAACCGACGATGCGGGCGCCCTTCAAGGGCTGCTCCGAACCGTATTCCTCGCGGAGCGACATCAGGCCCGGCATTTCGGTTTCGGCGATGTCCAGTTCCTTGCGGCCGAAATCAGCCAGATCGATGTTGGCGACGACATAATCCTGGGTAGCGGTCATATGATTTTCCAAAAGTTCGGGATCCAGCCGGGACAGGCCGGATTGCATGGGCGCTGCCATAGCAGGAAAAGCCGATGCTGGCAATACGATATAAAGATGTCTTTATGTGGGAATATTCAGCATTCTTCGCCGAAGCGATCGGCAATCAACGTCTCGAGCGCGTTCAGCACCTCTTCGGCCTGGCGGCCTTCGGCTTCCACTTCAATGGAACTGCCGGTGCTCGCAGCCAGCATCATCAGTCCCATGATCGAGGTGCCGCCAACCGTCGAGCCTTCGCGCGCAACCCGGACGACGGCGTCGAACCCTTCGACGGTCTGGACAAAACGGGCCGATGCGCGGGCATGCAGGCCGCGCTTGTTGATGATCTTGAACGATCGCGACTGAACCGGGGACCCTGACGTCATTTTCCGGTCAGCAGGCGGCTTGCGACATTGATGTACTTGCGTCCGGCATCCTGCGCGTCGGCCAGCGCCTTCTGCATGTCGTTGGCGCCGCGAACACCTGCAAGCTTGATCAGCATCGGCAGGTTGACGCCGGCTATCACCTCGATGCGCCCGGAATCCATCACCGATATCGAGAGGTTCGAGGGGGTTCCGCCAAACATGTCGGTCAGAATGATCACACCGTTACCGGTTTCGACACGCGATACCGCCCCAACAATATCCAGCCGGCGCTGGTCCATATCGTCTTCCGGCCCGATGCAGACGGTTTCCAGAGCGGTTTGCGGTCCGACAACATGCTCCAGCGCATGCCTGAACTCCTCCGCGAGCTTGCCATGGGTGACAAGCACCAATCCGATCATTTTGCCTCCAGCAGCATGCGGCCAGCACGACTTTTCGTCAGGCCACGCCAATTGCTTCGCAGTTGCGAACAGTTCATCGAATTCATCTTGGACAGAAGCAGGCGAAGTTCAAGCCAAAAAACGTCAGGAAATAGGCAAATTGCCCTGAGGATGGCCTGCAGGCTCGAAAAACAGCCCCGGTCGCGCGGCGCGAAGTCTCGAAAGCGGTCCAGCTGCGCCATCGTGCCACAGACGCATAAGGGGCATTGTTGCACTGCCACACGAAAAGGTTTCAGATTCGCACGGAACCCGTGTTGCAGCGGAGGCTTCGGTGAGGGCCACCGCACAGTGCATCACCGCCCGATCGACCTGGCGCGCACGGACGATCCCGGTGCCGCGCAGTTCCAGATATCCGCGGATCGGGTCCGGACAGGATGCAACGCAACGATTCCCGTGAACGGTCAGGATGGTCCGGTCATCGGCGACCAGCGCGGCATGCCATCCCAGCGCCTTGGCTTCGGACAGGCAGGCGAAGGCCGTGCTGCTTTTTCCCGCGCCCGAAGGCCCCAGAAACAGAAGCCCGGTCTGGCCGACAATGATCGACGTTGCATGCACCGGTTCACCGGCGGCTACCGAGATGCCGGTCATTTGGTTTCGGCAGGCAGTTCGATGATGAACCGCGCGCCCGCCCATGTGCCGGGCTCGTTGCCGGCGATATTCTCGGCCGTGAGGCTGCCGCCATGTGCCTCGATGATCTGGCGGCTGATCGAAAGGCCGAGGCCTGAATTCTGGCCGAAGTCCTCGCCATCCGGCCGGTCCGTGTAAAACCGCTCGAACACCCGCTCGATCACCTCGGCGCGGATTCCCGGGCCATTGTCCTCGATGAGGACCTGAACCGTGCCGCGGCGACGACCAAGCCGGATGGTGATGCGGCCACCGGTTTCGGGCACGAAGGAGCGGGCATTCTCGATCAGATTGGTGACGACCTGGCCCAGCCGGAGATCGTGGCCAAGCACGGTGAACGCCGACTTGCCGGCGCCGCGCTTGTCGATCTTCAGCTCGATGGCGACTTCCTTGCCGGCGGAGCGGGTTTGCCGGGCGATATCGACCAGATCGGTCAGCAATTGCTGCATGTCGACCGCAACCCCGTCCTGTCGCGCCAGCTCGGCATCGAGCCGCGACGCATCGGAGATATCGCTGATCAGGCGATCCATGCGGCGGACATCGTGCTGGATGACATCCATCAGCCGCTTGCGGGACTGCTCGTTGCGCGCCAGCGGCAGGGTTTCCACCGCGCTGCGCAGCGAGGTGAGCGGATTCTTGAGCTCGTGGCTGACATCGGCGGCAAAGCTCTCGATGGCGGCAATCCGGTCATAAAGCGCATTGGTCATGCCGCGCAGCGCCACCGACAGGTTGCCGATCTCGTCCTGTCGGTCGGAGAAGTCCGGGATCTCCTCGCGAACCCTGGCGCCGCGCCGGACGCGGACAGCGGCGGCCGACAGGCGTCTCAGCGGCGTGGCGATGGTGCTTGCCAACAGCAGCGACAGGACAATGTTGACCATGGCGGCAACGCCGAACACCCGGAAAATGGCCATCCGCTCGGCATGAACGATCTTGTCGATGTCACCGGCCTGGGTGGAAAGCAGCAGGACCCCGAGCACCGCCCGGAAGCGCTGCACCGGGACGGCCACCGAGACGATCAGTTCACCCTTCTCGGTGACCCGCACCACGGCGCCGCGGCCACCGGTCAGCGCGTTCATCACCTCGGGATAGATCGATCCGTCGGCGCCCGGCGGCTCGCGGTAAAGCGGCAGATCGCGGCGCTGGAAGAAACGGTTGAACCACGTCGTCACCATCTCGGTCCAGCCGGGAGACGCGGTTTCGGCCGGCGGCAGGTCATAGCGAAGCACCTGACCGGAGGTATAGAGATAGCGTGAATCGAGAATCAGGCTGGCATCGCCATCATAAATGCGCGCCCGCGTCCGGGTTGGCGAGATCAGCCGGCGCAACACGGGTGCCACGCGCTCCGGATTGATCGGGAAATCCAGATTCTCGTTCGTGTTGCTCGGCGAGATGCTCTGGCCGGCCTGCAGTTCAAGCAGCTTTTCCGGATCGATGGTGATCGAGTTGGTATCGACCGAGGCCGAAGCCGCGACGGCGCCTGCAATGATCTCGCCCTGGGTGAGCAGACTTTCGACCCGGGCATCGATCAGGCCTTCCCGGAACTGGTTGAGATAGAGGATCCCCGACACCAGGACGACGAGCGCCGCCAGATTGAGGAACAGGATGCGGCGGGTCAGGCTCGAGAAGATGAGATTCCCGAACATCCGGCGGACCAGCTTGACCGGGTGAGCCCAGCTTGCCAGCCTCCGGACGTCGGAAGGCGCCGCCTCCCTGCCGTCCGCATTGTCCTCGGTTTCAATTGCCATTTGCGTTTCTGCTACATCCCACGGCCAGTGCGGGAACAGGGGGATTTCACGCCGCTTCCCTGAACCGGTACCCGACCCCGTAGAGGGTTTCGATCATGTCGAAATCGTCATCGACCATTTTGAACTTTTTGCGCAGACGCTTGATATGGCTGTCAATGGTACGGTCATCGACATAGACCTGTTCATCATAGGCGGCGTCCATCAGCGCGTCGCGGCTCTTGACCACGCCGGGCCGCTGGGCCAGCGACTGCAGGATGAGGAACTCGGTCACCGTCAGCGTGACGGGTTCATTCTTCCAGGTGCAGGTGTGGCGCTCCTGGTCCATCACCAGGTTTCCGCGCTCAAGCGACTTGGTCGGCGCCGCATCGGCGCGGCCAGGGGCTGCAGCAGCCGCTTCCCGGTTTGCCGCCCGGCGCAGCACGGCCTTGACGCGCTCGACCAGAAGCCGCTGGGAGAACGGCTTGGTAATGAAATCGTCGGCGCCCATCTTGAGACCGAAGAGTTCGTCGATCTCTTCATCTTTCGAGGTGAGAAAGATCACCGGGATGTCGGATTTCTGGCGCAGGCGGCGCAACAGTTCCATGCCGTCCATGCGCGGCATCTTGATGTCGAAAATGGCAAGCTGCGGAGGACGGGCCAGCAATCCGTCCAGGGCGGAGGCGCCATCGGTGTAGGTTTCAACACGATACCCTTCTGCTTCGAGTGCGATCGAAACCGAGGTAAGGATGTTGCGGTCGTCGTCGACGAGCGCGATTGTCTGCATGTCTGTCGTCTCCATCATGGTCTTGCACCTCCGGGAAGTGCCCCCGCTTTTCCGGATCAGCCGCCCTGAAGCGTCAATTCCGGATCCCGCCGCCACGTCCATGAGGATAAAGTGAGAACAAAATGTGGCACAGTTCCAAACCGGAGTCATTCCCTGAATGCGCGCCGGGCAAACCGGCAACCCCGATTGAACCGATTTAAATAAGTACTGATTTTTTTAAATCGATTAATACTCTGATTTCATTAATTAATCTGAGAATTACTTGTTGTTTTTTAAAATTCCTCTCCCTATGGTCCGGCCAAATTTGAACCTGTCCTGCGCCAGAACGAGAAGGAATCCGAAATGAATAAGGATTTGGGAGTGCGTAATCCGTCAGCCGGAATCGACCTGTGCGGTCTGAACACGACTGGCCTGGTGCGCTACAACACGAGAGAGGCCGAACTGGTCGAACTCGCGGTTGCGCGGGGTGAGGCCACGCTGACGGCGCACGGCGCGCTTCGGGCGCTGACCGGGCAGCACACCGGCCGGTCCGCCAAGGACAAGTTCGTGGTCAGGGACGCCACCACCGACAGCCAGATCTGGTGGGACAACAACAAACCGATGACGCCTGAGGCTTTCGACATGCTGCATGCCGACATGGCAGCGCACGCAAAGGACAAGGATCTTTTCGTTCAGGATCTGGTTGGCGGCGCGGACGCTGACTACGCGCTCAAGTCCCGCGTCATCACCGAGTATGCCTGGCACGCGCTGTTCATCCGCAACCTGCTGATCCGTCCCGACCGCGCGGACCTCGCCGGTTTCATGCCCGAGCTGACGATCATCAATCTTCCGTCCTTCCGCGCCGACCCGGCACGCCACGGCTGCCGTTCGGAAACCGTGATCGCGGTCGACCTGGTACGCGGGCTGGTTCTGATCGGCGGCACCTCCTATGCCGGCGAGATGAAGAAGTCGGTCTTCACCGCGCTGAACTACCTGCTTCCCGCCAGGGACGTGATGCCGATGCACTGCTCCGCCAATGTCGGCCCGAACGGCGATACCGCTGTGTTCTTCGGCCTGTCGGGCACCGGCAAGACCACGCTTTCGGCCGATCCGAAGCGCACGCTGATCGGCGATGACGAACACGGCTGGGGCGAACACGGCGTGTTCAATTTCGAAGGCGGCTGCTACGCCAAGACCATCCGGCTGTCGCGCGAGGCGGAACCGGAAATCTTCGGCACGACCGAACGTTTCGGCACGGTTCTTGAGAACGTCGTGCTGGACGAGCACCGCGTCCCGGATTTCCATGACGGCTCGCTGACCGAGAACACCCGCTGCGCCTACCCGCTGCATTACATCCCGAATGCCAGCGACACCGGCATTTCCGAGCATCCGCACAACATCATCATGCTGACGGCCGATGCCTTTGGCGTCATGCCTCCGATCGCCAAGCTGACGCCGGAACAGGCGATGTATCATTTCCTGTCGGGCTACACCGCGAAGGTGGCCGGCACCGAAAAGGGCGTCACCGAGCCGGAAGCAACATTTTCGACCTGCTTCGGCGCTCCGTTCATGCCGCGTCATCCTTCGGAGTATGGCGACCTGCTGCGCCGGCTGATCAATGACCACAAGGTCAATTGCTGGCTGGTCAATACCGGCTGGACCGGTGGGGCCTATGGAGAAGGGCAGCGCATGCCGATCAAGGCGACCCGCGCATTGCTGACCGCAGCACTCGATGGCTCGCTCGACAGCGTTGAGTACCGCACGGATGCCAATTTCGGATTTGCCGTGCCGGTCGCCGTTGAAGGCGTCGACAGCGCCATTCTCGATCCGCGTTCGACCTGGACCGACAAGGCGGCCTACGACGCTTCCGCCAATCGTCTGGTCGGCATGTTCATCGAGAACTTCGCCAAGTTCGAAGCTCACGTCGACGGCTCGGTGCTTGATGCTGCGCCCGGCTTCAAGGCTGCGGCGGAATAAACACCCGAACGCCTTACACGATCTTTGGCAGGCCCCGTTGACCCAACGGGGCCTGTCGCGCATTTTCCGCTGGTCCAATCCCGGAAGGAGCGTCCCGCCATGACCAGACCCGTCGAAACCGTTGCGCATTCGATTGCCCGGAAGACGGATGCGGAGATGCGGGCGGAGGCACAACGCTTTTTCGAGCTGATGCAATCTCGCAGGACGGTCCGGGACTTCTCGGCCGATCCGGTGGATCCGGAGATCATCCGGCTCGCGGTCCGGGCGGCAGCAACCGCGCCGTCGGGCGCCAATCAGCAGCCGTGGAGTTTTGTCGCCATCGGCGATCCGGAAACCAAACGGGCGATCAGGCTTGCCGCGGAAGAGGAGGAACGCGCCTTCTACGACGGCCGGGCGGGCGAGGAATGGCTCGGGGCGCTGGCTCACCTGGGTACGGATTCCGACAAGCCGTTCCTTGAAACCGCGCCCTGGCTGATCGCGATCTTCGCCCAGCGCTGGGGCGTCGACGCCGAGGGCCGCAAGGTAAAGCACTACTACGTGCCCGAATCGGTCTCGATCGCCATCGGACTCCTCATTGCCAGCCTGCATTCGGCCGGATTGGCGACCCTGACCCACACACCATCGCCAATGGGTTTCCTCAACCAGATCTGCGGCCGGCCAGACAACGAGAAGCCACTGGTGCTGCTGGTGGTCGGTCATCCGGCCGAGGGCGCGCGGGTTCCGGCGATCAGCCGCAAACCCGAGGACGAGGTGTTGTACTGGAAGACCGCGCCATGAGCGCGGACCCGCTACACGCGGCCCGGGGCATCGTCATCGCCGGCTGGGAGCTTGGCGAGAGCTTCATTCGCGCCTCTGGCCCGGGAGGCCAGAACGTCAACAAGGTGGCGACGGCGGTGCAGCTCCGGTTCGACATCCGCAATTCACCTTCGCTTCCCGAGAGGGTGAAAAAGAATGCGCTGAAGCTTGGCGGCAGCCGGGTTTCCAAGGACGGTGTGATCATCATCGAGGCCAACCGGTTCCGGACCCAGGAGCGAAACCGGGCCGATGCGCGGACCCGTCTGGTGGAACTGATCGACCAGGCTTCCGAACCGCCGCCACCGCCGCGGCGCAAGACCAGGCCAACGCGAGGCTCGGTCGAGCGCCGGCTGGCAGCCAAAACCGGCCGCGGCCAGATCAAGAAAGCGCGCGGCAAGGTCACCGAAGACTAGAAAGCGGTGTCATTGATTTAGCCGAAGCTTTTGGTTGGCAGATCACCATGCGCGTGGTTATGTTGCCCGACATTCACTCAGGGAGACGATGACCAATGGGCATTTTCGATTTCATCAAATCGGCTGGCAAGAAGCTGGGCATTGGCGGCGATGATGATGCGCCGGAAGCCGATGCCGTCAAGAAGGAGCTGGATTCGTACAAGCTCGGCACCGACAAGGTCGACGTCAAGGTCGACGGCGACAAGATCGTGCTTTCGGGCGTGGTCGAAGACCAGTCGATCTTCGAGAAGGCCATCCTCGCGGTGGGCAACACACTCGGCATTTCCAAGGTCGAGGCGTCCGAGCTGAAGGTGGTCATTCCCGATTCGGGCCTGTCGCTTGGCAACACCGACATGACCGAACTGGTCAAAGCCTCCACCCCTGCAAAGGAGCCGAAGTTCCACACCGTCAAGAAGGGCGACAATCTCTGGAAGGTCGCCGAAGCCGCCTATGGCAAGGGCAAGGGTCCGAAATACACGGTGATCTTCGAGGCCAACAAGCCGATGCTGACGCACCCCGACAAGATCTATCCAGGTCAGGTGCTGCGCATTCCCGATCTCGAAACCGCCTGAGGCTTCACGAAAACCGAGAAGGCCGGAAATGCTCGTTCTGCCCAAAGGCGTTCGCCATATCCCTGGCCATCTTGATCGGGACGAACAGCACTCCCTGCTTGAAGAGATCCGGGCGGTGGTGCGGCAAGCGCCGCTCTACCGCCCGGAAATGCCACGAAGCGGCAAACCGTTCAGCGTCCGGATGACAAATTGCGGCGAGCTGGGGTGGGTGGCCGACAGGAGCGGGTACCGCTACCAGGACCGGCATCCCGTGACGGGATCGCCCTGGCCGCCAATTCCCGACCGGCTGCTCGATCTCTGGAACGACCTGTCCGGGTATTCGGCACCGCCGCAGGCCTGCCTCGTCAATTTCTACGATTCCAGCGCCCGCATGGGGCTGCACCAGGACCGCGACGAGAGCGACTTCTCCGCTCCGGTGCTGTCGATCTCGCTCGGAGATGCCTGCCTGTTCAGGATCGGCGGAACCGGACGGGGCCAGCCGACCCGATCCTTCCGGCTGGAAAGCGGTGACATCGTCATTCTGGGAGGCGAAAGCCGGCTGGCTTTCCATGGTGTCGACCGAATCTACCCGACGACCTCGACCCTGCTCAAGGATGGCGGCCGCATCAATCTGACATTGCGGCGGGTGACCCCGAGCTGAAGTGCCGCCTTTTCCGAAACCCAGGCTAAAGCTTGCGCAGCGCCACCTGTTCGATGAGGTGATTGGGCGCCTTGCGCAGGATCAGGTCGGCGCGCGGGCGCGTCGGCAGGATGTTCTGGCGCAGGTTTTTCAGGTTGATGTTTTCCCACAGGCTCTCGGCGATGGCACGGGCAGCATCTTCCTTGATCGCCGCATAGCGGTGGAAGAAGGAATCGGGGTTGCGGAACGCGGTCTGCCTCAGGTTCATGAAGCGGTCGACATACCACCGGTGAATGTCGACCTCCTCGGCATCGATATAGATGGAGAAATCAAAGAAGTCCGACACGAACGGGACGATCTTGCCGTCTTCGGGCAGATCGCGCACCTGCAGCACGTTGATGCCTTCGAAAATCAGGATGTCCGGCCGGTCGATGGTGGTGAACTTGCCCGGCAGTACGTCGTAGGTCAGGTGAGAATAGCACGGCGCCTTGACGCTGTGCTGTCCGGCCTTGATCTCGGAGAGAAAGCGCAGCACCGCTCCGACATCGTAGCTTTCGGGAAACCCCTTCCGGTCCATGAGGTTTTCACGCCGCAGAACCTCGTTGGGAAGGAGAAAACCGTCGGTGGTCACCAGATCCACCTTCGGGCTCGACGGCCAGCGCTTGAGAAGTTCGGCCAGTACGCGGGCGGTGGTGGACTTGCCGACCGCCACGGAACCGGCGATGCCGATGATGAACGGGGTCTTGGCGACGTTGGAGAGATTGAGGAAACGCTTGCGCTGCTCGAACAGCAATTGCGAGGATTCCACATGCGCCGACAACAGACGCGACAATGACAGATAGATCCGCCGCACTTCGTCGAGATTGACCGGATCGTTGAGGGACCGGAGCCGCCGGACTTCGTCCTCGGTCAGGGTCATGGGTGT
Source organism: Parahoeflea alexandrii (assembly GCF_027214025.1). GTDB lineage: Bacteria > Pseudomonadota > Alphaproteobacteria > Rhizobiales > Rhizobiaceae > Hoeflea > Hoeflea alexandrii_A. The sequence goes on from NZ_JAPWHB010000003.1 coordinate 229,808, forward strand.
ATCGGCGCGGAATTCGGCCCATTGATCCGCCGTGAAAAAGCGGTAGGGCGAAAACTCGTCACCCTTGAAATGATCCAGGGCAGGGGGTTGGATAGTGGTCTGGTCCATGCTCACTCCGCCGTACGGCTCGCCTTCTCGCTCAGGCCCGATTGAACGGTCCGGCCTTCCAGTTCCGCCATCACCTCGCCAAGAGGTATGTCGGCAATCCTTAGCACGACCATGAGGTGATACAGAAGATCCGCCGTTTCACTGACCAGTTCACTGCGGCCCTGTGAGGTCGCCGCGATCACGGTTTCAACCGCCTCCTCACCAAGCTTCTTGGCGGCTTTCGGCATGCCGGCAGCCGTCAGCTTCGCCGTCCAGGACTGCGCCGGATCGGCCTGGGACCGTTCGGAAACGATCCGCTCAAGATCGGCAAGAGTGAAACTGGTCATTGCGGATGTGTCTCCTGGGGGATTTTTCCGAAGGCGCCGTTCAGTTCAGGCGCATGTCGAGCCCGGCATTGGCCATGAAGTGCTTGGCTTCGCTGATCGTATAGGTTCCGAAGTGGAAAATCGAGGCTGCCAGCACGGCGGTGGCGTGGCCGTCGCGGATACCCTCGACCAGATGCTCGAGGTTGCCGACCCCGCCCGACGCGATCACCGGCACGCGAACGGCATCGGCGATGGTGCGGGTCAGCGCGATATCATAGCCGGCCTTGGTGCCGTCCCGGTCCATCGAGGTGAGCAGCAACTCGCCGGCGCCGCGCTCCACCATCTTTTCGGCGAAGGCAACGGCATCGATCCCGGTCGGCTCGCGGCCGCCATGTGTGAAGATCTCCCAGCGGTCGGCCTCTCCGGGACCCGACACCTTCTTGGAGTCGATCGAGACGACGATGCACTGGTTGCCGAACTTGTCGGCGGCTTCGGCGACGAAATCCGGGTTCTTCACCGCTGCGGAGTTGATCGAGACCTTGTCGGCGCCCGAAAGCAGCAATTTGCGGATATCGGCCACCGTACGAACGCCGCCACCGACGGTAAGAGGCATGAAGCAATGCTCGGCCGTCTGCGCGACGACATCGAAGATCGTTTCGCGGTTGTCGGACGAAGCGGTGATGTCGAGGAAGCAGAGTTCGTCGGCTCCCGCCGCATCATAGGCCTGGGCCGCTTCCACCGGATCGCCGGCATCGATCAGATCGACAAAATTAACACCCTTTACGACGCGGCCGTCCTTGACGTCCAAACAAGGGATGACGCGGGATTTCAGGGTCATGAACGGTCCTCGCTCTCGAAAGCCGCAGGCTCGACCGCAAGCGTGCCATTGAGGATACCCAGCGCTTCTGCCGGATCGATGCGGCCGTCATAGAGCGCCCGGCCGGAGATCGCGCCTTCGAGACGGGCGGCGTCGGGCATCTTCATCCGCACGATGTCGGCAATCGAGGCAAGGCCGCCCGACGCGATCACCGGGATTGAGACGGCGTCGGCCAGCTCGATGGTCGATTCCCAGTTGATGCCCGTCAGCACGCCATCGCGGTCGATGTCGGTGTAGATGATGGCGGCGACGCCGGCGCCCTCGAACCGCTCGGCCAGTTCGATGACGCCAAGCTCGGAGGCCTCGGCCCAGCCCTCGACGGCGACCTTGCCGCCCTTGGCATCGATTCCGACCGCCACCTTGCCCGGGAACAGTTTGCACGCTTCGCGCACCAGATCGGGATCGCGCACCGCGATGGTGCCGAGAATGACCCGCGCCAGGCCCTTGTCGAGCCACGCCTCGATATGGGCCAGCGTGCGGATGCCACCGCCCAGTTGCACCGGGTTCTTCGTCGCCTTGAGAATTGCCTCGACCGCAGCGCCATTGACCGACTGGCCTTCGAAGGCGCCGTTGAGATCGACCACGTGCAGCCATTCAAAACCCTGCTCCTCGAAGGCGCGGGCCTGGGCTGCCGGATCCTCGTTGTAGACCGTCGCCGAGTCCATCTCGCCCAGCTTGAGCCGCACGCACTGGCCGTCTTTGAGATCAATCGCGGGAAACAGGATCATGTCAGGGCTTCCATTTGAGGAAATTGGCGATCAGAGCGAGACCCAGCGTCTGGCTCTTTTCCGGGTGGAACTGGGTACCGGCCTTGTTGCCGCGCGCGACGGCGGCGGTCACCGGCCCGCCGTAATCGGTCACCGCGATCACGTCTTCCGGGTTGCTGGCCGTCAGTTGGTAGGAGTGGACGAAATAGGCGTGCAAACCGTCAGGGCCTGTCGGAATGCCGTCGAAGAGCGGATGCGGGGTTTTCAGGTCCAGCGTGTTCCAGCCGATCTGGGGGATTTTCAAGGCCGGATCCGAGGGCTCGATCTCGACCACATCGCCGGGGATCCAGTCGAAGCCGTTGGTCACCGTCTTTTCCAGCCCGCGGGTCGACATCAGCTGCATGCCGACGCAAATGCCGAGGAAGGGACGGGCCTTGTCCTCGACCGCATGGCGCAATGCGGCGTTCATGCCGTCGATCGCATCGAGCCCGGCGCGGCAATCGGCATAGGCGCCGACACCGGGAAGCACCACACGGTCGGCGCTGGCGACATGATCCGCATCGGCGCTGAGCGTGACGGTGGCGGAAATGCCGGCTTCGCGGGCAGCCCGTTCGAATGCCTTGAGCGCCGAGCGCAGATTGCCCGACCCGTAATCGACTATGACAACCTGCATCAGGTTCAGTTCCTTTCAACCGGCACTAGGCCGATGGAGCCGGTCTCCCGGACGGACGGACGGCCCAGTCTCAATGGCGGGATATTCGGTTTGACGCTCGCAGGCATCGGGGATTTCCTGTCTGCCAAGGCATGCGCCGCGTGGATTTCGAAGGCCACATCGGCGTCATCCGTTTCAATCACATCGACCAGGCGCCAGCCACGACGCTGGAGTGCCGCCGCCCGCCAGTTGCGGCCTTCGAGCGCCGTCAGCAACGACAGCGCCAGATCGAGGGCGATCCCCAGAGCAGGCTGGCCGGCAGAGCCGGCAAGATAGGTGGCCACGGCCATGACCAGAACTGCCGCAAGAGCTTCCAGCCACAACCGGTTGAACAGCAGCCAGATGACCGGCGCAATGAGCGCCCAAGGTGCAAAACGATCAGCGATCACCACCGAACGCTCGTCAGGTATCTGTGCACCCGGACTGGCCAGTACGAGATAGGCGGTCATTGGTTTCTCCGATCGGCCCGGCCCGCAAAAGCCTCAGACCAGCGACCCCTTGGTCGAGGGAATCCGGTCCTTCTGCCGCTGATCAACCTCACAGGCGACGCGCAGCACGCGCGCGACCGCCTTGAAGCAGGTCTCGGCAATGTGATGGTTGTTGGCGCCATAAAGATTGGTGACATGCAGGGTGATGCCGCCATGCTGGGCCAGCGCCTGGAAGAACTCGCGCACCAGTTCGGTATCAAACGTGCCGATCTTCGGCGCGGTGAAGGTCACGTCCCAGACCAGAAACGGCCGACCGGAAATGTCGATGGCGGCGCGGGTCAGCGTCTCGTCCATGGCGAGATCCAGCGACGCATAGCGGTTGATGCCCTTGCGGTCGCCCAGAGCCCTGGCCAGCGCCTGGCCGATGGCGATGCCGGTGTCCTCGACCGTGTGGTGATCATCGATGTGCAGATCGCCCTTGGCCTTGATCTCCATATCGATCAGCGAATGGCGCGACAGCTGCTCGAGCATGTGATCGAAAAAACCAACGCCGGTCGAAATGGATCCGGTTCCGTTGCCGTCCACGGACAGGGATACGGAAATGTCGGTTTCGTTGGTCTTGCGGGCAACGGAAGCGCTGCGCGCGGTCTCGGTGGTGGCCATCGGTCGTCTCCGAACGCTATGATGATGCGCTCATTATCAGCCCGCAATGCAAATATCCAGAACGGCTTTCGCGATTGCGAAACAGGGTGCACGGCGCAAGAACGCCCGAAGGCGGATTTGCATTCGTTGCACGGGTCCTTACATAGGAATGACCTCATCATAGTGCGGCCGTCGCGCCGCTTGCAGGAAAGGATGCCACATGGGCGAGCACAACCCCTTCGGCGACATGCACGCAACCACGATCATCACCGTGCGCAAGGGTTCGCAGGTGGTGATGGCCGGGGACGGCCAGGTCAGCCTTGGCCAGACGGTGATGAAAGGCAATGCGCGCAAGGTCCGCCGAATCGGCAAGGACAACAACGTGATCGCCGGATTTGCCGGGGCCACGGCCGACGCCTTCACGCTGCTGGAACGGCTCGAGGCCAAGCTTGAGCAATATCCCGACCAGTTGACCCGGGCTGCCGTCGAGCTTGCCAAGGACTGGCGCACCGACCGCTATCTCAGAAGGCTCGAGGCGATGATGCTGGTGGCCGACAAGACGGTGACGCTGGCGATCACCGGCAATGGCGATGTGCTGGAGCCCGAACACGGCACCATGGCGATCGGCTCGGGCGGCAACTATGCCTATGCCGCCGCGCGGGCGCTGATGGACAGCGACAAGAACGCCGAGCAGATTGCAAGGCGGGCGATGGAGATCGCCGGCGACATCTGCGTCTACACCAATTCGAACATCGTGATCGAAACCCTTGAACTCGATTGATGGCGGCAATGCCGGTATTCTTCATCCGGATGTTTCACGTGAATCACACGGTGAGGATCGCCCGGCTGCGCTGATCGAAGCTTCCATGACCGGCGGCAAAGTGCTGAAGGCAGGGAAATCTCATGATTGACGAAGCAACGCTCGATCGCGCTGTGAACGCCGGCATTGTCAGCGCTGCACAGCGTGACGCACTGTTGTCCCTTGCGCTTGAAAGACGCGGGCCCGCGGAAAGCCCCGTCCTGTCTGTCGATGACCAGATGCGTCTTGTCGGCGGCGGCAACGACATCTTCGTCACCGTCGGTATCGTGCTGTTGTTTTCAGGCGCCCTGTTTGCACTGCAGGCCGTGTTGCCGCGCGACAGCATGATGCTCGCAGCCCTGCTGGCTGCGGGAAGCTGGATCGTTGCGGAGATCGTCACCCGGCAGAAGCGGATGCGGCTTTCGAGCACATTGCTGGCGCTGGTGTTCAGCGCCTCGGTCCTGACCCTGCTCATTGATTTCATCGGGACGCAGTTCAGCCTGCCGGGAGCGATCAACGCTTTCTCGCTGCTGGCGCTCAAGGATGACGCACTGCCGATCGGGCTGATCCTGGCTGGCGGCCTGATCGCGGCTTCGGCTGTCTATTTCATGCGGTTCAAGGTTCCGGTGCTTGCGGCAATCGTTGCAATCTCAGCCACAAGCTTCGCGTTTCTGATCGCCATGCTGGTTTATTACGAGCAGATGGCCAGCGGCGCTATTGCCGCGCCGGCTCCCGACCAGCTGGCGCAGGTGGTTTCAAGCGCGCTGAGCATTCCGCTGGTTTGCGGGTTCGTTGTGTTTGCGGTGGCGGTCATTCTCGATCTGCGCGACCGGGAACGGCAGACCGTCTGGTCGGATTGCGCCTTCTGGCTGCATGTTGTTTCGGCGCCGCTCTTGGTGCATCCGCTGTTCATCCTGGCCACCGGCCAGGATGTGCTTGCCGGCCGGATCGAACCGGGGATGGGCGCCAGCATCCTGCTTGGCCTGATGATCGCCGCATTCGTGCTGGTGGCGCTCGCCATCGACCGCCGTTCCCTGCTTGCGCCGACGCTTGCGTATTTCGGCTCCGTCGGGATCTACTACCTCGTCAACGAGGCGGCCAACACGACCGGCATTCCGCCCTTTGCCCTGATCCTCTTGACCATCGGCGCCATCGTCATCCTGTTCGGGGCGGGCTGGCAAAGGATCCGGCGCTTGATTATCAGCCCGCTGCTTCCCACATCGGTGCTTGAGAGACTTCCCCCCATAAAGGCATGATTCCGACATGAGCAATTTCTCCCCACGTGAAACCGTCACCGAACTCGACCGCTTCATCATCGGCCAGAAGGATGCCAAGCGGGCTGTCGCCATCGCGCTGAGAAACCGCTGGCGGCGGCAGAAGCTCGAAGGGATGTTGCGCGAAGAGGTGATGCCGAAGAACATCCTGATGATCGGACCGACCGGCGTCGGCAAGACCGAGATCTCGCGCCGGCTGGCGAAGCTGGCGGGCGCGCCGTTCGTCAAGGTGGAGGCAACCAAGTTCACGGAGGTCGGCTATGTTGGCCGCGATGTCGAGCAGATTATCCGCGATCTGGTCGAGGTTGGAATCACGCTGGTGCGCGAGCGCAAGCGTGCGGAGGTGCAGGCAAAGGCCAAGCTGAATGCCGAAGAAAGGGTGCTCGACGCATTGGTGGGCAACACCGCCTCGCCCGCGACCCGGGACTCCTTCCGCAAGAAGCTGCGCGACGGACTGCTCGACGACAAGGAAATCGAGATCGAAGTGGCCGACAGCTCGTCCGGGATGCCGCAATTCGAGCTTCCGGGAATGCAGGGCGCCAATGTCGGCGTTCTCAATCTTGGCGACCTGTTCGGCAAGGCAATGGGCGGGCGGACACGCAAGATCAAGACAACGGTCCGCGAATCGCATGATTCGCTGCTCAATGACGAGTCCGACAAGCTGCTCGACATGGAACAGATCCACCAGGAAGCACTGAAATCGGCCCAGGATGACGGCATCGTCTTCATCGACGAAATCGACAAGATCGCATCGCGCGAAGGCGGAATGGGCGCGGGCGTTTCCCGCGAGGGCGTGCAGCGCGACCTGCTGCCGCTGGTGGAAGGCACGACGGTGGCGACGAAGTACGGACCGGTGAAGACCGATCACATTTTGTTTATCGCGTCGGGCGCGTTCCACGTGTCCAAGCCGTCCGACCTGTTGCCGGAGCTGCAGGGTCGTCTGCCGATCCGGGTCGAGCTCAGGGCGCTCGGCAAGGATGATTTCCGCCGGATCCTGACGGAGACCGAAGCCAGTTTGATCAAGCAGTATGTGGCCTTGATGGCGACCGAAGACCTGACACTGGAATTCACCGAGGATGCAATCGATGCGCTGGCCGAAGTCGCCGTGCACCTGAATTCGAGCATCGAGAACATCGGCGCACGGCGTTTGCAGACAGTCATGGAGCGGGTTCTCGACGAGATTTCTTTTACGGCTCCAGATCAGCCGGGCTCGACAATCACGATTGATTCAGACTATGTCCGGGAACACGTTGGCGACCTAGCGCAGAATACAGACCTGTCGCGTTTTATTCTCTGATCCGCGATTCCTCGAAGCGCTTCGCAAGCAATACGTGATCCGTGACCTGCGTCAGGTCGTAGATCTGTTTACGTGGTGGAGAGGAAGATGATCGTGCCCAGCTCAAAGTTCAACGCCGTGATAGCGATCGCGATCGCATTCACCATGAGCTTTGCCGCCGTGCCGCCGACCTACTCGGCCGAACCGGTCGCCAAGGGAAACCGCAACGTCCGCCAACCCGACATTCCGGGTGCATCCAAGCGCCGCACCGAGGCGACCAAGTCGACGTTCGATGCGAAATACGAGAAGATCCGCGATCTGATCGCCGACGATGCCAAGCTCCGCCGGAAAATCCGGTCGGTGTCGAAGGCCTACAAGATCGACCCGATTCATATCGTCGGGGCACTGGTCGGCGAGCACACCTACAATGTCGATGCCTATGACCGGCTGCAGACCTATTACGTCAAGGCCATCTCCTATGCCGGAGAAAGGTTTCGCTTCGAATATGATGGCGAAAGCGTTCTGGATTTCGTCAAACGTCCCGAGTTCGAGGACTGCAAGGAAGATTCGGGCTCGGCCAAGCTGTGGACCTGCCGCGAGGAAGTCTGGGAAAAGAGCTTTCGCGGCAAGAAGGTATCGGGCAAATCCTTCCCGGACGACCGGTTCGGCGCCGTGTTCTTCCAGCCGTTCTATGCCGGGCAGACCTTCGGGCTGGGCCAGCTCAACCCGTTGACTGCCCTGATGCACACGGATCGCGTCAACAAGGTTTCGAGGCTGAGAAAACTCGATGCCGGCAATGCCGCCGAAGTCTACAAGGCAATCATGGAGCCGGATTCGACGCTCGCCTACATGGCAGCGTCGATTGCCGAGTCGATCGAGAACTACCGGGACCTGGCCGGATTCGACATTTCCGGAAATCCCGGGCTGACAGCAACCCTGTACAATGTCGGCAACAGCCTGCGCCGGGCCAAGGCCCTGGGCGCGGAGAACGAAAAGCGGAAGAAGCGCGGCCTGAAACCGAAGCCTCCAACCGAGAACTACTACGGCTGGCTGGTCAACCAGCATGAAGACGAGTTGCGCGAGATCATCGAGCGCTAGGCACTTTCAGGAACAGTGGTCACCGGTTTCGCGTCCGGAACTGCATGAAAGCAAGCAAGGACCCTGCCGGTTTCCCTTTCTCAAGGGCCTGGATTATCGGCGTGAGCGATCTTTTGGCGCTTGTGCCGTGCGCGAATGCGGTCCGCTCTCCCCGGCAAAATTGCCGCGATCGATCAATGCTTCAATCTCTTGCAGCGTCGGGGCATCCAGGCGACCGATTGCCGTGGCCAGCTTGTTGGCAACTTCGGTGGCCTTCGGCGTGAGGCCGGACGTGTTGATGACGACTTTCGGCCGGGACAAGCCGGCGAGCATCTGCAACTCCTCGGCCTCATCCCAGATGATGTTGAAATAGCCGATGACCCGCTGGACGAATTCCCAACTCGGTTCGGAGCGGTTTCCGTGTTCGAGCGCGGACAAATAGGCCGGCGAGACACCGATGGCGCTGGCCATCTGCCGCTGGGTAACGCCACGCTCGGCGCGCAACCGCCTGATCGCCTCACCAAACGGGGTCATCGCAGGTTTCCCTTCTCCCGGCGCAAGCGGATATACAACGCACCTTCGCCGCCATGGCTACGGGCTGCATCCTCGTATCCGGATATCAGGAAACGGAACTCGGGCTTGCCAAGCCAGACCGGAACGGCTCGCTTGAGGGCGCCCTCGCTGCCACGCGACGCACCTTTTCCGGTAATGACCAGGACATGCCTGAGGCCGCGTTCGTGGGCGCGCGCGAGGAACCCGAACAACAGATTGTGTGCCTCGCTCTGGGTCAGCCCATGCAGGTCGATGCGGCCATCGATCGGCAGCCGGCCACGCGCCAGCTTGCGGATGACCGGCTTTTCGATCGGGTGCGGCTGTTTCCGGGATGGCGCGTTCGGTCCGGGCGCCGGCTGTTGGGCTTTGGCCGGCCTTTCCGGTGGCGCCGGCGGCGTCGGAACCGGGGGCTCGACCGCAAACCAGTCGTCTTCCGGAATTTCCTTTCCCGGAAAGGCCTCGACGGTGCGCGCGATCCTGGCCCAGATGATGCGGTCTTCGTGGCTCAATCTTGACTTGTCACCGCTCATGACCGGCCCGCCGTGCGACTTCCGATCCAACCGGAGCAAGAATGACAAAGCGGGCAGATGCCTTGATCGAGCCGGCTTTTTCGCCGGCTGCGGATCCGCATCCGGCGAACAGGTCTCCGCGAGCCGGCCCGACAATCGCGGTGCCGGTGTCCTGGGCGATCATCAGCCGTGCAAACGGACGCGGCTCGTCAAAATCCTGCAGGCCGGGCGCCGACACGAAGATCGGTGTCCCGAAGGTATGAATGTGGCGATCGACGGCAAGCGACCGGCCGGGCTCGAGCGGGACCTTGGCCGCCGCAACGGGACCCAGATAATCGTTTTCGACAGCCGCCTTCTCGAAGAAGATGAATGAGCGGTTTTCCCACATCAGCCTGTCGGCCCGCTCCGGGTTGGCCGCCAGCCACTGCCTGATGGCGGCCATGGACATCAGATCGGGTGCAATCTCGCCGCGCTTTACCAGCAAACCACCAATGCCGGTGAAGGGATGACCGCTCTTGGCGGAATAGGTGATCCGTTCCACTCGGCCATCGGGGAAGCAGAGCCGGGCACAGCCCTGGACGTGGGCAAAAAACACGTCGGCGCGGCAGCTTGCCCAGGCAATCTCCAGGCTGAGGCCGTCGAAGGCACCGGATTCAATGGCCTGGCGGTCCGGGCACAATGTCATCCCGTCCGCACCGGCGAGCATGAACGCGAAGCCTGACGGGATCCCTGCGGGCGGATTATCCGGATCCGGAGCCTTGATCAGGTTCTCCGGTTTGCGCAGGAACGGAAATCGATAGCCGGATTCCGGCGTCTCGCTGACAAAGACTTCCGGCTCATAATAACCGGTGACCAGTCCGGTCCCGCCGTCCGGCCTGACCTCCACCGGCCGGAACCAGGTCTCGAAGAAGGAGCGGGCTTCGGCATCCGATGGATAGCCGGATTCAGATTCGGCCAGCGCGGCGGCATAGGCAGGTTCGAAATCGGCAGTACCGAGACCGAGAGATCCGGTGCGATAGGGTTTGGTTTGGGTCGCATGAAGCGCCGAGCGGCGAAAGGCGGCAAAAGCTGCCGCCGGCCTGTCTTCCGCCCAACCGGGAAGGGTCGAGAAGTCTTCCCGGTCAAGCGACAGACCCATTACTGATCGGCTTCCGTCGCAATCAGACGCCAGTTCGGATCACGCGAGCGGGTGTCGCGGGCAAAGGTCCAGACATCATTGACATCGGTCACCTCGGCGAGATCGCCCTCGATCACCTGTCCGTCCTTGTCGAGAGTGGCCGATATCAGCTGGCTGATGATCCGGACGGTGATGTTGGCTTCCGTGCCCTTCATCTCGGCCTGAATGATCGAGGCCTTCTCGATGCCGACGAAGTTGGACCGAACAGTTTCGCCCCTTGATTCGCGCTCTTCGATCGCAGCGACGAAGCCGTCAAAGACCTCGCGCGACAGCAGGCCCTTCAAGGTCTTGCGGTCGCCTTCAGCATAGGCCGAGACGATCATCTCGTAGGCCGTGCTGGCGCCGCCGACAAATTCGTTGGGGGAGAAGGACGGATCGGCTGTCACCACGTCGCGCAGGCCCTTGTTGAGTTCCGTGCCCGGTTCGGCGTAAGCGTCGACGGCGGCGAATGTATCCGGCTCCTGATTTTCCCGGCCGCGGCGCGGCAATGTCACCACCTTGGGATCATCCAGCCCTTCGGGCGCCTGATCGCGTCGGGCCATCTGGTCCTGCGGCGGGCGTTGTTCGTGGCCGGTCCGCTTGCCAAGCACCGACCGCAGCTGGATGAATATGATCACCGCCGCCACAAAAAAGAAGAACGTCACAAAATCAAAGGAACCCATTCCCGCCTTCTTTCGGTTACATCATCAATCAGGATGCATATAATCCCCCCAAGCCCATCAATCAAAGGGTCAGACCACTCTATTTGTCTCCGGCCCATCAAACAGCCGGTCCCGACGTCGGATAATTCCTCATGCGCTTCTCCCTGATCCCGTTTCTGCTGCTCGTGGTGCCACTGGCCGAGATTGCAGCTTTTGTTGTCATCGGCGGCCAGATCGGGGTCTGGGCGACGCTGGGCATGGTTCTGTTGACGGCCATCATCGGCAGTTTTCTGCTCAGGTGGCAGGGCGTGGGATTGTTCAACCGGATCAATACCGAACTGCGCGCCAACCGCGTGCCCGGCCGCGAACTGGTTCATGGCGTGATGATCCTGGTTGCCGGCGTGCTGTTGCTGACACCTGGATTCGTGACCGATACGCTTGGATTCCTGCTTTTCATTCCGGCCATTCGCGACCTTTTCTGGCGCTCGGTAAAGGACCGGATCGTCGTTGAGACCATGTCGAGCGGTTTTGCCAGCACCACGCGGAGACCCTCCGCCGCCGACGGGGTGGTGGATCTCGACGAGGATGAATACCACCGCAACCCGGATCCGTCGTCTCCCTGGTCCGAGGAGACTGATCGCCTGTCCAGGCCCGGCAAGCCGGATGGCCGCGGCTCAAACGGGTTGTAAGCCCGATCCCGAAATGCTAGCCCAAGTCCGGACAATTTACCGGATGACCGCATTCGCGGATGAACAACAGGGAAGAGCCAGATGGCAAAAGATACTACCGGCAAAGGCGGCGAAGCAGCAACGGAAGCGCAGGGAAATGGTCAGGCCCCGACCCTGAACATCCTGGCCCAGTACATCAAGGATCTGTCCTTCGAGAATCCGGGCGCGCCGAAGTCGCTCGGCCCGCGCGAGAAGGCACCCGACATCAACATCAATGTGAACGTCAACGCCAATCCGCTGAGCGAGACAGAATTCGATGTCGTGTTGACGATGAATGCCGAGGCCAAGACCGGCACCACGGTGCTGTTCAATGTCGAGCTGACCTATGGCGGTGTGTTCCGGGTCGCCAACTTCCCGCAGGAACACATGCTGCCGCTGCTGTTCATCGAATGCCCGCGGATGCTTTTCCCGTTCGCTCGCCAGATCGTCGCCGACGCAACCCGCAACGGCGGTTTCCCGCCGCTTCTGATCGATCCGATCGATTTCGCGCAGATGTTCCAGCAACGCATGGCGGAAGAGAACGCCCGGGCCCAGGTTGCCAACAAGGCCAACTGAGCCCCGGATTCCGGACCCCGCGGTCAGGACCATTGCATTTTACTGTGATTGCCGCCTTCGGGCGGCTTTTGCATTTCAGACCGGTGAAGCCTGTCAGCCCTGGCCAGGCACCTTGCGCCAAATGGCGCTGGCGCCGATGCGATCGATCAGGCTCGAATGTGCCTGAAGCTCGGCCTCGCTCAGGCGCGGGGCAAGTGGCCGCGGCCGTTGTCCAATGACGACGATTTCCTCATCCGCCGCCCGCTCGACGGTGACATTGTCCTTCGTCGACAATCCCAACGCCGCCTGGCGGCCGCCGAGCATCTCGATATAGACGTCCGTCAGCAGTTCGGCATCGAGCAGCGCGCCGTGCTTGGTCCGGTGCGAGTTGTCGATGCCGTAGCGGCGGCACAAGGCATCAAGGCTGTTGGGGCCCATGGGATGGCGCCGCCGGGCCAGCGAAAGCGTGTCGATGACCAGTTCCGGCGCGACCACCGGAATGCCCACCCTTTGATACTCGGTATTGAGAAAGCCCATATCGAAGGTCGCATTGTGGGCGACGTAACGGGCGCCTTCGAAAAACGCGGCGATTTCTTCGGCGACTTCGGCAAACACCGGCTTGTCGGCGAGGAATGCATCGGTGATGCCGTGGACGGCCAGCGCATCGGGATGCACCTTGCGGCCATCCGGGTTGATGAACAGATGCAGGGTGCGACCGGTCGGAAACTGGTTTTCGAGCTCGATGCAACCGATTTCGACAATCCGGTCCGCCTGATTGTCGAGGCCCGTTGTTTCCGTATCGAAGACAATCTCGCGCATGTCAGTCACCCTGCCTTCCGGATTGCGTGAGCGCCGCAACGATTTCGGCGACCTGGGACCGGGCCGCTTCAAGTCCCCGCCCGGTATCGATGACGTAATCGGCGCGGGCGCGTTTTTCAGTGTCCGGTATCTGTCGTGCCAGTATCGCCTCAAATTTCTCGGCTGTCATGCCCGGCCGCGCCATGACACGCGTGCGCTGGATTTCCGGCGCACAGCTGACGACAACCACAACATCGACCCGGTCCGTGGACCCGGTTTCATACAGCAGTGGAATGTCGAGCAGGACCATGGGCTCACCGCGCGCCGCCGCCGCATCGACAAACTGTTTTTCGCGCGCCCGCACCAGCGGGTGAATGATCGCTTCGAGCCGCTTGAACTCCTGCGGCGCGGCCATCAGCCTGGCAGACAGGATCTCCCGGTCGACCACGCCATCAGGCGCGGTTCCCGGAAATGCGGCCTCGATCAGCGGGGCAGCCTCGGCGCTGTAGAGATCATGAACGATCTCGTCGGCGCTGATAACCGGAACGCCGAGCGCCTTGAACATGTCGGACGTGGTCGATTTGCCCATTCCGATCGAGCCTGTCAGGCCGATGATGATCATGCATGCGTCTCCATGTCCTTGACGATCAGCTGCCGCAACTCCGGGGTCACCTCGGGTGTCAGCCCGAACCATCTTGCGAATCCGGGCACTGCCTGGTGCAGCAGCATGCCCAGCCCATCCACCGTTTTCAAACCCTGGCGTCTTGCCATGGCAAGGATCGGTGTTTCGAGCGGGATGTAGACAATGTCGGTGACCAGGGCACCATCGGCCATCACGGTGAAATCGATGTCGGGAACCTCGCGTCCATCCATTCCGAGGGACGTGGTGTTGACGAAGAGATCGGCCGCAGGAAGAAGACCGGAAAGCGCGTCCAAGCCGGAAGCCGCGGTGCGAGGACCGAATGAATCTGCGAGGGCTTCTGCTCTTTCCACGGTGCGGTTGACGATGTGAACCTTCTCGAATCCCCGCGACAGAAGCGCGTGGATGACCGCGCGGCTGGCGCCGCCGGCGCCCAGGATGACGGCCGTCTTTCCAGCATCCCATCCCGGCGCATGCTCATCGAGATTGGCGGCGAAGCCGTGAGAATCGGTGTTGGTCGCCATCAGGCGTCCGTCCTCGAGCCAGAGCGTGTTGGCCGCGCCGATCTGCCGCGCGATATCGTCCACGTCATCGGCCATGGCCAGGACGGCCTCCTTGTGCGGGATCGTCACATTGCCGCCGACAAGACCGGACGAGCCATCCTTGAGGGCAGCGATAAAGTAAGGAAGATCATCAGGCGCAACCTGGATGGCGTCATAGCGGCCTTGAAGGCCTGCCTGCTGGAGCCAGTATCCGTGGATCAGCGGCGATCTGGAATGGCGGATCGGATAGCCAATGACAAAAGCACGGGGCGTGTGGTCGAGCATTTCAGCCATCAATGGCTCCCAGGCGCCGCAGTTCGGAGAGCAGCGGCAGCATCGGCAGGCCGATAATGGTGAAATAGTCGCCCTCGATCCGCTCGAACAGCTGAATGCCCTCGCCCTCGAACTGGTAGGCACCAACCGATGAAAGCGCTGTGGCTCCGACGCTGGAAAGGTGGCGACCGACAAATGCCGGATCCAGATCGCGCATGGTCATCCGCGCCACCGACACATGCCGCCAGATAGTTTCGCCGTCTCTTGCCAGAACTACGGCGCTGTTAAGCTCATGAGTCTTGCCGGAAAGCGCGAGGAGCCGGCGGCGGGCCTCATCCATGTTCGCCGCCTTGTGAAAAATGTCTCCCTGAAGCGACAAGGTCTGATCAGAGCCAATGACAATCGCCCCAGGTTTGCGGCCAGACACATCCTGGGCCTTGGCTTCGGCGAGAACGGAGGCCACATCCTCGGGCTCCAGGCCGTCGAGGGTTTGCTCTACAGCCCGCTCGTCGATGCGTGCGGGCTCGACGTCAAATACCAGGCCGGCATTTTCCAGCAGGGATTTTCTGAAGGGGCTTGCAGAGGCAAGCACAAGGCGCGGCGCCATGGACGTCTCCTGAATCGAGGCCGGTCAAGGCAAGGGGGTTAGCGCCACTTCGGGCGCAAGGCAAGAATGGCGGCGGCCGTCTCCTCGATCGAGCGGCGGGTGACATCGATGACAGGCCAGCCATGGCGTTCACACAAGGACCTTGCATATTTGAGTTCCTCGCTGATCAACGCCCGGTCGGTGTAGTGCTCGCCCTGATAGCCGGTTGTCGCCCCGAGCACCCGGTTCTGCCTGACCTGGGCAATGCGGTCGACCGACGCGATCAGGCCGACGACCACCGGCTTGGTTGCCTTGATCAGGCCGTCAGGCAGCGGCACTCCATACACGATCGGAATATTGGCAGTCTTGATACCGCGGTTTGCGAGATAGATGCTTGTCGGGGTTTTCGAGGTGCGGCTGATTCCCAGGATAACCAGGTCGGCCTCGTTGAAATCGAGAGGCAGTTGCCCGTCATCATGGTCGAGGGTGAAATTGAGCGCATCGATGCGCTTGAAATATTCCTCGCCCATATGGTGCTGGGCCCCGACCCGGCGCCGCGACGGAGCGCCGAGGTAGGACTGGAACACGTTGATCACCGGTTCAAGCACGGACACGCTGGGAAGGCCCATGTCGCGGCACTTGAGCTCGATGATCGACGCAAGTTCGGAATCGACGATGGTGTAGAGCACGATACCCGGCGCGCCGTCGATGGCATCGAGGACCGCGAACAGCTGCTTGCGGGTGCGGATCAGGGGATAGACATGCTCGAGCGCCTGGGCGCCCTGAAACTGGGCTGCGGCCGCCCGGCCGGCGGCCATCAGGGTTTCACCGGTCGAATCGGAGATCAGATGCAGGTGGAAATAGTTTTTGGTCTGCTCCACAATATTCTCCGGGGGCTGTTGATAAACCGGGACAAGAACGAACTAGGTGGCCCGGGCTCCAGAATGCAAGGGATAAGTCACCGGTTTATCCACAATGGCCATCTTGGGGAAAGTCTCAGGCGCCGGTTGCGGGATAACCGGGAGAATGTCTGCGGCCGGACCGGGTGAGGTTTTGGTCTGGCTCGATTAGAGTCTTGGAATTATGCGGCAATTTGAAGCCAAAGCAGTCAAACCGGCAAATCGGATTGGTCTTGCGCGTGGCCTCCGTCTATATGAACAGCCTGTGGATGAATTGTGGACAAGTCCTGATCCCCGTAAAACACAGAGTCTAAGAATCAGAATCCTTTTCAATAAGGATTTATTTAAGGGAAGTGGTGGATGACAAAATCCGGCGATCGCAAGGTGATGAAGGTGTTGGCCGGTGAAACCGTCTTTCCGCCACCGGTGTGGCTGATGCGCCAGGCAGGGAGATATCTGCCCGAGTACCGGGCGACGCGATCGAAGGCGAAGGGCTTTCTCGATCTCTGCTACACCCCCGATCTTGCCGTCGAGGTGACGCTGCAGCCAATCAGGCGATTTGGCTTTGATGCTGCAATCCTGTTTTCCGACATTCTGGTGATCCCGGATGCTCTTGACCGGAATGTGCGGTTTGTCGAGGGCACCGGTCCACTGATGGATCCGATTGCTCCCGAAGCCATAGCCTCGCTTGATGCGTCGAAGATGCACACGCACCTGGCGCCCGTTTACGAGACCGTGCGGCGGCTGAGGGCGGAATTGCCGGCCGAGACGACGCTGCTCGGCTTCTGTGGGGCACCCTGGACGGTAGCGACCTACATGATCGCCGGGCATGGAACGCCGGACCAGGCGCCGGCGCGGCTGTTTGCCATGCAGCACCCCGAAGCCTTCAAGTCGCTGCTGGCGCTGCTGGCGGAGATTTCGACCGATTATCTGATTGCCCAGATCGACGCCGGCGCCGATGCGGTGCAGATATTCGATTCCTGGGCAGGCGTTTTGTCGGAGCGCGATTTTGCCCAGTTCTCGATTGCGCCGGTCAGGCACATGGTTGACCGGATCAACCGCGAGAGACCGGGTGTTCCGGTGATCGGATTTGCCAAGGGGGCAGGAGCCTTGCTGGAGAATTACCGGGTGGCCACGGGTATCGACTGCGTCGGCCTCGACTGGACCGTGCCGTCGAAACTTGCCCGGCAGATCCAGGCGGGCGGCGCCGTGCAGGGCAATCTCGACCCGTTGCGCATGGTTGCCGGCGGTACAGCGCTGGATGAGGGCGTCGACGAAGTGCTTGAAACGCTCGGCGGCGGTCCGCTGATCTTCAATCTCGGGCATGGCATCACGCCGCAGGCGGATCCGGAGAACGTCACCCGG
Organism: Parahoeflea alexandrii; assembly: GCF_027214025.1. Taxonomy (GTDB): domain Bacteria; phylum Pseudomonadota; class Alphaproteobacteria; order Rhizobiales; family Rhizobiaceae; genus Hoeflea; species Hoeflea alexandrii_A. The sequence goes on from NZ_JAPWHB010000003.1 coordinate 247,257, forward strand.
CTGATGAACCGTGTTCGCGGAGCGACAAGGCGTTGACAGAAGGCGGCGCGACAAGCCTCGGCGAAGGCAGGAAGGCCAGGACAAAGGCCTATGCCAGCATCACCTTGGTGGTGTTGATGGCGATTGCGGCCTGGTGGTTCGAACCCGACTGGCTTTATGGCTGGCTCAAGGTGCTGCATGTTGTCGCGGTGATTTCGTGGATGGTCGGGCTGTTCTATCTGCCGCGGTTGTTCGTCTATCATGCGGATGCGGTGGCAGGCGGTGAACCGGCTGCCACCTTCGTGGTGATGGAACAGCGTCTCGTCAAAGTGATCATGAACCCTGCCATGATGGTGTCATGGGTTGTCGGGCTCTGGCTGGCCTGGAGCGGGTTCGGCTTTCTCGGCATCTGGCTCTGGATCAAGATCGCGGCGGTCGTCGGGCTGACCGTGTTTCACGTCTTTCTCAGCCGGTCGGCACGCCGGTTCGCGGCGGGTGAGAACACCATGACCGCGCGGCAATGGCGTATGGCCAACGAGATCCCGACCGTGCTGATGATTGTCGTGGTGATCATGGTCATCATCAAGCCGTTTGGCTGATCCGGTCGATTGTTGGCCCTCGGGGCCGTGAGGAACCCAGAATCTGCTGTAACGGGGCTTGCGACGTTTCACGTGAATCGCTATCTAGCAAGCAACGTCTTCTATGGCGGGCGCCAGTACCAGTCTGGCCGGCTTCTCAAGGCCGGATCGCATATGCCCGCCACTTCCCATATCTTTAAATACAGAATTTGGATTTCCCATGCAGGAAATGAAGCTTCAAGAGCTCAAGAACAAAACCCCTACCGATCTTCTGGCGTTTGCCGAATCAGTCGAGGTCGAAAACGCCGGTGTGATGCGCAAGCAGGAACTGATGTTTGCGATCCTCAAGCAGCTTGCGGCACAGGAAGTCGAGATCATCGGCGAAGGTGTCGTCGAGGTCCTGCAGGACGGTTTTGGCTTCATGCGGTCGGCAAATGCCAACTACCTGCCAGGTCCGGACGATATCTACATCTCGCCGTCGCAGATCCGCAGGTTCTCGCTGAAGACAGGTGATACGGTCGAAGGACCGATCCGCGGGCCGAAGGAAGGCGAACGCTACTTCGCGCTTCTCAAGGTCAACACGATCAATTTCGAAGATCCCGAGAAGATCCGCCACAAGGTGCATTTCGACAATCTGACGCCGCTCTATCCCGATGAGCGGTTCAAGATGGAAATCGACAATCCGACTACCAAGGATATTTCGGCGCGCGTCATCGACCTGGTGGCGCCGATCGGCAAGGGCCAACGTGGATTGATCGTTGCGCCGCCGCGTACCGGTAAGACCGTTCTGCTGCAGAACATTGCTCATTCGATCACCGCCAACCATCCGGATTGCTATCTGATCGTTCTCCTGATTGACGAGCGGCCGGAAGAAGTGACCGACATGCAGCGTTCGGTGAAGGGCGAAGTCGTCGCGTCGACTTTCGATGAGCCGGCAGTTCGTCACGTCCAGGTCGCCGAAATGGTAATCGAGAAAGCCAAGCGCCTGGTCGAACACGGCCGCGACGTGGTCATCCTGCTTGATTCGATTACCCGTCTCGGCCGCGCCTATAACACCGTCGTCCCGTCGTCGGGCAAGGTGCTGACCGGTGGTGTGGACGCCAATGCGCTGCAGCGGCCGAAGCGCTTCTTCGGTGCCGCGCGTAACATCGAAGAAGGCGGGTCGCTGACGATAATCGCCACAGCGTTGATCGATACCGGTTCGCGCATGGACGAAGTGATCTTCGAAGAATTCAAGGGTACCGGCAACTCGGAAATCGTCCTTGACCGCAAGGTAGCAGACAAGAGAATATTCCCGTCAATGGATATACTCAAGTCGGGCACCCGCAAGGAAGACCTTCTGGTGCCGAAGCAGGATCTGCAGAAAATTTTCGTATTGCGGCGTATTCTTGCGCCGATGGGAACCACGGACGCCATCGAGTTCCTGATCGACAAGTTGAAGCAGACGAAGACGAACAGCGACTTCTTCGACTCAATGAACACCTGACGTTTCGCACAAACCTCCGATTCGATTCGAAACCGGTACAATTATGCGGGATACAATCTTCGCCCTGTCTTCGGGCTCACCGCCCGCCGGAGTGGCTGTTGTCCGTATTTCCGGTCCGGGTGTTCGATTCGGCCTCGAAACGGTAGTCGGCGTTGTGCCGCCAGCCCGCAGGGCGCATCTTGCACATCTGCGGGACGAATCAGGTCAGGTTCTGGATCATGGTCTGATCCTGTTCTTTCCGGGTCCTAAATCCTTTACAGGCGAGGACGTGGCGGAGCTCCAGATCCATGGTGGCCGTGCGTCCGTGTCAGCCGTTCTTGCGGTGCTATCCAAGTTGCCCGGTTTCCGGCTTGCGGAACCTGGGGAGTATACCAAGCGGGCATTCGAAAACGGTCGAATGGATCTGACCGCGGTTGAAGGCCTGTCGGACCTGATACGTGCGGAAACAGAATCTCAGCGGCGCCAGGCGGTTGGACAGGCAGAAGGTGCGCTCCGGGAGCTCTACGAAGCCTGGGCCAGACGAATAACCCACGCGCGGGCGATGGTGGAAGCCGAACTGGATTTTTCGGACGAAGAAGACATTCCCGGTTCGGTGACGGATCGGATCTGGCCCGAGATGCAAGCGCTGGTGACGGAGCTATCGGCTCACCTGTCGCGCGCCAAAGCCGGCGAGATTGTCAGAGACGGATTTCGCATAGCGCTGATCGGTCCGCCGAATGCTGGAAAGTCATCATTGTTGAATGCAGTTGCCCGGCGTGATGCGGCGATTGTGTCGGATATTCCAGGTACGACCAGAGATATCGTGGAGGTCAGGCTCGATATTGATGGACACCTGGTGTTGCTGCAGGATACTGCAGGATTGCGGGAAGCGCGCGACGAGATCGAACAGGAGGGGATCCGGCGTAGCGTTGCGGCAGCCGAGACCGCAGATCTGGTACTCGAACTCTGCGACGTTCGCGAAACCCGCAATGTACCCAAATTCACCGTATCGCCGGACGTCAGGTCCATCAGAATATGGTCCAAATCCGATCTGCTTCATGATGGAAGTGTTGCCGATGGCGAACTGCTGGTATCGAGCAAGAGCGGCGAGGGGATTGATGCCCTTCTTTCCTTGATCGGGAGAGCTATATCCGAGAGCATGGGGAATACGGGCGAGATCTTGCCGACACGCGAACGGCATGTCCAGTATCTCGGCATCTGCAAGAGGGAACTGGAAGCCGCGGTATCTGGTGGTTATTTACCGATTGAAGTCCGGTCAGAATATCTACGCAATGCCGCAGTTGCACTTGGCCGGATTACCGGTTCAGTAGATGTCGAAGATCTGCTCGGTGTGATTTTCTCAGAATTTTGCGTCGGCAAATGACTCACGTGAAACATATATGGCGGACCGCAGGTGGCCGTGATTCACGTGAAACGTTCTGATAGGTAGAGCCGACAACGGAACCGCAGCATGGTTTCACGTGAAACATGTTGCCTTTGCTCGCCGTCGCTCGTAACCAAGTAGCCTGTCTTCCGGAGACGAATGATGAAGTATGATGTGATTGTAATTGGTGGTGGACATGCGGGCAGCGAAGCTGCGGCCGCATCCGCGCGCATGGGTGCCAAGACGGCCCTGATCACACACCGACGGGATACGATCGGCACGATGTCCTGCAATCCGGCGATTGGAGGACTTGGCAAGGGGCATCTTGTTCGCGAGATCGACGCCATGGACGGGCTGATGGGCCGGGCAGCGGATCGGTCCGGCATTCAATTCCGCATGCTCAATCGCCGCAAGGGGCCTGCGGTCTGGGGCCCGAGGACACAGGCCGATCGCAAACTCTACAAGGCGGCAATCCAGGATCTGCTGCAGTTAACCCCCAATCTCGACATCATTGAAGGCGAAGTCGACGATCTCCTGTTGGACAACGGTACTTTGGCGGGTGTCGTTCTCAAAGACGGCCGGACTATCTCGAGCGATGCGGTGGTTCTGACCACCGGGACATTTCTTCGCGGGATTATTCACATTGGTGACCGAAAGATACCGGCGGGCAGGATGAACGAAGATCCGGCGCTCGGGTTGTCCGGAACACTCGAACGGGCCGGGATCAAACTGGGCCGTCTGAAGACCGGTACACCGGCGAGGCTCGACGGGACCACGATCGACTGGGATCAGGTTGAATGGCAAGAGGCGGATGCGGAGCCGATTCCGTTCTCCTTCATGACCGACAAGATCGACGTACCGCAGATTCGTTGCGGGATTACCCGAACGACTGATGCGACACACCGCATCATCCAGGACAATATCCACAAATCGGCGATGTATTCCGGCCAAATTGAGGGCGTAGGTCCCCGTTATTGTCCATCGATCGAGGACAAGATCGTCCGGTTCGGTGAACGCGACGGGCACCAGATTTTCCTTGAGCCGGAAGGACTTGACGATTCCACGGTCTATCCCAATGGCATCTCCACATCGCTGCCGGAAGATGTCCAGGATGCATTTCTGCGGACGATCCCGGGCCTGGAGAATGTCCGGATCCTGCAGCCCGGATATGCGATCGAATATGATCATGTCGATCCGCGCGAGCTGGCGCAGACGCTCGAAACGCATCGGATCAGTGGTCTTTTCCTCGCCGGGCAAATCAATGGAACCACGGGTTACGAAGAAGCCGCGGCGCAGGGACTTGCGGCGGGCTTGAACGCGGCCTTGAAGGTACAAGGAAAAACTCCGTGTCTGTTCAGCCGCACGGATTCCTATATCGGGGTGATGATCGACGACCTGACGACCAAGGGAATCAGTGAACCCTACCGGATGTTTACATCGCGGGCGGAGTATCGGCTTTCGCTGAGGGCGGACAACGCGGAACTACGATTGACCCCGAAGGCCATTGCGCTGGGCTGTGTTTCGGTTGAACGGAAGACCAAGTTTGAAGGCTATTTTGATTCGCTAACGAAATGTCTTGATGATCTCAATAGGCTGAGCCTGTCGCCGAGTGAAGCACAGAAGCATGACCTGGCACTGAACAGAGACGGAATTCGCCGAACCGCCTTTCAGCTTTTGTCTTATCCCGACATTTCTCTCGAGCGGATTCTGCAGATCTGGCCGGAATTGTCCGTTCACGGGAAAAAGGTTCTCAATGCAGCAGCGGTTGATGCCGTCTACGCAGTTTATCTGGATCGGCAGAAGCAGGATATTGCCGATCGCCGCCGCGAGGAGAACCGGCTGATTCCGGAAGATTTTCGTTATGACAACTTGCCGGGATTGTCGCATGAACTGAAAACGAAGCTCGAAAAGATCCGTCCACCATCCGTCGGACATGCCGAGAGGATAGAGGGAATGACCCCTGCAGCGATCGCATTGCTTCTCGCGCATCTGCGCAGGACTTCTAGCGGTGACGTGGTTGGATTGGCGGGTTAAATGACTGTGTTGAATACTCCGGAAGGCTTTTTTCCCGATTCCCGGTTTGTTTCACGTGAAACATGGGACAAGCTGCGTATCTATGCCGGCCTGGTGCAAAAGTGGCAGCCATCGATCAATCTGATCTCTCCGAAAACCCTGCCAGAGCTGTGGGAGCGGCATATTCTTGACAGTCTGCAGCTTTATCGCCTGAAGCCGGAACCGCTGACCTGGCTCGACATGGGCAGCGGCGCGGGGTTTCCCGGGTTGGTGACGGCGATATGTTTGGCGGAAAAAGGTCAGGGCTGGGTCAATCTGGTCGAAAGCAACAACAAGAAGGCGGCCTTTCTTCGCCAGGTGATTCTCGAGACCGGGGCAAGAGCCAGCGTGTTTCCGATGCGGATCGAAGATGCGCGGTCAAAAACAGGGAAAGTCGATGCGATTTCTGCTCGCGCGCTGGCATCCTTGAGCGATTTGCTGAATTACGCGTCGCCCTATGCCGAAGATAATCCATCACTGCAAATGTGGTTTCACAAAGGATTGGATTATCTTGGAGAAGTCAGATCAGCGCGTGACCTTTGGTGCTTTGATCTGGTAGAACATCATAGTCTGGCTCAGGATGGATCGGCACTCCTGGAGATCAGCAACCTTTCCAAGCGCAACTAGGCCGCGGACCCTCTCGATGCAAATTTCGAAGAACCGGATCATCACCATCGCCAACCAGAAGGGCGGCGTTGGCAAGACAACCACCGCCATCAATCTTGCTACCGCACTGGCTGCGATCGGCGAGGAAGTGTTGATCGTCGACATCGATCCGCAGGGCAATGCCAGCACCGGGCTGGGGATCGACCGCAAGGATCGCGGCGTTTCCGCCTATGACCTGCTGACCCAGAATGCGACCGTTGGTGAGACGGTGATGCAGACGGCAGTGCCGCATCTGAGCATTATTCCATCGACGATGGACCTGCTCGGGGTGGAAATGGAGATTGCCGGCACCCCGGACAGGGTATTCCGCCTGCGCAAGGCGCTGCAGACGGAGGAAGCCAAGCGGTACAGCTACGTACTGATCGATTGCCCACCGTCGCTCAACCTCTTGACCATGAATGCGATGGCCGCTGCGCACTCTATCCTTGTGCCGCTGCAGTGCGAGTTCTTCGCGCTCGAAGGGTTGAGCCAGCTTCTGGAAACGGTCGGCCAGGTGCGCGATTCTCTCAATCCTACGCTGGATATCCAGGGCATCGTCATGACCATGTACGACGCGCGCAACAATCTGGCGCTGCAGGTGGTTGAAGATGTCCGGTCGCACCTGGGCGACAAGGTGTACAGAACCCTGATTCCGCGCAATGTCCGCGTTTCGGAGGCGCCCTCCTACGGCAAGCCGGCGATCCTGTATGATCTGAAATGTGCCGGCAGCCAGGCCTATCTGCAGCTGGCTTCCGAAGTTATTCAGCGCGAACGCAATCGTAAGGCTGCCTGACCCGGAAGCCCTGGGACAGACAGCAAGAGTGGATATGACGATGTCAGACGATGTATCAAAAAAACGCCTCGGGCGAGGACTGGCGGCTCTGATCGGCGAGATCGACCAGCCGATCCAATCCCAGTCCAAGCCGGCCGTTTCCGCGGATCGGACGGTGCCGATCGAACATGTAAGCCGCAATCCGCGCAATCCGCGGCGGAGTTTTGATCCGGCCGATCTTGAAGACCTGTCGAGATCGATCCGGCAGCACGGAATTGTGCAGCCGGTGATGGTGCGCCGGGCAGGCGAGGACCGCTACGAGATCATCGCCGGCGAACGCCGCTGGCGGGCCGCCCAGATGGCAGGCCTGGTGGATATCCCGGTGATTGTCCGCGACGTCGACGACCGGACGGCACTCGAAATCGCCATAGTCGAAAACGTGCAGCGCGCGGATCTCAACGCGCTCGAAGAGGCGCAAGGCTATGAGCAGCTGATCGCCCAGTACGGTTATACCCAGAACGACCTCGGTGAAGTGATCGGCAAAAGCCGCAGTCATGTCGCCAATTCGCTGCGCCTGCTCAAACTGCCCGACGAAGTGCGGCAGATGCTTGCTGACGGTGCGCTGTCGGCGGGCCATGCCCGCGCCATCGTTTCGACTTCCGATCCTGTTCGGCTGGCGCGGAAGATCGCCGATGAGGGATTGTCTGTCCGCGACGCGGAAAAAATGGCTCAGAAGGATGCCGAGCAGGCCGCCAATCCCGGAGGGCTGGAGACCAAGTCCGCCGGCCGTAACGACGACAAGGATGCGGATACGCTGGCGCTGGAAAGAAGCCTGTCGGATGTGCTCGGACTCAAGGTCCAGCTCGCGCACAAGGGCCAGGGCGGCCAGCTGCGGATCGAGTATAAATCGCTTGAGCAGCTCGATGAGCTTTGCCGCCTGCTGGGCGACAAATAGCAGGCTTTTACAAGAAGATAGCCAATCAGCGGCTGAGCAGACAGGCTCTCAGCAGAGCCTGGCGCGCAATCGAGGCCTCGAGATGCGGCCGGCGCCGGGTTTCGAGCACTGCATCGGACAGCCGGCGCATTTCACGATTGATGGCTTCAAGCCGCCAGTGACGAAGAGCCCGTTCGACAACGGGCTTGCGCTTGAAATGGATGCCGCGCCCCTTTTCGGTCATCGCCTGGGCGGGCTGTCGGCCATGATTCTCGATCAGAGCGCGCATGGCGTCGAGCTGTTCGAACTGCATGATGCAGCTGCGCAACACAAGAAAGACCGAGGTCTTGGAGGCGAGGATCCGTTCCAATGCGGTCTCCAGCCGTACGGGATCGCCGGAAAAAACCGCATCAACGGCATCATCGACAGACAGGGCCGCGACATCGCCGATTGCCTCGATGACATCGGCATCGGTGACCTGGCCGGAGCCATGGCAATAAAGTGCGAGTTTTTTCAATTCGTTACGGCTAGCCAACCGGTCACCGCCAAGAAGTTGGGCGAGGCGCTGGCGTGCGTCGGCCTGGATCGTCAGCCCGGCGCCGCCGAGTTCTTCATCTATCAGCGTCTGGATTCCACGGGCGTCATCGGCATAGCAGGGAATGGCAAGTGCCGAGCGGGCGTTCTCGACCAACTTGCGCAGGGCACTGCCCTTTTTCAGGTCGCCGGCCTCGATGAGGAGATGCGAGGAACCGGGCTCGGTTTCCGTCAATGCGGTGAGCGCCTGTACCAGGCCCTTTTCATTGCCGGCGTTCTTGACCCAGACCAAGCGGTCGCCGCCAAACAGGCTGATGGCGCCAAATTCATCGGCCAGGCGGCCCGGATCACCGGACAGGTCGGATGACTCGAGCTTCAGGACCGCGAAATCATCCTTGAGGTCGACGCCGGTCTTTGCAGCGATCTCGGCAGCCCGTTCGGACACCAGGCCGCGATCGGGGCCATAGACCAGCACGATCCGGTAGGGTGTGCCTTCGCGCCTGACAAATCCGGAAAATTCATGGGATTTGAGCTGTGCCATGATGCGCGATCAAGCCTGTTCGAGGTCTATCGGGCGAGGGCTGCAGCCACATCCGCGCGGACAAGGGCCGCCACCTGGCGCGCGGCCCGGTTTTCGGCTTCCAGCCTGGCCCGTTCCTGGGCAAAATTCTGTGATGGTAGATCGAGCTGTGCATCGGCAAACCGCGAGCCGGAGGTCACCGTTTCCCCGGTGCTTTCCGACTTGAGGACGTAGTTCGCCGTTACCGTAGTGCGGGCAGCGGAAAACTCGTTGTCGACGCCGCCGGGCAGCAGGCCGGTGACGCTCGATGTCACGTCCAGTTCAAGCTGGTAGGCGCCGTTCTGCTGTTCACCACCGAAGCCCAGCACCAACTGGTTGCGGACAACCTGTTCTACCCGCGAATCGGCTTCCGAGACTGCGACCGACTGGGTGTTTGTGCCCATGGACCCGTAAAGCGGCTGCGCCTGGCAGCCGGCCAGCAGGCCGAGGCCGAGGATTACGGCCAGAGCCCGCGGCTTCCATCCCGATCCGGGAGCTTCAAACGACAACATTGACGATCCTCTGGGGTACGACGATGAATTTGCGCGGCGGATTGCCTCCGGTGGCGTTCCGGACGAAATCGAGTGCCAGCACGGCTTGTTCCACGGCAGCTTGATCGGCATTGCGGTCGATTGTCAATTCACCGCGTTTCTTGCCATTGATCTGCACCGGCATTGTGACCTGATCGTCCGTCACCAGGCTGGCGTCGTAGTCGGGCCACGGCGTCGTTGCCACCATGCCGTCATTGCCAAGCAATTTCCAGGTTTCTTCGGCGAGATGCGGCATCATCGGGGCAATCAGCAGCACCACCATGTTGGCCGCCTGCTTGCAGGCAGCCTTGAGCTCCGCATCAGCCTTGCCGGCAGCCACGTCCGAGAGGGGTGCTGCCAGCGTGTTGACCAGTTCGTAGAGCCGGGCCACCGCCTTGTTGAAGGCAAGCTTCTCGATATCCTCGCCGATCGCCTTGACGGTTTTGTGGGCGGCGCGCGAAACCGTCAGCGCCTGGCCGGCGGTTCCGGTCGCAGCTTCCACCTGGCTCAGTACCGGTGCGGCCTCGCCGAGCAGGCGCCAGACGCGCTGGACAAAGCGATGGGCGCCCTCGACGCCGGCTTCGGTCCAGATCACGTCGCGATCCGGCGGAGAGTCCGAAAGCATGAAAAAGCGAGCCGTATCAGCACCATAGCTGTCGATGATATCGTCCGGATCGACCACGTTCTTCTTCGATTTGGACATTTTCTCGATGGAGCCGATGGTCAGTGCTTCGCCGGTTCTGGCGTGGCGGGCCCGACGGACGCCTTCGGCTTCCTCGATCACCACCTCGGCCGGAGCAACCCATTCCGGTTTGCCTTCACCGCCGGTGCGATAGGTTTCGTGCACAACCATGCCTTGCGTGAACAGGCCGCGGAACGGTTCCTTCAGGTCGACATGGCCGGTCTGGCGCATGGCGCGGGTGAAGAAGCGGGAATAGAGCAGGTGCAGGATCGCATGCTCGATGCCGCCGATATACTGATCAACCGGCAGCCAGGCGCTGGCAACGGCAGGATCTGTCGGGGTGTCGTGGCGGGGTGCGGTGAAACGGGCGAAATACCACGACGAATCGACGAAGGTGTCCATCGTGTCGGTTTCCCGCCGCGCTGCCTTGCCGCAGGCGGGGCAATCGACATGTTTCCAGGTCGGATGATGGTCGAGCGGGTTGCCCGGCTTCTCCAGCGTGATGTCATCGGGCAGCTGTACCGGAAGATCCTTAGCCGGCACCGGAACCACGCCGCAATCATCGCAATGGATCACCGGGATCGGCGCGCCCCAATAGCGCTGGCGCGACAGGCCCCAGTCGCGCAGGCGGAAATTGGTCTTGCGGGCGGCCTGCGGCGCGTTGCCGAGCGTTTTTGCTTCCAGCCGGGCGGCGATGGCGCTGAAGGCCGCATCTGGGGTCATGCCGTCAAGATCACGCGAATTGATCATCACGCCGTCGCCGACATAGGCAGTGTCGGTGATGACGAAGCTTGCCGCGTCTGCATCGGCCGGCATGACGACCGGTGTCACCGGCAGATTGTACTTGCGGGCGAAATCGAGGTCGCGCTGGTCGCCGGAGGGGCAGCCGAAGATGGCGCCGGTGCCGTAATCCATCAGCACGAAATTGGCGATGTAGACCGGAACGGTCCATTCCGGATCGAGCGGGTGGACAACGTTGATGGCCGTCTTGAAGCCGATCTTTTCCGCCGTTTCAAGGGCGGCCAAAGAGGTGCCTGCGCGGCGGCACTGATCGCAGAACTCGGCAACCGCCGGATCCTTGGCGGCCAGTTCTTTTGCCAATGGATGGTCGGCGGCGATTGCCAGGAACGAGGCGCCGTAAAGCGTGTCCGGCCGCGTGGTGTAGACCTCGATGTCGGTGGCGCCGCCGGCCGCCGCCGGATCGGCGATTTCCCAGCGCAGCGAAAGGCCTTCGGACTTGCCGATCCAGTTCTTCTGCATCAGCCGGACCTTTTCCGGCCACTGGTCGAGTTCATCGAGCGAGGCCAGCAGATCCTCCGCGAAATCCGAAATCCGGAAGAACCATTGCGTCAGTTCGCGTTGTTCGACCAGCGCGCCCGAGCGCCAGCCGCGACCGTCGATGACCTGCTCGTTGGCGAGAACCGTCATGTCGACCGGATCCCAGTTGACCTTGGAATTGCGGCGGTAGATCAGGCCGGCGGCGAGAAAGTCCAGAAACAGCGCCTGCTGCTGCTTGTAGTAGTCGACGTCGCAGGTGGCGAACTCCCGGCTCCAGTCGAGCGAAAGGCCCATCGACTTGAGCTGCTTGCGCATGGCGTCGATGTTGGCGTAGGTCCAGTCGCGCGGATGCACCTTGTTCTGGATTGCGGCATTTTCGGCCGGCATGCCGAACGCATCCCAGCCCATTGGGTGGAGCACATTGAAACCACGGGCGCGCTTGTAGCGGGCGACCACATCTCCCATGGCATAGTTGCGGACGTGACCCATGTGGATCCGGCCGGACGGATAGGGGAACATCTCCAGCACGTAGTATTTCGGGGCCGGACTGTCGTTGTCCGTCTCGAAAATGCGTGCCTCTTCCCACATGCGCTGCCAGCGGATTTCCGCCTGTTTGGGATTGTATCGTTCAATTGCCATAGAGGATCACCAGAAAACCTGTCGGATTTTGTCGCGACCTTCACCATGAAACCCGCCAAGCGTCAACCATTGAGCGGTCCCAAGGGCCAAGTTCGGGGCTGTCCGGCAAATCGGTGCGGACGCATCATCAGCGGCAAACGTGTTCGCGGGCCGATTGGCAAGCCGTCCGGGCTGCGCTAACACCTCTGTCAGAGTTGCAGGCAAATGAATGGAGCACGGCGTGAGCGCACGGGAAAACCTTGAGAAGGTGCGCGCGGCAATAGCCGCGGCAGAAACCGAAGCGGCAAGAGAAAGCGGCGCGGTGCGGCTGGTTGCGGTCTCCAAGACAAAGTCCGCTGACGAGATCCGTCCGGTGATCGACGCCGGGCAACGGGTGTTCGGCGAAAACCGGGTGCAGGAGGCGCAATCGAAATGGCCCGGGCTGAAGGCTGAGACAGCCGGGATCGAACTTCATCTCATCGGCCCGCTGCAATCCAACAAGACAGCCGATGCAATTGCGCTGTTCGACGTCATTCAGACTGTCGACAGGGACAAGATTGCCAGGGAAATCGCGCGGGAAATCAAGAAACAGGACAGGCATCCGGGTCTCTACGTCCAGGTCAACACCGGATCCGAGCCGCAAAAGGCGGGGATCGAGCCGGAGGCGGCAGGCGGATTCATTGCCATGTGCCGCGATGAACTTGGCCTGAAGATCACCGGCCTGATGTGCATTCCGCCGGTGGACGAGAATCCGGGCCCGCATTTTGCGCTGCTCGCAAAGATCGCCCGCGAGAACGATATCGATACGCTGTCGATGGGCATGTCGGACGATTTCGAGACAGCCATTGCCTTTGGCGCAACCGAGGTGAGGGTCGGATCGGCAATTTTCGGCGCGCGCTAATCGATTTGATGCAATGACCTAGCCCATCGTCTAGTTTTCGCCGTCCGCCGACAGGCATAGGGTGCCGGCAAATTCGGGGTGTCGACCATTTCCACGCCAGCATTGGTGTGCCCGGTCGACGTGTTTAGGGAGGAAATTGTCATGGCGAGCCGTTATGGTGAGGTCTACGAAAGCTGGCGCAAGAACCCCGAGGGGTTTTGGATGGAGCAGGCCGAGGCAATCGATTGGTTCACGAAGCCGGAGAGAGTGTTTGATCCTGGTCTCGGGGTCTATGGCGGCTGGTATCCGGACGGCGTCACCAACACCTGCTTCAATTGCCTGGACCGCCATGTTGCCGGCGGGCGGGGGGATCAGGCGGCGCTGATCTATGACAGCCCGATCACCGGCGCCAAGCGTACCATCAGCTACGCGGCGATGCTTTCCGAAGTTGAGGCATTCGCCGGAGCGCTCTCCGACAAGGGCATCGGCAAGGGCGACCGGATCGTCATCTACATGCCGATGGTGCCCGAGGCGATCGTGGCGATGCTGGCCTGCGCGCGGCTTGGCGCAGTGCATTCCGTTGTGTTTGGCGGTTTTGCCGCAACAGAGCTTGCGACCCGTATCGAAGACAGCAAGGCAAAACTGATCGTCAGCGCCTCCTGCGGTATCGAACCGGGCCGGATCGTCGCCTACAAGCCGTTGCTCGACGCAGCGATAGAGCATTCGCACCACAAGCCGGAAGCTACGATCGTGCTGCAGCGCGAGCAGCACCGCTGCGACCTGATCGAGGGGCGGGATTTCGATTACGCCGAGCTGATTGCCGCCAATGCCGGCCGGAAAGTTGCCTGCACGCCGGTCAAGGCCACCGATCCGCTCTACGTTCTCTACACGTCGGGAACGACCGGACAGCCGAAGGGCGTGGTGCGCGACAATGGCGGCCACATGGCAGCGCTCTACTGGTCGATGCATGCGATGTACGGCGTCAAGCCGGGCGAAGTGTTCTGGGCTGCATCCGATATCGGCTGGGTGGTTGGCCATTCCTACATCGTCTATGCGCCGTTGCTGCACGGCAACACCACGATCGTGTTCGAAGGCAAGCCGGTGGGCACGCCGGATGCCGGCACCTTCTGGCGGGTGATTTCCGAGCACGATGTCGCGGTGCTGTTCACCGCGCCGACGGCGTTTCGCGCCATCCGCAAGGAAGACCCAGAAGGCCGCTTCATCGGCAAATACGATCTTTCCGGCTTCAGGGCGTTGTTCCTGGCCGGAGAGCGGGCGGATCCCGACACGATCCAGTGGGCCGAGCGGATGCTCAACGTGCCGGTCATCGATCACTGGTGGCAGACGGAAACCGGCTGGACCATCGCCGGTAACCCGATGGGCCTTGGCCTGCTGCCGGTGAAATACGGCTCGCCTGCAGTGCCGATGCCTGGATACGACGTGCAGGTGCTCGACGATGCCGGTCATCCGGTCCCGGCCGGGACGCTGGGCAACATCGTGGTCAAATTGCCGCTGCCGCCGGGATGCCTGCCGACCTTGTGGAATGCAGAGAACCGGTTTCGCGACGCCTATCTGATGGAGTTTCCCGGATACTACAAAACCGCCGACGCCGGGTTCGTCGACGAGGATGGCTACCTTTTCATCATGGCGCGCACGGATGACATTATCAACGTGGCCGGCCACCGGCTGTCGACCGGCGGTATGGAAGAAGCCGTATCGGGCCATCCGGACGTGGTGGAATGCGCGGTGATCGGCATTGCCGACAGCATGAAGGGCCAGATCCCCGCCGGTTTCATTGTCATCAACAACACCAATGGCCGCAGCGACGAGGAGGTGGAGAAGGAAGTGGTGAAGCTGGTCCGCGACCAGATCGGACCTGTGGCCGCGTTCAAGACGGTGATGGTGGTCAAGCGGCTTCCGAAGACACGTTCCGGCAAGATCCTGCGGGCGACCATGCAAAAGATCGCCGATGGCGAGGCCTGGAAGATGCCTGCGACCATCGACGATCCCGGGGTTCTCGATGAAATCGCCGATGTTCTGGCAAAGCGCGGGATTGCTCGGAAGAGCGATTGACCTCGCGTTCCGTCCGGGTCAATGTCCCGCCGTTTCGCTGCCGCATCAGCCCGGATATCGGTTTCCGCTTGTCCGGCTGGTGCCTGCAATCGACTGTTTAGAGCGATCGATGCGCCTGATGTCTGGCGCGCGGGCCTCTATGAAAGGGAAAAATCATGAGACTGGATGGACGAACAGCCATTGTGACCGGTGGCGCCAAGGGGATCGGGCTGGCCATCGTGCGCCGCCTGGCGGCCGAAGGCGCCAGGGTGATGATCGCCGATATTGACGAGGCCGCGGGTGCCGCCGCAGTGGAAGCGGTTTCAGGCGATGGCGAGGTGCGGTTCACGGCCACCGATGTGTCCGAACGGCTTGATGTGCACAATCTGGTGGCCAAGACGATCGATGCCTTCGGTTCGATCAATGCGCTGGTCAACAATGCCGGCATCGTTCACGCCGCCGATTTTCTCGACATCGAGGAGGCCGATTTTGATCGGGTGCTGGGCGTCAACCTGAAGAGCGCGTTCCTGTGCGGGCAGGCCGTGGCGCGGCACATGGTGGAGCAGATCGCCAACGGCGAAGAGCCGGGCTCGATCGTCAACATGTCCTCGATCAACGACACGTTCGCCATCGCCAACCAGGTGCCCTACTCGGTGTCCAAGGGTGGCGTGAGCCAGCTGACCAAGGTGATGGCGCTGTCGCTGGCGCCGCACGGCATCCGCGTCAACGCGGTCGGGCCGGGCTCGATCATGACCGACCTGCTTGCGACCGTTGTCGACAACGCGGAAGCCCGCAACCGGATCCTGTCGCGCACGCCGCTCGGCCGTGTCGGCGAGCCTTCGGAAATCGCGGCTGTGACCGCATTCCTGCTGTCGGGCGATGCCAGCTACATTACCGGCCAGACAATCTATGCCGATGGCGGCCGCATGCCGTTGAACTACACGGTCCCGGTCAAGGAATAGCCGGGTTCCGATACAAGACAGCCAGGATGGCAGGGACGACCTGCCGACCAAACAAAAAAGGCCCGGCGATGCCGGGCCTTTCGCATTGTGATCTGGAAACTCGCCGAAACAGGGAAGATGCTGCGAGTTCAAGCTGTCCGGGCGTCCAAAGGGACCGACGACATCCTAGTTGTCGTCTTCGTCTTCCGGTTCGGTGCGCTTCATCGAGGACAGTTTGGCGAAAACTGCATCGGCATCGATTTCCTTCTCGCCTTCGTCCTCGACCGGCATTTCCACTTCGGTTTCACGCGCCGAAACCAGCACGCTGCCATGTTCGGCATCGCCGAGCGCGGCGCGGTTCTTGGAGGCGCGCTCGACTTCCAGGTCGAGATCGATCTGGGTGCACAGGCCCAGCGTCACCGGATCCATCGGCGTCAGATTGGCGGCGTTCCAGTGGGTGCGGCCGCGGATCTGCTCGATGGTCGACTTGGTGGTGCCGACCAGGCGCGAAACCTGGGCGTCCTTGAGTTCGGGATGGTTGCGCACCAGCCAGAGGATGGCATTGGGCCGGTCCTGGCGCTTGGACACCGGGGTGTAGCGCGGTCCCTTGCGCTTGGACTCGGGAACGCGAACCTTGGGCTCGGAGAGCTTCAGCTTGAGATCGGGGTTGGCCTCCGCCGCCGAGATCTCTTCGCGGGACAGCTGTCCGGTGGCGATCGGGTCGAGGCCCTTGATGCCCTGCGAGGCCTCGCCGTCGGCGATTGCCTTCACCTCGAGCGGGTGAAGCTTGCAGAACTGCGCGATCTGGTCGAAGCTCAGTGCGGTGTTGTCGACAAGCCAGACGGCGGTCGCCTTAGGCATGAGAAGCTGCTGTGCCATGAATACAATCCTCCTGTCCGTCCGCTCCGGGGGCGCGGGCCGTGGATGAAACCACCATTTCCGGGAAATCGGCGTTCTTATAACCGCAAGCCCGCAGAATTGCAATTGTCGGCGCATGGTTTCGCAAACCGGCCCAATGTCTAATTGCAGCAATGATTTGCGCTGGTATTAATGGTCGCCATGGAAGCCGGGTTGCGTCTAAAATGTTCCAAGATGCATGTCCGTTAGTGAGGAGGGTTCAATGCCGCAGAAAACGTACAAAGTCCTGAAAGACGCCAAATCAAGGGCGCTGATCGATGATGACACCTACCAGAAATGGTACAAGCAGAGCATCAAGGATCCGGAGAAGTTCTGGGGCAAGCACGGCAAGCGAATCGACTGGTTCAAGCCCTACACGAAGGTCAAGAACACCAGCTTTACCGGCAAGGTGGCGATCAAGTGGTTCGAAGACGGCCTGACCAACGTCTCCTACAATTGCATCGACCGGCATCTCGAAAAGCGCGGCGACCAGGTGGCGATCATCTGGGAAGGCGACAATCCCTATGACGACAAGAAGATCACCTATCGCGAGCTCTACGACCAGGTTTGCCGGCTTGCCAATGTGATGAAATCGAACGGTGTGAAGAAGGGTGACCGGGTCACCATCTACATGCCGATGATTCCGGAAGCCGCCTATGCGATGCTGGCCTGCACCCGCATCGGGGCAATCCATTCGATCGTTTTCGGCGGATTTTCGCCGGATGCGCTGGCCGGCCGAATCAGCGACTGCGAATCAACCTTCGTGATCACAGCTGACGAAGGCCTGCGCGGCGGCAAGAAGATCCCGCTCAAGCACAACACGGATCTTGCCATCAAGATTGCCGAACGCGATGGCGTCGTCGTCAAGAAGGTGCTGGTGGTGCAGCGGACCGCCGGCAAGATCGAGTGGTTTTCCGATCGCGACATCTGGTATCACGAGGCGGTGGCTGCGGCGAAGCCGGATTGCCCGCCGGCCAAGATGAAGGCCGAGGATCCGCTTTTCATCCTCTATACCTCCGGTTCCACCGGAAAGCCCAAGGGCGTTCTGCACACCACCGGCGGCTATCTGGTCTACGCCTCCATGACCCATGAATATGTCTTCGACTATCACGAAGGCGATATCTACTGGTGCACCGCCGATGTCGGCTGGGTCACCGGGCATTCCTACATTGTCTACGGACCGCTCGCCAATGGCGCGACCACGCTGATGTTCGAGGGCGTGCCGAACTACCCGTCGCCGAGCCGTTTCTGGGACGTGGTCGACAAGCACAAGGTCAACATCTTCTACACTGCGCCGACGGCGATCCGGGCACTGATGGGCGCAGGCGACGATCACGTCAAGAAAACCTCGCGCAAGTCGCTCCGAACCCTGGGATCGGTGGGAGAGCCGATCAATCCGGAAGCCTGGGTCTGGTACTACAATGTCGTCGGCGACAAGAAATGCCCGATCGTCGATACCTGGTGGCAGACGGAAACCGGCGGTATCCTGATCACGCCGCTGCCGGGGGCCACTCCGCTCAAGCCCGGATCGGCGACGCGGCCGTTCTTCGGCGTGCAGCCGCAGCTGGTCGACAATGACGGCGACGTGCTGGAAGGCACGGCAGAAGGCAATCTGTGCATCACCGATTCCTGGCCGGGCCAGATGCGCACGGTCTATGGCGATCACGAGCGCTTCATCCAGACCTATTTCTCCACCTACAAGGGGAAATATTTCACCGGAGACGGCTGCCGCCGCGACGAGGACGGCTATTACTGGATCACCGGCCGCGTCGACGACGTGATCAATGTTTCCGGTCACCGCATGGGAACGGCCGAGGTCGAGAGTGCGCTGGTCTCGCACGATGCCGTGTCGGAGGCCGCGGTTGTCGGCTATCCGCATGACGTCAAGGGCCAGGGGATCTACTGCTACATCACGCTGATGGAAGGCCAGGAAGGCAGTGACGAGTTGCGCAAGGCGCTGGTCGCGCATGTGCGGCACGAGATCGGCCCGATCGCCTCACCGGACAAGATCCAGTTCTCGCCGGGCCTGCCGAAAACCCGCTCGGGCAAGATCATGCGCCGGATTCTGCGCAAGATCGCCGAGGATGAGTTCGGCGCGCTGGGCGACACTTCGACGCTGGCCGATCCGGGCGTTGTCGACGACCTGATCGCGAATCGGCAGAACAAGAAGGGCTGATTGATACCGCGGTCATCCGCGGAACGATCATAGAGAAGCAGAAGGCCCGTCCGGTGTTGCCGGTGCGGGCCTTTTCGTTTTTTGCTTTTTTTACTTGGCAAGGCCGGAAGAGTGCCCCACATTGTCAGTGTCTTCAACAACTGAAAAGGAGGTGATCTGATGTCGAGTGATTCCCATAAGCCGGTTCGTGCGATACGGATTGCCGGACTTCGGAGCAGCCTCTGAAGAGCCGGTAATACTGGCAAGTCCCGATCCATCAATGATGTGACCGGGCAGGCGTCCAACCGGCGCTGGAATTCACGAAGGCCACCCCTTGGGGTGGCCTTTTTGATGTTTGGCGGCGATCGCGCTGTTGTTTAGCCCTGCCCGGCGCATTGCGGCTTGTGGCGCTTGCCGCCCCGATAGGCGCGAGCCAGCCCGCTGTCCAGCATGGCGGCGGCGACATCACGGTTTCCCGCCTTCATGTCGGCCAGAACCCGTCCGTAGTATTTGCCGCCCGAGACATTGATCAGCTCGACCGTGGGAAAGCCCGCCACCAGCCGTTCGAGCTCGTCGCGGGCCAGAAGAGCCGCAGTACGCTCATCGGCGCAGCGGGAGCGGCGTTCGGGCGTGTCAATGCCGCGCAAGCGGACCGAGACGCGGACCGCATGGCCTGGCCAGGGGTGAGCGTCAACCTCGATCGTGTCTCCGTCGATGATGCGGATGACTTGTGCGGTGACCGGGCCGGCAATGCTGCGCCACTGGTTTTCGCCGGCGGCAGCTGTCATCACCGGGCAACAGGCGAGGCCAAGTGTCAGAATGAATGCGGCAGGCAAGGGCGAATCGGTGATCATGATTACGGAATATATTCCTATATTCCGGTTCGATCAACTGCTTGCAGGTCAGAAATCGATGGCGCGGCCGTTGATTTCCCAGTCGCCAAAGCGCGCCGGGTCGGCGCCGCCGCGTCCGCCGATTTCCCTTTCGGCCGCCCGGGTTTGCTGATCGCGGGCCTTTCGCCGGGCTTCCGCTTCCGCAAGAGCGCGCTGCGCCGCAGGGCTGAGCGGGCGCTTTTCCTCGCTTCCGATACTCTCTTCCGTCTGTCCGGCTGTGGCGGTGATAGTGGAGTTTTCCATATCGGCGGGATTTTCGTCGTTGCTCATGGTCGGATCACCCGGTCTGGCGCTTTATTGAAGAACATCTTGCAGGATCCCATATCTAGCCCCACAAGCGACGAAAACAAACCCTTGCGCCCTGGCAGGCAAAAGATGATAGGTCGCCGGAAAGGATGAGACGCATGAACCTTGTTCGTACTGCAATGCTGATTGCCCTGATGACCGCCCTGTTCATGGGCGTGGGTTACATGATCGGTGGCACAGGCGGGATGATGATTGCTTTGGTGATCGCCGCCGCAATGAACCTGTTTTCCTACTGGAATTCGGACAAGATGGTGCTGCGCATGCATCATGCCGTGGAAGTCGACGAACGGACGGCGCCCGAGTTCCACCGGATTGTCGCCGACCTGGCGCAGAATGCCGGCCTGCCGATGCCGAAAGTCTATGTCATCCATAACCAGCAGCCGAACGCATTTGCGACCGGCCGAAATCCGGAAAACGCGGCCGTTGCGGCGTCGGTCGGCCTGCTCGAAACCTTGAGCGACGAGGAAGTCGCAGCCGTCATGGCGCATGAACTGGCGCATGTGCAGCACCGCGACACGCTGATCATGACGATCACCGCGACGCTGGCCGGCGCGATCTCGATGCTGGGCAATTTCGCGCTGTTCTTCGGCGGCAATCGCGACAACAACAACAATCCGTTCGGCTTCATCGGTATCCTGGTGGCGATGATCGTGGCGCCCTTTGCGGCGATGCTGGTGCAGATGACGATCAGCCGGACCCGCGAATATGCCGCCGACAGGCGCGGCGCGGAAATCTGTGGTAATCCGCTCTGGCTGGCCTCGGCATTGCGCAAGATCGCGCTGGGCGCCGGACGTGTCGTCAACGAAGACGCCGAACGCAACCCGGCGACGGCGCACATGTTCATTATCAATCCGCTGAATGGTCAACGCATGGACAATCTGTTTTCAACCCACCCCGCAACGGAAAACCGCATTGCCGCGCTTGAAGCCATGGCCGGCGAGTTTGCGCAGGCGCGCGCGCCGCGTCCCGCCCGCCCGGCAGCGACGTCGGTTCCGCAAACCGGGCCCTGGGGCCGCGGCGATGCGCCTCGCAAGGGACCCTGGTCTTGACTGGCACAAGGCCGCCGGGGCAGCGCAGGAGAGCGGGCAAGCAGGGAGAGCAATCGCGTGGCAAGGATTTAAAGCCGGGGCTTGCGGCGCGTCAGGCTGCGGCCCGGCTGTTGTCGGCGGTGACGGAAAGCCGGGCATCGCTGGACGGTCTTCTCGATCCGGCGGGCGGGAACCCGGCGTTCACCGGGCTGGGAGACCAGGACCGTCTCCTGGTGCGGGCGATTCTTCTCTCAGCACTCAGGCATCTCCAGGTCATTGACGCCTTTATCGACCGGCTGGTCGACAATCCGCTGCCCGATGGCGCGAAGGCGCTGCGGCAGGTGCTGCGGGTGGCTGCGGCGCAGATCCTCTATCTCGACGTACCCGATCGCGCGGCCGTTGACCTGGCGGTGACGCAGGCCGATTCCGACCCCCGAAATCGCCGGTTTGCGGGCCTGGTCAATGCCCTGTTGCGGCGGATGGGGCGGGAAAAAGACACGCTTCTGCCGGAGATCGCGGCAACGACGCCGGACTTTCCGGAGTGGTTCGAAAGCCGGCTTCACAAGCACTATGCGGCGGATGCTGATGCTATTCTCTCGATCCTGTCCGAGCCGCCTGCGATCGACCTGACGGTCAAGGATGACGCGGCAGGCTGGGCCGCAAGGCTTGGCGGCGTCCTATTGCCGACGGGATCTGTTCGTATCGCCCGGCCGGAAGGTCCGGTGTCCGGCCTCGAGGGCTATGATGACGGCGACTGGTGGGTTCAGGATGCGGCGGCCAGCCTTCCGGCCCAGCTGTTCTCGAAGCTTGACGGACTGGACATCGTCGATCTTTGCGCCGCTCCGGGAGGCAAGACCGCGCAGCTGGCGCTGGCCGGTGCCAGGGTGACGGCCTGCGATCAATCCGCGACACGGCTCGAGCGGCTGCGCGGCAACCTGGCGCGGCTCGGGCTTGACGTCGCCACGCAGTTGACCCGGGCCCAGGATCTGGTCGCACCCGGCGGGTTTGACGGCGTGTTGCTCGATGCGCCGTGCTCGTCGACGGGAACGGCGCGGCGGCATCCCGATATTCCCTACACCAAGGGGCCCGAGGACATCATGCGCCTGGCCCGCGTGCAGCGCGATCTTCTCGATCATGCGGCGGGTCTGGTGCGTCCCGGCGGCGAGCTGGTGTTTTCCAACTGCTCGCTCGATCCCGAAGAAGGCGAAGAGATGGTGGCCGGTTTCCTCGCGGACCATCCGGTCTGGCGGATCAGACCGGTCGATCCGGCGCGGTGGCCGGGGCTTGAAGCGGCGATCACCGCCAGGGGTGAAGTCAGGACCCATCCGGCCATGCTCGGCAATGACGATCCGCGGCTTGCCGGGCTTGACGGATTCTACGCCGTGGTTTTGGTCCGCCCGTGAGGAGGCTGCACAGGATGACGGCATTGATATGCTTTCCGTGAGTTCGCATTAGCGACAGTTGAACAATCAAGCGTCTGTGCTACGATTCTCGTCCGGTGGAGGGCCGGGACCCGGTTTCAGGAATTCCCGATTGGTATTTTCATTTCTCGAATCGCAACGTTCAGGGCAGTTGTACGGGACGGAGATCTGGCGGCGATTCGCACGCAGGATCGCTCTGGGCCGAATCAACGCGTTGCGCTTTACCGGCGGAACCCCGGACCGGCTGGTCGTGGCGCCGATTGACCTGCGCATTGCCGATCCGCACATCGCCGAGGAAATCTATTCCGGACGCTTCGCCATGGGCGGAAGCATGATCGATACAGGTGGAGGAAGCCCGTTTCAGCTCGAGGTCTCCAACGAATCGTTCAATCGCAGCCTGCATGGCTTTGGCTGGCTCAGGCATATGCGGGCTGCCGATCACGATCTGGCCTTCGCCAATGCAAGGGCGCTGGTCGATGACTGGATCGCGGTTGAAGGGCGGGAGCTCGGAGGTCTTGCCTTTGAGCCCGATGTGCTGGCCAGCCGGCTGATTGCCTGGCTTTCGCATTCGCCGATCGTGCTGCGTGGCGCCGATCACGGGTTTTACCGCCGCTTTCTCAAAAGCATTGCGCTGCAAACGCGGTATCTGAAGCATGTGGCCGGGGCCATGCCTGGCGACGCGACCCGTTTCAAGGCCCGGATAGCGCTGGCGATGGCGAGCCTGTGCCTGCCGTCCAGCGCCGGCGCGGTGCGGGCCGCGTCGCGCAATCTCGACAGCGAGATCGAGGTCCAGATCCTGCCTGACGGCGGGCATGTGTCCCGCAATCCGATGATTCTGATCGAGCTTTTGACAAACCTGCTGCCGCTCAAGCAAACCTACATCAACCTGGGCCAGAAGCCGCCGCGCAACATGGCTGCGGGGATGGACCGGATGTTCTCGGCCTTGCGCTTCTTCCGTCATTCGAATGGCGAGCTGGCGCTGTTCAACGGCTCCTCGGCGGTTTCGGCGGACCGGCTTCTCGGGGTGCTGCGCTACGACGAGACCTCCGGTGCCGCGTTCAGGGAAATGCCGCATTCGTGCTATCAGAGACTGTCAGCCGGCAATGCCGTGCTGATTGCTGACACCGGGCCGCCGCCCAAGGGGATCCTGTCGAGCCAGGCGCATGCAGGGTGTCTTTCCTTCGAGCTTTCCTCGGGTGCCAACTGTTTCATCGTCAATGCCGGCGCGCCGGTGATTTCCCACACACCCTATGCCGATTTTGCAAGAATGACGGCGGCCCACAGCACCGTCACGCTGGACGACAGGTCATCGCTAAGTTTCTCGCATTCGCCGTTTCTGGGTCCGATCGTGACCGGCGGCGT
This sequence comes from Parahoeflea alexandrii, assembly GCF_027214025.1. Classification (GTDB taxonomy): domain Bacteria; phylum Pseudomonadota; class Alphaproteobacteria; order Rhizobiales; family Rhizobiaceae; genus Hoeflea; species Hoeflea alexandrii_A. Next base: position 271,202 of record NZ_JAPWHB010000003.1, read on the forward strand.
CCGCCGGGTGACTGTCCGGTCGCTCGATGAGGAAGGCAAGCACCAGGGGTTTGACGCCACCCATGACGGATATGCCGGCAATCTGAAGCTCCTGCATCGGCGCAAGGTGCGGATGCTGGCGTCCGGACACGAAGTGCAGGGCCGGGACCAGATAACGCGGCCGGATGAAAGCGACCCCGATCCGGAAAACCGCACGGTCGCGGTGGCCCGGTTTCACGTCCATCCGACGATCTCGGTTCAGCAGGACGAGGATGGTGTGGTCCACCTCACCGCCGGCGATGGCGAAACCTGGGCCTTTGTCGGCCGTGACCTCAAGCCGCAGATCGAGGAAGATGTGTATTTCGCCGACCTCGCCGGTGCCCGGACCAGCAAGCAGATCACGATGGAATTCACGGTCGGCCAGCAGTCGCAGATCGACTGGAAGCTGATCCGCACCACGCTGCCGCGGGCTTAGATCCGCCGGCCGGGTAACTCCCGATCCGGCCTTGCTCCACAGATAAGCCCAATTGCGTGTTTTATCGGCCATCGGCCTGTGTTAACGGATCCTCGCCGCCGGGCTCGCGCGGCTGTTTTCGAAGGATTTCCATATGGCTGTCGTATCCAAGAACCATCCTGTGCCGGATCTGGTGCAGGTTCGCCGCGCACTTTTGTCTGTTTCCGACAAGACCGGGCTGGTGGATTTCGCCCGTGATCTCGCAGAACTCGGTGTGGAGCTGGTTTCGACCGGCGGTACCCGGGCGGCGCTCGAAGCGGCGGGTCTTGCGGTTCGCGACGTTTCCGACCTGACCGGATTTCCTGAAATCATGGATGGCCGGGTCAAGACGCTGCATCCGGGCGTACATGGCGGTCTTCTGTCGATCCGCGACGACGAGGAGCACCGGTCTGCGATGCAGGCGCACGAGATCGCCGAGATCGACATGGCCGTGGTCAACCTCTACCCGTTCGAACAGACGGCGGCCGGCGGCGCCGATGCGGCGACGATTGTCGAGAATATCGATATCGGCGGGCCAGCGATGATCCGCGCGTCGGCCAAGAACCATGCCTATGTGACCGCCATCACCGACCCCGAGGACTACGGCCGGGTGATCGAAGCGCTGAAGAGCCATGGCGGGTCTGTCCCGCTGGCGCTGCGGCGCGAACTCGCGGCGCTGGCATTCGCCCGGACGGCTGCCTATGACGCGGCGGTTTCGGGATGGTTCGCCAGGGCACTCGAGCTCGAGGCGCCGCGGCACCGAGCCTTCGGCGGCCGGCTCATCGACGTCATGCGTTACGGCGAGAATCCGCACCAGGCGGCGGCGTTCTATTCCAGTGGCGAGCAGCGTCCCGGGGTGGCGACGGCGACGCTGCTGCAGGGCAAGCAGCTGTCCTACAACAACATCAACGACACGGACGCGGCGTTCGAACTGGTCAGCGAGTTCGGGCGCGACCGCGCGGCCTGCGCCATCATCAAGCATGCAAATCCCTGCGGTGTGGCCGTCGGCGACAGCCTGGCCGATGCCTATCGCCGGGCGCTTGAATGCGACCAGACCTCGGCCTTCGGCGGCATCATCGCGCTCAACCGCATGCTCGACGCGGAAACGGCTACCGAGATCGTCAAGCTGTTCACCGAAGTGATCATCGCTCCTGACGCCAGCGAAGAGGCGAGAGAAATCCTGTCGGCCAAGAAGAATTTGCGGCTGATGGTGACCGGCGAGCTGGCGGATCCGCGCCAGCCCGGCCTGACGGTCAAGACGGTTGCCGGCGGCCTGCTGGTGCAGAGCCGCGACAACGGCATCGTCTTGCCGGAAGATTTCAAGGTGGTGACCAAGCGGGCGCCGGATGCGCGCGAACTCGCCGATCTCGGCTTTGCCTTCCGCGTGGCCAAGCACGTCAAATCCAACGCCATTGTCTATGCGCTCAATGGCGCCACGGTCGGCATCGGCGCCGGTCAGATGAGCCGGGTCGATTCGGCCCGGATCGCGGCGCGCAAGGCGGTCGACGCGGCGGAAGTGCTCGGTCTCGATGCGCCGCTGACCAGGGGCAGCGTTGTCGCCTCCGATGCCTTCTTCCCGTTCGCTGACGGTTTGCTGTCGGCGATCGAGGCAGGCGCCACCGCCGTGGTGCAGCCGGGCGGATCGATGCGCGACCAGGACGTGATCGACGCGGCGGACGAGGCCGGCATCGCCATGGTGTTCACCGGAATGCGGCATTTCCGGCATTGATGATGATTGGTGGAAGGCTCACGTAAAGTGGGTCAATCGCGATCATACCTCAGTGCGTTAAGGTCTTCGTATGGTTTGACGGGTTAACAGCAGCCCCGGCCGCCCATCATGCCAAGCAGTTGGCGCACCGACCCTTCACGAGATCACCGGCGGGGCGTTTTCCGTACCCGAAGTATGGGCCATACTCGAGGTATGGAGTTGCCCGGTATCTCAAAAAAACGAAGACGTTCAGGACTTCCTGACGGGTTGATCCGCCGGATATGGCGTGGTCCAGAGAATGATCAGACCGACCGCGAAGAAGATGGTGATGGTCGCCATGCCGAGTCGCGCCGATCCGCTCAGAGCGGTGACGGTGGCGACCATGAAGGGCGCCAGGAAACTGGTGGCGCGGCCCGCCAGCGCATAGATACCGAAATAGCGGCCTGCCTCATCCTCGGTGACGCTTCGGGCCATGTAGGCGCGTGACGAGGCCTGCACGGGTCCGAATGCGATGCCGATCAGCAGGCCGAACATGATATAGGCCTTCTCTGCGGCGGTCCCGAACAGTCCGCCACTGTCAGCCTCGCCGAACGGCAGCGCACCAAACAGGGTGAAGCCCGGACCGGTGGAGACGATGCCGAGCGTGGCAATCAGCAACAGCAGGATGGCCATCAGCACCACCATCTTGGAGCCGAGCTGGGTGTCGAGCCGGCTGGCGTAAAGACACGAGAAAATCGCCACCACATTGAGCATGATCCCGTAGACGCCGATCTCGGTGATCGACCAGCCGAACATGGCGGCGGCAAACCCGCCTCCAAGCGCGAGCAGGGCGTTTACGCCGTCCTGGTAGATCATGCGGGCAACGAGGAAGCGGAAGATGCCGGCGCGCTTTCGCACCTCACCCAGCGTCGAGCGCAGTTCACTGAGACCGTCGCGCACCGCTCCCTTCAGGGCCCGGCGTCCGCCCGCGTCCGGGGTGAACAGGAACATCGGCAGGATGAAAACGGCGTACCAGAGCGCCGAGATCGGCCCGGATGCACGGGCGTCCTCGCCCTGGACCGGGTCGAGGCCAAAAAGCGGATTAAGGCCGATCAGGGTCTTTCCGGTTTCCGGCGATGCGGCCAGGAAGGCGATGATGAAGATCAGCACGATCATGCCGCCGAGATAACCCAGCCCCCAGGCGAGATTGGAAACCCGCCCGATCTCCGCCTTCGGCACCAGCCGCAGCAGCATGGAATCATTGAACACGATGGAGAACTCGGCCGCCACCGAGGCCAGGGTGAACAGCGCCACAATAGCAAGAAGACTCGAGCCGGGCGCGGCAAACCATAAGCCGCACAGCGCCACGATCTTGATGATCGCAAAGAACGCGATCCAGGGTTTGCGCGGTCCGGTCTGGTCGGCAATCGATCCGAGCACGGGTGAAAAGACTGCGATCAGCAGGCCACCGGCGGCAATGCCGTAGCCCCAGGCCGCCTGTCCGGTGGCCGGATCGCTTGCCATGCGGCTGATGAAATAGGGGCCGAAGATGAAGGTGGTGACGACGGTGAAGAACGGCTGCGCCGCCCAGTCAAACAGCATCCAGCCCCACACGCCGCGGCGCTGGACAGCGGGTGCGGACGGCAGTCCGGTTACATCAGTCATTCCGCTACCCCTTCCAGGCCCGGTACCTGCTTATGCACGCAGCGATCGAGCCAGATCGCTCAACATGCCGGCGGCAACGGTGAGTTTTGCAACGGACAATTCGCCGCTGTCTGTCAGCGTCAGGATCTGGCCGCGGACGTGGGCGATGCGGTCCTTGTTGGTCGAGAGCCATTCCTCGGCCGGGCTTGCCGAATTCGGATTGCTGTCGAGTGCCGCACCGGCAATGATCCGCCGGGCCTGGGAGATCTCGTCGAGGCTGCGCGCCAGCGCCAGGCCCTCGAAGTGATCGCTGACGGGGATCCGGTCCACGGCGGCGACGATCCTGCCAAGCCGGAACGCTTCGGTGACCGCAAAGAAGGCCTGTGTCGCCCGGCCCAGGTCGGTCTTCGAATAGGCCGCGACATGGCAGATGTCGGGCGCCAGCGTCAGTGCGCCGAGCCCGGCGATGCGGTTTGCCAGCTCGAGCGGAACCGACTGGGCGACAAGCTCGTTGCGCGCCTCCTCGGCTTCCTGGCGCATGAAATCGGGGAGAGCCGCCGCCAGCTTGCCATCGAGCTTGGCAATGCTTTCCTGCATCGACCTGACCGCCGAGCCGAGATCGCCCTGCGCCGCGCCTGTCTTGAGCGCCCAGCCGGTGACGGTCTTGAGCGTGTCGCTGATCCGGGCGTAGAGCTGGTTCTGCACGGCGCCAGGCACCCTGGTGTCGAGATCATCGACCTGCGCATAGAGCTGGTTGAGCATGAGCCCGTCGCGGGCAAGAACAAAGGCCTTGACGATTTCGTCGGCGGTGGCGCCCGACTTGTCGCCCATGCCGATGACAAAGGCCGGTCCGCCACGGTTGATCGCATCGTTTCCGAGCAGGGTCGAAATGATTTCGCGTCTCAGCCTGTGGCTGGCGATATCGGCCGAATGCGGTTTCTGCATCTTCTTCGGGAAATAGGACCTGAGTGCCTCGTCGAAATAGGGATCGTCCGGCAGGGCGCTGGCGACAATCTCGTCGAACAGCACCAACTTGGCATAGGACAGCAGCACGCCGATCTCGGGCCGGGTCAGGGCATGGCCGGCGGCGACCCTTTCGGCGACCGCCAGGTCGTCGGGCAGGTACTCGACCTTGCGGTTGAGCAGGCCGCGGGCTTCGAGATTGCCCATCACCCTGTTGAGTTCGCCGACGCCGGATACGCCATCGGCCTCCGCGACGGAGATCGCCAGGGTCTGCAGATAGTTGTTGCGCAGCACCAGCTCGGCCACCTCGTCGGTCATGGCGGCCAGAAGCGTGTTGCGCTTGGGACGGGTGAGCCGGCCTTCGCGCATGGCGTTGGCGAGCGCAATCTTGATGTTGACCTCGACGTCGGAGGAATTGACTCCGGCGGAGTTGTCGATCGCATCCGAATTGCAGCGGCCGCCATTGAGCGCATAGGCGATGCGGCCTTTCTGGGTGACGCCTAGATTGGCGCCCTCGCCGATCACCCTGGCGCGGACCTGGCGGGCATGAATGCGGATGGCATCGTTGGCGCGGTCGCCGACATCCGCGTCGTTTTCGCCGGCGTCCTTGATATAGGTTCCGATGCCGCCGAACCACAACAGATCGGTCTCCATCGACAGGATCGCGGTCATGATGTCCTGCGGCGTGGCCTTGCCGGGCCTGAGCCCGATCACGGCGGCTGCCTCGGGCGTGAGCTCGACCGATTTGAGCGAGCGCGGGATGATCATGCCGCCTTTCGACAGCTTCGACTTGTCGTAGTCCTGCCAGCTCGACCGGCCGAGATCGAACAGCCGGCTCCGCTCGGCAAAGCCCACGGCACAATCGGGATCGGGATCGATGAAGATGTCACGGTGATCGAAGGCGGCGAGCAGCCTGATCTGCGTCGACAGCAGCATGCCGTTGCCGAACACGTCGCCGGACATGTCGCCGACACCGGCGGCGGTGAATGGCGTTGTCTGGATGTCGATGTTCATTTCCCGGAAATGCCGCTTCACCGCTTCCCAGGCGCCGCGCGCGGTAATCCCCATCTTCTTGTGGTCATAACCGGCCGATCCACCGGACGCGAAGGCGTCGTCGAGCCAGAAATCCTGCTCCTGGCTGAGCGCGTTGGCGGTGTCTGAGAAGGTGGCCGTGCCCTTGTCGGCGGCAACCACGAAATAGGGATCGTCCGCATCATGCCGAACGGTGTTGGCCGGCGGAACGATGGCATCGCCGACAATATTGTCGGTTACAGACAGAAGGGTGCGGATGAACAGCTTGTAGGCGTCGCGCCCTGCCTCGAAAATCGCGTCGCGGCCACCTTCAGCGGGCAGTTTCTTGGGATAGAAGCCGCCCTTGGCGCCGACCGGCACAATGACCGCATTCTTGACCTGCTGGGCCTTGACCAGGCCGAGCACCTCGGTGCGGTAGTCCTGCGCCCGGTCCGACCAGCGAAGTCCGCCGCGGGCAACCGGGCCGAAGCGCAGGTGAACCCCCTCGACTTCCGAACCATAGACGAAGATCTCGCGGAAAGGCCGCGGTTCGGGAAGACCCTCGAGCTTTTTCGGGTCAAGCTTGAACGCCAAAGCCGGACGCGGCGCGCCATCGGCGCCGGTCTGGAAATAGTTGGTCCTGAGCGAGGATTCGATGGCGTTGACGTAGCGCCGAAGGATCCGGTCATCGTCAAGGCTCGGAACCTCGGCAAGCGCCGCCTCGATGGATTCGGTGATGCCGGTGCTCAGTTCGGTGCGCTTTGCCGCTTTCAGCCCAGTATCAAACCGGATCCGGAACAATTCGAACAATTTTGCGGCGATACCGGAATGGCGGTTGAGACTGAGGGCTATGTATTCCTGCGAATAGGCAATGCCTGCCTGCCTCAGATAGCGGGCATAGGCGCGCAGCACGGTGGCTTCGCGAACGGTCAATCCGGCATTGGTGACGAGCCGGTTGTAGCTGTCATTGTCGGTGTCGCCGCGCCAGACCGAGAGGAAGGCCTGCTCCAGCCGGGCACCGTCGAGATCGAGATCGATGCCGCGTCTGTCCTCGTGGATGATCTCCATGTCGTGCAGCACGACGGTGCTCGAGGCGCCGGCCTTCTCGTCGAGGAAAATCTCGTGGGTCTGCTCGCTGATCACCTTGAAACCGAGGTTTTCCAGCAGCGGTACGCGCCGCGAAAGAGCCACCGGTTCGCCGGCATGGAAGATCTTCAGCGCCAGATGGTCATCTGCCATGTCCTGACCGCGATAGAATGCGATCTGGATGGCGCCCGTGTCCTTGCAGGCGATGATATTGTCCAGGTCTTCCAGCGCTTCCTCCGGACGGAACCGTTCCTTGTAGGACTGGCTGACGTTTATCCGTTCGGAGCGGGTGCCGCCGATGGCGCGGAACTGGTCTTCCCAGCGTGTGACGATGGAACGGATGTCGGCTTCCAGCTGCTCCTGCGGGATCTGCGGCGTCTTGCCTTCGGAGCGGCCGATGATGAAATGCACGCGCGCGACGCCGCCCTCGGGAAAGGCGGGATAGTAAGCCGACACACGACCATTGTAGACGGTCTTGAAATAGTTGCCGATCCGCTCGCGGGCGATCGAATCATACTGATCGCGCGGCACATAGACGATCAGCGAGACAAACCGGTCGAAGCGGTCGATCCGAGGTAGCACCCGCACCCGTGGGCGGTCGGACAGTTCGTTGATCTGCATGCAGAAGCGGGCCAGCAGATGGGCATCGATCTGGAACAGGTCGTCGCGCGGATAGGCTTCCAGCGTGTTGAGCAGCAGTTTGCCGGAATGGCTTTCCGGATCGAAGCCGAACTCGGAGACGACGGATTGCACTTTCGAGCGCAGCAGCGGAATCTTGGTCACCGACCTTGTGTAGGCGGTGGAGGTGAATAGCCCGACGATGCGCAGTTCGCCGACGACCTTGCCCTTCGAATCGAAGCGCTTGATGCCGATGTAGTCCATGTAGGTGCGGCGGTGGATCACCGAGCGCACATTGGCCTTGGTGACGATCAGGAAGTCCGGCCCCTGCAGGAAATCGAGGATCTCCGGCGTGGTGGTGACCTGGTCCTTGCCAAGTCGCAGGACGAGCACATCGGGATCCGACAGGATGCCGAGACCTTCGGTCGAGGCGCGACTCAGTTCGGCCGACTTGCCGTCACCGGTATAGACATATTCGCGCATGCCCAGGAAGGTGAAATTGTTGTCACGCAGCCAGGCGATGAACGCCAGCGCTTCCTGGCGCGCCGGCTCGGTTTTCTTGTCGACGTCAAGGGCAACCAGGTCGGCGGCGCTGTGGTCGATCATGGCCAGCATCGACTTCCAGTCGCCGACCGCGGCGCGGACCTGATCGAGCACATGGCGGACGCGCGCGGTGAGGTCTTCCGCTGCTGCATCGCTCAGTCGCGGCAGGTGGATCTGGATATGGCTGACCCTTTGAGCGGGATCGCTGCCGTCGCCATGGGAGAAAAGCCTGGCTGGCTTCTTGCCGGAGATGACCAGGATCGGGTGCAGCGCCATCAAGATGTCGCGGATGTCCGAGGTGACCTCGCCCATTACCGAATCATACAGGAATGGCTTGTTGAGCGTGGTGATCGCCAGGATCGAGACATCGCGACCGTCTTTCGTCGCCTGATCGGCATTCACGAGGCTTAACCGGGAGGATTTTCCATCCCATGCGCGAATCTCGGATTCTGCCAAGACTGCCGCGGAAGCAAGGCTTTTTGCCGGAAAAAGGTCCAGATCGTCCATGCTGACGCTGGAAAAAAGCACGTCGGGATTGATGTGCGGCTTCTTGCCTTTGGAAGCAATTTCCGCCGTTTCCGCAAGCAGTGTTTCCGACTTGCGGGTGTTCCTGACCCCCATTCCATTTCCTCCAACACTTGATCTTTGGTCGAATCCTAGCAGAAGTGTGTGTCAAAGCGACACGATTTCGTTATCGAAACCGAATATTGGAGGAATTAGGATGAAAACCCCGCAAGAGGCCGCTACCGCGCTCACCCTGGAACAGGAAACACCGTTGAGTGCGGAGATGACCGCATATTTCGCCAAATGCCAGGACAAGCTCGGCATGGTGCCGAACGTGCTCAAGGCCTATGCCTTCAACAATGAAAAACTCGAGGCCTTTGTTGCCTTTTACAATGACCTGATGCTCGCCGGCTCCAACCTGAGCAAGCTCGAACGCGAGCTGATCGCGGTGGCGGTGTCATCGGTCAACAAGTGCTTCTACTGCCTGACGGCCCACGGCGCGGCGGTGCGGCAATTGTCGGGAGACCCGGTGCTGGGGGAACAGATGGTGATGAACTACCGCGTGGCCGATCTCGAACCGCGGCAACGGGCCATGCTTGATTTTGCCATCCTGATCACCGAGGATCCGGCACGGATTGTCGAGGACGATAGGCAGAAGCTGCGCGATGCCGGTTTTACCGACCGTGACATCTGGGATATCTCGGCTGTGGCGTCTTTCTTCAACATGACCAACCGCATGGCATCGGCAACCGACATGCAGCCAAATCCGGAGTATCACGGGCTCGCCCGCTGATCCGACCGGATGATCATTGATGCAGGATTCCGGTGCCTGCGCCTGGAGCCGAAACTGTTTACCAGCGTGCGGCATATTGCCAGGATGCATGCGATCGAACCGGGCCGGGAGCCCTTGCGATGAAAGATGATGAAACAGTCCGCCAGGCAAAGCGCACGCTCGACCGGATCGGCGAGGAGGGCGGCTTGTCTGCCACACCGGTGATGAAATCGGCCGCCAATAGCGTGCGCGATCACTTTGCCGCCGAGGATGCGGACAAATCCGACAAGGTCGAAGTCTGGGGAACCCGGATTGCCCGGGGCCTGGCGCTCGTGGCCTTTGTCGGACTGGTGCTGTGGATGATCGGGCAGGTGTCGCGATGACTTCTGAAAACAGGCGCAATCCCGATATCCGGTCGTCGGTCATCGTGATTTCAAGCCATGTGGTTCGCGGCTCCGTGGGTAACCGCGCTGCGGTGTTCGCGCTCGAAACGCTGGGTTTTCCGGTCTGGGCGGTTCCGACCGTGATCCTGCCGTGGCATCCGGGGCATTCGCGGGCGACCCGGATCGTACCGTCGCGTGAGGATTTCTCTGCCCTGATCGATGATCTGTGCGGAACGCCCTGGCTTGGCGAGGTCGGTGGCGTGCTCAGCGGCTATCTCGGAGATGCGGGACAGGCGGCCGATGTAGCGCGGCTGGTGGCCGCCGTGCGCAAGGCAAATCCCGAGGCGCTCTACATGTGCGATCCGGTGATCGGCGACACCGGCGGCCTGTATGTGCCCGAAGCCGTGGCCAGGTCGATTGCTTCGGAACTGATCCCGGTCGCCGACATCGCCACGCCGAATGTGCACGAGCTTGCCTGGCTGTCGGGCGCGCCGATGACCGATTCCGCGTCGATGACGGCCGCTGCGGAAACCCTGGGGCCGGCGCACGTGCTGGTCACCTCGGCGATCGCCATGATGGCCGGCAGCACGGGAAATCTGCTGGTCAGCGGCCGGCAATCGGTGATGGCCGAGCACCGGCTTATTCCCAATGCGCCCAATGGGCTGGGAGACCTGATGTCTGCGACCTTCCTCGCACGCTTGCTGGAAGGTGTGCCGGAAGAAAAGGCCCTGCAGATGGCAACGGGCAGCGTGTTCGAAATCCTTGCCCGGACGGCGCGGCGCGGCGCCGACGAGTTGACGCTGGAGACGGATGCGCAAAGCCTGCGGACCCCGATGGCCATGGTCAACATGCGCCGGGTGATGTCAACGGCGGGCCGCAAGAAGCCGTGAGCGCGACATCGCAATCCGGACATGTGCTTGTCGGTGTCGATGGATGCCGCGCCGGCTGGATTGCCCTGATCCTGAGGCCCGGCGAAACCCGTCCGCAGGTGCGGACCTACGAGCGCTTTGCCGATCTTGTCGGCGAATCAGGCCCGTCAGCGATGATTGCGGTGGACATGCCCATCGGCCTGCCCGACCGGATCACCGGTCCGGGCCGTGGACCTGAACAGGCGATCCGGCCCTATCTCGGTGCCCGTCAGTCGAGCGTGTTTTCGATTCCCGCGCGGGCGGCGGTGGAGGCTGAAACCTACCGCGAAGCCTGTGAACTGGCGCTCAAGTGCTCGGACCCGCCCAGGAAGGTCTCCAAGCAGGCCTTTCACCTGTTCGGCAAGATCAGGGAGATCGACCGGCTGCTGCAGGACGATAAAGGGCTGCGCGACCGGCTGATCGAGTCGCATCCGGAATTCGCCTTTTGCCGGCTTAACAACATGGTTTCGATGACAACGCCAAAGAAGATCCGCGGCGCGGTCAATCCCGAGGGCATTGCCGAGCGGATAGAGCTGCTTTCATTGCATGGCATTGAACGTGACATGTTTGCGGGCGGACCGCCACGTGGAGCGGCGATGGATGATCTGGTCGATGCGAGCGTCAATCTACTGATGGCCGGACGTCACGCAGCAGGCCTGACCCAGCCGTTTCCATCCGGCCCGATGCGGGACCGGTACGGGATCCTGATCGCCATTCATGGCTGATCGCGTCTTCGCGCGGAACGCGAGAGTGTGAAACAGGGCCTGGAAAAGCGTATCCTGCGAGCCTGTTTCCGGCGGATTGGTCGATGGCGACATGATTGAGATGCAAATGGTCGATTGATCTTCGCTGCCCGCCCGGCTATGTGCGAAGGCATGTCGACATTTCCGACCCGCCTGCTTGAGGGCTACCAGAATTTCATGAGCGGCCGTTATACGGCCGAGCGGCAGCGTTATCGGGATCTGGCCGAAACGGGTCAGGAACCGCATACGCTGGTGATTGCCTGTTGCGATTCACGCGCGGCACCGGAGACCATCTTCGATTGCGGTCCGGGAGAGCTGTTCGTAGTGCGCAATGTCGCCAACCTGGTGCCGCCCTATGCGCCCGACAGCAACTTCCACGCCACCTCGGCTGCGCTGGAATTTGCCGTGCAGGCGCTCAAGATCCGGCAGATCGTGGTGATGGGTCATGGCCGCTGCGGCGGCATCAAGGCAGCGCTAGATCCCAATGCGGCGCCGCTGTCGCCCGGTGATTTCATCGGGCACTGGATGGGGCTTCTCAAACCGGCCGCGCAGCAGATCCAGGACAGCCAGTTGCTGACAAGTGGCGAACGCCAGGTGGCGCTGGAGCGGATCTCGATCCGCAATTCAATTGCAAACCTGCGGACGTTCCCCTGCGTCAAGATCCTTGAGGACCGCGGCAAGATGGTGATCAACGGCGCCTGGTTCGACATATCAACCGGCGAATTGTGGGTCATGGATCCGAAGACCGGCGATTTTTTCAGGCCCGAAGCACCCGAAGCTTGACATCGGGTGTTGCCCTCCGGTTCCATGAGTCTTTAAGCGTCAGAAGGCGCGCGATGACTTTGGGAGCCTGCGATGAGTGCAATCCGGTCTTTGATTTTGTTGCTTGCTTGCGGGCTTCTTCTACCGGTTTCTTCGGCGTCGGCCCAAAATTCATTGCTTGATCGCTGGTATACCGCGCTGTTTGACGTCAATCGCGTGGCCATTGCCGATCTGCTGGCTGACGATGCCGTCATCACTCTGGAGGATCTGGGCGTGACCCAGACCAAGGCCGAATTCATCGAGGCGCTCGATGAATGGGAAGAGGCGGTGGAAAACGCCAACCTGGCCTGGCAACTCGAGGCGGGCACCGAGTCTGACGCAACCAGGGCCTCGGTTCTGGTGTGCTACCAGTTTCCTGACAACGAAACGATGATCCGCGAGGTTTTCGGGTTTCACGACAGCAAGATCGTCAGCAGCGTTCAGACAGCGGTCGGTGACAGCTGCGAGAATTTCTGACTTCTAGCCGCCATCGATCTCGGCGCCGATCTTGGCGATGGCCTTCTGGTAGACGCCTGCCGCATTCCATCCCTGAATCGCGCCGAAATTGGCTTCGCCCGGCTGATAGCCGCCGCCCCTGCGCCAGCCGTGGCCACGCAGAAAATTCGCGGTCGAGGCAAGCGCATCCGCTGCCGAGCCGAGATTGACACCGCCGCTGTTGTCGCCATTGACGCCAAAGCGCACGACGTTGGCCGGCAGGAACTGGGTCTGGCCGATTTCACCATGGGCGGCGCCCTTGAAATCCGGCGAAATCCAGCCTTTCTGGATCAGCTGCAGCTGGGCGTAGAGCTGTTCGGTGAAAAAGGCCGAGCGCCGGCAATCGTAAGCCAGCGTCGCGACCGCGGACATGGTGTGCTGATTGCCGGTAAAGGCGCCAAAGCCGGATTCCATGCCCCAGATCGCGATCAGCGGGCCGGCCGGAACGCCGTATTTCTTCTCGATTGAGGAAAACAGTCCGGCATATTGCTTCTTCAGACGCTTACCCTTGGAGATGATTGTGGATGCGCCACGTTTCTGCATGAATTGCTCGAACGACAACTTGAAGCTCTTCTGGTTGCGGTCGAGCGAAATCGTCTTCGTGGCGTAGCGGACGTTCTTGAAGGCCCGGTCGAGCGTGCGTTGCGAAATACCGGCTCTGGCCGCTTCTTGTTTGAACTGCCCGATCCAGGCCGGGAACCCGGCCGCATTGTTGCCGCACGATGCCGCTTGCGCCGATCCGCTCAGGCCGGCGGCGATGACGATTGCGATACTCCAGGCTTTCAGTTTACCTACCTTGTAGTCCATGCGTTGCAACCCCTGCCCAAGTGAATCCGGTCCGGGGCGGACTTTGCCAGCGATTCGACAAAAAGTCACGGGCCGTTCGTCAACGAAAAACCCCGCGATTGTTGCTAAATCGCGGGGTTATACTTGCAGGTCCGCTTGCCGATCAGGCCGCTGCGCGCGGGGTGATAAGACGGCGATTGACCAGAAGCTCGGCAATCTGGATGGTGTTGAGCGCGGCACCCTTGCGCAGATTGTCGGAAACTACCCAGATGTTGAGACCATTTTCCACGGTCGCGTCCTCGCGGATGCGAGAGATGAAGGTCGCGTCCTCACCGGCGCATTCATAAGGCGTGATGTAGCCGCCGTCCTCATGCTTGTCGATGACCTGGCATCCGGGCGCGTCGCGCAGGATGTCGCGGGCTTCCTCGGCGCTGATCTCGTTCTCGAACTCGATATTGACCGATTCCGAATGACCGATGAAAACCGGCACGCGCACGGCGGTGCAGGTGACCTTGATCTTCGGATCGAGCATCTTCTTGGTCTCGGCCAGCACCTTCCATTCTTCCTTGGTGTAGCCGTCTTCCATGAACTCATCGATATGCGGGATCACGTTGAAGGCGATGCGCTTGGTGAACTTGTGGCTGGTGATCGGATCGGCAACGAAGACCGCGCGGGTCTGGTTGAACAGCTCGTCCATGCCATCCTTGCCGGCGCCGGAGACCGACTGGTAGGTCGATACCACCAGGCGCTTGATCTTGGCATGGTCATGCAGCGGCTTCAGCGCCACCACCAGCTGCGCGGTCGAGCAGTTCGGATTGGCGATGATGTTGCGCTTGGTGTAGCCGGAAATCGCGTCCGGGTTCACTTCCGGCACGATCAGCGGCACATCGGCGTCGTAGCGCCAGGCCGAGGAGTTGTCGATGACGATGCAGCCCTGCGCACCGATCTTCGGCGACCACTTCTTGCTGACAGAACCACCGGCCGACATCAGGCAGAGATCGGTGTCGGAGAAGTCATAGGTCTCGAGATTCTTGACCTTGAGAGTCTTGTCGCCGAACGAGACCTCGGTGCCGACCGAACGGCTCGAGGCGAGCGCTACGACTTCGCTGACAGGGAAGGCGCGCTCTGCAAGGATGTTGAGCATTTCGCGGCCGACATTGCCCGTCGCCCCGGCGATTGCGATTTTGAAACCCATGGTTCCCGTGCTCCTCTCTCCCCTTGTTAGCGGTCAAGCGCCACTCTTCCCGCCCCGGGGAGAGTGAGGGGCGGAACGGGTCAGATCGCGGTTTTGGTTTTGATCGTGGTGCGCATGGTGGCGGTGTTTTGATGCAAGTGCGGTTAAAAGTCAATTCGCACGGGAAGCGGTTTTTCAAGCCCGGGGCGGGGACAATGGCCGCCTATGCCGCCGCAGGCGGGTCTCATGGCTCCGGTTGACGGAAATGGCGACGAAACGGGGTCGCCGGGTCATGGCGCAAAATACTCCCGGACGCGGGGCCTTGTGACAGCCAGCGGCCCGTTCTCCACGCGGGCTATCCATGGTACATCGTAATTTCCGCCAGGCCACCGGGGTGATCAATGACCGATTTTCTGCTGCTTGCATTTGTGTTTCTTGTCGCCGGTGTGTTCTCCGTGCCGATCGCGACGCGGCTCGGGCTTGGTTCGGTGCTCGGCTATCTCATCGCCGGCATTGTGATCTCACCGGTTCTGGCGCTGCTTCATGTCGATGTCCTGTCGATCCAGCATTTCGCCGAGTTCGGCGTCGTCATGATGCTGTTTCTGGTGGGCCTGGAACTCGAGCCCAAACTGCTGTGGCAAATGCGCGCCAGACTGCTTGGACTTGGCGGGGCTCAGGTGACCGGGACCGCGCTTGTTGTGATGCTTGTCGCGATGGCGCTCGGTCAGCCCTGGACGGTGAGCCTTGCGATCGGGCTGGTGCTGTCGCTGTCATCGACAGCAATCGTGCTGCAGACGCTGAACGAGAAGGGCCTGATGAAAAGCGACGGCGGCCAATCGAGTTTCTCGGTTCTGCTGTTCCAGGATATCGCCGTTATCCCGATGCTGGCGCTGATTCCGCTGCTGGCGTTGCCGGAACTTGTTGAAATCCAGCAAGCAGCGACCGCAGGTCACGGCGCCGACGATGCCGGCCACGGCATGACGATCAGCCTCGTCGCCGGGCTGAACGGCTGGCAGACGATGCTCGTCACTCTCGCGGCAGTGGCGGCGGTGATCGGCGTGGGCAGCTACCTGACGCGGCCGCTGTTCCGGTTCATAGCCGGCTCGCAGCTGCGGGAACTGTTCACCGCCACGGCGCTGCTGATGGTTGTCGGGATCGCGCTGTTGATGTCGCTGGTCGGGCTGTCTCCGGCGCTCGGAACCTTCCTGGCGGGCGTGGTTCTGGCCAACAGCGAATACCGGCACGAGCTTGAATCCGATATCGACCCGTTCAAGGGATTGCTGCTCGGGGTTTTCTTCATGAGCGTCGGGGCAGGCATCAATTTCGGGCTCCTGGCGGACAATCTCCTGCTGATCGTGGCTCTCACCCTGGGTCTGATGATCGCGAAGGCGGCCGTGCTCTATATCCTGGCAATGGTGTTCAAGCTGCGCGGGACCGACCGCTGGCTGTTTGCGCTGGGCCTGGCGCAAGCGGGCGAATTCGGCTTCGTGCTGTTGTCGTTCACGGTGGCCAATGCGGTCATTCCGGCTGCGGTCGCCGACCAATTGTTGCTGGTCGTAGCGTTGTCGATGCTGCTGACGCCGGCGCTGTTCATCCTCTACGACCGGGTGATCGCACCGAAGTATATCGAAGCGGAAGGCCGAGAGGCCGATGCGATCGATGAGGAAAATCACATCATCATCGCCGGACGTGGCCGCATCGGTGGCGTGATCGAGCGGATGCTGAGAGCCGCGGGCTACACCTCCACCGTGATCGATTACAATTCACGGCGCATTGAAATCCTTGGCCGCTTCGGCGCGAAGACCTATTATGGCGATGCGACCCGGCCCGACCTGTTGCATGCGGCCGGGGTTGCCAACGCCAAGCTGTTCGTCATTGCCATCGATGACCGGGAACAGATCACCCAACTCACCAGATACCTGATCCAGAACTATCCGAAGCTGCATGTGATGGCGCGCGCGGTCGACCGCGATCATGTTTACGACCTCTATCTGGCGGGCTGCCGGGATATCGTGCGCGAGACCTATGACAGCTCCATCCGCATGGGCCGTTCGGCCTACGAGGCGCTGGGCATCAAGAAGGAACATGCCCAGGCCATGGCCAGCGCCTATGACCGCGTCGACCGCGCAACGCTGGTCGAGGTGGCGACCGCCTATGACCCGAACATCCCGCTTGAGGAAAACCAGGCCTATATCGATAAGGTCCGTGCGGTGATGGAGCCCTGGCAAGTGGAGCTGCGCCGGGAAATGGACGAGATCCGCAGCTCCGAGTAAGAGCCGCACGGTTTCGGAAGGCCGGCAACCGGTTTGCGCGGTTACCCGATCGCCCGGGTAGCGCCGGAGACGCGGATCGAACTTCCCGGTTCATCGTCAAATTCCGCGGTTATGGATGATCGCGTGCCCATGTCCTCGCCCTGGATAATGGTGATCCGATTCCGGTGCGGCCAGTTGAGATCACGCAGATAGCCGGCAAAGGCCGCGGCTGCGGCCCCTGTCGCAGGATCCTCAAGAACGCCGCCGGAGGCAAAGGCATTGCGGACATCGAATTGCGTCTCGCTGTGGGCGTAAACCAGCATGATGGTGACAAGACCGTATTCGCGCATCAGGGCGCGGCCCATGTCAATATCGTAGGTCATCGCGGCAAGATCGCCACGATTGCTAAGCGCCAACAGCAAGTGGTCGGCACCGGCATGGATTTCGGCCGGCGGTAGCGCCGGGTCGAGTTGCCTGGCGGTATAGCCGAAGAGGGCAAGGGCCTGTTCGACGAGCTCCGCGCGGGCAGCGGCACTGCGCGTGAGCGGGGACTGGAGTGACGCCGTAAGGGTTCCGGCGGACTGGCCGGCCTCGACTGAAATCTCCGCGGCGTTGAGCCGCAATGCGAAACGGCCTTCGCCGACCTGTCCGGCAAGGGCAGCGCCCAGGGCGATGGTCGCATGACCACAGAAAGGTACTTCCGATTCCGGTGAGAAATAGCGAACCCGCCAGCGGTATGGACCTCCGTCCGGCATTGCGAAGGCGGTCTCGGAATAGCCGACCTCGGCTGCAATCCGGCGCATCTCAGCCTCGTCCGGAAACTGGTCGGTGATCACGATCCCGGCGGGATTTCCGCCTTCACCGGCATCGGAAAAGGCGGCAATGCGTTCAACTCTCATAGGGCTTCCCTCTCACTTCGAATGTGGTTTGCAGGATAGAGATTCTTGAGGATGCCGGCATCGATTTATATTAGGCTCTTGGCTGCATTTGTATCATAATCAAAGGTCTAATCCAGAAAGAGACTTAGAAATGAATATCGATGAGACAGATCGCCTGATTGTCAGGCTGTTGAGCGAAAATGCCCGCATGCCGGTGAGTGAGCTGGCCAGGAAGGTTGGCCTGTCGGGACCATCGACCAGCGAGCGGATCCGGCGGCTCGAGAACAACGGGATCATCTCCCATTTCACCGTGGAACTCGATCTTGCAGCCTTGGGCTACCCGCTGCAGGCCATTGTCCGGATCAAGCCGCGGCCGGGCAACATGCACATTGTCGAGGACATGATCCTCAATGAACCCGGGTTTCTCGATTGCGACAAGGTGACAGGCGATGACTGTTTCGTCACCCGGCTGGCGTTGCGTTCGATTTCCGATCTCGATCCGATCCTGCTGCCCTTCCATGAAAGGGCCGAAACCAACACCGCGATCATCAAGTCGTCGCCCTTCCGGGGGAGGATTCCGGTTTGACCGGTGCATGAAAAACCCGGCCCGGCGTGATGCCGGACCGGGTTCAATTTCGCAGGAATCAGTGCCGTATCAGCCGGCGTAGGCGGCCAGGATCGCGTCGCCCATTTCCACCGTCGAGACCTTCTGGCAGCCATCGGACATGATGTCGCCGGTGCGCAGGCCCTTGTCGAGCACGGTCGCAATCGCAGCCTCGAGACGATCAGCTTCGGTGACCATGTTGAAGGAATAGCGCAGGCACATGGCAAAGGAGGCGATCATGGCGATCGGGTTGGCGATGCCCTGGCCGGCGATGTCGGGGGCGGAACCGTGCACCGGCTCGTAGAGCGCCTTGCGCTTGCCGGTCTTGGCGTCGGGTGCGCCGAGCGAGGCCGACGGCAGCATGCCGAGCGAACCGGTCAGCATCGCGGCGATGTCGGAGAGCATGTCGCCGAACAGGTTGTCGGTGACGATGACGTCGAACTGCTTGGGCCAGCGCACCAGCTGCATGCCGCCGGCGTCGGCCAGCATGTGGCTCAGCTTGACGTCGGAGAAGCGGGCCTTGTGGGTGGCGGTCACGACTTCGTTCCACAACACGCCGGACTTCATCACGTTGCGTTTTTCCATCGAGCATACTTCGTTGCGGCGGGTGCGCGCGAGTTCGAAGGCGACAGCGGAGATGCGCTCGATCTCGTAGGTGTCGTAGACCTGCGTGTCGATGCCGCGCTTCTGGCCGTTGCCGAGGTCGATGATTTCCTTGGGTTCGCCGAAATAGACGCCGCCGGTGAGTTCGCGCACGATCAGGATGTCGAGTCCCTCGATCACGTCCTTCTTCAGCGAGGAAGAGTTGGCGAGTGCGGGATAGCAGATTGCAGGGCGCAGGTTGGCGAAGAGTTCCATGTCCTTGCGCAGGCGCAGCAGGCCGGCTTCCGGGCGGACTTCATAGGGGACGGCATCCCACTTCGGGCCGCCGACGGCGCCGAACAGCACCGCGTCCGCGGCCATGGCCTTGTCCATGTCCGCGTCCGAGATCGCCTGGCCATGCGCATCATAGGCCGAGCCGCCGACAAGGCCTTCGTCGGTCGAGAAGCCCGCGGCTTCCTTTTCATTCATGTGGGCGATGATCTTGCGGACCTCGGCCATGGCCTCCGGGCCGATGCCGTCACCTGGGAGAAGAAAGAGAGAGCGTGTTGCCATTTTGAAGTCCCCGGACCAAAATCGAAAAGATGAAGCGTCCTTAAACACCCTGCGGAGGGTTTTCAACTGTCTGGCTTGCCAACTTGTGTTTTGACTGTGCTGCGCCGGACCATAGAGCTTGGCCTGCTTTTGCTCGTGCCCGCCTTGCCGGTCGCGGCGGAGCCGATGTTCGGGCTTCCGCTTGCCTGTCCGGAAGGATCGATCTGCCCGATCCAGCAATTCGTCGATCTCGATCCGGGGCCGGGTGCGCGCGATCCCTGGTGCGGAACCAAGACCTATGATGGCCACAAGGGAACGGATTTCAGGGTCCTGTCGATGCAGGATGTGGCGCGCGGGGTGGAGGTTGTCGCCATGGCGGATGGCGTTGTCAAAGCCTCACGCGACGGAATGGCTGACCGGCTTGTGTCGACCGATGAGGACCGCAAGGCGGTCGATTCCCGGGAGTGCGGCAATGGCCTGATCCTTGATCATGGCGGCGGGTTCGAGACCCAGTATTGCCACATGCGGAAGGGTTCGCTGCGGCTGGCGCCGGGGACGAAGGTGCGCAAGGGCGATGTGCTCGGGCTGGTCGGGGCCTCCGGGATGGCGCAGTTTCCGCACGTGCATGTGACATTGCGCCGCGACGGCAAGGTGATGGATCCGTTCACCGGATTGAGCGCAGGCGAGGACTGTGCCGCAAGCGATGCCGGCGCAGTTGCGGGTTCCGGCGCGCGCGGCTGGCTGGACGTGAGCGCAATGGCGGCTCTGACCGCACCTGACATGCCGACGGTGCTGTCAGCCGGCTTTGCGGATGGGCCGGTCAGCGACAGGCAGCTGGTGCAGTCGGGTCTTCCGGCGCTGCCGGGCGCGCATTCACAGGCTCTGGTCGGCTATGTCTGGGCCATCAACCTGGCGAAGGCAGACCGCTTCAGCCTGCGGATCGAAAGGGACGGGCGGCTGTTCAGCGAACAGACCAGCGAGCCGCTGGACCGGTCAAAGGCGGTCTATGTCGCCTATTCGGGCAAGAAGGGGGCCCCGAGGGCCGGGCACTACAGGCTGGAAGCCGCAATCGTCAGACAGGGCCGGACGATCGTGGTGGAGAGCAAGGAGTTCACCCTCAACTAGATATAGATATATCCCGTCTAGACCTTCCTCACCGCAATCACCGCATTGGTGCCGCCGAAGGCAAACGCATTGGAGATGGCAATGTCGACCTTCCGTTCGCGCGCCACGTTCGGCGTGACGTCGAGATCGCAAAGCGGGTCGGGGGTGGTGTAGTTGATGGTCGGCGGTATCACGCCCTCGCGCACCGCATTGACGCAGGCAATCAACTCGATGGCGCTCGATGCGCCAAGACAATGGCCATGCATCGACTTGGTCGAGGAGACCGCGACCTTGTCCGCGGCGGGGCCGAAGACTTCGCGGATGACGCGGGTTTCGGTCTGGTCGTTGGTCTGGGTGGCCGTGCCGTGGGCGTTGATGTAATCGACCTGATCGGCGGATATGCCGGCGTCGGCAAGGCAATTGCGCATGGCTGCGGCAGGCCCCTCGACCGTCGGGTTGACGATGTCGGAGGCATCTCCGGACATGCCCACGCCGATGATCTCGGCCAGAATGTTGGCGCCGCGCGCCCTGGCATGCTCATAGGATTCGAGAACCGCGATGGCGGCGCCGTCGCCCAGCACCAGCCCGTCGCGATCGGCGGAAAACGGCCGGCAGACCGAGCGGGCAAGCACGCGCAGCGATTCCCAGGCCTTGAGCGGCCCGTAGACAAGCGCCAGTTCCGCGCCGCCGGCGAGCATCACGTCAGCGCGGCCGAGCCTGATCTGGTCCACGGCGGAAATGAAGGCATGGTTTCCCGAGGCGCAGGCCGAGGTCACGCCAAACACCGGACCTTGCAGGCCCATGGCGATGGAGACGTGGCCGGATGGGCCGCTTGGCATCACCCGTGGAACCGTGAAGATGTGGGTGCGCTTCTTCTTCTCGACAAAGATGTCGACATAGCTCTGGTCGACCGCATCGGTGCCGAAGATGCCGACACCAACCACCGCGCCGGAGCGCTCGGGGTTGAACTCACCCGGCTCCAGCCCGGCCTGCTGCATGGCCTGGCGCGCGGCAATCACCGAAATCCGGCTTATTCCGCTCATGGTCAGGCTTTGACGCTTGTCGATACTTTCGTTTTCCGGGTAGCCGATGATGCCGCAGCCGACATTGACCTTGAGGTCGCGGGCTTCGATCTCGAGCGGACGGCAACCGTCCTGGCCTTCTTTCATGCCATCCCAGATCGCGCCGGAATTGCCACCCAAAGCGCAAATGCCGCCCATTCCGGTGATGACGACACGCCGATGGTCCATGATCAGTTCTTGTCCGCGACGAGTTTCTTGACCATGTCGACGATGTCGCCGACGGTTTTGAGCGATTCCCAGGCTTCGGCAGTGTTCAGATCAATCTCGATATCGTGCTGATCCTCGATATCCATCACGATTTCGGTCAGGACGAGCGAATCAATTTCGAGTTCCGCCAGTTCGGTGTCGCGTGTGATCTCGCCAGCTTCGATTTCACCCGAGGACGCGATAAGTGCGATGATCGATGCTTCGATATCCTTGGACATGAATACTCCCCTCTACCAGCGCCGAAACGCAAAATTCACCATAAAATCCGGCAGCTTGATTGCCAGCGAACCGGATCTAAAGCCAGGGATGATTGTCCGCAGCCCTGGTTTCATATGTATCGATGGCGCTGGCTTTCTCGAGAGTCAATCCTATGTCGTCCAGTCCATTGAGCAGGCAATGCTTCTTGAAGGCGTCGATATCAAACCTGATCACGCCGCCATCCGGCCCACGGATTTCCTGTTCCTCGAGGTCAATCGACACCGTTGCGTTGGCGCCGCGGCGCGCGTCGTCCATCAGCTTGTCGAGGTCTTCCTGGCTGACAACGATCGGCAGAATGCCGTTCTTGAAGCAGTTGTTGTAGAAAATGTCGGCGAAGCTGGTGGAAATCACGCAGCGAATGCCAAAGTCCAGCAATGCCCACGGCGCGTGCTCGCGCGAGGAGCCGCAGCCGAAATTATCGCCCGCGACCAGGATGGATGCATTGCGCCAGGCCGGTTGATTGAGCACGAACTCCGGGTTTTCCGACCCATCCTCATTGTATCGCGCTTCGGCGAACAGGCCCTTTCCAAGACCGGTACGCTTGATCGTCTTGAGATAATCCTTGGGGATGATCATGTCGGTGTCGATGTTGACAACCGGGAGGGGTGCGGCAACGCCGGTGAGGCGGGAGAATTTTTCCATGACTTGCTGGTCCTGTCTGTCTGTGCCGGAGCATTTAACAAACATGGAGCCGAAAAAGAAGGGGTTGGCTACGACTTCGCCGCAAGAAGGCCAATCCGTGTGACCAAAGTCTGGAATTACATATCGATAATGGTGCCGCGTCCGTCGTTCCATACCCGGTATTCGGTCCTGGACTTGTCACGGCTTGCAGTTGTGCGGGCTGTGGCCATGGCAGGGCGAAACCGCCCGGTCAGGCGGGCCACGGCGATTGCGCCGGCCGCAACAGTGCCAAGAACAAGCGCCAGCGCCAAGCCCGCGAAAGCGGCAAACACCAGACCCAAGCCGGTCACGACTGCGAGAATGTTTCTCATGACGAAGTTTCCTTGTTTCATGCATTGCATGTGGGGATGGCGGTTGCGGCGTTCAATAGCTGCCCGCCTGAGCCATCTGACGGCCAAACCGGCGAGGTCCGCGATCCAATTTATCTGTTGCGGCCGGAGAGCAGCCCCTTGCATGGCCGCTTTGCCAAAGGCAATAAAAGTGGCATGAACCAGTCATCCTCTTCCAGGCCGGTCCGGCCTCGCCGCTCCGTGCTCTATCTGCCGGCAAACAATTCCCGCGCGCTCGACAAGCTGTCAGGCCTTGCCTGTGACAGCGCCGTGATCGATCTTGAGGATTCGGTCGCGCCCGGCGCCAAGACCGAGGCACGCGAGAACCTGCGGCGCTTCTTCGCCGATGGCCGGGCGCGGGCCTTGCCCGCCGGCATGGAAACAGTCATCCGCATCAATTCCCTGTCTTCGCCATGGGGTGGCGAGGATCTGCTGGCAGCACGCGGCTGCAAGCCGGATGCGATCCTGATCCCCAAGGTTGAAGCGCCCGAGGACATCGCGGCGGTGGAGGATGCGCTCGAGCAGACCGATGCACCGGCGGGCTTGCGGCTCTGGGCGATGATCGAAACGCCGCGCGGGGTGATGAACGCCGGCCTGATCGCGCGCATGGCGCGGACCGACGGCGCCAGACTTGATTGTTTCATCACCGGAACGAACGACCTGATGAAGGAAACCGGCGTTGCCGCCCTGCCGGGCCGGCCGTGGCTGGCGCCCTGGCTGATGCAGATCGTGCTTGCGGCGCGGACCTACGGGATTGATGTGCTCGATGGCGTGTTCAATGATTTCCGGGACGAGGCGGGACTGATGCGTGAATGCAGCGACGGCCAGGCGATGGGGTTTGACGGCAAGACGCTGATCCATCCTTCACAGATCGGGCCGGCGAACAGCGCGTTTGGAATTTCACCTGAGCGGCTCGCGGAAGCAAAGGCAATTGCCGAGGCGTTTGCCATGCCGGACAATCAGGGCCGCGGCGTCATCAGTCTTGACGGAAAGATGGTCGAGCGGCTGCATCTGGAAATGGCCGAACGGCTGATTGAAAAGGCGGCGCGGATTTCGGCGCGGCACGGCGGAGACCTGACCACATGAAACTCTATCGCTTTCTTACCGGACCTGACGACAGCGCGTTTTGCCACAAGGTCAGCCTGGCGCTCTCGAAGGGCTGGCAGTTGCATGGCTCGCCTTCCCTTTCGTTCAACGCGGCGACCGGGCTGATGCATTGCGGCCAGGCGGTGACCAAGGATGTCGAGGGCAAGGACTACGATCCCGGCATGAAGCTCGGGGAGCAGTGATCTTGACCGAATTCCTGACTTCGACGGACACCGCGGAACTGGTCTCGCTGCGGCGCGAGCTTCACCGCAGGCCGGAACTTTCAAGCCAGGAGCGGGAGACTGCCGCCCGGATCGTGGCCGAGCTGGAACGCTGTGGTGCCGACGAAATCCTGACCGGTCTCGGCACCCACGGGGTGGCGGCCATCTATGACAGCGGCGCCGAGGGGCCGACGGTGCTGTTCCGTTGCGAACTCGATGGCTTGCCGATCACCGAGATCTCCAGCTTCGGGTGGCGGTCTGAAATCGATGGCAAGGGGCACCTGTGCGGGCACGACGGGCACATGGCAATCCTGTGCGGCCTGGCCCGGCACCTGGCGGCAAACCGGCCGATTCGCGGCCGGGTGGTGCTGTTATTCCAGCCCGCCGAGGAAACGGGTGCCGGGGCCGCGGACGTGATCGCGGACCCGCGGTTCGCGCGCATTCGCCCGGACTTCGCCTTTGCCCTTCACAATCTTCCGGGCCTGCCGCTCGGCGCGGTGGGCGTCCGGTCCGGCCCGTTCACTTTCGCATCCGAGGGGCTGGCGATCCGGTTGACCGGCCGGACCTCGCATGCGGCGCAGCCGGAGGCCGGGGTCAGCCCGGCGGCGGTGATGGTCAGGCTGGTCGAGGCGCTGCCGGCGCTTCCCGCGACCTTGGGCCACACTCCAGGTCACTCGCTGGTCACGCTTTCGCACGCGCGGCTCGGCGAGGCGGCTTTCGGGATCTCTCCGGGAGAGGCCGATGTCTGGGCCACCATCCGCGCCATCGACGACGGCTTGCAGGCAGAATTGATGGGCAAGGCCGAAGCGCTTGCGCGGGAACTGGCCGCGGCCGGCGGCCTGGGTGTGGATTTCGACCGGCACGAGAATTTCGCGGCGGGTCACAATGACGAAGAAGCGGTGGCGTTTATCGACAAGGCGGCCGTAGCCCTGGGGGTCAGCCGCGTCGAGGTCGGCGATCCCTTCCGCTGGTCGGAGGATTTCGGCCGATTCGGCAGCGTGGCCAAGACCGGACTTTTCGTGCTTGGCTCGGGCGAAGACCATCCGCGGCTGCACAATCCCGATTTCGATTTCCCCGATGAGTTGATTCCGACGGGCGTCGGCCTGTTCGCCGTGATCGTGCGGGATCTTTGCGGCTGAAGCTGACCGAACCCGGCCCCGTCAGAGAGCCGGGTTCAGGAAACGCCGGCCTCGATGCGTTCCATGTCCTCGTCCGACAGGCCGAAATGATGGCCGATCTCGTGGATCAGGACATGGGTGATGATGTCGCCCAGGGTTTCGTCGTTTTCCGCCCAGTAGTCGAGGATCGGCCGGCGGTAGAGAATGACCCGGTTGGCGAGTTCGCCGTTTTCGATGGTGAAACGTTCGGTCAGGCCACGGCCCTCGAAAAGACCCAGGAGATCGAAGGGGGTTTCAAGGCCCATGTCTTCGAAAATGTCGTCTTCGGGAAAATCGGCGACAATGATTGCCACGTCGCCGGTATGGACGCGGAAGCTTTCCGGCAGATTGGCATAGGCGTCTATCGCCAGGGATTCGACTTCGGCGAGAGAAGGCGCGTGCCGGTCCCGCCAATCCCCTGTCTGATCAATCCGCGCCATGAAGTTTCCCTTTGCCTGCGTCGACCGGTCAGGCCGTGAGTTTGCATATAAGAGAAACCGGCCGGCATTTCGAGAGCAGGATGTTACGGGGCAGCGATTAGAGCCAAAGGTGATCGGCTCTACCGTCGCGGAATGTAGCGATCCGACAGACCCCTGATGATCTCGATCAGGACCGCCGTGAAAACCCCGAACGCCAGGAGGCCGTTGACCGAGACGAAGCCGGACAGAATTCGCCAGCCGGGTTCCACCACGACGTCGCCATAACCAACCGTGGTGAAGGAGACCATCGAAAAATAGACCGCTTCCTCGAATGTCGGAAAGACCTCGAGACTGTAGAAAAGGGTTGCCCAGAGCCAGACGCAGACGGTGTTGGCCATCAACACCAGAACGATGGCGCTGGAGGCCAGTCTGAAGAACTGCCAGATTCCCGGGCGGCGGTCGGTATAATTGGCTTCGGCCTTGCGCACCAGGCGTATGGCGACCAGCACAAAGGCAATCATCACGGCCGTGGAAGCCAGAATGGTCAGGGAGCCGATGATAAGTTCGGAAATCATGGAGTGCTTGCTCGGTGTTGGAAGGCATTGAACGCGGACAGGCGGGGCGGGCGGCTTGATCACGGGGCCACGAGCTTCGGGCGAAGACAGCCCCAATGCTGCCCCCCCTGATTGCTCTATAGCAACATTATCCGGATATTCAGCGCCTGCCGCCTTGATGCCGGTCAAATCGGAACGGTCGCTCCGATTTCCGGACAAGTGCGGTGATTTCCCTGTTTGCACCGGACAATCCGATCGGCCATGACTTGGATGATGCAGGTGTGGAACCGGCCGCAGTGGCGTATGCCGGACCGACGCTGGAAAGCCAGTTTCATCATGTCTGAAATGTGGAGAAACTGGAGCGGGCGAGGCGATTCGAACGCCCGACCCCAACCTTGGCAAGGTTGTGCTCTACCCCTGAGCTACGCCCGCTCATCACCATGTCCGTGGGTAATTCGGACCGGCTGTCCAGACGCTTCCGGCCCGGACCGGCGCTATATGGCGCAACCTGCTTTCAATTGCAACAGGGAATTTTCAGTCAATCGCACTATATCGCAAACCGTCCCCGCCCCTGGCGCTTCCGATGCGGATCCTGCCCGGCAAAACCGGAGTGGGTTCCGCTCCAGAAAGGCCAGGCATTGCGCTGATATGCCGGTTTGCATATCAAGGGGCAAATCAGGCTGAAGCGAAGCGGGTCGACAAAGGCCGGCGGACGGTCGCAGCCGACATCACTTCCCGTTCAAGCAAGAGTGTGATCCATGCCCAAGACCCGACAAGACCTGTTCGATTGCCTCGATGCGCTTGGAATCGCGCATCCGACCGTTGATCATGCCCCGGTGTTCACGGTGGCCGAATCGCAGTCTCTTCGCGACGAAATACCCGGAGGACACACGAAGAACCTGTTCCTCAAGGACAAGAAGGGTGCCTGTTTCCTCGTCACGCTCGAGGAAAACGCCGAAGTCGATCTCAAGACGATCCATACGCTGATCGGCGCCAGCGGCCGGGTGTCGTTCGGCAAGCCCGAGGCGCTGATGGAAAAGCTCGGGGTGACGCCGGGCTCGGTGACGATCTTTTCGGCGATCAACGATCCGGCGCACGAGGTGACAATCGTCATTGACGCACCGCTCATGGACCACGACATTATCAATGCCCACCCGTTGAGCAACGATGCGACCACTTCGATCGGACGCGACGATCTGATGCGGTTCCTGAGCCATACCGGCCATGAACCCAGGATCTTGAAAGTTTCGGCCTGAACAACGACCTTAATCACACGTATTCTTGAGAAGCACGGGAATTGACCCATGAGCGACTATGAAAATCCATACGCACCGTCACCGGGCGGCCAGATGAGCGGCACGGTGACCTTCGGCGACAAGCCGATGACCGCCGCCAATGCCGGACCGGGTGCTGCAGCGGGCGATCTGATCTCCGACACGACGACCGCGGGCTTTACCGCCGACGTGCTCCAGGCGTCGCGGGATGTCACGGTGCTGGTGGATTTCTGGGCGCCGTGGTGCGGACCCTGCAAGCAGCTCACCCCGGTGATCGAGAAGGTGGTGCGGGAGGCGAATGGCCGGGTCAAGCTGGTCAAGCTCAACATCGATGACCACCCGGCGATCCCGGGACAGATGGGAATCCAGTCGATCCCCGCCGTGGTCGCCTTTTCCGGCGGCAAGCCGGTGGACGGGTTCATGGGCGCGCTGCCGGAAAGCCAGATCCGCGAGTTCATCGACAAGGTTGCCGGCCCTCCGGCCAAGTCCTCGACTGAAGAACAGATCGAGCAGATCCTGGCGCAGTCGCGCGAGGCCTTCACCGCGGGCGATGTGGAAACCGCAGCACGCGGCTTTGGCGCCATCCTGCAGATGGACCAGGCGCATGTCGGCGCCATCGCCGGAATGGCCGGTTGCATGCTGGCGGCAGGCGAATTCGATCGCGCGGAAAAACTGCTGAACGCCATTCCCGTGGAAGAGCGCAAGGATCAGGAAGTCGCCTCCGTGTTCAAGCGGCTGGAAATGGCGCGGGAAGTCGCCGAGCTCGGTGATCCGGTGGAACTGGAAGCCCGGCTGGCCTCCAATCCGGCCGATCACGAGGCGCGGCTGAAGTTTGCAAAGATCCTCAATGCGCAGGGCTACCGGGAGGCGGCTGCCGACGAGCTGTTCACGATCATGCGCAAGGACCGGAAATGGGAGGACGAGGCTGCGCGCAAGACGCTGCTCGAATTCTTCGAAGCCTGGGGGCCGGTGGATCCAGCAACGCTTTCGGCGCGGCGACAGCTTTCCTCGCTGCTGTTTTCCTGAACGCCTGTTTTGTTGCCGGACCCTTGAGAATTTGCTGGTTTGCCCCACATTGCCGTGTGTGATGAACATTGAGGCTTAATGGCATGCAGGTCGGGAACAAATCCTATCGGGTCGAAGCGGACATTCCGGAACAGGTTCCGGTGTTTCCGCTGTCCGGCGCGCTGTTGCTGCCGGGTGCGCAGTTGCCGCTCAACATCTTCGAGCCGCGATATCTGTCGATGTTTGACGACGCCCTGAGTTCGAACAGACTGATCGGCGTGATCCAGCCTGCGCTGGCGGAGGCCCAGTCCCGCAAAGGGCCGGTGGAAGACCTCTGCCGGGTCGGCTGCCTGGGGCGCATCACCTCGTTCGCGGAAACCGGGGACGGGCGCTATGTCATCACGCTGGGCGGCGTCTGCCGGTTCAGGGTGGGCGGCGAGGTGGACCGGGGCCGCAAGCCCTACCGTGTTTGCCGCATTTCTCCCTTTCTGGGCGATCTTGAAACCGCTGATGAGGGGGCGGAAGTCGACAGGAAGGCGTTGCTCGAAAGCTTCAAGGCCTATCTGGAAGCCAACGATCTGGAAGCCGACTGGAATTCCGTCGAGCGGGCGAGCACACAGACGCTGGTCAATTCGCTGTCGATGATGTCGCCCTATGGGCCTGCGGAGAAGCAGGCGCTGCTCGAGGCCGACAATCTCAGGGTGCGGGCGGAAACGCTGATCGCGATTACCGAGATTGCCCTGGCGCGGGATTCGGACGATTATGGACGCGTTCTGCAATAGACGCGGTCCGTTAAAATGACCAACCAGAGCCAGCCGGCCAAGATTTCCCGATCGAGGGGCGCCGTCGACATCAAGATGCTGGAGCTTCTGGTGTGCCCGCTGACCTATGGGCCGCTGGAATTCGACGCGGAGAAGGAAGAGCTGATCTCGGCCCGCGCCCGCCTTGCCTATCCGGTGCGCGACGGGATTCCGATCATGCTGGTCTCCGAAGCAAGGCAACTTCCCGAAGAGGAATGAACCCCAGGGGCTGATCGGCGGCCGGTCCATGCTTGACGGGTAACCTCTGGCAGCGTCATTATAAGTCAGTCGACCAAATCTGAAAGGCGGGGCTGTGGCGAAAAAAGGCGATCAGCGACGCGAAGCGATCGTGGCCGCCGCAGCGCGGCTGTTCTGGGTCAACGGGTTTTCCGCAACCAGCATTGCCGACATTGCCCGCGACGCCCAGGTGCCGCAGGGCAACATGTTCTACTATTTTCGCTCCAAGGCTGACCTGGCGCTGGCGGTGGCCGATGTTTTCGTCAGCGAAACCCAATCGCTGGTCCTTGAGGCGGAGGTTGCATCGCCGGATCCGCGCGAGCGCATCCGGTTCCTGCTGCAGCGGCTTGCCCAATCCAACCGCAGCCGGGTCGACAATGGCTGTCCGATCGCTGCTGCGGTCAGGGAGTTTCGCCGCTCGGCTCCGGATGCATCGGCCCGGGCCGGCCAAAGCTTCGAACTGCTCGTCAGTTTCATCGCACGGGAGCTGCAGAAGACCGGCCCCCGGCCGTCCATCGCCATGGCCCGCGCCCGCGCGGTTGTCATCGAATGGCAAGGCGGCATCGCGCTGGCGCATGCCTTCAACGACATGACCGTGCTGATGGAAAGCCTGCGCCGCGCCGAGCACAGCCTGCAGATCGCGTCATAATCAGGGATGTGAAGATCGCCGAAGGGTTCGCGCGGTCAGATTGTTTCGCCGCGCAGCAACCGCGGGCCCGAGGCGTCGGGGATGCCTGCAGCCTGGTTGATGAAATAGCGTTTCATCGCCGGCATCCGGTCGACCAGGCTCAGGCCGAAATCCCGGATCAGCCGCAGCGGCGTGATGTCGTTTGAGAACATCCGGGTCAGGATGTCGCTGGTCACACCCATGCGCACCGTGTCGAAGCGGCGCCAGGTCTGGTAGCGCTCGAGCACCGTCAGCGAACCGATATCGAGGCCGAGGCGATTGGCCTCGACGACTGTTTCGGCAAGGGCCGCGACATCGCGGAAGCCGAGATTGAGGCCCTGGCCGGCAACGGGATGAATGCCGTGCGCCGCGTCGCCGGCGAGCGCCAGCCGCGGCCGGACAAATTCCCGCGCCAGCGTCAGACCGAGCGGAAAGGCCCGGCGTCCGCCTTCGACCGTCAGGGCGCCCAGATGGTGGCCGAAACGGCGCTCAAGCTCGGCCTCGAAGACGAAATCGTCTTCGGCGACAAGCCTCTCGGCATCCTCGGTGCGTTCTGTCCAGACCAGAGAGGAGCGGTTTCCGGTCAGCGGCAGGATGGCGAAGGGGCCCGAGGGCAGGAAATGTTCTTCGGCGCGGCCATTGTGCGGCCTTTCATGGGCGACGGTGGTGACGATACCCGATTGGCCGTATTCCCAGCGCTGGGTCTTGATGCCGGCCATCTCGCGCAGGCTGGATTTGACGCCGTCGGCGGCGATCACGAGCCTGGCGGTGAATGCCCGGCCATCCGCGGTTTCGACCCGGGCGTCGCGCTCGGTGATCTCAAGCGCCGAAGCGGCGGCCGACTGGTGGATCGGGATGCCGATTTCGGCTGCCTTGTCGCGAAGTGCTGCAACCATGGCGACATTCGGCGCCATGTGGGCAAAGGGCTCGCCGTCCTCGATCGAGCCGCCAAAGGTCAGGAACACCGGGCGAACCGGATCGGAGGTGCGCGAATCGGTGACGACCATGTCGTTGATAGCTTGCGCCTCGGGCTCGATTGCCCCCCACACGCCGAGCGTCGTCAGCAGGCGCTTGGCGCCGGCCGCGATGGCCGAGGCGCGCTGGTCCTTGCACCAGACTTCCGCCGGGGCGGCGTCGATCACGGCGATATCGAGCGATGGGCCGGCGAGCTTGAGCGCCACGGCCGCGGAAAGGCCGACATATCCGCCGCCGCACACCAGGATATCGAGGGTCTGGGTCGTCATAGCATCTTCCTTCTCTGCAACCGGTCCGGCCTGTACTCCGCGACCGCGGCACCGCAGCTTCCGCACCACATGGAGCAGTTGCGGTCTTTGCAGCGGCGTCATGACACCGTATACCGCATTGTCATCCCTCAGCCCACCTCTGCGAGAAAACCAAAATGTCGCGCACAGCTCCCACCGCCATGGAACAATTGCTCACCAGCCTCGATATCGAGCGGCTCGAGCAGGACCTGTTTCGCGGAACCAGCCCGCAGGTCGGCTGGCAGCGTGTTTTCGGCGGCCAGGTGATCGGCCAGGCGCTGGTCGCAGCGCAGCGGACGATCGCGGCGGACCGGCCGGTGCATTCGCTGCATGCCTATTTCATGCGGCCGGGCGATCCCGCAGCGCCGATCATCTACGAGGTTGACCGGATTCGCGACGGGCTGAGCTTTGCGACCCGCTCGGTGGTGGCGATCCAGCATGGCAAGGCGATCTTCTCGCTGTCTGCGTCCTTCCAGAAGGTCGAGGAGGGGCTCGAGTACCAGGACCCGATTCCGGATGTGGCCCAGCCGCAGGACCTGCCAGGCAAGGAGGAGATGCGGGAAGCGTTCCTGGCCGGCGCGCCCGATCACATCCGCAATTACTGGGAGCGCGAGCGGCCGATCGAAGTCCGGCCGCTGTCGCTGGAGCATTACATTTCCGACCAGAAACTCGAGCCGCAGCAGAAGGTCTGGGTCAGGACCACTGGCCCGGTGCCCGACGATCACATTATCCAGGCGGCGATTCTCGCCTATCTGTCGGACATGACGTTGCTCGACACGGCGCTGTTCGCGCATGGCCGGTCGGTGTTCGACCGCGATCTGCAGGTCGCCAGCCTCGACCATGCGATGTGGTTTCACCGGCCCTCGAAACTGGATGACTGGCTGCTCTACAGCATGGATTCGCCCAACACCAACGGCGCCCGCGGCTTCACCCGCGGCAGTCTTTACCAGCGTGACGGAAGGCTGATTGCTTCGGTCGCGCAGGAAGGATTGATTCGAGATCGAGCAAAAGCCTAAATATTAGGCACATATTACTATATGCTTAACATTTGATCACTCGTCGTGCGATGTGCCACGCGACTGAATCAAATTTATCAAATTTAAATCACAATTTCAATGGGTTGGCCGGTTTATTCAAAACTGGCACGGCATTTGATTCCCTTGGGTCAGGCGGGTGAACCAACGCGTGTTGGGGGACCTGTCATGAGAGGCGGCAAGGCCGCGGACAACAAGGATGGGAAACCAGATGAAAATTGTGATGGCCATCATCAAGCCGTTCAAGCTGGACGAGGTGCGTGAAGCGCTGACGGCTGTCGGCATCCAGGGCCTGACCGTGAGCGAAGTGAAGGGCTACGGCAGGCAGAAGGGGCACACGGAGATCTATCGCGGGACCGAATACGCGGTGAGCTTTCTGCCGAAGCTGAAGATCGAGATCGCTGTTGCATCGGATGCGGTCGACAAGGCGGTGGAAGCCATCGCGTCGTCGGCCAAGACCGGCCAGATCGGCGACGGCAAGATCTTCGTTTACTCGATTGACCAGGCCATGCGTATCCGCACCGGCGAAACCGACGCCGACGCGTTGTAAGGCAACAGGAGATACTTCCATGACACTTCAGATGTCACACACATCCCCGCTTCGGGTCGGGCTCATGGCAGCGGCCGCACTCGCAGCCTTCGCCGTACCGGCTCTCGCCCAGGACGCCGCAGCGGCGCCCGAATTCGCCTCGGCCGCCGAAACGGCCTTCATCTTCAACACGCTCCTGTTCCTCATCGGCGGCTTCCTCGTCATGTGGATGGCGGCCGGCTTCGCCATGCTCGAAGCAGGCCTGGTGCGGTCCAAGAACGTCTCGATGCAGTGCCTCAAGAACATCGCGCTCTACTCGATTGCCGGCCTGATGTTCTGGGTCATCGGCTATTCGCTGATGTACACCAACGTCAATGGCGGCTATTTCGGCACGCCGATGCCCTACAGCTGGCCTGACGCCGGCACCGCCAACGAAGGCGACTACTCGGTTGCCTCCGACTGGTTCTTCCAGATGGTGTTCTGCGCCACCACCGCATCGATCGTTTCTGGCACCCTGGCAGAGCGCATCAAGCTGTGGCCGTTCCTGATCTTCACCGCCATCCTGACCGGCGTGCTCTATCCGATCACCGGTTCCTGGCAGTGGGGCGCCGGCTGGCTCTCGGAAGCAGGCTTCTCCGACTTCGCCGGTTCGACGCTGGTTCACTCGGTCGGCGGCTGGGCCGCTCTCGCAGGCGCCATTCTGCTTGGTGCACGCAAGGGCAAATACGGCGCGGACGGCAGGGTTACCCCGATGCCGGGCTCGAACATGGCGCTGGCCACGCTCGGCACCTTCATCCTGTGGCTCGGCTGGTTCGGCTTCAACGGCGCATCGCAGCTGGCGATGGGTTCGAACGGCGACGCGTCCGACATCAGCCGGATCTTTGCCAACACCAATCTCGCGGCCTGCGGCGGCGTGATCGCGGCGATGATCCTCACCCAGATCATGTACAAGAAGGTCGACGTTACCATGGCGCTTAACGGCGCTCTCGCCGGCCTGGTCTCGATCACCGCCGAACCGCTGATGCCTTCGCCGCTGACGGCGATCGTCATCGGCGCCATTGGCGGCGTGATCGTGGTGTTTGCCGTGCCGATGCTCGACAAGTTCAAGATCGACGACGTGGTCGGCGCCATCCCGGTTCACCTTCTGGCCGGTATCTGGGGCACCTTCATCGTGCCGTTCTCCAACCCGGACATGTCCTACGGCACGCAGATCCTCGGCATCGTCTCGATCGGCGTGTTCACCTTCGTCGTCTCCGGCGTGATCTGGTTCATCCTCAAGTCGACCGTTGGCATCCGTGCCTCGGAAGAGCAGGAAATGATGGGCATGGACATGGCGGAAGTCGGTGTCGAAGCCTATCCGGAATTCACCAAGGGCTGATTGCCCCTTAAACGAATCCCGTCGGGGTGGATGTCCATCCCTGCCTCGGGGCCCGGTTTTCCGGGCCCCTTTTTCGTTCCGGGAGATCCCCGCCAAGGCCGCGGAAGCGATGGCGCGATAATCATCAGTGATGAAATGTGCGCCACTTTAAACGGCCATACTGCACAAAAAACCGACAGACTGCCGCCCGGTAAAGCCGGATGCATGCCGATTCGGCGGATTCGAGCGGGCAATGCCGTCTGGCACGGCATTTGATTGGGAAAGCTCAAGCGGTCGATCACGGGCAAGCGCGATGGACCGCCAAAAGCGGCAAGGCCGCGGACAACAAGGATGGGAAACCAGATGAAAATTGTGATGGCCATCATCAAGCCGTTCAAGCTGGACGAGGTGCGTGAAGCGCTGACGGCTGTCGGCATCCAGGGCCTGACCGTGAGCGAAGTGAAGGGCTACGGCAGGCAGAAGGGGCACACGGAGATCTATCGCGGGACCGAATACGCGGTGAGCTTTCTGCCGAAGCTGAAGATCGAGATCGCTGTTGCATCGGATGCGGTCGACAAGGCGGTGGAAGCCATCGCGTCGTCGGCCAAGACCGGCCAGATCGGCGACGGCAAGATCTTCGTTTACTCGATTGACCAGGCCATGCGTATCCGCACCGGCGAAACCGACGCCGACGCGTTGTAAGGCAACAGGAGATACATCCATGACACTTCAGATGTCACACACATCCCCGCTTCGGATCGGGCTCATGGCAGCGGCCGCTCTCGCAGCCTTCGCCGTACCGGCCCTCGCCCAGGACGCCGCCGCTACCACGATGGACAAGGGCGACACCACCTTCATGCTGGTCTCGACCATCCTGGTGCTTCTGATGATCCTGCCGGGCCTGGCGCTGTTTTATGGCGGCCTGGTGCGGACGAAGAACATGCTTTCCGTGCTGCTTCAGTGCACGCTGATCACCGCGATGGTGATGGTGATCTGGGTCTTCTACGGTTATTCGTTTGCTTTCGGCGGGTCCGAAAGCGCCTTCTGGGGCGGAACCGCGAAGCTGTTCCTGGCGGGCGTGACGCCGGCCAGCGAAGCCGCCACTTTCTCCGATGGCGTGATGATCCCGGAATATATCTTCATCGCCTTCCAGATGACGTTTGCCTGCATCACCCCGGCGCTGATCGTCGGCGCCTTTGCCGAGCGCATCCGGTTCTCGGCGGTCATGCTGTTCGTGGCGCTGTGGGTCACCTTCGTCTACTTCCCGGTCGCCCACATGGTGTGGGACGCCAACGGGCTTCTGTTCAAGATGGGCGCGCTCGACTTCGCCGGCGGCACCGTCGTGCACATCAACGCCGGCATCGCCGGCCTGATCGGTGCGATCATGGTCGGCAAGCGCACCGGCTTCGGCCGTGACATGATGGCGCCGCACTCGATGACGCTGACCATGGTCGGCGCGGCACTCTTGTGGTTCGGCTGGTTCGGCTTCAACGCCGGCTCCAATCTCGAGGCCAATGGCGGCGCGGCGCTCGCCATGATCAACACGTTCACGGCGACAGCCGGCGCCATCCTCGCCTGGACGGTGATCGAAACCCTGCATCGCGGCAAGGCGTCGCTTCTGGGTGCTGTCTCCGGCATGATCGCCGGTCTCGTCGCGGTCACTCCGGCGGCCGGTTTCTCCGGCCCGGTCGGCGCCATCGCGCTCGGCGCCATCGCCTCGGGGGTCTGCTACTACTTCGTCGCAGTGGTGAAGAACAAGTTCGGCTATGACGACACGGCCGACGTGTTCGGCATCCATGGCGTCGGCGGCATTGTCGGCGCGCTCGGCACCGCGATCGTCAACATGCCGGGTCTCGGCGGCACCGGCGGGGAAGACTATTCCGTCGGTTCGCAGTTCGTGATCCAGGCGTCGGCGGTCGGCATCACCATCCTGTGGTGCGGCATTCTCTCGTTCGTACTCTACAAGATCGTCGACATGGCGCTTGGCTTGCGCGTCAGCGTTGAAGACGAACGCCAGGGCCTCGACCTGGCCTCGCATGGCGAAGCCGC
This sequence comes from Parahoeflea alexandrii, assembly GCF_027214025.1. Lineage (GTDB taxonomy): Bacteria > Pseudomonadota > Alphaproteobacteria > Rhizobiales > Rhizobiaceae > Hoeflea > Hoeflea alexandrii_A. The sequence goes on from NZ_JAPWHB010000003.1 coordinate 307,972, forward strand.
CTACCACGGCTAACCACGCCTGACAGGGTGAAAATCTGAGACGCGGTCCGGTTTTCCGGGCCGCGTCTTTGTTTGTGCGCTCGATTTTCGCGGCGCAGCGCGCTGCATGGTTAATGCCGCATTAACCCGTGGGTGGTTAGATTTGCCGGAGATGGGTCCGCACGGGCCCAAAACCCGATTCGGACATTGTGTACCCATGCAGTCAGGCTCTTCCTCCCTTCCGTCAGGCGTTCCTTCCCACAGCACCCTGCTGGGTGAGCTGGTGCGGCGACAGATCCGGTTCGTCATCGGGCTTGGAATTCTTGCCGGGCTGATGCTGGCGATCGCGGCGCTCGCCACCTGGAATGTCACGGACCCGAGTTTCTCCAACGCCAATGGCGCGGTTCCGCACAATGCGCTGGGGTTCAGCGGTGCGGCCTTCGCCGATCTGGTGATGCAGTTCTTCGGGCTTGCCGGCGTCATCGCGCTGCTGCCGGCGCTGTTCTGGGCGATCGGCCTGTTGCGCAACCGGCCCGTCGACCGCATGTCCCGGCGCGGTGCAGCCTGGTTTGGCGGCGCATGGCTGACCGCGGCGCTGTTCGGGCTGATGCCCCGGTCCGCGAGCTGGCCGCTGCCCAACGGCCTTGGCGGTGTGCTCGGCGACATGGCGCTGAAGATCCCGTCGGTGTTCACCGGCGGCTTTCCATCGGGCCTTGTTGCGGTGATCCTCGGGCTGCTGATTGCGCCGGTCGCCTGCTGGCTGCTGGTGTTCGGCGCTGGCCTGATCGGCCGCCCGGCATCCGTCGACGTCAGCGACGCGCCGGTCACGGAAGACGATGAGGAGATCGACGAGGCAACGAGCGGCTCGCTGGTTCTCGGCGCGATCACCCATGCCTGGTTCACGATCCGTGGCCGCATCCGGCGGATGACGGGCCTTGCCGGGCTGCGGAAGCTCAAGGTGATGCCGGAATCGCCGCTCGACCTGAACGGCGGCTATGCGCAGGGCGGCGGCGAGCTCTATGAGAGGCCTTCCCGTCCGGCCGGCGAGCGGATCGAACCCGGCTTCGCAGCGGCGGCGCGTGCGCGGCCTGTGCCGGTCGATGATGCACCGCCATTCGACATTGATGACGGTCCGCTTCCGGACGGCATCCTGTCCGATGACATGGGCGATGAGGACGACCCGGCAGCAGATTGGCGTCCGCAGGCCGCACCGGCGCCTGCCCGGGCAACGCCGTCTCCCCGCATTTCGGCTCCCGCCGAACGGCCGAAGCCGGGTGCGCGGCTTCAGCGCGACGCCCAGGGCTCGATGCTCGACGATCAGGGTTTCTCGCTGCCATCGGTACACCTGCTGACCGAGGCGCGAAACGTGGCCAAGGATTCCTCGCTGTCGCCGGAAGCGCTCGAACAGAATGCGCGCATGCTGGAAGGCGTGCTGCAGGACTTCGGCGTCAAGGGCGAGATCATTCATGTCCGGCCCGGTCCGGTCGTCACCCTCTACGAACTGGAACCCGCGCCGGGCATCAAGTCGTCGCGGGTTATCGGGCTTGCCGATGACATCGCCCGCTCGATGAGCGCCATTGCCGTTCGCGTTGCCGTGGTTCCCGGACGCAACGCCATCGGCATCGAACTGCCGAACCAGAAACGGGAAACCGTGTTCCTGCGCGAACTGATCGCCAGCCGCGATTTCGAGACCTCCAAGGCCAAGCTCGGGCTGGCGCTGGGCAAGACCATCGGCGGCGAGCCGGTGATCGCCGACCTTGCCAAGATGCCGCACGTGCTGGTGGCCGGTACCACCGGTTCGGGCAAGTCGGTCGCCATCAACACGATGATCCTGTCGATCCTCTACCGCATGGACCCGTCGAAGTGCCGGCTGATCATGATCGACCCGAAGATGCTTGAACTGTCGGTCTATGACGGCATCCCGCATCTGCTGACCCCGGTGGTGACGGATCCCAAGAAGGCCGTCGTGGCGCTCAAGTGGACCGTTCGCGAGATGGAAGAGCGCTACAAGAAGATGTCGAAGATCGGCGTCCGCAACATCGACGGCTTCAACCAGCGCATCGAACAGGCCCGTAGCGCCGGCGAGCCGATCACCCGTACCGTTCAGACCGGTTTCGACCGCCAGACCGGCGAGGCCGTCTACGAGACCGAGGAATTCGATCTCACGCCGCTGCCCTACATCATCGTGCTGATCGACGAGATGGCCGACCTGATGATGGTTGCCGGCAAGGATATCGAAGGCGCGGTGCAGCGCCTGGCGCAGATGGCGCGTGCCGCCGGCATCCACGTGATCATGGCGACGCAACGTCCGTCGGTCGACGTCATCACCGGCACGATCAAGGCCAACTTCCCGACCCGAATCTCGTTCCAGGTCACCTCCAAGATCGATTCGCGCACCATCCTGGGCGAGCAGGGCGCGGAACAGCTACTGGGCATGGGCGACATGCTCTACATGGCAGGCGGCGGGCGCATCCAGCGCGTTCACGGCCCGTTTGTCTCGGACCGGGAAGTCGAGGACATCGTCTCGTTCCTGAAAACCCAGGGCGTGCCGGAATATCTCGATGCGATCACCGAGGACGACGACGAGGGCGAGGGCGGTGGCGGTCCGGCCGGCACCTCCAACCTCGCCGAATCGGACGATCCCTACGACCAGGCGGTGGCCATCGTGCTGCGCGACGGCAAGGCGTCGACCTCCTATATCCAGCGCCGGCTCGGGATCGGTTACAACCGTGCCGCCTCGCTGATCGAACGCATGGAAAAGGAAGGTGTGATCAGTCCCGCCAACCATGCCGGCAAGCGCGAGATCCTGGTGCCGACGGAAGACGATATCGATCCGCGCTAGGGTCGTGCGAACCAGAAATACCGCGTCACACTGGCGCCGCAGTCTTGGGCGAGACAGAGACTGAAACGAAACGGAGACAGAGATGTCGAAGCAGACCATTTCCACCACGATCGACCGGCACGATCCGGCTCGCCGCGCCCTGCTGGGCGGCGGACTGGGCCTGGGGTTGACGCTGATGGCCGCTGCCGCCGGACTCCTGGCATTCCCGGGCACCGCCCGTTCGGCCCAGACGGCACAGCGGGTGGCGGATCACTTCGCTTCGGTCAAAACCATGACCGGCGAATTCATCCAGTTCGGGCCCAATGGCGAGCAGACCGGCGGCAAGTTCTTTATCGAACGTCCCGGCAAGCTGCGCTTCAACTACGAGGCGCCTTCGGCGGTACGGGTCATTGCCGACGGCAAGAACGTGGTTATCGGCAATCGCAAGCTGAGGACTTGGGACATTTATCCGCTGGGCAAGACGCCGCTGAAGCTCCTGCTTTCGGAACGGATAGATCTGTCGGGCGAGACGGTGCGTTCGGTCAAGGAAGATCCCGATCTGACCACGATCGTTCTCGGCAACAAGACCATTTTCGGTGATTCGACCATTTCCATGATGTTCGACCCGAAGAGCTTTGAACTCAGGCAGTGGACCATCCGCGATGCCCAGGGCAAGGACACGTCGGTGATGATCTTCAACGTCCAGGCAGGTGTCCGGTTCGCCGAGGACGTGTTTGAAGTGCCCTATGCGCAGGTGCAGCCCGACAAACGCCCGAGCGATCGCTGAACCCGCCAGCGGTTCAGTCCTGAATCGCAATTGATTGTGGATGAGCGCCGAATCGCGCCGCCCCGGCTGGATAGGCTTGCCCTTGGCGATCTAATCGGCCACATACGGGCAGGCTTCCATCCAAGAAGGCAATTTCGATTTGGCGTTCTCCGTTACGACCTGGAATATCAATTCCGTCCGGCTCAGGCTTCCGCTGGTTCAGCATTTTCTCGAGACCGAAAAGCCCGATGTCCTGTGTTTGCAGGAAACCAAGTGTCCCAACGACGCATTTCCAAGCGCCGCCTTCCGCAAACTCGGCTATGAGCACCTCGCCATCCACGGCCAGAAGGGCTATCACGGCGTCGCCATCATCTCGCGCTTGCCGCTTTCCGATGACCGCCGGCAGACCTATTGCGCCATTGACGATACGCGGAATGTCTCGGCGGTGGTGGAGGCGCCCGGATCGAGGCGAATCCGCATCCATAATTTCTACGTGCCGGCAGGTGGCGACGAGCCGGACCGCGAGATCAATCCGAAATTCGGGCACAAGCTCGATTTCGTCGAGGAAATGAAGCTGCTGCATGCCGAGGCGGAGCTGGCTGAAGGGGTTTCCTCGATCCTGGTCGGCGACCTCAACATTGCGCCGCTGGAAACCGATGTTTGGTCGCACAAGCAGTTGCTGAAAGTGGTCAGCCATACCCCGGTCGAGACAGAAAACTTCCTAGCCATGCAGAAGGCTGGCGGCTGGGTCGACCTGATGCGGACGCATATTCCGCCGGAAGAGAAGATCTTCACCTGGTGGAGCTACCGGGCCAAGGACTGGGACGCGGCCGACCGGGGACGGCGGCTCGATCATGTCTGGTCGTCGGCAGACCTGGCGCCGGCGCTCAAACGCATCGACGTGCTGCGCGAAGCGCGCGGCTGGGAGCGGCCATCCGACCACGTGCCGGTGACGGCGCATTTCGATTTCTGAAGGCTGACTGACCGTGAAGCCGGTGGGGATCAGCCGGCGAAGCGCCCGGATATCCTGTCCAGATCGGCATTGAGCGCCGCCATGTTTTCCTCGATGCGTTGGCGGACGATGCCGGCAATGTCGGGATACTCTTCCAGCATGCGCCGGAACAGCGGCCGGTTGATGCGGATGACCTCGGCAGTGTCCGGCGCCATGGCAGTCATCGACCGGTCGACCGGTGTGACCATCGCCAGTTCGCCAAGCAATGTGCCGCGTTCGGCAAAACCGAGAGAGACCGGTCGGCCCTCCTTGCCGGTGCGTGACAACTCGAAACGTCCATCGGCGACCACGAAGGCGCAGTCGGCTGGCGTACCTTCCCGGAACAGCATCTGGCCAGCCTGCATCCTCCGGCGTTCGGCGCCGAACGCGATCAGCCGCAGCTTGTCCTCGCTGATGTCGCGGAACAGCGGGACGATCGACAGCAGGGCAATGTCGTCATTCAGGGCCACGGATGCACTCCTTGAAAGGCGATGTCGGGGAAAGCCGGCCGGGAGCCGGCCGGGCCGGCATCAGGGGATGATCTTGTAGCCACCGCTCTCGGTGACCAGGATCTCGGCGTTCGAGGGATCGGCCTCGATCTTCTGACGAAGGCGGTAGACGTGGGTTTCGAGCGTATGGGTGGTGACACCCGAATTGTAGCCCCAGACCTCCTCCAACAAAACGTCGCGGGTGACCACTTTCTGGTCGGCGCGGTAGAGATAGCGGATGATGGCGGCTTCCTTCTCCGTCAGCCGGATCTTGCCGCCCTTCTCGTCGAGCAGCAGTTTCTGGCTCGGCTTGAAGATGTAGGGACCGACGGTGAAGGTGGCATCCTCGCTCTGTTCGTGCTGGCGCAACTGCGCGCGGATGCGGGCCAGAAGCACCGCAAAGCGGAAGGGCTTGGTGACGTAGTCGTTGGCGCCGGCCTCAAGCCCGAGGATCGTGTCGGAGTCGGTATCGTGGCCGGTCAGCATGATGATCGGCGACTTGAAGCCGCCCTTGCGCAGTAGCTTCACCGCCTCGCGGCCATCCATGTCCGGCAGGCCGACATCCATGATCAGAAGATCGACATGCTCGCTCCTGGCCGCCTGCACACCCTTGGTGGCCGAAGATTCCTGCGAAATGGCAAATTCCTCGTAGAGCGAAAGCTGTTCGACGAGGGTTTCCCTCAGGTCATCGTCATCGTCTACCAGCAGGATCGAGCGAGCGGTCATTGCGGCTTCCTTCTTCATACAGGCTCAGTGCCGGTGCTTTCCGGCGCCACGGACGGTGTCCTATGGCATTGTGTTCCTGTTTAGGCACTTTCGGCGCAAGGGCAAAGTGCTAAATAGTCGTGTCCGCTCACAGCAGGAGCACTTGATCGTGAGGTCGATGTTACAGGAATCGCCGGCCAAACCGGTCCGGAACCGCATATTTTCGGTGCGGGTGTCGCCAACCAACCGGTTGCAGGCACTGGTCCGTTTCGGGCCGGTGACGCTCAGGGCGGCATTGGGGCGCGGTGGCGTGACCGCGCTCAAGCGCGAAGGCGATGGCGGCACGCCGCGCGGGACGATGGCCGTTCTGGCGGGCTTCCGCCGTGGCGGCATGCTGACGCCGGACAATGCCGGGCTGACATTGCATCGGACGGGACGCAGGGACGGCTGGTGCGACGCCCCTGGCCATGCGGCCTACAACAGGCATGTGCGGCTGCCGTTTCCCGCAAGCCATGAAACCCTGCTCCGTGATGACGTGCTCTATGATTTCGGTTTCGTGCTCGACTGGAACATCCGCTCGCGCCGGCGAGGCATGGGCAGCGCCATCTTCCTGCACGTGGCCAGGCCCGGGTTTCCACCAACGCAAGGCTGCATTGCGCTTGACCGCCGCGACATGCTCAGACTCATGCCGTTCATCAGGCGCGGCACGATCCTCCGTGTCGAATAGTGCGATCTGACCGGGATCAGACTCCGAACAGGCCGATGGTGAGGCCAATGCCGATCATCACCAGGAGCCAGTGCAGGCCGTCGATCAGTGTCAGATCCCAGCCATAGCCCTGGTAGCGCTGGTTGATCGACAGGGTGGTGAAGATGAAACCGGCCCAGATGAACAGTCCCGAGATCACCCCGTTCATCGGCGTCACCTGATCGAAACCGAGGTGACCGATGACACCGGCGGTGACGAAGGCCAGAATCAGCTCCATGACGAAGCTGTTGACCAGCAGCTCGATCATGGCGGGTTTGGGACCGGAAGCGTTGATCCGCGCCGCCTTCATCCATTGTTTGCTTAGGGTCGAATAGTAGACGGCGCCGATGGCGAATGCGACGATGGCCGCAACCAGGATCGCCAGATAATTCATGCCCGCGAAATTCATGAGCCTCTCCCGAAAAGATCGCTTTTATCACGGATTGCGGAATCAGGCAGAGATCAGCAGCGCCTTGGTTTCGAATTTTGGTTCATTTCGAGCGATTGATCGGGCAGTCTTATCGCGAGGTCTTTGATCGCTGTGCCTCGACATAAGACCGCAGTACCGCATTCATCCGCGTAAGATGCCCTTTTCCCTGGGCCTTGAAAAACTCAAGGACATCCGAATCGACACGCAGGCTGATGGCTTCCTTGGTCTTGGCATGATTGACCCGTTCGGCATCATCCCAGAATCCTTCCGGCAGCTCAGGCGCGGGTTCTGCCTTGATGGAAGGCTTCAATTCGCCGCGTTCCTTCATCCCGCGCAGGTCGCTAAGACTTCCAGTTTTCATATGTTTCCCGGTCACGCTGACCTCCTTTCCACGCGGTAATCAGGCGATAGACTTCATCCCTTTTGGTATAGACGACGATGTAGACCTCACCGTCAGACATGCCCAAAGCGATCATGCGTTTCTCGCCGTAATCCCTGCGCGTGTCTTCCTTTTCCAAAACACCATTTTCAAAAATCAGCGCTGCTTCCAGGAGGTCGACGCCGTGCTTTCTATATGTTTCAGCGCGCTTGGTTTCGTCCCATTCGAATTCCATTTCTTTACCCTCGAGGTAGATTTACCCATACCTCTCGGTCAAACAGTCATGTGGTCAGTTAGGCGAAATCGCCGCCGCGATGGCGTATGTATACACAATTCGTATATACAACACAATCAAATTTTCTTCCTATACGGTGAGCCGGAACACCGAGGTACGCTTGATCTCGCTGTCTTCCAGCGCGCGGGTGACCGGCACCATGTAGGTGGCGAGACAGTCCATCCCGTCGCGCGGACAATAGGAGCGGCCGGGATCGCCAACCAGCACCAGGGCGCCGCGTTTCGCCAGGTCCGAAAACCATGGGCGGATCGATGCGCTCATGGCCTGGTCGTAGAACACGTCGCCGGCAAGGACCACGTCCCAGCCAAGATCAGCCCCTATGAGGTCCGACTGGCTGATTTCGAACTCGACGCCGTTGGCCTGGGCATTGAGCCGGGCCGCGGTGGCAGACCAGGGATCGATGTCGGCGGCGGTTACCCGGGCCGCGCCTGAGAGCCTGGCGGCGATGGCAACGAGCCCGGATCCCGAGGCGAAATCGAGAACCGTCTTGCCCTGAACGAGATCCGGATGGTCGATCAGGTGCCGCGCCAGCCCCTGGCCGCCGGCCCAGGCAAAGGCCCAGAACGGCGGCGGCAGTCCGAGCGCGTCGAGCTCTTCCTCGGTCTTCAGCCACAGCTCATGGGCCTCATCGGCGAGATGCAGGCGGATCTCCGGCACATGCGGCGGCGCGCCGAGCGAGGTGTTGGCGCGGATGAAGCTCTCGGGGTCAGTTTTCATCAGCCTGCGCCGGGACCGGGCATCACCCGGCTCTCACTCCGGCGATCGCGGCGGGTTTTCGAGATTGCCCATGCGGCAGACCTCGAGATACTCTTCCTCGGTCACCGGCTGCACCGACAGCCGCATCGATGTCACCAGGCTCATCTGGGCCAGCTTCGGATTGGCCTTGACGTCCTTCAGCGTCACCGGTTTGGGCATGTCGCACACCGCGCGGATGTCAACGCATTCCCAGCGCGGGTCGTCGATGGTGGTGTCGGGGTGGGAAAGGGCGCAGACCTCAACGATGCCGACGACCTCCAGCCCCTCGTTGGAGTGGTAGAAGAAGCCCTTGTCACCGAGACTCATGGCGCGCATGTTGTTGCGGGCCTGGTAGTTGCGGATGCCGTCCCATTGTTCGCCGATCTTGCCCTTGGCCTTCTGCATCTCCCAGGACCATTTGAACGGCTCGGATTTGAACAACCAATAGGCCATCTCAAGCCTCCGGGTTCTTGAAGGTCCAGTTGAAGGCGCGAATCTCGACCGAGGCGAACAGGCCGGCCTTGGCATAGGGATCGCCGGCGGCGAGCGCCTCGGCTTCCTGCTTGTCGGCCGCCTGGATGATCCACAGGCTGCCGACCGGCTTTTCATCGTCGCCCAAGAGCGGTCCGGCGGTCTTCAGGATGCCCTTGGCTTCGAGGCTCTTGAGGTATTCGACGTGGGGCGGGCGTGTTGCCATCCGCAGCTCGAGCGAGTCAGGCTTGTCTTTGCACATCAGGACGAAATACATGAAATCTCCATCGGGTAGGGCGCCTGGCGCCAGGGTCGGGATCGCCGGTGGGGCGTGGCCGCATTCTATGCCTTGCCCGACCTTGCGATTCAATCCCGGTTCAGGTCAATAACGGGTCAGGCCTTTGCGCCGCGCTTGCCGTGGCCGAGCACGGCTGTGGCGGCCTGATCGAGTGGCCAGCGCGAGCGGGGGGCGAGATCCAGCCGATTGGCCGGAAGTCCTGCGGCCAGGCGTTCGGCGCCGGCCCAGGCGATCATGGCGGCGTTGTCGGTGCACAGGTTGAGCGGCGGCGCAATGAAGCGGAAACCGGCTTTTTCAGCGCGGTTCTCCAGCGTGGCGCGGATCGCCTTGTTGGCGGCGACGCCGCCGGCGACCACAAGTGCCGGCTTCGATCCGGTTCCGAAACGCTCTGTGAAGCGCTCCAGCGCCATGGCGATCCGGTCATCGATGCTTGCGGTGACCGAGGCCTGGAAGGCCAGGCACAGATCGGCGATGGTCTGCTGCGACAGCGGCGCCTGTTCCTCCGCCATCTGCCGCACGGCGGTCTTCAGGCCGGAGAAGGAGAAATCCAGCCGCGGGTCCTTTCGCATCGGCACCGGCAGCCGGAAGCGCTTCGGCTCACCCGAAAGGGCCGCATGTTCGACCGCAGGCCCGCCGGGATAGCCGAGACCGAGCAGCTTGGCGGTCTTGTCGAAGGCCTCGCCGAGCGCATCGTCGATGGTGGTGCCCCAGCGTTCATAGTCGTTGACGCCCTTGACCAGCACGATCTGGGTGTGGCCGCCCGACACCAGCAGCAGCAGATAGGGAAAGGCGACATTGTCGGTGAGGCGGGCGGTCAGCGCATGGCCCTCGAGATGGTTGATGCCGAGAAAGGGCTTGTCCGCCGCCATGGCGATGGCCTTGGCTGTCATCAGCCCGACCATCAGTCCGCCGATCAGCCCCGGTCCCGAGGTAACCGCGACCGCATCGATGCCCGCGAGCGGTACCCCGCTTTCTGAAAGCGCCTGCTCGACCAGCCGGTCGAGCGTCGAGACATGCGAGCGGGCGGCAAGTTCGGGCACCACGCCGCCAAAGGCCGAATGCAGATCGAGCTGGCTCAGCACCACGTCGGAAAGGATTTCGCCGGTGCCGTCGGCAAAGCGGCGGACGACGGACGCGGCGGTCTCGTCGCAGCTTGTCTCGATTCCCAGAATATCCATGCTGCCGGTGGTCATGCCCGTCCCTGTTGTCGGCGCTGCATCGTCCGTATCCCGCCGGGTGCGTACGATGTGAATGCCTTGATGTGACGCCTGCAAGCCAGCGTCCGAATGTTGCGCTCGGGAGATGATCCCGGTACCTGTCTGTCGGTAACAACGGATCGGATGTCTTGCAAATGAAACCTTATCGCATCGGTACCCGCGGCAGTCCGCTTGCCCTGGCGCAGGCGCACGAAACCCGAGCCCGGCTGATGGCGGCGCACACGCTGCCCGAGGATGCATTCGAGATCGTGGTGCTGTCGACCAAGGGCGACCGGGTCACCGACCGGCCGCTGTCGGAGATCGGCGGCAAGGGGCTGTTCACCGAGGAGCTCGAGGAGCAGCTGAGCGACGGACGGCTCGATCTGGCGGTGCATTCATCGAAGGACATGCCGACCGTGCTGCCCGAAGGCCTCGGCCTGGTGGCCTTTCTCGAGCGCGAGGATGTGCGCGACGCCTTTATCGGCCGCGCCGCGCCCCGGCTCGAAGACCTGCCGCAAAATGCCGTGGTCGGGTCCTCGTCATTGAGGCGGCAGGCACTGATCCGGCGGCTGCGGCCGGATCTTTCGGTCATCACCTTCAGGGGCCAGGTGGAAACACGGCTGCGCAAGCTTGATGAGGGGCAGGTCGACGCGACGCTCTTGGCGCATGCCGGGCTGAAGCGGCTCGGCAATACCGGCGTGATCACCGAATTGCTCGATCCCGAAAGCTTCCCGCCGGCGCCGGGTCAGGGTGCCATCTGCATCGAGGCCAGGACCGGCGACCAACGGATCACTGATTTGTTGGCGCCGATCAACCATGCCGACACACAGGCAGCACTTCTGTGTGAGCGGGCGTTCCTCGGCGCGCTTGACGGCTCCTGCCGCACGCCGATTGCCGGGCTAGCAAGGATCTCCGAGGGCCGGATTTCGTTCTACGGCATGATTCTGACACCCGACGGCTCGGTCTGGCACGACATCCGCGCCGAGGGTCCGGTCGGCGATGCCGCTCAACTCGGCGCCGCCGCGGGCGCGGAGGTGCGCGGCAAGGCGGCCAGCGGCTTTTTCGACAGCTGGGCCTGAGGCCGGGCCGATGCGCGTTCTGGTGACGCGGCCGGAACCTGGGGGACAACGCACTGCCGAGCGGCTCGCCGGACTGGGTCACGATCCGGTGCGTATGCCCCTGTTCGAAACCGTTGTCACGGCCAGGCCCGGCGATCTGCCTCCCGCGGAGACCATTTCGGGGTTGATCGCCACCAGCGCCCGCGCCTTCGCCATGTTCGGGCAGGGCGGCGTGTCCGGAACAGGGCTTGCCGGCGTGCCGGTTTACACCGTGGGGCCTGCCACGGCGCAGGCCGCGCGGGATGCGGGATTTCTCCATGTCGAGGGAGCCGGCGGGACGGCGAAGGCGCTCTCGGAGTCCCTGATCCGTCTTCGGTCGCAAGATGTGACCGGCGGGGAGGCGAGCGGTCCGGGGGTCCGGAAAGGTGCCTTGGTCTATCTGGCCGGTGTGCCGCGCACGGCTGTCATCGAGACGGCGCTCGAGGCGGATGAACCCGGTTCCCGGGTGATCGATTGCTACAGAATGGCAGAAATAAGTTATTCGACTGACATTTTAAAATCGGACTTTTTGTCGCCGCCGCCCGATGTCGTCATGCTGTATTCGGCCAATGCGGCGCGGCGGCTTTCGGCTCTGTTGGACGCCGCAAACCTTGCCGGATGCCTTGATTCCACTCGTTTTCTCTGCCTCTCGCCGGCGATCGCGAGCCAGCTGCGCAAGACCTGGCAAGACCGATCGGTTGTTGCCGGGCGCCCGGATGAGGACAGCCTGCTTGCATCGCTTGCCGGGTTGGGATGATTTGCCGGAACCACCGCCACGGTTTGAGCGTATTGCGACCAAAGGCTGCGCAAGACCAGCCGCGCCAAACCAGACCATTCAGGAGATGCCATGAGCAAGGGCCCCACCCCGCGACACTCCAAGTCGCCGAAGCCTGTCACCATCGACCTCGACGCCACCGATGTGACGCCGAAGGGCGAGGCCGCGACAACCAAGTCGTCGGCGACGGGGCCGGCTGTCGGCAGGACGCCCGATCCGGTGGACCCGGAGAACTCCGGCGGCCAGGCAGCAGATACGGCGAGAACCGCATCGGCAGGCGGCAGCGACAGCGCTTCCAGGCCAGAAGCCGCGGCGAAGGCCGAGACAGCGAGCGCCTCCGGGCCGGCCAAGACAACGGATCCCGCGAAGGCGCCGGATCCCGCCAGGACGACGACGGATCAGAAGGACGCGAAGGCCAGTGCTGCGGCGGCAAAGCCGGAAACATCGGGTTCGACGGGTTCGGCGAATGCCAAACCCGCCGCTGCCCCCGCCAAGAACGGCGGCGGTCTCGGCATGGTGATGTCCGGCCTGATTGGTGCCGTGATCGCGCTTGGCGGCGGCTATGCGCTTCAAGCCGGCGGGATGTTGCCGGCCCCTGGCGCCGGTGGCGATCCGGTTGCCCCAGTGGCGTCGAAGGTTGATGCCCTTTCCTCCCAGCTCGAAACGCTGACGCAGCAGATGTCCGCGTCCGCCTCGCAGGGCGGCTCCGAGCTGCCGGCCGAGCTTTCCGCCCGTCTCGATGGTCTTGAAGCCGCTGTTGCCAAAGCGGGAGCAGGGAGCGGCGACGACCCGGCGGCGCTCGCCGCACTTGAAGATCGGTTTGCCGGTCTCGAGGGCAAGATCGCCGCGCTTGCGGAGGCAGGCACGGCGGCTGCCCCGGACCCGGAACTGACGGCACAAATGAACGAGCTCAGGGCCGCCCAGAGCGGTGTTCAGAGCGCAATTGCCGAGCTTCGGTCCAGCACCGACACGCTTGCAAGCAAGATCAGCGAGCTGGAACAGGGCCAGCAGGAGCTTTCGGCGCAGGTCGATGCGCCATCGCGGCAGATCGACCTGGCGCGGGCCATCGCAGCAGCCGGCCTCAAGTCGGCGATTGACCGGGGCGGGCCGTTCATGAGCGAGCTCGAGGCCTTCGCCTCGGTGGCGCCGGACGATCCGGCGGTTGCCGAACTGAGGGATCTTGCCGCACGCGGCGTTCCCAGCCGCGCCGAGCTGGTTGCCGGGTTTTCCGATGCCGCAAGCAAGGCGATTGCCGCGGCCGATCCGGGTGACCCGCAGGCCGGGCTGGTGGACCGGCTGATGTCTAGCGCCATGTCGGTGGTCAAGGTGCGCAAGGTCGGCGACGTTGCGGGCGACAGCGCCGAGGCGATCGTCGCCCGCGCCGAAACGCGGCTCATCAACGGCGATCTCGAGGCGGCGCTGACCGAATGGAACACGCTGCCCGAAGCCTCCCGCGCGGCCACATCGGAATATGGCGAAGCGCTGGCGGCGCGCGCCCGCTCCGAAAAGCTGATCGCCGCGGCCATGGCGCCATCGGCAACTTCCGCAGCCCCGGCCAACTAGGAGATCCAGGATGATCCGCTTGCTATTCTATGTTGTCCTGGTTTCGGCCCTTGCCTTCGGTTTTGCCTGGCTTGCCGACCGGCCGGGCGATCTGTCCATCGTCTGGCAGGACCGCCAGATCGAAATGTCGCTGATGACGGCCGTCACCATGGTCGTTTCGCTGGTCGCGGCCATCATGATCACATGGTGGCTGATCCGCACGATCCTCTATTCCCCGCGCACCGTTGCCCGTTATTTCCGGGCCAGCAAGCGCGACCGCGGCTACCAGGCCCTGTCGACCGGCCTGCTGGCGGCCGGTGCGGGCGATGCGGCGATGGCCCGCAAGATGAACAAGCGCACCAAGGGCTTGCTCAATGCCGACCAGGAGCCGCTGATTCATCTGCTTGATGTGCAGGCGGCGCTGATCGAGGGTCACCACGATGAAGCCCGCAAGCTGTTCGAGGCGATGGCTGAGGATCCGGAAACGAAGCTTCTTGGTCTGAGGGGGCTTTATCTGGAGGCCCAGCGCCAGGGCGCGGACGAGGCGGCGCAGCATTATGCCGAAACCGCGGCCGAACAGGCGCCGCACCTGCCATGGGCGGGTGCCGCCGCACTGTCCTACCGGACACGGGAAGGCAAATGGGACGAGGCGCTGCAACTCCTGGAACGGCAGCGCCAGGCCGGCACGATCGAGGCCAAGGCCGCCGACCGCACCAAGGCCGTGCTTCTGACCGCCCGCGCACGCGACCATGTCGACAGCGATCCGTCGTCGGCCCGCGACGATGCGCTCAACGCGCTGAAACTGGCGCCGGCATTCCCGCCGGCCGCGGTGATTGCGACAAAGGCGCTGCTGCGCCAGGACAATCTGCGCAAGGCCGCGAGGATCCTGGAAACCGCCTGGAAGGCCAGTCCGCATCCGGAAATAGCCGAGGCCTATGTGCGGGCGCGCGTCGGCGACACCTCCGCCGACCGGCTGAAGCGGGCCGAACGGCTTGAGAAACTCAAGCCGCTCAATCCGCAGTCGTTTGACGTGGTGGCACGCGCAGCGCTCGAGGCCCGCCGTTTCGACCTTGCCCGGGAAAAGGCCGAAGCCTCCGCGCGGCTTCAGCCCTGCGAAGGCATCTACCTGCTGCTCGCCGACATCGAGGAAGCCGAGACCGGTGACCAGGGCCGTGTCCGCCACTGGTTGAGCCAGGCGGTTCGCGCGCCGCGTGATCCGGCCTGGACGGCGGACGGCTATGTATCGGAGACATGGGAGCCGGTTTCTCCGGTCAGCGGCAAGCTCGACGCCTTCGAATGGAAGGTTCCGGTCGAGCAGCTGGCGGGCCCGAGCCTCGACAACCAGCCTCCGGCACAGGCCTTTGACCGGGCGATGGCCAGCCTGCCGCCGATCCGCGAGACTGCGGCTCCGGAAACGTCAACCCCGATCGCCGATCCGCTGGTCGAAGCCGTGGCGCCGGCGGAAAATGCAGGCGAGGCCCCCAGGCCCGGCGGCGCCAGCAAGCCCGCCGCCGTGATCGACGCGGAGGTGGTGTCGGGCTCGGCGCCGGTCGTCGCGAAAGCCAACGGATCGGGAGCGGCGAGCAAGGACTCCCCGGCTGTGGTGAAGCAAGGTGAACTGGATGCCGCCGAGGAGAAGACAGCTCTCGAGGCGGCAGCGGACGACGCCGATGACGGGATCGAAAAGAAGTCCCAGGAAGAACCGGCGAAACCCGACCCCGAAGCCGAAGCCCGCGCGAAGGAGGAGAGCTTCCTGACCCACCGGCCGGACGATCCGGGGATCGATGTCAATGCCGAGCCCGAAAAGCCCGGACGTTTCCGGCTGTTCTGAACCGGTGTTGAGAAGGATAGCGAATGCTTGATCAGATACGCGCCTTTCTGGGCAGTCTGCGCGACGGAAACCAGCGCAAGGCGGATGCCAGCAATCCCGATGTCGCCGCCGTGGCGCTGTTCTTTCATGTTATCGGCGCAGACGGGGTGGTCGATGAAGTCGAATCGGAGAAACTCCGGGAGCTGATAGTCCAGGAGTACGATCTCAGCGGCGACGAGATGCGGGAGCTCATCGAAGCGGGACAGCAGGCTGATCGTGAAGCGGTGGATCTCTACCAGTTCACCAGCATCCTCAACCGCTCGCTGGAGCCGGATGCAAAGGTTCATTTCATCGAGCTGTTGTGGAACCTGGCCTATGCCGATGGCCATCGGCATGAGCTTGAAGACCACGTGGTCTGGCGGATTGCCGACCTGATGGGCGTGTCGAGCCGCGACCGGGTGCTGGCCCGCCAGCGGGCGCTTGCGGCCGCGGGTCTCGGTGACGCAGAGGAAGCGGGCGACAGCGACTGAGATCTGGCCGGCCCTATCTTGGCAACTGCCTCGAAGCGCAGATCCTGGTCAACCTTCTGAGGCGCCGCCCGGTGCCCAGAACGGCCGTGCGAATCCGGAGGGCGGCTGGTCTAAGATGCGGCGCTGCTTGCTTGGCTCAAGCCGTTCCTGGGCCGGATTTTTCCGGCTGATCCTGTCCTGCCCTGAGGGCTGCCCGGCTTTCCTCGGCGTCGCGGTCGAGCGACTGGATCTGTCTGAGCTGCGGGAAGCCGAAACTCCAGGCCAATGCCACGGCCAGCGTCCCGGCGCCGCCGATCACCACGGCTGCCACCGGACCGATCAGCGAGGCCATGACGCCTGCGCGGAATTCGCCCAGCTCGTTGGAGGCGCCGATGAACACCATGTTGACGGCGCTGACCCGGCCGCGCAGCTCGTCCGGTGTCCACAACTGCACCAGGCTCTGGCGAACATAGACCGAAATCATGTCGGAGGCGCCCATGACGATCAGCGCGGCCATGGTCAGCGGCAGGGATTTCGACAAGCCGAACACCACAGTCGCCGCTCCGAACACGCCGACGGCAATGAACATGGCCCGCCCGGCATGCCTGCGGATCGGCCGCGAGGCGAGAAAGATTGCCATGCCGATGGCGCCGATGCCGGGGCTGGCGCGCAGCAGGCCGAGCCCCCAGGGACCGAGCTCTAGCACATCGCGGGCAAACACCGGCATCAGGGCGATGGCGCCGCCGAGCAGCACGGCAAACATGTCGAGCGAGATGGCGCCGAGCACGATCTTCTGGTTGCGGACATAGCTGAACCCGGCCATGAGGGTTTTCCAGCTCTGGCCTTCGCCGCGCGAGCGCTGCAGCGGCGGTGGTACCAAAGCGATGGCAATGATCGCGGCGGCGAAGAAGAAACAGGCCGTCAGGTAGGGTACTGTTGCACCCAGCCCGTAGAGCAGGCCGCCGGCGACCGGGCCGACGATGGTCGCGGTCTGCCAGGAGGTCGAGTTCCAGGCAATCGCATTGGGCAGGTCCCTGGCGGGCACCAGGTTGGGCGCGAGCGACTGCGAGGCCGGGGCGAAAAATGCCCGCGAGATGCCGATGACCAGCAGCACGGCGAAGATCGGCAGCGGCGAGGTGAGACCCTGCCAGGCGAAGAACACCAATACCAGCGCCGACAGGCCGATGACGATCTCGCAGATCAGCATGATGGTACGGCGGCCATAGCGGTCGGCGGCCGCACCGGTGAACAGGATCAGCACCAGTGCCGGCAGAAACTGGATCAGTCCGACCAGCCCGAGATCGAAGGGATCGCGCGTCAGATCGTAGATCTGCCAGCCGACCGAGACGCTGATGATCTGCAGGGCAAAGGTCGACAGGAACCGGGCCGTAAAATAGAGCGTGAAGGCGCGGTGGCGGAAGGCGGCATAACGGTCGTCCGCGGGAGCAGGGGATGGCATGGGCTTCGTCCGGTTGGTGCGCGCCGAGCTATACACGAACCGGAGAGCAGCGCCATCATCTTGTGGCGTGTGAATCGCGCCTTAACCCTGCCGGATCATCGGGGCGGCGGTGCTCTTGCCGCTGGCGTCTTGAGTGTCTACATGTCTGTCACGCTAGGGCATTCCCGGTGAAAACGGAATCACCGAAAATGCCCTAGCTTATTGTTTTCACGCACTTCCGGACGCGAAACCGGTTCTCACTTTCGCTGGAATTGCTCTAGGAACAGCCGGAGAATCTTATGATTGCAGTGTTTTCAACCATCGACATGGTTCTGGGTCTCTACACCTGGATCATCATCGGCAGCGCCATCTTCTCCTGGCTTTACGCCTTCAACGTGGTCAATCCGAACAACCGTTTCGTCGGCATGATCGGCGAGTTCCTCTACAAGGCGACGGAACCGGCGCTCAGGCCGATCCGCCGGATCATTCCGGATCTCGGCGGGCTCGATATTTCACCGATCGTGCTGCTGATCGCGATCTTTTTCGTGCGCACCTTCCTTGCGACATCGATCGCACCGATGTTCTTCTGAGCGGCTGGTACAAGATCACCGGCAGCGGCGCCGAGCTTGCGGTCCGGCTGACGCCTGCCGCCTCGCTCGACCGGATCGAGGGTCTGGTCGAGGATGCGGCCGGCGCCGTGCGGCTGAAGGCGCGGGTGCGGGCCGTGGCTGAAAACAACAAGGCCAATCGCGCGCTTGAAAAGCTCATCGCCAAACAGCTCAGGATCGGAAAGACCGCGGTCCGCGTGATCTCCGGCGAGACAAGCCGATCGAAAATCATCCGTATTGACGGCGATCCGTCGCAGCTGGCCGCTGCACTCGAGACTTTGGCCGGCTGAAACGCATCGCGCCGCCGGTCCGGGGGACAAGTGGCGCGAGGACTTGGTCAGATGACCATTTCTGATGACGGGCGGTTTCAGCCCTTGGCCTTGGCCCGGTCGATAGCTTCCGTGATCAGCTGGCGAGCAACCTTTGCATCGCGCCAGCCGCCGATCTTGACCCACTTGCCGGGTTCGAGATCCTTGTAGTGCTCGAAAAAGTGCTCGATCTGCTGCAGGGTGATTTCCGGCATGTCGGTGTAGTCTTCCACCCCGGCATAGCGCTGGGTCAGGTGCGGCGATGGCACGGCGATGATCTTCTCGTCCTGGCCGGCATTGTCTTCCATGATCAGAACGCCGATCGGGCGGACATTGATGACGCAGCCCGGGACCAGCGGCCTTGTGTTGCAGACCAGAACGTCGATCGGGTCGCCGTCGTCCGACAGGGTATGCGGAACGAAACCGTAGTTCCCTGGATAGGTCATCGGCGTGTAGAGGAAGCGGTCGACGACCAGTGTTCCGGCTTCCTTGTCCATCTCGTACTTGATCGGCTGACCGCCGACCGGCACCTCGATGATCACGTTGACGTCTTCTGGCGTGTTGTTGCCAATGGCGATTGCATCGATACGCATCTGACATCCTTTGAGGCTAAGCGCTGACGTTGGGGGTTCGATACTGGCATTTGTGGTGCAACGCAACATAAGCCATGCTGTTTTCGCCCATATGGGCTTCGAATTTTTTGATTCCGGCGCAAGCAACCGGTACCATAGTCTCAGATTTCAAGCAGGAGCAGCCCGATGTTACCACGTACAAGCCTGTTGGCCGCGGCCATGGTCCTGGCCTTTGCGCCGGGGTCGGCGCTGGCCAATTCGAGCGCCTACACCGATCTCGACCCGGATCTGACAGGCTGCGAGACCATCACGAGCGACAACATCGGCGGCGTCTGGAAATGCCAAGGCTACCGGGACTATCCGTTCTACTTCAAGGAAGGCGATCTGCGGGCTTCGGTGTTTTTCGGCCCGATCCTGCAACTGCTTATCGACGAAGGCTTCGAAACCTTCGGCCCATTCAACTCGCCCGGCAAGAAGATCGAGTGGCGGCTGGACGACAGAGGCAAGCCTATTGCCGCGATCCTGCGCTATTTCATCTCGGATCCTGAGGGTTCGGGGAACGGTGGCCAGGTACTGGTGATCTCCCGTGTCGCCCAGGCGGATGACGGCCTTTCCTGCGTGGTCGGCTATGTCGACGCGCGGTCCAACAAGAACGCCAACGAACTGGCAAGGAAGGTCGCCGATCAGGACGCGGCGGACTTCGCCTGCGGCTACAACGAAGCCCTATGGCACGGGAAAAGAGGAGCCTCGGCGGGCATGACGTCAAGCTACCTGCCGGAAAGCCTGAAACAGGAATGAAGCCGGTTGCAGGCCCGGCAGTCCGGGTCAGTTCCAGACGAAGGCGAGTTTCTTGAGGGTCTTGCCGTCAAAAGTCTCGTGGCCTTCGGCCACGTCGCGGCCGCCCTGGAAGCGGTAGAAGTCCACGGCGGAAAGGTTTTCTTCGAGGCACCAGACGACGACGCCCTTGCAGCCGAGCGATTCCAGCAGGTGCCTGGCCTCGGTAAACAGCCGCTTGCCCAGCCCGACGCCCTGGTATTCCGGCTTCAGGTAGAGCTCGTAGATTTCGCCTTCTTGCGGCAGGGAGCGGGCCCGGTTGAGGCCCAGCGTGGCGTAGCCGGCCACCGTGCCTCCGACATCGAGCACCAGGATCGAGGTCGAGCCGCGCACGGCGCGCTTCCACCAGCCGACATTGCGGCGCTCCAGCATGTGCCGGAGGGACTTGTAGGGCAGGATGCCGGAATAGGCATGGCTCCATGCCGCGCGATGGGTACCGGCGATGGCTTCCGCGTCCTGCGGCTCGGCGTGCCGTATGTCGATCGTTAACGTGCTCATGCGCTCACACTACCGCTCATGGTATGTCCGAAGAAGCCACATGCGGCCTTCTCCGGCTTCTGCCCACAGCATTGTTCTGTGGACTGCGTGAGGTGAGTTAACCGTTTGTTAAGGAAATATGCAAGAGCGCGGCACTGTCGCCGGCCACCGGTCAGGCGCCGTCGGCGAACCGGTCGAGGCTTTTCTGCGCGGCTTCGAAGAACTGGCCGACCTGCAGACCGTCGACCAGGGCATGATGGACCTGGACGGCGACCGGGCAGCTCCAGCGGCCATCGGGGCCTTCGACGAACTTGCCCCAGGAAAAGCGCGGGATGCAGTCGTCCGGGCCGGGCAGCGCGTTGTCGAGCGCTGTGAAATCGATCCATGGCAGGCAGGAGAGATAGGCGAGATCGAAGCGCTGGCCGGTGTTGGCGCCGAGATCGGCGCCCCTGGCGGTTTCCTCGATGATCGCCTTGCAGCTTTCATCGAACCGGTCCCAGTCCGCGATATAGGGGATGTAGGCGTATCCGAAGGTGTCGCCGGGCCGGGGGACCGTGGCCGACAGCGAGATCTCGTCATATTCGTACACGCGGTCGCCGGAAAAACGCATCTTCAGCGCCGGCACGGCATGCACGCCCGCGCCGATGGCATGGATGAAGGCCCGGTAGGGCGAGACGCCTTGCGGCTTGCCACGGGTCATCAGGGCGGTGACGTCGACGCGCGCGGTGGTGGCGAAGTGCGGCCGGTCATAGGTCCGGAACAGGTTGAACTGTCCGGCCCTTGACCAGGTCGCTAGATCGATTTCGCGCGCGTCTGCCGGCCCCGAGGTCATCAGGCGGCGTTTGCGCCGGCTTTTCCGAAGCGCTTGCGGTCGTTGGCGTCGAGGTAACGCTTGCGCAGGCGGATCGACTTCGGCGTCACTTCCATCAGCTCGTCATCCTGGATCCAGGACAGCGCCCGGTCCAGCGTCATGCGGATCGGCGGCGTCAGCTTGACGGCCTCGTCCTTGCCGGCGGAGCGGATGTTGGTCAGCTGCTTGCCCTTGAGCACGTTGACTTCGAGATCGTTGTCACGGGTATGAATGCCGATGATCATGCCCATGTAGACCTTGTCGCCCGGCTCGATGATCATCGGGCCGCGGTCTTCGAGGTTGAACATCGCATAGGCGACAGCCTCGCCGGCCATGTTGGACAGCAGCACGCCATTGGTGCGGCCGCCGATATCGCCCTTGTAGGGCTGATAATCATGGAACAGGCGGTTCATCACCGCGGTGCCGCGGGTGTCGGTGAGAAGTTCCGACTGGTAGCCGATCAGGCCGCGTGTCGGCGCATGGAAGACCAGGCGGACGCGGTTGCCGCCCGACGGGCGAAGCTCGGTCATTTCGGCCTTGCGCTCGGACATCTTCTGCACGACGACGCCGGAATGCTCCTCGTCGACGTCGATCACGACTTCTTCGATCGGCTCCATCAGGGTGCCGTTGTCGTCCTTGTGCATGACAACACGCGGACGCGAGACGGCCAGTTCGAAGCCTTCGCGGCGCATGGTCTCGATCAGAACTGCGAGCTGCAATTCGCCGCGGCCGGAGACGTAGAACGAATCCTTGCCTTCGGATTCCTCGATCTTCAGTGCGACATTGCCTTCGGCTTCCTTGAGCAGGCGGTCGCGGATGACGCGGCTCGTCACCTTGTCGCCCTCGGTGCCGGCGAGCGGCGAATCGTTGACCATGAAGGTCATGGTGACGGTCGGCGGGTCGATCGGCTGGGCATGAAGCGGCTCGGTGACGGACGTGTCACAGAAGGTGTCGGCGACCGTGCCCTTGGACAGGCCGGCAATGGCGACGATGTCGCCCGCATGGGCCTCTTCAACAGGCCGGCGCTCAAGTCCGCGGAAAGCCAGGATCTTGGAGATGCGGCCGTTTTCCAAGAGCTTGCCTTCGGCGTTGAGGACCTTGACGGACTGGTTCGCCTTGATCGAGCCGGAATGGATGCGGCCGGTGATGATGCGGCCGAGGAACGGGTTGGCCTCGAGAATCGTGCCGATCATGCGGAACGGGCCTTCGGCCACGGTGGGCTCGGGCACATGCTCGAGAACCAGGTCGAACAGCGGCGCCAGCGATCCGCCATCTTCCGGGCGATCCGGACCGGCCGACATCCAGCCATTGCGGCCCGAGCCGTACATGATCGGGAAATCGAGCTGTTCGTCGGTGGCGTCAAGTGCCGCGAAGAGGTCGAAGACCTCGTTGATGACCTCATCGACGCGGGCGTCGGGACGGTCGATCTTGTTGATGGCGACGATCGGGCGAAGGCCGACCTTCAGAGCCTTGCCGACCACGAACTTGGTCTGCGGCATCGGGCCCTCGGCGGCGTCGACCAGAACGATGGCGCCGTCCACCATCGACAGGATACGCTCGACCTCGCCGCCGAAGTCGGCGTGGCCCGGGGTGTCGACGATGTTGATGCGACTGCCCTTCCATTCCACCGAGGTGGCCTTGGCGAGAATGGTGATGCCGCGTTCCTTCTCGATGTCGCCGGAATCCATGGCGCGTTCCTGGACGCGTTCGTTTTCGCGGTAGACACCGGATTGCTTCAGCAGTTCGTCGACAAGCGTGGTCTTGCCATGGTCAACGTGGGCGATAATCGCAATATTGCGCAGGGACATGGATCAGGTCTCATTCTGGAGAATACAAAAACGCCGGATGTGCATCCGGCGCCGGCCGGCAAACGCCGGAATTTGCCGGGCTTATACAGGTTTTTTTGCGGTTGCGAAAGATATCTTTGCCCGACAGCCTTAATGGAGCAAATGAAGGGTTCCAGTCTCCCTTCTACATCATATCGTACCGGTGTCGAAACAGTTATTCGAGCGGTCCTGGCCTGGAACCGCACATCAGTGGGGACCTTCCTGTCGTCGCGGATCATTAGCCTGGGACCTGACATGCGCCGTCGACGATACCGGCCAACGGGAAACCTGCCGCCGCGCCGGTCACGGCGGGTTGACGCTCTGTTTCCCGACCGGTGTTTTGCCGTTTCGCTGCCGTTTGCTATTGTTTTTTTAAAACGAAAGGCAGCGGGAGACGAAGATGCGGAAATTGCAGGCACAGGGCATTCACCACATCACGCTGGTGGGTGCGGACAGGCAGACATCGATCGATTTCTGGGAAGGGGTGCTCGGCATGCCCTTCGTCTTCGAGCAACCCAATCTCGACCGGGCGTCGGAAAGCCATCTCTATTTCGATCCGGGCGACGGCCGTCTGATCACCGTCTTCACCGATGAAAGCCGCAAGCCCGACCCGGCGCGGACCTCGACCGAGCCCGGCGCGGTTCACCATCTCGCCATCAACGTGTCGAAGGCCACTTTCTCGCAAGCTGTCGAGCGGCTGGACGAGCGCGGCATCAAGCACAGCGGGGTCAAGGACCGGGGCTTCATGGATTCGATCTATTTCACCGATCCGCTGGGCTTCCTGATCGAGCTTGCCGCCTACCGGTTCGAGCCGCCGGCCGGCGTCAGCTATGCCGAAGTCTTCGTCGAGGCGCACAAGATCCGGGTCGAGCGCGGAGACTACAACATCGCCGAGATCCATCTGGCCGACGCCATCGAGGCGATCATCACACGCACCCGGCGCTCGCTGTCGGACGACCGGACGCCGAAGAAAGCCTACTGAGCCTCACTCAAGCGCCGGATTCGCCCCAGGTCTTGCCGGTCAGGCGAGGCCGCGCTTTTCGAGCATTGCCGTGGCGTCGGGCATGCGGCCGCGGAACGCCTGGTAGAGCTCGGCCGGGTCGCGCGAGCCGCCGGCGGAATAGACATGGGTCCTGAGTTTGCCGGCCATCTCCGGGTCGAAAGGATTGCCGGTTTCCTCGAAGGCGGCGAAGGCATCCGCATCGAGCACTTCCGACCACATGTAGGAATAGTAGCCGGCCGAATAGCCTTCGCCGGAGAACACATGCAGGAAATGCGGGCTGGCGTGGCGCATGACGATCGCCTCGGGCATGCCGAGCTTTTTCAATGTTTCAGCCTCGAAGGTCGCCGGATCGGCCTTTTCGCCGGCGGTGTGCCAGGCCATGTCGACGAGCGCGGACGCGGTGAACTCGACCGCGGCGAAGCCGGCATTGAAGGTCTGCGCCGCCAGCACCTTGTCGAGCAGCGCCCGCGGGATCGGTTCGCCGGTCTTGTAGTGGCGGGCGTGCTTCTCGAGGATTTCGGGCACCGTCAGCCAGTGCTCGTAGAGCTGTGACGGAAGCTCGACGAAATCGCGGCTGACGGAGGTGCCTGAAAGCGACGGATAGGTCACATCCGACAGCATGCCGTGCAGCGCGTGGCCGAATTCGTGAAACAGGGTGCGCGCGTCATCGAGCGAGAGCAGCGCCTGCTGGCCTTTGGCTGGCTTGGCGAAGTTCATCACATTGGTGATGATTGGCTTCTCACCCTTTGAACCGTCCGGCATGTCGAGCTTGTGCTGGCTGCGCATGCCGCTCATCCAGGCGCCGGAGCGCTTGGATGGCCGGGCAAAGTAATCGGCAATGAAGGTGGCGATCATGTCGCCGCCCGAATCGCGGACCTCGAAGACGCGGGCATCGGGGTGCGGGCCGCGAATGTCCTTGCGCTCGGTCATGGTGATGCCGAAGAGCCGTTTGGCGACGTCGAAACAGGCGTCGATCATCTGGTCGAGCGGGAAATAGGGCTTGAGCTCGGCTGCGGAGAAGGCAAAGCGGCGGGCCTTGAGCTTCTCGGCGTAATGGCGCCAGTCCCAGGCAGCGACCTCGTGATTGCCGCCCTCTTCCGCGATCAGCCTGGCCAGCTCGGCGCGATCCGCATCGGCGCGCTCAAGGGCGCGAGCCCAGACATCGCCGAGCAGCGCTTCCACCGCATCGGGGGTCTTGGCCATGGTGTCGTCGAGCTTGTAGGCGGCGTAGCTGTCATAGCCGAGCAGCGTGGCCTTCTCGTTGCGCAGGGCGATGATCTGGGAGATCAGCGCGGCATTGTCGGTGTTGCCGCCATTGGCGCCGCGGGCGATCCAGGCCTTGAAGGCGGTTTCGCGCAGGTCACGCCGTTCGCTGGACGTGAGGAACGGCTCGATGATCGAGCGCGACAGGGTGACGGCATATTTGCCCTTGTGGCCGCGGTCTTCGGCGACGGCGGCCATGGCGGCGCGCAGATCGTCGGAAAGCCCCTCGAGGTCGGAGCCGTCGTCGAGCAGCATGACCCAGTCCCTTTCGTCGGCCAGCACGTTCTGGCCGAAACGGGCGCCGAGACCGGCAAGGGTCTCGCCCACTTCCGCCAGCCGCTTCTGGCCGGCCTCATCCAGTGCCGCGCCTGACTTGATGAAGGACTTCCATATCCGTTCGAGCAGGCGGTCCTGTTCCGGCGTCAGTCCGAGATCCTTGCGCTGCCGGTAGAGACTGTCGACGCGCTCGAACAGGGCGCGGTTCATGGCGATCTTCGAGTAATGGCGCGACAGGCGTGGCGCCATCTCGCGCTCCAGCGCCTGGATCACGTCATTGGTGTCGGTGCCGGCCCGGTTCCAGAACAGCGACGAGACCCGGGAGAGCTTGTCTCCGGCGAGCTCGAGCGCTTCAATCGTGTTGGCGAAATCTGGCGCTTCCGGATTTGCGGCGATGGCTTCGATCTCGGCATCGTGCTCGGCAAGCGCTGTTTCGAATGCCGGGGCAAAGTCGGCGTCGGCGATTCGCTCGAATTCGGGCAGGCCGAGGGTCGCGTTCCAGTCGAAAACGGGGGAGGCGGATGCGGTCATGAAAGGCTCCTTGTTGAAGCTGCATGTAGGCTCGCCGGCGCCGATGGACAAGGCACCGGGCTGGATGGCGCGCGAGCCGGAGATAAAAAAGGCGGGGCCACCGCCGGCCCCGCCTCCTGTCATCGGAAATGTTCGGTGGCTCAGCCCTTGCGGTCGCGCGCAGCCAGGGTGCGGAGGCGAAGCGCGTTCAAGCGGATGAAGCCCGCCGCGTCCTTCTGGTCATAGGCGCCGCGATCGTCCTCGAACGTCACCAGCGCATCGGAGTAGAGCGACTTGTCGCTCTCGCGGCCGGTGACCATGACGTTGCCCTTGTAGAGCTTGAGCGTGACTTCGCCTTCGACGTGTCTCTGGCTGAGATCGATCGCCGCCTGCAGCATTTCGCGCTCGGGCGAGAACCAGAAGCCGAAATAGATGAGCTCCGCGTAGCGCGGCATCAGATCGTCCTTGAGGTGAGCTGCGCCGCGGTCCAGCGTGATCGATTCCATCGCCCGGTGGGCTGTGAGCAGGATGGTGCCGCCGGGGGTCTCGTAGACGCCGCGCGACTTCATGCCGACGAAGCGGTTTTCAACGAGATCAAGCCGGCCGATGCCGTTGTCGCGGCCGTAATTGTTGAGTTCGGCGAGAATGGTCGCCGGGCTCATGCGGACGCCGTTGATCGAGACTGCGTCGCCCTGCTCAAAGCCGATCTTGATGATGGTGGCCTTGTCGGGAGCGGCTTCCGGCGAAATCGTGCGCATGTGCACGTATTCCGGGGCTTCAATGGCAGGATCTTCCAGCACCTTGCCCTCGGACGAGGAGTGCAGCAGGTTGGCGTCGACCGAGAACGGGGCTTCGCCCATCTTGTCCTTGGCGACCGGGATCTGGTGCGCCTCGGCAAACTTGATCAGGTCGGTGCGGCTCTTGAACGACCAGTCGCGCCAGGGCGCGATGATCTTGATGTCCGGGTTGAGCGCATAGGCCGACAGCTCGAAGCGGATCTGGTCATTGCCCTTGCCGGTGGCACCGTGCGCGATAGCGTCGGCACCGGTCTCGCGGGCGATCTCGACCAGTCGCTTGGAAATCAGCGGGCGGGCGATGGAGGTGCCGAGCAGATAGACGCCCTCGTAGACGGCGTTGGCGCGGAACATCGGGAAGACGAAATCGCGGACAAATTCCTCGCGCACATCCTCGATGTAGATGTTCTTGTCGGGGATGCCGAGCATCTCGGCCTTCTTGCGCGCCGGCTCGAGCTCCTCGCCCTGGCCGAGGTCGGCGGTAAAGGTGACGACTTCGGCGCCGAACTCGGTCTGCAGCCATTTGAGAATGATCGAGGTGTCGAGGCCGCCGGAATAGGCGAGAACGACTTTCTTGACGTCCTTGTGCGATGCCATGGATACTGTCTTCCTGTTTTGATGCTTTGCCCCAGAGCTTGTTTCATTTCCGGGGCCACGAATTTGCCGCACTTTTAGCCGGTTTACAGCGCCATGCAAGGGTTAAGCCTGCACAGGCACATCGAGCCCGGCGGCATTGCATCCGGGGACGAATCGCCCCACGCAATGTCCCGCCAGCCGTCGATCGACACCAAAGGAGACGAGAATGACCCATTTACAGTCGGTAATGGAGAAGGGCAACGTCGCGGTTGTGACCGGGGCCGCCTCGGGCATCGGCCTTGCCGCAGCCCAGACCTTTGCCGCCCGCGGCATGTGCGTCGTTCTGGCCGACGTCGACAGGGACAGGCTGGCGGAAGCCCGTGCAGCGGTGGCGTCGGTCTCCGAAAATCCGGAGTCCGATGTCGTTTCCATCGAAACCGATGTCAGCGATATCGAGGCGGTCAGCGCGCTGGAGCGGGCGGTGCTGGAACGGTTCGGCCGGGTGCATCTGTTGATGAACAATGCCGGCATCCAGCCCGGAAGCAGCATGTTTGGCGCGCAGGTCAACTGGGATAATGTGCTCAAGGTCAATCTTTATGGCGTGATCAACGGAACCCGGGTCTTCGGGCTGAACATGGTCGCGCATGGCGAACCGGCCATGATTATCAACACCGGTTCGAAACAGGGCATTACCACGCCACCTGGCGATCCCGCCTACAATGTCGCCAAAGCCGGGGTGAAGGCCTTCACCGAAGCGCTGCAGCATGAATTGCGCAACATGCCGGACTGCAAGGTCAGCGCCCACCTGCTCATTCCCGGCTTCGTCTACACGCCGCTGACCGCACGGGGCCGGGCCGAAAAACCGGAAGCCGCCTGGACCCCGGAGCAGACGGTCGATTTCATGATGGACAGTCTTGAGCGGGGCGACTTCTACATTCTCTGCCCGGACAATGATGTCGACCGCGCCACCGACGAGAAGCGCATTGCCTGGGCGGCGGGCGACATCATCGAGAACCGGCCGCCGCTGTCGCGCTGGCATCCGGACTGGGCCGACAGGTTCAAGGCCTTTCTCAAGCAGTAGGACGGCCCGGCACGGCTGCCGGGCTTTCGGGATAAAAGGTCCGGGTGGAGGCCGCAAAAGGGTGGATTGGCCGGAAGACGAAACTGGCATAAGACAGTTTCCTCTCGATCTGGATCACCACCATGCTGACAACCTACATTCCGGGACTGCCCGTCCTTGCCGCCTTCAGCTTTGCCGTGCTTCTGCTGGCGATCACGCCCGGTCCGGACATGACGCTGTGGATGAGCCGGACCATCCGCGACGGGCGGGCCATCGGCCTGATGACCCTGCTCGGCACCAATCTCGGGATTGCCATCCACACGCTGCTGGTGGCCTTTGGCGTGTCGGCGCTGATCGTGGCCTCGCCGGTCGCCTTCCTGGTGCTCAAGACCGGCGGCGCCGGCTACCTGCTCTGGCTTGCCATCCAGGCCGTGCGCAACCGCTCGGTGCTCTCCGTCAAGGCCTCGGGCAAGAAGGACGCTTCGATGGGAAAGGCCTTTCTCAACGGTCTCTGGGTCAATCTTCTCAACCCGAAGGTCATCATCTTCTTCATGACCTTCCTGCCGCAATTCGTCAGAGTGGATGATCCGCACGTGACGGGAAAGCTGATCTTTCTCGGGGTGCTGTCGATCGCCATCGCGCTGCCGGTCGCCATCCTCGTGGTGTTCGGCGCAAACGGACTGGCCGACTGGCTCAGGCGCAAGCCGCAGGTGATGCGGGTCGTCGACTATGTCTTCGCGGCGGTGTTTTCGGTGTTCGCGGTCAAGATCCTGCTGACCCAGAGCCGCTGATCAGGTCCCGGTATTGTCTCGGTCCGTTGCAGCCGCGCGCTCGCTCGGCAGCCAGCGCCCGGCACTGCGCCCGGTAAGAAACCAGTAGATCGAGGCGCCGATGATGCCGCAGGCGGCATGGATCGCGAGCATCCACGACGGCTCCGCCGCCGTTCCGGTGGTCGTGACCGTGGCGATCGGCAGGCTGCTCGCGGCGAGAGCGATAAGGCCTCCGGCTAGCGCGTAACTCAGCCAGTCGCGCCTGCGCCAGAATTCGAAGACGGCGATGACGGCAAAGGCCGGCAGCAACACCGCGCGGGCAAACAGGCTCGCCACACCGAACACGCCGATCACCAGCGTCACGGTCAGCTCGAGCTCGCTGAAACGGCCGAAATCCTCCGGCACGACGAGGCGGGCGAGAAAGGCGTAAGTCAGGCCGGCTCCCAGGCAGCCGGCGAAAAAGCCGAGTGCTATGGCGAACATCCGGACGAGAAGGCGTAGAATGTCGCTCATTCGCGGGGGATCAATCGGCGCCGTGGCCGGCGATCATCATCGCCTGCAAGGCCATGTTTTCGAGCTCGTCGCGATCCTTCTTGCGCATGCGCTCGGATTCGCTCTTGAGCTGGCCGCAGGCTGCCAGGATGTCGCGGCCGCGCGGCGTGCGGATCGGCGAAGCGTAGCCGTTGGCGTTGACGAAATCGGCGAAGGTTTCGATCGTCTCCCAGTCCGAACATTCATAGGCCGAGCCGGGCCAGGGGTTGAACGGAATGAGGTTGATCTTGGCCGGAATGCCCTTGAGCAGCCGCACCAGTTCCTTGGCGTCCGACAGGCTGTCGTTGACGCCCTTGAGCATGACGTATTCGAAGGTAATGCGCCGCGCGTTCGACACGCCGGGATAGGTGCGGCAGGCGTCGAGCAGTTCCTTGAGCGGATACTTCTTGTTGATCGGCACCAGCTCGTCGCGCAATTCGTCGCGAACGGCATGCAGCGAAATCGCCAGCATGACGCCGATTTCCTCGCCGGTACGGACGATGCCCGGCACCACGCCGGAGGTCGAGAGCGTTATGCGGCGGCGCGACAGCGCCAGGCCGTCGCCGTCGGAGGCGATCAGCAGCGCCTGCTTGACGTTGTCGAAATTGTAGAGCGGTTCGCCCATGCCCATCATGACGATGTTGGTGACCTTGCGGCCCTCCGCCGGCACGATGGCGCCCTGCGGCGTGTCCTTGTGCGGGAAATCGCCAAGCCGGTCGCGGGCGACCAGCAATTGCGACAGGATCTCCTCGGCGGTGAGGTTGCGCACCAGCTTCTGGGTGCCGGTGTGGCAGAAGGTGCAGGTCAGCGTGCAGCCGACTTGGCTGGAAATGCACAGCGTGCCGCGGCCTTCCTCGGGAATGTAGACGGTCTCGACCTCGACCGGCCGGCCGGCGCCGCGCGGCGGAAACCGCATCAGCCATTTGCGGGTGCCGTCATTGGAGATCTGCTCCTCGACGATCTCGGGGCGGGCGACGGTGTAGCGCTCGGCGAGCTTTTCCCGCAGCTCCCTGGAAATCGTGTGCATGTCGGCGAAATCGGAGGAGCCGCGCACGTAGAGCCAGTGCCAGATCTGGTTGACCCGCATCTTGCGCTGCTTCTCGGGCACGCCGGCGTCGGCCATGGCCGCAACCATCTCTTCGCGGCTCATGCCGATCAGCGTCGGCTTGCCGTCCATCGGCCGGGTTGCGGATTTCTCCGCTGTAGCCCGGGCGGGACGTGCGGAAGGGTCTGTCAGGTCGATCGTGGCAGGCATCGGTATCGGGCGCTCTTGTTGGCGAAGACCGGGCTGTATCAGCTTTTGTCCGGTCCGTCACCATCAGCGCGGTTTTGGCGGAGTGTCACCGGTCTCCTGATCATTGGGGCACCGGCGGCGAGTGCCCGGATTCCACCTGTTGGCGAGCCGTTCGAACATCCGCGGTACAGCGCCGCGGGCCGACGGAGGCTGGTCGAAACGCTGCTGCAACATCGCCGCATGCTCGATATCCAGATCCACCCCGGTAGCGGGCCTGCTTGCCCAGGGGCCGAGCCGGAAGGCCATCATCACGCCATGGTCATAATAGCTCATCGAAGCTCTCCTCGCTGTCTCGCGGTTGTCTGGATGGCATGGATAGCTGGTCACTGCTGACACCCTGTTGTCAGTGGATGGTGATAGAGTGTCAGCAGTGCCCTGGAGGGATTTGCCGATGCGCCGATCGAACCGCCTGTTTGAAATCATCCAGATCTTGCGCGCGACGGACCGTCCGATGACGGCGGAGAGCCTGGCGCGGCAGCTCGAGGTTTCGACCCGCACGATCTACCGCGATATTGCCGCGCTGCAGATGATGAGTACGCCGATCGAGGGGGAGCCGGGCATCGGCTATGTGATGCGCCGGGGATACGACCTGCCGCCGCTCAACTTCGACATGGAGGAGATCGAGGCGCTCAGGGTCGGCCTGGCGCTGCTGTCGCGCACTGGAGACAGCGCGCTGCAACGGGCGGCGGGCCGGATCCACAAGAAGATCGACGCGCTGCACGGTCCCGCCGACTGGCTGCAGGTGGCGCCGTGGGGGGCGGCCATCGACGATCCGGTGAAGGGATGCGTGTCGATGTCGACGCTGCGCGACGCGATCCGTTCCGAGCGCAAGCTGGAGCTGGTCTACCAGGACGAACAGGGATGCCGAACGACGAGGACGGTGCGGCCTCTGGCGCTGGTCTATCACCTCGAATGCGTGATGCTGGCGAGTTGGTGCGAGCTCAGGGCCGGGTTCCGGCATTTCCGCACCGACCGGATCTACGAGTGCCGCGTCCTGGATGCGTTCTTTACCGGGCAGGGCGATGCGCTGAGGGCTATCTGGCCCGATCAGAACCGCTGGGACCGTGTCAGCGCCGGGGCCTGACTTGGACTGCGCGTTCAGCCTTTCGCCTGTGGCATCAATTCAATGTGCGAAGGTGGTGGCACGGCAAGCTGTTACTCGCTTGCGAGGCAGCGCTTCGCGAAAGCGGAGATTGTGTTCCCATCGGTGACGCCGCGCATTTCCGTGCCGTGCTCCGCGAAGAACATAGTCAATCTCTCCGGAGGTGTCGGCAGGTATGCTGCAGAGAGAACCGGAATCTCCGCAGCCGGTAATGGAGAGGTCAACAGGATGTCATCGCCTCCTTTGCGGCGCCAGACGGCATCGGGGAAGATAAGCTTGGCTTTGGTCTCGCTGCGGTGCTTCGCAATCGTGCGATCGACCCATATGTAGACATCAGCACGCAGGGATTCTGTCCACCCATCACCGATACGATCAAGCTGTGTAGGCAGGTAGGTATTGAGCACGAGCCTGATTTGCGGCCCTATTGAGCAGATCATCCACAGTCCGGACCAATATTTACCGCCACGTGCGATCCGGATGCTGTCGGTCGTGACGATATCGTCAAGTGGCGGCAACGTCTCGCCGCGGTCATGCCAGTATGCAATGGTGAGTACGAGTGCAGAAATGAAGATACCGAAAATTGGTTTCCCGGCCCGCTTCCATCGCTCACCTTGCTGACTAGCGATATCTATGGAGTCGGGTTGATCGCTGCGCTTCATGTCAATTCTCGAACGAGCACGTTTGTGGATTTTCGGGAAACTGTTCCATCTATGATCCACACGCTATGCGCGATCACGATGTGAAAAAGACGGCTGCGCAGACATAGTACGTCAATTAAAAGCGAAGGATCTTTTTGTCAGGAGTGGCGGGCTCCGGATGGCGTCAACTAAGCCGGGTATAGCCGAGTCCGTGTACGTTATTGGACTTCGAACTGCGGTTCGGGGACGCGTGCCGGGGTGGCTGACGCGACCAGGGCGGCCTGAACAGTTGCCGCGTTTGAAGGGGCCGGTCTCAGCATCGCGTCGACAAAGCCCGGAATATCCATCCGCGGCAGCCCCGGTTCACCGGTCAGCTGCTTGAGGCCGACCAGCGTCGCATAGATCAGCGTCGCCCGCGAGCGGGCCTCGGGACCGGTCAGGCCGGAGCCGCGCATCTGCAGGGTGAGAAAAGCCAGCCGCTCGGTATCGGCGTCGCGGACAACCGCGTGAACGGCCTCGTCGCCGGCCGCCCAGTGGCGGATCGCCACCTCGGTCATCGGTCCGCCATATTCGCGCGTCGGCACATGCAGGATGTCTTCGATGAAGCGGATGAACAGGTCGCGCGGCGACTTTTCCGGCGAGACCATGGAGGCGATCACGTCGCTGGTGGCGACGCGGCGCCAATGCTCGACCATGGCCGCCTGGAGGGCTGCCAGATCGGCAAAATGCCAATAGAACGAGCCTTTGGTGACACCCAGTTCTTTGCAGAGAAAATCGACCCGGATCGCCTTCGGTCCGGATCTGGTCAGCAGCTTGAACGCGGCCTTGATCCAGTCTTCAGGCGTGAGTGTCTGTTTCGTGGCCATGCCGCCTCATACCCAACGCGTCGCGTCATTCAATCAATAGATGCGATTCCATACACAGGCTATGGATAACAAATGGTTAATTGTGCGGGGGTGGCGAGAGACCGTCCGGGGCGGATCCCGTCGGTCACAGCAATGGCCAAGGGCGTGAAGCGGACATGGAAAAAGGCCGGAGGACCGGCCTTTCCCATGTCTTCCCTGAGGCAGAGATCAGTTGCAGCTGGCGATCTGGTTGAGAGCCGCGGTCACGCCCTTGAGCGAGTAGCTGTAGGAGGTGTTGGTGCCGCGGCGGGAGATCGCCTTGACCGTCATCGAGGTTCCGGCCTTCATCGCGGCGACCAGCTGCGGCTCCTGCGCGGCGTTCTCGACCCATGCCGAATTGCCACGGGTGAAAAGGCTGAAATCACGCCCGTCGATATTGACGGTGATCTTGGACGATTCCTGCAGCGGATAACCCATCATCGCCTGCGGCTCGTAGCTGACATTCTGGCCAGGGCGCTGCGAGATGAGAAAAAAGATATCGCCGTGATCGACATTGGCCGGGGCGGAACTGGTCGGCACGGAGAGAACGTAGCAGACCTTGCCTCCTGCCGAATTGTACGAGTAAGCCCCCCAGGCATCAAACTGCTGGATCCTGGTGGGCGATTGCGCTGCCGCGGAGGCGGTCAATGCAAAAAGCGCCGTCACTGCGGTTGCGATTGTCTTCCCAAACATGGCTTTCCTACCGGTTCGTGGTCCTGTGTCACGCGTTGCACGCGGTGACATTTCCCGCTTGTTGCGAGGTGATTGGTTCATTTTGACTTAATCCTGGTTACCAAACCGTCAATGAATCCCGAAACGGGCCGTATTCCCATCTCTTCGTAGCGGCAGCGCGTCCCTTGCTCACCTTTTGTAACAACTCGAATCCGGCAACAGTTTGACCTTGGTGCAATCCGTTGTAGGTGTTGCTATGGTGGCGGCAAGGCGGTGGCTGATCGCCTTGAGCATACGGGGTTGCACGCGGTTAATGTCGAATGAATTGAAAGAGCGGCTGGTCCGGCTCGCCGCGGCGGTTGCCGAAAGGCGGGATGAGACAGCTTTTGCGGAGTTGTTCGACTATTTCGCACCCCGGATCAAATCCTATCTTCAGCGGCTCGGCATGGAGCCGGGACAGGCGGAGGAGTTGACCCAGGAGGTCATGATCGTGCTCTGGCACAAGGCCGGGCTGTTCGATCCGGTCAAATCCTCGCTTTCCACCTGGCTGTTCCGGATCGCGCGCAATCGCCGCATCGATGCGTTCAGGCGCGACAAGTCGGCTCTGCTCGATGCGGATGATCCGGCGCTGCGGCCTTCGCAACCGGAGGCGGCGGACGATATCGTCGAAGCCGAGGAGCGTGATGAACGGGTCCGCAGGGCGATGCTCGATCTTCCCGAGGAACAGGCGATCCTGGTCAGGCAGGCTTTTTTCCTTGGCCGCTCGCACAGCCAGATCGCCGAGGACACCGGGCTGCCGCTCGGAACGGTCAAGTCCCGCATCCGGCTGGCATTTGCGCGGCTGCGGCGCACCCTGGAAGGCGATGGCGGAGACATGACCGTGCATTGACATGGCCGTCGACGCCCTGCTTTCGGGCAGCCGGCCGGGTCCTCAGGCCTTTTTCTTGTCGGCTGTGAGATTGGCGAGCGATTTGCGGGCGGCCAGCCGATGGGCTTCGGTGAGGTTGGCGCGAACCGTGGCGATGGCCAGGGTCAGGACCGCGATATCGTCGGAAAACCCGACCAGCGCCAGGATATCCGGAATGGCGTCCATCGGCATGATGAAATAGGCGAGCGCACCCAGGAGCACGGCCCTGGCCTTGCCAGGCGTCTCGGGATCGAGCGCGCAATAGTAGGATGCGACCAGATCCTCGGCAAAGGGAACCTGTCCGGCGGCCTTGGCAAAGGTGCGCCAGAACCCGGCGCGAACCGAGGTTTCGTCCGCACCGCTGGTGTCATTGCCGGCCCTGTGGTCCGGTTCGAGGATTTCGCCGTCAAGGCCGGTCATGTCCTGCCTCCCTTGCCCTGTTCCTGTGTTCCACGGACAAAATATGGTTGTTCACGTGCCGGTCTTCAATGTCAGCCGCTCGCTTTGCCGCCGGTCGTGGCGGCAATCCGGTCCATGGCGACGGCAAGCTCGAAGTCGAGGATGGTCAACCCGCCGGCGTCATGGGTGGTCAGCCTGACATCGACCGTGCGATAGACGTTTTTCCACTCCGGATGGTGATCGAGCTTCTCGGCCGCGAGGGCGGCGCGGGTCATGAAACCGAAGGCTTCGCTGAAATCCGCAAATTTGAAGGTGCGGCTCAAGGCTGTTTCTCCAGCGTCGATGCTCCAGGATGAAACGTCGGCGAGCTTTTCGGCAACGGCTGTGCTATCGAGTTTCTGGCGCGGCATGGCGTTCTCCCGGGTTGGAATGTAACGGAGGGATCCGAGATAGTGGGACAGCTTTATGACGGAATCTAGAGTACCGGATGGCAGAGAGAAGACGTCGATCTCCGTCCTGTTCGTCTGCATGGGCAATATCTGCCGCTCGCCGCTGGCGGAAGGCATCTTCCGCGACGGGCTTGCAAGGGCGCAACTGTCGGAGTTCGTGACGGTCGATTCGGCCGGGACCGGCAACTGGCACCAGGGCGAAGCGCCGGATGTCCGCTCGGTGGAGACGGCGGCCAGGCATGGCATCGACATTTCCGGTCAGCGGGCGCGGCAACTCGTCCCGGAAGATTTTGAGCTCTTTGACATGATCTTCGCCATGGACCGCTCGAACGAATCCACGATGCGGGCGCGGGCGCCGTCCGCGCGGCATGACCGCATCTTCCTGTTTCTCGACCATACGCTTGGGAGCCGCGCCGATGTGCCCGATCCCTATTATGGCGGCGTCGACGGGTTCGAGGATGTCTATCAGTTGTTGCGCGAGGGCTGCACCGAACTGGTCTCCAGGCTCGGCAGGGAATTGCGCCAGCCCAGCGGATAGGCCTCCTCGACAAGATAGGGGCCGCCACCGACCGAATCGCGTGACGACATCACCACGAAGCGCCCGACATCGAAAGGCATGGTGCGGAAATCGCCGCGTCCACCGAGATATTTGACCACGTCGCCAACGCGCGCATTGCGCAGCCGCGCCAACGTCACATGCGGGAAAAAGCGGCGCGGGTCCGGCGGCAGACCGTGGCGCTGGCAGATCCGTTCGATTTCCGCCTGCAGCGCCTTCATCTCGGCCGAGGGCGAAACGCCGGCCCAGATCGAGTGCGGCTTCTTCGAGCCGAAGGATCCCAGCCCCGCCAGTGTCAGAGAAAAGGACGGGCGGTCGATCCGGTCGAACGCCCCGATGAGCTCGTCGGCGGTAGGGGCGTCTATATCGCCGATGAACCTGAGGGTTATGTGGTAATTCTCGACATTCAGCCAGCGTGCGCCGGGCAGTCCGCCGCGCAGGAGGGAGAGGGACAGGGCCGCCTCCCGGGGTATCTCGAGTGCGGTAAAAAGCCTGGGCATTTGCGTGTCCCCCGAATCACCGTTTCATCCAAACGAATCACGGCACAGGGATGAGGGCAAGCGCCCAGATTTAGGATGGCTGCACATCCGGCTGTCTACTCGGCCCTGATTTCGGCCAGAAACTGTTCGGCCACGGGCAGGAATTTCTCCACCATCGTGTTGATTCCATTTGCGTTCGGATGCATCCCGTCGCTGAGCAACATGTCCGGATTGCCGGTCACGCCGTCGAGAAAAAAGGGATACAGCGGCACATCGTGTTTGGCCGCAAGCTCCGGATAGATCGCATTGAAGGCTTCCTCGTAGCCTGCGCCCATGTTGGGTGGCGCGAGCATTCCGGCAAGCAGCACCGATATGCCGCGCTCCTTCAGCCGCGCGATCATGGCTTCCAGATTTTCACGGGTCTTCTCCGGCGGCAGCCCGCGCAGCGCGTCATTGGCGCCCAGTTCCAGGATGACGCCATCAACGCCGTCGGGGATCGACCAGTCGAGCCGCGCAAGCCCGCCGGACGTTGTGTCGCCGGACACCCCGGCGTCGATGATCGTGACATCGTGGCCGCGCTCCTTCAGGGCGGCTTCCAGCCGCGCCGGGAACCCCTCGCTTGCCTGCAGATTGTAGGCCGCCATGAGGCTGTCGCCAAAGCCAACCAGCGTGATCGCGTCAGCGGCTTCGGCCTGCCGGTGGACAGTGGCAACACCCAGGGTGAGACACATAATGGCGGTCAGGGCATGAAACGCGCGGCGGAAACCTTTAAAACGCAAGGGGCTGCTCCTAAGTGCTCGACATCAGCCGGTGTGTGCCCGGCCGCTTGTTTTCCATATAGGATGTAAAGCCCGTGTCTCAATCCATCGCCAAACCCATTGTCATGCTGCGGCAGGCTAATCTGACGCTCGGCAACGGGGCTTCCTCGGTGCATGTGCTCAAGGGCATCGATATCGACATCAACCAGGGCGAGTCGGTGGGCATTGTCGGACCTTCGGGTTCGGGCAAGTCGACACTGCTGATGGTGATCGCCGGACTGGAGCGGCTCGATTCGGGCGAGGTTCATGTCGCCGACCAGGCGCTTCACAAGCTGAGCGAGGACGCGGTCGCCGCCGTGCGCGGCCGCTCGGTCGGCATCGTGTTTCAGTCCTTCCACCTCATTCCCAACATGACGGCGCTGGAAAATGTCGCCGTGCCGCTTGAGCTCGCCGGCAAGTCCAACGCTTTCGAACGGGCGCGGCAGGAACTGATCGCCGTCGGTCTCGGCGAGCGGCTGTCGCATTATCCGGGGCAATTGTCGGGCGGCGAGCAGCAGCGGGTGGCGATCGCCCGGGCGCTGGCGCCGGATCCGGTGCTGATCGTCGCCGATGAGCCGACGGGCAATCTCGATGGCGAGACCGGACGGCAGATCGCCGATCTCTTGTTTGCCAAACAGGCCGAGCGCGGCACCACGCTGCTGCTGGTGACGCACGATGTGACGCTTGCCGAGCGCTGCAACCGTCAGATCGCGGTCCGCTCGGGCCGCATCGTCAATGGCGAGGAAGCGCCAACCGCCGCCAGGGCGATCGCCTGATGGCGCCGGCGGCGAATACCGGGGCAAACAGCCTGCGGCTGGGGCTCGCGGCGCGACTGGCGCTACGCGAACTCAGGGGCGGCCTGTCCGGCTTCTACATTTTCCTCGCCTGTGTCGCGCTTGGTACCGCTGCGATCGCCGGGGTCAATTCGGTCTCCCAGATGATGACCGGCTCGATCGCCTCGGAAGGCCAGACCATCCTCGGCGGCGATATCCGTTTCGAAAGCGACAATCGCGATATCGGCGAGGCCGAACGCGCCTGGGTCGAAGGCCTTGGCACCGTGTCGGCTGGCGCCAACATGCGCACGATGGCGCGCAAGGCGGACGGCTCGGACCAATCACTGGTCGAGTTGCGCGCCGTCGACGGCGCCTATCCGCTCTATGGCGGCTTCGAGACGGTTCCGGCGATGCCGGTCGATCAGCTCCTGGCGGAAGAGAACGGTGTCTACGGCGCCGGGGTGGCGCAGATCCTGCTCGACCGTCTCGGGCTGGTTGTCGGCGACAGGGTCCTGGTCGGCCAGGCGGAGCTTGAGATTCGCGGCGTCATCGCCGCCGAACCGGATTCGCTGTCGGAAGGATTCGGCTTCGCGCCGCGGCTGATGATGTCCCGCGAAGCACTCGACCAGGCCGGACTGATCCGTCCCGGCAGCCTGGTCGAATTCAGCTACCGGGTGCGGCTTGACGATGGCGCGAGCGCCCAGGACCTGGCGGCCTTGCGCGACGATGCCACGAGCCGCTTTCCCGATGCCGGCTGGCAGATCCGCACCAGCCAGAACGCGGCGCCGTCGCTGACCCGCAACATCGAGCGGTTCTCGCAGTTTCTCACCCTGGTCGGGCTGACGGCGCTGATCGTCGGCGGTGTCGGCATCGCCAATTCGGTGCGGGCCTGGCTCGAAGGCAAGCGCGGGGTGATCGCCACGCTCAAATGCGTCGGCGCGCCGGCGAAGCTGGTGGTGGCGATCTACCTGATCCAGGTGATGCTGATTGCAGCCCTTGGCGTGGCTTTGGGCCTTGCCCTGGGGGCCGCGACGCCGTTCCTGGCGGCCGGCGCTCTCGCCGGCATCATTCCGATCGCGGTCACCGCCTCGTTCTATCCCGCCTCGCTGGCGATTGCCGCGGGCTTCGGCCTGATGACGGCCTTCGCCTTCGCGGTGTTGCCGCTGGGGCGGGCGGGCGAGGTGCCGGCCACCGCGCTGTTCCGGCAGCAGGGGTTCGAGGCAAGCGCGCTGCCGCGCTGGCCCTACCTGCTGGTTGCCGGGCTGACGCTCGCCTCGCTCGGTGCGGCGGCGGTCTGGTTTGCCGATGACCGCCGCATTGCCACTGTCTTTGTCGCAGCCGTGATCGTGGCCTTCGTGGTCTTGAGGCTGGTGGGCTACGGGGTGCAGCTGATTGCCAGGAAATGGCCTTCGGTGCGGTCGACGCCCCTCAGGCTGGCGATTGGCAACATCCACCGGCCCGGAGCGCTGACCCCGTCGGTGGTGCTGTCGCTCGGGCTCGGCCTGGCGCTCCTGGTGACGCTGGCGCAGATCGACACCAATCTCAGGCGGGAACTGTCGGGCAATCTGCCCGAACGGGCGCCGAACTTCTTCTTTGTCGACATCCAGTCGAGCGAGATCGACGGGTTCGAGAAGGTGGTTTCGGAGATTGCCCCCGGTGGCAAGATCATCAAGGTGCCGATGCTGCGCGGGCGGATCACCCAGCTCAAGGGCGAAGAGGTCAATGCGGAGAATGTCCCGTCGGAAGCCCGCTGGGTTCTCCGGGGCGACCGCGGCGTGACCTATGCCAAGAACCAGCCCGAGAACTCGCGCCTGTCTGCGGGCGAATGGTGGGCGCCCGACTACCAGGGCGAACCGCTGGTGTCGTTCTCGGCCGAGGAGGCGGGTGAAATCGGCCTTGCTGTCGGCGACACGATCACAGTCTCGGTGCTTGGCCGCTCGATCACCGCGCGTATCGCCAATCTGCGCGAAGTCGAGTGGGAATCGCTGTCGATCAATTTCGTCATGGTGTTCTCGCCCAACACCTTTGCCGGCGCGCCGCATTCCTGGATGGCGACCCTGTCCGATCCGGGCGCCGATGCGGCGGTGGAGGGCGAGGTGCTGCGTGCCGTCACACAAGCCTACCCGACGATCACCAGCGTGCGGGTCAAGGATGCGCTGGAGCTCGCCAACCGTCTGGTCGGCCAGATCGGCATCGCCATCCGTGCGGCCGCCCTGGTTGCGCTGGTGGCCTCGGTGCTGGTGCTGGCCGGCGCGCTGGCAGCCGGCAACCGCTCACGGATCCACGACGCGGTGGTGCTCAAGACGCTCGGCGCGACGCGGGCGACGCTGATCCGCGCCTATGTCTACGAATACGGCCTGCTCGGCCTGGCCACGGCGGTGTTCGCGCTGGCCTTTGGCGGCGTGGCGTCCTGGTTCGTGGTCAGCCGCATCATGACGCTGCCGTCCGAATTCATGCCCGATATCGCGCTTCTGACGCTTGTTGGTGCGCTGGTGCTGACCGTCGGCATCGGCCTGATGGGCACATGGCGGGTGCTGGGGCAGAAGGCGGCGCCGGTGCTGCGTGAACTCTAATTCACTGCGGGTTTTTCTCCTGCAGGGTGTCTTGAGGTCAAATCGTCGCATTTGTTAAGCAATTGCATAGGTTTCCGTCCATCTTGAATGGGTGGGGGTCTTGTCGTGGCCACAGTTCGTACTCATATTACCGGCAGGCATGCTGGAGCCCCGCAGCGGCGCCTGGGACTTTGATCCCGACACCGTAAACCTTACCGGGGCTTATAAAGAGGGAAACATGGCTGACTTTCGCAATTCGAATGTCCGCGCAGCAAATGGCGCTTATGCAGGCGCCGCGATAGATGAAGGCCTCCGCGCCTACATGCTGCGCGTTTATAATCTCATGGCAATGGGCCTTGGCATCACTGGTGTCGCAGCCTACGCCATCGCAATGCTCGCGACCACCAATGATCCGGCTTCTGCCGTGGCAACAATGGGCAACGGCAAGATGCTGACCGGCCTTGGCGCCGCGCTCTATGGCTCGCCGCTCAAATGGGTGGTGATGCTCGCGCCGCTTGGCATGGTGTTCTTCCTGAGCGCCCGCATCGAGAAGATGAGCGTTTCGTCCGCGCAGACCGCCTTCTGGGCGTTTGCCGCGCTGATGGGCATCTCGCTGTCGTCGATCTTCATGGTCTACACCAGCGCGTCGATCACGCAGACCTTCTTCATCACCGCAGCCTCGTTCGGCGCGCTGTCGCTGTTCGGCTACACGACCAAGAAGGACCTGTCGGCGATGGGTTCGTTCCTGATGATGGGTCTGTTCGGCCTGATCATCGCCATGGTGGTCAACATCTTCCTGCAGTCGAGCGCGCTTCAGTTTGCGATCTCGGGCATCGGCGTACTGATCTTTGCCGGTCTGACCGCCTATGACACACAGCAGATCAAGTCGATGTATTATGAAGGCGACACCGACGCCACCGCCGGTCGCAAGGCGATCATGGGTGCGTTGCGTCTGTATCTCGACTTCATCAACCTGTTCATGTTCCTGCTGCAGTTCCTCGGCAACCGCGAGTAACAGCTTCAGATCTGAAATCGGAAAGGCGGCCTTCGGGCCGCCTTTTTTTGTTGGCCCAAGGCCAGTTGCAGCGGTAAACCGGTGATCTGACCCACCGGACCTACCTTCATGATCATTCGCGATGCGACGCTTTCCGATCTCCCCGAGATTACCCGGATCTACACCGACAGCGTTCTCAACGGCGTCGCCAGCTATGAGCTGGTGGCGCCCGACGAGGCCGAAATGGGGCGGCGGATGACCGCCATCAGGGATAGTTCCTATCCCTACCTGATTGCCACCGACGAGGAGGGCGCGGTTCTCGGCTATGCCTATGCCTCGGCATTCCGGACCCGTCCGGCTTATCGCTGGCTGGTCGAGGATTCGATTTACCTGGCGCCAGAGGCGCGTGGCAAGGGTGTCGGCCGCGCCTTGCTCGAAGCCCTGATCGAACGGTGCGAGACGCTTGGCTTCCGGCAGATGGTCGCCGTAATCGGCGGTGGTCATCCGGCCTCGATCGCGGTGCACCAGAAGGCGGGCTTCGTCAGCGCCGGCATGATCAGCGGTTCCGGCCACAAGCATGGACGCTGGCTCGACACCGTGTTCATGCAGCGGCCGCTTGGCGAGGGCAAGACCACCGAT
This sequence comes from Parahoeflea alexandrii, assembly GCF_027214025.1. GTDB lineage: Bacteria > Pseudomonadota > Alphaproteobacteria > Rhizobiales > Rhizobiaceae > Hoeflea > Hoeflea alexandrii_A. The sequence goes on from NZ_JAPWHB010000003.1 coordinate 350,835, forward strand.
CCGGATCCGGCGAGTTATCCCGGGACGCTCTTTGCAGGATGACGCGGCCGCCGCAGCCGGTGAACATCAGAATGTGTTGACCGCGCAGCTGGCAAGAGTCGGGAGGAATCCCAGCGACGTGACCATCTGAAAATGGGAACTCTTGTCTCTTCGGTCGGAGGCGCCGGCGGCAGCTATTGCTCCGCCCAGCATCGAGCCCGGCAGCCAGCCGAACAGCACTGCCAGGAGCGCCAGGGGTCCGCCGATGGAGTTGAATCCCGCCGTCGTATTGCCGAGCACCCAGACTATGCAGAGGTACTGGGACAGGGGAGCGGCAAAAATCATCACTACATAACCTAGGATGACGATCAGTCTCGAACGCATTGTTTTTCCTTAGAGGCCAGGACAATTAAATTATGAGTTATTTTGGAAACCCGCAGCTGGCCTTTAACGCACCAGGCGCGGCGTCTTGTCGAAATATTTCAGCACGGTTTCGAGTTCGTGGCCGCGCTTGAGCACCAGTCCGGCAGCGGAAATGATGGCGAATGCGCCCTGCTTGCGGGCCCGGGAGGGATCTTTCTCGATGCGGTAGAGCGGCACTTCGCTGGCCCGGCGGAAAGCGGAAAATACCGCCCTGTCGCGCAGGTGATCGATGGCGTAGTCGCGCCAGTGGCCCTCGGCGACCATCCTTGAATAGACCTGCAGGATACGGTCCAGTTCGCGGCGCTTGAATGTCACCGGTTCAGGTGTGTTGCGGCGGCGATGTTCGGCCAGGTCCACAGTCGCCCTGTCCGTCTGGCCGGTCTGCTCAACCTGGCCACGGTGTGACGCGTAATCCGTTCCGTCCGCCATTATCCGGACTGCAAATCAGTGTTCATCGCTTCAGTTTGCCTGACACATGGGTAATTTCAAGCATGGATGACGAGATTTATCGCCGATGGCCCGGATTGTGCCGTTCTGCAATGCAGCATCACGAAAGGCTTCAAGCGGTCGCCGTTGTTTACCGCGTCAGGGGCGGAAAGTGGGTTTGGACCCATTTGGGCCGCATTTCAGTCAAAACCTCGCCGGAATTGCCATCGATTGTCAGCTCGTTGCCTCAGACGGTTCGAACCGGGGACTTCGATATTTACAGCCCCCCAGCCCCTCGGAGTCCCCGGGACGGATCATCTCGAAACGCCAGCGGCCTTGTCGGCGGAAACGTTTTCAAGGTCCGGCAGTCGACAACGTCGCAGGTCGTTCCCCCGCCCTCGATGTGAGGCAGCGCCCAAACCCTGCATTCGACCGGCTTCGAGCCGGTCTTTTTTTGTCCGGAGCCGCGGATCAGATCTTGACTGCGCCGAGAATGCGGCCCGGGGCGCCGTCAGTGCCAACCTCCTGCAGAAGGATGGCGCATTTGCGCCCGGGGTGGGCGGAAAGAACCGATGCGGGCAATTTCAGCTCCACCCTCTGGCCGTTCCACATGCCGACCGTCTCCATGTCGCGGACACTGTGGCGATAGGTGATGGTGCGGCCGGCGTTTTCGCCGCGCTTGATCTTCACGGTGTTGGCGTCGTCAAAATAGACCGCCACGATATCCGCCTTGCCCTGGCCCGGACCGACCGAGATCCTGAGCTCGTCGGCATTCAAGGTTGCGGTCACCTCGACCGTGAGACCCTCGCCGATGGAGGACAGCTTGGTCATGGTCTTGCCGATCGCCGCGCCATCGGAGCCGTTGACATGGTCGGCGCCATTGATGACGGCCTGGGGCGTGTAGACATTCTTGCGGCGCAGCGAGCGGGCATAGCCATATTGCCGCTCGGTGCTCGCGGCAGAGGACAGTGTGTCGGACCAGCCGCGGTAATTCCAGTAGTCGACGTGATAGCCCAGCGCCAGCACATCGTCGCGTTCGGCCAGCCGTGCCAGTTCGGCGTCGGCGGGCGGGCAGGAAGAGCAGCCCTGGCTGGTGAACAGTTCGACCACGCCCTTCAGATCTCCTGCCTGCGCCATGGCCGGGGCTGCAAGCAGCGAGGTGGCTGCTGCGAGAACCGGAAGGGCGAGGGCCAGGAAAAACGTGGGCGCAATCATCAGGGGGAATCCGTCTTGTTCAGGGTGATACTCCGCAAGGTCATGCAATCATCTAGCGCCAAGTGCCGTACACGTCCAAATCACATTCGATTGACCCTGTCACGCGGACGCGGCCTGCATTCGCTGCGAACTGCGCATAGGCGCCGGGGCCTAGCCTGGCTTGCAACGAAAAAGGCCGGGCATCAAGCCCGGCCTCCCGTATTCATGATTGAGATGTGGCTCAGGCGGCCAGATCGCGCAGAACGGTCTGCAGAATGCCGCCGTTCTTGAGGTAATCCAGCTCGTCGAGCGTGTCGACGCGGCAGAGGATCGGCACGTCCTTGACCGACCCGTCGGCGAAGGTGACGTGAGCGATCTTCTTCTCGCGCGGCTGGATGTTGGCGAGGCCTTCGATGGTGACGACCTCGTCGCCCTTCAGACCAAGGCTTTCCCAGCTGGTGCCTTCCTCGAAGACAAACGGGATGACGCCCATGCCGACCAGGTTGGAGCGGTGGATACGCTCGTAGGACTGGGCGATAACAGCGCGGACGCCGAGCAGGTTGGTGCCCTTGGCAGCCCAGTCACGCGACGAGCCGTTGCCGTATTCGACGCCGGCGAAGATCACCAGCGGCACGCCTTCGGCCTTGTACTGCATGGCGGCGTCGAAGATCGACACCTCCTCGCGGGACGGATAGTGGAAGGTGTAGCCGCCTTCGCGTCCGTTCGGTCCGAGCATGTGGTTGCGCAGCCGGATGTTGGCGAAGGTGCCGCGCATCATGACTTCGTGGTTGCCGCGGCGCGTGCCGTACTGGTTGAAGTCGGCAACGCCAACGCCGTGATCCATCAGGTAGGCGCCCGCCGGGGACTGGGCCTTGATCGATCCGGCCGGCGAGATGTGGTCGGTGGTGATCTTGTCGCCGAACAGGCCCAGCACGCGTGCACCCTTGATGTCGGATATGCCGGAACCGGTCTTGCCCATTCCCTCGAAATAGGGCGGGTTCTGGACATAGGTCGAATTGTCATCCCAGGCATAGGTCTGGCTGGTCGGCACTTCCACCGCCTGCCAGTTCTCGTCGCCCTTGAACACGTCGGCATATTTGGCCGCGTAGAGTTCGCGGGTGACGTATTTCATGATGAATTCCTGGATCTCCTTACTGGAGGGCCAGATGTCCTTGAGGTAGACCGGATTGCCGTCCTTGTCGTCGCCGATCGGCTCCTTGGTCAGATCCTTCTGCACCGAACCGGCCAGCGCGTAGGCCACCACCAGCGGCGGCGAGGCCAGGTAGTTGGCCTGGACGTCAGGGGAAATGCGACCTTCGAAGTTGCGGTTGCCCGAGAGCACGCCGGCGGCGATCAGGCCCTTTTCGTTGATGGTCTTGGAGACCGGGGCCGGCAGCGGGCCGGAGTTGCCGATGCAGGTGGTGCAGCCGAAGCCGACAAGGTTGAAGCCGAGCGCGTCAAGATCGGCCTGCAGGCCGGACTTGGCGAGGTATTCGCCGACCACCTGGCTGCCGGGCGCCAGCGAGGTCTTCACCCACGGCTTGGTCTTCAGGCCCTTGGCGACCGCGTTGCGGGCGAGCAGGCCCGCGCCGATAAGCACGCTGGGGTTCGAGGTGTTGGTGCACGAGGTGATCGCGGCAATCGCCACGTCGCCATGGCCGAGATCGTAATCCTCGCCCTCGACCTGGTAACGGTTGTTGAGCTGGCCGGGCTTCTTGTACTCGTCTTCCAGCGACTTGGCGAAGCCGGACGCGATGCCTTCGAGCGGAATGCGGCCCTCGGGACGCTTCGGACCGGCCATCGACGGCACGACGGAGCCAAGATCGAGGTCCAGCGTGTCGGTGAACACCGGATCGGCGGCGCCAGTCTCGCGCCACATTCCTTGCGCCTTGGAATAGGCTTCGACCAGCTTGATGCGGTTTTCCTCACGGCCTGACATGGTCAGGTAGTTGATGGTCTCGCCATCAACCGGGAAGAAGCCGCAGGTGGCGCCGTATTCCGGACCCATGTTGCCGATGGTGGCGCGGTCGGCGAGCGACATCGAATCAAGGCCTGGGCCGAAGAATTCGACGAACTTGGAAACAACGCCCTTCTTGCGCAGCATCTGCACGACGGTCAGCACCAGGTCGGTGGCGGTGACGCCTTCCTTGAGCGCGCCGGTCAGGCGGAAGCCGATGACTTCCGGCAGCAGCATGGAGATCGGCTGGCCGAGCATGGCGGCTTCGGCCTCGATGCCGCCCACGCCCCAGCCGAGAACGCCAAGGCCGTTGATCATGGTGGTGTGGCTGTCGGTGCCGACGCAGGTGTCGGGATAGGCGGTGATTTCGCCGTCTTCGTCGCGGGTCCAGACAGTCTGGCCGAGATATTCCAGGTTGACCTGGTGGCAGATGCCGGTGCCGGGGGGAACGACGCGGAAGTTCTTGAATGCCTGCTGGCCCCACTTGAGGAAGCGATAACGCTCGCCGTTGCGCTCGTATTCGTGCTCGACGTTGCGGGCCAGCGCCTGCGGCGTGCCGAATTCGTCGACGATGACCGAGTGGTCGATCACGAGGTCGACTGGCACCAGCGGGTTGATCTTCTGCGGATCGCCACCCAGCGCCACCATGGCGTCGCGCATGGCGGCCAGGTCGACCACGGCGGGAACGCCGGTGAAATCCTGCATCAGCACGCGGGCCGGACGATAGGCGATTTCAGCTTCGGTCTTGCCCTTGTTGGTCAGCCAGGCAACGACGGAGAGGATGTCATCCTTCTTGACGGTGCGGCCGTCCTCGTTGCGCAGCAGGTTCTCGAGAATGACCTTCATCGAGAACGGAAGCGCCGAGATGCCGGTCAGTCCGTTCTTTTCGGCCTCGACGAGGCTGTAATAGACATAGTCGGTGTCATCGACCTTGAGTGTGGAACGGCAATTGAAGCTGTCGAGTGATTTGGCCACAGGCAACCCGCTTTCATGAGTTCGGCCGAATGTGAGGGCGAACACCTTACACGCTGATCGCGTGGACAAGGATGCGGGTACGGTCATTTCCGCTGTCCGCCCGTGACGCTTGGGGCATCATGTTCGGCGCTAGATTGAATTCACGCCGACCGCTGGCGTGGTTGCGGGCGTTATAGATAATTTCGTAAGAACGTGCCAGATCAACCAATGTCCCATTTGAATGTTTTTTTGGGTGGTTAGTTTTTACTGAATGGGAGCGCCGGACGCCGTCCGGCGGCCCGGGATGCGGGGGCCGATGCAGGCGGTAGCCACGAAACTCAAGGGACGGCGCGGTGACAGCGTGCTGTTTGAAGATATCGACTTCACGATTGCCCGTGGCGAAGCGCTGGTCATCACCGGACCCAATGGCGCGGGCAAGTCGACGCTTCTGCGGATCCTGGCGGGATTGCTGGCGGCTGATTCGGGTGAGTTTTCGCTGCGGGATCATGACGGAACAGAATTGCCGGTGTCCGACTTTGCCCATTATCTCGGTCACCGCAACGCCATGAAGCGCGAGTTGCGGGTGCAGGAAAACCTGAGCTTCTGGAAGAGTTTCCAGCGCAGCGACAGCGGCGAGGGCATGGACGTCGACGAGGCGATCGACCTGGTCGGCCTCACTGGCGTGGCGCACCTGCCGTTCGGCTATCTTTCGGCCGGCCAGCAACGGCGAATCGCGCTGGCGCGGCTCCTGGTGTCATACCGGCCGCTGTGGCTGCTCGACGAACCGACGGCGGCGCTTGACAAGCGCTCAGACCGGCTGTTTGCCGATCTGGTGAGCCGGCATCTTGCCGCGGGCGGCCTGGCGATCGCCGCCACGCATCAGCCGCTGGGACTGGAAAATGTGCGGTCGCTGGAACTGTCGGGCATTCACAGCGCCGCCTCCGGGGAGTCCTGGACATGATGGCTTTGCTCAGACGTGACCTGGCGATCGCCACCCGCTCGGGCGGGGCAGCGATGCTCGGCGTGCTGTTCTTTCTCGCCGTGGTGGCGGTCATCCCCTTCGGCATCGGGCCAGATCTCAACCTGCTTGCGCGGATCGGCCCTGCGATCCTGTGGATCGGTGCGCTGCTGGCCTCGCTGCTCGGTCTCGACCGGCTGTTTCAGGCCGACCGCGAGGACGGATCGCTCGACATGCTGGTGATGCAGGACTGGGTCACGCTGGTGCTCACCGTGTTCGTCAAGAGCCTGGCGCACTGGCTTGCCACCGGCCTGCCGCTGGTGCTGGCCGCACCCTTGCTCGGCTTGCTGATGAACATGAGCGCCACTGCCACCGGCGCGGTGATGCTGACGCTGCTGGTGGGCACGCCCGCGATCTCCTTCATCGGCGCGGTCGGCGCGGCAGTTGCCGTGGTGCTGCCGCGCGGCGGACTCCTGGTGTCGATCCTGATCCTTCCCCTGGCGATCCCGATCCTGATCTTCGGGGTCAGCGCTGCTTACGCGGCGGTGACCGATCCCGACCCGTTCCTGCCGCCGTTCATGATCCTGTCGGCCATCGCGCTGTTTTTCGCAGCACTCGGCCCCGTTGCGGCCGCTGCGGCGCTCAGGGGAGCGTCAGATTGATTTGTCGCATTGAAACCGGACGCGGCAAGGATTAGAAAAAAGCCATGAGTGACACCACCATCTCCCAGGGCTGGTTTACCAGCCTCGCCAATCCGACCCGGTTTCTCGCCCTTTCCGGGCGGATTCTGCCGTATCTTGCAACGGCGGCCGTGCTGTCGCTGGTCGTCGGGCTCTACATGTCCTTCGCCGCACCGGAGGATTACCAGCAGGGCATCACGGTCAGGATCATGTTCATCCACGTGCCCGCCGCCTGGCTCGCCATGATGTGCTACTCGGTGATGGCGGTCGCCTCGCTCGGCACGCTGGTCTGGCGGCATCCGCTGGCCGATGTCGCGGCCAAGACGGCGCTGCCGATCGGCGCGGCCTTCACCTTCCTGTCGCTGCTCACCGGTTCGCTTTGGGGCCGTCCGATGTGGGGCACCTGGTGGGTGTGGGACGCGCGGCTGACCTCGGTGTTCGTGCTGTTTTTGATGTATCTGGGGTTGATGGCGCTGCATAAGGCGATGGACGATCCGGCCCGGGCGGCGCGTCCCGCCGCGGTGCTGACGCTGGTCGGCTTCGTCAACATCCCGATCATCAAGTTTTCGGTCGACTGGTGGAACACGCTGCACCAGCCGGCCAGTGTGATCCGTATGGACGGACCAACCATCCACCCCACGATGCTCTATCCGCTGCTGGTGATGGCGATAGCCTACACGCTGATCTTCTTCACCCTGCACCTGATGGCGATGCGCAACGAGATCTGGCGTCGGCGGGTGCAGACGATGCGCCGTCAGGCCGCGCAATCCATCGGCGGCGGGGCTTCAACATGATGAGCCACGAAGCCTTCGTCTTTCTCTCCTATGCGGCCACCGCCCTCACCCTTGCCGGGTTGCTGGTTGGCATCCTGCTCGACGGTCGGGCGCGGCGGCGCGAGCTGGCCGAACTTGAGGCGCAGGGCGTACGGCGGCGGTCGAAGGCTGCCGGCGGGTCCAGCTGATGAGCGAAGATATCCACGACGAGGCGGCGCCTTCCGCTTCCGGCCGCCGGCGGCTGCTGATCGCGTTTCTGCCGCTGGTGCTTTTCGTTGCCCTGTCGGCGGTGTTTCTCTACCAGCTCGGCTCGGGCAAGGATGCCAGTGAAATCCCCTCGGTGCTGATCGGCACCAAGGCGCCGTCGCTCGATCTGCCGCCGCTTGAGGGCCTGAATGCGAACGGCGCGCCGGTGCCGGCGCTGACCGATGCGGCGATTTCGGGCAAGCTGGCGCTGGTCAATGTCTGGGCCTCGTGGTGCGTGCCCTGCCGGCAGGAGCATCCGGTGCTGCTCGAATTGTCGCGCGATCCCCGGATCGAGCTCGTCGGCATCAACTACAAGGACAAGAACGACAACGCGCTCAAGTTCCTTGGCGAACTTGGCAATCCGTTTGCTGCCGTGGGTGTTGATCCGGCGGGCAAAGCGGCGATCGACTGGGGTGTCTACGGCATCCCCGAGACCTATCTGGTCGCGCCCGACGGGACCATCCTGTTCAAGCAGATCGGCCCGTTCACGGTTGAAAGCCTGCGCGACAAGCTGTTGCCGGCGATCGAGAAGGCGCGTTCGAAGCCGTGACTCCCGACCCGCTCATGGGTCTCGCATGACATGAGCCTCGCATCTCATGCAAAGAAGCTCCGCCGCCTGGTAAGGCGGCGAATGCAAGCCAAGACGGATACGGATATTTCCTATCTGACCTGAACCGTGAAGCGGTCTTCATTGATCCGGAATGTCGCGCGGCCCTTTTTTGTCGCCGTGAACTTGATTTCGACGGCAGGTACGCGGCCATTGCAGCGCCTCGACCCCCGAATGCCGGCCTTTCCTGTCGAAAGAGTGCCGATTCTGACTTTCGGCAAACTGACCCTGCTCGGAAGCACGCCACACTTCTTGCCGATATAACCATAGAAGACCCGTGTCTGGCCAACTTTGAGGTCGAACTTGTGAATATGGGGAATGTCCTTGGCCAACGCCGGAGTAGCGAGAGTAAAGAGGAACAGGACAGCAAGCGCTTTGCGGAAGAGATCGAGTTTCATTTCATATTCCTGCAGTCTGGACAAGATTTTCAATCGGGTCTGAGGTGAACGCGACCATTGCGTAATCCCTTTTCTCGGTCAACCGCCTGTCGGAATTTTGCTTGTCTCGGGCGTTGCATGCCCGGTTTTGCGCTCAATGTAATCGTGATTTCCAGGTGTTGTGAAATCCCCGCATTGCCTCTCGCCGGATTGCGGCGCTGCCGCTATGTTTGCGTTCATGACCACGCAAAAGACCTTTCACCGCCTGGTTCCCGACGGCGATACCCATGAACGCGAAGTCTGCCGTACCTGCGGCTTCGTCAACTACCAGAACCCGCGCATTGTCGTCGGCTCGGTGGTCCGGCACGAAGGCAAGGTGCTTTTGTGCCGCCGGGCGATTGAGCCGAGGCGCGGTTTCTGGACTGTGCCGGCCGGCTATCTCGAACTCAATGAGACGCCCGAGGACGGCGCCCGGCGCGAGGCGCGCGAAGAGGCGCTGGCGCAGCTGAAGCTCGGCGAATTGCTGGCAATATACTCGGTCCCGCATCTGAGCCAGGTGCAGCTGATCTGGCGCGCCGAACTCATCGACCCGGGCGCCGGCGCCGCGCTGTTCGGCGCCGGCGAGGAAAGCCTCGAAGTGGAGCTGTTCGACTGGGACAAGCTGCCGGTCGACGAAATCGCCTTTCCGACAGTGCACTGGATGCTCGGCCACGAGCGCGAGGTGATGGCGAAGGGGTATCAAGGGCCGTTCGGGAACCAGGGGTGAGAGGCAGACTGCGCCTCTGTCATGTCCGTTCTCCAGGACACGGAAGGTCTCGTCGGCGCGATCAATCTGGCGAGCAACGAGGCCAAGACCCCTGAGAAAATCGCGGCAATCCTGACCGCGAAACACTTAGCAACATTGCAAACTATCCCTTGACGGCGACTTGGAGCTCAGATAGTTAGACATATGGCTAAGCATGACACTGATCTCTCGGACCTGTTCCACGCCCTGGCGGACCCGACGCGGCGGTCGATCCTGACGCATCTGGCTCAAGGACCGGCGCCGGTGAGCGAACTGGCCGAGCCCACCGGGCTCCGGTTGCCGACGGTGATGCGGCATCTGGCGGTGCTGGAGGAGGCAGGCCTGATCGCCACCTCGAAGGACGGGCGCGTGCGCACCTGCGCGATCGTGCCCGAAGCGCTCATGCCGATGCGAACCTGGCTCGACGAGCAGCGGGTCATCTGGGAATCCCGGCTCGACCGGCTGGACGATTATGTCAAGAAAGTCATGAAGGAGCGCGAGACATGAAACTGGATCTGGATCCCGCAACGGATTTGAGCTTTACCCGGACGCTCGCCGCGCCGCGGCAGCTGATATGGGAATGCTGGACTCGGCCCGAACATATCCCGCATTTCTTCGTCCCGGTTCCCCACAAGGTCACCGATGTCGACATCGACCTCAAGGTCGGCGGACGCTTCAACACGACCTTCGAGGTCGAGGGCAACGTGATGGAGAATTTCGGCGTCTATCTCGAGGTCGTGCCGGAAGAAAAGCTGGTGTTCACCGACGCCTACACCGAAGGCTGGAAGCCGGCGCTCGAGCCGTTCATGACAGCGATCCTGCTTCTTGCCGATGCGCCCGGCGGCGGCACCAGCTACACGGCGATCGCCCGGCATCGCAATCCGGAGACGAAAAAGAACCATGAGGACATGGGTTTCTTCGACGGCTGGGGCACGGTGGCGACGCAGCTCGAGGCCTACGCGAAAGGACTCGCGAGATGAACGAGCGTTTCGCCACCCTGAATTTTGAACGGCAGGTCGCGGCTCCGCTCGCAACCGTCTGGGCAGCCTGGACCGCCCCCGCCGCACGCGCGGTCTGGGCGGCGCCCGCGCCATCCGTCGCCGTCGAATTTCTCGAGGCCGACACGCGCGTCGGCGGGCGGGAAGTCTCGCTGTGCAAGGTCGAAGGATACCCTGACACAAGCTGCGAGGTCGGATGGCTGGTGTTGCAGCCCGGCGTTTTGAGCGTCAACACCGAGGTGATCTCGTCGGAGGGAGTGACGCAGTCGGCGGCCTTGGTGACGGCGGAGTTCTCGGGCGGGGATGACAAGTGCCGCATCGTGCTGACGGTCCAGCTTGCCTCACTGGCCGAAAACATGGAGGACGGCTACCGTCAGGGTTTTGGCGCCGGGCTCGACAATCTGGTGGGCGTGGCGGAGCGGACCATGCTGTTGCAACGGGTGATCAAGGCGCCGCGCGACATTGTCTGGGGTGCCTGGTTCAACCCGGAAACCTTGCCCAAATGGTGGGGCCCCGACGGGTTTTCCTGCCGGACGCAGCGGATCGACCTGCGCGAGGGCGGCGAATGGGTGTTCGACATGATCGGACCGGACGGCACGGTCTACCCCAATCATCATCTTTACAGTGAGATCAGGAGCGGTGAAAGGATCGGCTACGCGCTGCTCTGGGGCGAGAACGGGCCGAAACATGCCGATGCCTGGGTGATGTTCGAGGACGAGGACGCTGGGACGAAGGTCACGCTCGGCATGGTGTTCAGCAGCGCGGCCGAATTCCAGCAAGCCAGGGGCTTTGGCGCCATGGAGCTGGGATTGCAGACGCTGGGCAAGCTGGCGCGCATTGTCGGCGCGCCGTGATCATGTCCCATTCCGAGTGCTCTGCCAGCATCGGTCGGGCGGCGCCCGACGATTGTTGAAGGACGAAGGGTTTCAGCCCTTCACCCCTTCCGCGTCCTCTTCCGGCAGCGCATGGCGCTGCATCAGCGGCAGCTGCATGAGCGTAAAGACGATCGATAGCGGCATGTTTCCCCAGACCTTGAAGGCGATCCAGAAGTCGGTGGAGAAATTGCGCCAGATCACCTCGTTGATCACCGCCATCAGCAGGAAGAACAGGCCCCAGCGCAGGGTCAGGATGCGCCAGCCCTCGGCGTCGAGGCGGAAGGCGGAATCGAAGACGTAGCCCAGGAACGACTTTTTGAACATGAGCCCGCCGAGCAGGATCACGCCGAACATGGTGTTGATGATGGTCGGCTTGACCTTGATGAAGGTCTCGTCCTGCAGCCACAGCGTCAGCGCGCCGAAGACCAGCACGATGATGCCCGACAAGAGCGGCATGATCGGCAGGGTTCTGGTCAGGAGCCAGGACACCGACAGCGCAATTGCCGTGGCGATCATGAAGCAGGCGGTGCCAACGAAGATCGGTCCGCCGATATCTGCCAGGAACGGCACCCGCTCGGCGATCCAGGCGCCTTTCGAATTGGCGAAGAAGAACACCAGCAACGGGCCCAGCTCAAGCACCAGCTTGAGCAGCGGATTGATCCGCTTGCGGTCGGGCGCGTTGGGGTCGGCTTCGAAGATGTGCAGCTCCTGGTCTGCGGCTTCGGCTGGCTTGCGGTCGGTCATTTCAGGTCTCCGGCCGGCTCTCCGGCGATGGCGGATGCGAAATCCGCCGCTTCAAAGGGTTCGAGATCGTCGACACCCTCGCCGACGCCGACGAAATAGACCGGCAATTTGTGCTTGGCGGCGATGGCGACGAGAATGCCGCCGCGCGCGGTGCCATCGAGCTTGGTCATCACCAAGCCGTTGACGCCGGCGACATTCTTGAAGATCTCGACCTGGTTCAGGGCGTTCTGGCCGGTGGTTGCGTCAAGCGTCTGCAGCACGGTGTGCGGCGCGTCCGGATCGAGCTTGCCGATGACGCGCACCACCTTGGCGAGCTCGTCCATCAGTTCGGTGCGGTTCTGCAGCCGCCCGGCGGTGTCGATGATCAGCACGTCGGCGCCATCGTCGCGTGCGGTCTCGAAGGCCTCGTAGGCAAGGCCCGCGGCGTCGGCGCCGAGCTTGGTCGAGACCACCTTGGAGCCGGTGCGCTCGCCCCAGATCTTCAGCTGCTCTATTGCCGCGGCGCGGAAGGTGTCGCCGGCCGCAAGCGTCACCTTCAGCCCGCCGGCGGAGAGCTTGGCGGCAAGCTTGCCGATGGTGGTGGTCTTGCCGGTGCCGTTGACGCCGACCACCAGGATCACGTGCGGCTTGTGGCTGAGATCGAGTTCCAGCGGCCTGGCCACCGGGCCCAATACCTTGGCGATTTCGGCGGCCATCACCTTCTGCACCTCGGCCGGCGAAATGTCCTTGCCGTAGCGGGTCGAGGACAGCGCATCGGTGATCCGCATCGCCGTCTCGACCCCGAGATCGGCCTGCAGAAGGATGTCTTCCAGCTCCTCGAGCGTCTCGTCATCGAGCTTGCGCTTGGTGAAGATGCCGGTGATCTGGCTGGAAAGCTGGCCGGATGTGCGCGACAGGCCCTGGCGCAGGCGCTGCCACCAGTTGCCTTTCGGCTCCTCCACAGGTTCGGCCGCCGGCGCGGGCTCCGCCCTTGACACCGTGTCGCGGACAACCAGCCTTCGAGGCTCAGGCTCAGGCTCAGGCTCAGGCTCAGGCTCAGGCTCAGGCTCAGGCTCAGGCTTTTCCCCGGACATTGGCTCGAAAGCCGGGTCGGCGGTCAATTCGTCAGGATGCAGGCCGTCTTCGGGCGATACTTCCACCGGTTCGGCGTGAAGCGGTGTCTCGCCGGACGCGGTCACGGCGTCATCAAGGGGCGCGGGGACCGGCTCTCCCTCGGGCACCGGGGCGACAACCGGATCGGCCGAAAGTTCGGCAAGGTGCAGTCCCTCGTCCTGCGGCGATGATGGTTCGGCCTCGGCTTCTGGCGCGGCGGCCGGCGCGTCCACGGCTTCGGGTTCAGCCTGGGGTTCAGGAACGGTCTCGGGTTCGGGAACTGCCTGCGTTTCGGGCGCAGCCTCGGGTGCGGGCGCATCTTCCTTGTTCCGCCCGAAGGAGAAAACCTTTTTGATGAAGTTGAGCGCCATGCCGGTCTTCTGCCTTCCCGATGTCAGCCTGTGACGAGATCTGCGGTTTGCACCTGATCCGCCGTTACCGTTTCGCCGGTAAGGTGATCCGCGGTGCGGCCGTTGATCCTCACCAGAGCCATCTGGCCCCGTGGCGCGCCGGACGCAACCACCGGAGTGAAATTTTCTGTCCGCGCCATGCCGGAAAACTCGACCAGAACCGATCGGGTTCCACCCGCTGCCGCCATTTCAGAGAGGTGGGCATCATAGGCCCGTTCGCCGCGTTGCCTCAAGCGCGCCGCGCGGGCCTTGATCAGTCCGCGATCGAGCTGCGGCATGCGCGCCGCCGGGGTTCCCTGGCGCGGCGAATAGGGGAAGACGTGCAAAAACGCCAGACCGCATTCGTCGACGATGTCGAGCGAGCGGGCGAACATCTCCTCGGTCTCGGTCGGAAACCCGGCAATCAGGTCGGCGCCGAAGGCAAAGCCGGGCCGCAACGACCGCACCGTCTCGCAGAACCGGATCGCGTCGTCGCGGCTGTGCCGCCGTTTCATCCGCTTGAGGATCATGTCGTCGCCATGCTGCAGCGACAGGTGCAGATGCGGCATGAAGCGCGGCTCATTCGAGATCAGATCCATCAGCGCATCGTCGACCTCGATCGAGTCGATCGACGACAGCCTGAGCCGCCTGAGGTCGGGCACCTGTTTAAGAATGGTGGAGGCGAGCCTGCCGAGCGTCGGGCTTCCCGGCAGGTCGGCGCCGTAGCTGGTGGCGTCGACGCCGGTGATGACCACTTCGTCGTAGCCGTTGTCGACCAGTTTTTCGATCTGGTCGACCACCGCGCCCATCGGCACCGAGCGGGAATTGCCGCGGCCATAGGGGATGATGCAGAAGGTGCAGCGGTGATCGCAGCCGTTCTGCACCTGCACGAAGGCGCGGGCGTGACCCTCCACCGCCTCGATCATCTGCGGCGCGGTCTCGCGCACGGCCATGATGTCGTTGACGCGGATCTTCTCGCTTTCGGAGACGCCGAAATCCGGCAGGGCGCGATAGCTCGCCGCCCGGCCCTTGGCGTCGTTGCCGATCACCGCGTCGACCTCGTCCATGGCGGCGAAGGTTTCCGGCTCGACCTGCGCGGCGCAGCCGGAGACGACGATGCGGGCGTGGGGATTGTCGCGCCGGGCGCGGCGGATGGTCTGGCGCGCCTGGCGCACGGCGTCGGCGGTTACCGCGCAGGTGTTGACCAAGATGGCGTTGTTGAGGCCGGCGGCTTCGGCCGCCTTGCGCATGGTTTCCGATTCGTAGGTGTTGAGCCGGCAGCCGAGGGTGAGAACGCGAACGCCGCTCACGCCGCCGCCTCGTCGGCCTGCCAGTCTCCGGTGAGCGGATCGACGGTGCCGGAAAATTCCCATTCCGCCGGGCCGGTCATGATCACGTGGTCGTCGCCGCGCCACTCGATCAGCAGCGGACCGCCGGGCACGTTGACGGTGACCGTCCGCCCGGTGCGGCCCGTGCGCGCGGCGGAGACCCCGGCGGCGCAGGCGGCCGAGCCGCAGGCGCGGGTCAGGCCAACGCCGCGTTCCCAGGTCCTGAGATCCAGCGTGTGATCGTCGATCACCCGGGCGATCGAGATGTTGGCGCGCTCGGGGAAGATCGGGTGGTTTTCGAGCAGCGGCCCGAAGCGTTCCAGGTCATAGCTCCAGACATCGTCCTTGACCCAGAAGATCGCATGCGGGTTGCCCATCGATGCCACCGACGGTGAATGCAGCACCGGGTCGTCGATCGGGCCGATCTGCAGCTCGATCCGGGTGGTGTCGTGAAATTCTTCCGAAAGCGGGATCCTGTCCCAGGCAAATTCCGGCCGGCCCATGTCGACGGAAATCAGCCCGTCGTCGTGTTCCTCGGCATTGAGGATGCCGGCGAGCGTCTTGAAGGTGAAACTCTTGCGCCCGGTTTCGGACGCCAGCGCCTGGACCACGCAGCGCGTGCCGTTGCCGCAGGCCTGGGCGCGGGAGCCGTCGCAGTTCAGGATGTCGATGCGGTAATCGACGCCGTCGAGATCGGTGTCGTGGATCGCCATGATCTGGTCGAAACCGGTACGGTCGCCACCGGCAAGCGCAATCGCGGCTTGAGCGGTCACGCCATCGCTGCGGCCACGCATGTCGATGACGACAATGTCGTTGCCCAGTCCGTTCATCTTGGCAAAAGGAACCATCGATCCCATCGCGTGCACCCGTTCATGTTCGGGCTCTATATGGCGGAAAAGCGCCGGGATTACCAGTCTGTGCGTGACCGTGGCGCCGGTCAGGCCGTCAGCGGAGGTTCCCAGGCCTCGCCGACATGCAGCGGCCGGAACCGGTCCCTGGAAACGCCCTTTTCGGCGAGCCGGGCCTGCAGCACTTCGGCGGGCGCATCGCGGCCCTCGTCGGTGAGCTGGAAGGTGCCCCAGTGATGGCCGAGCGCATAGTCGGCGCCCGACATCAGGAAGCCGTCGATCGCCTCGTCCGGGTTCTGGTGCTGGTCCTTCATGAACCAGCGCGGCTCGTAGGCGCCGACCGGCAGGATCGCGGCGCGGAACCTGCCGTGGCGTTCGCGGGCGTTGGTGTAGGGCCGGCCCTTGTCGAAGCCGGTGTCGCCGATATGCAGGATCTTGCCGCCGGGGGTCTCGAGCACGAAGGCGGCCCACAGCGCCATCGAGCGGTCGTTCATGCCGCGCGCCGACCAGTGGTGGCAGGGCTCGAAATGGATGGTGGCCGGGCCGGACTCGATGGAATCGCCCCAGTCGCCGGTCATGATGCGCATGGTGGGAACATGCGCCTTGATGATGGTGTCGTTGCCGAGCGGGGTGATCACCAGCGGATCGTGCGCCAACTGCAGCCGGGCCAGGGTGACGAGGTCGAGATGGTCGTAATGATTGTGGCTGAGCAGAACCAGATCGATGTCGGGCAGGTCCTCGAAGGCGATGCCGGGCGCGGTGACGCGCTTCGGCCCGGCAAAGGAGAGCGGGCTGGCACGATCGGACCAGACCGGATCGGTGAGGATATTGAGCCCGGCGGTCTGGATCAGCATGGTGGCGTGGCCGACCATGGTGATGCGCAGGCGGTCGCCCTCGATCCGCGGCTCGGGACGGGCCGGTGCGAACGGGCTCTTGACCAATTTCGGCCAGCTTGCCTGCTTGCCGCCGAATTTCCATCTTAGCAGGTCGGAAAATCCCTTGGGCACGGCACCGTCGGGATTGAAGAACCGCACTCCGTCAAAATGATCACTGACCGGACCGGAATGATACGGATTGGAATTGCGTGCGACGGCCATGGCGGTCCCCGATGCGCCGAGGCCGAACAGGGCGGCGAGCGCTGAAAACTTGATAAAGGAGCGGCGTTTCATGGGGGAGATATGGGGCCAGGACAGGGGTGATCAAGAGTGGGGCCAGGCAAAGCGCCCCGGAATGCCGTCGCGCGGTCACCAGCGCATGGCCGAGGCCAGTTGCGGCCATTGCTTCAGGAATGCCCTCTTGTTCCTGATTCCGGCGGAGCCTTTCTCGCGCTTTTCATCCTGGTTGAGCCGCGCGAACACCAAGGTCCGGTTGCCCTTGTTAGCCCAGCCGGCAAACCAGCCCCAGCCTCGCGCCCGGTCAAACGACCCGTCCGCCATCCGCGGATAGGCAGCGCCGGTCTTGCCGGCAACCACCCATCCATTGCCAACCGCAGTCGTTTCAACGACAGCCATGGTCCTGTCGATGGCGTCAGGCGCCACAGGCAGGCTGCGATCGACCAGATTTCGCAGGAACGCCACCTGTTCCGCCGGTGCGATCTTCAGCGAGGAACTGATCCAGGCTCGTTCAAGCCCGTTGTTGCGGCCCGGGTCGCCGGCAAAATCGGCATTGCCATAGCCGAAGGCCGTCAGATAGCGCTCGATCCTGTCGGCGCCGAGTGCTGCGGTGATCTGCTGCGAGTACCAGACGACCGAATATTTCATCCAGCGCTCGGGATTGGTCGGCTGTGTCCAGTTGCTGCCGCCCCAATCGGGATATCCCTCTCTGAACGGCAGAACCGGTGTGGTCAGCCCGGTCAGGAAGCCGGTGTCGTAGCCGATCAGGCTCAGGGCGATCTTGAAAGTCGATGCCGGGGTGACCCGGGAGCGGCAATCGCCTTCTTCGAGCAGCACCTCACCGCTGGCCGCATCGGCGATTATTGTGCAGATGGTCCGGGCGCTGGCGGGTGCGACGCTCAGCATGAAAACAATGATCAAGGTCGGGACAAGGTGTTTCATGGGGTCCGTCATACACCAAAAACCGGGATCTGCGAGCCTGGATGCCGCCTTGGGCCGCGGGCCTGCCCATTGCTCCTTGCAGTTTCAAGGCAGCTGAAAATACATCCGAAGAGAATAAAGAACGTGCATTTGCATGCAAAACGGATCGCAGGCGCCGCCGCCACAGGGCATCAGTTGTTGCTCAGGGCGACGCTGTCGCGCGGTTTCCCCCGCCGAAACCGGCGGCTGGCAAGATATTGCACCGCATCGCAAAACTTCATTAGGAAAACTTGCGTATTGATACATCAGGAATACCGGGACAGCGCGTAGTAAGCCCGCTCCGCCGTGTTATTTGAAGGACTGACAATGAGCTTTTCGACCCCGATCCTGCTTGTGATCGCGATACTCGCGATTCTTGTGGTCGGACGAATCGTCACCTCGCCGGAAGCGCCGGGGCGGATCGCCTTCGGGTTGTCAGCCGTGGCGTCGATCTGGTGGATCGCCATGGTCGTGCTTCGCCTCAACAGTGTAGACCTGCCTGACAAGATCCTGTTCAGCCGGCTCGCCTGGTTCGGCATCATTGCCACGCCGCTGTTCTGGTCGGCAGGCTTTCTTGACCACGCAGGCTTCAGCCAGGTCACCAGACGCCTGCCGATCACCATCATTCTGTCGATCAGTGCGCTCGCGGGCCTTGCCGCCCTGACGGATGGCTATCATCACTGGATCTATACCGGCGTCATCAACGAAGATCGGCCGACCTTCTCTCACGGATGGCTGTTTTACGTGTTGTTGGGGGGAATGTATCTGTGCATCCTGCTTGCCTGCCTGATGTCGATCTCCCAATTGAAGCGCGCCTCTCGTCTGCACAGGCATCAAATGGTTGCGCTGCTGGTCGCAACATGCGTGCCCTGGGCCTGCAACGCGGCTTTCAACCTGTTCGGGTTCCGGCTCTTTAACGATGACCCGACGCCCTTCGCCTTCAGCGCGACGGTGCTCGCCGTGCTTTTCGCGCAATATCGCGGAAAGCTGTTCATCGCCCCGCCGATCGCCCGGGACATCATCTTCTCGATTCTGCCGGACCCGATCGTGGTGCTCGAGCCGAGCGGCCTGGTTCTCGAGACCAATCCCGCAGCAGAGAAGCTGACGGGATTCAACCGAGAAACCGTCGGCACGAAGCTCCCGCCTTCCCACCCGCTGATGGATTTCGTTGCAACGGATACGACGAGCAAGACCAGGAAGCCGACCGTTCGCTTCGACGCCATGGAGAAGATATTCGAAGTGTCCGTCCAGCCACTCGAGCACTGGGGCCGGCAGGGCAACGTGATGATGGTGCTGCGTGACGTTACTGCCAGGGAAGCCGCGCAGAAAAGCCTCTCGGATGCCGGGCAGGTGCTGAAACTGCGGCTTGAGGAAAACCTGCGCCTGCAGGAACAGCTGGAGCAGCAGGCCTTTCACGATCACCTGACCGGGCTTTTCAACCGCCGCCACGCCAGTACCGTCATCCCGCCCGTGCTTTCGAGCGCGAGCGAAGACGCGCCGGTCTCGCTGATCGTCGTCGATCTCGATTACTTCAAGCAGGTCAACGACCGCTATGGCCACGATGTCGGCGACAAGGCGCTGGCGGCTTTCGCCACCATCCTCGCCGACAGCCTGCAAGGCGCGGAAATGGCGTTCCGTTACGGTGGCGAGGAATTCCTCGTCGTGCTTCCGGCCACGAGCCGCGATTCCGCGCTCGAACGATGTGCCCGCTGGCGGCGCGAGCTTGCCACCCACCGGATTGCCGAACTGAAGGACGTCGCCTTGTCCTTCTCGGCCGGCATTGCGCTGGCTCCCCAGGCCGGAACGTCGCTTACCGAGTGCACGAAGGCTGCCGACGTTGCGCTTTACCGGGCCAAGATCTCCGGGCGCAACACGGATATCGTCTGGGGCGAGCATCTCGACGGCATCGTCCCGGAAGGGCCTGCCGAAAACGGCAAGGCAGGCGACCGCCGCGCAAACAGGGGCCGGGCCGGGCTGTAAGTCGGGTCGACCCGGCGCAGGTCCACTGCCTGATGCCGACAAGACGCGGGTCCTGTCGCTTCGAACCCTTCTGAAAAACCACGCGAAGAGAAAAGAAGACACTTGCATTTGCATGCAAAGCCTGTTGAATAGTCCTCACCACAGGGGTGCCGCGTAGAGCCGCGGCTGAGATGCGGGCGCCAAGCCCACGGACCCTCGAAGCTGATCTGGATAATGCCAGCGTAGCAAGGAGGAACCAAGATGTTCGCAGGCGCGCAAGTATCCCTTTACCCCATGACCGACGGGTTCGTGGACGTGATCCTGTCTTCGCTTTCGGCGCTCGACCCGTATCGTGAGCGGCTCAGGATCGAGACCGACGACATCTCCACATTGATCGTCGGCCCGCCGGAAGTGCTGTTTCCGGCGTTGCGCGATCTCTACGTGGCGGCTGCTGCCAGCCGGCACCACGTCGTCCTGCGCGCCACGCTGTCGCGCGGCTGTCCGGGCGAACCCGACGATCCGATCTGCCAGACCAATGCGCTGGCCAATCCATCCGAGCCGCTCGGCTCGCGGCAGGCGGCAGCACTTGCCGCGCTTGGCGAGGCGCCCCGGACCGGCGAGACGGCGCGGGCGCAGTTCTCGCTTTACGTGATGGGCGCCGGCGATCACATGGCGGAGATCATGGGCTGCATCGATTTTCTTAAATCGAGCGGCACGTTCGACCGGTCGAAGAATTTCTGTACACGGCTCACCGGCGATTCCGGACCGGTGTTCGCCACGCTGCAGGAGGCGTTCTGCCGCTTCGGCCCGCCCGCCGGTCACGTCACCATCGATCTGACGGTTTCAGCCAACAGCCCGTCGATCGGCTGATACCATGACAGGTTCATCGTCCGGCGCGCCGGCGGCGCGGCCTTTCGGCCGTGTGCCGGCCATGTTTCGCACCCTTCTCACCAGCATCCGCCAGGGTCTGCCCGCCATTTTCAGCGTGGCGGCGGCGCTGGCGGCGTGGGAGATCTACGTCCGTGTGTCCGGCATTTCGGCGCTGGTGCTGCCGGCGCCGTCGCGCGTGGTCAGTCAGATCGCCGATAATCGCGAGCTGTTGTGGGCCAACACATGGCCGACGCTGCAGGCGACGCTGACCGGCTTTGCCTTCTCGCTGAGCCTCGCCTTCACGCTATCGGTGCTGATCGATTTCGTCCCAAAGCTCAGGCGGGCGCTGTTTCCGGTGTTCGTGATCAGCCAGACGCTGCCGCTGGTGGCGATCGCGCCGCTGGTGGTGCTGTGGTTCGGCTTCGGGCTGACGCCGAAGATCCTGCTGGTGGCGCTGGTCACCTTCTTCCCGATGCTGATCGCGCTGGTCGACGGCTACGAATCCACCGAACCGGAGATCGAGGCGCTGCTGGCTTCGATGGGCGCGTCGCGGGCAGGCATCTTCCGCCGAGCCCGGCTTCCCTCGGCGATGCCCTATTTCTTTGCCGGCTTACGGATCTCGATCACCTATGCGGTGGTGGCGGCGATCTTCGCCGAATATGTCGGCGCCCGCGCGGGGCTCGGCATCGTCATTCTCAATGCCAAGAACAGCTTCCGGCCGGACCTGATGCTCGCCGCCGTGGTGATCAGCTCGGCGCTGACGCTGGCGTTGTTCGGCGCAACCGCGCTGATGCAATGGATCGTGCTCGGCTGGCGGCAGGCGGGGGCGGGACGATGAGCGCGCTCGAACTGAGCAACATAGGCCTCTCGTTCGGTGGGACCCCCGTGCTTGACGATGTGTCGATGCATGTCGCTCAAGGCGAGTTCGTGTCGATCCTCGGGCCTTCCGGCTGCGGCAAGTCGAGCCTGTTGCGGCTTCTGACCGGGGCGCTGACGCCTGGTCGCGGAGAGATCCGGGTCGGCGGCGCACCACTTGACGGAAGCCCTCGGGCCTTTGCCTTCATGCCGCAGCGCGACGCGCTGATGCCCTGGCGGCGAATCATCGACAACGTGATCCTCGGGCTTGAGATCCAGGGCATGGGCCGCGCCGAGGCGCGGGCAAAAGTACGGCCGCTGTTTGCAACCTTCGGACTGGACGGCTTCGAACATCGTTACCCGGCTCAGCTTTCGGGCGGCATGCGCCAGCGTGCGGCGTTGATGCGCACCATCTTGCAGGACCGGCCGGTGCAGCTGCTCGACGAGCCTTTCGGCGCGCTCGACGCGCTGACCCGGGCCGAAATGCAGCGCTGGCTCGAGCACCGCTGGCGGGACGCCCGCTGGACCACAATTCTCGTCACTCACGATGTGCGCGAGGCGGTGGCGTTGTCGGACCGGATCTATGTGCTGTCGCCCCGGCCCGCCCGGATCATTGCCGAATTCGAGGTGCCGGACCGGCGTCCACGCCTTGGCCGCACGCTCTCGCCTGAGGCTGTCCGCCTCGAGGCAGAGCTTCTCGACACGCTTCTCACCCAAACCGGAGACCGATCATGAAACATCTTCTGACTGCGCTGGCCCTGCTCGCGGCCGTTCCGGCCCATGCGGCGGAAAGACTCACCGTGGCGCTCGACTGGACGCCCAACACCAACCATGTCGGGCTCTATGTGGCGAAGGCAAAGGGCTGGTTCGACGAGGTGGGTCTCGACGTCGAGATCCTGCCCTACACCGACACCTCGTCGGGCACGCTGGTTTCGACCGGCGTGGCCCAGTTCGGCATTCTCAGTGCCGTCAGCTTTCACAGCCAGCGCTCTATGGGCGCCGACATGACCGCGGTGATGGCGGTGGTCCAGCACGAGACCGGACGGCTGGTGTTCAACGGCGAGCGCGAGGATATCCAGCGCCCCGCCGATCTCGATGGAAAGATCTATGCCGGCTTCGGCAGCGCCTGGGAAAATGCGCTGATCTCCTCGATCATTCGCCATGACGGGGGCGAGGGCAGATTCGACACGGTGACACTCGGCACCTCCGCCTACGAGGCGCTGGCCAACGGCTCGGTCGATTTCACCCTTGAAGTCAGCACCTGGGAAGGTGTCAATTCGGTGCTGCTCGGCCGGCCGCAGCGCTGGTTCTCTTACGCGGATTACGGCGTGCCGGACCAGCACACGACGTTCCTGGGTGGCAATTCCACCTGGCTTGCGGCAAACGAGCAAGCCACCGGGGCCTTCGTCAAGGCGGCGCAGCGGGGCTATGCCTTCGCGGCGGACCATCCGGATGAGGCCGCCGGTATCCTGGTCGCGGAAACCGGCGGCATGCTGTCCAACCCGGAACTGGTGCGGGCGTCGATGAAAGCCCTTGTCGAGGGCGGGTTCCTCAAGGATCCGGACGAGCCCGTGGGCCTGATCGATCCTGAGCTGATTACCGGGATTGCCGGTTTTCTGTACCAGGCAGGCATATTGCGTGACGCCAATGGCGACGTGCAAAAGGCGATGCCGGACGTGTCGGGCTGGTACACCAACCAATATCTCGCCCGATAACAACAGCGGCTCACGCGCTGCCCGGAGCCGCGGTCGCTCCGGGCGGTGAGGAATTCGCTTCCGGGAAAAAAGTTGACCGTCGCATCGGGCCATGCAACCCCAAGGCCGCGAGAGAGTTGTCCGTTCAGTTCGCGGAAGGGTACATTTCATGACGACCGACCAGATCGTGCTTTTTGGAATTCTTGTCGTCCTGTTCGGGATGCTGGTCTGGGGGCGGTTCCGCTATGATCTCGTCGCCTTCGTGGCGCTCATGGTCACGGTGTTGGCCGGCCTGGTCGCGCCGGAGGACGCATTTCACGGCTTCGGTCACCCCGCGGTCGTCATCATTGCGCTGGTGCTGATCGTCTCGCGCGGGCTGATGAATTCCGGCGCCGTGGAAATGATCGCCCGTTTCGTCACCAAGTCGGACCGGGCGCTTCCGGTGCATATCGGCATCATGGCGGTGGCCGGCGCGGTGTTGTCGGCGATCATCAACAATGTCGCCGCCCTTGCGCTTTTGATGTCGCTCGACATGGATGCGGCGCGCAAGGCCAAGCGGGCGGTGTCGCTGACGCTGATGCCCTTGTCCTTCGGCACCATTCTCGGCGGCATGATCACGTTGATCGGCACACCGCCCAACATCGTCATCGCGCAGTACCGGCAGGATGTCCTGGGCGCGCCCTATTCGATGTTCGATTTCGCCCCGGTCGGCATCGCCGTGGCGACCGCCGGTATCGCCTATGTCGCCTTCATCGGCTGGCGGCTGATTCCCAAGCGGGCCGACGCGATGTCGCTGGAGGGTGACGCCGGGCTTTACGTCGCCGAGGCGCGGGCGAAGGAAGGATCGAAGTCGATCGGCCTGTCGGTGGGCGAGCTTTATCCTGTCGCCGACGAGAACGATGTCAGCATTCTCGGGCTGGCCCGGCAGGGCAAGCGGCTGCCGGGTTTCTCGCAGACGCGCGAGATCAGGGAAGGCGATTTCCTGGTGCTGGAGGGCGATCCGAAGCAGATCGAGGCCTTCATGGGCGCGGCCGACCTCGACGCCATCGGCACCGAGGAACATGGCGGGCTGATGGGCAAGTCGCTGAGCCTGGTCGAGGCGATCGTGCCGGAAGAAGCCTCCGTCGTCGGGCGCACCATGCTGGGGCTGCGGCTGATCCAGCGTCACGGCGTGACGCTGCTCGGCCTGTCGCGCCAGGGCAAGCGATTCCGCGAAAGGGTCAGCCGCCTGCCGATCAAGGCCGGCGATCTGCTGCTGTTGATCGGGCCGGACAAGAACATCGCCGCCGCCAGCCAGTGGCTCGGCGTGCTGCCGCTCGAAAACCGCCGGCTCGAGGTGCTGCAGCGGACCAAGGCGTTCTTGGCGATCGGCATCTTCGCTGCTGCGATCGCGCTGTCGGTGATGGGAATCACCTCGCTTGCCATCGGGCTCGGGCTCTGCGTCGTTGCCTACCTGCTGCTCGGCATCATCAGCGGCCGCGATTTCTACGCGCTGATCGAATGGAAGGTGATCGTGCTCTTGGCCTGCCTGATTCCGGTCGCAGGCGCGCTGGAAGAGACCGGCGGCAGCGAGCTGATCGCAGGCCTGATCGTCTCGCTCACCTCGGACCTGCCGGCCTGGGGCGTGCTGATGGTGCTGATGGTCATCACCATGACCTTGTCGGATTTCCTCAACAATGTTGCCACCGCGCTGATCGCCGCGCCCATCGGGGTCAGCGTCGCCAATTCCATCGGCGCCAGCCCCGACCCGTTCCTGATGGGCGTCGCGGTGGCCGCCTCCTGCGCCTTCCTCACCCCCATCGGTCACAAGAACAACACCATCATCATGGGGCCGGGCAACTACCGCTTCGGCGACTACTGGCGCATGGGGCTGATGCTGGAAGTGATCGTGATCGTCGTCGCTGTGCCGATGATCGCTCTCGTCTGGCCATTCTGAGAGGCGCGCGAACGCGTTTCGCCTGACACGGAGCAAGCGCTCCCATAACGGACGCAACGGGATCCGGGAGCCCGGCCAGCGGCAGAACCGGCCACCGTCGCAGCCTGTCTCGGGGCTTGCGGCCTACATCCGGACCGAGTGACGTGGTTACACCACTGTCTGTTGGGTGGTCACAACGGTGATAGCGACAAAGAAGCAGGCCGAAGCGGCGACGACAAATCCATGCCAGATGGCATTGGCGAACTTCATGTTCTTCGACGCATGGAACACCACACCGACGGTGTAGAGCAGCCCTCCGGCGACGATATAGCCAAATGGCAACGCCTCCCAGGACGACCAGACCAGCACGACGCTCATCCAGCCCATGATCAGGTAGAGCGCGGGGCCGAAACGGCCGGGCGTGCTCCAGAACACCAGTTTCAGCGTCATGCCGACGATCGCCAGAGCCCAGACAATGGCAAGCACGACATAGGCGAGGCCGGAGCCGATCATCACCACCAGCGGCGTATAGGTGCCGGCAATCTTCAGGTAGATCGCCGCATGGTCGATCCGGCGCAGCACTGGCCGGATGCTCTCCCACGGGGTCATGTGATAGAACGCCGAGGCGGTGAAGGTGGCAATCAGAGTGACCGCATAGACCGCAATCGCCGTCACCTCCCAGGGCGAGGCAACAGGCGCCGCCCAGACCAGCAACAGGATCGCCCCGAGCACCGCTCCGGTGACGCCGATGGCATGCATGCTGCCATCGGCAACGCGCTCTGATCTGGTGTAGCTGGGATACATGGTTTGCCTTCAATCTGCGCAACGACACCGGATGATTGCCGCAGATGCAGGCAAGATCAAGGAATGCGGGGCGGAAATTCCTGTTGGTTGCCGGTCTCGGGGGATGGCAGATTGTCACGGGTGGCCATGAATCCTGTCCGTAAGGGGTTCGAAGACAGGCGCGCGCCATTCCGATTGCGTCAGCTCGTACCAGACCTCGCCCTGCTCGGCTCCCGGAATGGGATCGGAATACTCGGCGTGGGTGGTGCGCACATAATGCATGCCGATCTTCTCCATCACCCGGCGCGAGGCCTGGTTCACCGCCATTGTCGTGGCCGTGATCCTGTCGTAGCCGGCGCTTTCGAATCCCCAGCGGATCAGGGCCGACCCGCCTTCCGGAGCCAGGCCCTTGCCCCACTCCGCCCGGCGCAGCCGGTAGCCGAGCTCGGCGGATCCGTCGCCCCCCGGCCATAGGCAGAACCACCCGACGAAGGCACCATTGCTGGTGCGGCGCGCCGTCCAAACATGCTGTTCGGTTCCCCGCGGCATAAGGAAATCCGCGTTTGGATCACTCTCCTCATGGTCGATGGCGTATCCCCCATTGAGAAAGCGCATGACCTCCGGGTCACGCTCAAGAGCGATGAAATCCGCCCGGTCTTCCTGGCTGCAAGGGCTGAGCGTCAGATGCCTCGTTTGCAACACTGCCATTTTCGAAACTCCATTGATCTGCTCATAGCGCTTTATTACGCTATTTCGGGTCAAATGCGGTCACAAGCGTAAGCCAAAATGACCTCAACAATAGACCACGGAAAAATCGAGGTTTTCCGTCGAGTTGCTGTCTCCTTTGCAAGGCAGAGTTGATCCAACTGTAAATCTACGTTGATTTCCCACTCATTGAGGCGTATTTATATGCGCATAACGGAGTCATTCCGATGGAGCGGAACAGTCGGCAGATCATCCGGCGCCTGGAGAAGGACGGGTTCGAACTGGTCAAGGTCAGCGGTTCGCACCACAAGTTCAGGAAGAACGGCAAGACCGTAACGGTGCCGCATCCGAAGAAGGATCTGCCGACCGGCACTGTTCGCGCCATTTACAAGCAGGCTGGCTGGCTTGCCTGACAAAGAGGTTTTCATGCGTCATTATATCGGTGTCGTTCATCAGGAAGGGGACAGCGCGTTCGGGGTTCATTTCCCCGATGTTCCGGGCTGCTTCTCTGCCGCTGACCAGCTTGACGATCTGCTCACCAGTGCCAGCGAGGCGCTGGCGCTGCATCTCGAGGGCGAACCGCTGCCCGAAGCGCGGTCGCTGGAAGCGGTTCGCGATGACGCGGAGGTGGCACGCGACCTCAAGGACGGCGCGTTTCTGCTCGCCGTGCCGGTGATCCGGCTTTCCGGACGCACCACAAAGGCCAATATTACCATGGATGCCGGGTTGCTGGCCGCAGTCGATGCGACGGCTCGCGAACGCGGCTTGACCCGCTCGGCGTTCCTCGCCGATCTGGCGCGCCGCGAAATCGCAGGCTGAACCCCGCCTCTCCTCATTGCCTCCAGCATCGCCGTGAGCAAGGGGTTTAAATGCGCGCCGTAGGCAATTCGAGAGTCTTGTTATGCGAGGAGCAATATTTATTTGACTTTAAAAAGGACGCATTTTCCTTTAGATTTGTTTTTATTGCAATAATAGAGAGCTTCCTCTTTTGCCTCTGACTTTGTTTTGTCTTCATAGCTATATCCACAGTGTTGTCCGTCTTGTGTGATATAGAATGCTTTATGACCCTTGAGTCCCTGCCATTTATCGTAAAGTTTTTGACACTGAAAATTATTTATAGTCGCTGAGTTTGCTTGGGAAGACAGTAATAATACCAATACAGATACGGCAGAAAGAATTGTTGTTTTCATTTTGAATCTCCTTATCAATTGATAATTAGTGGTCCAGATGGGGTCACAATTATTCAATAATGTGTTTTTGATAGAAATCAATTTATAATTTAAATTATCTACATTCATGTCTCTTGAAAAGATGACTATAAAAATCAAAATTGCAGTTACAATTTAGTTTATGCCTAGGCAGTGTCCACTTGGGAGCATTTTTTCGGCGCAAATTTCGGAGTTATGATAGCAATAACCGACCATACACGATGAAGCAGATCTTATTACGAAAAAGAGCGTGATCCATTGTTTGCGCAACCTCTTCACTTCTGCATAATATCAAATGCCTGGATGTCTCATAACTCTGCTGCCCAATGCATCCGGAAATTGCGACTTGAGCCGGATGAGTCTCAACAGTTCAGTGCGGCCAGTGCGGGCGCTCTCATATGTCGCCTGCGTGATTGCAAGATATGTGTAACCTGACCCGCCGGCCATGTCGCGCCGGACGGTCAGCGGGACAAGCCGCACCCCGCGCGTGGTGTTTGATCACATCGTCGCGTATTTTAAAGCACAGGACAATTTGGACATGGTCGGCTGAACTAACTCTCCCCCAATCTTGACTCCGCCGTGCTTTTCCTGTTTATCCCGCTCAAATCTGCGACGAGCACGACTCTGAGCCGCCGACCGGGACCCCTTGTGGTGTAAATCGATCCCGGAGGTCACCACCCGACAGCGCGATGCGCCCTCGGGTGTTGTTTGGCTTTGGGTAATGCCCGCCCCATATGGGCTGGAGACCTCTTCAGCAAAAACAGGACGACCTTATGTTTGACACTCTCCAGGACCGGCTTGGCTCCATCCTCAACAACCTGACCGGGCGCGGCGCCCTGTCGGAGAAGGATGTGTCGGAAGCCATGCGCGAGGTTCGCCGCGCGCTGCTGGAGGCCGACGTGGCGCTGGAAGTGGTCCGGGGCTTCACCGACCGGGTGCGCGAAAAGGCCGTCGGCGCGGAGATCGTCAAGTCGATCAAGCCGGGCCAGATGGTGGTCAAGCTGGTTCATGACGAGCTGGTGGCGCTCTTGGGTGACGAAGGCGTCGCCATCGATCTCAATGCGAGCGCCCCCGTCGTCATCATGATGGTCGGCCTGCAGGGCTCCGGTAAAACCACCACATCGGCCAAGATCGCCGCACGGCTTGAAAAGCGCGACCGCAAAAAAGTGCTGATGGCCTCGCTCGACACGCGGCGTCCGGCTGCGCAGGAGCAGCTACGTCAGCTGGGCGAGCAGACCGGCGTCGCCACCTTGCCGATCATTGCCGGCCAGTCGCCCACCGACATCGCCGCGCGCGCGGTGCAGGCGGCCAAGCTCGGCGGCCACGACGTCGTCATTCTCGACACCGCCGGCCGTACTCACATTGACGAGCCGCTGATGGCCGAGATGGCCGAGATCAAGAAGCGCGCCAACCCGCACGAGATCCTGCTCGTCGCCGATGCGCTGACCGGTCAGGACGCGGTCAACCTGGCGCGCAATTTCGACGAGCGCGTCGGCATTTCCGGCCTGGTGCTGACCCGCATGGACGGCGACGGCCGCGGCGGCGCGGCGCTGTCGATGCGCGCGGTCACCGGCAAGCCGATCAAGCTGATCGGTACCGGCGAAAAGATGGACGCGCTCGAGGAGTTCCATCCCCGCCGCGTCGCCGACCGTATTCTCGGCATGGGCGACATCGTCAGCCTCGTCGAGAAGGCGGCGGAGAATTTCGACGCCGAGAAGGCCCAGGCGATGGCCGCCCGGATGAAGACCGGCAAGTTCGATCTCAACGACCTGGCCGACCAGCTCAGGCAGATGCAGAAGCTCGGCGGCATGGGCGGGATCATGGGCATGATGCCGGGCATGGGCAAGATGAAGGACCAGATGTCGGCGGCCGGCATGGACGACAAGACGTTTGCCCGCCAGCTCGCCATCATCGGCTCGATGACCAAGGCCGAGCGCGCCAATCCCGACCTTCTCAAGCATTCGCGCAAGAAGCGCATCGCAGCCGGTTCGGGCACCGATGCGGCGGCGATCAACAAGCTGCTCAAGATGCACCGGCAGATGGCCGACATGATGAAGGCCATGGGCGGCAAGGGCAAGGGCGGCGGCATGATGCGCGCGGCCATGGGCGGTCTCGCCCAGAAAATGGGCCTGCCCGGCGGGATGGGTGGAATGGGCGGCATGCCGGATCTGTCGAAGATGGATCCGAAGCAGCTCGAAGCCCTGCAGAAACAGGCCGAAGCCGCCGGCCTCGGCAAGGGCGGCATGCCGGGTCTCGGCGGTGGTCTGCCGGGCGGCTTGCCCGGTCTGGGCGGCCCGAAGCTGCCCGGTCTCGGTGGCGGCCTTCCCGGCCTGCCGAAGAAGAAGTGAGGGGCGGCAGATGAGCACAAACGCTGAAGCCATGGCGCAGCTTAAGGAATTCCGCCGCTCGATCGACAATTTCGACGCGGCGCTGATTCACATCCTCGCCGAGCGGTTCCGGGTGACCAAGGCCGTCGGCGCGCTCAAGGCCTCGGCCGACCTGCCGCCGTCCGACCCGAACCGCGAGGCCGAGCAGGTTGCCCGGCTGCGCGATCTGGCCAAATCCGCCGATCTCGACCCGGATTTTGCCGAGAAGTTCCTCGAATTCGTCATTCGCGAAGTCATCCAGCATCACAAGCAGGCGGCGGCGAAATGATCACCCGTATCTGACGCTCTTCGGCGTCCGAAGAAGTTCAACCCATCAACCAAGTTGCTAAATCGAAGGAAAAGAAAATGGCACTGAAAATTCGTCTGGCCCGTGGTGGCTCCAAGAAGCGTCCTTACTACCACGTTGTCGTCGCTGACGTGCGCAGCCCGCGCGACGGCCGCTTCATCGAGCGTCTGGGCTACTGGAACCCGATGCTGTCGAAGGACGACGCCACCCGCGTCAGCCTCAACCAGGAGCGCATCCAGCACTGGCTCGACCATGGCGCGCTGCCGACCGACCGCGTCGCCCGCTTCATGGCTGAAGCCGGCATGATGACCCGCGAAGCCCGCAACAACCCGAACAAGGCGCAGCCCGGCAAGAAGGCGCAGGAACGCGCTGCCGAGAAGAAGCAGAAGGAAGAGGATGCCGCAGCCGCCGCAGCCGAAGCCGCTGCAGCACCGGCCGAAGAAGCCGCCGCGGAATAAGCACCGGGCTTCAGCGAACCGTCCGCCAGGATGGAAGGCTGACGGACGCCCTGGCGCCTTTTTTCGTCGCACATCGAGCCTTGCAGTCACACCCTCGCATCATTGCGGGGGTGTTTTCGTTCGAGACAGCCATGGCCGGCAACACATTGACAATGCGCGAAACTGCAGACCCTGCATACCCTGGGTAGCAAAATGTTCATTGCTTTGGTGCATTCAGGGAGCAACCCGGTCTGTCAACGGATGAAGGTGGCTGTCATCATGTCCCGATCTCTTTTTGGAACCGCGCGCTGTGGGCGGCTCTCCTATACACTGATTGTGCTTGCCATCCTGGCCGCGGATTTCCTCAAGACGCCGCTCGAAAACTATATCGGCGGTCTCCGCACAGACGCCATGCAGCGCCTCGTCGCCGACGTCGAGCCAGACGACGCGACCGCTGTTGCTGCAACCGGGCCAGGCGCGATGCAGCAAATGGCGCAGGACATGAACCTTCACCTTGAGAAGGAATACGCCAGGCGAATGCAGGAATATCAGGCTCACAAGGCTGCGTTTCCCGATTCCGACCGTGCTCCGCCAAAGAAGCTGGACATGGCCGTAGCGCAGGAATGGGCTTTGCGGCAGCCGGGGCTGGCCATGATCCCGAACCAGAACCAGCTTCAGCAGGGGATGGCCCTGTCCGCAGGAATGAACACGCTCAATTCCGTTTATGTAACAGCCATCGGCCTGATAGGCCTGGCCTCGATGCTGGCGATTGCCTGGGTTGTTCTGGCCCGGGTGCGTGACATCGGCTGGCCTGCCTGGACGGGGCTTGGCATCCTCGGCGTGTTCCTGATCAAGATCTGGACGTTGCAGGCCGTTCCCTATGTCGTCTCGATGGCGCTGCAGGTGCTTTTCCTGGCGCTGCTCACGGGCCTCGCCCTTGTCCCGGCCAGCTTTGACTTCCGTCGCAAGCCGCAGCCTGTGGAGGCGCCGATGCCTTCGCACGACCGGACCCCGGTCCGCGCGGCGGGCCGGGCGCAGTTTGGCCGCAGGGCGCGTTGAGGTTTTACCGCTCAGCTTGCGCCGTGGCTTTTGATTTGCTCGGCAAACGTCTATAAGCCGCTCGAACCGTGCCGCTTGCGAGGCTGCGGGACGCGCGCACCCGCGTCCCGGCCACAATGGCCGCGGACCACCCTGTCGGAATCCGGACCCGCTATCATGTCGACTGGCCAAGCAAAGTTAACCCACCCCATCCTCATCGGCATCGTCGGCGCGGCGCAGGGCCTCCGCGGCGAAGTACGGGTCAAGCCGTTCACCGAGGACCCGATGGCGATCGCCGAATACGGCGCGCTCTATACCGAGGATGGCCGCCGGTTCGAGATCCTCGATCACCGCTTCGCCAAGACCGTCGTGGTGGTGCGGTTCCGCGGCGTCAACGACCGCAATGCGGCGGAGGCGCTGAAGGGGCTGAGCCTCTTCATTGACCGATCCAGCCTCGACGACGAGGAGCTGGAAGAGGGCGAATATTTCCATGCCGATCTCGAGGGGCTGGAAGCCTGGGACGCCGACGGGCGGTTCTGGGGCACGGTGTCGGGCGTGCTCGATTTCGGCGGCGGCGACCTTCTGGAGCTGCGCGACGAGGGCAGGAAGCCGGTGGTGATCCCGTTCACGCTGGCAGCCGTGCCGAATGTCGATCTTGAAGCCGGCCGGATCCTGGTCGATCCGCTGGCGGCGGGCCTGATCGACACCGGCGAAGACGATGGCCCGGAAGACGAAGGCGGCGAGGACGGCCAAGGGGATCGCAAGTGAGCTTCCACGCCACCGTGCTGACGCTCTACCCGGAGATGTTTCCGGGCCATCTCGGCCATTCGTTGGCCGGCCGGGCGCTGGAGCGCGGCGATGCCGGGATCGAAGCAGTCAATATCCGCGACCATGCCACCGGCAGGCACCGCAATGTCGATGACACGCCGGCGGGCGGCGGTGCAGGAATGGTGCTCAGGCCCGATGTGCTGGCGCGCGCCATCGATGCGGTCAGTCCCGAGGGCGACCCGCGGCCGCGATTGCTGATGAGCCCGCGCGGGCGTCCGCTGACCCAGGCGCGGGTGCGCGAACTGGCCGAGGGACCGGGCGCGGTAATCGTCTGCGGCCGCTTCGAGGGCGTCGACCAGCGGGTGATCGAGGCGCGAAACCTCGAGGAGATCTCGATCGGCGATTACGTTTTGTCGGGCGGCGAACCCGCGGCGCTGATCCTGCTCGACGCGGTGATCCGGGTGCTGCCGGGCGTCATGGGCAATGCCCAGTCCGGCACGCATGAAAGCTTCGAGACCGGGCTGCTCGAGCATCCGCACTACACAAGGCCGCAGGTGTTCGAGGGCCGCGAGATCCCGGCGGTGCTGACCTCGGGCAATCACAAGGCGGTCGAGGAGTGGCGGCAGGCGCAGTCGCTGGAGCTGACGCGCGAACGGCGCCCGGACCTGCTCGGCCCGAAGGACTGAGCAGCAGGACTGAATCAGAGATCAGCTGCTGAAGTAATACCAGCTCAACAGCAGGCCAACAGCCACCACCACGCCCCGGATCACAGCCTGCGGCACGCGCCGCGCCGCCCAGACGCCGGCATGGCCGCCCAGCGCGCCGGCCGGGATCATGATCACCGCCGGCAGCCAGGCAACGACGCCGCCGGTCGAAAACACCAGGATGGCGACGAAGGCGATGACCACGGCGATGACATTTTTCAGCGCATTGAGCTTGTGGTAGTCGCCGCCCTTGGTCACGCCGAGCACCGCCAGCATCATGATGCCCATGCCGGCCCCGAAGAACCCGCCATAGATCGAGGTGACGAACTGGCCGAGCATGCCCAGACCGGTGATGGGCTGTTCGGCGTGCAGGCGCTTGGGGCGCAGATAGGGGCCCAGCGCAAAGATGATGGTGGCGCCGAGCAACAACCACGGCACCAGCGAGCGGAACGAGGGGTTGGACATCGACACCAGGATCAGCGCGCCGGCGAGGCTGCCCACCAGCGACAGGCCCAGCAGCACCCAGACCTCGCGACCGGCCTCGCGGATTTCTTTGCGATAGGCCAGCGCAGAGGTGACGTATCCGGGAAACTGGGTCACCGAGGAGGTGGCGTTGGCCATGATCGGCGGCACGCCGGCGAGCGTCATGGCGCCGAAGGTCAGGAAGGTGCCGCCGCCGGCGATGGCATTGACAACGCTTGACAGAAAGCCGGCGGAAAACAGAAGGACGATATCGAAAAGGGACATGGCGCGCCGGATTGCTTGAAGACGGAAAGCTGCTTAGAGCATCTGGATGCGGTGCGTTCAAGTGCGCGACGGCCTTGCCGCCAGCGCCCGATGGTCATCGGAGGTGACCGCATCCGGGTCGATTGCGGTCTTGGGCGGACCATAGGTGCGGGCGCCCGGCGGGGGGGCGGCAAAGGGCTTGAACAAAATCGCGGCCCGGGGCGTGACAAAACAGTACCGATGGTGTATCTGCCCCGCGATCGGCAAAGTCCGACAGCCGTGTGAACAACGGCGCCTGCCAAACAATGAATGGTGAACCCGCTCCTGCCATCACCGGCATAGCCACCAGGATGATCCCGGAAAACGGGACATGCCAGGATGGCGAGTTGAGAGCGCTCTGACCGTTTGAGAAGAACGAAAGGTCAAGGACCATGAACATTATTGCACAGCTGGAGGCCGAACAGGCCGCCAAGATCGAAGCTTCCCGCAAGTTTCCCGAATTCTCCGCCGGTGACACCCTGCGCGTCCAGGTGCGCGTGACGGAAGGCAAGCGGACCCGTCTGCAGGCTTTCGAAGGCGTCTGCATCGCCCGCGCCGGCGCCGGCCTGAACGAAAGCTTCACCGTTCGCAAGATCTCCTACGGCGAAGGCGTGGAACGCGTGTTCCCGATCTACTCGCCGCTGGTCGAAGCCGTCGAAGTGGTCCGCCGCGGTCGCGTTCGCCGCGCCAAGCTCTATTACATGCGCGATCGTCGCGGCAAGTCGGCTCGTATCGTCGAGAACACCGGCACCCGCGCCCGCAAGCTCAACGACGCCGAGCGCCAGGCAGTGGCCGAGGAGAAGGCACGCGTTGAGGCCGAGAAGGTCGCAGCAGCACAGGCTCTGGCCGCCGAAAAGGCAGCAGCAGAGGCCGCTGAAGCCGCAGCCGCAAAGGCAGCAGCCGACGAAGCTGCAGCCGCCGCAGCAGCTGCACCGGCCGAAGAAGCCAAGGGCGAATAAGCCGCTCGATCACGATTTGACGATCCTCAGGGATCGGAAGAAAAGCGCCGGGAAACCGGCGCTTTTTTGCGTTCAGGGCCCGGCCTTCATTGTGGCGCCGCCTTGGTCTTGCCGCGTCGGCTGACCGGGAAGACCGCAAACCGTTCAAAACAGAGGGTCCGGATTAATCCTCTGCTAATCCGGATCTGCGACACTTTACGCTCACGTAAACGCGCATTTGCACGGGGCCGGATCCGGATGACGATTTCTTCGATGATGAACACTGCACTGACCGGCATGCGCACCGAGCAGAACCGCATGACGGCTGCGGCCGGCAACATTGCAAATTCCGGCCCCGGTGCGGCAACCGAAACCGACGCCGAGATCGATCTCGCCGACCAGATGTTCGAGCTGATGTCGGCTGAAACCAACTACAAGGCCAACGCCCTGGTGCTCGAAGCCGGCGCCGACCTTTGGGACGTGCTGATGACCGTCAAGCGGGATTGAGGCGGAGAATTCCGAACCGTTGACCGTTTCGCGACGTGGAGCAGGTCGACTATCGACGGCTGGCGTGCCTGAAATGCTAGTTCCGGAACAATTGCAACATGGTGTCGGAGGTCGCATTGGCAATCGACAATGACTGGATCGCCAGTTGCTCCTGGGTTTGCAGGGCTTTCAGCCGGGTCGATGCCTCGTTCATGTCGGCATCGACAAGTCTTCCGATGCCTCGGGCGGTCGCGCCTCGAAGGTCGGCCACGAAGTCCTGCTGAGTTGCGATTCGCTTGGACATCGCTCCCAGGCTAGCCGCCGCATCGATCATCTTCTCCTGCATTGCGTCGATGACGCTGACCATTTCCTCGACATCCTGGTCCGTCGTCGTGCTGGTCAGGATCATGTCTTCATGAATGGCATGGTTCTTTCCGCTGAGCAGCACCCATTCGGTGGCCGTGCCCAGGTTCCGCGCAAACTCGACATTGGTGAGAATGCCATTGTGGTAGTTTTCGTCGATCAGATGATTGGTGCCCAACGGATTGGACATGCCGTAGGAGAGCGTCTGGACCGAAACACTGCCGTCTGCCGAGCGGGTGAAACCGCCGACGATCTGCTTGTCGCCGTCGTCGCTGGCATCGATCCGGTGCAGCCAATTGCTGCCGGAAAAGGTGGATGACAACACGATCGAGTAAATCTGCTCCTTGAGCGCAGTGATTTCTTTGTTGATCTTCAACCGGTCGACGCCGGGTTCGCGCGCGGCAATCAGCTTGGCCTTGATTTCGCTGACCACATCGATTGATGCGCTCATCCCGGAATAGGCGACATCGACAGTGGCGGCACCCAGTCCCAACGCGTCCTGTATGGAAGACAGGGATTTGTCGTCCGAGCGCATGGTCGTCGCGATTGACCAGTAGGCGGCATTGTCAGCGGCAGACGCAACGCGATAGCCGCTTGAGACCTTGTTCTGTTCGAGGGCAAGATTGGCCGATATCGAGCGCAACACGCCGAGTGCGCCGATGGCTCCGGCATTGGTATGAAGGCTATGCATGGGGCGGGTTATTGCTGCTTCAACATGGTTAAGGAATGAGTGTTACTTGGGGCGGTTATGGTTAACAAATGGTTAATTGCATATTACATTTTCACCCTTCGAAACTGCCCCCCCTCCTTGAATTTCAAGTGCTTGACTGAAGCCAGAACGTTGCAATTCCATTCTCTCCTACCAAGGGAGAAAAAGCGGCGTCCAGACCCGCTTGGTTGCTGACGCAACAGGCCGGATAGGTGGCTTACAGCTCTTGCTGAGAGGTCCCGGATGCGGACACCAAACCCGCCGCTTGTACCGATCTCTCCCGCAAGGAAGGAGATTGTGGCCCACGCATTTCCTCCATCATCCCGGACCTGATCCGGGATCCAGCAGCGCTCGCTTCTGCGAGCGCAGGAGACTCGTCCGGAAACACAAAGAGCGGATACGTCTTTCGGCTCGCGGACGCTCGCCCGTCATGCCCTGTCCAGTCACAAAAATCTCCCCACTTTTTCCACACCCTCCGCCCCCGTGCCATACTCGTCGCGCTCCCGCTGCCGGATGGTTCGCGAACGTTTTCGACCAGGCGGGAGGAAGGCCTTTCGGGGTGTGCCGTAACGTGCGGCAGGCCGCGAAAGGAGGCGGATGCCATCGTGGCTCCGCTGGCGGGCGGTGTTCTCTCTGGAGCGCCGTGCAAAGCCAGCCACCGGGCCGGGACCGCGCTCCACATATGCCGCAAGGCGGGTGGGGCGACAGACCGGAACGGGCCTGTGGCGGACATGGAGGGTTTAGCCCTTCAGGGTCCGTGCCGGACCACGAAACCCATCTCCCGCGGTCTGTCCGGATCGCGGCCGGAGCAATCCGGGCGGGGATACATTCCCGGGAGTGCAAGGCGCTGCCTGTCGGATGCGGACACCATCCGGCGATGATCGGGCCGCGCGCGAGCTGCGCCACCCAATTTCTATCTTCCAGAGGCAAAGCCCGCGTGCGGCCCTCCGGACTTTCATTTCCCAAACTCCGGCGCTGAAGCGCGCGGAGGGTTCCGGCCTGAGCCAATCTCCCCCTTGCGGCACACCGAGCCGCATTGCAAAGTGGCGGCACGTGCTGCGCCGGTCAAACGGGCGCGCACCCCAAAATCAATCCCGAGACCTCATCAGGGAGAGTGTCATGTCGTTTCTCAAAATCGTTTCGGCCGCTGCGGCGGCAATCATCGGGCTGGGCTCAGCCAGCCTGCAGGCGCAGGAGCTGCCCGATCTCAGGGGTGAGACCGTGGTGGTGGTCACCGAGAACGCCTATCCGCCGCTGCAATTCATCGATCCAAAGACCGGCGAGCAGATCGGCTGGGAATATGACGCGATGAACGAGATCGCCAAGCGGCTGAACTTCAAGGTCGAGTACCAGAACACCTCCTGGGACGCGATGATCCAGTCGGTCTCGGACGGCCAGTACGAAATCGGCATGACCGGCATCTCGATCAAGGAAGAGCGCAAGGAGAAGGTGGATTTCTCCGATCCCTACATGCGCTCTGAAATGTTCATGCTGGTGCGCGGCGACGAGGACCGGTTCACCGATGCGGCCTCGTTCGCGGCCTTCGAAGCAGGGCTGGTCGGCGCGCAGCCCGGCACCACGCCGTTCTATGTCGCCGTCTACGACGTGCTCGACGGCAACGAGCAGAACCCGCGCATCAAGCTGATGGAGACCTTCGGCGCCACCGTGCAGGCGCTCAAGACCGGCGATGTCGACATGGTGCTCACCGACGGCGTTGCCGGCAAGGGCTATGTCGAAGCCTCGGACGGCGGCCTCAAACTGGTCGGCGGGCCGCTCGGCTCGGACGATTTCGGCTTCATCTTCCCCAAGGGCTCGGAGCTTGTCGGACCGATCAACGCGGCGGTCGCTGCGATGAAGGCCGACGGCTCCATCGATGCGCTCAACAAGAAGTGGTTCCTCGACTACAAGCTCGGCGGTTGAGCCAAACGATGCCGGTCAGCATGGACGTGGCAGGCGGCGGCCCGAGCGGGACGCCGTCTTGAACGCGGCCCCGAAATCCCAGGACAAGCCCGACTTTCCCTGGTGGCTGCTCGCCGCCGGCGGCATCGCGCTGTTCCTGGCGATCCAGATCGCGGTCAACGATCTCTACAGCCAGATCTTCGCAATCGTCTCCAAGGGCGTCTGGATCACCGTGTTCGTCACGCTTGTCGGCTTTGCGCTTGCCACCGGCTTCGGGCTCTTGCTGGCGGTGATGGGCCTGTCGCGGTCGCTGGTGCTCCGGCAGGTCGCGCGATTCTATGTCGAGATCATCCGCGGCATCCCGATCCTGGTGCTGTTGTTCTACATCGCCTTCGTGGGCGCGCCGGGTTTCGTGATTGCCTGGAACGCCCTGATGTCGCCGCTGATCGAGGCGGGACTGATCGGCGAGATGCTGGTGCGCGATGTCTCGCTGCTTTGGCGGGCAATCATCGCGCTGACGATCGGCTATTCCGCCTTCATCTCGGAGGTGTTCCGCGCCGGCATCCTGTCAGTCGAGACCGGGCAGATCGAAGCCGCCAAGGCGCTGGGGCTCAATCCGCTGCAGCGCTTCCGCCTGATCGTGCTGCCGCAGGCGATCCGGACCATCCTGCCGCCCTTGGGCAATGATTTCATCGCCATGATCAAGGATTCCTCGCTGGTCTCGGTGCTCGGCGTCGCCGATCTCACACAGATGGGCAAGGTCTATGCCTCCGGCTCGTTCCGGTTTTTCGAGACCTACTCGATCGTGGCCTATGTCTACCTGATGCTCACCGTCGGCCTGTCGCTGGCGTTGAGAGGGCTGGAGAAGCGGCTCCGACGCGCCGACGAGGAACGCTCGGGCGGGCGGGACTGAACCGCGACGCCGCTCTCCGAATTCTGCAACAGTCTGGGTGTGAAAAACCCGTCAGATCTTTGTGGGATTTCCTGCAAACTATTGAAAATGATTGGATTTCGGGAAAATCGCATGCGCGGTTTAGGACTTTGTTAGGGGCGGTGCAGGCAGGTTGTGCCGACCTCAATTCATGGATCTATGCGTGCTTTCAAAACTCACAGCCCGCAGCTTTACAGGCTGGTTTTTCCTGTTCGTCGCACTGCTTGCGCTCGGCACCGTCTTCTTCGGCCAGGCGCTGTGGTTCGCTGTTCCGGTGATCGCAGGCCAGGGCTGCGTCAGCGGCGGTTTCTGCGGCGAAATGGCCGCGGTGCTCGGCCTCTGGCTGCAGCCGTCGCTGCTGCTGGCGGCGGCCTTCGCCGGGGCGATTGCCTTCTGGCGCCGCGGCCTGGCGGTCGGATCGCGGCTGTGGACGCTGTTTCCGCTGGCGCTGCTTCTGCCCAACCTGCCGTCGCTGTTCATGCTCGGCAACCTCTGGGGCGTGGATCTCGCCACCGCGTTCCTGTTCTTTCCGCGCTGGAGCCTGTTCGAGCTGACGCCGCTGATGGCGCTCGGGGTGCTGTTGTGTTTCCAGGTCGAATACATGCCCGGCTTTGCCGGTTCGATCGCCCGCACCCGGCTCTACGACAGCATCCCGGTCGGCCTGATCTACATTATGAGCTGCCTCTGGATCGGCTCGGACCTCGCCCTGTCGCTGTCGCCGCATCTCGGGCTGCCGGTCGCGGTGGCTCAAGACATGCGCAATGTCCTGCATTTCCCGCTCTCCGTCGCCGGCGGCGAGGTGTTCGCGGGGCTTCCGCCCCACGGCGTGCGGCCGGATCTCGTGGTGCCGCTCGGCACCCTCGTCAACCTGGTGGTCTTTGCCGTGCTGGTATACGCGCTTGCGCTTGACGGCTCGGGCCGGCTGCGCCGCGCCGGCGCGCTGATCTTCATCGACAAGACCGCGGAGGACGACAAGCCGATGTTCCGCCCGATCCGCAAGTCAAGGGATTGAACCGCCGACCGGTCCCGATCTAGTCTGCGGGTGGAGACGGGGAACAACAATGGCCGAACGCAGCAATGCCGAACTCGAACAGGTCTACGCCGCGAAAACGCCGGACGAGCTGAGCGCTGCCTATGCGGCCTGGGCCGCGGGTTATGACCGGGATACGCTGGCCGCGGGCTACTGCCTGCCATTCCAGGTGCTTGCCTGGGTTTCGCGTTACGTCAGGCCGGATGCCGGGCCGCTGCTTGATGCCGGATGCGGTACCGGTCTGTCCGGGCCCTACCTGAAGGCATTGGGTTACGCCCGGATCGCCGGCCTCGATTTCTCCGAAGAGATGCTCGAGGTGGCCGGGTCACGCAACGCCTATGACGATCTGAAGCGGGCCACACTGGGCGAGGTGCTGCCCTGGGCGGACGATCATTTCGCCGCCTTCTTCTCCACCGGCGTCTTCACCGAGGGCCATGCGCCGGCCTCGAGCCTTGAAGAACTCTGCCGCATCACCCGGCCGGGCGGCATCGCCGTCTTCACGGTGCGGGACACGATTTTCCACAGTGGCGGATTTGGTTCCATAATCGAGGATCTGAGTGGACGCGGCATCTGGCGGCGGCTGGAGCAGAGCCCACCGTTCCGCGCCTTCGCGCTCGACGAGGCGGACGTGCTGGTCAGCACGCATGTGTTCGAAGTGCTGGCGTAGTCAGTCCGGGGACGAGGCGGGCTCGGTCCGCTTGATGTCGTCGGCAACCGCGGCCAGGATCCAGTCGCGGAACGCCTTGATCTTCGGGGTGTTGCGGCGGCTATGGGGATAGACGAGCCAGATGCCGATCTCGTCGCTGCAATGATGGTTGAAAGGCGCAACCAGCCGTCCCGAGGCGAGATCTTCGGCAAAATAGATGTGATTGAGGAGGGCGACGCCCTGGCCGGCCAGCGCCGCGTTGGCGCACAGGTCCTGCTCGATGTAGTTGTGCCGCTTATGAACTGACAGGTCGGGCGGCTTGAGCCCGGCACTGGCAAACCAGGTTTGCCAGGAGTCCTGCTGGGCGCCGATGATCGGCAGCCGCAACAGGTGTCTCGGCTCCGAGATCCCGCCAGCGCCTGCCGCCAGCGCCGGGCTGAGCATCGGCGCATAGGAAAAGTGGCCGAGCAGGTGGCATTCGTGCTCCGGCCAGGGGCCGACGCCCCAGCGAATCGAGATGTCGGCGGGATCGCGGCCAAAGTCGGTGATCTTGCTCACCCGAAGCAGCCGCACCGCGATCGCCGGATATTCGAGCTGGAAGCTGCCGAGATTGCGGGCCAGCCAGTGCGAGGCGAAGGTAGGCGAGGAATGGATCTCCAGCGTCTCGTTCGCCGCCTGGGCGCCGGCGAGCATGGCTTCATTCACGAGTTCAAGTGCCTTGCCGACATTGGGCAGCATGCGGTTTGCCGCATCGGTGTTGACGATCTGACGGGGTTGGCGGAGGAAAAGCTGCTCGCCGATGTGGTCCTCCAGCAGCCTGATCTG
This sequence comes from Parahoeflea alexandrii, assembly GCF_027214025.1. Taxonomy (GTDB): domain Bacteria; phylum Pseudomonadota; class Alphaproteobacteria; order Rhizobiales; family Rhizobiaceae; genus Hoeflea; species Hoeflea alexandrii_A. The sequence goes on from NZ_JAPWHB010000003.1 coordinate 392,740, forward strand.
GTAGCTGACCGCGGTCTGGGTCATGCCCAGTTCTTCCGCCGCACGCGAGAAACTGCCGTGCCGGGCGACAGCCTCAAATACCCTCAGCGCGTTGAGCGGGACCTTCCTCGACAGTTTCATCGATAAGCTCTCTTTATAGGCCCAGACGGGAATTCCGTTGGAATGCCAACGGCCCGCCCGGCTATCTAGCCTCACAACAGATCAAAACGCCACACCATATCGGAGGGAAAGAGCGATGAGCGATCATGATCGCGCCTCGCAAGGCCGGCTCGCGCGGCTTTGCGGGATGGGAAAGCCGTGGCTGACCCTGTCGTGGTTGCCGGGGTGCGGCGCGGCGGTCCGCGCAGGCCCGCTCGATGACCGTATCAAACGGGATATCGGCATCGACGGCACGGGCCTTGACCCCGCGGCGCGGGTCGACCGGCGGGGCGATCATTACAGCCGCTTGCTCAGGCGGGGCTATCCGCTCGGATAAGCGGCTGTATCAGTCTGCCCGGCGGCCGAGAGCGGATCCGCAACGCAAAACAATTGCCCGAACCTGCTAAAATTGGTATGAGCCGGGCCATGGGATCGAAATTCAGATGTCTCGCGCCTCAAATCTTCGTGCTGCAGGACCACAAGCGCCTGCCGGCACGGTTTTTCGCGCGCATATCCGGGGCGCTGTCCGGACTCGGCGCCTGAGGCCCCTGCCTGTTCCGCTGCCTCTTGCGGCGGCAATCCGATCCATTTTGTTTGACCTTCCATACGGACCACCATCATGACCGCACCGCGCACACTCTACGACAAGATCTGGGACGACCACCTGGTCGATCAGCAGGAGGACGGCACCTGCCTGCTCTATATCGACCGCCATCTGGTTCACGAAGTGACCAGCCCGCAGGCATTCGAAGGTCTGAGGACCGCGCACCGCAAGGTCCGCGCGCCGGAGAAGACACTGGCCGTCGTTGATCACAACGTACCGACCTCGCCCGACCGCCACCAGGGAATCAAGAACGAGGAAAGCCGCATCCAGGTCGAGGCGCTGGCCACCAACTCGGCAGAGTTCGGCGTTGAATATTTCAACGAGAACGACAAGCGCCAGGGCATCGTCCACATCGTCGGCCCGGAGCAGGGCTTCACCCTGCCCGGCACCACCATTGTCTGCGGCGACAGCCACACCTCGACGCATGGCGCCTTCGGCGCGCTGGCGCACGGCATCGGCACCTCGGAGGTCGAGCATGTGCTCGCCACCCAGACGCTGATCCAGAAAAAAGCCAAGAACATGCTGGTCGAAGTCAATGGCGAGCTGCCCGAGGGCGTCACCGCCAAGGACATCATCCTCGCCATCATCGGCGAGATCGGTACTGCCGGCGGCACCGGCTATGTCATCGAATTCGCCGGCGAAGCGATCCGCGCCTTGTCGATGGAAGGCCGCATGACGGTCTGCAACATGACCATCGAGGGCGGCGCCCGTGCCGGGCTGATCGCGCCGGACGAGAAGACCTACGCCTATTTCAAGGACCGGCCGCGCGCGCCCAAGGGCAAGGCCTGGGACATGGCCGTCGAATACTGGAAGACGCTGCCGTCGGACGAGGGCGCGCATTACGACAAGATCGTCCGTCTCGACGCCGCAGCACTACCTCCGATCGTCTCCTGGGGCTCGTCGCCCGAGGACGTGATCTCGGTCACCGGTGTGGTGCCGAACCCCGACGACATCAAGGACGAGGCCAAGCGCACCTCGAAATGGCGGGCGCTCGACTACATGGGCCTGAAGCCCGGCACGAAGATCACCGACATCGCCGTTGACCGGGTGTTCATCGGCTCGTGTACCAATGGCCGGATCGAGGATCTGCGCGCCGCCGCCAAGGTGGTGGAAGGCAAGAAAGTGGCGTCCACCGTTTCGGCGATGATCGTTCCGGGCTCGGGCCTGGTCAAGGAACAGGCCGAGGCCGAGGGTCTGGACGTTATCTTCAAGGACGCCGGCTTCGACTGGCGCGAACCGGGGTGCTCGATGTGCCTGGCGATGAACGACGACCGGCTGAAGCCCGGCGAACGCTGCGCCTCGACGTCCAACCGCAACTTCGAAGGCCGCCAGGGCTTCAAGGGCCGCACCCACCTGGTTTCGCCGGCGATGGCCGCAGCCGCGGCAGTGGCCGGGCACTTCGTCGACATCCGGGAATGGAACTGATCGCTCCACATTGCCTTCAGGCTTGAAAACACAAGAACCCGCCGATCGCTCGGCGGGTTCTCCGGTCCTGGGGGCTTTGTTCTCGCCGTGTCAGCTCAGGTGCAGGTGCGCCTCGATGGCTGCGGCGATGAGGGCGTGGCGGGCCTTGCGCGGCGGCGCCTGGCCGTGGATCACCTCGTCGCAGGCCTGCTCGGCCTCGTGATAGCGGCTGCCGTGCGTGTGCGGCCAGTTCCGGTGCAGCAGCTTCTTCGCCTGCCGGGCGGTTTTCACCGTGCGGTGAAGCCCTGTCGCGGGGTCATCGATGGTGAGCGGCGTATTCCAGGCTGTTGATCGCATGATACTGCCTCCTTCGTCTTTCTGGAGACAGTGTCTGCCTATCCCGAAGCAACGTCACGCTGATCCCGATAAGCTGGTTAGGATGTGGTTGAGCGGACTTCCGGTCTGGCCCAGACCTGTGCCGTTACGGGACAAAAGCCGCGAATCGGGCTTCTGATGCTGGCATAATATTGCTGTTGAGCGGGCAAGCCGTGCGAGAAGCCCGCAGCCCATCGGCCCTGCGCGAGTCTGCCGTCACCCTGGACCGTAGCCCTAGGGACGGATCACGCAGACGCCGCTGCCGCCGCAGCCATTGCTGTTCTGATCGACAATGATAATCTTCGGCCCGGACCTGACGATCGTGCCGGAATTGGCGCTGCGGTCGCGCCTGATGCGGATCTTGAGCTCATCCTCGTCGCGGGAGAGCCTGGAAGCGGGTGAGCGCGGCAGACCCGGCTGCGTCGCGGCCGGCTTTTCGACCCGTGAGGACGAGCGGCGGTCGTTCTCATCGATGATGATGATGGTAACGTCGCGGTCCCTGAGCAGTTTCGACTTGCTGGCCGGGGGCAGGAGTTCGGTGGCCGATGCGGTGCCGCTCACGGCCAGCCCGATCAGCAGCGCAAGAGCCGCCCGGGCAGGCCTGCGGACGCTCGAGGGCGAAGAAAGCGTGGCGGTCATTGCGGTTTTTCCTTCTTGCAGGTTCAAGGGGCTCACAGGCTCAACGGGGTCGCGGGTTCGAGCGGTTCACGCCCCCTGATCGATCCCGTTGCGCCGGCTGGAGCCGCCGACCGGAGCCAATGTGGCAGCCAATCCTGGCAGCATTGTGCATGAGGCCGGAACGGGAGTCACGCGGGCCAAGCGGCAATCGCCGGTTAACGTTAAGATGCGCGGCTTGCCCGCCCGCCCGGGTGACGGCGTTGATCAGGTTTTCGGCAGGCTTGACCCGGACCGGAGTTTCGACGAAACATGCCGCCCATGGATACGCCCAAGAACATCGACATCTCGCTGTTGCGCCTCAATGACGCGCATCATTTCTCGCCGCTGCTGGCGGCTTACGTGCAGTCGCTGAAGCGTGGCGCGCCGCGCCGCCCGGATGATTTCTACGCCGAAACGCTGCTGCAGGACCGCGCCGCCCAGATTTTCGGCGCCCGGCTCGACGGCGAACTGGTCGGTTTCGCGATCTTCTACGATCTGCCGGATCCGGTGACGGGCATGCGGCTGGGCCAGGTCGACCATCTCTATGTCAGCCATCTGCACCGCAACATGGGCATCGCCCAGGCGATGATCGACATGCTGGCCGAGGAAGCCGACGCGCATGGCTGGTCGCGAATCATCCTCAACGCCCCGCGGCAGCCCGAAGAGGGCCGCAAGCTTTATGAAAAGCTCGCCACCAAGGCGGATTTTTCCAGCTGGGAACTGCGATTCGACCATTCGCGCTGACTGTTCTTGCGGTGCAAACGGAATTGTGCGGCCCGATCGCCGGGCGCAATGTGGCGCATTCTTGCCCTGTTAAGCATTTTGAATCGTTTGAAGCGGTATGGAAGGCCAAATCCGGGTTTTGCTTTCGACGAAAGGCGCGCCACTGAAGGCAATCCGGGCTTTGACGCGGTGCACATAAAGCACTAAAACCTCCGCACAGCCGCCGCGGATCGCCTCGCGGAAATGCGTGTGGCTCTCCTTGAGGGAAAGAAGGACAAGGTCCCTATGACCAATGTGACGCAGAACCGGCCGTTGTCGCCGCACCTGAGTATCTACAAACCGATTCCAACCATGGTGATGTCGATCGTGCACCGGATCACCGGCATGGCACTTTATGGCGGCACGCTGCTGGTTGCCTGGTGGCTGGTGGCCGCGGCCTCGGGCGAAGCCTATTTCGACTGGGTCAACGGCATCTTCGGCTCCATCCTCGGGCGGCTGGTGCTGTTCGGCTACACCTGGGCGCTGCTGCATCACATGCTGGGCGGCATCCGCCATTTCATCTGGGACACAGGCCGCGGATTCGACCCCAAGACCTCGACCAAGATGGCCTGGGCGACGATCGCCGCATCCAGCATCCTGACAATCCTGGTCTGGATCGCCGGCTACGCAACCCGTTTCTAGGAGCAAGAGAGACATGGATACCAACAAGATGCGTACGCCGCTCTCGAAGGTTCGCGGCCTCGGCTCGGCCAAGGAGGGCACCGACCATTTCTGGCGCCAGCGGCTGACGGCGGTGGCCAACGTGCCGCTGTTCCTGTTCTTCATCTTCTTCATCATCGCCTACAATGGAGAGCCCTACGCGGTGGTGGCCGCAGCACTTTCCAATCCGCTGGTGGCGGTGTTGATGGGCCTTATGGTGATTTCCGGCATCATTCACATGAAGCTCGGCATGCAGGTGGTCATCGAGGACTATATCCATGCCGAAGGCATGAAGGTGAGCCTGTTGATCCTCAACACATTCTTTTCGATCGCAATCGGCGCCGTGTCGGTTTTCGCGGTTCTCAAACTCGGCTTCGGAGGCTGACAGATCATGGTAATGACGTCGAGCGTCAACATTGGCGGACGCGCCTATTCGATTGTCGATCACGCCTATGACGTGGTCGTTGTGGGCGCCGGCGGCGCCGGACTGCGCGCCACGCTGGGCATGGCCGAGCAGGGCTTCCGCACCGCCTGCATCTCCAAGGTGTTCCCGACCCGGTCGCACACGGTCGCGGCACAGGGCGGCATCGCCGCATCGCTCACCAACATGACGCCCGATTCGTGGCAGTGGCACATGTATGACACGGTCAAGGGCTCGGACTGGCTCGGCGATGTCGACGCCATGCAGTACCTGACCATGGAAGCGCCGAAGGCGGTCTACGAACTCGAGCATTACGGCGTGCCGTTCTCGCGCACCGAGGATGGCCGGATCTACCAGCGGCCGTTCGGCGGCCACATGCAGAATTACGGCGAAGGCCCTCCGGTGCAGCGCACCTGTGCGGCCGCCGACCGCACCGGCCACGCCATCCTGCACACGCTTTACGGCCAGTCGCTCAGGAACAACGCAGAATTCTTCATCGAGTATTTCGCGCTCGACCTGCTGATGGAAGAAGACGGCCGCTGCACCGGCGTGGTGGCCTGGAACCTCGATGACGGCACCATTCACCGCTTCTCGGCGAAGATGGTGGTGCTGGCCACCGGTGGCTACGGCCGCGCCTATTTCTCGGCCACGTCGGCGCATACCTGCACCGGCGACGGCGGCGGCATGATTGCCCGCGCCGGGCTGCCGCTGCAGGACATGGAATTCGTGCAGTTCCACCCGACCGGGATCTACGGCGCTGGCTGCCTGATCACCGAGGGCGCGCGCGGCGAAGGCGGCTACCTGGTCAATTCCGAGGGCGAGCGCTTCATGGAGCGCTATGCGCCGTCGGCCAAGGACCTGGCCTCGCGCGACGTGGTTTCGCGCTGCATGACCATGGAAATCCGCGAGGGACGCGGCGTCGGCAAGGCCAAGGACCACATCTTCCTGCACCTCGATCACCTCGATCCGGCGGTGCTGCACGAGCGGCTTCCGGGGATCTCGGAAAGCGCCAAGATCTTCGCCGGCGTCGACGTGACCCGCGAGCCGATCCCGGTGCTGCCGACGGTGCACTACAACATGGGCGGCATTCCGACCAATTACTGGGGCGAGGTGCTGAACCCGACTTCGGACGATCCGGACAAGGTGACGCCGGGCCTGATGGCCGTCGGCGAAGCCGGCTGCGCGAGCGTCCACGGCGCCAACCGTCTGGGCTCCAACTCGCTGATCGACCTGGTGGTGTTCGGCCGTGCGGCAGCGATTCGCGCCGGCGAGGTGATCGACCGCACTTCTGCGATCCCGGCGGTCAACGAGGCCTCGTTTACGAAGATCATGACCCGCTTCGACGGCCTGCGCCATGCCAATGGCTCGACGCCGACGGCGGTGCTGCGCGAGAAGATGCAGCGCACCATGCAGGAAGACGCCGCCGTGTTCCGCACCCAGGAATCGCTCGAATCCGGCTGCAAGCGGATGAGCCAGATCTGGACGGAGCTTCCCGACGTGAAGGTCTCCGACCGTTCGCTGATCTGGAACTCGGATCTGATGGAAACGCTGGAGCTCGACAACCTGATGGCCAACGCCATCACCACGGTCTACGGCGCGGAAGCCCGCAAGGAAAGCCGCGGCAGCCATGCGCGCGAGGACTATGTCGACGGCCCGTTCGGCGGCCGCGACGACGTCAACTGGCGCAAGCACACGCTGGCCTGGGTGGACGAGAAGGGCAAGGTCAGGCTCGACTACCGTCCGGTCCACACCGAGCTGATCGCCGAGGGCATCGATCCGGCCAAGATCGCGCCCAAGGCCCGCGTGTACTAAGAGGGAACAGAGACAATGGTTGAACTCACACTCCCGAAGAATTCGCAGCCGAAGCCGGGCAAGACCTGGCCGAAGCCGCAAGGCGCGAAGAACACGCGCGAATTCAAGATCTACCGCTGGTCGCCCGATGACGGCGAGAACCCGCGCATCGACACGTTCCACATCGACACCGACGATTGCGGACCGATGGTGCTCGACGGCCTGCTGTGGATCAAGAACAAGATCGACGCGACGCTGACGCTGCGCCGGTCGTGCCGCGAGGGCATCTGCGGCTCCTGCGCGATGAACATCGACGGGACCAACACGCTTGCCTGCACCAAGGGTCTCGACGAGATCGACGGCGCGGTGAAGGTCTATCCGCTGCCGCACCTGCCGGTGGTCAAGGACCTGGTGCCGGACCTGACCAATTTCTACGCCCAGCACCGCTCGATCGAGCCCTGGCTGAAAACGGTGTCTCCGACGCCGGCGAAGGAATGGAAGCAGAGCCACGAGGACCGCGCCAAGCTCGACGGGCTCTACGAGTGCATTCTCTGCGCCTGCTGCTCGACCTCTTGCCCGAGCTACTGGTGGAACGGCGACCGCTATCTCGGCCCCGCCGTGCTGCTGCAGGCCTATCGCTGGCTGATCGACTCGAGAGACGAGGCCACCGGCGAGCGGCTCGACAATCTCGAGGATCCGTTCCGGCTCTACCGCTGCCACACCATCATGAACTGCGCGCAGACTTGCCCCAAGGGCCTGAACCCGGCCAAGGCGATCGCCGAAATCAAGAAGATGATGGTCGAACGCCGGGTGTAGGGGCTCGACGACCAGCATGAAGTCAGAAGGGGAGCGCATGCTCCCCTTTTTGGTTCCACCCGCGCTTGCCATTTGAGCCGCGGGGCCGGTCGTGCCGCCCGCAAATGAACCAGGGTCTGCCGCAAAACCTCCGTTTTCGCACCGCCCCACGGCCATGATTGCAATCGAGATTGCGCTCTCGGATTGTTTCAAGGGGTAACGTCATGACATCGCAATCTCCCTCGGCCCTGATTGGCGCGCTCAGAAGCCCGGGCGTCAAATTCTTCATCGTCGGGCTGATTGGCCTGTTCCTGCTGATCCCGGCCTCGATGGTCTGGGTGCTGGTGGCCGAACGGCAGGACCGGGCCAACAGCGCGCAAGCCGAGGTGGCAAAAAGCTGGGGCGGGGCGCAGACCCTCGGCGGCGTCATCATTTCGGTGCCCTACGAGGTGCAGCAAGAGGTGCAGACCGCCAAGGGCATTGTCGTCCAGCGGGTCGGCAGAACCGCGATCTTCCTGCCAGAAGAGATCAGCTACAGCGTCGGATCGAAATCGGACGAGCGCAAGCGCGGTATCTTCAGCGTGCCGGTCTATGATGCGTCGGTGAGCGTTTCGGGCCGGTTCAAACGCCCCGATCCGGAGGATCTGGGGCTTGACGCGGGCACCGACATCAATTGGTCCGAGGCGTCGCTTTCGGTGCCGGTCTCTGATCCGCGCGCCATCCGCGCCGGCGCGAAAATCGAGATCGATGGCCGGCCGCGGACCATCGAACCCGGCGCCGGGCTGCCGCACAGCGTGGCGCCCAAGGGCATCCATGTTGGCAAGCTGTTTGCGAGCGGGCCCACCGGTTTCAGCTTCCGTCTCGAATTCGGCCTGAAAGGCTCGACCTCGTTCTCGGTCATGCCCGGTGCGCGGACCACACGTGTCGAGATGGTCTCGGACTGGCCGCATCCGAGCTTCGGCGGCGCCTACCTGCCGGACAGTTCGGCGATTTCGAAGGATGGATTTGAAGCGGACTGGACGGTGCCGCACCTGGCGCTGTCGATGCCGCTGGCCTTCACCATCGGCCAGGCTGACGTCTCCACGATGTTCGGCAGCGAAACTCTCGGCGTGCGATTCTACCAGCCGGTCGATCACTACGCACTGGTGGAGCGCGCCATCAAATACGCGGTGCTGTTCATCGGCTCGATCTTTATCGCGGTGTTCGTGCTCGAAACCCGCTCCGGCCGGCCGGTGCACGGGGCGCAATATGCGCTGATGGGGCTGGCGCTGGTGCTGTTTTATGTGCTGCTGCTGGCGCTGGCCGAACATATCGGCTTCATGGCGGCTTACGGCACCGCGGCGGTGGCGACCACGGCGCTGGTCTCGACCTATTGCGCCAGATTGCTGGCGAGCCGTCTCAGGGGCGGCCTGATCGCGGGCCTGCTCGCAACCGTGTTCGGACTGCTGTTTCTGTTCCTGCAGATGGAAGATTTCGCCCTGCTGGCGGGCGCCATCTTCGCCTTCGTGGTGCTGGCGGTGGTGATGTTCTCCACCGCCTCGCTGGACTGGACGGGCCGGGGCAATGCCGCGCCGGAGGCAGCTTCCGATGGCGCGGCATAGGTCACGCGGGCTTTGCCCGTTTGCCTCAGCCCAGTGCCTGCGCCAGATCGGCGATCAGGTCACCCGCATCCTCTATGCCGACAGAGACGCGGATCAGGCTCGGCGGAATGCCGGTATGCGGCTCTATGGTGTGGCGGTGCTCGACCAGGCTTTCGACGCCGCCCAGCGAGGTGGCGCGGTGAAACAGCTTGAGCTTGCCGACGACAGCGAGCGCCTCCCTGGCGCCGCCCTCGACCAGGAATGAGAAGAGGCAACCAAAGCCGCCCTGCATCTGCCGGGCGGCGATGTCATGGCCGGGGTGGCTTGCAAGCCCCGGATAATAGACGTCGGTAACCTTCGGGTGCTTGCCCAGATATTCGGCGATGGTTAGCGCCGAGCGGCTCATGCGCTCCATCCTGAGCGGCAGGGTGCGCATGCCGCGCACCAAGAGCCACGCCTCGAACGGTCCGATGACGGCGCCGGCGTCGTGGCGGTCGGCCTTGATGTCGGTCCAGATCTTCGCGGAGGGCGACGCGGTGGCGAGCACGCCGGCGAGCACGTCGGAATGGCCGTTGATGCCCTTGGTGGCCGAATGCATGACGATGTCGGCGCCGTGCTCGAGCGGGCGCTGCAGCACCGGCGTGGCGGCGGTGGAATCGACCGCCAGCAGGCCGCCCGCCGCGTGGGCGCATTTCGCTGCATGGGCGATGTCGACTGTTTTCAGCCAGGGGTTGGACGGGGTCTCGATGAACACCAGGGCGGGCTTGTGGGCGGCGCAGGCCTGTTCGAGCGCTGCCGCATCGGATGCATCAACCTCGTGCAGGGCGATCTCGCGGCGGGCGGAGAAATCCCGCAGCCACTTGGTGGTGCCCCAGTAGATGCCCGACTGCACCACCACCGTGGCGCCGTTCGGCAGGGTGCGGAACAGGGCGGCGATGGCCGCCATGCCGGAGGGGAACAGCAGCGCTTCCTCGGCACCTTCCAGCCGCGCCAGCACGTCCTCGGCAATGCGGACGATGTCGGAATTGTCGCGCGAGTAGATGTTGGCGGGATTGACCAGCGCATAGTCCTCGTCGCGGACGAAGGTGGTCGAGGGCTGCATCGGCGGCACCACGCCGCCCGAGGGCCAGTCGATGACACCGCCGGCCTGGGCCGCGATGGTGGAGGGCTTGAGATCGTTGGGGAGGCTCATGTGAACTCGGTCTTTCCCTGGCGGTCTGGCCAGATTTCGCAAGCGCGGGCGCGCGCTTTCAAGCAAACGTGTCTATGCAGTCCCGTGGCGAATTTCAACGGCCCCTTTTGACGACCCGGTCCCGTGACCGTGTGCGCGGCAGCCTCAGTCCTGATTGACGGTGATGACGACGTTTCCCATCCGGGCGGGATCCTTGAAAAAGGCATGGGCATCGGCTGCCTGGTCGAGCGGAAAGCGGCCGCCGACATGGGGCTTGAACTGTCCCTTCTCAGCCAAAGCGGCCAGGAAGCGCAGGTCTTCCGCGGGCTCGGCGGCATAGCCGCCCATCGCCTTGCGGCCACCTGTCTTGCGGGCGAGAAGGGTACCGAGCAGTTGCCACAGGTCGGCGGAGACCAGCAGCAGGCGGCCGCCGGGCTTCAGCGCAGGGCCGTATTTCGTATAGGTCGCGGTGCCGCTGGTGTCGAGAATGATGTCGTAGGCGTCGCTTGCGGCAGCCGGATCCTCGCGTCTGTAGTCGATCACCGCATCGGCGCCGAGCGAACGGACCATGTCGAGTTTTCCCGTCGAGGCCACGCCCGTGACATGGGCGCCGAAATGCCTGGCGACCTGCACCGCGGCACTGCCGACCCCGCCGGCGGCGCCGATGATCAGCACGCTGTCGCCGGGCTTGATCCCGGCCAGGCTGCGCAGGAAGTGGAGGGCCGTCGACCCGCCAAAAGGCAGTGCGACAGCTTCATCAAGTTTGAGATTGGCGGGCGCCTGGACGATGGCCCCGTCTTCGCCAATGACGGCGTATTCGGCATAGCCGCCCATGGCAGCGCCGGGATAGGCAACGACGCGGTCGCCCGGCTTGAAGCGGGTGACGCCTTCGCCCACTGCCTCGACGAGGCCTGAAAATTCGGTGCCGAGCACGCGGCGCCGGGGACCGAACACGCCGAAGACCAGACGTCCGACCAACTTGAAACCCGGCGGCATGTCGAGGCTTCGGGCACGGTAATCGCCCGCGGTCACGCTGGTAGCGTGGATCTTGACCAGAACCTCGCCCGCCTTCGGCACTGGCCTAGGCAGGTCGACGGATCCGAGCACCTCCGGGGGGCCGTAATTGGAATAGGCAATCGCTTTCATGATGTTTTCTCCAGTTCGTATGATCCTCATACCTATGCTTGCATGCAGAATAAATTGACCGAAAATGCCGATATGATATGCATTTTCGCATGGATTGGAGATCTGTCAAATTTGACTGGAACCGGGCGCGGGCCTTCCTGGTCACCGCCGAGGAAGGTTCGCTCTCGGCAGCCGCGCGGGCGCTCGGCATGGCGCAGCCGACGCTCGGCCGCCAGGTCGCGGCGCTGGAGAAGGAACTCGGCGTGGCGCTGTTCGAGCGCGTCGGCCGGGGATTGACGCTGACGCCGAGCGGGCTCGAGCTGATGGACCATGTCCGCGCCATGGGCGAGGCAGCGGCGCGGATGTCGCTCTCGGCCTCGGGCAAGGCACAGGCGATCGAGGGCACGGTGTCGATCAGCGCCAGCGAGGTCGACGCGGCGTTCCGGCTGCCGCCGATCATCCGCCAGCTCAGGCAAGCGGCTCCGGGCATCGATGTCGAGATCGTCGCCACCAATGTCGAGAGCGATCTCAGGCGGCGCGAAGCAGATATCGCCATCCGCAACTACCGGCCGACGCAGCCCAACCTGGTGGCGCGCAAGATCCGCGACATCCATGGCCGGATCTACGCCACGCCCTTCTATCTCGAGAGCATCGGCAATCCCTCGGCACCGGAAGATTTCGCAGAAGCGGATTTCATCGGTTTCAACCGGTCGGGCGAATTCATCGCCGCCATGACCCGGTTCGGGCTGACGCTGACGCAGAAGAATTTTCCGCTGATCTCGGAAAGCCACCTGGTGCAGTGGAGCCATGTCAAGCAAGGGCTCGGCATCGGCGTCATGGCCGCCGATATCGGCGACGCCGACCCGGACGTGGTCCAGCTATTGCCCGAGCTTGAGCCGCTCGCTTTCCCTGTCTGGCTGGTGACCCACAGAGAGGTGCACACCAGCCCACGGGTGCGGCTGGTGTTCGACCTGATGGCAAGCGAACTGGCGCGGGCCTACCGGTCGTGATCCGGGACTGAACGGTGCTCCGTATCTCGGCCCCGGGCAAACGGCCGGGTCAGGCGATGGCGGTTCCGGCGCGCAACAGGGCGACGATGGCGTCGGGCTGAACCGGCCGGCTGAAATGATAGCCCTGAGCCTCGTCGCAGTGGTGCTCGCGCAGGAACGCAAGTTGCTCCTCGGTTTCCACGCCTTCGGCGATCACCCGCATATTCAGGTTCTGGCCGAGCAGGATGACGGCCTTGGCGATGTTCTGGTCGTCCGGGTCGCTGGTCAAGTTGGCGATGAAGGACTGGTCAATCTTGAGGCGGATGACAGGAAAGTTCTTCAATGCGCTCAGGCTCGAATAGCCGGTGCCGAAATCATCGATGGCAAAGTTCACGCCGAGCGCCTGGAGCTGCGTCATCACGTCGACCGCCTGGTTGACGTCATGCATGAGCATGCTCTCGGTCAACTCAAGCTCGAGATAGCGCGGCTCGAGCCCGGTCTCAAGCAGGATGCCGGTCACCTGGCCGACCCATCCGGCTTCGCTCATCTGGCGCGCAGATACGTTCACGCAGACCGTGATCGGATCCAGTCCGGCGTCCTGCCAGGCCTTGTTCTGGCGGCAGGCTTCGCGCAGCACCCAGTTGCCGAGCGGAACGATCAGCCTGTTCTCCTCAGCCAGCGGAATGAACTTGCCCGGCGAGATTTCGCCGAGCGCCGGGTGGTTCCAGCGCACCAGCGCCTCGACGGCAAAGATCCTGCCGGTGCCAAGGTCGATCTGGGGCTGGTAGAGCAGCGAAAACTCCTTGTTGGAGATGGCGGCGAGCAGGTGATCCTGCAACAGCCGGCGTTCGCGGGCCGCGTCATCAATTCCCTTCGTGTATAGCTGGAGATTGTCGCGGCCCTTCGCCTTCGCCTCATACATGGCGATGTCGGCATTGAGCAGAAGCGTCTCGGCATCGGTTCCATGTTCCGGGTAACCCGCGACCCCGATGCTGCCGGTGACGCGAAACGATTGCCTCTTGATCTCGATCGGTTCGGCAATTGCCGCACGGATCTTTTCCAGGATGGCGGAGGTGGTGCTGGCATTTTCGGCCTGATCTGCCAACAGAATGACGAATTCGTCGCCACCCATGCGCGCCACCGTATCGGAGGCGCGAACGGCGGTGGTCATCCGCTCCGCCACGACCTTCAGCAAGGTGTCGCCCGCATCGTGGCCGAGGCTGTCGTTGACCGTCTTGAAATTGTCGAGATCGATGAAGATCACCGTGATCCGTTGGCCGGTGCGGTCCGAAAGCAGGATACCCTGCGTCAACCGGTCCATGAACAGCGTCCGGTTCGGCAATCCGGTCAGTGAGTCGTGCAGAGCCATGAAATGTATCTGCGCCTCGGCATGCTTGCGATCGGTGATGTCGCGGCAGACGCCAACCAGACCGATGATCCGGTTCTGGTCGTCGCGCAGAGGAACCTTCGATGTGGCGAACCATTTCTCCTTTCCATCGGGATCGATGATCAAGTCCTCGATGTCGATAAGAGCCTCTCCGGTGCGCATGAGTTCCTGCTCGTCTGCGTAGAACTTGTGTGCGTGCTTGCTCGGATGAAAGCTGAAATCCGTCAATCCGATCAGCTCGTCAGGCTTGCGCCCGAGATCGGCGGCCACAGCGCGGTTGGCGATAACGAAGCGGCTGGCGGTATCCTTGACGAACAGGTAATCCGGGACCTGATCGATCATCGCCCGGAACAGGACCCGTTCGGCGTCCGCGTCCACAGGTGCAGCATCGGCGCCCTGACCCTTGGCGGCCCGGCGCACGGCGTCCATCTGCACTGTTGCATTCGCCGAGAGAAGCCGGTCGATCTGGGCCGGACGGCTGATGGTCGCGGCGGGCTTGTTCTTCTTGCCGCGCCCGTCAACGGCCTCCCCGCTTGCTTTCTTCACGATCAGTGTCCTCCGTGGGGCCGAGTTCGATACGCACCACGCCGAAATGAATACTGTATGATTCTTCAATTACGATACGATTAATAGGGGGAGCTAATAATAGCAGAATCTAAAATTACAATTGGCGGTATACGTTGGCATTTCAGTCCCCGGGCGCGGATTTACGGCGGCTGAAAGCCCGTGCTTGCTTCTCCGGAAGCCGCTTGCAGCCGAACGTTGCAAAGCGTGATGATCCGGCCCGCGGTTTGACCGCGATCAAATCCCGATGTCGCGCGGACTGCTAGCTGTGCCCGCTGTAATCCAATCAAGCGGGGCGCTCAAATGGCCGAAACCAACTGGAATGCATTCATCGACCAGACCAACCACAGGATGGCGGAGCTGCGCAAGGCGATGCCTGAGCAGTCGAAGGGCTTCGGCCAGCTGGCGCAGGCGGCGATCGCGCCGGGGGTTCTCGATTCCAAGACCAAGGAACTGATCGCGCTGGCGATCGGCATCACCGCGCGCTGCGACGGCTGCCTGGCGTTTCATGCCAAGGCTGCGCGCAAATACGGCGCCACCCGCGAGGAGATCATCGAGACCATCGGCGTGGCCGTCTACATGGGTGGCGGGCCGTCGATGATCTATGGGGCCGAGGCGCTCGACGTGTTCGACGCGGTCGGCTGAACAGCGGCCGATCGCGGTCCTGACGGTTGTAGGCCGGCGCATGGCTTCACGGCTTTGTGCGGAAGCGTGAGTTGTCTTCGGCGGGCGCTGGGCTAGGTTTCTTCGAGACAAAGGAGATTCCCATGCTCAGACTGCTGCTGTCGTCCGCCCTCTTCGCTGCCGCCCTGACTGCCGCGCCCGTCCGCGCCGCGGAAACCGGCATCGCGATCTTCGCCGGCGGCTGTTTCTGGTGCGTGGAATCGGATTTCGATCACGTCAAAGGCGTCACCGAAACCATTTCGGGCTATATCGGCGGCAAGGCCGACAATCCGACCTACAAGAGCCATGTCGCCAATGGGGACAGGGAAGCCGTCGAGATCAAGTACGATCCGTCCGTGGTCAGCTATGCGGAGCTGCTCAAGACCTTCTTCCGGACCATCAACCCGACCGATGACGGCGGTCAGTTCTGCGACCGCGGCCACAGCTACACGACGGCGGTCTACACGCTCAATGACGAGCAGGCGGCATTGGCCGAGGCGGCCAAGGCGGAGGCCGAGAAGGTGCTGGGCAAGCCGGTGGTCACGGAAATCGAGCCGCCGGCGAAGTTCTGGCCGGCGGAAGACTACCATCAGGATTTCTACACCAAGAGCCCGGTGCGCTACAATTACTACCGCCGCGCCTGCGGCCGCGACCAGGACGTCAGATCGCTGTGGGGCGACCAGGCGCATCTGGGCGTCGAGAAATAGCGGTCAGCCACAAGGGCAAGGACGCCCGTGCTTGACATCGCCGCCGCGCTGGCAATTCTCGTGGTAACCGGAAGGATCCGGCACGGGAGAGAGCAATGACAATCAAGCGCAGCAAGGAACCATGGATGCCGGCCGAGGATTTCGGGCGCTCGCTGCCACGCGGTATCGGCATCAACCTGCTGGTCCGGGACATGGCGGCGGAACTCGCGTTCTGCCGTGACTGCCTGGGCGCCATGGTGCTCGACAGCGACGAGGATTTCGCGGCCATCGAGCTGTGCGGCTCGGTGTTCATGCTGCATGCCGACCACGCCTATTCGCATCACCCGATGTCGGGCATCGTCGCCGGCGTGGAAACCCGTGGCGCCGGGATCGAGATCCGTGTCTACGGCCTTGATCCCGACAAGGCGGAAGCGCGGGCGAGCGCGCGTGGCGACCATGTGCTCGCCGGCAGCCTCGACAAGCCGCACGGCTTGCGGGAGTGCTTCATCGTCGATCCGGAGGGCTATGTCTGGGTGCCGGGTACACAAATACGCGGGTGACAATTGAGGTGCGACTGGTGTATTGGCGTCAATACCATTGGATTATCGTCCAGCTAATGTGCTCCTGGGGCCGGTTTGCCTTGCAATTTCCATCCTATGGACATTTTATGCCGTTTAGTGGGGCGAACAGCGAAGCGCATGTTTCGCGTAACCGGAGCTTATTCATGAAGATGCACACCTTGCTGGTCGCAGTTGCGGTCGCCGCGGTTCTTGGCGGATGCCAGCGGACATCCTTCGGTGGACTGAACACCCAGCCGCAGCCGGCTCCGCTGATGCCGGCGCCGGTGGGTGGCGTCCAGTCCGGCCAGCTGGCGCCGCCGATGACGCCGCAGCCGGGCGAGTTCCCGGCAGCGCCGACTGCTCCGGAACAGACGATGTCGCCGCAGGTCGCGGAAGCCAACGCACCCGAACTGACCCGCGAAGCCCTGATCGGCCGCTGGTCGGCGACAAGTGGCGGCACCAGCTGCGACGTGTTCCTGTCGCTGACCAAGTGGACCGGCGGATACCGCGCCGCCTCGCGCGGGTGCGTCGGCAACGCCGCGGCGATCGCCGCCTGGGACGTGCAGGGCAAGCAGGTCATTCTCGCCGATTCGAGCGGCAACCAGATCGGCCGGCTCTACCAGTCGGCCAACGAGCGCTATGACGGCTCGACCTCGACGGGTCAGCCGATTTCCCTTTCCCGTTGAGATCAGGGCGCAGCCTGACGCGATAGGCTCCAACTGATGAGCTGGAAGAGACACGACACCGTTGCCAGCGCCTATGCGGCCCGTGTGGCAAGCGGCGAATTTTCCGCCGATCCGGCCCAGGTGACGCTGGCCGAACGGCTGGACACCCTGCTGCTGGCGGTTTCAACCAGGCGGCTTGCCAACAAGTCGAGCGCGCTCGGCTGGATGTTCGGCCGCAAGCAGGCTTCGAACGTGGCGCCGCGCGGGCTCTATGTCTACGGCTCGGTCGGCCGCGGCAAGACCATGCTGATGGACATGTTCTTCGAGCTGGTGCCGGCCAAGCGCAAGCGGCGGGCGCATTTTCTCGATTTCATGGCCGACGCGCACGCGCGCATCCATGCCCACCGGCAAAAACTCAAGAACGGCGAGACCAGGGAAACCGATCCGGTGCCGCCGGTGGCGAGCCAGCTGATCGACGAGGCCTGGGTGCTGTGCTTCGACGAATTCACGGTCACCGACATTGCCGACGCCATGCTCTTGTCGCGGCTGTTCGAGCAATTGTTCAAGCGCGGTTGCGTGCTGGTGGCAACATCGAACGTAGAGCCTGACAATCTCTACCGCGACGGGCTGAACCGGCAGCTGTTCCTGCCGTTCATCGGCCTGCTCAAGGACAATGTCGACATCATCAATCTCGACGCGCGCACCGATTACCGGATGGAGACGACCACCCGGATGCCGGTCTATCACCAGCTTGCCGCAGGTGAAGGCGACGCAGCCATGGACATGGCGTGGAAGCAGGTGACGGCCGGCAAGCAGACCGCGCCTGACGTGGTCCGGGTCCAGGGCCGTGACGTCACAGTCCCGCATGCCGGCGCGGGTGCTGCGCGGTTTTCGTTCAGTGAGCTGTGCGAGGCCCCGCTCGGCGCCAACGACTATGCGGCGATCTCCAAACGCTACCACACGGTGCTTGTCGACCGGGTGCCGGTGATGGCGGAAGCCAGCCGCAACGCTGCCAAGCGCTTCATCACCCTGATCGACACGCTTTACGACCGCAAGAACCGGTTGTTCGTCTCCGCGGACGCTGCGCCGGACGGGCTTTATGTGGGCAAGACCGGAACCGAGAGTTTCGAGTTTGCGCGCACGGCATCGCGTCTGAATGAGATGCAAAGCGAAGCCTATCTGGAAGCGAGCCTGGCAAATCATGCGGGATCGGCGTCCGACTCCGGCTGAAATATTTACGTTTACGTAAGAGTTTCAGAACCTAACCGATTGAAAATGCTCATGTCGAAAGTTTGAGTTGCCAGTCTTGGCCATTCGGTCTATGCGAAATGTCGAAATCGGGGCCGGGCGTGAGGCAGGTTCCACAACACAACGACCTGTGGAGAATTTCGATATGGCGCGCAACAAGATTGCATTGATTGGCTCGGGAATGATCGGTGGCACGCTCGCTCACCTGGCCGCCCTCAAGGAACTGGGCGACGTCGTCCTGTTCGATATTGCCGAGGGCACGCCGCAGGGCAAGGCGCTCGACATCGCCCAGTCCGGGCCGGTCGAAGGCTTCAACGCCCGCATGTCCGGCGCCAATGACTATTCCGCCATCGAAGGCGCCGATGTCTGCATCGTCACCGCCGGTGTCGCCCGCAAGCCGGGCATGAGCCGTGACGACCTGCTCGGCATCAACCTGAAGGTGATGGAACAGGTGGGCGCGGGCATCAAGAAATACGCACCCAACGCCTTCGTCATCTGCATCACCAACCCGCTCGACGCGATGGTCTGGGCGCTGCAGAAGTTCTCCGGCCTGCCCAAGAACAAGGTCGTCGGCATGGCCGGCGTGCTCGACTCGGGCCGCTTCCGTCATTTCCTGGCCGAGGAGTTCAACGTCTCGGTCGAGGACGTCACCGCCTTCGTGCTTGGTGGCCACGGCGACACCATGGTTCCGCTGGCGCGCTATTCGACGGTTGCCGGCATTCCGCTGCCCGACCTGATCAAGATGGGCTGGACTTCGAAGGAAAAGCTTGAGGAGATCATCCAGCGCACCCGCGACGGCGGCGCGGAGATCGTTTCGCTCTTGAAGACCGGCTCGGCCTATTATGCGCCGGCTGCCTCGGCGATCGAAATGGCCGAGAGCTACCTCAAGGACAAGAAGCGGGTTCTGCCCTGCGCCGCGCACCTTTCCGGCCAGTACGGCGTGAAGGACATGTATGTCGGCGTGCCCTGCGTCATCGGCGAGGGCGGCATCGAGCGCGTCATCGAAATCGAGCTGAACAAGACCGAGCAGAAGGCTTTCGACAAGTCCGTGGAATCGGTCGCGGGACTCTGTGAAGCCTGCATCGCGATTGCTCCGAACCTCAAGTAATCGGCCACGGATACTGAACGGAAAGCTGAAAACCGGCTTTCCGTTCAGATTTGCGTAAGAACATCGGGTTAGAGCGTTATCAGGCTTAACGAAACGTCAAGACGCTCTCCACCGTCTACTCAATCCAGGAGTTCCCATGAACATCCATGAATACCAGGCCAAGGCCCTTCTCAAGGGGTACGGCGCGCCGGTGGCCGAAGGGGTCGCCATCTTCTCGGCCGACGAGGCGGAAGCCGCGGCGAAATCGCTCCCCGGCCCGCTCTACGTGGTCAAGAGCCAGATTCACGCCGGCGGACGCGGCAAGGGCAAGTTCAAGGAACTCGGACCCGACGCCAAGGGTGGCGTGCGGCTGGCGTTCTCGATCGACGAAGCCAAGGCGCATGCCAAGGAAATGCTCGGCAACACGCTGGTGACCAAGCAGACCGGCGAAGCCGGCAAGGTGGTCAACCGGCTCTACATCGAGGACGGCGCCGACATCGAGCGCGAACTCTATCTCTCGCTGCTGGTCGACCGCACCGTCGGCCAGGTGGCCTTCGTTGTCTCCACCGAAGGCGGCATGGACATCGAGGCAGTCGCCGAGGCGACGCCCGAGAAGATCATCACCGTTGCCATCGACCCGATGGCGGGCGTCACGTCTGCCGATCTGGCCAAGCTCAACGGCGCGCTGAAGCTCGAAGGCGATGCGGCCAAGGACGGTGAAAAGCTGTTCCCGATCCTCTACAAGGCGTTCGTCGAAAAGGACATGGCGCTGCTCGAGATCAATCCGCTGATCGTCATGAAGAACGGCCGGCTGCGGGTGCTCGACGCCAAGGTGTCGTTCGACAACAACGCGCTGTTCCGGCACGAGGACATCGTGGCGCTGCGCGACCTGACCGAGGAAGACGAGAAGGAAATCGAGGCGTCGAAATACGACCTCGCCTATGTCGCGCTCGACGGCAATATCGGCTGCATGGTCAACGGCGCGGGCCTTGCCATGGCAACGATGGACATCATCAAGCTCTACGGCCAGGAGCCGGCGAACTTCCTCGATGTCGGCGGCGGCGCGACCAAGGAAAAGGTCACGGCAGCGTTCAAGATCATCACCGCCGACCCGGCCGTCAAGGGCATCCTGGTCAACATCTTCGGCGGCATCATGAAGTGCGACGTCATCGCCGAGGGCGTGGTCGCGGCGGTCAAGGAAGTGGGCCTCAAGGTTCCCCTGGTGGTGCGGCTTGAAGGCACCAACGTGGCGCTCGGCAAGAAGATCATCAACGAAAGCGGCCTCGACGTGATCGCCGCCGACGATCTCGACGACGCAGCCCAGAAGATCGTCAATGCGGTGAAGGGATCCTGAGACCATGTCCATTCTGATCGACAAGAACACCAAGGTCCTGGTTCAGGGCCTGACCGGCAAGACCGGCACCTTCCACACCGAGCAGGCGCTGGCCTATCACGGCACCAAGATGGTTGGCGGCATCCACCCGAAGAAGGGCGGCGAGACCTGGCAGGGTTCGGGCGGTGAGAAGCTGCCGATCTTCGCCTCCGTCGCTGAAGGCAAGTCTGCAACCGGCGCCAACGCATCGGTGATCTACGTGCCGCCGGCAGGTGCCGCAGCCGCGATCATCGAAGCCATCGAGGCCGAGATCGAGCTGATCGTCTGCATCACCGAAGGCATTCCGGTGCAGGATATGATCCGCGCCAAGGCGGTGCTCGACAAGTCGAAGTCGCGGCTGATCGGCCCCAACTGCCCCGGCGTGATGACGCCGGACGAGTGCAAGATCGGCATCATGCCGGGCAACATCTTCAAGAAGGGCTCGGTAGGCATCCTGTCGCGGTCGGGCACGCTGACCTATGAAGCGGTGTTCCAGACCACCAATGAAGGTCTCGGCCAGTCGAGCGCTGTCGGCATCGGCGGCGACCCGGTCAAGGGCACCGAGTTCATCGACATCCTCGATCTCTATCTCGACGATCCGGAAACCGAATCGATCATCATGATCGGCGAAATCGGCGGTTCGGCCGAGGAAGATGCGGCTGCCTGGTTGATCGAGCAGGCCAAGAAGGGCCGCAAGAAGCCGATGGCAGGCTTCATCGCCGGCCGCACTGCACCTCCCGGACGCACCATGGGCCATGCCGGCGCCGTGATTTCGGGCGGCAAGGGCGGCGCCGAAGACAAGATCAAGGCCATGGAAGCCGCGGGCATCCGCGTCTCGCCGTCGCCTGCGCGTCTTGGCAAGACACTGGTTGAAGTCCTCAAGGGATAACCCCGGGGCTCAAACGAAGGCTGAAACAATGGGCGACGCCGTGCGCGACACGCTGGACCGCTACTACGCCGCGCTGAAAGCGGGCGATAGAGAGGCCCTGCGCGGCGTCGTTTCCGACGATATCGCGGTGCATTACCCGGCGCCGGAGGGGCTTCTGCCCTGGGCCGGGGACTGGACCGGGTTCGAAGGCTTCGAAACGTTCATTGCGACCGTGGGCGATCACCTGGTGATCGACACGGTCGAACCGCTTGCCATCCATGTTGCCGGCGACACCGTGATCACGGTGCTCAAGGGCGAATGGACGGTCAAGGCGACAGGGCGCAAGGTGCGCACCGAAACAGTCAACATGTTCACATTACGCGACGGGAAGATCGTCCGGTACCAGGTGTTCAGCGACACGGCGGCGCTGGGGACCGGGTTGGGAAGGCTTGCCGCGGCGTGAGTGCCGCGCAAGCCTGAAAGTCTAGGGATAGGGCCGGAGAGAGCCCGGAAACAAGGTGAGATCCATGGCACGCAACGACGAAGCCAACGACATCATGGCGCAGACCTCGTTCCTGTATGGCGGCAACGCCCACTACATCGAGGACATGTATGCCCGATTCCAGGACAACCCGGGCAGTGTACCTGCCGAGTGGCAGGCCTTCTTCGCGGATCTGAAGGACGATCCGGACCAGGTCCGCAAGTCTGCGGCCGGCGCTTCGTGGAAGCAGCCGAACTGGCCGGTGCAGGCCAATGGCGAGCTGGTCTCGGCGCTCGACGGCAACTGGGGCGCGGTGGAGAAGGCTATCTCCGGCAAGCTCAAGGGCAAGGCCGAGGCGGCCGGCAAGCCGGCGGAATCCGGCGACGTCACCCAGGCCACGCGAGATTCGGTCCGCGCGCTGATGATGATCCGCGCCTTCCGCATGCGCGGCCACCTGCATGCCAAGCTCGATCCGCTCGGAATCGCCCAGCAGCCGGACAATGACTACAACGAATTGTCGCCCGAGGCCTACGGTTTCACCGAGGGCGACTACGATCGCAAGATCTTCATCGACCACGTGCTGGGCCTGGAATACGCAACCATCCGCGAGATGATCGACATCCTGCAGCGCACCTATTGCTCGACGCTCGGCGTCGAGTTCATGCACATCTCCAATCCGGAAGAGAAGTCCTGGATCCAGGAGCGCATCGAGGGCCCGGACAAGGGCGTCGAGTTCACCGACATGGGCAAGAAGGCGATCCTGGCGAAGCTGATCGAGGCGGAAGGCTTCGAGCAATTCATCGACGTCAAGTACAAGGGCACCAAGCGCTTCGGTCTTGATGGCGGCGAATCGCTGATCCCGGCGCTCGAGCAGATCATCAAGCGCGGCGGCAACATGGGGCTGAAGGAAATTGTCTTCGGCATGGCCCACCGCGGCCGCCTCAACGTGCTCACCCAGGTGATGTCGAAGCCGCACCGGGCGGTGTTCCACGAGTTCAAGGGCGGTTCGTTCAAGCCGGACGAGGTCGAGGGTTCGGGCGACGTCAAGTATCACCTCGGCGCCTCCTCGGACCGCGAGTTCGACGGCAACAAGGTGCACATGTCGCTGACCGCCAACCCGTCGCACCTGGAAATCGTCAACCCGGTGGTGATGGGCAAGGCGCGGGCCAAGCAGGACATGATCGCCACCGAGATCGAAGGCGACATCATTCCGCTCAGGGAACGAGTCAAGGTGATGCCGCTGCTGTTGCACGGCGATGCGGCCTTTGCCGGCCAGGGCGTGGTGGCGGAAATCCTCGGCCTGTCGGGTCTTCGCGGCCACCGGGTGGCGGGCACCGTGCATTTCATCATCAACAACCAGATCGGCTTCACCACCAATCCGGGCTTCTCGCGCTCTTCGCCCTATCCGTCGGATGTGGCGAAGATGATCGAGGCGCCGATCTTCCACGTCAATGGTGACGATCCGGAAGCCGTGGTCTACGCCGCCAAGGTGGCGACCGAATTCCGCATGACCTTCCACAAGCCGGTGGTCATCGACATGTTCTGCTACCGCCGCTTCGGCCACAACGAGGGCGACGAGCCGGCGTTCACCCAGCCGAAGATGTACAAGAAGATCCGCAGCCACGAGACCGTGGTGACGCTCTACGGGCGGCGCCTGATCGAGGAAGGCGTGATCACCGACGGCGAGTTCGAGAAGATGAAGGCCGACTGGCGGGCGCATCTGGAAGGCGAGTTCGACATCGGCCAGAGCTACAAGCCGAACAAGGCCGACTGGCTCGACGGCCAGTGGTCGGGGCTTCGCACCGCAGACAACCAGGATGAGCAGCGCCGCGGCAAGACGGCCGTGCCGCTCAAGCAATTGCGGGAGTTGGGCAAGAAGCTCTCGGAGGTTCCCGAGGGCTTCAACGCGCATCGCACCATCCAGCGCTTCATGGACAACCGCGCCAAGATGATCGAGACCGGCGAGGGCATCGACTGGGCAATGGCCGAGGCGCTGGCCTTCGGTTCTCTGGTCCAGGAAGGCACCAAGATTCGCCTGTCGGGCCAGGACGTCGAGCGCGGCACGTTCTCGCAGCGGCATTCGGTTCTCTACGACCAGGAGACCGAGGAACGCTACATCCCGCTCGCCAACGTGGCGCCCAACCAGGCACGCTACGAGGTGATCAACTCGATGCTGTCGGAAGAGGCGGTGCTCGGCTTCGAATATGGCTACTCGCTGGCGCGGCCGAACGCGCTGACGCTGTGGGAAGCCCAGTTCGGCGACTTCGCCAACGGCGCGCAGGTGCTGTTCGACCAGTTCATCTCCTCGGGCGAACGCAAGTGGCTCAGAATGTCCGGCCTCGTCTGCCTGCTTCCGCATGGCTACGAAGGTCAGGGTCCGGAGCATTCCTCGGCGCGGCTCGAGCGCTTCCTGCAGATGTGCGCGGAAGACAACATGCAGGTGGCCAACTGCACCACGCCGTCGAACTATTTCCATATCCTCAGGCGCCAGGTGAAGCGCGACTTCCGCAAGCCGCTGATCATGATGACGCCGAAGTCGCTGCTCAGGCACAAGCGTGCGGTGTCGACGCTGGCGGAAATGTCGGGCGAAAGCTCGTTCCACCGGCTGTTGTGGGACGATGCCGAACTGCTCAAGAACGAGCCGATCAAGCTGGTCAAGGACAACAAGATCCGCCGCGTCGTCATGTGCTCGGGCAAGGTCTATTTCGACCTCTACGAAGAGCGCGAGAAGCGCGGCATCAACGACATCTACCTGCTGCGCCTGGAACAGCTCTATCCGTTCCCGGCCAAGGCGCTGATCAACGAGCTGTCGCGTTTCCGCAATGCCGAGATGGTCTGGTGCCAGGAAGAGCCCAAGAACATGGGCGCATGGTCGTTCATCGATCCCTATCTGGAGTGGGTGCTGGCCCATATCGACGCCAAGTTCCAGCGCGTCCGCTACACCGGCCGGCCGGCCTCGGCCTCGACGGCAACCGGCCTGATGTCGCGTCACCTGGCGCAGCTTGAAGCCTTCCTCGAGGATGCGCTGGGCGGCTGATGCCGCCCGCGCCGCCGAACAACTGAACTGTCTGTCTGACTGACTGAAAAAGAACGGAAACAAAATCATGGCTACTGAAGTTCGCGTCCCGACCCTTGGTGAATCTGTCAGCGAAGCCACCATCGGCACCTGGCTCAAGAAGGTGGGCGACACCGTGAAGGTGGACGAGCCGCTGGTGGAGCTGGAAACCGACAAGGTCTCGATCGAGGTTCCCTCGCCGGTCTCCGGCGTGCTGAGCGAAATCCTCGCCAAGGACGGCGAGACGGTCGAGGTCAATGCGCTCTTGGCGCAGGTCTCGGAAGGCGAGGGTGCTGCGGCACCTGCCGCGGCCAAGCCGGAAGCGAAGGCCGAAGCGCCGGCTGCCAAGGCGGCAGCGCCTGCGGCTCCGGCCAAGAGCGACATGCCCGCCGCCCCCTCGGCGCAGAAGCTGATGGCGGAAAACAAGATCGACGCCGGCGACGTGTCGGGTTCGGGCAAGCGCGGCCAGGTGCTCAAGGGCGACGTGCTCGACGCCATCGGCAAGGGCTCGGCCCCGGCTGCCGCACCGGCGGCTGCACGCCCGGCGTCTTCGGCCGACGATGCACCGCGCGAGGAACGGGTGAAGATGACCCGCCTCAGGCAGACCATCGCGCGGCGGCTGAAGGAAGCGCAGAACACCGCGGCGATGCTGACCACCTACAACGAGGTGGACATGACCGCGGTGATGGAGCTGCGCACGAAGTACAAGGACCTCTTCGAGAAGAAGCACGGCGTCAAGCTCGGCTTCATGGGCTTCTTCACCAAGGCGGTCTGCCATGCGCTGAAGGAAGTGCCCGGCGTCAATGCCGAGATGGACGCAACCGACATCATCTACAAGAACTACTGCCATGTCGGCGTCGCCGTGGGCACCGACAAGGGGCTGGTGGTGCCGGTGGTGCGCGATGCCGACCAGATGTCGATTGCCGAGATCGAGAAGGAAATCGGCCGTCTCGGCCGGGCGGCGCGCGACGGCGAGCTGTCGATGGCCGACATGCAGGGTGGTACCTTCACCATCTCCAACGGCGGTGTCTACGGTTCGCTGATGTCCTCGCCGATTCTCAACTCGCCGCAGTCGGGCGTGTTGGGCATGCACAAGATCCAGGAGCGGCCGATGGCGATTGGCGGCCAGGTGGTGATCCGCCCGATGATGTATCTGGCGCTCAGCTACGACCACCGCGTGGTCGACGGCAAAGAAGCCGTGACCTTCCTGGTCCGGGTCAAGGAAAGCCTGGAAGATCCCGAGCGTCTGGTGCTCGATCTCTAGGGAGCGGTTGATGGCTTCGGCCCGTCTCTTCGCGTTGATGCTTGCGGTCACGATGGTGGCCGCAGGCGGATTGCCGGCAAGGGCCGCCTGTCCGCAGGCGCTGGCCGTGTATGACGAGGCGGGATCGGGTGCGGAGATCGCATTTGCGGGACCGCTGTCGGAAGCCGACGGCATGCAGCACCGGTTCAGCCTGAGTTTTGCCGGCTCCGGTGTCATGATGGATGGGGTGGTGATGATGGCGGGAGAGCCGGACCGGCCGTGGGGGGTGATTCTGCACGAGTGCCCGGAGGGCGACGCCACCGGCGCCGAGATCGCCGCCTGCACCGTCTGGGAAGGCGTCATTTACACGATCGGCAGCACCGGAGAGGCCCGCTGGCTGCCGGTGCTGGACGCGGATCACAAGGCCGGCGACAGCCTGCTGTTGCCGGATTTCAGCGCCGCGGTGATGCGGTCACAGGCATGGCAGGCAGGCCAGGTAACCAGGCTACCCGGCGACGTGTTTCGCCTGAAGGCCTGCCAGGAATGAATTCGATCATAAGGACAAGACCATGAGCTACGACGTCATCATCATCGGTTCCGGACCCGGCGGCTATGTCTGCGCCATCAAGGCGGCGCAGCTCGGCCTCAAGGTGGCGGTGATCGAAAAGCGCGCGACCTTCGGCGGCACCTGCCTGAACATCGGCTGCATTCCGTCAAAGGCGCTGCTGCACGCGTCGGAAGTGTTCGCCCACGCCAACCACGGCATGGACAGCCTCGGCGTCGAGATCGGCAAGCCGAAGCTCAACCTGGAAAAGATGATGGCGCACAAGGACGCCACCGTGAAATCGAATGTCGAGGGCGTGGCCTTCCTGTTCAAGAAGAACAAGATCGACAGCTTCATCGGTACCGGCAAGGTGCTGGGCGAAGGCAAGGTCTCGGTGACCGGCGATGACGGCAAGACCCAGGAACTGGAAGCCAAGAACGTGGTGATCGCCACCGGTTCGGATGTCGCGGGCATTCCCGGCGTCAAGGTCGACATCGACGAGAAGGTCATCGTGTCCTCGACCGGCGCGATCGCGCTCGACAAGGTGCCGGAGCATATCATCGTCGTCGGCGGCGGCGTCATCGGGCTGGAGATGGGCTCGGTCTGGGGCCGGCTCGGCGCCAAGGTGACGGTGGTCGAGTATCTCGACAAGATCCTCGGCGGCATGGACGGCGAAGTCTCCAAGCAGTTCCAGCGCATTCTCGCCAAGCAGGGCATGGACTTCAAGCTTGGCGCCAAGGTGACCGGCGTCGAGAAGTCGGACAAGGGCGCGAAAGTCACGTTCGAACCGGTCAAGGGCGGCGATGCCGAGACCATCGAGGCCGACATCGTGCTGATCTCCACCGGCCGCAAGCCTTTCACCGAGGGCCTGGGGCTTGAGGAGGCCGGCGTCGTGCTCGACGAGCGCGGCCGGGTGCGCACCGATCACCATTACCAGACCAATGTGCCGGGCGTTTACGCCATCGGCGACGTCATCGCCGGCCCGATGCTCGCCCACAAGGCCGAGGACGAGGGCGTGGCGCTGGCCGAGATCCTCGCCGGTCAGGCCGGTCACGTGAACTACGACGTGATTCCGGGCGTGGTCTACACCCAGCCGGAAGTGGCCTCCGTCGGCAAGACCGAGGAAGAGCTGAAGACCGAAGGCGTCAAGTACAAATCGGGCAAGTTCCCGTTCTCGGCCAATGGCCGGGCGCGGGCGATGCTCGCCTCGGACGGCTTCGTCAAGGTGCTGGCGGATGCGGAGACCGACCGGGTTCTGGGCGTCCACATCATCGGCTTCGGCGCCGGCGAGATGATCCACGAAGCCGCGGTGCTGATGGAATTCGGCGGTTCGTCCGAAGATCTCGGCCGCACCTGCCACGCGCATCCGACGATGTCGGAAGCGGTGAAGGAAGCGGCACTGGCGACCTTCTTCAAGCCGATCCATATCTAGACCGATGGCGATCGGGCTTGCGGGAGGACAGAAGCCATGAAGGCCCGTGAGATCCCCGTCACCCTGCCGCATCCGGCCTTGCCGGGTGCGGACTGGGGCGATTGCTTCGAAGTCCGCAGTTCCAATGCCGGACTGACCGCGGAAGCCGCGGCACGGCGCGCATTCGAAACGATGCCGCGCTGGGTAACCCGGCTGATGGCCCTGCGCAATCTGCTGGTCAAGCCGTTCGGCTTGAAGGGCGATCCGGAGGCCGCATCGCAAGAAACCCGGCGGGTCGGGATGTTTCCGGTTCTCAGCAACTCGCCGACGCAATACGTCCTGGGGTTTGACGACCGGCATCTCGATTTCCGCATCGTGGTGGAAACACAAGCCCTGCCGGAGACCGGGACCGCGGTGCGGATGATGACGCTGGTCAAGCGCCACAATTTGCTCGGCCGCGCCTACCTGGCGGCGATCATGCCGTTTCACAAGCTGATCGTGGCGACCACCTTGTCCCGGGTTTCGGACTGAAACGACCGATCAGCGAGGTCCGGGGCCTTTCCACCAGATGACAATAGCGAAGCCGCCCGGCGGGGGGCCGGGCGGTTCGTGCGTTTCCATCACGGTGGGGGAGGAGGCAGCTGGCGCGATGGAACGCCTGCGGCTCTAGCCGTTGGTGGCCGGCGCCGGGGAAGTGGCTTCCGGGGTGGTGGGAGCAGCGGCATCCGGAGCAATCAGGGGTGCATCGGGTGCCGGAACCGGGCGTGCCGGTGCTGCCTGTTCATTGATCTGCGCGCCGCTTTCCACGGCCGGGGCGGTGGTGTTGACCGGCTGGACCTCATCGGCCGTCCAGAAGACGAAGCCTGCAATGCCGAGAAGGACAAGCAGAACGATCGCCGCCAGCGGTCCCGTGGAACTGCCCGATCTGACAACAGTGGTTTCGCGAACATGTTCATGCGGGCGATCGCGGCCTGCGGGGCGGGTATGCGGGGTGTAATCGACCATTGGACATCTCCTTTTCTGTCACAGGGCAGCAACGCCCGGATCGGGAGACAGGTTCCGGCGATATCCGGTTTTTGCGGTCACGGTTTGTAACCGGGCAGAACCGACCGTGTGGCCGGCGTCGCACGGCCATGCGGTGATCCTGCGCGGGCTTTGCCGCCGTCAGCGGGCCGTAGCCGGGCTTTCCCCGTGAAGCCGCAGGGCCTGACGGATCAGCTCGAGCGCCCGCTCCCGGTCGCTCAGCTCCCGGGCCAGCAGCAGGCAGACCTGGGCCAGGAAGATGTTCGCATCCGGCTCGCCGACGCGGTCAATTCCGTTCGCCAGTTCCTCGTAGACGGCTTCGATGTCCTGCTGCTGCATGGCGTCAGTCCTTCCTGAAACTCAGCGTCTTCATGGCGTCCGCGATCCCCTCCGCCGATGCCTCGAGCCAGCGGGCGGCGATGTGCAGGTCCGGGCGTACCAGATAGGCCGATCGCTGGCCGGCGCCCAGCACCCGGGACGCTTCGGATGGATGATCGAGGCAAACCACCTCCGGCGCATCGGGCAGTTGCGAGACCTGGTCCGAGAGCTGCCTGTCGAAACAGACGAGCGTGTAGCCGCTGCCCAGAAGGTCGGACAGGAAGCCGCCTCCCACTTTGGCGTCGGGCATGGCGGCGCCCGGGATCGGCCCGCCCGCAAAACCCGGGCGGTCAGGCAGCACCGCGGGGCTGCCGGCATAGGTGAACGGGGTCATCTGCCGGGGATTGGCGAGATCGCCGGCGAAGGGATGCTCGAGCGCCAGCCCGAGCGCCGCATCGCGCATGATCCGCCAGCCGGGACTCGGCGGGGTCATGAAGCGGGCGCTCCTGGTGGCGTTGGCGAAGACGTCGAGCGTGGCGCCGCGCCGCTCGGGCGTGTAGCTGTCGAGCAGGTCCTCGCCCGCGAGACCGTTGAGCACCCAACCGAGCTTCCAGCCGATATTATGGGCGTCGGCGATGCCGTTGTTGAGACCCCGCACCCCGAAGATCGGGACGATGTGGGCGCTGTCGCCGATGAAGAACACGCGGCCGTGGCGATAGTCGTCGAGCGCCAGCGTGTTGGCGGAGTAGATGCTCCACCATTCCAGATCCCAGCTGCCGGTGTAGCCGATGTCCTTAAGTACGAGGTCGACACTCGAGCGGACATTGTCCTCGGCGAGCGCTTCGCTCTCGCTTTCGCCCGGGCCGAGCTGGTAGTCGATGCGCCAGATGTCGTCGGGCTGCTTGTGGATCAGCACGGTTCCGCCGGGCCGGCAGTCCGGGTCGAACAGGGCGCGCCGGATCGTCGGGTAGTCGTGCGGCATCTGGATATCGGCAATGACGTAGCGGCCTTCGTAGTTCTCACCGCTGAGCTTGAGGCCCAGCGCCTTGCGGATGCCGCTGCGCGCGCCGTCGGCCGCGAGCAGCCAGCCGGCTTTCAGCTTGTAGGTCTCCTGAGCGTCGCTGACGGTGAGTTCGACGCCGTCCGGCCGGGTCTCGAGCCCGGTCACCCGGCTTTGCCATCTCAGGTCGATGAGCGGGTTCCTGTCGATCGCCTGCCACAGGTACTGCTCGATATATTGCTGCTGCAGATTGTACATCGGCCGGAACTTTTCCGACGGACTGTCCGGCATGGTGAACTCGAGGATCTGCCTGCCGCGATAAAAACTCCGCCCCGTGGTCCAGCCGAGCGCCTTGGCGAGGAACGGCTCGAGGGCGCCGAGGCTCTGAAGGATATGGAAGCTCTGGCGGGCGATGCAGATGGCGCGGCTGCCGTCGTTGAAGGTGGATTTTGATTCGATCAGCACCGAGCGGATGCCTTCGCGCGCCAGGGTAAGCGCCGCGACCATTCCGACCGGTCCTGCGCCGACGATGGCGACGCGGGCAGGATCACCGAGACGCGCCCGGCGGCTTCCCCGGGGTTCATCGAAATGCGGATAGTCGAAATAGACCGAGTCCAGTTCGCCGCGACCGGCAGGCCTCATGGCAATGCTCCCTCATCCTTGTGAAGTGCCAATTTACTCGGGCTGTACGGTTTTGTATGTCCCCTCGAAGGGATGACAGCGCCGCGGGGATTGAGTGTGTGACCAGCATCTACCGGCTGATCGAGGACTGTATTGCCACAAGCGGCGGGGATGACTTCATCCCGGGCGTTCTCGCGCTGGTCGAAAGCATGGGCGCCAGCCAGCTGATGATCTTCGAGCCTGTGGGCGATACCGTCGTCTGCCTGGTCTCGCGTAATTATTCGCGGCTGAGAACCGGCGACCTGCTGGCCCGCCGCTATCTCGACGGCTGGCTCCGCCAGGACCCGCTGTTGCCGGAGCTGATGCGGATGGAGACGGGGCAAACCCGGCTCAGGCGGATGGAGGACATCGTTTCCGGGATGTCGGAGGCGTATCTCGACATCTTCTTCAACCAGCCGGGCCTGGCCGGCAAGACCACGGTTCTCGCCGCAGGGTCGGCGCGGCGGCTGATGGTCAATTTCTATCATGGAGAGACAGGCGGCACGGAGCTCGACGAAGCGCTGATGTCGCTTGTCGCCCGTCTGGTGCTGGGTCACTACGAGACCCGGCCGGCGCCGGGCTATCCGGCCTGCCTGGCAGCGCTGAGCGAACGCGAGCGGCAGGTCTGTCTCGGGGTGCTGGACGGCAAGAAGACAGAGCTGATCGCCGGCGATCTCGATCTGTCGCCCGCGACCATCGTGACCTACCGGCGCCGCGCCTACGAGAAGCTCGGCATTTCCTCGCGGGGAAGCCTGTTCGCGCTGTGCAGGCAGGCGTGAAAGCTCAGGCTCCGGGTCAACGCACGAGCGTCACGGTGTAGCCGGCGTCCTGCAGCAACGCCACCACGCCCTCTTCGCCGGGCAGGTGCAGGGCGCCGACGGCGATGAATGCGTTGCCCGCATCCAGGATCGGGGCGGCGCGCTCGGCCATGACATGGTTGCGCATGCGCACGATGCGTTCCTCGAACTGGGCATAGCCGTCGATATCCTGTTCCGCGCCCTGCGGCCCGGCGGCCAGGATAAGCGGCATGATCTGGGCGATCTCGCCCTGGAGGTAGAGATCGGTCATCGTCGCCATGATGTCGGGCATCAGGTCGGCCAGCTTGATGGTTTCTATCAGGCCCTGGATGTGAAATTCCATCGGCAGGTCGGCCATGGCGGCCATCTGTTCGCCGATGCTCTCGAGCCCGAGCAACTGCTTGCCCTGCGCCCTGGCGGCCTTGGCGATCTTGATGTCGAGGAACTCGACGCCGCGGGCCTTGCGCGCCATCTCGCAGGCGGGAAGGGCGACCAGGCCCGAGATCATCCAGGGCTTCATCTGCGACACCATGGCGAACGGGATATCGCGGCGGGCCAGTTCGGCCTCGATGAGCTTTGCCTGCTCCTCGTCCAGCAGCGCGGTGAGCGTGCTGCCGTCGGTGAACATGGTGAGTTCCGGCCGCTGCACCAGAACCGCCTGGGCGATGGCCGGATCGAGGATCTCGATCGTCTCGATGACCACGGTGCCGGCGGCATCGAAGGCTGCCTGGGCCGCGTCGGGCATCCGCGTCACCTTCGGATCGGTGACATGCATGGTGCCGAACAGATAGGAGGGGGCGATTCCGGCCTTCTCGATCTTCCACAGCAGGCCGCTGCCGTTGCGGGTGCCGCTGGCCCTAGCCCGTACGATCGCCAGTTTCTGCGGATTGGAGGCGGCCAGCTGTTTGACCAGGCTGGTGCCACCGCATGCCGACGATTCGCTGGCTCCGGCCTTGCCGGTTCCGATGAGCAGGCCCGCCACCAGCAGGATCAGCAGTGCGATGGGAAGCGAAATCGCCACGCCGAACACCAGGTTCGGAAATTGCGCGCATGTGCTCCGGACTCGGGACAAGATGGGCTTGTGATGCATGGCAGGCCGTTCCTTCAGGATCTGACCCCCCATGTTAGCGCCTGGCAGGTGACAATCCGGTTAACCGCCGCTGAAGATTTGACCGTGGTGAACACGGTGTTAACCGCCGGGCTTGCCTCTCCAGACCGGAGCGCCTGCCTAGCGCGAGCGGGGCAGCTCTTTCAGAAAACCGGCGATCAGGTCGGCCGTCCGCTCATCGGAAATGACCCCGAGATGGGACTGCCCGTCGAGCAGCCGGTACTGACCGTTCGGATTGGCGGTCTGCATCAGCGGCTCGTAGCCATCCGCGACGAAGGATTCGTCCTCCGCGCCGGCGATCAGCAGGAACTTCGGTAAAGCGGCAATGTCGGCGAGATAGTCGTTGCGCGGCGCATAGGAGGTGTTGAGCCGGTAAGAGTAACTTGCGGTCGCGGTGTTGCCCTCGGGGCCGTTCAGGACTGCCTGCGGGAAATTGAACTGGATTGCGGTGAGGCCGTTGAGCGCCGTGATGCCCACATTGTTGAGCATCGACAGGCCGATGATGCGGCGGGTGAGCGGACGGGCCCAACCGCCGGAATTGGGCCGCGTGGTGGGCGCATTGTACTTGAGAAACGGCGCCAGCAGCACCGCGCCGTCGAGCGTTGAGCCGTAGTCTCCGCCGGCATAGCGGACCACCAGCCCGCCGCCGCTCGAATGCCCGGCGAGCACCAGCGGTTGACCGGGCTTGCGCAGCAGTGCCGCGAGATCGGCGATGTCTTCCTCGAACTGGCCGATATGGCCGATGTCGCCGCGGGTTTGCGGATCGGGGCCGTGGCCGCGCAGATCCGGCAGGGCAACCTCGACGGCGGCCTGTTCGGCGATTGCGCGCGCCAGCCCATCATAGGCGCCGCCGTGCCAGCCCGATCCGTGGATCAAGATGACGAGCGGCGCATCGGCGTTGCCGCTGGCGTAGTGGCGGTAGCCGAGCGTGGCGCCGTCGCGCGCCTGGTAGGTCTGTAACGGCGCCGGATCCGGCCTGGCGCTCGCGGTCTGACCGGAAAAATCGATTGTTTCGCCGGAGACCGATTCGGCGGGACCCTGGGACAGGATCAGCCCGAAGGCGATCAGGAAATAAATGATCACGGAGATGACCGCGACACGGAGAACAATCGGCAAGATATCGGAGGCTGACATGGTTTTATCGCGACCTGCTGGTTCTTGATCGAAACGGGCGGAGCCGAGCTTTTCGCCAAAACATCTGCCTGATGCAAGACATGGCAGGCAAATTTGCCGGGTCAGGCGCGCGGGTGGGCGCGGTCGTAGATCTCGATGAGGCGGCTTGCATCGACGCCGGTGTAGACCTGGGTGGTCGACAGGCTGGCGTGGCCGAGCAGTTCCTGGATGGTCCTGAGATCGCCGCCGCCGGCGAGAAGATGGGTGGCGAAGGAGTGTCTCAGCGCATGCGGGGTGGCGGTGTCGGGCAGGTCGAGGGCTCCGCGCAGGCGGCGCATTTCCTTCTGCACGATGGCCGGCTGCAGCGGGCCGCCGCGCGCGCCGCGGAACAGCGGCTTATCCGGGCCGGGCGAATAGGGGCAGAGCCTGCGATATTCGGCAATCGCCTCCCTTGCCACCGGCAGCAGCGGCACGATGCGGGTCTTGCCGCCCTTGCCGGTGATCCTCAATGTTTCGCCGTCGCGCGGCAGGTCGCCCGATGTCAGCGACAGGGCTTCGGAAATGCGCAGGCCGCAGCCGTATAGCAGCGTCAGCACGGCGCTCGAGCGGGCGGCGATCCAGGGTTCGTCGGCGAGCTGCAGGTCGGAGTCGACGACGCGCAGGGCGTCGCGTGCACTCAGCGGCTTGGGCAGCGACTTCGGTTGGCGCGGCGCCCGTGTGGCAGAGGCGCCGGCGGCATTGGCCATGCCCTTGCGCTCGAGATGGCGCAGGAACGAGCGGATGCCGGCAAGGCCGCGCCCCAGCGTCCGTGCACCGGCGCCGCCGCGCCGCCGCTCGGCCATGAAGGCACGCAGGTCGAGCGGGCGCAGATCGGCGAGGTCGGCGATCCGCGGCGGACCGCCGAGATGGGTGGTCAGGAACCCCAGGAACTGGCGCAGATCGCGCTCGTAGGCATCGGCTGTCTTCGGCGACAGCCGCCGCTCATCGGTCAGCTGGGCGAGCCAGCGCTGCTGCTCGGCGATGACATCAGGGGCGGCGATGACAAGCGGCTGGGTCATGATGGATCCGTGGTTGGCAACGGCCTGCCGGAACGCTCCGGTGGTGAGACTGAGCGGCCACACCTGCGGCCAATCTTGACCCGGACTATTGCATGATGGGCTTAGCGGGGGGTAAACGAGTGCGGCGCAATGATGTCATCATGGCATCACAATCTGTTGCCATAGGTTTTGTCAGGCGGACGAAAGAGGGTCGAATCCATGGCGTATGTGGCTGAGATTTCAGACCGGTTGCAAGTGCTTGCCCATGGTCGCCCCGGACACATCATCGACCGGCTGATCGCCGAGCGCGGCGGTCGCCTGGTCGAACATCCGACCTGGCCGCTGATGCGGCCGTTTCTCTATGCCACGCTGAAATACGGCGCCGCGGTGCGGATGGCCGACGCCATCGGGCCGTTGTCCGGCCACGGCGCGTTCCAGCACATCAGCGACCTGTTGAAGCTCGACATCCAGTCGCGCTTCGAGGACCGGATCCCGAAGACGGGCGGCTTCCTGCTGGTGGCCAACCACCCGACCGGCATTGCCGACGGCGTGGCGATGTTCGATTTTTTGAGCCGCCACCGGCCCGACATGATGATCTTCGCCAACCGTGACGCGGTGCGGGTCAGCCCGCGCTTCAACGAGATCATCATCCCGGTGGAATGGCGCGAGGACTACAAGAGCCGCGACAAGACCCGCGAGACCCTGCAGCTGACAAACCGCGCTGTGCAGGACGGCAAGGCGACGGTGCTGTTTCCCTCCGGCCGCATTGCCTTCTGGCACGAGGGCAGACTGACCGAACGGCCGTGGAAGGTCTCGGCGGTGACGCTCGCCCGCCGGCACGAGCTGCCGGTGATTCCGGTCAATATCTCGGCACGCAATTCCGGCCTGTTCTACTGGCTGTCGAAACATTCGACCGAACTCAGAGACATGACCGTGTTCCACGAGCTTCTGAACAAGAAGCATCACACGTTCCGCTTCACGGTCGGCAAGCCGATCATGCCCGAGGCGCTCGACGGCGATCCGGCGGAAGCGGTGAAGGCGCTCGAATACCACACCGTGCACGGCCTTGCGAAAGATCCGGACAGGGCCTTCGAGCCGGCGCCGAAGGGCTGGAGCCAGTCTGGCTGAAGGTGAATCATGCGGATTATGCCGCTATGCCTGCGATCATTAACCCTGAGATTATCTTCTATGGACTGATATGCGGGATTCTGCTATTAAATAGCATAGTGGCGCATCCGATTTGGACTCGGAAGCGCCACTATTCTTACCCCTTTTGGAAGGGGGCAGGTCGGTTAGCCGCCGTCAGGCGGATACGGGTAATCTCCCGGCTATACGCCACATTGCCTTCTCCATTTCTCTGGGGTGCCAGTGACGGGGATACCCTCCCCGCCGTTGGGTCCGTGCGATGCGGAATTCAACGAAAGACGTCATCATCGACGTCTTCGTTCTCGAAAAAGGGGATTCCAGCCCCTTCGGTGACTTGTGGAGCCTCGTGAGCAGATTGCTCGGAGGCTTCATTTGTTTCGGGTTTTAGTAACCCAAAATATTTCATGCCTTCTTGCGTTAT
This sequence comes from Parahoeflea alexandrii, assembly GCF_027214025.1. GTDB lineage: Bacteria > Pseudomonadota > Alphaproteobacteria > Rhizobiales > Rhizobiaceae > Hoeflea > Hoeflea alexandrii_A. The sequence goes on from NZ_JAPWHB010000003.1 coordinate 429,669, forward strand.
TCGAAATCGGCCCTCGTCGAGGCGCTCAGCGTATCCGCTATTAGCTAGATTCATCATTTTAGTACGAAGTGACGGCTTTTTGAGATCGCCAATGCCCAATGACGCCGCTACGCCCATAACTTCATCGTATCCAAAGCCAGATTGATACCTAGTGCACAGCTCGCCGAATATACGCCTCCAATCATCAGAAGGCATACGCTGGCGGGGGGATGCAGAGGACCTCGCTGCGGTTTTGCCTTGTGGCTGCATATCTTGAATGTATTTGGCGGAAAGTTCGAAAGCATCAACGCGTGCCCTTGCGGCCGCGCGCTTCTGCAGCAGATCATTAATCTGCTGGTCGAGATCGGATAGTTCGCGTTTAGCGATAGATAGTTGTTCAAGAATCGGGTTCGTGGCCATATCATCGCTTATATACATAGTGTGGTGTAGGCGCAATAGGTGTGTGTAACTTATTTTTCCGCTATGCCGCTACGTATTGCGTATAGGTGTGTCTAAATACAAAAACGGCCCGGGATGACCGGGCCGCTGAAATCAATCTGAACCGCAGTCAGATCAGGCGATGGACTGGCCGGTCTTCTTCCAGTCGGCCAGAAACGCGTCGAGGCCCTTGTCGGTCAGCGGGTGCTTGACCAGCGCCTTGATGGTCGAGGCCGGGATGGTGGCCACGTCGGCGCCGATCAGGGCGGCTTCCTTGACGTGATTGACGGTGCGGATCGAGGCGGCGAGGATCTCGGTGTCGAAGCCATAATTGTCGTAGATCTGGCGAATTTCGCGGATCAGGTCCATGCCGTCGATGCCCATGTCGTCGAGCCGGCCGATGAAGGGCGAGATGAAGGACGCGCCGGCCTTGGCGGCGAGCAGCGCCTGGTTGGCCGAGAAGCACAGCGTCACATTGGTCATGTGGCCATCGGATGTCAGCGCCCGGCAGGCCTTCAGGCCGTCGAGCGTCAGCGGCAGCTTGATGCAGATATTGTCGGCGATCTTGGCGAGAACCGCGGCTTCCTTCATCATCGCGTCGTATTCGGTGGCGGCGACTTCGGCGGAGACCGGACCGTCGACGATCGAGCAGATTTCCTTGGTGACCTCGCGAATGTCGCGGCCGGATTTCATGATCAGCGAAGGGTTGGTGGTGACGCCGTCGATCAGGCCCAGATCGTTGAGCTCCCTGATCTCGCCCACGTCGGCTGTATCAACAAAGAATTTCATATCACACTCCCAAACTGCGCTTGCCGTGACTGTCCGGTGCGCTCTGAACAATTCCGGGTTCCCTTTAGCCCAAAGCGGGGGCAAGGTCACGCCACATGGCCAAAGATTCGCGACAAATTGAAGGCGGGCTGTTTCCCCGCAAAGTGGTTCCCGTGCTCATACCGATGCCGGCGGAGCGGGCCTATTCCTATGCGCTGCCCCAAGGTGTGGAGGCAGGACCCGGGCAGATCGTGCAGGTGCCGCTGGGGCCGCGGCTGGTGGCGGGCATCGTCTGGGACGGGGAGGCCGACCAGGTCAATCCGGACAAGCTGCGGGAAGTGACCCAGGTGTTTGACTGCCCGCCGATCGTCGAACCGATGCGCCGCTTCATCGACTGGGTTTCGGCCTACACGCTGTCGCCGCCGGGGCTGGTGGCGCGCATGGCGCTGAGGGCGCCGGCAGCGTTCGATCCGGAACCGATGATCGATGCGCTGAGGCTGACGGAGACACGGCCGGAGCGGCTGACGGCGGCGCGCGAGCGGGTGCTCGAACAGGCGGGTGACGGGCTGGCCTGGAGCAAAAGTGGGCTGGCGCATGCGGCCGGCGTGACACCGAGCGTGATCGACGGGCTGTTTGCGCAAGGCGTGTTCGAGCCGGTGAAACTGCCGCCGCCGCCGGTGGTGCCCGAGCCCGATCCGGATTACCAGCCGGCGGTGCTGGAGGACGGGCAGGCGGAGGCCGCGGACGCGCTCCGGGCCACCGTCGCCAAGGGCGGGTTCGGCGTCACCTTGCTTGACGGGGTCACCGGCTCGGGCAAGACCGAGGTCTATTTCGAGGCGATCGCCGAGGCGGTTCGGGCCGGACGGCAGGTGCTGATCCTGCTGCCCGAAATCGCGCTGACCAACGCGTTTCTCGACCGGTTCCACGCTCGCTTCGGGGCGCGGCCGGCGGAATGGCATTCGGAGCTGGCGCCCCGGATGCGCGAGAAGGTTTGGCGGCAGGTGACCGAGGGCCGGGTCAGCGTGGTGGCCGGCGCGCGCTCGGCGCTGTTCCTGCCGTTCCATGATCTGGGGCTGATCATCGTCGACGAGGAGCACGACCCGGCCTACAAGCAGGAGGACCGGGTGTTCTACAATGCCCGCGACATGGCGGTGGTGCGGGCCCGCCTGGCGGGCATCCCGGTGGTGCTGGCCTCGGCGACGCCGTCGATCGAAAGCCGGGTGAACGCGGCGCAGGGCCGCTACAGCCATCTCGTGCTGCCGGGCCGTTATGCCGATGCCGGGCTGCCGGACCTGAAGCTCGTCGATCTCAGGCGCTATCCACCGGCGCGCGGCGGCTTCCTGTCGCCGCTGCTGCTCAGGGCCATGGCGGAGACTCTCGAACGCAAGGAACAGTCGCTGCTGTTCCTGAACCGGCGCGGCTATGCGCCGTTGACGCTCTGCCGGGTCTGCGGCCATCGTTTCGAGTGCCCGCAATGTTCGAGCTGGCTGGTCGAGCACCGGTTCCGCGGGCAGCTGCAATGCCATCATTGCGGACATAGCGAGCCGACGCCGCAGGCCTGCCCGTCCTGCGGCGCACTCGATCACCTCACCCCTTGCGGGCCGGGGATCGAACGGATCGCGGAAGAAGCCGACAAGCATTTCCCCGATGCCCGCGTGATCGTGCTGTCGTCGGACATGGCGGGCGGCACGCGGCGGCTGAGGATCGAGCTCGAGGCGATTGCCAAGGGCGAGGCGGATATCGTCATCGGCACGCAGCTGGTGGCCAAGGGGCACAATTTCCCGCTGATGACGCTGGTCGGCGTGGTCGACGCCGATCTGGGCCTGTCGAACGGCGATCCGCGCGCCGCCGAGCGGACCTACCAGCTCTTGTCGCAGGTGACCGGCCGGGCCGGGCGCTCGGGGCGCAAGAGCCTGGGCCTGATCCAGACCTACCAGCCGCAGCACCCGGTGATGCAGGCGCTGGCCTCGGGCGAGCCGGAGGCGTTCTACGAGCGCGAGACCGACGAGCGCAACCGCGCGATGCTGCCACCCTTCGGCCGCCTTGCCTCGGTGATCGTCTCGGCCGCCACACGGCCGGAGGCTGAGACCCACGCGCGGGGCCTGCGCGCTGCAGCGCCTGCCGCGCCCGGCATCATGGTGCTGGGACCGGCGGAAGCGCCGCTGGCCCTGATCCGCGGCCGCTACCGCTTCCGCCTGCTGGTGCACGGCGAGCGGGGCAAGGACATGCAGGGGTTTGTCCGCGCGATGCTGGCGCAGGGGCCGAAGGTGCGCGGCTCGGTTCAGGTGCAGGTGGATATCGACCCGCAGAGCTTCTTGTGAGGGTCGGCGAGTGATGGTAATTTATTGAAAGGGCTTTCTTTGCACCATGGTTGCAAAGGCGGCGGCCGGTATCGGCCCATAGCGGACCTTTGGTCACTCTGCAGTGAACGGATGTCTCGAGCCCAATCGTATTTCGATTATTTCCTGCGCTCGCTCGCAGTACGGCAAGGTCGGCGGGATCCCGGTGCTCTGTGCTGCGGGGCAGTGGTAGAACTGCCGTTCATCCAAAGAAAAGCGCGGCAAGGACCACCGAGGCGCGTACAGCGATCATGCCATTGGTCTGTGCGCCTCTTACCGTATTTGCTCGTCATGGGCAGCCATTGGCTGGTCTGGCAAGAGAGCCTGCGGATGGCCCGCCGGGTGCCGGCAATCAAGGCGGTGCCTGATCAGATCATCCGCGAAGAGACTTCAATGTTGCGGATCCCGAAATCACAATCTGTATGATCCGGGTGTCCGGTTGGTCCATTTGCGAAAGGCACGGTGGAAGTTCGCCGGGGCAGAAAAGCCGGTATCAAAGGCGATTACTTCGATGCTGTTCGTGCCTTGCTGAAGCGCCCGGATAGCAATGTCGCGGCGCAACGCGTCCTTGATGTCCTGAAAGGATGTCCCTTCCTCCTTCAAGCGGCGGTTCAGCGTCCGGGGCGTCATTTTCAGGGCATTGGCCGCATCCAGAAGTTGGCACGTTTGCCATGCCGCACCGTAAAGAAAGGCACGGACACGCAAGCTGTATGTGTGAGCGCGCGAGCCGGTGAAGATCCAGTCAAGCGGCGCACGCTCAAGGAACACGGATGCCTCGGCGGGACTGCGGGTGATCGGACGGTTAAATTGGCGTGGATCGAAGAGAATGCTGGTTTGCGGTGCATCAAACTCTACCGGACAAGGAAAGACGACTGCGTAATCCGCCGCAAAATCCGGACGCGCGAAGGCAAATCGAACCGCTTTCACCGCCGTTTCCGACCCGCCCAGCCAGGACAGGAGGCCATGTGCCAGTTTCAGGATCAGCATGTGACCAAATCGCTGCGGGGCGTTTTCGTTTGAAAAAGGGACCAACGCCAGCTCCACCTCCTCCGGTTCGTTGCGCAGGTCCAGACGAAAATCGTCCAGAAGCAGGTTCCAGAATGTCGAGAACCGATACAGCGCCGAGACCAGGCTGCTTGCTTCACGTTGCACGGTCACAAGATGTTGCAGGGCGCGCGGTCGGATCGGACGGCTCCAGAGCCCCATCATTTCATCCCCGGTCTCCGGCGCGGCAAGCTGATAAAGCCGGGCGATCTCTTCGAGCGTGACGCGCTGCTTGGACGCCATCGGGCCGGTTTGCAGACCGGAGCGCTCCAGCAGCGACGCCATTTTTTCCGGCGTGCATCGGGATTTCAGCGCATCAAGCCAGTCCTGGATGAAACCCGCGGATACAGTCGCCAGGGATATGGGGTCTTGATCGGTCATGGGCGCCCTTGATTGGCGTAATCGGATACATTTCTGGCAAATAATGAGCTTATCGGCAAGTTGCATAGTGATTAGATGACGCAAAACCATAGTTTCAGAAGGGGAGCCAGGTATGCTCTATCAGCCGCCAGTACAGGATTTGATGTTCTGTATCGAACACCTTTCCCACTGGAATGAGGTGTCCGCGCGGGACCAGTATTCCCAATTCGACTTGTCGGATGTCGGCGCCGTGCTGGAGGGCTATGCCCAATTCTGTGCCGAACAGATAGCACCATTGTCCCATATCGGGGACACGCTGGGTGCCCGGTTTGATAAGGGCCGTGTGACCATGCCCGAAGGCCACGCGCGGGCCTACGCTCAGTTTGTCGAAATGGGCTGGCAGGCGCTGACCCATCCCGTGGAATATGGCGGCACCGGGCTTCCGCGCGCGGTTGGCGCGGCGGCGGTGGAGATGCTGAATGCCGCTGATATGAGCTTCGGCCTCTGCCCGCTCTTGACCGATGGGGCGATCGAGGCGCTGCTGCTCACCGGCTCGGACGAACAGAAAGCTGCCTATCTGGAGCCGCTGATTGCCGGGCGCTGGTCCGGAACGATGAACCTGACCGAGCCGCAGGCGGGCAGCGATCTGGGCCGGGTGGCGACGAAGGCCTTGCCGCGCGGGGATGGCAGCTATGGTATCTCCGGGACGAAGATCTTCATCACCTATGGCGCCCAAGATCTGACTGAGAACATCATCCACCTCGTGCTGGCGCGCACACCTGATGCGCCAGCGGGGCCGAAGGGGCTGAGCCTTTTCATCGTGCCACAAAAGCTGGTGGAACCGGACGGAACGCCGGGGGCCGGCAACTCGGTGAACTGCTTGAGCATCGAACACAAACTGGGCGTGCGCGCCAGCCCGACGGCAGTGCTGGAGTACGATGATGCCACCGGGTTCCTGATCGGCAACGAAAACTCTGGCCTGGAATACATGTTCATCATGATGAACGCCGCGCGGTTCTCGGTGGGGGTGCAGGGAATCGGAATCTCCGAGCGGGCCTATCAGCGTGCCCTGGCCTACGCGCGCGACCGGGTGCAGAGCCGCCCGGTGAACGGCGGCAGCAAGGACGCCGTCCCGATCATCGACCACCCGGATGTGCGCCGCATGCTCATGCGGATGCGCAGCCTCACCGAAGGCGGGCGGGCAATGGCGGCGGCGACCGCGGGGCTGCTGGACATCGCGCATCACGGGGATGATCCCGAAATCGGCGCGCTGGCCGAATTCATGGTCCCGCTGGTCAAGGGGTTTTGCTCGGAACGCGCGGTCGAGGTCGCTTCTCTGGGCGTGCAAATCCACGGCGGCATGGGCTTTATCGAAGAAACCGGCGCCGCCCAGCACTACCGCGACGCCCGCATTCTGCCGATTTACGAGGGCACCACGGCGATTCAGGCAAATGACCTTCTGGGGCGCAAGCTTATGCGGGACGGGGGGACGACCGCCCGGCTATTCGCCGCCCGAATTGCCGAAACCGAAGCGAAGCTGGCAAGGGGCGATGCCAAGGCACAGTCAATCGGCACGAGCCTCGCGCAGGCACGCGGCGCATTCGAAGCAGCGCTGGATTGGATGCTGGATAACGGGCGCCGGGACATCGACGCGGCCTTCGCGGGCTCTGTCCCTTTGCTGATGCTGGCGGGCACATTGGCGGCGGGGTGGCAACTGGCCAAAGGCGCCGTGGCGGCGCAGACAGCGCTCGACGCCGGGCAGGACACGCAGTTCCTGACCCAGAAAATCGCCACCGCTCTGTTTTTCGCCCAGCACATTCTGCCCGAATGCACCACCGAGCAAACCCGCATCATGAACGGCTCGGCAAGCCTGCTTGACGCGGCCTTCCCCGAATAATCCCTGGAAAGGATCCACCCCATGAAGGACGTCGTAAACCCCGACACCTATGAAAGACTCTCGATTTCCGCGCGTGAGAACGGCCTCTATGTCGTAACGCTGAACCGCCCGGAAAAGCGCAACGCTCTGGATGTCGTCACCATCGAGGAACTGATCCGGTTCTTCAGCGGCGCACGGATGGCGGGCGTCAGGGCGGTGTTGCTGGAAGGAGCCGGAGATCACTTCTGCGCGGGGCTTGATCTGGTCGAACACTGGAAAGCCGATCGCAGCGCCGATGACTTCATGCATGTCTGCCTGCGCTGGCACGAGGCATTCAACAAGATGGAATATGGCGGCGTGCCGATCATTGCCGCGTTGAAGGGCGCGGTTGTCGGCGGAGGTCTTGAATTGGCCAGCGCCGCCCATGTGCGCGTGATCGACCCGGGCACCTATTTTGCCCTGCCCGAAGGCCAACGCGGGATTTTCACCGGTGGCGGCGCGACGATCCGGGTGTCCGACATGATCGGCAAGTACCGGATGATCGACATGATCCTGACCGGGCGCGTGTATCAGGGGCAAGAGGCGGTCGATCTGGGGCTGGCGCAATACATCACCGAAGACGGCGGCAGCTTTGCCAAGGCAATGGAAATCGCCGACAAGGTCGCGCAGAACCTGCCTTTGACGAATTTCGCGATCTGTTCCGCGGTCAGCCACATGAACAACATGTCCGGCATGGATGCCGCCTATGCCGAAGCCTTCGTGGGCGGCATCGTCAACACCCAGCCTGCCGCACGTGAGCGCCTGGAAGCCTTCGCCAACAAGACCGCCGCCCGCGTGCGGCCCAACAGTTAAGTCGGGCCGAACCGGGATGCGTCGCACCTTCGAAACTCTTCCCAAAACATCAACCGGCAAGATTCAGAAGTTCCGGCTTCGCAATCGCGCCAAAGAGCTGGAGTAAACTGGAATGGCACTGCTCTCACCCTCCCGCCGGCTCCGCCGCACCGCTTTCTCCGAAGGTGTCGAAGCCGCTGGCGTCAAGGCCTACACGGTCTACAATCACATGCTGCTGCCGACGGTGTTCCGTTCGGTCGAGGAGGACTATCACCATCTCAAACAGGCGGTGCAAGTCTGGGACGTTGCCTGCGAACGCCAGGTCGAACTGCGCGGCCCGGACGCCGGGCGGCTTGCGCAGCTGCTGACACCCCGCGATTTGCGCGGCATGCTGCCTGGCCAGTGCTATTATGTGCCCATCGTCGACGAGACCGGCGGCATGCTGAACGATCCTGTCGCGGTAAAGTTGGCCGAGGACCGCTGGTGGATCTCCATTGCGGACAGCGACCTGCTCTACTGGATCAAGGGGCTTGCCTATGGCTACCGGCTGGACGTGCTGGTGGACGAGCCCGACGTGTCGCCGCTGGCCGTGCAGGGGCCGCGTGCCGATGATCTGATGGCGGCGGTATTTGGCGACGCCGTGCGCAAGATCCGCTTTTTCAGGTTCGCGCAGCTCGAGTTCCAGGGGCGACACATGGTGGTTGCGCGCTCAGGTTACTCCAAGCAGGGCGGATTCGAGATCTATGTCGAGGGCGAGGAACTTGGCATGCCGCTCTGGAATGCCTTGATGGAGGCTGGCAAGTCGATGGACGTACATGCCGGCTGCCCCAACCTGATCGAACGGATCGAGGGCGGTTTGCTGTCCTACGGCAACGACATGACCGACGATAACACACCGCATGAGTGCGGGCTCGGCCGGTTCTGCAACACCCAGACCGCGATCGGGTGTATTGGACGCGATGCACTCTTGCGTGTGGCGAAGGAAGGCCCGGTCAAGCAGATACGCGCCGTGTCGATAGACGGCCCGGCCGTTCCCGGTTGCGACCGCTGGTGGCCCCTGAAGCATGGGGCAAAAACGGTTGGCCGGGTATCCTCGGCCGCCTGGTCGCCGGATTTCAGGACGAATGTCGCCATCGGCATGGTGCGCATGACCCATTGGGACGAGGGCAGCGAGCTGACAGTGGAAACGCCAGCCGGGGCACGCTCGGCCAGGATCCACGAGAAATTCTGGGCATAGACGCGTTTTCGCAACAGCGCTGGAGAAAACTCACGGGTCCATTACGTGGTTACGGCGATCATTTGAGCAGCCAAATCGAGTTCGACCGATTATTGACTTATGCTCGAAGTCTTCGCATGGCCTCTGAGGATTGCGCCGGCGAAGCCTGTTGCTCTGTCGTGCGCAGTATTCCGCATCTGCGAGCCCTTTTTGCATCGGCGAAAGGGACGTCAGCAGAAGTCCGGATAATCCGCAAGGCCGACAGTGGTGAAAATTGCAACGAATGTCCGCTTCCGGCCCTTAGCCGACCTTGGTGGTTACTGCACTGACGCCCGGTTCGGTCCCTTTTGAGACTTTCAACCCATGTCGTCATTTGAGTGATAAACCTCATTATGGAACAGCGAAGAATCTATGACATACATTGATGAGGGCGCGATCATTACAAATAAAACACAGTAACTTGATGCCATATTGAAGGTACTAACCCGGGACGTTCTGGGTCAGTACCCCCGGCCTTGGATGACCGATCTTTCAACGCCCGGTGACGCTGAGCTTTTTGTAGTGGGGCCAATCAGGCTACGCCGCACCTAAGTGCAATAATCGGATCACATGATCGCTTTCTTGATGCGATGTTCAATCGAAATGGCGAATGCTGCAGGGAAATATATCGCGAGATGCGACAAGAAGTGTCTGGCACTCGGTCGCATTCTGACGATTTTGTTGCGATGTTAAATTCTGCAGGGGTCACGAAGATCCTTGCGACCAACACTGTATGCTTTGTTACAGAGGGAAATTTTTCGAAGGTCAATAAACCTGAGAACCGAGAGGGTCTTCTGAGAGGTCGTGAAATTTTTAGAGCGGTTCTGGAAACGATAAGTCCGAAAATTGTAATTGCTCATGGGTCTGGGGTGGTGAAGTCGTTCTGGAAGAACCACCAGATGCGATTACTTCCGCCGCCAACTCAGCCGAACGATTTTCCATGTGTGGTAATCGGAGATACGAAATTCTTCACGATCCCCACATTAGGCCTGCCCGGGGTCTATAGCAAGAAAATTGGCCTTTTGACCGTGACAGGTATCGTTTGGCGTTCACAAAAATTATCGCTGCCCAGCTAAGCTGATCTTGTTGGAATATTGGTGCAGAAATCGAGGTTTTTGCAACGGGTTTTTACGCCCTGCTATTTTAACAGGTTGGCCGTCGCAAAATCTTGTCGCAAAATACTCGTGTTTTGTGGTGCGGATTGCTGGGTCATGGTCGTTTGCAGATATGGTACTACCGTTCTTGCCATGAGGTAAGTCAGGCCACCAAGAATACCGACTGCAAAAATAATGGCGACCATGCCTTCTGCAATGAACTTGATTCCGCCTTTCGGGTCTCGTTGAAATTCAATTCGACAGGGGCCGAGCTGCATCTCCTACCTCCCTCATCCCGATACGGGCTAAATAGTCGAGGTCCTTGATGGCATAGGCACGCAGGCGTTCGACCAAACCTTCAAGGTCATACTCGACCTTCTCTTTTCCATCGCCAGTCACCTTCTCTCTGCGGAGTAAGCCACGGTTCGTGAGGGTCTGAAGGCTCCTTTGTATCGTACGAGTAGTGACGCCCATGCGTCGTGCGAGCGTTGTTGCTCGTGGGAATGGTCGTTTGTCTCGATACCACCAGAACTGAAGGATGTTGATGAGCACGAGCATGTCGAGTGCGCTCAAGCCGAGGTCGGCCTGCTTCTTCAAGAGCACATCAGGCAAGATTTGAAATCCAGCTAAGCTGGCTTCCTTCCACTTGTCGGCGGCACGTGCCGAATTGTTTTCCACGTTTTCCATGTTCGTCATCTAAAAAATAAACGACGATAGTTAAAGTATTTAGTATTTATTTGTTTGTAGTGACACTGATGTCGCAAAATGTATGGCACGGCTGTCGTGAGCGGGTTTTAGTTGGAGGTTGCAGGTCAGCTACAGCAGATAAGGATTGTTGAAAAAACCATGGTTAGTGCCGTGCCAGCGACACGCCACTAACCATATGCAAGCAGCTATTCATCCTCGGGCTGATCATGCTCGGGTGCCACTTCCTCTTCGAATTGATCGAAGGACGCATTCTTGCGACGTAATGCCTGGCGCTCATCGTCTGTCAGCAACCGTTTGGCCGTTACAGGTCGAGCAGCCTCTAAGGTGCTCGCCTTAACGGCACCGTACCCCCCCACAGCAAGCTCGAACAAAATCCAATCGTAGCGGTCAGCTAGGACAGCTATCAGCTCTACGATAAAGGCGCTTCGAAGCTGAGTGCGTTTGCTCAAAATGCGTATCGTTTTGGCACTCACTCGGGCGCGGGTGTTGCCGCTACGTTGAAGAATGACGGCTAGCAGGCATGCTGTTTGCGTTGAAGTGCGGTTCATGGTCGTGAGTTCCTGAGGCCTCATTGCCTGACAGAAATAAGACCCTTAATTCAGGTTATGTCAACCCTAAATCAGGGTCTTTGATCTTTTTCGTTCTGAAGCTGGCTGCGAGTTGTCGTCGGACATTGCAATAGAATCATAATGGTCCATTTAAAAAATCGTCGGAAAAGGGATCGTTATTGCGACATCAATCGAATGTCTCAAGTATGCGCACTGCAGCCCTTCACGCCAACCGTAGCGAAAGTCCGCTTGCCGCCCACTGAGGACGAGCAGTGCGGTGCAAACAGGGGCCGATGAGAGTATCTGAAGTCCTCAGAGGAACAGAAGCCGGACCGCGTTTTCGTCATCAGGCGTGGCGGTTGTCGAGACCCCATCTTACCCGTGCCCACGCCCGCTCATGCAGTACGAAAAACGCCAGCCCGCTTGCCGCGGTGGAGAGCGCGAAGCTCATGGCGGTCACCATGTTGCCGGTGTGGAACCAGGCCAGCGCGCCGGTAACAGCGAGGCCCAGGGCCTGCCAGGTGAGGGCTTTTGCGATGGTCCTGAGTTTCGATTCCATAGTCTGCGCCGTCTTTCGTTCTGGTGATGCGATGCGGGATTTCTATCCCTTTCGCGCGCCTGCCGGAATTCTGTATCTTCTGCGCAAAAACACACGAATGTTGATAAAAGTCATCAAATGTGTGAATAGTCTACAATGCACAAAAATGACCGCGCAGAGCTGTTCCGCACCCGTCTGGCCGCCCGGCTGGCACTCACCGGCTTGAGCCGCAGCGCGCTGGCGCGGGCGGCGGGGGTGGACCGGTCGACGATCGCGCAGTTGCTGTCGGGCGACGAGGTGCGGCTGCCCAATGCGCACCTGGCGGCGGAATGCGCCAGCGCGCTGGGGGTGAGCGCCGACTGGCTGCTCGGCCTGTCGGACCGGCCGGAATCGGCAGCCGAGGTGCTGTCGGCGAATTTCCGCATGGAGGCGGCGCAGCGGACGCCGGCGGACGAGCAGATCATCGCCTGGCACCAGGAGGCGGCCGGCCACAAGATCCGCCACGTGCCGGCAACGCTTCCCGATATCCTGAAGACCGAAGCGGTTCTCGAATGGGAATATGCCGCCTTTCTCGACAAGACGCCGGAACAGGCGCGCGGCGCCATGCGCGAGACCATCGACTGGCTGCGCACGCCGGGGTCGGATTACGAGATCTGCGTGTCGATCGACAAGATCCGCTCGCTGGCGCGCGGCGAGGGCTACTGGCAGGGGCTTGCCGCGGAGGCCCGCGCCGAGCAGATCGATTTCATGGCCGGGCGCTGCGAACGGCTCTACCCGTCCTTGAGGCTTTATCTCTACGATTCGAAGAAGGTGTTCTCGGCGCCGGTGTCGATCTTCGGGCGGCTCCTGGCGGCGGTCTATGTCGGGCAGTTCTACCTGGTCTACCGTGACAACCGGCAGATCGCCGCGCTGACCGAGCATTTCGACACGCTGGTACGCGAATCGGAAGTCGAGGCGCGCAATGCCGGCCGGATCATCCGGGAGATGTTCGACGAGGCTTCCCTTCGCTGACCTCGCTCGGTAGCATCCGGCCCGTGTGGATGACGAACGAGGAGAGTGCGATGAAACGGATCATGATTGCCGGCTGCTCGCTGCTGCTGGCCGGTTCGGCGGGGGCCCAGGACAGTGGGCCGCGGATCGATGACATCGTCTGGCCGGGGATCGACAGCTACTGCAGCTTCATGCGCGCCGACCACGAGTTCGTCTTCGACGATCCCGGAACCTGGCGCTGGGTGCTGTTTACCAATTACCCGGAAGCGGATGCTCCCGACCCGATCGAAACGCCGTTCATGCGGATCGACAACCAGCTCAAGCAATTGGTGCAAACCGGTGTCGAGAGAATCGATGGCGGTGTGGTCCGGATCTACAGCTCACACGACATGGAGCCCTATGTCGTCAAGCTGACACTGCTTGAAGGCGCCGAAGGCTATGAAAGCTCGGCGTTTTCGGGGACCATCACCGTATCGCGCAACGGCGTGTCGAGCGATGTTGCCTACAAGGGCGACTGCGGCGTCTGAGGCCGGGCGCGGATGGACCGAGCAGCAAGGCTCCGTCGTCAGACTTTGACAGAACCAGGCGCGCGGTGCATGTGTTGACACAATCTTGCCGGCCGATGTGATGCCGCGCCCCATGGAAAGTACAGCCTTGGATCCCATGCCCAATCACCGCCCGGCGCGGCACGATATCGACCGCGAGGCCATGCCGCCGGTGGCGATGGCGCTGGCGCTCAGCACCTTCATGTGCTTCGCGGTGCTCGACACCGGCGCCAAGTACCTGGTCACCGCCGGCTATGCGGCGATCTTCGTGGTCTGGTGCCGGTTTTTGAGCCACACGGTGATTTCGCTGGTCGCCTTCCAGGGATGGCGCCGGGCCGACATGTTCCGGATGAAGAACGCGCCGCTGCAGATCCTGCGGGGGCTTTTGTTGCCGGCGACGACGCTGTTCAACTTCCTGGCGCTGCGCGAATTGCAGCTGGCGCAGACCATCTCCATCTTTCTTTCCGTGCCGATGCTGGTGACGGCGATGGCCGGGCCGTTGCTCGGCGAATGGGCCGGCCCGCGCCGCTGGGCGGCGATCATGGTCGGCTTCGTCGGGGTGCTGATCGTGGTGCGGCCGGGCACCGAGGTGTTCTCGCTGTCGATCATCTGGTCGATCCTGTCGACGCTGACCTATTCGCTCTACTCGATCCTGACCCGGAACCTGGCGATGCAGGAAAGCCAGGCGAGCCTGGTGTTCTATTCCTCGATCTTCGCGACCGTGCTGATGGCGCCCCCGGCGCTCATTTACGGGCAGATGCCGACCTCGCCGTTCGACTGGGTGCTGCTTGCCAGCCTCGGGGTGCTGGGGCTCGGCGGGCATGCGCTGCTGGTCAAGGCCAGCCGGCTGGCGAGCGCCTCGAAGGTGGCGCCGTTCATCTACAGCCAGCTGTTGTGGATGACGGCGCTCGGGTTCTTCGTCTTCGGCGATGTGCCCGACGGCTGGACCATGCTTGGGGCGTCGATCATCTGCATGAGCGGCATCTACATCATGAACCGGGAGCGCCAGATCGCCCGCAAAGAGCGCAGAGCGGCGGCGGGCGGCCGACAACGAGGGTTTGCGCCGGAAGGCCCCGAGTGAAGCGCCGGGTCTTTGGCGGGCGCGGGCGGCGTGGTAAGTCTCTGGCGAGGCGGGCGGTGATTTGCCCGATGCGTCACTTTAGCGCTGGCTGAACACTGACGCCGCCCTGGACCGAACGGAGATGCGGGAATGATTGAATTCTATTGGCCGACGACGCAGGGCGAATGGCTGGCCTGGTCCGCGGCGCTGGTGACGATCCTGTTCGGCCTGTTGCTGTTGTTTGCGCCACGGCTGTCGCTCAGGATCCTGAGGCTGCAGACCCTGCCCGAGCATCCCGAAGCGGTGTCGGAAGCGCGCGCCACGATGGCGGGATTCTATCTCGGCGTGGGCATCTGCGCGATGCTGTTCGCCCAGCCGCTGATCTACCTGGCGCTCGGGGGAGGATGGGCATTTACGGCCTTCGGGCGAATCATCTCGATGATGTCGGACCGGGGCGTGACCCTCTACAATCTGATTTCGGTGGTGATCGAGATTCTGCTCGCGGCGGGGCCGCTGCTCTACGGGCTTGGATGGATCTGACCCGACCGGGTGTGATTCAGCACGCTTGCGGACATACAAGCCGGCGGTCTCATCCTAAAGCAGGTGCGTTATGCCGCACCCGGCGTGTTGCGACTCCCCGCGCTCTATGCTAGACGGACCGCGCATTTCGGGAAAAACAAGCTTTCGAGCCTGGGTTCTCCGAAATTTACCGTAACAAATTCAGAGGCTTGCCTTTCCGGCTTTCGGTCAAGTGCAGGCTCATGGATGGCAATGAGAGACAATCCCGCCCGTGGCAGATAACTCCCATCAAATTTCCGGTGTCGCCGAACGGTATGCTTCCTCGCTTTACGAGCTGGCGGCAGACGCCAAGTCGATTGACGCCGTGGCGAAGGATCTGAACCGTTTTCAGGCCATGATCGACGGCAGCGCTGACCTGCAGCGCCTCGTCAACAGCCCCGTTTTTTCCGCCGAGGACCAGTCGCGCTCGATCGTGGCGCTGATCACCAAGGCAGGCATTTCCGGCCTGGTCGGCAACTTCCTCAAGGTCGTTGCCCGCAACCGCCGGCTTTTCGCCGTGCCTGCGATCATCCAGTCCTACCATGAGACCGTTGCGCGCGAGCGTGGCGAAGTGACCGCCGACGTAAAGACGGCGCATGCGCTGTCGGCGGCTCAGGAAAAAGAACTCAAGGCCGCGCTGGCAAGCGTGACTGGGAAAACCGTGACGCTCAACGTCACAGTCGATGCATCGCTGCTGGGTGGTCTGATCGTCAAGATCGGCTCGCGTCAGGTCGACACATCGCTTCGCACTAAACTTTCCACCCTTAAGCATACACTGAAAGAGGTTGGCTGATGGATATCCGCGCCGCGGAAATTTCCGCAATTCTCAAGGATCAAATCAAGAATTTCGGCAAGGAAGCCGAAGTTTCCGAGGTTGGTCAGGTCCTGTCCGTCGGTGACGGTATCGCCCGCGTTTACGGCCTCGACAATGTCCAGGCCGGTGAAATGGTCGAATTCCCCGGTGGAATTCGCGGCATGGCGCTCAACCTTGAAGCCGACAATGTCGGCGTCGTGATCTTCGGTTCCGACCGGGACATCAAGGAAGGCGACATCGTCAAGCGGACCGGCGCCATCGTGGACGTGCCGGTTGGTCCGGAACTGCTGGGCCGCGTCGTCGATGCGCTCGGCAACCCGATCGACGGCAAGGGCCCGATCAAGGCCAAGCAACGCGCCCGCGTGGACGTCAAGGCTCCCGGCATCATGCCGCGCAAGTCGGTGCATGAGCCGATGTCGACCGGCCTCAAGGCCATCGACGCGCTGATCCCGGTCGGCCGCGGCCAGCGCGAGCTGGTCATCGGCGACCGCCAGACCGGCAAGACCGCGATCATTCTCGACACCTTCCTCAACCAGAAGCCAATCCACGAGAATGGCCCTGAAGCCGAAAAGCTGTTCTGCGTCTATGTCGCGGTCGGCCAGAAGCGTTCGACGGTTGCGCAGTTCGTCAAGATCCTCGAGGATCGCGGCGCGATGAAGTACTCGATCGTGATTGCCGCCACGGCATCCGATCCGGCTCCGATGCAGTTCCTGGCGCCGTTCGCCGGTTGCGCGATGGGCGAATATTTCCGCGACAGCGGCAAGCACGCCCTGATCGCCTATGACGATCTGTCCAAGCAGGCCGTTGCCTACCGCCAGATGTCGCTGCTGCTTCGCCGTCCTCCGGGACGTGAAGCCTATCCGGGCGACGTCTTCTACCTTCACTCGCGCCTGCTCGAGCGCGCCGCGAAGCTCAACGAAGACAATGGTTCGGGTTCCTTGACCGCTCTGCCGGTGATCGAAACCCAGGCCAACGACGTGTCGGCCTATATTCCGACCAACGTGATCTCGATCACCGACGGTCAGATCTTCCTCGAAACCGAACTGTTCTACCAGGGTATCCGCCCGGCCGTGAACGTCGGTCTGTCGGTGTCCCGCGTGGGATCGTCGGCCCAGATCAAGGCGATGAAGCAGGTTGCCGGCTCGATCAAGGGCGAACTCGCGCAGTATCGTGAAATGGCTGCGTTCGCGCAGTTCGGCTCCGACCTCGATGCGGCCACCCAGCGCCTTCTCAACCGCGGTGCGCGCCTGACCGAGCTGCTCAAGCAGCCGCAGTTCTCGCCGCTGAAGACGGAAGAGCAGGTTGCGGTGATCTTTGCCGGCGTGAATGGCTATCTCGACAAGATCGCCGTCCGTCAGGTCGGCAAGTTCGAACAGGGCCTGCTGGCTTACATGCGCAGCGAAGGCAAGGACGTGCTCGAAACCATCCGCAAGGAAAAGGCTATCAGCGACGACACCAAGTCGCAGCTGAAGTCGGCTATCGACACTTTCGCCAAAACCTTTGCCTAACGGCAACAGACCGAGGACGGATAACGGATGCCTTCACTCAAGGATCTGAAAAACCGGATCGCCTCCGTCAAGGCGACGCAGAAGATCACCAAGGCGATGCAGATGGTCGCCGCGGCGAAGCTTCGGCGTGCGCAGGAGGCGGCCGAGGCCGCGCGGCCCTATTCGCAGCGGATGGCTGCGGTGATGTCGAACATCGCCCAGGCTGTCGGCGGCGGTGACGATGCGCCGCAGCTGATGACCGGCACCGGCAAGGACGACACGCATCTGCTGGTGGTCTGCACCGCCGAACGCGGCATGTGTGGCGGCTTCAACAGCCAGATCGCGCGTTTTGCGCGCGATCATGTCCGGCGGCTCCTGGCTGACGGGAAGACCGTCAAGATCCTGTGCGTCGGCAAGAAGGGCTATGACATCCTGCGCCGGGAATACGCATCTCTGATTATCGAGCGTGTGGATTTCCGCGACGTCAAGCAGATGAGCTTTGCCCAGGCCGAAACGGTTGCGGACAAGGTCATGGGCCTGTTCGATCAGGGCGGCTTCGACGTTTGCACGCTGTTCTACTCGGAGTTCAAGTCGGTGATCAGCCAGGTTCCGACCGCGCAGCAGCTGATCCCCGCTTCGGCAGGACCGGCCGATGCGGACGCAAGCGCGTCGGCGATCTACGACTACGAGCCGAGTGCCGAGGAAATCCTCGAGGATTTGCTGCCGCGTTCGATCAAGGTGCAGATCTTCAGGGCGCTGCTTGAGAATGTTGCAGGTGAGATGGGCGCGAAAATGTCCGCAATGGACAACGCAACCCGCAATGCTGGCGAGATGATCGACAAGCTGTCGATGAGCTACAACCGTCAGCGGCAGGCGCAGATCACCAAGGAACTCATTGAAATCATTTCGGGCGCGGAAGCGCTCTAAGGTACACGGAAGAGGGTAAGATACATGGCTAAGGCAGCTACCCCGGCAACCAAGCCCGCAGCGGCGAAAAAACCCGCAGCGGCTAAGAAGCCAGCAGCAGCAGCGACGAAGGCGAGCGCAGTCAAGAGCGCACCAGCCAAGTCCGGTGCAATCGGCCGCGTGACGCAGGTCATCGGCGCGGTTGTCGACGTGGCGTTCGATGAAGGCGCGCTGCCGACCATCCTGAACGCGCTGGAAACCGACAACATGGGCAACCGCCTGGTGTTGGAAGTGGCGCAGCACCTGGGTGAAAACTCGGTTCGCACCATCGCCATGGACTCGACCGAAGGTCTGGTTCGCGGCCAGAAGGTCGTCGATACCGGCGACTCGATCTCGGTGCCGGTCGGCGAAGAAACGCTCGGCCGCATCCTGAACGTGATCGGCGAGCCGGTGGATGACGCCGGCCCGGTCAAGACCAAGGCCCGCCGCTCGATTCACCAGGACGCTCCGGCGTTCAGCGAACAGTCCACGGAAGCCGAAATCCTGGTCACCGGCATCAAGGTCGTCGACCTGCTGGCACCCTACGCCCGTGGCGGCAAGATCGGCCTGTTCGGCGGCGCCGGCGTTGGCAAGACGGTTCTCATCCAGGAACTGATCAACAACATCGCCAAGGCGCACGGAGGCTACTCGGTGTTCGCCGGCGTGGGCGAACGTACCCGCGAAGGCAACGACCTCTATCACGAGATGATCGAATCCGGCGTGAACAAGGAAGGCGGCGGCGAAGGCTCCAAGTGCGCCCTCGTGTTCGGCCAGATGAACGAGCCTCCGGGTGCGCGTGCCCGCGTTGCGCTGACCGGTCTGACAATTGCCGAGCAGTTCCGCGACGAAGGCCAGGACGTGCTGTTCTTCGTCGACAACATCTTCCGCTTTACCCAGGCAGGTTCGGAAATGTCGGCGCTTCTCGGCCGTATTCCGTCCGCTGTGGGTTACCAGCCGACGCTCTCCACCGACATGGGTGCGATGCAGGAGCGGATCACCACCACCAACAAGGGTTCGATCACCTCGGTGCAGGCCGTTTACGTGCCGGCCGACGACTTGACCGACCCGGCACCGGCCTCGACCTTTGCCCACCTTGACGCGACGACGGTGTTGAACCGTTCGATCGCCGAAAAGGGCATCTATCCGGCTGTTGACCCGCTCGACTCCAACTCGCGCATGCTCGATCCGCTGATCATCGGCGAAGAGCACTACGAAGTTGCCCGTGGCGTGCAGGAAATCCTGCAGCGTTACAAGTCGCTCCAGGACATCATCGCCATTCTCGGCATGGATGAGTTGTCGGAAGAGGACAAGGTCACCGTGGCCCGCGCCCGTAAGGTCGAACGCTTCCTGTCGCAGCCGTTCTTCGTGGCTGAAGTGTTCACCGGTTCGCCGGGCAAGCTGGTCGATCTCGCAGACACCATCAAGGGCTTCAAGGGCCTGGTGAACGGCGATTACGACCATCTTCCGGAGCCGGCCTTCTACATGGTCGGCACCATCGAAGAGGCCGTCGAAAAGGCTCAGCGCCTGGCCGCCGAAGTCGCCTAATTACGAAATTGCCCGCGCAGGTCGGCCCCGGCCTGCCTGCGCGGCGCATCCGAACAGCACTGCGATAAAGTGAACGTCATGGCTGACAGCTTCAATTTTGAACTCGTATCCCCGGAACGGCTGCTCTTGTCGGCAACCGTGTCCGAAGTCGTCATTCCCGGCACCGACGGCGAAATGACGGTGATGGCGCATCATGCTCCGACCATGACCACGATCAAGCCGGGCGTGGTGACCGTGGTCGCCGCTGACGGAAAAAGCGATCGCTTCGTGGTGTTTGGCGGCTTTGTCGACATTCTGCCCGAAGGCTGCACCCTGCTCGCCGAATCCGCCGTTGCCGTGGCCGATATCGACCGCAACGACCTGGCCAAGCGGCTGCAGGATGCTCGTGAAGACGTGGCTGATGCAACCAACGACGCCGCCAAGCAGAAGGCGCAGGAATATCTCGATCACCTGACCACGATGGAAGCAGCCCTCTAGGCTGACACGCACCAGGTGACGATTGTATCAGGCGGCCCCAGGGCCGCCTTTTTCATTTGTCTTGCTTGAAAAAGTCTTGATCTCGCCTGCCCAGGGTCAGGCGCCGGTGGCTTCCAGGGCGCGTTTCACCGCGGCCTTGGTATGGAGCCTGGTAGTGTCGTAGATGGGGATTGCGTCGCGGTCGGGGGTCACGATCGCCGTGAGCTCGGAACAGCCCAGCACCAACGCCTCGGCGCCCTGATCATGCAGCTTGCGAATCACTTCGGCGATGAAGTCGCGGGCGCTTGAGCGCAGTACGCCGCGGCTCAGTTCGTCATTGATGATCCGGTCGATTTCGAGGCGATCCTCCGGACCCGGCGTGATCACCCGGGCACCGGACTTGCCGAGCAGGCGTTCCGTATAGAACCCGCCCTCCATGGTCGAGCTTGTTCCCAGTAGCGCCACGATCCGGTAACTGGCCTTCCGGATCTCGTCGCTGGTCGGGTCGCAAATATGCAGAAGGTCAATTCCGCACACCTGTTCGATCTGCCGGGCAAACCGATGCATTGCATTGCTGGCGATGATGATGAAATCGGCGCCGCCGGACTTGAGACTGTGCCCGGCTTCGCAAAGAAGCGACGCCACGTGATCCAGCTCACCGTTGCCGAGGGCCTGCCGGACAGCGCCATTGTTGACCGAATGCAGCAGAACGCGCGCGGCTTGACCTTCGCCCAGCTCCCTTTGGGTGAACTCGTTCAGCATCCGGTAGTAGCTGGATGTGGCTTCCCAACCGAGGCCGCCCAACATCCCGATCAGTTTCATGACCCGGTGCCGGCAAGATGCGCGAAGGCTGCGACAACCTGGTCATAGGCCTTGCGCTTGAACGGGACGATCAGACCGGGCAGATCCTGCATCGGCTTCCATTCCCAGGCGTCGAACTCGGCCACATGGTTGCCGGGCGGCGGGTTGATGCTGATCTCGCTCTCGTCGCCGGTAAAGCGCATGGCAAACCAGCGCTGCCGTTGTCCGCGGTACTTGCCCTTCAGGCCAATCCCGATCATGTGTTCGGGGAGGTCGTAGTCGATCCAGTCCGGCGCCTCGGCGACGAGTTCCACCGAGCGCATCCCGGTTTCCTCGTAGAGTTCGCGCAGGGCCGCCTGATAGGGGATCTCATCGGCATCGATCCCGCCCTGGGGCATCTGCCAGAGTTGCGGCGAGCCGTCATATTCGGTGTTGCCTTCGGCGATGCGGTGACCGGCCCAGACGAGTCCGTCGCTGTTGAGTACCATGATGCCGACACAGAGGCGATAGGGCAGGCTGTCTGCGTTCCTGGTGCGGGGGTCCTTGCCGGTCATGCTGTCCTGCCTATTTCTCCGGGTCGTCGGCAACTGCCGAGGCGGAAACGATTTCTATTCCACGGGCCTTGGCTTCCTCGGCCCAGGTTGCGATCGCATCGACGCTGACTTCGAAGGCCGAGGCGACACCGACGGCGATGCCGTTGCGCCTGGCTATGCGTTCCAGATCATCAAGCTTTGCGAGAATGTAGCCGCGCTCCTGGGTGGCGTCGAGCACCATGTCGGATGCGGCGAAAGGCATGCCCAGCGTCTTGGCGAACTGTCCCGTTAGCGAGCGTGCCGAGGTGCCGTCATCGAGGAACATGATGCCGCGTCCGGCAAGGTCGCGCATGACCGGCTCAAGCGCATCGGGATCGGCGAGAAAGCGGCCGCCCATGAAATTGGTGATGCCGGTGTAATTGGTGATGCGGGCCATGGCGGTGTGCAGGTCCGCCAGATTGGCCTGAGCGCCGGCGTTCACGGTCAGGGTGCCTGCGCCGGGATCGTTGGCCGGATAATCGAAGGGTTCGAACGGAACCTGGAGCAGGATCTCGTGGCCCTGGCGGCGGGCTTCCTGCATCCAGCGCTGCAGGCTGTTGCCGTTGGAGGCGAAAGCCAGCGTGACCTCTTCGGGAAGCGTCCTGATGGCATATTGCGTGCCGGTCTGGCTCAGGCCGAGGCCGCCAACGACGATCACCACACGGGCGCCGCGGGCTCCGGACCAGGGCCGCGCATAAATGTCGAAGGCGCGCTCGCCATCGGGCCCGCGCACCGGCAGCGGACCTGTTTCCGTGTCCTCCACCACTGCAGGATCGGGCAGGTGGGCGAGGTGCGGGTTCTGGCCGACCCGGCCGGGCGGGGTGAGAAGGACCGGCCGGTTGTCAGGGCGCGTGACCGGGGTGATCTTGTTGATTTCCTCCCCGTTCTCGCCGAGCGTCGTCGACACTTCGGCGCCGGACTGGCCGTGCAGGGTGCTAAGGGCGCCGTCTGCTTCCGGAGCCTGCGCAGCATCGGAGTCCGAACCGGGGGCCTGCTGCGGGTCCGCCGAGGCATCGGGTGCGGCTGCGGCGGTTTCCGCTTCAGGCCTCTCCAGCATCACCACCGTGTCGCCGGTTTTTATCCGGCTTCCCGAAAGCGACATCCAGGCCGCGGCGCCAATGATCGCGCAGACCGCGGCCGAGGTGAGCAGCAGGGTTGACCAGGCACGCTTCGACCGCCCTCCCGGATGTTTTCCCGGCTTCCGGTCCTGTCCCAGCGGTTGATGGATCTTGTCGCCCACGATCGTCTGTCCGAATCCCGATGAGGGCCGATTGAATCAGTCCGCCGCCCCGCATGCAAGCCGGAGAAACCGGGTGCAGGCGAGGCGCCGGAAAAAGGCTGGATCAGTTCTTGATCGAGGCCTGGTCCGGGTTGGGCGGGAAGGCCGGGTCGGTCTTGATGCCGCGCAGCAGATCCAGCGCATAGTTGAGCTGGACGTCGTCCTTCGGATCCGGCGGAACATAGGCAATCGAGCCGGAACCTTCCTCGGATTCGTTCTCGCCCTGGATATGGCCGCGCAGGGCGCTTTCACCCGACGGCTTCACCCGGCCGCGCAGCTCTTCCGGCACCGGCTCCTCGACCCGGATATCGGGCTTGATGCCGGTTCCCTGGATCGACGTGCCCGAGGGCGTGTAATAGAGCGCCGTGGTCAGCCGGAGCGCGGTTTTCGCATCCAGCGGGATGATGGTCTGGACGGACCCCTTGCCGAACGACGTGGTGCCCAGAACGGTGGCGCGACGGTGATCCTGAAGCGCGCCGGCAACGATTTCGGACGCTGAAGCCGAGCCGCCGTTGATCAGTACGATCACCGGCTTGCCGCCGGAAAGGTCGCCCGGACGGGAGTTGAAGCGGCGGGTTTCCTCGGGATTGCGGCCGCGGGTGGAGACAATCTCGCCGCGATCGAGGAAGGCGTCGGATACGCTGATCGCCTGATCGAGCAGACCGCCGGGATTGAGCCTCAGATCGAGCACGAAGCCCTTGAGCTTGTCCTTGCCGACCTCGTCGGTGATCTTCTCGATCGCATCGGAGAGATCGTCATAGGTCTTCTCGGTGAACGAGATCACCCGGAGATAACCGACGTCCTCCTCGACCCGGTAGCGGACCGCCTTGACGGCGATGATATCGCGGACGACCTTGATCTTGATCGGCTGGTCAGCGCCCTCGCGCAGCACGGTCAGTTCAATTGCTGTGTTGACCGGGCCGCGCATCTTGTCGACCGCTTCGCCCAGCGACAGGCCGCGGACCGGCTCGCCGTCGATTTCCGAAATGAAGTCGCCGGCAAGAACGCCTGCGCGCGCGGCGGGCGTCTCGTCGATCGGGGTGATGACCTTGACCAGTTCGTCTTCCATCGTGACTTCGATGCCGAGCCCGCCGAATTCACCGCGGGTCTGGGTGCGCATGTCATCGGCGGCTTCCTGGTTGAGGTAGCTCGAATGCGGATCCAGCGAGGTGAGCATGCCGTTGATGGCGGTCTCGATCAGCTTGTCCTCTTCCGGCGGCGTCACGTACTGGGCGCGGACGCGCTCGAAGACGTTGCCGAAGATCGCCAGCTGCCGATAGGTCTCGCTTCCCGCCGCGTTGGCGGAACCGCCATAGGAGTTGATTGCGCTTACGGCCGTTGCGCCCATCAATGCACCAACCGTCAGAAGTGTCACCTTACGTATCATTGCTTGCCTTTCTCGAAGACATATCGTCTTTCCACCACGATCGCGGGTCGACCGGTTGACCGTCTTTTCTGATCTCAATGTAGAGCGTCGGACGCTCCGATGCCAGCGACAAAGCCGCCGAACCTGCAAATCTCGTCTGTCCCATCGTCGCCAGGGGCTCGCCGGCAACCACGAACCTGCCGGCCGAGACCTTGATCTTCTCCATTCCGGCCAACACCACGTGATGGTTTTCGCCGGTATCGATAATAACCACCTGGCCATAGCTTCGGAACGGGCCCGCATAGGAGATCCATCCGTCGGCCGGCGCGTGGACGGTCGCGCCCTTTTCCGTAGCCAGGACTTCGCCCGCCAGAGTGTGCCCGGTGCCGTCGTCCGCGCCGAAATAGCGCACCATCTCGCCTGATGCGGGCATGGACAGCGTACCCGTGAGCTTCGAAAAAGCATATGCCGGCATAATGCGGTTTTTGTCGGGCACGGCCACGGCGGCGAAGGCCCGCGCCCGCTCCAGCCGCTCTGCCAGTTGGCGCTGGCGCTCCTCCTCGGCCTTGCGCGCGGCCTCGGCTGCTTGCTTGAGAGTGGCAATCTCGTCCGCCAGCGCGGCAATGACGGATTCGAGTTCGCCGGAGCGGACAGTGAGCGCCTCGGCCCGCTGGCGTTCGCGATCGAGGCGCCGCCGGCTTTCCTCCTGCAATGCCGCTTTCTCGGAAGCCAGATTGGCAAGGCGCTGCTCCTCGGCGGCGTTTTCCTCTAGGGCTGCGGCAAGCGACACTCGCTCCGAGGCAATGGCCTGGCGAAGGGCGGCAAGTTCTTTCAGATCGGCGGCGAGGGCTTGTGTTTCGGCGCGGATTTCGGGAACCACGGCGCCGAGCAGAATGGCGCTTCTGACCGAGGACAGTGCGTCTTCCGGGCTGACCAGAAGGGCCGGCGGCGGATCGCGACCAATCCGCTGCAGCGCGGCGAGCACTTCCGCCAGGACCGAGCGGCGCGAGATCAGGGACAGCCGCACCGCCTCCTGGCGCTCCGAAAGACCGGTCATGGCCTGTTCGCCAGCGGTGATCCGCTGGTCGAGTTCGGCCCGCCGGGCGGCGGTTTCGGCAATCTTGCGGTCAAGCTCCTGCTGGTCGGCGCGGAGGGCGTCGATATCCGCTTCCAGGGCTGAAAGCGCCTTGGCCGCAAGGGCGGCCTCGTCGGCGACCGACTGCAGTTCCAGCCGGCTGGCTTCCTGTTCCTGCTCGAGATCGGTGGCGACGCCAACGGAATCGGGGTCGGTGGCATCCGTCGCACGGGCGGGCGCCGGGCCGACTGCCAGCATCAGGACCAAGGCAAGCAGGCCGGGCCCCAAAGATAGAGGCAGCGCCCTAATCACGCGCGCGCGAGGAATGGCGGCAGTCATTGCTGCGCCAGACTCTGTCTGCACGGATCGGGGGCTCCACATGGTTTCACCCTAGCGAATTTCGCGTTAACGCTCCATGAACCATATTGTCCCGGCGCATCAAATCTTCGCGAGCCGCGCTGGCCCCGGGCGGAACGGCGAAGCGACCGGCGCAGACCGTCATCGGGGCCGGTCAGGCGCGGTGATAGGGATGCCCGGAGAGAATCGTGACGGCTCGGTAGAGCTGTTCGGCGGCCATGATGCGCACCAGCTGATGCGGCCATGTCATCCGACCGAAGCAGATCACCGCGTCGGCCTTGGCGTGCAGCTCGGGATCGAGGCCGTCCGCACCGCCGATGGCGATGACCAGGTCACGGCGGCCGTCGTCGCGCAACCGCGCGAGCATGTCGGCGAACCCGGGCGAATCAGGTGTCTTGCCGCGTTCATCGAGAAGGATCAGGGCGGCGCCGTCGGGCATGGCGCGGGCAAGCGTTGCTGCTTCCTCGCGCTTGCGCTGCTCGGCGGTCGGGGCGCGGCTTTCAGCCACCTCGATGGTCCGGGCGAAATCGAGCCCGATTGCGCCGCCGGATTTGGCGAAGCGATCCAGATAGCGGCTCGAAAGCTCGCTTTCGGGACCTGACTTGAGCCGTCCGACGGCAAAGAGAGTGATGCGCATGGTGCCCTGCGTTTGTCGTGCCGGGATCAGCGCAACGAACCTTCTCGCCGCGCTGCCACGCATGGCCGGGCGGCTTCAAACCTGATCCTGAAAACCAGCCAGGCTGACGACCGGAAGGCCTGTCAGCCGGCGCCGGTCAGTGCAGCTTTCCGTCTTCGATCTCGGGGGTCTGCCACATCTTCTCGATGTTGTAGAATTCCCTGATTTCGGGGCGGAAAACATGAATGATGACATCGCCAGCGTCGATGAGCACCCAGTCGCCGGCCGCCAGACCCTCGACCCGCGGATTGCCGAAGCCGGCGTCCTTGAGTTCGCTGATCAGGCGATCGCAGATGGATGCGACATGGCGGCTCGACCGGCCCGAGGCCACGACCATATGGTCGCCCAGCGCCGATTTTCCTGCAATGTCGATGGCTACGATGTCTTCTGCCTTGGAGTCCGCCAAGCTGTCGCGGACCAGTTCAAGCTGACGCAGAGCGGCGCGTTCGCCGCTTCCCGTGGCTTTCGAGAAATCGCCTTCGGCGCTTCCCTTCGCGTGTTCTGTTCTCAGGGTGGTTCCTTTCCTTTTCCTGAACAGTCCAACAACCGTTGCGATCATCGACGCGACCGCAACGCACCATGAAGATAGTCATGGACGGCAGGGTTTTTCAAGATGCAGCGGTTTTATTCGTGGAGCGCTCGCTGCGGATGGCGCTGGAAGAGAGCGACGAGCGGGGGCCATGGATGAAGGTCCAGGCGGGCGCCTTGAGATAGGGCAGGATCGCCGCATGGTCTTCGTCGATCCGGGCCCGGCTGAAGGTCTTGGCCATTTTCGAGGACAGGTAGGCCAGCGTCGAACCCGGCCGGTCGATCACCGCGATCGGGAAGGTGCAGGCGATGCCGCGCCAGTTTTGCCACTTGTGGAAGTGCCTGAGATTGTCTGCCCCCATGATCCAGACGAAGTTGATGCCGGGATTGCGGGCCTTGACGAAGGCCAGCGTCTGGGCGGTGTAATGCAGGTTGTGGGCGGCCTCGAAGGCAGTAACCTTGACCCGCGGACCCGGCGCCATCCGCCGGCTCAGCGCCACGCGTTCGTCGAGGCTTGCCAGATCGGCGTGGTTTTTCAGCGGGTTTCCCGGCGTCACCATCCACCACAGCTGATCGAGCCCGAGACGGCGCAGCGCGATTTCGGCCACCAGCTCGTGGCCCTGGTGCGGCGGATTGAAGGAGCCGCCGAACAGGCCGACGCTCATACCCGGTTCGACATGCGGCATCTTCAGGTAGGATGGGGAGCTGGCGGAGCGTCCGTTCAAGGCCGGATCTGGCCCGTGCCGCGCACGCGGTACTTGAACGAGGTCAGTTGCTCGACGCCGACGGGCCCGCGCGCATGCATCTTGCCGGTGGCAATGCCGATTTCCGCGCCCATGCCGAACTCGCCGCCATCGGCGAACTGGGTCGAGGCATTGTGCAAGAGGATGGCCGAATCCACTTCGGTGAAGAAGCGCTCGACGACTGCCGGATCCTCGGCAATGACGGCCTCGGTGTGGCTGGACGACCACTTGGCAATATGGTCGATGGCGCCTTCGATGCCGTCAACAAACCGCGCGGCGATGATCGCATCGAGATATTCGGTGCGCCAGTCGTCCTCGGTTGCCGGTGTGGCGGCGGGCATCAGGTTCATCACTGCATTGTCGCCGTGAACCTCGCAGCCTGCGGCGGCGAGATCGGCGAGGATGTCGGCGGCGAGCGCGCGATCCATGGCGCTGTCGAGCAGCAGGGTTTCGGCGGCGCCGCAGATGCCGGTGCGGCGCATCTTGGCGTTGACCACGATGGCGCGGGCCATGGCCGGGTCGGCGGACTTGTCGACATAGATGTGGCACAGGCCCTCGAGATGGGCGAAGACCGGCACCCGGGCGTCGGCCTGGACCCGGGCGACGAGACTCTTGCCGCCACGCGGCACGATGACATCGACCGTGCCGTTCAGTCCGGTCAGAAGCTCGCCGACGGCGGCGCGGTCGCTGACCGGGATCATCTGGATGGCGTCAGCCGGAAGCCCGGCTTTCTCGAGCCCCTCGACGAGGCAGGCGTGAATGGCGCGGGAGGAATGGAACGAGTCCGATCCGCCGCGCAGGATGACGGCATTGCCGGCCTTCAGGCACAGGGCGCCGGCGTCGGCGGTGACGTTGGGGCGGCTTTCATAGATCACGCCGATAACGCCGAGCGGGGTGCGGACGCGCTCGATCTTCAGCCCGTTGGGCCGGTCCCAAGCGGCAATCACGTCGCCGACGGGGTCGGGCAGGGCGGCGATGGCGCGGATGCCGTCGATGATTGCATCGATGCGGCTGTCATCGAGTTTCAGCCGGTCGACAAAGGAGGCCGCCATGTCGCTTGCAAGCGCCGCTTCGACATCGAGCGCATTGGCGTCGAGAATTTCCTTGCGGTGCGCCGAGATGGCCTCGGCCATGGCCTCGAGCGCGGCATTCTTCTGCTCCGTCCGGGCAATCGAAAGCGGTCGCGCGGCAGCCCTGGCACGGCGGCCGATGTCGGCCATCAGTGCAGCGATGTCAGCTTGGCTTGCGGTCTTGTCGAGCATGGCGCTCCTCCCGGCGTGCAATCAGGCAGGTTTCTTACGCAATCGGGGTGGCGGCGTAAAGACGGGACAGAATCCGGGCCCGATCAGCCGATCACCATGTCGTCGCGGTGGATCATGGCGGCGCGGCCGGAATAGCCGAGGATGGCCTCGATCTCGGCTGATTTGCGGCCGGCGATGCGGCGCGCCTCGTCGGCGTCATAGGCACTCAGACCACGGGCGATCTCGCGCCCGAACGCATCGCAGACCGCGACCGGATCGCCACGGTGGAAGTCGCCGGCAACCTCTTTCACGCCCGCCGGCAGCAGGCTCTTGCCGGAGCGGAGGGCTTTCTCCGCGCCTGCGTCGATGGTGAGTCTACCCGCAGGCTCAAGCTGGCCGGCGATCCAGATCTTGCGCGCCGACTGCGGCGTTCCGGACGGCCGGAACCAGCTCGACCGGGCGCCCCTGTCGATGGCCGAGAGCGGGTGATCGGTCTTGCCCGAGGCAATGATCATGGCGCAGCCGGCGCCGGTGGCGATCTTGCCGGCGTCGATCTTGGTCTTCATGCCGCCGCGCGAGAGCTCGGAGCCTGCGTCACCCGCCATGGCCTCGATCTCGGGGGTGATCGCGTCGATGATCTCGAGAAAGCGGGCGTCGGGATCGAGATGCGGCGGGGCGGTGTAGAGCCCGTCGATGTCGGACATCAGCACCAAGAGGTCTGCGCCGGCCATGGTGGCAACGCGGGCGGCGAGCCGGTCATTGTCGCCATAGCGGATTTCGCTGGTGGCCACCGTGTCGTTCTCGTTGATGATCGGCACCGCGCCATGGCGCATCAGCTCGGCCATGGTCGCCCGGGCATTGAGATAGCGCCGCCGCTCCTCGGTGTCGCCCAGCGTGAGCAGGATCTGTCCGGCAACAATGCCGTGGGTGGAGAGGCTGGAGGACCAGGCGCGGGCGAGCGCGATCTGGCCGACGGCTGCTGCTGCCTGGCTTTCTTCGAGCTTGAGCGGCCCGCCGGGCAGGCCAAGCACGGTGCGACCCATGGCGATGGCGCCGGAAGAGACCACCAGAACCTCGGCTCCGGCTTGCTTCAGCTCGGCGATATCGGCGCAGAGCGATTCGAGCCAGGCGGCCTTCAGGCCGCTGGCGCGGTCGACCAGCAGTGCCGAGCCGATCTTGATGACAATGCGCTTGTGCGCGGCAACGGGTTTGCGATTGCCTGCCATGTTCAGTCTTTCGTATCGCCCTTGCCGCCGGTCTTGCCGGCTTCCGCCGCGTCGTCTTCCGCCTTGGCGCCGACGATGACATCGCGCAAGGCGCGCAGGGCGCCGGTCATGCCTTCACCGGTAATGGCGGAGATTTCGTAGGGCGCCCGGCCGGCGGCCTTCTTCAGCGCCCGGACCTTCTTGGCCCGCTCCTTGGCGTCGACGACGTCGACCTGGCTCAGCGCCACGACCTCGTGCTTGTCGGCGATGCCATGGCCATAGGCCTCGAGTTCGTGGCGGACGGTCTTGTAGGCCTTGGCGACGTCTTCCTCGAGCGCGGAAACGAGATGCAGCAGCACCCGGGTGCGCTCGACATGACCCAGGAACCGGTCACCGATGCCGACGCCCTCGTGGGCGCCCTCGATCAGGCCGGGAATGTCGGCGAGCACGAATTCGCGGCCGTCGATGGTGGCGACGCCGAGATTGGGGTGCAGCGTGGTGAAGGGGTAATTGGCGATCTTCGGCCGCGCCCGGGTGACGGAGGCGAGGAAGGTCGACTTGCCGGCATTGGGCAGACCGATCAGGCCGGCGTCGGCGATCAGCTTGAGTCTCAGCCAGATGGTCTTCTCCTGGCCTTCGAGACCCGGATTGGCGTGGCGCGGTGCCTGGTTGGTGGCGGACTTGAAATGGGCGTTGCCGAAGCCGCCATTACCGCCGACGGCGAGGCGGTAGCGCTGGCCGACCTCGGTCAGGTCGCAGATCAGGGTCTCGTTGTCTTCCTCGAAAATCTGCGTTCCCGCGGGCACTTTCAGGGTGACGCTGTCGCCACCGGCGCCGGTGCGGTTGCGGCCCATGCCGTGGCCGCCGGTCTTGGCCTTGAAGTGCTGCTGGAAGCGGTAGTCGATCAGCGTGTTGAGCCCGTCGACGGCTTCCACCCAGACATCGCCGCCGCGGCCGCCATCGCCGCCATCGGGTCCGCCGAACTCGATGTATTTCTCGCGCCGGAACGAGACGCTGCCGGCGCCACCGTCGCCGGAGCGGATATAGACCTTGGTTTCGTCGAGGAATTTCATCTGGCTGTACCGATCGGACTTTGAACGCGAGGCAGCCGGAGCGGCGTATGCCTCCGGCTTTGCGGGCATCGATAAACGCCCTAAGGCGCAAGGTCAAAGCCTATTGCGGCGGGTGGTAAAGGCTCAGGCCCCGATTCGTCAGGGTTTGATGGCCCTGGCGGTCTCGAGCGTGGATGCGAAATTGACCCGGACCCGGGCAATCGGCAACCCGAACTTGGTCACCAGCGCGGTGTTGCGAAGCGTGCCGTCGTCCCCGAGTTCGAGCTTGTCGTGAAAGCGGACAATGTTGGGCTTGCCGCCGGGATTGAGATCGACCCGGTAGGTGAATCGGGCGGTGTTGCCCGACAGCCGGACGGTGGTTTCGCCCAGCACGTCTTCGCGGGTGCCCGAATAGGTGTTCGGCCCGGTGCGGGTGAAGATCCATGTCTTGGTGTCGCGCTCGCCGTCGTCGTAGCGGAAATCCTCGCGCAGCGTCAGCACCTTGCCGCGCACATGGCCGGTGAGATCAACGCGGAAGCTGCGGTGAAGCCCGGTGATGGCGCCGAAGGAACCGTAGGCATAGGTCTTGCCCTTGAAGAAATCCTCCAGCCGCAGCTCGGCTGAGTGCGCGGGCGAGGCGGCGAGGGCGGCGAAGAGCAGCAGGGCCAGGGGGCGCAGAAGGGTCATGGATCGCATCCTTTCGGGGGTCATGATCCTTCTACGCCGTTGTGGGCGGGCCGGATTACCGGGCGTTCGGCCGGTTTTCGTTCGACCAGCTGATCAGCGAGACCCAGGTCTTGCGGTCGAGCCGGAACCATTCGACCGCTGCGCTGGCGTTGATGGCCAGAACATTGATCATGCCGGTTCCCTGGAACTGGAAGCCGCTCTTCTGCAGCACCCGGCGGGAAGCCGGGTTGATCACCCGGCAGCGGGCGTCGATGTGCTCGATGTCGCGGGTGCGGAAGGCCATGTCGACCAGGGCATGCACGGCCTGGGTGGCGATGCCGCGGCCCCAGAACGGCTCTCCGACCCAGTAGCCCAGTTCGAGCGCCTTGCCGTCGCCGACGGTTTCCAGCGAACAGCAGCCGAGCAGCTTGCCGGTTTCGGATTCGGTGATGGCATAGACGCAATTGCCATTCCCGCGTTTGGCGGAGGCTCGCACAAAGGTTTCGGCGTCCGCGCGGGCATAAGGATGCGGGATGCGCGATACCATGGTGGCGATGGCCGGATTGTCGGCGAGAATGGCAATGGCGTCGATGTCCTCGGCGTGGGGCGCGCGAAGGACCAGGTGTTCGGTCAGGAGAACGGGGCAGTCGTAGCTCGACGCCGTCCGTTCGAAACTCTCTGCGTCGCTTGCGCTTATACAGTCGCTGAGGCTGTCTCTGGGTGCCCGTGCGCTGTCGCTCGGGCTCAAACTGGGATCTTCTCTCATGGTCGTTCTCCGGTTTTGGACAAAAAGAAAGGGGAGATGGCGTCCCATCTCCCCTTTTTCGTCCGGTGTTCCGGAGGTGCCTGCAAGGGCCGGGTCGATGAGACGCCGGCTTGCAAAATGCGATCCGGCTTATTCCGCTGCTTCCGCTTTCGGCATCACGGACACGTAGGTTCGGCCGTTGGCGGTTTTACGGAAGTCGACATTACCCGGCTGCACGGCAAAAATGGTGTGATCCTTGCCAATGCCGACGCCGGTGCCCGGATGCCACTTGGTTCCGCGCTGACGAATGATGATGTTGCCTGCAATCACAGCTTCGCCGCCGAACTTCTTCACGCCGAGGCGCTTGGAGTTCGAATCGCGACCGTTACGCGTGGAACCGCCAGCTTTTTTGTGTGCCATGGGTCTGCTCCTGTTCCGCCCTCAAGGGCGATTGTCTGTTTGCGGCTTTTGGCCGCCAGGGCCCGAACGGGCGGTTGATTACTTCGCGAGAGCCTTGGCCTGCTCGCGCCAGTCCGAAATCTGTTCGGCGCTGAACGGCATGGCTTCGTCGATGCGGGTGATGTCGGCGTCGCTGAGAGCGGCAACCTGGGCGAAGGTGGTGATGCCCTGCTCGTTGAGCTGGCCTGCTGCGACCGGGCCGATGCCCTTGATCTTGGTCAGGTTGTCAGGCTCGCCTGCCGGTGCGGTGAACAGCGGCGCAGCGGTTGCCGCAGCCTCGGTCTTCGCCGGAGCGGCTTCCTTCTTGGCGGCAGCCTTCTTCGACGGCTTGGCGCCACCGGTCAGGATGTCGGTGATCTTGACGACAGTCTGGTGCTGGCGGTGACCGCGGATGCGCTTGGAGTTCTGGCGGCGGCGCTTCTTGAAGGCGATGACCTTGCGGGCGCGGCCCTGCTCGACGACTTCGGCAACGACCATGGCGCCTTCAACGAAGGGAGCGCCAACGGTTGCGCCGGCGCCTTCGCCGACCATGAGAATTTCGGTGAACTCGACGGAATCGCCGGCGGCGCCCTCGAGCTTTTCAATCGTCAGAACGTCATTGGCGGCGACGCGGTACTGCTTGCCACCGGTTTTAATGACTGCGAACATCTTTTGTCCTTTCGTGTTCGTCCGGCTCTCGCCTTGCGGCGGGCCGTCTTTTTGCCAGTCGGAACGGATCGGCCGGGTCCATTGGGGACGCTGCCGGGTGAAGCCTGTCCGAGTTCCGCTGTTGCGGACGGCTCAGACAAAGGCCAACGGCGCAGGAAGCCCCACGCCGCATTCGGGTCGCGAGATACGTGAGACGGGGGCATGAGTCAAGCCAAATTGCCGGTCCGGTCCCGGTTTGGGGCGTGAGAGGCAAACTTACCCCTTGTGCAAGTCGCGCTGCGAGGTTATGGAAGCGCCCGCGCACTGATACTGCGCCGACCAAAGACGCGGAGAGGTGGCTGAGTGGTCGAAAGTACCGCACTCGAAATGCGGCGTGGGGGCAACTCCACCGTGGGTTCGAATCCCACCCTCTCCGCCATTTTCTGACTTCCCGCTGTCGCCCTTCGGGCCTCGCACAAGCTCGGACGGCCCTTGGCCTTGCGCACCCTGCTGGTTCGAAGTGTCCCGCTGCTCGCGGCCTTTTGTTTCTCGTGACATATCCGTCTGTGAACTGACCGGACCTAGCGTTACCGGCCGCCAGGTCTCGCCGGGCTATCGGCCGACAATCCTTGCGGTCTTCCGGTGGACTTCACTATTACATAAAGAATCTGCTATGTGTTGGCCTTTCAAGGGAGGATTACATGATCAGATATTTCACCATCGTTGCTATTGCGCTGCTGGCGTTCACAGGAATCGGGAAGGCCGAGGATCTGAAGGTCGGGATCACGTCGGAAATGCCGAGCGTGACCGTGGAGACCGCCGACGGCCCGGTGGAAATCCGCCGGATCCAGGACCAGGAGCACGAGATCACCGGTGAGTATGCCAGGACGTCGCGGGCCTGTCCGCCGTTCTGCATCCAGCCGATCTCGCCGGCGGAAGGGGTGACGACGATCGGAGAAGTTGAACTGATCGGCATGCTCAAGGACCCCGACGCGATTGTCGTCGACAGCCGCACGGTCGACTGGTTCCGTGGCGGGTCGATCCCCGGTGCGATCAACCTGCCCTACACGGAGACGGGTGACCGGCTGAGCCAACTCGGCTGCGAGCCGGATTTCGACGGCTGGGACTGCGAAAACGCGAAAAAGGTGGCGCTGTTCTGCAACGGGCTGTGGTGCGGCCAGTCCCCGACCGCGATCCGGGCGATGATTGCCGCGGGCTATCCGGCGGACCGGATCTTCTACTACCGCGGCGGCATGCAGAGCTGGAGGGTTCTGGGCCTGACCGTCACCGGCGAGGGCAAGTAGGACAGCGATCCTCACAGCGGTGAGGGCTATTCTCGCCTGAAGATGACGGACAGGTTGTTGGCGGGCATCTCGACGGTCGCGGTCAGGACCAGGCCGGCTTGCTCAGCCGCGTCTTCGACGTCCTCCAGCAGCCTTATGCCCCAGGCGGGATTGCGGGCGCGCAGGCTCGCGTCGAATGCCTCATTGCTGAGGGCAAATGGCTGCCCCTGGCGGCGGTAGGGGCCGTAGAGGAACAGCGCGCCTCCGGCCGGAAGAAGCCTGCCTGCCCCCTTCAGCAAACCCAGCGTGGCCTGCCAGGGGCTGATGTGCACCATGTTGATGGAGATGATCGCATCTGCGTGGTCGATTGGCCAGGTCTCGCCCGCAGCGTCCAGATCGAGCGGCGGCAGCACGTTGGCGACACCTTCCGCCTCCCTCCACTCAAGGATGGAGGCGCGCGCCTCCGGCGACGGATCGGACGGCTGCCAGCTGAGCGCCGGGAACAGGGTGGCAAAATGGGTGATGTGTTCGCCCGAGCCGCTGGCGATCTCTAGCACGGTACCAGATTCGGGCAGGACGGTGCGCAAGACATCGGCGATCGGGCCGCGATTGCGCAAGGCGGAGGGGCTGGAAAGCCTCTGGTCTCGAGATGACATCGTTGATCCTCACGGACAGCACAGATGTCGGTTCTTCCCACGAAAGGCGTTGCCATGCCAGCCCGCTGTTAAATCCGCTGCGCGGCCGGCGCGGTAGGAATATCGGCCGGGGATCTTGCGTGCCCCCGGCCGAAAATGACGTGACGTGCTTATCCGAGCACCTGCCGGACCGCCTCGGCGGTGGCCGAGACAATCGTGTCGGCTTCCTGGCGGGTCAGGCACAGCGGCGGGGCGAAGCCGAGGATATCGCCCTGCGGCATGGCCCGGGCAATGACGCCGCGTTCGAGAAGGGCTGCGGCGACCGACGGGCCGACCTTCTTCGAAGCATCGAAGAAGGTCCGGTTGTCGCGGTCCTCGACGAATTCGACGGCGCAGAGCATGCCTTCGCCGCGGATGTCGCCGACATTGGGGTGACTGCCGAGCGCGTCGCGCATTCCGGCGTTGAGATAGGCGCCGGTTTCACCGGCGTTCTTGACCAGGCCGAGATCGTCGATCAGCTTGAGGTTGGCGACGCCGGCGGCGGCACCGATCGGATGCGCCGAATAGGTCCAGCCATGGCCGATGGCGCCGAATTCGTCGGTGCCCTGTTCCAGCACTTTCCAGACGTTCTTCGAGATGATCGACCCCGACAGCGGCGCATAGGCCGAGGTCAGGCCCTTGGCGATGGTGATGATGTCGGGCTCGATGCCGTAATGGGTGGAGCCCATCATGGTGCCGAGCCGTCCGAAGCCGGTCACCACCTCGTCGGCGACGAGCAGGATGTCATGCTTCTTCAGCACCGCCTGGATCGCGGCCCAGTAGCCCGCCGGCGGCGGCACGATGCCCCCCGTTCCCAGAACCGGCTCGCCAATGAAGGCGGCGATGGTGTCGGCGCCCTCTCGCTCGATCAGCGCTTCGAGCTCGCTCGCGCAATGGGCGACGAAATCGGCTTCCGACATCGAGCGGTCCTGGCGGCGGAAATAATAGGGCGCCTCGGTGTGCAGCACCTGGCTCAGAGGCAGGTCGAACTTCTTGTGAAACAGCTCAAGCCCGGTCAGCGAACCGGTCATCAGGCCGGAGCCGTGATAGCCGCGCCAGCGCGAGATGATCTTCTTCTTCTCCGGGCGGCCGAGAATGTTGTTGTAGTACCAGATCAGCTTGACATTGGTTTCGTTGGCGTCGGAGCCGGAAAGGCCGAAATAGACCCGGCTCATGTTCTTCGGCGCCCGGTCGATGACCATCTTGGCCAGCGTCACCGAGGCTTCGGTGCCGTGGCCGACATAGGAATGGTAATAGGCCAGTTCCTTCGCCTGGGCGGCGATCGCCTCGGCAACCTCCTGGCGGCCGTAGCCGATGTTGACGCAATAGAGGCCGGCAAAGCCGTCAAGCAGTCGGTTGCCTTCACGGTCGGTGACGTGGACGCCTTCGCCGCCGGTGACGATGCGGTTCTTCAGTTCGCCGCGGGCGAACTGGGCGAGGTGGGTGGAGGGATGGAAAAAGTGATCGTGATCCCATTGGTCAAGCTGGTCGTTGCGCAACATTGTCATTTCCTTCTCTGAATCTGTGTCATGCCCAGTCGCGGCAGACATATTTGACGTCGGTGAATGCTTCCATGCCGAGGCGCGAGCCCTCGCGGCCCAGCCCGGATTGCTTCATGCCGCCGAAGGGGATCGGCGCGCCGGTCACCTTGGTCCGGTTGACGGCAACCATGCCGAATTGCAGCGTCCGGCTGGCGCGGTAGATGCGGCGGGGGTCCTGGGTGTGCAGGTAGGCCACGAGGCCGTATTCGGTGTCGTTGGCCCTTTGCAGAACCTCCTCCTCGGTGTCGAACGGCGCAATGGCTGCGACCGGGCCGAAGGTTTCCTCGTGCATGATCAGGGCGTCGGCCGGCACATCGGCCAGCACGGTCGGCTGGTAGAACAGGCGGCCCGCATCATGCCGGGCACCGCCGGTGAGCAGCCGCGCGCCCTTGCCGAGCGCGTCGGCGACATGCTGCTCCTGCTTGGCCACGGCGGCTTCGTTCATCAGCGGACCGATATCGGGATCGTCCATGCCAGCGCCGACGGTCAGCCTTGACGTGGCTTCGGCGAAGCGGCTGCAGAATGCCTCATAGACTGGGCGCTCGACGAAGAAGCGGTTGGCGCCGAGACAATCCTGGCCGGAGGTGGCGAATTTCGCCTTGATCGCCTCCTCGACGGCCTGGTCGAGATCCGCGTCGGCGAACAGGATGAAAGGGGCGTGGCCGCCCAGCTCGAGGACCAGGCGTTTGATCGTTTCGGCACTCTGCCGATAGAGGAGTTTGCCGATTTCGGTGGAGCCGGTGAAGGACACCGCGCGGACGCGCCGGTCCTGCATCCAGGGTTCGACAACCACCGGCGCATCGCCGGTGACGACGTTGAACGTGCCCGCCGGAAAGCCGGCACGTTCGGAAAGCTCGGCCAGCGCCAGTGCCGAGAAAGGCGTCTGAGCCGACGGATGCGCGACGACGGTGCAGCCTGCGGCAAGGGCGGCGGCTGCCTTGCGGGTCAGCATCGCGGAGGGGAAGTTCCAAGGCGTGATCAGGGCGGCGACACCGACAGGCTCGCGCCAGACCTCGACCTCGGCATCGGGCAGGTGGGACGTCACGCTCTCGATGTTGGGGCGCTTGGTCTCTTCTGCGAAGAACTCGACGAAGGAGGCGCCGTAGTCGATTTCGCCGCGCGCCTCGGAGATCGGCTTGCCCTGTTCGAGCGCCATGAGAAGCGCGAGATCCTGCTTGTGGGCGAGTATCAACTCGTACCAGCGGCGCAGAGTGGCCGCGCGTTGCTGCGGCAACATCGAGGACCATGGTCCGAATGCCTGCTGGGCGGCGTCGACGGCCCGGGCGCTGTCGCTTGCCGACAGGCTCGCGACATCGCCGAGATGGCTGCCGTCGGCGGGGTTGGAAACGGCAAACATCTGCGCGGACGCGCCGGCGGTCCAGCGTCCACCGACATAGGAGAAGCCGCGAAACAGGGCCGGATCGGAAAGCTCGAACTGCGTCGTTCTGAACTTTGACGGAACAATGGACACTGTGCTGCTCCCAGGTTGGTTGGACTGATCTGATCGTAACCAACGATGGCCAGAGGAATTGCCTGATGCATCCGGACCTGCCAGAGGCTTCATCCATTTTTTTGCGCCGAGCGGCCTAATTCGTCTTCGGCTCCAGCTTCGCGAGAATGTCGAAGGGCGGGACCGTTGAATGCTTGACCGGCTTGGTGACGATATAGGTGAAATAGCGCGCCAGGCCGGCGCGGCCGGCCAGGAGGTCGTCGATCAGCCGCTGATAGCTGTCGATGTCGCGGGTGATGACATGCAGCAGGTAATCGAAGCCGCCGCCCAGCGCCCAGCACGACATGATCTCGTCATATCCGGCAATCGCCTGTTCGAAGGCCTGGAATGTCACTGATCGATGGTTGTCGAGTTCAGCCATGACAAAGACGGACACCTGCGGACCGAGATGCTTGAGCTCGATATCGGCGTGATAGCCGGAGATGATGCCGGCCTTTTCCAGCCGGCTCAGCCGTTCCCAGCATGGCGTGGGGCTGAGATTGACCCGTTTGGCCAGTTCGGATTTGGATATCCGGCCTTCCCGCGACAGGATGGCGAGGATCTTTATGTCACGGTCATCGAGTTTGATTGGAGCCATGCCCGTGACTTTTGATGCAGCATCGGGGGGTTGTCAATTTCGATGATTGAGGTCATCAGTATATCATGACAATCTGGCCACCAAAACCGCAAGAGCTCCGCCGCCCCGCCTATAAATCCCTCGCAGACGCGCTGGTGCGCGCGGTGGATGCGGGCGAAGTGCGCAGCGGCGACCGGCTGCCGACGCACCGCACGCTCGCCTACGACCTCGGGCTGAGCGTACAGACGGTCAGCCGGGCCTATGATGAACTGATACGCCGCGGCTTCATCGCCGGCGAGGTCGGGCGCGGCACCTTTGTCCGCGCCGGCCGTAGCGACACCAAGCCACCCTATGTTCCGGACATCCAGAACGACGAGTTCATTGATTTCTCGATCCTGATGCCGGTTTTCGAATCGGTGCACATGGAAGCGATACAGCGGGCATTGGCCCAGCTCGGCGCCGATCTGCCGACCTCGACGATGTCGGCCTTCCGGCCGTCGACGGCGCTGCGCAAATACAATGGCGCGGCCGCCAAATGGTTGACCCTTTGCGGGGTGAACCCGTCATCGCAAGGATTGCTCATGACCAATGGCAACACGTCGGCGATGACCATCGCACTGATGACGGTGGCCAATTCCGGCGATCTTATCGTCACGGAAGAGTTGGGGCACCATACCCTCAAGGCGCTTTCGCGGTATCTCGGGTTGCGCATCCAGGGGCTCGAGATTGATGATGAGGGCGTCGTTCCCCGGGCCTTTGCCTCGGTTTGCGAGAGATCCCAGGTCAAGGCCATCTACCTGCTGCCGACCGGACTCAATCCGCGGGCAGCGACGATGTCGCTCGAAAGACGCCGTGAACTGGTCGAGATCGCACGGCGCCACGATGTTCTCATCATAGAGAACGACGCCTGGGGGCCGTTGCAGCCCGGCCGGCCGGATCCGATCGCGGCAATGGCGCCGGAGCGGACCTTCTATTTCACCAGCCTGACCAAGTGCATCATGCCGGGCCTGAGGTTTGGCTTCCTGACCATGCCCGAGGCGTTTGAATCGGCGGCCGCAAACCGGCACCTGGTGACGAACTGGATGGCCACGCCGCTGATGGCGGAAATCGGCAGTCGCTGGATCGAGGACGGAACCGCCGAACGTCTGCTGCACTGGCAGATGAATGCACTGAGCAAGCGCAACCGGCTGGCCGCCGAGGTTCTCGGTGACATCCCGTTCAATTCCAGCGCCAACGGGATGCATGTATGGCTCCCCACGCCGGGATCGTGGACCGAAGACGGGTTCGTTGCCCACGCCCGGCTGAACGGGGTTGCGGTGGCGCCGGGATCGGCCTTCTCCATGTCCGACAGCGTTACCAAGCGCGGGATCCGCATCTGCCTCGGGGCGGAGACGGACCAGACGCTCGAGCGGGGGCTGACGGTGATCTCGCGGCTTGCACGCAGCAATCCCGAGCCGGCCCTGCTGACGCTTTAAGGCTGCACATTTCCGCAGATGCCCGGCCGTGCGCTCGCACTGGAGCCTGCGGCTGGATTTGCTTTAATTGTCATGATTTAATAATGTCGTTGACTCTATATTGTCCTTGTTTAAGTTTCAATAAATCATAACAATAATGAAGTGGGGGAAGCGGATTCACATCGTTCCACTCACTCATCCAATGAGGGGCGGGTATTTGCGGCATCGGGGGCCTGGGCCTTCCAGCCGTCCCGCATGAAATTTACCGGCGGGTTTACCGGAAATCGACGTGAACCGAAAATCAATAAGAGAGGAACTGAACATGACACCTGCAATCCGCAATTTCCTGGGCGGCGTGGCTGCTGTGGCCATGATGGCCGGCGCAACCGTTTCCGCGCAGGCTGCCGACTGGAAATACGCATTCGAGGAATCCCTGACCGAAGTCCAGGGCGTCTATGCGACGAAGTTCAAGGAGGCGGTCGAAGCCAACTCCGATCATACGATCCAGCTGTTTCCCTACGGAACGCTGGGTGAATCCGCCGATATCATGGAGCAGGCGCAGGCCGGCATCTTGCAGTTCGTCGACCAGTCGCCCGGCTTTACCGGCGCGCTGATCCCGGAAGCCCAGGTGTTCTTTGTTCCCTATCTTCTGCCGACGGACCAGGCGCATCTCGCCCGCTTCTACAAGGAGAGCAAGGCGATCAACGAGGACTTCCAGGATCTCTATGCAAAGCAGGGTCTTGAGCTTCTGGTTATGTTCCCGGAAGGCGAAGTGGCGATGACGACCAAGGAGCCGGTCAAGAGCTGCGCCGATCTCAACGAGGTCAAGTTCCGCGTCATGACCAACCCACTGCTGGTCGAATCCTACAAGGCATTCGGCGCCACGCCGACGCCGCTTCCATGGGGCGAAGTCTATGGCGGTCTGCAGACCAACATCATCCAGGGTCAGGAAAACCCGACATTCTACCTGTACTCGACGGGTATCTACGAGGTGACCGATCACATCACCTATACGGGTCACAACAACTTCACGACAGCGGTCATGGCCAACAAGGACTTCTATGAGGGGCTCAGCGATGCGGACAAGAAGGTGATCGAGGACGCTGCCGCGACGGCCTATGACTACATCGTCGAGTACCAGAAGGGCCTGGCCGAAAGCGAGCTGAAGAAGATCAAGGAGGCCAAGCCCGAAATGACGATCACGGTGCTGTCGGAGGAGGAGCGGTCCTGCTTCAAGGAAGCGGCCGCCGAAGTCGAAGCCAAGTTTATCGAGATGACCGGCGACAGCGGCAAGGCCATCCTCGATCAACTGAAGGCCGATCTGGAAGCCACGAAGGGCTGATCCGTTTCCGGATTGCAGATTTAAAAATTTCGAAGGCCACATTCTTGTGGCCTTCGGGTCCATCAACCGACCAGCCGGGAGGCGGCCTTGGACGATCTGAAGGAAAACAACCCGCATGAATCGTCGCTGCCCGGCGTGTTGGGCGTGATCGATTCAACCATAAGCCGGGTCGAATCGGTGCTGCTTGCAGCCGGCGTGCTGCTGATGGCATTCAATACGATCGCCAATGTGGTGGGGCGGTTCGTGTTTCAGTACAGCCTGTTCTTTTCCGAAGAGCTCAACCGGATTTTGATCATTTTGATCACCTTTGCGGGGATCAGCTATGCGGCCCGGCAAGGCCGGCACATCCGGATGTCTGCAATCTACGACGCTCTGCCGCCACCGGCCCGCAAGGGGTTCATGGTGCTGATCGCGGCGGTCACCGCACTGACGATGTTCGGGCTTTGCTACTTCTCGGTCGGTTACATCGCCAAGGTCGCGACCTCGGGCCGGGTGCTGCCTTCGCTGCAGTTGCCGGTCTACTGGATCTTCCTGTGGGTGCCGGTCGGCTTTTTCATGACGGGTCTGCAATATGCGCTGACCGCCATCAAGAACATCGTCTCCAAGGACATCTACCTCTCGACGCGGGTGCTCGAGGGGTATGACGAAGACGAACTCGAGGTTTGAGGGGAGACGAGACATGGCACTGACCATTTTCCTGATCATGATCGTTCTGCTGCTGCTCGGCTTCCCGATGATGATCCCGCTGCTCGTGGCCACGTTTGTCGGCTTCGTCTTCATGTTCGGCGATCTGGGCAAGATGGATTTCATGGTCCAGCAGATCATGGCGGGCATTCGCCCTGCCTCGCTGATCGCGGTTCCGATGTTCATCCTTGCCGCCGACATCATGACGCGCGGCCAGTCGGCCAACCGGCTGATCGACATGGTGATGCAGTTCGTCGGCCACATAAAGGGCGGGCTTGCGGTCAGCACGGCCGCCGCCTGCACGCTGTTCGGCGCGGTTTCCGGCTCGACCCAGGCAACGGTCGTTGCTGTCGGCTCGCCGCTTCGTCCGCGCATGCTCAAGGCCGGCTACAAGGATTCCTTCGTGCTGGCGCTGATCATCAACGCGTCGGATATCGCTTTCCTGATTCCACCCTCGATCGGCATGATCATCTACGGCGTGATTTCCAGCACCTCGATCTCCGAGCTGTTCATTGCCGGGATCGGACCGGGCCTGCTGCTGCTGGTGCTGTTTTCCGCCTACAGCATGATCTACGCGACGATCAACAACGTGCCCACCGAGCCGAAGGCCAGCTGGGGCGAACGCATTCAATCGGTCAAGCGGGCGATCTGGCCGCTCGGCTTCCCGGTGATCATTGTCGGCGGCATCTACGGCGGCATCTTCAGCCCCACCGAGGCGGCGGCGGCCTGCGTGCTTTACGCGATCATCCTGGAATTCGCGGTGTTCCGGTCATTGAACCTGCCCGACATCTACCGGATCGCAAAATCGACGGGGCTGATCACCGCCGTCGTCTTCATCCTGGTCGGCGCCGGGGCGGCGTTTTCCTGGGTGATCTCGTTTGCGCAGGTGCCACAGGCCATCCTGGCGGCCGTCGGCGTCGCCGACATGGGCCCCAAGGGCGTGCTGGCGGTGATCTCGATCGCGTTCTTCATCGGCTGCATGTTCGTCGATCCGATCGTGGTGATCCTGATCCTGGTGCCGATCTTCGCCCCGGTGGTCGATTCCGTGGGTCTCGATCCGGTGCTGGTCGGCACGATCATCACGCTCCAGGTGGCGATTGGATCGGCCACGCCGCCATTTGGCTGCGATATCTTTACCGCGATCGCGATCTTCAAGCGGCCCTATATCGAGGTGATCCGCGGGATATTCCCGTTCACGGTGATCC
This sequence comes from Parahoeflea alexandrii, assembly GCF_027214025.1. Lineage (GTDB taxonomy): Bacteria > Pseudomonadota > Alphaproteobacteria > Rhizobiales > Rhizobiaceae > Hoeflea > Hoeflea alexandrii_A. Next base: position 473,488 of record NZ_JAPWHB010000003.1, read on the forward strand.
TGCTGTGTGTCTCGGTCGCGCTCATTTACTTTCCGCAGATCGCGCTGTTCCTGCGCGACCTCGCGTTCCGATAACGGGGTAGATCGATGTTTGAACGAATCCTGGTCGCTGTCGACGGGTCCGAAGGATCCAAGAAGGCCCTGAGGGTTGCATCCAAGCTGCAACAGACCTGCGGTGGCGAATTGCTGCTTCTGACCGTGTTCCGGCATCATTCGCTGCTTGAGGCGTCGATGTCGATGGTGCGGCCGGACGATCCGGAGAGCCTCGATGATTCGATGCGCAATTATGCAAAGGAGGTCGCCGAGGAGGCCAAGGCGATCGCGGCAGACTGCGGGGCGCAAAAGGTGCGCGCCTTCGTCAAGGCCGGCCAGCCGGCGCGGACGATCGTGAAATTCGGCGAAGAGCACAAGGCCGACCTGATTGTTGTCGGCAGCCGGGGGCAGGGCGACATGCAGGGATTTCTGCTCGGCAGCGTGTCGCACAAGGTCACCAGCCTGGCGGCGATGCCGGTTATGGTGGTTTGACAATTTCGACAGGCAAGGCGCTGGATTTGCCCGGACACAAGGAGGCAGTCGACACATGAATGAAATCCGTGTTTCGCGTTCGGACGAGATCGTCCGGTTCAATGATGCTGGTGCGACTGCCCGGTTCGGGTTGATTGCGCTTGCCACCGACCTGACAAGCGAGCGCGACCTGTACCGGCAATTGCCCGGCGAGCATGTCTCGATCCATGTCACGCGGGTGGCCTATGAGAACCCGACAACTCCGGAGAATCTTCGCAAAATGGCGCCGCGGCTGACAGAGGCGGCACAGTTGCTGGCGCCGCTCAAGCCGCTCAAGGCAATCTGCTACAGCTGCACCGCCGCCTCGGTCGCCATCGGCGATGACGCGGTGACGGCCTCCATCCAGACCGGCGCGGGAAGCGTGCCGGTGGTAACGCCGACGGGAGCCGCGCGGATGGCGTTTACGGCACTCGGGGTGCGGCGGATCGCCATCCTCACCCCCTATACGGTGGCAACCACCGAACCGATGGCTGCCTATTTCGCCAGCCACGGGCTCGGCGTCTCCGCGGTTCAATGCCTCGGCCTCGAGGATGACCGGGAGATGGCGCGGGTGAGCGACGAGACCATTGTCAACGCGGCGATGGCGGTCGACACGGCCGACGCGGAAGCGCTGTTTCTCTCCTGCACCGGGCTGCCGGCGATCAATGTGATTGCGGAGCTCGAGAGGCGGACCGGCAAGCCGGTCGTCACCTCCAACCAGGCGAGCGCCTGGGCGATGGCGCGGCTCGGCGGGTTTGCCGATCACAGGCCACCAGAATTCGGCAGGCTGTTCGACTACGCTCTGCCGGACCGGGGCGTCGGTGCCGCGGCATGACCATGCTTGAGCCCTTTGTCGATCCCGCTGAAATCGATGAGGCGCGCGATGCCATTGCCGCCACCATCCGGACCACGCCGGTCAACACCTCGCCTGTATTGAGCGACCTGGCTGGCGTTCCGGTTCACCTCAAGCTCGAACACATGCAGATCACCGGCAGCTTCAAGCTGCGCGGCGCATCGAATGCCGTCGCGTCGCTGTCGGAAGCGGAGAGAGGCCGCGGGGTGGTGGGCGTGTCGACGGGCAATCACGGGCGCGGGCTTGCCTATGCCGCGAAGGCCGCCGGGGTGAAGTGCATCATCTGCATGTCGCGGCTGGTTCCGCAGGCAAAGATCGACGGGATCAAGGCGCAAGGCGCCGAAGTCCGCATTGTCGGACAGTCGCAGGACGAGGCGCAGCTCGAGGTCGACCGTCTGGTTGCCGATGAGGGCATGACCATGATCCCGCCCTTCGATCACCGCAAGATCATTGCAGGTCAGGGAACGCTCGGTCTCGAATTGCTCGAGCAGGTGCCGGATCTGGCCACGGTTCTCGTGCCGTTGTCCGGCGGAGGGCTGATATCGGGCGTTGCCGCGGCAATCAAAGGCAGGCGGCCCGACGTCCGGATTGTCGGCATCTCGATGGAGCGCGGCGCGGCGATGCAGGCCTGCCTGAAGGCCGGCAAGCCGGTCCAGGTCGAGGAACTGGCGACACTGGCGGATTCGCTGGGCGGCGGCATCGGTCTTAACAACCGGCTGACATTCGCCATGACGCGGGATCTGGTCGACGATGTCGTTCTCGTCAGCGAAGCCGAGATCGCCGCCGCCATCCGGCACGCCTACTGGCAGGAACGGCAGATCATAGAGGGGTCGGGCTCGGTCGGAATCGCGGCCCTGCTTGCCCGCAAGGTCGAGAGCGCCGGCCCGATCGTCGCCATCCTGAGCGGCGGAAACATCGACATGAACCAGCACCATCGCATCATCTCCGGCGAGGATGTCGATGTTACCCAAGAGGCAGCGTGACATGACCGACATCAGGATCCTGACCGAGGCGGATTTGCGCAGCCTGGTAAAGCTGGATCTTGATGCCGTCGATTGTGTCGAGCGGGCCTTTGCGGCGCTTGCGACCGGCGACGTGGTGATGCCGCCGATCCTGTCGATGGCGATTGCGCCGTTCAATGGCGAAGTCGACGTCAAGACCGCCTTCGTGCCGGGCATCGACAGTTTCGCCATCAAGATCTCGCCGGGTTTCTTCGACAACCCGAAAATCGGACTGCCGAGCACATCCGGGTTGATGGTGCTGTTTTCGGCCCGGACAGGGATGCTCGAGGCGCTGCTGCTCGACAACGGCTATCTGACCGACGTCCGCACGGCGGCTGCCGGTGCGGTCGCCGCCCGTCATCTGGCGCGTGCGGATGCCTCCCGCGCCTGTATCCTTGGTGCCGGATGCCAGGGGAAACTGCAGCTCAAGGCGCTGAGCCTCGTGCGGCCGATCACTTCCGCCATGATCTGGGCGCGGGACACGGCAAAGGCCGCAGATGCGGCGGCGGAATTGACACGGGAACTCGGCTTCGAGGTGATCGCGGCAATCGATCCTGCCGAAGCGGTCGGCATGGCCGATATGATCGTGACGACAACGCCCGCGTCGCAGCCCATCCTGCGTGCCGAATGGCTCAGGCCGGGCCAGCATGTCACCGCCATGGGGTCGGACCAGGACCACAAGAACGAGCTCGACCCGGCCTGCCTTGCCAGGGCCGACCTCTATGTGCCCGACCGGCTGAGCCAGACCCGCGGTCTGGGGGAGCTGCGCTCCGCCATCGCTGCGGGGGTGGCGGCACCCGAAGACGAATTTGCCGAACTCGGGATGATCGTTGCCGGCAGGGCGCGTGGCCGCCTCTCCGACAGCGCCATCACCATTGCCGACCTGACCGGCACCGGCATCCAGGATACGGCCATCGCCACCTTCGCAAGCCAGCGTGCGCTGGCTGCGGGCGCCGGCACGAATTTCTCAAACTGAAACCCTACCCAGAAAGGAAAATCCCCCCGAATGTCCGCGCCAGTTCTCAATTTCAGCCGGGACGAATATTCGCAGCGCCTCGCCAAGACGCGCGCCGCCATGGCTGCTGCAGGTGTCGACGTCATCATCGTTTCCGACCCGTCCAACATGGCCTGGCTGACCGGATATGACGGCTGGTCTTTCTACGTTCACCAGTGCGTGGTGGTCGGTCCGGACGGCGATCCTGTCTGGTTTGGGCGCGGCCAGGACGCGAACGGCGCGCGGCGGACGGCGTATCTGTCCGACGGCGACATCATCGGCTACGCGGATCATTACGTTCAATCGACCGAGCGGCATCCGATGGATTACCTGTCAGCCAAGCTTGAGGAGCGCGGCTGGGGGACAAAGCGGATCGGCGTGGAGATGGACAATTACTGGTTCTCCGCCGCCGCCTTTGCCTCGCTGCAGAGGCACCTGCCCAATGCCCGGTTTTCCGATGTGACGGCGCTGGTGAATTGGCAGCGAGCGGTCAAGTCCGGCCAGGAACTCGATTACATGCGCAAGGCGGCGCGGCTGGTCGAGCGGATGCACGAGACGATCTTCGACAAATGCGAAGTGGGCTACCGCAAGTGCGACCTGGTTGCCGACATCTATGAAGCGGGGCTGCGTTATGATGAAGGTCTCGGCTTCGGCGGCGATTATCCGGCGATCGTGCCGCTGTTGCCGTCGGGGCCGGACGCCTCTGCGCCGCACCTGACCTGGGACGACAAGCCGATGAAGAGCGGCGAGGGCACGTTCTTCGAGATCGCCGGTGTCTACAAGCGCTACCACTGCCCGCTGTCGCGCACGGTGTTCCTGGGCAAGCCGACGCAAACCTTCATCGATGCCGAGAAGGCGGTGCTGGAGGGAATGGAAGCCGGGCTCGAGGCGGCCAAGGCCGGCAATCTGTGCGAGGACATTGCCATCGCTTTCTTTACGGTTCTCAACAAGTACGGGATCACCAAGGACAACCGCACCGGCTACCCGATCGGTCTGTCCTATCCGCCGGACTGGGGCGAGCGGACGATGTCGCTGCGGCCGGGCGACAAGACCGTGTTGGAAGAGAACATGACCTTTCACTTCATGACCGGATTGTGGATGGACGACTGGGGCTTCGAGATAACCGAAAGCATCGTCATCGGAGCGAACGGGCCGGAATGCCTGGCCAATGTCCCGCGCCGGCTCTGCGTGAAGGATTGATGCATGACCGCCAATCCGATTGTTGCGACAATACCGCTCAACGAAGACGGTGAACATCACGGCTATTTGAGGCTGCCCTACAGCCGCGACGATTCCGCCTGGGGCTCGGTGATGATCCCGATCACCGTGATCAAGAACGGCATCGGGCCGACAGCGCTGCTCACAGGCGCCAATCACGGCGACGAATACGAAGGTCCGGTGGCGCTGATGGATCTGGCCGTGTCGCTCAAGGCCGGACACATCGAGGGCCGGGTGATAATCGTGCCGGCCATGAACTACCCGGCCTTTCGGGCGGGAACCCGTACATCGCCGATTGACCGGGGCAACATGAACCGGTCGTTTCCTGGCTCGCCGAGCGGTACGGTCACGGAAAAGATTGCGAACTACATCCAGACGGTCCTGTTACCGGAGGCGAGTATCGTGCTTGACTTCCATTCGGGTGGCAAGACACTGGATTTCATTCCCTTCGCATCGGCCCACGTGCTGGAAAACAAGGAGCAGCAGGCAGCCTGCGTGGCCGCGGTGGAGGCGTTCAACGCGCCTTACTCGATGATCATGCTCGAGATCGACAATGTCGGCATGTACGACACCAGTGTCGAGGACCAGGGCAAGACCTTTGTCACCACGGAGCTCGGCGGCGGCGGCACCTCGACGGCCTATTCCAACGGCATTGCCAAGAAGGGGGTTCGCAACGTGCTCAAGCATGCGGGCATCATGAAGGGCGAGCTGGAGGTTGCCCCCTCGGTGATGCTCGACATGCCCGATGGCGACTGTTTCGTCTTCTGCGAAGACGATGGCCTGTTCGAGGCGATGAAGGATCTAGGCGACCGGGTGGAGACAGGCGAGATCGTCGCCCGCGTCTGGCCGTCGGACCGCACCGGCAGGCCGGCCATCGACTACCGCGCCAAACGCTCCGGGATTCTTGCGTCGCGGCATTTTCCGGGACTGATCAAGTCCGGTGACTGCATGGTGGTGGTGGCAACGGTCGTGGGCGAAACGGTTTCCTGACATCCGTTTCACGCGCATCGCGGCCTCGACCCAATTGTGGCGCTCCGGGGGATGAGAGTTTCCCGGAGCTTTCACGCTGTGCTTGCTCAAACCTGAACGCCTGTTTAGGAGTCAATCATTCCTGGAAGGCGGCCGCGGCCGGTGCTCCGGGGACCATTGTGCAACTCTGTGGGCAAAGCGTGAAGCGGATTCTCTTTCGACTGGCCAGCGTGATGTGCCTGGCGGCCGGCCTGACCGGATGCACGGGAGCGGGCTATTACGCGGAGTCGCTCAAGGGGCATGTCGAGATCATGGCGGCGCGCCGCAATGTCGAAAAGCTGATCGCCGCCCGGACGACCCCCGAGCCGCTGCGGACGCAAATGAAGTCGGCGGCCGCGATCAGGCAGTTTGCGACGGAGAGCCTGGCGCTGCCCGACAATCAGAGCTACCGCAGCTATGCCGATATCGGCCGGGACTATGTGACCTGGGCGGTTTTCGCTGCGCCGGAGTTTTCGTTGACGCCGCGGGTCTGGTGCTTTCCGGTGTTCGGCTGCGTGCCCTATCGCGGGTATTTCTCCAGGAAGTCGGCGATCGGCACGGCCCTGGAGCTGAAGAAGGAGGGGCTGGACGTCCATGTCTCCGGTGTCACCGCCTATTCGACGCTGGGCTGGTCGAGCGATCCGCTGCTGAGCACGATGTTCCTTCACGACAAGACCTATCTGGCGGGACTTGTGTTTCACGAACTGGCGCACCAGCGTGTCTACGTGAATGACGATACGGCATTCAACGAGGCTTTCGCCGTCACCGTGGAAACGACCGGGGTGAGGAAATGGCTGCGGGCGACCGACGATCCCGCCACACTGCGCCGGTTTGAGGCCGGTGAGCAGCGCAGCGCCGACTTCCTTTCCCTGGTGGCGCAAACCCGGGGGGAGCTGAGAGAGATCTACAGCGGTTCCGCTGCTCCCGAAGATATGCGGGCTGCGAAGGCCGCGGCGATCGAACGGCTCAGGGCGCGCTACCGTCGGATGCGGGACACGCGCTGGGGCGGATACCGCGGCTACGATGGCTGGGTCGAGGCACCGATCAACAATGCAAAGATCGCCGCAACTTCGGTCTACAATGACCGGGTGCCGGCGTTTCTCCGCCTGTTTGAGCTGTGTTCGGGTGATTATCCACGCTTCTACGCCGCGGTTCGGCGGATCGGCGCGCTTGCCAGGGATCGCCGGTCCGAAGCGCTGGAGGCGGCGAAGACCTGCGATCAGGCCGGTTGAGGCCGGAGGTTGACGAGGCGCTGGCAAGGCGCGACGGCCGGCGCCGGGCCAACCGGTCTCACAACCGCCATGAAATCAGGGCACACTGGCAATTCCCAGGGAGTGCGCCCGGCGACATTCCGCAAGGATGTTTCTCCATTGCCGCCGGGAATTGTGTTTGACGCTCTGGAGTTGTAGTGGTCCGCAATGTCAGAGCGGCAAGCTGGAGTGAATCATGAGCCTTGAAGATACGGTGCCGGCACAGATTCCCGAGGCCAAGCGCAAGCGCGGCCAGGGCGTCGGTGCGGTCTACGATACGCTCAGGCACGAGATCCTCAACTTGACGCTGGAGCCCGGTAGTCCGGTTGACGAGGTCAAGCTCGCCGAACGGTTCGGCATTTCCCGGACCCCGGTGCGCGAAGCGATGGTCAAGCTCGCCGGCGAAGGGCTGGTGGTGACCTTGCCGAACCGGTTCACCATTGTCGCGCCGATCGATTTTCCCAACCTGTCGCAGTTCTTCGATGCGCTGTCGCTGATGTACCGGGTGACAACCCGGCTGGCGGCGGCAAACCGGACGGACGACGACCTTGAGGCGATCCGCGAACTGCAGCGGGGCTACACGCACGCGGTCGAGGCGCGCGATGTGCCGGCGATGATCGAGGTAAACCGCAATTTCCATGTGCGGATCGCGCAGGCAGGCCGCAACCGCTACTATACCGATCTTTTCAGCCGTCTGCTCGACGAAGGCCGGCGGCTGTTGCGGCTCTACTATTCCTCCCACAATGACGCCCTGCCGCGCATGTACCTGCAGGAGCACGAGGACATGATCGCGGCGATCGACCGGCAGGACATCGACGCTGCCGACCGGATCGCCCAGGCGCATGCGCAGCAGATCGTGCGGCAGATCCAGACTTACATCACCGAAGACCGCCGGCTGAATGCCGGGATAAGTCTCTGAAACAGCGACATTCTTGATCCATTTCCAAGCCGCCGGACCCGATGTCCGGCGAGCCTTAAGGCGCGCGGTGATGCAAAGAATATTTATTGTCGACAATAAAAATACAATTATCTATACTCCGGCTGTCTCCATAGAGGGGAGACGGGAAGGGGCATCCGCGCCAGCGGCTATCGTCCCTCCAGTCAGAACACCATCATACGGTCCGCGCGCCGCGCGGTCAGAAAACAGAGGGTCCTATGTTTGAGAAAGTCAGAAAGTGGGCGCTGATCTCCATGCTGTCTGTCGCGGCGATGCCGGCGGTGGCGCAGGAAGTCACGTGGCAGGTGCCGACCTCGGTGCCCGAAGGGTCGCCGTTCTATGTCAATTTCCTCGAGCGCTTCGCCGACAATGTCGATGTGCTTACCAATGGCCGCGTACTGATCGAGCCGTTCGGCGCCGGCGTCCTGGTTCCCGCGCTGCAGGTCTATGACGGCGTGCGCGACGGCATCGTCCAGGCCGGTCACTCGACCCCGAGCTACCTGGTCAACCAGGATCCGACCAACGCCATTTTCGCAGGCTTCCCCGGCGGCATGGGCCCTGAAGCCTACATCACCTGGATCTACGAAAAGGGCGGCAAGGAAAAGCTCGCCGCGCTGCGCGCCAAGGACGGGTTCAAGAACCTGATCGTCGGCATCGGTTCTTCGGAAGTGATGGCGCATTCGAACGTGCCGATCACCAAGGCCGAGGACCTCAAAGGCATGAAGTACCGCACCTCCGGTCCATGGGCCAAGGTGATGGAAGAATATTTCGGTGCCGTCCCGACCGTCGTGCCGCCCGGGGAAATCTACACCCTGCTGCAGCGCAAGGGCGTCGACCTGATCGAATGGGGCCCACCGTCGGCCAACATGCCCGAAGGTTTCCATGAAGCGGCAAAGTACATCATCGTTCCGGGCGTTCACCAGCCGACCTTCCTGTGGGAAGTCGTGCTCAAGCAGGAAACCTGGGACGCGCTGCCCGACGATCTGAAGCCGCTTCTGGAAAAGGCCGCCGAGCTCACCACCATGCAGGCGCTGGTGCATTTCTACGGCGATGACGTCGTCGCCATGGACAGCTACCGCAAGGGCAAGAACGAGGTGATCACGCTGTCGCCCGAGTTCATCAAGCAGCTTTCCGATGCCGGCGTCGACTGGATCTCGAAGACCGCGGAAGCGCAGAAGGCCGAAGGCAAGGCAGAGATGTCCGACATTCTTGCCGATTACATGGCTTTCAAGTCATTGTGGTCCGCCGAGAGCAGCTACCTGGTCCGCAACCAGGACTAACCCGAGAATACGGAACACGCCGTCATGACCAGGCTCTTCAATCTTGTTGACGCATTCTCCCGTCTCTTGTCCTGGATCGCTCAAATCGTGACGGTGGTTCTGGTCTTCTCGATGATCTACGAAGTGGCGGCGCGCTATGTTTTCGGCGCGCCGACCATCTGGGCCTTCGACATTTCCTACATGGCGACCGGCACGCTGTTCGTTCTGGGCGCGGCCTATGCGCTCAAGCAGGATGCGCATGTCCGGATCGATTTTCTGGCCCAGAAGATGCCGATCGGCGTTCGCCGCAAGCTGGAAGGCTTCGTGTTCGTCTTCCTGATCGCACCGATCTTCGGCGCGCTGTCGAAGTTTGCCATCGAGCGGGCCTGGCGGGCATGGGTGACATCGGAGGTCGAGAGCGTGAGCCCCTGGGCGCCGTTGATGTGGCCTTTCTACTCGATTCTCGCGCTCGGGCTGATCGCGCTGACCCTGCAGCAGCTGGTTCATGGCCTGCGGGTGTTCCGCGGCGACGAAGACCAGCCGTTCAAACTGGAAGCCTGAGCCGATGACCATCGCCGCCCTGATGTTTCCCGCGCTGTTCGTGCTGGTGTTGACCGGCATCCCGATCGCGTTTTCGCTGGCCATCGTCTCAGCCGCTGCCGGGATCGCCAAATTCGGCCCCAACGCCTTCGCCCAGCTCTACGGCGCGTTCTATTCAGCCTCGACGAATTTCATTCTGGCCGCCATTCCGATGTTCGTGCTCATGGGCGCAATCCTGGAGCGTTCCGGGATTGCCGAGCGGCTGTTCAAGGTGATGCAGATCTGGATGTCGCGCCTGCCCGGCGGACTTGCCGTCGCGACCATCGCCATGGGCGCGGTGTTCGCCGCCGCCGCCGGCGTGGTCGGTGCGGTCGAGGTGATGATCGGCATGATGGCGATCCCGGCGATGCAGCGCGGCGGCTACCGCAACAGCCAGATCGCCGGCACGATCTGCGCCGGCGGCTCGCTCGGCACGATGATCCCGCCATCGGTGATCGCGGTGATGTACGCCTCGCTGGCGCAGATGTCGGTGGGGGAGCTGCTTGCCGGGATGATGCTGCCGGGCCTGCTGATGGTCGGGCTATTCATCGTCTACCTGATCATCCAGGGCGTGATCGCGCCGCCACAGCCCCCGGCGGCCGATGCCGAGCCGGAGATGGCGCTTGGCGAGAAGCTGCGGATCACGGTGACATCTCTCTTGCCGATCTGCGCGCTGATCTTTGCGGTGCTGGGATCATTGCTCGCCGGCATCGCCTCGCCGACCGAAGCTGCCTCCGTTGGCGCGGTCGGTGCGACGCTGCTCAGCATCTTCTATCGCCGCTTCAACCTGGCGATGCTGTTCGACTCGCTGAAGATCACGGTGCGGATATCGGCGATGATCCTGCTGATCGTGGCTGCGGGCACCATGTTCATGGGCACGTTCGCTGCCAATGGCGGATCGCGCATGATCCGCTCCTTCGTTGACGCGGCGGGTTTCGGCGATGTCGGCATGATTGTCTTCTTCCTGCTGATCGTGCTGCTCCTGGGCTTCGTGCTCGACTGGACGGCCAACGTGCTGATCGCGGTGCCGCTGTTCACGCCGTTCATCCGGCAGGCCGGGATCGATCCGGTCTGGTTCGGGACCATGATGATCATCGTCATCCAGACCAGCTACCTGACCCCGCCGATGGCGTCCTCGATCTTCTATCTCAAATCCATCGCCCCGCCCGACATGACCTATGGCCAGATGTGCCGCGGCGTCGTGCCGTTTATCGGGCTGCAGATCCTGACGCTGCTGGCGGTGGCGCTGTTTCCCGCGCTGGCGACCTGGCTTCCTTCCCAGATCGTGGGCTTCTAAAACAACGGTTCATTGAAAAGGACAGACCCTGATGGACAATTCGATCTTCACCGGCTGCATGCCGGCCCTGATGACACCCTGCAAGCCCGACCGGAGCCCGGATTTCGACGCGCTGGTGCGCAAGGGCAAGGAACTGATCGCCGCCGGCATGTCGGCGGTGGTCTATTGCGGCTCGATGGGCGACTGGCCGCTGCTGACCGACGCACAGCGGATGGAAGGCGTCGAGCGCCTGGTTGCCGCAGGCATTCCGACGGTGGTTGGCACGGGCGCGATCAACAGCGCTTCGGCGGTGGCGCATGCGGCCCATGCCGCGAAAGTCGGCGCACAGGGGCTGATGGTGATCCCGCGGGTGCTGTCGCGCGGCAGCTCGGTCAATGCCCAGTCGGCGCATTTCCGGGCGATCCTGTCGGCGGCGCCCGAGCTGCCGGCGGTGATCTACAACAGCCCCTATTACGGGTTTGCAACCCGTGCCGAGTTGTTCTTCGCGCTCAGGAAGGACCATCCCAACCTGATCGGCTTCAAGGAGTTCGGCGGTGCTGCGGATCTGCGCTACGCGGCGGAGAACATCACGTCGGCGGATGACAGCGTTACGCTGATGGTGGGCGTCGACACCAATGTCTATCACGGCTTCGTCAATTGCGGCGCCACCGGCGCGATCACCGGCATCGGCAATGCGCTGCCGCGCGAAGTGCTGCAACTGGTGGATCTGTGCAAGAAGGCGGCAACAGGCGATGCCAAGGCACGGGTGCGGGCCAAGGAACTGGAAGAAGCGCTCGGCGTACTGTCCTCGTTCGACGAAGGCGCGGACCTGGTGCTCTATTACAAGCATCTCATGGTGCTCAATGGCGACACCGAGTACACGCTGCACTTCAACGAGACTGACGTGCTGACGGACTCGCAGCGGCAGTATGCCGAGAACCAGTACCGGCTGTTCAAGGACTGGTACGCCAACTGGAACGCCTGACCGGCACGGCTGGCGCTTCGGCGCCGCTGATGGTTCTTGCCGACATTCAAGCCGCCGGATCCGCAATCGGATCCGGCGGTTTTTTCTTCAGGACTTGTGGTGACGGACGGTTCCGGCGAAGTATGTGCCGCCGCGCCGGACACGTGACAGTGCGGCAAGATCCGTGATTCCGTGAGAGCTGCCGATGCCGCGTTTTGCCGCCAATCTGTCGATGATGTTTACCGAACACGCGTTTCCCGAGCGTTTCCGGGCCGCTGCGAATGCGGGCTTCGATGCGGTGGAATTCCTGTTTCCCTATGATTATCCGGCCGAGGACATAGCGGACTGGCGTCGCATGGCAGGCGTTGAGCAGGCGCTGTTCAACCTGTCGCCGGGCAACTGGGAGGCGGGCGAGCGGGGGCTGGCGGCCCTGCCCGGGCGGAAGGAAGAGTTTCGCCGGTCGGTGGAGATCGCGCTCGACTATGCCGGCATCATCGGAACGCCGCGGCTGCACATGATGGCCGGGATTGCCGATCCGTCCGATCCGGCGCATCAGGCCTGCTACCGGGAGCAGCTTGCCTTTGCAGCCGATGCGGCGGCGGAACAGGGTGTGACGATCATGATCGAGCCGATCAACGGGCGCGACATGCCGGGCTATTTCCTCGATGATTTCGACCGCGCAGCGGGGCTGATCGAGGATATCGGCCGTCCCAATGTCAGGCTGCAGTTCGATATCTACCACCGGCAGATCCTGCATGGCGACGTGCTGACGGGGCTCAAGTCACTGATGCCGCTGATCGGTCATGTGCAGATCGCCTCGGTGCCGGCGCGTAACGAGCCCGGAACCGGCGAGCTCGACGATTTCCGCATTCTCAGAACCCTGGACGAGCTTGGATACGAAGGCTTTGTCGGGTGCGAATACCGGCCTGCGGCCGGAACGCTGGACGGTCTCGGCTGGCTGCAGGCCTTCAGGGACGAATAGCTTAGCCCGCCTGCCTGTCGGCATGCCGCATCAGGCCGGAGAACACCAGCGGCATGATCACGAACACCGGAAGCGTCAGGTAGATCACTGAAAAACCGGTGTGCTCGGCGACAAAGCCGATCACCGACGGCGCGAACAAGATGCCGGAATAGCCCATGAAGGTGACCACCGAGATCGCCAGCCCTTGCGGCAATCCGGGAAAGTTGCCGGCTGCCGAAAAGGCGATCGGCACGGTGTTGGCAAATCCCAGTCCGGCAATGGCGAAGCCGGCAATGGCCATCTGCGGCGATTGCGCCAGTCCCGCCAAGGTCAGGCCGATCATGGCGAGAACCGCCGATACCCTGAAGGTCCTGACCGCGCCGAAGCGGTCGCGCACCAGGTCGCCGAGAAACCGCATCAGCGCCATGGCGGCGGAGAAGGCGCCGAAGGCGAGGCCGGACAGAGCCGGATCGGCGCCGAGTTCCTGGCGCAAATAGAGCGCGCCCCAGTCGAGAATGGCGCCTTCGGGCGTCATCATGATCAGGCAGATGATGCCGGTCAGCCAGACGGTGGCGCCGGCGGTGAGCAGGCTTGGCCTGGACACGCCGGATGATGCCTGGCTGGCGTCGTGGGCGGCCTTGTGCGGCGGGTCGGCAATGACCCGGGGCCAGGCGATGACCACCGCGACGGCGGTGAGAAGGCTGGCCACCATGGCGTGCAGATGAACGTCGTAAAGCTCGATCAGGATCCCGCCGAGTGCTGCGCCGGCGACACCGCCGAGGCTCCAGAAGCCGTGGCAGGACGACATGATGGCTCGGGCCTGGCGCTTTTCCACCTCCACCGCGTTGGCGTTCATGGCGACATCCATGCCTCCGATCAGCGCGCCCATCAGGAACAGGGCGGCGGCGGCGGTCCAGATCGACGGCGCGAGTGTGACGAGCAGCAGACAGGGGATCGTCGCCGATGCGACAAGCAGCATGATCCGGCGCGAGCCGTTTTTCGAAATCATCGCGCCGACGGCCGGCATGGCGCAGAGCGAGCCGATGCCGAAGCACATGATCATCAGGCCGAGGGCGCTCTCGTCCAGGTCCAGACGGGCGGCAAACTCGGGGATCTTCGGCGCCCAGCTACCCACCACGAAGCCATTGGCGAGAAACATCAGGGAAACAGCCAATCTTTGCGGGGAAAGCAACGGCGGTGCGACAAGGCTGGAGGTCGACATTCAAGGCTCCGGATTTAATCGGTTGAAATCAGGTAAGGTGGTTTCGCCCAGAGGTAAATCCGACTTTTGGTAACACTTGCAGTGACGATGTGACACATCGTGAATTGAAGATCGCGCGAGAAAAAGATGCCGTTTCGGCAAACGGCGTGGTAAGGCCGCCCAACTATGTGCCGAGAGCAGCAACAAGTGCCCGGCAGGCGAGGAAACAAATCTAGGAGACATACGAATGGTAACAGGATCAGCGCGGGAGTGGGTGCGTCGTCTGCAGCCCTACAGGTTGCCAAGCGACGGACGAAGCGCGTTCGAGACGGTCCTGACCTTCGGGCTTCTGGTTTCGGTCTGGGTGTTGATGTGGCTGGCGCTTCCCCACAGCATCATCCTGACGCTTCTGCTCTCGATTCCGGCGGCGTTTCTGATGGTGCGCCTGTTCATCATCCAGCACGACTGCGGACACGGTTCGATGTTCACCACCGCCAAGTGGAATGACCGGGTCGGCCGGGTTCTCGGCGTGCTGACGCTGACTCCGTACGATTACTGGCGCCGGTCGCATGCAATCCATCATGCCGGATCGGGAAATCTCGAGCGGCGCGGCATTGGCGACATCGACACGCTGACGGTGGAGGAATACCTGGCCCTGTCAAGCGTCGGGCGCTGGAAGTACCGTCTCTACCGGCACCCGCTGGTGATGTTCGGTCTCGGGCCTGCCTTCATCTTCATGCTGCAGCACCGCCTGCCGGTGACGGCGCTGAAGGACGGGATCATGTCCTGGAAGAGCGTGATGGCGACCAACCTGGCCATCGCGGTGATGTGGGTTGCGCTCGGCATGCTGGTCGGCTTCAAGGCATTCCTGATCATCCATTTGCCGATCATGCTGATCGGCGCCTCGATCGGGGTGTGGATGTTCTATGTCCAGCACCAGTTCGATCCGACCCATTGGGACCATGCTCCGGAATGGGAGCGGGAATATGCCGCCCTGCACGGCAGCTCGTTCTACGATCTGCCCAAGCCGCTGATGTGGGTGACCGGCAATATCGGCATTCACCATGTTCACCATCTGTCGAGCCGGATCCCGTTCTACCGTCTGCCGCAGGTTCTCAAGGATTTTCCGGAGCTGGCGCAGATCGGGCGGCTGACATTCTGGCAGAGCCTGCGCTGCGTTCCGCTGGCCTTGTGGGACGAGGAGCTGCGGCGCTTGGTGCCGTTCCGCTCGGTGCGCGACCGGGCCGCAGGGGCGGCCGTGGCTGCCTGACGAGGCCCGCGATCGCGGCGAATAATCGTGCCGGCAGGCCGGGATTTCCGGCCTGCGTGAGGGGTGATCGCGCTTTTGCTTGTGCTGGCAATAAAAACAGTGTACTAACAGCCTATCGATTTTTGGACCGGACGACTTGGTCGCTCACCGCCTGAGGCGGAGACACGCTCAACACTTCACTTAAACTCGATGACGAACGCCTGCGCCGAGCGCTTTGAAGAGCGCTTGCGCCGGAAATTACATTCATGGACATAAAGGACTTCCCCCATGAAAACCGGTACCGTTAAATTCTACAATGACCAAAAGGGCTTCGGCTTCATCGCACCTGACGACGGCAGCAAGGACGTTTTCGTCCATGCAACTGCACTTGAGCGTGCTGGCATGCGCGGTCTGGCCGAAGGCCAGAAGGTGTCTTTCGACACCGCTGAAGACCGCCGCACAGGCAAGACTGCAGTTTCGACCATCGAAGCTGCCTGAAAAGCCACACCAGAGGTTGGCTGGCTAGGCTGGTCGCTCTGAGTTGAATTCGCCCGGGAGCTTCGGTTCCCGGGCGTTTTGCGTTTCAGGTCCTGGCTGACGGGGCGAAAGCCGCTTCGGACCGGGACCGGACATCGCTAATGCATGTTCGTTATCGCTCAATTGGATTCAATTGAGCGATAACGAACATGCATCATTTCAAAGTGCTACAGCGTCCTTTGCGCATCCAATTGGATGCGCGGCGCTGTAGAGACAAACGAAAAAAGCCGGCCCGCAAGGGCCGGCTTTCAAGCCATCAAAGCTTTGAAAAGCTTATGCGCTTTCCTTCGGCGTCAGAACCTGGCGGCCGCGGTACATGCCGGTCTTCAGGTCGATGTGGTGCGGGCGGCGCAGTTCGCCGGAATTCTTGTCCTCGACATAGGTCGGGGCCTTCAGGGCGTCAGCGGAACGGCGCATGCCGCGCTTGGACGGGGTGGTTTTTCGCTTCGGAACAGCCATTATAAACTCCTATTGAGCGTACAGGCATGTCCAACGGTCGACCCAAGGGCCGAAACTGACACATGCCGATTTCGGAAATTTGCCGGGCTTATACATGGCATTTGCGGGTTTGACCAGCGGCGCGCGCGTTTTTTTGACTCAAACGCCGCCGCGTCACCCGGGGCCTGCCGGTCAGGCCTCGTCCTCGTCGACGACCCACGGCTCGGCCCGGCCCGCCGCTTCCCACTCGCGCCAGGCCGGCAGGGCCTTCATCCGGTCCATGTACTGGCTCACCGCCGGCCCGGTCTCGAAGGCGTAGACGTCGAGGCGGTTGACCACCGGGGCGAATATGGCGTCGGCAATGGAGAAGGCGCCGAACAGGAACGGGCCACCGCTGTTTTCGAGGCAGCCGCTCCAGAGCGCCTCGATGCGGGCCACGTCGGCAAGAATGGCTGGCGTGGTTTCGATCGGCTTGCGCTCGCGCCGGATGTTCATCGGGCAGGCGGAGCGCAGGGCCGAGAAGGACGAGACCATCTCCGAACTCATCGCCATCGCCTTGCTGCGGTCCTTCAAGTTTTCAGGCCAGAGCCCGGCCTCGGGGTACTTGCGGGCAACGTGATCGAGGATCGCCAGCGATTCCCAGACGGTCACGTCGCCGTCAACCAGAACCGGCACCTTGCCGGTGGGCGAGAACGCCCTGAACGCCGGATTGCCGGCGGCCATGTCGAACGGCACCAGCTTCTCCTCGAAGGGAATGCCGGCGGTGCGCATGCCGATCCAGGGCCGGAAGGACCAGGATGAGTAGTTCTTGTTGCCAATGTAGAGGACCGGATCGGCCATGGAGTGCACCTCATGCTGATTGAGGGGCGAGTTCTTGCACGGGCAGGAAGACCGGAAAAGCCAATTCGGCTGAACTCAATCATAAAGGCATTTGATGTATGCGCCGGACTGGCTGGCTCTCTTCTCGATGATGCCGGCAAGGCGTTTCATGCCGCGCGACGGATTGGCGGCGTTGCGCTTGACCGGATTGGGCAGGGTGACGGCAAGCAGGGCGGCCTGCCGGGCGGAGAGCTGTTTCGCGGTGACGCCGAAATAGGCTTGCGCCGCAGCCTCGACACCGTAGATGCCCGGAGCCCATTCGGCGATGTTGAGATAGATTTCCATCAGCCGCCTTTTCGACCAGACCACGTCCATCCACATGGCCAGCGGAATCTCGAGCGCCTTGCGGATCACCGAGCGGGTGGAAGGCAGGAACAGGTTCTTCGCGGTCTGCATCGGAATGGTGCTGGCGCCACGGGTGGCTTCACCCTCCAGCGCATCGTCGATTACCAGATTGAGCGCCTGCCAGTCGACGCCGGAATGGGCGCAGTACTGCCCGTCCTCGGACATCATCACCGATTGCACCAGAACCGGGGCGATGTCATCGAAACCGGCCCACTGCCGTTCATAGGCCCGGCCGGAAAGGGTTTCGCCGAGCATCAGCGTGGAGACGGGGCGGATCTGCGGCAGCGCGTAGAGCGGGATCAGCAGATAGGGCAGAAGCAGAACCACAACAATGACGGCCAGGCACCACATCAGCAGCCGGCGGAGCAGCGAGCGGCGTCCGGGCTTGCCTGAATTCTGTGGTGACCTGGAGGTCGGGCTGGTTTTCTGCTTGGCCAACTGGCTTTCCCCGGATGAACGTTACCGCTGCCGGCGGTTCTGACATGCGTGCATACCGATCTTGCCGGCTCAAGACCAGACCGGTGAGGCACGGTCGGCGCGAAGACTGTCAAAACCGGCTGTAGGAAAGCTCCAAACAAACCGTTGCCGCCCGGCGCACGGCATGGCAAGAGACCGCAATGAACACGGATACGACAGAGAGTTTCGCCGCACGGCTCGAGGCGACAGCGCAGCAGGTAGCGGCGGAGTTGGAAGCGTTGCTGTCCGACACCCTGCTCGAGGGTGAGATCGCCCGGCCCGATCATTTGCTGGCCGCCATGCGGCACGGCGTACTCAACGGCGGAAAGCGGCTGCGGCCGTTCCTGGTGATGCAGACGGCCCGTCTCCTGGGCGCACCGGAGCATGCCGCCAGACGGGTCGCGGCGGCGCTGGAGTGCATTCATTGCTACTCGCTCATTCACGATGATCTGCCGGCGATGGATGATGACGATCTCAGGCGCGGTCAGCCGACGGTGCATGTTGCCTTTGACGAGGCAACGGCGATCCTGGCCGGCGACGCGCTGCTGACGCTGGCGTTCGACATCCTCTCCTCGCCCGAGACCGACCTGCCGGCGAACGCCCGATTGCGGCTGATCAATCAGCTGGCGCGGGCCGCCGGGATCGGCGGCATGGTCGGCGGCCAGTCGCTTGATCTCCATGCCGAGCGGGTGGCGCCTGACGAGGCAGGCATCGTCAAGCTGCAGGCGATGAAAACCGGCGCGCTGCTGCGCTATGCCTGTGCCGCAGGCGCCATTGCCGCCGGCGCCGACGATCAGGTGTTGGCAAGGATGACCCGTTTCGGCGAGATTGTCGGGCTTGCCTTCCAGCTGGCGGATGACCTGCTGGACGTGACTTCCGACGCGGCGACGCTGGGCAAGGCGGCGGGCAAGGATGCCGGGCGCGGCAAGGGAACGCTGGTCTCCCTCCACGGCGTTGCAGCGGTGCGGCAGCGGCTGGACAGCCTGGTCGAAGAGGCGGCGTCGTTGCTTGAGCCGTTTGGCGACGAAGGCGAAACCCTGCGGCAGACCGCCGGCTTCATCGCCAGCCGGGAGCGCTGAGTCTTGCGGGTGTTTTTCCTTTGTTTTCCTAGGGCAGAAGTGGCTTCTGTAGGGTTTTAATTAACAATCTCGCGGCATTATCCTGACAAACGGGTGCTGCCAGAAACATGACTGAAACAAGCAAAGATCAGGATGAAACCGCTTTTGCGCGGCGGTCGGTTATTACACTGAGGATCGGCTATATTGTATCGCTTGCAGCGATTGCGGTCATTTGCACATTCTTTTTCATCGAACAGCGCGACCGCAACCGGATGATCCAGCAGATCGGCGAGGTTTCGGCCGATTTTGCGGAAGTCGACCATGACCTGCGTGCGATTGCCGATCGCACCAAGCGGCTTGCCGAGACTTATGTGAACTACCAGGCATTCGTGGACACAAGGCTTGATGGCGCAACGCTGGTGGAAAAACGCAAGATCCGCGAGAGCATGCCCGTGGATCCGGATATCGTTTCCGCCTTGTCGAGCCTGCGTTTCCGGTTCGAGCGGGCCCGCTGGAAGATCAAGCATCTCAATGACAAATGGGATGAGCTGCCAAGTACCCTGACACAGGAAATCCAGGCACAGTCCCGCTACATGACCAATGAGGATCCGTTCCTCAATCATCGGAAGATGCTCGATGCCGAGCGGCTGGACACTGCCCGGACGAAAAAGGACATCTACTGGACGGGCCGCGAAATCAGCGCCTTGTTCAACGAGGTGGTCCAGCCGTCCAATCTTTTTGTCCAGGAAGAGTTCCGCGACCATCTGGCCGAGCAGTCACTGGCGCAGGGAGCGCTGCTGCAGCGATACCTGCTGGCAACCATCGGCGTGCTGCTGCTGCTTGGCATCGGCGTCTTCGTTCCCATCGACATCATCATCCGTCAGATGATCAAACGGCTGCAGGACAAGACCCGCGATATCGATGCGGCCCTCACCAAGGCCAAGATGGGTGACCGGGCGAAGTCCGAATTCCTTGCCACGATGAGCCACGAGATCCGCACGCCGATGAACGGGGTGCTGGGGATGGCTGAACTCCTGACCCGAACCGAACTCGATACGCGGCAGCGCACCTTTACCGATGTCATTCTCAAGTCGGGCAACGCGCTGCTTGAGATCATCAACGATATTCTCGATTTTTCCAAGATCGATGCCGGCCAGCTGACGCTCAGCCCTAAGCCCTTCAACCTGATCGATACAACCGAAGACGTGGCTACGCTGATGTCATCCCGCGTGGTTGAAAAGGACATCGAGCTGGTTGTCCGAATCGCGCCGGGCCTGCCTGACAAGCTGATCGGCGATCCCGGGCGAATCAGGCAGGTCCTGACCAATCTGGTGGGCAACGCGGTCAAGTTCACCGATCACGGCCATGTCATGGTGGAGATCAATTGGCGGCAGGTCGAGCCGGTCAACGCGATGGACCGGTTGGCAATCACGATTGACGTGCGCGACACGGGGATCGGCATTCCGGCCGACAAGCAAGCCACGATTTTCGAGAAGTTCAGCCAGGTTGACGGGTCCTCGACCCGCAAGCATGAAGGCACCGGGCTTGGCCTGGCAATCGCCACCCGCCTGGTGGAGTTGATGGGCGGCAAGATCGAGCTCGAGAGCGAAGTCGGAGTTGGATCCTCCTTCAGTTTCACCATCGAAATGGACGTCGATGCGCAAAGCAGCGTGGCAACAGAGGCAACCTCGAATCTGTTGCCCGGCCGCCGCGTGCTCGTGGTCGACGACAACGCCATCAACCGGATGATCCTGACCGAACAGATCCGCGACTGGGGGTTCGACTGTGTGGCAGTGGAAAGCGGAGAGATCGGTCTGGACCTGTTGCGCCACGCGCGCAAGCAGCTCGATATCGGCATCGACCTGGTCGTGCTGGATTTCCAGATGCCCGGCATGTCGGGTGCGGAAGTGGCCCAGGCGATCCGCTCCGATCCGCTGATTGCGGACACGCCGATCCTTGTTCTGTCCTCGGTCGACCAGGCTGACCAGCTCGAAGCCCTCAACCATCTCGACATCTTTGCCCAGCTCACCAAACCGGTCCGCACGGCGCAATTGCGCACGACGGTGGAGATGGCGTTGCGAAAATGCAAGATCAAGAATGAAGCTCCGGCGCAAGTCGCGCAACGGACGCCGGAACCGGCCCTGCAATACCCTTCCGGGCCGGCGGCCCCGGTTGTCGAGGTCAAGCCGGCGACCATCGAGCGTAACGAGCCGCTGGTGCTGGTGGCGGAGGACAATCCGATCAACCAGATCGTCTTCCAGCAAACCCTGGACGGGATGGGATTGATGCATAATCTCGCCGTCAACGGGCGCGAAGCCGTCCGTATGTGGGGCGAACTCAGGCCGACGATTGTCCTGATGGACGTGTCGATGCCCGAGATGAACGGGCTGGAGGCGACCCAGGCAATCCGCGAGATCGAAAGCAGCCAGGGCCTGGTCCCGACGCCGATCATCGCGGTCACCGCGCATTCGTTGAAGGGCGATGAGGACCGCTGTCTCGCCGCCGGGATGGACGATTATCTCTCCAAGCCGATCTCGCCCGAGAAACTCGGCGCGATGATCGACCGCTGGCTGCCGGCCGATCAGGCCCGCGCCAGATCAGCATAATCCGCTCCGGTGGCGACTGTCTGATCAGGCCGATTGGCCGAAGCGCTTCTCGATGTAGTCGGCGACCATGGCCTGGAAGTCTTCCGCAATGTTGGGACCGCGGAGGGTTGCCGCTTTCTTGCCATCGATAAAGATCGGCGCTGCGGGGCTTTCTCCCGTTCCCGGAAGCGAGATGCCGATGTCGGCGTGCTTGGATTCGCCGGGGCCGTTGACGATGCAGCCCATGACGGCGACCTGAAGGCCCTCGACGCCGGGATACTTGTCGCGCCAGGCCGGCATGTTGCGCCTGAGATCATCCTCGATGGTGCGGGCGAGCTGCTGGAACACGGTCGACGTGGTGCGGCCGCAGCCGGGGCAGGCGGCGACAACGGGCACAAACTGCCGGAAGCCCATGACCTGCAGCAATTCCTGGGCGACGATGACTTCACGGGTGCGGTCGCCGCCAGGCTCCGGCGTCAGGGACACGCGGATGGTGTCGCCGATCCCGGCCTGCAGGACGATGCCCATCGCCGCCGACGAGGCGACTATGCCTTTCGAACCCATTCCGGCCTCGGTCAGGCCCAGATGCAGGGCATGGTCGGAGCGCCGCGCCAGTTCGGAGTAGACGGCGATCAGATCCTGCACCTGGCTGACCTTGGCGGACAGGATGATGCGGTTGCGCTCCAGCCCGGTTTCCTCGGCCAGTGCCGCCGAATGCAGGGCTGACTGTATGATCGCTTCACGGGTGACATCGCGCGCGCTCAGCGGCGATCCGTTGGCGGCATTCTCATCCATCAGCGTGGTCAGCAGCACCTGGTCGAGAGAGCCCCAGTTGACGCCGATGCGGACGGGCTTCGAATACCGGATGGCCATTTCGATGATCTCGATGAACTGCCGGTCCTTCTTGTCCTTGAAGCCGACATTGCCCGGGTTGATCCGGTACTTGGCCAGCGCCTCGGCGCAGGCGGGGTGATTGGCCAGCAGCGTGTGGCCGATATAGTGGAAATCACCGACCAACGGCACATCGAGGCCGAGCCGTTCGAGGCGCTCGCGGATCTTCGGCACGGCGGCGGCGCTCTCCTCGCGATCGACGGTGATCCGGACGATCTCGGAGCCGGCCCGGTGCAGGGCCGCGACCTGGGCGACCGTGGCGTCGATGTCTGCGGTGTCGGTGTTGGTCATCGACTGCACCACGACCGGTGCGCCTCCGCCCACGATCACGCCGCCGACATCGACGGCGACACTGGCCCGGCGGTCTTGCGGGACAACAAAGGGGGAACTGGTCATGCTGGCCTCGGCTTTAGTCTTTCGAAGGCGGAGCGCCTCCGGTGTGCTGGTTTCCTAAAACGCCCTACCGCGAAATGGAAGCCGTTTGATGACGGTGGTCCACCTTGGCAACAGGTGGCGGCGAAAATCGAGGGTCGGCATGCTCATGCCGGTGTAGCGTCGGGGTTGAGCCGCCAGACCGTCCGGTTGAGCGTTGCGGCGGTTGCGACCCAGGCCGCATAGGGCAGGAACAGCAGGGCTGCCGTCTGCGAAACGGGGTAGGCGGCAAGCATGAAGGCGATGATCGTCATGAACAGCAGGCAGACATCGGCAAAGGCCAGATCCATCCGCTTGCGACCGAAGAACAGCCATGACCACGCCGCGTTGAGTATCAGCTGGACGAGCCACAAGATCATGGCGACACCCATGCCGCCGGCTTGCCAGACCAGCCAGCCGGCGACGCCGATGGCAATGTAGAGGATGCTCCAGACAACGGGAAAGGCCCAGTTCGGCGGGGTCCATGAGGGCCGCCGTAAACCGCGATACCATTCGCCGGGCTTGAACAGGGCGCCGCTCGATGCGGCTGCGAGAACCAGAATGGCGATGATGATGGCTGACATGTCGAACTCCCGATTCAGGGCCGAGTATCCCGAAAACAGGTCGGATCAGGATGGTGGCTGGCCATAGTCAGGTAGTGGTCCTCCGCATTATTGCCAGACTGTCCCGGTGCTCGGTCTTCCGGATTCCGGATGGGGCGGCCGACCGGATCGTTCAGCGGGTGCCGGGTCACCGGGATTTGTTGATCAGGATCATTGTCGATACAGACGAGGTTGGGCACAATCACGGTTTGGTTCGAGGGGGAATGAGGGAGGACATCATGACCAACAACACAGATGGATTGGCGGGAGACAATCCGGTCGGCGCGCCGCATATCAGGGAACTCTCGCTGGATGACGTCCGAGCGAGCCTGAAGGATGGATGGGGCGACTTCCGGGCGCATCCGGGCTACGGACTGTTCTTCGGGGCGATCTACATGATCGGCGGTCTTTTGATCCTGGCGTTTCTCACCCGCATCGGCTCTCCGTGGATGATCATTCCGCTGGCCATCGGGTTTCCGCTGCTCGGCCCGTTTGTTGCGGTAGGACTCTATGAAGTCAGCCGTCGGCGCAGGATGGGTGAGCCGATTACCGCCAAGGGTGTTCTGGCGCAGGTGTTCTACCAGCGCGAACGGCAGCTCGGCTGGATGGCCTTCGTGGTGATGTTCATCTTCTGGATATGGGTCTACCAGGTGCGGCTGCTGCTGGCGCTGTTCCTGGGCTTCAAGTCGTTTTCGAGCTGGGACCGTTTCGTCGATATCGTGTTGACGACACCGGAGGGTTGGGGATTTCTCGTAGTCGGCACGCTTGTCGGGGCATTTCTGGCGACGGTGCTGTTTTCGACCACGGTGATCGCCTTGCCGATGCTGGCCGAGCGCGAAGTCGACTTTGTCACCGCCATGATCACCAGTATCGCTACCGTGGTGAAAAATCCGCTGCCGATGCTCGGCTTCGGATTTGTCGTTGGCGTCTGCACGCTGGCGGCGCTGATACCTGTATTTGCCGGTCTGCTGATCGTCTTGCCGGTGATGGGGCACGCTACCTGGCATCTCTACCGGCGGGCGACATCGCCCGGCTGAGACCGGGTCAGGTGCAGGAAAGCTGACGGATGACGGGCTGGCAGAGATCCGGGTTGCCGCCGCAGCAGTCTTCCAGCAGAAATCCAAGCAGGCCGCTGATGCCGGAGTGATCGGCATGGTAGCGGACATTGCGGCCGTCGCGTTCCCGCCGCACCAGTCCGGCCTTCAGCAGGATGCCGAGATTGGTCGACATGGTGTTCTGGCGGACGTTCAGGCGTTCGCCGATCTCGCCGGAGGTCATGCCTTCCGGGCCGGCCGACACCAGCAGCCGGAACACGGCGAGCCGGGTTTCCTGACTGAGAGCCGAAAAGGCGTCCAATGCGGTTTGCTGGTCCATGTGCGAATGGGTAGTGGATGAAGCCGGTTTGCGCAAGCTTGCACGCGCCCCCCGGCGCAACAGGCTGTCGTCCCGGGTTTTCCCGGATCAGCGGCCCGGCAGGTTGTTCCAGTGGATGTCTTCAAGCGCCTGCATGCGGGCGCGTGCGGCTTCGGACTGGGCGCGGGACACCCGGTCGATGAGCGCTTCGGCGACGGCCATCAATGTTATGCTCGAGTCCCAGGTGCGGTTGGCGTCGACGACACAGGGCAGCACCACGCGGGCCGAGCGGGCAATCGGCGACAGCCATGGATCGGTGATAAGCAGGATGCGGGCCTTGCGCTCGACCAGCAGTTCTCCGAGCCGGACCAGATCGGACTGGTAGCGGCGGATATCGAACAGCACAGCGACATCTCCCGGGCGCACATCGAGGAGCTGGTCGCGCCAGGTCGAGGTCTGTCCGTCGAAGTGCCGGACATTGGGGCGGATGATCCTGAGATGGGCTGCCATGTAGGCGGCGATGCTGTCGGTGAAGCGTCCGCCAAGGAAATGGCAGGCGGACTTGTGATCTGAGAGCAGATCGCAGGCGGCCTCGAACTCGCTTTCGGGCACCGCCTTGAGCGTGGCTTCGAGATTTGAGGCAATGCTGGCGAAGCTGGCCTTGAGCGCCGGGTTGTCGGGCACCGGACCGGTGCTGCGGGCGCGCTCGAGCGGGGACATCAGCTGCGCCTGCACGTCATTGCGCAGGACACGCTGGAAGTCGGGATAGGAGTCAAATCCGAGCCGGGCCACAAATCGCAGGACCGTCGGCGCGCTTGTGCCGGCGAGCCCGGCCAGTTCGGCGATCGTCGACAGGCCGATGCTCGGATAGTTGGCGAGAAACGCGTGAGCCACCTTCTTCTCTGCGCCGGGCAAAGTTCCGAGGGCTGTCTGGACCTGTTCGCGTATGGCCATCTGGTGTCCGTTCCGATGCGTATCCAATATGTAATAAAAATTACAGGATTGACAATGGAAGATCAATCCTAATCAATGTTACGAGAGTGGAAGCTGCTGCAGACGCCTGCCGGGGACACGTTGCCAAAATGAACGAGACGATGCTGATCGAACCATCGGAAGGGCCCGCCTTTGCCGTCCTTCGTCCCGGCGGGGCGAGCGACGTGGTGCTGATCTGCGAACATGCGTCGAAGACAATGCCGAAGGCGCTCGGAACCCTAGGACTTGGCGAGGCGGCGCTGGAAAGCCACATCGCCTGGGATATCGGCGCCCAGCGGGTGGCGGAAATCCTGTCGGAAAGCCTCGATGCAGCGCTCGTCTCGCAACGGTTTTCGCGGCTGGCCTATGATTGCAATCGCCCGCCGGAATCGCCCGGGGCCTATCCCGAACGCAGCGAGATCTACGACGTGCCCGGCAATGCGGGGCTGAGCGCCAGCGACAAGGCGGGCCGTGCCGACGCGCTCTATCATCCGTTTCATCAGGCCATCGATGCGCTGATCGACGCGCGGCTGGCCGCAGGGCGGAACGTCGTGCTGGTGACGGTTCATTCGTTCACGCCGGTCTATTTCGGCAAGCCGCGGGACGGGCATCTGGGGATCCTGCACGATGACGATTCCCGGCTCGCCGATGCCATGCTTGACGCTGCCGCTTCCATGATGCTTGAACAGGTCAGCCGGAATTATCCCTATGGTCCAGAGGACGGGGTGACCCATACGCTCAAGCGGCATGGATTGACCCGGCAAATCGCCAACGTCATGCTTGAGATCCGCAATGATCTCATCTCCGATGAGGCCGGCCAGCGTCACTGGGCCGGGCTGATCGCCGAGCTTCTCGCCGCTTCACTGGAGCGGCTGACAACAGAAGGGGGACGTCTCCATGCATGAGTGCGCCATTCCGGCGGAGGCAGGAGGTCCGGCAGTTACGACCGGATGGCTGAACCGATGAAGTTCCTCGAGAGCTACATCCGCACGGTCGATGCCTTCAACAGGCGTGTCGGGCGGTTTGCCATGTACCTGATCTTCGCGCTGATGGGCGTGCTGTTCTGGTCGTCGCTGACCAAGTATGCAGGCTCACCGGCTCTGTGGACGCTCGAATTCGCGCAGTTCATCATGGTCGGCTACTACCTGCTGGGCGGCGCCTATTCCATGCAGATGGGCGATCATGTTCGGATGGACCTGATCTATGGCGGGTGGTCGCCACGGCGCAAGGCGGCGATTGATTCGGTCACCGTGCTGTTCCTGATCTTCTACCTCTGCGTTCTGCTCTACGGCGGCATTTCCAGCACCACCTATGCCATCGAATATGGCGAACGGGCGCACTCGGTCTGGCGGCCCTACATGTGGCCGGTGAAGCTGGTTGGCGTCATCGGCATCTCGCTGATGCTGCTGCAGACCACGGCCGAACTCTTCCGTGACATTCTTTTCCTGCGCGGCGTCAGCGTCAACCATGCAAGCGAGGCGGGCCTTTGAGCTACGAACTTATCGCCCTGTTCATGTTCGCCTCGATGATGGCGCTGCTCCTGACCGGGCAGCGGGTCTTCGGCGTCATTGGCGCCGTCGCCGTAATTGCCGCCCTGCCGCTTTGGGGCACTGGCGGCGTCGAGATCGCGTTCGCGCAATCGATCAAGCTGATGAAATGGTATCCGCTGCTGACGCTGCCGATGTTCATCTTCATGGGCTACATGCTGTCCGAAAGCCGGATCGCCGACGATCTCTACCGGATGTTTCATGTCTGGTTCGGCCCGGTTCCGGGCGGCCTCGCCATCGGCACGATCTTCCTGATGGTGGTGATCTCGGCGATGAACGGGCTATCGGTCGCCGGCATGGCGATCGGCGCCACCATCGCGCTGCCGGAACTCTTGAGGCGCAACTACGACAAGGTGATGATCACCGGTGTGATCCAGGGCGGCTCGTCGCTGGGGATCCTGATACCGCCTTCGGTGGTGCTGGTGCTTTACGGCATGATCGCCCGGCAGCCGGTGAGCCAGCTGTGGCTGGCGGGCGTGTTCCCGGGCCTCTTGATGGCCGGGTTGTTCATTCTCTACATCGCCATCCGCTGCCAGCTGCAGCCGCACCTGGGGCCGCCGCTCCCGAAGGCCGAGCGCGATGCCATCACCTGGAAGGAGCGGATCAGTCTGCTCCGCGCCGGCTTCCTGCCGTTCATGATCTTCTTCCTGATGAACGGGCTGTTCCTGATGGGCTATACCAGCCTGGTGGAAAGCTCGGCGGTCGGTGCGCTGGCCTCGATGGCGGCTGCCTTCATAAAAGGCCGGCTGACCAAGGAGGTGATGGAGAACGTCATGCGCAAGACGCTCGGCATCTCCTGCATGTTCATGTGGATCATCCTTGCGGCACTGTGTTTCGGAGCGGTGTTCGACGGGCTTGGCGCGGTGCGGGCGATCGAGAACTTCTTCCTCGGCCAGCTCGGTCTCGAGCCCTGGCATGTGCTGATCCTGATGCAGCTCAGCTTTTTGCTCATGGGCACATTCCTCGATGACACGGCCATGCTGGTGATCGTGGCGCCGCTCTATGTGCCGCTGGTCAAGGTGCTTGGGTTCGATCTGGTCTGGTACGGCGTGCTCTACACCATCACCTGCCAGATTGCTTACATGACGCCGCCCTTCGGCTATAATCTGTTCCTGATGCGCGCCATGGCGCCGCCGGAGATCCAACTGCGTCATATCTATCTGTCCGTCATTCCCTTCGTTGCGGTCATGTTGCTCACATTGGTGATCGTGATGATGTTCCCGGAACTGGCATTGTGGCTGCCGGAGCAATTCCGCGGCAAACTCCAGGGCTGAAGTGAGCTAAACCGAAGAAGACGAAACCATAAAGGAGAACAGCATGAGCAATCTCAAGAGGCGTCAATTTCTTACCAAGGCCGGCGTCGCAGCCGGCGCCGCAGCCGGTACGGCGCTTGCCGCTCCGCCGGTGCTGGCGCAGGAGCCGATCCGCTGGCGCATGCAGACCTATGCCGGCGCAACGCTCGGCCAGTTCGTCACCCAGCCCTTCGTTGATGCCTTCAACAAGGCGGCGAATGGCGAGATGGTGATCGAGCTGTTCTTCGCCGACCAGATCGTGCCGACCGGCGAATTGTTCCGCGCCATGCAGGCGGGAACCATCGACGCGGTGCACTCGGACGACGATTCGATGGCGTCGCCCGTCGAAGTGGGTCTGTTCGGCGGCTACTTCCCGTTCGCCACCCGCTCGATCCTCGATGTGCCGGTGCTGTTTCAGCAGTACGGCCTGGCCGACATCTGGCGTGATGCCTATTCCGGAACAGGCGTCGTCTGGCTCTCGGCCGCGGGCCAGGATCCGTGCAACTTCAACACCAAGAAGGAAATCAAGAGCGTCGCCGATCTCGACGGCCTGAAGCTCTACACCTTCCCGACGGCTGGCCGCTTCCTCACCCAGTTCGGCGTGGTGCCGGTGTCGATCCCCTACGAAGATGCGGAAGTCGCGGTGCAGACCGGCGAGCTCGACGGCATGTCCTGGTCGGGGATCACCGAGGACTACACCGTCGGCTGGGCCGATGTGACGGACTACTTCCTGACCAACAACATCTCCGGCGCCTGGATCGGTTCCTGGTTTGCCAACGAGAAGAAGTGGAACGAGCTGCCGGAACATCTCAAGCAGCTCTACATGTCCTGCATGGAAGCCACCCACACCTTCCGCAACCAGTGGTACTGGGGCGGCGAAGCCAAGCTGCGCGCCACCGGCGACAAGCTGCAGCTTCGTTCGGTTCCGGCTTCCGAATGGAAGCAGGTCGAGGATGCCGCCGTGAAGTTCTGGGACGAAGTGGCCGCGGAAAGCGAAACCAAGGCCAAGGTCATCTCGATCTTCAAGGAGTACAACAAGGTCATCAACGCAGCCGGCTTCCCCTACGGCGAAAGCTGAGCCGGGCCTGACCGAAATCACGCCTCCCGGCTTGTCCGGGGGGCGGTTTGCCGCTACAGCGCTCACAAATCCAGGCCCCTTCAGGGCTGCTTACCAGGATCGATCCCATGGCCGGAAACCTTACCTTTGACGAGTTGAAATCTGCCGCCACATCCGGCGCTATCGACACGGTGCTGGTGTGCTGCGTCGACATGCAGGGCCGCCTGATGGGCAAGCGTTTCCACGTGCAGAACTTCATCGACTCGAGCCATGAGGAAACCCATTGCTGCAACTACATGCTGGCAACCGACCTCGAAATGGCGACGCCGAACGGCTATGCGACGACCAGCTGGCAGGCCGGCTACGGCGACTATGTGATGAAGCCCGACCTTTCCACCCTGCGCCGGGTGCCGTGGCTCGAAGGCACGGCGATGGTGCTGTGCGATCTTCTCGATCACCACAGCCACAAGCCGGTGCCGCAATCGCCGCGGCAGATCCTGAAAGTGCAGATCGCCCGGCTGAAGGAACTCGGCTACGAGGCGATGATGGCGACGGAGCTGGAGTTCTTCCTGTTCGAACAGAGTTTCCGCGATCTCGCACGTGGCGGTTATCGCGAGCTGACGCCGATCAGCGCCTACAACGAGGATTACCACATCCTGCAGACCACCAAGGAAGAGAGCATCATGCGCCCGGTGCGCAATCATCTCTTCGCCGCAGGCATTCCGGTCGAGAACTCGAAGGGCGAGGCCGAGACCGGCCAGGAAGAGCTCAACATCCGCTACGCCGAGGCGCTCGACTGCGCCGACCACCACACCATTGCCAAGCACGCGGTCAAGGAGATTGCCTGGGCCAATGGCCGGTCGGTGACCTTCCTGCCGAAGTGGAATGCAAACAAGGTGGGCTCGTCGTCGCATGTGCACATGTCGCTGTGGAGCGGCAAGACGCCAGCGTTCCGGGACGAAAACGGTGCGCATGGCATGTCCGACCTGATGCGCCACTTCATGGCGGGGCTGATCGAGTACGCATCCGACTACACCTGGTTCCTGGCGCCTTACGTCAACAGCTACAAGCGCTTCATGAAGGGTACCTTCGCGCCGACCCGCACGGTCTGGTCCGTCGACAACCGCACAGCGGGTTTCCGCCTGTGCGGCGAAGGCACCAAGGGCGTCCGGGTCGAATGCCGCATCGGCGGATCGGACATGAACCCCTATCTCGCGCAGGCGGCGCTGCTGGCCGCCGGGATCAAGGGGATCGAAGAGAAGCTGGAGCTGGCGCCACCGACCACCGGCGACATCTACGAGAATGCGGCCGCCAAGCACATTCCCTCGACCTTGCGCGCATCGACGGAAACCCTGCGGAATTCGAAGATGCTGCGTGAAGCCATGGGCGACGCGGTGATCGATCACTATGTGCGATGCGCCGAGTGGGAACAGGAAGAATTCGACAAGGCCGTGACCGATTGGGAAATCGCCCGCGGCTTCGAGCGCGCCTGACCCGGACAAATACCAAAACTTACATGATGGCTGGCACGGCCCCGAAATGGGGTGGGCCCCCAAGGAGACCAAGCAATGAGCAGTTTGAAGCTGATATCGCCGGTTGACGGTTCGGTCTATGCCGAACGCCCGGTCATGGGTGTGGAGGATGCAGCCGCAGCCGTCGCCCGCGCACGCAAGGCGCAGAAGGACTGGGCCCGGCGACCGCTGGAAGAGCGCATTGCGCTCGTCAAAGCGGGCGTCGCCCGTCTCAACGAGATGAGCGACGAAGTGGTGCCGGAACTGGCCTGGATGATGGGCCGGCCGGTGCGCTACGGCGGCGAGTTCGGCGGCGTCAACGAGCGCACCAACTACATGGCGGGGATTGCCGCGCGGGCGCTGGCGCCGATCGAGATCGAGAACTCGGCGCAGTTCGAACGTCGCATCGAGCGCGTGCCGCACGGCGTCGTCTTCGTCGTCGCTCCGTGGAACTATCCCTACATGACTGCCATCAACACGGTGGTTCCGGCGCTGATCGCCGGCAACACGGTGGTGCTCAAGCACGCAACCCAGACACTGCTGGTGGGCGAGCGCATGGTCCGCGCCTTCAGCGAGGCTGGACTGCCCGACGACGTGTTCATCAACCTGTTCCTGGATCACCAGGGAACCGAAAGCCTGATTTCGGCCGGCAGCTTCGACTTCATCAATTTCACCGGTTCGGTCGGTGGCGGCAAGGCGATCGAGCGGGCAGCCGCCGGCACCTTCACCGGGCTCGGCCTCGAGCTTGGCGGCAAGGACCCCGGCTACGTGATGGAAGACGCCGATCTCGACTGGGCCGTCGACGTGCTGATGGATGGCGCGATGTACAATGCCGGGCAGTGCTGCTGCGGCATCGAACGGCTCTACGTGGCGCGCCCGCTCTATGCGGCGTTTGTCGAGAAAGCCGAGGCCTGGGTCAGCTCCGGCCTCAAGCTCGGCAATCCGCTGGAGCAGGAAACCACGATCGGGCCGATGGCCAATGTACGCTTCGCGCAGGAAGTCCGGGCCCAGACCGCAGAGGCCATTCTCGGCGGCGCCCGCGGATTGATCGATCCGAATATTTTTCCGGCTGATGACGGCGGCGCCTACCTGATGCCGCAGGTCCTTGTCGACGTGACCCATGACATGCGGGTGATGCGCGAGGAGAGTTTCGGCCCGGTGGTCGGCATCATGCCGGTCGACAGCGACGAACAGGCGCTTGCGCTGATGAACGACTGCCAGTTCGGCCTGACTGCTTCGCTGTGGACCAATGACGCCGAGCGGGCGGCCCGCGTTGGTGCCGAAATCGAGACCGGAACCGTGTTCATGAACCGGGCCGATTATCTCGATCCGGCGCTGTGCTGGACCGGCTGCAAGGCCACCGGCCGCGGCGGCTCGCTGTCTGAAATCGGCTTCCACAATCTCACCCGTCCCAAATCCTACCATCTGAGAAAGAAATCCGCATGAGCCCGCGCGCCAACTGGTCTTATCCCACCGCAATCCGCTTCGGCGCCGGCCGCATTTCGGAGCTTGCCGAAGCCTGCGCTGCCGCCGGAATGAAGAAGCCGCTGCTGGTCACCGACCGGGGGCTTGCCTCGTTGCCGATCACCGTCAATGCGCTTGATCTCCTGGAGGCCGCAGGCCTCGGCCGTGCCATGTTTTCGGAAGTGGATCCGAACCCGAACGAGAAGAACCTCGAGGCCGGCGTCGCCATGTTCAAGGCTGGCGGCCACGACGGCGTTATCGCCTTCGGCGGTGGCTCGGGCCTCGATCTGGGCAAGCTGATCGCGTTTCAGGCCGGACAGAGCCGTCCGGTCTGGGACTTCGAGGATATCGGCGACTGGTGGACCCGTGCCAATGCCGATGCCATCGCGCCGATCATCGCGGTGCCGACGACGGCGGGCACGGGATCCGAGGTTGGCCGCGCCGGCGTGCTGACCAACTCGGTGACGCACGTCAAGAAGATCATCTTCCATCCGAAACTGCTGCCGTCTGTCACGATCTGCGACCCTGAACTGACCGTCGGCATGCCCAGGATCATCACGGTCGGCACCGGCATGGATGCATTCGCGCATTGCCTGGAAGCCTATTCCTCGCCGTTCTATCACCCGATGAGCCAGGGCATCGCGCTCGAAGGCATGCGGCTGGTCAAGGAAAATCTGCCGCTGGTGGTGGCCGACGGGTCGAACCTCGACGCACGCGCGGAAATGATGAGTGCTGCGGCGATGGGCGCGGTGGCGTTCCAGAAGGGTCTGGGCGCCATCCATGCGCTGTCGCACCCGATCGGCGCGGTCTACAACACCCATCACGGCATGACCAATGCGGTGGTGATGCCTCCGGTCCTCAGGATGAACCGCCCGGTGATCGAGGAGCGGATCGCCCGCGCCGCGGATTACATGGGAATC
This sequence comes from Parahoeflea alexandrii, assembly GCF_027214025.1. Classification (GTDB taxonomy): domain Bacteria; phylum Pseudomonadota; class Alphaproteobacteria; order Rhizobiales; family Rhizobiaceae; genus Hoeflea; species Hoeflea alexandrii_A. The sequence goes on from NZ_JAPWHB010000003.1 coordinate 507,098, forward strand.
GGCGGCGGGTTCGACGGTTTTTACGATTACGTGCTGAAGCTTCGCGCCGATCTCGGCGTGCCGGACAAGCTGGCCGAACTCGGCGTCGGCCGTGACCGGATCGACGAAATGACCGCGATGGCGCTCGAAGATCCCAGCGCCGGCGGCAACCCGGTCAAGATGACCGTGGAGAACACCAAGGCGCTGTTCGAAGCCTGCATCTGAGCCTCCGCCCCTCCTTGTCCAGCCCTGTCTGGACAAAGCCGGCCCGCGCTTCCCGCGCGGGCCGGTTTTCGTTTTGGCGTTGAAAGGGATGGGGCCGGTTCGTGGGCCGATTGCAAAGAAATACTGGCGCAACTGCAAGATTTAGGATTACAATGGGTTTCGAAACCTGATTTTACTGCAGATCTATATTGAAATTGAACGATAAACGCCAAATTTGATGCTTTGGGGGAGATTATGGAGATGAACGCCGTTCTGCAGTTTCTTGATACCGAGAGAAACGGCGAGGAAGGCGCAGAGAGCATTCGCGGGCGGCTTCGCAAGATCATCAACGAGCTCGGATTTGACTATTTCACGCTGGTCCGGCAGCCCGGACCGGAGAACCCGGCGAGCGACATCATGCTCGAGGGTCAATGGCCGAAAGGCTGGCCCGAGCTTTACGTGAAACGGAAATACGCGACTATTGACCCGCTGGTCCGATATCTCGGTCACAGCCAGCGCGGCTATCGCTGGCGCGAGTCGGTCGAGGCCTTCAGGCAGGACCCGAACCACAAGCGCATGGAGCGGATGATGGTCGATGCGCGCCGTTTCGGCCTGGAAGACGGATATGTCTTCCCGGTTCACGGACGGCGTGGGCTGGTTGGGGTTCTGACCGTTGCCGGCCGCCCCGTGGAATTGTCGCCGTCGGAGATGGCGATGATGGACGCGCTTGCCAAGAAGGCGTTCTGGGAGCTTCTCGAGGCGGTGGATCCGAATGCGCACGAGCAGATCAGCCGGCCCGTTGCGATGCCGCTGACCCGCCGCGAAATGGAAACGCTGGAGTATTTGGGCTATGGCATGACGTCGAACGAGATGGGCGCCACGCTCGGTCTTTCGGCGCATACGGTCGACTGGTACATGAACGGCATCCAGGACAAATTGCAGGCCAGGAACCGGCATCACGTGGTAGCGATTGCCTTCAGGCTAGGCCTGATCTCTTAGAGCCCATCATCTTTAGATGAAATCGACTGAACCTGGCTTTTCACGCCCTGGACAGCGTCGCGCGAGGCTAACGGTGCTCGCGCCGCGTCGCCGCACGCTTCCAGCCAGATTACAAAATCCCGGCGTTCAAACGCTTCCAGCTAAAGATGATGGGCTTCAATTTGCACTGCAGCAAAACAGGCGTTAATGATTGAATGCGGGGTTCGCTCGAGCCTTGTTTTCCTTGCCCAAACCCGGGAGCCTGTCTGTGCCGATTTCCAAAATTCTTGTTGCCAATCGTTCGGAAATTGCCATTCGCGTGTTTCGCGCAGCCAACGAACTGGGCATGAAAACCGTCGCGATCTGGGCGGAGGAAGACAAGCTGGCGTTGCACCGCTTCAAGGCGGACGAATCCTACCAGGTTGGCCGCGGTCCGCACCTCGAGCGCGACCTGGGCCCGATCGAGAGCTACCTGTCGATTGACGAAGTGATCCGGGTGGCAAAGCTGTCGGGCGCCGATGCGATCCACCCCGGTTACGGACTGCTGTCGGAAAGCCCGGAATTTGCCGACGCCTGCGCCGAAAACGGCATCATCTTCATCGGGCCGAAGCCCGACACGATGCGGCGGCTGGGCAACAAGGTGGCGGCGCGCAATCTCGCCATCGAGATCGGCGTGCCGGTCGTGCCGGCAACCGAGCCGCTGCCGGACGACATGGACGAAGTGGCGCGGATGGCGGAGGAAATCGGCTATCCGATCATGCTGAAGGCCTCGTGGGGCGGCGGTGGCCGCGGCATGCGGGCCATCCGCGATCCGAAGGACCTGGCCCGCGAAGTCACCGAAGCCAAGCGCGAGGCAAAGGCGGCGTTCGGCAAGGACGAGGTCTATCTCGAAAAGCTGGTCGAACGGGCGCGTCACGTCGAAAGCCAGATCCTCGGCGATACCCATGGCAATGCCGTGCACCTGTTCGAGCGCGACTGCTCGGTGCAGCGCCGCAACCAGAAGGTCGTCGAGCGGGCTCCGGCGCCTTATCTGACCGAGGCGCAGCGGCAGGAACTGGCGACCTATTCGCTCAAGATCGCCAATGCCACCGGCTATGTCGGCGCAGGTACGGTCGAGTACCTGATGGATATCGACACCGGGGCCTTCTATTTCATCGAGGTCAATCCGCGCATCCAGGTCGAGCACACGGTGACCGAGGAAGTCACCGGCATCGACATCGTCAAGGCGCAGATCCACATCCTGGAAGGCGCTGTCATCGGCACGCCGGAATCCGGCGTGCCGGCGCAGGCCGACATCCGGCTCAACGGCCACGCGCTGCAGTGCCGCATCACCACGGAAGATCCGGAGCAGAATTTCATTCCGGACTACGGCCGGATCACCGCCTATCGCGGCGCCACCGGCTTCGGCATCCGGCTCGATGGCGGCACGGCCTATTCCGGGGCGGTGATCACGCGGTTCTACGACCCGCTGCTGGAGAAGGTCACGGCCTGGGCGCCGACACCGGAGGAAACCATCCGCCGGATGGACCGGGCGCTGCGCGAGTTCCGCATCCGCGGCGTGGCAACGAACCTCACCTTCCTGGAAGCGATCATCGGCCATCCCGAGTTCCGCAACAACACCTATACGACACGGTTCATCGACACGACGCCTGAGCTGTTCGAGCAGGTCAAGCGCCAGGACCGCGCCACCAAGCTGTTGACCTACCTGGCCGATGTCACCGTCAACGGGCATCCGGAAACCAAGGGCCGGCCGCTGCCGCTCGCCGATGCCGCGGCGCCGCGGGTTCCCCATGTCGAGGGCGAGGTCCGGCCCGGAACGCGGCAATTGCTGGATGAGCTCGGCCCGAAAGGCTTTGCCGACTGGATGCGGGCGCAGAAGCGGATCCTGATCACCGACACGACGATGCGCGACGGCCACCAGTCGCTGCTGGCAACCCGCATGCGCACGCACGACATCGCGGCCGTGGCCGGCACTTACGCCCGGGCGCTGCCGGATCTCTTGTCGCTGGAATGCTGGGGCGGAGCCACCTTCGACGTGTCGATGCGGTTCCTGACCGAGGACCCGTGGGAGCGGCTCGAGCTGGTGCGGCAGGGGGCTCCGAACCTGCTGCTGCAGATGCTGCTGCGCGGCGCCAACGGCGTCGGCTACAAGAATTATCCGGACAATGTGGTCAGGCATTTCGTGCGCCAGGCGGCGCAGGGCGGCATCGACCTGTTCCGCGTCTTCGACTGTCTCAACTGGGTCGAGAACATGCGCGTGTCGATGGACGCGGTGTGCGAGGAGAACAAACTCTGCGAAGCCACCATCTGCTACACCGGTGACATTCTCAACTCGGCGCGGCCGAAATATGACCTGAAATACTACACGGCGCTTGCGGCCGAGCTCGAGAAGGCCGGCGCCCACATCATCGCGGTCAAGGACATGGCCGGCCTGCTGAAGCCGGCTGCGGCGCGGCAACTGTTCAAGGCACTCAGAGAGGCCACCGACCTGCCGATCCATTTCCACACGCATGATACGTCCGGCATTTCCGCCGCCACTGTGCTGGCCGCGGTCGACAGCGGCGTCGATGCGGTCGATGCGGCGATGGACGCGCTTTCGGGCAACACCTCGCAGCCTTGCCTGGGCTCGATTGTCGAGGCGCTGAAGGGACATGAGCGCGATTCGGGTCTCGACACCGAGTGGATCCGCCGGATCTCGTTCTACTGGGAAGCGGTGCGCAACCAGTACGCGGCGTTCGAGAGCGACCTGAAGGGGCCGGCCTCGGAGGTCTATCTGCACGAGATGCCGGGCGGCCAGTTCACCAACCTGAAGGAGCAGGCGCGCTCGCTGGGGCTGGAAACCCGCTGGCACGAGGTGGCGCAGGCCTATGCCGATGCCAACCAGATGTTCGGCGATATCGTCAAGGTGACGCCGAGCTCCAAGGTGGTGGGCGACATGGCACTGATGATGGTGAGCCAGGACCTGAGCGTCGCCGACGTCGAAAACCCGGCCAAGGACGTGTCGTTCCCCGATTCAGTGGTCTCGATGATGCGCGGCGATCTCGGCCAGCCGCCGGCCGGCTGGCCCAAGGCTTTGCAGGCCAAGGTGCTCAAGGGCGAGAAGGCCTATACCGAACGCCCGGGCTCGCTGCTGCCGGATGCGGATCTTGCCGCCGAACGCGCCGAAATCGAGGCCAAGCTGGAGCGCGATATCAGCGAGAACGAGTTCGCCTCCTATCTGATGTACCCGAAGGTGTTCACCGATTTTGCGCTGGCGACGGAAACCTACGGACCGGTGAGCATGCTGCCGACGCCCGCCTATTTCTACGGGATTCCGGTCGGCGGCGAGCTTTTCGTCGAGATTGAAAAGGGCAAGACGCTGGTCGTCCAGAACCTGGCCCAGGGCGAATCCGACGACAAGGGCATGGTCACCGTGTTCTTCGAGCTCAACGGTCAGCCGCGGCGGGTCAAGGTGCCCGACCGGGCGCATGGCGCATCGGGTTCGGCGGCCCGGCGCAAGGCGGAAATCGGCAATGACGCGCATGTCGCCGCCCCGATGCCCGGCGTGATTTCGACGGTTGCTGTGGCCGCAGGCCAGGAGGTCACAGCCGGCGACGTGCTGGTGTCGATCGAGGCGATGAAGATGGAAACCGCGATCCATGCGGAGCGCGACGGGGTGCTGGCCGAGGTGTTGGTCAAGACCGGTGACCAGATCGACGCCAAGGATCTGCTGATCGTCTATGCCTGATTGAGCCGTCCGGATCTGATCCGCCGCCGGTGTCCGGCGGCGGATGGATCACGGCAGTCCATAACATGACGAAATGCTGATCGATCCGCTTGCGCTCGCCGGATTGATTTCGCATTGTCGCATGGCTCGCGCTTTGCGGCGGCAATGATCGCCGTGGCCGGCATTCCGCACCGTCGTCCAGTTCCGTCAAGAAGGGTTTTCCATGCTCGCCGCCATACCGCTGATGATCGTGCCGCTTATCGTCTACAACCTGGTCCTGATCGGCCTGGTCGGCGACGGAGTCTCCGCGCTCGCGTCGACCATCACCTCGTTGTCTATGATGTCGGGCGCCACCTGGACGATGAGTCTGGGCGACCTGCTGATCACCGTTTCGCTGGTGCTTCTGTTCATCGAGGTGCTGAAGGCCACGCGCACCGGGTCTTGGTCGGTGATCGATCACATGCTGTCGATGTTCGTGTTCGTGGCGTTTCTGGTCGAGTTCCTGCTGGTGCGCGGTGCTGCGACCCAGGTCTTCTTCATCCTGATGGTGATCGCGTTCATCGATGTGATCGCCGGGTTCTCCGTCTCGATCCGCTCGGCGGGCCGGGATGTCTCGATCGGGTTGTAACCCGGCGTTTGCGATCTCGCCAGCGGAGCCTCAGCCTGCGTCGGGCGTGAAACCGGCGGCTTCGATGCCGGCGATTGCGGCGATCTCGTCATTGTCGGAGGTGTCGCCGGTGATCCCGACCGCGCCGATGATGGCGCCCTTGCGATCCCTGACCAGCACGCCGCCAGGAACCGCGACGATCTTGCCGCCGGACACCGCCGAAAGACCTTCAAGAAAATGCGGGCGGGTTTCCGCCTGGGTGTTGAGCCAGCGCGAGCCGACGCCGACGGCAAGCGCGCCATAGGCCTTGCCGCTGGCGATCTCGAACCGCATCATCGACGCCCCGTCCTGGCGCTGGAAGGCTTTGACATGGCCGCCGGCATCGAGAACGACCACGGCCAGTGGCTTGAGACCGCGTTCCTTGCCTGTTGCGAGCGCGGTGTTGATGATCTTGAGTGCCTTGGCCAGGGTGAGTTCGGTCATCGGGAATGCCTTTCGGGTCAATGTCGGGAACAGTTCTGACGCTTATAGGCCCGGAAACGGGCCGTGCGCCACCGCTTTGGCCCGGATCGGCGGAGGAAAGCTGTTTCGCCGGAAAGGAAACAATCCGCAGTGTTTATGAACGCCCGGTCAAAGGTGGGACCGGGCCGAGGGATCTTCGGAGGGCATCGTTCGGGGAAGGATCAGCTGTCGATCGAATTGATCTTGTCCTGCAGCTGCTTGAGCTGGGTCTTGAGATCATCGATATCCTTCGAGGTGTCCGACTTCTTCGGAGTCTCCTCGGGCTGTGTCGAATGGGCGAGCGCGAAGGGCGAGAACATCTGCATCGCCTTCTGGAACATCTCGGTGTTGCGGCGGACCTGCTCCTCGACCAGCTGGATCGGCAGCTGGATGTTGCGCGCCACAGGGTTGTCGCCGAAGGCCTTGGTGATCTGGGCGCGGACCTGTTCCTGCTGTTCGGTCAGCGCCGACATGGAGTGTTCAAGGTAGCTCGGCACCACCATCTGCAGCTGGTCGCCGTAGATCGAGATCAGCTGCCTTAGGAAGGACACCGGCAGCAGCGTGTTGCCGGTCTTGGATTCCTGTTCGAAAATGATCTGTGTCAGCACGGAATGGGTGATGTCGTCGCCGCTCTTGGCGTCGAGAACGATGAAGTCCTCGCCCTTCTTGACCATGACCGCGAGGTCATCCAGCGTCACATAGGTGCTCGTGCCCGTGTTGTAGAGACGGCGATTGGCATATTTCTTGATCGTGATGGTGCCGGTGTTCTTCGCCATTCTTCACTCTCCTCAAATGGTCTCCCCAGACCAGATCCTCGCCTTGTTGACCCAGACTGTAGGCGAAAACGGTTGATAAAGACAATTCCTTTGTGCGATGCGGCGAAAGCAGCCGGAAATCATCAGACTATGGTCCTGATTAAACCGATTGCATGTAAAATTCGGCGTCGGGGCATTTGACATGAACATCAAGCTCCGTCACGTTCTGGGCAACTCCTCACACTCACATGACAGGGAAATTCCATCATGAGTTCCATCGTAATCGCCAGTGCCGCCCGCACCCCGGTCGGGTCTTTCAACGGTGCTTTGTCCTCGGTTGCCGCCCACGATCTGGGCGCGGTCGCCATCAAGGCAGCGCTCGAGCGCGCCGGTGTTGCACCGCAAGAAGTCGATGAAGTGATTCTCGGCCAGATCCTCTCCGCAGGCCAGGGCCAGAACCCGGCGCGCCAGGCGGCGATGGCTGCCGGCATTCCGCAGGAAGCCACGGCCTGGGGTCTCAACCAGCTGTGCGGTTCGGGCTTGCGCGCGGTCGCGCTCGGCATGCAGCAGATTGCCAATGGCGATGCCAACATCATCGTCGCCGGCGGCCAGGAATCAATGTCGATGGCGCCGCACGCCATGCATCTGCGCAACGGCGTGAAGATGGGCGCCGCCAACATGGTCGACACCATGATGCACGATGCACTGACAGACGCCTTCTACAATTACCTGATGGGCAACACCGCGGAAAACGTCGCCAAGCAGTGGCAGCTTTCGCGCGACGAGCAGGATGCGTTCGCGGTCGCCTCGCAGAACAAGGCGGAAGCCGCGCAGAAGGCCGGTAAGTTCAAGGACGAGATTGCCGCGGTGACGATCAAGGGCCGCAAGGGCGACACCGTCGTCGAAGAAGACGAATACATCAAGCACGGCGTGACCATCGAGGGCATCTCGAAGCTGCGTCCGGCCTTCGACAAGGAAGGCACCGTGACCGCCGCCAACGCATCGGGCATCAATGACGGGGCTGCGGCCACCGTGCTGATGAGCGAAGCGGAAGCCGCAAAGCGTGGCATCACCCCGATGGCACGGATCGTTTCCTGGGCGACCGCCGGCGTCGATCCGCAGATCATGGGCACCGGCCCGATCCCGGCATCGCGCAAGGCGCTGGCGAAGGCCGGCTGGAGCGTCGGCGATCTCGACCTGGTGGAAGCCAACGAGGCGTTTGCCGCACAGGCCTGCGCGGTCAACAAGGACATGGGCTGGGATCCGGCGATCGTCAACGTCAATGGTGGCGCGATTGCCATCGGCCACCCGGTCGGCGCATCGGGCGCGCGTATTCTCAATACGCTGTTGTTCGAGATGGTTCGCCGCGACGCCAAGAAGGGCCTGGCGACGCTGTGCATCGGCGGCGGCATGGGTGTGGCGCTCTGCGTCGAGCGCGGCTGAGTGTAGATTACGGTAACAGTCTGGGAGGATTGGCATGAGCAAGGTAGCAATCGTGACGGGAGGGTCCCGCGGGATCGGGGCAGCGATTTCGATCGCGTTGAAGGCGGCCGGCTACACGGTCGCCGCCAACTATGCCGGCAATGACGAGGCGGCGGCGAAGTTCACCGAGGAGACCGGCATCAAGACCTACAAGTGGTCGGTGGCCGATTACGACGCCTGCGTCGCCGGCATCGCCCAGGTTGAGGCCGACCTCGGCCCGGTCGCGGTGCTGGTCAACAATGCCGGCATCACGCGGGACGCCATGTTCCACAAGATGACGCCGCAGATGTGGGGCGAGGTGATCAACACCAACCTCACCGGCCTGTTCAACATGACCAACCCGATCTGGGGCGGCATGCGCGACCGCAAGTACGGCCGCATCATCAACATCTCCTCGATCAACGGCCAGAAGGGCCAGGCCGGCCAGGTCAACTACTCCGCCGCCAAGGCCGGTGACATCGGCTTCACCCGGGCGCTGGCCCAGGAAGGCGCGCGCGCCGGGATCACCGTCAACGCGATCTGCCCCGGCTATATCGGCACCGACATGGTGCGCGCTATCGACGAGAAGGTGCTGAACGAGCGGATCATCCCGCAGATCCCGGTCGGTCGCCTCGGTGAGCCCGAGGAAATCGCCCGCTGCGTGGTGTTCCTGGCGTCCGAGGATGCAGGCTTCATCACCGGGTCGACGATCTCGGCCAATGGCGGCCAGTACTTCAGCTGACCGCATCGGACCATCGACTTGATCAGCGCCCGGCGGGAAACTGCCGGGCGTTTTGATTTGGCGCTCATGTCCTTGCGGATCGCTTCCGGCAGCCGGTTGATTTAAGCTAGAACACCTCTTGTTCAAGGAGACAGCGGCGATGATCGATTACACGCTTTACTACTGGCCCATCCAGTTTCGCGGTCAGTTCGTCAGGTCCGTTCTTGCCCATATCGGCTGTGCCTGGGAGGATGCCGGATATGAGGCAGTGCTTGCGCAAAGAACCTCACCGCCGGGCGAGCAGCTGATCGCGCATATGGGGCCGCCGGTGCTGACGGACCACGAGAGCAACGTCCATCTGTCCCAGATGCCTGCGATCCTGGCGTACCTCGGAGAAAAACACGGGTTGATGGGCCAAGACCCGGTGACAAGGGCGATGTGCCTCAAGCTGGTGTGCGATGCCAATGACGTGCTCTACGAGATGACCCGGTACAACGGCGAACAGATGTGGACGGATGCGGCCTGGGTGGAGTTTCAGCCAAGGTTGCATCGCTGGATGAGGATTTTCGAGGAGACGGGCCGGCGCCATGGCCTGACGGCGCAATCGGGCTTCATGCTGGGAGGCGATGCCCCAGGCATCGCCGATCTTGCGACATCAACGCTGTGGGGTACCATGACCGCCAAGATGCCATCGCTCCGGCCAGTGCTCGACGAATATGCGCCAGCAATATCCGTTCTCTCCGACCGTATTGCGGCACTCCCATCCCAGGCCGAGCTCCGGAAACGTAGTGACGCCCTGTATGGCGAAGCCTGGTGCGGCGGCCAGATCGAGGCGTCGCTTCGCGCGGTGCTTGGCCACGGGCAAGGATGATCAAGTCGCCCAGGCAAGTTTGAATTCCGCAGGGCCGGAAAACGATCTATTGTGTGCCGGGAGGAGTGAGCGGATGTGCAGATTTCGAAAGTCGATGATTTCAACCGTCACCGTCATTGCGGGATTGGTTGCGACGGCGGTGCCCGCGCTCGCCGACCGGATCGATGGCGACTGGTGCTCGGCCGATGGCAAGCATCTGAGCATCGAAGGCCCGCGGATCATGATTCCGTCGGGGGCCGAAATCTCCGGCCAATACGACCGCCACCATTTTCGCTATTCAGCACCTGCAGGCGACCCGGAAGAGGGGCAGACCATAGAGATGCAGGTGCTGTCGGACGAAGAGATGTGGCTGCAGCGGACAACGGGCGGCGAGAAGATGCCGGTCGAGACCTGGCGGCGCTGCCAGGTGACCAGCTAGCCGGCCACTCCGGCGCGCTAGCGCCATTGTCTGGATCCGAGGTCAAAGGTTAACAAAAGCGGCTGTCAACCCTTTGATTTCCGTGTTTTCGCGCGTGTGGATAGGCGGTCTGGCGTTCAGCGGCACAAGATCTGGTATGGAACAAACCGGGAAATCCGGCTCAAGGCTGATTCGTCGCCGATTCGTTCCGGCGCTGTTCCGGAAGTTAACGGAACCGGGAAAATGCCGCCGAATGTGTTTACCAAGCGTTTGGAATGTTTAACGAAATCTGAACACCGGACTCGGCCTGCGAGGGCGCGGCAGAGGTGGTGCTGGCGTGAATCCTGGCGGCAAAGGTTAATTTTTGCCGGGTTCGGCGTGGCGGATACTGTGCCCAGCTTTGGAAACTAGTGGCAATGCTGCAGCCGTGAACCAATATCTTGTGGTGAACAAACGGCCAACATCGCCCAGTCAGTGATTCGTCGCCGATTCGTTCCGCGGCTGTTCTGAAGGTTAACGGGATCGTTCAAATGAGAAGAATCTGGTTAACGAAGTGTTTGGATTTATTGCTAAATCCTTAAGGGCGGCGGTCGGCTGCAGCGCGACGGAGCGGCGCCGAATCCAAAGGTTAACGCAGAGGTGCGGGCAGGTCGGCAATGCCGTAAGGGCGATTCAGCATGTGGTGGCGCAAAGCCTGCCACGGGGCAGATGTTGCGGTGAACAAAAGCGGAATCAGGGCGAGTCATTGATTCGTCGCCGATTCGTTCCGCCACTGTTCCAATGGTTAAATTGCGCGCTGTCGGAGTCTTTGCGATTAGAGCCGATCATCTTTAGATGGAATCGTTTGAACGCCGGAATTTCGTGATCTGGCAAGGAGCGTGAGGTGAAGCGGCGCGAGCGCCGTTAGCCTCGCGCGACGCAGTCCAGAGCGCGAAAGGCCAAGTTCAGACGATTACAAGAGTTCCTTCTTGGCGAAACATCCTTGTCCACCAGGCTTGGACGTCTTTTCCGCGCCAGCGTCGTCAAAATCCTCGCACGATGCGCTGCATCGCGCTTGCGGTTTTTCCTCGCTGGCACGAAAAATCCTGTCCATCAAATCGCTTCCAGCTAAAGATGATCGGCTCTAGCCCCTGTTTCGCCTTCTGCGATGTGTTAGGTAACACTCGACTTGACCTGAATACGGACGACATGCCCGCTTCCCGCAGCCATCCCCCGAAACCATTGATCCTGTCCGGGCGCGGCGTCACAGCCGTGCTGGGGCCGACCAATACCGGCAAGACACATTTCGCCATCGAGCGGATGGCGGCGCATTCGTCCGGTGTGATCGGGCTGCCGCTGAGGCTCTTGGCGCGCGAGGTCTACGGGCGCATGGTTGACAAGGTTGGCGTGAGCCACGTGTCGCTGATCACCGGCGAGGAAAAGATCACGCCGCCGGGTGCGCGCTATTCCGTCTGCACCGTGGAGGCGATGCCGCAGGAAACCAATGCGGCCTTCGTCGCCATCGACGAAGTGCAGATCGCCGGCGATCTCGAGCGCGGCCATGTGTTTACCGACCGGATCCTGTCGCTGCGTGGCCGCGAGGAAACGCTACTCCTGGGATCGGCTACGGTGCGGGGGATCCTCGAGCGATTGCTGCCCGGGATCACCATCGTCGAACGGCCGCGCCTGTCGGAGCTGCACTATGCAGGCTCAAAGAAGATCACCCGGCTGCCGCGACGGTCTGCCATCGTGGCGTTTTCGGCCGACGAGGTCTATGCGATCGCCGAGTTGGTGCGGCGGCAGCGCGGCGGCGCCGCGGTGGTGCTGGGGGCGCTCAGCCCGCGCACCCGCAACGCACAGGTCGAGCTCTATCAGAACGGCGACGTCGACTACCTGGTAGCGACAGACGCAATCGGCATGGGACTCAATCTCGATGTCGACCATGTGGCCTTTGCCCAGGACCGGAAATTCGACGGATATTCCTACCGGCAACTTACGGCGTCAGAATTCGGCCAGATCGCCGGTCGGGCGGGCCGGCATCTGCGTGACGGCACCTTCGGGGTTACCGGCCAGGTTCAGCCCTTGCCCGACGAGCTGGTGCAGCGGCTCGAAAGCCACGTGTTCGAGCCGGTCAAGATTCTGCAGTGGCGGTCCAAGCAGCTCGACTTTTCCACGCTGAACTCGCTGCAGGCCAGTCTCGAGCAGATCCCGGCGGTGCAGGGGCTGACCCGCGCGGTGCCGGCGGTGGATCAGCGCGCGCTCGAGCACCTGGTCAATGATTTCGAGGTGCGGGACCTGGCCAGCACGCCGAAGAATGTCGCCACGCTGTGGGACGTCTGCTCGCTCCCCGATTACCGGCGCATTGCCCCGGCGCAACATTCCGACCTGATCGCCACGATCTATCGCGACCTGATCCGCAGCGGAGCGGTGAACGAGGATTTCCTGGCGGAACAGGTGCGCAGAACCGACGCGACGGATGGAGAAATCGACACCTTGTCGGCCCGGATTTCTCAAATCCGGACATGGACATATGTATCAAACAGACCCGAATGGCTTGCCGATCCGACACACTGGCAGGAAAAGACGCGCGAAATTGAGGACCGATTGTCCGATGCGTTGCATGAAAGGTTGACGAAACGCTTTGTTGACCGCAGGACATCTGTGCTCATGAGGCGCCTGAGAGAGAACGCGATGCTCGAAGCTGAAATCAGTGTAAACGGTGATGTCTTCGTTGAAGGTCACCATGTTGGACAATTGGCCGGATTCCGTTTCATGGCGGATGCGTCGGCGGACGGGCCGGACGCCAAGGCCGTGCTGGCGGCTGCGCAAAAAGCGCTTGCGCTGGAATTCGAGGCACGGGCCGCACGGCTGCATGCGTCGGGCAATTCCGACTTCGCCATCGGGGCAGATGGAACCGTGCGCTGGCTCGGCGATCCCGTTGCCAAGCTCGCAAGCGGCGATCATATTCTCAAGCCGCGCACGATCCTGCTTGCCGACGAGCAACTGACCGGGACAGCGCGCGATTTCGTTGCCGCGCGCATCGACCGCTTTGTCAATCACCACATCGCAACGGTGCTCAAGCCGCTCGACGACCTGACCCGGGCCGAGGACCTCGATGGCCTGGCGCGTGGCCTGGCGTTCCGGCTGGCTGAAAATCTTGGCGTCCTGTTCCGCCGCGACGTGGCCGAGATGATCAAGGATCTCGACCAGTCGGCGCGGGCATCCTTGCGCAAATACGGGATCCGCTTCGGAGCCTATCACATCTTCATGCCGGCGCTGCTGAAGCCGGCACCGGCCGAACTGGTGACGCTGTTGTGGGCGCTGGCCAATGACGGGTTCTCCAGGCCCGGCTATGGCGACGTGACGCCGCTGCTGGCCGCCGGCCGTACATCTGTGGCCACCGACCCGGAGATTGACCGCGAGTTCTATCGCCTCGCCGGGTTCCGGTTCCTCGGAAAGCGCGCGGTGCGGATCGACATTCTCGAGCGGTTGGCCGACCTGATCAGGCCGGCGCTGCAGTGGAAGCCGGGCACGCAAGGGGCGCGGCCGGAAGCCGCCTATGACGGCCGCCGGTTCATCACCACGACCGGGATGCTTTCCATTCTCGGCGCCACGCAGGATGACATCGAGGAAATCCTCAAGGGTCTTGGCTACCGCGCCGATGCGGTTCCGGCCGAGGAAGCGCAAAGCCATATCGCGAGCCTCGATGCGGCACAGGCGGAGGCCGCAGGTGCGGCCGGCACTGGGCCCGTGGTCGAGGTGGTTGTCTCGCGAACTGCGGCCGATCGTCCGCACAAGCCGGTTTCACCGGCAGCCGAGCAGGCTGCCTCATCCGATGCTGCAGCAGACGAGACCGTGAAAGCGACGGCAGAAGTCCCGGCTGACACGGCGGAAGCGCCGGCGTCGGGCGAAGAGACCGGTGCGCAGCCGGCTGAAGTTTCCACCGACAGCGTTGCCGCCGAGGCAGGCGTGCCGGCGGCGGAGGAAACTCCGGCAGGCGATGCGCCAAAGGCGGAGACGGCAGAGGAAGCCGAGGCGCCGCGTCCGGTATTGTTGTGGCGGCCGGGTGGCCGTCAGGATGGACAGCGCGGTCCGCGCAATGCACCCGGCGAAGGCCGCGGCCGCCGCGAGAGCGGAAACCGCAATGCCCGTTCCGGCGAGAAACCGGAAGGTGAGGGCGCTGCCGAAGGCGAAGGCCGGCCCAACAGGGGGCACCGCGGAAAGCCCGGACATCAGGGCAAAGGCGGACCCGGACGGGGCGGTCCCGGCAAGGGCGGGCAGGGCAAGGGCCGTCAGGACGGCGATGCCAATCGCGGCGGACGCAATAATGACCGGCCGCAGCGCAAGGAGAAGCCGATCGATCCGGATTCGCCTTTCGCAGCGCTTGCAGCCTTGCGCGACCAGCTGAAAAAATAGGCCCCGACGCGATGGAGCAGGCGACGCGGCAGCGCATCGACAAGTGGCTGTTCTTCGCGCGCATCATCAAGTCGAGAACGCTTGCCGGCAAGTTTGCCGCCGGCGGCAATGTGCGGGTCAATTCCGAGAAGATCGACCAGGCAAGCGTGCTGATCAAGCCCGGAGACGTGCTGACGATCACGCTTGAGCGGCGGATCCTGGTGCTCAGGGTGCTTGGCTGCGGAGAACGCCGCGGCCCGGCGCCTGAAGCGCAACTGCTCTACGAGGATCTGTCGCCGAAACCCGCCGCAGCGGGTGAGGCCGAACCGGTCGCGGCGCAGCGTGCGCCGGGATCCGGCCGGCCGACCAAGCGGGACAGGCGAAAAATAGATCAGTTTCGCAATGCGGATGATGACGCATGAAATTGTCTTGACCCGCGAGGTTGCGGAGAAGCTCGTTCGCAAATCCGGCCCGCAGGCAGCGAGGTTCGTCCGCCGGCGCCCGGCTGCGGCGCTTTGCCGGCATCTGATGTCTTGCAATACGGCGTCAAAGCCGGTACCTCACCGCCGTTGATCGCTACAGCTTCCGCTTCGCCATGATGATCGCGATGCGCGCTGTGACGCTCTGGAAATGATGCATCTGCCGGCAGCCGGACCCAAGCCGACCGAGCCGCAGTTGCAGCAGTTAAAAGTGCTAAAGCGTCCTTTGTGCGTTTGATTAGACGCACGGCGCTTTAGGAGCCTCAGGAGAGATGCATGACCTATGTGGTGACTGACAATTGCATTCGCTGCAAATACATGGATTGCGTTGAAGTTTGCCCGGTGGACTGTTTCTACGAGGGCGAGAACATGCTGGTCATTCATCCCGACGAATGCATCGACTGCGGTGTGTGCGAGCCCGAGTGCCCCGCCGAGGCGATCAAGCCGGACACCGAGCCGGGGCTCGAGAAGTGGCTCGAGGTCAACACCGAATATGCGGAAAAATGGCCTAACATCACCATCAAGAGGGATGCGCCTGCCGACGCAAAGGAATTTGACGGCAAGGAAGGCAAGTTCGAGCAATACTTCTCGCCCGAGCCCGGCGAAGGCGATTGATCGCCCGAATCGGCTGTGGATATTGCTGCAATGCGGCGATCTTGCCTGTGCGCCGCCGCATGGTTAACCAAATCTTAAACTGTTTTTCCGCGGCCCGTTCGGCGGCTTGCGCAAATCATTGATTTACACCATTTTTTGTGGTACATATCATATTACTGACATCTTCAAGGCGCCGCCAGGGCGAAACAAGAAGCAAAAACGGAAGCAAACGTCCCTTACAGCGGTGGCTCTTTCCTTGCAGCGCAAAGCTGTCGGATTGCCAGATTCCGCGCGGTAAGCGACTGCGGCTTTTTGACTTGTCTCGTTCTTGAAAGCGTTGTCAGTGCGATGCGCCTGCCGGCCGTCGCAGGACCGGTCCGGGCAAGCCATGCCCGGCTCCCAGTGTCCGTTTCCGTAACAGGGAGTTTTGAAAACGCATGACAACCCAGCAGAAAAAGCCTTCACAGAGACAGGGTTTCAAGACCGGTGAATCGATCGTGTATCCAGCCCACGGCGTTGGACAGATCGTTGCGATCGAAGAACAGGAAGTTGCAGGCCACAAGCTTGAATTGTTTGTGATTGATTTCGAAAAGGACAAGATGCGCCTCAAGGTGCCGGTCGCCAAGGCATCGACAATCGGCATGCGCAAATTGTCGGAAACAGATTTTGTCGAGCGCGCGCTGAAGGTTGTTCAGGGCCGTGCCCGGGTCAAGCGGACCATGTGGTCGCGCCGCGCGCAGGAATATGATGCGAAGATCAACTCCGGCGATCTGATTTCGATCGCGGAAGTGGTTCGCGATCTCTATCGCGCCGAAAACCAGCCGGAACAGTCCTACTCCGAGCGCCAGCTTTATGAAGCGGCACTTGACCGGATGGCCCGCGAACTCGGCGCCGTCAACAAGATGTCCGACACCGAAGCGGTGCGGCTGATCGAGGTCAATCTCAACAAGGGGCCGAAGCGCGGCAAGGCCAATGATGAGGACGGCGCGCAGGAAGAAGCTGCATAACGGCTTCGCGTTCCACAAGCCTACCAAAAGCCCGGGCCGCCCCACGCGCCCGGGCTTTTTTGTTGCGGCATGCAGGAACGATCTCTCAGGGCTTCCCCGTGGTTTCGGAAGGCCGCCAGAAACGGCTCAGTCCAGGGTGCGGCCGGCATACTCCGGGTATGGGCGCCTCTCTCCTGCCGAGAATAAATGATCCGCACTGACGTGGTCCGGCCACTTTTCCGCCGCATCCTTTGCTGGAGAAGGAGCCGGAAACTCCCGGAGTATGGCGTGAGGCCGGTCGCTTCCGGCTGCTCAAGATTTCATGGAACCATTTGCATTTAAAAGCCTTTCCCTCAAGGGCGTGCACGTCTGCAGGCTGCAGGGGTCTTATCACGGATATTTCATTACGCGTGATGATCCATTCCCCAATGTCTCACGTAGACTCGGGCATACGTCGAAAAGACCGGAGGATGTCATGAAAGCGATTTCCGCAAACAGACAGATGGTGCGTGCCGCCATGGCCGCTCCCTATCTCGAACGGGAACAGGAGCATGACCTTGCGGTCCGCTGGAAAGACAAGAAGGACCAGGACGCGCTGCACCAGATCACCATGGCGCACATGCGGCTGGTGATATCGATGGCTTCCAAGTTCCGCAACTTCGGCCTGCCGATGAACGACCTGATCCAGGAAGGCCATGTCGGCCTGCTTGAGGCGGCCGCCCGGTTCGATCCCGAACGGGATGTGCGGTTTTCGACCTACGCCACCTGGTGGATCCGGGCTTCCATCCAGGATTACGTGTTGCGGAACTGGTCCATCGTCCGCGGCGGCACCAGCTCGGCCCAGAAGGCGCTGTTTTTCAACCTGCGCCGGCTTCGGGCGAGGCTTGCCCAGGACGATCCGAGCCTTCCCGAGAGCGCCATCCACTCCCAGATCGCCAATACGCTCGGCGTTCATGCCAAAGATGTCGAGGTGATGAACGCGCGCCTGTCGGGATCGGACTCGTCGTTGAACGCTCCGATGTCGAATGGAGATGATGGTGCATCGTCCGACCGCATGGATTTTCTCAGAAGCGACGAGCCACTGCCCGACGAACAGGTGTCGACGATCATCGACGAAGAACGCCGCAATATCTGGCTTGATGACGCGCTCAACACGCTCAATCCGCGCGAACTTCGCATCATCCGCGAGCGGCGGTTGAGCGAGGATGGGGCGACGCTCGAGTCGCTCGGCTCGGAACTCGGCATCTCCAAGGAGCGAGTGCGCCAGATCGAAAACCGGGCTCTGGAAAAGCTGAAGGCCGTGCTGACGACGGCCACGCCCGAGATCGCCAGCCTCTGAACGGAGACGGAGAGCCTGCGGGGGCCATGTTTCCCCGCCGATTCAGCGGTCGCTGACGATCTTGACCTTCTGGCCGGCCGATACCACGGAGCCGGACGGAATTGCATTGAGCAACCTGAACAGCTCAAGCTTGCGTTCGACGCCTTTCATCCTCGCGGCCAGCGAAACCACTGTGTCGCCGGGGGAGACGGTGACGATCCGGATCCGCAACGGCTGAACTTGTCTGATTTCAGCGGCCGACATCCTGCGGAACCCGGCGCGAACGACCGAAGCCGTGGGCTCGAGGTCGCGGCTGCCGCTCGGCGCGGCGGTTAAAAACCGATAGATGCGGTCCTTCAGCCTCACCACTGTGATATCGAAATCCCAGCGGTCTGCACTGGCGCGGGCGGTGGCGGCGGGCAATCCGTCGATGCGGGTCGGCCTGATCGAGGAGGGATCCAGGCCGGTGACCCAGCCGCTCGCGATATAGTCCGTCAGGGACTGGTTGCTGTCGTCGGTCACGCCGTCAAAGCGGATCGCCATATCTCCGGGGCCCGTTGCCATCACGGCGTCGGCGTTGTTGTCGATCCTGAAACCCGCCGGGACCCTGAACTTGATCCCCAGGACCGGGTGGAGGAATTCGGTGCCGCGGACATAGCCCTCATTCGGGCTGTCGCCGAACAGCAGTCCGTCAATGCCCTCGAGATAGTAGTCGCGGCCGCGGTCACCGACACCTTCGGGCCCGAAGGCGCGTGCATGGTTCTTGGCAAGCTGCACCCGCTGCGGCGCATTTGGGTGACTGGCGAGAAAGTCGAGGCTTGAATCCGCTTCGGGATCGACGGCGGTGAATTGCTGGTTGGCATTCATCGATTCGAGAAACCGCGGCGCCGCATAGGGGTCGTAGCCGGCCTCGCCGAGCATTCTCACGCCGATGACGTCGGCCTGGAGTTCCTGATTGCGAGAGAAGGCGGCAAGAGACAGCTTGCCGCGGGCGACCGCGCGCCGGCCGTCTATGGAATTGGCAAACAGTTCCTCGGCCACCTGGCCGGCAATCTCGACCTCCTGTTCGCGGCGTTGCCGTTCCAGGCCGTGATTGGCGGTGACGTGCGCCATTTCGTGCGACAGGACGGCCGCCACTTCCGAGGCGTCATTGGCGAGCGCCAGCAGGCCGCGGGTGACGTAAAGATAGCCGCCCGGCAAGGCGAAGGCGTTGACCGCAGGCGAATTGAGAACGGTGATGCGATAGGCTTGGCTCGGGTTTTCCGAGACGAGAGTCAATGCCCCGACGATGCGCGCCACCAGCCGCTCGGTCTTGGCGTCGCGGAACTCACCGCCATAGCTGGCGATGATGCGCGGGTGCTCGTTGGCACCTATGCGTGTGCGTGGATCGGAGGCGCCGGCCTTTTCCGCAGTTTGCGGTGTGGCAGATGGCTTGACGGCCGGCTCATAGACGTCGACCCCGAGTGTCTGGCAGCCAAACAGCAGCAGGCCGCCCGTCGCCACCAGCGCGATGCGAAGCTTGTTGCCGATTGCCGGTTTGGTTCTTGTGCGGGGCGCAGCGATCTTGGCCATGGTCCGGATTGTTTTCTGGTCATCTTGATGCCGGGACGGAAGCTGAAAATCTCACAGGCCGGAACTCAGGCTCTGGTCTATCCCAATTTGCGCCGCTTCTCCAGTGGCAAACACTCGCGTCGAAATTGTGGCGCGGTCTCATTTTCCGGCTGCACTGCCAAGGTAGGCCTCCAGGTCGGGCAGGTCGTGGCGTTCGAAGAAGCCTGCCGCAGGCGCGTCGGCGATAATCCGGCCCCTGGCTATGAACAGGATCTGACCGGCTGCAGTGCGGGCCTCATCGGGGTCGTGCGTGACCATGAGCACCGTTGCGCCGACCTCGGAGCAGATCTCCAGCATCAGGGCAAGCATATCCGCGGCAAGGCCGGGGCCGAGGCCGTCAAACGGCTCGTCGAGCAACAACAGCGGGCGACGGCGGGCGAAGGCGCGGGCCAGCGCCACCCGTTGCCGCTCGCCGCCCGACAGGGTTGCCGGCATCCGCTTGCCGAAACCCGCGAGGCCGACCCTTTCGAGCGCGTGCTCGACCCGGGTCCAGGCGGCTGCATCGAGCCGCAGCGAAGGGTTGAGGCCGATGCCGATATTGGTGCGAATATCGAGATGGGCAAACAGGTTGTTGTCCTGAAACACCATGGAGATGCCGCGTTCGGCAGGGGCAAGACCGGTCACGTCGCGGCCATCAATTCGGATCCGGCCGCTGTCGGGTGTCAGGAAGCCGGCGGCGAGATTGAGCAGGGTCGACTTGCCGGCGCCGGAGGGCCCGAGAATGGCGGTCACGGTTCCCGCCTCCCGCCGGAACGAGAACTCGGCGCCGAGATCGCCGATGCCGTAGACAACGCCTTCAAACGCAATTGCTGGTTCCTGTGTCATCGCAGTCCGCTTCCGTTCCGGTTGCCGAGCCTGTCGGCGAGGATCATCAGACCCATGGTGAGGCCTCCCAGAAGCAGCGCCAGGCCGGCGGCGTCGCTGGTCCGGTAACTTCCCAGTTTCTGATACAACAGCCAGGGCAGGGTGACGATCCGGTCGCTGCCAAACAGCGCGATGGCGCCCAGATCACCGAGCGACAGGGCGACGGCGAAGACGAAGCCGGTCGCCAGGGCCGGCAGCATGGCGGGCATGTCGATCTGCCAAAGCCGGTTGAGGCCGACCAGGCCGAGCGACACGGCCAGCCGACCATTGCGCTCCATGGTGCCTTGATGCGCGGGCTCCATCACCCGCATGACGAAGGGCAGCGCCATCAGAGCATTGACCAGAGTGATCACCGCCAAAGGCGCCAGCAACTGGCCGGTTCCGCCGCCAAGCGTCAGGAACCATCCGGCACCGAGAACGACGGGCGGCACAAGAAGCGTCAGGGATCCCGCTGCGCTCGACAGCCCTGCCAGCAGGCCCATCAAGGCTGAGCCGGGCCGGGCGCCGGCCGAATAGCGGGCGCGCACCAGGAGGCTCGCGAGCAGGACCGACAGCGACGCAGCGGCAAGGCCGATCAGCAGGCTGGTCATTGCCGCGCGCCAGAACAGGGCGTCACCAAGCAAGCGCGACATGTCGGCGCTCAATCCGGAAACCAGCACCGCAGCCATCGGCGCACCGACAAAGACGCCGCCCAGCCCGATCAGCATTGCATCCGGGACAGCATGAATGCCGCCGCCGACATCCGGGCGGTTGCTGGCGCCGCCCTTGGTGTCGCCGGCCTCTGTCGGCGCGGAGATCAGCTTGAGAGCGAGCATCACCACCAGGGTCAGGCCGACCTGGATGAGCGAAAGCAGCACCGCCCGGCCGGGATCGAAATCAAAGCGCAGCGCCTGGTAGATGGCGACCTCCAGCGTGGTCGCCGCCGGTCCGCCGCCAAGCACCAGGACCAGTGTGAAGGAGGTGGCGCAGAGCATGAACACCAGCCCCGCCGCACCGGTCGCGGACCGGCGTATCGCAGGCCATTCGACGAGGCGGAACAGCGAAAGTCCACCCATACCCAGATTGGCGGCGGTCTTCCAGTACTCCGGCGGCAGGCGTTCCAGCGCCGGCAGGATCAGCCGGACTGCCAGCGGCAGGTTGAAGAACACGTGGGCGACGAGAATGCCGCTCAGGCCGTAGATCGAGAACGGGGTTTCGACGCCGAGGACGGACAGGCCCTTGTTGGCGATGCCGTTGCGGCCCCAGATCTCGATCAGGCCGAGGGCGGCCACCAGCGGCGGCAATCCAAGCGGCACTGCAAACAGGCTGATCAGCCAGCGCCGCCCCGGAAAGACGGGGCGGCGGGCAAGGGCCCGGGTCAGCGGCACCGCGAAGAGCAGGCTGAGAAGGGTCGACAGGCCTGCCTGCAGCAGGGTGAACCGGGTGATCCGCAGCAGGTAGCTACCCTGACTCGAGTTGAACCCGGTCCCGCCGCCGTGGGAGAGCAGAACCGCAAGCGGCGCCGCCAGCGCCAGGCCGACGCATAGCAGGGCGGCAATGCCCGCCAACCGTGATGTGCGATGTTCGGCCCGGGTCAGCATGGCGGCCTTCAGCGGCTCATGGCGCCGAGCCATTCCTCGATCCAGGCGGCACGGTTCTGTTCGACCTCCTCGGGCGAGTAAAGGAAGGTTGTTTTCGGGGAGACCAGGGTGGAGAAGGCTTCCGGCAGTTCCATGGTGACGGGTGCCGCCGGCATCATCCAGTTGTTGGTGGGGATCTCGTTCTGGAAACCGGGCGTCATCATGAAGCTCAGGAACTGGCGTGCCAGGTCCTTGTCCGGGGCGTTGGCGAGCAGGCCGGCGACCTCGATCTGCAGGTAATGGCCTTCGGAAAATTCAGCCGCCTGGTAGCGGTTGGTTCCCTCGGCGACCATGTGGTAGGCGGCCGAGGTGGTGTAGGACAGCACCATCGGCGCTTCGCCTGAGGTGAACAGGCCATAGGCTTCCGACCAGCCCGGCGTCACGGTCAGCACGCGCTTCGAGAGTTTCCGCCAGGCGGAGGCCGCGTCGTCGCCATAGACCGACTTCATCCACAGCAGCAGACCAAGGCCCGGTGTCGAGGTGCGCGGATCCTGGATGACGATCTTCTGTTCCGGGTCGCCTTCGACCAGCTCTTTAAGGCTTGCAGGCGGTGTGCTGATCGCCTCGCTGTCATAGATAACGGCGAAATGGCCGTAATCATAGGGGATGAACACGTCGTCGCTGAAGCCGCCGGGGATCTTGACCGCCTTGGTATCCAGGCCGTGCGCCTCGAACAGGCCGGTGGCCTTTGCTTCGGCAACCAGGTTGGTGTCGAGTCCCAGCACGATGCCGGCCTCGGCCTTGTCGCCCTCGAGCTTGAGGCGGTTGAGGAGGGCCACGCCATCGGCGACGCCGACCCATTTGAGATCGCAGCCGCACTCTGCTTCAAAGGCTGCTTCAATCTTTGGGCCAGGGCCCCATTCGGCAATGAAGCTCTCGTAGGTATAGACCGTTAACGCCTTGTCAGCACCGATCGCCGGGGCTGCGAGAAAGGGGAAAAGGGCTGCCAGGGCAGCAGGAAGAAATCTGTACTTGCGCATCGATCGCGCCTCCTTGGTTCAGAAAAACAGGAATAGGCGCGATGTGCACGTCTAATCCCTCCGCCGGTACAAACCGGATCAGGTTCTTCGGGTTGACCATCTGGTCTCTCAGCATGGCAAATGCCAGGCACCCCGTTAGAGCGGGACAAGACATAGAATTTCTTCCAGACGCTGGCAAGTGCGCGCAAAGCTGCTATTGGCATGCGCCATGAGTTCAAATTCCACTTTTGCCATCCTGCTCGGCGGGGTGCTCGAGATTGACGACCGCGTTCTGGCGCTGACGGCGGGCGCGCGGGCGATTGCCGCCGACGGCGGCATCGTCCATGCGCAGGCGCTTGGCCTGACGCCCGAATTGTGGGTCGGCGATTTCGATTCGACCTCGACCGATCTCACCGAACGGCATGCCGGCATTCCGCGGCTGCCGTTCCCGGCGGAAAAGAATTTCACCGACGGCGAACTGGCGATTGAACAGGCGATCGAGCGCGGTGCTGCGCGGCTGATCCTGATCGGCTCGTTTGGTGGCGCGCGCACCGATCATGCGCTGTCGCATCTGATGCAAGCCGTCACCCTGGCCGAGCGGGGGCTCGATGTGGTGCTGACCTCCGGCGTCGAAGAGGCGGTTCCGTTGTTGTCCGGGTCGCGGGAGCTCGATCTTCCCGCCGGCTCACTGTTTTCGGTCATCGCGTTTACCGCGCTCAATGGCCTCAGCCTGTCCGGAGCGAAATATCCGCTCGACAGGGCCAATATTGCATTTGGTGCGTCACGCACCATCTCGAACGTGGCCGAGGGCCGCCTGACCGCGAGCCTTGGTTCCGGGCGCGCCCTCATCGTCGCCCGCCCTCATGATTTTTCCGGAGCCTGAGCATGGCGCCTCCCATTCTGAAACTCGACGACATCAGGCTTTCCTTCGGCGGAGCGCCGCTGCTTGACGGGGCCGAGCTGCAGGTCGAACCTGGCGACCGGATCTGCCTTGTCGGCCGCAATGGCTCGGGCAAATCGACACTTCTGAAGATTGCCGCCGGGCAGGTCGAGCCGCAATCGGGCGAGATCTTCCGGCATCCCTCCTCGACCATCCGCTACCTGCCGCAGGCGCCGGATTTCGATGGCTTCAAGACGGTCCAGGCCTATGCGGAAGCCGGCCTCGGTCCGAGCGACGATCCGCACAGGGTCAGCTATCTGCTCGAGCATCTCGGGCTCGACGGCGAGGCCGACCCGCAAACGCTTTCCGGCGGCGAAGCCCGCCGAGCGGCGCTGGCTCGGGTGCTGGCGCCGGAGCCGGATATCCTGCTGCTGGACGAACCGACCAACCATCTCGACCTGCCGACCATCGAATGGCTGGAAGAAGAACTTCTGCGCAGCCGCGGCGCGCTGCTGGTGATCTCGCATGACCGGCGGTTTCTCGAGCGCATCAGCCGGGTCACGGTCTGGCTCGACCGGGGCCGCTCGCTGAGGCTGGATCGCGGTTTTGGACATTTCGAGGCCTGGCGGGATTCGGTGCTGGAAGCCGAAGAGCTGGAGCAGCACAAGCTCGGGCGTCAGATCGAGCGCGAGGAACACTGGCTTCGCTACGGCGTGACCGCGCGGCGCAAGCGCAACATGCGGCGTCTGTCGGATCTCAAGACCATGCGCGCTGAGCATCGCGGCCACAAGGGACCGCAGGGGCGGATCAATGCCCAGGTAGCCGAGGGCCGCGATTCGGGCAAGCTGGTGATCGAGGCGGAAGGAATCTCCAAGAGCTATGACGGTGCGCCCGCAGTGGTGCGCGACTTCTCGATGCGGATCAATCGCGGCGACTGCATCGGCATCGTCGGCCCCAATGGTGCAGGCAAGACGACGCTTCTCAAGATGCTGATCGGCGAACTCGAGTCGGATACCGGCTTTGTCAGGCATGGATCGAAGCTCGACATCGCGGTGCTCGACCAGCGCCGCGAAGTGCTCAATCCGGACGAGACGCTGGCGCATTACCTGACAGACGGGCGCGGCGACAATCTGCTGGTCAACGGCGAAGCCAAACATGTCACCGGCTACATGAAGGACTTCCTGTTCCAGCCGGAACAGGCGCGGACCCCGATCCGCAACCTGTCGGGCGGCGAGAAGGCGCGGCTGGTGCTGGCGCGGATCCTGTCGCGGCCTTCGAACCTGCTGATCCTTGATGAGCCGACGAACGATCTCGACATGGAGACGCTGGACCTGCTGCAGGAAGTCGTCGCCTCCTATCCCGGAACCGTGATCCTGGTCAGCCATGACCGCGATTTTCTCGACCGCACGGTCACCTCGACCCTTGCGCCGGCGAACCCGGCGGAACCTGACGGGCGATGGATTGCCTATGCCGGCGGATATTCCGACATGCTGACACAACGCGGTGTCGAGGCGCGGGAGAAGAAGGCCCGCTCGGCCCAGGAGACGGCCAGCACCGCCTCAGCGCCGAAGCCGCAGACGGCCAGCCGCGACGCCTCGCGCAAGCTCTCCTACAAGCAGAAATTCGCGCTGGAGTCGCTTCCCGGAAAGATCGAGGAAGCGCAGGCAAAGCTCGCGAAGATCGAGGCGGAAATGGCCGATCCAAAACTGTTTGCCAAGGACCCGGACGGGTTTGCCGCCCGGGCCAAGACCCACGATGCGCTCAAGGGCGAGATCGAGGCGATGGAAAGTGAATGGATGGAGCTCGAGATCCTGCGCGAGGAAATCGAGGGCAGCTAAAGCCAACGGAGCGCTCATGCGGGCTGCTTGAGCGCTCCTTCCATTTCTCGAGCCGCCTTTTGCGTCAGGCGACCTTTGTCACCGAAGCGATGACGAAGGTGTGCAGTTCGTCGGCGCCGTGATCACGGATCGATATGTATTCCCCGGTCTTGAAGACATGGTTGGAGAGCCGGAAGCCGGTTTCATCGTCGTCATCGTCGGCGGGATCGTAATCGAAAGCCCAGCCGCCTTTCGGATGATGGACGAGATAGCCCAGTTCCGAGCGCTCACCATCCCAGAAACGAACGACGGTCGAGGATGACGGCGCCTTTTCCCAGGCTTCCTTGTCGAGATGGCCTTCCTGATCCAGCGGGGCATGGATGTCGTAGCCGCGATGGACATTGCCTTCGGGGAATTCCTTGTTGCGGGCCATGACCAGATGGATGTGGTAAAGCGTCATGTCATTCTCCAGTTGATGCGATGAGCAGGTTTGGATTCATCCTGTCCTGCCGTTCCCTCCGCCGCCTTGATCTGGCGCAAACCGTTGATGTGGCTTGCGGGTTGCGTCACGGGCCCGAGTATGGTGTTGAAGACGGTATCGAACCAAGCCGCCGGATTTGCGGCGTATGGAGGAAATATGCAGTTTGAAGGCACGTCCGCCTATGTCGCGGAAAAGGATCTCACCGTTGCGGTCAATGCGGCGATCCGGCTCGAGCGGCCGCTTCTGGTCAAGGGAGAACCCGGCACCGGCAAGACCGAGCTTGCGGTGCAGATCGCCAGTGCGCTGGGACTGGAGCTGATTGAATGGTCGGTGAAATCCACTACCAAGGCGCAGCAGGGGCTTTACGAGTACGATGCTGTCAGCCGTCTGCGCGACAGCCAGCTTGGCGACGAGCGCGTCAATGACGTGGCCAACTACATCCGCCGCGGCAAGCTCTGGGAAGCCTTTGCCGCCGACAAGAAGACAGTGCTGCTGATCGACGAGATCGACAAGGCCGACATCGAGTTTCCGAACGACCTGCTGCAGGAACTCGACCGCATGGAGTTCTTCGTCTACGAGACCGGCGAAACCATCCGGGCGAGGCAGCGGCCGATCGTCATCATCACGTCCAACAACGAGAAGGAACTGCCTGATGCGTTCCTGCGCCGTTGTTTCTTCCACTATATCCGGTTTCCCGACATGGAGACCCTGCAGCGCATCGTCGACGTGCATTATCCGGGGATCAAGCAGACGCTGGTTCGCGAAGCGCTGACCCAGTTCTACGAGATCCGCGAGACGGCTGGCCTCAAGAAAAAACCCTCGACGTCCGAGGCACTCGACTGGATCCGGCTGCTGGTCGCCGATGATGTTTCGCCGGAAACGCTTCGCGGAGATGCGAAGAACGCGTTGCCGAAACTTCATGGCGCGCTGTTGAAGAACGAGCAGGATGTTCACCTTTTCGAGAGGCTGGCCTTTTTGGCGCGGCAACGCGGCAATTAGTTTTCCCCGGTAATTATTTGGCTAGGTTTGGCTGGTAGCATGCGCCGTTCCGGACACTCGCGAAAGGCCGTTTTACTTGCCGTATGCCAACCTGACATATGAAGTGCTCGGGCCCGCGATATTCCTGTCTGCTGGCTTCGCATTCCTTTTGCTTTATATGCACGACCGCACACAGCTGCCCGCGCTCAGATTGTCGGCGGCCTATTTCGTTTCGCTCTTCGGATTTGTCGCTGTCATGTTGGTCGACAGTGATCTTCAGCCCGGCTTTCAGGCCGCCATTCTGGTTTCGCTGTTTTCGGGGCATTTTCTGCTGGTCTGGGGTGTGGCCTCGCTTTTCGGAAAAGACTTTCCCCGGCTGGCCTTCGGGCTATCGGTCGCGGTTGTCCTGAGCCTGATAGTCTATGCCAACGCTTCCGGGGCGATGTTCTGGCTGCGGTTTGCGGCTATCAGCGGATTCACGGTTCTGGTGGACCTGATGTGCTGTCTGCTGGTCTGGCGTGCAAGAAGCCATCGGGTAGACATCGTTGTCGCGATGGCCTTCCTTGCCCAGGCCGCGCTGACGCTGAACCGGATCGTCCTGATCCAGTTTTCCGAGCTCGACCTATCTACGCACAGTGTCTTCAGGAACTCGGATTTTGCACCATCAATGCAGACCGAGAATGCAATATTCGCGATTGTGATCGGCCTTGCTCTTTTCTCCCGCTATTCCGTCACCCTGGTCATGCAGCTGAGGCGTCTTGCGGAAACCGACCCCCTTACCGGCCTTCTCAATCGCCGGGCATTCGAAGCCAAAGTACAGGCGCTGCGGGCAGCGTCGGAGCCATTGCCGACCGGTCTGATCATCTGCGATATCGATCATTTCAAACGGGTCAATGATGACCACGGGCATGAGGTGGGAGACAGAAGCCTCAAGGCATTTGCCGAATTGCTGGAGCGGGAGACGCCGGATACGGCGATCTGTACGCGGCTTGGCGGAGAGGAATTCTGCATTGTTCTCGCAGGTGTCAATAATGAAGCGATCCGGCTCCAGGCAACCCATCTTCGCAGGGCGGTTGAACAGTTGCAGATTGCCATAAGGGGCGGGAACCTGAGCCTGACGGCAAGTTTCGGCTACAGCAAGCTTGAACCCGGAGATGATCTGAGGACTGCCATGGTCAATGCCGATGCTGCCGTATACCAGGCGAAAAAGGACGGTCGAAATCTGGTTCGCGAGGCTGCACAGACAGTGGCGACAGCTGAACAGATGAAGGTGGCCTGACAGAAGCTTTGACCGGGATCTGTACTGTCAGCCCCCGAGAGGAGGCTTCCGGCATCACTGTGATGTCGAGTGCTTCATGGATTTGGCCTGCAACGAGACCTGCCACAGGTAGCCGATGCCGATGAAGAAGATCCCCAATCCGGCGAAAAAGCAAAAAAAGAACAGGACAATGAACAGCTGGGGGGACAGGTCCATCACGGATTCCTCTCGTTGATCGTATCATCCCACGCTTGGCGGCATAGGACGAAACCTTGGTTTGTTCGTGAAGGATGGCTGCGTGGGCTGACCGGTTCAATGATGGATGTCATTGCAACGAGATTGACTTGCCGGCAAGTGCCACTAAATTGGCTCTCGTGGTGATTTGGCCGGCCGGCTTGCAGCCACGTTAAACAACTTGCTAAAGGGCCGACGGGGCGCGTTCCCACCGGACCGGCAGCATTGTATTCGCGGCCGGTTTCTTGTTGGAGCTGATAGCGTCATGCCGATCCGTATTCCCGATGGTCTTCCCGCCCGCGACGCACTTGTGCGCGAAGGCGTGCAAATCATGGATGAATCAATTGCCGTGCGGCAGGATATCCGTCCGTTGCACATCGGGCTGTTGAACCTGATGCCCAACAAGATCGCCACGGAAACCCAGATTGCGCGGCTGATCGGCGCTTCACCGCTTCAGGTGGAGCTGACACTGGTGCGCATCGGCTCGCATGTGGCCAAGAACACCTCGGAAGATCACCTGATCAATTTCTACCACACCTGGGACGAGGTGAAGCACCGCAAGTTCGACGGCTTCATCATTACCGGTGCGCCGATCGAGACCCTTCCGTTCGAGGACGTGACCTACTGGCAGGAGATGGAGCAGATTCTCGACTGGACGACAACGCATGTCCATTCCAGTTTCTTTGTCTGCTGGGGGGCGATGGCCGCGGCCTGGCACTTCCACAAGGTGCCCAAGCGGGCGCTCGAGGAGAAGGCATTCGGGGTCTACCGGCACCGCAACCTCAATCCCGCGTCGCCTTATCTCACGGGATTTTCGGACGATTTCCAGGTTTCAGTGTCGCGCTGGACGGAGGTACGGCGCGAGGACCTGACGCCGGGTTTCGAGGTCCTGATGGAAAGCGACCAGACCGGATTGTGCCTGCTGCACGAGGCTTTCGCCAACCGGCTCTATATCTTCAATCACATCGAATATGATTCCGGGACCTTGGCGGAGGAGTATTTCCGCGACGTCAAGGCGGGGACGCCGATCAAGCCGCCGGCGAATTATTTTCCCGATGACAACCCGGACAAAAAGCCGCAAAACCGCTGGCGCAGCCATGCCTTCCTGCTGTTCGGAAACTGGATCAACCAGGTCTACCAAACCACGCCCTTCGACATCGAAGAGATCGGGGAGGACCGTCTGCCGTCGGAAACAAAGGGAGTGAATGCATGACCGGGAAAGTTGAAATACGGCCGATTACGCTGGCTGACGAACCCGAATGGCGGCGGTTGTGGACGCTTTATCTCGAGTTCTACGAATCGAGCGTTCCGGAAGAGGTCTACCGGACCACGCTGGCCCGGATCGTCGGCGATCATGTTGCCGGTGAAGCATCCTTCTACGAACCGCGCGGGATGCTGGCGCTGGTCGACGGCAAGCCGGCCGGCCTGGTGCATTATTTCTATCACCGGCATTGCTGGAAGATCGAACAGGTCTGTTATCTGCAGGATCTGTATGCCGCGCCGGACGTGCGCGGCACCGGCGTTGGACGGGCGCTGATCGAGGCGGTCTACGCGCAGGCCGACGCGGATGGCTGCCCGAGCGTCTACTGGATGACGCAGGAATTCAACGCCACCGCCCGCAAGCTCTACGACCGCATCGCCACGCTGACGCCGTTCATCAAGTACAGCCGGTAGGGCCCTGGGCCGGCATTGCTGGCGGTAGGACTTGAACATTTTGGACAATTTGGCTATTTTAGACAAAATGTCCAATCTGGCAATTTGCCGACCGGGAGATGTCCGATGAAAGTCATGCAGGCAAGCGAGGCCAAGAACCGCTTCGGGGAATTGCTGGAGGCTTCCGCTACGGAGCCGGTGGTGATCCGAAAGAACGGGCGCGACATACGCGTCGTGCTGTCAACCGAAGAGTATGAGCGCCTTTTGGGCTCCAACTCGGTCGACCCAAAGGTGCAGACTTCGTTGGAGCGCAGCATGAAGCGCTGGAACAAGGTGTATGAAGCATTGGCCAAATAGGGTCGCTCATGCGCTACATTACACTTCAGGAAGCGATCCACATCCACGATGTGTTGCTCAAGGCCCATGGCGGTGCGCCGGGCCTCCGTGATCGAGGGCTGATCGAGGCTGCACTTTTGCGGCCACAGACCGGTTGTTACACAGATCTTATTGAAGAGGCGGCAGCGCTTTGGGAAAGCCTTGCCATGAATCACGGCTTTGTTGACGGCAACAAGCGCGTTGCCTTTGCCTGTATGGAAATCTTCCTGGATCTCAATGGCCTTGAACTTACTGCTGGTGAAGATGAAACAATTCGGTTCATCTACGACCGGCTTGAATCCGGAACCTTCACCAAGGACAATCTCGATGCCTGGTTGCGGGGTAACACGGGCCCGGCGTGAGTGCGGTTGTGATGGTGCAGCATCCTCGTGCTCGCTCATGAATCGCCGGGAGTGAAGCAAAGTCGCCGCTGGTCTCGATCCGGAAGTTGTGAGAAACTGATCCCTGATCAGCCGTATTCCGGGGAAACGATCGAGGCGTGGCGGACATGGCCGTGCGGGAAGACAGGACATTCGAGAAGGTCGTTGCCGCGATGGCCGGGCTGGCCTGCGTTCTCATGGCGATTGGCTGGGCAATGCGCGAAGATCCCGCGGAAAAGCCCTATATCGATATCGCCGGCGGTGGCTTCGTCTACAATTACCGGGAAGCGCAGGTGTATTACGGGTTTGTCGCCCATGTGCTCAAACCCCTGCCGGTCGGGACCTGGTTGATTGCCGATTTCGAGAATCCCGCGGGTGGGCCGCCGCTCACCGTCGAGACCCGGCTGCACGCGCGCAGCGTCCGCTATGGCGTTCACTCACCCAAGGTGCGCGGGGTTAAGGCGGGCAAGCCATACCATGTGGCGATCAGGCTATACGACTATACCCGCAGCAAGCTGATCTGGGCCGCGGACAAGGATTTTACCAGCCAGATCGACGACACCGTCGTGCCGGACAAGCCGCTGACCATCGGGCCGGGCTATTTCCCCAACCCCGAACTCAACGAGAGCTGACAATGATCGGCCCCAAGTCCGTTGGCACTACGCTGCCAATGCGGCAATCGTCGCGCGACCGGTTCCTCTGTCGGTTTGTCAAAACCAAAGCCGACTAAGTATCTATCCCGAGTTGCAGCTGCCTGGCTCCGATCAAGATGCAGGGCGGACCTTTTGCAGCACGAGCTTGCAGGTTTCGCCATCTGGCGCGGAAGTAGTTGCCGCACCGTCTCACCAATGCCGCTCGTCCTGAAAACGATCAAAAATTGCCCGTAAAATCAAGATTTTGGATACCGTGTTTTATCAATTCTTAGCGAACTCATCGGAATAGTCCCATTGCATTGACGGCTTTTCGTCGGATTTTTTAGGGATACGTTTGTGAGCAATATCGATATTAAGCGGCCCATGTGGGTCAAGATGGCCGGGTTTGGCTTCGCGTCGGTTCTTTTTGCCAGCTCGATGATCGGCGGCCTTGCCTGGTACAGCCAATCCAACATGAACGAGCAGGCGGTTCTGAAGGAATTCAACGCCGACCTCGCAGTGCTGGAGGCAGATATGGAAGCCCAAAAGCGGGCCGCATCCGGCCTTGCTCTTTCCATTGCCAGCGAACCCGAGATTGCCGGCCTGATTGCGGAAAATGCGCGCGAGGACCTGATCGCGCGCTATTCAGGCAGTCTTTCGCGGGTGAATGAAACGAGCGGTCTCGGGCTCATCACCTTCTCCCGGAACGGTGTGGTCGTTGCGCGCGTTCACGCACCGGAAAAATTCGGTGACGACATCCGCGGGCGCCGCAAGATGGTCGTCGCAACGATTGCAGGCAAAAAACTGCATGCCGGTGTTGAACCCGGACGCACCTCGGTCAACGTCTTTGCCACAGCGCCCGTCATGCAGAATGGCGAGATTGCCGGTATTGTGGATGTTGGCAGCGAGCTTTCAGCGAACTACTTCTCCCGCATCGCAGAGAAGACCGGCTCTCTGATTGCCGTCCACATCCTGAAAGACGGTAACTTCGAGACGCAGTCCTCGACGTTCGGTGCTTCCACGATGATGTCCCCGGAAGAGCTGCGCGCGGCTTTCGATAACGATCAGCCGCTGAAGCTGGTGTCGACAAAAGAGCATGACTATGCAGTTACCGGAAAGGTGCTGAGGAACTTCTCCGGGGAGAAGATCGGCGTGATTGAAATCGCAGCTGACGTCACACCGGTTGTTGTTGCGGGCGAAGCCGCGACGTGGTCATCGATCGTTGGAACCCTGATTGTTTCGCTGCTGTCCCTGCTGGGTTTCTTCTTTTACGCCCGTTCTTTCTCCGGCACGATAAGCCGGATGACCAGTACCATGGTGCGGCTGGCCAATGGCGACCTGGCGGCAGATGTCCGGGATCAGAACCGTCCCGATGAAGTTGGCGCGATGGCGCGCGCGGTCCAGGTCTTCAAGGAATCCGGTCTGGAAAAAATCCGGATCGAGCAGGAGGCCGACGAACAGAGAAACAGCGCCGAGCAGACGCGCGAGCGCAACAGCGAAGCCGAACGCGTCCGGGCGCAGGAAATGGAGCAGGCAACCCAGGGGCTCGCGGATGGTTTGAAGCATCTTGCCGACGGCGACCTCTCCTACCAGCTGACGCAGCCGTTCGCTGCCGATTTCGAAGGTCTGCGAAGCGATTTCAATGCGGCCGTTGCGCAGCTCGGAAATACGCTGCGGTCAGTCGCCGAGGCATCGCAGCAGATCGATACCGGATCGCGCGAGATCAGCCAGTCGGCCCAGGATCTCTCCAAACGGACCGAGCAGCAGGCTGCCTCACTTGAGGAAACAGCCGCTGCCCTTGACCAGATCACGGCGAATGTCACCAATTCGACGCAGCGCGTCGAGGAAGCCAGGACTGTCGCGGTCAAAGCCAACCAGAGTGCTGTGCAATCGGCTACGATTGTTTCCAATGCTGTCGACGCAATGGGTCGGATCGAGCAATCTTCGAACCAGATCTCCAACATCATTGGCGTGATTGACGAGATCGCTTTCCAGACCAACCTTCTGGCGCTGAATGCCGGTGTGGAAGCAGCCCGCGCAGGCGAAGCCGGAAAAGGCTTTGCCGTGGTGGCACAGGAGGTTCGCGAACTGGCGCAGCGCTCTGCCCAGGCCGCGAAGGAGATCAAGGATCTGATCCGCAATTCTTCCGTCGAAGTGGAAGGCGGCGTCCGGCTTGTCAGTGAAACCGGCGAGGCGCTGAAAGCGATCGAGAGCTACATCGTGACCGTCAACGAGCACATGAATGCCATCGCCCACGCCGCGAAGGAACAGTCGGTAGGCCTGTCGGAAGTCAATACCGCCGTCAACCAGATGGACCAGGTCACACAGCAGAATGCCGCAATGGTGGAGGAAAGCACGGCTGCCAGCGTTTCGCTTCAGGATGAGGCGGGGCGCCTGGGTTCCCTGATCGGTCAATTCCGTCTGTCGGGCAGCGCCAGTGGACACTCGGCGGCGTTGCGCCAGACAGCACGCGTCATGGCGGAGCCGTCTTCTTCCAGCCGGCGTTCAGCCCCGGTACAGGGCAATCTTGCCGTCAAGGCCGAAGAGTGGTCTGAGTTCTGATCCATCCGCCGGTTTACGCAGCCGGGCTGTCGAGAAGGTCCGGGTTGCGGGAGATCCGTTACAATCAGACTGCGGCGCCGCGAGGGGAATCCCTTGCGGCGCCGCACAAGTCACGGGGCCGGGTCACGGTAGAAGTGGTTGCTTCAGGTGTCCTCGATGATCGATCCATGCCTCGGCAGATGGCATGGAGCCGCAAGACCGGCTGACGCTCGGTGGCGGCTCACTGGAAAAGCACTCCCGATGCGGATCATCAGTTCCAAACCGGTTGGCAACCGGTTCTCAATGCGGCTATTGTCCCGCGCATGTTTCTTCCGTTTTTTCTAGAACTCAAAGCCGCCAAAGTACCGGTCTCGCTGCGCGAATACCTCACCCTGATGCAAGGGCTTGAGGCTGGGCTGTCGCGTTATGACGTCGAGGGTTTCTATTACCTGGCGCGGGCGTCGCTGGTGAAGGACGAGCGGCACGTCGACCGCTTCGACCAGGTTTTCTCGCACTATTTCCGCGGCGTCGAGGCGATCGGCGGCGAAGGCGGCGTGGATGCGCGCAACCTGCCCGAGGAATGGCTCCGGCGGATGGCCGAGAAGCATCTGAGCGAGGACGAGAAGAAGCTGATCGAGAGCCTTGGCGGCTTCGACAAGCTGATGGAAACCCTCAAGCAGCGGCTCGAGGAGCAGCAAAAGCGGCACCAGGGCGGCTCGAAATGGATCGGCACCGCCGGCACGTCTCCGTTCGGCGCCTATGGCTACAATCCCGAGGGCGTACGGATCGGTCAGGACGAGAGCCGCCACCGGCGGGCGGTGAAGGTTTGGGACAAGCGGGAATTCAGAAACCTCGACGACACAGTGGAGCTCGGCACCCGCAACATCAAGGTGGCCTTGCGGCGGCTCAGGCGCTGGGTGCGTGAGGGCGCGGCGGAAGAGTTCGACCTGCCCGGAACCATCCAGTCGACCGCGGAACATGGCTGGCTCGACGTCAAGACCCGGCCGGAGCGCCGCAACGCGGTCAAGCTCCTGATGTTCTTCGATGTCGGCGGCTCGATGGATGATCACATCAAGGTGGTCGAGGAGCTGTTCTCGGCGGCCCGGGCCGAGTTCCGGCACATGGAGTATTTCTACTTCCACAATTGCCTTTACGAGGGCGTATGGCGGGACAACAGCCGGCGGCGACAGGAACTGCTGCCGACAGCCGAAGTGCTGCGCACCTACGGCTCGGACTACCGGGTAATCTTTGTCGGCGACGCGGCGATGAGCCCCTACGAGGTGGTTTCCGTGGGAGGATCGGTGGAGCACTGGAACGAGGAGCCAGGCCAGGTCTGGCTGACGCGCGTGCTCAACCATTTTCACAAGGTGGCATGGCTCAATCCCGCGCCGGAAGCCTATTGGCCGCACACCCATTCGACGGCACTGATCCGGCATCTGTTCGGCGACAGGATGTTCCCGATGACCCTTGCCGGGCTGGAAGCCGCAACCCGTCAGCTGACGCGCTGATCCGGTCTTGCGCCGGACAGAAAACGCGGTCATGTCTTCCTCGGGAACCATCCGCACCTGATCGAGGGGAGAAACAGCATGACGATTGAAGCTTTCGGCCAGACCGCGGATGGCGAGACCGTGCACCGGGTGACGATCGGAGGCGGTGGGCTGACAGCGAAGATCATGACCTGGGGTGCGACCCTGCAGGATCTCCGGCTGGAAGGTCATGCAGCGCCGCTGACGCTGGGTTTCCCCGACTTCGAGAGCTATCCGCTCCACTCACCCTACTTCGGACAGACGGCCGGGCGGCACGCCAACCGGATTGCCGGCGGGCGCTTTGTGCTGGACGGGGTCAGCTACCAGCTCGAATGCAACGAGCGCGGCATCAATCATCTGCATGGCGGCAGCGCCGGGATTGCCAAGCGGCTGTGGACGCTCGAAAGCCACGGCAGCGATTTCGCGGTTTTTTCAATTGTCGATCCGGACGGCCAGTCGGGCTATCCCGGAACCATGAAGATCGAAGCCCGCTATGAGCTGCGGCCAGGGGGCGGCATGGCCATCACCTATACCAGCGTCACCGACCGGCCGACGCTCGCCAACATCGCACATCACAGCTATTTCACCCTCGACGATGCCGACGATATCCTCGAACATGAAATGATGATTGCGGCAGATCATTATCTGCCGGTCGATGCGGAGCAGATCCCCACCGGCGAGATCCGCGACGTGGCGGGCACAGATTTCGATTTCCGTGAACTGCGGCCGATCCGCCGGGAAGGCCCGGATGGGCAGGTGGCCTATGACCACAATTTTTGCCTGTCGACCGAGCGGCAGCCGGTCCGGACCATTGCACTGGCGCGGTCGATGCGTTCCGGGATCGCCATGGAGCTTCGGTCAACCGAGCCTGGGCTCCAGTTCTATACCGGCTTCAAGATCAATCCGTCGGTTCCCGGACTGACCGGAAAACCCTATTCGGCCTGCGCCGGCTTCTGCGTTGAAACCCAGAGCTGGCCCGACAGTCCCAACCATCCGGGTTTTGCCGGCGCGGTGCTCAGGCCGGGCGAGAAGCTGGTTCAGCATACCGAGCATGTGTTCATCAGCAGCTGAAGACGGGTACGAGCGTAATTTCCCGTCTTGACAGGCGCTCCAAAATAGAAGCCCATAGCACAGGTCTTATATAAGACTTGCCGACCTGTTCCGGCTGTCGGCTCTGGGGAGGAGCGTGACCATGACGGTTTTACTGGCGGTGCTCAAGCCGTTGGCGGGCTTCAACACCCTCATGTTGCGCATGGGCCGCAACGTCGCCTGGGTGGCGATGGGCCTGATGGTGCTGATCATCATCCTGCAGGTGGTTTTCCGCTACGTTCTGGGCAATGCGCTGGCCTGGCCGGACGAGGGAGCCCGCTTCCTGATGCTGTGGATGACGGCGTTGATAGCGCCCACCGCCTATCGCTGGGGCGGCTTCGTTTCCATCGAAATGGTCAAGGACATGCTGCCGGTGCGGATCGGCGCGTTTCTGGGCCTGGTGCTGCTGGCGCTGTCGCTGGTCGTGCTCGTCTACGGGTTCAGGCTTGGCCTCAATCATGTCAATTCCGGCTGGCTGTTCAACTCGAGTTCGCTGAAGCTGCCGCTCGAGTTTCTGGGGCTGGGACTGGTGCGGATCAAGCTGGCGTGGATGTACATGTCGCTGCCTGTCGGCCTGCTGTTGATGATCCTGGTCAACATTGAATTGTGCCTCAAGGCCATCGCGCATCTCATCGACCCGGAGGTGGAACTGCCCGAGGATCATGACCGCTTCATCGTGGCGGTGGAGTAGGCCATGCTGTTCTTCTTCCTGCCGCTGTTCCTGATCTTCCTGATGATCGGCCTGCCGGTGTTCTTCGGCATGCTCGCGGCCCCGGGCCTGCTGCTCTGGTTCAACGGCCAGGAGCGGGACATCGCACTGCTTTACCGCAACGTCTACACCGGGATGGATTCGTTTCCGCTGATGGCGATCCCGTTTTTCATGCTGGCGGGCGAACTGATGAACCGCGGCGGCATCACAATGCGCATCGTCGAGTTCAGCCAGGCGATGATCGGCCATCTCAAGGGTGGCCTGGCGCATGTCAACATCCTCTCCTCGATGCTGTTCGCGGGCCTTTCCGGCTCGGCCGTGGCCGACGTGTCGGCGCTGGGATCGATGCTCATTCCGGCGATGGAGAAGAACGGCTATACCCGGAAATTTGCGGCCGCGGTGACGGCGGCCTCGTCGGTGATCGGGCCGATCATCCCGCCATCGGGGATCATGATCATCTATGCCTACGTGATGGGCGAGTCCGTGGCGGCACTGTTTCTTGCAGGCATCGTACCCGGTGTCCTCGTCGGTGTCGGACTGATGCTGGTCGTGGCCTTCATGGCCAAGCAGCACGACTTTCCGGTGGCCTCCCGGCGGGCCACCTGGCCCGAGCGCGGCCAGGCCAGCCTGAAAGCGTTCTTCCCGCTTTTGACCCCGGTGATCATTCTGGGCGGCATCCTGGGCGGCGTATTCACGCCGACGGAAGCTTCCGCCGTGGCCGCGGTCTACGCCTTCATCGTTTCGCTGTTCATTCTCAAGACCATGGGCTGGGCCGATCTGCCGAAGGTGCTGACCAAGGCGGCGATGACCACGTCGGTGGTGCTGCTTCTGGTCGGCGCCGCGATGGCGTTCAAGACCGTTGTCAGCCTGTCGCACACGCCGGAGATCCTGGCCAATTTCATTCTTGGCCTGTCTGACAATCCGTACATGCTGCTGTTCCTGATCAATGTGCTCCTGTTCATTGTCGGGATGTTTCTCGATGCGGGGCCGGCGATCATCATCCTGGGGCCTATCCTCGGACCGATCTTCACCGATCTCGGTGTTCACCCGGTGCACTTCGCCATCATCATGAGCGTCAATCTGACCGTGGGGCTTGCAACGCCACCCATGGGGCTGGTGCTGTTCGTCACCTCAAGCGTGTCGGGCGAACGGGTGGAAACCATCGCCAAGGCGATCCTGCCGTTCCTCTTGGTGGAAGTGGCGGTGATCTTCATGATCACCTTCATCCCGCAGATTTCGCTGTTCGTGCCGCAGCTGTTCGGCTTTGCGCGATGAGGGTTCGGGACGTGCGGAATGTGGCAGGCGAGGCGCGATGCATGCGGTTGACAAGAGCAGGGATCTCGTCAATCTTGTATCTTATATAAGACTACTGCCGGGAAGCAGGAAAAAGGGAGGATCATCCATGATAGTAAAACAGGCATTGAAGACACTGACCGCAGCGGCGCTGGGGCTGTCGGTCCTTGCAGGCGGCATGATCACGGCGGCACAGGCTGCCGACATCAAGCTGCGCGCGACGGCCAATTCGAACGAGAATGACGAGGACTATGACGGCCTGATCGTCTTCAAGGACTATGTCGAGAAGGCCTCGAACGGCGCCATCGAAGTGGAACTCTTCATCGGCACGCAACTCTGCTCCACGGGTGCTGAATGCCTTCAGGGCATCGCCGACGGATCGATCGACATCTACATCTCCACATCCGGCGGTGCCTCGGGGATCTTCCCTTACGTGCAGGTGCTTGATCTGCCCTACCTGCTGCGTGATGATCGGATCGCGGAAGCCGTGCTGACCGAAGGCACCTTCGTGCGGGCGATGCGGGAGCAGATGCTCGCCGATTCCGGCGGCATGATCCGCCTGATGACGATTGGCAACACCGGCGGCTGGCGCAATTTCGCCAATACCAAGCGGGAAGTTCGCTCGCCGGCCGACTTGGAAGGTCTGAAGATCCGCACCGTGGTGGCCGATCTGCCGCAGGAACTGGTCCGGGCCATGGGAGCTTCACCGACCCCGATCCCCTGGCCGGAACTGTTTACCTCGTTCCAGACCGGCGTGGTCGAAGGCACGCAGAACGGCATCACCGACATCATGGGCATGAAGTTCCCCGATGCGGGGCTCAAATATCTCACGCTTGACGGTCATTCCTACATGGGCGCCCTGTGGTACATGAACAATGAGCGGTTCATGGGCCTGGACGAGGGCCTGCGCCGCGTCGTGGTCGATGGCTTCGCCGCCCTGCAGCAGGCGACCTTCGCTTCGCCGAAACGCAAGTCCATCGAAGCCTACAAGGAGTTCGCGGCCGTGGGCGGTTCGGTCTATGTGCCGACCATGGAGGAAAAGGCCGCGTTCAAGGAAGCTGCCGCTCCGGTGTTCGAATGGTTCAAGACCAACGTCCAGGGCGGGACCACTTTCTATGACCTGCTGGTCGCCGAAGCCGCGAAGGCATCCGAAATGATCGACGGCGGTGCCATGAAGGACATGCAGTAAGGTCCTTGTGAAAGAGCCTCGAATGCGGGCCGTCCGGTTGTCACCGGGCGGCCTTTCTGTCTCCATCTGTCACCGGAACGGATACATCCGGGGTCGATGGTGGTCGGCCATCACCTTGGCGCGGCGGATCTCGTCCGGTCACGGTGTCGAGTGGATTGCCGGTCGATTGAGCCCTTGCCGGGCTGGCGCCTTGTGAGTCGGCAAAGTAGCCGATTCTGTCTTGTGTCTTATATAAGACTTGATAAAGTCACTTGATGGCGGATCTCTTTCGCCTGCTGGAAGCCACGTCTTGGAAGCGTATCTGCAATGACAAAAATCGTGACCGCCGGTGTGGCCGTGGTGGATTTCGTCTTCTTTCTCGACGAGATGCCGAGGCTGGCCG
This sequence comes from Parahoeflea alexandrii, assembly GCF_027214025.1. Taxonomy (GTDB): domain Bacteria; phylum Pseudomonadota; class Alphaproteobacteria; order Rhizobiales; family Rhizobiaceae; genus Hoeflea; species Hoeflea alexandrii_A. The sequence continues at coordinate 547,499 of NZ_JAPWHB010000003.1, forward strand.
AGAAATACCGGGCCAATGGCGCCGAGATCACCGGCGGCGGAGGCGCCGCCAATGCCGCGGCCGCGATCGCCCGGCTGGGCGGACATGCCATGCTTGCGAGCCGGCTGGGATCGGACCAGGTCGCGGACATGATCGTCGCCGGTCTCGAGGCCGACAGGGTAGACTGCTCCATGCTGCGGCGGTTCGAGGGGCGGCGCTCCTCCTTTTCCTCGGTGTTCATCGACAAGGCGGGCGAGCGGCAGATCGTTAATTTCCGCGATCATGACTTGCCGATGGATGCCGGATGGCTGCAGGCAGCGCTTCCGGGCCAGTTCGATGCGGCACTGGCCGACACGAGATGGCCGGACGGGGCCGAGGTGTTGATGCGGGTGGCGCGGGAACGCGGGCTGCCGGGCATTCTCGACGGAGAGGCGCCGATCCGAGAAGCCGAAGCGGCACTTCACCTTGCGAGCCATGTCGCCTTTTCGGCGCAGGGATTGCGTGACTGGGCGCAACACGACGATCTCGAAAAGGCGCTGGCCGATGTGGCCGCTGAAACGGGAGCTTTCGTCTGCGTCACCGACGGCGCCAAGGGCGTGACCTGGCGGCATGGCTTGGCGTCGGGTTTCGAACCGGCTTTTGCGATCAAGCCGCTTGATACGCTGGGCGCCGGCGATGTCTGGCACGGTGCGTTCGCGCTCCGGCTCGGCGAGGGCGCGTCGCCGCCCGAAGCGATCCGCTTCGCCAGCGGCGTGGCGGCAATCAAATGCACCCGGACCAATGGCCGTGCCGGCTACCCGACACGTGCAGAAACCGAATCCTTCATGAAAGAGACGCCGTCATGCAGCTGAGCGCAGGCAAATTATGGGGCATGCGCCGCATGGCCGACGACGGTGGACTGTTCAAGATGACGGCTGTCGACCAGCGGCCGCCGATCAAGGGGCCGATCGCCAGGCACCACGGCGTGACCGAAGCCCCGTGGGAGGAGGTTGCAGCCTTCAAGACCCTGCTGATCGAAACCCTGCAGGGGCAATCTTCGGCGATGCTGCTTGATCCGCATTTCGCGATTCCCAAGGGTATCGGCAAGCTTTCACCGACAAAAGGGCTGATTGTGACGCTCGAGGATTCGGTTTTCGAGGAAACGCCGGATGGACGGCTTTCGAGCGAGATCGATGACTGGTCGGTGGCCAAGATCAAGCGGATGGGCGGCGATGCAGTCAAGGTGCTGGCCTGGTACCGGCCCGATGCACCCGAACACATCCGCCAGAAGCAGAAGGATTTCACTAGGCGGGTCGGCGAGGCCTGCGCGCGCTATGACATTCCGTTCCTGTTCGAGCTGCTGGTCTATCCTCTGGCGAGCGATGCACACCAGACCACGGATTACGTCGAGATGACCGGCAAGCGCACCGACCATGTGCTGCAATCGGTGGCGGATTTTGCCGTGCCCGAATTCGGTATCGACGTGTTCAAGCTCGAGAGCCCGGTTGCCGCCAAGGATGTTCCGGAAGGTGGCGACGCGGAGGTGCAGGCGGCGTTCGACGAGATGGGACGGCTTGCCGGCCGGCCCTGGGTGATGCTGTCGGCGGGCGCCGGCAAGGCCGAGTTCCGCAACATCCTCGCCCACGCCTACAAAGCCGGGGCCTCGGGTTACCTCGCAGGCAGGGCGATCTGGCTCGAGCCCTTCGGGCTGTATCCCGACTGGAACGCCATGCGTCTGGGGCTGGAGACCGGCTCGGTGGATTACATGCAGGATCTCAATGCGCTTACCGATCAGGCAGCCACTCCCTGGGACAAGCACCCGGTGTTTGGTGCGGAAGGCGCGCGGTTCGCGCCCGCCGACCAGAGCTTCCGCCACGGCTACAGCGATTTCGGCTGATGCAGCGCCCGGATCTAGTCGAGCAGCAGGCGATTGACGACCCGGGGCTTGTCGCCCGGGTTGGCGCCCGGCGCAATGATGACAGCCTCGCCTTCGCGCGGCGTGGTGCCCGAGATGGCGCGGATCAGCGCCGGGTGGGTGACCATCAGCTGGTTGCCTGCGCCCTGGAATTCCTCGACCGCGGCAATCAGTTCGTCCGGGATCACGTCAGGATCGGCGCCGCCGACGATCGAATTGAGATAGGCCCTGGTTTCGACCTGTCTGCGGCCAAACGCCAGTCCCGCAGTTTCGGTGGCGCGGCAGAATTCGCCGGAATAGACCGCACTGATCGAGACGGCGCGGGCCGCGAACCGCATGCCGATGCGGCGGGCCTCCTGGATGCCCCGGTCGGTCAGGCTCTTGCGGTTTTCGCAATCGCCGAGATCCGGCCTGAGCGGTTCGCCGCCACCCGGCGTTCGCGAGTATCCGAGCAGGATCGTGTATCCGCCCTGCGCCAGACGGGCCCAAGCGGCCTCGGTGGCCGCGCCTTGAGTGGGAGGGGCAATGGCAAGGATCGCCACCGCGAGGAAGAGGGCCGCCGGCCAACGTCGCAGGTTCAATTTCATACCTGCAATCTAGTGTTTTTACCCGGTGATGTAAGGGGGAATGTCAATGTCCGGTGAAACTCTCACCATAGGCGTTCTGCCGCTGGGGCGGCCAACCTTCGATGTGGAATTCGCCGAGGAAATGCTCGGCGGCATGCTCGCCGATCTGAGGGCCACCGGCCACCGGCTGGTCGGGTCCGAAAAGTTGCTGATGGATGCCGTCGCCACCGAAGCGGCGATCGCGGACATCAAGGCCGAAAACCCGGACCGCATTCTCATCCTGCAGCTCACCTTCACCGATGCCGCTATGACCTGCCGCATCGCGGACACGTTCGCCGAGCCGCTGGCGATCTGGGCGGTTCCCGAGCCGCGGCTCGGCGGCCGGTTGCGGCTCAATGCCTTCTGCGGGCTCAATCTCGCCTCGCACGCGCTGGGGCTCAGGGGAAGGCTGTTTTCCTGGCGATACGCGGCTCCCCATACTCCGGGTATCGAGGCGCTGCTGGCGGAAGAGCCGATGGTTCGCCCCCTGATCCCGCAGAAAGCCGGTGCAGACTCCAAGTATGGCGACGCCCTGCTGGATGGCTTGCGCGGCAAGAGCATTGCCCGGATCGGCGCGCATCCGGACGGGTTCGACACCTGCGCCTATGACAGTGGCCGTCTTGCAGATCTGACCGGAATGACCGTGACCGGGTTCGAGCTTGCGGATCTGTTTGACCGGGCGCGGGCAGCGCCGGAACCGGCGGCAAGGCGGCTCAGGATGACGCTTTCGGAAAATCTCGCCGGACTTGACGACGTCAACCAGACGGAACTCGACCGGTCGCTCAGGCTGAAGCTGGCGCTCGACGGCATGAAGGCCGAGGGCGGTTTCGATGCCTTCGCCATCCGCTGCTGGCCGGAGACTTTCACCGAATATGGTGGAGCGGTCTGCGGCCCGGCCTCGATGATGGGCGAGGGCCGCGTGCCCTGCGCCTGCGAGGCCGATGTCTATGGGGCAGCGACGCAGCTCCTGTTGCAGGCGGCAAGCGACCAACCGGTGTTTCTGGTCGACCTGGTTGACCTGGATCCGAGCGATGACACCGGCGTGGTCTGGCATTGCGGCCAGGCGCCGATCTCGATGGCGGATCCGGACGCCGTCGCCCGGGCGACGATCCACACCAACCGCAAGATGCCGCTTTTGTTCGAGTTTCCGCTCAAGTCCGGACCGGTCACCTTTGTCCGGCTGAGCCAGGCGCGAGGGCGTCAGAGCCTGATCATCGCCCGCGGCGAGATGCTCAAGCGCGACATGGCCTTCACCGGCACGTCCGGCGTGGTGCAGTTCGAGCGCCCGGCGCGAGACGTGCTCGCGCGGGTCATCGACAGCGGGCTCGAGCATCACATGGCGCTTGCCTATGGCGATCATGTCGGGGCGCTCGAAAGCTTTGCTGCTGCTGCCGGCCTGCCGGTGATCCATCTCTAGGGTTTCTCCCAACATCAGGGCTTTGCCATGACAGACATCAGATACGGCATCATCGGCTCGGGCATGATGGGGCAGGAGCATATCCGCACGATCGGGCTTCTCGAGGGGGCTCGCGTGACGGCGGTGTGCGACCCGGACGAAGGGATGCGCTCGAGCGCCGCGCACATGGCGGGCGAGGGGTGCGCGGAATTCACCGACCATGCCGCACTGCTGCAATCGGGGCTCTGCGATGCGCTGGTGATCTCGGCGCCGAATCACCTGCATCACCGGATCCTGAAGGACGCGCTGCCCGCGGATCTGCCCATACTGGTGGAAAAGCCGCTGTGCACGACGCTTGCCGATTGCGAGGACATCCTCGAGCTTGCCAAGGGGCGGTCGTCGCATGTGTGGGTGGCGATGGAATACCGCTACATCCCGCCGGTGCAGCGCCTGATCGAGGCGGTGCATTCGGGAGAAACCGGCGTGCCGCGGATGATATCGATTCGCGAGCACCGGTTTCCGTTCCTGAAGAAGGTGGGGGACTGGAACCGCTTCGAGGCCAAGACCGGCGGGACGCTGGTGGAGAAATGCTGCCACTTCTTCGACCTGATGCGGCTGATCGCCAAGGCCGAGCCGGTCCGCATCTATGCGTCGGGCAATGCCGACGTCAATTTCCGCGACGAGGAATATGACGGAAAGCGCCCGGACATTCTCGACAACGCGTTCGTGGTGGTCGATTTCGACAATGGCCTGCGCGCGATGCTGGATCTGTGCATGTTTGCCGAAGGTTCGAACTGGCAGGAAGCGATCGCGGTGACCGGCGACATCGCCAAGGCCGAAGCGTTCGTGCCGGGGCCATCCCGGTTCTCGCCCGACGGCAAGGAGCGGCATTCGGAGTTCGTGCTGTCGCCGCGCGCGACCAAGCGCGAACACCGCGAGATCGTCGATGTCGATGCCGCGATCCTGGCGGTCGGCGATCACCATGGGTCGACCTTCTTCCAGCACCAGAAGTTCCTGGCGATGATCCGCAACGGCGGCGTGCCCGGGGTTTCTCTCGAGGACGGACTGAAGGCGGTGCGCATCGGGCTGGCCGCTGAGCAATCGGCAAAAACCGGAGCTGCCATCAGCCTCTGACGGTCAGCGCAGGTTGACCGCGTAATGGATTTCCCGGGTTATGCAGCGCGACCAGCGCAATTCGACCGGACGGTTTTCGAGATCACGGGCCAAGCGGCTGATCAGCAACAACGGCTCTCCATTTTCGCAGCCCAATTTTGCGGCGTCGCGGGCGCTGGCGGCAATGGCCTTGAGCCGTTCCTCGGCGCTGCCGATGGTGATGCCCCAGCGCTCGGAATAAAGCCTGTAGACGTTGTTGGGGATGATCGTCAGGTGATCGAAGTCGGGAAACCGGTTCGAGGGCAACGTAATAGTCTCGATCAGGATCGGCTGGCCCGACAGCGAGCGGATACGCTCGATGCGGATGACCTCATCCGCATCCTCCAGTCCGAGGGCTTCCTTTTCAGTCTTCGTTGGCTTGGCGGTTCCGGTGCTGAGCACCTGCGAATCGGGAAAGCTCGGGCTGCCCTCGTCCGGTGAGAGCCGGAAGAACTGGAACATGATCCGGCTTTCCTCGGGCTCGGCGACATAGGTCCCACGGCCCTGGCGGCGCAGCAGCAGATTGTCGGCTGTCATCGAATCGAGCGCCTTGCGCACCGTGCCCTGGCTGACATTGAGCTGGCGCGCCAGTTCCATCTCGCTGGGCAGCAACATGCCCGGCAACCAGGCGCCTTCGACCAGGCGGCGCATCAGCCGTTCGCGGACCTGGGCATAGAGCGGCTTGAAACCGATTGCCTCACCAGTGCCGGATTCGGCCGTTTCCAGCACCTGATTTTTCTTTTCCATGCTCTGCCCCGGTTGACTTTTTGCTCGTACCATATCTTATGTCTTATATAAGACCTGTCCGTAGGACGCCAATAGATTACACCTTATCCACATTGGAGGACAAACGTGACCACCCCCCATTTGCTAGTTCATGACCACGCAGACAATGTCGGCGTCGTCGTTGTCGAAGGCCTGAAGGCCGGCACCAAGATGCTCTGTGTCGTCACCCATGACAATTCAAGTTTCGAACTTGTGTCGAACGCGGATGTGCCGATTGGCCACAAGATCGCGCTCAAGGACATCAAGTCGGGCGATACGGCGATCAAGTACGGCGAGGATATCGGAAAATTCGTCGCCGATGTCGGCAAGGGCGCTCATGTCCACACCCACAACCTGAAAACCAAGCGCTGGTAGGAGCCCTCATCATGGCATCGAAATATTCAAACATGACCTTTCAAGGCTACCGGCGCGAGAATGGCCGGGTCGGCGTCCGCAATCTCGTCGTCATCCTGCCGGTCGACGACATCTCCAATGCGGCCTGCGAGGCGGTGGCCAACAACATCAAGGGTACGCTGGCCTTGCCGCACGCCTATGGCCGGCTGCAGTTCGGTGAGGACCTGGACCTGCATTTCCGCACCATGATCGGCACCGGGGCAAACCCGAACGTGGCGGCCGTGGTGGTGATCGGCATCGAACCGGGCTGGACCAAGAAGATCGTCGACGGCATCGCCGCTACCGGCAAACCGGTCACCGGCTTCTCGATCGAGCAGAACGGCGACCTCAAGACCATCATGGACGCATCGCGGGTCGCCAAGGAATATGTCCATTTCGCTTCCGAGCTGCAGCGCGAGGAGTGCTCGATCTCGGAATTGTGGGTCTCGACCAAGTGCGGCGAGAGCGATACCACGACCGGCCTCGGGTCCTGCCCGACGGTGGGCAACATGTACGACAAGCTGCTCCCCGAGGGCATCTACGGCTGCTTCGGTGAAACATCAGAGATCACCGGCGCCGAGCATATCTGCAAGGCCCGCGCGATCAACGAGGAAGTCGGCGAGCGCTGGTACAAGATGTGGAAGGCCTACCAGGACGACGTCATCTTCGCCCACCAGACCGACGACCTGTCCGACAGCCAGCCGACCAAGGGCAATATCGAGGGTGGCCTGACCACCATCGAGGAAAAGGCTCTCGGGAACCTGGAAAAGATCGGCCGGACCTCGAAATACATCGACATTCTCGATCCGGCGGAAGCGCCGAAGTCGGGCAAGGGGCTGTATTTCATGGATTCGTCCTCGGCCGCGGCTGAATGCGTGACGCTGATGGCGGCCGGTGGCTATGTGGTTCACACCTTCCCCACCGGCCAGGGCAACGTGATCGGCAACCCGATCGTGCCGGTGATCAAGATCACCGCCAACCCGCGTACCGTCCGGACCATGGGCGAGCATGTCGATGTCGATGTCTCGGGGATCCTGAGACGCGAAATGACCATCGACGAGGCGGGCGATGCGCTGATCGAGATGATCATCCGCACATCGAACGGACGGGCCACCGCGGCGGAAGCGCTGGGTCATCGCGAATTCTCCATGACAAAGCTCTATCGTTCCGCTTAAACCGGAAGGGAAAAGGCGGAGTTGTCATGGCAGATATCGTCATAACCGAATTCATGGACGAGGCGGCGGTCGGCCGCCTCGTCCAGGCATATGATACCCTCTACGATCCGAAACTGGTCGACGACCCGGCGGCGCTGCACGATCAGCTAACATCGGCGCGGGCGCTGATCGTGCGCAATCGCACCCAGGTGCGCGAGACGCTCCTGAGCATGGGACCGAAGCTCCGCGTGGTGGGCCGGCTGGGTGTCGGGCTCGACAACATCGACGTCGCGGCCTGCAAGGCGCGCTCGATCGCCGTCATCCCGGCAACAGGAGCCAATGACCTGTCGGTGGCCGAATATGTGATCACCTCGGCGCTGATGCTGCTGCGCGGCGCCTTCATGCGATCGGCGGAAGTGGCCTCGGGCGCCTGGCCGCGCCAATCGATGATGGGGCGCGAACTGGCGGGCAAGACCATCGGTCTCGTCGGCTACGGCTCGATCGCCCGGGAAGTGGCCTGGCGGGCGCACATGATGGGTATGCAGATCGTGGCCTATGATCCCTATCTGATGGCGGATCATCCGGGCTGGCAAATCGCCCGCAACGTGTCGCTCGACGGCGTGCTGGAATTCAGCGACGTGATTTCTCTGCACACGCCGCTGACCGATGCGACGCGGAACATGATCGATGCCGCGGCGCTATCGCGGATGAAGCCGGATGCGATCCTGATCAATGCGGCGCGCGGCGGCATCTTCGACGAGGCGGCGCTTGCCGAGGCGCTGAAGGCGGGCCGGCTCGGCGGGGCGGCGCTCGACGTGTTCGAGACCGAACCGCTGACGGCGGAAGCAGGGGCCAAGTTCAAGGATCTCAACAATCTCGTGCTCACGCCTCACATTGCCGGGGTGACGGGCGAATCCAACGAGCGGGTCAGTCATCTGATCGCCGACAAGGTGCTCGAAGCGCTGGGGAACAAGGCATGAGCGACATGCTGACAATGATGCCGGAGGCCGTCACCGAGCTGATTACCGGGGCACTGACGCGCAGCCGGACTTCGTCCGAGAATGCGGCTTCGGTGGCGCGCGCGCTGTTGGCGGCCGAACTTGCGGGTCAGAACGGCCATGGCCTGCGCCGCGTCGAGGCCTATTCGGCCCAGGCGCGAGCCGGCAAGGTCGACGGCTTCGCCGTTCCCAAGGCGGAGCAGACAAGGCCGGGCGCCCTGGCGATCGATGCCGGAAACGGCTTCGCCTACCCGGCGATGGACCTGGCGCTCGACTGGTTGCCCGAAGCCGCGAAAACCCAAGGCGTTGCCATTGCCGGCATCCGCCGTTCACATCATTGCGGCGTTGCGGGCGTGATCGTTGAGGCGCTGGCCGAACGTGGCGTCGCGGCGCTGATGGTTGCAAACGCGCCGGCGGCCATGGCGCCCTGGGGCGGGCGGCGTCCGCTGTTCGGCACCGATCCCATCGCCTTTGCGGCTCCGTTGAGTGATGGCGCGCCGGTGGTTGTGGACATTTCGCTGTCGAAGGTGGCGCGCGGCAAGATCATGGCTGCGGCCCAGAAGGGCGAGGCGATCCCCGAAGGCTGGGCGCTCGATCCGGAAGGGCAGCCCACCACTGACGCCAAGGCGGCGATGGCGGGAACGATGATCCCGCTCGGCGATGCCAAGGGAACGGCGCTTGCCCTGATGGTGGAGCTTCTCTGCGCCGGATTGACCGGGGCCAATTATGCCTGGCAGGCCACGTCGTTCTTCGACGACAAGGGCGATCCGCCCGGTACGGGGCAGGCGATCATCGCGATCGACCCGGATGCGTTCGGACCGGGTGGCGCGGAGCGGATGACGCTGATGGCCGACATGGTTGCCGGCACCGAGGGTGCGCGGCTGCCCGGCCGCCGCCGTCAGCAGATCCGCACGGATCTGCTCGAGAACGGAATTCCGGTGGATGCCGCACTGGCGGCAGCCATCCGCGCCATCGGAACATGAACCGGCGCGGTTCCGGGGCTAATCAGCCCCGCCGTCAGTAAAGCAGCCTGACGGCCACCAAGGTAATGGCCGGGAACATCGTCAGGATGGCGACGCGGATAATATCGGTCATGACGAAGGGAAACACGCCGCGATAGGTGGCGGACAAGGGCGTGTCCTTGGCCATCGAGTTGATGACGAAGAGGTTCATGCCGACCGGCGGCGTTATCAGCCCCACTTCCACGACGATCAGCACGATGATGCCGAACCAGAGGGCGAATTCCTCAGGGCTGAGGCCAAAGTCGAGCGCTGACATGATCGGGAAGAAGATCGGAACGGTGAGCAGGATCATCGAAAGCGAGTCCATGATGCAGCCGAAGACCAGATAGAGCAGCAGTACCGCGACCATCACCAGCCAGGGATTGAAGCCCTGGCCGCCGACATAGGCGGCGGCCGTCTGCGGCAGTTGGCTGAGCGCCAGAAAGGCGTTGTAGACCCCGGCGCCGAAGACAATGAGAAAGATCATGCCGGTCGCGCTGGCGGTTGCCAGGATAGAGCTCATCAGGGTCGAGCGGTTCAGGCCGCGATTGACCAGTGCGATCACTCCGGTGCCGAAGGCGCCGATGGCAGCGGCCTCAGTGGGGGTGAAGATGCCGCCGTAGATGCCGCCGACCACGGCGATGAACACGAGCAGCACCGGCCAGACCGCGATCAGGCTGCGGAACCGTTCGGAATAGGGGGCGCGATCGCGCTGACCGGCAGAGCCGGGCTTGAGCCTGACATAGATGGCGATGGCGATCATGTAACCGAGTGCGGCAAGAATGCCGGGAATGAAGGCCGCGACAAACAGCTTGGCGATGTTCTGCTCGGTCAGGATGGCGTAGATGACCAGGATAACCGATGGCGGAATCAGGATTCCCAAGGTGCCGCCGGCGGCGAGCGCACCGGTCGCCAGTTCGCCGGAATAGCCGTAGCGCTTGAGTTCGGGCAGCGCGACCTGCCCCATCGTCGCCGCAGTTGCCAGCGACGAACCGCAGATCGCGCCAAATCCGGCGCAGGCGCCGACAGCTGCCATGGCGACGCCGCCCTTCCTGTGTCCCATCCAGGTTTCAGCCGCCTTGAACAGGGCCTGCGACATGCCGCCGAGCGTGGCAAACTGACCCATCAGCAGAAACAGCGGAATGATCGAAAGCGAGTAGCTCGAAAACGTGCCCCAGGTCAGGTTCTTGAGCTGGGCGAATATCATCAGGAACGAGCCGTTGATGAAATAGCTGCCGCCGATCCCGGTGATCAGCATGGCAAGGCCGATCGGAATGCGCAGGAAGATCAGCAGCAGCAGAACGGGAAAGGAGAGGAGGGCGATGTCGATATTGGTCAATGTACCGTCTCTCCATGGGACTGGCTCTGGCCTGTCAGCAGCGCCCTGGCGCTCAGGATCACGCACCAGAAGCTGATCAGGACGAAGCCGAACGCGCCTATCAGGCCTGACGCATAGGCCCACCAGACCGGGTATTGAATGATGAAGGTGGTCTCGCCGTAGGCCAGTTTGTCAAGCGTGCCGTCCCAGTGCTTCCAGGCGAGCAGCAGCGCGATGGCGAACATCAGCAGATCGGCGACAACATCGATCAGCCTGTTGGCGCTGTCGCCCAGATGCATGGTGAGGATCTCCACCGATGCATGCTGGCGGTTGATCTGAACCCAGGGAAGAAAGGCGAAAACCGCAAAACCGGTGCCGAGTTCCACCAGTTCGAAATCACCGCGGATGGGCCCGAGCCCGATCCAGAGCAGGGCGCGTCCTGTCACCGAGGCAACGGTCGACAGGATCACGGCGACCAGTACCAGGCCGCCCAATATGGCCAGGAAAGCTGCAAGCGACCGCATCAGTCGGTCAATCCGGTCAAACATTTCAAACCTCCCGGGCGGGCCACGGCCACGCGCCACTGCGGACATCTAATGACGGATACCAGTAAGTGCGTGTGACGGACCAGCCAAGGCTTTTAAAGAGCTGATGCTTCCGGTTGGTCCGCCCAAGATATCCTGGATGCCGTTCTGGTCGCCAATCAGCGCACACCTTGATCGGGCGAGCGCGGCAGGATTGGCTCTCATATCCCCCATTATTGGTCTTGATACGGTTCCGGCGGGGTTGGTCTTCGCAGACAAGCCCCGCCGGAAGCCGAAGGTTTCCCTGTTACTTGGTGTACTTGGCGATCAGTGCCTGTGCCTTGTCGTAAAGCGCTTCGCCATCGATACCCTTGGCGTCCATTTCCTCGAACCAGTTGTCCCGAACGGTTTCGGCGATCGCCTTCCAGCGGGCTACCTCTGCTTCGTCCAGCACGACAATGTCATTGTCGGTGGCTTCGGCGATCTTGCGTCCTGGTGCGTCGAAATCGGCCATGGTCTTGCCGGCGTAGGCCGAGAATTCCGCACCGGTGTTGTCATCGAGCACCTTCTTGAGGTCGTCAGGAAGGCTGTCGTACTTGGCCTGGTTCATGGCCAGAACAAAGGCGGCGGTGTAAAGCGCCGTATCACCCGAAAACTCGGTGTGGGTGTCGACCAGTTCGGCAACCTTGAGTGCCGGTGTGACTTCCCAGGGAATAACGGTGCCGTCAATCACGCCCTTGGAAAGGGCTTCCGGAATTGCCGGGACCGGCATGCCCACAGGCTCGGCGCCGAGTTCGGCAAGCAGGCCGTTGATCACGCGGGTCGGGCCGCGCATCTTCTTGCCCTGCATGTCCTCGAGCTTGCGGATGCCTTCACCCTTGGAGTGAATGACGCCGGGTCCATGGACCCAGGTGGCGAGAATCTTGATGCCCTTGAATTCAGTGGCTTCCATGTCCGACTTGAACAGGTCCCAATAAGCCCGGGACGTTGCTTCCGCGTTGGTCATGGTGAAGGGAAGCTCGAACACCTCGACGCTGGGGAAGCGGCCCGGGGTGTAGCCGGGAAGAGTCCAGACGATGTCGACAACGCCATCGCGGGCCTGGTCCATCAGCTGGGGAGGCGTGCCGCCGAGCGACATGGCCGAAAACACCTCGACCTTGATGCGGCCACCGGATTCGGTGCCGATCTTTTCCGCCCAGGGAATCAGCACGCCGGCCGGGATGTTCGCCTGGGCCGGCAGGAACTGGTGCATGCGAAGGGTGACTTCCTGCGCAGCCGCACCGATCGATGATGCGCCCATTGCGGACAGGGCGAGCGCTGCCACGGCAGCGGATTTCAGGAAATTGCGTTTCTTCATGGTATCCTCCCAGAATGATTGTGCGGAGACAAGTCCGCGTCCCCCCGGAAACTAGGGGGATTTTATGTAACTGCATAGGGCCTGATCCAGCTCCTGCGGGACCTGACCACAGCGGAACATCTTATTTCACGGCGCATATCGGAAGTCACTCCCGGTATTGCGGGGCAACCGCGCGATTGTCGGTCCGATGGCTCCTCCGGATCAAATTAGTTTCTTGCCCAGATAGTTTATAGAGGGAATTGTTCTGCAGCACAACAAATTTTAGCGCCCTTCATCGGCGTTCGAATCGACGGGCCGGGCGGGATATCACCGGCCACGACAGTTGTCGTGCCGGAGGCTGCCGACCGACTGGGCCGGCGGGTGCAACGGCTGGCTCGCCTCCCGCCGTGACATGATCCCGGATGGTGTGGTTTTGCAGGTAGCGGTTGACGGATTATTCCAAGTTTAACTGTTGATCCTTTTTGAAAAAAGGAAAATGATGGCCGGAGGGTGAGAGAGGTTTGCAACACCCCAGGGAGGAATTCTATGGCGAATGTATCGATGACCGTGAACGGGCGAGCCGTTTCCGGCCAATGCGAGGATCGGACCCTTCTGGTCCAGTTCATCCGTGAAAATCTCGGACTTACCGGTACCCATGTCGGATGCGACACGTCCCAGTGCGGGGCGTGTGTGGTGCATGTCGACGGCAAGGCGGTCAAATCGTGCACCATGCTGGCTGCGCAGGCTGACGGCTCGGAGGTGGTGACAATCGAAGGCTTGTCTTCCGGTGGCGAGTTGCACCCGGTCCAGGCGGCATTCCGCGAGCATCATGGCCTGCAGTGCGGCTTCTGCACCCCCGGAATGATCATGTCGGCCGTCGACATGATCCAGCGTCATGACGGCCAGCTCGATGAGAAGACTGTCAGGCAGGAGCTGGAAGGCAACATCTGCCGTTGCACCGGCTATCACAACATCGTCAAAGCAGTGCTCGATGCCGCGTCCAAGATGGGCGAGGGCGCCAAGGTCGCAGCTGAATAGGCAATGCCTGAACAGGCAATGGCGGAAAGCGGCGGATACCGGGAATGAACGAGAGGTGGTCAGCGGACTGAAGATCCGAATTGCAGGGGCCGCAATACATCGGTTGCCCTTGCAGGTTCGAGATCGCGATCCGGCGCCACGACCCAGGATTTCCGTACCGGCTTTTCTCCATCACCCAAACGGAGGAGTTTGAGACATGGGAATGGAAGGCATCGGCGCCCGCGTGGCGCGCAAGGAAGACAAGCGGTTTATCACCGGCAAGGGCCGCTATACCGATGACATGGTGGTACCGGGCATGAAGCATGCCCATTTCGTGCGTTCGCCGCACGCTCACGCGAAAATCAAGAGTATCGACACATCGGCCGCTGAAAAGATGCCGGGCGTGATCGGCATTCTCAACGGAAACCAGCTGGCCGAGGATGCGGTCGGCAACCTGATCTGCGGCTGGATGATCCATTCCAAGGACGGCAGTCCGATGAACATGGGCGTGTGGCGCCCGCTGGCCCAGGAGACGGTCCGCTATGTTGGTGACGCGGTCGCCATCGTGGTGGCCGACACCAAGGCGCAGGCGCGCGATGCGGCCGAGGCCGTCGTTGTCGACTACGAGACGCTGCCGGTGGTGACGACCGCGGTGGAAGCGCTCAAGGACGGCGCGCCGCAGCTGCATCCGGTAGCCAAGAACAATCTGATCTACGATTGGGAGATCGGCGACGCTGCCGCCACGGATGCGGCGATTGCCTCGGCGGCGCATGTCACCGAAATGAAGATCATCAACAACCGACTGGTCCCGAACCCGATGGAGCCGCGCGCGGCCCTTGGGGTCTATGACGCGGGGGACGATCACTACACCGTCTGGACCACCTCGCAGAACCCGCATGTCGCCCGTCTGGTGATGAGCGCGTTCTACAATGTTGCGCCCGAAAACAAGCTCCGGGTGATCGCGCCCGACGTGGGCGGCGGGTTCGGGTCGAAGATCTACATCTATCCCGAAGAGATCGTCTGCCTGTGGGCGTCCAAGCGCACCGGCGTTCCGGTCAAGTGGAACTCGGACAGGACCGAAGCCTTCCTGACCGACGCGCATGGCCGTGACCATGTCTCGACCATCAAGATGGCGTTTGACGCCAACAACAAGATCACCGGTTTCAAGGTCGACACGATCGCCAATCTCGGCGCCTACATGTCGTTGTTCTCGAGCTCGGTGCCGACCTATCTCTACGCCACCTTGCTGTCCGGCCAGTACGACATTCCGGCGATTCACGCCAATGTGCGCACTGTCTATACCAACACCGTCCCGGTGGACGCCTATCGCGGCGCCGGTCGGCCGGAGGCGACCTACCTGCTCGAGCGGGTGATGGAGACGGCGGCGCGTGAACTGGGCGTGACGCCCGCGGAACTGAGGCAAAACAACTTCATCCGCGAGTTCCCGCACCAGACACCGGTGATCATGTGCTACGACGCGGGCGATTACGACGCTTCGCTCAACGCGGCGATGAAGGCGTCCGACTATGCCGGGTTCCCGGCCCGCAAGGCCGAGGCCAAGAGCCGCGGCAAGCTGCGCGGCATCGGCATGAGCTGCTACATCGAGGCCTGCGGCATTGCGCCATCGGCCGCGGTGGGGTCGCTCGGCGCAGGCGTCGGGCTCTGGGAATCGGCTGAAGTGCGGGTCAACGCGGTCGGTACGATCGAGGTGCTGACCGGATCGCACAGCCATGGCCAGGGCCATGAAACCACCTTTGCCCAGCTCGTCGCCGAACGCTTCGGCGTCGGGATCGACACCGTCTCCATCGTCCATGGCGACACCGACAAGGTGCAGATGGGCATGGGCACCTACGGCTCACGTTCGGGCGCTGTCGGCATGTCGGCGGTCGTCAAGGCGCTCGACAAGGTCGAGCTCAAGGCCAAGAAGCTGGCCGCTCACCTGATGGAAGCCGACGAGAGCGACATCGTCATCGAGAATGGCGAACTCAAGGTCGCAGGCACCGACAAGAGCGTGCCGTGGTTCCAGATGGCGCTGGCCGCCTACACCGCGCACAATATGCCCGAAGGCATGGAGCCGGGGTTGAAGGAGGGCGCGTTTTACGATCCGTCCAACTTCACCTTCCCGGCCGGCTGCTACATCTGCGAGGTGGAAGTCGATCCGGAAACCGGAAAGACCGAGGTCATCCAGTTCGTCGCCGCCGACGATTTCGGCAAGATCATCAATCCGATGATCGTCGAAGGCCAGGTGCATGGCGGGCTGGCGCAGGGCATCGGCCAGGCGCTGCTGGAAGGCGCGCACTACGATCCGGAAACCGGCCAGCTGCTGACGGCAAGCTACATGGACTACACCATGCCGCGCGCCGACGACCTGCCGTCGTTCCAGGTCTCGACCACGGAAACCGCCTGCCCGTCGAACCCGCTCGGGATCAAGGGCTGCGGCGAGGCCGGCGCCATCGGTTCGCCGCCGGCGTTGATCAACGCCATCACCGATGCAATCGGCAACAATGACCTGACGATGCCTGCGACCCCCCAGCGGGTCTGGGCGGCGCTCCGGTCGGCTCAGTAGGAAAGGGAGGCAGACACCATGTATGCAACCAACTATCACCGCGCCTCCTCGGTCGAGGATGCAGTCAAGCTGGCCTCGGCGAATGACGAGGCCAAGTACCTCTCCGGCGGGCAGACGCTGCTGCCGACGATGAAGCAGCGGCTCGCCGCGCCCTCGGATCTCGTGGATCTTCGCCACGTTTCGGACCTGAAGGGGATCTCCGTCAGCGGCGGCTCCATCCGCATCGGGGCGGCGACAACCCATGCGGAAGTGGCAAACTCGGCCGAGATCGCTTCGGCCTGCCCTGCGCTCGCCCATCTGGCTGCCCATATCGGCGACCCGCATGTCAGGCACATGGGCACGATCGGCGGCTCGATCGCCAACAATGACCCGGCGGCGGACTATCCGGCGGGGCTGATGGCGCTCAACGCGACGATTGTCACCAACAAGCGCTCGATCGGCGCCGATGATTTCTTCACCGGCATGTTCGACACGGCGCTCGAGGATGGCGAACTGATCGTGGCGGTCGAAATCACCGCTCCGTTGAAGTCCGGATATGCCAAGTTCCCGAACCCCGCCTCGCGTTATGCGATGACCGGGGTGTTCGTCGCCAAGCATGGTGACGGATCGGTGCGGGTGGCGGTCACCGGCGCCGGGTCCGGTGGCGTGTTCCGGCAGTCAGACATGGAACAGGCCCTGGCATCGAACTTCTCGGCCGGTGCCCTCGACGGGATCACCGTCGATGATTCCGACCTGATGTCCGATATCCACGCTTCGTCGGCCTATCGCGCCAATCTGGTTAAGGTGATGGCCAAGCGGGCGGTCACCGCCGCCGGATAAGGCCGTTCAAGGCATCCAGAATGCAGGAAAGGGCGGGTCTTCGGATCCGCCCTTTTTCATTGCAGGGGCAACTCAGGCTGATATTCGCATCAATTCCGCGGCGGTCCTGCGGGCTTCACGGTCGGCGGCATAGACATCGTCGATGCCGTGCGCCTGGCGGCCGTCATCGAGCCGGTCCATCGTGGCGGCGACGATGTCGGCGATGTCGAGAAAACCGGTCCGGCCGGCGATGAACGCCTCAAGCGCCGCTTCCTTGGCTCCGTTGAGCACCGCGCCCTGCAGGCCGCCGCGCTGCATGGCGGTGCGGGCGAGCGCCAGCGCGGGAAACCGGGTCTCGTCGGGTGCGAAGAAATCGAGGCGGGCAAGCTTGGCAAAATCCAGCCGTTCGAGTGGCAGGTTGGCACGGCGGGGATGGCTGATGGCGTAGCCGATGGCGTGACGCATATCGGGCGCTCCGAGTTGCGCCAGGACAGAGCCGTCGGAGTAGCCAACCATCGAATGGACGATCGACTGCGGGTGGACGATGACCTCGATCTGCTCGGGCTTCATTCCGAACAGATGCCGCGCCTCGATCATTTCCAGCGCCTTGTTGAACATCGATGCGCTGTCGATCGAGATCTTGAGGCCCATCGACCAGTTGGGATGGGCGGCGGCAATTTCGGGTGTGACCGTGGCCATCTGCTCCCGGGTGCAATCGCGGAACGGACCGCCCGAGGCCGTCAGGATGATGCGTTCGACGGCATGGCGCTGGTTTTCTTCCAGCACCTGGAAGATGGCGTTGTGCTCGCTGTCAACCGGCAACAGCCTGCCGCCGCCGTCGGCAACGGCGGCGGTGAACAGGTCACCGGCGGACACCAGGCATTCCTTGTTGGCAAGCGCAATGTCGGCACCGGTTGCTGCCCCCGCCAGCGTTGGTGCAAGACCGGCAATTCCGACGATGCCGGCAATCAGCAGATCGGTGTCCCGCGCGCCGGCTTCGATCAATGCGGCGGGACCCGCGCCGGCCTCGATACCGGATCCGGCCAGCGCGGCCTTGAGATCGTGGTAGCGATCCGGGTCCGCAGTTACCGCAAATCCGGCGCCCGTCTGCCGAGCCTGCTCGGCCAGCAACTCGATGTTTCCCATTCCCGTGATCGCCGGTACCTCGAACGCGTCCTGACCTCCGAGATGGGTCATGATATCGAGCGTGTTGCGGCCGATGGAGCCTGTGGCGCCGAGGATTGAGATACGGCGCCTGCCGGTCGGGGAGCTAGTGTTCATGCTTTACCATGGTTGGCTTGGGTCTTGCGGTCAAACGCGCGGCGACGGCTTGCGGCCATTGAGATCAAGCAGTTCGACGAAGAGGGCGGAATGGTCAAGATTGCCGCCGTCAAGTTCGTTCATCAGCCGGACGAAACGGTTGCGAACCGCCTCGACCAGCGGCAGCCTGATGCCAAGCGCGCGGGCTTCGATGAGGACGTTGTCGAGATCCTTGATCTGGACGGAGACGCGGCCGCGGGGGGCGAAATCATCGGCCTGCATGCGTTGTCCGTGCACCTGCAGGATGGTCGAATCGGCAAAGCCGCCGGCAAGCGCCGCACGGAAGGCCTCGAGATCGCCGCCGCCTTCCGAGACGAGCAAGGTGGCTTCCGCAACAGCCCCGATGGCGATGCCGACGATCGCCTGGTTGGCGAGCTTGGCGAGTTGGCCTGCGCCGCTGGGGCCGACCAGGATGGCGCGGCCCATGGCGCTCAGTACGGGGGATGCGTTGTCGAATACGTTCCGGTCTCCGCCGGCCATGATTGCCAGGGTCCCGGCTTCGGCTCCACCGGTGCCGCCGCTGACCGGCGCGTCAAGGTGAAAGATGCCGAGCTTTGAGAGACGCTCGGCATGGGCCCGTGCCTGGCTTGGCTGGATCGAGCTCATGTCGATGACGGTTGCGCCGGAATCGATGGCTTCTGCCACGCCGGTCTCGAACAGGACATGAGCGACGACAGAGCCGTCGGTCAGCATGGTGATGATGTGGGTGGCACCGTTGACGGCATCGGCGGGGCTGTCAGCCACGCGGGCGCCTTCGCCGGCCAGCGGCGCGGCTTTCGAACGGTCCCGGTTCCAGACTGTCAGCCGATGACCCGCGCCAAGCAGGCGCCGCGCCATTGGCAGGCCCATCAGGCCGGTCCCGAGCAGTGCAATAGATGTTGTCATGTCCGGCTTCCCCTCCCGCATCCGATTGTGCCTTGAAGCAGTACAGATGGGAGACGGAAGTGGCAATTTCCAATCGACCTTGCAGGCCAATAATGTCGGGTCCGCATCGGCCCCGGTCCGGAGCTGATGCGTTTTCCGGCCGACCGGCGGGTTTCAGGCTGCTTCGGCGATGCGGAACCTGGCCTGGTACAGCAGCGCGTTCCAGCTGTTCATGGACGCCAGGTGGCAATAGATCGCCGGCAGCGCATCGGCCTTGCGCAGCTTGATGAAATCCTCGTCGCTCATCGACAGGAGCCGTGTCTCGTCGATCAAATGGAAACCGGTGATATTGAAGCTCTGGCCATCAGCAAGGGTGAGCTTGCTGGTGCGTTCGGCGAGCAGGCCGCTGTCAGCGATCACCTTCATGATCTGCCGGGTCTTGAAATACATGCCCTGGTATTGCTCGCAGAACGCAAGGGCATTCCTGGTCGCCTCGCCCTGTTCGTTCTCGTCGAAGAAGGGTTTGGCGGTCTTCTTGCTCTTGGCGGTAAGGGACACCACGCGTGCGGGGTCGTTCTCCACGCAAAGCGCGAGCCGTTCATCGGTTTCGTCGCCCGCGAGAATGAACGGATAGCGCCGGACATAGGCCGGCACGTAGTGCGGCTCCGCCCATTTGCCCTCGGAATCGATGAACAGGTTCTCTCCCTCACGGACGCCGGTGACCATCATCGGCATGAAGTCCGGCCCCGAAAACACGATTGGGTAGGAGCGCATTGCCGCGGGCATCTCCGGCGCCATCAGCGGGATCACCATGGCGTTCGCGGCAAAGCCAAAATCCGTGCCCTGCACCAGGCCCTTCTTGCCATGCTGCTTGAGGCTGACGGGTTCGGGCGAATTGTAAAACATCGGTAAAACGGTGTCGTCTTGTGCTTTGTTGCTGGCCAATATCCTGTCCCCCAAATTGTTGTTGCACTGTCATGATCCGCATTTTCACGCACAACGTGCGGTCGTTTCAAGGGCAATCCATCGTTGTCGTTAACGCGGGTGGCGAAGGCAAGCCGATCGCTGCAGCAAAATCGCCTATACAATGTTCATTCTGCCCAATATCGTGCCCGAATGAGTGAGTCTCAAATCCTTGACAGCCGCTATTCCTGGACACGGCTGGGTATAACACTGGCCATCGCAGTTCTCGGCAATGTCGGGATGTGGTCGATCATTGTCATCATGCCGGCGGTGCAGGCCGAATTCGCCACTGCCCGGGCCGATGCATCGCTTCCCTACACGCTGACCATGATCGGCTTTGCGCTCGGCAACCTGGCGATCGGAAGGGCTGTCGACCGGTTTGGCGTGACAATTGCCCTCATCGGTTCGGCGCTGACCATGGCCGCGGGTTTTGGTCTTGCGGCAGTGAGCCATTCGGTGGTGATGCTGTCGGCGATGCAGTTCATTGTCGGTTTCGGCACGGCGGTGGGCTTCGGGCCGCTGATTGCGGATATCTCGCACTGGTTTTACCGGCGGCGCGGCATCGCCGTGGCGATCGCGGCCAGCGGCAACTACCTGTCCGGCGCGATCTGGCCGCTTCTGTTGAGCGGCGTGTTGACCGATTTCGGCTGGCGTGCGGCCTATACGGTGCTGGCGATCGTGCCGGTGGCGTTGATGATCCCGCTGTCGCTGCTGCTCAGGCGCCGGCTTCCGGAGGAAGCCACGGAACACGCCAACAGGATGTCGATTGCCAATGCGCGGTCGGTCCGGTTTTCACCCACCGCGTTGCAATGGATGCTGGGATTGGCCGGCATCGGCTGCTGCGTGGCGATGTCGATGCCGCAGGTTCATATCGTGTCCTACTGCGCCGACCTCGGCTATGGCCCGACAGTCGGCGCCGAGATGCTGTCGCTGATGCTGATGGGCGGGGTGGTGTCGCGGCTGGTGTCGGGGCTGATCGCCGACAGGCTCGGCGGGGTGATGACGCTTCTCATCGGCTCGACGCTGCAATGCATCGCGCTGTTTCTCTACCTGCCGTTCGACGCGATGGTGCCGCTTTACATCGTCAGCCTGATCTTCGGCCTGTCGCAGGGCGGCATCGTGCCGAGCTATGCGCTGATCGTGCGTGAATATCTGCCGGCGAAAGAAGCCGGCGCCAGGGTGGGCTTCGTCATCATGGCCACCATCATCGGCATGGCGCTCGGCGGCTGGATGTCCGGCTGGATCTACGATCTGACCGGATCCTACCAGGCGGCCTTCCTCAACGGGATCGCCTGGAACTTCCTCAATATCGGCATTATGACACTGATCCTGATCAAGTCGCGTGCAAGACGCCGGGATGCGCTGCTGGCGTGAGAGGACTGTCGGAGCGGATAAGATTCGGCCCAGACCTGATCGGCTACGGCCTTGAGCCAGTGTGGTGATCCCGGAAGGATTCGAACCTTCGACCCCAGGATTAGGAATCCTGTGCTCTATCCCCTGAGCTACGGGACCACGCGATCATCTGCATACAGAAACAGCAGCCCGACTTCAACAACGGATGCGGGTGCCATTGTCAGGTTTTGCGAGGTCCGGCGGTTGGCGTGTTGACGCGCTCCGCCGGGCAACAGGTTCAGGCGGCAAGCGCCTTTTCAGCGAGCTTGACCCAGTAGGACACGCCGACCGGAATGGCTTCGTCGTTGAAGTCGTAGGCCGGGTGATGCAGGCCTGCGGTGTCGCCATTGCCCATGAAGATGAAGGCGCCGGGACGGGCCTCGAGCATGAAGGAGAAATCTTCACCGCCCATTGTCGGCGGCTGTTCGCGTTCGACCATTCCGGCGCCGGCGATGCTTTCGGCGATGTCGGCGGCGAAATCGGTCTCGTCGGCATGGTTGAAGGTGAGCGGGTAGTTGCGCAGGTAATTCACCGAGCCTTCGGCGCCATGGGCGGCGGCGACACCGCGGACGATCTCGTTGATCCGGGTTTCAGCCAGGTCGCGCATTTCGGGCGAAAGGGTGCGCACCGTGCCCGCCAGCTCAACGGTTTCCGGGATGATGTTGTAGGCCGATCCACCGATGAACTTGGTCACCGAGACCACCACCGATTCTAGCGGGTTGGCATTGCGCGAGGCGATCGACTGCAGCGAAGTTACAATCGCCGAGGCGGCGACGATCGGATCGATGGTCTGGTGCGGCATCGCGCCGTGGCCGCCGCGGCCCTTGATGGTGATGTCGAATATGTCGGTTGCCGCCATGATCGGACCCTTGCGGATGGCGAACTGGCCGACGGGCAGGCCGGGCAGGTTGTGCATGCCGAACACCTTGGTGATGCCGAAGCGTTCCATCATGCCGTCCTTGACCATCTCGCGTCCGCCGGCGCCGCCTTCTTCGGCGGGCTGGAAGATCACGGCCACCGAGCCGGTGAAGTTGCGGGTCGCGGCAAGGTGGCGGGCAGCGCCCAGCAGCATTGCGGTGTGGCCGTCGTGGCCGCAGGCATGCATCTTGCCGGGCGTACGGGATGCCCAGGGGAGACCGGTGATCTCGTTGATCGGCAGTGCGTCCATGTCGGCGCGCAGGCCGATCGCGGGACCGTTGCCGCCGGGGCGGCCGTGAATGATGCCGACAACCCCGGTCCGGCCGATGCCGGTGACGACTTCGTCGCAGCCGAATGACCTGAGCTTGTCGGCGACGAAAGCGGCCGTGTTGTGCACGTCGTACAGCAATTCCGGATCGGCATGGAGCGTGCGGCGCCAGCCGGCGACTTCGTCCTTCATGGAAACTACATCCTCGACAAGCTGCATTTTACACCTCTATTGCTTTGTGATCGTTGTGTCCGGCAAACAGGGAAACAGCCTCTCGCCCTTTGCCATCTGTCTGCCATATAGGCTAAGTAGGGGTTCATGACGAGTGAAAAGCGGTGGATCAGCGGTCGCGAAGATACCGTTGCCTGTCGTCAATCGCATCGAAACGCCGTTTGAAACATTGCAAAATCGGAAGCCCGGAATGAGCTTTTTGTCACAGTCGCGCCGGTTGGGCACAGTCCTGGCAGTCCTGGTGCTCGCAGCGGCGGCTTCAGGCGGCGCGTTGGCCAATCCGAAGATCGCCGTTGATGTCGCCTCCGGTCGTGTGGTCGAGCACGAGCAGGCCTTTCAGCGCTGGTATCCGGCCTCGCTGACGAAACTCATGACGATCTATGTCGCCTTCAAGGCGGTCAAGTCAGGCCAACTGACGATGCAGACGCCCGTGACCATGTCCGCTCATGCGGCCAAGGAACCGCCGAGCAAGATGTATTTCAAGCCGGGACAACGTTTCCCGCTGGATTCGGCGCTCAAATACCTGATGGTGAAGTCCGCCAATGATGTCGCAGTGGCAATTTCCGAGGCTGTCTCGGGGACAGAGGATGCTTTTGTCCGGGAAATGAATTCCGCCGCCCGAAGCTTGGGTATGACCGCGACGCGGTTCGTCAATCCCAACGGACTGCCGGGCGACGGCCAGTACACGACCGCTCACGACATGGCGGTGCTGGCGGTTGCGCTGCGGCGGGAATTTCCGGAGTTCGCGCATTATTTCGGCTATGAAGGCTTCGCCTACGGCAAGAAGTCCTACACCAATTACAATCTGCTGATCGGCCGCTTCCCCGATGCCGACGGCATGAAAACCGGATTCATCTGCGCGTCGGGCTTCAATCAGGTCTCCTCGGCGACCCGCAAGGGAAAAACCGTGGTCAGCGTGGTTCTCGGCGCGGCCTCGCAGGAGGAGAGGGCGGAGGAATCGGCGCGGCTTCTTCACAAGGCGCTGACGACCAGCGCGTTCGGCGGCTCCACCCTCGACACGCTGAGACCTTACGGCGAGGGCCGCGACCAGGTGGCGGACATTTCCGGCAGCATCTGCACGGCTGAAGCGCGCGCCGCGCGCTACGAGGGCCGCGATGTCGAAGGCAAGATGGTGCTCAATTCACCCTATCTGGTGCCGATGACGCGCGAACCGCGCCTGGTGCAGGCTCCGGCCGGGCTGCCGCGCGGCAGTGTCGAGATTGCGTTGTCGCGGATTCCGATTCCCGTGCCGCGGCCTGGAGGCACGCTTTCCGGGCAGGTGGAGCCGTTTGCGGCCTCCCCATTTACCGCACCGGCCAAGGCCGCCGGGGCCACGGATGCGATGCCGCTCAGGCCGAGTGTGCCGGTTCCTGTTCCGCGTCCAGAAATCTGATCCCGAGAGACCTTGCCGATGACTGCTGAAACCCACCCAGCGCCGGCCTGGAGCGCGCCCAGCGGCGTGCCGGTATCGATCCTGACCGGTTTCCTGGGGGCAGGCAAGACGACGCTGCTCAACCGCCTGATCGGCGATCCGTGGCTCAGCGACGCGGCGCTGATCATCAATGAGTTCGGCGATGTCGGGATCGATCACCTGCTGGTCGAAAGCTCGGGCGATGGTGTCATCGAGCTGTCGGACGGATGCCTGTGCTGCACCGTGCGCGGCGAACTGGTTGATACGCTGGCCGACCTGATGGACCGGATGCAGACGGGCCAGATCCGGCCGTTCTCGCGGGTGGTGATCGAGACCACCGGGCTCGCCGATCCGGTGCCGGTGATGCAGTCGGTGATCGGACATCCGGCGCTTGGCCAGTCCTACCGGCTCGAGGGGCTGGTGACCGTGGTCGATGCCGTCAACGGCCTTGCGACGCTGGCCGGGCATGAGGAAGCGCGGCGGCAGGTTGCGGTAGCCGACACGATCGTGCTGTCGAAGGTATCCCTTGCCGGAGATTGCGGCGCGCTGCGGTCCGAACTCGTGACGCTCAATCCGCTGGCGCGGGTGATCAGCGCCGAGAATCCGGAGCTGACGGCGCAAGGCCTGTTTGACACCGGCGCCTATGATCCCGTTGCCCGCAGCCTGGATGTGGCGCGGTGGTTGAGCGAGGGACAGGACGATCACCATCATCATGGACATGGACATGGACATGGACATGGACACGGGCATGCCCATGCCCATGATGTGAACCGGCATGACCAGCATATCCGGGCGGACTCGATGGTGTTCGAGAAGCCGATTGCACCGGAGGCGCTGGCGATGTTTCTCGACCTGTTGCGCTCGGCGCACGGGCCGAACCTCTTGCGTATGAAGGGGATCGTCAAACTGGCGGATGATCCGTCACGACCGCTGGTGCTGCATGCTGTGCAGGCGCTGATGTCGGAGCCGGTGCGTTTGCAGGCCTGGCCGGAAGGGGCCCGACAGGAGACAAGGCTGGTGGTGATCACGCGGGATATGCCGAAGGGATTTATCGCGGAGCTGTTTTCAGCCTTCTCGGGTGAGCCCGGCATTGGAAGACCCGACCGCGATGCCCTGACAGACAATCCGCTTGCCATTCCCGGCATGCCGGCACGACGCTAGATCAGCGCTGGCCGAAACACCGTGCTGACCGAAGCTCAGCCCTTCGCGATGACGAAGACATGCCCGCCCTCGACCGGAGCGCTCTCGAGCAACTGGTGTCCGTCCTCGCGGCAGTAATGCGGAATGTCGATCACCGCCAGCGGATCGGTGGTTTCGATGCGGATGAGCGTGCCGGCGGCCAGGTCACGCATGTGCCTGCGGGTCTTGAGAACGGGAAGCGGGCATTTGAGACCGCGAAGGTCCAGCGCGCTTTCGTTGCCGTCGTTCAATTGCTGCTCCAGATTTTCCAGAACGGCTTGCTGGCCTGTGGCGCCGATCCCGCATTGGCGACCTGGGGCTCAACCGCCGGATTTGGCATGGGAACCGGCACACCCGCCGACGTCGATGCCGGGGCCGGAGCGGCCTGAACGGCCGTCGTCTCTGTAGCGTCCGGGGCGGCGATAGCGCCGGCCGGAGCGGGTGGCGCCGAGTTCGGGCTCAGGGCCTTGAGAGGATTGCCGGTCGAAAACAGGCTGAGAACAGGAGCAGCAGGAGATTGCCCGCCATTGGCGGCAAGGCGCGCGGCCTTTTCGGCTTCGCGCTCGGCCCGTCTGGCCTCGGCTTCCGCCCGGGCTTCATTGGCAGCAATCTGGCTGGCTTCCTCGCGGTCATACTTGGCGACCGCCTTGACGAAGTCCTGGTTCCAGTTCTTCTGATAGGCGTAATAGGCTGACTCCAGCGTGCTCGGGACGCTCGCCGGAGGGCAGGTAGCGGTCGCCTGGAAGGAGGCGTTCTCGATCTGCGGGAACTGATTGAACACGTATTTCCGCTCGCAGACATCGACCTTCGGCGGCCGCTTCGTCAGCTCGAAATGATCGTATCCGACCTTGAGCATTTTCCAGAATTCGAAATGTTCGCTGTCGCGATGCCGGGCCATGTTTTCCGCCGTCATGCGGAATGGCAGCGCCTCGACCAGGAAAAACTCCTGTCCACCCTTGAAGGCGTCGCGGGCGAAACCGTAGATTTCCAGGACCTGTTCGTCGGTCATCGAATAGCATCCGGCCGAGGAGCAGGCGCCATGCACCATCAGGTTGGAACCGGTGCGGCCGTAGGAACGGTCATAGCTGTTCGGGTAGCCCATGTTGAAGGACAGGTAATAGCTCGAATTCGGATTCATCTGGTATGGATAGATCCGGTAATAGCCTTCGGGCGCCTGGCGGTCGCCTTCCTTGAATTTGGGGCCGAGCTTGCCCGACCATTTGCAGATCTCGTAGGAGGCAATGATGTCGAAGCGGCCATTGCCCTTCTGCTTCCAGACCTCGAGGACGCCTTCTTCCTTGAAAATCCGCATCATGATCGGCGACCGCGTGCTCATGTCGTTCGCCTTCATCTTGTTGACGAGCTTGGCGGGCAGCGGGTGTTCGACCTTGTTGGACACGGAATCGAGCGCGTCCTGGCAACCGGTCAGTCCCAGGAGTAGAATAGGCAGGAAGCGCAGCGTACGGATAGGTTTCATCGGGTCTCTTGGACTTTGCAGTTGCCAGTTCTGGGGCATTCGGACCGCTTTGGCGGCAATCTCGGGCCGGGCTCAGGCCGGGCATTTCAACGCAATATTAGCACCAACATGGTTCATGAAGCATTACCGCTCAGGCTCCGGCAGGGCCGATGAGCTGTTTCTTCCGGGCCCGAAGTGGCCGTCTGACCACATCTCGTCCGGTAGGGAACCGCCAGCCCCAGGCGGTGCTGTTTCAATCGCCGGCTCCGTCATGACCGCGGGGCTTGCAACCTGATTGCTTTATTGGCGTTCCAAATGTGGCCCGAATGGGGCGGCGGTCAGCCGATATGACGACCGATCTCAAGGAATTTCTTACGGCGGTCGGCGCGCAGTTCGTCGCCGGAGTGGCCGGACATCTCTTCGAGCGCCGCGGAAATCATGTCGCCGGCGCGGGCGATCACGCTTTCGGGATCGCGATGGGCGCCGCCCACCGGCTCCGGAATGATGCCGTCGATGACGCCCAGAGCGAGCAGGTCTTCGGCGGTGATTTTCATGGAGGTGGCCGCGTCGCGCGCCCGCGTCGAATCGCGCCAGAGGATCGAGGCCGCACCTTCAGGCGAGATCACCGAGTAGATTGCGTGTTCGAGCATATAGACCCGGTTGCCGGTGGCAATCGCTATCGCGCCGCCGGAGCCGCCTTCGCCGATGACGATCGACACCAGCGGTGCGCGGAGATTGAGGCAGGTCTCGGTCGAGCGCGCGATGGCTTCGGCCTGGCCGCGTTCTTCGGCGCCGACGCCGGGATAGGCGCCAGCGGTGTCGACCAGCGTGATGACGGGAAGCTGGAAGCGGTCGGCCAGTTCCATGATGCGGATGGCCTTGCGGTAGCCTTCCGGCCGGGCGGAGCCGAAATTGTGGCGGATGCGGGTCTTGGTGTCGTGACCCTTCTCCTGACCGATGACGACGACCGGCTGGCCCCGGAACCGGGCAAACCCTGCCTGGATCGCGGCGTCCTCGGCGAACTTGCGGTCGCCCGCAAGCGGCGTGAACTCATCGAACAGAGCCTTGGCATAGTCATTGAAATGTGGCCGGTCCGGATGGCGAGCAACCTGCGTCTTCTGCCAGGGATTGAGCTTGCCGTAGATCTCGGCCATGGCGTCACGGGCCCTGGTTTCGAGCCGGGCGATTTCATCGCCTGTGTCGATGCTCTCATCCTCGCCGGCAAGCTTCCTCAATTCGAGGATCTTGCCTTCCAGGTCGGAGATCGGTTTTTCGAAATCAAGATAATTGTGCATCGAGCTTTTCCACGCGGGCCATCGCATTTATCGTCGCCACGACCAGTCAAACCCAGTCCGGCATCTCTGTCACGCATTCTTTGGGCGTGCTGCGAGCGGGCTTAATCGCGACTTTTTGTGGCTTTTGCAAGGGGGTGGTGCTCATTGACCAATTGCCGCAGGCGCTCATCAAGCACATGCGTGTAGATTTGAGTGGTGGAAATGTCGGCATGACCGAGCAATTCCTGAACCGCACGCAGATCGGCGCCGCCGGCCAGAAGGTGGCTGGCGAACGCATGACGCAGCACATGCGGCGAGATCTTCGCGACGGGGATGCCGGCGCGGGCGGCAACCTCCTTCAATTCACGGGCGAAAACCTGGCGCGAGAGGTGGCCTTCGGCGGAGTTCGCCGGAAACAGGAATCCGGATTCCTCGGCGGTGTCTCCGATCGCGGCCAGCCATGCATCGAGGGCAGCGCGTGAGGGGCGTGACATCGGCACCATGCGCTCCTTGGCGCCCTTTCCCTTGACGACCAGAAACCGGCCCTCATCGGCCAGCACGCGGTAAGGCAGGCTCACCAGCTCGCTGACCCGCATTCCGGTGGCATAGAGCAGTTCCAGAAGCGCGCGAAAGCGGATGCGGCGCAAGGCTTCCTCCTTGTCCTGCGCCTTAGCGATGTCGGCTTCAGCCTGGGCGAGCAGCCGGGAGACGTCGTCAATGCTGAGCACCTTCGGCAGGGCGCGGGTCTTGCGCGGAGAATCGACGACGCCGGTCGGATCGTCATCGCGCAAGCCCTCGGCGTGCAGGAACTTGTAGAACTGGCGCAGCGCGGAGAGCCGCCGGGCCTGAGAGGCGGGCGAAAAGCCGCGGGCCGCCAGATCGCCGATCACGGCGCGGATGTCCTCCGCTTTTGCCTTGGCCAGGGACGTGCCGAGCGATCTGAGCACAGCGGAGGCGTCGTCAAGATCGCGGCGGTAGGCTTCAAGCGTGTTGTCGGCCGCGCCGCGCTCCGCGCTCATCATCTCGAGAAAGGCTTCGGCGTTTGCGGCGCTGAGATCGCGCATGAGCTGGAAGCGTCCTGTCAGTTGTTGAGTTTTTCGGTCGGGACGCGCACGGTGACTTCGCGGTCTACGGGTTCAACATAGATGACCAACGCGAACATGGCGCCATAGACGATGCCGGCAAGCACAGCGCACAGGAACAGGAACCGAAACAGGGAAGGCATGGGCACTCCGGCGATCTGGTGATGAAGGTGTTATGCGGCAGCGGGCGCTTGGTTTCAAGGCCGGCAGGCGAAGCCGGGCATGCTTGACGCGCCGACGGACATGGCCAATAGAAGGCTCGGGATCAATGACCCGAGGTCGGGGGAGAGAGTTGACGCAACCGGAAGCTATCGCGCTGGAACAGGATATTGCGAAGGCGCGACGCGTGCTCGGCCGCCGCAATCTGGTGTTCGTGGGCCTGATGGGCGCCGGAAAATCGGCCATCGGAAGGCTGGTGGCACAGATGCTCGAAATCCCCTTCGTCGATTCAGATCACGAGATCGAGCGGGTTTCCCGCATGACGATTCCGGAGCTGTTCGAGGCCTATGGCGAGCCGGAGTTCAGGGCGCTGGAAGCGCGGGTGATCAAGCGGCTTTTGAAAACCGGGCCTCGGGTTCTTTCGACCGGA
This sequence comes from Parahoeflea alexandrii, assembly GCF_027214025.1. Classification (GTDB taxonomy): domain Bacteria; phylum Pseudomonadota; class Alphaproteobacteria; order Rhizobiales; family Rhizobiaceae; genus Hoeflea; species Hoeflea alexandrii_A. The sequence goes on from NZ_JAPWHB010000003.1 coordinate 577,342, forward strand.
GGCGGGGCATTCATGAATGACACCACCCGTGCGATGGTGCTGGCCAACGGATTGTCGGTCTGGCTGAAAGCGGATCTCGACGTGTTGTGGATGCGGGTTTCGAAACGGGACTCACGGCCGCTGCTGAAGACCGCCAATCCCAGGCAAACGCTTTCGGACCTCTTGGACCTGAGATACCCGATCTATGCCAAGGCTGACGTGACCGTTCAGTCGCGGGATGACGACAAGGACATTATTGCCGCTGAAACGGTCATGGCCATTGCGCGGCTGGACAGCGGCCAGGAAACGGTGCCGAGAACATGACCCATACCCTTCCCCGAGAAACCGTTCGCGTCGAGCTCGGCGAGCGCGGCTATGACATCGTGATCGGTCCCGGATTGATTGCCCGGGCGGGCGCCGAGATCGCGGCGCGCAAGCCTGGCGTCCGGTGTGCCGTCATAACAGACCGCAATGTGGCCGAGGCGCATCTCGACGCGTTGCTCGAGAGCCTTGCCGCCAGCGGCATCGAGGCGGCTTCGCTGGTGCTGGAGCCGGGGGAAAAAACCAAGAGGTTCGACGAACTCATAAGGGTTTGCGACCATGTGCTGGGTGCGCGGCTGGAGCGCGGCGATGCAGTGCTGGCGCTGGGCGGCGGCGTGATCGGCGACCTTTCCGGATTCGCGGCTGGGATCGTCCGGCGCGGCATGGGCTTCATTCAGGTGCCGACCAGCCTGCTGGCGCAGGTGGATTCCTCGGTTGGTGGCAAGACCGGGATCAATTCCTCTCACGGCAAGAACCTGATTGGGGTGTTTCACCAGCCCGACCTGGTGCTGGCCGATACCGACGTGCTCGATACCTTGCCGATCAGGGAGTTCCGGGCAGGCTATGCCGAGGTGGCAAAGTACGGGCTGATCGACCGGCCGGAGTTCTTTGCCTGGCTCGAACAGAACTGGCGTGAGGTGTTTTCCGGCGGGCCGGCGCGGATCAGGGCAATCGCCACCGGCTGCCAGGCGAAAGCCGACGTGGTGGCCGCGGATGAACGCGAACACGGCGCGCGGGCCTTGCTCAATCTGGGCCATACGTTCGGTCACGCGCTGGAGGCTGTGACCGGTTACGACGGACGGCGGCTGGTGCATGGCGAGGGCGTGGCGATCGGCATGGTTCTGGCGCATGAGTTCTCGGCCCGGATGAACCTTGCGAGCCCTGATGACGCTGCGCGGGTTCGGCGCCATCTCCACGAGGTAGGCTTACCGACACGCATGTCGGATATTGAAGGCGAGCTGCCGGCGACCGATATACTGATGAAACACATCGCCCAGGACAAGAAGGTCCGGCGCGGTGCGTTGACCTTTATCCTGACGCGCGGCATCGGCCAGTCCTTTGTTGCCGACGACGTGCCGGCGGATGAAGTGTTTCGGTTCCTTGAGGAAAAGCGGGCATCATGATCCTTCAAACAATAGGCGCAATCGTTAGCGAGCATGGGCTGACCATCCTGGCTATCCTGGCACTGATCGGATTGTCGGGTTTCTTTTCGGGATCCGAAACGGCCCTGACCGCGGCATCGCGCGCGCGAATGCATTCGCTCGAGACCAATGGCGATGCGCGGGCGGCCACTGTCAATACGCTGATCGAGCGCAAGGACAGGCTGATCGGGGCGCTGCTGATCGGCAACAACCTGGTCAACATTCTGGCTTCGGCGCTGGCGACCAGCGTGCTGTTGTCGATCTTCGGCGATTCGGGCGTTGCGGTCGCGACGCTGACCATGACGCTGCTGCTGGTGATCTTCGCCGAAGTGCTGCCGAAGAGCTGGGCGATCTCGACCCCCGACCGGTTTGCGATGGCAGTTTCGGGCGTGGTCAAGGTCTTCGTCGTGGTGGTCGGTCCGCTGTCGAGCTTCGTCAACTGGATCGTGCGCCACATCATGTCACTGTTCGGCGTCACCTTTGCGTCGGAAACCTCGATGCTGTCGGCACATGAAGAAATCCGCGGCGCGGTCGATTTGCTGCACCGCGAGGGATCGGTGGTCAAGGCGGATCGCGACCGGCTGGGCGGCGTGCTGGATCTGGGCGAACTGGAAGTGTCGGATGTGATGATTCACCGCACCTCGATGCGGATGCTCAATGCTGACGAGACACCGGAAGCCAATGTCCGGGCGGTGCTCGAGAGCCCGTATACGAGAATGCCGATCTGGCGCGGTTCGACGGACAACATCATCGGCATTGTCCATGCCAAGGATGTGCTGAGGGTGCTTGCGGAAGTCTCCAACGAGCCGCACCGCATGGATGTGGTCAAGATCGCCCAGAAGCCCTGGTTCGTGCCCGATACGACCAGTGTGCCGGACCAGCTCAACGCCTTTCTGAGGCGGAAGGCCCACATAGCGATCGTCGTGGATGAATATGGCGAGGTCGAAGGGCTGGTGACGCTCGAGGATATCCTGGAAGAGATCGTCGGCGACATTGCCGACGAGCATGACACCGAGGTCCAGGGCGTGAGGCAGGAGGCCGACGGCTCGATCGTCGTTGACGGATCGGTGCCGATTCGCGATCTCAACCGGGCGCTCGATTGGTCACTGCCGGATGACGAGGCGACGACCGTGGCGGGTCTTGTGATTCATGAATCGCAGACGATCCCCGAGGAGAAGCAGGCGTTCACCTTCCATGGCAAGCGTTTCATCGTGATGAAGCGGGAGCGCAACAGGGTCACCCGGCTGAGAATCCGGCCGATGGACAAGGCATGATGCCTTCCATCTCTCGCCGCCGGCAGACTGGCAGCGAGAGAGCCAGAGGGGCTACCAGCGGGTCGGTTCGCCCGGGGCTGAGGCTTCGACCGCCATGGCATGCAGCCCGCCATCGAGTTCGTCCTTGAGCAATGCATTGACGGCACGGTGGCGCTCGATGCGGCTCATGCCCGAGAATGCCGGCGAGACGATGCGGATGCGGAAATGGGTTTCGCCGGTGCCGTCGAAAGCATCATGATGATCGCTGCCTGAATGGTGATGCCCGGCGTGCAGGTGGCTTTCATTGATCACCACCAGCCGTTCAGGCGCGAATTTTTCTGTCAGAGCGGTTTCGATGCGGTTCTGGCGGGACATGAAGGTGCTCCTGGGGTATCGTGCGCGGTCACAAATTTCGGCTGCTGCGATTTGCGTGGTGGCATTCGAAGTCGAGACGGGGTACGCAGCTTGAATCACCCCTGTCAATCCTTGTTCGGTAACCTGTAGAGCACCATAATTGTCGATATGAAACTGGATTCCAAATATTTTGACCGCATCCGGGTCCGCCGCAAGGGCGCACGACCGGCCGAGCCCACGGCGCCGGAATGCCAGTGGGACGGGTGCACCAAGCCCGGCACACACCGCGCCCCGGTCGGCCGCGATGCCGAAGGGCAGTACTTCATGTTCTGCGTTGACCACGCGCGCGAGTACAACAAGGGCTACAATTACTTTTCGGGTCTCTCCGACGGCGAGATCGCGCGCTACCAGAAGGAAGCGCTGACCGGCCACAGGCCGACCTGGAAGATGGGCGTCGACCGTTCGGCGGCGAGCGGGCCGACGCAGTCGACCGCGAAATCCGGCTCCGCCGGAGCCCAGGCGCGGATGCGCGATCCGCACGGCTTCTTCAACGAAACCCGTCCCAACCGGCCAGTTCGCGCCCGCAAGGTCAAGTCGCTCGAGTCGAAGGCGTTCGATACGCTTGGCCTGGCCGCAAATGCGACATCGGCCGAGATCAAGACCCGTTACAAGGACCTGGTCAAACAACACCACCCCGACGCCAATGGCGGCGACCGCGGTTCGGAAGACCGTTTTCGCGCTGTCATCCAGGCCTACCAATTGTTAAAGCAGTCTGGTTTCTGCTAAGCGAACAGTCTAAAGCAGGATCGGACAGGAGAGACGGCCCGCGGGCTTTTTGAGCCAGGCCTTGGAGACATGATGAGCAAGATCGACCTCGACATCACCAACCTGCCAGACACCACCGTGAACGTGCGTGAGGTGTTTGGCATCGATTCGGACATCGCTGTCCCGGCCTACAAGGAGCGGGACGCCTATGTGCCTGACCTTGATCCGGACTATCTGTTCGACCGAGACACCACGCTCGCAATCCTGGCTGGCTTTGCCCACAACCGCCGCGTGATGGTGTCGGGCTACCATGGAACCGGCAAATCGACCCATATCGAACAGGTCGCGGCGCGGCTCAACTGGCCCTGCGTGCGCGTCAACCTCGACAGCCATGTCAGCCGAATCGACCTCGTCGGCAAGGACGCGATCGTTGTCCGCGAAGGCATGCAGGTTACCGAATTCAAGGACGGTATCCTGCCCTGGGCGTACCAGCACAATGTGGCGCTGGTGTTCGACGAGTACGACGCCGGCCGTCCGGACGTGATGTTCGTGATCCAGCGGGTGCTCGAATCATCCGGCCGCCTGACGTTGCTCGACCAGAGCCGCGTCATCAGGCCGCACCCGGCCTTCCGCCTGTTCGCAACCGCCAACACCGTCGGTCTTGGCGATACCACCGGGCTCTATCACGGCACCCAGCAGATCAACCAGGCGCAGATGGACCGCTGGTCGATCGTGACCACGCTGAACTATCTGCCGCATGACCAGGAAGTTGATATCGTCGCCTCCAAGGTCAAGGGATTTGCCAAGGGCGAGGGCCGCGAAACAATCTCGCGCATGGTGCGGGTTGCCGACATGACCCGTTCGTCGTTCATCAATGGCGATCTTTCCACCGTGATGAGCCCGCGTACGGTGATCACCTGGGCGGAAAACGCCGAAATCTTTGGCGATGTGGCGATGGCGTTCCGCCTGACCTTCCTCAACAAGTGCGATGAGCTGGAACGGGCGCTGGTGGCCGAACACTATCAACGGGCGTTTGGCGTCGAGTTGAAGGAAAGTGCCGCCAACATCGTTCTCAGCGCAACCGCCTGACGGATAGTTCCATGGCCGGACGCGGCGACAATTCCCGAGCAAAGCCAACCGGCACCGTTGACGCCGAGCCGTTCCGGCGGGCGCTGACCGGCTGCGTGCGGGCGATCGCCGGCGATCATGATCTCGAGGTTGTCTTCGGGACTGACCGGCCGGGCATTTCCGGCGAGCGGGCGCGGCTGCCCGATCTGCCGAAGCGGCCGACAAAGAACGATTTCTCCGTCACACGCGGCATCGGCGATTCCATGGCGCTGCGCAAGGCCTGCCACGATGACACGGTCCACGCCCGCATGGCGCCGCAGGGACCCGATGCCCGCGCGGTCTATGATGCTGTTGAGCAGGCCCGGGTCGAGGCGATCGGGGCGCGGCGGATGACCGGAGTCGGCGACAACCTGACCTCGATGCTCGAGGACAAGTATCAGCGCGCCAACTACCAGGGGATCGTCAGCCGCGAGGATGCGCCGCTTGAGGAAGCGCTGGCGCTGATGGTCCGCGAGAAGCTGACCGGCCGCAAGCCGCCGCAATCGGCCGGCCAGGTGGTCGAGCTGTGGCGCGATTTCGTCGAGGACAAGGCCGGCAGCGTGCTCGATACGCTCGAGGGCTCGGTCGAGGACCAGCAGGCCTTTGCCCGCGTCGTGCGCGAAATGCTCTCGGCCATGGAGATGGCCGAGGATTACGGCGAGGACGACAGCGAGCAGGACGACCAGGACGAGGTCTCGGACGAGGATCAGCCGCGCAGCGACGAGGAGAACGACCAGTCTTCGCAGGAAGAGGCCGGATCGGATGCCGCGCCGGCGGAGGAAAGCGAGACCTCGGAAGAGCAGATGGATTCCGGCGAGATGGACGGCGCCGAAGCGGGCGACGATGACACCATCGACGACAGCGACGAGGATGCCGACACGCCGGGCGAGACGCGCAAGTCCAGCGACCCGTTCGATGAACTCAACGTGAAGATCGACTACAAGGTCTTCACCACCGAGTTCGATGAGGAGATTTCGGCGGAAGAACTCTGCGACGAGGCTGAACTCGACCGGCTGCGGGCCTTCCTCGACAAACAGCTGGCGCATCTGCAGGGCGTGGTCGGACGGCTCGCCAACCGGCTTCAGCGCCGGCTGATGGCGCAACAGAACCGCGCCTGGGACTTCGATCTCGAAGAGGGTTACCTCGACAGCGCGCGGCTGACCCGGATGATCATCGACCCGATGCAGCCGCTGTCGTTCAAGATGGAGCGCGATACCAACTTCCGCGACACCGTGGTGACGCTGCTGATCGACAATTCCGGCTCGATGCGCGGCCGGCCGATCACGGTGGCCGCAACCTGCGCCGACATTCTGGCGCGCACGCTCGAGCGCTGCGGCGTCAAGGTGGAATTGCTGGGCTTCACCACGAAAGCCTGGAAGGGCGGCCAGAGCCGCGAGAAGTGGCTCACCGGCGGCAAGCCGGCGGCGCCCGGCCGGCTCAACGACTTGCGCCACATCATCTACAAGTCCGCGGATGCGCCATGGCGCCGCGCCCGGCGCAATCTCGGGCTGATGATGCGGGAAGGCCTGCTCAAGGAAAATATCGACGGCGAAGCGCTGATCTGGGCGCACTCGCGGCTGACGAGACGGCCTGAACAGCGGAAAATCCTGATGATGATTTCCGATGGTGCGCCGGTCGACGATTCCACGCTTTCGGTCAATCCGGGCAATTATCTCGAGCGGCATCTGCGCGCGGTCATCGAGGAGATCGAAACCCGTTCGCCGGTTGAATTGCTGGCCATCGGTATCGGCCACGACGTCACCCGCTACTACCGGCGTGCGGTGACGATCGTCGATGCGGAAGAACTGGCCGGCGCGATGACCGAGCAATTGGCAGCGCTGTTTGCCGATGAAGCCGGCGGGCCGCAATCCCGCCGCGGACGCAAGCGGGCGTGATCCGGCTGCGCACCATGGCGCGGCTGTCGGTCCTTGGCTCCGTCCTTGCCCTGTTGACGGCTTCGGCCATCTTCCCGCTCCGCGCCGATGATGAGAGCATCCAGATCAATTCACGGCTGATCCCCAATTTCAGGGTCGGCTCGGATCAGACCCGCTTTGGCGATTTCGAATTTATTGGCGGGCTGGAACTGAGTTCGTCGAGCGCGGCGCTCGGCGCGATGTCGGGGATCCGGCTGTCTGCCGACAGGAACCGGTTCCTAGGCGTGATGGACACCGGGTACTGGTATGCCGGGCGTTTCGAGCGCGATGCAGACGGCAAACTGATCGGGATTGCGGATTTTACGGTCTCGCCGATTCTCGATGCCGAGGGCGAGTCCTCGGAGGAAAAGTGGCGGGTTGATGCCGAAGGCCTGGCGGTGCGGGGCGACGAGGTACTGGTCAGTTTCGAGCGGCGCAGCCGGGTCGATGTCTATCCGGCCAAGGCGCCGGGCAGTTCCCGGCCGTCGGGATCGCTGCCGCTGCAGATTCCGCTCACGGAGCTGCGCAACAACCGTGGCCTGGAAGCGATCATGGTTGCGCCGGAGGCCTCCGCTCTCGCCGGGGAGGCGGTTGTCGTCTCGGAGAAGAGCCTCAATGCCAGTGGCGATATCTACGCGGCCGTGCTGACCGGGCCGTCGAAGGGCGTGTTCTTCGTCAAGCGGCATCCGCCCTATGATGTGACTGACGGTGATTTCCTGCCCAATGGCGACCTGTTGCTGCTGGAGCGGCGCTTCTCGATCGCCGAGGGCATCGGCATGCGCATTCGCCGTATCGACGGCAGCCGGCTTGGAGCCGGAAACCTGGTTGACGGACCGGTTCTGCTGGAAGCCGATTTCGGCGAGCAGATCGACAATATGGAAGGCCTGGACGTGAGCACCGACGATGCCGGGCAGATATTCGTCACGCTGGTATCGGACGACAACCATTCGATCCTGCAGCGGAACCTGGTGCTTGAGTTCCGCTATCTCGGCGACGACAGGTAATCGGTTTTCCGGGAGGGCGACCGCAGAAGCTTTTCAGGCGCGGCCTTGCGGCGCCAGGACCGGGATCAGAACGCCGTAGGGCAGCAGCATCGACAGTCCTACGATCAGCTTGACGGCGAGATCTCCGAGCGCCCACGACACCCAGCGCGGCAGTTCCATGGCAAACACGCCCAGCAGGGGTGCGGCTTCACTCGCAAATGCATCGCCCGGGCCGATGATGTTGGCCGCCTGCGAAAAGGCGAGGCCGAAGAAGACCAGGGTGTCGAGGCCGGAGCCGATGATGGTGGAGACCAGCGGAGGCAGCCACCAGATCCGGTTGCGCAGCCGGTCGAAGATCGAGACGTCGAGGAGCTGGGCCAGCAGGAATGCCGATCCCGAGGCTATGGCGATGCGCGGTGTTGCAAGCCAGACCGACAAGGCGACGGCGATCACGAAGCCACAGAACACCACCAGGCGGGCAGTGCCGGGGCCAAAGCGGCGATTGGCGAGATCGGTGACCAGAAACGCCACCGGGTAGGTGAACGCCCCCCAGGTCAGGAGATCGGCGAGATTGAGCGCGCCAAGAGCGTAATCGACCGGGAATTGAACCAGGAAGTTCGATGCCACGACGACGGCGGCCATGAGGGCCATGAACGGCAAGACAGAGGGGATCGTTCGCATTTTTTTATCCTGGGTTGATGCCACCAGTTGAAAACGATGAAGGCGGGCATGAAGCCCGCCATCATAATCGAGAAGCCTTCAGCCTGGTTCAGGCAGCGGCTTTTTCGTCGAGCTTCTTGGCGATCTGACGCTTGAGCAGACGCGCGCGCATGGACAGCTCGGCATCCTTGGCCTTGGCCAGGAATGCGTCGAGACCGCCGCGATGCTCAACCGTGCGCAGGGCGTTTGCGGAAATCCGCAGACGGTAACGCTGGCCGAGTGCATCGGAAATCAGCGTGACGTTGCACAGGTTCGGCAGAAACCGGCGACGGGTCCGGTTGTTGGCGTGGCTGACATTGTTTCCGGACTGTACAGCCTTGCCGGTCAATTCACAGCTGCGTGACATTTTGCACCTATATCTCTTCGCCAGCGGACGGGCGGAGCCAAACAGGAGGCTCACCCAAAGGACCGCAGGCCTTTATCGGAAGTCGCGTGTCTATAGTCAGACCAGCAAGCCGCGTCAAGCCGCCAATGACCGCAAACCCGCAATCCCGGTCGCCAAACCTCAATAAAACCGATTCTCGGCGTTGCAGTCGGCGGATGGCTGCGTGTTCAGTCTGGGTTCAGGATGGGAATTGGATAAACGTGGCAGATGAGATGAAGGGAAAGGAACCCCTATGGCACGTGTAAAGATGTTTCTGACAGGTCTGATCGTGGCTGCTGGTCTGGGAGCAGCGCAGCAAGCCTCGGCCGAGCCGGTGCAGGTAAAGACCGATTACAAGGTTTCGCTGGTCGGCTTCCCCGTGGCATCGGCCAATTTCGTCACCGAACTTGACGGCACGTCCTACAAGATATCGGGCGATATGCGATCATCGGCCTTCTCGGATCTTTTCTCCAAGGTCCGTGGCAATGCCAGCGTCTCGGGAACCGTCGCCGCGGACAAGCTGATGGCATCGGATTATCTCGTCAATTACACGAGCGGCAAGAACAAACACCGCACCGCGGTCACGTTCGTGAACGGCGCCGTCCGCTCGGCCACCAACGAGCCGGAGGAGAAGACAAAGCCGGATGACTGGGTGCCGTTGCTCGAAGGCGATTTGCGCGCAGTGCTCGATCCGCTCTCGGGCCTGCTGTTCCCGGCCGGAACTTCGGTCTGCCCGCGCAGCCTGCCGATTTTTGACGGTGAATCGCGGGCCACGCTGCATCTGAGCCCGAAAAGCGTGCGTCCCTTCCGGACGAAAGGCTTCAAAGGCGATGCAATCGTCTGCAGCGTCCGGTTCGAGCCGAATTCCGGCTACCGGAAGAACTCGTCCGGCATCAAGTATCTTGAAGGCGTAAAGGGCATGGAAGTCTGGTTTGCCAAGCACGAGAGCCTGGGGCTGTACGGACCGGTCTATGCCCAGGTGCCGACAAAGATCGGCAAGGTGATTGTTGCGGCCACGAGAATTGGCGGATAGGATTTGGAAATCCCCTGGGCGTGAGGATCGCGCCCAGGGGATTTCTTCGATTGCCTGAGAGCCATCGTTGCGCAAGCCGTTCAGATGCGGTGCAACGTGCGTGGTGGGAGTGACATGATGCGAAACATTCCCACGCTTGTCGGGTTCTCCGCCATCGTGATGTGGTCGGCGCTGGCGGTGTTGACGGCTGCCTCGGGCACAATGCCGCCTTTCCAGCTCTCGGCGATCTGTTTCCTGATCGGGTCGCTGATCGGACTTGCCGCGATGCTGAGGGATCCGAAGCGGTTCCGGGCCTTCAGGCAACCGGCCAAGGTCTGGGCGCTGGGGCTGTTCGGACTGTTCGGCTATCATTTTCTCTATTTTACCGCGCTCAGAAACGCGCCTGCGGTCGAAGCAGGCCTCATCGCCTATCTCTGGCCCTTGCTGATCGTTGTCGGATCGGCGCTGCTGCCGGGCGAGCGGCTGGGTTGGCATCATGTCGCCGGCGCCCTGATGGGCCTGGCGGGGACGGCGCTGATCCTGGTTCGCGGCGCCGAGGGCGGCTTCGGCGGCGGCAACCTGATCGGCTATGGCGCCGCGGGCCTCTGCGCGCTGACATGGTCGGGCTATTCGCTTATGTCGCGGCGGTTTGGCGCAACCCCGACCGATGTGATTGCCGGGTTCTGCGTGATTTCCGCGGTGTTGTCGGCGGTCTGCCACGTGCTTCTCGAAACCACGGTCTGGCCGGAAACCTCCGGTCAATGGCTGGCCGTCATCGGTCTCGGTCTCGGGCCGGTCGGGTTGGCCTTCTATGCCTGGGACTACGGGGTCAAGAAGGGCGACATCCAGGTGCTGGGCGTGGCGAGCTACGCCGCGCCGCTCTTGTCGACGCTGATCCTGATCCTGTTCGGGCATGGCAAGGCGAGCATCGGTATTGCGGTCGCCTGTCTGCTGATTACCGGTGGCGCCTTTCTGGCGGCCAAGGATCTGCTCAAGGGCAAGGTGCCTGCCAGAGGAAAGATTTCGGCGTGACCTGGCCGCTTGGCACCATAGGCCTCGTCGGAGCCGGGCTGTCGGCGATTTCGATGCTGGGTTTCGTGGTCTACCTGTTCATGCTCGGTCGGCCGTCGTCGCTGACACGGACCATTGCCAAGACGGTGGCTGTCGGGGCGCTGGCGGCTCTGGCGCTGCACCTGGGCGGTTCGTGGCTGCTGGTGCTGGCGCTGATCCTGTCGGCGCTTGGCGATGCGTTCCTGGCGCATGAGGGCGACGTGGCCTTTCTGGGCGGGCTGGGCAGCTTCCTCGCCGCCCATATCGCCTATGCGGTGCTGTTTCTCACCATTGGACCGGGATTTGCCGATGCGTCGCTGCCCGGGCTGCTGGCGGTCATCGCATTCGGCGCCGGCATGGGAACGCTGATGGTTCGCAAGGCCGGGCCGCTCGCCTTGCCGGTGGCGGCCTATGTTCTGGCGATTGCCGTGATGGGGCTTGGCGGGGTGACGCTCGGCGGGCTGGTTCTGCTCGGCGCGGCGCTGTTCATGGCGTCCGACGCCATTCTCGGATCGGAGAAGTTCCTCATGCCCGAAGGCAGCCGGCTGCGGCGGCTGACGAGCCCGGCGGTGTGGGTCCTCTACTACGCCGGACAGGTGCTGATCACGCTTGGCCTTTTGGCCTGACCGGGGCGCCTTCGAAAGGCGAGGGACGCCAGTCGGGCGGCGCCATCTCGAAGCTTGCGAATTCAAAGCCCGGCGCCACCGTGCAGCCGACCAGCGTCCAGGCGCCGAGCGAGGCCGCCGACTGCCAGCAATTGGCGGGCACGACGATCTGCGGCCGCTCGCCGGACGCCAGGTTCATGCCGAGCCGGTGGGATTGAGCATTGCATCCATCAGCCGAGAGCGTGAGAGCCAGCGGTCCGCCGCCGTACCAGTGCCAGATTTCCACCGCGTCGGTGACGCGATGCCAGTGCGAACAGTCGCCGCCTTCAAGCAGATAGTAGATCGCCGTCGAATTGCCGCGCTCGCCGCCGGCGCTGTCGCGGAAGGTTTCGCGATACCAGCCGCCTTCCGGATGCTCTCGCATGCCGAGAAGGGCGATGATCTCGCGGGCCGACATCGACGCATGCATGGTCAGAAACTGTCCTTGCGCCGGCGCAGTTCCGCAAAGACCTCGACATCGCTGGCGCTCTCCATGCCAAGCTGCTTGCGAATGGCCGGGTCGCCTGTCCGCATGAAAGGATTGGTGCGCTTTTCGAAGCCGATCGTGGTCGGAAGCGTCGGCAGCCGCTTCGACCTCAGTTCGTCGATTTCCTTTGCGCGCTTGGCAAGGGTCTCGTTGTCCGGATCGACCGAGACGGCGAAGCGGGCGTTCGACTGGGTGTATTCGTGGCCGCAATAGACGCGGGTTTCGTCGGGAAGCTCTGCGAGACGTGAAAGGGAGCCGTACATATCCTGGGGCGAGCCTTCGAAGAGCCGGCCGCAACCGAGCGCGAAAAGCGTGTCGCCGGCAAACAGCAATGCCTCATCGGGAATGTAGAAACAGACATGGCCCGCGGTATGGCCCGGCGTCGATATGACTTTCACGGTCCTGCCCGCGAAATCGAAGGTGTCGCCATCATTCACGGTCTGGGTCAGCCCGGAGATCTTTGCCGCCTCTGCAGCCGGTCCGATGATCTTTGGCGACCAGGTTTCGGCAAGGGCCGGGATGCCCTCGACATGATCGGGGTGGTGATGGGTGATGAACAGGTGCGTGAGCTTCCATCCATCCTGGCCCAGACGACCGGCGATCCGCGACCCGTCCGGGGCGTCGATGCTTGCAGTCTCGCCGGTCAGCGGATCATGCAGGATGACACCGAAATTGTCCTGCCTGCAGGTAAATTGCTCGATCAAGAGGCTGGTCATTGCATTTCTCCGGCAATCGTTTGAATCATCTTCTGCAGCATAGCCGTCGGGCCGTGCTGCGTCACCTTCGGATAGGCGAGACCTTTTCCAGCTCAAACATGGAATTGATTTTGTCATCATAAGGGCAGAGCTTGATCGCCACTTGCCAGTCATGAACCACCAAGGATGTGAGCTGACCGATGAAACTCTATTTCAGCAGAAATCCAAATCCTCGATTGGCGGTTGCGGTGGCGCGATATCTCAATGCGCCAGTGGAGTTCGAGTTCGCCGCACCGTTCGCAGAAGGGCAAGCCGAGCGCTTCTCCAGATTGAACCCTAATCTGAGCATTCCAATTCTGGAGGAAAACGGGACCACCCTCTGGGAGGCTGATGCCATTGCCTGCAGACTTTCCCGCTTCATGGGATCCAACTTCTGGCGCACCGGCGATGACGAACCGGACATGATCCGCTGGATCAGTTGGGGAAAGGCCAATTTTGTCCATGCCTGCGACATGGTCCATTTCGAGCGGGGGACAAAGCAGCGCTACGGAATGGGTCCTGTCGATGAAGGCAATGTCGAAGATGGATTGAGCCAGTTTCAAACTGCCTGCGCCATTCTTGAGGCGCATCTCTCGTCAAGAGAATGGCTTTCCGGTGACGCGCCCTCCTACGCAGACTTCCGCATGGCGACGTTCCTGCCCTTCAATGACATTGCCAAATTGCCATTGGACGGGCTGGATGCCATCATCCGCTGGTATGGTCGGCTGGAAGGGTTTCCGTCCTGGCGGGACCCGTTCGATGGACTGCAGGCTCGTGAACTGCCACCCATACCGGCCTGAACGAAGCCGGCACCAATCCAGGCTATGTGGTTCCGTTTGCGAAATGAGGGCTTTGCTGGTGTTCGGTCCGGGCGGAACGTGTAAGGTTCCGGTCTGTACCCGTTCGATCCAATCAGGCCTACAGTCATGCATGCCGACATCGTTGATTTGAGACAGTTCTATCATTCGCGGCTCGGCATGATTGCCGAGCACTCGGTCGCCATGGCGTTGTCATCGATCTGGGTGAACCTGCCCGGGGAGCGATTGATGGGCCTGGGCTACGCGACGCCTTACCTTGACAGATTCCGGCCCGATGCGGAGCGGACGTTTGCGTTCATGCCCGCAGGCCAGGGCGCAGTGAACTGGCCTGTCGGCGGGCCCTCCGCCACGGCGCTGGTGTTCGATGAGGAGCTGCCGTTGCCGGACGCGTCGATGGATCGCGTGCTGATGGTGCATTCGCTGGAATTTGCCGAGAACCCGCGCGAAACGCTGAAGGAGCTGTGGCGGGTGCTGGCGCCCGGTGGGCGGCTGGTGATCGTTGCGCCAAACCGGCGAGGCATGTGGGCGAGGTTCGAGCACACGCCGTTCGGCGCCGGACGCCCCTATTCGCGCGGACAGCTTGTGACGATCCTGCGTGAAAGCAATTTCACGCCCGGCGCCTTCGCCGAGGCGCTGTTCTTCCCACCCTCGAAACGCGGTGTGGTGCTTCGCATGCAACGTATCCTTGAACGGCTTGGCCGCAGACTGTGGCCCGTGTTTTCCGGTGTGATCATCGTTGAGGCGCAGAAGCGGCTTTACCAGGGCCTGCCGGTCGCCGCACGCGCTTCACGCCGGGTGTTCGTGCCGGTGCTATCTCCACAAACCTCGCGCGCCGCGCATCGTCAGGCCAAAATGCCCAAGTCACCGGTCTGAGGGACGCTCTCGACAAGATCGCTGCAAGAGGCTATTTCCGCCGTCTCAGCCTTGGTTTTCAGCTTGCAAGGAACTTTCTTCATGAGCAGCACCGACATGCCCCGCCCGAAACCGGGCGTAATGGATATCGCCGCCTACGTGCCCGGGCGCGAGACCGCCCATGGCGTTGCCAAGGTCTACAAGCTTTCCTCCAATGAATCGCCGCTGGGGCCAAGCCCCAAGGTCGCCGAGGCGCTGGCTGCAAAGAATGCCAACCTGGCCCTCTACCCGGACGGTTCCGCGCATGTGCTGCGCGATGCGATCAGCCGTACCTACGGGCTCAATCCGGACAACATCATGTGCGGCAACGGTTCGGACGAACTGCTCGGCCTGTTGTGCCAGACCTATCTGGCGCCCGGTGACGAGGGCCTGTTCACCGATCACGGTTTCCTCGTCTACAGGATCCAGATCCTGGCTGCGGGCGCCACTCCGGTTTCCGTTCCTGACACCGATGACCTGGTGGCCGATGTCGACCGCATCCTGGGTGCGGTGACTGAGCGGACCAAGCTGGTTTTCCTGGCCAATCCGAACAATCCGACCGGGACTTACTTGCCGGTCAGCGAAGTCCGCAGGCTGCATGCCGGTTTGCCCGGTCACGTGATCCTGGTGCTGGATGCGGCCTATGCCGAGTATGTGCGGCGCAATGACTACGAGGCCGGCATCGAGCTGGTTTCGGCCAATCCCAACGTGGTGATGACGCGGACATTCTCGAAGATCCACGGGCTTGCGGGCCTTAGGATCGGCTGGATGTATGCGCATGAAGCGATCATCTACGCCTGCAACCGGGTGCGTGGGCCGTTCAATGTCAACGCCCTGGCGATCACCGCCGGTGCGGCCGCGATTAGCGACCGGACCCATGTCGAACGGGCCGTCGAGCACAATGAAAAATGGCTAGGCCGCGTCGTCGAGGCCATCGAGGCCATAGGGCTGTCGGTGACGCCGTCGGTCGGCAATTTCGTGCTGATTCATTTCCCCACCACACCGGGCAAGACAGCAGCGGAAGCGGACGAGTATCTCTCGTCCCGCGGATACGTGCTGCGGCGGGTGGCGGGCTATGGCCTGCCGGATGCGCTCCGACTGACAATCGGCAGCGAGGAAGCCAATCTCGGCGTGATCGAAGCGCTGAAGAGCTTTATGGCCTGAATATCATGACCAAACCCATGTTCGAGACTGTTGCCCTGATCGGCATTGGCCTTATCGGCTCGTCGCTGGCGCGGGTGATCCGCGCCAAGGGGCTGGCCGGTCATGTTGCGATCGCCACGCGAAGCGAAGTGACACTGGAGGCGGCACGCAGGCTCGGGCTGGGAGACAGCTATTTCAATTCGAACGCGGAAGCCGTCGCCGATGCTGACCTGGTGATCGTCTCGGTTCCGGTCGGTGCTTCGGAGGCGGTGGCCCGGGAAATCGGGCCGCATCTGAAACCCGGCGCAATCGTCACCGACGTGGGCTCGACCAAGGCGTCGGTGGTGCGGCAGATGCAGCCGCACATGCCCGGCAACGTTCATTTTGTCCCCGGGCACCCGATCGCGGGTACCGAGCAAAGCGGTCCGGAGGCAGGCTTTGCCGAATTGTTCGAGGGACGATGGTGCATCCTGACGCCGCCGGCGGGCACCGATGCCGAAGCAATCGCAAGGCTGGCGGAATTCTGGGAAGCCTGCGGTTCGACGGTCGAGCAGATGGATCCCGATCACCATGACCTGGTGCTGGCGATCGTGTCGCATCTTCCGCATATCATCGCCTACAACATCGTCGGCACCGCCGATGATCTGGAAGCGGTGACGAAATCCGAAGTGATCAAGTACTCGGCCTCGGGTTTCCGCGACTTCACCCGCCTGGCCGCGTCCGATCCGGTGATGTGGCGCGATGTCTGCCTGCACAACAAGGATGCGATCCTTGAAATGCTGGCGCGGTTTTCCGAGGATCTGTCCTCGCTACAGCGGGCGATCCGGTGGAGCGACGGCGACAAGCTGTTCGAACTGTTCACCCGGACCCGCGGCATCCGCCGCTCGATCATCGAGGCCGGCCAGGACACCGATGCCCCCAACTTCGGCCGCAACGCGGCGAAGACGGACGCGGCCGAGTAGGCCTCAGAAAGCGGGCAATTCACCGAGCGGGATGATCCCGAGCGTGACCTGGCTGTTGCTGATGGTCAGGGGCAGGGTCGTGGCGTCGTCGCCCGGCCTTGTGTCCAGCGCCGCAATCATCGGACCAAAGCGCCGGATCAGATCGGCGCTGTCGGGATTGAAGCCTGCGACGAGATCGGACAACCGCTGCACGTTGCCGATGGTCAGTTCGAGATTGCCGGAGATGCGTCCGTCAGCCCCGACTTGAACCGGGCCAGCCAGCTCAAGCGAGGATGTTGCGTCGAACTCGATCTCCACACGGTGTAGCACTGCAGCAAAGGGGCCATGCAGCGGCGTGAAGGGAACCCGCAACATGTCGGACTTTCCTGACAGGGTCGCTTCAAAGGCAAAGGCCTTTGCGTTCAGTCCGGCAAAAAGCGTGTTGCGCAGGTTTTCGCTGTAGGCAGCCACATCGAGATCGGCGCCGTTTCGCCGGGCGTGTGCCGTGATCCGGTCCGCCTGCAGGGCGAGCCGCTGGGTCAATCCGGTACCATCGATATCGAAACTGGTGTTGCGTGCATCGATCGATCCGCGATCGAGCCCGTCGGAAACCGCCTGAATACTGGCCTGCAGCAGCTGCCAGTCGGCGCGCAGGATCAGGCCGGAGGCATCCAGAACCAGGGGGCCGTCAACCTCGGCGACGGCATGTTGCGGGCGGTAGACTTGCGCGGCCGAGCGGAATGCCCCGGCGGTGGTGGTGATGCCTTCGGCGGCGTTGGCGTAGGATAGCGCCTCGCAAAACAGGCCAACGCGGAAAGGGTATCCGCGGACATCCGCATTGGTGCATTCGGCTGTGGCGCCCGGGCCGACGATCTGCGCCAGGGTCGAGGGAAGGTGCTCCTCGATTTTCGCGGCGAAGAAGTACCAGCCGCCAGTCCAGAGCAGCCCTGCGGCGACAATCGCCCCGACAAGCCAGGCGAATTTGCGCGATACCGGAGACGAGACATTGGCGGATGATGGCATTGCGTTCTCCGTGCGTGGCCTGCAATAAGGGCCGACATGGCGGTTAAGCTTGAAACAGATGTTATTACGGCTTCCGGCCGGCAACATGGGCTGCGATATGGACGATTTTTGGGTGTTTGGCTATGGATCGCTGATGTGGCGGCCAGGTTTCGATCATGAAGAAACGCGCCAGGCGCAGCTGTTCGGTTATCACCGGGCGCTTTGCGTGCGTTCCTTCGTGCATCGCGGCACGCCGGAACGGCCGGGACTGGTGCTGGGGCTGGATCGCGGCGGATCCTGTCACGGGGTGGCGTTCAAGGTTCGGGCGGATTACCGCGACGCGGTCACCGGCTACCTGCGCGAACGCGAACTGGTGACCAATGTCTATCTCGAGACTACCCGCAGGGTGCGGCTGGATGACGGGCGGGATGTCCGGGCGCTGACCTATGTCGTTGACCGTGGACACAGGCAATATGCGGGCGCGCTGTCTGTGGACGAAGCGTTTTCACAGGTCTCGGGCGCTGTCGGGCAGTCGGGC
Organism: Parahoeflea alexandrii; assembly: GCF_027214025.1. Classification (GTDB taxonomy): domain Bacteria; phylum Pseudomonadota; class Alphaproteobacteria; order Rhizobiales; family Rhizobiaceae; genus Hoeflea; species Hoeflea alexandrii_A. Next base: position 595,503 of record NZ_JAPWHB010000003.1, read on the forward strand.
CCCAACGAGGACTACGTGATCAATACCGTCGAGCATCTGCGGACACTGCGCATTCGCGACCATCATCTCGAGGCGGTCGCACATGCCCTCGACTTCCCGGGGCGCCTCGCCGGTCACTAAAGCCGCGGATCCGAGGGCAATGCCCCGAGTTCCTTGAGCCTGCGCCGGGCATCCTCGCGCAATGGAACCTGCGGGTTGGCTTTCACCGTCTCGACAAGCAGCTTGTCGCTGGCGGTTTCCATGACCTCGACCAGCTCGTCCATGAAGGCGTCGGGATCCATGCCCGGAGCAATCGGCGGCAGGATCTGCACCTTGAAATGACCGGGAAAGCGGAGAAACTTGCGCCTTGGCCAGAACAGGCCGGGATGCATGACCACGGGGACGACCGGCACGTCGAGGTCACGGTACAGCCGTGCGATACCGTATTTGTAGTCCGGCGGAGCGCCTGCCGGGCGGCGGGTGCCTTCGGGGTAGATGATGAGCTGGCGGCCGTTCTTGATCTCCCGCTTGGTGCGCTCGAGCACTTCGGCCATGACCTTGCCGCGGGCGCCGCGATTGACCGGAATCATCTTCATCTTGGAAACATACTGGCCGAACAGCGGAATCCACATCAACTCGCGCTTGAGGATGTAGAATGGATCGTCAAGCCACGGCAGCAACGCATAGGCATCCCAGAAAGACTGATGCTTGGGGGCAAAGATGTAGCCGCCTTCCGGGATGTTCTCGAGGCCTTCGATCTCGAATGTTGTGCCGACAATCTTTGCCTGAAGCCAGTGATTGGCCCTGACCCAGTTCTTGGGCACGCTCCATGCGGCCTTCCTTTCGGCAAGAAAGTAGTAGGGCGAGAACACGATCATGCGACCGATCAGGTTCAGGTAGAACGCGAGATTGAAGAGTATCGACCGAAGGGCAATCATCGAGGCATCCGGATTAGCATCTGGCTCCGCCAGCCAACCGGGCAGAACCTTTCGTCCGGGTTACACTATCGGGGATCAGCCGAAAACCTGTGGCGGGTGAAAAATCACTGCAGTTGAGCCGACACCGGAGCCTTGCCGCCTGCATCCGCCCGCAAGCCACTTGCAGGCTTGGCGCCGCTCCAGTAGCGCAGCCGGGCCAGCGAATACTTGGTGTATTCGACGAAAAGCGTGCGCAGCGCGATCGGGTCTTCCAGCCAGGTCTCGGTCTTGAGGTCGGTATGCGTCACCGGATAGGCCAGGAAGGTCACGTCAGGGCTGGCCTGGGACAGTTCGAGCAGGCTGCGCGGCATGTGATAATTGTTGGTGACCACCAGGATGCGGCTGTAGCCGCGCTGGCGGATCCAGCCTGCTGTCTCATTGGCGTTGCCGATGGTGTCGAGGGCTTCGTAGCCAATATCGACACAGCAGGCAAAGGTCGCCATTTTCGTGCCGGTGGCTCGCCGCAGTGCCGCGCCGCTTGTGGACGGGTTGACGCCGGAAATCAGCAGACGGTTGCCGACGCCCTTTTCAAGCAGCGCCAGGGCCTGGTCAATGCGCTGATACCCGCCCGTCAGCGCGACGATCGCATCGACTTGACCGGGCGTTTCCGTGGCTTTCAATTCCGCGATGGTGTCGGTGAACCGGAAGAAGCCCATTGCAATCAATGCTATGCCAATGATGATCGCAACCGTCAGGATGCGCAGGCCATGATGGCCCACGCGCCGGATGCGCCGGAGCGCGCCGGTCTTGGCGGTACCGGACGTCGCCGGTTCAGATTGTGCGGTTTCCAAGCTCATGAACCATGAATACCTTGAGATTCCGGCAAGGACCAGTCGGATTTGCGGCAAAAGCCGGGCAGTTAACCTATTTCCGCAAGTGACGGATCGGCCCGCTGGCGGTCGATTTCACGGATCGTGCGGGTGACAGTCAAGCGGGTGGTCACCGCCGTCATTGCAGATATCAGCACGACGATGCCGACGATGCCGAAGTAGCCGGCGCCGCTCAAGGTGAAGCGGCCGAACAGGGCGGTGACCTGGTCATTGAGCGCCGTTGCCATGGAGTTGGATTGCCATGCGCCAAGCAGAAGGAACCCGAGAGCGGCAATGCAGCCGCCAAAGGCTGCGCCCTTGAGGCCGATCAGCAGAAAGCGCTTCTGGAACTCGGCCGCGATGAACCTCGTTTCGGCGCCGACGAAGTGCAGCACTTCGACGATATGGCGGTTGCCGGCCATTGCGCCGCGGGTGGCGAAGATGACGGTCAACATGGTTGTGGCGAACATCAGCGTCAGGATGCCGACCCCGATCAGAACGGTGATGCGCGCCATCGAGATCAGCCGGTTGGCCCAGGCGCGATGATCATCCAGTGTTGCCGTGGGCACGCTTTCGGCAAGGTTTGCCCGGATGGCGTCGAAATCAGGCGGCGCCGCCTCGTCGATGGTGACGATGACCAGCCGGGGTACCGGCAGCTCGTCCATGTCGAAACCCTCACCAAGCCAAGGCTCCAGCAGTCTTGCGGTTGAGGCGCGATCGACGATCTCGGCGGTCAGTGTGCCAGGGAAGGCCAGGGCGATGGTCTTGACCTCGGTGAGCGCGGCTTCCATGTCGACGCCATCATCGGGTTTGACCTGGATGGTGATCTCGCGGGAGACGTCGCCCTGCCAGGCCTCGGCCTTCTCCTGCACCATCGTCACGGCGCCAAGGGTCATGGAGCAGAGAAATGACATGATGGCGATGACCACCATCAGGGCATGGCCGGAGACGTTGACCGGCGGCACGATCGGCGCCATCGGCCTGAGCGTGACCAGGCGTTCTCGCTTCTGATTGTCGCTGGGATCGGCGCGCTCAGTCATAGATGTCGAGCCGTCCTTCCGACAGGATCATCCGGCGCGCATCGACACGGTCCATCAGGGTGAGGTCGTGGGTGGCGATGACAACGGCGGTGCCGAGCCGGTTGAGTTCGGTGAACAGGTTGAGCAGGCGCTGCGCCATCGGCGGATCGACATTGCCGGTGGGCTCGTCGGCGAGCAGAACCTCGGGCTGGTCGATCAGGGCGCGGGCGATGGCGACGCGTTGCTTTTCCCCGCCCGAAAGCACCGGCGGCAGCACGTTGATGCGTTCGCCCAGGCCGACCCATTTCAACAATTCGATCACATCGGACCGGTAGCTCGCCTCTTCCTTGCCGCGCACCCGCAAGGGCAGGGCGACGTTCTCATAGGTGGTCATGTGATCGAGCAGCCGGAAATCTTGGAAGACGATGCCGATCCGGCGCCTGAGCAGCGGCAGATCCTCACCCGGGATCATCGAAATATCGCGATCGAACATGCGGATCAGCCCGCGCGTGGGCTTAAGTGACATGAACAGAAGCCTCATCAGCGTGGTCTTGCCCGCACCCGACGGCCCGGTCAGGAACTGGAAGGATCTCTTGGGGATGTCGAAGGTCAGGTCACGCAGGACCTCGGGCCCCATGCCGTAACGCAAACCGACATTTTCGAAATGGATCAACGGTCACTTCCTGTCCCGGTGGTCTTTGGGCGCAACGGCTGGCCGCAGAGTCGCCGGGCATGGTTAATGCAGAGTTAACACACCTGCTCAGACGGGTGGTATACGCGGCTTGTTCGCCAAGCGTTAATCATTTCCATTTACGGTTCGGTAAGGGATGTTTCAATGCCTTCTGCAGGGCAGGGGTGGAAAAGGGGTGCCTCATGGGCGTTTCGAGCCGTGCGACACATGCGATCGAGCCGGGAGCAGGCGATCTTCTGATGCCGGACCGGAACCGGAGGCTGGATGGTGCGCCGAGACGTGACGTCGAGGACGCCTGCTTCGAGCCGGTTTCCGCTCCGCGCGATGTGTTTTCGAACAAACCGCGCGGCGGTGCCGCAGGCGGAGTGTTCAAATCCCGGATCACGCAGCCCGAGGCCGATGGCCCAATCCCGCGCGATTTCGCCAGCGGACCCACGGCGCGCAGCGAGCGGCTGGGAGTGTTCGCAGCCAGCCGAACCGCAGTTGCCTCAGGTGGATTGATGTCGCCCAGGGTGGCGCTGGCGGTGTGCGCGATAGCGGCGGCGGCAGCCTTCTGGATGGTCGGCGGTCACGCGCTGGTCCGGTCGTCCGGGACCGAGCAGCCGGTCTCGAAAATCAGCCCGCCGGCTGCCTCGATTACCGGGCGGGCCGCCCTGTCCCCCGATCCGGTGGTAACGGCGTCGATTCCGGTCGAGACGGCAAAGCCTGCGGCAGCCGGGTTCACGGCTCCCATGCCACGCCCCGCCCGGATCGAACGTGCGGGATCAATCCTGATGATCCGCCCGGCAGGCGATTGAGCCGACCCCGTTTCGACCGGGAATCCGGAAACCTGACCTTTCGCAACCGTGGCGGCGCGTGCGGCAGAGCGTTGCATGACACATTGCGGGATCAAATTGCTTTCAATTGACGGCGAAGACCTCTAGGAGTGGGCGCTAATAACTGACCGAACTGTCCTGGAGAGCGCGAATGCCGGTTGTGCGCGGAAAAATCATCGAGCCCCTGTTTACACCGGAGATGATTGCGGCGCGCAATCGCGCAATGGCTGCGGAAATCGCCGCCAGCCCGAAGAAGGACCTGCTGGTCATTTCGATCCTCAAGGGCTCCTTCATCTTTGCCGCCGATCTGATCCGGGCGTTGCACGATGCCGGACTTGAGCCGGAAGTCGAGTTCATCACGCTCTCGAGCTACGGACGGGGCACCACCAGCCAGGGCGTCAAGATCATCAAGGACATCGACAGCGATGTGCGCGGACGCGACGTGCTTTTAATCGACGACATCCTCGAATCGGGCCGGACGCTGAGATTTGCCCGCGACCTGATGTATGAGCGCGGCGCCAACGATGTCGATATCGCGGTGCTGCTCGACAAGCGCTCCCGGCGCGAAGGCAGCCTCGACGCGGATTATGTCGGTTTCGAATGTCCGGATTATTTTGTCGTCGGCTACGGCATGGACGTGGCCTATGCCTTCCGCGAACTGCCGTTTGTCGGGGTGGTCAAGGGCGACGCCTGATCCGACGTCTGCGATCCGCATCCGGCGCCTCGACGTGACGAACGCGCCAGACGTTCACCTTGCGGCAAGTTTTGCGCCGTAGGTTCCCCTGACCAACAGGGGAAAAGACATGGCCAGAATCCTGATCGCAGAAGACGAAGATTCTCTCAGGCGCTTTGTGGCGCGGGCGCTTGTCATGGACGGGCACGAGATTGTCGAAGCCGGCGATGGCGCCGAGGCGCTGGATCATGTGATCGAAGGCGGTTTCGATCTGCTTCTGTCCGATATCCGGATGCCGGTGATGGATGGCATCGCGCTTGCGACCGCGACGGCCGAACACAGCCCCGGCATGCCGATCCTGTTGATGACCGGCTATGCGGAGCAGCGCGAGCGCGCCGAACCGTTGATGCGGATCGTGGTCGACGTCGTGCCGAAGCCGTTCACGCTTCCGGATATCCGCCAGGCGGTCGCGGATGCGCTGACACCGCAGGCCGCCTGAGTTTCACACCAAGCCCTATTGCAGGTCGAGCAGGCGCTCCAGATAGCGTTTCTCCAGATCCGGCGACAGTTGGTCGCCGAGCCGCTTGCGGATGGCGTCGAGGATCTCGCGGGCGCGCTGGATGTCGATCTCGTCGGGAACCTTGACCCGGCTGCCGAAATCCGGACCGGTGGTCGCGCGCGGGCGGCCGAGTGGATCGCGGTCATCGGCCGAGCGGTTGCCGTTGCGGTCCGGCCCTTCGCCTTCGGCCTCGCCCTGCTCATTGCCCATGGCTTGCATCATCTGGTTCATCATGTCCTCGGCGCCCTGCCTGAGCGCCTGCAAGGCCCGCCCCTGATTGCTGAGCGCCTGGCCGGTTTCACCGCCTTCAAGATTGCCGGCGGCATCGCCCATGGCTTCTCCGGCCTCGCCGAAGCCTTCCGACGGCTGGATGCCAAGGCCTTCGAGATCGCTCTGCAACTGCCCCAGCGCATCGCGCAGCTGCTGCTGGCTGCGGCCGAGCGCCCCGAGCATGTCCTCAAGTGACTGGTCGCCCTGCCCCTGCTGGCCCTGATCCTGTCCCTGGCCTGGCTGCTGCTGGCCCTGCTGCTGGCGGTCACGGCCCTGGCCTGACTGGCTCTGGCGCTCCCTGTCGGCGCGCATGGTCTCATCCATCAGCTGCTGCTGCTGGCGCATCAGTTCGCCGAGCTTGTCCATCTGCTGGCGCATCGGACCGCCCTGCTGTTGCTGGCGCTGCTGCCGGCCTGCCTGCAGGTTGTTCATCATGCGCTGCAGTTCCTGCAGCATCTGCTGGGCCTGATCCCGGGCGCCGGAGCGGGCGAGGTTTTCGATCTGGTCGAGCATGTTGTCGAGATCGCGCTGGCGCAGCATGTTTTCGGGCATGGCCTGCTGGTTCTCGCCATTCTGGTTGGCGGGGTTCTGGCGGGCCATTTCCCGCAGGTACTCCTGCATGGCCTCGCGCAATTCATCCATCAGCCGGGCGATCTCTTCATCCGTGGCGCCGTTTTCCAGCGCTTCGGAAAGCGCGTTCTGGGCGTCGCGCAGCCGGCGCTCGGCGAGGGACAGGTTGCCGTCCTCCATCTGCAGCGCCACGCCCCACATGTAGTCGATCGCCGCGCGCAGATCGTCGTCCGAACGGGCATTCTCCAGCCTGCCCCTGACCGACTGCAGCAGCAGGTAATGGGTGAGGTTGGGTATGGTTTCATCCGGGGCGATCGTCAGCGCGTCATGAAGGTCGAACACCCGCTGCAGATTGTTCGCATCGAGCGCCAGCACGCCGCGCTGCTCGACGACCGCCGCGGCCAGCGGTTCGGAAAAGCGCCGTCCGGGCAGCACGGTCTCGAGCGTCTCGCTGCGTCCCTCCTGTCCCGCTCCGTCGGTGGCGACGAGGGTGATGCGGACCTTCTGGCCGGCGAGCGGATGTTCGGTCAGATCGTGGCTTGCGACAGCGCGGTTGTCGGCAGACGACCGCCGGGGCAGGGTCAGCCGGTATTTCGGTGGATCAAACAGCGGCCGGGCGTCGGGCGCGGGTTCGCTTGCGGGAACGATTTCGGCTTCCGCCGTTGCTATCCCGTGGTCGTCGGAGAGCGTGTAGTCGAGTTCCAGCGCGCCATTTGCGGCACGGCGCGGCGATTCGACGAAGGCTGCGACCGGCGGTTCGTCGGGGATCAGGCGAATGGCGAAAACCGCCTCGGACCTGCCGGCGCTGATCTTGAGTTCGCCATCGGTGTCCGGCTTGACCGTCCAGGTTGACGCAGTTGCCGGTGCCGACTGGCTCGCGGATGCGGCACTGGCCGGTTCAACCGGGTTCAGGGCATTTTCGTCTGCGCCCCACAGCACCTGCGCATCCGCGGCGCTGCCGCCAATCCTGACGGTGATTTCACTGCCCTCGACGGCCGCGACAGGTTCTCCCTCCGGACGCGCCACGCCGGTGAGGAAGACCGGAGCCTGGTTGACGTAGGACGGCGGCGTGATCCAGGCGTCGATGCGGACATCGGGCAGCTGGGTGCCGGAATGGCTGACAAAGGCATCGGCTGGCTTGCCGGCGTTTCCGGAGAAGGAATAGCCGAAGGACACGAACAGCAGCAGGGCGATCGCGACGCGGATACCCCAGGGATCGCGTTCAGGCAGGCTGGATCGCGGAATGCCGGTTTCGAGCGTTCCGATCTTCCCGGCCATCCGGCGGCGATGTTCGTCCCAGAGCGCGCGGGCGAATGGATCGGATGCGGATATGGTGTCGTCCTGGGTGGCAATTGCCTGATTGGCGATGCGGTTTTCGGCTTCCAGCCGTTCATCGATCTCCGCGCGGGTCGGCGGTGTGAAGCGGAGCAGCGGCCAGAGCGAAGCGAGCAAGCCAAGGCCGAACATGCCGAGAAGCAGCAGCCGCAGCGAATCCGGGACGATGCGGAAAATCCCGAGCCAGGAGAAACTGAAATAGAGCGCCACGATCGCAAGAAGCGGGGCGGACAGGGTAAGAATGCGGCCGAGCGCCAGGTTGCCCCGCATGCGCAGGCGACCGAAGGCGACCACGCGGCCAACCTCGTTGTCCGGGATATGCGCCTTCCGGCTTTCGGAGTGCGTCTGGCTGCTGTCAGGCTTGGCTGCCATCTGATTTTCCTTCAGCGTCGGAAACGAAGATAGCAGTCTTTGCGGCCAAGGCGAGGCCTGTGCCAAAAAAGTGAAGCCGGATTACCGCCGTGACGGAAAATATCCGTGACGTCTCCCGACGGCGTCACAAAGCTGATTCGAGCCAGTCCGGAATCGAATCCAGCCCGATCAGATCGTCATAGGACGGGCGCGGGCGGACGGCGTGGAACTTGTCGCCATTGACCAGCACTTCGGGAACGAGCAGCCGGGTATTGTAGGTTCCGGACTGGACTGCCCCGTAGGCGCCTGCCGAGCCGATGGCGATCAGGTCGCCGGCCTTCAGCGCCGACATTTCCCTGTCCTTGGCGATGTAGTCGCCGCTCTCGCACACCGGGCCGACGATATCGGCACGAATGCGCGGCGCACTGGCAGCCGACAGCTTCACCGGCCGGATCTCGTGCCAGGCCTCATACAACGTCGGCCGGATCAGGTCGTTCATGGCGGCATCGACGATGACGAAGGTCTTGTCGCCGCCATCCTTGATGTAGATGACTTCCGACACCAGCACGCCGGCATTGGCGACAATCAGGCGGCCGGGCTCGAGGATGACCTTGCAGCCCACGTCACGCAGCCGCGCCTTGACCATCTCGGCATAGGCGTCGGGATCGGGCGGCGTGGCATTGTCGTCGCGGTAGGGCACGCCAAGGCCGCCGCCGATGTCGAAATGATCGATTGCGTGGCCGTCGGCGCGCAACAGGCCGATCAGCTCGACCATCAGTTTCAAGGCGTCGTCAAACGGCTGCAGGTCGGTGATCTGGCTGCCGATATGCATGTCGATGCCGGTGACACGGACACCTTCAAGACTGGCTGCATGACGGTAGACCGCTTGCGCCCGCTGCCAGGAAATGCCGAACTTGTCTTCCTTCTTGCCGGTCGAAATCTTCGCGTGGGTCCTGGCGTCGACATCCGGATTGATGCGGAAGGAGATTGGCGCGACCTTGCCCATGGCAAGCGCGCGGGCGTTGAGAACCTCAAGTTCGGGTTCGGATTCAATGTTGAAGCAATAGATGTCGGCGGCGAGCGCCGCATCCATCTCGCGCACGGTCTTGCCGACGCCGGAAAACATGATCTTCGAGGCCGGAATGCCCGCGGCAAGGGCGCGGCGCAATTCGCCCTCGGAGACAACGTCGACACCGGATCCCAGCCGGGCCAGGGTCTTGAGCACCGCCTGGTTGGAATTGGCCTTCATGGCGTAGCAGACCATCGAATCGATGTCGGCGAACGCGCCCGAAAACACCTTGTAGTGGCGGCTCAGCGTGGCGGTGGAATAGCAATAGAACGGGGTGCCGACCTGGGCCGCAATGTCGGGCAGGCTGACGTCTTCGGCATGCAGAATGCCATCGCGATATTCAAAGTGGTTCACGTTTTGCGCCTAATCGAGAAGACCGTCGAGGATAAAGGGCCGTTCCCTGACCGCGGGGGCCGAGGCCTCGCCCGCAGCGGCTTCCGGGACGGGTGTGACGTTGGGCCGCTCAAGATCGCCCCTGCGGCCGCATCCGGTCAGGACCGCGCCCAGCAGGGCCACCGCGCATATCGTTTTGATCCAGACGCCGGTCGTCATTCGCTGTTCCTCATCCTTGCCTGGCAAAATTCGTTGCGCAGGGCTTGAACATTCGGTTTTGGCATACAGGTTTTTGGCGCGATGTGCACCCGGTTTGTCCTCGCGACCCGCGCTCGCCGCGCTAGTTGCGTGCGCGCCACCAGGCAATCTGCTTGCGGACCTGGGACGGCGCCGTGCCGCCATAGCTCTGCCGGCTGGCGACCGAGGCCTCAACCGTCAGCACATCGAAGATCCCTTCGGTGATCGCGGGGTTGATGGTCTGCAGATCGGCAAGCGACAGTTCGGCCAGTTCGCAGCGTTTTCCCTCCGCCATGGCCACAGCGCGGCCGGTGGCGTGATGGGCGTCGCGGAACGGCAGGCCCGCCTCGCGCACCAGCCAGTCGGCAAGATCGGTCGCCGTCGAGTATCCGGATCCGGCGGCCTTGCGCATCTGGTCGGCACGGATTTCCATGTCCCTGACCATGCCGGTCATGGCGGCAATCGACAGTTCCAGGCTTTCCGCAGCGTCGAAGACCTGTTCCTTGTCTTCCTGCATGTCCTTGGAATAGGCCAGCGGAAGCCCCTTCATGATGGTCAAGAGCGCAATCAACGAGCCGTTGATGCGGCCGGTCTTGGCGCGCACCAGTTCGGCGGCATCCGGGTTCTTCTTCTGCGGCATGATCGAGGAGCCGGTGGAAAAGGCATCCGAAAGCCGGACAAAACCGAATTGCGGCGTTGACCAGATGACGATTTCCTCGGCCAGGCGCGACAGGTGAACGGCACAAATCGAGGCGAGCGACAGGAATTCGAGGGCGAAATCGCGGTCGGAGACGGTGTCGATCGAGTTGCGGGTGGGTTCGCGGAAGCCCAGCGCCTTTGCGGTCATCTCGCGGTCGATGGGAAAGCCGGTGCCGGCAAGGGCGGCCGCGCCGATCGGGCTCTCGTCCATGTGCTCGATGGCGTGGCGGACGCGCTGGCGGTCGCGGCCGAACATCTCGACGTAAGCCATGCAGTGATGGCCGAAGGTGACAGGCTGCGCCGACTGCAGGTGAGTGAAGCCCGGCATGACCGTGTCGGCATGCTGTTCGGCCTTGTCGAGAAAGGCGGTGATCAGCCTTGTCAGTGCCGCTTCGGTGCGGCCAAGCTCTTCCTTGACCCAGAGGCGGAAGTCGAGCGCTACCTGGTCGTTGCGCGAACGGGCGGTGTGCAGGCGTCCCGCGGCCGGGCCGATCAGTTCTGCAAGCCGGGACTCGATGTTCATGTGGATGTCTTCGAGCTGGCGCGAGAAGACAAACCGGCCTTCCTCGATCTCTGACAGGATCGTGTTCAGTCCGTGAGTAATCTTGTCGCAGTCGTCGGCCGAAATTATGCCAGTCTTGGCAAGCATGGCCGCATGTGCGAGGGAACCGCGGATGTCCTGGGCATAGAGCTTGCGGTCGAAATCGATACTGGCGTTGATTTCCTCCATGATGGCGTCTGGTCCGGAGGCAAATCGGCCGCCCCACATCTGGTTTGACGCCTGTTTGTCCTTATCTGTCGACATGAGCCTGCCTTGGAGTTTGTCATGAGCCAATCGCGCAAAAGCCTTTCCACCGGAGCCCTGGTTGCAATCGCGATTGCCCTGGGCGCCGTTGTCGGGGCTGCCGGGATATACTGGAAAGCATCGCCCTCTGGCAATGCGCCAGCCACGGAAAGTCTCGCGGCTGCCGGTGGCGCTGCCTGCAAGGCAGACCCGGAGACGCTGGCTACGCTGAAACCGCTGGCCAAGGGCGAGGTGGCGGCGATGGCCGTCCGGGAGGAAGCAATCGGGCTTCCGGAGCTGGGCTTTGTGTCCGCGGAAGGCGAGGCGCTGACTCTGGCCGATTTTGCTGGCCAGGCCCTGCTGGTCAACCTGTGGGCGACATGGTGCGCACCCTGCCGGGCGGAAATGCCGGCGCTGGCCGAGCTGCAGGCGGAACTGGGCGGCGATGATTTCAAGGTGCTGGCGATCAACATCGACACCGGCGACGTGGCCAAGCCGAAGGCGTTTCTCGACGAGATCGGCGTCTCCAACCTGGGTCTTTACCGCGACGCCAGCATGGGCGTGTTCAACACGCTGAAGAAGGAAGGATTGGCCTTCGGGCTTCCGGTGACGCTGATGATCGGCAAGGACGGCTGCATGCTGGGCGCCATGAACGGCCCGGCTGAATGGGCCAGTGCGGATGCCAAGGCCCTGGCCGGAGCTCTCAAGGGGCTGTGATAAAAAACGGGCGCAGACGGAGATGTCCGTCGGCGCCCTTGCTGCTCGTCCTGAGAGGTCGAAGTCTTAGTTGAAGGCGCAGCCCGGCTTGACGCCCAATTTCTTGAAGATGATGGCCGCCGGGCAGAATCCGGTGAAGGCGGACTGGATCAGGTTGAGACCGACAAAGACGGTCAGGAAGAACCAGTAGGGCGACACATAGACGCCCAGAGCCACCGACAAGAGAACCATGAAGCCGGCGAATGCCAGAATAATGCGATCAAGCGCCATTTCGATTTCCTTCGTTTGCAATCTCGGGCATCGCCCGCGCCGCTGGGCTTCCAGCGGCCTCCATGGCAGATATATAGCAATTAAAAATGCTATATTCAATATGTTTTATATAAATGATTCGACATTTTGGCGATGGCGACCGAAGACGCGGCACAGGCATCATGATGGATGAAGGATATCAGCCGCCGATCCGCGTGCGGGTGTCGGGCTTGCGCCGGATGTGCAGGGTCTTGACCACGCGGGCAACGGGTTCGCCGTTGCTGTTGACGATCTCGACCGGGAACGGCCGGAGATAGACATCGCCTTCGGACCGGGTGTTGGCTCGAATGTCGTCGAGATCGGCTTCCGTCAGCCTGAAGCTGGCGGAGACGGTTCCCCGGCCTGGTTTCAGGAAGTCTATCTCGGCGGACTTGTCCCAGACGGTGTAGCTGCGATCGAGATTGCGCATCACCATCATCATCCAGAACGGGTCCGTCATGGCAAACAGCGAGCCGCCGAAATGACAGCCGACATAGTTCCTGTTGTAGAACCGCTCGCGCAGTTCGACATCGACCGAGCGGAAATCGTCGCCGATATGGCGGATCCGGATGCCGGAAAACAGCAGGGGCGGCCACAGGTTCATGCCGCGGCGGAGGGTTCTGGCATTCATAGGAAGATCTAGCGTGTCGGGACGGGCGTATCGCCGCGATAGTCATAAAACCCGCGGCCCGACTTGCGGCCGAGCCAGCCGGCCTCGACATATTTAACCAGCAGCGGGCAAGGCCGGTACTTCGAATCCGACAGTCCGTCATGCAGGACCTGCATGATCGACAGGCAGGTATCCAGCCCGATGAAATCGGCCAGTTGCAGCGGTCCCATCGGATGGTTGGCCCCGAGCTTCATGGCCGTATCGATGGCTTCCACCGAGCCGACGCCCTCATAGAGCGTATAGATCGCCTCGTTGATCATCGGCAGCAGGATCCGGTTGACGATGAAAGCCGGGAAGTCCTCGGCAACGGTGATCGTCTTGTCGAGCGAATCGATGAAGGCGCGTGCGGTCCGGAAGGTGGTTTCCTCGGTGGCGATGCCGCGCACCAGTTCGACCAGTTTCATCACCGGAACCGGGTTCATGAAATGGATGCCGATGAAGCGCTCCGGGCGGTCGGTTGCCGAGGCCAGGCGGGTGATCGACAGGGACGAGGTGTTGGTGGCGAGAATGGCTTCCGGATTGAGCAGCGGGCAAAGCTGCTGGTAGATCTTGCGCTTGACGGTCTCGTCCTCGGTGGCGGCCTCGATGACGAGGTCCATCGCCGCAAGGCCGCTCATGTCGGGTGCGAACTGGATCCGTCCCAGTGCGGCTTCGCGTTCGGCTTCCGTGGTCTTGCCGGATGCGACCTGGCGGGCCAGGTTGCCGCTGATGGTGGCCAGCATCTCCTGAAGCGTGTCGGCGGAGACGTCATGAACATAAACGTCGTAGCCCGCCATGGCGCAGACATGGGCAATGCCGCCGCCCATCTGACCCGCGCCGATAATGCCCACACTCTTGATCTGGTTGCCCATGTGTCCCGCCTGACTGATTTAGGATGCTGCCGGGTGCATTGATGTGAGCCTGCCCGGATCTCCAACGTAAATGGCCGGGTTGGAGACGTCCAGCCCGGCCATTGATCATGCCGTCAAATTGTGACGGTTCAAAGCGCTTTTTCGAGCTCCGGCAGGGCTTCGAACAGGTCGGCGACCAGCCCGTAGTCGGCGACCTGGAAGATCGGCGCCTCCTCGTCCTTGTTGATGGCGACGATGACCTTCGAGTCCTTCATGCCGGCGAGGTGCTGGATGGCGCCGGAAATGCCGCAGGCGATGTAGAGATCGGGAGCGACAACCTTGCCGGTCTGTCCGACCTGCCAGTCGTTCGGGGCGTAGCCGGCGTCGACAGCCGCGCGGGACGCGCCAACCGCGGCGCCGAGCTTGTCGGCAACCGGCAGGATGACTTCCTGGAACTTCTCCGACGAGCCGAGCGCGCGGCCACCCGAGATGATGATCTTGGCGGAAGTCAGTTCCGGGCGGTCGCTTGCGGCAATCGCGTCCTTGACGAAGGACGAGAGACCCGGATCGCCTGCCGAGGAAACGCTCTCGACCGAGGCCGAACCGCCTTCGCCGGTCGCCGAGAAGGAGGCGGTGCGCACGGTGATGACGCGCTTGGCGTCGGACGACTTCACCGTCTGCAGGGCGTTGCCGGCATAGATCGGACGCTTGAAGGTGTCGGCTGCGATGACTTCGATGATATCGGAGATCTGCATGACATCGAGAAGCGCCGCAACCCGCGGCATGACGTTCTTGCCCGACGTGGTGGCAGGCGCCATCAGCGTGTCGTAGCTGCCGGCGAGCGAGACCACCAGCGCTGCAAGCGGCTCGGCAAGCCGGTTGGCAAATTCGTCGCCTTCGGCGTGAAGCACCTTGGAGACGCCGTCGAGCTTGGCTGCCGCGTCGGCGGCGGCCTTGGCGTTCTTGCCGGCAACCAGCACGTGGACGTCGCCGCCGATCTGGGATGCGGCGCTGACGGCCTTTGCGGTCTGGTCGGACAGCGAAGCGTGGTCGTGTTCGGCTACAATGAGAATGGCCATGATAGTGTCTTCCTTTCCCGCGCTTACAGCACGCCTGCTTCGTTCTTGAGCTTGTCGACGAGTTCGGCAACAGAGCCGACCTTGACGCCGGCCTTGCGGCCGCCCGGTTCCTCGGTCTTGATCACCTCGAGGCGCGGGGCGATGTCGACGCCGTAATCAGCGGCGGTCTTCTTGTCGAGCGGCTTCTTCTTGGCCTTCATGATGTTGGGCAGAGAAGCATAGCGCGGCTCGTTGAGGCGCAAATCGGTGGTGACGATCGCCGGCAGCTTGACCGAAATGGTCTGCAGGCCGCCATCGACCTCGCGGGTGACGTTGGCCGAGCCATCGCCGATTTCGACCTTGGAGGCGAACGTGGCCTGGCTCCAGCCGAGCAGGGCCGAGAGCATCTGGCCGGTCTGGTTGGCGTCGTCGTCGATGGCCTGCTTGCCGAGGATCACCAGGTCCGGGCTTTCCTCGCCGACAACACCCTTGAGGATCTTGGCGACGGCAAGCGGCTCGACCAGCGTGTCGGCCTCAACCAGGATTGCCCGGTCGGCGCCCATGGCCAGCGCGGTGCGCAAGGTTTCCTCGGCCTTGGCCGGTCCGATGGAGACGGCAATCACTTCGGTGGCCTTGCCGGCTTCCTTGAGCCGCAGGGCTTCTTCGATGGCGATTTCGTCAAACGGATTCATCGACATCTTCACATTGGCGAGATCGACGCCGCTGCCATCTGGCTTGACCCGGATCTTGACGTTGTAGTCAACAACCCGCTTGACCGGCACGAGAATTTTCATCGGTTTGCCTTCCTCACTTTGCTAGGCCTCACTTTTCGGCCGCGTCCTGACCTTGCCGGAGAGTCCCGGTATCAGGTCATTTATCCCGATTTTGCCTGTGTGGCCGCCACCCGGATAGCCGATTGGCGACATGGATACGCGATTTTTCTCCAAATTCAATCGCAACCGCACAGGAGATTTTGCAACGCGAAATAAATGACGTTTACGTCCGCGTCAATTCCGGTACCCCTGCAGCTACCTTCCCCACTTCGGCGGCGGTGTCTGCGACGCGGTTTTCTCGGGAATGATTTGCGGGTTTTTGTGCACAACCGCCCGCGGACTGTCGATGGTGCGATCGAACAACGGCACGCCGGACCGCCTGAAGAACAGTACCAGCACGGCGCCGCAGAGGATGCCGCCGACATGGGCGGCCCACGATACCTCGCCGCCCAGATCGGTCACGACCATGACGAACTGGAAAACCACCCAGAACAGCAGGGGTATGAAAGCGGGCAGTGGCAGCGGAATCCGGCCGAGCACCAGCACCCAGACCCTGACCTTCGGATGCAGCATGAGATAGGCGGCGACGATGCCGGCCACGGCGCCGGACGCGCCAATGAGCGGGCTTTCGGAATCAGGCAGCAGCAGCCCATGGGCGAAGGCGCCGGCGGCGGCGCAGGCGAAATAGAAGATCAGGAACTTGATATGCCCCATGGCGTCTTCGACATTGTCGCCGAAAACCCAGAGGAAGATCATGTTGGAGCCCAGGTGAAGCAGGTTTCCGTGCAGGAAGCTGTAGGTCACATAGGTCGCGTCTTCCGGCACCAGCACCAGTGAAGGCTGCAATTCGGCGATGTCATTGACCACGGAGGGAATGAAGCCCAGGCCGAGAACGGCGGCCGTGGTGAAGTCGCTGTCCGCGCCTGCGAGTTCGGTGATAACCCAGACCAGTGCATTTATGATGATCAGTGACCATGTCACCCATTGCAGCTTGATGTGTTTGAGGTCGTTGGAATCATGCAGGGGTATGAACATCGCGGGGTTCCCGTTTGGCCGGTCCGGCTCTCAGGCCATGATGGCGGAGACTATCGGTTTTTGCCGGGAACCCAAAGCACATCCGTCCGCCCGTGATCGTTGACCCAGCGCGCGGCGACGAAAAAGAAATCCGACAACCGGTTGGCAAAGCGGATGGCGGCGGGGTTTACAGTTTCATTCTCCCGGGTGGCAAGCTCCACGATCAGCCGTTCGGCGCGGCGCGACACGGTGCGGGCAAGGTGCAGATGCGCCGAAGCCGGAGTTCCGCCCGGCAGGACAAAGGAGCGCAGCGGCTCGAGATCGGCGTTGAGGCGATCGATATCGGCCTCGATGCGTTCCACCTGCGCATCGACGATCCGCAAGGGTTCGTAGTCGAGCTTCTCGCCGGTGTCGGGCGTGGCCAGATCGGCGCCGAGATCGAAACAGTCGTTCTGGATCCGCATCAGCATGGCGTCGAGGTCGGGATGGTCGCTGGTGTGAAGCCGCGCCATTCCGATGACGGCGTTGGTTTCATCAACCGTTCCGTAAGCTTCGATCCGCAGATCGTATTTCGGCCGCCGCTCTCCCGCCACCAGGCCCGTGGTGCCGTCATCGCCGGTTCTGGTGTAGATCTTGTTGAGTTTGACCATTGCGCAAGCCTTCCGGGTTGAAGTGCGGGTGGACCGATGCGGAAGCCGGCGGTATCAGCGGCCGCCGCCGGTGAGCCACAGCGTGGCGACGATCAGCACCACAGCGACAAATTGCAGCAGCACGCGCATCTGCATCAGCTTGTTGGACAGGTTGCCGGAACCGCCGCGCGCCATGTTGACGAGGCCGCGCACCAGAACGGCGGCCACGGCCAGCATGACGATGATGGACAGGACATAGGTTACGGACGACATCGGGTGACTTCCTTGTGATGAGTTCGGGGTGGAACATAGGGTTTTCTGCTGGCAAGTCCATCGGAGCGGGATGTTCAGTCCTTTGTGGCGAGCCAGGGGTAGAACAGTCTTGCCGGCAGCAGCCTGCGTGCAATGACGCCCAGTCTTGCCTCGCGCGTCACGGCGTAATGATAGCGCGGGCGCGGCGATGTGAGAGCGTGGCGCAGCACCTCGTGGACGGCGTCAGGCCCGAGTTTGCCGCTGTTTGACAGTTCCTGTTTTTCGAGACGGTGCAATTGTGCCTGGTAATCCTGCCGGTGCAGGGAGTTTTCAATGTCTATGTTGCTGTAGAAATGTGTCAGCGCATTGGCCCTGAACCTGCTCTTGATCGCGCCGGGCTCGATCAGGCTTATGTGAATGTCGGTGCCTTCAAGCTCCATGGCCAGCGTCACGGACAGGCCTTCAAGCGCATGCTTGGAGGCGTTGTAGGCGCCGCGGAAGCGCATCGGAACGAGGCCCAGGATCGAGGAGCACTGGACGATGCGGCCATGGCCCTGCGCCCGCATCACCGGGATCACCCGCCGTGTCAGATCATGCCAGCCGAAGAAGTTGGCTTCGAACTGGGCCCTGAGCGCATCGACCGGGAGATCCTCGACCGCACCGACCTGGCCGTAGCCGCCATTGTTGAACAGCGCGTCGCAGCGTCCGCCGGTGGCCGTCATAGCCGCGTCGAAGAATGCGGCGATGCTGCCGGGGTCGGCGTAGTCGAGCCGAAAGGCTTCGATGCCGTCGTTGCGGAGCGCTGCAATGCCTTCTTCGGTGCGGGCGGAGGCTATGACATGCCAGCCCTCGGCCTTGAGCGCGCGGGCACAGTAAGCACCAATCCCGCTTGAGCAGCCCGTCACCAGAATGCTCTTTTGTTGGTTATTGCCGCTCATTGCGTTATCTGCCCTGTTCCGGAAGCGTTTCAAATCCCATAATCATTGAACGCTGACAATGCCGGTTTGGTTTGAACATCGGTCAGGCAAGGAGCAAACATTGCGACGCATCCGCGCAGTCATCCTCGATGCGGTCACCCACTTCAACAATGATGACGGCTGGGCAATGGCCAGCCATGTTGCCTTGTCGATCCTGATGGCGCTGTTTCCGTTCATGATCTTCGGAACGGCGCTGGCCAGTTTTCTGGGCGCCCACGCCTATGCGGAAACGGCTTCTCACCTGATCTTCGACACCTGGCCCGAATCGATCGCGGCACCGATCTCGCGCGAGGTCATCAACGTGCTTACGATCGAACGCGGCGGGTTGCTGACCCTGTCGGTGCTGGCGGCGGCCTTCTTTTCGGCCAACGGCGTGGAGGCGCTCAGGGTCTCGCTCAATCGGGCCTACCGGATGACGGAGACCCGGGCCTGGTACGTGACCCGTGCGCAGAGCCTCGGCTTCGTGGTAATCGCGGTGATGGTGATCATGGCGATCAGCTTCCTGCTGGTGCTGGCGCCGCTGGCGCTGAAACTGGCGCGGCAGTTCGCGCCATGGATGGAGACGCTTATCTCGGCGGTCGATAACTGGCGCATTCTCATTGCCGTGTCGGTGCTGGTCTTCGGGCTGGTGATGTCCCACATGTGGCTGCCGGCGGGCAAACGCAGGCTCATCGACGTGATGCCGGGTATCGGGGTGACGCTTGTGGCCTGGGTGGCCGGCGCGCTGGCGTTCGCCAGCTACCTCCAGGAATTCGCCACCTATGTGTCGACCTATGCCGGGCTTGCATCGATCATGGTGGCGCTGGTGTTTCTCTACATCATCGCCGCGATCTTCATTCTCGGCGCGGAGATCAACGCCGCCATCCTCAAGGCGCGCGCCGCCGTTGAGATGAGGAAAGAGAAGCCGACAGAGGCCTGAGCGGATCTGGCTAGCCGGACGGAGGCAGTCCCGCGAGCGTCAGGATTTCGCCCTGCGTGGCGCCCTGCTGCCGCAGGGACGCGATGGACGTCGCTCCGTCGCTCTTGGACAGCTTGCGGCCCCGGGAATCGCGCACCAGCCCGTGATGATGATAGAGCGGCGCGGGCAAACCGAGCAATTGCTGCAGCAGGCGATGAACCGAGGTGGCCGCGAACAGATCCTCGCCGCGAATCACGTCGGTGACGGTCTGGAGTGCGTCATCGACAGTCACCGAGAGGTGATAGCTTGCCGGGACATCGCGGCGTGCGAGGATGACATCGCCCCATGCGCCGGGATCGGCCTTGATTTGACCGGTTTCGCCAGCCGGGCCGGACCCGAGCTCACTCCAAGTGAGTTCTGCGCCGAGACCTTCGAGTGCCGCCTGCATGTCGAGCCGCCAGGCGTGGGGGGCGCCGCTCGCGATCTTCCGGTCGCGCTCGGACGAGGAGAGCAAGCGGTCATTGCCGGGATAGTGCGGCGCGCCGTCGGGATCGCGCGGCCAGGCCTTTCCGGATTTCTCGATGTCCGCCATCCGTGCTGCGATTTCCGCGCGGCTGAGGAAGGCGGGATAGAGCAGGCCGAGCTTGCGCAGTTCGGACAGGGCTGCCTCATAGTCGGCAAAGTGCTCCGACTGCCGGCGGACCGGCTTCGGCCAACTGATCCCAAGCCATTCCAGATCCCCCATGATGGCAGCTTCGAACTCGGGTCGGGCGCGGGTCGTGTCGATATCCTCGATCCGCAGCAGAAACGTGCCGCCATGGGCTTTCGCGAAGCGCCAGTTGAGCATGGCCGACTTCGCATGCCCGATGTGAAGCAGGCCGTTCGGGCTGGGGGCGAAGCGGACGATCGGGGCGCTGAAATGCGGTTCGGCGGTGGCGTTGTCGTTTGGCATGGTGTTTCATGTCATTTTTCGCGGGCGCCGTCATCGGCTTCATGGCCGGGGCTGATCCCCGGTTTTACACCAAGCGCAGGAAATCCGGCATGCGCCGTATCGACAGCACCGACGATATCGCCGAGGGCCTGCTGGCGCTGGGGCAAATCGACGGCCGGCTAACCCGGGTGATCGAACTGGCCGGGCCGGTGCCGCTCAGGCGAAAGCCGCCCGGCTATGCGGCATTGGCCGAGATCATCCTGTCGCAGATGGTCTCGAAGGCGAGCGCCAGCGCACTGTGGCGCAAGCTGGAGCAAGCAACAGGCGGGATCAGCCCGGAGACGATCCTCGGGCTCAGCCCGGAGGCGCTGCGAGAGGCAGGATTGTCGCGGACCAAGGCGGAAACCCTGTGCCGGGTCGGGGAAGCCGTGCTTGCCGGCGATCTCGATCTCGAACATCTGTGCAATCTCGAAGCACGCGCCGCGGTGCGGTCGATGACGGCGATCAAGGGCGTCGGGCCATGGACCGCGGAGGTTTATCTCTTGTTCTGCGCCGGGCATCCGGATGTGTTTCCCGCCGGCGACGTGGCATTGCAGAGCGCCACCGGCCATGCCCTGAGTATGGAGACGCGGCCCAGTCAGCGAGATCTGGCAATCCTGTCAGAGGGTTGGAGCCCGTGGCGCGGTGTGGCCGCAAGGCTGTTCTGGGCCTATTATGCCACGGTGATGCGCCGGGACGCGACCCCCGTCGACGCTTGAAACCGGCCGCCCGGAGGGAGAAAAAGGTTTCGAGAATCTGGAGCTTCACAATCCTGACATGTCCGGCCTAATATGGTCCTTGCAGATGGAGAATCGCTCGGGAGAGTCGCTTGACGATTTTTGTATCCCCGCAGTCCTTACCGGCGCTCGTACTGAACGCTGATTACAGGCCGCTGAGTTATTACCCGTTGTCGCTGTGGTCCTGGCAGGATGCTGTCAAGGCGGTGTTTCTCGACCGCGTCCAGATCGTTGCCGAATATGATCACGCGGTGTCGTCGCCGACATTCTCGATGCGGCTGCCCAGCGTCGTCTGCCTCAAGACCTACATCAAGCCATCCAGGTCCCCGGCGTTCACGCGGTTCAACGTTTTCTTGCGCGACCGTTTCGAATGCCAGTATTGCGGATCCCCCCACGAGCTGACCTTCGACCACGTCATTCCACGCCGCTGCGGCGGCCAGACCACGTGGGAAAACGTGGTGGCGGCCTGTTCGCCCTGCAACCTGAAGAAGGGCGGGCTGATGCCCAGGCAGGCGGGGATGATCCCGCAGCAGAAACCCTATCGTCCGAGCGTGCAGGATCTGCACAACAATGGCCGGATGTTCCCGCCGAACTTCCTGCATGAAAGCTGGATGGACTATCTCTACTGGGATGTCGAGTTGCAGCCGTAAGCTGAATTCAGCCCTTCGCGGCGCCGCGGAAAGCGATGGCCGCAAGTGCGGCGCTGGCGAGCACGTTCCAGCCGGCGAAGGAAAGACCCAGCACGCGCAGGGCGGCCGCATCGCAGGATGGTGGCTTCTTCGAGCTGAGATCCCCGAGCAATGACCCGGCATCCTTGGTCACGGCATCGGCGGATGTCGCGCAGGAGGCGGGGCCTTCCCACCAGTGCCATTCGACGCCGGAATGATAGACGCCGAGCACGAGGCCATAGAGCATCAGCAATCCGCCGACGGCCAGAAGACCGCGGACGGCCCAGGCGGGGCCGCCGGCGCGCGAAACGATGGCCGCGACCAGCATCAAGGGAGCGCCGATGTAATAGGGAATCCGCTGTTCAAGGCACAACGCGCAGGGGATATAGCCGCCGATATGCTCGAAGCCGAGTGCCGAGCCTACGACCGCTGCCATCGCGACCGCCAGGAATAGCGCGGTCATGGTCCGGGTGCGGTTGGCGGAAGGCGCGGTCAGGTCAGAAGCGGTCATGGTCAGAACACATACTTGATTGCGTAAAATCCACCCAGCAGGAGGACCATAAACAGGGTGAAAAGAAGGCCGAGATACTTTTCGATGAAGAGCCGGATCGGTTCACCGAATTTCGACAGCAGCCAGGTCACCAGGAAGAACCGGAAGGCGCGGCCGACGACGCTGACGGCGGCAAAGACAACCAGGTTGAGCCCGGTGACGCCGGAAAAGATGGTCAGCACCTTGTAGGGGAACGGGGTGATTGCGGCGAACAGCACGCCCCAGCCGCCCCAGGTGTTGTACCACTCCGAAATCCTTTCGAACTTGTCCGCCGCACCGTAGGTCTCGAGAATCCAGACGCCGATGCTCTCGTAGAGAAACATGCCGATCGCGTAGCCGAGGAATGCGCCAATGACCGAGGCAATGGTGCAGATCAGCGCAAGCCGGACCCAGCTGCGCGGCTTGGCCAGCGTCATCGGGATCAGCAGCACATCGGGGGGAATGGGAAAGAACGAGCTTTCCGCAAAGGACACGCCGAAAAGCGCTTTCTCCGCATGACGGGTGGCCGCCAGCGACATGGTCCAGTCATAGAGTCTGCGAAGCATGCGATGCCTTCCAATCCAAGCAGCGATGCCAGCCTTCTAGGGTGAAAGCGGTGCAGCGTAAACCGCACAATGGCGTTACCGCAGCCAATATCCTTGTAACTGGCCCGGATGTTGAAAAAGCGTTTGACCGCAGAAAATCGCCGACTATAGTCCCGCCGTCCGCACCGGTCCGACCGGCAGGATGCCCCTTTGGCGGAATTGGTAGACGCGCCGCACTCAAAATGCGGTTCCGAAAGGAGTTCCGGTTCGAGTCCGGAAGGGGGCACCACCACTCCTTTGACGATCACTTTATTTGATATCAGCCTGTGCCCACGGGTTGCCCTTCAGTGCGTCCGGCCTTGGGGCGACGGGTTCCACCGGCTGGTCCAGCTTTGGTGCCAGGCATTGGTTGGGGCGGCTGCTTTCTAATCCTTGTAGTGCTCGTCGAGATATTGAATCCAGTGCTCAAAATCACCTTCGAGAGCATGCAGATCGCGGTTCACTTCGTCCTTTACCCCCGCCCACACGGAGCTTTGCTTTTCAGCCAGTTTCCTCGTGAGGTCAGTTGATTTGCTGCGGATCGCATCGGCTTTGTCCGAGACATCGGGCGCGGGTGCATTGGCGCCAAAGATCGAGCGGAGCTTGTCCGCCAATTGTTTTTCGACGGTCTGCACTCTTTGCAACGTTTCCGAAATGTCCTTGCTTTCGTTCATCGGTTGGAACTCCTCTAGTGATTGTGAGATTTTCGGCCTTGGGCTGGCCGTTTTTTCGGAGGTTGAAGTCCGGATCCACTTCCAGGCTTGATCCAATTGCTCGGGAGGAAAGACCTTGATCTCGCCCTTCATCAGGAACCCACCCAGCTTGATGCACCAGCCTACCCAGTCAGGGCCGCCGACGACGGCCAGTTTATTGAAATCGGCGCGGTGCATGAGGCCGTAAGAGGCGTCGTCCCACGCCGCCTCAAGGTCCCAGCCTTCAAATGCACCATCCATGCAGAAGACGACGTTGAGCTGTCCGCAGGTCTTGAACAACTCGGTCAATCGCGGAATCAGGACAGTGTCATAATCGGTCTTGGTCAGCTTGCCGCTGGCACGAATGCCGATGACGTTGCCGCTGCTTTCATTCATGAACTCGATCATTGGCCGATATCCTTTCCAGCCCAAGAGCGCATCTGTCTCTCAATCGCCCGACCGCGGATGCGAAGTGGCAGATTGGCTCTCAAGTTTGGCAATGATGTGGAAGATACCGTGGTCTATGTCTGCCGCCTTGACGGCCATCAATTCCGATTGGCAGACCGGCTCCCAATCGCCGTTCTCCAGTTCGGTCATGATGGTGTTCGCGCCGAATCCGGCGTACTGCAAAAGCGCCGCGCCCCTTCTATCCAGATCGAACGCCTGATAGGAATTTGCCGGGTCTGCGGCTGCGTCGCCAACAAGGGCGAGCGGCGGCGGATGGCTTGAGGCCTGTTTACAAGGATTTCCGATCATGTTGTTGCCAGCCGGTGAAACCATTGAAGACATAGCCTCCCGGTTTTCCTGGGACGTGCCGGAAATCTTCAACATCGGCAGCGCGGTGTCGGATGACTGGGCGGCGCGCGATCCGGACCGGATCTGTCTCGAGCACTTCAATCCCGATGGCGAGCCCGACCGGCTGACCTATGCAGGCCTCGCCCTGCGTTCCAATGCGTTTGCCCGGAGCCTGCGGTCGCTTGGCGTCGAACCCGGCGACCGGGTGGCGCTGATGCTGCCGCAGGGGTTCGAGACGGCAATCGCGCATGTCGCCATCTACAAACTTGGTGCCATCGCGGTGCCGCTGGCGCTGCTGTTCGGGGTCGAAGCCGTCGATCACCGGCTGTCGGCTTCCGGGGCGAAGGTCCTGGTGACGACGCCCGGAGGGCGCGACAAGGTTTCGGCAATCCGCGAACGGCTGACAGAGCTAAAGTCCATCGTTGTTGCCGGGGACGAAATTGAAGAATCGACGGGCGTCGATACTGTCGTCGGTTTCGACAGGCTGGAAAACGGCCATCCCGATGCGCCGGTTGCCGTCGAGACGCGGGCCGACGATCCGGCGCTGATGATCTTCACCTCGGGGACAACCGGCCCGCCCAAGGGTGCGCTGCACGGGCACCGCGTGCTGATCGGCCACATACCCGGAGTACAGACCCATCATGAATTCATGCCGCAGCCCGGAGACAAGCTGTGGACGCCGGCCGACTGGGCCTGGGCCGGCGGGTTGCTCAACGTGCTGTTGCCGGGATTGCTGCTCGGGGTGCCGGTGGTGTCGTCACAGGCGCAGAAGTTCGATCCGGAGCTGGCCTACCGGATCATGGCCGAGATGAAGGTCCGCAATGCCTTCATTCCGCCGACGGCCCTGAGGATCATGCGCACGGTCAAGGATCCGCTGTCGCGTCACCGGCTCGATCTGCGCACCGTCGGCTCAGGCGGCGAGGCGCTGGGGCGCGAAACCTACGAGTGGGCGCAGAAGGTGCTGGGGCTGACCATCAATGAATTCTATGGCCAGACCGAATGCAACCTGGTGCTGTCGTCGAGCGCGATGCTCGGCGTCAGCCGCGGAGGGGCGATCGGCAAGCCGGTGCCGGGCCACGAGGTGGCGGTCATCGACGATCAGGGCAACGTGGTACCGGACGGCACTTCAGGCCAGATTGCGGTCAGGCGCCCCGACCCGGTGATGTTTCTCGGCTACTGGCAAAACGAGGCGGCGACAAAAGCCAAGTTCATCGGCGACTGGATGGTCACCGGCGATCAGGGGGTGCGTGACGCAGAGGGCTATTTCTCGTTCTTCGGACGCGACGACGATGTCATCACGTCGTCGGGTTACCGGATCGGACCGGGCGAGATCGAGGATTGCCTGACCGGCCATCCGGCGGTGGCGCTGGCGGCCGTCGTGGGCAAACCGGACCCGATGCGGACCGAAATCGTCAAGGCCTATATCGTGGTGGCACCCGGGATCGAGCCCGATGCGGAGCTGACGGAGTCGGTGCGCGAATGGGTCAAGACCCGGCTGTCGGCGCATGAGTATCCAAGGGAGATCGAATTCGTCGACAGCCTGCCGCTGACCACGACCGGCAAGGTGATCCGGCGGGTCCTGCGAGATCAGGCGATTGCCGAGGCAAATACAGACACAGGCACCGGCGCCAGGCTTGGCTGAGTCCTTGTCACCGCCGGGCCATGCCGCGGATTTTTTCCCTCAGCAGCCGGGCAATGTTGCGGGTGTTGCGGTAGATGTGGAGCTGAGTCGCCACCTGACGGACGTCGCGATCATGGCTGGGGTCGAGTCCGATGACCATCGTGCCCATGGTCTCACGCTCCGACCACATGCGGCTCATGATCGGATGGTCGGGAACGGCGCAGGAATCGGTCCGGCGGATGTTGAGGTCGTCGAGATGCCATTCGGTCAGCCTGTCGACCAGAAGCTTGCCGGGTGAATAGCGGGCCCATTCTTCATTGTAGGCGGTTTTCCAGGTCCAGGCTTCGCCGGAGGCGACGAACACGATCATGGAGGCGATGGCCTCGCCGTTGAGCGCCAGCGAATGGATGCGGACACTGTCGGTCTCGGCCAGGCTGTTGATGGCTTCGCGGGCAAATGCCGCACGGTAGCGGTCGGAGACCATTGACGATTTCCGCCGGCCTTTCCAGCCGGTGTCCTCGAGCGTCAGGAACTCCTCGAGGTGATAGCGGATTTCTTCCGGCTGGCGGGCGACCATGTAGCTCAGTTCACCATGCTCGGACAAGCGCCGCCACTGCCGGCGCATTTCGCGGCGGTGGTGGGAGGATACGGATTTGGCAAGATACTCGTCGGCGTCGAGGGTGCTGTCGAGGAATGGCCGCTGGGCCTGATCGGTGACGACGACGGAGAGGTTGCGGGCCATCGCGACGGCGCGCAGAAGCCCTGCGACGGGTCCATCGAGCCGCATGTCGGGCAGCACCAGGATGCCCGGCAATCCCAGGCCCGGCTGGGCCAGGGCCTCGAGCATGTTGTCGAGCGTTTCGGCAGCGTCCTCACGATCGAGCAGTGGTGTTCCCAGGGGACCAAACGGATTGGCCCAGGCACGGATGATGGAAGCCCCGACGGAGAAACCCGGCTTTTCGATCGAATAGGGCAGCAGCATGCGCATGCGCGAATGGGTTTCGGTTTCATCGCGCATCAGCATGAGACGGATCACGCGGTCTTCGAGCCGCGGCATGGCCGGCGCGAGGAAACGGGCGGCGAAGAATATGTTCGGTTCGAGCGCGCGGTTGGTGAGGAAATCGAGTTCTTCCTGCAGATCGTATCCAGCGCGGGCCGGGTAGATGGCGAGATGCCGGCCAGGACGGCCGACGGCCACTTCGCGGTCGGGCAGCGGGCGGCCGGTTTCCACATCGGCGAATTCGCCGATCAGCGTGTTGGCCTGGCTTGCGACCTCTTCCTGGACAATGGGACTGGAGGCCATGACTTATGCCGCCTTGTTCGGAGAGGCGCGGCCCGCGGGCAACGTAGCGGATGCGATGAACATGGCGATGCCAAGTCGGCGGCGGATGACCAGGTGCAGAAGGGCGGCCTCGATCACCATTGCGCCTGCGGTGGCCGTTGCCGCGCCATGCAGCCCCCATAGGGGGATCAGCACGATATTGAGGCCGAGATTGGCGACAAGGGCTCCGGCATAGATGGTCGCGCAGATCTTGAGTTCGCCGGCCATGGTCAGAAGTACTTCGCCGGGGCCGATCATTGCCTTGGCGATGATGCCCGCAAACAGGATGACCATGAGCAGGTGACCTTCCTGGAAGCTCGGGCCAAACAGCGACAAGAGGAAGGGACCGGCGGCAATGACAAGCCCGCCGACGATCAGCGAAGGCCAGAAGGTCCACTGTACCGTCTGTCGGGCAAAAGAAGCCAATGCCACCCTGTCCTCGCCGGAAACGAGTGCGGAGAAACGCTGTGCGGCGGCTGCCTTGACGGCGAAATAGACGAAATGCACCAGGGCCATGGTCTTGGCCGCCGCAAAGTAGACGGCGACCTTTTCAGGCGGCAGGTAGATGCCGACGATAACGACATCGGCATTGGTCAGCATGAAGTAGAAGCCTTCGATCAGGAAAATCGGAAAGGCAACCATCAGCCAGGTTCTGAAGTGGACCTCGACATGCCGCGCCGGAAACCGTTTCCTGAGCCGTGTCGTGATGACAAGAAATTGGGCCAGCGTGGTCAGATAGGTCGCGGCAAGGGCGGCGACGATGGCCGTATTGGCGTCGGCCATGCGTCCGAGCCAGATGGCTCCGGCGACGAAGGTGAGGATCAGCAGGGGGCGGACGATGTAGGTCGGGCTGAGTGCGTTGACCGGCCAGCCATTGGCTCTTGCGGTTCCGTCCAGAACGTCACCAAGCGCGATCATCGGCAGCACGAACGCACCGACGAAAAGCGGCTGGACATAGTGGGATTCGATCCTGTCGCCGAGAAAGTAGAGTGCCGCGATGCCTGTGCCGGCGATCAATGTCGCCGATACCATCGCGAATATCCTGGCGGTGACCGCAAGGCCGATGATGGCCTCGTCGGCGCCGGCCGAACGGTACTGCGGCAAGAAGCGGATGACGGCGGTGTGAAAGCCGAGGCAGGAAAGATTGCCCAGGATGATCGCGATCACCCAGACGAAAACGAACACGCCGTATTCGAAATCGCCCATCAACCGGGCCAGGATGATCTGGGACACGAAAGCGATTGCCGCGCTGATTATGCGGATCATGAACGCGATTATCGCCATGCGTTGCGCCGCGCTGTTCTCGTCGTTGGCGGTGGCAATCGTCGCAAGGCGGTCGAACACCGGCGTCAGCCGCGCCACATAGCGCGGCGGCAACAGTCTGCCAGCGGTGTCGATCAACGTCATGGTCAGGCTTCAATCCCGTTGTTGTCCGGGCACATTGCCATGGCGACGTTAAGAAACGGTTTGGCCACCGGCAACAAGCTCGAGGAGTCCGGCTGTTCAGTGCCGGATCGGGACGCGTGATTGTTCTTGTTGCGCCCCACGGGCGGGAAAGTGATCGGAACAGCCGGATCTGAGACGGCGCACCGCACAGAAAAGGCCGGGATCGAAGCTGTCGATCCCGGCCTGTTCATGCGTGCTTGCCGACGATCAGTAGGCGCCGTGGCAGTGCTTGTATTTCTTGCCGGATCCGCAGGGGCAGGCCTCGTTGCGACCGACCTTGCCCCAGGTCGATTCATCCTCGGGATCACGGTCTTCCGGGGCGACAATGCCGGCAACATCCTGTCCTTCAGTCGCGCCGAACTCGTCATCGCCGGTGGTGGCGTCGATATGATGGGCCTGCATGCCTTCCGGCAGTTCCGGCTCCGGAGTGGCGGCAGCCTCACGGACAATCTCGACCCGCATCAATTGCGCCATGACGGCCTGGCGCAGGTTGGCGAGAAGCGCCTGGAACAGCTCGAAAGCTTCGGACTTGTATTCCTGCAGCGGATCGCGCTGGGCGTAACCGCGGAAGCCAACGACCGAGCGAAGATGATCGAGGTTGACCAGATGTTCGCGCCACAGATGATCAAGTGTCTGGAGAACAACGGATTTTTCCACATAGGTCATCACCTCGGGGCCAAACCGTTCGGCGCGTTCCTTGGCAAGATTATCCGCAGCTTCGACAATGCGGGAGTGGATGTCGTCTTCGGCAATGCCTTCTTCGGCGGCCCACTCCTCGATCGGCAGATCGAGGTTGAGATAGGCATGAACGCCCTTCTTGAGCTCTGCGACATTCCACTGTTCGGCATAGGCGCGCTCGGGAATGTGGAGTTTGACCAGGCCGTCGATGACCTCGTGGCGCATGTCCTCGATGGTCTCGGAAATCGATTCCGAATCCATCAGCTCCTTGCGCTGTTCGAACACAACCTTGCGCTGGTCGTTCATCACGTCATCGAACTTGAGCAGGTTCTTGCGGATGTCGAAGTTGCGCGCCTCGACCTTTTTCTGTGCCCGCTCGAGCGCCTTGTTGATCCATGGATGGATGATCGGCTCGCCTTCCTTGAGGCCAAGCGTCTTGAGCATGCCGTCCATGCGCTCGGAGCCGAAAATGCGCATCAGGTCGTCCTGCAGCGACAGGAAGAACTTGGAGCGGCCCGGATCGCCCTGGCGGCCCGACCGGCCACGCAACTGGTTGTCGATACGACGGCTTTCATGACGCTCGGTGGCCAGCACGTAGAGCCCCCCGGCGGCCAGCGCCTCGTCCTTGAGCGCCTGGATCTCCGCGCGGATGATCCTGACCTTCTCGTCACGCTCCGGCCCTTCAGGCATGTCGCCGAGTTCCTGGGCGATGCGCATGTCGGCGTTGCCGCCGAGCTGAATGTCGGTTCCGCGACCGGCCATGTTGGTGGCGATGGTGATGGCGCCGGGGACACCCGCCTGGGAAACGATATAGGCTTCCTGCTCGTGGTAGCGGGCATTGAGCACCTTGAAATCCTCCACCCCTGCCTTGCGCAACAGCTCTGCCAGGATTTCGGATTTTTCGATCGAAGTGGTGCCCACCAGAACCGGCTGCTTTTTCGCGCGCGATTGCTTGATGTCCTCGATGATGGCCTGGTATTTTTCCTCGACCGTGCGGTAGACCTCGTCGTCTTCGTCAATACGGGCGATCGGCACATTGGTCGGCACTTCCACCACTTCCAGGCCGTAGATGTCGCCGAACTCCTCGGCCTCGGTGGAGGCCGTGCCGGTCATGCCGCCGAGTTTCGAATACATGCGGAAATAGTTCTGGAAGGTGATCGATGCCAGGGTCTGGTTTTCCGGCTGGATCTTGACGCCTTCCTTGGCCTCAAGCGCCTGATGCTGGCCTTCGGAGTAGCGCCGGCCCGGCATCATGCGGCCGGTGAACTCGTCGATGATGACGATTTCGTCATTCCGGACGATGTAATCCTTGTCGCGGGTGAACAGCCGGTGGGCCTTCAGCGCGTTGTTGATGTGGTGGACGACAGCGACGTTTTCGACATCGTAAAGCGATTCGCCCTTGAGCATGCCGGCTTCGGCCAGCATGGCTTCCAGTTTCTCGGTACCGGTCTCGGTGAATGTCGCGGAGCGCTGCTTTTCGTCGATTTCGTAATCATCGGCTTCGAGCTTCTGGATCAGCGCATCGATACTGTTGTAAAGCTCCGAGCGATCATCGAGCGGGCCGGAGATGATCAGCGGCGTGCGCGCCTCATCGACGAGAATGGAGTCCACTTCGTCGACGATTGCGTAGTTGTGTCCGCGCTGGACCATCTGGGCGCGGTCATATTTCATGTTGTCGCGAAGATAATCGAAGCCCAGTTCGTTGTTGGTCGCATAGGTGATGTCGCAGGCATAGGCGGCGCGGCGCTCATCATCGTCCATACCGTGGGTGATGATGCCGGTGGTCAGGCCGAGAAAACTATAGATCCGGGACATCCATTCGGCGTCTCGACGGGCCAGGTAATCGTTGACGGTGACGACATGGACGCCGTCGCCGGAGAGCGCGTTGAGATAGACCGCCAGCGTGGCGACCAGCGTCTTGCCTTCACCGGTCTTCATTTCAGCGATGGCGTTTTCGTTGAGGATCATGCCGCCGATCAGCTGGACATCGAATGGCCGGAGCCCGATTGCCCGGCGCGCTGCCTCGCGCACGGTCGCGAAGGCGGGGACCAGGAGGTCGTCAAGCTTGGTGCCTGCGGCCAGCTGTTCGCGGAACTGGATCGTCCGGGCCGCCAGATCGGCATCGCTGAGCGCCGCAAGTTCAGTTTCCAATGCATTGATAGCGTCAATTTTTGGCTGGTAGGCCCGGATCCGGCGGTCATTGGATGAGCCGAAAAGCTTGCGGGCGATTGCGCCGAACTTGACCATTTCAATGGTCCTTTCTTGAGGCTGCACGGTCTGCAGTGTTGGAAACCGGTGCTGGCCTGCGACCGGTGGATCGGTTGGAAAACGGCGTCCCGATGGCCTTCATCCGGTGAAAGCCGTCTGGACGGACGGTTGGCTGACAGATAAGAGGGGGTTTGAACGATGTCAACGGCGGCGAAAGGCCGTCTTAAGGTTGCCAAAATCCAAGACCACTTGGACGGCCGACCGCAAAAAGCTTCACAATGAAAGGTCTATCCATGCGCCTATCGCAGCTTGCAGCCACCCTCTTCCTGACTTCCGTCGCCTTCCTGCCGCTTCATTCCCACGCCGCGGATGAGGCCGATCCGGTGGTGGCGACGGTCGCCGGTGTTGAAATCCGCGCGTCGGAACTGACATTGGCCGAAGGTGACCTCGATCCGCAGTTTGCCCGTCTACCGGACGAGCAGCGCCGCGTTGCTGCCCTCGCAGCCGTCATCGACATCAAGACGCTGGCGCGCAAGGCCGAAACGGAAAAGCTCGACCAGACCGAGGAATTCAAGCGGCTGATGGCATTCCAGCGCGATCGCGCCCTGCACAACGCCATCTTCAAGTCGGAAGTGGTCGATCCGGTCAGCGAAGCAGATATCAAGGCTCGCTACGAGAAGGAAATCGCCGCGGTTCCGCCGGAAGAGGAAATCAGCGCACGTCACATTCTTCTGAAGACCGAGGAGGAAGCCAAGGCGGTCATCGCCGAGCTTGATGCCGGCAAGGATTTTGCGGAGCTCGCCAAGGAAAAGTCCACCGGTCCCAGTGCCGGGCAGGGCGGCGATCTGGGCTTTTTCACCAAGGGCCGCATGGTGCCTGAATTCGAGGCCGTGGCGTTTACGCTCAAGGCTGGCGAATACGCCAAGGAGCCGGTGCAGACCCAGTTCGGATGGCATGTTATCAAGGTCGAGGAACGCCGTGAATCAGCGCCGCCGGCCTTCGAGGAAGTGGCCGACCAGGTCCGGCAGCTGTTGATGCGCGAGCGCTATGGCGAACTCATCCGCACCGCGCGCAGCGAAACGGCAATCGATGTGCTCGATCCCGAGTTGAAGGCCGCTTACGAAGCCATCAACCAGCAACAGCAGTAGCCCTATCGGGCTGCACGCCGCCTCGAGGAACGTTTCATGTCTACCGACATCTCGCCACTGGCTCCCAGCTCCTATGCCGAACTGCCGCCGATCGCAGGGGTTCGTATCGAAACCGCAGCGGCCGGGATCAAGTACAAGAACCGGACCGACGTCATGCTGATGGTGTTCGACCAGCCCGCAGCCGTGGCAGGCGTCTTCACCACGTCGAAATGCCCCTCCGCGCCGGTTGACTTCTGCCGGGCAAACCTTGCCGGTGGCCGAGCGCGGGCGCTGGTGGTCAATTCCGGAAACGCCAACGCGTTTACCGGCAAGAAAGGGCGCGAGGCGACGGACCTGACCGCCAAGTCTACCGCGGAAGCGGTAGGCTGCGCGCAGTCGGAGGTGTTCCTGGCATCGACCGGCGTCATTGGTGAGCCGCTTGACGCGACCAAGTTCGCCACCGTTCTGGGGCAGATGGCATCATCGGCGAGCGGCGACCGGTGGCTGGACGCGGCGCGCGCGATCATGACTACCGACACCTATCCCAAGGTCGCCACACGCACCGCGCGGATTGACGGGGTGACGGTGACGCTCAATGGCATGGCAAAGGGTGCGGGAATGATCGCGCCGGACATGGCAACGATGTTGTCCTTCATCGTGACCGATGCGGCAATCGACCCGTCCGCATTGCAGGCCATGCTCAGCCGTCATGTCGGTTCGACATTCAATGCAGTTACGGTCGACAGCGATACCTCGACTTCGGACACGCTGCTGGTTTTTGCCACCGGTGCCGCCGCTGGGCGGGGCGCCAAGCCGATCGCCTCGGCGTCGGATTCCCGCGCCCGGAGCTTTTCGAAGGCGCTGGCGGATCTGATGGAAGACCTGGCGATCCAGATCGTGCGTGACGGCGAAGGCGCGCGCAAGCAGGTCGAGATCACGGTGACGGGCGCGGCTTCTGCGAAGGCTGCCGGGCGGATTGCGCGCTCGATTGCCAACTCGCCGTTGGTCAAGACCGCGATTGCCGGTGAAGACGCCAATTGGGGCCGCATCGTCATGGCGGTCGGCAAGGCGGGGGAGAAGGCCGAACGCGACAGGCTGGCGATCTGGTTCGGCGATGTCCGGGTGGCCGTCGATGGCGAGCGCGATCCTGCCTACAGCGAAGCCGCAGCGTCCGAGGTCATGAAACAGGATGAGATCGCCATCAGGGTCGATCTCGGCATAGGCCGCGGCAAGGCCCGCGTGTTCACCTGTGATCTGACCAAGGCCTATGTAGAGATCAATGGCGATTACCGCAGCTGAGCGGTTTGCCTGGATACCAGAGTACGGGACCTATCTTGCCGAACCTTGCAATCGTCAGAAGGCTTGAAGCCGTTGGATTCAGAGCCTGGCCCGCAGCGTCGATCCAGTATGACGGCAGCTGGCAGATCCGGCTCACCGCGGGGCATCCGTCCAAGCGGCTGAATTCGGTGAATCCGCTCGATCCGTCCGATCACGAGGGTATTGAAGTTCGGGTCGAGCGAGCGGCGCGGCGGTTCGATTCCTATGACCGGCCGCTGGTGTTCCGGCAGTCGCCGCTGGCGCCGCCACCACTGGAGGCCTATCTCGACGCGCTGGGCTGGCGCCGGTTCGACGAAACCATCGTCATGGCCGGCGCGATTGACAGTCTCGACATCGACAGCGGTATGGATCACCTGCCGATGCGCGATGTCGGACGATATGTCGATGCCTCCATTGCCGTGCATGGCCGAGATCAGTCGCTCAAGCCCGGACTCACCGAAGTGTTGAGTTCGATACGGCCGCCGAGCGGCCTGTTCGTGCTGGAGGACGAGGCATCAGGCCCGGTTTCGACGGCGCTTTGTGTTCACGACAACGATCTTGCAGGCCTGTTCGAGCTGGCGACCCGGGCTGACATGCGGCGTGCAGGCTACGGTCGTGACGTGGTGACAGCAGCTCTCAGATGGGCACGCCATCGTGGCGCCGAGACGGCGTGGCTGCAGGTGGAAAGCGCCAACACGGCGGCCGTGGCGCTTTACCAGGGATTGGGCTTTGGTGAGGTGTATCGCTACGCCTATCGCCAGAAACCGGGATGTTGAGGAATGAGCGGCAGGAAGATATTGCTGGTTGCGGCCTGTGCGCTGGTTGATGCGGACGGACGGGTGCTGTTGACACAGAGGCCCGAAGGCAAGCAACTGGCCGGGCTCTGGGAGTTTCCCGGCGGCAAGGTTGAGCCGGGGGAGTCACCCGAAGCGGCACTTATCCGCGAACTGTCCGAGGAAATCGGAATCACCACCAAGGAGGCGTGCCTGGCGCCGCTGACATTTGCCAGCCACAGCTACGATACGTTTCATCTGCTGATGCCGCTTTTCGTCTGCCGCCGGTTTGAAGGCACCGCCCGCGGACTTGAAGGTCAGGCGCTCAAGTGGGTGCGTCCGCGGGACATGCGGGATTATCCGATGCCGCCCGCCGACGAGCCTCTCATTCCCTATCTGATCGATCTCCTGTGAGCTGAAACCAGCCAGGCGGCCATGGCGATCAAGTCAATCGCACGCCGCTCGCTGCTCGGATAAATCCGGTTAGCGTTAATGAAACTTCAATTTAGTTCACCCATGAATGGTATTCGTGGCGGATCCGGTCGGATTCTCAGTGGAGGCGTTATGGACAACGGTGATTTCTGGATGACGGTGATGGACAGAGACGGCCAGGAAAACCAGCCAAAGAGATTTGGTGCGGTGCGCGTCGCCCTGCTGTTCGGCACCGCGGCTATTGCCATTGCAGCCATTCTGACGCCCATCGCCGCAGACCGGACATCTTCGGCGCGGGTCGCGTGGTCTCCAGACCAGTACGACAACATTACCACCGGATCGATTCCGTCGCGCTCGAAAACCACGACCACGTCCTACACTGTCCGCAAATCTATCCTGCAGGACAATCCGGGCGCGCTCTGCATCATTCGAAGCAATGGCAGCAAGTCGGGCGACTGTTGAAACAATCCCGATCCTGGCAACTCAAGTGAGAACGGAATCAAACCATGAAATCCTTGTTTTGCAGGTTCATCGAAGACAGGTCAGGTGCAACCGCGATTGAGTATGGTCTCATTGCCGCGCTGATTGCCGCCGCGTTGGTCAGTGGCATGACCGCCATTGGCGGAGCCATCAACAATAATATGGACGGCGTTGCAAACCACATCAAGAATTCCCAGTAGAGCGTCTCGCGGTCAGGCGGTATCGCCTGATAGAAAGAAGACGCTCCTGTTTCAAAGAAACAGGACGTCCTTTTCGCGTTGAGGTATTTTCAGGGCGTCCCGGGCCATGCAAGCCTCAACGCGGCAGCTTTTGTTCGGGAGTCTTCAAGGCGTCCGCGAGGCGTGCCTTGGCGGAGCCCGGTCTCAAGGGCTTCTGCTGGCTTTCATGCGGCGCCCATCCGGAGAGGTGGATGATGGGAAAACTGGCACGGATGCGGCCGTCGGGATCCGAGAACCGTTCGGCGTAGATCTGGGCCGCGCGCAGGAAGACCTGCCTGCCCAGAGGTTTCCTGCTTCTGTCGGTCAGGATCGACGTCATGCCCATGGCCCGCAGATCCCTGAGCAAGGCAAACATGTCGGCGTATCTGACCACGATGTCGTCAATATCGGTGACAGGCAAGGCGAAGCCCGCGCGCTGCAGCAGCGCGCCATAGTCACGAATATCGGCAAAGGGATGGATGCGGGCGTTGGCGCCGCCGGTCAACTCGCTTTCCGCCGCGAGCAGGGATTCACGCAGTTCGCCGAGAGTGCCGGCGCCCGGAGCGGCCGCAAGCAGCAATCCGTCCGGCTTCAGGGCACGGCGCAATTGCACGAGCACCCCCGGCGTATCGTTGGTTACGTGCAGGGCCAGCGGCGAAACGATCAGATCGGCGCTGCCATGCTCGAGCGGAACGAGGTCCGGCTCGGCGAACACCTGCCTCTCCCGATCAGTTCCGGGGATGGGGCACATGTCGACATAGGTGAAATCAGCTGTCTTTCCCGTGGCTTTCATCATGGCGGCGACGAGCGGCAGGCCGCCGTGAACCTGGACCGGGTGTTCGAACTGCCTCTCCACCACCGAGAGCCGTTCCGCCATGTCTTCGGCAATCCGGCGGACAAGGAAATCCGCGCCCGGTTCGAAACCGGCCAATGCGCGCAAACGACGCTGACGCAAAAGGGTATGATCGAAGAGACGGTCCAATGTCGGGGGTCCATCGGTGGGTTTCGGGTTCGGCAGGGCCTTGTCTGGCCTGCTGCGGCTCGCTTGTTGGATGGAATGGCGGTAATGTCAACCAATGGACCGAGCGGATCTCATGCATTTCGGGCATCGATTGCTGACTGTTTGCCAGTCGGCCGGGCTGGGTCTGATGCAGCTGGTGTATCCGCCCGTTTGCTCAGGCTGCGGCAAGATGGTGGGCCGGCCCGCCGGCTTGTGCCCGGAGTGCTGGGCGACGGTACGGTTCATTGAGCGGCCCTATTGCGAGATTACCGGCGTGCCCTTCGACCACGACCGGGGTGACGGATATGTCTCGCCGCAGGCGATCGCCAATCCGCCACCCTATGCCAGGGCCAGGGCCGCGGTGTTTCATGACGGCGTTGCCCGCAAGATTGTCCACGGGTTGAAATATTCGGACCGCGCCGATCTCGCCACCATGATGGCGGAATGGATGATCCGGGCCGGGCGCGACGTGCTTGATGACAGCGATGTCATCGTTGCGGTCCCGTTGCACCGGGCAAGGCTGTTTTCCCGGCGTTACAACCAGTCGGCCGAACTTGCGCGAGCTCTGGCACGGCTCTCCGGCAAACCGTTCCTTCCCGGGGTGATGCGGCGAGTGCGCGCCACACGCCAGCAGGTCGGGCTGGGTTTGCGGGCCCGGCAGGACAATGTCCGGGGGGCTTTCCTGGTGCCGCCCGAGCAGGCGCAGCGGCTGGCCGGGCGCAAGGTGCTTCTGGTCGACGATGTGCTGACCACCGGATCGACCGTCGAAGCGGCGACGCGGGCGCTGCTGCGGCGAGGGGTGGCACAGGTCAACGTGCTGGCATTTGCCAGGGTTGCAAGCCAGGGCGAGGAAACCCTATATGCTTGAAGAGCGGCAAAGGCCGCTGAACAATTGGAGACCCGCATGGCAGACGTAATCCTCTACACACGGCAGTTCTGCGGATTTTGCACCGCAGCCAAACGGTTGCTGGATGGGAAGGGCGTCAGCTATACGGAGCATGATGCGACTTTTTCGCCGGACCTGAGGCAGGAAATGATCGGCAAGTCCAACGGCCGGACAACGTTTCCGCAGATCTTCATTGATGGCGTTCATGTCGGCGGCTGCGACGAGCTGCACGCTCTTGATCGCGCCGGCAAGCTTGATCCGATGCTGACGGGAGCCTGAGAAATGCGTGAACTGGTCGTTGCCGCAGTGCAAATGCGTTCGGGTGTCACGCCCGAAGAGAACATCAGGGTTATGGATCGTCTGGTCCGGGAAGCGGCATCGCGTGGAGCGCGCTATGTGCAGACGCCGGAGATGACCGGTGCCGTGCAAAAGAACCGGTCAGGCCTGTTCAGCATTCTCAAGAACGAAGCAGAAGATCCGGTGCTCAAGGCCGCGTCGTCTCTCGCTGCCGAACTTGGCATCTACCTGCATGTCGGCTCAACCGCGATCGGGCTCGGCAATGACATGATCGCCAATCGCGGTGTGGTGTTTGGTCCCGACGGCGTTGCGCTTGCCCGCTATGACAAGATCCACATGTTTGACGTGGACCTCGACAATGGCGAAAGCTGGCGGGAAAGCGCCGTGTATCGGCCCGGCGAATTGGCACGAACCGTTGACCTTGATGTTGCGCGGCTCGGCATGGGTATCTGTTACGACATCCGGTTTCCGCACCTGTTCCGCGACTTGGCTCTTGCGGGCGCCGATATCCTGACGGCGCCCGCCGCCTTTACCCGCCAGACCGGCGAGGCGCACTGGCATGTGCTGCAACGCGCCAGGGCCATCGAGAATGGAGCCTTCGTCATCTCGGCGGCGCAGGGCGGTGTGCATGAGGACGGACGGGAAACCTACGGCCATTCAATTATTGTCGATCCGTGGGGACGGGTGATCGCGGAAGCCGATCACGACGAGCCTGGCGTGATCGTTGCCACGCTTTCGCTTGACGAGGTCAAGGCCGCGCGGTCGAAAATCCCGAACCTCAAGAACGCCCGGGAGTACCGGGTCGAGACCGGAGTGCCGGAAACAAAAGGAGAGAGAGTGGCGTGATCCGCTTTTCTTTGCATTGCGACAAGGATCATGAATTCGAGGGATGGTTTTCCTCAAGCAAGGACTATGACGATCAAGCCGAGCGCGGCCTGGTCGAATGCCCGGTCTGCGGCTCCCGACAGGTCGGCAAGGCGCTGATGGCACCGGCGGTCACGGTTTCCAAGGAAGCGCCGGCGCGACCGCTGGCGATGGATCCGGAAAAGCGCGAAATGATGCGCAAGCTGCGCGAACTGGTGCAGGCGGTAAAGCAGAATTCCGAGGATGTCGGCGAGCGGTTTGCCGATGAGGCCCGCAAGATCCATCATGGTGAAGCCGAGGCGCGCGGCATTATCGGAAAGGCGTCGAGCGATGATGCCCGGTCGCTGATCGAGGAAGGGATCGAGATCGCTCCCTTGCCGGAATTTCCGGACGATCTGAGCTGAGATGAAACCGACCGGCTTTCATCTTGCCATGTACAATTTCGGCCTGCACGTGGCGCCTTACGATGCGCCCGAGGTGCAGGGGTTTCTCAGACGTGAGCCTTTGAATTTTGCCGCCGCCGAAAGGGCGTCCGGGTTTGTGGCCCGTTCCGGTTACGACGGGGAGCCGGGGCCGCCAAGCTGGGGTGTCCAGGTGTTTCCCCGGTTCATCGAAGGCAGCGGCTTTGAGAGCGGACCGTCCTCCCTGTCGATATGGGCCGACATCGAGAGCCTGATGGCTTTTTCCTATGCCGGCGTTCACGCCGAGGCGCTGAAGAACGCCCGCAACTGGAACACCAGGAACGACTGGCCGCCGCTGGTCCTGTGGTGGATAGAGGCAGGGCATCGCCCGGACTGGAAACAGGCCGCCGACAGGCTGGAATGGCTGCATGACCACGGACCGGGTCCGAGGGCGTTCACTTTCAAGCAGGCGTATGATTCGGATGGCGCGCCGATCGAGATCGATCGCGACCGCGTCAAGGCGCTGGTCGAGGCAAACGCGCCAGGACAAAGCGAGCTGCTTGAACAACTCAGGCATATCCCCGTCTGACCCGCGGCCGGTCCGGTCAAGGACAGCGGAGCCGCGTTCGGCTGACCGGGGGAGATCAGGAGACCTTGGGCCGCTCCATCAGCATCATGTAGTTGACGTCCATGTCGCGGGACAGGTTCCACTGGTCCTGAAGCGGGTTGTAGAACACGCCGGTGCGGTCGATGACGTTCATTCCCGATATGGCCAGCGGGGTTTCGATTTCTTCCGGACGAACCAGTCTTTCATATTGATGGGTGCCGCGCGGCAGCCAGCGCAGCACATATTCCGCACCGATGATTGCCAGCGCCATGGCCTTCATGGTGCGGTTGATGGTGGCCACGAACATCAGCCCGCCCGGCTTGACCATCTCGGCGCAGGAGGTGAGGAACAGGTCGACGTCGGCGACATGCTCGACCACTTCCATGTTGAGCACGATATCGAAGCGTTCGCCGCGTGCCGCCAGTTCTTCGGATGTGACAGCCTCGTAGCGCACATCGACGCCGCTCTGGGCGGCATGGATCGACGCCACTTCGACATTGGTTCGGGAGGCATCGGCGCCTAGTACCTCGGCGCCCATTCGGGCCATCGGTTCCGACAAAAGCCCGCCGCCGCAGCCGATGTCGAGGACTCTCAGGCCCTGCAGCGGCTTGTCGCTTTTCGGATCGCGGCCGAAATGAGCCGCGACATGGTTGCGGATATAGGTCAGGCGCACCGGATTGAACTTGTGCAGGGGACGGAACTTGCCTTTGGGGTTCCACCATTCCGCCGCCATGGCCGAGAACCGCGCGACTTCGTCCTGGTCGATCGTTGTCTGGGCAGCTTGGCTCATGGGGCTCTCCGGCTTTATATTATTGCCCATCAACTCGGGCGTCAGGCCCGCCTTGTCAAGAGTCGGCGATGTCACATGAGCGATCCGGTTGCAGGCGACCGGATTTTTGGCTAAGAGACCGCCACCTTCCGCTCCGGGACCCGGGGCGGTTTTTCTTGCCCGTTAGCGGGTTAGTCAGCGGATAATACAACATGGCCCGCATAGTGATGAAATTTGGCGGCACCTCGGTTGCCGACCTCGACCGGATCCGCAACGTTGCCCGGCACGTCAAGCGTGAAGTGGACGCGGGCCACCAGGTGGCCGTGGTGGTGTCGGCCATGGCCGGCAAGACCAACGAGCTGGTCAGCTGGGTTCAGCAGATGCCGAAGGTCGCCGGCGCCAGCGCCTCGTTCTACGATGCCCGCGAATACGACGCGATCGTAGCTTCCGGCGAGCAGGTGACGAGCGGACTGCTGGCGATTGCGCTTCAGTCGATGGGCGTGGATGCCCGGTCCTGGCAGGGCTGGCAGATTCCGGTGAAGACCGACAATGCCCATGCGGCGGCCCGGATCATCGATATCGACGGATCCGAACTGATCCGCCGGTTCGAAATGGGGCAGGTGGCCGTGGTGGCGGGATTCCAGGGCATCGGCCCGGACAACCGCCTGGCGACGCTCGGACGCGGCGGTTCGGACACCAGCGCGGTTGCGATCGCGGCTGCCGTGAAGGCGGATCGCTGCGATATCTATACCGATGTCGATGGCGTCTATACCACCGATCCGCGGGTCGAGCCGAAGGCGCGGCGAATGAAGAAGATCGCGTTCGAGGAGATGCTGGAAATGGCATCGCTCGGCGCCAAGGTGCTGCAGGTCCGGTCGGTCGAGCTGGCGATGGTGCACAAGGTGAGAACCTTCGTGCGCTCGAGCTTCGACGACCCGGACGCGCCAGGAATGGGGGATCTGCTCAATCCGCCCGGAACTCTTATTTGCGACGAGGAAGAAATCGTGGAACAGGAAGTCGTAACCGGCATTGCCTACGCAAAGGACGAAGCGCAGATTTCCCTGAGGCGGCTTGCCGACCGGCCGGGCGTTTCGGCTGCGATCTTCGGTCCGCTCGCCGACGCTCACATCAATGTCGACATGATCGTCCAGAACATATCCGAAGACGGGTCGCGGACCGACATGACCTTCACGGTACCATCGAGCGATGCCGAAAAGGCATTGGCGGTGCTTGCCGGGCAGAAGGAACTGATCGGCTATGACGTGGTTCAGAGCGAATCAGGCCTAG
The DNA here is from genome assembly GCF_027214025.1 of Parahoeflea alexandrii. Lineage (GTDB taxonomy): Bacteria > Pseudomonadota > Alphaproteobacteria > Rhizobiales > Rhizobiaceae > Hoeflea > Hoeflea alexandrii_A. The sequence goes on from NZ_JAPWHB010000003.1 coordinate 637,486, forward strand.
CCAAGGTGTCCGTTATCGGCATCGGTATGCGCAGCCATGCCGGGGTGGCTGCGAGCGCGTTCAAGGCGCTTGCTGAAAAATCCATCAATATTAAGGCGATAACAACGTCCGAGATCAAGATTTCGATCCTGATCGACGGCGCCTACGCAGAACTCGCGGTAAGGACTTTGCATTCCGTCTACGGTCTGGATAAGACTTAGCCAACGGGATCAAAGCAAACCGGCAAAAGCCGAACTCTGCTAACCGGCCGGGAGCTTTCCCGGGCGGGCCACACGAATTGGGAGAATGAAGCGCGATGAGAGACCTTTCAGCAGGTCCGCGCGTCCTTCTCAGGCGGCTGCGCGAGTTGATGGCGGAGCCCCTTGAGCCGCAGGAGCGCCTTGACCAGATTGTCCGCCAGATCGCGGCCAACATGGTCGCTGAAGTGTGCTCGTTCTACGTGCTGCGCGCCGATGGCGCGCTGGAACTGTTCGCCACCGAGGGCCTGAACAAGGATGCGGTGCACCTGGCTCAACTGAAAATGGGTCAGGGCCTGGTCGGCACCATCGCCGCAAGCGCCCGCTCGCTCAATCTTTCCGACGCCCAGTCCCATCCGGCCTTCACCTACCTGCCGGAAACCGGCGAAGAGATCTACAACTCCTTCCTTGGCGTTCCGATCCTCAGGGCCGGCCGGTCGCTGGGCGTTCTGGTCGTCCAGAACAAGGCGCACCGCAAATACCGCGAGGACGAGGTCGAGGCGCTCGAGACCACCTCGATGGTGCTGGCGGAGATGATCGCGACGGGCGAGCTCAAGCAGATCACCCGGCCCGGGCTGGAGCTTGACCTCAACCGTCCCGTGACGATCGAGGGCGACGCCTATGGAGACGGGATCGGGCTTGGCCACGTCATTCTGCATGAACCGCGGATCGTGGTCACCGAACTCCTCAATGACGACATAGACGCCGAGCTCAAGCGGCTCGAAGAGGCTTTGGGGTCGCTCAGGATCTCGATTGACGACATGCTGTCACGGCGTGACGTCTCGATGGAGGGCGAGCACCGGGCGGTGCTGGAAGCCTACCGGATGTTCGCACACGATCGCGGCTGGGTCCGGAAACTTGAGGAGGCGATCCGCAACGGGCTGACCTGCGAGGCGGCGGTGGAGAAGGTGCAGAGTGACACCCGCGCCCGCATGATCCACATGACCGATTCCTACTTGCGCGAACGGCTGCACGATTTCGATGACCTGGCAAACCGCCTGCTGAGGCAGCTGACGGGCTTCGTTCCGGGCAGCAAGGGTTTGCCGCAGGATGCGATCATCGTGGCGCGCGCCATGGGTGCGGCGGAATTGCTTGATTATCCGCGCGAGGCCATCCGCGGCCTTGTGCTTGAGGATGGAGCGGTCACCAGCCATGTGGTGATCGTGGCCCGTGCCATGGGCATTCCGGTGGTCGGCCAGGTTCCGGGCATTGCGTCGCTGGCTGAAAACCGCGATTCGATCATTGTCGATGGCGAGGATGGCCTCGTCCACCTCCGCCCGATCACCGATGTCCAGAACGCCTATGCCGACAAGGTGAGGTTCCGGGCGAAGCGGCAGGAACAGTACCAGGCACTGCGCACGGTCGAACCGCGCACCCGGGACGGACAGTACATCACCCTGCAGATGAACGCCGGACTTCTGGTGGACCTGCCGCAATTGAGCGAATCGGGCGCCGGCGGGATCGGGCTGTTCAGGACAGAACTGCAGTTCATGATCGCCTCGACCATGCCGAAGGTCGATGAGCAGGAAAACCTCTATCGCAGCGTATTGCGGCAGGCCGGCGGCAGGCCAGTGACATTCCGCACGCTGGATATCGGCGGCGACAAGGTCGTGCCTTATTTCCGGTCCGCCGAAGAGGAGAACCCGGCGCTCGGCTGGCGGGCCATCCGGCTTTCGCTGGATCGTCCGGGATTGCTGCGCACCCAGCTGAGGGCGCTTCTGAAGGCGGCTGCCGGCGCCGAACTGAAGCTGATGCTGCCGATGATCACCGAGGTCAACGAGCTTCGCCTGGCGCGTGAATTGTTGAACAAGGAGGTCCGGCACCTCTCGCGTTTCGGGTACCAGTTGCCGCGCAGCCTGCAATTCGGCGCGATGCTGGAGGTGCCGAGCCTGCTCTGGCAGCTTGATGAGTTGATGGAAGAGGTCGACTTCGTTTCCGTCGGCTCCAACGACCTGTTTCAGTTCGTCATGGCGGTCGATCGGGGCAATTCCCGGGTGGCCGACCGTTTTGACACCCTGGGGCGGCCGTTCCTGCGCGTGCTTCGCCAGATTGTCGAGGCGGCCAACAGAACCAACACATCACTGACCCTTTGTGGCGAGATTGCCGGCAAATCGCTCTCCGCGATGGCGCTTCTCGGTATTGGCTTTCGCAACATCTCGATGTCGCCGGCGGCCATCGGCCCGGTCAAGTCGATGTTGCTGTCGCTGGATCTCGGCAAGCTCGAAGAAGCCCTGCGGCCGGTCATTGAAGACACGCGAAGCGAAAAAACCGTTCGCGAGTTCCTGATGGACTTTGCCGATGCCAATGGCGTGAGCCTCTAGGATCAAGTAATGGCGAGATTGCCGACCCAGAAAATCCGTGAACTCGAGCGCCGTTTCGACGAGGTCGAAGCGCGCATGTCCGCCGGTCCGGATGCAGAAACCTATGTGAAGCTGGCCTCCGAATATTCCGAACTGCAGCCGCTGGTCGGGGAAATCAGGGCGCTTTCAAAAGCCGAGGCCGAGCGCGCCGACCTGATGGCGATGCTGGCCGACAGTTCGACCGACCGCGAGATGCGGGAGATGGCCGATGACGAGTTGAAGGCGCTCAAGAGCCGGATCGAGAAACTCGAGCAGCAGATCGAGATTATGCTGCTGCCGAAGGATGCTGCCGACGAGCGCAGCGCCATCGTCGAAATCCGCGCCGGGACCGGTGGCTCCGAGGCGGCTCTGTTCGCCGGCGATCTTTTCCGCATGTACGAGCGCTATGCCTCGTCGCGGGGATGGCGGGTGGAAGTGCTGTCGGCGAGCGAGGGCGAAGCCGGCGGCTACAAGGAAATCATCGCCACTGTTTCGGGCAAGGGCGTGTTCGCCCGATTGAAATTCGAATCGGGCGTGCACCGGGTGCAGCGGGTGCCGGAAACGGAATCCGGCGGGCGCATTCATACTTCTGCCGCGACGGTGGCGGTGCTGCCGGAGGCAGAGGATATCGACATCGAAATCCGGCCGGAGGACATCCGGATTGACACCATGCGGGCGTCGGGGGCTGGCGGCCAGCACGTCAACACAACGGACTCGGCGGTGCGCATCACCCATTTGCCGACCGGCGTGGTGGTGACGTCTTCGGAGAAGTCACAACATCAGAACCGTGCCCGCGCCATGCAGGTATTGCGCGCAAGGCTCTATGACATGGAGCGGCAACGGGCGGACGACGAGCGGTCACAATCCCGGCGCAGCCAGGTTGGCTCGGGCGACCGGTCGGAACGCATCCGGACCTACAACTTCCCGCAAGGCAGGGTCACTGATCACCGGATCAACCTGACGCTCTACAAGCTCGACCGGATGATGATGGGCGAGATCGACGAGATCGTCGATGCGCTGATCTCCGACCATCAGGCAGGCCAGCTGGCCACACTTGGCGATAATGGCCAGGCCTGACCTGGCGAAGGCCGCAACGCTGGGCGAAGCCTGGCTGATGCTGCGGACGGCCTTCCGCTCCGAAGGCCTGGAAACCGCTGACCTGGATGCGCGGCTGCTGACCGCCAAACTGGCGGGGGTCGAACCGCATCAACTGGCGACGGGAGGTGACGCCCCGCTGGCGCAAGACGTCCGGGCCCGGTTGATCCGTGCCCTGCACGACCGGCTCGAGGGGATGCCTGTTCATCGCATTCTGGGGTCGCGGGAGTTCTACGGGCTTTCGCTCGGCCTCTCGCCGGCAACGCTGGAACCGCGTCCCGACACCGAGACGCTCATTGATGCCGTGCTGCCGCTTGTCCGGGAACGGGTGGCCGCGAAAGGTTCCTGTTCGATCGTGGATCTCGGGATCGGTACCGGTGCAATCGGCCTGGCGCTGCTGGCGGCCTGTCCGGAAGCGCGATGCCTGGGTGTCGATGTGTCGGCGGAAGCCGTGGAGACGGCGCGCGCGAATGCCAAGGCGCTGGCGCTCGACGCACGTTATCAGGCAGTTCAGGGCGACTGGCTGTCGGGTATCGACGCGCGATTTGACCTGATCGTTTCGAACCCGCCCTATATTCCGACCGGGGACCTGCCGTCGCTTTCCAGGGAGGTCACCGCGTACGATCCGCTGCTGGCACTCGATGGCGGCGCGGAAGGACTTGACGCCTACCGGGCGATCGCCTCCCAGGCCGGCAGCCGGCTCGAGGCGGGAGGATCCGTGGCGCTTGAGATCGGGATCGGACAGCGGGAGATGGTGACCGCGCTGTTCCTTCAGGCCGGCTTCAAGGCGGGCGGTGTTTTCCGCGATCTGGGAGGCGTGGAAAGGGTCCTCCTTTTCACATTGCCGCTCCAGCCTGCAGCGATGGTTTACGACTTTTAGCGCGTCGTTCAAGAAAAGGCTTGGAATTACTGGCAAACATGGCTAGTTTCCCGGTCAGCGCCGGATAGCAAGTCTTGAAACAGATTCGATCCGATGTGGCTCGGCTCTAGGAACCCGCCAGTTTTGGCCCCCGGTTCGCAGGAAAGCCTCTGGCGCGGGTATCTGAATTTGAACCCATAACGGTGACGGGATCGGTGGACGGTCCTTTGTCGCGGCGCAACCTGCGAGCCAGACATGCTGGCCAAAGCGCCCAACAGATTTTTTCAGGACAACAATCAGGTGACTATCGAATGAGGCCAGGACAGCAAAACAAGCGCGGTCGCGGACGTAGCGGAAGCAACAACAATAGCGGTGGGGGCAATCGCAAAGGCCAGAACCCGCTGTCGCGCTCCTACGACAGCTCCGGTCCCGATGTAAAAATCCGTGGAACCGCCCAGCACGTGGCGGAGAAATACATGAACCTTGCCCGCGATGCGCAAAGTTCCGGCGACCGCGTGATGGCCGAGAACTATCTGCAGCATGCCGAGCACTACAACCGGATCATTCTGACAGCCCAGGCCCAGATGCAAGAGCGCTTCCAGCGCGACGACAATGCGTCCCAGGCCCGCGACTCCCAGTATCAGGATGATGACGACCGCGATAACGATGACGACAATGACGGCAACGTGCAGGAACAGCGCGCCGAGCAGCAGGACCGTTCCGAACGGCAACCGCGCCAGGACCGCGGTGATCGTCCGGACCGCGGCGAGCGCAATGAGCGCCAGGAGCGCAGCGACCGGGGCGAGCGGCAGGAACGCAGGCCGCGTCCGGAGCCGCAGCCGAAGCCGGTCTATGATGCCGATTCACCTCAGCCGGTGATCGAAGGCGTTCCGGCCGAAGTGGCTATCGGGCAGGAAACGCCTGAAGCCGATGGCGCACCACGTCCGGCTCCGCGCCGACGGGGTCGTCCGAAGCGGGTCCGTACCGAAGAAGGTGCGGATGCAGCAGGGTCGGCTGGCGATGCGCCGGCTCCTGTGGAGCCCGCTGCAGCGGAATAGGCTCAGGTCTCAAGAGAATGAACATCAAGCCCCGGTTGCTCGCAACCGGGGCTTTTTTATTGTTCAAAGAGGCCTTTATCACGTAACCGTGAATACCCATATCTGGTTTATCTAATCGGGCTTGCCGCAATCGGGAGCTCATCCGGACCCGCTGTCCCGCGCCAAAAAGGGTGGGACATGCAAAGGAGAAGACCATGAATATTGAGAAATACTCGGAACGCGTTCGCGGATTCATCCAGTCAGCGCAATCCTACGCCCTCGCCGAAGGTCACCAGCAGTTCATGCCCGAGCATCTGCTCAAGGTGCTCATGGATGATGACCAGGGCATGGCCTCGTCGCTGATCGAACGTACCGGCGGCCGCCCGGCAGATGTGCGGCTCGCGAATGAGGCAGCGATTGCGAAATTGCCGAAAGTCACCGGCGGCAACGGCCAGCTTTATCTCTCGCAACCGGTCGCCAAGGTTTTCCAGGCCGCCGAAGACGCCGCCAAGAAGGCCGGCGACAGCTTTGTCACCGTCGAGCGGCTGCTGCTGGCCCTGGTGATCGAGCCATCCGCCGAAACCTCGAAGATCCTGAAGAATGCCGGCGTCACTGCGCAGGCCCTGAACCAGACCATCAATGATATCCGCAAGGGCCGGACCGCCGACAGCGCCGGCGCCGAGCAGGGTTTCGATGCTCTGAAGAAATACGCCCGCGACCTGACCGAAGCTGCCCGGGAAGGCAAGCTTGATCCGGTGATTGGTCGCGACGACGAGATCCGCCGCACGATTCAGGTCCTGTCGCGCCGCACCAAGAACAACCCGGTGCTGATCGGCGAACCGGGCGTCGGCAAGACCGCCATCGCGGAAGGCCTTGCGCTCAGGATCGTCAATGGCGACGTGCCCGAATCACTGAAGGACAAGCAGCTGATGGCGCTCGACATGGGCGCGCTGATTGCCGGGGCGAAGTATCGCGGCGAGTTCGAGGAGCGGCTCAAGGCCGTGCTGTCGGAAATCCAGGCCAACAATGGCGGAATCATCCTGTTCATCGACGAGATGCACACGCTGGTCGGCGCCGGGAAGTCCGATGGCGCCATGGATGCCTCCAACCTGCTGAAGCCGGCTCTGGCGCGCGGTGAGTTGCACTGCGTTGGCGCAACGACGCTTGATGAATATCGCAAGCATGTCGAAAAGGATCCCGCGCTTGCCCGCCGGTTCCAGCCGGTGATGGTGGAAGAACCGACGGTCGAGGACACGGTTTCGATCCTGCGCGGGCTCAAGGAAAAGTACGAACAGCATCACAAGGTGCGGATCAGCGATTCGGCACTGGTTTCGGCTGCCGTGCTCTCCAACCGTTACATCACCGACCGGTTCCTGCCTGACAAGGCTATCGACCTGGTCGATGAGTCAGCGGCGCGGCTGAGGATGCAGGTCGATTCCAAGCCGGAAGAGCTCGATGAGCTCGACCGCCGGATCATGCAGCTCAAGATCGAGCGTGAAGCGCTGAAGAAGGAGACCGACCAGGCGTCGAAGGACCGGCTCGAGCGGCTCGACAAGGAGCTGTCGGACATCGAGGAAAAATCCGGGGCGCTGACGGCGCGCTGGCAGTCGGAAAAGCAGAAGCTGGGCCTTGCGGCCGATATCAAGCTGAAGCTTGAAGCGGCCCGCAACGATCTTGCCATCGCCCAGCGCAATGGCGAGTACCAGCGCGCGGGCGAACTGGCCTATGCCGAAATTCCGGCGCTCGAGCGTCAGCTTGAAGAAGCCGAGACGCAGGGGGAAAGCGATGCTGCGGGCATGGTCGAGGAGACCGTGACGCCGGATCATATCGCCCACATCGTCTCACGCTGGACAGGAATTCCCGTCGACCGGATGCTGGAAGGCGAGCGCGACAAGCTTCTCCGGATGGAAGACGAGATCGGCAAGCGTGTCGTTGGCCAGGGCGAAGCGGTGCAGGCCGTTTCCAAGGCTGTGCGGCGGGCGCGTGCTGGCTTGCAGGATCCGAACCGGCCGATGGGCTCGTTCATCTTCCTCGGCCCCACCGGTGTCGGCAAGACCGAGCTGACCAAGGCCCTGGCCGAGTTCCTGTTCGACGACGAGACCGCGCTGATCCGGATGGACATGTCCGAATACATGGAGAAGCACTCGGTTTCACGTTTGATCGGAGCACCTCCGGGCTATGTCGGTTACGACGAAGGCGGCGCGCTGACGGAAGCGGTGCGGCGCAGGCCCTACCAGGTGATCCTGTTCGATGAAATCGAGAAGGCGCATCCCGATGTCTTCAACGTGCTTTTGCAGGTGCTTGACGACGGTCGCCTTACCGATGGCCAGGGACGCACGGTGGATTTCCGCAACACGCTGATCGTCATGACGTCCAATCTGGGATCGGAGTACCTGGCGGCCCTGACAGACGATCAGGACGCGGATGCGGCTCGCGACGACGTGATGAACGTGGTGCGGTCGTCGTTCCGCCCGGAATTCCTGAACCGGATCGACGAGATCATCCTGTTCCACCGGTTGCGCCGGTCGGAAATGGGGGCGATCGTCGACATCCAGCTCAAGCGTCTTGGCAAGCTGCTGGCCGACCGGAAGATCGAGGTGACGTTGGACGAGGAAGCCCGCGTCTGGCTCGCCGACAAGGGCTACGATCCCGCCTATGGCGCACGCCCGCTCAAGCGGGTGGTGCAGAAATACGTGCAGGATCCGCTGGCCGAGAAGATCCTTCTAGGCGAGGTTGGCGAGGGCGCCCATGTCACCGTCGGCGCAGGCTCCGACCGTCTGGTGTTCACGGTCTCGAAGGACAAGCCGTCCAAGGCAACACAGGGCGAAGCGGCCTGAGCCGCGGCATAACGAGAAAAGAAAAGGCGGGTCTGTGACCCGCCTTTTCGCTGATGCGGCTTCGGGGTCCTGCACCGGCGCCACATCGCGTAGAGGAGCCAGGGGCACTTGGGCGAGAATCCATCCACTTTGCATTGCTTCTGCATGTCCCTGTGCGGGGCGACGCATGTCGTGCAATGGGGTGGATCCGACGTCTACAAGGTCGGCGGCAAGGTATTTGCCATCGTGGTCAGGGATGCGGACGGCCAGATGCGGGTCACCTTCAAGGCCTCGGAGATGAGTTTCGAGATGCTGAAGGCGGTACCCGGAGTACGGCCTGCGCCCTATCTCGCGTCCCGCGGATTGAAATGGCTGCAGTGGCTGGATGAGACGACGCTGGACGGGCAGGCGTTGCGGGATTACGTGCGCCAGTCCCATGCCATGGCGATGGATGGATTGAGCAAGAAAAAGCGGATGGCGCTGCAGTCCCGGCCCACAGCCTGACAGGCGCCGACGTCAGCGGCTGGCGACTTCCTTGTTCGTCATCTCGATGCCGAGCAGTGCATTGATCCGGTCGCGCTCGCGGGCGAACATGGCGTAGGCGTCGCCCTTCAGCGACTTGCCATCGGGAAGCCGGATTCGCATGGCGTCGACCTTGTTGCCGTTGACGATCAGCTCGTAATGCAGATGTGGCCCGGTCGAAAGGCCGGTCGAGCCGACCGTTCCAATCACCTGACCCTGACGAACCCGGGCACCAGGGACGACGCCCTTGGCGATGCTGTTCTGGTGGGAGTAGCTCGACTTGTAGCCGTTGGCGTGGCGGATGATGGTCTGCCGACCGTAGCCGCCGGAATCCCAGCCGGCCTTTTCGACGATGCCGTTGCCGGCGGCGATGATCGGCGTGCCGCGCGGAGCGGACCAGTCCACGCCTGTGTGCATCCGCGAATATTTAAGGATCGGATGACGTCGCATGCCGAAGCCTGAGCGGAACTTGCCGTTCGGCACGGGATTGCGCAGCAGGAATTGCCGGGCGCTTCGGCCTTCCTCGTCGTAATAGTCGATGGAATTGTCTTCGGGATGCTGGAACCGGTAGAGCCGGATGGTGTTGCCGCCGAACCTGGCGTTGACGAAGAGCAGTTCGGAATCCTCGGTCGCGGTGCCGCTGTCATCGGCCACCGAGAAGAAGGCCTCAAGCGTGTCGGACGGGCGCAGTTGCGACTGGAAATCGACATTGCTTGCCAGCATCTTGATGATCTGGCCAACCATGTCGGCGGACATGCCGTAGAGCAGGGCGGAGCGGTAGATCCCGTCGTAGATATTGGGCAGGTCACGCGCGGTCACCACTGGCGTCGTGGTATCGTCGAACGCGGACCGGATCGCAGGCGTCGGCGGCGGTTCATTGCCGATGACGAAGCCGTTGTAATCGGACAGGGCGACGGTGATCATGTGGCTTGCGCGCTGATAGACGCTCATGCGGATGATCCGCGCGCTGTCGCCGGATTGTTCGACGCCGACGCGGATGACCGACTGTGCCGGGATCTTGTCGGTGTTGATCTGCCGCTTGAGCGCAGCAAGCGCTGCCTGGTACTGCTCGGCCGAATAGCCTGAGCCATCGAGAATATCGGACAGCGCGACCGCCTTGCGCACCGGAATAATGTCATCGATATAGTCGACACGCTGCTGGGTCAGGGGCGAATAGGATGCGACCGAGACATTCTCGGCAATGACCCGGGCGTTGAGGCTGGCGCTGAAATCCAGCTCCAGCCGGTTCGATCCAAAACGGCGCGGATCGATATAGTTGAGCGATGCAAACTGCACCGAACCGTCGGTCAGCACTGAGCCGTTGGTCCGCACGGTCTCCTCTGCCTCATCAAGCGACATGGATGCCGCGAAAGGGTGGCCTGGCGCCTCGATCGGGAAATCCATCGTCCGCAAGCTGATTTCCGAATCGACTTCGGCACCGTAGATGACTCCGGTCCGGACGCTTGAGGTGGCCTCCGCATCTCCAGCGGAAAAAATCTTGAGCGGATTGAAACGCGGATAGGTCTTGGCCGTGGCATTGGGATGATTGGCGGCGAGCGCGATCTTGACGTGGGCAAAGGGCTGCCGCCGCACGACGTCGCGGTCGCCGTCGCGCACCATGGTCGAGACTTCCATGATGCTCTTGTCCGCCGGCTTGGCTGTCACCACCGATTGCACAAGGCGCGCGCCCTTTTCGACAATGGCCCGTCCGTCTGCACTAAGATCCGTCGAAGCCAGTGCTTCGGCGGGAATGGCGAGTTGTTCGCGGCCTTCCATGGCGCCAAACAGTGCGACACCCATCAGCAGGCTCGAGGTAATGCCGGTCATGAAGGTGCCCGACAGCCAACGCAGCGAGATCTCGCGCTTGTCAGGCGGCTTGCGGCCGCCAGCCAGCAGCGGCGGTTCATCGCCCAACTGCCGCGCAAGAAAATCGTCGTTTGGCATTATCCCTCCGGTTTTGCAGCTGCGATCGCACTCAGGCGACCAGGCCCGATGCAGATGTGCCCTGAGCATGGCCCTGTGTCAAATCGAAGTCTGATTCCCGGCAGATCAGCGTCCTCTGACGCCACTGCCGGGTACCACCATCGATCCGAACAAACCTTCTAGTTCGAAATCCGGCGGCTGTATGGCGAAAACCGGGTTTTCAACGCACTTTATATATACAAGCGGTTCTGGGCGCTGCCGGATCGGAGCGCGGAGCAGAAAAAAACGAAAAATGACAGATTTACGAAAAAATGCAGTTGACTCTTTTGGTGGGTGCCGCCTATAAACCGCTCACACAACGAGGG
>NZ_JAPWHB010000039.1 GCF_027214025.1 Parahoeflea alexandrii
GGATAGTAATCAATATACTAATAATTTTCAGATTTGTAAATATTTTCAGACAATTTAGAATATTTGCGTTCCGAATCTTTTATGATAAAGAAATATATGTCATTGAGGCTTAGAATATATGTTTAAAGGAAATTTAGAATAAAATGTTTTACGGAGGAGATTAATATGAATTGGTTAAAAATATTTTATCATTTATTATGCGCAACCACGATTAGCGTTATATTACTTATTATAACTATATTAATGGATGTGTTACTACAAAACACACATTTAACT
>NZ_JAPWHB010000040.1 GCF_027214025.1 Parahoeflea alexandrii
CCCAGATCGCTATTACAACCCTCAGCTCGCTAAGCCTCGTCGGAATGACTTATTCATTCGTCTTTTAGAACCCAGTTATCCAATACACTAATCTCGGCAATCTGAAGAGCTATGGTCGAGCGTGATTCAGAATCTACCAACAAAAAGTGCAGGTGCAGAGGGATATTCTCAGGGGGCACGCCACTTTGGATATTAATATCTGTTATGGGATGCAATAGACGGAAAGAGGGTATCAGTGGGTTTTAGCAAGACCGGGGGCCCAGCGCAAAGACCGG
>NZ_JAPWHB010000041.1 GCF_027214025.1 Parahoeflea alexandrii
ATGAAGCTCAACGCCATTTTCTACTAGCTGATAGAGGCACTTGCCCTGTTCGACAGGCAAGTTAGCATTACGCGCAGAGCAGAGCGATTGAACTGATTTGTATAAACGACTTGTCGCCATTTGGGACACTGACATCAACGTTCTCCCGATGGATGATAGTTAGAGCTGTCGATCCTAGTATATAACCTTTACATCATCACCGTTGGTAGTTATCTACCTAACTCAAGTATAAGATAGCTATATTATCATTTGCCCAGATTATCATCTCAATCC
>NZ_JAPWHB010000042.1 GCF_027214025.1 Parahoeflea alexandrii
CGATACGAGTTGCTGCAAGGTGACATTGGAAAAATAGCAGTTACTTCCGGGAAACAGACCAATGCTCGAAATGACTCCGTTGTCCCGGCCGATGCTGGAAACATGATTTTTTCCTACTTCCCTATCGACAACGCTACCTCAATCATAGTAAATGAAGCCAATCTTGAATTGCGGAACTCAAGCTGGAAGTCTTCGCCACAACTCGGGCTCGGCAAGGTATCCTCGCCAAGACTAACGAAACGCCTGAAGGACAGGAAAATCATTACAT
>NZ_JAPWHB010000043.1 GCF_027214025.1 Parahoeflea alexandrii
CAATCGGGGAAACCGCTGCGCTTTGGGAACGAGCGAGGCTGAAGTTCGCAAGGCGACATTGAACTTTTTAGACCGTCTCGATGCTCATCCCATGAAGGTTGCGGGGCGAGAATTGACGCAGAGCCTGGCGGCCACCGGCATCGCCTTGTTCCTGTATTCGGGTAAGCAGGCCTACTCGTATCTGATCGCTGCCCTCGTCGGAGCCATGAAGGATGGCAATGGCGGCTATCTATTGACGGCTTCCGATTACCTCAACGGCCGTGGAA
>NZ_JAPWHB010000044.1 GCF_027214025.1 Parahoeflea alexandrii
ACATACCACCCGGATAAGGCACTAAGGCAGTCACCTCGCCACCTCCCAGTTGTTCTCTGGAAAGGAAGGGACGAAACCCCTTGCCGGTAAACGCCAAAAGACCACCATTGATTTGCTGGGAATACAATTGGTTACCCATCTGAAAGAGATTCAGAGGCAACTCTTTGGAGCGATAACCTGTGGTTGTTTCTCCGTTGTAGATAAAGAAAGAGCCGAACGACTGAAAGATTATTTTTCCATCACTCTCTACAATCGTCCATATC
>NZ_JAPWHB010000045.1 GCF_027214025.1 Parahoeflea alexandrii
CGCTGCGAGCGCGATCCCGATCCCGTTCGTGCCGGAGCGGCTCGTCGCCACCGTGCGCGGCTCGGTGGTGCAAGACGTCGCCTCGCGGCACGGACTGTCGCTCACCCGCGACGCTCGCGACGCGCTCGCCCTGGCGCGCGGCGAGTCGCCCGCCCGCCTGCTCGCCAAGCGCGTCGTCGGCCTGGTCTCCAAGACCATCCTCAAGCGCTTCGGACCGCTCGGTGCGCTCTCGGCGGCCGCGTCTTCGCTCGAGGTGTTCGCG
>NZ_JAPWHB010000046.1 GCF_027214025.1 Parahoeflea alexandrii
TTGCAACGGAGCTGAAAAATGCCTTCTCGCAGGCGTTAAAAAATTACCTGACAGAGCACCCTGAAGCGACCGATCCCCGGGATTATTTGCAGTCGGCTAAATCCGCAATGCGCGATGTGGTGAGCAAAGTGATTGCCGATTGTGGCTGCGAGGGCAGGGCATATCGCACCTGCCATTTAACAATGAAAAAACATGAAAACGATAATTGCCCGGCATAAAGCTGGTGAACATATCGGCATATGTTCAGTCTGTTCTGCCC
>NZ_JAPWHB010000047.1 GCF_027214025.1 Parahoeflea alexandrii
GGTAATGACTGATGAATGAAAAATATTATAAACAAATAGACGAAAAAGTTTATGAAGCGGAGTTAAATAATGGTCTCAAGTTATTTATTATTCCGAAAAAAGGATTTCAAAAAACCTTCGTAACTTATACAACACAATTTGGTTCATTAGATAATAAATTTAAACCACATGGTAGTGATACATATGTCACAGTTCCAGATGGCGTGGCACACTTTTTAGAACATAAATTATTTGAAAATGAAGAAGAAGACTTATTTAC
>NZ_JAPWHB010000004.1 GCF_027214025.1 Parahoeflea alexandrii
ACAAGGGCGGCAAGCAGAACCTCACCGCATCGCTCAAGAACATGGCAAGCATCGCCCCCGGCGCAGGCTTCTGAAACACAAGGCTCGCCTCAAGCCCTTGAGGCCAGCCGCTCAGGTCGGACCGGAAACGAAGGCAATCGCCGCCGGCGGGTCGTCCATGTCCGGGGCCAGCGCCATGCTCAGCCGTCCGCGTATCCGCCGCTCGCCGTAACCGACCGTAAAACCGGTGTATTTCGGACGGCTGCCGTCCCGCTTCATCTCCTCGATCAGGTCGATCAAGGGCGTCTCCAGCGTCAGCTTGATGTTGCTCAGCGCCTCCATAGTGTCGAGCCCGGCAAACCGGGTCTGCAGATACATCAAAAACCCGCTGTTCTGGAACAGGATACGTTTGTCCACCGAGATGATGAAGCCGGGCACCGGACAGGCTGCGACGATGGTTCTGGAATTGAACTTGCTGAAACGCTCGCGCAACTTTTCGTGCTGTTCCAGCACCCGGTGCATGATCGAGGCCCGAAGATACGAACTCAGGCCGTTTTCACCGGTCTTGTTGTCATTGAGCCTGGACACATAGTCCGCCACCGAGATCCCGTCAGTCCTGGTAACGGTTTCCAGCGCCTTCCAGAACACTCCTTCCAGGCGGAAGCCCCGGCGCTTGCCGCCGGAGTTGATCGCCCTGAAATGTGGCTTGAACGGATCTGGATCGGACGTCATGGGTAGCTTTCTTGCAGGAACGTTTATCGCTCTGTCAGGGCCTCGTAGCGTGCTTTGCTGAGTGGTTTGATGAGATAGTCGAGCACCGACTTTTCGCCGGTCAGGATTTCGACGGACGCGATCATCCCGGGCCGGATGGCATGTTTAACGGCCCCCTTGCCGAGCTGGAAATCGCCGGTCTGGACCAGCACCTGGTAGTAGGTCTCACCGGTTTCCGGGTTGACGATGCTGTCGGCCGAGACGTTGGAAACCTTGCCTTCGAGACCGCCATAGATCGAGAAGTCATAGGCGGTGAGCTTGACCAGCGCCTTCTGTCCCGGCTGCACGAAGGCCACGTCCTTGGGCGAGATCCGCGCCTCGACCAGCAGCGTGTCGGTCACCGGCACGACCCCGGCAACCACCGAGCCAGGCTGCAGGAACGCGCCGATGGTGTTGACTTCCATCGTGTTGACGATGCCGTCGACCGGCGAGACGATGTCGGTGCGGCGAACCCGGTCCTGGGCACCGGTCAGCGTTGCCTCGAGCACGCTGACATCGGCGAGCGTATCTCCGAGTTCTCGGCGGGCCTCCTGCTTAAACTGCGAATCGAGTTCCTGAACCTGCAGTTCCGCTTCGCGAAGCGCGCTCTCGAGCCGTTTCAGGCTCTGGTTGACGTTTTCCCGCTGGCCCTGTTGCTGGGCGATCTCGCGATCGAGCCGCAACAGGTCGATTTCGGGATGCAGCTTGCGCTCCACCAGCGGCGCGATCTTGTCGCGTTCGTTGAGCATCGCCTTGATGACCAGATCGGTCTGCTCGATATTGGAGCGGGCCTCGCCAATTTCGTCCAGCCGCTGCTGGCGCCTGGCCTCGAGTACTTGCAGCTTGTTGACATAGTTTTCGCGCCGCGCATCCAAAAGGCTGGCCTCGTTGTCACAGATGCCCTGCGACACCCGCCTTGTCTGTTCGGGGCAGACGAAATCGGTATCGAGCAGATCGTCGATCTCCAGTTCCAGCCGTGCGATCCGCGCCTGCAGCGCGTCGTAGCGGGCCTGCGATTCTCCGAGCGAGGCCAGGTTGCCGGAACTGTCGAGCCGGACCAGCAGGTCGCCTTTGTTGACCAGCTGGCCGATCGTCACCGCGATTTCCTGCACGACGCCGGGTTCGCTCGACTGCACGATCTGCGTTTTCGACAGCGGAATGACCTTGCCGTCGCCGCGCGCGATCTCGTCAACCCGCGCCCACGCCGCCCAGGCCACGAAGCTGACCACCAGCAACAGGCAGACCCAGACGATGTAGCGCGACATGACCGGCGGTGTATCTTGCTCCATCGCTCGCATCACTGGATCCCGGTCGATTTGCGTTGCAGGGCCGCGATCACCTGATCCTTGGGACCATCGGCAATCAGCCTGCCGTTTTCGATGACGATCAGCCGGTCGATCAGGTCGAGCATGCTGTAGCGGTGCGTCGACAGCACCAACGTCACCTCCGGCGTGATCGCCTGGCGCAGGCAGCCGATCAGGTGCCGTTCGCTCGCCAGGTCCATCGCCCCCGAGGGCTCGTCCAGAAAGATGATCTTCGGAGAGGCCAGCAGCAGCCGGGCGATGGCGACCGACTGCTTCTGGCCGGCCGAAAGGTTGCTGCCGTTTTCACCGACCTGCATGTCGAAGCCGCGCGGATGCCGCGCGACAAAGGATTCGATTCCGACCTTGCGGGAGACCTCGATCAGTTCCTCGTCCGAGGCGTTCGGGTTGCCCATCAGCAAATTGTCCTTGACCGAGCCCGAGAACAGGTCGCTGGTCTGGCCGGCCACGGCCACGGCCGAGCGCACTTCGGAGGGGTGAAACTGCTGCATGTCGATGCCGTCGATCAGCACCCTGCCCTCGCGCGGCTGGTAGAGCCGCGACATCAGCCGGCCGATGGTGGTCTTGCCCGAGCCGATGCGGCCGATGATGCCGACCTTCTCGCCGGCCCGGATCGAGAACGACAGCCCGTCGAGTGCGTCCTGGTCGGCCTGCGGGTAGCGGAAATGCACATTCTCGAAGGCGATATCGCCGCGAGTGATGACCCGGTTGACGAAGCCCGAAGTCTCCGGCGTGTCCTCCGGCTGCTCCATGATCTTGTCGAGGATCCGGAGAGACAAGAGCGCCTGACGGAACCGCGCCAGCGTCATCGCCAGCTGTCCCAGCGGGCTCACCGCCCGGCCCGACAGGATCACCGAGGCGATGATCGCGCCGGTGGTCACGTGGCCTTCGCGGAACAGGTAGGCGCCAACCAGGATGATGCCGACGGTCACCAGCTGCTGCACGAATTGAGTCGCGTTGACGGCGAAGGCCGAGATGCTCTTGATCTGCTCGTTGGTGGCCGAACTGTTGATGGTCAGGTCGCGCCAGCGCTTGAGCAGCAGGCCTTCGGCCCTGAGCCCCTTGACGGTTTCCGTCGTGTAGATCGTCTCGACCAGCATCGACTGCCGCAGCGCGGCTTCATTGGCGGCCGCAGCAACCCTGCGGCTGATCAGCGCCTGCGCCACAAGCCCGATGATTGTCACGGCAATCAGCGCCACGGCCGGCACATAGGCCAGCGGGCCGCCGATCGAATAGACCACGGCGATGAAAATGAACACGAAACACGTGTCGATCATCGTTGCGATCGTGTTGGAGGTGAAGAACTCCCGCACGAACTCGTATTGCGACACGCGGCTGACATATTCCCCGGTCGACATCGAGCGCGCCGACAGCGAGGTATTCATCACCTTCTGGAACAGTATGTAGGCGATCTTCAGGTCGATCTTCCGCCCGGTATAGTCAATCAGCGAGGCACGGGCGAACTTGAGCAGGAAGTCGAACAGGAAGGCGACGCTGATGCCGACGGCAAGCACCCACAACGTCGATATCGCCTCGTTGGGCAGCACCCGGTCGTAGACATTCATCACGAACAGCGGTGAAGCCAATGCCAGGATGTTGATGAACAGCGCCGCAAAGCCGACGCGGACGAACGAACGCCAGTAGGGCCGCGCAGCCGCAAACAGCCAATGCTGCTTCTCGATCCTGCCCACATGCAGCGCGCCGGTCTCGTCGCGGTTGTTGAGATAGACTTTCTTGAAATCCAGCACCGTGGCGTCAAGCTCTGCCACCTTGCCGCGCAGATCGACACTTTCCGACGCGATATCTCCGACCGCCTCCTTGCAGACGAAGGTTCCGTCGTCATTGATGGAAAACACGGGAATGAAGCCGCCGTCCCGTGTCCTGACCAGCGCCGGAAGGTCGGCGTTGCCGCCCAAGAGGTCAGCCAGGTGGATCTTCGAGACGTCCAGGCCGATGCGATTCGACACTTCGCGCACGGTCTCGATGTCGGCGGCTTCGAGTTGATCGTCGGGGATTCCGGAATACAGGACCGTCGCCGAACCGCTACGCTCGAAATGAACGCTTATCTCACGGAAAGCATCGTTGAAGTTCATCGCCGCTCACCGATCTGTATCTCCCTCCGCACACAGGAAAGAATCAATTCTTCCTGACGGGGGCGAGCAGATCGAAAGGCGCGCCGTTCACCTGCCGTGACGGCAGCCGGCTGTACACCGGCGCTTCCTCGTGCGAGACGGCCTTGAACTCTTCCCGCGCATAGGCTTCAGCCTGCGGCGCGCTCTCGAGATTGAAGGCGCGCACCAGCGACCCCATGGCGGCCAGCGCCTGGTAATCGGCATAGACCGCGGCATACTGCGCGGTCTTGGCCAGAACCTCGGTGTTGAAACGGGTGTTCTGGGCGCTCAGCACGTCCAGCAGCGAACGCTCGCCAACCCGGAACTGGTCCCGATAGGACGACACCAGCGAGCCCGAGGCCGAGGCCTGCTCGCGCAGCAGCGCTGCCTGCTGGGCGCGCTTGGAGCGCTTGTCCCAGGCCGACTGGATCGATTCCTGCACCTCGCGATGCACCAGCGCATTGTCCATCCGGGCCTGGCCGGCGCGGCGGATGCGTTCCTGTTCGGCGGCCTGGTCGCGGCCGCCGCGGTAGAGGTTCCAGCGGGCGACGACCTTGGCCTCGAGATCCGAGGTCCGGCCTTCCGCGCCGTCGATATCCCGGCCGACGCGGGCCTTCGCCTCGAACGAGATCACCGGCAGATAGGCGGCCTTGGCGCCGCGGGCGTAGGCGTCCGCGGCATCGACATCGGCGCCGGCGGCGGCAATCCGCGGACTCTGGCGCCGGGCAATGTCAATGGCTTCGGCGGCGCTGCGCGGCAGCGCCTTGGCCACCGACGGCGGATACTTCATCGAGCCGAGCTTGACGCCGACCAGCCGCAGGAACCGGATCTGCGCCTGCGCCAGGTCCTCTTCGGCCTCCTTCAGCCGCGCCTGCGCCGACAAGAGCCGCTCGCGGCCCTGGGTGCGGTCGGCCGAGGTCAGCGTCCCGCCGGAAACCCCCGACGAGATATCGGAAACAATACCCGAAAGCACGTTGGCGTTCTTGCGCGCAATCGCAACGATCTCCGCCTGCAGCAGGATCTCGAAATATTCCTGGGTGACGGCCAGTGCGATGGCTTCCGATCGCTCGGAAACGCGGAACGAGGCGCCGTCGACACGGGCCGCCTGGCGCTCAACCTCGGCGCGGCGGGCGCCGCCGTCAAACAGGGTCTGCCTGAAGGTCAGCCCGACATCGGAGGAATCGAGCGCATCATCCTGGGTGCCGAGCCGGCGGCGGCCCGGGCTGTCGAGCTTGCGGCTTCCGACCGAGGCCTCAAGATCCAGCGTCGGCAGGTAAAGACCGCGGGCCTGCCTGAGCTCGAACTCCACCGCCTCGCGGTTCTCCGCCGAAGACAGGATCTCGGGATTGGACCGCAGCGCCTCGTCAACCGCTTCCTTCAAAGTCAGCGCGCTCGCCGGCAATGCGACAAGAGCGCTGAATCCGATCGAAAAACAGCATGAATACAAAAGCGATTTAATCATCTCGACCCCAAAACCCTACATCCGATGATTGCTTGTTACACAATTGCCCCGACTGACGCGAGTCATGAAATTACAAATCCTTAAGCACTCGACCAACACAAACCGGCCTGTTGCGTTTTTGACACAGCATCAATCTATTAGCTAAGACTAAGATACAAAACAAAATCGATAAACAAATTTGTCTATGCGCGATTTATTTCCATATAATATTTCATTAAATTTAGAATAACTCAGGAGAATTATGTATATATCAAATTTAAATTTGAGATCATTATGAAATAATAAGATTTATTACATAATATATTCGATATTTTGAACTCACTATTTACTGATAAACATAAAATTATATGCGACTTATGGATGACGTTACAAAAAAACATGTTACCACTCAAAATAGAATTTCCGAAAAACCAAAAGAAAACAACACGGTCCATAAAAGGAATCCATGCCGTCAGGCTTCAACGGGCTGGCGACGGGAACCTGGTCCACGGCTTGCAGCATCCTCCTGTGAGCCGGAATCATAGACTGCGGAGAAGATAATTTGAAATCAAGCATATGGAGTATTGTTGGTCCGCCCAGGACGATCCTGTCTGACACCCTTGTCAAGCGTTCCGCGCTGGCATCTCGCCGCAGCGGCACAACCGGGCGCTGCGGCTACCCGCCGACGGCATATCCTGCCGCCACGGACCGCCGCAGTCACGACGTTTCAATCACGCGGATGATCTGAAAAAGATGGTGGGCGCGCACGGGCTCGAACCGTGGACCCGCTGATTAAGAGTTTGAGGTTATTAGGAATCAGGGCTTAGCTCGGTTGTACTCGTACTTATAAAATGGAGGAATGGCCCCTCTCATCGTTTGCAAGCAAACGACTGCCGGGCAATGGTAGAGACTACAACGAGGTTCGCCCTCACAGCGCCATCGGCAACAAGCCGCCGATAACGCTCACGAATGCCTCCGGCGCATCCGGTCCGCCGAGAGTGTTACTCCCGGGAAAGTCCCCAGCCGGGTGGTCCAAAATCGGGTCTCCCGTCAGTCTCACGTCAAACTCCAAAGCCCGGCGGTCCAAGCTTGGGTCTCTGAGCACAGACCAGCTGACGAACAGTCGAAAGTCACGACACCAGAGGCAGGAGTTTCAGGGCAAGATGATAATGCAGCCTGAGCTTGGGTTGCAGAGCGTTTTTATTGGTCATCGAAACCACCAGAGCAATGCGATACCGCACGGTGTTGTGGTGTATGTTCAACGTTCGCGCGGTCTCACGGTAGTTGGTATCGCAGTCGAGAAATGTGCGAAAGGTTTCGAGCAGATTCACCTTGTGCTTCTGGTCATGCTCTATCAGCGTGCCAAGCCATTCGTGAACAAAGCGCTGGACGTCCTGCTGCATGGAACTGCGCGAAAACAGGCGGTAGAATCCTGTTTCATCATACAGGTGCACGCCAACCCCGTTTGCACTGCGACCATGGTCCAGCGCCTGTTTCGCTTGTTCGTATGCACGATAGAAATGATTGACCGCGGTAATCTGACTCACTCCGGCAGACCAGATCGCTGCATGCGCACCAATCTTGCGCATCTGTGTATTGATCTGCTCGGTCAAAGCGTCGGGGCGGCAAATCTCGTCGTCGCCCTCCGGAATCATAACAACAACATGCTCGTTGTTGATGACCCCTGTTATCGGTCCGTCAGATTTGGTGAAGTGCACCCGCAAGGCGCTGGATAAAGCACGGAAATGATCGGTATCAACGTCCTGAAAGGCGATAATAATGCAGATATAACGAGGATGAAGCCGCTTGCCGATTGCCGCGTAGCGTGAGGTCAGCGCAGAAATGTTCTGGCTGCCTACACTGCGGTCAGTCAAGGAAAGAACGAATTCATTTTGTCGTTCAAAGATCACGCTCTGGTCGGTTCGTATCTGGCGTATCTTGAGTGAAATCAGCATCTTGGCATAAACAAGATCTTCCAGATCCGCACCGGTAAGCCTCCGTGTCTTCTCCACCACGACGAGGTTGCCGATCATGCCATTGGCACGTTCATAGGACGAGAACACAACACTCGTGCCCCGGCCTGTGCGCCGGTGGAGCTCATTTGCCTGGTCGAGGCACTCGCTTTTCCAGCCGTCTTCCTCCAGCAGGGTCAGGGCGGCCTGTATGTCCGCTTCGCTTTTGTGTGGTGCGCTGAGAGACAGGCCGTCCATCGGACTGATCACCACGATCGGGTTCGACATCAACTTGCTGAGTTCATCAAGCAATTGCTCAAGAGATACGTCCGGCAACATGATCTGGCCGAAACGTCCGCCCGGCAACTCAGGCTGAGCCATCCGTGGTGTGCGGGCCTCGAAGAAACTCGACATCACGGGGGTAATGATCTCGACCCAGGCAGCATTTTCCGGAACGACCAAAATGGGGAAATCGAGGGCATTGGCGCAGTCAATCATCTCCTGCGGAACGCTCTTCATGTACCTGTTCAGCTTGAGGCCGAGGCCGGACGCGCCATGATCGACCAGATCATGAACAAACTTGTCTAGGTCATGACGCAACTGAAGCAGCGGGTAGGTCGACGTAAGGACAAGTTCCCGGCCCCGCAGCCAGCGCACAGCATCGGGTGCATCCAGCACCGTCGCAGTCTCGACAATTCGATTCGTTCCATTTTTGCCGGCAAGTAATGCACTGCCGTGCATCGCAGGCAGCTCGAGGACCTGCTCGACGGTTAAGGCCATAAAATCAAACCCCTTCGGCAATTCGTAGCCAAATTTCTGCGAACTTTATTTGTATCTTTGATACAAATATCTAAAACTCTTTTCATTGACTTGGTCAATAGTTTTTTGCTGGCGCGTCGGTAGGCTTCCTGGAGATTTCGGAGGACTGCTTATTGAGTGAACATTCCCCCTTGCGTACAGAACAGTGTGACGCGCTTGCCTTTCTCCAGCGGGTCGTAAGTTTTGACTCGGTTTCACCGCCGGGGAACGAATTGGCGCTCGCGCGCATGCTTGCGGCGCGGTTGGCTACAGCCGACATTACGGCAACCATCATTGAAGAAAATGAAGTCCAGGCAAATTTGATCGCGACCCTGCGCGGTGGTTCGCCGGGACCCCGGCTGGTGCTGAGCGGTCATTTGGACACGGTGCCGATTGGTGATGCACCGTGGCGGCATAATCCTTTCGGCGGCGTCATCGAAGACGGCCGCATGTACGGCCGCGGCACAGCCGACATGAAGGGCGGCCTTATTGCCCTGCTCTTTGCATTCATGCGGCACAGCCAGTTGGCGCCTTCGCAATGGTGTGGCGAACTGGTTTTCGCCGCCACCTATGCCGAGGAGATCGGCGCGCTCGGGGCGTCGACGATGGTTCGCGAGCAGCAGCTTTCCCATTTCGATGCGATGATCATCGCTGAACCGACAAGCGGCCGGATTGTGATAGAGCACAAGGGCGTGTTGTGGTTGCGGATTACGTGTTTTGGTAAAACCGCCCATGGCTCGATGCCTGAAGCGGGAAACAATGCCGTTGAAAAACTGCATCTATTCTACCTGCACCTGAAGACCGTACCGATCGGCAAGTCTTCCTCGGCGCTGTTGTCTGACCCGACCTGCGTTGTCACCTCCTTTAACGGTGGCAAAAGCTGCAATGTCATTCCCGACCGATCACAGTTAACCATCGACATCCGCACGGTTCCGGGCCAAAGCCACCGTGACATCATCTCACAAATCGAAGCGATAACAGCAAAAATTGTGGCCGAGGATGAAGGCGTCCGGTTCGAGGTTGAAACGATTCTTGATCTCACCGGTGTGTCAACAAAGGAAAGCGCCAAAATCGTTGCCGACTGCCGGTCGGTCCTTTCTGAAAAGGCCCCCGATGGAGGCGCCGTGCATGGCGCTCAGTACTTCACCGATGGGTCGGCCTTTGCCGAAATCGGCGGCGACATCGTCATCCTCGGTCCCGGTGATCCGGAACAGGCACACCAAACCGATGAACATCTGTCAATCGACGCCTATCTGGGCGCGATCGACACATACAGCCAAATCATACAACGGTTCCTTAGCAAGCCTTAACGGGAGAAAAGAGAGAACATGCAGTACATATCAAAAAGAACAGCATCACTTATGGCCGGACTGTTGAGTGTCGGCATTGTCATGGGCGCCGGTTTGGCACAGGCGGAAACGACCTTGAAGGTCGGGCATGTGTTTGCGGCCGATCACCCCTGGCAGATCGCTTTGGAAGGACTGGCCAAGGACGTTGCCGAAGCAACCGGCGATGAAGTCATCATCCAAGTCTACCCAAGCTCGCAGCTCGGCGGCGACCGCGAAATGGCTGAAGGCCTCCAACTCGGCACAGTCGAGATGGGTCTTTTCGGCACTGGTGCCCTTCAGGTGCTCGACAAGCGCCTGATCATCGAGGAACTGCCTTATGCGTGGGCGACACGCGAACATGCCTATGCCGCTCTCGATGGCGAACTCGGCGATGCGCTTGCCGAAATTCTTGCCACAAAGAGCATCAACACGCTGAGCTGGTGGGAGAGCGGCTACCGCCACATCACCAACTCGGTGCGGCCAATCAATAAGCCGGAAGATCTGAAGGGTATCAAGCTGCGCGTTCCGGAAGCCGAGCTGCGCCTGGACACTTTCCGCGAGCTTGGCGCACTGCCTACACCGATGGCGTTTTCGGAAGTCTTCACGTCGCTGCAGCAGAAGGTTGTTGACGGTCAGGAAAATCCGCTGGCGACAATCTATGCTTCGAAGTTCAACGAAGTTCAGGAAAACCTCGCGCTTTCCGGCCATATCTGGGGTTCGGCTGTGCTGACCATCTCCAAACAGGCTTGGGAAAAGCTGACCGGGGAACAGCAGACGATCCTTCTGGAAAAGGCCGAGATCTGGAAGGAAAAAGAGCGCGAGATGATTCGCAAAAGCGACGAGGAAGTTCTGGCCAAGCTCGAAGCAGCGGGTATGAAAGTGACCCGGCCAGATTCGGCCGCGTTCAACGAAAAGGTCCAGCCCGTCTGGGACAAATATGAGGGCGTCTTCGGTGAAGACCTTCTCAATCTGGTTCGCAAATACTCTAATTAAAACAAGTGTCCTGGGCGGGGTGTTGCACTCCGCCCAAGCGCTCTCGGATCGAGATCAATCATGGGTCAACCTCTTCTTGCAATCAAAAAAACCATCATCAAGCTGGCGGAGTGGATGCTGATGCTGATGCTTCTGGCCATGACCGGCGTGATGTTCGGGCAAATCATCTGGCGGTATCTGCTGGAAGCGCCGCTTGTCTGGTCTGAGGAACTGGCGCTGCTGCTGATGGTGTGGATGACATTTCTGGGCTCGGCATTGATGCTGGAGCGCAAGGAGCATGTCGCCATTGACGTGTTTGTTGATCTGCTGCCGGACGGATTGAAGCGTTTGATGCAGATACTCGGTGCGATTGTGATCCTCATTTTCAACTGCGCCCTGACCTATGGCGCATTCATTATCGCAGACACGGCCTGGGAATCCCTGATGCCCGGACTGAAGATCTCGGGAAGCTGGCAATACATAGGCGTCTTGTTGGGCGGTGGGCTGCTGACGCTGGTTTCTCTTGAGGCACTTGTTCACGCGCTGCGCGGAACTTCGAAAAATGAGGTCGCACAATGAGTTTCGTTCTCTTCCTCCTCCTTTTCGGATTGATCATCATCAACGTACCGATCGCTTTTGCCATCGGCTTTTCCTGCCTTACCTATCTCTGGTTCATGGACATCAATCTCGCACTGGTCGCGCAACGATCAGCGGCTGGGATCTATTCCTACCCGTTCCTTGCCTTGCCGATGTTCGTCTTCGCCGGCGTACTGATGGAACATGGGGGCATAACGCAGCGGATGATGCGTCTCGCCAATGCCGTGATCGGGCACATTGCAGGCGGACTCGCCGCGGTTACGGTCTGTGGCAGCGCCCTGTTCGGCGCGCTGTCGGGATCGGCGATCGGCGACACGGCGGCGATTGGCTCGATCATGATTCCGGCGATGAAGGCCAAGCGCTACGCCGCCGGCTTTGCTGCTGCCCTTCAGGGTTGTAGCGGCGTCCTCGCTTCGCTCATTCCGCCCAGCCTGACGATGGTCATCCTTGGAGCTACCGGCAATATTTCTATCGCCGGCCTCCTGATCGGCGGCCTTGTCCCAGGCATTCTGATGGCAGCCGCGCTCATCACCATCTCGTTCATCATCAGCAAACGCCGCGGTTATGGTGGTGGCGAGCGAGCCGGCTTGCGTGAATTAATCGCCGCGTTGTCAGACTCAGTGTTGCCGCTTCTGCTTCCTGTCATCATTCTCGGCGGCATATTGGGTGGCATCGTCACAGTGACAGAAGCTGCGGTGCTGGCTGTGGTCTATGCATTCCTGCTGTCGGCGGTGATTTATCGCGAAGTCAAGATCTCCGACATGATGGAGATCAGCATGAAGGTGGTACGCATCGCCGTGCCAGTTCAATTGATCGTGGCGATATCGCATCTGTTCGCCTGGATCATCACCACCGAACAGATTCCGCAACAGTTGACGGGGGTCTTTTCAGCCGTTGCGCCGGATCCTTTGACCTTCCTGATCCTGCTCAATTTCCTGCTGCTGCTGCTAGGAACGTTCATGGAGAGCAATGCGCTGATCATCATTCTGATCCCGATCCTGATGCCGGTGGTTGTCCAATATGGTATCGACCCGCTACATTTTGGCGTCATGTTCGTCGTCAACTTGTGCATCGGCGCCAATACGCCGCCGCTGGGCGTGACCCTGATGACGGCGGCGAAGATAGCCGATGTCCGGTTCGCCGAAGCCTCACGAGCCGTGTTGCCGTTCCTTGCGGCGATGCTGCTGGTGCTGATTCTGACGATCCTGTTCCCACAATTGTCGACCTTCCTGCCTCACCTGTTCATGTAACCCACGGAGTCTGATTTTGAAAAAGACAGCCATTCAGATTAAAGAGATTGACCACGTTGCAACTGCAACGGCCGAGCTGTTGCCGTCGGAAACGGTGCTGGTTACAGGCATTGGCAACGGTACGCCGCTTCAGGTTGAGGAGCGCGTGCCCCGTGGCCACAAGATCGCGCTGCGCGACATCGCTGCCAATGAACAAATCTGCAAATATGGCGAAGTGATCGGCGTCGCCGTGGCAGACATCAAGGGCGGGCATTGGGTCCACATTCACAACTGCCGTGGCGCAAAGGGCCGACGTTTCGACTCAAATCCAATTGAAAACGGAGATGGATATGATGAAGTTTAAGGGCTTTCGCCGCACAGACGGTTCAATCGGCATTCGCAATCATATCCTGGTCATTCCCACGGTCTCATGCGTCAATCGGGTGGCGCTCGACATCGCGACAAAGACCGGCGCTGTGACCTTCATGCATCCTTACGGCTGCACTTTCGACGCTGTGGAAAACACCACCACCGAAGACACATTCATTGGCCATGGCTGTCATCCCAATGTCGGCGCCGTGCTGGTCTTGAGCCTGGGATGCGAAACCGCGTCGGCCCTGCGCATCGCCGAAGCGATCAAGGCGACAGGCAAGCCCGTGGAAATGCTGGTGGTTCAGAAACAGGGCGGCGCGCGCGCGACGCGCGACACCGGTATCGATACTGTGGAGCGCTTGCGTAAACAGACCCCGAGTGAACCGCAAGACGAGGGCGATGTCAGCGAACTGATCATTGCTCTGGAATGCGGCTCCTCGGATGCGTTTTCCGGACTGACCGCCAATCCGGCAGTTGGAGAGGCGGCTGATGTGCTGGTGGGCGCGGGCGGAACTGTGGTTCTTTCAGAAATTACCGAGATGGTCGGCGCAGAGCGAGTGTTGTGGCGGCGGGGCAAGAACGACCAGATTAAGCAGGATCTGATGAAGCTCATCAAAGAATATGAAATCGAGTTGTCGATGACCACCCAGGATGACAGCGGCGTCTTCATCTCGCCCGGCAACATCGAGGGTGGACTTACCACCATCGAGGAAAAGTCACTGGGTTGCATCTACAAGGCGGGAACGCAGCCGATCGTGCAGATCGTCAAATATGGCGAGCGACCGACGGAAAAGGGCGTCGTTATCATGGATACGCCGGGCTTCGACATCGCTTCGGTGACCGGCAAGGTTGCCGGCGGCGCCCATATGGTGCTGTTTACCACGGGCAAGGGCACCCCGACGGGATCCTGCATTGCACCTGTGCTGAAGATTAGTTCCAACAACGAGACCTATCAGGCGATGGCGGACGACATCGATCTGAGTGCCGGAGATGTTCTCGAAGGCACCAAGTCGCTGAAACAGGTCGGCGACGAGATCGTTAAACTGGTGATGCAGGTCGCCAATGGCAAGCAGGGCAAATCCGAGTATTTCAACATCCAGGAGTTTGCCATTCCCAATGTTAGCGTAGTCCGCAAGGAAGTGATGCATCAGAAACTTGCAGAACAAAACGACTTTCGGTTTCAGCCGTCATGAAGCTTGCTTACATGTATGCAACGCCTGACGTCGAACCGGCGCAGGTTACAGCAATCCAAGGTCCGATTGCCTCCACGCTGGAAATCATAGCTAGCGCCGGTTACACTGGTGTGGAACTGCTTGTCTGCAACCCGGCACAAATCAACAGGCGTACCCTTGCAGATGCAATCCGCGTTACTGGTCTGGATATGCCGGCCGTCTGTACCGGCGAAGTTTACGGGCAGGACGGACTGTCATTTGCCGACCCCGACCCACTTCGCAGACTGCAGGCAATAGACCGGATGAAAGCCTCGATGGATCTGGCCGCAGAATTTGGCGCCATGGTCAATATCGGTCGGCTTCGGGGTCGCTACCGCGATGACGTCGCCAGCCAGCAGACGCTCGACTGGATCGGCGAGGCCATCGAGGCATCGGCGCGTGCTTTTCCCGAGGTGCCGATTGTGCTCGAACCCGTGAACCGCAACTACGCCAACTGCCTCATGACCACGCGTGAAACCTGCGCGTTCGTTCGCGACTTAGGCGTTGCCAGTCTTGGCGTTATGCTGGACACGGCGCATATCATTACCGAGCAAGAAACGGTAAGTGACGCCATACGCGAGGCTGGCGATCTGTTCTGGCATTTTCACATCACCGATTCAGACCGGCTTCCGGTTGGTGATGGCAGCTACGACATCGCCGCCGCCATGAAGGCTGTCCAAGAAAGCGGATTTGACCGCTACGTCACAGTCGAAACCTTTCAGATACCCGATGCGGCGCATTCGATCCTTGCAAGCCGAGAGGCCATGCAACCCTATTTCCCCTCCGCGTCCTTACGCGATCCACTCTGAGGTAAAACAGATGAAAATCATCCGCTTCATTCATGAAGGTAAAACATCTTACGGGATACTGGAGGGCGACAATATTGCTGTCCTTTCCGGCCAACCCTTCGATTCGATCAACAAAAGCGGCCAGGTACTGTCTCATGAGTCCGTCAGCATGCTTGCGCCGGTGGCGCCGAGCAAACTGGTCTGCGTCGGCTTGAACTACACGCTCCATGCCAAGGAGTCGGGTGTTCCCGTACCGGCTGAGCCGATGTTGTTCATGTGCGCGCCCTCGGCCATCATCGCCGATGGCGAGGAAATTGTACTCGACAGCCAAACCCAGCGCGTCGACTTCGAGGCGGAAATCGGCATCGTCGTCGGCAAAACCGCGCGCAACGTTGCCGCCAGTGACGCAGCGAAACATATTCTTGGCTACACCTGCGCCAATGATGTCTCCAATCGTGATTTGCAGCGGGCCGATGGCCAGTTCACGCGCGCCAAGTCCTTCGACACCTACAAGCCGGTCGGCCCCTGCATCGAAACAGATCTCGACGCGGACAATGTTGATATCAAGCTTTGGCAAAATGGTGAGTTGCGCCAGTCGTCCAACACCAGTGACATGATCTTTCCGATAACCAAAATCTTTGAATTCGTATCGAGCATCATGACGCTGTTGCCTGGCGATCTGATCATTACAGGTACGCCATCGGGTGTCGGGCCGATGAAATCAGGTGACGAGATCGTTGTGGAGATCGAAAATATCGGACGCTTGCACAACACCGTTGCCTAACGCGCCGGCTGAAAGCCCGGTATATTCACCTCACGGCTCTTCTCTATAATGATCATCATCACGCCGTGCCTCCCTTTGGAAGCACGGCGTTTTGGTTTCGATCGGACCGGTCTTCCGGCGCTGATGATGTAAGGCCAGTGCGGGGAGAGCCCGGCGAGCCGCGTCAACAGGCCATCGATCCCAGCATGACCATTGCAGACGAAGAAGCTGTCGCCCGCGGGCATGACATGCACATCCAGACGATCCTTCGAGACATCAATACCCACGATGATATCCATCTTATCCCATCCTTGCCTAAACGGACTTTGCTTGCGCAAGCGGCCCTGGCGACTGTTCGGGTTCGATGGAACGGCGGACGGAGACCCTGGCTCTCCCGCGGGCTTGCTGTCCCAAAGGGGTTTCGGTCTTCCATCCGCCACCGCGGGAAACACAATATCACACGCGGCGGAATTCAAGTTACAAAGGGGCGCCCGGATTTCCGAGAGCGCCCCTTCATTGTTTTGTCAGATGCGGCGTGGCTGTCATCGGAAAGCCAAGCGCCGGTATAATCCCGATCACCGTACCAAAATGGTCGGATACAAGGCGAGCGCGGGAATGTAGGTAATCACCAGAAGCGCGATGATCAGGGCGACCAGGAACGGTTTTACCGCACGGATGAATTCCCCGATGCTGGTTCCCGAAATCCCGCAGGTCACATACATCAAGACGCCCAGCGGCGGCGTTAACTGGCCTATGACGAGGTTGATGATCATGACGATGCCGAAATGTACCGGGTCGATGCCCAGCGACTGAATCAGCGGCATCAGGATTGGAACCAGGATGATGATCAGCACCAGCGTCTCCATGAAGGTGCCTAGTACCAGAAGGATGATGTTGATCAGCAACAGGATGACAAACGGATTATCCGAAACACCGGTCAGGAAAGACAGCATCTGCTGCGGGGCTTGTCCGACAGACAGGATCCATCCGAACGGTGCGGCAGTCGCGGCAATGATGAGAATCGAAGACGTGTCACGTGCCGCACCCGCAAAAATATCAGGCAGTTCACGAAAACTCAGCGTCCGGTAGACAAACAGCCCGACAACAAATGCATAACCGGCAGCGATCGCGGCAACCTCTGTTGCGGTGAAAATGCCCATGCGGAAGCCGACGATGATGATCACTGGCATCAGCAGCGCCCAGGATGCATCGAAGAATGAGTTGAGCAAGGCCCGTCCGGAGAAGTCCGGACCACGGCCAAAACCGCGTTGACGGGTTATGACGGCAACGGTGCCCAGAAGCGCAATCGCAATCACCAGCCCCGGGACAATACCGGCCACAAAAAGATCGCCGATCGAGACATTGGCCTGCCAGCCGTAGATAACCAGCAAGATGGACGGAGGGATCACCGGAGCCAGGACAGCGGACGAGGCGGTCAGTGCAACGCTGAAGCCCTTGTCGAAGCCGTGTTTGACCATCTGGGGCACAAAGACGCGCGTTGTGGCGGCGCAATCGGCAAGCGACGAACCGGATATTCCCGACATGAAGACGTTGGTTAGAACATTGACATATGCCATGCCGCCACGGATATGGCCAACCAGCGCACCGGTCAGCGCGAACAGGCGCTCCGAGATACCGGAGGAGTTCATCAAGGTACCGGCAAGAATGAACAGTGGAATGGCGAGCAGCGGAAACGATTGAAGCCCCGAAGTCATGCGTTGCACCGCAATCGTCAGCGGAATGCCTTCAAGCCAGATCACCGCAATTGCCGATGCCGCGAGCGCGTAGGCGGTCGGGACACCGATGAGCAACATCAAAACGAGCACAAGAACCAGGGTAACGATCATGCGCTGATTTCCACTTCGTTCTGTTGCTCAAGCTTGCTCTGCAGTGCCGCACGAACGCCCGTTTCGAGGCAAATTCGAATGACGTGAAGCGCGGCACACAGGCTCGTTACCGGAAGCGCAAGTGCGTAGAAGCCGAAGGTGACGCCCATCATCGGGGTCATGTCGTTCCAGGTGGTGTGAACATACTTCAGGCCGAAGTGAAACAGCACCGCGAAGACTGCTAGGCAGACGAAAACCGCAGCAATTGCGGCCAGTTTGTCAAACCGTGCCGGAAGCAGGCGCAGCATGAAGTCGATGCGGATATGTTGATGGGTCGACAGTGCCGAACTGGCGCCGATGAACACCATCCAGACAAACACCATCGTCAGGAGTTCTTCAGTCCAGGTGATCGGAGCTCCGAGCACGTATCGGCAGAAGACGGTGGCCGTGAGGATGACGAAAATCGTGGCCAGCAACACCCACAACAAGTGATGTTCAATCCTATGAATGCAATTGTCGAGATGGATAACAAACTTCACTGCGGCCTCCCAGCGTGGGTGAAAAATGCCGGACCGGGTCAAGCGGTCCGGCATGTTCGTATGATTTATTGTTCGCGAATGCTCTTGATGGTGGTGCGTACCCGCGAGATGTTCTCCTCACCCCAACGCTCGGAAAGCGCGGTGAAGACTGCTTCGGTCGACTTTTCGGCAAAAGCGGCGCGATCGGGATCATCGATCACGGTGACTTTCCCGGTGGCGACGATTTCCTTCAGCATGTCTTCCTCTGCCCGCTGCTGCAGCAGGGTCATCTTGGCA
Source organism: Parahoeflea alexandrii (assembly GCF_027214025.1). Taxonomy (GTDB): domain Bacteria; phylum Pseudomonadota; class Alphaproteobacteria; order Rhizobiales; family Rhizobiaceae; genus Hoeflea; species Hoeflea alexandrii_A. The sequence continues at coordinate 18,255 of NZ_JAPWHB010000004.1, forward strand.
GAGGCGGCGCCAACTTCCTCCAGGATGATGCGCTGATGACGCGGCTCAAGGGCGGCAAACGAATGCTTGTTCATCAGGATCAAATTGTTCTGCAGCATATGGCGCGACAGAACGATGTACTTCTGAACCTCATAAAATTTGCGTGCATAGATCGTGGGAATCGGATTTTCCTGACCGTCGACAGTGCCCTGCTGCAGCGCGGTGTAAACGTCGCTGAACGGAATTGGCGTCGGTGCGGCGCCGATGCCACGGATCATCTCGACCCAGACAGGCGATTCCGGCACGCGGATCTTCAGTCCCTTCATGTCGTCCGGAGTGCGTACTCCCTTTTCAGAAAGAGTGAAGTTGCGCCATCCCCAGTACCAGATCTTGGTCAGCGGAATGATGTTGTGAGTTTCCTCAAGTTCGTCGAAGGCCGGCTGCATTGCCGCGCCGGAAATAACGGCCTCGGCTTCAAACCAGTTGCTCCACAGGAACGGCGTGCTGGGGATTTCCATAGCCGGCACAAGCGTACTCGCGGCAGCCATCGAGGCTGCGGTTATGTCAAGCACACCATCTCGCAACTGCTGGACCATGTCGGTTTCCTTGCCGAGCTGCTCGCCGGGGAAAACCTGAATCTTGATTTCGCCATCGGTACGTTCGGCAATCCGCTCGACGAACTCGTCATAAAGTTTGCTTGAAACCTCGCCGGCAACATTGGGATGCCCGAAACGCAGCACCGTTTCTGCTTGGGCTCCCGTCGCCCAGATTACAGCGGCCGCCACACAAATGCGGAATGTGTTCTTGAGTGCCATTCTATCCTCCAAAGCATAATTCAGCGTCGGCACCGGCTTGCAAATCTGGTCCGCAATGGCACCGATAGGGGTCATGTTAATGGGGAACAGGACAAGTTCTATTGACCAGGGTAACGAATTCTCTCGACCGCTCTTGTTCTGGGGATACAATATATTCAACAGAGCATTCAGCGAAAAACAGATGTTTGGTTCCGAGCTCTGACCGGACGCTGTTGCAGAATTATACTGACCGCCTCCTGTCTCCACATGGGGTAATGCGGGCTTTCCCGGCTTCGGTGGAGAGGCTTACACCCTGCATGAGATTGGAGCATTGTGGACAGAGGTATGTTCCAACCGAAGGAATCAAATTTAGCAGTGAGGTGGCAATGATGCAGTTGACCTGCTGTGCAGTTTTCCCGAGCCACCCCTATCCATGGGTAGCGTTAAAAAGCGAGCCGCACCCGAAGTGGGTCACACACGTATATAGGCCCCTGGAGGCTGGCATTAACGCCATTGGAGATCAAAAAGAACTGGACGTATTGGAACAGCGCGCTTTCGGCCCAATGTGAGAAAAGATGGAGCGGCAATTCGAAAGACACGAAAACCAAGGTGCTGGTCAATTCCCTCGGCGAGCGCTGGACGCCGACCGGGTTCCGTGCGAGCTGGCGCAAGGAAATGGCAAGGCTGAAGATCACCGGAGTGACATTCCACGATCTGGGCGGCACCGGCATCTCCTGGCTGCACCGGGTCGCCAAGTTGCCGATCGCCGACATCGCCGCGATTTCGGGCCACTCCGCTGATGAGGCCGAGGCCATTATCCGTCACCACCACCTTGCATCAGAGGCTGTGGCCAGCGCATGGGATCAGTTCAAGACGTGAACATCACGAGCACAAGAGTGTAAAAGACATCTTCAGGCCTGTAAAAACCCAAAGAAAAAGGCCCCGCAGGGCCTCAATCAAGATACTGATATCCTTGAATTAAATGGTGGGCGCGCACGGGCTCGAACCGTGGACCCGCTGATTAAGAGTCAGCTGCTCTACCAACTGAGCTACGCGCCCCACCTGTTCCGTGACAGGAACGAGGGGGCGTATAGACCGGATGAGGGAGCTTGTCCACACTGTTTTTTTTGCATCTGCACCTTGCACCTCACAATCGGCACAAGATGCATCAAATCATCAGCTTGCCTTCGGCGATCCGCACCGCTTCCCCGCCGATCCGGACGTGGGAAACCTCCGTTCCGGCGCAGTCGATATGCAGATGAATGAGCGAGGGCCGGCCCATTTCCACGCCCTGTTCGATCACCAGCGCATGCTTGCCCTCCGGCAGCCCGTCAAAATGATGAATCGCGCCCGACAGCGCGGCGGCGGCGGACCCGGTCGCCGGGTCCTCCGGCATGCCGTCGCCCGGCGCGAACATGCGGGCATGGAAGGATGCGGCGTGGTTGACGCCGCCACGGCAATAGACATAGGCGAAGGCCAGCTGCCCGTCCCCCATCGGCGCAAAGCGCTCCCATTCGTATGCATTGCAATCGGCCTTCGCCGCGGCGGCAAGATCGTGTACCGGAACCATGACGAACGGCACGCCGGCGCTCCACAGCGACACCCGGTGGTTTTCGAAGCCGATCTCGTGCGGATCGAGCCCCAGCGCGGCGCCGATGTCGGCCGGTTCGATCTCGACATCGAGCTGGCGGGAAAGCTTCGGCAGGTCGAATTCGGCGAACCCGGCCTTGCCCGGCTGCAGCCGAACCGCGCAGCGCACCTGGCCGATCTTTTCCTCCAGCATCTTGACCATGTCTATTCCGTTGGCCGGCAATGTCCCTCCAAGCCGCCGGTCGGCCAGCGCCACGGCGGCTCCGACGGTCGGGTGGCCGGCGAAGGGAAGTTCGCGCTGGGACGTGAAAATCCTGAGCCGCGCAGTGTGAACCGGATTCTCCGGCTTGAGCACGAACACCGTCTCCGACAGGTTGAACTCCCGCGCGATCGCCTGCATCTGTCCGTCGCTCAGGTGATCGGCGTCAAACACCACCGCCAGCGGATTGCCGGCCAGGGCGGTTCCGGTGAAAACGTCATAGATCGCGTATTCGGTCATGCCCTGGTGCATCCTCTGCTACTGCCGCCTGCGCAACATTGATTGCCGCGAGAGCGCATCCTATCGATTTCCCGCCTGCTGCCAACCACTGCGGGACGCGGGCGCCGCGAAATGAAAATCGACCATCGCCTGCATGTAGGGCGGCGCGGTCGGACCGGCGTCCTCGGGCGCACGCACCACCACCACGTCCTCGATCTCCTCTTCCGGATCGGTGCGGATATGCTCGCGGATCCGCCCGGCCAGGACATCGGCAGTCTCCTCCAGAAGGAACCTTCGGAACACCGCCACCCGGCCGCCCTGGCGCCAGCACAACAGCCGCTTCTCCGCCGCGGCCCGTGTGAGGTCGAGCCCGGTCTCCTCCCGCGCCTCGCGATAGATACTGCCCTCGACATCGACCATTCCGTCCTTGATGTCGCTCTCATCAAGCGATCCCGCCGGCGCATAGACCTTGCCGGCATTGGCCGTCTTCGCCGCCATCCGGATCAGCATCATCGCCCCGTCCGAGGACAGGATCACCGCCGAGCCGAACAGGTGCCAGGCATCGGCCTCGGGCTGGGACTTGACCCAGTGCAGCAGCGCCGCATAGGGCGCCCGGTGGCTGACGCCCGAGATCGCCCCGTCCTCGAGCGCAAGCCCGCGGTGCATCATCACCGTGCCGTTGAACAGCCATGGCCGCTCCACCTGCTCGCGCGCCCAGTGCGCCTCGATCGTCGCATGCTCGGCCATCCGCCAGGGATGCTCGGCCGAATCGACCCGGAGCCGCACCGCATCGATGCCGAACACGCGGTTTTCCGGGATCGCGGCCATCGCGCTCAGACCAGGTCGAAGGTCATCGCCACCGGGCAATGATCCGACGCCTTGGGCCGGTCCCAGCCGGTGCGGGGATAGCGGTCGACCTCCTGCCCTTCGGGAAACAGCGTCCGCCACGGTTGACCGGCGCGGATGATGTCGGGCAGCCGGTCGCGGTTCGAGCGCGTCAGCGCCGGCGAGGCCAGGAGATAATCGAGCTGGCACAGATGCCGTTCCTCCGGCCCCCGGGTGTGGTAGAGCGTCCAGCGGTCCATTTCGGGACGCCGCGCCACCACGTTTTCGGCAAAGCCGCCGACGGTCAGCACCCGGACCGCGCCGTCCTCGGCGTCCTCGGGCGTGAACCGGTAGCCGTTGCGGCGGTCGCCGGTGATCGTAAGCTTCTCGGTGTAGTCGTTGAAGTCCCCGGCAATCACATAGCGCTTGCCTCCGCCGTCGGGTCCGAAGCGCTCCGAAATGATCTTGCGCACCGCGCGCGCCTCGGCCACCCGCACCGCCATGGTGTGGGTGCGGCCGTCGACGCCGTTGCGCGGAGATCCCATCGACTTGAAATGCACCACGTAGACGGTGAGCCGTTTCGAGCCGATCTTCAGGTCGACCTCGAGGCAATCGCGCTTGAACACCTTGTCGTGCGGCTTGGCCACCTCGGCCAGCTCCGGCGTGTAGAGCCCCATCGCCTCGTAGGTCAGATGCGCGTGGCTCGCCACCGCCTCGACCTCTATCTTTGCCCCGTCGAGCGTCTGCTCGCGCGTCATCAGGGCGAGATTGATGCCGCGGCTGTCATTGCCGTCGAGCAGCACCTTGTGGCGGTAGCCGTCGCCGATCATCTTGAACAGATAGCCATATTCGAACCGGTGCAGCGTATCGAGGTTTTCCACTTCCTGCATGCACAGGATATCGGCGTCCGCCTCGGCGATCGCCAGCGCGGTCAGCTGCCTTGTGTCATCGGTGAGCGAGATGGCGCGGGCGATCTCGGCCTGGTGGTACTGCGCCTCGGAGGCAAAATCGTAAAGCTGCGCCACCCGGTCCTGCCTGAGCTCGTTGCGGAAACCGGAGAAATCGAACCGGCTCAACAGGTTCTCGGTGTTGAAGGTGGCGATGCGTACGGTCATGCGAAGTCCTGATTCTGGCCCGGAGACGGTCGCCCGAGCCTAGCAGCCCGACCCGGCACCGCAAGCCAAATCGGGCTCGTCGAGGCGCTGCCATGATCCGGCAGCCGGCATCCGGGCAATCGGCCGCCCGGACCCGGCAATGCCGGCTCAGCGGCCGGTCAGCAGCCCCAGCACCAGCTGCTGCACACCGCCGCCATCACCCATCTCGACCCGGTCGAAGGCGCGGCCGCGGGCGCGCTGCTCGTCCGACAGCCGCTTGAGATGGGTCTGCAGCTCGGCGCGGACCTTGTGGCAGCCCGGATCGGCGGGCGCGGAGAGCCCGACGCTGACTGCCTCGATCGCCTGCACCATCTCGATGATGTACTGCCCGTGCACCCGCTCATGCGCCGCCAGCCCGTCGTAAAACCGCTTCCAGCGCGACGCCACGCCGGCCGGCACCGGCCCGAGCGGCTTGGGCAGCGTGTAGGTGATGATCAGCTTCGGCACATTGCGCGCAATGACGCAGCTGCCGTCGGGGCGCTCGCGGTAATCGCGCCCCCAGGTCAGCTTGAAGGTGGTGTGGGCGATGGTGCGGCGGCTGCCCGAGATCACCGGCCCGTTCTCGCCGATCGACTTGTAGAGTTCCGGCCCGGACTGGCCGCTGACCGGATAGGTCCTGACCTGCTCGACCGCCTCCCAGGCGAGCGACGGGGTCGCCAGGGCGATGGAGCCGGCCAGAAGGGCTGCGGCGAGAAAAAGCGGTCGGATCACGTGCATGGGCCTCATTTGATCACGGTGAGATAGAGCCACCAGCCGGCAAAGGCCAGCGCGAAACCGGTCAAGCCGAAGACTGTGGCGCTGCTAAGACGGCGGCCCGGATTTCGCCAGGCCCCGAGAGCGGCGCCAATGACAAATCCCGGCGCGCAGGCGGCGAGGATCATCGCGATGATGTCCCAGGTGGAAAAGATCGAGCCGATATCGGACATGGGCTGCCTTTCGTGCTTTGCCCCATGATGGCACGCCCGCCGCAGGCCCGCCAAGAGCTCGCGGCCCGGTTAAACCGGCGCCCGATGACCGGACCGCGTAACTGGCCGGCGCCGCCGGCAAGAATCGCAAAACGATGGACGACAGACATATTCGTTGACTTGCATCAATGCGGGCCGCGGCCATGCGGATACCGATGGGGAGACGGCGGCCCTTGCCGCCAATGCAAAGGAGATTGAGATGAAACCATCCCTGATGATCGCCGCTGCCGGCCTTGTCGCCGGCCTCACCGGCCTCGTTCCCGCGGCGTCTGCCGCCAGCTGCTGGGATCTCTGGTACGAGCGCAACGCCATCTATGACCAGAACGGCTACTGCTTTTCCTCGAATCTCGGCAAGCGCACCTTCAACAATGCCGATTGCTGGACCCGGAACCCGAGCCTGAGTTCGAGCGAGCAGCGCCGCGTCGCCCGGATCCAGGCCGAGGAACGCCGCCGCGGCTGCAAGGTGAATAACTAGAGAAACACTTGCGCCCTGGATGCGCTTGCCATTCGTCATCCTCGCCCTTGAGGCGAGGATCCATCCCGTGATGCTTCAACGAATGCAGTGACGGAGAGATCACGGAATGGATCCTCGGCTCGGGGGCCGAGGATGACGACGGTGGGTTGCCGGAATTGTATCCCGCTCTGGCGTCACGACAGGCATTGGCCAGCCGCAAACGCGCCCGCGCGAAAATTTCCGCCGGGGTGTGGGAAAGATCAGTCCGGAGGGCCGCACGCGGGCAGTGCCTCTGGGGATTGTGTATGGGTGATGCAGGATCGTTGCCGGTCCCGCACCTGGGTGGCGCTGATCGCGCGCGGCCCGGAACTTGCCGGATGCTGTCCGGCATCCGACAGGCGGCGCCTTGCATGTCCCGGAGCCGGCTTATCCACCTGCCCCTCTTCAGGGCCCTCCGCCCGGGTTGCCCCGGCCGCGATCCGGACAGACCGCGGAACATGCGTCTGGCGTGGGTTCCGGCACGGACCCTGGCATGCCGTTTCCGGCCCGCCATGTCCGCCACAGGCCCGGCCCGGTGACACGCCCCTCGCCCGCCTTATCAGGCGGACGCGGAACGAACCCGGCCCGGTGGCTGGCTTTCCACCGGCGTCCTCGGGACCTGCCCTCAAGAAACACCGATGCCGCCAGCGGAACCCCGATGGCCTCCGCCTCCCAGAGCCACGCGCGCCACGTCAGCACGCCCGGCCCCGGGCATTCCCTCCCGCCTGGCTCGAAACGTTCGCGATCCATCCGGCAGCGGGAGTGCGGGGGAGTATGGCATGGGGGTGGAGGGTGTGGAAAAAGTGCGGTGGGAGATTTGTTGCCGTCCAGATTCACTTTGACGTGACGCATTTAGAGAGCGCGCTCACCTTAATTGTGGAAAATCTCAAAAACAACCATTGAGATACATCTCATCTGATAATGTATTTCCACTCAAGTGATTGGAAAATTGCAACTCATCGAATTCCGAGGAAACAACCATGGCAGACTTTCTTGAACTGGATTTTTTGCCAATTGGCAAAAAAAATAGTGGCGACGCAATAACCATAAGGTATTCCATCGACGGAATTGAAAATATTCATATCGTCGATGGCGGATATACGGATGATGGAAAGTCGGTATGCTCTCATGTAGATAAATATTACGGTAAAAACAAAACCATAAATCATTTGGTAGTGACCCATCCTGATAGAGATCACGCGGGTGGTATAAAATTTATAATTGATAATTGCGATGTCGGTGTATTATGGATGAATAGGCCATGGATATACGCATCAGAAATAATTGATAGGTTCAGTCGCTTTTCAAACGTGAATAATTTGGAGCAACGGCTTCGCGATATATACCCGTATGTACACGCCGCTGAAAAGGCAGCACAAGATAAGGGTATCGAGATAAGAGAAGCTTTCCAAGGAAGCAAAATTGGTGATTTTACTGTTCTGGCCCCATCAAAGCAAAGGCTGCTAGATTTAATTGTAGAATCCGACAAATCGCCGCAGATTGCAAAAATCCAAGAATCCGAAGAAGGTGCTTTTCTTGAAGAAGGTATTTTAGGAAAACTGCGTAAGCTCGCGAAAGCTCTGTGGGGGCAAGAGGATTTTTCCGGCGAAAAAACCGCAGCCGAAAATGAAATGAGTGTCGTTCAGTACGCGAATATTTGCGGATCAAGAGTACTTTTAACTGGCGATGCTGGTCGAGAAGCTCTCGAAGAAGCTGTAAATTATGCACCAATTGCGGGCATTGCATTTCCGGGGATTGACAAGTTTCAGATCCCCCATCACGGATCGAGGAGAAACGTCTCGACTGAGCTACTCAATGCAATACTGGGAGAGAGACTACAATCCAAACCAGAACACCCTGGAAATGCATTTACAGCTTTAGTCAGCGCTGCGAAGGAAGACCCTGACCACCCAAGAAATGCGGTGATTCGCGCAATTTGGCATAGAGGTGGACAAGCCGTTTCAACAGAAGGCATTTCCGTTCGCAGCCCTGCTGGGGACGCGCCACCGAGAGAAGGCTGGACTCCCGTTACACCGATTCCGTATCCTGACGAGCAAGAAGAATAGATGTCTGATATTCTCTCAAAAATATCATCTTACAACATTATAAACTACATGATTCCAGGCGGAATTTTTACGTATTTTTCTTCATACTTCTTTGAAGGCTTGATAAAAACGGATGAAACCTTCCTACTAATATTTTTTATGTACTTTATTGGTATGTGTATCAGCAGGATAGGTTCAATTATTTTGGAGCCTATATTTACAATAACAAATTTTGTAAAAAATGAGGATTATTCTGATTATATAAATGCCTACGAAAAAGATAAAAAAATTGCCGAACTTCTAGAAACAGCATCACTATACAGGACACTTTCATCTGGGTTTGCAATTTTTTCAATCGTATTGATCACAAAAAATTTTGCAGATGGCTCATCCATATTGAACAGCCTATCGGACAATAATATTCTAGTTTCAATCTTTTTGTTTACATTATTTTCGTTTTCCTACAGAAAGCAGAATTATTATATTTCGAAACGCATTAAACACCACTCCGCGCAGCTGGATTTTTGAATTTATATGAAGAACTTCATAATAATTTTATAATATAGATTCTTTGAAAAACCTCATATAATATTTATAGACGCCATTATAAATGACATTTCTCTCCAGTACTTCTAAAGGAGTCACTTTCGTTATTAGTCAAATGGGACTTGATCCGGCATCCGATAGGCGAGCGCCCGCGAACATGGAGACCTTTTCCAACAAACCAAGTTTGCCAAAGAGTCTCTCGCGCCTGCCGACGCAGGCGCTACTGGATCCCGGCTCAAGGCCGGGATGACGTGTGGAGGGATGCCGCGTCCCCCATTCTCTCCCCTTGCGGGGGAGATGTCGGCATTGTCCAGCCTGCCGCAGCCCTACTCCCGCCTGCCCTCGCCCAACGCCGCGGCCAGCAGGGCCCAGAAGTCGGCGCCGGTGTCGGGCAAGGTGATGGTTCCGGTGTAGGCGAAGGTGGTCTTGCTCAGGTCGAGCAGTTCGGCCGCCAGGTAGATCGTGGCGGGATCCGGCCAGGCCGGACGTACGCGCGGAGCCTTGACCGGCTGCGGTGCGGATCCGCCCGCGCTCGCGGGCCATGCGCCCGAGCCTGCGGACACCGGCGCGGCATGGGTCGCGGCCTCCTCCGGCGCCGCGGCCGGGACGGCGGACCCGGCAGGGGAAGACGGCCGGTAGGCAAACGGCCCGAAGGGCTGGACGGACAAACGGATCATCTCGGCGGACATCGCTGCGGGCTCCCTTGCGGCTGGCGGCCTGCATCAGGCTTCGGCTGAACCATGGTTCGGGCCAAACCTACCGCCCGCCGCCTTGGGCGCGGGTAAACGGAAAGCTGCGGATTTGACTAAAATGCGCGGAAAAAAGGCGATCCGGCCGGTATCGCTGATGCGCCCTACTTCTCCTGGATCGAGAGGCCGTTCTCGCCGATCTTGATCTCGACGCCGGAAGTCTGCCGGTCCTGGTAGACCATGTAGCCGAGGATGGCGGCGCCGACGACGAAGATGGCGAGGACGATGGCAAGCGTGTTGCGGGACATGGCTGTGATCCTGAAAAGGGCGGCGAACATGCGCGCGCCTGGGTGTGGGACCTTTACAACGCGGGACGGGTCGATTGGTTCCACGGGGGGGTGGCGCTGATTTCCCCGCTTGAAGCGTGGGCCAGCAGGACGGGGTGAGAGAGGCTGCCCCGGATGATGTCGGAAAGGATTGCGGGTTCGAGATCGGCTTCCCTTGATCTCCCCCCTTGCGGGGGAGATGTCACGAAGTGACAGAGGGGGGTAATCTCTCGCCTCGCGCCAGTCTCACGTTCACCCCCCTCTGTCGGCTACGCCGACATCTCCCCCGCAAGGGGGGGAGATTGGCCAGCGTTCAGCATCGCCTGCAGCCGCTGGCGGGGCAGTTCGGGTGGCGCGGGCAGCCGCGTTCCCCCTCTCCCCTGGTGGGAGAGGATACAAAATCGCTGTCTTGGACCGGCAGGGCCAGGTCGCAGATTTTGTTGGTGAGGGGGTCGGATGCGGGCGGACGGTGCAGGCCCCCTCACCTGAAAAATCCATGACTTGGCTGAAGCCAAGCCGCTGAACAGCCCTCGCGCGGCGTCGCGCTCAGGCCTTCGTTCGCTGAAATCGGATTCTCCGATTTCTGGCCTCTGGCCACCGCCCCGAAGTCTCTCCCACAAGGGAAGAGGGAAAAGCCGCTACCGTCCCGGCCGTCCGGTCTTGCCGGGGCGGCGCTTCTGGCGGGCGGCCTCGGCGGGGTCCTCGTAGGAACCGGCGCCGATCTTGCCGCGCTTGACGATCGGGTCGTCGGGTTTTTGCGGCAGCTTGCCCGGAGGCATCGGTTTCTCGGTGCGGCCGACGGTCATCTCGTCGAGATCGTTCTTGCGGAAATAGGAGCCCTCGCCACCCGCCGGTACTGCGTGGTCGCCCGACGTGCCCATCTCGTCGAGACCGGGCTTGCGGAAGTAGGACGATTCCGGGTTGCGCAGGATGTCCGGGTTGGGCTCCTTGGAGGGGCCGCGCATCGGCTTGCCGGTGGCCTCGGCCCTGCGCTTGGCGCGGGTGTTGTCGACGCCGGTGTCGCGCGCCATCGGGTCATCCATAAGGTCGAGCTCGACGGCTTTCAACCGCTTGATCTCGTCGCGCAGGCGGGCGGCGGTCTCGAAATCGAGGTCGGCGGCGGCGTCGCGCATCTGCTTTTCCAAGGCTTCCAGATGCGCCTTGAGGTTGGAGCCGACCAGCGCGCCCTCGTCGGTTTTCGCGCCCTTGCCGCCGGGTGCGGCGATGGAGGCGCGGACATGGTCGCGCTCGTAGACCGAATCGAGAATGTCGGAAATGTGCGCCTTGACCGATTCCGGCGTGATGCCGTGCGCCGTGTTGTATTCCTCCTGCTTGGCGCGGCGGCGCGAGGTCTCCTCCATCGCCCGCTCCATCGAGCCGGTGATCTTGTCGGCATAGAGGATCACCTTGCCGTCGACGTTGCGCGCGGCGCGGCCGATGGTCTGGATCAGCGAGGTCTCAGACCTGAGGAACCCTTCCTTGTCGGCGTCGAGAATGGCGACCAGCCCGCATTCGGGAATGTCGAGGCCCTCGCGCAAAAGGTTGATGCCGACAAGCACGTCGAAGGCGCCGAGCCGCAGGTCGCGGATGATCTCGATCCGCTCCAGCGTGTCGATGTCGGAATGCATGTAGCGCACCCGAACCCCCTGCTCGTGCAGGTATTCGGTCAGGTCCTCGGCCATGCGCTTGGTCAGCACCGTGCAGAGCGTCCGGTAGCCGGCCTGCGCCGTGGCGCGGATCTCTCCCAAGACATCGTCGACCTGGGCCCGCGCCGGACGCACCTCGACCGGCGGGTCGATGAGGCCCGTGGGGCGGATCACCTGCTCGGCGAAGACACCGCCGGCCTGCTCCATCTCCCAGTTTCCGGGCGTGGCCGAGACGGCGATGGTCGACGGCCGCATCGCGTCCCATTCCTCGAAGCGCAGCGGCCGGTTGTCGAGGCAGGAGGGCAGCCGGAAGCCGTATTCGGCCAGCGTCGCCTTGCGGCGGAAGTCGCCGCGATACATGCCGCCGATCTGCGGGATCGAGACATGGCTCTCGTCGATGAACAAGAGCGCATTGTCGGGGATGTATTCGAACAGCGTCGGAGGAGGTTCGCCGGGCGCGCGGCCGGTGAGGTAACGCGAATAGTTCTCGATGCCCTGGCAGACGCCGGTGGCCTCGAGCATTTCCAGATCGAAGCGGGTGCGCTGCTCGAGCCGCTGCGCTTCGAGCAGGCGGCCTGAGGCTTCCAGCTCGGCGAGCCGGTGCTTCAATTCCTCGCGGATCGATTTGGTCGCCTGGTTCAGCGTCGGCCGCGGCGTGACGTAGTGCGAGTTGGCGTAGATCTTGACGCTCTTCAGATCGCCGGTCTTCTGCCCGGTGAGCGGATCGAACTCGGCGATCGATTCGATCTCGTCGCCGAACAGCGTGATCCGCCAGGCCGCGTCCTCAAGGTGGGCCGGGAACAGCTCGATCGTGTCGCCGCGCACCCGGAACGAGCCGCGCTGGAAATCCATGTCGCGGCGCTTGTACTGCTGCGCCACCAGGTCGGCCAGCAGCTGCCGCTGGTCGATGCGGTCGCCGACCTGCATCTGGAAGGTCATGGCGGTGTAGGTTTCCACCGAGCCGATACCGTAGATGCAGGAGACCGAGGCGACGATGATGACGTCGTCGCGCTCCATCAGCGCGCGGGTGGCCGAGTGGCGCATCCGGTCGATCTGCTCGTTGATGGTCGATTCCTTCTCGATGAAGGTGTCGGTGCGCGGCACATAGGCCTCGGGCTGGTAGTAATCGTAGTAGGAGACGAAATACTCGACCGCGTTGTCCGGGAAGAAGTTCCTGAACTCGGAATAGAGCTGCGCGGCCAGCGTCTTGTTCGGCGCCAGGATGACGGCGGGGCGCTGGGTCTCCTCGATCACCTTGGCCATGGTGAAGGTCTTGCCCGAGCCGGTGACGCCGAGCAGAACCTGGTTGCGCTCGTTCTCGTTCGCTCCGGCCACGAGGTCGGCGATGGCGGTGGGCTGATCGCCGGCGGGCTTGTACTCGGTGGCCATGCGTAAGGCCACGCCGCCCTCGGATTTCTCCGGCCGCGCCGGGCGGTGCGGGGTCCAGGTCTTGCCGTTCTTGAACAGCGGGTTGCCGCTCTCGATCAGCGCCGACAACGCCTGCACGGTCGCGGTGTTGGCGCTAGTTGCGCCCGAAGCTTCCGCCTCTTCCATTGACATGTCGAGTCCGGCCACCGCGTTGAGCCCGGCTGCGGCGCGGTCGCGCGGATTGGTGCTGGACCCGATCGAGGTGCCGCGCGCGGACTTGCCCGGCTTGTCTTTCTTGGCGGCGGCCTTGCCTTTCGGCGGCAGCGCGGCGGCGGCCTCGGCACGCGGCTTTCCGGCCTTCAGCCGGTGCTTGCCTGCGGCTGAGCGGATCTCGCGGTTTTCCGCCTGCCGCCGCGCCTTCACCGCGTCACGCTCGGCCTCGCGTGCGAGGTCGGCGGCCCAGTCGGCGATCGAGCCGGACGAGGACACGGGGGCGCCCGAAAGCGGCGCCTGCGGCGCCTCAGCGAAACCGTCGAATTCGGAGCCATCGGAACGGGTGGATTTTGCAGGGGTCTTGGCCATGGCCGCAATATGGGCAGAGTCTGCGGCGAAAGAAAGAGCCCCGAGGGGCAAAACGGGAACAGGCGCGCTTGATGCTGACGCGGGATGTCAGCATCAAGCGCACCTCGGCTTCAGTGGGCTTTTCGGGAGAGAGTGGTATTGAGGAGCGCAGACGATCTCGAACCCTGGCTTCCCGGTGGTTTAGAGGGCATGGCTGCAATTCGCGCCGATTTCGATGAAATCAAAGCCGGCATGCCGGATCAGATTGATGCTACCAGGCGCCGGATATGGGCCGTGTCCGGCACGGCGGGGTGAATGATGGTGGGCTTTCCGAGCTTACCTGAGAACAGCAAGACCTTGACAAGAGTTCCCCATTCCAATGGAGGCATACAAGAAGTTGTCAATTCTCCAGCGTCAGCATGGCCCGTGTGCACCTCGCGGGCAGAATCCGATCGACATATCGAAGAGAAACGAATTGTCCCAAGTGTCAAACTTAGAAAGATCGCTCACCTAGCAGTCAGCCGAACCAATTTTTGTTATCACCGCGAGTATCGACATGCACGAAGGTTCGATACTTGCCGACGCCGCCCTTAAAGACCCCGACGTCACGCAGGCGCTTAACGGCGTTGGCCCAATCGGTAGAGTTGCCGGGATTTGGCCCGACTACCTTGAAATCAGCAGCTTTGAAGAAAAGGTGCTGGCTATTTTTTACGCCTCCTACTTTTTTATTATAGTCCGGTCCTCGATACACGCTGCAAAGCTGAATCGGCTTGCCGATTTCGGAGCGTATGCGTACCAAAACCCTCGCTAATGAAGGCACATTCTTCCAGAGTTTTCGCGGTGGGGGCATCGGATTTTCCCCCGGACCTGCATTGCCGCCGCGAACAAGGAATTCTCGCGGTTCGAAGAGGCCTTCGATCTCCGGCACACTAGCTATTAAATATGCCTCGAAATCTTGATCATACGTGGGATTGGGATCTTTATCATCGGTATGCAGGTTTTCTTCATCTTCCTCGAAAGATTGAATCCCCCAGTACTCCAGCCGGTAATTCATGCTGTTGACTTTGCCGTCACCACTGACAAACACCTTGCGTCTCGGCTGATTGTTACCTCGCTCAGATATTTTACGCCGCAGGCCAAGCTCATCACCGTTCGGCTCCAAGCCGGCTATTGAATTTTTAAGCGCATTTGGGCCATCTTTAACGGCAATATCAAAACACATCGCATGGCTGATCAATTCGCATAATTTAAGGGGCTGAACAATTCTCTGAGCTTGATCCCATAATGTCTTGCCATACTCGATCTGTATTTCCTGAACACCGGCTATCGAGCCAAAATGTTTGAACGCGGCCTCCCAATCCGATCTCACAGTGTCGCCAATCAACATATTGGCCTTTGCCCAATCCAATTGATGCGGGTTGAGTTCCTTCGTCAATATATCCCGAAGCGCAGCAGCTTTCTCACTGCCGAAAGACTCCTCAAGCCATTGTTGATTTTTCGCATCGGCCCGGAGAATAATCTCTTGAACGTGACCAAATCTGAACGTGAAACCGAGAAAACCCCAGGTTAAAATAGCAGCATCGGAATTTCCGGTTATCACGTCTGCGAAGAAATGGCCTTCGAAGGATGCAGTCAGTTGCGCACATTTTTCATACGGCGTTGGCGGTGAAACGCCTGTAAGCTTTTGCCAAACTTCATCCGTCAACTTGCCGCTTTGTTTCTCGCCATTGGCATCCTGCCAATTGTTCAAAGCTTTCTTAGTATCGGGGCCAAAAACGGTGTCCATTTTTAGTGGCGGACTGCCGGCCGCTGCCAATGCCTCCTGAAGTTTCGCGACGAGAAATCCGCGTACGTTTGCCACCGGTGCACCACCGTGG
This sequence comes from Parahoeflea alexandrii, assembly GCF_027214025.1. Taxonomy (GTDB): domain Bacteria; phylum Pseudomonadota; class Alphaproteobacteria; order Rhizobiales; family Rhizobiaceae; genus Hoeflea; species Hoeflea alexandrii_A. Next base: position 33,591 of record NZ_JAPWHB010000004.1, read on the forward strand.
GCCATTACCACGATGCCTTCATCGAGATTGAGATCTGCATCGCTAGAAGGCAACAGATCAGGATCGATTTCCTCCATTAGGATACGGGTGGCATCGAGAGCCGCATTAAGGCGATTGCCAATGATTTGCAGTGTTTCGTCAGTCGTACAGGGATTCGCAGGATCACCATTGGTCAGAACATCCTGATAAAGAGCGAGAGTTTTATTTCTTTTCGTCTCGGCGTCTTCCTGACCTTCGATCGATGAATCAATAGACTGAACGATCGAAAGTTGCCGATCGCTTTCCAATGCAATTTTTACCGCCGGAACACCGATATAAATGGCAAGTAACAGTTCGGTTGCCTTGGGTGCCGCCCCTGCATTTGCGACTTTGAATGCCTCGACGGTTCGCCGAATGATCAATGCTGCGATATCGCATTGATACTCGTGTTCATATATCCTGGATTTTTCGAAATCGATACCGAACTCCTCTACATTGCGATGGGCATCCCAAATCTCCGGAGTGAACTGATAGGGACCTATCCGTTCGATGCCGGCAATTTCCCTAACAAGGTTTTTGATTTCTGATTCAAAGAAAGCCCATGCCAGCAAAAAGTGCAAATTGGCCAACATGCTGGAAGCAGCATATAGGGCATTCTCCGCGAAAATTGCACTATCGATTTCAGGATCTACAACGCGCTTGAAATCATGATCGACAAAATCAGATGGTATCCATCCGGTGGGAGCGGGATCTCGGGCTTCGAGAAACACAATCTCAGACCACTTGACGTCGCCAACCTGTTCGATTTTTCCGGTTTCCTCGATCAGGTCATTAACGTTTACAAATATGTCCGTCGGACCGATGTTCGGTTTAGAAAAAAGTGCGATCAATGACTTCACTGATTGAGGCATAAGAAACTCCTAACATGGGAATTCTAGATGCACGGAGCCTCCGGCAAGACCGGAATGGCAGCCAATTTGGTTATGATGTCTGCAGTCAATCTATTTCCGTCCGACAAGCCAAGCTCTTTAGAGACGAGTCCTATAGCCGTTCTTGTTTCCTTGTTGAAATTCCGATCCTTCAACTTGGTAACATCCAGCTTCTCAAACTGATTTTTTACGTCTTCTTTCGAGCTTTTGCGCAAAACGCCGCACATCTTCGACTTAAAGCTCTTCGCCTTACCCTCCACTGAAAAATATCCTGCTTCAAATGCACTAATATGATTGCTTTTCCCGCAGACACCAAACAGATCAGAAGCTCTTTTGTACATCTTGAACTCTGCGTCAGAGTTTATTTTGCTATCTGGTTCGGTCTTATTTTGATCACCTAGGTATAATCCCGTTTCAAACTCAAGCATCCGATCACGCATTGGCGTTATGCTGAAATTCCCATCGTTCAAGTTGGTGCGCTCCATGCAAAGCATATCTTGTATCTCCCGACCGGTCGCAAGCCGTATCTTATCCTCTACAGTACCGGGCGCGAAACCTTTGACAAACTCAACGTTTTTATCCGTATCGTCGCGATCACTTGTATCGACCTTTGATTCTGAGTTCTTGAGTTGACTGATGCCAACCATCGCCTCAATCAGCGAATTACCTGCGTTGCCGTTGTTGCGTTGCACGGTGGTCAGAACGGCATTGGCCTCCATCTCAATAGTGAACGGCATGCAGACACGCAGGTAGGCACGAAGCGCGCTCAGTGCCTGCGGTTTGCTCGTGAACGTGATTTCGGCAATCTCTTTTTTCAGCGTGTTCTGGCGGCCATAGACAAGTGATTTCACCGTGGTTTGATCGAGCGCTTGCAGCAAACCATCCCGCGCATTGAGGAACGTGCTCTCAGCGAAGTCAAAAGTTGCAGCCACAATGCTGATCGCTCGACTGCCAGGCACTACTATTTCCAGGATTCCGCGTGTCAACGACCGGGAATCATTGATCTGTTCAAGAATTGGCCCCCGCGTCTTGTCACGATAGTAAAGCGATTCCAAGAATGCGTCGCAGCGACGGTCGATATCATAAACACCCATGTCAACGAATGACTTCCATTCATTCGATTTGAATTTTCCAAAGTCACACACGTGCTTGGTAAACGACCCTGGTTCTGTCATCGGAAGCGAAGCTTGATAGCAAAGGTGCGACGAGTATAACTCCAAATAGCGAGTGTTCTTCGTCGTCGACGAATCATGAAGATCAGATCCAACAGCGTTTGCATATTCTCGCATGACCGGCTTTGTGCACCCCGCAACCAGTGCCAAGGTCGACATCAGGCAGAACAGGCGGGCCAGATATCCGCTCCGGCCCGCAGCACGCCCGAAAATGCCAAAAACCGAACTCTTCACACCGGAAAACCTCAATATTGCGACTGAGTGAGCCAACAATTAGGGGCAATATCCGCAAAAGAGTCAAATCAAAATGCCCAAAACATCTTGATTCCTGTGCATGAATATGAACAACGCGATCCCTTCCAACCAAGATTCATCGTAATTTATTGTTATCATTATTGTTATCAAATTTTGGCATCTTCATAAATGAACATTTGTTAAATTACCTCATTCCGCACCGAACCCATAAGATTTAAGGGATTCGGACCAACAAAGAATTCATCGGAAATTAAAGGAAAAACTACATCGAAATCTGAAGATTAGATTTTTCCCATGCCGAGCCAGGCTTCCGCACAGGTGCCGATCAAATATGGACTGGCGATTGTTGCTGGCGGAACATGCGCCGCGGCCGGTTCCCGGTCGGCATGCGCGGATCCGGGTTTGCGAGCGGCGCGGCAGGGCGCTACGCAGTGGCCGGTCAAGATCCGACGAAACCCGGTGGAACTCGTTAAATCCGGGCGCAGCAGAGCCCGGACATCCGCGCGCGCTGCAACAGCTAAGAGTTCCTTAACGAATGCGTAACTACAATCTCAGGTAGATATTTTAATGCCGAGACTTTTTCGATCACCGGAACGCCCGCCTGATGACCAGCATCCACACCAACCGGTCAGCCATCACCGCGCTCGCCACGCTGAGGCTGATCGATGCCCAGATGGAAACCACGATGAAGCGCATCTCGACCGGGTTGCGGGTCAACGATGCATCGGACAACGCCGCCTACTGGTCGATCGCCACCACCTTGCGCTCCAGCATCAAGGCCCATAGCGCCGTGGTCGATACGCTCGGCCTGTCGCGCGCCATGACGGACATCGCCTCGACCGGAATGAGCCAGGCGGTCGACATCATGGCCGAAATCAAGGCCAAGCTGGTGCTTGCAAGCGAACCCGGGGTGGACAAGACCAAGATCAACAAGGAACTCGAAGAGCTGAAGGCTCAACTGGGCAGTGTGGCGCAAAGCTCGTCCTTCAATGGCCAGAACTGGCTTTATGGCTCGCCTCAGACCGTCAGCATGCCGGCTTCGATCAAGGATTACGGTGGCTTCACCAGCGTCGGCTATATCGAGATCGACACCAGCCAGACGACGTTGATCGACCCTGGCACCAACAGCAACGGCTTGCTGACGAAGGACCGCAATGTCACCACCGCCGGCGGCGTTGCGGAAATCTTCTATCTGCTCGGGTCGGGAACGGCGGGAGCGGCAAAAGCGATCACGCTCAGCGCCAGCACCACGGCCGACGAGTTGAGTGGCATGGTTCAGGCCATCGACGAGATGGAACAGGATCTGATCGACGCCAACGCCCTGCTCGGCGTCAAGGCAAGGGGGATCGAGCGGCAGGAAGCCTTTACCAGGACGTTGATCGAGGTCTCGAAGAAAGCCCTCGGACGGCTGGTGGACGCCGACATGGCCGAGGAATCCACCCGGCTGAAAGCCCTGCAGGTGCAAAAACAGCTGGCGCTCCAGTCGCTGTCGATCGCCAACTCCCAGGCCGACATGATCCTGCAGCTGTTCAGATAGCGCAACGGACCATGAGCCCGGCAGCAAAGCTGAAAGTCACCCTCCGAGCAGCCCTTCCAGATAATGCTCGCCGATCCCGAACATCGTCTTGATCTCTGAAATCTGCCGAAGCACGGTGTCGCGGTCGCGACCGGCACGATCGTCCTTTTCGGCGACGATCAGGTTGTTTTTCGGTGTGTGCGCGTCAGAGACGAATTCGAACACGCGGCTGCGGTAGCCGTTGAGTTCAAGCAGCAGCGCGCGCAGCGTGTCGGTGACCATCTCGGCCTGGCGCTCGACAAAGATGCCATGGCGCAACAGCGGCTCCAGGATCTCGTCGGGCTTGCCCGCCGCCATCTGCCGGCGGATCTGCTTGTGGCAGCACGGCGCCACGGCGATCAGCGCGGCCCCGGCGGCAATGCCCTTGAAGATCGCGTCGTCGGTGGCCGTGTCACAGGCATGCAGCGCAATCACCGCATCGGCGCCCGACGCGTCGAACGCCATGATCGTGCCGGCCTCAAAGCTCAGGCCATCAAAGCCCGAGGCCCTGGCCGTGGCGTTGCCGTCCTCGACCAGTTGCGGGCGCAGCTCGACGCCAACGATGCGCACCGGACGCTTCACCACCGTGGCGAGATAGTCATAGAGCGCGAAATCGAGATAGCCCTTGCCCGCGCCCATGTCGACGATCAGCGGGGGCTCGGCATGAAGCGCGGCCACCAGCGGCGCGAAGATCTCCACCATCTTGTTGATCTGGCGGAACTTGTCCTGCGCATCATTGCGGATCTGGCCGTTCTTGCCGGCGAGCCCGAGTGCCTGCAGCCAGGGCTTGCCCGTTTCCGTCAGCGGCCGGTTCTTGGCCCGGTTGTGATCGGTCGACGGCGCTTCGCGGCCCGCCACCTCAGTGCGCTTGAGCCGCATCTTGGCGCCATTGCGCTCGAACATCATGTCGAACTCGGTGGTCGCCAGCTGCGCGCTGCGGAACTCGGTGGCGAGCCCGTTGCGCAGCAATGCCAGTGCCTCGTCTTCGGCGTAATTCTTGATCGTGTCGCGGGTCTTGTACTTGTAGGTAAACGAGTATCTCTCGCCGGCCTTGACCGTGATCTTCTTGATCTCGACCGCCTTGAGCTCAGGCTCGGCACCGTGATAACCGCCCAGCTTGAGACGGATCAGCGCTCCGTTCGCGAAAGCGATTTGTGTGGCGTCGAGCAGTTCTGAGATGCGGTCGGGCGGAGTCACGGGCGGTCCTTCGGGGGCAGTTGCATGCTTTCCGAAAATTCGGCTTGCAATGGCCCTTCTACCTGTCCGGCAGAAAGAAGCAAATCAGCAGTTCGGTTTTCGGCCAGCCGGAATGTCGCTGCCCTTCGACGCAAACCGGGTCCACGCTGGAAGCATGGACCCGGCAGGATGGGACGGATTGCAGAAGCGCCTGAAACCTCAGCCCAGCGCGCCGTTGTACCAGTCGTGCAGCTTGACCTCGGTCGAACTTCCGGCCTCGCTCAGCATCCTGGCAAATACTTCCGGATCCTGGGTGCCGCCGTCGCGGCCGCGGTAGTGATAGGGGATGGCCATCGCCGGGGCGAATTCGGCCACCGCATTGGCGGCCTGTTCGGCATCCATCGTGAACGGCAGGTTCATGCAGACGAAAGCAAGATCGATGTTTTCGAGCGCCCGCATCTCGGGCGTACCCTCGGTGTCGCCGGAGATGTAGATGCGGCTGCCGTCGATGGTCAGCACGAAGCCGAGATCGCCGCGGGCCTTGGGGTGGAAGTCCTGCCTGTCGGCGGAAGTGTTGTAGGACGCGATGGCGGCGATGGCGATGCCCATCATCTCGGTGCTGCCGCCCGGGGCGATCACGTCGGTGCGGCCCTGCAGATCCTCGGGCATCATGCCTTTCACGTCCGCGTTGGTCAGGATCGGCGCCTCAGCAAGTGCGGCCAGAAGATCGGCATTGTAGTGGTCGCCATGGCGGTGGGTGATCAGGATCAGGTCCGGCTTGGGCAGCGCCTCGTACAGCCCGGCGTCGCCGACCGGATCGACATAGATGGTTCCCGCCGGGCTCTCCATGACAAAGGAGGCGTGTTCCACCGGATGGATGACGATCTTGCCGTCCATCAGGTTGAAGCTGGCTGCATGCGCGGCCGCAAGGCCGAGCGACGGCAACAGCGTGATGGTTCCGACAGCGGCGGCGCCGCCAACGATAAAGCTGCGTCTGGTGGTCATGGCAATCTCCTTCGGCATCGTTTTGGTTGGTGGTCTTGAAGTGTACTGGTTACGCCAAATGCGGCAGCGCAGCGGAAATTCAAGAGGACTTCACCGCAAAACCCGAAACCACCGCGCCAGGTTGAGCAGGCTCATCAGCGCGCTCGCGACATAGGTCAGTGCCGCAGCCTTGAGCACGCTGCGCGCGCCCTTGAGGTCCTCGTCGCCGAGATAGCCGCCCTCGCGCAGGATCGGCAGCGCCTTGTTGAAGCTCGCGTCATATTCCACCGGCAGGGTGACCAGATGCACCAGCACCCGCACGGCCAGCAGCCCGATGCCGATCACCGCCATGCCAAGCATTGCCGCCGGCGTGCGCAGCAGCACGGCCAGCACAGGTGCTGCGATGAAGAACACCGAGGCGATCCGGTCGGTCATCATGGCGAGGCCGACAAGCTTCTGCCTGAGCGCCAGCCCGCGTTCGCCGCGATGATGCTGCAGCGCATGACCGACCTCGTGCGCCGCCACCGCCACGGCCGTGAGGCTCGCGCCCCGGTAATTGGCCTGCGACAGCCGCACCATCCGGTTTTCCGGATCGTAATGATCGCCCTTGTCGGTCATCTCGACGCCGACGCCCGCAAGGTCGAAGCGCTCGACCAGGTGCTCGGCCATCTCGCCACCGGTGCCGGGAAAATCCGGCCGCTCAGCGCTGTGGCGGCGCAAGGTGTGGCCGACCCAGAACTGCGGGGCGTAGACAAGGCCCAGCACCAGGAGAAAGGCGATAATTCCGAGAAATGCCATGTCAGTCCCTGTCCAGACGGAAAATTTTCATACCCGTTAGATAGGTGCCGCGCCCTGCCGATAAAGGGCCGCACCGGCACACGAGGTCGACTGGCCGGATGACGAGATTGACCGGCGGCTTGACGAACCGGCCGATGTGGCCTGTTGTAGGCCTTTGCCAGGCATGGCCTGCCCCGTCCCGGTCCCTGATGCGGGACCATCCGGAAAGGAAGCGATCCGATGACACGCCCGATGCTCCGCCCGCTTACCACCCTCGCCACCGCCGCGCTGATCGCGCTCGCCCCCCTTGCCGCATCCGCCCAGGAGGCGGCGATCTATTCCAGCATGGACGCGGTGCATCCGTTCTGGGCGAAAAGCGCCATGGTCTCGGTGCAGGAGGCGGTGGCCGCGCAAGTCGGTCTGCAGGTGCTGAAAGACGGCGGCAACGCGGTCGACGCGGGCGTTGCCGTGGCGCTGGCGCTGGCCGTCACCCTGCCGCGCGCCGGAAACCTGGGCGGCGGCGGCTTCATGCTGGTGCATGACGCCAAATCCGGCGAGACGAAAGCCATCGACTACCGCGAGATGGCACCTGCGAGCGCCACCCGCGACATGTATCTCGACGCGGACGGCAATGCCGACAGCAATCTGTCGCGCTTTTCCGGCCTCGCCGTCGGCGTGCCCGGCACCGTGGCCGGCATGCAGCTGGCGCTAGAGACCTATGGCACCCTGACGCTGGCCCAGGCCGCAGAACCGGCGATCCGGCTGGCCGAGGACGGCATCACGGTCACCGCCGACCTCGCCGACAGTCTCAAGGCGCTGGAAAAGCGGTTGAAGGCCTGGCCGGCCTCGGCGGCGATCTTCTACAAGCAGGACGGCAGTTTCTATGAGCCGGGCGATGTGCTCAAGCAGCCCGACCTGGCCGCCACGCTCAAGAAGATCGCGGCTGAAGGCCCGGACGGGTTCTACAAGGGCGAAGTGGCCGAGGCGATCTCCGCGTCGGTCAAGGACGCCGGCGGGGCGATGAGTCTCGAGGACCTCGCCAGCTACAAGGCAGTGATCCGCGAGCCGGTCAGGGGCAGCTATCGCGGCTATGACATCGTCTCGATGCCGCCGCCGAGCTCCGGCGGCACCCATATCATCCAGATCCTCAATGTGATGGAAGGCTACCCGATCGGCTTTCTCGGCCACAATTCGTCCGACACCATCCATTTGATGGCGGAAGCGATGAAGCGCGCCTATGCCGACCGCTCGGAATATCTCGGCGACCCGGATTTCACCGATGTGCCGGTCAAGGCCCTGACCTCCAAGGCCTATGCGGCAAAAATCCGCGAGGGCATCAGTCTGAACCGCGCCACGCCCTCGGCCGAGATCAAGCCGGGCAAGCTGGCGCCCTACGAGAGCGACCAGACCACGCATTTCTCGATCGTCGACAAGGACGGCAACGCGGTGTCGAACACCTACACGCTGAACTTCTCCTATGGCTCGGGCATGACTGCAGCCGGCACCGGCGTGCTGCTCAACAACGAGATGGATGATTTTTCCGCGAAGCCGGGCGTGCCCAATGCCTATGGCCTGATCGGCGGCGACGCCAATGCGGTCGAGCCGCGCAAGCGGCCGCTGTCGTCGATGAGCCCGACCATCGTGCTGAAGGACGGCAAGCCCTATCTCGTCACCGGCAGCCCCGGCGGCTCGCGCATCATCACCACCACGCTGCAGGTGATCTCCAACATGATCGACCACGGCATGAATGTCGCCGAAGCCACCAACGCCTCACGCATTCACCACCAGTGGCTGCCCGACGAAATCCGCGTCGAAGACGGCGGCCTGTCGCGCGACACGGTGGCAGCACTCGAAGCCAAGGGCCACACCATCGCCGTCAAGAGCGTGATGGGCTCGACCCAGTCGATCCATGTCGATGCGGACAAGGGCCTGCTGCTCGGCGCCTCGGACCCCCGCCGGACGGGCTCGGCGACGGTGGGGTATTGACGCAGGGCCACGAATATCAGCAGTGATTTCCGGATTGCATTTCGCTTCCGGAAATTCCCGCCATGACGCTTTCGCCGTTCGCCATCAAATGGCTGCCAGTGCTGCTGCTGGCCATGTCCAACATCTTCATGACATTTGCCTGGTATGGTCACCTGAAGTTCAAGTCGTCGCCGCTGATGATCGTCATTGCGGTGTCCTGGGGCATCGCCTTCTTCGAATATTGCCTCGCCGTGCCCGCCAACCGCATCGGCCATGCGGTCTGGTCGGCGGCGGAACTCAAGACCATGCAGGAAGTGATCACGCTGATCGTCTTCGCCGGTTTCTCGGTCGTGGTGCTGAAGGAGCCGCTCGGCTGGAACCATCTGGGCGGCTTCGCCCTGATCGCGGCGGGTGCGGCGCTGGTGTTTCGAGGCTGACCGCCCCTCACCGGTTTCCGGTTCGCGTCAGCCCGAGCCAGGCCTGGCCGAGCAGCAGCGGCGCCAGGCTTGCCGCGAGCGACAGCGCCAGCCCTGTCGCTCCGGGGTGCGGCAGGCCGAGAAGGCCCGCGAGCGACGGCAGCCAGACCGCCAGACCGATCAGCCCGAGGCACAGCGCCAGCGCCCCCCAGACGTAAGGGTTGCGCGTCACCTCGTTGTCGAACAGCCCGGCATCGGCATCGCGGACATTGAACACGTTCCACAATTGCGCCAGCGCCAGCGTCAGGAACGCCACGGTGACGGCGGCGCCGGCATCAAGCCGCAGCCAGAACAGCGCCAGCAGGAAAGCGGCGAGCGTGGCCAGCGTGATTGCCCCGCCCAGGATCCCGATGAGCCACCAGCGCGGCCGGTCGACGATCTGCTCCCTCGGGTCGCGCGGCGGCCGTGCCATCACATGCGCATCGCCTCGCCCCAGCCCCAGCGCGAAGGCGGGGAAGACATCGGTGACGAGGTTCAAAAACAGGATCTGCAGCGGCAAGAGCGGCGCCGGCAGGCCGGCGCCGACGGCAATGCCGACGACCAGCACCTCGCTGACATTGCACGACATCAGATAGACCACGAACTTGCGGATATTGTCGAAGATCACCCTGCCCTGCCGCATGGCGGCGATGATGGTGGCAAACTTGTCGTCGCGCAGCACCATGTGGGCCGCGTCCTGGGCGACCTGGGTGCCACGCCGCCCCATGGCGATGCCGATATCGGCCTTTTTCAGCGCCGGCGCGTCGTTGACGCCATCGCCGGTCATGGCAACGACCTCACCGGCCTTCTGATAGATCGAGACAAGCGCCAGCTTGGTCTCGGGCGCCACGCGGGCAAACACGTCGGCCGACAGGATGCGGGCGCGCATCTCCTCGCAGATCCGCTCCGGGTCGATGCCGGCAAGCTCGCTGCCTTCGATGACGCTGAGCTCGCCGTCGCCCAGAACGGCCTGCCGCGCGATGGTTGCGGCGGTGACGGCGTGATCGCCGGTCATCATCACCACCCTGACGCCGGCAGCCCGGCTCGCCGCGATCGCGGCGGGCACGTCGTCGCGAACCGGATCGAGCAGGCAGACGAGCCCGACCAGCGTCAGCCCGGCATAGGGATCGGCGGCGTCACGGCCGTCCCGTTTCATCGCCAGCCCGAGCAGCCGCAGCCCTTCGCCCGCGGCCTCCGCGCTGCGCTCTCTCCAGTCCTGCCTCGTTGCATCGTCAAGCGGTCGCGGCCCCTCGGACCCGAGAACCTGGTCGGCGCTGTCGAGGATGGCCTCGGGCGCGCCCTTGACGGCGACAACAAAACCCTCGCCATCGCCGTGGACGGTCGCCATCATCTTGGCGGCGGGGTCGAAGGCATGTTCGCGGATCTCCGGAAAATCGCTTGCCAGCTGCTCGCGGCCGATCCCGTTCTCCGCCGCCACCGACAGCAGGGCGAGCTCCATCGGATCGCCGGCGCGGCCATCCGCCTTGCCATCCCCCAGTTCGGCGCCGTTGCACAGGGCACCGATCCTCAGCGCCCAGCCCAGCGGCTCGTCAGAGCCAGGTTCGAGACGGTCGCCGTTCAGCTCCACATCGCCGCCGTCGAGCAGGTAGCGCACCGCCGTCATCCGGTTTTCGGTCAGCGTTCCGGTCTTGTCGGTGAGGATGATCGTGGTCGCGCCCAGCGTCTCGACCGAGGACAGCCTGGTGATCACCGCGTTGCGCCGGGCCATCCGCCACATGCCGCGCGCCAGGCTGAGCGTCGCCACCACCGGCAGCCCTTCCGGCACGGCGGCCACCGCCAGCGCCACGCCTGTCTGGATCATCGCAATCACGTCATGGCCGCGCAGGATGCCCGCACAGATGGTCAGCGCCGCGAGCCCGAAGGTCAGCCAGACCAGCCGGTGGCCGAGCCGGTCGAGCCGCTTTTCCAGAGGCGCAGCCTCGCTGTCGGCGGCCTGCGTCAGCGCGCTGATGCGGCCGATCTCGGTGGCCATGCCGGTGGCGACGACCAGCCCCTCGCCCGTACCTTGCGTGATCGCCGTGCCCTTGAACGCCATGCCTGTGCGGTCGCCCGGCACCGCACCGGCACCGACCGCACCGGTGGATTTGCTCACGGCGAGCGATTCGCCGGTCAGCACCGACTCGTCGGCCTGCAGGTTCGAGGCCTGGCTGATCCTCAGATCGGCGGTGATGATGTCGCCGGCTTCGAGGATGACGACGTCGCCGGGCACCAGCTCGTGCGCGTCGATCATCCGCTCCCGCCCGGCCCGGCGGACGCGGGTTTTCACCTCGGCCATGCGGATCAGGGCTTCCATCGACCGCGCCGCCCGGACCTCGGTGGTAAAACCGATCGCCCCGTTGATCATCAGCACGACGAGAATTGCTGCGCCTTCGGCGATATCGTCCATCGCAAACGACAGCGCCGCCGCCGCGCCCAGCAACCAGACGATGATGCTGTTGAACTGGTGGACCAGGATCGCCAGTGCGCTCTTCGGTTTCTGGCGCAGCAGTTCGTTGGCCCCGTAGGCCCTGCGCCGCGCAGGCACCTCGGCCCCGTCGAGGCCCGCGGCGGGGTCGGTCTCAAGCCAGGCTGCAACATCATCGACTGGAAGCGCATGCGGGTTTTCAGGCCTGCCTTGTGTCACGTCGATGTCAGCCTTTGAAACGGAATTGGTTCACTTACCGGTTGCGGAAAGCACAGCGATGGACAGACAGAACCATAAAAACCGTCACCCCAGCATGACCGAGATCAAACTCAGGCAAACCGAAGGCGGCAGCCTCACGGCTTGCCGTTCTCCCAGGTCACGTCCTGACCGTAGAGCGGCACGGTGGAGATGGCCATCTTGGCAGAGCCGTCCTGCACCTGCTGCGAGTTGACGAGGTAGATCAGCGTGTCGTTCTTCTTGTCATAGATCCGGTGCACGACCAGTGATTTCCAGATCAGAGAACGCGATTCCTTGAACACGACATCGCCGTCCTCGTCGAGATCGATGTCACCGACGGTGATGGGGCCGGTCTGGCGGCAGGCGATGGAAGCGTTGGACGGATCCTCGAACCAATTGCCCTTCTGCAGCCGGTCGATGACACCGCGGTCGAAATAGGCGACGTGGCAGGTCACGCCCTTGACCTGGGGATCGGTGACCGCATCGATCAGGATGTCGTTGCCGAGCCAGTCGACGCCGACTTCGCCAACCTGTTCGGCCAGCGCCGGTGTGGCAATGAAGGGTGCGGCGAGAGCGGCTACGGCAACAAGGCTTGCGGAAATGGTCGACCGAATGTCTTTGCGTGTGATCACGATATATCTCCTTGTTCCCTGAACGCGCCGGAGAGTGGGAAGTTCCCGGTGCGCCGAGGATGAAACTCACGGGATGGATATGGGCTCTGGCTGCGTAAAATGAAAGGTGCCACGGCTGGACAAGTCGCATCATCGGACCCGGAGATCGCAAATCGCACCGGCCCGGCGCCGGCCGCGCGGCAGCCGCCCTGCCCCGCTCCCTGGCGCATTTGCACGGGCCAAAGGCGAACTCCGGCGGATCAAACCACTTCCATTTGTGCGGGAACGGCTTTAGATAAGGCCCATGACCAGTGCACCCGCGCCAGAACGCCAGACCGGCCTGCATCAGCCAAGTTCGTTTCGGGGATTCCTTCCCCGCGCGCTCGGCCTGATTGCTGCTGCAATCCTGACCGGGCTTGCCTTTGCCGCCTGGCAGGCAAACGGACCGGCCCTCATGAACGCGCTGTCGGCCAGCGGTCTTGCCTGGTGCCTCTGAACAGATAACGCCGATCCGCCCCGGTCGTCCCTGACACCGGCAGAGATCAAGCGGCAGCCTCACTGGAGATTTCGATGAAAGCCATACGCCTTGTCCTCTGGATCCTTGTCGCCGCCATGGCGCTTGCGCTCGGCTGGCTCACCTATGAATGGCAGCGGACCGAAAACGAGATCGCAGCCAAGCCCTACGGCGTGCCGTTCGAGCTTGTCGACCAGACAGGCAAGCCGATCACCGAGGCCGCCTTTCGCGGCCGGCCGACAGCGCTGTTCTTCGGCTTCACCCATTGCCCGGAGGTCTGTCCGACCACGCTTTTTGAACTCGACGGCTGGCTGAAACAGGCCGATCCCGAGGGCGGCCGGATCGGCGCCTATTTCATCTCCGTCGATCCCGAGCGCGACACACCGGAACTGATGGCTTCCTATGTCTCGGGCGTCAGCGACCGGATCATCGGCATTTCGGGCGCGCCCGACAAGGTGGAGAAAGTGGTCAAGGGCTTCAACATCTACGCCAAGAAGGTGCCCATCGACAGCTCCAATTCCGAAGGCGACTACACCATGGACCACACGGCGTCGGTGTTCCTGCTCGACGCGGACGGACGCTTCAAGGGTACCATCGCCTGGGGCGAAAACCCGGATATCGCCGTAACCAAGCTCGAGAATCTGCTCAAGCCGTAAGACCGGCCCGGGGCGGCGCGACAGGGGACCATCATGGACGACATCGTTCTCAAACTTGCCGTGGTCGGTGTCGCCGGCATCGCCGCGCAGTGGTTCGCATGGCGGCTGCATCTGCCGGCCATCGTGCTGCTGCTCGTGGCGGGTTTTGTCGCGGGTCCGGCGACGGGTTTTCTCAATCCCGCGGAGGATTTCGGCTCGATCTACCGGCCGATGGTGTCAATCGCCGTGGCGATCATCCTGTTCGAGGGCGGATTGACGCTGAATATGAAGGAAATCAGCGAAACATCGACGGCCGTCCGCCGCATCATCATGTATGCCGGACCTCTGACCTGGGGCATGGCCGCATACGCTGCCCACCATATCGGTGGCCTGAGCTGGCCCACCGCGATCGTGCTCGGCGCAATCCTCGTCGTCACCGGACCGACGGTCATCATGCCGCTCTTGCGGCAAGCCCAGCTCGATGCCCGTCCCGCCTCGCTCTTGCGCTGGGAAGCCATCGTCAACGACCCGATCGGCGCCCTGTTCGCCGTCGTCGCCTTCGAAATCATCTTGGTCTACATCGGGCTGCACCAGGTGGACAATCTGGTCCTGCTGATCGTGATCGGGTTTGGCCTTGCCATCGGCGGCGGCTGGGCGGCCGCGAAGCTGATCGTCTGGTCCTTCGTGCGCGGTCATGTGCCGGAATATCTCAAGGCGCCGGTGCTGCTGGCGTCGGTTGTGGCGGTCTATGCCGCAACCAACATGGTGCTCGAGGAGGCAGGCCTGCTGACGGTCACGGTGATGGGGATGGTGCTGGCCAACAGCCGCATCGCCTCGCTCACCGACATGCGCCGCTTCAAGGAAACCATCACCACGCTGCTGGTTTCGGGTGTCTTCATCATCCTCACCGCCTCGCTAAGCCTCGACGACATCCGCTCGCTCGACTGGCGCGCGGCCCTGTTTGTCGCGGCGCTTCTGTTCGTCATCCGCCCGGTGGCGATCCTGCTCGCCACCATCCGTTCCGGCGCCACCATCCAGGAACGCCTGCTCAGCGCCTGGATCGCCCCGCGCGGCGTGGTCGCGGTCGCCGTCTCCGGCCTGTTCGGGACCCTGCTCGCCGATGTCGGCGTAGAGGATGCCGGCCGCATGGTGGCCTTCACCTTTGCCGTCGTGGTCACCACCATCGTGCTGCACGGCTTCACGCTGGCGCCGCTCGCGAGTTTCCTCAAGCTCAAGAAGGCCTCCAGGCCCGGCATTCTCATCGTTGGCGGCTCGCGCTGGTCCACCGCACTTGCCAGCAAGCTCAAGGAAGCCGAGGTTCCGGTGATGCTGGCAGACCAGAACTGGAACCATCTGGCCGAGGCCAGGCTTGCCAACATTCCGGTCTATTTCGGCGAGGTGCTGTCCGAATCCGCCCACCACAGCATCGATCCGAAGCGCTTTTCCAACCTGATCGCCACCGGTGACAATGACGCCTACAACGCATTGGTCTGCACCGATTTCGGGCCGGAACTCGGCCGCAGCCACGTCTACCAGATCGGCCGTATCGACGAGAAGGCACGACAGGCGCTGAGCTTCACGCTGGGCGGACGGTCGCTCACCAAAACGCCGGTGAGTTTTCTCGATCTGCGTGAAAAGCTGCTTCAGGGCTGGACTTTCCAGCTCACCCGCCTGACCGATGAATTCAACTGGGAGGCCTACGAGGCTTCCCGCCCCGAAGGCGCGCTGATCCTGCTGTGGATCAAGCCGTCCGGAACGATCGTGTTTGCTTCCACCTCGGCGACCTCGCCGGGCCAGAACGACCGCATCCTGAGCTTCGCCCTGCCCAAGACCGACGCACGCGCCGAGGCCGCCAGCAAGACCGCCCGCAAGGCGGAAGAGACCGCAGCGACCCAGGCGGCCACCGATGAAGGAAAGAACCTGCCGTGAGCGACCACCGATACTATTTCCGCACCGATGAAGCCGGGGCAAAGCGCGGACTGGATCTGCTCGACAGCTTCTTCGAGGACGAGGGCCTGCCCGTCGCCACCATGGAAATCGACGAGGAAAAAGGCCTCTGGGAAGTCTCGATCTATGTCCCCGGTGACCCCGACGACGCGCTCAAGACCCGCATTGCGGACTGCCTATCGGGCGACTTCCCAAAGGCGGAGATCGAGCTGGAGGTGTTTGGCGACACCGACTGGATCGCAAAGTCGCTCGAGGGCCTGACGCCGGTGCGTGCCGGGCGGTTCCTGGTGCACGGCGCCCATGACCGCGACGCGGTGCGCACCCATGATCTGGCCATCGAACTGGAAGCCGGCCAGGCCTTCGGCACCGGCCATCACGGCACCACGGCCGGCTGCCTCGAGATGATTGAGATGGTGATGCGCGCAAGCACGGGCGGTCCGGCCGGTGCCGGTCCGGTGCTTGACCTGGGCACCGGCTCCGGCGTTCTCGCCATTGCCGCGGCCCGGCTCGGGCCGGTCCGGGTCCTGGCCACCGACATCGACCCGGTCGCCACCCGTGTCGCCCGCGAAAATGTCCGCCACAATCACGTCGCCGAACAGATCCGCTGCGTCACCGCGACCGGATTTCATTCCACCGCCTTTGGCCAGGCCGGTCCCTTCGGGCTGATCATCGCCAATATTCTCGCCCGGCCGCTGATGCGGATGGCGCCCGATATCAGGCGTCATCTCGCCCCCGGCGGCTCGGTGATCCTGTCGGGCATCCTGGCAAGCCAGCGCTGGCAGGTGCTCGCCGCCTACAACACCCAGGGCATGCGTCACGTCAAAACCCTGTGGCGCAATGGCTGGGTGACGATCCATCTCAAGTGAATGCGGGGTTAGCGTGACGATCGGGCTGCGAACGGCCGTCAGAGCGGAACGGCCCAAACAAAAACGGCTCCCTGAGGAGCCGTTCGCATTCGGTGTCGATCAAGGCGCCGTCATGGCGCGCCCCCGTATCGCCGGGGACCGGATCGCTTAGAAGAAGTAGGCCTGCGCGCCTTCGCGCTGGAGTTCCTCGCGGGTGCGGCCGATCGACTTGAGCTGTGCGTCGTCCATTGCGAGAAGCGCACCGTTGACATAACGGCGAACCTGACGTTCGCGGGCGCTGACGAGACGGTCGAAGGCGTTCTGGAAGATGTTCACGGACATTTGGTAATCCCCTTTGGATAAGTGATTGTTCTGTCCTCCTGCAAACCCAAGATAGTCACTTCCGCAGGAATGTGCAGAGCTTATGTTGCAGTGCAGCTATGAATCAGGTGCATGCCTTATCGCGGACCAATGCGCAATGCTGCTTATTTAAGCGGCAACCTGCATCGCACAGAGATTGTGCGATTGCCAAACGGGCGTCCGGTCGCATCATCCCGGATCAATTCGCCCTGACAGCCTGCCAAATGCGGACTGGATTGCTATAAGGGGAACTCGGTTTGGCTCGCAGGATTCCCATGATGTTTCAGAATTTCGAAGTGCTCTCCTCCCCCGACCAGGCGGCCGGCCGCGTTGCGCAGCTGCGCGACGGCTTTGCCGCATCGGCGGTCAATGCGATAGCCGTGCCGCGCTCGGACGAGTATCTCGGCGAGTATGTGCCCGCATGCGCCGAACGGCTGGCCTGGCTGACCGGCTACACCGGCTCGGCGGGATCAGTTCTGGTGCTGGAAGACAAGGCCCACATCTTCGTCGACGGGCGCTACACCAACCAGGTCCGGGCACAGACCGATCCGGAGGTCTTTGACTACCAGGACAGCGTCGCCACGCCGCTCCCGGCCTTCCTTGAAGCCTCCGGTCTCGCCGGCCTGCGGCTGGGCATCGACCCGTGGACATGGCCCTCGAGCGAGGTGGCGCGCCTCGAAACCGCGCTGAAGGCGATCGACGGACAACTGGTGTTCCTGCCGCGCAATCCGGTCGACGCGATCTGGGATACCCGGCCACAGCCACCGCTCGGCGCCGTGACCATCCAGCCGCTGGACCTGGCAGGCGAGCTTGCGCGCGACAAGCTGGCGATGATTGCCGAAACCACCGCCAAGGCCGGTGCCGGCGCGATGGTGCTCGCCGACCCATCCTCGGTGGCCTGGAGCTTCAACATCCGCGGCGAGGACCTGCCGTCGACGCCGCACCCGCTGTCGCGCGCCATCATCCCCGCCTCGGGCCGCCCGATGCTGTTCATCGACAAGCGCAAGACCGGCATCGAGGCGGAAGCCTACCTGACCCAGCTCGCCGATCTCGAACCGCCATCGGGTTTTGACGATGCGCTGCTGGCGCTGGGTAAATCCGGCGCCAGCATCATGGTCGACCCCGCGGTGGCGCCGCACGCCGTCTCCATGCTGATCGAGAAATCGGGAGGATCGGTGCGCACCGCACCAGATCCCGCCCGCCTGCCCCGCGCCTGCAAGAACGCCGCAGAGATTGCCGGCAGCGCCAGCGTGCACCGGCAGGATGGCGCCGCGATGGTGCGGTTCATGGCCTGGCTCGACGACCAGGAGCCCGGTTCGGTCGATGAAATCACCGCTGCAACCCGGCTCGAAGAGGTACGCCGCACGACCGGCCAGTCCATGCAGATGCCGCTCAAGGCGCTGTCTTTCGACACCATCTCCGGCGCCGGCCCCAACGCCGCCATCATCCACTACCGCGTCAACACCAGGACCAACCGCCGGATCGAACCCGGCGAGATGCTGCTGATTGATTCCGGCGGGCAATATGTTGCCGGCACCACCGATATCACCCGCACCATCGCCGTGGGTGATGTTCCGCATGAACAGAAGCGGTTCTTCACGCTGGTGCTCAAGGGCATGATCGCGATCAGCCTGCTGCGGTTCCCCGAAGGCACCAGAGGCCTCGACATCGATCCCTTCGCCCGCATCGCATTGTGGAAAGCCGGCGCCGATTTCGCCCACGGCACCGGCCACGGCGTCGGCAGCTATCTCTCCGTGCACGAAGGCCCGCAATCGATCTCGCGGCGCGGCACGCAGGAACTGCTGCCCGGCATGATCCTGTCCAACGAGCCCGGCTACTACCGCGACGGCGCCTTCGGCATCCGCATCGAGAACCTGGTGGTCGTGCAGGAGCCGCAGGCCATTGAGGGCGGTGACAGGCGGATGCTCGGCTTTGACACGCTGACGCTGTGCCCGATCGACAAGCGGCTGATCCTCAAGGATCTGCTCGATCCGGCGGAACTCGAGTGGCTCGATGCCTACCACTCCCGGGTGCGGGAAGAACTCTCGCCCTTGCTGGCAGACGATCCGGCGCTCGGCTGGCTGGCGGCAGCGACGTCGCCGCTATGATCCTGACCTGACAGGTTTTTCCGTCTCGGGGCTTTTCATACGATGGATCCCGGCTTAACGTCGGCGTTGCATTACTGACATCGTATCCCGTTTTCAGTTCAATCCGGAATTACAATCAGAAGGTGACTGTATGAAACCGTTTCGCCAACTCTCCCTTTCGCTGCTTGCACTTACCCTGGGCATGGCTCCCGCCCTCGCGGTCGAGATCAAGTCGGCCTCTGTCGGCGCGCCGAGCAAGGCCCATCTCTGCATCAAGCTGGGCGGCAAGGGTCAGGACCCGACCATCACGATCAAGCACGCTGCCAAGGCGGGCGACACGATCCGGGTGAAGATGTACGACGTGCTGTCCAATGGACGGACCTTCCAGCACAAGACAAAGACCATAAAATCGGATGCCAGTGGCACCACCGTGATGACCGCCAATTTCCTGCCTCCGTGCAATACCACGGGTGGCAAGGCCAATTCGTCCTACCGGTTCGATGTGATGTCGAGCGGGTCCAAGACCAAGACTGTCCGCTGGTTCAACTTCAACAGCAAGACGAGGACCATCAGCCGCTGATCCGGCCGCTCAGAGCCCCGCGCCTCTGAGCGCCACGATCAACGCCCAGCCGATGGCGAACATGCCCATCATCGGCAGCCTGAAGCCGATCACCAGGCAGACGGCAAGAGTTATTGCTTCGGCCGGTCCGCTGTTGACGGCGGCCGGAGCGACAAGCGTCGCCAGCACCGCGGCCGGCACGGCATTCAGCGCCGCGTCGACGCGCGGCGGGATCCGCTTGAAGCGCGACAGCACCAGGTGCCCGCCAAACCGCGCCGCATAGGTGACGATGGCGGCCCCGACGATGGTCCAGACATTGACCGGCAGCCCGAGAAACAGCTCGTTCATGGCATACGTCCTTTGGCGTCCGGGCCGGGGAGCGGCAGCAGCATCGCCGCAACCACGCCAGCCAGCGCGCCCAGGCTGACATGCCAGGGCGATCCCACGGTGTAAAATCCCAGGATCGATCCGAGCCCGGAAACAATCACCACCGGCAGCCAGTTGGGCCGGGCCCTGAACCCCATGACCAGCCCGAGAAAATAGATCGGCAGCAGGAAATCGATCCCCAGCGCCGCCGGATCGGTAATCAGACTACCGAACAGGGCCCCGACCCAGGCTTCCGCCACCCAGAAGACATAGACCGGCAGCGCCATGCCCATGTACCAGGTCAGCGTCACCGGCATCTTCCGGTCCGCGCGCGCTTCGGACGCTGCGTATTGCGGGTCGGTCAAGAAGAAGAATGCCAGCGCCTTCTTCCATCCAGGCATCAAGCCCATCCGGCGGCCCAGAGCCGCCGAGTAGAGCACGTGGCGGAAATTGACGGCGAACACCGACAGGATGATGATCCAGGGCGCGATCTCCGCGCCGAACATCTCGAGCCCGACCATCTGGCTGGCGCCGGCAAATACCGTCGCACTCATCAGCACTGCCTCGCCCACCGTCAGCCCATTGTCGACGGCGAGCGCGCCAAACAGCATGCCGAAGGGCGCTGCGGCAGCAACGATCGGCAGGCAGTCGCGAACGCCCTGGAAAAAGTCCGTCCGGGTTGGGGACATGGGAAGGTTCTCCTGTGCCCCGGATAGATAGGTCAGCATTGCTGACCAGTCAATTGAATAGGATTGATGGTAGAGCGAGGTCCGCTGATGCGAGAGTGGTCGCGGGTCTGCGACTGCCTTCTGGAGCATTTCCGGTGAAAACGGAGCCACCGGAAATGCTCTATCTTGTTGTTTTCACGCAATTCCGGACGCGAAACCGGTTCCCATTTTCGCTGGAATTAATCTGGTCAAGCGATCCGGGATTTGGGCGCGATGTCTGTCTTGGCTTGCGGTGATGGCTTGCGCTCCGTGCCGGAGGTGCTCTCGGTGGGCGCATTCAGGCTGATCCGGCCGCTTTCAACAAGCTGACCTATCGGAATCGGCCGCCCGAGCAGAAAGCCCTGCGCTTCGTCGCACCCCTCGTCGCCCAGAAGTTCAAGTTGCCCTTCGGTCTCGATGCCTTCGGCAAGCACCGGTATTTCCAGGCTCTTTCCAAGCGCCAACACCGCCCGGATGATGGATTTCGCCTGCAGGTTGCCCTCGGCTTCATGGATGAAGGAGCGGTCGAGCTTGATCTTGTCGAAAGGAAAATACCGCAGCATATCGAGCGACGAGTATCCGGTGCCGAAATCGTCAAGCGCAATGTTGACGCCCAGCGCCTTGATCTGCCGCAACACACTGAAAGAGCGTTCCTTGTCCTGGAAGATGGTGGATTCGGTCAGTTCAAGCTCGAGACGGTTTGCCGGCAGGCCACTCGACATCAGCACTTCGATGATCAGGCTATGAAGATCGGCATGGGCGAACTGGGCGGGCGAGAGATTAACGGCCACCTTGTAGGGCGGCGACCACGAAGCGGCATCGGCGCAGGCCTGCCTGAGAACCCATTCCCCGAGTTGTAGAATCAGCCCGCTTTCCTCAGCCAGCGGAATGAACTCCACAGGCGGAATGTAGCCGCGCTCAGGATGGTTCCAGCGCAGCAAGGCCTCGAAGCCGCGGATCTGGTTCGTCGAAACCGATGTTTGCACCTGGTAGTGAACTTCAAGCTCATTCTTGTCGATTGCCACCCGCAGGTCATTTGCCAGGCTCCTGCGGGCCCGGACGATGTCATCCATCGACTGGTCATAATAACAAACATGGTGGGTGGAGTCCGCCTTGGCCCGGTACATGGCAAGATCGGCATTGTTGATCAAGACTTCCAACGTCGAAGCATTGTCCGGATAGATCGCAACCCCGAGACTCGCGCCCGGTGCGATGTCGAAATCGGGTTCCCGCACCGGCTCGAACAGGACGTTCTCAAGCCGCACCAGGAAATCCTCAAGCTGGGCATGGTCGGCATACCGCTTGATGGCAGCAAATTCATCGCCCCCGGTCCGCGCAACGAACTCGCCGTCCTGGACCACCGCCGCCAGACGTGCGCCAAGTTTCCCCAGCAGCAGGTCCCCGACGGCATGCCCCCGCAAGTCATTGACTTCCTTGAAGCGGTCCAGATCTATGCCGATCAGCGCCACCTTGCCACCGGTCTCGTTGGCGATATCGATCTCGTGATCGAGACGGTCGGCAAAGCTTGTCCGATTGGGCAGTCCGGTGAGACTGTCGTTGAGTGCCATGTGGCGCAACCGGTCGAGCGACTCGGTCCGGACGCTGTCATCAATGATGTAGCTTGCCAAGCCCGCCCCGACGATAACCAGGGCAACCGTCGCCACTGCCAGAGCAAGAGCCTGCATTGCCGCCGGGTTCGAAAACGAATTGTCGACAAGCAGCGGCGTCACCTGGAATGCCGTCATGCCGGTGAAATGCAAGCTGATGATTGCCAGGAAGAAGACCCCGGCGGACAAAGGCTTGTAGGAGCGGACTGGCTTCTGCGCGACCAGGTGAATTGCCAGAGCCGACAGGACAACCGAAAGCACGACCGATGCAAACAGGTATCCCGTGTCCCAACTGATGATGCCCCGCACCCGGTAAGCCATCATCCCTGTGTAATGCATCACTGCGATCGCAATTCCGACCGTGGCGCCGCCGATCGCCGGCGCAAATCGGGTCGCACTGCTGGCCGCGACAAGGAAACCCGCGCCTGCACCGACAATGGCAGTGAGCAGCGAGACGATTGTCATCAGCGGATCGAACGACACCGGCGCCCCGGGCTGATAGGCCAGCATGGCGATGAAATGGGTGCACCAGATCGCCGCACCGGCTGCCACGGCGCTCAGAAAATGCCATCCCGCCCGTTGCAGGCCCGTCGTGCGCGATGCCCGCTCGAACAGGCAAATGATCGCCCATGAACCGGATGCACACACGGTGGCGGCAACTGCCAGCAGCCAGATGTTGTGTTTGTCGACCACACAGTCGAGGATTGTCATCATGGGATTTGTCTTCGTTACCTGTATGGCTCGCAGCCGGTATGATTCAGCCGGCGATATCAGCACGGCGCGGCTCAAGACACATTTAAGCGGAGACCAAAACAGTTTGCAGTCAGATGTTAACCTTTGCCGCGCCAAGCTGTCGGAGAACCAGTGATCGGCGAGGCAGGACCCGGCAAGCACCTGAAGGAGCACAAGGCCCTCAAACCCGGGCTTTGCGTGCCAGATACACCGTCTGGGTGAACGGCTTGTCCTGCAGCGGGTTGTGAAACGTCACCGGCTCAGCCCAGGCTTCGCTGAACACGCCTGAGAGCCTTTCGGTGAAGGTGTCATCCGTCTTCTCATCCGACCACAGGGCAAAGATTCCGCCGGGCTTGAGATGGGCGGCGAGCCTGGTCAGACCCTCGGGCTGGTAGAAACTCTCGCTGCGCTGATCGAGCAGCGCATCGGGCGAATGGTCGATATCGAGCAGGATCGCGTCGAACAGGCGGGCGGGCGCCTCGGGATCGAACCCGTCGCGCCCGCGGGCCATTGCAAAGAAATCGCCCTCCACCAGCCGGCAGCGCGGATCGGCGACGAGCTCGGGTCCGAGCGGCAGCAGGCCGGTCCGGTGCCAGTCGATCACGGCTTCCAGATATTCGACGACGACCAGCGAGCCGGTGCGCGGCTCGTCGAGAGCCGCCCTTGCGGTGTAGCCAAGGCCGAGACCGCCGACCACCACATCCAGCCCCTCGCCTTCACACGCAGCCAGGCCGAGTTCGGCAAGCGCGATCTCCGAGGCCGTGAACAGGTCCGACATCAGGTGCTCTTCGCCGAGCTTGATTTCGAGAACATCGACCCCGAGCCGCACCTCGCGCCGCCGCCTGAGCACCAGCGCCCCGATCGGCGTCGGGCGGTAGTCGAGTTCTTCGAACAGTCTGCTCATCGGCTCACAACTCCGTTCCGGCGGGCGGTCTCCGCGGGCACTGCGGGGGCATTTGCAGTGGGCTTATCGGCGCTTTGACCGGGCATGGCAAGCCACCGGCCCGCCGCTCCCGTCCCGCAGGCGATGCTTACGCATCCGGCCAGAGCAGCGACCGGTGGATCTGCGCGCCGGCCCACGCCCCGTCCGCCACCGCCAGCGTTACCGAATGCGGGACCCGGGCGACGTCGCCGCAGGCCGAAATCCCGGCAATAGAGGTCTGCTTCGCCGCATCGGTGCGGATCTGGATGCCCATCATGGTTTCTTCCATGGCGCAGCCGGTCTCCTCCGCAAGATTGCTCGAAGGAACGCAAAAGGGCGCCGTGAACAGGCCGGCAAAACCGAGTTTCCTGCCATCTTTCAGCACGACATCCGCCACACCGTCGATACGGTCGATCGGTGTGGATTCGACGCTGATGTTGCGGTTCTCCAGCGCCTGCCGCGTAGGGGCATCGAGGTCCACCGCGCCATTGGTCAGGAACGTCACCGGCCCCCAGTCCGAGACGATCTCCGCCTGGTGGGAGGACATCGGACCCGCAGCGATCACGCCGATCTTGCCCTGGTCAAGCTCGTAGCCGTGGCAGTAGGGGCAGTGAAACACCGCCCTGCCCCAGCGCTCGGCAAGTCCCGCGACCGGCGGCAACTGGTCCTCGAGCCCGGTTGCAAACAGCAGGCGGCGGCCGTGATGAACCCGTCCGTCTGCCGTGGCGACGGTGAAACCATCCTTCTTGCCGCTCACTGTGACCGCCCGGCCGTCGACCCAGGAGAGGGTCGGATAGGCCTCGAGCTGCCGCTTCGCGTTTGCGGCTATTTCTGCGGCGGCAACGCCGTCCTGGCCGAGAAAGCCATGCGAGAAGTCCGCAAAGCGGTTGCGCCGCTCGCCGGCGTCGATCACCTTAACATCCCTGCGGGCACGCAGGAGTTGAAGGGCTGCGGCCATTCCGGCGTAGCTGCCCCCGACAATAATCACATCATGCATGGTACCTATCCTTTTTGGGCCCGCCATTCCCTGTGCCGCCGCGCAAAATCGTCGGCCAGGGTGGCAAGCGTTATCTCCGAGAACCGTTCAAGCAGCAGTGCTTCGGCTTCGGCAAACGCCCCGTCGAGCGCGGCGTTCACCGATTGCTCGACCAGGCATTGAGGTCTTTCATTGCGATTGCCGAGCGCGAAGACCGCCGGCTCGCCAAGCGCTTCATGCAGCTGCCGCAAGGTCACGGTCGAAAGATCGGCGGAAATCCGCCAGCCGCCGGCATGGCCGCGATCGGACGTCACCAGCCCGGCCTCGCGCAGCAGCCCCATGGTGCGGCGAACCACCACCGGATTGGTGCCCAGGCACTGGCCCAGAACCTCGGACGTCATCGGCCCGTCGTGCTCGGCCATGTGCAAAAGCGCATGCAGGACGGAGGAAAGGCGGCTGTCGTGTTTCATGTAACTTCATATGTTACGATTCGAGTTCGCCGTCAAGAGGCACGGCGCATGCAGCCACAAATCGGCCCCACAAGGCTGAAACAGTACCCTCGCGGCGCATAAAGCCGCAAAATGCACGAAAACCCGTTGAAACGACCGGGCCTCGGCTTGACGTTGCCGGCCCGGACCTTCATCGACTGCAGTCACAAAACTGTCACAGTCGGCTGCCGCCGGACCGGACCGGAACACGGGAAGCATCACCTCACATGGCTGAAACCTACCGCAAGCCCACACTCGACAAGGATCTCGACAAGCTGGCGACGATGGAGGAGGCAACCGGCCTCATCAATCGCGGCTTTGTCACGCCGGGTCTGGCGATCATCTTCATCTTTCTCTGCGCCATCATCGCCGCCGTCTTCGTCACCGGACAGCCCGGCGCGGTGGTGATCATCGCCGCCGCCATGATCGGCGCCTATATGGCGCTCAACATCGGCGCCAATGACGTGGCCAACAATGTCGGCCCGGCCGTCGGCTCCCAGGCGATGACCATGGGCGTGGCGCTGGCCATTGCGGCGATCTTCGAAAGCGCAGGCGCGCTGATTGCCGGCGGCGACGTGGTCGCGACCATTTCCAAGGGCATCATCGACCCGGTCGCGGTTTCCGACCCGAACATCTTCATCTCGGCAATGATGGCGGCCCTGGTCTCGGCGGCGATGTGGATCCATCTCGCCACATGGCTCGGAGCACCCGTCTCCACCACCCACTCGATTGTCGGCGGCGTCATGGGCGCGGGCATTGCAGCCGCAGGCGTCGACGCCGTCAACTGGCCGACCATGGGCGGAATTGCCGCCAGCTGGGTGATCTCGCCGTTCCTGGGCGGACTGATCGCCGCCGCCTTCCTCGCCTTCATCAAAACCTTCATCATCTACCAGGAAGACAAGATTGCCGCGGCGCGGCGCTGGGTGCCGGTGCTGATCGCCATCATGATCGGTGCTTTCGCCACCTATCTGTCGCTCAAGGGCGTCAAGGCGCTGATCAAGATCCCGATGAGCACCGCCCTACTGATCGGGCTGGGCGCCGCGATCGTCGGCTGGGTCATCGCCAGGCCGGTCATCGCCCGCCAGGCCCGCGGGCTTGAAAACCGCAACCAGTCACTGAGAAAACTCTTCGGCCTGCCGCTGATCTTCTCCGCGGCCCTTCTGTCGTTTGCCCACGGCGCCAATGACGTGGCCAACGCGGTCGGCCCGCTGGCGGCGATCGTCCACACCGCCGAACTCGGCGAGGTCGCGCCCAAGGTGGTCATCCCGCTCTGGGTGATGGCGGTCGGCGCCGTCGGCATCTCGCTCGGACTGTTGCTGTTCGGGCCGAAGCTGATCCGCATGGTCGGCAACCAGATCACCAAGCTCAACCCGATGCGCGCCTATTGCGTGGCGCTGTCGGCGGCGATCACGGTGATCGTCGCCTCCTGGCTCGGCCTGCCGGTCAGCTCCACCCACATCGCCGTGGGCGCTGTCTTCGGCGTCGGCTTTTTCCGCGAATGGTACACCGAGAAATCGAGCCGCCGCGCGGACTACGTCGCCCGCCACAAGATCAACACGGACGGCGACGAAGCCAACAATGGCCGCCTTGCAGAGCAGCGCCGCCGCAAGCTGGTCCGCCGCTCCCACTTCCTGCAGATCATCGCCGCCTGGGTCATCACCGTGCCGGCGGCGGCCGTGCTGTCGGGCGTGCTGTTCGTTGTGTTGAGGGCGGCGCTGGCATAAAATACCGCCGGCGGCACCTGATCCGTCAGGCCCCGGTTTTGAGTTCTCCCGACACGACCATCCATCGCGCCGGGAGATGCACGTCCGGTTCGTACTAGCCGCCGCGCCGCCACATGACGACCGGCGTTCCGTCGGCCAGGCGGCCGGAGAAGTAGTTGATGCCGTCGCGCTTCATTTCCGCCACTGGCCGCCCGTCCGGGCTCTCGATAGCCAGGGTGGCGTCATATCCGGTGAAGCTGTATCCGAGCGCGAACCGGCCGACATTTGCCAGATACGGGTTGGAGCAGGAAAGGTTCTTCATGTTGCCGCCCTTGGCGTCCTTGAGCTTGTAGCCGCTGGTCCGGCCGAAGCCCTGGGCGATGACGCCCGCCCCGGTGCGGACCTGAACCTCGCAACCGCAATTGGACGTCCCGTCCGTCACCATCCACTTGCCGCCAAGATCCTGCTCGGTGCGGACCACCTGGCTTGCAACCGTCGCCCCGATCATGCCTCCGCCGATCATGTTGCCCAGAACATTGCGCCCGACATTGCGGGCGAGGTTCTTGCCGACCGCGTTCTTCATGAAGTCGGCACCCTTTTCCGGCTTCGGCGGCGGGCCGCCCGCGAGCACGGTCGAACACACTGCCGGACTGGCGGGCGTGGCTGCAAAGGCGGTCGCGGTCGACGCCGCCGATCCGCTCACAGCCGCAGTTGCACTGGCGGAACTGCTGGCAGCACCTCCGGCCTGTGCTGCCGGTGGCGGCGTCTGGCAGGCAGAAACAAGCACGAGAAGACTTACCAGGCTCACGGTTTTCAGTTTCGGTTTCATGTCCATCCCCATGGTCTGTTCCGGCCATCGGCATGCACGGCTCCGCCCGGCGTTTTCCGGGTGGAAACGCCCTCGCCAGCCCCGTATGTCTGCCGGTGTTTGCTATTGGTCCCTGGATGACTAAGCAGGCGGAAAGCGCCAATGGCAATCACCCGAAAGGGTGATTGGGCAACGCAATCCTGACGCAGCGCGACGCCTCGTACCGCGACCGCGCCTTCAGGCGATCCGGGAACGCGGCTCCCGCCGCTCCGACCACGAAAGCCGTCGCGCGATCAGAGCATCCAGCGGTTCGGGGCGATGCAGATGGTATCCCTGGCCATGCGTCACACCCAGTTCGCGCAACTGCTCAAGGATTTCCGCGTTCTCGATCTTCTCCGCGACCACATCGAAGCCGAGATTCCCCGCCAGCGCAACGACGGCTGCGACGATGGCCCTGTCGATCTCGCTTTCGACGATCCTCTCGACGAATGCGCCATCGATCTTGATGCAGTTGATCGGGAACCGTTTCAGGTAGCCAAACGAACTCAGGCCCGAGCCGAAATCGTCCAACGACACCGTGCAGCCATGCTTGCGCGCGCGGCGGACAAACCCGTTTGCGGTATCAAAACAGGTTACTGCGGCGGTCTCGGTGATCTCGAATGCGATGTGCGACAGCGGCGTCCCGTTGTCCTTCGCGACGCCATGAACGAACGACCACAGACTGGGGTCGCACAGGGTCTGTGCCGACAGATTGAACCCGAGTTTCAGGTCCATCGCCTTGAGCAGATGGCCATGCTCGACAATCGCCTTGCGTATGATCCAGCGGTCAAGCACCGTGGCCATTCCGAAACGTTCGGCAGCGGGAATGAAGGTGTGCGGACCCAGTATCCGGCCGTCGCGCGTCCTCAGCCTGGCCAGTATCTCCAACCGTGAGCATTGCTGCTCGGCAGGATTGATCGATCGGATCTCCTGGCCGTACAGGATCACCCTGCTCTCCTCAAGCGCCTCGGTCAGCTCCGCGACCTCCCTCGCGGCAGAAAGCCCCGTAGTCATTGCGGACTCATGCTTGGTGAAGAACGAGAACCGGTTTCGCCCCGACGACTTTGCCGCATAGCAGGCGTCGTCGGCCTGCGCCAGAGCATCGGATGCGCTGATCGACGGGTCATTGACGATCGCGATGCCGATGCTGCATCCGAGCCGGTGGCCACCGACGGAATGATTGAGCTCGATGGCTTGAATTGCTTCGATGCTGTCGGCGGCAATTTTCTGCACCGCATCAACGTCGGGATCCGTGATCAGGATGGCGAACTCGTCTCCGCCCAGGCGCGCGAAAATCGCGTCCTGCGGCAGGAGCTTCGAGACATTCGACGCAATCGCCTTCAGCGCATCGTCCCCCGCGGCATGTCCGGCAAAATCATTGAGCGCCTTGAAGTGGTCGAGGTCGAGATAAAGCACTGCAAACGCAACCTCCGCCGCGGTCTTGATCGCCTTTTCGAGAGCCTCGTCGAATGCGATCCGGTTATAGAGTCCGGAGAGCGCATCATGGTGCGCCGCATAGGCCAGTTGCTGCTGCCGGCGTGTTTCCTCCGATATGTTCTGGAACGTGTACACGGTTCCCCAGCTGTCTCCCGTGGGAGACAGGATCGGGCGGCTCTTGCAGCGATACAGTTCGGAGTGGATTTCCAGCGTCGCCCCGCCTTGAAACCCATCGGAATTGTCGAGTTCGACGCTTCGGACAAATTCGTCGTTTCTGAACAGGGAGAAGATGTTGTGCCCGATCAGCTGGCCCTGCTCCAGCGACAGCATCTCGGAAGCGGACGGGTTGGCGAAATTGATCAGGCCGGCGACATCGGTGCTGATGACCGAATCGCTGATCGCGCCCAGCGTGATCTCGTAACGTTCCTTTTCGGCATGAAGAGCCCGGCCCGCCCTGATCTCGTCAGTTGCGTCCCTGATGGTTCCGACCAGGTATCCGGCCGATCCCTGGCTGCGGACGGATTTTGCCAGCGTCTCGACATGACGGACTTCTCCATCCTTCCTGATGATCCGGTAGAACAGCTTGGCCACATCATCACTCTCGATGGCCGCCAGATGCCGGCGCTCGGTTTCCAGCCGGTCGTCAGGGTGCAGGAAGCCGTGCCAGGTTTCGCTGTCGAGCTCCAGCGAACACGAAGCCAGTCCGAATATTTCGCAGGTCTTTGCATCCCAGAAGCTGAGCTTTCTCCCGACATCGAAATGCCAGATACCGGTCCCGGAGGCCGCCAGTGCGAGCTGGAATCGCTCGTTCATCAGGCTCGCGTCCCGCTCGGCCTCCTTCTGCTGGGTGATGTCGGTCTGAACGCCCATCACCCGTAAGGGAAGCCCGTTCTCATCCCGCTCGACAACAGCACCCCTGTCCAGAACCCAGACCCAGCTGCCGTCCCTGTGCTGCAGGCGCAACTCGGTTTCGATGCTGTCGCACATTCCGGCCAGGTGCCGGTCACCGCTTTCGATGGCCCGCTCACGATCATCGGGATGGACCAGCAGAAGAAAGAGATCCTCGTTCTGCGGAAGTTCGCTGCGCTGGTACCCGAGCATCCGGCACCAGGACTCGGAATAGACAGTGATCTTCGTTCTCAGATCCCAGTCCCACACACCCAGGCCAGCAACCTCGAGGGCCTGTTTCCATGTATCGGTCTCCTGGACAACCGGGTCCCTGATCAGTTTCATCGCATAACTTCCGCTTGAGGCTTTCGGGTCTGCCGTTTCTTGCACCTTGAGCACGGATAGTTAAGAAAAGACGATAAACCTCTAGGCGAATTGCTATATTAGCTGGCTGAATTGTAGCGTCAGTCTGCCGCACCCTACCCCACCAGTTCGAACCAGCCGTCCTCGTCCATGGTGCGCACGCCAAGCTCCTGCGCCTTGGCAAGCTTCGAGCCGGCGCCGGGGCCGGCAACCAGGATGTCGGTCTTTTTCGACACCGAGCCCGCCACCTTGGCGCCCAGCCGTTCGGCCATCGCCTTGGCCTCGTCGCGGGTCATCTTCTCGAGCGATCCGGTGAAGACGACGGTGAGGCCGGCCACGGGCGAATCCTGCGCCGGCTTCTCGGCCTCCAGGATGGTCAGTTGCTCCGTCAGCCTGTCGACCATCTCGATATTGTGCTTCTCGCCGAAGAACCGGCCGACGGCCTCCACCACCGCGGGCCCGATATCGTCGAGCGCGTCCATCTCGTCGATCGCCGCCTTGTCGCCCGCTGCGATCGCCAGCGCCGCCTCGTGCACGGAGGCCCAGGTGCCATAGGCGCGCGCCAGCGTCTTGGCGGTCTGCTCGCCGACATGGCGGATGCCGAGCGAGAAGATCAGCCGGTCGAGCGCCACGGTGCGCGCCGCGTCGATCGCGTCGAACAGCTTCTGCGCCGAAGTCTCGCCATAGCCTTCGCGGTTCTTCAGCCGCTGCAGCCCGTTGGCCTCGTCGCGCGCCTTCAGCGTGAAGATGTCGGCGGGCTGGCGGATCGGCAGCAGGCCGTCGTCGTAGAAGAACTCGATCTGCTTCTCGCCCAGGCCATCGATGTCGAACGCCTTGCGCGAGACGAAGTGCTTGAGATGCTCCTTGCGCTGGAACGGACAGGCGAACTCGCCCGAACAGCGGCGGATGACACCTTCGACGCCGCCCGCGGTCTCCTCGCGGATCACCGGCGTTTTCAGATCGCACGGGCAGATCTTCGGGAATTCGAATTGAACGGCGTCCTCCGGCGAGGAGATCACGCCGAGAACTTGCGGAATGACGTCGCCGGCGCGCTGGATCTGCACCATGTCGCCGATCCGCACGCCCAGCCGCTCGATCTCCTCGGCATTGTGCAGCGTCGCATTGGTCACCACCACGCCGCCCACCGTGATCGGCTCGAGCCGCGCCACGGGGGTCAGCGCCCCGGTGCGGCCGACCTGGATGTCGATTGCGGTCAGCCGGGTCGAGGCCTTCTCGGCCGGAAACTTGTGCGCAATCGCCCAGCGCGGGCTGCGCGAGCGGAACCCCAGCCGTTCCTGCAGGTCGAGCCGGTCGACCTTGTAGACGACGCCGTCGATGTCATAGGGCAGATCGGCGCGGGCGAGCCCGATCTCGTTGTAGTGGTCGATCAGCGCCTCGACGCTGCCGAACCGCCTGGTCAGCGGGTTGACCGGGAAGCCCCAGATCTTGAAAACCTCGATCATGCCGTGCTGGCTGTCGGCCGGCATCTCCGACATCTCGCCCCAGGCATAGGCGAAGAACTTGAGCTTGCGGCTGGCGGTCACCGAGGCGTCGAGCTGGCGAAGCGAGCCGGCGGCGGTGTTGCGCGGATTGACATAGGTCGGCTTTCCCTCGGCCGCCATCCGGGCGTTGAGCGCCAGGAAATCCTCTTTCGCCATGTAGACTTCGCCGCGAACCTCAACGACGGCAGGCGCGCCTTCGGGCAGCGTGTTGGGGATCTCGGAGATGGTCCTCACATTGGCGGTGACGTTTTCCCCCGTGGTGCCGTCGCCGCGGGTGGCGGCGGAAACCAGCTTGCCGTCCTCGTAGCGGATCGACATCGACAGCCCGTCGATCTTCGGCTCCGCTGTCAGCGCGATGGAATTGTCCGGCAGCTGCCCGAGAAACCGGTAGATCGAATGCACGAAATCGCGCACGTCCTCGTCGGAGAATGCATTGTCGAGCGACAGCATCGGCACCCGGTGGGTGATCTTGCCGAAGCCCTCGGCTACCGGAGCGCCGATCTTTTCGGAGGGCGATTCGGCCAGCTTGAGATGCGGAAAACGCTCCTCGATGGCAAGGTTGCGCCGCTTCAGCGCATCATAGGCGGCATCCGCGATGATCGGCGCGTCCTGGCGGTGATAGGCCTCGTCGTGGCGGGCGATCTCGGCCAGCAGCCGTTCAAGCTCGGCTTTTGCTTCTGCCTCGCTCAGCGCCTCGACGGGCTTGGTCTCGTTGATCATCTCAGCACTCCGGAATCGGGATTGTTTTAGCGCAACTGGCGCGAATGAAAAGCCGCTTGCCGCATCGCGCCTCGCAATCAATCGGTGGTTAAGGATTGCCTGCTAGGCTGCGCCGGAAAACGACCGTCTTGGAAGGGCAATCAGGAAGTACGGACGAATGATCGTCGGAGCCACCAACGCCATCACGAAAGCCCCCCTCACAGAACGCACTGCCCCTGCAAGCCACTCAACTGGCGACGCCCCGTCAGATGCACTGAGCCGGCTGGGCAATCTCACCGAATCCGCCGCCCACAGCCGCAAGGCGTTTGCGGAGGAACGGCTGAAGCAGCTGCGCGAGCAGATGAGCAAGCTGATGTTGTTCGACCTGGAACCGCGCGCGCTGGCTGGCCAGTCGGCCCAGTTCGCCAGGGAACTACGGGCGGCGGCGGAGGATTTTTCCGCGGCGTTTGAGGCCCTCGCCGGGATCAGGCAGCCCGAAACCACCGGCCTGTCGCTGGCGCAACAGGCCTATCTCGACATTGACGACGAACCGCTCACCGCCGGCCCGACCGCCAACGCGGCAGATCTCGAAACAATGGAGAGCTTCGCAAGCACCGCGCAGCAGATCGACAGCATGGCCGAAAGAGCCGGCGGAAGGCTCGACCCCAGGGACGACGCCGGGCGCAGTTTTGCTATCGATGCCCGCAAGGCCGCAGCCGGCGTCGTCAACCTGATGACCCGCATCAGCAACGCCGCCGCGCCCCGGTCGTTCTACTGGTAGACACGGGCCGGATCCGGATTAATTAGACATTGCCCTCGAGCAATCGCGCCGCCGCCGCCCGTGCTTCCGCTGTGACGTGCTCGCCTGCCAGCATCCGGGCGATTTCCTCGCGCCGTGCGTCGGCACCCATGGTCGAGACCCGCGTCGACACGGTGGTCGAGCCCGCCTCCGACGGGCCCTTGGCGATCAAGAGATGCGTCGCCGCCCGCGCCGCCACCTGCGGTGCGTGGGTGACCGAGAGCACCTGGACGCCGGCCGCCAGCCGTTTCAGCCGCTTGCCGATCGCGTCGGCCACGGCCCCGCCCACCCCGGTGTCGATCTCGTCGAACACCAGCGTCGGCGCCGAACCGCGATCGGCCAGCGCCACCTTGAGCGCCAGCAGGAAGCGCGACAGCTCCCCGCCCGAAGCCACCTTCATGATCGGCCCCGGCCGCGATCCGGGGTTGGTGCGCACGTGAAAGGCGACGCTGTCGATGCCCGACGGGCCGGCATGGGCGATGTCGCTGGCAATCTCGACGAGAAATTCCGCCCGTTCGAGTTTCAGCGCCGGCAGTTCGGCCATCACCGCGGCGGCCAGCGCCGCCCCGGTCTTGTGCCGCCGCTCGGACAGTTGCTCCGCCGAATGCAGGAAGGCGGCTTTCGCCTCGCGGACCCGTGCTTCCATCGCCGCGAGCCGTTCCTCGCCCGCATCGAGATCGGACAGGTCGGCGACCATCCGTGCAGCCAGTTCCGGCAAGGCCTCGACCGGCACGTTGTACTTGCGCGCGGCGCCACGAAGCGCAAACAACCGCTCCTCGGTTTCTTCCAGTTCGCGCGGATTGAAATCCGCCATCCGGAGCGCGGTCTCCACCGCCGTCTGCGCGTCCGCCAGCGCGTTGAGCGCCGCGTCGAGCGCGGCGACCGTGTCGTTGAGCAGTTCCGGCGCTTCCTGCGCCTTGCGTTCGAGACGCCGCACCAGCCCGCTGATCACCGGCATCGGCGAGCCCTGTCCGTTGAGAACCTCGTTGGCCTCGTTGATGTCGCTCGCCATCTTTTCGGATTTCATCATCATCGAGCGGCGGACGGCGAGTTCTTCTTCCTCGCCTTCGACCGGGTGCAGCTTTTCCAGCTCATCCACTGACGAGCGCAGCCAGTCGGCCTCCCGCCGGGCTTCCTCTACCTTCGCCCGGTGCGCCTTCAACGCCCGCTCCGCCTCGCGCCAGCCCTCGTGCAGGCGCCCGACATCGGCCGTCCGCTCGGCCAGGTCGCCAAACACGTCAAGCAGTGCCCGGTGCGCATCGGTGTCGATCAGCGCCCGGTCGTCGTGCTGGCCGTGGATTTCAACCAGCAGCGAACCCGCCTCGCGCATCAGCGCGACACTGGCCGGCTGGTCATTGATGAACACCCGCGTGCGGCCGTCGCTCGATTGCACCCGGCGGAACACCAGGTCGCCGTCATCGTCGATGTCGTTGGAACGCAGCAGTCTTCGTGCCGGATGATCGGCGCCAACGTCAAAGACAGCGGTGACCTGCCCCCTGTCGGCGCCGTGGCGCACGAGGCTGCCGTCGCCACGGCCGCCAAGCGCCAGCGATAGTGAGTCGAGAAGGATGGATTTTCCGGCGCCGGTCTCGCCGGTTAGCACCGACAGGCCTGCGTCGAACTCGAGATCAAGCTTCTCGATCAGAACGATATCGCGGATCGACAGCTGGACAAGCATCGCCGTCCGTTTCAGGAGCCGACGAGAGCGGCCCCGGCGCGCGAAATCCAGGAACCCTTGTTCTCGCGCGGCTCAAGGCCGCGGGTCTTCAGGAGCTTGTAGGAATCCGCATACCACTGGCTGTCGGGATAGTTGTGCCCGAGCACGGCCGCTGCCGTCTGTGCTTCGCTTTCCAGTCCCATCGCGTAATAGGTCTCGACCAGACGCGCCAGCGCCTCCTCGACCTGGCGGGTGTTGGGATACTGCTCGACCACCAGGCGATACCGGTTGGCCGCGGCCACATATTCCTTGCGCTCCTGATAGTAGCGCCCGACCTGCATTTCCTTGCCGGCCAGCTGGTCGCGCGCGTAGCGCAGCTTGGCCTGGCTGTCCTCGACATATTCCGAATCGGGATAGCGCTCGATGACTTCGGTAAAGGCCGCTATGGCGCGCGCCGAGGTGCGCTGGTCCCGTGTGACCTCGGGAATCTGTCGGTAATAGGAAAGGCCGACGATGTATTGCGCGTAGGCCGCATCATCATCGTTCGGGTACAGGCTGAGATAACGTGACGCAGTGTTGATCGCCTCGGAGTATTGGCCTTGCCGGTAATTGGTGAACGCGCTCATCACCATCGCCTTGCGAGCAAACTCGGAATAGGGATGCTGCTTGTCGACGGCGTCGAACTTGCGACCCGCTTCGGCCAGCTGACCGGCCTGCAGGTTCGCCAGTCCCTGGTTGTAGAGCACATCGGCCGGCTCGACGGTCTGAGCATAGTTGGTAATGTCGATGTCGGGATCGGATTGGCAGCCGCTGACAACAGACGACACGCCAGCCAGCCCGGCGACAATGAGCGCAACTCGAAACGCACGCCCGCGCCCACCCTTGACCGAAGTAACCATCCTGCAAACCTCTCAACAGCCGCGGAAACAAACAGACCGCAGAACCAGACCAGCGTTTCTATCCGGAAAAGCCCGAACTTCGCAACGTCATGAAGACGCTTTGCCGCAATTTTGTGGCAGCGATCCGCTTCAATATCACGAGTTTAGAGCCTGATGGTGACAGGAAAACGTGTTCGAGCCGTTAAAGCGCCCAGGGAGCGAACACCGCGGCATTGACCGCCACCAGTTCACCGTGGCGAACGGTGTCGCGCCGCGCCGGGGCTTCCACCACCTCGTAGGCCGACTGATCGGCCAGAAGCGCCCGCAATGCCAAGGCATTGAGCTTGTGGCCGCCGCGATAGCTGCGGTAGCAGCCGATGAACTGCGCGCCGGCCAGCGCCAGATCACCCACCGCATCAAGGGTCTTGTGGCGGACGAACTCGTCGCGGTAACGCAGGCCTTCGACATTGATGACCTTGTCGTCATCGCCGATCACCACGGAATTTTCGAGCGAAGAGCCCAGCGCATGGCCCGAGGCCCAGAGCCGCTCGACATCGCGCATGAAACCGAAAGTGCGGGCGCGGGCGAGTTCGCGGCGGAACGTGTCGGCGGTGACTTCGCCCTTCCATGACTGGCGGCCGATCAGCGGCGTTTCGAAATCGATGTCGATCTCGAAGCGGGTGCCGTTGTGCTGGCTGAACTCCGCCCAGGATCCGCCCATTTCGATGCGCACCGGCTTGATCACGCGGATGTAGCGGCGCTTGACCGAATGATTGACCAGACCGGCAGTGTCGAGCGCGTCGATGAACACGGCGGCGCTGCCGTCCATGATCGGCACTTCGCCGCCATCCAGATCAATGCTGATATTGTCGACGCCGAGCGCATAGAGAGCGGCCATCAGGTGCTCGACAGTGGCGATCGAACGGTCGGGAGCCTTGCCCAGAAGCGTGCACAAATCGGTGGAGCCGACCTGCGAGGACACCGCGCGAACGCTGACGACGTCGCCGGAAGGAAGCTGGCGGTTGAAGACAATGCCGTTGTCGGGGTCTGCGGGATGGAAGGAGATCGAAACGTTTTCACCGGAATGGACCCCGATGCCAGAGAGCGAGATCGACCTCGAAATTGTGGTCTGCAGTCCTACTACATCACTACTCATAAGGTTCGCCGTTTCCCGCAATATCTGGCACGGTCCGCAAAGACCGTGACGTCCCCAATCGTCAGGAGCAATCCCGCGCTTCCCCAGTGCGGACGACTACCCCAACCCCTTGTTGTTGGGGTGCAAGATACGGCGATGGACCCGAGTTTCCAAATCACGCTTTTTTTCCATCTGTTACGAAGCCGTAACACTGAGAAGAATTCAAAACCTCACGCTAAACAAAGGGTTAAAAATGGACATGGCGGCCGGATGGCCGCCATGTCGATGCTGTGTAACAACCGGTTACCGCCTCACTTGGCCTGGCGGCGAAGGAATGCCGGAATTTCCAGCTGCTCATCTTCCTGGGCGGAACGCATCTGCGGCGTCATCCGGCCCTGGTCGTCGAGCTGCCCGCGGCGCGGCGCGTAGACGCTGGCCTCCGGCGACAGCGGCCGGCGAGCCTGCGGAGCCTGGGCGGCGGTCGGTGCCGGCTCTTCCTCTTCGCGGCGGCCGAGCGTGCTCGAAATCCGCTTGAGCAGACCCATCGGACCGCGTTCGTCGGCATGGCCCTGCGGCGCAGCGCGGTGTTCCATCTCGGCTTTCACCACCGGGGGGAAGTCCTCGACGCGCGGCATCCGGGTCGCATGCGGCTCCATCTGCATCTCCGGTGCGACCTGCATCGGTGCCTGCGGGGCAACGGGTGCGGCAGGACGCTGCGGTGCGCTCATGGCCGGCTGCGGTGCTGCCACTGGATGCTGTGCGGCCGATTCGGCGGCGCCGGCAAAGATCCGGTTCTGCGGCTGGAAGCCGGGCTGGGCGACAGGCGCGGGCTTTGCCGCCTGGGTCTGCGCTGCAAGCTCGATTTCACTGGCAATATCCAGTTCGCGCTCCAGATCGGCTTCCGCCGACAGGATGGTGTCGGCCACCGGATCGGCGGACGCCTGAGCCGCGGGCTGGGCTGCAGCCGCTGCCGGACGGGCGGCCGCCTGCGGCTGGACGCTTGCCACCGGACGGGCCGCGGGGCGCGATGCCGTGATGATCGGACGCTGTTCCGCGCCCTCGACCCGGTCAATGCCGGTAGCAACAACCGAAACCCGGATCAGGCCTTCGAGCGCCTCGTCGAAGGTTGCGCCCAGGATGATGTTGGCATCGGCATCGACTTCCTCGCGGATGCGGGTAGCAGCCTCGTCGACTTCGAACAGGGTCATGTCGCGACCGCCGGTGATCGAGATCAGCAGGCCCTGCGCACCCTTCATCGTGGTCTCGTCGAGCAGCGGATTGGCGATTGCGGCTTCAGCGGCAGCCATCGCGCGGCCCTCGCCCGAAGCTTCGCCGGTCCCCATCATGGCGCGGCCCATCTCGCGCATCACCGAACGCACGTCGGCGAAGTCGAGGTTGATCAGGCCTTCCTTGACCATCAGGTCGGTGATGCAGGCAACGCCCGAGTAGAGCACCTGGTCGGCCATCGCGAAGGCGTCGGCAAAGGTGGTCTTGTCATTGGCGATGCGGAACAGGTTCTGGTTCGGGATGACGATCAGCGTATCGACGCATTTCTGCAATTCCTCGATACCCGATTCGGCCAACCGCATGCGGCGCTGGCCTTCGAAGTGGAACGGCTTGGTGACCACGCCGACGGTCAGGATGCCCTTGTTGCGGGCGGCCTGGGCAACGACGGGCGCAGCCCCGGTGCCGGTGCCGCCGCCCATGCCGGCGGTGACGAAGCACATGTGGGTGCCGTTCAGGTGATCGATGATCTCGTCGATGCATTCTTCCGCTGCGGCGCGGCCGACTTCCGGCTGCGAACCCGCGCCGAGCCCCTCGGTGACGGCAACCCCGAGCTGGACCAGACGGTCGGCTTTCGACATCGTCAGCGCCTGGGCGTCGGTGTTGGCGACGACGAAATCAACGCCCTGCAGTCCTGCATTGATCATGTTGTTGACGGCGTTACCGCCGCCGCCGCCGACCCCGAACACGGTGATGCGGGGCTTCAGCTCGGTGATGTCCGGCTTCTGCAAATTGATGGTCATGGCACCCGTTCCTTCCTTTGGCATGGCCCGCACCGCCGCGTCGGCCAATTCTGTGAATTCAAAAACTCTCTTTGAGCCACTGTCCCATGCGGGACAGGCGGCCGCCTGCGCCGGCCATGGCGGCAAAGCCGCCCTCGCCCGCGCCGTGTGATTCAAGATGGGCGACCTGGGGATAGATCATCAGGCCCACCGCTGTCGAAAATGTCGGTCCCTTCGCCGAAGCCGGAAGCCCGGAAACCCCGAGCGGCCGTCCGATGCGGACATTGCGTGCGAGAATCCGCCGGGCTGATTCGGCCAGCCCGGTCATCTGGCTGGCGCCGCCGGTCAGCACCACGCGCTTGCCGACAAGCGAGCCGTAGCCCGATTGCTGGATTCGGTCGCGCAGCATTTCCAGTGTCTCCTCGACCCTTGCGCGCACGATGCGCGAGACAAGCCCGCGCGGCACGTGGGTCGGCAGATCGCGCTCGTCCTCGCCGAACGGAGGGATCGAGATCACGTCACGGTCCTCGCCCGCCTGCGGCAGCGCCGAACCGTGCACCACCTTGATGCGCTCGGCGTCGTCAAGCCGGGTCGACAGGCCGCGGGCGAGATCCATGGTCACATGCTGGCCGCCCAGCGCAATCGCGTCGGCGTAGACCAGCTTGCCTTCGGAAAACACCGAGATCGTGGTGGTGCCGCCGCCCATGTCGATCGCCGCGCAGCCCATCTCGGCCTCGTCGGAAACCAGCGCTGCAAGCCCGGAAGCATAAGGTGTCGCCACCATCGCCTCGACGGTCAGGTGTGCCCGGTTGATCGACAGCTCGAGGTTCTTGAGCGGCGCCCGGTCGGCCGTCAGCACATGCATGTCGACGCCCAAGAGGTCGCCATACATGCCGGCCGGATCGCGGATGCCGCGCTCGCCGTCAAGCGTGTAGCTCGACGGCAGCGAATGCAGGATGGCGCGCTCGTGGTGCTGGCTCTGCCGGGTTGCGGCATTGACCACCTTGGCGAGATCGCCCGAGGCGATCTCGTGGCCGCCAAGATTGACCGACGCCGAGTGCGTCTCGCTCTTCAGCCGCCCGGCGGTAACATTGACGATCAGGCTCTCGACCGTGACGCCGGCCATCCGCTCGGCGGCATCGACGGCAAGCCGAACCGAGCTTTCGACCGCATCCATGTCGGAGATCACGCCGGCCTTCAGCCCGCGCGACTTCTGATGGCCGATGCCGAGGATCTCGATGCTGTGGGTACGGCCCGACAGCACTTCGGCGCCCTCGACAGGCGTCAGCCGGCCGATCATGCAGACCACCTTCGACGAGCCGATGTCCAGCACCGTGACGATGCTGACGCGCTTCGATGAAAGCGGCTTGAGCCGGGGCAGCATGGAAGAAGGGCGAAACAGATTCACGATTTCTGCCCCGCCTTGATCAGCTTGGCGCGGGCTTCCAGCGCCTGCTTGCGGCGCTCGTGCGAAGCCTCGCTCAACCGCAGCGTCACCCGGTCTTCGAGCCGCAGGTCAACAGCGGTGATGTCGCGCGAGAGCACGTCGCGCCCGGCGTCGAACTCGGCAAAGCGCTTCAGCGCCGCGCCGACATTGTCGGCAGGCAGGCTCAGCGTCACGCCATTGTCGAGCCGCAGGTCCCAGCGCCGGTCGGCGATGCGGATCGCGGCCTTCACCCGGGCGCGCAGCTCGGGATGGAACAGCAGTCGTGCCTCGAGCTCGTCGGCATGGCGGTCGGCGCCCAGGCCGACATAGAGCGGAAGCTCGGCATGGCGGGCGCCAGTGAGCGGCGCGATCACATTGCCGCGCGCATCGATCAGCGACAGCATGTCGCCGTGCTGCCAGATACCCACCGGCTCGCGTTCGGTCAGCCGCACGGAAAGCCCGCGCGGATAGATCTTCTGGACCTGGGCATCGGTAACCCAGGGCAGTTCGATCAGCTTCTGGCGGGCCGCATGCGCGTCGATCGCCACGACGGAGGTCGATCCGTCAAGCCCGAGCTGCTGCAGGATATCGATATCGGATGTTTCGACATTGCCGCTGACATGCACGTCCTCAAGCGCAAAGCCTGCGCCCGTGGTCACTGCCTGCGTCACCGCATGGGTGTGACCGCCAAGCGCCATGCCGTAAAGGCCCGTGGCGGCAAAGAAGGCGACGGCCGCAACGGAACCGGCATGCGGGCGAATGCCAACCCGGCCGGTGGCGAGTGCGGCGGCATAACGGACCGGACGGCGCAGGAAACGCGGCAGGACAAACGCCCCGGAGAACGTATCACGTCCCGGTGCGCTGGCCGCTTGAGCGGCTCTGCCGTTATTTCCCGTTATCGACGACACGAAGCGTCCTCCACCATCCAGCTGACAAATTCTTCAAACGAATGGCCCGCCTGCAGGGCCATTTCCGGCGCCAAGGATGTCGGTGTCATGCCGGGCTGGGTGTTGATTTCGAGCCATATGACCTCTCCATCTTCGGAGAAACGGTCATCATAACGGAAATCCGACCTGCTCACGCCGCGACAGCCGATCGCTTGATGCGCCTTCAACGCCAACCTACGTATTTTTTGGTAAACAATTGGTGAAATTTCCGCCGGACAAACGTGTTTGGAGCCGCCGGCGACGTATTTAGAGTCATAATCGTAGAAGCTGTGTCCTTGCGGCACTATCTCGGTCACCGCCAGCGCCACGTCGCCCATGATCGTGCAGGTCAGCTCCCGGCCAGGGACGTAGCGCTCGACCATGACGGTGTCGCCATATTTCCACTCATTCGAGGTGATCAGCTGCGGCGGATGCGACTGTCCCTCGCTGACGATAACGACGCCGAAGCTCGACCCCTCGTTGACCGGCTTGACCACGTAGGGCGGCTGCATCGGGTGCGCCGAGGTGAACTCGTGCCGGTTCATCACCTTGGATTCGGCCACCGGGATGCCCACCGCCTTGGCGACGATCTTCGACAGCCGCTTGTCCATGGCCAGCGCTGACGCGGTGACGCCGGAATGGGTGTAGGGAATGCCCAGATATTCGAGCACGCCCTGGATCGTGCCATCCTCGCCATACGGCCCATGCAGCGCGTTGAAGCAGACATCCGGCTTCAATTCGGCAAGAACCGCGGCTATGTCCTGCCCTACATCGACGCGACTGACACGGTAACCCGCCCGCTCCAGCGCATCGGCGCAAGGAGCGCCCGAAGCCAGGCTGACCGGTCGCTCCGAGGAAAACCCGCCCATAAGGACGGCCACGTGCTTTTTCGATGTGTCAGCGGTCATGTCATTCCCCTCATACCGAAGCGTCTCCGGAGCCCGACGGATCCCGCACGGCCTGCCCGGACGCTTCTCGTTCAAATCTGCAGCGCAAAACCGGCGCAAAATCCGGCGCACTACCCCTCAAAATACGCAATGAAGATTGCGCCAAGCCGTCCGCGACCGCGGATGGTCAATCCGGTATCGAGGCCACGCAATCGTGGCAATCCTGTGCCGCAAATCCGTGCAAATGAAGTAAAAGCCCGGGCAATCCCGCCTGCAGCCGGACGCAGACCGTTCAAGCAGTACACTTCGTCCGCCTGATCCTGTGGACGCAGACTTTCCGTCAATGGCCAGCTGCCCGATCCTGAAGGAACAGACACGCGGATGCCGGCAAGGTTCGGCCGCAAGGCCTCGCCGCCAATGCAAGTCAAATTTATAATAATTATTTAATAATTAACGCCATATTTAAAGGACGACGGCAGGAATACGAAAGAAAAATCGGAACACCGGGCGCATGGGTGCGACGAAATAAAAACCCGTTAAACATGTATTTAATATGGACCGATAATACTTGGCATTTAACATGAAATTCCGCACGGCTTGGCAATACTGGTTCGGGATATATCAAACGATGCGCATAGAGAATATAATGAAGACTTTTAAACACTCGAATGATCCGTTGCGGCGACGGGCCATGGCCGATGCCTACGCTCCCATCATTCGCTCGGTGCTTATGATCGGGTGTGCCTATTACATCTACGTTACCTGGAGCCATTGGCAGGATGAATCCGGTCAGTCCCTGGCGATACTGGGATCGATCAGCACCCTCACCGCGTTCAGCTACTACATGCTCAGGCAACATGCCCTTGCCGGAAAGTCGATTTCTCTGCTCCGGCTGGAGTTGGCCAGTTTGGCAATGAACATGCTGATGTACATGAATGTGCTGAGTTACTTCATGATCCATTTCGAGCAGGCCAAGCTCGTCTACTTCGCCCTGATGGCCGTCATTTTCTCGACCACCGGCGTGACGCTGAGAGGCACGCTGTTCAGCGTGATCGTATCCCTGGCAACGCTCTTCTGGTTCGCGTCCGGCCTTTCAGACCAACTGTTCATGCAGTATGTCTCCATTGGCGTCGCCACCGCGTTCGCCTCCTTCAGCATGGCTTCGCTGCTGCGCAAGGCCATCCTGCAGCAGATCGATGCACGCCTGCTTGCCGACGAACTGGCCTCCAAGGCGCGGCAACTGGCTGACACCGATACGCTGACCGGCATCCCCAACCGGCGCGCCGTCTTTGAGAAGATCGACTATCTGGTGCAGCAGCGCAGACCCTTCTGGATGGGAATTTTCGATCTCGACGGCTTCAAGGCCATCAACGATGTCTATGGCCACATGGTTGGCGACACCCTGCTTCGCGCGGTCGTCACCCGGGCCACCGAACTGGATTTCGACGGCGCAACTTTTGGCCGGATCGGCGGCGATGAATTCATCGCGATCCTGCCCGGGCATCTAAGTGAGGAGAAGATCGGCTTTCTCGGCAACTGCACCATCGAAGCGATCAGCCGCCCTTACCCGGTTGACCTGATGCATCTCAAGATTGGCGCCTCGGCCGGCTTTTCACACTTTCCCAGCATGGGTGCTTCTGGCGCGCAGCTCTATGAGAAAGCCGATTACGCTCTCTACAAGGCCAAGACGCAAAGCCGCGGCCACTGCGTCCTGTTTGACACGGCCGAGGACGTGGAGATGAAACTGGCGATCGAAATCGAGCGCGAACTCCGCGAAGGCGATCTCGAGAAAGAATTGTTCCTGCTGTTTCAGCCGCAATATTCGCCCAAGCAAAAACGCGTCGTCGGCTTCGAGGCCCTGGCGCGCTGGCAGAACCCGAAGCTGGGCCTGGTACGCCCCGACCTGTTCATTCGT
Source organism: Parahoeflea alexandrii (assembly GCF_027214025.1). Classification (GTDB taxonomy): domain Bacteria; phylum Pseudomonadota; class Alphaproteobacteria; order Rhizobiales; family Rhizobiaceae; genus Hoeflea; species Hoeflea alexandrii_A. Next base: position 77,924 of record NZ_JAPWHB010000004.1, read on the forward strand.
GCGGCGGAACGCTCCGGTCACATCCGCACGGTGACCGACATCCTGTTCAGGAAAGGCCTCGCCGAACTGGCCGGATGGCCCAGGGATATCAGCCTTTCCTTCAATCTGTCCGCGCAGGACATTTCGAACCACGCCTTCATGCTGTCGCTGATGGGGCAGATCATGGACTCCGGCATTGCGCCCAGCCGCCTGGAATTCGAGATCACTGAAACGGCGGTCATGTCCGATCTTGAAAAATCACGGACCCTTCTCGAGCAATTGCGGGCCAGCGGCTGCAAGATCGCGCTCGATGACTTCGGATCGGGCTATTCGAGTTTCGAGTATATCGACCAGTTGCCGCTCGACAAGGTCAAGATCGACAGAAGCTTTGTCCGCAAGGTGTCCCACAGCGTCACATCGAAGGAAATCGTTGCCGGTGTCATCGGCCTGTGCCGAAAGCTCGACCTGCGCTGCGTTCTCGAAGGTGTCGAGACGGAAGCCGAGATGGACGTGCTCGGCAAGCTCGAGCCGGATCTGATCCAGGGGTATCTGTTCGGAAGGCCGATGAACCCGCAGGAAGCGCGGCGAAGGATCATGGATCAGGATGGAGCCCCTGTCCACCATGCCGAGGTCCCGCGCTCCGCATAAGGACGCGCCATGCTTCCATAAGCCGTCAACTGCACACCAAAGGCTAGGCGGCGCCCAAGGAGCGCGGGGGCGAGTGGGCCGAGGACCGTTGCCATCGAGGGTTCAGAGGCCGCGACCCTTGCCACCAAAATTCACCAGACAAGATCAGAATCGGATCGGGAGCCCCACCCGCGTCCGGCTAGCCGCAGCGGAATTCGACACATTCGGATTTGGGAAAGTCCTGCCCGTCCGTATCCAGCCGAAGATGGATCAGGCAACCTTGCGACGCTGTTCGCTCTTCCTGCAGCCGTCGTCGCTTGTTTCGTGGCAGAGCACGATCCTGTTGCGGCCGCCGGACTTGGCGGCATAAAGCGCCTTGTCCGCCCTGGAGAAGACCTCTCCGAACTGCTCTTCGGGCAATGCCCGGGCCAGTCCGCCCGAGACCGTGACGGAAAATCCGCCCTCGCCCGCCTCGATCCGCATGCTGGCAATCCTCAGGCGCGCGATCTCGCCAAGCGCGGCGAACTCCGCAAACGGCATGTCCCAGCAGAACACGGCGAACTCCTCGCCGCCGATCCGGGCGCACATGCACCGTTCCGAAAACACCTTTGCGAGCATCTGGGCGACCTTGACGATCACGTCGTCGCCAGCCATGTGCCCATAGGTGTCATTAACCGTTTTGAACCGGTCCAGATCGATCACCAGCATCGCCTTGTCCCGGTCGCAGCGGTCGAACTGCTCGAGAAAGGCGCGCCGGTTGGCAAGCCCCGAAAGCATGTCGGTGCGGCTGAGCTTCTCGAACTCCGACCGCGAAACACCCAGATCATGGATGGCAAATCCGACCGCGACATAGGTGGCAATCGAGACGACAAACGTGATCGGCGGCGTCAGCGCCGTGGCAATGATCAGCGCCGAGCCGAGTTCGTATGGCAACAGGCCGAAGCCGTAGAGCAGGAAATGGCAGCAAAGATTGAGGCCATAGGCCACCAGGGACACCTTGAGCGCCACCCAGACCGACTTGCGACAGACGTCACGGTAGCTGGCGAATTCCCCGAGCATCAGCTGATCGACAATCCATCTGCGGATGACGCTGACCATGAAACCACTCCTTTTTTCAGGGGGCAATTCTAGGGAAACTGCATTAAGAATATGTTTCCAATAGACATTTTCCAAATCGCGGCCGCCCCCCCTGGGCGGTCGCGGTCGCGGTCGCGGCTGCGAGCGGGACGGGACCCATGCGCCTTGCGAAAGCTCTCTCCGGCTTGTGCACCGGCCCGGTTCCATGCCACCTGTTTCACGGCACTCGCCTGCACCGCCAACGGAGATCCGCGCAATGAAACCGGAATGGACAACCACACCGTCGGGCAAGCTGCGTGGCAGGGGCCTGGGGCTGCCGTTCGAGGGCGTCTGCGGACCGTTCAACGCCATCACCGATGTGGCCGGCGTCACCGTCGGCTATTCCACGATCATAGAAGGCGACGGGGCGCTCAGGCAGGGTGTCGGTCCGGTCCGCACCGGCGTGACCGCGATCGTGCCGCGCCCGCTCGAACAGATCCACGAGCCGCTGTTCGCCGGCTTTTTCAGCCTCAACGGCAATGGCGAATTGAGCGGCACCCATTACATCGAGGAAACCGGCAAGATGGCGCTGCCGGTCACCATCACCAACACCCATTCCTGCGGCATTGCCCGCGACGCGACCATCAAGTGGGCCGTCGAGTATCTCGCCGAACGCTACCACGACGATTTCGCGCTGCCGGTCGCCGCCGAGACCTATGACGGGTTTCTCAACGACATCAACGGCTTCCATGTCGAGGCCCGGCACGTGATCGAGGCCATCGACACGGCGCACGGCGGCGCCATCGAGGAAGGTAGCGTCGGCGGCGGCACGGGGATGAAATGCTTCGGTTTCAAGGCCGGCTCGGGGACTTCGTCGCGGCTGCTCGATTATGACGGAGAGGAGTTTACCGTCGGCGTCTTCGTTCAGGCCAATTTCGGCACCCGCCGGCACCTCACCGTGCTGGGCAAGAATATCGGTGCCGATCCGGACCTGCCGCAGATGACAACCAACACCAAGGACACCGACCTCTCGTCGATCATCGCCGTCATCGCCACCGACGCACCCTTCCTGCCGCATCAGTTGAAGCGGCTCGCCCGCCGCGCCAGCTTCGGCATCGGCAGGACCGGCGGCATGGCCACGCACGGATCCGGCGATCTTTTCCTGGCCTTTTCGACCGCCGCCTCCGACCTCGGCGCCGGCGCGATCCGCACGGTGCGCTTCGTACCCGACGAAGACATCGACCCGTTCTTCGAGGCGGTGGTGCAGGCCACCGAGGAAGCCATCCTCAATTCGATGATCGCCAACGAAGGCATGACCGGCCGCGACGGAAACTTCGTCCCGGCGCTGCCGCACGGGGCAGTGAATGCAGCGCTGGATCTAGATCGCTAAAGCCTCAGACATCAAATCCCACCGGGAAATGCCGGCAGTCTGAATTAGACCAGCTGCCCCAGAAACTCCTGCACCACCTGCCCCGGCTCGAACAGGCCGAGCCGCTTGATTTCCCATTCAAGCCGGATGCCCGAATGCTCGAGCACGCGGGCGCGAACCGTCTCGCCGAGATTTTCGAGCTCGTAGCCGGAGGCGGTGCCGGTGTTGATCATGAAGTTGCAATGCATCGGCGACATCTGGGCGCCGCCCACGGTCAGTCCGCGGCAGCCTGCCTCGTCGATCACCTTCCAGGCCGAATGCCCTTCCGGATTCTTGAAGGTCGAGCCGCCGGTCTTCTCGCGGATCGGCTGCACCGTCTCGCGGTGGTGCTGCACGGCGTCCATGGCGGCGCGGATTTCGCTCCTGTCAGCGGGCGTGCCCTCGAAGATGGCGCGGGTGAAGATCAGGTCCTTCGGCGCCGAGGAATGCCGGTAGGCATAGCCCATGTCGGCGTTCGACAGCACATGCCGGCCGCCCTTGCGGTCGATGGCGTGAACCTCGACGACCCGCTCGCGGGTCTCGACGCCATTGGCCCCGGCGTTCATCCGTAGGGCGCCGCCGATGGCGCCGGGAATGCCATGGTAGAAGTGAAACCCGCCAAGCCCGGTCTCGAGCGCCAGCGCGGCGAGGTGCTTGTCGGGGCAGACAGCACCCGCAGCCAGCCGCGTATCCGACACCTGTTCGGCGCGGCCGAATCCCTTGGCCGACAGCCGGATCACCACGCCCGGAATGCCGCCGTCGCGGACCAGCAGGTTGGAACCGATGCCGACCGGCAGCACGGGAACATCCTCCGGAAGTGCGGCGAGAAACCTCGACAGGTCGTCCTCGTCGACCGGCTGGAACAGCAGTTCCGCCGGACCGCCGGTGCGGAACCAAGTCACCTTCGACATCTCGGCATTCGGCGTCAGCCGGCCCTGGACATCACCCAGCTTGCCTTCGAGCGATGCCAGCAGCTTTTCCCCGTCGAGCTGCAGCGGCTTCATGCGCTGCCACCCGCTTCGGGCTTCAGCGCATGGAGTTCCTTGGGCAGCTGGTTGGCCCATTGCGTAATTGTGCCGGCGCCGAGGCAAACGACATAATCGCCCGGCTTCGCGATCTCGGCGATCAACGGCGCCAGCGCCGCAGGCCCGTCGATCAGCCGCGCATCGCGGTGGCCGCCCGCCTTCATGCTCGACACCAGGGCGGCCGAACTGATGCCTTCGATCGGATCTTCGCCAGCCGAATAGACCGGCGCGATGATCGCGGTGTTGGCGTCGTTGAAACAGGTGGAGAAGTCGTCGAACAGGCTTTCAAGTCGCGTGTAGCGGTGCGGCTGCGCCACCGCGATCACCCGACCCTGGCAGGCGTCGCGCGCGGCCGACAGCACCGCCTTGATCTCGACCGGATGATGGCCGTAATCGTCGAACACCTCGACCCCGTTCCAGCTGCCGGTATGGGTGAAGCGCCGCTTGACCCCGCCGAACTGGCCAAGTCCCTTGGCAATCTGCTCCGGCGTCAGCCCCAGCTCGCTGGCCACCGCAATTGCGGCAACCGCGTTCGAGACATTGTGCTTGCCCGGCATCGGCAGCCTGAGATCCTTGAGCTCGACCGTCTTGCCGGTCTTGCGGCTGTGGATCACCACGTCGAACACCGAGACCGGCCCGTCCATCCGGTGATTGAAATAGCGCACGTCCGACTGCGGGTTCTCGCCATAGGTGATGACCCGGCGGTCCTCGATGCGGCTGACCAGGGCCTGCACTTCCGGGTGGTCGAGGCACATCACGCCGAAACCGTAGAACGGCACGTTCTCGACGAACTGCCGGAACGCGGCGCGCACCGCGTCGAAGGTGCCGTAATGGTCGAGATGCTCGGGATCGATATTGGTGACGATGGCGATGTCGGCGGGCAGCTTGAGGAAGGTGCCGTCGCTTTCGTCGGCTTCCACCACCATCCATTCACCCTCGCCCATGCGCGCATTGGTGCCGTAGGCGTTGATGATGCCGCCGTTGATCACGGTCGGATCGAGCCCGCCGGCTTCGAGCAGCGTCGCCACCATCGAGGTGGTTGTGGTCTTGCCGTGGGTGCCGCCGATGGCGATGGCGTTGCGGAACCGCATCAGCTCGGCCAGCATTTCGGCACGCCGCACCACCGGCAGCAGGCGTTCGCGCGCCGCCATCAGCTCGGGGTTGTTCTTCTTGATCGCGGTCGAGACAACCACCACTTCCGCATCGCCGAGATTGGCAGCGGAGTGGCCGATATGCACCTCGATACCCTTGTCCCTGAGCCGCTGCACATTGGCGCTCTCGGATTGATCCGAGCCCTGCACCTTGTAGCCGAGATTGTTGAGGACCTCGGCAATGCCGCTCATGCCGATGCCGCCGATGCCGATGAAATGCACCAGGCCGATTGTTTGTGGCATCTTCATGCGGGTGGACTCCTGAATTGTTCTACACTGACGCCCTCCGCAATAGCTTCTGCCAGATTGGCAAGCAAGCGCGCGGCGTCGGGTTTTCCCGTGGCCTGGGCGGCGCTCGCGGTAGCCGCCAGCCCGGTGGGATCGTTCATGCGGTCGGCAATCATGCCAGCGAGAACCTGAGGCGTCAGGTCGGCTTGGCGGACCACGCTGGCGCCGCCCTTGGCCATCAGCGCGTGGGCATTGGCGGCCTGGTCATGGTCGAGCGCATAGGGATAGGGCACCAGGATGGCCGAGCGGCCGATCACCGCAATCTCGGAGACGGTCGAGGCGCCGGAGCGCGAAATCACCAGATGCGCCGCGCCGATGCGCGCCGCCATGTCGGTGAAGAACGGCGACACCTCGGCCTTGACACCCATCTCCTTAAGCCGCGCCCTGACCTGCGCCTCGTCCTCGGGTCTTGCCTGCTGGGTGAGTTCGAGCCGCGCCCTGAGAGGATCTGGCAACAGGCCGATGGCCGATGGAATGGCGTCGGAGAAGAACTGCGCGCCCTGGCTGCCGCCGAACACCACCAGCCGGAACGGTTCGCCGTCGACCGAAGGCACATAGGGAATGGCTGCCGCCGCGATCACTTCCGGGCGTACCGGATTGCCGGTGATCACGGTCTTGTCCGCGTAACGGCCCTCGCCTTCGGGCAGGAAGCCGCCGGCAATCGCCTTGACCCGCGAGGCCAGTGCCTTGTTGGCGCGGCCCATCACCGCGTTCTGCTCATGCAGCATCGTCGGCAAACCGGCATTCGAGGCCGCGAGCAGCGGCGGGATCGTTGGATAGCCGCCAAACCCGATCACCGCGTCGGGCCGGATTTTCCGGATCAGGGCGCCGGCCTCGCGTACGCCCTTGAACAGGGTCCACAACGAACTGATCACCTTGAACGGATTCTTCGAACCGATCGTGGCCGACCGCACGACATGGATCTCGGAGGCCGGGAACTTGCCCGAGAACCGCTCGGCGCGGCTGTCGGTGACCAGGTGCACCCGGTGCCCGCGCGCCGTCAGCTCGTGCGCCAGCGCCTCGGCCGGGAACAGATGCCCGCCGGTACCGCCCGCCGACAGCAGAAAAAGCTTGCTCTTTGCCATCGCCCTATTCCGCCGCCACGCTCGCCACCGGCCGGTAGACGGTGCGTGGCTGGGCACGGCTTTCGGGCCGGCGCCGGGTCAGGGCCAGAACGAAACCGGCGGTGATCGACACCGCGATCATCGACGAGCCACCATAGGAAATCAGCGGCAGCGTCATGCCCTTGGCCGGCAGCAGTTCGAGGTTGACGCCGATGTTGATGAACGACTGGAAACCGATCAGCAGCGAAAGACCGGCCACTGCCAGCCGGGTGAAGTCGTCCTGCTCCTGCCCGGCACGAATGAGCCCGCGAATGACCACGAAACCGAACAGCATGACCAGCACCATGCAGAAAATGATGCCGAATTCCTCCGCCGCGACGGAAAAGACGAAGTCCGTGTGGCTATCGGGCAGGATCCGCTTGATCGTCCCCTCGCCCGGGCCCTGGCCGAGCCAGTCACCGCGGATGATCGCCTCGCGCGCCGTGTCGACCTGGAAACTGTCGCCCTCGCCGAACAGGAAGCCGTTGATGCGCTCGGCCACGTGCGGAAACATGAAATAGGCCGAGATGAAACCGAGGACCGCAACGCTGCCAAGCAGCATGATCCACAGCCAGGACATGCCGGCCATGAAGAACATGCCGCCCCAGACCGCGGTCGTCAGCATGGTCTGCCCCAGGTCGGGCTGGGCCACCAGCAATGCCGCAACGATGCCGAACAGGATGATGGCGAACAGGTTTCCGGGGATCTCGGGATGCCGCGACCGCTCCGAGAACAGCCAGGCGCAGATCACCACGAAGGCGGGCTTCATGAATTCCGATGGCTGGACCGACAGGCCCAGAATCGACACCCAGCGCCGCGATCCCTTGATCTCGACGCCGAAAAACAGGGCCAGGATCATCATCAGGATGGACGCGACCAGAAGCAGCAACGCCAGCCGACGCACCTGCCGCGGGCTCAGGAACGACACGCCGACCATCACGATCAGCGCCGGCAGCAGGAACAGGCCGTGCCGCTCGACGAAATGAAAGCTGTCGAGCCCCAGCCTCTCGGCCACCGCCGGGCTGGCGGCAAACGACAGCATCAGGCCGATCCCCATCAGCCCGACGAAGACCGCCAGGAACAGGCGGTCGATGGTCCAGAACCAGTCGGCGACCGGTCCACGTTCGACGCGGCTAACCATGGCACTCTCCATTGTTTTCTACATCGATGAGCATGTCGATATCAGCGAGCGCTGACACCAGGCTGACGAAGGCGTCGCCCCTGACCTCGAAATTGCGGAACTGGTCGAAACTGGCGCAGGCCGGCGACAGCAGCACCGCGGGCATTTCCGCCGCGTCCAGCGCCGCATCGCGCGCAGCCGCGGCCACCGCCTGGTCCAGCGTGCCGGAAATCTCGAACGGCGCATGCGCGCCGATGGTGGCGGCAAACCCCGCGGCCGCCTCGCCGATCAGGTAGGCCCTGGCAATGCGCGGGAAGAACGGCTCGAGCGAAGCAATCCCGCCCTCTTTCGGCAGACCGCCGGCAATCCAGTAGATGTGCTCGAAGCTCTGCAGCGCCGGTGCTGCCGCGTCCGCATTGGTGGCCTTGGAATCGTTGACGAAGACAACGCGTCCACGCCGCGCCACCGGCTGCATCCGGTGCTTGAGACCGGGAAAGACCGCCAGGCCGGCGCGGATCTCGTCGACGCTCAGCCCGACCGCCAGGCAAGCGGCGATGGCGGCGGCCGCATTCTGCGCATTGTGCGCGCCGCGCAGCGTGGCGATGCCTGTCAGGTCGGCCAGATCGTCCACCGCGCCCTCATGCGCCCGGCGGATCAGCGATCCTTGCGCGAACAGGCCCTCGGTGAGCGCGTGGTCCTTGGAAATCCGCTCGACAGTCCGCCCCTGGCTTTCAAGCCGGTCGGCAATGCCGCGGCACCAGTCGTCATCGACGCCGATGATCGCTACGGCGCTTTGCGCCACGAGCCGCTCCTTGACCTCGGCATAATGCTGCATCGAGCCGTGCCGGTCGAGGTGATCAGGTGTCAGGTTGAGCAGCAGCCCGGCGCTCGGATCGAGCGAAGGCGCCAGATCGATCTGGTAGGACGAACACTCGACGACGTGCACCCGGTCCGGCGCGGGCGGTGCCAGGGTCAGCACCGCCGTTCCTATATTGCCGCCGAGTTGCGCATCGCGGCCCGAATGGGCGATCAAATGGGCGATCAGCGCCGTGGTGGTCGACTTGCCGTTAGTGCCGGTAATGGCGATGAACGGACTGCCCGGCGCATGCGCCCGACGCTCGCGCACGAAGATCTCGACATCGCCGATGATCTCGACGCCGTGGCTGTTGGCCAGTTCCGCGCTCCAGTGCGGCTTGGGATGGGTCAGCGGCACGCCCGGAGCCAGCACCAGGGTGTCGACAGAAGTCCAGTCGAGATCGCGCAGATCGGCGACCGGAATGCCCGCGGCCCGCGCCGCGTCAACCTGGGCCGGATTGTCGTCCCAGGCCGAGACTTGGGCTCCGCCCGCAACCAGCGACCGTGCGGTGGCGAGCCCCGAGCCCCCCAGGCCGAAGAGCGCCACGCGTCTGCCGCGAAATGTCGACGCAGCGATCATCGATCACCTCAACTTCAAGGTCGCGAGGCCGATCATTGCCAGCCCGACCGAGATGATCCAGAACCGCACCACGACCTGACTTTCGGTCCAGCCGAGCTTTTCGAAATGATGGTGGATCGGCGCCATCAGGAACACCCGCTTCCCGGTCAGCTTGAACGAAGCCACCTGGATGATCACCGACAGCGCTTCCATCACGAACAGGCCGCCAATGATCGCCATGACGATCTCGTGCTTGGTGGCGACCGCCACCGTGCCGATCAGGCCGCCCAGCGCCAGCGACCCGGTGTCGCCCATGAAGATTGCGGCGGGCGGCGCGTTGAACCACAGGAAGCCAAGCCCCGCTCCGATGACTGCGCCGAGGATAACCGCCAGTTCACCTGTGCCGGGCACGAAATGGATCTGCAGGTAATTGGCAAACACCGCGTTGCCGGCGAGGTAGGCGATGGCGCCGAACGAGGCCGCGGCGATCATCACCGGCACGATCGCCAGCCCGTCGAGACCGTCGGTCAGGTTGACCGCATTGCCGGCCGACACGATCACGAAGGCGCCGAAGACGATGAAGAACCAGCCGAGATCGAGCAGCAGATCCTTGAAGAAAGGGAATGCGATCGACGATCCGAAGGTCACGCCGTTGACGGTGGACGCGGCCATCGAGGCCTGCATGATGAAGAACACCGCAACACCCGCAATGATGAACTCAAGCCCCAGCCGCGCCTTGCCGGAGAACCCCTTGTCAGTCTGTTTGGTGACTTTCAGGTAGTCATCGTAAAATCCGATGGCGCCGAAGCCGAGCGTCACCAGGAGCGTGGTGACCACATAGACGCTCGACAGATCCGCCCACAAGAGCGACGAGCCGACGATGCCGGCCAGGATCATCAAACCGCCCATCGTCGGCGTCCCGGCCTTCAGGAAATGGGTCTGCGGTCCGTCAGCGCGGATCGGCTGTCCCCGGCCCTGGCGCACTTTCAGCGAGGCGATGATTCGCGGTCCGAACAGGAACACGATCAGCGCCGCGGTAAACATCGCGGCACCTGTTCGGAAGGTGATGTATCTGAAAAGATTAAAAAACTGGACTTCGTCCGCCAGATCCACCAACCAGATAAGCATGAATTCGGTCCCCGACCCGTTTAATCTTGAGTGTTGCTGTCAGACAGCACCGGATAGTTGTCAAGCAATGCCTTAACAATACGGCCGAAGCCGATGCCGAGCGATGACTTGACCATCACCACGTCGCCATCCCTCAAAACCGTCCTGAGATACTCGGCCAGTTCGGGGGCTTCGTCCCTGTAGACGGTTTCGATGGTCGTTCCCAGTTCATCGCGCAGCGCCCGCATTTCCGGACCGGCCAGGCAAACCATGTCAGCGCCGGCCTCACGCACCGGCCCTGCCAGATCGCGGTGCACCTGTTCGGAAAAGCGGCCCATTTCCAGCATGTCGCCCAGCACGGCGATCCGCCGTCCCCTGAGCCGGACCGGCGTGTCGCGCATCAGGTCCAGCGCAGCGCGCATCGAGGCCGGGTTGGCGTTGTAGCTTTCATCGATCAGCACGAAACTGCCGCCATCGATCTTCAACTCATGCCGGGCGCCGCGGCCTTTTTCTGCCGAGAGCCGGGAAAGGGCGTGGATGGCCTTGGCGAGATTTGCACCGGCAAGCTGCACCGTTCCGAGCACCGCCAGCGCATTCTGAACCTGGTGCCGCCCGGGCGCCCCGATCTTGGCGGCGACGTCTTCAGCGCCGATTCGCGCGGTGATCGTCGAGCAGTCCGGCAACAGCTTGCACTTGAGCAGGCGGTAGTCGGCCTTGGGATTTTCCCCGAAAGAGTGAACATGGGCGACCCCGAGTTCCCCGGCCCGCTTCTTCAGCCAGCCGTATTTCTCGTTGTCCCGGTTGAGCAGCACGTGACCGTCCTCGACCAGGCCTTCCATGATCTCGGACTTTGCCGCCGCGATCTCGGTGAGGTTCTTGAAATTGCCCATATGGGCGGCGGCAATGGTGGTGATGATGGCGATATGCGGCCTGACCATCTTGACCAGCGGCCGGATCTCGTCGGGATGGTTCATACCGATCTCGAACACGCCAAAGGCCGTGCTCGCGGGCATCCGCGCCAGTGTCAGCGGCACGCCCCAATGGTTGTTGAACGAAGCCACCGAGGCATGAACCTCGCCGCTGGGCTCGAGCGCCTGGCGCAGCATTTCCTTGCTCGAGGTCTTGCCCACCGAGCCGGTCACCGCGATGATCCTGGCTTCCGAGCGCGCCCGCGAGGCGCGTCCGAGATCCTCAAGCGCGGCCAGCACGTCATTGACCACGATCATCGGTGCGGTCAGCCGTCCGAGTGCCGGCAGCTTCGATTCCGACACGACAAGCAGGCTCGCCCCATTGGCCACCGCAACGCTGGCGAAATCATGCCCGTCGAAGCGCTCGCCCTTGATGGCGAAGAAGGCGTCGCCCGCGCCGACCGTCCGGCTGTCGATGGAAATCCCGGTGACGCCGTCCGGCAGAGCGCCGACCGGACGCCCGTCCATGGCTTCGATCATCTCTTGCGCGGTCCACAGCAAACTCATGCCTTGAGTTCCTCCAGTGCCTTGCGAATTTCGGTGTGATCGGAGAACGGCAGCACCTTGTCGCCGATCGTCTGGCCTTCCTCGTGACCCTTGCCTGCGACGATGAGCGTGTCACCGGCCTCAAGCATGCCGACCGCTGTTCTGATCGCTTCGGCGCGGTCGCCGATCTCCGTCGCGCCGGCGGCCACCGTCATGATTTCGGCACGGATGGTGGCCGGATCTTCCGAGCGTGGATTGTCGTCGGTGACGATCACCACATCGGCAAGCCGCATCGCGATCTCGCCCATGATCGGCCGCTTGCCGCGGTCGCGGTCGCCGCCGCAGCCGAAGACGACGATCACCCGGCCGGTGGTGAACGGCCGCACCGCCTCCAGCACGTTTTCCAGCGCCTCCGGCTTATGGGCGTAATCGACATAGGCCGGCGCGCCATGTGGCGTCGAACCGATGAGCTCAAGCCGCCCCGATGCGCCGGTCAGATGATCGAGCGCCGCCATGGCCTGGTCCGCGGAGGTACCGCTGGCGATCGCCATGCCGACGGCGACGAGCGCGTTGGATATCTGGAAGTCGCCGGCCAGCGGCAGGTGCACCTCGAAGATGCGCCCGTCCATGTGAACCTCGGCGACCTGCTTGTCGCGCAGGTGCTCGACCCGCTTGAGGCTGAGGAACCCGCCCTTGCGGCCAACGGTCAGCACCCGGGCGCCGGCCCGCTCGGCGACCTCGACGGCCTTCTGCGACCACGGGTCGTCGGCAAAGATCACCGCCGGCGCACCCTTCGGCAGCAGCGTGTCGAACAGCCGCATCTTGGCCGCCATGTAGTCATCCATGGTCGGATGGTAATCCATGTGGTCGCGGCCCAGATTGGTGAAGCCGCCGACACTCAGCGCCACGCCATCAAGCCGGCGCTGGTCGAGCCCGTGGCTGGAGGCTTCCATCGCAGCGTGGGTCACGCCTTCGCTGGCAAGCTCGGCCAGCAGCCGGTGCAGCGCGACCGGGTCCGGCGTGGTCAGCGTGCCGTATTCGATGCGGCCCGGCGCCACCACCCCGGTGGTGCCGAGCATCGCGGCCTGCTCACCGGCATGGGTCCAGATCTGCCGCAGGAAAGAGGCGACCGAGGTCTTGCCGGCAGTGCCGGTCACCGCCGCCATCACCCGCGGCTGCGGACCGAAGAAGGCCGCGGCCATGCGCGCCAGCGCCTGCCGCGGATCCTCCGCCCGCAGCACCGGAACCGTGATGTCCGCAAGCTCCGCATCGCGGCCCGCCACGATTGCCATGGCTCCCCGCGAAGCCGCCTGGGCGGCAAACCGGGCGCCGTCCGTCTTCACCCCGGCAAGCGCGAAAAACACATTCCCCGGCTCGACCATGCGGCTGTCGGCGGTCAGTCCGGTCACCGCAAGCCCGGTGTCGGCTGTTTGCGGAACCGCAAGGGATTCGGAAGGCAGGGCGGCGATCAATGCGGACAGTTTCATGAAATGCTCTGGTCTTTCATTGCCGGGATAAAATGCGGTTCACTTGATATCAGCGATGCCCTGCCCGCCACTTGTGTTTTCAGTATGACAATCGCAGCGCCTGCATATCATTTCCAAACCGCGGCCTGACCCCCAGAAACGCCGCGGACCGGCGAATGATCGCCCCGACCATGGGGGCGGCGTTCAGGCCGGCGGTGGCCGAGTGCGCGCCTTCCTCGGGCTTGGGTTCATCGATCACCACCAGCACCACATAATCAGGATTGTCGATCGGGAAGGCGGAGAGGAAGGCGTTGAAGCGCACCGATGAATCGTAGCGCCCGTTGACCACCTTTTCCGCCGTTCCGGTCTTGCCGCCGACATGGAAACCGGGAACCTCGGCGCGCCGTCCCGAGCCCTTGGCGACATTCATCTGCATCAGGTTGCGCATGTTGTCGCTGGTCGACTGCTTGATCACCTGGATGGCGACCTTGTCGGCGTCCTCCCTCGTGCGCGGCAGGAAGGTCGGCTCGATCAGCTTGCCGCCGTTCATCAGCGCCGCCGCGGCGACCGCCGTCTGCAGCGGCGTGGTCGACACCCCATGGCCGAAAGAGATGGTGATCGAGTTGATCTTCTTCCACTCGGCCGGCTGGTTCGGCATTGCCACTTCGGGCAATTCGGTCTGCATGCGGGTCAAAAGCCCCAGCCGGGTGAGGAATTCCTTGTGCCCCTCGATGCCGACCAGATCGGCCATCCGGGCAGTACCTATATTGGAGGAGTAGATGAAGATTTCCGGCACGCTCAGCACCCGGTTCTTGCCGTGGAAATCCTTGATGGTGAAGCCGCCGATGCGGATCGCCCCGCGGGCGTCGAAGGAATCCGACATCTTGACCAGGCCCGAATCGAGCGCCATCGCCGTGGTGAACGCCTTGAAGGTCGAGCCCATCTCGTAGGTGCCCGCCGACATCCGGTTGAGCCGGTCTTTCTGCAGCGCTTCGACGGGGTTGTTCGGATCGTAATCCGGCAGTGACGACATGCCGATCACTTCGCCGGTATGCACGTTCAGCACCACACCGGCAGCGGCGATCGCCTTGTAGCGGCCCATGGCCGCCGAAAGCTCGTCGCGCAGCACATGCTGTACCCTCAGATCGAGTGACAACCGAACCGGCTTCATGTCCTCGTTGACCGTCAGGCCGGCGGCGGCCAGGTCGCCGAGCCCCTGCCCGTCGACATATTTCTCCATCCCGGCGATGCCCTTGTTGTCGATGTTGACGTGGCCGACAACATGCGACGCCGTCGGCCCGCCAGGGTAGAAGCGGCGCGTTTCCGGCCGGAAGCCGATACCCGGAATGCCAAGTGCAAGGATCTGGCTTTGCTGCTTGGGGGTCAGCTGCCTTCTCAGCCACTGGAACCTCGAATTCGACGACAACTTGCGGTGGATGCCGCGCATGTCGAGATCAGGAAGCACGGTGGCGAGCAGTTCGATTGCCTCGTCGGGATCGACAATCTTGTTGGGCTCGGCAAACAGCGACACGGTACGGATGTCGGTGGCCAGCACCTCGCCGTTGCGGTCGAGCAGGTCCGGCCGCGAGATCAGCAACTGATCGGCGCGGGCGATCGAGGAAACCGTCTCGGGCGAACGCATGCCGTACTGCACCAGCCGCGCTCCGATGACCGAGTAGAACACTCCAAAACAGGCGATCGCGATGATGATGCGGTTCTTGGCCTGGGTGCCCTGCGCCTTGCGCACACCCTCGAATTCGAGCGGTGAGCGACCGCGGCCGTCGGCCGCATTGCCGGCCGGGCCAAGCCCGGAAAGAAGCGTCCCGAGTTTTCTCATTGTTGCACAGACCCCGTCGTCAGTTCCGCGTCGGTTTCGCCCTCAGCCACTTGCGGCTCGAAGTCGCTCGCCCGCCCGGGCAACTCGTCGGGCCCGGCCATTTGTTCAGGCGTGATCGGTTTCAGCCCCAGTTCCGCCTCGAAGGCAGTCGACAGCCGCTGCAACCGCGAGGGCTGGTTGAGCAGGCTCCAGTCGGCCTCGAGCAGATCGATGGTCTCTTCCTGAAGCTTGATCTCGGCCTGCAGTTCCTGCACCTGGGCCAGCTTCTCCTCGGCGGCATGCTTGATCTGGTAGGTGATCGTAGCGGCGGCGATCATCGCGCCGACAAGCACCAGGTCGATGGTTCGCAGCATGGCTCAGCCTCCGAGAGCCGCAAGCGCGGCGAGGTTGGGGACGGGAAGGATGTCGGCGCCGGCCTTGCCGGCGGGTGCCGTGGTGCGCAGCCCGGCGCGCATTTTCGCCGACCGCGAACGCGGGTTGATCGCGCATTCGTCCTCGCCCGCGCTCACCGGCTGCTTGCCGATCAGCGTGAATGTCGATTGCCGCTCGGCCACCATCGGCAGATGCCGCGAGCCCGACGCCTTGCCGGCGCGGTCCTGGAAGAAGCGCTTGACGATGCGGTCCTCGAGCGAGTGGAAGCTGACCACCACCAGCCGCCCGCCCGGCTTGAGCGCCCGTTCGGCCGCAAACAGCGTCCGCGCCAGCTCGCCCAGCTCGTCGTTGACATAGGTCCGGAGCGCCTGGAACACCCGTGTGGCCGGATGGATCTTGTCCTGCGGACGCCGCGGCGACACCTTTTCGATCAGCCCCGCCAGCTGCCGGGTGGTGGCAAACGGCGCCTTCTGCCGCTCCGCCTCGATCGCCCGCGCGATGCGGCCGGCATGACGTTCCTCGCCCAGGATGCCGAAGATCCGTGTCATGTCGGAGGGCTTGGCGCGGTTGACCACGTCCGCCGCGCTGACGCCCGATTGCCCCATCCGCATGTCGAGCGGTCCGTCGCGCATGAAGGAAAACCCGCGTTCGGCCTCGTCGATCTGCATCGAGGAGACGCCGATGTCGAGCACCACGCCGTCAAGGCTGGTCTCCTCGACTTGATCGAGCAGTTCGGAGAACCGGGCATGGATGAGCTTGAGCTTGCCGTTCGAGGCCTCGACCATCGCGGCACCCGCCGCAATCGCATCGGGATCGCGATCAAAGGCGATCACTTCGGCCCCGGCCTCGAGAATGGCGGCGGTGTAACCGCCCGCCCCGAAGGTGCCGTCGACGATGATCTCGCCGGGCTTGGGCTCCAGGGCTGCCAGAACCTCGCGGAGAAGAACCGGAATGTGGCGGACAGGTCCGCCTTGGACGTCAGTTTCACCGTCGCCCATGTCCGCCGCCATTCCGTTTCTCCATCCGTTGCGGACGGTCAGGAAATGGCCGTCCGTTCTTTCCGGGCCTGCGCCTGCATCTGCTCGAATGCCGCCGGTTCCCAGAGCTGAAAATGATCCCCCCGCCCCGCGAACGTCACCCGGTCGGTGATGCCCGCAAAATCGCGGATGAAATCCGTCACCAGAAGCCGACCCTCGCCGTCGAGCTTCATGAACACCCCGCCGCCGTGAATGAGCAGCGACATCTTGTTGGCTTCCGCCGAGAACGGATCCTGCGATCCGATCATCCGCTCGAAGCGCTCGAGCACCTCCGGTCCGGCCATCGAGACCGCCGGAAACACGAAATCCTGCCAGGCGTAGAGCTCTTCGACCGCCGAACGCGCCAGCACAGCACGGAACATCGATGGCACGGAAACCCGCCCCTTCGCGTCGATCCTGTTTGTCGCATGCGACAGGAACCGGTTCATGACTCTGTACCGCCGCTTCCGCCTGTTGGCCCCACTCCATCGACCCTCCGGTTGGGCGCCGTTCATCCGCGCACAGGACTTCAAGGGCGGCGAGAACCGCCTGCGCGGCGCCTTGCGGGAACCGCAGTCCGGATTGGGATGAAACGGCGGATGCCCGCCTGCTGATCTTGGGCTTTTGGGATAACATGGGCCACCATGGGCGTCAATGGGAACCACCCCCATCAGGCGCACGAGTTCGACCCCTTAATATCTCGTCAAGATTAACGAAGGGTTAGGAATGATGGACAGAGTGTGAATCGTCGAACCCGCAGTGAGGCGATTTGCCCTGCTCCGGCCAGCAAGCAAACATTCGCTGGGGGCCGGCATACGTGCCATACTCACAGGTGGCAAAAGGCGCCCACGCTGCGCAGTGCCACCACACCCGGGTTCAGCAGGCTGACAACAACGCAGGAGCCAACACATGACGGTCGGCAAGCGAAGCGTTGTCTCCAATCGCCTTGTGGCGGGTTTCGCTCTGATCTTCGGCATTCTGACCATCGTGTCAGGCGGACGGGTGCTCTTCGGCGGCCCCGAGGCGCAGGCGGCGGCGGGAAATGCCGTCCGCTTCGTCCTGTGGTTCAACTTCCTGTCGGGATTTGCCTATGCCGCCGCGGCGGTCGGAATTCTGCTGCTGAAGCGTTGGGCCCACTATCTGGCCATTGCCTTGGCAATCACCATTGTCGCAGTCTTCGGCCTGTTTGGCTGGCATGTGCTGTCAGGCGGAGCCTACGAGGTGCGCACCGTCGGCGCGATGACACTGCGGTCTGCGGTCTGGATCGGCATCGCCCTTTATCTGCAACGTCGCGTCAGGGCGACTGCTTTCAAGGCCTGATCGTTGTGCGCGCGCCCCTTGGAAGCAAGGATATTGTTAGCCGACTGCTCAGGGGCAAACACCGCGGGCATCGACATATTTGCGCGACACCCAGCCCGACGGCATCGGCGTGCCCCACATCGGCTGCGTGCAGCGGCCCGACATGCAGGTGATCGCGTACCAGTTGCCGCGCCGGTTGTAGACCGAAACCTCGTCGCCGCGGTAGACCTCGCCGATCTGCTGGTAGCTCGATCCGGGGCCCGTACGCACCGCCAGGAAACCGTTGCCGCGCGCATGATTATACTGGCTGATCGGCTTGACCCCGACGACGTAGCCGGTGCAGTCCCCGGCCGATGCCGGCCCGTTTGAGAGGCCAACAAAACCTGCAAGCGACAGCATGAGCAAGGCGGATCTGGGCGAAAGGAGCATGGGTGATTCCTTCAGGCAGTGAGGGATGTCGGTTGCCCTCAATCTGGGCATGTCCGCGGGCCGCCGCATTGACGTGGATCAACGAAAAGCCCGGCTGACCGCGTCCGGTGAAGGTAGGACAGGCAGGCCTGGGAACAGACACCGCGGCAGGACTAAGCCTCGCCGAGCATGACCATGGTGCTTTGCTTCAGTGTGGCCAGCAGGCTTGCAAGGTGTTTGCCGTCCCGCGCGGTAAACTTGAAGCTCGAGGCGCTGGCATAGAAGAAATCCGCCAGCTCCGCCGGACTGCTGCCATGGGCGGCAAGCGCATCGGTGCGGGCCTCGAACAACTCTGTCAGCAGATCGATCTTGCCCTGCTCCGCCTTCAGGTGCGGTGCAGCGCCGTCTCCGCTGCCGGTCATCAGATCGCTGGAATCCGGCATCTGCCTGATCTGCTCGAAAAACCGGACAATCGCGCACTCGAGAAAAATGTCGATCCGCTCGCCGAGCGTGGCGGCCAAGCACCAGGCCTCGACAACCTCGCTGACCACCCGATCCGAGATCAGCTGCATCGCAGCTGCCATGATCTCGTCCTTGTTGGCGTAACGCGCGTAAAGGGTCGGCCGGGACATGCCGGCCTGTTCGGCAATGTCGCCCATGGTCGCTTTGCGCACCCCGTACCGTGCAAACACGGCGATGGCGGCGTCAAGAATTTTGTGATCACGATCGGTCATGTTTAAACATCTTGACAATTATTGTAATTTTGTAAATTACTTTCTTGCATGAAACCGGAAACGCGACCAAACGCCACTCTGCATGGTCCTGTTCCCATCTCTATGTACCGCACCGATCGAACCCTGTTGCTGCTGGAGGCAAGCCGATGAAGCTCACCGTAGACGGAAAAATCCACGAGGTCGATGTCGAACCCGACATGCCGCTGCTGTGGGTGCTGCGTGACGAACTCGGCATCACCGGCGTAAAATACGGCTGCGGCATCGCCCAGTGCGGCGCCTGCACCGTCCATGTCGACGGCGTCGCCATCCGCTCCTGCCAGCAGCCGGTCGGCGATCTCGAGGGCGAGGTCACCACCATCAACGGGCTCGGCACGCCCGAGGCGCTGCACGCGGTTCAGGCCGCCTGGATCGCGCATCAGGTCGCCCAGTGCGGCTATTGCCAGTCCGGCCAGATCATGTCCGCCGCCGCACTGCTCGCGGAAAACAACAACCCGAGCGACGCGGACATCGACGATGCGATGAGCGGCAACCTGTGCCGTTGCGGCACTTATCCACGCATTCGCGAAGCGGTGAAGACCGCCGCCAGCAACCTTAGGAGCGCTTGATATGGGCCGTTTGAAGACATTCACCCGCCGCGCCTTCCTGATCGGTTCCGTCGCCGTTGCCGGCGGCGTTGCCTTCGGCGCCTACGTGGTCAAAAAGCCGCACGCCAATCCGCTGCTCGATGATCTCGGCGAGGGCGAAGCGGCCCTCACGCCTTACGTCCGCATCGACGCCGGCGGCGTCACCCTCATCACCCCGCGCGCCGACAAGGGCCAGGGCGCCTACTCGGTGCAGGCGGCGCTGATCGCCGAGGAACTTGACGTCGAGCTTGACCAGGTCAAGGTCGATCCCGGCCCGCCCTCGGCCGCCTACTGGAACACGGCTCTCGCCGAGGAGGCCGCCACATTCATGGCGCCCGGCGGCGGTGTCGGCGAGAAGATCGCCTATGGCGCCCTGTCCGCGGTGATGAAAACCATCGGCATGCAGATCACCGGCGGCTCCACCACCGTGCCCGACGGCTTCGTCAAGCTGCGCCAGGCCGGCGCAGTGGCCCGTGAAACCCTGAAACTGGCGGCATCGCAGAAATCCGGAGTTGCAACCGGCGATCTCAGGACCGAGGCCGGCCGCGTGCTGCTGCCCGATGGCTCGGCGCTGACCTATGTCGAACTGGCGCCGATCGCCGCCACCATCGACCCGCCGCAGGACATTGAACTGCGCGCACCCTCGGAATGGCGCCTGATCGGCAAGCCGATGCAGCGCGTCGACATCGTCGCCAAGTCTACCGGCACCCAGGACTATGGCATCGACCACAAGGTCGACGGCATGGTTCACGCCGCGGTCAAGCTCAATCCGGCTCAGACCGGGCCGCTGGTCCGCTTCGACGCCGGCGAGGCGCTGAAGATGCGCGGCGTCAGCAAGGTGATTGCGGTCACCGGCGGCATCGCGGCCATCGCCGACAACACCTGGCGCGCCTTCCAGGCCGTGGACGCGGTCGAGGCCGAGTGGGGCCCGGCGCCGTTTCCGGCCACTATGGACGAGCACTGGCAGGCGCTCGCCGACAGCTTCAACGAGGATGCGCTTGACAGCCGCAAGCGCGATGACGGCGACGTCGAGATCGCGATCGCCGAGACCGGGGCGGTGGTCAGCGCCGAATACCGCGCCCCCTACCTGGCCCATGCGCCGATGGAACCGATCAGCGCCATCGTCCGGATCGACGAGGATGGCGCCGAAGTCTGGACCGGCACGCAGATCCCGCGCTTTGTGCAGAACAATGTCGGCAGAATCGCCGGCATAGACCCGGAAACGGTCACCGTGCACGTGCTCTACATGGGCGGCAGCTTCGGCCACCGGCTGGAAGACGAGGTGGTCAAGCAGGCTGCCGAGATCGCCGTCCAGATGAAGGGCACGCCGGTCAAGCTCACCTACTCGCGCGAAGAGGACATGGGCCACGATTTCCCCCGCCAGATCGCCATGGCGCGGATGCGCGGCGTGGTCCGCGACGGCAAGGTCGAGACCTATGATCTCGGTATCGCCATGCCCTCGGTCGTCCTCTCGCAGATGGGACGCCAGGGCCTCTCCATGCCCGGCCCCGACAGCCAGATCGTCGCCGGCGCCTGGGACCAGCCTTTCGCCATCCCAAACCAGCGGATCAGCGGCTACCGCGCGCCGGAATTGGCACCGATCAGTTCCTGGCGCTCGGTCGGCGCTTCCTCGAACGGCTTCTTCTACAATGCCGGCCTCGACGAGTTGATCCACGCCGCAGGCGCCGACCCGATGGAAGAGCGGCTCAGGCTGTGCAACGATCCCGGAGCCCGCAAGGTGCTCGAGGCGGTCGCCGAAATGTCGGGATGGGACGGCGTGCTCGGCAATGGCCGCGGCCGCGGCGTGGCGCTGACCCAATCCTTCGGCGTTCACTGCGCCGAGGTGATCGAGGTCAGCGACACCGGATCCGGCATCAGGATCGACAAGGCCTTTGTCGCCGCCGAAGTCGGCACCGTCGTAGACCCCGTCAATTTCGACAACCTGGTCAAGGGCGGCGTGATCTTCGCGCTCGGCCACGCCATGAACTGCGAAATCACCTACACCGACGGCATTGCCGACCAGACAAACTTCGACAGCTTCGAGGGCATGCGCATGTACCAGTGCCCGGCAATCGAGGTGCGCGGACTGGAAAACGGCGATCGTGTGCTCGGCATCGGCGAACCGCCGGTGCCGCCCGCGGCCGCGGCCCTGGCCGGTGCGATCTTCGCCGCCACCGGAACTCGGCTGAGGGAAATGCCGTTCAGCAAGTTCATCGACTTCGCCTGAGCCGCCCGAAACAGTTTGCCCGGCATCATTTGCCGGGCGAACTCGTCAGCCCAAAGAGTGGTCTGAGACCGTCCGGTCGCCGAGCACTACCTTGTGCATCGCGATATCCCATGGCATCGGAAAGATCGTCTTCATCCGCGCGAACGCCTGGCCGACGCCGATGATCAGCTTATCGCCGCCCAGCCGCACCAGAGTTCGGTCATAATAGCCGCCGCCATTGCCGAGCCGGTATCCGCTGTCGTCGACCCCGAGAAGCGGCACGATTACTACGTCCGGGACAAGCGGCTGAGTTTCTTCCGGCACGGGAATGTTCCAGAAACCTTTTGCCATGGCGCATCCCGGCGTCCAGCGATGAAACTCCACCGGCTGGTGCTTCTCCACCACGACAGGCAGGCAGACCTTTCCGCCGCGTTCGCTGACTGCGGCCATCCATCCATGCAGGTTGACCTCGCCGCGGATCGGCCAGTACGCCGCAATCGTCCGGCCCGTGACATCGCCCAGCATCTCGTCGAGCCGCGCCGAGATGGCGGCCGACGCGGATTTGCGCTCGTCAGCGGACTGGGTCTGGCGGGCAGCGTAAAGCCGCTTGCGTTCGGATTTGCGGAATGTTGAGACATCCTTCCATGTCTGAGGATCGATGACATGGCCATCGACCAGCATGTGCGCGAGGCAGACCGTGGAACCCGGAGCGTCTTCGTCGTCTTCATGTGTCATGGCTATAATTAAACACCCGCACCACGAAGCTTGGCTAGCCTGATTGCGTCATACCGCTGCTTGCACGATACTGTCGCCAGAGTTCAGACCGACAGCGCCGACCCCTGTCGGGACAACCAATTTCGCCGGTCACCCCTTTTGGTGGCATCCACAGGCACAATGACGGGAGAGACAATGCAGGACCGTGCTTCAGGCAACAACAGCTTCCCCCATCTCGAAGGCGCCATCCGAAACCCCGCCAACCCAAACCATCTCATGGTCATCCGGCCGGTCCGTCGCACCGTCCGGGTCCATGTTGGCGACACCCTGGTTGCGCAAACCCAAAACGCGCTCCGCGTCATGGAGATGGGCAAGTCCCTCTATGACCCGACGCTCTATATCCCCGCATCGGACGTGGTCGCCGCTCTCGAGCCTGTCGACAAGTCCACCCATTGCCCGCTCAAGGGCGATGCCAGCTACGTTTCCTTCAACGGCGATGAGATCGCCTGGACCTACGACCGGCCTCTCGATATTTCGAAACAACTTTCCGGACATTTTGCCTTCTGGCCGGACAAGGTCAGGATCACCGAAGGCGGCTGAACAGACGAAGGGCGCCGCGGCGATCTGTGCCGGACGCCCCAGGTCCCTGCCACAAGCCGGACCAGATGGCTTGAGCCAGAGCCGATCATCTTTAGCTGGAAGCGATTTGATGGACAGGATTTTTCGTGCCAGCTAGGAAAAACCGCAAGCGCGATGCAGCGCATCGTGCGAGGATTTTGACGACGCTGGCGCGGAAAAGACGTCCAAGCCTGGCGAAACGGGCAGCTAGACCAGAATCACACCATCACAATCGTCTGAACTTGGCCTTTCGCGCTCTGGACTGCGTCGCGCGAGGTTAACGGCGCTCGCGCCGCGTCGCCTCACGCTCCTTGCCAGATCACGAAATCCCTGCGTTCAAACGATTCCATCTAAAGATGATCGGCTCTAGAACTTCACCTTCAGGCCGGGCGAAACGAGGAAGGTCGTCCGGTTGGTCGCGGCACCGAAGGTGCGGCCGACTTCGGCCTTCATCGACACGTAGACGCGATCAGGTACGACATTGTAGTCCACTTCGACACCGCCGAACACGGCATTGGCATTGTCGGTGAGCTTGGTGGCTGCACCAACGCCGGTTGCCGTGGTTTCCGTGAAGAAACGCCGCAGGCCCGCATAAGGCGCGATGCCGACCTGATCCATCTGCTTGCGCGCCTTGATGAAACCGCCGACCGACGCAACCCTCGTGCTGGTGGTGAGAGCCCCCGTTGTCTTCTTTCCGTTGCTAAAGGTGTGAAACACGTTCAGGCCGCCGCAGAGGTCGAACCCGCCGTTATTGGCGCCGCAGACTTCCCCGCTGGCATCGACACCGTAATAGGTCTTGGCGACATTCGACGAACCGCTGAAGATCAGCGCGCTGCCGCCGATCGTGCCGCTGAAATAGAGATCGTTCGAAGACATCAGCGCTCCATCCTGGGCCTGTGCGGCGGTGGAAACGGCCAGTCCTGCGGCAACCGCCAGTCCTGCGGTCAAAAACGATGCGAGCTTCATAATATACTCCTGCTCAAGACTTCGATGATCACAATTTACCGGCCCGCCCCGTCAGTGTGTATGTATGGAATCATACACTTCTGCCGTTTTACGACCGGCGGCCTTCCGGCTCACTCCGGGGTTCAGCGGCAATGCGAGTAGCGGATCGCGCAGGATGTCTCCGCATTGCTGCAGAACCCCATGGCGAAACTCTCGGCGGACCGCTTGCTGTTGCCCGCGCCGAACCAGTGGCCGTTGCGATTGCCGTTCGCCAGTGCGTGGCACTGGGCCTGGGTCTGATCCTCGATACGGCAGGAGCGATCGCCGCAAATACCGCTGCGCGTAGGACTGCGCCTCCTGGCAGCTGGCCCCCGCGCCCCGTGACCGAAGCGTCCGCCGGCACCGATCGCAAGGGCCATCCATCCGCCGCCGGTCGACGCAGCCTGGCCCCTTGCGGGAGCCTGGCTTCAAAGCAGCGATGCGCAGTCACCGAACATGCCGGATATGGCGGCGCCGTCCGAGCACATGATGCCGCCCCACTGGTAGGCGACGCCGCCGCCATGCCGGATCTCGAACCAGTCGTAACCGTCGAAACCCACGCCGGTGTTGGCGATCACCGACACCGGCGTTCCTTCGGCGAGACTGCCGGCCACCGGGAAATTGGTTCCCGGACCGCTGCGCAGCTTGCCGCCGAGCGAACGCGCCTTCTGTCCGCCGAGCGGTGTCTCGTTGCCACCAACAGCACCCGAAGCGTGGTCCTGTGCCATCGCGCGTTCAGCGCAGGGGAACGGGGCGTCATTCGGATAGTCCTTGAAACGGAGCCGCACATCGGTGCCCTTGCCGAAGAAACTGTAGCTGCGGCTGTCGAAGCTGAAACCGCTGGCCACGCGCTGTTCCCGTGCGGTTTCGGTTTTCGCCGAGGATTCGGCTGCACTGATGTATTCACTTTTCGGGGCAATGCGGGCGGTGGAATTTCCGTCAACCCAGCTCACTTCCACCTCGTAATAGACGTCGCCTTCGGAGGAGCACTCGTACATGGTAAGTTCCGAGGCCTGGGCGGCCGGCATCGCTGCCGTCAGCACGGTCCCGAGCGCAACGGCTCCGCTGGCGGCAAGCAGCATGCGGCGAAGGTTTTGCAGGGCGGAAGGGCAAGGAAGGTAGTCGGACATGGCAGTTTTCCCGGTCATGGTTTGGCTTTGGTCGGCCGGAATCTAGTGTCCTGTCGGGTGCGTGCACAATAGATAGATTAATACATGCAAGCCCGCCCGTTCCTTTGCTAGACTTGCGGCCATGCAAACTCCCGCAATTGACCCGGACCATGGCTGAAACCGTTTCCCACTCCGTTCTCATCGTCGAAGACCGGCACGAAATCGCGCTGCGGCTCAAGGCTGCCATCGAAAAGACGCCCGAACTCACCGTCTGCGCGGTCGCCGATGATGTCGACGGCGGCCTGAACCAGCTGTTCGAGCACAAGCCGCGGATCGTGCTCGTAGACCTGGGCCTGCCCGACGGATCGGGCATAGAGGTGATCAAGGCCGTCGTTGCCGCCAACTGGACCTGCGAAGCCCTTGTCGTCAGCATTTTCGGCGACGAAGCCCGGGTGATCGAAGCCCTACGCGCCGGCGCCCGCGGCTACGTTCTCAAGAGCGGCTCGCTGGCAAACATCGGCAATGACGTGCTCTCGGTGATCGAGGGCGGCAGTCCGATCAGTCCGCAGATTGCCCGCCACCTTCTGGCCATGGTCAGTTCCGGCGCCGCCGGGTCTCCTGAGGGATCACCGCTGATCGACCTGACCGGACGTGAAACGGAGATCCTCAACGCCGTCGCCAAGGGCTACAAGCGCCGCGAGATCGGTGAAAAGCTCGGCATCTCCACCGGCACCGTCGGCAACCACATCAACAACATCTACCAGAAGCTCAACGTCAATTCGAACACCGAGGCCATCGCCCGGGCGACGCGGATGGGACTGCTCTAGGTGCAGAACAGCCGCCCGTTCATCATCGTCCTTGCCTGGATCGCGGGCCTGACCAGCCTGATCTGGGTGCTCGACATCGGTTCGATCAAGCCGATCGACGGCACCGTGATGCTGACCCAGGGCCGGTCCTGCGAGACACCCGACTGCGCCGAACCGGTCGATATCGACCTTCCGCTCCACTATCCCGAACTTTATGCTGCGGGACATGAAAGCCGCTATCTGAGTTTCGACCTGCCCTTGCAGGACGTGCCAGACGATCTGCAGGCGCTGTATCTGCCGAGTTTTGCCGACGAGGTCTTCCTCAGGGTCAACGGCATCCCCGTCTACGGCAGCGAACTGATGGACCGTCAGCCGGCGCGGATGTGGAACATTCCGGTGCTGGCGACGATCCCGCCGAACTTGCTGAAGGTCGGCCAAAACCGGATCGATGTGGCACTTTACGGCTATCCGCAGGAAGGTCTTGTGCTGGAGCGCTTCCATTTCGGTTCCGCCAAGGTCCTCGTCCCGCACTACAATTGGCGGTTTCTCACAAGCGCCGGAATGGCACGCTTCAACCTGGGTTTCATGGCCGTCGCGGGCATCATGCTCGGCATCATCTGGGCCGCCCGGCGCAGCGAGGCCATCTACGCCGTCCTTGCCACCTCATGCGCCTTTGCCTGCATCATCTGCATCCATTTCGGCTTCGACACCAGCGTCATCGGCTACCGCTGGTGGAGCCTGATCTGGCAAGTGTCCGTGAGCATCTATGTCTTCCTGATCTTCAGGTTCTGCAATCACTATATCGGCGAGGATCTCAAACCGCTCGAGAATGTCAGCCTGGTGTTGATCGCCGCCGAACTGGTTGTCGGATCCCTCGTTCCAGCGCCGTATCTCTTTGACACTTTGCTGCTCTTCAAATTGCACCCGTCGCTGTTGTCGTTCCTCGTCCTGGCGGTCCTGCTCGGCAACAGGAGCAAGGTCGATGGCCACGATCTCCGCATCTTCTTCTTTTTTCTCTCGATGGCTTCCGCCATGGGCGTCTACGAGCTCTACATCATCGCAGTCGTGGATCCGGGCCGCAACCAACACATCTTCCAGTTCATGCCGCTGGCCATGCTCTGCGTCTGTCTCTGGCTGGTCATTTCCCGCTTCATGCTGTCGCTGCGCAGCTACGAGGAACTGACCGGAACGCTCAAGCAGACCATTGCCGCCAAGACCGAGGAACTGCGCCTTACCTACGAAAAACTTGGCGAGGCCGAACGGCTCAAGGCGATCAACGACGAGCGCCAGCGTATCATGCTCGACCTGCACGACGGCATCGGCGGTCAGCTGGTCAACACGCTCGCCTACATGCAGAACAACGGGAAGGGCGACGCCGTCATCCGGACAGCGCTCGAAGACGCGTTGCGCGACCTGTCGCTGATGCTCGACAGCCTCGAGACCGACGCCAGCATCTCGACGCTGCTCGGCATGCTGCGCACCCGGCTGGAGGCGCTTCTTGCCGAACATGCGCTCGAATTCGACTGGCGCATCGACGACGAGCCCGATTTGCCGAACGCCGGCCCGTCGCAGACCCTCAACCTGCTCAGGATCGTCCAGGAAAGCATCACCA
Organism: Parahoeflea alexandrii; assembly: GCF_027214025.1. Taxonomy (GTDB): domain Bacteria; phylum Pseudomonadota; class Alphaproteobacteria; order Rhizobiales; family Rhizobiaceae; genus Hoeflea; species Hoeflea alexandrii_A. Next base: position 105,460 of record NZ_JAPWHB010000004.1, read on the forward strand.
ACATCATCAAGCACGCCGGCGCCAGCGTCATCACGGTCGCCTCCGACAGGAACTCGATCAGCATCAGCGACAATGGAAATGGCTTCGATACCGGACCGCAGGAGGGCCGCAAGCGCCATGGCCATGGCCTCGCCGGCATGCGCCGCCGCGCAGCAAGCATCGGCGCCGAATTCGACCTGACCAGCGATGCCACCGGAACGACCGTGCGTCTGGTCTGGCGCTGAGGCTGGCAATTTCCGCACGTCCGCCTTCACCGCCGGACCGGGAAGATTAGTGAAAGTGCCAGCCGGCCTGTAAGCCGGGTTCTGTATGGCCCTGGCCCTTGCGGACCAAAACGTGGCAGCCATTCCTCTGGGACACACATTGCTGTGCGCCTCAAGCAACCTACCCGGATGATCAACCCCGGAAAAAGGGCCGGGCTTGCGCCCTGCGTCATCCCTATTCGGTCTTGCTCCCGGTGGGGTTTACCGTGCCGCTTCCGTTGCCGGTCGCGCGGTGGGCTCTTACCCCACCCTTTCACCCTTACCCCGCCGCCTCATCTCCGGTTGCTCCCGGGAGCGGGACCGGCGATCAGGTGGCGGGGCGGTTTGCTTTCTGTGGCACTTTCCCTGGGGTCGCCCCCGCCGGACGTTATCCGGCACCGTTTATCCGTGGAGCCCGGACTTTCCTCGCCCTGCTGTCTTTCGACGGTGCAGGGCGCGGCTGCCCGGCCGACTGGCGCGCTCTCCTTAGACCACCGGGCGCGATATGGCCAGAACTATAGCGGCAGCGGGCAACAAGGCGCCGATTGACAAACCCCGCGCTCGGGACTATCGAGCCCGCAGGGTGAAGGCCCCTGCCGCTCGCTGGCTTGTCCATGGTGAAGTCCTTCGCAAACACAGTCTCATCCACCGATTTCAGCTGAATGCGGTCTGATGGCAACGCGAGCACCCTTCTTTATCCGCATCCAGACACTGAAAGAGGTTTGTGATGACAGGATTGTCTACACCCGAAAACAACATCTACCTTGAAGGTCCGCTGCCGGCACTGTTTGCGAAGACCGCCACGCCGATCATCGTCGTGATGGGCGTCAATGGCCTGTTCACCGTGGTCGACGCCTATTTCCTCGGCGCCTATGTTGGCGCCGATGCGCTCACCGCGGTCACCCTGATGTTCCCGCTCTACATGCTGCTTGTCGCCCTTTCGACGCTGGTGTCGAACGGCTTTGCCAGCGTCTTCGCCCGTCTGCTCGGCGGCGGCGAGCATCATCAGGCACGCACCGTGTTCACCCAGGCGGTGCAACTGGCCCTCGTCGTCTGCACGGTTCTGATTGCGCTCTTCCTGGTTTCCGGCAAGGCGCTCAGCCTGATGGCGGCCAATGGAGACGAGGCCCTGGCCGGGATGGGCTACACCTATATTTCCATCCTGGTCATATGTTCGCCGCTGGTCTTTATGCTGTCGATCAGCATCGCCGCGCTCCGCAGCGAAGGCTTGCTCACCGCCATGGCGGCAATCACGCTGATGTCTGCACTGCTGAACATCGTCTTCGACTATCTTTTGATCGTCCAAGTCGGTGCCGGCGTTGCCGGCTCGGCCTACGGAACGGTGCTAGCGCAGGCCTGCGCGATGACCGCGTTCCTGATCTACCGGTCCCGGTCGACCGGCAAACGGGAGACACGCGGCAGGCTGCTCCTGACCGGGTGGAACCACTGGGGCGAATTGCTGGCGCTGGGGGCGCCGTCGAGCCTCGGCTATATCGGCCTGTCGCTGTCAGCCGGGCTGACGCTCTACTGCCTGCAGCTGTGGGCCGGCGAGACCTACGCGGCGACCGCCGGGGCCTTCGGCATCATCACCCGGCTGATCACCTTCAGCTTCCTGCCCTTGCTGGGGCTGAGCATGGCGTTCCAGACCATCGCCGGCAACAATTACGGTGCGAAACTGGCAGCGCGAAGCGACAGGAGCATCGTTTTGGCGATGGTCCTGGCGATCGTCTATTGCGGAATCGTGGAATTGACATTCCTGATCACCCGCGCCGACATCGGCTTCATCTTCGTCGATGACAGCGCCATCGTCGGCGAAATCGGCCGGATCCTGCCCTATACGGTGATCACCATGATCGTCTTCGGACCGATGATGATGATCGGCTCCTATTTCCAGGCAATCGGCGATGCGCCGAGGGCCGCCCTGCTCGGCCTGTCGCGAACCTACCTGTTCGCGCTGCCGCTCACCTTCCTGCTGCCGTTCCGTTTCGGTGAACCGGGCATCTGGTATGCGGGAGTGGTCGCCGAATTGCTGGTGCTGGCAACCACTGTGGTGGTGCTTGCCCATCGCCGGAAAGCAGGCGGAAACCGCTGGGGGCTTTTTGAAAGCCGGCGCTGACGCAGGTCGCGTCTGAATGTGTACATGGGAAGGATAAGCTAACCTAAACCCATGATTCCACAGCGGCACAGCGACCTCGCGCCTCCAGTTGGACGCGTGGCATTGCTGCCACTGATTGGCTATGCGGTTGCGCCAGCTCCTGCCGGCGCAACCGCAGAAACAACCTGGACCCTCACCTTCGATATAGGGACTGGCAGTGTCTCAATTTTTCCTCTTTGAAATCGATTACATTTTGTCCAAACGCTTAAATAAAAATTGGAGGTTTTGGCGTATTCAAACATTCATTCGATTATGGAGTTTCCCCCCAATGCATTTTCAAAGAAATATGTTCAGAACAATCAACAAGGCAGCCAGTTTCGCGCGCAACCGCAGCGGCAATTTCGGCATCATCATGGCCCTGTTGATACCGCTGCTGATCGTGGTGGCGGGAGGGGCTGTCGACATCGTCTATGCGCTCGGTCAGAAAACCAGCTATCAGGACCAGCTGGATGCAGCCATGCTGGCCGCGGTGCATGAAACCGCGACAGATGAGCAACTCAAGACGGCCAGATCCTACATCCAGCAATTCTCGGAATCGGGACTGACCGAAGCAGAATTGCTGGCTGCCGGCATGTCGCTGGTCCTTGCCAAGAACCCGGACGGGAGCCTGACCGGCACGCTCAAGATGCCGCATCCCACCGCCTTCCTGAGCATCATCAACCTCAACAACATTCCAATCAGCGTCACATCGACGGCGATAAAAACCGGTGGCGCAAGCCCGGCAGCGGCCGGTTGCATCTATGCGCTTGGCAACAAAAGCCAGGCCGTGTTGATCAACAGCGGCGCCAACCTCGACGCCAAGCAGTGCGAGGTTCACGTTCATTCCACCTCGTCTCCGGCTTTCATCATGAACGCCGGCTCGACCATCGAGACCGCGAAATTCTGCGTCAAGGGCGCAAGCTACATCAAGAATGGCGGCACACTGACCAACCTCAAGGTCAATTGCGACGTTGCGGCCGATCCCTATGCAGGCAAGATAAAGGAACCGGCAGTTCCCTCTTCCTGCGTCACCCAGGGCGCGCTCAGCGGCAGCACCTTCTCGCTCAATCCGGGCGTTCACTGCAACACGACCTTCAACGGAAGCCCGACCGTCACCTTCAAGCCGGGCCTGCACATCATCAAGGGCCGCATGATCCTGAATTCAGGATCGACGGTCGTTGCCGAAGGCGTGACCTTCTACTACCCGGACGTTTACAGTGAAATCCGCGCAAACGGCGGCTTGAAGTTCACCGCATCGGCCCCGGCCACGGGCGACTACGCCGGAATCCTGATGTTTGAAAAGACATCCGATGCCGCCAACAACGCCCAGAAGCAGCAATATGTCTTCAACGGGTCGGTGGGGGAAAGCCTGACCGGCATCCTTCATCTGCCCAACCGTGATGCAGTCTACAATTCGACCACCAACCAGACCAACAAGATGTCGCTTGTCGTCAACACCCTGATCATGAACTCGGCCAACTGGAAATTGGCTCCCTATGACGGCGCCGGTCCGGGGGGCACTGGCGGCGCCGGCGGCGATGTCCGTCTGGTGCGCTGACATTTCTTGCAAGGTCTCTGGAACCAGAAAGCGTGCCTGACGTTGATCGTGAGCTGATCAGCGTCAGGCAATGCCAACCCCGGCCATCCCGCCTTACTTCATCAGCTTGGAAACCTTGCCGCAGTAGCGCTGCGACACGGGGTTCATCCGCTTGGCGCCATGCCCGGCATTGTACTTGAGAATGGTGCCGCAGGTGGTGCCGCCGCCCAGCTGGTGCGCCTTGGCGAGATAGAGCATGCCGTACTTGATGTTGGTTTCCGGATTGTAGAGCCCCTTGGCGGAGCCCCGGTAGCCCATCATCCGTGCCGTCGCCGGCTTGATCTGCATCAGCCCGATTTCACCTGCGGACCCGCGCGCCGTCGGCCGGTAGTTGCTTTCAACGGAAATAACCGCGTGAGCCAGGGCCTCGGGAACGCCGTTGGTCTTGGCGTAGCTTGAAATCAGTTTCCCGTAAGGCCGCGAGGAATATCCGAAGCTCATGCTGGAATTCTTGATCTTGCCGCTGGAAATCGAGCCGGTTGTCTCGTTCGAAATTGCACCTGTCTGGCAGCCCGAGAGCGCAAGGGAGAGCAGGGCCGCCGCGGCAGCCGTGAAAATGAGACGCATGTTTTGAAATGACTCCGATGGCGCCAGGCCCAACCGTTCATCGACGGGGACGGGACATACCCTTGGCGCGTTGCTTGTCAGCCCGGAACCGCGACTGGCCTCTTGCCGTCACCCGCTCCGTGCGTGGAAGCCAACTCAATCAAGGCACAGGCAGGCGGATTTAAGGCCCGGCAACCCGAAAAATGCTGCATCGCAATAAATTTAGATGTCAGAGTGTAACATAAAGCCTGGCGGCGACAGCTCTGGCTGGCGATTCCGGTGGCCGGCTCAGGCCACCGTCGGCAGCGCGGTCAGCAGCTTGTGCAGGGTGCCGATGGTCGAGGCATCGGCGATGCCGTCGACGCGTTCGGGACAAAAATGCCGCTGGAACGCCCGGACCGCCGCCGCCGTCTCGGCGTTGTAGGCGCCATCGACGCTGACCGCATAACCATAAAGCGCGAGCATGGTCTGCAGCGCCTCGACCGGTTGTCCCGCATCGCCTTCCTGGAAGAACCGTCCGCCGCCCACCGGCAGCGGCTCGACCCAGTGGCCGATGCCCGCTTCATGCAGACGTTGCCAGGGAAACTTCTCGCCCGGGTCCTGTTTGCGCATCGGCGCGACGTCGGAATGCGCCAGAACCCGTTCCGCGGCAATGCCGTTGCGCCCGACGATGTCGCGGCACAGCACGATCACCGACCGGATCTGAGCCTCATCGAAGGGCGGCGAACCGGCTTCGTGCCCCGGATTGGCGATCTCGATGCCGATCGAGGCGGAATTGATATCGGTCTCGCCCTTCCAGCAGCTCTGCCCCGCGTGCCAGGCACGCGCGCTTTCGGGCAAAAGCTGGGTGACTAGCCCATGCTCGTCGATGAAATAATGCGACGAGACCTGGCTTTCCTCGGTGCAGAGCCAGTCAAGTGCGGCTTGAGCCGAGGGCATTCCGGTATAGTGCAGGATCAGCATGTCCGGCCTGCGGCCACCCTTGCGCTCGCCGCAATTGGGCGATGGGCGCACCAACGCGGGCGCGTAGTCTGGATCAAACGCACTCATGCGGCGGCGCGGGCTTTCTCGATCACCGCGAAGGCGTCATTGAGCGCCGCCATCCGGTCATTGGCAATGGTCAGGAATTCCTCCGGCACGCCGCGAGCGCGCAGCCGGTCGGGATGGCTTTCCGAGGCGAGCGCCCGGTAGCGCTTCTTGACCTCATCGAAAGGCGTGGTTTCGGCCACTCCCAGAACGGCATAGGGATTGATGCCGTCGGGATGAACATGGCGCGCCATGATGCGGTCGAAATTGGCTTCGTCGAAGTGGAAGATATCGGCCACATTGGCGATGAATTCGAGTTCCTTGTGGTGAACCACGCCATCCGCCTTGGCGATGTGAAACAGCCCGTCGAGCACGTCCTCGAGCATGGCGCAATTGCTCTCGCCCGAGCCGCACATGCCGGCCACACGCTGCGCATAGGCCTCGTAGCCCGCGACATCCTGCTTGGCCAGATTGTAGAGCCGCGCCACATTGTTGGCCTCGGCCTGCGGAATCGCGAAGATCTCCTGGAAAGCCCGCACCTCTTCCGGCGCCACAATGCCGTCGGCCTTGGCCATCTTCGCCGACAGGGCGATGACGGCGACCGAAAACGCCACCCTGCGGCGTGTTTCCGGATCCCCGGCAAACACCGTGCGCACGGCTTCGACCACGCCTGAAAAGGCGGTGGAAGCGGTTTCCCCAATGACGTCAAACAGGCGGCTGAACACGGACATGGTACCTCCTTACGTGATTTGGTCCCAAAAATCGAGTATGGCGCAGCGCACAATCCGGTGATCGATCCATCACCGTGAACAATCCCACCCATCGCCGGAATTCGTTGGACCCGGTCCCGGCACTGCCGCTAAGCCATAGCCATGACCGATACACCCAGCCAATCAGCCTCCGCGCCCCCTGCTCCGGCCCATCCGCTTGCCGGCATGGCGATCGGTTTCGTCGGCATCGTCATCTTCGGCGCCACCTTGCCCGCTACCCGTTTTGCGCTGGAAGGCTTTTCGCCGGCCTTCATCACCTTTTGCCGCGCCACGATCGCCGCGACAGTTGCGGCACTGACCCTTGTTGCGCTCGGAAAACGCTTTCCACGCCAGCATGCCCTGTCGCTCTTCATTGCCGGAATCCTTCTGGTCTACGGCTTCCCCGGCTTTTCCAGCGTCGCCATGCAGACCGTGCCGGCATCGCATGGCGGCGTCGTGCTCGGCGTGCTGCCGCTGATGACCGCCACCTTCGCCGCCCTCTTCGGCGGCGAGCGCCCCGGCCTCGCCTTCTGGGCCTGGAGCATCGCCGGAGCGACGCTGGTGATGATCTTTTCCCTCTCCGGCGCCGACATCGAGCCCGGCCTTGGCGATTTATGGCTGGCCTGCGCGGCGCTGTCGGCATCCTGCGGCTACGTCATCTCCGGCAAGCTCGCCCGCACGCGGCCTGGCTGGGAGGTGATCAGTTGGGCACTTGTGGTCACCGCGCCGCTGTCGCTGGCGGGCACGCTGTTCACCTGGGAGAGCGGCATCGCCCAGCCCGGCAGCCATGCGCTGATGGCGCTCGCCTATCTCTCGCTCGGCTCGATGTTCGCCGGCTTCATCTTCTGGAACTGGGGCATGGCCATCGGCGGCATTGCCCGCGTCGGCCAGGTCCAGTTGCTGCAAAGCTTCGTCACGCTCGGCCTCTCGGCCCTGCTCTTAGGCGAAACCGTCACCCCGGTGATGCTCGGCTTCGCCCTTGCCGTCGGTGTCGTCGTCTGGTGTGGCCGCAAGGCCAAGGTGGGGTGAGGAGGGCTTGGAGCCGATCATCTCTAGCTGTGCCCCGCCACCTCGCGCGGCTTGTAGGCGCCCTCGAGCAGCCGGATGGAAGCCGCATCGAGCTTCACGTCGAGCGCGCCGATTGCCTCTTCAAGCTGGCCGATCTTGGTGGCGCCGACGATCGGTGATGTGACGTAGGGCTTGGACAGCACCCAGGCATAGGCCACCTGCGCCGGCTTGACGCCGAGCTTGGCGGAGACCTTCTCGACTCGGCCCAGGATGGCGTAGTCCTGCGCCGAGCCGAAATAGCCCTGCGCCATTTTGTCGGTGGCGGCCCGGTTTGTCGCCTGCCCGTCCTTGGGCCTATTGCCCGCCAGGAACCCGCGCGCGATCGGTGACCAGGGCACCACGCCCACCCCTTCCGATGCGCAATAGGGCATCATCTCGCGCTCTTCCTCGCGATAGGCCAGATTGTAGAAATTCTGCATGGCGACGAAGGGTTGGTAGCCCCGCGCCTTCTGCATCTCGCGCAACTTGGCGAACTGCCAGGCCCACATCGACGATGCCGCCACATAACGCACCTTGCCAGCCTGGATGACCGCTTCGAGGGCCGCGAGCATCTCCTCGTGCTCGGTCTCGGGATCGAGCCGGTGGATATAGAGCAGGTCGACATAATCCATGCCGAGACGGCCGAGCGACTGGTCGACCTGATCGAAAATGTGCTTGCGCGACAACCCGCGGTCATTCGGCCGGCCATCGCTCATCCGTAAGCCCACCTTGGTCGCCACCACGATCTCGTCGCGCCGCGCATAGGTCTTCAGCGCCTTGCCGGTGATCCTCTCGGAATCACCGTAATTGTAGTGGTTCGCCGTATCGAAGAAATTGATCCCGCTCTCGACCGCCTTGCGGAAGAACGGCTGCGCCTCGTCTTCCGGGATCACCCAGGGATGCGTCGGCCCGCCCGGCGTGCCGTAACTCATGCAGCCGAGGCACAGCGGCGAAACCTTCAGGCCTGTCTTTCCCAGCCGGACGTAATCCATGTGCCTTCTCCTGTGTCATTTGAAAATGTGGCGCGACGATAGGCAACCGGCCGGCCCGGGGTCAATAGCTGGCGGCGGCGCGTGAAGCCTGGTCGTACTGGCCCGACATCACCCGCATCAGCGCCGCGATCTCGCTCACCCGCGCCTCGTCCAGACCAAGTGACTTGACTGACTCAATCAACAGCTTCTCGCGCAGGTCCCGGTAGCGCAGGCAGAGATCCGCTCCGGCCCGGGTGATCCGCGCCGTCTTTTCCTTGCCTCGGCGGCCCGATTCCACCAGCCCCAGCGCCTCCAGCTTCTTGAGCGCATAGGCCACCACATGGGTGTCCTCGATGTTGAACATCATGCACAGTTCCGACTGGCTCTTGTCGCGCTCGCGATGGTTGACCGCATGCAAGATCTGGACTTCGATGGCCGACAGCCCCTCGCCACCGGCTGCCGCCGTGCACCGGGTGATCCAGCGCTGGAAGGCATTGCTCAGGATCACCAGTCCGAACTCCATTTCGGACAGAGCCGGCAGCCCGCCATCGGCCAGGTGCGATGCTGAGACTATCGGGCCGATGGATGCCGCAGCGGTTGATTTCTGTTGAGCCATGGCGATTTCACTCACAATTTATCGATAAAATGTTGACGTTATGCCGACAATCGGCATTATACGCAGACCACAATCCGTGTCCATGGCGACAGCCGGGGCGCATTTTTTGAGGAGCGATTGGCATGAGCGGCGTTTGGGATTTCTGGATCGATCGTGGCGGCACCTTCACCGATGTGGTCGGCCGCGCGCCCGATGGCACGCTGCACCAGCGCAAGCTTTTGTCGGAAAACCCCGAAGCCTATCCGGACGCCGCCATCCAGGGCATACGCGACCTGCTCGGCATCGATCAGGACAGCCCCATCCCCGCCGATCGCGTTGGCCACGTCAAGATGGGCACTACGGTCGCCACCAATGCGCTGCTCGAGCGCAAGGGCGACCGCACGGTTCTGGTGATCACCAGGGGCTTCCGCGACGCGCTGCGCATCGCCTACCAGGCCCGGCCCGACATCTTCGCCAAGGAAATCATCCTGCCCGAACAGCTCTACGAGCGCGTCATCGAGGTCGACGAGCGCACCATGGCCGACGGCAAGGCCGTGCGCGGCGTCGATCTCGAAGCACTTGAGCCGGAACTGGCCAAGGCCCGCGCCGACGGCATCGATTCCGTCGCCGTGGTGCTGATGCATTCCTGGCAGAACCCCATGCACGAAGCCATCGTCGAGGGTGCCTGCCAACGAGCGGGCTTCTCACAGATCTCGGTGAGCCATCAGGTCTCGCCGCTGGCCAAGCTGGTCGGCCGCGGCGACACCACCGTGGTCGACGCCTATCTCTCCCCCATCCTCAGGCGCTATGTCGACCGGGTTGCCGGCGTTCTCGGCGCCACGCCCTCGGGCGAACCCGGGCCGACGCTTCAGTTCATGATGTCTTCGGGCGGGCTCACCGCCGCCGACATGTTCCGCGGCAAGGATGCCATTCTCTCGGGCCCCGCAGGCGGCGTCGTAGGCATGGTCGAGACCGCAAAGCTCGCCGGCTTCGACAAGGTCATCGGCTTTGACATGGGTGGCACATCCACCGATGTCGCCCATTATGACGGCGACTATGAACGCGCTTTCGACACCGAAGTGGCAGGCGTGCGTATCCGCGCACCGATGATGCGCATTCACACCGTGGCTGCCGGCGGCGGTTCGATCCTGCATTCGGGCGAAGGCCGCTTCCGTGCAGGCCCCGACAGCGCGGGCGCCAATCCCGGCCCGGCCTGCTACCGCCGCGGGGGCCCGCTGACGGTGACCGACGCCAATGTCATGCTCGGCAAGCTGCAGCCCGATTTCTTCCCCGCCATCTTCGGCCCGGCCCAGGACCAGCCGCTCGATGTCGATGCCGTGCGCAAGGAGTTCGAAAACCTGGCCAGGGACCAGCCGGGCAAGAGCGCCGAGGAAATCGCCGAAGGCTTCGTCACCATCGCGGTCGAGAACATGGCCAACGCCATCAAGAAGATCTCGGTGCAGCGCGGTTATGACGTCACCCGCTACCTGCTCAATTGCTTCGGCGGCGCCGGCGGCCAGCACGCCTGCCTCGTGGCCGATGCGCTGGGCATGGAGTCGATCCTGATCCACCCCTTCTCGGGCCTGTTGTCGGCCTACGGCATCGGCCTTGCCAGCGTGTTCGCCAGCCGCCAGCAGGCGCTGATCAAGCCGCTTGACGAAGACAGCCGCACCGACGTCAAGATGCTGATCGACCAGCTCTGCAAGGGGGTCTTCGAGGAACTGGCGATGCAGGGCGTGCCCGAGGGCGCGATCAGCTGGCGGCCGCTGCTGCAATTGCGCTATGACGGCACCGACACCACCATTCCGGTGGCGTTTTCCGATTTTGATTTTGCCGCCGCCCGCGGCGAGTTCGAAAAGGCTCACAAGGCCCAGTTCGGCTTCGTCTACGACAACAAGACCGTCATCATCGAGGCGATCTCGGTGGAAGGCATCGATGATCGCGAAGATCACCGGATCGAACCCGAACACGCGCTCGATCCGGCCGAGATCGCTGACGGGGAAACCCGTCCCGTCTACGCCAGCGGCGAATGGCACGAGGCCCGGATCATCCGCCGCGACCGGCTCAGCCCCGGCAACCGCCTCAAGGGCCCGGCGCTGATCATCGAACCCAACCAGACCATCGTCATCGAACCCGGCTGGGAGGCAACCGTCAACGCCCGCGACCATGTCGTGCTGACCCGCTACGAGAAACTCGACCGGGCGCTGGCGATCGGCGCCGACAAGGCCGACCCGATCATGCTCGAGGTGTTCAACAACCTGTTCATGTCGATCGCCGAGCAGATGGGCGTGACGCTGCAGAACACCGCCTATTCGGTCAACATCAAGGAGCGGCTCGACTTCTCCTGTGCCGTCTTCGACCGCAACGGCGCGCTGGTCGCCAACGCCCCGCATATGCCGGTACACCTGGGCTCGATGGACCGCTCGGTGGAAACCATCATCCGCTTGAACGAAGGCGACATCCAGCCCGGCGACGTCTTTGCCTTGAACGCCCCCTACAATGGCGGCACCCACCTTCCCGACATCACCGTGGTCACGCCGGTGTTCTCCGACGACGGATCCGAGATCCTGTTCTGGGCGGCCTCGCGCGGTCACCATGCCGATGTCGGCGGCTCGGCACCCGGCTCGATGACGCCGCTCGCCACCACCGTCGACGAGGAAGGCGTGCTGATCGACAATTTCCGCATCGTCGAGCGCGGCCGCTTCCGCGAGAAGGAACTGATCGAGCTTCTGACCGATCACCCCTACCCGGTGCGCAACGTTACCCAGAACGTCGCCGACCTGAAGGCCCAGATCGCCGCCAACGAGAAGGGCGTGGCGGATCTGAGAAAGATGGTCACGGATTTCGGGCTCGACGTGGTCGAGGCCTATATGGGCCACGTCCAGGACAACGCGGCGGAAAGCGTCGCCCGCGTGATCGAGAGCCTGTCCGACTGCGAGTACGAATACCCGACCGACACCGGCCAGGTGATAAAGGTGAAGATCTCGGTCGACCGCAAGAAGCGCGAGGCCACCGTCGATTTCACCGGCACGTCGGACGCGATGGAAAACAACTTCAACGCGCCCGAGCCAGTGGCCCGCGCCGCCGTGCTCTATTGCTTCCGCGTCATGGTGGAAAAGCCGATCCCGATGAATGCCGGCTGCCTCAGGCCGATCCGCATCGTCATCCCCGAAGGCTCGATGCTCAAGCCCGCCTATCCGCGCGCCGTGGTCGCCGGCAATGTCGAGACCTCGCAGCACGTCACCAACGCCATCTTCGGTGCGCTGGGCGCGCTTGCCAACAGCCAGGGCACGATGAACAACCTGACCTTCGGCAACGACAAGTATCAGTATTATGAAACCATCTGCTCGGGTTCGCCAGCCGGCTTTGAGAATTCCGGCCGCGGTTTTGACGGCACGTCGGGCGTTCACACCCACATGACCAACTCGCGGCTCACCGACCCGGAAATCCTGGAAATGCGCTTTCCCGTCGAACTCGAGGATTTCCACATCCGCGAAGGCTCGGGCGGCAAGGGCCGGTTCAACGCCGGCGACGGCACGAAGCGAACCATCCGCTTTCTCGAAAAGATGGATCTGGCGATCCTGTCCTCGCACCGCAACCGCCCGCCGCTCGGCATCGACGGCGGTGGCGAAGGCCAGGTCGGCATGACCCAGGTGCGCCGCCGCAACGGCCACATCGAAACGCTGAAAGCCTGCGACCAGACCGTGCTAGAAGCCGGCGAGGCCGTGATCCTGACCACGCCGACCGCGGGCGGCGCGGGGAAGGCCTGAGCCTTCAGCCCACCTGCATCAGCCCTGCCCGGAGGTCGGCGGCCGTGGCCGCCAGATCCTCGGGTGGCGGCATCGGGATCGCCCGATAGGTCACCGTCTCCTCGACGATGTAGCGCCGCGAGGTGACGTCGTCGCCCTTGACCATCGGCACCAGATGGGCGTGGGCATGCGCCACGTCGCCGCCGGTGAACATCAAAGCCACGCGGGAGACGCCGTAGATCTGCTTCTGCACGCGCGCGATCTTCTGGCCAAGCGCCATGATCTTCGCCGCCAGAGGATCCGGCAGGTCATCGAAATAGGGGTAATGGGCGCGCGGGATGATCTCCACATGGCCGGGACGGATCGGCCCGATATCGAGGAATGCCATCAGGTCTTCGTCCTGATGCACCACATGCGCATCAATTTCTCCGCGTCCGATCTTGCAGAAGATGCAGGGCCGGGGCAAACCGTCCAGGTCTCGTGTCATGGTCCATCTTTTGGAGCGAGGGCAGAGGCGCCGAAAATCGCAAATGTCCCCGAGGATGTAAAGCGCCAACCGGCGCCTGTCACGCTGTCTTAAGCAACTCCAGTGTCGACGGAGAAATCGGCGCCGGGTCGTCGATCGACATCGGGAAGCGTGCTGCCTGCAGCGCGCAGAACCGCGTACCGGCAAAGGCGCCCTGCACGTGGTCGGCTCCGGCATCGCAGGCGCATTTTAGATCTTCCAGGCTGTCGACGCCGCTGAGCGTCACCGGCGTTTCGACGGTCGAGGCAAGCTGCAGGAACAGCGTCAGCATCTGCACCAGCCGCTTTTCGCCGGCAAGCGACCGGATGCTGGCGAGATCGAGACGAACGCGGTCGACCGGGAAGGCGCGGACCATCGACAGTCCCGCAATGCTTGCCGCAAGCTCGCTCACCGAAATCTTGACGCCCTTCTCGCGCAGGAGCTCGAGGTTGCCGAGCACGATGGCGCCCTCGGTGCTGGTCGCATTGGATTCCACGTCCAGAACCAGGCGGCCCGCATCGAAGCCGGCAGCGTCGATTAAGGCAATCACCGAAGCCGCATACCCGGGATCGCGAAGCTGCACGGCGGAGACCGGAAGGGTGATGTCGGCCTTTTCGGTCCAGCCGCTCGCATCCTTGAGCGCCCGTTCAAGCATCCATTTGCCAAGCGGCAGGATCAGCCCGCTGGTTTCGGCCATCGCCATGAACTGTTTCTGGGCCAGGTCACCCTCCTCGGGATGGGTCCAGCGCACCTCCACCGTAAACCCGCAGACAGACAGGGTGCCGGCCTTCACCACCGGCCGGTAGTCGAGATGGAACTCGCCCCTGGCGATCCCATTGCGCATGTCCGCTTCCATCCGCTGGCGCTTGCGCTGCTCGCTTTCCATGTCATGGGTAAAGAAGCTGTGGCTCGTACCCGGTTTCTCCTTGGCGTGATAAAGCGCAAGATCTGCGCGCTTGAGCAGTTCCGAGAGTGTCACCGCGCCGCCCTCAGACATCGCGAAGCCGATGCTGCCGGCGGTGTCGATCAAGCCAAATGGGCTTTCCACCGGACGGAACACGAACGACGCCAGGCCGTCGCAGAAGCTTGAAATGGTTTTCGCGCCGGGCGCGTCTTCCCAGAGAAGAACGAATTCGTCGCCGCCCAGGCGGTAGACCCGCTGGCCGGCCTTGCAATAGGCCTGCAGACGCTCGGCCAGCACCTTGAGCACCAGGTCGCCGGCCGCGTGGCCCATCGTGTCGTTGATGTACTTGAACCGGTCGAGATCAAACAGCAACAGCGCCACCGGAACCGACTGGTTCCTCCTGCGGGCGATGATCCGCTCCACGTCCTCGCTCAACGCATGGCGATTGCGCAACCCTGTCAGGCTGTCGTGATAGGCTGCCTGACGCAACTGCTCGGTGGCCGCCCGCTCGCTCTGGATCTGCCGTGCCAGCCGGTCATGGCGATAGCCCAGGCCGGCAACGAGCGCGGCAAAGCACAGCGGAGCCGCGACGGCTGCCAGGCCGAACGGACTGGTGAGAAATACATAGCCCGCATGCGCCATACTGGCACCCGCAAGGACTTCACTGGCAATAGCCGCCAGCGGCGCAACTATGGCCATAACCAAACCAGCGATTGCATATCGCCTGAAAGCGTTTGGTACATACGAATTCAGCATCATGCCAAAATCTCCTGTTCCGAAGACCAGATGCGCCCCCAGAACTTAATAAAAAGTCACCACGGGATTGCTGTGGTAAACACCGGATTGACGGCATTTTTCAAAATTTAAGCTTTTGTCAGTAAACAAGGGGAGAGCACCGCCGCGGCGGCGTCCCGGACGGAATGCGACCGCCGACCAGAATCAGCTAAATAGCTGATATAAAACAATTATCTTCCAGAAGGCCCCTTTATGCACAGCCGTAAGACAGTATTAACGCTACCAACGCTTAGTTTTCCGTTGCGGCACAAGCTGGCGCGGCGGGCAAGATCCGGATCGGGTGCGCTGCCTGTTCTGTCGGCTCTGTTGCTGGCGGCAGTCACCGGCCTGTCCGGTTGCAGTTCGACCAGCCTCGAGGACGGACTGCAACCGATAGGAGGCGCCAGCAAGCAGGCGGCGCAATCGGCCAGACCGGACGTCAAGAAGCTCGACCCGCCAGGCAACGGCCGCTACGGCGACCGCAAGCCGGTCGATTTCGGCAAGTATCACCCCGACCGTTATCCGGTCCACGGCATCGATGTCTCCAAATGGCAGGGCGACATCAACTGGAACGAGGTCCGCCGCGCTGGTACAGCCTTCGTCTTCATCAAGGCGACCGAAGGCGGCGACCACAATGACAGCCGCTTTCCGGAATACTGGCGTGGCGCCCGCGCCGCCGGCATTCCGCATGCGCCCTACCATTTCTATTATTTCTGCCGCCCGGCACGCGAGCAGGCCGAATGGTTCATCGCCAACGTGCCGCGTGAATCGGTTCAGATGCCGCCCGTCCTCGATGTCGAGTGGAACCACGCCTCCAAGACCTGCACAACGAGGCCGGATCCCGAAACCGTGCGCATCGAGATGAAGGTCTGGATGGACATCGTCGGCCGCCATTACGGCAAGCGCCCGATCATCTACACGCCGGTCGATTTCCACCGCGAAAACCTCGACGGCCATTTCCAGAACTACCAGTTCTGGCTCCGCTCGGTCGCCGCCCATCCGCAGGAGATCTACCCCGACCATCCCTGGACCTTCTGGCAATACACCGGCACCGGCATGATGGACGGCATCAAGGGCGATACCGACATCAACGCCTTCGCCGGCAGCAAGAGCCAGTGGGAAGCCTGGCTGAGGAAATACGCGCGGTGAACCGGAGCGTGTTTCGCCGCGCGCTGTTCCGGCCTAAGCTGTAAGCCTACCGATATCGCAGGAGACAGAGACCGGAATGCACACCATCGACATCCGTCAGGGCCAGCCAGATGACATAGCCTCTATCGAGAAGCTGTATCCGGCGGCCTTCCCGGAGGAGGATCTGCTGCCGCTGGTCCGGCAATTGCTCGCGGAAGAACCCGGCATCCTCTCGCTGGTCGCAGAAGCCGGCGATGCGATGGCCGGCCACATCCTTTTCACCCTCTGCGCAATCACCGGCAGTGACGCCAGGGCCGCCCTGCTCGCTCCGCTCGGCGTTGCGCCCCAGTGGCAGCGCAAGGGAATCGGCTCGTCCCTGATCCGTGAAGGGCTGAACCGGCTCAAGCGGGACGGCGTGGCCTATGTCTATGTGCTCGGCGATCCCGCCTATTACGGGCGGAGCGGCTTCAGGACGGAAACCGGCGTCACCCCGCCCTACCCTCTCCCGGAAGAGTACCGCGATGCCTGGCAATCGCTCAGCCTGGGATCGGTGCTGCCGCCGGATCACGGAACCCTCGTTCTGCCGAAGGTATGGATGCAACCGGCATTGTGGGGGCCGTGACTGGCGGCCTAACCACTCCCCTTCGCATCCTGACGTCCTGATCGGGCGACCACATTACTGATTGCCGTTCATCTGCACGCGGTCACATGTTCGCGCGACCGCAGAACTTCTCTTGAAGAATTCGGCAATTCATATCATTATACCAAGAACATTTTTACGAAATGATATTCAATCAGGCACCAGGTACGGGCGAGACTACTTCAGAAGGCTGCAACGATACAATAAAGGAATACTATTTCACATCTGCCCGATACCGTACATTCGTTCAACCGGGAGGCTAGACACGATCATGTCCGGACGCACTATCAAGGTACTTGGAATTCACGGCCTGGGCGATCATCGCGACGGCACATGGATACCCCGCTGGACGGACGCGATTAATGCCTCGTTCCCGGTTGTCGGCAACGATGTCGTCGAATGCCAATACGTAAGCTATGACGATATTTTCGAAGATACCCAACTTTCGGGTTTCGAGATTGCCGGGGCTTTGTGGAAACTGACGAAAAGCGGGATCGGCAGCCTCGGCCGGCGAGATCGAGGCGTTTTCGACAAGGCCACGAAGTGGGTACGCTGGTCGGCGGGTTACGTTGTGGCCTGGGTGGAAGACGACGGATTCCAGGAAAAAACCCGCAAGCGGCTGCTCGATGCCATCGCCGAACACAAGCCCGATGTCATCATCGCCCACAGCCTGGGTTCCCTCATTGCCTACAATGCCCTTTCGCATCCCGATGCACTGGACAGCGCCGCCTTGAAATCTGCCGTCAAGAAGACGACCCTCGTGACGATCGGATCACAGATCGGAAACCCCTACGTGATCGGGAACCTGACGATGGGGCGGTTGGAAGCGCTGCCCATCGCTTTCTGGCATCATTGCTTCAACAAGCATGACAGCGTGTTTACCAAGCCGATATCACTCGCCAATGCCGATAACTTCCTGCAGACCGACACGCCTTTCGATATCGAGGGTGCTGCAGATCATGCAGCTGATTGCTACATCTCTCACCCGGCAGCGATAGACAACATCTGGCTGCCACTCTGCCAGGAGAAGAAGACCGAGAAGGCCTTCACCGATCTCCGCAAGGTGCGTGCAAGTCCACCCGGGCTCACCGGTCCCTCCCGGCGCGCCCTGCTGGTCGGCATCAATGCCTACCCCAATGAAAGCGACCGGCTGGAAGGCTGCGTCAACGATGTCTATGAGATGAGCGCGGTTCTGCAGGAGTGCGGCTTCAAGCCCGAGGAAATCCGAATTTGCCTCGACAGCCGCGCAACCGCGCAAGGGATCATGGAACGGCTTGAATGGCTGGTCGATGAACCGGCACCGGGAGCAGAGCGCGTGTTCTACTATAGCGGTCACGGCGCCCGGATTCCGGAATATGGCGAAGAATATGAGCCCGACCGGCACCTTGAAACGCTGGTGCCCTGGGATTTTGACTGGTCGCGCGAACATGCCATAACCGACGATCAGATCTTCCACCTCTACAGCCAGCTTCCCTACGACATGCGCCTGGCGCTTATCTTTGACTGCTGCAATTCGGGCGGCATGCACCGCAGCGGTTCCGCCAAGGCCAAGGGCCTTACACCGCCCGACGACATCCGGCATCGGGAGTTGAAATGGGACCGTGCGGCCCAAATGTGGGTGGCCCGCGAGTTCAAGCGCCTGGATACCGGGTTTTCATTGAGTTCGCGGGACAAGGCTGACTTTTTCGGCGAGAACGGCGCGACCGAAAGGCTCGGCCGTGCGACCATGCTGCGCAAATTGTCCGTGAGCGAATACCGCGACGCCAAGAAGAAGCTGAACCGGGATATCATCGGCCCCTATCTGCCACTCATCATCGAAGCCTGCGACGAGGATGAATTCGCCTATGAATACAGGCACGGCGTTACCAGTTACGGAGCGTTCACGTACGCCTTCACGTCGATACTGAAACGAGAGAATCATAAAGGCAGGAAACTTACATTCGAGGAACTGGTGGAACTTGCCAAGGTCCAGCTCAAGGAACTCCGCTATGATCAGGTGCCTCGAATACTCGGCCCCACAGTCATACAAAAGGCTCAGGTTCCATGGCTGTGACAGTGGCGGCCGATCAACTGCTCACCTTTACCGGTCCGGGACGGGGCCTGAACGGTCCATGCTCTGCCTCGCCGCCTTAAAGCGCGTGCAATCCGGATAGCCCGGCTTGGGCGCCCTGGCGCGTCGCAATCACAACAACCACCCTCCGGCGCCAATCGCGCGACCACCGTCACTCGTCTGGCCTGAACATTGCGCCACTGTTGGCGCATCCGGGGAATCACCTCATCATCGCCACAAATCCGGGGTCCATTCACCGCCCCATCAGGAGCCCATGCCATCATGACATCGAAGTTTTCCCTCGCCCTTCTTCTCGCAGGCCTCGCGGCCACCCCGGCCATGGCCCAGGCGCCCGCCTGCGGCGGCAATTTCGCCCAGTTCCTCGAAGGCGTCAAAGCCGAGGCGATGGCCCGCGGCGTCAGCGGAGAGATCGCCACCCGCGCGCTCCGCAATGCCTCGATTGACAAGAAGGTGCTGTCGCGCGACCGCGCCCAGGGCGTGTTTCGACAGACCTTCCTGCAGTTCTCCAAGCGCTCGGTCAGTTCGAACCGCATGCAGGTCGGCGCAAAGAAGATCAAGCAATACGCCAACACCTTTGCCCGCGCCGAAGCCGAATACGGCGTGCCCGCCGCCGTCATCACCGCCTTCTGGGGACTGGAGACCGATTTCGGCGCGGTTCAGGGCGATTTCAACACCATGAACGCGCTCGCGACGCTGGCGCATGACTGCCGCCGGCCCGAACTGTTCCGCCCGCAGCTGCTCGCGGCCGTCGAGATGGTCGGCCACGGCGACCTCGATCCCGCGGGCACCACCGGTGCCTGGGCCGGCGAGATCGGCCAGGTGCAGATGCTGCCCAGGGACATCATCGAATACGGTGTCGATGGCGACGGCGACGGCCACGTCAACCTGAAGAAATCCTCCGAAGACGCGATCATGACCGCGGCAAAGTTCATCAAGGCGCTGGGCTGGCGCGCAGGTGAACCCTGGCTTGCCGAAGTCTCGGTGCCTTCGGGCAATTTCCCCTACGAGAAATCCGGCCTCGACAGCGGCATGACGCTGGGTGACTGGACCGCGCTCGGCGTCGGTTTCCGCAACGGCCAGCCGACCTCGCAGAACCTGCCCGCTGACCTGCTGTTTCCGCAGGGCCGTAACGGTCCGGCCTTCCTGGCGTTCCCGAATTTTTCGATCTATCTCGAGTGGAACCAGAGCTTCATCTACACCACCTCGGCCGCCTATTTCGCCACCCGCCTCGCGGGCGCCAAGCCCTATGATGCCGGCAATCCGGGCGACGGGCTCGATGACGGGGCTATGAAGCAGCTGCAGCAGAAGCTGGCCGCCCGCGGCCACGACGTCGGCAAGATCGACGGCATCCTCGGTGGCGGCACCCGCGCCGCCGTCCGCGCCGAACAGATGCGCCTCGGTCTCCCCGCCGACGGCTGGCCGGACCAGGCGCTGCTCGGCAGACTCTAGGTCTTTTCTTTTTCGGGTGGCTCCCCGGCTGACGAGCCGTTGTCGTCGGCGGGATCGGGGACCGCTTCGTTGATCGAAGGCGATGTCGGGGTGGTGCCGGGGTCGCCGTCGACATCAGCACCGGCAGTTTCCGCCGCCGGTTGCGGATCTGCCGCCGGAACGGCGCTGTCCCCGGCTTCTGTTTTGGCCGCGGACTTCCGCGCCCGGCGCTGGTAGAGCGCGAAGCGGGCGGCACGGTAGCGCGCGCGCATCGCCCACATCACATTCTCCACGCCGTCAAGCTCACCCTCATAGGCCTGCGCCAGCGCCTCCTTGTAGGAACCCAGTCCCTCGTTGGCGAGATCCTCGATGCGTTCCATCAGGTTGAACCAGATCGGCGACACCAGAAGCGAGATCGCCGTCACCGCGATCGCAAGGCGGTAGATATCGGAGCCGAAGGCGCCGGACGCGAAACCGGCAGCCGCCAGCACGAAGGAAAATTCGCCTATCTGTGCCATCGACAGCCCGGCCAGCAGCGCCGTCTTCGGATCCGACCCGGTGATCCTGAGCAGGAAGATATTGAGCGCCGTCTTCAGCCCCACCACCAGCAATGCCGCGGCAAGCACCAGCGCGATGTTGGCGAGAATGAAATCGAGGTCGATCAACAGCCCGATCGAAAGAAAGAACACCACCAGGAGGATGCTCTGGATCGGCTCGATCACCGGAATGACCCGGCTTCGGAGCGTTGAATTGCCGACGATGATGCCGGCCAGGAACGCGCCATAGACCGGCGACAGCCCGGCGAGACCGGACAGCGCCGCGGCCGAAAAGCACAGCGCCAGCGATCCGATCGCCAGCAGATCGACGTTGTTCTCGATGGCTTCGGCAAACGGCAGCTTGAGCTTCGGGTTCCGGCCGAACCACCAAAGAAGCCCGCCCAGAAGCACCACGGCGACCACCACCTTGAAGGCGACATCCGCAAGGTCGAACGCCTCGCCGCCCAGGCTTGAGACCAGGATCAGCATCGGCACCACGGCCAGGTCCTGGGCGATCAGTACGCCGACCGCGATCCTGCCCGGCGCGCTGCGCAACTCGCCCATCTCGTCGAGCATCTTCATCGCCACCACCGTGCTGGACAGCGCAATGATGAAGCCGAGGATCAGCGTTTCAGACGGGCTGGCGCCCAGTAGGAAGGCCAGCAGCGCCGCCAGCGCCATCGAGGCAACAAGCTGCCCACTCGCCACGATCACCGCCTGCTTGAGGCTCAGCACGAATGCCTTGATCGACAATTCCATGCCGATGAAGAACAAGAGCACCACAACGCCGAGTTCGGCAAGCAGCGAAACATTTTCCGATGTCGAGATCACCCCCATGCCGGTGGGACCGAGCGCCAGCCCAGCCAGGATGAAGCCCACCAGCGGCGGCTGCCGCAGACGCATGAAGCCCAGCCCCAGCAGTGCCGCGATGGCGACAGCGATGGCAATTGCCAGCATCGCATCACCGTGATGCCCGCCCTGACCGGCAGCCTGCTCGACCACCTGGGCCACGGCCTGTTCCACCACGCCGCCAACCGCTTCCACCGCGCCCGAGATCTGCTCTTCCATCCGTTACTCCCTGTCAGCCAAGCCTAGTGTGCTTTGCAGCAAAATGGAAATCGCCTTGCAGCAGGTATTTTGCGCAGGCCTCTCATCTCGGAAACCTCCACGACACGCGGGGCTCGGGCGGGGCAGTGCATCTGTAAGCCTAGGTTCATCGTGCCGCGTTTGACCGATGCCTGGCCTTCCGGCCTCCCTGTCGCCACACACAACAGCGCAGGAACGCCTTGTCATTATTCTAGAATATCAGTATGAAAATCAGATCATGCACGGAGGAGTTACCGCATGGTACCGAGGAGGATACTGTACCCGGCCTTGTGTGGGGTTACCGTAGTTTTGGGAGGAACCAATCCATGAGAATTAAAGATATTGCACTGACGGCGCTGGCCTCGACCGCGCTGGTCGCCATGTCCGGGCCGGCTTTTTCCGCACCGCAGACACTGAAATGGGCGCATGTCTACGAAGTCAGCGAGCCCTATCACACCTGTGCCGTTGCGGCCTCCGACCTGCTCTCCGAGGCAACCGGCGGGCGCTACAACATCGAAGTGTTCCCGGCCTCGTCGCTGGGCAAGGAAGTCGACATCAACGAGGGCCTGGGGCTCGGCACCGTCGACATCATCTACACCGGCCAGCTTTTCGCCGGCCGGTCCTACGGCCCGATCGCCATCGGCGGCGCGCCCTTCATGTTCCGCGACTACGATCACTGGGACAAGTATCGTGGCTCCGAGCTGTTCGGCGAACTGGCGAAGGGCTACCAGGATGCCTCGGGCAACCACATCACCTCGATGACTTATTACGGCCAGCGCCACGTCACCTCCAATATCGAGATCAAGACGCCGGAAGACATGAAGGGGCTGAAGATCCGCGTGCCGAACGCGCCGCTTTACATGATGTTCCCGCTGGCGGTGGACGCAAACCCCACGCCGATTGCCTTTGCCGAGGTCTATCTGGCGCTGCAGCAGGGCACGGTCGACGCCCAGGAAAACCCGCTGCCGACGATCCAGGCCAAGAAGTTCTACGAAGTCCAGAAGTACATCACGCTCACCGGTCACATCTCCGATGCGCTGATGACCATTGTCGGTGGCCCGACCTGGGGATCGATGAGCGCGGAGGACCAGCAGGCGCTTGACGGCGTGCTCGACAAGACCGCCGAATGCGCGAGCTCGCAGATCATCGAAAAGGAAAATGAGCTGGTGCAGTGGTTCAAGGACAACGGCGTCACCGTCAACGAGGTTGACCGCACGCCGTTCCGCGAAGCCACGATGAAGCTGCACAACGGGCCCGACGCCACCTGGGATCAGGCCACCTACGACAAGCTGCAGGCGATCCAGTAACCTCAGCCGCAGAAATGCGTTGCGCGGCGGCTTTCGGGCCGTCGCGTCTCAATTGCTTCGGAGGTTGCCCGATGTCGCCCGATGACAAGACCGAGGATCGTGCCTCGATAGCCGATCTGATCCACGAGGAAGACGAAGATCTGACCGGGTTCCAGTGGGACGACGGACTGGTGCTTATCGTCTTCTGGGCCCTGGCCTTCGTGGTTTTCCTGCAGTTCTTCACCCGCTACGTGCTCAATGATTCGCTTGGCTGGACCGAGGAGATCGCACGCTTCCTGCTGGTGACCGTGACCTTTCTCGGCGCCGTCATGGCGGTGCGGCGCGAAAGCCAGATCGCCGTCGAGCTCGCCTTCCGCTGGCTCTCGCGGCCGGTACGCAAGGCGCTGCAATATTTCATCGATCTGGTCTCGATCGTCTTTTACGGCTTCATGGGCTATCTGTGCGCCCAGGTGGCGGCCCGGACACAGCAGAAAATGGTGTCCATCGATTTCCCGAAATCCTCGGTCTACTGGTTCATCTGCGCCTGTTTCGCAGCCATGTCCCTCTATGCGGCTCTGGTGTTCTGGCGCCATCTGCGCACCGGCAGTTCCCGCCTGATCGATCCCGAAACCGCCAAGGCCATGGGCCCGTCACTGTGACCGAAAGCATGCCATGCTCCTGACCCTTCTTTTTGTGCTGGTCTTTGCGCTGATCGCGCTCGGCATCCCCGTTGCCATCGCGCTCGCCGGCTCGTCGCTGGTCTTCATCCTGATCGACGGCCATGTCCCCGGTCTCGTCGTCGCCCACCGGATGATCAACGGCGTCGATTCCTTTCCGCTGCTCGCCGTCCCTTTCTTCATCCTGGCCGGAAACCTGATGAACACGTCGGGCATCACCGAGCGGATATTCGATTTTGCCAAGGCGCTGATCGGCTGGCTTCCGGGCGGGTTGGGGCACGTCAATATCGGTGCCTCGGTGATCTTCGCCGGCATGTCGGGCGCGGCCGTGGCCGACGCCGGCGGGCTCGGCGCCATCGAGATCAAGGCCATGCGCGACGCCAAATACGATCCGGGCTTCGCCGTCGGCATCACCGCCGCATCCTCGACCATCGGCCCGATCATCCCGCCCTCGCTGCCGATCGTCATCTACGGCGTGGTCGCCGGCGCATCGATCGGCCAGCTGTTTGCCGCCGGCCTCATACCGGGCCTGCTGATGGCGGTGGCGCTGATGATCATGGTCGCCTTCTATGCCCACCGCTACCGCTATCCGCGCGACCAGGCGTTCCGGTTCGGCGTTCTGGGCCATGCCTTCATCCGCGCCTTCCTGTCGCTTTTGACGCCGGTGATCATCGTCGGCGGCATCCTGACCGGCGCTTTCACGCCCACCGAAGCCGCCATCGCCGCCTGCGTATGGGCGCTGTTCCTCGGCCTGTTCGTCTACCGGACGCTGACGCTGCGCCGTTTCCTCAAGGTGTCGATGGACACGATCGAAACCACCGCGGTGGTGCTGTTCATCGTCGCCGCCGCCTCGATCTTCGCCTGGATCCTGACCTCGAACCGGGTGCCGGAACACTTTGCCGCCATCCTGCTGAGCGTGTCGGAAAACCCGATCATCATCTTGCTCTTGATCAACCTGATACTGCTGGTGGTCGGCTGCTTCATGGAAACGGTCGCTGCGATCACCATCCTGGTGCCAGTCTTGCTGCCGATCGCCGTCCATGTCGGCGTCGATCCCGTCCATTTCGGCGTCATCCTGGTGCTCAACCTGATGATCGGGCTGCTGACCCCGCCCGTGGGCATGGTGCTCTACGTGCTCTCGCGCGTGGCCAAGGTGCCGTTCGAGCGCTGCGTGTCCGCCACGGCGCCGTTCCTTGTGCCGCTGTTTGCGGTGCTGTTGCTGGTGACCTTCTTCCCGGTCTTCACCATGTGGCTGCCGACGCTGATCTACCGCTAGGACAAAGGGACGCCGGGCGCGCGCCTGTCAAAGCTTGTCGAACTCGTCCTTGTCAA
Source organism: Parahoeflea alexandrii (assembly GCF_027214025.1). Classification (GTDB taxonomy): domain Bacteria; phylum Pseudomonadota; class Alphaproteobacteria; order Rhizobiales; family Rhizobiaceae; genus Hoeflea; species Hoeflea alexandrii_A. The sequence continues at coordinate 130,483 of NZ_JAPWHB010000004.1, forward strand.
CCGGCATCAGCATAACCGCCGTCGCCATCACCGCAAAGCCGAACGTGCTGCCAAACGACATCAGCAGGATGAACACCGCTGCGATCCGGCTCGATGAGCCAAGCACCAGGTCGCCGAAGCCGTTGATGTTGAAATAGACCACGGCCCCCGCCACCATCCAGCCGATCAGGACGCCGAGGGCAGAGTTGATGAGCACGAAACGGATCAGTTTTGGCATATGGTGCACTCCTTTGGAGCTTCTCCAGCTCCAGTTTCAGTATACCGGCAAATCCCGCCGCCGGCGGCGTGACAGATGCGCGCGGCGGACAATCTTCAGTCCTGCGTCAGGCCGCCGGCCCGGGTCAATCCGCGCCACTCACCCGGTGACAGCCCGAACACGGCGCGGAACTGCCGCGACATGTGCGCCTGATCGGCAAATCCGGTGGCGAGCGCCGCCTCGGCAAGGTCCTGGCCGCCGACGATCAGCGCGCGGACCCGGTCGAGCCGCCTGAGCAGATGGAACCGGTGCGGGCCGACCCCATAGGCCGCCCGAAACTGCCGCGCGATCTGCCAGCGGCTGAGCCCGGAGCAGGCCTCCAGCTCGGCAAGCCGCACCCGCCCGTCAAGCCGTGACATCAGCAGCTCGCGGATCATCCCGACCGCGCATCCATCCACGGCGACGGACCCGGCGAATGTTAGGCCGGCTGCGCGCGCCAGCGCGTCGGCGAGCGCCACGAGCCCGTCATTGACGCAGGTTTCCGAGGCGGGATCGTCGGCCGTCAGAAGTGCCGCGATCGCCCGTTTGAGCTCCGGCGTCCCGCCGACCGGATCGCGGACGAATGGCAGCGTCGTCAGGCCGCCGGCGCGGGCGATCAGCATCGGATCCAGATAGGCGATGCGGTAGCCGAAGCCGCGGTCGTCGCCCTGCCGGCCGTCATGCAGTTCGTCGGGATGCAGCACGAAGGCCTGCCCGGCGCCGCTGCGATGCCGCGCGCCGCGGTAGCTGAAGCACTGCACCCCGGCAAGCGTGATGCCGACGGCGTAGGTGTCGTGCCGGTGCGGCGAAAACGCATGGCCGCGGAAGAACGCCGCCATGCGCTCGAGCCCGGGGGCCTGCCCAGTCTCCTGCATGCGGCTGACGCGATTCACCCGATCCATGCACAAACCTTCAAGACTGGCGTCGGCGCGGCCCCTAGCCTCGCCCCGCATTCGCCAACAGGAACGGGAGCCATCGCCGGCAATGACGCTCGAACAGATCGCCGCATTCTACATCTTTTCCCTGGTCGCCGCCATCACGCCGGGGCCGAGCAACGTCATCATCGCCGCCACCGGCTCCAGCGTCGGCATGTGGCGCGGCCTGCCCTGCGCGCTGGGCTGCTCCTGCGGTATGGCGCTGCTCCTGTTCGCCACCGCCCTCGGGCTCGGCGAAATGGTCACCTACCATGCGGTCCTTCTCAAGGCGATGAACTGGGGCGGCGCCGCCTTCCTGCTCTGGCTCGCCTGGAAGATCGCCAGCGCCGATCCCGGCGCGCCCGCTGAGGCGGCGAAACCGGTCGGCTTCACCGCAGCGCTCCTGTTCCAGTGGATCAATCCCAAGGCCTGGTTGGTGGCGGTCGGCGCAGTGGGAACCTATCTGCAGGCCGGCGCTGCCAGCCAGGTGCTGCAAGCCTTGCAGTTCGGCGGCCTGTTCTTCTGCGCCGCCCTGCCCGCGGGCCTGGTCTGGCTCGGCCTGGGCTCGATGATGCAGCGGCTGCTCACCAATCCCCGCGCCGCCCGCATCTTCAACGTCGCCATGGGCGCGGCGCTGGCCGGATCGGTGGCGATGATCCTGATCTGACGGATCAATCCGCCATCGTCTCGAGGCTCGCAAACCCGTCTGCGCCTTCGCCGTCGAACGGCGACGTCACCTCGACGAAATCGTCGGGATAAAACCCGTTGAACCGGGTCCTGAGCGACAGCGAATAGGCGCCGATATGGCCGATCTCGATCCAGTCGCCGGTATCCACGGTTTCCGGCAGCCAGAACGGCCGCGACAGGATGTCGACCGAATCGCAGGTCGCGCCGCACACCTTGAACGGCACCACGGTGTCGGCCTTGCCCTTGCGGATGCGCCGCGCCGGATCCGGAATGAACCGCGCCGGCAGCGTAATCTTGCCGGTCCAGCTGTCCGACAGCGAGGCCCAGATGCCATCATTGATGTAGAGCCTGCGCCCCTTTCTCAGGAGCACCCGGACGATCAGCGAGAAGGCGCGGGCCACCACCACCCGGCCCGGCTCGGCGACCAGCGGCATGTCGTCGAAGGCCCACTCGGTGATGTTGGAGCGGAGCTCAGCCATCAGCTCCTCAAGCGGCGGCATAGGCTTGGCCTTGCGGTTCGGGTCATGGCCGTAGACGGCGGGGAAGCCGCCGCCGACATCGAGCCCGACGAGAGGGACGCCGGCGCGGTTGCGCACCCAGTCGGCGGATTTCAGCGCCAGCTCGTAGGATTCGGCTTCCTCCACCTGGCTGCCGACATGAAAGCAAAGCCCGACCTTGAAGCCGATCCTGTGCAGCCGCTGCACCAGTTCCACCGCATGGCCGGGTGCTGCGCCGAATTTCTTCGACAGCTCGTACATGGCGTGACCCTTGGTCTGCAGCCGGACATAGATGCTGATCGAGCCGGGATCGAGATCGAGTGCGCGCACGATCCGGAGCACCTTGGCGATCTCGTCCTCATGGTCGAGCGACATCACCCTGATGCCGTAGGTCTCGAGCGCCAGGCGGATGTCCGATTGCGCCTTGACCGGATGCATGTAGAGCATCTCGGCGTCCGGCGAAGCCGCGCGCACCGCTTCGAATTCTCCGGGCGAGGCGACGTCGAAGATCTTCACCCCTGCCTCAACCAGTGTCCTGAGCACCATTGGCTCGCCATTGGTCTTCACCGCATAGGCCGTCTCGCCCGGAAAAAGCTTCATGAACCGCGCCGCGTCCTGCCTGAGAACCTCCGGCCGGAAGCAGTAGAGCGGATGATCCGGCCTGAGCGCGAGAGCAGCGTCGGTTCCGGTGGCGAATCGTTGCATGGGGCGTCTCCAGGTTGGGGGGACACTATCAACAGGCCGGACGACCGGCAAATGACAGTGACGAAAGCTGATTTCGGGTGGTGCGCACAAGGGGTCTGTGGCAATCAGCGGCATCCGCATCAAGGTGATAGAAATGCCCCAGACCGCCAATCGTTCCATGGACCCCGCCACCTGGGGTCTGCTTCTCCTGCTTGGCTTCATCTGGGGCGGCTCGTTCTTCTTCGGCCGCATCGCCGTGCAGCATGTGCCGCCGATGACGCTGGTGCTGTTTCGCGTCAGCCTCGCCGCATTCGCGCTGCATCTGGCTTTCGGCCGCATGCCGGGTTTCTACCGGACCCTGATCAGCCGCTGGCGCGAACTGCTCGTCCTCGGGCTGATCAACAACGCCATTCCCTTCACCCTGATCTTTCTCGGCCAGACCAAGATCGGTTCCGGCCTTGCCTCCATCCTCAACGCCACCACGCCGCTCTGGGCGGTGTTGGTGGCGCAGGTCTTCACCACCGACGAGAAGATCACGCCGGCCAAGCTGATCGGCTGCGCGCTGGGGCTTGCGGGCATGGTGCTGCTCATCGGCCCGGCGGCGCTCGGCATTGCCGACAGTCCGCTCTGGGCCAAGCTTGCCGTGGTAGGTGCTGCGGTCTCCTACGGTTTCGCCGCCTCCTTCGCCAAGCGCTTCAAGGGCATCTCGCCGCGTGTCACCGCCACCGGACAGCTGACATCCTCGACCCTGATCATGCTGCCGCTGGCGTTGATCTTCGACCAGCCCTGGACCTTGCCCGTGCCGCCGACAGACGTGATCGTGGCAATCCTGGCTCTGGCGCTGGTCTCCACCGCCTTCGCCTATGTCGTCTTCTTCAAGATCCTCAGCGTTGCCGGCGCAACGTCCGCCTCGCTCGTCACCCTGCTGGTGCCGCCCGCGGCCATCCTGCTCGGCATCGTGTTTCTGGGCGAAACCCTGTCGCTCACCGAGGCACTTGGTCTCGGCCTGATTGCGCTGGGCCTCTTGTCACTGGACAACCGTCTCGGCATAAAACGGGTTGGACAGGTCTGACGGCCTTTCCGGCTTGAGAGGGGCAAGATGGACACCAATCGCATGATGAGCCTCGCGGCGCTGGTCAAGGCGCGTGACGCGGGCAAGGCCAGGCCAGAGCTGATGGTGGCGCTCAGCCGCGATGCCATCGCCCGAAAGGATGGCCGCATCAGGGCCTTCGCCCATGTCGCCGCGGATCCCGCCATTCAGGCCGTTGGTCCGCTTGCTGGAATTGCCATCGGGATCAAGGACATCCTCGACACCTTCGACCAGCCCACCGCTTACGGATCGGCGGTCTATGAAGGCTACCAGCCGCGCGTCGACGCCGCGATCGTCGACCTCGCCCGCAGGCAGGGCGCCACCATCATCGGCAAGACCGCTACAACCGAGTTCGCCTTCCTCAGCCCCGCGCCAACCGTCAATCCGCACAATCCCGCCCACACCCCCGGCGGCTCGTCGTCAGGATCTGCCGCCGCGGTGGCTGCGGGCATGATCCCGGCGGCCATCGGCACCCAGACCGGCGGATCGGTGGTCCGACCGGCGGCATTCTGCGGCGTCACCGGCTACAAGCCGAGCTACCGGTTGCTGCCGGCCACCGGCATGAAGCATTTCGCCCCCTCGCTCGACACCATCGGCCTGTTTGCGGCCGGGGTCGAGGATGTTGCCATGCTGGCCGCCCTTCTGACCGGTCGCGATCTTGCTCTGCCGGCCGCCGGACAGGCCGTCGACCCGGCAAGCGTCAGGGTCGGGCTTTATCGCTGCGCCCAGCTCGAAGACGCCGATCCGGCGATGCGCGATGCGCTCTCCCGGGCCGCGGACCTGGCGGCGAACGCAGGCTTCGACGTCGGAGAAATCGGCGAACCCGATGCCCTGGGGCACGCCCGCGACGCCCACAAGACCGTCCAGGATTACGAGGCGGGCCTCGCCTGCGGTCCGGACCTGGCCCGCTACCGCGACCGGCTGAGCCCGATCCTCGTCGAGACGATCGACCGCGGCCAGGCGATTCTACCCTCGCAATATGACGCCGCACGCAGGCTGGCCAAGCGCGGCCGCGGCGCAACCCGCGCACTGTTCGGTGAGGTCGACATCCTGCTCACCCCATCGGCTCCGGGGGCCGCGCCGGCGGGTCTGGAGACGACCGGCGATCCGCGCTTCAACAAGCTCTGGACCCTGATGGGAACCCCGGCCATCAACATTCCGGGCTTCCGGGACGCCGCCGGCATGCCGCTCGGCATCCAGGCCGTCGCCCGTTTCGGTCAGGACCGCCGCCTGCTCGAGGTCGCAGCACTGCTCGAACGCGCCTTCCGCGCTTGAGCCGGTCTCGACCAGCGTCCGGGGCTGCCGGAAACCCGGTTTTTCGCCCGTTGCAGCCCCGCTTCCCGCAGCCTCTCAGCTCCGTTTCCGGCCAGACAGCCGTTTACAAGTAAGGCGGAATTGCGGCGGACAGGCCGCGGTTGCCTGCCGGAAATTTTCGCCGATAGGAGGTATTTAACAGATTCTTAACAGTTTATTAAATTGCTAATAATTCATTTCTTTCAAGTGGATGAAACGCCTTCAAGGAGGAATTTTCCCGCTTTTGGTTGCACCGCAGCAACGATTTTGCTTCCCACGAAGCCGCAGCCATGACTATCATTTGACCGTAAACGCGATGGAGGACCACCATGGGATTTACGCAGTCGCTCAATGCCCTTGTGATCTGTGCAGCGTTCATTTTTATTGGAGCAATGCTCTTCATCTGACCATGAGGCGCGTTGAATAAACGACAAAATTCAGGGACGGGATCGTTTTTGCGCTCCCGTCCCTTTATCTTTCGGCCTTGCCGATCCGGGGCCGATCCGGTCCTTTTGGCACCATAAGTCGGCCTTTCGGTTCAGGCGGCCGCCCCCACCGAGCCCGCCTCATCGCCGCGCAGCCCCAACATGTGGCAGATCGCATAGACCAGCTGGGCACGATTCATCGTGTAGAAATGGAAATCGTCGATGCCGCGCTCGACCAGGTCGTTGACCTGTTCGGCGGCAATCGCGGCGGCCACCAGCGCGCGGGTTTCCGGGTCCTTTTCCAGGCCGTCGAACCGCCGCGCCAGCCATTCCGGCACCGAGGCACCGCAGAGCTTGGAAAACCGCGCCACCTGGCCGAAATTGTGGATCGGCAGGATTCCCGGCACGATCGGGATATAGATGCCGGCCCGCCGCACCCGCTCGACGTAATGTTCATAGATGTCGTTGTCGAAAAAGAACTGGGTGATCGCCCGCGTCGCACCGGCATCGACCTTGCGCTTGAGCATGTCGATATCGGTGGCGAAGTCCGGGCTTTCGGGATGCCGTTCCGGATAGGCCGACACCGAGATCTCGAAATCGGCAATGGCGCGCAGGCCCGCCACCAGTTCCGCGCCGTTGGCATAGCCTTCCGGATGCGGCTTGTAGGCTGCTCCGACGCCTTCCGGCGGATCGCCCCTGAGCGCAACGAAATGGTTTACGCCAACAGCCTGAAATTCGCGCGCTACCGCGTCGACGGCAGCCTTGTCCGAGCCGACGCAGGTCAGGTGAGCGGCGGGCGCCAGCGCGGTCTCGTTGCAGATCCGGGTCACGGTGTTCAGCGTCGGCTGCTTGGTCGAGCCGCCAGCGCCATAGGTGACCGACACGAAATCCGGCTTGAACGGCGCCAGCCGCGAGATGCTTTCCCAGAGCTGGCTCTCCATGTCGCCGTTCTTCGGCGGGAAGAATTCGAACGACACCTTGATCCGTTCGGAAAGATCTTCTGCGCTGGAGCGGAAGGAGCTTGTCATGTCAGGCGGTCCCTGTGCTGGAAGGAGGTGTATCGGTGGCAATCAGCAGCCGCGGGTCACGGGCAAGCCAGATGGTGACTGTCAGTGCGCGGGTATCGCTGCTGTCAGGCGGGAGATCGACGATCTTCTCGACGCTCAGGCCCGACTGCTCGAGCCAGTCGGCCACCTGGCTCTGGCTGAAGCCAAGCCGGGCATGCGCATGCTCGAGACGCAGTTCCTCATGGTCGTGGCTGGCGAAATCGATCACCACGATGCGCCCGCCCGGCCTGAGCATGCGCGCAGCCTCGGTGATCGCCGGCAGCGGATCGTGCAGGAAATGCAGGACCTGGTGAATGGTCACCACATCGAAACTCTCGCGTTCGAGCGGCAGGTTGAAGATGTCGCCCTGCCGCACCGAGGCATGGGTGATGCCCGCCTCGTCGAGCTGCGCGCGGGCAATCGCCAGCATGCTGCGGCTCGAATCGATGCCAATGGCACGGCGATAACGGTCGGCCAGCAGTTCCAGCATCCGCCCGGTGCCGGTGCCCAGATCCAGCAGCCCGTCAAACGGGGTCCGCCCGATCAGCTTGAGGATTTCCGCCTCGACCTTTTCATCCGACACATGCAGGCTTCGCAAATCGTTCCAGCTTTCCGCGTTGGCGGAGAAATAGGCCTCGGCGCGGCTCGCCCGCGCCTGCTTGACCGTCGCCAGGCGCTCGGCGTCGCGCGCCAGGTGCGCATCCGACGACGACGTCGCATTGAGCGCCTGCTGCATCAGCTTGGCGCGCACCCCGTCGCGGGTCAGCCGGAAATAGGCCCAGGCCCCTTCCTGGTAGCGCTCGACCAGACCGGCCTCGCCCAGAAGCTTGAGGTGCCGCGAGATCCGCGGTTGCGACTGGCTCAGCACGTCCGTCATCTCGCTGACCGTCAGGTCGCCATGGCTCAAGAGCGCGATCAGGCGCAGCCGCGTCGGTTCGCCTGCGGCCTTGAGAACCTCGACGCATTCCTCGAGAGTGAGCGGGGACAGAGACAGCATTGAAAACCTCGAAAACGATATAAAGATATGTTTATGTCATTTTCGAAGTCTTGACAAGCGCTATGTCGCGCCCGCCAAACTTTATGTCGCAGCGGTTTCGCAAGTCATCCGAAGGAATGCGCGGTCAGAGCCCCGGGTTTCGGCAACGGGCGTCAATCAGCCCGCGGGATAGATCCACTGTTCCCAGACATGCGCCGTCACGGCTTCGCCGCTTGCAATCACCCCGGGCTTTTCCACCCAGGCGACAACGCCGCGGCGGCGCTTGGCGGCCTTGACGAAGCTCAGCGCCAGCGAGGTCTCGTCCATCTCGGGAAAGTTCTTCGCGATCGACGCCCCGGCGATGCGGCACGGCCCGTTGTCGCCGTCGACCCTGAGCGTCACCCCGCCCTCGAAGAACAATTGCGTGCGCGGCGGCAGCATCGACAGCAGCGGAATGCCCGCAATCACCAGATTGGCACCGATCCAGCCGGGCTCGATCCGGTCGATGCCCATCTGCGCCGCCGCCACGGCCAGTTCGTCGGCGGCCACGACCGATATCTGCCGCTCGTTGCGGATTTCGGTGCCGCGCGGATACCACGGTTCGCGGCCGCCCGACTTGCGGGTCGGCCCGGCATGGTAATCCCCCTCCACCCCGTCGAAACCCAGTGCCAGCGAGGCAACCTCCTCGGTCGGGAAATCCCCGCCAAGTGCTGCCAGCAACTGGGACACCCTGCCCTTGATCCGCCGCGCCGGGAGGATTTCGGGCAGCTCGGGGGCAACGTCGGGAAACATCGGCAGGGTCATCGCTCGCTCCGGAAATGGCTGAACAGTCACCGAGCCATAGCGAATGCAGCTCTGATGAACCAATCAAAAAGCGTGAACACTTGTGACCGCGCGCCGCGGGCGGCATCGGCCCTCGGGGCGCAAGGGCGAACAACCCTGGCACGCGAGCCCAATTCACCTTGCAGCAAGAACGTGCTAGGATGAAGCGGCGGGGAGCTGACAGTCACGATATCACGGAGATCATCGATGATGCTTGCCCACCACCTTTCAAGACCGCTGTGCCTGGCCCTTGCGCTTGCCATGCCGCTACCGGCAGCCGCGCTTGCCGCCGACCTGTCCTGCAACGGCCTGCTGGAAACCGGCCAGACCCTGATCTGTTCCGGCTTCGAGCCCAATTGGGCGCTGGAACTTTCCTGCGACGGCGGCATGAGCGCGAATTTCATCGACGCCTTTTCCGGCGACAGCATCCAGACCACGCCGGGCAGCGTCAGCTTCGCCTCGGAAAACCCCTGGCAGCTTGAAACCAGTCATCCGGTCAGGGGCACCATCGCCTACACGCCGGGCGGCTGCACCGACGAAAGCGACGCCGTACGCGATTTCACTTTCACGCCGACCGCCGCACCCGGCCTGTCAGAGCCGTTCTACCCGTTCTGCTGCCGGATCAAATAGCGCTGTCACCACTCGAGCGCCGAGCCGTCCCAGTTGTAGAACTTTCCGGTGCCTTCGAGCGTCAGCCCCTCGGCAATCTTGAGAATGCCGCCGGCGCTGGTCGCCGGGTCGATATCGGCCGCAGCCCCGCCCATGTCGGTCTGGACCCAGCCCGGATGCAGGTTCGCCACGGCAATGCCCATCGGCGCGAGATCGGTGGCAAGCCCCTGCATCACCTTGTTGACCGCCGCCTTCGATGCCCGGTAGGCGATCCGGTCGGACTTGGCATGCGAAAGGCTGCCCATCCAGGAGGAAACCGTCAGGATACGCGGACGGGAGCTCAGCTTGAGATGCGGCAGGAAGGCCTGCGCCACCGCCAGCGGCGCCAGCGTGTTGACGGCAAGCGTCTCAGCAAACCCGTCGAAATCCATGTCCAGCGTCGATTGCCGCGCCGGCCCGATGATGCCGGCATTGTTGATCAGGATGTCGATCGGCGCGTCGATTGCCTCCGCCGCCGTCCGCACAGCTGCATGGTCGGTGACATCGAACTGGAGGTCATGGAAATTCGGATGATGGCAGATATGCGCGTCCGGATCGGTCACCGGCGCCCGCGCCGAGCCATAGACGGTCCAGCCCTTCGCCAGCGCCTGATTGGCCATCTCCAGCCCGATGCCGCGGTTAGTGCCGGTGATGAGGATGGTGGTCATGGGAGGAGACTCGCAGGTAGGGGACAGTTCACTTTTCTTGGGACTTCGGAGCAGAATGAACCACCAGAAGTGGAAAAGTAAACTGTCCCCGAACTCTCCCCCTCTTTACCGCTTCAGCGGCTTGTACGTCACCCGCTTCGGATTGACCGAGTCAGCACCAAGCCGGCGGATCTTGTCCTGCTCGTAATCCTCGAAGTTGCCTTCGAACCATTCGACGTGGCTGTCGCCCTCGAATGCCAGGATGTGGGTGGCGAGCCGGTCGAGGAACATGCGGTCATGCGAAATGATGACGGCGCAGCCGGCGAAGTTTTCCAGCGCCTCTTCCAGCGCGCCCAGCGTCTCGGTGTCCAGATCGTTGGTCGGTTCGTCGAGCAGCAGCACGTTGCCGCCGGATTTCAGCAGCTTGGCCAAATGCACCCGGTTGCGCTGGCCGCCCGAAAGCGTGCCCACCTTCTGCTGCTGGTCGCCGCCCTTGAAGTTGAAGGTCGAGCAATAGGCGCGGGAATTCATCTCATGCTTGCCGAGCTTGATGATATCGTTGCCGCCGGAAATCTCTTCCCAGACGCTCTTGTTCGGGTCGAGCGAATCGCGGCTCTGGTCGACATAGGACAGCTGCACCGTCTCGCCGATGGTAATCGAGCCGGAATCGGGCTTCTCCTGCCCGGTGATCATCCTGAACAGCGTGGTCTTGCCGGCGCCGTTCGGGCCGATCACGCCGACGATGCCGCCGGGCGGCAGCTTGAAGGTCAGGTCGTCGATCAGCAGCCGGTCGCCATAGGCCTTCGAGATGCCTTCGGCGTCGATCACCTGGTTGCCGAGCCGCTCGCCGGTCGGGATGATGATCTGCGCCTCGCCCGGACGCCGGTCGTTTGCCGCCTTGACCAGTTCGTCATAGGCGCGGATACGCGCCTTCGACTTGGCCTGCCGGGCTTTCGGCGACGAGGCGATCCATTCCTGTTCGCGGGAAAGCGATTTCTGCCGGGCGGCTTCCTCGCGGCCCTCCTGCTTCATCCGCTTGGCCTTGGCGTCGAGATAGGCGGTGTAGTTGCCCTCGTAGGGAATGCCGCGGCCGCGGTCGAGCTCGAGGATCCAGCCCGTGACATTGTCGAGGAAGTAGCGGTCATGGGTGATCATGATCACGGCGCCGGGATATTCGCGCAAGTGCTTCTCGAGCCAGGCGATGCTTTCCGCGTCAAGATGGTTGGTCGGCTCGTCGAGCAGGATCAGGTCCGGCTGCCTGAGCAGCAGCGCGCAGAGCGCCACGCGGCGCTTTTCACCGCCCGACAGCGAATCGACGGCGGCCTCGCCCGGCGGGCAGCGCAGCGCTTCCATCGCCATTTCCACCTGGCTGTCGAGGTCCCACAGGTTCTGCGCGTCGATGATGTCCTGGAGCTTCGCGCCTTCGTCGGCGGTCTCGTCGGAATAGTTCATCATCAGTTCGTTATAGCGGTCGAGGATCGCCTGCTTGTCGGCCACGCCCTGCATGACATTGCCGAGCACGTTCAGGCTCTCGTCGAGCTGCGGCTCCTGCGGCAGGTAGCCCAGCGTCGCGCCCTCGGCGAGCCACGCCTCGCCGGTGAACTCGCTGTCGAGCCCGGCCATGATTTTCAGAACCGTCGACTTACCCGCGCCATTGGGACCGAGAATACCGATCTTGGCGTCCGGGTAGAACGACAGGTGAATGTTTTCGAGGATCTTCTTGGCGCCATAGGACTTGTTGAGCCCTGCCATGTGATAGATGAACTGCCGTGCCACGATGCGCTCCAGACATGATTTGGATGATTGCCCGCTGTCTAGTCGAATTGGGCGAGAAGGGCAATGATGCCCCGCATGACTTCCCTGACAGGACTTCGCAGGGAGGTCTATCGGAGCAGGAATACCCGAAATGTCACTCGGACGCTGCGGCCACCCGGTTGATGCGCCAGGTCTGTACGCCGGCATAGGCAGCCTCGGGCACGTGGTTGGTCATCTCGATATAGCCCGGATGATCGGCCATTTCCCCCGCGGCAATCGGCGTGAGTTTCCAGCGCTCTGCGACGAATGTGCCCACGGCGGCGGTGGCCTTGAGCCTTTCGAGAAACGTCTGGTCGAAGACGATCGCATCCTCCAGATCCATCGACAAAAGGCTCGCGTCGTCAAATATGCTGTCGATGATCATGGCGTTGCGGAAGCTCGCCCCGCCGATCGAAGCCCCGGTGAAGTCCGCCATCGCAACCACGGCATTGTCGAATACCGGCGCAATGGCGTTGACGCGGGCAAAGCCGGTGCGGTGGATGACGCTGTTGCGGAAGGAAATGCCGGCCATGCTTGTGGGCAGGTAGTCGAAATCCCCGGCCGAGAACTGCCCGGTCACCTCGCTTGCCGGCAGCGACGAGAATTCGGTTCCGCGCACCACCGCATTCTCGATCCGCGCGTGATCGAGTTGTGCTGCACCGAAGCGGCAATCCACCATCCGGGTCCAGGAAAAATCGGCGAATGCGAGCCGCGCATGCCGCATCGACAGGCCGCCGGCAAGTTCACGCCGGAATTCGGCGAAGGAGAAGTCGGCGCCAAGTGCCGTCAGCGCCTCGGTGTCGAGAATGGAGTTGGCGGTCAGCATGGTCAGCAGATCGCCGCGTTCCGGGCTCACGGAGCGGTCGACCAGCCGCTCGGTCTCGGGCCGGGGCTCCGTCTCCAGCACGCTCCTGTCGGCCACCGCGTCCGAACGCCGGGCAAGCGCGGTGCGGATCAGGCCGTTGGCATCACGTGGATTGGCATTGGCGGGCGCCAGGTAGCGGTAGGGACGGGCCACCAGGCTCGCCGCGACGATGCGCCCTCGGGTGGAACTTGTCAGTTCCGCCAGGCCGAAATCGTCGATATCGCCGCCATTGTCCAGAAACGCCTGCCGCTCGGCGCCGATCAGAGCGCCGATCTCCACCACTTCCGGCCCGATCTGGGCGCTGCGTTCGGCTTCCGCCAGCTGGATCTGGGTATCGATCAGGCTGTTCTGGAAATCGATCCGCTGGTTCTGCTCGACCAGCAGCACCGACTGGGCGCGGAGCAGCTTGTTCTGCTCGAACAGGAGCGCTGAACCGGCAAGCGCCGCCATCGCCGCGATCAGCCCGGTGATCGAGGCCACCAGCCAGCGCCGCGTGGTGATCCAGGCATAACGCGCGAGCGCGATCTCGGCGAAGTTTCTTGCCGCTTCCGTGGCTTCATCGACCCGCTGGCCCGCCGCGTGACGGGCGACGTCTGCCAGCGGTCCGGCAAACCGGGTCACCTCGATCTCGCCGCGCCGGAAGAACCAGCGCCAGAGCGGCTGCCGGAAGACGAAGATCAGCGAGAGCACCACGAGAACGAAAAGCAATGCGCCAAGCACGATGCCCAGCACCACGGAGCCGTGATCGGAAAGGAAGCCCGGCATGAAGATCGCAACCGGAACTCCGGAGGCGACACCGAGCAGAAAAACCAGCGCGCCCCAGCCGGTCCGCACGCCGCGTTGCGCCGCCGGACGGGGGGCTTCCGCCGCCGAAAGGCTTTCATCGTCGCCGAGGGCCATGTCAAGATCGCCGGCATCCATGGGATCTTCGTTGGACACACCACCCCCCCGGTTTCGCCCCGGTTCCCGTTCCGGGCCGCCGGTTCCACACCCCTAATCCGGGAACATTAGCCAATGCGGAGGAGACATCAAGGGCGTCAACGCCGGGTCTGGCCCTCAGGACGCAAAACTGACGGTCACGCCCTTCTTGCGGAAATAGGACTGCATGATCTTGCGGCCCTGCCGGTTGGGCTGCGCCAGCCGGGAAGGCTCGAACACGGCTTCCTTGACGCCCTCGCGCGCCATGGCGGCCTTCAACGCAGCGATGTGGACGTCGATCTCTTCGTTGTCGTTGTTGATCGACGCATAAATGTTGTCGATGGCTTGATTGAGGGTCAGATCGCTCACGTGTCGGCACTCCTTGGCTCGTTGCCCCTCAACTAGCGATTTTTGCGGCAAGAGCAAGCCGCAGCCTCCCTGTGCCTTGCACGTCCGGTCATCATCCCCTCTTGATTTTCCCGCCCCGGCCATGACCAATGGGCAATGAGCGATTTTTCTGCCTTTCCCCACCAGAGCCCCACCGGCGCCACGCTTGCCGTCCGCCACATGCCGGCAACCGGAACGCCCCGCGCCGTGGTGCAGATCAACCATGGCCTCGCCGAACACGCCGCCCGCTACCAGCGCTTCGCCCGGTTTTTGGCCGGACGCGGCTATCACGTCTACGCCCACGACCATCGCGGCCACGGCGCCACCCGCGCCCCCGATTCGATCCCCGGCGCCTTTGCCTCCAGGGACGGCGCGTCGAAGGTGATCGCCGATGTCGCCGCCATCCATGCGCTGATTGCCGAGCGCCATCCGGGCCTGCCGGTCGTCACCTTCGGTCACTCGATGGGCGGGCTGATCGCACTCAATTTTGCAGAGGCGCACCCCGCGGCCAGCGCCGCGCTCGCGGTCTGGAATTCCAATTTCAACGCCGGCCTCGCCGGCCGCGCAGGTCAGTTCATGCTCAGGCTGGAAGCCTTCTTCAAGGGCTCGGACACGCCCAGCGCCATCCTGCCCAAGCTCACCTTCCAGGCCTGGGCCAATGCCATGTCCGACCGCCGCACCGCTTTCGACTGGCTGTCGCACGATCCAGTCGAGGTCGATCTCTATGTCATCGATCCGCTCAGCGGCTGGGACGCGACGGTGAGCATGTGGCAGGATGTGTTCAGGCTGATCTACGCCGGCGCGGACGCACAAAACCTGGCGAAGCTGCCGAAAACCCTGCCGGTCCACCTGATCGGCGGCGCCGAGGATCCCGCCACCGACAACGGCAAGGCCGTCGCCTGGCTGGCTGAGCAAATACAGAAGGCCGGACTGGCCAATGTGACCACTGAGATCCTGCCGCGCACCCGGCACGAGACGCTCAACGAGGTCAATCGCGACCAGTCGATGCTGGCCTTCGCGACCTGGCTCGAGAAGGTGCTGCCCGCCACCGCTTGACCACCCGTAACCGGCCATAGCATTTCCGCCGGCACAGGCACATTCGCGGACGTGACAGGCTCTGCACAAACCTGCTAACAGACAGTCGCGAACCGGAGGACCGATCATTCATTCCGCTCTTTTCAAACGCGCCGCTCTCACCCTGTTTCCGCCCCTGACCGCACCGGCAGCCGCGAGGAAATCCCATGTCTGAGACCCCGGAAACCAGGCCATCCGAGGCAAACACCGGACCGCTTGCCGGAATCCGCGTCATAGAGCTTGCGCGCATCCTGGCCGGTCCCTGGGCCGGGCAGCTGCTTGCCGATCTCGGCGCCGACGTCATCAAGATCGAGCATCCCGAGGGCGGCGACGACACCCGGCGCTGGGGCCCGCCCTTTGTCGAGGGCGCTGACGGCGAGAATCTGTCGGCCGCCTATTATCACTCGACCAACCGAGGCAAGCGCTCGATCACGCTCGACATCGCCAGTCCGGAAGGGGCTCAAACCGCCCGCGATCTGATCGCCACCGCAGACGTGGTGCTCGAGAACTTCAAGGTTGGCGGCCTGAAGAAATACGGCCTCGACTACGAAAGTCTGAAAGCCGCCAATCCGAAGCTCGTCTATTGCTCGATCACCGGCTTCGGCCAGACCGGGCCCTACGCGCCGCGCGCCGGCTATGATTTTATCATCCAGGCCATGACCGGCATGATGTCGATCACCGGCGAACCCGGCCGCGAGCCGCAGAAGGCCGGCGTCGCCATCTCCGACATATTCACCGGGCTCTATTCGGTCATCGCCATCCAGGCGGCGCTGCGCCACGCCGAAAGGACCGGCCAGGGGCAGATGATCGACATGGCGCTGTTCGACACCCAGGCCGGCATCCTCGGCAACCAGAACCTCAACTACCTGGTGTCCGGCGTCGCCCCGGTGCAGATGGGCAACGCCCATATGAACATCGCGCCCTACGAGGTGTTCCCGGTTTCGGACGGCCACGTCATCATCGCCGTCGGCAATGACGGCCAGTTCCAGCGCTTCTGCAAGCTCCTGGGAGCGGCGAAACTCGGCGCCGATCCCGAGTTCCAGACCAACCCGTCGCGCGTCGCGAACCGCGTGCGTCTGCGCGCCGAGATCATCGCCGAGATGAGCATGTGGACCAAGGCCGACATCCTCGCTGCCTGCGAGGCCAATGCCGTACCTGCCGGACCGATCAACAATATTGCCGAGATGTTCGACGATCCGCAGGCGATCGCCCGGGGCCTGAGGATGGACCTGCAAGACCAGGCCGGAACCGACATCCCCTCGGTGCGCGCGCCGATCCTTCTGCCCGCCTCGCCGCTGCATTACGACCGGCCAAGCCCACGCCTGGGCGAGCACACCGATGAGGTGCTGGCCGAACTCAAGACCATCAAATCCAAAGGACCACGCACATGAAAACCGGCGGCCAGCTGATTGTCGATTCACTCAAGGCCAATGGCGTCGAGCGCCTGTTCTGCGTGCCGGGCGAAAGCTATCTCGCCGTTCTCGACGCGCTGGTCGATTCCGGCGTCGGCGTCACCGTCTGCCGCCAGGAAGGCGGAGCGGCGATGATGGCCGATGCCTGGGGACGGCTCACCGGCAAGCCCGGCATCTGCTTCGTCACCCGCGGCCCCGGCGCCACCAACGCCACCGCCGGCCTGCACATCGCGCGGCAGGATTCGATCCCGATGATCCTGTTCATCGGCCAAGTCCAGCGCGACGCCCGCGAACGCGAGGCCTTCCAGGAAGTCGAGTACCGCCGCGCCTTCACCGAATTCGCCAAATGGGTGGCCGAGATCGATGATCCCGCCCGCATCCCCGAATTCGTCAACCGCGCCTTTTCCGTCGCCATGTCCGGCCGCCCCGGCCCGGTGGTGCTGGCGCTGCCCGAGGACGTGCTGCGCGAGGTGGTGGAAAACCCGCCGGCCGAGATCCTTCCCAATCCGGTGCCTGCCACCCGTCCGGGCGACATTGAGATGAAGGAGCTTGCCGAACGCCTCTCGCGTGCCGAGCGTCCGGTGATGATCCTCGGCGGCACCCGCTGGACCGAAACCACCGTCCGTCAGGTCGAGCGCTTCGCCGAGCGCGCGCAGATCCCCGTCGGCTGCTCGTTCCGCCGCCAGATGCTGTTCGACCACACCCACCCCTGCTACGCCGGCGATGTTGGCATCGGCATCAATCCGGCACTCGCCGAGGCAATCAAGGCGTCCGACCTGGTCATGCTGGTTGGCGGCCGCTTCTCGGAAATGCCCTCCTCCGGCTACACGCTGCTCGACATCCCCTGCCCGAAGCAGCCGCTGGTCCACGTCCATGCCGATGCCGGCGAACTCGGCCGGGTCTACCGTCCGACGCTGGCGATCAACGCCGATCCGGCCTCCTTCGCAGATGCCCTGTCGTCACTGGACGTCGACCCCATGCCCGGCCGCGCCGGCATGGTGGCGCAGATGCATGCGGCCTATCTCGACTGGTCGACGCCGCCCGAAACCGGCCCCGGCGACGTCCAGATGGGCCCGATCATCGACTGGCTCCGGGACGAGCTGCCCGAGGACGCGATCCTGACCAACGGCGCCGGCAACTACGCCACCTGGGTCCACCGCTATGTCCGCTTCAGGAAATTCGCGACCCAGGCCGCGCCCGCCTCGGGTTCGATGGGCTACGGCGTGCCCGCAGCAGTTGGCGCCCAGCAGGCCTTCCCCGACCGCCTCGTCGTGGCCTTTGCCGGCGACGGCTGCTTCATGATGCACGGCCAGGAATTCGCCACCGCGATCCAGCACAAGCTCCCGATCATCGTCATCGTCGTCAACAACTCGATGTACGGCACCATCCGCATGCACCAGGAGCGCGACTATCCCGGCCGCGTCAGCGCCACGGAGCTCACCAACCCGGACTTCGCGGCCCTTGCCCGCGCCTATGGCGGCCACGGCGAGACGGTGGAGAAGACCGCCGACTTCGCCCATGCCTTCAAGCGCGCGCGGGCCTCCGGCAAGGCTTCGATCATCGAGATCAAGCTCGACCAGCAGGCGATCACCCCGACACGGACGCTGGCCCAGATCTCGGGCACCGGTGTGAAGAAATAGGACCTATCCTGCCCGCTCCCCAGCAAGGGTCCGGAAGTCCCAGTTCTGCGTGGCGTGCGCCTGCTCGATGAAGGCGCGCACCTTGAGCGAAAGCAGGCGCGAACTCGGATAGACGAGCTGCACCGGGTAGGGTTCGGGCTCGTGGTCGGCCATGACCAGCGAGAGCCGGCCGTCATTGAGATGATCGGCGACCTGGTAGCTCAGCGCCATGGTCAGGCCACCGCCCTGCGCCGCGTGCCAGATCGCGGCATCGGCGCTGTTGGTCGCATAGCTCGGATTCACCGAGATCCCTTGGGGCGTTCCGTCAACCCAGAACCGCCAGTGATCGGCGGCACCAAGCGCCGTGAACGAGATCAGGCGGTGCTGTCTGAGATCGCCGATGGTCCGCGGCACGCCCTGTTTGGCAAGATAGTCCGGCGACGCCACCAGCACCCGGCGCACGGCCCCGACCTTGCGGGCGATGTCGCTTGAATCGGCGAGGTTGCCGATGCGGATGGCAATGTCGATCCCGTCCTCGACAAGATTGACATTGCGGTCGGAGAGCATCAGCTCGGCGCTCACCTTCGGATGACGTGTCATGAATTCGCAGACCAATGGCGCGACATGCAGTCGCCCGAAGACCTGCGGCGCGGTGACCACCAGCCGGCCCATCGGTTCGCCGCGCTCGCTTTCGGCCATCTGCTCGGCATCCTCGAGATCGGCCATGATGCGGCGGCCGCGCTCGAGGAACCTCATCCCCGCGTCGGTGAGACTGACTGCGCGGGTGGTCCGGTTCAAAAGCCGCACGCCCAGCCGCTCCTCGAGCGCCGCCACGTGGCGCGTGATCGCCGAGGTCGACATGCCCAGCTTCCGGGCGGCGGGCGCGAAGCCTTTCAGCTCGGAGACTGCGATGAAGGCGCCGATGGCGTCAAATCGATCCATTGCTATTATCCCGATAAACGCAATTGTATATGGAAAATATAGTACATTCTATAATTCTTAGAAACAATCATATTGCCTCCTGTGAAGCGCGGCACGTGCCGTGCACCAGACAGGAGATCAAACCAATGTCCCGTATCCCCACGCCCGCAACGATCGCCGCCGCCCCCGCAGCCGCACAGCCGCTGCTCGAGGCCGTCAAGAAGCAGCTCGGCTCAGCCCCGAACCTCTTCCGCATCACCGCCAACAGCCCCGCCGCGCTCGAGGGCTATCTCAGCCTCAACGGCGCCCTCGCCAAGGGCGCGCTTGACGCAGCCACCCGCGAGCGGATCGCCCTTGCCGTGGCCCAGGTCAACGGCTGCCGCTACTGCCTCGCCGCCCACACCTATCTGGGCAAGAACATCGCCAAGCTCGCCGATGCCGAGATTGCCGCAAACCGCAATGGCCATTCGGGCGACCCCAAGGCGGATGCCGCTGTAAGCTTCGCACGGAAGGTTACGCTCGACCGTGGCGCGATCACCGATGCCGATTTCGCCCAAGTGCGCAGCGCCGGCTATTCCGATGCCGAGATAGTCGAGATCGTCGCCCACGTCGCGCTCAACACGCTCACCAACTACATCAACGAGGTGTTCGGGACGGAAGTCGATTTCCCGGCAGTGCCGGTCAGCCAGGCCGCCTGAAACCTGAAACCCGGGGCGTCAGCGATGGCGCCCCCTTCACCTTGAAGGACACGATCATGTCGACACCGGAAACTGCCCGCCCGCCTTTGCCGCCATTCACGACTCAAACCGCCGCCGAGAAGGCCCGTCTCGCCGAGGACGCCTGGAACAGCCGAGATCCGGAGCGCGTCTCGCTCGCCTACACGCCTGACAGCCAGTGGCGCAACCGCGCCGAATTCCTGACCGGACGCCCCGCAATCGTCGAATTCCTGACCCGGAAATGGGCGCGCGAACTCGAATACCGGCTGATCAAGGAAGTCTGGGCCTTCCACGAGATCCGCATCGCCGTCCGCTTTGCCTATGAATGGTGCGATGACAGCGGCCAGTGGTACCGGAGCTTCGGCAACGAGAACTGGGAGTTCGATGCCCGGGGCCTGATGCGGCTGCGCATCGCCTCGATCAACGATCTTCCGATCAGCGAGGACGAGCGCCTGTTCGACTGGCCCATGGGACGCCGCCCGGATGAACATCCCGGCCTGAGCGAGCTCGGCCTGTAAGGAAAATGTGAGGACACCATGAAGCCCGGCCAGACCTCTTCCAGCGACATCGCCTTCACTCCGACCGTCAAGGCCATCCAGGACAGGAAGGGCTCGCGCTCCACCTATGCCGGGATGGAACAGCGTGGCGGCTGGCGCACGGTGATCGATCCGGAGCTCGCAGCCTTCGTCGAGCACACACGGAGCTTCTTCCTCGCCACCGCCAATTCGGAGGGCCAGCCCTACGTCCAGCATCGCGGCGGCCCTCCGGGATTTCTCCGCGTGCTCGACCGTCACACGCTGGGCTTCGCCGATTTCAAGGGCAACCGGCAGTTCATCACCGAGGGCAATCTCGAGGACAACCCGAAAGCCTTCATCTTCCTCATCGACTATGCGCTGCAACGGCGCATCAAGATCTGGGGCACGGCGAAAATGGTCGGGGCAACACCGGAGCTCCTGTCCCGCCTGATGCCTGAAGGCTACCGGGCGCGGCCCGAACAGATCGCGCTGTTTAAGGTCGAGGCCTGGGATGTTAATTGCCCGCAGCACATTCCGCAACGCTTCGAAGCCGACGATGTCGCCCGCGTGCTGGCCCAGCGCGATGCCCGCATTGCCGAACTCGAAGCGCTCCTCGCGGCCAGGGACGAAACCTGACCGGACAACCCGGCCTCGAAGCCCACAATCCCGCTTTCGGTCCGGCGCGACGGTGGCGGCCCGGGCCGGGGCCCTCGAAGGTCTGCTTCACCCGCGTCAGGGTGGCCGGATCGGGATGAAAGGGCGGTTTGGTCAGATCATCGGGGGACATGGCGGTTTCTTGCTGGTGCAGCGGTTGCCCGGCAATATGAACCAAGGACGGCGCTCCGGTCGAGGCCGCGGCCCCCTCGCCCGCCGTCACGCCTGCGGCTGAAGAACGGTCACGACACGTTGCCCAGCACCCCGACCCAAAGGTCGCCATCGGTCACCCAGGCGTCGTCGCCGCCGTTGCGGCCGCTGAGCACCTTGTGAAATCCCGGCATCATGTAGCTGTCCGTCAGGCGCCCGGCCCCGGTCAGGTCGGCGCGCAGATTGTCGCGTTCGAGATCCACCTCAGCCGCGATGTGGTGCGTCAGCTGCCCGGTCTCGTGGCTGAACCCGATTCCCCGGTCAAACGAGGCCGCGCCAATCCATCCCGGCGCCGCTTGTCCGGGTGTCGCCGCAAGCCGCCAGAACCGCACATGGTGCCGCTTGTCCGGATCCGGACCCTCGGGCTTCTCGAACGCCAGGTCCTCGCTGCGCCCGAACAGGAACAGCCGGCTCACCGGAGCCGTCGTATAGGGACGTTCCAGAACGATGTCGGCAGCGATTTCCAGGCGGCTTTTCACCCCCAGGGGATCCGCCGCAAGCCAGCCTGCCGCCGTCATGGCGGCCTTCACCGCCGCCTCGTCGCCAATCAGCGCCACATTGAGCGGGTCGCCGGGACGATGGTCCGAGGTCTCGGTCAGCCGCGGTTCGCTGTCGGTGACCAACGTTTTCCGGTCAAACATGACATCCCAGACCAGCGGCGCAGCGACATAGGCAAACCCCGCATAAGCCAGGGTAACGATGGTCAGGACGATGACCGTGCGCCGGACCCGGCCGGCTCTGTTTCTGCTGGCTGGCACGGATCGGTCATCCTCGCCGGAAAGTGAAACCTGGACAGCTTTGATGCAGCAAGCCCGGATCCTTGTCCACCGGAGCCAGGCCCCGCGACAGCGGCTGCGCTCAGTTGCGCAGATGCGCCGTGTGCTGGAAGATCGCCGTCGAACGCGCGCCGGAGCGGCAGTAGCCGAGCATTGGCTGCGGCATTTCCTCGATAGCGTCGACCATCGCCCGCACCGCCTCCGCGGTCACGCCCATCGGCCCGACCGGGATCTGGCGGACTTCCATCCCCATCTGTTCGGCCGCCTGCTTGATGATGGCAAACGCCGGCTGGTCCGGCGCTTCGCCATCGGGACGGTGGCAGACGATCGACTTGAAGCCGGCGGCCTTGATGGCGGCCAGGTCCTCGACGGAAATCTGACCTGAAACGGAATAGGTTGGGGTAACTGGGCGAAGATCCATGACGTCAACTGCCTTTGAAGTGCGGCGGGCGCCTGCTGCCACGCCAGAGTTCGGTTGGTTCGATTGACTTAAGCAATGGCCGCCGACGCGTCAATGCGGCGCCGATGCCGCAGCCTCTTCTCACCACGCCTGTTCGGCACCGTTTCTCACCCTTGCGGTGACCTCGCCGATGATCTCCACCACGTCAGGAAAGCAGCCGCAGCAGCGGCCGCGGATCCGCATCGAATGGTAGACTTTCGACGGCACAATCAGTTGCCAGGGCTCTTCGGCGAGCAGCTTTTCGACCGCAGCCTCGATCTCGCCTTTCGACACAAGGTTGCACTGGCAGACAATCATCGACGTTCTCGACACTCGCGCGCCGCCGCCAGCCGGGGCTGTCAGTTGACGCTAAAACCTGTATGAATTACTCCACAATCTTTGACCGAGCCGCCGTCCGCTGTCAAACACCGGATGGTCGGGGCGGCGACATGGCAAACCGCTTTGACTTGCGCCATGCCCGGCGCGAGACCAGATGCAAAGGAAGACCCCGCCCGTGGGCGAACGCGCACTCAAGACCGCAGCCTGGATCGTCTCCCTGCTTTGCCTCGCGCCGATTGTCGCGGTGGCGTTTGCGGCGGTCTCCGGCACGCTTGATACCTGGAACAGCCTGATGGCGACGGTGCTGCCGCGCTATGCCTGGACCACGGTCGAGCTGGTGGTGCTGGTGGGTCTCGGTACCGCGATCGTCGGCACCGCCACCGCCTGGCTGGTCACCACCTGCTCGTTCCCCTTCCGCCGCACCTTCGAGATCGTGCTGGCGCTGCCGCTCGCCTTCCCGGCCTATGTGCTGGCCTATGCCTATACCGACCTGCTCGATCATCCCGGCGCGGTGCAGACGGCGTTGCGCGCCATCACCGGATGGGGACCGCAGGACTACTGGTTCCCCGAGGTCCGTTCGCTCGGCGGCGCCGCCGCGATGCTGATCTTCGTGCTCTACCCTTACGTCTACCTGCTCGCCCGCGCCGCCTTCCTCAAGCAGTCACCGACCGCCTATTTCGCCGCCCGCACGCTCGGGCACACGCCCTGGTCCGCCTTCTGGCGCGTCAGCCTGCCGATGGCCCGTCCCGCCATTGCCGGCGGCGTCATCCTGGCGCTGATGGAGACCATCGCCGATTTCGGCACGGTGGCGCATTTCGGCGTGCAGACCTTCGCCACCGGCATCTACTCGGCCTGGTTCTCGATGGGCGACCGCATGGCCGCCTCGCAGCTGGCGCTCTGTCTGCTGGTCGTGGCGCTGACCTTCGCCCTGCTCGAGCGCGCCCAGCGCGGCGCGGCAAAGCGCTTTCCCGCCGGCTCGCGGATTGAAACCATGGAGCGGCATCACCTGACGGGTTGGAAGGCCGTGGCCGCCTTCGCCGCCTGCATGCTGCCGGTCGCCATCGGATTTGCCATTCCGCTCGTTGTCCTCACCGACATGGCGATCGGTGCCGGCAAGTCGCCATTCTCGCCGCGCTATCTCGGCTATGTGCAGAACTCGCTGACGCTGGCCTCGATCACAGCTTTGGTCACCGTCACAGCCGCCATCGTCATCGGCTTCTGCGCCCGCATCGCGCCGAGCCTTGCCGCGCGCTTTTCTGCCGCCGCCGCGGGCATCGGCTATGCCGTGCCGGGCGGCGTCATCGCGGTCGGGCTGCTGGTTCCGTTCGCGGCGTTGGACAACGCCGTTGACGCCTGGGCCCGGGCCAATTTCGGCATCTCCACCGGCCTGTTCTTCACCGGCTCGATCGGGCTTCTGGTGGTGGCCTACATGGTCCGCTTCATCGCAGCCGCCCTTGGCGCGTTTGACACCGGCATCTCGGCGATCAAGCCCAACATCGACGCCGCCGCCCGCACCCTTGGCCGGACATCGGGCCGCATGCTGATCGAGATCCACCTGCCGCTGCTGCGCCCGAGCCTTCTGACCGCGCTGCTGATCGTCTTCGTCGATGTGATGAAGGAGCTGCCGGCGACGCTGATCATGCGGCCGTTCAATTTCGACACGCTCGCCGTCCAGGCCTACCGGCTGGCCTCCGACGAGCGGCTGCAGCAGGCGGCCCTGCCCTCGCTGATGATCGTCGGCTTCGGCCTGCTTCCGGTGGTGCTGCTCTGCCACACCATCGGCAAGTCAGGCCGTCAGCAAAACAGGGTCATCCGCCCGAAAGTGGATGCGCTGCTGCCAAACGCCTGAGGGGCTTTGGCTGGCTCCCCGTTCGCAAGATCACCATTGTCTCGCCTCTTGTGACAAGCCGCAGGAAGATCGTCGGGCAGGCCTTTGTGCAGGGACGCTGGCCCGCCCGTTCCGGTCAGTCCTTACCAGGACAACGTCTTCATCGCCGGATCGAAGAGATATCCTTCGACGACCGGCCAGCTGCCCATTTCAACGCCATCGATATAGTCATCGACGGTCAATCCGGCTGCAGCCGAGCAGGCCTGGCACATGAGCACGGTGCCGCCATCCTTCATGAAGGCCGTCAGCATGTCCTGGATCGACATGTTCTGCTCGCGCATCAGTCCGTGCACATGCGACGGGCGCTTCTTGTCGGCCAGGTACACGCCACGGACATTCAACCAGATGACGACCGGCTTGTGGCCGTTCTTCAGCGCCTTCTGATGGGCAAACATGATTGCCTTGCCGGCGGCCCACGTGTCATCCGTGGTGAGATTGACGAACAGGCCTGGCTTGGCGTCCTGAGCCTGGGCAGCCGCCGCGGGGACGAGGATTGCCAGCACCAGAGCAATGGTGGCGAGGGTGTTTTTGAAGAAATTCATGGATCAGTCTTTCCGAATTGCTGGAATTGTCGTGAAATCGCGCAGGCGCCTTTCCCGGCACCCACGGCTTATGTCTGATGAGATGCCCGGCCATAAGCCGCGCACTCACGGGTCATGCAGCAATCGAAGGCGGAGCGCGCGTCGGCGGCAACAGATCTGCCTTCCTGGCAAGCAGCGGGTCGGCTTGCTCCGGAAGCAGCGGTTGCGAAATGCCGATGGGGGCAGCCCGGTCGAAATGATCCGGCGCGGGAAGCACCACCGAACTGGCAAGACGGCAGAAATCACAGGCGTCCTGGTGGGCCCTTTGGCCACCATCGCCGTCATTGTCGCCAGTCAGGCAAAGAACCGGAAGCGTGCCGTCCGGCAACACATACCCGGCAAGATCGGCATCCTGGGAAGCTGCAAGGTCCACCGGCTTGTGAGCAAACCCGGCCATGATCAGCGCGAATAGGCCAATCATGCCGACTGTCAGCTGCCATGCGGGAAATCTGGACCTGGACATAAACCCTCCGCGCTCAACCTCGCAGATCAGTTTTCCATTGCAAAGGTGCGGGATTGTCGCACGGTCGGCAAACGGCCTCTTCATGGTTCCAGCCCCCGAAACCAGACGTGCTCACCCCAGGCGCCTGAAACAAAGAGCGGTCTGGCCCCCTAGTACAGCGACTTCCGGTAGTCTTCCTCCAGCCCCTCGTCGAGCTTGCGCATTTCCTCGGCATCGTCGGGCGCGCCGGTGGTCTGGTCGAGGATGATCTTGACCAGCGACGGCATGTCGGCGCGATCCTGGAGATGCTCCGGGTCCCAGAGATGCGAACGGCGGAACGCCTTGGCGCAGTGCATGAAGGCCTCCGTCACCCTGACCACGATGGCGAGTTTGGGCGCGCGCCCCTCCACGCTCATGCTCTCAAGCAGCTCCGGATCGTTGACCAGCGTCGCCCGGCCGTTGACCCGCAGCGTGTCGTCATAGCCCGGAACGATGAACAGCAGCCCGACGCTCGGGTTGGCGACGATGTTGCTCAGGCTGTCGAGACGGTTGTTGCCGGGACGGTCCGGGATCGCCAGCGTGTGCTCGTCAAGAATTTTCACGAAGCCCACATGGTCGCCGCGCGGGCTGACATCGGCGCGCCCGTCGAGATCCTGCGTGCCCAGGCACAGGAACGGCGAGCGGCTGATAAAATCACGCGCATGCCTGTCGAGCGAGCCCAGCATCTTCTGGACGGCCAGGTCGTGGGTGGCGTGGAACAGGCCCCGAAGCGACTGTTCGTCGGTGATCGCGAACGCCGGATTGATCTCGTATTTGCTCATCGTCCCGCCCCTTCCAACACTGGCCATGACATGCCGGGCCGCAGCGCGCCGGCCTGGTGGAAGTGTTAGCGCCTTGCGGGGACGAGGTCCATCGCGACGAGGGTTGGCGAAGGGTCACGCACGAATTGACACATCGTGGCAGAAGGATAGGTAAAGGGAAGCCGATCACTCGAAACCGGGAGAAGAAAAAGCGGAATGCGGAACACGACCTACGCACTTGCGCTCACCCTGATGATCGGCTGGCTGATCTGGATCGGAAAGCCCGTGCTGATTCCGGTGCTCTCCGCCGCGATTTCCGTCTACGTGCTTTCGACCGCGGCTGAGAGCATGCAGAGCCTGCCGGTCGTCGGGCGCCTGCCTGCCTGGGCAAGGCGGATCATCATCCTGATCGCCTTTGTCTGCGCGGTGGTGCTGCTGTTCATCCTGGTCATCAACAACATCGCACAGGTGGCGGCGATCCTGCCGCGATACGAAGACAATCTGCAGCTCCTGGCAACGCGCGCCGCCAGCCTCTGGGGCATCCAGGACCAGCCGACATGGGCGAACCTGCGCCGCGTCACGCTCGATCAGATGGACTTTCGCTCGTGGATCGCCCCGGCGCTGCTGTCGTTGCGCGGCTTCGGCGCCACGCTTTTCCTCGTCGTCCTTTATGCCAGCTTCTTCATGGCCGAACGCGGCCTGATGACACGCAAGGTGGTGATCGCGCTGGGCGGCGAGGAGGCGGGCGGCCGCGCGCTTTCGCTTCTCGCACGGATCAACGAACGGATCGGGCAGTATCTGTTCGTCAAGACAACCGTGAACCTTATTCTCGGGGCGGTCTCTTACGCCATCATGCTGGTTCTGGGGATCGAGTTCGCGCTGTTCTGGGCGGTGCTGATCGCGTTCCTCAACTACATCCCCTATATCGGCTCGCTGGTCGGCGTGCTGTTTCCGGTGCTGCTCAGCCTCGCCCAGTTCGGTACGCTCTGGATGGCCGGCGTGGTGCTTTTGTGCCTGTCGGCGGCGCAGATCTTCGTCGGCGCGGTTCTGGAGCCGCGGATGATGGGCCGCGCCTTCAACCTGAGCCCGCTCGTCGTGCTTCTGGCGCTGGCCTTCTGGAGCACGCTCTGGGGCCTGCCGGGCGCGCTGCTCGCCGTTCCGATGACCGCCAGCCTGGTTCTCGTCCTCGCGGAATTCGGCACCACCCGCCCAGTCGCCATACTGCTTTCGGCCAGCGGCAAGGTCTGACACGACGGCCGGAGGAGAGGCCCTGTCAGTTCCGCCTGTTGTCGAGCCAGGCGCGCACCGCTGAAAGCACCGGCGCCACGCCGGCAATCTCCGCCGGCGTAAAGTCCTGGAGCAGCTCCTGCAGCATTGGCGCCATCGCTCCTAAACAGTCACCGCGCATCGCCCGCCCCTTGTCGGTGATGTTGACACGCTTGGCGCGGCCATCTGTCGCGTCGGGAGTGATCACCACCAGCCCCTTTCCCTCAAGATGCTTCAGCGTGCCGGTCATGGCGCCCTTCGTCACCTGCATGGCGCGCGCGATCCGGTGCGGCGTCCAGCCGTCGCCGAGCCGGCAGAGATGGTTCAGCACCGAAAACTGCGCCAGCGTCATGCCCTCCGGCATCGCCTTTTCAAAGGCGTGGCCGGAAAGCTGGGCGATGATGCCGATCTCGTTGAAGAAACCGAAAACGGCTTCCATGTCTTTCGGATTTACGCTCATGCACTCCTGATCCGGGTCGTGAGCGGCCAGCGCGGCGCCGGCCTGATCCCGGGACCATAGCCCAGCCGCACGAACATTTGCAGCGTCTCATTGTCGCTGATCCGCAAGGCCGTGCGCATGTCCGCGTATTTGCCGGCCATCTCCTCATACTCCTGCAGCGCCTGGCTGAACGGCTGCAGCGCCAGCCCGGCTTCGGTGACGGCGAGATGCATGCGCACATAGTCGCGCCCGGCGGCAATCTGGTCGGCGCGGCTGTTGGCCGGCGTGGTCAGCCAGAGAAAACCCATCGCCGTGTCGAACTGGACCTTCTGCGCCTTCATTCCTTCGGTAAACACCATCGAACCCGGGTCGAGCATCGCCTGCCTGTCCATGAGCCCGAGCAGGTCGAGCCCCTCGTTCAGCGGCCCGACAAGGCTGATCCCGTCCGGATTGGCCTCGATCTCGGCCTTGCCGATGCGCATCAGGTCGACGCTCTCCTTCATCGTCCGGTAGGTGCGCAACTCGATCTCCATCGCCTCCCAGGAAAGCGCCCGAAGTGCCGCCACCTCTTCGGTGCCGGTCGCATGGTCGATGCGCGCAGTCCGCGCCGCAGCAGCGATCGGGTCGAGTGTCGCGGCAGCCACCGGCCGGGCGGTGTCATAGGCTTCGCGGTTGGTGTGGCGCGCGAACACCTGCGCAAACAGCGGATCGCGCTCGACAGTGCTGTCGGCAATGAGGCGGATGTGCGCCACCGGGCGCTCGTTAAGCAGTGGCTGCGGCTCGCCCTCGGGAAACAGCCTCACCTCGGCGCGGTAGCCGGTTTCCGCCGCCGCCATCGTCAGCAATTCGACGAAACAGCCAAGCCCGATCGTCAGTTGCCGGTCATAAGGATCGGTTTCGGGCAGCCGCCGCGTGGTGTCGAAATGAAGCGTGATCTCGCCGGGCGTCGAGAGATCGGCCAGCCAGGGCTGACGGTTGTGCGGATTGGGCGCCAGGATCGCATGCGACAGCGCAAAGATGCGCAGATCGCCGCTCGCGCCCGCATCCAGCGCTTTCGCTGTCTCCCACGGCTTGCGCGCACCAGCCGGATCGCGGCTCGTGGCCCAGCCGCCGATGCCACCCGCCGCCAGGATCACCCCGCCGCCGAGGATCGTCATGAATTTCCGTCTGCTGGTCATGTTGGGCTCCATATCATTTAGCGATAAACTATATAGTTTAGCACTAAACGATAAGTCAAGCCCCAGCCGACAGGCCCCCACGCGGTGACCGTCATCGCAGCCGGACACCTATGGCGAGGCAGCCGGGTTTTTCCAGAGTCGGTTTATTCTGCCGCAAGAAGGCCTTCGAGCCAGCGCACGGTGGCGGGAAGCCGTTCGACGTGATTGCGCACTTCCAGGATCAGCCGCGGCGTTTCCTCAAGCCCGGCGAGCGCGTCGAGCAGCGGCGTCCAGCTGATCCGCCCCTCGCCCGGATGCCAGTGGCGGTCGGCATAACCGTCGACATCCTGCAGGTGAACATGGCCGAGGTGACCGGCGGCAGCCGCAATGAAGTCGTTGACCGGCGGCGCCTGGTAGCGCCCATGCGCGAGATCCGCATGGCCGGTATCGATCGAGATCTTCAGGTTGGGGTGATCGATCTGGCGCACCAGCTCGACGCGTGTCGCAGGATCGGTATCGTCGATGTTTTCCAGCATCAGCGTACAGCCAGTATCCGCGGCGCGCTTCAGCACCGGCTCGAGGCAGTCGGCTGCTGCCGAAAACATCAGCCCCAGCACATCGGGGTAATTCCGGTGGTTGAGCAGGTGCCAGTAGGTAAACGGGCTGTGGATCACCATGTGCGTCGCCGACAGGCTTTCGGCGATCTCCAGCCCCTTGAGGAAACGCTCCTGGATGACCGCACGGATCGCCCGGTCGGGGTTGGACAGATCGAGCCCGAAGAACGGGCCGTGGATGCCGCGCGGCCCCCGGTGCGGCTCAAGCGCCTCTTTGTACTTGCCGATAAGCTCCGAGCAGTCACCGGCGATCACGTCGGGGAAGACGAAGTCCTGGATCTCGATCGGCCGGTCGGCATCGCAGATCCAGCCCTTGAGGGATTGATAGCTGTCGAATTTGACGGCGGCGCCAAAGGTCGAAAGGGTCATCGAAAATATCCTTATTTGATGCCGGCGCGCATGAAGCTTTGCACGAACTGGCGCTGGAAAAGCAGGAACCCCAGGAGAAGGGGCGCGGAGGTCATGAGGGTCGCGGCATTGATAACCGCCCATTCGGTGCCGCTGTCGGTGGTGGCGAAGATCGACAGACCCACGGTCAGCGGCCGGGTTTCGACCGAATTGGTGATGATCAGCGGCCAGAGGAAATTGTTCCAGTGGTGGCTCACCGACACCAGCCCGAAGGCGAGCATCGCCGGCTTGCCGAGCGGCACATAGACCCGCCACAACAGCCCGAGAAGCGAACAGCCCTCCACCCTTGCCGCCTCGTCGAGTTCCTTCGGGATGGTCATGAAGGTCTGCCGCAACAGGAAAATCGCAAACCCCGAGGCAAAATAGGGCAAGCCGATGGCGATGATGGTGTCAACCAGTCCCAATGCCCGCATGGTCTTGTAGTTCTCGACCAGCAGGATGTCGGGCATCACCAGGAGCTGCATCAGGATCAGCGTGAACAGGAACGTCTTGCCAGGAAATTCCAGCCGCGCAAAGGCGAAGGCCGCCAGCGTGCACAGCACCAGCTGCGCGCTCAGGATCATCGTCACCAGCAGGATGGTGTTGAGAAAGTAGCGCGCGAACGGCGCCTGCGACCATGCCGAAGCAAAATTGTCCAGGGTCAACGGCGCCATCAGTTCGAAACGAGCCTCGAAGGCGGGAGGATGAAACGCCGCCCAGACCGCATAGGCAAGCGGCGCGATCCAGATCAGCGCCAGCAGCGCGCCGCCGCCGCGGATCAGGACCCGGTCGAATGTGGTCTCGCCGATCATTTGTAGTGCACCCGTCTGTCGGCGAGGAAGAACTGGCCGATGCCCACCACCGACAGGATGGCGATCAGCACCACCGTCAGCGCCGCGGCGTAAGCCGTGTCCCAGAACCTGAACCCGGTCTCGAAGATGTAGTAGAGCAAGAGCATGGTCGCGCTGTCGGGCCCGCCCTTGGTCATGACGAAGACATGGTCGACCAGCCGGAAGGCGTTGATCACCGCGTTGACCGAGACGAACAGCGTCGTCGGCATGATCAGCGGCAGCGTCACCCGGCGGAAGAAGGTCCAGCGGCCGCACCCCTCGATCGCCGCCGCCTCGCGCAGCGACTGCGGGATCGTCTGCAGCGCGGCGAGGAAGAAGATCATGAAGAACCCGGCCTCCTTCCAGATCGTCACCGCGGCGACCGCATAGAGCGCGGTGTCGGGCTGGCCGACATAATTGGCAGATGGCAGTCCGAAATAGAGCCGGATCTGGTCGATCAGCCCGAAGCCCGGCGCATAGAAGAACAGCCAGATATTGGCGACCGCGATCAGCGGCAGCACGGTCGGCGTGAAGAACGCCATCCGCATCAGGCTGACGCCGCGGAACGAGCGGTGCACCAGAAGCGCCATGGCCAGCGACAGCGCGATCGAGGCCGGAATGGTGATCGCCGCATAGATTGCCGAATTGACCATCGCCTTCACGAAGATCGGATCCCCGAGCATCTTCTGGTAGTTGCCCAACCCGGTAAATGCCGCGGCGCGGCGTCCCTTGGCGGTGGTGAAGAAGCTGTCGATCAGGGTGGTGACGGCGGGCAGATGCGTGAATGCGATCAGGAACACGAACGCAGGCAGCAGCATCAGCCAGGCATATATCCAGTTGCGGCTGTTCATGTGCGTATCCCGGGCAGGAATGGCGGGGCGCGCCTGAAGAGCGCCCCGCCGGATGATGGGATCAGTGGTAGGCCTTCAGGATCGCGTCGGCCTCGGCCTGGGCGCCATCGAGCGCTTCCTTGGGCGATTTCTGGCCGGTGATTGCCGATTCCAGCGCCGAGTTCAGGAGCTGCGTCACCTTCGGACCTTCGAAGGTCGACAGTTCCGCCACCGCGTAGTCGAGCTGGTCGCGGGCAACC
The DNA here is from genome assembly GCF_027214025.1 of Parahoeflea alexandrii. Lineage (GTDB taxonomy): Bacteria > Pseudomonadota > Alphaproteobacteria > Rhizobiales > Rhizobiaceae > Hoeflea > Hoeflea alexandrii_A. The sequence continues at coordinate 162,580 of NZ_JAPWHB010000004.1, forward strand.
AGCGCCTGCGGGAAGCCCTTGACATAGTCCTTCATCGTCTCGGTTTCCCAGACGTCCGGACGCGGCGCGACGTAGCCGGTCGCGATCGTCCACTTGGCGGCCTGTTCCGGAGCGGTCGCCCATTTCACGAAGTCGGCAGCGGCCTGCAGTTCCTCGTCGGTCGAGCCCTTCAGCAGGTAGAAGTTGCCGCCGCCCGTGGGCGCGCCGTTCTGCTTCAGGCCCGGCAGGAAGCCGACGCCGAAGTCGAACGGTGCGTTGGTGCGCACGTTGGTGAGGTTGCCGGTGGTGGTCCAGATCATCGCTGCCTGACCTTCGAAGAAGGCCTTCGGCGTGCCGCCCCAGTCGAGGATGCCCGGCGCCATCACGCCGTCCTTGGAAGACAGCGACACCAGCGCTTCGAGCGCGCCGACAGCGGCGTCCGAATTGAAGTTGACGTTCTTGCCGGTGTCATCGGCCAGCAGGCCGCCATTGCCGGCGACGATGCCGGTCCAGAGCCAGGACGGGAAGCCCGAGGACGGGATATGCACGCCCCACTGGGTGACGTTGCCGCTCGCGTCCTTGACGGTCAGCTTCTTGCCCATCTCGACCATTTCGGCCCAGTTTGCCGGACCCTTTTCCGGGTCGAGGCCGGCAGCCTTGAACGCTTCCTTGTTCCAGTAGAGAACCGGCGTCGAGCGCTGGAACGGGATGCCCCAGGTCTTGCCCTCGGTCTGGCTGTTGGCCATGAACGCCGGGTAGAAGCCGCCGATCCAGTTCTTCTGCTCGTCCTCGGTGAGGTAGTTGTCCCAGGCGACGATCATGTCCTCGTCGATGAAGGTGTACATGTCGGTCGACAGCGAGATGATCAGCTGCGGGGCATTGCCGCCGCGCACGGCGGTGATCGCCTTGGTCGTGGTGTCGGCATAGGAGCCGGTGTAGATCGCGTCGATCTTCACGCCTTCATTGTTGGCCATGTATTCCTCGGTCAGCGACTGGATCGTGTCCGCCGCGGCGCCGCCGACGGCGACCGGGAAATAGAATTCGAGATCGACGGCGTTTGCCTGGCTGGCAAACAGCGTCAGCGCCGAGGTCGCCAGAAATACGTTAAGCAGTTTCATGGGTAAGATCCTTCTTGGGTTGGGAGGCTGTGGGGTGGTCAAACTGCGTCAGCCGGGTGCCGGTTGCCGCATCGAAGATGCTTTCGTGGCCCTCTGCCCAGCCGAGCGCGAACCGCGCCGGCGGCGGCGCCGCACTTGCAGGCATGCGCATGATGAAATCGGTGTCGCCAAGCCGGGCGGAAACGAGCCGGTCCGCGCCCAGATACTCGACCCCGCGCAACTCGGCCTCCGGGCCGCGCGCGGCAACGCTCAAATCTTCGGGCCTGAGACCGATCAGGTGGCCCTCGCCGGCCCCGCCCTTGAGGCCTTCCTGCCCAGCGAACAACCGGCCCGGGAACAGGTTCATCGGCGGCGTGCCGATGAAGCCCGCGGTGAACACCGTGGCGGGCCGCGCATAGACCTCTTCCGGCGTGCCGACCTGCTCGATCCGGCCGGCACTCATGACGATGATCCGGTCGGCCATCGTCATCGCCTCGATCTGGTCATGCGTGACATAGACCACCGTCAGCCCCAGCTTCTGCTGGATCGCCCTCAGTTCGACGCGCATGTCGGCGCGCAGTTTCGCATCGAGATTGGAAAGCGGTTCGTCCATCAGGCAGATCGGCCGCTCGCTGATCACCGCGCGGGCGAGTGCGACGCGCTGCTGCTGCCCGCCAGACAGTTCCGAGGGCTTTCGCGCCAGCAGCGCCGAAAGCCCCATCATCGCCGCGACCTGGTTGAGGCGCTGCAGCCGCTCGGCCTTCGAAACCCTGCGCACCTTGAGCCCGAACAGGATGTTCTCGGCGACCGAGAGATGCGGAAACAGCGCGTAGGACTGGAACACCATCGACAGGTCGCGCGCGCTCGGCGGCAAATCGCCGACATCAGTGCCGCCGATCCGGATCGCACCGCTCGTCTGCCGGTCGAGCCCGGCAATCAGCCTCAGAAGCGTCGATTTCCCGCAGCCCGACGGTCCGAGCAACACGGAAAAATCGCCCGCATCAAGCGAGACGGAAACATTATCAAGCGCTGCCGTCTGGCCAAAAAGCCGCGAAACATTCTCGATCTGGATCTGCGAAGGACTGGTCTGCATGGCCGTGCAGGAACCATTGTCCCGTGAACGCCGGATGACAGATTTGCGAAGTTTTTGTGTACGCGGGTCGTTTCACACAGCGGCGGGTGGGGCCGGAAGCTCGCCGCACAAGCCAGCGGCCTGGAGGAACAGGGTTTTTCGGGTGCGCGGATGGCATCCCTCCGTCGCGAGGGGTAGGTGAGAGAGACCTCCCGGAAAGGCTCATCCGGGGGCTCCCACGATAGACGGGAAGTATCGGCCTATTGCATCGGAAACGAATGGCTGGAATGGGACGATTTTTCCAGATCTGCCCGATCACATCTGCAGCCGGGAGACAAAAAATCTGCCTTGAGCCTCTTGAGAGTTTGCCCTCCAACTCTTTCAATAACCCTATCGCATTTCAGGGGAAGTTCACGTGACGCATCAGAATATCGACCTGCCGGAAGATCCGCGATTCTATCCGCTATCCATCGCTGCGCTGCATGCCGCCGAAGGTGACGGGATCAAAGCGGGTCAGCCGGTCTTTGATCTCGTCGATTCATCAGGCAACAGCTTCACCATTCGCGCCCAGAACCGCGGCAGATTGCTCCGCATCCTCTTCCGCACTGGTGAGACGATCTCTGAGCCGGGACATCGCGTTGTTGAATACGCGCTAACCGAGCCTGCCGGCCGGGTTCCCGAAACAAGACTGCAGATATTCGGGATCGCGCTTGATCGGCGCGCAGGAGCTTATCCGATACGGATCGGCGGCATCCGCGTGAAGGCCGGCGACGACATCGCCAAGGGCATGCCGTTATGGGACTATGAAGACCGGAACGGAACCGCGTTGACGGCCTATGCGCCGCAGCAGGGCAAGATCTTCGGCCTTCGTGTCGCGCCGGGCGACATTTTCACCGAACCGGGACATGCTGGAGTGAACTACGTTCCCCTTGATGTGCCCGCAGCAGACGCCACGCCTCCGGCGGCAGACAGACCGACAGCGCCCGCAGGCGCCCCCGACTGGCAGATCAGGACCCTCTGTCTGTCGAGGCAGGCGGATCACTATCCAATCCGAATCAGGGACGTGTTCGTGAAGCCAGGAGCCGATTTCGCCGCCGGCGACCGGCTCTGGCAGATGGAAAACCGGACGGGGAGGCTCGTTTGGGGCGAGGCGCCTTCAGCGGGTAGAGCGGCTGCGGTGCGTGTTTCGCCCGGCGATATCTTTACCGAACCGGGAATGCCCGGCATCGATTACATTCGGATGGAGCCGGTCGCAGCCTCTCGACCGGCAACTGCAAAGGCGCCGTCCCGGCCCGCCTCTCCGGCAACGCCCAGGCGACCCGCCATGTCGACCGATCTCGGCGCCTTCGACAAGATGCCGGACGGCAGGTACGTCTTCGTTGTACGCCACCAGAAGCGCTTCGTCGCAGGCCTTGCCTTCGCTACCGTGCTCATCTGCGGTGCCGCGATCCTCGGCGAAACCGGCTACAACCGGCTGACCGACAGTTTCCGCGCGTTGACGAACCCGATGAGCTTTTCCTCCGGCGGGCAAGCCATCACGAAGCCGGAAAGCCGCTCTGCTGCGGACATCGCCGAGAAAGCCGATCTCGACCGCGCGAAGAACGATCTGGACCGGGTCCTGGCCGCGAGCGGTCCGGGCCAGACCTCGCCGAACCCGCAGCAGCAAGCCAACTTCACCGCCTGGATAGATGGCTAGTGTCTGCCAGCACCCTTAACAGCCGTTTCGCCGCGGTTCGGAGGACTCTCCCGCATTCCGTTTTTCCAGCAACGTCAGATTTCGATCATAGACGGCGCAGGTCAGGAGCGGAACAGTACCGCATCGGCCAAAATTCAGGCCGGGACTGCAATTGTTTGGGACGGAGCTCCACGTCCCGACGGCAAGAGCGATTGAGTTCGCGCCTGCTTCTGAAACGACACAATCTGAGGTATCCAAACGCCGCTTTGGTACTTTAACCGCAGAATCGATGACGGAAACTTCGGATGGCCGCTCGTAGGGGAAGATGTGGTAACTGCAATTGCCGTTGTTGTTTTTCACCTGCACCACATAGGTGTTCAGAACAAGCCTTCCGCTTTCGAAAGGGCCGGCGACTTTTTGATCGCCATCCATGACATAGTAGCCGGCATCGGGGAGTTTCTTGCCCTGCTTGTCCCAAGAAAGAAGTTCCATGCGAAGCGGACGGTGACTGCGTTCCGGAGCATCGAAATTCGGCAGATGGCCCCGTGGCATGGCGTCGACGTCCGGTTCCGTTGACTTGAAGCGTGCCTTGCGCTGGTTGAAGCGCTGGCGGTAGGTCTCCACCGTCTCCACCGCAACCTGATAGGGGGCATGATTGTCGCCGATCTTCGTCTCTTCAGGCAGGGCCGCCATCTTCTCGATCCGCTGCGCCAGCTTGTCGATGGACTTCGGAGTCACGCTCTTCGGGTCGGTTTTCCTGATATCGTAGCCGTAGCTGCGGCTGATCCCCGCCTCCAGCAGCTTCTCCGCTTCCAGCAGGCGCTCCTTCTCGTCCTGCCTTGACGGGCCCGTGTACCACTTCTGCAGGTCCAGCCAGGAGATCTTCGTACTGAGGATCCGCGCCGAAACCAGCTTGAGCCCGGCCTTCAGCGCCTCCTTGGCTTCCGCCGGCCACAACGGACCGCCTCCATTGCTGAAAAGCGCGCCCCAGGCCGGCGACCCAGGCGTGTTGTAGGACCACGTCTGTCCGTCGCCCTTGCCCGGCGCACCGACATCGGCGTGCAACGAAACCACGTTGTTGGAGTTGCCGCCGACCTGGAAGTCGAACTGCATCTTGACGTCGTAAAGCCGGGGACCGAGCAAGGCTTCCTCCGGCAGATCGGCCAGGGAAATGGACTGGCTTGCCGTCGTCGGATTGAGGAAAGCGGGCACCGAACCGGAGCTTTCCGGATGCGTCTTGTAAAGGAACTGCACGCTGACCACCGGCTCGCCGAGCAGTGTTCCCACGGCGATCTTCGAGTCCCAGTCAAACACCAGCGTGCCGTCGTTTCGGTCACGAACCCGCTCCTGGCGCCCGGACGCGGTCTGGAAGCTTTGGGCTTGAACTGTCACGCTGGCGGAAATGAAAAAAAGGAAGGTGAAGGAAAGAAAACGAAGCACGGCAATGGGGATCCTGAAGAAATGCACTTGAGATGTTTCCCCAAAAAAGCCGGGATGGCAACATCGTTTCCGCCATGTCTCAAACGCCATTCAAACGGACCGAATGAAGGCGCCAAGCGATCCTGAACATCATTAGGCGGTTCATGCGGCCTTCCTGATGGACAAGGTTTCTTGCCACCGTGAAGCAGTACAGTGAGTGACCGACCCGGGGAATGGGCTTGGTTTGCGGCTATGTTCGGCATGGGCGCGCAAAGCAATCACCCGTTCGAACAGCGCCCGATATAGGGTTTTCCCCCACCCCCACCCACGCAAAAAGGCCCGGACGCCAAATGTCCGGGCCTTTCTGGTGCCGGGGGAGAGGTCATATACTCCCCGGCGATATGTGATCTCGGGCGGGCTTACTTGTAGCCGACCTCGTTGTAGATTTCCTGGGCGCGGGCCTGGCGCTTGCCGAGCTCGTTCAGATTGAGCGTAGCGGCGGTGAATTCGCCCGGGCCCTCGACCACCGAGGAGGCCGCCACCGTCGGCACCACCCGATACTCGTTGTTGCTGTTGGCGAAACAGGACTGCGCCGAATCCGAGGTGAAGTCTTTCAACAACTTCACCGCGTTGTCATGGTTCGGCACCAAGCTGATCACCACTTGGCACGGAGCCGGTTTGTTAAAATTGCAGATAGCCGAGGGGTAAAGAATTTACATTCCCATAATAGCAAAGCTACTTATGTTTGCATCCGGAGATTGCAGCCCATGATGAGCAAAGCTATACAAATCCTGGTCATGTCCACCCTTCTGTCTGGCATCCCGAACGCGAGCACATTCGCTTCCTCTGAAATGCCGCCGCTTCCATTCCCGTCGATGAATTCGCGCGAGAATTATCTGAAGCTGTTGCTTCTGTCCTTCCGCAAATACGCCGGAGAAGATCAGGTTTTGACGGATGATGACGTCAGATCCAATGAAATGCGCGCCATCGCCCAGCGTCGCAACTACATGCTCACACCGGTAATCAACGCTGACCTGGACGGCGACGGTCAGGTGACCCCATCAGAATGGAACACCAACCTCAAATCGAAAAGGCATATCGCCGATGGTTTTGACAGCTGGGACACCGATAAGAACGGAGTAATCACGCTGCTGGAGGCTTATGCCTATGCACAAAGCGCATCGGCCAAGTTGGTCGCCCAATCTCGTGAGTCGAACCACTTCATCAACGAATTGATGAAGTTCGATTTGAATCAAGACGGAAGATTGACCGCCCACGAGCTGGAAAGCGGCGGGCGCCGCGCCTTTGCGGCCTATGACGCCGACGGCGATGGCTTGATCTCGCCCAAAGAATTGAAAAACTTGAAGCGGGACCGCAGGATTACCCCTGGGATCAGGAGGCTTTCGGCGGGGTGCAACTTCCCGCGACCGGGAGCTGACGACAGGGTCTTCGTGATCGGCTCATACGAAGCTGGCCGCCTGTCGAGCGTCAGCGTCGCAGGTCAGGACACGGAAACAGAAACCAGCGAAATCCATATAGAGGACGGCAAGGAGCCAATCTATCTGGTCGCGACGTCCTATACCCCCATGATTTGGCGTTTGACCGGGCATACCGAGCGCATCTCGCATTTCGTCTCGAACGCCTACCGAGGCGTTGGCGTCACCGGTATCGACAAGGACAAGGCCACCCTTACTGGCTTGGGTCGCTGCACGATCCGCTTTGACAAGAATAACACCAGTAAAGCCACTTTCGATTCGCTGGCGGCCGCGATCGGCAAACCGGTCGACGGCATATTCGACAGCTACACACTTCCCGGACTGGTTATTCCCTCGCAGGCGGTAGCGCCGAAGGACTGGCCCCCCTCTCGCAAGAGTGTGGCGAGGCGCAAGACCGAGTTTCAAACCGGCAATCTAAAAGCAGTCGCTCGCAGCACCATGGAGTCCTTTCGAAGATTCTCCCCTGGCGGTGTGGCTTTCCTGGATGCCACCTCTGTCATCGCGTCCGGAACGGCGGAAGACTATCAGGTCCTGCCGCAGGAAGCAGGGCTGGTGCAATTGATGCAGGACGGTGCCGTCACGCTGGAACGCGGTTACTATGTCATAAACAAACCCATCGCCCGCTTCCCCGCTGGACTTAACGGCGCCCATTCGGTGCGCTTCCTGCTGGAAGACGGTGTTCCTATGCCTGCGGGGTCTCCGGGACACTCGAAGGTCATCACACGAAGTGAACTTGAAAAAAGGATCCGGCCGCAACCCAGGGAACAAAAGCCATAGCAGCGCATCAGAGCGCAACATCACCGGCAGAATTCGACTGCCGCCGGCTGACTGGATTTGTTGACAATGCTGGCTGTTCGTCCAATGCATCCTGGATGCGTTTCAGCCAAGCACAGCAGGCTAACCCCCCCTCCCCGAAACCGAAAAAGGCCCGGACGCCAAATGTCCGGGCCTTTCTGATCCCGGGGGAGAGGTCATATATCCCCCGGCAGTATTGGTCACGCGACGGGCTTACTTGTAGCCGACCTCGTTGTAGATTTCCTGGGCGCGGGCCTGGTTCTTGCCGAGTTCGTTCAGATTGAGCATGTCGGCGGTGAATTCGCCCAGGCCCTCGACCACGCGTATAGCGGCGCATGGGCCCGCGACTTCGGTGCTCAAAAAAATCCGCGATCCTGACGAATGGTTTTTTGATTTCGGATTTGGGCCCGCATAGCAGGTTCGATGGACTCCGCTGGAATGGCTGAAATGGGGCACGATATCGGACTGCCACCTTTCGGTCGAGCTGGTCCTGGCCCCGAACGCATGCGCACGATCATGGAACCGTGTGTTGTCGGCTCTGTGTCAGACATTGCGGCGCCAACATTTCCATTATCAAAATCTCATGCAACACTTGCGGCGGTCAACCGGCCAGCGCAAATCGCCAGGAGACCCCTTATTGTGTCGCGGGGAAGTTTCAACCAAAGTGACAAGGTCAGCGGGCGCTGGTATGGACAGGCACTTGCAGCCCAAGAGCCGGACAGGAGTGACACTTGGACTTCATGAAGCTGCTGAAGTCGCTCGACGAACTGCTCTATGAGCTGGTTTCGTGGCTTGTATTCTACCCTCTGACGATGTGGCGCACGGTCGTAAACCCGCTGCGCATGATGCGCTATGCAGATACCGAACTCGCGGACAGGCCGGAAGATCAGTACGAGGACACGCTGAGCCCACCATTGTTTCTGCTCATCACTCTTTTGCTCTCGCAAGGTTTTTCCAGTGTCCTGCCATCTCAATTTGATCCGTCTATCGTTGCGAAGCAACTCGGTTCAGCCTCGAACCTTCTGTTGGCAAGAGGCGTAATCTTCGGCATCTATCCACTCTGCATGGCCGTTACATTGTTGCGATGGAAAGCCGTCCGGATCACACGGGATTCGCTCCGCCCCCCCTTCTTCAGCCAGTGCTATGTCACAGCACCTTTTGCATTCTTGCTGGTACTCGGCTTTGATCTGCTGTCCATGCCGGGAGGCTCCGGTGGCACCGCAGGTCTCATCGGACTCGTTATCGCCCTGGTGTGGTATGCACAGGCCCAGATTCGCTGGTTTGTTCTTGATCTCAGGATCGGGAAAGGACTGGCAGTTCTGGCATTTGTCGCAGCGCTGCTTGTCGCGACCATCATCGCTGTTCTGATCACGATTGTCATAAGTCTGGACGCGAACAGCATCGCTGCAGCGGCCGGATAGTGAATGCCAAAGTGCCGTTGATTTTGCCCCGGCAATTATTCTCTGCCGCCCGGCTTAGCGCCGCACGAGTTCATCGGCGGCACGCCCGCATGCCAACATCTGGAGATGCGGGATTTGTCCATCCCGACCCTTTTCGTTCCCGGAGAAGGCGCAAAGCCGCCGAACAGCATCGACCCCGCTCCACCCAAACAAAAAGGCCCGGACGCCAAATGTCCGGGCCTTTCCTGATGCCGGGGGAGAGGTCATGTATCCCCCGGCAGTATTGGTCACGCGGCGGGCTTACTTGTAGCCGACCTCGTTGTAGATTTCCTGGGCGCGGGCCTGGTTCTTGCCGAGCTCGTTCAGATTGAGCGTGTCGGCGGTGAATTCGCCCAGGCCCTCGACCACCGAGGAGGCCGCCACCGATGGCACCACCGGGTACTCGTTGTTGCCGTTGGCGAAGTAGGACTGCGCCGAATCCGAGGTGAAATACTCGAGCAGCTTGACCGCGTTGTCGCGGTTGGGCGCATGCGCGGTGACGCCGGCGCCGGAAATGTTGACATGGGTGCCGTTGCCGCCCTGGTCGGGGAAGACAATGCCGATCTTGTCGATGCCCTCGGTCAGGCCGTCGACCTGGCCGGCGACGCCGCGGGCGAAGTAGTAAGTGTTGGAGATCGCGATGCCGCACTCGCCCGAGACCAGGCCCTTGAGCTGATCGGTATCGCCGCCCTGCGGGTCGCGCGCCAGATTGTCCTTCAGCCCCTGCGCCCAGGTCTTGGCGGCCTCATCGCCATTATGCGCGATATAGGCGCCGAGCAGCGACAGCATGTAGATGTTCGAGCTCGAGCGGGCACACAGCAGGCCCTTGTACTTCGGATCGGCCAGCGCCGCGTAGGTCTGCGGCGGCTCGCTCACCTTGTCCTTGTCATAGAAGATGACGCGGGCGCGCTTGGAGACGCCGAACCAGTGGCCGTCGGGATGGCGCAGGCTTTCCGGGATCCGCTCCTTGAGCACTTCGGAATCGACCGCCTGGAACAGCCCGGCCTGATCGGCGCGCCACAAACGGCCCGCATCGGCGGTGATGAACACGTCGGCCGGGCTGTTGGCGCCCTCGGCCTTCATCCGCTCGATCAGCTCGTCTTCCTTGCCTTCGATCAGGTTGATCTTGATGCCGGTGGCTTCGGTGAAATCGCTGTAGAGCCGCTCGTCGGTGTCATAGTGACGCGACGAATAGATGTTGACCTCGCCATCCGCATGGGCAGGTGCGGCGATCGCCGCAAAGGCTGCAACGGAAGCGAGAAGCGCGATCATGCGCGGTGCCGAAATGGCCATTGGAAGTCTCCCTGGGGTTCTGACGTAAACATGACAGTTGCGATCATGTTTATTCAGGCCCCGTTTTCCTGTCAACCGAGCGGCAGCCAATAAGTGGAGTGTCCGGGAAAACTTTTTCTCCCGATGGCGGCGCCCGTCCGCGCACCACGCACACGGATCGGCGTCTCGCGTGCGCCCGCCCGCCGCGCTTCTCCTTGCAACCGGTTCCGCAGGGGCTGCAGCGCAATGGCACGGGCCGCACCTGTGCCGCCGGCACTGCCCGGACCGCACATGGGTCGCTGGCGCGGTCGAGCCGGATCGCACGAGGATAGCTGGCGCGGTTGAGGCCGCCGCTCGAGCCGGACCCGCCCCGCCGGATCTCACGACTTCGTGACTAGACGACCGGTCTATTTTCTTCTAGACCGCCATCATGACCACACCGAAGAAATCAGACCTGACCCGTTCGCGCATCCTCGATCAAGGCCGCACCCTGGTGCTCGCCCAGGGGTTTGGCGGCCTCGGGCTGACCGAGCTGCTCACCGCCTCGGGCGTGCCGAAGGGCTCGTTCTATTACTATTTCGCCTCCAAGCAGGCCTTCGGCTGCGCCATGCTCGACGCCTATGTCACTGAATACCTGGCGGCCCTCGACGCCATCATCGCCCGCCCGCAGCCCGCTGCCGAACGGCTTGGCAGCTTCTTCAGCTCAGCACTTGAGGGCGATGCCGGCTCGATGGCCGACCGCTGCCTGGTGGTCAAGCTCGCCGCCGAAATCGCCGACCTGTCCGAGGACATGCGCCGGATCCTCGATGACGGTGTCGCCGCCGTCTGCGACCGGCTCGCGATCCTGCTGCGCCAGGGCGCCGAGGACGGCTCGGTCATCCCGCAACCCGATCCCGAAAGTGCGGCCGCCCTGCTCTACAGCCAGTGGCTGGGGGCCGCGATCATCGCCAAGCTGTCGCGCCGGCCCGGACCGCTCGAACAGGCATTTGCCGACACGAAGCGCCGCTTCTTCGCCTGACACCCACCCTCTTCCCATTCCGAAATCCTGCAGAATGCAGGCAACCCAAGGAAACGACCATGAAAGCCGCAAGCTACACACAATTCGGCGAACCCGCCGATGTCCTTACCGTCACCGACGTCCCCCGCCCCGAGCCCAAGCCCGGCGAGGTGCTGATCCGCACCATCCTGTCGCCGATCCACAACCACGATCTCTGGACCATCCGCGGCAGCTATGGCTACAAGCCCGAGCTGCCGGCGCTGGGCGGCTCCGAGGCGGTCGGTATCGTCGAGGCCGTCGGTGAAGGCGTCGATGCCGCCATGATCGGCAAGCGTGTCGTCAATGCCGGCAGGATCGGCACCTGGGCCGAGTATTTCACCGCCTCCGCCGCCGGCGTGCTGCCGCTCCCCGACGCCATTTCCGACGAGGCCGGCGCGCAGCTGGTCGCCATGCCGTTCAGCGCCATCTCGCTGCTCGAATTCCTTGAGGTCAAGGAAGGCGACACCGTCATCCAGACCGCCGCCAATGGCGCCGTCGGCAAGATCTTCGCCGATCTCGCCCGCGCCCGCGGCGTCCGCACCGTCAACCTGGTCCGCCGCGCCGAGGCAGTCGCCGAACTCGAGGCGCTGGGCATGGAAAACGTGCTGTCGACCGACCAGGACGGCTGGCAGAAGCGCGCCCGCGAGATCGTCGGCAAGGACGGCGCGCAGGCGGCAATCGATTCGGTCGGCGGCCCGATCGTCGCCGATATCGCCAACCTGCTCGGCCTCAACGGCCTGCTGGTGGTCTTTGGCACCGCCACCGGCGTGCCGCTGGAACTGCACGCGGGATCGATGATCACCAACCACCTCACCGTCAAGGGCTTCTGGGGCTCGCGCGTCTCCAGCGAAATGGCCGCCGACCAGAAGGTCCGGCTGATCACCGAGCTGGTCACGCTCGCGGCCCAGGGCAAGATGAAACTGCCCTCGGGCGGCGAATTCAGCCTCGACAACGTCAAAGACGCAGTCAAGGCCTCGCTGACCCCGGGCAAACCGGGCAAGATCCTGATCCGCCCCTGATCTGGCTCGATGATGAAACCGCCCGCACCGGCCCTCGCCGGTGCGGGCCTCTACTTCGAGCGTTACAGCCTGACCTGCTCCTCCAGCCGGTCCGTCGCCGGCGGCGGGGTCCGCGACAGCGCTGCGATCCGGGCATGGAGCTCGCGCGTCATCTCGACCTTGACCGAAGCCAGCGACGGCTGCAGCTGCTCGACATTGCGTGCCCCGAAAATCGGGCTGGTCACCGCCGGATGCGCGCCCGCCCAGGCAACCGCCAGCGAGACAGGATGCACACCGAGCTCTTCCGCCAGGCCGGTGAACGCTTCGGCCGTGTCGACAAACCACTCCTCGGAATAGCGGGTTGCGTATTTGTCGTTGCTGACGACACGCCCCGCGTCGGGCCGCCGTCCCTTGCCGTACTTGCCGCTCAACAGGCCGGCGCCCACCGCCGAATAGCTGATCACCCCGAGTTCCTCGGCCAGCGCCAGCGGAAAGATCTCGACCTCGGCCTGCCGCTTGACCAGCGAATACATCGGCTGCAGCACATCGAACCGCGGCCAGCCGTTCCTCTCCGAGATCCCGAGCCCTTTGGCGATCTGCCAGGCGGCGTAGTTGCTGGCGCCGAGATAGAGCACCTTGCCGTTCGCCACCAGCCGCTCGAGCGCCCTCAATGTTTCCTCGAGCGGCACCACCGGGTCCCAGTGGTGCATGAACAGCACGTCGAGCCGGTCGGTGCCGAGCCGCTTCAGGCTGTCCTCGACCGAGCGCAGGATGTTGCGGCGGCTGGCGCCGCGCGCATTGATGTCACCGCCCATCGCGCCAAAGCATTTCGACGTGATCACCAGCTCATCCCGGGTGCCCTTGATCAGACCGCCGAGAATGGTCTCGGCCGCCCCGTCGGAATAAACATTGGCGCAGTCAAAGAAATTGATCCCCGCGTCGCGGCAGGCGGCAAACATCCGCCCCGATTCCTCAGCGTCGGCATCGCCGCCGAACGACATGGTGCCGAAGCACAGTCGCGACACCTGAACGCCGGTCCGGCCAAGCTGCTTGTATTTCATTGCGCGTCCACCCTCGCCTGCTCACTTTTCAATCCGCGATCGCCATGCGGGCCTTGATCTCACCCGGCCAGCGGATCGCGGTTCCAGTTCTTGTAGATCAGGTAGCGCGCAGGCCTGGCGCCCAGCGCCCCGAACCATTGCGGGCAATAGGGGCCCATCCAGATCACGTCGCCGGCGGCCACCGAAAACCAGTCGTCATCGAGCCGGTAGACCCCGCCGCCATCGAGCATCAGCAGGCCATGCTCGACGAAATGCGTTTCCACGTAGGCAAGGCTGCCGCCCGGCTGGAACTCCATCACATTGACCTCGCAGTCAAACCGCTCCGCCACCGGCAACAGCTTGCGCACAGAAAGCAAACCGTCATCCGACATTGGCCGCTCAGGCTGCGCCTCCACCGCGCCGATAACAGGTTCGGGATGCGGCGCACCCTCAAGCGGCGCGAACATCTTCTCCAGCACCACCAGCCGCGCGGCACTCACGGCCCTGATCTCGTGATCCATCCCGGCGGGAATGAGCGCGTAGCCCTCCGCCTCCAGCCGGTGCGCCTCGCCGTCCAGGGTGAGCGTCACCGCCCCCTTGAGCACGAACACGAACCGTTCGATCCCTTCCGCCGGCGCGAGCGCTGCAGCACCTTCCGGCATGTCGGCGAAGAACTGCACGAACCGCGCGCCCATCTGCGGCGAGATCACCACCACGATCCGCGCACCCGGCCAGCCGGGCATCGGCGTCACCTCGTGGCTGTCGGTCGAGATCAGCGCATGTCGCCGCGCGATCACCGAGCGCGTTTCTCCAAACTGTCGTCTCACGGCATATCCTTTCACAAGGCGGCGCATCGGCTTAAGCCTCGATGCGCGCGCAAATCCGGACGGGACCCCATACAAGCATGGAGCGGTCCTTATGGCGACCCGCCACGAGCAAGCGTCCCCTGCAAAGACGAGGGCGTCTGCACCGTGCACTGCAGACCCGCCAGCGCTTGCATCCGCGCCGCCAAGCTGCAAAAATCCGAACGGCAATCCTTGCGTAAGGCTTGACTTACTTATCTCAACCATCCCCACCGGAGACCGGACATGACGCGGACAAACGAGAAAACAGGCTTTATCGGTGTCGGCCTGATGGGGCACGGCATGGCGAAGAACATCGTCGAGAAGGGCTATCCGCTGACCGTGATCGCCCACCGCAACCGCGCCCCGGTCGACGATCTGGTGTCGCGCGGCGCGACCGAAGCAAAATCGATGGAGGAACTGGCCAGCGCCTGCACGATGATCTTCCTCTGCCTGACAGGATCGCCGCAGGTCGCGGAAACCGTCGCAGCGCTGAAGCCGGGCCTCGCCAAGGGCACGGTCATAGTCGATTGCTCGACCAGCGACCCGACGGTGACCGAGCGCCTGGCGGCCGAACTTGCCGAAATCGGCGTCGCCTTCGTCGACGCGCCGCTCAGCCGTACGCCGAAGGAAGCCTGGGAGGGCACGCTCGATTGCATGGTCGGCACGGACAAGGCGACCTTCGCCCGCGTCGAGCCGGTGATCGCCACCTGGGCCGGCAAGATCGTCCATATCGGCGGCGTCGGCGACGGCCACCGCATGAAGCTGCTCAACAATTTCATCTCGCTCGGCTATGCGGCGATCTATTCCGAGGCGCTCGCCATGTCGCAGAAGGTCGGCATTCCAATTGCCGAATTCGACAAGGTGATCCGCGGCGGCCGCATGGATTGCGGCTTCTACCAGACCTTCATGGGCTACGCGCTGGAGGGCAACCGGGAAGCCCACAAGTTCACGCTCGCCAACGCCTACAAGGACATCCGCTACGTCGAATCCATGGCCAATGCTGCAACCGTCGCCACCCCGCTGGCGAGCGCCATCAAGAATTCCTTCGCCACCGCGGTCAACACCGGCGGCGACGGACCCGAGGACTACGTGCCGCATCTCGCCGATTATATTGCCCGGGCAAACGGGATAAAGTGAAGCCCGGCGCCTGAGGCGCCATCACGCCGCAAGGCCGTCCGGACCGTCTCCGCCGGCTTTTTCCGCGCGCCCGGCGCTTGAAGCTTTCGGGCATGCATCCGGCGGCCCTCGCCATGCGCGGCTACATCTTCCACCGGACAGGGCTGTCCTCTGGGAAACCTATTCTTTACTCGCCGTTTATATAAGAGAGCTTCAAGCCTCGAATATTCGACTACAGGCTCCGGCCATCTGTGAACTGGCTTGAACAGAGTGACCTCGTCCTCAGGACATCGAACGGAAAGTTTTATGCGTTTTTCAGCCATGTGGAACCCGCTGTCCTTCGTCGGATACGAGATCGCCTCGAAGACGCAGATCGAGCAAACGGTCCGCGAACTCTACAACAGCCGGCCGCATGTCGCAGCCACTCTCGGGGTCGGCCTCGCCGGTCTGAGCGCGGCCCTGGGCGGAGCCGTGTGGACCGGCATCGCCGCCACGCTGATCGTTCTGGCATGCCTGATCGTCCGCCTGGTGCTCGAACGCCGCTTCGTCGCTCGCAGCCCCGGAGAGATGGACCCGAAATGGATCCGGCTGTTCGTTGCCGGATCGCTCACATCCGGTTTCGGCTGGGGGCTTTCGGGCGCGATGCTGCTTTACGGCACGTCTGCGGACACCCAGGCCATCACCATGGGCGTGGCCTGCGCCATTGCCCACGGCGCTGCCGGCAGGGCCTACATGATGCCCGGTACGGCGTTCTACAACATAGCCCTGATGATCGGCCTGATGAGCATCGGCGCCTATGCCAACGGCAACGTCATCTATGTTCCGGCCTTCCTGCTCTACTTCACCTTCCTCGCGTCCTTCATCGTCCAGATGGTCAACAACCGCATGAGCCAGCTTCGCGCCGAGCAGATGGCCGAGCGGCTTCTGCAGGAACTCACCGAGAAGAACGAGCTGCTGCGCGTCGCCAACGAGACGCTGGCGACCAAGGCCTACAAGGATCCGCTGACCGGCCTTGCCAACCGCCGCAAGTTCGATCTGGCGCTGGCCGAAAGCCTGGCCGCGGCAGGACACAACGGCTTCACCGTCACGTTGATGATGATCGACGTCGATCACTTCAAGGCCTTCAACGACACTTACGGGCACCAGTCCGGCGACGGCTGCCTGCAGCTCATTTCCGGCGCCATCAGCGACACCCTGTCGGGCAGGGACAGCCTCGTCGCCCGCTACGGCGGCGAGGAATTTGTCGTCGTCCTGCGCGGCGAGGACCCGGCGGCGGCAATCGCCATCGCCGAGCGGATCTGCCTGGCTGCCCGTCTCACCTCGCTCGAAACCCTTCCCAATGCCCCGCCGCGCCAGACCATCAGCATCGGCCTGGTCTCCTGCCGCTCCGGCACGGCCACCACCCGCGAAGCCATGCTCGCCGCCGCCGACGAAGCGCTCTACGAAGCCAAGAAAAGCGGCCGCAACCGCGTCTGCGTCTACCGTGGAACGGGCTGGGAAGAGGGCGAGGTGCTGTCGCTCGACGCAGTAAAGCACGCTTGAGGGTTGAAGGCTGGCGGCGGCGAGCGGGCCGCGATAGGAGGGGACTGAGTTTGCCAACCAGCCGCCCTGCAACTTATTGATCTGTAAGATGACTGGTAAGTCTGGAGGGACAAGCATAAATATGCAATATCAACACCTTAAGTAGGCGGATTAGTCATGCCGTTTTCGATGTTATCCGGTTCAGATGGCTAACTTAAAATCAGGCGCTCCATCAATCACCACGGTACAAAGGCCCTTTGGTCTAGCAAAAGCGCAATCTAGGCTCTAAAAGCGCTTAGGTTGCACGGGAGGGTACGTTGGCCAAGAAACCAGAGCGCAAGACCTGTTTCGTTGTTGGACCCATCGGTGCGGACGATAGTGAAGATCGGATCCATGCCGATTGGCTTCTAGAAGAGATCATCGAGCCCGTATTCTTGGAGCACTTTCAAGATTTCGACGTGACGAGGGCTGACAAGATCTCCGTTCCTGGCCGAATTGACGCTCAGGTGATCACACATCTTTTGGAGTCTGAGCTGGTCATCGCCGATCTCACGACACTTAACCCCAACGCCTTCTACGAGATCGGCATCCGGCACACTGTTCAAAAGCCCATTATTCACATGCATCTGGACGGCCAGCGGATACCCTTCGATATCGCATCGTTCCGATCAATCAAGTTCGAGACGAAGCGCCCTAGTGATCTGAGAACTGCGCGCGTGCAGCTAAAGGATGCCATCGCAGTTGCAATAGATCCGAGCCACGAG
Source organism: Parahoeflea alexandrii (assembly GCF_027214025.1). Taxonomy (GTDB): domain Bacteria; phylum Pseudomonadota; class Alphaproteobacteria; order Rhizobiales; family Rhizobiaceae; genus Hoeflea; species Hoeflea alexandrii_A. Next base: position 180,144 of record NZ_JAPWHB010000004.1, read on the forward strand.
ATCGACAATCCAGTGACCTTCTCGCGCGGCAGAATTCAAGTCTCCGAAAACGCCACACCTGCAGAGAGAATACAAATTGATCAACTTGACCGCATTAACTCCCGCCTGGAAATCTTGGAAAGACGTCAAGTATTGCATTCAGGAGGCGAGGCTCGACACAGACAGACTGAATCGAATTTTGTTGTGTCAGTGACCCCGCGAAATGATGCCTCAGAGGCTGATTTGGACGCTGCGTTGATGCCAATATTTAGTAATTTTCAGGGTGCAACGCTCAGCCACACAAAGCGCGGCACTACTCTGAGTATCCCTAGGGTGCGATTCCCTCGTGATGTCTTAGAGACTCTTAATAAACTCTTAGGCCGAGATTTCGAAGTAGTTGCTCTACCGAGAGAACCCATCGAAACCAGTTAGTTTTGACGCCTGAAAATTAGAGCGGCCCAAGGAATATTCATAGGTTTCCTCGGCCACGGGACGAGCGCACACACCGAGCTCTATTCCCGCGACGCCGATTTCATCCGTCTCGCCGTCGACGCAATGTTAGCCGATGGTGGACCAATCAATGGTTAACCGCCATGCAACCTATTGAAAAATGAGAAATCTGGTAGGCCTGGAGGGATTCGAACCCCCAACCAAGCGGTTATGAGCCGCCGGCTCTAACCGTTGAGCTACAGGCCTTCCTAGCGGGTGCGGCGCTTCGTACCGGCCTTGTGGCGGGCGGACATGCCGCCGGTCGCAAGGCCGGACGCGCCGTCCGGATGCTCGCCGGTTTAGCCCAAAACAGATGCCTTCACAAGCCGTTGCAGGCGCGCGCCCACAGCTGCCCGCATATGGCAACCGGCTAGCGGCCGGCCGGCGCGCCCGTGCATCTGCACACAGGCTGCCCGCCGCCGCAATGCGTCCACATTCGCTCGCCATTAGATCGGGTGTCGGGACACTTGAATTGATGCATGTACCTTGCCGCGCAAACGGGTAGATTTGACGGCGACAGGCATCTGAAACCAGATCGGAGATTTTTCATGACCTCATCGCTTACCGCCCGCAGCCGCATGCTTGTTGCCGGCGCGCTGTCCGCCCTGATGCTCTCAGCATCCGCCCCGGCCTTTGCCGACGAGGCCAAGACGCCCGAGCCCGGCGTGATTTCCGTGTCCGGCGAAGGCGTGGCGGCAGTCGCGCCCGACATGGCGGTGATCTCGCTCACCGTGCTGCGCGAGGCCGAAACCGCGCGCGAGGCGCTCGACGCCAACAACGCGGCGATGAGCGATGTTCTTGCCGCGATGAAGGCCGAGGGCATTGCCGAGCGCGACCTGCAGACCGGCGCGTTTTCGGTGCAGCCGCGCTGGGTCTACCCCGAAAACAAGGACGGCGAGACCCGCGAGCCGCGGATCGTCGGCTACACCGTCAACAACACGCTGACCGTGCGCATCCGCGATCTGAGCCGGCTGGGCGCCATTCTCGACAGCTCCGTCAGCTTGGGCGTCAACCAGGGCGGCAACATCGTCTTCACCAATGACGACCAGGACAAGGTCCGCGAGGCGGCCCGTCTCGACGCCGTCACTAAAGCGAAGGCCAAGGCCGAGGCGATGACCGCCGCACTCGGCGTTTCGCTCGGCCGCATCACGCAAGTTTCGGAAAACTCCTACGCCGCCCCGCCGATGCCGATGGCCCGCGCCGAAATGGCGATGATGGCCAAGGCGGCGGATTCGGTTCCCGTCGCCTCCGGCGAGAACGAGTACCGGGTCACCGTCAACGTCACCTGGGAAATCGCCCAGTAAGAAAAGCTTACTGCGCTTTTTGCGCGGCGGGGAAAATCCCGCACCGGAAGACACCGCAAAACCCCGGGATGGACACATCCCGGGGTTTTGTTTGTGAGGCAGTCGGTGCGGTTCAGCGGCGGAAGCCGATCACCGGGCAGTTGCGCTCGTTGGCGAAGGCGACCCGCACCGGGCGGTGGTGGCGCAGGCCCTCGACGACGACCTGGCGGTGATTGGCAAAAGCGACCGAGGCGCGGCGGACGCCCATGCCGCGGGCCTTGTCGACGGCAAGATTGGGCCGGCAGACATCGCGGCGATCTTCAAAACCGCCCCGTCCGCCGCGACGGTCGTGGTCGCGGCCGCCCCGGCGGTCATTGTCGCGGATGATGAGGTTGCCGCCGGGACCGCCGATGGAAAGCTCGAAGCCGATGCCGCCCGCATTGGCGGCAGGGGCGGATGCGGCGACGCCGGCGGTTGCGACGACGAGGGCGGCAAATGTGGTGCGAAGGAAGCGGTTCATGACGGTATCTCCTGGGGTGGCGACATGGCGCCTGGGCTGGTGGTGTCTGTCTCGACCGGCTGTTCCGTTCGATTGATATGACACTAGTCCTGTCCACCTGAACCGAACCGGAACCACCCGTTCATGCGCGGTTCACGCTGGCGCCTTTTCCACCGCCGGTTCCGGGCCGGCTGCCAGGCCGCGATGGCCGCGCCGGCAGGAAGGTGGGGAACGGCGCAACCTGCGGACATCAAAAAACCCCGGGAGGCGGTCGCCCCCGGGGTTTTGTGTGCCGGGCTTTCCGGCCGGTTCAGCGGCGGAAGCCGATGACCGGGCAGTTGCGCTCGTTGGCGAAGATCACCCGGACCGGGCGGTGATGGCGGAAGCCCTCGACGACGACGCGGCGGTGGCCGGCGCGGACCACATCGGCGCGGCGGACGCCCATGTGGCGGGCCTTCTGCACGGCGCGGTGCGGGCGGCAGACATCGCGGCCGCCGCGATGGCCTTCAAACCGGTCCCAGCCGCCCCGGCGGCCGTGATCGCGGACGACGATGCCGCCGCCGGGACCACCGATCGAAAATTCGAAGCCGATGCCGCCGGCATTGGCGGCGGGTGCGGAAGCGGCGAAGCCGGCAGCGGCGACGGCGATGGCGGCGATTGCGTTGCGGATAATCTTGTTCATGACTGTTCTCCAGTTGGGGCGGCGCTTCGGCGCCTTGAGTGGGTGTCCCTGATTTCGATCCTGTCTCGACCGGATGTCCCGTTCGATTGACCCCACACTAGATCCGCCCGCCTGAACCGAACCGGAACCGGCCATTCATCCTGCGTTCATGAAAATCTGGACGCGCCGGCCCCGGCAGCACAGCAGCCGAAATACGCAGCCGCAGCGCGATTGAACCTGCCTGACCGTCAGGGCTACAGACCGGCCGGCACCAGAAGCAGGATATCCAGATCGCGCTCGGGATAGAAATCGGTCTTTTTCATCTCGAATGTCGTCGGTCCGGTCTTGGTGACGCCTTCGCCGCAAAAGCTGACGATGTTTCTGGTATCGCCCTTGTCGACAGTCAGCGAGAACGAGCCTATCGGACCGGCCCAATTGTTGCCGGTCATCAGGATGTAGGAAATCCAGTTCTCGAAATAGAGCGGAGTGCCGGTGGCCATCGTCGCCTTGCGGCTCTTTTGCGCGATCCGCACCATGGAATCATCAAGGCAGTATCGCTTTTCATACTCGTTAAAGCGCTCGCCGCTCGGCTGGCCATTCTCGTCGAGATAGGTCACATCGACGGTGCCGCCGACACTGGTGGTGTAGCTGTGCCTGACGATCACATCGCTGTTTGCCGGGTAGATGGTTTTCCACCAGTAGACCGATTTCAGCGTCCATTGCGGGACGACGTGATGCTTCATTCCGCTGCCGTCGTCCCACTGCTCGACGCGGATCAGGCCAAGCCCCTTGAAACGCTCAAGCGCTTGCGGGCTGAGCCTCGACAGCGCCGCGCTGGTCGCATCCGCTACCGGCATCAGCGGGATGTCTTCCGCTTTCAGTTCGCCTGTCAGATCGACATTGCTGACGGTGGCCTGTTGCTGCAGCCGGGGCTTGATCGGCTGGCCGTCCTGGCTCACCTCGAAGCCGAGAAAATTGTCCCCCGCATCGGGATCAAAGGCGATGGGCTCGTCAAATCCGCTTTCGATGTCGGGCAGCGGAAAGGCCACCAGCGCCTCGACGTCCTTGTCGGTGTTGTTGTGAAACCGGTATTCCACCCGCACCTGCCGGGGCGAAACATAGAGCTTTTCATCCGCCATGGTGATCGCGTCGGTCTGCACGAAGACCAGACCGCCGGTTTTCAATTCGGCCATGGAATCGTTGGCCGTTGCCGCCGCCGGCACCGAAAGCAGCATCACGATCGCAAGGGCAGCGCGCTTGATCGGCATCATGAAAAATCCTCCGGATTGGGCTGCCACGAGGTAATCAGCCGCAACGCGATTCCGCAACAGAATTCATGGCGCCGGCTTGTCGAGCGAGTGCAATCCCGCCTCAGAGTTCGCGGCCCCAGACCTGCAGCTCCTTGACGCTTTCCGCCGTCTCGCCGATGTCGCGCCAGGAAAACGCTGCCAGCAGGCCGGGATAGGGCTCGTAGCCGAGACTGCGCCAGAAGCCGTGCAACGGAACGTAGTCGGCGGGCCGGGAAGGATGCTCGTCGGGCCTGAGCACCGAGGCGAAGACGGCGTGCTCGTAGCCCTGCGCCCGCGCGGCCGCCTCGCGCATGGCAAAGAACTGCCGGCCCGCGCCCTGGCCGCGGTACTCGGGCAGCAGCACCGACTCCGCCATGTAGAAGAAGCCCGCCGGATCAAGCCCGATGCGGGCAAACGGCGCCGCGAATTCCTTGGCGTGGTCGGTCAATGGAGCGGCTGTCGCCGCCCCCACCATGCGGCCGCCGGCATCGCGTGCCGCAACCACCACCGCGCCCGGCGAGGCGGCGAAATGCTCGAGATAGCGTTTCTCGTAGGCGGCGTCGCCGTCATAGAGATAGGGCCAGTCGGCAAACACCGCGATCCTCAGCCGGGCCAGATCCTCGAGCGCCGCGCTGATCTCGGCCGCCGCGAGAACCGAAAAACTCAGGCCCGATTTCGAAGCCACCGCCGCTGCCTCAACCGGCTTTGACCTGAGCGATCCAGTCGGTCAGGTTGTAGCTCATCGTCACCCGGCTGATCAGGCCGTCGTCGATCTCGAAGAAGATGCCGGCGGGCAGCGTGTAGCGCTGGCCGTTTGCCTCGGGCAGGCCCTCGTCGGTGGCAAGATAGGTGCCGCGCACGGTGAACTCGGCCGCCGCATGCCCTCCGCTCTCATCAACCATTATGACGATATCGCCGAGCTGCTCGTCATAATGCCGGCTCATCTTGGCGTTGAACCAGCGGAATTTCTCCTTGCCGATCTCGCGGCCGCCCTGGTTGATGTCGTGCGCCACGTCGTCGCTGAGGCAGTCGAGCATGGCTTCGGAACTCTTGGCGTTGAACGCTTCGAGATAGCGGCGGATCAGGGCGGTTGTCGTGTCTCGGCTCATGACGGTCTCCGGGAATGAATGCGGGTTGCCCACAGGTGCCACAGACGGGCGGCCCGAGGCAAGGGTAAGCGGCAATGGGCTGGCGCAATGCCGCCGTCCACTCCGGGTGTCAACGTCGGGATGGGTGGTTCGGTTCCGCTGGAGGACGACGCGCGAAAACCCTCCGCGCGCCTGAACGCAGGAGTTTTGGATAGGAAAGTCCGGAGGGCCGCGCGCAGGCTGTGCCGTTCGGAAATGGGTTGTGGCGTGCATGCCCCGCTTTCGCGGGGGACATGCGGGGTGGCGCAGTGTGCGCGCGGGCCCGAATATCGCCGGATAGTGTCCGCATCCGACAGGCAGTCGCTTGCGTTTCTCGCTGCCCGGACACGGGCGGCTCAAAACGGCATCCGGCTTCATCCGGCACGGGCTATGCCTTGCGTTGACGATCCGGGAGCGCCGGGCACCTGATCCGGGATCAGACACCCTCCCCGCATCCGCAAGGCGGCCCGCCACAGGCCCGTTTCCATCCCCGCCCTGGCTGCCGGCCGGCGCAGGCCGGCACAGGGGGCAGGGATCTCTCCGGTGGCTGGCTTGGCCGATCCTCCCGTCGGGGCGTCCCGCAAGGGGATCCCGTTCAGGCTGATCCTGCTGCCAGCGGAACCCGCCGGTGCACCGCCTCCTCCATCGTCCCGCCGCACGTTACGGCAAACACCCGGAGGCCTTCCTCCCGCCTGGACCGATACGTTTCCGGGTCCATCCGGTGACGGGAGCGGCATGAGTGTGACACCCGGGGTGGGATGCGGGGAAAAGATTGCCGGGTATTTCGGGTATACAATTGGAATCGCTAGGACGGGGGCCAGGTTCTGTGCACGCGAAGACGGCGTTTTCCGCGGAACCCGATCTCCCCCCTTGCGGGGGAGATGTCTGCAAAGCAGACAGAGGGGGGTATGTTTCCGCTTGTCTCAAGCGCACGTATTTTGGGGAGGCTTCACCCCCCTCTGTCACCTACGGTGACATCTCCCCCGCAAGGGGGGAGATTGGAGGAACTTTCCAGACCGGTTAGGTTGCTAACAGAATAGACCGGATAGGGCGTTTACATTCCGACATTGGCACTCGCGCCTCCGAAAGAACGGCCCAAGCACCTGACCTTACATCCCTGCCCCCTCAAAGCTCCGGAAAGCCCCTTTGCTTCCACTGGGCGCGCGGGATTGGCGCGCCGACCTTGAAGGTGAAGGCGGTGACGCGGAGCGCGTCGGCGTCGACGGTGCAGCGGAAGTTGAGGTTGTACCAGGCGCCTCCGGCGCGGAACGCGGCGTTGGGGACCGCGAGCACATTGCCGCCGGGCAGCCGGTAGGCGGGCAGCAATTCAACGCGGTAGGATTCCGGCGCGCGCCGCAGCTGCTCGCGCAACTCGGTCGTGCAGAGCTGGCTGCCGCGAGCGTCGCGCGGCAGCGCGCCCATGGCCGTGGTCGCAACGGCATGACCGGTGTTGACGCTGGACGACAGCGCCCGCACGCCGGGCAGGCCGTTGTCGCCGGCAGGCGCAGGCTCTGCCGGCGCCGCGGGCGGTGTGCCGGAGGAGGAGTCGGGCCGCCGGGTTTCAACCGGATCGGGCGTAACCGGCTTCGGCGGCGATGGCGCCGGATCGGCTGGCTTTTCCGGCAGCGCCGCGGTTTCGGTCTGTTCGGCCGCTTCCGGCGCGTCGGCGGGCTGGTCGCCGGCCAGTTCCGCGTCGGGCACGACGATCTCGGCCGGCGCCGCCCGTGCCGGTTGCTCTACCGGAGCTTCGGCCTGGGTTTCGGCCAAGGTTTCAGCCGGATCTGCGGCGGGGGCTTCAACCTCCACCGGAACATCCGCGGCGGCCTCGGGCGGGGCCTCGGCGGCAGTCTCCGGCTCGGGTGCGGGTTCGGTTTCCGCTTCGGGCGCAGGCTCTGGCTGCGCGACGGCTTCAGGCTCGACCTCGGCCTCTGGTCCGGTTGCGGTCTGAGGCTCCTCAGGCGGTGTCTCCGCCGGCTCCGCGGCCGGCGCCTGTGCGGTCCCGCCGTCGGGCGCGACCTCCGGGCCCCTGTCCTCCTCGCCGAACTCAAACACCGGGCGCAGCACCGGGATCGGCACGGCCTCGCCTTCCGGCAGGGCCGGCGGCGGCGGCGATTCGGCTTCGGCGGCCTCGGCGGGTTCCGGCGCAGGCTCGGGCGGCGCTTCGGCCGCGGGCTCGGGTGCGGGCTCTTCCGGTGCAGGTTCCGGCTCGGGCGGCGGCACGATTGTCACCGCCACAACCTCTTCCGGTGGCTCGGTTTCCGCCATCGGCCTGGGCAGGTCGAACAGCAGCAGCGCCACGATCAGCCCGTGCAGCAAAAGCGACACGAGCAGAGCTCCGCTCAGGGTATTCAGGCTGAAACTCGACCAACGCACCATGAGGCGATGCATAGCAGAAAATCAGGCAGAACAAGGACACGACAGCGTGAGACGGCGAAATTCTCCGCCGGGTCCGATGCTGCGACGAACCGCGGCATCCGGGCTCCCTTGCCCGGCGCCGCACTTGCTGCCAGAACTGGCGTGCGGCAACACGGGAGAGACCCACATGAGCGGATACACGCTGTACTGGAAACCGGGATCGGGTTCGATGGTGGTCGAGGCGGCGCTGCGGCTGGTCGGCGTGTCCTTCGACGGGGTCAGGATCGACGACACGTCCGATCCCGCCTTTCTCGCCCTCAACCCGGCCGGCAAGGTGCCGGTGCTGAAGATGGCCTGCGGGCCTCTGATCGCCGAGAGCGCCGCCATCCTGCTGTCGCTCGACGACATGTTCCCCGAGGCGCGGCTCCTGCCGCCGCGCGGCAGGTCAGGTCACGTCAAGGCGGTGCAGTGGCTGATCTTCATGGCCACCAACATCTACCCCGCCTGCCTGCGCTATTATTACCCCGAGCGCCACACCGCCGACCCGGCGCCCGAGGCTGCCGAGGCAGTAAGGCAGCAGGCGGCGCGCGACATGGACCGCGATTTCGCCCAGCTCGCCGCCGCGCTTCAGGGCCCGTTCCTCACCGGCCAGACCATGACCATCACCGATGTCTACGCGGCGATGCTGGCCGACTGGTACGATCCGGCGAAACAAAAGCCGGAAATCGCCGCACTGGTCAGCCGCGTGCTCGAAAACCCGGCGGTCGCCGAGGCCTGGCGCAATCATGGGTTCGGCGCGTAGCTTGACGGCCCCCGACTATTTCGCCGGATAAAGCGTCACCGCCAGCTTCAACCCGGCGATCAGGAACGGCGTGGCGTGCATCAACAGGTCGAAGATATCGATCGGTTTCACCAGCGTGCCCGACGCCAGCATCTTCAGCTTCTCCCAGATATGCGGCTCGGGAAAGAACGGTGCCAGACCGAGCGTCAGGCACAGGATGATGACGATCGGCCAGGAAAACTGGTTGAGGATCTGGGCAAGCAATTCCATCGGGACAGGCTCCAGCATGAGAGGACAGCGCGCGGGACGCGGGCGGCTTTCACCCGCATGTCATGCGGATCGCCGGGAAATTCCAGATCTATATATTCAATTGCGCGAATATGTCGCGGGTGGGCGTGGCGCAGGCGATCAAGCCGCCGTTCTGCGCAGGCGGCCCTGCTCCGCCATTTCCCGATGCAGATTGATCGAGTCGACATCGAAACCGTTGGGCCATGTCAGGACGCCATTCGAGAGGAAGACGCGGCTGAAGAACGCCTCATCGGCAAGCGGCCTGACCATCGCGCCGGAGGCATCGCACACCCAGGAAAAATCCGCCTCGCCTTCCTCGCCGTTCGAAAAGCGGACGAAAGCGGTATGACCGGCCAAGGGTTTCACCTCGACAATCTTCACGATCTCAATCATTCGACGTCGGCTCCGGGCACCTGATTGAACGCCATGTGAAGTCTGCCACGCTCCCAGTTATCCAGCAAGTCAGCCGTGCGCAACGGGAACAGGCGGTTAAACTGGAGCGGAATGCTTCCCTCCGTCATGCCGGACTTGATCCGGCATCCAGCACGCGAGCGTCCGCGAGCCAAAGAGTCTTTCACGACACGGACGCGTCGTGGCTGGATTCCGGCTTGGTGGCCGTGATGACAGGGTGAGTCGGCCTCGCGCAAGAAGTCAAAACCAACGCAACAAAAAACCCGACGCGAAGGTCGGGTTTCTCAATTTCGAAATTCTCAAAGGTCCTAGCTATCCAGGAAGCTCCTGAGCTTCCTCGACCGGCTCGGGTGCTTCAGCTTCCTCAGCGCCTTGGCCTCGATCTGGCGGATGCGTTCGCGGGTGACCGAGAACTGCTGGCCGACTTCCTCGAGCGTGTGGTCGGTGTTCATGCCGATGCCGAAGCGCATGCGCAGCACGCGTTCCTCGCGCGGTGTCAGCGAAGCCAACACGCGGGTGGTGGTTTCGCGCAGGTTCGCCTGGATCGCGGCGTCGATCGGCAGGATGGCGTTCTTGTCCTCGATGAAATCACCCAGATGCGAATCTTCCTCGTCGCCGACGGGCGTTTCGAGACTGATCGGTTCCTTGGCGATCTTGAGAACCTTGCGCACCTTTTCCAGCGGCATGGCGAGCTTTTCGGCCAGTTCTTCCGGCGTCGGCTCGCGGCCGATTTCGTGCAGCATCTGGCGCGAGGTGCGGACGATCTTGTTGATCGTCTCGATCATGTGCACCGGGATACGGATGGTACGGGCCTGGTCGGCGATCGAACGGGTGATCGCCTGCCGGATCCACCAGGTGGCGTAGGTCGAGAACTTGTAGCCGCGGCGGTATTCGAACTTGTCGACCGCCTTCATCAGGCCGATATTGCCTTCCTGAATGAGGTCGAGGAACTGCAGGCCGCGGTTGGTGTATTTCTTGGCAATCGAGATCACCAGGCGAAGGTTGGCCTCGACCATTTCCTTCTTGGCGATGCGCGCCTCGCGCTCGCCCTTCTGCACCATCTGCACGATGCGGCGGAACTCGGAGATCGAGATGCCGGTTTCGGTGGCCAGGAACTGGATCTCGGCGCGGATCTCGCGGATGTTGTTGGATTCCGACTTGGCGAATTCCTTCCAGCCCTTGGCCGACAGGTTGGCGATCGACTTCATCCAGTTCGGATCGAGTTCGGCGCCGGAATACTGCGTCAGGAAGTCGTCGCGCTTGACGCCATAGCTCTCGGCCAGACGCAGCAGGCGGCCCTCGTTCTGCACCAGGCGCTTGTTGATGTCGTAGAGCTGCTCGACCAGCGAATCGATGCGGTTCTGGTTGAGCGACAGCGATTTCACCGCGGTGATCAGCGCGTCCTTCAGCTCCTTGTAGCGGCGCTCCTGCGCCGGCGACAGCGTGCCGGTGGCGGCAAGCCGGGCTTCCACCTGCTGGTCCTGCAGCTTCCTGAGCTTCTTGTAGGTGTCGGCGATGGTGTCGAGCGTTTCCATCACCTGCGGACGGAGCTCGGCCTCCATGGCGGCGAGCGAGAGGTTGTTCTCGTCGTCGTCCTCGTCGTCCTCCTCGAAGCTCTGGCCTTCGCCGCCGACATTGGTGACGTCGTCGGAGGCCGCCTTCTCGGCGCGGACCTTTTCCTTTTCCTCGGCGACCTTGCGGTCGGCCTCGATCTTCTCGGGGCTCTGGAACTGCGGCGCGGCCTTGGCCTCGGGACCGGAATAGGTGGTCTCCAGGTCGATGATCTCGCGCAGCAGCGTCGCGCCCTCGTTGAGTTCCTCGCGCCAGATGATGATCGCCTGGAAGGTCAGCGGGCTTTCGCACAGGCCCGCGATCATGGTCTCGCGGCCGGCCTCGATGCGCTTGGCGATGGCAATTTCGCCCTCGCGCGACAGAAGCTCCACCGAGCCCATCTCACGCAGATACATGCGGACCGGATCGTCGGTCCGGTCGGTCGGCTCTTTCTTCTTGGTGGCGGCAACGGCCGAACCGGACGCGGTGGTGATTTCCCCGCCTTCGCTCTCGGTATCGGAATCGTCATCCGGCTCCTTGTCCTCGCCGGCCTCGTCTTCCTCGACCACATTGATGCCCATATCGGAGAGCATCGACAGGATGTCCTCGATCTGTTCGGAGGTCACTTCCTCCGAAGGCAGCACGGCATTGAGCTCGTCCATGGTCACGTAACCCCGTTTTTTCGAGGTCTTGATCATCTTCTTGACGGCGTCATCCGACAGGTCGAGCAATGGCCCGTCAGGTCCACCGGCCTCGCGTTCGTTGTCCGTGTCGTCTGCTGCTTCTTTTACCTTGGTTGCCATGGGCAGTCACTTTCCCCGGATTTCATTCGGTTGATATCGTCTGCGCCTGCCGTCAGGCGCGTGCCTTCCGCCCCGTCGGGCAGACGGCATGTGCGAATCATCCGGATTGTTGTGGCGTACGCATGCTTAATTCCCTATTAACCATGCCGATCATTCAACTTTGCGGTCGTTGGCTCTGCGGTCATTCGAACCCCGGAAAACACGACATCACCGCAAGCTCGAAGAGCTGCATGATCCCGCACGATTTTGATCCAACAGGTGATTCCCACAAAAAACCTATCCGTCAAGGCTTTACGGGCAAAAAGCGCTCGGATCCGGCAATAAGCGCGAATTTGCCTGCTTTTTTGGTTTCATTGCCAGATCACCCTATTTAGGAGCCCGGTGTGATTCCACAAGTGCGGCAGGTCCGAATTGCGCCAGACGGCGTCAGGCTCAGCTACCGCGGCCGCCCTTGATGCGGCCGGACATGACGCCGAACCCGTCGATGATGGCTTCCTGGTTTTCAAGCCGCGCCACTTCGAGCTGGACTTCCTGCAACGCCAGCATCAGTCCCGGGATCGCTTCGCCGTCGCCGGCTTCCGTGGCCTCGGCGATATCGCGCTCCAGTTCGGCCTTCTGCCATTTGAGCGCGCGGGTGCGCTTGTGCAGCGACAGCGCCTGCTGGTAGCCCTCGCGCGCGTCTTCCGCCGCCGCTTCCACGGTGGCCGTCCAGATCCGCGCGTTGCGGATCTGCGCCTCGAGCCGGGCGATGAAGTCGCCCTGCCCGTCTGCCTCGAGCGCCGCATAGAGCCGCTCGCGGTCAAACCGGCCGCCAACCGAGGCCGCGTCGAGCATCACCTGCCAGACCCGCATCAGGCCCTTGTCGTCGAACTCGAGTGCGGCCAGCTCGTCAAACTCGTCGTGAAGCATCTGCGGGTGGTTGGCCACCGTCATCACCAGCACGGTCTCCCTGAGCGACGGCATGGCGCCGTGACCCCGCACCAGCCCCGACTGGGTCAGCCGCTCGGAAACGGCCATGATGCGCGCCGACTGCGGCCCGCCGCCGCGTCCCTCGCCCGGACGGCCGCCGCGCCCGCCTCCCCGGTCAAAGCCGCCACGCCCGTAGGAACCGCCGCCGGGCTTGCCCTGGTCGCGGTTGCCGTAGCGGGGCCCGCCGCCGAAAAACGCCTGCATGCGGTCGCGCATGTCCTGCTGGTAATGCCGCCGGAGGCTTTCATCCGCGATCAGCGACGTGGTCTGCCTGAGTTTCGCCTCGAGCTCGGCGCGGCTTTCGGGCGTCTCGAACACGCCGCCGCCGGCCTCACGCGACCACACCACATCGGCCAGCGGCCGCGCCGAGGTGATCACCTGGTCGAACGGCGTGCGTCCGTCATGGCGGACCAGATCGTCGGGATCCTTGCCCGGCGGCAGCACCGCGATCCTCAGCGACCTGCCCGGCGCGATATGCGGCAGGGCCAGGTCGACGGTGCGGTGGGCGGCGCGCTGGCCGGCCTCGTCGCCGTCAAAGCACAGCACCGGCTGCGGCGTCACCCGCCAGAGCAGCTTGAGCTGGTTTTCGCCCAGCGCCGTGCCGAGCGGCGCCACCACATTGTCGATGCCCGCCTGCGCCAGCGCGATCACATCCATGTAGCCCTCGACCACGATCAGCGTGCCGTCCTGGCCGCAGGCGCGCCTGGCGCGGGCGTAATTGTAGAGCACGTTGCCCTTGTGGAAGAGCTCAGTCTCGTTGGAATTGAGATACTTGGCCGGCGCACCGGGCGACAGCGCCCGGCCTCCGAACGCGATCACCCGCTCGCGCGCCGACAGGATCGGGAACATGATCCGGTCACGGAAGCGGTCATAGGAGACCGCGATCTCGGGCCCGTGCACCACCAGCCCGCAGGCCTCGATCTGGTCCTTGTCGACGCCGCGCGAGGCAAGGTGTTCCTTGAGCGCGCTGCGGCTGTCGGCGCTGTAGCCAAGGCGGAAGGCGGCGATCGTGCGTCCCGACAGCCCGCGGTCGCGCAGATAGGCCCGCGCCTTGGCGCCCTGCGGGCCCTGCAGCTGGTTTTCGAAGAACGAAGCCGCCATTTCCATGACATCCTCGAGACTGGCGCGCTGGCGTTCGCGCCGCGCTTCCTGCGGGTCCTGCACCGGCATCGGAATGCCGGCCATATCGGCCACGCGTTGCACCGCCTCGGGAAAATTCAGGCTTTCGAGCTCGGTGAGAAACTTGAAATGATCCCCCGACACGCCGCAACCGAAACAATGATAGCGGCCCTTGCGGTCTTCGCAGTGAAAGCTCGGTGATTTCTCGCCATGGAACGGGCAGCAAGCCCACCAGTCGCCACGCGAAGTGTTGGTTTTCTTCCGGTCCCAGGTCACATGCCGGCCGATCACGTCCGAAATCGGAACGCGTTCGCGAATGTCGTCAAGAAAGGACGGTGAGAACCGCAATATCGGCAAGCCTCCGGGCGCTGGGCAGGAACGGGTTGAAGATCGCGTCTATATAGGCATGGCCATCGGCGCTGGCAAAGATCTTGGCGCCTCACTCCCCGTTATGCACACCGGTCGGGCCGCCTGCGATCCGTTATCGCACTTTGTCGGCTAAAAACGCACCGATATCTAAAACTTTACGCATATTAGAAAATGCAAATAAATCATTTGCCCTTACAAATTGCCCGGAGCAATGGAAAAGCAAACCGCGGTCATGATGCCGCCGGCCATCGCCAAGCCGCGAGAACCGGCATGTTCAGGGTAATCTCAAATGAGTGCGGGCCGGCGATATGCCGAGTTCACGCCTCGGGGCGGCGTCCATGGCCAAAAAAACGGTACAGTACGGCATCGGCACCAACTCCCTCGGATTCAGACTGACAACGATCTACGTCGCCCTGGCAGCCGTTTGCCTGAGCTTGGCGACCATACCTTTTCTTTCCGAGCACAGCGTATCGGACACGGCACTCCACATGGGAATGGCGATTGCCGCTCTCATCGTGACCGCGATCCTGATGGCCTTGATGAGCCGCAGGCTGACCGGTCCGATCCGCAATCTGACCGACGTCGCCAGGAAGGTCGCAGAGGGACGACTGGACGTGAACGTGCCGGTCGACTGTTCCTGCGAGATCGGCGAACTTGGTGCCAGCATGCGCTCGATGGTCAGTCGCTTGCAGGCCTCGACGACCGAAATCCGTCAACTGGCCAATCACGACCTGATCACCGGCCTTCCCAACCGGCACCGGTTCCAGACCCTGCTTGAGCGACAGACGGGCTTCATCGACGCCGACGGAGCACCGGCAAGCGGATCGGTGTTCTTTATCGACGTGATTGACCTGCGCAAGATCAACGACCGGTTCGGCCATGAAACATCCGACCAGCTTCTCAAGACGATCGCGAGCCTGCTGGTCGAGGCCTCGCCCTGCGACGGCCATGGCGCAAACCTTCGCAACTCAGGCAGCGAAGAGGCCGTCCGCGAACCGGTCCTGGCGCGGTTCGGGGGAACGGAACTGGTGCTGTCGGTGCCAGGCCTGACCGACCCGGACGGGATCGCGGCGGTGGCAAACCGGCTGCACACCGCGCTGGCAGGCGGCGTCAAGGCTTCCGGACGCCAGTTTCATCCCGCCATCGCCATCGGCATCGCCCAGTACCCGCAACATTCGGCGTCGGCCACCAAGGTCACGCAATACGCGGCCCTAGCCTGCAACAATTCCCTGACCCTGTCGGAAGCGCAGAAGACCGCCCTGTTTCAACCCTGGATGCTCGAAGTCATAAAGTCCCGCGAAACCATGGAGCGCGACCTTCGCACCGCAATCGCCGATGGCCAGTTCGAGGTCTATTACCAGCCCAAGGTCAGTGCCCGTGACTGGACCGTGACCGGCGTCGAGGCGCTGGTCCGGCTCAACCACCCGGAGCGCGGCGTCGTGGGACCCGGCGAGTTCATAGAGATTGCCGAAATGACCGGGCTTATCGGTGACATCGGCCTGATCGTGCTGGAGGAAGCCGTATCCCAGTGCGCCGAATGGCACCGCGCCGGCCAGCCGACCGAAGTCTCGATCAATGTCTCCATCGAGCAATTCAAGAGTGCGGATTTCTCGAATCTGGTCATCGCCATACTGGGGGAACATCGATGCCCGGCCGATCTCGTCACCATCGAGATCACCGAAACAATCGCTCACACCAACATCGCCGGCGTCGCCGACCATATCAAGGCGCTCAGGGCTGTCGGGGTCCGTATCGCCATTGACGATTTTGGCACGGGCTACTCGAACCTGGCGCAGCTCAGCGGCCTGAAGTTCGACATTCTGAAAGTCGATCGCTCATTCGTTTCCGGCATCGATAGCGAGGGCAAGGCACGGGAAGTGTCCAGGGCCATCATCCAGCTTGGCAAGAATCTCGGATGCGGGATCGTGGTCGAGGGGACCGAAACTCCGGGGCAAGTAGCCGCGGCCGCACAGCTCGGATGCGATGAAATCCAGGGCTTCTTCTTCTCGAAACCGATGAAGCGCAGCGACTTCGACGCGTGGAAAGACCTCAGAACCCGAAATCCGGTGCAGGACGCATTTCACCGGGCAGCTGCCGGCGGCGGCCTCATGCAGGTACCGGCGGCGCAGGACAGGCTGGCTGCAAGCTAGTCAGCGGCCAGCCTGTCCTATTTGAACAGACCCAGACGGATCGCGTAGACCACGGCCTGGGTCCGGTTGGAGCAGCCAAGCTTCTTGGTGGCGATCGTGGCGTAGTGGTTGACGGTATGTTCCGACAATCCGGTGATCCGCGCGATCTCCGGACTGGTCTTGCCTTCGGCGGTCCATTTGAGAATTTCGACCTCGCGGTCGTTGAGAACCGATTTCGCCGCATGATCAGCCATGCTGATCCTCGAGATCTGTTCGATCAGCATGGTGGCGAACAGCGAAAGCGTCGACAACTCCTCTGTCGACAGCGGATCACGGTCGCCCATGAAGGAAACCGCGTGACGCAGGCCATGGGTGTCATGGACCGGAAAATACACGCCCATTGTCAGGTCGAAGCGGCCAAACAGCTGGTTGGCGTTTTCCGGCTCTTCGCCTGGACGTTTGCTGTTGACATCCCCGACCTCGAACACAAGCGGCGTGATCTGCTTGCGCAACTGGTCCAGGATCGGGCTGTTCCTGGCAAGGCCCAACCGGTCGTAATCTGCGATCAGTTCGGGTGGCCAGCTTGAGATCGTCGCCATGCTGGCTATCGAGCTGTCGTCACCCGAGGCAGCCGAGGGCAGGGTGATCACGGAAAAATAGCGAAACCCGTAGCTCAGGCAAACCTTGCGCAGCACCTGCATGGCATCGAAGATGGTCCGGATGTCCCGGATCACATCGAATGGCTGGGTGGAATAGGCCGGGTTTTGGAAAAAGGTCACGGCCCCTCCCCTTCCAGAACCACCGCGCGCACCATGTCTTGGTACTCATGGCAATATCCGATCAGTTCACCGCCCTGGTCAGCCCGGAAACGTCCGGCCACGGCAATCAGCCGATGAGATCCGGAGCTCCCCTTCACCCTCATGACAAAACGGAAGCCGTTGCGCCGGGTTGTCGCTGATTCCAGCAATGCCTCGACCACGGCAGCATCTTCGGGATGGTAGCAGGCCAGCATCTGGACCAGGCTGACCGACGGCGAAGCAGTCTCCATGCCGTGAATCCGCGCCGCATCCTCGGACCAGAACACCAGTCCCGTCGCGATATCCAGCCGCCAGATCCCCAACGGCACGATGGAACCAAGCAGATCCACAACTTCGTCACTGGAGACACCGACGTGATCCCAGCTCTGTTCGGGAAAACGACGATCAACGTGATCAAAATGGATGTGCGAAGCCGTATTGAGCATCATGTCTTGTCCTATCCGCGGTTTGGGTCGACTTTGACGAGCGAATCAACCGCATGCAGAAGGTCACCGGTTATAGGCGAGTGTTGATCGGGGATACTCCCAGAAATTAAGGGTATGCCCGCCATCAGCAGACGGTGATCTGCCCCTCACCCAATTACCGCAAACATCCCCGTACCTCCGCCTTCCCCTGGACCTACAGGGGACGCCCTGTCGCCTGGACCAAGAGCATCTTTTCTACCGTCGGGCGATTCCGCCCGACCGCAGGATGCTCTTGCTCCCGGCACAAGGACGCAGCCTACTGCAACAGGCCCTTGACCATGCCGCAGGCCTTGGAGAAATCCATCTGCCCCGGATAACGCTCCTTGAGCACATTCATGCACTTGCCCATGTCGCGCAGACCCGAAGCCCCGGTTTCAGTCACCACCGACTTGCACAATTCACGCACTTTCTCTTCCGGCAGCTGCTGTGGCAGGAACTGCCGGATGATGGCAATTTCATCCCGCTCCTGCTGGGCAAGCTCGAGCCGGGCATTTTCTTCGTAGATCGCGGCCGATTCCTCGCGCTGCTTGATCATCTTGGTCAGGATCTGGAGAATGTCCTCGTCGCTGACGGGATCCTTGCCAGTGCCGCGATTGGCGATATCACGATCCTTGATCGCCGCCTGGATCAGCCGCAGCGTCGACATACGTCGCGTATCCTTGGCGCGAATCGCATCCTTGAGCGTTTCGCTAAAACGTTCACGCATCATGTAACTATCTCCGGCAGTTCCTTGTCGGCCCTCTCGGGCCTGCATATGCAGGAGCAGAGGATTACCCCTTTGGCTGCATCCTGTTCAAGCGATTTATTGAAGGCGTCACGCCACGGTCCTGATTGACCGCGGCTTGCACCTTCTCTATTTACCGGCATTTGAAAGACCGGGCCAAGATCCATCCATCGCGGGAACTGCTGACCGCGGGTGGTTTCCGGACATCTTAAATGGCGATGCCCCGATAATACATCAAGGGGCCTCGGCCCGGCAATAGACCGGCTTCCCAGCTGTGAACGGAGTTGACATGACCACGAACCCCTGGACCGAGACGAAACCGACCGCTGTCCTGGTTTTCTCCGACGGCACCGTTATCCGGGGCCATGGCGTCGGCGCCACCGGCCAGGCCCGCGCCGAGGTCTGCTTCAACACCGCGCTGACCGGATACCAGGAAATCCTCACCGACCCGTCCTATCTCGGGCAGATCGTCACCTTCACCTTTCCGCATATCGGCAACATCGGCGCCAATGACGAGGACATCGAGGATCTCACCCCTGCCGCCCACATCGGCGCGGTCGGCGCGGTCTTCAAGGCCAACATCACCGATCCCTCCAACTACCGCTCCGCCGGGCACTTCGACGCCTGGCTCAAGGCTCGCGGCATCATCGGGCTCTCGGGCGTCGACACCCGCGCGCTGACCGCCTGGATCCGCGAGAACGGCGCGCCCAATGCCGTCATCGCACATGATCCGTCGGGCAATTTCGACATCGATGCGCTGACCGCCCAGGCGGCGGAATGGAGCGGACTGGAAGGCCTCGACCTCGCCAAGGAGGCAACATCGGGCCAGTCGTCAAGCTGGACGCAAGGCCCCTGGGTCTGGGACGAAGGCTTTGCCGAAGCCGGCGAACCCATCGCCCACATCGTCGCCATCGATTACGGCGTCAAGCGCAACATCCTGCGGCTGTTCTCGGGTCTTGGCTGCAAGGTCACCGTGGTGCCCGCCACCATGAGCGCCGAGGACATTCTCGCCATGTCGCCCGATGGCGTGTTCCTGTCGAACGGCCCCGGCGACCCGGCAGCGACCGGCGAATACGCCGTGCCGGTGATCCGCAAGCTGATCGACAGCGGCCTTCCGATCTTCGGCATCTGCCTTGGCCACCAGATCCTGGCGCTGGCGCTGGGCGGCACCACCGTGAAGATGCACCAGGGCCACCACGGCGCCAATCACCCGGTCAAGGACTACACCACCGGCAAGGTGGAGATCGTGTCGATGAACCACGGCTTCGCGGTCGACGCCAAGAGCCTGCCCGAGGGCGTGGAGGAAACCCACGTCTCGCTGTTCGACGGCTCCAACTGTGGATTGCGGCTGGTCGGCAAGCCGGTCTTCTCGGTCCAGCATCACCCGGAAGCCTCGCCCGGCCCGCAGGACAGCCACTACCTGTTCCGCCGCTTCATGAACATGGTGGCGGACCGCAAGGGCCTGCCGGCGCTGGCCGAGCGCTGAGCCTGGAAGCAGGCTCTTGGGCTGATCAGGGTCAGCATCGATTGCCCGCGCGGGCTGAGCTTGACCGGGCCGGGCCGGCCTGTTTCGACGAATGGAGAGGCACGATGATTGGCTACGTCACGGTCGGCGCCGATGATCTGGCACTTGCCGAGAACTTCTACTCGGCCTTCCTGCCGCGCCTCGGCTACGGCCTCGAAATCTCGCATGAAGGCTTGAGCTACTCGATACCCGCCACCGGCCAGGGGCACGAACCACCCGATTTCTACGTCAAGCCGCCCTTTGACGGGCAGCCGGCCTCCACCGGCAACGGCGTCATGGTGGCGTTCCAGGTCCCGACCCAGGCCATGGTCCGCGAGCTTCACGCCGCAGCGCTTGCGGCGGGAGGGCGGGACGAGGGCGCGCCCGGCTTCCGCGCCGCCTACAGCGCGCAATTCTACGTAGGCTATCTGCGCGATCCGCAGGGCAACAAGATCGCGCTCTACTGCAACGACCGCAACGAGTCCGGCCGTCCGGACTGACCGCTGCCGGGCCTATAGTGCTGCCAGGTAGGTCGGCAGTTCTTCCATATTTGGCACGACAATCAGCCGCTCGACCTCGCCGTTCTTGAAGGCGGTCAGGAAGCGCTCGTATTTCTTGAAGACCACACAGCCGTTGGACTGCGAGCGGTCGCCACCGCCCACATACATGTAGGTGTGCGCCAGCAGGCCGTCGCGGTCGTATTTCTTGCGGCCGTCGGCGGGCAGGAGACGGATGGCCTCGACGCCGTGGAAGCGGCTCTCGCGCATCCGCAGATTGTAGAGATTGGGCGGCGTGGGACCGCGGTTCTTGGCGGTGACATAGCGCGGATCGTCCTGCATGTGCGCCAGGCCGGAATGCGCCTCGAGCTTTTCGCCATTGGGCATGTGGACCGTTGCCGAGCCGATATCGTAGACGGCCACCTTGGACCCGGGGCCGGGAAGCCGTTTGCCGCCCTGCCCGCCGAACAGCCGGCCGAAAATCCCGCCCGGTGTCGCCTCCTCATTGGCCACATCCGGGTTCGCATAGGCCAGGACGCCGGACGTCTCTTTCTTCGCGGTGGACCGCGCCGGGCGCGGCGCCGGAGCGATTTCGGGCTGCGGCGTCGCCGCATCTGCGCCGGCGCGTTCCGCGATCCGCGGACGGGGTTCCGGCACGGGAATGGCCATGGCCAGCGCCATGTCGCCATCGGCATCGTTATCGCCATCGGCGGCGGCCGCCGCGTCGCCGCCGCGCGCCCCGGCCCTGCCGGACCCATCGGTCTCATCGTCGATTTCGGCCAGCGCCAGGGCGATCAGGATCGCCGAGGAGAACGGATCCCGTGTGTCGGGCATGGGCGCCGGCCCTGTCCGTTGATCCCAGTGCGAGACCTGCGGCGCAATCGCGCCGGCCGCGCGCATTGGCTCGCCCTTGACGGGAACGCCGGAAGTCCAGGTGTCGTGAAAGACGGTCGAGGCCTGCTCCAGCAGTCCGGTTCCGGAAAGACGCTGCGGATCAATGTCGGCGAGAAGCGGCATGGCACCCGGCTTTAAGGCGTCGCGATCTGCCAGGGAGCGCGAAGCCAGCGCGACACGCGGTTGCTTGTGGGCACGGCCCGGATCAAACGCGCCGGTATGGACGGTCGCCGGCGTCGAGGTGTGCAGCGAGGCGGGCAAGGCGACGAAGGCGGCGGTCAATTGGGAAGATCCCTCGGCCAGCAGCGATGTCGCCGCAAGCCACGCCACGATGCCGAGCATCGCCGCGGCAGGCGCGACAAAGGGAAGTCCGGTCAAGCGGATTCGCGAACCACAAACGCCATCGGTCAAGAATATCGTCCCCACGTGTCTATGCCGTTGTCAGCGCGCCGTTGTCAGCGACCGGCCACGGCGCGAGAAAAGCGCTCCATCCACGCCGGCGACCGCGCCTTCGGGTGGCCCGCGCCAACCAGCCATCTGCCACCAACCTTCGCAGATTCGGGCCATGCAGGCCTTGATCCAGGTCACTGACCAGAATAGCTGCGTATGGTTAAGGAATGGCTGTCGAACCCCTTCCTGCGAGACCGTCACTAACCACGCGAATTCGGCCAGACTGTGGCCGCATCGACACCGCCCGGGCGCGCGCGGCCGGACTGACCGCGGCAGGGGATGCCCGCCGCGGCTGTTGGCAAGACCGGGGGAACGCTCAGGCGTGGGCCTGGCGCGGCTGCCGGAACACCAGCACGAACAGCACCACGAAGCTGACATTGGCGAGAGCGTTGAGCGGCACGCCGGCTGCGATCGACCCGATCGAATCCACCGCAAACCAGCTGTAGAGCCCGGTCATGGTGATCGAGCGGACGCTCGCCAGGTGCGCGGGCAGCAGATGCTCCGCCAGTTTCCACAGCGTCACGCCCCAGCCGACCATGACGCCGCCGGAAATCGCCATGAAGACGCGGGTTTCGGGCGCTGCCAGCGTTTGCAGCCCATCCAGCGGCCAGATCAACAGATCCGCGAGCATCGCCACCGGCGCGGAGAGCGGCGGCCAGGCGCCGGCGACCAGAAGCAGCCCGAAGCCGATGACGACGGCCGCGGCGGCCTTGAGCCAGGTTTGGGTATGTGCGATGTCCATGTCGAAAACTCCCTTGTTGACCGTGCCATGAGAGCGCCCTGCCCGACGCTGCGCAATTACCTTGAAGGTAAGTGACAGGCCTTGCCGCCGCTCTATGATGGGCCACAGCGGGCTGCTGCAACGAGCACTGCAACCGGCGGCAAAGGAGGCGGCGATGACCACGCAATTCGGAGACCTGCTCAGGCACTGGCGCGAGGCGCGCAAGCTCAGCCAACTCGACCTTGGGCTCAGCGCCAATGTCTCGGCGCGGCACATCTCGTTTCTCGAAACCGGCCGCGCCCGCCCCAGCCGCGCCATGGTGCTCAATCTCGGCGGCGTTCTCGACGTGCCGCGCGGCTCGCGCAACACGATGCTCCACGCGGCGGGCTTCGCACCGAGCTACCGCACACGGGCGATGGACGAGGCCGAGATGGGCCCGATCGCCTCGGCGCTCGACTGGATGCTGGAAAGGCACATGCCCTACCCGGCCATGGTTCTCGACCGCCGCTGGACCATCGTCCGGACCAATCCCATGGCCAGGCTGATGCTCGGCCACCTCGGACTGTCAGCCGACGCGAACCTGGTGGAAGCGCTGCTCGACGAGACCGGGCTGCCGGCGCTGATCGAAAACTGGCAGGAGGTGGCGCAGCACCTGATCCACCGCCTGCGCGCCGAATCCGCCCATCTCGGCGGCGATGAATGGCTCGAGGAGAAGGCAACGAAGCTTGCCGGACGCGTTGATGGTTCCGCGAATGCGCCGGGCGCCGGCAGCGAGGCCGTGATCCCGACACGCTACCGCCTTGGCGACATGACCCTGTCCTTCTTCTCAACGATGAGCCAGTTCTCCACCGCCGAGGACATCGCGCTAGCCGACTGGAGGATCGAACACCTGTTCCCGGCGGATGAACAGACGCGGCAGTTGCTGGTTCGGCTGGCCGCCGACGCGAGCTGAGACCGCTCAATTAGGGCATGAACTGCTCGGCCCTTGACGATATCTAGTCATTTGTTCTGATCCACGGGCCGCCCCATCGCATCAATAAACAAGGTAAAATGTGTACTATTGCTTCCTGAGAGAAATGGAGTAATATATGAAAAATCGTGATCTCTTTCTTTAAGGTTTACTTGGCGTAATTTCTGCCATCTGCGTAAAGAAAATCAGACATGACATTTCAGTTGTTAAATCTCTATTCTTTTTGAGCAATGGAGCGGAGATTGCTTACTACGTACTGATTTCCGCCATCACGGTTTTTCTCGACGGCATTTCGGGATTGTTCAGCAAGGAAACCGAGCCATTGCGCATTTTGGCTTTTGCTGCGGCATTTCCCGCCCTTGTTTCTACCTACACAGCGCCTGAGCGAATCCCCTCCGGTGCAAATCCAGCGACCGCGCCCGCGGTTGGGTCCGCCCCCGTAAACGCGGCCTCGCTTGGTCTTGGAATCGTATCCGCTGCACAAGCCCAGACAACTGACAGTCAACTTGTCTGCGACGAAGGCAGTTTCACCGAACAATTCAGCAAGGCAGCGTGCGACTATTTTTCCAATCAAACCCAGAACACCGACTATTCGGTGGTCGTTGGCTCGGAGCAGGATTTCGACCGCGCGAAGGCTCTGGCCGACGCTTATGCGCGCAGGTCAGGAGATACTGAAATCTATGTCGGCTGCCGCAGGCCGGGAAATCCGTTTTTTCCGGTGATCGCCGGCCCGGCAACCGATGCTGGAACAGCCGCCACCTTCATGGGCGAAGGATGGGCGCCACCCGACACCTATCTCTCGAATTACGCCTACAGGAAGCCGGTTTACGAGGCAAAGACCGAGTAAACCGAAGACCCTGCCCCAGGCAACGGCAACGGACCGGCCCAAGGCAGGCCGAGCCGGTTCACTTCAAAGAGGTCTGGCCATTCCATCCGCCGCAGGCGTGGGAACAAGATCAATCACGCCATCCCGACAGACCGGATAATCTCAGAATTCTTCCCAGGCATCGTCCTTGAGAGCGGTATTACCGTTTGAGATGGCCCTGGGCTGAGAGACCGCCCGTAGAGCGCCGCGCCCCGGGTTTGCGCTTTCGGAGGCACCCGATGTGGTTGCGGCAGAGCGATTGCGATTTTCCGCACCCAGGCGGGATGCGGCAGAACCCGGTTCACGAATGGCGGCACGGCGGTTCAGCTGGAACCTGCTGACCAACTCCTCGAGGCGGTCTGCACCGCGCGCCAGCGCATCACTGACCGAACTCACACCTGAGACCATTGAAGAGTTTTGCTGTGTCATCTGATCCAGCAAGTTTACAGCCGAATTGATCTCCGTCAGGCTTGTCGCCTGTTTCGCGGCAGTGGTGGCGATAGCTTCCACATTGCCGTTGATGGATTCCACAAAGCTCTCGATACGATGTAGCGCGGTTCCCGTTTCCCCGACCAGCCGAACGCCTTCCTTGACCTCGACCGTGGACTTGGCGATCAGCTCGGAAATCTCCTTTGCAGCGGTCGCCGAACGCTGGGCAAGTTCGCGCACCTCTTGCGCAACGACTGCAAATCCCTTTCCGCTTTCGCCGGCCCGGGCGGCCTCGACACCGGCATTCAAGGCAAGCAGGTTGGTCTGGAAGGCAATTTCATCGATGACGCTGATGATGTTGCCAATTTCGCTTGATGCCCCTTCGATGCGCCCCATCGCCGAAACGGTCGCCTTGACCACCTCGACCGATTCCGACGCTGCTGTACGCGTTTCCTGAACCAGGCTGCGCGTGTCTTTCGTGCGCGTGTTCGATTCCGTCACGGTAAGCGTGATTTCCTCGAGCGCCGCCGAGGTCTCTTCAAGTGACGCTGCCTGCTGCTCTGACCGGTGCGCGAGGTTGTTGGCGCTTTCCTTCATTTCCGTACTCTTGGAAGACAGCTCGCTGGTTTCCCTGAGAACCTCGACCAGGGTTTCCTGAAATTTGCCGATCGCCATGTTGAAATCGTCACGAAGATGTTCGAATTCCGGCGTGAATGGCTTATCAATGGTCATGCGGATGTTGCAGTCGGCGAGCCGTCCCAATCCGCTTCCCAGTTCATCAATCGCTGTCACGCGTCCCGTCACATTGGTGGCGAATTTCACGACTTTCATCACCGCCCCGGTGTCATCGAGAATGGGGTTATAGGTCGCCTGGATGTGAACCGCATTGCCGCCTTTGCCAATACGTTTGAACTCGTCGCTGAAGAACTTGCCACTGGAAAGGCTTTTCCAGAAATCCACATAGTCCGCCGTTCCGGAGTAGGACGGATCGCAGAAGATCGAATGGTGCTTGCCGACGATTTCTTCCAGTTTGTAGCCAAGGGTATTCAGAAAGTTGTCATTTGCGGTCAGGATCTTGCCGTCCGGTGTAAACTCGATAATCGCCTGGACCCGTGAAAGCGCTTCAAGTTTGCCATTGCTGTCAAGCTCTCGGCGCTTCGTGGCTGATATATCGGTGGCGAATTTGATCACCTTGTAGGGCTTGCCACCACGCATCACCGGATTGTAGGAAGCCTCGATCCAGATTGCCTCACCCGACTTTGTAAAGCGCTTGTACTGGCGACGATCAAATTTACCTGAAGCAAGGCTCTTCCAGAAGTCTGCATATTCGGGTGAGTTTGCTTCTCTGGGATCCACAAAAATTCTGTGATGCTTGCCTACGATCTCCTTGGCACTGTAGCCAAGAGCTCTGCAGAAGTTCTCATTGGCGGACAAGATTGTGCCGTCAAGGCTGAATTCGATCACCGCCTGGGAGCGATCAATTGCGTCGAGAATGTTTTTGCGGTCGCCGGACTTCAAGAACGAAATGGGCATTTGGTTATCCCTTCAGTTTCGACACAATTTATTTATTTTTGGCTAATTAATGTTTAACGCATATGGCCTGGTCTAGCAGGCGCCACTGCATCAAAATGCGGGTTTGCCAAGGACAAAGGCATGCTTGCAGAGCGGACTGGAAGCGCGAAACTAGCTGATGTGGCAAACGCAATAGAGGCCAGCCTGCCCGGCCCGCAGCCACCGTGCAGGTTTTCAGCCCTTCACATCCAGAAACAGATGCCGGTTGGCGAACCTCAAATTGAGCAGCACCGCCGCCACGCCGAGCCCGATGGCGAGGCCGGCCCAGATGCCGGGGCCGCCGAAGCCCAGGCCGAAGCCCAGCCCGTAGGCCGCCGACAGGCCGACCGGCCAGTAGCTGATCACCGCCATGATCATCGGAACCCGGGTGTCCTTGATGCCGCGCAGCAGGCCCGCGGCAATCGCCTGCACCGCATCGACCAGCTGGAAGGCTGCAGCCACCAGCACCAGCGGCACCGCCACTTTCAGAAGGTCCGCCGCATCGACATTGGCTTCGTCGAGGAACAGGCTGATAAGCTGCTCCGGCAGGATCCAGAACAGGGCTGCCGAGCCGAGCGCGATCAGCACCGAGAGCCCCATCACCGTGTGCGCCGCGCGCGCCAGTCCCTCCATGTCGCCACGGCCATAGGCCTGGCCCACGCGCACGGTTGCGGCGTGCGACAGGCCGAGCGGCACCATGAAGCTGATCGAGGCGAGCTGGATGGCGATGCCGTGGGCGGCGAGCTCCACCGTGCCGAGCCAGCCCATCATCACCGACGCGGCCATGAACAGGCCGACTTCGGCCAGGATGGTGAAGCCGATCGGCAGTCCGAGCCGGAAGACCTCGAAGAAGGCCGGCCATTCCGGCCGCCAGAACCGCTGGAACAGCCGGTAATCGCGGTGCGCCGGATGCAGCAGCGCCCAGCCGGCCATGATCAGGAAGATCACCGTGGAACTGATCACCGAGGCCACCGCCGCGCCGCGCACGCCCATCTCCGGCGCGCCGAAATGGCCGAAGATCAGCGCGTAGTTGAGAACGCCGTTGACCAGGGTGCCGATCAGCGCCGACCACAGCACGATGCTTGCCCGCGAGCGGGCGGCAAAGAATGAGCGCAGCGCCATCATCATCAGCGCCGGGAACATGCCCCATTGCGCGATGCGGATGTAGTCGCTGGCCAGCGCCGCAAGCTCGGGCTTCTGCCCGAGCGCGATGAGCGCCGGTTCCAGCAGCCACAGCAACGGCATCACCACCACCGCGTAGATCAGCAGGATCCACATCCCCATCCTGACCGAGCGGCGCACATGGGTGGGGTCGTTGCGGCCCTCGGCCTGCGCCGCCAGCGGCAGGATCGCGCTCGCAAAGCCCACGCCGAAGATATAGACGATGAAGAAGGCCTGCGAGCCGAGCACCGTGGCCGCCAGTTCCTCGGTGCCGTACCAGCCGAGCATGACCACATCGGTGGTGGCGATCGCGATCTGGGCGATCTGGGTGCCGACCAGCGGCAGGCCGAGCGCCAGCGTCGCCCAGACATGGGCACCCCAACGCTGATCCTTGCCAATGTCCACCGATGATTCGGTCATGAAAAACTCCAAAATCAAAGAACCGCTTATGGTCGGCGGATGCTGTTTTGGCAAGCATCGAAGCGATGACACGCGAACCCTGCGACCCGCCATGGCCGGGCGGGAATGACGCAGATGTGCAACATTCCCTTCCCGCACCGCGAGATCATCATGCGAACGCCGGTGGAAGTGGTGCGCCGCGATGCGCCCGCGGCGGAGTGAAGGCGACAGCGGTTCCGCGCCGCCCCGAAAACGGGCAACATGGCAACCGACCGTCCATTGTCTCCGGCACAAAAAAGCCGGGGACACAGAGGTCCCCGGCAAGGCGGTGAAAACACGATGATGCGCGGAAGGTCAGAATTCCGACCATTCCTGTTCGGCTGCCACTGAGCCGCCGGATGAGAACGCCTGCCTGACCCTGGCGACCATCTTGTGCGCAGGGGAAGGCCGGGCGACCGAAGCATTGGCCGCAGCCACCGGACCGGTGGCCCTACGGTCAGCAGAGGCTGGCGCGCGCGCATACGCGGCTCCTGTGCCGGCAAGCCGGAACCTCTCGACCAGCGATGTCAACCTGTCGGATTCATCGGAAAGCCGGTGTGTGACGGCAGTGGTTTCCTCCACCATGGCGGCATTCTGCTGCGTCACCTGATCCATCTGGCTAACCGCCGTGCTGACTTCCTGCAGACCGCTTGACTGTTCCTTCGCCGCCGTCGCGATCGAATGGATGTGCTCGTTGATCTCGGTGACGAGACCCGCGATGGTAGCCAGCGAAGTGCCGGTCGCCTTGACCAGATCGACACCGCTGTCGACAGCCTCCGAGGATTTGCCGATCAGCGTCTTGATCTCCTTGGCCGCGGTGGCGGAGCGCTGTGCCAGTTCCCTGACTTCCTGGGCGACGACGGCAAAGCCCTTTCCGGCTTCACCGGCACGGGCCGCTTCCACCCCGGCGTTGAGCGCCAGCAGGTTTGTCTGGAAGGCGATCTCGTCGATCACGCCGATGATCTTGGAGATTTCTTCCGACGCGCCCTTGATGTTGCCCATCGCTATCACCGCGTCCGCGACAACACGGGTGGACGTGTCGCTCGCGCTTTTGGCTTCCACCACCTTCTGATTTGCGTCCTGCGAACGGCTCGCGGAACTGGCAACCGTGGAGTTGATTTCCTCGAGCGCCGCCGAACTTTCCTCGAGCGAGGCAGCCTGCCGTTCGGTCCGCTTTGACAGGTCGTCGACCGCGCTGCGCATTTCCTGCGAATGGGCCAGGATGCTGTCGGTGTTGCTTTTGATTTCGCTGAGCGTCTCGCTGAGCTTTTCGACGGAACTGTTGAACGATGTTCGAAGGCTGTCGAGCTCGCCGACGAAAGGCTGCGAGATATGCGCCGTCAGGTCGCCGTCGGCCAGCTTGCCGAGCGCATCGTCGAGCGCGCCGATGGCGGTTTCCAGATTGCGCTTGCGCTCCGCGTCCTGGCGCGCCTGCTCTTCGTGGCGCTGGCGCTCTGCGGCGTCACGTGCATTGGCTTCTTCCTGTTCCCGGCGGGCCTTCTCGACCGCAAGCGCCTGGCAGGCATCGAAGGCGACGGCGATACCGCCGATCTCGTCCTTACGCTCACGGCCTTCGATGACGACACCGGTTTCGCCGCGCGCCAGCGCCTGCAGCGCCGAGACGGTTGCTGCCAGCGGCTTGCCGACGGACCGGGCAACCAGGATGGCGACGACGCCGATGATCAGCATGGCGATGCCGGTCACAAGAACCACCAGCTTGCCGATACTGGCCTTGGCGGTAGCGAGTTCCGCGGCGGTGGCATCGCGACGCTCGGAGAGGAAGGAACGGATTTCGGAGAGCACCGGCTCGATTTCCGCATAGTCCGCAGAAAGCTGCGACCGCAATTCGCGCTCTTCAATCGTCGAGGATGCAAATTGCAGGAAATCGGCCCGGTAGCTGTCGATCAGCGAAAACACCTCATCGCGTTTGCCGGCGGAACCGAACATCGACGCCGGAAACTGCTTGAATTCTGCCACCCGATCGTTGAGGCGTTCGACATACTTCTCCTCGACGCGCATGATGAAATCTTTTTCATGACGCCGCATCATCAGCATTTTCACATTGAGGTCCGGCTGTTCCAGCGTCTCCAGCACGGTTTCGGCTTCCTTGACGGCATCGCGCAGCGATCCCTGCAGTCCGCTTTCCTCGTCAAGACCGAGGATCCGGACCTTCTCGGCCAATTCGTTGAACGTGACGGCGTAACGCTTGAAACCGGTATCCAGCGCCGCCACCTTCTGGTCGAGCTCGGAGGAAAATCCCTGGGAAGCGAGGCTTTGCAACCGCTGGATCTGCGCCTTGGCCGCCGAGGAGACTTCGCCATGCCGGCTGACATCGGTCTCGCGCTTGCGCAGAAGGAAATCCTTCTCGGCCCGCCGCGCCTGCAGCAGCGACATCTCGAGATCCTGATCGAGGATATACAGTTCCTGGATCTTCTCGAGGTCAGTGCGGTAGTCCTGCTCGACCTTGTCGCCAAAATAGAAAATCGAGCCAACCAGCAGCATGCCGAGAATGGCAAGCGGGGCCAGAAGGAAAATGCGGGTTCGAAGTGTCATGAGCACCCTGCCTGGGATCTGGAGTTTGGGGACCGTTCATCGACCCCGAAAACAGGCTTCATGCCATTGCCGGACGTGGGCAGGTCTGGAACCCGCCGATCATTCAATCGAATCTCACGGGGCTTCCCAACGTTTAGTTAAGCAGGACCTAAAACAATTATCGATTATAATTCGCACTCGTGATTTCACACCGGGTTGTTGAAAGTGTCGCAAGCTTCAAGCCGGCCCGACTCGAAGCCGCGGGCGAACCACTCCTTGCGCTGCGCCGAAGTGCCGTGGTTGAAGCTTTCGGGCACCACATAGCCTTGCGTCCGGCGCTGCAGCGTGTCGTCGCCGATCTGTTTGGCGGCGTTGAGCGCCTCTTCCAGATCGCCGCGCTCCAATATGCCCTTCTGCGCCGTGTAATGGCCCCAGATGCCGGCGAAGCAGTCGGCCTGCAGCTCGACCCGGACCGACATCTGGTTCTGCTCGGTCTGGCTCATGGACTGGCGCATCCGGTTGAACTCCGGCAGCACGCCGATCAGGTTCTGCACGTGATGGCCGACCTCGTGGGCGAGCACATAGGCCTGGGCGAAATCGCCGGACGCCTTGAAGCGCTGTGCCAGTTCGTCAAAGAACGTAAGGTCGATATAGACCTTCTGGTCGCCGGGGCAGTAGAACGGGCCGGACGCGGAACTGGCGTTGCCGCAGGCCGACGCCACCGCGCCGGAAAACAGCACCAGCTTGGGCTCGGGATAGTCGAAGCCCTGCGATTTCATCACCCCGTTCCACACGTCCTCCGTCTCGGCCAGAACGGTGGCGACGAATTGCGTCATCTCGTCCTTGCGGGTCTCGGATATCTGGCTACCCGCCCCGGATGGCTGCCCGGTCAGCACCGTGCCTGGATCGCCCCCAAGCATCTGCAGCGGATCGATGCCCATGAACTTGAGCACAAGATAGATGACGCCGATGATCAGGATGGTCTTGAAGCTCAGTCCCGAGCGGCGCATGCCGCCGGACGGCAGCCGCATTCCACCCCGGCCGAAGGGGTTGCCGCCACGCGACGACGTTCCGCGCCGGTCCTCGATATTGTCGCTCTGGCGACGGCCTTTCCAGTCCATGATCTCAACTCTCCCGGCGGGTTTAGATCTTGCTTGTAAGCGCCGCCAGCGGCAGTTTCAACACTCTGCTTGCCGGATCGACTGCTCACGCACTGCGCCGAGAGGATTGTAGCCCGCCTGCGCCAGCGCACGGGCAGCCATCAGCGCCGCGAAGAAAACCGGCAGCAGGGTGAAAAGTTCCGGCACGCCGGTCGTTTCCAGGATGTGCGGCGCGGTGGCCGAAAGGATCCCGGCGGCAAAACGGCTGGCGAAGATTCCCAGGATGGCGATCAGCGAGACGAATTCGCCCTTAACCAGAACACGACCGTCTCCGGCGCAGATCGCCGCCACATTGCGCATCGTTGCCCAGCCGGCGATCGCTCCCAACCCGAGGCCAGTTGCCATCGCAACGAGACTGGCTGCGTTCAAGCCGCCGATAAGCACGGTGATCATCGAAATGCCGATCAGAATCGCCGGCAGCAGCAGCAACCGCCAGACCGGCATCTCCCGGTCGCGCAGGCGGCTGACCCCGAGCGCGATCAGCGCCATGAGCAGCGGCCACACCCAGACCGGCGCGCCGGTAGCGGCCTGAGCCACGATCGGAGCGGAGGCTTGAGCCGGTTCGGCCAGCGCAGTGCCGAACACCACCTCGTGCATGATCCGTCCGGGCAGAAGCGTGAACAGCCCGGCAATGCCGATGGCGCCGAAATAGAGCGATTTGACCAACCGCTGGTGACGGACGAAATTGCGCCGCCGCGCCGAGCGAACCACTTCGACGGCGCTGACCAGCACGACGACCGACAGGATGTGGATCGGCGAGAAGCCGAAAAACAGGTTGATCTCGTGGATGAAGAAGCTCGACAGCGCGGTCAGCACCATCAGCGCGATCCAGAGCCGTCCGGCCATCCGGTGCAGGTAGGTGCCTTTGCGCATGATCAGAATGGCACCGCCGATCAGCGCCGCCGGAACGACGGCTGCGACATGCAACTGGATGGCGGGGCTGGCGTTGAGAAGAGGGTCGAGGGTCATTTCAAGGGTCCGTTGTTGTGGACCGCAGGCGCTGAAAGTCCGAAAGGCCTGCGGTCCGATTGCCAAATCTGCCCCCATCGGCCATGGTCCCGCCCGATCCTCAACGCCTGATGCGCCTGTGACCCGGAGAACTTCGTGAGCGACACGTTGCTGCAATCCACGCTTCGTGAACTGCGCGCACTGCTGATCCGGCCGCGGCTCTGGCTGGTGTTCGCGCTGGTGACCGGGCTGTTCTCCGTAACCGGGCCCTTCGGCAGCTATGAACGGCTGCCGTTCGTTTCACGGCTCGGCTACTGGCTGACCATGAACACGGCTACCTGGGCCACAGCCCTGATCTGCATTTCTTTTGTCAAGGCCGCGCTGATCGCCCGCGTACCGCACCAGATCACCCGCCTGTTCATTGGCGGGGCTGTTTCGGCCCTGCCGGTTGGGCTGGTGATCACGGTGATCAACACCGCAGTGATCAAGTCGCCGCTCAACCTCGATCAGATTGCCGAGAACGTGCTGGTGGCGCTGCCGATTGCCATCGGATTCTGCCTGCTTTCCTGGCTCAGCCTCAGCACCGGCGAACTGGCCGCGGAAAAGCAAGGCGGCGACAACCGGAACCAGGAGCCCGCTTCCACCCCAACATCCGCACCGAACACAGATCGACCTTCTGTCACTGATGTCTCTGGCGGCTTGCCGGACCGCCCTCCACTTCTGGACCGTCTGCCCGCGGACAAGCGCGGCCCGCTGATCCGGCTCGAGGTGCAGGACCACTACGTGCTGGTGGTGACGACCAGGGGCACGGAACTCCTGCTGATGCGGCTTGGCGACGCCATCGCCGAGACCGGCGGCAACACCGGCCAGCAGATCCACCGCTCGCACTGGGTATCCGATACGAGCGTCAAATCGGTGATCCGGGACGGCGGCAGGAACCCGCGGCTGACGGTGCAAACCACCGACGGTCAGGTCCTGCCGGTGAGCCGCAGCCAGATGCCGGACGTCCGCGCCCGCTGGGGCGACCGGATCAGCGGGGCTTGATCCCGATCATTGCGGCAGCGAGCGGTCTGGCCCATCCTGAGCAAAAGACGAGACCAACGGACAGGACCGATGAGCATTAGCCACACATCACGCAGCCCGGCTGCAACGGCGGTTTCCGCCATGCGCGCGCTCATGCTAGCGGCGCTGGTCCTGCCGCTGGCCACGGCCCCGGCCATGGCCGACAAGGCCGCCGTCAAGCGCGGGCAGAAGGTGGTCGACGAATGGTGCCGCGACTGCCACGTCCGCGAGGGCGAAAAACTCACCCCCGACATGGCCCCGCCCTATTCGGATCTGGTCGCAATTCCAAGCCGCGACCGCGCCTGGTTCGAGGCGTTCCTCGAGGCCGACCACTTCCCGATGACCACGTTCCGCCTGTTCGACAACGAGAAGGCCGACGTGGTGGAGTGGCTGCTGGATCTGCAGAAACGGCAGCAGGGCAAGTAGGCCCGACGACAGTCGGCCGGTTTTGCGGCGACAGCATCGTGTCTCAAGCCTGGCCCATCGCCGTCCGGCTCAGACCGGACCGGCTTCCGGGCGCTTGTTCCGGAACTGATACAGCAGCAGGCCGAGGCCCGCGCTCAGCAGAATGGGCGCCAGCGACAGGCCCAGGTTCGCGGCCACCGACCATTGCAGCAGCGGCAGCATGGCGATCAGGTAGAACAGCAGTTGCCGCGGCCCCATGGCCGAATCCGGCGAGCGCTGCCTGAAGGCCCACAGGGCGGCCAGCGCCGACAGCGCCCCGAGATCATACGACAGCGCATAGGGCGTGATCAGCAGGCTGGCGATGACAAGGCAGAGCGACCGGGCGTCCTTGTCCGGCGTCAGCCACAGACTGAGGCCATAGGCCCCGAGCGCCACCACTGCAAAACCGAGATGTAGCGGCAGCGCCGTGGCCGCATCCATCCCTTCAAGCCGCAGCAATCCGTAGACCGAAACCAGCAGATGCAGGAAGCTGCCGCCAAGTTCGCGCATGACAAAGGCCTGGTGCGGCACGGTTTCGGTAATGTATCCCGTCCAGCTCTCGATCCCGAACAAGAGCGACGAGAGCAGCACCAGCGCCACGGTCGCCACGCTCGCGCTGAGGATAACGGTCCAGCGCCGCTCGTAAAGAAGCAGCAGCGGCAACAGAAGCCCAAGCTGCGGCTTGACCGTCAAGAGCCCGATCGCCAGCCCCGCCAGCCAGGGCCGGGTGTCCCTGAGGCCGAGCCCGTAGAGCATCAGCGCACCGATCAGGAACCCGTTCTGGGCGTAGATGATGTTGGCCGCGATGAAGGGCACCAGAAGCAGCGCCGCACTTGCCTCGACCCGCCGGGCGGTGATCGAGACCGCGTGCAGGTAGAGCACGAGCGTGACAGACAGAAAAACGACCAGCGAAACACTGTAGGACATCAGGCCGAGCGGCCATGTCAGCAGCAGATAGCTCGGCGGATAACTCCAGCTGCGCCAGGGAGCATCCGGGCCGAAGACGGCCTGCATCTGGGCAAAATACACCTCGTGCCCACGGAACATCTCGAGCGCATCGCCGCTGAAGACCAGCCGGGAAGCCAGCCAGTAATTGGCAAAGTCCCGGTCCGTCGAGATGATCCAGCCGGGCTCAAACGAGCCGAGCCAATCAAACAGCAGCGCGGCAAGCAGGACCAGGACGCCACCTGCCCCGGCCAGCAGCAGCGGAGAGCCGCGCCCACGCGCTGGTTTGACCGGATCCCTGCCCAATGTCGCCTCATCCTCGAATCATCCCGCACCTACACACAAGCCTAGCCACCCGGAGAGCAAGGCAAAAGCCCGCCGGGACGAGAACTTGCCCACTAAATCGGACAGGATCTCCCGGTCCGCACCGATCAGCAACTTGAAATCTGCCAAACGGCCCGCGTTCGAGCCTCGCTTCATTGGCCACTGCGTTACGCCGGTTCACGAAGCTCCACCGCGCCCACCCACTTTCCCTTGAACAACACCGTTTTGGGGTTCCATCCGTCCCGGCATTTCCCTATAAGCCGCGTCTAGCCTCAGATATTGCGCATGGCGTCTCCCGGATGATCGATCTCCGACGGGGGCTTTTTGCGCGAAGCCTGCTCAACAGGGACCCGGACCATGCCAAAACGTACCGATATCAAGTCGATCCTCATCATCGGTGCAGGGCCGATTGTCATCGGTCAGGCCTGCGAGTTCGACTATTCGGGCACCCAGGCCGTCAAGGCGCTGAAGGAAGAGGGCTACCGGGTCATCCTGGTCAACTCGAACCCGGCGACGATCATGACCGATCCGGGCCTCGCCGACGCCACCTATATCGAGCCGATCACGCCTGAAGTGGTCGCCAAGATCATCGCGCGGGAACGCCCCGACGCGCTGCTGCCGACCATGGGCGGCCAGACCGCGCTCAACACCGCGCTGTCCTTGAAGCGCATGGGCGTGCTCGAGCGCTACAATGTCGAGATGATCGGCGCCAAGCCCGCGGCCATCGACATGGCCGAGGACCGGGCCCTGTTCCGCGAGGCGATGGCCCGCATCGGACTCGAGACCCCGCGCTCGTTCCTCGCCAACGCCACCGAGATCAAGGACACCGACCGCAAGCTGCACGAGGCCGAGCGGGCAGCACTTCGCGCCAGGCTCAGCGGCGACGAGCTCGACACCGCGCTCGACGCGCTGGAAAACACCTGGAACTTGGGCGAATCCGATCGCAAGCAGCGCTACATGAGCCACGCCATGGCCCAGGCCGCCCAGGCGCTCGACCTGATCGGCCTGCCGGCCATCATCCGCCCCTCCTTCACCATGGGCGGCACCGGCGGCGGCATTGCCTACAACCGCTCGGAATTCTTCGACATCATCGAGCGCGGGCTTGATGCCTCGCCGACCACCGAGGTGCTGATCGAGGAATCGGTGCTCGGCTGGAAGGAATACGAGATGGAGGTGGTGCGCGACACCGCCGACAACTGCATCATCATCTGCTCGATCGAGAATCTCGACCCGATGGGCGTGCACACCGGCGATTCGATCACCGTGGCGCCGGCGCTGACGCTGACGGACAAGGAATACCAGATCATGCGCAACGCCTCGATCGCGGTGCTGCGCGAGATCGGGGTCGAGACCGGTGGCTCCAACGTGCAGTTCGCCGTCAACCCGGCCGACGGCCGCCTGGTGGTGATCGAGATGAACCCCCGCGTCTCGCGCTCCTCGGCGCTCGCCTCGAAGGCCACCGGCTTCCCCATCGCCAAGGTCGCGGCCAAGCTCGCCGTCGGCTATACGCTGGATGAACTGGAAAACGACATCACGCAGGGCGCGACGCCGGCCTCGTTCGAACCCTCGATCGACTATGTCGTCACCAAGATCCCGCGCTTTGCCTTCGAGAAGTTCCCCGGCGCAGAGCCGCTTCTGACCACCGCGATGAAGTCGGTGGGCGAAGTCATGGCCATCGGCCGCACCTTTGCCGAGAGCCTGCAGAAAGCGCTGCGCGGGCTCGAGACCGGCCTCACCGGCCTCGACGAGATCGAGATCCCCGGCCTGGGCGAAGGCGACGACGACAACGCCATCAAGGCCGCCATCGGCACGCCGACGCCGGACCGGCTCAGGATGGTGGCGCAGGCGCTCAGGCTCGGCATGAGCGCCGAGGAAGTGCATGCGATCTGCAAGATCGATCCGTGGTTCCTGGCCCAGATCGAGGAGATCCTCGCCATGGAGGCCCGCATCCGCGAGCACGGCCTGCCGACCGACGCCGAAAACCTGCGGCTGATCAAGTCGATGGGCTTTTCCGATGCGCGGCTCGGCTCGCTCACCGGCAAGCGCGGCCATGAAGTGGCCAAGGCCCGCCGCGCCCTGGGCGTGCGGCCGGTCTACAAGCGCATCGACACCTGCGCCGCCGAATTCGCCTCGCCCACCGCCTACATGTACTCGACCTATGAAGTGCCGTTTGCCGGTAACCTCGCCTGCGAGGCGCGCGTCTCCGACCGCACCAAGGTGGTCATCCTCGGCGGCGGCCCCAACCGCATCGGCCAGGGCATCGAGTTCGACTATTGCTGCTGCCACGCCGCCTTCGCACTGAAGGATGCCGGCTACGAGGCGATCATGGTCAACTGCAACCCGGAAACCGTGTCGACCGACTACGACACCTCCGACCGGCTCTATTTCGATCCGCTGACCGACGAGGACGTGCTCGAGATCCTGACCAAGGAACAGGAAGCGGGCACGCTGCTCGGCGTCATCGTCCAGTTCGGCGGCCAGACCCCGCTCAAGCTCGCCGACGCGCTGGAAAAGGCCGGCATCCCGATCCTCGGCACCGCACCCGACATGATCGACCTTGCCGAGGACCGCGACCGCTTCCAGAAGCTGCTGCACAAGCTCGACCTGGTCCAGCCCAACAACGGCATCGCCTATTCGGTCGAGCAGGCCCGGCTGGTCGCCACCGACATCGGCTTCCCGCTGGTCGTCCGCCCGTCCTACGTGCTTGGCGGCCGCGCCATGCAGATCATCCGCGACGAGGCCAACCTGTCGAACTACCTGCTCGGCACCGTGCCCGAACTGGTGCCCGAGGACATCAAGGCGCGCTACCCGAACGACAAGACCGGCCAGATCAACACCTTGCTCGGCACCAACCCGCTGCTGTTCGACAGCTACCTGACCAACGCCATCGAAGTCGATGTCGACTGTCTGTGCGACGGCACGTCGGTGAACGTCACCGGCATTATGGAGCACATCGAGGAAGCCGGCATCCACTCGGGCGACTCGGCCTGCTCGCTGCCGGTTCACACGCTGTCGCCCGAGATGGTCGACCGGCTCGAGACCCAGACCATCGCGCTGGCGAAAGCGCTCAATGTCGGCGGCCTGATGAACGTGCAATACGCGATCAAGGACGACGTGATCTACGTGCTCGAAGTCAACCCGCGCGCCTCGCGCACGGTGCCCTTCGTCGCCAAGACCGTCGGCTCCCCGATCGCCAAGGTCGCGGCCCGGGTGATGACCGGCGAGAAACTCGCCGACGCCTTCGCCGCCTACGGCGCGGTCCCCGACCACCGCAAGCTCACCCATATCGCGGTCAAGGAAGCCGTCTTCCCGTTTGCCAAGTTCCCCGGCGTCGACACGTTGCTCGGACCGGAAATGCGCTCGACCGGTGAGGTCATGGGCCTCGATCGCGATTATGCGCTGGCCTTCGCCAAGGCGCAGCTCGGCGCCGGCGTCGACCTGCCGCGCTCGGGCGCGGTGTTCGTCTCGGTCCGCGACGAGGACAAGCCGCGCGTGATCCAGGCCATCCGCATTCTGGTCGACAATGGCTTCAGGGTGATGGCGACTTCGGGCACCGCCGATTATCTGCGTTCCGAGGGTTTCGAGGTCGAGCACGTCAACAAGGTGCTCGAGGGCCGCCCGCACATCGAGGACGCGATCAGGAACAGGCAAGTGCAGCTGGTGATCAACACCACCGAAGGCGCCAAGACCATCTCGGATTCGAAATCGCTCCGCCGCGCAGCACTGATGCAGAAGGTCCCCTACTTCACCACCATGGCCGGCAGCCTGTCCGCCGCCCAGGCTATCGCCGCACTGAAGGCCGGAAACCTCGAAGTGCACCCGCTGCAGAGCTATTTTTCGGCGGCTTGAGGATGAAATGAGGGCCGGTTCAGAACCGGCCCTGCGCCCGGGCGAGTGAAGCCATGCGCAAGCCGAAGAAGATGGACACGACCGCAATCAGACTTGCTCCGCCGAACACCGCCAGCATCGCCGCCCGCAACACTGCGTCAGGCACGCTTTCGGCAAAGCCCATGCTATTGGCGACGAGACCGAAGAACGCCGCTCCGATGGCATAGCCGGCCGATTGCAGCGTCGGCAGCATCGCCGACGTGCGGTCGCGCTCGGCGTCGTCCGACAGCTCCATCATCAGCTGGCTCAAGGTTCCCCAACTGACGCCGAAACCGGCACCGGAGACGATTTGGGCCGGAAGCACCAGCCAGAGCGCCCCGCTCGCACTCGCAACCGTCAGCCCTGCAAGCCCTACGGCTAACAGCACAGGTCCGCCAAGCAGCAGACGATGGCGCGCGGACCGGGACCGAAGGCTCGCCACGGCGATCGCGGTGAAGCTCCAGCTGATAGCCAGCACCGCGCTGAGCGCACCGGCAGCGGTCGGGCGAAGATCCCACAGGTGTTGCAGCGCATAGACAAGGAACACAGAGCCCGCCGCATGCGCAAGCGGCATCAGAATCACGACCCAGAACCCCGTACCGAGCGGAGTGTCGAACCCGAAGGCCTGCCGCGGCAGCACCGGGTTGCGCGACCGGAGATCGCTGCGCACGGCCAGCACCAGGGTCACACCCGCGGCCAGAAGCAGCGCTGACATGTACGACAGCCGGTCGATCGTGCCGGACACGGAAATCATGAGGATCGCCGTTCCCGCCGCCACGAGCCGCGCAAACGGGATGGCGCTGCGCGTGTGGATCACCGGACCACGCCGGGGAACGATCATGACGACAAGCACGGCAAAGATCGCCGCCGCCGGTACGCTGATGAAGAAGGCCGCACGCCACGACCAGTATTCGGTGAGCGCTCCGGCAAGAACCGGACCGGCGAAGGCGGCGACCGCCCAGACGATGGCTTCCGCGCCGAACACCTTGGGCACCAGGCGCGACGGGAACAGTTCGGGAATGAGCGCATAGCACAAAGCCGCGACGACCCCCTCGCCCGCCCCCTGCAAGAGCCTCCCGGCCAGCACCTCCGTCATGCTGCCGGCGGTGGTGGCGAGCAGGGTTCCGGCCACGAACACGGCGGCAGAAGCGAGAAGCGTAGCGCGGGCGCCAAACCGCCGCTTCATGTCTGCCGCCATCATCCCGCCGACGATCGCAAACACCAGGTAGAGGGTCAAAGCCCAGGACAAAAGCGTCGCACCGCCAAGTTCGCTCACGGCCGTGGGCAGCGCGGTTGAAATGAAGAACTCGTTGAAGGCGAACAGTCCCACCCCCAGGCACAGGGTCGTGGTCGCCGCCAGGTTCCGGGGCTGCAACAATTCCCCCCAGCCGCCGGGCAGATCCGGATCGCGTCGGTCCGAGACCTCTTTCAGGTCGCTCTCAAGTTCGGTCATGCACAGCGTCTCCACACAAGGAGATCGAGTGATACTCCCTCAAGTCCACTTGAGGTAAAGCACTTTTTTCCGGAACTTTGCCGCGGCATGCCCGAACTGCATTCGCCGGCATTTCACGCCTTGCCCGCAGGCAGAGGCTGGCGGAAACGGCGGTGGATCGCAGGCGAGCGGATCAGGTAGGTCGCAAGCCCGACATAGAGGGCAAATTCCGCGAGCATGATCGTCACGCC
The DNA here is from genome assembly GCF_027214025.1 of Parahoeflea alexandrii. Taxonomy (GTDB): domain Bacteria; phylum Pseudomonadota; class Alphaproteobacteria; order Rhizobiales; family Rhizobiaceae; genus Hoeflea; species Hoeflea alexandrii_A. The sequence continues at coordinate 220,697 of NZ_JAPWHB010000004.1, forward strand.
CGTCACCCCGCCGCCAAAGGCTCCGAAGTCGATGGTTTCGACGAAACAGAGCGTAGCGAGCACGGCATACATCGTGATGCTCGCATGAGGCGTGTGCGGCCATCGGCCAAGGTAGCCGAAAACGAAAATGGCCCCGGTGAGCACGAGGGCGAAGAAATGCTGAAACTGCAGGCCCGCGGGAAAACCGCTGTTTTGCAGTCCCAGGTTCAGATTCGGGAACACATACTCGATCATCCCCAGGACTCGCCAGCAGAGCAGACCGGTCGAAACTGCAAGCAGTGCCTTTGGCAGGAATTTGTCGAGCGCATCCACGAAACCATCCCTCAAACTGCTGTTGCATTTCCACGGCGGTGAACGGTCGGCACACTGATCAAAACTGGCCTTGCATGAGCCGGCGCCACCTCGTTCCGCTGCCCGCATGGAACCATTTTTTCGTGCTCGGCGCCAGATTGAAGGTCCCGGATCACACGGCAGGCCCACCACGAGATTATCCGGCATGCCACCTCAGATTGCCGCCTCCCCGCCTTCGCGTATCCTTCCGGCGGTGGAGGGCCGTCCCATGGCCAAAAACATCGTCATACTGCTGGACGGCACGTCGAACCAGATTTCCGGCGACCGCACCAATGTGTTGAGACTCTATGGCTCGCTCAAGCGGTCGAGGAGCCAGCTGGTGTTCTACCAGCCCGGCGTCGGCACCTTCGTGCTCAGCGGCTGGTGGCAGCAGCTGAAATCGAAGACCCGCATCGTGCTCGGGCTTGCCACCGGCGCCGGCATTGCCGACAACGTGATGCAGGCCTACGAATTCCTGGTCAGGCACCATGGATATGGTGGCCGGATCTATATTTTCGGCTTCTCCCGCGGCGCCTGCACCGCCCGGCTGCACGCCCGCTTCATCCGCAATTTCGGCTGGTCAGGGAAGAGCAGTTGCAGCTGGTGCACTATGCCTGGCGCGCCTGATCCGCTGGCCGACATCAAAAATTCGATGAACTTCGCCTGGGGCTTCGTCGAGTTCCTGCCGCGCAAGCTGCCGAAGACCTCGTTCTACCGGCAACTGCAGATCGGCAGGGTCTACTGACCGGTGTTCGATTGCCGCCGCGTGCCCGAGGGGGCCCCAAGCTGCACGAAGCGGTGATCGAGCGGCTTGAGAAACGCGCCGATTACAAGCCGCCGAACCTGCCCGTGAAATATGAAGTGGTGAAAACGCGGCCGGCGCCGGGGGCGTGAGCATTGAGAAGACAGTCACTGAGCCCACCTATCTCCCCCCTTGCGGGGGAGATGTCTGCGTAGCAGACAGAGGGGGGTGGGCATTTCGAGTTACCATTGAGCCAGCGACCGGAGTGAGATCACCCCCCCTCTGTCACTTCGTGACATCTCCCCCGCAAGGGGGGAGATTGGGACCCGGCAGGAACTGCCCCACCACGAACCCTGCCGTCTGGAAAGTCTACTTCCCGGTCTTGGCGATCCAGTCGGCAAAGCTGCCGAGCCAGCCTTCGAGGAAGCTCTTCGTCGCCTCGTCGGTAATCGCACCACCGGCATCGTAATGCTCGGGCTTGAAGGCGTAGTAGAGTTCCGGCTGCCCCATCACCGCGGTGCCGACGGCGACCATGGTGGTGCGCAGCTGATGCTGGGCGATGGCAGTGCCGATGGCGCCGGGCGAGGCACCGGTGATCGCCAGCGGCTTTCCGCCCCAGGAGTTCTTGCCCCAGGGGCGCGCCGCCCAGTCGATGGCGTCCTTGAGCACGCCGGGATAGGTGCGGGAATATTCGGGCGTGACGATCAGCACAGCATCAGCCGCGTCGATGGTGGCCTTGAGCTCCGTGACCGCTTCCGGCGGGTTCTCCCACAGGTCGTCATTGTAGTGCGGCAGGCTGGCAAGATCGGCATAGACGAACTCCAGCTTGCCGGCGGCCAGTTTTTCCAGGCCCTGGGCGAACTTGCGATTGATCGAATCCTTGCGCAGCGAGCCAACCAGGACAGCAACTTTTGTCATCGGGATTTCCTTGTATAAAAAAGTGACTGACGCTACTTATGAAACCGTATCACCGGCCACAAGACGGCACTTTTTTGAACCTGAGGCACCTCGATGAAACCACCTGACCTTCACGAACCCGGCCAGTGCCAGGTCGCAAATGACGTGATTTCACTGGTCGGCGACAAGTGGAGCGTGCTGGTCGTCAGCAAGCTCGGGCACGGCCGGATGCGCTTTTCCGAGATCAAGCGCGCGGTCGAGGGGATTTCGCAGAAAATGCTCACCATTACCCTGCGCGGGCTCGAGCGCGACGGATACGTCACCCGCACCGTCTACCCCACCGTTCCGCCGCGCGTCGACTACGAGCTTACCGCACTCGGCGCGGAACTGCTGGAGCCGGTCGCGGCACTCGGCCAATGGGCGGTCGCCAACCACGCCCGTGTTCTCAAGGCAAGGCAGGCCTACGACCAGCGGGCGACTGAGCCTCGCTGACAGCTACCGAGCTGCCACCTACAGCGACGGACCCGGAACCAGCCGGCTGCCGTCGGTAAAGCGCGAGAAGCGGAAACGCGTGAGGTCATGCCCGGTGGGCCGGCCGGCGGCGATGTTGGCGATGGCCTTGCCGAAGCCAGGGCCGATGCCGAAGCCGTGGCCGCTCATGCCTGTGGCGACGATCAGTCCGTCGTGGCCCGGCACCCGGTCGACCACCGGCACCACGTCCGGCATCGCGTCGATCATCCCCGCCCAGACATTGAGAAGCTCCGGCTCGCCCAGCGAGGGAAAGCGGGCGGCAAAACGCTTGCGCGTCGGTTCCGTCCGGCGGTGCTCGGGCTCCGGATCGAGAACGCGGCAACGTTCGAACGGCGTTTCCTCGTCCTTGCTCCAGTTCCGCGGCGTCCCCCAGGCGTCTGGATAGTGCCGCGGCGAAAACGGCAGGAAGCGGGTGTGACCCAGCGACTTCACCGCGACCGGCAGCCAGGTGAAGAAATGCCGGAACGCGTCCGGCCCGATCATCAGGTCATGGCTGCCAAGCGCCGAGACGCTGTAACCGCCATCCTCGCGGCGGCGGAAGGCGAGCTCCTCGTCGAGCGCGTTGCCCGCGAACACCTCCGGCATTTCAGCCGTGCGTGCCACCGACGAGCGCACGATCAGTTGCGGGATCGACACGCCGTGCCGCCTGAGCAGCAGCGACGTCCACGCCCCGCCCGCGACCACCACCTGCGCCGCCTTGATGTACCCGTGCTCGGTGTGCACACCCGCGATCTTTCCGGCCGCCCGCTCGAAGGTACGCGCGGCGCAATTCTCGCGAATGCCCACACCTTCGCTGCGCGCCAGTTCCGCCACCGCCGGCACTGCGGCCCAGGGCTCGGCCCGCGCATCGGTGGGCGACCAGACGGCGCCGGCCCAGCGCTTGCCACCGGGTCCGGTATCGATCAGCCCGGCGACCGCGTCGCCATCGATCGCGCGCACATCGAGCTGATGCCGCCGCGCCACATCGAGCCAGCGGGCCTGCGCCTCCATCTCGCTGTCGGTGCTGGCCAGATACATGATGCCCGAGCGGCGGAAGCCGGTGCGGTTGCCGGTCTGATTGTCGATCTCTTCCCACAGCCGGGACGCTTCCATCATCACCGGCAGTTCCGCCTCGTCGCGGCCAAGCTGGCGGATCCAGCCCCAGTTGCGCGAGGACTGCTCGCCCGCCACCCTGCCCTTCTCGACCACGAAGGCACTCAAGCCCATCCGGTTGAGATAGAGCGCGCTCATGATGCCGATGACGCCACCGCCGACGATGACGACATCGACCTCAGCGGGCAGCGGGTCGGAAAATGTTACGGGAGACGCCGCGGTGATCGGGGCGGCAGGACGTGCGGACATAAGGGCTCCGGGAAGGTCAGGGCGAGAAAGGCTGTTATCTGACGGCGATCTTGCGGCCGCTCCCGCCCAAAATCAAGGCCGGCCAGGCGCAACCCCATGTCGCATCTCAGCCCTCGTCCATGGCCTCGATCGTCATCACCACCGGGGCATGATCCGACGCACGGTCTTTCGGCGGGCCGATCTCGAAATGCTCGTCGAACACCTCGGTCTTGATCACCGCGCCGCGCCGCCGGGGGTTCTTCGGATTGAGCCCGTTGGAGACAACGCAGTAATCGAGCACCGATCCAGAGACGATGCCGCCATGGGTGTTGGGCCGCGTCAGCCCCTGCATCACCACCAGGTTGAACGCGTCGTAGAGCTTGTAGACATGCTTGAGATAGGCGAATTCCTCGGGAACCGCGTCTGCAGCAACGCTGCCCCAGGACCAGACCCGGTCGGCCTGGGTCAGGATCGAGATCGTGTGCGAGCCCGGCGCCTCGTTGAGATCGCCCAGCAGGATCACCGGCGCATCCGGATCGGTATCGATCACCTGCCGGAACAGCCGGTAGATGGCGCCGGCTTCGGCGGCGCGCTTGGCCACCTGGTTCACCCCGGCCATGGCGCGCTCCATGTAGGTGGTGCGGATCTTGGCGTCCCAGCCGGCAATCGCGTCGATCTCGTCGTCATCGACGAAGGCGCCCTGCGACTTGAAATGGCAGACGAAGATCCGCGTCCGGCCGATCCCCGGCAGATCGATCACCGCGTCAACCGGGGTGCGGGAGAAATTGAAATCGGCGTCGATCACGGTGTCGTCGGGCAGGCCGGCGACACCCGACAGCGGATGGGCGCTGACAAAGGGGTGGCGCGAGGCGATCGCCACCGTGGCGTTGACATAGATCGCCGGATCGTCCGGGTCGAACATCGGGTGCCCGGTTGAGAAGAAATGGGGATAGCCGCAGGCCGCCATCAGCGCTGCCAGCTCCTCGTGCGAAACCACCTCCTGAAAGCCGATCACATCGGCATCCATGCGCGCCACGAGGCTGGCGATCCAGGCTTTCTTCTCCGCCCACTGGTTTTCCGAATAGGTCGCCGAAAGCTTGCGCTCGTGCCAGAAAATCCCCGGCGCCGCGAAGTGATAGAGATTGAATGTTGCGACCTTCACAACCGCCATGGCGCATCCCCGCTTGCTTAGCACTTGTAACGCGGCATCATGACACCGAAGTAATGCCAGACCAATTGCCGCTTTTCGCCAGCCGTCACGAACGGCGATTTGCCATCTCTTTTTTCAGGTGAATTTTTTGATCGAATTTGATAAGCCTGAAAAAGAGACTCTGGGACGGCTCCGAAGTATCTGCTTCGGGGCGCGTTTTCTTTTTGTGTCCTGCCGCCGATGATCATAGCGCCAGGACGATATGAACAAGGAATAGACTGATGGTTGAGAAGGTTCCGATGACGCAAGGAGGCTATGCCAAGCTGCAGGAAGAACTGCGCTGGCGTCAGCAATCCGAACGGCCGCGGATCATCGAGGCGATCTCCGAAGCCCGCGCCCATGGCGACCTTTCGGAAAATGCCGAATATCACGCCGCCAAGGAAGCACAGAGCCACAATGAAGGCCGCATCGGCGAGCTTGAGGACTTCACCTCGCGCGCCGAGATCATCGATGTATCGAAGATGTCCGGCGACACCATCAAGTTCGGCGCCACCGTCAGGCTGGTTGACGAGGACACCGAGGAAGAGCGCACCTACCAGATCGTCGGCGACCAGGAGGCCGACGTGAAGGCGGGCCGGATTTCGATTTCCTCGCCGATCTCGCGCGCGCTGATCGGCAAGTCGGTGGGCGATTCCATCGAGGTTGTCGCTCCGGGCGGCTCCAAGGCCTACGAAATCCTTGAGGTGAAGTGGGGCTGAGCCCGTCACGTCCAAACCAGGGTCAGGGTGAGATCCCATGCTTTCCGATCCATCGCGGACCCTTGTCATCGCCCCCAATCTGAAGCGGCGCCTGTCCGGGGTGACGACGTCGATCATCCAGCTGATCCCGGTGCAGAACCGGCTTGGGCAGCAGATTGCCGTTTTCGGCCCCGGCCTGCCCGACCATCTGCCGCGGCTGCGCTACCGCGACCTGCCGCGGCTGTGGCGCGCGCCGCAAGGCCGGCCCTTTCGGATCTGGCACGCGCGGCGCAATGTCGAGATGCTGATGGGCGTGGTCATGCGCGACATCCTGCGCATGCCGCTGAGGCTGGTGTTCACCTCCGCTTCGCAGCGGGTGCATTCGAACTGGACCCGGTTCCTGATCTCGCGCATGGACAGCGTCATCGCCACCAGCCACAAGACCGCCTCCTACCTGAAGGTTCCGAACCGGGTCAGCCTGCACGGCATCAATGCCGAACGGTTTTCGCCGCCGTCTGACCGGGCCGGGGTGCGGCGCGCGCTGTCATTGCCCGAGGGCCAGAAGCTGGCCGGCTGCTTCGGCCGCATCCGCCGCCAGAAAGGCACCGATCTCTTCGTCGATTCGATGATCCGGCTGCTGCCGTCGCGGCCGGGCTGGAGCGCCATCGTCGCCGGCCGCGCCACCGCCAGCCACGCATCCTTTCTCACGGAGCTCAAGGAACGTGTTGCAGCGGCCGGCCTCAAGGACCGCATCCTGTTCGTCGGCGAGCACACGAATATCAACGACTGGTACCGCGCGCTCGACCTGTTCGTCGCACCACAGCGCTGGGAGGGCTTTGGCCTGACCCCGCTTGAGGCGCAGGCGAGCGGCGTGCCGGTGGTCGCCACCGATGTCGGCGCCTTCGAGGAAATCATCGCGCAAGGAACTGATGAAACCGGGGTGGTGGTTGCCAAGGACGATCTCGACGCGCTCGCCGCAGCGGCCGCCGCTTTCATGGATGACGATGCCCGGCGCGATGCCGCCACGCGCAGGGCCCGGCCGCATGTGCTGGCCAATTTCACCATTGAGGGCGAGGCCGAGCGGCTTTCCAAAACCTATGAAGAGGTTTGGCGCAAGGCCCATGCTTGACATCCTGATCATCGGCAAGGACTCGAAGTACGGCCTGACCAAGGACAGCCTGCTGCTCGAGGAGGCGATCCGCGCCGCCGGCCTGCCCCATTCGATCGGCCACGCCGACCACAAGGGCCGGCCGTTCAGGGAGCGTCTGCTCAGAACCCGGCGCGCGCGCATCGCCATCCATATCGAGCGGGTTTACCCGGCCTGGTACTCCGCCGCCGACATCCATTACCTGCTGCCCAACCAGGAGCGCTTTCCGCGCCGCCACCTCGGCCGCCTCCGGCATATCGACCTGGTGCTGTGCAAGAGCCGGCACGCCGCCGATGTGTTTTCCAAAGAAGGCGCTGAAACGTTTTTCCTCGGCTTCACCTCGGAAGACAGGGCGTCTGCCACGACACCCAAGGACCGAGACAGGTTTGTCCACATTGCCGGCGCCAGCACGCTCAAGGGCACGGAAGCCGTGCTGGCGGCATGGCGGGCTCACCCGGAGTGGCCGGAGTTGACGCTGGTGATGAACGCCAAGCTGGCACCGTCCTCGGTGCCGTCCAATGTCAGGCTGATCAGCGAATATCTCGGCGACGAGGAGATGCGCGCCCTGCAAAATGCCTGCGGCATCCATCTCTGTCCCTCGCAGGCGGAAGGTTGGGGCCATTACATCGTCGAGGCGATGTCGACCGGCGCCGTGGTGATCACCACCGACGCCCCGCCGATGAACGAACTGGTGGATGCACAGTCGGGCCTGCTGGTCGAGGCCGCGTCAAGCACCCCGCGCCATCTCGGTACCTGTTTCCAGGTGGACCAGTCGGCATTCGAGGCCGCCATCGTCAAGACGATGGCAATGCCGGCGGACCAGAAGGCACAAATCGGCGCCCGCGCACGCGCCGGCTTCGACGCGATACGATCCGGCTTTGGCGACCGGCTGAAAGACCTTCTGGGCAGTGACCGCCGATGAACCTGCTGCACCTGTCGAGCGAAAAGGGACTTCGCGGCGGTGAGCAGCAGCTGATGCTGCTGGCAGGACAGACAAAACCGGGGATCGCCGAATGGTATGGCGTGCCGGGCAAATCCGGGTTGTTCAGGAGCCTCCCCGCGGAGGCGAAGAAACTGCCGGTCAAGTGCCGCGGGATGCTTGATGTGGCTTCGATCATGCGGATCAGGAACCTGCTGGGCGCGGAGAACATCGATCTCGTGCACGCCCACTCCAACCGGGCGCACAAGACGGCCGTTGCGGCAACGCTTGGCGGACGGCAGCGCCTGATCGTCTCGCGGCGCAACGCGTTCAGATGCCGGGGCGGCCTGGTCTACCGCGCGGCGGATCAGTTCATCACCATCTCGAAGGCCGGTTACCAGGCCCTTCGCGACGGTGGCGTCGCCGGCAACCGGATCGAGATCATTCACGATGCGGTGGACGAGGCAGCGCTTGCCGCCGCCCTGCCCGAGCGTCTGGGCTTTGGCGAAGACACCACGCTCATCCTCTGCGTCGCCGCCTTCACCGCCGAAAAGGACCATGACACCCTGCTCACGGCCTGGGACCTCGCGCACAGGAGGGCGGCGAATGCGCATCTCGTCCTGGCCGGCGACGGGCCCGGGCTCGCGGCGATGCGCCGCCAGGCCGCCGGTCTGCCGAGGGTGACCTTCCTGGGCTGGCGCGATGACGTGGCCGCGCTGATCAAGGGCGCCGACATCGTAACGCTGGCGTCCCGCGAGGAAGGGCTTGGCTCGAGCCTGTGCGCGGCACAATGGGCCGGCAGGCCGGTGGCAGCCACCGCAGCCGGCGGCATTGTCGAAGCCGTCGCCGACAAGGCGACAGGGCTGTTGAGCCCGCCGGGCGATGCCGAAGCGTTGGCGAATAACCTGATTGCCCTGTCCGAAGATGCCGCAATGCGCAGGGACTATGGCGAGGCCGCCGCCAGACGCGCCCGTCAGATGTTCTCGCTCGAGAGCTTTCTTGCCCGGCACATCGAGATCTACAGCCGTCTCGCCGGCGCCTGAGGGCCGCGACGGATAGCCCGGCCCGGCCGCTAGCGCTGCCGTCGCTGCCCGCTGCGGCGGTCGACATAGACGATCATGTATTTCCAGAACACCGTCTGCCCGTGGATCCAGGCATTGACGAACCCCTCGACGCCGCCAAGGAAGCCGCGCTTGAGGACGTAGGTCTTGAAAAACGCCCCCAACGCGTGCGCGAACGGGCTTGGCAGCGAAACCTTGCGGCCCGCCTGCTTCAACTGTTCGGCGCCAAGCACCGAATAGTGCTGTCCCTTCGCCAGCGCCTGGCCGAGCGAACGCACGGTGAAATGGTCGAGATGATGGATGAGCGTCCCCGTCGGGCGGTCGGTCTCGGCGAATTCATGCACCTTTTTCAGGTTGAAATGGGCGGCATCCTTGAGGAACAGCCTGAGCGGCGCATCCGGCCACCAGCCGGAATGCCGGAACGGCTTGCCGAGAAAATAGGACAGCCGCGGGATCCGGTAGGCGTCGTGCTTCGCGGCCGCGACAGTGGAGAGGATTTCGTCGGCGAGAACCGCGGGAACCCGCTCATCGGCATCGAGCGACAACACCCAGTCGCACCCCGCCTGGGTCCGGGCAAACTCCTTCTGGTCGCCGAACCCGTTGAAGTCGCGGACGATGACCCTTGCCTTGAAGGAGTCTGCGATATCCCGCGTCACATCATCGCTGTGGCTGTCGACAACCACGATCTCGTCACAGAAGTGCAGGCTCTCCAGCAATCCAGGCAGCATCTCTGCCTCGTTGCGGGTGATGATGACGGCGCTGATCGTCGGCTTCATTCATCTGCCTCCATCATCCTGGAAAACCGCCTACAGCGCCACCAGTCCCTCGTCCTTGACCTGACGGATGGTCAGCATGGTTCTGACCGTGTCGACGTTCTCGGCGGCCGTCAGTTCCTCGATGACGAAATCCTGGAAATGGCTGAGATTGCGCGCCACGCAATGCAGCAGGAAATCGCTTTCGCCCGACACCATCCAGGTTTCCCGCACGATCGGCCATTCATTGGTCCTGGCGGCAAACGCCTTCAGGTTGGCATCGGTCTGGTGCTTGAGCCCGACCATGCAGAACGCCACGAGGTCGAAGCCGAGGCTCGGCGCATTCAGCTGCGCCCGGTAGCCGCGGATGATTCCTGCCTGCTCGAGCTTGCGCACGCGCCTCAGACACGGCGGCGCGGAGATGCCGACCCGCTCCGACAGGTCGACATTCGTCATGCGCCCGTCCTTCTGCAGCTCACGCAGGATCTTGAGGTCGATTGCATCGAGTTCGGCCTTGATCGCCATGAAATTTTCCCTGTCTTCAGCACCGCCGTCCCGCAGGAAAACCGCAGGCCAACGAAACTTAATTGCGTCAGCGCGCAGCATCTGTAAAGCCTCCGCGGCTTTCCTGACGCGAAGTTCTGTGCGTAACTGTGCGGGCAAGCTTGAAACACTGGCTCACCCGCACCTAAATGGTGGTAAGTCGCAGACCATTGTGGCGCATCCTGCCAAAAACTTGGCTTTCGTCATTGATGCGTCACCGGGGATGCCCCAAACTGGCATTCGCAACCATTGTTTCAGGATCGTTCCATGTCCACTCGCCACGTCCCCGTCCTCATCATCGGCTCAGGCCCCGCCGGCTACACCGCCGCGATCTATGCCGCGCGCGCCATGCTCAAACCGGTGCTGATCGCCGGCATGGAACAGGGCGGACAGTTGATGATCACCACGGATGTCGAGAACTATCCCGGCTACGCCGATCCGGTGCAGGGTCCCTGGATGATGGAGCAGATGCTCAAGCAGGCCGAACATGTCGGCGCCGAAATCGTCAACGACCTTGTCACCGAGGTCGAACTGACCAACCGGCCGTTCACGGTGACGACGGATTCCGGCGCGGTGTGGACCTGCGACGCGCTGATCATTGCGACCGGCGCCCAAGCCAAGTGGCTCGGCATCCCGACCGAGAAGGACTTCATGGGCTTTGGCGTCTCGGCTTGCGCCACCTGCGACGGGTTCTTCTACCGCGGCAAGAAAGTCATCGTGGTCGGCGGCGGCAACTCCGCGGTCGAAGAGGCGCTGTACCTTTCCAACCTTGCAGCGCATGTCACCGTGGTTCACCGCCGCGATTCCTTCCGCTCGGAAAAGATCCTGCAGCAGCGGCTGTTCGAGAAAGACAATATCGACGTGATCTGGGACACCGAGGTGGTCGAATACCTGGGCACGCCGGCAAAGCCGCCGATGCCCGCCTCCGTCACCGGCGTGCGGCTGAAGAACCGCAAGACCGGGCTCACCACCGACATGCCAATCGACGGCGTCTTCGTCGCCATCGGGCACGCGCCCGCCGTCAGCCTGTTCAAGGACAAGCTCAAGCACAAGGCGAACGGTTATCTGTGGACAGCGGCGGATTCGACTGCCACGGATGTTCCCGGCGTCTTTGCCGCCGGCGATGTCACCGACGACATCTACCGTCAGGCGGTCACCGCAGCCGGTATGGGATGCATGGCGGCCTTGGAGGCCGAGCGCTATCTGGCAGGTCACGTCAGGCACGCCGAAGCCGCCGAATAGGCGCATAAGCGCCGGATAGAGGCCCGACCAACGGGCCAAGGGGGACGAGAGCGCGATGCCACTCGACTGGGACAAACTGCGCATTTTCCATGCCGCCGCGGAAGCCGGCTCCTTCACCCATGCCGCCGAGAAGCTGCATCTGTCGCAATCCGCCATATCAAGGCAGGTCTCCGCGCTGGAAATGGATATCGGCGCCAAGCTGTTTCACCGCCACGCCCGCGGCCTGATCCTGTCCGAACAGGGCGAGATCCTCTACCAGACCGCGCACGAAGTGCTGATGAAGCTGGAATCGGTGCGCAACCAGCTGACCGAAACCCGCGAGCGGCCATCGGGCAAATTGCGCGTCACCACCACGGTTGGCTTCGGCCAGGGCTGGCTCACCGAGAAGGTGCAGGAATTCCAGACGCTCTATCCCGACGTCCAGGTGCAACTGCTGCTCGACAACGAGGAACTCGACGTCAACATGCGCCAGGCCGATTGCGCCATCCGCCTGCGCCAGCCGCAGCAACCCGACCTGATCCAGCGCCGCCTGTTCACGGTGCACATGCACATCTACGCCTCGCCCACCTACCTGGCGCGTCATGGAGAACCCAAGACCATCGAGGATCTCGACAACCACCGAATCATCACCTTCGGCGAACCCGCTCCGGCTTATCTGACTGATGTGAACTGGCTTGAAACCGCCGGCCGCAGCCCGGAAAACCGGCGTCAGGCGCAACTGCAGATCAACAATTTGCCGTCGGTCCGGCGGGCCACGCTCAACGGCGCCGGCATTTCGCTGCTGCCCGATTACATGATCAACCGCGACCTGGCGCTGGTGCAGCTCAATCTTACCGCCGACATTCCCTCATTCGACACCTATTTCTGCTATGCGGAGGAAATGAAAAACGCGGCTAAACTCAAAGCCTTCCGTGATTTCCTGATCTCGAAGGCGCGCAACTGGAGTTTCTGATCGAACACGCCTTAGCGCCGGATCGGAGCAGGCGACCTTCATCTGATCAATGATTTTGCATATATTTTTTTGCCTGCTTTTTAATCAATCCGGTTGCCATGCGCTATCCGCATAGCTGACATGCACATCATTGCCTTGCGCATTGCATAAATAAGCACCATATCGACTACAGCTGATGCACCTTTGGCGGCCTACTCCTCCCAGTGCCGCCGCATGAGCTGTTCCCCTCTGGAGGTTTTTTGACCTTCATACCTATTGGGCCCGAGAGCAATCTCGCGGCCCATTTTTTTTGGCTTGCGCCAGCCGGTGCCGGATCCTGCTCCCGTTCGGGATCGGACCCGGCCCGCGCAGCCTCTCATGCTCATCCGGCCGAAAGCGAAAGATTCCTGGCCGATCCCGGGTTCGCATGGCCATCCAGGCAATCCAGGCTGATCAGCGTCTCGCGCACGGCCTGGTCGATGGGTGTGTGAGGCTCCGCGCCAAGGAACGCCACCAGCCTGTCATTCCGCATATGCAACTCTCTCTGCCAGAGATAGCGCATTTCCAGCAGCTCCCGGAATACGGGAACGAAGGGTTGGGCCAGACGCAGCGCCCACCAGGGAAAGCGCTTGATCGGCAGTTCGGTCCGGCCGGTGACGCGGCGGATGGCATTGGCCAGCTGCCGGCCGTCATGATCCCAGAACCCTTCCATGTGAAACCGGGCAAAGGATGGCAGTTCATCCGCCCGGGCGACCAGCCGCACCATGGTCTCGGCGACATCGGGCAGATAGGCCCATTGATGCCCGACGCCAGGATCGGAGGGGTTGGTGATCGTCTTGACTGGCGCGCCCGGCTTGACCACCCCCTGGGCAAACCAGCTGCCGCCCGCGCCGGGACCGAAGAAGTCCCCTGCCCTGACAAGGATCACCTGGGTCCCGCGCCGGGCCGCAGCCTCCAGCCGCTCCTCCAGTGCAACGCGGATCTTGCCCTTGACCGTTGACGGGTTCTGCTGACTGTCCTCGGCAATCGACCCGAAGGTCTCCGGTCCGAAATTGTAAACATTTCCCGGCATCAGGATGCGGGCGCCGCTCGCTTCCGCCGCGGCGATGGTGTTGTCGATCATCGGCAGCACCAGCTTGCCCCAGTTGCGGTATCCGGGCGGATTGACCGCGTGCACGATCAGGCCGACGCCGGCGGCGGCCTTGATCACATCGTCCCGGTTCATCGCATCGCCATCGACCCAGTCGTATTCCGGCGACTTGACGGCGTTGGCAGCCGCATTCCGGTGCATCGCCCGCACGCTGTAGCCATTGGCCAGAAGTTTCGTGGCAACCGCGCCGCCAACCCCGCCGGTTGCCCCGAGGATCAGCGCCAACGGCTTGTGTCCGGAATGCGCTGCATGCTGTTCGTTCTCAGTCATCTTGCTCTCCATCAGTTTCGATGAGGCCAATATGGTCGAGAGCCTTGCTAAACGGAATTGCGATAATATCTGGAACTGATATACATTTTTGTATGACTAAATCTGTGCTTGACTGGGATCACTACCGCACCTTGCTCGCCATCCTCGAGGAAGGATCGCAGTCGGGCGCCGCGCGTTCCCTGGGGCTCACGCAGCCCACCATCGCCCGGCATCTCGATGCGCTCGAAGCGGCTGCGGGCAAACCGCTGTTCCTGCGTTCGCATCAGGGCCTGCTACCCACCGAAACGGCGCTGAGCATGCGCTCCTATGCCGAGACCATGGCTGCTAGCGCCGCGGCCCTGGCGCGGGCTGCCTCCGGGGACAGCGAAAGCCCCGAGGGCACGGTGCGCATCAGCGCCAGCGAGGTCATCGGGCTGGAAGTTCTGCCGCCAATCCTCAGCGAACTGCAGGAGCGTTATCCGGGGCTGGCGATCGAGCTCTCGCCCTCCGATGCGGTCGAGGATCTGCTCAAGCAGCAGGCCGACATCGCCGTGCGCATGGTGGAGCCGACCCAGGGCGCCCTGGTCAGCCGCAGGATCGGCGGCATTCCGACCGGCGCGTTCGCCCATCGCCGCTATCTCGAGCGGCATGGCACGCCCACCACTCTCGCGGATCTGTCCGCACACCGGCTGATCGGCTTCGACCGGCAGCTCCCCTATGTCCGCGACGTGTTCAAGGCCTATCCGGTGTTTGCACAGCTGCGCTTCGATTTCCGGTCCGACAGCAATGTCGCCCAGCTGGCGATGATCCGGGCCGGCGGCGGCATCGGCATGTGCCAGATCCCCCTCGCCGCCCGCGATCCTGACCTCGTGCGGTTGATGGCAGATCAGATCGAGCCGCACCTGATGACCTACCTGGTCATGCACGAGAACCTCAGGATGGTTCCCCGCTGCCGCGTTGTCTTCGATGCGCTGGCCGAAGCCCTCATCGCCTACCGCGGCTCGGCAGCCAAGACGGCAACCTGACCGATATGCATATTTATTTATGCTTATCCGTCAGAGTGATCCACTGCCGCGCCGCCACCGTATACCTCGCGGGTTGACAGGTGGATGGAACTTTCTCCCGGCAGGACTGTTGTCTTGCGTCGTTCCACGCTCACGGGGTCTCACATGCGCATCACCATGATACTCAACCAGGACGGCGGCACCATCAGGGGTCTCGACGCCCGGGAATTCGCGGACATGGCCTGCGCCAAGCTGTCAAAGCGCGGCGGCGAATGCATTCCCCGCCTGGTCTCGGGCAAGGACCTGGTCAGGACCCTCAACCAGGCCGCGGACGACAGTCAGACCGACATCATCGTCGCCGGCGGCGGCGACGGTACCATATCGGCCGCGGCGGGTGCTTGTTTCAGGTCAGGCAAGACCCTCGGCGTGATCCCGCTGGGCACGATGAACATGTTTGCTCGCAGCCTCGGACTTCCGCTCGATCCCGAGGAAGCCCTTGATGCGCTGGCGCAGGCCGACGAGCGGCCGCTCGACATCGCCACCGCCAATGGCCGCCCCTATGTCCATCAATTCTCCGTCGGCCTGCACGCCAGCATGGTGCACCAGCGCGCAAGCCTAGACACCTCGACCCGGTTCCGCAAGATCACCTCGACGATCAAGACACTGGGACGCGTGATCCTCAAGCCACCGCAGCTCGGGGTCGAGATCGACACCGGTTCCGGTCGCTCTCGCCGGCTCGTCTCGGCAGTCTCGATTTCCAACAACCTGTTCGGCGATACGCCGCTTGCCTACGCCGCACAGCTCGACGAGGGCGTTCTCGGCGTCTACTGCTCGCGCGCGCTCGAGCCTGGCACCGTGTTCCGCATGGCCCTTCGCGCCGCCGTCGGCAGGCTCAGCGAGGATCCCGATGTCAGCGTCGAGACGGCAGACAGGGTCACGCTGAAGTTCCCGACCGCACGCAAGAGTTCGAAGGCCGCGATCGACGGCGAGATCATTCCGCTGGAACGCGAAGTCGAATGCGTGTGCCATCCCGGCGCACTGCGCACGCTTGTCCCCAAGACCACAGCAGCCCTCGCCGATGCCGATGCTCCCGACCGGAGACTGGCGTCGGCATGACAATGCATCCCGTCATCCCGGAAAGGCTTTCCATGACCCCACAGACACACATCACCGGCACGGCGTTCCACCCCTGCGGGACCGCTGGCGGGGTTGAACGATGATCCCCGCGGGCTTTCTCAAGGCCTGGGCCGGAACCGCCGCCTTCATCCTGATCATCGATGCCGTCTGGCTGGGCCTTGTCGCCAGAGGCTTTTACGCCCGCCAGCTCGGCGAGCTGATGCTCGATCAACCGAAGCTATCAATCGCCGCCCTGTTCTACGTGATGTATTCGGCGGTCGTCGTGCTGCTCGCTTCCGCACCGGCTTTCCGCTCGGGCTCGCTGCAGGATGCCCTGCTGCTCGGCGCCATACTGGGCTTTGCCGCCTACGGCACCTACGACATCACCAACATGGCGACGCTGAAGGACTGGCCGGTGGTCATGAGCCTCGTCGACATGGCATGGGGAACCGCGCTGACGGCAGCAGCGTCGGCGGCAGGCTACTGGATGCTGCGCTGGGTCTGAAACGAAAACGACCGCCCGGGGGCGGTCGATCTCGTCAGGCCGGACCGTTTGAACAGCCCGGCAGAAACGGCAGTCCCGCTCAGCGCAGGGACGCGCAGAACCGCTGGATCCGGTTGCAGGCCTCTTCCAGGAGCTCTTCCGACGTGGCGTAGGAAATGCGGAAGTTCGGCCCCTGGCCGAAGGCCGATCCGTGAACCACGGCGACACCTTCGGTCTCAAGCAGTTCGGTGACGAAATCCTCGTCGGTTTCGATCACCTTGCCCGAGGGCGCGGTCTTGCCGATCAGATCGGCGCAGGACGGATAGACGTAGAACGCGCCTTCCGGGACCGGGCACTGGATGCCCTTGGCCTGGTTGAGCATCGACACCACGAGGTCGCGGCGGCCACGGAAGATTTCCTTGTTCTTCGCAATGAAGTCCTGCGTGCCGTTGAGCGCCTCGACCGCGGCCCACTGCGCAATCGAGCAGGCGCCCGAGGTCTGCTGGCCCTGGATCATGTCCATGGCCTTGATCAGCTCCAGCGGACCGGCCGCATAGCCGATGCGCCAGCCGGTCATGGCATAGGCTTTCGACACGCCGTTCATGGTCAGCGTCCGGTCTTTCAGCGCCGGTTCGACCTGGACAGGCGTGGTGAAGACGAAATCGCCGTAAGTCAGGTGCTCGTACATGTCGTCGGACAGGATCCAGACATGCGGATGGCGCATCAGCACCTCGGTCAAAGCCTTGAGTTCGGCCTCGGTATAGGCCGCGCCCGAAGGGTTGGACGGCGAATTGAACATCAGCCACTTGGTCTTCGGCGTGATCGCCGCTTCCAGATCGGCGGCGGCCAGCTTGAAGCCGTTCTCGATCGTGGTCGGCACGAACACCGAGGTGCCGCCGCAGATCGCCACCATCTCCGGATAGCTGACCCAGTAGGGCGCCGGAATGATGACTTCGTCGCCGGGGTTCAGCGTCGCCATGAAGGCATTAAACAGGATCTGCTTGCCGCCGGTGCCGACGATGGTCTGCTGCCAGCCGTAGTCGAGATTGTTCTCGCGCTTGAACTTCGCGGCAATCGCCTTGCGCAGTTCGGGAATGCCCGAGACCGCGGTGTACTTTGTTTCTCCGCGGTTGATCGCGTCGATCGCCGCAGCCTTGATGTTGTCCGGGGTGTCGAAATCCGGCTCGCCGGCACCAAGCCCGATGACGTCGCGGCCCTTGGCTTTGAGATCCCGCGCCTTCTGGCTGACGGCGATGGTGGCGGACGGTTTCACCCGGGAAAGGGCGTTGGCGAGAAAGGCCATGAAATGCGCTCCGGTGCTGGGACGTAATGCAAAGGGACGCGGCGCCCGCGCCCGTTGCCTTCTATGTCGCAACGCGCCCTGTGATGCAAGCCGCCAGGTAAGCTTGTAACGGTTGATTTAACCTTGCGGAAAGAATTGGCGTCTAGGATTCCGAATCGACACGAAACGGAAATCGGAGTCCAGGACATGATGGCCGGGCATCGTGAACCGCATTTTCTGCAGGACGACCGGGGATTTTACACAACCTCCTACGGCCCCTTTATCCTGCGTTCGGCCTTCCAGCCGATTTTCAGCCAGAACGAGCAGGGCCACCTGACGATCGAGGCGTTCGAAGCCCTCATCCGCGCCCAGCAGGATGGCAAGCCGGTGTCGCCCCCTCATTTCTTCTCGATGGTCGAGAAAGCCGACGCGGTTATGGTCGACACCTTGTGCCGGGAATTGCACATTCTCAACATGGGCAAACTCGGCCGCCGCAAGGCCAAGCTGTTCATCAACTTCAATCCCGGCCTGTTTGATGTCCTCGGCGACATCGATGCCGAAGTCGATCGCATGGTCGAGGTGACCGTGCGCGCGGGCCTGAGGCCCGGCCGCATTGTCTGCGAAATCACCGAACAGGGCAGCGGCGATGAGAAGGTGCTCGGCCGGCTGGTCAGCGGCTTGCGCTCGCGGCTTTTCAAGATCGCGGTTGATGACTACGGCGCCGACGATTCGGACTCCCAGCGGGTAGACGACCTCAAACCCGATGTGTTGAAGTTCGATGCGGCCTGGGTGCGCCGCTTCACCGAAACCTCCGCCGGCATGGGTCTGCTCAAGCTGATGGTCGAACAGTTCAAGGCACGCGGCATCACGGTGCTGTTCGAGGGGCTTGAGGAAGAACATCAGGTCGAGTTCTGCCAGAAAATCGGCGTTCAGCTGATGCAGGGATACGCGCTTGCGCGCCCGGAAATCGTGCCCAGAACGTTCGACGACCGCTTCCCCGAACCCGAACTCTCCCAGGCCGGCGACCTTGTCCGCCCCGCCCACACCTCCACCGTCCGGCACGAAGTTCCGGCCGCGGCAACTGCCAGCGAATTCATCCCGCAGGCCGTCGCTCCGAGACGCGCCGCGGCCTTCGGCAAGCGCAGGCGTTAACCCGAAACACATTCTTGACACCACAAAACTCAGGCACCGCCACAATCCGGTCCGATTGGCGACGCGTTCCGGCTGTTAGATGATCCCCGAACAGCGAAGAACGGGGAAAGACGATGATTCCGGAAGATGACTTTCTGCTTGTCAAACCCGCCCGCCAGGAAGCTGTCACAGCGTTGAGAATAGCGCTGATGGCGGCGATGGGATGCCTGATCCTGCTGTCGGTGCTGGTGTTCCAGGCCCGCGCCGAGCCCCATGCAATGCTCGACCGTCAGCTCAGCCAAACGCATCAGGCCGAACATCCGCAGGCGGACGCCGGGTTTACCGGTCGGTTGCAAACCTGTCTGCGGCATTCTGCTTGCTGAACGCTTCGCACCGCGCCGCAAGATCGGCCAGCGCCGCATCCGGATTCTTCAGCCCTGAAATGACCACCGGCGCGCCGTTGACCCGTTCGATCACCAGCGATCCGGCGCCGGTGATCCAGCCCGAGAGGCCGCGGCGCAGCGACAAACCTGTTACCGCCGCATAGGCCATGATCACCGGGTCGCGGGCCGGGAACCCGGGATGCGCTTCCAGATGAGCGCCGCGAAGCGTCAGCCGCATGGTCGACAGGCGCAGCCCGGCATAGGCAAGCAGCGACGGAACGACAAGAATCAGGACCATCAGGCAGACGCGCGCCAGCGCACCCTCTCCCCGGCCGTTCACAAAAAGCCAGATCCACAGCGCGCCATAGCCTGCCGCAATCACCAGACCGGGAAGCAGAAGGGCGAGCACACTCCCCCGCCAGACAGCGCGCTGTCGCCCCGCCTCGGCAGCAGGGAGTGAGGGCTTGATGGGCGAATCAGCGCTGTCCATGGCGAGAGAGTGTAGCCGGATTTCAACCACCGTCACCGGCACGGTTTCACTTGCAGGGGTTTTCCCGCGTCTTTGACGCACCATATCTGTTCAGGAGTGCAAACAGTGACCGCAAGCGAGGCGACGATGGCAAGAGATCCGATCCCGGCAAGGCAGCGAGCCGCAAACACATTCATCGGCCTGTCGGCGGCGCTATGGCTGGCATCGGCCGCAAGCGTCCCGGCGGGCGAAATCGTCCCGACAAGCGAGGTGAGCGTCGAAGTCGAGCTGCTCGCCTCCGGCCTCGATCATCCATGGGCCGTTGAGCCGCTGCCCGACGGGTCCATTCTCGTCACCGAACGCAGCGGCGCCCTGCGCCTGGTGCGCGACGGCGTGGTCTCTGCGCCGGTTTCAGGCCTGCCGGAAATGGCTGCGGCTGGCCAGGGCGGTCTGCTAGACGTCGCGCTGGCCAATGACTTTGCTGCCAGCCGGACGATTTTCCTGAGCTACTCGACCCGAAACGACAGCGGCCTGGGCACCGCGATTGCCCGCGCCCGCCTGTCCGAAGACGGAATGGCGCTTTCGGATGTGACCGAGATTTTCCGGATGAACAAGTTTACCGGAGCGGGGCAGCATTTCGGATCCCGCATCGCCGTGGCACCGGACGGGACGCTGTTTTTCAGCATCGGCGACCGTGGCGAGAGCAAACGGGCGCAGAACTTCAGAGATCATGCCGGCGCCGTATTGAGGATCGCCGCCGATGGTTCGGTTCCGGCCGACAATCCGTTTGCACCCGGTAGCCCCAATGCCACGAGTGACGTAGCAGCCGAACTCTGGTCGAAAGGCCACCGCAACCCGCAAGGCCTCGACATCGATCCGAAAACCGGTGAGTTGTATTCGGTCGAGCATGGCGCCCGCGGCGGCGACGAAGTCAACCGGCCCCAGCCCGGACTGAATTACGGCTGGCCGACGATCTCCTACGGGCGTCATTACTCCGGGGCGGAAATCGGTGTGGGCACCACGGCCGAAGGTTATGAACAGCCGCTCCATTACTGGGATCCCTCCATCGCACCCGGCGGCATGGCAGTCTATCGCGGCGAGATGTTTCCGGAATGGGATGGCGACCTCCTGGTCGCGGCCCTGAAGTTCCAGCTGCTGGTCCGGCTTGATCTCGACGAGGAATCCGGCGAAGTGCTGTCCGAAGAACGATTGCTCAAGGGCAGCTACGGGCGAATTCGCGATGTCCGCGTCGCCCCCGACGGCGCTGTGCTGATGGTTACCGACGAGGACAACGGGTCGATCCTGCGTTTGACGCGGGCACCCGGATCCGGCAATTAGTGTTCGGCATTCAGGGTTTGCCTGACCAGCCAGCACGTGCAGCGCCCCGAAACGCAGCAATGGCCGGCGCTTTTTGGAAACGAGTGAGACGATGCTGAAAACAATACTGCTGGCTCTCGTCATACTAGTCGGCGCAGCATTGGCAGCCTTCATCCTGATCGGCCGTGAACGCACCTGGGAACTGTTCGCCGGATCGCCCGATCGCGGTGCGCGCGACTTCAGCACCAACCGGCGCAGCCCGACCCCGAACGATGCGCTGGCCTGCAGCCCCGGTCTTTGCGTTGAGCCGGATTTCGAGATTGCGCCCGTTGACGATGCGCCGGCGATCGCCATCGAGCGGCTGTCGCAACGGCTCATCAGTTCAGATCCACTCGCCCGCAGGATCGACGACCGCAAGGATCCGGCCAGGGCGCGCTTTGTCACCTACTCGCCGCTGATGCGGTTTCCCGACGTGATCCACCTGGAAGCCAGGGTCATGCCTGACGGCCGCACCGGCATCATGGCCTATGCCGCCGCGCAACTGGGAAAAAGCGACATGGGCAAGAACCGGCTCCGCCTCGAGGCCCTGTTCAACATCCGCTGAAGCCGGGCATGCACGGCGGCGGCAACAATGGGGTGGCCCATGGGGTGGGCAAGGGAATTTCACCCCGTCTCCCTCTTGCCGCCCCGAAACGCACCTGCTAGCCGTCCGGGATCACTCCTCCTGCCCGGACAGTTCCATGCCGCGTCATCTTGCAAATCTGCTGCTGCTTTCGGCTGGCGCCATCTGGGGCGCGGGCTTTGTCGCGCAGTCGACGGCAATGGACAATATCGGTCCCTTCCTGTTCATCGGCCTGCGCTTCCTCGTCGCTTCGGTCGTGCTGGCGCCCTTCGCCTGGATGGAGGCCCGCAAGGCCGACCGTCCCGTCTCACCCGCCCATCTGCGCGGCTTCGCCCTGATCGGACTGGCGCTGTTTCTCGGCATGGCGCTGCAGCAGGTCGGCCTGACCATTACCACGGTGACCAATTCGGGCTTCCTGACCGGCCTGTATGTTGTCTTCGTTCCCTTCATCACCCTCCTGGTGCTGCGTCAGCCGCCGCATCCGGTGATCTGGCCGGCGGTGATGATGACCTTTGCCGGGATCTGGATGCTGGCCGGCGGCAGTCTCGCCGATCTCAACAAGGGCGACCTGCTGACCATCGGCTGCGCCGCGATGTGGGCCTTGCAGGTCATTCTGGTCGGCCGTTTTGTCGGCCCGAGCGGACGCCCGCTGACCCTGTCCTTCGTGCAGTTCTCGCTTGCC
Source organism: Parahoeflea alexandrii (assembly GCF_027214025.1). Classification (GTDB taxonomy): domain Bacteria; phylum Pseudomonadota; class Alphaproteobacteria; order Rhizobiales; family Rhizobiaceae; genus Hoeflea; species Hoeflea alexandrii_A. The sequence continues at coordinate 242,888 of NZ_JAPWHB010000004.1, forward strand.
GGCGCGCTCGGCCTCGCCGCCGGCCTGACCACGGAGAGCTTCGTCCTGGACGCGGTGATCGCCACCCTGCCCGAGATCCTGTTTGCCGGCGTGATCGCCACCGGTCTGGCCTTTACGCTGCAGGTCATCGGCCAGCGCTACACCACCGCCCCGCAAGCCGCGATTTTCCTGTCAACGGAATCGCTTTTCGCCGCCCTTTTCGGCGCCCTGATCCTCGGGGAACAGATCCCGCTCCTGGGTTATGCCGGCGGCCTGCTAATCTTCATGGCGATCCTTCTGGCAGAACTCGGCCCGATGATGAGACCCAGGACCGTCTCCTGAACGCCTTTTGCGATCGGCCGCGCCACGGTTCGTGATCGCGCCATCACGCGCCCCGTCCCAGACCGGCCATATTCCGGGCGGAAACGAGGCGCGGCAAACGCTTCTCGTTCAAGAGTTTTAATCCCGGCTGCCTTTTCCGGCTGTTTTCAAGCTGCGTTCCCTGCCCCATTGTGGCAAGATTATGTCATTGATATTGTTGATTTTATTTACGCCAAGTGATTTGCATATCGAGCTCGTCACCCTCAGATTTGGTCCTGCAAGCACCAATACCGGTGCACGCAAAACAAGGGAGACATCATCATGAAGAAAATCATCATCACCACCGTTTCGCTGCTTGGTCTGGCGGGAGCCGCCTATGCCGCGGAAATCGAGGGCGTGGTCACCAATTACGATCCGGCCACCAAGATGATCGTCCTGGAAAGCGGCGAGGCGTTCCGCGTCGCCGATGGCGTCCAACTCGACAATCTGCAGCCCGGCGGCAAGGTTGTCATCACCTACGATGACGGCACCACCGATGCCACGGCAGTAAGCGTGGTGGAATGAATTCCGGCGGCCTGGCCAAGGCTGAACCAGCCTGGCCGGGCCTGCCGGATTCGGGGCTGGAAGATGGACAAAAAGCCAACTCGATCTGATCGGATCATGGCGAAATTAAGCCACTTTCAGCCTTGAAAAATATATCTTTTTGCCGCTTGTGCGGCGCAATCTTCCGGCGCATATCAGCGCCGTCCCGCCGCTACCGACACCAGTCTGGCACATCTGCCAGCCGGTCGCGGATCGGGTAACTTATGGAAAACTGAAATGAAAAAGATCGTTGCAATCGCTTTCGCATCCGTAGCCATGCTCTCGACCGCCTTCGCCGGCGAAATCGAAGGCGTCGTCAAGACATTTGACGCGGCTGCCAACACCGTCGAACTCGAAACCGGTGAAGTCTACACCATCGCCCAGGGTGTTGCGGTTGAAGGCATCGAAGCCGGCAAGACCGTGATGATCATGTTCACCGATGGCACCACGGACGCCACCGAAATCGCGATCGTCGAGTAATCGAACCTGCCTGGCCGGATCACATCGGGTGGTCCGGCCAGGGACGGCAACCTGGACTGGCAAGCGTCACCAAACTTTTGCTTGCCAATTTCCAACAAAACAATCATCTTTGATGCGTTCGGGCAATTTGCGAACACGGGAAGACCAGAATCATGCGCGCCGAAGCCGCACAAAAAACTTCGGACGACTTCAACAAGAGCCCACACGCCAAACCGCGTGAAGGGGCGAAGCCGTTAAAATCAGGACCTTTCCAAACACTTCAAGAACTGCCTGCCATAACCCTCGCGCAAATGCGGGATATGACATGATGCTCGCCGACCGGAAAAACCGAGTGGAGACCGGAAGGCAACCAAAGGACCTGACAGCATGGGCGAAACTGGTACCGTAAAATTTTTCAACGTCGACAAGGGCTTCGGCTTCATCAAGCCTGACAATGGCGGTGCGGACATCTTTGTTCACATCTCCGCAGTACAGGCTTCCGGAATGACCGGCCTGGAGGAAAACCAGAAGGTTTCCTTCGACACCGAGCCCGATCGCCGCGGCAAGGGACCGAAGGCCGTTAATCTGCGCCTCGCCTGATTGACATCGACACCGCAAGAATACGAAAGCCCGGTGCCGCAATCACCGGGCTTTTTAGTTTTGTTTGATTTGACACATTGCAGTTTTTTTTACTCGATTGCCGGATTGTTGCTTGAGTGGAGGCATTAAGAATTCGTTCAGCTACCGTTCAGCTTGCTCGCGATAGGGTTCATTCAAGCCGGAAGACCGGCCTCCGCCAAGAGATGCAAACCGGGAAGGACAATCTGATGAACAAGTTTGCCAGGAAGCTCAGCATTACCCTGCTTACCGCAGCGACCGCATTTGCGCCGTTCGCATCGACCATGGCCCAGGCCGGCGAGATGCGTTTCGTCGAGCACCGCAGACACTCCGACGGCTTTGGCCGCCACGATTGGTCCAGCCGGAACGCCGGCATGAGGCACCACAACACACACCGCCGCCATCAGAGCAACAACGAAGCCATCGCACTCGGCATCATTGGTCTGGGCGCTGCTGCGATCATCGGTAGCGCAATCGCCAACGCGAACCAGCCGCGCGTGATCTACCGCGACCAGCCTGCCACCCGCGTCATCAGCGGCGGCGACTACGAGCCTTGGAGCCGTTCCTGGTATCGCTTTTGCGCCAACAAGTACCGTTCGTTCAACGCATCGACAGGCACCTATCGCGGCTATGACGGGCGCGACCATTTCTGCGTCGCCCGGTAACACCGCCGCACGCTGAAAAGCAGAATGAAACCCCGACCGGCCTCGCCCACGGCGATGGCCGGTTTTTCTTTAGCCGGGCGGGAGCAGCCCTGCCCTACAGACCCTTCAGAAACGGGTTGGTGCGGCGTTCGTCGCCGATCTTGCCACCCGGGCCATGGCCGCAGATGAAGCCGACCTCGTCTCCAAGCGGGAACACCTTGTCGCGGATCGAGTTGAGCAGCGTCTGGTGATCGCCGCCCGGCAGATCGGTCCGCCCGATCGAGCCAGCGAACAGCACGTCGCCCACATGCGCAAAGCCGTTCTCGCGATTGTAGTAGATCACGTGACCGGGCGCATGGCCCGGCGTGTGCGAGACCTCGAATTCGTGCGCGCCGAAAGACACCTTGTCGCCGTCGTCAAGCCACTGGTCAGGCGCCACGTTGCGCACCTGCATGTCGAGGCCGAACATCCTGGCCTGGTCTTCCAGCCCCGACAGCAGCGGCAGATCGGCCTTGTGCGGCCCGATGATCTTGACGCCAAGCTTCTCGCGCAACTCGTCGGCGCCGCCGGCATGATCGATATGCCCGTGCGTCAGCCAGATCGCCTCGATAGTGAGGCCGTTCTCGCTGATCGTCTGCAGGATCACGTCGACGTCACCGCCCGGATCGACCACCACGCCGGACTTGGTGTCCTGGTCAAACAGCACCGTGCAATTCTGCTGGAAGGGAGTGACGGGGATGATCCCGGCTTGCAAGTTGCCCATTGTGAACGTTCCTGTTGTTCGACTCACTGGCCGCAAAATGAACGCACGGGCAGCGGATGTCACCCTCGATTCCGCGCGCTTCGGTCGGATGCCGCCCCAAATGTTCAGGTGCCCGCCCCTCAGGCGTTTTCGCTTTCCTTTTGCCCGGGCAACGCGCCGGAATAGGTGATCTGCGGGAACGGGATCGAGATGCCGTTTTCGTCAAAAGCGATCTTGGCGGCCTTGGTCAGCTCGCGGCTCGTGGTCCACCAGTCCGCCGATTTGGTCCAGTAGCGCAAGGTCACGGCAACCGCGCTGTCGCCAAGTTCCGACACATAAGCCCAGGGTTCGGGATCGGACAGGACCCGGCTGTCCGCTCTTGCCAGTTCCATGAGCACCGATTGCGCCTTCTCGATATCGTCGTCGTAGCCGATGCCGATGACGAGGTCATGACGACGCTCGGGCAGACGCGAGTAATTGGTCACCGGGACATTCCACAGCTGCGAGTTCGGCGCCATCCGATACAGGCCATCAAGCGTTTTCAGCTCGGTTGCGAAAAGACCGATTTCCCGGATGGTGCCCGAAACACCGTCGGCATCGATGTATTCGCCGACCCGGAACGGCCGAAGTACCAGCAGCATGATGCCGGCGGCGATGTTCTGCAGCGTCCCCTGCAGCGCAAGGCCGATCGCCAGGCCCGCGGCACCCAGCGCGGTGATGATCGAGGCTGTCTGGACGCCAAACTGGCCAAGCACCATGATGACGACCACCACCAGAACCGCATAGCGGACAAAGACCGAAAAGAACCCGACCACTGTCGGATCGACGCGGTGGGTTCTGGAAAGCAGGCTCCGCACCCAGCGGCCCAGGAGCCGCGAGATGCTCCAGCCGACGATGAGTATGAGGATCGCGCCGATCACCGAGAAGGCGTAGGTAACGATGAGAACCTGCAGGCCGTTGAACGCCTCGCCCCAGCTGCCAAACAATTGCCCCAACTGGGATTCGGATGCACTCGCCATCAGGTCTTCCATACTTTTTCAATCACCTTTTTCATGGTTGTTGCGCGACAACTCGCCGTAGACCGGAACGTGCGTAACGGGGATTTGGTTCCATCCGGAACCAAAAAAACTGCGATCAAGTGGAATCCGCTCTCACCGGGCCTTCCGCTCTCAAACTGGAAGGCCACCGCCCTCTTTCAAGGTATCGAGCACGATCGCGGTTTTGACATGCTGCACCGATTCATGCGGCAACAGCACGTCGCTGACGAAAGCCGACAGGCTGCGCAGGTCCGGCGTCACCACCTTGATGATGTAATCCATCTCGCCGGTCAGCGAGTAGGCTTCGAGAACCTCCGGCAACCCGCCGATCAGCCGCGCGAACCGCTGCGCATTGTCGCGATTGTGCGTCGCCAGCGTCACCGTGATCAGGTTGACAATGCCCATTCCGAGTTTCTCGCGGTCGAGATCCGCCCGGTAGCCACGAATGAAGCCCTCCTGCTCCAGCCGGGTCCGCCGCCGGGAACATTGCGAGGCCGACAGATTGACCTTTTGCGACAGCTCGTTGTTGGTCAGCCGCCCGTCTTCCTGCAGCAGCCGCAACAGCTTGCGGTCGAACTCATCCAGGTGCACGATTCCCATCTCCTATCGCCATCGCTGACATGAGATGAGCAAATACCATCACGATACCGCGCTGAACACAGCCGCTTTCCGGAAAACGTCCACAAACAAAAAAGGCGGCAGTCCTTTCGGAGCACCGCCCTCTTGATCCTGTTCAGGTATGCCTATTCGGCAGCAATCTTCTTCGGCTGGACCTCGGCCATGTAGTCATTGACGAGATTCTGCGCGATCTCGCCGACCGTGAAGCTGTAGGGCCCGATTTCCGACACCGGGGTGACTTCCGCGGCGGTCCCGGTCAGGAAGCACTGCTCGAAACCCTCGAGCTCTTCCGGCTTGATCGCCCGCTCAATCACCTCGTAGCCGCGCTTCTTGGCGAGCCCGATGACGGTGCGGCGGGTGATGCCGTCGAGGAAGCAGTCGGGCGTCGGTGTGTGGATCTTGCCGTCCTTGACGAAAAACACGTTGGCACCGGTGGCTTCGGCCACCTGGTCGCGCCAGTCGAGCATCAGCGCGTCGGCATAGCCGCGTTCCTCGGCCCGGTGCTTCGACAGCGTGCAGATCATGTAGAGACCGGCGGCCTTGGAACGCGACGGCGCGGTGCGCGGATCCGGACGGCGGTACTCGGCGATGTCGAGGCGAATGCCCTTCATCCGCTCTTCCGGCTTGAAGTAGCTCGGCCACTGCCAGATGGCGATCGCCAGGTTGATCCTGTTCTTCTGCGCCGAGACGCCCATCATTTCCGAGCCGCGCCAGGCGATCGGCCGGACATAGGCGTCTTCGAAGCCCTGCCGCGCTAGCAGCTCGACGCAGGCCTGGTCGATCTCGGCGACGCTGTAGGGGATCTTGAAGCCCAGGATCTCGCCCGACGTATGCAGCCGCTCGGTGTGCTCGGTCAGCTTGAAGATCTCGCCGCCATAGGCGCGCTCGCCTTCGAACACGGCGCTGGCATAATGCAGCCCATGGGTCAGGACATGAATTTTCGCATCTTTCCACGGCACGAACTCGCCGTTGAACCAGATTTCGCCTTCGAGCTGGTCAAAAGGTACGGACGCCATCGCGTTTCCTCCAGGCGGTATGCCGCCGTGATAGTGGTTGTCTGAAGCCGGTGTCGGTGACCGTGGCGCAAGCGCCGGATCGCGGCGTGAGGCAAACGGGCAATGGCAAGCCGGCGGGCAAGGCCAGTTTGCCTCGCGCGCAAATCGACGCTAGCAATTGCGCCAATTTATGTCAACATAGCTGACATATTCGAAAGGAAAAGTCGTCATGAGCCGTGCCGGCGCAATCAAGCCCGAATCCGACCATATTCTCGACCGACCGATGGGAGACACCGACGGCATCGATTTCGAGATCATAGAGCTGTTGTTCTTCGCCTATCGCGATTTCATTTCAGATCCAGATGCGATCCTCGACACCTCGGGCTTCGGCCGCGCCCATCACCGCGTCGTCCACTTCGTCAACCGGGAACCCGGACTGACGGTTGCAGCCCTGCTCGACACGCTCAAGATCACCAAGCAATCGCTTGCCCGGGTGCTCAAACAATTGATCGATTCAGGTTATATTGCCCAGGTCGCCGGACCCGAGGACCGCAGGCAACGCCGTCTCTTCCCCACGGAGCGGGGACGCGAGCTCGCCCTGGCGCTGGCGAGGCCACAGTCTTGCCGCATCGCCAATGCAATGGAAGGTCTGGGCGAGGACGGACGGACGGCGGTCAAGGCTTTTCTGTCTGGCATGATCAATCCGGCCACCCGCGGAGCGGCAGATGATCGGGAAGACACGATAGAGGGACACAAGCAATGACAAACCCCTTGCCGGACGATGACGCGGCCCATCTTCTTGTCGTCGACGACGACACCCGCATTCGAGACCTGCTGTCACGCTACCTGACTGAACAGGGGTTCCGGGTCACCACCGCCGCGGACGCGAACGAGGCCCGCCGCAAGCTCGAAGGCATCGATTTCGATCTCCTGGTGATCGACGTGATGATGCCCGGCGAAAGCGGCCTGTCGCTGACCCGTTCGCTGCGCGAGATCAAGACCGTGCCGATCCTGATGTTGACAGCACTTGCCGAAGGCGAAGCCCGCATCGACGGGCTCGAGGCCGGCGCTGACGATTACCTGGCAAAGCCGTTCAATCCGCGCGAGCTGGTGCTCAGGATCAACAACATTCTCAAGCGCGGCGGCCAGCCGGCGCCCCCCAAGGTCGAACAGGTGGTGTTCGGCCCCTACACTTTCGTCATCGCCCGGCGCGAGCTGAAAAAATCGGGCGAACCGGTTCGCCTCACCGACCGCGAACGCGAGATCATGGTCACCTTCGCCGAGAACGCCGGCGACACCGTTCCCCGGCATGAACTGGTCGGCGCCGACATCGAGGTCGGCGAACGCACCATCGACGTGCAGATCAACCGCCTGCGCCGCAAGATCGAGGAAGACCCGGCCAACCCGCTTTGGCTGCAGACCGTGCGCGGCATCGGCTACCGGCTGAGCGTCGAGACCAAGGTTTAGATCCGGGCTTTCCAGCAAAATGCCCGGCCGCGCGCGACCTTGCTTGCCAGCATGAAGCGGACACGCCGGCTCCCGTCAAGACTTCGGGAGAAATACTGCCGAAACCACTCTTGCGAGTCCGTCTGAGAGCTCTCCCGTCTCCGGTAGGCTCAGTCGAGCCGAAGCAATTCTGGTAGTGCCTGCAATATCTACTGGAATTGAGTCTGATTTCCTTAACCATTGCAAACTAATTTAGCCCCAAACGGTTGGGGAAAATCATGTCTATATTTTCACGCTTCGGAGTGGTCAAAACCGTCACGGTGATGACTGTCTCAATTCTTCTCATCGCACTTGGTTTGGTCGCGTTGGCAGTCGCATCCAATATCGGCAAACGTATTCAGGCCCAGGCGATCGACAGCCAGGACGCCAGCCTGCGTACGGCGGCGACCATCGTGTCGCGCGATCTTCCAGGCACCACGATAAGCTGGGCGGAAGATGGCAACGTCAAGCGCATCGAGATGGAAGCGATCCCGGCCGGGTTCGAAAGCCACGAGATGATCGACACCATCGGCCGCATGACCGGCCAGACCGCGACGATCTTTGCCTGGGACAGCGAGACCAAGGACTTCTGGCGCAAGACCACCAACATCATCAAGCCGGACGGCAACCGCGCGGTTGGAACGCCGCTGGGCCAGAAGGGTGCGGTCTACCCGGTCCTGACCAAGGGCAAGACATTCCGCGGTGAAGCGGTGATCCTGGGCACGCCCTACTACACGATCTACGAGCCGATCTATTCACCGGCAGGCGAGACCATTGGCATTCTCTACGCCGGTGTGCGTTCGGCCGAGATCGATGCCGTTGCCGGCCAGCTGGCATGGACCATCGGCATCACCGCCGTCCTCGTTCTGCTGGCTGCAACGGCCATCGCGGCAATTGTCAACAAGCAGGTTCTTGGCGGCATCCCGCGGCTGACCAACGTCGCCACCGCGCTTGCCGACGGCAATCTCGACATCGAGGTTCCCGGCCAGGACCAGCGCAACGAAATCGGCTCCCTCGCCCGCTCCCTGACGGTGCTGCGCGACGGCGCCCGCGAAAAGATCGCGCTGGAATCCGACTCGGTTCGCAACCGAGAACAGACCGAGGCCGAACGCCAGCGCCGCGACGCGGAAAAATCAGCCCGCGACAAGGAAACTGAAGCTGCGGTTCGCGAACTCGGCGCCGGCCTGAGCGAACTCAGCAACGGCAACCTGCAGGTCAGGCTCGACCACCCGTTCTCGGGCGAATTCGAAAAGCTGCGCACCGATTTCAATCACGCCGCCGACCGGTTGAGCCAGACCATGGCGGAACTGCGGGGCGAAACCCACGAGATCAATGCAGGCGCCGGGGAAATGCAATCGGCCACCGATGATCTGTCCCGCCGCACCGAACAGCAGGCGGCCTCCCTCGAGGAAACTTCGGCTGCGCTTGACGAAATCACCGCAACCGTCCGCAGCGCCGCCACCCGCGCCGAGGAAGCGAGGGACATGGCGGTGAAGGCGCAGAGCAGCACGGTCAATTCCCGCAACGTTGTCTCCAATGCCGTTGACGCCATGTCGCGCATCGAAGCGGCATCGGGCGAAATCTCCAAGATCATCAGCGTGATCGACGAGATTGCCTTCCAGACCAACCTGCTTGCACTCAATGCCGGCGTCGAGGCGGCTCGTGCCGGTGAAGCCGGAAAGGGATTTGCGGTCGTCGCCCAGGAGGTCCGGGAACTGGCGCAACGCTCGGCAAGTGCAGCCAAGGACATCAAGGGACTGATCACCAAGTCAGGCGAGGAAGTTGCAAGCGGTGTGCAGCTGGTCAACGAGACCGGCGAAGCGCTTGGAACCATCTCCGAACAGGTTGCCGCGATCAACGACCATATCGCCTCCATCGCCACCGCTGCGCGGGAACAGACCACCGGCCTTGGCGAGATCAACGGCGCCGTCAACCAGATGGACCAGGTCACGCAGCAGAACGCGGCCATGGTCGAGGAAGCCACCGCCGTCATGCACAAGCTCGCCGGCAGCGCCCAGAAGCTCACCAGCATGGTCGACCAGTTCGACGTCGGATCAGTTGGCGGCCGGATGTCCAGAGCCGCCTGACAAAACGGCCGCGCGCCACCCGCGCGGCCATCCCGCTCCGGGAAAACGTATCCGGCGGGTCTAACTGGATGGTTTCTTGTGAATGAACAGGTCGTAGAAGGCCATCAGCACGGTGACTCCGACAACGATGCCAAGATCCAGCCTCGGCAACTTGAAGATCAGCACGCCGAGAAAGCCGCAAAGGATGATGAAGGCGATGATCGTGAGGATCCGTTCCATGGTCGTCAGTCTCCCTGATCGTCGGTTTCAAGGTGTTTCACGAGCCATCTCGCGGTTCTGAGCAGGCGTGCGTCACCGCCGCGCGGGCCAACCAGTTGCACGCCCATCGGCATCCCGTCCTCATCCGAAAACAGCGGCAGTGTGATTACTGGCGTGCCGCACAATGTCCAGATCGCATTGAACACCGAATCGCCTGTGGATTCCAGTCCCATCGGTGCCGGGCCGGGCGCGGCGGGTGTGATGATTGCGTCGCAACGCTGGAAGATTTCGCCGAGCGCTGCATAAAGATAATCCGGCCAGTCAAGCGCTGCGATGTAATCATGCGCCAGCACCTTGCTGCCCCGATCGAGAGCTTCGCGGAGTTGCAGCGACATCTGCTCGCCGCCATCGCGGGAATAGCGGTGATAGGCCTTGGACATCTCCGCCAGATTGATTCGCTCGCGCACGCTCGCCGCCTCGCCAAAGGCATCCGGCAAGCCTGCCTCGAAACAGCCCTCGCCCAGGTGCTCCGCAAGTTCTTCCATTGCCTGTTGGCAGGCTTCGCTCGCCTTGTGCCAGTAGGGCGTACGGACAAAGGCGAACATCGGGGTGACCGGTGCATCAGTGCTGGCCACGGCAAGAAGCTGCGGATGCGGAGCGGGCGAGGTCGCCTTGTCCCATTCGTCATACCCGGACAGCACATCCGCCAGCAACGCCGCATCCTCTACCGAACGGGCAAAGACACCAACCCGGTCGAGCGTCGGCGACTGCGCAAGGATGCCGGTCCGCGCGATGCTGCCCGCGGACGGAAGAAAGCCGGTGACTCCGCAGAAGGAGGCGGGCCTGATCACCGAACCACCGGTTTGGGTGCCCACGGCCAGCGGCGCCATGCCGGCGGCCACGGCTGCGGCGGAACCCGAGGACGAGCCGCCCGGGGTATGTGCCGGATTGACCGGATTGCGGGTCTTGCCGGGATGCAGGAACGCCAGTTCGGTGGTCACCGTCTTGCCCAGAATGATGGCGCCCGCCGCCCGGAGCTTCTGCACGATCGTCGCATCCCGGTCGGGTACACGCCCGATGTCGATGACAGTGCCGTTGGCCGTCGGAATGCCCCGCGTGTCGATGATGTCCTTGAGCGCCACCGGCACACCGTGCAGCGGCCCGATGGGTCGGCCCGACTTGCGGTGCGCGTCAGTCATTTCAGCTTGACGCATGACGAAGGCCGGATCGAGCCACTCGAAGGCCTGAATGTCGCTATCGAGCGCCGCGATCCGGTCGAGACAGGATTTCGCGTAGTCAGTGGCATTCAACGCGCCACTGGCCATGCGGTCCCGCGCCTCCACCGCGCTCAAGCCGGTCGCCAAGGTATTATCGGCCATAGAACAGATCCGGCAGGTAGTAGACGATCTGTGGGAATGCATACATCAGGCCCATGCAGATAAAGACCATTAACAGGAACGGCATGACTCCGGAGAAGATCTGCGTCAGCCTTACCTCCGGCGGCGCTATCCCCTTGAGGTAGTAGGCCGACATCGCCATCGGCGGTGTCAGGAACGAGGTCTGCAGGTTGAGCGCGACCAGAATGCCGAAGAACAACGGGTCAATGTCGAAGATCGCCAGCAGCGGCAGGAAGATCGGCACGAAGATGATGATGATCTCCGACCATTCCAGCGGCCAGCCGAGAAGGAAGATGATCAACTGCGCGAGTAACAGGAACTGGAACGGCGTCAGATCCAGGCCCATGACGAATTCCGAGATGATCTGCTCGCCACCGAGATACGAGAACACTGAGGAGAAAACGTAGGATCCGACGAACAGCCAGCACACCATCGCCGTGGTCCGCACCGTAAGATAGACGCTCTCGCGCATACGCTGCCAGGTCATGGCCCCATAGGCGAGGGCAAGAACAATGCCGCCAATTGCACCGATCGATGCGGCTTCCGTCGGCGTTGCCAGGCCGAACAGGATCGAGCCCAACACCGATATGATCAGAAACGCCAGAGGGAAGAACGATGTCGCGATCAGGAACACCAACCGGCCCATCGGCACATCGGGCACCTCTTCGTCGGTCGGACGCGGCGCAACGCTCGGCTGCAGGATTGAACGGCCAACGATATAGATCAGGTAGAGCCCGACGAGGGTGAAGCCGGGCAAAAGCGCGCCGGCATAAAGCTTGACGATCGAAACGCCTGACGACGCGGCATAGACGATCAGCATGATCGAGGGCGGGATCAGGATGCCGAGCGTACCGCCGGCACAGATAATGCCGGAGGCAAACGATGGATCATAGCGCGCTTTGAGCATCGCCGGCAGCGCCAGCAGCCCCATCAGCGTCACCACCGCGCCGACAATCCCGGTAGCGGTGGCAAACAGTGCGCAAGTGATCAGCGCGGCGACGCCCATCGACCCCGGAATCCGCTTGGAGGCGAGATTGAGGGTGGAAAACAGTCGGTCGACGATATTGGCGCGCTCGACGATATAACCCATGAACAGGAACAGCGGCACCGCCGTCAGCACCTCGTTCGACATCACCGTATAGGTCTGATTGATGAACAGATCGAAGATGCGGTTGTTGAAGAACCCCTCGATCCACAGCGTGAAGCTGTCCCAGGCGGGCGCCAGCTCATCCAGCCGGAAATAGGAGCGCCACATCCGCGACGGATCGTAATAGGCGTAGTAGCCGAAGCCGATGCCCATGGCCATCAGCGTGAATGCAATCGGAAAGCCCAGGAACACCAGAAAGATGAACAGGCCCAGCATCATCAGGGCAATTTGAGGATCGCTCATACGTGTCCGCCAGTCTCGGCCTCGTCGGCCTTTTTCATCAACAGGTCTTCAGTCTCGCGCACGTCTTCATCGGCCTCGATCCAGGCGCCGGTGCGGATGCAGACAATGCAGCGGAACACCTGGGCAATGCCTTGGATGAACAGGAGGATACCTGCCGCCATGATTACGGTCTTGAATTGATAGATTGGAATGCCGGCGGGACTGTTGACGCTGACTTCACCGTAGCCCCAGGAACGCGACGCATATTTCCATCCCGTCACGATCAACGCGGTAATGCCGGGGAAGAAGAACAGCAGGTAGAGCACCAGATCCACCTTCGCCTGGGTCTGCGGGCGCCACAGGCGATAGACAAAGTCACCCCGCACATGACCGCCGCGCGACAATGTGTAGGCGCCGCCCATCATGAACAGCGACCCATACATGATAAAAGAGATGTCGAGAGCCCAGGGCGTCGGTGCATTGAAGAGGTAACGCGAGACCACTTCATAGCCCGTGCCGAAGGCCATCAGGATGATCAGCCAGGCAAATGCCTTGCCGAAAACAGCCGACAAAGTGTCGGCAAAACGGATGTATCCAATCATGTTCAGCCACTTATCCCCGCCTGATGATCCGGCGGAACATTTTCCGCCGGATCATGTCAGCAATTAACCGGTGAAGTTATATCTTCAGCTTGCCCGGGAAATAGTGCTCATAGGCCAGGCCGAGGTCGGGCGCGTTCATCAGCTCGTAATAGGCGACCTTCTCGACCCATGCACGCTGGCTGTCCATGACCTTCTTGTTGAAGGCATCTCCTTCCAGATCGGTGATGAGCGTGTCCCAGGCCTGCAGCTGCGCGGCAAGGATTTCCTTCGACGTGCGGTGCACCGTGACGCCGTCATCGGTCTGCAACTCCGCCAGGTCCTTTGAATATTCGCGCATCGCGAGCGCGAGGTTCGACGTGGCCGAGGCCTCGACACCATATTTCAGAATCGCCTGAAGGTCCGGGTCGAGATCGTCCATGAAGTCCTTGTTGAAAATGAACTCGAAGGATTCGGACGCCTGGTGGTAAGATGAGAGATAGTAGTTCTTGGCCACGTCCTGCGCACCGAACCGGCGGTCTGATGACGGGTTGTTGAACTCGAAAGCATCGATCACGCCGCGTTCCATTGCCGGAACGATTTCGCCGCCCGGAAGCTGGGCGACCGACATGCCCATCGACTGCAGCAGATCGGCTGCCAGGCCGACGGTGCGGTATTTGAAGCCCTGGATATCGGCGACGGTATTCACTTCGCCTTTGAACCAGCCGAAAGGCTGCGCGGGCATCGGCATGCCCATGAAGCCATAGACATTGAGGCCGAGCACATCCTGCGTCAGTTCGCGGTAAAGCTCCGCGCCGCCGCCCTGATAGAACCAGCCGAGCATTGTGGTGGCCGAGCCGCCGAAAACCGGACCGGTGCCAAAGAACGAAGCCGCCTTGGACTTGCCATACCAGTAAACCGGCACCGTATGGGCCGCGTCCAGAACGCCGTCATGGCATGCATCCATGACCTGGAATGCGCCGACGACCGCGCCGGCGGGCAGAAGGTCGATCTTGAGACGCCCGCCAGACATTTCCTCGACTCGGGTGGTATATTCGCGCGCGAAATCCATCCAAATGTCCGAAGCAGGCCAGGAGGCCTGCATCTTGACCACCAATGGCGCCTGCGCAAGCACGGCAGGCGCGGACAGTGCTCCCGCTGCAGCCACGCCGCCCAACATCGAACCCTTCTTCAAAAACGACCGTCGCGAAACCGTCTTTTCGTTCTGATTTTGCAAGACCAATCCTCCCATTTGGTTGGTATTCAAACTTTGACATATTAAATATTGGGCACTCTGCCCGATATGGCAAGCCAATCCGTATTCATGTGCGAAATAAATGGAGCAGTGCCGATCATATGCGCCGCCTTGCACCGCCGCTTGTGTACAAAGCCTAGCCCTCCGCCCCGTATGGACGTTATAAGCAAAAAAGCGGTCGGTCTCACCGCAATACAAACCAGCCGGGGGTAAGGCGCGACAGCATGACCAGCATGGACTCCATCCGCAGGGAATACGAGCGCTATCCGCCAAATGGCTTTCGCCGGTTCACGCGCTGGTTCACCAAGCGCATTCCGACGCGGCTTTATGCGCGCGCCCTGCTGATCATCATCATTCCGATGGTGCTGCTGCAATCGGTCATCGCCTTCGTCTTCATGGAGCGGCACTGGCAGACCGTGACCCAGCGGCTCTCGATGGCCGTTACCCGCGACATCGCCGCCATCATCGATGTGCTCGCCACCTTCCCGCAGGATGCGAGCTATGACCAGATCACCCGCATCGCCCGCGAGCGGCTGGAACTCAACATCGCCATCGAGCCGCCCGGCGACCTTCCCGCCCCGCGGCCAAAGCCGTTTTTCTCTATTCTCGACCAGATCCTGTCCGAAGAGATCACCCGCCAGATCCGGCTTCCGTTCTGGATCGACACCGTCGGCAACTCCAACATCGTCGAGATCCGCATCAAGCTCGAGGACAAGATCCTCAGGGTCTTCGCCAAACGCAGCCAGGCCTACGCGTCCAATACCCATATCTTCCTGTTGTGGATGGTCGGCACCTCGCTGGTGCTGCTGGTGATTGCCATCCTGTTCCTGCGCGGCCAGATCCGCCCGATCCTCAATCTCACCCAGGCGGCGGAGAGTTTCGGCAAGGGCCAGCGCATGCCCGATGACTTCCGCCCCCGCGGCGCCGACGAGGTCCGCCGTGCCGGCATCGCCTTCATTAAGATGCGCGAGCGCATCGAACGCCAGCTCGAGCAGCGCACCGCCATGCTCTCAGGCGTCAGCCACGATCTTCGCACTATCCTCACCCGCTTCAGGCTGCAGCTGGCGCTGGTCGGCGACGGCCCGGAGCTTGATGGACTGAACAAGGACATCGACGACATGCAGTCGATGCTCGACAGCTATCTCTCGTTCGCACGCGGCGAGGCCGAGGAGGATGTCGGAACGGTCAGCCTGAAGGCCGTCGTTGAAAAGATCGCCGCCGACGGACGCCTGCGCGGCGCCACCGTCAACGTTTCGGTGCAGGGCGATGACGACATCAATGTCCGGCCGAACGCCTTTGACCGGCTGTTGACCAACCTGGTGTCAAACGCCTGCCGCCACGCCGACGAGGTCTCCATCGAAGCGGTCAACCGCGGCAAGTGGCTGACCATCGCCATCGACGATGACGGCCCGGGAATTCCCGCCGATGCGCGCGAGGATGTGTTCAGGCCGTTCTACCGGCTTGACGCCGCGCGCAACCAGGATGAGACCGGCACCGGCTTGGGTCTGGCAATCGTGAGGGATATCGCCCGCAGCCACGGCGGCGATGTCACCCTGTCCGACAGCGCCATGGGCGGCCTGCGCGCCACGGTGCGCCTGCCGGTCTGAGAAACGACGCCGGAAACACATCGCTCTGAAAACAAAGGGGGATTTCGGCAAGCGCCAGTGACAAGCCGTGGCCGTGTCGAGTTCACATCAGCCGGGCGCCGTTCGGAACCGGCGTGTCAACCGCGGCGAGAACGATATCGCCATTGGCATCGGCAAACCCCAGCGTCAGCACTTCCGACATGAACGGACCGATCTGGCGCGGCGGGAAATTCACCACCGCCATCACCTGGCGCCCGACCAGATCTTCAGGCGTGTAATGCACGGTGATCTGGGCCGACGACTTCTTCTCGCCGATCTCCGGCCCGAAATCGATCCTGAGCTTGTAGGCAGGCTTTCGCGCCTGTGGAAACGGCTCCGCCGCGACTATGGTGCCGGTGCGGATCTCGACCTTCTCGAAATCATCCCAGGAAATCGTCGAACTCATGATCGGCTCACGTATCTTGAAAGGAGGAGATCAGCCGGCCAGTTCGCGCGACCGGTCGGCGGCAGCCTTGAGCGCCTTGTCGAACACCGGCTGGATGCCGTCTTCGGCCATCAGCACCGCCAGCGCCGCGGCGGTGGTGCCGTTGGGCGAGGTGACGTTCTGCCTGAGTTGCGCTGCGCCGTCAGGGGACCGGTGCATCAGCTCCCCGGCCCCCGTGACGGTCGCGCGTGCGAGCCGCATGGCGAGGTCCGCCGGCAGGCCGCATTTGCGCCCCGCCTCAGCCATGCACTCGACGAGATAGAAGACATAGGCCGGACCGCTGCCCGAGACTGCCGTGATTACGTCGATCAGTGCTTCATCTTCGACCCATTCGACAGGACCGCAGACCGACAGCAGCCGGTCGATCTCGGCCTTTGCTTCAGTGCTGACCGCTGCATTGGCAACCGCGCCGGTGATGCCCCGTCCGACCATGGCCGGCGTGTTGGGAATGGTGCGGACGATCGCGCCGCCGAGACGTTCCTCGAAATAGGCGATGGTCTTGCCCGCCGCGACCGACAGGCTGACGGTCCGGGGACCGACCAGTCCGGTCAGGCCTTCAATCACGGCATCCATGATCTGCGGCTTCACCGCCAGCATCAGAATGCCTGCGGTCAATCCCTGCGGTGCGGAGCTTTCCCAGCGCACCCCGGCTTCAGCCAGTCGCGCCGCCATCGCCTCGGATGGCTTTGGATCGATCACCACGATCGTGGCAGGATCGGTTCCCGCATCCAGCCAGCCGTTGAGCATGGCGCCGCCCATGTTGCCGGCGCCGACAAGGACCAGGGGATTGGCGGGAGAAATCATCTCATGCCTCGCCGCGGGTTTCGAACATCACCGCCGTGATCGCCGACTTGGCGTCCATCCCGGACCAGACGACGAACTGGAACGCCTGGAAATAGGCCTCGCAGGAATCGAGAGCGTTCGACAGCAGCACCTCGACCTGGCGGTTGGTCGGCTCGGCGCCGCCGGCCAGAAGCAGCGACTGGCGGAAGATGATCACATGCTCCTGCTGCCACAGGTCGAAATGGCCCATCAGCACCTGGCCGTTGACGTGCGAGAGGAGCTTCATCACCTCGGTGACGCGAACGTCGGGAACCTTGATGTCGAAGGCGCTGGCGATATGCAGCGCCTCGCAGTCCTCCATCCAGGAAAACGAGACGTGATAATCCGTCCAGTGCCCCTCGACCGTCATCGCGATCTCGTGCTCGCCGGAGCGCTCGAACGTCCAGTCGTTGGACGCAGCCACGAACTCGATCATGTCTACCGGATTGGAGTGCCGTTCGAATTCGATATTACTGAGATTCATGCCCCACCTAGCTTCATTTCCAGCGCCTGGTGATCCGCTCTCGCGCCATCCAGACAGCCACCTCATCCACGCATGATTCACCCACGACCCGGGGCGTCCGCACTTGCGACTCCTGCCGGGGCAATTTGCCGCCCGTTCCGAATCATCATTTAGAATCAGTGTATAAATGCAGAGTCCGAGCGCCAGTCCCCCGGCAGCATTTTGTCAGCCGCAGCCTGTGGACCAACCTGCCAAACTGATTCCGCCATGACTCATAACCGACTCACGCAAAAGGCTTTTTGAGCCTCGCGGTCCGGTGGATAACCTGTGCAAAAAAAATTGGGTACAATCGCCGCTCAGGCGTCCCTGAACCGGAGCGCCTCGCCGGGGGACTGGTTTCAGGCGTCGGAACCCTTCGACGAGCGCTTTTTCTCGAGCGCATCGAGCCGGGCGGCAAGCGCATCATTCTCTTCGCGCGCCTTGATCGCCATGTCGCGGACCGCCTCGAATTCCTCGCGCTTGACCAGATCCATCGAATTGAGAAGCCGTTCGAGCTGACTGCGCATCGCCGTTTCCATTTCCCGCCGGACGCCCTGCGCGGCACCCGCTGCATCGGTCATCAGCTTGGCAAGTTCGTCGAGAAGTCTGTTCGATCCGCTGTTCATCATCGTCATCCCTTTTGCGGGTTCATTCCGGCAATTGCGCGTAGGCAGTCAATCCTGAGGTAAGCGCTCCGGCAAGGACTTGCAAGCCAAAGCATGCGGCGCAAGGCTTGCGCAAAGCCCGCATGCCATGTCACAGGAGCAAGGTTTCAGGCAACACAGCACGGAAACCTGCGTTGAGGCCATAATTATGCTGGTCCGGGATTGTAGGACAGCCCCGGGAGCAGGAAGGAACCGCATTGGAGCATACCGCAACGCTGTTGTCGCTGATGGCCTTCCCGGACATCGATCCGGTGATCTTCGCCATCGGCCCGGTGCAGGTGCGCTGGTACGGGCTTGCCTATGTAGCCGGCATCCTGCTGGGCTGGCGCTACGCCCGGATGCTCGTCAGCAACGAGCGGCTCTGGCCGGCAGCAGGCCCGCGCATGACGCCGCTGGACATCGATGATTTCCTGCTCTGGGCGACCGTCGGCATCGTGGCCGGCGGACGCATCGGCTACATCCTGTTCTACGATTTTACGGCGGTGGCGGCCAATCCCGTCCGGGCGCTGGAAATCTGGAACGGCGGCATGTCGTTCCATGGCGGCCTGCTCGGAACGCTGATCGCCATGCTGCTGTTTGCCCGCAGCCGCGGCATCCCGGTCTTCAACCTGTTCGACGTCGTCTGCGCGGTCGTGCCGGTGGGGTTGTTCTTCGGACGGCTGGCCAACTTCATCAATTCCGAGCTCTGGGGCAAGCTGACCGACATGCCCTGGGCCGTTGTCTTCCCCACCGGAGGCCCGTTCCCGCGTCATCCCACGCAACTCTATGAAGCCGGTCTTGAAGGACTGCTGCTGGTGTCCGTGCTGGCCTGGCTGATCTACCGCCGCCAGGCCCTGAAACGGCCCGGCATGGTCGCGGGCTTTTTCGTCATCGGCTATGCTCTGTCCCGGATTTTCGTCGAGTTCTTCCGGGAGCCCGACATCCAGATCGGCTATCTCGCCGGCGGCTGGCTGACCATGGGAATGGTTCTGTCGCTGCCGATGCTGGCGGTCGGCCTCTGGGCCGTCGCCACCGCCCGATCGCGCGCCTGAGCAAGCCCGGAAAGGTCCCCGCCATGACGCCGCTCGCCGAGAAAATCGTCAACCTGATCCAGCAGACCGGCCCGCTCAAGATATCCGACTATTTCGCGCTGTGCCTGGCCGATCCGGACCATGGCTATTATCAGCGCCGCGAGCCCTTCGGCCAGTCCGGCGACTTCATCACCGCACCGGAAATCTCGCAGTTGTTCGGCGAGATGATCGGCGTGTTTCTGGTCCAGGCCTGGCAGGCGCAGGGAGCGCCGGAAAAGACCCGCATCGTCGAGATCGGCCCGGGCCGCGGCACCCTGATGTCGGATGCGCTGCGGGTCATCGCCCGGCTTGCGCCCGATCTCTATGCGGACGCCACCATCCACATGGTCGAGACCAGCGAGCGGCTGCGCAACGTGCAGCGCCAGACCCTCGTCCGCATCAAGCAGCGGATAAGCTGGCACCATGCCGTTGAAGACCTCCCGGCCGGTTTCACCCTGATCGTCGCCAATGAACTGTTCGACGCCCTACCGATCCGCCAGTTCGTCAAGACGCCGGAAGGCTTTTGCGAGCGTGTCGTCGGGCTCGATGACGGGGGAAACCTGGCGTTCGGCCTTGCCCCGGGCGGCTTCGATACAACGCTCCTGCCGATCGAGGCGGGACGCGTCCCGAATGGCGAGGTTTTCGAGGCCTCGCCCGCCAGGTCCGCGGTCATGCAGGCCGTTGCGGCACAGATCCTGCGCGACGGCGGCACCGCGCTGACCATCGACTACGGTCATCTTGTCACCGGCTTTGGCGACACGCTGCAGGCGGTTCACCAGCATGAATTCGATCCGCCGCTGGCCCGGCCCGGCGAGGCCGACCTGACCAGCCATGTCGATTTCCAGGTTCTGGCCGAGGTCGCCAGGGAGGCCGGCGCCCATGTCCACCGGCCCATGACCCAGGGCGATTTCCTGCTCCGCCTTGGCATTCTGGAACGCGCCGGCGCGCTCGGAGCCGGGCGTGACAGTTTGACTCAGGCCACCATCAGCGATGCGGTCAACCGTCTTGCCGGAGAGGGCGAAGGTCGCATGGGAGCGCTGTTCAAGGTGCTGGCAGTCAGCGGCAAGCCGGTCGGGATCACGCCCTTTGATCCCCAGGCAGCGTAAGCCGGCGAATTGACAGAAGCAGCCCGGATGGCCACCATCTGCGCGCAGTCAGGCATTATCTGCGGATTCGGCTCGCCCTCAGGGCCGACGGGAGGAGCAAATCATGACGGTTGACCGCAGCTCCCCGAACCCGTTGCGGAGCGCACTTCTGGATGGCGTATCGACGGACCGACGGATCGCCCACGGTTTCTTCAACCGTGCCGGCGGCGTTTCCAAGGGGCTTTACCGCGGCCTCAACGTCGGGCTGGGATCAAGGGACGACCGGATCGACGTGATCGAAAACCGCACCCGGGTCAGCCGCTGGTTCGACCTCGATGTCGACCGGCTGGTTACCGTGCATCAGGTTCATTCGCCCCGCGTCCAGGTCGCGACGCGCGAAAACCGGACAGAGCGCCCGGAGGCCGACGCGCTGGTCACCGACACACCCGGGCTGGTGCTCGGCGTGCTGACCGCCGATTGCGGCCCGGTGCTGTTTGCGGATGCAGAGGCCGGCGTCATCGGCGCCGCCCACGCCGGCTGGCGCGGCGCCTTTGACGGCGTTCTCGAAAGCACCATCGAGGCCATGCTGGGCCTTGGCGCGGAAGCCGAACGCATTGTTGCGGTGCTCGGCCCCTCGATCAGCCAGGACAATTACGAGGTCGGCCCGGAATTCGTCGACCGTTTCGTGCAGCAAGCCGTCGGCAATGACGCCTATTTCACAGCTTCGCCGAGGCCTGGGCACGCGCTGTTCGACCTGAAACAATACACGGTCGACCGCTTGCGCAACGCCGGGGTAAGGGCCGACATGCTGTCTGCCTGCACCTATGCCGATGAGGAGGCCTGGTATTCCTACCGGCGCTCCACCCATCGCAACGAACCCGATTACGGACGACAAATCTCCGCCATCGCCATCAAGGAGGACTGATATGGCCCTGCATTTTGAACGCGAGGAATACGCCGCCCGTCTGGACAAGCTGACCGCCAGCATGCGCGAGGAAAAACTCGACGCCATGCTGCTGTTCGCCCAGGAGAGCATGTACTGGCTCACCGGCTACGACACATTCGGCTTCTGCTTCTTCCAGTGCCTGGTGGTCAAGGCCGACGGCTCGATGACGCTTCTGACCCGCTCCGCCGATCTGCGTCAGGCCCGGCAGACCTCGAACATCGAGCGCATCGTGGTCTGGACCGACCGGACGAACGCCGATCCGGCGGTGGATCTCAAAAACCTGCTCTCCGATCTCGATCTGCTCGGCGAACGCATTGGCGTGGAATACGACACCCATGGCCTGACCGGCGCCAATTGCCGCAAGCTCGACAACCAGCTGCAGAGCTTTGCCGAAATGGTGGATGCCTCCCATGTCGTCAGCCGGCTGCGGCTGATCAAGAGCCCTGCGGAAATCGCCTATGCCAGGCGCGCCGCCGAGCTGTCCGATGCAGCGCTCGACGCCGCGTTGCCGCTCATCAAGCCGGGCGCCGATGAAGCCGACATCTTGGCCGCCATGCAGGGCGCGGTGTTTTCCGGCGGCGGCGACTATCCGGCCAACGAGTTCATCATCGGCTCCGGCGAGGACGCGCTTCTGTGCCGCTACAAGGCCGGCCGCCGCGAGCTCACCGCAGACGACCAGCTCACGCTCGAATGGGCGGGCGCCTTCGCCCACTACCATGCGCCGATGATGCGCACCGTCATCGTCGGAGAACCGACACCCCGCCATGTCGAGCTTTACGAGGCCTGCCGGCTGTCGCTCGACGCCATCACCGCAATCCTCAGGCCCGGCACCACCTTTGGCCAGGTCTTCGATGCCCATGCCGAGGTGATGGATGTGCGCGGGCTGACCCGGCACCGGCTCAACGCCTGTGGCTATTCGGTCGGCGCGCGCTTTACTCCCAGCTGGATGGAGCACCAGATGTTCCACGCCGGAAACCCGCTCGAGATTGCCCCGGACATGACGCTCTTCGTGCACATGATCATAATGGATTCGGAGACCGGCACCGCCATGACATTGGGACAGACCTATCTGACGACGCAGGACGCGCCGGAATCGCTCTCCGCCAAGTCTCTCGATCTGATCATCGCGTCATAGGCACGGATATCCCGGCGCCCCCCGGCCGAAACTCACTCTGCACACGCGCCAGACCCGTCAACGATTGACAGGTCTGCCTCCGGGATTTCATAACAGGACGGGAAACGGGCGGGAAACATGATGCAGCGCATCAAAATTATCGGCATGGTTGGGACGTTGGCCGTCATGATGGCCGGCTGCAACGTCACCGAGCAGTCGCTGCAGCCGATCCCGGGCGAGCAGCAGGCAGCCACGGACGCCGCCCCCCCTGGCGGCTTCGATCCGTTTGCCACCGCACCCGGCACTGCGCCGGGCATCGCGACAAGCCCCCAGGCGCCGGCTGCAACGCCGCAAAGCCCGGCCCAGACACAAGCCCAGACCCAGGCCGCCCTGCCCGCGGGCCAGGTCCGCGGCCAGATCCGCTTCATGCCGGTCATTGGCGCGCCCGTGAATGCCGTCACGCCGCTGTCGCGTCAGTTGGCCGTGGAGGCGCGCACTCGCGGACTTGCAATCCTGAGCGCCTCCGATCCGGGCGGCGACCATGTGCTCAAGGGCTATTTCTCCGCCGACAACTTTAGTGGCCAGACAACCGTGTTCTATGTCTGGGACATTCTGGATCCGGCCGGAACCAGGTTGACCCGGATTCAGGGGCAGGAAGTCTTTCCTGGCGGCAACGGCGATCCATGGGCTTCCGTCCCTGCCAATGTGATGGAGCGAATCGCCTCCCGCACCATGGCCGATTACACCGCCTGGCGCGGTCTCTGACAGACTCGCGGCCCGGCTGGCTGTGCTTTGCCGGCGTCACGTCCCGAGAAGTTTAACAGAAAAATTACGCCGCTTGGCGATGCGCGCTTGCAATCATCAAAACCGCCGCTTAAACGCGGGCCAACGGGTTGGCGCCCCGTCCCCTTGCGTGATCCTGCGCACGGAGCGACGCGGCCGAAAAAAACAGGCGGTCCCAAATGAAGGTTTTCGCGGGAAACTCGAACCGGCGTTTGGCAGAGTCCATTTGCAATTATCTCAATGTGCCTTTGGGCAAGGCCAGTGTCAGGCGTTTCGCCGACCAGGAGATCTTCGTCGAGATCCAGGAGAATGTGCGCGGCGAGGATGTCTTCATCCTGCAGTCCACGTCCTTTCCGACAAACGACCACCTGATGGAACTGCTGATCATGATCGACGCCTTCCGCCGCTCGTCGGCCCGGCGCATCACCGCGGTTCTTCCCTATTTCGGCTATGCACGACAGGATCGCCGCGCGTCCGGCCGCACCCCGATCTCGGCCAAGCTTGTCGCCAACCTGATCACCGAGGCCGGCGCCGACCGGGTTCTCACGCTTGACCTTCATGCCGGCCAGATCCAGGGCTTCTTCGACATTCCGACCGACAACCTGTTCGCCATTCCGGTAATCGCACGCGACATCAAGGCTCATTACCAGCTGGAAAATGTCATGGTGGTCTCGCCTGATGTCGGCGGCGTGGTGCGTGCGCGTGCGCTCGGCAAGCGCCTGGGCTCCCTGCTCGCCATCGTCGACAAGCGCCGCGACCGGCCCGGCGAATCCGAAGTGATGAACATCATCGGTGAAGTCGACGGCAAGGATTGCATCCTGATCGACGACATCGTCGATTCCGGGGGCACCTTGTGCAACGCCGCCGAAGCCCTTCTTGCCAACGGCGCGAAATCCGTGACTGCCTACATCACCCACGGCGTGCTGTCGGGAGGTGCGGTGGCGCGCGTTTCGTCTTCGAAGCTCAAGGAACTGGTCATCACCGACTCGATCCAGCCGACGCCGGAGATCCTCTCGGCTCCGAATATCCGGGTGATTTCAACGGACGCCCTGATCGGCGAGGCCATCAACCGCACCGCCGCCGAGCAGTCCGTCTCGAGCCTGTTCGACTGAGGCCCGCCGGCCGATCGCGCATCAGCCCAGCAGCACCACCGCGACGCCAGCCAGTGTCGCGGCCCCTAGTACCATGAACAGGTTGACGTGAAACCGCAGCAGCCCCACGCCGGCGGCAAACGCGATGGCGAGCGCAGCGGCGTTGAGGCTCGCCAGATCGGGCACCGGCAGGATGAACGGGCCGAATGCCGCCTCGCCCACATCCGCAAACAGCACGTGCAATGCAAACCAGACCGCGAGATTGGCGATGACGCCCACCACCGCGGCAGTGATCGCCGATAATCCGGCTGACAGCCATCTGACCGAGCGCAGCCGCTCGATATGCGGCGCTCCGGCGAAAATCCACAGAAAGCACGGCGCGAAGGTGAAGAACAGCGCCAGCGATCCGCCGAACAGGCCGCCCGCGAGCGGGTCCAGCCCTGCTTCCCTCGCCCCTCCGAGAAAGCCGACGAACACCAGCACCAGGATCAAGGGTCCCGGCGTCGTCTCGGCAAGCCCGAGGCCCGCCAGCATGTCGCCGGGTCTGAGCCAGCCGTGCACCTCGACCGCCTGCTGCCCGACATAGGCAAGCACCGCGTAGGCGCCGCCGAATGTGACGATCGCGGCCTTTGAGAAGAACACGGCCATCGCGCTGAAGGCATCAGGGATCCCCCGCAAGAACAACAGTGCGGCCAGCGGCCCGAGCCAGATCGCGCCCCAGACCAGCACGGTCCGCAGCGTTGGCCCGGCCAGTCCCGGCAACTGCGCAGCCGCCGGCGCTGCGGCTGGGTCGGCCTCGCTGCGCTGACCGAACCGTCTGGCCAGTGACGTGAGAATGCCAATCAGGCCTGCCCCCAGGACGATCAACGGGAAAGGCAGCTTGAGGAAGGCGATGGCGACAAACGCCGCGAGAGCAAGCCCATAGGCCAGTCGCGACTTCAACGCCCGTTTCGACACCTTGATCAGCGCCTCGACAACGATGGCCAGCACCGCCGCCTTAAGCCCGAACAGCACGCCCGCCACCAGCGGCATCTCGCCATAGTGAAAATACACCGCCGACAGCGCCATGATCACCGCGAAACCCGGCAGAATGAACAACAGGCCGGCAAGCAGGCCGCCTCTCACCCCGCGCAGCAGCCAGCCGGAATAGGTGGCAAGTTGCATGGCTTCCGGACCCGGAAGCAGCATGCAGAAATTGAGCGCGTGCAGGAATCGCGGCTCGTCAAGCCAGCCGCGCTGTTCGACCAGTTCGCGGTGCATCAACGCGATCTGCCCGGCAGGCCCGCCGAAGGAGAGAAGCCCGATGCGGCCGAAAACGCGGAGCATTTCGCGAAAGGAAGGTGAAGAAAAGGAACTCATGATGCAGCAGGCCTAGACGTCCAGGTATGTTTTTCGGCGGTGGCATGACGACACCATGCAAACAGTGCATCATAAATCACCATGCCTTGTTCCAGCTGTGCCAGATCATTATCTTCCGAAGATGACAATCCCAGCGAAATCGCCAGCAGGCCGGCCGGCTGCGGCTCACGGTCGAGATCCCCGGGATCAGCGCCACGGACGATGCGGGCCAGATGCCGCAGGGCGGGATCTTCGATGCCGAACAGATCGAGCAATGTGTCGAGCCGGCAATGGCGCGCCCCTCTTCCTCGAATTTGAAACAGCGGGTCAAGGCAACGACAGGCGGCCAGGCGCTGGTGCCGGACAGATTGATCAGGCCATTGGTCGAGATGGATTTGGACGTGATGATCCCTTCGCATAATCACGAAGGGCGGAACTTGGGCTCTCGCCAGCAACGCGGAGTCACCCGTAACCCCGTCTTCGAGAGCTAGCTGGTGCGGAATGACGCGTTAATTGCCTGACAGCCGATTGTCGCGTCAGATCACGTCATCGCCCGGTCAAGGATCTCGACGAGAACGGCTTCGCGGTCTGCAACCGGCTTGCCGTCCGGGGGGCCAAGTCTTCCGGCGATATAGAGGTCTGCAAAGCCGTGCACCATGCTCCAGATCGCCATCACATCGGTCATCGCTGCCGGAGCTTCAAAGGGCGAGACGCCGCGCAACCGGGCGACGCTGTCAGCCAGGTGCATGAACGCGGCCTTGGCGGCGCCGGCAAGTTCCGAAGTCTTGGGTTCGGGCTTGTCGGTCGAGAACATCAGCCGGAACAAGGCCGGTGAACTGATGGCGAAATCCAGATAGCCGAGGCCCGAGGCCAGCAGTTGCTGACGCGGATCCTTGCTGGGTTCAGCCGCCTGCCGCGCCTCCATCGCGGCGAGAAACCGCCGGAAGCCTTCGGTGGCGAGCGCATCGAGCAGTCCCTTTGCATCGCCGAAATGATGCGCTGGCGCCGAATGGCTGACGCCGACGCTCTTGGCCACTGCCCTGAGCGAAAAGCCGGTTACCCCGGTCTCCGCCAGCACGGCTTCGCCCGCCTTGATTAGCGCCGCGCGCAGGTCGCCATGATGGTAGCTGTCTTTCGATTTGAGCATGGGCTGACACTAGCGCGTCATCTGGACAGCGTCAAATTCATCTTGACAACGACAAGATAACGCCCCACTCTTGATCTTGTCACTGTCCAGATGGAGATCTTGCATGCAACCCGACGCCCTCTTTCAACTCTCGGGCCCGCTTGCGATGACAGGTTGGCTGGCGCTGGCGGCAACGCCGCTGGCACCACGACTGACCCAGCTTGTTGCCGGTCTCGTCATTCCGCTCATCCTCTCGCTGGGCTACACCGCGCTCATCCTTGCCAACTGGTCAGGCGCCGAGGGCGGATTCGGTAGCCTCAGCGATGTGATGCTGCTCTTCACCAATCCGGCCGTCGCCCTTGCCGGCTGGCTGCACTACCTGGCCTTCGACCTGTTCGTCGGAGCCTGGGAAGTCCGCACTGCGCGGCACGAGCGCATCCCGCATCTTCTGGTGCTGCCCTGCCTTGTCCTCACCTTCCTCTTCGGCCCGATCGGTCTCTTGGCATTTCTCGGCCTGCGGCTTGTTCATGGCCGGTTCGCAAGCTTCCCCGCCGGAGGTGCATCATGACTGATATCGCTTTCAACCACCGTCTCCAGTCGGCCCGGCGTCCCGGCCTGTTCGACGCCGAGCCCCTGTTCGCCGCGTCCGGGCTGCTGATCGGCCTGTCGCTTGCGCCAACGCTGGCGGCCATGGCGCTCGACCACCGGCAGTTCCTCGGCGAGAACGTCTGGCTCAAGCCGATCAAGTTCCAGATCGCGCTCACGCTCCACCTGCTGACGCTGGCCTTTTTCGCCCGCTGGCTGCCGGACGGCATGACCGCAAGGCGCAGCTACCGCGTCTATTCCGGTCTTGTCATCTTCGCCATCGTGGCCGAACTGATCTGGGTCAGCGGCGCCGCCATGTATGGCACGGCTTCCCATTTCAACGTCACCAACCCGGTGATGCAGGGCATCTACGGGCTAATGGGGCTTCTTGCCGTGCTGCTCACCTCCGCGACGCTGGTGCACGGCATCGCCATCTGGCGCAATCCGCGGACCGGATTGCCGCCGGCACTGCACCTGTCCATCGCGCTTGGGCTGGTTCTGACCTTCATACTCACGCTGGTCGTGGCGGGAACGCTGGCATCTTTTCCCGGTCACCTGGTCGGCACGCCAGTGACCGGGGCGACGGTACCGATCATAGGCTGGTCGCGTGAAGTGGGCGACCTGCGGGCGCCGCATTTCCTGGCCACCCATGCCATGCATGCAGTGCCGGTCGCGGGATTGCTTGCAGCCGCATTGCTGCCGCCAAGAGCGGCTTTGGCAGCGGTCTGGGGCTGTGCCGTCCTTTTCGCCGCTATTGTCGTCGCATGCTTTGCCGGCGCCCTGGCCGGACTGCCGTTGGTCCCGGATTTCTAAAGTCCGGGATCAGCCAGGCCGGCAACCGCCCGCAAAGCTTGCATTTGCGCACTTGCTCGGCTATAGCGGCCCCGTCCGTGCAGACACCCTTGGAGGCAACGCGGATGAAGCGCCGGAAACGGCGCTTGATGTTTTTTGGGACCGGCTTATGCCGCGAACCGGAAGACAGCCTTTTTTAGAACCTCGAAAGGATTTGCCATGAGCAACGCAGCATATGAGCTCAAGGCCGAGGCGCGCGCACAGGTCGGTAAGGGGTCCGCCCGTGAACTTCGCCGCAACGGTTTGATTCCCGCTGTCATCTACGGTGACAAGCAAGACCCTGTGTCCATCGCGCTTTCGCGCAAGGACGTAACCAAGAAGATCCACGACGGCGGTTTTCTGACCACCCTCGTTACCATCGAAGTCGACGGCAAGAAGTACAACGTCCTGCCGAAGGATTACCAGCTTGATCCGGTCCGCGACTTCCTGATGCACGTCGATTTCCTGCGCGTGTCGAAGAACACCCTGGTGACTGTGGAAGTTCCGGTTCACTTCGAAAACGAAGAGAAGTCCCCCGGCCTCAAGCGCGGCGGCGTTCTCAACGTCGTGCGTCACGCGGTCGAGTGCCACTGCCCGGCCAACGCCATTCCGGAAGCGCTCGTCGTTGACCTCACCGGTCTCGAAATCGGCGACGGCATTCACATCTCGCATGTGACGCTGCCTGAAGGTGTGCATCCGACGATCACCGATCGCGACTTCACCATCGCAACGATCGCTGCACCTGCCGGCCTCAAGAGCGATGACAACGCTGCCGGCGGCGCTGAGGCAGAAGAAGACGAAGAATAAGCCGCTTGGCGTGTTTTTGAGGGTCAGGCTCCATGTTGCTCATCGCAGGACTTGGAAATCCCGGCCCTCAATACGCCAGGAACCGGCACAATGTCGGCTTCATGGCGGTGGACGAGATTGCCCGCCGCCATTCGTTTTCCGGATTTTCGAAAAAGTTCCGGGCTGAGATTGCCGAAGGTACGCTCGCCGGCGACAAGGTGCTCCTTCTCAAACCCATGACCTTCATGAACCTGTCGGGCGACAGCGTCGGCGAAGCCATGCGGTTCTTCAAGCTCTCCCCCGCCGACATCATCGTCATCCATGACGAACTCGATCTCGCCCCCGGCAAGCTCAGGCTCAAGGTCGGCGGCGGCAATGGCGGCCACAACGGCCTCAAATCAATCGACGCGCATTGCGGCAAGGATTACAAGCGTTTGCGGATCGGCATCGGCCATCCCGGTCACAAGGACCGGGTCAATCCGCATGTTCTCGGCGACTTCGCCAAGGCCGACCAGCAATGGCTGGAGCCGCTGCTCGATGCCATCGCCGACAATGCCGAGCTGATGGCGCGAGGTGACGACGCCGGGTTCCTCAACAAGATTGCGCTGGCGACCGGTACGGCTACGCCAAAATCCGACAAGCCGGGAAAACCTGTCTCGGCGACCGCCGGCAAGCCCGCACCGGCGGGCAAATCCCACATCCGCCAGGCCCGCAATTCCGCGCAGCCGAAAACGCTGCCGACATCCGGGCCAATGGCTGACATGCTGAAGAAGCTGTTCGGCAACAAGGACTGAGCCGCCGCTCACAGGATCGTCATTCCGGGTTGAACAACACTTCCGCTATCCTGACCGGGTTACGAGACCGGTGAGGGAGGCAATTCATGTTCGTATCCAGGATCATCCGCACGCACTTTGCGCTGCCGTTTTTCGTTCTGGCGTTCCTTTCCGGTGCAGCCATCGCCGGCGAGACCAACCTGAACTTCCACGGGGTGGCGATCCAGGGCTATGACCCTGTCGCCTATTTCACCGAGGCAAAGCCGGTTCCGGGCGACCCGGAAATCACCGCCACTCATGATGGCGCCATCTACCGCTTTGCATCCGCAGAACACAGGGCCCTGTTCGAGGCCGACCCCGGCAAGTATGTGCCGCAATATGGCGGCTATTGCGCCTATGGCGCCGCCCAGGGCTACAACGCTCCGGTCGAGCCGGAACAATTCACGGTGGCCGATGGAAAGCTCTACCTCAACTACAATGCCGATGTGCGCAAGCGGTGGGACGCCGACCGCGGAAGCTACATCGGCAAGGCCGATGCCTACTGGGCGTCGAAATAGGCCTGTTGCCCGTCACAGTTCCGCGATGCGCTGCCAGAAAAGATCGACTAACGCGCCAAGTCCCGCCTCGATGAGCGCTGCGATGCCAACCCCGGCACCGTCGACCAGCAACATGGCGGCAAGCCCGCCGAAGACTGTGAACACCACCGAAAGCCTGAGATTCTTCAGGCTGTCGAGCCGGTAGTAGCCGGCATCGTCGAACTCGGTGCCCCACAGATGGTCGGCCCAACCATAGTCGTTCGACACCATGATGTTGACCGCCGGCCTGTCCGAGATCTTGTCGGGAAAGACGTTGAAGACGGCCCTTGCAACATGCGCCAGGACCCCGATGGCTGCAAAGACAATGCCCGCGGCGAGAAAATGCCAGGTGGCAAGCTCGGTTTCCATCTCGACCTCTTCCACGTTCAGGAACGGTGAGGATCGCATGAAAACCTTTCAGTCAGATTGACCGGTCATGCCGGAACTGGGGCGGACGTTGCCGCCCGCCCCCGCTTGCGACGCCGAAGCCGCCTCCGGCCTAGAGATACATTCCGCCGGAAACCTCGATCCGCTGTGCGGTCATCCAACGGTTGTCGCCGAGCAGGATACTGGCGATGGCGCCGCCGATGTCGTCGGGCAGTCCCGCCCGTCCCATCGCAGTGACACTCGCCACGAAGGCATTCGCATCAGGGTTGTCACGCACCGCACCGCCGCCGAAATCGGTCTCGATGGCTCCCGGAGCGATGACGTTGACGGAAATGCCGCGCGGACCGAGTTCCTTGGCCAGATAGCGGGTCAGCACCTCGATGGCACCCTTCATCGTGCCGTAGGCCGCGTATCCTGGCAGGCTGAAACGGGCCAGGCCCGACGACACGTTGAGGATACGCCCGCCGTCGGCGATCAGCGGCAGGAGGTTCTGGGTCAGGAAGAACACGCCCTTGAGATGGACGTTCATCAGCCTGTCGAACTGCTCCTCGGTGGTGTCAGTGAACCCCGCATGGATGCCCATGCCGGCATTGTTGACCAGGAAATCGAAACTGCTGCGACCCCAGGTCTTCTCCAGCACATCCTTGAGCCGGTCGGCGAAAGAGGCGAACTGCGTCGTGTCTCCGGTATCGAGTTGCAGCGCGACGGCCCTGCCGCCCGCCTTCTCGATCTCCGCGACGGCGGCGGCGGCTTCGTCCGAGCGCGACAGGTAGGTGATGACGATGCCCGTCCCCTGACGGGCGAGGTGCAGGGCTGCGTTGCGGCCGAGGCCGCGGCTGCCGCCGGTGATAAGCGCGATCGATTGTGTCATGTCTTGCTCCATCTGTTTGGGATGGCCGCAAACTATCGACCGCATCGCCGCCTCGCCTGCCGGATCCTCCGTGACTTCTGCCCGATCCTCCGGAAGTACGATTAAGCCCGTGACGCGGCCCGCGCGAAGGCGTATCCCTGTCTGCCGAAAGGAACCCCCATGACACTTCAGGATCTGGCCCGGAACGTCGCAGAATTCATTGGCGAACATGCTGAAACCGTTAAGGGGCGGGAAACCGGGATCTCCGGTCTTTACATCCATAGCGAGACCAGGCCGAGCCCGTTCGAGGCTACTGTCTACCATCCGGTAATCTGCCTGAACCTGCAGGGCCGCAAGGAAGTGAGCATCGGCGACCGATCAGTCGCCTTCGATGCAGGCCAGTCGCTGATCGTCAGCCACGACGTTCCCGTGATGGCCCGCGTCACCGAAGCCAGCCCGCAAAAGCCCTACCTCGCGATCATCGTCGCACTGGACATCGCCATCCTGCACAGCCTTCGCGATGAAGTCGGCGAACCGGAACTTGAGAGGCGGCAGGCGGACACGCTGAGCGCCGACGTGACCGATGAGAAGATCGTAGAGGCGATCGCGCGCTATTTCGCCCTCACCGGCGATCCTCTGGAAGCAAAGGTGATGCAGCCGCTCATCCTCAGGGAAATCCACTTCCGGCTCTTGACCGCCAGCCACGGCGGCATGCTCCGCCAATTGATGCAGCGCGACAGCCACGCAAGCCGGATCTCGCGCGCCATCGACCGCATCCGGAGCGACTATCGCATGCCTTTGGCGGTCACCACCCTCGCCGAGGAGGCGAGCATGAGTCCGTCATCCTTTCACCAGTATTTCAAACAGGTCACCGGAACCACGCCGCTGCAGTACCAGAAGGAGCTCAGGCTGATGGAGGCCCGCCGGCTGATGTCGGCGGACGGGCTGTCCGTCTCCTCGGCCGCCTTCGAGGTCGGCTACGAAAGCACCACGCAGTTCAGCCGGGAGTATTCACGGAAATTCGGCGCGCCGCCGCGCAACGATGTCTACCGCGCGGCGGCAGCGTCTGAAAGTCGCTCATTCTAGCGCTACGCCAGACAATCCGCGGCCCGCGGGCCGCGCCCGGCCGATCACCCCTTGACGCGGAACGTCACATCCATACAAAGCCGCAAGTATCTACTTGAAGGACACCAATCCCATGGGTTTCAAATGCGGCATCGTCGGGCTGCCCAATGTCGGCAAGTCCACACTGTTCAACGCGCTGACGCGGACCGCCGCCGCGCAGGCTGCCAACTATCCGTTCTGCACCATTGAGCCCAACACCGGCGAAGTCGCCGTGCCCGATCCGCGCATGCAGAAGCTTGCGTCGGTCGCCGGCTCCAAGGAAATCATCCCGACCCGCATCTCGTTCGTCGATATCGCGGGCCTCGTGCGCGGCGCCTCCAAGGGCGAAGGCCTGGGCAACAAGTTTCTTGCCAATATCCGGGAAGTCGACGCCATCGTTCACGTCCTGCGCTGTTTCGAGGATGACGACATCACCCATGTCGAGGGCCGCATCGACCCCGTTGGCGACGCCGAGACCATCGAGACCGAACTGATGATCGCCGACCTCGAAAGCCTCGAGCGCCGGACCGACCAGACCCGCAAGCGCGCCGCTTCCAAAGACAAAGAGTCCCTTACGGTGCTGCCTATGATGGAAGCCGCGCTGAAGCTGTTGCAGGAAGGCAAGCCTGTCCGCACCATGCTGAAGTCGCTCGCCGCCGAGGATCTCGCGATCCTCAAGGGCCTCAATCTTCTGACCTCGCACCCTGTACTTTATGTCTGCAATGTCGCCGAGGAAGATGCCGCGACCGGAAACGCCCACACCGAGGCGGTGGCGAAAATGGCCGCCGAACAGGGCGCGGAAAGCATCGTCATCTCCGCGGCCATCGAATCCGAAGTGGCGCAGCTGCCTGACGAGGAAGCAAAGGAATTCCTCTCGGCGCTCGGCCTCGACGAGGCGGGCCTCGACCGGCTGATCCGCGCCGGCTACCATCTGCTCGACCTGATCACCTATTTCACCGTCGGCCCCAAGGAAACCCGGGCCTGGACGATTGAGCGCGGCACCAAGGCGCCCGCGGCCGCAGGCGTTATCCACACCGATTTCGAACGCGGCTTCATCCGCGCCTTCACCATCGCCTATGACGACTACGTCTCGCTCGGTGGCGAAGTGCCGGCCAAGGAAGCAGGCAAGGCCCGTGACGAGGGCAAGGAATACGTGGTCCAGGACGGCGACGTCATCCACTTCCGCTTCAACACCTGACGCCTGAATCTCCCGGGCTCGGGCAAGCCATTTGCTGAGATCCGCGCCCCCTGTCTATCTGTGCGGACCGATGCGCGCGCTTGGCGCGCCATGTGAGATGGCGGTACGGAGCGCCGGTTCGGCCAACTAACATGCAAGCGCATCGCCTGCCTGCCCGTGCCTTGGTCATGCCTTATGTCTGGTTCGTGCTGCTTGGCGGGCACGCTGACCACTTTGCCGCACTCGCACGCGCGAGCGCGGCCTGATCACGACCCCAGCCGCAGGATGGCCAGCCGGCTGTTGCGTGATCTAGGTCTTCTTCACCGGACAGGTCGACAGCCCGAGGATCGAATAGAGCGGGCAGGTGCCGAACAGGCCGGTAAACAGCGGGATCACGCCGATCAGCGTGTAGTATCGCCAGGAAGCATCCGGGTAGAGGAAAAACAGCCCCAGCAATATCAGGCCAGCGATGACGCGAACCGTGCGGTCGAGACCGCCAACATTGTTCTTGAGCATATCCGTAACTCCAGTTCCCATGACCGGACGCAATGCCGGAATGCATAGTGATTATCAGATTTGTTACAAACCGCTTTGACACCGATCAATCGCCGGCTGTCCCGATTTGCAGAGCATCTCACGCACCCTTCGGGGATCAGGAGGTATTTTGACCGCGCCGCCACTGCAAACCTTTCACACCTAAATGAAATCGACTAGGTTGCGCGGCATTCACCATTGAAGAAGCGATCCTTTTCCATGTCAGACGATAATCTTCTCCATTTTGAGGACATGCCGCCGGGTACGGTGTTTCCGCTCGGGCCCAAGCGTGTCACGGCAGACGAGATCATCGCGTTTGCGATGGAGTATGACGCCCAGCCCATGCACCTCGATGCCGAAGCCGGGCGGCAATCCATCCTGGGTGGTCTGGCAGCCTCCGGCTGGCACAGCTGCGCCATGATGATGCGGATGATGACCGACTCCTACCTGCTGCGCACCGCTGCGGAAGGTGCGCCCGGGGTCGACTACGTCAAATGGAAGAAACCGGTGCTTGCCGGCGATGTCCTGTCCGGCGAGACCCGGGTGCTCGACAGCCGTGAATCCCAGTCCCGGCCGGGAATAGGCATCGTCAGCCTGAAGCACGAATTGCGCAACCAGAAGGGCGATACCGTGCTGGAATCGGAAAATCCGGTGATGATCCGGCTGAGAAATCCCGGGAGTGCCAGTTCGTGACCAATCATCCCCATTTTGTACCGG
This sequence comes from Parahoeflea alexandrii, assembly GCF_027214025.1. Lineage (GTDB taxonomy): Bacteria > Pseudomonadota > Alphaproteobacteria > Rhizobiales > Rhizobiaceae > Hoeflea > Hoeflea alexandrii_A. The sequence continues at coordinate 278,162 of NZ_JAPWHB010000004.1, forward strand.
GCGACCGCCAGGAACTCGGCGGCTATGTCTTCTCCGCCGAATCCATCATCGCCTTTGCCCGGCAGTTTGATCCGCAGCGCTTCCATCTCGATGCGGAAGCGGCAAAGGACAGCGTCTTCGGCGGTCTCTGCGCTTCGGGCTGGCAGACCGCCGCAACCTGGATGAAGCTCAACATTGCGGCAAGCGCGATCGAAGCACAAAACGCCAAGGCGGAAGGCCGGACGCTTCCCGAATTCGGCCCCTCGCCCGGCATCCGCAATCTCAGATGGTTCAAGCCTGTCTACGCTGGCGAGGAGATCTTCTATTCACGCACCGTCAGGGGCACACGGCCGCTCAACTCAAGGCCCGGCTGGTCCATCCTCGAACTGACCGCCGAAGCCCGCAACACATCCGGTGAACTGGTGATGAGTTTCGATTCCGCCGCACTGGTCAGGCTCCCGGAGACCGACCGCGCCGAAAACTAGGACCTCGACGGATGGAACCACCTGCCTGACACTCGCCTATCAGCCAGACAGGCAGAGGAAAAGTCCCGCTCAGTGGCCTTCGTAGGAGACCAGCGTGCGCACCTGCACGCCGAGGTCCTCAAGCTTCTTGCGTCCGCCGAGATCGGGCAGGTCGATCACAAAACAGGCGGCAACGATGTTGGCGCCCATCTGGCGCAGCAGCTTGACCGCCCCTTCCGCCGTACCGCCGGTGGCGATCAGGTCGTCGACCAGGATGACGCTTTCGCCTTCTGCCACCGCATCGGTGTGCATCTCCATCTCGTCGACGCCGTATTCGAGGCTGTAGGCCACGCGAACCGTGTGGTGCGGCAGCTTGCCCTTCTTGCGGATTGGCACGAAACCGGCCGACAACTGGTGCGCCATCGCTCCGCCGAGGATGAACCCGCGCGCCTCGATGCCGGCGATCTTCGACACCCTGAGCCCCGCATAGGGATGCACCAACTCGTCAACGGCGCGCCGGAACGCCCGCGGCGCACCGAGCAGCGTGGTGATGTCCCGGAACAGGATACCCGGCTTCGGATAATCCTTGATGGTGCGGATGGAGGCGCGCAGTTCGGTTTCGAGATCAGACATGTTGGCTCCCCGATGGATGTCTCAATGTGCGTCGGGGCCGATCCCCGTGCAAGCCGCTTTCGTGCCGGTTCGGCAATGCCGCAAGAGAGCGGCGGTCATGCAGGATCCCGGCAAGTTCCGGCGATGGGCTGCCCGGATACCCGGGCTGCCGGAACCGGGAAGCGGACATGAAAACGCCGCCCGCAGGCGGCGCATTCGAACTCGGCCCGGACAGGGCGAAAATCAGTGGTCCTTGTTGGCGAACACTGACTTCTTGGTCAGGTACATCAGCGACGAGAAGATCGCCAGGAACAGGATGACCATGAAGCCCGTACGCTTGCGTTCTTCCATGTGCGGCTCTGCGGCCCACATCATGAATGCAGCCACGTCATGCGCATACTGGTCCAGCGTCTCGGGCGAACCATCATCATAAGTGACGGCGCCATCGTCAATCGGCTTGGCCATCGCCAACGCGGCGGAACTGATGAAGTACGGGTTATAATGTGTGCCTTCGGCGATCTCGACGCCTGCAGGCGCCTCTTCATAGCCGGTCAGCAGCGAGTAGATGTAGTTCGGACCGCTCTCATTGTAGCCGGTAAAGATGTCGAAGATGAACTGCGGGAAGCCGCGCTCGACATAGCGTGCCTTGGCCAGAAGCGAGAAGTCGGGCGGAACTGCGCCGTTGTTGGCGTAAGCTGCCGCCTGCGCATTCGGGAACGGCGACGGGAAATGATCCGCGGGAATAGCCGTGCGGGTGAACATTTCACCTTCGTCATTGGGGCCGTCCTGGACTTCATAATTGGCCGCGAACGCTTTGACCTGCTCTTCGGAATAGCCAAGATCCTCAAGCGTGCGGAACGCAACCAGGTTCATCGAATGGCATGCCGCACAAACCTCGGTGTAAACCTTCAGGCCGCGCTGCAACTGTCCCTTGTCATAGGTACCGAACGGACCAGCGAATGACCATGACTGCTCCTTCAGGTGATGGATGGGGTAGTGGGGGGTCCCGCCGCCTTCCCCTTCCGCGGCAACTGCCGGGCCTGCGCCAATGATGGCGGCCAGAGCGAACGGAACGATGCTTGCAAGAAGCTTTTTCATATCTCGGATCCTTTCCGTCTCGCCGCTCAGCCGCGGGTTTCTGGTGACGCAGCCGCGGATGCCGCAGCCCCGCCATTGCCGCCCTTTTTGGCGAGCACGGCTTCGGTGATGGAGTTTGGCAGGCGCTTCGGCGTTTCGATCAGCCCAAGCACCGGCAGGATGACCAGGAAGAACGCGAAGTAGTACAGCGTCGCCACCTGGGCCATGGTCGTGTAGACGCCTTCCGCCGGCTTGGCGCCCAGCCAGCCGAGGAAGATCGCGTTGGCGACGAAGATCCAGAAGAACAGCTTGTACCACGGACGGTAGACCGCCGAGCGGACCTTCGACGTGTCGAGCCACGGCAGCACGAACAGCACCGCGATGGAACCGAACATGGCAAGCACGCCGCCAAGCTTGGAATCGATCGGCCCGATATTGAAGGTGATGGCGCGCAGGATCGCGTAGAACGGCAGGAAGTACCATTCCGGAACGATGTGCGCCGGTGTCTTCAGCGAGTCAGCCGGGATGTAGTTGTCCGCATGGCCGAGGAAGTTCGGCATGAAGAAGATGAAGTAGGCGAACACCATCAGGAAGACGCTCATCGCCAGTCCGTCCTTGACGGTCGCATAGGGCGTGAACGGCACGGTGTCGGTCTTCGACTTCACTTCCACGCCGGTCGGGTTGGTCTGACCGGTCACATGCAGCGCCCAGACATGCAGGATCACGACGCCCGTGATCATGAACGGCAGCAGGTAGTGCAGCGAGAAGAAGCGGTTGAGCGTCGGATTGTCGACCGCGAAGCCGCCGAGCAGGAGCTGCTGGATCGGCTCGCCGATGCCCGGGAACGCCGTGAAGAAGCCGGTGATCACCGTAGCCCCCCAGAACGACATCTGGCCCCAGGGCAGCACGTAGCCCATGAAGGCGGTGGCCATCATCAGAAGCAGGATCACCACGCCGAGGATCCAAAGCACTTCGCGCGGCGCCTTGTAGGAGCCGTAATACATGCCGCGGGCAATGTGGATATAGACCGCGACGAAGAAGAACGATGCGCCGTTGGCGTGCATGTAGCGCAGCAGCCAGCCGGAGTTCACGTCACGCATGATCTTTTCGACCGACTGGAAGGCAATCGCGGTGTCGGCCGCGTAGTGCATGGCCAGCACGATGCCGGTCAGAAGCTGCACCACCAGCATCACCATCAGGATGCCGCCGAAGGTGTAGGCGTAATTGAGATTGCGCGGCACCGGGTAGGAAACGAAGCTGTCGTGCACCATCCGCATCAGCGGCAGGCGCGCGTCCATCCATTTTCCGAAACCGGTAGCGGGCTGATAGGTCGAGTGATCGCTGCTCATGGTCAAAAGCCCCCTTAACCGATTTTGATGACGCTGTCAGACACGAAGGAAAACACCGGAACCGGAAGGTTTTGCGGCGCCGGACCTTTGCGGATACGGCCGGCGGTGTCGTAGTGCGAGCCGTGGCAAGGGCAGAACCATCCGCCGAAATCGCCGGCCTGTCCGAGCGGAATGCAGCCCAGATGGGTGCAGACGCCGATCATTACCAGCCAGTTTTCCTTGCCTTCGCCAGCCGAGCGGTCGATGTCGGTTGCTTCGGCTGCTCCGGAAATGTTGGCGTTGCGCGCGACCGGATCCTTGAGATCGGAAAGCGCAACAGCTTTTGCTTCCTCGATCTCGGCTTCGGTGCGGTTGCGGATGAAGACCGGCTTGCCGCGCCATTTCACCGTCAGCGACATGCCCGGCTCGAGGGCTTCGACGTTGACCTCGATGGAGGACACCGCAAGGGTCGAAGCATCCGGGCGCATCTGGTCGATGAACGGCCAGGCGAAACTGCCCGCGCCGACCACGCCTGCCATCCCGGTGGCGATATAAAGAAAATCGCGGCGGGTCGGTTCGCCCGCGCCTTCGCTTTGTGTCATTGGCTCACTCACGGCTCAACGTCCTCTTCAAGCTGCGTCTGGATCAGCATTCCGCTCCACTGCCCCAGCCGAATTTGGGTTATCCGCTATAAGCAGATTCGGCCGGTGCCGACAATGCGGCGAAATTCTGTCAATCGCGCGGTTTCTATGCGGGATGGAACCTAAAGTCCAGTCCGGACGAAGGTAGAAGGGCACAATGTCGCGGAGAATTTCGACCGATTATTCCGCGGCTTCATCCACGCCGATGAACCCGCCCGACTGCCGGGCCCACAAATCGGCGTAAAGCCCGCCGTGCGCGATCAATTCGGCATGGGTTCCGGTTTCGAGAATACGGCCCTGATCCATCACCACCAGACGGTCCATTCGCGCAATCGTCGACAGCCTGTGCGCGATGGCGATGACCGTCTTGCCGTCCATCAGCTCGTCCAGGTTCTCCTGGATCGCGGCCTCGACTTCGGAATCGAGCGCCGATGTCGCCTCGTCGAGTACCAGGATCGGTGCATTCTTCAGCATCACCCGGGCAATGGCGATTCGCTGGCGCTGGCCGCCGGACAATTTGACGCCGCGGTCGCCGACATGGGCATCGAGCCCCTTGCGGCCGCGCTGGTCCTGGAGATCCCTGATGAAATCCAACGCCTCGGCCCGGCGCGCCGCCTCCAGGATTTCCGCATCGTCAGCATCGGGACGCCCGAACACGATGTTCTCGCGGATCGACCGGTGCAGCAGCGAAGTATCCTGCGTCACCATGCCGATCGAGTGGCGCAGCGATTCCTGGGTCACCCCGGAAATATCCTGGCCATCGATCTCGATGCGCCCGGAATCGAGATCATAAAAGCGCAGCAGCAGGTTGACGAATGTCGACTTGCCCGCACCGGAGCGTCCGACCAGCCCGAGCTTCTCGCCCGGCTCGATCGCGAGCGACAGATCGTCGATCACCGGCCGGCCGGAATGGTAGCCGAAGCACGCCCTGTCGAACCGGATCCCGGCCTTGTGAACGACAAGCTCGGCAGCGTCCGCCCGATCCGACAGCCCGATCGGCCGCGCCACCAGTTCGGCGGAGTTCTGCAAGGTGCCGAGATTGCGCATCAGCCCGTTGAGCTGGGTCATCATCCGTCCCAGCAGCATGTTGAGCCTGAGCACCAGCGACAGCGTGAACGCCACCGCACCGACCGAGATTGCGCCCGCCAGCCACAGATCGATGGCGAAGGCCGCGATCACCGCGATCATCATTCCGGAAAGCGCTGCCAGCGACGCCCGGACCCCGGTCAGGTGCCGGGTAAACGGCATGATGGTGGCAATGAACTGGTCAAAGCCCTCGCGGATATAGCGGTCGTTGTCGGCGTCGCGGGCATAGAGCTTGAGCGTCTGGATATTGGAATAGCTGTCGGTGATGCGCCCCGTGAGCATCGCCGAGGCTTCCGCACTTGCCCGCGCGTGGCGGCGGATACGCGGCACGAAGAACCGCGCCAGGAAGCCGAAGACCACGATCCATGCGAGCACCAGCGCCGACAGCCGCCAGTCAAGCTGCGCCACCAGCGCCATGGTGGTCACGGTGTAGATCATGATGAACCACACCACCTGCAACAGCGACACCATGAAGTCGCCGGTGGCCTGGCCCGCCGACCAGACCTTGGTGACGATGCGACCGGCGAAATCGTTCTGGAAGAAGCCGAGATTCTGCCGCGACACGTGCGAATAGGCCTGCCAGCGCACCAGGTTGAAGAATCCCGGCACCACCGCCTGCTCCTCGACCAGCGCCGCAATCGTCACCACGACAAACCGCGCCACCACCACCACGAACAGCATGAAGGCCAGCGTCGCGCCATGCTCGCCGATCAGCCCGCCCCAGCCCGCCGCCGGTTCCGAGGCGTCGAGAACATCGACCAGCTGCCCGACGAAATAGAACAGCGCCGCCTCGAGCAGCGCCACCAGGCCGCCAAGCGCCAGCATCGCCGCAAATGCGCCCTTCGCCTGCCCGACATAGTGCCACAGGAACGAGCGCGTCGACTTCGGCGGCCGGTAGCTCGAACGCCGGACAAACGGATCGATCCAGCCTTCGAAAAGGTCAAGCAGCGGTCTGAAGATCATGGGCGACAGAATAGAGCCGGAGCGGGGTTTGGCAATATCACCATGCTCCTATTCCGCCGCCGTCGCGTCGGCGTCCACGTCGATGAAGCCGCCCGACTGCCGCGACCACAGATCGGCATAGATGCCGCCCGACTTGATCAGTTCGTCATGCGTGCCGGTTTCGACGATCTCGCCATGGTCGAGCACCACCAACCGGTCCATTTGCGCAATCGTCGACAGCCGGTGCGCAATCGCGATCACCGTCTTGTTTTCCATCAGCGCGAACAGGTTCTCCTGGATCGCCGCCTCGACCTCGGAATCGAGCGCCGATGTGGCTTCGTCGAGCACCAGGATCGGCGCATCCTTCAGAAACACCCGGGCGATGGCAATGCGCTGGCGCTGGCCGCCGGAAAGCTTGACACCGCGTTCGCCGACATGGGCGTCGAGCCCGGTGCGGCCGGCAAGATCCTCCAGCCCCTCGATGAATTCCAGCGCATTGGCCTTGCGCACCGCGTCGAGGATTTCCGCCTCGGTGGCGTCGGGCTTTCCATAGGCGATGTTGTCACGCACCGAGCGGTGCAAGAGCGAGGTGTCCTGGCTGACCATGCCCACCTGACCGCGCAGGCTGTCCTGGCTGACCTGGGAAACGTCATGGCCATCGATCAGCACCCGCCCGCTTTCCAGATTGTAGAACCTCAGCAGCAGGCTGACGAGGGTCGTCTTGCCCGCGCCCGAGCGGCCGACAAGCCCGATCTTCTCGCCGGGCGCGATCTTCAGCGACAGGTTCTCGATCACGCCGCTCTGCTTGCCGTAGTGGAAGCGGACATTCTCGAACTCGATCCCGCCCTTCCTGGCGACGATTTCGCCGGCGCCGGGCCGGTCGACGACATCATGCGGCTTGACCATCATGTCCATCCCATCCTGGACCACGCCGATATTTTCGAAAAAGCCCGAGACCTCCCACATGATCCACTGCGACATGCCGTTGATCCTGAGCGAAAGCCCGATGACGACGGCGATGGAGCCCACCGACACAATGCCCGTCAGCCAGAACCCGATCGACATCGCGGAAACCACGAACACCAGGACGCAATTGTTGAAGTAGACCAGCGATTCAAACAGCGTCACCTGGCGCATCTGCCGGTGCACCGCCTCGAGAAACATGTCCATGCTCTCCTGCGCATACGCCTCTTCGCGGCCGGCGTGGGAAAACAGCTTCACCGTCGAGATGTTGGTGTAGCTGTCAACCACCCGGCCCGTCATCGCCGAACGCGCGTCGGCCTGGTCGGCCGAAATCCGCTTGAGCTTCGGCACGAAATACATGATCAGGCAGATGTAGATGCCCAGCCAGACCAGCAGAGGCAGCACCAGCCGCCACTCGGCGCTCGCCACCATGCCGATCATGGCGATGAAGTAGACCGAGACAAAGACAAACACATCGAGCAGCTTCATCACCGATTCCCGGATCGACAGCGATGTCTGCATCACCTTGGTGGCGACCCGGCCGGCGAACTCGTTGGAAAAGAAGCTCAGGCTCTGGCGCAGCAGGTAGCGGTGCATCTGCCAGCGCGCGATCATCGGGTAGTTGCCCAGAAGCGTCTGGTGAACAATCAGCGAATGCAGCATCACCGCGACCGGCAGGCCGACAAGCAGCACCGCGCCCATCAGCACCAGCCGCAACCATTCGCGCTGCAGGAATCCTTGCGGGTCGGTATTGGAAAGCCAGTCGACAATCGAGCCCAGGAAGCCAAAAAGCATGACTTCACCGACGGCAATCAGCGCGGTCACGGCGGACAGCGCAAGCAGCCAGGGGGCGGCTTCCCGCGAATAGTGCCAGCAGAAAGCCACCAGTCCTTCCGGCGGCGCGGTTGGAACCGCTTCAGGATAGGGGTTCAGTCGTCGTTCAAACCATCCAAACATGGATGTCTCCTTGAAAAGTGCCGCAAGCGGCGCGTATGCGATGCGCCGGCAGGATCGAAATGCAGGCCAGGATCACGCGATAACGTCATTTGCCCGTCGGAAAGGGCGCAAAAGCCGGAAATGAAAACTGAAACCGCGAAAGACCTGTCTGTTCAGTAGCCCATGGCCACTATCGGAAAGCTGATATAGATGATGCGCATTACAGCCTCCGTCAGGTTCGCGTTGAAGATGGTCTGTTCTAAGTCAGATTCGGCTGATGTGCCAGATCACCGCAAACGCTTTGTCCGTCCTCGGCCTGTCCTTGCTTGATATTGTGATAAAATGACCACAGAAACCGCCGCCAACCGAAAGCCCCTGATCGCGCTTTACCAGCCCGACATTCCCGGCAACACCGGCTCGATCCTCAGGCTCGGCGCCTGCCTGGGTATCGGCGTCCACATCATCGGCCCGGCCGGCTTCGACATGACCGACCGCTCTCTCAAGCGCGCCGGCATGGATTACATCGAGATGGCCACCCTCACCCGTCACGACGGCTGGGAGGAGTTCGAGACATGGCGGCAGGCGGAAAAGCGCCGCCTCGTGCTGATGACCACGAAATCCGCCACGCCTTATATCGATGACGCGGACCACACCCTCACCGCCCAGGACGTGGTGCTGTTCGGCCGCGAAAGCGCCGGCGTGCCCGACAGGGTCCATGACGCTGCCGATGCGCGTCTGACCATTCCGATGATCGAAGGCCGGCGCAGCCTCAACCTCGCCATGAGCGTCGCCATCATCGCCGGCGAGATCAATCGCCGGTTCGGGCTGTAGGCAAGAACAAAGTCAGTCATAACTGACCACCTCGAACTCGATGCCGTTCTCGTCATCGAAATAGAACCGGCGCCCCGGCTCGTAATCGGCATGGCTGTGGGTCGGATAGCCCAGCGCCTTCACTTTGGCCTCGACCGCATCGAGATCGTCGACGACGATACCGACATGGTTGAGATTGCCGATGCCGTCGCGCTCATTGCCGCCGCGTGGCCGCGTCGATTTCGGCGTGTAGAGCGCCAGGTAGTCGTCGTCCGTTCCAACATGAATCGACCTTCCGTCATTGATGGAAGGCCCCTGCCAGCGGATTTTCCAGCCGAACACATCGCACAGCCATTTGGCGGTGGCGGCCGCATCGGCGACGGTGAAATTGACATGTTCGAGCGTGGATCTGGTCATGAAAGCCTCCTCAATCTTGTCTTCTTGCCTGTCATGGAGATCATGCTACTTTCTCAAGTGAACTTGAGGTCAAGAGGTTTTTCCATTATGGCTACGATCCGCACTCAGGGGCTTCTAACCATCGGGGAAGTGGCAAGCCGCACCGGTCTCGCCGTCTCGGCGATCCGCTACTACGACGACGAGGGACTGGTTTCGGCGCGCCGCACGCCAGGCGGAAAGCGGATGTTCATCCGCTCCGACATCAGGCGCCTGTCCTTCATCCTGATCGCCCAGCAGATGGGATTTTCGCTTGAGGAGATCCGCGCCCAGCTCAAGCAGCTGCCGCTCGAGCGCACGCCCACCAAACGTGATTGGGAAAAGATCAGCCGCGGCTTCCGCGCCCGGCTCGACGCCCGTATCGGCATGCTCGAACGGCTGCGCGACCGGCTCGACGGCTGCATCGGCTGCGGCTGTCTCTCGCTCGACGCCTGCAAGCTCTACAATCCGGATGACAGGGCAGGCCGGACCGGCACGGGTCCGAGGCTGGTGGTACAGAAATCGATAGAGTCTTCAGCGGAATAATCGGCCGCATTGTTCGGCCCGCAGCAATCAGTCGGCCGTCGGCAACCGACGCATGGTGAACTCGATCTCGTCACCCTCGCCCGGCAAGGCCCGCCAACTCTCGACTTCCGTCCAGTAGGCGGCTTTCGGCCAGGCGGAAAACCACTCCCGTGCCTTTTCTCGCGCTTCGCCCCGGCTCAACCGGTAGGTTTCGCGCACGAAGCTGCCCGATTTTCTTCCTTCGGATTTTTCCTTGCGCGCACGGGCGATCTCGCGGCGCAGCCCGTCGAGAGGCGGGCGTTGCTGATACCGGTTCATGGGCCTTCCTTTGCCATCATGGCTGGCCCACTTTAGCTCAAAAGCGGGTTCCCGGCGAGTCCCGTGAAATCTGCCACAATCGGGATGCAATGCTGCGGTTACATATCCTGGGATCTGCTGCTAAGACGGAACCAAAACCAAACCGAGGAGCCCCAATGCAACGCCCAAGCCTGCCAGCCGGCCTGCCCGACGACATCGAGGACAAGAAGATAAAAGCACGCCAGTGGTTTGAGCAGTTGCGCGACCAGATCTGCCTGAGCTTCGAGGCGCTTGAGGATGAAGTCGACAATCCGCAGTCGACCGGCGAACCGGGACGTTTCGAGCGCACGCCATGGCAGCGCGACGAGGGGGCCGGCGGTGGCGGCACCATGTCGATCATGAAGGGCCGGCTGTTCGAGAAGGTCGGCGTCCACACCTCCACCGTCTACGGCGAATTTTCGCCCGAATTCCGCGCCCAGATCCCCGGCGCCGAGGAAGATCCGCGGTTCTGGGCCTCCGGCATCTCGTTGATTGCCCACCCCACCAACCCGCATGTGCCGACCGTGCACATGAACACCCGCATGGTGGTGACCACCAGCCAGTGGTTCGGCGGCGGCGCCGACTTGACCCCGGTGCTCGACAACCGCCGCACCCAGACCGATCCCGACGCGCAGCTGTTCCACCGCGCCATGGAGATTGCCTGCAACCGTCACGCCGTCGCCGACTATCCGAAGTTCAAAGCCTGGTGTGATGAGTATTTCTACCTGCCGCACCGGGACGAGCCGCGCGGCATCGGCGGCATCTTCTACGACTGGCTGCACGGCGGTGAAGACCATGGCATGTGGGACGCCAATTTCGCCTTCACCCAGGACGTCGGTCGGGCTTTCAACGTGGTCTACCCGAAGCTCGTCCGGTCGAACTTCAACAAGCCCTGGACCGATGCCGAACGCACCGAGCAGCTGATCCGCCGCGGCCGCTATGTCGAGTTCAACCTGCTCTACGACCGCGGCACCATTTTCGGTCTGAAGACCGGCGGCAACGTCGCCTCGATCCTGTCTTCACTGCCGCCGGTGGTGATGTATCCGTAAAGCAAGCCGGGATCAGGCCGCCACGCCCGGCCGGTTGCGCCGCGCGGCAACCGCGCGCAATGCCTCGTCGACCAGATGGTTGGCGATCTTCATGCGCGTGGTCGCGGCCTCCCGCCATTCCGCCGGCGTCCGGTCGGGATGATTGAGCCGGGCGAAACGCCGCCGTTTCGATTGCAGCTCCGCCGGCGTGTCCGAGGCCAGCAGATTGATGTCCTTCGCCACGTCCGCGGGGCTGAGCCGTTTGAACAGCGACGTGTCGATGGCGGGTTTCGGCTTCGGCGCAGGCGTGGGTGTATCATTGTGAACGGCTGGCTTTGGCCTCGGCGCCGGCGTTGATGCGTCGATGGGAACGGCGGAATGTGCGGCACCGCGTTGTTCCCTGCTCGGCCAGGGCTGCGTCCTGAAACTCGCGCAAACAAAGCTCGAATTCCAACCGCGCATAGCTGTCCAGGACCCGGATCTGTCTGCTGGGGTGTCTTCCCGTTCTTGGCTCACGCGATCCAGAACGGCCTCGAACGAACTCAAACCCACAATCATCCCGGAATCCTGCTGCAGGAGACGACATCGTTGGGTTCATTGCTAGCGAAACAAGGTTAACACTTTCAAAGGATTGGCGACGTCCGGCCCGGACGGCTCGATCGTGGGGCGGGCGATTGCGGTCCCCGCCGAGCGGAACACAAGACAAAAGCGTCGATCCCGGCATTGCCGCTTCCGGTTGTGCTGCATCGGCAATCGTGATCCGGACCGGGGTGCATCCGGGCCGCTTTTAAGCTATCATGCCACTCCGTCGGCCGGTGCGCCGGCATAGGCGGATTCTTGGTTTTCGACATCGAAAAGAGGAGACAGCCATGAAAACCTTCCATTGCGGATCTCTCGTTCCCGGTTGCGACTGGCACACACGGGCGGACAGCGAGGCGGAGATCGTCTCACGTGCCATCGACCATCTGCGGGAAACCCACGGCGAGACCACCATCCGTCCGTCGATCGTCGAGCAGATCAAGGAACGCATGCTAGACGAGACCGACGCGGCCTGATCCGGAGAGGGCCCTCGCCGTCCCGGCAGGGCTCAATCCTGCGCGTCGAGAAGGGCTGACTTGTCGAGGCTGAAATTGCTCTCGACCCATCTCTGCTCGAGCGCGGCCAGACGTGCGCCCATCTGCGGACCGGGGTTGACGCCCCGGGCAATCAGATCCGCGCCGGCAACGGGGAACACCGGTTTTTCCCAGCCGAGCGCGCGCGCCAGGTGACGGCTGTGACCGGCCGCATCGGTGAGTGCTGACGGATCGGTTTCGATGCGGCTGCGCGCCGAGACCAGCGACAGCCGGATCCGGTCAATGAGCGGAACCGCGCCATGGCGGTAGAGCAGCCGGTCGAGCGCGGTGATCGCCAGCGTCGGTGCGATGACCGGCGCCTCGGACCACTTGACCAGCCGGTCGGCCTCCGCCCGCGACATCTTCAGCCGCGAGGAAAGCCCGCGCATGCGCTCCGCATCCGGCGGCACCATGGCCATCAGGCGCAACATCGGATCCGGCTCCCAATCGAGAGCGACTTCGGTGGCGATCAGCCCGCCGATGCTATCGATGCCCCACTTCTCGCTCTCGGGCAGCACGGCGGAGAGCACTCCGGACTGACGCATCCACAACAGCGCCCGGCCCGGGTCCTGCGCCTTGAAGAGCGTCTTGAGTTCCTTCCAGACCCGCTCCGGCGAGAGCTTGCCGAGCTTGTCGCGCGCCCGGGCGCAGGCCTTCAGCGCCGCCGCGTCGGGCCGGCCGGCACCGTAGTGCGCGAAGAAACGGAAATAGCGCAGCACCCTGAGATAGTCCTCGGCAATCCGCGCGTCGGCGTCGCCGATGAACCGCACGGTGCGGTTGGCGATGTCCTCCAGTCCGCCGATCAGATCGATGACATTGCCGCTTGCATCGGCGTAAAGCGCATTGATGGTGAAATCCCGCCGCTCAGCGTCGATCTGCCAGTCATTGCCAAACACCACCTTGGCCCGCCTGCCGTCGGTCTCGGCGTCATGCCGGAGCGTGGTGATCTCGTACCCGCGGCCATCGATGACCAGCGTCACCGTGCCGTGATCTATGCCGGTCGGCACCGCCTTGATGCCTGCCGCCTCGGCCCGCGCCACGACCTTTTCAGGCGCCCAGCTTGTCGCCAGGTCCGTATCGGTCACCGGCAGGCCCATTAGCGAATTGCGCACCGCGCCGCCGACCACCCGGACCTCCTCGCCGTCCTGGTTCAGGAGCGCAAAGATCCGGGCAAGCGCCGGTTCCTGAAACCAGTTCTCATCAGCAACGCTTGCCGCAGTGCTCATGCATAGAGCCTTTCATACATGGTCCGGATGATGCCGGCGGTGACGCCCCAGATGTGGTGTTCACCGTAGGGCATCACGTAGTAGTGGCGTTCGATGCCTTCCCAGACGCGGCTTTCGCGCCGGTGATTGGCCGGATTCATCAGGAAGGACAGCGGCGTTTCGAACACCTCGTCGACCTCGACCGGGTTGGCCGTAAGCGAATAGCCCGGCTTGATCACGGCAAGCACCGGCGTGATCCGGAAGCCCGTGGTGGTCATGTAGACCGGTAGACGCCCGACCGGTTCGACAAACCGGCGGTCGAGCCCGATTTCCTCTTCCGCCTCCCGCATGGCGGCGATTTCCTCGCTCTCGTCCTCGGGATCGACGGAACCACCCGGGAACGCCACCTGTCCCGAATGCCGGCGCATGGCGGTGGCGCGGCGCGTAAGGATCACCCGAGCGTCCGGCCCGTCATCGGTGACCGGCACCAGTACGGCGGCGTCGCGCAGCTTGACGCCAGCCAGCCCTGAAACCAGTCCCGGATTGAGCACATGATCGCCATGCCCCAGATGCGCCGGCTCCGGACCGAACGCATGCTCCGGATCATGCCGCTGCGCCCGCAGTCGAAATCCCTCGGCGTCGAAACCCTGCGGCGCCATAAAAACCGTATCCGTCAAGCACCCGCCTCCAGCCTGTCCATCGGCATGACCGGAAACACCGCCCCGGCCGAGCGGATGGCGTACATCGCCTCGCCATCAATCTCGATTTCCTCCCCGAGCGCCAGCAGGTCATAGGTCACCGCCCGGTTGACCAGCGCTTCGAGCCGGCCCCGAACCAGAAGATAGGGCTTGAGCTGATCGGTCTCGCCGGTGACGACGAATCGCAACGGGTTGTCCGGCCCGGCGCGCACAACATCGCCGACATTGGTCCGGAAAGTCAGCACCTGGGTCCCCTCTTCGTCGCTCACGGTCATCTCCACAGCCAGAAAAGGCGCGTCCACGACGCGGATGCCGATCTTTTCCACAGGCGTGACGAGATAGGTCTTGCCGTCCTCGTCGACGCGCAGCACCGTGGAAAAAAGCCGCACCAGCGCCGGTCGCCCGATCGGTGTGCCCATGTAGAACCAGGTGCCGTCGGCACGGATTTCCATGTCGATATCGCCGCAATAGGGCGGATTCCAGCGCTCGACCGGCGGCAAACCATCCTTGCCGGCATTGCGGTCGGCCTGGGCGCGCGAAATCAGCGCGGCGAGATCGCCGGCATCTGTTTTCGCATCGGTCCTTGTTTTTGCCATTGTCCTGTCCAGCTATGATTACAGGTAACCAGATAGTCATCTGAACGGCACTTGTCAGCCTTTCGGCTTAGAATAAGCTGTTGGCGAGCCACGAACCAGAACGCGCGGAGACACCCATGGGACGCATCGACACTGGCGCAAAGCCGATTGACGACAAGGCTGTCATCGCAGCCGCGGAGCAGGCGCTGGCCGATATCTCGGCCATCAGGCAGGCAGTCTCGGATGTCATTTTCGGCCAGGAGAGTGTGGTCGAGCAGACATTGCTGGCCGTCCTTTCCGGCGGCCATGCGCTTCTCGTCGGGGTCCCGGGTCTCGCCAAGACCAAGCTGGTCACCACCCTCGGCACCGTTCTCGGGCTGAATTCGAACCGCATCCAGTTCACCCCCGACCTGATGCCCTCCGATATTCTCGGCTCGGAAGTTATGGACCAGGACGAAAAGGGCCGCCGCTCCTTCCGCTTCGTTCCCGGCCCGGTATTCACGCAATTGCTGATGGCTGATGAAATCAACCGTGCCTCGCCGCGCACCCAGTCCGCGCTTCTGCAGGCCATGCAGGAGTATCATGTCACCGTCGCCGGCGCTGCCCACGACCTGCCGCGTCCCTTCCACGTGCTGGCGACGCAGAACCCGCTCGAGCAGGAAGGCACCTATCCGCTGCCCGAGGCACAGCTCGACCGCTTCCTCATGCAGGTTGACGTGCCTTACCCCGAAATGGCTGCCGAACGCCGCATCCTGCTCGAAACCACCGGAGCCCAGGAGGCCTCGGCCCGGCCCGCCGTCACCATGGAGCGATTGACGCAGATCCAGGCGCTGATCCGCCAGATGCCGGTGCCTGAATCGGTGGTCGACGCGATCCTCGAGCTCGTCCGCGCCGCCCGTCCCGGTCATGGCAATTCGAAGATCGACGAAACCGTCTCCTGGGGCCCCGGCCCGCGCGCCGGCCAGGCGATGATGCTCTGCGCCCGCGCCCGCGCGCTTTACGACGGCAGGCTCGCTCCCTCGGTCGACGATGTCCGCGCACTGGCCGAGCCGATCCTGCAGCACCGCATGGCCCTGACCTTCTCAGCCCGCGCCGAAGGGATCGGCATCCGCGACGTCATTGCCGGTCTCGTAACCCCGAAAGCCGGGTGAGCCGATGGCCCCGATCGGCCAGCTGACCCGACCGACCGAGCGGCTCGACGTCCTTGCCCGCGCCCGCCAGCGCGCGGCGCTTCTGCCCGATTGCCTGGCCGAGGCGCGGCGCGTCGCCAACACCGTGATTGCCGGCTGGCACGGCCGCCGCAAACGCGGCATCGGCGAAACCTTCTGGCAGTTCAGGCCCTATGTCGACGGTGAATCGCTCTCGCGCATCGACTGGCGCCGCTCGGCGCGCGATGACAATCTCTATGTCCGCGACCGCGAGTGGGAAGCCGCCCACACCATCTGGCTGTGGGCCGACCAGTCGCCCTCGATGCTCTACAAGTCCGACGTCGCCATCGTCTCCAAGGAGAGCCGCGCGCTGGTGCTGATGCTGGCACTGGCCGAAATCCTCTCGCGATCAGGCGAACGCATCGGCTGTCCCGGCGTCATGGAACCTGTCGCCTCCAGGAATGCCGCCGAGCGGCTGGCGCTGGCGCTGGCCCACGCCCCGGTCCAGACCAGGTTGCCCGATCTCGGTCGGATCGGCCGGATGAGCGATGTTGTCCTGATCGGTGATTTCCTCGATGCCGACGAAACCCTGGACAACTGCATTGGTCCCGCGGCCCGGCGCGGTGTGCGCGGACATGTCATCGAGGTCGCCGATCCAGCCGAAGAGACATTTCCCTATTCCGGACGCACCGAATTCCGCGATCCGGAAACCGGCCAGAAACTGGTCGCCGGACGCGCCGAAACCATTGCTGCCGATTACCGCAAGGAATGGATCGCCCGCCGCGAGTCCCTGGCGCAGGGCGTGCGAAAGATGGGCTGGAGCTTTCTTGCCCACCGCACCGACCGGCTGGCCTCCGAAGCGCTTGCCGCGGCGCACGGCCATCTGTCGGGCATTCCGGCAACCAAGAAGGCGGCATTCTCATGATGGCAGGCCTTCCATTTGCCTTCGGCGCGCCGGCGATCCTGTTCGGGCTCCTGGCCCTGCCGGTGATCTGGTGGCTGTTACGCCTGACCCCGCCGCGCCCGCAGGCCGAACCCTTTGCGCCGCTCGCCATCCTTGCCCGCGTCCTCAAGCCCGAGGAGACCCCGTCGCGCAGCCCCTGGTGGCTGACTGCGCTGCGCCTGCTGATCGCGGCACTGATCATCCTGGCGCTGGCCGAACCGGTGCTCAATCCGCACGACCGTGGACTGTCGTCGGACGGCCCGCTGGCGCTGGTCATCGACAATGGCTGGGCCAGCGCACCCGACTGGGACGCACGGGTGGAGGCCGCGGAGATGCTGATCAACGAGGCCGAGGATCTCGACATCCCGGTCGCCATTGTCTTCACCGCCAACCGCCGCCACGACGCCACGCCGGCCACTTTCGAGCGGGCGCGCGACCAGTTGCGCGCGGCCAGGCCGCAACCACTGCGCCCGGAACGAGCCGCATCCGTGACCGCACTTGTCGCGGCACTCGGCCAGACCCGCCCCGGCACCATTGCCTATGTCACCGATGGCATCGAGACAGCAGACGCCGCAGACGCTCTCAACCGCCTCTCCGCGCTCGAAGCCTCCGCTGTCCGGATCATCGGAGCAACGGAAGCCAAAGCCCTGGCGCTGACCGGGGCCGACAATGGCGCCGAAGCGCTCACCGTCACCGCGAGCCGTCTCGACGCAGCACAAGAAGAGAGCTTCGGCCTCAGAGCCAGCGACAGCAAGGGCCGCGAGATCGCGGCCGGCGAGATCCGTTTCGAGGCTGGCGCCGCGGAAGCCACCGGGACCATCTCTGCTCCCTTCGAGATCCGCAACGACATCGCCCGTCTCGACGTGACCGGGATCGACACCGCGGGCTCGGTCCGCCTGCTCGACGACAGCTTCCGCCGCCGCCGCGTGGCGCTGATCTCCGGGGAAGCCGCCGACATTGCCCAGCCGCTGCTCTCGCCGCTCTACTACATCAATCGCGCGCTCTCCCCCTATGCCGACCTGATCGAGGCCGACAGCGAGGAAATGTCCGCGTCCATCCCCAAGCTGCTGGCGCAGTCTCCGGCCGTGATCGTCATGTCCGACATCGGCACCCTGCCCGACGATGTCAGCACGTCGCTCAGTGAATGGGTCGACCGCGGCGGAACGCTGATCCGCTTCGCCGGCCCTCGCCTTGCCGCGGCTCCTGCAGACAGCAGGCTCCTGCCCGTGCTGTTGCGCAAGGGCGAACGCGAGCTCGGCGGCGCGCTCTCCTGGATCGAGCCGCAGCCGCTCGCCGACTACCCCGCAACCGGCCCGTTTGCCGGCCTGCCGACGCCGCGTGACATCACCGTGCGCCGCCAGGTCCTCGCCGAGCCAACCTCCGATCTGGCCGCGCGCACCTGGGCAAGCCTTGCCGACGGCACACCGCTGGTCACCGCGGCCGATCGCGGCGCGGGGCGGATCGTGCTGTTCCATGTCACCGCCGAGGCAAGCTGGTCCAACCTGCCGATCTCGGGCCACTTCGTCGACATGCTGCGCCGCGTCGTGCAGCTCTCCCGCGCCGTCGCCGGCGGCGGCGAGGCCGGATCCGGCATCCTGCCGCCCTGGCGGCTGCTCGACGCCAACGCGGCCCTGCTTCCGGCAAGCGGCGACGCCAGGCCGCTCGACCTGACCGGCGGCAAGGTGCCGGCGGCAGGCCCCGACAATCCGCCGGGCCTCTATGGCGGCGAGGACGGGTTTGTCGCGCTCAACCTGTTCAATTCCGGCGAAACCCTCGCACCGATCGCAATCCCGGAGTTCGAGGTGCCGGTCACCCGCTCGGCGATCACTGGCGACAGCGCCGTCGATTTCAGGCCCTGGCTGTTTGCAGCCGCACTGATCGCCCTGCTGGCCGATACGCTCATTGTGCTGGTGCTGAACGGCGCCTTCCGCCGCCGCGGCGTCAGGCCGTCTTCCGCGACCGCGATGATCCTGGTCGCCGGCCTTTCGCTGGCGGTGTTCGCCGCACCCGGATCCGGCCATGCCCAGGACTCCCAGCCCGGCGATGCCGATCTGCTCGAAAGCCTCGACCGGACCCGCCTCGCCTATGTCATCACCGGTGATGACGAGACCGACAACATCAGCAGGCTCGGTCTCGACAGCCTGTCGCGCTATCTCTTCAGCCGCACCGCGCTGGAACCGGGAACGGCCGTCGGCGTCGACATCGAGACCGACCAGCTGGCACTCTATCCGCTGATCTACTGGCCGATGAGCGAGGATGCCGACATGCCGTCGCCAGGCGCCATCAGCCGCATCGACGCCTACATGAAGAGCGGCGGCACGGTGCTGTTCGACACCCGCGACCGGATCGTCGACCTCGGCGGCGGTTCAAGCGTGCTGACCCTGAGATTGCAGCAGATCCTCGCCAATCTCGACATTCCGCCGCTTGAACCCGTCCCGGCCGATCACGTGCTGACCAAGTCCTTTTTCCTGCTCGACACGTTTCCGGGCCGCTATTCCGACGGTCCGCTCTGGGTGGAAGCCATCCCGGAGACCGACAACCCGGCAGAGCGCCCGGCGCGCACCGGCGACGGCGTGTCCTCGATCCTGATCACCGGCAACGACATGGCCGCCGCCTGGGCCGTGGACGAGCAGGGCTTCCCGATGTTCTCGACCGTTCCGCCCGATCCCTGGCAGCGCGAATATGCCTTCCGTGCCGGCGTCAACATCGTCATGTACATGCTGACCGGCAACTACAAGGCGGACCAGGTTCACATCCCCGCCCTTCTCGAACGATTGGGGCAATGAGATGAGCCTGGCGTTTGACCCGTTCCTGCCGCTGCCGGCGATCCTGGCCATTGCCCTCGTGGCGCTGTTGCTGGTCGGTTGGGCCATTGCCAAGCGGATGCGCGGAGCCGCGCTTCGCGCGCTGGCGCTCGCCGCCCTCGTGCTGGCGCTGGCCAACCCCGTCGCCAATTTCGAGGACCGTGAACCGGTCTCGAGCGTGGTCGCCATCGTTGTCGACCGCAGCCCGAGCCAGATGAATGCCGACCGCACCGCCCGCACCGACGCGGCGCTGAAGGCGCTAACCGAGCGGATCGCCCGCTACCCGGCCTTCGAAACCCGCATCATTGAGGCCGCCACCGACCCCGACGCGCAGTCGCCCTCCACCCGCCTGTTCGAGGCGCTGGCGTCGGGCATCCGCGATGTGCCGAGTTCCCGGCTTGCCGGTGCGGTGATGATCACCGACGGGCAGGTCCACGACGTGCCCGGCTCCCTCTCCGCACTCGGTCTCGATGCACCGCTGCACGGCCTGATCGTCGGCGATGCTGACGAGCGGGACCGGCGGGTCGACATCGTCCGCAGCCCCCGCTTCGGCATCGTCGGCGAAGACCAGGAAATCGTCTACCGTGTCAGCGAGGATGGCGCCGCCTCGCCCGGCGGCCCGGTCAATGTCACCGTCCGGGTGAACGGCGAGGAGATCGCGACGGAAACTGCCAATGCCGGCGAGGAAACCCCGTTCTATCTCAACCTGCCGCGCGGCGGCGAGAACATCGTCGAGTTCTCCGTCGACGATCTGGATGGAGAAGTCACCACCGCCAACAACCACACCGTCACGCTGATCGAGGGGATTCGCGAAAACCTGCGGGTGCTGCTGGTTTCCGGCGCGCCGCATGCCGGCGAGCGCGCCTGGCGCAACCTGCTCAAGTCCGACGCTTCGGTCGATCTGGTGCATTTCACCATCCTGCGCCCGCCGGAAAAGCAGGACGGCACGCCGATCTCCGAACTCTCGCTGATCGCCTTCCCGACGCGCGAGCTGTTTGTCGAGAAGATCGACGAATTCGACCTGATCATCTTCGACCGTTACCAGAACCGTGGCGTGCTGCCGGTGCTCTATTACGACTACATCGCCCGTTATGTCGAAGATGGCGGCGCGCTTCTGGTTGCCGCGGGTCCGGAACTCTCCGGAGTGGAATCGATCGCCGAAACCCCGCTGGCGCCGGCTCTTCCGGCCATGCCGACCGGTGCGGTAACGGACGCGGGCTACTATCCGCGGCTGTCGAACGATGGCCGGCGCCACCCGGTCACCCGCGCCCTGCCCGGCGGCCTGAACGAGCCGCCCGATTGGGGCCGCTGGTTCCGCACCGTAGGCGTTCGCGACACTGCGGGTGACGTGGTCATGCGCGGTGCCGACAACGAGCCGCTGCTGGTGCTCAACCGCTATGGCGAAGGCCGCGTGGCGATGCTCCTGTCCGATCACGGATGGCTCTGGGCGCGTGGGTTCGAAGGCGGCGGACCGCATGTCTCGCTCTACCGGCGCATCGCCCACTGGCTGATGAAGGAGCCGTCGCTCGAGGAAGAAGCCCTGCGCGCCGCCGCCACTGGCCGCACGCTGGTGATCGAACGGCAGACCATGGGCGACACCACCGACCCGGCCACCATCGAGCTTCCCTCGGGCGAGACCCGGGAGGTGATCCTCGCGCCGGCCGGTGACGGATTGTTCCGCTCCGAAATGGTTCTCGATCAGCCCGGCCTGGTGGAAGTCACCTCGGGCGATCTGCGCGCGCTCGCCCATGTCGGCGCTGTCGACGCACCCGAGTTCCGGGCGACCGTTTCCACCACCGATGTGATTGCGCCGCTGTCGGCGGAAAGCGGCGGGCTGACGCGACGCGTCAATGCCACGGCCAGCGATCTGCCGCAGATCCTGCCGACGCGGTCCGCGCGCATCGATGCCGGCGAGCGCATGGGGCTGCGCGCCAGCAACGAAAGCGTGCTCAAGGGTGTGCGGTCGGTGCCGCTGTTTGGCGGGTTTCTGGGTCTTGCGCTGATGATCCTGGCGCTCGGCGCAACCTGGTTCCGCGAGGGTCGCTGATCCTCGCGGCAGTTGGGTAGTCCATTTGTCTGGAGAGCTGTCAGGTGGCTAAAGTCACTCAGCTTGCCTTGGAGAGCTCCTCGCCGACGAAATAGCTCATCTGGTCCTCGGCCCAGGCCTTGATGCCGTAGCGCTTGACGGTTTCGCGCAGCATCTTCATCCGTTGACGCCGCTCTTCTTCCGGCATGGCCAGCGCCTGCTCGATCGCCGTGTCCATCGACCGGTGGGAGAACGGATTGGTGATGACGGCGGACGACAGTTCGACCGCCGCGCCTGCGAATTCCGAAAGCACCAGCACCCCGTCGCCATCGGTGCGGGCCGCCGCATACTCCTTGCAGACAAGGTTCATGCCATCGGCCAGCGGCGTGATCCAGCAGACGTCGGCCAGCTGATAATAGGCAATCAGGTCCTTGAATGGGATCGCGGTGGAAATCAGCGCCACCGGCTGCCATTCGAACGAGCCGAAGGTCCCGTTGATCCGGCCGGCGACCTGCTCGATCTCGCTCTGGATCTCCTCATAGGCCGCCATGTTGCGGTTGGCGCCGACGGAGACGTGCATGAGACGGACCTTGCCGTGCAGTTCGGGATGCGTCTGCAACAGCCGTTCGTAGCTCTCGAGCTGCTGCACCCCGCCCTTGGTGTAGTCGGTGCGTCCGACCGAGAGGATCAGCTTGCAATCTCCGAGCTCGGAGCGGATGGCGACGGCGCTCTCACGGGTCTCCTCGCAAGCGGCGCGTTCCTGGATGTAATCCCAGTCGATGCCCACCGGCGCGCTGGAAATCCGGATTTCGCGTCCCTGGTACATCACCGCCTCGGGAACGCGCCGGTCCGACAGGGCCGTACCCTCCCAGACAAAATCGGGGTTCACGTCCTTCCGCTTTACCGGCCCGACTTCGAGCAGGCTTTGCGCGACATGGACAAAATTGACCGCATAGCGCGGGACGTGGAATCCAACCACGTCGCAGGCAAGCAGGCTGTCGACGATCTCGCGACGCCAGGGCAAAACGTTGAACATGTCGGCGGCGGGGAAAGGGGTGTGGTGGAAGAAGGAGATCTTCACATCGGGTCTGAGTTTCCTCAGGTATCCGGGCACCAGCCACAGATTGTAGTCGTGCACCCAGACCACGGCGCCGGGCGCGGCCTCCGCGGCGGCGGCCTCGGCGAAGGCCCAGTTGACTTCACGAAAGGTCGGCCAGTCGACCGGGTCGTAATTGTAGCGTTCCTTGAACGAATGCAGGATCGGCCAGAACGCTTCCTTCGAGGTGACATGGTAGAAGCTCGACACCTGGTCCGGCGTCAGCGGCAGCCGGGTGACCGAGTACTTGCCGTAGCTGTCCTCGATCTCGATGACGCGTTCGAAATCCGGGTTGGCAGCGTCGTCGGCCAGCTTCCAGGCGACCCATGCGCCCTTTTCAACCCGCCCGAAAAACCCCTTCAGCGTCGGGACGATGCCGTTCGGGCTTTTGTTTTCTCTGAAAACGATCTTTCCGTTTTCTTCGACTTCCTCGTAGGGTTGGCGGTGATAAACGATGACAAGATCGCTGGCCATGTAGTCAGTATCCTTTTGGTAGATCGTGCATATCGAACGCACGAATAGCCTCCAGTATGCCCGCCGCGCCATGCGCCTGCGCCATATGAAGGTGCTCGAGATGATGAACGCGCTCGACGAGAGAAGGTTCCGAATTCCCCACCGCGACGGCCGGCAGGCCGCATTCGAGCATGGAAAGATCGTTGAGCGTGTCGCCGGCGCACAGAACCCGGCCCGGATCGAGCTCCAGGTAATCCACCAGCCTCCTGAGCGACGGTCCCTTGCTCACGCCATCGGGCAGCACATCGAAGAACCGGTTGTCGGAAATCAGCCATTGGTGCCCCATCTCCTCGACGATCGAACAGGCGGACCGGTCGAACGTCTCGTGGTCGAGATCGTAGCTGACGCGGTAGCGGAAATCGGTCGGCTGCAGCCTCAGCCCCGGGTGGCCGTCGAGCCTGGAGCGGACGTTCTCGCCCGCGTCGTCCCAGCGCGCCGCGATCTCCTCTTCGAGATGCAGGATCGGCGCCACGCCGTCCGAGGGCGACACCGTGGCGATCGTCGTTCCCACGTCGCCCACCGCATATTCGGGCCAGGGCACGCCATTGCTCGAACACAGCTCGCCGATGAATTCCGGGTCGCGGCCGGTGACGAAGATCAGGCCCACGGTCTCGCGATTGGCCTCGATCCAGTCGTAGAGCTTCCGGCGATCCTCGTCGCTCCCGCCCAGGAAGGTTCCGTCGAGATCGGTCGCCAGCACGAATTGCCGGTCCTTCAGAGCTGCCGGTTTCGGGGCCGCCTCGGGCGCTTGAATGGTCATTGGGTCGTCTCCGTTGCCATGGCGATCGGGTGGTCGATGGAAATCGCCAAACCGCGCCGTTCGCCCTGGATCGGGCGCGACCAGTACTCGGCGAAGGTTTCGCGCACATCCGCGCCCTGGTGCAAGATCCGGTACACGCACTCGCAGATCGGCATGTGGATGTTCATCCGTCGCGCCAGGTCCATCACCGACAGCGAGTTCACTTCACCTTCCACCACCACGGGCTTGCCGTCGAAGCACCGGTCGCGGGGAATGCCTTTGCCGAGCTGCACGCCGAGCGACATGTTGCGCGATGTCTGCGATGAGCAGGTCAAGGTCAGATCCCCGGCGCCGGCAAGGCCGGTGACCGTCTCGCGGCGGCCGCCGAACACGTCGGCAAGCGTCTTGATCTCGTCCATGCCGCGCACGATCAGCGCCGCCCGTGTGTTCTCGGCATATCCCGCGCCCGTCATCATGCCACAGGCAATCGCAATCACGTTCTTGACCGCGCCGCTCACTTCCACCCCGACCAGATCGTCGGATATGTAGGGCCGGAAGTAATCAGACCCCATCGAAAGCGCCAGCCTGGCTGCCGGGCTGGAAGCCATGTCCAGCCTGTCGGCATAGGAAAACGGAAACGCGATCGTCGCCGCGGTCAGGTGGCCGAGCGCCGTCTCGGTGGCGAATGTCGGCCCTGAGAGAGCCCCGATCTGGTGGCCCGGCAGCATCTCCGACGCCACCTCGCTGAGCAGATATCCGGTCCCCGCCTCGATCCCCTTGGCGCAAAGCGCGATCGGCACGCCCTCACCGAGATGCGGGCGCATCTGTGTGCAGATATCCCGCAAGGTCCGCGACGGTGTGACCAGCAGAACCGCTTCCGCACCGGCCAGTGCCTCGGCCATGTTGGTGGTCGCGCGGATCCCCTCCGGCAGATCGATACCGGGAAGGTAGCGGGGATTTTCATTGCGGTCGTTGATTGCGTCGATCGTCGCCCGGTCCCGTCCCCAGATCGCCGTCTTGCGGCCGGCGCGGCGCGCCACGGAGGCCAGTGCGGTCCCCCAGGATCCGGCACCGATGACGCAGATTTTCGCGTAGGGACGTGCGGGAGAAGACAGGTCGTCGGCTTTTTGGCCTAGATAAGTCATGTGGCTCTATCTAGGCCATCCCGCGCCGCACCGCAACCTTTCAGATGCTGCGGCGCAACAGAAAAGTTCTGAAACCGACATGAGCTATCCAGTTATCGCCATGCAAATTCGCCCCCGTCTCGGGGGCTTTCACGCCACGAACCTGTGCCCACGCGCCTCCAGCAGCGCCATCGATTTCGCCATATCCGGCTCCGCGACCAGCAAATGCTCGCCATCATAGGTGCAAACCACGAACACCCCGATGCCGGCATCGGATAGCGGCGCGATCAGCGAACTGACGATTCCCGTCGCATCGAAGGCAAACGGCCCGATGGTTCGCAGACACAGCCAGTCGCGGCTCGATTGAGCCCCGTCCGGGATCCGCTCCTGCAGGCAGACGAT
Source organism: Parahoeflea alexandrii (assembly GCF_027214025.1). Classification (GTDB taxonomy): domain Bacteria; phylum Pseudomonadota; class Alphaproteobacteria; order Rhizobiales; family Rhizobiaceae; genus Hoeflea; species Hoeflea alexandrii_A. Next base: position 303,706 of record NZ_JAPWHB010000004.1, read on the forward strand.
GGTGATTTCGTCCTCCGCCCGGATGACCGCCCAGAACCCGCCGCCGCCGGCCCAGTCCGGAATTGCCGCGTCCGGCGCAAGACGCGCGATGCCGTGCGGCCGGGCACACGCTGCAACCGAAGCGACAGCTCCATGCGACTACCCTGCCTGCGGCATCCGGCCGATGTGCCGGATTTCGCCTTCGAGCGCCATTGCATCGACATCGCCGAGACAGGCCGCCAGAAGCCGGTGCGGGTCGAACGGCCCGGGCATCGTCAGCGCGCCGGGCTTGGTCGGCTTGAATCCGAGCGGCAGATAATAGGGTGGATCCCCGACCAGCAGCACGACCGGGCTGCCGGCCTTCTTCGCGGCAGCCAGCGCAATACGCACCAGCTCGCGGCCGATCCCGAGATTCTTGTGCGACGGCCGGACCGCGAGCGGCCCCAGCAGATAGCCGGCCACCGTGCCGGCAAGGATCGGTGTCATCCGAACCGAAGCGATCACTTCACCCCGGTCGGCGGCGACGAACGAAAGCCTCCGGTCATGCGGCCCCTGCTCCCGCACCCTTTCGGACGAGCGGACAAAGCGACCGGGACCGAATGCTTCTTCGTTGATATGGTTGATGGCCGCGTCATGAGACGCGTCTTCGGTCAGAAAGACAAGATCGTGGATGGACATTGAGAAAGATCCGGATGAGACGACAAGACATGATGGATCGCGCGGCAAGCGCGTTGGCAGTCTGTTCAGCGTCGTCGCAAGGCCGTGGCAGGCATCCGGTTTTCCTCTTTGCACTTCGCCCATAGCAAAGCAAATCCCTGTCGTCCAATGCAAAACGCACCGTTCACCCCTCAAAGCTTCGCTTTTGTGCAAGGGCGGCCTATGTGTCTGGTCAAAGGAGAACACCTATGGGAATGCTGGTAGATGGCGTCTGGAAGGACGTCTGGTACGACACGAAATCAACAGGCGGACATTTCAAGCGCTCGGAATCCGCGTTTCGCAACTGGGTGACGGCCGATGGATCGCCCGGACCGTCGGGGACAGGCGGCTTCGCCGCCGAGGCCGGCCGCTATCATCTTTATGTTTCGCTGGCGTGCCCCTGGGCGCACCGGACACTGATCTTCCGCAAGCTCAAGGGACTGGAAGAGGCGATCTCCGTCTCCATCGTCGATCCCTACATGGGCAAGAACGGCTGGGAATTTCATGAGCGCGACGGCGGCACCAGGGATCACCTGGGCAATGCCGACTATCTCTGGCAGGTCTATGTCGCAGCCAAACCGGACTATTCGGGCCGGGTCACCGTGCCGGTACTCTGGGACAAGAAGACAGGCACCGTCGTCTCCAATGAATCGGCGGAAATCATCCGCATGTTCAACTCGGCCTTCAACGCGATTGCCAGGCCCGCGCCGGATTTCTATCCCGCAGAGCTTCGGGACGAGATCGATGAGATCAACGAGATCGTCTATCACAAGGTCAACAACGGCGTTTACAAGGCAGGCTTTGCCACCACGCAGGAGGCCTACAAGGAGCATGTCACCGAGCTTTTCGACACGCTCGACATGCTGGACGAGCGCCTCGGTCTCAACCGCTACCTGACCGGCGACAGCCTGACCGAAGCCGACTGGCGTCTGTTCACCACGCTTGTCCGGTTCGATCCGGTCTATGTCGGCCACTTCAAGTGCAACATCCGCCGCATCGCCGATTATCCGGCGCTGTCGGGTTACCTGCGCGAACTCTACCAGATGCCCGGCATCGCTTCGACCGTGAACATGGATCACATCAAGAACCATTATTACGGCAGCCACGCGACCATCAATCCGACCGGCATCGTGCCCGTCGGCCCGGCGCTTGATCTCGACGCGCCGCACGGCCGCGAGGCCTTGCCGAAGGCTGCCTGAGCCCCTGCTGTCGCACTCCGTCAGGGTCGGACGTTGATATCTCGTATAGAAAATACCATATCAATTGAAACCCTGACGGCAGGCATCACAGGAGAAGCTTCATGGCCTACACAATCGACCGCACCTTCGGCGCCGCTTCATTCGAGGACGTGACGGACCGGACCCGGAAGGCCCTTGCCGGTCACGGCTTCGGTGTGCTGACCGAAATCGATGTCGCCGCGACGATGAAGAAGAAGCTCGACAAGGACATGCCGTCCTACCTCATTCTCGGCGCCTGCAATCCGTCGATGGCGCACCAGGCCATCGGCATCGAACCGCGCATCGGCGCCATGCTTCCCTGCAACGTCATCATCCGCGACGCGGGCAACGGCGCTGTCGAAGTCAGCGCCGTCGATCCGGTTGCCTCGATGCAGGCCATCCCCAACGAAAAGCTGACCGAGGTCGCCGGCAAGGTCCGGGAGATGCTCGCAAACGTCGTCCGCGACATCTGATCCGTTGCCGGGTCTTCAGGTCTTGATCTTGTAGCCGGTCTTGAAGGTCCAGCCGATGATGGCGAGGCAGATCAGCATGAACACGGCGATCATCATCAGGCTGATCCCGATATTGATGTCGGCCGTGCCGTAGAAGGCCCAGCGGAAGCCCGAGATCAGGTAGACCACCGGGTTGAACAGCGTCACCGTCTGCCAGAACGGCGGCAGCATCGAGATCGAATAGAAGCTGCCGCCCAGGAACACCAGCGGCGTGATCACTAAAAGCGGCACCATCTGCAGCTGCTCGAAATTCTTCGACCAGACCCCGATGATGAAGCCGAACAGGCTGAAAGAGATGCAGGTCAGCGCCAGGAACGCCAGCATCGCGCCCCAGTGCAGGATCTCGAAATCGACGAAGAATTCCGCCGTCCCCAGGATCACCAGCCCGATCAGCGCCGACTTGGTCGCCGCCGCCCCGACATAGCCGAGCACGATCTCGATGAACGACACCGGGGCGGTGTGCAGCTCGTAGATCGAACCGAGGAATTTCGGGAAATAGATCCCGAACGAAGCATTGGAAATGCTCTGGGTCAGCACCGAGAGCATGATCAGCCCGGGCACGATGAAGGCGCCGTAGCTGACGCCGTCTATCTCGTCGATGCGCGAGCCGATTGCCGCGCCGAAGACGATGAAATACAGCGACGTCGACAGCACCGGCGAAATCAGGCTCTGCGACAGGGTGCGGAAGAACCGCGCCATTTCGAACGAATAGATGGATCTGACCGCCTGGAAATTCATGCCTTGTCCTCCACCAGGCCGACGAAGATGTCTTCGAGCGAGCTCTGTTTCGTTTCGATGTCCCGCAGGATGATCCCCGCCTTGCTCAGATCCGCAAACAGCGAGGCGATGCCGGTGCGCTCGCCATTGGCCTCGTAGGAATAGACCAGCGCCTGGGTCTCGGCGTCGTAGTCGAGATCGTAATGGCCCAGCGCTTCGGGAATTCCATCGAGCGGCTGCATCAGTTCGACCCGCAACTGCCGCTGGCCCATCCGCTGCATCAGCGTTTCCTTTTCTTCCACCAGCAGCAGTTCACCACTGCGGATGACGCCGACCCGGTCGGCGATCGCCTCGGCTTCCTCGATGTAATGGGTGGTCAGGATGATGGTCACGCCGTCTTGCTTGAGCTGCCGGACGACATCCCACATCTCCTTGCGCAGTTCGACGTCGACGCCGGCTGTCGGTTCGTCAAGAAACAGCACCCGCGGCTCGTGGCACAGCGCCTTGGCGATCAGCACCCGGCGCTTCATGCCGCCCGACAGCTCCATCGTCTTGGCGTCCTTCTTGTCCCACAGCGACAGTTTTTCCAGGATCGACTTCAGCAGCGCCGGATCGTTGCGCTTGCCGAACAGGCCGCGGGTGAAGCGCAGCGCATCCATCACAGTCTGGAACGGCTCCAGCGCGATCTCCTGCGGCACCAGCCCGATCAGGGAGCGGGCCTGGCGGTAGTCGCCCACCACGTCGAAGCCGCCGACCTTGGCGGTTCCGGAACTCGGATTGACCAGGCCGCAGATGATCGAGATCAGCGTCGTCTTGCCCGCGCCGTTGGGCCCGAGCAGCGCCAGGATCTCGCCCTCGTCGATGTCGAGATTGACGTTCTTCAGCGCCTGAAAGCCGCCGTCATATTGCTTGGATAGGTTCTGAACCGAAAGAATGGCTGCCATGATCTTCGTCTCGAAAAGGAAGGAAAGGAACCGGCAGACAGACTGGCGGCGGAAGGAAGAGGCTGGTTGCGCAACCGACAAGAGTTAAGCGCTCCCGGCCGCCGTTCAAGTGCGGCGGGGAAAACTGATGTCAGTTCCTGTCAGCAGGCTTCGCAGTACTGGCACGTCTCGGAGCAGCTGATCCGCGGCTTCCGGGCTTCCGACGGGGTCACCAGGTCTCGCTGACCGGCATCCGCCCCGAAAGTTCCTCGAGCCGCTGCCGCGTAGCCAGCGTCACACCGTCCGGCAGCGCATCGAGTGCGAAAAACCCGCTTTCGACGATCTCCCGGTCCGCCCGCTTCGGCGCGGACTGGCGCACCGTGCAGCGGTAGAAGGCGACATGGTCGCGGCGGCTGGTGCCGCGGTTGAAATAGACCGCGAACAGCTCCGCCTGCCCGACAATCTCGAGATTGCCTTCCTCGCTGAGTTCCTTGGTGAGCGCGTCACCCAGCGTTTCGCCGCGCTCGACCCCGCCGCCGGGCATGTGCCAGCCGGGCACGTAGGAATGGCGCACCAGGAACACCCGGCCCGCTTCGTCGAACGCCGCGGCGCGGACGCCCAGCGTCATGCCGCGGGCGAGTGCGAACCATGTGTGCACCACCCTCGTGACCAGCCGCGCCCGCCAGTTGCGCATTTCCGGCGGCCGCGCCTGTGCATCGGCCACGGCTTGCGGCCCCCTGGCAGGATCGCTATTGCTCACATCATGTTCCGGCTTGCTCATATTTCCGACATCCATCTTGGTCCCCTGCCGCGCGTGACGCTGGCCGAACTCGCGTCCAAGCGGATCACCGGCTATGTGAACTGGCATCGCAACCGCCGCAAGCATCTTTTTGGCAACACGCTGGAGAATGTGCTGACCGGCTTGCGCGAGGCTGCGCCCGACCATGTGGCGATCACCGGCGATCTGGTCAACCTGGCGACACGGACGGAGATCGAGGTCGCCCGCCTCTGGCTCGAGACCCATTTCGATCCGCTCAAGACCACGCTGGTGCCCGGCAATCACGATGCCTATGTGCCCGGCGCGCTGGCGCGGGCCAAGGCCGCATGGCGGCCATGGCTGCTCTCGGACACCCCGGCGCCCGATGGCGCGCTGTTCCCAAGCTACCGCCGCCGCGGCCCGGTTGCGCTGATCGGGCTGTCGACGGCCAACGCCACGCTGCCGTTCATGGCCACCGGCGATTTCAGCCGCAAGCAGGCCCGCGCGGCGGGACGGTTGCTCGATCAGGCCCGCCAGGACGGTCTCTACCGGGTTGTGCTGATCCATCACCCGCCGGTTCGCGGCGCGGCACCCGCGCACAAGCGGATGCGCGGCATTTCCAGCTTCGCCAGGATGCTGAAGCAGCACGGTGCCGAGCTGGTGCTGCACGGCCACACCCATCTCGACACGCTGCATCATCTCAAGGGCCGCGACGGCATGGTTCCGGTGGTGGGCATTGCCTCGGCAAGCCAGGGCCCGGGCGGACGCAAGCCGCTCGCCGGCTTCAACCTGTTCGAGATCGACGGCGGGCCGGGCGACTGGAAAACCATCCATCGCCGCATGCGGCTGAACCCCGACGGGCCCGGTTTTGCGGAAAATCCGGCAGCCGTGATCGCCCTGGAAGAACGCCTCGGCTGATCAGGCTACACCGACCGGCTTCAGCCGATCATCGCCGATATCCGGTCCCAGAAGGCCAGCACCAGTGCGGCAGCGCCAGCCACACAGCCGAGAATGAACCAGGACGCGCCAAGCACCAGGCCAGCGCCGCCGTTGCGCGTGGATGCCGTTGCCTGAGCAGTGCTTGCGGCCGGAGCCACATTGGTCGCCTTGACCGGTTGCGCGGACGAGCTCTCGGCTTGGGTGACCGCTCCGCTTTCTTGTTCCGTCGAGGCAAGCGTCTCCGTACGGGGCATGGCGGGAGCCTCCGAGGCGGCTTCCTCCGCCATCTTGTGTCCCGCCGCACCAGCCTTCAGTTCTTCGAAATCTCCGGCCAGGATCCGTTCCCGCTCGATCACCCGTTCGGCGATATAGCGGCTGACCGCGTCGGCCGTCGCCGCCATGTCGCTGGTGTCCGACATCACCACCCGGCCAAGCCGCGTGTCGCGGACGAAGCGGAACACCCGGCGGTCATGTCCCATGTGCACATGCGCCACCGCGTCGATCCACAGCCGCGGCTGCAGCCCCTTGGAAAGGCCGAAGTCGAAGCGGTCGTCGGCCGGATCGATGTCGGCCAGCACAGGCCTGATTTCCTCGGCCAGCAGTTCCAGCCGGGCGCGGTCGGCGTCGCGCATGTCGACCACCACATCGGTGCGGTCGGCGGCGGCGATCTTGACGTCGCGCACGATGTCCGACAGGCGGCGGTCGTTGGAATGGTTCTTGGGTCGGTCGGTCATGGCATGGGTCCACGCGAAAATGGGGGCCGGGAACTGGTTAACAACTCCTTACCACAGACCGCCATTGATGGCGACAATGCGGCAGCCCCAGATTGTCGACGTGGTAAAGACGCGGAAACCCCGCCAATCAGGCGGCTTCGCGCACCTCAGGCGTCGGCGCCGAGCGCCCCGAGCAGCACCCGCACCACCGCATCCGGCGCTTCCTCCGGCAGCATGTGACCAAGGCCGGGCAGCACGTTGAAGGCGAACGAGGCCGGAAGCGCCGACGGCTTCGGGCACGGCAGCACCGTGTCGCCGGTGCCCCAGATCACCGCCACCGGCATGGCGAGCGCCGCAAGCGCGTCGGCCGGCAGCACCCCTTGCCCCTCTTCCGGACCGTTCGGGAACATCGCCCGGTAGGTCTCGTCCAGCGCCTCGATCTGGCCCGGCTTCGCGCGCGCTGCGGTGAAATGGTCGATCACCGCCTGAGGCGTCGCAAACTCCGGCGCCGACATCTCGTTCAGACACGCGGCTATCTCTTCCGCCGAACGGGCCTTGGCATAGCGCGCCAGCAGATCGGCATTGATCTCCTTGGCCATGCCGCCCGGCGCCACCAGCGTCAGCGACTTGACCCGGTCGGGCGCCCGCATGGCGATCAGCGCCGACACCGCCCCGCCCATCGAATGGCCGGCGAGATGGAACCGGTCGACCCCGGCCGTATCCAGCCCGGCAAGAATGGCCTTGGCCATCCGTCCGGCGCCGCCGCGGCCGTCCGATCCAAGCGAGCCGCCATGGCCGGGAAGATCCACCGTGATCACCCGCACCGTGGCGGGCAGCCCCGCCTTCACCGCAGCCCAGGCCGAGCCGTCGCCGCCAAACCCGTGCAGCAGCACCAGCGGCGTGCCGGTTTCAGGGCCTGAAAATTCCATGTGAAGTCCGGTCACGGCGCGCTCCTCCTCGATCATCAGAAAACCGCCGCGCTTCTTACAGCGCCGCGCATCCAATTGGATGCGCAAAGGTCGCTGTAACGCTTTTCATCGCGGCGCGGCGGTCAATGCATTCTGTCTCAGCCCTTGGCGGCTGCCAGCGCCCGGTTGGCCGCCGACACCACCGCCTCGAGCGACGCCGCCACGATGTTGGTGTTGACGCCCGCGCCGTAGAGCTTGCCGGATGGCGTCTCCATCTGCATGTAGCAGATCGCCGCCGCGTTCGAGCCGTGCTGCATCGAGTGCTCGGAATAGTTGGCGACCGTCAGCTCGATTCCGAGATAGGTCGACAGCGCATTGACGAAGCCGTCGATCGGCCCGGTGCCGCGGCCCTCGATCCGCCTGGTCTCGCCATTGTCGGTGATTTCCGCCGAGACGATGCGGATGCCCTTGTTGCTGGGGTCCGTATGGGTGTGGTGATCGACAAAGCCGAGCCGCGCGCCGGGCTGGTTGACGTAAAGCTGCATGAAGCTCTCGTAGATCCGCTTCGGCGGCAGCTCCACGCCTTCCTCGTCGGTGATCCGCTGGATTTCCTCGCGGAACTCCACCTGCAGCGCCCGCGGCAGGTCGAGCCCGTAATCCTCCTTCAGGATATAGGCGATGCCGCCCTTGCCCGATTGCGAGTTGATGCGGATGATCGCCTCGTAGGAGCGACCGACATCCTGCGGATCGATCGGCAAATACGGCACTTCCCAGTCCGGCTTGTTGGCCTTGCGGATCGCCTTCATGCCCTTGTTGATGGCGTCCTGGTGCGAGCCGGAAAACGCCGTGTAGACCAGTTCGCCGACGTAAGGATGCCGCTCGGGGATCTTCATCTCGTTGGAATACTCGTACACCGCCTTGATCCGCTCGATATCCGAGCAGTCGAGCTTCGGATCCACCCCTTGGGTGAACATGTTGAGCGCCAGCGCCACCACGTCGACATTGCCGGTGCGCTCGCCATTGCCGAACAGCGTGCCTTCCACCCGGTCGGCGCCCGCCATCAGCCCCAGCTCGGTGGCGGCGATGCCGGTGCCGCGGTCATTGTGCGGATGCAGCGAGATCAGCACGTTCTCGCGGTTGTCGATGTGCCTGCACATCCATTCGATCTGGTCGGCATAGATGTTCGGCGTCGCCATCTCCACCGTCGACGGCAAATTGAGGATCAGCTTGTTGTCGGGTGTCGGCTGAATGATGCCGATCACCGCGTTGGAGATCTCCAGCGCCACCTCGAGCTCGGTGCCGGTAAAACTTTCCGGCGAGTACTCGAAGCGGAAATTGCCGCCGGCCTTCTCCGCCATCTCCTTGATCATCTTCGCCGCATCGACCGCGATCTGCTTGATGCCGGCGACATCCTTCTCGAACACCACCCGGCGCTGCAGTTCCGACGTCGAATTGTAGAAATGCACGATCGGCCGGTTGGCGCCTTCCAGCGCCTCGAAGGTGCGGGTGATCAGTTCGGGCCGGCACTGCACCAAGACCTGCAGCGACACGTCGTCAGGCACCCCGCCCTCTTCGACGCACCAGCGGGCGAAATCAAAATCGGTCTGCGAGGCGGACGGGAAACCGATCTCGATTTCCTTGAAGCCCATGTCGAGCAGCAGCTGGAACATCCGCGCCTTGCGGTCATGCCCCATCGGGTTGATCAGCGACTGGTTGCCGTCGCGCAAATCCACCGAGCACCAGATCGGCGCGGTCTCGATGCGCTTGGACGGCCAGGTCCGGTCGGCGAGATCGATCTGCGGGTAAGCGTGGTACTTCTCGGCTGCCTTCGGCATACCCTTCTGTCCGGATGCGGTATGTGCGGTCATGATTGTCTCTCGTTTCCTGGCCCAATCCCGGGAGCCGCGTATTAAGCGACATCAACCGGCCTCAGGCCGTCATGTTGCATTCAGGAAAAAATGTAAAGTCGAGAGAGGAGCGGGAGAGCCAGACGGCGGTTTCGACCGCCGGACGCTCCTCAACGAGCCCGGCGATCGCCGCTAAGCGCGAGAAGCAGAAGGCCACCAAGCCGCGCATGCGACATCGTTGCCGCCGCGAAGCGGGCAAAAGATGACGGGTTGGCGCGTGAGGTCTTGCTCATGGGAGCTAGATACCGTGGGTGGGGCGGGATGGCAAGAGCTTTCCGGAATTGTAAAGCCTCCCACACTTAAAACTAGAAACGAGTATCATTTCCGGACGGCTATGCTCATGAAGTAAGCTTTGCCAAGTCAATTCCTTTCGCAGAAAATCGCTTAACAAGACCACTGCGATACGCGGCGCTACATTTAGAAAGCGCATCGGCCAAATCAAATTCCGTAATGACAAAATCATCCGGAATCGAAAAGAACAATTCATGATGAATAAGGCATCTCACGACGTAATCGTAACCTACAGATGGATCTTCATGGAATTCAATCGCACAGAGATCGAAATGTCGATTTATTAGAGGGTCAATATTTTTATACAAGAATTCCAGCGCTAAGCGACGCAAATCGACCGAATCGGACGGGGAGCAAAAGTGTTGTATCGCATTTCGCGCCTTTCGTAATTTTTCGAAATTCTCTAAGTCCGGCACTCGTTCTCCCGTAGAAACCCAAAGCAATTTGGGCATGTGCTCGAAATTGTACGTCTTACCTTTTTCGATTATATGTTCAATTTTTAGATCTTGATTCAGTGGATCATCTAATGAGAAAAGATCGCGAAATATTAGAAGTGGATGCTCTTTGGCAACAATAGCTTTTAGAAAAAGCTCCCCTGCCATCGCCGCATTCAAGACCGACATATCGGTCCAATGATCCATGCCAGGATCATAGTAAACAGCGTGTTGATTGGCTTGAGTTAAGGCGCCTATTGCTACATCAAGAATTCTACCAGGAATATTCTCTATACCAGAGTACATGTATTTAACATTTCCAGATATGGAGTTTTTTTGGCATAAAAAGATCCATTTTGCTCTTATGTTGTCAGACAGACAACAAAGAATGTAGAGAGAGTACCCCACAACATTTTCAGGTGCTCTGGGGAAACACTGAAATTCGGTGAGTGAACGTAGCGATTCAGGGTATCCATCGAAATAAGACCTTCTCCCTGCTGAAGTTTATTGATCGCTCCCAGATACTTCTTATCTATCTTGCCTTTTTCTTGCATATGTTCGGCAACTTTAGCAGCTTTCCGAGAAAGCTTGTCATTCTCATGCACCGTCCCGAGAGAATTCTGTACTACGTAGCAATCGACAGAAAGCTCAACCAGAACGCGCAGCAAAACCGAAATTGCATTTGGATGCTCCGAAAGTTCCAGCCTAAACTGCAACTCTTCCCAAATTTCACGGTGACGTTGGAGGCGAGCAGTCCAAACAATGCCATAATCCAAATCGGGAATGAGGTGCGGCCACGATTTCGGCCTGCCGGAGGTCGATTTCGGTGCTCGGGCGGGAACTAGAGCGGTTGCTGAGGCGGGCACCGCTCCTTTCACTGGAGCAACAGTCGGGAGAACACCTTCACGATCGAGCTGATCAATGTACTCAAGTTTCGATTCAGCGTCCCAGATGTTCTCAAGAGTAACGGTTCGCATCGCTAGATCTGTCGCAACGCGCTGCAGCGCACGGAGGGTCGCTTGTTCTTCCCTTACGAATTCCAGTTTACCCTTTCGAACTGATATTCCCAGCCGATTACGTAACGTTTCTGCAGAAAGCAAGCGGTTCATATTAGACCGTGGAACTTTTCGACTGGGAAGCATATGTGCCGACTTCAATCGCTTCTCTATCTCATCAGCTAAATTGAGCCCACTTCCCTTCCCTGTCCGGATGACGAAATTATTCTTCATCCGATCGTTCCAATTGCTTTGCCCTATACCGCCCTGAACACCTGTGTGGCGGCGGAATAAAATGTCATCCACACGATCACGATCAACCTCGACTCGGCACTCAACTGTCTCGGGGAAATTTCCTGTCCATTGGTTGCGTAGCTCGGAGAAGAACTGTTGCAATTCCACCGTCGGTGCTCGACGCGGCGCAGCTAGTAGTTTGAGGCACGTGGTGCGCCGATTGCCATCTGCTACTACGAATTTATCCCCAACGGGAAACACAAGTGGAGGCTCGAATACTTCGCCCTTAGCGACCAGATCTCTTGCCAAATTTCGCATATGCTGTTCTTGCGAAGCAAATAGTTGTGCTATTGCGGCTGTTTCGTTTTCAAGTTCACCATGACGGTCATTAGCTGGATTCACTACCAGTGAAGTCAACGGTAAACGCTTGTAAGCCATGTGTTTCTCCATCAACAGCTGACGCACCGAGCCTTATACACGCTATAACATAGAACCTCAAAGCCACTTAACCGCAACGTGCGCGCAACTCGGAAGCCAGCACAATCAAGAACGGAAAGTTGCCTCTTAAGCTTGAGGTACTTTGATCTCGTTCTGGAACTTTTCAACGCTTGGTGCCGGCATTAAGTTCGGCAGGAACGAGTTTGAGGGAACCACGCCCCCCAACCTCCCCCTTTGAGGGGAGGTTGGGGATACAAGCGTCCGCGCAGGCGATCCGGGTGGGGGGCCGCCGCAGAAGGCTGACACGCGCCCCCTCTCCCCTTGTGGGAGAGGAAGAAAAATCACGGTCTTGGTGCGTGAGCGCCAAGTCATAGATTTTTCAGGTGAGGGGAAGTTTTCTGTGTCGAATCCGGCCCCCTCTCTTGCAAAATCTATGACTTAGCTGACGCTAAGCTCATGATTTTGCTTTCTCCCCCACCAAGGGGGAGAGGCTGCGCGCAGCGCCACTCATCCAAAACCCGCCCCGATTTCGTCCCCACCTTCCAGCCCCGTGCCACACTTTCCGTGCTCCCGCTGCCGGATGGATCGCGAACGTATCGGACCAGGCGGGAGGAAGGCCTGTCGGGATCTGCCGAAACGTGCGGCAGGTCAGGGCAGGAGGCGGAGGCCATCGGGGCTCCGCTGGCGGGCGGTCGAAGCGGCCGTGCAAAGCCAGCCACCGGGCCGGCAACCGTTTTCGCACCGCTACGGCGGCAGCAAACGGAACATCCGGTCCGGGCCTGTGGCGGACATGACGGGCCGGGTGCTGCGCGTCAGGGTCCGTGCCGGAACCTCGAAACCCACAACCCGCGGCCCGTCCAGGCCGCGGCCGGAGCAATCCGGGCGGAGGGCCCTGAAGAGGGGCAGGTGGATAAGCCGGCTCCGTGTGCTGCAAGGCGCCGCCTGTCGGATGCGGACATCATCCGGCGATACTCGGGCCGTGCGCGCGCTGCGCCACCGTTTTTACCTATTCCAGAGGCAAAGCCCGCGTGCGGCCCTCCGGACTACCAATGATCAAACCCGCTGGCGGAAAATTTTCGCGCGGGGGCTTTGGCGTGGAGTGAGGGGACAGTTTGCTTTCGGCACCGAGTTCAAAGGCGAGCGGATTGCCGAAAGTAAACTGTCCCCGAGATGCGGCAAACGCCCCCCTTTTTCGCCAAATTCCCGTTTCGGCCTTGCGTGTGACACCGGATTTTCCTAATTGCCCCTGACGCCCGGGTCCGCGCGACCGCGTGCGAACGCCTTTCCATGACAGCCAGGATGCCCCAGGATGAACGAGACCGTGATCCAGACACCCTATTATCTGATCGACAAGTCGAAGCTCCTGATCAACATGGAGAAGATCGCCCGCCTGCGCGAACTTTCGGGCGCGAAGGCGCTTCTGGCGCTCAAGTGCTTTGCCACCTGGGGCGTATTCGATTTCATGGCCGACTACATGGACGGCACCACCTCGTCGTCATTGAACGAGGTGCGGCTCGGCCGCGAGCGCTTCGGCAAGGAAACTCACGCCTATTCCGTGGCCTATGCCGATCACGAGATTGACGAGGTGGTCTCCCACGCCGACAAGATCATCTTCAATTCGATTAGTCAGCTCAATCGCTTTTCAGATCAATCCAAAGCCATCATCCGCGGCTTGCGGCTCAATCCCGGCGTCTCCTCCTCGTCCTTCGATCTCGCCGACCCGGCGCGGCCGTTCTCGCGGCTCGGCGAATGGGATCTGAAACAGGTCGAACCGGTGATGGAGATGATCTCCGGCTTCATGATCCACAACAATTGCGAAAATGGCGATTTCGCCCTGTTCGACCGGATGTTGGGCGACATCGAGCAAAAATTCGGCCCGCTTCTGAAAAAGGCCGAATGGGTCAGCCTCGGCGGCGGCATTCATTTCACCGGTGCGGACTATCCGCTGGAGCAATTCGCCGAACGGCTGAAGCGCTTCTCAGGCGAGTACGGCGTGCAGGTCTATCTCGAGCCCGGCGAAGCCTCGATCACCCGCTCGACGACGCTGGAAGTCACCGTGCTCGACACGCTCTACAACGGCAAGCACCTGGCGATCGTCGACTCGTCGATCGAGGCCCACATGCTGGACCTCCTGATCTACCGCGAGAGCGCCAAGATCGAGCCCAACAAGGGTGACCACCGCACCATGATCTGCGGAAAGTCGTGCCTGGCCGGCGATATCTTCGGCGAGTTTGATTTCCCGACCGAGGTGAAGATCGGCGACCGGATCTCGATCCAGGACGCGGCCGGTTACACAATGGTCAAGAAGAACTGGTTTAACGGCGTGCAAATGCCGTCAATCGCCATCCGCGAACTGGATGGCAGCCTCAGAACGGTCCGCAAGTTTGATTACGCGGATTTCGAACACAGCCTCTCGTAGGCATCTGACGATTGGACACAGGAGTTAGTCCCCATCATGAAGAAGAACGTCCTCATCATCGGCGCCGGCGGCGTCGCCCAGGTAGTCGCGCACAAATGCGCCCAGAACAATGACGTGCTCGGCGACATCAACATCGCCTCGCGCACCAAGGCGAAATGCGACGCCATCATCGCCTCGATCGGCGAAAAGAACGCCATGAAACAGCCGGGCGTGCTCGCCGGCCATGCGCTTGACGCCATGGACATCGAGGCCACCAAGGCGCTGATCAAGGCGACCAATTCCCAGATCGTCATCAATGTCGGCACCGCCTTCCTCAACATGTCGGTGATGCGCGCCTGCCTCGACACGGGTGCGGCCTACATCGACACCGCCATCCACGAGGAACCCGGCAAGATCTGCGAGACCCCGCCCTGGTACGGCAATTACGAGTGGAAGCGCGCCGATGAGGCCGCCGAGAAGGGCGTTACCGTCATCTTGGGCGCCGGCTTCGACCCGGGCGTCGTCAACGCCTATGCGGCGCTGGCCAAGAACGATTATTTCGACAAGGTCACCGATGTCGACATCGTCGACATCAACGCCGGCAGCCACGGCAAGTATTTCGCCACCAATTTCGACCCGGAAATCAACTTCCGCGAATTCACCGGCGTGGTCTATTCCTGGCAGAACGGTGCATGGCAGACCAACAAGATGTTCGAGATCGGCAAGACCTACGACCTGCCCGTCGTCGGCCCGTCAAAGGCCTATCTCTGCGGCCATGACGAGGTGCATTCGCTGGCCAAGAACATGGACGGCGCCGATGTGCGCTTCTGGATGGGCTTCGGCGACCACTACATCAACGTCTTCACCGTGCTCAAATCGATCGGCCTGCTGTCCGAGCAGCCGGTCAAGCTCGCCAATGGCGACGAAGTCGTGCCGCTCAAAGTGGTCAAGGCCTGCCTGCCCGACCCGGCCTCGCTGGCGCCCGAATATACCGGCAAGACCTGCATCGGCGATTTCGTCAAGGGTCAGAAGGACGGCAAGGACCGCGAGGTCTTCATCTATAACGTCGCCGACCACAAGGACGCCTACAACGAAGTCGGCTCGCAAGGCATTTCCTACACCGCCGGCGTGCCGCCGGTGGCAGCCGCCATGCTGGTCGCCAGCGGCGAATGGGATGTGAAGAAGATGGCCAATGTCGAGGAACTCGACCCCAGGCCGTTCCTCAACATCCTGAACCACATCGGCCTGCCGACCCGCATCAGGGACGAGAACGGCGACCGCGCGCTGGACTTTTCCTGACAGCCCGAGGCTGAGCACTGACTCATGAACATCAAGCCCTCGCCGGTCAGCCCGGCGGGGGCTTTTTGATTAAGCCCGTTACCGCCTGTGCCGGTAGACCAGAACCTCCGGACCCGGGCGGTCAGGATCGATTTCCAGTACGGCGCCCAGCCGCTCGGCCAGTTTGCGCGAGCGGTGATTGTCGGGATCGATGTGGCTGACCAGCGTTTCGAGCCCGCGGACGTCGAAGGCCCAGCGACGCATCGCGATAGCCGCCTCGAATGCATAGCCCCTGCCCTCGGCGCCCGGATAGACCATCCAGCCAAGCTCGTGTTCGGGAAACAGTGGCCCGTGATTGATGCCGACCTGGCCAAGGCATTCGCCGGTCTCGCGGTCATCGATCATCAACGCGCCGCAGCCCAGGAGCGGCCATTGTGCGAGATCGTGGCAGAACAGCCCCCAGGCTTCCGCCATCGTGTGCGGCCCCTCCATGTGCACGGCGCGCTCGGACATCATCAGGCCCGCATAGGCGGGCCAGTCCTGCATGGTCTGCGCTCTCAGCCGCAGCCGTTCGGTCTCAAGTGTCGGGATCAAGAAGCTGGCCTCGCTGTTGTCCGGAAATTTTCCGGCATGACGGAATCGTTTCCGCATCGATAGCATGGAATGCTATGATGAAAGCCTGTAGAGAACGCGGGGCGCCGCAATGTGAGGCACTTGAAGCGCTACAGGTGATATCCGCATTCGAGTTTCGGGACCCGTGAGCATGAAAGCCATTCTTGATGACGCGTGACTTCTCGTCGCTTGCCCCCGCCGGCAAGGGCGAGAGCCCGACGCAACAGGTCACGCTGCTCAAAAGCCTCGGCTGGCAGAATTTCTTTGCCCAGCAGATCAGCATTGAGGAGATGGCCGCCACACCTCCCGTCCGGGTCACCGAAGTGCATCGCAGCGGATTGCGCGTGCTCGGAGACGGCATCGACATGATGGTCCCACCCCGCGCCGACGCCACCGTCGGCGACTGGCTGCTGCTCGACCGCACCCTGCCGAGCGCCAGCCGCTTGCTCGAACGCAAGAGCCTGATCAAGCGCCGCGCCGCCGGCCATGACCGCTCCGTCCAGCTGATCGCCGCCAACATCGACACCGCCTTCATCGTCACCTCCTGCAATCTCGATTTCAACGTCGCCCGGCTGGAACGCTACATCGCACTTGCCTTCGATGCCGGGGTGACGCCGGTGATCCTGCTGACCAAGCCCGATCTCTGTGATGATCCGGCCCCCTATGTCGCTGACGCCGAGGCGATTTCCACTGACGTCGCGGTGCTGACGCTCAACGCCAAGAGCGACGAACCGGCATCGAAGCTGGCACCCTGGTGCAAGCCCGGCCAGACCATCGCCTTTCTCGGCTCCTCCGGTGTTGGCAAGTCAACGCTTACCAATTCGCTGTCGGTCAGCGAAGTCGCCGCCACGCAGGCGATCCGCGAGGACGATGCCAAGGGCCGCCACACCACCTCGCACCGCCAGCTCCACATCCTGCCCAACGGCTGCGCCGTGCTCGACACGCCGGGCGTGCGCGAACTGCAGCTGACAGATGCGGAAGAAGGCGTCGCGGAGGTCTTCTCCGATCTCGATGCGCTGTCGCTCGAATGCCGCTTCTCGGATTGCAAACACACGACCGAGCCCGGATGCGCGGTTCTGGCGGCGCTCGAGCGCGGCGACATCGACGCCGCCCGGCTGGGACGCTGGCGCAAGCTGGTTGCCGAAGACCAGCACAACACCGCAAGCCTCGCCCAGCGCCGCTCGAAGGACAAGGCCTTCGGCAAGATGGTCAAGCAGGCCAAGAAGCTCAAATCGAAGTAACCCGGTCAAGCAAAAGCCCCGCCGGCTTGCGCTGGCGGGGCCTGATAGGTCAGTCGGCGGACTCGGTTCAGATTTCGCTCTGATTGGTGATGATCTTGCCCACCAGGCCGTAGTCCTTGGCCTCTTCGGCCGACAGCCAGTAATCGCGGTCGGTGTCGGCGGCGATCTTCTCGATCTTCTGGCCGGTGGCCTTGGCGAAGATCCTGTTCAGCCGCTCGTTCATCTTGATGATCTCGCGCGCCTGGATCTCGATGTCGGAGACCATGCCGCGGGTGCCGCCGGACGGTTGATGCAGCAGGAAGCGGGTGTTGGGCAGGCACAGCCGCTGCTCCTTCGGCACCGAGACATAGATCAGCGCGCCAGCGGAGGCAACCCAGCCGGTGCCGATGATCCAGACCTTGGGCTTGATGAAGCCGATCATGTCATGGATCGAATCGCCCGATTCGACATGGCCGCCCGGTGAATTGACGAAGATGCGGATGTCGTCGTCGCTGGCCGCGGCAAGGGCTGCAAGCTGGGCGCAGACCTTGTGCGCCAGTTCCTGGGTGATGCCGCCGTAGATAAAGATCGAGCGCGATTTGAACAGGTTTGCTTCCGCTTCCTTGCCCAGGGGCAGTTCAGTCGTCTTTTCTTCTTCGTCGCTCATAAGGCAGTCTCCGTGTGTTTGCATGTCTCGCAGATAGTACGAACCGGCGTGCGAAACAATGGCTGTACGGCGAATGGGTTGCCAACATGCAAACGGCGCCGCAAAAAATGCAGCGCCGTTTGGCTATCCCTATGCAATTGCCGATCCGGGATCAGCGCTGTTCAAACCTCAGGCGAACGCCTGTCAGCCGCGGGCAACGGCCTTGTCGCCGGCCTGCTCCGGCCGCGGACGGCGGTCGCTGCGGCGGCGGCGCGACTTGGCTGCCGGCTGGTCGCCATTCTGATTGGCGGCGGCTGCCGGGTGATGCCGGTTTGCGCCGGGCTTGCCGGCCTGCTGGCCATTGGCTGCACGACCCTGGCCTTGCGGCTTTCCGCCCTGGCCCTGACGCTGGTCAGGCCTGCGGCCCTGGCCCTGCGGCTTGGCGCCTTGCGGGCGCTGACCCTGGCGCGGACGCTGGGTCTTGTTGAGCGGCGCGAAATCGCCATCCGGATCGGCAAGCGCGTCGACATAGGTGCCTTCCGGCGCCTTTTCGACCGGGATTTCGGTCTTCAGCATCTTTTCGATATCGCGCAGCAGCGAGCGTTCGTCCGGTGCGCAGAAGGTCACGGCGGTGCCTTCGGCGCCGGCGCGCGCGGTACGGCCGATGCGGTGGACATAGACTTCCGGCACGTTCGGCAGTTCGTAATTGACCACGAGCGTCACGCCCGGCACGTCGATGCCGCGGGCGGCGATATCGGTGGCGATCAGCACCGGCACGGTGCCGGCGCGGAAGCCGGCAAGGGCGCGTTCGCGCTGGCCCTGCGACTTGTTGCCGTGAATGGCGGCGGCGTTGATGCCGTCTGTTTCAAGCCGCTTGACGGCCTTGTCGGCGCCGCGCTTGGTGCGGGTGAACACGATCACGCGTTCGCCCTTGCGGGCCCGGATAAGGCCGGCCAGCGCGCCCATCTTGGCGGGCGTCTGCATGTGCATGACCGAATGATCGACGCGGTCGGCGGTCTTCTTGGCCGGAATCACCGAAACTTCCGTCGGATTCTTCAGGTGACGCGAGGAGAGCTCGCGGATTTCCTTGGGCATGGTCGCCGAGAACAGCAACGTCTGGCGGTTCTGCGGGGTCATCGCCAGAATGCGCTTGATTGCCGGCATGAAGCCGATGTCGAGCATCTGGTCGGCCTCGTCGAGCACGACGACTTCGATCTCGTTCAATGACACGGCGCGCTGCTCGATCAGGTCCATCAGGCGGCCCGGGGTGGCGATCAGGATATCGATCCCGCCGGCCAGGGCCTTGATCTGCGGGCGGATCGACACGCCGCCGACCACCACGGTCGAGGTCAGGTGCAGCTTGCGGCCGTAATCCTTGACGCTCTTGGCGATCTGGGCGGAGAGTTCGCGGGTTGGCGAAAGGATCAGCGCGCGGACTTTCTTCGGCGCGGCTTTCTTGCCGGGCGCCAGGCGGTGCAGGATCGGCAGCGAGAACGCCGCGGTCTTGCCGGTGCCGGTCTGCGCCAGCCCGATGACGTCGCGGCCTTCGAGAACAAGCGGAATCGCCTGAACCTGGATCGGCGTCGGGGTGGTCAGATGCAGACCGTCAAGCGTGTCGAGAAGGGCCTTGGACAGGCCGAGTTCGGAAAACAACATGGTATAACTTTCAGATTTTGGGCAATACGTCGGGGAGCGCCTGTGCGCTGCCATTCGCGGACCATGCCCGATCACAAATATCCCGCCGGCTACGGACAAACCGCAATCGGAGGAGTTCGGGTTGGGCGCATCGCCGCTGGCCGACGCGAAAATTTCAAGGTGGACGTTAGGGGAAGTCAGAACACGCTCATCGCGAGGGAGGCGTGCAGCGGCCGAATGGGCCCCTATCCAGTTGCCCCCTTAGGCCTGACAATTGCGGCCATGTCAAGGCGCATCCACTCAATTCCGCTGCGGTGCGGCAAACAGGCTTAACGCAATCCGTCCTCTTCGCCCCCGGCCTCGCCCTCGATGGCGGCATTGGCGGCGATGCTGCGGATCGACCTGCTCGGCGTCAGCGCGATCGCCGAAATGACGATGGCGCAGGCGATCCACTGGGCGACGCCGACCGGTTCGGCGAAGGCAAACCAGCCGACCAGGAACATCGTCGGCAGTTCGATGCTCCCAGCGATCGCCGTCCGCGCGGTGCCGATCACCGGCGCCGCCACCGTGTAGAGCAGTTGCGGGATCAGCGCCGAGCCGAGCGCGATGCCAGCCACCAGCCCCCAGCCCGATGCGCTCACAGGAAACACCGCCGCGGCGGGCGTCGCCAGCATCAGCGGCATGAGCCCCAGCACCGAGCCGAGACTGACGCAGGCGAGACGCGCCAGCGGATTGAGCACGGTCAGTTTGTGCACCAGCACATTGATGCCGAAGCCGAACCCCAGCGGTGCCGCCAGCGACAGGACGAGCGCCGGAAGCTGATCGGCGGTGACGGTGGCGGGAGATGTGGCGAGCGCCGCCGCCGCGACGATCATCAACGAGGCCAGGATGGCGCGGCGGCCGGGCACGTCGCCGAACACCAGCCAGGCGATCAGCAGCGTGAACACGGGATAGGTCATGTAAAGAACGCCGGCCGTCGACACCGGCACGATTTCCACGGCGCGGACATAACCGACCCAGCCAACGCCCATGGCGATGCCGGCGATCAGGCCCCATGCAAGCGCAGTCCACCTGGCCCGCGCCCGCCACACGAATGGCAGCAGCACGGTTGCCGCAATGGCGTAGCGGAAAAAGGCAATCGCGTGCGGCGCCATGCCCTCGGCGGTCAGCGAACGGGCGAAATAGGGCACGAGCCCGAAGCCGACCGACGCAAGGATGATCCCGACGGTCGCAAGCCCCGGACCGATGTGATGCGGATGGTCGGCGTGTTCGATGCTCATCGCCGGTGAGTATCAGCCTGGCCTCGCATCGGCAATCAGTTGCTGCGGCAGCCAACGGGGAAACAACAGGATACGGCGCACCGTGTCGCAAAATCCGATTGCGGTTTGCCGATCCCGGACGTAACCTCGCCATGTTCGGGTTCCGTGAAGGCCAAGCCTTCGGGATGAAAAGGGAACACGGTAGGGACGACCCGCAAAGGGGCCCGATCCGTGGCTGCCCTCGCAACTGTGAGCGTGAGCCGCATCCACAATGCCACTGGGGAACTGGGAAACCATGAAACCGGGAAGGCGGATGCCGGCGATGAAGCGCGAGCCAGGAGACCTGCCCGGACATGAGTGGAAACCGTGAACAACGGCTTCCGGGTTCAACCTTCGCACGAAGGGTGCGGAAAGGAATACAACATGCATATCGAACCAGGCGTCGTCGACGGCGCAAAACTTGCCTTGAGCTATGCCACCGCGGCCGCTGCCGGCGGACTTCTCCTGAAAATGTCATGGGACACGATCCGCAACGATGGCGGCGTCGCGGCACTGGCCATGCGCTCGGTAGCCACCACGCTTCTGGTGTTTTCCTTCTTCGAAATCTTCCCGCATCACGCCGTTGGCGTCTCTGAAGTCCATCTCATCCTCGGTTCGACGCTCTATCTGATGTTCGGCGCAGGACCGGCGGCCATCGGGCTGGCGCTGGGGCTCCTGGTCCAGGGCCTGTTCTTCGCACCCTTCGACCTGCCGCAATACGGCATGAACGTCACCACCCTGCTGGTGCCGCTCTACGCCATGTCGCTGATTGCCCGTCGCATCATTCCGGCAGGCACGGCCTACAAGGACGTGAGCTACAAGCAGGCGCTGGCGCTGTCGACCAGCTACCAGGGCGGCATCGTCATGTGGGTCGGTTTCTGGGCGCTTTACGGTCACGGCTTCGGCGCCGAGAACCTGTCGCAGATCGCCGCCTTCGGCGCCGCCTACATGCTGGTGATCATCGTCGAGCCGATCGCCGACCTCGCCGTTCTCGCCATTGCCAAGAACGTGTCCGGCACCATTGGCAACCCGATGTTCAACGGCCGGCTGCACCGCCCGGCTGCCGCCTGATCCAGGCCTTCGGCATCTCAAGTCATCACGCCGCGCGGGAGCACCTCCCGCGCGGCTTTTTCATGCCAATGGCCCTGCAATTCGCTTGGAGAATCAGGTGTGCTGCCTCTACCCTGACCGGCGCCAGGGACAACGGGAAAATCTGACATGAACATCGAGATGATCCGCGCGGCGCGCGACCGGCTGGAAGGTCATGTCCGCCGCACGCCTTTGCTCAATTCCCCGTTTCTCGACGAAATTGCCGGACGGCGGGTCTGGGTCAAGCCTGAATGCCTGCAGCACACCGGCAGTTTCAAGTTCCGCGGCGGCTGGTCGGCGGTCTCGGCCATGACGCCGGAAGACCGGGCCCGCGGCGTCATCGCCTTTTCAAGCGGCAACCACGGACAGGGCGTGGCTTTCGCGGCCGCCCGGCATGGTGCTCCGGCGGTCATCGTCATGCCGTCGGATGCGCCCAAGCTGAAGATCGACAACACCAGGGCTCTTGGCGCCGAAGTGGTTCTCTACGACCGGGCGACGGAAGACCGCAACGCGATCACCGCACGGCTGGCCGACGAACGCGGGCTGACCCTGATCAAGCCGTTCGACGAGCCGCTGGTCATCGCCGGCCAGGGAACCTGCGGACTGGAGATCGCCGAACAGGCAGCGGAACAAGGCATTGCCGAAGCCGATGTCCTGGTCTGCTGCGGTGGCGGCGGCTTCGCCTCCGGCATGGCGCTGGCGCTGGAAGCCGAAGCCCCCGGGCTGCGCGTGCGGCCGGCAGAGCCTGAAGGCTTCGACGACATGGCCCGCAGCCTGCGCTCGGGCACGATCGAACGCAACGCGCGCCTGTCGGGTTCGATCTGCGACGCGATCCTGACGCCGCAACCCGGCGAACTCACCTTTCCGATCCTCGCCCGTCTTGCCGGCGCAGGACTGGTGGTGACCGAAGCCGAAGTCCTCAACGCCATAGCCCTTGCCTTCACCCGGCTCAAGATCGTCGCCGAGCCGGGAGGCGTGGTTGCCCTGGCGGCTGCATTGTTTCATGGCGACGAGATCGAAGGCGAGGACGTGATCGTCACGGTCTCCGGCGGCAATGTCGACGCCGGTGTGTTCTGCATGGCGCTGGAGCGGTTCGCCGGCTAATGCATGTCGCGCTCAATTGGATTCAATTGAGCGATAACGAACATGCATCATGTCAAAGTGCTACAGCGTCCTTTGCGCATACAATTGGATGCGCGGCGCTGCAGCGGATCGGGCAAGCGGGCCGCGCGTGCCTCAGGTCAGCACGACACCTTCATCCTTGGCCTTGTGCCCCGGCTCGACATGGATGATCACGCGGATGCCTTCGACCTCCTTGCGCAGCGCCGTTTCCAGCCGGTCGCAGATCCGGTGCGATTCCTCCACGCTCATGTCGCCGTCGACGACCAGATGAAACTCGACGAAAGAGGCCCGGCCCGCCATTCGGGTACGGATGTCGTGCGCCTCGATGGCGCCGGCGGCCTCGGCCTTGATGATGTCATGGATGCGCAGTTCATCGGCAGAATCGATGGCCCGGTCCATCAGCCCGTCGACGGAGGAGGCGATCACTTTCCAGCCCTGCCACAGCACATTGAAAGCGACGATCAGCGCCAGCAGCGGGTCAAGTCTTGGCTGGTCAAAGGCCAGTGCCAGGCCGAGCCCGAAGATCACGCCAACCGACGTCACCACGTCCGACAGGATGTGATGGCCATCGGCCTGCAGCGCCGGTGAACGGTGGCGGCGGCCTATCCGCAGCAGCGCCGCGGCCCAGATGCCGTTGATCACCGCGGCGCTTGCATTGACGGCCAGACCCAGCACCGGCGCCTCGATCCGCTGCGGCGCGAGCAGTCCGCCCACGGCCTCATGCACGATCAGCAGCGCCGCGACCACGATCAGCACGCCTTCGAGAACGGCGGAAAAATACTCGGCCTTGTGATGGCCGTAAGGGTGGGAGATATCGGCGGGCTTCTGCGCGTAACCGATGGCGATGAAGGCCGCCGTCGCGGCAATCACATTGACGATGGATTCAAGCGCATCGGAGTAAAGCGCGATCGATCCGGTCAGGTACCAGGCGACGAACTTGAGTCCCATCACGCCGAAAGCCAGCGGAATCGACCAGAACGCCAGCCGGCGGATGGTTCTTGAGGCCTGCGGCACGCCGTCTAGTCCTGCAGCGAAGCGATATAGGCGATGATCGCTTCGACCTGTTCGGGCGTCGCGATGAACTCCGGCATGTCCGGATGGCCCGAATAGATCCGCCCGTCGGAAAACGCTTCCTCGAGCGCATCCATCGGGAAGCTGTCGGACAGCTTGCGGAAGGGTGGCGCAGCCTCGTGCGGGCTGGCGTCGGCTTCGCCCACCGCATGGCATTTGCCGCAATTGATTTCGACCAGTTCCCGGCCCGCTTTCAGTTCATCGCCGGACTGCGCCCGGGCGACGTCTACTCCCGGCAGGAGACACAGCGCCGAAGTCGCCAGCACCGCAGCGACCATCAGCCTGTCCACCTTGTGCATCCGCATCATGCTGCCTCCACCTTCTTCCGGCGCGCCAGATGCGCCACGACATTCTCGATCATCCGCATGCCTGCATCCTGGCCCAGCGTCATGATCGATTCAGGATGAAACTGCACCGCCGCGATCGGCAGGCTTTCATGCTCGAACGCCATGATCACCCCGTCATCGGTCTCCGCAGTAACACGGAATTCCTTTGGCAATGTGGCGTAGTCGGCAAAAATCGAGTGATAGCGCCCGACCGTCACTTCCTTTGCCAAGCCTGAAAAAATGATCCCGTTCGACGATACCCGGATTCGCGACGGCTTGCCATGCACCGGCACCGCCAGTTCCCGCAGGCTGCCGCCGAAGCTTTCGGCCAGTGCCTGCAGGCCGAGACAGACACCGAAGACCGGAAGATCCCGCGCCCGGATCTGCTTGATGGTTGCGGCACAATCGAAATCCTTCGGGCTTCCCGGTCCCGGCGACAGCACCACCAGATCCGGCGACACCCGGTCGAACACCTCGTCGGCCACCGGCGCGCGCACCGTGGTCACCTTGGCCCCGGTCTGGCGGAAATAGTTTGCCAGGGTGTGGACGAAGGAATCCTCGTGGTCGACCAGCAGGATCGAGGTGCCCTCGCCCACTTTCGCGGTCTCGCGGGCCCCGGAGCCGGCATTGCCAAGCTTCGCATCGCGGATCGCCGACAGCATCGCCGACGCCTTCAGCTCGGTCTCGGCTTCCTCTTCCTCGGGATTGGAATCGAACAGCAATGTGGCGCCGGCGCGCACCTCGGCAATGCCGTCCTTGATGCGGATGGTGCGGAGCGTCAGGCCGGTATTCATGTCGCCGTTGAAGCTGACCATGCCGACTGCACCGCCATACCAGGCGCGCGGGCTCTTCTCGTTGTTTTCGAGAAACCGCATCGCCCACAGTTTCGGGGCGCCGGTCACCGTCACTGCCCAGGCGTGGCTGAGAAACCCGTCGAACGCATCCATGCCGTCGCGCAAGCGGCCCTCGATATGGTCGACGGTGTGGATCAGCCGCGAATACATCTCGATCTGCCGGCGGCCGATCACCTTCACCGAGCCCGGCTCGCAGACCCGGCTCTTGTCGTTGCGGTCGACGTCCGAGCACATGGTGAGCTCGGATTCGTCCTTCTTCGAATTCAGCAGCTTGAGGATCTGCTCGGAATCCGAGATCGCATCCTCGCCGCGCTTGATGGTGCCGGATATCGGGCAGGTCTCGATCCGCCGGCCATTGACCCGCACGAACATTTCCGGCGAAGCCCCGACCAGGTACTCCTGGTTCCCCAGATTGATGAAGAACGAATAGGGCGACGGATTGATGGCCTTGAGCCGCCGACTGATTTCCGACGGCCGCGCTTCGCAGCGCTCGAAGAAGGTCTGTCCGGGAACCACCTCGAACAGATCTCCGCGGCGAAAACTGTCCTTGGCGCGCTTGACCAGTTCGGCATATTCGCCCGGCGTGTGATCGCCGCGCGGCGGCACCCGGTCGGCTGGCTTGAACGGTTCGGGCGCAATCTCCGCATCCCGGCCTTCGGTGTTCACGCCGTCGAGGCTGAAATCATAGCGGTCGATCCAGGCTTTGGCGGCATGGTGGTCGACCACCAGGATCTCGTCGGGCAGGAACAGTAGCAGGTCCCGCTGATCGTCGGGGCGCGCCAGTTTCGGCGCCACCGGGTCGAACTGGAAGGCAAGATCGTAGCCGAACGCGCCATAGAATCCGATATTGCCGTCTTCGGCCGAATGGAACAGATCGACGATCACCCGCAGCACCGAAAACACGGTCGGTGCCCGCGAGCGTTCTTCCTCGGAGAAGACCCGGTCGGGCCGGGCGATCTCGATCTCGATCTTCCGCGCGTCCTGGCCGGTGATCGCAAATTCCGCATGTCCCCGGAGACGGCCAGCGAGAATGGAAATCAGCGCCTCGCCGCGGCCGTTATAGGCTTCGATGGTCAGGTTCCGCTCTCGCGAGGAGATCCCCAGCGGCGGATCGACAATCGCCGTGTCCCAGCGGGTGTAACGGCCCGGATACTCGTAGTTCGACGAAAACACCGCTCCGCGCCGGCTGTCGAGCGCATCGATGTAGCCCGAGATGGCATCCGCGTAAGGGGTTTCGCGCCGCCGGCGGGTGACCAGAACCCCGCCACGTGTCTGGTATTGCGCTGCGCTGTCTGAAAGTACCGTGGTGCCCATGTTCAAACTCCATTTGAACCGACCGGGGTATCCTGGGCCAGCGGGTCAAACAAAAAGCCGCCGGACCTTGAGGTCCCGGGCGGCTTGTTGATCTCTAACGCGCATGCGTGGTCAAGGCCGCCTAGAAGCGAACCCACCACCAATTGTTCTGTGCCACGTGCATCGTCATGACAAAGCTCTTAGCGCAGGCGGTGACATGCTTCAAGTGGGGAAGAATACTTCATGCGTCTTCGCCGTTGATGCGCAGTCGCAAACAAAACCGGGTTCTGCCTGAATACCACGCTCTCCATGGGCAAACGCCCTCGATCACAGCCTGACTTCGAAACGGCAGCGCCTGCTCCTCAACTCATTCTGGAGCCGATGCTACTGCCTTGACTTCGTCATGATCTTGTCTAACAGTTTAAGCATGAAACTTTATCGCACTCATGTTTCCAGGTTTTTCAGGGCCTTTCCCATCGCGGAAATCTGACCCTCGGTCCGGCGACCTGCGCCCCCGGACCGCGGGGCAAACATGCGGGTATGCGGACGGTCTGACGACACTTCGAACTCTCTGCTGCTAACGGCGCGACAATCCCAGAATCTGTAGCAACACGTCCCTCGTCCCCCGTGACCAGGGCAATACAATTGCGTGGACAAATCAATGCAAGCGAAGCCTCGTCGCAAGCCCAGGATCACCATCAGCGAAGGCGATTACAATCGGCTCAGCAACCTCGCTGTGGCCTGGGAGCAAAACAACCCTTTCATCGCAGCGTGCCTGATGAATGAAATCGACCGCGCCCGTATCGTCAGTGACCGGAGCATGCGTGCGGCCTTTGTCAGAATGGGATCAACCGTGACCTATGTGGTCGACGGCAATCCGGGCAGGACGGTGACACTCGTCTACCCCGCAGATGCCGACATCGAAGATGGAAGAATTTCGATAACCACACCGGTCGGCACAGCTCTCATTGGCCTCAAGGCAGGACAATCGATCAGTTTCCTGACCGGCAATGGCCGGGCACACGATCTGACCGTGATTGAAGTCACCCAGAACCCGGAAGGCTATCAGGATCGATGACCGTCCTTCGGATCTGCTTTCAACACCCGATCGGGGTCTTGCTCATGACAGGATCACCTCCCCTGCATCCGGCGCTGCAACGAACGCGGCCCGATGCAGGGGAGACGGTTTTCCCTGACCCTTTTGTGCGCCGCCATAGACGCCGGCGCGGTTGGAGTTCCGCCATGTGGAAAAAGCAGAAATGCACCCTGACAAGCAAAGACATCACCATTCTTCAGACAATGTACGACCGTCGCCATTCATTGGCGGATTCCGTACACGAGCTGCTCAAGCACAAGCTCGACAATGCGATTGTGGTCTTCAGTGAGGACATCGACGCCAAAACCGTCACCCTGAACACACGCGTGCGCTACCGTATCGGCGACGGGCAACCGCAAACCGCCATCATCACGCAAGGTCGAATGGATGGAATGGTCGGCCAATGCCTTTCACTGGGGACGGTGCGTGGGCTGGCGTTGCTGGGCTTGACCGAGACTGATGAGCTCTCGCTCCCTCGCCAGGGCAACACAGCGCCTGATCGTCTTGTCGTCGAAGCCGTGCTGTTCCAGCCCGAAGCAGCCAGGCGGGAACGCCTGAAGCAGGAACTCACGGCTCGCACGCTTCGCCTCGTTCACGATGCATCACTGATGGAGTGACTGCTCCATAACGAGGTCTGAATCTTTGGAGGAGCCAGTTTCGCCTCGAACAGTCCTTGAACCACCCTTGTACCACCCTTGTACCACCCCGGGCCTTGAGGTCCGGGGTGTGTTTCCTCAGGCATCTTCGACGTTGATGCGCCGCCAGGCCGCTTCTGCGAAGGAATAGAGCGCAAACAGCAGGAACCCTGCCCCCGTCGCCCCCAAAAGCCACGCCCCGAACCGAAGGCCGGCGATGAAATCAAGCGCCGCGGCGAGGCTCGCCCGCCCCTCCTGCCCGGCAAGACCGTGGCGGAACAGCAGGAACGCAATGACGAGGAAAATGATGCCGCGGGCGCACAATCCGCCGATCGCGGCAACGTCGATCCACCGCTCTGCCTGAGGCGAGGCCTCGATGTGATCGCGATATCTTCGGCTGAGCGCCTTCCAGACATGCGCACCG
The DNA here is from genome assembly GCF_027214025.1 of Parahoeflea alexandrii. GTDB lineage: Bacteria > Pseudomonadota > Alphaproteobacteria > Rhizobiales > Rhizobiaceae > Hoeflea > Hoeflea alexandrii_A. The sequence goes on from NZ_JAPWHB010000004.1 coordinate 332,363, forward strand.
CCGACAATCACGAATATCGCGCTCAGGATCAGCGACACCGGACCGGCGCCGATAAAGCCGGCGGCCGTGCGCGCGAACCCGCCACCGGAACCATCTCCGGAAGAAACCATGCCGCCCCACCACAGCGAAAAGGCATAGAGCATCAGAAAGCCGTAGGTCGTTGCCGATCCCAGCAAGCCGGCACGCACCGCCAGTCCCGCAGGCTTGATGCCGTGATCATCGGTATCGAAGATCGCCTGCACAACCCGCCAGAGGCAGTAGCCGGCGAGGCTGACGATGAGAAGCGGCGTCAGGATGGCGCTTGCCGTGGACTGCGTGATGAACCGCACCGCGTCCTTTGAGTCGCCGCCGCTGCCGGTGGTCAGCGCGGCGCTGGCGATGAAGAGGGCCAGCACCAGGTAGACCAGGCCGCGTGCGCCGTAGCCGAGCCGCGCGAACGGTTTGAACCAGTCATGCCAGGTCAACGGCCAGGTTCCCTGGCCTGCCAGGGCAAGCCTTTCGCCTTGCGCCTTTGCAGCATGTGCACGATCAGCCAGGTAAAGCTGGCCCAGGCGGCGCCGAGCGCCCAGCCGGCGGCGACATCGCTCGGCCAGTGCACACCGAGATAGACCCGGCTGACACCGACCATCACTGCAACCAGCACCGCGACGCCGAGCACATAGGCCCGGGCGCGCGCGCTTTCGAGATAGCCAATGACGATGGCCGCCAGCGTCAGGTAGGCCACGGTCGTCACCAGCGCGTGTCCGCTCGGGAAACTGGCGGTATGAACTGCGTCGAGATGGTCGACCAGATCGGGCCGCGGACGCGCGTAATACTGCTTGAGCGTCTGGCTCAGCAGCGCACCCGATCCCACCGACAGCACCGCATAGACGGCCGCGCCGTAGCGCCGCGTCACGATGAAGAAGCCGGACACTGCTGCGAGCGTCAGCATGATCAGCGGGTATCCGCCGATTGCGGTGATCTCCAGCGCTGTCTCCTGCAGCCAACCCGGCCCCAGCGGCCGGGCCGGATCCCCCGGCACCCGCATCATCAGAAACAGCGTTTCGTCGAGATTGCGGATTTCGCCCTCGGCCATTTCGTCGGCGATCTGGATGAAGGCATAGACGCCGAGCATGACGATACCGAGCAGCAGCACCGGCATGCGATTGGCGTTGCCGTTCTTCAGTCCCCGCACAAGCCACTCGCGCGCCTTTTGCAAAATCGGTTTTTCAGTCACGCAGTCCCTGCCCCACTTTACTCGTGTCCATCGTGGACAATTCCCCGGCAGCCGTTTCGTTCCAACAAATGCACAATCCGCACGCCCGATCCTTACAAAGGCTTAATCTTCCGGTCATCGCGCGGAAAGGTGCGGGCCGCCACCTTCAACGGGTCCAGAACATCAAGACCAACCGAAAAGGGGAACATCATGGACCGTCCGCTATCCTATCTCGTTATCGCCGGCATCACCATTGCCGGAATTGCCGCAAGCGCCGTCGCGGCAAACTCGGCGTCCGGCTCCGTCTCCATCACCAAAAGCCGCGGCAAGATCTGCATGACCTCGAACGGGCTGCCAGATCATGCCACCGGCAGATTTCCCAATTCCGGCAATCCGCACAGGATCGCGGCCCAGTTCATTGAGGTGTGCGTGCCGGAGAAACCGGTCAAGACCACCCGCGCCACGGAACTCCGCGGCTCGACCGGTTTTGCGCTCAACGGCGTCATGATCCGGCCCGGCACCGCCGATTATTACGATCCGTCCTCGCCGCGCGGTTTCAGCCGCAATCCGGCCTCCGGATGGAAGCTCGACGGCAAGGGCGCCGGCGCCATGCTGGGGCTCGACCAGAACAACGCCCATGTCGATCACCGCGGCCTCTACCATTACCACGCCAAGCCGACGGGCTTTCTCAGTGGCAAGAACTCCACGCTCGTCGGTTTCGCCGCAGACGGGTTTGAAATCCACTATGTCGGCTCGGGAGCCAGATCGGGATACAGCCTCAAACCCGGAAACCGCAACGGCGGCCCCGGCGGACGGCATGACGGCACCTATGTCCAGGACTGGCAATACACCGGCGGCACTGGCAAGCTCGACCAGTGCAACGGCGGCACGCTCAACGGCAAGTTCGTCTATTTCGTCACCGACAGCTATCCCTATTTCCCGCACTGCGCCTGGGGCAAGGTCAGCCGCGATTTCGGCAGGCCCTGACTCCCAGCTGCCGCTGTCACGACCCATTGTCGCGGCTGCGCGCAAGCCGCGACTTCATTGCCGAACGCGATGTTATCTGCCGGTCGATTGATCCCCATCAAGGTCCTCACTGCCGCCAGCGATTATGGAAGAACTGTCTCAATCACCTTCACAGCACAACAAGGAGAAATCCATGGACACGCAGGATAGCAAGGGGAAGAGAACTTTCACCGAGGAAATCGAGGTCCTGGGCGACCAGCTTGTTCAGCAGGTCAAGGACCTCTTGAAGGAAGGCAATGTCCGGCAGTTGCGCATCCGGGCGTCCGACGGCGACATCGTGCTGGAAACGCCGCTGACCTTCGGCGTGGTCGCGGGCGGCGCGGTGGTGCTGGCAGCCCCTTGGCTTGCGATCCTCGGCGCCATCGCCGCTTTCGTCACCCGCGTTCAGCTGGAGGTCGTGCGCGAAGTCGATGACACTGACGCGGAAGCGGCAGACAATGCAGATAAGCCGGCGACCGGCGCGGCAGATGAACCGGCCGACAAATCGGGCGGCATCTGACGCAACGCCTCTGTCATCCCGGTGAAATCCTTTGCCACTAGAACACGGGGTCAACGGCCTCCCGCCGGAATAAAGTCGTTGCCCACCGGCCAGGAAAGACCGTCGTGACCGAACAAGCCAGCCTTTCACCGCAACCGGGCACTGCGCCCGATCCGGCAGCCGGCCCAGCAGTCGGCCCAGAAGCCGGCATTGCCGGCATCAAAGCCTGCCGACGCCTGCTTGCCGAGAGCATCGAGAAGATCGATGCCGACAGCACCGCGATCTTCCGGGACTGGGAGAGCGAGATCGCGCGGCCGGTATTCCGGACAGGCGCCGAAAACCTCGCCTTCTACCTGGCGGCCCGGCAGTACGATCTGACGGGCCTCCAATCCAGTCTCTCGGTTCTCGGCCTGTCATCGCTGGGACGCTCGGAATCCCATCTCCGCCAGTCTCTGGCAGCCGTCAGCGCCACGCTGGACGGGTTGTCCGGCCTGCCGGCGACATGGCCGGAGCCCGCGGCACTCGACGCCGGACTGGCGCAGATCACCCGTGACCAGGCACGGTTTTTCGGAGACTATCCCGGCGAGCGCAACACCCGCATCATGGTCACTGTCCCGCCGCAGGGCGCCACCGATCCCGCCTTCGTCGATCAGCTGGTCGAGGCCGGCGCCAGTTGCTTTCGCATCAACTGCGCCCATGACGGACCCGAGGTATGGGCGGCGATGATCGCCAACATCCGCGCCGCCGCCGCCAGGGCCCAAAGGACGTGCCCGGTGCTGATGGACATCGCCGGACCGAAATGCCGGATCGAAAGCATCACGCCTGCCAAGGCAAAGCGGCTCTATCGCGGCGACCGTTTCAGGCTTTTGGGCAGGCCGCAGAAAAAGCCCGACCGCTTGCCGTCCATCACCATCACCTTTCCGGACATCGTCGCCAGGCTGCAGCCCGGGCTCCAGGTATGGATCGATGACGGCAAGATCGGCGCCCGCGTTGTCGAACTGATCGAGGATGGCGCGGTGCTGGAAGTCACCGTGGTGGCTGACAAGGGCAAGAAGCTGAAGATCGAGAAGGGGATCAACTTCCCGGCCATCGATCTCGAGATCGAGCACCTGACGCCCACCGACCTTGCCAACCTTCCCTTTGTCGCCGCAAACGCCGACATCGTCGGCTGTTCCTTCGTGCAGCGGCCGGAAGACGTTCGCGGCATGATGGCAGCACTCAGGCAGCATCGCGGCGACCGCCCGCCGCAACCGCTGCTGCTGAAGATCGAGACCGGACTCGCAGTCCGCAACCTGCCGAGGCTGATCGTTCAGGCCGGGTCGCATCATCCCGTGGCGGTGATGATCGCCCGCGGCGACCTGGCCATGGAGGTCGGCACCGAGCGCCTGTCTGAAGCCCAGGAGGAAATCCTCTGGCTCTGCGAGGCGGCGCACATACCCGTGGTCTGGGCAACCCAGGTGCTCGAGACGCTGCTCAAGAGCGGCGCACCGTCGCGCGCCGAAGTCACCGATGCCGCCATGGGCCAGCGGGCCGAATGCGTCATGCTCAACAAGGGGCCTTACATCATCGAGACCATCCGCTTTCTCGCCGGCATCCTCCGGCGCATGGACCGCCACCAGTTCAAGAAGAGCGCGCGGTTGTCGGCGCTGACCTCCTGGCGCGGTCCGCAGCCGCTGTGAGCCGGCCGGGCGTGGTAAGCTGATATTTCGCGGCCTGCCTGAACGTGATGCATCTTTCCGGCGTCTCGTGCGTTGTCTGCCTGTCGGGCGCTTTCACCTTTCGCGCCGGCACAGTTGAAACCGGGACCACGATACGATGGACGCCATCCAGATCACGCTTGCAATCGCTGCCGCAACATTCGCCGCGGCGGTGACATTCGCCAAAGCCAATGCCGGTCCTGTGGCCGGTTCTATGGAAGACTTCTCCGCCAGTCCAACATCCCTCACAGGTGAACCGTCACCTCAAGGCAACCGCCCTTTCAACGATGGCAGGATCATCGCCGGCATGAGCGTTTCGCTTGAAGTCAGGAGCTGACCGGTGCGCCGCCTGCTCGTCCTTCCGGTGCTGATCGCCGTCTTGATGGGGGTGGAACTGCCCCAGGACGGCCCGGTGCCGCAGGAAAACCCGCGGCCGCAGACAAAGCAGGGCTCGACGCCGTTGCCGGCGGCCAAACCGGACGACGCCGCATCCGCCCAGGCTGTTCCCGTGCCGCAGAAAAAGACCGATCCGGACGCAACAGAGGTGGAGCCTGCGGGAGCCGAGAAATCCAACCCGCTTCCTACCATTTCAACGCCCAAACCCGATGAAGTCGCGCTCGCCCACTGCGAAGCCGAACTGCGCAAGCTCGGCGCCGTCTTCGCCCGCGAGGAAACGGTCAGCGGAGAAAACGGCTGCGGTATTGAAGCGCCATACAAAATCGACCGGATCATCCGCGGCGTTGCCCTGTCGCCGGCATCGCAGCTGCGATGCGCAACCGCCCTGGCGCTGGCGCGCTGGACCGACACGGTTGTCCTGCCTGCGACGTCGGCCTTGCCGGGAAAGGTCGCGCTTACCGGCATCAATCACGGCTCGACCTATGTCTGCCGCCGCCGCAACAACCTTCCCACCGGGAAAATGTCCGAGCACTCGATCGGCAATGCCATCGACATCGTCGATTTCGAATTTGAGGGAAGCCAGCCGATCGGCATTTCGCCGCGTCAGGGCGATGGAGACATTGAAGAGGCGTTCCAGCGGGCCGTGCGCGGCGGCGCCTGCCTGCATTTCACCACCGTGCTCGGGCCGGGCTCGGACACCAGCCATGCCGGCCATCTTCATCTCGACATCGCCAAACGCAGAGGCGGGTACCGCCTCTGCCAGTGACGTTGGACAATCCGGGCGATCGGTTCGCCCGGACCAGATCCTAGAACAGCCCTTCGATCTGGCCCTTGTCGTTGAGGCAGATCTTTTCCGACGAGGGCGTTCTCGGCAGACCCGGCATGGTCATGATCTCGCCGGTGATGACGACGATGAAGCCAGCGCCGGCGGAAAGCCGGACCTCGCGTACGGGAACGGTGTGACCCGAAGGCGCACCGCGCAGGTTGGGATCGGTCGAGAACGAGTACTGCGTCTTGGCCATGCAGATCGGCAGCTTGCCGTAGCCCTGCGCTTCCCACTGCCTGAGTTGCTCGCGCACCGATTTCTCGGCGATCACCTCGCCTGCGTGGTAGATCGACTTGGCGATGGTCTCGATCTTTTCGAACAGCGGCATCTCGTCGGGATAGAGCGGCGCGAATTGCGCCGAACCGGATTCGGCCAGTTCGACCACCTTGTGCGCCAGATCCTCGATCCCGGCCGAACCCTGCGCCCAGTGCTTGCACAGGATGGCTTCAGCACCGAGCGTTGCGACGTAGTCCTTGACCGCCTGGATCTCGGCGTCGGTGTCGGTGACGAAGTGGTTGATCGCCACCACCACCGGCACGCCGAACTTCTTGACGTTCTGGACGTGGCGGCCAAGGTTGGCGCAGCCCTTCTCGACAGCCGCCACGTTCTCCGGTCCGAGATCGTCCTTCTTGACGCCGCCGTTCATCTTCATGGCGCGCACGGTAGCGACGATGACCGCTGCATCGGGCTTCAGCCCGGCCTTGCGGCACTTGATGTCGAAGAACTTCTCGGCGCCAAGATCCGCGCCGAAACCGGCTTCGGTGACGACGTAGTCGGCGAGCTTGAGCGCGGTCGTGGTGGCCACCACCGAATTGCAGCCATGCGCAATGTTGGCGAACGGCCCGCCATGCACGAAGGCCGGGTTGTTCTCCAGCGTCTGCACCAGATTGGGCTGCATCGCATCTTTCAACAGAACGGTCATGGCGCCGTCGGCCTTGATGTCACGGCAATAGATCGGCGTCTTGTCCCGGCGGTAGGCGACAACGATGGATCCGAGCCGCTCCTGCAGGTCCTTGAGGTCCTTGGCGAGGCACAGGATTGCCATGACTTCCGAGGCCACGGTGATGTCGAACCCGGTCTGGCGCGGGAAGCCGTTGGCGACGCCGCCGAGATTGACCACGATGTCGCGCAGTGCCCGGTCGTTCATGTCCATCACCCGGCGCCAGACGATCCGGCGCGCGTCGATTTCCAGCTCGTTGCCCCAGTAGATGTGGTTGTCGATCATCGCCGAGAGCAGGTTGTGGGCCGAGGTGATGGCATGGAAATCGCCGGTGAAATGCAGGTTCATCTCTTCCATCGGCACGATCTGCGCCATGCCGCCGCCCGCGGCCCCGCCCTTCATGCCGAAATTCGGCCCGAGAGAGGCTTCGCGGATGCAGATCATCGCGTTCTTGCCGATGCGGTTGAGACCATCGCCCAGCCCCACCGTGGTGGTGGTCTTGCCCTCGCCGGCAGGCGTCGGGTTGATTGCGGTGACCAGGATCAGCTTGCCGTCTTTCTTGTCCTTCTGCCGGGCGATGAAATCGGCGGAGATCTTCGCCTTGTCATGGCCGTAGGGAACGAGATCCTCGAGCGGAATGCCAAGCTTCTCGCCGATCTGCTGGATCGGCTTCTTGTTTGCCGCGCGGGCAATCTCGATATCGGTCTTGTACTCAGCCATTGTGTCGTTTTCCTCTTCCCGACCCGACCGCATCTCCCGTGCGGCCTGTGCCGGTGAATAGAAACCGAAAGCCCGGCCGATGCTTGCATGAAACGGGACGCCCAATGCGCCAATTGCGACACGGGAGAGAAAGGTATCTGCCGAAGCCGCCGGTTTACGAGACGCCGGGCGTTCGGGCTACTCCAGATGCACCATCAGGGCATGGACATCAGATCCGCCAATTGTTCTGGCGGAATGTCCCTTGCCCGTCGTGTCTTCCATGAGGATGACGTCGCCCGGCCCCAGATCCATCACGGTGCCGTCGCTGGCTTGCCCCTGGAACTGTCCCGACAGCATGACGAAGAGTTGCCGCCGCGGCGCAGGATGCAGCTCGCTGTCCCAGCCCGCCGGGAAATGCACCATGATGAAGCGCATTGCATCGGTCGGACGGGACACGCCGAATGCCGGCGCCGGTGGAGCGTAGACCGCCATATCGAACTCGGCCTGCATCTCCTCGACACGGCTCTCGCCAGTTTCATCGGCATAGAGCCGCAGATACTTCATGGGTTTCCCTTCCGCAACAAACGCCTTGATGCTTGCAGGTCACCGTACTGAATCCCAGGCTGCGGCGCTTCAAGTAAATTTCTAATTGCGCAAAAGACAATTTTTGGGTCGAGGTTGGCTCCTGCAGATCCCCGCCGCAACCAGGCGTTCAATCTCGTGGATATCGGTGACCACTCCAAGGCTCTTGAGCTCCTGCAAATTCAGATATCTGATTTCCTCCGGAGGCGTCGATAGCATCAGCTCGATCAAGGCTGGTTTGACATTCATGGCGCTCAGGTAGTTTTCCAGATCCGAACGCAGGGAGCCCCGCAATTCTGTCGATCGGACCGTTCCGATCTTTTGCCGCTCCACCAGTTCCCTTTTGGTGACTATGGAACCGTTGCCCAACCTCTCCTGGTAAACCTTGTACCTGTTCCTGTATTTTTCCCGGGTTGTCACAATCTGATGAACACCGATACCGGCAAGTGGGCCTGCGATCCGGCGGGCGCCGCCAGCCAGCAATATGGGACAGGCAGAGTTGCAAACACCGAACGTCAAATTGGCGTAGCCGTAATAAGCGCCGTCTTTGAAGTCAGGCTTGCACTTGGCGTCCCAAGGCTTGCAGCGCCGATAATCCGTGCGCGCAACTTCGACCGTCATGTCACGTTCGCGGATCAGCCGTCCCATCGCCATCGCGACGTCGACTCTCCCGCCGAACGAATTGATGAGCAACGGAAGGTTCCGCGAGCCGACCTGCTCGAGAATGGCCTTGAATGCCTTTTCGGCGTTTTCTCGTATGTCGCCATCGGCTGCAATCCACTCGGGACAATCGGGCTCGCAGGCTGAATCGCTTTTTCGGACAATGGAAAACACCATTTCCCGGGACGGCGCATTCTCTGCAGCCCCCGCGGGAGCACCCGATGCACTCCCTAAGAATCCCAAGGCAGCCACGGCAATCGCACCGACCGTCCTCAAGAGGCGGTGCCCTTGACCGGAAAGAAACGGGATCGCGCGTGCCCTCATCCGCGCCGGCTCCGCCGCCCAAACATCAATCCATGGCTTCGGAATCCGCGCATGCAGCGAGGCTAGCAATCAAGCCCAAGCGTGACAAGGCAGCTCCGCATCCGCCTCCCGACAACCGTGCTTCAAGGTCCCGCCGACCTATCCGTCCCCCATGGCGATCAGCCCGGCATTGCCGCCGGCAGCCGCGGTGTTGACCGAGACCGCCTGCTCGACGGCGAACCGCATCAGGTAGTGTGGGCCGCCGGCCTTGAAGCCGGTGCCCGACAGGCCGGACCCGCCGAATGGCTGGGTGCCGACCACCGCGCCGATCATGTTGCGGTTGATGTAGACATTGCCGGTGTCGAGCCGGTCGATCACCTTGCGCACGGTGGCCTCGATGCGCGAATGCACACCGAGCGTCAGGCCAAAGCCGGTGGCGTCGATCGCGTCAAGCACCGTGTCGAGCTTCTTGGCCTTGAAGCGCACCACGTGCAGCACCGGTCCGAAGATCTCGCGATCAAGTGCTGCCGCATCCTTGAGTTCGACAATGTGCGGGGCGAAGAACAGCCCCTCGTTCGGCGCGTCGCCCGCATAAACCAGCTTCTGGGTTTTCGAGATCGTCGCGATATGGTCCGCCAGCATCTCGCGCTGCGCTTCGTCGATCACCGGGCCGACATCGGTCGACGGCTTCGACGGATCGCCGAGCTTGAGTTCGCGCGCAGCCCCCTCGATCATCTCGAGCATGGCGTCTGCGACATCCTCCTGCACGAACAGCAGCCTCAGCGCCGAACAGCGCTGGCCGGCGGAGCGGAACGCCGACATCACCACGTCGTCGGCCACCTGTTCGGCCAGCGCTGTCGCGTCGACGATCATCGCGTTGAGGCCGCCGGTCTCGGCGATGAACGGCACGATCGGCCCGTCCTTGGCGGCAAGCGTCCGGTTGATGGCGCGCGCGGTCTCGGTCGAACCGGTAAAGGCCACGCCGCCGATCTTCGGATGCGAGGTCAGCGCGGCACCGACGTCGCCCGCACCGGGAAGGCATAGCAGCACGTCCTTCGGCACGCCCGCCTCATGCATCAGGCAAATCGCTTCATGGGCGATCAGCGGCGTCTGCTCGGCCGGCTTGGCAATCACCGCATTGCCGGCGGCAAGCCCTGCCGAGACTTGGCCGAGAAAGATCGCCAGCGGAAAGTTCCACGGCGAGATGCAGACGAACACGCCACGGCCGCGCCAGCCAAGCCGGTTGTCCTCCCCGGTTGGCCCCGGCATCGGCAGCATCTTCGTAAACATGTCGCGCGAGCGGGCGGCGTAATAGCGCAGGAAGTCGACGGCCTCGCGGATTTCAGCGATGCCGTCATCGAGCGTCTTGCCCGCTTCAATCGACAAAAGCGCCATGAACCTGTCGCGCCGGTCTTCGAGCAGGTCGGCGGCCCGGTCGAGCGCCGCCGCGCGTTCGCCCGGATCGGTCCGCGACCAGCTCTTGAAGCCCTTGAGCGCCGTGGTCACGGCCGTGTCGACATCCTTTGGATCGGTGAACCGCACCGTGCCTGCAACTCGCGACGGATCGGACGGCGAACGAACCTGCTGCGCCGCACCGCCCTTCAGCCCCGGCGCCAGCGGCCCGGCCTCGACCGCAGCCGAGGAGCGCCCCATGCCTTCGATGAGCGAGGCCAGCTGGAAGCGGTCGCCGAACTCGACGCCGCGCGAATTCGGCCGGTCGGGATAGATCGCCTCGGGGAGCGGGATCTGGCTGTTGCGGGCCGATTGCCCCCGGGCCAGCCCGAGCTTTGCGTCCGGACGCTCCAGCAGAGATTCAACGGGAATGTTCTTGTCGCCGGCCACCGCCACGAAGGACGAGTTGGCGCCGTTCTCGAGAAGCCGGCGCACCAGGTAGGCCAGCAGGTCGCGGTAGCCGCCGACCGGCGCATAGATCCGGCACGGCACCCGGTCATTGCTCTTGCTCAGGCTGTCATAGACCACCTCGCCCATACCGTGCAGGCGCTGGAACTCGAAGCCGCTGCGATCCTCCGCCATCTCCACGATGGTGGCGACAGTGAGCGCATTGTGAGTGGCGAATTGCGGATAGATCACGTCGCGCAGGTCAAGCAGCTGCCGCGAACAGGCGAGGTAGGACAAATCGGTCGCCGCCTTGCGGGTATAGACCGCGTAGCCTTCGAGCCCGCGCTCCTGCGCCCGCTTGATCTCGGTGTCCCAATAGGCTCCCTTGACCAGCCGCACCATCATCCGACGGCCGTGCTTGCGGCAAAGACCTGCGATATGGTCGATCACCTGCGGCGCGCGTTTCTGATAGGCCTGGATGGCGAGACCGAACCCGTCCCAGCCGGCCAGCGACGGATCGGCGAACGCCCGGTCGATCACATCGAGCGACAGTTCCAGCCGGTCGACCTCTTCCGCGTCGACGGTGAAGTTGAGGTCATGCGCCTTGGCCATCTGCGCCAGCTTGACCAGATCCGGCACCAGTTCCGCAAGCACCTGCTCGCGATGGGTGGCGAGATAGCGCGGGTGCAGCGCCGACAGCTTGACCGAGATGCCCGGACGGTCCGGCAGCTTGCGCCCGGCCGACACCTTGTCGGCGGATTTCCCGATCGCCGCGATGGCATCGGCATAGGACTTGAAATAGCGTTTGGCGTCGGCGCGGGTCCGCGCCCCTTCGCCGAGCATGTCGTAGGAATGGCGGAAGCCGCGGGTCTCGTTCTTGGCAGCGCGGTTGAGCGCCTCGCCGATGGTTTCGCCGAGCACGAAATGGTGCCCAAGGAAGCGCATTGCCTGCCGCGTCGCCGTCCGCACCGTCGGCATGCCCATCCGCTTGACCAGCCCGCGCATCACCCCTTCCGGCGTCTCGCCCGGCTTGATCACCCGCGCCGACATGCCGAGCGCCCAGGCGGAGGCGGAGACAAACCAGGTGTCGCCATGCGTCTCGTGATCGCTCCAGCCGCCTTCCTTCAGCTTGTCTTCGATCAGCCGGTCCTGGGTCAGCGCATCAGGCACCCTGAGCAGCGCCTCGGCCAGCACCATCAGCGCAAGACCCTCCCGTGTCGACAGCCCGTATTCGCGCAGGAAGTCCTCGACCCCGCCCATCTGGCCGGAATCGGTGCGGATCGCCTGGATCAGCTTCGTGGCGCGCGCATCGATCGCCCGCTCCTGGGCGCTGGTGAAATTCAGCCGTTCGCTGAAACCCCGGATCAGGCGGTCGTCATCCGGTGCATGTGAGGCATGAAAGGCGGTCAGAACTGGCGCGGCTGTAGCGGTCATGGCAATTTCCCCGTGGATGCCGCAGCATAACCCTTGATGAGTAGCGTTTCTCACTGTATTTGGGTCAGGAGATTGAATCATTCTCTACAAATTCGAGAATTCAGGGGGATTTGATGAGGGAAATAGACCGGATTGATCGGAAGATCCTTCGCGCCATACAGGACAATGGGCGGCTGACCAATCTCGAACTGGCGGACACGATCAGCCTTTCCCCCACCGCAACGGCCGAACGCCTCAAACGCCTCAACCGCGACGGCTACATTCAGGGCTACACCGCCAAGCTCTCCCCCGAGAAACTCAACCGCGGGATGCTTGTCTTCGTCGAGGTTAAGCTCGACCGGACCACTCCAGATGTATTTGACGCATTTTCCGAGGCCGTTCGCAAGTCCGACGATGTGATGGAATGCCACATGGTCGCCGGCGGCTTCGACTATCTCGTCAAGGCCCGCGTCAAAGGCATGGAAGCATACCGCAGCTTTCTTTCCGATATCATTCTGTCCTTGCCCGGCGTTCGTGAAACACACACATACCCGGTCATGGAAGAAGTAAAAAACACCGGAAAACTTCCGGTTTGACTGATTGATTACTTCGTAAGACCTCGTATCATGCAATGAACCGCATCCGCACACTCATGCCATCAAGAACCGGAAACTTCGCCAGGAAGGAACACACCATCTTTGATGGCCTTGATCAGATTCCCGCGACGGAGCACCGCTGATGTCAGATCAAAGCGACCTCTTGTGTGCTCTGCATGAGATCCGGACAGAGGCCGAACTTGCAATTTTCTTGCGGAGGCTCTCCAGGCATTTCGACTTCACCGGATTCATGCTTTTCAGCATTCCCGGACTGACCGAAGACAATCTGCTGCCGAGGATCGAGCTGTCGGATCTGCCCGCCGGGATGATTGAAGGCTATGACGAACTGGGACTGTTGAGGAATTCCCAGATCTTCCAGACCTTGCGGCGCTCAACCGCCCCGATCACACTCGACACGCTGACATTTCACGACACACGCCCATCGGAGGAGGCTCAGGCAGCCGCCCGGTTCTTCGCAAGCTACAACATCACGACGGCCGCGTTTTTCCCCGTCCACGGATCCGGAGGAGCCCGCGCGGTGTTCGGATTTCTCGGCAACCGAAACCAACTGACGCACGCGGAAATGGGCGAACTTGGCGTTTTCACCGCCCACGCATACAGCGTCTACTCGAACCTGAAGAACGCAACCCGGGAAACCGATGGCGGGCTGACGCCGCGCGAACTCGAAGCCATTCGCTGGGTGGCGAACGGCAAGACATCGGGCGAGATCGCCTCGATCCTTTCGCTGTCCGAGCACACCGTCAACACCTACGTCAACAACGCCATCCGCAAGCTCGACTGCGTCAACAGAACCCACCTGGTGGCCAAGGCGCTCAGGCTGCGCATTATCTGTTGATGCCTGTCACGCTCACATGAAGCCTTTTGGGTGACAACATTCCTGCATGCAGCGACCTGCTGCGCCGTTCCGGGTGGCCTTCAACGCCCATATTGCGGGCGGCATGACCTCGGCTGGCCGGTAACTGATCAGCGATCCAGAATTGCGCGCATCTCGACCAGGTTCGAGCGGAATCTCAGCACATAAAACCCCATGGTCGCCAGATGCGTCGGCATGATCCATCCGCTTTCATTGCCATTCGAGATGATGAAAGGCTGGATCTTCAGCGCCGAGGACAATTGCACGTCCATATCGTCCCACAATTGACCGAGATTGCGTTGCGCCACCACATCGCGGAAGTCCTCGCGGGTTGCCTTCAGGATCCCGTAATAGCCGTAGAGCTGGCCATAGGAAAACCAGAACCGGTCGTCAGCGCGTGTATCGAACCAGCCGGAATTGAAGTTCTCCGACCGGTCACGCAGGATCGCCGAGGTCGACCCGACGTCTGATGCAATCCTGTCAAGGAACTGAACCAGGTTGTCGGTGCGGGCATCGTAGGTTGCCTCGCACTTGCTCAGGCGGGTGTTGAATGCCTCAAGGTTCTGGATCGCCGAACGGTAGAAAGACGGCGTCGGTGTCTTTGGTCCAAACGGGCTGATGCCGAAATACCAGGTGTATTCGTCAAACTGCATGGCGCCGCGCGCATCCTGCAGGTCGCCGTCGACCTGGCTGGTGCCGCGCACGCGCCCCAGCGTGTCGACAAACTCGACCGTGGTCCGGCGGATCGCCTGGTTTACGCCGCGCTGAAACGCCGCCTTGTTGTCGAAGAAAGGCGTGTGATCCCACTCCACACCGAACAGGCCTGCCTTGTAGAGGATCATCGACGAAATCCAGGCATTCTGATTGACGTTGAAGTCGATCAGGTCAGATGTCATCGATACCATTGCCGAAGGCGCGCAAGTGCCATCGGCCTGCTTGGTTCCAGGCGTCGTTGCCATGGCTTCGCGCTTTGCCGGATAGTCAGGATCGAACCCGCTCCAGACCTGGGTCTGCCAGAAGAAGTAGCCGTAAAGCCCGACAAAGACGACGATGATGCCGCCGACGATGGCCTTGAGAAGGAAGCCACGCCGCCGGTACCAGCCCGCCATCGTGACGAAGGGCCACAGAAGAAGCGAAATCAGCATGCCGATACCGCGGCCGATGGCGTGGAAGATCCGCTCAAAAAACTCAATCACCGGGTCAAGCATCGTCTTGGTATCCTTCCAGTCCGTAAAGCCGCGCCCTCAGCGCTGCCTTGTTGTTCAGATAGGTGGCCGCGAGCACATCCACAACATGAGCGCGGTAGCTCTCGGAATAGCCGTCATAAGCCGTGTAAAAACCCTGCTTGTCAAAGACGAAGCGGCTGACGAAGTCAAACGGCGCCAATCCCGCAAGCAGCCGGTTGACGAGCCACTGGTCCGGATGCGCGGGGACCGCTCGGCACAGCATAAGCCGCCGGTCGGCCCGAACTTCACGCATCTTCACCTGTCCGGTCGATGCAACCTCGCGCATCGCCTCCTGCAGGAACGGATAGATCCCCTCCTCGGCAATCAGCGCGGAATTCCGGTGCATCCATGTCTGCATCCAGATCCGGTCGGTTCCCGCGAGATCGACCGACGGATCGGCCCTGCGGATAAGATCGTACACCGCCATCTCGGCCCGGTGGGCGAAGAATCCCGACGGCTCGACCCAGGAAGCCCGTGGCAATTGCAGCCGCTCCGATTTCGACAGGTACTCGAAGATCCGCGCATGGTCGCGAATGTCGATATAGCTCACTTCCCACGGGCGGGACCGCCGGAACCCCGGCGCGTGACTGTCGCAGATCACGGTGGTGGTCCGGTCATCGCGGAAGATGAATACGCCGCCGAAATGGTTGGCCCAGTAGGAATTGTGCGGGAACACCAGCTTGTCGGGCACCAGCGCGTTCTGGCGAATGTCACCGGTTTCCTTCGCAAGCTCGACCATCCTGTTGAGCATGGCGTCATCCCGCCAGCCGTCCTTCGAGGACTTCAGCCGGTCGACCAGCGCGCGCAATTCCGTCGCCTTGCCCAGCATGTTCTCGGCCGACATCACCCGGAAACGGACCTCGTTGATCGACAGCAGATCCTCGACCCCGGTCACCACATCGACCGGCTCCTCGATCTCGCCAAACAGCGCATCCTTGATCGTCACCGCGTGCACGGCGCGGCGATTGCCGTCGAAGAACTCGTGCATCAACCCGGCGGTGTTGGAGAAATGGGTGTGGACCACCGGCAGGTTCTCCTGCTCCGGGGTCAGCACGATGAACCGGCGGTTGACGCCGTTGGGGTCGAGATACTGCACGTCGCCGAGTTCCTCGGCGATTTCCGGCGAGAAGCCGGTCATGTCGATGCGGAACTCCTCGAGCTTTGTTTCGGGCAGTCCGAAAGCCCGCAGCGCCTTGTTGTAGCGCGCCACGAGATGCGGCTCGGCGACAGGAAGCAACCGCCCGTAGATCAGTTCGTTTTCGACGAGCCGGTTCATTGCTGCCAGCGCCCGTCCCGTTTCATGGATTCGATCTCGCGGATCGCCCGTTCGCGCTGCCGCTCGCGGCGGATGATGTCGTCGACGGCCGTGGCATCCGAGCGGTCGGTGTAGCGGAATTCGGAGTCGGCGTAGCGATTGATCTCCTGCAGCACCATCTCGATGGTGAACGGCTTGCGCAATTCGGAGATCATCGCGATCTTGTCGTCATAGGATTTGTGCATGAAGGCTTCAGGCGTTTCGAACCACTCGTCCGGCAGGTCGATGTCCATCGCCCGCATCTTGATCGCGTCGCTGATGTTCTTGATCGCCCGGCCGGTAAAGCGCGGTTCGGCAAGCTTGATGCGGTGCAGATAGGCGCCGATATCGGCAATGGTCGTCACCTTGCCGTGCTCGCTTTCGAACCGTTCCCAGACTGAAAGCAGCCCCTCCTCCTGCGGCCGGTCATGGCCGTCATAGGAGCGTTCAACCGCCTTTTTGATTTCCTGGCTGGCAAACAGATCGTGCGCCCCGAGCGGGATCGAGTGGTTCTTGCCGGCCAGCAGCGCGAAGATGTCGATGTAGTCGTCAAGCGATTGCGGCCCGTCGACCAGCCAGCGGGCGCCGGCGCGTTGCCTGAGCGCATCGTCGACATTTTCCGGATAGTTCGAGAACATGCCGAAGCTGCAATTGCCGCGCACCACGGTGGAGGCGCCGGCGAAACTTTCCATCAGCACGGCGGTGACTTCCTGCTGGCCCGCCGACGCCCGGTCGTCGGAGCGCTTGGCCGCGACCTGATCGATGTCGTCGATGGTGCCGAAACCGATGGCGCGCGGATTGAGCACGTTGTCGACGAAGGCCTTGCAGTTCTG
Source organism: Parahoeflea alexandrii (assembly GCF_027214025.1). GTDB lineage: Bacteria > Pseudomonadota > Alphaproteobacteria > Rhizobiales > Rhizobiaceae > Hoeflea > Hoeflea alexandrii_A. The sequence continues at coordinate 349,240 of NZ_JAPWHB010000004.1, forward strand.
GCCCGACTTGCCCTGGTAGGACGAGATCTGGTCGACGCCGAAATTCTCGTAGTGAAACGGATAGCCCGCGACCTCGCAGTAATCGTTGATCATGCCGGCCAGCATCTGGATCAGGATGGTCTTGCCGGTGCCCGGCGCCCCGTCGCCCATGAAGGTGAACAGGAAGCCGCCGAGTTCGACGAACGGATTGAGCTGCCGGTCGAAATCATAGGCCATGACCATCCGCGCCAGCCGCATCGCCTGATGCTTGGCAAGATGGTTGCCGATGATCTCGCCCGGCTTCTTGAAGCTCATCACCAGCGGCTTGCGGCGCTGCCCCGGCGCCACGTCGAAGCCGTCTAAGGTGAAATTGTCGCTTTCGAGCCTGAGATGCGATTGCGCGAAAGCGCTCAGCGCGTCGAACCGGGCGCGCCGGCTGATCAGCCCCTCGATCGCAACCCGCGCCAGCGCACGGGCGCGCGAAGTCATCGCGGTCTCGTCCGGCGCGCCGGAAATCGCCTCGTCAAGCGCAGCAACGATTGATTTCAGCGCATCCTGCGGCGTGTCGAACTGGAAATCCGGCTCCTCGGTGTCGTTCGCCGGTTCGCTTTCGCCGTCGACGGTCTGCAGGATGTAGGCGGCAAGCGTGAACGCCGCCACATAGGCCGAGGCCGAGAGCAGCCGCTTGAAACGCTCCGCCTCCTCGCCCTGCAGCGGCGCACCGGCATTGCGCGATTGCAGACTTTCAAGATCGGTCTGCTCGGCAAACATTTCCGCCACCGCCAGCGCCACCGCAATCCCGCGCCGGGTGCGATAGAGAAGAGCGTGCTGCGGGATCGACAACATCTGGTCATTGGCCCGGACCGACTGGATGGTCTTTGCAAACTCGATTTCGCGGGTGCGGCGCATGCCTCCGGTCGAGACCGTCGAGACGAACCGCCTCTGGGTTCCCGCAAGCGGCGTCGAGGATGTGCCGTCCTCTTTGGTCAGCACCACGACGCGGGTTACCATCGACTGCGCCACCGTCTGGTGCCGGGCGATGTCTTCCTCGGAAATCGTTGTCAGCCCTGTTGTCTGGCTCATGATCTCATACCTCGCTTATGACCTGGTTGCCCGACACCACATGCACGGTAAAGCCCGAGAAAATGCTCTCGGCCTCGCCCGAGGCATAAAGCGCCTGGTAGGCGTCGTGCGGCACAAGCGCATGTTTCTGGTAGGCGCTTACACCCTGCCGCGTCGCTTCCAGGTCATCGGTTTCGATATGGTATTCGTCCCGCGCCGGCTCCGAGCTCCACAGCCCCCGCCTGGCCGGACGTTCGGCCTTGGAAAACACCTCCTGCATGGTCCAGGTCAGAAGCCAGGCGTTTTCGTCCTTGCGCACCTTCGACAGGATCGTCGAGATCCGGTCGCTGTTCTCCGTCACGCCGGCCGAATAGAATGGCCCGAGCACGAAGCGGCGCAACTGCTTGGGGTGCAGGTGCTCGAAATCGGCGTCGAGGTTCTGCGCGATCGTCACCGGCGACAGCGAATAGGCGCCGTTCTTTTCGGCCGAGGCATCGAAGGCGCGGGCGAATTCCGGATTGAGCAGCCCGCCGACAGGCAGCGGGATATCGACTTCCGGATTAAGTTTGCCGTCCTTGGTCACCAGCATCTTGGCGATGGATTCGCTCGAATCCTCGATCGTCGCCATGTAGACCATCGGCAGCGTCTGGCTGCCGTCGAAAACGCCCCAGTGCACTACGTAAAAGGGGCGCCCGTTTCTCGGATTGACCGAAACCCGTATCGTTTCGGGCAGGATGAACGGCGCGAACACCGCATCCTTGCCGATCTCCTCGAGATACAGCCGCTCGGCGATCTGTTCCTGCAGGGCCGCGGGAAATTCCTTGTGGCGCAGGATGAAGTCGGCCATTTCCGCCTTCAGCGTCTCGACATCGGGGATCGACGCCAGCCTTTCCGTGGCCGTTGCGCGGTCGTTTTCCAGCGTCAGCACGTTCTGGAACATCGGAAAGCCGCTCTCCGCGCGGCTGATGCGGAAGCGCTCGATGAAGCCCACCCGGTTTTCCCAGGCCGAAAACGTCGCCTCCAGCCGGTCGACATAGGGAATGATCACCTGGCCGACCAACCCGTGCGCGTAAAGCGGCGAATTGTCGTCGGCAAGATAGACCCGCAAGCCCTGCAAGGCGGCGTGCATCGACCTGAAATAAGCTCCGGCAGCGCCGGTGTCAGCACGCATGGCCGGCCTCCGGTTTCATCACGGCGCGCTTAGGATTTCACGTAGTTGGCTGAATTGTGCTTTTCCAGAACCTCTGAAAAACGCCGGGCGAACGCGTCGTCGGCAAGCTTCTTGCGGCGCTGGATGTCCTGCGTCGACAGCATGTTCTTCTCATGCATCTCCAGAAGGTCGCCAATGTGCTTCTGCGCGGCGGCGCCGATTCCGGCCATGGTTTCTTCCGCGGCGGTGTCGACCCGGCTCCCGAGCGTGTTGATCTTGTGGGCCACGTCCTGCTGCGCCGCGGTCTTCAACGAATCCTCGAGCGCCTTGTAGAGCACGATGCGCTGTTCGGTATCGATGGTCAGCTTGTTGATCAGCGTGTTCTGCGCGGCGATCTGGTTGTTGAGCGAATCCACGAAGGTCTGGAACATCGAGGTGTAGCGCTCCAGCGTCTGGCTTTCCGCCAGCAGTTCCTGCTCCTTGGCCTGCCGCTCATTGTACTCGGTGGCGAGCTTCGAGCGATCACTTTCAAGCTCGGTGCGGGTCTTCTGATCGGTCGAAGCGGCAATCTTGTTTTCGATGTCCATCAGCAGCGGATTGAGTTCCTCGATCCGCTGCTGCGTGGTTTCGAGATTGGCCATGGTCACCTTGCGCCGCTCGATCACCTTGATCAGGCTCGCCTCCGAGGTCTTGTAGCGGCTGTCGAGGATATCCTTCTGGTCCTTCAGGATGCCGGTGATGGTGTCGGACTTCTTCAGAAGCTCCTGCAGGTTGCCCGACAGCGACATGTTCCTGACCCGGTCCGAGCGCATCCGTTGCGCGCGCGCCTTGGAGAAGATCGCCACAAAGCTCTCCATTCCGGAAAAGCCCTTCATGCTTTCGAATTCGGAACCGAACACGTTGGTGGCGTCCTCGAGCCCGATAATCAGGTCGGCGATGTTGGTTTCCATCATCCGCTGCTGGCGCAGGACGTCCTGAATACGGGCATTTTCGATATCGAACTGCGGATCGCCAAGCTCTGCATCGGCCTCCGACAGCTTTTCGAGCACCACGCCCGACGCCTCGATCTTCGAGCGCATGTCATTGACCACCGAGCGTGTCTTTTCGATTTCCGCATCGAGCGCCTTGATATCGGCCATGTCCAATTCCCCTGTTTATCTGCGTCCTCTGAAGATGACGCTCAAGCAACCCGTCCAGTAGCGCCGGACACCATTGTATTCGTAGCACCGGTTCAATGCTGCGAAAACCTCACGCTGGCAAGGTGGGTATTCCGAAGCCCAAAAAAAAGGCCGCTCCTCCGGGAGCGGCCTCGATTTCGGCGCTTCGGATCAGCTTCACTCGGCTGCCGCGGGATCCTTGAGATAGGCGATGACGTTCTCGATGTCGTCATCCTTCTTCAGGCCGGCGAAGGCCATCTTGGTTCCCTTCACAACGCCCTTGGGGTCGTGCAGGTAGGCGTTCAGCGCTTCGACCGTCCAGGTCGGCACTTCGGCGGCGTGCTCGGTCATCGCCTTGGAGTACTTGTAGTCCTCGACCGAGGCGATCGGGCGATCGATGATGCCGACCAGGTGCGGGCCGACCTTGTTCTTGGCTTCGGTGGCAGTGTGGCAAGCCGCGCACTTCTTGAACACCTTGGCGCCCTTGGCGGCGTCTCCATCAGCAAGTGCCACGGTCGGGGCGGAAAGGCCGGCCACGATGACGGCGCCCAACATCATGGAAAGGGAAATGCGCATAGAACAGTCTCCGTTCGCTTATTTTCAGATAGCCGCTGTTATAGCTCATACTGAAATGAGGGCAATCAGCACTTCGGCGCAATCGGAACGCCAGAGAACTGAAATTCAGCAAAAACAATGCCTGATGCAGCCAAAACCCTACTCTTGAGCGTCAGGATTCATCACATCGTCCCAGTGACGGCGACAATAAGACACATATTTCTCGTTGCCGCCGACCTCGATCTGGGCGCCCTCGCGGATCACCCTGCCCTGCTCGTCCATGCGGACGACCATCGTCGCCTTGCGCCCGCAATGACAAATCGTGCGCACCTCGCGCAACTCGTCGGCAAGCGCAAGCAAGGCCTGCGACCCTGGAAACAGCTGCCCGCGGAAATCAGTCCGTAGGCCATAGGTCATCACCGGGATCTTCAAACGATCCGCCACGCGCGCCAGTTGCCACACCTGCGCTTCGGTCAGGAACTGCGCCTCGTCAACGAAGGCGCAGGCGATGTCGCCGCCCGCCTGCAGGCTCTTCAGTGTTTCGTAGAGATCGTCTTCCGGACGGAACGCGTGCGCCTCGCTGTCGAGCCCGATGCGCGAGGCAATGCGTCCGACGCCGGCACGGTCATCGAAGGCCGCGATGAACAGCACCGTCCGCATGCCGCGTTCCCGGTAGTTGTAGGAGGCCTGCAGCAGAAGCGTCGACTTGCCGGCATTCATGGTGGAATAGCTGAAATAAAGCTTGGCCAAGACCGGCTCCCGATTATCTCCCGGCATCCGCGTCTCGCCGACGCGTCCCGCAGGAGTCAAGACCCGGCGAAACCATGAACACCGGTTACGCCTCTCTTGCCGGTCAGCGCGGTCAAATTCCAGCCCCGTCATGCCGCTTTCAACAGCCGTTTTCGATCCCAGCACAAAAATTGACGGCATTGCGGCTTGAGTTCACCGCCCATAGGTGGTTGTTTCTGCAATCGGAACACGGGAGAGACCGACCATGACAAGAAAAATGACCCTTACTTTCGCTGCAATCCTGCTCGCCGGAACCGCATCCGTTCAGGCGGCCGATGCCGAATCCTGCAAGAATGTCCGCTTTGCCGATGTCGGCTGGACCGACATCCAGGCCACCACGGCCGTCGCCGGCGTCGTGCTTGACGCACTCGGCTATTCCCAGGAAGTCCAGGTGCTCAGCGTGCCTGTGACCTACCAGTCGCTGAAGAACGAGGACATGGATGTTTTCCTTGGCAACTGGATGCCCTCGATGGCCGCCGACGTGCAGCCCTTCCTCGACGATGGTTCGGTTGAAACCGTCGCCCAGAACCTTGACGGCGCAGGCTATGGCCTGGTTGTCCCGACCTATGCCGCCGAAGCCGGCGTCAAGAGCCTGAGCGACATCGGCAAGTTCAAGGACAAGTTCGACGGCAAGATCTACGGCATCGAACCGGGCAATGACGGCAACCGCATCGTGCTCGAGATGATCGCCGATCCGGCCAATGGCCTCGATGGTTTCGAACTGGTCGAAAGCTCCGAAGCCGGCATGCTGTCGCAGGCCGAAAAGGCGCTCAAGAACGAGGAGTGGATCGCATTCCTCGGCTGGACCCCGCACCCGGTGATGGGCGAGATGTCGATCGCCTATCTCGATGGCATGGGCGACAGCGGCTTCGGCGCCGCCACCGTGCACACCAATGTGCGCGCCGGCTACACCACCGAGTGCCCGAACGTCGGAACCCTGATCAAGAACCTGTCGTTCTCGCTGTCGATGGAAAACCAGATCATGGACGCGATCCTCAAGGGCGAAGACGCGAATGCCGCAGGCCTTGCCTGGCTGAAGGCCAACCCGGATGCGGTCAAGCCCTGGCTTGAAGGCGTCACCACCTTCGACGGCGGCGACGCTGCCGCAGCCGTTACAGCCAAGCTCGGCATGTAAGACTTGCAATGACGGTCCGGGGCTGCTTGCCGGTTCCGGACCGTTTTGGGTGTCGGGGGACATGACATGGATGGACTGGCAGATTTCATAACGGCCTGGAAAATCCCGGTCGGGCAATGGGGAAAGAGCTTCTTCAATTTCCTCACCGACAATTTCGAGTTCGCCTTCGACGCCATCGCCGACAGCCTCAAGTTCCTCCTCGATTCAATGATTGACGGTCTCTTGTGGCTGCCCCCGCTCGTCCTCGTCGCGGTGATCGCGGCTATAGGCTGGCGCATCCAGAAATCCTGGAAACTGGCGCTCGGGATCGTTCTCGGGCTGACCTTTATCATCAATCAGGGCCTGTGGAAGGAAACCGTCGAAACCCTTGTCCTGGTCATATCCGCCGCCTTCATGTCGATGCTCATCGGCGTTCCGATCGGTATCTGGCTGGCGCACCGGCAGCGGCTCTACACCTATGTTCAGCCGGTCCTCGATCTGATGCAGACGATGCCGACCTTCGTCTACCTGATCCCGGTGCTCATCCTCTTCGGCCTCGGCCTCGCCCCGGGCCTGCTTGTCACCATCATCTTCGCCGCACCGGCGCCGATCCGGCTCACCTATCTGGGCATCACCTCGGTCCCCAGGCCTATGGTTGAAGCCGGACAAGCCTTTGGCGCCTCGCCCCAGCAGCTGCTCCGCAAGGTCGAACTGCCCGCCGCCCTGCCGACCATCATGGCAGGCCTCACCCAGTGCATCATGCTGTCGCTGTCGATGGTCGTGATCGCCGCGCTGATCGGCGCCAACGGGCTCGGCAAGCCGGTGGTGCGGGCGCTCAACACGGTCAACATTCCGCTCGGGCTTGAAGCCGGCATCGCCATCGTCATTCTCGCCATCATCCTCGACCGCATCTGCCGGGTCCGGATCGGAGCCACGTCATGAGCCCTGATGCTGCGCGCGGCTCGGTCCGCATCGACAATGTCTCCATCATCTTCGGCGACAGTTCAGCCGAGAGCCTGGCACTCGCCGACGCCGGCAAATCCCGCACCGAGATCCAGGAAGCCACCGGCGACGTGCTCGGTGTGCACAATTGCACCGTCGATATCAACGAGGGAGAGATCCTGGTCCTGATGGGCCTGTCCGGCTCGGGAAAATCCACCCTTTTGCGTGCCGTCAACCGGCTCAACCCGATCAGCCGCGGCAAGCTCATCGTCCATTGCGGCGACGAGACTTTCGATGTCGGGGCCTGTGACGACAGGCAGCTCAAGCAGCTGCGCATGGACACGGTCTCGATGGTGTTCCAGCAATTCGGCCTGCTGCCATGGCGCACGGTGGCCGACAATGTCGGCTTCGGCCTTGAAATCGCCGGTGTCCCCAAGTCCGAACGTGACAGGCGGGTTGCCGAACAGCTCGCGCTCGTCGGCCTCTCCGACTGGTCCGAGCGCATGGTGGCCGAACTTTCGGGCGGCATGCAGCAGCGCGTCGGCCTGGCCCGCGCCTTTGCCACCGGCGCACCGATCCTGTTGATGGACGAGCCGTTCTCGGCGCTTGATCCGCTGATCCGCACCCGGCTGCAGGACGAGTTGCTCGAACTGCAATCCCGGCTCGGCAAGACCATCATCTTCGTCAGCCACGACCTCGACGAGGCCATGAAACTGGGCAACCGCATCGCCATCATGGAAGGCGGCCGCATCATCCAATGCGGCACGCCGCGCGACATCGTCAATTCGCCCGTCAACAAGTATGTCGCCGATTTCGTCGCCAACATGAACCCGATCGCCATGCTCACCGCGCGCGATGTCATGGAGCCTGGAAAGCCCGACATCTCGCGCGGCCAATCGCCGCTGTCGGCGTCCGTAACCCCCGATACGCCGCTTTCCGACGTGATGGACGCACTGGCGAGGCGAGAAGGGACCGTTGGCGTGATTGACAAGGGCGTCGTCACAGGCTCCATCACAGCCGACGATATTGTTCGCGGCCTGACGCGGCACCGCCGCTCAGATTGACCGGGTCCAGATAATTAACGCAGTGCAGTCAAGGAGATCAGAGTATGGAAGTTAAGGGCAAAACCGCCGTTGTGACTGGTGGAGGCTCGGGGCTCGGTGCGGCAACCGCACGGGCATTGGCAGCAGCGGGCGCAAAGGTCTCCCTGCTCGACGTCAATCTCGCGCAGGCCGAAAAGGTCGCCGCCGAAATCGGCGGCAAGGCGATCGCCTGCGATGTTTCCAATGCCGCTGCCGCCGAAGCGGCCCTTGCTCAATCCGCCGAAGCCCTGGGAGAAGCACGGATCCTGATCAACTGCGCGGGTATCGCACCCGCCGTTCGCGTTGTCGGCCGCGAAGGCCCGCACGATCTCGACGTGTTCCGCAAGGTCGTCGAAGTCAACCTGATCGGCAGCTTCAACATGCTGCGGCTGTTTTCCGACCGCGCTTCCAGGCTTGAGCCGCTCGCTGACGGTGAACGCGGCGTGGTGATCTCGACGGCTTCCGTTGCAGCCTTCGACGGCCAGATCGGCCAGGCAGCCTATTCCGCCTCCAAGGGCGGCGTGCACGCCATGGCGCTTCCGATCGCGCGCGAGCTTGCCCGCTTCGGCATCAGGGTGATGACCATTGCACCGGGGATCTTCGCCACCCCCATGCTGCTCGGCATGCCGCAGGAAGTCCAGGACAGCCTCGGCGCCTCCGTCCCCTTCCCGTCGCGTCTGGGGCAGCCTGAGGAATATGCCAGCCTTGCCATGCACATCATCGAAAATGTCATGCTCAATGGCGAGACGATCCGTCTTGACGGGGCGATCCGGATGGCACCGAAATAGGGAGCTGGGTCCTCTGATGAAGGAGCCCGTCAAGACCATACGCGACACGGACGAGGAAGCGCGCAGGCTCGCGCGCCGGCTCATCCGTGGCGCCCGCTTTGGCGCCATCGCCGTGCTTGAGCCAGGCACCGGCTTTCCCTTTGCCAGCCGGGTCCTGACCGGCACTGATATCGACGGCACGCCGTTGATCCTGGTCTCGGCACTCTCGGTGCACACCGGTGCGCTGACTGCCGATCCGCGCGCTTCGCTTCTGTTCGGCGAACCCGGCAAGGGCGACCCGCTCGCCCACCCCCGCATCACCGTGCGCACCCGGGCGGAACGCGTTGCAAGGCAGGATCTGGCCCATATCCGCCTGCGCGCCCGCTTCATTGCCAGGCATCCCAAGGCGGCACTCTACGCTGACTTTCCCGATTTTTCGTTTTTCCGCATGGTTCCCGAATCAGCCAGCCTCAATGGTGGCTTCGGCAAGGCCTTCGTGCTCGATTCGTCCGATCTTCATATCGTCTCACCGGCCATCGCCGATGTCGGAGAAATCGAACCGAGCGCGATAAATCATATGAATGCCGATCACCCCGATTCCATCGATTCTTATGCCCGGAACCTCGGAAAATCGAAGAAAACGGGGTGGAAAGTCTGCGGAATTGACTGCGCGGGCCTCGATCTTGCCAATGGCGACGAACTTCTGCGCATCGAATTCGATACGCCCCTGCAACAGGCGTCCGGGTTGCGGACGAAACTTGCCGAACTCTCCCGTACGCTGTGAGAAAATAAGGGTGTACATTGACCGCTTTATAGTTGAAATATAATCGACGACATTTTTTGAGCATTTGGACTAATTTATTGAAGCCCGCCGCGGGCGGTGGCTACGGATGATACCCATGATTGATACGAGCCGTCTGGAAAATTACTCTGAGGAAGCAGCAGACCTTCTGGCTGCGATGGGCAATCAGAAGCGGATGATGATTCTCTGTAATCTCGCCAAGGGAGAAATGCAGGTTGGCACCCTGGCGGAGAAGGTTGACTTGAGCCAGTCCGCCCTGTCCCAGCACCTTGCCAAACTCAGAACGCGTCAACTGGTCAAGACCCGCCGCGAGGCGCAGTCGGTGTATTATTCGATCAACTCGGAACCCGTTCTGCAGATGCTGCGGACACTGAGCAGCATCTATTGCAACTGAAGCAACGCATCTGATCCTGGGTCAGGTCGCCACAGCCTGATCAGGGCGCTTGACGATGCCACCGGCCCATCCCCATATGGGGCGGAAAGGATGATGCTGATGACTATTTCTATCCGGATTGATGGCATGCATTGCGGCGGATGCGTGCGTTCCGTCGAGAAAGCCGCACAGTCTGTCGACGGTGTTTCAAACCTGTCGGTCAACCTCGAGAGCGGCGAACTGAGGGCCGATATCGACAGACCTGAGCTGGTCGACACGCTGAAAGGCGTTATCGAGGATTGCGGTTTCGACGTGACCGGCGTCACGGCCTGAGGCCGATCCATTGACCGCCAAACCCGACCATGTGACGTTCGATATCACCGGCATGACCTGCGCAAGCTGTTCGGCGCGGGTGGAGAAGGTGCTTTCGCGCCAGCCGGGCGTGGTGGAGGCGCGCGTCAATCTGGCGCTAGAACGCGCCGACATAGAGGGAACCGATCTCGATCCATCGAGCCTATCCGAAGCCATCGCACGTGCCGGTTTCGGCGCCGTGCTGCGCCGCGACGATTTCGCCGCACACCGTGACGCCGACGAAGCCCAAGCAGCCAGCCGCCGCGCCGATGAGCGGCAGACCCTGCTGCGCCTCATCGTTTCAGCCATCCTCACCCTGCCCATCGTCATCGGCATGCTTCCGATGATGACCGGCCTCGGCGACGCGTGGATCTCCCCCGTCTGGCAGGCGCTGCTGGCCACCGGGGTGATGGCAGTATCGGGCAGCCGGTTCTGGCGCGAAGCCTTCGGCGCCCTGCGTGGCGGGTCGGCCAATATGGCCGTACTGGTCAGTCTCGGCACCGGCGTCGCCTATGTCTGGTCGCTGTGGGTAATGGCAAGCGGCTGGAACGATCCACACGCCGGTCACGGACAGGCGATGGCCTCGCATCTCCACTTTGAAGCCGCCGCAGTCGTGCTGACGCTCATCATGCTCGGAAAATACCTCGAAGCCCGGGCCAAATCCGGCGCCGCGGGTGCCTTGCGGGCACTTGGCCGGCTGCAGCCCGACACAGCCGAGCTGAAAACCTTGAGCGGGTCGGTCCGCACAATTCCGGTCGAACGCCTTGCGGCCGGCGATGTCATCGTCGTCAGGCCGGGCATGCGGGTTGCCGCCGATGGCGTCATCCTGACCGGCCGGTCCTCCCTCGATGAGGCCATGGTGACAGGCGAAAGCATGCCGGTTTCCCGCGGGCCCGGAGACCAGGTCATCACCGGCACCACCAACACGGATGGCGTGCTGGAGGTCCAGGTGACCGCCGCCGGTGCTGACACGCGGCTTGCCCGCATGACGCGGCTGGTCGAGGAGGCCCAGACCGGTCATGCGCCGGTACAGAAGCTTGTCGACCGGATATCCGCGATCTTTGTTCCGCTCATCCTGGTCATCGCCCTGGCGACATTTTCGGGATGGATGCTCTCGGGCGCGGACTTTGAAACCGCCATGGTCGCGGCCGTCGCGGTGCTGGTCATCGCCTGCCCCTGCGCACTCGGCCTTGCCACGCCCACCGCGCTCGTTGCCGGCACCGGCGCCGCGGCAAGAGCCGGCATCCTGATCCGGGACATCGAGACGCTCGAACGCGCCACCGACATAAGGCTGGTGGCGTTCGACAAGACCGGAACCCTGACCATGGGCACGCCCGAAGTTGCAGGGCTTTACCCGGTGGCAGGCACCAGCACGCCCGAACTGCTCGGCCTTGCCGGTTCGGTCGAGACGGGAAGCGAACACCCGCTTGGCCGTGCCATCCTTGCCCGTGCCAATCGCGAGGGCATCCGGATTTCCCCGGCGGCGGACATCCGCGCCGTTCCCGGCCGCGGCCTGGAAGGAACCAATGACGGAGTGAAGATACGGGTCGGCTCGGAGCGGTTTCTCGCCGAGGCCGGCATCGATACGAAGGGCGCCGAAGCAACAGGCGCGCGCGATGAAACCGGCACATTGGCCTGGGTTGCCAAGGGCGATCTGCTGATTGGCGTGATCCGCCTGGCCGACACCATCAGGCCGCAAACCCGGCAGGCCCTTGCCGATCTGGCGGCAAGAGGACTACCCAGCGTGATGCTGACTGGAGACAATGAGGCCACCGCCCGGGCGATCGCGGCCGAGGCCGGCGTGTCCGATGTTCGCGCCGGGCTGCTGCCTGGCGAAAAGCTTGACGTCATCCGCGATCTGGCGAAAAGCACAGGAGGTCATGTCGCCTTTGTCGGGGACGGCTTGAATGATGCGCCGGCGCTCGCCGCGGCCAATCTCGGCATTGCCATGGCCGGTGGAGCCGACGCCGCCCGCGAAGCGGCCGCCATCACCCTGATGCGGCCCAATCTCCGCCTCGTGTCTGCGGCTCTGGATGTCGCGGCGAAGACCCGGCGAACCATTCGGCAGAACCTCGGCTGGGCCTTTGTCTACAATCTGATCGGCATTCCCCTGGCCGCCCTCGGCATCCTGCCGCCGGTCTTTGCCGGCGCCGCCATGGCCTTCTCCTCGGTCAGCGTCGTCACCAATTCCGCCCTGATGGCGCGGTGGAAACCGGGCTTTGCCAGGGACTGAAGCCCTCGTCGCGGACAGCTGCAAAGGAAGCGGAGAAACGGGCCTTTCATTCCCGGCCCGCACCTGACAGGCAGGTGAACTCTCGCGCCTTGCTTGCACAAATGCGCACAGAATCGAAAAGGCCCGCCTCTTCGGAGACGGGCCTTTCTTGATGCTTGAACCGAAGATCTGATCCGGTCCGCCCGGTCAGAACTCTTCCCAGCTGTCTTGTGCGACGGCTGCATTTCCCTGGCTGCGCATCTGCGGCCGGGCAGCGCTGGCGGCGGGCCGGCGGGCCTCAGTCGGAGCCGGCTTCGCCATGGTCCGTGCGGTCTGGCGCAGCACGGCCGATTGCGCCGTTGCCGAGCCATCGATCGTGAACTGGGAGATCAGTTCACGAAGCTTTCCGGCTTCGGCGGCCAGTTCGGCGGAGGCAGCGTTGGATTGTTCCACCATCGCGGCGTTCTGCTGGGTTGTCTGGTCCATCTGGTTGACCGCCTGATTGACCTCGGACAGACCGGTGGACTGCTCTTTGGCCGAGACGGCAATCGCGTCCATGTGGGTGTTGATTTCGGTGATGAAGCCACCGATGGTACGAAGCGCTTCGCTTGCCTTGCGCACCAGATCCACGCCGCTGGAAACTTCCGTCGAGGAGTTGTGGATGAGCTCCTTGATTTCCTTTGCCGCATTGGCGGAGCGCTGGGCCAGCTCGCGCACTTCCTGGGCAACGACGGCGAAGCCTTTGCCGGCTTCCCCGGCGCGTGCAGCCTCGACGCCGGCATTCAGCGCCAGAAGGTTGGTCTGGAAGGCGATCTCGTCGATCACCCCGATGATGTTCGAGATCTGCTTCGAGCTTTCCTCGATCCGCCGCATCGCGTCCTCTGCCTGCCCGACGACCTCGGAAGACTGGTTTGCCGAGGAATTGGCCTGGGAGGCTACGCCGCGGGCTTCTTCGGTGCGCTTTGTGGAATTGACCACATTGGCGGTGATTTCCTCAACGGCGGCTGCCGTTTCCTCGAGCGCGGCAGCCTGACGCTCGGTGCGCTTTGCCAGGTCATCCGTGCCGTTGGCGATTTCGCGGGTTCCGGTTTCCATCATCGAGACACTGTCGGTGATCGACCCCATCGTCGAGCTCAACTGCCGGACCGACTGGTTGAAGTCATGGCGCAGGGCTTCAAAGTCCGGCGCAAAGGCCTCTTCGAGCTGGAACGACAAATCCCCCGCGGCCAGTCGCTTCAAGCCTGCGGCGAGGCCGGACGTGGCGATTTTCAGGCGAGCCGCGGCATCGGCCTCCGCCTTTTCCTGCGCGGCGATGCGATCTGCCTCGGCCTGCTTGCGGTTTTCTTCCGCTTCCGCCTGCAGGCGCCGGTTGGCAACACCGGCTTCGCGGAACACCTGCATGGCTTCCGCCATCTTGCCGATCTCGTCCTTGCCGCCCTTTTCGATGGTCACGTCGAGGTCGCCGTTGGCGAGTTTTGCGGTGGCGTCAGCCAGGCGGCTCAGCGGACGCGAGACCATCTGGAAGTTCATGAGGCCCATGCCGGCGGCCACGAGGGCGACGATGATGGATGCCGCGAGGCTGATGAATTCAACGGCTGTAAGGGCCGACATCTGGTCGCTGGAAGCAGCGGCGCTCTTCTGCTGGATCGTGCTCAGCAATCCGCCGACTTTCGCTCCGAAGTCCGCCAGGAGCGTGGTGCCTTCGCCTGTCAGTTCCAGTACCCGCGCCAGTTCAACCGTCATTGGATCCCGCATCAGCTTGATCTGGCGTTCCACCACAGCGCTGCGCCATTCGCCAATCACCGTTGCGGCTTCTCTTAAAGCCGGCTCCTCACTGGCGGCATGTTTCGAATAGAGATCCATGAGCTTGGCAAACTCGGCGTCGATGGACGCGCTTGATTCCTCGTAAGCCGTCACGAACGCGCGATTGCCCGTCAGCAGGAAGTTCTTCACGTGAAGATTGGCTTTGTTGACCTCGGAGTTGAGGTTGGTGGTCTCATCCAGCAACTCCGCCATTGTCTGGCTGTGCTGGGCAAGTTCGTTTGCGGTCAGTGCCCGCATGTAAATGAGGCTGGAGGCACCGATGGCAATGAAAGCCAGGATTGCGAAGGCTGCGAACCCCTTTGTGCTGACGGATATGTTCTTGAGCATGTTAAACGTCCTGTTGGGTCTGAGGTGTCGCGGCCTGGAAGGCTCAGTATATTACGACGCTATCTGTATGGGCTTGGTCATGCACCGGTGGCGATACGACGTTCAAGTTCTGTCAGGTTGACTTCCATGGTCACTGCGCCGATGGATTTGTCGTTGTCGGTCAGAGTGAAACTGACCTGACCGCGCCAGATCTTGTTGTCCTCGTCCCATTCTGGCTCATCGACAAACAGCGCATCACCGGAGACATCGTAGGTTTTCTGAAACTTGGCTTCGTCGCCCTGCCAGTAGTCACTGGTAATCGAGCTTTGTCCGACATTCAGGCCGTTGTGGTCCATGACGAAGATTTCGGCATACAGACCAAGTGATTTTCCCTGCAGGCGCGTCAGGTAGACCGACAGCGGGTTCGACAGTGTCGCCGCGATCAACGGCTTGTCATCGCTTTCGCGTTCAGCCCGCCACTGGGCATCGAGGGCATCGATCTTTTCCTGGGGAAGCTTCTGGATGCGGTCATTCTGGGCGCCGACCGAAATCCGCACGATGTCGGTTTCGATCCATTGGCGCATTTCTTCCACCACCGGTGCGGTAATGAGACGATGAACATCGGGTTTGGCGGGTTCCGCTGACGCCGCGGAAGCCAGCACGCACATGGCGGCTGCGGAAAATATGCTTTTCGAAAAGCCCATGGTTGTCTCCTTTTGGACAACAATTGGACCTATTTTTTTAAAAGATGGTTAAACACCCCAGTCTTATTGGTATTAGGTGAAAAACGACTCAAGATATCTTCTACCGCCGGAACATCGCAACGCCGCAGACCCACTTGAGGACAATTCGGATACATCCCGGAATGCAGACGGGCGTTATCCGGCGAGAATAACGCCCGTCAAGCGACGGCAGGGAAATCCCTGCCATGCCGCCGGTCGCTGGCGAAAATGAACACCCAATCTTGCACCGGCCTTACCTCGCAAGCCGGCTCCCTTGTGACGGCTGCCTTGCCGTGGCATTGGAGTGCCCGGATGAACAGGAACAGGCCATGAAGCACAAGATCATTATCGATACAGATCCCGGCATCGACGACGCCATGGCAATTGCCTATGCGATCGCTCACCCCGATATCGAGTTGCTGGCCCTGACCACCATCTTCGGCAATGTGCGCACCGACGAGGCGACCCGCAACGCGCTTGCGCTGCTCGACCACTGGGGCGTCAGCGCAGACGTGGCCGAAGGCGAGCCGGCGCCGTTGTCGATGCCCGCCAACCAGCCAAGCTATCTGGTTCACGGCCGCAACGGCTTTGGCGAAGTCGACATACCGGCTTCCACCCGGCAAAAACACGTGCTGGACGCAGTCGACTACATCATCGAGGCGACCAAACGCCATCCGGGAGAAATCACCATTTGCGCCGTCGGCCCCTTGACCAACCTGGCGAGGCTGCTCGAGCGCGATCCGGAGGTGGTCTCCCGCCTCAAGGGCGTCATCGTCATGGGCGGCGCCGTGCACCGCAAGGGCAATGTCACGCCGGTGGCGGAGGCCAATTTCTGGAATGACCCGGACGCCGCCGATGCCGTGCTGGCGGCAAGCTGGCCGCTGGTTCTGGCGCCGCTCGACTGCACCATGCCGGTGGTTTTCACGCCTGACTTCATGCAGGCCCTGGCCAGGGAAAACCCGACGATGGGAACGCCTCTGGCGGCCATGGCCGAATTCTATGCCCGGTTTTACCGCTCCCATCTCGGCATCGGCGGCTGCGTGCCGCATGATGTGATGGCGCTGTCCTGGCTGACGGTTCCGGGCGCCTTCCGCCTGCAGAAGGGCGCGCTTGCCGTGATCACCGACGGCCCCGCCATCGGTCAGACCCTGTTCCAGCCCGGCGGCACGAAGAGCCGGGCCCGTTGCTTTGACGGCAGACCGGACCATATGGTGATGGTCGACACGGACCCGGAAATGTTCATGGCCGACTATATGATGGTCATGACGCAGCACGCCGGGTGAAACATCTCCCCTCGTTGGCGGCGCCAACGGAGGAGCGAAATGGACAGCTTGAAAAAGGGTGGACTGGCAGTCGTCATCGGCTCCACCGGCGGCATCGGCGCGGCGATGGCCGATATCCTGGAACAGTCCGGCGCCTTTGCCGGCGTCACCGGGTTCTCACGAACATCGCAGCCCGGGATCAATCTGCTCGACGAGCAAAGCATCATCCGCGCCGCCGACACCGTCAGGGCGAGGCAAATGGATCTCCGCCTGGTCTTAGACGCGACCGGCTTCCTGCATGGCAGCGGTTTCACGCCTGAGAAATCGCTCGCCGCCCTCACGCCCGAGCACATGGCCCATGCCTTTGCCGTCAATGCGATGGGGCCGGCGCTGGTGATGAAACATTTCCTGCCACTGCTGCCGAAGCAGGGAAAATCGATCTTTGCCACCCTGTCGGCGAAGGTGGGCTCGATCGGCGACAACCGGCTCGGCGGCTGGTACAGCTACCGTGCCTCCAAGGCGGCACTCAACCAGCTGGTCCACACCGCGGCAATCGAATTGGCCCGCCGGAAACCTGAAGCCGTCTGCGTGGCGTTGCACCCCGGAACCGTCGACACCGGCCTGTCGTCGGATTTTGCCAGGACCGGCCTCAAGGTTCGCCGGCCGGACCAAGCCGCCGCCCTGCTGATCGGCGCGCTTGACCGGCTCACGCCGGCCGAGACCGGCGGCTTCTTTGACTACAACGGCGAGCCGCTGCCCTGGTAAGGGCGCTGATTGCGCCGATCCTGCCCTCCCGCGAACTCCACTCTTTACCCGGCTTTCACCAGCATCATCCTATAAGACTGCCATGAACGAGACGAAGATCATCCGCTGGGGCATCGCAGGCACCGGAACCATCGCCCGGCAGTTCGCTTCCGACATCGGCCATGCGCGCGGCGCGGTGCTGGCGGCAGTCTGCTCGCGCGACGTGGCTCGGGCGCGTGAGTTTGCTGAGCGCCAGCCCGGCGTCCATGCTTTCGGCTCGCTTGCCTCTATGCTCGACGCGCAGGCCGTCGACGCTGTCTATCTCGCCACCCCGAATACGGC
This sequence comes from Parahoeflea alexandrii, assembly GCF_027214025.1. GTDB lineage: Bacteria > Pseudomonadota > Alphaproteobacteria > Rhizobiales > Rhizobiaceae > Hoeflea > Hoeflea alexandrii_A. Next base: position 366,775 of record NZ_JAPWHB010000004.1, read on the forward strand.
GCACCGGCAGGCCGCCCTCGAATGCATCGCCGCGGGCATCCCGGTGCTCATCGAAAAGCCGATGACGGCCAGCCTTGACGAAGCCCTGGAAATCGAGCGGGCTGCGAGCACTGGCGGCAGCCTCGTGATGGAGGCGATGTGGAGCCGCTACCTCCCCGCCATGGGGGCCCTGCGAACGGCCCTGCGCAACGGCCTGATCGGCACCGTCCGCAAGATCGAGGCGGATCTTGCCTGGAAACACGAATATGATGCCGCAAACCGGTTCTTCGACAAGTCCCAGGGCGGCGGCGCGCTGCACGATCTCGGGATCTACCCGATCTCGCTGGCACGTTACTTTCTCGGTGATCCCGACAGCGTCGACGCATCCTGGCGGGCCGCGCCATCGGGTGTCGATATCGCGGCAACCCTGCATATGCAATTTGCAGACGCCGAAGCCGAGATCCGGTGCGGCTTCGATCGCAATGGATCCAACCGGATGTTGATCGAAGGCGACAAAGGGGTTGTGGTGATCGCGCCGCCGTTCATCAAGGCGTCAGGGTTCACGGTCTACCCATCCCGCCGCCTCGCCGATCTGGCCCAGCCGGGTGGCAACGGCTTGCCGGACCGGATCCGCCGGAAACTTTTCAAGCGCCTGCCGCTGCCCGGAACGGCAATCCACCATTTCGGGTTTGAAGGCGGCGGGCTGCAGTTCGAGATCGAAGCCGCATCCGAAGCCATCCGTCAGGGCCTGAGCGAAGAACCGGACAACCGTCTGGGCGACAGCATTGCCGCCTTGAGGATCATCGCGGCCGTTCTCGCAAAACCTCCGGCCGCAGGATAAGACCGCTAGAATCCGGAGCGCGGGGTAAACGATCCCACGCCTTCGTTCATCGCCAACGCCAGTTCCGTCAGATGCAGAGCCCTTTGGCCGGAAAAGAACGGCACCTGGTTGTTCGCCAGCGCCTCCGCCATGGTGGCGATGCCGCGGGCAAAGTCGATCTGCGAGGGAAACGCCGCAAGCTTGACCGCCTTCGGCGGAGCCGGATAGGCGACCGGCCGGCCGTGGGTCAGCCTGAGCGGCAACACTTGTCCGCGCGAGCGTTCGAACCGCCCCGCCAGGCGTTGCAGCAGCGGTCGCTTGCCGTCAAACCGGCTCAGATGCACGGGCGAGCGGTCGTCCCAGAGATCCCGCACAACGATGGTGCCCTCTTCTCCGACAATCGTCAGCGACCGGTCGCGCGGCGCGGCAAGCCCGCAGGTCAGGCGCGCCGTCACCCCGGAACTGAACGACAGGCAGCCGACGGCAAAATCCGGCGCCATGGCGATGTTTCCTGTGCCCGGCCCCTTGTCGGGGAAGGTGAGCGCCGAAAAGGCTTGCCCCTGCTCGACAGCGCCAAACAGCGACACCAGCCAGGACAGGCCGTAACCGGCATGCTCGAGCGTGCAGCCGACCTCGAATTCATGCAGACCCGGCCATTTGGCACCCGAGCGCGAACGCCACTCCGTCCAGTTGTCCTTGAACACCGGTCCGTCTTCCATTTCGGCATAGGCAAGCCGCGGCGCACCGATCCGCCCGGCTGCGATCAGGCCGGCGACCAGCTGCTGCGCATCCGAAAGACCGTTGGCCGGCGCACCGCAGACCGTCAGCCCCTTGCTGTCGGCCAGATCGATGACCGCCCGCGCTTGCTCGTAGGTCATGCCAAGCGGCTTTTCGCAATAGACATGCTTGCCCGCGTTCAAGGCCGCGCAGTTGAGTTCGAAATGGCTCTCCGGCGACGCCAGGTTGACGAATATTTCGGTTTCACCGTCGGCCAGGCATTCTTCGAGCGATCCGTAGGCCTGAACATCGTGAAAGCGGCAGAATTGCGCGAGCCGGCCGGCATCGTGATCCCATGTTCCCGCAACAACGAGCCCGGGATAGTTGGCAAGCGTGGTCATGTAGTAGTCGGCAACGAAGCCGGTGCCGACAAGTGCGATCTTGGTCATGGGTCCTGGGTTCCGGCCAGCTGATGTCTTCAGACTAGCAATGCGACGTTAAGATGCGGTTGCCTGCGCGTGCCGGTCCGCAGCCGGTGTTCAGCGTGCATCCGCGAGAAATGACGCGATCCAGGTCAGCGGCGCGTTCCAGTTGATGGCGATTTCATTGGTCGAGTAGGACCGCGCATCATCGACATAGCAGGCCTGCGGCGCGCAGCCTTCGAGTTTCCGGATGGCATAGTCGTCGGCAAGGCCGCTGTTCGGCCCGCCGGCAAGCGCGCCTTTCGGCACCGCCGGGTAGGACGGATCGGTCGAGGCGGCGAACATGTTGGAATATTGCCGCTGCGCATAGGTCGTGCCGTAGCCGGTGACATAGGAGATCCCCAGGGCATTGCGGCCGAAAATGTAGTCCATGCTTTCACGCGCCGCCTGCAGAAAGCGCTTGTCACCGGTAATGTCATAGGCGGTAGCGACGACGATCATGTTCTGGATCACCGAATGGTTCGATCCCCAGCCGAACCGTTCGGGCCTGTACATCAGGCCGAAGGGCTCCTGCCTCTGGTCCGCAAGGTAAGCCTCGGCAGCATCGCGGACCGACAGTTGAACCGCCTTCAGATCGCGCTTCGGCATATTCGATGGAACCGAGGCGAGCTGCAGCCGGGCAAGGCCTGCGACCGAGCGCCAGTCGAACCCGTTCGGCGGGAACGCCGCTCCGGACCAGTAGGGCGATGCCTTGGCGCGGTCGAGCCATGCCTCGTCTCCCGTGGTCAGATACAGTTCCGACGCGGCCCAGTAGAATTCGTCGGTGACATCGTCGTCCTGATAGTCCCCGCCGCCAAAGCTGCCATCGGTATAGGGCGCATGAAGCGCCGGATTGGCTTCCGCCGCACGATAGGCGCGGACTGCCGTGGCGAGCAGTTTCTCCGAATAGGCCCGGTCATAGCGGGCAAACAGCCGCGCCCCCTGCGCCGCCGCCGCCGCAAGGTTGAGCGTGGCCGCAGTCGATGGCCGGTGCAGAACTCTCAGTTCGCGATCGCGATGCGGCAGGATCGGCCCCACGGTCCAGCGGTTGCCATGCACCTTGTGATGCGCCATCCCGGCAAGCGCCTCGCCTTCGGGAACAACCATCGACATCAGGAAATCAAGCTCCCAGCGGGCCTCGTCGAGAATGTCCGGAATGCCGTTTCCTGCTTCGGGAATCAGCGCCAGCCCGTCCGCGAGCGCCGGCGACGCGCCCCTTGTATGATGAAGCGCCCGCTCGTAGGTCCCGAGCAGCTGGGCCACGGCGATGCCGCCATTGACGACGTATTTGCCGAAGTCGCCCGCGTCGTACCAGCCGCCGGCCACATTGAGCTTGTAGCCGCAGCTCCACGCCTCGCCATAGACCTTGCGCGCCGTCCGGGTGTCGACGCAGCCAACCGAGGTGTCGCCACGGTTGGGCGCCTTGCCCAGGTGACCGGCCGGGCGGCCATAGCCCTTGCCGGCAAGCGCATCCTTGATCTCGATGCCGCTGCGGACCTTGTAGAAATAGCCGAGCGCGTCGACCCGCAGCGCCTCGTAGGCCGAGGCCGAAATCGAAAACGGCGGACTTGTCTCTTCACCGACGACAAGCCGGTAGCCGTCGCCGGGAGCCCGGACCCCGCTGAAATCGATCGTGTGCACATCGAGTCCGGAGGATGGGTTGTATCCCTGCGGCTTGCTGAACCCGTAAGCGACCTGCTCGCCCGAAGCCGAGAGCAATCGCCACTCGACCCGCGACCGGTCCTTGCGCACCAGGGTGGCGTGCTTGGGACCGTTGGAAAAATAGGCGAACTGGTTGACGCGGATCGCTGACGACGCGCTGGCCGCGGACTCCGCGGCGGCTTCCTGGCCGGACTGCAGCGAGGCCGCGTGCAGGCAGAAACGCCAGGGGGTATCGGACCCGCCAAGCTGGAAGACCAGCTGGGCTTCCGCATGGGTTTCGGCCGCGGTGAAATCCTCGTTCAGTGTCTGCTTGCCGGCATTGACGCTGCGCGAAATCTCGCCTTCCGCGGTCCAGGGTTCGGCGGCCTTCTGCGCCAGGGCCCGCATCGGTCCACCCGGATCGCCTGAAACCGTGACTGACAGCCGGTAACGCTCGCCTTTCTTGAACGAAAGCCCGTTGAACCCGAGGATCGCGTCCCAGGGCTGGGCGGTACCGCCGGCGACCACGCCGCAGAGCGCGCCGGGCTGATACTCGAATTTGATGGAAGGTGTCGCCCACCATTCTCCGGCAAGCACCGGCTGGGCAAACACCGGATCAGGCAGCATTTCGCGCGCTGCGGCTCGTTCGGATATGGCGTAGGACGCCAGCAAGGCAAGGAGGCCCGTCATGGCCCTGGAATACGTCATGTTTGTTTCCGGATTCAGTGATCGGGAAGAATGACGGCCCTGATGGCCGCAATGCATTGGCTGTCGCAACAAAATTAGGCTGTCGCCGTCAACAAAACCTTAACTGCACCCGGCCTCCTCGCCCGGTCCTTGACCTCGCCCCCCGAGCTCGAGGCCGCTCAGCCCTCCAGTCCGACAAACGCCCGGCAGAGCGGGTGATCCGGATCCGACAGCCCGTCGATCACATCGAAATGGTGCTTGCCGGCATCCTCGTGCATCTGCATCGGCGTCGCAAAGCCCCGCCACATTTCATAGAGCGCCCGGTTCTGCCGCACGAATTCCGGCCGCTCGGCAGCCCCCACCCATGCGGTGACCGGGATCGGCTTGAGCGGCGCCAGCAACACCGGGCTTTCCGATTGCGCCTCGGCCGCATCGATCTTCAGGATCTCATTCATCTCGGTGCGCATCAGCGGCCTGAGATCGTGAACGCCCGAGATCGATGTGACGCCGGCAATGCGGCTCAGGACCGCGTCGGACAACAGCGGTGCACCGCTGATCATGCGGGTGACCAGCTGGCCGCCGGCGGAGTGACCGGTAAGCCGGATCGGACCGGCGACTTCCCCTGCGGCAAAACCGATCGCCGCGGCAATTTCCCTGGCGATCCCGGAAATACTGTTGTCCGGACACAGAGTGTAGCTCGGCATCGCCACCGCATAGCCATGCGCCAGCGGCCCGGAGGCCAGGTGCGACCAGACCGACTTGTCGAACGCCTTCCAGTAGCCGCCATGGACAAACACAGCCAGCCCCTTTGCAGGATCCTTGGGCAGGAACAGGTCGAGGCGGTTGCGCTGAGCCGGCCCATAACCGAGATCCAGACGCGCCCTGCCCGCCTTGCTCAACTCTTCCCGGAAGGCCTCGGCCATCGCCGTCCATCGCGGCGGATAATCCGCTGCGCCGGCAATGTGGGCGCCATTCGCATAGGCATCGTCGTAGTCGGTAATCGGGTAATCTGTCACTGCGGTCTCCTTGGTTGGCGACATATTTACCGGGCTTCGGCCGAAGCGCAATGTTGACGGTAAAAGTCAAATTTTGATCAATTGATAAAAAAATTGACCTTTTGATCAAACCGTTTCATTCTTTCCGAACTGCGGCAGTGGTGGCGCTCGGGAGTTGCCCCAAAAAGACCGCAGACGAGGTTCTCGAAACGAGAGGGGTTCTGATGACTGAGTCCGAGACGAGCGACGTGAGGGCGAACCGTCTTTCCGGCGCCGAATATGCCGACAATTTTTCCGACATCCATCCACCGCTGACCCCGCACGAGGCGCTGGTGGAAGCGGACCGGTGCTATTTCTGCTATGACGCGCCGTGCATGACCGCCTGCCCGACATCGATCGACATTCCGATGTTCATCCGCAAGATCCAGGCCGCCAACCCCGTCGGCTCCGCCAAGACGATCTTCGAGCAGAACATCATGGGCGGCATGTGCGCCCGCGTCTGCCCGACCGAAACCCTTTGCGAGGAAGTCTGCGTGCGCGAAACCGCCGAAGGCAAGCCGGTCAAGATCGGACTGCTGCAGCGCTATGCGACCGACACCTTCATGGAGCGCGAACAACCCCATCCCTTCAGCCGCGCAGCGCCCACCGGCAAGAAGATCGCCGTCATCGGCGCCGGCCCCGCAGGCCTCTCCTGCGCCCACCGGCTGGCAACCAAGGGCCACGACGTCACCGTCTATGAAGCCCGCGAGAAGGCCGGCGGCCTCAACGAATACGGCATCGCCTCCTACAAGACGACCAACGATTTCGCCCAGGACGAGGTCGAGTTCATCCTGCAGGTCGGCGGCATCACCATCGAGAACGGCAAGGCGCTCGGTCGCGACGTCGCGCTGGAACAGCTGACCGCGGATTTCGACGCCGTGTTCCTCGGCCTCGGACTGCCCGGCGTCAACGCGCTGGGTCTTGAGGGCGAGAATGCATCGGGCGTCATCGACGCTGTCGATTTCATCGGCGTGCTGCGCCAGGCCGAAGATCTGTCACAGATCGAGATCGGCCGCCGGATTGTGGTCATCGGCGGCGGCATGACCGCGATCGATGCCGCCATGCAATCCAAGCTGCTGGGCGCCGAGGACGTCACCGTCGCCTACCGCCGCGGCCAGGAGCACATGAACGCCTCGCTCTATGAACAGGAACTGGCCCAGACCCACGGCATCGCCATTCGTCACTGGCTGATGCCCGACAGCCTGAATGTCAGCAATGGCGCGGTCACCGCGATCACGCTGGAAAGGACGGCGCTCGACGCCGGTGGCAAGCTTGTCGGCACCGGAGAAAAGGTGACCATCGAGGCCGACCAGGTGTTCAAGGCCATCGGCCAGACTCCGGATGCCGGACCGCTTGCCGGTTCGGTCGAGCTGGAGAAGGGTCGCATTCGCGTCGATGACCAGCGCCGCACCTCGCACAGCAAGATCTGGGCCGGCGGCGACTGCGTTGCCGGTGGCGAAGACCTGACCGTGGTCTCCGTCGAGGACGGCAAGATCGCCGCTGAAAGCATTCACAAAGCCCTGATGGCTTGAGGAAGGAAAAGATATCATGGCTGACCTTTCCACCAATTTTCTCGGTATCAAGTCCCCCAACCCGTTCTGGCTCGCATCGGCTCCGCCGACCGACAAGGCCTACAATGTCGAGCGCGCCTTCGAGGCCGGCTGGGGCGGTGTCGTCTGGAAGACGCTTGGCGAAGCCGGCCCGCCGGTCGTCAACGTCAACGGCCCGCGCTACGGCGCCATCTGGGGTCCCGACCGCAGGCTGCTCGGTCTCAACAACATCGAGCTGATCACCGACCGCGACCTCGAGATCAATCTCAGGGAAATCACCGAGGTCAAGAAGCGCTGGCCCGACCGGGCGATGATCGTCTCGATCATGGTGCCCTGCGAGGAGAGTAGCTGGAAATCGATCCTGCCGCGCGTCGAGGACACCGGCGCCGACGGCATCGAGCTCAATTTCGGCTGCCCGCACGGCATGAGCGAGCGCGGCATGGGGGCGGCCGTCGGCCAGGTGCCCGAATACATCCAGATGGTCGCCGAATGGTGCAAGCACTATTCGAAAATGCCGGTCATCGTGAAGCTGACGCCGAACATCACCGACATCCGCTACCCGGCACGTGCGGCCAAGGCCGGCGGCGCCGACGCCGTGTCGCTGATCAACACCATCTCGTCGATCGTCTCGGTCGATCTCGACAATTTCGCGCCCGTTCCGACGATTGACGGCAAGGGCTCGCACGGCGGCTATTGCGGACCGGCGGTCAAGCCGATCGCGCTCAACATGGTCGCCGAGATCGCCCGCGATCCCGAAACCCGCGGACTGCCGATCTCCGGTATCGGCGGCGTCCAGACCTGGCGTGACGCGGCGGAGTTCATTGCGCTCGGCTGCGGCACCGTTCAGGTCTGCACCGCGGCGATGACCTACGGCTTCAAGATCGTCCAGGAGATGGCGCAAGGCTTGTCGGACTGGATGGACGAGAAAGGCTATGAGACCATCGCCGACTTCCAGGGCCGCGCGGTCCCGAATGTCACCGATTGGCAGTACCTCAATCTCAACTACATCACCAAGGCGAAGATCGATCAGGATCTCTGCATCAAGTGCGGCCGCTGCCATATCGCCTGCGAGGACACGTCGCACCAGGCGATCACCTCAATGGTCGATGGCGTCCGGCATTTCGAGGTGATGGACGACGAATGCGTCGGCTGCAATCTCTGCGTCAATGTCTGCCCGGTCGATGACTGCATCACCATGGTGCAGATGACCGAGGGATCGGATCCGCGCACCGGCCGGCCGATCGACCACGACTATGCCAACTGGACGACACACCCGAACAATCCGATGGCAAAACAGGCTGCGGAATAGCTCCTTCACTGTTGGCCCGCCAGCGGATTGTCCCTCCCGGAAGACCGGCCGTGCGCAACGGCCGGTCTTTTGGTTTTCCGGTCTGTCGGTTTTGGTGACAGGCCCCGGCTGTCCGGGAAACCGGCTGCGATAAAACCGGGTTGATAAAACTTACTGATTGGTTGTCTCCCGGCCTGCAGGTTGCTATCAGGATCGAGGACTGTCTGCTGCCTGGGGAAAATCATGAAACTGTATAGCGCACTGGTTCTACTTGCCTGTCTTGTACTGACATCGTGTCAGACCATGTCCAAGGAAGAATGCGCCGTCGCCGACTGGCGCGTGATCGGGGAACAGGATGGCGCGGCAGGCTACAATCCGCAGGACCGATTTGCGCGGCACGTCAATGCCTGCACCAAGGCAGGTGTCGCCGCCGACCAGACCGCCTGGTACCAGGGCTATCAGCAGGGTCTGCCCCGTTACTGCACACCCCTTAACGGTCTGAACGTCGGTAGCCAGGGTCAGAGCTACGCCAACGTCTGTCCGGTCAATCTGGAATCCGGGTTCCGCGAGGGCTACGAGCTCGGGCGGATCCACTACGAAAAGAAACGCGAGCTCAACAATCTGGAATCCCGCGTCCGCAGTCTTGAGCAATCGATCCGTGACGATGTAAATCTGCTGTCGAGAGGCGCCGATGACTCCCGCGGCGTGGAACGGCGGATTGACGACAACCGCCGCAACATCCGCGACATGGATCGTGACATCGGCCGGCTGGAGTCAGATCTGCGCCGCATCGAGGACGATATGGAAGACTTCCGCTACCGCGCGGTGCCGCTGTCGCAGGGTTGACCACTGTGGCAAACCGCCGTCCTGTCCGGCAGGCAGAGCTTTCGCCTTGCGTCTGGCTGCCGCGCGGTCAGTCAAGCAAACCAATTTCCGGCACGTCATCCTGACGCTGTCAGGAACACATGATCGTTAGGTCTGCGCATGCGTGACACTGTCTCGGCACCGGCCGTTCGCCGGATAGTTCTGGTCTTGCTCCTATCGATCATGGCGTTTGCACAGGGCTGTACTCAGCTTGGCATCGCCGGTGCGGACATGAAGCCCGCCAAGACAAGTCTTCGGGCCTGCTGCACCAATATGGAAGAGTATCCACGCTGGTATGTCGAAATGGCGCGCGCGGTTGCCCCGGCGTTAGGCACCGTGCTCAGCCACGTTGCCTGGCGCGCCGGTTACCTCAAGTCAAAGCGGTCGGCGCAGGATGCCATCATGGATGTCCTGCAGCCGCTCGACATTGTCCTCGTCAGTTCCAAGGGCAGACGCTCGGGACAGATCATTCCCGGGCTGTTCGGTCATGCCGCCGTCTATCTCGGCACGGAAGATGAACTCAAGCGTCTCGGCATCTCGGCATCCGCGGAGGTCAGGCCACATCTCGCCAAGGTCCGCAGCGGTGATGTCTTCATCGAAGCCGATGCCGAGGGCGTGCACCTGTCACCGCGTTCCATCGTACTCAACACCGATGCGGTCGCGATCCTGCGGCCGCAATTCAGCAGCCTCAAGCAGCGGCGCAAGACGGCGCGCGATTTCTTTGCCGCCCTGGGAATGAGGTTCGACTTCCTGTTCGACGTGGAGACGCCCGATTGCACGTTCTGCACCGAACTGATCCAGCGCGCCATGCCGCAGCTCGACCTGCCGGTCACGGAGATCTACGGCGTGCGCACGATCATGCCCGACAGTGTTGCCGTTTCGGCGATCCGCAAGGGGCACGGCCTCGTCCTTGTCGGCTACATCAAGGGTGACCGCAAGGGTTGGCGGCAGGCGTCGATGTCGGATCTTGTAACCGATATCGGCAGGGACTGGGCGAAGCGCCAGCCTTAGGAAAGCGCCTTTCCGGCAGCCGGACCAGTCTGTCGGATGTTGCGCATGGAGAGCGGCTTCTGCCCGTACTGCTGCCTGAAGGCCCGCGCGAATCCTTCCGGCGAGCGGTAGCCATAGCGCCGCGCCACGGCCTCGACCCGGTCTCCCTTCTGCAGATCCTGCCGCGCCAGCAACAACCGCCATCTGCGCAGGTAAGCCGCTGGCGTTTCACCGACGGCGGACACGAAGGTCTCCGCGAACCGGCTGAGCGAGAGCCCGGCGATCCCGGCAAGGTCCTCATTGCGCCAGGTGCGCCCGGGGCTGCCGTGAATGGCGACGATCGCCCGGTTGAGCCGCGCATCCGAAAGACCCGAAAGCAGCCCCGGCTCGGTCGAGCCTGCCTCGATCTGCGCCCTGAGCAGCCGCACGACCATCACCTCGCCAAGGCGGTTGACGACCGAGGCCGATCCGCATCGGGCCGATGCGCGTTCCGACAACATCAACTCGATGAGACTGGCCGCCTCCCGGTCCCCCGACAGATCGAAACAGATCCTGTCCGGCAGTGCCGCCAGCAACGGATTGGAAGCCCCGCCCCAGTCGACTTCGGCGGAAAACCGCACCGTTTCAACCGGCAACCCTGCGCCAATGCCGGCACGCCCGAACCAGACCTGGCCCGGATCGCCGTCACCACCCGCAGTCACCACAAGCGTGGCGGCCTTCAACGGCGCCGGTTTCACCTGCAGGGTGAACCGTTCCATCAGCGTTGTCAGCCTGTCCAGAGGATTCATATCGGTGTTTTCGTCGGTTAAATCGGATTTTTCAGACCTTAATTCCGATAAGGTGCATGCACAACCCCGATGGAAAGGCTTCCCCATGCTCCTGCCCCGCCAGAAAACCCCGGATCTGAAACTGCCGACGCTTGAGCACGGCGAATTCGACCTGAAAACCGACGCCTCCGACCGCGGAACGGTGATCTGTTTTTACCGCGGGCTTCATTGCCCGATCTGCGCCACCTATCTCACCGAGCTGCAAAAGCGCGTCGACGACTTCGCCGAACGCGGCGTGGCGACCATTGCCGTCAGTTCCGACGGTCAGGAGCGCGCCCGCCAGATGGCCGGGAAGATCGGCGCGGACACGTTGCGCTTCGGCTATGACCTGCCGCTGGCCAAGGCGCGGGAATGGGGGCTCTACATCTCGACCTCGCGCGGCAAGACCTCGATCGGCATCGAGGAGCCGGCACTGTTCTCCGAACCCGGCCTGTTCATGGTGACGCCGCAGCGGACGCTTTACTACGGCTCGGTCCAGACCATGCCGTTTGTCCGCCCGCATTTTTCGGAACTGGTCAGCGCGCTCGATTTCGCCATCAAGAACGACTATCCGGCACGCGGCGAATACACCGGCGCGGTATAACCCCGCTCGGGAAGCAACGGCAGCGCTAGATCGCGCGCTGATTGACCCTGAGGGAGAGCGCCTCGGCGCTTTCCACCCGTTCTGAGTAGCGATCGACGAGATACTCCGACCGCCCGCGGGTCAGCAGGGTGAACTTCATCAGTTCCTCCATCACGTCAACCATGCGGTTGTAGAACGGCGACGGCTTCATCCGCCCTTCCTCGTCGAACTCGGCAAAGGCCTTGGGCACCGAGGACTGGTTGGGGATGGTGATCATCCGCATCCAGCGGCCCAGCACCCGCATCTGGTTGAGCGTGTTGAAGCTTTGCGATCCGCCGCTGACCTGCATCAGCGCCAGCGTCCGGCCCTGCGTCGGGCGCACGCCTCCGATCGGCGCCAGGGGAAGCCAGTCGATCTGCGTCTTCATCACCCCGGTCATCGCCCCGTGACGCTCGGGCGAACACCACACCTGGGCTTCAGACCAGAGCGACAGCTGCCTGAGTTCGACAACCTTGGGATGGCTCTCCGCATCGTCGGACACCAGCGGCAACCCTGCGGGATCAAAGACCCGCACCTCGGCGCCCAGCGCTTCGAGCACCCGCTTCGCTTCGAGCGTCAGGAACCGCGAATAGGACCGTCCCCTGAGCGATCCGTAGAGCATCAGCACCCGCGGCGGATGGCCGGGTTCCCCCGGCAGCGCGAGCTTGTCGATTGCCGGACGGTGGAAATTTTCCGGCTCGATATTCGGCATGTCCTTGATCATGGAACGGTAATCACCTCGCCGTCTTCCTTGGTGTAGGTGGCGCCCGGATCGACATCGAGAAGATCAAACACCTTCTCCGACGGGCGGCACAGCGCCACGCCCTTGGTAGAGCAGACAATCGGCCGGTTGACCAGAACCGGATGCTCGAGCATCGCATCGAGGATGGCTTCGTCGCTGACGTCCGGGGCTGTCAGACCCAGCTCCTCAGCGGGAGACTTGGAGACCCTGAGCGCCTCGCGCGGCGTCAATCCGGCAGCCGCAAACAGCCCCTGCAACTGCCCCCGGGTCCAGCCGGTTTTCAGGTATTCGACAATCACCGGTTCGCCGGCAAAGGCCCGGATGATTTCGAGAACATTGCGGGAGGTGCCGCAACCGGGATTGTGATGAATGACAATGCTCATGATCGGCTCCTCGACCTTTGGCGTCTGCATTCACCCCGCTTAACCCAGGCAGCAATGCAATGCCAGTATTACATCAAGATTTCTTGATTAATGGCTTTGCGATCCACGCCCGCGCCGAAAAATGATCATTGCATTGACGCCTTGCATCTTGATTGCGCGCGCCATCGGTTCCAAAAGGGCATCATCACAAGGGAGCTAAGAATGAGCATTGATCTGAGCGGCAAGACAGCATTGATCACCGGCGCCAGCCGCGGCATCGGCGAAGCGGCAGCCCGCATTTTTGCCGGTTACGGTGCAAATGTCGTGCTGGCTGCGCGGTCAGCGAAAGACATCGAACGGATTGCCGCCGATCTCGGTGACAAGGCGCTGGCCGTCACCTGCGATGTCGCGCTCTACGCCGATGTCGAGAATGCCGTCAACAAGGCGGTCGAACATTTCGGCAGCCTCGACATCCTGGTCAACAATGCCGGCATGATCGACCCCATTGCCCGCATCGAGGATTCCGACCCCGAGGCCTGGGACCGGGTGGTCGATATCAACCTCAAGGGCGTCTATCACGGCCTGCGCACCGCGATTCCCGTCATGAAGCGGCAGGGCGGCGGCGTGATCATCAACATCTCCTCCGGCGCCGCCATCGCAGCGCTGGAGGGCTGGAGCCATTACTGCGCCACCAAGGCCGCGGTCCTGTCGCTGACGAAGCTCGCCTACCGGGAATCCATGGCCGACAACATCCGCGTCGTTGGCCTTTCGCCCGGAACCGTGGCGACCGACATGCAGAAATCGATCAAGGATTCCGGCATCAACCCGGTCAGCCAGCTCAACTGGGAAAGCCACATTTCCGCCGACTGGGTGGGAGAGGCGATCGCCTGGCTGGCAACCGATGCCGGCCGTCCCCATGATGGCGGAGACTTCTCGCTCAAAACCGAGGAAGCAAGGCGGGCTGTCGGGCTGATCGCCTGACCGCCCGCTGAAAGTCAAAGATCGCGCACGCGCGGCGTTCCGCCGGTCTTGTCCTTCGGCCGCAACCCGTCGAGGAACAGGGTTTCGAGATAGCGCGCCGCATCCTCGAACCGGCCCACAGCGCCCCGATCCGGCCCCAGGATCACCTGAACCTGGACGTCGAAATCGGCGTAATGCTGCGTGGTCGACCAGATCGAGAAGATCAGGTGCCGGGGATCGACGGTGTTGATCTGTCCGGCCCTCATCCAGCCGCGCAGGATTTCGGCTTTCTCGTCGACCAGCGGCTTCAGCTCGCTCTCCAGCAGCCGCTTGATGCGCGGCGCGCCCTGCAGGATCTCGTTGGCGAACAGCCGGCTTTCGCGTGGAAAGTCGCGCGCCATCTCGAGCTTGCGGCGGATGTAGGACTGCAGCTCCGGCAGCGGATCACCCACCGCATTGAGTGCCTGCAGCGGTTCCAGCCACTTGTCGAGCAGGCGGGCGATCAGCGCCTCGTAGATGTCCTGCTTGCGCCGGAAATAATAGAGCAGGTTGGGCTTCGACATGCCGGCATGCTCGGCGATCCGGTCGATGGTCGCACCGCGAAATCCATGCGCCGAAAACTCTTCAAGAGCGGCATCAAGGATACGTTCCTCATTCTCGATCTGAATGCGAGTCTTGCGTTGGGTTTCGGTGGCCCTTGCCTTCAAGTCATCCGCTCCATTTCATTCCCGCGGCTGCCGCCAATCCGAAGCGCCAAAGCTCTTGCGCACAACGCCGAATTTGCCTTGACCGGGTGATTGACCCTGCTAGAGTTTTATCAAACAGTCAATATTTCGCAACTCAGTCTGCCTGTCAGCGGATACAAGCCACCTTAAGTGGCGCTTGGCTGGAAGATCGGGAAGCCAATGCGTCAGGAGGCGCGCCAGCCATGTCGAACCGGCTCAACACAACACCCAACGACCTTCGTGCCTTCTGGATGCCGTTTACCGCCAACCGGCAGTTCAAGCAGAACCCGCGTATGCTGGTCGGCGCAAAGGACATGCATTTCACCGCCTCCGACGGCCGCAAGATTCTCGACGGCACCGCGGGCCTGTGGTGCGTCAACGCCGGCCATTGCCGCCCGAAGATCACCGAGGCTATTGCCCAGCAGGCCGGCGAGCTGGACTACGCCCCCGCCTTCCAGATGGGCCACCCGAAGGCGTTCGAACTGGCCAACCGCCTGGTCGACATCGCGCCCGATGGCATGGACCATGTGCTGTTCACCAATTCCGGCTCGGAGTCGGTCGAAACCGCGCTGAAGGTCGCGCTCGCCTACCACCGGGTGAAGGGCAACGGTTCCCGCACCCGCCTGATCGGCCGCGAGCGCGGCTATCACGGCGTCAATTTCGGCGGCATCTCGGTCGGCGGCATTGTCACCAACCGCAAGATGTTCGGCACGCTGCTGACCGGCGTCGATCACATGCCGCACACCCACCTGCCCGCGCAGAACGCCTTCACCAAAGGTCAGCCCGAACATGGCGGCGACATCGCCTCCGAACTCGAGCGCATTGTCACCCTGCATGACGCCTCGACCATTGCCGCCGTCATCGTCGAGCCGGTCGCCGGTTCCACCGGCGTGCTGATCCCGCCGAAGGGCTACCTGAAGAAACTGCGCGAGATCTGCACCAAACACGGCATCCTGCTGATCTTCGACGAGGTCATCACTGGATACGGCCGTCTCGGCTCGCCCTTCGCAGCCCAGCATTACGACGTCATGCCTGACATCATCACCACCGCCAAGGGCCTGACCAACGGCGTCATCCCGATGGGTGCGGTCTTCGTGACCTCCGAGATCCACGACGCGTTCATGCAGGGTCCGGAGCACATGATCGAGTTCTTCCACGGCTACACCTATTCCGGCAATCCGATCGCCTCGGCCGCGGCGCTGGCGACACTCGACACCTACAAGGAAGAGGGCCTGTTCACCCGCGCTGCCGAGCTGTCACCGTACTGGGAAGAGCAACTGCATTCGCTCAAGGACTGTCCGCATGTCATCGACATCCGCAACACCGGCCTCATCGGCGCCATCGAGCTCGAGCCCATAGCCGGCGAGCCGACCAAGCGCGCCTTCTCGGCCTTCCTCAAGGCCTATGATGACGGTTTGCTGATCCGCACCACCGGCGACATCATCGCGCTCTCCCCGCCCCTGATCATCTCGAAGGATCAGATCGACGAATTGTTCGAAAAACTGCGTACAGTGCTCAAGGGGATAGCGTAACCATGCAGATCATTGAAAACGCCATTGGCGGCAAGCTGACGATTTCCGGCTCGGACCGCAGGTCCCCCGTCTTCAACCCGGCCACCGGCGAACAAATCGCCGAACTGCCGCTGTCGACGGTCGAGGAAATCAACGCGGCCGTCGCCAACGCCAAGGCGGCCCAGCCAGCCTGGGGCGCCATGCCGCCCTTGAAGCGCGCGCGCTACATGTTCAAGTTCAAGGAACTGCTCGACCGCCACGCGGCCGACATCGCCCGCGAGATCTCCCGCGAGCATGGCAAGACCCATGACGACGCGCTCGGCGAAGTCGCCCGCGGCATAGAGGTGGTGGAATTTGCCTGCGGCATCCCCAATCTCTTGAAGGGCGATTTCTCCCGCAATGTCGGCCCCGGCGTCGATTCCATCGCCGACCGCCAGCCCTTGGGCGTCGTCGCCGGCATCACCCCGTTCAACTTCCCGGCCATGGTGCCGATGTGGATGTACCCGATCGCGGTCGCCTGCGGGAACACCTTTGTCCTGAAGCCCTCCGAGCGCGACCCGTCAGCGCCGATGCTGGCCTGGAAATTGTTCCAGGAAGCGGGTTTCCCCGAAGGCGTGCTCAACATCGTCCACGGCGACAAGCTGGCCGTCGACAGCCTGCTTGATCACCCCGATGTAAAGGCGATCAGCTTCGTCGGCTCCACCCCGATCGCCGAATATGTCTATTCGCGCGGCACCGCCAACGGCAAGCGCGTGCAGGCATTGGGCGGCGCCAAGAACCACATGGTGATCATGCCCGACGCCGACATGGACCAGGCCGCCGACGCGCTGATGGGCGCGGGCTACGGCTCCGCCGGCGAGCGCTGCATGGCGATCTCGGTCGCCGTCCCCGTCGGCGAGAAGACCGCCGACGCGCTGGTCGCCAAGCTCAAGCCCCGCGTCGAGGCGCTGAAGATCGGCCCGGCCACCGACGACACAGCGGAAATGGGGCCGGTGGTCACCAAGATGCACCAGCAGAAGGTGCTCGGCTATATCGACCAGGGCGTCAGCGAAGGCGCCGAGCTGGTGGTTGACGGCCGCGGCTTCTCGCTGCAGGGCTACGAGAACGGCTACTTTGTCGGCGGCACACTGTTCGACCGGGTGACCACCGACATGACCATCTACAAGGAAGAGATCTTCGGCCCCGTGCTATCGGTCGTCCGTGCCGGCACCTTCGATGATGCGGTCAAGATGATCAACGACCACGAATACGGCAACGGCACCGCGATCTTCACCCGCGACGGCGATGCCGCCCGCGCTTTCTCCGATTCCATCGAGGTCGGCATGGTCGGCGTCAACGTGCCGATCCCGGTGCCGGTGGCCTATCACTCCTTCGGCGGCTGGAAGCGTTCGCTGTTCGGCGACCACTCGATCTACGGCCCGGAAGGCGTGCGCTTCTACACGCGGCTGAAAACCATCACCTCGCGCTGGCCCAACGGCATCAAGTCCGGCGCCGTCTTCACCTTCCCGAGTTGATCCATGCAACGCGAACCTGCCACCGCAACAACCCTGGTCGATGATGAGCGCGTCCGCGTGACCCGCTTCGACTTCGCGCCCGGGGCCGAGACCGGCTGGCATGTTCACGCGCATGACTACGTGGTCACTCCGGTGACGGAGTGCGTCATGCGGCTTGAAGAACCGGGCGGTGGCTCACGTGAAGTCACCATGGCACCGGGCGAGGCCTATCGCCGGCCGCTCGGCGTCGAGCACAATGTGATCAATGCCGGGACAGGGCCGATGAGCTTTGTCGAAGTCGAACTGAAATAGGAGACCACCATGTCCGCACCCGCAGCAAACCTCCGCATCAACCCCGACCGGCTGTGGGACTCGCTCATGGAGATGGCGAAGATCGGACCGGGCGTCGCCGGCGGCAACAATCGCCAGACATTGACCGACGAGGACGGCGAAGGCCGTCACCTGTTCCGCAAATGGTGCGAGCAGGCAGGGCTGACCATGGGCGTCGACACCATGGGCAACATGTTCATGACCAGGCCCGGGACTGATCCGGACGCGCTGCCGGTCTATGTCGGTTCTCACCTCGACACCCAGCCGACGGGCGGCAAGTATGACGGCGTGCTTGGCGTTCTGGCGGGACTCGAACTGGTGCGCACCTTGAACGATCTCGACATCAAGACGAAGCACCCGATCGTGGTGGTCAACTGGACCAACGAGGAAGGCACCCGCTTTGCCCCCGCCATGCTGGCGTCGGGCGTTTTCGCCGGCGTGCACAAGCAGGACTGGGCCTATGACCGGGTCGACGCCAAGGGCAAGCGCTTCGGCGACGAGCTCGAGCGCATCGGCTGGAAGGGCGACGAGGAAGTGGGCGCGAGGCAGATGCACGCGCTGTTCGAACTGCACATCGAGCAGGGACCGATCCTCGAGGCCAAGGGCAAGGACATCGGCGTCGTCACCCATGGCCAAGGGCTGCGCTGGGTCCAGTGCACCGTCACCGGCAAGGAAAGCCACACCGGCTCCACCCCGATGCCGATGCGCCGCAACGCCGGCCGCGGGCTGGCCCAGATCACCGAGCTGGTGCACGAGATCGCCATGGCCAACGCTCCCAATGCGGTGGGCGCCATCGGCCATATCGACGTCTACCCGAATTCCCGCAACATCATCCCCGGCAAGGTGGTCTTCACCATCGATTTCCGCAGCCATGAACTCGACACCTTGAATGGCATGGTCGAGAGGCTGATGGCGGAGGCGCCGAAACTCTGCGACGCGCTGGGCGTGAGCTTCGAGGCGGAAATCGTCGGCCAGTTCGACCCGCCGGAATTCGACCATGGCTGCGTCAAGGCGATCCGCGACGCCGCCGACCGGCTCGGCTACTCGCATATGGACATCATCTCCGGCGCCGGTCACGATGCCTGCTGGATCAACCGCGTGGCGCCGACCGCCATGGTGATGTGCCCCTGCGTCGACGGCCTGTCGCACAACGAGGCCGAGGAAATCACCAGGGAATGGGCCGGCGCCGGTTGCGACGTGCTGATGCATGCGGTGGTGGAAACCGCCGGGGTGGTGGAATAGCGCAAATGGCCTTATATTGGGACACCCTCAATCGACTGGAGCCATGGCCATGTCGCCGGCAACAGAGAGCCTTGTGCTTGAACATCTTCGCGCCATTCGCGCGACTCAGGATAAGCACTCGGAAGACCTGCGGGAAATCAAAGGTCGGCTCGGCATTATCGAAATGCAATACGCAAACCTGTCGAACCGGCTCGACCGGATGGATGAACGCGTTTCCCGTATTGAAATGCGGCTTGGCCTCATTGAGGTCTGAGACATCCCAAGGCCAGACGTCCCGTCCTCCATTCGCGCTGATCCTCTCTCCTCTACATTCGAGCAGTCCCCCTACCCCTGACCTTATCCCTCAAGGGGGATGGGGAATGGCTAATCCACAGCCCGAGGTAATGTCATGAACACATCAGCCAAAGTCGTGTCCCTCGAGAACTCCGACGAGACTCAGCTTCGCATCGATCTCGCCGCAGCCCTCCGTCTTGCCGCCTACTACAACTGGCACGAGGGCGTCGCCAACCACTTCTCCGCCGCTGTCTCGCCGGACGGGAAGAAGTTCCTGATGAACCCGCGCTGGAAGCATTTCTCGATGGCCAAGGCCAGCGAGATGCTACTGATCGACGCCGACGATCCCGACACGATGAAGCGGCCCGATGCGCCCGATCCGTCGGCCTGGTCGATCCACGGCGCCATCCACCGCCGCGTGCCGCACGCCCGCGTGGCGCTGCATCTCCATCCCCCGCATGCAACAGCGCTTGCCGGACTGAAAGATCCCTCCATCAAGCCGATCGACCAGACCACCGCGCGGTTCTTCAACCGGCTGGCGATGGACATGGATTTCGGCGGCATCGCCAATGACGAGGCCGAGGGCGAACGCATTGCCGCCTCCATCGGCAACTACTCCAACGTGATGATGGCCAATCACGGCGTCACCACGGTCGCCCGTACGGTGGCCGAGGCCTTCGACGCCATGTACCATCTCGAGCGCGCCGCGCGCACCATGGTGCTGGCCTATTCAACCGGCCAGCCGCTCAACGTGATGAACGACGAACTGGCCGAATCCGTCGCCCGCGAATGGGAGGTCTACAAGGATGCCGAGTTCTCGCATTTCGAGGAAATGAAGCGCGTGCTCGACCGGGACAACCCCGGCTATGCCGACTAGACAGCAAACATTTTGTGAAGGCCGCATGAAGACGGCCGATCAAGACACGAACTGGAACAGCAAGAGGACGTGCACATGAGCACCACCGTCATCAGGAACGGAACCATCGTCACCGCCGATCTGACCTACAAGGCGGACGTGATGATCGAGAACGGCGTGATCACCGCCATCGGCCCCAATCTTGTCGGCGACAAGACGCTCGATGCCACCGGCTGCTATGTCATGCCCGGCGGCATCGATCCGCACACCCATCTCGAAATGCCGTTCATGGGCACCTACTCGGCCGATGATTTCGAAAGCGGCACCCGCGCGGCGCTGTCCGGCGGCACCACCATGGTCATCGATTTTGCGCTCCCCTCACCCGGCCAGTCGCTGCTCGAGGCGCTGACCATGTGGGACAACAAGTCGACGCGGGCCAATTGCGACTATTCGTTCCACATGGCGATCACCTGGTGGGGCGAGCAGGTGTTCAACGAGATGGAAACGGTGGTCAAGGACAAGGGCATCACCACCTTCAAGCACTTCATGGCCTACAAGGGCGCGCTGATGGTTGATGACGACGAGATGTACGCTTCCTTCAGCCGCGTCGGCGAACTGGGCGGGATCGCCATGGTCCACGCCGAAAACGGCGACGTGGTGGCGCAGCTGCAGGCAAAGCTCATGGCCGAAGGCAACAACGGTCCGGAAGCCCACGCCTATTCACGGCCGGCCGAAGTCGAGGGCGAAGCCACCAACCGCGCCATCATGATCGCCGACATGGCCGGCACGCCGCTCTACGTCGTGCACACATCCTGCGAGCAGAGCCACGAGGCCATCCGCCGCGCCCGCCAGAAGGGCATGCGGGTCTGGGGCGAGCCGCTGATCCAACACCTGACGCTGGACGAGAGCGAATACGCCCACCCCGACTGGGATCACGCCGCCCGCCGGGTGATGAGCCCGCCGTTCCGCAACAAGCTGCACCAGGATTCGCTCTGGGCCGGGCTGTCGGCCGGTTCGCTGCAGGTGGTCGCCACCGACCATTGCGCCTTCACCACGGAACAGAAGCGCTACGGCGTCGGCGATTTCACCAAGATCCCCAATGGCACCGGCGGTCTCGAAGACCGCATGCCGATGCTCTGGACCTACGGCGTCGCCACAGGACGGCTGACCATGAACGAATTCGTAGCCGTCACCTCGACCAACATCGCCAAGATTTTGAACTGCTACCCGAAGAAGGGCGCCGTCCTGGTTGGCGCCGACGCCGATCTGGTGGTCTGGGACCCGGAAAAGTCCAAGACCATCTCGGCCGGCACACAGCAATCGGCGATCGATTACAACGTCTTCGAGGGCAAAGAGGTCAAGGGCCTGCCGCGCTACACGCTGACCCGCGGCCATGTCGCCGTGCATGACGGTGAAATCCGGACCCAGGAAGGTCACGGCAAGTTCGTCGCCCGCGAACCGGTGACGCCAACCAACAAGGCGCTGTCGACCTGGAAGGAGCTGACCTCGCCGCGCAAGGTCGAGCGTTCGGGCATTCCGGCGACAGGGGTTTAATGGCATGGTCCTTGCAGGCATCCCTGAGGTGCCGGCAAGGACTGACACAGGGCAATTCCCCGGGGGAACACAATGAAACAAAAAGCAGCAACTCATGCCTGAGACAGTCATTAGTGCCCAGAATCTGGACTTGACCTTCGAGACCAATGACGGCCCCGTACATGCGCTGAAAGACATCACCCTCGATATTGCCGAGGGCGAATTCGTCTCCCTGATCGGCCCGTCCGGCTGCGGCAAGACCACGCTGCTGCGTGTCATCGCCGATCTCGAGCAGCCGACCGGCGGCACTGTCTCGATAAACGGCATGACGCCCGAGCAGGCGCGCCTGGCGCGCGCCTATGGCTATGTGTTCCAGCAGGCTGCACTCCTGCCCTGGCGCACCATCGAGGACAATGTCGCGCTGCCGCTGGAAGTGATGGGGCTGGACAAGGCGACCCGCAGCGGCCGGATCAAGAGCAATCTGGAACTCGTCAATCTGGCAGGCTTCGAGAAGAAGTTCCCCTGGCAGCTCTCGGGCGGCATGCAGCAACGCGCTTCCATCGCCCGCGCATTGGCCGTCGAGCCGGACATGCTGCTGATGGACGAGCCTTTCGGCGCGCTCGACGAGATCGTCCGCGATCACCTGAACGAACAGCTCCTGAAACTCTGGGCCAAGACCAAAAAGACCGTGGTCTTCGTCACCCACTCGATCCCCGAAGCCGTGTTCCTGTCGACCAAGATCGTGGTGATGAGCCCGCGCCCCGGCCGCATCCACGAGATCATCGATTGCGATCTCGGTGCCGACCGGCCGCTTGATATTCGCGAAACGTCCGAATTCCTCAGGATCGCCCACCAGGTCCGCGAAGGCCTGAAAGCGGGACACAGCTATGATGAGTAGCGCTCTCCGCCCTGCTTTTGATACACCGTCTGTTCGCCGTGCAACGGTCGAAGATCTGCCGGCCTGTGCGGCGATCATCAACGACTACATGGATGACACTTTCTGGCTGCAGCGCGTAACCGACCGCCGGACCATCGAGCGGATGTTCGCTGCGGATCTGCTCGACAGGCGGATCATCTTCGTCGCCGAAGAGGATAGCGGCATCATCGGTTATATGTCGATGGATCACAACGCCGGTTTCATCCACGGGCTCTATCTGCGTCCGTGGGCCTGCGGCCATGGATTGGGCAAGACGCTGCTCGATGCCGCCAAGAATGCCCGGCCCCAGGGCTTTGAACTCGAGGTTTTCGAACCCAACACAGACGCCTTGCGTTTCTACATGCGCGAAGGTCTCGTCGAAGTGCCCGGGGGACGCAGGGAAGTCTCCGAGGAGGGCATCCCGACCCTACGGCTGCGCTGGCAGGGGAGTGCCCAATGAGCCCCTCTTTGATGATCTGGCTGGCGGGTGTGATGGCTATTTTCATGGCCGCGGCAAGCAGCCTGAGGGTCTATGTCGACCGGCCGTCGGTGTGGTTGCTGGTTCTGGCCATAGGGCTCTATACCGCGGGCAATCTGATGATGATCAGGGTGATGCGCGAAAGCGGCCTTGCCGTCGCCATGTCGGTCTCCGCCGTGCTGCAACTGGTGCTGATCAACCTGATCGGATTGCTGATTTTCGGCGAGCGGCCGTCATCCATGCAGATAGGCGGCATCACGCTCGGCATCGTTGCCGTCACCATGATCGTCTGGCCGCAGGGGAGGCAGGGATGAACGAAAAGAGCTTCATCAGGGACCGCCTGGTTCCCGTCGGCTCGATCCTGCTGGTGATCCTGATTGCCTGGTATGTCGCAGCCTATTCGATGAATGCGCCGTTCCAGCGCGATTTCGACCGCCGTGCAGGGGAAACCCGCACCACGGCCGAATTCCTGATGCTGACCATGACCCAGCCCAAGCCGACCATGCCGGCACCGCATCAGGTCGCATCAAACCTTTGGAAGAACACCTTCACGGTCAAGCCCTGGTCGAAGCGCAGCCTGGTCTATCATTCCTGGATCACGCTATCGGCGACGCTGCTGGGCTTTGCCATGGGAACCGCGCTCGGCGTGGTGATCGCCATCGGCATCGTCCACGTTCCGGCACTCGACCGTTCCTTCCTGCCCTGGATCATCGCCTCGCAGACGATTCCGATCCTGGCCATAGCACCGATGATCATCGTGCTTCTGTCCGCCATCGGCGTCACCGGACTCCTGCCCAAGGCGCTGATCTCGACCTATCTGTCGTTCTTCCCGGTCGCCGTCGGCATGGTCAAGGGCCTGCGCTCGCCGGACGTGCTGCATCTCGACCTGATGCGGACCTATTCGGCGGACAAGTTGCAGACCTTGTGGAAGCTCCGGATTCCGGCTTCGGTTCCGTTCTTCTTCACCTCGATGAAGGTAGCGATTGCCGCGAGCCTCATAGGCGCCATCGTCGGCGAATTGCCAACCGGCGCCGTCGCCGGCATCGGTTCGAAACTGCTGGCCGGCTCCTATTACAGCCAGACGGTTGATATCTTCGCCGCTTTGATCGCAGGATCGGTTGTCGCCATCCTGCTGGTCACCACCGTCGATATAGTCGGGCGGTTCGTCAACACCCGCATGGGAGCCAGGAGCCAATGAGTGCTTTCCGTCCCAACTGGCAGGCGCTTCTGTCACTGCTCGCCACGATCTACAGCCTCACGGCGCTTCCCTTCACCGCCACCATGAATCCGGCCTGGTCGATTGCCGCGGTGGTGATCCTCGCCGCTGGCGCGCTTGTGTCGATGCTGCGGGCGGCTTCCTCCATCCAAACCACGGCTCTCGCACTGGCCAGTTTCGGCGCGGCGGCATTGCTGATCGTCGGTCTGGCAGATGCATCCGGTACCGCCACCGCCGGCTACTTCGCAGCCCTGGTCGCCGCCTGGTTGCTGGGCTGGCGGCTGGTTACCGTGCTTTCGGGCGACGGCAGCCGCGGCAGCCAGAGCGGCAACCTTATCTCGATCACGGTTCCGGCCCTGTTCGGCATCTGGGTGCTGATCCTGTGGGAGTGCATCGTCCGCGGCGCCGGCGTCCCCTTCGTGCTGCTGCCGCCGCCTTCGGCCATCGGTTTGCGGTTTGCCGGCTCGCTGCCGATCCTCGCCGCCGATTTCCGTCAGACCGTGCTCAAGGCCGTGCTGTTCGGCTATGTTGTCGGTTCGCTCACCGGCTTTCTGGTCGCCATCCTCGCCGACCGCTTCCGCTTCTTTGCCAACGGCCTGCTTCCCATCGGCAACATGGTCTCTGCCCTGCCGATGATCGGCATCGCACCGATCATGGTGATCTGGTTCGGCTTCGACTGGCAGTCGAAGGCAGCCGTCGTCATCGTCATGACCTTCTTCCCGATGCTGGTCAACACGCTCGCCGGCCTTGCCGCCACCGGCGACATGGAGCGGGATCTGATGCGAACCTACGGCGCCAGCCACTGGCAGGTGCTGCTCAAGCTGCGGCTTCAGGCCGCAATGCCTTTCATCTTCAATGCTCTCAAGATCAACTCCACGCTGGCGCTGATCGGCGCCATCGTCGCAGAGTTTTTCGGAACGCCGATTGTCGGCATGGGCTTCAGGATTTCGACCGAAGTGGGTCGAATGAACCTCGACATGGTCTGGGCGGAAATCGCCCTTGCAGCCGTTGTCGGGTCGCTGTTCTATGGTGCGCTTGCACTTCTCGAGCGCACCGTCACATTCTGGCATCCGAGCTATCGCAGATAGATAGCCCTGAGCCGCAACCAGAGAGGAACCAAGAATGAAAAAAACAATCGGACTGACACTCGCACTCACCATGACTTTGATGGCCGGTGCCGCCAGCGCAGCGGACAAGGTCACCCTGCAGCTCAAGTGGGTCGCCCAGGCCCAGTTCGCAGGCTACTTCGTCGCCAAGGACAAGGGTTTTTATGAAGAAGCCGGCCTTGATGTTGAAATCAAGCCGGGCGGCCCGGACATCGCGCCCGAGCAGGTGATCGCCGGCGGTGGCGCCGACGTCATCGTCGACTGGATGGGCGGCGCTCTCGCGGCCCGCGAAAAGGGTGTGGGCCTGGTCAACATCGCCCAGCCCTACAAGAAGGCCGGCATGGAAATGGTCTGCCCGGCTGACGGGCCGATCAAGACCACGGACGACTTCAAGGGCCACACGCTGGGCGTCTGGTTCTACGGCAACGAGTACCCGTTCTTTGCCTGGATGAACAAGCTTGGCCTGTCCACCGACGGCGGCGCCGATGGCGTGACCGTTCTCAAGCAGAGCTTCGACGTTCAGCCGCTGATCCAGAAGCAGGCCGACTGCATCTCGGTCATGACCTACAACGAGTACTGGCAGTTGATGGATGCCGGCTACAAGCCGGAAGACCTGATCGTCTTCAACTACTCCGAAATGGGCAACGACCTGCTCGAGGATGGCCTCTATGCGATGGAAGACGACCTCAAGGATCCGGCCTTCGAAGACAAGATGGTCAAGTTCGTCAAGGCTTCGATGAAGGGCTGGGAATACGCCATCGCCAACCCGGATGAAGCCGCTGAAATCGTCATGGACAATGGCGGCCAGGACGAAAATCACCAGAAGCGGATGATGGGCGAAGTGGCCAAGCTGATCGGCGAACCCGATGCCAAGCTGATCGAGGCAGCCTATGAGCGCACCGCCAAGGCGCTGCTCGACCAGGGGATCATCACCAAGCAGCCGGAAGGCGCCTGGACCTCGACCGTCACCGACAAGATGTAATCATCCTTTTCGGATAAACTCGACCGGTCGGCTGCAAAGCCGGCCGGTTTTTGATTCGGCAGACGACCAACGGGGGCCATCCATGACAGACAGACTTGGCGACATGATTGACCAGGGCCAGGGCAAGGCGCCGGCCGACATCGTGCTCAAGGGCGGCCGGCTGTTCGACCTCACGACCGGAACCTTGCGCGACGGCGACATCGCCATTTGCGGCGACCGCATCGTCGGCACGCTTGAGAGCTACTCCGGCGTCCGCGAGATCGACATCACCGGAAGGATCGTCGTCCCCGGCTTCATCGACACCCATCTGCACATCGAGAGTTCGCTGGTCACGCCGCACGAGTTCGACCGCTGCGTCCTGCCGCGCGGCATCACCACCGCCATCTGCGATCCGCACGAAATCGCCAATGTCATCGGCGCCACCGGCATCCGCTATTTCCTCGATTGTACCGAACAGACCGTCATGGACATAAGGGTACAGCTCTCAAGCTGCGTGCCTGCCACCCATCTCGAAACCGCCGGCGCCCGGCTCGACATCGAGGACCTGCTGCCGTTCCGCGACCATCCCCAGGTGATAGGTCTTGCGGAATTCATGAACTTTCCAGGCGTGCTGGCCAGGGACCCGGCCTGCATGGCCAAGCTCGAGGCCTTCCAGGGCGGCCATATCGACGGCCACGCGCCGCTTCTCCGCGGACTGGGGCTGAACGGCTATCTCGCCGCCGGTATCCGCACCGAGCACGAATCCACCACCGCCGAGGAGGCGCTGGAAAAGATGTCGAAGGGCATGCACGTGCTGGTCCGCGAAGGCTCGGTCAGCCGCGATCTCGACGCCCTGATCCCGATCATCACCGAACGCAATTCGCCATTCCTTGCGCTGTGCACCGATGATCGCAACCCGCTCGACATCGCCGAGCATGGCCATCTCGACTACATGATCCGCCATGCCATTTCGAAGGGCGTCGAGCCTTTGGCGATCTACCGCGCCGCCTCGATTTCCGCCGCCCGCGCCTTCGGCCTCAGAGACCGCGGTCTCGTGGCGCCCGGCTGGCGCGCCGATCTGGTGGTGCTCGACAGCCTCGAAGACTGCAACGCACAGATGGTGTTCAGCGCCGGCAGGCTGGTCACCGACGAACTGTTTGCCGCGCGCAAGGTGACTGCGCCGGTCGGCACCGACAGCGTGCGCGCGCCAAAGGTGGAGGCCGCCTCCTTCACGGTTCGCAAGAACCGCAGCCAGACACCGGTGATCGGCATCGTTCCCGGCAAGATCATCACCGAGCGCCGCGACCTCGATCTCACTATTAACAATGGCGAGAAGCAGATCGATCTCGCCCGCGACATTCTCAAGATTTCCGTGATCGAGCGGCATGGCAGGAACGGCAATATCGCCACCGGTTTCGTTCAGGGCTTCGGCCTCAAGCGCGGCGCCATCGCCTCGACCGTCGGCCATGACAGCCACAATATCTGCGTGGTTGGCGCGAGCGAATCCGACATGGCGGTGGCCGCCAACCGGCTGAGCGAAATCCGCGGCGGCTTCGTCGTTGCCGAGGACGGCAAGGTCGTCGCCGAAATCGCCCTGCCGGTGGCAGGCCTGATGAGCGACCAGCCCTATGAGCATGTGCGCGAAACGCTGATCCCGCTCAGAAAGGCCGCCAAGGCACTCGGCGGCACGCTCGACGAGCCGTTCCTGCAGCTGGCCTTCCTGCCCTTGCCGGTGATTCCGCACCTGAAGATTTCCGACCGTGGCATGATCGATGTCGACGCCTTCGAGATCATCGATCCGTAATTGGCCCGGTCGAAAGGATGGATCAGGCCAGCCGGGCGCAGAAGACGTCGAGGCCTTCGAGCATCACGGTGCCGCCCTCGTGGCGCGGCGCAAAACCCGGCAATCGCACCGTTTCGGCGATCCGAAGATCTGACGGCGGCGTCCACTCGACGGGTCCCTGGTCAAGATTGTACACAAACAGCAGCCGGTCTGCGCCCTCCCCGCGGATGAAGGCCAGAAGGTCGCCGTTGGTGTTGAGAAAGCTCATAGGGCCGTCAATCAGGACCGGGATGGATTTCCGGAAGGCCAGAGTCTGGCGGTAATGGTTGAGCAGCGAGCCGCTCAGGTGCTCCTGCTGGTCGACCGCATGCCGGAGATGGCTCTCCGGAACCGGTAGCCATGTGCGCGGCGCGTCCGAAAACCCCGCATGCGCGGCGTCCTTCTCCCAGACCATCGGCGTCCGGCACCCGTCCCTGCCCTTGTAGGCTGGCCAGAATCTGATGCCATAGGGATCGACGAGATCCTCGAATGCGATCTCGGCTTCCTCCAGCCCCAGTTCCTCGCCCTGGTACAGGCAGATCGATCCCCGGAATGACGCAAGCATGGTGATCGCGAACCGCGCCAGATGTTCCGGATCGTCGCCCTCCCGCTTCCAGCGCGACACGTGCCGCTCAACATCATGATTGGAAAAGGCCCAGCAGACCCAGCCGTCTTTGACCACCGACTGGAAATTGGCGATGCTGCGGCGGAAATGCTCGGCGGAAAAGTCCGCGCCCAGCATGTCGAACGTGTAGCACATGTGCAGCTTGTCGCCGCCATTGGTATAGGCCGCGACCGTCTTCAGCGACCGCCGTCCGTCGCCGACTTCTCCCACGGTGGTGCGGCCTTCATACTGATCCAGCAGGGCACGCAGCCGCTGCAGGAAGACGATGTTTTCAGGCTGCGACTTGTCGTAGAGATGGTCCTGGAAGCCGTAGGGGTTGGTGTCAGGCGCATCCACCCCCATGAAATTGCCATCCTCGGTCGACAGCGACAACGGCGGATTGTCCCGCAGATGCTTGTCGTGAACGTAGAAATTGACCGTATCCAGCCGGAAACCGTCAACGCCGCGGTCGAGCCAGAACCTGACCGTGTCGAGGATCGCGTTCTGCAGATCCGGATTGTGAAAGTTCAGGTCCGGTTGCGAGGCCAGGAAATTGTGCATGTAGTACTGGCGCCGCGTGCTGTCCCATTCCCACGCCGGCCCGCCGAAGATCGACAGCCAGTTGTTGGGCGCTGTTCCATCGGGTTTCGGGTCTGCCCAGACATACCAGTCGGCCTTAGCGTTGTCCCGGCTCGACCGGCTCTCCCTGAACCAGGGATGCTGGTCGGACGAATGCGAAATCACCTGGTCGATGATGATCCTGATCCCCTTTGCATGGGCCAGTTCCACCAGCTCGTCGAAATCCGACAGGGTGCCGAACATCGGATCGACGTCGCAATAATCCGACACGTCATAGCCGAAATCGGCCATCGGCGACTTGAAGAACGGCGACAGCCAGATCGCGTCGACACCGAGCGAGGCGATATGATCGAGCCTCCTGATGATGCCGCGGATGTCGCCGATGCCGTCGCCTGACGTGTCCTGGTAGGATCGCGGATAGACCTGGTAGATGACGCAGCCGCGCCACCAGTCGGAGGATGATGTCTTCGTCAAGGCTCGCTCCACTCGGGGAATTTGCGCGGTCCGGCGCACCCGGCTTTCAATCGTTTTAATAGACTCGCTCAAGGCCCACAAGCACAGCCGTGTCATACTTCATCGCAACCGCCCGTCACCCTGAAAGCGCAACGGGACCACCGCGCTTCGCAGCCAGCACAGCCCATTGACGGATCGCTGGTAGAGTTGTTGCTTCAGCTTGCGTGCCGGGGAGGGGCACTGATGACAGAGCATCGTTTCAGAAAGCTCTTTTCACCGATAGATCTGCGCGGCCATGCCTTGCGCAACCGCATCGTCTTCGGCGCGCATACCACCAACATGGCGGTCGAGGGCCTGCCGACCGAACGTCATGCCGCCTACTACGCCGAACGCGCCATGGGCGGGGCGGCGATGGTGGTGGTCGAGCCGATGCCGGTGCATGCCGCAGCCGTGCTCACGCGCGGCAATTTCCGCCACGGCGACGATGCCGTGATCCCGCACTTCCGCAAGGTCACCGACGCCATCAAGGGTCATGGCGCGGTCGCCGTCGCCATCCAGCAGCTCTATCATATCGGCAGTCACGGCGACCAGGACAACGCCTTCCATCCGGCCTGGTCGCCCTCGGGCATGCCGAGCTATCACGACAGCGACGGCTCGCACGCCATGACCGAGGCCGAAATCGAGGAAACCATCACAGGCTTCGTCGAGGCGGCGCGACGCTGCCATGAAGCAGGCTTCGACGGCGTCGAGGTCTGGGCCGCCTATCACGGGCTGGTCGACCAGTTCTGGACGCCCTGGTCCAACCGCCGCGACGACAAATGGGGCGGAAGCCTCGAAAACCGCACCCGCTTCTCCCGCGAGATCATCTCCCGCATCCGCAGGGCCTGCGGCGACGGTTTCATCATCGGCCTCGCCGTCAATGACGAGCCCGATGTCCAGGTGGCGTTGCAGCGCGAGGCGATCAGCGAAATCATCGAGCGCCACGACCGGGAGCAGATGATCGACTACGTCACCTGCGGTTCGGGCAGCTATTTCGATTTCTACAAGCTGATGCCGACCTTTCTCTATCCGGAAAAGCTCGGCGCCGATCTCGCCGCCACCCTCAAGGGCGTGGTCAGGCACGCGCTGGTCACCGCCGAGAGCCATATCCGCACGCCCGACAATGCCGAGACCGTTCTGGGCCAGGGCCAGGCGGACCTGGTGTCGATCGTACGCGGCCAGATCGCCGATCCGCATCTCGCCAGCAAGGCGCGGGAGGGGCGGGCCGAGGACATCCGCGGCTGTCTGTCCTGCAACCAGATGTGCTGGGGCCGGCGCTCGCGCGACTACTGGATCTCCTGCGTGGTCAACCCCTCCACCGGCCGCGAGGCGGAGTGGGGCGGCGACCGCTTCACCCCTGCCCCGAAGCGAAAATCCGTTCTGGTGGTGGGCGGCGGCCCGGCCGGGCTTGAGGCCGCCCGCGTCAGCGCCGAACGCGGCCACCGCGTGGTGCTGGCGGAAGCCTCGAGCCACCTCGGCGGTGCCTTCCGGCTTGCCGGTCTGCAGCCGCGCCGCGCCCAGATCACCG
The DNA here is from genome assembly GCF_027214025.1 of Parahoeflea alexandrii. Lineage (GTDB taxonomy): Bacteria > Pseudomonadota > Alphaproteobacteria > Rhizobiales > Rhizobiaceae > Hoeflea > Hoeflea alexandrii_A. Next base: position 397,963 of record NZ_JAPWHB010000004.1, read on the forward strand.
ACCTGATCGACTGGTACGAGCGGCAATTGATGAAGCTGCAGGCCGAGGTGCGGCTCAACGCCTATATGGACGCCGACGACGTGATCGCGGAAGCCGCCGACGAGATCATCCTCGCCACCGGGTCGCTGCCGCGCGAAACCGGTTTCCAGAAGGCCATGCCGCATCTGGCGACGCTGCCCGGGCTCGAAAACGGCAGCGTTTGCTCCACCGAGGAGATCATGGCGCGGCAAGCGCGGCCCGGCAGGCGGGTTATCGTTCTCGACGAGGGTGGCAACTGGAAGGGCTGCGGCACCGCCTGGAAGCTGGCGGAGGACGGGCACGACGTCACCCTGGTCACGCCCGACCCGATGGTCGGCAAGGAATTGCAGCGCACCGCAGCCGATTTCCCGCTGCGCCGGACGCTCGCCGGGCTGGGTGTCAGGTTCGTCGTCGAAAGCGCCATAACCAGCTGGTCCGGAATCTCGGCCACGGTTCAGTCATTCCTTGACGGCAGCGAAACCGAAATCGAGGCAGACACGCTTGTGTTCGCCACGGCAAACACCGCCGAGACCAGCCTCGCCACAGCGCTGCGGGACCGTGGCGTCAGCTTCAGGGAAATTGGCGACGGAGCCGCTCCGCGGCAAGCCGCCTACGCAATTTACGATGGCCGCAAGGCCGGTCTGGAGATGTAGGCTTTATGCCGCAGGCACGGCCGCCCGCTCTTCAAGCCCGAGCAGGAAGTTGATCGACGGGCGCGACTTGACCAGATCCTCGATCGAGTAGCCAGCCAGCACTTCGAAGAAGGCGCCGAGCGCCTTTCTCAGCGCCGCGTTCAATCCGCAGGAATCCACCAGCGGGCATTCGGTCGCATCGTTTTCGAAGCACTCGGCCATGGCGAAATTGTCTTCGGTCACCTTGACCACGTCGAGCAGCGAGATCTTGTCCGCCGAGCGCCCGAGCCGGATGCCACCGTTGCGTCCGCGCACCGATTCGATGAGCCCCGCTTTGGTCAACGGCTGCAGGATCTTGAACAGGAACAATTCGGACACCGAATAGGCCTTCGCGATGTCACCGATACGGCTCAACGGCGCATCGTTGGCTGCGCAATACATCAATATCCGCACCGCATAGTTGGTTTGGCGTGTCAGGCGCATTTTTCCGGCTCCAGTCCTCAGGCTCTGCTTCCAATCGGCAGAGTTAGCAGTTTAGAATGCTTCCAGAAAAAGGAAACCCTTTCATTCAAGTTTTTATTGCATCCCGATGAAACGGGCCAGAAACGAGGAATACATGGCAAGAGCCACAAAATTCGAGACATTGAACGGTTTTGCGCGGGAAGCGATCAATCTGGCCAACTGGCGCACCCGCCCCTACAGCTTCTGGGCCTTTCGAAATGTGGCGGAAATGGTCCGCTCGGCCCGCATCAGGACTGTGAGCCCGGCGCCCCTGCCGCCGGTTGCGGAAAACCCGGCACTGCTGGCGCGCGCCGCCGTACCCGGCGGGAACGAAACGATCGCCGATCTGCTGACCCGCAGCCAGGCCGACAGTTTCATCCTGTCCAGGAACGGCAAGCTGGTCGGGGAGTGGCACGCGCCAGGTGTCGATCGCGGCGATCCGCATCTGGTATTTTCAATCTCCAAATCCATCACCGCGCTGGTGGCGGGGATTCTTGAGGATCAGAGCATCCTCGATCCAGCCACACCCGTTGGCGATCTGGTCCCGGAAGCCGCCAACAGCGCCTACGCCGACGCCACCGTGCAGGACCTGCTCGACATGCGGGTCAGTCTCGACTTCGATGAATCCTACCTGTCGGAACTCGATTACGCCCGCTACCGCCGCGCCATGTCCTGGAACCCGCCGTCGGGCAAGGGCGATGACGAGGCCATGCTGCCGTTCCTGTGCAGCCTGAAGAAGGCCGAGGGTCCGCACGGCACCGATCACAATTATCTCTCGCCCAACTCGGACATGCTCGGCATCGTGCTGGAGCGGGTCACCGGCGAACGTTTCCCGGATCTGTGCGCCCGGCTTCTGTGGCAGCCGCTCGGGGCCAGTGCCGACGCCTTTATCACCGTCGACCCCGAAGGCGCCCCGCGCACCGCGGGCGGCGTCTCCTGCCGGCCGCACGACCTGTTGGCGCTCGGACAGATGCTCATCAATGGCGGCACGGCCAATGGCAGGCAGATCGTCTCCCCGCGCTGGATCGAAGACATGCAGCGTAACGGCGATGAAGGGGTCTGGGCGCGCGGATCCCAGGCGAACTTCCTCAAGACCGGCCGCTACCGCAACAACTGGTACCAGGTCGGCGGCAGCTCCAACGCGTTCCTGGCCGCAGGCATTCACGGCCAGTTTTGCTACTGCGATCCCGACACCGCGACCGTGATCGTCTGCACCTCGTCCCAGCACGAGCCGCAGACCGATGCGCTCGACCAGGGTCTGCTGGCGCTGTTTGCGAAGCTGAGCAGCGAGAGCTGACCCGGCCCTATTCGAAGACTATGTCCGGCATCACCCGCGCGCCGTCGCCTGCGAGTTCCTCAAGCCGGGCACGGACCTTGGCCGCGATCTCGCGGTAGACTTTCGCATGCGGCCCGTCGGGCGCGGTGGCCACCACCGGCCGGCCCGCGTCGGAGGTCTCGCGGATCGGCATTGCCAGCGGCACTTCGCCCAGGAACGGCACGCCGATCCGTGCGGCTTCGTCACGGGCGCCGCCGTGACCGAAGATATCGTGCCGTCCGCCGCAATCGGGGCAGACGAAATAGCTCATGTTCTCAACGATGCCGAGCACCGGCACGCTGACCTTGTTGAACATGTTGAGCCCCTTGCGGGCGTCGATCAGCGCAAGATCCTGCGGCGTCGAGACGATCACAGCGCCGGCCAGCGGCACGTTCTGCGCCATCGACAGCTGCGCGTCGCCGGTGCCGGGCGGCATGTCGACCACCAGCACGTCGAGCTCGCCCCAGGCCACTTCGCGCAGCATCTGGTTGAGCGCCGACATCACCATCGGCCCGCGCCAGATCATCGGCGTGTCTTCTTCCACCAGGAAGCCCATCGACATGACCTTCAGGCCGTAATTCTCCATCGGCTTGAGCATCCGGCCCTCAAGCTGTTCGGGACGGCCGGAGATGCCCAGCAGACGCGGCATCGAGGGGCCGTAAATATCGGCGTCGAGAATGCCGACCTTGAGACCGGTGGCCTGGAGCCCGAGCGCCAGGTTGACCGCGGTCGTCGACTTGCCGACACCGCCCTTGCCCGAGGCAACGGCAATGATGGTGGAAATCCCGGGAACACCGGCCTTGGCGCGTCCCTGCGGCTGGCCCGGTTGAGCCGGCGCGTGCGAATGGGCCGGGCGCTGCTGCGGCGGAGGCGTCGACGCACCGGAGCCCGGCTCGCGGCTGGCAGTCAGCGCCACCATCGCGCCCTTGACGCCGGGAACGGTCTTGGTGGCGCGTTCGGCGGCTTCGCGCAGAGGTTCGAGTTCCTGCGCGCGCGCGGCCGGAACGGTGAGCGAGAAATAGACCTTCGCATCGGCGATGAAGATTTCCGACACCAGCCCGAGATCCACAATATTGCCTTCGAGATCCGGCCCCTTGACCGATCTCAGCTTCGCCAGAACCTCTTCTTTGGTCACGCTCACCTTGCACTCCACGGGTTTGTCGTTGCAGACCACCCCCACATAATGCGGATGGCCCTGCAATAAAATGGCGCAGCGGCAAAAAACGCTGCTCAGCCGCGATCCCGCCGCCCGCGCAGGACAAAGATAGGGACAATCGCCGTCAGCATCAGCAGTCGCGCCACGTGATGGCTGGCAACGAAGGTCGGGTCGATACCGAGGATCACCGACATCGCCGCCATGGTCTCAAGTCCGCCCGGCGCAAACGCAATCAGGATGGCGATCAGGTCCATGCCGGTGATCCAGTGGGCAATCACCGCGAAGGCCCCCGCCAGCACAACGCCCAGCACCGTCACCAGAATCCCCGCTCCGAATGCGTGGCGCAATTGCATCCAGGTCACGCCCGAGAAGCGGGAGCCGATGAGGCCGCCCAGCGCGACAAAGGCCGCGGCGGCGAGCCAGTAGTTCATCACGCCACTGAGCAGCCCGGTCACATGCGCAACCACGGACACAAGCATGCCGCCGATCAGGAAGGCCGCGGGCAGCCGCAGCCGCTCGAGCAGGTATCCGGCCATCCCGGCGGCAACGATCATAGCCAGCAGCGGCAGCGGGGCGGTTTCAGGCGGGATGTCCAGCACCTTTTGTGGCACCTGACCGGTCAGGGTGACCATAACGGGAACCAGCAGTGTCAGCGCCAGAACCCGGATCGACTGAACGATGCTGACGGTCCTGAGATCCGCCTTGACCCCTTCACTCAGACCGAGCACGTAACTGAGATGTCCCGGCGATGACGACAGGAAAGCCGTGGTGGCATCCATCGACCAGAACCGGACAAGCAGGGCCGGGGTAAGCCAGATAATGGCGAACAGGCTTCCGGCCAGCGCCGCCAGCGTCACCGGCCAGGTCCGCATCGCCTCGAACACGTCCGGCGTCACACCCTGCCCGATGGTGAGCCCGAGAATGACGAACACCGCATCGCGCACCCGCCGGGGTGGCCCGGCGGTCCTGATCCCGGCAAGACCGGCAAGCGTGACGGCGATTGCCGGGCCGGTCAGGAACGGCGCCGGGAAGGACAGGGCGAAAGTCAAAGCCGCGCCGAGTGCGGCAATCCCGAAGGTCATCAGCGGCGCCCGCCATGAATTCGTCGCCATCCGGCTCAACTCCTGCACTGCCTTCGCCTACGGCCAGGTTGCCCCGCCAGAATCAGTTTGCCCGGTTCAAGCCTAACGAGGCGTTTGCCCGGTGGCCAGCAATCCCGGCCTTGCCATCAATCGGGATCCGCCTCGCTGTCGGTGCGCGGGAACTTCGGCCGGAAGAACCGCCCGGCAATGATCGGGAGAATGAAGCCGAAGAAGGCGAACAGCCACAGCCCGATCGACAGCGGAGAGGCAAACAGCGCGCTCCAGTCGCCGTCCGAGATCGTCATCGCGCGGCGCATGTTGGCTTCCATCTGGTTACCCAAGAGCACGCCGAGAATGATCGGAACCAGCGGCACGTCAAGCTTCCGCAAGATCCAGCCGAGCACGCCGAAGAACACCATCACCATCAGGTCGAAGGTCGAACCGGATATGCCGTAGATGCCGACAAACGAGATCATCGCCACGGCCGGCATCAGGTAGCGGGGCGGCACCAGCAGCACGCGGACGAACAGGCTGACCATCGGGATGTTCATGACCAGAAGCATGACGTTGCCGATGAACAGGGCCGCGATCAGCCCCCAGACCACGTCCGGATTGTTGGTGAACAGCAGCGGACCCGGCGTGATGTTGAGCGCCAGCAGCATGGCCAGCAGCACCGCCGTGGTGCCCGAACCCGGCACGCCGAGCGCCAGCATCGGCACAAGCGCGCCGCCTGCCGCGGCGTTGTTTCCGGCCTCGGGCGCTGCCACGCCGCGCGGGTCGCCGGTGCCGAAGGTGTTGTTCTTGTCAACGAGCCGTTTTTCCACCGAATAGGAAATGAACGATCCCAGCGATGCCCCCGCTCCCGGCAGCACGCCGGCGATGAAGCCGAGCACCGTCGACCGCGCCATGGTGGGAACGGTCTGCTTGAGCATCGACATCGGCGGCGTCAGCCGGCCAAGCTTGATGTCCGATGCATCGCCGGTGGCCTTCGCCGTGCCGCGATGCTCGAGAAAGATGAAGACTTCCGACAGCGCGAACAGGCCGACGATCGCCACCAGGAAATCGATCCCGTCGTAAAGATGCACTTCGCCGAAGGTGAACCGCGGCACACCGGTCTGGCCGTCCACGCCGATCATCGCGATGCCAAGACCGATACCCGCGGCCAGCGCCGCCTTCGCCTGGTTCTTGCTGGCGATGCCGCCGAGCGTGGCGAAGGCGAGCGCGAACAACGCGAAATACTCGGCCGGTCCGAAAAGCAGCGCCACCTTGACCAGCTGCGGCGCCAGGAACACCAGCCCCCAGGTGGCAAAGAACGCGCCTACGAAGGAGGCAATGCCGGACAAGGCCAGCGCTTCGCCGGCCATGCCCTTCCTGGCCATCGGATAGCCGTCGAGCGTCGTCATCAGCGCCGGCTCGTCACCCGGGATATTGAGCAGGATCGACGAAATCCGGCCGCCATACATCGCGCCGTAATAGACGCTGGTAAGCAGGATCAGCGCCGGTGTTGCCGGAAGGCCAAGCGTGAAGGCGAGTGGAATGAGAATGGCGACGCCGTTCGACGGTCCAAGCCCCGGCAACGCGCCGATGATGGTGCCGAGAAAACAGCCGATCAGCGCCAGCCCAAGATTTTGAAAGGTCAGAGCGATGGAGAAGCCGTCTGCGAGTGCGGAAAGAGTGTCCATGACGCAACCTCAAAAGCCCCAGGGACCGCGCGCCAGCGACAGACCCAGAATGAGATGGAAAACGACATAAATGCCGATGGCGATAACGGCTCCGGCGACAGCCGCCTTGACCGGCGGCGTTCCCAGCCGCCAGGACAGGTAGCCGGCGGCAACGGCCGTCGAGACCACGAAGCCGGCACTCGGAAGCGCATAGGCATAGGCGACCATCACCGCGACCGTGAGGCCCACCTCGAACAACCGGCTGAAATCCGGCCATTCCGGTTCGTCATCGGGCTTGAGGAAGATCGCCAGGCTGGAAAGACCGACAAGCCCGCCGATGATGATAGGAAAGATCTTCGGTCCGACCGGATCGGAAATGAAGCTCTCCTGGATCAGTGTTGCCTGCCAGATGAAGAATGCTGCCAGCAGGAGGCCAACGCCTCCCATAATCCGGTCGCTCATGGCGCCCCCCTCTTGTCCGATTGCAGCCGGGAACAGACGACCTCCGCCCGTCAAGGGGCGGAAGTCGTTCGGCGATCTTACTTGATCAGGCCGATTTCCTTGGAGATGTCGGTGATCGATGCAACCGAGTCGGCAACGAAGGCCTGGAAATCGGCGCCACGCAGGTTGAGCGGAGCCAGGCCGTTCTGGGCCATCACGTCCTTCCACTCGGCGCTGTCATAGACGGTGCCGATGGCATTGACCCAGTAATCATAGGCCTCGTCGGAAGACCCGCCGGGAGCGTAGAAGCCGCGCCAGTTGGCGCCGATCACGTCGATGCCCTGTTCCTTGGCGGTCGGGAACGAGGCGAAGTCGCCTTCCAGCCGCTCGGGCGCCAGCACGGCCAGCACCTTGATGTCACCCGAATCGACAAAGCCCTTGGCTTCCGAGGCATCGCCGGTGAAGGCCTGCACCGAACCGCCGAGCAGCTGGGTGACGGCCTCGCCGCCGCCGTCAAATGCGACATATTTGATGGTGCGCACATCGGCGATGCCGGCCTTCTTGGCTGCCATCAGCACCTTCAGATGGTCCCAGCCGCCGACAGCGGAGCCGCCCGCAATGGAGACCGAAGTCGGATCAGCCTTGATCATGTCCATCAGCTCGGGCAGCGTGTTGATCGCCGAATCCTTGGCAACGGCGATGATGCCGTAGTCGGCGCCGACGGAGGCAACCCAGCGGACTTGATCCATGGTGTTGCCCGGATAGGCGCCTTGCGCCAGCCGCGTCGATGTGGCCGACGAGGCGGCGATGATCAGGTTGTTGGCGTCATTGCGCTTGTTGATGACTTCGGCATAGGCGACACCGCCGCCGCCGCCGGCCATGTTGGTCACCTGCATGGTGCCGGGAACCAGCTTGAGATCCTGCAGGGTCTTGCCGACCTGGCGGCAGGTGAAGTCCCAGCCGCCGCCGGGATTGGCCGGTGCAATGCACTCGGTCGCGCCCGGGTCAAACGCATGAGCGGCGGCCGTCAGCGAAACCACGGCGACAGCGGTCGCGGCGAGCCGCGTGATAAAATTCTTCATGATTTCCTCCACAATGAACAAGCCGCCTTTCCTCAAAAGCGGAATGGTGGCTATGCTAACCCGCAAAGCTGTCAACAAGCTGTCAGCCGGATGTCGGGGCGGGAGGAGTTGCCCATGCATTTTCTGGTCGTCGAGGATACGGCCGATGTTGCCGAAGCCATCATCGAGCGGCTTGGGCGCGGCGGACATGCCTGTGACCGTGCCGCCTCGCTGGAAGATGCCAAGCACTTCGCGTCAGCTTCGGCTTACGACTTGGTGATTCTCGACATCAATCTTCCCGATGGTTCCGGGCTCGATTTCCTCAAGTGGATCCGCCAGCGCAGGAACGCCGTGCCGGTGCTGGTGCTGACCGCGCGGCTTGCCGTCGACGACAAGATCGGTGCGCTCGATTTCGGCGCCGATGATTACATGGTCAAGCCGTTCGATCTGGGCGAACTGGAAGCCCGGGTCCGGGCCATCATCCGCCGGCGGAGCGGAGAATCGGGCGTTTCGCTCTCCTCAGGCAACCTGCAGTTCGACATGGCAACGCGGCTGGCGACGATCGACGGGCAACCGCTGTCGCTGACGCCGCGCGAACAGTTGCTGCTGGAAATCTTCATGGTCAACAAGGGCCGGGTTCTGGAAAAGGATGAACTCGTCATGCGGCTGTTCGGCCTCGAGGCCGATGTCGGGGCAAACGCGATAGAGCTCTATGTCGGCCGCCTGCGGCGCAAGCTTGCCGGTGCCGCATTCGAGATCAAGACCCTTCGCGGCCTCGGCTACCAGGCCCTCGCGACGGATTCGGGGAGCACCCGCGCGTGACGAGCCTTACAGCCCGGCTCGCCACCGGTCCCGGCAGGTCGATCGCCTGGCGGCTGACGCTGTTGCTGACGCTGCTCTTGACGATTGCCGCGGCCGGGACGGTCGTCGCGGCACTGAGCTACGGCCAGACCGCGGCAACCCGCGCCTTCGACCGCCTGCTGACCGGCGCCGCGCTGCAGATCGCCGAGCGTATCAGCGTCGTCGAGGGGGAAACGGTGATCGACATTCCGCTCTCGGCGTTCGGCCTGCTGTCGCTCGCATCCGAGGACCGGATCTTCTACCGGATCATCGGCCCCGAGGGCCAGACGCTGACCGGCGACGAGACTTTCCCCCTGCCCGAGGTTTCGGCACGCAACGATGGTCCCCTGCTTTATGACACGGCCTTCTCCGGGGAAGCCGTCCGCGCCATCAGCATGCAGCGTTTCCTGGCCGAACGCGCGGTACGCGGGCCGATCACCGTGATTGTGGCGCAGACGCTGCGCGCCCGTTCCGAACTTGCCAGCGAAATCGTCGCGCGGGCCGTCATCGGCGTGGTGGTCGCCGGCGGCGTCACCCTCGCCCTGGCGCTTCTCGCCATGCACCTGGCGCTGAGCCCGTTGCGCCGCATCGAGCGCGCCATCCTTGCCCGCGATCCCAAGGATCTCACGCCGTTCTCCACCACCACCCCGCGCGAGGTCGAGGCGCTGGTCGCCGCCATCAATCGCTTCATGGCCCGTCTAGACAGGCGTGTCGGCGCCATGCAGGACTTCGTCGCCGATGCCGCGCACCAGATGCGCACCCCGATCACCGCGCTCAGGGCCCAGACGGAGCTGGCCATGGAAGAGGATGACCCGCACAAGCTCAAGACCCTGCAGCGCCGCATCCGCGACCGGGCGATCGGTGTCAGCCGCCTGACCGACCAGTTGCTCTCGCACGCACTGGTGACGCATCGCGCCGATTCCGCCACGCTGGAGCAGATCGACCTCAGGCGCGTGGCGGTGGAAGCCGAGCGCGAAGCGCGGCGGACCGGCGGCGCCGAGGGCATTGAACTCGACCTGCCCGCCGATCCGGTGATGGTTGAAGGCGACGCCTTCAGCCTGCGCGAGGCCGCCCGCAACCTCGTCACCAACGCGCTTGCCCACGGCAAGCGGCCGGTCCGCCTGCGTGTGAGCGTCACCGGGGATGGAAGGGCGCTGATCGCGGCTCATGACCAGGGCGACGGCATGAGCGCGGCACAACTCGATCGCATCGGCGAGCGCTTTGCCCGCGACGCGTCGAACCCGCAAAGCGCAGGGCTGGGCCTCGCCATCGTCGCCGAGGTTGCAGGCTTTCATCAAGGTTCGATCCGCACCGCCACCATGCCCGGTGAAGGATTTGAAGTCGGCATCGAACTGCCGCTTGCCGAGGCGCTCCCCACCGGAAACCCGGGGGAAGACGCAGCATGACCCGCTCCTTGATTCCTCTGGCCGTTATCAGCTTCCTGCTTCTGCAAGCATCGGGCTCCGCCGAGGCAGCCGAGACGATCACCAGATTCGAGGCACGCGCGGCCCAATCCGGTGAACTCGTGATCGCCAGCGTCACCGATCTCGATTTCATGCGGCCGCTGATTGCCGCTTTCCAGGAATTAAACCCCGGCATCTCTGTCACCTACATCGAGGACACGTCCAACAGTCTCGACGCCAGCGTATCGAGCGCCTGTGCAGACCGCGGCTTCTTCGCCGATCTTGTGATTTCCTCGTCGATTGCCCAGCAGGTCCGGCTGGTCAATGGCGGATGCGCCCGCGAGATCGGCAGCCCGGTGGTCTCCAACCTGCCGGACTGGGCGCGATGGCGCGGCGAACTGATCGGCCTGACCTATGAACCGGCTGTGATGGTCTACAACAAGGCTGCATTCTCCGAAAACGGGCCGCCGCGCAGCCGCTTCGACCTGATCGACCTGATGCGCCAGTCGGGCGACCTCAACGGCCGCATCGCCACCTATGACATCGAGGAATCCGGCGTTGGCTACCTGTTCGCGTTCCAGGATTCGGCCGAGGCCAGCACCTGGGGCCGCCTGATCGAGGGTTTCGGGCGCAACAGCGTCGCCACGTTCTGCTGCAGTTCCGAAGTCATCGACCGGGTCGCCGATGGCCGCGCCTATATCGGCTACAACGTCCTGGGCTCCTACGCGCAGTCCAGGGCCGACAAGGATCCACGCATCGGGGTCGTGCTGCCGACGGACTACACCCTGGTGCTGGCGCGCGCCGGATATATCCCGCGGGAAGCGCGAAACGCGGTTGCCGCCCGGCTGTTTCTCGAACTCGCGCTATCGCCGCGCGGCCGCACCATCCTTGACGGCGAAACCCATCTACTCACACCTTTGAGCGGCCCCGCAGCCCTGGCCGGATCGGGTGGCGAGGAAGAACCGGCGTTCCGGCCCATACCCCTGACTCCGGCGCTGCTGGTCTCGCTCGATCGCGCCAAACGGGCGCAGTTCCTGTCGCAGTGGCGAAAGTCGGTAACGCCGCCGACCCCCTGATCTCGCTTTGTGGACAAGCCCGTGCCAATCAGGCGACGGACTGCCTGTCCTCGGGCTCGGCAGGTTTGTTGCCGTAATCCATTCGGTCGCGGGAGATTTCTTCCAGGAACACCGGTCTGCCGAAATAGTAGCCCTGGAAGCGATCGCATCCTGCAGCCCGCGCGCGCAACAGATCGTCCTCGGTTTCAATGCCCTCGGCGACGACATACTTTCCGCAACGCCGGGCGATTTCGACCACCGCGCTGACGAAGACATCGGTCACATGGTCCGTGCCAAGAGCGCAGATGTAGCTCTTGTCGATCTTGATCACATCGTAGGGAAGCGCGCGCAACTGGTTGAACTCGGAATAGCCCATGCCGAAATCGTCGAGCGCGATCCGGAACCCGGCATCCTGCAGCGACGAGATCTGACCGGCAATGCGCTCGTTGACCGCCAGCGATGCGCTTTCGGTAATCTCGAGCACGATGCGCTGCGGGCTGGTCGCCGATTCCGCCAGAATATCGAGCAACTTTTCCTTCAGGTCCGGCATCGCGATCTGGATGGCCGAGAGATTTATGCTCACGCTCACCTCCGGCAGGTTTGGAATGTCTTCGGCGACCTGCCGAGCCACATAGTAGCCGATTTCACCGATCATCAATGCCCGTTCCGCCACCGGGATGAACACATCCGGCGGAATGACGCCCCTGAGCGGATGCCGCCAGCGCAACAGCGCCTCGAACGAGATCAAACGCCCGTCGCCATCGACAATCGGCTGATACGCCACCCGCAGATGCCTCAGTAGCATCGCCGCCCGCAATTCGCGCACCAGCGCCTTCTCGTTGCGGATGTCGGTCAGCATGTCATCCTGAAAAAGTGTCGAACAGGCCCTGCCGTTTTTCTTCGAGGCGTAAAGCGCCATGTCGGCATTGATGACCAGCGCGCTCCAGGTCTTGCCGTGATCAGGCGCAAACGCGATGCCGATGGATGCCGAGACGGCGAGCCGCTGCGCGCCGATACTTACCTTGCCTGCCAAACCGGCCGCGAAGCCGGCACACTGCTCCTCCGCCCATTTGCCGGTCATCGGATCGGAGTGCTCGATCAGCACCGCGAACTCGTCACCCCCCAGACGGCCCACCATGGCGCCGGGAAAATACGACCGAAGCTTCTCGGCAACGAAAACCAGCACCCGGTCTCCGGCCGGATGGCCATGCGTATCGTTGACCTGCTTGAAATGGTCGACATCAATGAGGAAGAGGGCAAAGAACCGGGTCTTGCCGCGTGCCTCCAGCGCCTCCTTGGCTTGCGAAACAAATGTCTCCCGGTTGAGAACATCAGTCAGGACATCCCGCTCCGACTGGGCGAGAAGACTGTTGTAGCGCTTGCCGAGCGAGCGGAGCTTTCCCTTCAAATCCACATGCGCAATGGCGAGATACAGGATGCCAACGGAAAGGATGGCGATGATGGCAGCATCGGTGATGTCGATGAGGAAGCCGTTCGTATAATCGATGTTCCGGAAAAAATGGTCAAAAGCCAGGACAAGGGCGAAAAGCCCGAAGAGAATTGCCGAAAAACTGAACTCTGCACCCCAGTCAAACCACTTTTTTTGCAATTTTTTAGACACGTAAACAACTCCGCCGCCGGATGGGTACCGGACGCAATTTGTCCGGCGACCTGGAAACAATTGACAGGGAGCCTTTGCGTGAAAATCCGGGCGGAAAATGCGCACCGATCTTGCAACAGCAGGGCTATCCCCAAATCCATATTCGCATCATGCGCAACACCAGACTATCTGCCGCCTGTTAACGGAGAACGAACAAACGCTTGCAATTGTTGAAAAATTTTCGGCAATTCCGAGCCGAAACGTCGTGGATCACGGTCAGGACCGTTGCTGCCGAACCCACATTGCCGATGCCCGCCTACAGCGCTGTGCATCCAATCGGATGCCCAAAGGACGCTGCAGGACTTTGAAACAATGCATGTACGTTAGCGCGTGACGCCGTAGCTTTCATAAGTGGCATCCAGGAACTGCCGGGCGCAGGCCGGCCAGGAAAACTCAAGCGCCCGGGCACGCGCCGCGTCGCCGGAAAGCTCGAGGCAGGCAAGCGCGGCCTGGCGCAGATCCGCGTCGACGACGCCCGCGCCGCTTTGGCCGATGATGTCCTTCGGGCCGGTGACCGGGTAGGCTGCAACCGGCACGCCCGACGCCAGCGCTTCGAGCACCACCAGGCCGAACGTATCGGTCAGAGACGGAAACACGAAAACGTCGCCCATCGCATATAGCGCCGCAAGTTCAGCCCCGGATTTTGCGCCGGTGAAAGTGGCCTCGGGATAGCGTGCCTTGAAATCCTCGAGCATCGGGCCGTCGCCGACCACCAGCTTGGCTCCAGGCAGGTCCATGGCGAGAAACGTTTCGACGTTCTTCTCGACCGCCATCCGCCCCACGTGGACGAACACCGGACGGGGCAGATCGAGAGGCTCCGGATAGCCGGGATGAAACAGCTCCGTATCCACGCCCCGCGACCAGATATGCAGGTTGGTGAACCCCTTCGCCTCGAGTTCGGCCCGCAGGCTCTCCGTCGCCACCATGCAGCCGCGCCCCGCATTGTGAAACCAGCGCATGAAACGGTAGAGCCAGCTTTCGGGAACCGGATAGCGCGCCGAGACATATTCGGGAAACCGCGTGTGGTAGCTCGACGTAAACCCGTTGCGCCTGAGCGCGGCCCGTCTGCCAAGCAGTCCGAGCGGACCTTCGGTGGCGATCTGGATGAAATCCGGATTGGACGCCTCGATCCGGCGGGCAACCCGGCCCGGCGTTGTCAGCGCCAAACGGATCTCCGGATAGCCCGGCAACGGAATCGTCCGGAACTCCGCCGGCGAGAGAATGTCGACCTCGATGTCGAAGCTTTCGAGCTCGCGCACCAGGTTCTCGATCGACCGCACCACGCCGTTGATCTGCGGGCGCCAGGCGTCGGTGACAATCAGCAGTTTGGGCATCACCGTTCCGCCTGGGCGATTGGACAGTAAGAAGCGTTCATCCCCTGATAATCGCACCGGGACCGGCGAGCAACATTTCAGGAGAAATCAGAGCGCCAGCCGCAGCTTCTGTCCCGACGCCCGCGAGCAGCAGGCCATCATCCGTCCGCCCTCGGCGCGTTCGGACGCCGACAGCACCCGGTCGCGATGATCGACACCGCCTTCGAGCACCCGCACCTCGCAACTGCCGCAGAGCCCCTCTTCGCAATCGCTCGGCACATCGATGCCCGCCGCGCGGACCACCTCGAGCAAGGTCTGTCCGGCAGGCACGCTGAGATGGAGATCCGAATCCTCGAGCTCGACTTCGAAGGCCACATCGCCGGGCTTCGCCGCACCGGAAGCCTCGCTGACAAACAGCTCGCTGCGCAGCGTGCCCTCCGGCAGATCGGCGCACAGTTCGCTGAGCGCATCGAGCAGCCGGGCAGGCCCGCAGGCGTGAATGCGCGCCCCTGTAGCGCCGCATTCCGCGACGATCCCGGCGAGGTCGGCCCGGCCTCCCTCGTCCGAGACATGCAGCACAACGCGGCCGCCATGGTCTTCGATGAGCCTATCGGCAAAGGCCATCGCGCCGCGCGACCGGCCGCAATAATGCACCTTGTAGTCCCGGTCGAGCTGTTTTAGCCGGTCGGCCATGGCGACGATCGGGGTGATGCCGATGCCGCCTGCGATCAGCACGTGACGGTCCGCCTCTTCCTCGAGCCGGAAATAATTCTTCGGCCCGCGCAGCCGCAGGGTCATGCCCTTTGTCACCTGGTCATGGATGAAGCGCGAACCGCCGCGGCCTTCCTCTTCCCGCAGCACGGCGATCGTGTAACGAGGGTCCGACGGGGTGCCGCACAGAGAATATTTGCGCGAGAATTCGCCGGCAACCAGGTCGACATGCGCGCCCGGGCTCCAGGCCGGCAGGGCAAGCCCGTCCGGGTCTTCCAGATGCAGGATCCTGGTCCCCTCCGCGCCGGTCGTGATATCGGCGACGCGAACAGTGCGGGCGATCTCCTTGCTCGACGGCGCGCCGATGGGAAACGAGACACGGCGCTCGACGAGCGCGGGATCGGACCGTTCCGGATTGAGCGCCGGATCCCATTCGACCAGGAGCTGTTGCGGTCCCCGGAAGGCGAGGTTCGGCAGGTAGCTGAACTGCTGGTCCTCGACGAGCCGCATGTGCGGCAGCCGCCGCGACAACTCCTCGATGAAGATCCGCATTTCCAGCCGTGCGAAATTCTTGCCCATGCACTGGTGGCTGCCATAGCCGAAGGTCAGGTGCTCGGCGGCGCTGTCGCGGTAGATGTCGAGGAAATCGCCATTCTCGAAATGCCGGGAATCATGGTTGGCCGAGGCGCTGACGATCAGGAGCTTCGCCTCCGCCGGAATCGCCACGCCGGCAATCTCGGTGTCGCAGGTCGCTCTCCGGCGCCAGGCAACCACCGAGCCTTCGAGCCGCAGGCATTCCTCGATGGCGTTCGGGATCAGCTCCGGATCCCTGCAGATCCGCTCCCAGACCAGCCGGTCCGACAGCAGAAGCTTGAGCGCATTGGCGCTGGCCAGCGAGGTTGTCTCGTGCCCGGCGACGATGATCGCCATCATCATCGAATGCAGGTAGGAATCGGTGACGACTTCCGGGACTTCCGCGTTCATCCGGATGGCGTGATGCATCCAGCCGGTGCCGTCCGGCTCCTTGCGCATCTTCTCGAGCACGGTTCCCGCATATTGCCAGAACCGGCCGACGGCATCGGCGACCTTCAACTGCTGTTCCGGCGACGGCTTGCCCCAGGTGTTGACGGTATGCGCGACCGAGAATTCCTTCAGCGCATCCATGTCTTCCTTGGGTACGCCGAGAAAATGCAGCGCCACCGTCAGCGGGATCTCCCACAGCATCGCTTCGACCAGGTCGGCCCGCCCGGAATCGACGAAGGCATCGACCTTCTTGCGGGTAAGCCGGCGGATCATGTCTTCCTTGGCGGCCAGGTTTTCTGGCAGGAAATGCTCCATCAGCACCCGCCGCCGCTCCATGTGCGCCGGCTCGTCCTCGTTCACCAGGGTCCGGTTCATCTGGTAATTGTAGCGCTTGAGCCTCTCCATCGCCTCCTCGCTCGGCGGCACCACCCGTTCGAGCGCGATCGAGGGCGAGAAGGTGACGTTGTCGCGGAACACCGCCTTGACGTCCTCGTAGCGGCTGACCACCCAGTAACCGAGCTCAGGGCTGTAGAACACCGGCTCCTGCTCGCGCGACCATTTGAGCGCCTCCGCCGGGTTCGCCAGGTACTCGGCGGCGAACGGATCGAAGGCTTGCGCCTGCGCCGAGACCGGGCAGCCGCCCGGTGCGGCATGGACCGGACAACCGGCCGGCGCCTGCACAGGGTTTTCCGTTCCAGGCTGCCGATCCGTCATGCTCCGCTCCATTTACTAATAGTGCACATTATGTTCTATATTTGTAACGTCCATGGGCCGCCTGGTCAACAAAGCCGCAGTGAGGAGATGACATGAGCACGCTGCAAACCCTGTCCCGCGGGCTCCAGGTCCTGGAAATCGTCTCCCGTTCGGCCTCGGGCCTGTCGATTGCCGAGATCGCCCAGGCGCTTGGCGTCCACCGGGCGATCGCCTACCGGCTGGTTTCAACGCTCGAGGAACATCTGCTGGTTGTCCGCGATCCCGAGGGCCGCATCGGCATCGGCGGCGGCGTCGTGGCGCTGAGCGAACGCTACCAGCCGCAATTGCGCACCGCGGCGCAGCCGGTCCTCAGGTCTCTCGCCGAGGCAAGCGGCGGAACCGCCTTCCTCTGCATCGCCCAGGGCGACGAATGCGTCGCCATCGAGGTCGCCGAACCGGAGGCGCCCCTGCTGAAGGTCTCCTACCGCGTCGGCAGCAGGCACCCCGTCACCAGGGGCGCGGCGGGGCTGGCGATTGCAATGCAGCGCCCGCCACGGCGCACCGACCCGGAGGAGCTGCAGATCGCGCGGCGCGACGGCTTCGCGCTCACGCATGGGCAATTGCAGGAAGGCGCCATCGGCGTGGCCGCGCCGCTGGCGCGCACCGACCGCTCCGGCCTGAGTGCGGAAGCCTGCATCGGCGTCGTCGCCATGCACGCGCTCGACACGGAGGCTGCCACCGCTGCGGTGCTCATCCACCGCGACCGGCTCCTCGCCGCCATTGGCTGACCGCGATCAGAAGGCACGAATGACCTTTAAAGCGGCTGCTCCGGCGTTCGGCTATTCCTTGATGTAGGGCTGGCCATCCGCCGCCGGCGCCCGCGCCCGTCCGATGAAGCCGGCAACGACGATGATTGTCGCGATATAGGGCGCCATGGCCAGGAATTCCGACGGGATCGGGGTCTGCAGCAGCGCCAGTTTCTGCTGCATGGAATCGGCAAACCCGAACACCAGCGCCGCCATCAGCGCCCCCACCGGGTGCCAGCGGCCGAAGATCATCGCCGCAAGCCCGATATAGCCCCGCCCGCCGGTCATGTTCTCGTCGAACCGGCCGACCGAACCGAGCGTGAACCAGGCCCCGCCGAAGCCCGCCACCATGCCGCCGAGCGTCACATGGATGAAGCGGGTTCGGTAGACATCGATGCCAAGCGTGTCGGCGGCCCGCGGATGCTCGCCCACCGCCCGTGCTCTCAGCCCGTTGCGGGTGTAGAACAGGTAATAGGTCGCCACCGCCACCATGATCAGCGCGCCGTAGACGAAGATGTTCTGGTAAAACAGCATCGGCCCGATCACCGGAATGTCGCCCAGAAGCGGAACCTTGATCGCCCGGAACACCGGCGCATTGTTCAGGGACCGGTATTCCTGAAACACCTGGCTGCTGACATAGGACGTCAATCCAAGCACGAACAGGTTGATCACCACCCCGGCAATGATCTGGTCCATCCGGTAGGTGACCACCAGCGCCGCAAGAATGAAGCCAAACAGACCGCCAACAGCAACCGCAGCCGCAAGTCCGGTGATCCCGCCAAAGACCGATCCCAGCAGCGCGCCCGTGAAAGCGCCTGCCAGCAGCATGCCCTCGATCGCGATGTTGACGACGGCGACCCGCTCGCATAGCACGCCGGCCAGTCCCCCGAGCGCGATCGGCACCGCCCGCACCATCGTCGCCTGCAGCATGCCGGTGAGCGAGAACGCCTTGCCGGCCGTCGCCCAGACCAGGAACGTCACCACGACAAGCGCCAGGCCGATGCCAAGCGACAGCGACGACCACCTGACGCCGCCACGCAGGAACTGGCGCACACCGAGGAACGCCAGGAGACCGGCAATGATGTAGTTGAACTGCATCGCCGGGACACTCAGATCGGGCAGCACGAGCGCATCGTTTGGCCGCGACAGCCGGAACACCGCGTTGCCGTCGCTGCCCGCCCCGAACACCAGCCCCACCAGCACAGCCAGGGCAATCAACACCGCCCCGACGATCCGGGCATGTTTCCGCTTGCCGATATCGAGTGCGGAGGAAGAGGTCGGAGTCGTATTGGTGGTCATCGCCATCAGTGTTATTTACCCTGTTGTGTTGCGGGCTTTCGAAAGCCCCAGGGGAATATTGCGCGCACCAGGAGAGGTGCGGCGATGAAGACAATGATCAGCGCCTGGATGATCCCGATCAGATCGATGCTGACCCCGGCGTCGACCTGCATCTGCCGGCCGCCTGCCTCAAGCCCGCCAAACAGCAGCCCGGCGAACAGCACGCCGACCGGATGCGACCGGCCGAGCAGCGCCACGGCAATGGCGTCGAACCCGATGCCGGCGGAAAATCCCGGTGTCACCCGGTCGAGTACACCGAGCACCTGCACCGAACCGGCAAGCCCTGCCAATGCGCCCGCCGAAGCCATCGCCAGGACGATGATCAGCCCTGAGCGCATGCCGGCGAAACGGGCCGCATCCGGATTGGCGCCGCTGGCCCGGAACTCGAAGCCGATCTTGGTCCTGAACAAAAGCCAGTAGACCAGGTAGACCGCCGCCAGCGCCAGGAAGATGCCGGCATGGACGCGCAGGTTGGGATCGATCCAGTCCAGCAATCGCGGCAGCCCCGCGTGGTCCGGAACCGACTTGGAGATGGGATCCGCGCGGCCCGGCCGCTGCACGAACGGCAGCCGCAGCATGTAATCGATCAGGCGGTAGGCAATCAGGTTGAGCATGATCGTGGAAATCACCTCGTGCGCACCGGTGGCGGCCCGCAGCCAGCCCGCGATCCCCGCATAGAACGCACCCGCCAGCGCCCCGCTCAGAAGGCACAGCGGCAAGAGCACGAAAACCGGAAGGCCGGGAAAACTGAACCCGGTTATCACCGCCGCCATTCCCCCCATCAGGATCTGGCCTTCCGCGCCGATGTTGAACAGCCCGGCGCGAAACCCGAGCGCCAGCCCGAGCCCGGCAAGGATGAGCGGCGTCGCCGCGGTCAGCGTCTCCGATATCGCGCTGATCGATCCAACCGAGCCCTGCAGCAGCGCCAGGTAGGACCTGGCGATTGTCGCCGGTTCCACACTGGTCGCCAGCATCGTCAACGCGCCGAGCACCAATGCCGCAACGATTGCAAACAACGGCACGATGACCAGGTCTTCGAATTCGTGCCGCCCGGGCGCCGCCCGCTTGAGCAGGCTCTGGATGGCAGTGTCGGTCTTTCCCTCGCTCATGCGCCTGCTCCCGCCATCGCCAATCCGACGGCATTCTTGTCGACCTCGCCCTTGCTGGCGTCGAACTCGGCCACCACCCTGCCCTTGAACATCACCAGGATGCGGTCCGACAGCGCCAGGATCTCGTCAAGTTCGGAAGAGACGATCAACACCCCGTCCCCCTCGTCCCGGGCATCGATCAGCCGCTGGTGGATATATTCGATCGACCCTACATCGAGACCGCGGGTTGGCTGTGCGGCAATCATGAACCTGGTGTCGCGCGCCATTTCCCGCGCCACGACAAGCTTTTGCTGGTTGCCGCCCGAAAGGGTCCCGGCTTCGGCAAACACCGAGGGCGTCCGAACGTCGAAATCCACGGCGTTCCGGGCCGCACTCTCCTGGACCTTGTCCCAGCGGATCTGCATGCCCGACGAAAATCTCTCGTCATAATAGGTGTCGAGCACCATGTTCTCGGCCACGGTGAAATCGGTAATGATGCCGGCACGCTGACGGTCCTCGGGAATATGGGCGATGCCCATTCTGTGGCGTGCCCGCGGCGAGGCGCGGGTGATATCCGCACCGGCAAAGCGAATCGACCCGCTGGCGGCCTCCCGCACGCCGGCAAGCGCTTCGACCAGCGCGGTCTGTCCGTTGCCCTGCACGCCGGCAATGCCGACGATTTCACCGCTCCTGACCGAAAAGCTCAGGTGATCGACGGATATCTGGTCGTTCTCGTTGAGCACCACGAGATCATCGATCTCCATCAGCACCGGACCCGGCTCATAAGCTTTCTTGACCACGTCAAAGCTGACCGGACGTCCGACCATCATTTCCGCCAGTTCCGTCGTCGTGGCCGTCGCCGGATCACCCTCGCCGACGATCTCACCGCCGCGCAGCACGCTGATCCGGTCGGCGATCTCGAGGATCTCGTTGAGCTTGTGGGTGATGAACACCAGAGCCTTGCCTGCATCGCGCAGGGATTTGACGATTTCGAAGAACTCCTCGACTTCCTGTGGCGTCAGCACCGCCGTCGGCTCGTCAAGGATCAGCACCTCCGCGGAACGGAACAACACCTTGATGATCTCGACCCGCTGCTGAACGCCCACCGGCAGGTTTTCAATCAGCGCGTCTGGATCGACCGCAAGGCCATATTTCTCCCGGATCTCGAGCACCTGGGCCCGCGCCGTCCCCAGGTCGAGATAGTCGAGCCTGCCGGTCGGCTCGACGCCCAGCACCACGTTCTCGGCCACGGTGAAGACCGGCACCAGCATGAAGTGCTGATGCACCATGCCGATGCCGGCTGCGATTGCCTGGCCTGGCCCGTCGAAGCTGACCGGCTTGCCGTCGATCAGGATCTCGCCCTCGTCGGGACGGTAAAGGCCGCACAGCACATTCATGAGCGTCGACTTGCCGGCGCCGTTTTCGCCCAGAAGCCCCAGCACTTCACCGCTGCGGATCGTCAGGTTTACGCCGGAGTTGGCCACCACCGGCCCGAAACGCTTGGTGATACCGCGAAGTTCGACATCCATCTCACACCCCTTGAGTCCTGTGGCGCAGGGAAGCCCCTGCGCCAGTCTTTCAGCGGAGCGGATTACTTCGGAGAGACCGTGATCGATCCGTCGATAATGCCGGCGCGGATGGTTTCGAGTTCCTGCTTCAGATCGGCGGGTACCACATCTTCCATCTCGTGGAATGGAGCCAGATCAACACCGCCATTCTCCAGCGACCCCAAAAGAATGCCGCCTTCAAACTTGCCGTCCATGACCTGCTTGATCACATCGAACACCGTCGCATCCATCCGCTTGGTGATGGAGGTCAGGTATATTTCCTTGTGTTCGGGATCGGTGAGGACCAGATCGGCATCGACGCCAATGATCTTCAGCTTGTCCGCACCAAGCTCGGATGCCAGCGTGGCCGAACCGAGGCCGACAGGACCGGCGACCGGAACAATGATATCGGCGCCTTCATCGTAGAGGTTCTGCGCGAAGGCCCGGCCGTCGTCGAGGGAATCGAAATTGTTGGTGAACAGCCCTTCGCGGGTCTTCGGGTCCCAGCCCAGAACGCTGACCGAAGTGCCCTTCTTTTCGTTGTAGTAGGCAGCGCCGGCATGGAAGCCATCCATGAAGATCGTCACCGGCGGAATGTTGATGCCGCCAAAGACACCCAGCACACCGGTCTTGGACATCCCGGCAGCCAGATAGCCAGCCATGAACGCTGCCTCATCGGTCGCATAGACCTGCCCCAGAATGTTCGGAACCGCCGGATCGTAGGCAAAATCGACGATCGAGAATTTCTGGTCCGGATTGGCTTCCGCCGCTGTCTTGGTGGCGTCGCCGAGCAGAAAGCCGACGGTGATGATCACGTCGCAGTCGCCGCCGAGCAGTGAGTTGATGTTGGCCTCGTAATCCGTTTCGGCCTGGGACTCGAGAAAGCGGCCCTCGATGCCCAGTTGCGCCTTGGCGTCCTCGACACCCTTCCACGCCGTCTGGTTGAAGCTATTGTCGTCAATGCCGCCGGTGTCGGTGACCTGACACGCGGTGAATGCCGATGCCGCCGTTGCCGAGGCAAGGAAAAACGCCAGTGCCGCGGCGATGCGGCCAGACTTGTTCCGAACAATGCTCATGATGACCTCCAGGTTTGGTTTCTTGGTAACGGTCCGACCGGTCGATTGGCTGGACACCGGACCGGCAGGCATTTTCTCAAAACGTCAGGAAGAGAGAGTACCGCCCGTTGGTCGTGTCCCATTGACATACGTCAATTGAGGGAAAAGATTCCTCCGGACCAGGCCATTAATGCCTCATCCCATCAAGGATGGACTCCGCCTCCCGTTCAACCGCATCCATTCTCTCCCGCACGATCTGCTCCTGTTGTTTGACGTCTAACTGGTTTTTATCCTGCGAGAGGTCGATCATCTCCCCGACCGCCACGGCAACGCGGGAAAACGGCAACGGCGCCTCCCGCCTGTCCCAGCGGGATCTCATCACGATCTTGCGCGAACTGGCCACGCCGATGGGCGCCAGCACCACGCCGTGAAGGGCGCTGAGCGTAAGCGCACCCGAACGGATGCGGTGTTGTGGGCCGCTGGGACCGTCGAGGGCCAGCGCGAGCAGGCTGGCGCTCTCCTTCACCTGTCTCACCAGCTCGGGAAACCCATGCGAGTTCGCATCCGTGGGAAGCAGGACCGGCCGGTAGCCGAAGCGCTTGCAGATCTCTCCGATCACCCGGCCGCGAAACGAGTTCACGGTAATGACGATCGCGTTCTTGCCTTTTGCCAACGGAAACAGCGGCAGGTACTTGCCGTGCCAGAAAACCGCCAGCACCTGATGCCCCTCGGCGATGTAGCGGTCCAGCCTGTCAAGCTGACTCGTGTCCTTGCGAAGCGAAGCGCTCCATATCCGAAGGATCGCGACAAAGGCACCGGCAACGAGCCGGACACCAATCGAGGTCGCGATCTTCCGGATGCGTTCAGCCATGCTTGTCCGGCTTTCCATCGTCATCCGGCAGAATGGCGTCCGCCGCCGCATAGGCAAAGTTTCCGAGAATTTCCATTTCCCGCGCAAGCGATCGCCTGGCGCGGGCCCAGAGACTGTCGGCTTCGGCGACCTGGCTCCGGTTGCCCGAGAGTATCCGTCGGTAATAGTCCCGGGTTCGCGCGACGGTCTTGTCGATCGCGTAGTCGGCGGCGGTCTCCAGCGCGGCGCGGCGCATCGCCTGTCGATGGCTTTCCCCGGCCGTCGCAAGCTCCTCGAGCGCTGCGGCAAACCCCGCCACATCTGTATCCGCGTCAAGCAAACGGCCGTTGAGCCGGTCCGTCACCACATCCCGCGCGCCGGGCGCGTCCAGCGCCACCACCGGGCTCCCGGTCGTCATCGCCTCCACCAGCACCAGTCCCTGGGTTTCAGAAAACGAGGAGAACGCGAAGACATCCATGGCCGCGTAAGCGTCGGCAAGAGCACCGCCTTTCAACACGCCGGCAAAATGCGCGCGATGGCCCATGCCCTCTCTTTCAAGCGTCCGCTGCATCTCCGGCCGGGATGGTCCGTCGCCGACGACGAGCACATGCGCTTTGGAATTCCGGCGCAGAAACTTTACAAAGGCTTCAGCCAGAAAGGCGAGATTTTTCTCCGGCGCCAACCGCCCGACATGCCCAGCGAGAAAGACGCCGTCGGGAACGGACAGGCACGAGCGGCCGCGCGCGCGTTCCCCTGCGGCAAAGCAGGATACATCGACCCCCGTCGGCACAACGCTCACAGGCGTGCTGACACCGTGATCGGCGAGAAATTCCGCAATGCTCCGGCTCGGCGCGATCACTCCGTCGCAGAGGTCGCAATAGCCGAGCGAAAGGCTGAGCGCCAGGCGCTTCAGCAGCTCTGAATCCTGCGCCACATAGTGACCGTAAAGCTCGTAACGGGTGTGATGCGTGAAGACGACGGGCACATCGAGAAGGCTGGCCGTCCGCAACGCCGTATCGCCGAGCAGAAACGGATGGTGGCTGTGGATGATGTCGGGATCGAAGGCTTCCGTTGCCTCGGCAAGGCCGGGAGAAAGCGGCAGCGGCATGGAGAAGTCGCTTCCCGCGAAGTTCTGCACCGCCGGTATCCGCCGGACCCCGGGCTCCTCGATTGCCATGTTTCCATATTCGGGCGCCACGACCAGCACCTCGTCGCCGACCCGCCGCAACCCCGCCGCCAGTTCGCTGACACTGCGTGCCACGCCGCCGACATGCGGCGTGTAGGTATTGGTGAACATCAGTATCTTCATCATCCGCCCTGCTTTGACTTTGCCACAGCCGGCAATCGCATCAACGGCCCGGGACCGGGCATGCATTCCGCAAACGAAATGACGGCGACCCTCAGCCGCCGGCCCTGAACTCGGTCCCGATCTCCTGCTCCAGCGCCAGGTGATGCATCAGATCAGAAAGCGAGATCACCCCCACCAGGCGCCGGCCCTCGACAACCATCAGCTTGCGCCTTGTGTTGGTCGTCATCCGCCTGAATACTTCATTGAGCGGCGTATCCGTTGCAACCGTATTGTCGGCTTCCGCAGGCACCGTGATGTCAAGGACCGACCGGGAAGCCCAGTTTTCCCTGGCAACGCTGCGCACGGCCGCCGTATCGACATATCCCTTGAGCGCATCGCCCGAAAGCACCGGAACGAAACTGACTCCGTGGCGCAGCATCACATCGTCGACCAGCTCTGCGATGGATGCCGTGGCGTCGACGGCGTGAACCGTCCGGCTCATCAGCTGTCTGGCGGTCTTGCCGCGCAACGCGGTCTTGACCAAGAGGTTCTGGTAGCTGCCGTTGGAGGCATTGAGGATGAAGAAACCGATCAGGATCTGCCAGAAACCGCCGACACCACCGCCGGTGAACACGGCGAGCGCGCCGGTGAGCATCAGAAACAGCCCGAACACCAAGCCAATGCGGCTCGAAATCCGCGTCGCCTTCAGAAGATCCTGCGTCACCCCCCAGATCACGGCCCTGAACACCCGGCCGCCATCGAGCGGAAATGCCGGGACCATGTTGAATACGGCCAGCACCAGGTTGATCAGCGCCAGGTAGCCGAACACGGCGCCGGCGAGGCTGGCCCCCGATTGCGCATCGCCCAGCGCCGAGGCGCCATAAAACAGCGCCGCCAGCAACAGGCTCATCAGCGGCCCGGCAATGGCGATCAGGAACTCCGACTTCGGATCGTGCGGCTCTTCCTCGAGCTCGGCAACACCGCCGAAGATGAAGAGCGTAATGCCGCCGACCTTAAGCCCATACGATCGCGCCACCAGAGAATGAGACAGCTCGTGCAGGATCAGCGAGACGAACATGCCGAGCATCGCGAAAATCCCGAGCACCGTGTAGAGCCCCGCGGTCTCGCCTGGCAGGGCTTCGGGGAAATAGGAGGTCGACAGGCTCCAGACGATCAGCGCCGCGATCAGCAGCCAGCTGGGATCGACCTTCAGCTTGAAGTCAAAGATCTCGAACAGTTGCACTGCATTCTTGAACATGAGGCCTCCTGACTGACCGGTAGGGCGACGCCATCATGCCTCAGGCGGCGGCAGAAGGTATTGATCCACGTCATTCCCCCCACCCGACGACGGCGGAGGTGAAGGCCGGTCCGGTCCGAGCTATTCGAGCCGTGCGGGGAACCCCGGTGCGCGCAGGTCGGTGCCGAGCCGGTCTTCGAGCAGCTTGGCGATCATCGGCGACTGGGCGTTTCCGCCATAGGCGGCCTTGGCCTCGACATAGGTCTGCTCCGTCATCGAGGCCAGCTCCAGCGGCACCCCGAATTCGCGTCCGAACTCCATGGCGAAGCCGAGATCCTTGAGCGCCAGGTCGATGTTGAAGGCAATGTCGTAGGAACCGTTCAGAATCAGCGCTCCCTCGGTCTCGTGCACGAAGGAATTGCCCGACGACGCCTTGATCGCCGCCCAGGCCTGGCCGAGATCGAGACCGCCGCGCTTGGCCAGCATCAGCGCCTCGCCGCAGGCCTTCAGATGAATGAAGGCCAGCATGTTGGTGATCACCTTGATGATCGAGGAATTGCCGAGCGGCCCCATGTGGAAGATCTGGTTTCCCATCGCCTGAAGCGCCGGCAGATGCAGGTCGAACAGGTCCTTGTCGCCGCCCGCCAGCATGGTGATCTGGCCCTGCGCCGCCAGGTGAACGCCGCCGGTCACCGGCAGTTCCATGGTGCGCACGCCCTTTTCGGCGGCGATTGCACCCAGCCGGAGGATCTCGTCGCGGCCGAGTGTCGACATCTCGATCCAGGTGGCGCCCGATTTCGCCGTCGTCAGCACCTTCTTGAGAACCTTCTCCGAAACCGCCGGCGACGGCAGGCAGGTGACGATGGCGTCGCACTCGCGAGCCAGCTCCGCCGGTGTCGCGGCCCAGGCGCCGCCCATGTCGACATGGCGCTTGCCAAGCGAGGGATCGAGGTCATTGACCGTGACCTCAAAGCCCGCTTTCAGCAGGCTCGCCGCCAGATGTCCGCCGAGATTGCCAAGACCGATGAAACCGTAGCGCATGAGAATGACCTTCAGAGAGATGGCGGGGGAGAGCGGGCGCCGTCAGCCGTGGCCGATCAGCGCCTTGGTCTCGAGATAATCGTGCATGCCCCAGTCGGCATATTCGCGGCCGTTGCCCGATTGCTTGTAGCCGCCGAAAGGCGCGAACAGATCCCAGTCGGGATAATTGATATGCACCTGGCCGGCGCGCATCTGCAGCGCGACCTTGCGCGCATGCTCCAGATCGCCCGATTGCACATAGGCGGCAAGCCCGTAGACCGTGTCGTTGGCGATCTCGATGGCCTCTTCCTCGGTGTCATAAGGCATGATCGACAGCACCGGGCCGAAGATCTCCTCGCGTGCGATACGCATGTCTCGCGTCACGCCGCCAAACACCGTCGGCCTGACATAATAGCCGCGGTCGAGCCCTTCCGGCCGGTCGCGCCCGCCGGTCACCAGGATCGCCCCGTCCTGGATCCCCGATGCGATCAGGCCCTGGATCTTGTCATACTGGACCTGGCTGATCACCGGTCCAAGGTTGGTCTGCGGATCGCGCGGATCCCCGGTCGCCAGTTCCTCGGCTGCCTTTTTGGCAATGGCGAGCGCTTCCTCATGACGGTCGCGCGGCACCAGCATCCGCGTCGGCGCATCGCAGGACTGGCCGCTGTTGCCGAAGCATCCGGTCACGCCATTGGCCACCGCGGATTGGAGATCGGCGTCCGCCAGGATGAGATTGGGCGATTTTCCGCCGAGCTCCTGCGCCACCCGCTTGACCGTATCGGCCGCAGATTTTGCCACCAGAATGCCTGCCCGCGTCGAACCCGTGAACGAGACGATGTCGATGTCGGGATGGGAACTGAGAACCTGCCCGACACCCGGCCCGTCGCCATTGACCAGGTTGAACACGCCGGCCGGAACGCCGGCCTCGTGCAGGACCTCGGCGAACAGGATGCCGCTCAGCGGCGCGATCTCGCTCGGCTTGAGCACTACCGTGCAGCCCGCTGCCAGCGCCGGCGCCACCTTGCAGGCGATCTGGTTCATCGGCCAGTTCCAGGGCGTGATCAGCCCGGCGACCCCGATGGCTTCGTGCACGATCAGCGTCGAGCCGCGTTTTTCCTCAAACACAAAATCCTTGAGCGCGGTCATGGTCGCTTCGATGTGGCCGAGCCCGGACCAGGCCTGGTCGGAACGCGCCATTTTCAGCGGCGCGCCCATTTCGGTGCTGATCGCCTCGGCAATCTCGTCAAGCCGGGATTCATAGGCGTCGCGGATCCGCCCCAGAAGCGCGAGCCTGTCGGCCGCACTCCAAGCGCTGAAGCCCGGGAACGCTGCCCGCGCCGCGGCGATTGCCTTTACCGCATCGGCGGATGTGCCAAGCGGCACTTTCGCCACGCTCTCTTCCGTCGCCGGGTTGATCACGTCGATCAGCGTCGCGCCTTGAGAAGGTGCGACCCACCCGCCATTGATATAGAACCGTCCGAGATTGCCGTAATCGGCCATCGATCAAACCTCACACATAGATGTTGAAGGCCGCCCGGATCGCCGCGTCGGTGGCAGGATCGAACAAAGGCCCCGTGGATTGCGAAAGAATCCGGTTCTTCCTCTCGATGGCCTTTTGTATCAGATCCGGCTTGCCGAGTTCAGCCCATTCCTTCGGGCTGGTGCGGTCGGCCACCGCCGGATAGACATATTCGGTCTGCATCACGCTCAAGGTTTGCGGGTGCCCGAGGTAATGACCGGGGCCTTCCAGGCACACTTCCCGCATCGCTTCCAGGCTGACGCTGTCCTCGGTGACGTCGATGCCGCGCACGCAGCGCAGCACCTGGCCCAGCAGATCGTCGCCCAGCACCAGCGATTCAAGGCAGAAGCCTAGGAGCGAGGCATGCATGCCGACCGCCTCATAGACCATGTTGAGACCGCTCAGTCCGGCCATGGTGTTGGAGATCGCCTGCTCCCATCCCGCCTGCATGTCGGGCAGCTTGGAATCCGCAATCCCCGCCGCCGCCCCGCCGGGCAGTCCGTAGAAGCGGTGCATCTGGGCGCAGCCCGCCGTCAGCAGCGCCTGCTCGCCCGATCCGCCGGACATCGCGCCGGACCGCAGATCGGAGACGAACGGCCATGTGCCGAACACCGCCGGATGGCCCGGCGCCATGGCGTTGACATAGACAACGCCGGCGAGGCATTCGGCCACGGCCTGCACGATCGCGGTGGCGAGCGGTGCCGGCGCCGTGGCGCCCGCCTGCCCGGCCGAAAGCAGCAGCACCGGCATGCCGGCGCGAATGCACTTCTCCATGGTGATGCAGCTCTCTTCCGCGAATTTCATCGGAGGAACCACGAAGCAGTTGGAATTGGACACGAACGGCCGCGCCCGCCAGTTGGCTTCGCCGCCGGAGATCATGTGAATGAGATCCATGCAGCCTTCGAAATGCGACGGATCGGAGAAGCTGGTGCCGACATGCTTGGTCGTGCCGGCGCAGCAGGCATAGAGCGTGTTGATGTCCATCTCGAAATTGTCGACGACATCGCGGCAGACCATGGCGCGCTGGAAGAAATGCACATTGTCGAGCGCATGGGTCAGCCGCGCCGCGTCATAGAGGTCCTGCGCCGTGGATTCCCGGTACTCGCGCTTTTCGACGTCGACCACATGAACGGCCGCACCTGCCGTGCCGAAATGCACCCGTGTTCCCGACAGGTCGAGATCGAATTTCGGGTCTCGGCCAAACAGCACGAGATCCTTCTTGGCCAGCGCCAGCATGTCTTCGACCAGGGCGCGCGGGAACCTCAACCGCCCGTCATCGCCGAGGATCGCCCCGGCCCGGGTCATGATCTCGACGCCCGAGGGCGGAGCCTGCGACAGGCCGATGGTTTCCAGCGCATCAAGTGCGGCTTCGTGAATGCGAAGCACATTCGCATCCGTCAGCGGCGAGTACTGCCCGCCGCTCATGCCCGGCCGGATCGGCCTCAGGTTTTCGGCCAGTGGCGCCGTCCTGACGGCGACACGCCCGGCACGGCCACCAGAGCGGCGGCCCTGCCTTTCGAGAACTGGCGGTACGATCGGCATTTCTGCCACGGGGTCAATTGCAGGTTCGATTACGGGTTCCATCGCGGTCTCCAGGAGGTCCGAAGCAAAGGTCAATTCACATCCGGACGCGGAGCGCGCCGGGGTCGTACAGGGGCTTGAGAGACGCCGTTGCAGAATGGCGTTCCCCGGCAATTTCGATTTCATAGGTTGAGGCGAGTACGTCTTCCGCGCTTTCACCGGCGCACGGCACGTAACCGAGGCCGATGGCACCGCCGAGATGATGGCCGTAATTGCCAGAGGTGACGATCGAGACGATCTCGCCGTCGCGCACGACCACCTCGTTGTGGAACAGCAATGGTTCGGGGTTTGTCAGCTGGAATTGCACCATCCGGCGCGAAAGCCCTTGCTCGCGCTTGCGCAGCACCGCATCCCGGCCGATGAAATCACCCTTCCCGGTCTTCACCGCGAAGCCCAGCCCGGCCTCGAGCACATGGTCCTCGTCGGTGATGTCATGGCCGAAATGCCGGAAGGCCTTTTCGATGCGGCAGGAATCGAGCGCGTGCAGACCGCAAAGCTTGAGCCCGTGATCGCTCCCCGCTTCCGCCAGCGCCTCGAACACATGCGCCGCCTGGTCGGAAGAGACGTAGAGCTCCCAGCCCAGTTCGCCGACATAGGTGACCCGGTGGGCGCGGGCGAGCCCCATGCCGATCTCGATCTCGCGGGCGGTGCCGAAGGGATGCGCGTCGTTGGAGAAATCATTGGGGCTGACAGCCTGCATCAGCGCACGGGCATTCGGCCCCATGACGCAGAGCACAGATTCCGCCGCGGTGATGTCGGTGATCACCACGAACTCGTCGCCCAGGTGCCGCCTCAGCCAGCTGAGGTCGCGCTGCAGCGTCGCGCCCGGCACGACAAGCAGGAACGCCGTCTCGCTGAGCCGCGTCACGGTCAGATCGCACTCGATGCCGCCGCGCGTATTGAGCATCTGGGTGTAGACGATCCGCCCCGGCTCGACATCCATGTCGTTGGCGCAGAGCCGCTGCAGGTAGCTAAGCGCGTCCCGTCCCTCGACCCGGATCTTGCCGAACGAGGTCATGTCGAACAGACCGACCTTTTCGCGCACCGCCAGGTGTTCGCGCTTCTGGTTGTCGAACCAGTTCTGCCGCTTCCAGGAATACTGGTATTCGGGCGTTTGCCCTTCGTCCGCGAACCAGTTGGCCCGCTCCCAGCCGGCGACTTCGCCGAACACCGCGCCGCGCGCCTTCAGCTGCTCGTGGATCGGCGAGCGGCGCACGCCGCGCGCCGTCGCCATTTGCCGGTAGGGAAAGTGATCGGCGTAAAGCAGGCCGAGCGTTTCGGTGACGCGGCTCTGCAGGTAGTGCCGGTTCTTCTGGAAGGGCTGCGCCCGGCGGATATCGACTTCCCACAGATCGAATGGCGGCTCGCCGTCATTCATCCACTGCGCCAGCGCGAAACCGGCGCCGCCGGAGGAAACGATACCGATCGAATTGTACCCGGCGGCAAGCCAGTAGCCTTTGATCTCCGGCGCTTCGCCGAGATAGTAGCGGTCGTCCGGTGTGAAACTTTCCGGCCCGTTGAAGAAGGTGTGAATGCCGGCGGTGGCAAGCAACGGCAGCCGGTTGACGGCCTGTTCGAGGATCGGCTCGAAATGGTCGAAATCCTCCGGCAACTGGTCGAAGCAGAAGTCTTCCGAGATGCCGTTCATGCCCCAGGGCTTAGCCACCGGCTCGAAGGCGCCGAGCAGCATCTTGCCGGCATCTTCCTTGTAGTAGGCGCACTCGTCCGGAACCCTGAGCACCGGCAGCCGCGGCAGGCCCTCAATCGCCTCGGTGACGATGTAGAAATGTTCGCAGGCATGCAGCGGCAGCGTCACGCCGGATTGCGCCGCCAGATCCCGGCCCCACATGCCGCCGCAATTGACCACGAGGTCGGCGGCGATCGTGCCGCTTTCCTCGCCCTGCTGCCAGTCGACCCCGGTCACCCTTCCATTGGCGCTGTTGACCGACGTGACCTTCACGCCCTCGATGATCCGTGCGCCGTTCTGCCGCGCGCCCTTGGCCAGCGCCATGGCGATGTTGGCCGGATCGCATTGCCCGTCGAGCGGCAGGTGCACCGCCGCCGTGACATCGGAGATGTTGAGATGCGGATACATCTTCAGCACCTCGTCCGGCCCGATTTCCTGGACGTCGATGTCGAACGCCCGGGCAAGCGACGCCTGCCGGTAGATCTCTTCCTTGCGCGCTTCCGTCAGCGCCACGGTGATCGAGCCGCATTGCCGCATGCCGGTGGCGACGCCGGTTTCTTCCTCCAGCTTGACGTAGAGATCGGCGGAATATTTGGCGAGCCGCGTCATGTTGAGCGAGGCGCGCAATTGCCCGATCAACCCGGCCGCATGCCAGGTGGTGCCACAGGTCAGCTGCTTGCGTTCCAGAAGCACGATGTCGGTCCAGCCCAGCTTGGCCAGGTGATAGGCCACCGAGCAGCCGGAGACGCCGCCGCCGACGATGACCACGCGGGCGTTTTGGGGAACAGTCACACTCATGCCCGCAGTCTTTCGTTTTGGGGATCCCACAGCGGCTGATCCGGTTCAACCGTGGCGGAAAAGCGTTCGCCGAAGATTTCGACATCCAGCCGGGTGCCGGGTTCGGCGAGGTCGGCCCGCACCATGCCGAGCGCGATTGACTTGCCGATCCGGTGACCCCAGCCGCCCGACGTGGTTTCACCCACGACGACGCCGTCGTGCCAGAGCGTCGACATGTAGGGCGCGTCGCAGTCGCCCGCCTCGACGGTCAGCGTCACGAACCGCTTGGAAACACCCTGCTGCCTTTCCGCCTCGAGCGCCTGCTTGCCGAGAAAGTCCGGCTTGTCCCATTTGACGAACCGGTCGAGACCGCCCTGCAACACGGTGTAATCGGTCGACAGATCGCCCTTCCAGGCCCGGTAGCCCTTCTCGAGCCTGAGCGAATTGAGCGCGAACATGCCGAAGGGCTTGAGCCCGTGCGGTTTGCCGGCCTTCATCACCGCATCGAAGATCTTTGGCGTGTCCTCGACCTTGGAATGAATTTCCCAGCCGAGCTCGCCGGCAAACGACACCCGCACCAGCTGGCACCAGGTGCCATCCAGCTGCGCCGACTGATGCGTAAGCCATCCCTTACTTAAATCCGCCTCAGTCACGGCCGCCAGGATCTCGCGCGATTTCGGACCGGTCAGGATCTGGCAGGAGAACGCTTCGGTGACGTCCTCGACCGCGATTTCCGAGCCGGCCGGCAGGTGCTTGATCAGCCATTCATAGTCGTGCAGTTGCGCCGTCGCCGCGGTGATCAGGAAGAAGAAATCCTCGTCCAGCGCCATCAGCGACATCTCGGTGACTATGCGGCCCTTGGCATCGGCGAAATAGCCAAGCCCGATCCGGCCCGGTTTCGGCGCCGTGCCGGTGATCAGCGAATTGAGCCAGTCGCGCGCGCCCGCACCCTGCACCCGGAACCGCGAGAACCCCGGCAGGTCGAGAATGCCGGCCGCGTCGCGCACCGCCAGGCACTCCTCGCGGACCGCTTCGAACCATGCGCCCTCGCGCGCCCAGGTCTGCGTTGCCTCTTCGCTTGTGTCGTCGCCGGGCCGCGCATACCAGTTGGCCCGTTCCCAGCCATTGTAGGCGCCGAACTGGCCACCGAGATCTGCGATCCGGTCATGCACCGGCGACAGCTTCCTGTTGCGCCCCACCGGCCAGGCATGGTGCGGGAAATGCATGGCGTATTCGTGGCCGTAGACCTCCATGCCCTTGGCGACCGTGTAGTCCTGGTCGCAGAACGCGGTGAAGCGGCGCGGGTCGCACGACCACATGTCCCACTCGGTCTCGCCCTCCATCACCCATTCCGCCAGCACCTTGCCGGCGCCGCCGCCCTGGCAGATGCCGAAGGTGAAGACGCAGGCCTCGAACGCGTTGGGGACACCCGGCATCGGCCCGATCAGCGGATTGCCGTCCGGCGTGTAGGGAATCGGCCCGTTGATGTTCTTGGTGAGCCCCGCCGTGCCCAGCAGCGGCACCCGCGCGCAGGCGTCGTTGATGTACCATTCCAGCCGCTCGAGATCGTCCGGATAGAGCTGGAACGAGAAATCCTCGGGCATCGGATCGTCGGGCGTCACCCAATGCGCCTTGCAGTTGCGCTCGTAGGGGCCGAGATTGAAGCCGTTCTTCTCCTGCCTGAGATAGTAGGAGCTGTCGACATCGCGCATCAACGGCAGCTTGTGGCCGACCTCGGCGGTCCATGCCGCCACTTCCGGCACTTCGTCAAACAGCATGTACTGATGGCTCATCACCATCATCGGCACGTCGCGGCCGAACATCTTGCCGACTTCGCGGGCATAATAGCCCGCAGCGTTGACCACGTATTCACAGCGGATCTCGCCCTTTTCGGTCGAGATCACCCACTCGTCGTTTTCACGCCGCGCGCCGGTCGCCGGACAGAAGCGGTAGATCTTCGCGCCGAGATCCCGCGCGCCCTTGGCCAGTGCCTGGGTCAGCTGCGCCGGATCGATGTCGCCGTCATAAGGATCGTAAAGCGCGCCGGCGAGATCGTGGATCTCGGCGAAGGGATAGCGCGAGGTGATCTCGCCGGGCGACAGAATGTCGAGATCCATGCCCTGGTAGCGGCCCATGCCGACGACGCGCTGGAACTCCCTGAGCCGCTCCTTCGAATGCCCGAGCCGGATCGAACCGGTGACGTGGTAGTTCATCGGATAGTCGACCGCAGCCGCGAGCCCCCGGTAGAGCTCGGCCGAATAGCGCTGCATGTTCATGATCGACCAGGAGGACGAGAAAGTCGGCACGTTGCCCGCCGCATGCCAGGTGGAGCCAGCCGTCAGCTCGTTCTTCTCCAGAAGCACGCAGTCGGTCCAGCCGGCCTTGGCCAGATGATAGAGCGCCGAGACGCCAACCACGCCGCCACCGATGATGACAACCCGCGCATGCCCTGCAATCTCGCTCACCCGCCATCTCCCTCATATCGATCGGTCTGAAGCGAGTATCGAGCCCGAATTTTCAGTTCGCAATCAGGCCCGAACACCATTATTAATCGACAAACTCGATTAGGGTGCAGGGCAACAATTTCCGGGAGATCGACCATGCAGATCGAATTGCTGGAGACATTTCTCGATCTGATGGAGACGAAAAGCTTCAACCGGACGGCGGACCGGTTGAACCTGAAGCAATCAACCGTGTCGGCGCGCATCAACACGCTCGAATCGGTGCTCGGCAAGAGGCTGTTCACGCGGAGCCGCGCCGGCACCCAGCCGACGCCCGCGGGATACCGGCTGCTCGACCATGCAAGGGCGCTGCGCCATCAATGGAACGAGGCCCGCCGCTCAGTGCAAAGCACCGGCAATTTCGACCAGTCGATGCGGATCGGCATCCAACACGACCTTGCCTCCAACCACATCGCCGATTGGGTCGCAGGCTTTCGCGCCATCCTGCCAAGGGCCGCCTTCTACATCGATCTCGACTTTTCCAACCAGATGAGCGTCGACCTGCTGGCGGGCGAACTCGACCTGTCGATCATGTTTACGCCGAAGCACATGCCCGACCTTCACCATGAACTCATCGGCGAGGTCGGCTACCGGCTGATCAGCTCGAATGCCAGGCGCATCGCCGAGATCGAGCCGACCAGCTACATCTTCACCCGCTTCTCGCCGGCCTTCGAGAAGGTACACAATCCGATGATGGCCGACCTCGCCGAGGCGCCGCTGTCGAGCGGCCAGAACATCACCGTCTGCGGCCTGCTTTCATCGCTGGGCGGCTCGGCCTATGTGCTCGAGGAATCCGCCACCGAGATGGTGGCGGCGCAAGGCTTCGACTATGTCGAGGACGCGCCGCGCATTCCCCAGGGAGTCTATTGTGCCATGCATCTGCGCAACCGCCATTCCCATGTCCACCGGCGCCTGCTCGAAAGCGTGCGCCGGCAGTTGGCGGCCGATCCCGGCAGGGGTTGAATCGGAGCCCCGCTCCGACAGCGCTATGCAGCCACTGTCCGTGTGCCGCTACCCGACAGGTTTTTCCAGATCCGCCAGGCTTCAAGCGCCGCCAGCGGCAGGAAGTTGACCAGCGCCGGCCCGAGATTGTCGTGCACGAAGATCCAGTGCACAAGCGTCAGCACCGCTGCCGGGTAGACGAACCGCTGCAGCGTCTTCCACTTTTTCAGCAGCCAGCGCTGCGAGATGTTGTTGCTGGTCAGGCCCAGCGGCACGAAGATGGCGAACGCCAGCCAGCCGGTCCAGATCCCCAGTTCCATGAACTCGGCCAGCATTGGCGCCAGCGCGCCTTTCTCCATCACGTAAAGCACCAGGTGCAGGACGGCGTAGAGAAACGCCGCGACGCCCAGCGCGCGGCGGCGTCGCATGAGCCAATTGAGCCAGCCGGCCTTGGGAAAGATCATCCTGAGCGGCGTGATCATCATCGCGATGATCATGAAACGGGCGGAAAACTCGCCGCTGGGGTGCAGCAGCCCCTTGGCCGCGCCCGGATCGGAAGACAGGGCAATCATCATCGGCAGCGCCGGCAGCGCCAGAACCGCCCAGAAGAAATATCGAGAGGAGAGTATGCTTTTCACGGTTTAGGTCCTTTCCGATCTGCCTCCCAATCCGTGTTCTGGAATACGCCCGATAGCCGCCGGCTCCTAGTTAAACTCTGGTAATGAAGTTTCGGGCGCCAACGCCCGCCAACACAAACGGCGCCGGCGTTTTGCGCCGGTGCCGCGTTGTTGAGGGGCGGATCTCCCCGCCCCTCGTGCTTTTCCAGTCACACGATCTAGTGCTTGAACTTCTTGATCTCTCCGGCGCTCAGACGTGAGGCGTAGGACCTCAGCTCCTTCTTCACCAGACCCATCAGGAAGTAGAGGCAGAAGATGTTGACCACGCTCATTGCGAAGATAGCGGCATCCGAGAAGTCGATGACCGGACCGAGGCTGGCCGCCGCTCCGATGACGATGAAGATGCAGAAGATGATCTTGAACGTCAGCTCGGAGCTTTTGCCTTCGCCGAACAGATAGGTCCAGGCCTTGAGACCGTAGTAGGACCACGAAATCATCGTCGAGAAGGCAAACAGCACAACCGCGATCGCCAGCACGTAGGGGAACCAGCCGATTGCCGAACCGAACGCCGCGGAGGTCAGGGCAACGCCGCTGACATCGCCGACAGTGGCGATCGAAGAACCGGCTTCGTTGAGCTGGTAAAGCCCGGTCGCCGGATCAACGATCAGCTGCTGCGAGATGGTAATGACCAGAGCAGTCATCGTGCAGATCACGACGGTATCGATCAGCGGCTCGAGCAGCGAGACGAAACCTTCGGTAATCGGCTCCTTGGTCCTGACCGCCGAGTGGGCAATTGCCGCCGAACCGACACCGGCTTCGTTGGAGAATGCCGCCCGCTTGAAGCCCTGGATCAGGGCACCGACAAAGCCACCGGCAACGCCCAGGCCTGTGAAGGCGCCACCGAGGATCTGGCCGAAGGCCCAGCCGATCTTGTCGTAGTTGACCAGCAGGATGATCAGCGCCGCACCGACATAGAGAATGCCCATGAACGGAACGATCTTTTCGGTCACATTGGCGATCGACTTGATTCCGCCGACGATGACCGCAAAGACCACCGCTGCGAAGATGATGCCTGTAATCCAGCCGGGATAGTCGCCGACAATTCCGGAAATCTGGGCATGCGCCTGATTGGCCTGGAACATGTTGCCGCCGCCGAAGGCGCCCAGAATACAGAAGATGGAGAACATGATCGCGAGGAACTTGCCGCCAGGAAGACCCAGCTCCTTGAAGCCCTTGGAGATGTAGTACATGGGACCGCCGGAAACCGTGCCATCCTCATACTCGTTTCGGTACTTCACACCGAGCGTACATTCGGTGAACTTGGACGCCATTCCGAGCAATCCCGCAAGGATCATCCAGAATGTCGCGCCGGGGCCACCGATGCCGACGGCAACAGCCACACCGGCAATGTTGCCGAGTCCGACCGTGCCTGAAAGCGCGGTCGCAAGCGCCTGGAAGTGGCTGACTTCGCCGGCATCGTTCGGATCCGAATAGTCGCCCTTCACCAGCCCGATGGCATGACCGAAGAAGCGAAACTGAACAAACCCGAAGTAGATTGTGAAAATCGTCGCGGCGATAACCAGCCACATGACGATCCAGGGAAAGCCAGTCCCCGGAATTGGCGCAAAGATGAGACTGACAAACGGGCCGGTGACTGCGGCAAAGATTTCATTGACCTTCTGGTCAAGCGTCATGGCTTCCTGCGCATGGGCAGCGCCGGCAAGGGCTGAAGATGCAATCGTCAACAGCATCAGTTTTCCAAGATTATTCATGATTGCCCCCTCAGTTGACGACTGTGACAGGCACGGACGCGTGCATGACGAGGTTGGAGGCGGCGCTGCCGAAGATGCGCTTGGCAAATCCGCCTTCCGACGAACGGCCGACGATGATCTGCTCGGCCTTCTCTTCCTCGGCAACAGCCATCAGGATCGACGACACGTCGCCATGCCGAACCTTTCCAGTTGCCTTGATACCGGCAGCCGTCACCTTGGCCACGGCCGGATCCACGACCCGCTCCGTTGCGGTCGAGATTTCCTCTTCGCGACGCTTGTGCCGCTGGGCATTCTCCTCCGCGGTCTGGAACGAATAGGGCGACCATTCCACCACATAGACAATCATCAGCTCGCAATCGCCGATGAGTTTTGCCAGTCGCTCCGCATAGGCCAGGGCGCGTTCGCCTGACTCGTGGCCGTCAAGGCCGACAACCAGTTTTGTCGTCATTTCAAAGTCCCT
Organism: Parahoeflea alexandrii; assembly: GCF_027214025.1. GTDB lineage: Bacteria > Pseudomonadota > Alphaproteobacteria > Rhizobiales > Rhizobiaceae > Hoeflea > Hoeflea alexandrii_A. The sequence goes on from NZ_JAPWHB010000004.1 coordinate 436,613, forward strand.
CTCTTGTCGTTGTCGCAACCACGCCCGCTTCCGAAACAACCACTCAATACGACCAATCAAACTTCTGAAACTGGCGCTGAAATACGCATTCCGTGCGGTTGATCCCGCACTGTAACTCTAGTCAAAAAGACTAGTCATTGGACCTTTTATTGGTCTACATTCAAGACATTCGGCCAAAAATCAGGAAATACAAGGAAAAAAGACCAGATGAGAAGGAACTTGGACCCCATTGATCGCCGTATTCTCAATGAGCTGCAGGCCCATGGCAGAATGTCTATCGTTGATCTTGCCGAACGTGTGCATCTGACCAAGACCCCGTGTTCGGAACGGGTCAAACGGCTGGAGCGTGAAGGTGTCATTTCCGGCTATTGCGCCAGCATCGACCCCTCTGAAGTCGATATGGGGCATGTCATGATCGTGCATGTAAACCTGTCCAAGACCAGCGACAGTTCGCTTGACGACTTCAACCGCGCCGTGAGGTTGATCCCGGAAGTCCAGAGCTGCCTGATGATCGCTGGTCCGTTTGACTACATGCTCAAGGTCCGCACCCGCGACATCACCCAGTTCCGCGAATTGCTCGGCGAGCGCATCAGCCAGCTGCCGTCTGTCATGCAGACCCATTCCTTTGCGGTCATGGAGTCGGTCAAGGAAACCGGCATGATCGAACTTCGGGTCTGACGCGCGATCTTGGCCGATGTCGTCCGGAACAGGTTGTTTCTCACCGGCCGTGTTCAGCCAGCTTGCTTCGTGCCGTAAGATAGGCCGGCGATAACGCCGCGCAGTTCCGCCAGTCCCCGCATCCGCCCGATCAGCGGATAGCCCGGATGGCTGTTCCGGCTCGCATCATCGAGCAACTCGTGACCGTGATCCGGCCGGAACGGGATCTCACAGTCAGCTCGGCCCGCATCACGGCGGCGGCTTTCTTCTTCAAGCAGCGCCGCAACCAGATCGACCATGTCGGTATCACCGGTCAGATGCGCGGCTTCCTCGAAGGAACTGTCTGCATCCTTGCGCACATTGCGCAGATGGGCAAAGCGGATCCGGTCCGCAAATCGCCGCGCAATCGCCGGCACGTCGTTCTTCGGATTGGCCCCGAGCGAACCCGAACACAGGGTCAGCCCGTTCGCAGGACTGTCGAACGTCCCCAGAAGCCAGGCGATGTCATCGGCACAGGAGACGATGCGCGGAAGCCCGAGGATGTTCCTGGGGGGATCGTCGGGATGCACACAGAACCGCATGCCGAGTTCCTCGGCGGTGGGGATCACCTCTTCGAGGAACCGCTTGAAATGGCTCCGCAGCTCCGCGCGGTCGATGCCCTCATAGAGCTTGAGCGCGGCCTTCAGGCCGTCGGCATCGTAACGGTCATAGGCGCCGGGCAGGCCTGCCATCACCGAATGCATGAGTTGCGAACGGTCGTCGTCGGAGGAAGCCTGGAACCAGCTCTCGGCCTGCGCAACGACCTCCGGCAGATAATCCTGGCGCGCCTCGCCGCGGCCTAGCATGAAGAGTTCCAGCGCCGCCATCTTCGGTGCCGAGAACCGCAGGCAACTGCCGCCGCGGTCGACGGGTGCCGCAAGATCGGTGCGGGTCCAGTCGAGCAGCGGCATGAAATTGTAGCAGATCGTGAAAAGCCCCTCGGCGGCGAGGTTCGCCATCGACTGGCGGTAATTGGCAAACAGCCCCGACAGGTCGCCCTCGCCCCGCTTGATCCGCTCGTGAATCGGCAGGCTCTCGACCACCACCCACTCGAAACCCGCAGCCTCGATTTCGGCCTTGCGCCGGGCGATCGTCTCGCGGCTCCAGACCTCGCCATAGGGCACTTCGTGCAAGGCGGTCACGATCCCGCTTGCGCCGGTCTGCGCAATTTCACCGAGAGAGATCTTGTCGAGAGGGCCGTACCAGCGCCAGCTTTCCTTCACTTGATTTCCTCAACTGCTTTGCGTGCGCCATGCACGGACAGGAATTCATAAGCGCGGGCGACGGGTTGACCGAGTTCGTCTGCCAGCCGGGAACTGAAGACATCGCGAACCCCGAGCAGCGCGGCGACCTTGAGCTCCGCTGTCGGAGCCGCATCCGAAAGGGTGCGCAACTGGTGAGCCAGCGGATCCTTGACCTCGATCGGCTGGCCCTTCTCGTCGATGCCGCCGACGTAGCGCATCCAGCCCGCGACCGCGAGCATCAGCCCCGGGCAGGCCCTGCCCGCATCAAGATTGTCTGTGATGGTCCCGAGAATCCGCTGCGGCAGCTTCTGGCTACCGTCCATGGCGATCTGCCAGGTGCGGTGCCGGATGGCCGGGTTGGAATACCGCTCGAACAGAGCGTCCGCATAGGCTTCGAGGTCACCCCCTTCAGGCGGCGCAAAGGATGGCATGATCTCTTCGCGCCACAGCCGCTTGACGAACGTTGCGAACACGGGATCCGCCACCGTCTCTGCGATGGTCTCATGACCGGCGAGATAGCCGAGATAGGCAAGCGAGGAATGCGTGCCGTTGAGCATCCGGAGCTTCATGTTCTCGTAGGGCGTCACATACTTCACCATCTCGGCGCCGGCGGCGGCCAGATCCGGGCGGGCGTCTGCGCCATAGGCGGGAACGAAATCGTCCTCCACCACCCATTGCCGGAAAGGCTCGCACATCACCGGTGCTTCATCGCGGTAACCGATCTTCTGCGCCAGGCGCTCGATGTCCTCGGGCTTCGTGGCCGGTGTGATCCGGTCGACCATGGTTGCCGGAAACCGCCCCTCCGCCGCGATCCAGTCGGCAAGCGACGGATCGACCTTTGCCGCCAGATCCAGCACCGCGCGGCGGACCAGCCTGCCGTTTTCCGGAAGATTGTCGCAGGTCAGCACCGTGAAGGGCGGCAGCCCGGCGTCTCGCCGCCTTTGCAGCGCACGAACCAGGAAGCCGGGAGCAGAACGCGGCAGCGGGTTGCCGAGATCGTGAACGATATCGGGATGGTCGAAGTTAAGCTTCCCGGTCGCCGGATCATGGCAGTAGCCCTTCTCCGTCACCGTAAGCGTGACGATGCGGATCGCCGGATCAGCCATCCGCTTGAGAACGGCTTCGGGGTCTTCAGGCGCCACCAGGACATCCTGCACGATCTCGATCTTGCGGAAGGTCTCGCCGCCTTCGGCATTCTGGGTCACGCAGGTATAGACGAAGTCCTGCGGGGCAAGCCGGTCGCGCGTCGACGGGCTTTGCAGGCTCACGCCGACGATGCCCCAGTCGCCGCCGGACAACCGGGCGGCATCCTCGACATAGACCGCGCCGAAAGCCCGGAAGAAGGCGCCCAGCCCGAGATGCACGATCCCCGCCCCCGGCCTCACAGCATCCGAACGGCCGAGCCTTTGATCGTCAACGCGCAAGCCAGCCTCCATCGACATTGAGGATTGCGCCATGAATGTACTTCGCCGCCGGCGACGCCAGGAAGACTGCCGTCTCGCCGATGTCTTCAGGTTCGCCCCAGCGCCCGGCGGGGATACGTTCGAGGATCGCCTTGTTGCGGGCCTCGTCCCTGATCAGGGCTTCGGTGTTGTTGGTCACGATGTAGCCGGGACCGATCGCATTCACATTGATGCCCTTTGCTGCCCATTCATTGGCAAGCAGCTTGGTGATGCCGGCAACGCCATGCTTGGAAGCGGTGTAGGACGGCACGCGGATCCCGCCCTGGAACGACAACAATGAGGCGATGTTGACGATCGCGCCGGTTCCGCCACGGGCAAAGACAGCGCGCCCGAACGCCTGACAGGTGAAGAACACCGCCTTCAGGTTCACGTCCAGCACGTCGTCCCAGTCGCTCTCGGTGAAATCGACCGCGTCGTTGCGGCGGATGATCCCGGCATTGTTGACCAGAATATCGATCCGCTCGTTCGAAAACACGTCGCGTGCTGCCATCGGGTCGGCGAAATCGAGAAGCAGTTCGCGTGCATCCGTCATCTGGCTCACGGTCTCTGCGCAGGACTGGCGTCCCGCGCAGATGACGCTGGCTCCGGCCCGGCCCATCGCCAGCGCGATGGCCTGGCCGATGCCGGTGTTGGCGCCGGTCACCAGCGCCGTCTTGCCCGCGAGCGAAAATGGGCTCACCGCAGGTCTCCCATCGCCACCATGTCCATGTCGGTGAAATCGACATTGTCGCCGGCCATGGCCCAGCAGAAGGTGTAGGCCCCGGTGCCCGCACCGCAGTGGATCGACCAGGGCGGCGAGATCACAGCATCCTCGTTCGCCATCACGATGTGGCGGGTTTCATCCGGCCGGCCCATGATGTGGAAAACGCGCTGCTCCGGCCCCATGTCGAAATAGAGATAGGCTTCCATGCGCCGGTCATGCAGGTGGGCCGGCATGGTGTTCCAGACCGAGCCCGGCGCAAACTGGGTGTAGCCCATCAGCAACTGGCAGCTCTCGGCCACCTCGGGATGCAGGAACTGCAGGATGACGCGCTCGTTCGAGGTTTCCGCTGATCCCATTTCCACCCGCCGCGCGTCCTCGATCCGGATCAGCTTGCTCGGGCACTTTCGGTGCGCCGGAGCCGACAGGATGTAGAACCGGCCACCGCCGGAAAACGTCACCGGTCCCGAACCCATGCCGAGATAGAGCACATCGCCGCGGTTGACGGTGTAGTCGGTGCCACCGGCCGAAACCGTTCCCGTGTCGCCGACATTGAGAATGCCCATCTCCCGCCGCTCGAGAATGGTTGCCGTGCCGCATTCCTTGACATGGTCGAGGGTCAGCTTTCCCGCACCCGGAACCGCACCGCCCAGGATAAGGCGGTCGTAGTGGGTGTAGACCAGCCGGATTTCGCCATCGGCAAACAGCCCGCCGGCGTGAAAATGCGACCGCAGTCCCGCCGTGTCGAGGCCTTTGGCCGTGGCTGGATCGATGGCGTGCCGGGTTTCAACCGTCAGCATGGAAACTCTCCCTTCAGGGGTTAGGCGTCAGAAAATCGTCGCGCCGCGGCGCGAACGTGTCGATCAGGGTTCCGGGTTCCAAGCAACGGCAGCCATGCACCGCGTTGGACGGAATGACGAAGCTGTCGCCCGGAGCAACCTCGAATTCCTCGTCCGCAACGCAGAACACGAACCGCCCGGACTGGACATAGGTCGACTGCACATGCGGATGGCTGTGCAGCTTGCCCTCCGCACCTTCCGCCTGGAACCGGAAGGCCACTACCATCAGTTCCGGACTGTCGCTGAGCACCTGCCGCCTGACGCCGGGATCGGCCTGAACCTCGGGAAAACACTTGATCATGGGGACCTCAGTGGAACAGGGCCGGGAGCCACAGCGATAGCTGCGGGATATAGGTGACCAGCATCAGAGTGGCGAAAGCGGCGCCGTAGAATGGCCAGATGGTGCGCATCGCTTGCCATATCGGTATCTTGCCCACCGCGCAGCCGACGAACAGCACCGCCCCCACCGGAGGCGTGCACAGCCCGATGCCGAGGTTGAGGATCAGGATCACCCCGAAATGCACCGGATCGACGCCGAAGGCCGTGGCCACCGGCAGGAAGATCGGCGTGGTAATGACGATCAGCGGCGACATGTCCATGAAGGTGCCGAGGATCAGCAGCACCACGTTCATCAACAGCAGGATGACGATCGGATTGTCCGAGAGCCCCTTGAGCATCATCACCATCGAGGCCGGGACGCGCGTATAGGCGAGCAGCCATCCAAACGCGCCGGCGCAGCCGATCACCATCAGCACCATCGCCGTGGTGCGCACTGCCGCGAAGGTGGCGGCGACGAAATCGTTCCAGCTCAGCGACCGGTAGACGAAGAAGGTCACGAACATCGCGTAGACAACGGCGATGTTGGAGGATTCCGATGCCGTGAAGATCCCCGAGCGCACGCCTCCGAAGATGATCGCGATCAAGATAAGGCCCGGCACGGCGTTGCCAAACAGGCTGAGCAGCATCCTGAAGCCGGGGAAAGCCTCGGTCGGATAGCCGCGCCGCTTGGCCACGAACCAGGCGGCGACCATCAGCGACAATGCCAGAAGCAGGCCCGGGATGATGCCGGCGGTGAACAGGTCGGCAATCGAGATCTTCCCGCCGGCCGAAATCGAATAGATGATCATGTTGTGCGAAGGCGGGATCATCAGCGCGATGATCGACCCGACCACCGTGATGTTGACCGCGTAGTCGACATCGTAACCGCGCTCCTTCATCTGCGGCACCATCAGCCCACCGACAGCACTGGCGTCAGCGGCTGCCGATCCGGAAACTCCGCCGAACATGATCGAGGCAAAAATATTGACCTGCCCGAGACCGCCGCGCAGGTGGCCGACCATGGCGCCGGCCAGCGCAACCAGGCGCCGGGCGATGTCGCCGCGCACCATCAGGTCGCCGGCGAAGATGAAGAACGGGATCGCCATCAGCGCGAACACCGAGACCCCGGAATTCATCCGCTGGAACACCACGACCGGCGGCAGCCCGAGATAGGCTATGGTGGCGAAGCTCGAGACGCCGAGGCAGAACGCCACCGGCGTGCCAAGCAGCAGCAGCACCACGAAGGAGCCGAAAAGGACCCACAATTCCATTGTCCTAGTCCTCCAGCTCGGTTTCGCCGAAAAGCGCCGTCGGCAGGCCTGCCAGGCGTCGTGCAATGCGTTCGATCGAGAACAGGATCACCAGCACCCCGCCGGCTACGATGGGAATGAAATCGAATGCGCCCGATATGCCCAGACTCGGCAGCACGTTGGGTGCGGCGTTGACCGCCAGTTGTGTGCCATAGACCACCATGCCGCCGCCGAAGGCGATCACGACAAGGTCCGAGATCGACTGCATCCACAGCTTCACATGCTCAGGCACAAGGTGAAGCATGATGTCGAAGGAAAGGTGGTAGCCCTCGCGAATGCCGACCGCGGCCCCGAGGAAAATGAACCAGCCCATGATCATCACCGATCCGGGTTCGGTCCATGAAATGCTGTCATTGAGAACATAGCGCCAGAACACCTGGCAGGCGATCAGCACCGTCATCAGCACCAGGCCCGCTCCCGATGTCCACAGCGCAGCCTGCGCCATGGCGCTGGTTACCCGCGCCACACTTCTCATCTGGCTCTGCACGTCCACCCCTCCGTTGGGAATCGGCCCGCGGGAAAAGTCCCCGCGGGCCGGTGATCAAGACTACTCGGTTGCCTGGATGCGGGCGACCATGTCCTTGAGCTTGTCGGACTTGACGTACTTCTCGTAGACCGGCTTCATCGCCTCGATGAACGGGGTCTTGTCGATGTCGGTGATGATCTCGCTGCCGGCGGCGCGGACCTTGTCTTCCGACTTCTTCTCCTGCGCGACCCAGAGCTCGCGCATCACCGGAACGGAGGCCTTGGCAGCGGCGCGAACCTTCTCCTGCTCGTCGGCGCTCAGCTTGTCCCAGCTCTTCTTCGACATCACCAGCACTTCCGGCACGATCAGGTGCTGGTCGAGCGTGTAGTATTTCGCCACTTCGAAATGACCCGAGGTGTCATAGGACGGCCAGTTGTTTTCCGCACCATCGATGACGCCGGTCTGGATCGACGAGTAGACCTCGCCGTAAGGCAGCGGCGTGGCGTTGGCGCCCAGTGCGCTGACCATGTCGACGAACATGTCGGACTGCATGACGCGGAACTTCATGCCCTTCAGGTCTTCCATCGACTTGATCGGCTTTTCCTTGTTGTAGAAGCTGCGCGAACCGCCGTCGTAGAACGCCAGACCGATCAGGTCATGGGCGGCAAACGCGTCCAGGATCTCCTGGCCGATCGGACCGTCCATCACCTTGTGCATGTGATCGACCGAGCGGAAGATGTAGGGCAGCGAAGGAACCTGGGTTTCTTCGATGATGTTGTTGAAGGGTCCAAGGCTGACGCGGTTCAGGTCAATGGCACCGAACTGGGTCTGCTCGATCGTGTCTTTCTCCTGGCCCAGCTGGGCCGAATGGTAGATTTCGACGCACAGCTTGCCGCCGGTGCTTTCTTCGAGCATCTTGCCCATCGCCTTGACGGCTTCGACCGTCGGGTAGCCGTCGGGATGGGTGTCGGACGACTTGAGCGTGGTTTCACATGCGCTTGCGGTCATCGCCATGGCTGCGGTGGCCAGCAGCATGCCGGCCAGGGTTTTCATCAGTTTCATGTTCAGTCTCCTCCCAGAAATGGCTCTCAGAGCCGGTAAGCTTGCTTGGCAAGCCGATAGGCAAGGTCATTTGCGACCTCGAATGCATCCTCGCCGGAGAGCCGGCCGATCGCGACCAGCGTGGCGAGAAAGGCGCAATCCACCCGCCGGCTCACATCGTGGCGGGCGGGGATGGAACAGAAGGCACGTGTATCGTCGTTGAAGCCGACGGTGTTGTAGAAGCCGGCGGTTTCAGTGGTCATCTCGCGAAACCGCCGCATGCCCTCGGGGCTGTCGTGAAACCACCAGGCAGGACCGAGCTTCAGCGCCGGATAGGCGCCGGCAAGCGGCGCCAGTTCCCGGGCATAGCTGGTCTCGTCGAGCGTGAAGACGATGATTGTGAGATCCTTCTCCAGCCCCACCGCATCGAGAAGCGGCTTGAGCGCGCGGACATAGTCGGTCCGGGTCGGGATATCGAAGCCCTTGTCGCGCCCGAACGCCGCCATGATCGGGTCGGAATGGTTGCGGTGGCTGCCCGGATGGATCTGCAGCACCAGCCCGTCTTCCAGGCTCATGCGCGCCATCTCGGTCAGCATGTGCCCGCGGAACGCATCGGCCTCCTCCGCCGAACACGTTCCCTTGAGCGCTTTGGCGAAAAGCGCCGCTGCCTCCGGTGCAGACAGGTTCTCGGTGCGCGCCGTCGGGTGGCCGTGATCCGAAGATGTCGCGCCGAACTCCTTGAAATAGGCGCGGCGGATGCGGTGGCTGCGCAGGTAACCTTCCCAGGTCGACGTGTCCTCGCCGGTCAACGCGCCGAGTTGTTCGACATTGGCGGCAAAGCCGGCAAATTCCGGATCCACGACCGCATCCGGGCGATAGGCGGTGACCACCCGACCCTTCCAGCCGCTGTCGCGGATCATCCGGTGCCAGCGCAGATCGTCGAGCGGGCCCTCGGTTGTGGCGATCGCCTCGATGTTGAACCGCTCGAACAGCGCCCGCGGCAGGAATTGCGGCTTTGTCAGGCACTCGGCGATATGGTCATAGGTCTGGTCAGCCGTCGCCTTCGAAACCGGCGTCGTCATGCCGAACACGTCCTGGAACGCATGATCGAGCCACAGCCGCGACGGCGTACCCCGGAACAGGTGATAGTTCTCGGCAAACAGCCGCCAGATCTTGCGGCCGTCGGTCTCGGTCGGGCCGCCATCAACGCGCGGCACGCCGAGGCTCTCGAGGCTGATCCCCTGCGAAAACAGCATGCGGAAGACGTAGTGGTCCGGCGTGATGAACAATTGAGCCGGATCGGAAAACGGCTGGTTTTCGGCATACCAGCGCGGATCGGTATGACCGTGCGGGCTGATGATCGGCTTGTCGGCAACTGTCTGATAGAGTTCGCGCGCGATTCCCCGCGTCTGCGGGTCCACCGGAAACAATCTGTCAGGGGCCAACAATGTCACCCTAGTCCTCCCAAACAGGCCGCTTGTCGAAGCGCCCCTTTCAATCAATCTGGTAATGTAATATGCTAGTATGCATATTGAGTCAACGGAGTGAACGCATGTCCGTATCTTCCTCCTTGCGGAATCTGGAACCGCTCAATCGTCCATCGGTGGCCGATACCGTGTTTGACGAATTGCACAGCCAGATCCTGCTGCTGGAACTTCCGCCAGGCACCAAGATGTCCGAAGTCGAGGTGGCCAAGGCGTTTGGCGTCTCGCGCCAGCCGGTCCGCGATGCCTTCTACCGCCTGTCCAAGCTTGGCTTCCTGTCAATCCGGCCGCAGCGGGCGACGCTCGTTTCCCAGATCTCCTCGACCGCCGTGCTGCAGGCACGTTTCATTCGCAGCGCCATCGAGGCCGAAACCGTCCGCATGGCATGCCAGGTGCTGACAGACGACGACATGACCGCACTTGACGCGATCATCGAAAAGCAACGGCAGGCAGTGGAGGCCAGGGATCCGGTCAGCTTCCACGGCTATGACGACCAGTTCCACAAGGAAATCTGCGAACGTGCCGGGCTTGGATTTGCTTGGGACATCATTCGCGAGAACAAGGCGCACATGGATCGGGTGCGGTTCCTTTCCCTGTCCTTCGCCTCACAGGACGCCTTCGGCGATCACTTGCTCATCATGGATGCACTCAGGGCCCGGGACGAAACCCTGGCCGTGCAGAACATGCGCGAGCATCTTTCCCGCATCAAGAAGCAGATCGTCCGCATCCGCGCCGATCACGAACGCTACTTCGCCGACGAGACCGATGCATGACACAGACTTTCCTGTCGATTGGCGAATGCATGGTCGAAATGGCGCCGGCCGCGTCGGGTGACTATCACCTTGGGTTTGCCGGCGACACGCTCAACACCGCCTGGTATGCGCGGAAAACATTCAGTGCGGAGTGGGACATTGCCTACTACACCGCCGTCGGCCAGGACGCGGTGTCTCAACGCATGACGGATTTCATCCGCGACGCCGGCATCCGCACCGACTTGATCCGCACCCTGCCCGATCGCACGGTCGGTCTCTATCTGATCCAACTCGACAACGGCGAGCGCAGCTTCGCCTATTGGCGCTCGGATTCGGCCGCCCGCAGGCTTGCCGCAAACACGGCCGCATTCCACGCAGCCTTGGCGGCCGCCAACGTCATCTTCTTCTCGGGAATTACCCTTGCGATCCTCTCGCCGGCGGACCGGGAAACCCTGCTTTCGGAAATTGCGAAAGCCCGCAGCGCCGGTGCCACCGTGGCCTTCGATCCAAATCTCAGGCCCCGCCTTTGGGAAAATGCCGACACGATGCGCGACGCCGTGATGGCGGCAGCCCGGGTCAGCGACATCCTGTTGCCCTCGTTCGATGATGACGCGAACGCGTTTGGCGACGTCGCGACGGAGCAAACCGCGCAACGCTATGCCGGGGCAGGCGTGCGCCTCGTCGTTGTCAAGAATGCCGGCAGCGAGATGCTTGCGCTGGAAGACGGCAAGATCACCCGCTTCGGGCCTGCTCCCGTCACTGATATCGTCGACAGCACGGCTGCCGGCGACAGTTTCAACGCGGCATTTCTCGCCCGCTATCTCGAGAGCCGGGACGTGATCAAGGGACTTGCTGCCGGATCCGCCCTGGCCGCCGCCGTCATCCAGCAGCGCGGCGCTCTCATCGATCTCGCCACCTGACAGGAAATGTCGCGACACCGTGCACGGGTGTGGCCACAAATTCCTGCGTCAGACAAGCTTGTTTGATATCCGTTCAAAGCCGTCCTTGATCACCTGCTCCATCGCAGCCGACGCAGCTTCGCCATCCTTGCGCTCGATCGCCTCGACGATCAGCCGGTGCTTGTTCGCGGTCGCCACATGCCTGTCGGATTCGCCATAGGGCGAGCTCATCTTGAAGCTCGTCACCAGCGCTGCCTCGATCAGGTTGCCGACCGACAGCATGAACGGATTGCCCGATGCGGCGTGCAGCGCCAGGTGAAATTTCAGGTCGGCCTGGGCGAAACTCTCGTCGGAGTTGGCCCTGCTCATCTCCTCGGCATGCTTGTAGAGCACCGCGATCTCGTCCTTGCCGGCCCGTTCGGCTGCCAGACGGGCCGCAAAGGGCTCGATGGCATAGCGCATGTCGGTCAGGTGCCTGAGAAAGGTCACATCGACGCCGGTTTCGATATGCCAGACCAGGACATCCGCATCGAAAAGGTTCCAGTCCGACCGCTCGGTGATGCGTGTCCCGATCCGGGCCTTCGGTATGATCATGCCCTTCGCGGTCAGGGTCTTCATTGCCTCACGCAGCACGGTGCGCGAAACGTCGAACTTTTCCACCAGTTCCGCATCGCCCGGCAGCAGGGTTCCGCTCGGATAGATCCCGCTCACGATCTCCTTGCCAAGCTCGTTGACCACGAACGAATGCTGGCTGCGATTGGCGCGTTCGGAAAAGCTGGTGTTGAGCAAATATTCTCTCCCTGGCCGTCTATCCCCCGGCCGCCCGTCTCTTGCCTGAAGTCCAGACCAGCCCCTTTTGTAGCACGATGAATGCAAACAGCAGCATTCCGATCAGGATCTTGGTCCACCAGCTCGACAGCGTGCCGTCGAAGATGATGTAGGTCTGGATAAGCCCCATTATCAGAACCCCGATCAAGGTTCCTGCGACAAATCCGCTACCGCCTGTCAGCAAGGTGCCGCCGATCACCACCGCGGCGATGGCATCGAGCTCCACCCCGACCGTTGCCAGCGAGTAGCCGGCCGAGGTGTAGATCGAAAACACGATTCCGGCCAGCCCCGCCAGGAAGCCGGAAAGCGCGTAGATGCCGACGGTCGTGCGCCCGACGGGAACGCCCATCAGCCGCGCCGTCTGGACCCCGCCGCCAACGGCATAGACATTGGTGCCGAACCGGGTCCGGTGCGCCAGCATGATCCCGGCCAGGAACACCACGAGCATCATGCCGCCGATCAGTGTCAGCCGTCCCTTGCCCGGCATCAGCCAATAGCTGCGCTGCAGCACCTCGTAGAACTCATGCGTGATTGGAACGGAATCGATCGACAGCACATAGGCCATGCCGCGGGCCAGGAACATGCCGGCAAGCGTGACGATGAACGGCGGCATCTCAAGATAATGGATCACCCCGCCCATCGCCGCGCCGAACAGCGTCGTCAGCACCAGAAGAGCCGCGAAGACAGCGAGCGGATGCAGGCCGGTGTCACGCAGCATGACCGCGATGAAGACCCCGGAAAAGGCAATAACCGATCCGACCGACAGGTCGATACCGCCGGAGATGATGACGAACGTCATGCCCACCGCGACGATGCCCAGGAACGCGTTGTCGGTCAGAAGGTTGCCAATCACCCGGGTCGACAGCATCGCCGGATATTGCGCGTAACAGACCGCATAGGCCGCAAGAAAGATCACGAGCGTTGCCAGGAGCGGCAAGAGACGGGAATTCATGGCTCCACCACCTTTTTCTCCTGGCCGGCAGCATCTGCCCTGGCCGTGGACAGGAACGCCAGAACGGTGCGCACGCGCGGCGACTGGAGGACGAGAATGATCAGGATGATCACCGCCTTGATGATCAGGTTGAACTCGGGCGGGAAGCCAGAAAGCAGGATTCCGGTATTGACCGCCTGGATGATCAGCGCGCCGATCAGCGACGCAATCAGCGAGAACCGCCCGCCGAGCAGCGAGGTTCCGCCGATCACCACCGCCAGGATCGCGTCAAGCTCGAGCCAGAGCCCGGCATTGTTCGCGTCCGCGCCACGGATGTCTGCCGCCGCGATGATGCCGGCCAGCGCCGCGCACAGGCCCGAAGTCATGTAGACCGCGACCAGCAGCACGCGCGTGTTGACGCCCGCAAGCGTGCTGGCGCGGAAATTGATGCCGATCGCCTCGATCAGCATGCCGAGCGCCGAGCGCCGCACGATCAGCGTCACCAGCGCACCGGTCAGGATCGCGATGATGATCGGCGTCGGCACGGTCAGCAGCGACCCCGAGCCGAAGAAGATCATCCCCTCGTGGTTGAATGTCAGGATCGCGCCTTCGGTGATCAATTGCGCGATGCCGCGCCCGGCCACCATCAGGATCAGTGTCGCCACGATCGGCTGGATGCCGAGAAACGCCACCAGCAGCCCGTTCCATAATCCGCAAGCGAGGCCCGCGGCGAGCGCCATGAGAAGCGTCGGCAGAAGGCCGTAGCCTTCGGTGATCCCCCAGGCAGCCACCGCGCCGCATATCGCCATCACCGCGCCGACCGACAGGTCGATGCCGCCTGTCGCGATCACCAGCGTCATCCCGATCGCCAGCAACGCCACCGGTGCGCCGCGATTGAAGATGTCGACCGGGCTGCCATAGAGGCGCCCGTTGGCGAGCGAGATCTCGAAGAAGCCGGGAAACATGATCGATATCAGCCCGACGACCAGCGCCAGCGTGATCAGCTGCGGCAGGATCCTGCGAAGCAGGAGCTTGAACCCGGTCAATTGACGGCCTCCCTTTCCGGTGCGGCAATGGCGCGGACCATGTTGCCGGTTGTGATCTGGTCGCCGGCAAGTTCTGCCACGTGGCGCCGGTCGCGCACGACGATCACCCGGTGGCTGTAGGCCACCAGTTCGTCGAGCTCGGACGAGATCACCAGCAGCGACATGCCTTGCGCGCAAAGCTCCTCGATCAGCCGGATGATCTCGGCATGCGCGCCGACATCGATGCCGCGCGTCGGCTCATCGAGGATGAGAAAGGACGGGTTGGTGACGAGCCAGCGCGCCAGCATCACCTTCTGCTGGTTGCCGCCCGACAGGAGCCCCACCGGTTTTTCCGCGTCGGGCGTGCGGATATCCAGCTTGCGGATATAGTCGTTGGCCATCGCCTTCTGCTCCCGGTCGGGAATTCGCCGCATCCAGCCGATCCGCGCCTGCAGGGCGAGAGCGATGTTCTCGCGAACGCTGAGATCGGCGATGACGCCGTCGGTCTTGCGGTCCTCGGGACAGAAGCCGAATCCCGCCTTGATCGCCTGGCGGGGCGACATAAGCGACACCGGCGCCCCGTCCTGCCTCGCCTCGCCGCTGTCATGATGGGCGACGCCGAACAGCACTTCGGCGGTTTCCGTCCGCCCCGAGCCCAGAAGCCCCGCCACCCCGATCACCTCGCCTGCATGGATCGACAGGTCGAATGGCTCGATCCTGCCCTTGCGGCCGAAGCCGCTGAACACCAGCCGCGGATCGCCCGCAGCCTCATGCAGCTTGCCGTGCGCCCGCGTCTCGTGCTCGAGTTCGCGGCCCAGCATCATGTTGATGAGCCGCACCCGGTCGATCTCGGCGGTCACTTCCGTGCCCACCAGCTGGCCGTTGCGCAGCACGGTGAGGCGGTCGGAAATCTCGAAGATCTGGTCGAGGAAATGCGAAATGAAGACGATGCCGAGCCCGCGCTCCTTGAGCGAGCGGACCACGTCGAACAGCATCTTCACCTCGTGGGCATCAAGGCTCGCCGTCGGCTCGTCGAGAATGAGCACCTTGCCCGACAGCATCACCGCGCGGGCAATGGCAATCACCTGCTGCACGGCGACCGAATAGCTGTCGAGCGTGCGCGTGACATCGATATCAAGCCCGTATTGCGAAAGCACCTCGCGGGCGCGGGCATTCATGGCGCGGACCGAGATCATGCCGAACCGCGTCGGCTGGTGGCCGAGCGACAGGTTTTCCGCCACGCTCAGATTGGGCAGCAGGTTGACTTCCTGGTAGACCGTGCCGATGCCGTAGGCCTGCGCGTCGAGCGTCCCCTTGGGGTCGATGCTTTCTCCGTCGAGCAGGATATCACCGCCGTCGCGCCGGTAGGCGCCGGTCAGGCATTTGATCAGAGTGGATTTTCCTGCCCCGTTTTCGCCGAGCAGCGCGTGCACCTCGCCCGCATGAAGCGAGAAATCCACCCCGTCGAGCGCGATGGTGCCTGGAAATATCTTTCGCACACCCCGCGCATGAAGCAGCGGTTGCCTGGCATCGCCATGCGGCATCAGGGCCTCCCGGTTGTCTGGATCATGTCATCCCCCGCGCGCACAATAGGGCATATCGGGGCCAGAGCAAAAAAGGCGGCCGGAGAATATCTCCGGCCGCCGAAATGGCTGATCTCAGTAGCCGAGATCTTTCTTCTGCTCGTAGACGGCCTGCGGATCATCGGCCTGGGTGTAGAGCTTGGACTCCGTCTGGATGAACTTCGGCGGCATGGTGCCGTCCTTCATGTAGGCGGCGAGCGCGTCGAAGGCCGGGCCGGCCATGTTCGGGGTCAGTTCCACCGTGGCGTTGGCTTCGCCCGCGGCCATCGCCTGGAAGATGTCCGGCACGGCATCGATCGAGACCACCAGGATGTCAGAACCCGGCTTCAGGCCGGCTTCCTTGATCGCCTGGATGGCGCCGACGGCCATGTCGTCATTGTGGGCATAGAGCGCGCAGATGTTCTTGCCGCCGCCCTCGGCCTTGAGGAAGCTTTCCATCACTTCCTTGCCCTTGGTGCGGGTGAAGTCGCCGGTCTGGCTGCGGATCAGCTTGATGTTGTCATGACCCTTGATGGCCTGCTCGAAGCCATTCTTGCGGTCAATCGCCGGCGACGAGCCGGTGGTGCCCTGCAGCTCGACCACGTTGCAGTCCTTGCCTGCAAGCGTATCGACCAGCCACTGGCCGGCAACGCTGCCTTCATGCACCAGGTCGGAGCCGACCGCGGTCAGGTAGAGATCCTTCGACGAATCGACCATGCGGTCGAGCAGGATCACCGGAATTTCAGCTTCCTTGGCTTCCTCGAGCACCGAATCCCATCCGGTGGCGACCACCGGTGCGATCAGGATGGCGTCGACACCCTGCGCGATGAACGAGCGCAGCGCCTTGATCTGGTTTTCCTGCTTCTGCTGCGCATCGGCGAACTTCAGGTCGATGCCGCGTTCCTTGGCCTGCTGCAGCGTCAGCGTGGTCTCGGCCGCGCGCCAGCCCGACTCCGAACCGATCTGCGAAAAGCCGACAGTTTGCGCCATAACGCTGGACGACATCATAAGCATGGACGCGAGTACACCCGCTCCAACGAGAGCTTTCTTCGAAATCATGTTTTCCTCCCAAATTCAGGGCTCCTGCCCGAAGGCTAAAAAATCATACTATATTATTTTTGTAAACAGCCATTCTGGCGCCGGTCGCAAATGCCGGGCTCCCGCCCTCGGTCATGACGGCGGCGGCAAGTCCATAAAAGAATTCAAATATACGAATGTATTTTGACCCAGATCAATTGCCGCCGCCAAATCCTGTGGCACAGATGCGGAATAATTTTGGAGGAAACCCCGGATGACCTATTCAGATTTCGCGCCCTCGCGGCGCATGTTCCTCGGCCTCGCCGCAACTGGCGTGGCCGCCGCTACCCTTGGCGGCCCGGCCCGCTCGGCTCCGATCAAGACCTCCGCGCGTATTGTCATCATCGGCGCCGGCGCCGCCGGCACGGCCCTGGTCAACCGCTTGGTCGACCGGCTCGACGGCGCTGCGATCACCATTCTCGACGCCCGCGCGGAGCACCTCTACCAGCCTGGCCTGTCGCTGGTCGCCGCGGGGCTGAAGCCCGCGTCCTACACCCAGAGCAGGACCAGCGACTGGCTGCCCGGCGGCATCACCTACATCAACGAGGCCGCCGCCGGCATCGACCCCGAGACCCGCACCGTGACCACCTCCGGCGGCCAGAAGCTCGACTATGACTTTCTCGTCGTCGCCCCCGGCCTGGTTCTCGATCACGACGCCATCGAGGGCTTCTCGCTCGATCTCGTCGGCTCGAACGGCATCGGCGCGCTCTATGCCGGCCCCGACCATGCCGCGCGCACCTGGCAGGCCGCGTCGAAATTCACCCAAGAGGGCGGTGTCGGCATCTTCACCCGTCCGGCGACCGAGATGAAATGCGCCGGCGCCCCGCTCAAGCACACTTTCCTGATCGACGACATCGCCCGCACCGCCGGCAATGCCGGCAAGACCGAGATCGTCTACGCCGCCAACAACCAGAGCCTCTTCGGCGTGCCGATCGTCTCGGAAAAGGTGCGCATGCTGTTCGAGGACCGCGGCATCAAGCCCGCCTACAGCCATGTGCTCAAGTCCATTGAGCCGGGCCGTCAGCGCGCCACCTTCGCCACCCCCGACGGCGACACCGAGCTCGAATACGACTACCTGCATGTCATCCCGCCGCAGCGCGCTCCCGACGTGATCCGGCAGTCGGGCCTGTCCTGGGCCGACAAGTGGACCGACCAGGGCTGGGTGGAAGTCGACCAGCAGACGCTCAGGCATCTGCGCTACCCGGAGATCTTCGCGCTCGGCGATGTCGCCGGCGTGCCCAAGGGCAAGACCGCGGCCTCGGTCAAGTGGCAGGTTCCGGTGGTCGAGGACCATCTGGTCGCCGCCATCGACGGCCGGGAGGGCAGCGAAACCTACAACGGCTACACCTCCTGCCCGCTGATCACCCGCGTCGGCCGCGCCATGCTGATTGAGTTCGATTACAAGAACAATCTCACCCCCTCCTTCCCCGGCATCATCGCGCCCTTGGAGGAACTCTGGATCAGCTGGCTGATGAAGGAAGTGGCGCTGAAGGCCACCTACAACGCCATGCTGCGCGGCAAGGCCTGAGGAGAGCATCATGAAAGACCTGACCTTCACCACCCTGATCGCCGTCTTCGAGGAGATCTTCGGCCGCGGCCTGTTCTGGGCCATGGTGGTGGCCGCAGTCGCGATCACCGTCGCCTATCTCTACGTGCTTGTCCGCGACCGCTCGATGTCGATGCGCAAGTTCCTGCTGGCGCAGCTGTCGATGCCATTCGGCGCCATCGCCGCCGTGCTGTTCGTGCAGATGATCACCAGTTCCGGCTTCCGAGACATCGGCGGCCCGATCGACCTGATCGTCCTCCTGGGCGTGGCATTGCTCGGCGCCATAGGCACCGCCGTCCTGGTCTACACCCTGCAATCCTTGATCCGCTCGCCGACACGGTAGGCGGGGTGCGGGGATGCTATCGGGTGGAGTGGGCCGGATAAGGCGTTGCGTCGAAACCGGACCAAAGGGGATGATCACCTCCATGTGTGAGTATCTGGCCAAGTGAATTCCACTGCAGAGCCCCGGCAAAAGCGGGGGACCAGGCCAGCGCTTCCCTATGCCCTCCGCCTGACAGCAGCGCCATTTCCGGTTGTCACGCCATCAGATGGATCGGACAACCTTCCTGAAGGTCAGCGAGATCCTGCGTGACCGCTGGACCTTCCTCCCCTCGACAATATCGCTCTTGCGCGCCGGGATTTCGTGGGTCCATTCGTAGCGCGCGGCGCCCGTCAGCACCAATGCGGAACAAGGCTCAAGAATGATCGCCCGCGTCGCGCCACTCGGCCTGTGCCGGAAAACCATCTCGCATCGCGACAACAGGCTGATCGAGACAATGGTGTCATCGAAGCATGGCACGCAATCGACATGGGCGCTGATCCCCTGCCCGGGCAGATATTCATTGGCAATCACCTGATCCGGCACGCCGCCGGCAAATCCCGCCGCCGCCAGCCGTTCGCTCAATGATGCGAGCCAGGCAGGCAAGGCACCGAGAAATGCCTCCGCAGTGACCGCCCGTGCCCGGTAATCATAGCGGTATCCGAAGTGCTGCACCCGGCGCCTGAGTTCCGAATTCCATTCCCCGCCATCCAGATGACCGACAAGTGCCGCCTCCTCGGACGGGGATATGAACCCGGCAAGACAGACCGCGCCAGGCGGCAGATCCGCGGAGGTATCGCTCAACGAAGCATCCATTTCCTCGCCACCTGCTTCTTCCGGTGAAACACATAGGTCACGAATTCATCGCCTTCGCCAACGGCGCTTGCCCCATCGTCTTTCGTCTTCACATGAGTATAGCCCGGATAATCGGAAAAGTAGAACGGATAGGCAACCGGAATCTCGTATTCGTTGCGTTCAGCCGCACCGTCGACATCAAATGCACCATCATAGTGAGGGCTGTTAACCGCAGATATGGCAACAATGCCGTTGCCAGTCAGATGTTCGGTCGCACTTTTGAGAAAACGGCGAACCAGAATATGGTTCGGATTCCGGCCATACAATGGGTTCCTGCTCCCAACATTTGGGAACTGGAAAACAAGGAGGTCAAATTTGCTGCGCCCAAACCACTTTGATAGTTTTGTCGCATCAACACCCGACATGACCGTGGCACCGCTACGCCGAAGCACACGCGCATTGGCGCGCATCGCTTCCGTATAATCATCTTCGCCTTGAAAAGTCGTGGACGTCATGTTCTTGGCAGCCACACCAACAATTCTGGCTAGAGATCTGGAAAAGCTCAAGTTTCCCTCGCCGACTAGCAAAGAACGCCCCTTTTTGACCTTACCCGGAAAATCAAATGGCGCCTTTTGATCGAGTGTGCGCTTCAGTTCAAGCGCTGACAGCCAAAGTCTTTTCCACGCAATATCCGTCAGAGTTATGTCAGGCTCGCAACCCTCATATAGACGCATCTTTCGCTCTCAACTTTCTTGTTTGCAGAGACAGAAAGGATTTCACAAGCGACGGATACGGGGATATTAATTGGCGACTTTGCTATGCTAGACCACAGCTGCAAGAATCGTCGATCTACATAACATCTTGAAAAAATGCATCATCGGTTGGCTAAATAGCCAATGAACGCGAGATAGCCCTCCGGGATTATCGGGCCATTCATCCACACGCACGCAGCGAAAACATAGGGCTAAAGCTGTTGCTTGAATGGTAGCGGGAGAGGGACTCGAACCCCCGACACGCGGATTATGATTCCGCTGCTCTAACCAGCTGAGCTACCCCGCCGCCAGCCGCCGATGTGATCGGGCCGGACGGGCGGCATATAAGGTGCGGCCTGCGCCGGTGTCAAGCGCCGTTCGGGCTTTTCTTGCCTTCGCCCGCATATCGCCTGCGGCACGGCCTTGTGCCGTGGATTTGACGCCGGTTTGATGCGGGTTTGATGCCGCTCTGGCGGGGTGGAACGGCCAGGCACGACGCCATGCCGCAGGCAGTCCGGCCCTCGGGATCCGCACCGTGCCTTGCCATGGCCTGCCATCGGGTCTAATCCGGTCGCCGAAGGACGACAGCGCCGCCCATCCAACTGGATGCGCAAGCGACGCTGCAGCACTTTGAATTGATGCATGTCCGGCATCGCTCAATCAACTCCGATTGTGCGCGACATGCATTCGGACAAGAAGCACTCGGGAATCACCTGCCATGCAAAGCCCCCTCACCCCGGAAACCATGCCGAAGATCGTTGTCGTCGGATGCGGCTACTGGGGATCGAACCACGCCCGTACTTTTGCCGAGCTCGGCGCTCTTTATGGGGTGTCCGACCGCCATGAAGACCGCGCGCGCGAGCTGGCAGGCAGGCACGGCGTCCGCGCCATGAGCTTCGACGAGGTTCTCGCCGATCCCGCCGTCGACGGCGTGGTGCTGGCCCTGCCGCCGCAATATCACGCCGACCAGGCCATCGCGGTGCTCGAGGCAGGCAAGCACGTGCTGGTCGAAAAGCCCATTGCCCTGTCGGTGGCCGATGCGCGCCGCGTGGTCGATGCCGCCCAAAAGGCCGGCCTGATCGCCATGACCGGCCACGTGCTGCGTTTCCATCCGGCCTTCGAGGCGCTCGAGACGATGATCGCCGCGGGCGAATTGGGCGCCGTGC
The DNA here is from genome assembly GCF_027214025.1 of Parahoeflea alexandrii. Lineage (GTDB taxonomy): Bacteria > Pseudomonadota > Alphaproteobacteria > Rhizobiales > Rhizobiaceae > Hoeflea > Hoeflea alexandrii_A. Next base: position 457,826 of record NZ_JAPWHB010000004.1, read on the forward strand.
GCTACATCCATTCCCATCGGGTCGGGCTTGGCAAGTTCCACGCCGAGAATGATGCCCTGTGGGACATCGCGCCGCATGATCTGTCGCTGATCCTGGCGCTGACCGGCGAAAAGCCGATCAGTGTGCGCGGCGTCGGCTCGGCCATGCTCAACCGGCTGTCCGATTTCGCCCACCTGCACCTGCAATTCGCCAGCGGCGTGCGCAGCCACGTCTTCGCCTCGCGGCTCAACCCCTACCGCGAACGACGCCTTACTGTCATCGGGTCGAAGGCCATGGCGGTGTTCGACGATGTCGCGCCCTGGAACCAGAAGCTCGCAGTCTACCGGCACAAGCTGTGGGAAGACGACAATGGCTGGCAGTCCGAGATGGTCGATCCGGACTATGTGGCGATCCCCGACGGCATGCCGCTGACGCGCGAATGCGCCCATTTCCTCGACTGCATCGCCACAGGCGAAAAACCGCGCACCCCGGTCGCCGACGGCCTCGCGGTCATCGAGATCCTGTCGGAAGGCACCGTCCGGCACGATTGATGTGAAGTTTGATGCGGCAGCGCATGGCCGGGGCCTCGGGCAATGACCCCGATGCCCCGCTGACCTGTTGCGCTGTTTGCTGCTGCACCAGGCCTCAGGCGGCCGGCTGCAGCAGGGTGGACAGCATCGCCTCGGCCGCCGGCGAACGCTCCGATCGGTCGATGAAGCCGCCGCCGAACACCCGCGCCTCGTCGCCCGGCGCCGAATAGAGCACGCAGGCCTGCCCGGGCGCGACGCCCGCTTCGCCCTCGATGAGCTCGACCGAGATTTCGCCGCCCTCGCCGACCCGCAGGATCGCCGGCCGCGGCGGCCGGGTCGAGCGCACCTTGGCAAAGCAGTCCAGTCCCTCAGGCCCGATGTCCGAAAGCGGCGCGTCGCCGAGCCAGTTGACGTCGCGCAGGATCAGCCGCCGTGTATCCAGCGCCTCGCGCGGGCCGACGATCACCCGCCGCGAGCGGGCGTCGAGATGCACCACGTAAAGCGGATCGCCGGTGGCGACCCCGATGCCCCGGCGCTGGCCGATGGTGTAGTGGACGATGCCCTGGTGCTCACCCAGCACCCTGCCGTCGATATGCACGATCTCGCCGGCCAGGGCCGCATTCGGCTTCAGCTTGGTGATCACGTTGGCGTATTTGCCCTGCGGCACGAAACAGATGTCCTGGCTGTCGGCCTTGTCGGCCACGCTCAGGCCCATTTCCTCGGCCAGTTCGCGGGTGCGGATCTTCGGCAGCTCACCCAGCGGAAAACGGACATAGTCGAGCTGGTCCTGCGTGGTCGCGAACAGGAAATAACTCTGGTCGCGGTCCGAATCGATCGGCCGGTACAGCGCCCGCCGGCCCGGATTGCCCGGCGCCGGGTTGGGGCGCGAGCGGATATAGTGCCCGGTCGCCAGCGCGTCGGCGCCCAGATCGCGGGCGGTCGCCAACAGGTCGGCGAACTTGACGGTCTGGTTGCAGGCCACGCAGGGGATCGGCGTTTCGCCGGCGACATAGCTTTCGGCGAACGGATTGATCACCGCTTCCTGGAACCGCTTTTCATAATCGAGAACGTAATGCGGGATCCCCAGCGTCTCGCAGACGCGGCGGGCATCGTCGATGTCCTGGCCGGCGCAGCAGGAGCCGGCGCGGTGCACGGCGGCGCCATGATCGTAAAGCTGTAGCGTCACGCCGAGCACATCATAGCCCTCGCGCGCCAAGAGCCCCGCCACGACGGAGCTGTCAACGCCGCCCGACATGGCGACCACCACCCGCGTGTCGCGCGGGTCCTTATCAAAATCGAGACTGTTCACTGGCTTCCCCGGCATTCAACAGCGTTCAAGGCGCTGATCAAGCGGTTGCAAAAATTTCCTCGCGGACCCTTTCTTTATAGGGTGTGCGGCGCCCGGCAACAAGATGCCTTCCCGCCCGCGCGCCACTTGATCGCACCCCGGCAAAGGCCCTGTGCCAAAACTTACCAAATGCTTGCCGGCCCCTTAGCCAATTTTTAAACCCCAGCCTGTAGTCTCTGCTCGATAGGTCTTGAGTGTGTAAGAGAGTCCAATGACCGAAATGGTACGACCCCGCGTCAAATATGTCATCGGCCCCGATGGGAGTCCGTTGACGATAGCCGATCTGCCGCCCGCCAACACCCGTCGATGGGTGATCAGGCGCAAGGCTGAAGTGGTGGCCGCAGTTCGCGGCGGCCTCTTGAGCCTCGAGGAGGCTTGCGATCGCTATACGCTGACAGTTGAGGAATTCCTCTCCTGGCAGTCCTCCATCAGCGACCATGGCCTCGCCGGCCTGCGCACGACACGGATCCAGCAGTACCGGCATTGATCAAGTCCTGAAGCCCTCGGGCTTCATCGAGCGCTCATACCCGAATGCTTTACGGATGAAGCGGCAGCCTGCCGTCCTTGCGTGCCTTGCTGACAGCTTGGCCCGACCGCTTGGTACGTCGCTGTCGTGTTCCCGATCACGGGTGCCGGGTCAGGCTCCGGGCGGCGGGCCGGAGCGGCCGGCAAGCCCGTGGGCGATCGCCGCCGCCAGCGCCGAGCCCGCATAGAACCACAGGCCCGGCTGGGAAAACGCCTCGGCCAGCCCGCCGGTCTTGGCCGCGACGATCACCAGCGCCACCAGCACGACATCCATCAGCGACCAGCGGCTCAGATGCGGCAACAGCCGCGTGGCAAGCCCCGGCTTGTGCGAAAGCCCCAGGGCTTCGGCGGCAATCGCCACCAGCTTGACCACAGGAAACACCACCGAAACCAGCCCCACCACCACGGCCAGAACCGGATCGTCCCCTGTCCACAACGTCGCGATCACGCCCAGCAGCGACGGCGACTGGTCAAAAAAATACAGCGTTTCGAACCGCATCAGCGGCAACACGATGCCGAGCCCGAAAAACAGCGGCGCCAGCACCAATGCCAGGGCAAGCGTCAAACGCATCGATCTGCTCTCATACCCGCTCCCCGCCTGCCGGGCCTCGAACCGGTTTTGGTATCGAGACGACATCGGCTGGTTTAAACTGATGGCACGCATCTCCATATCCGAGTGCGGCAGAGATTGGCAATCAGGAGCACCCATGCAGATCAGTGAGGAAAACGGCCCGACCGGCGGACGCTACATCGCGAGGCTTGAAGGCGTCGAGGCCGAGATGACGTTCTCGCGCGCCTCGCCGCAGCTTGTCATCATCGATCACACCGGCGTCCCCGATAGCCTGCGCGGCAAGGGTGTCGGCCAGGCGCTGGCGCTTCATGCGGTTGAGGCCGCCCGTACCGGGGGATGGAAAATCATTCCGCTCTGCCCGTTCTTCAAGGCGCAGGCGCAACGGCATCCGGAATGGCGCGACGTGGTGAACTGAACCGGGCCGGAAGGCGGGCCGGGGAGCGCAGACACGACGGGGATATTCAGCGGCACAGCTCCGGGGCATCGTCCCCATCAACGCACGAAAGGCGCGGGCAACCGCCCGCGCCTGGCCTTTCGGCCATCTCTCTCATCTTGGCTTGTACGAACCGAACTCAGCCCGTCCGGCTTGACCTGTGTCCGGCGTCGCGCACTTCCAGTGCGGCCGCCTTCTCGAACTCGGCCTGCGCCTCTTCCAGCGCCAGTTCGGCCGCATCGAGCTGAACCTTCAATTCACGAATTGAGTTCTGCAGATTGTCGGACCGCTGGCGCGCGGCCTTTGCAAAGGTTGGATAGGCGAAATGGGAAGGATCGGTTATTCCGGCCTTCTTCTCCTCGGCAGTGATCTGGTACTCCAGCTCGGCTGCCATCTTTTCCATTTCTGCCATCATCAGCTGGATCTGCCCAAGCTGACGGGTCTTCTCGTTGACCTGGAATTGTTTCAGGCGAACGTGGCTCTCACGCGACTTCATACGCAATACTCCCGTGATGCGAGATCCCGGTTAATGAAACTCGTTACACTGGCAAACCCTGCCAGTCCCGGTGTGCAAATAATGACCACGACGTTAACTTTTTGTCCGCCGCGGTAACCATTCATTTACGGGCATCGTTAATACTACGCCTCATGGTTTAAGGCGGGGTAAACGGAAAGCATGATTTTTTCGCCCGCCATTCCGGAGTCCTTTGAATCACTTGGAGCCATTTCTTGATGTGTTGATTCAAGAAAATCCGAGAGTTTTTTTGGAGTAAAATCAGGAGTATGCCAGTGATAATTAACATTCTGATAGTGGTTGCCTAACCTGATCAGAATTTGTTAACCATTCCATGGCAGCCTCCAAATCAGGCAACGACTGGATCCGTATCGCGTAAGTGGATCTCAAACACCTTGCGGCGGCGGAAAAGGGGATAAATATGCGGGTTCTACTGATTGAGGATGACAGCGCCACGGCTCAGAGCATTGAGCTGATGCTGAAGTCTGAAAGCTTCAACGTGTACACCACCGATCTCGGTGAAGAGGGCGTCGACCTCGGCAAGCTCTACGACTACGACATCATTCTGCTCGACCTCAATCTGCCGGACATGTCCGGCTATGAAGTCCTGCGCACTCTCAGGCTTTCCAAGGTCAAGACCCCGATCCTGATCCTGTCCGGCATGGCCGGCATCGAGGACAAGGTTCGCGGTCTCGGTTTTGGCGCCGATGACTACATGACCAAGCCGTTCCACAAGGACGAGCTGGTGGCGCGCATTCACGCCATCGTCCGCCGTTCCAAGGGCCACGCCCAGTCGGTCATCACCACCGGCGACCTGGTGGTCAACCTCGACGCCAAGACCGTCGAAGTTGGTGCACAGCGGGTTCACCTCACCGGCAAGGAATACCAGATGCTGGAGCTGCTTTCGCTCCGCAAGGGCACGACGCTCACCAAGGAAATGTTCCTCAACCACCTCTACGGTGGCATGGACGAGCCGGAACTCAAGATCATCGACGTCTTCATCTGCAAGCTGCGCAAGAAACTTGCGACCTCGGCCGGCGGCAAGAACTACATCGAGACTGTCTGGGGCCGCGGCTACGTGCTGCGCGAACCCGACGAAAACGAAATCCTCGAAAGCGCCTGATCCCTCCTCCCCTTTCCCGGGATTGGGCCTGAAACAGCAAAAACCCGCCGGTTCGGCGGGTTTTTTTATGTCCTGGAGGGCTCGCCCCATCGGTCGATGGACGAGCAAGTCTCCAACGGTTCGGGAAGGGTCAGGCGGCGGCGGCGTAAGGCGCGAAGGCTTCCGTCAGGCTGCGGCGGTCGAACGGTTTGAGCAGGAAATCGTCGGCGCCGGCGCGCTTGCCCGCCATCATCTGCTTGAATTCCTTTTCGATCATCAGGTAGTAGATGCGCACATCCTTGCCGCCTTCCATCTGGCGCACCGACGAGATCAGGTCCAGCGCGCCGGTCATGCCCGCATCGACGCACAGGACATCGGGAAGCTGCGCATCACACATGATCATCGCTTCACCGGCATTGGACGCCTCGATGACGAGATAGTCCAGCCCGGTCAGGATGCGCTTGGCAACCTTGCAAATCACGGCGGAATCATCGGCAATCATAAAGCGGCGCATGGCGCGTCTCCCTTGGCTTCTTCCTGGCGCACCCGCTGGCGGATGCGCCCTCACTGCAGGGAAGACTAGCTCAAGGGAGCGAACATTTCGTAATCAGACAGGCTTAACGGAGCGTTGCCGCTTCCCCGGCCCCTGTCTCAGGCTGCAGCCTTGCGTTCGGCGGTGAACACCACCTCGTCCGCATTGGCCGAACAGGAAAGCGTAAGCCCGGCTTCATCCGCCAGGAGCACGGTATAGTAGGGCTGAATCGAGTGGGCATCGATTGCCTCGTCGACATTGCCGGAATAGATCTCCAGGAATTTCGGCGGCACCCGCACCATCTTGCCCTTGCAGACCAGGCGGAACTTAGGATCGGTCTCCGGCGTCTCCACCGTCACATCAATTTCGCCACCGCGCGGAATGGCCCCGTAGGCGACAAGGAACAGGTTGAGCAGCAGCTTGACCTGGTTCTTCGGAATGATGGCGCGCGGCCCGCTCCACCGCACTTCGGTTTTCTTGTCGGCCGACACATAGTCGAGCACTGCCTTTTCGGCTTCGCCGGTGTCGATCGAGGCGCCCACCGACCCCGATGCGCCGAAGGCAAGCCGGGCGAACTTGAGCCGCACCGAAGCGTTGAGCGCGCTGGTGCGGATCAGGTCCATTGCATCGGCATCGGCGCCGCCCTCATCCAGCAGCTCCAGCCCGTTGTTGATCGCGCCGACCGGCGAGATGATGTCGTGGCACACGCGGCTGCACAAAAGCGCTGCCAGGTCTGGACCTGCCAGGGTCAGGTTATGGTTTTTCGACATCAAGAATCTCCTCTTTGTGCCCCGCGCGTCGAATCGGCTGGGCAGCAAAATCGCATCAGGTGCGGTTTATCGCAAGCGCTTCGGGCCATGGGCCGACAGTTGGCCATGGCCGAAAATTGCTTCGCATATCCTGCCCTAAAGACACCACATTTGGTAAACTGCTTATTAAGATCGGCGCGCCACAATGTGATCAATGTTTCCTGCGGTATCTACCGTCCCATCAACGGAGTGGACTCTATGATCGTGTCCCGCTTTTGCCTTCGTGCATTTGCCACCTTTCTTCTCGCGCTGCTGCTTGTTTCCGGAACGGTTCCGGGAGCGACCGCGCAGGCGGCGAATTCATCGCAATACAGCATGCAGGAGATCATCGACGCCGGCCATGGCTTCTTCGGAACCACATCCGGCGGTCTCGCCAAGGTTGTCGAGAAGGCATTCCAGTCCTACGGACTGCCGAACGGCTACGTTCTCGGCCAGGAAGCCTCCGGCGCCCTGATCGGCGGCCTGACCTACGGCGAAGGTCAGCTCTACACCAAGAATGCCGGCCAGCACGACCTGTTCTGGCAAGGCCCGTCGATCGGCTGGGACTATGGTGGCGACGGCAACCGGACCATGATGCTGGTCTACAACCTCCCCAGCGTCGAAGCCGTCTATGGCCGGTTTGGCGGCGTATCGGGCTCGGCCTACGTGATCGCCGGTCTTGGCATGACGGTGCTCAAGCGCGGCGATATACTGATGGTTCCCATTCGCACCGGCGTCGGCGCACGGCTGGGCATCAATATCGGCTATCTGAAAATGACCCAGACACCGACCTGGAACCCGTTCTAGCTGATCCGGGGTTTTTTGAAGACGTCAGGCGGCCGCTTGCGGCCGCCTTTTTATTGCAGCAATCCCTTGGGATTCCGCCTTCTGCGTCCCACCTTCACCTCTTGCCGCTTGCCGATTCGGCCCCGCCATGCTTAATGCTTCCGCAGGTTTGGCCGGGCCCTTCTTGAGCCCTGCCCGTGACAATGTGGATACGGTGTGATCGAGTTTGTCCTGTTATTTGCGCTGGGTTTTCTGGCCGCCGCTCTTGTCGGGCTGATCGTTGCGCCGATCATCCAGCGCCGGGTGGTAAGTCTGACCGAGCGCAGGATCCGCGCCAGCGTGCCGCTTTCCACGGCCGAGATCCGCGCCGACAAGGATATGGCGCGAGCGGCCTTTGCGGCTGAAAACGCCCGTCTGTCGGTCGATCTCAAGCACAACCGCGACCTGCTCACCGAAAGTGTGGCGCGGGGTACTCGGCTGAGCAACGAACTGGTCGCCATTCGTGCCGAAAAGCTCGATGCGGAAAAACGCATCGAAGAGCAGGATGCCGACATTCGTGATCTTCATTCGCAGGTAAACGAGCGCGACGCCAGGATCACCACCCTGACCGGCAATTTCGGCGACGCGGCGCGGCTGGCCGAGGCCCGCAAGCACGAAATCGCCATGCGCGATGACAAGATCAACCGCCTCGGCGCCGAGATCGAGGAGCTTCGCATCGACGTCGTCACCCTCGACACCGAAGCGGAGAATTTCAAGTCCCAGATCAGGGAACTCCGCACCGAACGCAACGCCTTGCGCGACTCGCTCAAGGACTCGGAAAGCGTCAGCCGCGACCTGGAAAACCGGCTGAAAAGCAACGACGAGCGGCTGGCTCAAAGCGAGGAGAAGCTCGCCAAGGCGATTACGGCGCTGACCGATCGCGAGAACGCGCTGGAACGCCGGATCGCCGAAGTCGAGCGGTTCAAGGCGAAAAACCGCGAACTCTCCGACGAGTTGCGGCAAACCAAGAGCGCCCTCAAGGAAGCCAACAGCCTGGCGCGAAAGGCCGCCGTGAGCGGCCGCAACGGCGCCGCCCGGCAGACCCCGCCAACCGCCGCGCCGCCGCAGGCCGGCAACATCGCCGGTGACGCAGCAGAAAGCGCCGCCACCGAAACACCCGCTCCAGCCGCAACTGAACCGGCGGACAAGGCCGCGCAGCCAGGCGCCGAAATTCACCAGATCGCCAGGGACAAGCCCGCCGCCCAGCCGAAACCCTCCGTCGAGCAGGCCCCCGTAAAACAGGCCGCCACGGCGAAGCCGCAAGGCACCGAAGACCTCTCCGAAGACGAAAAGATCGACCGTCTTCGCGCCCGCCAGGCGGCGCTGATCGAGCGATTGCTGAAAGCCGACAGCAGCAGCAACGACGCGGCGTTGCGGCGCGAGATCGCCACCGTCGCCGCGATGATGGTGGAACTGACCGCCAGCCGGGACGGCGACGCCTCGCCGATCTACAATATCCTCAAGGGCAGCGAAGACCCCGTCCAGCCTGGCAGCAGCGAGCCGAGTCTCGCCGCCCGCGCCCGCGAGATGCTTGCCGGCAACGGCTGAGACCTCAGTGCTGGGGGCTGACCAGTAAAGACCCGGCTACAGCGCCGCGCATCCAAACGGATGCGCAAAGGTCGCTGTAAGACATTGAAATAATGCATGTACGTTATCGCTCAAATGATTCCATTTGAGCGCGACATGCATTAGGGGCTGTCCGGCCCATGCGGGTCGAGGCGTGCCAAAGCGCGATGCCGCTGGCGGTGGCGACATTCAGACTGTCCATCCCCGGCGCCTGCTCGATCCTGAGCGTCCTGATCCGGGCGATGAGTTCGGCGGGCAACCCCTCGCCCTCGGTGCCGGCAAGCAGCGCCAGGCGTTGGCCCGGCTGAAAGCTGCTCAGCGCCTCCGCGCCGCGTGGCGACAGCCCGGCAACCTCGAAGCCGTGCGCCGAGAGCGCGCTCACCATTTCCTCGATCGAGCCGGCCCGGCAGAACGGAACCCTCAGCGCCGCCCCGACCGAAACCCGGATCGCCTTGCGGTAGAGCGGATCGCAGCAGGAGCTATCAAGCACCACGCCTTCGGCGCCGAACACCCCGGCATTGCGGAAGATGCCGCCGATATTGTCGTGATTGGCAATGCCGCAGGCGGCCACCAGCAGGGCTTTTTCCGGCAATCCCGACAGGAACGCCTCGAACGAGGTGGCCGGCAGGTGCCGCCCGACAGCCAGGATCCCGCGATGCATGGCAAAGCCCACCGCCGCATCCAGCACCTCGCGGCCGGCGACATAGACCGGGCAGCCGGGATCAATCCGGGCGAGAACGTCGCCAAGCCCGTCGACCCGGTTTTCGAGGATCAGAGCCTTTTCGAGCACAAACCGCCTGGAACCTGCCTCGGCGTCCATCAGCGCCTGCAGCACCACCCGGCCCTCGGCGATGAAGCGGTCGCCCCGGCCGGCGAGATCGCGGTCGCGCATCGCGGTGAACTCGGCGATGCGCGGGTCTGCCGGATCCTCGATCCTGACGAGCCGTGCCCGGATTTCCGGCTCCATGGTCAGCGGGTGATCACGACGATGTCGCTGACAATGCGCCCGACCGAGATGTCGTGAACGATGACGCGGCGCGAACCGTCGGCGGCGCGGCCGAAGAAGCCGATCCGGTTGCCGTCGAGCGTCACGCTTTCGACGACGAAGCCGGCCGGCAGCGCCGCCACGCCCTCGACCGGTGCGTCGGAGGGAACGCTGCCTGCGGAACCTGCCACCTGCGCGGCGCCGGCGGCGGGATCGTCCCTGCTCGTGAATTTATAGACAATCGCGCCCAGCACGGTCATAAGACCGATGAACATGATGCCGATCGACACGGCCAGCAGCCGGACCATCTTGCGCCGGACTTTTTCCATCTCTGGATCAAGCGGCTTCTCGTCGAGATCGTCCTCGTTGATTTTCGACATTTCCATTCCTTGCCGGGCGGACCCTGATAGTGAAGAACGCGACACCGTTTACCGAAGCCGACAGCGATAGGGAAGCCCAGGATGCTCTCAATGGCGAGACGGGCAAACAGACCCTGGTCGCCGGCGAGGATGCCGAAGGCCGGCTCGACGCCTGGCTGGCCACTGAACTGGAGCCCGACCTGTCGCGCAGCCGCATCAAGGCGCTGATCGAGGCCGGCGCGGTGAGCGTCAACGGCGTGGCGGCGAAACAGGCTAAGCACAAGATCCATCCAGGCGACCGGGTCGAGCTCGACATGCCCGAACCTGAGGACGCCGATCCCGTCGGCGAGGACATCCCGCTCGAGATCCTCTACGAGGACGACCACCTGATCGTCATCAACAAGCAGGCGGGCCTCGTGGTGCATCCGGGTGCGGGCAACTGGACAGGCACCCTGGTCAATGCGCTGATTTATCATTGCGGCGACAGCCTGTCGGGCATCGGCGGCGTCAAGCGGCCCGGCATCGTCCACCGGCTCGACCGCGACACGACGGGCGTCATGGTGGTGGCGAAGAACGACCTGGCGCACCGCCATTTGGCAGAACAGTTCGCCGACCACGGGCTAACCGGCCCGCTCGAACGCGCCTACCAGGCCATCGTCTGGGGCAAGCCGCAGGGACTGAAGGGCACCATCAACGCGAGCCTCGGCCGCGCCCGCGACCGCATCCGCCGCGCCGTCCGCACCGATCACGGCGACGATGTCCGTCATGCGGTAACCCACTACCTGGTCTGCGAGCGCTATGACGAAAAACCGGACGGCACCTGCGCCGCCAGCCTCGTCGAATGCCGGCTGGAAACCGGCCGCACCCACCAGATCCGCGTTCACATGGCCCATATCGGCCATCCGCTGATCGGCGATCTCGACTATGGCGGAGCCTTCCGCACCAAGGCCAACCGGCTGCCCGACGACATCCGCGAGATCGTCAACACCTTTCCGCGCCAGGCGCTGCACGCGTTCCTGCTGGTGTTCGAGCATCCCGCGACCGGCGAAACGCTGCGCTTCGAGGCCCCGCTTCCCGCCGACATGGAACAGCTGCGCGCGAGCCTTGCAGGCCTCTGAGCCGGCCCGGCTGGCCTCTTCCGGGCCTCTTCACGCTTCCGTGATACCGGTTGCACCTTGAACCCGGGTTTCGCCACAATTAAATGCCACGTGAGGAAAGTTCGGATGCGATGTTCGGTCCGGACCTTCAGGCTTGCCGCAAGGAAGCCGAAAATCGGGATAAGGGGGTGCTGTCATGGCCCAAGTCAAATTGCCGTCCATTTCCGCGGGCGAAAACGGTCTCAATCGCTATCTTGCCGAGATCCGCAAGTTCCCCATGCTGGAACCGCAGGAAGAATACATGCTGGCCAAGCGGTTCCTCGAGCACGAGGACACCAAGGCCGCTCACAAGCTCGTCACCAGCCATTTGCGCCTGGTCGCCAAGATCGCCATGGGCTATCGCGGCTACGGCCTGCCAATCGGAGAGGTCATTTCCGAGGGCAATGTCGGGCTGATGCAGGCCGTCAAGAAATTCGATCCGGAGCGGGGTTTCCGGCTGGCCACCTACGCCATGTGGTGGATCAAGGCCTCGATCCAGGAATACATCCTGCGCTCGTGGAGCCTGGTCAAGATGGGCACCACCGCCAACCAGAAGCGGCTGTTCTTCAACCTGCGCAAGGTCAAGAGCAAGATCCAGGCCGTCGAGGACGGCGACCTGCGCCCCGACCAGGTGGCCGAAATCGCCACCAAGCTCAACGTGTCGGAGGAAGAGGTCATCTCGATGAACCGCCGGCTTGCCGGCGATGCGTCGCTGAATGCGCCGATCCGCGCCAGCGAGGGCGAATCCGGTCAGTGGCAGGACTGGCTGGTCGATGATTCCGACAACCAGGAAGACATGCTGGTCGAGCAGGACGAACTCGAAACCCGCCGCGCCATGCTGAAAAGCGCGCTGTCCGTGCTCAACGAGCGCGAAAAGCGCATCTTCGAGGCCCGCCGTCTGCGCGACGATCCGATCACGCTGGAGGATCTCTCCACCGAGTTCGACATCTCCCGCGAGCGCGTCCGCCAGATCGAGGTACGCGCCTTTGAGAAGGTCCAGGACGCCGTCCAGAAGGCGGCCGCCGCCCGCGCCCGGGCGCTGGTAACCGTCGAGGACTGACCGCACGGCTCACATGGCCAGACATTGAGACCCCGGAGGCGGAGACGCTTTCGAGGTTTTTTGTGCGTAGCCCGCCGTCATCCGTCCGCCGCCCCCTTCCCCCCACGCCAAAATCCCGCGCGGAAAACAAAATCTCGCCGGCGGCATGGGGGCAGTCCGGTGTCCGGCAAATCATCCGGACTCGTGGGGCGCGGGCGGCTGGCCCGTGGTGGTTGGAAGAGTGTGGCTTGGCACGGTCGCCCGCGCCCCACCGGTGAGGGACCCTCGCACCTTCCGGGCGCGAAGCTGGCCCTCCTTCCCGCGAAGCCTGACGCGAGCCCTGGGCGGTTTCGTCGCGTTCGACCCTTCGGGGACCGATCACCGCCCTCTCCCACCCGGGGCCCGGCGGGATTACCCCTCAGGCGCGGCAGGGACTTGTCAGGCCGGCGTTTGCGGTGATGCCGCTGGTCCTGGCGGGCAACCGGCCCGGGCAGGACTGCGGATCAAACGCCGCCGATCGGCGACCCGGAGGCCGCCCGACCGTTCCGGCCATTCGCGCGGGTAAAACCCTCGGCCAGATCCACCTCGATCCAGCAGGCTCCCCGCGCTGACCGGGGTGTTGCTTCGCAAGCTTCCGGCCCGCGGGTACGGCCCCCGCCCACCGGAACTCACCGCCTCCCGCCGGCCCGGGCTCCGTCAGCCCCGGCCATCCGTTCAGGACGGAAGGTGGGGGTAGTGTGGCATGGGTGGAGAGGGTGTGGAAAAAAGGGAGGCTTTTTGCCGGTTGGGAGACGTCTGCGCTGGCCTGTCCCTGGTCCCTCCGGGCGGGCAACCGTGCGTCACGCTGCCAGACGCCGTACCGTTCAGGCTGTCGCGCTTGTTTCGGTCTGCGCGGAGCTGTGTTCCCGTTTCCTCGCGCCAAGCTGCTCGCGCAGGATCGCGACATTGCGCAGATTGGCCTTGAAGCCGACGTCAAACAGATCGCCGATGACGGACACCAGGCCGACAACCGTATCCAGTCCGAAACGGATCGATGTGCCCGGCAGGTGGAACCGGCTATCCAGCGTTTTGGCAAGCCGGTCCGGATGATCGAGCTCCCGCTCGATCACGATCCGTTCCCGGTCAGCAGTATAGTGGATGTCTGTCATGCTGCATAAACTGTCTCGCCCACTCTTTGTTCCGCATGGCGCACATGCAAACCGCTCGAGCCGCAAACGCCGCATCAAGGACAGGCCTGTGGGCAGGCGTTCACCAGCCGATGCTTCGCGGGAAGTTCAGGAGGCAAACAGCGCCGCTGGTGCCGGTGTGGACCAGTCTCCTCCCGGTTCCGGCACGAATGCCTTGGTTTCCGCAGTCGCCGGGCTTCCGGCCCGCTGCTACGCCCCCCGCAACCCGGAGTTCACCGCCTCCCAGCGACTGAGATTCAGTAAGCGCCGACCATCCGGAACTTGCTGCCCCTACTTCTCCTTGGCGTAGTCGAATGCCAAGACCGACCCTGACAGGGGCGCTATCGTGAGAGCGTCGATCACTTCCACGACGGCGGCGATCCGGCCGACCAGGGGGATCGCCTATCCGGCAAGGCCGGGCAGGACCGCAAACTCCGTGGCGCGGGCGATGACGGCGACCGTTGATTTGGGTCAATGCAAACGCTGTCGCGGCGTGTGATGTCTTCTTCCCAGTCGGGGGCATTGCTAGACATGAAACAGCTTGAAGGACGCGCCATTGTGGCGAGGGGACTCGCGTTGGCGGGATTGATTGTCTTGGTGTCGGCCTGTTCGACCACGACGCGTCAACCGAACGAGGTCGGGCTCTATCCCTCTTGGTTGATCGCTGTCGCGGAACCTGCGGCCCCCGCCATCGGCATGGCGATCTCCGCCGTTCAGTGGAGGCACGGCCGGCTGCAGTACAGCGCCGGTGCCCTCGCCGAAGTGCGCACGCGCATGCGGCCGCTGGACGTACTCCTGTTCAGCAACAAGCATCGCCTCTCCGGCCATACCGGCGCCGGAATGTTTGGCCATTCCGCGGTCTATCTCGGCTCCGAGCGCGAGTTGAAGGCCATGGGCTTGTGGAACAACCCGGCAATCGTGCCTTACCATGACGCGATCCGGGAAGGCCGGTCCATCATCGAATCGGCGCAGGCGCACGGTGCCCAGCTGTCGCCTGTGGACCATCTCGTGGACACGGACAGACTGGTCGTCCTGCGGCCTCACCTCGGCAGCGAACGGCGCAAACACGAGGCAATCGTCAAGCTGTTCGGGCTTGTCGGTACTCCGTTCGACCACCACTACAGGCTGGATGAACAGGAGCACGTCTACTGCACCGAGATCATAAGTATTGGGATCACCGGTCTGAATCTTCCCCGTCGCTCTAGCTATGGGCGCGAGATTATCCTCCCGGACGACATCGCGCGGTCGGCCGTGACGGGAACCGGGCGACTGCGACTGGTCGCATACCTGCGGGCGGATCGACACAGCTGGGGCTTCGCCAGCGCCAGTGATCTCGCAAAGGACATCGCCGCGACGCAACCTAGATGAATGCGTCGCGATCCTCCACCATGCCGCTAATTATCCCGCGAACGGCCTTCCTCTCACGCGCAGGGAGGCCGCGCTCATTAGCAAGTCTGGTGGGAAGATTCTGCTTCTGCTGCAATGATTGATGGCGCCTGACTGGCTGTTTTTTGGGGCCCAACGCAGACATCCGCCCGAACAGTGGCTTGGGGCCGAAAGCTCCCAACATGGCGCTTTAACCCGAAAGGCTACCAGCCCCCTACCCAGCCCCTACCCGCCGGCCCTTGCCCAGGCATCGAGCGCCTGGTTGAACACCTCGGTGCCGCTGGCGCCTTTTTCGAGCGTGATCAGCGCCTGGCGGCCGTTGGAATAGACCACCGGGATGTCGATCCAGTTGCGGTTGCGCAAGAGCTCGGTGTTCTCCTTGCGGGCTTCCTCGAGATCGTTGAGCGCCACCATGTAGAAATCCTGGGTGATCTTGGCCGGCACCGCGATCAGCGGCGTGCCCTGGTCGGCCTCGGTCTGCTTCATGGCGATGCGCTGCAGCTGGTCGATCGCGCCGCCGTCGAAATCGGTGGGCAGCGCGAAGACGATCTCGACGATGTGGCTGGCGGGCAGCGAGGCGTCGGTGTTGCGCTTGATGGTCAGAAGCGCCGAAAGCCCCTTGTCCGGATTGTTGATCTCGCCGCGGATCACCTGCTCGTCCGGCCCGTCGCCGGTCTGCTCGCTGACCAGCGTCCAGACCACGGTGCCGGGCTTGACCTCGAGCGACTGCTGGCCGAGGCGCTCCTCGTAGAGGATCATCTTCTGCTGCACGCCGAGCGGCTGCGAAGCCGGGGCTGCGGCATCCTCGGGCGCGACCGCGGCGTCGGCGGTGGTCTCTTCGGCCACGCTCTCGTCGGCCGGGCCGGGATCGGTGAGGGCCGCGACCGAGCGGCCTTCGACGGCGCCGTCGGCCTCCGGCCCTTCGGCCGGGCCGGCATCGGTTTCGGTTCCGTCCGGATTGAGCCGCTGGGTGAACTTGCCGTCCTCGCCCGGAACGGCTTCCTCGGTCAGCGCCGTTTCGACCGGCGCGGTCTCGGGAGCGGCGGCCTCGGCTGCGGGGGCCGTGTCCGCGGCGTCCGGCGCATCGCCGCCCGCTACACCGGATCCCACAGGCGTATCGACCGGCGAGGCGGAGAACATGGCGACGACCGTGTCCTTGTAGATGAAGCCGGCAACAGCCACGACGACGACGAAGAGGGCGACAAGGGCCGCCGCCAGCAGCCCGCCCTTGCCGGACTTTTGGACCGGTTGCTGGCGCACGGGCCTTGCGGTCTGCCGTTCGCGCGCGTGATCAAGACCGAAGGCTGCGTCATGCGCCTCGCCGACCAGATCCGCCGGGCGCGAGACCGGCTCGGGCTCCCAGGCAGGCCCGGGCTCGACAAACGCCTTGCGCGCCGGTTCGTAGGGCGCGGGCTCGTCGTCATAGTCGTCGTAATCGAGCGGCGCGGGTTCGGTGGCGCGTGGCGGGTCCTGCCGCACCGGGGCGGCGGGCGCTGCAACGGGAGCCGCCGGGCGGGGCTCCGGCGCGGGTTCGAGCTTTGGTTCCGGCCGCGGCTCCGGTTTCGGTTCGGGCCTGGGCGCGGGCTTCGGCTCAGGCCGGGGTTCGGGCTTCGGCTCGGCGATCACCGGGCTCTTTTCCACCATCGATTCGAGCTCGGCCATCAGCGCTTCGGTCTCGTCGACATCGGCGGGCAGCGCCTCGGCGTGGTCGCTTTCGACCTCGTCGATGGCCGCGCCCAGCTTGTCGAGCTGGCGGGCGATCACCTCGTCGGACGGCGGCGGGTTGATCGCTTCCAGCTGGCGGCGGATGGCGGCCCGCGCCTTGTCATAGACCTTGGCCCGGTTCTCCGGCGTATTGTTGGGCAGGCTGTCGACCGCCTTCCGGATGACTGCTACAAAATCCGCCATGCTCTACCCTGGTTTGATCCCACAAAGCGCTCCAAATCACGCGATTGCGCTAACCTAGTCTTCAAACGGGTCAGTCACAAGTATCGTGTCATCGCGCTCGGGACTTGTGGACAACAGCGCCACCGGCGCGCCGATCAGCTCCTCGATGCGGCGGACGTACTTGATCGCCTGCGCCGGCAGGTCGGCCCAGCTGCGGGCGCCGACGGTGGTGCCCTTCCAGCCCTCGATGGTCTCGTAGACCGGCGTGACGCGGGCCTGCGCGCCCTGGCTGGCGGGAAGATGGTCGATCTGCACGCCGTCAAGCTCGTAGCCGACGCAGATCTTGAGCTCTTCCAGCCCGTCGAGCACGTCGAGCTTGGTCAGCGCAATGCCAGTGATGCCGTTGACCGCAACCGACTGGCGCACGAGTGCCGCGTCGAACCAGCCGCAGCGGCGCTTGCGCCCGGTCACGGTGCCGAATTCATGGCCGCGCTCACCCAGGAACTGGCCGGTGGCGTCGTTGAGCTCGGTCGGGAACGGGCCTTCGCCGACGCGCGTGGTGTAGGCCTTTGTGATGCCGAGCACGTAGCTGAGCGATCCCGGCCCGAGGCCGGAGCCTGCAGCCGCCTGGCCCGACACGGTGTTCGACGAGGTGACGAAGGGATAGGTGCCGTGGTCGACGTCGAGCAGCGTGCCCTGCGCGCCCTCGAACAGGATGCGGCTGCCCGCGCGGCGCTTCTGGTCGAGCAGCAGCCACACGGTTTCGCGGAACGGCAGGATGCGCGAGGCGACCGAGGTCAGCTCATCAAGGATGCTGTCGACCGAGATCTCCGGCTGATCGAGGCCGCGGCGCAGCGCGTTGTGGTGCGTGAGCAGCCGGTCGACCTTGGCCGGCAGCGTCTCGAGATTGGCGAGATCCATCACCCGGATCGCCCGGCGGCCGACCTTGTCCTCGTAGGCCGGGCCGATGCCGCGCCGCGTGGTGCCGATCTTGGTGCCGGAATTGGACGCCGCATCCTCGCGCAGCGCGTCGAGCTCGCGGTGCAGCGACAGGATCAGCGTGGCGTTGTCGGCGATCCGCAAGTTGTCGCCGTTGATGACGACGCCCTGTTCGGCCAGCCGGTCGATCTCGCTCACCAGCGCATGCGGATCGATCACCACGCCATTGCCGATGACGGCGAGCTTGCCCGGCCGCACCACGCCCGAAGGCAACAGCGACAGCTTGTAGACCTTGCCGTCGATGACCAGCGTGTGGCCGGCATTGTGCCCGCCCTGGAAACGCACCACCACGTCGGCGCGCTCGGAGAGCCAGTCGACGATCTTGCCTTTTCCCTCGTCACCCCATTGCGACCCGACGACAACTACGTTGGCCATGACAACCCCTTGGATAGCGGCCCCTCGCACGAGGCCCGAAAAACAAAAACCCGCGCATGCATACAGAACTGGCCGGGCAAAATCGACCCTTGCACACACAGTTCAGGCTTTTTTGCGTGACAATTTCCCCGCATCCCGGCAATCAGGGACGGTGGCCTTCCCTGGCCCGTCCGTTTTATCGCACAATCGGCTGCAGGCCAGCCGGTTGCCCGCCCGGCAGGCCGGGTCCGACGAATCTGAAAGAGCCATCTTGATCCTGCGCGCCTACCTGTTCCTGATCATCACCTCGCTGTCCTGGGGCGCCAACGCGGTGGCCGGCAAGCTGGCCGTCGGCCACATCTCGCCGATGCTGCTGACCTCGGTGCGCTGGGGCATGGCCTTTGCGATCCTCTTGACCTTCGCCCTGCCCCAGGTGCGCCGCGACCTGAAGGTGATCCGCGCCAACCTGCCCCTCCTGATGGCCTATGGCGCCGGGGGCTTCACCGTGTTCAACATCCTGCTCTACTCGGCGCTCGAATACACCACGGCGATCAACGTCGCCATCGAGCAGGCGGGCATGCCGATGGTGATCTTCCTCGCCAACTTTATCCTGTTCCGCATCAAGGTGACGCCGGCGCAAATCGTCGGTTTCGCACTCACGCTGGCGGGCGTGGCGATCACCGCCTCAAGCGGCAGCCTGGCGCGGCTGATCGGGCTCGAACTCAACCAGGGCGACGCGCTGATGCTGCTCGCCGTCCTCTGCTATGGCGGCTACACGGTGGCGCTGCGTTACAAGCCGGTGCTGCACTGGCAGTCGATGATCACGGTGATGGCGGCCTCGGCCTTCCTGACCTCGCTTCCCTTCGCGGCCTTCGAAGTGGCGCGCGGCGCGGTCACCTGGCCCGACACCACCGGCTGGCTGGTCGCCGCCTTTACCGCCATCTTCCCCTCATTGGTGGCGCAGGTGATGTTCATCAAGGGCAACGAGATCATCGGCTCCAACCGCGCCGGCATCTTCATCAACCTGGTGCCGATCTTCGGCACGCTGCTCTCGGTGATGATTTTGGGCGAGATGCTGCATCTCTACCACGTCGTGGCGCTGGGCCTGGTGCTGGGCGGCATCTGGCTGTCGGAGCGGGGGAAGAGGTAGGGGGGCAGCCCCAACTCCATTAAGCAACAGCTAGACTGCATTACTGCTTTGCGCCCACAGTTCGGTCGTTCAGCTCAATTGTGCAATTACTGAAACCAGTCTGTCTGCTGAGCAGCTAAATAATGAAGCTTCTAGGCTGGCCGCGGGCCAATTGATTGCCAAACAGTCCAACATAGAAGTAGCCTTAAATTTTAGCCGACCAAGATAGCGGTACCCCTCATTCTCATCTCTTCTATCGAAGCATTCATAAATTGGGCGAAATGCGTTCCGCACCAACCGGACAAGCTTCAAGATAGATTGGGAAAATGCTTTTGTTAATTTTTTGTGGCGCCATATCCAATCGCATCGACTCAAAGTTGAGAAAACATTATACATTCAACGTCCACATCTTAACAGCGAGGGCGGGAGAACATGGCATTCAGGCAACAAGCGATTCGTGACGCCGCCCGCGTCTCCACAAGCCGAAGGACGGCAGCAGAGGCCAGAACAGAAAACAAGAGAAACGCATTTTTGTGCCACAGCCACAAGGATGCCGATCTCGCGAAAGGGCTCCAGAACTTTCTCCAAAATCTAGGTTGGGAAGTCTATATTGACTGGGAAGACGCCGCCATGCCTGATCAACCCGACAGGCGCACAGCAATGCGAATTCAAGAGAAGATCAGGTTATCAGAGATGTTTTTTTTCCTGGCAACAGAGAACTCGATGGGGAGTCGATGGTGCCCTTGGGAGATAGGCTACGCGGACGGCGTAAAGGACGTTGATCGGATTCTGATTGTCCCCACCATTGACAGCCGCGGCAATACTCATGGCAACGAGTATCTTCAACTCTACAGACATTTGGACTCGGCGCAATCCGGCGGCATCGGCCATTTTGGCGCGGACAACCGAGGGCTTATATTGCGCGGTAGCGCTACACCTTATTAAGCTCAAACCAACAAGTTATGGGATCTAATGAATGGCGCGTAGGACTTTCTTTTCATTTCACTATGAACCCGACGTCTGGCGCGCGTGGAATGTCCGCAATAGCTGGGTGGTAAAGCCCGAAAACCAAGAAAGCGTCGGCTTTTTCGATAATAGCGTCTTCGAAGCTTCGAAGAAGGAGAGCCCTGACGCATTGAAGAAGTTTCTGCGGAAAGGGCTTGAGAACACCTCTGTGACGTGCGTCTTGACGGGGCAGGATACTTGGCGTCGTCGCTGGGTCCGTTATGAGATTGCGAGGAGCGTCCTCAAGGGCAATGGCATCCTTACGGTGCACATTCACGGCGTAAAAAACAAAGATGGCGTCTTGGGTACAAAAGGAGCAAACCCTCTGGATGCCATGGGGCTATACAAGACGTCGAATGGGATTTTCCTTGCCGAATGGATCGACGGCAAATGGCAGCAATATAGTGACTACTCCACTGCGATCCCGGCGAGCGACCTATGGTTCAATGCTCCCACTACGGATACCGTAGACGCCCTCTCGAAGCATTGCTTAACCTACGACTTCTCAGAGCAAAATGGTCGAGAAAACATCGGTGGTTGGATCGAAACGGCAGCAGGACTCGCCGGACGATGAGCCTCTATGAATTGGCCATATTGGGATCACCCACCCAAAACGAACGAGAGACACTGACATCCACCCTCGCTTCGATGGTCAAGGATTTTGACCTCCATCTTGGTAGTGATGTGATGATCCACGACGGAGTAAGCGTGGCATCTCGTGTCCCGGAAAACGCCTTCTGCGCTATTTACTTTGGCGGTGATCCTGAGACCGATTTAGCCGTAGCAAAAAAGCTAGTCGAAGGCAGTATGCCAATTATCCCGACGGTTGGGCCACACGGAGATTTCGGCACGGAAATTCCTAGTCTTCTCCAGCCCGCCAATGGTCTACGACGTCGAACCGATGATGCCGACCTTACCGAGTTGGCGGCCGCGGCCTTGGAATGTGTCGGGCTTCTGCGTCCTCAGCGTAGAGTCTTCATCAGCTATCGGCGAACGGAGTCTCGCATCGCGGCGCTCCAGATGCATGACCTCCTAAGCGCACGGGGTTTCGACGTCTTCCTTGACACCCATGGTATTCGGCCTGGCGATCCCTTTCAGGAGGTTCTCTGGCATCGTCTGGTAGACTCTGACGTAATGGTGATGCTCGATACGCCAACTTATTTTGGCAGCCGCTGGACTCGGCAGGAGATCGCGAGGGCGCGCGCAAAGGAAATTCAGGTAATACGTGTAATTTGGCCTCGACACACCCCGTCAAAATTAACAGATATGTCAGAGACTGTGTATCTCGACCCAGAAGAGTTACTGGGTGCAGACGGTCCTATCGTGGATGCCACCGCGGACTCCATAGCCGTCCGGGTCGAACGTCTACGGAGTATGAGCATCGCGGCAAGGTACATGTCTATTACGGGAAAACTGCGTGCTGATGTCGAGAAGATAGGCGGCGCAATCGAAGGCATCGGAGCACACAGAGCCATGGCGGTTCGCGTTCTCAATGATCAACTTGTTTGGGCTTATCCGGTTGTCGGTATACCTACTGCAGAGACCCTGAATGATATCGTGAAGAAGGCAAAGCGCGCCGAGCAGGATAATTCCCCCATCCTGGTTTATGATCACATTGGAATTCGACCTGCATGGATTGAACATCTGTCGTGGCTCGATGAACAGATCAAGTCGGTAAGAGCGATACGAGTTTCTGAGGCCGGTTGGGCGCTGGCTGGGATGGATGATTGACAATGGCAGATGCAATATTCCTATCCGCGGGAGTGCCAGACCCTCTTCGAGGGGCTCAGTATGCCGCCACTACGAATGTTGTCGCGATTACATCCGCGGTGGCGGCGCTCGTTCACGTCACGCTTGGTAGAAGGCCTCTGGTTTGGGGTGGCCATCCGGCTATAACCCCAATGATCTGGTTCATCGCGCAGGAAATTGATGTCGACTATGGGAAATGGGTAACGCTCTATCAATCGAACTTCTTCGAGGACGAGTTTCCCGAGGACAACGAGCGATTCAAGAACGTCCGGTTCACTGAGAAGATCAACGACAACCGCGAAGCCAGCCTGTTGGAGATGCGTGAGCGCATGTTCTCCGAGACCCAATTCGCGGCCGCGGTGTTTATTGGTGGGATGGCGGGAATCTTGGCTGAGTTCGAAATGTTCCGCCACTTTCAGCCAGACGCGAAAATCCTCCCCG
Organism: Parahoeflea alexandrii; assembly: GCF_027214025.1. Taxonomy (GTDB): domain Bacteria; phylum Pseudomonadota; class Alphaproteobacteria; order Rhizobiales; family Rhizobiaceae; genus Hoeflea; species Hoeflea alexandrii_A. The sequence continues at coordinate 480,174 of NZ_JAPWHB010000004.1, forward strand.
TTATGTCGACGGGTGGAGCAACTCTTGAGGTCGGAGGAAAGGTTTCGTCTCTAGCTAGCGACATGTCAGACGATCGTGACTATGTTGCATTGTTCCATCGGCATCTGGGTATATCGACACGAGAGGAAAGGTACCGATCCCCCGAAGATCAACCGAAGAAGATTTCTGATCGATACTGGCGACAGAACAAAGAGCATCCATCGGAATGACAATGGAACAGCAACCTTAAGCTGCTGTTTCTGAAGGCTTGATTTGCACCACCATGACAGTGTTGAGCACTTTATGATCGAAGTAAATACGGGAAAGTCTCGTTTTTGCGATGAACGTCACCAATAGCGGACGGTCATATCACGGCCCCCAATCAGCCATACATACCCCCCAACCAAAACCGCACCCAAAGCCCTCAAGCTCCGGAAGGCCGCGCAGTCATCCGGGCAATGCCCCCCACCCCTCAGTCCACCTTGAACACCAGCGGCTTGGCCTGCTTGATGGCGGGGTGGGCGGTGAGCTTGGCGAGCACGTCGGCAAGCTGGCTATAGGGCGAAGACACATAGAGTGACGGCACGCACAGGACGGTCTTGCTGACCCGCATCGACGCCGCCCGAGGACGGCCGGGAGGCCCGCATGGCGGCCGGTCGGAGCCGCAAGCCGTCTAGCTGAAGATCGGCTTCAACGCGGCCGGATGAGCCCGGTTTTCGCCTTGAGGCGCGTAAATGGCGGCCTGTTCCACCCGGTTTCGGCCAAGCCGCTTCGCGGCATAGAGGGCCGCATCGGCGCGCGCCAGTCCCTGCTCGGGTGTCTCGGTGTGATCGAGTTCCGCCACGCCGAGGCTCGCCGTGAAATGCAGGGTGCTGCCATCGGGCATGGCGATCGGCATGCTTTCCACTGCGGTTCTGACGCGCTCCGCAACCTCGACCGCGCCGCACAGGCCCGTGCCCGGCAAGACAAGACAGAATTCCTCTCCGCCGAACCGGGCCGAAACATCGTAGGTGCGAACGCTCGCCTCGATGACCCGTGCCGTCTGGTAGAGAACCCGGTCTCCTGTCGCGTGACCATGCGTGTCGTTGATGTGCTTGAAGCGATCCATGTCGATCATGACGAGTGAAAGAGGTCTCTTGTGCCGCCTTGCCTCTTCGCAATGCCTTTCCAGTTGATCGATCAGGTAGCGGCGGTTGTGAAGCTCGGTGAGATGATCGACAAGCGCCATTTTCTCGAGCTTGCCGACCGCCTCCTTCAGGTCCTGCTCCACGCGCTTCTGGCGAATGACCAAGGAAAGAATATCCGCGACCGCGGTCAGAAACCGGGTTTCGCCCTGCTTTGCCCCATGGCCGTGGGGCAGATAGAGCACGATGACGCCGACGACGTTGCCGCCATCCAGGATCGGAACATTGTAGTGACCGTGCGGCTGCATTCCGTCGAAGCTGATGTCGTGGCTAGTGTCGACGCAGTTTGCGTGCAGCAACCGCCGCTGGGCCGCGGCGCGCCCGCACAGGCATTTGCCAAAGGGAACGCGCGCGCACAGCGTCAGCAGCTCGTCGGAAAGCCAGCGTTGTGCGACAAGATGGAGAGTGTCGGCCTCTTCCTGGACAAGAAAGACGCCCCCCTTCGGGAGCAGGGAAAGCCAACTCACCGCCAGCATGATGTCAAGACATTCGAGCAGGATCGCATCGAGCGGGGCGCTGTTGGTTACAGTCCGCAACAGCGCATTGAGGGCCCGCTCATTCTCCAACGCATTCGACAGGTCTTCCGACGCGTCGGAATCCGGACACTGATGCTCCAAATGCGAATGCTGAACATTGTCGTTTCTACACATGTGCGAAATTTAATATAACATATATGAAAAATTTGTTGACCTGCCCGCTTCCTGCTCGAAGCAGACATCGCTCCCATCCCCACCCCAAAACCAAAGCCGCCCCCCGAAACGTTTCGTCCCGGGAGGCGGTCCATTCATCCGGGTCTCCCCGCCGACACTCAGTCGACGTTGAACACCAGCGGCTTGGCCTGCTTGATGGCCTCATGGGCGGTGAGCTTGTCGAGCACGTCCTGGCCGACCACGCCGTCGACATAGAGCAGTGCGATCGCCTCGCCGCTTTCCTTTTCGCGGCCCAACTGGAAGTTGGCGATGTTGACGCCGGCGTCGCCGAGCGTCGTGCCCATGTAGCCGATCATGCCCGGCACGTCGGTGTTGGCGATGTAGATCATGTGCTGGCCGACTTCGGCGTCCATGTTGATGCCCTTGATCTGGATGAAGCGCGGCTTGCCGTCCGAGAACACGGTGCCGGCGACCGAGCGGGTCTGCTTCTCGGTGGTCACCGTCAGCTTGATGTAGCCGTCATAGACGCCGGTCTTGTCGCGCTTGACCTCGGAGAGCACGATGCCCTTTTCCTTGATCATGATCGGCGCCGAGACCATGTTGACGTCGGCCACCTGGTTGCGGATCAGGCCGGCGAGCAGCGCCGACGTCAGCGCCTTGGTGTTCATGCCTGCGGTGACGCCGTCATAGAGGATCTCGATCTGCTTGATCGGGTTCTCGGTGACCTGGCCGGCAAACGAGCCGAGCACGTCGGCAAGCCGGATGAAGGGCTTGAGGATCGGGGCTTCCTCGGCGGTGATCGACGGCATGTTGATGGCGTTGGAGACGGCGCCCTTGATCAGGTAATCCGACATCTGCTCGGCCACCTGCAGCGCGACGTTTTCCTGCGCCTCGGTGGTGGACGCCCCCAGATGCGGGGTGCAGACGACGTTGGGCAGGCCGAACAGCGGGCTTTCGGTGGCGGGCTCGGTCTCGAACACGTCGAAGCCGGCGCCGGCGACGTGGCCGGACTTGATCGCTTCGGCAAGGGCTGCCTCGTCGACCAGGCCGCCGCGGGCGCAGTTGATGATGCGCACGCCGGGCTTGGTCTTGGCCAGCGCCTCGGCGTTCAGAATGCCGCGGGTCTTGTCGGTCATCGGCACGTGCAGGGTGATGAAATCGGCCTTGGCCAGCAACTCGTCGAGCTCGACCTTGGTGACGCCCATTTCCTCGGCCCGTTCCTTCGACAGGAACGGATCATAAGCCAGCACATGCATGCCGAGCCCGATCGCCTTCTTGCAGACGATGCCGCCGATATTGCCGGCGCCGATGACGCCGAGCGTCTTGCCGGTGATCTCGACGCCCATGAATTTCGATTTCTCCCACTTGCCGGCCTGGGTGGACAGGTCTGCGGCGGGAAGCTGGCGGGCGACGGCGAACATCAGCGCGATGGCGTGCTCGGCGGTGGTGATCGAGTTGCCGAACGGCGTGTTCATGACGATGATGCCGCGACGGGAGGCTGCCGGGATGTCGACATTGTCGACGCCGATGCCGGCGCGGCCGATCACCTTGAGGTTGGTCGCCGCCGCGATCAGCTTCTCGGTCGCCTTGGTGGCCGAGCGGATGGCGAGGCCATCATAATTGCCGATGATTTCGAGCAGCTTTTCCTTGTCCTTGCCGAGCTTGGGTTGAAAGTCGACTTCAACACCGCGATCGCGAAAAATCTGGACGGCGGTTTCCGACAGTTCATCGGATACGAGTACGCGAGGTGCCATGATGGCCTCCATTGAGTGGTCTGAAAAAGGGAAAACGGGATGCCGAACCGCGCCGGAACTCTCCGGCACGGCCGCGAAGGCGTCAGATCAGGCGGCCTGCTTGAGCGCGGCCTTTTCCTGGGCGAAGGCCCAGGAGAGCCAGGGCGTCAGCGCCTCGAGATCGGAGGTCTCGACGGTGGCGCCGCACCAGATGCGAAGACCGGCCGGCGCATCGCGATAGGCGCCGATATCGAGCGCCACGCCTTCCTTGTCGAGCCGGGTCACCATCGCCTTGGCGAAGGCTGCCTGCGCGTCGGCGGGAAGTGCCGTGATCTCCGGATCGGAAATCACCAGGCAGACGGAGGTGTTGGAGCGGGTCTCGTCGACCTTGGCGAGATTGGCGATCCAGTCATTGTCGGCGACGAAGCGGTGCAGCACATTGGCGTTGGCGTCGGCGCGAGCGATCAGCCCCTTGAGGCCGCCGACGCTTCCGGCCCAGCTGAGCGCATCGATATAGTCCTCGACGCAGAGCATCGACGGCGTGTTGATGGTCTCGCCGACGAAGATGCCCTCGATCAGCTTGCCGCCCTTGGTCATGCGGAAGATCTTCGGCAGCGGCCAGGCGGGAACGTAGCTCTCCAGCCGCTCGACGGCGCGGGGGCTCAGGATCAGCATGCCGTGGCCGCCCTCGCCGCCCAGCACCTTCTGCCAGGAGAAGGTGACGACATCGAGCTTGGCGAAGTCGAGATCCTGCGCGAACGCGGCGGACGTTGCGTCGCAGATGGTCAGGCCCTGGCGGTCGGCCGGAATGAAATCGGCGTTGGGGACGCGAACGCCCGAGGTGGTGCCGTTCCAGGTGAAGACCACGTCGCGGTCAAAATCGATTGTGCTGAGGTCCGGCAGTTCGCCGTAAGCGGCGGTGATCTTGCGCACGTCGTCAAGCTTCAGCTGCTTGACCACGTCGGTGATCCAGCCTTCGCCGAAGCTTTCCCAGGCCACCATGTCGACGCCCCGGGCGCCGAGCATCGACCACAGGGCCATCTCGACGGCGCCGGTGTCGGATGCCGGCACGATGCCGATGCGGTAATCGTCCGGCACGCTAAGGATCTCGCGCGTCAGGTCGATGGCCTGCTTGAGCTTGGATTTGCCGATCTTGGCCCGATGCGAGCGGCCGAGAGCCGCGTCAAGAAGCGCTTCGGGCGTCCAACCGGGACGCTTCGCGCAGGGACCAGAAGAAAAACGGGGATTGGCCGGACGCACGTCCGGCTTCGTAACAGTCGTCATAATGGCTATCCTTCCAGATAGTGGCCCCTCGTTGGGGAGGGGTGGCCCACTGACGGGGTTAATCCCGGGCCGATCCGAAGTCAAGGTCCATTTTGCGACGCAGCATACGAAAAAGGGCGGAGATGATCCGCCCTTCCCTGTTGACGTGGCTGGCCGCGCCTACCAGAGGTTATAGCGCAGGCCGACCCGGACCTCGTGCTTTTCGAAGCCGTTGTCGCGGACCTGGAAACCGGTTGCACCGGCGGCCACGGTGCCGGCGTCGAAGCCGGACTGATTGCCGCCCTTGATCTTGGAGTAACGGTAGCCGAGATCGAGCTTGAGGTCCTTGCTGAGGTCGTAGGAGACGCCGCCCATCAGCGCGTAGGTGAAGCGCCAGCTTTGCGTGCCCGGCCGGGTGCGGTCGGTCGCAGCAGTGACGCCGCAAGCACCAACGCAGGTCAGATCGTTTGCATATGGCTTCCAGCTCACCCGGGTGATGCCGGCGCCGGCCCCGACATAGGGGGTGAAGCCGACGAAGGTTCCGAGGTCGACATAGGCATTGGCCATGAAGCCGTACTGCTCGAATGTCTGGGTATCGACGCTGGAGCATGTTCCGGCGCCGAGCCCTGTGCATGGCAGCGTCGAGCTTGTGGTGCCGTTGAAGCGGCCGCGGCTGTAGTCGAAGCTGAGATCGGCGCGCAGATAGTCGGTGAAATTGTAGCCGACGCCGAGCGATCCCGACCAGTCGCCACTCAGCGAGGAACTATCGTAGGGCGTCGAGGTATAGGTTGCCGGCGATCCGGCGGTGAAGGCGGAGTAGCTGGTGGCGACGCCGCGGGTCTTGGTCGAATATCCGAGATCACCGCGCAGGTACCATCCCGAGCCGATCTCGACCGCCTGGGTGACCGGCAGTTCCTTCGCGTAGATGATTTCATCGAGGTCTGCCGCCCGGGCAGGCGCTGAAAGTCCCATCAGAGCAGCAAGGCTGGACGCCACAGCAAGTCGCATGATCATGGCCAAATTCCCTTCAAATGAACCGGCCCCGCTCGAACGCGCCCCGGATACGTATGAAGGCCACTATGGCCGCGACTGGTTAAGCCCCGGTTAAGCATGTTTGTTAAGCATGTTTTTTCGCACCGATACACGCGCGGCCAGGAGGTGCGGACACAGCAAAACCGCCCGGCTTTGCAGCCGGGCGGTTGAAAAGTAATCAGCTATCAGGCGATCCGGTCGAGGCTTACTTGTAGACCGCCGGCATGATCGGAGCAGGCTCGATATAGACTTCCTGCTCGGCGCAGCCGCCGAAGCCATAGCGAAGACCGCCGCGAACCTCGTGCGAATTGAAACCACGATCGTATACCTGGGTGCCCGCTCTTGCACCTGCAGCAGGCGCCCGGGGGAAACCAAACATTTCGCCACCAGAAACACGCCTATATCTGTAACCGACGTCCGCCTTCAAATTGCAAGTCACATCCACAGACGCGCCAGCCATCAGCGCATAAGTGAACCGCCAGCTGGACCGACCGTCATGAAAGACGGTCTGATTGCAAGCACCGCCAGCGTCAGGGCAAGAGGTGTTGCTCAGATGATCCCATTTGACACGCGTTCCGCCGAGACCGCCACCTGCATAAAATGTATATCGACCAGTCTTGTAGAAGTCGACATAGGCATTGGCGAGAAGGCCAAAACCCGACACCGAAGAACTGTCCGTCGAAGTGAAATTGGCGCCGCCCTGAACACCGCTGGTCGACCCACGGAAATTCGCCTTGCTGAAATAGTCCACCGTCAAATCGCCGCGGAGATAGCGCGTTGCCTGATAACCGACGCCCGCGCCAATCGTGTAGGAACCACGTAACGTGCCGCTCGTGAACGGCGCCCAACCCGCTGTTCCAGTGACGCCTTGCCAGAAATCAGCACCCTTCATCTTGTTCCAGGAATATCCCGCGTCACCGCGAAGATACCAGCCGCCGGCGGCGGCGACAGGCTGCGAGACCGGCGCTTCATAGACGGGCGCCTCCACATACGGGGCCGGGAAATCAGCAGCTCCAGCGACACCTACGCCGGCAAGCAGCATCGCAGTACCAGCCAGGAATATCTTTCTCATGATAGACTCCATCGTCGAGACATGCGCTGTCGCCGGGCATGGTGACAACACGATTGTTGGTTCGGGATGGAGAATGAAGCAGAAAAGTTAAAACCCACTTAACCACGTCTATTTACCAAGAATCGAAGAATAGGGGACGCGCACGCTAATTTAGACTGTGAAAAAGTGCGTGGCTCCTAGAATAGCCCCGGCCCGGCAAAAATGCCGGCGGACCGGCACTGGACACAGCCAAAAACACCGCATCCTGTGAAGCGGATCACTGAAGTAGACTTGATTGCTTTGCTTGCCGGCGGAACAATTCACAGGCACGGCGGGCATGATCGGCCACGACTGCCGCGCACCACTATGCAACATCAAGCAGCATCCGTCGCAGTAGAGTGCCCGCAAGCTGTCCGCCAACCATCAGGCTGCGTTGCGGACGCCCGAAATCACGTTGATCAGCTGATCGACCACCGACTCGATCTTCTGGCGGTCGTCACCCTCGGCCATCACCCGGATAAGCGGTTCGGTGCCGGAAGGACGGATGACCAGCCGGCCACCGGCCCCGAGGGTTGCCTCGGCGTCGGCAATCGCCGTCTTCACCAGCGCGTCGTTGAGCGGATTGCCGCCCGAATGCCGCACATTCTTGAGCACCTGCGGCACGGGTTCGAATCTCCGGCAGACCTCCGACACCGGACGGCCCATGCGCTGCACGCAGGCCATCACCTGGAGTGCTGCGACCAGGCCGTCGCCGGTGGTGGCGAAATCCGAAAGCACGATATGGCCCGATTGCTCGCCGCCGACGTTGAAATCATGCTTGCGCATGTGCTCGACGACATAGCGGTCGCCTACCTTGGTCCGGGCCAGTGTCAGGTCGATGCCATCAAGAAAGCGTTCAAGGCCGAGATTGGACATCACGGTCGCCACGATGCCCTTGCCTCGCAGCATGTTGTCAGCCTTCCAGGATTCGGCGATCAGCGCCATCAGCTGGTCGCCGTCGACAACCGCGCCGGTCTCGTCGACGATCAGCACACGGTCCGCATCGCCATCGAGCGCAATCCCGATATCGGCGCGGACTTCATGGACCTTGCGTGACAAGGCGACAGGATGGGTGGAACCGCAATTGAGGTTGATGTTGGTGCCGTTCGGCTCCTCGCCGATGGCGATCACGTCGGCTCCGAGTTCCCAGAGTGCCGCCGGGGCCACCTTGTAGCCGGCCCCGTTGGCGCAGTCGACGACAACACGCATCCCCGCCAGGGTGATGTCCTTGGGCAGGGTGCGCTTGGCGAATTCGATATAGCGGTCATGCACCCCGTCGACGCGCTTGGCGCGGCCGATCGAATCCGGACGTGCCAGCTGCAGATGGATGTCCTCGTCCATCAGTTCCTCGATGCGGTGCTCCAGATCGTCCGACAGCTTGAAGCCATCGGGTCCGAACAGCTTGATGCCGTTGTCCTGGTAGGGGTTGTGCGAGGCGGAAATCATCACGCCGATGTCGGCGCGCAGCGAGCGGGTCAACATCGCCACAGCAGGCGTCGGAATCGGTCCGAGCAGGAACACGTCGAGGCCCGCAGCCGTGAAGCCCGCCACCAGCGCGTTCTCGATCATGTAGCCCGACAGACGGGTGTCCTTGCCGATCACCACCCTGTGCCGGTGGTCACCGCGGCGAAACAGGTTTCCGACCGCGATCCCCACCCGCATGGCCAGGTCCGGCGTCATGGGTGCCTTGTTTGCCTGGCCACGAATCCCATCCGTGCCAAAATATCGCCTGCTCATGGAAGCCCCCGGTGCTGTCCCGATAGAATATTTTTGTATCCCGCTTGATCCAACACATCGGCGCAAGAATACAATCAGATTTTGTTACAAACCGTTGCAATACACACAAAACAGCCGCCAGACGGCGGCTGTCAACAAATCTTGGTTGGTATGGTTTACGCCCGAACCCCGCCTTATTGCGGCTGCGGCTCCAGTCCGGTATCGGGCTCATCGCCCTTCTTGCCGGCTCCACCCTTCTTGGCACCGGCGGTCGGAACCGCCGTTCCGCGGCTCGGCGGCGTGTCGTCGCCAATGTCGCGGGCCGGCTTCTCGCCGCGGATCAGCGCCTTGATCTCCTCGCCGGTCAGCGTCTCGTACTCGAGCAGGCCTTCGGCGATGGCGATGAACGCCTTCTTCTTCTTGGTCAGGATTTCCCGGGCTTCGCTGTAGGCTTGGTCGATCAGGCGGCGGATTTCGCTGTCGATCTTCTGCGAGGTCGCTTCCGAAACGTTCTTCGACTGCGCCACTGAATGCCCGAGGAACACTTCCTGCTGGTTTTCACCATAGGCGACCTGTCCGAGCTCGTCGGAAAAGCCCCATTCGGTGACCATGGCACGAGCAAGCTTGGTTGCCTGAACGATGTCCGACGACGCACCCGACGTGATGTTCTCCTTGCCGAAGGTCAGCTCCTCGGCAACGCGGCCACCCATCATGATTGCCAGCCGCGATACCATCCACTTGTAGCTCATGGAATAGCGGTCAGCCTCGGGCAACTGCATGACCATGCCGAGAGCACGGCCACGCGGAATAATCGTCGCCTTGTGAACCGGGTCGGCCACGGCGACATTGAGCGCAACGATGGCATGACCGGCTTCGTGATAGGCGGTGAGCTTCTTTTCTTCCTGGGTCATGGCCGTCGAGCGGCGCTCGGCGCCCATCATGACCTTGTCCTTGGCGTCTTCAAACTCGGCCATGGTGACAAGCCGCTTGTTGCGACGGGCTGCCAGCAATGCGCCTTCGTTGACAAGGTTCATCAGGTCGGCACCCGAAAAGCCGGGTGTGCCGCGGGCAAGAACCTTGAGATCGACATTTGGCGCCATCGGCACATTGCGCACATGCACCTTGAGGATCTTCTCGCGGCCATTGACGTCAGGCAGGGGCACAACGACCTGGCGGTCGAACCGGCCCGGACGCATCAGGGCAGGGTCAAGAACGTCGGGACGGTTGGTCGCAGCGATCAGGATGATGCCTTCATTGGCTTCAAAGCCGTCCATCTCGACCAGCAGCTGGTTGAGCGTCTGTTCGCGCTCGTCATTGCCGCCGCCCAGACCTGCGCCACGATGACGACCGACAGCGTCGATTTCATCGATGAAGATGATGCAAGGTGCGTTCTTCTTGGCCTGTTCGAACATGTCGCGAACGCGGGATGCGCCAACGCCGACAAACATTTCAACAAAGTCGGAACCCGAAATGGTGAAGAAAGGAACATTGGCCTCGCCTGCGACGGCACGCGCTGTCAGCGTCTTGCCGGTACCGGGAGGGCCCACGAGCAGGACACCGCGCGGGATCTTGCCGCCGAGCCGCTGGAACTTCTGCGGGTCCCGGAGGAATTCAACGATTTCCTCAAGGTCCTGCTTGGCCTCGTCAACGCCTGCCACGTCCGCGAAGGTCACGCGGCCATGCGCCTCGGTCAGCAGCTTCGCCTTCGACTTGCCAAATCCCATGGCACCGCGAGAGCCGCCCTGCATCTGGCGCATGAAGAAGATCCAGACGCCAAGAATGAGCAGGATCGGCAGCCAGGAGATCAGGTAGCCGACGAGCGTGTTGGAACTGTCGACTTCCGGTCGCGCGGTGATCGACACATTGCGGTTGTTGAGACGATCAATCAGGCCAGCATCGCCCGGCGAGTAGGTCTGAAACCCGGTGGCGGAATCGGTGTAGTTGCCGGAAATCCGTTCGCCGACGATGGTCACGTCGCGGACACGCCCCGCATCAACGTCCTTGAGGAACTGCGAATAGGCGATGTCACGCCCCGCGGTCCGTTCGCTTGGACTCTGAAACATGTTGAACAATGCGATCAACAGAAGCGCGATGATTGCCCACAGGGCAAAATTGCGGAAGTTGGGATTCATACTCTTCCTCGGGGATCAAGGCCTGCAGCCACCGGCGCACAACCGAATTTCAAAAACTCAACCTGTAACATAGGAGCCCGGAAGGGACTTGCCAAGGCTGCCGGCGGCGTTTGTCATCGCAGTTTCATCGCAGTTAACGCCGGAATATCCAGTGGATTGGCCCAGGGGCACTCCGGGAACGGCCTGAGCTTCGCCAATCGGGCCAGCGCCTGGGCGATGGGCAATTGCTGCACCGGCAGAATACGCGAACTGCGGCCCGCAAGCCGCTGGCAGACAAATCCGCCAACAACTCCTTCCTCCAGGCGCCAATCTGCTTCAGATAGATCGCGATCACGGCTGAAACAGGGCATGATACCGCGGTTTTCGCTCCCTGACACTGTCAGCATCGACGTGCGGGAGAGATTGTGAACGTTAAAGCGCCGGTCCCAGACGCCCCGGCCACCCGGTTCGAGGCTGAGCCCGGCTACGTCGCGGCGTTCCCGTCCGAGAGCAAGGCAGGTTCCGCTGCGCCGGATCAGCGTCCGTCCGAGGCTGATGGCCCCGCCCTCACCGCCGCCAGCGGATGAGCTGATGAAACCGGCAAGCGTCGCTTTGCCGCGCCTGTCGAGCGGACGCGAAGCGCCGCCGCACCAGTCGATCAGGGCTTCCAGCGCCGCTGTCGTCACCTCCGGCGCATCATCCGGCCGGTATCGCATCCGAACCAGGCCGTCCACATCAACATGGCAGCGGGCATCGATGAAGTCTGCCGCCAGGCTGGCAAGCCGAAAACGGGCGATCGCGATCTGCGACCCATCCGGTCCGTCCAACGCCGCTCCTTCCTCGCGAAATCGGGTGCGAACCCGCACCCTCTCGAAACGAGCATCGTTGTTGGACGGATCCTCGATCCAGTTCTCGACACCCTTGCCGCGAAGAAACTCGCGGATCCTGATGCGAGGCAATCCCGTGAACGGCCGCAATACCCACATGCGGCCTTCGAACAGGGTTGCCGGCGGAATGCCGGCGAGGCCCGGAGCATCCTCCGACGCACTGCGGGCACGGCGCATGGCCAGCGTTTCGGCTTGGTCATCCCGCGTGTGCGCTGTCAGCACGGCGGAAAGACCGAGGCGCGCGGATGCCTCGGCCAGCAACCGGTAACGGGCCGCCCGGGCCGCGGCCTGCAGACCGGTCTCAGGCTGGCCGCTTTCCCATTTGAGCGTCTCGTGACGAATGCCGAGCCGCCGGCAGCGGGACTTGACCCAGCGCGCCTCGTCGGCCGATCCGGGACGCAGGCCGTGATCCACCGTCAACGCCACCAGCTTTACCGCGGGCACCAGGGCGGCGAGCCCGTAAAGCAATCCGAGCGAATCCGAACCACCCGACACTGCCACGCCGAGCGGGCGATGGTCGGTCAGGCCGGCAAGAAAATCAGAGAGACATTGATAAAGTGATGGCGGTTTTTGTGCGGGACCGCCCGAATGAACGGGCATCATCGGGTTCGACAAGAACTCAGCAGCTCGCCAGTTTCTGCTCTTCGCTGACCTTGGCGCGTACCGCCGCCGAAGCGCCCGGATAGCGGATCAGCACCTCACGCAGCGTGGCGCAGGCGGTTTCACGATTGTCGAGCTTGGCCAGCGACATGCCAAGCTTGAGCAGTGTATCGGCGCCCTTGTCGGCGCGGGGGTACCGCTTGTGGGCGTCGAGAAAGGTCTTGGCGGACTCCTGGTACCGGCCTTGCGAATACTGCGCCTCGCCCAGCCAGAACATGGCGTCCGAGGCCCGCGGATCATCCGGATTGCTGGCGACGTAATCCTCAAACACCTGCTCGGCCAGAGCATAGTCGCCGGCCAGCATGTGATTGTATCCGGCCTGATACATGTCTTCCGGCGATGACAGCGAGGCGGTATCGCTTCCGCCATCCATCGGCTGGATGATTCCGCCGATGAGATCGCCCTTGTCATCAAACCGGATGGTGCCGAGATCCGTCTCGGGGGCACCGAGCCCCTGCGTGTCCGGGGTCGTCGACGCGGTGCTCGATTGCTCGATGCCCGGCTGGGTGACGGCAGGGCCGGCATCGCCGCGCTGGTTGCCGGTCTTCTCGAGCTCCTGGAATCGGAACTCGTTGTCCTGCTGCATCTGGCGCATCTGCTCCTGCATCTGCAACAGCTGGAACCCGAGTTCCTCGATGCGGCCATTGAGCCCGCGAACCTGCTCCTCGAGCTGCCCGATCCGGAAGACCGGATCACCGCTCTGCGCCAGGATCACCGGTGCCCGGCTCGTGTCCGCGGCTCCGACCGGTGCGGGCGGCACCGGCGATTGTTGCAAGAAAGCGGAAAGCAGCGGCGCCGCACTCGCGGGATAAGCAAAGGCACTGATCGCCACCGCTGCGATTAGTCTGGAAAAGGGTTTCATCGGCCTGACCTCATGACACGGGTAATTGCCCGGACAACTGGATAACGCATGGCAGGATAGCAAATCAACGCACAAACCGGCCAAACTATGGTGAAACCGACCTGCCACAAAAAAGATGGCGGCCCGGGAGCCGCCATCTCTCATTCCAAACCTGGGACCTGCCGTCAGCTTCCGGCGCCGCCGAGAACCGTGACCGCGCGCCGGTTCTGCGACCAGCAGGAGATGTCGTCGCAGACCGCGACCGGACGCTCCTTGCCGAACGAGATCGTCCGGATGCGGTTTGCCTGGATGCCACGGGTGGAGAGATACTGCCGCGTGGCGGCCGCGCGGCGGGCGCCCAGAGCAAGGTTGTATTCGCGCGTGCCGCGCTCGTCGGCATGGCCTTCAACCGTGATCTGGTAGTTCGGATACTGGTTGAGCCACTGCGCCTGGCGATCGAGAGTCGCGGCAGCATCGGCCCGGATCACCGAGGAATCGGTGTCGAAGAAGATCCGGTCGCCGACATTGACGGTGAAGTCCTGCTGGGTGCCCGGAGCCGCATTGCCGGCCAGGCCGAGATCTGCGGCGTTGTTGGGCAGGTTGTTCTTTTTCGAGGCGCAGCCTGTCAGCACGAGCGCTGTGAACAGCGCGATCATCGCCGGGTTGCGGGCAAATTCTTGCATGCGGCGCATGGCCGAACTCCTTGGACGTGTTTGGTTGACCATTTGTAACCGGTCGCGGTTAATCGGCGTTGAAGAAAGACAGTTAAAATTCTCTCTATTTCGTCTCTGTTTGCAGCGTTTGAACGTACAATGCGGCGCAAAGACGGCGAAATCCTGCCCTTTTCGGGATCTACCCCTACTCCAGCAAGGGCGACCAGGCCGGGTCAGACGCATAGGTCGGCGTGCTGACCAGCTGCTCGTTGTAGCCCGTCAGGTCGATCGAATAGATCTGCGGACCGCCGGCGCCGGCGGGCTGGCGGAAGAACATCAGCACCCGCCCGTTGGGGCTCCAGGTCGGTCCTTCGTTGTGGAAGCCGGTGGTCAGAATGCGCTCGCCCGAGCCATCGGTCCGCATCACGCCGATCGAGAATTTGCCGCCCGATTGCTTGGTGAACGCGATCAGATCGCCGCGCGGCGACCACACAGGCGTCGAGTAGGAGCCGTCTCCGAATGACACACGCCGCTGGTTGGAACCGTCTGCGCCCATGATGTAGAGCTGCTGGCGTCCGCCCCGGTCGCTTTCGAACACGATCTGGCTGCCGTCGGGCGAATAGGACGGCGAGGTGTCGATTGCGGCGGTGTTGGTCAGCCGCGTGGTCGAGCGCGACCTCAGGTCCATCGTGTAGATGTTGGCGTTGCCTTCCTGCTGAAGGCTCATGATCACCTTCTGGCCATCGGGCGAAAAGCGCGGCGAGAACGTCATGCCCGGGAAATTGCCGACCAGCTCGCGCTGGCCGGTTTCCAGCTGCAGCAGGTAGACCCGCGGCTGGCCGCCCTCGAACGACATGTAGGTGATTTCCTGGCGCGAGGGCGAAAACCGCGGCGTCAGCACGATGTCGTTGGCATTGGTCAGCATGCGCAGGTTGGCGCCGTCCTGGTCCATGATCGCCAGCTGCTTCTTGCGGTCGGTCTTCGGGCCGCTTTCGGACACGAACACCACGCGGCTGTCGAAATAGCCCTTCTCGCCGGTCAGCCGCTCATAGATCGAATCGGCGATGATGTGCGCCACCCGCCGCCAATTCTCCGGCCGGGTGAAGAACTGTTCGCCGGAAAGCTGCTGGTTGGCGAAAGTGTCCCACAGCCGGAACTCGGCCCTGAGACGCCCATCGGCTTCGCGCGCCAGCCGGCCGGTGACCAGCGCCTGTGCGTTGATCACCCGCCAATCCTGGAACCGCGGCGCCGCGTCGGGATTGGAAATTTTCTCGATGAAAGCGGCCTTGTCGATAGGTGCGAACAGTCCGGACCGTTTGAGGTCCGCCGCCACCACCGCGGCGATCTGCGCGCCCAGATCATCGTTGGAGATGAAGTCGGTGATCGCGATCGGCAAGGGCTCGACATTGGCGCGATTGATATCGATCTCGACAACCGCCCGCGCCGGACCTGCCGTCAGCAGGACCAATGCGGCAACCATTGCCAGTGGAAAGACAAGAACCTGGTTGATCATTTTCATAATGCAGCCTTTCAGCGCTTAGAACATCTGGCTCGGATCGAAGTTCACGATCACTTCAGCCCATGAATCATACTTCTCTTTCGGCAACTGGTAGGGCTGGGCCCTGAGCACCGCACGCCGGGCGCTGCCGGACAGGGTACCACGGGTTCCCGCAGAGCCGCCGCTGGCGGACACATCCGGTTCGCCAATGATATTGCCTGCCTGATCAAGCCGCATCTTGACCGTGACCCGCACATCTCCGCCATCGGCCATGCCGGGAATGATGTTCCAGTATTTCTGGATCTGGCCCCTGAGCGCATCCATCTCACTCTGGCTCAGCGTGTTGCCGCGCGTGGTCCGCTGGCCGCCGAGCGATGCGGTTTCGGTCGAGCGCTTGGCACCACCGCCGGTCGCATCCTGCTTGTTGAGAAGTGCCGCCACCTCGTCGGCATTGAAATCGCTCTCCTTCGACGAGGCCTTCTCCTGCGCTTCCGGCTTTGCGGCGGCTTTCACCGGTTCAGGACGAGTCTGCGGCACCGGGCCGGCACTCGGCAGGGCCGCGAATTGCGGCTCGGCCGGGGCAGCCTCGGTGATCGCTTCGGCTACCGGATCAGGTGTCGTCTGCGCCGGCAGCGCCGCCACATCGACCGGCGCCGGCGCAGGTTCAGCCGGTTTTTCGGGGGCCGGGGTCGGTTCGGCCGTCTTGACCGATTCCGGCTTCGGCGCCGGTTTTTCCGCTGGCTTCGGCGGCGCCTCGGAAACGACTTCCTTCGGGCTCGGCGTGGCCGCTTCGCTGGACTTCAGATCGACGGCGTTATCGCCGGCATTCTGCGCATCGGGCACGGGATCGGGACGCGACGTCGGCGTCGGAGCGGCCTTCTCGGCCACCGGTGCGGTCTTCACCCCCTGCTGGATCTGGGTGATCTCCTCGATCGGCACGATGCTGACCGGAAACGATTCCACATCGGCGACCTCAAGCGTCCGCGGCGCTGTGAAGGATGACAGGGCGACGCCCAGCACCAGCGCATGCAAAACTGTAGATGTCGCCAGACTTCCCTTCATCAGCGCGCCGTCAACTGTCCTGTTCCTGCAGTGTCACCAGGCCGAGATTCTTGAAGCCAGCCGCCGAGATGCGGGCCATCACCTTCATCACGGTGCCGTAATCGGCATTGGTGTCGCCGCGGACATAGATCCGCTCTTCATAACCGGTGGTGGCAATCGCCTCGAGCTTGGCGACGACTTCATCGATCGGGATCTCGGTCTCCTGCAGGAAAACCTGGCCCGAGGAATTGACCGAAACGGTAATCGGCTGGGTTTCGGAATTCAGCGCCTTGGCTTCGGTCTCCGGCAGGTCGATCGGCACACCGACGGTGAGCAGCGGTGCGGCAACCATGAAGATGATCAACAGCACCAGCATCACGTCGACGAACGGCGTGACGTTGATTTCGCTCAACAGCTGCTTGCGGCTGCCACGCCTTCCGCGGCGCGATCCGCCGCCCCGGCCACCCGATACGGACATGCCCATGAGCGCCCCCTATTCCGCTGCCTGACGGGCGTTGAGACGCTCGTCGATCTGCCGCGACAGGATGCCGGAAAACTCATCCGCAAAGCCTTCCATGCGGGCGGACAGCTTGCCCGCGTCGCCGGAAAACTTGTTGTAGGCGATGACCGCGGGAATGGCGGCCAGCAGGCCGATGGCGGTGGCGAGCAACGCTTCGGCAATGCCCGGCGCGACGACGGCAAGATTGGTGGATTTCGATCCGGCGATTGCCTGGAACGAGGTCATGATGCCGACCACGGTGCCGAACAGGCCGATGAACGGCGCCGCCGATCCGATCGTCGCCAGCGACCCAAGCCGGGATTCCAGCGCATCGGCCTCGCGCGACAGTGTCACGTCCATCGCCTTGTCAATGCGCATCTGCAGGCCGATCGGCGACTTGGCGCCGCGCTCGAAGGATTTTTTCCATTCCCGCATGGCCGAGACAAAGATCGCGCTCATGCCGGACGATTTCTTGTCAGACAATGTCCGGTACAATTCCTCAAGCGACTGACCCGACCAGAACACCTGCTCGAACTGGTCGAGCTGGCGGCGGAACTTGCCGAACGAGATCCATTTGTCCGCGACGATGGCCCAGGTCCAGATCGATGCGCCGATCAGGCCAAGCATCACGATCTTGACCACAAAACCAGCCTGCATGAAGAGCGACCAGAGCGTTACGTCGCTGGTTGCTGCAAGTCCAACCTGTTCCATTCAATTACCCTCGAATCCAAACGCCCGGCTTTATTACCGGGCGGCCAAGACGTCACTTTTGCCGGGAGACCAGAAGTGAGCGATTGCCGCCTAACCACTTTCAAAGTCTTCTCGCGGTCAAATTTGGTCAAAGGATGGCGCACACGATCCGCGCAATCCTCATGATTTCGGTAATAAATTATTATGGTTAAGGCTTGGTTAGGATTCGAACCCGGTGCAACCAAGGCTTCCCGAGCCGTCCGTCAATCCGGAAGCGTGAGGATTATTGGGCCGTTGCGGCTGACCACGACCGTGTGTTCGAACTGGACCGTCAACGCCCGCGGGTAGCCGTAGAGGGTCCAGGCATCCTCGTCGTCCTCGCTCTCGGCGACGGTGGCGCCGAGCGACAGGAACGGCTCGACGGTAAAGACCTGCCCCTCCGTCATCAGCCGTTTTTCGTGCCGGTCCGGCCAGGTGGCGATCTCCGAGGGGTCCTCGTGCAACGACTTGCCGACCCCGTGGCTGGCGAGGTTGCGGATCAGCGTGTAGCCGTTTTTTTGGGCGAACTTGCCGATCACGTCGCCGATGGCGGCATACCGCGCCCCGGTTTTGACCTGGGCCAGGCCTTTCGACAGCGCCCTTTTGCCGTCCCGTAGCAGCCGGCCGGTTCGCGCCGCCACCGGGGCGACGCCGAAGGACGCGCCGGTGTCGCCGAAATAACCGTCCTTGAGGGCCGAAACGTCGATGTTGACCAGGTCGCCGGCCGCGATCACCCGCTCGCCGGGAATGCCATGGGCAACTTCCTCGTTGACCGAAATGCAGGTCGCACCGGGAAACTGGTAACAGAACTCCGGCGCCGACTGGGCGCCGTGATCTTCGAGAAAGCGCCGTCCGATCAGGTCGAGCTCGCGGGTGGTCATCCCCGGTTCCATGGCCGCCGCCATCGTCCTGATCGTGTTGGCGCAGATGCGTCCGATCTCGCGGAGATTTTCGAGGTCTTCATTCGAGGAAACAACCATTATGACACCTCCCCGGCATGATCACCGGCATGGCCCGCGCCAAGAAAGCGCTGCATCAGCGCCTCCGGCAGCCGCCGTGCCCGGCCAAATCCGTTGATTACCGCAACAGTTACCTCGGCAGCCGCCAGCACCTGATCATCGCGCGTGATCGCCTGGCTGAGCAGCATCCGCGCGCCGCGAACCTCTGCGGGCGTCGTCACGATGGTCAGCACGTCATCCATGCGCGCCGGCGACCTGAAATCGATTTCCATCCGCCGGACCACGAAGGCCACGGCGTCCGCGGGATCGGTCTGCGCATGCAGTTGCCCCTGCGACACGCCGAGAAGCCGGATGTAATCCGTCCGGCCGCGCTCGAAAAAATGCAGGTAGCGCGCGTGATAGACGAATCCGGAAAAGTCCGTGTCCTCGTAATAAACCCGCTGCGTCAGCCGATGGCTGCCGTCCTGCATGTGTCCCGATAGCGATATGTGCATGGTTCCGGCCTGCCTGCTCCTGCGCCCAGTTTATCCACAGCCCCAACTTGGATTTGAGACAATCGTGTTTCTGTCATAAAACCGATCTATCAGGATTAAAACCATGCAGGCACAGGAGAATCATCGATGAAGATTGCAATCATGGGCGGCGACGGGTTCGTCGGTTGGCCGACATCGCTGCATCTCTCCAACGCAGGGCACGAAATCCACATCATCGACAACCTGTCGCGGCGCTGGATCGACACCGAACTGGGCGTCCAGTCTCTCACCCCGATGGATTCGATCCAGGAACGCACCCGCATCTGGCATGCGGAAACCGGCCGCAAGATCCATTTCCACCTGATCGACCTTGCCAAGGACTACGAGCTTCTGAAGAAATGGCTGGGCGAAGAGCGGCCCGATGCGATCATCCATTTCGCCGAGCAGCGCGCGGCGCCCTATTCGATGAAGAGCGACCGCCACAAGAACTACACGGTCAACAACAACGTCAATGCCACCCACAATCTGCTCAACGCCATGGTGGAACTGGGACTTGACGCGCATCTGGTGCATCTGGGCACCATGGGCGTCTATGGCTACTCGACCGTCGGCGCGGCGATCCCGGAAGGCTATCTGCCGGTCGGCATCGAGACCATGGCCGGCGAGACCGTGCAGCAGGATATTCTCTATCCAGCCAATCCCGGCTCGATTTACCACATGACCAAGTGCCTCGATCAGCTGATTTTCCAGTTCTACGCCAAGAACGACAATCTGCGCATCACCGACCTGCACCAGGGCATCGTCTGGGGCACCCACACCGACCAGACAAGACGCCACGAGCAACTGGTCAACCGCTTCGATTATGACGGCGACTACGGCACGGTGCTCAACCGCTTCTTGATCCAGGCTGCGATCGGCTATCCGCTGACCGTTCACGGCACCGGCGGACAGACCCGCGCCTTCATCCATATCCAGGATTCGGTGCGCTGCATCGAGATCGCGCTCAAGAACCCGCCGGCGCGCGGTGCAAAGGTCGAGATCTTCAACCAGATGACCGAGACCCACCGTGTCCGTGATCTGGCCAAGATGATCTCCGGAATGACCGGCGCCGAGATTGCCTGGCTGCCGAACCCGCGCAAGGAAGCCGCAGAGAACGATCTCGTGGTCCGCAACGAGAAGTTCCTCGGGCTCGGGCTTGAGCCAACGACGCTGAAGGAAGGCCTGCTCGAAGAAGTCGTCGACGTGGCGAAGAAATATGCCTACCGCGTCGACCGCTCGCGGGTTCCCGCCGTGTCCGCCTGGACCCGCGACATCGCCAATTCGATCAACCGCGATCCGGAAGGCAAGGCGCTCAAATCCGTTTCATGAGCGCACCCGCCCCCCTACCTGCAGGCCTGAGCGCGAACCGGCCCGCAGCGGGCACCCGCGCCTATGTCACGCTGGTCACCAATCGAGACTACGCGATGGGCGCGACAGCGCTTGCCCGCTCGATCCGGCATGCCGGTGCGGATGCCGACATCGTGGTTCTGCACACCGGCGGGGTCGAGGATACCGCGCTGGAACCATTGTCGGATCTCGATTGCCGCCTGGTCCGGACCGAGCTGCTCGACACCTCGGACGGCTTCAACGAGCGCCACGCCCGCGGACGCCTGCACGCCGACGCTCCTTTCACCAAGGGGCGCAAGCCGGCCTTTCATTCGCCGCTCGACAATTTCTGCAAGCTCCGGCTCTGGCAGCTGACCGAGTATGAGGCTTGCGTCTTCATCGACGCCGATGCGCTGGTGTTGCGCAACATCGACAAGCTGTTCGACTATCCCGAATTCTCCGCGGCACCCAATGTCTACGAGACCTTGCGGGATTTTCACCGGCTGAATTCCGGCGTCTTCGTTGCCAGGCCGTCGCTTGAGACCTTCGCCGCAATGGTGGAGATGCTGGACCAGCCCGATGTGTTCTGGCGACGCACCGACCAGACCTTTCTCGAGACGTTTTTCCCCGACTGGCACGGCCTGCCGGTCACCATGAACATGCTGCAATATGTCTGGTTCAACCTGCCCGAACTGTGGGACTGGAAGCAAATTGGCGTGCTGCACTACCAGTATGAAAAGCCCTGGGAGGCCGATCATCCGAAGGCGGACAAGTTACGCCCACTGATCGATCTGTGGCATGCCTACTTCACCGGAGAGGCGATCCCGGACATTGCCGCGCTGGCCAATCCCTCCGGACCAGGCGAGACATGAAAACCCTGGTCACCGGCGGCACCGGCCTGGTCGGGCGTTACATCGTCGAGACGCTGCTGGAAGCCGGCTACGATGTCACCGTTGCCGGCAGGACCCCGCCCGCCGATCACCTGTTCCCGCGGGCCGTTACCTTCCGGCCCGCAACGCTCGATGCGGAAAGCATCGACGAAGACCTGTTCGCCGGAATCGATGCCGTAGTTCATGCCGCCTTCGATCACCTGCCCGGACGCTATCGCGGCGGCGAAGGCGATGACCCGGACCGTTTCCGCCGGTGCAATCTCGACGGAAGCGTCAGGCTCTTCGAAGCCGCCAAACGCGCCGGCGTGAAACGCTTCGTCTTCCTGTCGAGCCGTGCCGTCTATGACGGCATTGCACCCGGCACACGCCTGACCGAGGACCTATCGCTGCAGCCGGCGTCCCTCTACGGGGAGATCAAGCTAATGGGAGAACAGGCGCTTGCGGCATTGAATGCGCCCGGTTTCACCACCGCGAGCCTGCGCCTCACCGGCGTCTATGGCGACCTCAGACCCAACAAGTGGGACGGCCTGTTCGCGAATTACCTGGCTGGGCACCCGGTGCCGGTCCGCGCCGGGTCGGAAGTGCACGGCCGCGACGCCGCGCGGGCGGTGCGTCTTATGCTGAAAGCCGGACCTGAACTGGTCGGGGGGCAGAGCTTCAACGTCTCCGACCTGGTTGCCGACACGCGCGACATCCTGGCGCCTCTCAAGGCAGCGCGATCGGGCCTGCCCGCCCTTCCCGTCTCTGCAGACAAGGCGGGGGTCGCGGAAATGGACACCGGAAAAATCCGCACGCTCGGATGGCAACCGGGTGGCTGGCCGCTGTTCGAGGAGACCCTCAGGCAGCTCGCCGAAACGGTCTGAACGACGGGGCCTTGGCCGAACGGCGGCCGGTCCGGCGCGGCCTTACAATTGGCCGTCATCCCAGATGATGTGTTCCGTTGTTTCCGGCAGGGCCTCGATCCGGTCGGCCAGGAACACCGGCGGCAGCGGCAAGGCGGCGAGGCTCTGGCGCGTCGCCGGCACCCATTTGAACTCGAGCCGGTTCTTGCCGTCGGCGATCTCGTGGACGATCCTGCCGTCGGTTGAGAACGGAAAATCGCCGGGCAGGTCCATCAGGTAATACCAGCCGATCTCGTGCCAGGAGCGGCCTTCGAAATCGAAGAAATTCTCCACCAGGAACACCAGCCGCCCGACGCTGACCTCGACGCCGAGTTCCTCCTGCATTTCCCGGACCAGCGTCGCCCGGCTGTCTTCGCCCAGTTCCGCGGTGCCGCCGGGAATGGTCCAGAACGGCTCGTGCACGGCCCGGTGGATCAGCAGGTGGCCGCGATTGAGCGCCAGCCCGGCGACACGGGCGTTGAAGCGCCGGCCCTCGTCGTTGAACCGGATCGTGCGGCGCGACTTGCCGCTCATTCGTCTTCGAACAGGCTGGCTTGCGTGGCGGCAAGATCCTTGGGCGGATTGAGCCCCATGTGGCTCCAGGCCCGTGCCGTCAGCACCCGCCCGCGCGGCGTGCGCTGCAGGAAGCCTTGTTGAATGAGATAGGGCTCGATGATGTCCTCGATCGCGTCGCGCGGCTCCGACAGGCCGGCGGCTATGGTCTCGATCCCCACCGGACCGCCGCCGAAATTGCGCACGATCATGTCGAGATAGCGCCGGTCGAGCTGGTCGAGCCCGATGCTGTCGACCGACAGCCGCGTCAGTGCCTCGTCGGCAATCTGCCGGGTCACCGCCTCGGCCTTGGCGACTTCGGCAAAATCACGGACCCGCCGGAGCAGCCGTCCGGCGATGCGTGGCGTGCCGCGCGCCCGGCGGGCGATTTCGAGCGCGCCGTCATCGGTCATGCCGAGCCCCATGATCCTAGCCCCGCGGCGCACGATCAGTTCAAGCTCTTCGACCGTGTAGAATTGCAGCCGCACCGGGATGCCGAAGCGGTCGCGCAGCGGCGTGGTCAAAAGCCCGAGCCGCGTGGTCGCCGCGACCAGTGTGAACCGCGAGAGGTCGATCTTGACCGAGCGTGCCGCCGGCCCCTCGCCGATGATCAGGTCGAGCTGAAAATCCTCCATCGCCGGATAGAGGATTTCCTCGACCGCCGGATTGAGCCGGTGGATCTCGTCGATGAACAGCACGTCGCGGTCTTCGAGATTGGTCAGAAGGGCTGCGAGATCGCCGGCCTTGGCTATCACCGGACCCGAGGTCGAGCGGAAATTGACGCCCAGTTCCCTGGCCATGATCTGCGCCAGCGTGGTCTTGCCAAGCCCGGGAGGCCCGACGAACAGCACGTGGTCGAGCGCCTCGGCCCGGCCCTTGGCCGCCTCGATGAACACTTTCAGGTTGGCGCGCGCCTCGGCCTGGCCGGTGAACTCGTCGAGCGACTGCGGACGCAGGGTCGTGTCGACGTCCTCGCCGCGCTTGTCCGGGGAGATCAGGCGGTCAGAGTCGCTCATGTCAGGAGTTCCATGCCGGGGACAGATTGGGCGGCCTTGCGGTCGAACGTCATCGTTGTTTCACATCCATTTGCGCTGTTGAGTCCGGCAATCATGACATCAGAAAAGTCCGGATGCGGCGATTTCAGCCACTCGCTCCAACCGTCCATCTGCATGGTCTCCGGCACCTTGATCTCCACCGTGTCGAGCAACCCGGCCACTTGCTTTCGAGCCGTCGCCCGGTCGGTCTTGTAGATCCGCTCGAGCACCCAGATGGTTTCGGCAACCACGATCGGATTGACAAACAGCGGCCTGTCGGGACCGCTGGCCTTCACCAGCCTGACCGCAGCGTCGAACTGCGCGGGGTCATCCCGCGTCAAGAGCCGGACGATGACATTGGTGTCAATCCCGATCATGCGACCGCTCGTATCGATCGGAGACAGCCTCGCCGATTGCCTCGTTCATGGCTTCCACCGACACGGGTTCGCGGTCTGGTTCAAAAAGCACGCCCGCGAAATCCAGCGCGCTTCGGTTCTTCGGCACCAGCACCACCTTGCCGTCGACGAATTCATAGCCGATGCGGTCGCCCGCCCCGACTTTCAGATATTCACGAACCTCGATCGGGATTGTTGTTTGACCCTTGGTGGTGATCTTTGATTCGACACCCATATCCTTACCATTCCATTCAATCCTTACATTTCAAGATAGTAAGGATTCCCCCCAAAAGCAAGGAAACCTACCGCGCCAGTTCCTTCAGCCCCAGCCGGATCAGCTTGGCCGAATCCGGATCGTCGCCGGCGAGCTTCATGGCCGCAGCCACCGCGTTGGCCGCCTGGTCACGCGAATAACCGAGATTGGACAAGGCCGAAACGGCATCGGCGACCGGGGCCGAGGCCACGCCCTCGCCCAGTTCCTGCTTCAGCCCCATCGCGCCGCCAGCGTCGCCGCCGAAGGCCGGAGCCTTGTTCTTGAGCTCGGTGACGATGCGCTGCGCCACTTTCGGTCCGATGCCGGGCGCCCGCGCCACCGTCGCCTTGTCCTGCAGCGCGATCGCGTTGGCGAGTTCCGACGCGGTCAGCGTCGACAGCACCGCCAGCGCCACCTTGGCGCCGACGCCCTGAACGCTCTGCAAGAGCCGGAACCATTCACGCTCCAGCGCGCTCTCGAAACCGAACAGCCTCAGCTGGTCCTCGCGCACATAAGTTTCGATGAACAGCACCGCCGCCTCGCCGACAGAACCCAGCCGTGACAACGTCCGCGACGAGCAGAACGCCACGTAGCAGACGCCGTGCACGTCGATGAGCACGTGATCCTCGCCGATTTCCTCTATGGTACCTTTGAGTTTGCCGATCATGGGTGCGTATCCGGGGCTATGATGTCGAGCGTCGGGAAATAGCTGCGGTAGCCGTTTGGATCGCGCGTCAGCAGCCGATAACCGCGGACCACCGCATGCGCGCCGATCAGGAAATCGGGCAATGTCCGCTCGCGGCTTCCGCCATTGTTGCGGTAGAACCGGAAGGCTCTCCCCGCGGCGAAAGCCGAAGCCCAGGGAAGATGCTCACGCTGGAATTCGGAAGGGTCGAGCAGCGCATCAACCTCCTCCAGGGACTCGTAGCGGTAGGAAAATTCGCTGAAGATCACCGGATTGATGACCAGAGCGCCGTGCTTGAGCGCCTCCGTCACCCGGCCGCGCGACCAGTCCCGCCAATCCGGATCGCGGAAAGCGATGTCGATCAGGACATTTGTATCGACCAGTGTCGCCATGTCCTAGCGATCCCGCGTTTCGCGCATGACGTCGTCCGCGCTGAGCGTCGGATCGCCGGTGCCTTCGAGACGGTCGAGCGCGGCAAGAAACCGGGTCAGGCGCTGCCTGTCAGCCTTGCGTTCGCCGCCATCCTTGGCCTCAAGAAAAATTCGCCCGCCTTCCACGGAGAAGACAACCTCGCTGTTGGCGCCAATGCCTGCCAGATCGCGGAGGTTTTTCGGGATAGTCACCTGACCTTTTTCCGATACGCGCACTGCGTCACTCCAAGTAAGAATAAATCCAACTTATTCCTACTTGTGGAACATGTCAAGAACGCAGGAGCCCGTTCATTCCGCCGCCATCCGCCATTCGGGCGATGTGCGGTGATGCGCATGGCAGATGGCGATCGCCAGCGCGTCGGCGGCGTGATCGCTGTCGAAGGTGGCCTTTGGGATCAGCATTTTGACCATCATCAGGATCTGCTTCTTGTCGCCATGCCCGACGCCGATCACCGCCTTTTTCACCGCGTTCGGCGCATATTCGGCAACCCGCAGGCCGGCACGCGCCGGCGCCAGCATGGCAATGCCGCGCGCCTGCCCGAGTTTCAGTGTCGCCGTGGCGTCCTTGTTGACGAAGGTATTCTCGACCGCCGCCTCGAACGGCTGGAAGTCGTGCAGCACCGTCTCCAGCCCGGAATAAAGCTGGTTTAGCCGCGAGGCGAGATCGAGCTTGTTGTCTGACTTGATCGTTCCCGAGGCGACAAAGCGCAACGAGTTGCCCAGGCTGTCGATCACACCCCAGCCGGTGTTTCTCAGCCCGGGATCAATCCCGATTATCCGAATCGCGTGCTTCATGAAAAAACCCTAGCTGCATGCGTGGGACCATTCCATCGAAATGTGAACAAACCAAAAACAAACACGCAGAACAACAATCTGTCTTTGGCTTTTCGCCACCGGCCACCTACATGGAGTTCATCAAAGTTCAGCCCCGAAAGATCCTCATGACCGCCTTTTCCATTCTTGATCTCTGCCCCATCGTCGAGGGCGGTACCGCTAGCGACGCACTCTCCAGCACGCGGCTGATGGCCAAGCAGGCGGAAGATGCCGGCTTCACCCGCTTCTGGCTGGCCGAGCATCACGGCATGAAGGGCATCGCAAGTGCGGCCACATCGCTGGTCATCGCCGAGGCGGGGCATGCGACGAGCACCATCCGCATCGGCTCAGGCGGCATCATGCTGCCCAACCACTCGCCGCTGGTGATTGCCGAGCAGTTCGGCACGCTTGAAGCCCTGTTTCCCGGCCGTGTCGACCTCGGCCTCGGCCGCGCGCCGGGCACAGACATGAACACCGCCCGCGCCCTGCGCCGCAATCTGGAGACAGGCGCCAACAGCTTCCCCGATGATATCGTCGAGCTGCAATACTATCTCGGTGAGCCCGATGAACGCATGCTGCTCGCAGTTCCCGGGGCCGGTTCCCACGTGCCGCTCTGGATTCTCGGCTCCAGCATCTACAGCGCCCATCTGGCTGCGGCATTGGGGCTGCCGTACGCTTTCGCCTCGCATTTCGCACCCGACATGCTGCTGGAAGCGCTTGACATCTATCGCGCCAAGTTCACCCCTTCCGCACAGCTCGATGCGCCTTACGTCATGGCTGCGACCATGGGCGTGATGGCCGACACGGATGCAGAGGCCAACTACCTCTTCACCACCCTGCAGCAAACCTTCGTCAACATGCGCCGCAACGCCCGCGGCAAGATGCCCAAACCGATCGACAGCATGGACGGGTTCTGGAACGAGATGGAGAAGATCGCCGTCGAGCACACCTTGCGCTACGCCATGGTCGGCGCCCCGGAGACAGTGACGGAAAAAATGCGGAGCTTCATCGCGGCCACCAGGGCCGACGAGATCATGATTTCCATGCCGATCTATTCGATCGAGGCCAGGCTGAAATCCGTCAACCTGTTCGGCGCCATGCGGTCCGCCCTGTAAGACACGAAAAAGCCGCCGGTCCCGATTGACCGGCGGCTTTGCAATTCTCGACGGACGGAAGCGTCAGGCAGACAGTTTCGCCATGACCTCGTCGGACACTTCGAAATTGGCGTAGACGTTCTGCACGTCATCGTCGTCATCGAGTGTCGCGATCAGCTTGAGCACCGACATCGCCTTGTCCTCATCGACGGGAGCCGATGTCTGCGGCTTCCACACAGCCTTGACCGACTGCGCCTCGCCGAGCGCTTCCTCGAGCGCGCTCGACACCTCGCCGATATCCTCGAAGGCGCAGAGGATGACATGTTCCTCTTCGCCGCTGGTGACATCCTCGGCGCCGGCCATGATCGCGGCTTCCATGATCGCGTCAGCATCGCCTGCGTCCGCCGGATAGATGATTTCGCCGACGCGCGAGAACATGAAACCCACCGATCCAGTTTCGCCGAGTGCGCCGCCCGACTTGGTGAACGCCGCGCGCACGCTGGAAGCGGTGCGGTTGCGGTTGTCGGTGAGCGCCTCGACGATGACGGCAACGCCGCCCGGGCCGTAGCCCTCGTAGCGCACTTCCTCGTAGTTCTCGCTGTCGCCGCCGGAAGCCTTGTTGATGGCACGCTGGATATTGTCCTTGGGCATCGACTGCGCCTTGGCATTCTGGATCGCCAGTCGCAGCCGCGGGTTCATCGCCGGATCCGGCGAGCCCATCTTCGCGGCAACCGTGATTTCGCGCGCGAGCTTGGAGAACATCTTGGAACGGACGGCGTCCTGCCGTCCCTTGCGGTGCATGATGTTTTTAAATTGTGAATGGCCGGCCATAACGCCTCTGTTCTTTGCTCTGGAATCTGGTTTGGCGCGTTATAAGGTTCTAACCGCGTTTCGTCCAGAAGGTTCAGATCATGCAGAAAACCACAGTCCCGCCCCTGCCGCTGACCGGCGGTTGCCAGTGCGGCCGGATCCGATACCGGATGCATGCCCAGCCGGTCGTGTTCTATCTTTGCCATTGCACCGAGTGCCAGAGGCACACCTCCTCGGCCTTCGGGGAAAGCCTGCGGTTCAGGCGCGAGGACATGGATGTCGACCCGGGTCTCAAATGCGTGAGCCGCATGAGCGATTCCGGCAAGGAGCGACAGGGCTGGTTCTGCCCCGATTGCGGCGTCCGCATCTGGCACGGCACCGACGGCTCGCCGGAAATCAACATCAAGGCCGGCACGCTCGACGACACCTCCTGGCTGGTTCCCGCCGGGCACATCTGGTGCCGCTCAAGGCAGCCGTTCATGACAATCGCCGAAGATGAGCTCGCCTATGACGCCCAGCCAACCGACGGCTACGAAGCGCTGAAACAGCGCTGGCGGGAGATGACAAGCACGCCCTGACCATACGTCGGGTATGTCCGGGCAAGCCCGCCCCTTTACGTTACGTCGCCGCGCTCTAAACTCTTTCTGTGAGACTGTTTCACGGAGCCGCCGCCATGCACCGTATCAAGGCCTTCATGCTCGTCGCCGCAGCCTTCCTTCTCGCCTCGCCGGCGACCGCCCAGGAAAGCCAGCGCCCCTTCAGCCAGTGCCTTGCAGTCGCGCAAGCCCTTCCCGGCGTCATTTACGCCAACCTTACCCCCGAAGATCTTGACCATGAGCTGGTCCAGACAGCAGCGGGACCGGGCGAGGTAGAGATCAGTTTCGCCGGCCATTCGACCTATGTCATCACCACGCCCGGCGGCATTACCATTGCGACGGACTACAACGGATGGGCCGGAAACGTGGCGGTCCCCGATGTCGTCACCATGAACAAGGCCCATTCCTCGCATTTCACCCTGTCGCCGGACGAGCGCATCGAACACGTGCTGCGCGGCTGGAATTTCGACGGCACACCCGCCGATCATGATGTGGTGGTCGAGGATGTCTATGTTCGCAACGTCACCACCGACATCCGCAATTTCGGCGCCATGGAGCCGGACGGCAATTCGATCTTCATCTTCGAGGTTGCGGACCTGTGCATCGGTCATCTCGGTCACCTGCACCACCCGCTGGAAGACCGGCACTTCGCCCAGATCGGCCGGCTCGACATCGTAATGGTGCCGGTGGATGGCGGCCTGACGCTCAGTCACGCCGCGATGACCGGGATTGCCCAGCGCCTGCAATCCTCGATCCTGTTGCCGATGCACCGCCGCGGCGCGCCGCTGTCGAGCTTCATCGAGATGATGGGCGACAAGTTCGCAACCGATCTGGTCAATGACGACAGCTTCACCATCTCGGCACGTACATTGCCGCGCCGTCCGACCATACTTGTGCTGAGGGGAGTCTGAGCATGGATCGCAGGAACTTTCTGGCTGGCGCATTCGCTGCCATTTGCTTCGTGCCGGCCCCGTCGCTGTCGCTCGCCGAGACCACGAGCGAACGAGAACGGCTGTTCGAGGCGTTGAAGACGGCAAAGACCGAGCGCGAGGGCCGCCTTGCCGAGAACGCCATCTGGAACTGGTGGCTCGACCAGGCGCCGACGCGCGAGGTCCGCGCGGCCATCGACCACGGCATGAAGCGGCGTGAAAGCTATGATTTCGAGGCTGCCGAAGCGGCATTCGATGAAGCCATTGAAAAAGCCCCCGACTATGCGGAGGGCTGGAACCAGCGCGCCTTCGCCCGCTTCCTGCGTGACAATATCGACGGGTCACTGTCGGATCTCGAGAAAGCGGTGGAACTCGATCCCGATCATTTCGCCGCCTGGTCGGGGATGTACCATGTCCTGATGCGGATGGGCCGGCCCGAAGTTGCGATCGCAGCGCTGAGCCGTGCCGTCACCATTCATCCCTGGCTCAAGGAACGCGGCATGTTGCCGCCCGACCCGGACGCCAAGAGGCCCCTGGTGAAGGGCAAGCAACAGGAACTCTGACAGGGGTAGTGTTGCGGGGGGAGGAAAAACCATGCGTTGGATAATTCGGATCATCACCCACAGCATCATGCTGGCAGCGGGCTTTGCCCTCGGGATCTATCTCCTGCCGATCATCACCGCACCGCCTTCGCCGGACCAGGCCATGCTCGAGGAGAGTGCGCGCTCGGCGCTCTACACCGGCGAATTCCGGCGTGATCTCAAGGGGAGCGATTTCCTGCACTGGGGCGAAGGCACCGTCAGCGTCTCGGCCAACCGGATCGCCCACCGCGGAAGCCTGGCCCCCGGTCCGGATTACAAGCTCTACCTGGTGCCGGAGTTCGTCGAGGATGAAGAGCAGTTCGAGGCCGTCAGGAGTTCGGCGATACGCCTCGGCGACATCAAGACCTTCGACGGTTTCCTGGTCGAGGTTCCACCCTCGGTCGACATCAAGGCCTACACCACCGTTCTGGTCTGGTGCGAGACATTCGGCGAATTCATCAGCGCCGCGAAGTACCGCTGAACAGTCGGGCCGACGGGTCTAGCTCCAGAAGTCCGGATAGGTTTCTGCCAGTCTCGGCCCGATCCGGAGCGGTGCGATCTTTTCGGCCAGCCCGGTGCGGTCGGAAATCTCGACGGCCACGCCGCAGATCGTCGCCGGTCCGGAAGCTGCTTCAAAACGGCCCTTCGGGATCTTGGAGACAAACCGGTTGACCGGCTCTTCCTTGTCCATCCCGATCGAGGAATCGTAATCGCCGCACATGCCGGCATCGGTGAGATAGGCGGTGCCGCCATTCAGGATCTGCGCGTCCGCGGTTGGCACATGCGTGTGCGTTCCCACCACGAAGCTCGCCCGCCCGTCGACGAAATGCGCGAAGCAAAGCTTCTCGCTGGTGGCTTCGGCGTGAAAGTCGAACACCACCGCGTCCGCCTGCTCGCCGAGCGGGCACGCAGCAAGGATCGCTTCGCCGGAGGCAAACGGATCGTCGAGATCGGGATGCATGAACACCCGCCCCATGATGTTTGCGACCAGCACGCGCGCCCCATTGCGGGCGATGTAGAGATTGGAGCCGCGCCCCGGTGTGCCGGCGGGATAGTTGGCAGGCCTCAGGAACCGGTCCTGCCGGTCGGCATAGACCAGCGCTTCACGCTGATCCCAGACGTGATTGCCGGTGGTCACCACATCGGCCCCGGCATTGAGCGTTTCGAGGAAGATCTCCTCGGTGATGCCGAAACCGCCCGCGGCGTTCTCACCATTGACGATGACGAAATCCAGCTTGTAATCGCGGATCAGGCCGGGAAGGCGGTTCCAGACCGCGGTGCGGCCGGATCGTCCGACCAGATCTCCAAGAAACAAAAGGCGCATTCGCTCTCTATAGAGATTGCGAAAGCGAGCGCAAGCCTTGCTCTGTCAGGATCATGTCGAGGGCCACATCGTGATCCTCGGCCGGCAGCGCCGCGGATTCCTGAACGGTGAAGGCGGTACCGATCATCAGAGGCGACTTGCCGCCCGCCCTCAGCCGCGCGATCGCCCGGTCATAGTGGCCCGCGCCATAACCCAGGCGGTTGCCGCGGGCGTCAAACGACGACAAGGGCATGATCAGCACATCCGGTTCAAGCACCTCGGCCTCGGGTCCCGGACCCGATGTTCCGAACCCGGTCCTGACGAGATCCGCGCCCCGGACAAACTCCCGGAAAACGATTGTCTCGCGGTCGAGCACCACCGGCAGGCACAGCCGGGCGCCGCGCTCGCGCAGGCGTGCAAGCATCGGCCTCAAATCGGGCTCCGACCGGATCGGCAGATATCCGGCGATGATGGCGCCCGGATCGAAGGACAGGGCTTCGGAAGCCTCGGCCATCGCCAGGCTCATTTCGATCCGCTGTTCCGGAGCGAGCGCATCCCGCCGAGCCAACACTGCCGACCGGATGCTTGCCTTGCTGTCCATTTGCCTCTCCGTCTCGAATTTCGAGAATGCGGCGTACCCCTGCCGACTGCCCGGCGTCAATGATTTCCGGTCCACACCCGGAGCCGGAGGCGGTTGCGTGCAAGATTGGAACGGTTCCTCACCAACTGTAAACGACGTCTCCGGAATCCGATTGCCGCCGACTGGCCAGTGCGTTTATCACCGGTCCCGCGAAAGCCGCGGCTTACGCGGTCCATCGATACATTTTCAAACCAGTTGATTTGCGGACATTCATGAAAGACCAGACGGAGCGATTGACTCACCCCGAAAGATCATGCCTTCAATCGATTGCAAGAGGTGAGCTTCCCAACCCCGACGAATCCGATGGCACTGGCCGGGAAGCCTGGAACGATCACCTTGCATCGGCGCGCAGAAAGCTGATGGCAAGCACCACCATTGAAGCCGTCGCCCGCGCCATGAAGATGGGGCTCATCGAGTAGGAAACCAGGGCCGCGCTCCCGCCGATTGCATTGCGGGAGGCATGGGCATGCGTAAGTCGCCGCAGCCCCAAGACCTGTCGATACCGTGAAGCGGCAAGAATGGAACGCTCTGGTCATGGACGAAACAAGGTGCCTTTCCGGCACCTTGTCGCCAAAGCCTTCCTGCAGGCGGGATGTTTTCAGGCTCTCGCCAGGTGAACCCCACTTGAAACGACCGCCATGCGCTGCCGGTTCGACCGTGTCTGGAAGGTCCGCAGCATGGCGCTGATCTCCGTCACCTCGTTGACAAGCGAGTGGCTGCTGGCCGTCATTTCTTCGGCCATCGCAGCATTCTGCTGAGTTCCCTTGTCTACAGCCGAGACCGCGGTGTTGATTTCCTTCAAGGCGCCCGATTGCTCCCGCGCGGCCCCGATGATCGCATGAACATTGGTGGCGATTTCCTGGACTTCGCCGGCGATGCTGTCGAGTGCCTTCCCCGTCTCGCTGACCAGCGACACGCCGGACTTCACCTGCTCTCCCGAGGTGGTGATGAGTTGCTTGATTTCCTTGGCGGCCGCGGCCGATCGTTGCGCCAATTCCCGCACTTCCTGGGCCACAACTGCAAACCCGCGCCCCGCCTCGCCGGCACGAGCAGCCTCGACCCCGGCGTTCAGAGCAAGCAGGTTGGTCTGAAACGCAATCTCGTCAATCACGCCGATGATCCGGGTAATGTCTTCCGACGACTTGCTGATCAAGGCCATGGCGGTGACGGCCTGCTTCATCACCTCGCCCGAATGCTCGGCATTCTGCCGTGTCCGCTCGACCAGTTTCCCCGCCTCCTCGGCCCTGCTGGTCGAGGATGTGACAGTCGCGGTGATTTCCTCAACGGCCGACGCCGTTTCCTCGACCGAGGCGGCCTGCTGCTCGGCTCGCTTGGACAGATTGTCCGCGGCGGACCGGATCTCTCCGGCGCCGGAATTGATCTGCTCCGCCGACCCTCCGATCCGGTCGATGATGTCGGCGAGTTGCTCCACCGCGCCGTTGAAATCCCGGGTCAGGGATACGTAGGCTTCCGGCAGGTCATCTTCGATGCGGTGGGCTAGGTTCTTCGCCGCGATCTGTTTCATCGCCTGGCCGAAGCTGTCGATCACCAGGGAACGTTCGTTGGCGATGGCTTCCTGTTCGGCCTTCTTCTTTGCCTCCTCGCCCTGTTCGATATAGACCGAGATCGACAGGTCCATATCCAGCATGACCGCCTTGAGGAGACTGACAACCAGGGAACTCAGTTCCTCTGCCGATCCCTTTTTCCTGGAAAACACGCCGCCCGCAGGCCAAAGCTCCTTGATGATGGCGTGGACAAGATGCTCGACAAGCAGGCCATAGCCGCCGATGTACCATCTCGGCTCAAGCCCGATCCTCGCATGCACGGCGCCAATGGTACGAACACGCTCGACATAGTCGTCATTGAAGCAACCACTGACGATCGATTCCCAATGCCGGAGCTGCGCGTCCTTGGCGCCGCTCATGTGCTTTTCGGAGGAGAAGAACCTCCTCGCCTCCGGCGTTTTCGACACAGTTTCGTAGAACCGATCCAGCCCCTTGGGCAGCTCCCGCTCGATGAGCGGTTTGAGCTGGCGCAAGTCCGCGCAGCCCTTTTCATTCAAGCCGATAAAATCCAGCCGGCCGCGCATATCCTGGTCGGATGCAACCGCAGCATCTGTAGAATTGTTCATTGTTCCCGTCCCTTGTGGTGTTTTGAGTAAACTGCTCCACTGCCGGTTCCGGTTCGCAACTAACTTTTCTTATTAATTTTCCGGAGCTCCTATGCCATGCACCGCGAAACTCTAACCTGATGCGGCCCGTTTCAATCCGGGAGCAAACCGTCCCGGATCGATATCTGTTGCCGTTTTGTCAAACGCGGCAGGCGCGCAAAACGAAAACGCTTCTGAAGGGGCGATCGGCTTTCCAAGCAGATAGCCTTGCCCGACATCGCACGCCTGCTCGCGCAGAAGTTCGAACTGATCCCGGGTCTCGATGCCCTCTGCAACCACCCGCATGCCGAGGTTGTGGGCGAGATTGATGATCGCTCGAACAATGATTGCGTCCTCGGTTCCGGTTTCGATCTCGCGGACGAAGGACTGATCGATCTTCAGACAATGCACGGGGAACCGCTTCAGATGCGAAAGCGATGCATGACCCGTGCCAAAATCATCGAGCGCGATCTGCACGCCGAGGCGGTGCAGGTCATCCAGTGACCGCCCGATCTGGTTGCTGACGCGATCGAGCAGCACATTCTCCGTGACTTCGATTTCCAGCACGTCGGCTTCAAGCCCATACCGCTCAAGCATCGAAATCACCGTTTCGGCAAAATCATGCTGCTTAAGCTGGGAAGCTGCGACATTGACCGCAATCCGGCCGGGATCAAATCCCTTGTCTCGGATGTCGCGCACCATGGACATGGCTTGCTCCAGGACTGCCTGGCCGAGCGGGATGATCAACCCGGTTTCTTCTGCGACCGGAATGAACTCCGATGGCGGCACATAACTTCCCCGATGTTTCCATCGGGCGAGGATCTCGAACCCGATATGCTTGCCCGTGCGGAAGCAAACCTGGGTCTGGGCCGCGATTTCGATCTGGTTTTCGGAAATCGCCGCGCGCAACGCATCGGCAGTCGCCTGGCGCCGCTCCACCTGCTGCTTGTGCGCGGGATTGTAGAACGACCAGACGCCGCGGCCTCTCGCTTTGGCGTGGTAAAGCGCGATATCGGCGTTCTTCAGCAAGTCCTTTGGCGTAGATCCATCGGCGGGGAAAAACGTCACTCCAAGACTGCAGCCAGGGCGCACGACCCTGTGACCCAACATGAAAATCTCGTTGAGCCTCGATACGATCTTCTCGCCGATCTTCTCGACTTCGGAGATGGTGCTGACATTGGGCAGCAAGATCGCAAATTCATCTCCGCCAATGCGTGCCACCGTATCGGTCTTGCGCAAGACCTCGGTAAGCCGCTGGGCAACCTCGATCAGCAACTTGTCCCCCGCGTCATGGCCAAGCGTGTCGTTTACATCTTTGAAATGATCGAGATCGATCAGAACAAGCGCACCGGTCTGCTCGACACCTTTGCGCTCGCCCAATGCCCGGGTCAGCCGGCTGATCAGCACGGAGCGATTCGACAAACCAGTCAGGGAATCCTGCTCAGCCTGGATCTTTATCGTTTTCTCGGCCTGCTTGATGTCGGTGATGTCAGTGCAGACACCAACGGTATAGCCCGCCTTCGAGCGTCGTTCCTGTACCTGGATCCAGCGGCCGTCACTCAGCTGCTGAATGATCGGATTGGCTGGATTGAGATGCCGCTTGAGTCGGTTTTCGATGTAGGCTTCGCGTGCCTTCGGATCCTCGGACAGGCCCAGATACTGATTGTTTTCAACAGCAATCTTGAGCAGCTCTGCAAACGATATGCCGGCGACAAGATGCTGGGCTTTCGCTGTGTGAAAATCCTTATATGCTTTGTTGAAGTGCAGCAGCTTGTCTTCCAGGTCGAAGGCAACAACGCCATCAGGGATGGTTGCGATCAACTCCCGAAGCAATAATTCGGTATCTCTTCTCTTTTCCACTTCATCATGCAGGGCCTTTTCGATCGCCTTGCGTTCGGTAATGTCATAGCGGATCGATACGTATCCATCGATTTTCC
The DNA here is from genome assembly GCF_027214025.1 of Parahoeflea alexandrii. GTDB lineage: Bacteria > Pseudomonadota > Alphaproteobacteria > Rhizobiales > Rhizobiaceae > Hoeflea > Hoeflea alexandrii_A. The sequence goes on from NZ_JAPWHB010000004.1 coordinate 516,510, forward strand.
CGAACTGATTCCGCTTGGGGACGATCGTCGTGTCTACCCAATAGCAATCACCATTCTTGTCACGATTGCATATTTCAGCCCGCCAGGGGCGACCGCTGCCAATGGTTCTCCACATATCCGCGAAGAACTCCCGACCATGGAATCCGGAGTTCAAAATGCTTATCTTCTGGCCAACAAGCTCTTCATTTTTATATTTACTGATACTACAAAATCTTTCATTTGCATAAGTTATCTTTCCAGATTTATTCGTAATTGATACAATAGTATTTTGATCAAGAGCCTCCTTGTAGGCGATTAATTCGTTGCAAGCTTCGCGATAATCTCTAGAATGAATTAAATACGCATCTTCAGACTGAATACCATTGGACAAATTGCCGTGATTGCCGTCGGCTTCCTTAAAAATCATTGGCATGGCTCCCAACACGTCCGTTCATCTGAAAATGTCTTTATGAACGTTATCGCTCTATATGTGAACGATACCGTACGTACAATATAATTAACAAATCTTTACTGTTTTCGTTATTAAGACGTACTTCTTATAGGATTGGATCGAGTGATGGATCCGCAAGAGGCGAAGAGAATTGAAAACTGAAATGATCGGCGATTTCGAAACCCGGAACAAAATCCTGCTGGCATTGCGGCCCGATGCAATCGCATTCCTGGAGTCACGTGCCGTCGTCAGGCGACTGTCGGAGGGTCAGGTTCTCTACAAGGACGGGGAACTGTTCACCCATGCGATCTTTCCGCATGAGGGTGTCATATGCCTGATGGCCCAGATGCAGGACGGACGAAGCGTCGAGAAAGCCTCGATCGGCAATGAAGGGTTCATTGGAATTGCCTTCATTTTCGGCGGCGGCAAGACGATCAGCGAGCCGACGGTTCAGGTTCCCGGATATGCATCCTGGATTTCGATCAAGGATCTCGACGAGGCAATCGAGAATTACCCCTGCGTCCGCGACGCCATGATGCGATACGCCAAGTCCCTGACCGTGCAATTGATGGAATCCGTTGCCTGCAACAGCCTCCACAAGGCCGAGCAGCGGGTCAGCCGTTGGCTTCTGCACGCCCATGACCGCGTGAACTCGGACACATTTCAGGTGACCCAACAGGGGATATCCAAGGTCCTGGGCATGCGCCGCGCGACGGTCAGCTCGGTGTGCAATGCCTTGATGAATGCGGGTGCACTCAAATACACGCGCGGTAATGTGACAATCACCGATCGCAGCATTCTGGAAAGCAGGTCCTGTGAGTGCTACGAACGCATTCACCTTGCATTCGCCAGTAGCAACCCCCCGAAGGCGAAGGACTGAGCCGTCGCCTGCCGGCGGTCGATGGAATTCGCAAGGTTGAACAGCCGCCCCTCTGGCTGCAGCAGACAGCTGCAGCCCATGGGCCTGATCCCGAACATCATCGACAGGTTGAGTGCGATCCACGGCAACCGATGGATTTATTGATCCTGGGAACCTACAACGTAGGTGGGCGCCATATGTCCGGACCCACGGGTCCGATCAGGGACAGCTCCCTTTGGATCAATTAAGGCCCCAGGGATTACGTATCCTGTCGAGAGGCGCAGATCGCCTCACTCATATAGGTCATGAATCGGATTCCGCCAATCGGCAAATCACCGGACAGGGTTTTCACCCCTTCAGGTGATTGAGACTGCTCACGTTCCACCGATACTTCCCCCTCAGGAGCGACCCCGTCGTTCCCTTGTCATCGCCAAGATCCATGCGCCCCTCAATCCAGGTGCGCATTGCCAGGCTGCCGATACTCCACCGTGGAGCCGGACAGCCCGTGCTTTTTTGAGTCGTGGTGAGTTTCTGTTGGTTGAGGAGTTTATAATGACCAGAAAGACTTTCATTACCGGTGCCATGGTGCTTGCAGCCCTTCCCGGCATCAGCGGATGCACATCATCCAGTTCCGCCCCCACCGGGGCCGTCGCCACGCCGGTTGCCGTGAGCAACAATACACTGCCGATCAAGACATCCGGAAAGGCACTCGCCTTCCGCGCCAGTTCCAATAACACCTCGTCGACCAATTCCTACACAAATCTTCCCTCTTCCAGCCACCAGATCACCCAGGCCAGCATCCTCGAAAGATCGGCAGCCGGCGGCATCAACCTCAACGGTTCGGCAGACATGGACCCAAATCCGAACGCCAACCAGGGCACCAATCCGGCGCTTGTTTCCGCAAGCACGGCGGACACGCTTCAGGGTGGCACCGCCATCAACGGCATGAAGGACGTGAAGGGCAATGTGTACTTCGAGAACGGCAACTTCGGCGATGCACAGGCTTCCAACGAAAGTACCAACCTGTCGTCGGTCGGCGTCTACAATGTCTATGATAACAACACGTTCGTTGAACAGATCGTCATGAAGCACGGCACCACCATCCGCTACCAGGAAGGAACCGCCGGCGATGGAAGCGCGATCTATGCGGTTGGATATATCGGCAACAACACGACCAACATGCCGACCTCCGGGCAGGCCACATACAAGGGATTCCACGAGGGCGGAACCTCCGTCTACAACGACAACGGCACGATGCAGAGCATGGGCCTGAGCGGCGGGACGGTGGAGCTTACCGCCGATTTTGCCGCCGGCACCGTGACCGGGGGCATATCGGGAGCAGAGCTCGCGGCCTACAAGAACGGCAACAAGGTCGTTCTCAACCCCAATGCGACCGGCCTCAACATCAACGCCAACATCACCGGCTCCGAATATACCGGCACCGCGCAACTGGTCGACGCCAGCAACAACCCGGTCGGAACTGCAGTCTACAACGAGGCGATCGGTGCCTTCTTTGGCGACGCGGCTGCGGAAACCGCGGCTGCCTACGTGATTGAAGGCAATGCGCAACTCGACGGTGCGAACCGCGATTACATCATGTCCGGCGCGCTCGGCGGCGTGAAGAAATAAGCGATGATGCAAACATATCCCGAGTATTCCTGGGCAAGGGAAATGGGAAAACGGCCGCGACACGGGTGTCAGGGGAGGACAGGCAAAGCCCATCTGCTCGTTTTCTGCACGACGGCGCTCTTGCTGCTCAGCCCCTGCCAGCGGTCCGCCGGGGCGGAATCGGTATTCCGCTCCGCCGAAGCTCTGGTAACCGAGGGAAGGTATGAAGAAGCCAGAACCCTGCTCGAAAGCACACGCTTCCAGGGAGCTGAAGCAATCCCGGCCGCCTATCTTCTTGCCGTGGTCCATGCGCGGACGGGGCATCTCGACGAGGCGGAAAAGCTGCTCCGGGACATCCTCACCCGTGCTCCGGATATAGATGCCGTCCGGATCGAATTGGTGAAAATTCTGGCGACCCAGGGCAAGCGGCAGGGCGCGCGCTATCAGTTGAGCCGGCTTGCCGATTCCACCGATCTTGCACACGACAGGGACCAGCTTGACCGGCTCGCACGCCAGATAGGTACAAAGGAAGGCTTTTCCCTGTCGGGCTATGTCTCGCTTGCCCCATCGACCAACGTCAATGACGGCAGCTCCGAGTCGATCATCATGATCGGCGGCCTGCCGTTCCTGATTGCCAATGCGGCACGGCAGCAATCGGGAGTGGGCCTGAAGCTCGGAGCAGTGGCGGGCTATTCACATTCGCTGAGCGAAAGTCTCTCCGTCTACGCCTCCCTCTCCGGCGGCATATCAGACTATTCCAACGACCAGTTCGACAAACAACAGGCAGAATTCCGGGCAGGCTTCAGGCGCGACGAGCTCGCCTATTCGCTGCAGGCCGAGGCGATCATCGACCGCCACTGGTTGAACCGGAAGGCCAACAGCCTGGGAATCGGCGGACGGGTGTCGGGAAAATGGAACTTCTCGCAAACCTGGTGGCTTTCCGGCGAGATCATCCATATGCACCGCAGCTTTGATGCTGCGGGAGCCGCAACCGCATTGACCACGCAAGCGACGACATCATTGAGACACGCCTTTTCCAGACGTTTTGCGATGTCCGTCACCGGGAGCTTTGAAACAGAGACCATTTCCGGCAGGCCATGGAGTTCCTATGACGGCCTTTCCGCCACTCTAGGCGCGGAAATGGCGCTCGCTTACGGCATCCGGATGAATGCTTCGCTCTCGGTCGGCAAGCGCAAGTTCAAGGACCTCTTTCCGGGGTTGCGCATCTTTCGGCAGGACACCTCCTGGGAAATCAGAGGATCATTTCGAAAGGAGAATTTCGAGATCGCTGGCTTGTCGCCGATCGTCGGCGTCTTTCGCAAGGATCAGGCCAGCAACGTGGCATTCTACAATTTTTCAAGCACTGGAATGGATCTCACCTTCACCAAGGCTTTCTAGCTGCCCGATTGCCAATCCTCCTGGAACTCCGCCAGCACGCACCACGCAGCGGCGGACTTGTGGACCTCTTTTTCTCGTGTAAGATCAATTGCCTGCAACCGTACCAAGAGAACGAGTTCCTGTCCATGAATCCAGCTGGTGGCCCGACCCCGCTTACCATGGCAATCCAAGCCATCTACTCGTATTTCAAGGGTGATCAGGAATTCACCGAGTTCATGAAGGATCTTGAGGACTTCCTGGCGGTAGGGGAGACAGGCCAGCCGGTTTTCACCGGAGAAATCGGCAAGCATTTTGATATTGCCGCGGAACTGGCACAGGTCATGTCACCTGCACCGGAAGCAAAATATCGTTCGCTGGTCGAAGGTCCCGCGGTCAAGATCGTCATTGATCGGGCGTTGCGGATTGTCGCCCAATCGAAGGAAGCGCTCAAGGTCTACGGCTATCTTGACGGGTTTTCGCTCACGCTCGATCGAAAGAACAAGACGGTCGTCACCAACGGCCCTTCCACCCATTCAAGCGCCCAGTTGAGACTGCTGCAGGCAAGCCTTACAGGCCCGGTGCTGACAAGTGTCGCCGACATGTTCGGACCGGATGACCAGGGCGAACGCGGCAACCGGCGCTTTGTTCGAAGTGAGGGTGAAGGCGTATTCGTGTCTCTCAGCCGCGATGAAGTGCTCGATGTGGTCATCGTCACCCTGCCCGGCGCCAACTGGAGCCGCAGCGTGCAAGTGGTGCTCAGCGGCAGCCTCGGCCTGTCATCCTCGGAAATCGAGGTTCTCGAACTGATGGCCAACGGCAAGTCGAATGTCGAGATCGCCAAGGAACGCTTCCGCTCTGTCGACACGATCAAGAGCCAGACCAAGGCGATCTTCCGAAAGCTTGGCGTGGCGTCCAGGGTCGATGCGGTTCAGGTGGTCAATGATCTGGTCAGTCTGGCCGCCCTGTCCGGCGGACCGGCCGACACTGCCGGCGTGACCACGACACCGATCGGCAACTTCCCCTTCGCGCATGACGTATCGGCCTGGAGAATGACGGCCCGGCAAGGCCGGAAGATCAGCTACGTCCACTATCCCTTGATCTCGAACGCCGCCCGGAGCCGCGACCATGTCCTGATGTTTCACGGACTTCTTCAAAGCCCGGAATTGACCTCCGGGGCCCGCCAGTTGCTGCAAAAAGCGGGTCTCGAGCTTCTCGGTGTGTCCAAACCCGGCTATGGGGCCACCGACGATCCCGTGCAGGGCACTGCCCAACGGGCGACTTCCATCGAGGATGCGAGATCTGTCTGTGAAGAACACGGCATTGAGCGCAGCCTGGTGCTTGGCCATCTGTTCGGCGCACATTGCGCCATTGAATACTGCCACCTTTATCCCGAAAGGGTCTCCGGACTGGTGCTGTGTTCCGCCTATTTCCCGCTGCAAATCGCAGATCACCTGGTGCCGATCGGGGTCCTGCAAAAACTGGCTATGTCGAGCGGAATTGCCTCCGCGGCAGCTCACCAGTTCATTGCCCGCACCGCTGTCTCCTATCTTCGTTACGGCGGTTCCCATCGCTACCTCTCGGCACTCGCGGAAAACAGCCCCGGCGATCGTGACGCGCTGGAGGACCCCGAGATCTATGACGTGCTTCGCGCGGGCATCCGGCATGTCACAACACGCGGCGCCTCCGCATTTCTTGCCGACACCGGATCCAGCAATTCGGACTGGAGCGGTCTGCTCACTTCGCTGAACGTGCCGACCGTCGTTCTTCATGGCGCCACCGACCCGGCGGTGAACGCGCGGCTGGCACGGATCGCCGCCGACCGCATTCCCGGCTGCCGTTACGAGGAGTTCCCCGGCATTGGCCAGCACATCATGCACGCCAAGCCCGAAAAGGTGGTCGCCGCGCTCGAAGAGCTGGTGCAGCAAACAGGCTGAAAGGCGGCATCCGAAAATGTCTCCCGGAGCCCACGCAGTGCTTTCAGGATGAAATGACTATCCCCGACCGGCCAGTTTGCCGGCGATCTGCTCGATCTTGCCGGTGACCTCCGACAAGGCCTGCGCGAGATCGTGATCGGTCTTGTCGACCTGGCTCAGCGCATTGTCCCTTGTCTTCTTCAATGTGTCGACTTCGGCCTCGAGGCCGCGCATCCGGCGTTGCAGTTCATGCAATTCGTCCATCACCATGATGCCTGCCATCACCGTGATGCGCAGGTCACCGATCTCGCCGAACTGGTTCTTCAGATGTCCGACATAGCGGTCGAAACGCCCGGCAAGATCGCTCAGATGCTCTTCCTGGCCTTCCTCGCAGGCCATCCGGTAGGTCTTGCTGTCAATGGTAACCGTAACCTGAGCCATTCAACACATCCTGTTTTGCACGACCGCGGCTGATCGAAGGCAAATGCGATTTGACAATTCCAAGTCTCATACAAATCTCAGCGGTCCAGAACCGCCCTGATTGTTTCCATGGCCGTCACCAACCGACGGGAAACCTCGCGATTGGCTTCTTCCAGACGGTTGGCCCTGTCCTGAGATTGGTCGAGTTCCAGCGCAATCCGTGTACGGTCCTCGATCATGCGGTCCAGTTCGGCCGCCGCTTCGATTGAGCTGCGGCTGGCCTCCACTTGCCGATCGACTTCATTGTCAAGCTGATTCAAGGCTTTTTTCAATGCCTCAAGCGCGGATTGTACTGTCTTTTCAACCGGCATCATCAGCTTCCCTGAATCTGGATTACAAGCCGAATCGCTTGAATTCCGGACACTTGTGGGCGCGAGTTTACGCATCAGCCGAACGGGGCGTCAACAAAACCACCTTTTGCATCCCCAGCCGTTTGCAGACAAGGCATTTGTTGACTCCGCCGAAGCAACTGCTATGTGTGCGCGGCCTTCGATCCGGACTTGATCAAGCCCGGACCTGACATGAACGCGACTAGGCGGAACCATCATGATTTCACGCGAAAAACACGACCGGATGGCCAATGCGATCCGGTTTCTGTCCATGGATGCTGTAGAGAAAGCCAAATCCGGACATCCAGGCCTGCCCATGGGCGCAGCCGATGTCGCCACGGTGCTGTTTTCGCGCTATCTGACCTTTGATCCGAAAAAGCCCGACTGGCCCGATCGCGACCGCTTCGTGCTGTCGGCCGGCCACGGCTCGATGCTGATCTATTCGCTGCTCTACCTGCTCGGATATGACGACATCTCGCTTGAGGACATCAAGAATTTCCGCCAGCTTGGCTCTCCCACCGCCGGCCACCCCGAATACGGCCACGCCGCAGGCATCGAGACCACCACCGGCCCGCTCGGCCAGGGCATCGGCAACGCTGTCGGCATGGCCATGGCGGAACGCAAGCTTGCCCAGGAGTTCGGCTCCGATCTGGTCGAACACTACACCTATGTTCTGGCAGGCGACGGCTGCCTGATGGAAGGCATCAGCCAGGAAGCGATTTCGCTCGCGGGCCATCTCAAGCTCAACAAGCTCATCCTGTTCTGGGACAACAATTCGATCTCCATCGACGGACCGGTTTCGCTGACCGATTCCACCGACCAACTCGCCCGCTTCGCGGCATCGGGCTGGAACACGCTCGACATCGACGGCCACGATCCCGACGCCATCGCGCAGGCTATCGAGGCCGCGCAGAAATCGGACCGGCCGACGCTGATCGCCGCCAAGACCGTCATCGGTTTCGGGGCGCCCAACAAGGCCGGAACCAGCGGTGCCCATGGCTCGCCGCTCGGCGACAAGGAAATCGCCGGCACACGCAAGGCGCTGGGCTGGGACGAGGAGCCGTTCGTCGTACCGTCCGACATCCTCGACGCATGGCGGCTCGCCGGCCTGCGCTCGGTCAAGGACCGCAAGGCCTGGGAAGCCCGTCTGGCTGACGCCGACAACGATGTCCGCATGGCGTTCGAGCGTCGCATGAGCGGCGAACTGCCGGGCGAACTCGAGCCCGCGATCACCGCCTACAAGAAGAAGCTGGCCGAAGATCTCCCGAACGTTGCCACCCGCAAGGCCTCGGAAATGGCGCTCGAAGTCATCAATGGCGTCGTTCCCGAAACCATTGGCGGATCGGCCGACCTCACCGGCTCCAACAACACCAAGACGAGCCAGACCAAGCCGATCACCCCGGATGATTTCTCCGGCCGCTTCGTTCACTACGGCATTCGTGAACACGGCATGGCCGCGATCATGAACGGCATCGCGCTGCATGGCGGCCTGATCCCCTATTCCGGCGGCTTCCTGATCTTCTCCGATTACTGCCGGCCTTCGATCCGCCTCGCGGCGCTGATGGGCATCCGTGTCATCCACGTTCTGACCCATGATTCCATCGGTCTTGGAGAAGACGGACCGACCCACCAGCCGGTTGAACAGATGGCGGCTCTGCGCGCCATCCCGAACTTGCTGATGTTCCGGCCGGCCGACGTCGTCGAAACCGCGGAATGCTGGGAGATTGCGCTCGAACAGGGCAAGCGCCCGAGCGGCATCGCGCTGACCCGTCAGAACCTGCCGACCGTGCGCACCGATTTCACCGAGGAAAACCTCTGTGCCTATGGTGCTTACGATCTGGTTTCGGCCAGCGACGCAGATGTCACCATCTTCGCCACCGGCTCGGAAATCGAGATCGCGCTTGAAGCCCGCCAGATGCTTGAGGCGAAAGGTCACACCGCACGGGTGGTCTCAGTGCCCTGCTTCGAGTTGTTCGAAGAACAAAGCATGGAGTATAAAAAGGCCGTTATCGGGGATTCCAAGGTCAAGATCGCCATCGAGGCGGGCATCCGCCAGGGCTGGGACCGCTTCATCGGTTCAGATGGCCTGTTCATCGGCATGACCGGGTTCGGGGCGTCCGCACCTTACAAGGAACTCTACGAACATTTCGGCATCACCGCCGCAGCCGCAGTGGCCGCGGTCGAAGCTCGCTTACATGACGAAGCCTGATCCTTGACGGATACAGGCGCACTCGGACCCAGGACGGAGGACTAGCATGAAGACCAGGATTGCCATTAACGGATTTGGCCGTATCGGCCGCAATGTTGTGCGAGCCATTTATGAATCCGGCCGCACCGATATCGACATCGTGGCGATCAACGATCTCGGTCCGGTGGAAACCAACGCACACCTGATGCGCTGGGATTCGGTTCACGGGAAGTTCCCCAAGACAGTCGAAGTCGACGGCGACACCATCCGCATCGAAGGCGGCGATTCCTTCAAGGTCTTCGCCGAGCGCGATCCGAAGAACCTGCCCTGGGGCGATCTCGGCATCGACATCGTCATGGAATGCACAGGCATCTTCACCGCACGCGAGAAAGCCGCCATTCATCTCGAAGCCGGCGCCAAGCGCGTCCTCGTGTCAGCCCCTTCTGCCGGCGCGGACAAGACCATCGTCTACGGCGTCAACCACAATGTGCTGACCAAGGATGATCTCGTTGTCTCCAACGCATCCTGCACCACCAACTGCCTGGCGCCCGTCGCCCATGTCCTGCACAATGCCATCGGCATCGAAAAGGGCATGATGACGACGATCCACTCCTACACCGGTGACCAGCCGACGCTCGACACCATGCACAAGGATCTCTACCGCGCCCGCGCAGCCGCCATGTCGATGATCCCGACCTCGACCGGTGCGGCCAAGGCCGTCGGCCTGGTGCTTCCCGATCTCAACGGCAAGCTCGACGGCATGTCGATCCGCGTCCCGACCCCCAACGTCTCGGTGGTCGACCTGAAGTTCATCGCCAAGCGCTCGACCTCTGTTGAAGAGATCAACAAGGCCATCCGCGATGCCGCCGACGGTGCGCTGAAGGGTGTTCTGGGCTACACCGACGAGCCCAACGTCTCGATCGACTTCAACCACAACCCGCATTCTTCGGTCTTCCACATGGATCAGACCAAGGTGATGGACGGCACCCTGTGCTCGATCCTGACCTGGTACGACAACGAATGGGGCTTCTCCAACCGCATGGGCGACACCGCCGTTGCGATGGCAAAGCTGATCTGACAGGCGGTCACCGGCCCGAAAGCTGAAAGCTGCCGGGTCTGATCCTGTAAATTGGCGCCGCCACCGTTCGCAAGGACGGTGGCGGTTCTGATTCCGGCATCCGGATCAAATTGAACCTGCAATATTCACCGCACCCCTGATCCGGTCCAAATCCCACCCGATTTTTCTGGAAGTTTCGGGCGAGCGGCATCTGCCACATTGATCCCGATGCGGCCTCCTCCCATACTCGGATATCCCAGCAAGACCGGCAGACCTCGAATGAAAACCTGCGGAAAGGGCAACGGTTGGACACATTCTACCTGGTGACACTGGCTTCCATGTCACTCATCCTTATCGCGGCCTTCTCGAGCCTGCTGGCCGAACGCTTCGGCGCGCCCTTGCTGCTGCTCTTTCTTCTCATCGGTCTGATCGCCGGCGTCGATGGTCTCGGCATCGATTTTTCCAACAATTCCGCGGCCTACATGCTTGGCTCGATTGCGTTGGCGATCATCCTGTTTGATTCGGGTTACGGAACATCGCTGCACTCCTTCAGGCAGGCGGCGGTGCCGTCGCTGACCCTGGCTACGATCGGCGTGCTGTTGACCGCCATCCTGTTCGGCATTGCCGCAAGCTTTCTGCTTGGTTTCTCCTGGTTGGAGGGCCTGCTGCTGGGATCGATCGTTGCCTCCACCGATGCGGCGGCCGTGTTCTTCCTGCTGCGCACCGGCGGCATCAACATCCGTGACCGCGTGCGCTCCACCCTGGAAGTCGAATCCGGAACCAACGACCCGATGGCGATCTTCCTGACCGCAGCACTGGTCGGCATCGTGGCCAGCGGCGAGGATCTCGGCGGTGCTGGTCTCGATCTCCTGGTGCTGTTTGGCAAGCAGATCGGTCTCGGCCTGGTCATGGGTCTGCTCGGCGGGATCCTGATCGTCCAGATCATTCGCCGGATTCCGGTCGAGCGCGGCCTCGCTCCGATTTTCGTTCTGGCACTGGCGCTGCTGGTCTTTGCCTACACATCGGCTATCGGCGGCAGCGGGTTTCTCGCGGTCTATGTCGCGGGCATCTACGCGGGCAACAGGAAGATCCAGCCCAAGGCGTCTATCATGCGGTTTCAGGAAGGCATGACATGGCTGGCGCAGATCATCATGTTTCTCGTTCTCGGGCTGCTCGCCACACCATCGCAGTTTCCGCAGATCATCCTCCCCGCGATCGGCCTCGCCATCTTTCTCGTCTTCATTGCCCGTCCACTGGCCGTCTGGCTCTGTCTCCTGCCCTTTGACTTCACCCAGCGCGAAACCGGTTTCGTCGCCTGGGTGGGCTTGCGCGGCGCTGTCTCGATCCTGCTGGCGATATTGCCCATTCTCGGCAACCTCGAAAACGGACAGCTCTATTTCAACACGACCTTTATCGTGGTGATGGTGTCCCTCGCCATCCAGGGATGGACCGTCAAACCGATCGCCCACCGGCTCGGATTGATCGTTCCGCCGCAGATCGGCGCGATCGATAAGCTTGAGCTCGACCTGCCGGGCACCGCCAGCCACGAACTCCTGGCCTACCGGGTGGTCGCCGACAGTCCGGTACTTCGCGGAGAACGGATTCCGCGCTGGGCCCGTCCCTCGCTGGTCATTCGTGACGGCAAGTCGATGCGCTATCAATACGCGGGCCGCCTGCGTGAAAACGACCAGGTCTACCTGTTCATCGCTCCCGGCTTTTCCCGCCTGCTCGACCGGCTTTTTGCTTCCAAGCTGGCCGTCAACGAGGATGACAACGAGTTTTTCGGCACCTTCACGATCGACCCCTCAAGAAGTGGCGAGGAACTCGACAACGCCTACGGCCCCGGCGTGCTGGGCGAAGCCGAGAAGGCAATGAGTATTTCCGAGCTGATGGAACAGCGCCTGGGCGGCAAGCTGGACTATGCCGACCGCGTCAAGGTCGGACGCATCGTGCTGATCGTGCGCCAGATCGACGAACACGGTCTCGTCAGCTCGGTCGGGATTTCGCTAGAGCCGGTCGCCCCGGCAACCCGGTTGCCGCTGTTCCTGAACCTGCGTGAACTCATCCAGATGGCACGGGATTTTGCCCGCAAGCGCCGTACATGAGACGTGAAGCCGCACGGAGTTTTTGCCTCCTCCGCTTGCGTCGTTACATTTGCGATGTAATCTCCGCGCCGGACCCCCGCAGGACACAAACTTGACGATCGGAACATGCAATGACCTCATTCAAGACCCTCGATGACCTGACCGACATTTCCGGCAAGCGCGTTCTCTTGCGGGTCGATCTCAATGTTCCTGTCAAGGGCGGCAAGGTGACCGACACCACCCGCATCGAACGGGTCGCGCCGACCATCATGGAACTCTCGGGCAAGGGCGCCCGGGTGATCCTGCTGGCGCATTTCGGTCGCCCCAAGGGCGAAGCCGTACCCTCGATGTCGCTCGACCCGATTGCCGGCATCGTCGAAAGCGTTCTCGATCACCGCGTCCATTTCGCTGCCGACTGCATCGGCGAAACCGCCAAAAAGGCCGTGGACGCAATGGTCGACGGCGACGTCCTGCTCCTGGAAAACACCCGGTTTCATGCGGGCGAGGAAAAGAACAACCCCGAATTCGCCAAGGCGCTGGCAGAGAATGGCGACATTTATGTCAATGACGCCTTCTCTGCGGCTCACCGCGCCCACGCCTCCACCGAAGGCCTGGCCCACCTGCTGCCCGCCTATGCCGGCCGCACCATGCAGGCGGAACTGGTCGCGCTCGAGAAAGGCCTCGGCAACCCGGCCCGCCCGGTGGTCGCCATCGTCGGCGGCGCCAAGGTCTCCACCAAGATCGACCTGTTGCAGAACCTGGTGAAGAAGGTCGACGCGCTGGTCATCGGCGGTGGCATGGCCAACACGTTCCTGGCCGCCCGCGGCATCAATGTCGGCAAGTCCCTGTGCGAGCATGACCTCGCCGAAACCGCCAGGGCGATCGAAGCCGAAGCGCAAACCGCAGGATGCGCCATCGTGCTTCCGGTCGACGGCGTTGTCGCCCGCGAGTTCAAGGCCGGAGCGGACAATGAGACGGTCGACGTCACCGCAATCCCCGCCGACGCCATGATGCTCGACGTCGGCCCGAAATCCGTTGAAGCCATCAACGCCTGGATCACCAAGGCCGATACGCTGGTCTGGAACGGCCCGCTCGGCGCCTTCGAGATCCCGCCATTCGATGCAGCCACGGTGTCGGCCGCCCAGCATGCGGCGCGCCGCACCGGCGAAGGCCTTCTGGTGTCGGTGGCCGGCGGTGGCGACACGGTCTCGGCACTCAACCACGCCGGCGTGGCCGAGGATTTTACCTATGTCTCGACCGCCGGCGGCGCATTCCTCGAGTGGATGGAAGGCAAGCCTCTGCCCGGCGTCGACGTGCTCAAGAGCTGAAGTGTCCTGGCGGCTCGTTCCGCCCGTTAACTCTTCGGCCAATTGTCCAACCCATTTAAACGATTGAATTATTTTCAATCGATTCAAGACGCATGAGGCCTATTTTCTCTCCAGTACAGCTTCTGTTAAAGCAGCCCGCAAGATGAAGATAACCAGGGGTTTAGGCATGATGAACGCGACGATGGCGAAACAGATGGCGGAGAAGGACGGCTTCATCGCCGCGCTCGACCAGTCGGGCGGCTCCACGCCCAAGGCGCTCAAGCTCTATGGCGTGGCGGAAGACGCCTATTCCAATGACGCGGAAATGTTCGCGGCTATCCATGCCATGCGGGCCCGCATCATAAAGTCGCCTGCCTTCACTGGCGACAAGGTGATCGGCGCGATCCTGTTCGAGCGCACCATGGACGGCGAGATCGATGGCATTCCGACCGCCGACTATCTCTGGGACAAGCGCGGCATCGTGCCGTTCCTGAAAGTCGACCAGGGCCTGATGGACGAAAATAACGGCGTGCAGTTGATGAAGCCGATGAACGGCCTCGACGCGCTGCTCGAGCGGGCTGTCGCCAAGAACATCTTCGGCACCAAGATGCGCTCGGTGATCAATACCGCTGACAAGGACGGGATCGAAGCCATCGTCGCCCAGCAGTTCGAAGTCGGCCGGCAGATCCTCGGCCACGGGCTGATGCCGATCATCGAACCGGAAGTGAACATCAAGATCGCCGACAAGGCCGAAGCCGAATCCCTGCTCCTGGCCGCGATCCGGCGGCACCTCGAAGCCGCGCCCGCCGGCCAGCAGATCATGCTGAAACTGTCATTGCCGACAGTCGCCAATCTCTACAAGCCGCTGGTCGACGATCCGCGCGTCATGCGCGTCGTGGCCCTGTCGGGCGGCTATTCCCGCGATGAGGCCAACCGCCTGCTGAGCGCCAATGACGGGGTGATCGCCTCCTTCTCGCGCGCCCTGACCGAAGGCCTGTCGCACGGCCAGACCGATGCGGAATTCGATGCGACGCTTGCCGCGACGATTGACAGCATCTTCGAAGCCTCGCGAAAGGCCTGACAGCACGTCAGCGAAGCGGATTTGTTTCAACCCGCCGTGGCAACACGGCGGGTTGTCTTTTATGGTGATCCCCATTTCCAGCAGTGGTTTTTGTCAAACGAAGAGACGATCGCAGCCATGAACAAATTTCTCGCCGGTCTCGTCAGTTGGGTGCTGGTCCCGGTCGCCGTAAGCAAGGGTCTGGGCGTACGCCGTGTTGTTCCCCGGCTTCCACCGCCGCGCGGTCGTCCAAGGGGACAATCAGGGGAAGGCAAAGCGGACATCCGCATTCTGGTCGTTGGCGATTCTTCCGCAGCCGGCGTGGGCGCCGACCGGATCGAGGAAACGTTGGGCCCGCAACTCGCAGCCATTCTCGCCGAAGCGACAGGCAAGGCCGTCACCTGGCGCAACGCCGGCGCCAATTCCGCAATTTCCGCCCAGGTCCGTGATCATGTGATCCCGCATATCGAGGAGCGCGACTTCACCCATGTACTCGTGTCCGTCGGCACCAATGACGCCAAGAATTTTGTCACCCGCTCGGCCTTCAAGAAGGGCTTTGGAGGTCTGCTCTACGCGATCCATGCCCGCTGGCCGGAAGCAAGGGTCTACTGGTCACCAGTCATCGACATGCCGGATGTGCCGGCGCTGCCGCCATCACTCGCTTTCGTCCTTGGCCTGCGTGTGCAGATCATCAATGCCATGGGCATTCAGCTTTGCCGGGAGCGGAACGCGATCGCCCTGGAGCGGCTTCCGGTCGAGGGCGCCGAGGGTTTCGCGGTTGACGGGTTTCATGCCAACGCGCTGGGCTACAAACACTGGGCTGAGCACATCGCGCGGATCATTCAGGCCGAAGCACCAGCGCCATCATCATCGCAAAGATCAGAATAAGCGCGATTTTCCAGACATCGCTGCGTCGTTTCAGCCCCGGAAGACCGAAGGGTTTGATCAGATGCAGCGCCATGGCCGCCAGAACCAGGACAAGCAGTATTTTGGTCGCCATGCATCATGCCTTTTCCAGTTTAGCCATACACCTGTCATGATCCTGGTCAATCAGCTAGGCTTAACGAAATCTGGGCGATGATTCCCGGTTCGCCCAAATCCTGAAACATACTTACACACCGGTTCCTCATGCGCAGCAATCTTCTCCCCGTCCTGTCATTGCTTCTCGGCACGGCCTTCCTGCTGGCCGGCAATGGCCTTCACGGGCTGCTGCTGCCCATGCGCGGATCGGTGGAGGGCTTTTCGCCCACCTCGCTTGGCCTTCTGGGCACCGCCTGGGCAACCGGTTTTGTGCTCGGCTGTGTTTTCTCGCAACGGCTGGTGAGGCGCATCGGCCATGTGCGAGCCTTCTCGGCGTTTTCGGCAACCATTGCCATCATCGCGCTTCTGACCGGATTACTGGTTGATCCGGTCAGCTGGATCGTGCTGCGTGTGGTCACCGGCTTCTCGCTGGCTGCCGCCTTCATGATCATCGAGAGCTGGCTGAACGAGCGCGCCACCAACGAAACCCGCGGCCTGATCTTCTCGCTCTACATGACCGTCACCTATGTCGCCATCGTCGCCGGCCAGATGAGCATCGCCTTCGGCGACGTCACCCAGACGACGTTCTTCATCATCGCAGGCATCCTCTACTGCCTGGCGCTGCTGCCCACGGCCGTGTCGACCGCGTCCAGCCCGGCGCCATTGAAGGAGGTCAAGCTCGATCTCGGGATGATCTACCGCAATTCGCCGGTGTCCTTCATTGCGATCCTGCTGATCGGCGTCGCCAACGGGGCGTTTGGCACCTTGGCCCCGGTTTTCGGCGCCAATGTCGGCCTGAGCACCTTCACAATCGCCACCATGATGTCGATCACGATCTTCTCCGGCGCCGTCATGCAGGTACCCGCCGGCCGCATCTCCGACCGGATGGACCGGCGCTATGTCCTGGCCGCCCTTGCCGCCATCGCCGGACTTTCCGGTCTTGCCATCACCATCATCAAACCGGACAGCCTTGCTATCCTGTTTGGTCTTGTCTCGCTCTATGGCGCGATGTCCTACACGCTCTATTCAATCACGGTGGCGCACGCGAATGACTTTGCGGCCAGCGACAAGTTTGTCACTGTCTCGGGCGGCCTGCTGCTGCTGTACGGGATCGGCACGATCGTCGGCCCGCTTCTCGGCGGCCTCGTCATGGCCGTCGAACCGCATCTTCTGTTCGTGGTGACGGCCGTCGCCCACCTCGGCGTTGCGGTCTACGCCCTGATCCGGACCCGCATGCGCGCGGCCATTCCCGTTGAAGAGCGCGAAAGCTTCACCTCGACGCCTTCGGCCAAGGCGGCGACGCCCGAATCGATCAATCTCGATCCGCGCGCCGCGCACGACGCATAGGCCGACCCACACGCGATTTCGGCTTGGGGTGCGGCCCGGTACCGGCTTCAACTCATGTCGAGCACGATCTTGCCGATGTGTTCGCCATCCTCCATCCGCCGGTGCGCGGCGGATGCCTGATCCATCGGGAAGATAGAATCCATCACCGGCAAGACCTTCCGCTCGCTCAAGAGCGGCCAGACATGCTTGCGCAACTCGCGGGCAATCTCAGCCTTGAACGTGATGTCGCGGGCTCTCAGCGTGGATCCGGTGTGCGTCAGCCGTTTCGTCATCAGCAGTGCAAAGTCGGCCTCGGCCTTGCGGCCCCTGAGGAAGGCGATCTGAACAATGCGGCCCTCGATTGCCGCCGCCTGGTAATTGCGGGTGATGTAATCGCCGCCGACCATGTCCAGGATCAGATCCGCTCCCTTGCCGCCGGTCGCCTCCCTGACCGCCTCGACAAAATCCGTGTCGCGGTAGTTGATGGCGACATCGGCGCCCAGCTCGCGCATCGCGGTGCATTTCGCCTCGGATCCGGCGGTTGCCAGCACCCGCGCGCCAAACGCCTTGGCGAGCTGTATGGCGGTGGTTCCGATGCCCGAGGTTCCGCCATGAACCAGGAAGGTCTCACCGGCCTTAAGCCCGCCGCGCTGGAACACATTGTGCCAGACCGTGAAGAAAGTCTCGGGAATCGCCGCCGCCTCGGTCATGGTCAGCGCCGCAGGGGCCATAAGCGCATTGGTCTCGTCCACGCTGCAATACTCGGCATATCCGCCGCCCGCCACCAGTGCACAGATCTGATCACCGGGCTTGAACCCCTGAACGGAGGCGCCGACCGCTTCCACCTCCCCGGCAATTTCCAGCCCCGGAATATCGGACGCGCCCGGCGGCGGCGGATAGGCCCCCTGCCGCTGCAGGCAATCAGGGCGGTTCACCCCCGCGGCCGCCACCTTGACCAGCAGTTCCGTCTCGCCCGGGACCGGCTTGTCGCGCGTTGTCGGGGTGAGGACTTCGGGGCCGCCGGGTTCGCGGATTTCGATTGCACGCATCAGATCGTTCTCCTGCTCACACTTTTCCACAGCTTAGGCACGGGCTAGGATAACGGCAATGCCGGCCGGCGGCTTGACCCGGGACAATACACGGGAAAACCCGGATCCCGGCACATCCGATGCACGAGAAGGCCGAAACGCGAGGACAAGACCATGTTTGCAGATGAAGACCGTCCCGAACCCGGACAACGCCATGAAATCGGCTGCGACCTGACATTTCTGTCTGCCGGAGAACTGGAGGAGCGAATCGCGCTCCTGCACGAAGAAATCCGGCGCCTGGAAGCAGAAAAATCCTCCAAGACATCCAGCCGGAGCACCGCCGAGAGCTTCTTCAAGCAAAAATAGAGCTTAATTCGCAATGCGTTACAGAAATGATAAAATCCGTTAAGCTTCGGTTAAGCTTTACAAGTCTTTACTAAACGCATCCAGACTTCCTGGATTTGACAGTCTGACCTGCGGTCATTCTGTTTGACGCCTCCCTGTTAAACTCTTGAGAGCCGCTGATGCGGCTCTTTTTTTGCCTTGCTCCCGAGCGGCAAAAGTCCCTAGGGTAAAACGTCTTCATTCAGATACATTTTGCGGGCGGGAACGATCCGCATGAAGGGTCCCGGATCCGTGCCGACCGGCCACCAACAGGATGTTTCATTTGCTGTTTCACCGCGGTTTTGACGTTAACCCTTTCTTAAGAATACACTTGCCGGAACAGGGCCCGCGGTCCATTCTGCCCGGGCAAGGCAGAGACCTTTCCCGCCCTGCGAAAGCCGCCTACCCAGTATTTTGTAATCAGGATATTCCGGCCCATGTCTGAAACCAGCCTCAACACAATCAACCTCGCGGACCGCATGGCCAACTCGGCCCAGTTCAAGGCGCTCTATGCCGAAGGGATGGGCCTGGTCGAGGAAACCGCGAACTATCTTGATGGCCCCGGCCGGATCGCCTCGAAGGGTTTGCCGCGGCTGGCCGGCGTTCTCTACGCGGCGGAATCCATGCGGCTGACCACAAGGTTGATGCAGATGGCGTCCTGGTTGCTGCTGCAGCGTGCCGTCAACAACGGCGAGATGAACCGCGATCAGGTTCTCGCCGAAAAGAACAAGGTCCGGCTCGACAGCTTCAATTGCGACCGCACCGCCCAGGGCTGGAGCGATCTGCCGGAAGCCTTCCGCGATCTGGTCGAACGCTCCCTGCGGATTCAGAACCGGGTGGCGCTGCTCGACCGCGAGATCTACCGTCCCGTGGAAGCCGCGGCCCTGAAGCCGGACAACGAAAACTCGGTCCAGGCCCAGCAGCATCTCCTGCAGACGGTTTTCGCCAAGCGCTGATAGCCTGAGCTGAGCCACATCAGATTTTTCAAAGCCCGCGGCGCCTGCCGCGGGCTTTTTACGTTGCTGTGCCGGACGCCGCCGCTCCGGTTTGACGACAACAAAAAACCCGCCGGGAGCGGCGGGTTCTGAGTGCCGGCGATTGCCGAACGTCTTAGAGGCTGAGGCCTTCGAAACGCTTCTTGAACTTCGAAAGACGGCCGCCACGGTCCAGCA
This sequence comes from Parahoeflea alexandrii, assembly GCF_027214025.1. Lineage (GTDB taxonomy): Bacteria > Pseudomonadota > Alphaproteobacteria > Rhizobiales > Rhizobiaceae > Hoeflea > Hoeflea alexandrii_A. The sequence continues at coordinate 536,132 of NZ_JAPWHB010000004.1, forward strand.
TCTGCTGGTTGCCGCCGGTCCATGCCGGGTGCGACTTCGGATCGATTTCGAGGTTCATGGTGTCGCCTTCGGCACCCCAGGTCGACTGGGTCATGTATTCGGTGCCGTCGGTCATGACCACCTTGATCATGTGGTAATCGGGATGGATGTTCGCCTTCATCTTCTTCTTCGTCCTGCCGTTGGGAGGCCCCTGCGCAGCGATGCTTGCGGCATTTTGGCCAAACACATAAATGAAGCCGGTGTCCCTTGGAACAACGACTTCCCAATTCGATGGCGAGCCTATACATGAAGGCACTGTCGATAACAAGGGCCGCATCCGTTTTTGCCGGTCTGCCTGTCCATTGAATGCGCATACCAGGAGCAGACGTGGCTGAACCAACCGATACACCCAAAACGGCCCGCCTTTCGGTACGGCCGCTCGCCCGGCTTTTCCCGTATATCCGGCGTTATCCGCATCTGGTGATAGGCGCGCTTGCCTTCCTGCTGCTCGCCGCCGTCACCACCCTGACCCTGCCCATGGCCGTGCGCCGGATGATCGATCACGGTTTTTCAGCCCAGGATGCCGGTTTCATCAACACCTATTTCTCGATGCTCGCGGCTATTGCCGTCATGCTGGCCCTTGCCTCGGCGTGCCGCTATTACTTCGTCATCACGCTGGGCGAGCGAGTTGTCTCCGATATCCGCCGCGATGTCTTCGACCACGTCACCCAGCTGTCCGCCGCCTTCTATGATGCCAACCGCTCGGGCGAGATTGTCTCGCGGCTGACAGCGGACACCACCCAGATCAAGTCCACCGTTGGCGCCACTGCATCCCTGGCCTTGCGCAACACCATCCTGTGCATCGGCGCCGGCGCCATGATGTTCATCACCTCGCCCAAGCTCTCGGCCCTGGTTCTCGTTGCCATCCCGGTCATTGTCTTTCCCATGGTCGGTTTCGGCCGCAAGGTCCGCAAGCGCTCCCGCATGGCCCAGGACAAACTTGCCGATGCCATGACCTTTGCCGGCGAGTCCATCGGCGCAACCAGAACCGTGCAGGCATTCAATACCGAAGCCCGCGCCCAGGCCCGTTTCAGCCAGGCTGTCGAAGCGGCTTTCACGGCAACCCGCCAATCCATTCTTGCCCGCTCCATCCTCACCGGCTTTGCCATTGCCATGGCCTTCGGTTCCGTGGTCGCGGTGCTCTGGTATGGCGCCCAGTCGGTGCTCTCGGGCGAGCTCTCGCCCGGCACATTGGGCCAGTTCCTGCTCTACTCGGTCTTCGCCGCCGGCAGCCTCGGCGCCTTGTCCGAGGTCTGGGGTGAATTGTCCCAGGCCGCCGGTGCCGCCGAGCGTCTCAGCGAACTTCTCGATGAAGTGCCCGAAATCCGCGCGCCGCAATCCCCCAAGGCGCTGCCCTCCCCCGCGATCGGGGATATCCGGTTCGACAAGGTGCATTTCGCCTACCCGTCGCGGCCCGACACCTCTGCGCTGACCGGAACCAGCTTTCACGTCCGCCCCGGCGAGACGGTGGCGGTGGTCGGCGCGTCCGGCGCCGGCAAGTCGACCCTGTTCTCGCTGATCCTGAGATTCTACGACACCACCGCCGGAACCGTCTTCATCGACACTGTCGACGTCCGGGAAGCCGACCCGGCCGACGTGCGCTCCCGAATTGCCCTGGTCCCCCAGGACGTGACGATCTTTGCCGGCAGCGTCGGCGACAACATTGCCTTCGGCAGGTCTGATGCCAGCCAGGCGGATCTCGAGGCGGCCGCCAAGGCGGCACAGGCGCATGATTTCATCATGGCTCTGGACAAGGGATATGACACCCAGGTGGGTGAACGCGGCATTACGCTTTCCGGCGGCCAGCGCCAGCGCGTGGCAATCGCCCGGGCAATCCTGCGCGACGCGCCGATCCTGCTGCTCGACGAGGCCACCTCGGCGCTCGACGCAGAAAACGAAACGCTGGTGCAGAAGGCACTCGAAGGGCTGATGCTCGACCGCACAACGATCGTCATTGCCCACCGCCTGGCAACCGTGCTGCGCGCCGACCGCATTCTGGTGATGGACAAGGGCCGGATTGTCGAGGAAGGCAATCACGCCGAACTGGTCGCCCGCGGCGGCCTCTACGCCCGCCTCGCGCGGTTGCAGTTCGAGCACGGGGCGGAAGCGCTCTCCGCGGAAGCCGGCGCCGCCCTGGAATCGACAGCCGGCAAATAATTCGCAAATCCCACGGCGGGATTATTGTGAAACCAGTCAAATCAAGGTAATTGTCTGGTGTTCGTCTGGAAGCCACGCGGGGGGCGGGACCTCGGTCCGCGGGCTATAACAGGAACATTCAGAAGGTGTATCCACGATGCGGAATGACGCGGAGTGGCGGACCCTGCTTCTCGCAGGCGTTTGCTATGCTGTGTGGTTGTTGCTGGCGTTCGGGTGGGCTGACTTGCCCGACATTCTACGTGTCCTGCTGCTGATCCCCGTGATCACGCTACATTCCTCGCTGCAACATGAGTTTTTGCATGGTCATCCATTCAGAAACCAGAAACTGAACGATCTCCTGATCGCTCCACCAATTGGAGTGCTGGTGCCCTACCTGCGCTTCAAATCCTGCCACCTCACCCATCACATCAACGAAAACATCACCGATCCCTACGACGACCCGGAGAGCTACTATCTCGACCGGTCGGCATGGGCGGCGCTGCCGCGTTGGTTGCGGGCCTTGCTGGTGGCCAACAACACCCTCATCGGCCGGATGACGATCGGCCCGGCCCTTGCCACGATCGGTTTCCTGCGCAGCGAGTTCGTCCGCGCCAGAGCCGGTGACAAGGTCATCCGTAACGTATGGCTGCGTCATTTTCTGGCAGTAGCCTTGCTGTTCTGGCTGATCGGCCTCTATGGCAGCCTCCATCCGCTGGCCTATTTCGCGGCCGCCTATTTCGGCATGGGGCTTTTGATGGTGCGCTCCTTCATTGAGCACCAGGCCGTTGAAAAGGCCAACCAGCGCTCGGTGATCATCGAGACCAGGGGGCCATTGAGCCTCTTGTTTCTCAACAACAACTTCCATTCGGTGCACCACGCCTATCCATCGCTTGCCTGGTACCGCATCCCCGGTTTCTTCCGGGAGAACCGTGCCCGGTTCCTGCGCATGAACGGCGGCTACCGCTACCAGAGCTACTGGGAAGTGTTCCGCCGCTTCGGCTTCCAGCCGAAGGAGCCGGTGGCCTGGCCGATCGAACCACGCAAACCGCGCGGCGACAACGCGTGAACGGACGTGTGACAGAGGGAGACGGCGCTCCAACCGGCGCCGCCTCCCTGCCCATGTATGACTGGCCGGAAGTCCGCGAGGCTACCGACAGCTACTGGCAGTCGATCCGGCGACAGTTGGTAAGCCGAGGCATCGACGCGCCTGAACAGCTTGAGCGGGTTACGGATCCTGAGGCGCTGTGGAACGCACCTGCCCTGCTTCTTTCACAGACCTGCGGCTACCCCTATGCCAACATGCTCGCTGACAAGGTGACGCTCGTCGGCACCCCGGCCCATGCCGTGACCGGCGCCGCGCCCGGAAAGTATTTCAGCGTGCTCGTCGCACGCAAGAGCCAGGCGCCGCAACATCTGGGCGACCTCGTCGACATGCGCTTCGCCTACAACATGGCGCATTCGCAATCAGGCTTCGCGGCTCCGGTCCGGCTGCTGGCGTCAGGCGGACATGATTCCAGGCCGCGCCCCTTGGAAACCGGTGCCCACCGTGCCTCGATCCGCGCCGTCGCGGCCTCTGAGGCCGATTGGGCCGCAATCGATGCCGTTGCCTGGGAACTGGCAAAACGCCACGAGCCTGCGGCGGATGATCTGGCTGTCTTTGCAACAACGCCTGAAACACCGGCCTTGCCGCTGATCACCGGCGCCGTAAATGCCGGACGCGCCGGCATCATCGCCGATGCGGTCGAGGCGGCGATCCGGGAACTCGAGCAGGATGTTCGCGATGCGCTGTTCGTCACCGGCTTGGTGCGCTTCAAGCCAGAGGACTACATGCCACTGGCAGCGCCGCTGCCGGTGCGACAGGCATTCCCTCATCTCGGCTGATATCGGCGGCCGCCGGGTCGCTGCTAATGCATGTCAAAGTGCTGCAGCGTCCTTTGCGAATCCAGTTGGATGCGCGGCGCTGTAGGCACGCCACGCATCAGCGTTCGGTCAGCTTGAGCTCGATGCGGCGGTTGGTGGCGCGGTCTTCGTCGGTATCGCCTTCGGCGATCGGCTGGAACTCGCCGAAGCCTGCAGCCACCAGGCGGTTGGCAGGCACACCTTCATCGATCAGGTACTTGACCACCGATGTCGCACGGGCGCTGGAAAGCTCCCAGTTGTCGGCGTAGCGGCCGGTCCCTGACAGCGGCACGTTGTCGGTGTGGCCATCGACGCGCAGCACCCAGTTGATTTCCTCAGGGATCTCGCGGGCAAGCTCGATGATCGCCGCGGCAAGCTTGGCCATCTGCTCCTTGCCCGCAGGATTGAGCTCGGCCCCACCCGAGGGGAACAGCACTTCCGACTGGAACACGAACCGGTCGCCCACCACACGCACATCCTCGCGGCTCGACAGGATCTCGCGCAGGCGGCCAAAGAAATCGGACCGGTAGCGGTTGAGTTCCTGCACCCGCTGCGCCAGCGCGACATTCAGGCGGCGGCCGAGATCGGCAATCTTCGCCTGGGTTTCCCGGTCCTTGGTCTCGGAGACTTCAAGCGCGTCTTCCAGCGCGCCGAGCTGGGTCCTGAGTGCTGCGATCTGCTGGTTGAGCAGATCGACCTGGTTGAGCGCCCGTTGCGAGACTTTCTTCTCGGCATCAAGCGTTTCCGAGAGCGTGCCGATCCGTGCCTCGGCGGCGGCACTTGCGCCCGAACCGCTGGCCAGCAGTTCCTGCAATCTCGACCGGTCGGATTCCGATTCCGACAGCGACGCCTGCAGATTGGCCAGCGTATCCTCGAGATCCTGCTTGCCCGAGCGCTCAAGCGCCAGCAGCTGGGTCAGTTCATTGATCTGGCTGTTGAGCCGGTTGAGCACCTGGTCGCGACCCGATATTTCGCGCGACAGGAAAAACTGCGCCAGAACGAATACGGTGAGCAGGAACATAATCGCCAGCAGCAATGTCGACAACGCATCGACAAATCCCGGCCAGTAGTCGACCGTCCGCTCCCGCCGCCGGTTTCGTGCCAGCGCCATCGCCTATTTTTCCCCGATCTTGTCGCTGAGCTTGTCGAGTGTCTCGCGCATCCGCCGCGATTCAACCTGCTGCGCCTCGATCCAGTCCCTGAGCATCTGTTGCTCGTTGCGCATGTTCTTGACCAAGCCCTGGATGCCTTCGGCAAGGCTCGCCATCGCCGCCGTTGTGCGCGGGGTCATGCCGGATTCCTGCGACATTTTCTGCATCCGCTCGGACAGCATCCGGATCTCTTCGGTGGTTCCGGCACTCTCAGCCGGCATCACCATGCCGGAATCGAGATCCGTCATCGTCGACAGCCAGTTTTCCAACTCGGTGTAGAACCGGTTCTGCGCGCGGCCCGCCTGCAGGTCCAGAAAACCCAGAACCAGCGATCCGGCCAGACCGAACAGCGAGGACGAGAACGCCGTTCCCATGCCGTCAAGCGGCGCCGACAACCCGCTCTTCAGCGTTGACAGCACGTCCTCGGTCCCGCCGCTTCCAGGATCGAGTGACTGGATAACCTGGTTGATCGAGCCGATGGTGCCAAGCAGGCCCCAGAAGGTGCCGAGCAGCCCGAGGAACACCAGAAGGCCGATGAGATAACGCGACGTGTCACGCGATTCGTCGAGCCGGGTGCCGATCGAATCGAGAATGGAGCGCAGCGAGGAGGTCGACAGTGCCATTTCCTGGCGGCGGCCGATCAGCGCCCGCATCGGCGCGAGCAGCACCGGGTCGCGCCCCACCTTCTCCGCATCGCCGGTGGCGCGCAGCGAATTGACCCAGCGCACTTCCGGACGAAGCCTGAGCACGTGGGTGAACACCAAGAGCACGCCAACGGCCAAAACCCCGACAATCAGCCCGTTGAGGCCCGGATTGGCGAGAAACGCCGTCTGGATCTGCCGGTAGAGGATGGCGGCGACGAAGCCGGAGAGGATCAGAAAGATCATCATGCTCCAGAAGAACACCAGCGGACTGGAGAGCTTGTGCGGATCCGCACCGCTGCCGTCTTCGGAGATACCCCAACCAGACAATGTCAGTTTCGCCATGCGTTGTCCGTCCCGGCCGTTATCCCAAATCAAAAGATCAGGCGGAGACTAACCGATAATATGGCGGAAATGAAAGCGTGCTTTCAAAACAACGCTGTGAGATCTTGGTCAGGCCTTGGGAACAGGGCGCTGGACAAGCTCGAGAAGGCCCTTGAGGATGTATTCATTGCCGGCCGCGATGGAGCGAGTGCCGAACATGTCGGTCCCGCCGGTGGTGTCGGAGACAAATCCGCCGGCTTCGCGAATCAGGATGATGCCGGCCGCCATGTCCCAGGGCTCGAGCGGCGTCTCCCAGAAACCGTCGAGCCGGCCCGCCGCGACATAGGCCAGGTCGAGCGCAGCCGCTCCCATGCGGCGGATGCCTGCGCATTCGCCCATGACATGGCGCAGCTCGACCAGGAACTTGCCGTGATGGCCGCGCCCCAGATGCGGCACGCCGGTGCCGATCACCGCGTCAGACATAGCCTTGCGGCCCGCAACCCTGAGACGGCGGTCGTTGAGGAAGGCTCCGCCGCCACGCTCGGCCGTGTAGAGCTCGTCCGTGGACGGATTGTAGATGACGCCGGCAACGATCTCGCCATTGCGTTCGAGCGCGATCGAGACCGCGAAATGCGGCATGCCGTGCAGGAAGTTCGTGGTGCCGTCCAGCGGGTCGACGATCCAGCGATGGGCGCCGTCGGTGCCTTTTTCCTCGACGCTTTCCTCGCCCATGAAGCCATAGGTCGGGCGCGCGCGCATCAGTTCGCTCTTGATAATGGTCTCGGCCTTGCGGTCTGCCTGGCTGACATAGTCGCCCGGCCCCTTGAGCGAGACCTGCAGGTTCTGCACTTCGCCGAAGTCGCGCGCAAGCGAGCGACCGGCCTTGAGCGCCGACTGGACCATTACATTGAGAAGGGCTGAACGCGCCATCTGTCTTATTCCTTGGTGTCGGCAGCGCGACGGATGAACGCGCCACAGGCCGGTGTCTCAACGCTCCGGGCGGAGCATGGTCTTGCGACCGGTTTAGAGCATTTCCAGCGAAACCGGGTTCCGGTTTCGCTGGAAATGCATGCAAGCAGCAAGTTAGAGCTTTCGGCGTTTCTGGTTTCGCCGGAAATGCTCTAGTCGGCGCGGCGCAGGTAGGTCAGCTCGTTGGTGTCCACGATCACCCGCTCGCCAGCCGAAATGAACGGCGGGACGAGAATGCGCACGCCATTTTCGAGAATGGCGGGCTTGTAGGACGAAGCTGCCGTCTGGCCCTTGACCACCGGATCGGCCTCGGCAATCGCCAGGGTCACGTGATCGGGCAGCGCGATGCCGATCGGCCGCTCATCGTAGAGCTCGACAGTCACCATCATGCCGTCCTGCAGGAAGGCGCGGCGATCGCCGACAAAGTCCTTCTGCAGTTCAAGCTGCTCGTAGCTTTCCAGATCCATGAACACCAGAGCATCGCCCTGCTCGTAGAGGAACTGGAAGTCCTTCTGCTCAAGCCGGATGCGCTCGACGGTTTCGGACGCCCGGAACCGTTCGTTGAGCTTGGTGCCGTCGATGAGATTCTTCATCTCGACCTGGTTGAAGGCGCCGCCTTTGCCCGGCTTCACCGCATTGGTTTTCACCACCGCCCACAGACCACCATTGTGCTCAAGCACATTGCCGGGGCGAATTTCGTTTCCGTTGATTTTCATGAGAGCTTCCGCGTCGAGCTTTGTCCGGGCCCGGTTTTCGGGCCCGCTTGGCGGCTTCAAGACCACAAATAGCGCAGCTTTTCAAGTCTGCGCCATTGCTCAACAGTGTCATTGAGGTGAATCAGCGCTTGCCGAACTGGTTTGCGGCCTCGATCGCCTGTTTTTGCTCTTCTTCGGTCAGGCCCTGGTAGAAATCGTCAAGCGCCCGATCGTCAAACCCGGCCCGCCGCGACAGGATATACCATTTTGCTGCCTCGACCGGGTCGCCCTTCGTGCCGATCGCATTGATGTGCAGGATCGCCATCCGGTTCTGCGCCACCACGTTTCCGCGTGTCGCGGCGACCTGCATCCAGCGGAAACCGGCTTCGTAGTCCTTCGGACCGCCGACTCCGTCGATCAGCCAGATCGCATAATCCAGTTGCGCGGTGTCATACCCCGCACGCGCCGCCTTCTCCATGAACTCGCGCGCCCGGGCACGCTTTTCGTCGGGAACCCCATCGGTGTTGTTGTAGATCTGGGCCAGAGCGTACTGCGCATCGGCAACGCCCTGCTCGGCGGCCTTCTCGAAATAGGGCAGCGCCTCGAGCACGCCGGCGTCGCCGGGCTTGTCCGCAACCAGCATCTGCGCGTGATTGAACTGTGCGAATGCGTTGCCGGCATCGGCTGCCTTCTTCATCAGCTCTTCGGCCTTGGCCCGGTCGGGCTCGACATACTTGCCCTCGAGCAGCATCAGCCCGTACTTGAACTGTGCGGAAGCGTCGCCCGCCTCGGCAGCCTGCTTGTACCAGAAGGCGGCGTCATCCATGTTGCGCGCTACCCCGAGGCCGGCGGCAAACAGTTCCGCCAGCAGGGTCTGCGCGGCGGGATCGCCAAGCTGCGCCCGCGGCAGCGCCAGTTCCATCGCGGTCAGGTAATAGCCGCGCTGAAATGCGCCGAAAGCCCGTACCGTGGCATCCGCGGGTGTCTTGGCTTCCTTGACATCGGCCGCTGCTGCCGTCTCGCCGCCGCTCGTCTGGGCAGCCGAGGGCCCGCCGGCAAGCGCCAGCAACAAGGCAAGCGGCAGCATTCCGGATGATCGGCAAAGCATGGAAACCATCCCGCGACAGGTCAAAACACCAAGATCGGACATTTCACCCATTATCGGCCTAACCGTGGCGCTTTTTCGTCAAGAACCGCATTGATTTCGGCAACGATGCGCGCGGCATTGGCGGGATCGCCGAAGACAGCTTTTCCGAAGGCGATGAACTCGGCCCTGGTTTGCGCCATTTCTTCCACGAAGGCGATGCTCGTCCCGCCCATCAGCACGCAAGGGATCTCGATCATGTCGGCCCACCATTCCGCCAGGGCGATGTTCTTCGAGTGCGGCTCGGGTTTGATGTCGCCATCGATCGATCCGAAGATCACGTAATCCGGCTGCGCCTCGCCGATCGACAACGCGGCGTGGCGCTCGCGCGCATTGCCGCCGCCGACAATCAGTCCCGGAGCATATTTGGCAACGGCCTCGGCCATGGCCGTGGGGCCCGCTTCGATGTGCAGCCCATCGGGCCGCACCCGTCCGGCAACCCTTGTATCGCCGGCGACGAGTGCAGCCGCGCCGGCAGCCTGAATGACGGGAACCAGGGCCTCGCACCGCTTCTGGAAGCTCTTCTCGTCCAGCTCATGCTGCGGAATGATGACGGAAGCCACGTCGCCGCCGCGAAGCGCGTCACCTGTCAGCTGGGCCAGTTGAGCGGCATCTGCGATATCCGGCGTCACGAGAACGAGACGGCAACGATCGATCGGGTCAGTCATGAGAATTCCTGTCAGGGCCAGCGCTGGAAGCCGATATGGCCAATTTGCTCCAAACGGGATAGACCGGCGCGACACAAGGATCAACTGCCCCGATGATGACTGACCCGTTCTTCTACGCCGCCGCCATTCCGGCGGTGATCATGGTAGGCCTGTCCAAAGGTGGTTTCGGAGGCGCCATGGCATTGCTTGGTGTGCCGCTGATGGCGCTGGCGATTTCACCGGTTCAGGCCGCTGCCATCCTGCTGCCGATCCTGATCGTCATGGATATGGTCAGCCTCTGGACCTGGCGCGGCAACAGCGACAACAAGACGCTTGTCATCATGCTGCCCGGCGCATTGATCGGGATTGCCATCGGATGGGCCACCGCCGCCTGGGTCACCGCACCGATGGTCCGGCTGATCGTCGGTGCCGTGGCGCTCTGGTTTGTCTTGCGCTACGTCGCACAAAGGTTTGCATCCGCCCGCAACGGCGCCATGCCGGCCCCGCACGGACACCGGCCGATCGAGGGCACGCTTTGGGGAACGCTTGCCGGCTTTACCAGTTTCGTCTCCCACGCCGGCGGTCCGCCCTACCAGATCTACACCTTGCCTCTGCGCCAGGATCCCAAGACCTACACCGGGACCAGCGTTCGCTTCTTCGCCATCATCAATGCAATCAAGCTGGTGCCCTATTTCGCGCTCGGTCAGTTCGACATGACCAATCTCTCCACCTCGCTGGTGCTGGCGCCGCTGGCGCCGGTGGCGACCTTGGCCGGTGCATTCATCGTCAGGCGCATGAAACCCGACATTTTCTACCCGTTCATGTACCTGATGGTGTTCTTTACCGCGTTGAAGCTGATCTGGGATGGTGCGGTTCACATATTAGCGTGATGACAAGGCCCTGTTCTGGTGATTTGATGCTTCATTGTCCCTGACACGATGCATTGGAACCCGATCTTGAGCGCCAATCCCTACGAAACCGATCTCGACCGCAATCCGGCCAACTACCAGCCGCTGACGCCGCTGGCGCATCTTGAGCGCGCCGCGCTGATCCAGCCGGATCACGTGGCCATCATCCATGGCGCCATGCGCGTGAGTTATCGCGAATTCCTCGAGCGCTCGCGGCAGCTGGCCAACGCCTTGTCGGCGCTGGGTATTACCAGGGGCGATACCGTCTCGGTGATGCTGTCCAACACCCCGGCGATGCTCGAGGCCCATCACGGCGTGCCGATGATCGGAGCCGTGCTGCATTCGATCAACACCCGGCTCGATGCACAGGCAATCGCCTTTCAGCTTGATCACGCCGACTGCAAGATCCTGATCGTGGACCGCGAATTCTCCGCCGTCATGGCGGAAGCGCTGACCCTGGCCGAAGTCAGCCCCGTCGTCATCGATTACGACGACACCGAGTATCCAGATGACGCGCCCTTTCCGAAAGGCGCCCGTATCGGTTCCCGCGACTACAATGAATTCGTGCTTGCCGCGTCTCCGGACTTCACCCGTACCTTGCCTGTCGATGAATGGGACTCTGTCTCGCTGAACTACACATCGGGAACCACGGGCAATCCCAAGGGCGTGGTCTATCACCACCGCGGCGCCGCCTTGATGGGCTACTCCAACGTGATCGCCTCGGGAATGGGACGCCACCCGGTCTATCTGTGGACCCTGCCGATGTTCCATTGCAACGGCTGGTGCTTTCCCTGGACGCTTGGCGTGGTTGGCGGCACCCATGTCTGCCTGCGCTGGGTCCGCGCCAAGGCCATGTACGATGCCATCGCCGACCATGGCGTGACCCATCTCTGCGGTGCGCCGATTGTCATGTCGACACTTCTGAATGCGCCCGACCATGAAAAGCGCGAATTCTCCCAGACCGTCAGCTTCAACACCGCGGCAGCCCCGCCGCCGGAAGCCGTTCTCGCAGGCATGGCCGACGCCGGCTTCGAGGTCGTCCACCTCTACGGCCTGACGGAAACCTACGGACCCGCGGTCGTCAATGAATGGAAGGCGGAATGGTCCGACCTCGAGCGTGGCGCCCGCTCCAGCAAGAAGGCCCGCCAGGGTGTCCGCTACCCGGCGCTGGAAGACCTGGCGGTGATGGACCCCGAAACCATGGAAAAGGTTCCCGCCGATGGCGAGACCATCGGCGAGGTCATGTTCCGCGGCAACATCGTCATGAAGGGCTACCTGAAAAATCCTGCAGCCAGCGACGAGGCCTTCCGCGGCGGATGGTTTCATTCGGGCGATCTGGGCGTCATGCATCCCGACGGCTATCTGCAGCTCAAGGATCGCTCCAAGGACATCATCATCTCGGGTGGCGAAAACATCTCCTCGATCGAGGTCGAGGACGCGCTCTACAAGCATCCCGGTATCATGGCAGCGGCGGTGGTCGCCCGCCCGGATGACAAATGGGGGGAGACGCCTTGCGCCTTCGTCGAACTCCGGCCCGGCTTCAACCTGACCGAAGAGGATGTCATCGAGCATTGCCGCAGCCTGCTGGCAAAGTTCAAATGCCCGCGCACCGTGATTTTCCATGAAGTCCCGAAAACATCGACCGGCAAGATCCAGAAGTATCTGCTGCGCGACGAGGCAAAGACCCTCAGCTCGTCGTGAAGCGGCAGCCGTTGCACAACCGTAAAATGCCCGGACATTCACTTGTCTGAAACAAGCGAAAACACCGGAAATACGGCCGGTTGCAGCGCACACAAAAGACTTGCCGGGCTGGAGTCTTTAAAATAGCCTGCATCCATGACCATGGATGCTTTCCAAGCTATCGCAGATCCGAACCGGCGTTTTCTTCTGGAAGAACTGCGCCGACAGCCACGCACGGTCAATGAACTGGCGAAGGGCCTGCCGATCAGCAGGCCCGCGGTCTCCCAGCATCTCAAGGCGCTTCTCGAAAGCAAATTGGTGACCGTCACCAACCAGGGCACACGCCGGATCTACAAGGTGAGAACCGACGGATTCCTGCACCTCAACCTCTGGGTCGACCAGTTCTGGTCCTGATCCGGACGCTTTGCTGCAGAACCAAACAGACCGACTGCGTCAAACAAGCGCAAGGCTAAATCCGGAAATGAAAAGGCGCGGGAAAGACCCGCGCCCTCTGTCATCCTCGTGTCATGCAAATCTGGTCAGTGTTGGGTGTCGGCTCGCAGGCGGTTGATCTCATCCTTGAGCCGAAGCTTGCGTCGTTTGATATCCACAATCATCTCGTCGTGCACGGATGGCTGTGATTGCACCGTACGGAGTTCGGCCTCCAGTTCGCCATGCTTTTTTTCAAGTGTGGCAAGGTGAGCATCAATCGACATAAGCGACTCCTTCGTTGGACTGCGCCGGCGCCGGAACACCGGTGCAAATCGTTTGTTGACACCAAGGAGTGTGCCACGGCTTTTTCCATTTGTCGAAGATGATTTCTTGAAGGTGGATAACTTCCCGTTACACCTGTTTTTGTGATACGAGCGCCGCCATGACACCAAGTTCGGGCAAGGCGCCGACGGGGTGGGTTAAACGGGGAAACTGCATGTCCGATCAGGAACAAGCGGAGCTTCGCATGCTGGTGGCGCGGTTGCGCCATGAGCACGAAGACTTCGACGTCGCCATCAATGCAATGATTCAGACTGGCTGCGATCAGTTGCGTATACAGCGAATGAAGAAGAAGAAGCTCGCGATCAAGGACCGGATCACCGAGATCGAAGACCAGATCATACCGGACATAATAGCCTGACCGGGGAGCGTGCCATGAGCCAAGCCGAATCACCGAAGGTCGCCGTGATCATGGGAAGCCAGTCCGACTGGCCGACCATGAAACATGCCGCCGAGACGCTGGCGGAGCTGGGGATACCCCATCGGCCGCTGATCATTTCCGCTCACCGCACGCCGGACCGCCTGGTTTCGTTTTCCAAGAATGCCCGCGCTGAAGGCTACAAGGTGATTATCGCCGGCGCCGGCGGTGCAGCTCACCTGCCCGGCATGACGGCGGCATTCACGCCACTGCCGGTATTCGGCGTTCCGGTGGAATCCAAGGCGCTGTCCGGCCAGGACAGCCTGTTGTCGATCGTCCAGATGCCGGCCGGCATCCCGGTTGGAACACTCGCCATCGGCAAGGCCGGTGCTGTCAACGCAGCCCTGCTCGCTGCAAGCGTTCTGGCGCTCACCGACGACGCGCTGGCCCGGCGGCTCGACGACTGGCGCCAGGCACGGACGGACGCCGTCGCTGACCATCCGGTGGATCAGCCATGAGCGTCGAGGCACTGGCGCCAGGCGCGGTCATCGGCATCATTGGCGGCGGCCAGCTCGGCCGCATGCTGGCCATGGCCGCAGCGCGGCTGGGCTACCAGACCATCGTTCTCGAGCCCGACAGCAATGCGCCGGCTGCGCAGGTCGCCAACACCCAGATCGTCGCCGCCTATGATGACCCGGCCGCGCTGCAGGAATTGGCGGATCTGTGCGACGTCGTCACCTATGAATTCGAGAATGTCCCGGTCAAGGCCGTTCAATGGCTCGAAGACCGCGTGCCGGTCAGGCCGGGGTCGAAGGCGCTCGAAGTCGCCCAGGACCGGCTGCTCGAAAAGGCCATGGCACGGGAGCTCGGCGCAGAGACAGCACTGTTTGCGGCGATCTCGCAGCGCAGCGATCTTGATGAGGCCATGGAACTCACGGGACTTCCGGCGGTGTTGAAGACCACGCGCCTGGGCTACGACGGCAAGGGGCAGGCAAAACTTCTGCGTCCCGAGGACGCCAACACGGCCTTCGAGGCCATGCTCGGCCAGATGGCCATCCTTGAATCCTTCGTTCACTTCGACTGCGAGGTTTCCGTTGTCGCCGCCCGCGGCCTGTCCGGCGAAGTCCGGGCCTATGACGTGGCCGAGAACGAACACCGCAATCACATCCTGCATACATCGACCGTACCCTCCAGCCTTGGCCCGGAGGCGCAGTCCGAAGCTCTGAGGATTGCCACCGCAATTGCCGGGCATCTGGACTATGTCGGGGTTTTTGCCGTTGAATTCTTCGCCGTCCGCCAGGATGGCGATCACCGGCTGCTGGTCAACGAAATCGCGCCACGCGTTCACAATTCCGGTCACTGGACCGAAGCCGCCTGCGCCATATCGCAGTTCGAGCAGCATATTCGCGCCATAGCAGGACTGCCGCTTGGCGACACGCGACGCCATTCCGATTGCGTGATGGAGAATCTCATCGGCGACGACATCAACAACGTCGTTGAATTGGCGGGAGAATCCGACGCCGTGGTGCACCTCTATGGCAAGTCGGAAGCACGGCCCGGCCGCAAGATGGGGCATGTCACCCGGATCAGCCCGCGCACGGAGCCTTTCTGAACAGGTTCTTGGCGGGAAAAAGCGGCCCCGCGGTTGACAGGAAATGCCCAAGCGGGTACATGCCCTGCCAACCGATGAGCGCGTCCTTGACTGGCGCGCTTTTGATTGAATAGGCGGCTTCGTCGCCCGGATAACTCGCGGATCAGAACAATGAAGATCAAGAATTCGCTTAAGGCGCTCAAAGCTCGTCACCGTGACAACCGCCTGGTTCGTCGCAAAGGCCGGGTCTACATCATCAACAAGATGAACCCGCGCTTCAAGGCTCGCCAGGGCTGAAGCCGAGGGCCTGTATGGCCCTCACCAAAATTTGCAATTGATATTTGGCGCAGACGGACTAGCTTTCCGTCATGCGCCATTTTTCGTATTCCAGAATTGTTCCCGTTTTCGTCACAGCCATCCTTTGCGGCAGCATTCAGGACATGCCGGCTCGCGCCGAAACATCAGCTCCAGCCACGGCGTCCGTTCAGCCAGTCAGCACGCTGGACACACTGTTTGCGGAACTCAAGCGCGAGCGGGATGAAAAGCAGGCGAAACGGGATAAGCGAACGCATCTGGGCCAAGTGGCGCGATTCGGGCAGCGCCACGGCCAATCTGCTGATGCAGTGGGCCGACAAGGCGATGGCTGACAACAAGAATGGCCTGGCTCTCGATCTGCTGGACCAGGTTGTGGTGCTGATGCCGGATTACCCCGAGGGATGGAATCGCAGGGCCACGCTGAACTACACGCTGGGCAAACACGATAAATCCATGTCCGACATCAGCCGCGTTCTGGCCCTCGAGCCCCGCCATTTCGGCGCCATCGCCGGCATGGCCGCCATACTGGCAGCCTCGGGCAACGACGAGCTCGAGCTCAAGGCCTGGGAACAGATGCTGGAAATCTACCCCGCCAATCGGCAGGCCCAGACGCGGCTTGGAGAATTGGCGGACAAGCTCGCCGGCAGCAGGATCTGAAACTTTCCCCGGGCAATTCCCGTAGGAAGCTGAAACGCCCTGATCCCCCACCAATCGGCAATGATCCCTCATGCTCGCACGAAGACCGGTCCGGACCATCATGATAATCCTGATAAGTAGCATTCTGCTGTTGTTGGCCGGTCTCGCGGTATGGACCAGACTGAAGGCGCGTGAAATCGAGGCCCGACATCCGCCGACAGGCGAGATGATCGATGTCGGTGGCTACAGGCTTCATGCCGTGCATGTGCCGCGTCCGGAGGGCGCCGACCTTCCGCCGCTGGTTTTCATCCATGGCGCCAGCGGCAATCTGCTCGATCAGGAAGTCCCGTTTCGACCCAAACTCGAGGGGCGGGCCGAAATGCTGTTCATCGACCGGCCCGGCCATGGCTGGTCCGAACGCGGGGACGCGGCCAACAATACGCCCGACGGGCAAGCCGCAGCCATCGCCCGCGCCATGCAGGCCAAGGGCATATCCAGCGCCATCATCATCGGCCATTCCTTCGGCGGCGCGATCGCGGCAAGTTTTGCGCTCGCTCATCCTCAGATGACGGAAGGCCTGGTCTTCCTTGCGCCTGCCACCCACTCATGGCCCGGCGGCATTGCCTGGTACTACGGCCTGACCCGCACGCCGCTGATCGGCCCGCTGTTTGCCAACACGCTGGCGCTTCCAGCCGGCCTGACCCGCCTGGAAAGCGGATCGGCCTGCGTCTTCGCGCCCAATCCGAAGCCGGTCGACTATGTCGACAAGACCGCCCCGGCTCTGGTGTTAAGACCGCAGGCCTTCCGCAACAACGCCATCGATGTCGCCAACCTCAAGCCCTATGTGACCCGGGTCGCGCCGCGGTACACGGAGATCAAGAGCCCGACCGTGATTGTCACCGGCGACAGCGATTCGGTCGTTCTGGCTCACATCCACTCGGAGGGGCTGGCCCGCGACATCGACGGCGCAGAACTCGTCTGGATCCGCAATCTCGGCCACAAGCCGGATCACGTGACAACGGATCTCGCTGTCCGTGCCATCGAGAAAGTGGCCGGGATCGATGTCGATCTGAAGGTCGCCGCGGCGACGGCCGAGGCCTCGTTGGCCACAGACAACGCCGTCTGCCCTGGCTAGTACCGAGCTGCCGTCATCCAATCGAAAACGGGGACTTCCCGACGGAAACTCAGATCCCGGTCATCCCGTCGGATCCGATATAGGCGATCCGCAGCATGTTGGTTGAGCCGGGAGTTCCGAGCGGGACGCCGGCGGAAATGATGATGCGGTCGCCTGGCTTGCCGAACCCCTCACGGAAGGCAATCCGGCAGGCGCGGTCGACCATGTCATCGAGATCGGTGGCATCCTGGGTGACCACGCAATGCAGCCCCCAGACGACCGAAAGCCGCCGCGCCGTATGGAAGACCGGCGACAGGGCGATGATCGGCACCTGCGGCCGTTCCCGCGCGGCGCGCAGGCCGGTGTTGCCCGATGATGTGTAGCAGACGATTGCGGACAGGTTGAGCGTTTCGGCAATCTGCCGGGCAGCGAGCGAAATCGCATCCGCACCGGTCGCATCCGGTTGCGGACGCTGGGAATAGATGATGCCGGGATAGTTCGGATCGCGCTCCACCTTGCGGGCGATCGAGGCCATCATCTCGACGGCTTCGACGGGATAATCGCCGGCAGCGGATTCCGCCGACAGCATCACCGCGTCCGCACCTTCGAACACCGCCGTGGCGACGTCGGACACCTCGGCCCGGGTCGGGACGGGCGCCGAGATCATCGATTCCAGCATCTGCGTGGCAACCACGACCGGCTTGCCGGCCCTGCGGCAGGCGCGGGTCAGCTGCTTCTGGATGCCGGGAACCGACTCGATCGGCATTTCCACCCCGAGGTCGCCGCGCGCAACCATCAACGCATCCGACAATTCGATGATCTCGTCGATGCATTCAAGCGCTTGCGGCTTCTCGATCTTCGACATCAGGCCGACGCGGCCGCGCGCGATCTTGCGGACTTCGGCAAGATCCTCCGGCCGCTGAATGAACGACAAGGCCACCCAGTCGACATCGCCGACGGCCAGGATCGCATCGAGATCGCTGCGGTCCTTCTCGGTCAGCGCCCCGACGCCGAGTGTGGTGTCGGGCAGGCTGACGCCTTTCCGATCGGAGATCTTGGTCCCGCTGACGACAGTGCAGACAATCGATGTCTTGTTGGATTCGACAGCCAGTAACTGCAGCCGGCCATCGTCGATCAGCAAGCGGTGACCTGGCTGCACGGCCTCAAGGATCTCGGGGTGCGGCAGAAAAACCCGCGTCGCGTCGCCAGGGAGATCCTTATTGTCGAGGGTGAACGTCTGCCCTGCCTTGAGCGTCACCGATCCGTCCGCGAACTTGCCCACCCGCAGTTTTGGTCCCTGCAGATCGGCAAGGATGCCGATCGGCCGGCCGCAGGTCTTCTCCACCGCGCGAATACGGCCTACCAGCGTACGCATCAGCTCATGGCTCGAATGGCTCATGTTGATGCGGAACAGATCAGCGCCGGCTTCGTGCAGCTTCTGGATCATTGCCTCTTCCGATGAGGCAGGACCTAGGGTCGCGAGTATTTTTACATTGCGTAGCCGCTTCATCAATTCTGGCTTTCTGGCGCTTCCGGGGCATCCGATAGCTGGACCATCCAGCTGCCCTGTCTCCCGGTATCGTATTCCTTGAATCCCACGCGCTGGAAACCACGGGCGAAACAGTCCTCGACGCCGACAATGCGAAATTCATTGTCGGCGACACACATGTTGATGTCACCGGCCCAACGGCCACCGCCGCCGGCGTCCTCTGCGTAGAGGTAATAATAACGAGATCCCAGCTGTCCCTCGATCAGGGTGGCGCAGGAATTGGCGGGGATCTGCCACCAGCCCTCCGTCACCCAGCCTTCCTCTGTGCGGTATCCGATAGCGCCGCCGACAAGCGACTGCGTTCCATTGCAGACCCGAAAGTCAGCCCTCGCCTCCTGGGCCGAGGCAAGCATCATCGCTCCGGCAGTCAGAGGTATGAGCGCAGCGAATCTGACGATGGGGAGATAGGCTTTTGGCAACTTGCGAAACAACAATTTCGGTCAGTCTCCGCTCTCGATTTGTGCTTTGCTTTTTGCGCCGGGGGGCCATGAAAGTCAACGAAAGACGCTAGACTAAAGGCAAGCTTCGTTCACATCATGCACCTGTAAATGTTTATGGCAGATGAAGTACCACTCCGGACGGTTGCCCACAGAGCACGGCTGTGCAATTGATCCGGTCAACCGCACTTCCTTCAAACTTGGCCCCAGTACCCGTCATGTCAGGCTTTCAGCCTTTTGAGATCATTCCCGGCGATCCGAACCATTCCCTGGTGATTCTCGCCGATCATGCGATGAACCGACTTCCTGCCGAATATGGCGATCTCGGCCTGCCTGCGCAGGCATTCACGCGCCATATCGCCTATGATATCGGCGTCGAGGATGTGACCCGCGGACTCGCAGCCCGGCTGGGGGTTCCCGCGGTTCTCGGCTGTTTTTCACGCTTGCTGATCGATCCCAACCGGGGCGAGGACGACCCGACCCTGATCATGAAACTCTCGGACGGGATGGTCATCCCGGCCAATCACCCGCTCACCGCCGAAGAGCGGGAACGCCGCCTCAACCTGTTTCACCGGCCCTATCATGACGCCGTCTCCACGGTTATTACCGAAACTTGGCGCAAGGCCGGCACGGCGCCGCTGATCATCTCGATTCACTCCTTCACCCCTGCCTGGAAAGGCGTGCCACGGCCCTGGCATGCCGGCATTCTATGGGATACCGATCCGCGGGCGGCGCACGCCCTGATCAATGCCCTGGGGACGGACCCCGCTCTGGTCGTCGGCGACAATGAACCTTATGACGGGGCGCTCAGGGGCGACACCATGCACAGGCACTGTTCGATGACCGGGCTGCCGCATGCGCTTCTCGAGATTCGCCAGGACCTGATCGGCGACGCTTCCGGCGTTGATTCCTGGGTCGAACGGCTTGCGCCGATCCTTATGGACCTGACCGGGCTGCCGGAATTGCACCAGGTCGAGCTGCATGGGTCGCGCGTGGCTTAGCGACCGGTGAAAATCGGGATTATTCCCGGGGTATGGCTCAAACGCCCTTGACCCCAGGCCCCTGTTTGGGCACTTGAAGCCTTACGCATTTTACCCCTCATTGTCCTAACAGGAGAGACCTCATGTCCGATGCCGGCGCCGTCGCCCGCGACCAGCTCCGTTCCATTGTCGAACGCATTGAACGGTTGGAAGAAGAGAAGAAAACCATCGCCGACGACATCAAGGATGTCTACGGCGAGGCAAAGGCAAACGGCTACGACACCAAGGTGCTTCGCAAGGTCGTCGCCATCCGCAAGCAGGACCAGAACGACCGTCTCGAGCAGGAGGCGATCCTTGATACCTACCTGCACGCGCTGGGCATGGCGCCCGAGCCCGAAGACGCAATCTGACCCGAAGCCGCCCGCGCTCACAGGGTTTCCTGTGGGTATGCAGGCCTTTGGACAGTTCCAGACTCACAACGCCGCGTGTTTGATCGAACACGCGGCGTTGTCGTTTTATATCAGCAAGGTCCTGAAGTCGGCCGAAGTCTGCTTGCACCCGGCGCCGGCTTTTCGCGCAATCGCCCTATCGCGCGCAATCAGCGATCAACCGCCGTGCCGGAATTGTCCGTCGGCGTCAGTTGTCGAATCGCGCGACGGTGATGAAATTGACGGCCGAGCCGGTGAACTGATTGTGCGGCAGCTCCCCGCCGCCGGGCGCAAACCCGTTTGCATAGACAACCGTCGGAGCAGCCCGAAGCTGGGCGCCAACGAACTTGCGCGGCTTGCCGGGCGGCGTCGCCATCTTCTTGACGCGGTCCTGGGCCAGCGCCCATTTCGAGATGATGGTGTCCGTCAGCTTGGGTTCGGTCCGGATCGACGTGCGCTGCGGTTGCTCTGCCGCCGCCACGGCCGTCGGCCGGTCACCCTTGCGGGATGCGGCGACGCTTGCCGACAGGCTGGCAACCCGCGCGCCCCGTTGCACGGGGGCCAGCGATGCCATTTCGACTTCGCGCGGTGCAGTCGCAACCCGGTCGGCTGCGCGATCTCCCGGCCGGCGTATCGGCAACGGGATGAAATCCGCGGCGGATGGCAGGCGTGTATCCGCTTCAGCAGGGATCGGTGCAGCCTCGGCCGCCCGGTCGACCAGTGCCGCGGCAATCTCCTGGTCTTGTACGGGCTGTTCCGACGTATCGATCTGCATCCGCGCCTTTATCAGGCTGGGGACCGGAAGTGCTGCCAATTCGACGGCCGCGACATCGGCAGAAGCTTCTGGGGCAGCAGGTTCCGGCGCGACGGCCCGTTCAGCCAGCAATTGCGGGATCGGTGCGCGAATGCTCGCCAGATCGATCTGTTGAGATTCCTCTGGCACGACATCGGCATTTGCGGCTGCAGCGAATGCATTGATTTCGCTTTGTGCCGGCAAGACCGGCGCAGGTGGAGCAAGCGCTGCCACCACTACCGGCTGCGGCTGTTCGATCACCGGGCGCGCCACCGGGATGGGTGGCTGTGCCGGCAAGGCCAAGGCCGTCTCAACTGCTGCGGGCGCCACTTCCGCCGGTGTATCCAGAACGCCCGGCAGCGCTGCGATTTGTGTCTGCGGTGGTGCGGGCACCGGTTTTGGCGCCGCCGCAATTGCTTCCGGCTCCTCATCCTCGTCGCCGCCGCCGAACAGGGCCGCCAGCAATCCGCCCGAGCGCTTGGTATTCTTGTCGGAAGCGACATTACCGCCGCTGGAAGAGGCGATCGCTCCGCCACGCCGCTTGTATTCCGCCAGCGCGGTTTGATAGCCAGGGAGCGGCTTGCCATCCGGCGGCAAATGGAGGGTCTTGCCGTCCGGGAACAGGCTGACCAGTTCCTGCCGGCTCATCCGCGGCCAGGCACGCACGCCGGCAACATCGAGATGCACGAAGGGCGATCCGGATTTCGGATAATAGCCGACCCCGCCGCCCTGCATTTTCATGGCCGTGGCGCGAAGCTTGCTCAGCTTCACGCCGGGAATGTAGAAATCCATTGCCTTGCCGAGCATGTGCTGGCTTTTCTTGGCCTGCCCGCCGCGGGTCCGCCGCAGCATCTCATTGGTCGCCGGCGACCGGTAGGCGGAAACGACATTGATGTAGTCCCGCGCACCGACCTGCCTGTAGACTTCCCAGACCAGGTCGAACAGGCGAGGATCCATGTTGG
Source organism: Parahoeflea alexandrii (assembly GCF_027214025.1). GTDB lineage: Bacteria > Pseudomonadota > Alphaproteobacteria > Rhizobiales > Rhizobiaceae > Hoeflea > Hoeflea alexandrii_A. Next base: position 558,299 of record NZ_JAPWHB010000004.1, read on the forward strand.
TCGGTTCATTGCGCCGCCAGTCCCTGAGGAAACGGTTGAGCTTGTTCAGGCCGGCCTTGTCGTATTGGCCATTGCGCTTGAAAACAATCTCGGCCTTTTCCTTGGTATGCAGGTAATAGAGCTTGAGAGACCGTGTTTCCGCAGACGCTTCCGGCATCGCCGCGAACCCGGCTGAAACCGCGATGATCGCCAGCAGAACCACCCGGGCCACGGCAATACGCATCATGTGCCAGATTTGCACACCGGTGCAACACGTGGCCTGTGTCAGGACTGAAACTGTGTTCAATGTCGCCAATGCTGTCCCCGGGCGCCGGAAAACCGTTACAGATCACCATTTGGTGATCAAATGCGGTGACACAATGGCAATCGCTGCCAAGCATCGCTGCAGGGACACTTATAGTGAATGATCACTTAACAGGGAATGAAGCAGATCAAACCGGCAACAGTAATTTCACCATGGGACGAAAATACTGTTTCACGCTGCCTCCCGGTCGGGATCATCCGGATTGATCGCGTAGTCCTTCAGTTTCCGGTACAGGGTCGAGCGGCCGATCCCGAGCCTGCGGGCGACTTCGCTCATCTGGCCGCGATAGAAGGACAAGGCGAAGCGGATCAGTTCCTCCTCAACCTCGGCAAGCCGGCGGACTTCGCCTTCGGGCGTCACGGCATTGACCGCGGGCATGCCGCTGTCGGCGGGAATGAGCGGCTCGCTGATCTCGGGATAGGCAACCGGGTCCTTGACTGAAACGGCTGGCTGCGGCGTCAGATCGAGCGCCTCCGGCACGTCCCCCGAACCGGCCGGAGCTTCCCTGTCAGAGCCGGTGGGCTCAAGACTGTAGCCGGGTATCTGCGCGGCGATCTGCGGGAACAGGTCGATGGTCAGCGTGTCGCCGTCGCAAAGCACGATGGCCCTGTGAATCGCATTCTCCAGCTCGCGGATGTTTCCCGGCCAGTCATGGGCGGTCAGCAGTGCCATCGCATCGGGCGCGATGCTGCGAATGCGTCGCCCGCCGATGACACCGGCATATCGCTCGGTGAAGTGGCGCACCAGTTGCGGAATGTCTTCCTTGCGCTTGCGCAAGGCCGGAACGTGGATCGGGAACACATTGAGCCTGTAGTACAGATCCTCGCGGAACCGGCCGGCCTTGACCTCCTCGATCAGGTCCTTGTTGGTGGCGGAAATCAGCCGGATATCCACCTTCCTGGGCATCCGTGAGCCCACGGTTTCGATCTCGCCCATCTGCACGGCGCGCAACAGCTTGACCTGGACGTCAAGCGGCAGCTCGCCGACTTCGTCCAGGAACAGCGTCCCGCCGTCGGCCTCGACAAACTTGCCGGCATGCCGTTCCGTGGCGCCGGTGAAGGCCCCCTTTTCATGGCCGAACAGAATGCTCTCGACCAGATTCTCGGGAATAGCCCCGCAATTGACCGTGACAAACGGCTTGTTGCGCCGTCCGCTTTCGGACTGGACGGCGTGGGCGATCATTTCCTTGCCAACGCCGGACTCACCTTCGAGCACAACCGGAATGGTCGATGCCGCGGCGCGGCGGCCGAGCGAAATCACCCGTTCCATGGCAGGGCTGGCCGCCACGATGCCATTGAAGCCGGTGTGCCGCACCGAAGGCATCGGCACCGAATTGATGCGCGAGGCCTTGAGCGCGTTGCCCAGCGCCAGCGCCAGGCGCTCCGGCGACACAGGCTTGACGACGAAATCGAAAGCACCGGCGCGCATTGCCTTGACCACGGTCTCGATGCCGCCCTGCCCGGTCTGCACGATGACCGGCGTTGTGCTGCCCGCGGCGGAAAGCCGTTCGAGCACTTCCAGTCCGCCCATTTCCGGCATCATGAGATCGAGCACGACAGCATCAAAACCGTGTTCCGGTTCGATCAAGCGCGCAAGCGCCGACCGCCCCTCGGTCAACAGCTCGACATCGTAGCCGGCTTTTTCCGCAGCCGCCTTGAGCAGTCGGCGTTGAACCGGGTCGTCATCAACAATCAAAATTCGTTTGGACACGGATCTTGTTTCCTCGTTCCCGGTGGCATCATGAAGGGTTCTGACCATTGCCCGAGAGTGACAGCAAAGGCTGAAAATCGGATTTCGAGAAATGTTTGCATTTTAATCGTCGCTGCCGGTAAAACCGGGCGTCACCCGGCCGTCCCCTTTGAGTCCCGGTTCTGAAGATGAAAGTGAGTGCCCTGATGCCGAAGTCGATTCTGGACCATACGCCAGTCCGTGCGCCCGCAACGGCCCGGGGAAGCGAAGCCGCTCTCGGGAATCTGCCGGGCTGGAATCTCGGCGATCTCTATTCAGGTCCGGAGGCGCCCGAGTTCAAGGCAGATCTCGCCGCCGCGCGAACCGGCGCGGAAAGCTTCGAAACGCGCTGGAAGGGCAGGATCGCCGAAGCCGCCGGCAACACCGGCGATGAGGGCCTAGGCGCGGCAATCGAAGCCTACGAAAAGCTCGAGGAGTTGCTGGGCCGGATCATCTCATATGCAGGTCTTGCCTACTTCACCAACACCTCCGACCCGGCGATCGCCAAGTTCTATGGCGACGTGCAGAGCGCGATGACCGACATCAGCGCCCATCTTCTGTTCTTCGCGCTCGAACTCAACCGGATCGACGACGCCCTGATCGAGGAAAGTCTGAACCGGGATCCTCGCGCCGCCCGCTACACCCCCTGGATCCATGACCTCAGGCTGGATCGGCCCTACCAGCTCGAAGACAGGATCGAGCAGCTATTCCATGAAAAGTCGATGACCGGGCATGCCGCCTGGAACCGGCTGTTCGATGAAACCATGAGCAGCCTCGAATTCACCATCGATGATGAACCGCTGCCGCTCGAGGTCACCCTGTCGCTGTTGCAGGATGCCGATGGCGCAAAGCGCAAGAAAGCCGGCCTGGCGCTGGCCGCAACCTTCAAGGAAAACCTGCGCACCTTCACCCTGATCACCAACACGCTCGCCAAGGACAAGGAAATCTCCGACCGCTGGCGAGGCTTCGAAGACATCGCCGACAGCCGTCACCTGGCCAACCGGGTGGAGCGGCCAGTCGTTGACGCCCTCGCCCAGGCTGTCCGCGAAGCCAGCCCGCGGCTGTCGCATCGCTATTACGCCATGAAAGCCCGCTGGCTTGGACTGGAAAAGCTGGAATTCTGGGACCGCAATGCGCCCCTGCCGGAAACGCCGCGCGAAACCATCGCATGGGACGAGGCAAAGAACACGGTCCTGTCGGCCTATCACGGCTTTGCCCCCGAAATGGCCGACATCGCCCGCCGCTTCTTTGATCGCAGCTGGATCGACGCCCCGAGCCGTCCGGGCAAGATGTCGGGGGCATTCGCCCACCCGACCGTGCCTTCCGTTCACCCCTATGTGCTGGTCAATTACCTGGGCAAGCCCCGCGACGTGATGACGCTGGCGCATGAGCTTGGCCATGGGGTTCATCAGGTTCTGGCGGGCGCCCAGGGCGCGCTGATGTCGTCAACGCCGCTCACCCTTGCCGAGACCGCCTCGGTGTTTGGCGAAATGCTGACCTTCCGCGCCCTGCTCGAACGCACGACCGACCGCCGCGAACGCAAGGCCATGCTCGCCCAGAAGGTCGAGGACATGATCAACACCGTGGTCCGCCAGATCGCGTTCTACGAATTCGAAAGACGGGTGCACACCGCGCGCCGCGAAGGAGAGCTGACGTCGGAGCAACTTGGAAAACTCTGGCTGGACGTGCAGTCGGAAAGCCTCGGTCCGGCGGTCAACCTGTCGGAAGGATACGAGACCTTCTGGGCCTATATCCCGCATTTCATCCATTCGCCGTTCTATGTCTACGCCTACGCGTTCGGGGACTGTCTGGTGAACTCGCTCTACTCTGTCTACGAGAAAACCCCGGACGGGTTCCGCGAGCGCTATTTCGACATGCTCAAGGCCGGCGGCACCAAGCATCACACGGAACTTCTCGCGCCGTTCGGACTTGATGCATCGGATCCCGGTTTCTGGAACCAGGGTCTTTCGATGATAGAGGGATTGATCGACGAACTCGATGCCATGGACGGCTGACCCGTCTGATTTCGCTTTATTGTAACAGAGAAGTATGGTTTAGCCGCCGCAATCGCCGCAGACGGCTGCAGCGCCATTTTTTGGAGCGAATGACATGTCCCACGAGGATTATCCGGTTTACGGGGAAATCACCGGCCCGATCGTGATGATCGGTTTCGGCTCCATCGGCCGAGGCACCCTCCCGCTCATCGAACGTCACTTCAAGTTCGACAAGAGCAGGATGGTTGTGATCGACCCGCGCGACGATGCTGCCGACATGGAGATCCTCGCCCAGCACGGCATCCGGCACGTCAAGGCGCATGTGACCAAGGACAATTACAAGGAACTGCTCAAGCCGCTGCTCACTGAGGGCGGTGGCCAGGGCTTCTGCGTCAACCTCTCCGTCGACACCGGTTCGGTCGACCTGATGAAGCTGTGCCGCAAACTCGATGTTCTCTACATCGACACCGTGGTCGAGCCGTGGCTCGGCTTCTACTTCGACAAGAACATGAAGAATTCCGAGCGCACGAATTACGCCCTGCGCGAGACCATGCGCCACGAGAAGAAGAAGAACCCCGGCGGCACCACCGCCGTGTCCACCTGCGGCGCCAACCCCGGCATGGTGTCCTGGTTCGTCAAGCAAGCTCTGGTCAACCTCGCCAATAATCTCGGCATCAAGTTCGAGGAGCCCGACCAGCACGACCGTGAAGGCTGGGCCAAGCTGATGAAGAAGGTCGGCGTCAAGGGCGTCCACATCGCCGAGCGCGATACCCAGCTGACCAAGACGCCCAAGCCGCTCAACGTCTTCTGGAACACCTGGTCGGTGGAAGGCTTTATTTCCGAGGGGCTGCAGCCGGCCGAACTCGGCTGGGGCACCCATGAAAACTGGATGCCGAAAAACGCCAAGAAGCATAAGAAAGGCTGCAAGGCGGCGATCTATCTCGAGCAGCCCGGCGCCAACACGCGGGTTCGTACTTGGTGCCCGACTCCCGGCCCGCAATACGGCTTCCTCGTCACCCACAACGAGTCGATCTCGATTGCCGACTATTTCACTGTCAAGAACAAGGACGGCGACGTCACCTACCGCCCGACCTGCCACTATGCCTATCATCCGGCCAATGACGCCGTGCTGTCGCTGCACGAGATGTTTGGCAATGGCGGCAACGCCCAGCCGGTCCTGCACGTGCTCGACGAAAACGAGCTGGTCGAGGGTCTCGATGAGCTCGGCGTGCTGCTCTATGGTCACGACAAGAACGCCTACTGGTATGGCTCGCGCCTGTCGCTGGAGGAAACCCGCCGGCTCGCCCCCTATCAGAACGCCACCGGCATGCAGGTCACCTCGGCCGTGCTCGCCGGCATGGTCTGGGCGCTGGAAAACCCGCAGGCAGGCATCGTCGAGGCCGACGAGATCGACTACAAGCGCTGCCTCGAAGTGCAGACGCCCTATCTCGGGCCGGTCGAAGGTCACTACACCGACTGGACACCACTTGATGGCCGTCCGGGACTGTTCCCGGAAGACATCGACAAGAGCGATCCCTGGCAGTTCCGCAACGTCCTGGTCCACTAGACTCGAGATCGGCTTCGACCGCCGGCCGGGCCGCAAGGCCCGCCGGCAAGGTGCTGCCTTGCTTTCAACACGCCGGCGCTGCATTCTTTCATAGATGGAATCATATTGATGACGGCTCGAGGGGAACACCGGATCATGAACCTAAATCGCATCATCGTCATTGGCGCACTTGCCGGTTTGCTTGCCGCCTGTCAGTCGGCGACCTACTCGCCCCGTCCCGTGGAAGTGCAGCCGCAGGGGATCGATGGCCAGTGGACCGACCCCAACGGCATCATATCCAGCTTCTACAATGGCCGCTTCGAAACCCGCACCACCGACACCAACTCGTTGCTGGCGGAGGGGTCCTATCGCTACGTGTCGGATCAGATCGTCGAGATCGAGCTGACTTCGCTGCTGCGGCAGACCACCTCGCGGGTCAATTGCGCGCTTGCCACCCCGTCGCAGCTCAACTGCACCTCGTCCACGGGTGCCCAGTTCACCCTGGTACGCCGCATCTAAGCAAGCACAGGCCCCTGTCATGACCAGCCATTTCGATGATCGCGAAACGCGTGCGCCCGAAATCCGCGAACAGCAGACGTTTGAGGGCCTGAGGACACTGTTGAGCCGCAGCCTCAAGCGGCTTCCCGCACTCGATGCCTGGCTCGGTCATCCGGATCCCGCAAGTCTTGTCGACCGGCCTGCCCTGGCCGCACTTCCGGTCCTGCGCAAGCCGGATCTGATGCAGATGCAGGAGGCCAATCCGCCGTTCGGTGGCCTCGCCGATCCAGATGCGCTCAAGGGCAACCGCGTCTTCATGTCACCTGGCCCGGTCTGGGAACCGCAGGGCCTTGGCGCCGACCCCTGGTCCGCGGCGCGCGCGCTGTTCGCCGCGGGGTTTCGTTCCGGTGATCTGGTCCACAACAGCCTTGCCTATCACATGACCCCTGGCGGCTTCATTCTCGACGAGGGCGCACGCGCTCTGGGCTGCCTGGTGTTTCCCGCCGGCGTTGGCAACACCGAAGCCCAGGTCGACGCGGCCAGGAGACTGAAACCCTCGGGCTTCACCGGAACGCCGGATTACCTCAAGACCATCCTCGAAAAAGCCGACGAGCTGGGCAGCGATCTCTCGTCTATCAAGCGTGCACTGGTCTCGGGCGGGGCGCTGTTTCCCTCCTTGCGTCAGTATTATGCAGATCGTGGCGTATCGGTGCTTCAGAGCTACGCCACCGCCGATCTTGGTGTGATTGCCTACGAGAGTGCCAATGCCGATGGCGCGCCGCATCCGGGCATGATCGTCAACGAGAACATGATCGTCGAAATCGTCCGTCCCGGCACCGGCGATCCGGTGCCCGAGGGCGAGGTCGGCGAACTCGTGGTGACCACCCTCAATCCCGGCTACCCACTGATCCGTTTCGGCACCGGCGATCTGTCGGCGATCCTGCCTGGCCTGTCGCCTTGCGGCCGGACGGCTCCCCGCATCCAGGGCTGGATGGGCCGCGCCGACCAGCGCACCAAGATCAAGGGCATGTTCGTCGATCCCAAGCAGGTGGCCGAAATCCTCAAGGCGCATCCCGAGATTGGCCGGGCGCGTCTGGTCGTCAGCCGCTCCAATGATGCCGATGTGATGACCCTCAGGGTTGAGCCGGCAGCCGGCGCCGCTCCCGTGGCCAGCGACATCGAGGCGACATTGACGGCCATCGCCAAACTCCGCGGAACGGTGGAAATCGTCGCCCCTTCAAGCCTGCCCAATGACGGCAAGGTGATTGCCGACGAGCGCGATTACACGGCTTGAATCCAGCCAAAATATCGCCCCGGCGATATCCGGCACTTGAAGTTCCCTGCCGTTAGTGAAACCATCCCGCCAAGCCTGCCGTGAGCGTCCGCAAGGGCTGGCTCTGGCACGCTGTGAGCAGCGAAACAGGGAGCTATTCCATGAACAAAATCATCAAGCGTGCTTTGTTGACCGTATCGGTCCTCGGAGTGACGTCAGGCGCGGCCTTCGCCGACTATACCTTGACGATCATGCACATCAATGACTGGCACAGCCGTATCGAATCCAACAACAAGTACGAATCCACCTGCTCGGCAGAAGACGAGACCGAAGGCAAGTGCTTCGGTGGCGCCGCGCGCCTGGTGACGGCTATCGCCGATCGCCGCAAGGCGCTTGAGGGCGAGAATGTCCTGCTGCTCAACGGCGGCGACAACTTCCAGGGCTCGTTGTTCTACACCACCTACAAGGGTGCGGTCGAAGCCGAATTCCTCAACCAGATGAAATTCGATGCCATGACTGTCGGCAACCATGAATTTGACGACGGCGAAGAGGCACTGGTTCCATTCCTCGACGTGATCGCGTTCCCGGTTCTGTCCGCCAACGTTGCGGCCAGCGCATCGTCGAAGGTCGGCGACCGTATCAAGCCGTCGATCGTGCTCGAAGTCGGTGGCGAGAAGATCGGTATTGTCGGTGCCGTCACCAACGACACTCCGGAGATTGCCTCTCCCGGCCCCAACATCCTGATTGCCGATGACATCAACACAATCACTGCCGAAGTCGAAAAGCTTCAGGCCCAGGGCATCAACAAGATCATTGCGCTGACCCATGTCGGCTACCCGCGCGACAAGGAAATGATCGCGAAGATCCCGGGCGTCGATGTCGTCGTCGGTGGCCATTCGCACTCGCTTCTGTCCAACACCGACGAAAAGGCCGAAGGGCCCTATCCGACGATGATCGACAACCCCGAGGGCTACAAGGTGCCGGTGACGCAGGCAGCGTCCTACTCGAAATATCTTGGCGAATTCTCGGTCACCTTCGATGACAATGGCGTGGTGAAGGAAGCCAAGGGCGATCCGATCCTGCTCGACAGCTCGATTGTACCCGATGAGGGAGTTCTGGCGCGCATCAAGGAACTCGGCGCGCCGATCGAAGAGCTCAAGACAAAGCTCGTTTCCGCATCCACCTCGGATATCGACGGCAGCCGCGACACCTGCCGTGCCGGCGAATGCTCGATGGGCAATCTCGTTGCCGACGCCATGCTCGACCGGGTCGGCGATCAGGGTGTAACCATTGCCATCCAGAATGGCGGCGGTCTCCGCGCCTCGATCGATTCAGGCGAAATCACCATGGGCGAAGTGCTCAATGTGCTGCCGTTCCAGAACACGTTGGCGACCTTTGAACTCAAGGGGTCCGATGTTGTCGCCGCTCTCGAAAATGGCGTCAGCCAGATCGAAGAAGGCGCTGGCCGCTTCGCACAGGTCGCAGGACTTCGCTACACCTTTGACAAGACCGCCGAGCCAGGCTCCCGCATCGTTTCGGTCGACGTCAAGAAGGGCGACGGCTTCGAGCCGATGGACCCGGCAGCCACCTACATGGTTGCAACCAACAACTACATGCGTGGTGGCGGCGACGGCTACTCGATCTTCAAGTCGGGCGGCATGAATGCCTATGACTACGGTCCGGGCCTTGAACAGGTGGTCGCGGACTATCTTGCCAAGAACAATCCCTACACGCCGTACACCGATGGGCGTGTGATGGCGGCTGCGGAAAAGCCGATGGAAGCCGCCGCTCCGGCCGCTGAAGCCGCACCTGCAGCCGAAGCAGTGCAGGTGCCCGAGCCGCTGCCCGGATTCAAGGATCTGACCACGTCAGCACCGATGATTTCCGGGGAAGCTGCACCGGCTGAAGGCGCAGCGATGACCAAGGAAGAGCCCGCCGCAGATGCGGCGATGTCAGGCAAGGAGCACGTTGTGGCTTCCGGCGACAACCTGTGGGACCTCGCCAAGACCTATTACGGCGATGCCACAATGTGGACCAGGATTGCGGAAGCCAATCCATCGGCGGATCCGAAAAATCTTGTAATCGGCGAAAAGCTCTCGATCCCCGCCAAGTGATTTTGCAGTCAGCATGAAGAGAGGGCCCGGTTTTCCGGGCCCTTTTGTTTTGCGGATTTTGTAAAAAAGCCGCATCCCCTGAAGATTGATTTGTCGTTTGATGTGTCTATGTTCCCGCTCAACGGCTGATCGGCTGCCGTAGCGGCCGGCGCCAAAGCGCCTTGTCCGCCCGGTGCCGGTCGGGCAAGACCGAAAAACACTCGAATGGAATGCGACCTTGAACAGCCCCATGATCCTGACTGAAGAACAGAGCCGCGCTGTGGGCGAGTTGCCCCCCCAGCATCCGCCGGTGAAAATCCAGAAAGTCGGAGTGCTGATCGTCAATCTCGGAACCCCGGACGGTACCGATTACAAATCCATGCGGCGCTATCTCAAGGAGTTCCTCACCGACAGGCGGGTGATCGAGTGGTCGCGTTTCCTCTGGTACCCGATCCTGTTCGGCATCGTTCTCAACACCCGTCCGGGACGCGTCGGCAAGGCCTATGAGGAGATCTGGAACAAGGATCTCGATGAGAGCTATCTGCGAACCTACACCCGCAACCAGTCGGACAGGCTCGGCGAGATGCTCGCCTCCCACCCTTCCGTGATGGTCGACTGGGCCATGCGCTACGGCCAGCCATCCATTTCCGACAAGCTCAATGCCCTCAAGGACGCCGGCTGCGACCGGATCGTGCTGTTTCCGCTCTACCCGCAATATGCCGCCGCCACCACGGCGACGGTCAACGACAAGGCCTTCGAGGCGTTGATGAAGATGCGCTGGCAGCCGGCGCTCAGGACCGTCCCGCCCTATCACGACGATCCGGCCTATATCGAGGCGATCGCCCAATCGATCGAAACCCATGTCGCCGGTCTCGATTGGGATCCGGAGATCCTGCTGATGTCGTTCCACGGCATTCCGCAATCCTATTTCCTCAAGGGCGACCCCTATCATTGCCAGTGCCTGAAGACAGCGCGCCTGGTGCGTGAGCGGCTGGGCTGGCCCAAGGAAAAGCTGATGCCGACGTTCCAGTCGCGCTTCGGTCCGGAAGAGTGGCTGCAGCCATACACCGACAAGACTGTTGAAAAACTGGCGAAGGAGGGCGTAAAGCGCATCGCCGTGATCAATCCGGGCTTCGTCTCCGATTGTCTTGAAACGCTTGAGGAGATCGCCGGTGAAGCCGGCGAGATCTTCCACGAGAACGGCGGCGAACACTTTACCCACATCCCCTGCCTCAACGACAGCGACGGCGGAATGAAGGTGCTCGAAGCCGTTGTCCGCCGCGAACTCCAGGGCTGGATCTGAAGTCAGCCCCGCGCTCCATCGAGGCCGTGCCGGGCAATCCGGAGGCCAAGATAATGCCCAAGGAAGATTGCAAGCGCTGGCCAGACCCACTACCTGTTTAGGAAGGCGGCGCTGGCCCGCACATCAATTCCGGGCAGAGGAGATCTTCGGGCATGTTGGGACTGGATATCACGGTCATTGTCGTCGTTGTCATTGCGATCCTGGTTCTGTTCTCCGGGGTCAAGACGGTGCCGCAGGGCTACGCCTACACGGTTGAACGGTTTGGACGCTACACCCGCACGCTGACGCCGGGCCTGAACATCATCGTCCCGTTCATCGACCGCATCGGCCGCAAGATAAACATCATGGAGCAGGTGCTCGACATTCCCACCCAGGAAGTCATCACCCGCGACAACGCCTCCGTCTCCGCGGACGCGGTCTCGTTTTACCAGGTGCTCAACGCCGCGGAGGCCGCCTATCAGGTCTCCGATCTTGAACAGGCGCTGCTCAACCTGACCATGACCAACATCCGCTCGGTGATGGGATCAATGGATCTTGACGAGCTGTTGTCCAACCGCGATGCCATCAACGACCGTCTGCTGCGCGTGGTCGACCAAGCGGCCGCTCCCTGGGGCATCAAGATCACCCGTGTCGAGATCAAGGACATTGCTCCCCCCGTCGACCTGGTCGAAGCCATGGGCCGGCAGATGAAGGCCGAGCGCGAGAAGCGCGCCGACGTTCTGGAAGCCGAAGGCTCGCGCAACGCCCAGATCCTGCGTGCCGAAGGCGCCAAGCAATCCGCGATTCTCGAGGCGGAAGGCCGCCGCGACGCCGCCTTCCGCGACGCAGAGGCCCGCGAACGCCTTGCCGAGGCCGAAGCCAAGGCCACCCAGATGATGTCGACGGCAATCGCTGAAGGCGACATCACCGCGATCAACTATTTCGTTGCGCAGAAATACACCGAGGCGCTGGGCCAGATTGCCTCGGCACCGAACCAGAAGGTCATCCTGATGCCGCTGGAAGCCTCGTCGCTGATCGGTTCGCTGGGTGGCATCGGCGCGATCGCGCAGGAAGTGTTCGGCAGGGATGGCGGCAATGCAGCCGCCCCGGGCCCGAGACGCGCCCCCGCCCAACCGCCGCGCCAGCCACGCGCAACGACGCCGGGCTATCCCACCGGCCCGCAGGGAGAGCAGGACACATGATCGCCGGCCTGGTCGCCGAACTCGGTCCGTGGAGCTGGTGGATCGTGGGCCTGGTGTTTCTCGGTCTAGAGATCCTGATCCCCGGCGTTTTCCTGCTCTGGATCGGGCTTGCCGCGATTGTCGTCGGCGCAGTATCGCTCGGCTTCTGGAACGCGGAATTCTGGGGCTGGCAGTTGCAGCTCATGATTTTCGCCGTGCTGGCCATTGCCTTCGCCCTGGTCGGCCGGCGGATATCCGGATCGAGCACGGAAAGCGATCAACCCATGCTCAACCGTCGCGTCGAAGGCCTGGTGGGCCGGACGGCCACGCTGGAAGAACCGATCTCCGAGGGCAAGGGGCGCATCAGGCTCGATGACACCACCTGGATCGTGCAGGGCCCTGACATGCCGGCAGGCGCGCGCGTGCGCATCACCACGGCGCAGGCCGGCGGCCTGACGGTGGAGCGGGCCTGATTTCAGGCCACGCCGATCCTGAGCAGATCATGGAAATGCACGATGCCGATCGGTGACAGGTTCTGGTCGGTCACCATCAGCGCGCCGATCGAATTCTTGTTCAGAATGGCCATCGCGGTACTGGCCAGCGCCGTTGGCGCGATGGTCTTGGGCTGGCTCGTCATGATCGCATCGATCGGCTGATCCACCAGGTTGCGGCCGAGATTACGGGCCACATCGCCATCGGTGACGATCCCGATCAGGCGTCCGTCCGGCCCGGTCACCCCCACGCAGCCGAATTTCCTTTGCGACAGCGTCATGATCGCCTCGGGCGCCGGTGTCCCCGAGGGCACAAGCGGAACCGCATCGCCGGTGTGCATGACGTCCGCGACATGCGCAAGAGTTGCGCCGAGTTTCCCGCCCGGATGGAACGTGTGGAAATCGCCGGCGGTAAAACCCTTGGCTTCCAGCAACGCCACCGCAAGCGCATCGCCCAGCACAAGCTGCATCAATGTCGAGGTGGTTGGCGCCAGCCCATGCGGGCAGGCCTCCTGTTCGCGCGGCATCAGCAGCACGATGTCCGCCTCCCGCCCGAGCGCGGAATCGGCGCCGGCCGTAAACGCCACCAGCGGAATCCCGAAACGCCTTGAGTAGGCAAGGATTCCCTTCAACTCGGCGCTCTCGCCGGACCAGGACAACACGATGATCGCATCATCCTTCGCGATCATTCCAAGATCGCCGTGATTTGCTTCTGCCGGGTGAACGAAATGCGACGGTGTTCCGGTCGACGCCAGTGTGGCGGCAATCTTGGCCCCGATGTGCCCGCTCTTGCCGACGCCAGTGACGATGACCCGACCCGTGATGCTCCCGAGGGTTTCGACCGCGCGGGTAAACGGCTCCGACAGCCCGTTTTCGAGCGCTGCCGCGAGCGCCTCAAGGCCGGCTTTCTCGGTCTGGATCGTACGTCCGGCCGAGGCCAGCATGTCGATGCGCGGATAGTCTGGCAGGATATTCTTCATCAGGCCCGAATACCCCTTCGCCTCGCCTGTGTCCATCAACCACGTTGCCGATCCGCAATGCAGAGGATCGAAACCTTGCGTTAACCACAAGTGTTTACGCTTTGACAAGATTTGGATGAGTCCGGAACCGGAGACGCATGCGCGACCGCATCAACACGGAACAGAGACGAATGGCGGTCCGTCGGGATGGCCTTCGCCTCACCGTATCCGCACTTTGCCTGATGACGGCGATTCCTGCGGCCCTTGCGCAAAGCGCAACGGGGTCGAATTCCGACGCCGGCCGGTTTGAACTCCGCGGCACTTCTGACGGGACTTCGTCGACCGCGTCCACCGCCGCCTCGACACTCTATGGCGCCCTGCCCGCTCCGCGCCCCGGCGGCGCCACAATGGCGACGACCGACGGTTTTGGCGCAACGGCTCCCGCCGGACCGTTGGACACAGCAGCAAACCCGGTTCAGCCCGCAGCGGAAGATCTCACCGGATCGATCGGCTCTCCGTCGAACCTGAGCCAGGCCGACCAGGATTACGCCGCGAGCCTTGCGCGCCAGAACGCCCGCGTGGGAACCGTTGACGGCCTGCCGCTGGATCCCCTGGAACAAGAGGCCGGAGTTCCCGGTTTCTCGTTCGGTTCCCTGACGCTGCGCCCGACGCTGGATCAGCGGGTCGTCCATGAGTCGGTTCGCTACGGCCCGACCAGAACGAGCCGGACCTACAGCCAGACCACCTTGTCCGGCACGCTCGAGTCCGACTGGTCGCGGCACCAACTCAATGTCGACGGCTCCGGCACCTGGCAGAAGAACCTCTCGGGCACCGGAACCGAAACACCCAGCGCCAACGTCAATGCACGGCTGAACCTCGACCTCATCAACGACATCACCGGCGTTCTCGGAGCGGGTTACAGCTATTCCCGCGAAAGCCGTACCGATCCGAATGCGATCTCAGGCGCCACCAGCCAGGCGGGTGTTCACGAATTGCGTGCCAGCATCGGCCTTGAGAAGAATTTGGGCCTGTTGCGTGGCTCAACCACGCTCGAGGTCACCCGCAAGCTTTATGGCGATGCCACCCTCGCCGATGGAACCACCGTCCTATTGGACGATCGTGACACGCTGGGCGCAGAGCTTACCGCCCGGATCGGTTACGAGGTATCGCCCGCGCTGGTGCCCTTTGTCGAGGGAACCGTCGGCCGCGAGAAATACGACCAGCGGATCGATTCAACGGGAGCGGCACGGTCTTCGAAAACATTCGGCGCGCGGGCCGGAGCCGAAGTCAATTTCGGTGAAAAGCTCTCGGGAGAGTTCGCCGCCGGATACGTGCTGCGAAACCTTGACGACGCCAACCTGGCCGACATTTCGGGACTGACCCTAGACGGCGATGTCACTTGGTCACCCTTGCGGGGAACCAACGTTAATCTCGGCCTTGCAACCACGCTCGAATCGGCCACCACGGCAGGCCAATCCGGCGCCGTGGTCTATGAACTCGACGCGACCCTGTCACAGCAGATCCGCAGCAACCTGGTGGCCAGGCTCGGCGCCACCGCAGGTTACCGGGATTACGATTCGGGCAGCGGACGCAGCAATCAACGCAGTTACGGCGCCTCTGCGGGCCTGACCTGGAGCATCAACCGCTATCTCGACCTGGAAGCCGATGCGAGCTACGAACGGACCAAGGAACCCGGCGGCACCGACGAAGATACCGCACGTGTCGGACTGGGCCTCAAGTTGCGCAGATAGGCGACGGCATATGATGGCCGCCGCCGGCCGAAACTCCGAGGCCCGATTCTGATCAGGCCTTCGAGATCATCTTTTTCAAGTCTTCCGCCACCAGCGACTTGATATCCGCCCGCTCAAGCGCGAAGGCGACGTTGGCCAGGATGAACCCGGCCTTGGAGCCGCAATCGAAGGTCTCACCGCCAAACTCGTAGGCCGAGAACGGCTGTTGATCGGCCAGCTTCAGCATCGCGTCTGTCACCTGGATCTCGTTGCCAGCGCCGCGCTCCTGTTTCGACAGGATATCGAAAATCTCCGGCTGCAGGATATAACGGCCATTGATGAAGTAGTTTGACGGAGCTGTCCCCGGTGCCGGCTTTTCGACCATTTGGGTGATGCGAAAGCCGCCGTCGAGGTCCTCGCCCTTGCCGACGATGCCGTACTTGTGAGCCTCATCGGGGTCGCATTCGGCCACCGCGACGATGTTGCCGCCCACCTTGTTGTAAAGCTCAACCATGCCGGTCAGGCATCCCACCTTGTCGCGCATCACCATGTCGGGAAGCAGCAGCGCGAAGGGTTCGTCGCCAATGATGTCACGGGCGCACCAGACGGCATGGCCGAGCCCGAGAGGGGCCTGCTGGCGTGTGAAACTCGTCGCCCCGGCCTTTGGCAGCATGTCTTCCAGGGCTTTCAGTTCGGCGCTCTTGCCGCGCTCGCGCAGCGTGTCGTCAAGTTCGACCTGAATGTCGAAATGATCTTCGATGACCGCCTTGTTGCGGCCCGTGACAAATACGAAATGCTCGATCCCGGCAGCCATTGCCTCTTCGACGACATACTGAACCACCGGCTTGTCGACGACCGTCAGCATCTCCTTCGGCACGGCCTTGGTTGCCGGAAGAAAGCGGGTGCCCAGACCTGCAACCGGCAGGACAGCTTTCCGGACCTTGCGTATTTTCGTCATGTATTTTCCTCATTTCTCATAAATGATCTTCCCGGTGCATCCCGGCGCATTCCGGGCAGTACGCACCATTTGTTAGGAAGTGGCAAACGCGGACACTGGGACAGCGAATATGGTAAACGGTTTGTTGACGGCTCCAGACTATGATTGTCGAGCAGTCACACGCAACAGCTCTAGACAACAGGATGCTTGGAACATGATCCGAACACCCAGCAAATTTGTTCGCGCCGCCGGTTTTTGCCTCTTTGCCGGCGTTTTTACCCCGCTGACGGCACAAGCCGATGCAGGTTTTCAAAAATGGGTCTCAGGCTTTTACAGCACCGCGGCGAAAGCCGGTATTTCCCGCTCGACCTACGAGACAGCATTTAGGGGCGTGACCGCCCCAGATCCAGTGGTGCTCGAAAAAGCGCGCTTTCAGCCCGAATTCACCACCAAGGTCTGGGACTACCTCGATTCCCGAGTCAATCCCTACACCATTGCCAAGGGACGCGAGATGGCCGCCCAGCACGCCAGAACACTGACCGCCATCGAGCGCCATTTTGGCGTCGATGCGTCGGTTCTGCTGGCCATCTGGTCGATGGAATCAAATTACGGCGAGATCCTGACCAAGACGGATCGCCTGCACTATGTTCCGCAGGCCCTTGCCACCCTAGCCTATGCCGACCGGAAACGCGCCAAGTTCGCCCGCCAGCAACTCGTGGCGGCGCTGAAGATCCTTCAGGCAGGCGACATTTCGACGCGCGAGATGACCGGCTCATGGGCCGGCGCCATGGGCCACACCCAGTTCATCCCGACGAGCTATCTCGCCTTTGCAATCGACGCCGATGGCAACGGGCATCGCGACATCTGGAATTCGATCCCGGATGCCCTGGCGACCGCCGCAAACCTTCTCAAGAAGAATGGCTGGCGAACCGGTGAGACCTGGGGTTACGAAGCCGTCCTCCCGAGGGGGGGCGCCAAGTATGACGGCCAGACGAAGACCTTGTCGGAATGGGCAGCCCTCGGCTTCACCCGGCCCGGCGGAAAGGGCTTTCCGGTCGGCAGCCGCCGCGCCGAGCTCAAGATGCCTGGCGGCGCCAACGGTCCGGCCTTCCTGATGACCAAGAATTTCTTCGTCATCAAGCGCTACAACAATTCCGATTCCTACGCCCTTGGCGTCGGTGTGCTGGCCGATGAAATTGCCGGCTATGGCGGTGTCGACCAGCGCTGGCCACGGCCGGACGGTGCCCTTGACGTCAAGGAGAAGTTCGAGTTGCAGACCAGGCTCAAGAGCCTCGGTTACTACGACGGCGAGATCGACGGCAATTTCGGCTCGGGCTCAAAGGCCGCCATCGCCGCCTTCCAGTCGCGCGCCGGCTTGACCGGCGAGGCAATTCCATCGCAGAAGATACTGGATGCGATCCGGCGCAAGTGATGGTCCGTTCGGGCCGGAATGCATCCGGCCATAGGCTGAACAGGAGACGACTTCCGCGTGTCAAACCGCCTACCATTGCTGCGCTGTATTGTCTTCTTGCTGGTCACGGCGCTGGCTGGGCCGATCGTCCTGCAACCCGCCCAGGCGCAGGAACGCGTTGAACGAAAATCCTTTCTGCAGCTGTTGTTTGGCGGAGGCGGGTCCACCAAGAAGCAGGAGCGACAACCGGCGCGGACCAGCAGGGTCGCCAGAACCGCCCCAAGAGTTGCCCCGCCGCCGGAACCGGTTGTCGAGAAACTGGAAAATGCCCGCAAGATCCTTGTTGTGGGAGACTTTCTCGCCAATCGAACAGCGGATGGATTGAGCGAAGCATTTGCGGAAGCCCCCGGCGTTGTCATTATCGACCGCGCCAATGGGTCATCCGGTCTTGTTCGCGACGATTATTACGATTGGCCTGGTGAAGCCCGTCAGATCGTCGAGGAGGTACAGCCCTCGATTATCGTGGTGCAACTTGGCTCCAACGACCGGCAGCAGCTTGTGGTGGATGGTGAGCGTGAACCTGTCCGCTCGGTCAAATGGCTTGCCGAGTACGAACGCCGCGCCCAGTTGCTGATCGACGCCTTGCAGCAGAGGAAGGTGCCGCTGCTTTGGATCGGCATGCCGGCTTTCAAGTCTACGTCCATGACCACCGACATGGTGGCCTTCAACGGTGTCTTCCGCACCCAGGTCGAGAAGGCCGGCGGCGAATTCATCGACATATGGGACGGGTTCGTCGACGAAGATGGCAAGTTCATCTTCACCGGATCCGACATCAACGGACAACAGGTGCGGCTTCGCGGCTCGGATGGCATCAACATGACCAAGGCCGGCAGCCGCAAGATCGCTTTCTATGCCGAGAAATCGATCAGGAGACTGCTCGGTGACGCCGCTTCGACAGGTATCTCCACGCTCGACTCCTCCAACTTTCCGGAAATATTCATGCCGCCCGCCCCTGGCGAAAACGCCGCAGCCTTCATGCGGACGATGCCCGTTGCCATGACCGATCCGGCCCTTGACGGGGGCTCGGCACTTTTGGGCGAAATGCCATCCACGGCCGGCCTTGTCCGCTCACCGCGCGACCAGCTGGTACTCGATGGCGTCTTGCCCGAAGCGCCCGAGGGGCGCGTCGATAATTTCGCCTGGCCACGAGAAGAACAGTAGATTTGCGGCAGTCAGTCTATGCCAGCGCCGCGCCCGGTCACGTTCCCCGGGCACGGCAGGACTTGAGGACCGGCGCTCAGCGCGGCAGGTCCGTTGCCCCCATCAGGCTCATATCGATTTCCCTTGCCGCCTGGCGGCCCTCACGGATTGCCCAGACAACCAGGCTCTGGCCGCGGCGCACGTCTCCGGCAGCCCAGAGCTTGTCCACCGACGTGCGGTAATCGGTCTCGTTTGCCGCGACGTTGGTTGATCCACGCCGGTCAACATCGATCGACAGCCGATCACCAAGATCGCTGACGACACCCGTGTCGAGAACACCGCGGAACCCGATCGCCACGAACACAAGATCGGCCTTGATGACGAACTCGGTGCCGGCAATCGGTTTGCGCTTCTCATCGACGTGACAGCACTTGACGCCGGCCAGAATGCCGTTTTCACCAACCAGTTCGAGCGTGCCGACCTGGAACTCGCGAACCGCGCCTTCCGCCTGCGAGGATGACGTGCGCATCTTCGTCGCCCAGTAGGGCCAGACGGCGAGCTTGTCTTCCTTCTCGGGCGGCTGCGGACGGATGTCGAGCTGCGTGACCTTGACGGCTCCCTGGCGGAATGCGGTGCCAACGCAGTCGGAAGCCGTGTCACCGCCGCCAATGACCACGACATGCTTGCCTCCGGCCAGCACCGGGTCCGAGGGCCAGCCGACATTGTCGATGCTTTCGCGGGCGACGCGCTTGTTCTGCTGAACCAGGTACGGCATCGCATCATGCACGCCGATCAGGTCCGCGCCGGGAATACCGACATCGCGCGGCTTTTCCGAACCGCCGCAGTAAAGCACGGCATCATATTCGGCGAGCAGGTCTTCCGTCGTCTTGTCGACTCCGACATTGACGTTGCAGAAGAAGGTGACACCTTCGCCTTCCATCTGCTCGACGCGGCGGTCGATAAAGTGTTTCTCCATCTTGAAGTCCGGAATGCCGTAGCGCAGTAGCCCGCCGGGCCGGCTTTCGCGCTCGTAGACATGGACGTCGTGCCCGACGCGGCCAAGCTGCTGGGCCGCTGCCATGCCGGCAGGGCCGGAACCGATGATCGCGACCTTCTTGCCGGTCTTCGTGGTCACCGGCTGCGGCACGATGAAGCCCATTTCATAGGCCTTGTCGGCGATCGCCTGCTCGACGGTCTTGATCGTGACCGGCGCATCCTCGAGATTGAGCGTGCAGGCTTCCTCGCACGGTGCCGGGCAGATGCGGCCGGTGAATTCGGGGAAGTTGTTGGTCGAATGCAGGTTGCGGATCGCCTCTTCCCAGTTGTTGTTGTAGACCAGATCGTTCCAGTCGGGGATCTGGTTGTGCACCGGACACCCGGTCGGACCGTGGCAATACGGAATGCCGCAATCCATGCAGCGTGCCGCCTGCTTCTGCACTTCCTGGTCGCTCATCCGGATGGTGAACTCACGGAAATGCCGGATGCGGTCGGACGCCGGCTGATACTTTGCCGTCTGCCTGTCGATTTCGAGAAAACCCGTTACCTTACCCATAGTCTACTCCCTCAACGGATCACGACCGCGGTTCCCGATGCCGATACCATCAGCATCGAACCACTGGATCCGGTTGAAATATTTTCATAGTCCAGGTCGATGCCGATAACGGCATTCGCACCCAACTTTCGCGCCTCGTCCTGCATCTCCGAAAGCGCGATTTCGCGCGCTTCGCGCAATGCTTTTTCGTAAGCGCCCGATCGGCCGCCGACTATGTCTCGAATGCCTGCGAAGATATCGCGGAAGATGTTTGTTCCGAGGATAGCCTCGCCGGTGACGATGCCCCTGTATTCGGTGATCTCCCGGCCCTCGATCGTGTTGGTTGTCGATGTGATCATGGATCTCATTCCGCCGCCACGCCCATCCGCATCCGTTCCATTTCCACAAGTGCGCGGCGGTATTCGACCGGCATGACCTTGCGGAACTTCGGACGGAAATCGGCCCAGTTGTCGAGGATCTCCTTGGCGCGGGACGAACCGGTGTAATGCATGTGGTTGGAGATCAGCTGGAACAGCCGCTCCTCGTCATGCCGGGTCATGTCACCGCTGACATCGACCCGTCCCTTGTGCGCCAGGTCGCCACCATGGTGATGCAGCTTCTCGAGGATATCGTCCTCCTCGGGAACCGGTTCCAGCTCCACCATCGCCATGTTGCAGCGGCTGGCGAAATCACCGGCCTCGTCCAGCACGTAGGCCACGCCGCCCGACATGCCGGCCGCGAAGTTGCGGCCGGTCTCGCCGATAACAACGACAAGGCCGCCGGTCATGTATTCGCAGCCATGGTCGCCGACGCCCTCGACCACCGCGATGGCGCCCGAGTTGCGCACGGCGAAGCGCTCGCCTGCGACGCCGCGGAAATAGCACTCACCCTCGATCGCGCCGTAAAGCACGGTGTTGCCGACAATGATCGACTTCTCCGCCACGATCGGCGAATTTTCCGGCGGACGGACGATGATGCAACCACCCGACAGGCCCTTGCCGACATAATCGTTGGCGTCTCCCGAGAGATCGAACGTAACCCCATGGGCCAGGAAGGCGCCGAAGGACTGCCCGGCTGTTCCGGTCATCTTGACCGTGATCGTGTCTTCCGGCAGGCCCTTGTGGCCGTACCGCTTGGCGACTTCGCCCGACAGCATAGCGCCGGCCGAGCGGTCGACATTCTTGATCTCGACGTCGAACTCGACCTTCTCCTTGTTCTCGAGCGCCGGCATTGCCTTCTCGATCAGTGTCCTGTCGAGAACATCGGCGATCGGGTGGTTCTGCCGCTCGGTCCAGTAGGTCTTTTCCTTGGGCGCATCGGGCTTGTGGAAGATCCGGCTGAAATCCAGTCCCTTGGCCTTCCAGTGCTCGATCATGCCGTCCTTGGCGAGCAGTTCCGACTGGCCGATGATCTCGTCGAGATTGCGGTAGCCCATCGCGGCCAGCCACTCACGCACTTCCTCTGCGATGAAGAAGAAGTAGTTGACGACATGCTCGGGCGTTCCCTTGAAGCGCTTGCGCAGCACCGGATCCTGGGTGGCGACGCCAACAGGGCAGGTGTTGAGGTGGCACTTGCGCATCATGATGCAGCCGGCGGCGATCAGCGGCGCGGTGGAGAAGCCGAACTCGTCGGCCCCGAGCAGCGCACCGACAATGACGTCACGCCCGGTCTTGAGCCCGCCATCGACCTGCAGCGCGATACGTGACCGCAAGCCGTTGAGCACCAGCGTCTGATGGGTTTCGGCCAGGCCGATTTCCCAGGGACTTCCGGCATGCTTGAGCGAGGTCAGCGGCGATGCACCGGTGCCGCCGTCATAACCCGAGATGGTGATGTGATCGGCGCGCGCCTTGGCCACGCCGGCCGCAACCGTACCGACACCCACTTCCGACACCAGCTTGACCGAGATGTCGGCCTCCGGGTTGACGTTCTTCAGGTCGAAGATCAGCTGCGCCAGATCCTCGATCGAGTAGATGTCATGGTGCGGCGGCGGCGAAATCAGGCCGACGCCCGGCGTGGAGTGCCGGGTCTTGGCGATCGTCGCGTCGACCTTGTGGCCGGGCAACTGCCCGCCCTCGCCGGGCTTGGCGCCCTGGGCGACCTTGATCTGAATCATGTCGGCGTTGACCAGGTATTCGGTGGTCACACCAAACCGGCCCGAGGCCACCTGCTTGATCGCCGAGCGTTCCGGGTTGCGGCCACCGCCATAGAGCGGCAGGTAGCGATCCGGCTCCTCGCCGCCCTCGCCGGTGTTCGACTTCCCGCCGATCTGGTTCATCGCGATCGCCAGCGTGGTATGCGCTTCCCGGCTGATCGATCCGAACGACATGGCGCCGGTCGAAAACCGCTTGACGATTTCAGCCGCGGGCTCGACTTCATCCAGCGGCACCGGCTTGCGTCCGGCGGCTTCCGCGGTGCGAATGTCGAACAGGCCGCGGATGGCGTTCATCCGGAGTGTCGAGCGATTGACCATGTCGGCGAATTCCCGGTAGCGGTCCTTCGCATTGCCGCGAACGGCATGCTGCAGCGTGGCCACCGCATCCGGCGTCCAGGCGTGTTCCTCGCCCCGCATCCGGTAGGCATATTCGCCGCCCACTTCCAGGGAGGTGGCGAGAACCGGATCATTGGAGAACGCCAGGCGATGCCGCTCGGCAGTCTCGGATGCGACCTCGTTCAGACCGGCGCCTTCGATCGTCGTCGCCGTGCCGGTGAAATAGGTGTCCACAAAGGCGCTCGACAACCCGATAGCGTCGAAGATCTGGGCCCCGCAATAGGACTGATAGGTCGAAATCCCCATCTTCGACATCACCTTGAGGATGCCCTTGCCGATCGCCTTGATGTAGCGCGAGACAACCTCGTACTGGTCGACTTCCGGCGGAAACTCGCCGCGCTTGTGCATGTCGAGCAGCGTGTCGAACGCCAGGTACGGATTGATCGCCTCGGCGCCATAGCCCGCCAGGCAGGCAAAATGGTGCACCTCACGCGGCTCGCCGGATTCGACCACGAGGCCGACCGATGTGCGCAGGCCCTTGCGGATCAGGTGATGATGCACGGCCGCCGTCGCCAGCAGCGCCGGAATGGCAATCCGGTCGGGCCCGATCTGGCGATCCGACAGGATAATGATGTTGTAACCGCCGGTCACGGCTTCCTCGGCCCGGTCGCATAGCCGGTCCAGTGCCGCCTTCATGCCATCCGAGCCCTTTTCGCTCGCATAGGTGAAGTCCAGCGTCTTGGTGTCGAACCGGTCCTCGGTGTGGCCGATCGAGCGGATCTTTTCGAGATCGCCATTGGTAAGAATCGGCTGACGCACTTCAAGCCGCTTCTTCTTTGCCGCCCCCTTGTGATCGAGAAGGTTCGGGCGCGGTCCGATGAAGGACACCAGGCTCATCACCAGCTCTTCCCGGATCGGATCGATCGGCGGGTTGGTCACCTGCGCGAAATTCTGCTTGAAATAGGTGTAGAGCAGCTTCGACTTCTGCGACATCGCGGAAATCGGCGTGTCGGTTCCCATCGAGCCGATGGCTTCCTGCCCGGTCGTCGCCATCGGCGACATCAGGATCTTGGTGTCTTCCTGCGTGTAGCCGAAAGCCTGCTGTCGATCGAGCAGGGACACATCCTTGCGAAGCGCGCGCGGTTCGACCGGCTTGAGATCTTCCAGGATCAACTGGGTGCGTTCCAGCCATTCCCGGTAGGGATGCTTTGCCGCCAGTCCCGACTTGACCTCCTCGTCGGAGATGATCCGGCCTTCTTCCATGTCGATCAGCAGCATCTTGCCGGGCTGCAGCCGCCACTTGGACACGATCGAGGCTTCGTCCACCGGCAGCACGCCGGCTTCGGACGCCATGATCACCCGGTCGTCATTGGTGACGATGTAGCGTGCCGGCCTCAGCCCGTTGCGGTCGAGCGTCGCGCCGATCTGCTGGCCATCGGTAAAGGCGACTGCCGCCGGACCGTCCCATGGCTCCATCAAGGCCGCGTGATATTCATAGAACGCCTTGCGTTCGGCACTCATCAGAGCGTTGCCGGCCCAGGCTTCCGGGATCAGCATCATCACCGCATGCGCCATCGAGTAGCCGCCACGGATCAGGAATTCGAGCGCATTGTCGAAACAGGCCGTATCCGACTGCCCTTCATAGGAGATCGGCCACAGCTTGGAGATGTCGTCTCCGAACAGCGGCGAGGAAACCGAAGCCTGGCGCGCCGCCATCCAGTTGACGTTGCCGCGCAGCGTGTTGATTTCGCCGTTGTGCGCCACCATCCGGTACGGGTGGGCAAGCCGCCAGGACGGGAACGTGTTGGTCGAAAACCGCTGGTGGACCAATGCGACCGCGGATTCAAAGCGCGGATCGCTCAGGTCCTTGTAATAGGCGCCGACCTGATAGGCCAGGAACATGCCCTTGTAGACGATGGTCTGCGTCGACAGCGAAACGAAATAGAAGTCCTTGTCGCCGTTTTCGGCCTCGTCGTGGACGCGGTTCGAAATCACCTTCCTGAGCACGAAGAGCTGGCGCTTGAAGGCGTTGTGATCCTCGACACCTTCGCCACGGCCTATGAAGACCTGCACATGGCGGGGTTCGGTCGCGGCGATCTCGGGTGCCTTTGACAGGGACGAATTGTCCACCGGCACATCGCGGAAACCCAGCAGCGTCTGGCCTTCGGCGGCGACAATCTCTGCAATGATGCCCTTGAGATGCGCGCACTCGGCCTCATCCTGGGGCATGAAGATGAACCCCACGGCATAATCGCCCGCCGCAGGCAAAGTCACGCCCTGCACAGCCATTTCCTCGCGGAAGAAGCGGTCCGGAATCTGAACCAGAAGCCCGGCCCCGTCGCCCATCAGCGGATCGGCGCCAACCGCGCCGCGGTGTGTCAGGTTCTCGAGCATGAACAGGCCATCACGCACGATCTGATGCGATTTCTGGCCTTTCATATGGGCGACAAAACCGACGCCACAGGCATCATGTTCGTTGCGCGGATCATAAAGACCCTGTTTGGGCGGCAATCCGAAGGTACGCGCGGTGGCCGCCTTGGTTTCGGCACGAGCCTCACAAGCGGTAGCGTTCGTCAGAGATGGTGAAAGGTCTGCCATCTTCATTCCTCCTTCATGGCCGCCGTGGCGGTTGATCCCGGTCCAACGCTCGCCCCCGCCGGGTGCGGCGACGCTTCATGTTCCGGATACATCTGTCGTCTGGCCTTGCGCGCCTATCAAGCTTCACCCGGTGTGCGCGGGCGCGCGGCTTGGTTTTGTATCATGAAGGGGCAGAACGGTCACCTTGAACAGGTGGATCGCGAATTGGCGGATACCGCCAACAGCCCCTTGCATCTGCCATGGCCAATGCCAGCCGGCCAGGACAGACACAAATAGGACAGCAAGGCTGTCCTATTTCGATTGTTCTATGACAGAATGCAGCCCATTGCGCAAGATACCGAACTCAAAAAACCTCGCTCAGACGACCGGAAATGATCAACCTGACCAGATCGGCGCAATATTATTACGTATACTGACGTCCGTGCGGCGTTTTGCTGCCGCACCCAAGGAATCAACGGCAACCGGGACCCGCTCCAGCCAGTCCGGCGTGACGCGTTCGAATGCATCATCCACCGTCTCGAGCCCTTTGAAAGCCATCAAAATCATGCGATAGCCGGTCATACTCAAGCTATCGGAGACCGACGCTCATGATCTTCACTTCGGACAACTGGGCGGGCGCTCACCCGGCAATCGCGGCTTCGCTCTCGGCCCATTCGGCAGGTTTCGCCCCAGCCTATGGAACCAGTGATCTCGATCGCAAGGTTGAGCAGACCTTCAACCAGATCTTCGGACAGGAAGTCGCGGTCTTCTTCGTCGGCACCGGCACTGCAGCCAATTCACTGGCGCTGTCGGCGGTCAACCGGCCGGGCGGCGTCTCCTTCTGCCATCGCGAGGCCCATGTCATTGCCGATGAGTGCGGAGCGCCGGAATTCTTCAGTCACGGCTCGCGGCTTGTGCCGGTGGACGGGCCGGAAGGCAAGATGAACCCGGCAGCCCTGGAAGCCGAAATCGCCCGGTTCCCGGAAGGCTTTGTCCACGCCGGCCAACCGATGGCCATCACCCTGACCCAGGCCACCGAGGCCGGCACGGTTTACACGCCTGACGAGATCCGCGCGATCGCCGCGATCGCCAGAGCCCACGGCCTGCCGTTGCACATGGATGGCGCCCGCTTCGCCAATGCGCTGGTCGCACTCGATCTCACTCCCGCCCAGATGACCGCAGACCTCGGCGTCGATATCGTCTCGTTTGGCGGCACCAAGAACGGCTGCTGGTGCGCCGAAGCTCTGGTCTTTCTCAATCCCGACATGGCCAGGCAGGCTCCCTTCATCCGCAAGCGTGCGGCCCACCTGTTTTCCAAGAGCCGGTTCATCGCTGCCCAGTTCGATGCCTATTTCGAAAACGGCCTCTGGCTCGAGACCGCCCGCCACGCCAATGCCATGTCCGCCCGGCTGCAAGCCGGGATCACCAGTTCGGGCAATGCACATCTGGGCTGGCAGAGCCCGGCAAACGAAACCTTTCCGATTGTCTCGAAGGCGCTTGCCAAGGAACTCGCTGCAAAGGGCGCCATGTTCTATGAATGGTCGGCGCCGCGCTCAGCCGCTCATCTGGTCGGTCCCGATGAAACCATGCTCCGGCTGGTGACGAGTTTCGCCACCACACAGGATCACGTCGACCGGTTTATCGAGCTCGTCGGCTAAATCCCGCCCCCGAAAAAGGCCGCTCGGAAAGTACAAACGCATCACGAAAAGCTCACGCCCAAGTGATGCTGGATAACGTGCGCTTGATTTCCAAGTGATGCGACAATTCGTCATGGTTCTCCTGCCGGACAACAACAGTCCGGAAACAGATCAAAACATCCAAGGAGAACACAATGTCGCAGAAGACACTTATCGGTGCATCGGCTCTGGCTGGCGCAGTCGCCATGGCTATTTCGGGCGCAACCTTCCTCGCATCGACCCAGGGCGCAGCAGCTGCCACCGAAAAATGCTATGGCGTGGCCATGGCCGGCAAGAACGATTGTGCAGCCGGTCCCGGCACCACCTGCGCCGGCACGTCCAAGGTCGACTACCAGGGCAACGCCTGGAAGAACGTCGACGCAGGCACCTGCGCCACGATGAGCCTCGAAGGCGGCCGCATGGGTTCGCTCGAGCCGCTTGATCGCGACCTGCCGGCCTGATCCGAAAACACCCGGAAAACGGAGTCACGAGATGACGCAGTCCGCCCCCAAATCGCCGATTGTCGAGACATCCCGTTTCCCGACCGGCCCGCTCCCGCCACGTGCGGGGGCGGGTCTGAAGACCGAACATGTCGATGCCATTCTGGCCGATGAGCACAGAATAGGATTTCTTGAGGTTCACGCCGAAAACTACATGGGCGGCGGCGGCCCCGCCCATCGTGCGCTTGCCGCCATTCGCCGCGAATTTCCGCTCTCCGTCCACGGTGTCGGACTTTCAATCGGCTCCGAGAGCGGAATCGACCCTGCGCATCTCGAACGCCTTGCCGGCGTCGTCGAGCGCTACGAACCGGCCATGGTGTCCGAGCACCTGGCCTGGTCGAGCCATGATGCAGGCTATTTCAATGACCTTCTGCCGGTTCCCTACAATGCGCAAACGCTCGACCGGGTTGTCGCGCATATCAGCCAGATCCAGGACCGGCTCAAGCGTCCGATCCTGCTGGAAAACCCCTCCACCTATGTGGCCTTCGAACAGTCGACCATGAGCGAGACCGATTTCATCCGCGACATCGCGCGGAAATCCGGCTGCGGTCTGCTGCTCGACGTCAACAATGTCTTCGTCTCGGCCACCAATCACGGCTGGAAACCGATGCACTATCTGCGTGATTTCCCGCTGGAACTGGTGGAGGAAATCCATCTCGCCGGTCACGCGGAAGATGTCGATGATGAAGGCGATCTCCTCCTCATTGACGCCCATGACCGCCCGGTGGCCGATACGGTCTGGAAACTCTTCGAGATTGTCATCAGCCAGGCCGGCGCCCTGCCGACACTGATCGAATGGGACAATGACGTGCCGGAATGGCCGGTGCTGCGCAGGGAAGCGCTGCTCGCCGACGCCATTCTCGACCGGCTTGGGCCGGCATCGCTGCTTGGGTCCCGTCATGCCGCGGAGTGAAACAGAGATCGGCGCCGGGCAGCACGATTTTGGCGCGGCCCTGCTCAATCCCGAGCTGCCTTTGCCTGAAGGCATTGTCGGTCCGCACGGCAAGAACGCCCTCAAGCGCTTTGCCGTCTACCGCAACAACGTGACGGTGAGCCTGATCGACGCCCTTTCCGGCATATTCCCGGCCATCCAGCGACTTGTCGGGGAGCGCTTCTTCCGCGACTTGGCGCGGCTGTACATCGCCAAGGAGCCGCCGCGTTCTCCGGTGATCTTTGAATATGGCGGCGGTTTTGCAGCTTTTCTCGAACGCTTCGAGCCGTTGGCCAGATATCCTTACCTGCCGGATGTGGCGCGCCTGGAACGGGCATGGCTTGATGCGTTTCACGCAACCGACGCCGATCCGCTGCACCCCGGCAGCCTTGGCGCCATCCCGCCCGAACACCTCGCCGGCACGACCTTCATCGCCCACCCGGCAGCGCGCATCGTCAAGAGCGGGTTTGCCGCTGTCTCGATCTTCTCGGCAAGCCGTGAAGACCGGACGCTCGAGGGAATAAGGCCGGACGAACCCGAAGACGGGCTGATAACCCGTCCATCCGATGCAGTCCAAATCCGCCGATTGCCGGCCGGTGCCGCGGAGTTCTTCACGGCATTGATCGCAGGCGCATCCCTCGGGGAAGCGGCAGGCAAAACCATCGCCCGGCATCCCGGGTTCGACCTGCCATCAGCCATTTCAGCAATGCTTGAAGCCGGCGTGTTTTCCGGCTGTTCGTTTGGCGCGACAAGTTCGGAGGAAACAGCATGACATCGACCATTGATCTCCTAACCAGCCTGCATCGACGTGTTTTCGGCAGTCTCGAACGGCTCGGAGACAGCTGGCTGCTTGGCCTCATCGCCCGGTTCGCCTTCGCCGCCGTGTTGTGGGGCTATTTCCTCAATTCGGCCAAGACCAAGGTTGGCGACGGTCTGCTGGGCTTCTTCTCGATCTCGCCCGGCGCCTATTACCAGATCGCCCTCCCGGCAGTGGAAGCAGCCGGAGGCGATGTCGATGCGGTGTCGTTCTTGCCGTGGGGCCTGATTGTCTTCATGGGCACCTATGCCGAGTTCATCCTGCCGCTTCTCATCGTCATCGGCCTGTTCTCGCGCCTTGCCGCCCTCGGCATGATCGGTTTCATTGCCGTCCAGACATTCGTGGACATCACCGTGCACCAGATTGGCGCCGAGAGCATCGGCGCCTGGTTCGACAGGTTTCCCGACAGCATCGTCGCAGATCAGCGCCTGTTGTGGATCGTGCCGCTCTCCGTCATCATCCTCAAGGGCCCGGGATTATTGTCCGTTGACGCATGGCTAACCCGGTCCCGGATCGGAAAACCGCAGTTCGCGGCGGCATGAAATCCGGATCGCCGGCATAAAAAATGGCGCTCAGTCTCCTGAGCGCCATAAAGCCTGTTCCATTGGGGGGAACTGGATCAGGCCTGTTTGGCTTCGATCTGCTTCGGGTTTGCACCGGCATCCTTGCTGATGGCAATGCGCCGCGGCTTCATCGCTTCGGGAATTTCGCGCACCAGATCGACATGCAGGAGACCGTTGCGCAGCGATGCGCCGGTTACCTCGACATGATCGGCAAGCTGGAAGCGGCGCTCGAATGCACGCTTGGCAATCCCGCGATACAGGAATTCCGTGCCTGCGGCTTCATTGTCTTCAGCTTTTTCGCCCTTGACCGTCAGCACGTGTTCGCGTGCCTCGATGGAGATCTCGGTCTCGTCGAAACCGGCAACCGCCATGGTAATGCGGTAGGTGGTCTCTCCGGTCCGCTCGATATTGTAGGGCGGGTAGGACTGCGACTGATCGGTCGGCGCCAAGCTGTCAAGCATGGTCAAGAGCTTGTCGAAACCGACAGTGGAACGGTAGAGGGGTGAAAAGTCAACGTGACGCATGGGTGTCCTCCTTCAGAGCGACTCAAGTTAGCGTTCTGGCATCCGGGCTGCCCCGCATTGGGCGGCATCCCTGCCAGCAGACCCGGTCTCCGGCGCCTGCATGACCAATGTGGGAATTCCGGCAAAGCGGTTCAAGACCTGCCCATATCCGCGAAAACCTGACCGCCTCCATGAACCTCCGATGAACCGGTTGTTCGGTCACGGTTCAGCGGCGGCCCCTCATAGTCCCGGCATCAGACCAAAACAGTCTGGCTCGCCGGGAACATCCCGTCCCTTCTGTTCCGGGCAACTGGCCGGGGCCGTTCGCAAGACGGCGCCGGCCTTTTTACTTGTGTCTGTTCTTTTCCTTTTGACCAAACACGGGCGAACCACTAAGCGAAAACATCATGAGCGATGACATTCCCCTGTTGATCGAGACCGAAGAAAACCCGGCGCCCGGCAATCATGTTACCGGCTGGTTCGAAGGTACCGGCGGCAAAAGGCTGCGCTATGCCATCTTCAAGTCCGATGTTCCGGTCGCCCGCGGCACGGTCGTTCTGCTGCAGGGCCGCAACGAGTGCATCGAGAAATACTACGAGACCATCCGCCATTTCACCGGACGAGGGCTCTGGGTCGCAACCTTTGACTGGCGCGGCCAGGGACTTTCCGAGCGACTGCTGAAGAATCCGCTGCGGGGACATGTGCGCCGCTTTGCTGATTTCGAAGCCGACCTGTCCGCATTTCTCGAAACCATTGTTCTGCCCGAAACCCGCCTGCCCTTTTGTCTGGTGGCACATTCGATGGGAGCACTGGTGGCACTTTCGATGGCGCCAAGGCTGACCAACCGCATCGACCGCATGGTTCTGACCGCCCCGTTTGTCGACTTGTCCAACCAGGCCCTGCCGACATGGGTGCTTCGATCGGTCACCAGGCTGATGCGCATGATCGGCCTGGGCTGGGTGGGCACTGGCCGGGACAGCTTTCCCAAGCCCTTTGCCGGCAACCCGCTGACCACGGATATCGGGAGATTCTCGCGCAACCAGGCGCTCTACATGGCGCATCCCGAGCTGCGGCTCGGCCCGCCAAGTGCCCGATGGATCAACGAGATGCTCAAAGCGATCGACCGCGTCGGCAAATTCGAACATCTCGACCAGATCAAGGTGCCGACTTTGCTGATCGGCGCCGGCAATGACAGCATCGTCGCCTCCCAGGCCATCGAAAGCCTGGGCAACCGCTTCCGTGCCGGCCGCGCGATCATGATCGATGGCGCACGCCATGAGCTGCTGCAGGAAGCCGACCGCTACCGTGTGCCGACGCTAGCCGCCATCGATGCGTTCATACCGCCGGACCAGGCATCCGAACCGGCGTCAGTTGTCAGCTCCGGTTGAGCAGTTCCAGCGCCGCCTCGTGCAGCGCGGCGGAACCGCTGGCGATAATGGTGCCGCCCTTTTCCGGCCTGCCGCCGTCCCAGGTCGTCATCACGCCACCGGCTTCCTCGACCAGCGGGATGAGCCCGCCGACGTCGTAGGGTTTGAGATCCGCTTCCACGACGAGATCGATGTAGCCGGCGGCGACCATCGCATAGGCGTAGCAATCGCAGCCGTACCGGGCCAGCTGCACACTCGCTTCAACCCGCGCGTAGGACGGCTCGAGTTCCTTTGCGAAAATCTTCGGCGACGTGGTCATCATGATCGCCTGGTCCAGCGAAACCCCTTGCCGGGTGCTCAGCCGGGTCGCCTTTCCGTTGCGGCGGACCATTGCTTCACCCGGTCGGGCAATGAACCGCTCGCCGGTGAAGGGCTGGTCCATCATCCCCATCACCGCCTTGCCCTTGTGATACAGGCCCACCAGGGTGCCCCAGACCGGCAACCCGGAAATGAAGGCCCGGGTTCCATCGATCGGATCGATGACCCAGACATAATCCCGGTCAAGACCGACATCCCCGTGCTCCTCGCCGAGAATGCCATGCTCGGGATACCGTTCGGTGATCAGCTCCCGAATCGCCTTTTCGGCGGCGCGGTCGGCTTCGGTCACCGGGTCGAAGCCGACAGCATGCTTGTTGTCGATTGTCACCGGCATCCGGAACCGTGGCAGCGTTTCCGCGGCAGCCGCTTCGGCAATGGCGTCAAGGAAGGCGATATCAGGAAGCATTGTGAATTCCGTAAGAGACGAATTGACGGTGGGGGCGGCCGAGGCCTGCAATGGGCCGATTCCTGACCCGGCTGGCGCCGAATTGCAAGGGGATACACTCCGCGATCATTTCGCATCCGCACAAAGTTCAAGGTCTGGATGCTTGACTTTTGTGCGACGCAGCATTAGCTTCAAATTACAGTCTTTGACTGTGAATGCCCTCCTTGGGCGTTTCCTCCCTAGATTTTACCGCGCCGCAAGCGCGGTTTTTTTTGACCCGTCATCGCAATCCCCAGACCTGCGCAGCGGACTGCCCGGCAGGGCTTCGCCGATTGGCATCGGACTATTCCGCGGCCAGACGGTCTTCGGAGAAGCCCTCGCGCACATAGGCCATCATCTGGCTGGCGAATTCCCACAGATCGGCTTTGAGAAGGTCAAAACCGGCGGTCTTTTCAAGGCTTGCCTCGTCGACGTAAAGCCCGCGGTTGATCTCGATCTGCAGGGCATGCAGGCCACGCCCCGGGCGGCCGTAATGCTCGGTGATGAACCCGCCGGCATAGGGCTTGTTGCGCACCACGTGGTAGCCAAGCCCGGAAAGGAACGAGACGGCGGCGCGCGACAGATCATGCGCGGCACTCGCACCGTAGCGGTCGCCAATAATGATGTCGGGCCGGCGGCTGCCGCCCGCAACCCTGACATTGGCCGGCATCGAATGGCAATCGATCAGGATCGCCTTGCCGAACTGTACATGGGTCTGCGCGATGATTCGGCGCAGATTGGCGTGATACGGACGGTACACCTGTTCAATGCGTGAAAGCCCCTCTTCAACGCTCAGACGGCCCCGGTAGATATCCATGTTCTCGGCCACCAGCCGCGGTATCGTCCCCAGTCCTCCGGCGACCCGCATCGATCCGATATTCGCAAACGGCGGCAGCGGGCCGTCGAACATGCGCGGATCGAGTTCATAGGGTTCGCGGTTGACGTCAAGCCAGGCGCGGGGAAATTGCGCTGCCAGCATCGGCGCCCCGAGCTGGACCACGCTGGCAAACAGCTCATCGACAAAATGGTCCTCCGAGCGCCGGATCGCCACGCGGTCAAGCCGCGACAGGCTCAGGAATGAGTCGGGATAGATCCGGCCCGAATGCGGCGAATTGAACACGAAGGGTTCGGTCTGCTGCAATGGGCGGTGGATCTCGAAAGGAGCGACCGCTTGTGAGCCGGCATCTGGCTTGCCACCCGTGCCGGGCCTTTCGGCTTCTTGCATAACTGTCCCTTTGCCCCCGCAACCGCTTCAATCACCTTGCCAGTTGCCCCTTGAGCTGTCCAGTCCGGGACAAAACCCATCGCAAAATCACCATGATTCACCTGATGTTTACTGGACTGCTCCATAGATGGGGCGGATAGAGCTCGACGAGCACGCTGACAGGTTTGGAAACAGAATGACCCCGAAAATTCTCCTCGCGGAAGACGACAATGATATGCGCCGGTTCCTGGTCAAGGCGCTGGAAAAGGCAGGCTACGAGGTCCGGTCCTTCGACAATGGCGCAAGCGCCTATGATCGCCTGCGTGAAGAACCCTTCACGCTGCTCCTGACAGATATCGTCATGCCGGAAATGGACGGTATCGAGCTGGCTCGCCGCGCCACCGAACTCGATCCCGATCTCAAAGTGATGTTCATCACCGGTTTTGCAGCCGTCGCACTCAACCCGGATTCCAAGGCCCCGAAGGACGCCAAGGTCCTGTCCAAGCCATTCCATCTCCGCGACCTCGTCGACGAGGTCAACAAGATGATTCTCGCCGCCTGATCAGACAGGTCGCGGCCCTGCGCGAACTTGCAGGTCACCATCGCAGCGAAAACCCGGCCCCCTGTGTCCGGGTTTTTCCGTTTTGGGCCGGCTTTTCTGCACCGCCAGCCGGCCTCCGGGCAGCTTCGGCAGAGGTGACGAAAAAACGCATTGTTTTCGTATTGACGGCACATGGGTTTATGTGGTGTATGCGGCCCATCGGATGGGCGTATAGCTCAGCGGGAGAGCACTACATTGACATTGTAGGGGTCACAGGTTCAATCCCTGTTACGCCCACCATCCTTTCAAGCACTTGGGCCAAGTTTACGTAGTGGGCGGCAGGTTCACTGAACCTTGGCTGAACTTGCTTGCTACTCCCAAAACTACGGCAAGCTCCTGAATTCACGAGCCTGACGGCTTTCCCGGACGTTTTAATGCCCTGCGATCTCGCTCGTCCAGGAACTTCCGGCCGACCGGCCGAGCCCGCTTCACAGCTCCTCCTATTCTGGTGTGTGCATCATTGTTTTTCTTGATGCACATTCGCTTTTGTGTGCAGCAAAAATTAAATTTATGCACACAACACCAGGAACCAAGCAGACGGAAATCGTCACTCAAAGCCGTGCTGCCGTCGTCGCCTTCCAGGACTTGCTGCGCCTTCATCGCGACGAAAGGGCATCCCGCCTCATTGGCGCCATTGAGGAGCGAAAGCGCAACGGATGCACCTATCTCTATGAGAAGTTCCGTATCGGTACCGGCAAAGCACAATTTGTCAGAAAGACAGCGGCTCCACGCCCTCCCCCCGACCATGTGCCAGTTGTTTTCAAACCAGGCTTTCCACGCTTCCCAGTCTGGCAGCATCTGATGGACAATATGAACTCATGTGCGGTGATCGAACGTTCGATCGTAGAGACTTCTCACGTTCAATGCCCCACCTATTCGTTCAGGTTCAACCACATGGCCCATCAAGAGATTTTGCACCGCGCTCGACGATCGGCTCCCACTCCATCCCATCGCGGGCGGGATAACGGAATTCGATGTGGTGAAGGATGTCACCTTTACAGCCGACCGGACGTTCGACGCGCTGATAGAGGATGCGCCCCTGGTTTACGCCCGAGAGCACAAACCAGTTTTCGCCCGACGGCGTGTAGGTCAGCTTCCAGCCCTCGCTCTCAAGCGTGTCTTTGAGAAAGCTCCGGTAGCCAGAGAAACTACCGGTGAAATCGAAAGCGCCGTAGACGGTAATCGTGCCATTGGGTCCGTCAAATCGCTGGCCGTCACCGTTTTCCGGCGGTGGCGCTGGGGCGAAAGCGGCGGGGACATCGGCGCTGGTTCCGAACCGGGCATTCTGATAGTGCCGCCAATCCATGGCCGCAGCGGTGCCGGCAGTCACGAGTGATATCAAGATCAATGAGAGGGTTGCAACACGCATGCGGGTCTCCTTTGGGAAGGGTCAATTGTCCAGGGGCTTCGAGATCACGAAAAGCACGTCCAGATCCGAAAAGGGCCAGAATTGAGCCTCGCTCAACTCAAGCCGCGAAGGAGAGATGCGCTCGAGCCCCGGAAGACAGGCGAAGACGAAATCAATCGGTTCCCGCGCCTCAATGACGAGATGAAAATCCCGGATCGCGCCGCTCCAGTTCGCCGCAGTCTTGAGGATGTAGCCAAGCTCTTCGGAAAACGCCGTATAGGTCCTGCCATCGTTCTTGCCATCATGAAGCGCATGCACCGCTTTCCTGTCCTGTTCCGAGATACAAAACCTCATCGCAGCCCGGGCCGCGTCCTGGTCGCCCGGATCGCCGCTGATGGGCGCATCGAAGCTCGATCCGGTCAGCGGTCGATATTGATGCTCGATCACCGTGTCCTTGCCGGCCGGAAAGACCTGGGTCCAGTAGAAAGTCGTCGCCACCGTCCACCCCGGCGAGGGATTGCCCTGCGGATCGATCCGGAGCAACCCAAGCGCGGCAAGCTCGCCCCACTCTGCCTCGCTCAAGCGCGAAAGCCCGTGAAAGGCAGACCGCGGATCTGTCGGCGGAATGTAGGACCCGATCGGCACACCGAGACGGGTCAGTATCTCCGTCCGGTCAAGGCCGAGCGCCATTGCCTTCTGCTCGACTTGGGTGACAACCGGCGTTCCGTCGGCCCATGTCTTGAAATCCACGAAATTGGCGGTGATGCCATCGCCAAAGCTATAACTTCCGCCGATGTCGCCGGAAGGTGCGGCCTCCGGGAGCGGGAAGGCAACAATCGTCTCGAGATCAGTGGCCGTTTCGTTGCGAAACACATACCTTACGCGGATCACGTCGGGAGAGATGTAAAGATCTTCCGATTGCATGGCCACGCCAAGCTGCTTGCCGAAAACCAGACCACCGCTGGCGAGACGGGCGGAGGTGTCATTGGCCATCGCCATAGGGGCTGAGACGGTGGCCATGCAGACTGCCCATGCCAAGACGCGGATATTCATGGTGTGTCCCTCGCTCACGGGTAGTATTTCAACGGATCATGGAACTGGGTCATGTGTCCTTCGAGCCAGTCGAACTCAACACCTCCAACGTTAGCGGCACCTGAAGCGATGCCGCCGGCAACGGCCGGTTCCTGATAGTCCTCAACTGGCACATCTCCGGCTTCATCGTTAACCACACCAAACGGCGCGGCATTGTCAGGTCGCGGCGTATTGCTGCCGGGCAATCCGGGAAGAATGTAGTTGCCATGCGCCCAGCCGATGCGCCCGTCCTGGGTTTGGATGTAGAACCAGTCGCCATCCGCATCCAAAATTTCGACAATCGTTCCGGGCCCCATGCGGCTGATCTCTCGCGATTTCGCGGTCGCATATTGGCGCAGCGTAAGGTAGTTATCCCCGTTGGGATTGAGATTGCCGACATAGTCGGCAAGCGTCGGCGTTACTGATAAGAGCATGGCCTGCAGAATGGCGAATGCGACGAGTGTCATGGTTGCGAAACGTGTCATCTTCGCCTTCCTCAATTTCCAGTTTCCGCCGACGGCTGGAACTGTTGCTGCATTTGTTTGAGCAGATCCTCGATAGCCGCTGGATTGGCGGCAGGATCAGCCGGAGCAGGCACGGAAGCCTCAGCCGCGGCGGGCGTTCCATTCAATCCTGCCGCCCCCGGACCATAAGCAGTCAGAATACCGGTTTCTCCAAACAGCGCAGAGAACGGCTTTTCGCTCATCGGCAGCACCGAGAAAGCCGTGATCATCAGAAATCCGCTGCGGGTGCGAATCAGAAGAAGCCGGGCGCTGACAGGCTTGTCGCCTTCCGAGACCAGATCGAGCCCGCCCTCGAAATCCGCGCCCGCTATCTCAAAACGGCCGCTGACGAGTTCAAACGGCGTGCGGGCGGTGACCGCACTCATAAGCTGGCGGGCGACAATGTCGGCCGCCTGATCGCGCATCGCCGCGATGTCCGGCCAGGGATCGCCGTCCAGAAAGGTGACGGTCACCGAGATCAAACCGGACTCCTTCGGCGCCGGGTCCCAGGTGTCGGCGCGCAGATGCCAGATCTTGAGAGCGGCGTCATCGTGATCTTCGAGCTTCCAGCCCCGCGCCGGTGGATTGAGACCAATACCCGATTTGCCAAGATCCATGGCGTTTGCGACGTCGGCCACAAGTGCTGTCACGAGAAGCACCGACAGCATCAACAGATAAATTCCCGAATTGAGTCTTGGCATGCACATCTCTCCTATTCCGGGCCGGCGATCCAGCGCCCTCCATCGGTCTGGTAGTCGTTTCCGGCGGTCCAGCTACCGGTGAAAAATCCGTTGGCAAAGGCTCCCCTCACGGTCCCTGTGATCGAAACGCGCCCGAAATGGCCGGAGGAATCGATAAGGTAACCACTCAACGGAACGCCGAACTGGTTGCCGTCGGCATTGCCCCGGAAGGTCAGGTTGATCTGGTCACCTTCATAGGTGCCGGTGATCTGGCCATTGACCTGGCCATTGGAAAACTCGAAGGAAAGACGGCATAGTGGCGCGCCTTCAACAGAGCCTGAATAGCGTGTCGGCTGAGGCGTTGACGGCGCTTCCATCGACTTGGGCTCGGCAGGCTGTGGTGCCTGTTGTGCCGTGCGCTCCGCATCTGCAGCCTGCCTTGCCGCCTCTTCGGCCTGGCGCTGGGCATCGACCTGAGCCTGCTGTTCCCTGACGATGGCTTCTTCGATGAGCACACTCACCTGCTCCAGATTGGCAACGCGATCGGGATCGGCACAGATCGAGACGCTTTTGCGCAGCGCTTCCAAGCCCCCAGTCCGATCACCTGCCCCAAGCAGATCGCTACCCCGGATCCAGCTTGCTTCGGCCTCCGCGTAGCGCGCACCACCTGGCTCGCAGGCCTTCGCGGCCTGCTTGACTGCATCTTCGATGCTGGTCGATGCACCCGGTTCGCTAGCGTCGCCGGAAACCTCGCCGTCACGTTCCTCGGAGACGCGCAATTGCTGCCTTAGGGTTGCGAGCTGCGACTGGCGCGTGTCATCCGGACAGTCCCCGACGCTCATCTCCAGAAGGGCTACGCCCGCGCCGCTTTCACCACTGCCGATCAGCGCGATGCCGCGCCGCCAGGCATCCTGGGCAGATGCATACCGGTCGCCGCCCGGCAGGCAGGCGCCAGCCTCCCCGGACTGCTCAGCAGCCGCCGCTTCAAGCTGCGTCTTCAAGCGGTCGAGCTGGGACTGACGTTGGGGGTCAGGACATGTGTCGAGGCTCCGCTCCAGAGCCACGACGCCTGCCTTATGATCGCCGGTGCCCAGCAGGGATAGACCCTGCTGCCAGTTGCTCATCGCTTCCGCATAATCCCTACCGCCGGAGCTGCAATCAGCGGCTGGCAAGGGGGGCTGAGACGTTTGGGCCCCTGCCCCGCCAAGCTGCTGGCGCAGGGCCGTGAACTGGGATTGACGCGTTGGATCGGGGCAGACGACCAGACTTGCCTCCAAGGACCCGAGGCCAACCTCTGCATTGCCCGCCGAGATCATCGAAAGCCCCCGGGTCCACAACTCGACAGCGGCCGTATATTGCGGCGAACCGATCGCGCATGCTGCAGCTGCCGGCGGCGGTGCCGGTTGCGGCGGTGCGGGTTGCGGCGGCAGTGGTGAAAATGGCGGCGGACTAGCGGGCTCTGGCGTTGTGGTGGGACTGGCAGGTGCCGGCGCCGCCGTGATGGGTTGTTTCGCGACAGGTGCAGGTATGCCGGGAGCCGGCATCGGACGAGCGGGCTCTTGCTTCTGCGTCAAAGGTTGGCTGTCCGATACGTCAGCCGCGTCCGGAACCGGTGCGGGTTTGGATTCGACCGACCCGGATTTGTCCGCGGGTGGCTGACCTTGCGCCTGAACGCTCAGGCTGATCGATCCCGACGCGAGTTCGACGCCGTTCTTGTCCGTGGCTATCACCCTGGCCTCGATCTGCCCCGCTTGAGCCCGCGAGACGGTCGGCGTCTGCGAGATCTCGTTTGAGATCGAGGTGCCCTCATTGACCGACCAGCGCCAGCGGACTTCGCCCGGCGTATCGTCGCCCGCAAACCCGGCACGCAAGTCGATCTCCTGTCCGTCGACATATTGCCCGTCGGGCAGATCGACCAAACCGCCGCTGGCTCGGTCCCAGATTTGCGGCCGCGGCCCACGCGACCTCGCCGAGACATCGAGACTTCCAGCCTCCAGACTGTAGCTGCCCGAAACCGAACCGATCTCGTCGCCGTAAAAGGCGACATTGGCGGTGGCCTCGAGCGTTACAGACTTGCCCGCCGCACCGGAAAAGCGGATCTCGGAGCCGTTATCATTGAGCTCCTCCCGGTTGGCGGTCGGCGGCTCCAGCCACCGGACCGTCCAGTATTTCGGCGAGACCAACGGAGTCGCGACGACCGTCGCCTTGATCTTCGATCCAGCCTTGGCCCCCGAGGCCGGATCGAACTTGATCGAAAGCGATGGCGCCAGCACATTTACGGTCTGCTGCTCGGTCTCGGCGACGGTCGCCCCCTGCTTGACCACCTGGGCCCAGATCTTCATTTCACCAACACGCTCGAAGGTCGCAAATGTCCGGCCATCGCTTGACGTCGTCGGTTCGAAGGTGACGCCCTCACTGCCGTGCCAGATATAGTCAAGGCTTGGCAACGGCCGGGCTGGACCGAGATCTTCGGTGTCATCGGCCCGTCCGATATACACACTTGCACCATCGGTTCCTGACGGCGTGACCTCGCAGTCGGTAAACGGGTTGGTGCTGTTCGGGTCGCACTCATCGGTTCCACCGGCGATGTCCTCGCCTCGGTAGGGCGTCGAGATCTGAACGGTTTCGCCAAGATAGACCTGGCCACGCGCAATGGTAAGGCTGACAATGTTGTCGGATCCGGGAGCCGATGGCGCTGCCTCATTGCCGGCCCCGGCAACGTCCTCGCCGGCCTCGTCCGCCGGACCGTCATCGGTCTGGTCCATTGAAGTCTGCTCCGGCGCGTCGGCTGAAGCGGGGGCTTGATCCGTGTCGGATTCTGCTGGGTCTGGCTTGACCGGAACCGGCGGCGCATCCACATCACCTGCGTCGTCGGTTCCAGCATCCACATCACCTGCGTCGTCGGTTCCAGCATCCGCATCCGTCTCGGTCCCGGCCGCTGCAGCGGTATCATTACCCACTGTCTCGGCACCAGGCACATCACCTGCCGGCTTGGCGGGCTCGGCGGCCTGTGCGGGTTGTGCGGGCGCATCCTGCGCGGTTGCCTGCTGGGCCGACGATTGTTGCGACTCTTGTGGGACAGGTCGCGGGCTCACGGGCTGCGGCTTGTCCACCGCGGCAGGTGCAATCTGCTTTGCGGCAGGTTCACCCTCGACCGACCGCTGATCTCCGTCCGCATCTGCCATGCCGACGGCATCTTCCCCGCCATCAGCGTCCGGCTTTGCATCAGCATCTGCCTCCGGCACAGCCTGCACAGCCTCTTCGCGAGCCATGTAGATCGTCTTGAACCTGCGCTCGGCCGAAAAGCTCAGCGACTCCAGCGCGGGCTTGAATCCTACCGCATCGACTTCGACGCTCAGTGGATGGCGGATGTCGACCAGCGCCTCGATCCGGGTGTATTCCGACACCCGCCTCTTTTTGGCCCCGGCCTCGCCGAAAACCAGCGGCATGCCGTCGATCCGGATGTCGGTCACATCAGGCGACAGCTCTCGGTCAAGCGGATAGACATCGATGGTTACAGAAGCAAGATGGCGATAGCGGTCCGCCAGGTCACGCATCAGCCGACGCATCCGCGGATCATAAAGGCACAAGCCTGTAATTTCCGCGGGACTTGTAATCGCCGGCTTGAGCACTGTCTCGCTCGGCGCGCTGATCGCATCGAAATTGTCGAGGACATTGACCTCGCGCAAGATCGCACGAAAATTCCTGTCCGAAAAAAGCCTCGCATAGTCATCGCATTCGGGCTTAGCCACGACGGCTTTCGACCGGGTGACAACACGCGCAAGCGCCATGAACACGGCCGGGGTGGCGCGCTTGCTGTTGGAGGCGATCCTGCTTGACTTGAGCGCACGGAACGGATCAAGCAGATCCGGCTGATTGTCCGACGTCAGATAGGCAGCAACATCATGGTCCTTGTCGTAGAAGAACGTTTCGTTGCTTTCGGCATGGGTCCAGACGAGCACCGGCTTGAGCAGCGATTGCAGCTCGTAATTGGTATAGAAATTGATGCAGGCTCCGCCCTTGATGTGTTCATCGAGCGCCTTCAGTTCTGCCGACAGCACGCCAAGCTGACCACAGATCGACCCGTCGCGAGCATTAAGGATCTTGGTGTTCAGCTCTTCGAGCGCCTGGGTGAACTGTTCGGTCGCATCGATGTAGAAATCCAGAAGACTGCCAATGGCAGGAATGGCCTCGGTGAGGTCCTTCATGGCACCGATCACGTTTCCTATGGCCTTGAGGCTGCTGATCGGCGAGTCCGGATCGACATTCGAAGGATCGAACAGGGCGACAAAATCCAGCATGTCGCCGACCTTGCTGATATACCCCGACCCCTTCTCGAAACGGTCTTTCAATTTGTCGAGTTCTTTGAAAACCCCTTTTTTGCGCAGGTTCCGCTCGTAGCCGCTGAGCTGATACATATAGCCGTAGAGTTTTTCGCGGCCCTGCTTGTCGACAAGCAACTTGAGCAGTTTCTCGGTATCGGGGATACCGATCTGGATGCCGAGCTTCTCCTCCACCTTCTTCATCTCCTCAACGAACTCCTTGCCCAACACCTGCTTGAGCAATTCGTCGCGCCCGGCGACCAGTTCGCCTGCGAAGAGATCGTTGATGTCCTTCCTCGAAGCGTTCTGGGTGCGTTCGGTTGTCGCCTCACGCCAATTGGTTACAGAGCTTTGGATGGACTTGATTTTTTTATAAAGGTTGGTGAAATTGTCCTTGGCATTGTCGAAGGCGGTTTTGACCTCCGAATGCATTTCCTGGTAGACTTTCTGCTCCGCTTCGTCCTCGGCAAACGTATTGTGAGGCACCACGAAGGCGAAGCAGACGGCAAGGAGCATAAGTACAATGGCTCGCCGGCCTGACGTGGCCAAAGAACCCATCCAGGGTAATGCAATCAGCCGCCAGCTCATGAAAATAATATCTCTTCCCCCTGCCCTCCGGCGTCAGAAAGGCTTCTTTCAAGGCGTAATGACAACAGCTTTGCGCTGCCTGATCATTGACCGAAGTCAAGTCAGGAACCGATTTCGAGGTTTATACAGCCCCTACTGAAACAGGGATTTGGATGATGTCACACCCGATAGCCTGGGCGGTCAATGTGCCTCTCCTGACGACACCGATCATTGTCAGGCAGCTTGCAGCCGTGATCTTGATCCCGCTCGCAATTCTTGCACTGCTGTTGATCGGTCTGGCTTGGTTCGAAGGCAATTTGCACCAACTGGGCGCCATCCTTCGGGCGATCTTCGGGGTTTCGGCAATTCTGTTGGTTCTCGTGCTCGCCGCTATCGTGCTGTTTTTCAACAATCGGATGACGGTGAGTTTCGAAATTGACGCGGACGGAGTCAGATCCCGTGTCGTTGACAGGCGCGCAAAATTCGGCCGCACCTTGGCGATTGTTCTGGGCGCGCTGGCGCGCAACCCAACCGTCGCCGGCGCGGGACTTTTGGCCCGAAGCAACTCATCGCGATTCACCGAATGGCATGAAATTCAATCGCTCGAAACCGATCAGAAGAGACATATTGTTTTGCTGCGAGGCAATCGGCTGGTTCTGGACGCCGTATTCTGCACGAAGGACAACTTCATGGATGTCAAATCCATAATTGAGAAAGAGGT
Source organism: Parahoeflea alexandrii (assembly GCF_027214025.1). Lineage (GTDB taxonomy): Bacteria > Pseudomonadota > Alphaproteobacteria > Rhizobiales > Rhizobiaceae > Hoeflea > Hoeflea alexandrii_A. The sequence continues at coordinate 601,698 of NZ_JAPWHB010000004.1, forward strand.
ACACAGGTCGCGAGAGGCGACACGCAAGGCTAACGAATTGGGTAGGACATAAATATCGGACAGATTGCGGTTGGCGAAACTACGTCCGGCCAAGAGAATACACGACGCGGAACGCTACCACTAGCCTTCGCCATTTGCTCCGCCGATTGTTCGGAAAGTGGGAACCGGTCTCGCGTCCGGAATTGCGTGAAAACAATAGGATAGAGCATTTTCGGTGACTCCGTTTGCACCGGAAATGCTCTAGCGAAAATCCATGGTCAAGGAGGGGACGCCTTCTGGCGCCACCACGAACCGGTGACCGAAACCACCACATTCCAAGGGTTGACCCGAGACCCGAGTTCCTTCCAGTTTTCTGGGATCAGAGCATCGGCAGTTCGTTGATTCCGGATCGTCGACGCGCTCCGACGTGATTACCCCTTTCGCAAAAAGCACCCCGTCCACCTTCACCGCCATCGGCGCGATGCGCGATCCGGCAAACCTTCCTCATGCCCCGGTAACGGGCCGAGTTCATTCCAGCCTGACCGGTCGTCCGCTATTGACGGGTGATGGCCTCGAAGCGCTTCCTGATCTCGGCCTCCAGTTGCGAGGCCGGGATCGAGCCCGGCTTGAGGTCGCCAGAAATCACCAGCCGTATGGTTTTGACTTCCTCGTAGATGCTGTCATCGGGCTTGTTGGCACCGTCGAACTGCAGCTTCAGCATCGCCGTGTCGCCGGCCTCGTTCATCTCGATCGTCACGACGATCCGCAGATTATCCTCCGGCACCGTGTGTTCGAGACGCACCGACCGCTCGTTGACCGGCATGAACAACGGTATCCTCCGGATGTTCTTTTGCGCATCGGCACCCATTTCGCCGATTGGCGTCAGCCGATAGCCGGAACCTTCCGGCACCAGCGTGAAGCTCATCGGCACGCCCTGTTCGAGAATGTTGAGAACCGAGGAAATGATGCTCAGCACCGCTTCGGCGATCGACGACGCGATCCCGCCGATCACGGTCTCGTCCTTGCCTTCGGCCTTCGCCTCTGCCTTGGCGCGCTCGGCGGCCCTTTGGAAGAGTGCTACGATGGAGTGGGCATTCATCGCGCTTCCGTTGACATAGATCTCCGTCAGCCGAATTTCGCCGGCCCAAGGCTGAGTGAGACCTGCCGCTGCCGGCTGCTGCGCGCCGCCGAGCGCCGCGATGGCCGTGTCGATCCGCGCGGCAAAGGCGCTGCATTGCGTGTTGCCGCGCGCGCTTTGCATCAGCGCCAGTGCTTCCTCACTGTTGCCTTGAGCATGCGCGGCTCGCGCCTGCTCCCACAAAGCGTTGGTGCGGTTTTCGCGCTCCAGCGCCGCGTCGTAGTCGGCGCTGAGCGCCGCAGATGACGGATGGCCGGCCTCCACGAGCTGGGCAATTCTGTCCCTCGCCGCCTCGAACTGGCAGGCGGCGATCGCTGCCCGGGCTTCCGCCACGAGACTGTCACCCGAAACACCGCGAATGGCGGCAATCGCCGCGTCAATGTTCACCCGGAAGCTGTCGCAGGCGGTGTTGGCCCGCGCGGCGTCCAGCACCTTGAGCGCATTTTCCGTGTCGCCCGACTGGTAGAGTGCCTGGGCGCGCTCATACTCCGCCTTGGTCCGGGTCTCGCGATCGACCGCTGACTGATAGCTGCCGGCAAGCTCGCCATAGCGCGGATGACCGGTCATCCGGGTCAGCAACTCGCGTGCTTCGGCAAACCGGCACTGCGCGATCGCCGCAGCGGCCGCCGCGGCAAGGTCGTCGCCCCGTCCCTCGGTGAGCGCGCTCTCGCCGAGATCGAGACAGTGTTTTGCATCCGCGGCCGCCGCCTCCGCTGCCTCCGCGAAAATCTCGGCGACGTCGGCGCTGGCGCGTGCAGCGCTTGCTTTGGTTTCGAGCAGGTCCTTCGGTGAGGCACCATCGGATTGCCGGGCAAGCGCATCGATGCCGGGTGCGATATCCTGCAGTACGGATCCCGGGTCCTGCCTGGTGAGATCGTCGGACGCCCTCTCCAGTTCGCCGAGACAGGCCGCAAGCTCGGCGGCAATCGCCTTGATCGCTGCCAGCAAACGGTCGGCTTCGGCTTTCGCGACGCCGGGATCGTCGGCCAGATGCGCCAGGCCGGTCGCCGCTGCATGCGCGGTCTCGGCGCGCGGGACAAGTTCGTCGACCGCCGCCTTGCTCTCGCGAAGCGCCGCGATGTGGTCCGGCAATTGGCCGCGCAGGACCTCGATCTCACCGGCCAGCGTCTTGGCTTCGGAAAGCCGCCCGGGCAGCCGCTCCGCTGCCTCGACGGCAGGTAGGCTCTTGCCAACCAGATCCTCAAGCGTCTGCGCTGCCTTCACGGATGAACCGTGCAACCGGCCGGCTTCGCGCGCCTTCAACCCGGCGTCGGTGACAGCGCTTCGGATTTCGGTCAGCATCCGCCGCTGTTTCGCCTCGTCTGTTTCGGCGCGCAACTCGGAGGCCTTGTTGCAGGCGGCAAGTGCGGAGGTCTCCGCGTCCTGCTTTGCGCTGACCACCTTCTCCGCGGCCGCTTCGGCTTCAGTGAGAAGCCGGCCGGCATCGGCAACACCGCGGTCGAGCGCCGCGATCTGAGGCTTGAGCCTCTCGTAGTCCTGCTTCAGCGCAGTGAGCCGGGTGTCGAGATCGGTCGCCTTGGCCTTGATGGTGGCGACGGCGGTGCGAGCTTCGCTGCAGGCCGTGCGACCGCCTGTGGCAGCCTGCGCGGCCTGGCCCTGCAGGCCGCGCAGCGCATCAAGCATTTCGCCGAAGTCGCCGTCGGCTTCGAACGGCATGAACAGGTTGACGGCAAAGGAACGCAGGAACGGCAGGGCTGCACCCTCGAGCCCGAGATGGCGCGCATCGATGCCCGCCGGTTCCGAGACCACGTCGCCGGCCCTGGCCTGCGGCTGCAGCGACACGCCGGTCGAGCGCGTCACGATCCGCGCAGTGAAACGACCCATCCCGTCGGCAGCCGAAACCCGGCAGCCGAAACCCGGCACCCCGGCATCTCGGCGCCTTCGGAGACACTGAGTGTGATGGCGGCGGAAGCGCATTTCTCGCATGCTGAATCAGATCTCGCCTTGTCGAGCAGCTGCCCCTCGACGCGCACCAGCGACAGGAACTTCAACCCCTCCCAGACAGTGTGGTAGCGCTGGTAGGCCTCCGTGCGTCCGCTCCCTGCCCACGAGGCATGCGACTGGATGAAACCGAGCGCATAGGAGGTCTTGAGCTTCGCCTGGGCGTCGCGATCATCGAGCGGAAAAGCCGACAGCCGCAGCCCGGTTTCAGCCTCGATCAGCCGGGCGAAGGGGTCGTCGCCGCAGCTTTCATCAAGACGCAGATGGTCGCGCAACTCGCCGATCCGGCGGACGATGGCGTCGATCACCGCGTCGGCTTCCGCGACAAGTCCCGGCAGGCCGGGCGACGGCCGGTGCCCCGGCAGGTCGGCGAGATAGTGCTCCGGCCCGTAGGGTGTGTTGTAAACGGCGACGATCGTCTTCATGTCGGCGTCCTTGCCGACATATTCCGCAAAACCGATGGCCGCGGCCTCGCGGATGAAATCGCGAACCCGGCGCAGGCCGGCTTCGCCGCCACCGCCCTCACGCCCCTTCACGAACGCGTCCGTCGCCCAGAAATAAAGCTGGTTGGTATCGTTCGGATCGGTCTGAACATAGATGTCGCTGAGCAGCGGCGCCTTTTCATCGAGCGGGCAGGCCTGCACGCCGTCGCCGACCAGCGCCGCCAGCGCTTTTGACCGGTCATTGAGCAGCGTGTGCGTGTCGGCGCCGATGCAGAAACCTTCGCGGGCGCGGATCAGCTGTTCGAGTTCGTTGGCGCGCGCCAGCACTTCCTTGGCCATCTGGCCATAGGCCTCGATCAACGTGCCCATCAGCGAAACGCCGGGAACATTGGTGTCGGACAGATAGCCGCCGAACTTCTCCATCAGCGTGAACATGCCTTCGAGCCGGCCGGAATAGGTCTCGGCCGTGAACGCACCGTGGATCGTGCGCGCCGTATCGATGATGTTGTAGTTCTTGTCGAGAAGGTCGAACTGCCCTTCATAGTGCTTGAGCCTCTCGATGCCTTCGCCCGACAGGCCGTGCTTGATCAGAATGTCGGTATAGGGCGTTTCCGGTGCCGCCTCCTGGAGGTCGTCATAAGCCTTGTCGAGGGCTTCGAGCTTCTTCCTGCCTGACTCCCAGAGCGCCCGAAGCCCGTCGACGATCTCGCGCGAGCTGTCGTTCTGGTAGCGCTCCAGCGCTTGCATGACGAGCGGCAGATGCTCCGTCATGTAGAAATTGACATAGGTCGCCAACTCCTGATCGGGATGCTGCAGCCACTCCTGGAAATGCTCCTCCGGCTTGATCCTTGCCTTGTCGGCTTCCGGCAGGCTGTCATAGACCGCAAGGCTCAGCCATTTCAGGAAGCCGTCATAGATCGGTGCGACACGTGATTGGAGTTCGGTTTCCAGATCATCGCGCAGCTGGTCGGCGCGTGCCTTGATGCTGTCGACGATCGAGGTGCGCACCCGCTCGCAGGCCGCGTAGTAGACAGGCTCGTAGGAGATCGTGACCTTGCCTATGGTCGCGGTCTTGTCGCGGCCAGCCTTGGCGATCTCGCGGCACGGATCGGGATGGTATTCGACGATCAGAACCGGTTCGGCCAAAGCGGAAACAGCGCCGGCGGCGAGCATCAGGAGGACAACGAGGATGCCGCCGGCGTGTCTCATTGCCCCGGCAGCCGCAACTGATCGCTATCGGGCATGCCGAGATCACCGAACGGATCGCCCGCACCCACAGGCGGTTGGGTCGGTGGCGTGACAGTGTGAGGCGGCGCGATGTCAGGCTTCGTTTCAAGGGGCGCTGCCGCCACGGGCGGAACCGGGAGCGGAGTCGTCTGCTCGGCCGCGAGCTCGTTCTCGTACGCGAAGTCCGGCCACACATTGTCGAAGCAGGTGTCATCATATCGGCTGCCCGAATAGATGTCGCCGATCACCAGGCGCACCCAGCGGAACGCGCCAACGTCCGGCAATGGCAACAGCACCGGCTCCGGCTGGTCAGGCAGCATGACCGAGGTCGAAAGCCCGGTATCGGTCGTCACGTGGAAGATCCGGACGCGGGCATTCTCGAAATAGGATTTCTCCGACTTCCCGTAGCCATTGGCGATGATCAGCCGGCGGAACGGTGCACCATTGTCGATGCGCAGCGTGATCGCCTCGCCGATACCCGGCCCGCGCACGCCCTCGCACCAGGCCAGATGCTGGCCGTCTTCGTCTCCGACGAGATTGTCCGGCCCGTAACGCCACTTGCCGCTTGGTTTCAGCATCGAGGAGACGCAATAATGGATAGCATCGTAAAACTGCCTGGCCCCCTCGGTCCAGCAGGTTTCGGAAGCAGAGGCCGGCGTCGGCCCGAGCGCCAAGCCTGTTAAAACGGCAAAAGGCAAGGCCGCACGAAACATCTTCATACCCTCAGGCTCCCTCTTCTTTTGGTCGAGCGCGCAAAAGATAGCAGCGGAGAAGGCTGGACATGATGATATCGATCAATTCATGAGGACCGGCCCAGTGAGGCTGGCCCGCCGGACCTGCTCGACGGCGTGGTTCCAACGTCTGCAAGGTCCTGGGTCATATCTGGCCGATGCGGCGAAGCCGGAATTGCCCACCGGTCGCCTCACTTCACCGGCGTCGGTTCGACCGATCAGATAACCACGGTCACATGGGCCGGGTCGTCGTCAACCAGGATTCTAAGCCCGTTTGCCGCTGGAACATCGGTGAATTCCGCGATCCGGACAAACCCGGCGGCACCCGCGGTTCCATCCACGTCGACTTCCAGGAAAGCCCCGTTTATCTTCACGTAGTCCGCAACATGGCCGGCGACTGTTTCATCTCCGAGCAGGGCCGAGAGATCCACGACATCGCCTTCGGCAAAATCGTAATCGGCGATCAGATCACGAATGTTTGCGCCTGCATCGGCCAGGGCATCCGCATCGAATACAAAGGTGTCGGCCCCATCTCCGCCCATCAAGATATCACTGCCAGCGCCTCCATTGAGGAGATCGCCACCGGCGCCTCCGAGAAGCACATTGTCACCCGCGTCGCCTGTTATCGGAAGCTCGTCCGCACCGTTGACGGTGATCGTCACGATGGGAGAACTCACTCCGCCATTGCCGTCAGAGATGGTATATGTGAACGTGTCAGTCGTGGTTTCCCCAGCGCCTAATGCCTGCAATTCTGCAGAACCGATCGCATTGTAGGTAATTTCTCCGGTACCGGCATTGTAGGACACGCTTGCCCCCTTCGTGCTCGCCGAAACCGAGAGAATATGATCAGGTGCATTCGTGTCGTTGGCGAGAAGCCAGCTTTCCGAAAATGTGAAGGCCGCATCCTCGGTGATCGCCGCATAGGTGTGACCGTTGAGTCCGCCGGCTTCGGCCATGTAACCGATCGTGGGCAACCCGCTGTTGCTGGCGTCGACGTCGTTCCAGTTGTCGGACAAGTCCGTGGCGAGGTAATTCTCCGCACTTCCATATCCGGACACATTGCCCGGATTGGCCGGGGACCAATTGGTGAAGGCACCGTTCTGGGCTGCACCGCCGGCTCCGCCGATCCAGAAAACCTGCCCGGCTTCCGGTCCGGTCACCCATTGCCAGGTGCCTTCCGCGCTCGCGTCAGAGCCGCCCAGATGAGTCCGGCCGGTCGCCAGCGTATCGATCAAGGCATCTTCGGCTGCACTGGTGATGGTCGCCAGATAGGATTGCCCGGCAATCTCGCCCGCAGCGGCAGTCACCGCACCGGACCAGGAATGGTTGGTGGAGACATACTTGTAGATGTGGCCATTGTCCGCGAGCCAGGTCCAGCCAACCGGGATCGGATCTATGAAGTCGCTTGCGGCGATAGCCGGGGGAACATCCGCTTCAGCGGTCACATCGACCACGCTCGTCGCCGAGACAGTGCCTCCATCACCATCGGTCACCGTGATCGTCAGTGCGCGCGATGCGGTCGGCGTATCCGAAGCATTGGCATAGGTCAGGTTCTCGATGAGGGCATCGACTGCCGCCGCAGTAGCGCTCGAATTGAAAGTCACAACCAGATTGTTGGCGCCGGAGCCCCCGGCGAATGTTCCGATCACCGCTCCACCGTACAGGACATTGGCGCCGCTGAGAGTGATGTTGCCTGCGCCCGCACCCTGATCGTTGATGCCGATCGTATCCTCTCCGCTGACGAAACCGGAAACCGTCAGAGTGCCTGTGTCGAGATTGCCGGCATCAACATCCGCGAAGTCGACGTCTGCATCGATCAGTTGCGGCGCGCTATTGACGGTGTTTTCGAGGAAGGTCACCCCGTCCAGCCCCGTCAAAGTTGGGTCGTCATTGACCCCGGTGAGGGTCACGTCGATGTCCTCGCTCACCGTCCCGCCATTGCCGTCATCGATCGTGACGGTATAGGTCTGGGTGACAGTCTCGCCCGCCGCCAGGTGCTGGATGTCGGCATCCGCGACATTGAACGTCCAGTCCACCGTGCCAAGCGAACCGCCGCTCGATTCGGTGCTTACCGCAGCAGCGAATATCCCAAGATAACCGGCAGCCGACGGCACGAAGGAAACCGTGTGCGTTTCCCCGACATCAGCATCGGTAAAACTGATGGTGCCGCCTGTGGTTTCCGTTCCCGGCTGTTGTACCACCGAAACATCATCCAGAAAGGTGTAATTGACATTGTTGACCACCGCAAAGACCAAAGTGGAGCTGCTTGAAGTTGCGGTAAACGTGTAGCTGAACTCGGTGTAGTTTGAGGCCGATCCGCCATAGGGCATGTCGATTACTGAGCCCACCGTCGCACCATCCCATGTGACCAGCACCGAATTGTCGGCAGGAAGACCGCTCCCTTTGTTCTGTGCCCAGAAACCGATCGTGTAGGTCGCTCCGGCCACGGTGTTGAAGGTCTGGCTGTAGGTCACCGGGATATCGTGCGAATAAACACTCCATCCCCCGGCTGCAGATCCACCTGAATGAACATTGGGGGCGTAGCTGGATACAAAGACATTGCCGGAGTTGGTCACGACCCATCCGCTTGTGCCGGTTTCGAAGCCGCCATTGGTGATCAGGTTCGTGGCTCCTGCAAAGGAAGCGTCTTCGGTCACCCCGCCGTCGGTGTGCGCCGTAATAACCGGTGCATCGTTGCCATTGTCGATCGCCAGTTCGAATGTATCGGAGACTGAAAGGCCGCCGGTGTCGGTAGCGGTGACGATCACATCGAGGGTCGCGCCAGCATCGCCAACGGAAGGCGGCGTTCCGGTCAGTCGTCCGGTGGTGGCGTCGATCGACAGCCACGCCGGAAGTGGTGCACCGCCGTTCAATGTCGCCGAATAGCTCAGGACATCGCCTGGATCGATATCGGCGAAGGAACCCGACACATCAATGTCCACGGCGATGTTGGAGAACACCGTCGCGTCGGCGATGCCGGTCACCAGAACCGGTGCATCGTTTACGCTCTCGACCGTCAGGCTGACGGTGTCGGTTTCGGAAGAATAGGCAGTTTCGCCTCCTACGCTGCCGGGCGCCAGTATCTTGTCCACCGGACTCGCTACACCATCCCAGGCACGGAAGGTGATTGCCTGATCGACGGTGCCCACGAAATCTGCATTGGGTGCGAAATAGAGCTGGTCCTGGGCCCTCAGGTTCAGCACCTGGCCGGGCGCCAGATTGGCATTGAACCAATACGGACTGCCATCCGGGGCATCGAACCCGTCCAAATGATAGTACCAGACGCCATGGCTCGTATCGAAGGCAGTGATCGACATGCCGGGTGCGAAGGTATTTCCGTCCACATCGTTGACATTTCCGATGCTGCCACCCGGAGCGCTGACCAGCGTTGAGACAAGCGTGCCGACATTGCCGGACGGCAGGGCGGCATCCTCGGCCTGAGTCATCGTAGGAGAGGCCGCAACATCAAGCACCGGCGCGTCGTTGCTGCCGGTCACCTCGACCTGAAGCGTACCGGTCGAGACATCCGAACCATCTCCATGGAGCCGGTAGTTGATGTCGATCTTCGCGGTTTCGCCACGCCGCATGCTCTGCCATGCGCTGGAATTCAGTTCCACTTGGATCTGGTTGTTGACATCGACGGTGATAGTGAAGAATCCCGACGCCAACGGGTCGAGAACTCCGCCACTGGCAACCCCGGGAACCCCGTAGCCCCGGATCGTACCCAGGCTGATGCTGTTGGCGCTCCCCGCATCCACGTCCAGTCTGTCGTTGCCAAGCACGTCGAACACCCTGGCCACGGTTTCGTCTTCGTTGATCTTGAACTCCGGAAGCGAGCCGTTCGGATTGTCGTTGCTTGCGACCGGCAGATCGTTGGTGCCCTGGATGGTGAAAACCAGCGACTGGGCGGCGGATGTTGCCGTGCCGTCAGAGACAACAACGTCATAGCTGACTGTCAGAACTTGTCCTGCAGCGAGGAAATCGAGATCGGCGGCGGCCGGATCCCAGCTGTAGCCGATGCCGGCAGCACCACCATTGGAAACGGTTGTTCCGAGGCTGAGCGCGCCGGTTCCAAGTGCCGCCATCAATGCGCTCATCTGCGCCGGCGACAGCGTGCCGCCGCTCCAACTGATCACCGGCGTGCCGGCCTGCGCGGTGAGTGTATTGCCGGCATCAGCATCGGAGACTGAAAATGTACCGGTGACCGCCTCGATATCCTGCACGGATGCATCGACGGCCTCGGCAATGGTCGCTGGTTGCGTGATTGGCGAAATCACTGGCGCGTCGTTGCTGCCATTGATGGTGATGGTGACATCCTGCGCAACGGTGCCCCCGTTTCCGTCTGCAACATGCACGGTATAGGTCAAGCCAAGGCTTTCACCTTCCGCGAGATAATCGAAAGCGTCAGAACCCGCATCAAAGGACCAGTTGACCGTTCCGGAGTTCGACAGACCGTCGATAACGACGCCCGAATTGGGCCCGAACATGGCCAGCAGCGCCGCCGTATCCGGCGTAGCTGCGTTGGCACCGGTTCCCGATGTCGCGACCGTCACCCTGGTGATCGTCACGACATCGCTGACATCCACATCGGCGACATCGAACGATCCGGTGGTCGACAATGCGGCATCGGTTTCTGTGAGGACTTCCGAAACATCGGTCTGGACCGCGATCACCGGCTGGTCGTTGGTGCCGGTGACCGTCACCGCGATAACCTTGGTGACCGTATCGCCGTCACCGTCCTCCACCGTGAAGGGGATCTCCATCAGCAGGGATTCGCCTTCCGCCAGGGCATCGAACGCTGTCCCCGGCGTGATGCTGACATCGTAACCGGTTGCGGTCTGCACCAGGCTGAGGCCGGGCGTGCCCGGCACCACACCCGCAGGCAGGTTGGAATAGGTCGGCGTTCCAAGGGTGACTGTCACATCGTCGGCACCGGAAATGTAGGCATCGCCGGGATCGAGATCCGCTCCGTCCCCTTCGACAAGAGAGATGAGCGTGGCCGTGTTCTCTTCCATCGCTGCCGTTACGTTCACCGCATCGGGTGCATCGTCGTTGATGGTGACGGTGAACGTGTTCGAAGCGGTTTCGCCGACGCTGTTGGTCGCCGTCACGGTGAAATCCAGCGGCATGCTGTCCCCGTCGCCGGGACCAATATGATCGAGATTGCCGCGAAGTTCGAAGGTATACGCCACCTTGAATCCGCCGGAGCCGTCGGCAACTACCTCGACCTTGAGAACGAAGATGATCTCGCCGGTCCGAAAATCGAAGCCTGAAAGTGTCTGTGAGCCTGCGCTCGGCCGCGTCAACAACGAGTAGCCCAACTGCTGGCCATCGGAGCTCAGGAGGATGAGCCCCCCGGCAGGATCGAGCGGAATGGCGCCGGAGGTCTTGAGCCGGGCGGACAGGCCGACGGAACTGTAGTCATTGAAATTAAGGCCGACATCGCCCGTGAAGATCAGCGCGTCGCTGTTGCCATTTGTCAGGTCTGCCTCGTTGACCACGAAGTCGTCAGCCGCGCTGACCGTCGGCGCATCGCTGGTGCCGGTCACAGTGACCACCACGTTCTGCGTGACGGTACCGCCATTGCCGTCGTCGATGGTCACCACATAGGTCAATTCGACGCTGTCGCCGTCGCCGAGGAAATCGACGACTGAGTTGGCGACCTGGTAGGTCCAGCCGGTCGAACCTACGCCTGTCGTGTTGGAAAAGTTCGACAGGGCCGCATCGTCAAGCGTGAAACCCGCCTTCAGCGCCGCAATCTGTGCGTCCGTCGGCGTGTAGCCATGGGCAAATGACATGTTCGTGACCGTGCCGCCGTCATGGCTGGCCTCGGGATCGTCCGACAGGTCGACATCCAGAAAGCTGATGATACCGGTCGCAGCGGCCGGATCGGGATCGACGCCGCCCACGACGTCGGCCGTCTCCTCGACTGACCCCGTCTGCGCGCCCGACGTGATCACCGGTCGGTCATTGCGCCCGGTGATGGTCACGGAAACGGTGGAGGTGGTGGTGCTGTTGGCTTCGCCTTCATTGTCGTCAAGAGTGACCGTGTACTCAAGCGTCACCTGCTCGCCAACCGCCAGGTAGTCGAATGCTCGGTCGACCGCACTGAAGCTCCACGACACGGATCCGAATTGCGCATTCATCGCCTTGGAGACAGAGCTGATGGAGACCGCATTTTCGATCAGCGCGGTATCAAGGCCGGTTGTCACTCCGGTGGCGCCTGCAAACTCCGCGTCCGCGCTGTGACCGACATCGTCCCGGTCCGCGTCATAAAACAGCATGGTGCCGTTGTGTGTTTCCAGCGAGTCTGAACCGGTCTGGTTGCGGTTCTCGCGCCCGGACGCTGTGGCCGCAAACAGGATTTCCGGTCGGTCATTGGTGCCGGCTATCGTGATCGGCACCTGCTGGGTGGTCACTCCGCCATCGCCATCCCTCAGTTCCACCGTGTAGGTCAGTGTCACCGACTGTCCCTTCGCCAGGTAATCAAACGTCAGGTCAGCAGCGGAAAACCTGTAGTCGATCGTGCCATCGGCGGTCCCGGCAGGCTTTGCAACGCCGTCGATACTCAGGAAAGCGCGCAAAACGCTGTCAGGTAGGGGAAATCCGAGGATAGACAACCCATCGGCCTCGCCCGAGCGGCTGACCGCGCCGACCACGCTGGCGCTGTGCCCAGTATCTGACAGGTCGACATCGGTGAATGTCATTTGACCGAATGCCGTGACGGACGAAAGCGAGAGCGTCGAATCGACGAGTTCAGAGGTCGAGGCGCCTGTCGTGACATCAATGACCGGCACATCATTGGTACCGGTGACGGTGACCACGATCTGGCTTACGGACGAGGCGGCATTTCCGGTTCCGCTGTCATCCTGGACCGTCACGTCATAGGTGATGGTCAGCGTCTCGCCGGCCGACAGGAAGTCGAGCGCGGTATCGGCGACCGTGTAGGTCCAGTCAGCCGTGTCAGCGCCCTGGTTGACCGCATCAATAACCAGTGCTCCCGGATCAGTCGCCGGGTAGGCGCCGCCCGACCATACTGCCGAGACAAAGTTCTGGCTGGCCGTGTGCGTGTCGGTCAGGTCGACATCGGACAGAACGATCTGCCCCGTTGCCGTCAGCGGCGTTGCAGCACCCGTCGTGTCGGTCTGCTCGGTGAGCGTGTCGACAAGAACCGACGTCCCCTCGATCACCGGCTGGTCATTGGTGCCCGTCACCGTGATCGTCACCGTCTGGGTGGCCGTGAAGATGCCGTCATTGATCTGCACATCGAAGGACAGGGTGATGACTTCGCCCGCGGCAAGGAAATCCACCGCGGCGTTGCCGACGGCATAGGTCCAGGCGATCGATCCGCCTGCGGCCGTTGTCGATTCGACGGTGATGCCGCCCGGCGTGTCCAGGCTGAAGCCGGCGAGCAGCGCATCGAGTTGCGCGGCGGTCAAGGTGCCGCCATTGCCGAGCACCTGCGATACAACCGTGCGCGCAGCCACTTCGGCATTGCGTGTCTCGCCGAAATCCGGATCGAAGAATGTGATCGAGCCCGTGGCCGCAACCGGATCGGCATCGATGCCGCCCGGATTGTCGACCGATTCCACGATCCCGCCGGTCGAAACGCCGCCTGCAAACGACGAGGCAATGTTGCCAGGGTCAACGATCTCGCCAGTTGCGGCAGCATCGTCGCCGCCGTCTGCATCATCGGTCAGCAAACCCAGCACCTGCTGCTGGCCGTCGATTATGGTGGCGCCGCTGGAATCTTCCAGTTCACCCCCCGAGCCAGTCGGCGCTTGCGGCGTAACCGAAAGCGTGTTGTTCGGACCTGCCGCGACATTGAAGCCGCTGGTTTCCAGCGCCGCAACCAGCACCTCCTGCGGCACCTCGATGTCGCCGATGACGAAGGTCGGCACATTCAGCGCACCGCCGATGATCCGGATCTGCGAGCCGTCCGGCTGGATCAGCAGCAGGTCGTCGCCATCGAGCTGGATATTCTCGATGCTGGCGCTGGCCGCCAGCGTCACCCGGTTTTCCGCATCGGGAACGATCACGCTGACCCCCGGAGTGCCACCGGAAGCTTCACTGCCCGATGCGGTTCCGGAACCGGTGTCTGCCTGAGCCATCAGGACCACATCCAGACCGCCGTCGGCCTCTGCGTTTTCGATAATGGTTTCCGAATTATCAAGGCGGCTTGTCTTAGACATAATTAAAATCCTGAATGGCAATTACACCCTGTTAACCAGTTAGTATCTCTTAAACAATTTCATAAAAGCGGATTGGAATAACATTTTATGCCATAACCGGGAAAATCAGTGAATGGTTAACGGAAAACCATAATTATTTATGTTTTTAGCGATATATAATTTAGTATTTCTTAATTTATCCCTCCGATTCCGACATCTCGGCTTATCGCCTCCTGCGGGAATTCATTCAATTTCTATTGAATTAGATATTCATTTATTGTCTTTGTTTATTTTCAAGATCTTATATTTGCTCGAATAGACTTCTCCCATCAAACGGGGAAGGCAAAGCAAATGTATAGCCAAGTAAAAAAGGCGATCGTTCGCACCAATACTACTCTTGCAATCTCACTGCTTTGCGCGTCTGCCGCACTGGCCAATGTCTACGAGATCGGCGGCACAAAACCCCAGGCCTTGGACCTGCCAGTCACATCCTCCATCTTCCAAAAAGCCAAATCCCCGGTTGCGCAATGGCTTGTTCAGGCCCACCCAGCCACAACCCTCCGCCTCACGCGTGCAGGCCTCGCTCCCATAGGTCCTGACCTGGGTACGGCTGGCCTGTCCTCGGCATCTCTTGAGCTTCCCTCACTCACCGCACAGACCACCCGCGACCCGATCATCACCGCCTCGATCCCGGCGGCAGCCGCTCCCGCCGGCGGCGCCGTCACCCGGGCCGCCAAA
>NZ_JAPWHB010000048.1 GCF_027214025.1 Parahoeflea alexandrii
GCTACGCCCAGTCGAGACCATCGTTGACGCCCTCGCCCAGCTCGTCGTCGGCGGGTCAGGAAGCTCCCTAGGCCGAGTGGCGGCACCGCGTCAGATGGCTGCCCTGGCTGCCCAAGGGCTATCCGACACTTTCCGAGTCGACGTCGCCACCCGGCGGGTTGTGCTGGCCAGCGCCGCCGGTGCCGGCCTGGCATCGGTCTATAACGTGCCCGTCGCTGGAGCGCTGTACGCCCTAGAACTGACGGTGCGCCCTGATC
>NZ_JAPWHB010000049.1 GCF_027214025.1 Parahoeflea alexandrii
GGCGAAGAAGCTGCCAGCAAATCGGCTGCTTTGAAACCGGGTGAAGTATTACTACTCGAGAACCTCCGTTTCTACGCTGAAGAAGAAGGCAAACCCAGAGGTTTGGCCGAAGACGCTACAGACGAAGAAAAAGCAGCTGCCAAAAAAGCAGTGAAAGAAAGCCAGAAAGAGTTTACAAAGGAATTGGCTTCTTATGCCGATTGTTATGTAAACGACGCATTCGGTACAGCTCACCGCGCACATGCATCGACTGCAT
>NZ_JAPWHB010000050.1 GCF_027214025.1 Parahoeflea alexandrii
GCTTGCGCGTCACCTTGTTGATGACGCCGGCCAGCGCGCCTTCGCCGTAGAGAACCGAGGCCGGTCCCTTTAGCACCTCGACCCGATCATAATGCCAGTTGTTGCTGTCGCGCTGGACGACGGTCGATGCCGACACCCGCACGCCGTCCTGAAGGATCGAGACGGTGTTGCCTGCGAAGCCGCGCAAGCTGACGACGGCCGGATTGCCCGGCACGTTGCCGGCGATTGCCCCCACCACGTCGTTGAACGTCTCG
>NZ_JAPWHB010000051.1 GCF_027214025.1 Parahoeflea alexandrii
CCACCCAAGCTTCGCGCAGTTTGCCTATCACACAATCGAAGCCGCCAAGAAACTGGATTTCGAAGATGATGTTCCCAAGCTGGAAAAAGCCTGGGAGTCGGTCGGTGTGACACCGTCCGCGACCGAAACAGACACTCTGACTCCTGGTCAGAGTAAAAATCAGTAAGCGGGGCGCCGGGAATGTTGGCTATATCGGTAAAAAATATGATTCAGGCGACCAAGGTTTTGTTTGTCTTTTCGTGCATTCCACTTA
>NZ_JAPWHB010000052.1 GCF_027214025.1 Parahoeflea alexandrii
ACGTTACTGCGCGACGCCACGCCACCTCTTGCGCAGGTGGAAGGCGGCCGACTTGGGCTGGCGATCCCGGGTGAAGATGCCCTTTCGGTTGCCTCCGACGCGCATCGTGCCACTGGTGGTCGCGAAGTCCGCGAAGTTCCAGATGTGCTCACCGACGACGGCGTCGAAAGAGTCGAAGACCCGCTCGTTCATCTTGAGCACTTCGACCTGGTACTCCTCGCTCCATGGCTGGGCGGGGATTTGGTGCAGAC
>NZ_JAPWHB010000053.1 GCF_027214025.1 Parahoeflea alexandrii
AGTGGTGCATGACCTTCGTGTCCTGGCGCAACCTCTCGGAGGAGAGGTCTACCACGCCCGCGACTCGGCGGGCCGCGAAGTGGATGCCGTCATCCAGCTGCCCGATGGGCACTGGGCGGGATTCGAAGTGAAGCTCGGTGCCGCAGCAGAGACCGTGGATGCAGCCGCAGCGTCGCTGCGGGAGTTCGCCGCGAACGTCGACGGAACGCGAGCAGATTCGCCGGTGCTCACGGTCATCACCGGCACAGGTC
>NZ_JAPWHB010000054.1 GCF_027214025.1 Parahoeflea alexandrii
GTATTTGGATCGAGATCCATTTTAATGATGTAGCGCCAAAGAGCTCGAAACGGATCGTTAGGATCCATTTGATAATGTTTGTCCGCTTCATCGAATGCAAGCTGTGGGCGCTCACCGTAATAAAGCGCAACCGCTCGGGTACGCATTGCATATTCATTGTTCGGATCAAGCTCTAATGTTGAATCAAAAGACTCGTAAGCTGCATCGAACTCACCAGTTTCAGTGTAATAAACACCTAACAGATTAAAGA
>NZ_JAPWHB010000055.1 GCF_027214025.1 Parahoeflea alexandrii
GTGTATCTATGGAGATTTTAGATACACATCACTGACTACTTTATATTCTCACCGGCTTAGGGACGCCCCTAAACATGCCTTAATTTGGTAGGGGACGACCCCTAATTAGGAGTTCACTATGAGTTGGTTCTTATTAGTCCTTGCGGGTTTATTCGAAATTGGTTGGGCCATAGGGCTTAAATATACCGAAGGTTTTACACGTTTGTGGCCAAGTATCTTTACAGTGGCGTCGATGGCCGTGAGTGTTG
>NZ_JAPWHB010000005.1:0-72472 GCF_027214025.1 Parahoeflea alexandrii
CCCCTGCCGGGCCACGCCTTGGCAGGGGCTCATGGCACCTGCGCAAAAGCAATTTCCAGACGTCAAGTTACAGTACCGATATCCTCGGCTAATGGCCGACTGTTGGGGTTGAACGCGTGGGGCAGGTTCAAGCAAGGGTGAGGGATGCAGCGGCCGCTGACGGCCTGCGCGCACGACTTGAGCTGACCCGGCTTGATCAGGAGAGCGGCGACCGGCTGCGCGGCATGCGCCCGATGATCGAGGCCGAAGCCCGAATTGCACTCTCGGCCTTTTTCGAACGCCTCCAGAACACTCCGGAAATCGCCTCGCTGTTCACATCGGGTCGCCAGATCGACCGGCTTGAGGAACTGGAAGTGGCCCACTGGTCCATCCTCGCAGATGGCCGCTTTGACGGTCTATATGCAGACCGGTCGATCATTCTCGGAGAGGTTCGCCAGCGTATCGGCCTGGATGCAGGCTGGTCCATCGGCGGGCATGCCCTGGTCTTGGAACGGGTTATCCGCAGGCTTGTCGATGAAAATCCCTCAGGGTTGTTCAGGGTTTTCTCGCGGCAGACCGATCGGAAACAGCTGGCCGACCGGCTCGTCGACGTCGTCAAGGCCGCCCTTATTGACATCGACATGCAGGTTACCCACAGGCTTGGCGAGCAAGCCCGGACTTTTTCGAAGCAGCGCGAAGCCGAAATCGCCCAGGAACGCGCTCTGGTCGAATCCACCCTTGGAGCCGCACTTGCCCAACTGGCTGAAGGCGACCTGTCCGTTCGGATCGAGCCCGAGGCCATTGAACCGCACCGTGAGGCAGCCGGCAATTTCAATCGTGCAGTCAGTCGCCTCGAAGACCTTGTGACCGGCGCCGCCGCCAGCCTGGCCGAGGCCGAGCGGCTTGCCGCGCGGCTCAGCAACGATGTCGAGACTGTGCGTGTCGAGATCGAGCGGCAGGGCGCGTCCGTTGACGGGGAGCATGACGGTCTGGCAGCAATCGCCGAGCGCATGCGGGTGACCGCCGGAGCAGCACTGAAAGCCGAAAGCCTGATTGCCGAAGCCCGCAAGAGCGCTGAAGCCGGTGACCGGGTTGTCGCCGACGCCATCGATGCGATGGCCGGCGTCGAGAACTCAGCCGAACAGATCGGCAAGATCATCTCGGTCATCGAGGAGATCGCGTTCCAGACCAATCTTCTGGCGCTCAATGCAGGGATCGAGGCCGCCCGCGCAGGGGATGCCGGTCGCGGCTTTGCTGTCGTCGCCACCGAAGTTCGCGCCCTTGCGCAAAGGTCGGCTGGCGCCGCAAATGAAATCAAGGACCTGGTTTCCGACGCAAAATCCCATGTCGGGCGCGGTGTCGAGCTGGTCGATCAGACCCGCTCCGCCATTTCGGGACTCGTCGAGCAGGTCGGCAACATCTCCCAGTCCGTTTCGGGCGTCGGCGCCCAGTCCCAGACAGAGGCCGATCACATCGACGGCTCGGCGACCTCTCTCGGTCGGATTGCCAGCCAGATCAACTCCGGTTCGGCACGGTTTGCCGGCGCGGCTGAAAACGGCGCGGATCTGCAGCTCGTCATTTCCGAGCTTGGCGAGCAGATCCGCCTGCACCGGCAGCAGCGCCACACCGGTTTTCAAAGCGTTGAGCTGTCAGCTCAGCCGACATCTGCACAGGCTGGACACCTGCAACCGCCGCAGCGGAGGCTCGCGCGATGAGCCTGATCGAGAAACAGGTCGCGGTAAACCGCGTATGCCCATTCACAAGCAAGGATAGTCGACATGTCGTCTGACGGTACATCAGCAAAAGTCTTGAAACTGCCGGAGGTTCTCGACCTCAACGCGGCCAGCCGGTTGCATGAACAGGTGCTCGCGCACAAGGGCGAGGACATTGACATCGATGCGTCGGATGTCAGCCGGGTTGGCGCTCAGTGCCTCCAGGTGTTGCTGGCCGCCGCAAAGAGCTGGCGCGCCGAAGACCAGAACTTCAAGGTTCAGCCGGCTTCAGACGTCTTTATCAAAACATTGCAATTACTAGGAATTTCGGATGAAGCCCTGCTTCCAAAGGAGATGCTGAAATGAAGAAGAAGGTTCTCACGGTCGATGACTCGCGAACCATCCGCAACATGTTGCTGGTGACCCTGAACAATGCAGGCTTTGACATCGTGCAAGCGGAAGACGGTATCGAGGGTCTCGAAGTCCTCGAAGAATCCAATCCGGACGTCATCGTCACGGATATCAACATGCCGCGGCTCGATGGCTTCGGCTTCATCGAAGGTGTGCGTCAGAACGATCGATTCCGCGCCATTCCAATCCTGGTCCTTACCACCGAAAGCGACGCGGAAAAGAAAAACCGTGCCCGCGAAGCTGGCGCAACCGGTTGGATTGTAAAACCTTTTGACCCATCGAAGCTGATCGCAGCCATCGAGCGTGTAACCGCCTGACAGGATCTTCCCCATGGATATGAATGAAATCAAGGAGATCTTCTTCCAGGAATGCGAGGAACAACTCGCTGAACTGGAATCCGGTCTGCTCCGACTCAATGATGGCGACACCGATCCGGAAACGGTCAACGCGGTATTCCGCGCCGTGCATTCGATCAAGGGTGGCGCAGGGGCCTTCGGCCTCGATGATCTCGTCTCCTTCGCTCACGTGTTCGAGACAACACTTGATTGCGTTCGATCCAACAAGCTTGAAGCCTCGCAGGACCTGCTCAAGGTCATGCTCCGGTCTGCGGACGTTCTTGCCGACCTGACCGCTGCGTCCCGTGACGGCGGCACCGTCGAGAGCTCCCGTACCTCGGGTCTGGTGGCGGAACTTGAAGCCTACGCCAAGGGACAGCCCTTGCCGGCTTCGGCTGCCGCTCCGGTCGCCGTGGCGCCGGAGTCCGTCAAGACCGAAGCGCCAGCTCCGGTTGCCGAAGCACCCGAACCCACCGATGACAGCGGTTTCCAGCCTGTTCCGTTCAGCTTCGACGCGCTCGATGGCGAGGACGAACTGGCGATCGACGGCGGTCGCTCGGTGTTCACGGTTCGCTTCAAGCCCCGTTCCGATCTCTATGCGAAGGGCAATGAGGCGGTCCTCATTTTGCGCGAACTCGCCAAGCTCGGTGACCTGCAGGTACGGTGCGAGACCGACGATCTGCCTTCTCTCGACATGCTCGATCCGGAAGGCGCCTACTTCTCGTGGCTGATCCGGGTTGAAACCGAAAGTGACGAAGAAGCCGTTCGCCAAGTGTTCGAGTTCGTCGAGTGGGATTCCACCGTTGAAATCACGGCGGGTGCCGACGAGGAGGCATTCTCTGCCCCGGCCGCATCCGGCGAAGACCA
Organism: Parahoeflea alexandrii; assembly: GCF_027214025.1. Lineage (GTDB taxonomy): Bacteria > Pseudomonadota > Alphaproteobacteria > Rhizobiales > Rhizobiaceae > Hoeflea > Hoeflea alexandrii_A. Next base: position 3,305 of record NZ_JAPWHB010000005.1, read on the forward strand.
GCCGATGGCCGCTGTCCCGTTTGACCTGTCGTTGCTGGAAGATGAGCCGCCTGTTTCCGCCGAAGCGGCCGCTCCGGCGGCACCAGCCCCTGCAGCCGGCGAGCCGGCGCTGGCTCCCGCGAACATGCCACTTGCGGCAAAGGCGATTGCCGAAGCCGAGAAAAAGGAAACCGTGGTTCCCGCGGTTCCGGCCGCACCGCAGACCATTCGTGTCGATCTTGACCGGGTTGACCGTCTGATCAACCTCGTGGGTGAGCTGGTAATCAACCAGGCCATGCTGGCGCAGAGCGTGGTTGAGAACGAAAGTGGCGGCTCTTCCGCCGTCAACCTTGGACTTGAAGAGCTGCAGCAGCTGACCCGGGAGATCCAGGACAGCGTGATGGCCATCCGCGCCCAGCCGGTCAAGCCGGTGTTCCAGCGGATGGGCCGGATCGTACGCGAAATTGCCGACATGACCGGCAAGCAGGTCCGATTGGTCACCGAAGGTGAAAACACCGAAGTCGACAAGACGGTCATCGACAAGATTGCCGAACCTTTGACCCACATGATCCGCAACGCGGTCGACCACGGGCTGGAAAGGCCCGAGAAGCGCACCGAACTCGGCAAAAACGCCGAAGGCGTGCTGCGCCTCAGCGCCAAGCACCGCTCCGGCCGCATTGTCATCGAGATTGCCGACGACGGCGCCGGCATCAACCGCGAGCGTGTCAAGGCCAAGGCGATCGAGAACGGCTTGATTGCACCGGACGCAAACCTGAGCGATGAGGACATCGACAACCTGATCTTCCATCCTGGGTTCTCGACCGCCGACAAGATTTCGGACATTTCCGGTCGCGGCGTCGGCATGGACGTGGTCAAGCGCTCCATCCAGGCTCTGGGAGGCCGGATCTCGATCACCTCCAAGCCCGGCAAGGGCTCGATCTTCACCATGAGCCTGCCGCTGACCCTGGCCGTTCTTGACGGCATGGTTGTCACGGTCGCCAACCAGACGCTTGTGGTGCCGCTCACGGCAATCGTCGAAACCCTGCAGCCGGAAAAGGCCGATATCCATTCCTTCGGTCCAAGCCAGCGGCTTATCGCAATCCGCGATACGTTCTGCCCGCTGGTCGATGTCGGCCATATCCTCAACTTCCGGTCCGATCTCGCCAACCCGATCGACGGTGTGGCCTTGCTGGTGGAATCCGAGGGCGGCGGTCAGCGCGCGCTCATGGTCGACGCCATCCAGGGGCAGCGCCAGGTGGTCATCAAGAGCCTCGAAGCCAACTACACGAACGTTCCCGGCATCGCCGCCGCGACCATTCTTGGCGATGGACGGGTTGCTCTCATCCTCGATGTCGACGCAGTCGTCACGGCCTCGCGCGGTCAGCCGCTCAGCCCTGACATGATGCTCGCGGCTACCGGCTAGGAGGACGGGACGTGATGCGGATTTCGGGAAACGACATGCTTGAATTGATCGCCTTCACACTTGGCGACCAGGAGTTCTGCGTCGAAGTCATGTCCGTGCGTGAAATCCGCAGCTGGACGCCCGCTACGATCTTGCCGCATTCACCGGACTATGTCCGTGGCGTGATCAATCTACGCGGTGTGGTGCTGCCGGTAATGGACCTGTCGCAGCGGCTCGGGATGGCCCCGGCGGAACCCACCCAGGGCCATGTCATCATCGTCACCCAGATCGGCACCCAGATTGTCGGCTTGCTCGTCGATGCGGTCTCGGACATCCTTGCCGTTCCCGCAAGCGATGTTCATCCGGCTCCGGACCTCAGCAAGACCATGGATCGCAACCTGATCCGCGGAATGCTCCCGATGGATGATCGTATGATCTGCTTTATTCAACTCAACGCCCTTACTGTCAGCATTGAAAGAGAGGCCGCATGAGCGCCGCTGCTATACTCCAATCGGGACGGCCTGATGACTGCCTGGTTAAGGGAGAGTATCCGCTTACTCGAAAGGATCTCTCCGAGATCGCGGCCATGATCTATGCCGACGCCGGCATTGCGCTCAACGAGACCAAGGCATCACTCGTCTATTCGCGGCTGTCCAAGCGGCTGCGCCAGATCGGCCTGAACAGCTTCCGCGACTATTGCGCGCTTGTCAGTTCAACCGCGGGCGCTGACGAGCGGCGGGAGATGTTGAGTTTCCTGACCACCAACTTCACCCGGTTCTTCCGCGAAAATCATCATTTCGAGCATCTTCGCCATGAGGTTCTGCCGGGCCTGCTGGCGCGCGCCAATGCCGGCGGACGGGTTCGCATATGGTCTTCTGCCTGTTCGGATGGCCAGGAGCCCTATTCGATCGCGCTGACCGTGCTTTCCATGGCGCCGAACGTGGCGAACCTGGATTTCAAGATCCTGGCCACCGACATCGATCCGAAAATCATCGCTCAGGCGAAAGCCGGCGTCTACGATGCGCAATCCATCGAGACGGTCGATGCAGGCATGCGCAGCAAGTGGTTCACCCAGACACCGGAAAAACGCTGGAAGATCAGCGACCAGGTCAAGCAGCTGATCAGCTTCAAGGAACTCAATCTGATGGCGCAGTGGCCATTCCGTGGGCCATTTGACGTCATCTTCTGTCGCAACGTCGTGATCTATTTCGACGAACCCACCCAGGCGAAGATCTGGGTTCGCTACGCGGATCTTCTGCCGCCCGGCGGTTATCTTTATATTGGCCACTCAGAGCGCTTGTCCGGCGAGGGCAAGGATCGTTTTGAGAATACTGCCATCACGACCTATCGCCACAAGGGGAGGATCTGACGACCATGACAGCACGAACGCGTGTACTTGTTGTCGATGATTCTGCGACAATGCGCAGCCTGATCAGGGCCGTGCTTCGGACCGATCCGGGCATCGAGGTTGTCGGTGAGGCTGCCGATGCCCTGGAGGCCAGAAGCGCCATCAAGAAGCTCAATCCCGATGTCGTTACCCTGGACGTCGAGATGCCCAACATGAACGGCATCGAGTTTCTCGACAAGATCATGAAACTCCGGCCCATGCCTGTCATCATGGTGTCGACGCTGACCCAGCGTGGCGCCGAAGCGACCTTGGCCGCCCTCGAGATCGGAGCATTCGATTGCATCGGCAAACCCTTGCCTGGCGATCCGCGGCCATTCGCGGGACTGGCCGAAACGGTCAAGGCGGCTGCGCGGTCGCAGCGCCATTTGCCGGAGCCGGTGGTTGCGGGGCAGTCAGCTGCAGCCGTGCCTGATTACTCGGCTGCCAGCAATTATCAGCCGGCGCGCAAGATCATCGCCATCGGGGCTTCCACCGGCGGTGTCGAGGCATTGATTGCAGTATTGACAAAATTTCCGGCAAACTGCCCGCCGACGGTCATTACCCAGCACATGCCGGCGACCTTCACCAAGAGTTTCGCCGAGCGGCTCAACCGGTTGTGCGCGCCTCAGGTCAAGGAAGCCGAGGATGGCGACCGGCTCGAGATCGGGCGGATATACCTGGCCCCCGGCGGCGATCGCCATATGGAGATCTCCAACCCGACAGCGCCGCGCTGCATGTTGATTGAAGGAGCCCCGGTCAACGGGCACCGGCCATCTGTCGACGTCATGTTCAAGTCCGTTGCAAGGCTTGCCGGGCGCAAGGCGGTCGGGGTCATTCTGACCGGCATGGGCCGTGACGGGGCGACCGGACTGCTCGAAATGCACAAGGCTGGCGCCACGACCATCGGTCAGAACGAAAAATCCTGTGTTGTCTACGGGATGCCACGCGTAGCGCACGAGATTGGCGCCGTAGATTTCCAGTTCCCGCTTAATCAGATTGGGGAAGAGATCCTCAAGTCAACAACAACAACCTCTCGCAAAGATAGGGTCGCGTGATGTCCATTGCACAGAAAATCAAGGTTCTCATAGTTGATGATCAGGTGACAAGCCGGCTTTTGCTCGGCGACGCCCTCCAGCAGCTCGGGTTTACACAGATCACTGTCGCGGGTGACGGAGAGCAGGGTGCCAAGATCATGGCCCAGCAGCCGCATCATCTGGTTATTTCGGACTTCAACATGCCGAAAATGGATGGATTGGGCTTTCTGCAGGCAGTCCGGTCCAATCCGGCAACCAAGAAGGCGGCATTTATCATGCTGACAGCCCAGGGTGACCGGGCATTGGTTCAGAAGGCTGCGGCACTAGGCGCAAACAATGTCCTGGCGAAGCCGTTCACCATTGAAAAGATGAGAGCGGCGATCGAGGCCGTGTTTGGATCCTTGAAATGACAGCAGACGTCCAGCATCGCCGGATTCATGTGATCCAGGGCGAGTATAAGGTATCTGACGATCCGGATGTTGTGCTGTCCACGATCCTGGGGTCATGCGTTGCTGCATGCATGCGTGACCCGGTTGCAGGCGTTGGCGGCATGAACCACTTCCTGTTGCCAGGTTCGGCCAATGGATCGGGCGGCGAAGCAACGCGCTACGGCGTTCATCTGATGGAATTGCTCATCAATGGCCTGCTGAAGAAGGGGGCCCGGCGCGAACGCATTGAAGCCAAGATTATCGGCGGAGCAAAGACGATCGCGGGTTTCTCCAATGTCGGCGAGAAGAATGCCGAGTTCGCTCAGCAGTTTTTAAGTGACGAAGGCATTCGCATCGTCGGGAGCAACACCGGTGGGGATGTCGGGCGCAAGCTTGAATATTTCCCCGTCAGCGGTCGTGCCCGCCAGTACCCGCTCTCCGGTGCGGAAATGCAGAAGACAGTGGCACTTGAAACAGCGCCACCAAGGATCATTGCACCGAAGCCGGCGGATACGTCGATCGAGTTTTTCTAAGGAGTTCCGCCACGATGACGCAATCGTCCTTTGACCCCGGCGGCGACGTGAGCGAGCCGCTGCGTGAAGTAATGGCCCGGATCAGTTCGGAACTCGTTGATGTCGCTGAGTTGATCGAACGGCTCGAACCGCTCCTGTCGAATGGCCGGTCGACGGAGTTCCTTGCGTCTCCGGATCACATGCGGGTCATGCAGGGGATTGATCTTGCCGTGCAGAAAACCCATGGGCTTGCGGACTTCCTCAACGGGCTCGGCGAGCGGCTGGAGCCCAACCACCTTATCGACATCACGACCGCGCTCAATCTCATTACCCTGGAAGACATGAAGCGGCGCTTGAAGGCCTCGATTCATGAGACCTCCTCCGCGGAGGTCTATCAGAAGGCATCTGGCGACCTCGAGTTTTTCTGACCGGTCCGGGTCCGGCGGTTCCTGACCATCCTCGCGCAAGTTTCACCGTCTAGGGTGAACATACCGGTCAATGTGGCCGGCATCTTTTATTGAGCGCGGATACAGAATGAGTCTGTTGAACCAGCTGTCACAAATCACCAAGAATCTGGCCGGACTCGGTCAGACCAAATTGTTGGCTCTTGTCGGGGTTGGCGCCCTGTCGATCTTGTTGATTATCGGGTCCGCGATATTCCTGAACAAGCCGACGCGCGAGACGCTCTATATCGGTCTCTCCGGTGAGGACATTAACCAGATCGGTCTGGTTCTTGCAGAAGCAAACATCGATTTCGCGACCGGTTCGGATGGAACATCCGTGACTGTCCCGGCAGGTTTGACAAATCGTGCCCGGATGCTGCTGGCGGAACGCGGACTGCCATCCTCGAGCACCGCGGGTTACGAGCTGTTTGACCAGGTTGGTTCGCTCGGCCTGACCAGCTTCATGCAGGAAGTGACCAGGGTTCGCGCGCTTGAGGGCGAAATTGCCCGGACAATTCAATCAATCAATGGCATTTCCGCTGCCCGTGTTCACATCGTCATGCCTGATCGCGGCAATTTCAGGCGCGGCGACCAGAAGCCATCCGCTTCGGTGATGGTTCGCGGCGGCACCAATATTGCCGGCCGCACCGCTGATTCGATTCGTCATCTGGTTGCCTCTTCCGTGCCGGGCCTGACCGTGGACGAAGTCACCGTGCTCGACGCGACCGGCAAGCTGCTCGCCGCCGGAGACGACTTCTCCAACTCCAACATCAACCGTTCGCTCTCGATCGTGCAGATGGTGCAGACAGAGGTCGAGACCAACATCGAAAAGGCGCTCTCGCCGTTCCTCGGGATCGAGAACTTCCGCGCCAGCGTCAATGCGAACGTTAACACCGACAGTCAGCAGATCCAGGAAACCGTCTACGACCCGGAATCCCGTGTCGAGCGGTCGATCCGGGTGACGCGGGAAAACCAGACCTCGAATCAGTCGACCTCCGCCACACCGGCCACTGTCGAGCAGAACATTCCGGATCAGGGGCCGGGCGCCACCGGTGCCGACGGCCCGACCTCCAGCGAGTTGGCCGAGCGCAAGGAAGAGCAGACCAATTTCGAGATCAATTCGAAAACGGTCTCCACCGTTCGCAACAGCTACACCGTCGAGGGTCTGTCGATTGCAGTGGTGGTCAACAAGGCGCGCATCGATGCAATGCTCGGCGGCGAACCCACTGCTGAGCAGACCGCGGCCTACATAGCGGAACTTGAGCAGGTGGTTGCCTCCGCGTCCGGCATCGATGCCGAGCGCGGCGACCGCGCCACCGTGACGGTCATGGAGTTCCTGGCCAGCGAAATCCTCACCGCCGATGCCGCTCAGCCTGGATTCATGGACACCTTGAAGACCCAGCTCGGCACGATCATCAATGCCATAGCTTTCATCACGGTTGCCGTGTTGCTGATCATGTTCGGGTTCCGTCCGCTTCTGCGCGGCTCGGCCGGAACTGCCAGCACGGATGCACTTGGACTGGATGACGAGCTGGAGCTGCCCGACTTCTCGCCGGCCGCAATGGGCGGGGGCAACGCCATGCCCATGGAAGGCTTCGGCGCGGACTTTGGATTTGGCGAGGAGAGCGAATCCGAACTCGAGCTCGAAGACAGCGGTGCATTCAATCGCCGCGTCAAGGAAGGTCCCGAGCGGCGTCTCGCCCGGATGGTCGAAATCAACGAGGAACGTGCGGCGAAAATTCTCAGAAGCTGGGCCTCGAGCGAAGCGGCATAGAGCGTGCCGGTTCCCACCGCCGGACTATGACCGGCTGCAAGAAAGCATCCCGCCGCGGAGAAGACCCGCAGTGGGATGCGCGGCGTTCAGGGGGCACATGCCCGGTCCGCACACCGCCGATCCGGTCCCGGACCATCCACTCCCGAGGTTTTCTGGACGCGATCGCAAACGGCTTGCCGGATGGCGTTCCGGGATTTTGCCCATCTGTCCGCCAGGCTTGATCGCACGGCGCACCGGCGACTTCTCACGGCCGGCACGTCCATGCAGGGTTCCAGCAGATATGTGCCGGGCAAGACAGGCATTTTGCTTTCGCTTCGCCCCCTCTAGCCTCGTACACAAGATTTATGCAGGTTGATTCGCAGAGAGACCGTGCAAAACCGGTAAAATGGGGTAAGCTTGATTCAGAGAAAATCGGATCTGTCCAGTCCCAGAAAGTGGTTATGTTTTTTCGGGGTGAAGTCCGGCACACTACACCTGCCAGCGAGTTGATTCGGTGACTGGCTTGGCGGGGCAAATAAGGAAGCGGGTTGGTCTCGTGGCGGGGCGATCGGTTTCAAGTGGTGTATGGATGCTGACATTTCCCGAACCATGCAGTGGTTTCCCAGCGCGCTGTCAGTTGTCGGCGCTATAGGAGGATGGGTACCTGATGATTGCGCGCGGAGCATTTATCCATGAACTGGAAGCTCAGCGGAATCGCGGGCACCTGGATGGCGGAATGGACCTTATCTGCACCTATGCCGGCGCCAAGTCCTATCTTCTGGCCCGAACGGATCTCTACTCGGACCGCAATCACGATTTTGTCCTCACGTCGAACTGGCCGTTCAATCTGGTCCGCAAATATGGCGCAACACTGGTCGATGGCGAGGCGCGCACTAGTGAGGTTCGTCGTTGTCTCCAGGCCTTCGAGCCGTCATTTCGGGAGATCGATGCTTCGGTGGACCTGTCTCCCGAATATGCGCGGCGGATGTGTCTGATACCGTACAATGTTGGCCAGGCCCGCATGCTGCTGGCTCTTCTGTTCGACAAGGATGCGTCGGTCTCGCACGACCGTATGCGCGACGTGGCCCTGGCGACTGCCTATCACACCTCCCAGTTTCCCGAACTGGTCTCCAACAACTATGCGCTCTCCGATCTCACGGTCAGGGAAGTTGAATGCCTGTCATGGATTGGCGAAGGAAAGACCAGTGACGAGATTGCACTGATTATCGGCATCTCGCGCAACACCGTGAACAACTACATCACCAGCATCATGAACAAGACCGGTGCAAAAACACGCTCCGAAGCGGTTGCATTCGCCGTTCGTCAGCGCATTATATGATCAGAGGAACCACTTGGATGGCAATCGGAGCATATCAGGACGCACAAAATAGCCAGGAACGCTCGGTTGAGCGATCGGCGGACAGTGCGTCTGGCGGTGCCGGTTCGATTGCTGATCTGTTCCCAAGACTGGTGACGATGCAAAGGCTCTGCGGCAGCTCCGCGTTCGCGCTGCTGGCGGTTCAGGCGCACACCTTGCTCAAACCGGGCCAGATTGAATGCGCCATGCAAAGCGCCGGATCCGAGGATCGGGTCGACAAGTTCCTTCTGGAATACTCCGAATTCCTGCTCGAGCACCTGTTCTCTTCACCTTGCCCGGTCATCTTTGCGCCGCAAGGTGCTGCGGTTTTCAATTCCTCCCCCGCGACAGTCGTCAACACCGAAGCCGGCTCCGGCATCAACCTGGTGTTTCCGGTTCAACTGGGAACGATGGGCAACGGCCTGATCGTTTTCCTCGACGCCCGCGCCATGCTCAACAATGACATGCTGATTGATCTGCACAGGAAGTCTCTCACCGTCATGCGGGAGAAGCTGCGGCTGGCCTTCGGGATGACCAGCGGGTCCGAAAATCTCAATGACCGTGAAATCGAATGCCTGCAGCTGGTCGGCAACGGGATGAAGAGTGAAGCGATCGGCGAACAGCTCAACCTCTCTGTTCACACGGTAAATGCCTATTTGGGATCCGCCACCACCAAGCTCAATGCCGTCAATCGTATCCAGGCGATTGCAAAGGCAATCCGGCTTGGCGTTATCGCGTGACGGGCAGCGTCAATGCTGGTCTTGCTGCCCGATTCACCAGGGTTGGACGTCTTTTCCGCGCCAGCGTCGTCAAAATCCTCGCACGATGCGCTGCATCGCGCTTGCGGTTTTTCCTCGCCGACACGAAAAAAACCTGGCCATCTAATCGCTTCCAGCCAAAGATGATCGGCTCTAAGCCGCAGGCCTGGAGATATGGGTTGCCGTCACGAACGGTCGGAAGGCCGCGGCGCGCAAGCTCTCGGCAAGAACCGCGGTGTTGTCCTCCGGTTTTTCCAGCGGTTCGTCAAAGGCAATGTGGTTGATCTCGATACCGCCGCAATCCTGCTCCAGCACAAGCCGCGCATAGATGGTGACTTTTCTCGGACGGATCTCGAGATCGAGCACAACGCGCGGCTGCCCCCCCCAGTCGAGGTAATAGTCGCCGCCGATACCAAGCTTAATGGTGCCGGGCAGAAAATACATTTCCGCGGCCGAAGCCACCAGGTCGGCCAGATCGCCGTGCCGTTCGAAACGCAGCATCGAGATCAGGTCCGCCACGTCGATCAGGCGCAGTTCGCTCGCGACTGTGCAGATGGCATCGGCAATGATCTTTTCCTGCTCGGCGGAGAATGGATTCTGTTTCATGTTCGCGCGCCCGGGATTCTGGAATTTGGTTTGGCCGAATAGATACGGTGCACCAACTCGGCAACAGCCTTGTAGAACACCGGCGGAATGAAATTATCCACTGAGACTTGCGCAAAAATGGAGCGAGCCAGCGGCGGGTCCTCGAAAACGGGAATCCCGTGCGCTTCGGCCACTTCACGAATCTTCAGCGCGATCAGGTCCTGACCCTTGGCGATGACGATCGGAGCGCCGCCTTCTTCGCGGACGTAGCGAAGCGCGACGGCGAAATGGGTCGGATTGGCAATCACCAGGGTCGCGCGCGGCACATCGGCGATCATCCGGCGTCGTGCGCGGTCACGGGCAAGCGAGCGCTGGCGGGCCTTCATGATCGGATCGCCGTCCGATTGCTTGAGCTCGTCCTTGATCTCCTGCTTGCTCATCTTCAGATCCTGGTGCCAGCTGTAGCGGGTCCACAACAGGTCGAGAACGGCCAGCGTGGCCGTGCAGATCAGCACCACGACGATCACCTTGCCGGCCATCCGCGCCATGTCGGGCACGACCAGCATCGGGTCCATGAACATGAAGTCGAGCGAGCGGTAAAACTCGGTCTGCATCACCACCGCGACGATTGTCGAGACCGCCGCGATCTTGAAGATGTTCTTGCCGAATTCGACGAAGCCCTTGGCGCCGTAAATCCGGCCGAACCCCTTGATGATCGAAATCCGCTCCAGTTTGGGCTGGATCCTGTCGAGAACCGGGCTCGGCATGTTCTGCAGCACCGAGGCGGAGATACCGAACCCCATCAAAAGCGCGAAGGCGGGCAGCAGGATGCCGCCGGCCGAGAAAAACAGCATCTGGAACAGAGCCATCGCATCGCCGCCGGTATTGAGCTGCCACCCGTCCGATTGCTCGAACAGATCCTTCAATGTTTCGGCAAACCGTCCTGCGCTGTTGGGAAGGAAGAAGACCAGAAAGACCAGCATGCCCAGCGTCGATGCAAAAATCGGGACTTCCCGGCTGAAGGGCACATTGCCCTTGTCCACGGCGTCCCGAATCTTTTTCTCTGTTGGTTCTTCTGTTTTGCTGTCTTTGTCGTCGCTCTCGGCCATCTCAGCTCAGGCTCAAGCCGCGGCAGCTTCGGCGCCGGCGCTTTCACGCAGCGTCAGCTGGTCAAGCCCGGCCAGCCTGATGGCCTCCTGGGCGATACTGCGACGGGCAACGGCGATTTCGCGCGTGCTGACATTGCCGGTGCCCGAGGCCAGATCCGATTCGATCATCCGGCGCTGGCGAGCGCCGATGGCCGACAGGACCGAATCCGTCAGGACCTGGTCAGCACCGCGCAGCGCAGTGGTGATGATATCGCCCGAAATGTCGTTGAAAAGCGTAACGCGGCTCTTCTGCGGCATCAGGATGATGTCGTCGAACAGGAAGATCCGTGGCCGGACCTTTTCCACCGCGGTCTTGGAAACTGTCTCGAGCGCGCCGAGCAATGATTCGACATCCGGCTTGGATAGTTCGTTCATGATCTCCGCGACCTTGACCGAACCGGCGCTGGAGCGCTCCGCTTCAATGGCCGCAACCAGATCCCTGACGCGCGCCTCGATGATTTCAGCCGCCCGCGGGTTGACGTTCTTCAGGTCGACGGCCCGACGGACGATATCGACCCGGACCTTTTCGGGCAGTTTCATCAGCGTCCGGCCGGCAAATGCGGTGGGCAGCATCGAGACGATGTAGGCTGCGGTTTGCGGATGCTCGCTCTGCAGGAACTTGCCGACGCGGTCCGGATCGGAATCCTGAAGCCGGTCCCAGATCGATGTTTCGTAGCTCTGGAACTGGGTGCGGCGTCCGAGAAGCCCATCGACCTCGTCGGGCGTAAGGCCTTCCTCGAGAATTCCCTCCATCGCCTTGGCATTGTCCATCAGGCCAGTGCCTTCGCTGAACAGATCCTCGAATTCATTGACCAGTTCCACCAGCTCCTGCGGCTTGATGGTGCGCAGGTTCTGGGCGTTCTTGATGATTTCCTGCAGTTCCTCGTGTTCGAAGAACTTCAGCAGCTTACCCGCCACCGGTTTTCCCATGGCGAGCAGCACGGCAGCGGCCTTTTCCGACGGCGTCAGAGCAGTGCCGACTTCGGTGCCTTCCGGGTTGAACTCTCCATAACTTGTCATATCAGTTCGACTTCTTCTGCGGTTCGCCGATGACTTCGATTATCTTGACGGCAAATTTTGTGTCGTCTGTCTCAAGGACTGTAATCTCTCCGCGGCCGATAAGCTTGCCATTGACCATGATATCCACAGGTTCGCCGATTTTCCGGTCGAGCGCGATCGTTGCGCCCTCCGACAGGTTCATCAGGGTGGACACCGCCATTCGGCTGGAGCCGAGAATGATCTGAACATCGATCGGAATGCCCATGACCAGGTCGACGCGATTCGCGGACCCGGTAGCACCGATCTTGGGGCCTGCGTTGGAGGACTGCTGGGATCCGAAATCCTGCACCAGGGCGTTTCCGCCGCCTGCGCCGAGCGAAGGTCCGTCAAGATCCGGCGCACCGAAATCGCCACCGAAATCCGCACCGCCAAGATCCGGCCCACCAAGGCCAACCCCGCCGAAATCGGAGGTACCCGCCGCCGAATCGCCTAGGTTGAACGGATCATCGGTCGTTGAGTCATCTCCGAAGTCTGCGCCAAAATCGGAACCAAAGGCTGCTGCGCCACCCATACCATCCACGCTTTCTTCAGTGAGATCCGGCTCCATGCCGGCATCTTTTTTCAATACGTCGCGAAGATCACCTACGGCGTCGTCAATCGCGCTGTCGTCCTGCGCCATCAGATCGTCAGTGCCATCAAGTGCTTTTTCGCCAGCCATGTATCTTTATCCCGTCTGAAGCTTGCCCGGAGCCTTCCACCGCGGCTCGCGGGCATCATATCATCTAAAATCGGTTTTCCAGTTTTCGTCTGGTCCGGCCTGTCCCTCGACCTTGACCATGTAACGTGAGCCCGCCCTCCCCAGGGCGCAGGTGTAGAGCGGCCGTTCGTTCGCGCTCAGGGTGACCTCGATATCTCCGTTGTGTGCGAATGCAATCAGATCGCCGGGCTGCAGGCGGCTGATCTCGCCCAGCGCCAGCGGCTGCAGAGCAACCGCGGCCTGCAGGCTGATCTGCGACTTGGAAACACGATCGCTCAGCCGTTCCGTCCACTCGTCCTTGTTCGGGTCGGATTTCTTGTCGAGTTTGGCCGTGTTGGTCTTCGTCTTGAGAAGCACCGATTGCGGCAGGATGAGTGTCAGCGGTGCTGCGACCGAGCCGAATTCGATATCAAGCGTCAAGGCGACGGCATGAAAATTCGGAATCGCATCGTCGTCTTCTTCGGGATGCTCCGGTTGCGGGTTTTTCGCCCGTGCCCTGGCGTCCGGCTTGGCCGAAACCAGTCCGCGCAGGCTGTCGTTGAGCTGTTCGAACACCACCAGCGACATATCGAGTTCGATACCCGACAGTGGCCGCGCGGCGATGTCGAGCTGGTCCGGATCCGAACCGCCCAGCAGGCATTCGACCATGCCGATGATCAGCTTCGTGCCGCACAGACTTGAAATCTCATTCGACCAGTTTGCGATGGTTGTTTCGCAATACACCGTGTCGCCGCTCAATTCGGAAAGCAGTTCGCGCCGGCGTCCCAAGTGGATTTCCCCGGGCCTGGCGTCGATCACCACCCCGGTCGCACTGTGGAAAGCGGTGGCCAGCATCGGACAGAGCGCATTGAGCAGGGTCTGGCTTCTTGCCTCGATGTCTGCGGTGTTGCCCTTGACGCCGATCATCCGGTCCAGCAGGTCCGGATCAAATCCGTTGTGGTCTGACGATTGCTGGTTCTCGCTCGCAACGCTCATCGTATCAGGCCGCCTTCGCTTCGCCGCCGCCGCCCGGATTCATCATTTCCTGCTCGACGGCATCAATCGATGGGCGCTCGTAGGAAGAAATGGTCTTGCGGCCATGCTCGAGAGCAACCTGAGGAACCGAACCGTTCATGTAGGCCAGCAGGGTCTGCTTGACGATCGTGTAGAGCCGGTTCTGCTTGGTCCGCACGATCTTGATGTTCGTGGCGATCGGGCTGAAAACACAATAAGACAGGAAAATGCCGAGCATGGTGCCCACGAGTGCGGCGCCAATCAGGCCGCCGAGCACTGCCGGCGATTCGTTGATGGCGGCCATCGCCTTGATGACGCCCAGCACCGCAGCAATGATCCCGATCGCCGGGCAAGCGTCGGACATCGTGCTCATGGCATGATAGGGCTTCAGGCGGTCCTGCGAGATGGTCTGGATTTCCTCGTCCATCAGCGCTTCGATCTCATGCGGGCGGGCATTGCCGATGATGATCAGGCGAACGTAGTCGCAAATGAACGCGGTCAGTTCCTTGTTCTTCAGGATCGTCGGCGCAGACTGAAACAACTCCGACTCTTCCGGATTGTCGATGTGGCTCTCGATCTCGTTGCGGCTCTTGGTGCGCAGGTCGCGCATCAGCGAGTAGAGAATGCTCAGTGTGTCGAGATACTCGCGTTCCTTCGGGACCTTGCCTTTGAAAGCCTCGCCCAGTGCCTTCATCGTGTCTTTGATGGTCTTGATCGGATTGGTCATGATGAAGCCGCCAATTGCGGCGCCGCCGATGATCAGCAGTTCGAACGGCTGATTGAGCACCTCGATATGGCCGCCCATGGCCATGAAGCCGCCGAGCACGCAACCGATGGTAATAACAAAACCAACAATAATATTCATAACGTCCCGCCGCGGTAATTGAGATGCAAACCAATCACTACGGCTTGAGCCTTGTGTGAAGCTGAATCTGTCTGCTTGATGAATGGCTTCCTGCCAATCTTCAGCTTCGCACAAGCAAGATGCCCTAGTCCGGGACAGGCTTGCGGAGTTGTGTCGATTTGCAACTGCGCAATGCGCCCTGGAAAACAGGAGGGGTACATCCGGTGACATCGACATACACCAGCTACAATCTCATAACGCGGGATCTCCCGCGATCCATCGAGCGCATTGCCAGCCAGCCCCAGGTCGCCCGGGAAAGCGAATACTACCTCAAGCGGATTTCCGAGATCAAATCGATCGACGAGTTCATGGCGGACACCCGCGTGTTCAACTACGCCATGAAGGCTCATGGTCTTGAGGATATGAACTACGCCAAGGCGTTCATGCGCAAGGTTCTGACGGAAGGCCTCGACAACGAGGATGCCTTTGCCAACCAGCTTGCCGATTCCAAGTACAAGGAATTCGCCGAGACCTACAATTTTGCCCGCCACGGTGAAACCGCGACCATCTTCACCAAGGCTCAGCAGGGCACGGTTGACAAGTATCACCGGCTGACGCTGGAGGAAGAAGCCGGCGAAGACAATACCGGGGTGCGGCTGGCGCTCTACTTCGAGCGGACAGCCCCGGAACTCGATTCCGTCTACGGCATTCTTGCCGACACGGCCCTTTACGAGGTCGTCCGCACCGCGCTCGGCATTCCGGCGGAAGTCGCCGCTTCGGACATCGACAAGCAGGCAGAAATGCTCAAGTCGCGTATCGACATCGAAGACTTCAAGGACCCGGAGAAACTCAACACCTTCATGCAGCGGTTCACTGCTCTCTGGGAACTTGACAATCCCTCCTATGGCTCCGTCGGTTCGAGCCTGCTGCTGAGTTCGTCCACCGGTTTCGGCATCACCCCCGAGCTGATGCTATCAATCAACAATCTCAAACTCGGGGGCCGCTGATGCAGGGTTCTATCTATGTCTCATTGTCGTCGCAGATTGCGCTTGAACGTCGCCTGAGCACTCTGGCCGACAACGTCGCCAACGCCAATACCACCGGGTTCAGGGCAACCGAGGTCAAGTTCAACGAAGTCCTGGCCAACACCGGCGCCAACGATGTCTCCTTCGTCGACGAGGGGAAGGACTATCTCAGCACGGCCAATGGCGGTCTCAAGACCACCGGCAGCGCGCTCGATTTCGCCATTCGCGGCGACGCCTGGTTCATGATCGAGACTCCGACCGGAAAGATGCTGACCCGCGACGGTCGATTCACCCTCACCGACACCGGCCAGCTGGTGAACATCAACGGCTATCCCGTGCTTGATCCGGGCGAAGCGCCGATCCAGCTGGATCCCGATGGTGAAGCGCCCAGGGCAGGGCGCGACGGCGGCCTCAGCCAGGACGGCTTCCGGCGCGGTGCCATTGGCATGTTCTCGGCGGATTTCAGGGATGGTTTCGTCCGAAAGGCCCCGATCGGCATCGTGCCAACGATCCCGCCTGAACCGGTGATCGACGCTGAAAGCGCCGGTCTGTTGCAGGGCTACATCGAGAATTCCAACGTTAATGCCATGGCCGAGATGAGCCGCCTGATCGTGATTTCGCGGGCTTTCGACAACATCTCCTCGATGAACAAGTCGACGGAAGACACTTTCAAGCAAGCCATCCGCACTCTGGGCAGCGGAAGTTGAAACTGATGCCGGGTTTGCCGTTTGATTGCTTTCCCGGGTCGGGAGCCAGTGCGCGATGAGTGGGCGGTCGGGTCTGGCCCTGCTCGCCGAGAGCGTGCGCACCTTTTCCAAGCCGGAAGGCGCCTGCGATATTTCAGGAACGGTCACCGCGGTGGCGCCCGGCCACTGCGTTGTCGCCGGGTTGTCGCGGCACGCGCGGATCGGGGATTTTCTCACGTTCCGCCACGGCGAGACGACCAAGCTCGCTGAAGTTGTCAGTCTTGGTCCCGATGAGTTGATCGCCTGCCCGGTGGACGGAGCATCCCAGGCCAATATCGGCGAGCGGGTCTGGCGCAGCGGCCCGTTTCGGCTGTCGCCCGACAAGAGCTGGTGCGGCCGGACGATCAATGCGCTCGGAGAACCGGTGGATGGCGCCGGACCGCTCAGGCAGGGTCCGGTTGCGCGTTCGGTAACCGGTTCGGCGCCGGCATCCATGTTGCGCCAGAGGGTCGACAAGCCGCTCAGGACCGGAATTCGCGTCGTCGATGTCTTCACCCCGATGTGCCAGGGGCAGCGGCTCGGGGTGTTCGCCGGCTCGGGCGTCGGCAAGTCCACGCTTCTGTCGATGTTCGCCAAGGCTGCCGATTTTGACCGGGCCGTCGTGGCGCTGGTGGGCGAGCGCGGCCGTGAAGTCCGCGAATTCATTGAGGACACGCTTGGCCCGAACATGGCCAAGACCGTCGCCGTGGTCGCTACCAGCGATGAAAGCCCGATGCAGCGCAAGCTCGCGCCGCTGACAGCAATGGCCATCGCCGAGTATTTCCGCGACACCGGCGAGAACGTTCTTCTGATCGTCGACAGCCTGACGCGATTTGCCCATGCGCTGCGCGAGATCGGCATGGCGGCGGGCGAACCGCCGGTGGCCCGTGGCTACCCCGCCTCCGTCTTCACCGCCTTGCCCGGACTGCTGGAACGCGCCGGACCCGGGCCGGAAGGTGCCGGCGCAATCACCGCGATCGTCTCTATCCTGGTCGACGGCGACAATCACAACGATCCCGTGGCGGACTCGGCCCGCGGCATTCTTGACGGGCACCTGGTGCTCGACCGCGCCCTTGCCGACGAAGGCCGCTATCCGCCGGTCAATCCGCTGACATCGATCTCCCGGCTGGCCCGCAAGGCCTGGCGCGGGGACGAGGAAAAGCTGGTGATGCGTCTCAAAGCCCTGATCCATCGTTTCGAGGAAACCCGCGATTTGCGGCTGATCGGCGGCTATCGGGCCGGATCAGATGCCGAACTGGAAATGGCGATCAAGCAGACGCCGGTGATCTACGAGATATTGCGCCAGACACCGGAACAACCGCCAAGCGCCGATGCTTTTGCCGAACTCGCGGATGCAATGAAGGCTGCGGCCGGCTTGCCCGTCTCATCGCCCGCCAAGGAAAGGACGAAACAGTGACCGACGTTGCCGAAGCCGCGATCGAGACCAATGACAGTGCAGATGAAACGCCGGTGCGCGCCACGAAGCGGAAACGGAACGGCGACCGCGTGCTGGCTGTCGCCGGGTTCATGCTGGCCACTGCGGCGGCTTTTTTCCCCTGGTACGTCTTCTTCAATCAGGAGGACTTCGGCATTGCGCCGATGGGCTACACCGAGACCCGGGATCTTCCGGAAACCGGCGGGCGCTCCTTCGTCAATGTATCGCCGCTTGCCATTCCCGACGAAAAGGATGGATCGGGCCAGCCATCGGCCTTCGATCCGATCATTACCGCCACCGTATCCGGCGAGGGAAGCGAGTCCACGGGCGCGCCGGCGCTGACCGCCATCGACCCCGACAAGAGCTTCCCCGGCAAACCGCGCTACAAACTTCTGCATGTCGCCAATGGACGGGCGCTCATAGAGGACAAGTCCGGCATGTACATCGTCCGCATCGGTTCGGTTCTACCGGATAACTCCCGTCTTGCCACTCTGGAAAAGCGCGATGGACAGTGGGTGATCATCACCTCCAATGGCGAAGTCATCCAGCGTTGAGATGACCCGAAGCGCCTGAGCGCCGGCCGGGCGGCAACCCGCTCGCTGAGCCATCTCTTGAACCGGCGGTGAGCGGACTGTCCCATCTGCGCCGATGCTGTTATCGAGAACGGCGTCGGTGTCCGCCGGCAAGGCCCAAGCAGATCCACCAGCCGCCATGCCCCTATTCTCCGACCGCAAGACTTCAGGCTATCACGCCGCGCCACGCTTGGATTATGACGCAAGAAGCAGGCGCCTTTCCCGTAAAGCACACGCAAGATTACCCGTAAGGCACACGCAAGATTAACGGCCTACTCTCTGAGCTTGTTAAGGACAGGGAAACGCCATGCAGCCGATTCAGCTTTTCGAACTGGCATCCAACCAATCTCACTGGCTTACAGTGCGCCAAAGCGTGGTTGCCGGAAACATCGCGAACGCCAACACACCCGGCTACGCAACCCGGGACGTAGCGGCTTTCGAAGCCGTGCTCGACCAGACCCAGGCTCCGGTTCGCATGGCTGCGACCCATCCCGGCCATATCCATGAGGATCCGATGCGCGGCGCGGTTCGCAGCGGCAGCTTTGGCGACGTAGACGTTCAGCCATCCGGAAACTCGGTCAGTCTGCCGGAGGAAATGAGCAAGACCGGAGAAATCAAGCGGATGTACGAACTCAACACCGGGATGGTGAAGGCCTTTCACCGGATGATGCTTCTGACAGTGAGGCGCTGACCATGCCAATTGATCCTCTTTCCCTCGCCTCGCGCATAGCGTCTTCCGGATTGAGCGTTCAGGAAACCCGCATGCGCGTGGTTTCCGAGAACCTCGCCAACGCGCAATCGACCGGCAACACGCCGGGAGCCGATGCCTATCGCCGCAAGACAATCAGTTTCTCCTGGGAACTCGACCGCACCATTGGCGCCTCGCGCGCCGAGGTGGCGAAGATCGATGTCGATCCGGCCGACTTCACCATCGAGTATGATCCTGGAAATCCGGCAGCCGACAGCAAGGGCATGGTTAAGCTGCCCAACGTCAATGTCCTGATCGAACTGGCCGACATGCGGGAAGCCAATCGGTCATACGAAGCCAATCTTCAGACAGTGAAGCAAACCCGGGAACTGGTTTCCATGACGATTGATCTGCTGAGGGCCAGCCAATGATTGACAAGATTTCTGGAATGTCTGCCCTGTCCGGCTTTGCCGGTCCGCGCGAGACCGACATGGCAAGCGCCGCGGGAATGCCGAACCTGACGGCTGCCGCGGTTGCGCCGTCACCATCTTCGTTCGCCGAGACCTTGAAAAGCCTCGGCGAAGGCGTGGTGTCCAATCTGAAGGTCGCCGAAGGTCAGTCATTCGCTGCGATCCGCGGCCAGGTGCCGACCCGTGAAGTTGTCGACGCCATCATGGCGGCCGAACAGTCGCTGCAGACCGCTGTCGCCATCCGCGACAAGATGGTCACTGCTTATCTCGAAATCGCTCGTATGCAAATCTGAGGAACTCGCCATGAAGGCTTTGGCCATCGCAGCTACCGGTATGAACGCCCAGCAGATCAATCTTGAGGTGATCGCCAACAACGTGGCGAACATCAACACCACCGGCTTCAAGCGCGCCCGCGCGGAATTTTCCGACCTGCTCTATCAGGTCGAGCGCAACTCCGGCGTCCCCAACGCTTCCAACCAGGCGATCGTGCCCGAAGGAGCGCATATCGGACTTGGCGTGCAGACGTCTGCCGTTCGAAACCTGCACATCCAGGGCAGCCTCGTCGGAACAGGCAACAAGCTTGACCTCGCGCTCGTCGGCCGAGGCTGGTTCCAGATCGAAACGCCGGATGGCGAAACCCAGTATTCGAGGGCAGGTGCCTTCAACACCAATGCCGATGGCCAGTTGGTTACCATCGACGGCTATGTGGTCGTTCCGGGGATCACCTTCCCCGATGAAACCAGCGAAGTGCAGATTTCCCGTACCGGCCAGGTTCTGGTCCGGGTCGGCGACGATGTCGAATTGCAGGACCTGGGTCAGCTGACGCTGGCCAATTTTGTCAACGAGGCGGGTCTCGAACCGTTGGGCGACAATCTCTTCCGTCAGACCGTGGCATCCGGCCCGGCGATCGTCGGCGCTCCTGCCGATCCGGGATTCGCCCATATCCAGCAGGGTTACCTGGAAGCCTCCAACGTCGATCCGGTCAAGGAAATCACCGATCTGATCTCTGCGCAGCGCGCCTATGAAATGAATTCGAAGATCATCAAGGCGGCGGATGAAATGGCGTCCGTCGTTTCCCAGAACCTCTAGGGTACAAAGGACAAGGCAGACATGACGTTTCGCCCAGTATCGCCTTTGCAAGGCCTCATTCGCGCGGCCGCTGTGCTGCTTGGCCTGCTCTGCGCCATGCCCCTGGCGCAGGCCGGTCGCGGCACTGCGGTGGTCCCGGAACGGACCATCTATCCCGGCGAGGAAATCCTGTCGGAAGCGGTCCGCGAGGTCGAGGTCACCAATCCGAACCTGCGCGGCGGCTATGCCGAGATCACCAGCGAAGTGCTAGGCAAGGTGACAACCCGCACATTGCTGCCGGGCCGCACCATTCCGGTCGCGGCGTTGCGCGATTCCTGGGCCGTCGAGCGTGGCAAGACGGTTCAGCTGATATTCAGCGGCAAGGGCTTGACCATCACGGCAATGGGCACACCGCTTGAAAATGCGGCGATTGGCGATTTCATCCGTGTCCGTAACGTGGAAACCGGCGTTATCATCTCCGGTACGGTGATGGACAACGGCAGCATTCGGGTGGCGGCGAAATGATCCGCACGGTCACCAAGATAGTCGGCATCTGGATCGCCATGCTTGTCCTGGCCGGTTCCGGGCCGGGCCCGGCGACGGGTACGGGAACCGGGACCGCGTCCATGGAGCAGTTTGCCTCCGGAGCGGGGCTGAGCTTCATCCGGCCCGCCGGCGCCTCATCTCGCATCAAGGATATCGCCTCGCTTCAGGCTGGCCGCGACAACCAGCTCATCGGCTATGGCCTTGTCGTCGGATTGCAGGGCACCGGCGATGGTCTCCGCAACTCGCCGTTTACCGAGCAGTCGCTGCGCGCCATGTTGCAAAACCTCGGCATCTCCACCGAAGGCGGCGCCTCGCGCGTCAACAATGTTGCGGCCGTGATCGTCACGGCCAATCTGCCCCCCTTTGCCAGCCTTGGTTCGCGGATCGATGTTACCGTTTCCTCTCTCGGCGATGCGACCTCGCTGCGTGGCGGTACACTGGTCATGACCTCGTTGTCCGGGCCGGACGGACAGATCTACGCCGTCGCGCAGGGCTCGGTGATCGTCTCGGCGATCAATGCGCAGGGCGATGCGGCCACCTTGCAGCAGGGCACCGCCACTGCGGGACGGTTGCCCGGTGGCGCCATCATCGAACGCGAGATCCCGGCAACATTCAAGCAGGTTGACGGGCTGGTCTACCAGCTTCGTAATCCCGATTTCACCACTGCTGTGGGAATGGCCGACGTCATCAACGCGTTTTCCGAAGCACGCTATGGCACCGCCATCGCCGAAGCTCGTGATTCAACCACGGTGGCGGTTCGCAAGCCACCGCGGGCTGACCTTGCACGGCTGACTGCGGAGCTCGAGGGCCTGGTCGTCGAAACGGATTCGCCCGCCCGCGTCGTGGTCAACGAGCGGACCGGCACCATTGTCATCGGCAATGACGTCCGCATCTCCAGGGTCGCGGTCAGTCACGGAACGCTGACCGTACAGATCAATGAGACGCCGACGGTTGTGCAGCCGTTGCCGTTCTCCGATGGGGTGACGGCAGTCGAACCGCTCACCGACATCACCGCAGGCGTCGACGGTGGCCAGGTCGCCATCATCGACGGCCCGGACCTCAGAACGCTGGTGGCCGGCCTCAATTCGATCGGCGTCAAGCCTGACGGCATCATTGCCATCCTGCAGGGCATCAAGTCCGCCGGCGCGCTGCATGCGGAACTGGTGCTGCAATGATTGCGGCCCGACAGCCTGCCTCGCGCAGATGGGCCCGCGGCGCAGGCGCCGCGGCGGTCATCATGCTGGGCATGATCGCGCCTGGTGCATTTGCGCAGCAGGCGCCGGCGCCGAGCCTCGAAGATGAGATCCGTGCGTTTTGCGGCAACATTGCCGACGCCGCGCGCGACCAGCGCTATCTTCTTCAGAAGAAGGAACTCGAGGATCTTCAGGCCGGCGTCGACGAGAGAATCCGCCTGCTCGAGGAGCGAACCCTGAAATACCGCGACTGGCTGAAGAAACGTGAAGACTTCATGCGGGTCGCCGACACGCAACTGGTTGAAATCTACAAGAACATGGCGCCGGACTCCGCTGCCAAGCAGCTGGAAATCGTCAAGCCTGGGATCGCGGCGGCAATCGTCATGAAACTCAGCCCGCGGCTGGCAAGCCAGATTCTCAACGAGATGGATACCAAGAAGGCCGCGGCGTTGGCGAGCATTCTCGCCGCGGCCGCAGCACCCGAGCAAACCGAGGATCCGTCATGATTAGGGCCATAGCTGCCACCGTTCTTGCGCTCACCCTGGCCGGATGCAATTCGCAGACGATCAAGGAGATTGGCCAGGCGCCTTCGATGAGTCCGGTGGGCTCGGGCCTTGCCTATGGCGAAACCCCCCAAATGGCGGCTTATCCAAAGCAGCCGCCCGTGCGCTCGAGCAATTTCTCCTTGTGGGATGACCGGCGGTCGAAACTGTTCCAGGACGCCCGCGCGGTCAGTATCGGCGACATTCTCACGGTCGATCTCGCCATCAACGACAAGGCCAGCTTCGACAACGCCACCGACCGGAGCCGGAAGAACTCCAGCGGGATGAACATGGGGCTCAACCTCCCGGCGATCAGCACGATTAGTTCGGGTGACCTCAACTATGGTTCGAACACATCGACCAAGGGAACCGGCACGACGGCCCGGTCGGAAAAATTGCAGCTGCGCGTGGCCGCTGTTGTCACCGGGATCCTGCAGAACGGCAATCTGGTGATCAGCGGCAGCCAGGAAGTGCGGGTCAACCAGGAACTTCGCATTCTCAATGTCGCCGGTATCGTGCGACCGCTGGACGTGGATCACAACAACACCGTGGCCTACGACAAGATCGCCGAAGCCCGCGTCTCCTACGGTGGCCGTGGCCGTTTGACCGAAGTCCAGCAGCCACCCTACGGGCAGCAGCTTGTCGACATTCTTTCTCCGATTTGATGGCATGATCCATGGCTGACTTTGACAGCGCAGAAGAAGACGGTGGCAAGAAGAAGTCCGGACTTGTCATCACCATAGCGATCGTGCTGGTCCTCAGCCTGATCGCTGCCGGTGGCGGCTGGATGGTGGGCGGTCTGATTGCGCCGCAGGTGGACCAGCCCGAAACGGCAGCCGCTGAGCAGGCTCACGGGAAAGACGAGAAAAAAGAGGACAAAGCCGAGGACAAACCCCGGGAAAACGTCGTTGCGCTTGAGCCGATCACCACAAACCTGTCATACCCTTCTGACAACTGGATCCGAGTCGAAGTCTCGCTTGTGTTTACCAATGAACCCGACGATGCCATTGCCGACCAGATCCATCAGGACATTCTTGCCTATCTGCGGACCGTGTCGCTTCAGCAGATAGAAGGACCGCGTGGCTTTCAGTATTTGCGCGAGGACCTGCGTGAACGCGTGAAACTGCGGTCGGAAGGCCGCGTCAACGATCTCCTTTTGAGGACATTTGTGATCGAATGATTCGATTTTTATCAGCCTTTGCAGCCATGATGGCATTTGCAACGGCGGCGCAGGCCCAGATCCTGGACCCGAATTTGCTGCAGGCGCCGGTCGACGGTTCGGTTGCGAGCTGGATCATCCGCACCTTCGGGCTGTTGACCGTCCTGTCCGTTGCGCCGGGCATCCTGATCATGGTGACCAGCTTTCCGCGGTTCATCATTGCCTTCGCCATCCTGCGTTCAGGCATGGGGCTGGCCACAACACCCGCCAACATGATCCTGGTCAGCCTTTCCCTCTTCATGACCTTCTATGTCATGGCCCCGACATTCGACCGGGCTTGGGAAACCGGCGTCAGTCCGCTTCTTGAAAACCAGGTCACGGAGCAGGAAGCAATCGGCCTGATCGCCGATCCGTTTCGCGAGTTCATGCTGGTCAACACGCGCCCCAAGGATCTGACCTTGTTCATCGACATCGCCGACGAGCGCGGCCAGTCGACAGAAACGGACGGCAAGATCGACATGCGCGTGCTGGTTCCAGCCTTCATGATTTCTGAAATCCGGCGCGGATTTGAAATCGGCTTCCTTGTGGTTCTGCCGTTTCTGGTGATCGATCTGGTGGTGGCGACCATCACCATGTCGATGGGCATGATGATGCTGCCGCCGACGGCCATATCGCTGCCTTTCAAGATCTTGTTTTTTGTCCTGATCGACGGCTGGAACCTGATGGTGGGAAGCCTGGTGCGGTCCTTCGTCTGATCGTCGGCAAGGCACTTCCGATCCCTTTGTCCAGCGCGCCGGATGACGCCGCCATGCGGTGTTCTGTCCGCCCAATTGACCGCGACATCCATTTAAGTCAGCGTTAACCATATTGAAATTACGCGCTATTTCGGCTTTCGATTAATCAATTCGAAAGTCCTCGCTGTGATTATGGTGCCAACATGACGGGGAGGAACACCTTTGCGAAGTCAGAGGGTTCCGACAGGCATGATGCCGAACCGCATGACCGGTAAATCAATAAGCCCGGTATGTCCCTCATCAGTTTTGCGTTTTTTTAAAGGGACAATCCCATGACTAGCATCATGACCAACTCCGCAGCTATGTCTGCACTCGCCACTCTTCGTTCGATCAACAACGACATGGAAACGACGCAGAACCGCGTCTCGTCCGGCTATCGTGTTGAATCGGCCGCGGACAATGCTGCC
The DNA here is from genome assembly GCF_027214025.1 of Parahoeflea alexandrii. Taxonomy (GTDB): domain Bacteria; phylum Pseudomonadota; class Alphaproteobacteria; order Rhizobiales; family Rhizobiaceae; genus Hoeflea; species Hoeflea alexandrii_A. The sequence continues at coordinate 28,308 of NZ_JAPWHB010000005.1, forward strand.
TACTGGTCGATCGCCACAACCATGCGTTCGGACAACAAGGCTCTCTCCACCGTTCAGGACGCACTCGGCCTCGGCGCCGCCAAGGTTGACGTTGCCTACACGGGTATGAACTCGGCCATCGATGTGGTCTCCGAAATCAAGGCAAAGCTGGTTGCTGCCCGCGAGCCTGGCGTTGACAAGACCAAGATCGACAAGGAACTGACAGAGCTCAAGAACCAGCTGATTTCGATCTCTGAATCGGCATCGTTCTCGGGTGAAAACTGGCTCAACAACACCACCGCCACTGTAGCCGGTACCAAGTCAATCGTCGGCGGCTTCAACCGTGATGCCAGCAACAACGTTTCCATCACCACGCTTGATGTCGACACCAGCAAGACGACTCTGATTGCTTCTGCTGCCGGCGATGCACAGTTCGGCCTCCTGACCAAGGACGTCGACTCCGATGCACTCGATCCCGCTGGTCTCTCCTCGGACGGAGAGTTCTTCCTGCTCGACAACGGTGCCACCACCGCAGCGTCAGGTACCGAGATTAAGCTCACCGCATCAACCTCGGATTCCCAGGTCACCTCGATGATCCGGGTTGTTGACTCGATCTTGCTTCAGATGACGGATGCGGCCTCCAACCTCGGCGCGGTCAACAAGCGGGTCTCCATGCAGGAAGACTTCGTCGCCAACCTGATGGGCTCGATCTCCAAGGGCGTCGGTCGTCTTGTCGATGCGGACATGAACGAGGAATCGACTCGCCTGAAGGCCCTGCAGACGCAGCAGCAGCTGGGCATCCAGGCGCTCTCGATCGCCAACTCCAGCTCGCAGAACATCCTGCAGCTCTTCCGTTAAGGAACCCGCCAGCTCTGATCTCAGAGTTGAGCAAACCAGGACGCCGGGGCGAAATCCCCGGCGTTTTGCGTTTTGATTCAAGCAAATAGCAAAATTCCAAAAAAACTGGCAGAGCGATCCTGGGTTAAGTGTTCGGTAACCATAACCTGCGATTTTCGATCTCAAGAAATAGTGGGTCGTTGATCGGAAGAGACCGGAAGCGACGGGCATGATGCCTGGCCACTGTTGCCGGTAACCGAGTCCGGTATGTCCCGAGTAATTTGTCTAAAGGGACAATTCCATGACAAGCATCATGACCAACTCCGCAGCAATGGCTGCACTCGCCACCCTGCGTTCGATCAACTCCGACATGGAAACGACGCAGAACCGCGTTTCGTCCGGTTACCGGGTTGAAACGGCCGCGGACAACGCTGCCTACTGGTCGATCGCAACAACCATGCGTTCGGACAACAAGGCAATGTCGACCGTCAAGGACGCCCTTGGCCTCGGCGCCGCCAAGGTTGACGTTGCCTACACGGGTATGAACTCGGCCATCGATGTGGTCTCCGAAATCAAGGCAAAGCTGGTTGCTGCCCGCGAGCCTGGCGTTGACAAGACCAAGATCGACAAGGAACTGACAGAGCTCAAGAACCAGCTGATTTCGATCTCTGAATCGGCATCGTTCTCGGGTGAAAACTGGCTCAACAACACCACCGCCACTGTAGCCGGTACCAAGTCAATCGTCGGTGGCTTCAACCGTGATGCCAGCAACAACATTTCCCTCACCACGCTTGATATCGACACCAGCAAGACGACTTTGATTGCTTCTGCTGCCGGCGATGCGCAGTTCGGCCTCCTGACCAAGGACGTCGACTCCGATGCACTCGATCCTGAGGGTCTCTCCTCGGACGGCGAGTTCTTCCTGCTCGACAACGGTGCCACCACCGCAGCGTCAGGTACTGAGATTAAGCTCACCGCATCAACCTCGGATTCCCAGGTCACTTCGATGATCCGGGTCGTTGACTCGATCTTGCTTCAGATGACGGATGCGGCCTCCAACCTCGGTGCGGTCAACAAGCGGGTCTCCATGCAGGAAGACTTCGTCGCCAACCTGATGGACTCGATCAGCAGCGGTGTCGGACGTCTTGTCGATGCGGACATGAACGAGGAATCGACTCGCCTGAAGGCCCTGCAGACACAGCAGCAACTGGGCATCCAGTCGCTGTCGATCGCCAACTCCAACTCGGAAAACATCCTGCAGCTCTTCCGTTAAGAGCATCCAGGACCGGGGCCGCCTCAAGGCGGCTTCCGATGGCAGAATTCGAAAGGCCGCATCGGAAACGATGCGGCCTTTCGCGCTTTCGGGCAAGCCGGGTCGGCGCAAATCTTCCGGCTTTGTGTGCGCCGCGGTAACTTCTTGAATTCATCTATTTCTGTGACAGCTAAAACAGGAGAAGCTGAGATGCTCAATATGGCCCTGTTACTAGATTTAGGGGTTGAATTAACCCCTCGTTAACCATAAACGTTTACCTCTTAGTTACCGACGATGAACCGGAAGTTAATGGCAAAGGCCGATCCGGTAGCATGATGCAAGTTCATCGTAACCGGGATTGTGGCCGGTATGTCCCTGGGCAATTATAGGGGGCATTTAAATATGACCAGCATCATGACCAACGCAGCCGCGATGGCTGCACTGAAGACTCTTCGTACCATCAACTCCGAAATGCAAACAACGCAAGCGCGGGTATCATCGGGCTATCGCGTTGAAACCGCCGGCGACAACGCGGCTTACTGGTCGATCGCAACAACCATGCGTTCGGACAACAAGGCGCTTTCAACGGTGAAAGACGCCCTTGGCCTCGGCGCCGCGAAAGTGGACATTGCCTATACCGGCATGAGTTCCTCGATCGACGTGGTCTCCGAAATCAAGGCAAAGCTGGTTGCGGCCCGCGAGCCTGGCGTTGACAAGACCAAGATCGACAAGGAACTGACAGAGCTCAAGAACCAGCTGATTTCGATCTCTGAATCGGCATCGTTCTCGGGTGAAAACTGGCTCAACAACACCACGGCTACCGTAGCCGGTACCAAGGAAATCGTCGCCGGCTTCAACCGTGATACCAACAACAACGTTTCCATCACCACATTGGACGTCGACACCAGCAAAACGACCTTGATTGCTTCCGGTGCCGGCGATGCGCAGTTCGGCCTCCTGACCAAGGACGTCGACTCCGATGCACTCGATCCGGATGGTCTCTCCACGGACGGAGCCTTCTACCTGCTCGACAATGGTGCCACCACCGCAGCGACGGGTGCCGAGATAAAGCTCACCGCGGGTACCCAGGATTCCGAGGTTGCCTCGATGATCCGGGTTGTTGACTCGATCTTGCTTCAGATGACGGATGCGGCCTCAAACCTTGGTGCGATCAACAGCCGTGTCTCCATGCAGGAAGACTTCGTCGCCAACCTGATGGACTCGATCTCCAAGGGCATCGGCCGTCTTGTTGATGCGGACATGAATGAGGAATCGACTCGACTGAAGGCCCTGCAGACGCAGCAGCAGCTGGGCATCCAGTCGCTGTCGATCGCCAATACCAACTCTGAAAACATCCTTCAGCTCTTCCGTCAGTAAGCCTGGAGTTCCCCCCTAACGGGGGCGCAGAATGAACCTATTCTGCCGTGCCGCCGGTCAACGGACATGGTGGATTGGCTGGTCCGCGCCAAAATTGCCCTTGGTGCGGACCGGCACTCAATTCGTGTGATGACCGGCATTTTGCATCGGGTCGGGCAGCCTGAGGTCATTCTCACACAAGTTTAGCTCTCTAGGTTTCTCACGCGCATGAAGGCGCAGTCGGATTCCGCAGTCCCCGCCTTCTGAATCTGAAGGGAAAGACATTGAACCGGCTATCGTCAGCAATTGCCACCAATCGGAGAGGCTCATGACGGCCAGTTTCGCACGGTACCTTCCTGATTTCGAATTCACCGACATGAGCGGATTTCACGCTGACCAGCATGTGGAAGCCGACGAAAAGCTTGTGGCATTGCCCCATATCGACACCGAAAGCATCCGCGCCGAGGCGAGAGCCGAAGGCGAAGCAATCGCCCGGGCCGAGCTGACGAAGAAATTCGAAGCCGAGCATCTCGCCATCGAAAATCTCCACTCTGCCGAACTAGAGGCATTGCGGGCAGAACTGGAAACCAAAGCCGCCAAAACTATCCCGGATGCGATTGCCGCCCGGAGCGGCGAAATCGCTGACCTGATCGCCGGCGATGTCGAGGCCGTGTTGAAGCCATTGATCGATGAAGCTGTCCGCAAGCGCATTCTCGCCGGTCTGGCCGATGAGATCCGCAAGATCCTGGCGCTCGAGAATGCCAGCCGGATCCGCGTGTCAGGACCGAAAGCTCTCGTCCATGCTTTCAGTGAGCAGGTTGGTATCGACGCTGACCGGCTGACAATCGAGGAAAGCGACGGATTTGACATCGAGGTCGAAGTCAATCGCACCAAGTTTGCCAGCCGCTTGTCCGACTGGTCCAAAGCCCTTGCCGAGGTTCTCTGATGGCGGATGGCGATTCAACACATCAAGGCAAGAATGAAATCATCATCGTTAAGCGACGCGGTGGCGGCGCGGAGGATGGCAGCCACGGTGGTGTCTGGAAAATCGCTTATGCCGACTTCATGACCGCCATGATGGCCTTCTTCCTGGTCATGTGGCTGGTCAACGCCGCCAACGAGGAAAGCAAGGCTTCGGTCGCGAGCTATTTCAATCCAATCAAGCTGATGGATGACAAGCCGACTGATCGCGGTATCAAGAAGGTCGGCAACACGCAGGACGGCGAGGCCAAGGCGCCGAAATCCAAGACCGACGGTGAGGGGAAAACCGACGGTCAGGGCTCCGATGCCGGCAATCAGGAAAACGCCTCGGCCGGCGAGAAGCAGGACTATTCGGAATCCGACTATTTCGAGAACCCGTTCTCGGTCCTGGCCGAAATCGCCCAGGAAACCGGAACCCAGTCCAACATATCCGAGAAGGGCGAAGGCGGAGCCGCGCAATCAGGCCCCTCCACCGGTGCTTCCGGTGGCGAGGCCTACCGCGATCCGTTCGATCCGGATTTCTGGTCCAAGCAGGTCGAACAGGAAAAGAAGACGCTTGAAGACACTCAGGCAATGGTCGCGGCCGACGATTACCAGAGAAACATGGCTCCACCTGATGCTGTCGATGATTTCGGCCTGCAGGACGATCCCTATGCCCAGGCCGGAAACTTCGGCGGCAAGACAGAGGATGGGCCGCAAGGAAGCAAGGCCGCGGAGATCGCCGGCGAGGGCGGTACAGGCACGCAGTCCGAGCTGAGCGAGGCCGAGCAGCAGCAGGCCAGGTTCGAAGCCGAGGCCGACGTCCTCAAGGAGGAAATCGCCAAGGCGCTCGGTGGCGGGGTCGGCAAGCTCGCCGAAGGCCTGACGGTTACGCCCGCCGAGGGCGGCCTGCTGGTTTCGCTCACCGACCAGCTCGATTTCGGCATGTTCAATGTCGGGTCGGCAGTGCCCGGGCGCGATCTGGTGATCGCGATGGAGAAAATCGGCCAATTGCTTGCAAAACGGCCCGGAGCGATCGCGATCCGCGGGCACACCGATGCCCGCCCCTACACATCCGGCAATGACGACAACTGGCGCTTGTCGACGGCACGGGCCCATTCCGCGCTGTTCATGCTGGTCCGCGGCGGCGTGCCCGAGGAACGCATCACCCAGGTTACCGGTTTTGCCGACCGGCGGCTCAAGGACCCGGAAAATCCTTATGCCGAGGTCAATCGCCGCATAGAGATTCTTGTTGAGGCCAAGGGGAGCTGATGGTGCGGCGCGCCCGTCAATTTGCGCCCGTGAGCCTCGCCGTCATTGCGGCGATGTTTGCGTTTGGGGCTCACGCCGAAGAACCGCAGGCGCCTCTTCCCTTCGAACTGTTTCACGGTGCCGAAACCTTCTCCAACACCCTGTCCGAAGGTGCGTCCGATGGGCATGCCGGGTCCGAACCGGAAGCGCATTCCGGGATGGCCGCCGGAGAGCATGCGGATACCGCTCCGGGTGAACCGGACCATGGTGCAGCAGACGCGGCCTCGTCCCAGGAAATCGAAGGCATCAAGGCACCATATTCCGAACCGGGCGAAACCGCCGGCTTCGAGATGGACGACCAGATGGAAGCTCTCGAACCCTACAAGCTGGTCCGGTCGCTGCAGTTTGTGCAGGATGCGGTGGTGCAGGGCGATCATTCGGCGATGGAGATGCAGCGTTTTCTCATCGGCGTCATCGACAGCCGTCTTCGGCAAGCGGACCAGTCGGTCTTTGACGATCCGCGCAATGTCGACGCGGCGCTGATCTACGCCATGAGCGGCGGCAATCCGGCGACGCTCGATATTCTGGCCATCAAGGACAAGTTCGGCAATTTCGACAACGAGGTCACCACCGTACTCAGGGCCTATCTGAACGGCCGCGCCGCCAAGACGCAGACAGAGCTGAGCGAAGTGGTCAAGATCTACCGGGATACGGAGATCGGCCCCTATATCACATTGGTGGCCGCCAATGTGATGGCCGCGCTGAATGACTCGTCGGCCCTGGAACTGTTCGATTGGGCCAGGCTGACCGCTCCCGGAACCCTGGTGGAGGAGGCTGCCCTGAGGCGGTCCCTGTTCATCGCGGCGCAGAAGAACATGGTCGACGAGGCGCTGCATTACGCCCAACTCTATGCCCGTCGCTTCATCAACTCGCCCTATGCGGGCCAGTATGCCGATCTTGTTGTCGATCTCGTGCTGCTCAACTACGAGAAAGTCGGAGATGAGGGGCTCAGCGAGATCCTCTCCTTCATGGATAGGCCAAGAAAGCGCGAGATCTACCTGCGCATCGCCCGCAAGGCGGCGATCACCGGCCTGCGCGAACTTGCAGTGTTTGCTTCCGACCGGGCCGAAGCCCTGCTGGGAGTGAACGACAAGACCCCCCAGGCAATGGCGGAACTCTATTCAGGCATGGCAAAGATACCCACGGATGGTGTTGATGCTGTTCTTCAAAGTATAAATTCTCTTTCAGGGGCCCGTTTGTCGCGGCGCGACCGCGCATTACGGGAAGCGGCAAAGATTGTTGCAGGCGAAGTCGTGAAAAGACCTGTCCCCGACAGCTTCACGCAAGCATACCCTTCCATCATAGCGCAACCGGAAGTGCCGCAAGGTGCCGAAAACATCAAGGCGAAAGCCGGTGAAGAGAAAAAGCCCGGAAGCTCTATTTTCAGACGGACGAGTGTAGCTGAAGAGGAGAGCCGGGCGGCAGAGGAAGAAGCATTCAAGGGTTATGTAGCGGAGCGCAAACAGGCCCTCGAGCGCATAGACAAGCTGCTTGAGTGAATTGAAGAGGAAAGCATCGTGAGTGCACTGGATATGGTGTTGCAGCGTCAAGTGCCTGCACGGCCGGTTGCAAAGGCCGGTGAAGGCTTCACCGGCGCCGATGCTGCCGGGGACGGCAGAAGCGATGCCTTTTCGGCCGCCCTTTCTAATGAAAAACGCAGCGCAGCCGCGGAACCGCAGGACAAGCGCACGGTGGTCGCGGACTCCGACCAGGTCGGGTCAGGCGAAGAAACCGATGCAGGCACTGACAGCGGGGAACCTGATGACCTGATTTCTTCCGGGCCCGGGCAGTCCGACGAGGTTCTCAATCTCCTGTCCGGATTGATGTCCAGTGCGGCCTACTCCGATGACGTCGATCTTGGAAAGACCGCGCAGGGCGAACAGGTTGCGGCTGATGCCGAAGAAATGGCGGCTGGCGCCGATGCCGCCGAGGAAGCGCCTGCAGGCAAGCCGGACGCTGCCGTCATGATCAAGCCTGGCAAGCCAGGGTCGGACGATTCCAGCGTGGCCAGCGCGAATGCTGCTGGAGCCAAGGCGGCGCGGCCTCAGGCTGGGGCTGAGGCAGTTGCAGCCAACGCGTCCCCGACGATCACTGATGCACAGAAGGCAGCCCCTGGCCAGGCAAGCACGGTGCAGCCGGGTCAGCACGCCTCCGCCGATGCCGGGTCGGCAACCGCGGCGCCAGCCACCCTGGCATCCGCAGCCGCAGCGGCGCTGACAGGGCAGGGCACGCAGGCACCGGCTAAGGCTTCGACGACGGAGTCCGGTTCCGACCGGCAGAAGGACCAGGCCGCAATCAGGGAAGTCATGCGCGCCCTTGGCATGGAGGGCGAGGCTCGGCCCGCCGATGATGCCGGGATCCGGGGCCGCAATGCAGGCAGGCAGGGCGACGCTTCCGAGCGAAACAGCGACGAACCGGTCAGCCTCAAGGGCGGCAAGGTCGAAGTGATCGAATCACGGCGGTTCATGCCCGCCCAGACCATGTCGGCGAATGCCCAGTTGGTGACCCGTTCGCTGGTGGATGCGGGCACCACGGCGTTGTCCGCCCAGCGCACGGCGCCGGCGCAACCGGTTGCCCAGACGGGACCGCAGCAGGCAGGGCAAACGCTTCATACCCTCAAGCTTCAACTCAATCCGGTATCGCTTGGCAGTGTCACCGCTGTTTTGAAGCTGTCCGGTGAAGACCTGTCGGTCGAGATCAAGGTCCAGACGGCTGAAGCCTACCGGCAGATCAAGCAAGACAATGAATCGATCATCAAGGCACTCCGTGGTCAGGGCTTTGGCGTTGAGCAGATCACGGTCCAACACGTTGCCGGACCCGACCGTGCTTCAAGCCAGACCGCGCAGCAGGGATTTCAACCGAGCCAGCAGGGACCGGGTTCAAGTGATGCGCAGTCGTCGGGCAACGAGAGCGGGCGCAACAATGCTGGCCGGCAGGGAACCGGTAGCCAGGGAGGGCAAGGCCATGAACAGAGTTCGTATGCTGGTTCTGGCGCTGGTCGCACTGACGGCGTTTATCTCTGACGGGTTGATGCCACGCCAGGCCGAAGCAGCAACCGGTGTCTGCGAGGCCGAGATCCTCGCCGCCGCACGGGCCCACGGCGTGCCGCCCGGCATCCTTCATTCCGTCGGCCTGACGGAGACCGGCCGGAAGGGATCGCTCTATCCCTATGCGCTCAATATCGAAGGCCGCACGGTCTATGCGAAGAACCGCAGCGAAGCACTGCGCGAATTCGAAAAGGCGCGGGCCGAGGGCAAGACCCTGATCGATCTCGGATGCATGCAGATCAATCACCGCTATCATGGCGCTGAATTTAGGTCAGTGAGTGCGATGCTGGATCCGCACGCCAATGTTGAATATGCCGCCCGCTTTCTTGCCCGGCTGCACGCCCGGCACGAAACCTGGACGATGGCCGTGGCGCGCTATCATGCCGGTCCGAACAACGATCCGGCACAGAAAAGATATGTCTGCCGGGTCATCGCAAATCTGATCGCGACCGGTCACGGAGCATGGACGGAACAGGCCAGATCGTTCTGCGGATAGCACAACCTGAAATAGCAGATGACATTTTTCTGCCCGATTTGTAACAATTTGTTTAGAATTAGGCGTTTCTAAACGACGCAAGAAAAAAATTAACCATTTGTTAACTTTTCCCAACATAATTGTGTGTAAGAGCGGTGATGCATACCATATCTAGGCAAATCAGCGGGAAATATGGTTAATCAATTATTAATTGTCACCGGATTCATTTCATAGTTTACCGCGATTCAGCGGATTCGTACTCCTTATGCAACGAGGCACCACACTGATTCGGAGGCGAACGAATGATCGTAGTGGTTGATGATCGGCAATTGGTAAAAGATGGGTACACATCTCTTTTCGGGCGGGAAGGAGTTCCTTCGGCGAGCTTTGATTCCGTCGAATTCGGGGAATGGGTGCACACGGCTGCAGATTCGGATCTGGCGGCGGTAGAGGCTTTCCTGATCGGACATGGAAAACAGATGATGGATCTGCCCAGAGCGATCCGTGATCGCTCTCAGGCTCCTGTGATCGCAGTAAGCGATACACCATCACTTGAATCCACCCTGGCGTTCTACGACAGCGGAGTGGACGACGTGGTGCGCAAGCCGGTTCATCCCCGGGAAATTTTGGCGCGTGCGGCGGCAATCCGCCGTCGGCTCAAGGCGATTACCACTCACATCGAGATCGGTCCCATCCGGGTCTTTTCCGATGGCCGGGATCCCGAGATCGAGGATCGCACCTTTGCGCTGCCCAGGCGCGAACGCCGCATCCTCGAATACCTGGTCGCCAACCGCGGCCGGCGGGTGACCAAGCAGCAGATCTTCAACGCAATCTACGGGATCTTCGACGAAGATGTGGAAGAGAACGTTGTTGAAAGCCACATTTCCAAGCTGCGCAAGAAGCTGCGCAAGCGTCTGGGTTTTGACCCGATCGATTCGAAGCGGTTCCTCGGATACCTGATCGATTGGAAGTAAATGGGAATTGGCCAGCCCAAAAACGCGGTTGGCCACCTCTGTTAGCATCACAAACAATCAGGTTCACGCAAGGCCCGCTCGCTAATCTAAATCGCAGTAGCAAAAGAGGGATTATGCGATGAGCCTTTACGGAATGATGCAAACCGGTGCGTCCGGCATGAACGCACAAGCCAACCGTCTGAGCACCGTTGCAGATAACATTGCGAACTCCAGTACGACTGGATACAAGAAGGCAAGTACGGCATTCTCTTCGCTCATTCTGCCCTCAAGTGCCGGTGCGTACAATTCCGGAGCGGTCAATACGAGTGTACGCTATTCAATCAGCGATGCCGGCCCTCTCGAGTTCACCACCTCCAACACCGACCTGGCTATCGATGGCGATGGCTTCTTCATCGTCAATGACTCTGGCGGCAGGTCTTTCCTGACCAGGGCCGGATCCTTCGTCAAGGATGGCGATGGTAACCTCGTCAATGCTGCCGGCTTCACTCTGATGGGTTATGATTACACCGGCGGCCCTCCGGCGCCTGTTGTCAATGGATTTGATGGCCTGGTTAAGGTGAACGTGCAATCGGCTGGACTGACTGCGACACCTTCAACAACCGGCAATTTCTTCGCCAACCTTGATGATGGTGCGGCCGTTGTTGCGCCAGCCAACTTGCCGTCGGCGAACGCCGCAAACGCTGAATATTCGCATAAAAGCTCTCTGGTTGTGTATGACAATGTCGGCGCGGAAGTCATGCTCGATTTCTACTACACCAAGACCGCCGACGATAACTGGGAAGTTGCTGTTTACAATCGTGCAGATGCTACGCCGGGGACGTCCTTCCCCTATGGTGCGGCTGCTCTGGCGACCCAGAACCTGGTATTCGATCCTGCGCTCAGCGGCGGCCTTGCTGCAGCCAGTCCGACCAGTATTTCGCTGGCCGTACCTGGCGGCGCGGCGCTCACCATAGACCTGGCTGAAATGACGCAGCTCAACTACGAATTTACCGTCGATGATGCAGACGCAAACGGCAACGCACCCAGCGCGGTGACCGATGTCGAGATCTCGGCGGATGGCACAGTGTATGCGAAATATGCAAACGGCGACCTGAAGCCGCTCTATCAGGTGGCGCTGGCCAATGTCCCCAGCCCCGACAATCTCACTCCGCTTCCGGGCAATGTCTACCAGCAGGGGATTGATTCAGGCGTAATCATCACAGGGTTTGCCGGCTCGGGTGGCTTCGGCAATCTGATCGCGGGTGCTCTTGAAGGGTCCAACGTCGACCTTGCCACGGAGCTGACCGACATGATCGCATCCCAGCGCAGCTACACGGCCAATTCCAAGGTCTTCCAGACCGGTTCTGACTTGTTGGACGTCCTCGTAAATCTCAAGCGATAAGTTTCGACTCGGGAGCTAGAAAGAACAGTCAATGTCTCTGACATCCGCACTCAATACAGCGCAATCGTCTCTGTCCAATTACGCGACACAGACAAGTGTGATTTCGCGCAACATATCCAACGCCTCCAACCCGGATTACGTCAGGCGCGATGCGGTCCTGACGAATTCGGTGATCGGTGCGCAGGGCGTCAGCGTTCAACGCGCTCAGGATATGGCTCTGTTCGTGCGGAGCATTGCAGACACATCGACTGCCAGCGCCCAGGAAACGCTGCTTACCGGGTTGACGGACCTGAAGAGCATACTGGGTGGCAACGACTATGAAACGTCGCCGGCCGTCCTGATCGCAACCATGCGTGATACGCTCGCGACATTCGCTTCGAAGCCTGGTGAAGCCACCCTTGCGCAAATGGCGATCGCCGATGCTGTCACCGTGGCCAACGGGCTCAACGAGGCTTCGAAGTCCGTCCAGAGCGTCCGGTTTGAGGCTGACAAGGCGATCGGACAGCAGGTCCAGACCCTTAACGAACTGCTGGCGCGCTTCGAGACCAACAACAACAGGATCTACAGCGGCACCCAGACCGGCAAGGACGTCAGTGCCGAACTGGACGAGCGCGACTCGCTGATCAAGCAGATCTCGTCGATCATCGGCGTCACCCAGGTTACCCGTTCGGGCAATGACATGGCGCTTTATACAAACGATGGCGTCACATTGTTTGAAACGGTTGCCCGACCGGTGGAATTCGATACCTCGTCGGGCTTCTCGGCGTCGCTTTCGGGTAATCAGGTCTTCATTGACGGCGTGCCGTTGGCGGCCGGTAAGGGGGCCAACACAACCGGCCGTGGTTCGCTGCAGTCACTGATGCAGATCCGCGACGAATATGCGCCCATGATGCAGGACCACCTCGACGAGATCGCGCGTGGGCTTATTGTCGCCTTTGCCGAATCCGATCAGTCGGCCATCCCGGTGCTGCCTGACATGCCCGGGCTCTTCACCTGGAGTGGTGGAACCATTCCTGCCGGCGCGACGATTGAGCCCGGTATTGCGTCTACGATAACAGTCAACGCGGCGCTGTTGCCGTCGCTTGGCGGCAATCCGCTGCTGTTGCGTGACGGCGGCATCAACGGTGCTGCATACAGCTCCAATCCCACCGGTGCTTCGGGGTTCTCCACGCTGCTGGATGCCCATGTCCAGGCTCTTGACGAGCCGATGGCGTTTGATGCGGCTGCAGGGATTTCCACGTCAAGCAGTGTTCTGGCCTTTGCCGCCGAATCCATCGGCTGGCTTGAACTTAACCGGAGCGATGCTGAATCGGCGGCTCAAACGCGCGAGGCCTCGCGGTTCCGTTCGGTTGAAGCCTTTTCAAACATCACCAGCGTTTCGCTGGATGAGGAAATGTCGATCCTGCTCGAACTGGAGCAGTCCTACAAGGCATCGGCCCGGTTGATCTCTGCGGTCGATGAAATGCTCCAGGCCCTCCTGGCGGTGGCGAGGTAATCGGATGAAAACGAGTTTCGTTTCAAACTTGGCAATGCAGAATGCCATGCGGCTGACCATCGGCCGCGGGCAGAATGAGATCCAGAAACTGAATACCGAAATGGTCACCGGTCGCTATGCCGATATCGGTTTGGCCCTCGGAGCCAAATCTTCCAACAGTGTTTCGCTGAACGGCGATGTCTCCAGGCTGAAGGCTATCCTGGATACGAACGCGCTGGTGACCCAGCGGTTGTCGGCATCCCAGGCATCGCTCGACCTGATGGCAGACGCCGCCCAGCAGATGCTTGAGGCATTCATCTCGGTCAGCGGATCGAACGATGTCAATCGGTTGCTGATCGCGCAACGCGATATCGAAACGTCCCTCGGCGCCTACACGGTAGCCGCCAATACGTCATCCAATGGCGAATACCTGTTCGCCGGCATCAACACCAACACGCAGCCGCTGCAGGAATATCTCTCTCCCGGATCGCCGCCAAAGGTGGCTTTCGATGCCCTGTTCGTCAGCAAGTTCGGCTTTGTCCAGGATGATCCGCTGGCTGCCACCATCACGGTGGCTGATATGCAGGATTTCCTCGACAACTATGTTGAGCCGGCCTTCAGCGGCGCCGACTGGAACACGAACTGGTCCAGCGCGTCCGATACCAATATCACAAGCCGCATTCAGAAGAACGAGGTGGTGGAATCCAGCACCAACGCCAATTCGGCTGGCATGCGAAATTTTGCGATGGCCGCCGTGATCGGTGTCGAACTGCTCAAATCGCCGATCTCGGCGGAGGTTCGATCGGCTCTCAACCGGTCCGCGATCGAGTACGCTGGTGCTGCCGTGACCGGGATCGACAATGAGCGCAGTATGCTCGGTGTATCGGAAAATCGCATCACCAATGCAAATGCCGCGCTTGAATCGCAACTCCGCATCATCACCCTGCATCTGGGGGATGTCGAAGGCGTGGATGCCTATGAGGCTTCCACGCGAATGAAATCTTTGCTGGCCCAGGTCGAGACATCCTACACGCTCACGGCCCGGATCCAGCAAATGAGCTTGATGAATTACTTGTAGCTGCATAGCCCGGAGTTGCCGGGCGTAAGTGGACAAACATGAAGGGCGTCTGAATGTACCAATTTTCCTATGCGGATGTTCAGGAGGATGGTGTAGCCGAAGCGCGCGAACGCGAGCGAGAGGCAATCAATCATTCGATTTCGCTGCTACAGGCAGCCAAGGCCAGCGGTCTTGAATCCCGCGAAGCAATCGAAGCCGTCTATTTTGTAAGCCGACTCTGGGTCCGGTTTGTCGAGGATCTGGCGTCGCCTGACAATCAACTGGCAGAGGAACTGCGGGCCAACCTGATCTCCATAGGGATATGGATTATCAGGGAATCCGAGCGAATCCGAAAACGCGAATCGGACAATTTCCAGGGGATCATCGATATCTCGATCATCATCAGGGACGGATTGAAATGAAAAGCTCTCTGCGCATTTCCCTAAAGGCGGGCGAACGGATTTTCATCAACGGAGCGGTGCTTCGTGTTGATCGCAAGGTGGCTCTTGAGTTTCTCAATGACGTGACCTTCCTGCTCGAAAACCACGTGCTGCAGCCCGAACAGGCGACCACTCCGCTCCGGCAGCTCTACTTCATAGTCCAGATGATGCTGATCAACCCGGAAGGCGCTGAACAGGCAATGGGCATGTTTCGCAAGTCGGTCGTCATGTTGCTCACCTGCTTCAAGAATGAAGAAGTTCTTACCGAGCTCAAGCATATTGATGGTATGGTAACCCAAGGCCGGGCATTCGAAGCGCTCAAGGCGATTCGCGCGCTCTACCCGATAGAGGAGCAGATCCTCGATACCGCCGGGATGTCCGCCGGGACCATTGAGCAGATTCGCAAGGAGTTGGCGCCATGGACGTGAATTCAGTCAGCAGCAGCAGCATGGTGGCAAGCACCTCTGCAGCAGCCACGGCATCCAAGAAAGCCACGCTCGATTACGACACGTTTCTGACCCTGCTCGTGCAGCAGATGAAGAACCAGGACCCGACCGAGCCGATGGATGCGACCGAGCAGATTGCCCAGCTGGCAACCTTCAGCCAGGTCGAGCAGACCATCCAGACCAACAAGAACCTGGAAAACCTGCTGCAGTCCTCGACCCTCAATCAGGCCGGAACCATCATCGGCCGTACCATCACCAGCGCCGACGAGTCCGTTTCCGGTGTCATCAAGGAAGTCCAGGTCTACTCCGACGGGCTGATCGCCATCCTTGAAAGCGGCGAGAAGGTTCTGGTCAGTGCCGGCGTGACGATTAGCTGAGATGAACGAAGCTGACGCCCTCGATATTGTGCAGACTGCGATCTGGACCGTGCTGGTCTGCTCGGGACCGGCCGTCTTCGTTGCCATGTTCGTCGGTGTCGGCATCGCCTTCATCCAGGCCCTGACCCAGGTTCAGGAAATCACCCTGACCTTCGTTCCCAAGATCGTGGCCATTCTGGTCACCGTGGCCGTCTCGGCGCCTTTCGTCGGCGCCCAGATTTCGACCTTCACGAACGTCGTCTTCCAGCGCATCGAATCCGGATTCTAGCTCCGTCTTCAGGCTCCCGCGATAGCCGGGATGATGCGGGCGGTTGACCCCGACGGCCGGGCCGCTCCGGCTTCGTATCGCCAACGCGGCGGAGCAGGGCAGGCAGCCCCGGTCGCTCCCGGTCTGTGAACGCACCGGCAATCACTCTGCCACCTTCGCGCAAGCTTCGGCCTTTAGGGTCATGGCGACCTGTTGCGCGGGCATGATGCTTGCGCTGTGTTCCGGAGCTCCGCAAATATGGCCAACCCGCAAGCGCTGGCGATCCAGAAGACAAGCTTTCAGGGAAAGGACATGGGCTTTGCCTTTGGCATCGTCGTCATCCTGTCCATCCTGTTTTTGCCGATTCCGGCCTTTCTCATCGATATCGGGCTGGCTTTTTCGATAGCGTTTTCTGTTCTCATCCTGATGGTGGCCTTGTGGATTCGCCGTCCGCTGGATTTTTCCTCGTTCCCGACCATTCTGCTGATCGCCACGATGATGCGCCTGTCGCTCAACATCGCGACCACACGTGTCATCCTGTCCGAAGGCCATCTCGGCCCGGAGGCGGCCGGTCATGTCATCGGCGGGTTCTCGCAGATGGTGATGTCCGGCGATTTCGTCATCGGCGTCATCGTCTTCCTCATTCTGGTGACGGTCAACTTCATCGTCATCACCAAGGGCGCGACCCGCATCGCGGAAGTCGGCGCCCGCTTTACCCTTGACGCCATTCCCGGCAAGCAGATGGCCATTGATGCCGATCTGTCCGCCGGCATGATCGACGACAAGCAGGCGCACGAACGGCGCAAGGAACTGGAGATGGAGAGCTCTTTCTTCGGTTCCATGGACGGTGCTTCCAAGTTCGTTCGCGGCGATGCCATTGCCGGCCTGCTGATCACCGGGATCAACATGTTCGGCGGTGTGATCATTGGTTACGCCCGTCACGACATGCAGATCGGCGAAGCAGCCGACGTGTTCGTGCGGCTGTCGGTCGGCGACGGACTGGTCAGCCAGATCCCGGCGCTGATCGTCTCGCTGGCGGCCGGCCTGCTGGTCTCCCGCGGCGGTCAGCTGGGTTCCACCGATGAGGCCGTCATCGATCAGCTGGGCGGCTATCCCCGGGCGCTCTTTGCGTCGTCGGGTTTGCTGTTTCTGCTGGCCGTGATGCCCGGCCTGCCTTTCATTCCCTTCGTGCTGCTGGGCGCCGGCATGGCTTTCGGCAGCTGGATCATCCCGCGCCAGCGCGACCAGAAGGCCCGCGCCGAGGCGCAGGAGGTCCACCGCACCGAGCAGGAAGCCAAGGACAAGGAAAAGGATTCGGTCAAGTCGATCCTCAAGACCGCGGAGATCGAACTGGTGCTCGGCAAGCAGGTTGCCACCAAGCTGCTTGGATCGCACGAGGAACTGGCCTTCCGCGTCGCAAAGATGCGAAAGAAGTTCGCTACCCAGTACGGTTTCGTCGTGCCGGAAATCAAGGTTACGGACGACATCTCGATCAAGGACAAGAGCTATCACATCCGCATTCACGGAACCACGGTGGCCGCCAACGACCTCAGGGTCGGCGAGTTGCTGGTGGTTCTGGCCGGCTCTCATCGCCCGTCGATTCCGGGCGACGAGATCCGCGAGCCCGCATTCGGCCTTCCCGCCCTCTCTGTCCCGGAAAGTTTTGGCGCCGACCTCAAGCGCGAGGGCTTCCAGCCGATCGACAACGTCTCCGTCGTGCTGACCCACCTCTCCGAGGTGATCCGCAACAACCTGCCGCAACTGCTGTCCTACAAGGACATGAAGATCCTCATCGACCGGCTCGATCCGGAGTACCGCAAGCTCGCCGACGAGATCTGCACGTCGCACATGTCCTATTCCGGCTTCCAGGCGGTGCTCAAGCTTCTGCTTGCCGAGCGGGTCTCGATCCGCAACCTGCACCTCATTCTCGAGGCGGTGGCCGAGCTCGCCCCGCATGTGCGCAAGACCGAGCAGATCGTCGAGCATGTCCGCATCCGCATGGCCCAGCAGCTGTGCGGCGACATTGCGCGCAACGGTCAGCTCAATGTGCTCAGACTCGGCAACCGTTGGGATCTGGCCTTCCACCAGGCGCTCAAGCGCGATCCGAAGGGCGAGGTCATCGAATTCGACATCGATCCGCGCATGCTTGAGGAATTCTCCGAGGAAGCGACCAAGGTTATCCGTGAACACATGGACAAGGGCGTGCCGTTTGTACTGGTAACTTCGCCCGACTCACGGCCATATGTCCGAATGATCGTCGAACGGATTTTTGCAACCTTGCCGGTGCTGTCGCACGTCGAAATAGCGAAGGGCATCGAGATCAAGCTTCTCGGCTCGATTTCGTGATCGAGGACCCGCAGGGAACGGTTCTTGCGCTGTTTCTAGCGTTCTGCCGGATTGGCGGCTGCTTCATGGTCCTGCCGGGCTTCTCGAGCTTTCGCGTCCCGGTCCAGATCCGCCTGTTCGTTGCCGTTGCCGTATCCATGGCGCTGCTGCCCATCCTCTGGGACACGATTTATCCGAATGTTAAGGGCGGCGGCGGCGAGTACGTGCTGCTTGTCGGCGAGGAAATGCTCATTGGCGTTACTCTCGGTCTTGTCGCCCGCTTCATCGTGATGTCGCTCCAGTATGCCGGAACAGCGATGTCCATGGCGATCGGTTTCAACTCCTCGCCGGGCGCCGGCATCATCGAGAACGAACCGGAAGGCCAACTTACGTCGCTGATCACCTTTTCCGCCATCTTCATCCTGTTCCTCACCGATTTTCATCACATGGTCATCGGTTCTCTTGTCCGCTCCTATGGGTTCATGCCGATGAATACCGGTTTCGAGCCCCGGATTGCGCTGATGACGCTGACTGATACGCTCGCCGGCTCCTTCATGCTGGTTCTCAGGCTGGCGAGCCCCTTTCTCGTCTACGGCCTGATCTTCAACCTGTCGATCGGCATGGTCAACAAGCTCGCGCCGCAGATTCCGGTCTACTTCATCTCCATTCCCTATATTCTCGCCGGCGGGTTGATCCTGTTCTATTTTGGCTCCAACACCTTCTTCTCGCTGTTCATCGACGGCTTCGAGGCCTTGTTCATGGGATTGATCTGAGATGGTGGCGTCACGCTCGGAAAAGCTCGCCCGCCTCGTCCGTGTCCAGCGGCAGATCGAACGGATGGCCGAGTTCGAACTGGCCCACACCGTACGGGAGCAGGCCGAAACGGAGGCGACCCAAGAAGCACTGGTTGTCGCCGTCGGGTCCTTCGATCCCATCCATGCGGCAATGTCGACCCAATATGCTCGGCGGTTTCAGCGCCTGTCCGCCAAATCGCAGTTGCTGGAGGGCGCCAAGGGCGTGCAGGAACGCCGCATGCTGACGGAAAAGACCAAGGCTGACCGGCTTTCCGACCAGGCCGAGCGTGCCGCCCAGTCCGAGGACCGCCTGGCGACCGACGAGACCCTGCTCGATCTTCTCGACAGTTCGCTTCAGCGCCGCGGGTCCGACTGAGACAAGGCGGCTGGCGCCTTTGTTGCGCAAGGCCAGCGTAAGCTTCGTAGGACAAAGTGTAGACGATCATTTCCGGTCAGTTTCTGCGAGGAAAGCTCTTTGTCCATACAAACAGCAACCGATATCATTCTCGATGTCGTTCGGGCGGCGGATCCTGCCGTGGCGCAGCGGGCGGAAGCAATGCTCGAAGCGGCCTCGATCCGCAAATCCGAGCAAGCCGCCGCGACACCCGCGTTCCAGCATCAGCTGCTGGCGTCCGCCGATCAGTCATCCGTTTCCGTCGCGTCTGCCCAGGATGCTGCGCCCGACAAGTCGCTTGAGGTCTACCAGCGCTTCGAGGCGATGATCCTGCAGAATTTCGTCGGTTCCATGCTGCCCACGGACAGTGAGCAGCTCTACGGTGAAGGTACCGCCGGCGAAATCTGGAAAGGCATGATGGCCGAGCAATTGGGTGCGGTCCTGGCCAAGGGCGGCGGAATCGGCATCGCGGCCCGCATGATGGGCGATCGCTTGAACGCTCCTGTGGCGCCTGAATCGGCCGACGCCATCGGCTCCAACGTGTCCAACCGCGCGGCCGGCCTGATCAATGAAATCCAGAAACAGATCCTGGCCGATGTTGCCGGATCTGTCGAAACCACAGACCAGACAGAAAAATCCAGCCAGGGACAACAAGCAGCATGAGCGAAATGAATTCCCACGATCATCGTATCATCGGTGTCCTGTCCCGTCTTGAAGCCGTAATCGACGCCGAAAATGCGGCGATCGGGACCGATCCGGATTTCGACCTCAACCGGTCGAATACGGTCAAGAGCCGTTGCCTCTATGACATGACCATGCTGTTCAACGGCATCCGTCCGGATGATCTTGAGCCGGCGCACAAGCAGCATTTGCAGACAGTGCGGGCCAAGCTGAAGATCAACCATCTCAAGGTCGAGGCGCACATGGAAGCGGTTCGCGAAATTGCCGAGATGATCAAGGAAACCGTTGCGGCATGGGAAGCCGACGGTACCTATTCCGCCGACCAGTTCAGGACCGTCGAATTGTCATGATCAAACTGCTCGCCACTGGCGTCTGGATATGCGTTGTGGCGCTGGCGTCGGTCTATTTCTCCGTCCAGGTCACCAACAAGAAGGAAGTGGTTGAGCCCGATCCCGCCATGTTTGGCGGCCTGGAGACTGTCCGTGGCGAAGTCACTTCAATCCCGGTCATCAGCAGTGGCGCCGTTCAGGGTTACTTCCTGACACGGCTGTCCTACACGGTCGATCCGCTCAAGACCCAAAAGCTCAGCGTCCCGGTCAATGAACTGATCACCGACGCGCTCTACTCCGCGCTGGTCGGCGAACCGGTAATCGATTTCCCCGACATGGAGCGGTTCGACCTCGAAGCTTTCAAGACCCTCATTCGCGACTCTCTCAATGAGCGGGTTGGCGAGGAACTGTTTCACGACGTCATCGTCGAGCAGATCGATTTTCTGTCCAAGGAAGATATCCGCTCCAACGTGCAGCAGGGCCGCTCGCTGAAGAACAATCCCACGGTCGAGCGCGCGGCTCCGCCGCCTGCTGCGGAAGCACCGTCACACTGATCCGCCGGGCGCCCGGTTCGACACTGGGTATCGTCGCGTCAGTTGCTTTCGGGATTGCGGTACTGTTCGTTGACCAGCCCGAACTCCGCCATCAGCCGCCCGACAGCCACCTGGAGGTGGTAGAGACCGATCACGGCCGAACCGGTCTGCAATCCGAGCCGCAGGCCGCGCAGCGGTGAAGCGGCAAGCAGGGCGAGCGATTTGGCCAGTGTGCGGACGCGGCCGGGAATACCCGGCCATTGCCGTTTCTCCAGGATTGCCGAGATCGCCCCGTTTCTGAGCGAGCGGGCATTCAGCCACGAAAACTCGGCCCGCCGCGATGGCAGCGTTTCCATCACCGCCGCTTCGGCGCTCCAGCCGAAGGCGAAGCCGCGCGCCTTGGCCCGGCGGTAAAAATCGCTGTCGCCACCGCCGATGAAATTGAACGCCGGATCGAGAAACGGCCGTGGCATCATGTCCAGCACCGGCCGCGAAATCAGCACGTTGCCGGAGGAATAGAGGATCGGTACCAGCCCGGATTCCCGGTAATGCGGGGTAAACACCGGGTGCCGCCGCCAGCCGTCGAGCGCCTTGTCGGCAAACACCGGGATCTGCGGGCCGCCGACCAGATCGGCGCCGGTCTTCCGCGCCGTCTCCATCAGTCCCGACAGCCAGTCGGGGCCGGCAATCTCATCATCGTCGATGACGGCGATGTGGGTCAGCCGCGGAAATTCCTTCAGCGCGGTTTCCCAGCCGGCATTGTAGGCATGGCAGTTGCCGCGCTGATGCGCCACGATGACGATACCCTTGAGCCGCGACCCCGACAGCCATTCGGCGGCTGCGCGGGCGCCTGCAAGCCCCTCGGCGTCATTGTCCATCACCACCACGGCCGTGTCGTCGCCCAGGCCCTGCGCCTGCAGCGAGTCCAGCGTCATGATCAGGTGATCGGGCCGGCGGAATGTCGGCAGCGTGATGACGACGCGGGCGCGGTCCGGTTTGAGGCCTGCGGAGCGGGCATGCTCGGTGACGAAAACGGGGTCAGGCGTCATGGGTGGATATCCGGTTGTTACGGTGCCATCCAATCACAGCTTTCTGAACAATGCCTGAAGCCGATATGAAGCATTTGAATCAGGCGTTTAACGCGCCTTTCAAGCCGCTGCGGTATGATCGCTGCCGATATCGGATCGGAACCCGCATGCATCTTGTTTTCATTTCCTCGCTTGTCCCGGTGGCAAACCCGGCTTCCGGCTATGACATTGCCAACCGTGTCATCGTCGATGCCATCCGGCTGCTCGGCCACAAGGTGTCGGTGATCGGCTTCCTGCAGCCCGGCCATGAACCGGCGCAACCGGATCAGGCAAGGCTGCTTGGCCGCCTGGAAGTCACCAATGCCCGTGTCGGCACGTGGCAGAAGGCGCTCTGGCTCAAGGATGCCTTCGTCCACGGTGAACCGGTGTCGGTGGCCAAGATGCATGCTGTCACGCCCGCCGATGTCCGTTTCGCGCTGGCCGCATTGGCCCCGGTCGACGGGCTGGTCCTCAATTCGGTGCAGTTGCCGGGCGCATTCAGGGATGTCTTTGCATCCTTCCCGTCGGTCTTCGTCGCCCACAATGTCGAGGCCCATAGCGCCGCCGACAATGCCCGCAATGCCGATGGCCGCATCACCCGCTTCCTGTTCGAGCGCGATTCCCGGCTGCTGGCCGAGCTTGAGCGCAGCCTCTGCGCCATGTCGGCCCATGTCTTCACGCTGGCCGAGGCCGACCGCGCCGCTCTTGGCGCAGCAGGCGACGACCGGTCGTCCGTCCTGCCACTGGTCACCTCGGTCACCCCGCCGCAACCGCCGTCGCCGCGCGCGCCGATCCATGACGCCGGCATGATCGGCTCCTGGAGCTGGGCGGCCAACCGCGCGGGTCTTGACTGGTTCCTTGAAGAGATCGTCCCGCGCCTCCCGTCTGATTTCCGCATCGCGATTGCCGGCGGCATCGGATCGGACGTGCCCGATGCTCCGGGCAATGTGTCCTTTCTCGGCCGTGTCCCGGACGCCCGCACCTTTGTTCAATCCTGCCGGGTCGTGCCGCTGATCTCGCGCACCGGCACCGGTGTCCAGCTCAAGACCATCGAGACCTTCGAGATGGGACTGCCATCGGTGGCAACGCCAAGCGCGCTGCGTGGAATCTCCACCCGGCCGGACAATTGCACGGTTGCCGACGAGCCGCAGGCCTTCGCCTTGTCGCTGATCGAAATGGTCGGCCGGTCACGCGCCGGCGAGCCTCTCGACCGTGATGGCCGGGCCTTTCATGCGCTCCAGCTGGAAGGATTGACGAACGCCCTGTCGCGCGGCCTTGAACGGCTTCCGCGGCATGGTTAACAAGAGGTAAATTCGGGCCTTAACCGCATTTGTGAAATGCGGCTGCGGACAAGTTAAGAAAGTGCTAACACGGTTGCCAGGGCGCCCATGACGGAATGCCCGCCTACAGGCAGAGTGTTCGGAGTTACCATGCCAGCATTGGAAAACGGTCAGCATCGCGATATCCTCGGCATCCGGGTCGCAGCCCTGGGCTGGGCTCAGGCGCTCGACGAGCTGAAGCGGACCATCGAAGGCAATGGCCCCCAGCGCATTTTCAACTTCCTCAACGCCAACAATGCCAACCTTGCGATGCGCAATGCCAGGTATCGCCAGGGCCTGAGCAAATCCGAGGTCCTGCCCGATGGGGTCGGCGTCGATATCGCCTCCCGCGCGCTCCATGGCACGGCCTTCCCGGCCAACCTGAATGGCACCGACTTCATTCCGGCCCTGCTGGTGCATTCGGAAAAGCCGCTGAAGGTGGCGCTGATCGGCGCCCGCCCGGACATTCTCGAGCGCGCCACCGTCAACTTCAGGACGGCCACTCCGTGGCATGAGTTCGTTGCCGTGTCGGACGGATATTTCGACAAGACCGACAGCTCGAAAGTTCTTGCCGATCTGTCCGCCGTCAATCCCGACATCACCCTGGTGGCGATGGGCAGCCCGTCGCAGGAAATCTGGATCGACAGCAATATCGGGCCGGGCCATGGCCGTGTTGTCTTTGGCGTCGGCGCGCTGTTCGATTTCGTCTCCGGTGCCGTCCCGCGCGCCCCGGAGGTCTTCCGCAATCTGAGGCTCGAGTGGGTCTGGCGGCTGATCCTGGAACCATCCCGGCTGTGGCGCCGCTACATTCTCGGCAACCCGGTTTTCCTGTTTCACCTCTTGCGCTACAAGGTTCTTGGTGCGGGCCGGCACTCAGGGCTTCCCGCCTGACAACCGACGCCCGCCTTCAGCAACCGACCGGAACTGCCATGAAGACAGCCGTAATGACCGCGTCCTGGTCCCCCGACCTGGACCGCTGCCGCCTGATGTGTGAAAGCCTTGACCGGTTTCTGTCAGGCGACTGGCACCACTACATCCTGGTCGAGCCGCGCGACGTGGCGGCATTCAAGCCGCTCGAAGGCCCGCGTCGCACCGTCGTCAGCGAAACCGATCTGTTTCCCCGCTGGCTGCGGTCCTTCCCCGATCCGGCAAGTCTTGGCCGCCGCCGCGTCTGGCTGAGCCCGTTCTCCGTGCCCTTGCGCGGCTGGCATGCCCAGCAGATCCGGCGTCTTGCACTCGCCCGCCACATCGACGCAGACATGCTGCTGTCGATCGATTCCGACGTGGTGATGGTGCGCCCCTATGATCCGGCGGCGATGTGGATCGACGGAAGCATGCGCATGTTCCGAATCGACGGCGGTGTCAGCGAGACGATGGCTGAACACCGCGAATGGCTGGCCCATGCCGGCCATCTGCTTGGTTTGCCCGCAACGGTTACCCCGGCGCACGACTACATCAACACCTTTATCGGCTGGCGGGTCGACACCGCCCGCGCGCTGCTCGATCACATCGAAGAAACCACCGGCCGCAGCTGGGTTAGGGCGGTGATCTCCTCGCGCGCCATATCCGAATGCACGATTTATGGCCGCTTCGCTGACGAGGTTCTGGGCGGCGAGGGGCATGCGGCGTCCGATCAGGCGCTGTGCCACATGCTCTGGTTCCGCGAGACCTATCCCGAGACCATCGAGGGGCTGGAGATCTTCATGCGCGAGTTGCGTCCCGACCAGGTCGCGGTGGGCGTGCAGTCCTTCGTGCATCACCCGATATCGGAGATCCGCCGGCTGGCGTTCTCGGTGACGCCGCAGTGAGGCTTCAGATCGGCCGTTTCTTGATCGAGCGCAGCGCGCGGTAGGTCATCAGTGCCGATTGCAGGTAGAGCACCAGGAAGGCGCCATTCAGCAGCTCGACCCAGATCACCGTCTCGGTGTTGAGCGCCAGCAGTGAGGCAAGCAACAGCGCCTTCATCGCACCGAGCGACGCCAGGATCAGCATCCGCACCACCGTTCTGCCCGTCGCATACAGAAGTTCCGAATGGTACTCTATCAGGTTGCGGAAGGCCGGTACCATCAGCACGAAAATCAACAGCGGCGCTGCCACGGCGACATTCTTGCCAAGCGCCGTGGGAAACAGCCACAGAAAACCCGCCATCCCCAAGAGCCCGGCTGTCGAAACCGCCGCAACCACGCCCTCGAGCAGGATCCGGTTCTTGAGCTCGTTGAGCATCGCCGATGTGCGCATCAGCTTTTGCGTCAGTACCGTCAGGAAGGCGCGCACCGGCAGCGCGGTCAGGTCGACCAGCCGCATGATGATGGCGTAGATCCCGGCGGTTTCGGGCCCGCCCAGCGAAAGCACCAGCACCTTGTCGAGTTCCGACTGCACGTAGAACAGCACTTCTGCCCCTGCCACCGAGACGGCGTCGAGCCAGCGCCGGACATAGAGCGCCGGCTTCCAGCGCAGCCTGACCCGCGGATAGAAGAACCCGATGGCGATGATGGCGGCCATGCCGTTGGCGGCGAGGTAGTACCAGCCCCAGCTGGCAAGCGTTGCATCCGCCAGCCAGGCAAACAGCACTGCGGCGACGGTCTTGAGCGCGGTGGCGACCACAACCAGCACCGATCCGGACCCGAAGCGGTTGGTGCCGTAGCTGACGATGACCGCGATTTCCATGATCCGCCAGCACAGCACTTCCGCCACGATGATCTTGGCGAAGGTCGCAAGCTGCATCTCGCCGGCGAAGATCAGTGCGTGGGTCAGCCAGGCCGCGAGCGCGATCACCGGAGCCGACAGCACCACGCCGCCCAGGAAACCCGCGGTGTAGACCCCGAGCAACCGGGTCTTCACCGTGGCGATCCGGTAGAGCGGCGAGACAAACCCGAAGGCCAGAAGCCGCGACAGCATGATGCCGCAGGCCGACGCGGTGGCGAACAGGCCGAATTCGCTGATCGACAGAGTGTTGGCGATGGCGATGAAATAGACCAGCGAAATCACCAGCCGTCCAGCCGATCCCCCCACCATCGAGAGATAGGCGCGGATCAGGGTGCTGTTGGCGCTAGCAAGATGTCTCAGGCGAACAATCATCGAGTACCGTATTGGGAAGACGTCTGCAGCTGCCGCACCCGTCGTTTCATCCGTCAAATCATACGGGGAATATGTTAATTCGGCGTTCGAGCCAGCGGAATTTATGCGAATTTGGCTATATGTGGCCAAAGCGGCAAGGGCGCGCGCCCGTTCGAATAACTGCGATTCTCCAACTGTTTCGCTGGAAATTAACCATTTGTTACCCATGAATTTATAGCCTGTCTTAACGAAGTCGACAATTTTGCCAACCAAGGCGGCCAAAGCCGGACATGAGCGATTCCACCGAAGACAGAAGACACCGCGGCCGCCGTGGATCGCTGCTCGACCATGCTCGCGACGCGCAGCCGGCCGCGCCTGAACCCGTGATCGAACCCGTGACCGGGTTTCCGGAAGCCGGTGCCCGCACGGGCAGGGCGTCGTCGGCCTCGAATGCATCGCTTCTGACCACGCCCACCCGTTCGGCGCGCATTTCCACGTCGCGCTTTGCCGAGCCCGGCAATCAGGCTCCGGCCCGGTCGGCCCCGCCGCTGCTTGCATCCGCCGCCGCCAAACCGGCAGCGCCGCGCCCGGCAGCCGCGCGCCCGCAGCTTGCCGCGGTCAGCCAGCCATCGCCGGGACGCGAGAGATTCGGTGACAGGATCGCCCGCCTGATCGGCACGATCGCACCGGAAGCCAGGCCTGCTGAACCCCGTGCGGTCGACGCGGGTCTTACCGCCGATGAACCGGCCCCGGTCCACCCCGTCGCGGAAGCGCAGCCGGGCCCCGGCCCGGAGAACCATTCCCGGGCGGCAGCCCGGCCGGAGCCTTCACCCGTTGACCCCGATCGTCCCCGGGATCGCCAGCGTGACGACCGGTACGATGGCGACGATCACTACCACTGGCATGCCGCGTCCGGCGGGGGCCAGTTCGAGGACGGAACACGGCCGCTGCTCGATGCGTCGATCCTGATATCCGCGGTCTGGCGCTTCCGCAGGTTGATCGCTGCGGCAACCGTGGCCGGAGCCATGCTCGGCGTGCTGATGGCGCTGTCGACGCCGCACAGATATTATGCCGAAAGCCGGCTGTTTGTTGATCCGCGCGAAATCCGGGTCACCGAAGACGACATCCGCAACCAGCAGCTTTCCACCGAGGCCATGCTGGCGATCACTGACAGCCAGTTGCAGATCCTGTCGTCGACCAGCGTTCTGGAGAAGGTGATCGAGGATCTGGGTCTTGACCGCGATCCCGAGTTCAACGGATCGATGTCGTCGGGCGGCATCAGCGGCGGCCTGTCGCTGATCCGCGAACTGTTCACCGGCAAGAATGCAACGACCGAAGGCGAACAGAAGGCGCTCAACAATCTGCGCAAGGCGCTGTCGGTTGGCCGCGATGCGAAAACCTTCGTCATCATCGTCGGCGTCGACACGCGCGATCCGGAAAAGTCTGCGCTGATTGCCAATCAGATCGTCGAGACCTATCTCGATTCCGAAGGTCAGGCGCAATCCAGCCTGCTGGAGCGGACATCGGAATCCATCGACACCCGGATCAACTCGCTGCGTGCCGATCTTGACGCCGCCGAGCGCGAGGTCGAGCGCTTCAAGGCCGAGAACGGCCTGGTTGGCGTAGGTGGACAATATATCGATGACAAGGAAATCCTGGCGCTGAGCGATCAGCTCGCCAATGCCCGGGCCATGAAGGTCGGCATCCGGGTCAAGGCCGACAACCTCGCCCGGGTGAAGATCGACGACGTCCTCTCCGGCGCCTTTCCCGAAGAGCTGCTGTCTGCCAATCTCAGCGAACTGCGCAAGCAATACGCCCAGACCAAATCCAACGCCGATTCGCTGGCCACTCGTCTCGGCCCCCGCCATCCGCAATACATCGCCGCCATGCAGTCGCTCGAAACCATCACCAACGAGATCAGCGCCGAGTTGCGCCGTATCGTCGCCAGCTCCCAGACCGAGCTGCAGCGCGCGGTGGAAACCGAGCAGGAACTGGCAAGTCAGATGGCGGTGGCCAAGAGCCGCGCCATCGACCAGTCGGTCGAACTCGTCACCTTGCGCGAACTTGAGCGCAAGGCCAACGCCACCCGTGGCATCTACGAGGCCTTTCTCACCCGCTCGCGCGAGACCAGCGAACGCTCCAACCTGTCGACGCGCAACGTCCGGGTCATTTCCCCGGCCGAGGCGCCGCTTCAGCCGATGGGTCCGTCGCGCAAGTTCATCGCCATCGGCGGCATGATCGCAGGCTTCCTCGCAGGCCTTGGCCTGGCGCTTCTCGCCGGTGCGATCGAAAGCATCCGCGCCTACAATGGCATGCAGGCCCAGGCCCGGTACCCGGGGTCGGCCTCCGGCGGCTACCCCCAGCCGCCTTCGCCTGGCCCGCAGACGCCTCCCGGTGGGCCTGGCCAGAGGTTCTGGCCATCCGGCAGCACCGAGATGCCCGGCCGTGACGCCGCTTTCGGCGCGGCCGCAGCACAGCCATGGTCGGGGAAGCAACAGCCGGTCGCGGAGAACCCAGCGCAGAGCGAGCCTCTCGCGGGCAAGCCCGGCCTGCGTGAAACCTTCCACCTTGGCTTGCTGCGTCCGAAACCCATCCGCGAGCAGGCCCCGCGTTCAGGCGCCGCTGCCGCGCAAACCGCAGCTTTCAAACCCGAAGTGGAGCCTGTCGGCGATCATGACCCGCAGCGGACCTCCGCCACGGGCCGCAATGCACAGGCCTTCATGGCCGGTCATGGCCAGGTCCATGACGAGCCGCAACAGTTGGCGCCGGTCGGTTTCCCCGGAAATCCGGTTGGCGAGGAGTCGCAGGCCGCCCAGCCGTTCCCGCCGGCCCCCACGCCCCATCAGCACTCCTTGCCGCCCGCGCAGCCGGCCGGCCAGCCACCGGTTCAGCAGCCTGTATATCCCTATCATCCCGCATATGCAGCCGATCCGCATGCCCAGGTCCATACCCAAGTCCATGCCCAGGCGCCCGTATACCCTGTCTACCAGCCGGCCTATCCCGTCGGTCCGGCAGTCCACCCCTATCCGGCGCCACCGCAGATGATGCCGGGCCTGCCGCCTCAGACCTATCCTCTGCCGCCCCACGCTTATCAACCGCAGCCGCAGATGCCTCAGCACCCGTATCCGGCGGCCTACCAGACGCCGCCACTCTATCCGGTTCAGCAGCCGCTTGCGCCGGCGCAGGCCTGGCAGCAGCAGGTCACGCCTCCCTTGCCGCAGCCCGCGCCGCCGGCCCCTGCAATGCCGGTCGTCCAGCCCCAGGCCCAGGCCCAAACTCATGCACACCCGCAGCAGCCGGCCGGGCCGGCCCCCGCACCTGTCCCGGTAGCCCGCGACAACGCGGCTGCCGAGCGCATCCGCCGCGAGATGGACGACCTCCGCTCCCGGATCGACAGCTACGGTGCGGACCGCCGCCGCGCCTGACGCGCGCACAGCGCTTGAATTTTGACACCAGAGGACGCAAAGAGGCTATCAGCCGTTGCGTCCGGTTTCGTAGGGTCTCTCCGGGAGCCGGCTCCTGCGGCCATCAGGACCGTGCGGCGGCAGATCGAAGAGGATGGATCATGGCGAAGGTGATTGACGGCAAGGCCGTTGCGGCGGGCGTGGTGGAACAGGTGACGGCGGCCAGCAACGCGCTGGAGGCTCAGACCGGAGCGCGCCCGGGTCTGGCGGTGATCATCGTCGGCGACGATCCGGCCTCCCATGTCTATGTCTCGTCGAAGAGCCGCATGGCCAAGCAGTGCGGCTTCAAGTCGGTGCAGCACACGCTGCCCGCCGAAACCACGCAAGGTGAGCTCGAGGCGCTGGTCGCCAAACTCAACGAAGATCCCGAGATCCACGGCATCCTGGTGCAGCTGCCGCTGCCCACGCATCTTGATTCCGATGCGGTGATCCAGTCGATCCGGCCCGAGAAGGATGTCGACGGCCTGCACGTCGTCAATGCCGGCAAGCTGATGACCGGCGATCTCGAGGGCGGGCTGATCTCCTGCACGCCCGCCGGCGCCATGCTGTTCGTGCGCCAGACACACGGCGAGGATCTCTCCGGCCTCAACGCGGTTGTCATCGGCCGCTCCAACCTGTTCGGCAAGCCGATGTCGGCGCTGCTGCTCGCAGCCAACGCCACCGTGACGACGGCCCACTCGCGCACGAAGGATCTGGCGAGCGTCTGCCGCAACGCCGACATTCTTGTCGCCGCCGTCGGCCGTCCGCAGATGGTCAAGGCTGACTGGGTCAAGCCCGGCGCCACCGTCATCGATGTCGGCATCAACCGCATCGACGCGCCCGAACGCGGCGAAGGCAAGACCCGCCTCGTCGGCGACGTCGCCTTCAACGAATGCGCCGAAGTGGCGAGCGTGATCACCCCCGTCCCCGGCGGCGTCGGCCCGATGACCATCGCCATGCTGATGGCCAACACCGTGACCGCCGCCATGCGCGCCCACGGAATCAAGCCTCCGAGGTTTTGAGGGGGAGTGGGGAGAAGGGGGGAGAGGGGCAGTACGCTGCTCTCCGGCCAGTATTCGCTACGCGCCCCCATTCCTGTCCTTGGTGATTTCCGATTTGCGGCTTTAAAACGGTCGTTGTCAACGATGACGAGAACGGACCGCAACTACGGACATTCTGTCCGCATGCATGCTGTCCTTTGACTTTGCAGTCCGATTGATTTTGTCGACCCTATCTGACGCAATTTGGCGCTACCCACCAAGTGTTCATTGGGCTATACCCAGCTGACACGATCCCATGCCCCGACCTATGTCAGCCGTTCCTATGGAGAAGGTGTACTGATGGCATCGTATTGTCTGCTGCGGGTGAAACGTATGCCCCTTCTGGTAGACCCCATGGGGGCGACGGCTGCGCCAAGGGACTTAGATGCCCCCGCGCAAAAAATTTCTAATTCTGAAGTGCCGCCCTTTTAGCTTGTCAATGCACCGCAGTACATTGCGCGCGAGCAAAGCTGTTGAGGACCCATTTAAGTTGTGATCCTTTCGTGTCTGCTTCATTGACGGACGGTGTGATTTCTGATGCCTTTGAGCTTCGCACACAGGGGCAGCAAATGAAAATCGATACTTCAGCAAAAGGCCGTAAACCTGCATGGACTACGGCTGCGGCAGATTTGGCAAAGGCCGCCGCCGCCGCTGTCCCGGTACTAATCACAGGGCAGCCCGGCGCTTCGATGGTAGCAATGGGCGCAGCCATGCCTGCTATCATTGATGCTGCCCTGGCTCTGTCGAGCCACAGCAAGCCTTCGTTGGGTTCTAGCGCTTGGTCAATGGTAAAAGCCGCCTACGCGGCAGGTATTGTGCGGTTCATATCGACCGCTCCATTGGACCGGCGACCAACGGGCGTGGAGCTTCAGTCCCTTGTCGAGACACTAGTTATCCGGCTTGAACTTCTGCTTGAGGAGAATACTCAGGAGTTGTCACCTGAGGTGTTTTTGTCCCCTTTGAGACTTCCTGCTTTCCGCAGGATGGCCAGAGACATCACACATGAGATGAGGCTCTATACACTAGACAATCCCATTGCCAATGGGCGGAAGCTGTTCGAAGAGTGTTTGATCGAAGGGTTCCTGGATTGCAGGAATGCCCGTCCGGACGAATTTGCAAAGGTCGAGCAGAGTTTCCGAGGGGCATTTGCAGACGGCTACGACAAGTACAGATCGCTAACGCGTCACTACAATTTCCTTCTTAACTCCTTCAGTCTGAAGCCAGTTTTTGGGCAAGAAGACGAAGGGATAACGTTGTCAGATCTCTACGTTCGCCAGAGAGCACTTTGGGTTTCGAGGGAAAGGCATGAGGGGCATGTCCAAGAGGACGATGGACCGGCTGAGCTTGTAGGAAGCGACTTTTTTCGGGAGAGCGATAAGGATCCGCACAAATGGCGCTATTTGTTCCACGTTGACGACTTGCATGCTACCATATGGACGTGGTTACGGGAGCGCGACTGCAGTGAAGCAATTAGAGTTATTGCGGGTGGTCCCGGTTCAGGAAAATCCACTCTGGCGCGTGCGTTAGCTATCGAAGCCATTGATAGCGAGGAATTTGATGTTTTGTTCGTTCCCTTACAAGAAATCGAAGCTGTAGGATCGTTTCCGGTCCGCGTGGAAAATCTCTTGAGGTCACGGACCGATCTTGGTTTAGATCGACATCCAGACGCGCTTAATTGGCTGGGCCAAAGCGAGACCACGGGGTCTTCTCCGGTGCGTCCCCTGCTGCTCATCTGCGATGGTCTTGATGAAATCGCTCCGCCAGGGTCCGCCGAAGCGGCGACAGTTACCGCCGATTTTGTGCAAGCACTTAGTTCCTGGGTCTACGCGCGGAACTCCGGTGGGTTCCATGTCTGTGCGCTAGTGTTGGGTCGAACTATCTCTGCCCAAGAGGCTTTCCATAAATTGGGCATCGGACATCACGCACTCGTTCGGGTAGCCGGTTTCCTTCCAGTAACGGGCACGGATGAATGGGAGAAGGCGAAACGCCACAGTTGCACTGTCGATCTTGCGCAGCTTGCAGAGAAGGACCAGCGGCAAGAATACTGGCTCAATTGGTGTTCAGCAAAGGCAATAGCGGACCAATCGCTGCCCGTCGCTTTAGAGGCAAACAACGCGCCCGGACGGGCGCTTCAAGAACTTACCGCCGAACCGCTGCTTCTGTATCTTCTAATTTGGACAGGCTACCTAGGCCAGCAGTGGGAAAAAGCGGCAAGTAATCGCAATCACGTCTACGAGGAAATCTTCAAGCAGATCTATCAAAGGAAGTGGGGATTATCCGCACCACGAGTGACGGGTAACAAGCAGCGGGGTGGCCACCCAGCCACTGATGATGTTTCAGAGGATGATTTTTTCCTCTTGCAAGAGGCATTAGGCTTAGCGTCTTGGGGTACCGGCGGGCGCACGGTGAACGTGGCCGCGTTTGATGCCATGCTTAAGGTTTATCTCAATGAAGACAAATATGAAGATATTTCAGATAGCGTAGCAAGTTCCCTCAAATCAGTTGCGCTCCAGGGGTACACGCGCAGTGTGGGGGGAGATGCTGCTGGCTATGAGTTTGTTCACAAAACCATCGGCGAGTATCTTATCGCTAGGGGACTCGCCACCACATTGACAACGGCTTTGGACGAAGTACGGGAGCGCTCCTCTCCCGGCAGGTGTGCAAAAGCTGCAGCTAAACTTGCAGCAATCATGCGATATGGAGTTCTGAAGCCGGAAATAGCTAGGTTTTTTGTTGACGAGCTACGAATGCGCCTCCGCAGCGCTAAAATTGCACGCCGCGAACTGGAATGGCATTTTTTGCCGGTTATGAATTGGCTTTTACAAAACGGGTTTAGCTTCTCGCCTGAACCAGGTGGTCAAACTGAAATGGTTTATGCAAGAGCAGACCAGTCAGACCAGCGTATCTGGGACGTAGTCTGGTCTGCGTTTCAAGCAATAGCGCACATTTCGTATCCCTGGCGGACGATGGGCATAAATCATGATGAAGCCTGGGAAGTCGGCCCTGTTCGCCTGGATTGGCCAAATCCTCAGTCCTTCATATCACTCTTCGCGCGCCTGTCTTCTAGAAGTCACGTCGCAGAAACAGGTAGGATACCTACATTTGATTACTTGGATATTCGCGGGCAGGCGGTAACCGATTACACTTTCGGCAGCGTGATCTTCAATGAAAGCAGCAATGAAGGGTCTTTTCGACCTCTGATATGGCTACCGATTTCAATGCGCGCCTGTAGATTAGATGGCCTTTTTTTTTACGGAGCTAATTTGCGGGAAGCTCACTTGAATCTTTCTAGTTTGGTGGAGACCGTATTTTCTGGGGCTAGATTAGATCGCGCTATTTTGCAGAAAGCTAACTGCAGGTCGGCAGTATTTGTAGACGCGTCTCTAAATTTTGTTGATGCGCATGAGGCGAATTTTACTGGAGCAAATCTTAGCGGGACGAAATTTAAATCCGCGCAGCTGCAGGAAACGGATCTTTCTGAAGCAAAGTTCGATCCACGAGTGCGAGAAGGAGGCCTTACCATATTTGCCAACGCGTCACTAGAACGCGCGAAAGTGCAAAATACGGATTTGGGACAGTCCATCCTATTTCGGTGCAAAGTCGATGGTGCCGACTTCACTGGCGCAGATCTAACGAAATGCCACATAGTAGATACAGATTTCAGAAAAACTATACTCGAGGAAAATCAGAGTGAACTGAAGAAGAATTCCGCTAGAAAATCCAAGGGTGGTCCGAATAGAACGCAAACCATTCTCGTTATGGATGATGAAGAGATAGCAGCGGAGAAATTAGCATTCAATGGGCGCGCCCCCTTACCTCGAGGGAAGTCAAAGAAGAAGAGCTAATATTCAACTAATCTTCCGGGCAGATGCCTTGCTCGCTAATAGATAAGCTGTCTCGCTGGGGCTTGCCGGAGTTGATCTTCCCCCTCACCCCCCAGCTAAGATCTTCGCCACCTTGTTCGGCCTGAGCCGATAGGCGTCCGGCATGCCGCTGCCGAGCAGCGGGCGGAGATACATGCGGAACGCGTCGGTCACGTCGTGGCCGGAGGCGGCGATGAATTCGTCGGGCATGGTCCGGGTCTTGCCGGCCACCCGTTCCAGCGGCACCAGCTCGTAGTCGACCGAGTAGTGGCCGGTGCGCTTGATCGTCACCGATCCGTCGCGGTCGCCGAACATGCCGTATTGCACCGCCTTCTCGCCGACTTCGCGGGCCTCGTTCTGGTCGACATCGGACACGCAGCCGACGAAACTGCGCTGGATATAGCCGAGCGTGTCGCCGCGCACCCGGGTGATGCCCAGTTCCTGCTTGACCTTCTGGGTCAGCAGGTCGGCCAGCGCGCCGCTGCCGGAGAGTTGCACATTGCCATGCGCGTCGCGCTCGACCTGTTTGGCCAGCCTGGCGATGATCGGCTCGCCCGAACCGTCATGGATGCCCTCGCTGACGGCGACGACGCAGCGCCCGTACCGTTCGTACACCTGCTTCACATCGCTCAGGAACCGGTCGATCTCGAAGGCGCGCTCGGGCATGTAGATCAGATGCGGGCCGTCGTCGGAAAATTTCTTGCCGAGCGCCGAGGCGGCGGTGAGAAAGCCTGCATGCCGCCCCATGACGACACCGATATAGATGCCGGGCAGCGCCGCATTGTCGAGATTGATGCCCATGAAGGCCTGCGCCACGTAGCGCGCGGCTGACGGAAAACCGGGCGTATGGTCGTTCTCAACCAGATCGTTGTCGATGGTTTTCGGAATGTGGATGCAGCGCAGATCGTAGCCTGCCTTGCGCGCCTCGTCGTTGACGATGCGGACCGTGTCGGAGGAATCGTTGCCGCCAGTGTAGAAAAAATAACCGATCTCGTGCGCCCTGAGCACCTTGAAGATTTCCTGGCAGTATTTCAGATCCGGCTTGTCGCGGGTCGAGCCCAGCGCCGAGGACGGCGTATTGGCGACCATTTCCAGATTGTGGGTGGTCTCCCGGGTCAGATCGTAGAAATCCTCGTTGAGGATTCCCTGCACGCCGTGCACCGCGCCGTAGATCAGCTCGACATTGCGGAACTTGCGCGATTCCAGCACCGCGCCCACCATGGACTGGTTGATGACTGCCGTTGGGCCGCCGCCTTGGGCGACCAGTACCTTGCCGTGAAACACAGCGCTCTCCTCATGCTCTTGGAAGGACAGACTGGCACTTATGATGGTCGTTGAACAAGCGATTGATTGATCGGCAGGTTTCCCGTCCGTATCGGCCAGGCCCTGTCCCGCTACTCCGCCGGGGCATCCTCCGTTGCCCGTCTGCGAACCGGCCTGCTCTCCGCCGGCACTGGCCCCGTGGTGCCGCGAACGATCAGGTCCACCGGCCAGATCTCCTGCACCGGCTCCGTCTCCACCCCCGTGATGATGTCGACCAGCCGCTCGCAGATGCGGGCGCCGGCGGCGCGGATCGACGAGCGGGTGGTGGTCAGCGGCACCGAAAAGCTCTCGGGCTTGAGGAACGGAAACACGTCGTCATGGGTGATGATCGACACGTCGTCGGGCATGCGCAGTCCGAGCTGGTCGAGCGCCCGCACGATCCCGAGCGTCACGAACATCGAGGCGCTGAGCAGCCCGGTCGGGCGTTCGGCGGCATCCTTGTCGCGGAACAGCGTCATCGCCAGCCGGTAGCCGTTCTCCTCGTTCATCGCGGCGGAATGATGCTGCAGGCTCTCCGGCGGCAGGCCGTAGTCCCTGAGCGCCCGGGTCACGCCGCCCAGCCGGTGGACCGCGAAGGTGAAGTCGATGTCGCCGTTGATATAGGCAAGCCGCCGGTGTCCCAGCTGCAGCAGGAGCTGTGCCGCCGCGTAGAACGCGCCTTCATTGTCGATGTCGACGCAGGCATATCCGTCCGCTGGCGCCAGCGCCCGGCCATGCGCCAGGAACGGGATCTTCAGCCCCCGCACCAGGCCGATGCGCTGCTCGTCGTTGCGCATCGACGACAGGTAGACGCCGTCGACCGAGCGGGAGGCAGCGATCCGGCGGTAGGCCTCGGTCTCCCGCTCGTAGGGCGCCGGCGTCAGCGATAGGTCGACTTCGCGCGACAGCGCATGTTCGCCCAGGCCCGAGAGGAACTCGACGAAATGCGGGTCGAGATCGACATTCTTGCCCACCGGCAGCACGTAGCCGATCGATCCCGCCCGGCCTGTCGCCAGCTTGCGGGCATTGGAGTTCGGATTGTAGCCGTGCTTGCGCGCCGCCTCGACAACCTTCAGCCGGGTCTGCTCGCTGACCTCCGGATAGCCGTTGAGCGCGCGCGAGATCGTCGT
Organism: Parahoeflea alexandrii; assembly: GCF_027214025.1. Classification (GTDB taxonomy): domain Bacteria; phylum Pseudomonadota; class Alphaproteobacteria; order Rhizobiales; family Rhizobiaceae; genus Hoeflea; species Hoeflea alexandrii_A. The sequence continues at coordinate 65,198 of NZ_JAPWHB010000005.1, forward strand.
TTGCGAAAGTTCGAGGAGCTGCGACAGCTGCTTCAGGTTCACGGCGGGGAGGTCCAGTTCTTTCAAAGCGGTTTGGAACGGCGGCGGCTACCAGACGATGCCGCTTATTCCAAGTCTTTCATCTAATCGCAGCTTTGCATGCAAAAAAAGCGAAAAAGCGCATCGTGCAGCGCGAAATAATGCTGCAATGCGGCAGGTTTTGGAGGTTCCTGAGCGGTTGCTGCGAGAATCTGGATGCGGTGGCAACTTTAAGCTTGACTCAGGCAGGCTCTCGTAATCCTCTGAAATCAAGCCAAAGCGCTTTGAAATTGACGTAGCGCGGGCTCGGAGAAACCGTTCAGCTTCAGTGAGAAGGCCGGTCATCGGCCGGGAGGAAGAGTTTGATGAGAAATCTGTTTTTGATGAGCGCGGCAGCGGCTGCGCTGGCATTGGGATCGGCGCACGCCGCGGATCTGAAGTTCGCCCCGGGCGAAGGCAATTTCAACTGGGAGAGCTACGAGGCGCTCAAGGCCACGCAGCTCAACGGCGAGGAAGTCACGGTCTTCGGCCCCTGGCTCGGGCCGGACCAGGCAAACGTCGAGGCGGTGCTCGCCTATTTCGCCGAAGCCACCGGCGCAGACGTCAAGTATGTCGGCTCCGACAGCTTCGAGCAGCAGATCGTCATCGACGCCGAAGCCGGCTCCGCGCCCAATATCGCCGTCTTCCCGCAGCCCGGTCTTGCCGCCGACATGGCCAAGCGCGGCTTCCTGACGCCGCTGCCCGACGGCACCGGCGACTGGGTCAAGGAAAACTACGCCGCCGGCCAGTCCTGGGTCGATCTCGGCACCTATGCCGGCAAGGACGGCACGAAGAACCTCTACGGCTTCTTCTACAAGGTCGATGTGAAGTCGCTGGTCTGGTACATCCCGGAAAACTTCGAGGATGCCGGCTACGAGATCCCGCAGTCGATGGAAGAGCTCAAGGCCCTGACCGAGCAGATCGTCGCCGACGGCGGCACGCCCTGGTGCATCGGTCTGGGATCGGGCGGCGCCACCGGCTGGCCCGCAACCGACTGGGTCGAGGACATGATGCTGCGCACCCAGGCGCCCGACGTCTATGACAAGTGGGTGTCCAACGAGGTCAAGTTCACCGATCCGGCCGTCATCGGCGCCATCGAGGAATTCGGCTGGTTCGCCCGCAATGACAAGTTCGTCGCCGGCGGCGCCGGCGCTGTCGCTACCACCGATTTCCGCGACAGCCCGAAGGGGCTCTTCTCCTCGCCGCCGCAGTGCTACATGCACCATCAGGCCTCCTTCATCCCGGCCTTCTTCCCCGAAGGCACCAAGGTCGGCACCGATGCGGACTTCTTCTACATGCCCGCCTATGCCGACAAGGATCTCGGCAAGCCGGTCCTGGGCGCTGGCACCGTCTGGGCCATCACCAAGGACAGCCCCGGCGCGCAGGCGCTGATCAAGTTCCTGGAATCGCCGATCGCGCATGAGATCTGGATGGCCCAGAAGGGCTTCCTGACCCCCTACAAGGCGGTCAACACCGATGTCTTCGGCGATCCGACGCTCAAGAAGATGAACGACATCCTTCTCGGCGCCACCACCTTCCGCTTCGATGGATCCGACCTGATGCCGGGCGGCGTCGGCGCCGGTTCGTTCTGGACCGGCATGGTCGACTATGCCGGCGGCAGATCGGCCGAGGAAGTTGCTTCGGAAATCCAGAAATCCTGGGATGCGCTGAAGTAAGCAAACCCTGCGACCAGACAAGGCAATCCCGGCATGCGGCCGGGGTTGCCATCGGCACTGCCTTTTGGGGAGGGAAGGGATGCATCCGGCACTTCAGGGTCTGATCACAATCATCGTCGGCGTCGGCGGATGCGTGGGCTACTTCTATTTTTCCAATCAGTTTCTCGACAGGGTGCTGTTTCCGGCCAGGGGCGAGAATGCCGGCCGCAACATCAACCGGGCCAACCAGATAAGGCCCTGGCTGTTCCTGTTTCCGGCGCTGTTCGCGCTCGGCCTCTATCTCGCCTATCCGGTGTTCGCCACGCTCTGGCTGTCGTTGACCGACCGCGACGCCGGCGGCGCTTTCGTCGGTCTCGCCAATTACATCCAGATGGCCCGGGAGCCGAAATTCTGGGAAGCCATGCACAACAACATGCTGTGGCTGGTGATCGTGCCCGCGTTCTCCACCGCCTTCGGCCTGCTTGCCGCGCAACTGACCGACCGCATCTCCTGGGGCGGCATCGCCAAGTCGCTGATCTTCATGCCGATGGCGATTTCCTTTGTCGGCGCAGCGGTGATCTGGAAACTGGTCTACGACACGCGGCCCGCAGGCCAGGACCAGATCGGCGTGCTCAATGCCGTCTGGCTGAGCTTTGACGGCGGCGCCATGTCGGTTCTCTTCCTCAAGTTCGTTCCGGTGCTGCTGGTGGCACTCTTTGCCGCCCTGATGGCATTCGTCATCTACCAGATCCTGCGGCCGCTGCTCGGACGTGAAAAGGGCCATGGCAAGTCGCACTGGTGGGCCCATGGCCTGCGCGCGATTGCCGCCATTGCCGCAGCCTGGATGATCTGGCTGTCGCTCGGCGCCATCGTCTCGCTTGCCTCCGCCACGCTGCCCTACGGCGAACCTCAGACCTGGCTGACCATTCCGTTCTGGAACTCGATATTCCTGATGGTGGTGCTGGTCTGGATCCAGACCGGCTTCGCCATGGTCATCCTCTCGGCGGCACTGCGCGGCATTCCCGAGGAAACCATCGAGGCGGCCGTCATCGACGGCGCCAATCCGTTCCAGATATTCTTCAAGATCAAGGTGCCGCAGATCATGAGCACCATCGTCGTCGTCTGGACCACCATCACCATCGTCGTTCTCAAGGTCTTCGACATCGTCTTCGCCATGACCAACGGCCAATGGGAGACCCAGGTTCTCGCCAACTACATGTACGACAAGCTGTTTCGCGCCAACGACTGGGGCGTCGGCTCCGCCAGCGCCATGGTCATCATGCTGCTGGTCACCCCGATCCTGGTCTGGAACGTCTACAACGCCCGCAAAGAAACGCGCTGAGGGAGACGGCGATGCACGCAACATCATCGAGAAAATCACCTCTCGTCTGGGCCGTTCACATTTCGGTCGTGGCCCTCGTGGCACTCTGGCTGTTCCCGACCGTCGGCCTGTTTGTCTCCTCCTTCCGCACCGCCGACCAGATCGCCAACTCGGGCTGGTGGGCTTCGCTGTTCACCCAGGAGCGCCAGGCCCCGGCAATCCGCATCGACGGCGCCGAACAGCAAGTCGACGGCGAATTCGTCATCTCGGGCAATCTCTTCGAGGCCGGCAATGTCACCATCAGCCGCTGGGGCACCAGTTCGCGCGAGCCCGAGGCCTATGAACCCGGCCAGGTGGTCGATCTGGGCGACGGCGAGCGCCTCACCGTCGCCGAGGATGGCGCCTTCCGCCTTTCCGCGCCCCAGAGTTTTGGCGACAGCCGACTGCCGCGTGTCTTCACCACCGCCACGAGGCCGCCCGAGTTCACGCTCGAGAATTACCGCTTCGTGCTGTTTGATCCGGGCAACCGGGAAGGCATGGCAAAGGCGTTCTTCAACACGCTCACGGTCACCATTCCCGCCACCGTCATCCCCATCGTCATTGCCGCCTTCGCGGCTTACGCGCTGGCCTGGATGCGCTTTCCCGGCCGCTCGCTGCTGATCGCGGCCGTCGTCGGCCTGCTGGTGGTGCCGTTGCAGCTGGCGTTGATCCCGCTTCTCAAGCTCCACAACGACATCGGCATCGGCAAGGGCTATCTCGGCGTCTGGCTCGCCCACACCGGCTTCGGCCTGCCGCTGGCGATCTATCTGTTGCGCAACTACATGGTCGGCCTGCCGCGCGACATCATCGAGAACGCCCGGGTCGACGGCGCCACCGATTTCCAGATCTTCGTCAAGATCATCCTGCCGCTGTCGTTTCCGGCGCTGGCCTCCTTTGCCATCTTCCAGTTCCTGTGGACCTGGAACGATCTTCTGGTGGCGCTGGTCTTCCTCATCGATTCCACCGGCGAGACGACGGTCATGACCAAGCAGATCGTCGAACTGCTCGGCACCCGCGGCGGCAACTGGGAGATCCTGGCGACCTCCGCCTTCGTCTCGATCGCGGTGCCGCTGGTGGTCTTCTTCGCCATGCAGAAATACCTGGTGCGCGGCCTGCTGGCCGGCTCCGTGAAATAACGAGGCCTTTATGAAAACCATGACCCTTGCCGGCAAGCGGCAGCAAACCGGCCTTGAGCTGGCGCCTGATGCACAATGGTGGCGTGGCTGCGTCATCTACCAGGTCTATCCGCGCTCCTACCAGGACACCTCGGGCGACGGGATCGGCGACCTGATCGGCATCGCCGACCGCATTGAATACATCGCCTCGCTCGGTGTCGATGCTATCTGGATCTCGCCGTTCTTCACATCGCCGATGCGCGATTTCGGCTACGACGTGTCCGATTACACCAATGTCGATCCGATGTTCGGTACGTTGGGCGACTTTGATCATCTGGTCAGGGTGGCGCACGATCACGGCATCCGCATCATGATCGATCTGGTGCTCTCGCACTCCTCCGACCAGCACCCCTGGTTTGTCGAAAGCCGCATGAACCGCACCAATCCGAAGGCCGACTGGTATGTCTGGGCCGAACCCAAGCCCGACGGCACGCCGCCCAACAACTGGCTGTCGATCTTCGGCGGCTCTGCCTGGCAGTGGGACGGCAAGCGCGAACAGTACTACCTGCACAATTTCCTCACCTCGCAGCCTGACCTCAACTTCCACAACGAGGAAGTCCGCCAGGCCCTGCTTGACGTGGTGCGGTTCTGGCTCGATCGCGGTGTCGACGGCTTCCGGCTCGACACCATCAATTTCTATTTCCACGACAAGGAACTCAGGGACAACCCGCCGCTGGCCAAGGAGTTGCGCAACGATTCGATCGCGCCCGCGGTCAATCCCTACAACCACCAGCTCCATGTCTACGACAAGAACCGGCCGGAGAACCTCGACTTTCTCAGGCGTTTCCGCGCGCTACTGGACGAGTATCCCGGCACCACCGCCGTGGGCGAGGTGGGTGACGCGCAGATCGGGCTGCAGATCGTTGCCGACTACACCTCCGGCGGCGACAAGATGCACATGTGCTATGCCTTCGAGTTCCTCTCCGGCACGCCGCTCACCGTTGAGCGGGTGCGCTCGGTGATGACGGCTTTCATGACGGCGGCTCCCGAAGGCTGGGCCTGCTGGGCCTTTTCCAACCACGACGTCGTCCGTCACGCCACCCGCTGGGGCGGCAACGTCAACGACCGGGAGCATTACTTGCGGCTGCTTGCCGGCCTGATCCTGTCGCTCAGGGGCTCGGTCTGCCTCTACCAGGGCGAGGAGCTGGGGCTGACGGAAGCCGAGCTTGCATTCGAGGATCTGCAGGACCCGTACGGCATTCAGTTCTGGCCCGATTTCAAGGGCCGTGACGGCTGCCGCACGCCGATGGTCTGGTCCGAGCATGAACAATGCGCCGGGTTTACCAACGGCCAGCCCTGGCTGCCGATCCCGCCCGAACATCGCCACCTCGCGGTCGACACGCAGGACAATGTCCAGGCCTCCATGCTCAACCATTACCGGCGCCTGGTGGCCTTCCGCAAATCCCACCCGGCGCTGGTCAAGGGCAGCCTCGAATTTGTCGACACCGGCGACGCGGTGCTCTCGATGATCCGCCGCGACGGCAACGAAGCCATCTTCTGCGCCTTCAATCTGAGCGAGGAAACCCAGGTCATCGACCGTCCGGCGGGTGCGCTTGAGCCGCTCGACGGCCACGGATTTTCGGGGTTCCTGCGTCCCGATACAATAGAACTATCACCTTACGATGCTTTTTTCGCCAGGCTCGGGTGAAGCCATTCAGGGCGTGAGGGGAGGAGACGACATGGCCGGCTTGAAATTGAAGGGCCTCAAGAAATCCTACGGTGCCGTCGATGTGATCCACGGCGTCGATCTCGAGATCAAACAGGGCGAATTCATCGTCTTCGTCGGCCCTTCGGGCTGCGGCAAGTCAACTCTGCTGCGCATGATCGCCGGGCTTGAGGAGATCACCGGTGGAACGCTGGAAATCGACGGCATGGTGGTCAACGATGTGCCGCCGTCCAAGCGCGGCATCGCCATGGTGTTCCAGTCCTATGCGCTTTATCCGCACATGACGGTCTACGACAACATGGCCTTCGGCCTGCGCATTGCCGGCCAGAGCAACGACGAGATCGACCGCCGGGTCCGCTCCGCCGCCGATATCCTGCAGCTGGGTGACTATCTCGACCGGCTGCCCAAGGCACTGTCAGGCGGTCAGAGGCAGCGCGTCGCCATCGGCCGGGCCATCTGCCGCGACCCCAAGGTCTTCCTGTTCGACGAGCCGCTGTCCAATCTCGACGCCGCCCTGCGCGTGGCGACCCGTATCGAGATCGCCAAGCTCAATGAGTCCATGCCCGAGACGACGATGATCTACGTCACCCACGACCAGGTCGAGGCAATGACGCTGGCCGACCGCATCGTGGTCCTGTCGAAAGGCGTCATCGAGCAGGTCGGACCGCCGATGGAGCTCTATGATCGTCCGCAGAACCTGTTCGTGGCTCAATTCATCGGCTCGCCGGCGATGAACATCATTCCCGGAACCATCGAGAGTGCCGGCGCCAGTGCCGTCATCTCCTTTGCCAACGGCAAGTCGGTCGATACCGGCATCGCCGTTCCCGACGCGGACAAGGGCAGGAAGGCCTCCTTCGGCATCCGGCCGGAAGACCTGGTCGCCACCACCGGCGATGATTTCCTGTTCGAAGGCACGGTCTCGATCGTCGAGGCGCTGGGCGAGGTCACGCTGCTTTATGTCGAGGACCTGACCGAAGACGAGCCGATCATCGCCAAGATGCCCGGCCATCAGCCCGTCAAGCGTGGCGACAAGCTTCGCTTTACCGCCGACAAGGCCAAGCTGCATCTGTTTGATGCAAGCGGTCATACCTACCGCCGCTGAGCCCGCGCATTGCCGCCTGGCGGTGCGGATGCTTGAGGACACAACAAGGCCTCGGCCTTTCGGTCGGGGCTTTTGCTGGACGATCGTGACTGGAGGTCAGGCGGATGAAGCCGGCTGGGAGGAACCCGGCCTCATCCTGTCGTCATGGTCTTAGTAGCTGAGATTGCGCTGACGGTTCTGCGCATCGATTGCAGCCTGCGAACCATCGCCGAGCGATGCGGTTGCCGTGTAGTCGATACCGGCCTTGCCGGCCCGATCCT
>NZ_JAPWHB010000005.1:72574-606364 GCF_027214025.1 Parahoeflea alexandrii
TCAGGCCGAGGGCGATGATGATCTTGTTCATTTTCGTATTCCTTTATGTGTCGGGTTGAAGACCTGGTCTTCGATTTTGCGCCAGGGATGGGATGAAGCCGGTTGGGAGGAACCCGGCCTCATCCTGTTATCCTGGTGTTAGAAGCTGAGATTGCGCTCGCGGTTCTGCGTATCGATTGCAGCCTGCGAACCATCGCCGAGCGATGCGGTTGCCGTGTAGTCGATACCGGCCTTGCCGGCCCGATCCTGGTTTTCACCAGCGGTGTGGTAGGCAGAACCGTAGCTGGCGCCGGGAAGCTGATCGTAGTTGAAGCTGGGCTGGGCGAACGCGCCGGTTGCTGCAGCGAGTGTCAGGCCGAGGGCGATGATGATCTTGTTCATGGTCGTTTTCCTTCTGTGTTTGTCTGGTGTGTCGTTAGACGGTTGATCTGCAATTTGCTCTGAAGCGTGCGGTCCGTTGATCGTGTTGATCTGCTGTCCGGGCCGCGCCGTTCCGATGAGCTAGAGATGGGCCTGCCGCGGATGACTTGCGAAACACATGGATGTGATCGGGCCGGGAAAAATGCGTGAGCCGGCAAACCAGTATTTTTTGATGAAACTTTTTAAGCGTAATAATATCAGTGATTTAGGCTATGTTTACGGCTTCTGGCAGCGGTTTTCTCGTCAACCGCTTCTGTCATGCACCGTTCACAATCCGGCACTTCCGGGCAGGGCGAAAGACCGGAAACCCGGCATTCTTCGAAGGCGATAAAATCCGACGGGGTCGGGCCTCGGCCATCGCGCCTGACTGTCAAAACCCGCCATTCTCACGCCGCCTCACAAACGCGTGATCGGTCTTTACGGGGTGTGATTAAAATGCGGGGGACTCGGAGGGTGTTTGGACCGCTCCTGAAGTGAAATAACGCCCGCTTCTCGACGCCGGCTATGGCAAATATGCCCCGCCCGAGCCTTTTACTCCCGTCCGGTTCGGGTCGCAGCCGGTGATGCCAGCTGCGGACAGCGCACTGCAGGTCAATTTAGATCCTGCTTAATTGTATGAATTCAGATGGTTAGATATCTCGATCGAATATCATCTGTTAATTTTCGTCTGCTACCATCCGTTGTCATGGGAACACTTGGCCACACGGGAAGGGGCCAATAACAAGGGGAATGAGCTATGGCTGCGGGGACAAACTATCTGCAGAGAGAAGAATCCTTCATGTACGACCGGGAAGTCCGGTACAAGATGGAGGAAACGATGAACGAGGCCCGGATCGAATACACCGAGAAGGGCGTCATGCACATGGCGTCGCGCCGTTGCCAGTTGATCGGCATTTCGCCGGCCGCAGCCGTTCTCGGCATCCTGACCCAGTTCAAGCTGCCGCAGGAGTTCAATCTCGATGTTCCCGAGGCGCGGATCTCCAGCATCGGCTGCGTCCTGACCCGCACTTACACCAACAACACGGTCGAAGTGCGCTTCCTCAGGCTGCTGACCGACAAGGAACTGCACCGCATCTACGTCTTCAGCGCCCACCCCAACCATCGCGACCACGTCATGGACGTGCGCTCCTGGTAGGAAGGTTCATGGATCAGGCAGGCGCGGCCGGACGGCCGCGCACCCATCCATGTTTCGATTGCGTCTCTTAATAAAGAACGCTGGCGCCCTCATCGGCGGTGCCGGCGTTGTCGCGCAAGCGGGCAAACAGCTCCCGGCCCATGCCCCATTCATTGTGACTGAGATCGGCGGTTGCCGGCTCGCGGGCGGCGAACTCCTCCGCCGGCATCAGAACCTCCAGCGATCCGGTCACGGCGTCGAGACGGATCATGTCGCCGTTGCGGATGCGCGCGATCGGCCCGCCGTCCTTGGCCTCCGGCGTCACGTGAATGGCGGCCGGCACCTTGCCCGAAGCGCCGGACATGCGCCCGTCGGTCACCAGCGCCACCTTCTGGCCCCGATCCTGCAGCACGCCGAGCGGCGGCGTCAGCTTGTGCAGTTCCGGCATGCCGTTGGCCTTCGGCCCCTGGAACCGCACCACGGCGATGAAGTCGCCATCGAGTTCGCCAGCCTTGAAGGCCTCCTGCAGGCCGCTCTGCGTGTCGAACACCCGTGCCGGCGCTTCCACCACGTAGCGCTCCGGCTTGACGGCGGAGATCTTGATGACGCCCTTGCCGAGATTGCCGGTCAGCATCTTCAAGCCGCCATTGGGCTGGAACGGCTTGTCCGCCGTGGTCACCACCTTGGGATCGCCGCTGACTTTTGCGATCGGCTCGCGCACCACCGCGCCATTCTCGCCGAGCCTGGCTTCCACCGCATAAGAAGAGAGACCCTTGCCCCACACGGTGCGTACGTCCTCGTGCAGCAGTCCGGCCGAAAGCAACTGGTCGATCATGAAGCCCAGGCCACCCGCTGCGTTGAAATGGTTCACGTCGGCCGGTCCGTTCGGATAGACCCGGGCCAGCAGCGGCACCGCGTCCGAGAGCTCCGAAATGTCCTCCCAGGTCAGCCGGATCCCTGCCGCCCGCGCCATCGCCACCAGATGCATCGTGTGGTTGGTCGAGCCGCCGGTCGCGTGCAGCCCGACGACGCCGTTGACCACCGAGCGCTCGTCGATCATCTCGCCTACCGGCGTGAACTCGTTGCCGAGCGCCGTGATCGCCAGCGCCCGCTTTGTCGCCTCGGCCGTCAGCGCATCCCTCAGCGGCGTGCCCGGATTGATGAAGGATGCGCCGGGCAGGTGCAGCCCCATGATCTCCATCAGCATCTGGTTGGAATTTGCGGTGCCGTAGAATGTGCAGGTGCCCGGCCCGTGGTAGGACTTGGATTCGGCCTCCAGCAGTTCGGCCCGCCCCACCTTGCCCTCGGCATAGAGCTGGCGGATCCGCACCTTCTCGTCATTGGGCAGCCCGCTGGTCATCGGTCCGGCGGGGATGAACACCGCCGGCAGATGGCCGAAACTCAGCGCGGCGATCACCAGCCCCGGCACGATCTTGTCGCAGACGCCCAAGTAGACCGCGGCATCGAACATGTTGTGCGACAGCCCGACCGCCGCCGCCATCGCGATCACGTCGCGCGAAAACAGCGACAGCTCCATTCCGGGCTGGCCCTGGGTGACGCCGTCGCACATGGCCGGCACGCCGCCCGCCACCTGCGCCACGCCGCCGGCCTCGCGCGCCGCCTTGCGGATCAGTTCCGGATAGGTCTCGAACGGCTGATGCGCCGACAGCATGTCATTATAGGATGTGATGATGCCGAGATTGGGCACCACGTCGCCGGCCAGATCCGCCTTCTCCGCCGGCCCGCAGGCGGCAAATCCGTGCGCAAGGTTGCCGCACGACAGCGTCGAGCGGAACGGGCCCTTGGTCGCGGTCTCGCGCAGGCGCGCAAGATAGGTCTCGCGGCTTGGCTTCGAGCGTTCGACAATTCGGGCTGTGACAGCTGCAATGCGGGGATCGACAGTCATGGCTGGCATCCTTCTGTTCGATTTGGGTGTGGGCCCTCGGCCCTCTCGCCGCCCGGTCGGCGCCGGGCGCAGGTCCGGGCGCTCAGGGCGCCCAGTAGATCTCGACCGGTGTCCTGGCGTGCCTCAACACCGAACGCACCGGCATCTCGGCTTCCGGCCCGGCGCCGAGCGCCTTGGCCAGCACGGCCTGCTTCTGCTCTCCTTCTATATGGAGCACCACCAGGCCCGCTTCCACGATCCGCGGCAGCGTCAGTGTCAGCCGGGGCTCTCCGGCACCCGGCGCCTCGATCGCCATCACGCTGCGGGCGCAGGCGGGAGCGGTCACCGCATCAAGCGTGGTCCCGCCGGGAAAGAACGAGGCGGTATGCCCGTCGGTTCCCATGCCCAGCACCACCACGTCGAACGGCAGCGCCAGCGCATCGACCGCTGCGGATGCTGCCTGCGCAACCGCCTCGGCATCACCGTCGGCATGATAGAGTGGCACGAACCCGGCTTCCGCCGCCTTGTTCTGCAGCAGGAACAGAGTGGCCAGCCGGTGGTTGGAGCGCTCGTGCGCCGGCGGAACCATGCGCTCGTCGACCAGCGTCACCGTCACCTTGTTCCACTCGATCGCCCGTTTCGACAGCGCCGCGAAGAAGGCCTTCGGCGTGGTGCCGCCCGACACCGCAAGCGTCGCCGCGTCGCGCGCGGTGATCGCCATCGCCAGCGCACCCGCCACCCTGTCGGCCAGCGCCTCGGCCAGTTCGCCGCCATCGGCGAAGCTGATCTGCCTTACATTGGACTGCGCAATCTCAGTCGCTTTCATGCCAGGTCCTGCCGTCGCGTTCGATCAGCGCAATTGCCTGGCTCGGCCCCCAGGTGCCCGCCGTGTAGGGCTGCACGGTCTGCCCGGTCTCGGCCCAGGCGGTCAGGATCGGGTCGACCCATTTCCATGCGGCTTCCACCTCGTCGCGGCGCATGAACAGGGTCTGGTTGCAGCGGATGACGTCGAGCAGCAGCCGCTCGTAGGCGTCCGGATTGCGCTCCTCGAACCGGTCGGCGAAGCTCATGTCGAGCGAGACGTGCTTCAGCCGCATTCCGCCCGGACCCGGATCCTTGATCATGATCCACTGCTTGACGCCCTCGTCGGGCTGCAGCCGCATCACCAGCTTGTTGGCGGTGATCCGCCCGGCGCTCGGTCCGAAGATCGAATGCGGGATCGGCTTGAACGCCACCACGATCTCCGAGATCCGCTCGCTCATCCGCTTGCCGGTCCTGAGATAGAACGGCACCCCGGCCCAGCGCCAGTTGTTGATCTCCGCCTTGATCGCGACGAAGGTCTCGGTGTTCGAAACCCCGCCTTCGAGTTCCTCCAGATAGCCCTTCACCGGCCCGCCTGCCGAGGCGCCGGCCTTGTACTGGCCGCGCACGGTCAGCGTGTCCGCGTTGGCTTCGGTGATAGGCCTGAGCGAGCGCAGAACCTTGAGCTTCTCGTCGCGCACTGCTTCGGCGTCCATCGAAGCCGGCGGTTCCATCGCGACCAGGCACAGAAGCTGCACCAGGTGGTTTTGCACCATGTCGCGCAGCGCGCCGGCCTTGTCGTAATAGCCGGCGCGGCCTTCCAGCCCCACCGATTCCGCCACCGTGATCTGCACGTGGTCGATATGCGCCGAGTTCCACAGCGGCTCGTAAAGCGCGTTGGCAAACCTGAGCGCCATAAGGTTCTGCACCGTTTCCTTGCCCAGATAATGGTCGATGCGGTAGATCTGCTCTTCCGAAAACACCTCGCCGATGGTCCGGTTCAGTGCCCGCGCCGATTCGAGGTCCCGCCCGATCGGCTTTTCCACCACGATCCGCGTCTCGTCGGTCACCAGACCGTTCGAGCGGATCTTCTCGGAAATATCGCCGAACAGCGCCGGCCCGACGGCAAGATAGAAAGCCCGGACCCGGTCCTTGCCCTCGTCGAGCAGGGCTTTCAGCTCCGGCCAGCCCCTGTCGGATTTGGCGTCGACGGCAACATAAAACAGCCGCGCCACGAAGCGCTCGACCTCGTCATCGTGATATTCGCCCGCCTTGAGGTGCTGCTTCAGCGCATCTCGCGCGAAGCCGCGATATTCCTCATGGCTCATCTCCGAGCGCGAGGCGCCGATGATCCGGGTCGGATCGGTCAGCTGCCCGGCCATCTGCCGGTGATACAGCGCCGGCAACAGCTTGCGCTCGGCAAGGTCCCCGGTGCCGCCAAAGACGACATAGTCAAATGGGTCGACCGGGATGATGATCTGGCTCATTGCATGGCATCCTGTCCGTGAACGGTGGGTTTCTCATAATCTAATCGATTAGATAAAGCTAGGGGTACAGCTCACCGAACGTGGCAAGCATAAGAAAAAACCGGGCAGGAGAAGACTCCACCCGGTCAAGGCATTAATCGGAAGAACGAAAGCGACCAGCGCCGACGCTCAGTTAAGACGGATATGAACGCCAGTGCGAGCGAACACGCTCGACACGGCCAAACCGAATACGGATGTAGGAAAGAACCCAGACCATCGGTTTACCTCATTTTCACGAGAGGCCTTGAAATGAGGCGGTATAGATGCGATTCTTAGCGTTGGAGAGTGCCTTGAATCGATGAGGTATACCGCCTCAATCCGATTGCTTGGTCATCTAGGCCGCCTTACCCCTGCCAGGGTTTGGCGGCTTTTTCGTAGTCTCCCCTCTGGCGTCGAAGACCAGAGCGCGAGGGGCTAATCAGGTCTCATCATCGTCCTCCATGCGCGTTTTGTTGTTCCTAGCATCCCTTTCAGAAATGACCGGGATGTAGAAATTCAGGAGGTGACCAAAGGTCGCCAAAAACTGATCGCGCTTCGCTTCACTCCATCCTTCATCAGGTGACGGCAGACTTTGGAGAAGTCCGGCGATAGCGGGGTTCAAGTAGGTATGGTGTTGCGTACCCGGATCATGCTGCGTTTTCTTTTCTGCGCGGACTTGCCCACCCGCAGGTGGCGGACGCCGAGGCGTCGTGCTTCGCTGTGTGGTCTTGCGTTCAGATCCTTCACGAAGACCTGCGGCAGAAAACAGCCCCGTAAACAATGTCATCATTCGAGCTTGTTGACCAACGGGCGTGTAACTGCGGAATGCGTCCCTTATCGCTGTTTCATCAGCGTCGGGCTCTATGAAATTCAAAGCGTCGGCGTATGCGCTGCGCAACCAATCGGCCATACGGGACTTGAACTCAGTCTCTGGCGCAAGCCTTAGTCCCTCAAAGGTGTCCGAGGGCTTCCCATCTTCATCGATCAAATCCAATGCGAAAAGCGCTTGTAGGGTTCGCGGAATGAGGCTGGCTGACACACCAGCTCGCGCTAATGTGTCCGAGGTAATAGGAGATGGCAAACCTTTACTCCGGTGCCGCTCCACCAGATTGAGCACAGCAGAGGCGGGGGCATAAGGAGCAGCGGCATCTTGTGTAACTGGCATCGCGTCCTCCGGGTAAAACAATCTTGCATGAAACCTTATCAGAACGCTGTACCCGCGTCAAATCCGCGTTACAGGTACATTCGAGATCAAAAATAGTATGCTTAAGAGTATGATATATATGAATAAATATTAGCATGGAAAAGTGATTAACTTGACTTGGTGAAAACGGATGTGGGCAACGTTTTTGATGTTCGCGCCCTTCACCGAGGTGATTCGGCGTCACTGCGGAGACCTTCTAGTGGTTTCACGATGCGGTTGAGGTCCGCACATTGCTGCAACGTCCGCCAGCGAAATCGATGGCTTACAACTTCGGAGATTTTGGCGTGGGCCTGATCTATTTAAAACCGGTCCCTCAACGAAAACCAGGTCAGCGCCAGGAACAACAGCGGCTTGCGGAAGCGGTCGCCGCCGGGGAAGGGGCCGACCTTGAGGTTGCGCATCACCTCGAGATCTTCCGAACCACCCAGCACATGGTCGGCATAGAGCTTGCCGCAATAGTTCGACAGCATCACCCCGTGGCCGGAAAAGCCGCCGATCGAGGTGACGTTGTTCATCACTTCGCGCACGAAGGGCCGCCGCGACAGCGTGATCCCCACCGAGCCGCCCCAGGCATGGGTGATCTCGATGTCCTTCAGCGCCGGGTAGAGCTCGGAGATCTGCCGGCGGATATGGCTCGAAATGTCGGTAGGATTGTCCGACGTGTAGGCCTCGCGCCCGCCGAACAGCAGCCGCCCGTCGGCACTCTTGCGGAAATAGCGCACCACGAAGCGCGAATCGTCGACCGATTCGCCGCCAGGGATCACCGGGCTGTCATCACCCAGCGGCACGGTGGCGCCGATGAACGAGCGGATCGGCATCACATGCGCCGATGTCACCGGTTCGAGCCCGTCGATGAAGGCGTTGCAGGCAATCAGCGCCCGGCCGGCGACGATGTCGCCGGCGTCGGTCTTTATCGTCACCTTGCCGCCGGTGCTGGAAATCGCCCGCGCCCGCGTGTTTTCATGGAGCCGCGCCCCGGCCGTTGCGGCGGCCCGCGCCAGACCGACCACGTATTTGAGCGGATTGATGTGGCCTGTGCCCGCGTCATGGGTGCCGCCGTGATAGCGCGTCGAGCCGAGGGCCGCGGCAAGTTGCTCGCGGTCGAGAAACCGCAGGCCTTGGTAACCGTACTCTTCGGTCATGATCTTCACGTGATCGCGGTAGTCCTTGACATAGCCCGGCTTGTGCGCCGCCGAGATCTGCCCGGGACGGAAATCGGCGTCGATGCCGTGCGTTGCCGAAAAGCTGAGCAGATGCATCTTCGCCCGCTCGGCCACGGCAAACTGCGCCTTCGCGTTGTCGCGGCCGAAATCCGCCTCGCTTTCCTCCACCCAGGCCCGCTGTCCGGTGCCGAGCTGCCCGCCATTGCGGCCCGAGGCGCCGTCGCCGAAGCGCGCGCCCTCGATCAGCACCACGTCCTTGCCGCTGGCCGCCAGATGATAGGCCGCCTGCAGCCCGGTAAAGCCGCCGCCGACGATCACCACGTCGGCGGTCGCGGGTCCGGGCAGCGCAGGGTAGGCGGGACGCTCGCCGAGCGTGGCCTCATAGAACGAGATGCCCGGCGCGATGGGGCTTTGGTAGGTCATGGCTTGCATTTCTCAGACGTTGAGCAGCAGGAACTCGCGTTCCCACGGGCTGATCACCTGCATGAAGGTTTCGAATTCGCCGCGCTTGACCCCGGCATAGGTGTTGATGAACTCCTGGCCGAACACCTGGGCAAAACTTGGTTCGCTTTCCAACAGCGACACCGCCTCGAGCAGCCCGCGCGGCAGGTCGACCGAGCCTTCGTTGACCGACTGGTAGGCGGGGTCCGATGGAACGATGCCATTGACCATGCCGAGATAGCCGCAGGCCAGCGACGCCGCCAGCGCCAGGTAGGAGTTGGCGTCCGACGAGGGCAGGCGGTTTTCCACACGCCGCGCCACCGGTTCGGAATGCGGCACCCGGAAGGCGGTGGTCCGGTTGTCGTAGCCCCAGGCATTGTTGACCGGGCAGGCCATGTCCGGCGTCAGCCGCCGGTAGGAATTGACATAGGGTGCCATCATCACCAGTGCCTTGGGCACGTAGTGCTGCATGCCGCCGATGAAGTTGAAGAAGGCCTCGCTCGGCTCGCCGTCGGGCTTGGAGAAGACGTTCTTGCCGGTCTTGGCGTCGACCACCGACTGGTGGATATGCATCGCCGATCCGGCATACTGCTGCATCGGCTTGGCCATGAAGGTGGCGTACATGCCGTGCTTGATCGCAGCCTCCCGGATCGTCCGCTTGAACAGGAACACCTGGTCGGCGAGCTCGATCGGGTCGCCGTGCCTGAGGTTGATCTCCAGCTGCGCCGGGCCTTCCTCGTGGATCAGCGTGTCGATCTCCAGCCCCTGCTTGTCGGAGAAATCGTAGATGTCGTCGACCAGCTCGTCGAACTCGTTGACGCCGGCGATCGAGTAGGACTGCCCGCCGGTGATCGTCCGGCCCGAGCGGCCCCGCGGAGGCTTCAGCGGGTAATCCGGGTCGTCCGACTGGGCCACCAGGTAGAATTCGATTTCCGGCGCCACTACCGGCTTCCAGCCGCGCTCGGTGTAGAGATCCACCACATGCTTGAGCACGTTGCGTGGCGTGTAGCTCACCGGATCGCCCTTGGTGGTCACCATGTCGCAGATCACCTGCGCCGTCGGATCGGTTTCCCACGGCACCACCGACAGCGTCGACAGGTCCGGCATCAGCTTCAAATCACCATCGAGCGGATCGTAGCGGAAATCGCCGGTCTCTTCCGGGTATTCGCCCGAGATCGTGTGCCGGAACACCGCCGAGGGCAGCGACAGCGAAGTGTTGGAGGTGAATTTCGACGATGGCATCATCTTGCCGCGCGCCACGCCGGCGAAATCGGGCGTGATGCACTCGATGTCCTCGATGCCGCGGACCCTGAGCCATTCGGTGGCCTGGGTCCAGTTGGCGACACCGCGCTTGATGTCGAGATATTTCGGCGCGGCAGCTTGCGCCGGTTTGGTTGAAGCCGGCTTGCCGGACTTGCGGGGTGCCATAAATCACCTTGGTTTGATCAGTAATGGCCGGATCATAAAGCTTTTTTGCCGCAGCACCAGCCACCCGCGCCGCCACCGGCCCTGTGCGGGCACCCGCATCGGGCGTCATATCACCGCAGCCTTGCGAGATGCCGGCCGCATGTGCGTGCGGTTCGGCGGGTGCAGCCTGCGATCTACCTCTGAAATTCGAACTTGTACGTTCAGGTTGCCTTAACCCCGTTCTGCCAGCATGTGACGACGGGGAGAGGCGCCCTCCATGTGTTGGCAGCGGTGCGCCTGCATGATGCAACCCTGCTTCTCGCGGTCCGCGCGCGCCGCATGTTTCAAGTCATTTCGGCAGGAACCACTCATGATCATCGATCGGCTGCTCGCCCGTTTCTCCATCCAGACCAAGGTGGTTGTCTTCATCGTTCCCCTCATTGCGGGGATGGCCGGCCTGGCCGCGATCAACCTCTATACCGGCAACCTGCTGGGCGAACGGCTGACCGGAACCAGCGCCAGCATCGAGACGCTGAGCGGCTTCAAGGAAGCCTATGCCGGCATGACCAACTTCCTGCACGACCAGAACGAGGAACGGCGCGCCGCGGTGATGCAGAGCCTCGATTCGCAGCTGCAGCGGCTTGAAAAGATCCTGGAACTGGCCGAGACCGAGACGGAGTCCGCGGCCATCACCCGGTCCCGGACCGTGGCCGAATCCCTGCGCGGCGATGTCGACGCATTGTGGGGGCTGCACAACGAGGTCACCGGCATCCATGCAGCCTTTGCGGACACGCTCAGTGAACTCGGCAATGCGCGTGAACGTCTCAACACCACGATCAAGACCGTCGGCGAGGAACTGGCCCGGGCCGAGGACGAAACCAAGACCCTGCTGCGGGCCGCCGACCAGCTTGGCAACGGCGCCCAGGCTATCGTCAGGATCTCGGGCGGCATCTCAGGCGCCGCGACGCCGGAAGAGGCCTTCGCTGCCGCCGACGATCTCAAGCGCGAGATCCGCAAGATGGCCAGGGACCTGCCCAAGGTCATTCCCGCCGACAAGCCGGCGCTCAAGAGCCTGCTGAGCGACAATCTCGAGGGCCTGCTTGCGGCGCAGAAGGCCGGCGTGGTCAACGAGGCCGGCATGATCGAGCTGCAGAAATACGCCAACGCGCTGCGTCCCTCGGGCATCATGCTGCAGGGCCTTGCCTCCCAGGTTGCCCGCGACGCCACTCTCAAGTTCGGTCAGCTCGACGACGAGATCCTCATGGGCCAGCAGATCATCACCGACAGCCGCGATTTCCTCGCCCATCTGTCGGCCCTGGAGCTGTCGATCGTCCATTTTCTCGGCCAACCCGACGCAACCCGCGGCGAGGATGTCGCCGCCAAGCTCAGCCGTGTCGACCAGAGCATCCAGCTGATCGCCTTCTCCAATGGCGGCGAGACCGTGATGGAGGCGATCGGCCCGGCCTGGAGCGCCAAGTCAGTCACGATTCCGGCGCTGATGGCCGAACTGATTGAGAAGAAAGCGGCCGAAACCAGCCTGTTCATGACTGCGTCCGAGCGCATCGATCAGGCCTGGAGCAGCGTTGTCGACTTCACCTCAAGCCAGCAGAACGGCGCTGAAGCGGTCAAGGACCGGGCCTCCGGCATTACCCTGTCGGCCGCCCTTGTCGGCGGCGTCTTCGGCCTGGTTGCCGCCTTCATGCTGATCGCCGCGCTGAAGGGCCCGATCCGCCGCCTGGTCCGCGCCATGGGCGATGTCGCCTCCGGCGATCTTGACGTCGACGTCACCGACAGTGCCCGCGCCGACGAGATCGGCGAGATGGCCCGCGCGCTCGACGTCTTCAAGATGAACGCCATCGACAAGATCCGCATCGAGGGCGAAAGCGAGAAGGAACGCGAGATGGCCGCCCGGGCGCGCCAGCAGTCCGACACCGAGAAGGCTCAGGCCGACGCCCAGGTTCGCTTCGCCGTCGAGCAGCTCGGTGCTGCGCTGCGCGATCTGTCCCAGGGCAATCTGGTCGCCACCATCGACACCCCCTTTGCCGGCGAGCTCGACAGCCTCAGGCTCGACTTCAACGGCTCGATCGAGCAGATGCGCGATGCGCTCAGCCACATCCGCGACAATGCCCGCTCGATCAGCTCCAACAGCGGCCAGATGCGCGCCGCCGCCGACGACCTGTCGCGCCGCACCGAGCAGCAGGCGGCCTCGCTCGAAGAGACCGCCGCCGCCGTCGACCAGATCTCGGCCACCGTGCGCACCGCCTCGGGCCGCGCCGCCGACACCGACAAGCTGGCTGGCGAGACCGCCGATGACGCCCGCGCCTCGGGCCAGATCGTTGCCCGCGCCGTCGATGCCATGAGCCGCATCGAGGAGGCGTCGGGCAAGATCGACAGGATCATCGGCGTCATCGACGAGATCGCCTTCCAGACCAACCTCCTGGCCTTGAATGCCGGCGTCGAGGCCGCCCGCGCAGGCGAGGCCGGCCGCGGCTTCGCCGTCGTCGCCCAGGAGGTCCGCGAACTGGCCGGCCGCTCGGCCACCGCCGCCAAGGAGATCAAGGAACTGATCGCGGCGTCGGGCGAGGAAGTCCGCTCCGGCGTCAGCCTGGTCGGCGAAACCGGCGAGGCCATCACCCGCATCATCGCCCGCATCGAGGAAATCTCCGAGCATGTCGGCGCCATGGCGACAGCCAGCCGCGAACAGTCGACCGGGCTCGGCGAGGTCAACGCGGCCGTCAACCAGATGGACCAGATGACCCAGCAGAACGCCGCCATGGTGGAAGAAACCAGCGCCTCGAGCCACACCCTGGCCCAGGAAGCCGCCGAACTCACCGCCCTCGTCGCAAAATTCCGCCTCGACCTCGAGGACGCCGGCCACGCCGGCCACAGCCGCGCGGCGTAAGGTCGCCCTTCCTCTCCAGCCGGTTTTCCATTGGCAACCCGGCTGGTCTGGACAACAGCTTGTCCACCTCCCCTCAAGCGGGAGGGGAAGCCTTAGCCACGGCCCGTCCACACGCCCCTCACATTCCGCTTCCGTATTCCCGCGCCTTTGATATGTTGACCAAGTCAACATACACCGTGGCAGGCAGGCTCGCATGCACGACATCGACACCCGGATCGCCGAGATCCGCGCCTTCAACCGCTTTCACACCAGGCTCGTCGGCGCGCTCGACGAGGGGATGCTGGCGTCGGATTTCCCGCTCGTCCAGGTCCGGGTGCTCTACGACCTGGCCCATGCCTGCAATCTCGCCGCCGCCGATCTCGTCGCCCGCCTGGGCGTCGACGCCGGTTACATGAGCCGGATGATCGCGGCACTTGAAAGCCGCGGGCTGATCGAAAAGACCCCAGACAGCGACAACGCCAAGCGCCTGGTCCTGTCGCTGTCGCAGCAGGGCAGGGCGGTGTTCGAGCGGCTCAACCGGGCCTCCGCCGAGGAGGTGCGGCAGCTGATTGCGCCGCTGTCGGAGGATGAGCGCCGCCAGCTGGTCGGCGCCATGCACACCATCCGCCGCCTGCTCGGTGATGATGCGCTCTCGCCCTCCATCGGCCCATCGGACCCCGCCTCGGCCACTCCCTCCACCAAAACACGCTTCACCCTGCGCGCCCCCCGGCCCGGCGACATGGGCCGGGTGATCCACCGCCAGGCAGCACTCTACGCCACCGAATACGGCTGGGACTGGAGCTTCGAGGCGCTGGTCGCCAGGATCGTCTCCGACTTCATCACCGGCTTCGACCCGGCGTCCGAGCGCTGCTGGATCGCCGAGGTCGACGGCGAGATCGCCGGCTCCGTCTTCGTCGTCCGCAAGGACGAGACCACCGCCAAGCTGCGCCTGCTCTATGTCGAGGCCTCGGCCCGCGGCATGGGGCTTGGCCGGGCGCTGGTGGGCGAGGTGATCAGCTTCGCCCGCGCGCGCGGCTACACAAGCCTCGAGCTCTGGACCAATTCCATCCTCGTCTCCGCCCGGCGGATCTACCAGGCCGCGGGTTTCGAGCTCGTCGACGAACAGCCGCATGTGAGCTTCGGCCACGACCTCGTCGGCCAGACATGGGTGCTCGAGCTGTGAACACGGGTGTCGTCGCCGGGCTGTTCACCGGCATGCAGGTGGGCGTCGCCCTGTTCATGAGCCAGCTCGTGGTCGGCGATGTCGGCGTCGGCCTGCTCGGGCTGATGCGCTACGGCACCGCGCTTGTGTGCCTGCTGCCTGTCGTCTTCCTGTTCCGCAAATCCCCGCCGATCGCCGCGCGCGACTGGCCCTGGATCGTGCTTCTCGGCATGGGCCAGGTCGGACTGATGATCACGCTGCTCAATCTCGCCGTCGCCTACACCAGCGCCGCCCGCGTCGCGCTGATCTTCTCCACCCTGCCGGCCATCAGCCTGTGCGTCGACATCGCCCGCCGCCAGGTCACGGGCGGCCGGCTTTCCGTTCTCGGCATCAGCCTGAGCATCTCCGGCGTCGCCGTCCTCGTCGGCCATGATGCGTTTGCCGCGCGGCTCGCAGGCACGGAACTGATCGGCATGGTCGCGGCCCTTGCCGCCACCTCCATCGTTGCCGTCTGCTCGTCCTTCTACCGCCCCTACGTGATCCGCTACGGCGGCGCCCGGCTCGGCGTCATCGGCTTCTGCGTCTCGATGCTGCCCTTGAGCCTTCTCGTCCTCTTTCTGCCGCCGGGAACCGCTGTTGCCGACTGGCAGGCCTCGACATGGTGGCTGGTGCTCGCCATCGGCGTCTCCTCGGGCGTCGGCTATTTGCTGTGGTTCCACGCCATCAGCCGGCTGCCTGCCACCCGGGTCACCGGCTTCCTGGCGCTCAACCCCGTGACCGCCGCCGTCCTCTCGCTGATCTTCGCCGACACGCAAGTCACCCCGACCCTCATCCTCTCCGTCTGCCTTGTCTGCCTCGGCATAGCCTGCTTCGCCCTCTCCCCGCCCGCCAAGGCGCCGGATCCGGAGGCGGCGACTGTGGCGTGAGGGGGTGAGTCCGCCCGCAATATTCGTCTGCGATCCCTCCATCGTCATCCTCGGGCCCCGACCCGAGGATCCATTCCGTGATCTCATACAACGTGGACGCGGCGGTCCCCCCTCTCCCTTGGTGGGAGAGGAAGAAAAATCACGGCCTTGGTGCGTAGCGCCAAGTCGTAGATTTTTCAGGTGAGGGGGGTATTCCATCCCCCTAAACAGACCCCCTCTCTTGCAAAATCTATGACTTAGCTGGCGCTAAGTTCATGATTTTGCTTTCTCCCCCACCAGTGGGGAGAGGGTGCCCGCTGCGAGATCTGCGCAACGGAACACCGCCATTTCATCCACACCCTCCGCCCCCATGCCATACTCATCCCGCTCCCGCCGCCGGATGGTCCGCAAACGTCTCGGACCGGGCGGGAGGAAGGCCTTCCAAAGCTGCCGTAACGTGCGGCGGGCCGAGGGAGGAGGCAGAGCACCGGCATTGCTCAGCTGGCAGCCGTTGCGCCGATCAGGCGCGCGGCTGACCATCCACCGGAGAAATCCTTGCCCTTTGTGCCGGTCCGGGCCGGCCGGCAGCCGGGACGGGGATGGAAACGGGCCTGTGGCGGGCCGTCTTGCGGATGCGGGGAAGGGCACGGCGTTCAAGCGCCGCCGCCCTGGCGCCCCCGGATCGTCAACGCGAGGCCAAGCCCGTGTCGGAGAATGCCGTAAGCCGCTTGAAGCCGCCCGTGTCCGGGCAGCGATCAAGTGGCACGCCCTGCCTGTCGGATGCGGACACCATCCGGCGATCATCGGGTCTGCGCGCGGATTGCGCCACCCCCGTGCATGCGCCTCGCATGCACACACATACAAACCTTTCCCAGAGGCGTCAGCCCGCGCGCGGCCCTCCGGACCCGGTCTCCCCTTCAAAACCCCGGCGGTTGCCCGCGCGGGATCGCGGGGCGCTGTCGTTCCGTAAGTCATATCTTACGCAAATCCTCTTCACCGGAAACCGCACCCTCCCGATTGCCCCCCCGATTGCAAGGCCGGCTGCATGGCCTGTAGACTTCAGTCCTTGTATTGGCGGCAATTGCAGGCCGAGGAGGTTTTGACATGACAAACGTCACCGGCGGCTGTCTTTGCGGCAGGGTCCGCGTCACTGCGTCGGGCGATCCCGACCGGGTCGGCCTCTGCCACTGCCTCGATTGCCGCAAGCACCATGGCGCCCTGTTTCATGCCTCGGCCATCTTCGCGCAAGCCGCCGTCAGCGTCGAAGGCGAAACGCGCCATTATCAAGGCCGGCATTTCTGCCCTCATTGCGGCTCCTCCGTCTTCAGCCGCTCGGGCGACGAGTTCGAGCTCCATCTCGGTGCGCTCGACCAGCCCGATTGCTTCACACCGACCTACGAACTCTGGACCCTGCGCCGCGAATCCTGGCTGCCGCCGTTCCCGCTCGCCCGGCATTACGAGCGCGACCGCGAGGGCGAGGGCCGCGAGCAGGCGTAGCCTTGGTGCAACACCCGGTCCCCAAAACGCCCCTCCGGTTCCGGATCCGCGCTTTGCAGATCCCGAAAACGGGGCTACAGAAGTCCTCACGCCCAATTGCGGGAGCACGTGTTGTGAACAGTTTTCCATCAATCCGGTAGCTCAGGCGGATTTCAGGCCCGGTCTGCGAAGGCATTGTGACCTTCGGCGTCCTGGCAGAATCTGATCTCCGCCCGCTCCACCAGAAAATGTGACGGCCTTTCGGCAGTCAGGCTTTTCGTTTCGTCGCCGCGGCATCAGCCGCCGGAACGGGCACGTTTGCTGCTGCTGCCAATTTCTGTCAGCGAATCGAAATATCAGGAGGATGGCGCATCCCGTTTGATTGCAAGGGGTGCGGCCTTCCCGCTTCATGAGGTTGTTTCAATGTCTCCCTTCTTCCGTTCCGCGGTCGTGCTCGGCCTGTTGTGCGCCACCGGCCCGCTCGCCATCGACATGTTCCTGCCGGCGCTGCCCACCATTGCCGGCAGTCTCGGCAGCACCGTCGCCGCGGCGCAATTGACCATCACCGCCTATTTCATCGCCTATGGCCTGGCCCAGATGGTCTACGGCCCGGTGGCCGACATGGTTGGCCGCAAGCCGCCGTTGATTGCAGGTCTCGCGCTGTTTGCCGTGGGCTCGGTCGGCTGCGCGCTGGCGCCGGACATGAACTGGCTGGTCGCCGCCCGCGTCGTCCAGGCCTTGGGCGGGGCCGCGGCCATGGTGATCCCGCGCGCCATCATCCGCGACATGCACACCGGCCCCCAGGCGACCCGGCTGATGGCGCTGGTCATGCTGATCATCTCGGTCTCGCCGATGCTTGCGCCGCTCGCCGGCTCCGGCATCATCGCGCTGTCGGGCTGGCGGGCGATCTTCGCCACGCTGGCAGTCGCGGCCGTGCTCAGCATTGCCGTCACCCTGCTCATGCAGCCCGAAACGCTTCTGCCCGAGCACCGGGTTCCGGTGCGCTTCTCGGCGCTGCTTTCGGGCGTTTCGACGCTGCTGCGCGATCCGGTGTTCATGGGGCTGACCTTCGTTGGCGGCTTCGGCATGGCGAGCTTCTTCGTCTTTCTCGCCTCCGCCTCCTTCGTCTACACCGGCCATTACGGGCTTTCGCCCACCGGCTTCAGCCTGGCCTTCGCCGCCAACGCGGCGGGCTTCTTCGCGGCCTCGCAGCTTGCGGCCAACCTGGGCGAGCGGTTCGGGGCCGAGCGCGTGGTCAACTGGGCGGTCACCGGCTTCATGGGCTTCTCGCTGCTGCTGGTGGCGCTGGTCTGGCTCGGCATCGACCAGTTCGCGCTCTTGGTCGGCCTGCTGATCTGCGCCAATGCCTGCCTCGGCCTGGTCATCCCCACGGCAATGGTGATGGCGCTCGATGATCACGGCGACATCGCCGGCCTCGCCTCCTCGCTCGGCGGCATGCTGCAGATGCTCTCGGGCGGGGTGATGACCATGCTGGTCGGCCCGTTCTTCAACGGCACGCCGCTGCCCATGGTCGCGGCCATCGCCATTTCCGCAGTCCTTGCCTTTGCGGCGATGCGCTTCACCGCCAGCGCCCGCACAAGGCGCCCGGTGGCGCCGGCCTGATCGCCGCCGGCCTCAGGAGCACCCACAAAAAACCCGCCGTGGTTTAAAACCGCGGCGGGAAATTTATTGCCTGGAGGCAAATCCGGGAACAGGGATCCCGGAACCGGGGGCGGGGTCTTCAGGCTCGAACGAGCGGCCCGAAGTTGCCCGCTATCTTCAACGGCCCTGCGTGACGATCACCGGGATCAGCAGGTCACCCCAGTTGCCTTCGCCGCCATGGTGGCGGGCCGAGCGAACCAGCTCCACCGACACGCCGGCATCGACGGCCTTCATGACGGAGTGGTTGAGACGGTGCAGGTCGTTGGCCAGCATGCGGATTGCTGCCTGCTGGTCTGCATCCATTGCCGAAGACTGCTCTTCTGCTCTTTCCTTGACGCGGGTCTGGGGTGCCATGTGCATTTCTCCTCTAGCGGGGTTTGTGATCGGGTCGTCTGGGTCGTCTGTCGGGGTCCCCCACCCGCCCTTTGGCGGGTGAGGGGCTGTCTTGCTTTACTCGGCAGCCGGCTTGAACTGGGCCGATTCTGTCGATTCGCCCATTGCGGTGGTCGAGGACTTGCCGCCGGTGATCGCCATCGAGACGGCGTCGAAGTAACCGGTGCCGACTTCGCGCTGGTGCTTGGTCGCGGTGTAGCCGTTGACCTCGGAAGCGAATTCCGCTTCCTGCAGCTCCGAATAGGCTGCCATCTGGCGGTCCTTGTAGCCGCGGGCCAGTTCGAACATGCCGAAGTTGAGCTGGTGGAAACCGGCCAGCGTGATGAACTGGAACTTGTAGCCCATGGCGCCGAGTTCGCGCTGGAACTTGGCGATGGTCGCGTCGTCGAGGTTCTTCTTCCAGTTGAACGACGGCGAGCAGTTGTAGGCGAGCAGCTTGCCAGGGTGGTGCTTGTGCACGCCCTCGGCGAACTTGCGGGCCTGCTCGAGATCCGGCTTCGAGGTCTCGCACCAGATCAGGTCGCAATGCGGGGCATAGGCAACCGCGCGGGCGATGCATGGCTCGAGGCCATTCTTGATGTTGTAGAAGCCTTCGACGGTGCGGCCGGCATCGTAGTCGACGAACGGACGGTCGCGCTCGTCAATGTCGGAGGTCAGCAGCTTGGCGGCTTCCGCATCGGTGCGGGCGATGACGAGCGTCGGCGTGCCCATCACGTCGGCGGCGAGGCGGGCGGCGTTGAGGTTGCGGATGTGCGCCGCGGTCGGGATCAGAACCTTGCCGCCCAGATGGCCGCACTTCTTTTCCGATGCCAGCTGGTCTTCATAGTGAACGCCGGCTGCGCCCGCCTCGATGAAGGCCTTCATGATTTCGAACGCGTTCAGCGGTCCGCCGAAACCGGCTTCCGCGTCGGCGACGATCGGTGCGAACCAGGTGTCGACCGACAGGCCCTTGCCTTCCGAGGTTTCGATCTGGTCGGCGCGCTGCAGCGTCTTGTTGATGCGCTTGGCCAGTTCCGGAGCGGCGTTCGCCGGGTACAGAGACTGGTCGGGATACATCGACGAAGCGGTGTTGGAATCGGCGGCAACCTGCCAGCCGGAAAGGTAGATCGCCTTCAGCCCGGCGCGAACCTGCTGCATGGCCTGGTTGCCGGTCATGGCGCCCAGCGCGTTGACGAAATCTTCCTCGTGGATCAGCTTCCACAGCCGGTTGGCGCCCATTTCAGCGAGCGAGTACTTGATGTTGACCGAGCCGCGGAGCTTCTGCACGTCTTCAGGGCTGTAGGGACGCTCGATGCCGTCGTAGCGGCCTTCGGGTGCGGTTGGAACGAGATTGTAAAAATCAGTCATGACGTCTCTCCGGTCAGGGTATGTTGCTGTCCAGCGAACCAGCTTGGGAGCCCTTCGTTCGCCTTCGATGTGACTGGATTTACATTGCGCTGCACACGAAGCCGAGAGAATTCAGCAAATGCGGTCGAAAAATCAGGTCAAGCTGTCTTGTGTTTGACAAAACCGGAGTGTAAATTTGTCACAATTGTAAAAGCGAAATCTCTGCGGACTGTGGCGAAAGTCTGTAAAATCCTGTAAAGATCGAGGCGATGGCTGAACAGAAGATATTTGCCGGTCCGCGCATCCGCCGCATCCGCAACGCCAAGGGCTTGACCCAGACCGCCATGGCCGAGGCGCTCGGGATTTCTCCCTCCTATCTCAATCTGATCGAGCGCAACCAGCGGCCCTTGACGGTGCAGCTGATCCTCAAGCTCTCTTCGGTCTACAAGGTCGACGTCGAGGAGCTGCAGGGCGAGGGCGGCGGCACCACGCTGGCAAGCCTCAAGGAGGTCTTCGCCGATCCGCTTCTGACCGGCGAGCTGCCGGGCGACCAGGAAGTGGTCGAGATCGCCGAAGCCGCGCCCAATGCCAGTGCAGCCATCCTGAAGCTGCACCGCGCCTACCGCGAGCAGGCCGAGCGCCTGTCCGATCTCTCCGCCATGCTGGCCCGCGAGGGCCACAGCCCGGCGCTGTCGGGCGCGCGGCTGCCGATGGATGAAGTCCGCGAGTTGCTCGAGAACCGCCCCAATCACCATCCGGCGCTGGAAGAGGAGGCGGAATCCTTCCACCAGGTGCTCAAGCCCGGCGATGATCTGATGGGCGCGCTCAAGGCCTGGCTCAGGACCGAGCACGGCGTCGTCGTCCGCCCGCTGCCGGTTGCAACCATGCCCAACTGGCGCCGCCGCTATGACCGCCACTCGCAGCGCCTGTTCCTGTCCGAACGCCTGTCGCCGTTCGACCAGCTGCGCGAGGTCGCCATGGAAGCCTCGCTGATCCGCATGAATGTCGCCATCGCCGCCGGCGTCGGCGAGCTCAAGCTCTCGAGCGACGAGGCCCGCCGCATCGCCCGCTTCGAACTCGCCCGCTACGCCGCGCACGCGCTGATGATGCCCTATCAGGCCTTTCACGCCGCCGCCCAGCGCGCCCGCTACGACATCGACGTGCTGAAATCGCGCTTCGGCGTATCCTTCGAGCAGGCCGCCAACCGCGTCACCACGCTGTGCCGGCCGAACCTTTCGGGCGTGCCTTTCTTCATGCTTGAGGTCGATGTCGCCGGTCACCGCTTCCGCCGCGCCGGGGCGCAGGGCTTTCCGCAGCAGCGTTTTGGCGGCAATTGTCCCAAGCTGTCGATCCACGCCGCCTTCTCGCAGCCCGCGCAGGTGCTGGTCGAGGCCGTCGAAATGCCCGGCGGCGCCGAGTTCCTCACCGTCTCCCGCACACTCGAGGGGCCGCAGGGCGCGTTTTCCGAACGGCCCCGCCGCACCGCCATCCTGCTCGGCTGCGACATCGGCTTCCGCGATGAAATCGTCTATGGCGAAGCCCTGCCGATGAGCGGCGGCAAATCAGCGCAACCGGTTTCCATTCCCGTCGGTCCGGCCTGCAGGCTGTGCGAACGCGCCGGATGCCTGGCCCGCGCCGAGCCGCCGATCACCCGGCCCTTGGGGCTCGACGAGATGGTAACGGGGCTTTCAGCCTTCGATTTTCAATGACCTGACCCCGGTTGACCGCGTGCGGGCATGCCAGGTGGTGGACAACGGCGCGGCGGAAGTGCGTTGCAGCATTTTCTCGGGCAGGGGTATCAGGAAATGACCTGATCACCTCTTGTGCAACCTGAGATTCCGCCTAAAGTTGACCCATCCGCCGCACCCTGCCGCTCAAGGTCGGGACGTGGACGTCCCCCGGGCGGCCCTGCCGTCCGCCGGGTGGCAAGATCCGAAGAACGAGAGGAACAGGAATGACCCTGAAAGCCCGCCTAATCTCCGCAGCCGTCATGCTCGCCGCATCGACCGTGCTTGCAACCGCCCAGGAGCGCGTCGTCAACGTCTACAACTGGTCCGACTATATCGACGAGTCGATCCTCGAGGAATTCACCAAGGAAACCGGCATCAAGGTTGTCTACGATGTTTATGATTCCAATGAGGTTTTGGAAACGAAATTGCTCGCCGGGTCGACCGGTTACGATCTCGTGGTCCCGACCGGGACTTTTCTTGCCCGGCAGATTCAGGCCGGTGTCTATCAGAAGCTCGACAAGTCCAAGCTGCCCAACCTGGTCAACATGGACCCGGCCATCATGTCGCGGCTGGAAAAATACGATCCCGGCAACGAGCACGCCATCAACTACATGTGGGGCACCACCGGGATCGGCATCAACGTTGATATGGTCAAGGAACGTCTAGGCGACCAGCTTCTAAATACCTGGGACATCGTTTTTAAACCGGAGATACTAGCCAAGCTCGCCGATTGCGGCGTCTACATGTTGGATACTCCGGACGAAATGGTCCCTGCGGCGCTGAACTATCTCGGCCTCGATCCGGACTCCAACGCGGCCGAGGACATCGCCAAGGCCGAGGAACTCCTACTAAGTGTCCGTCCGAGCGTGAAGAAGTTCCATTCCTCGGAATACATCAACGCGCTTGCCAATGGCGATGCTTGCCTGGCCGTCGGCTGGTCCGGCGACGTTCTACAGGCACGCGACCGCGCCGCTGAAGCCGATCAGGGCGTCACCATCGATTACATCATCCCCAAGGAAGGCGCGCTGATGTGGTTCGACAGCTTTGCCATCCCGGCAGATGCGCCTAATGTCGCCGAGGCACATGAGTTCCTCAATTACATGATGAAGCCGGAAGTGGCCGCCAAAGCCTCTAACTATGTCTACTACGCCAACGGCAACGAGGCCTCCAAGAAGTTCCTCAACGAGGACGTGATCGGCGACCCGGCTATCTACCCGGATGAGGAAGCCTTCGGGCGTCTCTATAGCACCTCGCCAAAGGATCAGCGCACCCAGCGCCTCCTGACGCGGACCTGGACAAAGGTCGTCACCGGTCAGTGACACGAGAATGAACCCCCGGTCCGGTCAATGGGCCGGGGGTTTTCACTTCGGCGCCTCTGCGCCTGACGTCAAACGCAGAGGCCGCTGTAGCAGTTTGAAAGAATGCATGCGCGGTATCGCCGGGATGAACAAGGTTGAACGCGACAGGCACTGGTATTGATCATGGGGACAGTTGATCATGAAATCATTGGGCAGCATCCGGCGAAGCTTCGAACCATGGAATGATCCGAACCAGCGCCCCTATATCGCGTTCGAAAACATCACCAAGAAATTCGGCGATTTCGTCGCCGTCAAGGATCTGACGCTGCACATCTACCAGCGCGAGTTCTTCGCGCTGCTGGGCGGCTCGGGATGCGGCAAGTCAACGCTTCTGCGCATGCTCGCAGGCTTCGAGAACCCGACCGAGGGGCAGATCCTGCTCGACGGCGAGAACCTGGCCGGCGTGCCGCCCTACAAGCGGCCGGTCAACATGATGTTCCAGTCCTACGCGCTGTTCCCGCACATGAGCGTCGAAAAGAACATCGCCTTCGGCCTCAAGCAGGACGGCATGGCCAAATCCGAGATCGACGACCGCGTCGCCAACATGCTCAAGCTGGTCAAGCTCGAGCAGTTCGGCAAGCGCAAGCCGCACCAGCTCTCGGGCGGCCAGCGCCAGCGCGTCGCCCTTGCCCGCTCCATCGCCAAGCGGCCCAAGGTGCTGCTGCTCGACGAGCCGCTCGGCGCGCTCGACAAGAAGCTGCGCGAGGAAACCCAGTTCGAACTGATGGACCTGCAGCAGGATCTGGGGCTGACTTTCGTCGTCGTCACCCACGACCAGGAAGAGGCCATGACCATGGCCGACCGGATCGCGGTAATGGATGTCGGCCGCATCGTCCAGATCGGCACCCCGGCGGAAATCTACGAGGCGCCGAAGTCGGAATTCGTCGCCAGCTTCATCGGCGACATCAATTTGTTCCGCGGCGAGGTGACGGCGGTCAATGGCAATCTGGTCGATATCACCACCCCCGACGGCATGGTCATCCGCTCGGAAACCCCGCATGCCCACAAGCCGGGCGAGAAGGCGAGTTTCGCTGTCCGCCCCGAGAAGCTTCGCGTTTCCCGCAGCAAGCCCGAGGGCGGCATCAATGCCGCAGTCGGCGAGGTCTGGGACATCGGCTATCTGGGCGACATGACGGTCTTCCACGTCAAGCTCAAGAGCGGCGATGTGGTCAAGGCCTCGCTGCTCAACGCTGTCCGCACGGTCGAGAACCCGATCGGCTACGACGAGGAGATCTGGGTCTGCTTCGACACCGACAGCGGCGTCGTGTTGAGCAGTTGAGGAATGTCCATGGAGCGCACCGAGCCGTCAGACCAGGTTGCCCTGCAAAGGGCCTTCAGGACAAACCGCATCGCCGCAGTTGTCATGACCGTGGCCATCGCGGCGGGTCTGCTGCTGCAGCGTCCGGAATTTGCTGCGGTCTATGTCGGCTATGTGATTGTTTCCGTCTATTTCCTCGTTCTGGCCAAAAGCTACGGGATTTTCGTCAAGCCGTCTCCACCGGCCGAGCAGAATTTCGCGGCCTATGTGTCGATTTCCACCCTGGGTTTTTTCGCCGTCATGATCGGCGCGCCGGAGCTTGTCGACCTCTACGGCACCATGGTGCTGGCCGTTCTCTCGATGCTCATGGCGATCTTTCTCGCCCGCGCCGTTGTCAAGTCGCTATGAGGGGCTCCCGATGAAACTCATCTCCGCCATCACCCGCCGCCTGGTCATCATCATTCCCTATGCCTGGCTGTTGATCTTCTTTCTGGTGCCCTTCGGCATCGTGCTGAAGATCTCGCTCTCCGAGCCGATGATGGCGATGCCGCCCTATGCGCCGACCATCGACATGGCCGACGGCATTTCGGGCATCATCGAGGCTTTCCGCCAATTCAGCTTCGCAAACTATGTCTGGCTGACCGAGGACGCGCTCTACATCAACGCCTATGTTTCCTCGATCACCATCGCCTTCATCTCGACGCTGCTGACGCTGCTGATCGGCTTTCCGCTGGCCTACGGCATGGCGCGCGCGCCCGCCTCGCTGCGCCCGACGCTGCTGATGCTGGTGATCCTGCCGTTCTGGACCTCGTTCCTGATCCGGGTTTACGCCTGGATCGGCATCCTCAAGCCCGAGGGCCTGCTCAACCAGCTGCTGCTGGCCATCGGCGTCATCGACGAGCCGCTGATCATCCTCAACACCAACACCGCGGTCTATATCGGCATCGTCTATTCCTACCTGCCCTTCATGGTACTGCCGATCTACTCGGCGCTCGAGAAGATGGATTACACGTTGATAGAGGCGGCGCAGGATCTTGGCTGCCCGGCGATCTCGGCCTTCTGGAAGATCACCTTTCCGCTCGCCATCCCCGGCATCGTCGCCGGCTGCCTGCTGGTCTTCATCCCCGCCGTCGGCGAGTTCGTCATTCCGGACCTGCTCGGCGGCTCGCGCACCCTGATGATCGGCAAGACGCTGTGGAGCGAGTTCTTCAACAACCGCGACTGGCCGGTCTCCTCGGCGGTCGCCGTGCTGCTGCTGCTGATTCTGGTGGTCCCCATCATGTTCTTCCAGCAGGCGCAGGCCAAATCCCAGGAAAGCGGACGGTGAGGATTTTCCCATGAACACGACCTGGTCCCGCTTCAACATTGCCTCGGTGGTCTTCGGATTTGCCTTCCTCTACCTGCCGATCGTCATCCTGGTGGTCTATTCGTTCAACGAGTCCCGGCTGGTGACGGTCTGGGCCGGCTTTTCGACCAAATGGTATGGCGAACTGTTCAACAACCAGGGCCTGATGGATGCAGCCTGGGTGACTGTCCGGGTGGGGTTCGTCTCCGCCACCTTCGCAACCGTGCTCGGCACGCTGGCGGCGCTGGCGCTGACCCGCTACACCCGCTTCAACGGCCGTATCCTGTTCTCCGGCATGGTGTTTGCGCCGCTGGTCATGCCCGAAGTCATCACCGGCCTGTCGCTGCTGCTCCTGTTCGTGGCGGTGGACTTCTCGCGCGGGTTCTGGACCGTGACGCTGGCGCACATCACCTTCACCATGTGCTTTGTCGCCGTCGTGGTACAGTCGCGGCTGATCAGCTTCGACCGCTCGCTCGAGGAAGCGGCAATGGATCTGGGCGCCGGTCCCGTCACCACCTTCCTGCAGATCACCCTGCCGGTGATCCTGCCGGCGGTCATCTCCGGATGGATGCTGGCCTTCACCCTGTCGCTCGACGACTTGGTGATCGCCAGCTTCACCTCCGGTCCGGGTGCGACCACGCTGCCGATGAAGATCTACTCGCAGGTGCGTCTGGGCGTCACGCCCGAGATCAACGCGGTCTGTACGCTGCTGATCGGCGCGGTGGCGATCGGCGTCATCATCGCCTCGGTGCTCAACAAGAGCCGCGAGGTCCGCCGCCAGCGCGACGAGCAGGCTGCGTTTGCCAATCGATAGATAGTGGCGTCAGTTCCGCGGCGGCCTGAGCAGGTAGGTGACGAACCAGATCGGAACGATCACCATCGAGCCGAGCACGATGTTGGGAATCGCCCAGGCCGCCCCGTTCTGCAGGGCCTCGAAAACCCGGTCCGGCGTCAGCCCGATCTCGGCCAGCAATTCGGCCGCAGACAGGTTCAGCGCCGACAGAACCGCGCCGGTGATCAGCGAAGCCAGTCCGATTTTGACAAGTGCCGAAAGCAGTTTCAGCATTCCCTGACCGTTCCCCATATCAGCCCCGCGGGCGCCCGGCATAGCCGAAGCAGTCCGCCATACCGATTGTCGCCAAATATGCGATTTTTCGCAAGCGTGCTCGATCCCTGCCCGGTTTCACGGCGTCACCGGTGAAATCACCGGTCGCGGCCAGGATCCGCCGATGAAGAATCTGAGCGGCTCCGGAGCCGCACCGGACTGCGTGGCCTGGCCTTCGGCCACGGGCACTGGTGCCAGCACGCCGGCAATGGCAAGGCTCGAGCGCGAATAGGGAATGACGCCCGACAGCGAGATCATCTGCTGCGGGCCGACCAGTTCGGCGGTCGTCAGGTTGGCCTCGCCGCCGGCGATCGTCGCGTGAATGCGCGCCGAATTGAAGGAGAATCCGGTGCCTTCGCCCAGTTGATCGAGATCGAAGAAGCGTTCGGTCTTGGCGAGTTCCCGGAACTTGGCGATGTTGAGTCCGGGCACCATGCCGGCATCCACGGCGAGATCGATCTTGCCGGTGAGATCCGACAGCGCGGTCGCCCAGGTCGGAAAGGGAGAGGTGACTTCGATGTCGAGTGACCCGGTGCCGCGCGGCAAGGGTCCGGTCAGCCCGATTGCGTCGAACAGGCCGCCGAAATTGGTGTTGCGCGCCGAAAGCTGGACCTTGACCCCGCCGTCTATCCCCTGCTCGGAAATGCCGATGCGGCCGATCAGGTTGCCGCCATAGGCGGTGGCGTCGCCGACATCGAAATTGGCGCGGCCCTGCTCGACGCGGGCTGCGGCGGCGAGGTTGGAGAGCATCACCGGCCCGAAGCTGGCCGATTGCGCCGACAGCCTCAGGTCCAGCCCGATCTCGCGCAGGAAGCGCGTGTCGATGGTCGAGGCGATGTCCTTGCCGGCCTTGGGCAGCGGCGTGAACGCCTGCAGGAACGAGGCGATATCGAGCGAGTTGAACGCCAGCGTTCCGGCAATCAGCGGCGGTGCGTCGTCACGCAACGACATGTCCAGAACGCCGATGCCGCGGTTCCGGTCGATCATGATGATCAGGTCATCGAGCTTTGCCTTGGTCTGCTCGGCGCTGATCTTCGCCGACAGATCAAGCGCGCCCAGCGCCTCGCCGGGCTTGATCTCGGTGCCGGACCATTCGAGCGCGCGTCGCACCGATACGCTCGAAAGCTTGAGCGCGCCGGACAGGAAGTAGTTCTGCCCGAGGCTGGCCGATCCGCCAAACTCGATATTCAGCGGCGCCGAGGTCAGCTTGATGTCCACGGGTGCTGTCCGGCCGCCGAGCAGCAAGAGCGGCGCCGCGGTTGATCCCGCAAGCGTCACCTGTTCGCCGCGGAAGATGGCGGTGATGTTGGCGCGCGCCACCGCCGTCGGAGCGGTCCAGGCCAGCGTGCCGTTGATCGCGGTCAGTTTTTCCGCCGCGGCACCGGGGTCGCGGATCCATTTGACCGTGCCGTCCTCGATGGTGACGGCGCCGAGTGCGGCGGATTCGGGGATGACCGCGGTAGCCGGAGCGGCTTCACCCGATTGCGCCGCTAGGTCCCTCGCCACGGCCGCCGCGACCCCTTGCGCCAGCTCGCCGGAGGCGGAGGACCAGTTGGACGTTGCATCCGGGTAGAGTTCCACATTGAAGGTCGGCCGGATCAGCTTGAACTCGGAGAAGCTCGGTGCGCCGAGCACCGCCGAGAACAGGTTGAAGTTGGCGACGATGCTGTCGGCGCGCAGGATCGGATCGCTGCCGGCAAAGGTCGACGGCAGGATTTCGACATTGTCGAGCTGGATCGTCGGCGTTGGCCAGAAATCGAGCGAGGGGGCATTTCCGAGCGACACCGGATGGCCCGCCCAGGCGCTGATGTCGCGCTCGAGCCGGTCGCGCACCACGCCGCTGGAAACCGCCAGCGGCAGGCTTGCGAACACGGCCAGGACCGAGACGAGCACGAACAGCGCACCCGAAATCGCCGCACGTCGCAAGGACCACTGTGCGATGATGAACCCCAATCCTGATACCCCTCCGACTGTTGCCCCGTACGGCGCTGTTGGTTCTGGTTAAAGCTTGGTGAAGGCGAATGCAATTGGTGACTGCCGCGCGTGGCTTTTGTGATCGGTTGCGGCGTGAAGTTCTGTTTGCATCGGGCAGCGCCAATGCTACACCCTGACCCGCATTATCTGGCAGGAGCACATCATGACCGACACCCCGCTGTGGAGCCCCAATGAGCAGGACCTGAAGCAGAGCCCATGGATGGCATTTGCG
Organism: Parahoeflea alexandrii; assembly: GCF_027214025.1. Classification (GTDB taxonomy): domain Bacteria; phylum Pseudomonadota; class Alphaproteobacteria; order Rhizobiales; family Rhizobiaceae; genus Hoeflea; species Hoeflea alexandrii_A. Next base: position 101,322 of record NZ_JAPWHB010000005.1, read on the forward strand.
GCGTTTGCAGGAGAACGGGCAGGCCGCCCGCTCGCCGATCCGCTGGCGCTGCATGAATGGTCGGTCACCGACCGCGAGGGCTTCTGGTCGGCGATCTGGGATTTCTGCGGCGTGCGCGGCGAAAAGGGCGAGCGGATCATCGAGAACGGTGACGCCATGCCCGGCGCCCGCTTCTTCCCCGACGCGCAGCTGAATTTCGCCGAAAACCTGCTCTCCCGCACCGGCTCCGAGCCGGCGCTGCTGTTCCGCGCCGAGGACAAGACGAAAAGCGCCATGAGCTGGGACGAACTGCACGCGCTGGTCTCGCGGCTGCAGCAGGCCTTCCGCGCCCACGGTGTTGAAAAGGGCGACCGCATTGCCGCGATGATGCCGAACATGCCCGAAACCATCGCCTGCATGCTGGCCTGTGCCTCGATCGGCGCGATCTGGTCCTCCTGCTCGCCTGATTTCGGCGTCAAGGGCGTGCTCGACCGATTCGGCCAGATCGAGCCGAAGCTGTTCATTTCCTGCGACGGCTACTGGTACAATGGCAAGCGCCAGGATGTGAGCGGGAAACTGGTCGAGATCGCCACGGCGCTCAAGCCGAAGGCCACGATCATCGTGCCGATGCTCGATGACGCGCGGACCGTCGCGGGCGCGGTGCCGGGCGCCGAAACGCTCGCCGATTTCATCGCCGGATATCAGGCCAGGCAGGTGGAATTCACGCCGCTGCCGTTTGCCCATCCGCTCTACATCCTGTTCTCGTCGGGCACCACGGGCATCCCCAAATGCATCGTCCACTCCGCCGGCGGCACCCTGATTCAGCACCTCAAGGAGCACCGCATCCACTGCGGCATCGAGCCCGGCCAGCGGCTGTTCTATTTCACCACTTGCGGCTGGATGATGTGGAACTGGCTGGTCTCCGGCCTCGCCGCCGGCGCGACCCTGTGCCTGTATGACGGCTCGCCGTTCTATCCCGACGGCAATGTCATCTTCGATTATGCGGCGGAAGAGAAATTCTCGGTGCTCGGCACCTCGGCCAAGTTCATCGACGCCGTCCGCAAGGGCGGGCTGGAGCCGGCGAAGACCCATGATCTGTCCTCGCTCCGGCTCCTGACCTCGACCGGCTCGCCGTTGTCGCCGGAAGGCTTCTCCTTCGTCTACGAGGGCATCAAGTCCGACGTGCATCTGGCCTCGATTTCCGGCGGCACCGACATTGCCGCCTGCTTCGTGCTCGGGATCCCGGCGCTGCCGGTCTGGAAAGGCGAGATCCAGGGCCCCGGCCTCGGCATGGCCGTCGATGTCTGGGACGAGGACGGCCATCCGGTGCGCGGCGAGAAGGGCGAACTGGTCTGCACCAAGCCGTTTCCGTCGATGCCCGTCGGTTTCTGGAACGACGAGGGCGGCGAGAAATATCACGCCGCCTATTTCGACCGGTTCGACAATGTCTGGTGCCACGGCGATTTCGCCGAATGGACCCCGCATGGCGGCATGATCATCCATGGCCGTTCGGACGCCACGCTCAATCCCGGCGGCGTGCGCATCGGCACCGCCGAGATCTACAACCAGGTCGAACAGATGGGCGAAGTGGTGGAAGCCATCTGCATCGGCCAGGACTGGGACGACGATGTCCGCGTGGTTCTCTTCGTCCGCCTCGCCGAAGGCGTGACCCTCGACGACGATCTCAAGGCGAAGATCCGCGCCAAGATCCGCACCGGCGCCTCGCCGCGTCACGTCCCGGCCAAGATCATCGCCGTCATCGACATCCCGCGCACCAAGTCCGGCAAGATCGTCGAACTCGCCGTCCGCGACATCGTCCACGGCCGCCCGGTCAAGAACCAGGAAGCATTGGCGAACCCTGAAGCGCTCGCGCTGTTTGCCGACCTCGATGAGTTGAAGACTGCGTGAGGTGAAGGCCGGATCGGCTCAAGCCGGGGCGGGCATCGCGCAAGCGAGCCCGCCCTTTTCTGTCTTGGCTATGCGGCCTTTGCCGGAACGCCTGACAACCGCAGCGCAATGGCCCGGACCGGCTTGCCGATCGCGACCGCGATCAGGAAGCCGAGCGGCCAGCCGATGGCAAAACCGCGGGCCCAGGACGCGAGCCATTGCGGCGTCGGTCCGAAAGCGAGGTAGGTGAAAAAGCCTGAAAAGAAGGCCGACATCGCAAACGACATCAGCAGCGCGATCAACAGGTTTATCTTAATCTGGGGTGTCATGGTCATCTCCTGCTTGGGGCAGGCTGGCGGGTTTCCACGCCGACACCTGCCCGAATTGACTTCGGGTTCAAGTGTCGCGGGTTCATTGGAAACGTGGCCCGGATCACCGGCGCCGGACGACCAATCCGGCAAGCGCCTCTTTTCGACAGGGTGAGCCTAGGCGGACGCCGCAATCGCGTCAAGCGGGCAGGGCGTTCACCCCCACCTGCCGTCGGGCCTCAGATGCGCATGCGCGGCACGTCGTGCGGGTCGAGCCTGAGTTCGATCAGGAGCGGCCGGTCGCGGGTTTCGATCGCGGCAAGTGCCGATTCGAGCTCCGCATCGGAGTGGACCTCGATGCCGTAGCCTCCGAGCGATCTGGCGATCCCGGCGAAGGACGGCCAGTGGAACTCGGTCAAGCTCGGATCCATCTTGCGGTCGAGAAACTGGATGTGCTCGGCGCCGTAGGCGGAATCATTGGCCAGTATGACGATCAGGTCGAGCCCGAGCCGCACCGCGGTGTTGAATTCGTTGATCCCGCCCATCATGAAGCCGCCATCGCCGGAAAACATCACCACCGGGCGTCCGGGAGCGGCGAGCCCCGCGCCGATGGCTTCCTGCAGGCCGAGCCCGATCGAGCCGAAATTCGCCGTCACCACGAAGCTTCGCGGGTCGGGAGCGGAGATGCGGCACCAGACCTCGGTCATGAACCGCCCGCCGTCGGTGACGAGCACGCGATCCTTCGGCAGTGCCTGCTCGAGCCGCTGCAGCGAGTGGACGTAGTTGACGCACCCGTCGGCGGCCTTGCCGGTGCCGGCGGGGTGGGCGGTCAGCACCTCGATGTCGAGTTCCCTGGTAAAGCCGCTCGCCGGGATCTCCGCCTCGTCGAGCCAGTAGACGATGGTCTCTGCGGTCCGGCCGGCGTCGGCGAGAAGGGCTGCGTCGGGATGAAGCCCGCCGCCGATCGCAGTCGGCTCGATGTCCACCTGCACGATCCGCTTGCCCTTCATCAGCTTGCCGCGATCGGTGGTGAAATCGTGCAGCCCGGTGCCGAAGCAGACGATGCAGTCGGCTTGCGCGATCAGGTCGTAGGCGGCGGGCGTGGAAAGCGTGCCGAAAATGTCGATGTTGTAGGGATGGCCGTTGAACAGGCCCTTGGCTTTCAGCGTCGTGGCCAGTGGCGCCTCCAGCCGGTCGGCGAGCCGGATCAGCTCTTCGCGCGCGGTCACCGCACCGGCCCCGGCGAGGATCAGCGGCCGGCGGGCCGAGGCGATCATGCCGATCGCCTGGTCGAGAATGTTGCCTTCGGCCACGCCGCCCGGCGCCGTGAAGACGTCGAGCACTTCGGACTTGTGGCTGACCTCCTGCCACATGAAGTCTGCCGGCATGTTGAGAACGATCGGACGCCGTTCGACCTGGGCCCGGTAGAATGCGCGAGCCACGTCCATGCCGACGGTATCTGGCGCACGCACCTGCTCGAATCCGGCGCCGGTGGCCTTGACCAGTTCGCGCTGGTCGATGCTCTGCAGATGACGCGGGTTGCTCACCGGCGTGTCCCCGGCCATCAGCACCATCGGGATATGACCGCGCGCGCCTTCGGTCAGCGCGGTGACGCAATTGGTCAGCGCCGGGCCGTGGGTGACGGTGGCCACGCCGACCTTGCCCGCGACATGCGCATAGGCCAGCGCCATCAGCACCGAGCTGCCCTCGTGCGCGGCGGGAACGAACCGGCCGCCGCAGTCGCGCACGAAACTGTCGACCATGAACAGGTTGGCGTCGCCCATCAGCCCGAACATCGTCTCCACCCCGTGGTCCGAGGCCGCGCGGGCGATGGATTGATAGACGTGCATGGTGCTGTTCATCGGGCTCTCTCCTGTGTCGACGGCCTAGGTGATAACCCAAAACCCGTGCGCGAAACGCGCAATCTTGATGCTGTGTGATGAGAATATGCCGCTGTAGAAGGAAAAGTGAAAAAATCATGCACGATTTGTGCATGTTCGGATCCGTCTCGCAAGCTCGACGCATGAGCCGGAACGGTCGGGCAGCCTGCAAGGCTGATGGAACCGCCTGGCGAAGCACCGTGCATATTGTCGGGCTGTCGTTCAGTCGAACCGCCGCCAAGGCAAGGCCCGGCCCAAGGCCTCGGTAGAATCCACAGACTGCCGGCGCCGCATGGTTAACCAGACCTTGCCGCGAAATTTAACCAAGTCCTGCGAAGCAGGCGGTTTCGCTAAAATCTTAAACATTCCGGCAAGGACCCGGAAAGGCGTTGCGAGCATAACTGTGGGCAACCTAGGGGATTATTGTTGCCTCCCGGGTGTTGGTTAGCACTGATGCAATTACACAAACGGGGACCCACTAGGTCCCCGTCTTTTTTGTCGCTACATCGCCTCAACAAGAAGGCCTCAGTCGGCCAGCACCCGCTGCGGCGGGAACGAGATCGACACCAGCGTGCCTTCGCCCGGAGCCGAGATGATGTCGAACTGGGCGCGGTTGGCCTCGACCATCGCCTTGGTCAGCGGCAGTCCGAGACCGGTGCCGTCGCCGCGCTGCCGCGGACCGGGGCCGACCTGGCCGAACGGCTTCATCGCCTGCTCGAGTTCCTTGCGGTTCATGCCGATGCCGGTGTCGCGGATGCGGATCACCACATTGCCCGAAGCCTCGTAGGAGGTCGACACCACGATCTGCCCGCCAGACGGCGTGTAGCGGATGGCGTTGGACAGAAGGTTGAGCGCGATCTGCTTGATCGACCGCTGGTCGGCCACGACATCCGGCACGCTCGCCGACAGGCTGGTGCGGATGATCACCCGCTGGCTGTTGGCCATCGGCTGCAGCAGCGAAACGCTCTCGGCCAGGTGGTCGTTGAGCGAGACAGAGACGAACTCCATGCTCACCTGGCCGGCCTCGATCTTCGAGATGTCCAGCAGGTCGTTGACGATGTCGAGCACATGCTTGCCCGAATTGCCGATGTCGTGGGCGTATTCGAGATAGCGCGGGCTGCCGATCGGCCCGAACCGCTCCTCCACCATCATTTCCGAAAAGCCGATGATGGCATTGAGCGGGGTGCGGATCTCGTGGCTGACCCGGGCGAGGAAGTCGGACTTGTGCGAATTCGCGGTTTCCGCCGCGCGCTTGGCGTTGCGCAGTTCTTCCTCGGTGCGCTTCCAGTTGGTGATGTCGCGCAAGACGGCGCAATAGCCGTTCGAGCCCGACAGCCGGCCGATGGTCATGAACAGCGGCAGGAAGCCGCCCGAAGCCTCGCGGCCGATCACTTCACGGCCGTCGTTGAGCACGCTGGAGACGCCGTGTTCGGCAAGTCCCGCGACATAATCCATCACCGCGCGCTGGCTCTCATGCGCAAACAGCATGGCGAAGGGCTGGTCGCGGGTCTCGGCCTCGTCATAGTTGAACAGCGCGCAGGCCGAGCCGTTCATCGAGCGGATGGTGCCGTCATTGTTGAGAATGACGACGCCGTCGGTGGCGGTCTCCAGAATCGAGCGCAGCTCCTGCGCCTCTATCGCCAGCGCGGTGGCCAGGTGGCTTTCTTCCCGGGCCGGCTCGGGTTCCTCGGAGGCGTCACCCTGCAGGCCCAGAGATTCTGGTTCGGCGGCCGCGGTTGCAGCCTCGCGTGGCGACAGTGCCAGCAGCAGCGCCTGGCCGTCGCCCCAGTTGACCGAGCGCAGCCGGGCCGTGACTTCGCGCCGTCCGCCGTCGCCGCGGCGGATGAACAGCCCGCCGTCGCCGGAAGCCTCGTCCTCGCCGGGACGCTCGAGCAGGTGGTCGAGACCACCGTGATCCGCCAGCTCCGCAAGCGAGTTGTACCCGGTCAGCTCGAGGAACTCGGCATTGCCGTGGATCAGCTCGTCGCCGGAATGCACCAGAAGAGCGGCCGGGATCGCATCGATGATGCCGGCATCCATGCCCGCCGGCATCACCTGACGGGCGGGTAGCGCGAATGCCGACGGCAGCGGTGCGGGTGCGGTTGCCACGATCTCGGGTGTCTGGGCGGGTTCGGCAGGTTCGGCCGGGGAGGGCGCATCGGTCTCGGGCGCTGTATCCGCATCGGCCGCTGCATGAGCCTCGTCATGGACTGCGTCGCCCGTTACAGTCTCTTCAGCCGCGAGCGCATCGGCTTCCGACAGTTCGGCTGGGCTTTCGGCCTTCTCGCCGTCAACGGAACTCCCGTCGTCGCCGGACGGCTCATCGCCGCGCGGCGGTTCCTGTCGCTTGCCGAAGGGCTGCGGCGTTTCCGGCTGTGCCGGGGCCGGGGCCGGGGACTCTGTCTTCGTCTCCGCAGTGTCCGTTGGTGCCTCCGCCGGGGGCACCGTCGTCTCGGTCAGCCGGGCGCCGATCTCGCGGAAGGCGGCCTGTTCACCCGGCGAAAGGCTCTCGCGTGCCGTGCGCGGCCGGTGCGCCTCGAGGCTGATGATCTTGTCGCTGTCGCGGCGCATCGGCGTTTCCACCAGCCGGATGGCCGGACGCTCGCCGCGGAACGGATCGGTCTCGTCGACGCCCGTCTCGCTGATACCGGTGTCGTCATCGCCGGTCTCGCCGGTCGCATCCCCGTTGGTTTGCTCCGCCTGACGTTCGTCCTCGGTCGCCTCGCCATGAACACCGTCCATGCGCGACAGGTCTTCGATGTCGTGCTCGAGGTTGCGCATTTCGAGGTCCGCGTCATCATCGATGGTCGACATGTCGTGGTCGATCAGGCCGGCCGGCTCGTCCTCGGGACGGGCATCGGCATAGTCTTCCCGCATCGCCTCGACGGCGGGCGAAACCCGGCCCGGGACCAGCGCCAGCCCCAGCGCTTCGGGGTCCCGGCGGGCTTCGCCGATGCGGACGATGCCGAAACCGCGGAAGCCGTCGAAATGCCGGTCGCGGGTGTAGGTCGGCAAGGCAGCCAGGTCGACCGGTGTCACCAGGTCGGTGCCCTGGATCGGCCAAAGCACGGTCTTGCCCGACCAGGTGTCGCGGCGGTTGAGCAGGTCGGTGATGACATGATCGGGATCGAGGTTGAACACTCGCGCCAGATCCGGGAACCTGCGGCCGATGATGTCGGCCGAATGCGGGCCGACGGCGGCGGCGAATTCGGGCGAGACTTCGCTGAACTCGCCGTCGCGGTTGATCTTCCAGACAAACCGCGCCGCCTTTGCCGCCGGATCGAAGCGGAAACCGGTTACCTCGGCCACAGCCTCTTCCGGCTGGGTCTCGTCCGGAGCCTCACCCGTCCGGTCTTCGTCCTCAGCCGATGGCAGCGCGGGCTCGTCGGTTTCGCCGGCAGTCGTGTCTTCGGCCTGATCTTCGGCCACGGCCTCCCGATCCTCGCCGGACATTTCCTCGACGGGCATTTCCTCGCCGGTGGCGGCAGGCTGCTCCCGGTCGGCACCGTCCTCGCGGGATTCCGGCAGAACGATATCTTCATCGACCGGCGCGGGATCTTCATCCAGGCTCATGTCCGGGGCGGTGTCTTCCGTAAAAGCCTCGGCGCTTTCGTCGGCATCCGGCGCCGTGTTGTCCGCCTGACGGGTGTCTTCCGCATCAACGCCATCCCCGGACGGGGTGGGCGACACCTCCGGCACTTCGAGGCCGCGCGCCTCTTCGAAGGCCTTGGGAAGCTCGGACTCCTGCTGGGCCTTGGCCAGCCGCCTGTTGAGCTCGTCACGGATCCGCCTGGTGTCGAAGAACGTCCGGCGCGGCGGCTCCTGTGCGCCGGCGGTCCCGGTTTCGGTCTTCTGTGCGCTTTCGGCAGTAACTTCTTCGGCGGCCTCGGCGGTGTCGCTTGTCTCTTCGGTACCGGAAGGCGCCTCTGTTTCGACGGCAGTCACAGTTTCCGTTGCGTCTCCGGCTTCCGCTGTTGGCTCCGCTACCGGTGCGGTCTCATCCGGCTGCATGTCTTCGCCTGAAGCGTCCGGAACCAGGTCTCCGTTGTTCTCGATGGCCGTTACTGCATCGTCGACCGGGGCCGGCTCGACTGCAAACAGCAGGTGCAGCGCCGGATCGTCCGCCAGACGCCCGATCGCGGTTGGCATCGCGCCATTGGGCGAGTCCGTCATCCGCTTGACCAGCCGGTCGGAGGCATCCGCCACGTCCGCGACCATCCGCTCGATGTCTGCGCCGGCCAGGCCGATCTCGCCGAATGTGCTCGATGCGGCGAGCACATGGCTGTCCTTGTCAAGAACCGCGACATGGGTGCCGGTTCCCTCGAACCCGGCGATGATCTGCCTCGCCCGCGCGCCCGGCGCCAGCAGCTGGCCGGCATGGCTGCTGGTCAACAGCAGCGCCTGGGCGCCGTCGGGCAAGGTGATTTCCTCAAGCGTCGCCGGCGCCATCGTCCGCGAGAAGCCGCCCGCCGCCCGCATCATGAAATTCTGCGGCCTGCCGGTGCGTCCGAGCCCGCTGACCGCGCTCTCGATCTGCCGCCGCGTCGAGATCTGGCCGCCAAGGCCTTCATCGAGCGCGTCATAGATATTGGAGAAGCCGAAGAGCTGCGCCGCCGCGCCATTGGCCCACAACACCTCGCCGAGGTCGCGGCTCAGCACGGCCACAGCATCGCCCTTGGCGAAATGGTCGCGGACCGAAGCGTGAACCGCAAGATCGATGAACGGATACTGATGTGCCGGCATGGGTGGTATTCCAGTTTGGGCCTGTCTGTCCCCTTCGTCAGGGGGAATTAAGGCTTTATTAATAGCTTTGCCACCGTCACGGGTCCAGCGAACCGGGCCTAAACGGCCGTCATTTGTCGTGAAACGGTTAACGGATGGCGCGCTGCACAATAAATGTTGCACTGCACCATAAGCCGTGCTATATATCCTTTGAAATCGAAACGGGGCCGCGAAGGTCCCACTGATGCTTCAAGGAGAAGTGACATGGCGACCAAGAAAACCACCACATCCGCAGAAATGTTTGAATTCCCGACCTTCGACGTCAGCAAGATGACTGACAGCTACCGCGAGATGGCTGACAAGTCGGTCAACCAGACCAAGGAAGCCTATGCAAAGGCCAAGACCGTCGCCGAAGATGCCACCAAGGCGATCGAATCGACGCTCGAAACTGCACAGGCCGGCACCGTCGAGCTCAGCCTGAAGGCAATCGACGCGGCTCGTGGCAATGTCGAGCATTCGCTGTCGCACATGGAAGCCCTGCTCGGCGTCAAGTCGGTCGCACAGATGATCGAACTGCAGACCGGCTTCTTCCGCAAGCAGGCTGAAATGATGGCCGACCAGGCCAAGGCCATGCAGGAAGCTGCCCGCAAGGTTGCCGAAGACGTTTCCAAGCCGGCCAAGACCGTTGCCGAAAAGGCCATGAACGAAATCAAGGCTGCCTGAAGTCTCCGGCTACTCAGCTGAATTCTTCATGCACTGAAATGACAAAAGGCTGGACCCGGTGTCCGGCCTTTTTCGTTTGGGGGTGGTTTGCGGAACCCGTCGCCTCGACTGCTTCGGGGCGAGTTTTCAGCCTGTGAATTTGCGAAAACCGGCCTGAAACCTCTTGCAAAAGCCACCTGCTGCCAGTATGTGAGCGGCAACAAAGCGACACGGACATGGTCCCTGTCAGCTGGCGTGCGGTTGTAGCTCAGTTGGTTAGAGCGCCGGATTGTGGATCCGGAGGTCGGTGGTTCGAGCCCACCCAATCGTACCATTTCATTTCCCGGCAAAATCTGTAGGAACCGCGCATCGCACATGGCCTGCGGGGCAGGTCCTGCGAACGCGGCAGCCCGTTCCCTGCAACGGCTCAGAATGCCTTGAAGGTCAGGATCGTGTGGGTCCGCTCCACGCCCGGAACGGTGTGGATGTTGTCGGCGACGAACCGGCCGATATCGACATCGTCCTCGATATAGAATTTCGCCATCAGGTCGAACTGGCCGCTGACCGAGTAGATTTCGGATGCGATCTCGCGATTGGCAATCTCATCGGCCACCGCATAGGCTTGGCCGAGCTTGCACTGGAACTCCACGAAAAAACACTGCATCGCCGGTCTCCTTCTGCCCTTGACGGATGATATCGGTGTACACCTTGGAACCATGCCCGGGCCCGGCGCGCAAGAGACAATCGCGGGCAATTTATTTTAAGCTTAAAAAAAGCACTGGAATTCTTCGGATCGGCTGGTAAGGTCGCGGACAATGGCGATGATCCGGGCGCCGCAAGCCGCTCGGATGCTCGAAAACGACGCGTGTAAGTGATGTCTGGCGAAAAATCGTGGACCATCACATGCATTGATCGCCTAAAGGGGATAAAGTTGCTTTGACCGGACCGCGACAAGGCCGGCGTTGCATAAAACACGAGAGAGGAAAACCAATGAAGAAGACAGTCTTGAGTCTGGCGACCGCCGCGTCGCTTCTGGCCGGCGTTTCGTTTGCCGCCGCCGAGCCAGTCAAGGTCGGCATGATCACCACCCTGTCGGGTGGCGGCGCCTCGCTCGGCATCGATTCCCGCGACGGCTTCCTGCTGGCAGTCAAGCAGTCCGGCAACAAGGACATTGAAGTCATCGTCGAGGACGACGCGCAGAAGCCGGATCTGGCCGTGCAGCTGGCCGACAAGCTCATTCAGTCAGACAAGGTCGATGTGCTCACCGGCATCGTCTGGTCAAACCTCGCCATGGCCGTCGTGCCGTCGGCGGTGGCCCAGGGCAAGTTCTACCTGTCCACCAACGCCGCTCCATCGCAGCTGGCGGGCGCGGGCTGCAATCCGAACTATTTCTCGGTCTCCTATCAGAACGACAATCTGCATGAAGCGGCCGGCGAATACGCCAACTCCGCAGGCATGAAGAAGGTCTTCATCATGGCGCCGAACTATCCGGCTGGAAAGGACTCGCTGTCCGGCTTCAAGCGCTTCTACAAGGGTGAGGTCACCAACGAGATCTACACCCAGCTCGGCCAGACCGATTATGCCGCCGAAATCGCCGAGATCCGCGCCTCCGGCGCCGATGGCGTGTTCTTCTTCCTGCCGGGCGGCATGGGCATCTCCTTCATGAAGCAGTATGCCGGCGCCGGCGTCGAAGTGCCGCTAATCGGCCCCGCCTTCTCGTTCGACCAGAACATTCTGCAGGCGGTCGGCGATGCGGCGCTGGGTGTCAAGAACACCTCGACCTGGTCGAAGGATCTCGACAACGAGGCCAACAAGGCATTTGTTGCCGCCTACCAGGCCGAGTACAACCGCCTGCCGTCGATCTACGCCGCGCAGGGCTATGACACCGGCAACCTGCTGCTCTCGGCCATGGCGGCCGCACCGGTCACCGACGCGGATGCGTTCCGCAAGGCGCTGGAAGCCGCCGACTTCAAGTCGGTTCGCGGCAAGTTCAGCTTCGGCCCCAACCATCACCCGATCCAGGACATCCATGTCCGCGAAGTGATCAAGGAAGGCGACATCTTTACCAACAAGGTCGTCGGCACCGCGCTCGCCGACCGGGCGGATGCCTACGCGGCCGATTGCAAGATGTGATCGTCATTCGTCATCGCCGGGCGGACCTCGCATGGTCCGCCCGGTTGGTTTCCTGCAGCGCCGCGCACCCGATCGGATGCGCAAGGGATGCTGTCAACTGTTGAAACAATGCATGTGCGCACTCGTTCAAATGAAGCCATTTGAATGCGGCATGCATTCTCACTGGTGCGAGCCCGGTAGACGATGACCGTTGCCCTTTTTCTTGAGCAGATCCTCAACGGCCTGCAACTCGGCGTCATGCTGTTCCTGATGGCGGCCGGACTGACCCTGATCTTCGGGGTCATGGGGCTGATCAATCTTGCCCATGGCTCGCTGTTCATGGTCGGCGGCTTCGTCTGCGCCGCCGTCGCGGCCTGGACCGGCTCCTTCTGGATCGGCCTTGCCGCCAGCCTTGCCGCCGCCGCGGCGCTTGGCGCGCTGGTTGAAATCACCGTCATCCGCAGGCTTTATGACCGCGATCACCTGGATCAGGTGCTGGCGACGTTCGCGCTGGTGCTGATGTTCTCCGAAGGGACCCGCTTCGTCTTCGGCTCCTTCCCGCTCTATCTCGACCCGCCTGCCTTCCTGTCCGGCCCCGTGACGCTGCCGGGAGGCTTGCCCTATCCCGCCTACCGCCTGGCAATCATCATCGCCGGTCTCGCGGTCGCAGCCGGGCTTGGCCTGCTGATCAGCCGCACGAGGCTCGGCATGCAGATCCGCGCCGGCGAGGCCGACCGCGAGATGATCGCCGCCCTTGGCGTCGATATCCGTTTTCTCTACACCGTCGTCTTCGCTCTTGGCGCAGCCCTTGCGGGCTTTGCCGGCGCGCTGATCGGCGCCATCCAGTCGGTTCAGATCGGCATGGGCGAACCGGTCCTCATTCTCGCCTTCGTCGTCATCGTCATCGGCGGCATCGGCTCGATCCGCGGCGCGCTGGTGGCAGCCCTGATCGTCGGCCTCGTCGATACGCTCGGCCGTTTCCTGCTGCCGACCCTCTTGGCCGGCGTCATGGAAGCCTCCGCCGCTCGCGGCGTCGGCTCAGCGATCGCCTCGATGCTGATCTATCTGCTGATGGCCGTCGTGCTGGTGTTCAAGCCAAAGGGGTTGTTTCCTGCCAATGCCTGAGTTTGTCACCGAACATCGTCTCAACATACTGCTGGCGCTGATCCTGCTCGGCGGGCCGCTGGTTGCCCATTACGCCGACGAGCCGTTCCTCGTCACGCTCGCCACCCGCGCCACCATCCTGGCGCTGGCCGGTGTCGGGCTGAACATCGCGCTGGGGCTTGGCGGTCTCGTCTCCTTCGGCCACGCCGCGTTCTTCGGCCTTGGCGGCTACGCCGTGGGCATTCTCGCCAGCCACCACCAGAACTACGAACCGCTGATGACGTCGCCCTTCGTCATCAACGGCACCAACCAGATGCTGGTCTTGTGGCTTGTCGCCATCATCGTCAGCGGGCTTGCGGCGCTGGTGATCGGCGCGCTGAGCCTCAGGACCTCGGGCGTCTACTTCATCATGATCACGCTCGCCTTCGCGCAGATGATCTACTACTTCGCCATTTCCTGGCCCGCCTATGGCGGCGAGGACGGCCTGTCGATCTACGTCCGCAATGCCTTCCCCGGGGTCAACACGCTGCGCCCGCTCGACTTCTTCCTGCTCTGCTACGCTGTGCTGATCGTGGTGCTGATCGCCCAGTGGAAGATGACTGGTGCGCGCTTTGGCATCGCCCTGCAGGCGGTGCGCCAGAACGAGGGCCGCGTCGCAGCCCTTGGCCTGTCGCCGTACAAGATCAGGCTTGCCGCCTTCGTGATCTCCGGCATGGTCACGGGCCTCGCCGGCGCGCTCTATGCCGACCTCAACCGCTTCGTCAGCCCCTCGATGATGTCCTGGCACCTGTCGGGCGAGATCATGGTGTTCATCATTCTGGGCGGCGTCGCCCGGCTGTTCGGCCCGGTGGTCGGCGCCTGCCTGTTCGTGCTGTTCGAACATGCCTTCGGCAGCGTCACCGAGCACTGGCAGTTCTTCCTCGGCGCGGCGCTGCTTGCAGTGGTGCTGTTCGCCCGGGGCGGTTTCATCGGCCTTGTTGCGGGGAGGGTGCGTCATGACTGAACCGGTACTGGCGCTCTCCGGCCTGAGCAAATCCTTCGGCGCGCTCAAGGTCACCGACGGCGTCGAGCTCGATCTGCGTCCCGGCGAGATCCATGCGCTGATCGGCCCCAACGGCGCCGGCAAGTCGAGCCTGATCAAGCTGGTCGCCGGCGAGCTCACGGCAGACGCGGGCTCGATCCGTTTCGATGGACGCGAGATCAGCGATCTCGACCAGATCGAACGCGCCCGCCTCGGCCTCACGCGCACTTTCCAGGTCTCCTCGCTGATCCCCGAGTTCTCGGCGCGCGGCAATGTCATGTTCGCGGCCCAGGCCCGGCGCAGATCCATCTTCGGCTTCTTCCGCCAGGTCTCCCGCGACCGGGAACTGATCGACGAGGCGATGGCCGCGCTCGACCGCGTCGGATTGGCAAGCCGCGCCTCAGTCCGCGTCAGCGAGCTGTCGCATGGTGAAAAGCGGCTTCTGGAAATCGCCATGGCGCTCGCCATGCGCCCGCGCATCTTCCTGATGGACGAGCCGATGGCCGGTCTCGGCCACGAGGGCTCGCAGAAGCTGATCGGCTTCCTCGACCAGCTGCGATCGGAAGCGCCGATCCTGCTGATCGAGCACGACATGGACGCCGTCTTTCAGCTGGCCGACCGGATTTCTGTTCTGGTGGCTGGCAAGATCATCGCCCGCGGCAATGCCGACGAGATCCGCAATGATCCGGAAGTCCGCACCGCCTATCTCGGGGAGGACGCGGCATGAGCCTGCTTCAGGTTAAAGAGCTCGAAGCCTTCTATGGCGCCTCGCAGGCGCTGTTCGGCGTCGATCTGGAGATTGCCGAGGGCGAACTGGTGGCGCTCATGGGCCGCAATGGCATGGGCAAGACCACCACCGTGCGCGCCATCACCCGCATGCTCCGCACCACGCGTGGCGAGATCCGGTTTGCCGGCCAGGATGTGTCGGTGCTGCCCTCGTTCCGCGCGGCACGGCTCGGCATCGGGCTGGCACCGGAAGGCCGCCGCTGTTTCGCCAACCTCTCAGTGTCGGAAAACCTGATGGCCTCGGCCCGATCCGGCCCGTGGGATATCGCAAAGGCGACCGAGCTTTTTCCGCGGCTCGGCGAGCGCATGACCCAGAACGCGGCCACGCTGTCGGGCGGCGAACAGCAGATGCTGGCGATCGCCCGGGCGCTTCTGACCAATCCTCGGCTGCTCATACTCGACGAGGCAACCGAGGGACTTGCGCCGGTCGTGCGCCACGAGATCTGGGCTGCCATCGCCAGGCTCAAGCAGGGCGGACAATCGATCCTGGTCATCGACAAGGCGTTCTCGGAACTGCGCGCCGTGGCCGACCGCTGCGTCATCCTCGCCCGCGGCGAGACCGCCTGGACCGGCACCCCGGCAGGCCTGACCCGCGACGTCGAGACCGAATTCCTCGGGGTCTGAAGCTTTGAATCTGAAGGGCCGGCGCTGTTGTCAGCGCCGGCCCTTGATCATTCCGCGGCCTGCTGGGTGATCACCAGCTTCGGCGGCGTTCGTTCCGCCTGGCCTTCAAGCCGCGACAGCCGTTCGCGCAGCGCGGCGATTTCTTCGCTGTTCTCGCCGATCGCAACGGTCATTGCCTCGGGTTCGAGCACCTCCATCTCCTCTTCCTTCGGACCGATGAAGCGGCTGAAGATCCAGCTCAGCAGTCGCGACAGGTCGTCCATGATCAGGAAGAACGACGGCACCACCACGAGGCTCAGCACGGTTGAGACCATGATGCCGCCGATCACCGCGATTGCCATCGGCGCGCGGAACGAGCCGCCTTCGCCGACGCCGAGTGCCGACGGCAGCATGCCCGCCGACATGGCGATCGAGGTCATCACGATCGGCCGCGCCCGTTTCTGCCCGGCCTCGATCATCGCTTCCACACGGTCCCGTCCCGAGCGGATAAGCTCGACGGCGAAATCGACCAGCAGGATGGCGTTCTTGGTGACGATGCCCATCAGCATCAGGATGCCGATCAGCACCGGCATCGACAGCGCATTGTTGGTCAGGATCAGGCCAGCGGCGACCCCGCCGATGGCAAGCGGCAGCGAGAACAGGATGGTGAACGGCTGGATCACGTCCTTGAACAACAGGATCAGCACAGTCAGCACCAGCAGAAGCCCCATCAGCATGGCGTTGAGGAAGCTGTCCATCAGCTCGTTCTGGACCTCCGCATCGCCCGATTCCAGCACCTGCACGCCGGCCGGGAGTTCGGTCGAGGCGACGATCTCGTTGAACCGCTTCTTGGCGGTATCCAGCGCCACGCCGATCGGCAGGCTGGCGCCGATGGTTGCCTGGCGTTCGCGGTTGAAGCGCTTGATGGTCGATGGCCCCTGGGTGATGACGATGTCGGCCACGGTCTTGAGCGGTACCGTCACTCCCTTGGAGGTCTGGACGCGCAGGTTGCCGATCCGGTCGATGTCGGTCCGGTAGGCGGGATCGAGCTGCACCCGGATCGGGATCTGGCGGTTGTCGAGCGAGATCTTGGCAAGTGCCGCGTCGACATCGCCGATGGTGGCGACCCTGACGGTCTCGGCGATTCGCGATGTGGTCACGCCCAGCCGGGCTGCTTCCTCGAGCCGCGGACGGATCTGCACTTCGGGCCGCGGCAGCGAACCCGAAACGCTGACACTCGATAGCACGCTCTCGGCCTTGAGCTTCGGTTCAAGCAGGGTGACTGCCCGGTCGATGGCCGCGTCGTCGGTCGAGATCACGTTGTAGCTCAGGTCGCGTTCGCCGCGATCGTTGAGCTTGTAGGCGCGGATATCGGGAATGACGGCAAGCTTGTCGAAGATCTCGGTTTCGATCTCCCCCTGCGAACGCACCCGGCCCAGCACTTCCATGCGCGGCACGAAATCGCCGGGCACGGCGCCGGCCAAACCGTTGACCACCTTCTTGACGATGGAATGCTCGATCTTCTCAAGCTGCACCGACACCGAGGCGCGACGGATGTCGAGCTCGCCGCGCGGCGAGGTGCCGCCCAGGATGAACACGCTCTCGACGCCCTCGACATCCTTGATGATGTCGTACATCGCACCCGTGGTCACGTCGGTGTCGTCGAGCGTCGCGCCGGGCGGCAGCTCGACGCTGATCGAAACCCGCGACACGTCTTCCGGCGGCAGGAACGAGCCTGGCACCTGGGCCATGAAATAGACGGCGACCATCAGCGATCCGATGGCTGCGAGCAATGTCGTGTACCGCCAGCGCAGGGTCTTGGAAACGAACCAGGTGTAGCCGCGCATGATCCGCCCGCCGCCTTCGGCTTCCTCATGGGCGTCGCTGTCGCGCATCAGGTAGGCGGCCATCATCGGCGTGATCAGCCGCGCCACCAGGAGCGAGAACATCACTGCCACGGCCACCGTCATGCCGAACTGGATGAAGTACTGCCCCGGAATGCCGGGCATGAACGAAACCGGCACGAACACCGCGATGATGGTGAAGGTGGTGGCGATCACGGCCAGCCCGATCTCGTCGGCGGCCTCGACCGCGGCCCGGTAGGGCGTCTTGCCCATGCGGATATGTCGCGAGATGTTCTCCACCTCTACAATCGCG
Source organism: Parahoeflea alexandrii (assembly GCF_027214025.1). GTDB lineage: Bacteria > Pseudomonadota > Alphaproteobacteria > Rhizobiales > Rhizobiaceae > Hoeflea > Hoeflea alexandrii_A. The sequence goes on from NZ_JAPWHB010000005.1 coordinate 118,583, forward strand.
TCATCGACAAGAATACCCGTCGCCAGGGTGATGGCGAGCAGGCTCACCAGGTTGAGCGAGAAGCCGAGCAGGTCCATGACGTAAAATGTCGGGATGGCAGACAGCGGCAGCGCAACCGCCGCAATCAGGGTTGCCCGCCAGTTCCTCAAGAACAGCAGCACCACAAGAACCGCGAGCAGGGCGCCCTCGACCAGCGTATGCAGCGCCGATTCATAGTTGCCGTAGGTGTAGAACACGGTGTCGTCGACGGGGATCAGCTGCACATTGGGATAGTCGGCGCGGATCTCATCAAGCGTTTCGGTCACCACTTCGGACACGGAAATCTCGCTGGCGCCCTTGGAGCGGAACACCGCGAAGGAGACCACCTGGTCGCCGTTGAACCGGCCGAAGGATCTCAGTTCCTCGTAGGTGTCGTGCACCGTGCCGAGATCGCTCAGCCGCACATGGCGCCCGTTCGGCAGCGCGATCGTGGTATTGGCCAGCGCCGCGACGTCCTGGGCATCGCCCAGCGTCCGGATCGCCTGCTCGCGGTTGCCGATCTCGCCGCGTCCGCCACCGAGATTGGCGTTGGTGGCGCGCAGCTGCAGGTTCACGTCGGCCGCGGTGATGCCGTAGGAATCGAGCCGCGCCGGGTCGAGTTCGATGCGGATTTCCCGGTCGGCGCCGCCATAGCGGTCAACCTTGCCGACGCCGCGCTGGCCCTGCAGCGCCCGCTTGATGGTGTCGTCGACAAACCAGGAGGCTTCCTCGAGCGTCATGTCCGGCGCATGCACGGCAAACGTCATGATCGCCTGACCCTCGACATCGACGCGGGTGACGATCGGCTCCTCCACCGAGGCCGGCAGATCGCCGCGCACCCGGTCGATGGCGTCCTTGACGTCCTGCACCGCCTGGTCGGTCGGCACTTCCATCCGGAAGATCACATTGGTGGTGGAAATGCCGTCGGAGACGGTCGAGGCGATGTCGTCGACGCCGGTGATACCGGCGACCGCATCCTCGATTTCCTTGGTGATCTGCGCTTCCATTTCGGAAGGCGCGGCGCCCGACTGAACCACGGTGATAGCCACCAGCGGCACGTCGATATTCGGGAACCGGGTGATCGGCAGGGTGAAGAAGGACTGGATGCCGACAATCGTCAGCAGCGCAAACCCGAGGATCGGAGCGATCGGATTGCGGATGGCCCAGGCGGAAAAGTTCATCGCGGCTCCCTCACTCGGTGATTGCGGCAACTGCGCCGCTGTCGGTTTCTTCCACCGGCGTGACCCGGTCGCCATCGCGCACGAAGGCGCCGGCCTTGGCGACGATCAGATCGCCGCTGGTCAGGCCGTCGACGATTTCCACCCTGCTGCCCTCGCGGATACCCGTGGTCACCGCCGTCCGCCTGGCCGTCCCGTCCTCGATCCTGAGCACGTCCGCGCCATCGGCACCCATGTTCACCGATGTCACCGGTACGGTGATGGCGTCGCGTGTGGCCACGATGATCTCCGCATCGGCGAACATGCCGGCGCGCAGCCCCGCATTGTCCTCGATGGCGATCCTCGCCAGGCCCAGCCGGGTCGTGGTGTTGAGTGTCGGCTCGACCAGCCGGATCGTGCCTCTGGCCGGGTTTGGCGCGCCGATGAGATGGATCAGCACGCTCTGGCCATCGGCGATCCTGTGCATGTCGGCTTCGGCGATGTCGGCGCGCATTTCCAGCTCGCCATCCCGGATGATGGTGAACATCGGGCCGGCGCCGGCGCTGGCGATCGATCCGACACGGGCGCCGCGCGCCGAGACGATACCGGAAACCGGCGCCTTGACCTCGGTCCGCGCCAGTCGCAGGTCGACGTCCTTCATCTGTGCGTCGATCAGCGCGATGTCGGCCTGCGCCACCTTGATCGATTCCTCGACCGACCGGATCCGCGCAAGCGCCGCGGTCGCCTGGGCTTCGGCCTGTTCGGCCTGCACCGTCGAATAGGTTCCCTGCTCGGCAAGTGTCCTGGCGCGATTGCTTGCCTTCACCGATTCCGCGGCATTCGACTGGACTTCGGCCAGTTGGGCTTCAAGCTGGGCAATGGCGGCAAGCGCCTTGGCGCGATTGGCGTCGTACTGGCTGCGCTGCAGGATCAGCTGGTCCCGCGACAGCGTTGCCAGAACAGAGCCGGCCTCGACCCGGTCGCCGACATCGGCCTTGAGGCTTTCGATCGCCAGGCCTTCGACCTGCGGTGCGACCAGCACTTCCTCGACAGCAGCGATGGTGCCGTTGGACAGGATGCGGTCGGTGATCGGGGCTTCGGTTGCCCTGACGGCGATGATGGCGGGCGGCAGCGCACCCGTTGCGGGCGCTTTCTCGGCGTCGACCGCTCCGGCCGGAAAGGCCATGAGCGCGAGCAGGGGCAGTGTGAAGAAAAGACGGGGAACAGGGCGCATATCGGATCCGGTCATTCGGCGGGAGTTGTCGGAGGAGCGAAAATCGCGTCGTGCAGCGTTGTGAGCACAAGCTCTCCAAGTGCCGCCGACTGGTCGGGGTTGATGGCTTCGCGGGCGCAATACTTGCGTTGCGCGAAACCATGGATAAGCAGCATCATCAGATGCGCCCGTGTTTCGTAGATCTTCAGCGCAGCGGCGCTGTCATCGCCATGGATCCGCGCCAGCGCCTTGACCACGTTGCAGCGCACCGTGTCGTCCATCGTGCGCATCAGCGTCGCGATTTCGGGAGAGCGGTAGGACGCCGCCTGGACCTCACTCCACAGAGCGGCGTCTTCGAACGGCAGGGTTTCGATCCGGTCCCTGAGGAGGGTCATGAACATCGCACCGGGATCGGGCGTGTTCTGAACGGCTTCGAACACGGCCTCGATCTCTTCGAGATCGCGCTTGACAAGCGCGGTGATGATGGCGTCCTTGGAAGGGAAATAGCGGTAGAAATTACCGACGCTCATCTGCGTAGCCCGGGCAAGGTCCTGCATCGACGCGCCGTCGAAGCCGTTCAGGGCGAACACGGATTTGACCTGGTCGAGAATGTCCAGCGCGCGCTGGCTGGCGTTGCTGTGTCCGGCGGTGTCGATGGTAGGATCCTTGAATAAATCTGGCACTGGTACTTGAGTAGATCAGTCGGCAACACTGTACGCAGATAAGCGGTAGCCGGATTTCCCTCTTGCCCGTTCGGTAATACTATAGTGAATGAATATTCATTCATCAAGGTGTGCGCGCACCGGAATGGCGAAAATAGGCGTTGGACCAGTGGTGTTTCGCGGCCTGAAGATCAGCTCCGGGCAAAGCGGCACGGCGGCGGAGATCGGCCTTTTCTCCCTCCCGCGCTGGTGTCTAAACCACTGATTAACCATGGTTTTGGAATTTGTCATGCAAACTGGTCTATTAGGAAGCTGTAAACCAGTTGACCCCTAGGTTCGTCCTGTTCTTGGACAGCCTCCGTATGACATGGAGGTGTGATAAAACATGTGGGGTACTCATGCACATGATGTGCACTAAATGGCCGGCGCTGGCTGCCGGCTTACTCGGGCTGACCTTGTTGTGGTTGCCCCTCAGCCTTCAGGCGCAGCTGGTCCTGAGCCTTGCAGCGCTGGGCGTGATGGTCTTCGGCATGACAAGGCCGGAAAACACGGTGTTCCGTTTCATCACTTTCGTGTTCTGTGGCGTGCTGGCGTTGCGCTATGCGTTCTGGCGCACAACCGAAACCCTGCCGTCGATCTCCGATCCGCTGGATTTCATCCCCGGACTGCTCCTCTATATCGCGGAAATGTATTGCCTGCTGATGCTGGCAATCAGCTTCTTCATGCTCGCCGATCCGCTCAAGCGCGTTGCTCCCAAGGTCCGCTCGCTCGAAGAGCTGCCCACGGTCGATGTGCTGATCCCCACCTACAATGAAGACCCCGAATTGCTGGCCGCGACGCTCGCTGCCGCCAAGTCGATGATCTATCCGCGCGACAAGCTGACCATCTGGCTGCTTGACGATGGCGGCACCGACGCCAAGCGCACGCACAAGGATCCGGCCCAGGCGCTTGCCGCCACCCGCCGCCATGAGCAGCTCAAGGCCTTGTGCAAGGCGATGGGCGTGAACTACCACGCGCGCAAGAAGAACGACCATGCAAAGGCCGGCAATCTCAACGACGGACTGCGTGTGTCGAGCGCCGACCTGGTTGTCGTGTTCGATGCCGACCACGCGCCGGTGCGCGAGTTCCTCAAGGAAACCGTGAGCTTCTTCAGGGAAGATCCGAAACTCTTCCTGGTGCAGACCCCGCACTATTTTCTCAATCCCGATCCGCTCGAGAAGAACCTTCGCACCTTCGGCTCGATGCCGTCCGAGAACGAGATGTTCTACTCGGTGCTGCAGCGCGGCCTCGACAAGTGGAACGCGTCGTTCTTCTGCGGTTCCGCCGCGGTGCTGCGCCGCAAGGCGCTCGAGACCACCGGCGGCTTCTCCGGCCAGTCGATCACCGAGGATTGTGAAACGGCGCTCAGCCTTCACGCAAAGGGCTGGCACTCGCTCTATGTCGACAAGCCGCTGATCGCCGGCCTGCAGCCCGAGACCTTCGTTGCCTTCATCGGCCAGCGCGCCCGCTGGTGCCAGGGCATGCTGCAGATCCTCATTCTCAACCGGCCGTTCCTGGCCAAGGGGCTCACCATCGGTCAGCGCATCTGCTACGCCGGAATCAACCTGTTCTGGCTGTTTCCGCTGTCGCGGCTGGCCTTCATGCTCTCGCCGCTGCTCTACATCTTCTTTTCGCTCGAGATCTACCAGGCCAATATCCAGGAATTCGGCGCCTATGCGCTGACCTACCTGATCGCCTCCTTCGCCATGCAGAGCTACCTCTACGGCAAGGTTCGCTGGCCGTGGGTGTCCGAACTCTACGAATATGTCCAGTCGATCATGCTTGTCGGTTCGATCTTCAGCGTGATCCGCAATCCGCGCAAGCCCACCTTCAATGTCACCGCCAAGGGACAGACGCTCGATAGTGATGGCCTGTCGCCGATAGCGATCCCCTATTTCGTCATGTTCTTCGTGCTGCTCGCCGCGGCGGTCTATTCGATGTGGCGGCTGGCGACCGAGCCGGTTGCCTCCGACCTGTTGATGATCGTGGCGATCTGGAACTTCCTCAACCTGCTGCTCGCCGGCGCCGGGCTGGGTGTGGTCGCCGAACGCCGGGAACTGCGCCGCAACCAGCGTCTTCCCATCCGCCGCCACGGCCTGTTGCGCCAGGGCGGTCGCACATGGGACGTGATCCTGTGCGATGCCTCGAGCGGCGGCGTCTCGGTCCAGTTCCCCGAGCACGAACCCGATATCGATCCCGAGTCCGACTGGGCCGGCGAGATCGAGGTCCGCCGGGCCGGGCGTCCGGTGTCCTTTCCGGTCACCATCCGCTCCGTGCGCGAGATCGAGGGCACCAACATGTTCGGTTTTGCCTTCCCCCAGCGCATGCCGCAGACCTTCATGGCCATCGCCGAAATCATGTACTCCGACCAGAAGCCGCTGCAGGACCGGATCACCCGTCGCCAGGTGCGCATCGACATCCTGAGCGGCACCGTGCGCTTTGCCCGCTGGAGCATCGTCGAATCCTTCAGGGCGATGGGCTATCTCATGGGGTTTGGCCGCTCCGAGAAAGTAGCATCCTTCGATGATGCGCCAATCACCGTCTCAAACAACAATGCCCGCATCCCGGGCAAGACCCCGCAGATCCCTGTGGCGGTCGGGGGAGTCCGGTCACATGCATAAGCTGTTCTCGTCGCTGGCGGCGGTTGCCCTTCTGGGAACATCCGCCGCCCCCGTCGCCATGGCCCAGAGCCTGTTGGCCGAGCCGCCGGTCACCGCCCCGGTGGTTTCCCTTCGGGGCCTCGGCCAGAGCACCATCCTGTCGACCCGGCCAGCCAGTGCAGCCACGGCTGTTGTCGGCAGGGATGCCGGCCTGACCGCTTTCGAGCAGCCAAGATCCGCTCTCAGGCTTGAAGGCGAAGACGATGTCATCAACCTCACTTTCGTGCTCGATGCTGAGAACATCGCCGCCGGTGGCGACCTCGTCCTTGCCTATCGCAATGCCGTTTCGGTGATGCCGGAAAACTCGCTGGTCTCGGTCATGGTCAACGGCTCGCCGGTCGGCGAGTTTCCGGTCCGCTCCCCGTCGGGGTTCGCGGCCCAGTCCATCGCTGTTTCGCCCGCCGTGCTGCGCGCCGGGGTCAATGACGTCCGCTTGCGCGCCGTTCAGCGTCACCGGGTCGATTGCTCGATGGAAGCGACCTACGAGCTCTGGACCGAATTCGACGAGCAGGCGTCGGGCTTTCGCCCCCGTTCGGCTGCCGGAACTGGCGGGTTTGCCAGCCTTCGCACCGTGGGACGCAACGACCGGGGGCTGACCGATCTCAGGCTGGTGCTGCCGAAAGAGTCGGGCGAGGCGGCCTTGAACCGGGCGGCGCCGATGATCGAGACGCTGGCGCTCGCCCTCAACCGCGACGACGTTTCGGTGACCGTGGCGGAAACCCCGGGCACGGGACCGGGCATCGACGTGATGGTCGCCAGCGACGACGACCGGCCATCGCAGCAGGCCATCCGCGCCGACACGCCGTACGGACTTTCGGTCATCCCCGGCGACGATCCTGCCCGCCGCAAGGTGGTGCTGCGTTCAGCCAGTGCAAGCGAGATCCCCGGCATGCTGCTGAACGCGATCCAGGGACCGCTGAAGCCTGTGCTCGACAGCGGCATCCGCGCAAGGCGCACCGGCGAGATCCGCGCCGAAGCTTCCACCGCCTATACGCTCGCCGATGCCGGTTATGTGCCAACGCCGTTCAGCGGCCGCCTGTTCCGGACCCGGTTCGACATGATCATGCCCGCCGATTTCTATCCGGCCGAGTACGCCACGCTCGACCTGGCGCTGCATGCTGCAACATCGCCCGGCCTCAAGCCGACATCGCAGCTCCTGGTCCGGGTCAACGACCAGATCGTCAAGAGCCTGCCGATGCGAGATACCGACGGCCAGGTGTTTTCCGGCCGCAAGCTGGAGCTGCCGCTCAGGGCGTTCCGCCCCGGCCGCAACCAGATCGAACTGCTGGCCGAGCTGGAGCGTCCCGCCGACGACCGCTGTGTTTTCGCCGAGCGCGACGAGTCCCAGCCGCGGTTCATCCTGCTCGACACCACCGAAATCCGGGTTCCGGCGCTGGCGCGGGTGGCCCGTTTGCCTGAGCTGGCGGCGATGGCCGGATCCGCCTATCCCTATGCGGGGTCGGACGCCGTCCATGTCCATGTGTTGAAGTCCGACGCGGTTTCGGTCTCCACGGCGCTGACCATGATCGCCAGGATGAGCATTTCCGCCCGGGCTCCGCTACTGTCGCAGGTAAGTTTCGGCCCGCCGGCAGCCGGCGCCAGCGGCAATGCGCTGGTGGTAGCCTCGAAACGGGCGGTCGAGGAACTGTCGCGGCTCGGGCCGGACGGTCTTCCCCCGGTTGCCCGCGAGATCGATTTCGCCCGCGGCTTCGACGGCGCCGATCCGATCGTCACCGCATCGATCAATCTGCCCGGCGCTGCAATCCCCGTGGCGATGACCACCGACCCCGCGGCCCTGCTCGATGCATTCCGCCAGACCACGCGGGATCGCGGCGACGGTGGCACGCTGACGGGCAGCCTGACGTCGACACTCGATGATTTCGTCCGCTCGTTCGGTCAATGGCTTAACTATCAGAACGGTCGCGATTCCGCCGCCCTGACGGATCCCCGCCGCAAGGCGGTTCTCACCCAGCGTTCGAATGTCTCCGGCGGCGGGGTGGTGACTTGGCTGACGGCGGAAACATCGCTCGACATGCGGGACGCCTCTGAAATGCTCTCCGATCCGGCGGTGTGGAACCGCATGGAAGGCGAAAGCGTGGTGTTCGATCTCGATGCACGGTCGATCCGGAGCGTGCGGGCCGGGAGTTACTTCGCCCATGAACTCAGCGACTACGGCCCGGGGAACTTGCGCAGGATCGCCGCCGCCTGGTTCTCCGATCATTTCCGGATCTACGTGGTGCTGGTCATCGCGCTGATGGCGATTTTCGCGATCTGGCTCGGTCGCATGGTTCCCGGCGCCGGTGTGAGGACCGACCGATGAGAGCTCTGTTTTGTCTTGCCGGCGCCAGCATGCTGGCCTTCACCGCCTGTGTTCCGGCGTTGTCCGAGGATTCGGCGCACCTGCTGTTTGCGGCTCCGGCCCAGCCGTTCCCGGCGGATGTCGTAGCTGCATCAACCCAGCCGCTCGCGGCCGGTGAGCCACTGACCCAGCCGGTGACGGCCGACCAGTCGGTTCTCGATCCGGTGCAAACCGCGGCGCTCTATTTCTACGCCAGGCAACGCCAGACCGGCCGCGTTGAAGCGGAAATCGCGCGCCTGCAGGCGCTGCATCCGGGCTTTGTTCCGCCGCAGGATCTCTACCTGGCAGCAGATGCCGTGGTGCCCGACGAGAGCAGCCTCTGGGCGTTGTTCGCCGCTGACGATTTCACCGGAATCGATGCCGAGATCATCCGCCGCAAGGGTGACGACCCGGCCTGGGAGCCGACCCCGGATTTCCAGGGCAAGCTTGCGCGCAAGAAATTGCGGGTGCGGATGAGCGAACTGGCCGAGGCCGGGGACTGGTTCGGCCTGCTCGATGTGTCGGCGGGCATCGATCCGGCAAGCGAGAGCGATGTGGATCTGGTCTGGATGCGCATCGACGCGCTGTCGGCGGTGGGTGACCGGGATGGCCTGGCGCGCACCCTTCGCGGACTGCTTGTCCGGGAAGGGCCGGCACGTCTGTCCGACGATCATCTTGTCGTTACCCTGCAAAAGGCGCTGCGGGATTTCCCGGCCTCCGAAATCCGCATCCTGGCCGCGACCCTGTGGCCGGACCAGTCGGCGGATTATCTTCCGGGCACGCTGCGGCTCGACATGGCCCGCAAGGAGATCGCCGCGTTCAACGAGACAAAGGACGCGGCAGGCGTTTCCGAAGAGCAACTGCGTCTGCTTTCGGTCGAGGCCAGGAACTCCCGCAGGCCCGAGGACCTGTCGCTGCTCGGATGGCATGACCTCAAGGCCGGGCAGCCGGCGGCGGCGGAGGAATGGTTCTCGCTCGCCATGGAGCATGCGCCCGATCCCGACAATGCCAAGGGCATGTATCTGAGCCTTTACCGGCAGGGGGACGAGACGCGCGCCTACGAGTTCGCGGCCGCTCATCTCGTCGATCTTTCCGATGATCCGGCCTTCCTGATGAACGTGCTGTCGCCGCGCTTCGGAAAGCCCGAGGCCGGTGCGCCGAGCGAGGAGGCCGTGCACGCCTATTCGACCGCCATTCTCGAAACCGGCGCGGCGGACCACGCCGAGATTCTTGGTTGGTATGCCTACAATTCGCGCCAGTTCGAGGCGGCCGAAGCCTGGTTCCGGCAGTCCTACGGCTGGGAGGCTTCACCGGACCGGCTGAAGGGTCTGGCACTGTCGCTGCTGCGGCGCGACCGGAAAAAGGACTACGCCGCCCTTAAGGCCGAGTTCGGCGATGTCTATCCAGACATCTGGCCGGAGATCGCCGCCGCGCCCGCGCCGAAGGCCCGCAAGGCGGCCGAGGTCGGCGAACCGTCCAAGGGCGTCAGCGCCAGCTATGTCCGGCATCTCGAGGCGAAGAACTATCCCGCCTGCCTACGCGAGATCGACCGGCTCGGCCAGGCTGCCGCCAGGCCTCAGGTCGCGGTGGTGCGCGGCTGGTGCGAACTCGGCCTGAAGCGGTTCGGAGCAGCGCGGTCCTCGTTCGAGAACGCCATGGCCGGCTCCGGGCAGGTGCGCCTTGATGCTGTCTACGGCGCCGGACTGGCCATGCTTGGCGCCCGGCTGACCGACGAGGCCGAAGCCCTGATAGCTGCCTGGCCGTTGTCGGATGCCCGTGCGCGGGAGCTCAAGTCCGAAATCTATCTGCAGCGGGCCCGGTCTTCATACGATCACAAGCAATACCAGCGGACCCTCGCCGCGCTTGATGCGCGCGCGTCGCTCGTGGCCGAACCGCGCGATCTCACGCAGTTGCGCGCCTGGACGCATTACCATCTCGGCCAGACCGAGCGGGCGAAAGCGATCTTCGCCGAGCTCAACATGGTCATGCGTGACACCGGCTCGCTGGCAGCGCTTGGCGTCATCAACAATCAGGAGGGAAGATAGATCCCATGACATTGCGTATCATGGCCATGATGGCCTTGGCGCTTTCCGTTTCAGGATGCGCCACCGGGGATGACCCCACACTTGTCACCGGTTCGATCCGGCCCGAAGCGCCGGCTCTGATCGCCGATGTCGCTCCCGACTATGCCGCAGCCTACCTGCCGCAGGTCGCTGGCCGCGTGGAAGCGGTTCGGCAATCCTCGAAGCCCGGTCATGTCTTCCAGACCATTCTCTATCCAAACCCGGGATATGAGGCCGGCGAGAACACGCTTTCCGTCTCCATCGCACCGCCGTCTTCGGACACATCCTATCGCCAGGCACCGACCCGGAACGAGATCATGGCCGAAATCCGCGCCGCCCTGCCGGGCAAGGCGATGGCGATTGCCGCTGCCCCGGGCCAGAACCTGCAGGGTCCGTTCGGCTATGCGACCGGCCCGGGCACAGCCGGCGGGGCCTGCATCTTCGCCTGGCAGGTTGCCAAGGACATCAGCCGGTCGGACGAGACCGGGTTTGGCAAGCTCGCCCGCTCCCGCCACGCGGCAAAGATCAGGCTTCGCTATTGCCACCCGTCGATGAGCGAGGCGGCGCTGGTTTCCATGATGAGCGGCTTGCGGGTCCGCGAAATCTCCGACGCGACAATCGAGATGCTGCGCTTTGCAGAAGGCTCCGGCGTGCCGATGCGTGCGGGCTATGCCAGCGAATCGTCGCCGGCAAGCCAAGCCGTGGCCCCGGCGAAGCCGGTGGTGCAATCCGTCAGCAGGCCGGTCGTTGTTGAAGAGGACAGTCCGGTGCGCGGCGCGCCTCGCGTGCTCAAGCCCGGCGAACTGCAAGCCTCTGCCGTCGCGCCGCCGGACAAGCCGGTCACCCTGACCGCAGCCCGGGTGGGTGTGGCGCCGAACCGGAAACCGCCACTGGTTCCGTTGCCGGGTGATCTCTAGCCCAGATGCGGAAGAGGCGGCCCGAAAGCCGCCTCCTGATGGTCTTGATCCGAGCTATTCCGCCGCGTCCGCGTAGTCCGACATCGGCGGACAGGAGCAGACCAGGTGGCGGTCGCCATAGACATTGTCGACCCGGTTGACCGGGGCGAAATACTTGGCGTTGCGGATCGCGCCCGCCGGGAAGCAGGCGGTCTCTCGGTCATAGGGCCGGTCCCACGGGCCGACCAGATCCTCGATCGTGTGCGGCGCATTCTTGAGCGGGTTGTTCTCCCGGTCGAGCCGCCCGTCCTCGATCGCCCAGGCCTCCTCGCGGATCGCCAGCATCGCCGCGCAGAAGCGGTCGAGCTCGGCCTTGACCTCCGATTCCGTCGGCTCGATCATCAGCGTGCCGGCCACCGGCCAACTCATGGTCGGCGCGTGGAAGCCGCAATCGATCAGCCGCTTGGCGACATCGTCGACGCTGACGCCGGCGCTTTGCACCAGTGGCCTTGTGTCGAGAATGCACTCGTGCGCCACCCGTCCCTTGGACGAGGTGTAGAGTATGTCATAGGCGCCCTTCAGCCGGGCGGCGATGTAGTTGGCGTTGAGGATCGCGATCTTCGTCGCCTGGGTCAGGCCCTCGCCGCCCATCATCAGGCAGTAGGCCCAGGAGATCGGCAGGATCGAGGCCGAGCCGAACGGGGCGGCCGACACCGCGCCCGGCTTGCCGTCTGTCTGGCAGTGCCCCGGCAGGTGCGGGGCGAGATGTGCCTTCACCCCGATCGGCCCCATGCCCGGACCACCGCCGCCATGCGGAATGCAGAAGGTCTTGTGCAGGTTGAGGTGGCTGACATCGGCGCCGATGTCGCCGGGCCGCGCCAGCCCCACCAGCGCATTGAGATTGGCCCCGTCGAGATAGACCTGGCCGCCGTGCTTGTGGGTGATGGTGCAGACTTCCGCCGCCGTCTCCTCGAACACGCCGTGGGTGGACGGATAGGTGATCATGCAGGCGGCGAGATTGTCCGCATGCTGTTCGGCCTTGGCGCGGAAATCATCGAGATCGATATCGCCGTTCTCGCGGGTGCCGACGGCGACGACGGTCATTCCGGCCATCTGCGCCGATGCCGGGTTGGTGCCGTGCGCCGAGGTCGGGATCAGGCAGACATGCCGGTGGCCTTGACCATTGGCGCGGTGATAGGCGCGGATCGACATCAGCCCGGCATACTCTCCCTGGGCGCCGGAATTGGGCTGCATCGAGATCGCATCATAGCCGGTGATCTGGCACAGCTTGTCCGACAGATCGTCGATCATCTGCTTGTAGCCGAGCGCCTGGTCGGCCGGCGCGAACGGATGAATGTCGGCGAATTCCGGCCAGGTGATCGACAGCATTTCCGCCGTCGCATTGAGCTTCATCGTGCAGGAGCCGAGCGGGATCATCGTCCGGTCGAGCGCCAGATCCTTGTCCGACAGCCGCCGGATGTAGCGGGTCATCTCGCTCTCGGCCCGGTTCATGTGGAAGATCGGGTGCTCGAGGTAGCGCGACTGCCGGACCAGCGGATCGGGGATGATCGGCTCGGCCAGCAGGTCCTTGAACTTCAGGTTTCCGCCAAAGGCGCGCCAGACGGCCTCCACGGTCTCGGGCCGCGACACCTCGTCGAGCGCGATGCCGATGCGGTCGTCGCCGACCTTGCGCAGGTTGATGCCTTCGCGTCGCGCGGCTTCGAGAATTTCCGATTGGCGGCCTTCAGCGAACACGGTGACGGTGTCGAAAAAGATCGCCGGATCGATGATGAAATCGAGCTGCTTGAGACCGGCTGCCAGCGTCGTCGCCTTGATATGGACGCGGCCGGCGATGGCGCGAAGTCCGACCGGGCCGTGGAAGACGGCATACATCGAGGCGATGACGGCGAGCAGCACCTGCGCGGTGCAGATGTTCGATGTCGCCTTCTCGCGGCGGATATGCTGTTCGCGGGTCTGCAGCGCCAGCCGGTAGGCCTGGTTGCCGCGTGCATCGACCGTGACGCCGACCAGACGGCCGGGCATCGAGCGCTTGTAGGCATCCTTCACCGCCATGTAGGCCGCGTGCGGCCCCCCGTAGCCGACCGGAACGCCGAAGCGCTGCATCGAGCCGATGGCGATGTCGGCGCCCATTTCGCCGGGCGACTTGAGCAGCGTCAGCGACAGCGGATCGGCGGCGACGATGGCGATGGCGTTCTCAGCATGCAGGTGTGTGATCACGTCGGTGAAATCGTGCACATGGCCGAAGGTGCCGGGATACTGGAAGATCGCGCCGAACACGGCTTCCGGCTCCAGTCCGGTAAACGGATCGCCGACAATCACCTCCCAGCCGAGCGGCTCGGCGCGGGTGCGGATCACGTCGATGGTCTGCGGATGGCAATGGTGATCGACGAAGAACGCGGTCTTCTTCGATTTCGATGCCCGCTCGGCCATCGCCATGGCTTCCGCCGCCGCCGTCGCCTCGTCGAGCAGCGAGGCGTTGGCGATATCGAGCCCGGTGAGATCGGCGACCATGGTCTGGAAGTTCAGAAGCGCTTCCAGCCGGCCCTGGCTGATTTCCGGCTGGTAAGGCGTGTAGGCGGTGTACCAGGCCGGGTTCTCCAGAATCGTACGCTGGATCACCGGCGGCATGATGGTGCCGTGGTAGCCCTGACCGATCAGCGACAGCATCACCTTGTTCTTCTTCGCCGTCGCGCGCAGGTGATCGAGCACCTCGCGCTCGCTCATCGGGTCGCCGAAGGCGAGCGGCGCCTTCTGGCGGATCGAACCCGGCACGGTCTCGTCGATCAGCGCGTCGAGCGACGCGGCACCCACCACCTCGAGCATGTCGGAGATCTCCGCCGGCGACGGGCCGATATGGCGGCGGTTGGCGAAGTCGTAAGGGTTGTAGTCGGTCAGCTTGATGGTCATGGTCTGTCTCAGCCGATCATTGCTTTGTAGGCGGCTTCATCCATCAGGTCGTTGGCAGCAGCGGCGTCATCGAGCTTGAGCTTGAAGAACCAGCCGGCGCCCGTGGGATCCGAATTGACCAGCGACGGATCGTCGGCGATCGCCTGGTTGACCTCGGTAACTTCGCCTGCGAGCGGTGAGTAGACATCCGATGCCGCCTTGACCGATTCCACGGTCGAGGCCTCGCCGCCCTTGTCGAGCTTCGCGCCGACCTCGGGCAGTTCGACGAACACCAGATCGCCCAGCTGCTCGGCTGCGTGTTCGGTGATGCCGACGGTGGCGACATCGCCCTCGATCTTGAGCCATTCGTGGTCTTCGGTGAATTTCAGCATGGTAATGTTCCTGTTGGACTTAACGTTTGTAGGTGGAGGGGACGAAGGGCAGTGCGGCGACGGTGCATTCGAGCCGCTTGCCGCGCACTTCGGCGAAGATCGGTGTGCCGGTCGCGGCCATCGCCGCCGGCACATAGCCCATTGCGACCGGGCTGCCCGCACTGGGGCCGAAGCCGCCCGAGGTGACCGTGCCGATGGCCTCGCCGCCGGTCTCCTGCGCAAACAGCACCGCGCCGGCGCGCACCGGCGCCTTGCCGGCAGGCTGCAGGCCGACCCGGAGGCGGGAAGCGCCGTTGTCGAACTGGGAGAGGATCACGTCGGCGCCCGGGAAGCCGCCCTGGCGCGCGCCGCCATTGCGCCGGACCTTCTGGATCGCCCATTTCAGGTTGGCTTCCACCGGCGTCGTGGTCTCGTCGATATCGTTGCCGTAAAGACAGAGCCCGGCTTCGAGCCGGAGTGAATCCCGCGCCCCGAGCCCGATCGGCGCGACATGGTCGTCCGAAAGCAACAGCCGGGCGATGCGGTCTGTCTCCTCCGCCGGAATCGAGATCTCGTAGCCGTCCTCGCCGGTATAGCCCGAGCGCGACACCACCACCGGCACGCCGGCAATTTCGAGATCGGCCACGTCCATGAACATCATGTCCTCGGCCTTGGGAGCATAGGAGGACAAGACGCCTTCCGCCGCCGGGCCCTGCAGCGCGATCAGCCCGCGGTCGAACTGCGCCTCGATCTCGCAAGTATCCGAAAGCGCCGCCTTGATGCGCTTGAGATCGTCATGCTTGCAGGCGGCGTTGACCACCAGGTAGAGATGTTCGCCGCGGTTGGCGACCATGAAATCGTCTTCGAGCCCGCCCTGATCATTGGTGAACAGCCCGTAGCGCTGGCGTCCGGGTTTGAGATCGGCCACGTCGACCGGGGTGATGGTCTCGAGCGCCAGTGCCGCGTCGCGGACGTTGCCGCTCTTGGCGCGGATCAGGATCTGCCCCATGTGCGAGACATCGAACAGACCGGCATTGGCGCGGGTGTGCAGGTGTTCCTGCATGACGCCCATCTTGTACTGGATCGGCATGTCGTAGCCGGCAAAACCCGCCATGCGCGCGCCAAGCTCGAGATGCAGGGAATGTAGAGGCGTTTTCAGAAGGTCAGCTGTGGTGTCCACGCTGCAGTCTCCATCTCGGGTGCGGGCAGGTTGCGCGCACGGGCCAATCGTCAAGCGTCAAACGCTTTCAAACAGCCCCCTCTGTCCTTTTGCCTGAGATTGTTATCCCTTCGGCAGACGCGATGAGCGCCATTCTCCAGAGTCCTAGTGTTCCGTTGGTCCTTTTGCCTGAGAGTTTCCGGGGCGGTTGCTCCTTCGGCACCGGCATGAACCGGCTTCTCCCAACGGGATGCGTTATCTAGGCTGAATCGTGCGGGGAAGGCAAGGGGGGAGGAGCGGAGCAGGCGCTTGCCAACAGGAAGAGAGGATCGCAGCGACACATTTCATCGGCTTGCGGTGACGATGGCGAGCAAGGTGTCGTCGAGCGCCGTTCGAATGCGAAAATGGCCCGGGAAGCCGATGGCCCGGAAGACAATGGGGATGACCGGCACCGCCTCCACTCCCCGGCCTGTCCGGACCGGAACTTGCCGCTGGCCGCGAGAGGACCGGAAGCCGGACTTGCCTGCGCCCGGACGGATTGCTGTCCGCCCGGGCCAGACAGGCCTGTTAGTTAGAGAAGATCCACTTTTCCGGTGGCGATGTCATAGATGCCGGCGACGGACTTGATCTTGCCCGATGCATGGAAATCGGAAAGGATCGGATCCGCGGTGGCTGCCCTTTCGGCATTGAGCCTGGCGTTCTGCGCTGTTGCGGCAGCCAGCAGGTCACTCGGGTTTTCGGACAGGACGTCGTAGACGGCGGGCCGGATCGCGTTGACCAGATGAGGAAGATGGCCGGGCGGCAGGGTCCGGTCCTCGATCGCCTTGATTGTCGCGCCGACCGCGCCGCAGGAGGTGTGCCCGAGAACGACAATCGTCTTGATGCCGAGGACCGCAGCGCCATACTCCAGGCTTGCCAAGCCGTCGTCATTGATGAAATTGCCGGCAACGCGGATGACGAAGAGGTCGCCCGGTCCCTGGTCGAAGATCAATTCCGGAACGACCCGGGAGTCGGCACAGGCAACGATGGCCGCGAAAGGCTGTTGCCCCATTGAGCGCGCGGCCCGGCCGGCCGAGTGATCGGTGTTGATCGCCGTGTTCGACACATAGCGTGCATTGCCGTCGATGAGGCGTTGAAGCGCCTCGTCTGGCGTGGTTGGCGCCGGTTCGCTGGATTGGGCGAAGGCTGGGGAACCGGAGGCCGCTGCCGACAAGGTAAGAGCCAGGCCGCCCGCGAACAGGCCGCGACGGCTGATGGATGTTGTTGAACACACTTCACACATGATTATTCTCCTTGAGTGGTTTCGTTATCTGTCCGGAATGCGCAAACAATCCGGGCTGCAATTCATTGAGTGTAGGCTGAGTAAAGATGTTGCATGACTTCGCCCGCGGCTGCGTCGGCTGTGGCTCCGGGAAAATTCGTAGTGACGACAACGGCGAGATCCCGGGCCGGATCGAGGACGATCTTGGCGAGGTTCATTGAATTCGAGCCGTTGTGGGTCAGCAGGGGGCCGTCCGCCCATTCAAAGGTCACGACACCCCAGCCAAGCCCGTAGCCGCCCGTGCTGGGAGTCCCTGGCGGCGGGTTGTCCCTCACGGGCGTCTGTACCTTGACGGTGTGGATATAGGTGAACGTCTGTGGAGACACGAGCGCCGGCTCACGTGCGCCGCTGCTGGCATTCCATCCGGCCCATTTTGCGTAATCGATGATGGACATGTGTGCGTTGCCAGCCGGTGCCATGACCTGCGGCACATCGGCTGCGGATCCCCAGAGCATTGGTGTCATGCTTCCGTCAGCCTCGATCCTGTGCCCGACCGGCGCATCAATCAATCCGTAGGTTGCCTGTGCCCCAAGTCCCGCCGTGTTCATCTCCAGGGGCATGAAGATGCGTTCATGTATCAGTTGCTCCCACGGTGTGTCCGCAACGGTTTCGATCATCATTCCGGCAATGATGTAGCCGAGATTTGAATACTGGAACGGAGAGCCTTCAGGGACTGCGATCTCGTTCTCTTTCCACTGATCCAGCAGGTGACGGCGCAGGTCGGTCAGGTTGTATTCAAAGGCGTCGGCGCTGAAGTAAAGCTCGATGATGGCGTCATCATCGCCGGGAATGCCGCTTGAGTGGGACAGAAGCTGTTCAAGCGTGGCGTCGGCCAGACTTTGACTCATGCCTTTGGCATTGTCGCCGAGGATTTCGCCGACCCGGGAGTCCCACCGCAATTTTCCCTCGTCGACCATCATCCCGGCCAGGGTCGCCGTCATGGATTTGGTGTTCGAGCCGATATGGAACCGGTCATCGATCGTGACGGGAAGATCCTTGCCCAGGATACGTGTGCCGACTGCGGCGGCAGCAACAATGATGCCGTCCTTGACCACCGCCGCCGCAAGTGCGGGCAAGCCGGCCTTGTCGCGCACGCTGGTCAGGTAGCTGCCAAGATCCATTTCCTGTGCCGGTGCGGGAGCAACCAGCAGCAGTGAACCCAGCAGACAGGTTGGAAAAAACCGCGACCATCTCTGATCGCCGGCGCGCGCGGTGCTGTCGGGCATTGTCTCGTGTGTCCGAAGTTGCCTCGCCTGCAGATAGGCGATGTGTTTCTGTCAAGGTGCAGGCGGAAAACCGCTCAACTCCGATCGATACGCTTCGCAACCAGAGTACAGCCGGGGGTAGAGACGGGCAATTGCTTTTCCGAAAGTTGAGAGGCAAATAGCTGATTCGACACCGTTTCTCTGCCGACACGGTTAACCCTGTGCTAACACGAGTGGGCGATGAGGACGCCGGTGGCGTCTCGGTCAACACTTCCTTCACGGCCACTCCGAGGGAAGGCAGACAGACGCCAGGGCAGCCCTGCAGGGTGCTCCAGCATCCCGGATTCCCGGCTTGGCGGGCGCCGGAAGCTGGCCGTGAAGAGCTGGAAACGGGTGTGGACGGGTGCGCTCGAGTTTGCCATCGATGGGCCCTAGGACTCTTGGCCCTTGCGACCCGCGCGATGACAGCTGTTCGGACAGGCTTGATCGGCCCGTGGCCCTGGACCACTATGCCGGCGATCCACGGTGCGGAGGACGGTTGTCATGGCAAGTCGAGATTATGTGCTGCTGATGGCGCGCTACAACATGTGGCAGAATGAAAACCTGATCAAGGCAGCGAGCGGGCTTGACCAGGCCGCACGCCAGGCCGAGCGCGGCGCCTTTTTCGGCTCGATCGAGAAGACCTTCTCGCACCTGTTGTGGGGTGACGGGATCTGGCTCAGCCGCTTCGAGGGCCGCGATCCGCCGGCAAGTTACAAGCTGGACTCCACCGCACTGATCGAAAGCTGGGACAAGTTTCCGAACGACCGCGCGGCACTCGACCGCCAGATCCTGGACTGGGCGCGCGGGGTTGCGCCCGAGTGGTTCGAAGGCGATCTGACCTGGTATTCAGGAATGAGCGGCCGCACCGCCTCCCGGCCCAGGAGGATGCTGGCTGTCCAGCTGTTCAATCACCAGACCCACCACCGCGGCCAGATCCACGCCATGCTGACAGCCGCCGGCGCCAAGCCGGATGCGACAGATGTGCAGGCGATGCCGGAGAGGTTCTTGGAGATGTAGGGGGAGGTGGGTGAAGCCAGTCAATCGTCAGGCGTCAGACGCCTTTGATGGCCCTTCTGTCCTATTGCTCGAGAGTTTCCGGGGCGGTTGCTCCTTCGGCGCTGAATCGAACCGGGATTCCAGCGGAATGCGGGTATCTAGGTTGAATCGTGGGGGCAAGAGGGAGGGGTATGAGGCCATCCCTCCGTAAGACACCCAACTCGCAGAAAGGGTTTCGTTTCGTCATTCGCGTAAGATATGCATCGAAATTGCAAAAATCGGGAACTCTTTTGCATCGTCCAGGTCATCGAAAAGGAAAGACGGCAAAAGTTGTGGAATTCTTCCTGCTTGCTCCTAATTCATTGTGAGCTGAGAATGGCGTAATAAGGTGCAATGGCTTAAACAATTATCCGCGAATGTTATCGATCTGAGGTTGGAAATTTGATTTTTGGGAAGAAATTAGTCGCAAACAGATCGCTTTCGCTATGAATATATTTTTCCTCTGATACATATGGATAATCGTAATAATGTATTCGCTGTAGTTTCCGGCCCGTTGTCGGCGTTTGGAATCATGTCGTCGGCGTTTTCCATAGATCAATTCGAGTCATATCTAAGTTATGAATTGAAATTCTTGCATGAAAATTTAGTAATAAGATTGTCCTCAGTGCTTGATGTAGGAGATAATTTTTATATTTTATTGTTTGTCATAATTTCTGCTTTATTTCAAATATTATCAATGTTTTTTGCGTACAAAAACGCTGACTATAAATTTGATGGCGTTGACGGACCTGGAAATAGAATTGCCGCTGCTTATATAGAGTATAGAATCGCACAACATATAGCGGTCGATAATATGAGAGAGGGTTATAAATCCGCAATAGAAGGATTAAAATTGGTTGTAGGGCAAATTAAAGGGATGTATTTATCTTATGGTGCTTTTGGAAAATTTATTTTGTTTTTTATATCTTTGTTCGTTTTTATTATTATAATTATCATGTCGGCTCTTCTTGTTTTGTTTTATATTATCGCTGCTTTATATTTTTCTTTTCAAATATTGGTTCTCATTTTGGGAGTTTCGATAAAATACATTTCTAGCCCAATTATGCTGATATTCGGTAGTAAGTATGATCGGCAGGTGGCTATAAATAACTTATTATTTACATTTTATTCGTTTTCTGCTGCAGTTTCGGGTAGTGCTGTTTTGAGGTATGCGGCGAATAAATTTGATGTCCTGTAGTCATACACGAAATTTACCTCCCTCACAGTGCTCTTAGGTTGTTGCTCGCGGGCTGGTTCAGCCCTCGGTGCGCCACGCAGGCGGCCGCGGCCGCAGGGCCTTACGATCGGTTTTCCACCCAGTCGCGGTCGATGGTGCCTTCCTGGGCCTTGTGGAAATACTGGCTGGCCACCAGCCAGCCCTTCACGGGGCGCAGGGGGGGCACGCAGGTCAGCAGCATCAGGGGGACGGTGGTAAGAAAATGCACCCACCAGGCCGGCTCGTAATTGATCTGCAGCCAGAGTGCGAAAATCGTACTCGGGACACAGGCGAACATCATGATGAAAAATGCGGGTCCATCGGCCGGGTCGGCAAACGAGTAGTCGAGGCCGCAGACTTCACATTTGGGGCGGAGCGTCAGGAAGCCTTGAAATATGTGGCCTTCCCCACAGCGCGGGCAGCGTCCCCTGATGCCGGTTCGGACAGGTTCAAGCGGTGGCCATTCGCGTTCGCTGTGCATCGGGCTTCCTTTCGTGATCTGTGCGAGACCATTCCCGGCATGAGGAGCCGGTGATGTGGCTCGGACACCGGTTCGCTCATCGCTGTGTGCTATCAATTATTTATTGTATGTATATTGTATGCTTTCAATGTCAAGTGTATGGATGGATGGCGCGCTGGTTTCAGACAACCATTGAAAACGCGGCGGGCGACTGGTCCAGAAGATCGGCAACCACCTGCAGGCTTTTGGCGAGGTCTTCGCGGCTCTCGGGCGCTCCAAGGCCCAGCCTTACCGCTTCGGGAGCAGGACCCAGGGCAAAGGCATCGCTCGCAACAACGCTGATGCCTTCCGATCGCAGGCGCGACGAAAACTCTGCCCGGGTCCATGGTGGCGTGAGGGTCAGCCAGGCATGGAAGCCTTGTGGATCCGATCTCACATTCCTTGCCGGCAGGATGCGGATCGCAATGGATTGGCGTGCAGCAGTCTCGCGCCGGATCGCCGCCACCACGGCTTCGGCGATTCCGTCTTCAATCCAGTGCGATGCGATCGCGGCGGTCAAGGGAGACGCCATCGAGGCGGTTGCCCGGATTGCGTTGTTCACTCTCGACGTTGCGCTGCCTTCCGGAGCGACCAGATAGGCGATGCGCAGCGCCGGCGCGACGCATTTGGCGAGGCCGGCAACATGATAGACCAGTTCGGGGGCAAGGCTTGCCAGCGGGGGCAACGGGGTCACCGGCAGCGCACCGTAGGCATCGTCCTCAATGATGGGAACGTGGTAGCGCCGCGCGATGTCGACAATCGCATGGCGTCTCGCCGTCGAAAGCGTTGCCGTCGTGGGATTGTGGAGGTTAGGCGTGCAGTAAAGCGCCTTTGGCTTTGTACGGAGGCAGGCGTCCTCGAATGACTGGGGAATGAGGCCTTCCTCATCCATTGCCACTGCGGCAAGATTTACCCTCAGATGGGCGGCAACGGAGCGGATCCCGGGATAGGTCAGGGCCTCGGCCAATATGGTCTCCCCGGGCGCCGCCAGGAGGCCCACCAGCGCCAGCAGTGCGCCTTGGGCGCCGGGGCAGATCAGAACGCGGTCGGGTGTGACGCCGTCGAGGCGCGAAGACAGCCAGAGCGCTCCGGCTTCCCTGTCGCGTCGCGCTCCACCGGCCTCCTGGTAACGCATCAACAGATCAATGCCGCCCGAAGTTTCGAGGTTGCGTATTCCCTCCCACATGCGCGAAACCAGTTCAGCGTCATCAAAACGCGGCGGCAGGTTCATGCTCATGTCGACAAGTCCGCTCGGCACGGGCCGTCTTGCTGCGGAATGCTTCTTGCGGACATAAGTGCCCTGTCCGACCTTGCCCTCGACAAGCCCGCGCTTGCCTGCCTCGGCGTAGGCGCGGCTGACCGTCGTGAAATCGATCTCCAGGGCTTCAGCCAGAGCGCGTTGCGGGGGAAGCCGGTCACCTGCCGCGAGCTTGCCGGACAGGATATCGGCAGACAGCGCGTCCGTGATCGCCAGATAGAGCGGCCCGTCAGCCTTTCGGATGGTCGGGCACCAGACGATCTTGGATTCCGTTTTGGCCATCACGATACCCCGGTTTGAAATTATATGGATATTGTATGGAGTTCATCGCAAAGGCAAGTCGTCCCTTTGCGTCAGGACAGGGCGCCTGGCGCATGGGCGGGGAGGCGCTGCCTATTTGTCAGCGACGGCCGCGATGCGTTCGGTCGCGGTTGATCCGGCCAGCCGCCGCATCCTCAAATCCCGCAGCTGGCTCACCACCAGCGCCACCACGAACAGGCCGGTCATCATCAGCACCATGGTCGGGGCCGGTTCGCTGTCGATGTGGTAGCTTGCGAAGATGCCGACGAGGGCCGAGAGCATCACCGAACCGACCGCCACGGTCAGCATGCCGGCAAAGGTGCGGGCCACCAGAAAGGCGATGGCGCCCGGCGCCACCAGGAGAGCGATCGACAGGATGATGCCCACAGCCTTGAGACTGGCGACGATCATCAGCGCGATGGCCGTCAGCAGCCCGTAATGCAGCCAGCCGGTCTTCAGGCCGATGGCCCGCGCATGCAGCCCGTCAAAGGCCTGGGCGACGAGATCGCGCCACTTGATCAGCAGGAAGCCGCCGCAGAGTGCCGCGAGGAGGGCGGTCGCGGAAATGTCGGACCAGCTGACGCCGAGCATGTCGCCGAACAGGATGTGATCGAGATGCAGGCTGGAGCGGACGCTGACATGCAGCACGATGCCCAAGCCGAACATGCCGGAAAACACGATGCCCATCACCGTGTCTTCCTTCACCCGGCTGTTGGCGTTGAGCCAGCCGGTGGCCACCGCGCAGAACAGGCCTGCGGCGAAGGCGCCGATCACCAGCGGCAGGCCGGCGATATAGGCCATGACGATACCTGGCAGCACCGCGTGGCTCATCGCGTCGCCCAGGAGCGACCAGCCCTTGAGCACCATCAGCGAACTCATCGCCGCCATCGGCAGTGCGATCAGGAAGGTGATCAGGAACGCCTTCTGCATGTAGGCGAAGCGGAACGGGTCGATGAAGAAGTCGAGCGCCACGTCCATCACGCAGCTCCCGTTTCGGGTTTCATGCCGCCGCGCGCTTTCGCCCGCTGGGCCAGGATGCCGTGCCGCGGCGCAAACACGAAGGCCAGGAGGAACAGCCCGGTCTGCAGCATGATCACCACGCCGCCGGTGGCGCCGTCGAGGAAATAACTGAGGTACACTCCCACGAACGAGGTGATCGAGCCGATCGCCACGGCAATGACGATCAACCGCGGGAACCGGTCGGTGAGCAGGTAGGCGGTGGCGCCGGGCGTCACCACCAGCGCGATCACCAGGAAGGCGCCGACGGTCTGCATCGCAGCCACCGTGGAGGCGGCGAGAAGCGTGAAGAAGATGCCCTTGAGCAGGTCGGCACGGATGCCGATGGTGCGCGCATGGCTCTCGTCGAAGAACACCAGCATCAGGTCCTTCCAGATCAGGCTCAGCACGACGAGGGTGACGGCGCCGATGATGATCAGCTGCAGCGAATCCGATGGCGTGATCGCCAGCACGTTGCCAAGCACGATGGTCTGCACGTTGATCGGCGTCGGCGAGATCGACACCATGAACAGCCCGAGCGCAAAGAATGAGACGAAGATCATGCCGATGATTGCGTCCTCCCTGAGCCGCGTGCGCGAGCGGATGGCGAGCATGGCGGCGGCGGCCAGTCCTCCGGCGAGGAACGCACCGGCGGCGAACGGCAGGCCGAGCATGTAGGCGCCGGCGACGCCCGGCACGATCGAGTGCGACAGCGCGTCGCCGATCAGCGACCAGCCCTTGAGCATCAGGTAGCAGGAGAGAAACGCGCAGATCGCCCCGGTCAGCGCCGAGACCCACATGGCATTGACCATGTAGCCGTAACTGAAGGGTTCGAGCAGCAGGCTCATGCGCCGCCTTCCTTGCCCGGGCCCCCGGTTTCATCGGGCACCCCGACAGCACTCTTGCCCTTGCGGGCCTTGCGTTCGGCCTCGCCATAGATGACGAAGGGCCGTTCGTCGTCGGTCAGCACTGTGACCTGGCGCCGGTCGTCATCATCGTGCAGATCCTGCCCGCCAAGCACGAAATGCCTGAGCACGCCGCCAAAGGCTTTTTGCAAGTTCTTCTGGGTGAAGACCTCGCCGGTCGGCCCCTCGGCCAGGACGGACCGGTTGATCAGCACCGCCCGGTCGCAGAATTCAGGCACACTTCCCAGATTGTGGGTCGAGACCAGCATCACCCGGCCTTCCGCACGCAGATCCTTGAGCAGCTCGATGATCTGGTTTTCGGTGGTCACGTCGACGCCGGTGAACGGCTCGTCGAGCAGGATCACCTGGCCTTCCTGGGCCAGCGCCCGGGCGAGGAAGACGCGCTTCTTCTGCCCGCCCGAGAGCTCGCCGATCTGGCGCTTGCGATAGGCCGTCATGCCGACCCGCTCGAGCGCCTCGTTTACAGCTGTGCGGTCGGCGGGCCGGGTCATGCGCAGAAAGTTCATGTGGCCGTAACGGCCCATCAGCACGACGTCTTCGACCAGCACCGGGAACGACCAGTCGATCTCCTCGCTCTGTGGCACGTAGGCTACGAGATTGCGGCTCAAGGCCTGCTTTACCGAGAGCCCCATGATGCTGATCTCGCCGCTGGCCAGCGGCACGAACCCCATCAGCGACTTGAACAGCGTCGACTTGCCGCTGCCGTTGATGCCCACCAGTGCTGTGATCGAGCCTTTCGGCACGGAGAACGAGGCGCCGTCGAGCGCCTTGTTGCCGTTGCGGTAGATCACCGAGACGTCGCGGACGTCGAGACCGGTGATCGCTGTAGCCTGCGTGCCAGTGGGGGCGGGAGCGTTCATGGTTTTGCCGTCAGTCCGTTAACGATCGTTTCCGACGTCACCTTGAGCAGGTCGAGATAGGTCGGCACCGGACCGTCGGGTGTCGACAGCGAATCCACATAGAGCACGCCACCATAGGCCGCGCCGGTTTCCCGCGCCACCTGCTCGGCCGGCTTCGGCGAGACCGTGCTTTCCGAAAAGATCACCGGGATCCGGTTTTCGCGCATCAGGTCGATGATGCGGCGCACCTGCTGCGGCGAGCCCTGGCTGTCGGCGTTGATCGCCCAGATAGAGGCCTCCTTCAGCCCGAAATCCCGGGCCAGGTAGGAGAATGCGGCTTCGCTGGTGACCAGCCAGCGCTTCTCTTCCGGCAGCGCCTCGATGGCCGCGCGGATCGGCGCGAAGGTCGCCGCGATCTCGGCCTTGTAGGCCTCGCCATTGGCGGCATAGGCGGCCGCGTTCTCCGGATCGGTCTCAGACAGGGCGCGGACGATGTTGTCGATATAGATGTTGGCGTTGCCCGGCGACATCCAGGCGTGCGGATTGGCGCGCCCCTGGTAGCTGCCTTCGGCAATAAGGATCGGCTCGACCCCGTCGGACAGGATATAGGCCTTCACGTCACCGAGATTTTCCAGATAACGCTCGAACCAGGTTTCGAGCCCGAGGCCGTTCCACAGCACCACGTCGGCGCCCAAGCCCCGCTTGATGTCGCCGGGCGTCGGCCGGAACATGTGGATCTCGGCGCCCTCGCGGGTGATGGAGACCACTTCCGCATGATCGCCGGCGATGTTGCGGGCCATGTCGGCGAAGACGGTAAAGGAGGTCAGGACCTTGATCTGCGCCAGTGCCGGCATTGCCGGTCCAAGGCTGAACACCGTCAGAAATCCCAGAACTGCGAAGATGCGCATGATTGCTTCCTGCGAATGGTTTGCAACAAGCAATCTATGCGCATTCCGATCGTTGTCAATGCTCTTGCAAATCATTTGCAAGAAGCTGATTCCCGGTCTGGTCAGCCGGCTTGCCGCGTTGCGGCTGCCGGTTGGAATGCTCTGGAGTTGGGGTGGGGCCTGAAGTCGTCAGCCCGGTCCGGCCGGCGCGCTCAGGCGCTGCCCAGGCGGGTGTTGCGGTCGATCAGGAACTTGTCGAACAGCGGCAGGCTGGCAGCACCCAATGCACGGGCGAGGTGGCCGACGGTTCCGGGCAGGATCTTCGGCACTTCCAGGCCGCGAACGTCGTAGGCGTTCACTTCCGCGCGTGTCGCAGCCACCAGCTTTTCCCGCACCTCCGCGGGAATGCCGCCGTCGATGATCACGTGTTCGAAGTCGATGATCGAGGCGCCCGAGACGATCGCCTGGGCCAGGCCGCGGGCGACGATCCCGACCCATTCGTCGGCAAGCGCCTCGAATCCGGACCAGTGGTCAGGGTTGTTCCACAGCGGCGACGGGTCCTGGCCGGTGGCCCGGAGCATGCGTTCGAGCAGCATGATCGAGGCCCGGTCGATCAGCTGCACCAGCTTGCCGTCCGGTCCGACCACGGGCAGGGGGCCAAGCGCGCCGGCATTGCCGGTGCGACCGGAATAGACGCTGCCATTGAGCGCCACGCCACCGCCGACGAAGGTGCCGATGTAAAAATACAGATAGTCGCTCAGGCCTTCGTGCTTGCCGAATACCAGTTCAGCGGCGCAGGCCGCGGTGGCGTCGTTCTGCAGGTAGACCGGCATGTTGCTGAAGCTGGCGATCTCGGCCCTGAGGTCGCAGTCGCGCCACAGATCCATCTCCTCGCGCGGCGCGCCGGCCTGCTCGGTCCAGTCCCACAGATGAAACGGCGTGGCGATGCCCAGTCCTGCCACCCGGTCGCGCAGGTTTTCGGGAAGGCCCTGGATCATCGCCTCGATGCCCTCGCGCACGAAAGTGACGATCAGCGGCGGGGTGGGCCACGGGTAGCTCTTGCGCAGGATCGCCTTGGGCTCGCCGAGGAAGTTGATCAGGATGAGTTCGGCGCTGCGGCGCCCGACCTTCAGGCCGATGAAGAAGGCACCGTCGGGATTGATCGACAGTGGCACCGAGGGCTGGCCGACCTTGCCGCGGATAGGCTCGCCCTTGACGATGAGGTCCTCGGCTTCCAGTTCGCGCATGATCACCGAACCGGTCTGCGCCGACAGCCCGGTCATGCGGGCGATGTCGGTCTTGGCCAGATTGCCGTGGGTGTAGACGAGGCTCAGAACCAGGCGCTGGTTATAGGCGCGCAGCCCGCTCTGGTTCGACCCCCGCATCGCCTGACTCACTGAGCCGGTACGGTCTTCGCTGGTCTTCGGATCTTGCGGCACCTGTCAGAGTCCTCCGGGTTTCGCTGGCCCCGATTTCGTTGACCTGAATTTTGTTCACAAGGCAACGATTTTCAATCGCGGTTGTTCCTTAGCAAAACAATGCGGCAAAGACGATCCCCCGTCAATTACTAAATAAGAGTTATTTATTAATTGACAAGTGCCGGCGTTTGGTGTTGTCTTGGTGATGACGCAATGAACGGAAGTGAGGATTTCCTGTTCGGCGCGCATGCAGACTGACCTGCAAAGCCAATCCCCGGGAGGATCACATGAAAACCACTACCGCACTGAAGACCGCTCTGTTCGCTGCTGCCGCATTTGGCGCTCTCGCCGCTGCTCCGGCACAGGCTGCCAGCCACAGCGTCGGCGCTTGCCTCATTACCAAGACTGACACAAATCCGTTCTTCGTCAAGATGAAAGAGGGCGCCGAAGCCAAGGCCGCCGAGCTCGGCGTGTCGCTGAAATCCTACGCCGGCAAGGTTGACGGCGACCATGAAACCCAGGTTGCGGCCATCGAGACCTGCATCGCAGATGGCGCCAAGGGCATCCTGCTGACCGCATCCGACACCTCGTCGATCGTCTCCGCGGTCAAGCAGGCCCGTGATGCCGGCCTGTTGGTGATCGCGCTCGACACGCCGCTCGATCCGATCGATGCGGCCGACGCGACATTCGCCACCGACAACTTCCTCGCCGGCGAACTGATCGGCAAGTGGGCAGCCGCAACGCTTGGCGCCGAAGCCGCCAACGCCAAGATCGCCATGCTCGACCTGGGTGTGAGCCAGCCTACCGTCGGCGTGCTGCGCGACCAGGGCTTCCTCACCGGCTTCGGCATCGACGTCAAGGATCCCGGCAAGTGGGGCGACGAGGATGATGCCCGCATCGTCGGCAACGACGTCACCGCCGGCAACGAGGAAGGCGGGCGCAAGGCAATGGAAAACCTCCTTGCCAAGGACCCGATGATCAACGTCGTCTACACCATCAACGAGCCCGCTGCTGCCGGCGCCTATGAGGCGCTGAAAGCCATCGGCCGCGAGGGCGACGTGCTGATCGTCTCCGTCGACGGCGGCTGCCCCGGCGTTGCCAACGTCAAGGACGGCGTCATCGGCGCCACCTCGCAGCAGTATCCGCTGCTGATGGCTTCCAAGGGTATCGAAGCCATCGCCGCCTGGGCCAAGGACGGCACCAAGCCGGCTCCGACCGAAGGCAAGAACTTCTTCGACACCGGCGTGGCCCTTGTCACCGACAAGCCGGCTGAAGGCGTCGAGTCGATCTCGGTCGCCGAAGGCATGGACCGCTGCTGGGGTTGATTGCCTCACAGTATGGGTAAACACTGCCGGGGCGGCTTCACGGCCGCCCCGTTGCAAAGCACCGCCGTACTGTTGCTGTTACGGCCGCTCATCCATGCCGTGTGACCTTGGAGGAGGAACCATGTCCAGTACGCAGGAATTCGAAAAGGCCGCGGCCTCGAGCCCGACTGCCGTCGCCGCATTTGCGACCAATGACAAGGGTGCCGTCAAGCGCATCCAGCATGCCCTGCACCAGACGCCGTGGATGGTCCCGGCAATTGTTCTGGTCGGTTCGATCCTCGTCTTCGGGCTGCTTCTGGGCCAGAAATTCTTCTCGCCCTTCGCGCTCACCCTGATCCTGCAGCAGGTCCAGATCGTCGGCATTCTCGGCGCCGCCCAGTCGCTGGTGATCCTGACCGCCGGCATCGACCTCTCCGTCGGCGCCATCATGGTGCTGTCGTCGGTGGTTATGGGGCTGTTCTCCTTCCGCTACGGCCTGCCGGTCGAGATCGCGGTGGCCGCCGGCATCGCCTGCGGCACCCTCTGTGGCTACATCAACGGGTTTCTCGTCGCCGTGATGAAACTGCCGCCCTTCATCGTCACGCTCGGCATGTGGCAGATCGTGCTTGCCACCAATTTCCTCTATTCCGCCAATGAGACCATCCGCGCCCAGGACATAGCCAATGAGGCGCCTCTGCTGCAGTTCTTCGGCAACAAGATTGCGTTCGGCGGCGCCGTGTTCACTTACGGCGCGATCTTCATGGTTCTGCTGGTGTTGTTTCTGGCATATGTGCTCAAGCAGACCGCCTGGGGACGCCATGTCTACGCGGTCGGCGACGATCCCGAAGCCGCCGAACTCTCCGGCGTTCAGGTCAAGCGCACGCTGATCTCGGTCTATATGCTCTCGGGCCTGATCTGCGCCTTTGCCGGCTGGGCCCTGATCGGCCGTATCGGCTCGGTTTCGCCGACATCGGGACAGTTGGGCAACATCGAATCCATCACCGCCGTGGTGATCGGCGGCATCTCGCTGTTTGGCGGCCGCGGCTCGATCATGGGCATGCTCTTCGGCGCGCTGATCGTCGGCGTTTTCTCGCTGGGGCTCAGGCTGCTCGGCGCCGACGCGCAATGGACCTACCTGCTCATCGGCGTGCTCATCATTGCCGCCGTCACCGTCGACCAGTGGATCAGAAAGGTGTCAGTCTGATGGAACCCATTCTCAAGGGACGCAATCTCGTCAAACGCTATGGCCGTGTGGTCGCCCTCGACAATTGCGATTTCGATCTCCAGCACGGTGAAATCCTGGCCGTCATCGGCGACAACGGCGCCGGCAAGTCGACCCTGATCAAGGCCGTGTCCGGAGCCGTTACCCCGGACTCGGGCAAGATCTGGCTCGAGGGCAAGGAAGTCAAATTCCACTCGCCGCTGGATGGCCGCCACGCCGGCATCGAGACGGTCTACCAGACGCTGGCCATGTCGCCGGCCCTGTCGATCACCGACAACATGTTCATGGGCCGCGAATTGCGCAAGCCCGGCTTCCGCGGCTCGCTGCTGCGCCAGCTCGACCACAAGGCGATGGACGCCTTCGCCCGCGAAAAACTCAATGAACTCGGACTGATGACCATCCAGAACATCAACCAGGCGGTCGAGACCCTCTCGGGCGGCCAGCGCCAGGGCGTGGCGGTGGCCCGTGCCGCCGCCTTCGGCTCCAAGGTCATCATTCTCGACGAGCCGACCGCGGCGCTCGGCGTCAAGGAAAGCCGGCGCGTGCTGGAACTCATTCTCGACGTCCGCTCGCGCGGCATTCCGATCATCCTGATCTCGCACAACATGCCGCATGTCTTCGAGGTGGCGGATCGCATCCATATCCACCGGCTGGGCAAGCGGCTCTGCGTCATCAATCCCAAGGACTACACCATGTCGGATGCCGTCGCTTTCATGACCGGGGCCAAGGAGCCGCCGCAGGAAGCGGTCGCGGCCTGAAGAGATCATGAAACGTCAGGCAAATGCCATACGCATAGCGGATCAGGCGATCGAAAGGGCAGGCGGAAGCCGGCGCTTTGTCATTGCGCTGGCCGGCCCCCCCGGCGTTGGGAAGTCGGCTCTTTCGCAGGCATTGGTGGACGAAATGGAAAGGCGAGGGCAGGGCGCTGCCATCGTGCCGATGGACGGGTTTCATTTTGACAATGCCGTGCTTGAAGCGCGCGGGACGCTGCCACGCAAGGGCGCTCCCTTTACCTTCGACATCGATGGATATGCGGCACTGCTCAAACGCCTTCGCACGGAAGCCGATCACGAGATTGCTGTCCCGGTGTTCGACCGCTCGCTTGACCTGTCGCGTGCGGGAGGCAGCGTCATAACCCGTGATCATCGATTCCTGATTGCGGAAGGCAACTACCTTCTGCTGGATGATCAGGACTGGTCGCCGATGGCAGAGCTGTTCGACATGACTGTGATGCTTACCGCGGGACCGGACGAGTTGCGGCAGAGATTGACCGATCGCTGGCTCGAACACGGTCTCGATCCCGAACGGGCTCTCGCCCGCGCGCTGTCCAACGACATTCCCAATGCCGAACTGGTGGTCGGCAAATCCCGCGGCGCCGACCTCGAACTCTCGACGGCGACGTGATGGTCGCGGAAGCGATGGAGACATTCGGAATGGGCTCTCTGCACCACCCTGAACGATTTCCACACTCGTGATGACAACAAAAAGCCCCGGTGCTTTCACACCGGGGCTCCAATCAGTCAGTTCAATCGAAGACTATTCGATTTCGGCGTACTTGCCGTCCGACCACTTGTAGAAGACGTAGCCCGGGAGTGAGACGTCGCCCTTGGCGTCGAACTTCAGGTCGCCGAGAACGGTGCTGAAGTTGCCCGAGTTGAGTGCACCGCGAACGGCGTCATAGTCGGTCGAACCGGCGGTGGTGACAGCCTGTGCATAGGCCTGGATGGCCGCATAGGTGTACATCACGTAGCCTTCGGTGGTCTTGCCGGCGTCCTGCAGCGCCTTGACGACAGCGGCAGCGCTTTCGCGCTTGGTCGGGTCAGGCGAGAAGGTCATCAGCGTGCCTTCGCCGGCATCGCCGGTGATGGCCCAGTACTCGTCGGTGACCAGAGCGTCGCCCGACACCAGAACGGTGGACATGCCCTGTTCCTTCATCTGGCGAGCCATCAGGCCGGCTTCGGTGTGGTAGCCGCCGACGTAGAGCACGTCGATGCCTTCCTGCTTCATCTTCGAAACCAGTGCCGAGTAGTCCTTTTCACCAGCGGTGTAGGCTTCGTACATGGCTGGCTTGCCGCCGCCTGCTTCGAACGAACCCATGGTCGCGTCTGCAAGACCCTTGCCGTAGGCGGTCTTGTCGTGAACGAAGGCGATCTTCTTGCCGGCAAAGTTCTTGAGCAGGTACGCAGCAGCGGTTTCGCCCTGCTGGTCGTCACGGCCGCAAACGCGGTAGCTGCCGCCATCGGCGCCGCCCGGACGCTCATCGGTGAAGGTCGGGTTTGTCGAGGCAGGCGAGATCTGGATGATGCCTTCATCCGCGTACACGGCCGATGCCGGAATCGAGGAACCCGAGCAGAAGTGACCTGCCACGAACACCACGCCGCTACCGGCAAACTGGTTGGCAACGGCAACGGCCTGCTTCGGATCGCAGGCATCGTCACCGATTTCGAGCTTGAGCATTTCACCGTTGACGCCGCCGGCGGCGTTGATGTCGGCCACGGCCTGCTCGGCGCCGGTCTTCATCTGTTCCCCGAAGGATGCGTATTGGCCTGTCATCGGACCTGCGGTTGCAATGACAATCTCAGCCGAGGCTGTGGACATAGCGAAGCCGAGCGCGGCTCCGGCCAAAAGAATCTTCTTCATGTTAACTCCCAGCAACACCTGTTTGTTTCCTGGCACCGGCTCCGCAGGCGCTGACATAGTTCGGCGCCGGTGTGGGGGGCTTTTGCCCCGTGTACAACCATCTAATCCGATCTCTTCAAAGAAATACAGACCTTTTTGGATGGTGGTTCGAGCTGTTTTGCTGTGCGGTTAATTGCTTTTCTGACGCCAGCCGAACGGCCCTGAACGGGTGAATGCGAAACTGTACTGTCTTGCAATCTGCTCGGCGCGGGTAAACCGCATGCCGAGAAAGGCAAAGACAAGAATGAAAACGAAATCGATCAGGAAATAGTAGCCCGAAAGCAGCGTCCCGTGGAACAGCGCGAAATGGATGAAGCGCACCGCAAGGCTCAGGAGTATCATGT
This sequence comes from Parahoeflea alexandrii, assembly GCF_027214025.1. GTDB lineage: Bacteria > Pseudomonadota > Alphaproteobacteria > Rhizobiales > Rhizobiaceae > Hoeflea > Hoeflea alexandrii_A. Next base: position 151,557 of record NZ_JAPWHB010000005.1, read on the forward strand.
ACCCGGCGAGTTGAAGCGGGGTGCGCCAGGTCTGGGCCACCGCACGGCCGGTCATCCAGGCCGTGCCGCCGCCCAGGATCATGGTCACAAAGATGAAATCCGCAATGGAGACTTCCCACAAGAGGCTGTTTTCCATGTCTTACCTCCGTTTAATGAGCTCCGCCTTCAAGATAGGCGGCGCGAACTTCATCGCGTTTGAGCAACTCGGCGCCGGTGCCCGACAGGGTGATGTTGCCGTTGACCATCACATAGCCGCGATGCGCCAGCTTCAGTGCGTGAAACGCATTCTGTTCAACAAGGAACACGGTTAGCCCCTCGTTGGAATTGAGTTCCTTGATGATCTCGAAGATCTGCTTGACGATCAGCGGCGCCAAGCCGAGCGACGGTTCGTCGAGCAGCAAGAGCTTGGGCCGGCTCATCAGCGCGCGGGCGATCGCCAGCATCTGCTGCTCGCCGCCCGACAGTGTTCCGCCGCGCTGGCCTGCCCGCTCCTTGAGCCGTGGAAACAGGCCGAACACGCGCTTCAGGTCGTCTTCGAAGTGCTTGTCGTCGACCAGTTGCGCGCCCATCTGGAGGTTTTCCATGACAGTCATGCGGCCGAAGATGCGGCGGCCTTCCGGCGACTGGGCGATGCCCATCCGGATGATCTCGTGCGTCGGCGTGCGGGAGATGTCCTGGCCGTCGAAAATGATTTCGCCCGTGCGGGCCCGCGGACTGCCGCAGATCGTCATCATCAGCGTTGACTTGCCGGCGCCGTTGGCCCCGATCAGCGTGACGATCTCGCCTCTCTTCACATCGACATCGACACCGCGCAGCGCGACGATCTTGCCATAATAGGTTTCGACGCCACGAATTGTCAGAAGGTTCTGCTCAGTGCTCATGACTGGCCTCCTTCACCATTTTCCGCAGGCTTGGTCTTGCCGTGAATGACCGGCATATCGATGCTTTCCTCGACGGCTGCGACCTCGTCCTCGTCAACCCCGAGATAGGCCGAAATCACCTTCGGATCGTTTTTCACCTGATCCGCGGTGCCATCCGAGATCTTCTGGCCATAATCGAGCACCACCACATGATCCGAGATTTCCATGACCACGCCCATGTCGTGCTCGATGAGCAGGATCGAGGTGCCGTGGTCCTTGCGGATATACTGGAGCAGGTTGTTGAGCTCGGTGGATTCGCGCGGGTTCAATCCCGCCGCCGGCTCATCAAGGCACAACAGATGCGGCTTTGTGCACATGGCCCGGGCGATCTCGAGCCGCCGCTGGTCGCCGTAGGGCAGGTCGGCGGCCGGATCGTCGGCCCGGTCGATCAGGCCTGTCTTCTCCAGCCAGTAGGCAGCGAAGTCGATCGCTTCGGCCCGCGCCTTGCGGTAACCCGGCAGGTTGAAGATGCCGCCGATGGTCATCGACGAGGCGAGCATCAGCGGATTGTGCTGGGCCACCAGCAGGTTTTCCAGCGCCGTCATCCCGCCGAACAGGCGAATGTTCTGGAAGGTACGGGCAACCTTGGCGCGCTTGGAGATCTCGAAATCCGGCATCCGCTCAAGCAGGAAGACCCGGTCGTCGCCATCATCGTTGAACTGCCGTCCGGTGCGGGTCAGCGCCTCGATCTTGTCGGCCTGCAGGCCCGCGCCGTGCCGCATGACGATGCGGCCTTCGGTGGGCTTGTAGAAGCCGGTGACACAGTTGAATACGGTGGTCTTGCCGGCGCCGTTCGGGCCAATCAGTGCCGTGATGTCGCCACGGCCGACATTGAAGCTCAGGTCGTTGACGGCGATCAGGCCGCCAAAGCGCATGGTCAGATGCTCGACCGAGAGCACGACATTGTCGTCCCAGGTCTGCGCGGGGGGCGTTTTCATTGCGTTTTCCATCAGTGGCCCTCACCTTGAGCGACCATGTCCGAGCTGATCTTCTTGCGTTCCTTGTAGACCGCGGAAGGGTTCCGGCTGGAAATGATGCCACGCGGCTTCCACACCATGATCAGAACCATGGCGAGGCCGAAAATCAGCATGCGGTACTGGGTGGGTTCGAAATCGGGACCGAAGATCTCCTTCAGGAAGCCGAGGTTGCGCAGGATCTCGATGCCGCCGATCATCACCACCGAGGCGATGACCACGCCGATCTGCGAGCCGAGACCGCCAAGCACCACGATTGCCAGGATGATGGCCGATTCGAGGAAGGTGAAGCTCTCGGGCGAGATGAACCCCTGCCTTGTGGCGAAGAACGAACCTGCGAGGCCGCCAAACATCGCGCCGATGGAGAACGCCGTCAGCTTGGTGTTGGTGGTGTTGATCCCCAGCGAACGGCAGGCGATCTCGTCTTCGCGCAGCGCTTCCCATGCCCGCCCGATCGGCAGCTTGCGCAGCCTCAGCGTGACGAAGTTGGTGATCAGCGCCAGGATCAGGATGATGTAGTAGAGATAGATGAAGCGATGGATCGAATCGTAATCGAGGCCGAAGAATTCCGCGAAGCCGCCGGTCCGCGAAAAGTCGAGGCCAAAGAAGCTCGGCTTCGGAATGCCCGAAATTCCGTCCGGGCCGCCTGTGAACTCATACCAGTTGAGCAGCACCACCCGGATGATTTCCCCGAAGGCCAGTGTCACGATGGCGAGATAGTCGCCGCGCAGCCGGAGCACCGGATAGCCAAGGATGATCCCCCACACCGCCGCAAGCAGACCGGCCAGCGGCAGCGCCGTCCAGAATCCGATTTGAAAATATTGCGCCAGCAGCGCGAAGGAATAGGCGCCGACGGCGTAAAACGCCACATAGCCAAGGTCCAGCAAGCCGGCGAGACCGACCACGATGTTCAGGCCCCAGCCGAGCATGACATAGGTCATGATCAGGATAGCAAGGTCGATGAACTGACGGTCGCGGTCCGGATAGACGGCCATGACGATGAACGGCAGCGTGAGCGCGATCAGCAGCAGCACCGGTCCGAGCACGCGGCCGATACCCGATTTGACGCCCTCGGGGATCGAGATGCTCATTCCGCCGGTGATCGGCTTGGCAGTCTTGAACACGAAGAGGTTCAAGAGCAACCGTCCCCCAAAGGCGATCGCAATCGCGATGAACCACAGTCCCCACCGGTAGGTAAGATCCAGGCCACCGGTGCCGATGTCGGTGCGAAGGGCGAAGAAGAAAAAGCCCAGAACGGCGACGAGGAGTGCGGCTATCGCTGCATCCTTGACGGAGTCGGCCACAAGGCCGGGTTTGACGGCGGCGCTCATCAGACTTTCTCGACTTCGGGTTTGCCAAGCAATCCGGACGGCATGAAGATCAGCACGATCACCAGGATCGAGAACGCGGCGACGTCCTTGTACTCGACCGAGAAATACCCCGACCAGAACACTTCGATCAGGCCGATCAGAAGGCCGCCGAGCATGGCGCCCGGAAGCGAACCGATCCCGCCGAGCACGGCTGCGGTAAACGCCTTCACCCCGGCAAGGAAGCCGATGTAGAAATCGATCACGCCGTAGAGCAGCAGGAACATGAAGCCGGCCACCGCAGCAAGTGCTGCGCCCATGACGAAGGTCAGCGAAATGGTGCGGTCGACATTGACGCCGAGCAGCGCGGCCATCTTCTGATCCTGCTCGCAGGCGCGCTGCGACCGGCCCAGCGATGTCTTGGAGATCAGCAGCGAGAAGCCGATCATCAAGGCCAGCGTCGTGGCGATGATGATCATCTGCATGTAGGACAACTGCACCGCGATAGTGCCGTTCTCGGTGACGCCTTCGATCAGCGTGACGCCGCCCTGGATCTGCGGCGGCAGCGGCTTGACGCGTGCGCCTTGCGTGATCTGGACGAAATTCTGCAGCACGATCGACATGCCGATCGCCGTAATCAGTGGCGCCAGCCGGAAAGATCCGCGCAACGGCCTGTAGGCCAGCCGTTCCACCGTCCAGCCCCAGGCGGAGGTGAAGAGCATGGCCACCAGAAGCGTGATGAACAGGATCAGCGGCAGGGCGGAGATGCCGATGGCGACCAGCGCCAGGAACGTCGCGAGCGCGATGAACGAACCGACCATGAAGATGTCACCATGGGCAAAGTTGATCATGCCGATGATGCCATAGACCATGGTGTAGCCGATGGCGATAAGCCCATAAATGGAGCCCAGAGTGAGCCCATTGATAAGCTGTTGAAGAAAATACTCCATGAGGCAGCTGTCCTCTCGTCTTTTTATGGGGAGCGCTTTCATGCGCCCTCTTTCCCCTTCCAGCCTCTATAGCGTGTTTTTGAACGGCGAGAACAGGAAAAGTTGGAGCGCTCGAGGTTTTTAGGTATTCAATCGATTTAAATGGAAACACCTAGTGAAATCCGCGGCTTTCAACATCTGTGGGCCGGAAAACAGGGGGTGTCGCACATTCATTTTGCCGTTTTGGCGCAAACTGGGCGATGCGCTCTTTATCCGTTCCGGCTTTACTGTGCGTGGTTGCCTGTCGATTCGGCAACGCCTGCCGCGCCGGTCCCGATCGAACCGCCAGCTTTGCGTCCGGCGGACTTGCAACGGGTCAGGGTTTGATCACGTAGCCGCCGGGAGCATTTGCCCAGGGGAAGCGCTTGACGGGCAGGGATTGCCCTCTCCTGGCGGCAAACTCGTCCCAGGCCCTGGTTTCTCCCGGCCATTTGCTGGTGGCATATTCATCGAGGATCAGGACGCCGCCGGGAACGAGCCGGTCCCAGCAATTCTCGAGAATTGCATAGGTGGGTTCATAGATATCGACGTCGATGTTGATCAGGCAGAAGCGGGCTTCGGAATTGGCCTTGAGCCACGCGGGCAGGCTTTCGACGATGTTTCCGATGATGATGCTGCCACGGTTGGCCGGTATGACCGAATCCTGGTTGTGAAGCTCAAGGAGCAGCTTGAATTCCTCGAGAAACGAACTTGAGCTCAACCCGCCGGTCCTTTTTTCCACCGACGTGTCTTCGTCCCCGTCCTGTGGCGCCAGTTCCGGAAAGCCCCCGAACGTATCGAAGCCGATCACCTTCTTGTGGGTTGCGGTTGGCGTCAGGGTCTCGATGAACTTGTGCCATGTGAAGTAGGATCGACCGAAGTAGACACCGAAATCGATATAATGTCCGGGCAGGTCCATGGTCAGCTTGAACAGTTCGTAGTGCGCCAATTGTCGGATGAAGCTCCTGCGGCTCGCATAGACCGGCACAAGGTCCAGGTAGTGGCGCAAGTCGTGCGGGTACTTGTCCGTTATCGCCTTCAGTTTCTCGAAAAATGAATCTTCTCCGCTGGAGGGGTAAAAAAACATGTCTTCGGAAGAGCTCATCTTGGATTGTTCCTTGCGTTCGAGTGCGGTCTCGAGTCGGGGAGGTCATGGGAGGCTACGGCGATTCCGGAAGCCGGGTTCAGTGCGCATCACAGATCATAGCCAGGGCAGTGATATCCGCACCCCGGGCTTATCGGGGATCTGGTTCCGTTCATTACAGCAAACGGCTCTCGAGCAGATGAATGGGAAACATCATGGTGTCGAGGATACCATAATACTCCGCTGTGGATTCGGCGGCGCCGATACCCATGTCAAATCGGAGTTCGTTGTTGTGGAACCCGACAAAGTACGGAATGTCGGTGCGGAACTTGTATTTCGGTTCGAATGAGGAGAGGGCGTCTTTGCCGCGCCACTCAAGAATTGCCTTCCGGTAGGCATCCTTGCGGGCTTCGAAGATCTTGCGATCAGGCTGGCTCTCGCAATCAAGCGCGCAGGCCTTGATGAAATTGTCTTCCCACGCAGTGATTTCGATGCCCTGCTCCTGCTTGAAGGCTTCGATCACATGGCCAATCTGCGCGGTGATCCCGAGTTCGATGGGGAAGGGAAAATTCGCTGCTTCGATCTTTCCATCCATTTCCCGGAGGAAGGTTTCAATCACGGTGCGCGCCAATTTCTCGTCCCGCAATCCCATCGTGTTTGACGCCTTGCAAGCTCCGAACACCGACATTGGACGCTCAAAATATACAAAACTGTTACCCACCATCAACGTCCGGCAGATATTGTCGTAATCGACGATCGGATGTCCAAAATACTGACCCGAAAAGGTGTTGCGGATGTCTTCGAGCAGGGTGCGCCTGACTGCACCATGATAGACTCCGAAAGGACATTTCGGCCGGTCGGAGGCATCTTCCCAGAAGAACAGCTTGCGGATCATGTCTTCTTTCTTGATCCTGATCAGATGGTTCCCACACGATACCTTGGTGATCTCGGGGCCACTGCGTGCTTCAGGCCAGATGAAATGGAGCCGTCCCCACGTCAGCGCATCCGCAGTGGGCACGACCATCTTGGTAACGCGGATCACCTCGCAAAGCTCAGGATCAAGATAGTCGTCATCCCCGATATAGCTGATCCATTCGCCCGATGTTTCCCTGACGATCCGCTCCCAGTTCGCCCGCATCGACAGCACCTGGTCTTGGGGCGGCAGCAGCTTGAGCCTTGGGTCGGCGCAGTTGGCGACAAACTCTGCCAGCGGTGCGGCATCATCGGAATTGTCCGCCAGAACCACTTCGAAGTCGTCCCGTTCGGAAGTCAGCATTTCGCGCACCGCCGACATGGCATAGATTTGCCGATTGCGGGTAGGGATGCAGATTGAAAGCAACGTCATGCCGCAAACGCCTGTCTTGCCGAAACCAGATATTTGACCGGCATCAGGAAGGATTCAGCAAAGTGATAGAACTCGGCAGGCGTCTTGATCTTCGGGAGCCCGCTCTCGCGGATATACAGATATCCGCGGTGCACTCCGGTGAGCTCGTTTTGTGACTTTGCCGGAGTGAAGTGTTCAGGCGGATTGAAATGGGCAGCCCAGGCACCGTCCTCAAATGCTGCAAAACCCCTTTTCAACCCTTCAACCTTGATCCGGTATTCCTCAATCGTTCGCGACATCAGGCATTCCTGCATCGCCGAATGGGCGAAATTCTCCTGGAACCCTTCATTCTCGACGCCGTACTTGCGGCAGAACCACCAGGTTGCTGCTGCAATCGACGAAATGATGGCAAGCCCGGGCAGCCTGGGCGAGAATGGGAAGTCTTCGTTCTCGATCCGCTCGTGACTGCCAAGTTCGCTATAGTATTCATCGACAAGCTTCTGCATGACTTCAAAGGACTGAGTGCTGGACGAGTTGGACGCAGCACAGGCTCCGAGGACTGAAAACGGCCGCTGGCAGTAAATCATCGACTTGGCTTCGAGTATAACCTTGCAGATATTGTCAAAATCTACGGTCGGATTCTCGAAATAGCGATTGCTGAATTTTCGCTTGATTCGCTCCATCAGCGAACGGCGGACCGCGCCATGGTAGATACCGAACCCGCCTGCAGGGCGTCTTTCCCGTTGGCTCCAGCGATACAATTGATCACGCATGATCTTCCTGTCGGGAACATGAGTGCCATGGCCAACCGGCACTGCAGCGAGTGTTGCAATTATGCGGTTGTCCGGCCAGTTGAAGTTCAGGCGAGCCCAGCCCACCACTTCAAGATCTGGCTGATCGCGCTCATAGCGCCTGAGAAGCTGAAGAACGCCTGGATCGATATGGTCGTCGTCGCCGATCATCGTGATCCAGCGGCCACGCACTTCGGGAATGGTGCGTTCCCAGTTGTCGACCATCGGCAGAACCGTGCCGGTTGGCGGCAGCAACCTGAAGCGGCTGTCGTTCAACTGGGTCCGGAAATAGTCGTCGAGAATGGTGGCATCGTCGGAATTGTCGGCGACGATGACTTCGAAATCCGTTTCGTCCGATTCCGCAATGGCCTTGATGGCTTCGATGCAGTAGCGCTGCCTGTTCCGCGTGGGGATACAGATCGTGTAATACACCAAAGTTGAAGCTCCTGTCTGGCAACAAACGCCAAGTATACGCTCGCAAAATTAGCTTGCGTGACGCTGACCCGAAGTGGCGACGCCCGCCCGGGCGATCCGGCGGAGGCGGAACCGGTGGCGCGGCGCATGGGTAACCCTCGATCTGTCGTCAGGCGTTGGAGGTTTCGGGCGTCCCCGGTGCGAGGTCAAGATCGGGATAGCAGGCCAGGAAATGGGCGAGGCTGCCCTTGGAGGCCGCCTGGCCCGTCTGCGGTGAGGGATTCTCACCCTGCGGCCCGCCCTGCAGCGCCTCGTACCAGTCGCGTGGCGTGGGACCGAGCGCTCCGGCAAAATCGGGTCTCCGCTTAGGCTGATGCATGGCTTCCTGCCACAGGCCACGAAAAGCGGCGATGGAGCGATCCGGTGTTTTCTGCTCGAGCACCTCCGCCCGCGCCGTCTCGCCCATCCGGCGCACCTCGTCCGGGTGCTCAAGCATCCAGTTCAGCAGTTGGATGGCGTGGTCGACCGACGTTGCGACCAGGCCGGTCTCGCCATCGCGCACGATCTCCAGCTCGCAGGGGTTGGCGAAGACCAGCGGCGCGCATCCCAGCGACATCGCCTCGACAAGTGCGTTCTCCGCGGTGCCGAAGTGAAACGGCTGCAGCAGGTAGAGAAAAACCGATGTCCGCGACAGTGCCGCCCGCGGATCCCCGGTGTGGCCCCGCAGCCGAAGCCGCTCCGGATGCTTCATCGCCGCGACCGCGTCGCGGACCGGGCTCTGGGCGCCAACGTCTCCCCAGACATCGACCCTCGCGCCCTCGCGCTCCAGCCGGTCGGCGACCTGCATCATCGCCGGGCTCATCTTGGTGAACTCGACGGTGCCGAGGTAGCTGATGCCGCATTTCTCACGGTCGGGACCCTCGCCGGCGCCGGAGCCTGCATGGACAAAGCCGCTGTTGATGACGGCTGTCCGCTCAAGGCCGTAAGATGCTGGCCCGGACAGGTTGGGGGCAAGCCTGGAGCAGGCCGAGGTGAAGACGAACCGGTCGGCCGCCGCGACCAGTCCTGCCGGAATGAACGGTGCGGCGATGCCGGAGACATGGCTCCAGAACACCGACCGCATCGCGGGCAGGGGCGGGCCGGCGAGCAGCCCGCACATCAGCGGATGGTTCCACCATTCGAACTGGACGATGTCGGCGCTATCCATCAGCTCGCCGATCGTCTGACGGTCCGGGGCAATCGTGACATCGGCGCCGGTCTCGCGGATGTCATCCAGGTGCCGGTGGTCGCGCGGCTCTTCGAGAAGCACGTAGTGGCGGCCGGCGGCTTCGCTGTCCGCAGCGCACAGGGCCGCATGTGCCTTGCCCACACCCCCGCCCAGATGCGGGGTGATGTGGACGATTTTCATTCGGCGGCGATGACCGGGGCGGCGCGCTTGGCGCCGGGCGCCGAGACGTCGGGGTCGAGCTTGACCATCTCGCGGAACCGTTCGAGCAGCATCGGCCGGTACGGGTCGATATTGTCGGGCAGGCAATGGCTCAACTGGCCGCAACTGCCGCAGGTGCCGTTCTCGCAACGGCGGCCCTCAAGGTGCTGCAGCCTGAGCGCGTTCATCTTGTCGGAATTCCAGACCTCTCGGATCGACTGGCTCTTGACGTCGCCGATGATGAGATCGCGCGACCAGTCGAGGAAGCAGGAACTGACCAGCCCGTCCGGGTTCACCGACATGGAATAGAAGATGTAGGGGCAGGTTTCCGTGTTGGAGACTTCCTGCTGGTAGATGCCTTTCTCGATCTTCACGCCGGTGTGCTTCTCGATGTCGAATTCGGGCCAGCAGGGGGCAAAGTTCTCGACGAAGATCCGGTCGCAATGGTCGCCGAAGGTGTCGAAGAATTTCTCCCGCTCGCCCGGTTCCAGCAATTCGCCGGGGATCTTGATCGAGATCTCCATGTCGCCCTTGTTGGCGTAGACCCATTTGACGTTCTCGACAAAGCTATCGAAATCGAAGTTGAACTTGGTGAAGCGCTGATAGGTGTTCTTGTTCATGCCGTCGACGGAGATGTTGATCTTGTCGAGGCCGGCCTCGATGACGGGGCCCATTCGCTCGGGCGTCAGGAAGGTGCCGTTGGTGGTTGTGTCGATGTAGTCGACATGGCCGCTCTGCTTGGCATAGGCGATCATGTCGGCCAGCCGCTTGTTGAGGAACGGCTCGCCGTCCTTGTACATCCGCAAGACCTTGATCGGTTTGCCGAACTCGGCGAGGTCGTCGATGATCTTGGTGAAGAGGTCATACTTCATCGCACCCTGGAACCTGCCGGTATCGGCGATCATGTCCCGGTGTCCGGTCGGGCAGAACGTGCATTTGAAATTGCAGGCGCTCGAGGGATCCACGAACACCACGAAGGGCGTCTCGAGCGGAATGACAGTTTCCAGCGCGGTCCTGTCCTCGAGGTTGATCCGCGGTTTCAGCTGAGCTTTCATGACCGTGCGTCCCTTTTTGATCCTTCAAAGACATGATTTGGCACACCAACCACCGCGGAAGGATCGCGCGGATGGGGTTGGTGGGTTCCGAACTCGAGCAAGTCGCGCCGCCCGTACCGGTCGGCGATGCTCTCGGCGAACTGGCGAACACTCACCGCTTGACCTGAACAAATGTTGATTGCGCCAGCCTGACCAGTGTCCACGACGCCGGCGATGCGGGCGCCTGCAACCGCGACATCGAGATAATCGCGCAACTGGGTGCCTGCCCCGAGTTTGGCTGTCTCGCCCGCTTCAAGGCATCGCCTGAGATAGGGGTAGAGACGTTTCTCATTCTCTCCCTCGCCATACAGGTAGAACAGCCGGCACCAGGAAAACAGCACACCGGTGTCTTTGAAGAGGGCGTCCAGGATTTCGAACAGCGCCAGCTTGCAGGCGCCGTAGACCGTGGTCGGTGCGGTCGGCGAACCGACCTCAAGCCTTTCTGAAGGCAGCGCGTATTCCATACAGGTTCCCACCCCGACGAAATGCCGGACGCCGGCCCGCGCCGCACCTTGCGCCATCCGGAAGCTGCCCGAGACACAGGCAGCGTTTTTCTCGGAATCGAGGTAATCGGCGGGGTTCACGTACCAGGCCGCATGCACGACGGCATCCACCCCCTCGCAGGCCTCGGTCCACCAGTCGACCGATTGGGCAAACAGGTCCTGGCATTGCACGACCGTGGCGTCCGGGAACCTCGATGCAAGCCGCACCGCGGCTTCGGGCCGGGCCACGAGCCGCAAGGCGTGCCCCTTTCCCGAAAGCTGGTTGACGATCTGCGCACCGACAAAGCCGCTTGCGCCGCTGACAAGAACGACGCTCAAGGCAAGGCCCGGAAAAGCTTAAGGGTGTTATTTGCCGCCACGAGACGTGTCCTGTCCGGGGAATCTGATTCTCTCATGCAGTGTCGCACAAGGGAAGCGGTCCAAACATGACGAAAATCTCCCCCTCAGCTATTGGGCATGACGCGGGGTATTTTGACGTGGAGAGCCTCTATCCGTCACGCTCATTTGATGGAGTTCCCGAGTGTTCGGAAGCGCGAAGGCTGCTGGACGATCTGGCCCACCAGCCCTGCCTAGCTGCGCCCGTCGCCCCGGCCGGGCCACTGGTGATCTATGGCGCGGGCACCTTCGGCAGGATGGCGCTGGATTTCCTGCGGGACGTCGGCGTGGAGCCGGCACTGGTCGTCGACGCCCGGGCAGACCGGATCCGTGGCAGCGACGCCTGGCAGGGTGTCGAGCTACTGGCGCCGCACGAGGTGCCGGACCGGCTCAAATCCAAGGCGCTGCTGGCCGTCAGTATTGTCACCGCCCCCGTCACGCCGATCATGGAGGAGCTTCAAGCCCAGGGCTGGCGGCACGTCGTTCCCTTCTACGATGTGGCCGAGAGTTTCCGCCCGGCCCATCCGCTGTCCAATGGCTGGTTCGCCGACCAGCCACAGCCGACTGACCTGGTCGAAATCGCCGGATGCCTCGAAGCGTGGGACGACGATCTTTCCCGCGCGCACCATCTCACCTTTCTCGCCTGGCGGCTGGCCCGGCAGGAATGGCGGTTCTCCGGCGTACCGGTCGACAATTCAAACCGTTTCTTCATTCCCGAGGTTCTTGCCGCGCTCGCGGATGACGACTTGTTGCTGGATGGAGGCGCCCATCATGGCAGCGTCTCCGCGGCATTTCTGGCCGCAACCGGGGCCGGCAGCCGCATCGTCGCCTTCGAGCCGGATGATGAAAACGCCGATCGATATGCCGGCTGGGTCGCGAGCCTGCCGGACGAGGCCGTCGCGCGCATCGAACTGCGCCGGGCTGCCCTTGACGCCGCTTCGCGTTCCCGCCGGTTTCACGGCGGGCTCGGATTCATGTCGCAGTTTGCGGACACCGGCCAGACCGGTATCCAGACCGACACCATCGATGCAGCCGGTCTCGCACCCGGGTTCATCAAGCTGCATCTCGAAGGCGGCGAACTCGATGCGCTCAGGGGCGGACTTGCGACCATATCGAAAAGCCGGCCGGTGATCGCCCTCACGGTCTATCACGATGCCGACGGCCTGTGGCGCACCGCCCGCTGGATGCGCGAGAACCTGAAGGATTATGTTCTGCTGATGCGAACCCACAGCTGGTGCGGGACCGGTGCCGTCATTTACGCGATTCCCGGGGAACGGATGCCTGAAACGGTCAGCTGACCTTCAGGATCGCAAGCGAGGATGGATATGGAAAGCAACACTGCCGCGCCTGGGGACAACCGCGTGAAAGCACTCAATCAGAACCTCGCGCAAACCAGACGAGCCGCCCTCATGTCGGCGCTGGCAAGGAAGGCGTTCAGGGACAGGGTCAAGGCGCTCGAAATAGGCGTCTGGTACGGCGCGGGTTCCACAAGCATCTGGCTTGAGAATTTCATGCCCGGCTCCGATGTGGTCCTGCTGGACGCCTGGCGGCCCTATGCGTCGGCGGCGGATGTTTCGGGCGATCAGTTCGGATCGGCAAACTGGGACTATGCCAAGATGGACAGCCTGACGTCGGAGGCGTTCCTGTCGGCATTTCTCAATGTCCGAAAGTTCGAGAACGAGCAGGACGACAAGAATGTCTCGTTGATACGCGGAAAATCCTCGGCATTGCTGCCGATGTTCAAGGATGGCAGCTTCGATTTCATCTATATCGATGCCGACCACAAATATGACTCGGTGAAGTCCGATATCGTCAATGCGAAAAGGCTGATCAACAAGGATTTCGGAATCATCTGCGGCGACGATCTGGAGAGGCTTCCAACCGCGGAACTCGTGAACCTGGCAAGGGAATACAAGGACAGGGACTACATCAAGGGTGATTTTGGCTATCACCCCGGTGTATGTCTGGCAGTCTCCGAGGAGTTTGTATCGGTCAACATGAGCGACGGATTCTGGTGGGTGGTCTGCAGGAACGGCGAGTTCCTGGTTGACGATATTACGCTCGAATACCTGCAGGCGGACTGAAAGTGGGTTTGTCTGTTCACTCATCCCCGCGCACCGGGCCGGATCCTGCAATATCCACCGGGTTGAACCTATCCGAGCTGCCTGGCCGGATCCCGTCAGGCGTGCCATCCAATTTGCTTTCCGAAAACCGCGCTAGCAGGTTCGCGCATCAGAACCTGTCGAACACAAGGATTTACCCGTGAGCCAGGAAACTGAATTCGCCGCCTATGTGCAGAACAACATAAACGCCGCGGCCAATGATCCCGGTTTTGTCGGTCTTTCCCAGGTCTGGGTGCGCGAAAGCATCCGCTACAAGTACGCCTACAATTTCAGCTGGCTCGGCCGCCCGATCATCCAGGTTCCCCAGGACACCTACGCCTACCAGGAACTGATCTGGAACTGCCGGCCCGACCTGATCATCGAGACCGGCATCGCCCATGGCGGCTCTCTGGTGATGAGCGCCTCGATGCTGGCCATGCTGGATTACTGCGATGCGGTCACGGCCGGCACCGTGCTCGATCCGATGGCGAGCCGCCGCAAGGTGGTCGGCATCGACATCGATATCCGCCCCCACAACCGCGCCGGTATCCTGGCGCATCCGATGCAGCACAAGATCCAGATGATCGAGGGCTCGGCGATCGACAAGGCGGTTGTCGATGAGGTCCACGCGATCGCCAGCGGCTATGACCGGGTGATGGTGTTCCTCGATTCCAACCACACCCATGAGCACGTACTGGCCGAACTCCACGCCTACGCGCCGCTGGTCTCGCAAGGCTCCTATTGCGTGGTCTGGGACAGCGGTGTCGAGGACCTGCCCGCCGACATGTGCGCCGACCGGCCATGGGGCAAGGGCGACAATCCGAAGACGGCCGTCCACGCCTATCTCGCCGATCAGGACAGTGCCAATCGGTCTGGCGCTGACGGCCAACCGCTGAATTTCGAGATCGATCACGTAATCGAGTCCAAGCTGATGATCACCGCCTCATCCGACGGTTTTCTGAAGCGGATCTGATCTGCAACAAGGGTGTGGCGAAAAATCCGCTGGTGACACATGCCTCGCGATGTCGCAAGCGGGGCTGGATTTCCGCGCCGATACCTGATCGATTGCGCCCGATTGAGATGAGATTCCGGAGCACGTCATGAAGATCAAGGATGTCCAGACTTTCGTGGTTGCCAACCCGCCGCCGCAGACCGGCGGCCGCTACTTCCTCTTCGTCAAGCTGGTCACCGATGGCGGTGTCGTCGGATATGGCGAGGCCTATGATGCGGCCTTCGATCCGCATCTGACTGCGAAGCTGATGGAGGATGTCGCCGCGCGCTACCTTGTCGGTCGCGATCCGCACGACATCGAGAATTTCTTCCGGCTCTGCTATTCCTCGGGCTTCTCGCAGCGCCCGGACATGACCATGATGGCCTGCTGCTCGGCGCTGGAAATGGCCTGCTGGGACATCATCGGCAAGGAGGCGGGCCAGCCGGTGCACAAGCTGCTCGGTGGCCGGGTGCACGAGGGCCTGCGCTCCTACACCTATCTCTATCCGGAGACCGGTAGCGTCTATCCGACCGAGACCGACAGCCCGAAAAACGTCTACAACGACCCCGACATGGCCGCCTCGGCAGCGCTTGCAGCGGTCCGGCAGGGCTTCACCGCAGTCAAGTTCGATCCCGCCGGCCCCTACCGGGTGCAGGGCGGTCATCAGCCGCTTCTCGCCGACATCGATCTCTCCGCCCGCATGGTCCGCGCGGTGCGCGAGGCGGTCGGCACAAGCGCGGACATCCTCTTCGGCACCCACGGCCAGTTCACCGCAGCCGGCGCCATCCGCATGGCCCGCGCCATCGAGGCCGCCGATCCCTTGTGGTTCGAGGAGCCGGTGCCGCCCGATCAGCTGGGCGCGCTTGCCGAAGTGGCGCGCGCCACGTCGATCCCGGTTGCCACCGGCGAGCGGCTGGTCACCAAGCATGAATTCGCCCGCGTCATCGAAACCCGCGCAGCAGCCATCCTGCAGCCCAACCTGGGCCGCTCGGGCGGGCTTCTCGAAACCAAGAAAATCGCCGGCATGGCCGAGGCCTTCGGCATCCAGATCGCGCCGCACTGCTATTGCGGCCCGCTGGTCGCCGCCGCCAACATCCAGCTCGCCGCGACGCTGCCCAATTTCCTGGTGCTCGAATCGATCAAGACCTGGGACGGGTTCCACGCCGAGGTGCTCAGGAAGAAGATCGAATGGCAGGATGGCTATGTCATCCCGTCGAACGAGCCGGGGCTGGGCGTCGAACTGGATGAGGCGGTCTGCGAGGCCAATCCCTGGACCGGCAGCGTGCTGCACCTGGAGATGACCCGCGATCCGATCCGGTACTGATCAGATCGGGACGATCCGCTTGTCCCAGTCGGGATCGTCGAAACTCTGGATCTCGATGCGGTAGCCGTCCGGCGAATGGAACAGCGACGAGTAGACGCCGAACTCAGCGCTGTGCTCGGGTCCGCTGACATAGGTCACGCCCTTGGCCTCGAGGAAATCGCGCCAGCCGTCCACATCCGGCGACACGATGGTCAGCGTCACGCCGGCCGTCCCCTGCGGGCGGTCGGGCAGGTTGCACACGCCGATATAGCTCATCGGCGTCAGCCGGTAGATGTGGCAGGCACCCTGGTCGACCACGAAATCCAGTTCCATCACCTCGCGCAGGAACCGCGAGCCGCGTTCCAGATCGTTCGTGTAGGTGAAGACGATGGAATGGCTGATCGGTGGTCTGGGCATCGAGGGCTCCTTTGGCGTTCGGAGCGAGCCTGCCCGCTGCGGCATGATTCGGGCAAGAGGTCGCAGGGCTTTGCACAGGCTTGATCCAAAGCCGTCTTGACCTTGGCGCGCCTGATCGGGCAAACCGCTGTCCAACGGGCCGGAGCCACGAGGCACGGCCGCTCCCACGCCGAGGTTAGCGCCATGTCCAAGCCCACAGTGTCCAAGCCCATCCTGATCGCCCCGTCCATTCTGTCGGCGGACTTTTCCCGCCTGGGCGATGATATCGAAGGTGTCATGCGCGCCGGGGCCGACTGGATCCATCTCGATGTGATGGACGGCCACTTCGTCCCCAACATCACCTTCGGCCCCGGCATCATCAAGGCGGTGCGCCCGCGCACGACGGCAGTCTTCGACTGCCATTTGATGATCGAGCCCTGCGATCCCTATCTCGAGGCCTTTGCCGATGCCGGTTGCGACATCATCACGGTGCATGCCGAAGCCACCAAGCATCTTGATCGATCGCTGCAGGCGATCCGCGCGCTCGGCAAGAAGGCCGGGGTTTCGCTCAATCCGTCGACGCCCGAGAATGTCATCGAATATGTGCTCGACCGGCTCGACCTGATCCTGCTGATGACCGTCAACCCCGGCTTTGGCGGCCAGGCCTTCATCCCGTCGGTGGTTGACAAGGTGGCGCGGGTGAAAAAGATGATCGGCGACCGTCCGATCCACATCGAGATCGACGGCGGCGTCACTCCGGCGACAGCCCCACTGGTCACCGCCGCCGGTGCCGATGTCCTGGTCGCCGGCTCGGCGGTGTTTAACGGCGCCGGCGAAGATGATTGGGCGCAGAATATTTCGGCCATTCGCCTGGCGGCGCAGATCGCCACCTGAGAACACCGGCAAGCTGCGAAAACGTTCAGCCCTGCGATTGGGTCACAAAGAAAAGCCCCCGGCGATGAACCGGGGGCTTCTTGTCTTTAAAGCTTCGGTTGACCTCAGTCGTCAAGATCCTCAGGCAGCGCAAGGTTCAGCACGATGGCGATCAGGGCCGCCGGCAGCAGGCCGCTGGTCAACAGGATCTGGGCGGTCTTGCCAAGATGCTGCAGGGCTTCCGGCACCAGTTGCAGCCCGAGGCTGATCGACAGGGCGGTGGCGAAGATCACCATGTTGCGGCGGTTCCAGTTGACATCCGACAGCATGTTGACACCCGCCGCGCAGACCATGCCGAACATCACGATGACGCCGCCGCCGAGCACGTTGATCGGCACGGTGTTGATGATCGCGCCGACCTTCGGGATGAAGCCTGCGGCGATCAGGAAAATCGCCCCGATGGTAACCACGTGACGGCTCATCACGCCGGTCATGGCGACCAGGCCTACATTCTGCGAGAACGAGGTGTTGGGCAGGCCGCCGAAGACACCGGCGACCGCGGTGCCCAGACCGTCGGCGAAGGTCGCGCCCTCGATTTCCTTGTCGGTGGCTTCACGCCCGGCCCCGCCCTTGGTGATGCCGCTGGTGTCGCCCACGGTTTCGATGGCTGAGACGATGGCCATGAAGCACATGCCCAGAACGATGGCGAAGTTGAACTCGAAGCCCCACTTGAACGGGATCGGCGGTGCGAAATAGCTGGCGCGCGCCAGGCTTGCGAAGTTCACCTGGCCCATCAACAGCGCCACGATGTAGCCGGCAATGATGCCGATCAGCACGGCCGCCACGGCCGCGAAACCGCGGGTGAAGAACTTGATTGCCAGGGTGACGACGATCACCACCAGAGCCGGGATCCACATGGCCAGGCTGCCGAATTCCGGCTTGCCCATCAGCGGCACGCCGCCGGCGGCATATTGCACGCCGACCTTGACCAGCGCCAGGCCGATCATCAGCACGATAAGCCCGGTCACCAGCGGCGGCAAAGCATAACGAATGCGTCCGACGAAGAAGCCGAGACAGAAGTGAAACACGCCGCCGATCATCACGCCGGTCATCAGCCCGGCGAGCCCGGCGGTGCCGAGGCCCGCGACGGCCGGGATCATCACCGGCACGAAGGCGAAGCTGGTGCCCTGGACGATCGGTAGCCGGGCGCCGACGGGACCCATGCCGATGGTCTGGAACAGCGTCGCTATGCCGGCGAACAGCATCGACATCTGGATCATGTAGGTCATGTCGGGGAAGCCGACCGCGCCCTGGTCCGAGCCGAAGCCGATGCCGGCGGCGCCGGCAACGATGATCGCTGGCGTGACGTTGGAGACAAACATTGCCAGCACGTGCTGGATCCCCAGCGGAACGGCTTTGGCAAGCGGTGGTGTGTAATTGGGATCCCGCAGTTGCTCCGCGGTTCCAAGCGATGAGTCGGCCATAGGCTGTCCTTTTCCCTCAGGGGCGTTAGTCATACCGGTTCGCCGCCCCCACTTGCTGCGAACCGGCTGAAAAGCCAGTCACTGTCGACCTCGAAATGATCCGGCTGCGCCCCCGCGCCAGATCATTGCCCCGGTCAGTGCCTCAGAAAACCCGGACCCTTGCCATGATGTCCGTTCATGTCCTGATCAGGCGAGACTACCTGTCAGTTTCAGTCTGCTGACCCCGCCATCCGGGAAAATGTTGAGCCTCACATGCGTCACCGGGCCGATGTCGCGGATATGCGCCGACAGGTCGTGCACATGGTCCGCCGAGAGCTTCTGTTGCCCGATCAGTTCCGGCCAGAACATCGACGCGGTGATGATTGCATCGCCCGCATCGGTGCCGAATTCGCTCATGTCGGCGGCCTGGATCGAGCACATGTCGGGAAAATTGCCCTTGAAATAAGCGGTGTCGACGATTGCGCCGGACAGCACGCCGCGAGCGCCGAGCGCGATCACGATCCACTCGTTGCCGGGAACCCGCCGGCGGCTGGTTTCCCATCCGTCGCCCATGTTCTCGCCGCGTCCGGGCGCCAGCAGACGGTGATAGGAGCCGTAATGCGCATCCGAGAAGCCGACGATCCGTCCGCCATTGAGTGCTGACGACAGTTCGACCGGGCCGGTGCCCAGCCGCGACCGGTCGAGGAACGGCTGGCCGAAGACCCTGAGCCGCGCCACGCCGCCATCGGGATAGATGTGCAGCCTGACATGGGTGAAGATCTCGGAAGAGGTCGACGCGAAATAGTGATGCGCGCCCGGTCCCAGCGGGGAGGTGCCGAGCACTTCCGTCCACTCCGTGCTTTCATCCGGGTCGCCCGTCACATTGCAGGCCTCGATGCGGGCGGCCGGCGGATAGTTGCCGGTGAAATGCGAGGTGTCGACATCGAAGCCGTCGATGCGCCCGGCCACCGCCAGCCGGATCACTGCATGGTCATGGCCGAGAACCCGCTTGCGGCGGCTTTCCCAGCCGTCCATCCACTTGCCGTTGTCATCGTACTTGTCTTCGATAAAGACGGCCGGCTGATCGCTCAGCATGCGCTCGAGTGGCGCAAAAAATTCGTCGGTAACAGAAATGCCCTTCGCACCAAGTCCCGCCGATGCGAGGTTGACCGAATTGCGCGCGAAACCCGGAAGCTGCGCCGGCATGTTCTCACTCATCATGTGTCTCCTGGACGAATGCGTCCGGTTCGCCGGAACCGGATTTCAATGCCTATAGTATGCAAAGAAAATGCAGTTCGGTTTCAAATTTTTCCTGAAGATGTTGATGCCGCGGCCCGGTCTATCTCGGCGCGGATCCCCTTGATGACATGGTCGATGAACAGCTTGACCTTCGGATCCTGCAACCGCTTGTGAGGATAGAGACAGGAGAAGGGTTGAGGCGTCTGCGGAGTCGATTGTGCCACTTGCACCAGGCGGCCGGCGTCCAGCTCCGCTGCGACATCGTAGCGGGTCTTGCTGGCGATGCCGCAATCGGCCAGCGCCCAGGCCGTCAGCACATCGCCGTCATCGCTTTCGAGTGACCCTTCGGGATGGAAGGCGCGGACTTCACCGTCGACCATCAGGTTCCAGTAGAACTCCGTTGCGCCGGGATAGCGCAACAGCAGGCACTTGTGCTTTTCGGCAATGATCTCGTCACCGCTTTCCGGCATGCCGTGCTTCTTGACATAGGCGGGTGAGGCGACCAGCACGCGCTCGAACTCGTGGATCGCCCGTACCCTCAGATCCGAATCGGGAAGCGGCCCGAGCACGAAGGCGGCATCGAGCCCTTCCTGGGCAATGTCCACCTTTCGGTCGGACAGTCTGAGCCGGACATTGATGTCGGGATATTCCGCCTTGAACGCGGGTATCAGCGGCGCCACCAGCTTCTTGCCAAGCGCCAGCGGGGCGGAGATGAACAGCGTTCCCTTCGGCTGCGCGGTGATTTCGGCGATGCCGCCTTCGACTTCCCTTATCGTATCGAGGATCTTGATCGCGCCCTTGTAGAACAGCTCGCCATGCGCCGTGGCGCGCAGGCTGCGGGTGGTGCGGTTGAACAGCCGCACGCCGAGGCTCTTTTCGAGATCCGAGATGCGGCTCGAGGAGACCGCCGCCGACACCCGCAGATCGCGCGCGGCGGCCGACATGCTGCCCAGCTCGTAAACGCGCACAAATGTCTTGAGCATGTCCACATAGGCCATGAGAGATATCCCCCGGTAAGCTGATCGGCTCAATTGAGCGCGGGGCGCGCCGATTGTCCAGAAGAAATGGAAAACAAGGACGATTGCCTTGTATGAGGCGAAAATGACAGGCCTGAATCGGGCGTTCAGCCGTGCCGCTTCAACCGTACCAGGGCCAGATCGAGCGCCGAGAGAAAGCGTGACCGGTCCTGGCGGGAAAACGGCGCCGGGCCGCCGACCTGCGCGCCGCCGGCTCTCAGGTCCGCCATGATCGAACGTGTCGCCACCGCCATGCCGATCGAATCATGGGTGAAGGGTTTTCCGGTATGGCTCATCACCGCTGCAGCGTCCGCCTTCAGGCAGCGCTCTGCCAGCAGGATGTCGGCGGTCACCACAACGGCGCGCCTGGTCACATGCTCGACAATGCGGTCGTCGGCGGCATCGAAATTTCCCGGTACGATCTCGCGCTCGACCAGCGGATCGGTCTCGATCCGGAAGTAGCTGTTGGACACGAACGTCACCTTGACGTCGTGGCGCAGCGCCACCTTGACGCATTCCTCGCGCACCGGGCAGGCATCGGCATCGACAAGCAGGCGGATCGGCGGGGTTTCTAGGTCAGCACTGGTCATGCCCGTCCATACCCCGTGTCACCGCCTTCGCCAAGCCGGTTGCAGCACGGTTTCCGGGCCGCGCGGCGGTCAGGCTGGCTCGGCGGCGCGTGTCAGCATGCCGAACAGGTCGCGCGGATCGTCCGGATCGGCGATCATGTCGAGCTGCTGGAAGTGGCCGGTCTTCAGGGCCCGCTGGTAGACATATTTGAGCGCCGAGAAATCCTCGATGGCAAAGCCGACGCCGTCAAACAGCGTGATCTGTGACGCCGACTTCCGGCCCTGAACCTCACCGGTGATCACCTGCCACAGTTCGGTGACCGGGTAATCCTCCGGCATCTGCTGGATCTCGCCCTCGATCCGCGTCTGCGGCGGATATTCGACGAAGATCTCCGAGCGCAGCAGGATGTCCTTGTGCAGCTCGGTCTTGCCCGGGCAGTCGCCGCCAATCGCGTTGATGTGGATTCCGTCACCGATCATATTGTCGGTCAGGATGGTGGCGTACTGCCTGTCGGCGGTGCAGGTGGTGACGATCTGTGCGCCTTCCATCGCCTCCTGCGAGGAGCTGCAACTTGTCACCTTCAGCCCGGAGCCGGCGAGGTTGCGCGCGCATTTGGCCGTTGCCGCGGGGTCGATGTCATAGAGCCGCACTTCTTCGATACCGACCACCGCCTTGAACGCCATCGCCTGGAACTCGGACTGGGCGCCGTTGCCGATCACCGCCATCACCTTGGCACCCTTCGGTGCCAGGTGCCGCGCCGCCATCGCCGAGGTCGCTGCCGTCCTCAGCGCCGTCAGCACCGTCATCTCCGAGAGCAGCACCGGGTAGCCCGAGGAGACCTGCGCCAAGAGCCCGAAGGCGGTCACCGTCTGCAGGCCCTGCTTGGTGTTGGACGGGTGGCCGTTGACATATTTGAAGCCGTAGAGATCGCCGTCCGAAGTCGGCATCAGCTCGATCACCCCGACATCGGAATGGCTGCCGACCCGCGGCGTCTTGTCAAACAGCGGCCAGCGGGTGAAATCGTGCTCGATGACGTCGGCCAGTTCCTTCAGCATCGTCTCCATGCCGATCGAATGAATGAGCCGCATCATGTTCTCGACGCTGATGAAGGGCACATAGGCCAGGTGCGAAGGAGGGGTCATTTGTCTGTCTCCGGTGGTGAGAAGGGGGATGGTCGCTGACCTCAGAGGCTTCGGTTGATGCGGTCGAACACCTTGCGGCCCATCAGGCTGGCGGTGAGATCGACCATCAGCCGGGCGGTGCGTCCGCGCTCGTCGAGAAACGGGTTGAGTTCGACCAGGTCGAGCGAACTGACAAGGCCGGACTCGTGCAGCATCTCCATGACCAGGTGCGCCTCGCGGAAGGTCGCCCCGCCGGGCACCGTGGTGCCGACCGCCGGAGCGATCGACGGATCGAGAAAGTCGACATCGAGCGAGACGTGCAGAAGCCCGCCCGCCGCCCGCACCTGGTCGAGGAAGGCGCTCAGGGGCGCGACGAAGCCGCGTTCATCGAGTTCGCGCATGTCGACCGGGGTGATGCCATGGCCGCGCAGCGCCGTGCGCTCGTCAGGATCGACCGAGCGGATCCCGAACAGGCAGATGCGATCGGCAGGCACCGGGTCCGGAAACGGCGGAAAGGCCTCGAAGTCTCCAAGCCCGGCCAGATAGGCGACCGGCGTGCCGTGCAGATTGCCCGAGCGGGTGGTCATCGGCGTGTGAAAATCGCTGTGGGCGTCGAGCCACAGCACGAACAGCGGCTGCCCCTGCCTTTGGGCGTAGGCGGCAACACCGGCCACTGTGCCGAGCGAAAGACTGTGATCGCCACCGAGGAAGACCGGAAATCCGGCCGCCATGGCCGCCTCGGCGGACGACGCCAGCGCTTGCGTCCAGGCAATCGTTTCGGCCAGGTGGTGCACCGCCGCATTGGCGCAGGTCCCGGCGGCAAGCGGCCTTGGCGCGACGTCGCCGCGGTCCTCGACGCTGCAGCCGAGTTCGGCGAGCGTTTCGGAAAGGCCCGCGACCCGGTAGGAGGCCGGTCCCATCAGACAGCCGGGGTTGGATTGACCGCTGTCGACGGGCGCGCCGACCAAAATGCAAGGCTGGTTCATCGGATTTCCTCTGTTCGGATAACCCGTCGCAGAGGCCGCTGGCGGTTGAAATGGGAAGTTTGTCCGTTCCGGGCGGCAATACCGCGCTTGTGTCAGTCAGCTTTGCCAATTTGGCAAAGCCGGGTGGCAAGAAGCAGGCGTGCTCGCCTTGAAATGAAGAAATACTTGGCTCTTTGCTAAGCTTGATTGGTCGATTATGATCAAATCGAAAAATCACGTGACCAGATCGGTAGCAAAGCATGTCAACATTGGACGATATCGACATTCGCCTGATTGCGGCACTCAGGCGCGACGGGCGGGCGTCGATCTCCGATCTGGCGGGAAAGCTGAAGCTGGCCCGCGCCACCGTGCGCAGCCGCATCGAGCGGTTGATGGCCAGCGGCGAGATCGCCGGGTTCACCGCTCTCACCCGCGCCGACGTGACGGCGGCGCCGGTGAGGGGGCTGACCATGATCGGCATTGAGGGCAGGGGGACCGAGCGGATCATCGCCCATCTGCAGGGCATGCCGGCGGTTCAGGCGGTGCATTCGACCAATGGCCGCTGGGACCTGATCATCGAACTGGCGACCGACACGCTGCAGGAACTTGATGACACGCTGGTTCGCATCCGCCGCTTCGAGGGCATCACCTCCAGCGAGACCAACCTGTTGCTGTCCTCCCGCCGGGCGTCGACCCGGCGATGATCTGCCCTTCCGGACAAAGTGCGCATCGGGCGGCGCGGGCTCATTGCCGAGGTGCGACGATCGGAACCAATGCCGGACTTTGGCGTTGATCCGGGAGGACGGCTTTGGCCGTCATTTACCTCGCCAGAAGCTTCGAAAGGGACCCGCACCATGCCCCATCAGGATGTGAAATCAGACGTCAGGACGATTGTCGAAGACTCCGGTCTGTCCGATGCCGACAAGATCGATCTGCTTCAGCGGATGCACGAAAGCGTCAGGGCCGAAATGCGCGCCGCGACCGAAAGCGCCATGGTCAATGACAACGATGTCGGCGACGAACTCAAGCATATCGAGCAGGCGCTCAATGAATTGTCAGCCGATGTTGTCTCCCCCGAGGATGGCGGCGGCGCCACCTTGTAGATGAAGCGCGCCGCGCAGGCGGGATCTCAGAAGCCGATGTCGAAGCGGCGAACCACGCCGAACGAGGCGCTGTACTGGTTTTTCGAACCCTGCGCCGTGATCGGCGATCTGGCGGCATCGCCGGTCAGCCGCGACCAGCCGGCATCCGCCTCGACTGCCCAGTTGTCGTCAACCTGGAACCGCACGCCTGCTTCCAGACCGGCGCTGTACAATCCGCCCGATGCGGTCGTCGCCGGATAGAGCGCGGAAGCTTCCGCCGCGGTGACGCCGAAATAGGTGTTCGTGAATTTGGAGCTGCCGAAATTCAGCCGCGGGCCGGCATGGAAGGTCCACTGATCGCCGGACCTGAAGATGGCGTCGGCGCCGAATTCGGCGCGCACGCCCTTGTGGCCGCCGAAGCCCTGCCTTACAGCGCCCGTCACCCTGAAATTGCCCGTCTGGTACTTCGCCTTGACGCCGAGTTCGACCGCGGCGTCGATGGTGTTGAGCCCCGTCAGTTCAGGAGAATTTGCGGTCGAGCGCCGCCCGATCACGTCGATCGACGGGCTGAGCGAAAAACCCTCTTCAGACCCGCCGCCGATGGTAAATCCGTTCGGCAATTCCAGGCGCTTGAGCCGGAACAGCGGAACCGGCGAGAGCACCAGCTTGCTGGCACCGAAATAGCGTGGCGCCACCTTGCCTGCCGCACCGAGTTCAAACGAGATGCCCGGACTGCGGGCGTCCTGCGCCTGAGCCTGCGGAATGAACGCGGCGGCTGCAGCGACAAGCGGAAGTGCGGTGAAGCGGCGGGGTCTCATCATTGGTCGGTCCTGGGTACGAACTACTGTTTCAGTTGTCAGTCACCATAAGTGGTGAGGGTTAACAACCCTGTGTTTGGTCACAAATACGGGAGCGTCTTTCTGCACACTCGCCACCGATCTGTCGTTTCCCGGCCTCCTACGCAGGACTGTCCCTGCCGGATCAGCAGCGCCGAGCGGACGATCCGCCTCTTGCCACATAATCCATATGTGAATATGTTATTCAAATAGGAATTTTGGAGGGGTCATGAGATCTTCGTTCGAGCCCACGGTGGGCGTTGCCAGCACGCATCCGCGCAACATGCCCCGGGAGCATGCGGAGCTGCCGGTCTGGAACGCCGAGAACTGGTTTTACGAGGACTGGCAGCCCGGTCACCAGATCCGGTCGCTGCGCCGGACCATTGCCGAGGGCGAAAGCCACATGTTCAATACCCTCGTGGTCGACATCCATCCTTACGTACAGGACCAGATGTTTGCCGAAAGCGAAGGCATCTTCGGCCGCCGCCTGGTCGCCGGCGCTTTCGTGTTTTCCGCCGGCCTCGGACTGGTGGCGACCAACTGCGTAAACGCGTTTTCCTATGGCTACGACAAGCTGCGCTTCATCAAGCCCGTCTTCATCGGCGAGGCCATCTACACGGTGCGCACCAATCTCGACAAGAAACCGCGCTACCCGGACATGGGGCTGATCCGCGCCAGCTATGAAGTGTTCAAGGGCGAAGGCGAGCTGGTGCTCTACTGCGAGCACCTCCAGACGGTGAAATACAGAAACCCGGCCGAGTTTGCCGGCAGGACCGAAAAGACATCATGACAACAGATACCGACCTGCCACTGGATGGCCTCGTCATCCTCGATATGAGCCAGTTCCTGTCGGGGCCCTATGCCACCTTGCGGCTGCAGGATCTCGGCGCACGCGTCATCAAGATCGAGCGTCCCGGCGCGGGGGATCTCTCGCGCTCGCTTTATCTCAGCGATACCGAGATCGGCGGCGATTCGACGATCTTCCACGCCATCAACCGCGGCAAGGAGAGCCTGGCCATCGACCTCAAGAACGAGGCCGATCTCGACGTGCTGCGCGCGCTGATCGGCAAGGTCGATGTCCTTGTCCAGAATTTCCGCCCCGGTGTCATCGAGCGTCTCGGCCTCGACTACGAGACTGTTCGCGCCCTCAATCCGAAACTCGTCTACGCTTCCATCAGCGGCTATGGCGAGGAGGGCCCCTGGGTCAAGCGCCCGGGCCAGGACCTGCTTGCGCAGGCGCGCTCGGGGGTGATGTGGCTGAGCGGCGACGATGGCGACGGCCCGGTGCCGATGGGGCTCGCGATCGGCGACATGCTCGCCGGCGCCGCCACCGCGCAGGGGATCCTCGCGGCGCTGGTCAAGCGCGGCATTTCCGGCCGCGGCAGCCATGTCGAGACCAGCCTTCTCGAGGTGCTGGTCGATTTCCAGTTCGAGGTGCTCACCACCTATCTCAACGACGGGCGGCGCATGCCCAGGCGCTCGGGCTTCCGCAGCGCCCATGCTTATCTCTCCGCACCCTACGGCGTCTACGAGGCCAGCGACGGGTTCCTTGCAATTGCCATGACGCCGATCCCGCGGCTTCAGGATCTGCTGCAGCTGGATGCGCTGGCGCCCTATGCCGCCGATCCGAAATCCTGGTTCACTGCCCGCGACGAGATCAAGCGCCTGATTGCCGACCGAATCAAGACGAAAACGGTAGATGAATGGCTGGCGATCCTGGAGCCGGCCGATATCTGGTGCTCGCGCGTGCTCGACTGGGACGACCTGATGCAAAGTGAGGGTTTCGAGGTGCTCGACATGCTGCAGCGGGTCGAGCGCGACGACAATGTTTCGATCCTGACCACCCGCTCGCCGATCCGTGTCAACGGCCAGCGGCCGAAAACCACCCGCGCTGCCCCCCGCGTCGGCGAACACAGTGCGGCGATCAGGGCTGAATTCGGGCTTTAGAGGCTAGCCCTCAAAGGTTCCAGATGCGCCGGGCGTTTCCGGCGAGCAGCTTCTGCTTTTCATCCCCGCTGGCGCCGTTCGTCAGCGCATGCGTCGCCGCGACCCATGCCATCAGCCCGCCGCCGAGCGTGCAGACCGGCCAGTCGCTGCCCCAGACCACCCGGTCCCAGCCGAAGCTCGAGATCGTGTGCTCGACCCAGGGCCTGAGCGTGTCCGCAATCCAGGTTTCCGGATCGGCATAGGCGATGACGCCTGAAATCTTGGCGACCACGTTGGGGCGCCTGGCGAGCTCGGTTATGTGGTCCTGCCAGGGCTGCCTGGCGTCGCCCTTGATGTCGGGAACGCCGCAATGGTCGAGGATGAAGGTGACGTCGGGCGCGAGATCCGCCAGCGCCATGGCATTGGGCAGCTGGCGCGGCAGCACGCACAGATCGAAGGTCAGGCCGGAGCCGGCCATCCGCTTGATGTTGTCCCGGAACAGCGGCTGCTCGGACACTTCGTCCGGCATCACGTGCAGAACCCGGCGAAAGCCCTTGACCAGCGGATTGTGGCGCTGTCGCTCGAGATAGGCCGCGAACTCCGGTTCTTCCGGCCGGCAGGAGGCGATGGCGCCGGCAATCAGACTGTCGGGACGCTGCGCCAGCGTAGCAATGTAATTGGTTTCGTCCTCGATCCGCTCCGGCGCCACGTCGACTTCCATGTGCAGCGTCCGCGCGATGCCGGCGCGGCGCGCCTCCAGCTCATAGGCTGAATAGGGCCAGCCCTGGTTCAGCGCAGGGACGGTCGCCAGCCAGGGGTAATCCAGCGTCCACGGGTCCACGACATGCAGATGGGTGTCGATGATCATGCGGGTTCCTCCTCGAATGCGCCGGCTTGCCGTGCCCGGGCACGGACCACATACTCCCACAGGGAAATAGACTATTCAAATAAGAATTCAGCCTGGCAATTCGAAATCGGCGCCGGCCAGTTTCGACAGCTGCCGCGAGGTTTTGGTCAGCATTTCCTGGGTCTCGGCCATCTCGGGCGCCTGGGATACGTTGACCAGGCTGATATAGGGGATGGTCAGCGCCGCGATGGCGCGGCCGTCCGGGCCGAGAACCGGGGCGGAAAGATTGAAGACGCCGGCGGTCTGGGCGCTCGGCATGACCTCGTAGCCGCGCTCGCGGATCAGGTCGAGACGCTCGAAGAACGCGCTTTCGAGCTTTGGCTGTTCGCCGCTGGCCGAATACTCGTTGATCATCATCTGTCGTTCTTCGGGCGAGCGGAAGGCCAGAAGCACGTGGCCCGATCCGGTGTCGTAAAGGCTGATATGCGAGCCGACGCGGATGGATATGCCCCAGTAGCCGGGTGCTTCCTGCTGCGCCACGACGACCACGGAACCGCGGTCGAAGACGGCGAGCTGGTTGGCCTGCCGGGTTTCCTCGGCAAGCTCGCGCATGAACGGCGTCGCGTAGGACACCAGCCGGCGAACCGGGACATGCAATTGCGCCAGGCCGAAGAGCTTGAGCGTCAGCGAGTAGCGGTCGCCGTCGAGCCGGGTGACATATCCGCGCCGCACCAGCCGGTCGAGCATCCGGTAGAACTCGTTCGGGCTGCGGCCCAGCCGCTTGGCGATCTCCGCCTGGGTGAGCCCGCCATCGATTTGTGCAAGCAGCTCGAGAATGTCGAGACCTTTGTCGAGCGCTGGCGCCCGGTAGCGGTCGTCTTCGGTTTCCATGTGTTTCTCCGTAAATCTCGAAATTCATATACGCATAATGGGTTCAAATAACAACGAAACATTCCCTTGACCGCTGGTGAAGATGATGTTTGTATATGAATGAACCTCTCATCTGTGAGGGTTCGAGGGGGTGACCCCAGGAGTTAAACGTCTCGGGAGGAGGCTCATGAACAAGCTATTGACCGGCGTATCGGCCGGTGTCGTTCTATTGATGGCCGGCGGAATTGCGGCTGCCCAGGAATTGCCGGGCAAGTTCGAAGGCGTGACCATCGATGCCAAGCTCATCGGCGGTCAGCAGTATGAGAACCTCTATTCGCGCATCAGCGAATGGGAAAAGGCGACCGGCGCGACCGTCAACGTCATTTCGAAGAAGAACCACTTCGAACTCGACAAGGAAATCAAGTCGGACATCGCTGTTGGCGCGATCAGCTGGTGCGTTGGCTCGAACCACTCGTCCTTCGCGCCGCAGTATCCGGGCATCTACACCGATCTGGCAGTACTTCTGCCCGCTTCGGAAATCGACGCCTTCGTCGACGCCAACATTGCCGCGTCCACGCTTGACGGCAAGCTCGTCATGCTGCCGCGCGCGCAGTTCGACGTCTCCGCTATGTATTACCAGAAGAGCCTTTACGCCGACGAGACCAACAAGGCGAAATTCAAGGAGAAATACGGCTATGACCTTACGCCGCCGGACACCTGGGAGCAGGTGACCGACCAGGCCGAATTCTTCGCCAATCCGCCGGACTTCTATGGCACCCAATATGCCGGCAAGGAAGAGGCCATCAACGGCCGCTTTTACGAAATGCTGCGCGCCGAGGGTGGAGAATATCTCAACGCCGATGGCGAACCGGCCTTCAATTCGGAGGCCGGCGTGCGGGCGCTGAACTGGTTCGTCGATCTCTACAAGGCCAAGGCGGTCCCTGCCGGAACGACCAACTATCTCTGGGACGACCTCGGCCAGGGCTTTGCATCGGGAACCGTCGCGCTCAATCTCGACTGGCCGGGCTGGGCCGGGTTCTTCAACGACCCGGGCGCATCCAAGGTGGCCGGCAATGTCGGTGTCGTTGCTCCGCCCAAGGGATCTTCCGGTGCGCGCACCGGCTGGTCCGGGCATCATGGCTTCTCCGTCACCGAAAACTGCGCCAACAAGGAAGCTGCAGCGTCGCTGGTCTGGTTTCTCACCAATGAGGACAGCCAGAAGCTGGAAGCCGGCGCCGGTCCGCTGCCCACACGCGATGCGGTCTGGGACTGGGTGATCGAACAGGCCAAGGATGATCCATACCGCAAGGAAGTCCTCGAAGCCTTCCAGGAAGCCGCGAAGGGCGCCTATCCGGTTCCCCAGTCTCCGTCATGGATCGAGATTTCCAACGCGGTCTATCCGGAACTGCAGGCCGCCATTCTTGGTGACAAGACCTCGCAACAGGCCCTCGACGATGCCGCTGACAAGGCCACGGCCATCCTCGAGGATGCAGGAGAACTGTAAAGCCTCCTCCCGGAAGAGGGCGCGGGACCTGCCTGCGCCCTTTTTCCCCCAAGCCGGTAGGCGCACGCCCCAGGCCGATGCGCTATGACTGTTCCCGATAATTTTGATACGAGGATCCGATGAGAGGCTGGAAGCCTGCGCCGCATATCCTGCTGCTGCTGCCGGCCTTTGTCGTGCTGGCGGCGGTCGTGGTGGTGCCGCTGTTGCTGTCGCTCTACTCGAGCTTCACGCCGTTCCGGCTGACCCGGCCGGATTCGATCTACACCTTCATCGGTTTCCGCAACTACCTCCGGCTTTTCGCCGACCAGGAATTCTGGGTCGCCTTCGGCCGCACCGTCTTGTTGCTGACCATCGCGCTCAATCTCGAGATGGTGCTTGGGCTGTTTCTGGCGCTGCTTGTCGAAAAGGCCACGCGCGGCCAGCGCCTGCTGCGCACCATCATGATGTTTCCGATGATGTTCTCGCCGATCCTCGTCGGCTTCCAGTTCAAGTTCATGTTCAACGACAACATCGGGCTTGTGAACAACGCCCTGCAATCGCTCGGCCTGACCGATCGCGCCATCCCCTGGCTGATCGACAGCCAGCTGGCGTTCACCTCGATCCTGATTGCCGAGATCTGGTCCTCGACCTCGGTGTTCGCCATCTTCATCCTCGCGGGGCTGATGGCGATGCCCAAGGAGCCGCTCGAGGCG
Source organism: Parahoeflea alexandrii (assembly GCF_027214025.1). Classification (GTDB taxonomy): domain Bacteria; phylum Pseudomonadota; class Alphaproteobacteria; order Rhizobiales; family Rhizobiaceae; genus Hoeflea; species Hoeflea alexandrii_A. Next base: position 182,533 of record NZ_JAPWHB010000005.1, read on the forward strand.
GCCAAGGTCGACGGCTGCACGCCGCTGCAGAGCTTCCGTTATGTCACTTGGCCCTTCATCATGCCGTTTGCCTACATCGCCATGACCATCCGGTCGCTCGACATCGCCCGCGCCTATGACATCGTCAAGATCATGACCGACGGCGGGCCGGCCAAGCGCACCGAGATCCTCTGGACGCTGATCTCGCGCACCGCCTATTCGGACGCCCGCATGGGGCTAGCCAATGCAATGGCCTATGTCGCGATCTTCCTGTCGATTCTGTTCACCATCCTGTTCTTCCGGCAGCTTGCGAAAGCCCGCCAGCAGATCGGCGCGGAGTGGTGATCATGGACGAGAACCAGACCAACCGCATCAAGCAGATCCTGCTGAAGATCGGCCATCTCGTCGGCCTGTTCATCGCCATGGCGATCATCTGCCTGCCGGGCCTGTGGATCGTGCTGTCCTCGCTCCGCCCCACCGTCGAGATCATGGCCAAGCCGCCGGTCTGGATCCCTGAGAGCCTGTCGTTCGACGCCTATATCGCCATGTTCTCCGGCGTCGGCCAGGGCGGCATCCCGGTGCTCGACTATTTTCGCAACTCGATCATCATCTCGGTCACCTCGACGGTCATCGCGCTGGCGATCGGGCTGGCCGGCGGCTATGCCTTTGCCCGCTACCGCTTCCGCGGCAAGACTGCGATCTTCCTGGGCTTCATGCTGACCCGGACAGTCCCGGGCATCGCGCTGTCGCTGCCGCTGTTCTTCGTCTATGCGAAGCTCGGCATGATCGACACCCATTTCGGGCTGATCCTTGCCTATGTCGCGCTCAACGTGCCGTTCACGGTCTGGCTGATCGACGGCTTCTTCCGCCAGGTGCCGCGCGATCTCGCCGAGGCGGCCCAGATCGACGGCTGCACCCGCTGGCAGGCCTTCTGGCAGGTCGAGTTTCCTTTGGCCCGATCGGGCATTGCCTCGGCCGGCATCTTCGCCTTCCTGATCTCCTGGAACGAGTTCGCGCTCGCCTCGCAGCTGACGCGCTCGACCAATTCCAAGACGCTGCCGGTCGGCCTGCTTGATTACACCGCCGAATTCACCATCGACTGGCGCGGCATGTGCGCGCTCGCCGTAGTGATGATCATCCCGGCGCTGACCCTCACCTTCATTGTCCAGAAACACCTCGTGTCCGGCCTGACCTCCGGCGCCGTCAAGGGATAGTCATGGCCACCGTTTCGCTCAAGAACCTCGTCAAGAAATATGGTCACCTCGAAGTGGTGCACGCCATCAATCTCGATGTCGCCGACCGCGAGTTCGTCGCCCTCGTCGGCCCGTCCGGCTGCGGCAAGTCAACCACGCTCAGGATGATCGCCGGTCTCGAAGCCATCAGCGGCGGCCACATCCATATCGGCGACCGGGAGGTCAACAACCTGCCGCCGCGCCAGCGCAATATTTCCATGGTGTTCCAATCCTACGCGCTCTACCCGCACATGACGGTGGCCGAGAACATGGGCTTCTCATTGAAGATCGCCGGCAAGTCCCAGGACGAGATCGCCAGCGCCGTGGCCGATGCCGCCAAGACGCTGGGCCTCGAGGAATTGCTCGACCGCCGCCCGTCGCAGCTTTCGGGCGGTCAGCGCCAGCGCGTCGCCATGGGCCGCGCCATCGTCCGCCATCCCGACGTGTTCCTGTTCGACGAGCCGCTCTCCAATCTCGACGCCAAGCTCAGGATGCAGATGCGCACCGAGATCAAGAAGCTGCACGCCAAGGTGCAGTCGACGGTGATCTACGTGACCCACGACCAGGTCGAGGCGATGACGCTCGCCGACCGCATCGTCATCATGCGTGACGGTCATATCGAGCAGGTCGGCCCGCCCGAGGAGGTGTTCCGCCGTCCTGCGACACGCTTCGTCGCCGGTTTCATCGGCTCGCCGACCATGAACCTGCACAATGCGGTGGTCAGCGATGGCAGGCTCGTCTTCGCCAACGGCGACACCCTGCCGCTGCCCGCCCAGTTCAAGGACCGTGTCAGCGCCGGCCAGAAGGTGATCTTCGGCCTCAGGCCCGACGATCTCTACCCGACCGGCCACGGCATCCATTCCGGCGAAGCGGCGGAAGTCCACGCCGTCGAGGTTCCGGTGTCGCTGACCGAGCCGCTCGGCAACGAGACGCTGGTCTTCGCCGAATTCGCCGGCCAGGACTGGATCTCGCGCATGCTCAATCCGAAGCCGCTGCGGGTGGGCGACCGGATCAACCTGAGCTTCGACCTGAGCCAGTCGCATTTGTTTGACGCGGCATCCGAGAAAAGCCTGAGGGGGTAGGGCCATGGCGCGTATCGAAAAAGTCGAACTGCGCATGGTCGACCTCAAGCCGAAGGTCAGGCGCACCGATGCGATCCAGAGCTTCGTCAGCCAAGAGACCCCGATCGTCACGATCACCGATTCCGATGGCGCCACCGGCACCGGCTACAGCTACACCATCGGCACCGGCGGCTCCTCGGTCATGCGGCTGATCGCCGACCATCTCGCCCCGCGGCTGATCGGACGCGATGCCGACATGATCGAGGCGATCTGGCACGAGCTGGAATTCGCCACCCACGCCACCACCATCGGCGCCATCACCGCGATCGCGCTTGCCGCCATCGACACGGCGCTGTGGGATCTGCGCGCCCGCAAGCAGGGACTGCCGCTGTGGAAACTGGCCGGCGGCGCCAAGGAGAAATGCCCGCTCTACACCACCGAGGGCGGCTGGCTGCACATCGAGACCGAGGCGCTGGTCGATGACGCGGTCCAGGCCAAAGCAAAAGGCTTCCTCGGCTCCAAGGTCAAGATCGGCCGCCCGCATGGATCGGAAGACCATGCCCGGCTGTCTGCCGTGCGCGCCGCCGTCGGCGATGGCTACGAGATCATGACCGACTGCAACCAGGGTTTCACCGTCGACGAGGCGATCAGGCGCGCCGACCGGCTGCGCGAACTGGATCTTGCCTGGTTCGAGGAACCGCTTCCCGCCGACGACATCGACGGCCATGTCCGCCTCTCGCGCTCGACCTCGACTCCGATTGCCGTGGGGGAATCGCTCTACTCGATCCGCCATTTCCGCGAATACATGCAGAAGGGCGGCTGCTCGATCGTCCAAGTCGATGTCGGCCGCATCGGCGGCATCACGCCCTGGCTGAAGGTGGCCCACGCGGCAGAGGCCTTCGACATTCCCGTCTGCCCGCATTTCCTGATGGAGCTGCATGTCAGCCTCACCTGCGCGGTGCCGAACGGCAAGTATGTCGAATACATACCGCAGCTCGACGAACTGACCTCAAGCCGCATGCGCATCGAGAACGGCCATGCCTATGCACCATCCGAACCGGGCATCGGCATCGACTGGGACTGGGATGCGGTGCGCGGAAGGAGCATCGCCGAATTCACCACCGTGATTACGGAAAGGGAGGGCTGAACCATGCAGCGAATGGGAATGGTCATCGGCCTGAAGCCGGAGGAGATCGCCGAGTACAAGCGCCTGCACGTCGCCGTCTGGCCGGACATCCTCGACATGATCTCGAAGTGCAACATCCGCAACTACACGATTTTTCTCAGGGAGCCGGAAAACCTGCTGTTCGGCTACTGGGAATATCACGGCGCCGATTTCGAAGCCGACGCGGCGAAGATGGCGGCCGATCCGAGAACGCAGGAATGGTGGGACGTCTGTATGCCTTGCCAAGAGCCGTTGGACACCCGCAAGGACGGGGAATGGTGGGCGATGATGGAGGAGGTGTTCCATCATGACTGAGATTTTGTCGGGGGATGGGATTTCCCCCTCACCAACTTCGGCCAAGAGCTCGCTTCGCTCGCCCGGCCTTCGTATCCTCTCCCACGAGGGGAGAGGCAGAGCCCCCGTGAGATCGCCATTGCGGCATCCTCTCCCCTCGTGGGAGAGGATAGCAAGCCCGTATGAGACGCAGTCGAATACTTGGGCGCGCTTGGTGAGGGGGCTTTTGAGGCTCAAACTATTTGTGGGATCCCATCCATGAGCTTCGATCCCACCACCCTGCAGCAAGCCTGGCCGGCGCCTTCCAGCCCCCGCCCCATCGTCACCTTCGGCGCGGGCTCCATCGTCGGCGATGCGCATTTTCCGGCCTACCGCAAGGCGGGCTTTCCGGTTGCGGGCCTCTATGATCCAGACATTGCGAAGGCACGGAAGCTTGCCGACGAGTGGGGCCTGACGGCCTATACCTCGGCGGAAGAAGCGGCTGCGGTTCCCGGCGCTGTCTTCGATCTCGCCACCCCGCCCAACGTCCACGCCAGCGTGCTGCGCCTGCTGCCCGGAGGTGCCGCAGTGCTGATCCAGAAGCCGATGGGCAGCGACCTGGCGGCGGCGACCGAAATCCTGACCATCTGCCGCGAGAAGAACCTCAAGGCTGCTGTCAATTTTCAGCTGCGCTTCGCGCCGATGATACTTGCTTTGAAAGATGCGATCGCAAAGGGCTGGCTCGGCGAGGTTGTCGATTTCGACGCCTGGCTGGCGCTGGCGACGCCCTGGCAATTGTGGCCCTTCCTCAAGGGCCTGCCGCGCATCGAGATCGCCATGCATTCGATCCATTATCTCGATCTGATCCGGCAATTGCTCGGCGATCCGCACGGCGTTCACGCCAAGTCCATCGGCCACCCGAACCACGACGTCGCCCAGACCCGCACCAGCGCCATTCTCGATTACGGCGACCGGGTCCGCTGCGCCTTGTCGATCAACCACGATCACGATTTCGGCCGCAGGCACCAGGCCTGCGAGTTCCGCATCTCAGGTACCGAGGGCGCGGCCTATTTGCAATTGGGCGTCAATCTCGACTATCCGCGCGGCGAGCCCGACATACTCGAAGTCCGGCCCAAGGGCAGCGATGAGTGGATTGCGGTGCCGCTGAAAGGCTCCTGGTTTCCCGATGCCTTCGTCGGCCGCATAGCCAATCTGCAGCGCTTCGCCGCTGGAGAAGACACGGAGCTTGTAAGCTCGGTCGAGGATGCCTGGAACACCATGGCGCTGGTCGAGGCGGCCTACCGGTCCTCTGCCGCCCCGGCGACCCCGCTTGAGAAGAGACCCTGAGTATGGAACAGACAACCTATTTCGAAGACTATGAAATCGGCAGCCAGCGGACCACTTACGGACGCACCATCACCGAGACCGATTTCGTCGTCCATGCCGGCCACACCGGCGATTTCTTCCCGCACCACATGGATGCCGAGTTCATGAAGACGCAAGCCTTCGGCCAGCGCATCGCCCACGGCACGATGGTGTTTTCCATCGGTGTCGGCCTGACCGCGAGTGTCATCAACCCGGTGGCGTTTTCCTATGGCTATGACCGCATGCGCTTTGTCAAACCGGTCTTCATCGGCGATACAATCCACACCCGCACGACGATCGCCTCCAAGGAGGACGATCCGAAGCGCAAGGATATGGGGCGCGTGTTCGAGCGCACCGAGGTCGTCAACCAGCACGGCGATGTGGTGCTGGTCGCCGATCACATCTATATCGTGGAACGAAAGCACAAGCCCGCCTGAGCGGCAACATATGGAGACATCATGGCAGACTGGGTCAAGGACAAGACGGTACTGGTGACGGCCGCAGGCCAGGGCATCGGCCGCGCAACCGCAATCGCGTTCGCCGCCGCCGGCGCGCGCGTCATCGCCACCGACATCAACGAAACCACGCTGGCCGAACTTTCCGGCACATCCGGAATTGAGACCCGACGGCTCGACGTGCTCGACAATCAGGACATTGTCTCGACGGTCGCCGCCGTCGGTCCGGTCGACGTCCTGTTCAACGGCGCGGGTTTCGTTCACGCAGGCTCGATCCTGGAGATGCCGGACGAGGATTTCGACTTCGCGATCGATCTCAATGTGCGCTCGATGATCCGCACCATCCGCGCGGTATTGCCGGCGATGATCGAGCGCGGCGGCGGCGCGATCGTCAACATGTCGTCGGTGGCAAGCTCGATCAAGGGCGTGCCCAACCGCTTCGCCTATTCCACCACCAAGGCTGCCGTCGTCGGGCTGACCAAGTCGGTCGCCGCCGATTATGTCGGCCAGGGCATCCGCTGCAACGCCATCTGCCCCGGTACGGTCGAAAGCCCGTCGCTACAGGAGCGCATGCGGGCGCAGGGCGACTACGAGACAGCCCGCGCGGCCTTCATCGCCCGCCAGCCGATGGGCCGGCTCGGAACGCCGGAGGAAATCGCCGATCTCGCTGTCTATCTGGCAAATGCCACCTACACTTCTGGACAGGCCTACGCGATCGATGGCGGCTGGACCATCTGACGACCAGGACAGGATCAACGACCGTGACGAAAATCACTGGCCTCGAGACCCATGATCTCAGGTTCCCGACATCGCTGAGCCTTGATGGCTCGGATGCGATGAACCCGGACCCGGACTATTCGGCGGCCTATGTCGTGCTCAGGACCGATACTCCGGGAATGGAAGGCCACGGTCTGACCTTCACCATCGGCCGCGGCAACGACATTTGCTGCGCCGCGATCGAGGCCATGCGCCATCTCGTCGTCGGCCTCGACCTGGCCTGGATCAGTGAAAACCCCGGCCGGTTCTGGCGGCATGTGACCTCCGACAGCCAGCTGCGCTGGATCGGCCCCGACAAGGGCGCCATCCACCTGGCGACCGGCGCGGTGGTCAACGCGGTCTGGGATCTGCTGGCCAAGCAGGCGGGCAAGCCGGTCTGGCGGCTGGTTGCCGACATGAGCCCCGAGCAGATCGTCGACATCGTCGATTTCCGTTATCTCACCGACGCGATCACCCGCGACGAGGCGCTGGAGATCCTCCGGCGCGCCGAACCCGGCAAGGCGGAGCGGATCGCGAGCCTCGAAGAGACCGGCTACCCCTGCTACACCACGTCGGCCGGTTGGCTTGGCTATCCCGACGACAAGCTCCGCCGCCTGTGCCGCGAGGCGGTCGCCGCCGGCTACGACCACGTCAAGCTCAAGGTAGGCCGTGATCTCGACGATGACATAAGGCGGCTCAGGATCGCGCGCGAGGAATTGGGTCCCGACCGGTTTCTGATGATCGACGCCAACCAGGTCTGGGAGGTCGGCGAGGCGATCGAGTGGATGAAGCAGCTCGCCTTTGCGAAACCGTTCTTCATCGAGGAGCCAACCAGCCCGGACGACATAGCCGGCCACAAGGCCATTCGCGAGGCGATTGCGCCGGTGAAGGTGGCGACCGGCGAGATGTGCCAGAACCGCATCATCTTCAAGCAGATGATCGTCGGCGGCGCCATCGACGTGGTCCAGATCGACGCCTGCCGCATGGGCGGGCTCAACGAGGTGCTGGCGGTTCTGCTGATGGCCGCGAAGTACAATCTTCCGGTCTGGCCGCATGCCGGCGGCGTCGGCCTGTGCGAATATGTCCAGCATCTCTCGATGATTGATTTTGTCGCCATATCCGGCACAATGGAGGGGCGGGTGATCGAGTACGTCGACCATCTGCACGAGCATTTCCTTCACCCGTGCGTCATCCGCGATGCAGCCTACATGCCGCCCTCATCGCCCGGCTTCTCCATCGAGATGAAAGCCAGATCCATAACCGAGTACACCTTCACGCCGTCACAGACTGCGGTCGCCTGACCGCCCACCAGACACAAGGAAAGAACATCATGAAACTGCTTCGCGTTGGCGCCCCCGGCCAGGAAAAGCCCGCCATTCTCGACGCCGATGGCAAGGCCCGCGATCTCTCTTCCGTCATCAGCGATATTGCCGGTGACGCGCTGCTGCCGGAAAGCCTGGCGAAGATCGCGGCAATCGATCCGGCCACGCTGCCGGAACTGGCGGATGGCCGCATCGGCCCTTGTGTCGGCCAGGTCGGCAAATTCATCTGCATCGGCCTGAATTACTCCGACCACGCGGCCGAAAGCGGCCTGGATGTGCCCAAGGAGCCGGTTATCTTCATGAAGGCCACCAGCGCCATCTGCGGCCCCGACGACACGGTCCTGATCCCGCGCAAATCGGTCAAGACCGACTGGGAAGTCGAACTCGGCGTCATCATCGGCAAGGGCGGCGTCTATATCGACGAAGCCGACGCGCTTGACCACGTCGCCGGCTACTGCGTCGTCAACGACGTCTCCGAGCGCGAATTCCAGATCGAGCGCTCGGGCACCTGGGACAAGGGCAAGGGCTGCGACACCTTCGGGCCGATCGGCCCCTGGCTGGTCACCCGCGACGAGGTTGCCGATCCGCAGAACCTCAAGATGTGGCTGGAAGTAGACGGCCACCGCTACCAGGACGGCTCCACCAGCACCATGGTCTTCGGCGTCAAGCATCTGGTGAGCTATGTCAGCCAGTTCATGAGCCTGCAGCCTGGCGATGTGATCTCCACCGGAACGCCTCCCGGCGTCGGCATGGGCCAGAAGCCGCCGACCTATCTCAAAGGCGGCGAGACCATGGAACTCGGCATCGAAGGACTGGGCCAGCAGCGCCAGAAGGTCGGCAAGGCCTGAGGCTGATCAGGGGGCGTTCCGCTATCTGACGTCTCAAGAGCCAAACATGACGGGCGCCGGGGTTTTCCCGGCGCTTTTTTGCCAATTCGGGGTTGCGGGCTGCGTCAATCTGCCCGAAACAAGGCCGCTGCTTTTTGCATCTGGGGGGATATCCGAAATGACCGACTTCAACCTGCCCGACGAGGGCATTTTCATCGGCCGCATCTGGTCGCCCGAGGTTCAGGGACCATCCGTGGTGACGCTTCGCGACGGCAAGATCGTCGACATCACGTCAAAGGCTGCGCCGACAGTGCGCGACATCTGCGAGATGGACGATCCCGCAGCTTATGTGCGTGGCGCTGACGGCGTGACGGTTGGCGATCTCGCTTCACTGGCGGCCAATTCCGGTGACATGGCGAAGCCGCATTTCCTTGCCCCGTGCGATCTCCAGGCGGTCAAGGCCTGCGGTGTCACCTTCGCGTCCTCCATGGTCGAGCGGGTGATCGAGGAGAAGGCCGCCGGCGACCCGAAGAAGGCGCAGGATATCCGCGCCCGTGTCGGCGACATCATCGGCGGCTCGCTTCGCAACATCAAGGCGGGTTCGGAAGAGGCCGCCAGGGTGAAGTCGGCGCTGATCGCGGAAGGCATGTGGAGCCAGTATCTCGAGGTCGGCATCGGGCCGGACGCGGAGGTGTTTACCAAGGGGCAGGTGCTGTCCTCGGTCGGTCCGGGGGCGGAGGTCGGACTGCATCCGGTGTCCAAATGGAACAATCCGGAGCCCGAGATCGTTCTGGCCGTGTCGTCGAAAGGCCGCATCGTCGGTGCATCGCTCGGCAATGACGTCAACCTGCGCGATGTCGAGGGCCGCTCGGCACTGCTTCTCGGCAAGGCAAAGGACAACAACGCCAGCTGCGCCATCGGGCCGATGATCCGTCTGTTCCATGACGCTTTCACGCTCGACAACGTCCGCCGGGCCGAACTCGACCTGACGGTGAAGGGGGAGGACGGTTACGTGCTCAAGGGCCATTCCTCAATGAAGGAGATCAGCCGCGACCCCGCCGATCTGGTCGGACAGACCCTCGGCCGCCATCACCAGTACCCCGACGGGCTGATGCTTTTTCTCGGCACCCTGTTCGCACCGACCCAGGACCGTGATACGCCGGGCGAGGGATTTACCCACAAGATCGGCGACGTCGTCACCATTTCGTCGCCCGGGCTTGGCAGTCTTACCAACACGGTGCGGCTGTCGACCCAGTGTCCGGAATGGACATTCGGCGTCGCCTCTTTTATGCGGAACCTCGCCGCAAGAAATCTTATCTGAACGGAGACCGATATGCTGACGGGAAAACATCTGATTGCCGGAAACTGGGTTGCAGGTGACGCGACCTTCAAGAGTGAACCGGCGCATGGGGATGTCCATGAATTTGCGGTCGGCACGCCGGCCCACGTCGACACGGCGGTAAAGGCGGCCGAGGAGGCTTTCTGGAGCTTCGGCTATTCCTCCCGCGCCGAACGTGCGGCGCTGCTCAATGCCATCGCCGACGAGATCGAGGCGCGCGGCGCCGAAATCACCGCGATCGGCACCTCGGAAACCGGTCTGCCGGAAGCCCGCCTCGAAGGCGAGCGCGGCCGCACCACCGGCCAGTTGCGGCTGTTCGCCAGCCACATCGAGAAGGGCGACTATCTCGACCGCCGTCATGACGAGGCGCTGCCCGATCGCGCGCCGCTGCCGCGCCCCGACCTGCGCATGATGCAGCGCCCGATCGGCCCGGTGGCCGTGTTCGGTGCGTCGAACTTCCCGCTCGCCTTCTCCACCGCCGGCGGCGACACGGCGGCTGCTCTGGCGGCAGGCTGCCCGGTCGTGGTCAAGGGCCATTCCGCCCATCCCGGCACCGGCGAAATCGTCGCTCAGGCTGTCGACGCGGCACTCAATAAGCTCGGCATGCATCCCGGCATCTTCTCGCTGATCCAGGGCGGCAAGCGCGACGTCGGCCAGAGCCTTGTCCAGCACCCGCTGATCAAGGCCGTCGGCTTCACCGGTTCGCTTGCCGGTGGCCGCGCGCTGTTCGACCTCTGCGCCCAGCGCCCCGAGCCGATCCCGTTCTTCGGCGAACTCGGATCGGTCAACCCGATGTTCCTGCTGCCCGAAGCGGTCAAGGCGCGTGGCGAGGCGATTGCCAAGGGCTGGGCCGGTTCGCTCACCATGGGCGCCGGGCAGTTCTGCACGAACCCGGGCATCTCGGTGATCATTGACAGCCCGGAGGCCGATGCCTTCGTCGAAGCGGCGACGGCGGCACTCAGCCCCGTCGGTGCGCAGACCATGCTGACCGACGGCATCGCCCAGGCCTATCGCGCCGGACGCGACCGGGTCGCCGGCGTCACCGGGATCCAGGAACTGCTGACCTCGACCTGCGATCTGCGCAACGCCACGCCCTACCTCTTTGCCACCACCGGCAAGGAATGGCTCGACAACGAGATTCTCGGCGAGGAAGTGTTCGGCCCGCTTGGCCTGATCGTCCGGGTCTCCGATTTCGACGAGATGATGAAGGTCGCGCGCAGCCTGCATGGCCAGCTGACCTGCACCCTGCATCTGGATGCAGGCGACACGGCGCATGGCCGGGCGCTGATGCCGGTGCTGGAGCGCAAGGCGGGCAGGGTGCTCGCCAACGGCTTCCCGACCGGCGTCGAGGTGGCCGATTCCATGGTTCACGGCGGCCCCTATCCGGCGTCGACCAATTTCGGTGCGACCTCGGTCGGCACCCTGTCGATCCGGCGTTTCCTGCGCCCAGTCTGCTACCAGAACATGCCGGCAGACCTGCTGCCCGACGATTTCAACTGATCGTCTCGGCACGGAGCCTTTGAAGACAGACCGGCCTCATCCTCATGGATGGGGCCGGTTTTCTTTCGGCTCCCGGCGGCTCAGATCTTCAGCCGCCTGGACAGTTCCGCGCGAAGGTTGACCGTGCCGGAATGGGTGTAGATGCATTCGCCGTGATCCATCAGGGCGGCGTGATCCGCCACGGCCTCGACCAGGCTCAGATTCTGTTCGACGATCAGAAAGCCGCGGCCCACCGCCTTGGCGCTGTTGATCGCCTCGGCCATCAGCGCGATGTTTTCCGGCTGCACGCCTTCGGTCGGCTCGTCAAGAATCACCAGCCGCGTGTCTTCGGCCAGCGCCCGGCAAAAGGACAGGATCTTCTTTTCCCCACCCGACAGGGTGCCGGCCCTTTGCCCGAGCCGGTCCGGCAGGCGTGGAAACATGGCGAAAAGCTCCCGGTAGCGCTCCAGCGAACGGTCGCTGTGATGCAGCGTCAGGTTCTCGGCGACGCTCAGCGTATCGAACACCACGCCTTCCTGCGGGGCATAGCCCATGCCCTGCCTGGCACGGCCATGGGCCGGAGCGAAGGTGAGATCCTCCCCCTCGAAAATGACCTTGCCGGACGCGGGTTTGAGCGCTCCGGTGACAAGCCGCACAAGCGTCGATTTGCCGACGCCGTTGCGGCCGGTCACGCACAGCGCTTCACCCGCTGCCACCGCAAGCGACATATCGGTGACGATGACGATCTCGCCATAGCCGCCGGTGAGATTTTCGATGGAGAGAAGAGGCGCGGCACTCATTTGCTGCCTCCCGAATAGACGCGGGCGACATCGGCATTGGCGCGGATCTCGGTCATGGTTCCGTTGGCAAGCAGCGCCCCCTGATGCATGACGAGAACGTGGTCGGACAGCCGCTCAACCACCTGCATGTCATGTTCGATGATGATGAAGGTGGCCTTTGTCTGCCCGGCAATCGCGGCGATGGCTTCGATCATCTGCCGGGTTTCGTCGGTGGACAATCCGGCGCAGGGCTCGTCGAGCAGCACCAGGTCCGGCTCGGCGAGCACGGTCATCGAGAAATCGAGCATCTGCCGCTGGCCGACAGAGAGCGAGCCCGCAGCCTTGTGGCTCTGCTGAAGAAAGGGAAAGCGAGTTTCCAGCTCGCCAAGCATTTGTGTCGTCAAGCCATAGGGCCGCATCGAGAACATCTCCACTGTTCCGATGCGGTTTGCCCACAGGGCAATTTCGATGTTCTGGCGCACGCTGAGCTCGGGAAAGATCGAGGGCACCTGGAACTTGCGGCCGATGCCGTTGCGCGCCGCGATGAAGGGCCGGGTGTTGCCGAGCGAGATGCCGCGCCAGCTGATCTCGCCGCCGCCGAGCGGAAGCCGTCCGGTGAGCACGTTGAGCGCCGAGGTCTTGCCGGCTCCGTTCGGTCCGATGATGCAGTGAATGCCGCTTCGGGAGATGGAAAAGCTCAGACCATTGAGGATCCGGACGGGTCCCATGCTGACACCGACAGTGTCGAACCGCAGGTCAGGGGCCACGCGATGCTCTTTGCCCTCCAGCATCGCAGGCGCAATGCGCTTGTCATGATCATGTCTGCCGCCGCCGAACCGGGATAGTGCGGCTGAAAACAGCCCGCTGATGCCGCCCGGCATCTTCAGCACGACGAGGATGAACACCAGCGCGACGGCCACTTCCCAGTAGCGGAAGCTGTCGCGCAGGCCTGCCGCCATGAAGCCGATCAGCACCGCGCCGGCGACCGGGCCGATGAGGCCGAAGCGTCCGCCGACCGCGGTCCAGATCAGGAGTTCCGCCGACAGCACGAAGCCCACCGCCTGCGGCGTGACAATGCCCTGGTGCGGCGCGTAGAGCGCACCCGCCAGCCCGGCAATGCCGCCGCTGATGGCAAAGGCCGCGGCTTTCAGCATCGATGTGCGGAAACCGAAGAACTGCAGCCGCTCCTCGTTCTCGCGGATGGCGATAAGCAACTGGCCGAACGGCGCCCGCATCACATGCGCGAGTGCCAGGGTGGAAACGATCAGCACGCCGACGATGACGAAATAGAGCGTCTCGTAGGTATCGATGCCGGGCAGACCGGGAATTCCGGTCATGCCGTTGAACCCGCCGGTAATCCCGCTCAGCGAATTGGCAAGCTGAAAGCCGAGCATCGACAGCGCCAGCGTGATCAGCGAGAAATAGGGACCGGAACCGGTCTGCCGGTTGAACACCAGCGCGCCGATGAAACCGGCCAGCAGCGCCGGCACCAGGCAGGCGACGGCAAAGGCTGGAACGAGCATTGCCCAGCCGAGATCCGCCTTCAGCGCGGCGCCCGCGAGATAGGCGCCGATGCCAAAGAACAGCGCCTGCCCGAGCGGCAGGAAGCCGGCGCGACCCCAACAGAGCGCAATGCCCTGCGCCACCATGCCGTAAAGCAGATAGAGCCCCAGCTGGTAGGCTGTGAAGCTGTCCGAGATCCAGGGGAACGCGATCAGCAGCCCGGCGAGCGTGAATTTAGCGGCGCGAGAAAATGCCATCGGGCCTCAACCACAAAAACAGGATGGAGATCGCAAGCACGCCGAGATATCCGGCTGTCTTGTCGAAAATCGCGGAGATGATGACGTCTGCGCCGCCGATAATGCTCGATCCGGTGATCAGGCCCTCGATCGTACCGAGCCCGCCCACCACCAGGATGAAGAAGGACGACAGCAGGTAATCCAGCCCCATATAGGGTTCGACCCGCACCAGTGGCGCCAGCAGCACGCCCGCCAGGCCAGCGATGGCGACGCCGGTGACGAAAGTGGCGCGCGACAGCCGGGCCGTGTTGATGCCGACGGCCGCGGCAAGGTCGGGGTTCTGCACCATCGCCTTGATCCGCGCGCCGGTGTTGGAGCGCTGGTACCAGACAAACAGGGCGGCAAACATCACGACGATCACCGCCATCAGCACCAGCCGGTAGGCCGGGTAGTCGATGCCCAGCAGGCTGACCGTGCCCGGCAGTGATTGGTCGACGCTCTGGTATTCCCGCCCGAAAGTGACCTCGACGCCCTTCCGCATCAGGATCGCGATCCCCCATGTGGCCAGGAACGTGTCGAACGGCCGCCGGTAGAGGTGGCGGATCACCGACCACTCCATCAGCCAGCCGAGCGCGCCGCAGACAATCAACGCAAGCGGGATCGCCAGCAGGAACGGCAGACCGGCCTGCTGCACCGTGAGCGCGCTGTAGGCGCCGAGCATGACGAACTCGCCATGCGCCATGTTCATGACGCCGAGCAGGCCGAACACCACCGCAAGCCCCAGGACGATCAGTCCCAGGGTTGCGGTGGAATAGGCGAAATTCAGCCCGTAGGTGACAACGAGATCCATCGCCTCTGCCGATCCTCAGCCGCAATTGTTGCCGGGATCGACATTGGCGAAGGTCTGCACCACCTTGAAGGCGGTGCCGTCCGCTTCAGCCAGGTAGATGTCCTTGGCGACATGGCGGTTCGACATCGTCGCCTGACCGCGCGGACCTTCGTAGGTCGTGCCCTCGGCGATGGCATCGATGTCGCTGGCTGACAGCGACTGCGCCTTGCCGGCGAGCGCGCTCAGGAGCAACACGCCCTCGTAGCAGGATTCACCCAGCGAATTGAGCGCTGCGGCGTCGGCGCCGAACTTCGCGGCATAGGCTTCGGCGAAGGCCGTGGCGGCCGGCGTGTCGATGGAGGCGAAGTAGCCTGCCGAGGAGTAGAGCCCCTTGGAGTTTTCCGCGCCGATGCCGGCCAGGGTGTTTTCCTCGATCAGCGTGCCGAGCCGGATGGCGCTGTCGGCAAGCCCGAAGCTGGCAAAGGCCCGGTTGAAGCCGACCGATGCGCCGCCGACCAGCGTGATCAGAACCGCATTGGCGCCGGTATCCTTGATCTTGGCGAGATTGGAATCGAAATTGTCGGCCGTGAACGGCAGGTATTCCTCGCCTACCACTTCACCACCCGACGCCTCGATGTAGCCTTTTGCGGCAGCGTTGGTGTCGCGCGGCCAGTTGTAGTCATTGCCGATCAGGTACCACTTGGTGGCGCCCTTTTCCTTGGCCAGCCACGGAATGACCGGTGCCAGCTGCTGTTCCGGCGTTTCGCCGATGACATAGGTGCCGGCCGCGCATTCTCCGCCTTCATAGACGGGGGTGTAGATGTAAGGCACCTGGCCCTTGAACAGATTGGTCAGCGCGCCGCGCACGGCGCTGTCATGCATGCCGATGAAGGCTTCGGCCTTCTCGCCCTTCCACAGTTTCAGCGCGGCCTGCGTGGCGTCGGCGGGCGGTCCGCCGACATCAACGTACACCGGTTCGATCTGGCGGCCGAGAATGCCGCCGGAGGCGTTGATCTCGTCCACGGCCATCTGCGCGCAGTTCTGCGAGGACGGGCCGAACAGTCCGGCCGGGCCCGACAGCGGGATCAGGATGCCGACCTTGATCGGACCCGCGGCAAAGGCCGAGGTGATGGCATTGCCTGAAAGTGCGCCGACGAGGGCGGCACCCAGAGATGATTTGATGAAGTCACGTCTTTTCATGTTTGTTCCCCGGTTGTTAGGTTTCAACGGACTGGCGGTTTCGCATCGAAGGCGAAGACGGTTTCTATGGCGGCGGCAATGGCGAGCAGCCGGTCGTCGGACAACGCGGGGCCGTCGAGCTCCATGCCCAGCGGCAATCCGTCCGGACTGAGGCCGGAGGGCAGGCTGATGCCGGGAATCGCGGCATTGCTGCCCGGATCGGTGTTGCGGATGAAGGTCGGGAAGGTCGGAACCCGTTCGCCGTTCAGCTCCACGGTCTCGTCATCGCCGATCGGGCGGGCCGGAAGCGGCGTCGTCGGGAAGATGATTGCCTCAACGTCATGCGACCTGAAATAGTCGGCATAGGCCGCCAGCAGCTTCGGCCGGTCCTCGTCGAGTGCCTTCCGGTAGACAGCCTCCGGCAGGGCGTCCGGGCCAAGCTGGGAGGCAACCAGTCCCTTGACGTCCGGGCTGCCGATGCCGTCGAGAATGTCCTGCATGGTCAGGTCCAGTCCCTGGTCGCGCAGATAGGCCGGAAGATCCTGCATGAATTCGTAAAGCACCACCGGGAAGCTCACCGCCGCGTCGAGCGCGCCGATATCGGGAATGTCCGCCTCGATCAGCACCACTCCGGCGTTGCGCAGGGCTTCGAGCGCGGCTTCCGCATTGGCGGCCACGACCGGATCCAGCGTCTCGTAGAAATAGCCGCGCGGCACGCCGAGCCGCAGCCCCTTGAGGTCTGCCGCAGATGTCGCGGGCGCGCCGCCCGCCATCACCCGGTCGAGCAGTTGCGCGTCGGCGACCGAGCGGGTGATCGGGCCCGCGGTGTCGCGGGTGTGGGATATCGGAACGATGCCATCGCCTGGATAGCGCCCGACGGTGGGGCGGAAGCCGACCAGACCGCAAAGCGAGGCCGGAAGCCGGACCGATGCGCCCGTATCGGTACCGATGCCGCCGGGCATCATCCGCGCTGCGACCGCTGCGGCGACCCCGCCGCTCGATCCGCCCGGGATCATCGCCGGGTTCCAGGGATTGCGCACCGCGCCGGTGACGCCGTTGTTGGAGCTGATGCCGAAGGCCAGTTCGTGCATGTTGCCGCTGGCGCCGAGAAGCGCCCCGGCATCGAACAGGGCCTTTGCCACCGGCGCCGGCGCCCTGGCGACATGGCTCGACAGTGCCCCCGTTGCGGCACCCGTCGGCAGGATGCCCGTGTTGATGTTGTCCTTCAGGCACAGCGGGATGCCGCCGAGCTTCTGCCCGGCCTTGCCGGATGCATCGACCTTGTCGGCGGCCTCCAGCAGTCTGTCCCAGTCGTGCGACACCAGCGCGTTGAGCGATTTCTTATCTTCCGAGCGCGCGATCAGCGACTGGGCGTATTCGCGGGCGGAGAATCGCCGCGCCGCCAGCCCTTCCAGCGCCTGCGTGATCGTGAGGTCGAAAAGGTCGAGATCTTGATGTGGCATTTTCCCTCCGCCGGTGGTGTCGGACCGAGGGACATGATGCGTAGGACGGAGGCGGGATTCCTATCCTCAGTAATGAGGATATTTCAGATCAATGGGTGATCACCCGGGAGAGAAGCTGGGTGCGCCCGCTGATCCCGAGTTTGCCGTAAACATGTTTGAGATGGGACCGGACCGTGGTGAAGGAGATCCCGTATTTTGCGGCAATTTGCTGATCCGACAGGCCGGCGAGCACGGCCGCGCAGATTTCCTTCTCACGCGCGGTCAGCATCGCGCCGGCAGCCGTCTGCTCGAGCGCGGTGACCAGGTCGACCTTGCCCTGCGCGGTTGTCTCCCGCGCCAAGGCGCCGCGCATCGCATTGGTGAAGGCCGGGCCGATGGCATCGAGGATCTCGAGCTCGCGCTGGCTGAAATCCTCCTTGGTCTTGCCGCGCCAGATCCTGAGGTCGCCGATATTGGTGCCGCCGGAATAGGCGTAGTAGTTGACCCCGTAGTGAAGGCCGTCATTGGCGAGGAAATCGTTGAAGAACTCGGTTCGCACGAACCGGCTGCGCGGCATGATCTCGCTTACGCCGGTCGCCTTGCGCCGCCGTTGCAGCACCGGCGTTATCGGGTCGCAATACTGGAAGTACTGCTCATAAGCGCCCAGATTGTCGTCGCTCATGTTGATCGACACGCGGTCGCAGAACGTGTTCTTGGCATCGTTCCAGACATAGGAGGCGAAATATTGCGCGCCGAGCAGGTCCAGCAGCTTGAGCCCGACCCTGCGGCGCAACTCGTTCGAGCCGTACCCGTACGACAGATCAGCCATGATGCTGAAGACGAGATCGGTTTCCTTTGTCGTCAGGTTCAAGGACGGGCCCGCCGGTTGGGTGCGCAATCAGACCGTCACGATACACACAAGGCCAGTTTCTTTCAATCCGGATCGATGGCGGCTAAGAAACTGAGCCTTTACGGCGATGTTCCGACAGTTCCTGTCGCCGGCACAATCTTCGGGATCGGACCGTCCCGATCATGCCGGCGAGAGACTGCCCGGCGGTTCCGGCCTGCGCCATCCGGAAACGGAGATTGAAGTTCGCCGGAAGAAGGGCTAGTCGGAAACCATGTTGAATTCCGTGCTCATCGTCGCGGCCGGCCGCGGCCATCGCCTGGGCGGCGAGATCCCAAAGCAGTTCCTGCCTGTCGGCGGCATCTGTTCGCTCCGCCGCGTGGTGGACGCGTTTCTGGCGCTGGATACGATCGACCTGCTGCGCGTGGTCATTCATCCCGACGACGAGGCCCTGTGCGAGGGGGCCCTGGCCGGGATCGATGACAGGCGGCTGCTTGCCCCGGTGCATGGCGGCGCGACGCGGGCCCAGTCGGTGCGCCTGGGTCTCGAATCCTTCTGCGACACCGGTACCGGAAAGATCCTCATCCATGATGCGGCGCGCCCGTTCATCCCGGCACGTGTGATCGAGGACGTACTCTCCGCGCTTGATCAGGCGGAAGGCGCGTTCGCGGCCCTGCCGGTCGTCGATGCGCTTTGGCGGGCTGAGGGCGACCATGCCCTGGCGCCGGTTTCCCGCGACGGGCTGTGGCGGGCGCAGACCCCGCAGGGGTTTGACTTCAACGCGATTCTCGCCGCCCATCGCGGATATGATGGCGAGGCCCATGACGATGTCGCCGTTGCCCGTGCGGCCGGCATGGATGTCAGGATCGTCCAAGGCGCGGAGGCCAATTTCAAGATCACCACCGCGACCGATCTGGAACGGGCGGAAGGTGAACTGTTGCGTCTTGAAAATGAACGCCAACCGGACTGACCAGACCCGGCGCGCCTCGAAAGCGGTTTGCGCAAGCCGGCCCGCTTCTCCCGGCCGACCAACCTTTCACATGTTGACCGCGCGCCGCCGTGCAATCTCGATATGCCGGCGCATGGCTTCAGCCGCGGCGTCCGGATCGCGCGCCTCCAGCGCTTCGATGATGCGCAGGTGGTCGCCGATCACCGAGGGGATCATCGGCACGTAAAGCCGTGTCTCGGCCAGCCGGATCAGCTTGATCTTGATCCAGTTGACCCGGTAGGCCTGGGCGACGATGTCATTGCCGAGCCCGTCGATGATGGCCTCGTGCAGCTCGAGGTCGACGGCTTCCGCGTCCTGCATAAGCCCGTCTTCCTCGCCGCGCTCGAACCGTTCGAGAATCTCCTCATGGTGGGCGCGCAGCCTGGCGATCAGTCCGGCATCGGCATGTGTGGCAAACAGCCTGACGGCAGCCACCTCGATGAATTCGCGGAACTGGTAGGCGTTGCGCACCAGGTTGAGATCGACCTGCGGAACCTGCATTCCGCGCTGCGGCACGGTGCGGATCAGCCCCTCGGCCTCCAGCCGCGGTACCAGTTCCCGGATCGCGCCGAGCGGATATCCGGTGATTTCCACCAGCTGTCGCTGCGTGATGAACTGGCCCGGCCGGATTTCCTGCGACAGCAGGCTGCGCGTGTATTCCTCATAGGCCTGCTCGCGCAGCTTCAGCGGTTCACCATCCTTGTTGGTCTGTGTTGGTGACAGGATCATCCGCTCTCCTCAGGCAACCGCCATGATGGCGTCAAAGGCTTTGACGAGGTTTGATTTTTGCTCAGGGCTCAGTTCGGTAAGCGGTGCGCGCACGGCATCGAAGCCGGCATCGCGTGCCAGGTGCCCGACCAGAACCTTGACTGCCGGCATCACCGGATGGGAGACGATCAGGTCGACGAGTTCGCTGACCACCCGTCCGTCACTGCCGGAATGGATCACCGACGCCAGCAGCTCCGGTGCGACGTTGGCCACGCCGCAGATCGATCCCTCGGCGCCCCTGGCCATGGCGCGCGGCAGCAGCCGTTCGTCGCCGACCAGCACCGAGATGTCGCCGTGGCTTTCGAGATAGCGCTCGGCGGTCGCCCAGTCGCCCGAGGAATCCTTGATGCCGGTGATCACGCCGGGCCAGGCCTTGCGCAGCCGCGCGATCAGTTCCGGCGACAGCGCCACCGCCGTCTGTCCCGGGATATGATACATGATGACGCCGCGAAGGCTCGATCCGATGCGTTCGAACACCTGGTTGAACCAGCTGTAGAGCCCCTCGTCATCCACACCCTTGAGATAGAAGGGCGGCGCCATCAGCAGCCCGGCCGCACCTGCGTCGAGGGCCGCTTTCGACTGGGCGACGGCATCGTCAATGGCCGAGGCCATGATGCCGACCTGGATGCGTGTGTCCGCTGGCAGAGCGTCCGCCAGGGCCCGATACATGGCCTTGCGCTCCTCCAGCGACAGGCCGTAGCCCTCGCCGGTGGTGCCGCACAGCGTGACGCTGTCGCAGCCGCGCGCGAGCATCGCTCCGGCATGTCTTGCAAGCTTGGGAAGGTCGACCGCGCCCGACGCGGTGTAGGGAGTCACCAGGGCGGCCGAAAGGCCGAAGATCGGTTTTGACATCGGGGATAAGCCAGTCTATTGGAGCTAACATGTTAGTGCGATGTCACTACAGCGTTTGCCCCGGGCGGTAAAGCCCGGTGCAGACAAATCAACAGCCGTCAGGCGTCAATGATTGTCGCGGGGAATCGACTTCTGTGCGACGCGCTGGAACTCGTCCGATCCACGCAACACCATGCCCTCGGCAAAGGGCTCGGCCAGCTCGCGGAAGTATTTCTGCCAGGGAGTCTGGCTTGGCGGGATCGGGTAGCCGCCCGACGCGGCCAGGTCCCGGGCGCGCTGCTCCCATTCCTCCTGCGGCACCAGGGCATCGACGCGGCTCTTGCCGAGGTCGATCCGAATCCTGTCGCCGTTGCGCAGCAGCGCAAGACCGCCGCCGGCCGCGGCTTCCGGCGAGGCGTTGAGGATCGAGGGCGAACCCGACGTTCCCGACTGGCGGCCGTCGCCGATGCAGGGCAGGGCGGTGATGCCCTTTTTCAAAAGGTAGCTCGGCGGGCGCATGTTGACCACTTCCGCGCCGCCAGGATAGCACAGCGGGCCTGCGCCACGCATCACCAGGATCGAGTTCTCGTCGATGGCGAGGCTCGGATCGTCGATCATCTTGTTGTAGTGTTCGGGACCATCGAAGACCACCGCGACGCCCTCGAAAGCGTCCCTGTCGTCCGGATTGGACAGGTATCTCTCCCTGAACTCCTTCGAGATCACCGAGGTTTTCATGATGGCGCTGTCGAACAGCGACCCCTTGAGATTGAGGAAGCCCGCCTCCTGCATCAGCGCATTTGAAACCGGCCGGATCACGTCCGCGTTCTCGCTTTCGCGGTTGGAGCAGTTTTCCCCGATGCTGCGGCCATTGACGGTTAGCGCATCCGGGTGCGGCAGCAGATTGGCCCGCATCAGTTCGGCCACGACGGCGGGAACGCCGCCGGCCCTGTGAAAGTCCTCGCCCAGATAGGCGCCTGCGGGCTGCAAATTGGTCAGAAGCGGCACGTGGTGTCCCAGCGTCTGCCAGTCGTCATTGGTAAGCTCGACGCCGATGTGCTTGGCGACCGCCACCACGTGGATCGGCGCATTGGTCGACCCGCCGAGTGCCGAGTTGGTGACGATGACATTTTCGAATGCCTGCCGTGTCATGATGTCGGACGGTTTGAGGTCCTCGCGCACCATGTCGACGATCCGCTTGCCGGTGGCATAGGCCATCTGCCCGCGCTCGCGGTAGGGGGCGGGGATCGCGGCCGATCCCGGCAGTTGCATCCCAAGCGCTTCGGCGAGCGAGTTCATGGTCGAGGCCGTACCCATGGTATTGCAGTAGCCGACCGAGGGCGCCGACGAGGTGACGAGTTCTGCGAACTGCTCGTCATCGATCTTGCCTTCGGCATGCAGCTCGCGCGCCTTCCACACGATCGTTCCCGATCCGGTGCGTTCGCCGCGGAAATAGCCGTTGAGCATCGGTCCGACCGAAAAGGCGATCGCCGGAATGTTGACCGTCGCCGCCGCCATCAACAGCGCAGGCGTGGTCTTGTCGCAGCCAATCGTCAGCACCACCCCGTCGAGCGGGTAGCCGAACAGAGATTCCACCAGGCTCAGATAGGCGAGGTTGCGGTCGAGCATCGCGGTCGGCCGCTTGCCGGTTTCCTGGATCGGGTGAACGGGTACCTCGAGCGGCACCCCGCCATTGGCAATGATGCCGTCGCGAATGCGCTTGGCGAGTTCGATGTGATGCCGGTTGCACGGAGAGAGGTCCGATCCGGTCTGCGCGATGGCGATGATCGGCTTGCCCGACTGAAGCTCTTCGCGCGTCAGTCCGTAGTTGACGTAGCGCTCGATATAAAGCGCTGTCATCTCCCGGTTTTCGGGATTGTCGAACCAGAGCTGTGAACGCAGCGGGGGCTTCTTGTCTTCATTTGACATCTTGGTCTCCAATACCGTTAGGCGGGCATTACATATCGTATGGCGTTCCCGAATGCGGCGACTTCACATTGACCGGCATCGCCCGGTGGACGGCAGTGTTAGCAGCCTCTCGTCCGGACATAAATCGAATACACCGATGTCGTCGCGCAGATTGCAAGGCGATTCCGGTTGGCGCCAAAAAAACACACGTTCGAAACCACTTCCGGAACCAGGATCTTGCCGAGCAGGTCACCGTCTGGCGAGTAGCAGTGCACGCCGTCGCCGGCCGAAGACCAGATGTTTCCGGAGACATCGACGCGAAACCCGTCGAACAGACCGGAGTCGGACAGGACGAAATTCGTTCCGGCGCCTAGGCTGGCGCCGCCGGTTGCAACCGGGTAGCGGCGGATTTTCGGGGCGCAGTCGGCAACATGGGTGCGTCCGGTATCCGCGACATAGAGGAATGCCTCGTCCGGCGAGAAGGCGAGCCCGTTCGGCTGCACCAGGTCGCTGACCACGCCCGATACGGTTCCATCAGGTGCGATGCGGTAGACCTGCGACGCGCCGATCTCCGATGGCGCCGCATGTCCTTCATAATCGCTGTCGATGCCGTAGGTCGGATCGCTGAACCAGATCGAGCCGTCCGATTTGACCACGACATCATTGGGCGAGTTGAGCTTCCTGCCGTCAAAGCGGTCGGCAAGAACGGTCCGGCTGCCATCGTGCTCGATCCGGCTCACCGCCCGGCCGCCATGTTCGCAGCTTATGAGCCGGCCTTGCGGATCCGTGGTGTGGCCGTTCTGGTGCCGGCAGGGCTGCTCGAACACCGATACCGACCCGTCGGTCTCGTCCCAGCGCATCACCCGGTCATTCGGGATATCGGACCACAGCAGATACCTGCCGGCGGCGAAATAGACCGGCCCCTCGGTCCAGCGCCCCCCGGTCCATAGGCTTTCCAGCCGCGCGTTGGAATGGATCAGGTTCGAGAAGCGGTCATCGTTGACCTGGTAGAGTTGTGAAGTCGAGTGTGTCATGAGTGCACCTTGTTGCCGCGCCCATAGACCAGAAGCATGGAGATGATAACCGATCCATAGATGACCTGGCGTCCGGCTTCGGGCATCTGCATGATGGAGAGCACCGAGTTCAGCAGCACGATGAGGATAACGCCGATCAGGGTGCCGATGTAGCGGCCCTGACCGCCGAGAATGCGGGTGCCGCCGATCACCACGGCGGCGATCGCAGGCAGCAGGAAGGGATTTCCCATGCCCTGGTAGGCCCTGGCCGAATAGCCGGCAAGCATGACCCCGGCAAGGGCGGCGCAGATGCCCGAGACCACGAATGACCCGAGGATCACCCGCCGCGTCCTGATGCCGGAGAGATAGGCCGCGACCTCGCGGTTGCCGGTCACGTAGATCTCGCGGCCGAAGGCGGTGCGCTTGAGCATGACGGCGATGACGACGGAGACCGCCAGCCAGACAAAGATGGCGCTCGGAATTCCCAGGAACCGGTCCGACGCAAGCGTCCGCATCAGCGGCGTTGCACTGTCCTGCGGAGCAAAGCCTCCGGTGTGCGCCACCATCAGGCCGCGCAGCACCGAATCCACCCCGAGCGTGAAGATCATCGAGGGAACCCTGAGATAGGCGACGCCGAAGCCATTGACCAACCCGACGGCGGCACCCACGGCGATGCCTGTCGGAATCGCCCATTCGCCGCCGACGGTGGTCGCCATCATTGCCGCCGCGGTCATCGTCCAGGCGACGCTGAGATCGATATGCCCGAGCAGGATGACCACCATCATGCCGGCCGCCACGATCCCCAGGAACGATCCGGTCTGCAATTGCTGCAACAGATAGCCGGGAGACAACAGCGGCGCCGAGCCTTGCGTGGAAAGCGTGTAGACGGTTCCGATGCTCAGGATTACCAGGATGAAGGCCGAGGCGATCACCATCGGCTTGTCTTCGGCTTTCAGGCTCGGGATATGAAATGCCATGTCCTCGCCTCCTATCTGAACAGGTTGAGCTGGTTCTTGACCCGCAACGTTCTGAAAGCGCCGAGACTGACGGCGGCCAGCAGGACAAGCCCTTCGACCAGCGGCTGGAGCAGCGGATCGATCGAGACGATGCGGAAATAGAACGAAATGACCCGGAGGATCAGCGCGCCGACAAGCGAGCCGATGGCCCCGCCGACGCCGCCGAGCAGCGAGGTTCCGCCGACCACGACAGCGGCGATGGAATTGAGCGTGTAGGCGCCGGCCTGCGTGATGTCGGCGTTGCCCGACGATGTCTGGATGGCGAGATACAGCCCGCCGCAGGCGGCAAAGAAGCCCGCCAGCGTAAAGGCTGCGATCTTCGCCCGGTTGATCGGCAGGCCGGACATGTAGGCAGCGCCTTCAGCCGAACCGATGGCATAGATGGTGCGGCCGGTCACCGTACGCTTGAACGGCAGCCAGACGCCGAATGCGATCGCCACAACGATCAGCAATGGCACCGGAATCCAGGAAATCGTCTGGAACCAGCCAGCGTCCGCATCAAACAGCCCGTAGGTGGCGACAAATTCATAGAGATCATTGGTCAGCGCCCAGCTGATGTCGTCGTCGACATTGCCGCCGGGCACCGGCCGGATGAACAGCGCCAGCCCGACGGCGACGGCGCCGGTTGCCAGCGTCGCGATGATCGGCTGCAGGCGGCCATAGACGACGATCAGGCCGTTCATCAGACCGAACGCTGTCCCGGTCGCCAGCGTGATGATCATTCCGAGCACGATCTGCAGCGGCGATCCGTTGACGACCTCAGAGGCGATACAGTTTGCCAGCGTCATCACGGCGCCGACCGACAGGTCCAGGCCGCCGAGCAGCACCGGAACGGTCTGTGCCATGGCCAGAAACACGATTGCCACGGATTCGTTGCTGTTCTGGATCAGGACCGCGGCCGAAAAGCCACGCGGGTGCAGCATGTTGTAGACGAGATAGAGCGCCACGAGCATGGCGATGGCGCTGTAGAAAGCAACATTCTGCCTGATGTTGGTGGTGAGCGCGGAGCGTTTGTCAGCCATGCCGTGCTCCTGCCGCTTGCAGCGATGACTGCGTGCCCACATTGAGCGAAGCCGCGACGATGGCTTCCTCGGTGATCGCGTCGCCGCTGAGCTTGGCGACGATTTCTCCGTCGTACATCACCGCCACGCGGTCACAACAGCCGATCAGTTCGGCATAATCACTTGAATACAGCAGGATCGTTTTCCCCCGGTCGGCCAGCTCGCGAATGAGCTTGTAGATTTCCTGTTTGGTGCCGACATCGATGCCGCGCGTCGGATCGTTGAGCAGGATCACGTCCGGATCCGTCATCAGCCATTTCGCGATCACCACCTTCTGCTGGTTCCCGCCCGACAGTGTGGAAACGATGTCATCGGGGCTGGCGACCTTGATCTGCAGCTTGGCGATGCCCTCGCTCACCGCCGTTCTGGCCTTGTCCTGATTGATGAACGGCCCGTCGGAGACACGGTCATAGGAAGCGGCGAGCAAATTGTCGGCGATCGACATGGCCAGCATCAGGCCTTCGGTTTTTCTGTCTTCCGGCACCAGCGCGATCCGCATGGCGTCGCTCTTGGCTTCGGCCGGGGATCCAGGTCGGCAGGGGTGGTCAAGGATTGCGACCTTGCCCTGCAATCCCCTGAGCACGCCGAACAGGCCGAGAAGCAGTTCCTTCTGGCCTTGCCCGTCGAGTCCGCCCAGCCCGACGATCTCCCCCTTGCCGATGCTCAGGTCGATGCCCTTGAGCTGGCCTTCCCAGGCGAGTTTGTCGATTGTCAAGTAGGCGGGCTTCGGCACAGGCTCGGGTTTCGGCGGATAGTGCGCGGTCACCTCGCGGCCGATCATCAGCTTGACGATCTCGCCCTCGCTGTGGGCTCCCTTGGCAAAGGTCTCGATATGTTGGCCGTTGCGGAACACTGACAGCATGTCGCAGAGCTTGTCGATCTCGTGCATACGATGGGAAATGAACAGGCTCGCGACGCCGGCTGTCCGCAGCTCGGCAAGCAGGCCGTAGACGGTCTCGACATCACGGCTGGTCAGCGCCGATGTCGCCTCGTCGAGAATGAGAACCTTCGGATCCTTGCCGAGCGCCTTGGCGATCTCGACCATCTGCCGGCGCGACAGTGAAAGCTCGCGCACCAGCGAATTGGGATCGACATCCTCACACTTGATCCGTGCCAGGAGTTCCTCGGCGCGGCGGTTCTGCACCCGCTTGTCGATCAGCCCGAACCGGGTGCGCGGCGGTGCCGCGATGGAGATGTTGTCGGCGACCGACAGGTCCGGGACCAGCGAAAGTTCCTGGAAGATGCAGACGATGCCAGAAGCGACCGCCTGTTCCGGATTCGAGAACCGGACGGTCTTGCCTGCCACCTCGACAGTGCCGGCATCGGGCTGCAGCACGCCGGAGAGGATCTTGATCAGCGTCGACTTGCCCGCGCCGTTCTCGCCCAGGATCCCGTGGATCGTGCCCGAACGGCAGCTGAAATCCACGCCTTCCAGGGCACGCGTACCCGAAAAATGTTTCGATACGCCACTGAGCTGGACGATCGGACTGTCAGTCGGCATCGTGCGCGCACTCCTCGCAGGCAATTCGGTCATGTCTTGGGATGAATGGGGCGCCAGGTCATGCATGGCGCCCCGGGGATCTGCTTCGATGTTTACTTCACGTCAGCTTCGGTTTGCGCCATGATCGACGGGCCGGAGATGTTGACGCCACAGGGCGGGAACTCGTTCACTGTGAAGAAGTTGTCCGGCAGGTCGCTCCAGTAGTTCTTGCCGTCCTCGAGATCCTTGTAGGTCGCCACCGGCAGCGGCACCGAGATCAGCTGCGGCATCACATTGCCTTCGAGCGCGGAGACCGCCGCCTTCATGGCAATGGCGACCAGGCCCGGGGACTGGCCGATCGAGATGCCTTTCAGGCCTTCGGCGGAATGGGCGGCAATCGCCTTGCGGTAGCCGTTCTCGGATTCGCCCGCGACCGGCACCCAGGGGTGGCCTGCATCCTTGAGCGCCTGGATGACGCCGTTGGAGCCGCCCTGTCCGACGACAGCCTCGAACTGGCCGTGAACCGCGATGGCGTCGGCGACGACTTTCTGGGTCGTGCCGTCATCCCAGTTACCGACGACCGAAACCACTTCCCAGTTGCCGCCATCAGCCTTGATGACTTCATTGATGCCGATGGAGCGGTCGCGGTCGACCGAGTTGCCCGGCAGCCCGCGGACTTCGAGGATCTTGCCCGAAGAGACACCCTTGGCCTTGAGTTCGTCCAGCGCGAACTGGGCCCACATGCGGCCCATCTTCAGCTGGTCTTCGTTGACCTGCATCACCTTGTCGGTGTCGAGCACGTTGTCGAACGGCACCAGCACCACGTTGTTCTTGTCGGCAAGGCGGATCACCCGGTCGAAGCCGTCGGGCGACACCGCGATCGTGACGATCGCGTCATAGCCCTGGTTGATGAAATCCTCGATGGCGCCCAGCTGTGCCGGCGCGTCGGTTCCCGTCGAAACCACCTTGAACTCGGCAATCTTGTCCTTCATCGCCGGATCTTCGGCGAAGGCCTTGGCTGTCTTGATCATCTGGATGCGCCAGCCATTGCCGACGAAACCGTTGACCACGGCGACCTTGTAAGGGCCTGCCTTGGCCGGCCACTGCATGTATTTTGTGTCCGCACTCCACGGTGCGAAGCAGGCCGGGTCGACGCCCGGGCCGGAAACGATCTCGGGACCTGCCATGGACAGGCTTGTCGAGAGCATCAGGCCCACGGCGGCAGTTGAAATGAGTGTTCCTAGTTTCATGCTCGTTCCTCCTCCTACGGTGCTTCCTCGCACCCTCTCAGATGCCACGATGTGTGACGATCATCTCCTCGGCCGCGTTGTCTTTGTCGCCTCGCGGTCAGATATTGGCTGCCCCTAATCCGAAAAATGCCGAAAGCCGGCGTCCAGATGGGTCTTCATCTTGTATTGATAGGCCGTCCGGTCTCGCTTCTCGATCGTCTCAAGGATTGCGGCATGCTCGGAGTACGTAACGGTCGCGAATGTCTGGACGGTCTTTGCCTTCATCATGATTTTCACGATCACCGGCTTCATGATCTTGTAGACGTCTAGAATTGCCTTGTTTCCCATCACCGCCACCAGGCGGGTGTGAAAGCGGAAATCGATCTCCGAGGCGTTGACAGCTGTCTCGGCGTTCAGGAGTTCCGTGTTGATCTGGCGCAGCTCGGCGATGTCTTCGGGCGTGACCTTGTCGAAAAGCAATTCGAAGGACGCCACCTCGAGCAGGCTTCGGAAACCCTGGATGTCGACGAACGTCTCGCGCGATACCTCGAGTGTATTGAACGAAAACAGGTCGAAGGCCCGCGCCATGCGCTCGTCGATGATGACGGCGCCCACTTTCGGGCGTACCTTGACGACACCGTAGGTCTTGAGAATGCGCATCGCCTCGCGCACGGTGTTGCGGCCGGTGTTGAAGCGCTCGCAGAGTTCCTTTTCCGTCGGCAGGCTGTCGCCGACCTTCAGTCCACCCTCGGAAATCAGCGTGCGGATATGCTCGACAAGATCGTCCACCGCCGATGCCCGCGAAGTCCGGCCGCTCGGCTCCCGGGCTTCAGGATCGGTCGCGAGGCTCGTCTCGCGAAGGGATCTGTCGGATGTGTCGGTCACTGGATATTCCTATTTGTTGGACAAATAAGAGATATCCAACTCGAATATTCCAAGTCAAGTACGTATGAGCGCGATTATGGCCAAAATCGACGTTTAATCATCCCATAAATAAACGACTCGTGCTGCTCACTGTGTCATCAATTGATTTGCCTTGCTAAAAAACCGTCCAGACGGTATGTACTGGCCATGAACAGACCTCAACGCAAGAACAACCCGGATGCCGTGCGTGCAAGGCTCATCGAATGCGCCGCACGGCTGATTGTCGATGATGGGCTTTCCGCTTTGACGCTGGAAAACGTCGCGCGCGAGGCTGCCGTCAGCAAGGGCGGCTTGCTGCATCATTATCACGGCAAGAACGCGCTGATCGACGGCCTGTTCGAAGAGGTGGTGGATTGGTTCGACAGCCAGGTGGAGAATGCTCTCGAACCCGAGGAAACCGCACCGGCACGGTTCTCGAAGGCCTATTTGCGGGTCGTGGCAGCCATCGATATGTCCGTGCCCGAGGAAAGGCGTCTCGCCGTGTTGATGCTGATGCTCAGTTCCGACCCGCATTATTGCGCCCGCTGGAACCAGTGGGTGGAGGCGCGCCTGCAGCGGCACGCAAAAACCGATCTGTCGCCGTTCGCCCGTACCCTGCGTCTGGCAGCCGACGGTCTGTGGTTGTCCGACCTTGGCGGTGGACCGGATTCGAGCCCGTCCGCGCGCCGGGAAATCCTGGCGTTTCTTGAAGACATCGATGCAACAGGGGCGATGTTGGCCAACTCCCCCCACGAAGGAGGGCAGTGACATGCCATGGCTGTTTCTCGGCATTGCGATCACCGGTGAAGTCATCGCCACCACGGCGCTGAAAGCCTCCGAAGGCTTCACCAGGTGGGGGTATGGCGGCATTTCCGTTATCGGTTACGCCATTTCGTTCTACTTTCTGTCGATCGTTCTCAAGACCATTCCGGTCGGCATCGCCTATGCCGTCTGGGCCGGCGCCGGGGTGGCCATGGTCACGCTCATCGGCGTCGTGCTGTTTGGCCAGAAGCTGGACCTTTACGCCTATCTCGGCATCGCCCTGATTGTTGTCGGCGTGCTGGTACTCAACCTGTTGTCGGGAACGACTGCACATTGAAACCGCCCGGAGGCAATCGCGCATCCGGGCGGTGATTTCTCGGATCAATGGAGGACTGTAACGGTCCGCTTACGCGACCTTGACCAGCGTCTTGCCGAAATTCTTGCCCCCGAGCATCCGGATGAAGGCATCCGGCGCGTTTTCCAGCCCCTCGGTCACATCCTCGCGGTAGACGATCTTGCCGCTTTTGACGAGCGGCCCGACCTCGGCCAGGAAGTCGCCGAAGCGGTCGAAATGATCCGAAATAATGAACCCGCCCACGGTCAGCCGGTTGACGAGGATCGTCCGCCAGGCTTTAGGAAGCCGGTCGGGGCCGTCACTCTGTCCGGCACCAAGCGCGCCGGCATTGTACCAGGCGATCATGCCGCAGAGCGGGATGCGGCCGCCGACATTCATCATCGGCAACACCGCATCGAGCGTGATCCCGGCGACGTTCTCGAAATAGATGTCGATGCCGTCCGGGCAGACCTCGGAGAGGGCCTTGCGCAGATCCTTTGCGTCGCTTGCAGCCCGATGATCGATGCAGGCATCGAAGCCGAGTTCCTCGACCGCAAAGGCGCATTTGTCCGCCCCGCCGGCCACGCCCACCGCGCGCAGGCCCTTCTGCTTCGCCAGCTGCCCGACCATCGAGCCGACCGGGCCGGTGGCGGCGCCGACAACCAGCGTCTCGCCCGCCTTGGGCTGGCCAATGACGTTGAAACCGTACCATCCTGTAAAGCCCGGCATGCCGAGCACCCCGAGCGAGGTGGAGATGGGAGCGACATCCGGGTCGATTTTCCTCAGCTCCTTGGCCGGCACCACGCCATGGCTGCCCCAGCCGAACATGCCCATTGCAAGGTCCCCGGGCTTGAAGCGCGACGACTTGCTCTCAATGACTTCGCCAACCGCGCCGCCGCCCATCTGCTCGTCGATCTTCACCGGTGTCGAATAGGACTTTGCATCGTCCATCCGCCCGCGCATGTAGGGATCGAGCGACATGTAGAGGACCTTCATGAGCACTTCGCCTTCGCCGGGCGAAGGCATTGCCACCTTCTCCAGGCGGAAATTCTCCGGTCCCGGCTGGCCTTCGGGGCGCTTGGCCAGGACGATCCTCTGCATTTGCTCAGACATGATGTTTCTCCATTCTGGTGGCGGGCAAGGCCGAGCCGTGTTCGATCAGGGAGTGATCCGGCGCGGCAGTCCCGAAAATGATTAAGTCAGGTTTTTGTCGAGTGTAACCAGCCGAACGTGACATGAATCAGGCGATGGTGACGCCGCCATCGGCGACGATCACCTGTCCGGTGATGAAGCTCGCGGCCGGGGAGGCGAGAAACGCCGCCACCGGACCGATTTCCTCGGGCAGGCCGATCCGCCTGAGCGGCGTCGTTCTGGTGCGTTTCTTGAGCAGTTCCTCGTCCTCCCACAAGGCACGGGCGAAGTCGGTCTTCACCAGTCCCGGCGCAATGCAATTGACGCGGACATTGTCGCCACCGTGCTCGACGGCGAGATTTCGCGCCAGCGCGAAGTCGGCCGCCTTGGATATTCCGTAGCCGCCGATCACCGCGTTGCCCTGGATCCCGGCAATCGAAGAGATGATGACGATGGCTCCGCCGCCCTTTGCCTTCATCGCCGGGATCACCCGGTTGCAGAGCCACAGGTTGGACTTGACGTTCGAGCCCATGATCTTGTCGAAGGCCTCGTCGGACAAATCCGCAAGCGGCCCGTAGGCCGGATTGACCGCGGCGTTGCAAACCAGGATGTCCGGCGCGCCGTAGAGCTTCTCCGTCCCGGCGATCAGGCCTTCGACCTGCTCTTTCCTCGAAATGTTGCAGGCGATCACCGACGCCTCTCCGCCTTCCGCCCGGATCGCTTCGGCAACCGGCTCGCAGGCTTCCGCGGTCCGGCTGGAGATGACCACCTTCGCGCCGAGCCGCGCCATGGTCTCGGCCGTGGCGCGGCCGATGCCGCGGCTCGATCCGGTGATGACGGCCACCTTGCCGTCAAGCGAGTAGGGCGTCGAAGGGGTCATGGCGCTTTGCTCTCTTGTCGGGTTCAGGCGTCTTCGCGTATCAGGCCATCCATCTGTGCCAACCGCTTGAGGTGATGGTTGGCGTCACCGAACAGGATGTCGATCATCGTGGTGCGCTTGAAATAATGCCCGATCGCATATTCCATCGTCATGCCGACGCCGCCATGCAACTGGATCGCCTCGCGGCCGATGATCTTTGCGGATTCGCCGATCTGCACCTTGGCCGCCGACACCGCACGGGCGCGCTCAACCGGGTCGTCGCCGGTTGCCAGCATGCTGGCATACATGGTCATCGAGCGGGACTGTTCGAGTTCCACGAACATGTCGACCGCGCGGTGCTGTAGCGCCTGGAAAGAGCCGATCGTCGTGCCGAACTGGCTGCGGGTCTTGAGATAGTCGAGCGTCAGCTCGTGCATCTTCTCGAAGCATCCCACGGCCTCGGCGCAGAGTGCGGCAACGGCTTCGTCGGAGACACGCGAGATCACCGGCCAGGCGCCGCCCTCGCTGCCGATCAGCGCGTCCGCGCCAACCTTGACCGACTGCAGCGTGATCTCGGCTGCCCGCAACCCGTCCTGGGTCGGATAGCCATGGCGCGAGACGCCTTCGGCATTCCCGTCGACCAGGAACAGTGAAATCCCGTCCTCGTCGCGCGAGCCGCCGGAGGTGCGGGCCGAGACGATGAGCTTGCCGGCGCTGTCGCCATGCAGCACCAGCGCCTTCTTGCCGTCGATCACCCAGCCGTCGCCATTCTTTTTCGCAGTTGTTTCGACGTCGAACAAATCATATCGGCCCTGCGGTTCGGCGCAGGCAAAAGCCATCCTCAGGCTGCCGTCGGCAATGCCCGGGATCAGGGTGGACTTCTGTTCGCTGTTGCCGGCATGACGAAGCACGCCGCCGGCCAGGATCACGCTGGCAAAATACGGCTCCAGGATCAGCGCCTTGCCGAACGCTTCCATCACGATCATGGTTTCGGTGGCGCCGCCGCCGATGCCACCGTCCTCTTCGGCGAACGGCAGCGCCAGCAGACCGAGTTCGGCATACTGGTTCCACATCTTCTCGCTGAAACCGGTGTCGCCGGCGCGGTACTTGCCGCGCGCCTCGAAACCGTACTGGTCCTTGAGCAGGCGTTCCACGCTGTCCTTGAGCATGCCCTGTTCTTCGGAAAGGTCAAAATCCATTGCGTTGTTCTCCCGACAGGCCGGCCGCGCCGGCGCCGAATTGCAGGCCTCGTGTCCGGGCCCCTGAATGCTGGTCCGTGCTAAAGCCCGAGAATGGCCTTGGCGATGATGTTCTTCTGGATCTCGTTCGATCCGCCATAGATCGACACCTTGCGCGTGTTGAAATAGGCAGGCGCGATCGTCGAGGCCCAGTCCGGCCCGATCGACGGCTCGTTGCGTCCGTCGATATCGTCTTCCGGAATATAGGGCATGGCGTAGGGACCAACGACATCCATCAACAGTTCGGTCGTCGCCTGCTGGATTTCCGATCCCTTGATCTTCAGGATCGAGCTCGCGGGATCCTGCGTGCCTTTCTCACGTTTCGCCTCGCCGGCAAGAACCCTGAGCTGGGTCATCTCGAGTGCCTTCAGCCGCACTTCGACGGCCGCCACCTTCTCGCGGAATTCCGGCTGGTCGATCATGCGCTCACCGCCGACCCGCTGATGGGCGGCCAGCTCCTTGATCCGCCGGATGCGCTCCTTGGAAACGCCGACGCGGGCAATGTTGACGCGCTCGTTGCCGAGCAGGAACTTGGCGTAATTCCAGCCCTTGTTCTCTTCGCCGACGAGGTTTTCGACCGGGACCCGGACATCGTCGAAGAACACCTCGTTGACCTCAACGCCGCCGTCGATGGTCTGGATCGGACGCACGGTGATCCCCGGTGTCTTCATGTCGATGAGCAGGAACGAGATGCCGGACTGCTTGCGCGCATCCGGATCTGTGCGCACCAGGCAGAAGATCCAGTCGGCATATTGCGCCAGCGTCGTCCAGGTCTTCTGGCCGTTGACGACATACTCGTCGCCGTCGCGCACGGCGCGGGTTTTCAGCGAAGCCAGGTCGGACCCCGAGCCCGGCTCGGAGAAGCCCTGGCACCACCAGTCCTCCAGTGTCGCGATCCTCGGCAGGAAGCGGCTCTTCTGCGCCTCGTTGCCGAAGGTGTAGATCACCGGGCCCACCATGTTGACGCCGAAGGCCAGCGGAGCAGGGGCAGGGGTCTGGCTCATTTCCTCAAGATAGATGTACTGCTTGACCGGGCTCCAGCCGGTGCCGCCATGCTCGACCGGCCAGTGCGGCACCGCCCAGCCCTTGTCGTGCAGGATCCGGGTCCAGGTGACCAGCTCTTCCTTGGTCGTGTGGCGGCCCGCGACGATGTTCTCCCGAATGCTGGCAGGAAGCGCCTCCCGGAAAAATGTCCGGACCTCGTCGCGGAAGGCCAGCTCGTCTTCTGTGAATCTCAGATCCATGGTTCAACGTCCTCAAAAGATTTCGAAAAGGCCGGCCGCACCCATGCCGCCGCCGACGCACATCGTCACCACGCCGTATTTCACGCCGCGGCGCTTGCCCTCGATCAGCACGTGGCCGGAAAGCCGGGCGCCGGTCATGCCGTAGGGATGCCCGACGGAAATCCCGCCGCCGTTGACGTTGAGCTTTTCCGGGTCGATGCCCAGCCGGTCGCGGCAATAGATCACCTGGACCGCGAAAGCTTCGTTCAGCTCCCACAGGCCGATGTCGTCAATTGACAGGCCGGCGCGCTCCAGCAGGCGCGGGATGGCGAAGACCGGGCCGATGCCCATTTCGTCAGGCTCGGTGCCGGCGACAGCAAAGCCGCGAAGCGCGCCCAACGGTTCCAGGCCGCGATTTTCGGCAAGCTTGGCGTTCATCACCACGCAGGCCGATGCGCCGTCGGAGAGCTGGCTGGCATTGCCGGCGGTAATGAAGGCCCCTTCGCCGCGCACGGGTGTCAGGCCGGCCAGGCCTTCAAGTGTTGTCTGCCGCCGCGGCCCTTCGTCGGCCGAAATCGTCACTTCCTGATAGGAGACTTCCTTGGTCTCCTTGTTCATCACGCCCATGGTCGCCGTGATCGGCACGATCTCGGCGTCGAACCTGCCCGCATCCTGCGCGGCTGCGGTCCGCCGCTGGCTTTCCAGCGCGTAGATGTCCTGCGCCTCGCGGCTGATGCCGTAGCGCTTGGCGACGGTTTCGGCGGTGTCGATCATCGGCATGTAGATGTCGGGCTTGTGCTGCATTAGCCAGCGGTCCTGGCGATGAAATGCATTCATGTGCTCGTTCTGCACCAGGCTGACCGACTCAAGTCCACCGCCGATGGCGATGGGGACGCCGTCAAGCTGGATCGAGCGCGAGGCGACCGCGATGGCCTGCAGGCCCGAGGAGCACTGCCGGTCGATCGTGGCTCCGGAGACCGTGACGGGAAGACCTGCGCGCACCAGCGCCTGGCGGGCGACGTTGCCGCCGGTCGCACCCTGCTGCAAGGCGCAGCCCATGATCACGTCTTCGACCTCACCGGGCTCAATGCCCGCGCGCTCGACGGCATGCTTGATGGCGTGGGCCCCGAGTGTTGCTCCGTCGGTGTCGTTCAGTCCGCCGCGATAGGCCTTGCCGATCGGTGTGCGGGCGGTTGAAACGATGACTGCATCCTGCATTGGATTATCCTCTACTCTTTATGATGTGCTGTGTTCGGTGTGTGTCGGGGCTGCGGATCTGCTTTTCTCCATGTCACGCAATTCCTTGCGCGACAATTTGCCGACCGATGTCTTGGGAAGCTCATCCCGGAATTCCAGCGCCGCTGGCAGCTCGTGGCGTCCGAGCCGGTCTTCGAGAAACGCGACAAGCGCTTCGAGAGTGAACGATTCGGCCCCCGGTTTGAGCGTGACGAAGGCCTTCGCCGCCTCGCCGCGATACTCGTCGGGGATGCCGAGAACAATGCATTCTCCCACCGCCGGATGTTCGTAGATCGCCTGCTCGATCATCTGCGGATAGACATTGAAGCCGCCGGAAATGATCATGTCTTTCTTGCGGTCGACGATGTAGAAATAGCCGTCGGGCGCCATGTAGCCGACATCGCCGGTCAGGAAGAACCCGTCGGCGAACGCCGCTGCGTTTTCCCGCGGCTTGTTCCAGTAACCTGCCGTCACGTTCTTGCCGCGGACCCGCAATTCGCCGACTTCGCCAGCCGGCAGCACCCGGTGCGGATCGTCGAGATCGACCACCTGCAATTCAACGCCGGGCAGGGGCATGCCGATCGATCCGGGCTTGGCTTCGCCGAATGGCAGCAGGTTGGTGCCGGCCGGCGAGGTTTCGGTCATGCCCCAGCCGCCGGCCAGTCGCTGGCCGGTCAGACCTTCGAAGCGCTGGCCAACCTCCACCGGCAGCGGCGCGCCGCCGGAAGAGCAGCGCACAAGCGAGGAGAGGTCGGTCTTCATCAGGTCCGGATGGTTGGCAAGCGCGATCCACATGGTCGGAACCCCGGGGAACGTGGTGATCCGCTTGGCCTGGATGTCGTGGAGAACCTGGGTCGGATCAAAGCGCATATGCAGCACGATCTGCGCCCGCCGTCTGATCCCCAGGAGCAGGATCGTGGTCAGCGCGTAGATGTGAAACAGCGGCAGGATGCAAAGGACTTTCTCGCCCTCTTCCGGATCGCCGTAGAGCGCCTCGAACCAGATGTCGTAGCTCGAGACCGCGGCGGTCAGGTTGGCATGGGTCAGCATCGCCCCCTTGGCCGGGCCGGTGGTGCCGCCGGTATACTGAAGCAGCGCGATGTCGTCTTCGCCGATCTCCGGCCAGGATCCGGGTGCGGCTCCGCTCGCGCAGAATGCGTCGAACCGGATCACGTCCTCGCGCTCGGGGATCGCTTCCCGTGCCGGATTGTCACCGCCGAAACGGCTGTCGTCTCCAACGATGACGCGGTCCGCCAGACCCGCCTCCATCAGCTTGATCGCGCCGGCGAGCATGCCGCCGATGTTGGTCGTCACGATGGTGCGCGCGCCCGAATCGGTGAGCTTGTGCGCCAACTCGCGCGGTGCATCGAGCGGCGAAAGATGCGCCAGCCGGGCGCCGGATTTCAGTGTGCCGAAAAAGGCCACCGGATGCCAGGGCGTGTTGGGCAGGAACAGCGCGACGGTCTGGCCCCTGGCAAGGCCCGCCGCCAGCAACGCCGCGGCGAAGGCGTCCGCTTCGTCGCGCAACTGGCTGTAGCTCATCGACCATCCGCGGAACTCGATGAGCGCCCGGTCGGGACACTCGGCGACGGCCTCGTCGAGCAGGGCCGGAAGGCTGTCTGTCACGATCGGGGCATCCCACGTCATGTTGTCCGGGTAGGACGCTTCCCAGGCATGCCGCCCGGCGGTCATGCGACCTCGTCCTTGCCACCCATTGCGGATGCGAGCGATAGGCCGGTCTTCGCCGCCTTGCGCAACAGTTCTGCCGGCTCGAACACCGGATTGCCGGTCTTGCCGTGCCAGTATTCAAGCCGCTCGACGATGTGCGCGAGGCCTGCCTGCTCCGCCCAGAACATCGGGCCGCCCTTGCCGATCGGGAAAGCGTAGCCGTTGATCCAGACGATATCGATGTCGGACGGCCGGAGCGCGATGCCTTCCTCGAGGATGCGTGCGCCCTCGTTGATCATCGGATAGATCGTCCGCTCAATGATTTCGTCGGCGCTGATGCTGCGCCGGTTGACGCCGAGTTCCTTGGCCTTTTCCTCGATCAGCGCATCGACCCACGGATCTGGCTTTCCGTCGCGCGGCCCGTCCTCGTAGCTGTAGAAGCCCTTGCCGGTCTTCTGTCCGTAGCGGCCCGCCTCGCACAGCGCATCGCCGATTGCCGCGGTCTCGCCAAGCGACTTGCGGGTCCGCCAACCGATGTCGAGACCGGCGAGGTCGCCCATCGCGAACGGGCCCATGGAAAAGCCGAAGTCGAGGAATGCCTTGTCGACATCCGAGGGTGAAGCGCCCTCAAGCAGCAGCGACTCATTTTCCGCCGACCGTGACGACAGCATGCGGTTGCCGACGAAGCCGTGGCAGACGCCCACGACCACCGGCACCTTGCCGATCTGCTTGCCGAGCGCCAGCGCGGTGGCGATCACGTCCGGTGCGGTTTCCTTGCCGCGGACGATTTCCAGCAGTTTCATCACGTTGGCCGGAGAGAAGAAATGCATTCCCAGAACGTCCGACGGCCGCTTGGTCATCTGGGCGATTGCGTCGACGTCGAGATAGGACGTGTTGCTGGCGAGGATGGCGCCGGGCTTCATCACCTCGTCGAGCTTGCCGAACACCACCTTCTTGACCGACATCTCCTCGAACACGGCTTCAATGACCAGGTCTGCATCGGCGATGTCGTCGTAGTTGGTGGTCGTGCTCAGCCGGCCCAGCCGCCGGTCGCGCTCCTCGGCCGAAATGGAGCCGCGCTTGACCGATGTGTCGTAGTTGCGCTGGATCACCGCCATGCCGCGGTCGATGGCTTCCTGGTTCATCTCCAGGATGGTCACCGGAACGCCGCCATTGGCAAGCGCCATGGCGATGCCGCCGCCCATTGTTCCTGCGCCGATGACGGCTGCCTTGCTGACCTTGCGCGGTTTGACGTCACGGTCGATTCCGGGAACCTTGTTGGCCTCGCGCTCGGCGAAGAAAAGGTGCCGCTGGGCTTTCGACTGCTCGCCGTTCATCAGCTCGATGAACATCTCGCGTTCCTTGGCCAGCGCCTCGTCGAACGGCGTGTCGAGCGCCATGCGGACGGCGCGGACGCAGGCAAGCGGAGCCTCGAGGCCGCGTGCCTTCTTGGTCAGGTTCGCGGCATGGGCGTCGAGTGCCGAGGGATCACGGCGCGCGGCCTCAAGCTTGTCTTCGCGATCGCGCAGCGCCTTGGGCATTTCGCCAGCAGCCGCGAGTTCCAGCGCAAAGGCCTTGGCGTCGGCAAGAAGATCGTCGCCCGCAACGCGGTCGAGAATGTCCACTTCCAGAGCCTTCTTTGCGCCGACCGGGTTGCCTGGAACGATCACATCGAGGGCCGCTTCCGGCCCGATCAGCCGCGGCAGCCGCTGGGTGCCGCCGGCGCCGGGTATCAGGCCGAGCTTGACTTCCGGAAGCGCCAGCTTGGCGTCCGCCGATGCTATCCGGCCGTGACAGGAGAGCGAGACCTCGAGCCCGCCGCCAAAGGCAAAGCCGTGGATCGCCGCGACCACCGGCTTGCTCATGGTTTCGCAGCGGGTGTTGACGTCGGGCAACGAGGGCTCGCGCGGCGTCTTGCCGAACTCGGTGATGTCGGCGCCGCCACTGAAGGTCCGGCCGCCGCCGGTCAGCACGACGCAGGTGACGGCAGGGTCGGCTTCGGCGCGGTTCATGGCCTCGATAACGCCATGCCTGACATCAAATCCGAAGGCGTTCACCGGCGGATTGTTGATCGTGACAACCGCAACATTCCCATCCACCGTGTAATTCACATCACCAGCCATTTTTTCCTCCAAGAAATAAATTCATTTGTCCGCTCGTTGCACAAAAGAGCGGAGGCAATCAGTCAATGCCGCATTGAATGCGTCGGCAGCCTCGTACTGAACCCAGTGCCCGGCGTCGTCAATCAGTTTGAACGTCGCATCCGGATCGCGTGCGGCGAGCCATGCCCGCCGCTCGTCGAAATAGGGCGCGGCAAGTTGATCGTGCTCGCCCCAGATCGCCGCCAGCGGGACCCGGCTTGAATCAAGATTTGCGGTCAGCGGCTTGCTGCGCGCTGTCGGGCGGGTGTCGTGACGCGAACGCTCGGCATTGGATTGCTGGATCAGGATTGCGGTCTCGTCGATCCGTGCCGGGTCGGCGATCATGATCGCCTGAAGGTTTTGCTTGTGCCGGGCCCGGCGCTGCTCGGCATCGGAAATGTGACGCCAGCTCGACAGCGCTACATCCTGCCGCCGCGCTTCGAAGCCAACGCCGCCGACGATCACAAATCCTCCGATCCGCGGCGCGACGAGGCGCGACACGAAGCTGCCGATGATCCCGCCATAGGAAAACCCGACCAGGTGAAACCGCTCGGTTCCGGTGAGCCGGTCGAGTCCGGCCGCGAGAATACGCGCCATCCGGTGCGGGTCGGCGTCCGGGTTGCAGTCGGCGGAATCGCCAAACCCCGGAAGGTCTGGCACAATCACCCGGTAATCCTGTGCAAGGATAGGGATTTGACGGAAGTAATGGCTCCACGAACCGGCGCCGCCATGCAGCATTACCAGCGCCGGGCCTGAGCCCCATTCGCGCCAGACCGCAAAGCCTTCGTCGGTTGCAATTTCGGTCCGCCGTGCCGCGCGGTCGAGATCGGCCACCGGGCTGAAGGCGGCATGGTTCGACCACTCCGGCAAAGCCCGAATCGGGCTTCTGCCGGTTGTTTCAGGTACGGAAGTGGTCTCCTCCAACGTCCGCAAAAAAAGCCTCCAAGTTCCGCAGTGCGAAATTCAATTTTATTATTTGACCTCACTGCTAGAATGTGATGGATTGTTTGTCAATAAAGGGAGGAGCGGCTGCATGACAGCCAATGCACGTGGCAACGCTGACGGCGTTGACACTGACAGATCGAGCCATGCTCACGACGGCGACCGCAAGTTCGTGACCGCGCTTGCGCGGGGGCTTGAGGTGCTGCGCTGCTTCCATCCGCGTGACGGATTCCTGAGCAATCAGGAGATCGCCGAACGCACCGGCCTGCCCAAGCCGACGGTCACACGTCTCACTTATACCCTGTGCGAACTCGGTTACCTGATGCAGATCCCGAGGCTCGGCAAGTACCAGCTCGCCCCGGGTACCATCACGCTGGGCTATGCCGCCCTTGCCAATCTCGGTATTCGCCACATCGCCCGCGACTTCATGGACCAGGCCGCCGAAGTGCTTGCGGCGCCGGTTGCGCTTGGTGTGCTCGATCGCAGCAAGGCGCTTTATGTCGACATATCCCGCGGATCCGCGACATTCACCGTGCAGCTGGAGATCGGCTCGCGCATTCCGCTGGTCGAAACTGCGATGGGGCGCGCGCTGCTCGTCACTTTGCCGGAAGCGGAGCGCGAGGAGCATGTTCTCGCCGCCGTCGCGAAGCATCCCGAGAGGGGCATGCTGATGCGCAAGACCATGGACAAGGCCATTGCCGATTACGAGCAGTACGGCTTTGTGGTTTCCACCGGCGAATGGCGCCCCGACATCTACGCCGCAGGCGCGCCGCTGGTCGCCGCCGACGGATCGGGAACCTACGCCTTCAATTGCGGGGCCCCGCCCCATCATTTTCCACCCGAACGGCTTTACAAGGAAGTCGGCCCGGTGATGGCGTCGCTTGTGCGTGTTGTCGATGACGCCTTGAACGGCAGACGGCCGCTTCGGCCCGAGCAGACCTGGATGCCCGCGGTTCAAGCGGCGGGCATGCATGAAAACAGACCGGAGCATGGAGGTCCCTGATGCAAGCTCAACCCGCCAGTTCGCCACCCCAACTTGCCGTTCGCGACGTTGTCGTGAGATTTGGCGGAATCGTGGCGCTCGATGGCATTGCGTTCGAGTTGCACAAGGGGCAGATTCTTGGTCTCATCGGCCCCAACGGCGCGGGCAAGACCACGCTGTTCAATTGCCTCAGCCGTCTCTACACCCCGGCATCGGGCGACATCCTCTATGATGGCCAGTCGGTGCTCGCCAGGAAGGCCCACGAGATGCCTACGGTCGGCATCGGCCGCTCGTTCCAGAATGTGGCGCTTTTCCAGCGCATGTCTGTGCGCGACAATATCCGCGTCGGCGCCCATGCCAACAGCCGCAGCGATTTTTTCTCCGATGCGCTGCGCCTGCCCTGGGTTCGCCGCCAGGAAGCCGAGGTCGACACCACTGTCAATGAGCTGATCGAGTATCTCGAACTCGGAGATGTTGCAGATCTTCCGGTGGATGGTCTGCCCTTCGGCACCCGCAAGCGGGTCGAGATTGCCCGCGCCCTGGCGGCCCGGCCCGGCGTGCTTTTGCTCGACGAACCCGCCGGCGGCCTCAATCATGACGAGGTTGGCGAACTCGGACGCCTCATCCGCCACATCCGCGATGATCGCGGTGTCACCGTTCTGCTGGTCGAACATCACATGGGGCTGGTGATGTCGATCTCCGACAAGGTGGTTGTCTTGAGTTTCGGCCGCAAGATTGCCGAGGGCACGCCGGCCGAAGTGCAGCAGAACCCCGACGTGATTGCCGCATATCTGGGAGGCCAGTCCGAATGAGCATGCTACTTGAAGTCGAGGGACTGCACGCATCCTACGGCGATTTCCGGGTCCTGCACGGCCTCGATTTCTCGGTGGAAAAGGGCGGGATCTCGACGCTTCTGGGCGCCAATGGCGCAGGCAAGACCACGACGCTCAGGGCCCTGTGTGGGATGATCAAGCGGTCCGGTACCATACGCTTCGACGGCAAAGACATCTCTGGCAAGGCGACCGAGGACATCGTTCGCCTGGGCGTGGCCCATGTTCCCGAGGGACGGGGAACCTTTACCGGCCTGACCACCGAGGAAAACCTGCAGTGCGGCGCCATGACCCGCAGTTCCCGCGCCGAGATCGCACGGGATCTCGAACAGGCCTACCACTGGTTTCCCAGGCTGAAGGAGCGCCGCAACCAGCAGGCGGGCACCCTCTCGGGAGGCGAGCAGCAGATGCTGGCCATCGCCCGCGCACTGATGCTCAGGCCACGCCTGATGCTGCTGGATGAACCGTCCTTTGGTCTTGCTCCACTGATCGTGCAGGAAATGTTCTCGATCCTGCGCAAGGTCAACCAGGAAGAGCAGGTATCCATGCTGATCGTCGAGCAGAACGCCGGCGTGGTTCTCGAACTTGCAGACACCGCCTTTGTCCTCGAAACCGGAGACATCGTCATGTCTGGCTCCGCCGCGGAAATCCGCGACAACGAAACCATTCGCGCCGCCTATCTCGGCTACTGAGGGAGACACGATGGAGCTTCTCGTACAGCAATTGGTCACCGGCATCGCAACAGGCGGGATCTATGCCTGCATGGCGCTGGCCGTGGTGATGATCTACCAGGCAATCCATCATCTGAATTTCGCCCAGGGCGAAATGGCGATGTTTTCCACCTTCATCGCCTGGCAGATGCTTGCCTGGGGCGTTCCCTACTGGCTGGTGATCCCGCTGACCGTGGTCATTTCCTTTGCCGGCGGCGTCGCGATCGAGCGCCTCGTCATCCGGCCGCTCGGCGA
Source organism: Parahoeflea alexandrii (assembly GCF_027214025.1). Classification (GTDB taxonomy): domain Bacteria; phylum Pseudomonadota; class Alphaproteobacteria; order Rhizobiales; family Rhizobiaceae; genus Hoeflea; species Hoeflea alexandrii_A. Next base: position 226,106 of record NZ_JAPWHB010000005.1, read on the forward strand.
TGCGCCGGTGCTCAGCCACATTGTCGTCTTCATCGGCCTTTTTGCCATCATCAACAGTCTCGCCGGCTTCATCTGGGATTTCACCATCAAGCCGTTCCCCAGCCCCTTCGGCGAAGGATCGCAGTTCGGCGGCCTGATCAGCAACCATCAGGTTGGAATGATTGCGGTCACGATGACCGTGCTGGTGATACTGTTCCTGTTCTTCCAGTACACCCGCGTCGGCCTTGCCATGCGCGCGGCCGCCGAGAACCCCGCATCGGCCCGCCTGGTCGGGATCCGCGTCGGCTGGATGATCGCGCTCGGCTGGGGCATGGCGGCGGCAATCGGCGCCATCGCCGGAATCCTGATCGCCCCAATTGTCTTTCTTGAACCCAACATGATGCTGTCGATCCTGCTCTACGGCTTTGCCGGCGCGGTGCTTGGTGGACTGACCAGCCCGACCGGCGCGGTGTTCGGCGGCTTCATGGTAGGCATCATCGAAAACCTTGCAGGCACCTACATTCCGGAGATCGGCGGCGAATTGAAATTGCCGATTGCGCTGTTCCTGATCGTCACTGTTCTGGTGTTCAAGCCCACGGGCCTGTTCGGCCGCACTGTCGTACAGAGGGTCTGATTGATGTCCGTAAACACCACGACCACCGCCGACAGCCAGGCTCCGGCCAAGCAGGGTGTCAGCCTGCCTGCGCCCGCCGCGGCCACCGGCAATGTGAAGATCATGCGGACGGCGGGCGCAATCCTGCTCGCGATCGGCGTGGCTGCGCCCTTCCTGTCCGGCAATTTCCTGATCTTCCAGCTGACCATGATGATGATCTACGCGATCGCCATCCTCGGGCTCAACATCCTTACCGGTTTCAATGGCCAGTTCTCGCTGGGCCACGGGGCCTTCTATGCCGTCGGCGCCTACACGGCTGCCATCATGATGGACCAGTTTGGTATTGGCTATCTGTGGACGCTTCCGATCGCCGGCATCGTCTGCTTCGTGGTCGGCTTCCTGTTCGGCCTGCCGGCGCTGCGGCTCGACGGGGTCTATCTGGCTCTGGCAACGTTCGCACTTGCCGTTGTCACGCCGCAGCTGTTCAAGCTCACGCCTTTCGAGCACTGGACCAGCGGAGTCATGGGGATCGTGATCTCCAAGCCTGATGCGCCGTTCGGATTGCCGCTCAACCCGGACCAGTGGCTCTACTTCCTGACCTTCGCCATCGGCCTGCTCGCCTATGTCTGCGCCAGAAACCTGGTCGGAAGCCGGACGGGACGCGCCTTGATGGCGATCCGCGACAATCCGATCGCCGCCCGCTCAATGGGGGTCAATACAGCACTTTTCAAGTCGCTGGCCTTCGGAGTCAGCGCGCTCTACACCGGAGTTGCGGGAGCCCTGGGTGCCATCGTGGTTCAGTACATTTCGCCGGATTCTTTCCACTTCGCGCTTTCCGTAGCCCTGGTTGTCGGGCTGGTTGTCGGCGGAGTCGGCTGGCTGCCGGGCGCATTGTTCGGCGGCGCCTTCATCATGTTCGTGCCGAACATTGCTGAAGAGCTGTCGAAGGGCCTGTCGGGCGCCGTTTACGGCGTCATCATGATCCTCATGATGTATGCGATACCGACCGGGCTGGGAGGCCTGTTGAAGGCAGCGTTGGGAGCGCTGTCCAAACGGAGTACGACTAGGTAGTGCAACCTTAAAGGGAGGAAACCATGCACAACAGACGTAACATGCTTAAATATATGGGTGCGGGGCTCGCATTGAGCGCCAGCCTGGCATTTCCCGCAATCAGCCATGCGGCGGACATGCCCGGCGTCACCGACACCGAAATCAAGCTTGGCAACATCTCGCCCTACAGCGGACCGGCATCGGCCTACTCGACGATCGCCAAGACGATTGCCGCCTATTTCAACAAGGTCAACGAAGAAGGCGGGATCAACGGACGCAAGATCAACTTCCTGTCCTACGATGACGGCTACTCGCCGCCCAAGGCTGTCGAGCAGGCTCGCAAACTCGTCGAGAGCGACGAAGTCTTGCTGATCTTCCAGTCGCTCGGGACGCCGTCGAACTCGGCGATCGAGAAATACATGAACATGAAGAAAGTGCCGCAGCTTCTCGTTGCCACCGGCGCCACCAAGTTCGGCAATCCGAAAGAGGCCCCGTGGACCATGGGCTGGCAGCCGAACTACCAGAGCGAAGGCATCATCTACGGCCGCTGGATCAACAGCGAAATGCCCGATGCCAAGATCGCCGTAATGTATCAGAACGACGATTTCGGTAAGGACGTTCTGGCTGGTCTGAAAACCGGCCTTGGCGACAAGGCAGACATGATCGTTGCCGAAGCCTCCTACGAGGTCGCCGAGCCTGTGGTGGATTCACAGGTGGTCAAGCTGAAGGCCTCCGGCGCCGATGTTTTCATCAACATCGCAACGCCGAAGTTCGCCGCCCAGGCGATCAAGAAGGCCCATGAGATCGGCTGGGACGCGACCCAGATCGTTGCCAACGTCTCGACCTCGGTGGCCGCTGTTCTGACCCCCGCCGGGCTTGAAGCTTCCACCGGTGTGATCTCGACGGGTTATCTCAAGGATATGCAGGATCCGCAGTGGGCCGACGACCCGGCCAAAAAGGACTGGGAAGCCTTCATGGACAAGTACTTCCCGGACGGCAACAAGGCGTCTAACTTCACCGTTTACGGATACTCGGTGGCACAGACCATGGTGCATATCCTCGAACAGGCAGGCGATGACCTGACCCGCGAGAATGTGCTCAAGCAGGCAGCCAGCATGAAGGATGTCACTCTGCCGCTGTTCCTGCCCGGCATGTCCATGAACACCTCGGAAACCGACTACTTCCCGATCGAGCAGATGCAGCTGATGAAGTTCGACGGCGAGCGTTGGGTCAACTTCGGTGACGTCATTTCCGGCGAAGTCGGCGGCTGAAGCCGGCGCGTCTGAAAACACCAAAGGAGACGCCGGGTGCCAGATTGACACCCGGCGTTTTGCATTCAGGAGCCGGAAGCGAAGCGGTCGAAAAGATCCGGGCGTCCCATCTGACCGCCCTTGAGCATCAGTTCCATCCGGTCAAGCGCCGGATCTTTATGATGGCCGAGGCAAAGGCCCACCCCGGGATCGAGGTCCGCGGCGAATTCAAGCGCCGTGAAACCGAGGCGCTGGCAGATTGCGCTCGAGGTATCGCCGCCGGCCACGCCAAGCCGTCCGCAGGGAACACGCGAAAGAACCGCAGCAACGAACTCGACCAGCCGTGCTGTGAGCATCGGCGCATCCAGCGTGTAGTCGGCTCCCGGCAATGTGTGCGCCAGAACATTGCGGCCTTCCGCAAGGCTGGCCGAAACGCATTCGGCAACGGCCTCGAGCCGCTCCGGATCATTGAGCATCGCCGGGAGCAGCGGGAACATGTTAAATTTGGTAGCCGTCGACACCTGGGCCTCGGTTACAGATGAGCGGCTGCCGGCGATCACAAGGCTGGGGCCAGCCCGGCGTGTCGGCCATGAGGTGAGGGGGGAAGCCGCAGAAAACCCGGTCGATGCGTGGCTCAGGGCTTCTGCCACGCTGCTGGCGCCGACCAGCACAATTGGCTGGTCGCAGGATATCCGGCTCAGCGCCTGGCCAATGACCTTGATGTCGCCATCCGACCCGGCGTCGAGCAATAATCGTCTGGTGCCTTTGCCGAGGGACGTCTCAAGCGTACCAAGCAGCGCCTCCGGACCGGCAGAGAGTTCGGTAAAGGGTATCGAGACGAACCCTTCCAGTCCCTGGGCGGCAAGGTGAATTGTAAGATCGGCCTCGGTCATCGGCGTGATCGGGTGCCTGCGCATCACCGGGTGGCGGTCGATCCTGTACACCTGACCATCGGCCGCACCGGCAAACAGGTTGCCGAACAGGCAATAGCGTCCGAGACTTGGCTGGCCGCCGAGAACGAGCGTCAGGACCGGATCAAGCGCACGCTCAAGTTCGATGACGGCGGCCCCGATCGATCCAGTGTCTCGCCCGCTGTCGAAGGTGGAGCACACCTTGTAGTGCACATACCGAGGTTTGAGCCTGGCAACTGTGGCGGCGATGCCGGACATCCGGTCCCGAATGTGGCCGGCGGGCAGCCCCCGCAATTCGGTGGCGATGCCGATGACGTCGAGATCGTCGCCGGCCTTTTCCGCTTCGGCCGGGTCGAGGAACAGCCTGACGCGAGCCCCTGAGCGTGCCCAGGTGGCCAGCGTATCGGACGCGCCGGTGAAATCGTCACCGATGAAGACCGAGCGTGCGCCCCTCGCCATCCTCAACTCCCGAAGAAGTCGAGCGCGGCGCCGAGTTCAGGAGCCTTTCTGGCCCAGGCATTCAGCGTCTGGCCGGACCCGATCGCGTCCCAGGCCTGGCGCAGGCTCTGGACGCCGGCCGTCGGCCCCCGGGGATGCGCGAGGATGCCGCCGCCGGCCATGAACAGGAAATCCGGGCTGCCGACCGCCTCGAAGGTCCGCGGCAAGGTGCCAGCCCACTGGCCTGAGGAGAACGCCGGCATGACCCGGTCGTCCGGATCGGTTCCGTCCGCGGCGAGCGGCACGATGCACCGTCTCGCAGCGGCTTCGACCTCGTCCGCCGCATCCACAAACTTGCCGCCGATCCCGTGCACATGCATGTGGTCGACGCCCGCCAGCCGGTACATCGCCTGATAGGCGTCAAAGGCGATGCCGAGCAGCGGATGGCGCGACATTGCGCCAAAGCCGTTGCGGTGGGCGTGAATGGCCAGCGGCGTATGCGCCCTGAGGCTCTCCATGCCTGACAGCCCGCACCAGTTCAGGCTCGCCATCACGCACGAGCCGCCCTCGGCGGCCACCAGATCGGCGTGGCGGCGCATCGCATCGGTTTCGTCGGTGATGTTGAAGGCCATCATTACATCGCGCCCGGTCCGGTCGCGGAAAGCCCGGATCCTGGCCATGACAGCCGGAACCCGCTCGGCGATCGGCGCATGATCGGGATTGGCGCAGACCTCGTCATCCTTGATGAAATCGACGCCGGCCTCGCACAGTGTCTCGACCAGGTCGGCGATCTCGCTCGAGCGCATGCCGACATTGGGCTTGATGATGGTGCCGAACAGCGGCCGGTCGTAGACATCCAGTTGCGCCCGCGTTCCCGCGATGCCCATGGTGGGCATGGCATACCGTGCCCGGTAGGTCTGCGGAATTGAAAGCGAGAGCAGTTTGAGCCCGGTCAGTTCTCCGATGTCATAGAGATTGCCGGACACCGTGGCGGCCAGGGTCGGCAGGTTGCGGCCGATATTTGCCACCGGGAAGGCAATCCGCACCAGAGCCCGCCTGTAAGGTCCGGCCACCGCCTTGCGCTGCAGGTAGGCGCTCTCGAGACTGGGGACCCCGACCGGATCCAGTTCACTGACCTCCAGCACTTCGGCGGCGGCGCGGGCCCGCAACTCGTCGGTCTCGCCAGCCACGCGGACGAAAGTGCCGCTCGACTGCTCGCCCGCCATCACCGCTGCGATCCGGGCGGGATCCATCGGCGTTTCGATGAGGTAGGTGGCTTCGATGCGATCGGTTTTCATGCGTGTCTCAAATTGCCGAAAGGTCGGGGAAGGGGCGCAGCGGATCGCTGCCGTCCCAATTCTCAGACGCCGAGCGGATCAGGTCGAACATCCGGCCCTTCGGGCCCATCACTTCCGAAAGCTCGATCACGGTTCCCGGGTGCGCTTCCTGGGCGAAATAGGTGAATCGGCCGTTCTTGCCGACACAGCCGCTCATCTTCTCGGTGAAGCCCTCCTCGAGCATCCGCTTGAGGTCGGCGTCGAAGTCTTCCGTCCAGTAGGCCACATGTTGCAGGCCGCGATGTCCGGCCTGCATGAAGTCGCGATACATTGACGGCGCATCGTTGCGGGTCTGGATCAGTTCGACCTGGATATAGCCGGAATTGGCCAGTGCCACTGAATTGTGTACGTCGTAGCTCTTGCCGTCATAGCGGTAGTCCTCGATCGGCACCCGCGGATTGTAGAACCAGGGGCCGACGCCCATGACCCGCGACCAGTGGTCCATGCCCGCTTCGATGTCGTCGACCACATATCCCAGTTGCCGGATAGGTCCTAGAAACCTGCTCATGTCTGCCTCATTTCAAGAGATAATTGGGAAGCCAGGTTGAAATGGCCGGGACGGCCGAAACAACGACCAGCGCTAGAAGCAGCGGCACCAGGAAGGGCAGCACGCCGCGAATGACGACCGGCACCGGTATTTTGGTGACGATGGAAACCATGAACAGGCTCATGCCGACGGGCGGCGTCAGCAGGCCGATCATCAGGTTGAGCACGAAGACAATGCCGAGCTGCAGCGGATCGACGCCGGCCATGGTCAGCGCCGGTGCGATGATCGGCGCAATGATCAGGATCGCGGCAATGGATTCAAGCACCATGCCGACAACCAGCAGCAGAACATTGACCAGGAGCAGCAGCATGAAGGGATCGTCGGTCAGGCCCAGCAGAAGCTGGCTGGCGATCAGCGGCACCCGGTCGAGCGTCAGCACCCAGGCAAACAGCGCCGCGGCCGACACGATGAACAGGATATTGGCTGTCGCCTCGACGGTTTCCCTGAGGCAGGCGATCATCTTGGTCATGGTCAGGCTGCGGTAGATGAAGACGCCGATCAGACAGGCATAGGCAACGGTGACGCCCGCCACTTCGGTCGGGCCGAAATAGCCGCTCAGCAGCCCGCCGATCAGCAGCACCGGAGCCATCAGGGCAGGGAAGGACACTACGAACTTGGAAACGACAGCCTTCGCCGTCGGCCGTACAGTATCGCGCGGCAAGCCCTTGACCCGGGCCATGATCGCGACCTGGATCATCAGCAGGGCCGTCAGCAGCAGCGCCGGGACGATGCCTGCGACCAGCAGCTTCACCGCCGAGACATTGGCGACGCTGGCATAGATGATGATCGGGATCGAGGGCGGAAAGATCGGGCCGATGGTTGCTGCGGCGACCGTCAGGCCTGCGGCGAAATCCTCGCGATACCCTTGCGCCTTCATCTGGTTGATCTGCACCGCGCCCAGCGCCCCGATGTCGGCCAGCGCCGCTCCGGAGATGCCGGAAAAGATCAGGCTGACCAGCACGCTGACCTGCGCCACCGCGCCGCGGATGCGGCCAAGCAAAAGTCGTACGAGATCGAACAAATGGGTGGTTACACCCATGGCGTTGAGCAGGTTGGCGGCCAGGATGAACAGCGGCACGGCAAGCAGCGGCGAAGAATCGAGCGCATTGAGCGCGCGCTGCGCCAGCACCGAAACCGGCAGATTGTTGGCGACAATGACGATGGCCGAGGAAAGTCCCAGCGAGACCGCGACCGGGGCGCCGCACAGGAGCAATGCCAGGAATATGCCGAGAAGAACGAGGCTCATGGGATCATGCCCTTGTCGGCCGTATCCGGGCCGCGGAGAATATCGGAAATCCGGAAGATCGCGGCAAACACGATCAGGACCGTGCCGATCAGCGCCGGGGCGTAATATCCCCAGTTGGGCATGCCCATCGCCGGCGTCAGGAATTTCCCCGCGCGCGGCAGGAAGGCGGCAAAGCCCCAGAGCGTAAAGCCGGCGAAGGCCAGCGTCGCCAGTTCGGACGTGACATGCATTGCGCGGCGCAGCAAATCGCCCGACATGTCCGGAACGATGGTCACCGCCACCATCTGATGGCGGATCACCAGGCTTGGTATGGAGAGGAACACCAGCCCGATGCTGCAGAAGCGGGCCAGTTCGTCAGCCCAGGGCAGGCCCAGATCGAACAGGTTGCGCGCCACCACCTGGACGGCGACCATGATCGCCATCAGGGCAAGCATGCCGATGCTGACCGCAACGCCGGCATCGGCCAGCCGCGCCATCACGGCGCGGCTTCGTGTGGTATGTTGACGGGTCATGCCCATCCCTCTCGCTGTGAATGATCAGGCTACAGCGGCAATCTTCGCATAAAGGTCGCCATACTTCTCGCCAAAGCGTTCATCCACCAGCGCCTTCACCGAAGTCCGGAACTCCTCGAGCTTCAGCCCGTCGTCCTTGCCGATCACGGTCATGCCGAGTTCGCGCAACTGCTGGGTCTCGGCATCTTCCTTGTCGAGAATGGCGTTGGTGGCCTTGACCCGGGTCTCTTCCGCCGCCGTGGTGACGGCCTGCTTCTGTTCGGCCGAAAGCCCTTGCCAGACATCCTCGTTCATCACCACCATTTCGGCGTTCGACATGTGGCCGGTGAGCATCAAATGCGACTGGACATCGTAGAGCTTGACTGAAAGCACCACGTTGACCGGATTTTCCTGTCCCGAAACAACGCCTGTTGCAAGCGCGGTCGGAACCTCCGACCAGTCGACCGGCACCGCAACGGCGCCCATGCCTTCGACGGCTGTGGTGTAGATCGGGAAGGGCACGGCGCGGATCTTGACGCCCGCCAGATCGGCCGGCGAATAGACCGCTTTGTTGGCGGTGAGATTGCGGCGGCCGAAATAGTGGGCGTAGATCACGCGCACATTGGCAGCCGCGATCAGGCCCTCGTTGAGCTCCTGCATCACCGGCGAATTGACATCGGTGACCTTCAGCAGGTGGTCGACGTCACGATAGAGATAGGGCGTGTCGAGAGCTGCGAACGGCGCATAGAGCGAGCCGATGCCGCCGGCGGTGTTGTGCGAAAGCGCGATGCTGCCGAGCGAGACCGCTTCGGCCAGTTCCTGCAGCTTGCCGAGCTGCGAAGCCGGATAGACTTCGACGGCAATGTCGCCGCCGGAAGACTTGCCGAGCGCTTCGGCGAACCAGTCAGCCTGGGCTCCGGCGACCGATGCCGGCTCGTTGTTGTGGCCGTAGCGCAATGTCAGCGATGGTGCAGCGTGCGCGTAGCCCGGCATCAGCGCCATGGCGCCTGCGCCAAGCCCCATGCCAAGCGCTGCGCGACGTGTGATTTCGATTGAACGAATGCGTGAATTGCGTTCTGTCATAGTGACCTCCCATGATTTGTTTTGAGGTGTACGACACCTCCAGAAGCTTCGGTTCTCCCGGAAACAAGAAGCTTGACAGGAGGATAGGAACAGATATTTGGTGCGTCAAATGCGATTAAATGATGGTTTTTGATGTGTCGAAACAGATTTTGCCGGACCGCCGCGCTCCCCAGATGACAGACGTCGCCGCGGCCGCCAGGGTGTCTTTGGCAACCGTGGATCGTGTCCTTAACCGGCGCAAGGGGGTCAAGCAACGCACGACTGAGCGGGTTCTCAAGGCGGCACTGGAACTCGGGTTCCTGACCGAGGAGGAATCCGAACTGATCGCCACGCCGCGGCCGCCCAACATCGTGTTCCTGTTGCCTGCCGGCACCAATCCCTATCTGCGCCTGCTGGGGGAAAAACTGCGCGTGCGGGCCGCGGCGAAGGGGCGCGACGCGCCATCCATCCGCTGCATCTTCATCGAGAGTTTCAGTGCCCGGGCTCTGGCGGCAGCACTTCGTCACCATGCGGCGTGGGCCGACGGCATCGCCTTCATGGCGATCGATCACCCGGAAGTGCGTGAGGCGGTTGAGGCCGTGACTACGGCGGGGATCCGGGTCGTCACCATCGTCTCTGACCTGCCTCATCCCGCGCGAATGGGTTTCGTCGGGCTCGACAATCATTCCGCCGGCCGGACGGCGGCGATGCTGCTGGCCCGTTTCAGCAAGCGGACAAGCGGCAGCCTGGCGCTGGTCGCGGGATCGCGCAATTACCGCACCCATTCCGAGCGCGAGGCGGGCTTCCTGGCATTGCTTGAGGAGATGTATCCCGATCTGCGCGTGGTGGGCGTGCGCGAAGGCCATGACGATGCCGGCGAAAACTACCGCCATGCGATCTCGCTTCTGGAGCAGCATCCCGATCTGATCGGGATCTACAATGTCGGCGGGTCTTCGAACGGTATCGCCCGGGCGCTGGTCGAGCGGAACCGGGCGGGCGATGTGCTTTTCATCGGGCACGGACTGACCTCCGACACCCGCAGGTTCCTGATCGACGGGACCATGGACGCCGTCATCGACAGCAATCCCGACACCATCCTTTCAACCGCCATCACCCTGCTTTGCAAGCCGCCTGACCAGCTGCAGCCCGGCCATGCGGGAACCGCTTTGGGGATGGATATCTTCTTCCGCGAGAATCTGCCGTCCGGGTTCGGCATCACTCCACGGCCCTAGTTTGACGGTTCAATGGCCGACATGCGTGGCAGGGGCGCCTTGCTTTTCGGCCTTCCCGGTCGGTCGCGCCGGAATGGTCGTGCCCCGCATCGGACGGACTGCAGCGAGATTTTGTTTTGCGCCATGTCTCGATCCGGATTTCCTCCGCATGCGGCCCGGAATGGTCAAATAAATGCGGGACTTGACTGGCAGGAAGCTGTACAAAAGGAACTTGGTTTCTTCCTTCCAGAACCGGGCGCACCCTGCGTTCGAGCGAACTCCCGGAGACATGATGAGCGATCCGTTTTTCCATCCCGTATCGGGCTTTGACCTGCCGCGTTTTGCCGGTGTAGCAACCTTCATGCGGCTGCCGCATGTTTCGCTTGAAGATCCGCGCATCAAGGATGTCGCCATCGGATTGATCGGTGCGCCCTGGGATGGAGGCACCACCAATCGCCCGGGCCCCCGCCACGGTCCGAGGCAGTTGCGCGATCTCTCGACGATGATCCGCGCCGGAAACGGCGCCACCGGCGTTCGACCGTTCGAACTGGTCAATTGCGCCGATCTTGGCGATGTCGCCCCCAACCCTGCCGACCTCATGGATTCGCTCAACCGGATGGCCGATTTCTATGGCCGTGTGAAACAGGCCGGGATCGTCCCGCTGACCGCCGGCGGCGACCATCTGTGTTCGCTGCCGATCCTGCGCGGACTGGCTTCGGATGCACCAGTGGGCATGATCCATTTCGACAGCCACACCGACCTGTTCGACAGCTATTTCAACGGCTCCAAATTTACCCACGGCACACCATTCCGACGCGCGGTCGAGGAAGGCCTGCTGGATCCGAAACGGGTGGTACAGATCGGCATTCGCGGTACATCCTACGACACCGAAGACAAGGATTTCGCCCGCTCGGTCGGCATTCGGCTGATCACAATCGAGGAGTTTTTCGCCCGCGGCATTGAAGATGTCATGGCTGAAGCGCGCGAGATCGTGGGCCATGCGCCGACCTATGTGACCTATGACATCGATTTCGTCGATCCGGCCTTCGCTCCGGGCACGGGAACGCCGGAAGTGGGCGGCCCGAATTCGTTCCAGGCGCTTCAGGTGGTGCGCGAACTGGCAGGCGTGAATGTCATCGGCGCTGATCTGGTGGAAGTCTCGCCTCCGTTTGACGCTTCCGGCGGCACCGCATGGCTGGGCATTTCAATCATGTTCGAACTGCTGTGCATCATGGCGACGGCAGTCGATAAACGCCGCGCCGGATAAGGCGCTGCCTGATTAGGCGGTGGACCTTATTCCGCCGCCTGTTGCATCGGCTTCTCCGCCGCCACCATACGCTCGATGTGCTGACGAAACTTGATCGGGCCCTTGTCGATCTTCAGGTTGAGGTTGGGCGACGTCATCGTGTCCATGCCGATCTGCACGGCATTGAGCACGATGCGGTCTTCTTCGAACGCCGCCTGGACCGCGCTGCCGAACTGCGCCGAGACCTCCTCGTCCCCGGGCGCGAAGTTGCGCATCTGGAACCAGAAATAGCGCGTCCGCTTTTCGTCGATCGGCGTCATGAAATTGTAGCTGTCCATGAGGAAGGCGTCCTCGTGCAACGGCTTTCCCGGACCGCCGGTCCCGGCAGGCACGAAGATGGCCTTGATGATGGCGTGGGAGGGATAGCGGACCTCGTAGTGCTGTTCCCGGTCGGCGTTTCCCTTGAACTTGACGAACGGCGCGTAGAACGGCGCGACATCGACATCCATCATCCAGCGCGACACCACAACGCCGTCTTCCTTTTCCAGGGTATTGACCGGTACGTCCTCGCAAGCCGCGTTGCCGAACGAGGAGGGGTGCACCCAGGCAACATGGGAGGGGTCAAGCAGATTGTCGGTGATATAGAGATAGTTGCAGTCGACCGTCATCGCATCGCCGCGACTCTTGCCCCACTCCGGGTTGTCCCATTGATCGATCTTGAAAATCTTGGCGGGGTCTGCAAGCGCCGTGTCGCCTGGCCAGATCCAGAGCATGCCGTAGCGTTCCACCAGCGGAAAGGCCCGGACCTTGGCGACATGTGGAATGCGTTCTGCCCCGGGAACCCGCGTGCAGGTGCCGGCACAATCAAACCGCAGGCCGTGATAACCGCATTCGACCTCATCGCCGAGAAGCCGGCCCATGGAGAGCGGCAGCTTGCGGTGCGGGCAGGCATCTTCCAAGGCAATCGCCACCCCATCCTGACGACGGTAGAGCAGCACGTTTTCGCCAAGAATACGGACTTGCGTCAGGGTGCGACCAATCTCGTGATCGAGAGCCGCGACATACCAGGCATTTTTGACAAACATCACTGTTCTCCCAGCTTGCTTTATCTCATTCAAGTGTCGCACTGCGAAACGACATTGTCACATCAGAAAATGTTCGAGGCCGCCCTTGCCGTATTACGCTTTGCCGGCCTGCCTTCTAAAGAAGCGTTGCCGCGCCGCGATCGAGATAGGTGTCGAGGAACTGGTCGATGCGCTCGTGACGCGGTTTTCCGAAGACCTCTTCCGGCTTGCCTTCGACGATCAGCTTTCCCTGATCCAGAAACACGATCTTGGAACCCACCGAGGCGGCAAAACCGATCTCGTGCGTGACCACCAGCATGGTCATGCCGCTTTCAGCAAGATCGCGCATGACGTTGAGCACCTCGCCGGTCAGTTCGGGATCGAGCGACGAGGTCGGTTCGTCAAACAGCATGATATCCGGATCGAGCGCCAAGGCGCGGGCGATCGCCACGCGCTGCTGCTGCCCGCCCGACAGTTCGCTCGGGTAGTGGCCGGCGCGGTCGCTCAGCCCGACCTTTGACAGCTGTGCCATGGCGCGCTCTTCGGCATCCTTTCGCGGCATCCCCCGCACGGTCACCAGGGCTTCGGCGACATTGCCAAGCGCTGTCATGTGCGGCCACAGGTTGAACTGCTGGAACACCATGCCGATATGAGCGCGCACTTTCTGGGTCTCTGCGGCGGGAAGGCGGACGCGCTCGCCATTCGGGCCGCTTGCAAATCCCAACGGCATGCCGTTGATCTCGATGAAGCCCTCATTGGCTTCCTCGAGCAGGGCAACGCAGCGCAGCAGCGTGCTCTTGCCGGATCCCGACGGTCCAAGCAGGCAGGTTACCTCGCCGCGTTCGACCACTAGGTCGATGCCGTTGAGGACCGTGGTCTTGCCAAAGCGCTTGACGAGTTTTTCAACCTTGATTGCGGGCAGTCCTGTCATGATGCGGCAAACCTGTATTTGGAAAGACGGCTTTCGGCGAAGCGTCCCATGGCGCTGCAGGCTTCCACAAGCCCCCAGTAGATCAGTGCGAGAACGGCGAAACCCTCGACGAAGGCGTAATGCTTGGTGCCCAGTGCGCTGACGGCGAGCGTCAGTTCGGGCACGGAAATGATCGAAAGAATGGCCGTCTCCTTCAGCATGAGAATGGTCATGTTGACCATGGATGGCAGCAGCAGCATCGTCATTTCCGGCAGGATGATCCGGCGCAGGGTCTGTGTACGGTTGAAGCCGACGCATTGAGCGGCTTCCACATGTCCCTTCGGAATGGCGACAAAGCCGCTGCGCCACAGTTCGGAATAGTAGGCCGCGCCATAGATGGTCAGGCCCAGAAGCCCTGCGGTGACGCTGTCAAGCGACAGGCCGATGAACGGACCGCCGTAGTAAAGCAGGAAAATCTGCACCAGGAATGGGGTGCCGCGGATCAGCTCGACCGGTGCGAACAGGGCCAAATCCAGCCAGCGCGGACCGTAGCGCCGTGCCACCGCAATGATGAAGCCGACGACGATCCCGAGCGCCGAACCGGCGATCCACAGCAGGATGGTGACGCCAAGAGCGCGAACAATGTCGGGCAGGTACTGGATGATGAGATCGGGATCGAAGGTCATGTCCGACCCCACTGCATCTGCTTCTCGAGCTTCAGGCCAAGGGCCGCCACGACCAGGTTGATGATCAGGTAGATCAGTCCTGCGGCGGCAAACAGCTCCAGCGGCCGGTAGGTGCTGGCGGCGAGATCCTGTGCCATGCGCGACAGTTCAACCACGCCGACGACAGACACCAGCGACGAGGATTTCAGCATCATGATCGCCTCGCTGATCAGGGCGGGGATCGTCAACTGAACGGCGATCGGCAGACGTATGCGGCGGAAGGTGGCGAACTTTGAAAGACCGCACATGTTGGCCGCCTCGATGAGCCCTTTCGGCACGCTGGAGAACCCGCCGCGCAGGATCTCGGCCTGATAGGCCGCCGTGCACAGCGACATGCCGACGATGGCAGCCACCTCGCTCGGCACGTTCAGGCCGATCTGCGGCAGCAGGTAATAGATCAGCAGCAACTGCACCAGTAACGGCGTTCCGCGGAAGAAACTGACGAAAAGCTTGCCGCCGATCCGGGCCGCGCGATTGGTCGACATCACGGCCGCGCAGACAATCGAGGACAGCACAAACCCGATCGAGATCGAGATGATGCTCAGAAGGACGGTCAGCCTTGCGGCTTCAACCAGAAGCCAGAACAGCTTCCAAGACATTGGCGGACCTTTCCATCTGCGGCAAGGGAAGTTGGCATGAGAGGTTCACGCTGCATGGTCCCGGCAGGCGGGTGGCGGGCAGGCAACGCAAAAGGCGATTGCGCAACGGGCTTGCCTGGCGAAGAGGCGGACTGCTCCCGTTGCGCAACCGTTGATCAGATATTGGCTTTGTCGAGCTTGCCCGGCGTGTCGAATTCAACGCCGAACCATTTCTTCTGGATGGTGCTGAGGCGCCCGTCAGCCTTGATTGCGGCCAATGCTGCATCGATGGCATCCATCAGCGTTGCATATTCCGGATCGGGACGGCCGGGGAATCCGAAATAGGTCTTCACGCCGAACGGCGGCTCGATGAGTTGGAAGGTTTCCGGACGCTGCTGCGCCACGTAGGCGATGTTGGGGAACGAATTGGCGACCGCGACCACGCGTCCGGCGGCAAGATCCGCATAGGCTTCGTTGAAGCTTACATATTCCTTCGCCTCGATCGGGCTCGACAGGGTGTTGCCGAATTCGATCACCTGCGCGAGCTGAGCGGTCGCTTTGCCCGAGCCGACGGGCTTGCCGGCGATGTCTTCAGGCTTGGTGATGCTGTCGTCGCCGGTCTTCTTGAGAAGGGCGACCGTTGCTTCGGCGATCGGGGCGGTGAAGCGGAAGCGTTCCATGCGGGCATTGGTAATGGTTGCGGGCCCGGCCACCATGTCGAACTTGCCCGATTCAAGGCCCGGGAATACGCCGTCCCATGGCAGGGTCACCCACTCGATCTTGACGCCCAGTTCCTTGCCGATTTCAGCAAAAAGATCGACATTGAGGCCGACATGTTCGCCGGCATCGATGAAATCGAAGGGGGCGAAGGCCGTCTCGGTGCCGACTTTCAGCACGCCGGCGGCCTTGACCTTGTCGAGAATGTCCTCGGCCTGCGCCGCGCCAAGCATGGCCAGGCCCATCAGGCCGGCCATTGCCGAAGTCATAAGGGTCTTGAATTTCATCGTCGTTGCTTCCTTTTGTATTGCCGCCTCACCGGCGCGTGGATCATGCGCTGCAGGGGGTGCTCCCTCTTTTGTCTATACAAAATGAAACGCGGTTCTGGCCTCTTGTCAATCGGGTATTGCTAAAAAAATGTTCATGCATAAAAATTACGCAAAACATGCATTTTATCAGCAATCCGGAAAAGCGCCGACTGTGCTGCTTTCCGATGACCTTGTTTGGCGTGCTTGTCTTGTTGCGTGAGCGGCTCCTGATAAAAGTTACCTCCCCGTGATGTGAAATCTTGGTCGAAATGTCAGGCGAGACAGATTTTTCTGGTTCGCTGCCGGAGTGTGGTCAATGGCCGAAGCGACAGAAATTGTACATTTGCCAAATGCGTTGACATTTGTATATTATCGGGACATTGTCGGCCGGAATGAGGGAGACAGAAGTGCGCAACAAACGTTCGACCGAAGATGTGGCCATGGGTATTCGCAGACGGGTGTTCGAGCACTCGATGCGCAACAATGGCGGCTATCTGAGCCAGGCCTGTTCGGCGGCCGAGCAATTGGCTTTCCTCTACAATGAAGCCCTGAACCTTGGCGAACCGGTGCTGCCCGCAGTGCCCAGGCCTTTCGCCGGTGTACCCTCCGCCGACAATCCCGATTATGTGACCGGCGCCGGTTACAACGGCCCGTTCGAGCCGCAATACGACCGTCTGTTCATTGCCCCCGCACATTACGCGCTGGTTGCCTATGCGACGCTGATCGAGACCGGGCGCATGGATGCCGAAGGTCTCGAGATGTTCAACAAGGACGGCTCTTCGGTCGAGATGATCGGCGCCGAGCATTCTCCCGGCATGGAAGTTCACAACGGCACGCTCGGCATCGGGCTGTCCACCGGCGCAGGCCTCGCCTTCGGCCGCAAGCGCCGCGGCGAGAGCGGCCAGGTCTGCGTCTTCATGTCCGACGGCGAGGTCCAGGAAGGCCAGACCTGGGAAGCGGTCCAGGCGGCAAGCCATCACGGCATCGACAATCTCTGGGCGCTGATGGATGTCAACGACCAGCAGTGCGACGGCGCCATGGATTCGGTCATGGAAGTGCGCGACATCGCCGCCAAGTTCCGCGCCTTTGGCGCGGTCTGCGTGGAGATCGACGCCCATGACCTGAACGCAATGCGGCAGGCGAAGGCCGAGCCGCATGAAGGTCAGCCGCTGATCATTCTGGCCCGGTCCTCTCCGACGCAAGGCATGAGCTTCCTGCAGAAAAGGTTCCCGCGGCTGCACTATGTGCGGTTCAAGTCCGAAGACGAGCGCGCCGAGATGAATGTCTCGATTGCTGCCGAGCTTGGTATCGACCCGATCGAACTGGAGACGCACTGATGGTTGAGATGGTCAATCGCCCCTATGCGTCGGCCTTCGAGGCCTACGCCGTCAAGCATCCCGACGTGCTGTGCCTGTCAGCCGACCTGACCTCGTCCTGCGAGATCGACGGCTTCCGCGACCGCCACCCGGACCAGTTCCTGTCGCTCGGCATGGCCGAGCAGAACATGATGAGCTTCGCCGGCGGCCTCGGCCTTGCCGGTTACCGGCCGTTCCTGCATTCCTTCGGCGTCTTCCTCTACCGCAGGCCCTATGACCAGCTGATGGCATCGGTCGCCTATCCGCGCCGCAAGGTGCGGTTGATGGGCTTCCTGCCCGGCATCACCACGCCCGGCGGCATGACCCACCAGGCCATCGAGGATGTCGCCGTGATGCGGTCGATCCCCAACATGTCGATCCTCGAGACCGGCGATGCCACCGAGGTCGAGAGCATCTGCGAGGCCGCCGATTCCATCGACGGACCGGTCTATTGCCGCGTGCTGCGCGGCTCGGTGCCGCGCCTCTTCGACAGCCCGATCAAGGTCGGCGAAATGCGTGAACTCGCAACCGGCGCCGATGTTCTGGTGGTCACCTCCGGCATCGCAACCGAGGAAGCGCTCCGCGCCCGCGATGCGCTGTCCAAGGCCGGCGTTTCGATCCGGCATCTGCACATTCACACCATCAAGCCGTTCAACGAGCAGGCTCTGCTCGATCATATTGGCTCGGTGAGCAAGGGCGTCGTGGTGCTCGAGAACCATGTGATCACCGGCGGTGTCGGCTCGCTGGTCGCAGAGATTATGGCCGACAATGGTGTCGGCAAGCCGCTGGTGCGGCTCGGCCTCAACGACACCTATGCCCATGGCGGTTCGCGCGGCTACCTGATGAAGCATTACGGACTTGATGCCGGTGCGCTGGTGCGCGGCATCGAGCGCATCATCGGCGCCTCGACCGGCATCGACGAGGAAGCGCTTGCCAGCGCCCGCGTCGAGGCGGTTCACTCCGCCGTCAAGGCCGAGGCTCTGTAAGCATGGCGGACGACACCCGGTTCCGTGTTCGCTACCGGCTGCGTGCTGACACGCCGCAGGAGGCAGATCAGCGCGCGCTCGGCATCGCGCTCGAGCAGACGGTCGAGATCCCCGGCGACATCGTGCCTGAAGGACATATCAGCGATGAGATCGTCGGCCAGATCGAGGACGTTCGCCCTCTTGGCGGCAATGCCTACGAGGCGGACATCTCCTACAGCCCCGACAGCGCCGGTGACGAGGTCATCCAGCTCATCAACGTGATCTTCGGCAATTCGTCGATCCAGCAGAACATCCGCGTCGTCGGCTTCGAGCCGGGCCGCGTGATCCGCGAGCGTTTCGGCGGCCCGCGTTTTGGCATCGAAGGTGTGCGTGCACGTTCTGGCCGCAGCCGTGGTGGCCTTATCTCTCCGGTGATCAAGCCGCAGGGCTCGAGCGTCAGGCAGCTTGCCGATATCGCCTATCGCTGCACGCTGGGCGGTGCGGACATCATCAAGGACGACCACGGTCTCGCCAACCAATCCTTCGCGCCGTTCTCAGAACGTGTGAAGGCCGTCAGCGATGCGGTGGGCGAAGCCAACGCCAAGTTGGGTGGTTCCGCGCTCTACTTCGTCAATGTCACCGGTCATACCGGCTCGCCCGTCGCAGAAGCGTTTCAGGCAAAGGAAGCCGGCGCGGGCGGTGTGCTGCTGATGCCCGGCTTGATGGGCTTCGGTGTTGTCCAGGCGCTTTCGCGTGATCCGTCCTTCGATCTGCCGATCATGACCCATCCGAGCTTCACCGGGCCCTATGTGCTCACCCCTGAAACCGGCGTCTCACATGCCATCATGTATGGCGTGTTCCAGCGTCTGGCGGGGTCGGACATCTCGGTGTTTCCCAATGTCGGCGGCCGCTTCGGCTTCAGCGTCGAGGAATGCCTGTCGATTGCAGATGCCTGCCGCGCCTCCGACGGCATCGGCCGGGCGATGATGCCGAGCCCCGGCGGCGGCATGAGCTTCGAGCGCGCCGGCGACATGGTCTCGATGTACGGCGAGGACGTGGTCTTCCTGCTCGGCGGCAGCCTGCTGCGTGCCGGAGACAGGATCGGTGATGCGGTGCGCGCCATGCGCGATGCCGTCGACAGCATCGGGGCCTGACCTGAACAACCGGGGTCTGTCCTGGTAAACTCAGGGGCTGGTCGAAAGACCGGCCCCGCTTTTTTATCCTGGCATCGGATCCACGGATTGAAGCCATCCAATTGCCAGACGCTTCATCCGCTCCTGAATCAGGGCGCAAAAAAGCCGCGTCCGGAGACGCGGCTTTGTCATCCCGGGAGGGGATGTCGGATCAGCGTGCCGGAAGCGGCATCCACTCGGTCATGGCGACATCGGCATGGGCGAATTGCGGCATCTTCGCCGACAGCTCTTCCATGTTCTTGATGTCGTTTTCCTTGAGGAAGTCCTGCGTGATCAGCGTCGGCGGTACCACGACCTGGGCGCCGGGATCGCCACCGGTCAGCATGATTGCAAGCGTCCGCACGGAGACTTCGCCGACCACGGCCGGGTTGGTCGCGACGGTCGCAGCCCAGGCGCTGTCAGGCTCGCGCATGGCCGAGATGTCGGCGGTCGAAACGTCGGCGGAGTAGATCTTGATGTCCTGCGACATGCCGGCTTCGTCCACCGCGATCTTCACGCCCTTGGCGAATTCGTCATAGGGAGCGAAGAACACGGAGATGTCCGGGTTCGCCTGCAGCACCGAGCGGGCCTGGTTGGCGTTGGAGTTGGCGATCGGGTTGTCGAGCGTGCCGATCTGGGCTGCCTCGACGATGCCCGGATTGGCCTTCTTGACTTCTTCCCAGGCGACATGGCGGCGGTCGAGCGGCGCGATGCCCGGCACGTAGACATAGCCGGCCTTCCATTCGGTGCCGTTGTCCTTGATCGCCTGTTCCAGCGCCAGCTTGCCGAGCAGGTAATCCGACTGCTCGACCTGCGGGATCGCGGGGTTCTCGACATTGACGTCGAAGGCCACGACCTTGATGCCGGCGTCTACCGCACGCTGGGCGGCTTCCTTCATCGATTCGGTCAGGCCGTGCTGGATGATGATCCCGTTGACGCCGAGCGCGATGGCCTGGTCGACCATGTCCGCCTGAAGGGCTGCGTCCTGGCGGCTGTCAAGCACGCGGAGATCGACGCCAAGCGCTGCAGCCTGCTTTTCCACGCCCGACAGATAGGCCTGGAAGAAGTCGCCGGTGGAAAGATAGCGCACCAGCGCGATCTTGACGTCGCCTGGCTTGTCGAGCGGCGCCGGCATGTCCGCGGCTTGCGCGAAGCCGGCGGGAAGGGTGACGGCTGCAGCGGCGAGGCCGGCAAACAGGGCCAGGGCTTTTCTGCGTATCAGTTTCATGCTGTTTTCCTCCGTTAAATGATTGGTCTTGCTTAGTGGCCGCCGGCTTTCCGGGCCGAGAGCGAGAAGGTGAAGACAAGGGCGATGACCAGCACCAGGCCCTTGATGAAATCCTGCGTGTAGTAGGGTGCGTTCATCATCGTCAGGCCCTGCAGCAGGATACCGACGAACAATGCGCCCATGGATGTGCCGAAGGCGTTGGGCTTGGCGGCGCCCAGAACCGCAAAGCCGATCAACGAGGCGGCCACGGCATCGAGCAGCAGATTGGTGCCCGAGGCGATGTCGCCGCGCCCGAGCCGGGCGGCAAGCAGCATCCCGCCGATCGAGGCCAGCACGCCCGAGATCATGTAGGCGAGAATCTTGTAGTTGTTGACATTGGTGCCCGTCAGGCTCGCCGCGCGCTCGTTCGAGCCGATCGCGTACATCAGCCGGCCGTGGCGGGTGAGTTCCAGGAAAACCCACACGAGAATGCCGATGACCACCAGGAAGATCACCGGTGCCGGCAGAAGGTTGTCGAGCATGAAGTCGAAGCGGTGGCGGCCGAGTTGCAGGAACAGCGGCGAGAAGGTGCCTTCGGCGGTCGAACCGTCGGGCAGGCTCATGCCGGTGGCAATGGAACGTCCTTCGGTCGGAATCCGCTGCAGGCCGACCAGCAGGAACATCATGCCGAGCGTCGCCAGCAGATCCGGAACCTTGGTCTTGACGATCAGCAACCCGTTGATCAGGCCGATCAGCGCGCCCATCGCCAGGCAGGCAATGATGGCGACGAACGCGGGTTGTTCCAGAACCACCATCATGTAGGCCGCCAGCATCATCGACGAGGTGGCGACCGAGCCGATCGACAAATCGAAGCCGCCGACCACCAGCGTGCAGGTGACGCCCAATGCCAGGATGCCGGTGATCGCCACCGACTGGAAGATGAACACCGCGCTGCGCGGCCCGGCAAAGCCGCTGGCGAAGACCGAGAAGAAAATCACCAGTCCGACGAGAAGCGCGAGGAACCCGTAACGGATGGAGATGTCGATCAGCCCGTTGGAGCTGGGCTGCGGTTTTTGCGGGCGCGAACCCGCGCTCGGGGTTTCGGTCTGGTTCATGCTCATGCGTGTGCTGTCCTTGCGGCGCTGCCGGCATCTGCCGGCAATGCCCCGGTTACTGCGGTCAGGATCTCGTTGAGATCCACGTTCTCGTTTCTGAATTCCGCCGCGACCGAATGCTCGGTCATGACGATGATGCGGTCGGCGACTTCCAGCGCCTCGTCGAGTTCCGAGACGAACACCAGCGTCGCCCGGTTCTTCGCGGTCTCGCGGATCTTGCGGCCAATATCGCGGCGGGCGCGGATGTCGACGCCCTGGAAAGGCTCGTCGAGCAGCAGCAGCCGACAGTCCTCCGCCAGCCAGCGTGCCAGCATCACCTTCTGCTGGTTGCCGCCCGACAGCGTGCCGATGGAATCTGTCTCGCCCTGGCATACGATCGACAGCGCCTCGATCATTTCCTGGGCGGTCTTCCGCTCGTCCGAACGTCTGATGAAAGACAGGTTCGAGTAACGCGAGAGGAAGGGCAGGGTGATGTTGCGGGTGATGTCGAAATCGGCGACCACGGCATTGTTGGCCCGGTCCTTGGCCGACATGAACACGCCGCGTGCGATCGCGGCCTTCGGGGTCGCCGGCGCATAATCCTCGCCGTCAATCCGGATGCTGCCGGCCGCCGGGCGGCCGAGCCCGAACAGGCTCTGCGCAAACGCGCTCTTGCCGCTGCCGAGCAGGCCGGTCACGGCCACCACCTCGTTTTCGCACAGGTTGAAGTCGAACGGCTTGCTGCCGGAGAGCAGTTTGAGATCGCGGATCTCAAGTACAGGCTTTCCAGGCGCGCCGACGCTGATGTCGGCATCCGTCATGCGGTGGCCGAGCATCGCGTTGACCGCGCCTTCATAGTCGAGCTCGTCGCCTTCGAAGACGCCGGAGATCTCGCCGTCGCGCATCGAGACGATGCGGTCGGCGATGCGGCGGATGTCCGACATCCGGTGCGAGATGTAGAGGACGGCAACGCCCTTGGCCGAAAGACGTTCGATCAGCAGGAACAGCCGTTCGGCCTCCGAGGCCGAGAGCGACGATGTCGGCTCGTCCAGAATGAGCAGTTGCGGGTCATGCGCCATGGCCCGGGCAATGGCGATCAGCTGCCGGTCGGCGACGCCGAGCTCGGCCACCGATTGCCGCACGTTGAGAGTGAGCCCCATCTGGCTCGCGATGCGCTCGGCATCGGCATAGTTCTGCCGGCGCTTGAGAAAGAAGCCGTAGCCGGGCTCCGCAAGCCTGTCGATCAGCAGGTTGGAAGCGACATCGAGATCGGGGATCACCCCGTCATTGATGTTCTGGTGCACGGTGACGACGCCGGCGCGAATGGCTTCGGAAGGAGTCGACGGCCGGAAATCCTTGCCCAGCAGGGTGATCGAACCGGCGTCGAGCGCATGCACGCCGCTCAGGATCTTGACCAGCGTGGACTTGCCCGCGCCATTGGCGCCCATGAGCACGGTCACCGATCCGGCAGGCAGCGACAGGTTCAGCTGCTTGAGGACACGGTTGTCCCCGAACGACTTGTCCACACTGCGCAGATCGCAAAGAGTTCCGTTCATGCTGTCCTCCCGCTATGATGAAAACAGCAGCGCTGACAAAAGTCAATACGTATTGACAAATGATTGATGTGGGCACTAGGCTTGGTCAACAAACAGCCTGGACTGTCATTTGGGAGGATGGTTTTGAGCAACAACTACAAACCTTTATCGCCGGAAACCCTGGGCCAGCGGCTGGGCGGACTCGACGTCATGAAGCAGGCCGTGGGCGGCAGTGCCGACGCATGGACGGTGCGGGAGGTCGGCGACGGCAACCTCAATCTCGTCTTCATCGTGGAAGGTGACGCGGGCAGCGTCATCGTCAAGCAGGCGCTTCCCTATGTGCGCCTGGTCGGCGACAGCTGGCCGCTGCCGCTCAAGCGTGCATTTTTCGAATATCATGCGCTGATCCGTCAGGAAGCCCGCGACCCGGGCAGTGTCCCCCAGGTGCTGCATTTCGATGAAAGCCAGGCGCTCATCGTCATGGAGCGCTTGCAGCCGCATATTATTCTGCGCCAGCAGACCATGGAAGGGCGCAAGGTTGCGGGACTTGGCCGGACCTTGGGATTGTTTGCTGCGCGCACCGCGTTTCGCGGGTCGGATTTGTCAATGGAGGCTGGCGACAAGAAAGCCGACGCTGCGCTCTTTGCCGGCAATGCTGAGCTGTGCGACATCACCGAAACGCTGGTTTTCACCGATCCCTACTACGCTGCGGAATTGAACCGGCACACCACGCCGCAGCTCGACGGCATCGTGGCCGACCTGCGCCGCGACGAAGCGCTGAAGGTTGAAGTCCAGCACATGAAGCGGGCGTTCACCTCGCGCGGCGAGACCATGTGCCATGGCGATCTGCATGCCGGCTCGATCATGGTGACAGATGAGCAGTCGCGCATCATCGATCCTGAATTCGCCTTTTATGGCCCGTTCGGTTTCGACATCGGAATGCTGATTGGCAATTACCTGATGGCCTATCACGCTATGCCGGCCCACATTTCCGATGCGGATGCCTGCCGCGATTTCCAGGACTGGATCCTCTCGGTCATCGAGGAGACCTGGACAGTGTTCCGCGAGGAATTCCTGCACCTGTGGCGTACGGAACGCACCGGCATTCTCTATCCCAAGGCGCTTTACGAAGATCAGGGACATAATTTCGCTTCCGAGGCGGCTGCCGAGCAGCTGCTGGGCGAGATCTTCCGCGATCTGGTCGGCTTCGCCGGCATCGAGATGCATCGCCGTATCCTCGGCCTCGCTCATGTTGCCGAACTCGACACCATCGAGGACGAGGATCTGAAGGCCCGCTGCGAGGCCAAATGCCTGAAGCTGGGTCAGCTCCTGGTCATCAACAGAAATCGGCTGACCGGCATGGATGCCGTATTGGCAGCGGCGCGGCGCGCTGAAACGGGAGCATAGGCATGAAGGTTGGCGATACGCATTACCGGTCGATCTGGTTTGACGGCGAAACGGCCAGGGTCAAGATCATTGACCAGCGCTGGCTGCCGCACGAGTTTCGTGTGGTTGAACTGGAAACGCTGAGTGAATTCGCCACCGCGATCCGGGACATGTGGGTACGCGGCGCACCGCTGATCGGTGCCACCGCCGCCTATGGCGTCGCCATCGAAATGCAGCGCAATGCCTCCGACGAGGCGCTTGACAATGCCTGGGAGCGGCTGCACGAGACCCGGCCGACGGCGGTGAACCTGCGCTGGGCGCTCGACGAGATGCGCGGCGTCATTGCCGGTCTTCCCGAAAGCGAGCGCGCCGCCGCCGCCTTCCGCAAGGCCGAGGAGATCTGCGACGCCGACGTCGAGACCAACCGCATGATCGGGGTACATGGCCTCGAGATTGTCCGGAAGATCGCCGCTACCAAGAAACCCGGCATGCCGGTCAATATCCTGACCCACTGCAATGCCGGCTGGCTGGCAACCGTGGACTGGGGCACGGCCACCTCGCCGATGTATCACGCCGCGACTGCCGGCATTCCCATCCATGTCTGGGTCGACGAGACCCGCCCGCGCAACCAGGGCGCCCAGCTGACCAGCTGGGAGATGAACAGTCATGGCATCCCGCATCATCTCATCGTCGACAATGCCGGCGGGCACCTGATGCAGCATGGCCAGGTCGACTTGGTCATCGTCGGCACCGACCGCACGACCGCCTCCGGCGATGTCTGCAACAAGATCGGCACTTATCTCAAGGCGTTGGCCGCCCATGACAACAACGTGCCGTTCTACGTCGCGCTTCCCTCGAGCACCATTGACTGGACCGTCGACGATGGTGTGCGGGAAATCCCGATCGAGGAACGCGATGACCGCGAGGTCACCCATGTCTTTGGCCGTCTGGAAGACGGCAGCGTCACCTCGGTGCAGATTTCCCCGGATGGTACGCCCGGCGGCAACCCGGCCTTCGACGTGACGCCGGCGCGCCTGGTGACCGGCCTGATCACCGAGCGCGGCGTCGCAGAAGCCAGCCGCGAGGGACTGCTGGGCCTGTTCCCGGAACGCCGCAACGCCGCGTGATTGGGCATCGTCTGAGCGGCAGTCGTCTCAGGCGAGTTCCATCATAGCTGCGGCGCAGCTCTGGTTGGTCACCACATGGGTGGCATATCCGCCCCTGATCGCGGCCACGGCGGCCGGCACCCGCTCTTCGCCCACGGACACCAGGATGCCCATGTCGCGGTGGCGCAACTCCTCGAGTTCGATCCCCATCATCCGGTCGTCCAGCGGACCGGAAACCGGATCGCCCTTGGCGTCGATGAAGCGGCCGCACAGCACGCCGACCGCGCCGTTGGCGATGTAGTCTTCGAGCTCTTTCTGGGTAGCGACGCCGCTCGAGGCGACATGGCTGTCGGGTTTGCAGGAGCCCACTGCAAACAGCGTCTTGTTGCAGTCGCTGATCGCATCGAGCTGCTTGGCGATCAGCGATTCCGCCCTGAGGGTGGCGGCGATCTCGGCCGTGCTGAGGATTGCCGGCACATGCAGGTTGATGCACTTGGCCGAGAACTTGCGCGCCACGTTGGACGAGCAGACATCGGCGGAAAAGCCGTAGGGCGTGGCCATCGAGCCGACCAGCTGCAGCACGGTCAGGTCCGCAATCGTCGTCTGTTCCAGGCGTTCGGCGACATCGTAGATGGTCTTGCCCCAGGCAACGCCGAGCCGGTCGCCCGGCTCCAGCAGGCTCGGCAGCCAGTCCGCAGCGCCGCGGATGATGCGGCTCGCGTGGTCGTCCTGTCCGCCTGTGCCGTCGGGCAGGATATAGGCGGCCTTGAGCCCGAAGCGGTCGCGCAGTTCCAGCGCGGCGCGATGCGTGTTGAAGGCTTCCGGCGAGAGCTTGGTGTGGATGTAACCGCGCTCGCGGGCTTCCTGCAGATAGTTGACCACGGTTGCGCGCGACACCAGGAGCCGGTTGGCAATTTCGCTCTGGTTGAGCCCGTCATGATAGTAAAGCCATGCGGTTTCGACGACGATGTCCTCGCCGCTGATCTGTTTGGTAGAGCGCCTGGTTGAGTTCTGAGGCATTTCGATCCATCACCAAAATATACATTTGACAATAGTGAATGACTTTTGTCAAATGCGACAAGTTCACATGGGCAGGAGACGGTAATGCGGCAAAACAGGTGGAATGACAAGGAAGCCCAGGCGCGGGTCGATGCGGCGGGCGCCGATCCGGCTGACCGCACGCTGGCGCTCAGGGTCTATTCATCCCGCATCATAGGCGCCGATCCCGATCTTGTCATGCATGGCGGCGGCAACACATCCGTCAAGACCGAGCGACGGGACCTGTTCGGAGCGATGCAAAAAGTCCTGCACGTCAAGGGCAGCGGCTGGGATCTCGACACGCTCGAGGCGCCCGGCCTGCCTGGCGTCCGGCTCGAGCCGCTGCTTGAGATGCGCAAGCTCGATGCGCTGTCCGATGAGGACATGGTCAACATGCAGCGTTCCAACCTGCTCGATTCCTCCGCCCCCAACCCGTCGGTCGAGACCCTGTTGCATGCTTTCCTGCCGCACACTTTCGTCGACCACACCCATGCGACGGCCTTTCTGGCACTGGCAAACCTGCCGGACGCCGAAGCCGCGATCCGCGAGATCTTCGGCGACCGGCTGGCGGTGGTGCCCTACATCATGCCCGGCTTTGCGTTGGCCAAAAAGGCCGCCGAAGTCTTCGACGCCCATCCTGATTGCGAGGGGTTGATCCTGCTCAAGCACGGTCATTTCACCTTTGGCGCTTCTGCGAAGGAGAGCTACGACAAGGTCATCGAGCACACCAACTTGGTCGAGGAGTGGCTTGCTGCGAAAAACCAGGGCCGCAGGTTCGATTGTACCGTCAAGCGGACCCGCCAGCTTGCGGACCCGGATTCAGCGGCTTCCGTCCTGCCGGTTCTGCGCGGCGCCATCGCAAGCTTGCGCGGTGATCACCACAATGCAGCGCCCCGGCCTGTGCTGATGGACATTCGGGGCGGTCAGGCAATCAACGCCTTTCTTGGCCGCAACGATCTCGACGATCTGGCGCAACGCGGTGTCGCCTCGCCCGATCACGTCATCCGCACCAAGGGCCGCATGCTGGTTCTGAGCCAGGATGATCTCGCCAGCGGACGCGACGCGATCGAGGCGAAGGTGGCGGACTACGCTGCCGCCTACCGCGCCATGTTCGACGCGCAATTCAAGAGGGTTGGCGGCGGCAAGGTGATGCTCGAGCCACACCCTTGCGTGGCCTGGATCGAAGGCATCGGCATAGCCGGCATCGGCAAGGATGCAGCCGCCGCCTCGGCCGCCGCCGATATCGCCGAGCAGACCGTCGAGGTGATGAGCCAGGGCGAGGCAGCCGGCGGCTTCCGCCCCATCGGCCCGGACGATCTCTTCGACATGGAATACTGGTCGCTCGAACAGGCCAAGCTGTCAAAGGCGGCCGCCAAGCCCTTCGCCGGGCAGATCGTCGCCGTCACCGGCGGCGCCGGCGCCATCGGGCTCGCCACCGCCAAGACCTTCGCCCGCGAGGGGGCTGCAATTGCCCTGATCGATTTCAACCCGGAAGCCTGCAAGGCCGCAGCTGCTTCGATCGGATCCAACTGTCTCGCTGTCGTCGCCGATCTCACTGCAAAGGGCTCAGCCGAGCAGGCCGTCGCCGAAATCGTCCGGCGCTTTGGCGGTCTCGACGTGCTCGTCTCCAATGCGGGGGCCGCGATCCAGGGCATGCTGCTCGATCTTGACGACGCCACCCTGCGCTCGAGTTTCGAACTCAACTTCTTCTCGCACCTGGCCATGGCAAGGGCCGCGGCTCGGGTGTTCGCATCACAGAACCATGGCGGGCAGATGCTGTTCAACGTCTCCAAGCAGGCGGTCAATCCGGGCAAGGGTTTTGGCGCCTACGGGCTTCCCAAGGCAGCCACCTTCTTTCTGGTCCGACAACTGGCGCTGGAACTTGGCGGGGCCGGTGTCCGGGTCAATGGCGTCAATGCCGACCGGATCCGCTCCGGCCTGCTGACCGATGATTTCATCAAGTCCCGCGCCGAGGCGAGGGGAGTCTCCGCCTTGGACTACATGGCCGGCAACCTGCTGAAGGCCGAAGTCGAAGCCCATCATGTCGCCGACGCATTCGTGGCGCTCGCCAAGTCCGAGAGGACCACGGCGCACGTGATCACCGTGGACGGCGGCAATATCGAGGCTGCCTTGAGGTAAGAATTGATAGGGACCGCCGGGCGCCCGCGCGACTTGGCGTTTCACTCGCGCGGTCCTGCAATTCCGAACCGAGATCAGTCGGCAGCCCTGGAAGCGGTTCCGGTGTAAGCCTCGATGGCAGCCCCGGTTCCGTCCTGCCAGATCCGCTCCAGCCAGAAGCTGAAGCGCTGTGAGAACCGCGTTTCGCCGGCGACATCGCCGTAGATTTCGCGCTGGCCAAGCCAAGCGTGCGGATCCTCACGCGCCGCCAGGGCCGCCTTGTTGAGCGCGTCCCACAGCGGATCGTTCGGCTCGATCGCCGATCCGTCTTCGCGGGTGCCGGCGCACATCCGGGCCCAAAGCGCTTCAACGAGGCTCAGCCCTTCGATCGATCCCCCTGCATCCAGTGCATCGCGCAGGATCGGAAGAACGAAACCGCTATGGCGCGACGAACCGTCAAAGGCGACCCGCCGGGTCGTGTCGTGGATTTCCGGATTGGAGAAGCGCCGCTCGATCAGGTCGACATAATCCGCCGGGATCATGCCTGGAACCGGCCTGACATAGGTCGCGATTTCCTCCATCTGAACCTTGTTGAAGAGCGCGTTGATCGCCGGATGCGCCATGCATCCGGCAATCGTCTTGATGGATAGAAGTTCGCCGGCATTGGCGAGAACCTGGTGACCGGCATTGAGGATCCGGATCTTCATCGTCTCGAAGTCATGCACGTCATCCGTGAAAACCGCGCCGACCCGGTCCCAGTCCGGCCGTCCGGAGCAGAAATCGTCCTCGATCACCCATTGACGGAAATTCTCATGGGTGACCGGCGCGGCGTCGGCGATGCCCAGCTGACGCGCAAGGCCGATCTCCTTCGGACCCGTGGCGGGCACGATGCAGTCGACCATGGAATTCGGAAACGAGCAGTTGCCTTCGATCCATTCGGCAAGACCTGGTTCGGAAAGCCTGGCAAGGCCCAGAACCGTTTGCCTGGTGATGGCGCCGTTGCCCTGAAGGTTGTCACAGCTCTGCACCGTGAACGGGCCGTGCCCGCAGTCACGCCGCAGTTTCAGCGCAGCGACGATCGCGCCGAAGACGGTGCGCGGTCTGGTGGGGTGTTCCGCATCATGCCGGATATCGGGGTGCGATGCATTGAAAGCCCCTGTGCCCGGATCGGAGAAGTACCCGCCTTCGGTAATCGTCAGCGCAACGATGCGAATCCGCGGGTCGGTCATGGCGCCGATCAACGGGCCGTTTCCGTCCTCGATCGGCAGATAGTCGATCATCGAGCCGATCACTTCGGCCGAGGTGCCGGCGGGGTCGAGTTCGATCAGCGTGGTCAGGCAGTCCTGTGCAACAAGCCGCTCCCGCATCGCGGCATCATAGGTGCGCACGCCCGCGCCAATGATCGCCCAGTCGAGCGCCAGCCCGTCCTGCATCAGCCGGTGCAGGTACCAGGCCTGGTGAGCGCGGTGGAAATTGCCCAAGCCCACATGCACGATACCGGGTGTGAGGGCCGAACGGTCATAACGCGGGCGCTGAACGCCATCGGGAAGGTCGGCCAGTGTCGCGTTGGCGAGACTTACGGGCGAGGGGCCCGTCATGTGGGTGTCCATCAGCTCAGCCATTGTCCGCCATCAACATTGTAGGTCTGTCCGACGACATAGTCGGCATCACTGCTCGCCAGGAAAACCGCCATGCCGCAAAGGTCCTCGGCCGTGCCCATCCGTCCGAACGGAACCGCCTCGCCGACTTCCCTCTTTTTCTGGCCCGGAGCCTTGTTCTCATACTTCGCGAAAAAGGCGTCGACGCCGTCCCAGTGCTCGCCATCGACGACGCCGGGGGAAATCGCGTTCACGTTGATGCCGTGGGCGATGAGGTTCAGGCCCGCCGACTGGGTCAGGCTGATGATCGCGGCCTTGCTCGCGCAATAGACGGCGACAAGTGCTTCGCCCCGGCGGCCGGCCTGGCTGGCCATGTTGATGATCTTGCCGCCCTTGCCGGAGGCGATCATCTGGCGCGCCACCGCCTGCAGCATGAACAGCGTGCCGGCGACATTGATGTTGAAGACGCGATCGAAATCGATCCGCTCGATCTCGACGATCGGTGCGGCGGTGAAGATCGCCGCGTTGTTGACGAGGATGTCGATGCCGCCAAAGGCCGCGAGCGTTTCGCTCACGGCGCGGTCGATGCTTTGCTGTTGCGAAACGTCCATATGAACCGCAATGGCGGCGTCGCCCAGTTCCTTGGCCGCCGCCCGTGCCTTGGCGAGGTCTATGTCGGCGATCGCCACGCGGGCGCCCTCGCGGACATAGGCCTCCGCAAAGGCGCGTCCGATACCGCGAGCCGCACCGGTAATCAGCGCTGATTTGCCTGTCAGTCGCGTCATTGGATCCGCAACCCGTCTGCTGCGAAGCGGTGGATTTTCTCGGCGACCGGTGTCAGATAGACAATATCGCCGTGACGGGCGCTGAACTCGCCGTCGACGCGAACCGTGATTGTCTCTCCGCCGCTTTCGGGATGCACATGCAGGAAAGTGTCGGAGCCAAGATGTTCGGCCACGCCCACCGTGCCCTTCCACTCGCCTTCGGTGAGAGAGATCCCGAGATGTTCGGGGCGGAAGCCGATGGCATGGGCTCCGTGTTTCGCCGCCTCGGCCCCCTCGAGAAAATTCATTTTGGGCGAGCCGATGAACCCGGCGACGAAGCGGTTGCGGGGCCGGTTGTAGAGTTCGAGCGGGCTGCCCACCTGTTCGATATTGCCTGCCCGCAGCACTACGATCTTGTCGGCCATCGTCATTGCTTCGACCTGATCATGGGTCACATAGATCATTGTGGTCTTGAGCCGCTTGTGCAGCTCGGAGATCTCGAGCCGCATGCCCACCCGCAAGGCCGCATCAAGGTTGGAGAGCGGTTCATCAAACAGGAAGGCGGAAGGTTCGCGCACGATGGCGCGGCCGATCGCGACCCGCTGGCGCTGGCCGCCCGAGAGCTGGCCGGGGCGGCGATCAAGGTAGTCGTTGAGATTGAGCACCTGCGCCGCATTCGACACACGGCGGTCAATCTCTGCCTGATCCAGCTTGGCCATGCGCAGCGGAAAGGCGATGTTCTTGCGCACCGACATATGCGGGTAGAGCGCATAGGACTGGAACACCATCGCCAGTCCCCGCTTGGCCGGCGGAACCGTGGAGACGTCGGCGCCATCGATTTCGATGTGGCCCGAACTGAGATCCTCAAGCCCTGCGATCAGACGCAGCAGCGTCGACTTTCCACAGCCGGACGGGCCAACAAAAACCGTGAACTCGCCGTCTTCGATGGTCAGGTCCAGCGGCGGTATCACCTCGACCGAGCCGAAGCGCTTGGTCACCTTGTCGAGTACAATGCGTCCCATGGATTTGTTCCCTATTTCACTGCGCCGAAGGTCAGGCCCCGGACAAGTTGCTTCTGGCTGAACCAGCCAAGAATGAGGATCGGTGCAATGGCCATTGTCGATGCCGCGCTGAGCTTGGCGTAGAAGAGACCTTCCGGGCTCGAATAGCTGGCAATGAAGGCGGTCAGCGGCGCCGCTTGAGCTGCCGTCAGATTGAGCGTCCAGAACGCTTCATTCCAGGCCAGGATGAAGTTCAGAAGAATGGTGGAAGCGATGCCCGGCACAGCCATCGGTGTGAGCACATAGATGATTTCCTCGCGCAGTGACGCGCCATCCATTCGGGCCGCTTCGAGGATTTCTCCCGGGATTTCCTTGAAGTAGGTGTAGAGCATCCACACGATGATCGGCAGGTTGATCAGCATGATCACCACCACCAGGCCGGTGCGGGTGTCGAGCAGTCCGAGCTCGATGAAGATCAGGTAGATCGGGTAGAGCACGCCGACCGCCGGGAGCATCTTGGTCGAGAGCATCCACAGCAGGATGTCCTTGGTCCGCTTGGAAGGCACGAAGGCCATCGACCATGCTGCGGGTATGGCGATGATCACACCGATGAGCGTTGACCCGCCTGCTATGATGACCGAATTCCACAGGAAGCGCATGTAATCCGATCGCTCCTGAACCACAGCGTAGTTCTCGAGCGTCCAGTCGAAGAACAGAAACAGCGGTGGGTCGTTGATGGCCTGCGCCTCGGTCTTGAAGCTGGTCAGGATGGTCCAGAGGATGGGGAAGAAGATCAGGATGCCAATGCCCCAGGCGAGCACTGTGTTGATCGTCTTGCGGCGGGTGGTAACGGCTCGGGACATGGCGCTATCTCCTCACGCGTCCAGGTTCTTGCCGACAATGCGCATCAGGAAGACGGCAACGATGTTGGCGAGAATGATTGCGTAGACACCACCTGCACTGCCGAGCCCGACATTCTGGCTTTCCAGCACCCGCTGGAAGATCAGATAGGTCAGCGTCCGCGTGCCGAAGGCTCCCCCGGTGGTCACGAAGATCTCGGCAAAGACCGACAGGAGGAAGATGGTCTGGATCAGGATGACGATCGTGATCGCGCGGCTCAGATGCGGCAGAATGATGTAGAAGAAACGGGAGAGCGGTGGCGCACCATCCATCTCGGAGGCCTCCAGCTGCTCGCTGTCGAGCGACTGAATTGCAGTCAGCAGGATCAGTGTCGCGAAGGGAAGCCATTGCCACGATACGATCAGGATAATCGAAAAAATCGGAGCGTCGCTTAGCCAGACAACCGGTTCGGCGCCGAAAGCGCGCCAAAGGTGGGCAAACAAGCCATTGACCGGGTCCATGAAGATGTTCTTCCAGACCAGGGCGGAAACAGTCGGCATGACGAAGAACGGTGCGATCACCAGGATACGGACGACGCCTTGGCCCCACATCGGCTGGTCAAGAAGCAGTGCCAGCAACACACCGAGAACGATAGTGATCAGCAGCGCGCCGCCAACGATGATCAGTGTGGTCTGAACACTCGGCCAGAAGGCGCTGGACGTGACAAACCGCACGTAATTGTCGAAACCAACCCAGCCAGGCACGATGTCGGGACGGTTCGGCAGAAAGCGGCGGAAGGAAAACCAAAGTGTCATCACCAGCGGGATGAGCATCCAGCCAAGAAGCAGAATGACCGCCGGTGCCATCATCAGCCGGGCTGCAGATCTGGAGTGTTGGGTCGCCATGACGCAAATCCTCTGTGGCCGGGCACACTGGCCCGTTTATCGCCGAATTTTCAGGAATCGTGCGATTGCAAGTGAACCGGAAGGCGGCGGCATGCGCCACCCTCCGGTTTCGGGAGGAAGACTTAGCGGTAACCCGCCGCTTCCATGGCGTCGTTGGTGATCGCCTGCGCCTTTGCGAGCGCCTCCTCGACCGTCTGCTGACCTGCATAGACTGCCGAGAACTCCTGGCTGACCTCGGTCGCGATGCCGGCAAACTCCGGGATGGCCGCGAACTGGACCCCGACATAGGGTACCGGCTCGACCGTGGGCTTGTTCGGATCCGCCGTCAAAATCGACTCGAGCGTCATCTTGGCGAACGGAACAGCCTGGTAATTCGGGTTCTCGTAGAGCGAGGTCCGTGCACCGGGCGGCACGTTGGCCCAGCCTTCCTTTTCGGCAACCAGTTCGATGTAGTCCTTCGAGGTAGCCCATTCGATGAACTGCTTGGCAGCAGCTTCCTTGGCTGTGCCTGCCGGAATGGCGAGTGCCCAGGCCCACAGCCAGTTGGAACGCTTACCCAGGCCATTGTCCGGCGCGAGCGCGAAGCCAACGCTGTCAGCCACAGTCGAATCTTTCGGGTTGGTCACGAAGGATGCCGCCACCGTGGCGTCAATCCACATGCCGCACTTGCCTTGCTGGAACAGCGACAGGTTTTCGTTGAAGCCGTTGGTCGCGTAGCCGGACGGGCCAGACTCGTTCATCATGCCGACGAAGAAGTTGAGCGTATCGGCCCATGGCTTGGTGTCGAACTGGGCATTCCAGTCCATGTCGAACCAGCGGGCGCCGAAGGAATTCGACATCGCGGTAATGAAGGCGCCGCCTTCGCCCCAACCGGCCTTGCCGCGAAGGCAGATGCCGTTGACGTCGTTGTCGCGATCGGTCATTGCCGCCGCTGCCTTGCGGATGAACTCCCAACTGGGGGCTTCCGGCATTTCCATGCCGGCCTTCTCCATCAGGTCGGTGCGGTACATGATCATCGAGCTTTCGCCATAGAACGGCGCTGCATACAGTGTGCCGTCGTAGCTCAGGCCGCCTGCCATCGCCGGCAGGATGTCGCCGACGTCGTAGCTTTCGGAAAGATCATCAAGCGGGATCAGCCAGCCATTGGCGCCCCAGATCGGGGTTTCGTACATGCCGATGGTCAGGATGTCGAACTGGCCACCCTTGGTGGTGATGTCGGTTGTGACCCGCTGGCGAAGAACGTTTTCCTCCAGTGTGACCCACTCGACCTTGTGGCCGGTCTTGGCGGTGAAATCGTCCGTCAAACCCTGCATGCGGATCATATCGCCGTTGTTCACGGTTGCGATGGTGATTGTCTCGGCAATAGCGCCGGTGGTGCCGAGGACCGTCAAGGCGGTCGCCGCACACAGTGCGTTCCTCAAGTACATCCGTATCCTCCCTTTGATTGGATGTTGCCATCAAAAGGTACTGCCAGATCTACTCTCGCGTCAATTATATTTTTACGCGCGTATATATTTTGAATTTATGAATATGTTTTCAATTGGTTAAGCAGAGCCTCTCATGACCAGCTTGCCATCATAAAGTGTCACTTCACGAGAACTCGCGCGTTGTTCGGTGTCGATCAGCGTGAACAGCGTCTCCGCGCTCCGGGCCGAAATTGCCGCATAATCCTGTGAGACAGTCGTCAGCGTCGGGCAGGTATAACGCGAGAATGGATGGTCATCGTGACCTGCAACGCGCAAGGCGCAACTTGGACCCAGTCCCACGCGCAGCCCGTGTTGATAGGCTGCGGACAAGAAGCCGATTGCGAGACGGTCGTTGCTGCACAGAACCGTGTCAGTCGAGAGCATCCGGTCGGCTATGACCCGGGATCCTTCCCGAAATCCGATTTCCTCGAAGTCCCAGCCTTCGCCCTCGACCTGAATCAGATGCGGCGTGTGGCCCAATCGCTCCATCGAGTTGACATAGGCGTTGCGGCGTTTCAGAGCATTCGGGTTGGACGGGGTCAGCATCTCGAAGAATGCGGGCGGCTCGCCGGTCCGGCACAAGTACTCGACGATCAAGCCGATGCTCTGGTTGTTGTTCATTCCGATGAAAGCTTCGCCGACATCCTCGATATTTGCATCGAACAGAACCGTAGGGACGTCCTTGCAGAAGTCCGCTATGCGTCGGGCATCCGACATCCGTCCGATCGGGGCAAGCAGGACGCCGGCAGGCTTGAGCAGCCGCAGATTGTTCAGATTCTCGATCTCTTGTTCCGGATTGCCCTGGGATCCGAGCACGACCGGACGATACCCGGCCTCAATGACATGGTTTTCGACATTACGCGCAATCTCGGCAAAATGCGGGTCGGCCATATAGGGGATGACGATGCCGACATTTTTTGTCAGCCGCCGGTTCTGGTTCATCGCATAGAAGTTCGGCTGGTAGTCATAGCGCTCCAGCGCCTTCTCGATCCGCTCCCGGGTGGACTTCCTGACGCTGTCGGCATCATTGAAATATTTCGAGATCGTCGGGCGGGAAATGCCGCTCACGGATGCGAAGTCGTCCATATTCTTGATCTTGAAGTCGCTCATCCGTCAGCTCGCCCTTTTCATGTTCAAGTGCGCATGGGAACACTCGAAGTCCGCGATTCCCTCGACTGCCGCAATGGCCGGCAGACTAGTTTACGGGCGGAAATTTTGCCAGCATTCTGTCGGCTCCTTGGCGGGCCGCGTTTTCGAGCCGGGATATCCGTTCGAGCCCGAGATAGGTGCATCGTTGTTGCCTGGCTCAGGAGAGGCGAGCCAGAACCAATTCGGTCTTCCGGGAACGGAGATCGAGTACCCGAGTGTGGCTGCAGCAAGATTGTGCATTGCACAATTTTTTCGTTTGCGCAAAATGCAGCTATGAATGAGCCTCTGCCGTCGGTGCTGATCATTGATGAAAACGCCACCCGCGCTTCGATCATCGAAGCGGGGTTGTCGGCGGCCGGGCATACGAGGGTCACCGTCATCAACGAGATGCACGGTATTGCCGCCAAGATCGCGTTGCACGCGCCGGACGTGATCGTCATCGATCTGGAAAACCCGAACCGCGACATGCTTGAAAGCATCTTCCAGCTGTCGCGCGCGGTGAAACGGCCGATTGCCATGTTCGTCGACCGATCCGACAAGGAGGCGATGCAATCGGCGATTGATGCCGGCGTGTCCGCCTATGTTGTCGACGGACTGCGCCAGGAACGGGTCAAGAGCATTCTCGACATGGCCATCAGCCGGTTCAATGCCTTCTCCAGGCTCGAGCGGGAGCTTGAGGAAGCGCGCGGCGCGCTGGAAGAGCGCAAGGTGATCGATCAGGCCAAGGGGCTGATCATGAAATCGCGCGGGGTCGATGAAGCCACGGCCTACAAGCTGCTGCGCAAGGCCGCCATGAACGGCAACAGGAAAATCGCCGATGTAGCCGAAAGCCTGGTGATGTCGGCGCGGCTGCTTGGCGATGGGGGCGAATAGATGACCATAGAACTGAGCGCCGGCTTTCTTCCGTTGACCGACAGCGCGATTCTGATCGCCGCCAGGGAGTGCGGTTTCGCCGAAGCCGAAGGCATCGCGCTCGATCTGGTGCGGGAAACATCGTGGGCCAATGTCCGCGACAAGCTCGCCGTCGGGCAATTCGAGATTTCCCATGCGCTGGCTCCGATGCCGATTGCGGCCAACCTGGGACTGACGCCGTTCGAGACGCGGCTGATTGCGCCGATGGCGCTTGGCCTGGGTGGCAACGCCATCACCGTGAGCAACCGGCTCGTGGCCGAGATGCGCCATCAGCATGCCTTCGAGATGACCAACGCCAAGGCAGCGGGCGAAGCCCTTGCCCGCGTGGTCAGGACCGGACAGACACAGGGCCGCAAGCGGCTGCAGTTTGGCGTCGTGCATCCGTTCTCCGGGCACAATTTCGAACTGCGCTATTGGCTCGGCGCGTCCGGCATCGCACCCGACAGCGATATCGAGATCGTCATTCTGCCGCCATCGCTGATGGCTGATGCGCTGGCCTCCGGGCAGATCGACGGCTATTGCGTCGGCGAACCCTGGAACTCCGTCGGCGTTGCCAGAGGCGCCGGCCGGATCATTGCCACCAAGTCATCGATCTGGGCCTCGAGCCCGGAAAAGGTCCTGGCGGTCCGCGAGGACTGGGCGGAGGAAAACATGGAGACGCTGCATGCCTTGTTGCGTGCGCTCTACCGCTCCGCCGAATGGTGCGGACAACCGTCAAACCATACCGAACTGGCCGCACTTCTCAGCCTGCCCGGATATCTCGGGCAGCCCGTAAGCGTGATCCTTCCCGCGCTCGATGGCTCGATTCTCGGTGAAGCCGGCGCCGCGGCGTCACCGGATTTCTTCGAGCCGCATGCCCGGGCGGCGACGTTCCCCTGGCAAAGCCATGCGCTGTGGTTCTATTCGCAGATGGTCCGCTGGGGCTATGTCGATCATTCGGCGGACCATGCCGAGATGGCGCGATGCAGCTTCCGTCCGGATATCTACCGCTCGGCGCTTGCCGGAATCGGTGTTCCGGTGCCTTCGGCCAACTCCAAGGTTGAAGGCGCCCTCGCACGGACGACCGCTGTCGGCGCGTCCTCGCAGTTCCTCTATCTCGGGCCGGACGGTTTCTTCGACGGCGCGGTGTTCGATCCGGACCGGCTGGGCGCCTATATCGACAGCCAGAAGCCCTGAGTTTTTTTCCGCGAGTCGACGCTTGTGATTGTTTTTTGGTCTGCACTTTGTGCTGCTTTGCACAATTGCTGCGCAGAACTTCGCAAGGGCGGAAATTTCGGCAAATCCGGATTATCCCGAAAAAACAATGACAAGACGTCCTTTTTAGGAATTGGCACGCCGTTTGCAGGGCTTGGACCAGCTTTCCAAGGCTGACCAGGTCCAATGAAGGGCCCGAACCAGGCAACGCCGCCAAACCGAAGTGTCCCGCATCCTCCCGCGGGTCCTCCGGTTTGGCGGCTTTTTTTATGCGGTCAACGGACCGCCAAAGGAGACAGGGAATGACCATGAAGTTCACACGGCGTACCGCTCTTGCACTCAGCGCCATGATATTGGCTTCCGCCACCATGCTGACGCCCGCCTCTGCCGGCATGCTCGATGTCGAGAAGGACGAGTTGAAGTTCGGCTTCATCAAGCTCACCGACATGGCGCCGCTGGCGATCGCCTACGAGAAGGGTTATTTCGAGGATGAGGGCCTGTTCGTCACGCTCGAGCCGCAGGCCAACTGGAAGGTGTTGCTTGACCGGGTGATCACCGGCGAACTTGACGGCGCCCACATGCTGGCCGGCCAGCCACTGGCCGCCACCATCGGCTTCGGCACCAAGGCGCACATCGTCACCCCATTTTCGATGGACCTCAACGGTAACGGCATCACCGTTTCCAATGAAGTCTGGGACCTGATGAAGCCGTATCTGGAGAACGGCCCGGACGGCAAGCCCGTGCACCCGATCAAGGCGGATGTCCTCAAGAAGGTCGTCGACAAGTTCAAGGCGGAAGGCCGGCCGTTCAACATGGGCATGGTGTTTCCGGTCTCCACCCATAACTACGAACTGCGCTACTGGCTCGCCTCCGGCGGCATCCACCCCGGGTTCTATTCACCCAACGATGTCTCGGGCCAGATCGGCGCGGATGCGCTTCTCTCGGTGACGCCGCCGCCGCAGATGCCGGCGACGCTGGAAGCCGGCACCATTGACGGCTACTGCGTCGGCGAACCCTGGAACCAGGCCGCCGTGTTCAAGGGCATCGGCGTGCCGGTGATCACCGATTACGAGATCTGGAAGAACAATCCGGAAAAGGTCTTCGGCCTGACCAAGGAATTCACCGAGCAATATCCCAACACCACGCTGGCGCTGACCAAGGCGCTGATCCGCGCGGCGAAATGGCTCGACGAGAACGACAATGCCAATCGCATGGAGGCCGTCCAGATCCTGGCCCGGTCCGAATATGTTGGTGCCGATGCCGAAGTCATCGCCAATTCGATGACCGGTACCTTCGAATACGAGAAGGGTGACAAGCGCGACGTGCCCGATTTCAACGTGTTCTACCGGCACTTTGCCACCTATCCCTACTATTCGGACGCCGTCTGGTATCTCTCGCAGATGCGCCGCTGGGGACAGATCTCCGAAGCCAAGACGGACGAGTGGTTCGATGAAACCGCGAAATCGGTCTACCTGCCCGACATCTATCTCAAGGCGGCGCGGCTGCTGGTCGAGGACGGTCATGCCAACGAGGCGGATTTCCCCTGGGACACCGATGGCTACCGCGCGCCGACACCGGCCGCCGATATCATCGACGGCATCGCCTATGACGGCAAGAAGCCCAACGACTACCTCAACAGTCTGAGTATCGGCCTCAAGGGCGATGAAGTCGCCGGCGGTTAGTCCGCCCGCTGTTTGGGGGCGCCCTTAGCGGCGCTCCGTTCCATCTGTTGACCACTTCAAAGGATTACCACCGATGGCAAATGCCACCGAAACCGCACCAATCGATCTGACCGGACGCGAGAAGATCTTTTCCGCCATCACCAGGGCTAGTGGCTGGCTGGATGCGCTGGGCTTTTCCTGGCTTGTGCCCATCCTGCGCATGCTGGCCGGCGACAATCCGCGCGTGCAACTGGGCGAACTCAAGCGGGTCCTGCTCATTCCGTTGCTGGGCATCCTCGCCTTCCTCGTCGCCTGGGGCATGCTGGCTCCGAAGGTCGAGACGTCGCTGGGCGCGGTTCCGGGACCGGTTGAGGTCTGGGAGCAGGCGGGCAATCTGTGGGCCGACCACGTCCGGGAGCGCGAAAAGTCCGCGTCCTTCTACGAACGCCAGGACAAGCGCAACGAGAAGCTGGTGGCCGAGGGCAAGGAGCCGCAGTTCCGCACCTACACCGGCAAGCCGACCTATCTCGACCAGATCGTCACCTCGTTGTTTACCGTCGGCCTCGGATTTGCCATCGGCACGCTGATCGCCGTTCCGCTCGGCATCGCCTCCGGACTGTCGAAGTCCTTCAATGGCGCCATCAATCCGCTGATCCAGATATTCAAACCGGTATCGCCTCTGGCCTGGCTGCCGATCGTCACCATGATCATTTCGGCGACCTACGCCAATCCCTATGACTGGATGCCGAAATCGCTGCTGATCTCCGCCGTCACCGTGACACTGTGTTCGCTCTGGCCGACATTGATCAATACTGCCCTCGGCGTCGCCTCGGTCGACAAGGATCTGATGAATGTCGGCCGCGTGCTGCAGCTGCCGACCTCGAGAACCATCACCCAGGTGGTGCTTCCGTCGTCGCTGCCGCTGATCTTCACCGGCCTCAGGCTGTCGCTGGGCGTGGGCTGGATGGTGCTGATCGCTGCCGAAATGCTGGCGCAGAATCCCGGTCTTGGAAAATTCGTCTGGGACGAATTCCAGAACGGCTCTTCGCAGTCGCTGGCCAGGATCATGGTCGCAGTGCTGACCATCGGCATCATCGGCTTCATGCTCGACCGGCTGATGTTCGCGCTGCAGCGCGCCTTCACCTTCTCGGCCAACCGGTAGGAGGATGTGATGCCAATTCTTGAAATATCCGGTCTCACCAAATCCTACGGCGAAGGCGCTGACCGCACCGAAGTGCTGAGCAACATCAACCTGAAGGTCGACGATGGCGAGTTCATCGCCATCGTCGGGTTCTCGGGATCGGGCAAGACGACGCTGATTTCGCTCCTGGCCGGGCTGATCAAGCCGGAAGAGGGTGGGGTGATCTTCAAGGGCACCGAAATCGACGGTCCGGGGCCGGAGCGGGGAGTGGTGTTCCAGTCCTATTCGCTGATGCCGTGGATGACCGTGGCCGGCAATGTCAGCC
The DNA here is from genome assembly GCF_027214025.1 of Parahoeflea alexandrii. Lineage (GTDB taxonomy): Bacteria > Pseudomonadota > Alphaproteobacteria > Rhizobiales > Rhizobiaceae > Hoeflea > Hoeflea alexandrii_A. Next base: position 267,721 of record NZ_JAPWHB010000005.1, read on the forward strand.
TCGCCGTCGACAGCGTCTTCAGGAAAAGGACTCGAGCCGAACGGGCGGCTATCGTCGACAAGTATATCGGGATGGTCGGGCTCGGCCATGCGCGTGACCGCAAGCCGGCCGAACTGTCAGGCGGCATGCGCCAGCGCGTGGCGGTGGCCCGAGCGCTCGCCATGCAGCCGGAAGTCCTGCTGCTCGACGAGCCGCTTTCGGCGCTCGATGCGCTGACCCGTGCCAAGCTGCAGGATGAGTTCGCCGATATCTGCCAGAAAGAGAAGAAGACCATCATCCTCATCACCAATGACGTGGATGAAGCCATTCTGCTGGCCGACCGTATCATCCCGCTCAATCCGGGACCGAAGGCGACGCTTGGTCCGGATTTCCGGGTCGACATCGCCCGGCCGCGCGACCGTGCTGAGATGAATTCGGACGAGGACTTCATCCGGCTGCGCGGCGAGATCACCAGCTATCTGATGGAGGTCGGCGCCGAACGCGGGTCTGAGGCGGAGCGCGATATTGCCTTGCCCAACATCGTGCCGATATCGCTCGGCAGGGAGAGGCTTCCCAAAGCCTATGCCGAAGCGTCAGCGGCGGTCAAGGACAACAGTTTCCTCGAGTTCAGCCAGCTGAAAAAGGTCTATCCGACGCCCAAGGGGCCGCTCACCGTTGTCGACGGCTTCGAGCTGAAGATGAAGAAGGGGGAGTTCACCACCCTGATCGGCCATTCGGGCTGCGGCAAGTCCACCGTGCTGTCGATGGCTGCGGGCCTCAACCCGATCACCGAAGGCGCGATCATCCTCGATGGCCGCCATATCACCCAGGCCGGACCTGACCGGGCGGTGGTGTTCCAGGCGCCTTCGCTGATGCCGTGGCTGACGGCTTATGAAAACGTCGCGCTCGGCGTCGACCGGGTCTATCCGAACGCTTCCAGGGCCGAGCGCAACGACGTGGTCGAGTACTACCTGCAGCGCGTCGGTCTGATCGACGCCATGCACCGTCCGGCGCTGGACCTGTCGAACGGCATGAAGCAGCGCGTCGGCATCGCCCGGGCGTTTGCGCTGTCGCCGAAGCTGCTGCTGCTCGACGAGCCCTTCGGCATGCTCGACAGCCTGACCCGCTGGGAGTTGCAGGATGTCCTGATGGACGTCTGGAAGCGCACCCAGGTCACCGCCGTCTGCGTCACCCACGATGTCGACGAGGCGATCCTGCTGGCTGACCGGGTGGTGATGATGTCGAACGGGCCGAACGCCCGGATCGGCAACATCATGGACGTTGATCTGCAGCGTCCCCGCTCGCGCAAGGCGCTGCTCAATCACCAGGATTATTACGCCTACCGCGAAGAGCTGCTCGAGTTCCTCGAAGCCTATGAGGGCGGTGCAAACCCCTCCGAGGAGCAGTTGAAATCCATTTCCCAGAAACGGTCCGTTCGGGTCGCCCGCCAGAAAAGCGTGGCCGCCAGTCTGACCGCAGCGGAGTAGACCCATGACCGGAAAACAAAAACTCGTTGTCATCGGCAATGGCATGGCGCCCGGACGGATGCTCGAGCATCTGTTCGACAATGCCCCCGACGCCTTCGACGTGACCATCTTCAACGCCGAACCGCGCGTCAATTATGACCGCATCATGCTGTCGCCGGTGTTGTCGGGCGAAAAGAGCTTCGAGGACATCATCATCCACGGTGACGGCTGGTACGTCGACCATGGCGTCATGCTCTACAAGGGCCACAAGGTGGTCGAGATCGATCGCACCGCCAAGACGGTGAGATCAGAACACGGTGAAGTCGTCGGCTACGACAAGCTGGTGATCGCCACCGGCTCGGCCCCCTTCATCATTCCGGTTCCCGGCCATGATCTGCCTGGCGTTCTCACCTACCGCGATCTCGATGACGTCGACGCGATGCTGCTCGCCGCCCAGTCGCGCGGCAAGGCAGTCGTGATCGGCGGCGGGCTGCTGGGTCTTGAAGCCGCAGCAGGCCTCAAGGAGCGCGGCATGGATGTCACGGTGATCCATCTGATGCCGAGCCTGATGGAACGCCAGCTCGATCCCGCCGCCGGCTACCTGCTGGAGCAGGAACTTGAGGGACGCGGCATCAAGGTCATCACCAAGGCCAGCACAAAGAAGATCCTGGGCGACAGCCGTGTCGAAGGCATCGAGCTCGAGGGCGGCACCGTTATCCCCGCCACCCTGGTGGTGATGGCGGTCGGCATCCGGCCGAACGCCGCACTGGCGAAAGCGGCGGGGCTCTCCGTCAACCGTGGCATCGTCGTCTCCGACCACATGCAGACCAGCGATCCGGACATCTATTCGGTCGGCGAGTGCGTCGAGATCAATGGCAATGTCTACGGCCTGGTGGCGCCGCTCTACCAGATGGCCGAGGTTGCCGCTTCGCATCTCGGCCGCACCGGCCAGAAGCGCTTCGTCGAGACCTCGACTGCAACCAAGCTCAAGGTCACCGGCATCAATCTCTACTCGGTGGGGGACTTTGCCGAAGCCGACGACCGCGAGGAGATCGTGCTGCGCGATGCCACGGCCGGCGTCTACAAGCGGCTTGTTCTCAAGGACAACAGGATCCTCGGGGTAGTTCTGTATGGCGAAACCGCCGACGGCGCCTGGTTCTTCGATCTCCTCAAGAAGCAGACCGACATATCCGAGATGCGGGAGACGCTGATCTTCGGCCAGGCCTATCAGGGGGGATCCCCGATGGACCCTATGGCAGCCGTTGCAGCCTTGCCGGATGATGCGGAAATCTGCGGCTGCAACGGCGTTTGCAAGGGAAAGATCACGGGAGCCATAACCTCCAAGGGGTTGACCGGCCTTGACGACGTGCGCGCCCATACCAAGGCGTCGGCGTCCTGCGGGACATGCACCGGTCTGGTCGAGCAACTTCTCAGCCTGACACTTGGCGATGCCTACAATCCGGCGGCGGTGACGCCGATGTGCGGCTGCACCGAACTCGGCCATGACGACGTGCGCCGCCTGATCAAGGCAAAGCAGCTGAAAACCATCCCGGCGGTGATGCAGGAGCTGGAATGGAAGACCTCCTGCGGCTGTGCCAAATGCCGTCCGGCACTCAATTACTATCTGGTCTGCGACTGGCCGGCCGAATATGCCGACGACTACCAGTCGCGCTTCATCAACGAGCGCGTGCACGCCAACATCCAGAAGGACGGCACTTACTCAGTGGTGCCGCGGATGTGGGGCGGCATGACTTCGGCGGCGGAGCTTCGCGCGATTGCCGATGTCGTCGACAAGTTCAACATCCCGGCGGTCAAATGCACCGGCGGCCAGCGCATCGACATGCTCGGCGTCCGGAAGGAGGACCTGCCGGCGGTCTGGGCCGACCTCGGCAAGGCCGGCTTCGTCTCGGGCCAGGCCTACGCCAAGGGGCTTCGCACCGTTAAAACCTGCGTCGGCAGCGACTGGTGCCGGTTCGGCACCCAGGATTCCACCGGCCTCGGCATCAGGCTCGAAAAATTCATGTGGGGCTCATGGACGCCCGCCAAGCTGAAACTGGCTGTCTCCGGCTGCCCGCGCAATTGCGCCGAAGCCACCTGCAAGGACATCGGCGTCATCTGTGTCGACAGCGGCTACGAGATCCATTTCGCCGGAGCCGCCGGCCTCGACATCAAGGGCACCGAGATCCTCGGGCATGTGAAGACCGAGGAAGAGGTGATGGAGCATGTCGTGGCGCTGGCGCAGATGTACCGCGAGCAGGGCCGCTATCTCGAACGCATCTACAAATGGGCCAAGCGCATCGGCCTCGACGAGATCCGCCGTCAGATCATGGATGAGCCCGACAAGCGCAAGGCCTATTACGAGCGCTTCGTCTTCAGCCAGAAATTTGCCCAGGTCGATCCCTGGTCTGAGCGCGTCTCCGGCAAGGACAAGCACGAGTTCAACCCGATGGCGACACTGAGCCTGGAGGCGGCGGAATGAACGCGATGACACAGACATGGGTCAGGGTGGGAAGCCTCAACGATATTCCCCGGCGCGGGGCGCGCTGCATCAAGAACGGCGAGACGAGCATCGCCATTTTCCGCACGGCCGATGACCGGGTGTTCGCGCTGGAAGACAAGTGCCCGCACAAGAACGGGCCCTTGAGCCAGGGCATCGTGCATGACGGCTGCGTCACCTGCCCCCTGCACAACTGGGTGATCAGTCTCGAAACCGGGCTTGCCCAGGGTGCTGACGAGGGGCAGACCCTGTCGTTCCCGGTTCGGCTCGAGGGCGATGAAATCGTCCTCGGCCTCGGCGTTTCGAAATGACTGGAAAAATGGGCACAACGGTCAGGACGACGTGTCCCTATTGCGGGGTGGGGTGTGGCGTTCTGGCGACCCTGGAGGAGGGCGGCGCCGTCACGATCAAGGGCGATCCCACCCACCCCGCAAACCTTGGCCGCCTGTGTTCAAAAGGCTCGGCGCTCGGAGAAACAGTCGATCTGGATGGCAGGCTGCTTTATCCGGAGATCGCCGGCGAGCGTGCCTCGTGGAACACGGCCCTTGATCTTGTGGCCTCGCGATTTTCTCAGGCAATCGCCGAACACGGACCGGACAGTGTCGCTTTCTATGTTTCCGGCCAGATCCTGACCGAGGATTACTACGTCGCCAACAAGCTGATGAAGGGCTTCATCGGCTCGGCAAACATCGACACCAATTCGCGGCTGTGCATGGCGTCCTCGGTCGCCGGTCACCGCCGCGCCTTTGGCTCGGACACTGTGCCGGGAACCTACGAGGATCTGGAACTCGCCGACCTCGTCGTGCTGACGGGATCGAACCTGGCCTGGTGCCATCCGGTGCTCTATCAGCGCATCGCCGCCGCCAAGGCCGCACGCCCGGAAATGAAGATCGTCCTCATCGATCCGCGCCGCACCATGACGGCCGATATCGCCGACCTGCATCTGCCGATCGCACCCGATGGCGACGTAGCCCTGTTTCTGGGGCTTCTCGCCCATCTCGAAGAAAACGGCCATTTCGACACCGGCTACGTCGCGGCCCACACCACCGGCGTCGAAGCGACGCTCGCGGCTGCCCGTGCGGTGGGACTTTCAGACCTGATGGCGCAGACCGGGCTGGCAGCGGCCGAACTGGAAGCCTTCTACGCCCTCTGGGCCGGATCCCAGAAGGTCGTCACAGTCTACAGCCAGGGCGTCAACCAGTCCGCCTCCGGTACCGACAAGGTCAACGCCATCATCAATTGCCATCTGGCGACCGGCCGCATCGGCAGGCCGGGGATGGGACCGTTCTCGGTGACCGGTCAACCCAATGCAATGGGCGGCCGCGAGGTCGGCGGCCTCGCCAACATGCTGGCAGCCCATATGGAGATCGAGAACCCGGTCCATCGCGACCGCGTGCAGCGTTTCTGGAAGTCTCCGGTGATCGCCGACAGGCCGGGGCTGAAGGCGGTTGACCTGTTCAAGGCGGTGGGAGACGGGCGGATCAAGGCGCTCTGGATCATGGCCACCAACCCGGTCGATTCGATGCCCGATGCCGGCGCGGTCGAGTCAGCTCTCAAGACCTGCCCCTTCGTGGTCGTCTCCGACATCATGGCTGACACCGATACCATCCGGCATGCCCATGTCAAACTGCCGTCGCTCGGCTGGGGCGAGAAGGATGGCACGGTGACCAATTCCGAACGCCGCATCTCGCGCCAGCGCACCTTCCTGGCCGCGCCGGGCGAGGCCAGGGCCGACTGGTGGCAGATGGCCGAGGTCGGCAGGCGCATGGGTTATCCCGAAGCCTTCGGTTTTGCCAATCCCGCATCGATCATGCGCGAGTATGCGGCGCAAACCGCTTTCGAGAACAACGGCGGCCGCGATCTCGATATCGGCGCCTGCGCCGATATCGATGACCGGGCATATGATGAACTGACGCCGTTCCAGTGGCCGAAACCTGCACGGGATATCTCGATCTCGCCCGATACGAGGTTCTTCGCCAATGGCGGTTTTTTCACTCCGGACCGCCTGGCACGCTTTATCGCGGTTGCACCGCCCGAAGCTGCTTCCGCCAAGACCGATCATCGCTTCACGCTGAACACCGGACGCGTTCGCGATCACTGGCACACGATGACGCGCACCGGCAAAAGCCCGCGGCTGGCGGCGCATATCGCAGAGCCCTTCGCCGAGATCCATCCGCGCGATGCGAAATCATTGAACATCGGGACTGCGGACCTGGTGCGGGTGGCGAGCGTGCGTGGTGAGATCATTGTCCGGGCGCTGATCACCGACAGGCAGCGGCCGGGCAACATCTTCGTGCCGATGCATTGGACCGACCAATGGGCATCCGGCGCGAGGGTCGACCGGCTGGTGGCGCCGGTGGTCGATCCGGTCTCGGGACAGCCGGCGCTGAAGAACACCGCCGTAGGCCTCAGCCGGTTCGAGGCCAGTCACTATGGATTTGCGGTCACTCGCCACAAGCCGGCCATGCACCGGGCCGATTACTGGGCGATGGCCAGGACCGGGGCCGGCTGGCGTGCCGAATTCGCGTTGGCGTGCGCGCAGGCCGATATCCGGGAACTTGTCTGCGCCGTGCTGGATCTCGATCCGGCCACGCCGCTTCTGTCCTTTACCGATCCGCGCAGCGGCCTGGCTCGGCATGCCGCCTTTGACGGCGCCGGTCTGGTCGGCGCGGTCTTCGTTTCGGACCGTCCGGTGGCGGTCTCGCGCAGCTGGGCCGCCGATCAGCTGGCGGAAGACTTCGCAAACGTATCGTCGCGCTGGCGGGTGATCGCGGGTAGGCCGGCCAATGACATGCCGGACAAGGGCGCGATCGTCTGCGCCTGCATGAATGTCGGCATCAACGACATTGTCGGCGCCATCAGCAGAGGATGCGCCAGCGTCGACGCGATCACCAATGCCACCACCGCCGGCACCAATTGCGGCTCCTGCAAATCGGAAATCAAGGGTCTCCTCGATGAACATCAGATCATTGCAGCCGAATGAAGCGCCGCGCGGACGCGGCGAGCGCGAGCGCATGGGACCGCTCGCGACCCTGCCGGTTTTCTACAGGCTCAAGGGCAAGAAGGTGCTGGTGGCGGGCGGTTCCGATGCGGCGGCGTGGAAGGCCGAGTTACTCGCCGCCGCCGGTGCAGAGGTGCACGTCTTTGCCGAGGAACTCGAAGCGGTCTTTGCCGGGCTGATCGCGGGCAGCACCTGCGCCTATGTCTGGCACCCGCGGCTCTGGACCTCCGACAGTTTCGAGGGCATGCAGATCGCCATCTGCGATGCCGCGACCGATGGCGAGGCACAGGCCTTCCACTGCTCAGCGCATGGAGCCGGGGTCCCCGTCAATGTCATCGACAAGCCGGCCTTCTGCGAGTTCCAGTTCGGCTCGATCGTCAACCGTTCGCCGGCGGTGATCGCGATTTCGACCGATGGCGCCGCTCCGATCCTCGGACAGGCCATCCGCCGCCGCATCGAAACCCTGATCCCGCCCTCGGTCGCGGCCTGGGCGAAGCTCGCGCAGACGATCCGCGCCGCGGTCAATGACCGCCTCAATCCGGGCGGCGAGCGCCGCGCCTTCTGGGAAGGCTTTGTCGACCGCGCCTTTGCTGCCGCCCCCACCGCAGCCACCGCGCGCGAATTGCTGGCCGGCACCGCGGCGCTTAAGCGGGCAGGCGCGCGCGGTACAGGCCGGGTCACCCTGGTCGGAGCCGGTCCGGGAGACGCCGAACTGCTGACGCTCAAGGCCGTCCGCGCGTTGCAGGCCGCCGACGTCATCCTGTTTGACGATCTCGTTTCCGGCGACGCGCTCGAACTGGCGCGCCGCGAAGCCAAACGCATGTTGGTAGGCAAGCGTGGCGGCCGGGAAAGCTGCAGGCAGGACGACATCAACGCGACCTTGGTCAAGCTCGCCAAAGCCGGCAAGCATGTGGTGCGGCTGAAGGGCGGGGATCCGATGATTTTCGGCCGGGCAGGGGAGGAAATCGCCCGGCTCGAGGCGGAAGGCATCCCGGTCGCGGTGGTCCCGGGCATCACTTCGGCGCTCGCCATGGCGTCGCAGCTCGGGGTATCGCTGACGCATCGCGACCATGCGCAATCGGTCCGTTTCGTTACCGGCCACAGCCGCAACGGGGAATTGCCATCGGATCTGGATTGGACCGGGATCGCCGATGCCGGAACCACCACCGTCTTCTACATGGGCGGACGCACGGCGGGCGATATCTCGGGCCGCCTGATCGCCGGCGGGATGCGTCCTTCCACGGCCGTGGTTGTCGCCAGGTCCGTCGCCCGCGACGGCTTCCGGCACTGGGCCGGCGAACTCAAGGACCTCGACGCGGGAATGTCCATCATCGGATACGACGAACCGGTCCTGATCGGAATCGGTGCCGTTTTCTCACGCGTCGCAAAGCCTGTCTCCCGCACACAGCCGGACATTCCGGTCTCGGTCAGAGTAGCTGAACTTGCATCGCCTCTGTTGCAACCGCGCGAAGATGCTAGATTGGCTGACCGCGGACGCGTCGCCGGACGGCCTTAGCGATCATCTTTCCTTAGTCCGGCGCGCCGGCGCGAACGCGAGGCAGTCCGTGGAGGGGCGTCTTCGTGATGGCGTCTCTCCGGGTGCGCGCGAGGAGAAGGATGCGACTATGGCAAAGCTCGAAAAACCTGCGCAGGCCTCCGATGATCAAGGCGCGGTTCTGGGTGTGCGGATCACCCATCCGGATCGTGTGGTGTTTCCCGAGGCGGGCTGCACCAAGGGCGATGTTGCGGCGTATTACGCGAAGGCGGCGGACAGGATGCTGGAACTTGCCGGACACCGGCCGGTGTCGCTGCTCAGATGCCCCGAGGGCATCGACGGCGAGTGTTTCTTTCAGAAACACGCCGGCAAGGGATTTCCCTCCGGCATCGCCCGGGTCGACCTCACGGAGAAGTCCGGCAAGACCGAGCCATACATGGTGATCGAGAAGAGGCAAGGTGTTGTCGCGGCTGCGCAGATGGGAACCATCGAATTCCACATCTGGGGCTCGCGGACCGACATGCTGGAGACCCCCGACCGACTCGTCTTCGATATCGACCCGGATGAGGGGCTGCCCTTCTCCGACGTCAAGGCCGCGGCCAGCGATGTCCGCAAGCTGCTGGAAGATGTCGGACTTCAAGGTATGCCGATGGTTACCGGCGGCAAGGGTGTGCATGTCGTTGTGCCGTTGCACCGGGCGGCGGGTTGGGAAACGGTCGCGGCCTTCTCGCGCACGGCTGCCGGCGGCCTGGCGCTGCGCCATCCGGATCGCTATGTCGCAACCATGTCGAAGGCCAGGCGCAAGGGCAGGATTTTCATCGACTGGCTGCGCAACGAAAGGGGGGCGACGGCGGTTGCACCCTATTCACTCCGGGCCCGCAAGGGCGCTCCGGTGGCAATTCCGGTAACCTGGCGGGAATTGTCGCGTCTGGATTCGGCTCATTGCTTCGGCATCGCAGAGGCACTCAGGCGCCTGGACACGCCCTGTCCGTTGCAGGCGATGAACGCCAATCAATCGATATCGCAGGATATGGTCGAGGGCCTGAAAAAACGGATCGCCGACTCCTCTGATCCCTGACGCCGGAGTCCATCCGTCGGACAGGACGTTTCGTGGCCAGGTGACCGCATGGATTCAGCGGGCAAGCGTGTCTGTCCGGGTCTCGCGTGCACCGCTTCCGCATCAGATGGAAATCGGGAGATGAATTATGCTAGCCTGCAACCATGATCAGCAAAGCAACTCTGTACCAGGCTGACGGGGCCACCCCGTAATGGCATCGCACCACCACAATCTCTATCTGGTCGTTCTGTCGATCGTCGTCGCCATACAGGCGAGCTATGTCGGCCTCAATCTGGCGCTGCGCATCTCGGGGGCTTTCGCACTCAATCGCCGCCTGCTCATCGCCGCATCGGCGATTACCCTGTCGGTCGGCATCTGGAGCATGCATTTCATCGGCATGCTGTCGATGGGCATGGCCTCGCAGGTTGACTATCTGGTCCTGCCGACATTGCTGTCACTGCTGCTGTGCGTGCTGGTGACCGGCATCGCGGTGTTCCTCGCAAGCCTGCGCTCGCGGCACTTGCTCGCCATCGCTGCAGGTGTGATGGGGATGGGCATCACCACGATGCACTATGTCGGCATGATCGCACTGCGCTCAAGCGCCAGCTTGAGCTATGATCCGGTTTACGTCGTCTTGAGCTTCGTGATTGCCGTCACAGCCTCGGGACTGGCGCTGTGGCTGGCGTTCTCGGCCGACCGGCGGCCACCGCTTTTCCTCTGCGCCACGTTCCTGGGATGCGCGGTCTCCGGAATGCACTACACCGCCATGGTGGGCACCACTTTCGATTTCTCCCTTGCAGCCGAGAGCACCTCGACCTCGTTCATCTCGAGCGATACACTGGCCGTCATTGTCAGCGTCGTTGCCTTCGCGATCTCCGGGATTTTCATGCTGACGCTTGTGCCGAAGCGACCGGACGCAGGCAGCGACGACGCGAGACTGAAGGCCGGGGAAGACAACGCCGACGATTTCAATGACACCGAACCCAATGGCACGGACCCTGCGAGACTGGTAGGCGCGCCAGCCGCTGCGCCGACCGACGGCGTTTCGGCCACCCTGCTGCCGATCGAAAAGAACGGAAATCGGTTTCACATCGCCGCCAGCGACGTCATATCAGTGCACGCCAACGCCCATTACACCTATGTCTTCAACGGGCGCGACGATCTGTTCTGCACGCTCTCGATCAGCGAGATCTTCGAACGCCTGCCAAAGCCTGAATTCTACAGGACCCATCGCAGCTACATCGTCAGCCTTGCGCATGTCGGGCAGGTGAAAAAATCTGGCGATGCAGCCGTCGCCGAACTGGTTTCGCCGGTCCGCCGAACCGTTCCGATCAGCCGTGCCCGCGTCGCCGAACTTCGGCAGGAACTGGCCGCCCACCAGGCCCGTCAGCACTCGGGCATTGCCTGAATTTAAGTCAATATTGTTGACGCAGTTCGTGCAGGCTGGCTGTATTTCGTGAAAATACGTGGTGTTCGTGCGCCACCGGTTGTCCGCAACCATTGGAATAGCCTCTCATCAAGACACTGTTGAAAACCGATCAGGAAGCCGGCTCGCCGGATTAATGACGATGCGGTTTTTGAACTGCCAGGCTTTGGGAGGAGCTAACATGATACCCGGCACTTTCGACTATCATCGACCTGCGTCCGTAGAGGATGCAGTTGCCTTGCTTGCCAGGCTCGGCGAGGAGGCCAACATCCTTGCAGGCGGTCACAGCCTGATACCGCTGATGAAAACCCGGCTGGCTTCGCCGGAACATCTTGTCGACCTGTCCGGTATCGGCAATCTCAAGGGTATTTCGGTCACCGGCAATGACGTCGTCATCGGCGCCATGACGACGCAGTTCGAGCTGATCTCCTCGGAGGAACTCGGCCGGCATCTCCCGATCATTGCCGAGACTTCCAGGCTGATCGCCGATCCGCAGATCCGCTACAAGGGCACATTCGGCGGCAATGTCGCCAACGGTGATCCGGGCAACGACATGCCGGCGCTGATGATGTGCCTGGGGGCGACCTATGCGGTCACCGGCCCGGACGGCAGCCGTGATATTGCGGCTCGCGACTTCTACCAGGGCGCCTATTTCACCGCGCTCGTGCATGGCGAGATCCTGACCGCGGTCCGCATCCCGATCCCTTCGCCGGATCATGGCTATGCCTATGAGAAGCTCAAGCGCAAGGTCGGCGACTATGCCACTGCGGCGGCCGCCGTTGTTATCACCATGGCGGGCGGCAAATGCACCAGCGCATCCATCGGCCTGACCAACGTGTCGGAAACCCCGCTGTGGGCATCCGATGCGGCAGCTCTGCTTGTGGGAACGAGCCTCGACAAGGTGTCGGTGGATGCAGCGGTTGCAGCCGCTGAAGCGATCACGCAACCGGCGTCGGACATGCGCGGGCCTGCCGAGTACCGCACGAAAATGGCCGGCGTCATGGTGCGTCGCGCACTTGAGCGGGCGCAGTCCCGCGCCAAGGGTTGAGGGGGGAGAATTCCAATGGCAAAATCACACATCGAACTGACCATCAACGGCAGGAAGGTTGAGGCTCTGGTCGAGCCGCGCACCCTGCTGATCCACTTCCTGCGTGAACAACAGAACCTCACCGGCGCGCATATTGGTTGCGACACCGGCCATTGCGGCGCGTGCACCGTCGAGATGGACGATATGTCGGTCAAGAGCTGCATGACCTTCGCGGTCCAGGCCAACGGCGCCAACATCACCACCATTGAAGGCATGGCCAACCCCGACGGGACGCTGAGCGCGCTGCAGGAAGGCTTCCGCATGATGCACGGCTTGCAGTGCGGTTTCTGCACACCCGGCATGATCCTGCGGGCGCACCGCCTGCTTCAGGAAAATCCGGCGCCGACCGAAGACGAGATTCGCAACGGCATTGCCGGCAATCTTTGCCGCTGCACCGGCTACGTCAACATCGTCAAGGCGATCCAGTATGCCGCAGCCAAGATCAACGGAACCCCGTTTCAGGAGGCAGCAGAATGAACGACCAGACCAAGATTGATCAGGACCGCGCCGAACGTACGGAAAAGCTCCAGGGCATGGGCTGCAAGCGCAAGCGCGTCGAGGACATCCGCTTCACGCAAGGCAAGGGCAGCTATGTCGACGATTTGAAATTGCCCGGCATGCTGTTCGGCGACTTTGTCCGCTCACCCCACGCCCATGCGCGGATCAAGAGCATCGACACCAGCCGTGCGAAAGCCCTGCCGGGCGTCGTTGCGGTGCTGACCGCCGCCGACCTCAAGCCGCTCGGCCTGCATTACATGCCGACGCTGGCCGGCGACGTGCAGGCGGTCCTGGCCGAGGAAAAGGTGCTGTTCCAGAACCAGGAAGTGGCCTTCGTCATCGCCGAAGACCGCTACATCGCCTCGGACGCCACCGAACTGGTCGACGTCGAGTACGAAGCACTGCCCTGCATCGTCGATCCCTTCAAGTCGATGGATCCCGACGCGCCGATCCTGCGCGAGGACATTCAGGACAAGATGGTCGGCGCGCACGGCCCGCGCAAACATCCCAATCACATCTTCGAGTGGACCATCGGCGACAAGGAGGCCACCGACGCGGTCTTTGCCAATGCCGATGTGACCATCAAGGAAATGCTGGTCGATCACCGCACCCATCCGTCACCGCTCGAAACCTGCCAGTCGGTGGCGTCCTTCGACAAGGTCAAGGGTGAGCTGACGCTGTGGGGAACCTTCCAGGCGCCGCACGTCATCCGCACCGTCGTCTCGCTGATCTCGGGCCTGCCCGAGCACAAGATCCATGTCATCGCGCCCGATATCGGCGGCGGCTTCGGCAACAAGGTCGGCGCTTATGCCGGCTATGTCTGCTCGGTTGTCGGCTCCATCGTGCTGGGCGTGCCGGTCAAGTGGGTCGAGGACCGGATGGAGAACCTCTCCACCACGTCGTTTGCCCGCGACTATCACATGACGACGGAACTCGCCGCCACCAAGGACGGCAAGATCCAGGCGATGCGCGTGCATGTGCTCGCCGACCACGGCGCCTTCGACGCCTGCGCCGATCCGTCGAAATGGCCGGCCGGCTTCATGAACATATGCACCGGGTCTTACGACATCCCGACCGCGCACCTGGCCGTCGACGGCGTCTACACCAACAAGGCATCGGGCGGTGTGGCCTATCGATGCTCGTTCCGCGTCACCGAAGCGGTGTTCGCCATCGAGCGCGCGGTCGAACTTCTTGCCCAGAAGCTCGGCATGGACGCGGCGGAGCTGCGCATCAAGAACTTCATCAAGGCCGAGCAGTTCCCCTACCAGTCGGCGCTCGGCTGGGAATATGACAGCGGCGACTATCACACCGCCATGAAGAAGGCGATGGACACCATCGGCTACAAGGAGCTGCGCGAGGAGCAGGCGAAGAAACGCGAGGCGTTCAAGCGCGGCGAAACCCGCGAACTGATGGGCATCGGCATCTCCTTCTTCACCGAGATCGTCGGCGCCGGACCCTCCAAGAATTGCGACATCCTCGGCATCGCGATGTTCGATTCCGCCGAGATCCGCATCCATCCCACCGGTTCCGTGATCGCCCGCATGGGGACCAAGAGCCAGGGCCAGGGACACGAGACCACCTATGCCCAGATCATCGCTACGGAAATCGGCATTCCAGCCGACGACATCATGATCGAGGAAGGCAACACCGACACCGCGCCCTATGGTCTGGGCACCTACGGCTCGCGCTCGACCCCTGTGGCGGGTGCAGCGACGGCCGTCGCCGCGCGCAAGATCAAGGCGAAGGCGCAGATGATCGCCGCCCACATGCTCGAAGTGCACGAGGGCGATCTCGAATGGGATGTCGACCGGTTCCGGGTCAAGGGCTTGCCGGAAAAGTTCAAGACGATGAAGGAAATTGCTTGGGCTGCCTACAACAGCCCGCCGCCGAACATGGAGCCGGGCCTGGAGGCGGTGAATTATTACGAACCGCCGAACATGACCTATCCGTTCGGCGCCTATTTCTGCGTCATGGACATCGACGTCGACACCGGTGTCGCCAAGACCCGGCGCTTCTATGCGCTCGATGATTGCGGCACCCGCATCAACCCGATGATTATCGAGGGTCAGGTGCATGGCGGGCTCACCGAAGCCTTTGCCTGCGCCATGGGCCAGGAAATCCGCTACGACGAGCATGGCAATGTCATGGGCGCGTCCTTCATGGACTTCTTCCTGCCGACCGCTGTGGAGACCCCGCACTGGGAAACCGACCACACGGTGACCCCGTCGCCGCACCATCCGATCGGCGCCAAGGGCGTGGGCGAGAGCCCGCATGTCGGCGGCGTGCCCTGCTTCTCCAACGCAGTGAACGACGCCTATGCGTTCCTCGGCGCCGGTCACATCCAGATGCCCCACGATGCATGGCGGTTGTGGACCGTCGGCCAGAAGCTGGGCCTGCACACCTGACGATCGGCGCGGGGAGAGAGCGGTGAAAATCCCTCAGGAAAATGTCGCCACAGAGCTGGCTGCGGTCGGGTACATTCCCGACCGCGACCTGGCGACGGCGCTGTGGCTGATGGACAGCCTCAAGCGGCCCTTGCTGCTTGAGGGCGAGGCCGGCGTCGGCAAGACCGAAGTGGCCCGCGCCTTGGCGCTGGCCCATGACACGCGGCTGATCCGGCTGCAATGCTACGAGGGTCTGGACCAGAGCGCGGCGCTGTATGAGTGGAACTACCAGCGGCAATTGCTGGCCATCAAGGCCCGCGAAGGTGCCGATGCCTCTTCGGTCGAGGAACACATTTTCAGCGAGACCTATCTGCTGGAACGGCCGCTTTTGGCGGCGATCCGGCAGGACAAGGCGCCGGTGCTGCTCATCGACGAGGTGGACCGTGCGGACGAGGAGTTCGAGGCGTTCCTGCTCGAGCTGCTGTCTGATTTTCAGGTCTCGATCCCCGAGCTGGGGACGATCACGGCGACCACGATTCCCCGCGTCATCCTGACATCGAACGGGACCCGCGAGCTCAGCGACGCGCTGCGCCGCAGATGTCTCTATCACTATGTCGACTATCCCGATGTCGACCGCGAGGCCCGGATCATCCTGTCGCGCCTGCCCGGCATCGACACCGATCTGGCCTTGCAGATCGCCAACATGGTCAGCCTGATCCGCAAGGAAGAGCTGCGCAAGACGCCTGGCGTCGCCGAGACGCTGGACTGGGCGGCAACGCTGGCCGGGCTCGAGATCCGCCACCTGCGCGATGAGCCCGAAGCGGTGCATGAAACGCTGATGTGCCTGATAAAGACCGCCGAGGACAAGTCCCGCATGACCCGCGAGGTCTCCGACCGCCTTCTCGGCAAGGTGGCCTGAGATGAGCCTGGCGATGGCATCCGAAAATCCTCTCGGCGCAGGCGCCCGGACGAAGCTGAACGGCTTTGCCCAAACCCTGCGCGACAATGGTTTTATCGTTGGCCTGGCTGAAACCCGGGATGCGCTGACGATCCTGGCCGGCGGCGATGCGGCACGCCCCTCGCGCTTGCGTCCGGCTCTGAAGACCCTTTTGTGTAGCCGCCAGGCCGACTGGGAGAAATTTGACGAGCTGTTCGACGCCTACTGGTTGAGCCGCGGCATGAAATCGGCGACGCGCATTTCCGGCGCGCCGCAGAAATCGCCTCCCGGGCTGCAGACCCAGGCGGCGGGCCGGCGCGGAATTGGTGAGAGCGACATGGCCGACCATGTCGAGCGCGGCGAGGGAAGCGAAGTCTCCGAGACCGGCCAGTCAAAGCGGGAGGGCGCCTCACGCACCGAGCTGTTGTCGAAAACCGATTTCAGGCATCTCACCCAGCCCAAAGACCTGGCGGAAGCACACCTGCTTGCCGAGCGGCTGGCAAAGAGCATGCGCGCGCGGCTGACGCGCCGAATGCACGCGCGGCGTTCGGGCCAGCGGCTCGACCTCAGGCGGACGATCCACAAGAGCATTGCCCATGGCGGCACGCCGCTGGAACTGATCCGGCGAAAGCGCAAGGACAAGCCGCTTCGGCTGGTGGTCCTGCTCGATGCGTCGGGCTCGATGAACCTTTATTCCGCGGTCTTCCTGCGCTTCATGCACGGCGTGCTCGACAGTTTTCGCGAGGCCGAAGCCTTCGTCTTTCACACCCGCCTGATCCACATCTCGCCGGCGCTGAAGGAGCGTAATCCGCAGCGTGCAGTGGAACGCATGTCGTTGCTGGCGCAAGGCACCGGCGGCGGCACGCGGATCGGTGAAAGCCTCGCCACCTTCAACCGCTGGCATGCAAAGCGCTGCATTCACTCACGCACCTGCGTCATGATCGTCTCGGACGGCTATGACACTGGTCCCGCCGAGGTGCTGGGTGTCGAGATGCAGGCCCTGCGCCGCCGCTGCCGCCGCATCGCGTGGCTCAACCCGATGATCGGCTGGCAGGGCTACGCGCCCGAGGCCGCAGGCATGAAGGCGGCGCTGCCCTATGTCGACCTGTTCGCCCCGGCGCACAATCTCGAAAGCCTCAAATCCCTTGAACCCTATCTGGCGAGGATATGATCATGCCGCAACACGCCGATATTCTGGAGCTGATGAACGACTACAAGACCAGGGGCGAGCCTTTCGCGCTGGCAACGGTGGTGCGCACGGTCTCGGTTACCGCCGCGAAGGCCGGCGCCAAGGCGCTGATCCTGGCTGATGGCACCATCACCGAAGGATGGATAGGCGGCGGCTGTGCCCGTGGAGCCGTGCTCAAGGCGGCACGGGAAGCGCTTGCCGATGGCCAGTCGCGGCTTGTCAGCATCCAGCCCGGCGATCAATTGTCCGAGCACCGGGTCAAGGCAGGAGAAACGCGTGACGGCGTCATCTATGCCAGCAACCATTGTCCGAGCCAGGGGACGATGGACGTGTTCGTGGAGCCGGTGTTGCCGCGACCCAACCTGCTGATCTGCGGCGCCTCGCCGGTCGCGGTAGCACTCGCCGACCTTGCGCGGCGGATGGGCTTCTTCATCACCGTCTGCGCCCCGGCGACCGAACACGCGAGCTTCGGCGAAACCGATCGGCTGATTGACGGCTATGCCGTGCCGATAGACGGAAGCGAGCGGGACTATGTGGTGATCGCCACACAGGGCCGCGGCGACAGTGCGGCACTCAAGGCAGCGGTTGAGGCGCCTTCCAAATATCTCGCCTTTGTCGGCTCGCGCAAGAAGGCGGCGGCGCTAAAGGCCGACATGATCGAAAGCGGCATTCCGCCTGCTCGGCTCGAAAACATTCGCGCGCCGGCGGGTCTCGATATCGGCGCCATCACGCCGGACGAGATCGCCTTTTCGATCGTCGCCGAGATGATCGAACTGCGCCGCCGCGGCCAACGCACACTCTGACCCACGCTCTGGCCAACGCTTTGGCCCACACTCTGGCAAGGACACACCAAGATGGAAATGAACGGATCACAACGCATCGAAGCTTCCCGCGAGCAGGTCTACGCCGCCTTGAATGACGTCGATATCCTGCGCCAGTGCATTCCGGGCTGCGAGTCGATCGAGAAGACCTCCGACACCGAGATGAACGCCAAGGTGACGCTGCGGGTCGGTCCGGTCAAGGCGAGCTTCACCGGCAAGGTGACCCTGTCCGATCTCGATCCGCCCAACGGTTATACGATCAGCGGAGAAGGATCGGGCGGCATGGCCGGCTTCGCCAAGGGCGGAGCCAAGGTGGACCTGGTACCCGATGGCGATGCAACGATCCTCAATTACACCGTGTCGGCTGAAATCGGCGGCAAGATCGCTCAGCTCGGCAGCCGTCTGATCGATGGAACCGCGAAGAAGCTGGCCGGTGATTTCTTTGCGAAATTCAGCGAGATTGTCGGCCCGACACCGGCAGCCGAAGACACGCCAGCTGAAGACGTCGCGGAGAAGAAGGGCTGGGTTGGCCGCTTGCGCGATTCCCTATAGGCCAGGCGCCACGCAGGGGCCCTTCCGGCCAGGCGATGCCAAATCACCAGTTGATTGCGATTGAACAAATTGCGCCCGACAGGGTCTGCTAGCGTCCGGGTTTGACAAACCGGGCAGCTCAATGGGCAAGCAGACCATCACACTGGAGACGCCGATGGATGTGGTGATGAGCCGGCATCCTGAAGTGCTTCCGGTGTTGCTGGCATCCAGGATCCATTGTGTCGGCTGCCCATTGAGCGCGTTTCACAGCGTTTCGGATGCGGCTCTCGAGCATTCCCGTAACCCCGAAGAGTTCCTTGCGTCGCTCATGTCGGCGATCGCTGCGGCCGGTTCGCGGTGAACGGCATCAGTCGCGCGCGGATGCGACCATCATCAGCCTGTGGCCTTCGACAAGCGTGATCTTCTGGCGTCCGCCCTTGATCCAGCCCTTCGAATCCCAGCTGCTGAGCAGGCGGGAGACGGTGTGAAGCGTCGTGCCGGTCATCTCGGAGATGTCCTGCCGGGAGATCGGAAAGTCGATCAGGATTCCTTCATCGGTCTTGCGGCCGGTTTCCCGTGCAAGGCTTAGAATGGCGTTGGCGACCCTTTGTTCCACCCGCTCCGTGGCCAGTTCGACGACACGGTCCTGGGTGCCGACCAGCCGGCTGCCGACCATGGAATAGGTGTTGGTGGCAAAACCCGGGTGTGCGGCAACGATGGCGTCCCAGGCGTTGGAAGGCCAGGCGAGCAGGACGCAATCGACCGCGGCCACTGCATTGGCCGGGTAGCTGTCCCGCCCGATTGCCTTTGCAATACCGAGCAGTTCGCCGGTCGCGATATAGCGGACGATCACCTGTTCGCCGTCGGGCGTCACCTTGACCACACGCACATAGCCATCAAGCAGCAGGAAGAACGAGTGCGCTTCCTCGCCTTCCCGAAACACATAGGCATCCTTCGCGCTCCGGAACGACACGGCCCGTGCGAGCATATCGTCGAGCGCGTCCCGGCTCATTCCGGAAAAGGGAGGCAGGTCGGCAAGAAGCGACGCATCAAGACGGCTCAATGGTTTTCTCCAGTTTGCGACAATGCAAAGATCCGGCTGGCCAAACTGTTAGGGATTTGGTGGCGCCAACGCAACCCGAACAGGCGTCCCGCAACTCAACAGACACTGGATCCCATCATGGCAATTCCTCGAACCCGCACATATGCCGGACCGGCCATCCTGAGCTACGGCTTTCGTCCGTTCTTTCTTTTCGGCGGGCTGTATACGGGGCTGTCGATCCTGCTTTGGCTGCCGCAGTTTTACGGCGAGCTGGCGCTGGCGACGCTGTTTGCGCCGGTTGATTGGCACGTGCACGAACTCTATTTCGGTTTCCTGCCGGCGATCGTCACCGGGTTCCTGTTCACCGCCGTGCCAAACTGGACCGGCCGCATGCCACTGCAGGGAAACGCCCTCCTGGCATTGCTCCTGCTCTGGTTGGCGGGGCGGGTGGCGGTTACCTTTTCAGCGTATATCGGCTGGCAGTCGGCGCTGGTCGTGGATTGTGCTTTCCTGATCGCAGTGGCGATCGTGATTGCCCGTGAAATCATCGCCGGCGCGAACTGGCGAAACCTGAAGGTGCTGCTGCCCTTGTTGGTCCTGGCAGCCGCCAACATCGCCTTTCATCTGGAAGCGCATTTTGACGGCGTCTCCGATATCAGCCGCCGGCTGGCGGCGCTCGCCGCGATCACGTTGATTATGCTGATTGGGGGGCGAGTCATCCCGAGTTTCACCCGCAACTGGCTGGTTCGCGAGAATCCCGGGCGCCTGCCTGCGGCCTTTTCGCGCTTCGACGTGGTCTCCATTGCCGCGGGCATAGCGGCCCTGGGTGTCTGGACCGCGTCTCCGGAGTCACTCGGCGCCGCTGTAACCATGGCCATCGCGGCCTTGCTGCATTTCATTCGGCTCGGGCGCTGGGCCGGCGATCGCACCTTGCGCGATCCGCTGGTCTGGATCCTGCACGCGGCTTATCTCTTTGTACCCGCCGGATTTGCGCTTATTGCTGCGGCCATTCTCCTACCGGAGCATATCTCGCCGCTTGCCGGTGTGCATGCGCTCGGTGTCGGCGCTGTCGGTGGCATGACCCTGGCGATGATGGTACGTGCCTCGCTGGGGCATACCGGACAGGCGCTGCGTGCCGGTCCCGCCGTCAGCTTGCTTTTTCTGGCGGTGCTGGTCGCGGCGGCCGCGCGCATTCTCGCCGCCATGACCGACAGCCATACGGGCCTGTCATTGCATGTCGCGGCTTTCGCGTGGATGGCGGCATTCTGCGGCTTTGCTGTAGTCGTCGGCCCGGCGCTCGTCATGCCGCGGCGGTCGGCGAGGCCCTAGAGAACGGCCGCCAGCGGCGACACCCCGATCACGGCCGGATGCAGTGCCAGCAGGATCGCAAACAACGCCAAGCCGGCGATCAGCCTCACCAGAAGGCTTTGCGCGCCGAAGCTGTCTGCAAGGGATGCCCGGCGCATGTCCGCCAGCAGGTCCTGATACCGGTCCTCACCGATTTCCCGTTTCTTGCGCCGGTCGATCAGCCGCATTCCGACAAGGGTGAAGGCGGCGAAGATGCCGAACATTATGAGATGCGCTAGGTTGCCGTTGGGGAGGATATGCGAGCCGGACCACAGCAGGAGAGCCACCAGCAACGGATGCCGGTGCAAGCGGACAATTCCGGCCCGCCTCGGATCAAAGGAGCTATTTCTGGAACCGCCAAAGGAAAAGGGATTGGGGCGCCCGATGGAGAGTGCGAAGACGATACAGGCAAGCAGCATTGCCGCCAGCGTCACGGCCGACTGCCAGGGCGCCGGCTGCCAGATTTCTACATAGGGCGCGCGTCCGGCGCTGACGATCAGCCAGGCCAGCGCCAGCACCGATACGATCGAATAGCCAATCGAGAAGGTCCGCGCTCCGAAGCGGCCGACAATATGAGACTTGACCGCCGGCCGGACCGGCACCGCATGCAAGACGAAGAAAACCGCCAATGCCAACGAAAATTCAGTCCAGTTTTCCATTATCGAACCCCGACCCTTCCGGCAAATCTTGAAGCTGTATCAGCGGTTTGCAACCGTTCGACGGATGTCTCGCATGGCGCGGCTGCTGTTTGGCCGCCGCATGCGGACCGCCTTCACAAAATCGCTTCCCCATGCGCGATAATGCGAACGCGGGAGTGTGGCTCTGCTCGGTCAACCCGTTGGCTGAGGTGGAACAAAAAGCATTTCGTTCGGATACAGGCAAGGGTCCTGAGCCAAATGCAGCAACGAAAACATTATATATAAACAATATAATATATTGATATCGCTGAGGTTTCCGGGCGCGTTTCATTTGCGAGTTTGCGCAAATGCAAAGAGGTCGCCAGGCCACGAGGCTAGGTTCACGCCGGAAATGACCGGGTGAGTTTAGACATGATGGCCAAGTCGATCAGCGTTCGCAATTACATGGTTGCAGCATTTGCGATGCTGGCAAGCCTTCTTCTGCCCATCGGCGCCGCGCAGGCCGAACCCCTGGTCATGAAGTTCCTGGACAAGGCGAGTGTCGGCGACATCGTTCCCGGCGCCACCGAGTACGGTCAATTGCGGTCGGACATTCCCGTGGTTGAAGCCCTGAAGGACGGCAAGGTCGTCGGCTACGTCTTCCTGACATCCGATTTCGTCACGACGACCGGCTATTCCGGCAAGCCGATCCACACGCTCATGGGAGTTGACGACAACGCGAAGGTCACCGGCGTCCGCCTCGTCAAGCATTCCGAACCGATCGTGCTGGTCGGCATCCCCGAATCCAAAATCGCCGCGGTGACGGAGAAATACGCCGGGCTCGATCTCATCGCCGAGGCCGCCGCCGGTGGCTCGGCGCATGATCTCGACATCGTCTCGGGCGCCACCGTGACGATCATCGTCATCGACGATTCCATTGTCCGGGCAGGGCTGAAAGTGGCGAGGTCTCTTGGCCTTGGCGGCCTTGAGCCCGAACTGGCAAGCTCGGGACCGACGAAGGCTTTGTCGATGCCAAGCGGTGACGACGTCACGGTATCCGACTGGCAGACGCTTGCGGGTGATGGTTCGATCCGCAGCCTTCGGCTCGATATCGGTCAGGTGAACACGGCATTCGAGGAGACCGGTGACCCTCGCGCCATCAAGCGCCCGGAAAAGGGGGCGCCCGAAGACACCTTCATCGACATGCAGATGGCGCTGGTCAGCGCGCCGGAGATCGGCCGCACGCTGCTTGGCGACGATGAATACGCCAACCTGCTCGAATGGCTCGATGAAGGCGACCAGGCGATCCTCGTTGTCGGTCGCGGCAAGTATTCCTTCAAGGGATCGGGCTATGTCCGCGGCGGCATATTCGACCGCATCCAGCTGATCCAGGGCGACACCGCGGTTCGCTTCCACGACAAGCAGCACAAGCGGATTGGCAAGCTCGCGGCGGAAGATGCGCCGTCGTTCACCGAACTCGATATCTTCAAGGTGAAGGCGGGCAGCGGCTTTGATCCGGCGGAGCCGTTCAGGCTGCAGCTCTTGGTGCAGCGCGCCGTTGGCGCCATCGACAAGGCCTTCATCACCTTTGATCTCGGCTACCGAATTCCGGACCGCCATACCGAGAAGCTTGCGGTCGAAACCGCCGCCGTCAACCCGCAGATCCAGAGCGACGTGGCGGTATCGGATACCAGCGAACTGAGCCATCTGTGGAAGCGCGTCTGGCTGCAGAAGCGCGTCGAGGTCGTGGTCCTGGTGGCCGCCCTCGTCATCCTGACCGGTGTATTCTTCTTCCAGATGCAGGTAACCCGGCATGAGCGTTTCACCTACTGGTTCCGCGTCGGCTTCCTGGTGTTCACGCTGGTCGGCCTCGGCTGGTACGCCAATGCGCAATTGTCGGTGGTCAACATCCTGGCATTCTTCTCGGCGGTGATGGCAGGCTTCTCCTGGTCGGCCTTCCTGATGGACCCGCTGGTCTTCATCCTCTGGTTTTCGGTGGCGGCGTCGCTGCTGTTCTGGGGCCGCGGTGTGTATTGCGGCTGGCTCTGCCCGTTCGGCGCGTTGCAGGAACTGACCAACAAGATCGCGCGCTTTTTCAAGGTCCCGCAATACACGCTGCCCTGGGGTCTGCATGAGCGCCTGTGGCCGATCAAGTACATGATCTTTCTCGGCCTGTTCGGCCTGTCGCTGTACTCGCTGGAAATGGCCGAGCGCTATGCGGAGATCGAGCCGTTCAAGACCGCGATCATCCTCAAGTTCCAGCGTGGCTGGCCGTATATCCTGTTCGTGGTCGTGCTGCTTGGCGCCGGCCTGTTCATCGAGCGCTTCTACTGCCGCTACCTGTGCCCGCTCGGCGCGGCGCTGGCGATCCCTGCGCGGCTCAGAATGTTCGACTGGCTCAAGCGCTACAAGGAATGCGGCGATCCATGCCAGCGCTGCGCCAAGGAGTGCATGGTCCAGGCCATCCATCCGGAAGGCAATATCAATCCCAATGAATGCCTGCAGTGTCTGCACTGCCAGGTGCTCTACCAGAGC
Organism: Parahoeflea alexandrii; assembly: GCF_027214025.1. Taxonomy (GTDB): domain Bacteria; phylum Pseudomonadota; class Alphaproteobacteria; order Rhizobiales; family Rhizobiaceae; genus Hoeflea; species Hoeflea alexandrii_A. Next base: position 291,630 of record NZ_JAPWHB010000005.1, read on the forward strand.
GCCACCAAGTGCCCGGTTTGCATCAAGAAAGAAGCCAAGCGGGCGAAATTCCGCAAGCAGAACGGGCTCGACTCCGTCGCTCCGGCATCGACCGGCATAGGGCAGCCGCGCGTGGGAACCAATCCGACAACACAACCATCAACCTGAAGGAGACAGAACATGTCAGCAGAAGAAACCAGACGAAAAGGCCTGTCCCGGCGATCCCTGATGACCGCCACGGCAGGGGGAGCCTTCCTGGCCGGATCCGGAATGGGATCCGAATTGCTCAAGGGTACGCTTGTCAGCAAGGCGCATGCTTCGACACCGAAACTGAACTTCGAGCCGGGTGAGCTCGACCCCTATTACGGGTTCTGGTCGTCGGGTCAGAGCGGTGAATTGCGCATTCTCGGCTTTCCGTCGATGCGTGAGCTGATGCGGGTGCCGGTGTTCAACCGCTGCTCGGCCACGGGCTGGGGCCAGACCAATGAAAGCCTGAAGATCCTGACCGAAGGCCTGACCGAGGAGACAAAGGCGTTTCTCGCGGCCAAGGGCATGAAGACCTATGACAATGGCGACCTTCACCATCCGCACATGTCGTTTACAGACGGTACCTATGACGGCCGCTACATCTTCGCCAACGACAAGGCCAACACCAGGGTCGCGCGCATCCGCTGCGACGTGATGAAATGCGACAGGATCATCGAGATCCCCAATGCCCATGACATCCACGGCATGCGGCCGCAGAAATATCCGCGCACCGGCTATGTGTTCGCCAATGGCGAGCATGAGGCACCACTCGTCAATGACGGCAAGATCCTCGACGATCCTTCGCAGTATGTGAACATCTTCACCGCCATCGATGGCGACGAGATGAAGGTGGCCTGGCAGGTCATGGTGTCGGGCAACCTCGACAACACCGATTGCGACTATCAGGGCAAGTATGCCTTCTCCTCGAGCTACAACTCGGAAATGGGCATGAACCTTGCCGAGATGACCGAGAGCGAACTCGACCACGTGGTGGTGTTCAACCTGAAAGCCATCGAGGACGGCGTCGCCGCCGGCGATGTGCAGATGCTCAACGGGGTGCCGGTGATCGACGGCCGCAAGGGCCAGAACAAGAAGTACACCCGCTACATCCCGATTCCCAACAGCCCGCACGGCGTCAATGCGGCGCCGGACAAGAAGCACATCATGATCAACGGCAAGCTGTCGCCGACCGTTTCGGTGATCGACGTGACCAAGCTCGATGCATTGTTCGACGAGGATGCCGATCCGCGCTCCTGCATCGTCGCCGAGCCTGAACTGGGTCTCGGGCCGCTTCACACGGCCTTTGACGGCAAGGGATTTGCCTACACCACGCTTTTCCTCGACAGCCAGATCGTCAAGTGGGACATCGACAAGGCCATCCGCGCTTATGCCGGCGAGGACGTCGATCCGATCGTCTCCAAGGTCGATGTGCACTACCAGCCTGGCCACAACTCGACCTCGATGGGCGAAACCGCCGAGGCTGACGGTGCATGGCTGATCTCGATGAACAAGTTCTCCAAGGACCGGTTCCTCAATGTCGGCCCGCTGAAACCGGAGAACGAGCAGCTCATCGACATCTCGGCCGATGACATGAAGGTGGTTCATGACGGCCCGACATTCGCCGAGCCGCACGACAGCATCATCGTGCGTGCGGACATCGTCAATCCGGTCAATGCCTGGTCGCGCGATGATGCGATGTTCGCCGATGCCGTCGCCCAGGCGAAAGCCGACGGCGTGGACCTCGAAAGCGATGACATCGTCATCGAGGACGGCAACAAGGTGCGCGTCTACATGACGTCGGTCGCCCCGCAGTTCGGCCTTGAAAAGTTCACGGTCAAGCAGGGGCAGGAAGTCACGGTCTACGTCACCAACCTCGACGATGTTGACGACGTGACCCACGGCTTCTGCATTTCCAACTACGGCATCGCCATGGAAGTGGCGCCGCAGGCGACCGCGTCGATCACGTTTACGGCGGACCGCCCCGGCGTTCACTGGTTCTACTGCCAGTGGTTCTGCCATGCACTGCATATGGAAATGCGCGGCCGCATGTTTGTCGAACCGCGGAATGCGTGAGGCCATACGACCATGAAACTGACCGCCCGCACATTCGCAATGCTGATCGGATCCACGCTCCTCGCGGGATCGGCGAACGCCGCCGATATTCGTGTCGAGCCGGGTCCGGATGCACTGGTGCGGGCGGTCGAACTGGCTCAGCCGGGCGACAGGCTTCTGTTGTCCGGCGGGATCTACCAGGGCGGCATAACCTTGTCCAAGCCGCTCGAAATCGATGGCCAGGGCAAGGCTGAGGTGACCGGCACGGGCGTCGGCTCGGTCATCACCATTGATGCGCCCGATGTGGTGATCGACGGTTTGAGGCTGACCGGCTCGGGCTCTTCGCACGAGACCATCGACAGCGGCGTGCAGATGACGAAAAACGGCACCCGCGCCATCGTCCGCAGCAACCATATCGAAGGCAATCTCTACGGCGTTGATATCCATGGCGCCCGCGACGCTCGTGTCGAAAACAACACCATCATCGGCCGCGACGACAGGCTGATGAACCGGCGCGGCAATGGCGTTTATGTCTGGAACGCACCCGGAGCGAGGGTATCAGGCAATGTGATCCGGCAGGGCCGGGACGGCATTTTCGTCAACACCAGCCGCAAGAACACATTCACCGACAACCGCTTCGAGGGCCTGCGCTTTGCCATTCACTACATGAATGCCGATGACAGCGAGGTTTCCGGCAACATCTCGATCGGCAACCATCTCGGCTACGCCATCATGTTTTCCAAGCGCGTTACCCTGCGCGACAACATCTCGCTGGATGACCGCGATCACGGCATCATGCTCAATTATGCCAACAACGCCGTCATCGAAGGCAACGCCGTGGTCGGCGGCGGCGAAAAGTGCCTGTTCGTCTACAATGCCAACAAGAACATGATCAGTGGCAACCGCATCGAAGGGTGCGAGATCGGCATCCACTTCACCGGTGGATCGGCAAACAACGAAATCACCGGCAACGCCTTTGTCGGCAACCGCACCCAGATCAAATTTGTCAGCACCAGGGATCACGTCTGGTCGGGCAACTACTGGAGCGACCACGCCGCCTATGACGTCAATGGCGACGGCATCGCCGACCAGGCCTTCCGCCCCAATGACGCGATGGACCAGGTGTTGTGGACCCAGCCATCGGCGAAGCTGCTGCTGGGCAGCCCGGCGGTGCAACTGGTGCGCTGGGCGCAGAGCGAATTTCCGGCGCTGCTGCCCGGCGGCATCGTCGATGACCGGCCCCTGATGAAACCGCATGCGCTGCCCGAGACCGCGCGCAAATGGAAAGAATCGCTGCAATGACCGAGATCGTCAAAGCCCGGAATGTGAGCATGAAGTTCAAGGCCGTCGAGGCGCTGACCGATGTCTCGCTCGGCGTGGCGCCCGGTGAACAGGTTGCCTTGCTTGGCCACAATGGCGCCGGCAAGACCACGCTGTTCCGCCTGATCCTGGGTTTCATCAAGCCAACCGCCGGTTCCATTTCCATTGCCGGTTTCATGCCGGGGAGTGACGCAGCGCGGCACGTTGTGTCCTACCTGCCCGAGCAGGTGGCGTTTCCAAAAATGCTGACCGGCCGCGAAGTCGTGCGTTTCTACGCCAGGCTCAAGGGCGCAGCGCCCGAGGGTGTGCAGGCGGTGCTCGACAAGGTCGAACTCGTCGAAGCGGCCGACCGCCGGGTGGACACCTATTCCAAGGGTATGCGGCAACGGCTGGGGCTGGCGCAGGCACTGGTCGGAAACCCCCGCCTGCTGTTGCTCGACGAGCCGACCTCCGGCCTCGACCCGCTTTCAAGGCAGCATTTCTATGAATTGATCGCCGATGTCAGCCGGCGGGGTTGCGCGGTGCTGCTGTCTTCGCACGGGCTGAGCGAACTCGAAGCCAAGACCGACCGGGTGGCCATCATGCGCAAGGGCCGGCTGGTTGCCGACGGGCCATTGGCTGAACTGCAGCATCAGGCCGATCTTCCGATCCGCATCCGCGTGCGCGCCGCTGCCGGCGCCGTTGCCTCCGTCCATGCCGAGATCGGTGGCGGCCGCATCAATTGCGCATCGGTGGAACTCTACTGCGCCAAGGGAGACAAGATGCGCATCCTGTCGAAGATCAGCGGACTTGGCGCGCAGGTTGAGGACGTGGATGTCGCCTCTCCGACACTGGACGAGGTCTACCGCTATTTCTCCAACAACGGGATTGAACAAATCCAGAGAGGTGAGATCCAATGCACGGCGTAATCACCATCGCTGCAACGGAAATCCGGATCGGCCTTCGCAACCGCTGGATCATCCTGTCGTCGCTGATCCTTCTGGCCTTCGCACTCATCCTCGTGCTGCTGGGCAGTGCGCCGGGTGGCGAAGTCAAGACCGATGCCGTCACCGTAGTGGTCGCCAGCCTGTCGACGCTCTCGGTCTATCTGGTGCCGCTGATTGCGTTGCTGTTGTCCTACGACGCGATTGCCGGCGAGATCGACCGCGGCACATTGCAGCTCGTGCTCGCCAGCCCGGTTTCCCGCGGCGCCGTTCTTGTCGGCAAGTTTCTGGGCCATGTCGCCGTTCTCGCCATCGCGGTCAGTTTCGGATACGGCATTGCCGGTCTCGTGGCTTTCTTGGCCAATGGGGGAGGGGAGGCCGTTGCATTGATCGGCGTCGGCCGACTGATTGCAAGCTCGACGATCCTCGGCGCCACCTTCATCGCCATCGGCTATATCGCCAGCGCCAGCGTGCGCCAGACCGGGACCGCGGCAGCGCTCGCCATCGCCATCTGGCTGTTTGCCGTGGTGCTCTATGATCTCGCGCTTCTTGGCGGATTGCTGGCGAGCCAGGACGGCTTCTTCGCCCGGACCGTGTTCCCCTGGCTGCTGGTGTTCAATCCGGCCGATGCGTTCCGGCTCTACAACATGAGCGCCATCGACGCGCTCGCCGTCGGCAGCAATCTGGGCGGCGCCGGCTCGGCGCTGCCGCTCTCCGGTCTTGCAACCATGGTCAGCCCGGTTGCCTGGACCGCCATCGCCCTGGGACTTTCCACCTTCATTCTCAAAAGGGTCAGGCCATGAACATTTTCGTGCGGCTCTCAGCCATGGTTGTCGTGGCGGTCGCGGTTGCGGCTTGCAGTGAACAGCAATCCAGCACCGAACTGCCACAACCGGTGGCGCTTTCGGAAGAAGCGGTCGGGCATTACTGCAACATGACCGTTCTCGAGCACACCGGGCCCAAGGCGCAGATCCACCTCGTCAACAACCCGCATCCGATCTGGTTCAGCCAGGTGCGGGACGGTATTGCGTTCATCCGCTCCCCGGAGGAGCAGGAGGACGCCGTCGTCGTCTACGTCAACGACATGGGCAAGGCGAAGGACTGGGATTTCCCCGGCGATGATACCTGGATTGACGCCAGTCATGCCTGGTTCGTGATCGGATCACGCAAGACCGGTGGCATGGGAACGCCGGAAGTCATTCCGTTTGGAGCCGAACAGGGCGCAACAGCCTTCGTCGCGCAACATGGCGGAAAGGTTGTCCGGCTGGACGACATCCCCGACGCCTATGTTCTCGGCCCCGTCGAGCTGAATCAAGAGAGCAGCAATCTGGTCACGGGAGCGATACGATGAACCTTTCCAGACGCCGATTCATCAGTATCACGGCAGGCTGTCTGCTCGGTGCGCACCATGCGATTGCCTCCGAGAATATGGGAGCACGCTGGCAGGGGATCGCGCTTGGGGCCCATGCCGATCTTCGGCTGGTTGGATTGCCGGCGCGCGAGGCCGAGAGATTGCTGCTTGCAGCGCGCGCTGAAATCGAAAGACTGGAACGGCTGTTCAGCCTCTATCGGGCTGACAGCGCGCTGGTCCGGCTCAACGCGACGGGTATTCTCGAGCGGCCGGGGCCGGATATGCTCGAACTCTGTTCGCTCGTGTCCACCATCCATCAGGCAAGTTCCGGACGGTTCGATCCGAGCATCCAGCCGCTGTGGATGGCCTATGCGCGCGCCGGCGGTGTTCCGGATCAAAAGACCCTGGCCGCGGCCCGCGCAGCAACCGGCTGGAGCAAGGTGGAGGTATCGGCGGATCGTATCCGGCTCCGGCCCGGCGCCGCCCTGACCTTCAACGGCATTGCGCAGGGCTTCATCACCGACCGGGTTGTCGGTCTCCTCATGGCGCAGGGCCTTGAGTCAGGGCTTGTGTCCGTCGGCGAGATTGCCGCAGTCGGCGCATCGCCTGGCGGCGGGGACTGGGCGATCGGTCTGGCCGATCTTGAAGATGGCCCGGCAGACACCACCATCCATCTGCGCGACCGGGCCGTGGCAACTTCAAGTCCGCGCGGAACAATGTTCGGGCCAGGACTAGCCGGGCATATTCTCGACCCTGAAACCGGCATGGCGGCCCCGGCCAATTGGCGAAGGGTCAGTGTCATTCATCGCTCGGCCGCGATCGCCGATGGGCTGTCCACCACAGGCGTTCTGCAAAGCGCCGCGGACTTGCGCGCCATGGTGAGCCGCTTTCCGGATGCTGCGGTCCGCGCGATTGATCAGGTTGGACATATGCTGGATGCCTGATCGGTGGCCATGCGATCGGCCGGTTTGCGCATGTTCGGCGAGGCAGTATCTCTCGCGGGTGCTGTTCAGCTTGTTCTGCGCTGTTTGTCGTCCCATCGAACATCGGGAAAGTTTGCACCGGGAAACTCGGAATTGGCATCGGGTCCGTCCATCAGCGAGTCTGGCCCGGCAATCGCCTCAAGCGCCTTCAGATCGGTGATGATAATGCGCATGCCATCGACGGCGACACCGTCGGTTTGCAGCGACTTGACGGCACGTGAAAAGTTTTCCGGGGTCATTCCGAGATAGGACGCCAGCAACCGCTTTTCGATCGGCAGGATAAAGCTGGCAGCGTTCCCCGCAAGTCTTGCCTGCCGGCAGATATAGGCGGCGACCCGTTCCCTTGAGGTGCGCAGTTTCAGGCCCTTGGCGTGCCGCACCACGGACCGGTAGCAATTTGCCAACTCGGTGATCGTCGACATGGCGAACTCCGGGTCGAGCCGGAAGGTTGCGCGCAGATCCTTGGCGGGGATCATGATGATGCGGGATTTCTCGACCGTCCGCGCCGACATCAGGTAGGGGGCATCCTTGATGCAGGCGGCGAGGATGAAGGTCGAGACCGGCCTGACCACCGCCATGGTCGTCTCGCGGCCGCGCCATCCGGAGAAGAGCTCGACCGTACCCTCCATCATTATATGCAGAAAGTCTGCAGGTTCGCCCTGGTGGATCATTTCGAGTTGTGCGGGAAAGCTCTGCGCATAGGCCGCCAGCATGAGCGTCTCGAAATTCTCTTCGCTCATGTCGCGGAACAACGGCAATTTGCGAATCTCGGGTTTGTCTTGATCCCGCATGTCGTGTCTCCCCCAGGTTCCGACTTGCCAGACACTAGATCAGGCCCAGACAAAAGCTCGCACAAGAATTGATAATTGTCACCTCTGCGATTGACCCTTTTGTTTCCCGATTTTGACCAAGTTCAATTCCGGTTGGTTTGTGCCGGGCGATGCCGACCGGTTTGATCTGCATCAACGGCACCAGGGTTTCTCCATGGATTTTTGTCTCCGAACGGCCATCGGGACCGATGGCGGAAGCGCACTTGCGCAGGGGGAGCCCGGCGCTGCCATGTGGAGATACACAATGCTGGAAAAGGTGAATGTATCGGACAGTGAACGCACCCGTGCTCTTGGATTGAGCACCATTGCATTCACCGCCTGTTTCGCAGTCTGGACCATATTTTCGATCATCGGAATCGAGATCAAGGCTGAACTGGGACTGAGTGAGTTCCAGTTTGGTCTGCTGGTCGCGACCCCCATTCTCACCGGATCGCTGACCCGGCTGATCCTCGGCGTCTGGACCGAGAAATACGGCGGGCGCCTGGTGTTCACGACCCAGATGCTGCTGACAGCTGCGGCGACGTGGATGCTCACCTGGGCCGATTCCTACGCGGTGTATCTCATTGCAGCCCTTGGCATCGGCCTTGCCGGCGGCTCCTTCATCATCGGCGTTGCATACGTGTCGCGCTGGTATGATGCGGGACGTCAGGGGACCGCTCTGGGGATCTTCGGCGCCGGCAATGTCGGTGCTGCGGTCACCAAGTTCGTCGCGCCCTTTGTCATGGTGGCCTATGGCTGGCAGGGCGTCGCCCATGTCTGGGCCATCGGTCTGGCGCTGATGGCGGTCGTCTTCTACGTGTTCGCCAAGGATGACCCGGCTCTGGTGGCGCAACGCAAGTCCGGACGGAAATCACCTTCGCTGGCCGAGCAGTTTGCGCCGCTCAGGAACCTTCAGGTCTGGCGCTTCTCTCTGTACTATTTCTTCGTGTTCGGCGCGTTCGTGGCTCTGGCGCTGTGGATGCCGCATTATCTGGTCGATGTCTACGCGTTGGACATCCGTACGGCCGGCATGTCGGCGGCGGCGTTCTCGCTCTCGGCGTCCCTGTTCCGCGCCTATGGCGGGCACCTGTCCGACCGTTTCGGCGCCCGCGCGGTGATGTACTGGACCTTCGGCTTTTCGCTGATCCTGCTGTTCATGCTGTCCTATCCTCCGACCGACTACGTCATCATGGGCAAGGATGGTCCGATCGCCTTCAGCACGCAGATGGGTCAGTGGCCGTTTGTCATCACTCTGTTCGTGCTCGGCTTCTTCATGAGCCTGGGCAAGGCCGCAGTGTTCAAGCACATCCCGGTCTACTACCCGGACCATGTCGGCGCTGTGGGTGGTCTCGTCGGCATGATCGGCGGGCTCGGCGGTTTCGTGCTGCCGATCAGCTTCGGGGCGTTGCTCGACCTGTCGGGTATTTACACCAGCTGTTTTGCGCTGTTGTTCGTGATCGTTGCCATATCGTTGGCGTGGATGCACCTGTCGGTCCGCGCCATGGAGCGTGCGGCGCAGGGTCCCGAATTGGACAAGCTGCCGCAGCTTCCTGAAATGCAGGATATCCACGATCCAGAACGGATCACGGCGACGCGCGTGCTGCAGGAATGGAAGCCCGAGGACCCGGAATTCTGGGAAACCAAGGGTCGCGCCATCGCACGCCGCAACCTGTGGATCTCGATCCCGGCGCTGCTGCTGGCCTTCTCTGTCTGGATGGTCTGGTCGGTCGTCGTTGCACGGCTGCCGGCGATCGGCTTCAACTTCACCCAGGGCCAGCTGTTCTGGCTGGCGGCGTTGCCGGGTCTGTCGGGCGCCACGTTGCGCATCTTCTACAGCTTCATGGTGCCGATCTTCGGCGGCAGGCTGTGGACGACGATCTCGACCGCTTCGCTGCTGCTGCCGGCCATGGGTATCGGCTATGCGGTGCAGAGCCCGGAAACACCCTATCTGATCTTCCTGGTTCTGGCGCTGCTGTGCGGCTTCGGTGGCGGCAACTTCGCCTCATCGATGGCCAATATCGCCTTTTTCTACCCGAAGGCCGAGAAGGGCAACGCACTGGCCTTGAATGCGGGGCTTGGCAATCTTGGTGTGTCGGTCATGCAGTTCCTTGTGCCGCTTGCCATTACCGCCGGCGTCTTCGGTGTGATGGGCGGGCAACCGCAAACCATGTCGGATGGCGGGCAATTGTGGATGCAGAACGCGGGCTTCATCTGGGTCCCGTTCATCATCGCCGCCACCATCGCCGCCTGGCTCGGCATGAATGACATCGCCGATGCCAAGGCCAGCTTCCGGGAACAGGCGATCATATTCAGCCGCAAGCACAACTGGATCATGTGCGTGCTCTACACCGGGACCTTCGGTAGCTTCATCGGCTATTCAGCGGGCTTCCCTTTGCTGACCAAACTGCAGTTCCCGGAAGTCAACGCGTTGCAGTTCGTCTTCCTCGGGCCGCTTGTGGGGGCGCTGTCACGCGCCGCGACGGGATGGGTCTCTGACAGGTTCGGCGGCGGACGCGTCACTTTCTGGACGTTCCTTGGAATGATCGCGGCGGTGTTCGGGGTGATCTTCTTCCTTGGCATCAAGGAGCAGCCGGGTGCGTTCTGGGGATTCTTCTCCTGCTTCATGGCGCTGTTCTTCCTCACCGGAGTGGGCAATGCCTCAACCTTCCAGATGATCCCGGTGATCATGGCGCGCGAAGTTCCGCGTCTGATGAAGGGGTTGAAGGGTGACGAATTGCAGAAGCAGGCAGGTCGCGAGAGTGCGGCGATCATCGCCTTTACCTCGGCGATCGCCGCCTACGGCGCATTCTTCATCCCGAAAGCCTACGGCACGTCGATTGCCATGACCGGCGGACCGGTCGCGGCACTCTGGGGCTTCCTCGCCTTCTACCTGATCTGCGCGGTGTTGACATGGGCCTTCTACACAAGACCCGGCGGGCTTCTGTTCGACGTCGAACGCAATGTTGCCGCCACACCCCTGACAGCCTGACCTGAAAGGACAAGCAAGATGAGCCACCTGCTCGACAGATTGAATTTCTTCGCCTCCAAGCGCGTCGACACCTTTTCCGACGGCCACGGCGAGACCACCAATGAAAGCCGCGACTGGGAGGATGTCTACCGCAATCGCTGGCGCCACGACAAAATCGTCCGCTCGACCCACGGGGTCAATTGCACGGGCTCCTGTTCCTGGAAGATCTACGTCAAATCCGGCGTCGTCACCTGGGAAACCCAGCAGACCGACTATCCGCGCACCCGGCCGGAACTGCCCAATCACGAGCCGCGCGGCTGCGCCCGCGGTGCCAGCTACAGCTGGTATCTCTATTCCGCCAACCGGGTGAAGACGCCGCTTGTCCGGGCGCGGTTGATGAAGATCTGGCGCAAGCTGCGCCAAACCCAGTCGGCGATCGAGGCCTGGACGACCATCCAGTCCGATCCCGCGCTGCGCGCCGAGTATGTCACGAAGCGCGGCAAGGGCGGCTTCGTGCGCGCCTCCTGGGATGAGGCCACCGAAATCACCGCCGCCGCCAACGCCTACACGGCGAAGAAATACGGCCCGGACCGGGTCTTCGGCTTCTCACCGATCCCGGCCATGTCGATGGTCTCCTACGCCGCCGGTTCGCGCTATCTGAGCCTGCTCGGCGGCACCTGCATGTCGTTTTACGACTGGTATTGCGACCTGCCGCCGGCCTCGCCGCAGACCTGGGGCGAGCAGACCGACGTGCCGGAATCGGCTGACTGGTACAATGCCGGCTTCCTCATCCTGTGGGGCTCGAACGTGCCGCAGACGCGCACGCCGGATGCGCATTTCTACACCGAGGCGCGCTACCGCGGCACCAAGTCCGCCGTCATCTGCCCGGATTACTCGGAAGCATCGAAGTTTTCGGACATCTGGCTCAACGCCAAGCAGGGCACCGATGCGGCGCTCGGCATGGCTTTTGGTCATGTGATCCTCAGGGAATTCCATCTCGACCGCCAGGCCGAGTATTTCGAGGATTACTGCCGCAAATATTCCGACATGCCGATGCTGGTGCAGCTCGACAAGCGCGGCGGCTCCTACATTCCCGGCCGCCAGCTGCGCGCCTCCGACTTCGCAAAGAAACTCGGCCAGGACAACAATCCCGAATGGAAGACCGTCGGGATCGACGAGGCCACCGGCAACGTGGTGGTTCCCAATGGATCGATCGGCTTCCGCTGGGGTGAGCACGGCAACTGGAACCTTGAGGAAAAGGCCGCGGGCGAACCGGTCAAGCTGCGCATGAGCCAGATCCTCGACACGGACCACGATGCTGTTGTGGGCGTCGAGTTTCCCTATTTCGGCGGCGCGGCCACCAACGGCTTCGAGGTCTGCGATCATCCCGATGTCTTGACCCGCAATGTGCCGGTCAGGAAGATCAAGCTGGCCAATGGCAAGACCGCCATGGTCGCCACGGTGTTCGACCTGTTCTGCGCCAATTACAGCCTCGACCGCGGCCTGGGCGGCGGCAATGTCGCCAGCTCCTACGATGACGACGTGCCGTTCACGCCGGCCTGGGCCGAGAAGATCACCGGCGTTCGCCGCGACAAGATCATCCAGGTGGCGCGCGAATTCGCCGACAATGCCGAAAAGACCAATGGCAAGTCGATGGTGATCATCGGCGCCGCCATGAACCATTGGTACCACATGGACATGAACTACCGCGCGGTCATCAACATGCTGGTGATGTGCGGGTGCATCGGGCAGTCGGGCGGCGGCTGGGCGCATTACGTTGGCCAGGAGAAACTCAGGCCGCAGACCGGTTGGGCGCCCCTGGCATTCGCGCTCGACTGGGCCCGTCCGCCACGCCACATGAACTCGACGTCTGCCTGGTACGCCCATACCGACCAGTGGCGCTACGAGACGGTGACAGCGGCGGAGATCCTGTCGCCGACGGCGCCGGAGGGCGACTGGAAGTCGTTGAGCCTGATCGACTACAACATCCGCGCCGAACGCATGGGCTGGCTGCCCTCGGCGCCGCAGCTCAAGACCAATCCGCTCGAGGTCGGCCGCGCCGCCAAGGCGGCCGGCAAGGACGTGCCGGCCTATGTCGCGGAGAAGCTGAAATCGGGCGAACTGGAAATGTCGTGCGAGGATCCGGATGCGCCGGAAAACTGGCCGCGCAACCTGTTCGTCTGGCGCTCCAACCTGCTCGGATCGTCGGGCAAGGGACACGAGTATTTCCTCAAGCACCTGCTCGGCACCGATCACGGCGTCCAGGGCAAGGATCTGGGCGAGGAAGGCCGGCAGAAGCCGGTGGAAGCCAAGTGGCATGACCAGGCGCCGGAGGGAAAGCTCGATCTTCTGGTGACCATCGATTTCCGCATGTCGACCACTGCGGTCTATGCCGACATCGTGCTGCCGACGGCGAGCTGGTACGAAAAGGACGACATGAACACGTCCGACATGCACCCGTTCATCCATCCGCTGCAGGCGGCGGTGGACCCGGCCTACGAGAGCAAGACGGACTGGGAGATCTTCAAGGCGATCGCCAAAAAGTTCTCCGAGATCTCGCCTGAGATCCTCGGTGTGGAAACCGATGTGGTGCAACTGGCGCTGCATCACGACACGCCGTCGGAACTGGCGCAGCCGCAGGTTCTGGACTGGAAGCTGGGCGAATGCGACCTCGTTCCGGGCAAGACGGCTCCGGGCTATATCGCGGTCGAACGCGACTATCCCAACCTCTACAAGCGCTTCACCTCGCTTGGGCCGCTCATGGACAAGGTCGGCAATGGTGGCAAGGGGATCACCTGGGACACCAAGACGGAGGTCCACCACCTCAAGGCGCTCAACGGCACAGTGACGGAGGAGGGGGCTTCCCGGGGGCTGGCCAGGATCGACACGGCCATCGACGCCTGCGAGGTCATCCTGATGCTGGCGCCGGAAACCAACGGCGAGGTTGCGGTCAAGGCCTGGGACGCGCTCGGCAAGCACACCGGCATCGATCACAAGCACCTGGCCGAGGTCAAGCAGGACGAGAAGATCCGTTTCCGCGACATCGCTGCCCAGCCTCGCAAGATCATTTCGTCGCCGACATGGTCGGGGATCGAGAGCGAGGAGGTCTGCTACAACGCCGGCTGGACCAATGTGCATGAGCTGATCCCCTGGCGCACGGTGTCGGGCCGCCAGCAGCTCTACCAGGACCACAAGTGGATGCAGGCCTTCGGCGAGTTCTTCGTCACCTGGCGCCCGCCGGTGGACCTGAAGACGGTCGGTCCGGACATCAATATCTCCGAACGCGACAGCGAGCCGCATGTGGTGCTCAACTTCATCACACCGCACCAGAAATGGGGCATTCACTCCACCTATTCGGACAATCTGATGATGCTGACGCTCAACCGCGGCGGCCCGGTGGTGTGGATTTCGGAAGTGGACGCCCGCAAGGCCGGCTTGGTCGATAACGACTGGGTCGAGGTCTACAACTCGAACGGGGTTCTGACAGCACGGGCGGTGGTGAGCCAGCGTATCAAGGAAGGCACGCTGTTCATGTATCACGCCCAGGAAAAGATCGTGAACACGCCGGGATCGCAGATCACCGGCCAGCGTGGCGGCATCCACAATTCGGTGACCCGTGCCACGCTCAAGCCGACCCACATGATCGGCGGCTACGCCCAGCTCTCCTACGGATTCAACTATTACGGAACCGTGGGCTCCAATCGCGATGAGTTCGTCATCGTTCGCAAAATGACAAAGGTCGACTGGCTGGATCGCCCGTCCACCCAAGTGGAGGCAGCAGAATGAAAGTCCGCGCGCAAATCGGCATGGTGCTCAATCTCGACAAATGCATCGGATGCCACACCTGCTCGGTGACCTGCAAGAATGTCTGGACCAGCCGTGAAGGTGTCGAATACGCCTGGTTCAACAATGTCGAGACCAAGCCCGGCATCGGCTATCCCAAGGACTGGGAAAACCAGAAACGCTGGAACGGCGGCTGGACCCGATCGAAATCCGGCCACTTGCAGCCCAAGCAGGGCGGCAAGTGGCGGATCCTGGCGAATATCTTCGCCAATCCGGACCTGCCCGAAATCGACGACTTCTACGAGCCGTTCGATTTCGATTACGACCATCTCAAATCGGCCCCGGAAATGCAGGCGTTCCCGACGGCGCGGCCGCGTTCGAAGATTTCCGGCGAGCGGATGGAAAAGATCGAATGGGGTCCGAACTGGGAAGAAATCCTTGGCGGTGAATTCGCCAAGCGCAGCCAGGACTACAATTTCGAGGGCATCGAGAAGGAAATCTACGGCGAGTACGAAAACACCTTCATGATGTATTTGCCGAGATTGTGCGAGCATTGCCTCAACCCGGCCTGCGTCGCCTCCTGTCCCTCGGGCGCGATCTACAAGCGCGAGGACGATGGGGTCGTGCTGATCGACCAGGAGAAATGCCGCGGCTGGCGCATGTGCGTCTCCGGCTGCCCCTACAAGAAGATCTACTACAACTGGGAAAGCGGCAAGTCGGAGAAATGCACCCTGTGCTATCCGCGCCTCGAATCGGGTCAGCCGACGGTCTGTTCTGAAACCTGCGTCGGCCGCATCCGCTATCTCGGCGTCATGCTCTATGACGCCGACAAGATATCGCAGGCGGCGGCGACCGAGCACGAGAAGGATCTCTACGACGCCCAACTCGGCGTCTTCCTCGATCCCAATGATCCCGACGTGATCAAGGCGGCGCGCGCCGAAGGCATTCCGGAAGACTGGATCAAGGGCGCGCAGAACTCGCCGGTGTGGAAGATGGCGATGGAGTGGAAGATCGCCTTCCCGCTGCATCCCGAATACCGCACCCTGCCGATGGTCTGGTACGTGCCGCCGCTCTCGCCAATCCAGAATGCGGCGGAAGCCGGCGCCATCGGCACCGTCGACAACATGCCGGATGTGAAGTCGCTGCGCATCCCGGTACGCTATCTCGCCAACATGCTGACCGCCGGTGACGAACAGCCGGTGATCGCGGCGCTGGAACGGATGATGGCGATGCGCGCCTACATGCGCTCGAAGACGGTGGATGGCGTAGTCAATCTCGGCGTGGCCAATCGCGTCGGGCTGACGCCGCACCAGATTGACGAGATGTACCAGCTGATGGCCATCGCCAATTACGAGGACCGGTTTGTCATCCCGACAACCCACCGGGAGCTGGTCGAAGACGCCTATGACCTCAAGTCGGGCTGCGGCTTCACCGACGGCAATGGCTGCTCGTCAGGCATTTCCAAAGGCAAACTGTTCGGCGGCGGCAAGAGCTTCCGCTCACCCACGGAGTTCCTGTCATGACCCGTACTTTCAAGGCCCTGTCGGCAGTACTGACATACCCCTCCACCGAGCTGCAGCAGGCCATTCCGGAGATCCGGGAGGTGCTTGCGGCCGAAGCCATCGTCTCGGCGGCCGCGCTTGATGCCATCGAGCCGTTGCTGGCCGAGTTCGAGACCGGAGACATCTACGATCTGCAGGAGCGGTACGTGCTCCTGTTCGACCGGTCGCGGACGCTGTCGCTCAACCTGTTCGAACACATCCACGGCGAGGGCCGGGACCGGGGCGGGGCGATGGTCGACCTGCTCGAGACCTACCGCGCCCGTGGCTTCGATCTGGTCGCGACCGAACTGCCCGATCACCTGCCGGTGCTGCTCGAGTTCATCTCGACGCTGCCGCAGGCCGAAGCGCGCGAGATGCTGGCCGACGCCGGCCACATCATCGCCGCCCTGGCTGAGCGGCTGACCCGGCGCGAAACGCCCTACGCGGCTGTGCTGGTCGCGTTGTCGGAGATCGCGCAGGCCTCGACCGGGACCGAAGAAGCCCAGGCGCTGATCGCCGAGAAGGATGACGATCCCGAGGATCTCGAGGCGCTCGACGCGGTCTACGAGGAGGCGATGGTCACCTTCGGCCCTGATCCGAACGCCGGCTGCCCCATCAGCCGCGATATTCTGGCCCGCATGGACGAGCCGCTCCGGCCGGCCTCCGCCTGACACGAAAGGACGAACATCATGAGCTATTTTCTTTTCGGAGTTCTTCCGTACCTGGCGCTGACCGTGCTGGTGTTCGGATCCATCGCGCGCTACGAGCGCGACCCCTTCACCTGGAAATCATCCTCCAGCCAGCTGTTGCGCCGCAAGCAGCTGGTCTGGGGCTCGATCCTGTTCCATGTCGGCGTGCTGATCGTGTTCTTCGGCCATCTGGTCGGCATGCTGACGCCGGTCGAGATCTTTCACATGCTGGGCATGAGCTACGGCTTCAAGCAGGTGCTGGCGATTGTCGTCGGCGGCGTGGCCGGAGCAATGGCCATTGTCGGCGGCGCCATGCTGCTGCACCGCCGGCTGTTCGATCCGCGGGTCAGGGCCAACTCGTCGTTTGCCGACACCGCCATCCTGGTTCTGCTCTGCGCGCAGCTTGTCCTGGGTCTCGGCACCATCCTGGTCTCCATCCAGCATCTGGATGGCGGCGAGATGGTCAAGTTCATGATGTGGGCGCAAGGCATCTTCACCCTGCAGGCGGGAGCCTGGGAACTCGTCGCCGACGTGCACTGGATCTTCAAGCTGCATATCCTGCTGGGGCTGACGATCTTCATCCTGTTCCCGTTCACCCGGCTGGTGCACATGCTCTCGGTTCCGGTGCGCTACGTGTTGCGCCCGGGTTACCAGATCGTCCGCACCCGCAAGCACAAGGTAAATCTGGGGCCAAGACCATGAAGCAGACATTCACCGACATTTCCGTCAACGGCGAGGCCATCTCGCCGGAACTGATCGCCACGGAAGCGCAGAACCATCCGGCGCCCAAGGGCAAGCCGGGCATGGCCTGGATGGCGGCGGCGCGGGCGCTCGCGGTCCGCACGCTGATCCTGCAGGAGGCGCGGCGCCGCGGGCTTGCGGCCTCGCCGTTGGAACTGGCGCCAGGGCTATGGGAAACCGAGGAAGAGGCGATCATCCGCCAGGTTCTCGATGACGCGGTCGAGGTGGAAACCCC
The DNA here is from genome assembly GCF_027214025.1 of Parahoeflea alexandrii. Lineage (GTDB taxonomy): Bacteria > Pseudomonadota > Alphaproteobacteria > Rhizobiales > Rhizobiaceae > Hoeflea > Hoeflea alexandrii_A. The sequence continues at coordinate 309,031 of NZ_JAPWHB010000005.1, forward strand.
GACGCCTGAGGCCGTTCGCGCGGCCTACGAGGCCAATCCGGAACGCCACCGCGCGCCCTCGCTTTATGAAGCAGCACATATCCTGTTCGCCGCGCGGCCAGACGATGTGGTGGCGCGCAAAGTGGCGAAGGATCAGGCCAGTGCAGTTCTGGCCAAGATCAAGGCCGAGCCGAAAGCCTTCGATGCATTGGCGCGGGACCATTCCGCCTGTTCGTCGCGCGCCAATGGCGGCCGGCTGGGGCAGATCTCGGCCGGCGACACCGTGGCCGAATTCGAAGCCGCGCTGGCGGCGCTCAACGAGGGCGAGATCGTCGACGCACCGGTGGAAAGCCGTTACGGCTTTCACATCATTCGGCTCGACGCCCGCGCGGAAGGCGAGATCCTGCCGTTCGAGGCGGTGGAGACCGCCTTGCGCTCGGCCCTTGAGAAAGCCGCCTGGGTTCGCGCCAGCCGTGCCTTTGTCGATGCCTTGGCCGAACAGGCGCAGGTCACCGGCATCACGCTCAGGGCGGCGTGAGCCGTTTGGCCTGTCCCTGCCGCGGCATGATCAGTCGCGGCAGGAACCTTTATTTCCACCGGTTGCGGTCGTACTCTCGCGTTCGATCCTGCCGGAAAACGAGGAGCAGTCATCATGGCGTTGGCCTTTGTGAAAACCACCGAGCGCGGATTGACCGACCGGTTGTTGTGGGAGTTTGCCGACCGCCTGCAAGAGCGCGGGTTTAACCTCGCCGGCGTTGTGCAGACCAACAGCGACCGGCCCGGTTCACATCACTGCGACATGGATGTACGGGTTTTGCCGACCGGCCCGGTGATCCGGATCAATCAGGTTCTGGGCGACGAATCGCGCGGCTGCCGCCTCAATCCGGTTGCGCTCGAGGAAGCCGTTGCGCTGGTCGAGGCCGGGCTCGAGCGTTCGCCAGACCTCCTGATCATCAACAAGTTCGGCAAGCACGAAGCCGAGGGCAGGGGCTTCCGGCCGCTGATCGCCGAGGCGCTCGCCCGCGACATCCCCGTGCTGCTGGGTGTCAACGCGCTCAACAGCCAGGCTTTCGAGGAGTTCAGCGGCGGCTATGCCGAGGAGATCGCGGCGAATGCCGAAAGCTTGGCCGCATGGTACGGGTGTTTGCAGCAATTGCCTGCCTGACAGGACGTCCATGCTTGGTGTGCAGGGCCTGATCTGCTTTCCGGGGCGGGACTGTCGCGGCGCAAGCGGGCGGTGTTTTCGAGAGAGGCCGAAACGAAAAATCCTCCCTTCCGGGTCGGAAGGGAGGATTGAGAGCGATGGGTAGATCTTAGCCGCCGAAACCGAAGCCGGGAGGCATGTCGGTCAGCGTGACACCATAGGTCTCGAGGCTCTTCAGGATCCAGGTCTGGTTGTTGCCGATGCGGCGATTGTACTCCGCCCAGCCTGAAACGAAGCTCTTGAAGGTTTCGTCCGTGCCATAGTTGACCGCGATGACCGATGGTGTCGAAAGAACCGGGGTCGGTACCTTGACGGCGCCAATCGTCGGGGCCTTCTTCGAGATCACCAGGCCGTTGAGCATGGTGTTGACGAGGCCGTCCGCCTTGCCCGTGGTGACCGCGACGATGGCTTCGTCGCGGGTCTTGAAGCGAAGCATGTTGGCATTCGGCAGATATTGCTGCGCCATAAGGTCCTGGGCCGATCCGAGGTCGACGGCGAAGGTGTATTTCGCATCGTTGAGCTCGTTCCAGCTCTTGCCGGTCAGTTCCTCATTGGCCGAAACGATGACGAAGCTGTTGTAGTAGGTCGGGTCCGAAAACGAGACCGACATGGCGCGGACCGGGGTCGCGGTCACGGCGAACGCCATGTCGACCTTGCCGCTCTGCACGTCGAGGATGGCATTTGCCCAGCTCGATTCGACCACTTCCAGCTTGACGTCGAGGGTCTTGGCGATGTCGCTCGCCATGTCGATGACGAAGCCCTGCCATTCGTTGGTGCGCGGATCCTTGTTGAAGTAAGGAACCTCGTTGAGAATGGCCGGTATGCGAAGCACGCCCCGGGCGCGGATTTCGTCGATGGTGCCGGCGGAGGCAGTCGTTCCCAGAACGGAAAGCGCCATGGCCGCCAGGCCGCAGATCTTTGCGAATAGTTTCATTGTCAGGTTCTCCATTGTTCCCCGAAAACTCCTCAGTGTCCGTTCCCGCGGCGGGAAATTCCCTGTGCGGCGTCAACGGCCACGGGTAGCCTAGCCGGTAAAAGAAGGGGGACAATGCTAGAGAACCCGAGCCACTTATCCGCTTTTTTGTATGTGGCCGGTCACAATGGAGGGTGGGACAGCTCGCCGCCGCGGGGTGGTTCGAGAACGGGGCCGACGAGTTCGCGCCTGCAATCCTCGAACAATTGCTGCACCGTCGGGTGCTTCTGCAGGAAGCCGGCACTGCCGAAATACACGCGGACTTCCGGCAGGTTCGTCAAACGCGTGCTGCTGATGGTCGGATCTTCCGGACCAACACACCAGGATGGAATGATCGAGAACCCCAGCCCTTCCTCAACACAGCGCTTGACGCTGGAACTGCCCGAGGCCGAGATCACCGGCTGGACGACCGAACCGTCGCGGCCGAGAAAATCGACGGCCAGGTTTCTCAGCGTCTGTCCGGGCTCGTAGGTGATGAAGGGACGCCCCTTTGCCCAGGACGGGATGTCGAGCAGCGCAGGCGCCTTGCCCCAGGCGCGGGGGTAGACCAGGCTCAGCCGGTAGCTGCCCAGAAGCCGCTGGGGCACGACCGGGTCGCCGAAATAGCGCTCTGAAATGCACACGTCGAGACTGCCGTTCTTGACCAGTTCGGCAAGCACGGTGTCGCGCTCGTAAACCGCGAACTCCATCTCCGGAAAGCACTCGCGAAATCGCGACAGCACTTTCGGAAACAGGTAGAAGAAGATCGCCTGCGGCATGCCCACCCGCAGCGACGAACGTTGGCTCTCGATCAGCTTCGACAGTCGCTCCAGCATGATGTCGAGTTCGGGATGCAGCAGATTGTAGAGCGCCCGCCCGCGCGGCGTCAGCGAAATGCGCTTGGCGCCCTGCTCGCTGTCGATCAGCTTGCCCTTGAGGATCTGCTCAAGCCGGCGCACATGGTTTGCCGCCGATTGGTAGCTCAGGTTCAATTCTCGGGCCGCACCGGAAAACGAACCGTGCCGGGCCACCTGGTAGAAGGTCTGGATGAGTGTGAGGCTTATCTCTGCCATGGCTGAATTCCCCTTTCTTCGGGCTTAAGGGGTCTGGACCTTCTCACCGATACAAATTTCGTGAGCGAACAAGGCCGTCATCTTGTATCGACGGCCCGAGCCGGCAGCCGTCAATATTGGCCTACGAAAGCAACAATGTCGGTCAAACGCAATGCAAACCCGCACCCCGTCCACTGTCATCGTCGTCGGCTCCGGCATCGTCGGTGCCGCGACGGCATACTTTCTGGCGAAACGTGGTGTTGCGGTGCAGCTTTTGGATGCCACGGCACCTGCGGCTGAGGCGACGGGTGCAGCCGATGGCGCGGTGTCCGTCGCCAGCAAGCGTCCCGGCCCGATGATGCAGGCGGCCCTCGCAGGCGTCGAGCTCTATCGGAACCTGGCAAAAGCCGGGCTGTTCGCCGATGTCTTCAAATCCCGCTCGACCTTCATTGTCGCCTCCTCGGATGAGGAATGCTCGGTTCTGACGTCCCATGCCGATGCGCTTGCCGGTGCAGGTGTCCGCGTCGAGCGGCTTGGCGCGGCAATGCTGCGCGAGCGCTTCCCGGCGCTGTCGTCCAACGCGATGATGGCGGTCGAGGTTCACGACGAGGGACACGCTATAGGCTACCAGATTGTCCATCGCCTGTTGACCGCTTCCGGGACGATTGTTGCAAGGCGTACGCCTGTCGAGGGTCTGGTAAGGGCTTCCGGCGGGTCCCGTGTCGTCGCGGTCGCAACGCCGCAAGGCAATCTCCAGGCCGATGCGGTCGTGATCGCCGCCGGCAACGGATCGGGAAAGCTGCTTGGGCTCGAGCAGATCCTGACGCCGCGAAAGGGCCAGTTGCTGATAACTGAACGGGTGCCTCCATTGAATGCCGCGATGGCCGGGTCGATCATGTCGGGCCGCTATCTGCTGAGCAAAGGCAGCCAGCCGGCGGGCAACGGCAAGCCGGCGCGGGGACTGGGTCTCGTGATCGATCCGCTGTCGACCGGCCAGTTCCTGATCGGCGGAACACGTGAAGACCACGGCGACCGGCAGACCAATGACATCGACGCAGTCTCGCGCATCCTCGCCGATGCCGTGGCGCTGGTGCCGGAACTCGCGGCCGTGCGCCTGTTGCGCAGCTTTGCCGGCGTCCGCACTGCCGTCACCGACGGCTTGCCGCTGGTTGGACGCATACCCGGACTGGAGAACGCCTATGTCGCCACCGGATTCGAGGGCGATGGAATCTGCCTTGGCCCGATCACCGGCAAGGTGATGTCGGAGCTTGTCTGCGGCGAAAGCCCGTGCATCGACATCGCGCCTTTTAACCCGGCGCGGTTCGACGGACTGGGGGTCGCGGCATGACCGAGGATACCTTCCGTTTGATGGGCCGGACCATCTCCTTCAGGGCAGGCGAGAGCATTGCCGCGGCGTTGCAGGCCGTTGGCGTCCTGACCTATGGCCCCGATGCGCTGGGTAACGAGACACGCTGCTTCTGCGGTATTGGCGCCTGTCAGTGCTGTCTGGTTCGGGTCGACGGGGTCGTTCGCGAAGCCTGCATTACGCTGGCACGACCTGGCATGAGTGTCGAGCCGATGGAGCGCCGAAATGCGTGATCCCGACATTCTTGTAATCGGTGGCGGCCCCGCTGGCATGTCAGCCGCACTTGAAGCCGCAAGATCAGGCCTGGCAGTCGAACTTGTCGAACAGCGCGAAAGCCTTGGTGGCGCGATCTATCGGCAACCGATCGAGGGCGTCCAGGTTATCCCGCAATCGGCGGGAGCCCGCGGCCGCTGGGCGGCCCTTTCGCAGGCATTCAGCAAAGCCGCAATCCCGGTCCGTTTCGGATCCGTCTTTTTGGGCGTCGATGGCCACGGCTACGTTCTGGTCGAGAACCGGCAGAACGGCCTGGTCGAATGCCTGTCGCCCAGGGCGGTGGTGTTGGCGACCGGCGCCGTCGAGCATGTCCATCCGCGCCCGGGTTGGCAATTCGCCGGCGTTTCGACGGCCGGTGGATTGCAGGTAATGATGAAGGAAACCGGCACCGCCCCGCGCGGAAGCGTGCTTCTTGCCGGCAGCGGCCCGCTGTTGATCGCGGTTGCGGCGCAGATGGCGCGCCTGGGAAATCCGCCTCTGGCAATCGTGGAATCCGGCGATCCCTACCGGCGGATCATGCCCGGCCTCAGCATGCTCGGTTTTCCGAAGCTGCTGGCCGAGGCGCTTGGCTATCTCAAGGACATTCACCTGCACCGCATTCCATGGCTGCGCGGTTCGCGGCTGGTACGGATCGAACGGCAAGGGGAACGGTTCTCTGCTGTCGTGCGAGCCGGAGACGGGAGCCAATCGACGTTCGTCTGTGACCGGATTGGCCTGCATGACGGCATCAGGCCCAATGACTATGGCCTGCCTCAGGCTTCGTCGGAGGCCGCGGCCGGTCCGGTCATCTTGCGGGCGGGCGATTGTCGCGAGGCGCTCGGCGCCATTGCCGCCGAAGCCGACGGCCGTCGCGCCGGCCGCCTGGCGATCCAGGGAGTGGCCGCAAGCGCTGCTGATGATATCGGGAAGATCGACCGGCAACGCCGTGCACAGGCCCTGCTTGCCAGACTTTTTGCGCCCGTTGATGACCGTTCCGCGCTCGACGAGCTTGCTGACGACACGCTGCTGTGCCGCTGCGAAGGCAAGACGGTTGGCGATCTGCGCAACCTGTGCCAGCGGGTCGACAGCCTGACCGGGCGCGAGGTCAAGCACAATGGCCGGTTTGCCATGGGCGCCTGCCAGGGCCGGTTTTGCGCCGCCAACACTGCCGCCCTGATGGCCCGGTTCAAACCTGAAGCCCCGGCATCTTCAGCCGCTGACCTGACCGGTCGGCGCTGGCCGGTTCGACCGGTGTCGATCGGCGCCCTCGTTCGCGCCGCCTCCCGAGACAATGACACACAATGATGAGGTTTTGAGATGACGCAGACCCAACGAAAAGCGCTGTCGGACATCTGTTCGATCCCGGTGCGCAATCCTTTCGATGGCAGGATCGTCGGCGAAGTAGGTGAATCCTCGCAAGCCGAAATTGCCGGCGCCATTGTGCGGGCCAAGGTCGCGCAATGGGAATTCCGCCGTTCGACGCCGGCGATGCGCCGCCAGCTCCTGAACGCGCTTGCAGCCGAGGTTGCGGCGGACGCCGAAAACCTGGCGCGCATCATTTCGTCCGAGATGGGCAAGACCATCCGCGAGGCCCGCAACGAAGTCCGCCGTGCCCAGAACACCCTGAAACTCTCCGGCGATGCGGCGACCTTCCTCGACGGGGAGGCGCTTCACTGCGCCATTGTCGAAGGCGGCGCCGACCGTCTGGCGACCATTACCTATGAACCGGTCGGCGTCATCGGCGCCATCACGCCGTTCAACTATCCGCTCAACCTGCTTTGCCACAAGCTCGGTCCGGCCATTGCGGCCGGCAATGCGGTAGTCGCCAAGCCGTCGCCCAAGGCACCGCTGGCCGCCAATCGCCTGTGCGAACTGGCGGTGAAGGCCGGGTGGCCGCGCGACCTGTTCCAGGTCGTCCATGGCGGCGCGGAGGCAGCACTTTCGCTGGCGCGCGCGCCGATCGACCTCCTGTCGTTCACCGGGGGGCCGGCGGCGGGCCTGGCACTGAAAAACGCCAGCGGTCTCGTGCGTTGCCTGATGGAGCTTGGCGGCAACGATCCGCTGTTCGTGCTGCCCGATGCCGATCTAGGCAAGGCCGTGGCGACTACCATCGGCCACCGCTTCGAGATCGCCGGCCAGAGCTGTGCGGCAGTCAAGAAGCTCTACCTGCACAAGAATATCGAGAAGGTCTTCACCGAGATGCTGCTCGCCGCAGTCGATGAGGTCGAGTTCGGCGATCCCTCGCTCGACGATACCGACATGGGCACGGTGATCGATCTGCCCGCCGCGCGTCTCGTGGCTGAGCGGGTGAACGCCAGCATTTCCGGCAATGGTGGAAGGCTGCTGACAGGTGGCACCCATGACGGCACGGTGTTCTCGCCGACCGTGATTGCCGATGTCGCGCCCGACGCGCCGGTCATCGCCGACGAAACCTTCGGGCCGGTCATCGCCATCCGCAGCTTCACCGATGCGCACGAGGCGATCGCCGAGGTCAATGCCGGCGCCTATGGCCTGCAGGCGGGCGTGTTCACCAACGACCACGCATTGATCAAGACGTTCTCGCGCGACCTGATTGTCGGTGGCGTGATGATCAACGAGGGGCCGGATTTCCGGGCCGAACATGTTCCGTTCGGCGGCGTCAAGCGCTCAGGCCTCGGCCGCGAAGGGGTCCGCATCGCACTGCGCGAAATGTCGGAGACCAAGGTCGTCATCGATTGAGGAGAAGCAGCATGCGTATTGGAATCGTTGGTGCGTCCGGCCGCGTCGGAACACAACTGGTCGAGATCATTCTCTCAAGCCCCGGCCTGGAACTTGCCGCGGCCCTTGTCTCGCCAGGCTCGAAACTGGTCGGCACGGCGGTTGCTGGCGGTAGCGTCGAGTACCGTCCGGCGGATGCCGCCATGCCCAGCCATTGCGACGTCATGATCGATTTCACCACGCCGGCCGCGAGCCTCGCGCTGCAGAGGGAGATCGGTGAGAAGCGGATTCCGATGGTGATTGGAACGACCGGTTTCACCCGGGAGGAGGACGCTCTCCTGACCGAGGCTTGCGCCTATCGGCCGATGCTTGTCAGCGCAAACTTCGCCCACGGCTTCGAGGCCTTCCGCCTGGCCGTCATCGATTTCGCCAAACGCATGCCCGACGCCGCTGCACGGATCAGCGAAACCTACCATGCGCGCAAGAAGGCGGAACCCTCGGGCACGTCGCGTTTGCTGGCCGGTGCGATCAAGGAGGTCCGCAGTCGGGCAATCGGGTCTGATGCGCCGCAGCCGCCGATCGACGTCCATCGGCTTGGTGACACCGTCGGTCTGCACGACGTGCATTTCGACATGGGATCCGCCGAGGCGAGCTTCAATTACCGGGTTCACACGCTGGGCGCCTATGCCGAAGGGGCAATTGCCGCAGCGCTCTGGCTCATCTCCGAGCCGAGGGCTGCGGGCCGGTACAGCCTTGCCGACAGTCTTGCAGATTGATGAGAAAGAGGATGAAGACGATGAACGAACTTACCGAACGCTTCAGGGGTGTTTTCACCGCGCTGGTCACGCCGTTCAAGGACGGTGCGGTCGACTACGCCGCCTATGACGCGCTGGTCGAGCGGCAGATCGACGCCGGGATTGCAGGTCTCGTTCCGGTCGGCACCACCGGCGAGGCCGCGACCCTTTCCGATGAGGAGGCCGACGCGCTGATTGCCCGCACCGTGCGGCTTGCCGCCGGTCGTGCGCTGGTCATGGCGGGTGCCGGGGCCAACGACACGCTGAAGACGGTCGACAAGGTCAGGCGCGCCGAGAAAGCCGGCGCTGACGCCGTGCTGATCGTCACGCCCTATTACAACAAGCCGACGCAAGCCGGCCTGATCGCCCATTACGGCGCGGCGGCCGAAGCGACCTCGCTTCCGATCATGCTCTACTCGGTGCCGGGCCGCTGCGGCGTCGAGATCGCCCCGGAAACCTGCGCCACCCTGATGGCGGCACACGACAACATCGTCGCCATCAAGGAGGCCGGCGGATCGGCGGCCCGGGTCACCCAGCTGCGCAAGGCCTGCGGCGACAAGCTGATCATCCATTCCGGCGATGACGGCCTGACGCTGCCCTTCCTCTCGCTCGGCGCCATTGGCGTCACCAGCGTCGTTGCCAATGTGGCGCCTCGGGAAATGGTGCAACTGGTCGAGGCCTGGCAGAAGGGCGACACGGCTCGCGCGCTTGCCCTGCACGACATGATCGCCGAACTGACTGATGGCATGTTCATCGAATCCAATCCGGGACCGGTAAAGGCGGCGCTGGCGCTCAGCAATCTCGCCGGTCCGGAGATGCGCCTGCCGATGGTGCAGGTCTCGGATGCAAACCGCGAAACGATCGCCGGGATCCTCAACCGCTTCGCCTCAACGGCGGCCGCCTTCCAAGAAATGCGCTAAGCAGGCCCGGTAGCTTTACATTGTTCTCGGCCATTGGACATAGGACACTTCAGTGCCGGAAGCCTCATCGGCTGTCCGGCACGACAGGAAAGATCGGGGGAAGCAGAATGATTTCCAGAACCAGGAGCGGCCGGCCAGGACGGACCGGTAGCGGCGCTGCTTCAGGGAGGCGCGCGCAATGACCTACACTTGGGATTTCCACTCTGTCTGGCAATATTACGATCTTTTCCTCTGGGGGCTCTGGATCAGTGTCGTCTACACATTCGGCTCGATCTTCTTCGGAATAGTGATCGGACTGGCCACCTGTGCAGCCCGGCTTTCAAGCTGGAAAGTGCTCAACGCGATCGCTCGCGTCTACCAGGAAATCTTCCGCTGCACGCCGCTGCTGGTCCAGCTGCTGTGGTTCTATTATGCCTTCCCGCTGCTGGTCGGCGGCTCAATCGACAATCGCGTCGCCGCCCTGCTGACCCTTTCGCTTTATGTCGGCGCCTTCTATGCCGAGATATTTCGGGGCGGGATCGTGTCTATCGACAGGGGCCAGCACGAGGCGGCTTCTGCGATCGGCATGAGCCCCGCGCAATCGATGCGGCGGATCATCCTGCCGCAGGCACTGAAGCGGGTGCTGCCGTCTTTCATCAACCAGTCGGTGATCCAGTTCAAGAATACCTCGCTGGTCTCCGTCATCTCGGTTGCCGATCTCGCCTACATGGCGGCGGTGGTGAACGGCCAGACCTACCGGCCTCTTGAATCCTACACGCTGATGGCGGGGCTCTACATCGCCATGTTGCTGCCGCTGACGCAGGCGGCCGACTGGATCGAGCGGCGTCTCAGGGTGAGCGACTAGAGCATCCAGCGTTCGGGCGGAACCGCCCGACACAGACAGGATGCTCCAGATTCAAAATGTCAGAGCGGCCCTTGCGCGACCAGCTGGACGTGCAGCGCTCTGGAGGAACGGATGGATGAACATGACAACCAATTCGAACGCCGTCGCGCCCGTTATCGAAGCCATAGGACTGCAGAAGAGTTACGGACCGCTCGAGGTTCTGAAGGGGCTCGACCTCAGCCTCGAGCGCGGCGAGGTGGTGGCGTTGATCGGCCCGTCCGGCTCGGGCAAATCGACGTTCATCCGCTGCCTCAACATGATGGAGATCCCGACCGGCGGGATCATCCGTTTCCGCCAGAAGCGGGTTGGCGATCGCTTTCGCGACAAGGGCGAGGACATCGGCATCGGCACGCTCCGCCGTCACGTCGGCATGGTGTTCCAGCACTTCAATCTGTTCCCGCACAAGACTGTCCTTGAGAATGTCACCGAAGGTCCGATCGTCGTCTGCAAACGTCCGAAAGCGGAAGCACGAGACCTGGCAATGGACCTGCTGATCCAGGTCGGCCTCGGAGACAAGCACGCGGCCTATCCCGCCCATTTGTCCGGCGGGCAGAAGCAGCGTGTCGCCATAGCCCGGGCATTGGCCATGGAACCCGAGGTCCTGTTGCTCGACGAAGTCACCAGCGCGCTCGATCCGGAACTGGTAGGCGAAGTGCTGGCCGTCATCCGCGGACTGGCCGACAAGGGCATGACCATGGCGATCGTCACCCACGAAATGGCGTTTGCCGCCGACGTCGCCAGCCGCGTCCTCTTCCTGGATCAGGGCGTGATCGCCGAGTCCGGCTCGGCCGAGGATGTGATCCTCAACCCGCAGAACCCCAGGCTTCAGGGCTTCGTTGCGCGGTTCAGGGGGTAAGCGGCATGGCAAGGCTCAATGTCAGCATTTTCGGCGCCGGCGAGATAGGGACAGCGCTTGCCGCTGCATTGGCCGCCAGCGACGCCTTCTCGGTGCAGGTTATCGACCGGTCGGAGGGCGCGCTCGACCGCCTTCGCTCGATGAACACCAAGGCATTGCTGCGAACCTTCAGCCATCGCGATGATCTGCAAAGACTTCTGTCCGGCCAGGACGTCGCGGTCGCCGCCGTTCCTGAATCCGCAGTAGGCGATATTGCCCAGGCCGCGGCGCAGGCAAACGTCCATTATCTCGACTTCACCTGCCCCGGACCGGACACGCGGGCAATCCTGGATGGTCTGTCACGGCATCGCGCAGTCTTCACCGGTTGCGGCGTTTCGCCGGGCTTGATCGGCAACGTCGCGTGTCAGCTTCTGGACGCGTTTTCGCCGGTGACGGACCTGACGATCCGGGTCGGCGCCATACCGCGCTACCCCACCAACCGGCTCGGTTATGGCCAGATCTGGAACGTCGACGGACTGATCGACGAATACACGCGGCCCAGCGCCGGGATTCGCGACGGCAAGCCGGTTTCGCTTACGCCGCTCGAGGGATACGGCCAGCTGAGCATCGATGGCGTGAGCTACGAGGAGTTCATCACCTCGGGCGGCATCGAAGACCTGTCGATCTTTGGCGAGCAACTGCCCAAGAACGTCACGTTCAAGACCATTCGCTATCCGGGCCATCTCGACTACATGCGCTTCCTGCTCGACGACCTGGGCCTTCGCCATCGCCGCGACATGCTCCGTTCGCTGCTCTACAACGGGCTGCCGGTCATCGACGACGATATCCTGCTTCTGGTCGTCACCGCCCGTGGCTATCGCGGTCGTCAGCCGACGGAACGGACGGTCAGCTACCGGTTCGCCCCTGACCTGAAGTCCGGCCCGTTCAACGCCCTGACGTCCGTGGCGACGCGCTATGCCGCCACGCTTCTTTCCATGCTCCAGCGCGGAGATATCGGGCCGAGCGGAAAGGTTGCCCATCACCGCATCGACACCACGAAGATCCTTGCAGACCCGTTCCTCAAGCCGCTGATTTGCGATTAGCCGGCATTCCGGGCTCGGCACCTCCCGGCACCACTCGCTTTTGAATTCAGGCCGAAGATGTCGATGGCGCTGGTTCTTGCCTGCGCCATCGATCTTCGCTTCGTGTTGTCTTTCCGGCAGTCTGGAACAAGGAAGGCAGACATCCTGCAGGAGTGACTAGGCGGCTGTTTTCCAGGGCTCCGGCAGCAGGGGCTAGGGTGTGACGCCGGGATTGCGTCCGCTGGTTTCCATTACAGCGGCGGCTATCGCTTCAATTGTGATCTCTGCCATGGGCAAGTGAATTCGGATCGTCCGGATCGGCTTGCCTGCTTCCATCAGGCCGATCACGGTTTCGATATCCGGACATCCTTCATCCCTGCAGGCGAGTTCGACGACGCTCACCGGCGTGTCTTCCGGCAACACCGCAAGTAGGCGCGCCCAAGCCTTGATCTCGGCCGACTTCACCTGCAGCCGGTTGGGCCTGGGGGCAAGCGGGTTCACAAAGCCCTTCATTGCCGGCGGCTTTGCTCGCCGGCGACACACCGTTTGAACCCGTCCTCGATGATGTCGCGCGGCAGATCCCTGCCTATGAAGACGATCCGCGTCCGACGCGGCTCGTCGGGTTTCCACGCCCGCTGATGATTGCCTTCCAGCAGCATGTGGACGCCCTGCATGACATAGCGGTCGTCATCGTCTTCGAAGGCGATGATGCCCTTCATGCGCAGCATGTCGATGCCGAAATGCTGGGCAACGGACTGGATCCAGGGGAAGAACCTCTCCGGCGACAACGGCTCCTCGCTGAGCAGCGAGAAACTGGAAACGTGGTCGTCGTGGTCATGGTCATGGAAGTGATCGAGGAAGTCCGGCTCGATCTCCAGCACCCGCTCGAGATCGAAGGCGTTGCGGCCGATCACGTCCTCCAGCGGCACCTGACAGCGCTCGCTGTGCCGGATGACGGCGGTCGGATTGATCCTGCGGATCCGCGCCTCGACTTCGGTCAGTTCACGGGCATCGACCAGGTCGATCTTGTTGAGCAGGATGATGTCGGCGAAAGCCAGCTGTTCCTGTGCTTCGTGCGCCTTGTCGATTTCTCCAAGGAGATGCTTGGCATCGACAACCGTCACGATGGCGTCGAGTTTCGTTTTCGATTGCACGTCTTCGTCGACAAAGAAGGTTTGCGCCACCGGCGCCGGGTCAGCCAGTCCGGTCGTTTCCACAAGGATTGCGTCGAAACGGTTGCGACGCTTCATCAGGCCTTCGATGATGCGGATCAGGTCGCCGCGAACCGTGCAGCAGATGCAGCCATTGTTCATTTCGAAGACTTCTTCATCGGCATCCACCACAAGGTCATTGTCGATGCCGATCTCGCCGAACTCGTTGACGATCACCGCGTAGCGCTTGCCGTGGCTCTCGGTCAGAATCCGGTTCAGCAGTGTCGTCTTTCCAGCGCCGAGATAGCCGGTGAGAACGGTGACGGGGGTCTTCTCGATGGCATTCATTTAAATCTCCTTGGGAAATTGGCGATGTGAGAATGGGCGCCGGACACCATGGCCGCGAGTCCGCTGCCCAACTGTCGGAACAGTCTGGGAAAAGAGAATGGCGTTGCGCTGATGATCGCCGCGAACAGGTCCCGAACCGGTTCGGGATCAATGCCGCTGGTGATGAAGACCAGCCGTGTCCGGCGATCATGGTCAGGCCAGGCAGCAAGCCGGGCCGGATCGGAAATGGCGTGCTGCACCACGTGAACGACAAGCGGGCTTTCCGGGCTTTCCGCCACAGCAACGATACCCTTGACGCGCAGCAACCCTGGTCCGGCAGAAGACTGAAGTGCTGCAAGGAACTGCCGGATACGCTCCTGGGGAATCGGGTCGTCGGCAATGATGCTGAAGGTCCGGATGCCAGGCCCGTGCCTGGTCGCTGGTGCGTTTTCGTGCGGCCGGGAGGAGGCGCGCGCTTCCGCCGCGAGGGCCGATTCAAGCGCCAGCCATCCGGCAACATCTTCTCCGCGTTCGACGCTTGAATAAGGCCTTGGAGAGAACAGTCGCGAAAGGTCGATGCCCTGGCGGTCAATGACTTCCGCACTTGCGTTGATTGCATGCAGCTCATCGGGCAGAGCCGCAATGTCGGCCCGTGTCGCCGGGTCCTTTGCCAGATCTGTCTTGGTGAGAACGATCCGGTCCGCGAAGCCGATCTGTTTGAGCGCCTCGAAATGCCGCTCGACAGAAACTGTTCCGGTGATGATATCGTATAACGTAACAATTCCTGCCAAATGGAATGCGCAGTCGACGGTCCTGTCGCGCACCGACGCTCCCGCAACAGGTTTATGCATCAGCGTATTGACCAAGGGAGCGGGGTCGCCCAGTCCGCTCATTTCCACGATCACCCGCGAGAAGCCGGGGGTCAGTCCACCGGAAGCTGCACAATGCAGGTCGAAGAGGGTTGCCCGCAGATCCGTTGTTCCCGCGCAGCACAGACAGCCTGTCGAGACCTGGCTGATCGTGGTTTCACCGCGCCGTACCAGCAGGTGATCAACCGGGATGTCCCCGAACTCGTTGATGATCACGGCAGTGTCCTGAAAAGCGGGATCGGACAGCAGCTCGTTGAGCAGTGTCGACTTGCCCGCGCCGAGAAACCCGGTGAGCAGGAAGACCGGGATGCGTTCCGGCAAGGCCATCTTGGTCAGGCGGCCTGGCAGTTGCTGCAGATGCCACGCAGTTCGACGGTTGACTTCTTCAGCGCAAAGCCGGCTTTCGATGCAAGTTGCTTCAGCCGCTCTGCCAGCGAAGTGTCTGAAATCTCGTTTACCTGTCCACAAGTCTCGCAGATCATGAAGGCGATGGCCTGGTGCGCATCGCAGCCCGGATGGCGGCAGGCAACAAAGGCATTGAGGCTCTCAAGTCGGTGTACGAGACCGAACTCCACAAGTTTGTCGAGCGCGCGATAGACCTGCAGGGGGGCTCGAAAGCCGTCATCGCGTAGATGATCAAGGATCGTGTAGGCGCTGAGCGGGCTGTCCGACTGGCTCAACGCGCCCATGACCAGCGCCTGGTTTTTTGTCAGTTCGGACGTTGTGTGAACATGCTCGTTCATGGACGTGCTCCTTTGTGCGCTCGGGGTGAGCCGCTATCAGGCCCGGCCGGTTTTGCGCCTGTGCGGCTAAAGACGGGCAGGATGGACAAGACAAAGAGACAGAGCGCGGCCACCACGATGCTCGGTCCTGCCGGCGTATCCCATTCCAGCGAACCGAACAGGCCGCCGATGACGGCGACGGCGCCGATGACGGCCGCCAGCACGGCCATCTGCTCCGGGCCTGCCGCAAACCTGCGCGCCGCGGCAGTGGGAATGATCAGCATGGCGGTGATCAGCAGCACGCCGACGATCTTCATCGAGATGGCAATGACGGCCGCCATCAACAGCATGAAGATGATATTGGCCCGTTCGGGGTTCATGCCTTCGGCTTCGGCGAGTTCCCGGTTGACGGTGGCGGCAAAGAGCGGCCGCCAGATGGCCGCGAGTATGGCGAGAACCACGACGCCGCCGAGCCAGATGACGGCTATGTCCGTCTTCGAGACGGCCAGGATGTCCCCGAAAAGGAAACCCATCAGGTCCATGCGGACCCATGTCATGAAGGCAAGCGCGACAAGGCCCAACGCAAGCGCCGAATGGGCAAGCAGGCCAAGCAGCGCATCGGCCGACAGGGTTGCGCGTTTCTGCAGCAGCAGCAGTGCGATCGACACGCAGGCGGACACGCCGAAGACGGCGAGAGTGATGTTGACCTCGAACAGGAAAGCCAATGCCACGCCTAAAAGCGCAGCGTGAGAAAGCGTGTCGCCAAAATAGGCCAGCCTGCGCCAGACGATGAAGCAGCCGAGCGGCCCCGTGACCAGCGCCACCCCGATGCCGGCCAGGATTGCGCGTGTGAAGAAGTCGTCAAGCATCGCGCCTGGCCTCCCTGTCGTGGCCATGTGGTTCGTGTTCATGCCCGTCATGATCATGTTCATGATGGTGGCCGTCTTCCGAGTGGCAGTGGTCGGTGACCGTGCCGTCGGCATGCCTTACCCGGCCGTCGGGCAGATGGGTATGGTCGTGATGGTGCTCGTAGACGGCGAGCGACGAGGCGGCGCGGGCGCCAAACAGTGCCTTGTATTCCGCACTGGAAGCAACAGCCTTCGGCGTACCGGAACAGCAGACATGACCGTTCAGGCAGATCACGCGGTCGGTTGCAGCCATGACGACATGGAGATCGTGCGAGATCAGGAGAATGCCGCAATGCATTTCATCGCGGATCCGCTTGATCAGATCATAAAGCGCGATCTCGCCGGTGAAGTCGACGCCCTGAACCGGTTCGTCCAGCACAAGCAGGTCCGGCTTTCGGGCCATGGCGCGGGCCAGCATGACCCGCTGGAACTCACCGCCGGACAGATTGCGCACCTCGGCGCCTGCAAGATGCGATATGCCTGTGGAAGACATCGCAGAATTCGCTTCATCGTCGCTGACATGTCCGGTCAGCCGCATGAAACGGCTGACAGTGAGCGGCATTGTCCAGTCCACGGAGAGTTTCTGGGGAACATAGGCAACGCGCAGGCCCGTCTTGCGAATGACGCTGCCTTCATCCGGCTTGAGGATTCCCAGCACCATCTTTGCGGTGGTCGACTTTCCAGATCCGTTCGGGCCGATGAGGGTGACGATCTCCCCTGCATCCACCGACATCGAGACACCACGGACCAGCCATCGTCCGGCACGGTGAATGCCGGCACTTTCGAGGGTAGCGAGCGCTTCAGGCTTGTTCAGCATGGTTCATTCGGGCCATTGAAAACGATTCCTGTACGAGGGTCTTGCATATGCTTATTGCACACGTTATACCGTTACGCAATCGTGTTATGAGATAACGTGACAAACGCACCATTCCGGAGATTGAAATGCATAAGATCAAATCCCTTTTGCTGGCGACTTCACTGCTTGCATACACCGCTGTCTCGGCCAGTGCAGAGGTAAACGTGGTGGCATCCATCAAGCCGGTTCATTCGCTGGTGGCTGCGGTGATGGAAGGTGTGGGTGAGCCCGGCCTGATCATCGAGGGCGCAGGCTCGCCACACAATTACGCCTTGAAGCCGTCCCAGGCGCAGATGCTGGAGAAGGCCAATCTGGTCTTCTGGATCGGACATGAGCTGGAAGCATTTCTTGAAAAGCCGCTGGAAACCGTTGGTGCGAACGCCAGGTCGGTCGAGTTGATCGATGCCCATGATCTGGTCAGGCTGGGTTTTCGGGAAGGCGGTGCGTTCGAGAAGCACAGCCATGGTGATCAAGATGATCATGACGAGGCTGCGGCGGCCGGGCATGACGATCACGATGACCATGGCAATGAGAAAACGGCTGAAGCCGGCCATGATGAGGACGACCACGATCACGAAAAGACGGGCGAGGCCGGTCACGAGGGTCACGACCATGGTGCGTTTGACGCCCACGTCTGGCTTGATCCGATGAATGCCAAGGCGATGGTTCATGAGATCGAGGAAGCACTGATTGCCGCCGATCCGGACAATGCGGCAAAGTACGAGGCCAATGCCGAAGCCGTCAGTGCGAAGCTCGATACTCTGATTGCCGAGGTCGGCGCCGAACTGGAACCGGTCAAGGACAAGGGGTTCATCGTGTTTCACGATGCCTATCAGTATTTCGAGAAGCGCTTCGGCGTGACGGCATCCGGCTCCATCACGGTTTCACCGGAAGTCATGCCCGGCGCCGAACGCATTACCGAGATCCGTGCCCGCGTGCAGGAACTGGGAGCGGCCTGCGTCTTCGCCGAGCCGCAGTTCGAACCGAAGCTGATCTCGACGGTGATCGAGGGCACGCAGGCCAGGTCCGGGGTGATCGACCCGCTGGGCGCGGAACTGGAAAACGGCCCCGATCTCTACTTCCATGTCATTCGCAAAATGGCGTCATCCATCAAGACCTGCCTGTCGGAAGCTAGCTGACATCGAGACTTGCCTCCATCGCGGGCGGCAAACGTCGCCCGCTTTCTCGTAACCTCGGTAGTCATGGTATAACATATGGAAAACCAACACCTCCCGGTCACCGTGCTGTCCGGCTTCCTCGGCGCGGGCAAGACCACGTTGCTCAACCACATCCTTAACAACCGCGAAGGCATGCGGGTGGCGGTCATCGTCAACGACATGAGCGAGGTCAACATCGACGCGACCCTCATTCGCGATGGCGGTGCAAACCTGTCGCGCACCGACGAGCAACTGGTCGAGATGACCAATGGCTGCATCTGCTGCACGCTGCGCGACGATCTTCTGGCCGAGGTGACCGCGCTTGCCGCCCAGGGCCGGTTCGATCACCTGCTGATTGAATCGACCGGTATTTCCGAACCGCTGCCCGTCGCCTCTACCTTCGAATTCCGCGACGAGCAGGGCTTCAGCCTGTCGGATGTCGCCAGGCTCGATTCGATGGTCACGGTGGTCGATGCGGCAAGCCTGCTCAAGGACTATGCCTCGAGCGATTTCCTGCGTGATCGCGGCGAGACACTGGGCGACGAGGACAACCGCACGCTTGTGGATCTGCTCGTCGACCAGATCGAATTCGCCGACACGATCATCCTCAACAAGGTGTCGGCAACATCGCCGGAAAACCTGGATGCGGCACGCAAGATCATCCGTTCGCTCAATCCTGACGCTTTCTTGATCGAGACCGATTTCGCGCAGGTTGCTCCGCGCGAGGTTCTGGGTACAGGCCGTTTCGACTTCGACAAGGCGCATGAGCACCCGTTCTGGTACAAGGAGCTCAACGGCTTCAAGGATCATGTTCCCGAGACCGAGGAATATGGCATCCGCTCCTTTGTCTACCGCGCCCGCCAGCCCTTCGAACCGATGAAGCTGAAAGCCTTCATCAACCGTCCCTGGCCCGGTGTGGTGCGCGCCAAGGGCTTCTTCTGGCTGGCGACCAGGCCGCGGTTTGTCGGCGAGCTCTCCATGGCCGGCGCGCTTGTCCGTACCGAAAAGCGCGGGTTGTGGTGGTCGGCGGCTCCAAAGGAATACTGGCCCGATGATCCGGCATGGCATCGCGCCATGGCGCCGTACTTCGATCCCGTCTGGGGCGATCGCCGCCAGGAGCTGGTGTTCATCGGCTGCGATCCGATGGACGAGGTTGCCATTCGCCGCGATCTCGACGCCTGCCTGGTGAACGCGCCGGCCTTGCTGCCCGATCTGTGGACATCCATGCCCGATCCGTTTCCGGCCTGGGACAAGAAGGTGGCTTAGGCGCTTCCAGCAGGACCAGCCCGGAATCCGGAGCGATCCGGCGACCGTTCGAACCGCGCGGACACTGCGCAGCGGACGGCACTACACGCATTTCCAGAAATCCGATTTTCAACCAACCAAGAGATCCCCAATGATGAAGAGACTCGCCCTTGCCATCCTTCTGTCTACGAGCCTTTCACCGGCCGCTCTGGCCGCTGACGACGTGTTTGTCGTTGCCGCGCCTTTTGAAATCAAGGGCGCCGATCCGTCGTTGTCGGGTGACATTTTTCTCAAGATGGACATCGCCGAGACGCTGGTGAATGCCGACACGGCCGGCCACCTGCAGCCCGGCCTCGCTGAGAGCTGGTCGGTGTCCGATGACGGGCTCAACTGGCGGTTTGACCTGCGCGAGGGCGTGACCTTCCATGATGGGTCGCCGTTCACCGCCTCCACCGCCGCAGCGGCGCTTGACATCGCCAGGGCGAAGAAGGGCTTGCTTTCGAATGCGCCGATTACGTCCATCACAGCCGACGGCGCGGATCTGGTGATCTCCCTGTCCGAGCCCTTCGCCGCGCTGCCGGCCTTCCTGGCCGAGTACCGCTCGCAGATCCTGGCGCCCCGGGCCTACGGTCCCGATGGCATGGCGACATCCGTCATCGCCACAGGTCCGTTCAAGGTGACCGACATGCAGGCGCCGTTGTCGCTCCGGACCGAGCGCAACGAGGCCTATTGGGGTGCCAAGCCGGCGATCGCCAGGGCAAGCTATTCCGCCATCGGCCGCGCCGAAACCCGCGCCCTGATGGCGGAAAGCGGCGATGCCGATTTCGTCTTCAACCTCGATCCTGCGTCGGTCCAGAGGCTGGCTTCGGTGGATCAGGTCGGGATCCATTCGGTCTCGATCCCCCGCACGTTGATGCTGAAACTCAACGCGGCCGATCCGCATTTCGACACGGTCGCCGAGCGTAAGGCGCTGAGCCTCGCCATCGACCGCGCCGGATTGGCCAGCGCGGTGCTGCGCTACCCCGCGGCCGCGGACCAGATGTTTCCGCCGGCCATGGCGCAGTGGCATCAGGCAGGCACTTCTCCGCTCGGTTTCGATCCGGAAGCCGCCAAGGCCCTGCTGGCCCAGGAAGGCTGGATGCCGGGTGCAGATGGCATTCTTGAGAAGGATGGCGATCGGTTCGAGGTGGAATTGCTGACCTATCCCGATCGCCCGGAACTGCCGCTTGTTGCCGCGGTTCTCGAACAGATGTTCGCCGATGTCGGCATCAAGGCAGTCATCAACTCCACCAATTTCTCCGAAATCCCGGCCAAGCACGCCGATGGCACGCTGCAAATGGCGTTGTTCGCCCGCAACTTCGGCCTGGTTCCCGATCCGATCGGAACCCTGTTGCAGGATTACGCTCCGGGCGGCGACTGGGGCGCCATGGGCTGGGAGAACGCTGAGTTGACCGGCCTGGTCGACAAGCTTGCCAGCGGCACCGGAACCGATGAAGACCGTGCCCGGGTGTCTTCCATCCTCAATGACCAGCTTCCGGTCATTCCGATCGCCTGGTACCAGCAGACCGCCGCGGTCTCCAAAGCCGTGACCGGCGTGGTCATCGACCCCTATGAGCGCAGCTTCGGCCTGCGCGGCATGAGCTTTGCGCAATGAGTTCACTCGCCCGCATCCTCGGCTTCCGCCTTGCCCAGGCGGGAGTCGTGGGGGTGATCGTGGGTATTGCCACCTTTGTGATGATGCGGGCCCTGCCGGGCGATCTGGCGTTCCGCATCGCCGCGGGGCGCTATGGCTATGACAACACCACCGCCGAAGCCGCAGCCCAGGTGCGCGATGAGCTGGGTCTCGATCAAGGTCCGCTTCTGGCTTTCCTGGACTGGATCGGAGACATCGCCCGCTTCGATCTCGGCCGGTCGCTGGTCTCGGGAGAAACGGTCTGGTCGGAGATCACCCATCAGCTTGGCGCCAGCCTGCAACTGGCCGGCGCCGCAGTGCTTCTGGCCATGCTGATCGGCCTGCCGGTCGGTATCTGGTGCGGATTGCGTGCGGGCAGTACGGCCGACCGGCTTCTGATCCTGATCTCGTCGGCGGCGCGGGCCATGCCGCAATTCCTGCTCGGGCTGGTGCTGATCGTCATCTTCGCCGTGCAGTTGCGCCTTTTGCCCGCGGCGGGGCATGGAGATGTCAAGCACCTCGTTCTTCCCGCGCTGACATTGGCGCTGGGGCTGGCGGCGGCTCTGGCGCGCATCACCCGGGAAGCGACCCACGGTGTGGCGCAATCTTCCTATTACGAATTCGCCCGGTGGAAGGGGCTCAGCGACCGGCAGGTCTTCTTCCGCCACGGGCTGCGCAACATCACGCCCCCGGTGCTGACCTATCTCGGCCTGCAGTTCGTGCTGCTGGCCGAGGGCGTGGTGGTTGTCGAGACGATTTTCGGCTGGCCGGGCATCGGCCATGCGCTGATCCACGCGATCTTTCACCGCGACGTGCCGATGGTTCAGGGCACGGCGCTGGTGATGGGGCTGGGCTTCGTCTTGATCAACACGCTTGTTGATCTGGCAATCACCCGGATCGATCCGCGCGGCGACGGCCGGTCTTCAAACAGGGCAGGGATCGAACATGGTTGACTTGACCGCAATTGCGCCGGCGAAGACGGTTCGCCGCCCGGCGCCGTGGGCCTTCATCGTGCTTGCCGCAGTGGTAGTGTTAGCGCTTCTGGCGCCGTTGATCGACCAGCTCGGCCCCTACAGGCAGGTGCTGTCGAAAGCCCTGTCCGGTCCGGATATGATCGCGCCCCTGGGCTATGATCATCTTGGCCGCTCGATGCTGGCGCGCATGGCTTATGCCGTCCGCCTGTCGCTTGCCCTGGCCATGGCCTCGACGGTCACCGCGGCCTTCATCGGCATTGCCCTTGGCATGCTCGCAAGCTGGCGCGGCGGGTGGACCGACACGCTCCTGCGTCTGGTGTCGGACTCCATGCTGGCGCTGCCGGCGCTGCTGCTGGTCCTGATTGCCGGCGTGATCGTACAATCGACTGCGGTGTCCTTCTGGATCGGCCTTGCGGCCGTGCAATGGATCGAGTTCTTCCGTCTTTCGCGTTCGATGATGCGGTCTCTGATCCAGTCGCCTGCCGTTGAGGCGGCCCGGTTGCTGGGCTTTGGCCCGGTGCACATTTTCTGCCATCACCTGTGGCCGGAAATGCGGCCGCTGCTGCTGACCGCGGCCGCTTTTGGCGTCGCCAATGCCATCATGGTGATTGCGGCGCTGGGCTTTGTCAGCGTCGGCATGCGCGCGCCGACCCCGGAAATGGGACTGATGATGGTCGAGTTGCTTCCCTATTGGCGCGAGGCCCCTTGGGCGCTGGCACAACCGGTGCTGGCCTGTTTTGCCATTCTTCTGGCCCTGAACTCGATCGCCGGAGCAAAGACATGAGTGTTCTTATCGAAGCCCGCGAGGTGGCCGTCGATGGTCCGCAGGGCCGCCTGGTCGAGCCGGTGTCACTGACGCTCAGGCCAGGTGTCCCGTTGACCATCGTCGGCGAAACCGGGTCCGGTAAAAGTCTCTTGATGCAGGCGCTGATGGGCACATTGCCGGCCGGCCTGCAGGCGCGGGGGTCGGCGCGGATCGACGGCGAAGACTTTGATCTTTCGGCCCCGGGAAACATGCGCCGGCTCTGGGGCCGGACAATCGCGGTGTTGCCGCAGGAGCCCTGGCTGGCGCTCGACCCGCTGATGCGGGCCCGCGAGCAGGTTGCCGAAGTCCATCACCTCGTAAGTCTGGAGACAGCAGGGGGCGCCCATGCCGATGCCGATCTCGAAACCGTCGGGCTGGCAAGGGCTGCGGCACGTCTGCCGGGCGAACTGTCGGGCGGCATGGCGCAAAGATTGGCCTTTTCCGCCGCGCGCGCCGGTGGCGCAACCATCCAGTTTGCCGATGAGCCGACCAAGGGGCTCGACACCGCGATGCGCGACGGGATCGCCGATCTGCTGATTGGCCGGCTTGGAGCGGAAGGCGGGCTGCTGACCGTAACCCATGATCTCGACCTGGCGCGGCGGATCGGCGGCGAACTGATGGTAATGCTGAAGGGCCGCATCGTCGAACAGGGGCCTGCGTCCCGGCTGCTCGCCGCGCCCTCGCATGACTACACAAGGCGGCTTGTCGCCGCCCAGCCATCGAATTGGGCGCGGAGGCAGGGATCACAAGGCAGCGAGGCGGCGGTGATCTCAGCGCGAGGCTTGTCGGTGGTGCGCGGCGGCGTGCGCCTGTTCGATGGCGTCGATCTTGATCTCAGGCCCGGCGCCATCACCGGCATTCTGGGCCGCAGCGGCTGCGGCAAGACCAGCCTCGGCAATGCGCTTCTGGGCCTGGTTCCGCTGTCAGGCGGGCATGTGTCGCGCGATCCCTCGATCCTTTCGCACCGGTTCCAGAAACTCTGGCAGGATCCGCCGAGCGCCTTTGCCAGAACCCAGACCATCGGTCGCGAGCTCAACGCGCTGGCGAGACTCCATCGGGTCGACCGGCAGCGGATGGATCGTCTGCTCAAGCGGCTGCGTCTGTCGCCGGAACTGCTGAAACGACCGCCCGGCCAGGTTTCCGGTGGCGAATTGCAACGCATCGCGCTGATGCGGGCGCTGATGGTCGATCCGGTCTTTCTTTTTGCCGATGAACCAACCTCGCGGCTCGACCTGATCACCCAGCAGGAAGTGATCGACATGCTGGGCGAGGTGGTGCGTGAGGAAAAGCTGGCGCTCCTCATCGTCAGCCACGACGGCGATCTGCTCGAGCGTTTCTGCGACGATGTGGTGAAGCTCGACCATCGCGACGGAACAGCAAGGCAAAGCAATTGACGAGGTGAAAACATAAATCTAGGTTCATGGAATGGTTCCGCCCGACTCGAAGGAAAGGCGGATTAAAAGGGAACACGGTGAGGTGTAGCCAAGAGGCGCCGAATCCGTGACTGCCCCCGCAACTGTGAGCGGCGAGCTCTCTCAAGAGCGACCACTGGTGCTACGACGGCATTGGGAAGGTTTGAGAAAGCAATGACCCGCAAGTCAGGAGACCTGCCATGACCATTGAAACTCAACCCGGGCGGGGTGTCCGGAAAGGGAGAATTGTCGTGAGCAACCGGAATTCCGGACATAGCGAAGCCAGTGATCACTTTGCCCCCCGCACTCTTGTGCGGAGCGCGCAATGCCGACCAGAGCGACAACCACACCACCAGCCTCCCATAGCATAACCGTCTGCACCGCGTGCCGCCACACGGGCTCCGACCGGCCGTGCAGGGTTGCCTATCCGGCCACTGTCAACGCGGCGTTCCTGTGCGCCTCGACTGGCCTCGCGCGGGGCACGTCGTGACTGAAACGATCAATCCCGAAGAACGCGACGCCGTTCTTCTCGTCGCCAAGTCCGCATTTGCCGCTGCACCTTACGCTGACATGGAGCGCATTGCGGCGAGCGTGGCCGCGCGGCGTCCCGGGGTCTTGGTCAGATTCGGCTTTACCGAACAGGGGATGCCGTCTCTGCGGGACGCCTTGCGCGAGCTTGTCGGGCAACGGGTTGCGCGCGTTACCCTTGTCCCGCTGGTGCTGCCAATGGAGCCGAGCTTCGACACCTGGCTGAAGAAATCGGTCCGTCGCTGGCAAAGCGAGGACGGGCGAGACTGGCCGGAGGTATCCGTTGCCGGACGGATCAGCGAAAGCCCGCATTTGGCGGATCTTGTCGAAGCGCTCCTTGAGGCGAGTTCGTCCCTCGAACGCGCGACCCGTCTGAACTCACCGGTGGAAGGATCACTGGTGCCTGCGCAGAAGCGCCGCGTTCTCGTTTGCCAGGGAGGTGCCTGCAACATGGCCGGCGCCGAAGCAATCTGGTGTCACCTGCGAAACCAGCAGGTTCGCCAGAAGCTCAGGGTTACCGGCGATGGAACCATGACGGCGAAATCCACCTGCCTCGGGCCCTGCAATCTTGCGCCCGTCGTCCAGGTCTTCCCCGAAGGCACCTACTACGGCGGCGTCACCGAAGCAGCCATCGACCGGATCATCAGCGAGCACCTTCTCGGTGGTTCGGTTGTCGAAGCCTTCGCCTATCACCCGACGGGCCGCAAGCAGCGGCTGCGTACCCCCCTTTAGTCATAGTCTTTTCAAGTAGGAGAAAACTGCATGTCATTTGTATTGAGAAATTGCCTCGCCGGTGTGGTGATTGCCACCGGTCTGGTCGCCAGCTTGCCTGTGAGCGCCGCCGACCAACTCCGCTTCGGCGCCACATTCATCACCAGCGGTTTGGATCCGGCCAAGGGCTCCAACGGGTGGGCGCTGGCGAGCCACGGTGTCGGCGAGAAGCTGTTCATGGTCGACAGGGACGGCAAGCTGGTGCCCGAACTGGCGCAATCCGCCGAACGGACCGGTGACCTGGAATGGACCATAAAGTTGAAGCAGGATCGCTTCTTTTCCGACGGAACACCGGTGACTGCCGCTGCGCTCAAGGCAGGTTTCGATCACACTTTCGCAAGCAACGGCGCGGCCCTGGCCACCGGTGGCAAGCTGGAGTTTGCCGCCGACGGGGACTTCGTCCTCAAGGTTGCGACAGAAAAGCCGGTTCCGCTCATCCAGGCGCTGTTCGCGGAATGGCCGTTGATTGCCTACAAGCCGGGACCGGAGGAGGGGACCGCGATCTTCTCGGGACCCTACCAGATCGCCGAATTCAAGGCGGACAACGCCGTCGAGCTCAGCCCGAATCCCCATTTCGACGACGCTGACACACGCGCTCCGGTGTCCCTCAAACGGTTCGGCGATGCCCAGGCAATGGCTATTGCGCTTGAGTCCGGTGAACTCGATCTCGCCTTCGGATTGCCTTCGGAAAGTGTCGCGCGCCTGGAGCGAAACCCGGATCTGACCATCAAGTCGTTCCCCGTGGGATATCAGTATTTCGCATTTCTCAACACCGAACGCCCCGCGCTTCAGGAAGTCGCCGTGCGTCAGGCGATCGATCTTGCCTTCGATCGCGAAGAACTTGCAGCGGCGATCAATGGCGGGATGCCGGCAACTGGCGCTTATGCACCCTACTTCCCCTTTGCTGCCAAGGACGCCCGAATGGGAGATTTGGCAAAGGCCGAAGCGCTCCTTGATGCCGCAGGCTGGGAAAAGGGCTCGGACGGCATTCGCAGCAAGGACGGCAAGGAACTCCGCTTGCTGGCCATCACCTATCCGCAACGGCCCGACCTCGTGACCATGTTGCCCGTGATCAAGGCGGAACTGGCGAGGGCGGGTATTGCGCTCGATACACGTATCGTCGACAACATTTCCGAAGTGGCCGCGGGAGGTGATTTCGATATTGCGCTCTGGGCACAGCATACGGCACCGAGCGGCGATCCAGCATTCTTCCTCAATTCCATGCTGCGCACGGGGGCGTCGTTGAATTACACCAACTACGCCTCCGCCGAGTTCGATGCCATTATCGACCGTTTCGCCACGACCGGAGATCCTGAAGAGCGGGTCCAGATCGCGCTCGACGCCCAGAACAAGCTGTTCGAAGACGTGCCTGTATCCTTCCTTGTCTCGCCGGTCTGGTATGTCGGCCTGTCGCAGCGGATGAAAAACTACGAACCCTGGGGATCGGATTACCACGTGCTGCGCGCCGATATCGGTCAGGGCAGGTAGTCCGGTGAAAAAACCGGCATCATGGGCGATGCAGTCGGGGCTTGGCCTCCTGGTCATATCCTTTGCAGCTTTTGCAATCATCGCGCTGATGCCGGCTGATCCGGTCGAAATCGCCATTCGGGCCTGGAACCTGGCGGCAACCGATGAAACGGTTGCCGCCCTCAGGCGCGAGTGGGGGCTCGACCGTCCCTTTCTGGTCCGATACGGGGACTGGCTGGTGAGTTTCCTGCAGGGCGAATGGGGTCGCTCTTTCCGCACCGGCGAACCTGTCTTTGAAGAATTCATGAAAAGGCTGCCCCTTTCGCTGCTGCTCGGGGCATCCGGCATCGGACTGGCAATCGCGCTTGCACTTCCGATCGGCTTTGTCTCGGCCCTGCATCCAGGCGGGCTGGCCGATCGATTGAGCCGCCTGTTGTCTGTGGCCACGCAGTCGATACCGATCTTCGCGACAGGTCTGGTGCTGATATGGGTTCTCGGGGTGAAGCTGCGCTGGCTCCAGCCGTTCTCCGATCACGCAGCTGCCGTGATGCTTTCCATCTGCCTCATCTCGCTGCATTCGATGGCGGTTCTCGCACGCGTCTATCGGCAGGGGCTGCAAGCGGCAATGGCGCAGCCCTGGTTTCTCACCGCGCGGGCAAAAGGGCTTTCTGACGCGAGGGCGCTCTGGCGCCATGCCCACCCCAGCGCATTCTATGCGGTGATAGCCGCCGTTCACGCAGAGGCGGGATGGGTGATCGGAAGTTCGGCAACGATGGAAATCCTGTTCGGTCTGCCGGGGATCAGCCAGTTTCTTGTGCTCAGCATCTCGGCGCGCGATCAGATGGTGCTTCAGGCCTATGTGATGGTCGTGGCGCTGTGGATGATACTGGTCGATCTGCTCGCCCGGTTTCTGATGAGCCGGCTCGATCCCCGCCTGTCATGACACGCGGCCTCGCTCTACTCCTTCTGATCGCAATCCTGCTTGCTGCCGGCCTTTGGCAGCCGCATGATCCCGATGCGGTCGACATTCTGGCGCGTCATTCTGGCCCGAGTCTGAGCCACCCGCTTGGAACCGATCACCTCGGGCGCGACCTTCTTTCACGGCTGATGATCGGCGGGCTTCGGACCGGGACAGTCATTGTTGCCGTGGCCTCGATCGGGTTTGCCGGTGGCGCACTTTTCGGTACGCTCGCAGCGCTGCTTGGCGGCTGGCGCGAGACAGTGATCCTCCGCGCCAGCCAGGTATTCATCATGGTGCCAACCCTTATAGTTGCCCTCACCGCCGCCGCGGTTTTCGGACTGTCACCGTTGAATGCCGGAATTGCGCTCGGCCTAGCAGCGATCGGGCCACTGACCCTTTTTACCCATTCCCTGACAAAAAGGGTGCTCGGACAACCCTTCATAACCGCCGCGGTCGCGCTTGGCGTGCCGCCGCTTGGAATGCTGACCCGGCATCTCCTTCCCAACACCCTGCCGGCATTGCTGACTTATATCGGCAACCAGTCCGGTGCTGCAGCCATTGCCTACGCGTCGCTTGCCTTCATCGGACTGGGCGCCGATCCGTCGCTGCCGGATTGGGGTGGAATGCTGTTCGAATACCGCATGTTTATCTTCGACAACCCGATGCTGCTCATCTGGCCCGGCCTGGCGCTGGGCGTCACGGTGTTTATCCTCAATCGTATGTTTGACCGGTAGGTTGCCGACGGCCAACCGCAATCCGCTCACCGGCCTGCTCCTTTGCCTCATAACCGTGGCACTGCTTGCGTTGCCAGGGGCGCTCGTGGCCACGTCCTTGGCGTGGCGCGCACTACGCACTCCAATAGCGCCGACCGGCTGGTGCTGGCCGTTGATTATGTTGATAACCTGTGCGGCCTGGCTGCACTGGCGATCTCAACGCGATGACTGTCGCAGATGAAGCCGCCAACACGCCGGAGTTCTCAGTTACGGCCCGAGAACGGAAACGGTCTGGGCTATGTCGCCAAAGAGATTGTCACCCGTTTCCGTCTCGGAACGCATCTGGACCCGGTCGCCATTCTGCATGAAACGGGTCCGGGCCTCACCGACCCGGATGGTTTCGATGGCGCGGCGCTCGGCGATGCAGCTTGAGCCGACGCTCTCGTAGTCCTTGTTGGAGACCGTGCCCGAGCCAAGGATGGTTCCGGCGGGCAGATTGCGCGAATAGGCGGCATGGGCGATCAGCTGGTCAAATCCGAATTTCATCTCATTGCCATTGGTGCGGCCGAATTCCGCACCGTTGAGACGTACCTGCAGCGGCAGGCAGACGCGGTTGTTCTGCCATGACGCACCCAGTTCGTCCGGGGTGACCGCGAAAGGCGCGATGCCGCAGGCGGGCTTGCATTGGAGCCAGCCGAAGCCTGTCGCCATCTCGATGGGGCCGATGGTCCGAAGGCTCCAGTCATTGATCAGGACGATCAGGCGGATGTATCTTGAGGCGTCTTCGGCCCTGGTGCCCATCGGCACGGCATCGAGGATGACACCGTATTCGCCCTCGAAATCGATCCCGTCCCTGGCCGAGGGAAAGACAGCCGTTGCCGTGGGCGGCAGGAAACGGTCGGACATCCCCTGGTACATCAGCGGGCGGTCGTTGAGGCCAACTTCCGGCTGTCCCCAGGCTTTCTGGATCAACAGGGAGTGGGTTTCAAAGGCCGATCCGTCGAGCCACTGCCACGCACGCGGCAAGGGCGCGAGCGTCGCGTCTGCTGAAAGAGGCTGGGCATCGGCGGCTTCACCGGCATTCAGCCTGTCATATTGCGCCTGCCAGAGAATTGCGTTCTCGGCCCATGTTTCAAGGGCCTGTTGCAGGGTCCCGGCATTATCGGCAGGCACTGCGAGTTGTCCGTCGCGGGAAGCGACATGAAGCCGTCCGTCCGGTGTGCCGTTGGCGAGGGTTACGAATTTCATCGGTCTGTGCTCCTTGAGTCTTCAACCGCGGCGTTAACTTCCGGGCGGAATGTCTGAACCAGCACTGGTTCCTGACGCTTGACGACGCCCGCCAGAAGATGGGGGAATGGCCCCTCTCATCGTTTGCAAGCAAACGACTGCCGGGCAATGGTAGAGACTACAACGAGGTTCGCCCTCACAGCGCCATGGGCAACAAGCGGCCGATAACGCTCATGAATGCCTCCGGCGCATCCGGTCCGCCGTGAGTATTAGCCCTGGGAAATTCCCCAGCCGGGTGGTCCAAAATCGGGTCTCAAGTCATTCATGCTTGTCGATGTCGTCATCGGATTGGGATTTGGTTACGGATACGGCGTTATCGCAATGGCGCGTTCTATGGACGCGTATGGTCACGCTCGGAAGGCATTTCTCGCGTTTGTACCATTCGCAAACTTCTTGCTCTTGCTTACGCCATCAAAGAATGCAGTTTCCGCAAACCGCGCGGCAACTATCCCGCTGCTGACAGGCGGCGTCGGCGTTCTTACCGGTTTTGTCCTGTTCATAGCTGGTCTCGTCATCTCAACTTTTATAAAGGTGGAGATCAAGCGAATGATCGAGAACTCCGCAAAAGACCCCGCCATACAGAGCGAGAGCATTGACATGGTGCTTCGGAGCCAAGGGCTTGAGGAGACACTTAGGCGAATAGCACTGGAAGTTCCAAGGCGACAAGTCGATGAGACTACGACCTTGTCGCGCGTTGAGGCAGACAGGGCGACGATAAGGTGCATCTACGAGGTTTCGACTGTTGTTGACCAGTTGCCCGGTTCTGTACGCGCAGGCTTAGTGAAGCAAAATTGTGGCTATGATTTTTTGCAAAAACTAATGAAGGCAGATGCCACAATTGAACACGTTTACCGCCAGAGCGACGGGAGCAGCATCGATATTGTCACTGTCTCAAGGCACATTTGCGGTTTCTGACTGTAAATGAATCTGTGCACCCGAACGCTAAAGTCGTGCTGAAGCCGAAGCACGCATAATTGCATCACCTTAGCCGTTACCGATGGCAATCGCGGTGCGGCGAAGAAAAGATAACCCATTGAAAAGAGTGGCTGGGGAACCTGGATCCCCAGCTAAGGTTTTTCGACCCCCTCACAAGCATCTGAAATGGTTGGTGAAATCCGATCACCACAGTTCTTGTAAGACAAAATTGTCATACACGCCCGGGGGACAGTCGTGCAAGACAATTCCCAACAGGAAGCGTAAAGCTGAGGGCCAGCGCCGAACGATGCTCATTGCGCGCGTTCTGGGTCAGCCCTTCGTTCGGCGAGAATCGCGCTGACCTGTGATGGGTGCCACTTGCCGTTGGCCAGCCTCGACCGCACATGAGACGCGTAGGTCACAGCATCCGCAGGGTGCTTTGCCTTGTGCCGTGTAGCGTTGCAGAAGTGGCAGGCGGCGACGATGTTCGGGGCAACATCCTTGCCGCCATCGCATCGGGCTTCGACATGTTCGGCGGTGCATTGAAACCGCGTGGCCAGACCGGGCGGAATCGGATAGCGCACGATGAACTCCTCAGGACTGGAGTCCCACATCGGCATCTGGCAATAGTGGCAGCGCCATCCTTGTTGTTGGGCCGCCTGGTTTCTGAGGTTTTTGAGTCTGTTTCTTGATGGCATGAGTCCACGTCCTTTGCTTCATTTCTGAAGCGGACGTGCAATGACCCCTATGGGTCATCCCTCAATTGGGAGGAATTATCCTCGCACAAGACGACGTATATGAAACACGTCACTCCGCAGTCTTTGAACGGTACGCACGACCAGTAATGGCCTTTCGTTGACGAGTTCGGTAAAACTCCAAGCAAGCCAAATGTCTTGCCTCCATCCGACATCAACCTATCATGAAATGGGGTCTGATCAATCTCTTGACCGCTGCCTGCCCGATCGGGAAGTATTTTACCTTCTCATCCAATATCTTCCTTATCGGGAAGTTTCGATAGATTTTTGAGAATTCTTCCTGTACGGTAAGCTGAACTATCAAGGGCACCTCATGATCCGTTCAGCCGCAGAATTCGGCGCACTTGTCCGAGTGAATAGAAAAAAGCAGGGATGGACACAGGCCCAGCTTGCAGAACGTTGCGGGACCGGCGAACGCTTCATAGTCGACCTGGAGAAAGGCAAGCCCAGTTGTCATCTCGAAAAGTTGCTCATCGCGGCACGGACGGTTGGCATCGATCTGGGCGACCTGAAAACCGCCATTCCGCCGGCTGCCACTGACGCCGATGATGATCTCGGCTATTTGCCCCGGTTCTCATGATCAGGTGTGATGGTGACTACTGTCTTTTACGGGACTTTGCCCGTCGCCGAACTCATTGACCGCGAACGGATTTCGTTCGTCCATGACAAGAATGGGCTGAAGCTTGGCTCGGAATTCATTTTGTCGCGGATCATCCCAGAACAGTTTTGGCCTTTTGCAACTTATCAGACCATGATTCGGCTTGCCAATATTCTGCCTGAAGCGCCTCTCTCCGGAATCGGTCATTGGCTTGATATTCGCCTCGGTTTATTCGTGTCCGTCTTTGAATATGAGGCGAGACAAAACGGGTGACGTTTGGATTGGCAGCATTGAAAAGGCGGAAATAATTTCCGTGTCGGCCTGGATTAGGCATCGCCAAACGCATCCCGGACGAATTGCCCGGGTGAGCCTTCATGGTCGGGGAGTGGGGCGTTTTGACCACGCTGGCGGGCGTGCAAAACAAGCTGCCCATTTCAGCGCCAGGCTCCCGCTTTCCAAATGCTGATGGACACAATCCCTGCTTTCGCGACACTTTGCGGAAAGCCAATCTCGGCTCACCCTCCGCAGGCGTTTCAAATTGGGTGGCGTCAATCGAGATTGGAATTTCTCTTACATTTCGTCCGTAAAGGATCGCTTTGTCAAAGCCACCCACATGATCCATTCTACCTAATCCTTACGATTTTTACCCTGCACCCGTTTCCGTTCTTGCGTTGTCTGTCCATATCGGCACCAATAGGTTGAATGGATGGAATCGCAAGCGAGAAAATGAAAATTCGGGAAATCGACGCGGCACCCTTTGCCGCTTCACTCATCGAGGGGCATCGAGATTTCGGGTACAGTCTCGAAACCGCGCTTGCTGATATCATAGACAACTCCATTTCTGCCGGAGCAACAGAAGTTGCTCTGGAGGCGGATACCGCAACTGAATACCCTTGGATCGCGTTGGCGGACAACGGTCGCGGAATGTCCGAACCCGAACTGGTTGAGGCAATGCGCCTCGGTTCGAAAAATCCCACTGATGTTCGGGCCATTGATGATCTTGGGCGTTTCGGTTTGGGGCTCAAGAGTGCGAGCTTCTCACAATGCCGCCAGCTGACGGTTCTGACCCGCCGCGACGGAATAATCTCATGCGCCCGTTGGGACCTTGATGGGGTATCCAAACGCAATAACTGGAATCTCGAATTGATTGACTCGCCACAGGATATCACGGGGCATGAATTGCTTCCGGTTACTGGAACTGTCGTCATTTGGGAAAAATTGGATCGGCTGGACGGTGGATATGACCGCAACTGGGATAAACGCGCAGCACACATGAACGGAGAACTGGCCGGAGCAGAGCGTTACCTTCGGCTTGTATTCCACCGCTTTATTGAAGGCAAAAGGCCGCGCTTGAAAATCTTGCTCAACGGACGCGTACTTAAACCAATCGATCCACTGGCCTCCGACAATCCTGCTTGCCAGAAGGATCCGGAAGAAATCATGAGGCTAGAGCAGGGGGATGTCCGAATTCGGTGCCACACCCTTCCTCATCATTCCAGGATGCCCCGGGAAAGGTGGGAAGAGATTGGCGGACCAGAAGGGCATTTGAAGACCCAAGGATTGTATGTCTATCGAGAGAACCGCCTGATTATCTCGGGAGGGTGGCTTGGTCTGGCAAGGCAGACAGAACTGACAAAACTTTGCCGCATCGCGATCGACATTCCGAACACCATGGACGCTGATTGGAAGATAGATGTCAAGAAGGCGTCAGCTCAGTTGCCGGCAGTTGTCCGCGAGAGGCTCAAGAAAGTCGTGGAGCGGTTTCTTGGTACTTCAAAGCGCACCTACAAAAAGCGCGGCCAAAAACTGGTCGATGCGACACGCTTTCCGGTCTGGAACCGGGTCCAACGTGAGGGAAACATAGTATTTCGACCAAATCTCGAACACCCGGTATTTCGCAGCTTTGCAAATGAACTCCCGGAAGAATTTCGAGACGGGTTCGACAGGTGCCTAAGGCTTCTTGGATCAGCCTTGCCAATTGATACCCTACATGCAGAGCTTACCGGCAATGCCGAAGCTGTTCACGCCGATGTAGCGTTATCAGATGAGTTGGAGATCATGGTTCTCGAAATTGGAAGAACATTGCTTTCCAGCGGAATGAAGCCAGCCGATTTGCCCGACACATTGCAGAGCCACCCATTCTTGAGAGCGAATTGGGATGCAGTTGTGCCCCTGCTGAAGAACTTCATTGGAGAATTGAAAGAGTGAGCGACACCTATAATACCCTTACAAACGTTGTAGATTCAGCGCTTTATGACCAGCCGCGCAAAACAGAAGATGAGCTTCGTTCGCTGATCAAGGGGCTTGCTGCAGCAATTGCACCCGATCTCTCTGGAGATGACTTGGAGAGATTGGCTCGGGAAATCGAGGTCAAACAGGGAATTAAGGCTGGTCTCGGAGCAATCGTCGACAGCGACGATTTCGAGCCTTGGCTGGATGATGCAAAGCCTTCGATTGATCCGTTCTACTGGAACAGATACCGGAAACTGCTCTTGCAGAACGGGTTGCCGAAGGATGTGGTGATCGCAACGGACAAGGTGACAGACAAGATACTGAGCCGCCTCGGCAATCCGGAAAAGCATGTGCCTTGGGATCGGCGGGGCATGGTGGTAGGACATGTGCAGAGCGGGAAAACCGCGAACTACACAGGCCTGATCTGCAAGGCGGCCGATGCCGGCTACAGGCTGATCATTGTAATCGCCGGAATTCACAACAATCTCAGAAACCAGACTCAGGCTCGGATCGATGAAGGGTTTATCGGGCGCGATACCGGCAAGGCACTAGAGAAAAAGAAAGGTGGTGCGAAGCACACCATTGGCGTCGGACACTTCGACCCCAACAAGACACCGGTTAGCCTCACAAACACGCTACGTGACTTCAACAGAGCGACGGCCTCGACGAATACGAGCGAGATAGAATCCTACAAGGTACCAGTCGTTCTGGTAATCAAGAAGAACCACCGCACACTCGCGAATTTGCTCGACTGGTTGCGGGACAACAGTGCACGCGGTGATCGGGAGATGATCGATCAGCCGATGCTCCTGATCGATGATGAAGCGGACAACGCATCAATCAACACGAAGTACGGCAAAAAACTCATCACTACAATCAACGGGCAAATCCGCGATCTGTTGAACATGTTTCACCGGAGTTGTTATGTTGGCTACACGGCGACTCCGTTCGCCAATATTTTCATCGATCCTGATCAGGATGATGAGATGTTCAACGAGGACCTATTCCCACGAGACTTCATTATTGGGCTCGACGCACCCAGCAACTATTTCGGACCCGGCAAGGTTTTTGTTGATGGATTACCAGACGAAGGTCAACCTGTCTGGCTAAGGTACATTACCGACAACGAAGACATTCTGCCAATTAAACACCAGATCCACCATGAGCTTGATACCCTGCCGGCTTCGCTGATCAAGGCTCTTCAGGTTTTTCTCTTGGCGCGCACGGTCAGAAATCTTCGCGGCCAAGTATCCGCACACTGTTCGATGCTGGTTAATGCGAGTCGTTTCACCGCAGTACAGGGAAAGATCCGAAACCGCCTACATGAAATTATTGAGCGTATCCAGAACGCTGTTCGGATCAACGGAAGTAAAGGCTCTGCCGCTCTGCGCGACCCTGAAATAGCAGCTCTCCAGGCGACCTGGTTTGAAGAGTATTCTGATGCTGAATTTGATTGGCCCGAAATACAGGCGGAACTACTGGACGCGATCGCATCGACAAAGGTCGTTGAGGTGAACAGCCGTGCCAATGATCTGGACTACTCGAACTCTGGGGAGCGTGGACAGACCGTCGTTGCTGTCGGAGGCTTCTCTCTTTCACGTGGTCTTACGCTTGAGGGGCTGACCGTCACCTGGTTTCTGCGCAACACAATGATGTACGATACGCTAATGCAGATGGGGCGCTGGTTTGGATATCGGGGTGGTTACGAAGACCTGTGTCGCATCTGGATGCCCGCCGAGGCGATTGGCTGGTATGCGTTTATCGCAAATGCGTCTGAGGAGCTGCACGAAGAGCTCAGAACAATGGAGAAAGCGAAGGCGACACCACGGATGTTCGGCCTTGCGGTGAGGAGCCATCCTGCGTCTTTGCTTGTAACTGCGAGAAACAAGATGGGGTCTGGCAAAAAGGTCACCACACTTGTTGGTCTATCCAACAAATTCGTGGAAACATCCAAGGTCAGCACGAAATCAAATGATCTGTCTGCAAATGTGGAAATCGCTAAGTCATTTGTTTCGAAGCTAAATGGCTCCGGATATGGGGAAAAGCCGACGCCTTGGGGCACCTTGGTGCCAGAGGTGCCGGTTGAGTTCGTTGATGAATTCCTAGCTGGCTGGCGCAACGCGGAACAGAGCGTCACCACAGATCCGGGACCTATACGCAGTTATATCCGTGCTCGAAGAGCCGACGAATTGCGCACTTGGGACGTGCTCATTCCGAGTCTCACCAAAACCAATGATGAACCAGACATGACGCTTGGCAAGGCCATAATTCCCACAACCCGCTATGTAGACCTTCACGATCTGAAGCATAAATTCATGTCATTCAGTGGCAAGCGCATGCGCATAGGGTCGCGGGGCATCGAAAAGGCCGGCGTCGATCCGGTAAAGGCCAAAGATGCGGAAGCGCTTTATCGAGAGAAAAATGGAAAAGCCGAAACCGAACGCTTGAACTATCCCGACTCGATATATCGGCGAGAGAGAGAGCGTGGCCTTTTCATACTGCATTTTGTCAAGGCCAAGGCACCTGACGGAAAGGAAGATGCAGAAGGTGTTGACTTGATACCCGTCGAACCAGTGGTGGCATGGGGAATCAGCCTGCCTGTCTCTTCGCGTCCAGCTGAGCGAGTGGAGTATGTAGTCAATACGGTTCGATATCAGGAACTATTTGGAGAAGAAGACGAAGATGATGACCAGGAGGCAGCCCTTGAAGCCTCTTGATCCATGGCAAAAGCTTGAAGTCGGCGATGCTCGACGGGTGGACAGCGCTGGTCGGTTCGATTTCTTCTGGGTATTGGTGGATGCCGGCACCTTGGGTTTGATGCTCAAACTTCCAGCAATGCCCGATCCCTTGCCGAAGCTCCCCAAGCTCAGGAATCTGACAGCGACTTTCCGTCAACTGGGCTCCGGTTCGGCCTTCGTGCTCAGCCTGAAGGAAAGATCACAGGTCGAGATATTCGAGACACTGTGCCTCGACGTCGTAGGTGCGGGCGAAGCAGCAGAAAATACAGATGATGCGCTGGTTCGGACCATTCAACGTACTCGAAGATGGCACCACCTATTGCGAAGCGGAAGGACTGGCGGCCTCAGTGTGGAAGAGCAACGTGGTCTCGTGGGCGAACTTTCCGTGTTGCGCGAACTCGTGGCAGATCTCGGTTCAGAGACATCGATAGATGCATGGAAAGGGCCAACCGGATCGGCGAAAGACTTTGAATTCATAGGCACCTGCATTGAAGTGAAAACGCGTCGTGCAGCTGCGAAACCCAACATTTCCATATCCTCCGCTGATCAGTTGTCCGATGTCCCCGGCAGCAGGCTGCTTCTGCGTGTGACCAACGTGGCATCTGTAGTCCTTCCCGAAGGGCTCAGCCTGCACGACCATGTCAGGCAAACCGAGCAACTATTCGAAATGGCGGATGAAGCCTTCGAGAAATGGGAGGAAG
Source organism: Parahoeflea alexandrii (assembly GCF_027214025.1). Classification (GTDB taxonomy): domain Bacteria; phylum Pseudomonadota; class Alphaproteobacteria; order Rhizobiales; family Rhizobiaceae; genus Hoeflea; species Hoeflea alexandrii_A. The sequence goes on from NZ_JAPWHB010000005.1 coordinate 346,811, forward strand.
CCATCTATTCGACAGGATACGATCCCGAGAATGACTATGATGAACGACGCTGGCAACTTGGCACTTCTGCCGACTATGAAGTCATATCCGGCTTCCCGCGCATATCCACCCCCTTGCCCAGTGGTGTGGACGAAGTCCGATATTCGCTTTCACTCGACGCCTGCGCCCCCTTTGCAATGCATGAAAAGTTGATTGATGTCATTCGAACGGGTCTGGAACCATGAGCGATCTGGAAGAATTTCACCGCGAGCTGATCGCGGATATTCAAGGCGATGCCGATGTTCTTGGCTTGGTCACGGTTGAAGCTTTCTTCGAGAAGGTTGGCGACCTGCTGACTGAAGCGGGTGAAATTGACGAAGCCAATCGAGCCTATTTCGAAGGGACTTACAGTCGCGGAGGTCTTCAGATTGATGGCTATGGAGGCGACCCGAGGGATTCTGATGGAATTCTCAGCTTGATCCTGTGTGATTTCGCCTTGTCGGATGAGGTGAGAGTCCTGAATAAGGATCACGTGCAAAGGCTCCTGCAGAAACTCTATCGATTCCTGGTAGCCAGCCTGAAGCGTGATTTCCGTGAACAGTTGGAGGAAACCAGCTCCGGATTCGGTGTGGCCGACCTGATTGCGACAACTTGGAAGGCTGTCGAGAAGGTCAAGCTGATCATCGTCACCAATGGAGACTTCCGGGCTCGCGCTGATGCAGCAAACGTAACCGAACACGAGGGTGTACCTGTTACCCTCAGCGTCTGGGATCTGAAACGGCTGAGGCAGTTCCTTGAACAGGGACAGGCTCGGGCGAACCTTCAAATAGACTTTGACAAGGATTTTGGTGGCGGTATTCCTCTTCTGAGAGCCTCCAATAGCGCCGCATCGCTGGAAAGCTATCTGGCGATTATACCCGGACAACAATTGGCTGCTATTTACGACAAATGGGGCCCCAGGCTGCTGGAAGCCAACGTCCGGAGTTTTCTTCAGGCGCGTGGAAAGGTGAACAGAGGTATACGCGATACCATACGCGACGAGCCCAACATGTTCTTCTCCTACAACAATGGGCTCAGTGCGACAGCAGAGGAAATAGAGATCGAGAATACAGATCGGGGACTTGAGCTCGTTCGTGCAGACAATTTGCAGATCGTGAATGGCGGCCAGACAACAGCCTCGCTTCACGCTGCAAGAAAAACCCTTCCGGAACAATTGGCCCAGGTCTATGTCCAGATGAAACTCACGATCGTTCCCAGGGAAAGATCCGAAGCAATCGTTCCCAAGATATCGGAATTCGCGAACAGCCAGAACAAAGTGAACGCAGCGGACTTCTTCGCCAACCATCCGTTCCACATTCGCGTGGAGGAGCTATCCCGCCGTATCCTTGCACCGGCCAGTGGGGACGGATACCGTGAGACCAAATGGTTCTATGAAAGGGCGCGTGGGCAATTTGCCGATGAGCGTGGTCGTCGGACGCTAGCGGAACGCAAGAAATTCGATTCCGACTATCCGAGGTCACAGTTCCTGACAAAAACGGACCTTGCAAAATTTGAGAATACCTGGTCGGGAACGCCGCATCTTGTTAGCCTCGGCGCGCAGAAGAACTTTGCCGAATTCGCCAAGGGCATGGAAAAGCGGTGGGGCAAGGATGGGTCGGCTTTCAGTGACGTCTGGTACCGGCGAATGATCGCCAAGGCGATTGTCTTCAAGCGCACAGAAAAATTGGTTTCCGATGCGGATTGGTATGAAGGCGGCTATCGAGCAAACATCGTCACCTATGCAATTGCAAAACTCGTCTATGACGCAGAACTGCAGGACAAGGTTGTCGATCTCGACACGATCTGGCGCAGACAGGAAATCTCGATGGACCTCAGGTCTTGCCTGTTGGCGGCGGGTCGTGAGGCACAAAAAGTGATTACCCATCCACCCGAGGGCATCCGGAATTACAGCGAGTGGGCCAAGAAACAGGCTTGCTGGAAGCGGCTCAGCGAGGCAAAAATCGATTATCCGGATGGCCTCGACAATGTACTGATCCCACTTGATCTGGCTAACGAGAGCATAAGGGAGGCCAAAGCGGACAAGGCTGTAGAAACGAGCGTTGAGGCACAGATTGAGGTATTCAACCTCGGTGCGGAATTCTGGAAAGAGGCACGCAACTGGGCTCGGGAACACGGCATTCTGGGGCCAACCGAGTTGGGCGTGATCGAGACCTGTGCCGCAATGCCCCGAAAAATTCCGTCAGACAAGCAATGTGCAATCGCGATGGCGGCTTTGGGCAAATTGACTAAAGAAGGCTTCCGATCAGCACTGAACACTGAGGCTGATTGAGAGATTCATTCGTCCCAATCCAAAGCGTTCAAAATCAATTTCGCAATCTGCCTTGCAAGGAAAGGTGGCACAGCATTGCCGACCTGAACGTATTGCTGTGTCCGGTTCCCGAGAAACAGATAGTCATCAGGGAAAGTTTGCAGCCTAGCTGCCTCGCGCACTGTCAAGCTGCGACACTGCATGGGATCAGGATGAATGAAGTAATGCCCATCCTTGGAGATGTGGCTCGTTATCGTAGTAGAAGCCTGCTTGGCCAGCTGTACGCGAAAGCGGTCATTGAAGACGCCACTATGCCAGTTGCGGTGATCGGGACTCAGAGCAAGTGGAAAATCTGCGGCCTTGGGACTGTAGCCATGGAGCTCGCCGAACACCGCGGCAAACATATAGCGTCCAAGGTCGGATGCCATATGCCCACGCGTTTCATGCTGGGCTAAGGCGCGCAGCTCCGGCCGCTCCAGCCAGCACATCAAGTCATCATCAGTAGTGCCGTAATTGTCTGGGAGTGCAGTGGAAATACGCTTACGCAATGGGCCTGTTTCCAAATTCCGAACCAATGCGGAGAAGACTCTTTCGAGAGCTGGGTGCTCGCTGTCTCTGCAAATGAGGGCAAGCGTTCGTGCTGAATCAACGACGGTCTTCTCCCAATCGTCTGCCCTGTCGCGTCCTCGGCTCAAGCCGCTTCGCAACGATGGCAGGTTGCCTATCGCATCGACCACCGAGCGTGTCGATCCAGATACATCTATTCGAGCCTGTGATAGACGAGCCGTGCAATCGGATCTGATACCAACGATGATTACCCTGTGCCGTCGTTGAGGAACTCCAAATTGCTCTGAACGCACGATAAAATCCGAAGGCTGCTGCGCCTCCCGCAGGCAAGCCTCACCATCCTCGATCCTGACCGCACGCAGTTCATAGTGATGGGCTTGGCCTGTGCCGAGCGATGCCAGATCCTCCATCAGCATCTCAAAGACAAGGCGGCTTTCGACTGTCGAAGATAGAATTCCCTTCACGTTCTCCATCACAAAGGCCGCCGGTCGAAGCTTGTCGAGCACTCGAATGTACTCTCGAAATAGGTAGTGCCGCTCATCGTCCTCCGGAACATAGCCAAGTTTGCCCCTTGAGCGAGCTCGTCCCACAAGGGAATACGCCTGACAGGGCGGTCCTCCGATTAGTATTGTGTCGTCGTAGGTGCCCTGCAGCTTCTCGATGGCTTCGTCGATGGCCACTGATGTTGCTTGAGTGCCGAGTTCGAGTGCACGGGCATCTTCGTTGGCTAGGTGCCATGCCGCAGAATCGACCACGGACCAGTCCGGTTCAGAAATCAAACCGGCATGAAAATTGATATATTCGCTGGGCAGCCTGCCGTGCCTCATTTGATAGTTGCGAAGGAACGCACGTAGCCTCAGGGTACGATGGGCGGACGCCTCCTTCTCAACCGAGATGCCGATTCGGAAAGGCTTGTGCCCGTCATCCATGAGAGAAGCGAAGCCCTCGCCAAGTCCACCGGGACCGGCAAACAGGTCGCAAATACCGAAAGTCGCAGCCAAACCGCCCTCCTGAAAACCAGACAACCCCGTGTATACTAGTTTCTTCAACCAAAACCAGGACGCCCGTGACCGATATCGTGGACAAACAAACTCGTTCCCGCATGATGAGCGGAATTCGGGGACAAAACACCAAACCGGAAATGCAGTTGAGGCGAGCACTGCATATTCGCGGGTTCCGTTATCGCTTGCACGAAAAAAAACTCCCGGGAAAACCTGATCTTGTTTTCCCAAAGTTCGGTGCGATCATTTTTGTGCACGGCTGTTTCTGGCATCGTCATGAGGGGTGCCGCTTCTCGACCATCCCCTCGACGCGCAAAGAGTTCTGGCAGAATAAATTTCGTGGCAACGTGGCTAGAGATCATAGAAACATAGAAGAGCTGGTGAATGCGGGTTGGAGAGTCGCTGTAGTTTGGGAGTGCGATTTGAGATTTCAATTGGACGCGGTTTCAAGAAGTATTGAAACTTGGTTGAAAAGCAGCGAAAAGGATTGGAATGGGCTAGTTCCACAAAAAAAACCTTGAGAGATCACGAATAGATCGGAGATGTCGACAACTTCGTCAGTCAGTATTTTCGATTCCGCTGCAAACGGCGTTATAGGTAGTAATGGGGGGAAGCGAGATAAAATGGATCAAACAGCGTTTGAATAGAGCCGCCAAAGAACCGCCCAATCATGCAGGCTTGAGATGCCGCTTCGGACGGAAAGGAAAAAGACCATCTGCGTAACGTGCAGCAAGCTCTTCGAAGACCTCTTCGCTTTCGCGGACTTCAAAACCTTGAAGCTTAAGTCCATCGACGATCTCGTCACGGAGCCGATCCAACGCCTGGCGTCGGCCCAGCTGATGCTTCTCGGTGCTCATAATCATTTTCCAAAGCAGCATCCGGGCTAGATCATCCCGCGAAGGGCGACGCCGATCGCGGGCCTCGTCTCTCACTCTCTGCTGCCGCGCTCGTTGCTCGGCATTTATTTCTCGCTTTGATTTCTTTGTCATCCTGATCTCCTTGTTCATCATTACAGAGCCTCAGTCTGACGGCCGGCGATGCAAGGAACAAACGCCGTTTGCCTCCCAATGTTGACAATCGGGAATGGGGGTGGTCCGCGGGTATGGTTTCGAGGTCTCCAATCCCAGTGCCACAAACGACGTGCGAAGAGGAATCGCGGTTTCCTGGTTTCGAATCGGCAAGACCAAATCCAGAATCGCGGCAGGATAAATTGAGATGACTTGTTTCGAGTTACCCGCACGTCATTGCAGATTGAACTGACGTCGCGATGATTTGAATCGGATCCCCTGCACGTTGCTTCGATGGATATCAAATTGCGACGCGTTGTTTGCTGGTTTCCCTGCCGCCGCCACTTGCCGTTGCCAGAATCCACGGGCCTGAATTACCGTTGGCGTCAACGGCTGATGCGGGGCTGCATCCATTTGGGTTCATCGCCCGAGACCTTACGGATTGTCCGTGCCAGAGCATCGCTCAGGTCAACGACTGCATTGTAGTGTTCGGACTGGGGCTTCAGTTCGCAAAGCAGCGGGACAAGGTCTTTATGCAAGTCTGTCGTCCAGGCGACGAGGTCATCGATCTGTGCAGACGTCAGTTCGGGTTTCCGCTTGTGCCTTTTTGTCATCATGAGCCTTCCTGAACGAGGGCCCGCCCTGCCTCTGGGTTAGCTGATTCACGCCTTCACGCAAATCATGATCGTGAAGGCCGCTGATCGTCTGACGTGAATCGCAGTTTCCTGGGTTGGAAACGGCTGCGCTGAAGTCGGAATCACCAAGGCTGAATCTGGCAACGCGGGGACTGATTTCCGAAACGTCGAATCCTGGGTCGGACTCGCCGTTTCAGCATTCAGAATCGCGAAGGCCTGCTTTGGAATCGCGGGCGCCGAGTTTGGTAACGCGGAAGCCGAATTCTGAATCGCAGTTTCAAGGCGCCGCTTTTTTGGAGCCCGTTGCGGTGGCATTCATTTCCTGAGCAAGCAGTGCTCTCACTTCGCCGCCATCAAGGGTCTTTGCTTCTGCAAGGCGGGTTGCCAGTGCTAACAATGCATCGTGACGCCGAGATAGCAGTTCGAGAGCCATCCTCTCTGAAGCTTCAAGCCGGTCATGAACATGCTGCGCAAGCTGCCGATCAAGTGAGAGCATTGATGGCTGTTCTTCCAATGATCGATAGAGCAACGGCTGAGCCCTGCCGAAACCTACGTTCGTTTCAGCGTCAGTCGCAAACCTTGTCGCTCGCGCAAGATCAGACCTTTCGCTTCCACCAGCGCCAACACCAGCTTCGCCAAAGATGAGCTTTTCCGCTGCTTGTCCGGCAAGTGCGCAAGCAATCATCTGATTGAGCCAGGTTTGAGTTTGGACAACACCCTGTCGCATTTCGCATTCGACAAAGCCTCCGGACCCATTTCCAACGGTCACGGTGAAAACTGTTGCGATGTCAAATGCAGTCCACGCCAGCGCATGGCCAGCTTCGTGAACAGCAATGCGCCAGATCAGTTCCGGTGGCATTGCCGTCTGGCCTGCGGTGAGCGCTGCATGGATGTCGCTGTAAGTGAGCTGCCGCTTTTCTCGACGGGCTTTCTGGCGTACTTCGCGGACCAGACGCTCGACGTCTGCACCTGTGCTACCAGCGGCAGCCAACGCCAAAGGCAAGAGTGCTGAGTTCAAATCAGGCACTGCAGCGGAGAGATGAGCGTTATCCATTGATGAGCACCCCTTGTTTGGTTTCGCTGGATTGATCACTGCCCTTGCCGGAAATGGTGGTGTTGCTGTGTTCATTCAAAGTCCCAGCCGAACTGGTGAGACCAACGGACCTGCCGACCTCACGGCTGTTCAAGACCGCATCGAGATCAGACCCAAGATGATGCGCGATGATTGTTACCAGCGCAGCCGTATCTGGCTGCGGGATGACAATATGCTTCTCAAGGCGACCTGAGCGCAAAAGTGCAGGGTCGATCTTGTCGGGCCTGTTGGTCGCGCCAATGACAATGACCCCCTCGGTTTTCGAGGCACCATCAAGCAATTCGAGCACACGGTTGACGAGGCTGGACCAGTAATCATCGTAAGGCCGGTCGCTGCTTCCCCGGTTTCCAATGTTGTCCACTTCATCGATAAACAGGATGCAAGGAGAGTTGTGAGTGGCATGTTCGAAAGTGGCGTTCATCGCTGCCAGCACATCACCAAGATTCGACGCTTCCAACCATCTTGCCACGGATGTTGCGATCATCGTCACGCCCAGTGTGTTGCAGAGAGCCTTGGCGAATGTCGTCTTGCCCGTGCCGGGCGGCCCGGAAAGCAGCAACCGGGAGCTGAGGTCAGACCACTCCGCTCCACCGTTCCTGTACTCGTCAAGGTCAGCCTTGAGGTCAAGCGCCCACTGCTGGGCATTGCCATATCCGGCGAGCCGTTCAACGAACAAGTGATCCTTTCCCGCGGACGGTTTGGCAGATTGTTTCGCCGTCTGCCCTTTGCCTGGTTCTGGCGCGGCCAGTTCCTTGACTGGCTCGATGATGTCGAAGCAGCCCGAATATTTCTCGCGCTTCTTTGTTTCCGACCGTTTCATCAGAGAGCCCAATCGGCCTTCTTTGTCTTCGTCCTCCTTGGCTTCGGCAACTGCGCGGTTTTCGGCTTCAAGCGTCGTCAAGATTGCCATGATTTTGGTCAGAGATCGTCCAGGGCGGATTGCGATCGCGAGATCATCAATGCCGAGATGGCCTGGCTCGAAGTCGAGTTCCTTCATCAGAAACCATGAGCGGCTGATAGGGATTTGGTGGCAGATCGAAAGAACGTCAGCGATGAGACTGGCATCAATTCCGACTCCCGTGATCACCATGTCCGCGACAGCGACAAGCCGAGCCGGTAGGGGGCGATCACGCTCGTCGCAAATGATGAGCGGTTTGAATGTCGTGAGAACCCTCTTCGAGACGATTGTGCGAAGTTCGTCATCATCTTCGTACCGCTTTAACGAAGCGCTCCCGAAACAGCTGAAGGATTTCCGCGGCGTTGCGTCAGCGAGCGCTTTGTAGCGCCCGGTCAACGTTGGGCCTTCAGCGATCGGTTCAAGCGACACATGAAACGGCAACGCCAAACCATCTTCGAGCAGATAGCCGAAGTGTCGTTCGAAGTCCCTGACTGGGACCTGGACAGCAACAATGGATTTCTTCGGTTTCATGATCGAGAGCAGTCGATCGACTGCATGCTCATCCTGCTCAATTGCCCGTGCGAGCAGCAGCGCCGCAGAGACTTCTGGAACCTTCAACGCAGACGCAAAGCCCGCCACAATCGACAGGACATGATCCCGAAGTGCTGCCATGTTCTGGAAAGGCAAATTTGTCGCCGTACCTTCTCCAGTCATCGGCCCGTTTGCTTTGGACGTCAGATTTGAGGATAGCACACTTTCACCGTCAACTTGAGGCAGCGTGTCGGAATGTCCTCCAGCATTTCCAGTGGAGGTGTTGGATGCGTCGACAGTTTCGTCAGCGCCATCTTCTTCATCCAGATTGAATGCATCGAACTCGCCAGATTCGATCCGTCTCTCGATCTGCTTCCTGTTTTGCAAAGATGTTTTCAGAAGTGACTGGATCAATTTTCGGTCCTGATCGACATCACCGGAAAACAGCGCTGCCTTTTCGGCCACAAGGTTCCAGACCACCCCCCCGCGCTCGGTGTCACCTAGCGACTGACTTTCGAGAATGCCAGCGTCCATGGCACGGCCGAAGGCTTCAAGCCGAGCGGCGCGCTTCAGGCGAGCAATGAGATATTTGGAGACGCGTTTGCTGATCTTGCTCATCAGTTTTCCTCCCTGGCACATGTGGAGTAGTCTGCAACTGTCTGGATGTTCGCTGGCAGGAACCTGCGGTTTCCATCGAGCCAGTCTTTCAGGATGAGCGCTGCGGGATGCTTGAACTGACACATCAGATCAAGCCGCCGCTTCAGATGTTTGGGCAGTTCGGTCTTGCCGGTATCGCCTTTTCCAGCACGACGAAGGATGTTGCGGACAAGCCCTGGAGCCAGCTCGTCGATCAGTTCAGGCGTCGGATTACCCTTATTCGTCAAGATTTCAATTCGCCGGCGATGTCGGTGAAGCATGTCATTTTCCGTGCTTGGATGAAGAGGAGGTCGGAGCTCCGGTGCGGATTTGCTCTGCCGCCGCTTGGGCGTGCGTGTGAGAGGTTCTTGAGGCGGGACCGAGGTAGCGGAAGGATGCTTCCGCTGTTGCCTTGGAAAGGCGATGACATTGCTTTTGGTCGTGGGATCGGATTTACGCATGACAGATTTCTCCTGCGCCGGATCACTGAGATCGGCGGGTGTCGTGAACAAAAAAGTTAATGAGTGAGTGGAGGCAGGCGTCCGTCAGTGACGGGTAGGCGCTTGAGCAAAGCCCAGTTTGATCAGCTGCGCATTGCCGCTGGCGTCCGTAACGTCGGCGTCGTCAGAAGACTGATTTTGCTCGTCATCAGTCTCCACCTCATAGAACGTGCCCTCGGACTTACCCGGGGGTGCTATCTGCGAATGACAGGCCTGGGCGAAAGCCTCGCAAGCCTGTTTCCAGTGTTCGTCAACACGAGAGCGAAACTCTGCCTGCAAAGATGCGATCGCTGCGCCCGCACCTTCAACTTGAACCAGGTGGTCCAGCTGCGAGAGATGCCAGATACCGCCGTTCAGGTCCGTCTTCCGACTGTCAGCAGTCAGGATAACGATCCTGACTTCCTTGACGTTCAGGCGTTGATGTTCCTTGTAGAGGAAGTCTGGCAACGAAAGACCCGCCGCTTTCATGCGGTTCTGTAGATCAACAAGCCGAACGCGGTCATAAGTGTAGACACTGCGTTTCGCATCGACAACGTGCGCCGTATTCGTGCGTTGATTGAGAATGACAAAGTCCGGCGTATATGTCTTGCGGCCGCCCATGTCGGAATCGAACGTTAACGCCCTGAAATTCTCGGCGTGATTCATCTCGACGATTTGCAGCGCAGTTGGCGAGACTGGTAACCGCAGGTTCTGCGTGAGGACCTTCAGGTCCGTATTGCACCTAGCAACTGCAGCGATGCCGAGTTCGATGAGCCTGCCTTCAATTGCAGGCAGTGGCCGAAGCGCAGCGGCAAGGGCATCAATACCGCCAGATAGTGCTTGCGCAATGGCGTCTACCGACAGCGAGGGATCGACGAGTTCGTTGATGAACGCATCGAACTGCTGCTTCAGTTCTAGAGAATTGGCGGAATGCGCATACACGGGTGCAGTGGTTGTCTTGAGTTTGGTCATTGAAATCTCCTGGGTCGGAGCGATCACGGCAGCGAGGCAGACACACGGCCGTATGCGGAAATTATTTCCGCATTGGCTACCCCGAACGGGCAGTCGTACCGCTGATGTCGGCGAAGAACCGGGTGTGATCGCTGTGATGTGAAACGATCAGTTGCGCGAAAAAGAAACGGGTGACGGCGATAGATCGCCGGTCATCGTCAAGCATCGCCGCGATCGGGCATCAACAGGAGAAAAATGTGATTGGTATTCCCCATCGGGGGAGATAGCGATAAAGGTCAACATAGCCTTAGGCCTTTCGATAGAAGGTTCCGGGTCAGGCCCTCGTTCGATGTTTGCAGCATCGGCGGGGGCCGTTAAGTCGCTGCAGAAATACAATTTCTTGCGACAATCAACGGATAGTCCGGAGTTGATTATCCGGCAAGGCAAAAAGAACGTATCCGGAACAAGAGCTCCGGGATGGTTAACAAGCGACGCGGCCATCTTGAAACAACAGCGAAACAATAGTCCACATGACACTGATCATTTGGAATGAGTTGTTCGCCGCGACAGGATCGCTTTTAAAGAAACCGTCGCTGCATTTTGTAGCTCAAGTGTCGTGGAAATTTGCCGACAGAGGATTAAAAGTGGTGCCGTTCAGAACGGTAGTTTGCAGTGGGCTCGACTGACAATCGTTACCCCTCATAAATGACAGCTTTGCGCCCCCAAGCCGGTGGTTCGCGAACTTGGACCCAACTCCCGTAAGCGGCTATTCGCTGCGTTCCGTCCGAAGGTCCTGATTGGGCGGAAATCTGCCTGGTGTTGCGAGCGCTGCACATAAACTGGGTCTTCTGAAGCAGACGTTCGTCACGTGGCATTTCAACCAAGCTGACCGCTTGCGTGTTGAAAAATCGAGCAGCATGACAGATAGTCAGCCAAGCTATGGTGCACTATGCGACTTCCTATCAGGTGCGTGTTGTAATCCTTTCGTATTTTGAATATTTTCAATGGGTTGAAGCCGCCGCATCGTGGTATGATAACCAGCAGAGCCTGCCATTTCAGGGACGGAGACTAGTCTTGTCAGAAATTGAATGGACTGACACAACTTGGAATCCCGTTGCCGGTTGTACGGCAGCATCAAGTGGATGTACGAATTGCTATGCAATGCACATGGCTCTCCGATTGGAAGCTATGGGGATCAAGAAGTATCAGAACCTAGCTCGTCGCTCTGGCAAGAGAACGGTATGGACGGGTTCAGTGAACCTCGACGAAAAATCACTCGAAACACCCTTCAGATGGCGAAAGCCGCGGAAGATTTTCGTGAATTCCATGAGCGATCTGTTCCACGAAAAGGTACCATTTGAATTTGTCGAAAGAGTTTGGCACACGATGGAGCAGACGCCGCGCCACCAATACCAGATTTTGACCAAAAGGCCGGAGCGTATGCTTGAGTTCACGCGCAGTCGAATAAAAGATGTCTTGCCAAATGTTTGGCTCGGTACAAGTGTGGAAAATGAAGAAACTTCTGAAAGGGTGTCTATACTGTCTAAGACGCCCGCGGCAATTCGATTTGTTTCATTTGAGCCGTTGATAGATTCTGTGGGGGGGATTGATCTGGGAAATATACACTGGGCTATTGTCGGCGGAGAAAGCGGTGCGCAAGCACGACCTATTAAGGAGGAGTGGATCGATGAAATCCACGCTTTGTGCCAGCTGTATGGAACAGCTTTTTTCTTCAAGCAGTGGGGAACTTGGGGCAAGGATAACAAAAAACGCTCTAAAAAGGCCAACGGTAGATTGTTTAGAGGTAAAGTTTGGGAAGAAATGCCAGAGATTTATTTTGCTCGGTAAGTTTAACTGGATGTACTCGCCATGGTGAAACGAGAGTACGATTGGGAAAATGGCGCAAAAATAGGGCTACATTCAAAAATAAAGCTTGCGATCGTTCAAGAATACATCCACGAATACATCCGTGTCCGCTGTAGCCTTCCGCAGCAGGAGCGTTTCAGGCTCTCCTTTGTGGATGGGTTTTGCGGGGCGGGGGAGTATGAGTGTGGAACGCTTGGGTCGCCGCTGGTGGTGCTCCAAACATTAAAGGCGGTGAGTTCGGAAATAAATTTCCGGAGGAAAATAGATGGCTTTAAGCCTATCTCGTTCGAGTATTTTATGTACTTTAATGATCTGTCTCCCTTCGCTATCCAGTTATTGCGCAGCAAAGTTGCCGCCTTCATGGACGAGCATGAGACCGATACCGGCGGAGCGTCATTTCATGTTGTGTACTTCGAGGGAGATTTTGGAGGAAACCTTGCAGATATTGCGCAAAGGGTGCTTGCCTCCAAAGTTCGAAACACCATCTTCAACCTTGATCAGTACGGTCACTCAAATGTGTCTGAAGAGCACCTGAGATTGGCATTGTCCTTGACCCGTTCCTCCGAGGTGTTCCTTACATTTTCGATAAAGTCGTTTTTGGCATTCATCAGCCCAAACAGAAGACAGGATAAACGAATTTTCGACGGCCAGATTTCGGAAATTTCACTGCATAAAAGCAAGAAAGAATGGCTGGCAGCGGTTGAGAAGTTAGTGTTCGAAGAACTCCATTCATTGGCCAATTTCGTGAGCCCGTTTTCCATCAACAATCAGGCCGGCTGGGAGTACTGGCTTGTGCACTTTGCAAATTCTTACCGAGCCAGACAGGTCTATAACGACATCTTGCACCGGAAAAGAAATTCACAAGCTCATGTTGGAAGGTCTGGTCTCCAGATGCTTAGGTATACCTCTATCGAAGAGACCTCACTATATTTGTTTGATGCGACATCACGTCAGAAGGCAAGGGAGGAACTGTTGATGGACGTTCCTCGATTCCTTGCGGACTGTACTCCCGAGGCATCACTTTTGGTTAGCGATTTCTTTGCTCAAACATATAATCAAACCCCAGCCCACTCTGACGACCTCAACAACGCGCTCATAAAGTCACCTGACGTCGAGGTCTTGACTGCGACAGGAGCAAAACGCCGCAAACCACAAATGATTAAGCGAACTGACACGATACGGTTAGCTCCCCAACGAACGTTTCATTTTCTCTAATCAGAAAGTGGCGTTCGCAAAACATTTTGGAGAAAATAATGGATTGGCAAAAACTAATGTCAGGCACCCGCCGCAAGGATATGCACGGTGACGGAGAGCAGCCCTTGAACGCAGGAGGAGACAGGACTGAGTTAGAACGAGATTACGACCGGGTCTTGTTCAGTACCCCTGTTCGGCGTTTGGCCGACAAGACGCAAGTTTTTCCACTTGAAAAGAATGACAGTGTGCGGACGCGTCTCACACATTCACACGAAGTTTCGAATATCGCGCGAAGTATTGGAGTTGCACTCACCCATCGTGAAGGCTCGCCTTTTTCTGAGGACGAATTTCGACGTGATCTGCCCGCAATTCTCGCAACGGTGGGATTAGCACACGATATTGGGAACCCACCGTTTGGCCATCAAGGAGAATACGCCATTGGTGACTGGTTCAAGAAAAATGAGACCATGGCATTCGAGTTCCTCAATTGCGAAAACCTAAGCCCTGAACCTGGTGTTAGGGAGCGTATGCGGCTTGACTTTGAGAAATTCGAAGGCAATGCCCAAGCACTTCGTGTGCTCACTAAACTTCAGATCATGAATGATAGCTTTGGCCTCAACTTGACCTGTGGTGCTCTGGCAGCTCTCATGAAATATCCTGTGACCTCTGAAAAACAGGACAAGTCCAATATCGCAACGAAAAAGTTTGGATGCTTTCACTCCGAGTTGGACGTTGTAAAGGACGTCTGGAGTGAGACGGGGCTGCGAGAAGGCGTTCGTCACCCACTGACGTTCTTGATGGAAGCTAGCGATGACATCGCATACTCCGTTCTGGATGTGGAAGACGCTGTGAAAAAGGGTTTGGTATCTTACAGAGATTTGATCAGTTTCTTGACGGCCGGGTCATCTGAAGATGATGAGGCCGATGAAATCATTGTGCGTGTCGTCGAACGGGCGGAGAAACAGCACCAGAGGCACAAAGGCGCTGGTCTCTCGCCGGCAGAGGTCAACGACTTGTCTACTCAAATGTTCAGAGTGTTCGCAATCGGAGAGATGGTTTCGTCTGTTATCGAAACCTTTTTGTCGAGGAAGGCTGAAATCGATGATGAACAGTTGCGCGATGACCTTATTAACGTCTCCCCATCTGCTTCGCTTTGCAAAAAGCTTAAAAAATTCGCGTTTGAAAATGCCTATAAGCACCGCAGCGTTCTTGAACTGGAACTGGTAGGGCACAGGACCGTCCATTCGATTATGGACATGCTTTGGCCTGCGATTGTCAGCCGAGGTGACCCGCAGGAAGAGACTAAGGGGCACCCTGGTACGCCATACGAGAAATACGCCTATGGTCGCATCTCCGAGAACTACAGGCGGGTGTTCGAAAGCCCGAACGAGAATCTGCCACTCGGTTATCGTCGATGCCAATTGCTTGCAGATATGATCTCTGGCATGACAGATAGCTTCGCAATAAGCTTCGAAAGAGAGCTTAGTGAACTTCGTTGCTAAGGTGAGACATGAAACCCGTCGTTGACCAAATGGCCGCCAAAAAGCGCATCAGACGCTTCTTCGATGAGCCTGTGGCCGAGCGTAGGGCTGTCTCTAAATTTATTGATGAAGTGACTGTTGGTGCTGATGTTTTTGTATTCGGCGGCGCGCTCAGGGATATCTCCCTTTTGGGTTTGCCACATTTCACAAGTGATGTCGACATCGTGGTGCAGGTTCATGACTATGACGCTTTCTCAGATGTCTTATGTCAGTTCGATGCGAACCGGAACAAATTTGGCGGCCACCGCGTTCGCTTTGGCAGGTGGAACTTCGATGTCTGGGAAGTTGCCAGCACTTGGGCATTTTCGGTGGGCGCTGTCGAAGCTCGCAGCCACTTGTCCTTGCTTGAAACGACGTTCTTCAACTGGGATGCAATTTTGTACGATTGGCGATCGGGCTCGCTGCATCATAGGCAGGACTATTTTTCGGACCTTTCGGCGAAGTACCTAGAGTTGGTACTTGAAGATAACCCGAACACTGTTGGTGCTTTTGTGCGTACATTGCGGACGCTTTGTATTTCAGAGGAAATTAGGACAGGGCCGAGGCTATCCAGATTTATAAAAGAAAATTTGCTCGAAATTTCTAATGAGGAAATTTTGTCATATGAAAACGAAAGTTTCGCAACCAAACGGCTATCCGCTAACTTGCTTGCAGGTCTGCGAGAAAGAGCTACGGCCTGGAAAGTAGGAACGCAATTTCAATGGCTTCCAAAACAACAACTGTGTTTCTTTGACGAGTTTGCTAATTAGGGGTTCCCATTCCGTTTTGGGCGATCGAAAAAGTATGGCAGGCATTTGTATCAGTCTGTCCAGTGCCTGATGTCTCAATCTCCACAAACGAGCGCAATGATAGGCGGCGATCAAGCGTTGAGTCAGCCAGTGAACGGCAGCATTGGGCCGTAAGTGACGCCGCACCTAGCAACGCGGAACGTCTGCTTTACCGACTTCGTTCCAACAAGCTGCCTGACAGGTTAGTGCTCCATTCGGTCATTTGCCCACTGAAAACAGCAGTCGCTATTTGGCCTCCCAGCCGTCTCGAATTCGGACCACTTGCGGGCTGGGTCATGAAGCCTCGGGAATTCCTGCCCAAGGCGCATAGCCAAAGCGCGGAATTAATATCGGGCCGCCCAATCGCTTTGAGTCGTACTCATGAACAGAGAGCGACCCGTCGCGACCAATCTCATAAACCCTCTCATTGGCGAACAAGTGATGCAGCGTCCTGCCGCAATAGAGCATCGGCTCGCTGGATAGATTTCTCCATCGCTTGAGAACTCAATCACGGCGCTCTTTGGGCATTATATAGAGCTGCATAGAGCGTCAAAATATAAATATAAATACCAGTAGATAAATATACAATTATCCAGAAAAAGCGCAAATTTACATCATGTAAATAGTGATCTCCGTATATTTCGGAAAATATTAGTGTTGCAATATTATATATTATGTGATATAATGGTAACACCTACGTATACGTAGATAATTATTGATTGGAGATCAAAATGGCTAATATAGACAGAAAAGTAAAGCGTGCAGCCGCTGCTAAGCAGACGAAGAAAACACGTGCGGAAAACAACGCCGTTACGAAAAAGAAGGTGCGCGCAGCGCTAGCACCAAAGGAAAATGACGATCCGCTCTCGCCAGAGGCCGAAGCGCGCCTGGCTGAACTCGTCAAGCGAATCGTCTCATTGCATCGCAAGTCGACCGGTCAGGTGTTTGAACTGGGCGAGTGCCTGGCTGAAGCAAAGTCTGTTCAGCCAATCAAGCGCTATGGCCGCTGGCTGAAAGAAAATTGCGGCTACAGTGTCCGTTCGGCCTGGAGTTTTATCTCCGTTCACGAGCGACTTGCTGATCACCGCGAACGACTTGAACAGCATGCAGTCGGTTCGACCGCGCTCATCGAACTGGCGAAAGGTGAGCCGGATCAGATCGAAGACGTCATCAAGCAATTTGACGAAGGCAAGAGCCTCAAGCCTACGGAAATCAAGAGGCTGGTCGGCGGCAAAAAGGATGAAGCTGCTGATCCGAGACAGCTGGGCGGAAAGGCAGGGCTACAGAAAATGGCTGCTGCCAAACTCAAATCCGATATGGACGAGTTTCATCGGCTTGCGACCTTGGTCCTCACTGAACTTGAAGATGCTATTTCCAGGGTGACCGCAGGAAAACGGATGATCATGCGATCGCTTGCCAATGAAGTTGAGCTATATGCTCGGCATGCATCGGACCGTTTCAAAGACATCGCCGCGCCGCTTCAGCCTGTTGACCATCTGCCGCGTGGTAATCTCAGCCATGGAAAGATTGCAGACCAAACCGGCTGGGGCGCAGTTCAGCGCAGCCTCTATCGCCTGGGTGGGGCGGACTCATGGCCAGTGCGCGACGAGATGGAAAAATGGGTCATCGAAGTGGCACACCCGGCGCTACGTTTTGCAGTCCATGGCGAACCCTATGTTGTCAGTGCAAACCTGCCAGCTGTCCCCGTCCTGGATGTCGCAAAAGTAGAGATCGACGTCACGAAAAATGATCAGATTATGGTCGAGAAGGAAGACGACGCTGATGAGACTACACCAAGCATTTCAGATGCCGAGCTGGATGCAACGCTCAACAGCTTTATGGCGGTCAACAAAGCACCCGTTGAAGCACGCATGCCGCGATAACACGGGGCAGCAATTCTGCGGTTGCGCCACCTCATGCCTGACCCAAACACCGAACAAAGCCCCGCTCTCCGTAGCGGGGCTTTGGTCTTTATGGTCAGACGTCTGCTGTCTGCATTTGGTCTGGCGTTCGTTTTGTGCTCTTTCGTGTCTTGCGGGGCACGTGTGAAATCACCTCTGGTCGCAGTCGAATCGCCGATGCCTTGAGCTCGGATGTGGGAGTGGGAAGCTTCCCCAATGCAGCCTGCATTAGCTTGAGGTGCGCCACTTCCGTATAGGTCCCCTCGTTCACATCCTTATTCACATGCCCGAGAATGTCCTTGCGGATTTCTGATCCGACGCCTGCCTGTTTCATTTCATTGTTGCACCAGTGACGGAACGAATGAAACACCTTTCGTTCCTCCTTCGCCTTTGGCAGTGCAGCCTCTTTCATCTTCCGCCAGTCATCGTGGAAGACATCTCCCATGGGAGTGGATTCTGCGACAGCCAGAAGCTCCGGAAACAGCAGTGTGTGTTTTGTCTTTCTCAGCAACTGGACATAGTCCATGAAGCCAAGGCGAATGAGTTCGGTATGTAATGGGACATGACGCTTCGACGCTTTTGTCTTCAAGCCGCGCACGTCGGTCGGGGTGAACTTCAATCCCCAAATGCCTTCAAATTCGGTGATGTCATCAAGCTGTAGGCCACAGATTTCTTCACGCCTCGCACCATGGTAGGCTGCAATCAGAGGCACCCAATAACGTGCGTCATGAATTATGACATCGTCTGAATTGCCATCATTCGTGTCCGAGGTTGCGCCGGTCCAGATCGAAAGGCTGAACAACGCTTGAAGGTCACCGGTGGTGAATGGCGGGCGTCCATTCTCGGAGTTTCCGCGAGCCTTCGCACGAAGTTTCGAAATGCCATCGTAGCTCTCCCACGAATAGCCGTAGGCCTCGCACATTCCTGCAATATTGGCCATGTTGTTCATGTGCCGATTGATTGTCGCTTTTGTCAGGCCGACTTGATCTTTTGGGAGTTTCTCTGCGCGGGCAATAATTTCGCTGACCGGGATGATATGGTCCCGGGGCGATTTGCCATAATTCTTGGGGAACTTGAGCAGGACATCCCTGAACTGGGCGAGATGCTTTTGACCGACACGCGTTGGGTTGTCGTGTCCGAGAAAGCGTTCGAAGAGTTTGGCGAGTTGGATATGTTGCTTGAGTGTCTTGCTGTCCCACTCACCGAGAGCCACCTTTGCTTCGCCTGCAGCAGTGACAATATCTAACAGGCTACGATAGCTCTCATCTTCGATGTCAATGATGCTGTCGAGATCATCGGCGTCTTCGCTGAGCGCCACCTCTTCGGTAATCGGCTCTTCAGTCGTCACCGCAGATGGAGGAGGCGTCTCCGGTCTTTCTGCCACGGGCACTGGAATGCTATTTGGCACGGCGGGAGCAGGGGAGGCCGATCCAGTATCGACATCAACCGGAACCGATTGAGCGATCGGCCGTCGTGCTTCTTCGAGAAGGCCCGACTGGAGGAGTAGGTCGTCGTCATGACGCAGGCCGGTCCAACGGCGACCAGCGTCGAGAAGTGCTGCAGCCATTCCACGAAGATAGAGCTGCTCGGCCTGCTGCACATTGACCCTTGTTTCGGGAATGTTGAACTCTTCCATCAGCGCCACAATCCGCTGGCGTTTTGGCGGCATGACTCCGCGATCCCGAAAGGTTACAATCGTCTTGGCGACCAGCGTGATCATCTGCGCTTCAAGACCTGCAGCCAACATTTCCTTTTGCTCTATCTCGCCCACCGCAGCATCAATGCCCTGGGCCGCGAAGAGTCGGTATGCCCAGCCAGTCACGATGTCCGAGGTCCGCCCGCTCGGGGCACTGTCGCCATAGGCAAGTTCGGTGGCCGCGACGCGATCAAGGTTGGCGCTATGGGTGATAGCCACTTTTGTCAGGATACGTCGGGCGTCATCAGCAGAGATCATGGATTGTCTCATTCCGTGTAGTAGGTGCTCGCTGGCCCTTGTGACCTCGGCGGCAATCGAACGGGCAATGTGCAACGACTTTGTCCGCAGGCTGACTTCAATGCCCGAACGGCAATCGGCCCGAAGCTGAATGGGCAATCGCCGCCTCCACCAATAGACCGCTCCGCGCCGGAACACATATTGTACACTCATACCAACCTCCGTTTGGAGGTGACGGATTCTCCCGAACTTCCGTTGGAGGACACCAATGTCAGACACGCGTGATGGACACTCGTGTCAGACAGTACTGTCCATCAGACGGCAAAATCTATCCCCAGCTAACGAAAAAACGCTGGAAAATCAATCTTGTTCAGAGCTTGAAGAGGTCGATTGGCTGGGGAACCTGGATTCGAACCAGGACTAACGGAGTCAGAGTCCGTGGGTCTACCGTTAACCTATTCCCCAACGCGGGCGGGCCGGAAAAATCGGGCCAGCGCGGCGGTGTATAACCAATAAACTCCGGCGATGCAAACCCGGAAACGGCAGTTTTTGTAAACTATTTGAACAATCGGTTCGCAAGCCGGTCCGCGCCGTCCGATTTCCCGCGATTTCACGATCTCAAAAAGGCTTTTGCGTTCTGTCGAGCGCTTTGCTAATCTGGCCCCAACGACAAACCGTGAAGCGCGAAGCGGGCCATTGCACGCCGCGCATGACAGGACAGACCGTGAAAGACCTTCGGGACGGCGAAACGCCAGACGTGGGTGCATCACTGGCAGGTGAAAGGCCGTCTGGAAGCGCCGGCAAGGCAGCATCAGATGGTGTGAAACAGGGGCATGGAAAGATCGTGTCCCAAAGTTCGTCTTCTGATGCCACGCCATCAGTGCGATCTTCAGCCAGTGAATCCACCTCCAGCAAGGGCGGCTCCGAGCCGCCGGGACGGCGCAGACGGCGGCGGCGGAAATCCGCGCGCAAGGCCGAGGGCAAGAATGCACCCGCCGCGGCTGCGACCGGCGCCCCGGCCGCACAGGCAAATACCCCGAAGCCAGGCGAGAAAAAAGGCCGCCGCCGGCGCCGCAAATCCGGTCGCGAAATACAGGGACGCCCGCTGGCGCCGCAGAAGGCCGCGGGGCAGGCGAAGGCCCAGTCCGGTCCGGTCGCCGATGTGGCTGCGGGGCCGGCCCAGGCGGCTGGAGCTACGGCGCCCGCGATTCGGCGTCAGGCTGATGATCTGTATGCTGCACTCGATCTTGGCACCAACAATTGCCGCCTGCTGATCGCCCAGCCGACAAGGCCGGGCCAATTCCGGGTTGTCGATGCTTTCTCCCGCATTGTGAGGCTCGGCGAGGGGCTCGATGCCACCGGCGAGCTGTCCCAGGACGCCATGGACCGGGCGGTCGAGGCCTTGAAGATCTGTGCCGGCAAGTTGAAGAACCGTCCGGTGCGGCGCCACCGGCTGATCGCCACCGAGGCCTGCCGCTCGGCGCGCAACGGCGTGGAATTCCTGGAACGGGTGCTCGCGGAAACCGGCCTGGAGCTTGAGATCGTCACCCGCGAAACCGAGGCCAGGCTGGCCGTGGCCGGCTGCTCGTCGCTCGTCGGCCACGAAACCGATGGCCTGGTGCTGTTCGACATCGGCGGCGGCTCCTCCGAGATCGCCATGATCGACCTGACCGAGAACCGCTCGAACCGCCTGGCCAATCACATCAAGGCCTGGACCTCGCTGCCGGTCGGCGTGGTGACTCTGTCCGAGCGCCATGGCGGATGCCTGGTGACGCCGGAAGTGTTTCAGGCGATGGTCGAGGAAGTGGATGCGTTGCTGGCCGATTTCGTTCCGCCGTCGCTTCCGGCGTTCTCGGGCCTGGGCGCCGGGCGGATCCATCTGCTGGGCACGTCGGGAACCGTGACCACGCTGGCCGGCCTGCATCTCGACCTGCCACGCTATGACCGCCGCAAGGTCGACGGGCTCTGGTTGTCGAACGAGGATGTCGATCGCATGCTCGACAGGCTGTTGTCCTGGGATTTCGAGGCCCGTGCCGCCAATCCCTGCATCGGCGCCGACCGGGCCGATCTGGTGCTTGCCGGCTGCGCCATCCTGCAATCGATCCGCAAGCGCTGGCCATCCCAGCGGATGCGCGTCGCCGACCGGGGCTTGCGCGAGGGTCTGCTCAACGAAATGATGGCGTCCGACGGCGCCTGGCGGCGGAGTGGGCGAAATTTCCGCCACCGCAATCAGCGGTCCGCCCAAGGGGAAAAACCATGACCCGTCCTCCGACCGGACCCACCGGGCGCAAGCTCGGACAGAAAGTCAAGCGCAAGAGCAAGCTCAAGGCCTCGTCCCGGCGCTGGATCGAGCGGCATCTCAACGATCCCTACGTCCAGCAGGCCAAGCAGGAAGGCTATCGCTCGCGCGCCGTCTACAAGCTTCTCGAAATCGACGCCAAGCACAAGATCCTCGACAAGGCGAAACGCATCATCGACCTGGGCGCTGCCCCCGGCGGCTGGTCTCAGATCTCGGCGCAGGTGACCGATTCCACCGACGCGGACCCCAAGGTGGTCGCCATCGATTTTCTCGAAATGGATGGCCTTGCGGGTGTCAAGTTCCTGCAGATGGACTTTCTCGACGATGCGGCACCGCAGGCCCTGAAGGATGCGCTTGGCGGCGCTCCCGACGTGGTGCTGTCGGACATGGCGGCTCCCACCACCGGCCACCAGCGCACCGATCACCTCAGGACCATGCATCTGTGCGAGGTGGCGGCGCATTTCGCCATCGAGGTGCTGACGCCCGGCGGGCATTTTCTCGCCAAGACCTTCCAGGGAGGTACCGAGAATGATCTCCTGACCCTGCTCAAGCAGAATTTCAAGTCCGTCATCCACATCAAGCCACCGTCGTCACGGGCGGAGTCGGTCGAGATGTTCGTGCTCGCCAAGGGCTTCAAGGGCCGCAGCAATCCGGAGCTAGCTGCGGACGGGTGAGGCGGCGCGCGAGCCCGCCCGCTTCAGCGTATGGCCGGAGACGGCGTTGCCGGCATCCGGCGGCAGGGCAAGAAACGGCAGGATTGCGAGCGCCGTCAGGGCTGCGACAGCGAAGAAGGCTGTGTGAAACGCGCTCAGATCCAGCACGCCTCCATTCATCCTGGTCACCACCTCGACAATGCCGCCGGCAAGCGCAACCCCGATGGCGATCGAGACCTGCTGGAAGGCCGACGTGATCGAGCTCGCCTGGGCTGCGGTTTTGGAGTCGATCTCGGAGAAGGTCAGCGCGTTGACCGAGGTGAAGAACATCGACCGCACCAGCCCGCTTGCGAACAGGATCACCAGCATCAGCACGATCGGTGTCGCTGGCGTGAACAACCCGTTGACCGCAATCGACAGCGACGCTCCGGCCGCTGCCACCAGCAGCGTGGTGCGGAAACCGCCAAGGCTGAGGATCCGCTTGATGGCGAATTTCATCACGATGGCGCCGGCTGCCGAGATGAAGGTGATCATGCCGGACTGGAACGGCGACATGCCGAACCCGAGCTGGAGCATCAGCGGCAGCAGAAAAGGCACCGCGCCCGAACCGACGCGAAACAGGTTCGAGCCAAGCAGCGACAGCGAAAAGGTCCGGTTCTTGAACAATTTTGGATCGAGCAGCGGCTTGGGATGGGCACGGGCGTGCCTGAGATAGGCTACGAGCGACAGGACGCCCGCGGCTGTCGCTGCAATTCCCCACAGCGGCGGCAGCACCGGCAGGCTGATCACCGAGAGCCCGAACACGATCCCCGAGGCAGCTCCGCCCGACAGCAGGAAGCCAATCCAGTCCACCCTGTCGCGCACGCGGATACCGTCATCGGGAATGATCTTCAGCGCAAACGCGATGCCTGCCAGTCCGATCGGTATGTTGATCAAAAAGATCCAGTGCCAGCTCAGGAAGGTGGTCAGGAAACCGCCGACGGGTGGACCGACCATCGGACCGACCAGCGCCGGTATCGTCAGCCACGCCATGGCGCTGACCAGCTGCGATTTCTCCGTCGACCTTAGCAACACCAGCCGGCCGACAGGTGTCATCATGGCGCCGCCCATGCCCTGCAGAAACCGCGCGGCAACGAATTCCAGCAGGCTCCCGGACACCGCGCAGGCAATCGATCCGGCCAGAAACACGCCGATCGCGATGGCGAAAATACGCCGCGCGCCGAACCGGTCGGCCATCCAGCCGGAAATCGGGATGAAGATCGCCAGCGACACCAGATAGGCCGTCAGTGCCAGCTTCAGCGAGATCGGGCTTGTCTGGATATCGGCGGCGATCGCCGGCAGCGCGGTGGCGATAACCGTCGAATCCATCTGTTCCATGAACAGGGCGACGGCCAGAACAAGCGGGATTGAGCGATTCACTGGCAATATCCGTGGGAACATGTGGCGCCCGCACCGGGGCTTGGAAGAAGGTTGTGCGTTTCGTCCGGTATCGCAGGAAATGGCCGCCGCTGAAAGGGTGACGCAATGTCAATTGCGAGTGTCCCTCCGTTCACCGCCATGCCCGATACCGTTTGTTTGAGGGTTTCTGCGAAGCGCCGGGCGTCCTGTCACGCATCCATCTTCAACGGTCTGCGGGCTGGCGGAAGGCGATCGAACCGCTCACGCCTTTGAAGATGCGGCACATCTTCAAAACAGCTTCGCCAGCAGTTCGATATAGTCGTAGCCGCCGTTCCGGCCGCCCAGCTGGTGGGCCAGAAAGGTTTCCTGCAGGCGCGCCACCTGAACCCGGGTTTGCCAGCGGGAATAGCAGTGATCTTCGTGATTGAAGAAGGCCGTCTCGACATGATTTCCGGAGTTGCGAAGTGCACGCGCAAGGATATGC
Source organism: Parahoeflea alexandrii (assembly GCF_027214025.1). Taxonomy (GTDB): domain Bacteria; phylum Pseudomonadota; class Alphaproteobacteria; order Rhizobiales; family Rhizobiaceae; genus Hoeflea; species Hoeflea alexandrii_A. Next base: position 370,932 of record NZ_JAPWHB010000005.1, read on the forward strand.
GCATGTTCTGCCGGCGCAACCGTATCGGCGTTGCCGTGCGTGATCAGAACCGCGCTCTCGATGCGCTGCGCCAGCTCAAGTTGCGCTGGGATAGCCGAGCTGATCTCTCCCTGGTCTGGCAGGCCGAGTTGCATGGGCCCGGTTGCCACAGCCTTTTGCGGCTTGAACGCGATCTGGCTATCCGGCGCGGACGGTGCTCGATCCATCCCTGTGGAATGCAGGATGGCGGCCTTGAACAACGAAGGTTCCAGCGCCATGCTCATGAGCGCGAGATAACCGCCCAGACCCGAACCAATCACCGCCAGCGCGGCCTTGTCGGCGATTTCCAGTTCGGTCAATCGCCTGGCCTCGTCGCGGATTGTTGCGGCGGTGCATCCGCCTGTGGTTTGGAACCCGGCTTGCGCGTCCGGGACACCACTGTTGTCTGCCAGCGCTCCGCAATCGATGGAGAGGACCGCATACCCGCGATTGGCCAGAAACCGAACCGTACGCTCGTGGTCCTGACTGGTGCCGCTTTTCGGCCGGCTGTCGACCATCACTACAGTCGGCAACGGTCCGGGATATGAACCGGTTTGCGGAAGGGTGAGGATCGCGCTCACCGCGCTTTCGGTTGCGGATGGGGCCTTCCATCCTATCTTCGTTCCCGGGTTCGATGCTGTTTCCTGCACGGCCCCATCGGCTCCGCTGCCGGAGTGGGCGGAAAACAGGTTATGAATGGCGATCAACGGCGGCAGCTGGGCAGCCTTCAAACCGGCATGCCTGGCCGGCTGATCCATGCTGACCAGCATGTACAGAAAGCAAAAGGACGCTGAAAAGGCAACGATCAGGACGAGCAGCTTCTTCAAAATGGAGCTCCCTTATTGCATTTCCTATGCCGCGTATTTGAAGTACAATTCAACCCTAAATTTATATGGCGAAACGCTAAATCAGCGCGTTCGCCCCGCAAGCTTTCTTCATTGCACCGATTGTTCACTGTGTTGGTACGGTTCATTACGGTTTGCCGCTGCCGGCGGCGCTTGCCGAAAGGGGCGGCTGCGCCAATTCCTCGCTGTGCATCCATTTTCGCTTCGGAGGAATAAGCCCTGTCAACTTCAACCAGCCTGTCTCGCAGAGCTCTGTTCAGGGCTGCCGGCTTTGGCGCCGGCGCGCTCGCGCCTCCGCAACTGATGGTGCGCGCAGCAAAAGCGGATGTGCCGATGGCGGCAGCCCAACCGGCAGCTTTCAAGCGCTTTTCTCTCGGAGACTTCGAGATTACCGTTCTGTCCGATGGCCATCGCGTCGTTCCCGGCCCGCAAGAGATCTTCGGCACCGACAAGACCGAGGAAGAGGCCGACAAGGCCAAAGCCGCTGCGCCCCGCAAGGCCGTCTTCGCCATGATCGCGGCCGACCGGCTGCTGTTCGTCGGCAACCACATGCCTTTCCCGTCCGCGGGTTTCATCGAGACAGCCGCCGAAGGCTATCGCTTCATTCCCGAGACCTATCAGTTCGAACTCTGAGACTTTGCGTCATCCCGGTGTGAGAGCCAGGACCAGGGCAGCGATGCCCGGGTTTTTGTTTGCTAACGGGTTTTGTCTCTCCGGCGTGCCGAAAGTGTGCGCCGCAGCGAAATTCGGTGAGCAAACGCTCTCCGGCTCTTTCATAAGCCCGGGAAGCATGGTACTTGCCGCTGCCAACGCGAGATACCCGAAACAGCACCGGGCAGCCCGGTTCGGGCGGCCCCGAACAGACGGAGCCGACAGGCGATGGCGACCATTATCCAATCCATTACCGGCGCAGAAGCGCTCACTTTTGATGACGTGCTGCTGCAGCCCGGGCATTCCGAGATCATGCCTGGTCAGGCCAATATCGCGACACGTATTGCCCGGGATTTCGAGCTCAACCTTCCGATCATCTCCTCGGCGATGGACACGGTCACCGAGGCACGGCTTGCGATCGCGATGGCGCAAGCCGGCGGCATTGGCGTCATTCACCGCAACCTGACGCCTGAAGAACAGGCCGAGCAGGTTCATCAGGTCAAGAAATTCGAAAGCGGCATGGTCGTCAATCCGGTGACCATCAGCCCGGAGGCGTCGCTGTCGGAAGCTTTGGCGTTGATGAAGGCGCATGGCATTTCCGGCATTCCGGTAGTTGAGCATCGCGGCGGCGGCAATGGGCCGGGTCACCTGGTCGGCATTCTGACCAACCGCGACGTGCGGTTTGCTTCCGACCCAAGTCAGAAGATCCGTGAGCTGATGACCCATGAGAACCTGATCACGGTCAAGGAAAGTGTCGAGCAGACCGAAGCCAAGCGGCTGCTGCACACGCATCGCATCGAAAAGCTGGTAGTGGTCGATGGTGAAGGGCGCTGTGTCGGCCTGATCACCGTCAAGGATATCGAGAAATCGCAGCTCAATCCGCACGCCTCCAAGGACGAGCAGGGACGGCTGCGTGCCGCTGCCGCCACTTCGGTCGGTGAAGACGGTTTCGAGCGCGCCGAGCGGCTGATTGCGGCCGGTGTCGACCTCCTGGTCATCGACACTGCGCATGGCCATTCGCAGCGGGTGCTCGATGCCGTGACCCGCGCCAAGAAGCTCTCCAATTCGGTGCGCATCATGGCCGGAAACGTGGCGACCGCGGAAGGGACGAAGGCTCTCATCGATGCCGGCGCCGACGCCGTCAAGGTCGGTATCGGACCCGGCTCGATCTGCACAACGCGCATTGTCGCCGGCGTCGGCGTACCGCAGCTCTCGGCCATCATGAGCGCCGTTGACGAGGCGCAGAAACACGGCATTCCGGTTATCGCCGATGGCGGCATCAAATATTCGGGCGATCTGGCCAAGGCGATCGCCGCCGGCGCGTCGGCGGTCATGATAGGCTCTCTGCTCGCAGGCACCGATGAAAGCCCGGGCGAGGTCTATCTGCACCAGGGCCGCTCGTTCAAGGCCTATCGCGGCATGGGCTCTGTCGGCGCCATGGCGCGCGGCTCCGCCGACCGCTACTTCCAGGCCGAGGTCCGCGACACGCTCAAGCTGGTGCCGGAAGGTATCGAGGGACAGGTTCCCTACAAGGGACCGGTATCGGGCGTGCTGCACCAGCTCGCCGGCGGCCTCAAGGCGGCCATGGGCTATGTCGGTGCCTCGGACCTGAAGAACTTCCACGACCGGGCGACCTTTGTCCGCATCTCCGGAGCAGGTCTGCGCGAAAGCCATACGCACGACGTCACCATCACCCGTGAAAGCCCCAACTACCCCGGCGCCATGTGATGAAACGGCTTTGGCCCGGCTGGCTGCTGTGCATGCTCACGGCCGGGCTGTTTGCCTATGTTGCCTTTGTCCATGTGCCCCCGATCAATGCTCTTCTGGGGGGCATGAGAATCCCGGACCAGATGCCTTTCGGCTATGGCCTGGAGGACGCGCGCGCAGTCTTTGAAGCTTTCCGGTCCGATCATGCCGCAGCGCAGCTTGCCGCAAGGACCAGTGCCTCTGAAGCCTATGTTTCGCTGCATGCCGGATTTGATCTCGTTTTCCCGCCACTGCTGACGGCTTGCCTGGCCTTTTGCGGCTTCGCGGCGCTTTTCCGGCCATCAGTCCCCGGCCACACTCCGCGGATGGCGGGTGTCGGCTTCGGTCTGGTTCTGGCCCTGGCGTTTACCTATCTGGCCTGTGATTTCATCGAGAACGCCGTCGCGGACGCGATGTTCGCTCCCAGGGCTTTCGCGCTCGAATTCAACGAAGGGTTCGTCTTCGTCCTGCGCGTCCTGACCACCGGAAAATACGTCACGGTCGGTTTGGCCTTCGCCATCATTGCCGCACTCTGGACGTGGCGGTTGACTGCCGGCAGGCGAGGTGGCCCGCCCATACCCGAAGCCTGAGTCGATTGCCGTCTTGGTGTTGATTTAAGAATGGGACTGGCAAAATGTTGGCCCGGCTGCCAGCGACTCTGCGGGGCACCGGAAAAGCCGCTCAGAGGTAGAGCGTCAGATTGCCCGGCCCGGCCGTCAACCAATCCTCGTCGTCCTGGTACAAGGTGGCCGCGCCTTGAGCCTTCTTATCCGGGCTGTCATCCGCTTCGTCCGCGCCAGCCGTTGCGTCTTCTGCCGCATCGGGTTTGCTGTCCGCGTCATCCGTGCCGGTGGTCAGTGCCGCGAGTTCGATCGCCACCTTGGCTTCGGTCAGTTCCGCCTCTTCCGCGTGCACGTCCTCGATATAATCCCGCGTTTCGTTCAGTGTGTCGAAGGCCTTGGCGAGTTCGAGGTCGTTCTTGTCCTCTTCCTTGGTTTCATCGTCCACCTCGTCATAAGGCTTGATGTCCTCGATGTCGTATCTGGTTTCCGCGACCGAACGCAGGCCCTTGACGGCATCATCGAGGCGCTGACGGACCTTGCTTCCCTCTTCACCGGCAAGCGCATCGGAAATGATCCTGTCCAGCTTGTCATTCTCCGCCCCGGTGGGATCGGCGAAGGCCTGCAGGATGTCTTTTGCGGTCATGCCCTTCAGGTCGAAGCCGATCATCTGCTCGAGATAGCGTGTTATAGTGCGATCCTTGGCCAGAACATCGAGGTTCATCGTCATCAGCATCTTGGTGGCGGTCGCCTGCATCGACTGCCTGCCCTCGCTGTAGCCCGAAAGCGTGTTTTTAAGGCTCGCGCGGACATCCGCATCCATTGCAGCTAGGCTGTCGGTCAGCTCCGAACTGGCGCGCGGAGTGCCCTCGGCCGTGGTTCCCGGGTTCTCAACGGCGTCGATCTGCTTTTCCATATACTGGGAGAGATAGCCGAAGAGCTGCGCTTGCACTTCGCTCGCACGCTGGTGATCGCCGAAATAGAAGTCGTTGAGCTTTTGTGTCGTCTGGGCGGAATAGGCAGGCGTAACCGCGACGTTTGGCGTGTGGCCGTTGGCCGAAGAATAGTCCTGCTGCGTGCGCTCCTGGAAACTGACGATCGACTGCATGATGGACAGGGCCGGGCTCAGCGTCGAAGTTGCTGTGGGCGGGATCATGACTTGCTTCCGAGAAATCCGTAAAATATCGCAGCAGGCTCGCATGGAAATGGTTAAGGAACCGCTAACGAGCCTCCGTTTCGGCCGATCGGTTCGCACTTGTGGTTGCGGATGAGGCCCTCTAGGTTGCGCGTCATCTTCAAGACAAGGGTTGCCTCACCGATGACCTCATCAACAGCGATTTTCTGGCCGGTGCTGGCCCAGGTGCTCCTGACCTATGTGGTCTATGCGATCATGTCGTCTCGCCGTATCGGTGCGGTCAAGGCGGGCACTGCCCGACCGTCCGATTTCAAGGTCCCCTCGATCGAGCCGGAGCCAAGTGCGACGGCCGCCCGCAATGTAACCAACCAGTTCGAACTGCCGGTGTTGTTTTTTGCCGCCTGCCTGTCGCTGTTCGTTACCGGCGGCGCCGGTATCGCGGCGGTCATCGTGGCCTGGGCCTTCGTTCTGGCCCGGGTGGCCCATGCCTGGGTCCACCTGACCAGCAACCGCATCAGGAACCGCCGCATGCTGTTCATCCTGGGGCTGCTCGTCAATTTCGTTCAGTGGCTGCTACTGGCAATTCACATCGCCTGAGGCTGCGCCGTACGGTGAGCTCAACCAGCTTTCACTGTGGCGGCAAAACCTGACCGGTATTCACATCTTGCGCGGGTCGCGTCCGGCGGCGATGGCGTCGAGATAGTGGCCCGAGAAATCCGTCTTGACCTCGCACCAGAGCAGATTGTGGTCGGACAGCTGGTGCTTGCGGTAGAAGTTGCGGAAGTACTCCATTGCCTTGTCCTTGGCACGTGGCTTGCCGTCCCTGCCATTCGAAACCTGTTCGATCCCGGCATTGGTGGCATAGTGTTCCGCGTCTTCGTCGCGATAGACACTCTTGAAGATGTTGAGAACGCCCGAAGCGCCGAGCTTTACCCTTCGCTCGGCAAGCTTGAAGACGATCTGGTCGTAGTGATGTTTGCCCGAGAGACTGGTGGCTGCGTCCCTGATTCCCTCGGTGGTCGTGAAGCCGGCGTCCAGGAGCGCCTGCATCGTCTTGTGTTCCGGACTGATGATGTTGAAGTCACCCAGCAGGATCATGTTGGCGTCGGTGCCGGAGCTTCGTTTCTCCGCCTTCTGCACGTTGGCCAGAAACACCGCGATCTTTTCGATTTCGCCCCGCCGCAGCTCCATTTCCGGCGAATTGTCCGCCGATTTCCCGTAGTAGATATGAACGGTGCAAAGCTTGAACCGAAACCATCCAGCCTGGAACGTGACCGCGAAGGGGGTGCGCGCGAATTGCAGCTTGCGGGTGGCGTTTTTCTGATCCGGGGCGACGATTTCCTGGCCCTCGGGCAGCACGATTTCCCCGGCTTCGCGCAGGAACCGGACCTTTGCCTTGCGGTAGACAAAGGCCAGGCGCTCGCGGTTGCCGCTGGCGTCGGTCAGGATGTAATCCCAGTCACCACCCAGATAGCGCTGCATCAACAGCTCGAACTTCTTCAGGTCGTGGTTGACTTCCTGGATCGCCACCAGATCGAAATGATCGATGATCTCTGCGATGTAGAGCAACGACTCCGTCGTGCGCTCATAGGCCCCGCCATCGGAAAAATGCATGATGTTCCAGGTTGCCAGCCGCAGCGAACCCTCGCCGACCCGGCTCTGGATGTCCTCATCCAGCTGCGTCTTCAGCGCCTTGAGACGTTCAGCCACAAAAGCCCGGTGCTCATCGGGCTTGATGTAGCGAATAGATGAAATGAACGACATGCCATTTCCTCTCTCGGCTTTCAGCCAAGCGAGTATAGCCGAGAATCACTGCAATGTAAGGATGCATCGATCTTTCGGGTATGGTGTCTCTGCATGAACCGTCATGCACTTGCGTTGGCCGCGGGCATGGCGGGGCTTCGCATTCACCAGGCCGGCATCGCTGCGATGTCCGGCCGCCCGCGGGAATCACGGCGCGACGAGGAGCCAGAACCGGCGGAAATCGGCTTCTCCTCGGCGCCCACCGGGGTGATGTTGTCGAGGCTGGCGGCGATATGGCCGCAGATGGCATTGACCAGCGCCGCCGGAGCGCCCGGCCGCTTCATCAGGCCGATCTGCGCCGGTTGAAGCGCGGGAAACCCGTCGGCAGGCGACAGGATGCGCATTCCCGGACGGACCGCGCATTCGGGCAGCAGCGAAACCGCAAGACCCGACAGCACAGCCGAAGCCACCACCGTTGCCGACCAGCTGGTAAACAGCACCTGGTAGTCGCGGCCGGCCGAATCCAGCGCCGTGCAGGCGATGTTGCGCCAGTTGCAGGACCGGCGTCCGACTGCCAGCGGCACCACCGCGTCCTCGTGCACGGTGTGGTTCATCGATGTCACCCAGTAGAGCGGCTCGGTGCGCACCACTTCCGATGTCCGTTCCCGTGGATTGTGCGTCACCAGCGCCACATCGAGTTCGCCGCGCGCCAGCCGGGCCGCAAGCTCGCTCGAAGGCTCGCACTCGATATAGAGTTCGACATTCGGGTTGGTCTTGGCGAAGCGGGCAATGATGGCCGGCATGTATCGGTCGGCATAGTCGTCCGGCGTGCCGATCCGGATCGAGCCTTCGAGCTGGTGATCGTCGAAGGCGGCGATGGTCTCATTGTTGAGCCGGATGATGCGGCGCGCGTAGCCGAGCATGCGTTCGCCGTCTTCGCTCAGCCGGTTGAGCCTGCCGTCGCGAATGAACAATGACTTGCCCACCCGTTCCTCCAGCCGGCGCATCTGCATCGAGACCGCGCTCTGGGTCTTGAACACTTTGTCCGCGGCGCGTGTGAAACTCCCGGTGTCGACGATCGCCACGAAGGTCTGCAGCTGATCGATATCAAGTGGCGCGGGCATCTCGGGCTCCTATCAATAGTTCTGATGATAAGGATTAGAAACATTCGCTGGTATGATCAATCGTTTTTTGAGAAACAGGATTTGCAAGTTCGGTTCGCGCCGGCCCGAAGATCAGTCGGCGAGTTTTATCAAGGATGAAGACAATGAACGTCCGCAGTTCTGCTGCCGTCCGGACGTCTGCCCGCTTTTTGAGCGTCGCTCCGGTTTTCCTGAATGCCATGCATTTCGCATCGAGCAACGTGAAAGCACTGGTACGCGCGCTTCGCAATCGACGCGTGGCCGGGAAGCTGGATCAGCTCTCTGATCATGAATTGTCGGATATCGGCCTGACCCGGGATGATCTCCAGTTTGGCAAATCCATGCCATTCAACGCAGATCCGACCGCTGAACTGGCGCGCCGTGCTCGCCGCAACAGCTACCGCTAGACGCATATTTCAAGGTCCCCTGCGGGACACTGCCCTGTGTTCCGCCTTTTCCCGGCCGTCGCCTGAACTATCCCGGTTCGCGCGGCCGGGTTTTTTATGCCCGATCTATCGCGACCGGTTCATGCCCTGAAGATACTGGTCGAAGATCGATTCGACATTCTTCTGGTATCCCTGCTGCACTTCCTTGCCGGCGTCGAACATCTGGCCGAAAAGGTCGTCGTATGGATTGCGTTTCCGGCCCGATGGCATCAGATCCGGATCGGGTTGCTGCTCCGGCTCCGGCGTCTCCCGTGTCTGGCCGCCGCCCATCGCGCCGCCCATGGCCCCGCCGAGCATGTCCTGGAAGATCTGTCCGAGCGGATTGTCGCCGAACGGGTTGCCGCCACTTTGCGGCGCCTGGCGCTGCGCCCCACCGCCAAACATGCCCTCGAGGATCTGTCCGAGCGGATTGTCCATTGGCGAGGCCTTGGGCACCGGTTTCGGCTGGCCGCCGCCCATGCCCTGGCGCATCATCTCGGAAATCAGGTCCCCGATCGGATTGGAACTGCCCGTGGCGTTGGCCTGTGTCTGGCCGGAAGCCTGTCCTGTCGCCTGCTTGAACAGGCCGCCCATTATAGTAGTGGCCAGGATCGGCAGCATCTGCTTGAAGATTTCTTGGCCGATGCCCGTTGCCGCTTCAGCCTGGGCAGCCACCGCGCGGCTGACCTCCTTCGAGCCGAACAGGTGGCCCAGAATTCCGTTGCCCTCCTGCATCGCCTGCGGGCTGAAGGCGTTCTGCATGTTCTCGAAATACTGGGCGTGATTGCCGCTGGCGAGCGCGGACAGGAAATTTGACATGTCCATTGGGTTGGAAGCGTTGCGCTTCAGGCCCGTGGAAAAGGCGGGCATCAGCGCGGCCATCGCCTGCTCCATTTGGCTTTGGTTCAAGCCGAACTGCCGGGCCATGGCCTGCATGGCGTCGCCGTTCTGGGCATTCATCATCATGTCGTAAAGCGGCATCATCGGACCAGGTCTCTCCTCCATCGCCCCGAAAGGCTTTGGCAAAGACTATACCGCCCGAAGCCCTGTGCCTAGGGCGGCATTCTTGTTCGTAGGAACCGGGTCGCTTATGCCATGTGGCCCGGTTCAGTAGGCGTAATCTTCGAAAACCGGGTCGACCGAACCGTTCCAGCGGCCGTTGTAGAGCGCCAGCATTTCCTCGGCCAGTGTGGTGCCGCGGGCGATGGATTCCTCAAGCGGAGCGAGGAAATGGCTCTCGTCATTGCCTTCGGAATTCAGCCGCGCCCGGTTAATCAGGCCGCGGCGGGAAATGCCCAGCACCTCGCGCCCGATGTCGCGCAGCGACTGGCCATTGATCCTGGCGTTCAGGCCGTCCCGCGGCGTCGTATCGCGCAGGGCGTTGACGTCCTCGAGGCTCCAGTTGCGGGCGAGTTCGAGCGCTTCACCGATCGCGCTTTCATCGTAAAGCAGGCCGACCCAGAACGCCGGCAGCGCGCAGATCGTCCTCCACGGTCCGCCATCAGCGCCGCGCATCTCGATGAAGCGCTTGAGCCGGGCATCGGGAAACAGCGTTCCCAGATGATTGGTCCAGTCGCCCATCGTCGGCATCGGCTGATCAAGTTCGCCCTTCAGCGCACCATTCATGAACTGGCGGAAGGTGACATGGGTGGCCTCGTGATAGCGCCCGTCGCGCAACACGAAATACATAGGCACATCAAGCGCCCATTCGACATAATCCATGAAACCGAAATCGTCCGAATAGACGAATGGCAATTGGCCGGAACGCTGGTTGTCGGTATCGCGCCAGATATCGCCGCGCCAGGACACCAGGCCATTGGGCTTGCCTTCGGTGAAGGGAGAGGCGGCAAACAGCGCCGTTGCCAGGGGCTGCAGCTTCATGCCGAGCTGCATCTTCCGCCGCATGTCGGCTTCGGAGGAGAAATCGAGGTTCACCTGGATCGTGCAGGTCCGGTACATCATGTCGAGTCCCTGGCTGCCGACCTTCGGCATGTAGCGGGTCATGATGTCGTATCGCGACTTCGGCATTTTCGGCGTCTCGGCCAGAGACCACGCCGGGCTGCCGCCCATGCCGAGAAACCTTATGCCGAGCGGTTCGGCAATTTCCTGCAACTGCGCCAGATGCGCATTCGATTCGCGGCAGGTCTGGTGGATGGTTTCGAGCGGCGCGCCGGAGAGTTCGAACTGTCCGCCCGGCTCCAGGCTGATGGCGCCGTGCCCGGTCGGCTCGACAAGGCCGATGATCTTGCCCGCGTCGATGATCGGTTCCCAGCCAAGCATCATCGCCATGCCTTCAAGCAGTGCCTTGATCGAGCGATCACCTTCATAGGGAACAGGCTCGTGGGAATCGGTGTAGAACACGAACTTCTCGTGCTCCGTGCCTATCCGCCACTTTTCCTGGGGTTTGCAGCCTGCAGCCATCCAGCCCGCCAGTTCGTCAACCGAGCTGATCGGGGTGTCGTCGGTGGTGTCGCGTGCCATATCCGGCCCTTTATCGTCATATCAATTGCGTGATCGGCAACCACGTATCCGACGCTGATTGGACCGGAAACGGTCTGTCTTGCAAGCGAAAATCCCTGATCGGTGCATCAAAGAAGATTGATCCGGACATCCCGGAAAATTCCTACCAGTCGCCGATGGTCATTTGAACCGCGGTCAGAGCAGCAACTGCGGCGGTGTCGGCGCGCAGGATCCTCGGTCCGAGCGGTATCGGCGTGACGAAGGGCAGGGCGGTCAGCATCTCCCGTTCCCGCTCGGAAAATCCACCTTCGGGGCCGACCAGCAGCGCGAGATCGCGCTCCGTGATGGCGGACAGGATCCCGGCCGGGTTGTTGCCCGCCTGGCTTTCATTGCAGAAGATGATCCGGCGCGCCGGATCCCAGCCGGACAGCAGGGTCTCGAGCCTGACGGCTTCCCCCAGCTCCGGGATGGCGAGATTGCCGCATTGTTCCGCAGCCTCGAGAATGTTGGCTTCGAGCCGCCCCTCGTTGACCTTGTGCAACTGGGTGTGATCGGTGAACACCGGCGTAATCCTGCGCACGCCCATTTCCGTGGCCTTCTGCACGAGATACTCAAGCCTGCCAACCTTGAGCGGCGCGAACAGGAAGTCCAGCCGCGATTGCGGAGCCTGTTCGCGGGTTTGCGCGCCGATTTCCAGGTTCGCGGATTTCCTGCTTTCCGGCCGCAGCGTTGCGCCAAACTCGCCGTCGCGACCGTTGAAGACCATTACCTGCGCCCCATCCTGCAACCGCAGAACTGTCAGCAGGTAATGGGCCTGTTCCTTGCCAAGCGGTAAACTCGCGCCCGGGGCAAGCGGCAGATCCAGAAACAGGCGTTGAAGTTTGTAATTTGCACGCATTCCCGTCTTCTTGCCCAAGCCGTTGTGAAGATCAAGTGGCGGGCTTCCAGGCGCGGGAATGGAAGGCCGGAAGATAGCCTTGCCGAAGTGCGGCCACGGTCGAAGGTGGTGTAGCGAGATATATCGGGGCCGGGGTGAGCGTTTCGAAACTGACCGGCGTACCGTAGCCCTCGAAGGACCAGGGCAGCAGCTTTCCCCCGCGCACCGAGTGGAATTTGTCGCCTTGCCGGATCATGGCCCCATCGGGAAGTGCGGCGGCGGCGCTCGGGGTGAGCAGACGGGCGGGATCATCGGCGCTGCGCCGGCGCTCTGCATCGAGCATCTTGTCCATTACCGGTGCTATTGGAGGTTCGGTGCCCTGTGATCTGCCGATTGCTTCTGCAAACCGGAGCGCATCTTTCCGCCGACACTCGAAGCAGGGCCTGTGTCCTGCGGCGAGCGCGGTCACTTCGTCCAGGAAGAACAGCTCGGTGTAGCGTCCGGGTTGCATCAGCGCCCTCCGCCGGCCCTTGAATTCCAAGAGGCAGACAATCCAGGACCTGCTTTTCTGGGTTCGCACAATGCGCTGGTCTGCAGAGTGGAGCGCGCCGCCGCGATTGCCGAAGAACTCTCCGCGCGCGGAGGAAAAACAGATGGCTCCGCCCGGATCGACCCTGTTCTGCAGGCCCATTTCAGCTCGCGCGCCGTGTCAATGCGGCGGCAACGCCGGCCATCATCAACAGCGATCCGCCGGTGCGCATCGCAACCTTCATCACCGCCGGACGGCGGATCGTCTGCCGGGCGCCTGCCGCGGCAAGCGCAAACATGGCCGCGTTGAGAATGCCCAGCGCGGTGAAGGTCAGAACATAGGTGGCCGCCTGCGGCACATAGGGCAGGGCGGGGTCGATGAATTGCGGCACGAAGGCCACGAAGAACAGGATGCCTTTCGGGTTGAGCGCGGTGATCAGGAAGGAATCGCGGAAGATGGTTGCCGTCTCGCCCGACGCTTCCGGCACTGTGGCTTCGGACATGTCGGGAATCGTGACCGGGGTCCGCCACATCTTGTAACCGACCCAGACGAGATACACCGCGCCGATCAGTTTCAGCGCCTGAAACAGCGAGGCCGACGCCGCCAGCAGCGCGCCTGCGCCGGCAATCGACAGCGACGTCGCCAGCAGGTCGCCGAGGCCGACGCCCAGTACGCTGGCTAACGCCACCTTGCGGCCATGCGCCAGCGCCTGGCTGATCACCATGATGATGGTCGGACCGGGAATGACCAGCAGGATGACGCTGGCCAGAATGAAAGCGGCAAAATGTTCGAGTGATACTGGCATGGCTGCTTGCTCCGAAGTGGAAAATTCGGAGCAAGCAGGAAATTTTCGCGAGCGTCAATATCCCTGGACCCGCACCTGTTTGCTGCAGGCACCCTGGTGCGGGTCCGGGCAGGGTCTGAGAAGCCTATTCGACGCCGCCAGGCAGACTGAGGTCTCCCGAAGCGATGTCAAACAGATCCGTCACACAAAGCAGCGGTGCGTGCACGTCGGCATTGACCTTCAGCGCCGCAGTTACGCCGTCAAACGACGCCCCGGCAACTGCGCCGGGATCCGCCAGCTCGACCGTGATGGCTATTTCCGGACCATCAAACACCGGATTGAAGCCGGGACTGTCGATGAAAAGGGGTAGCCCCGGCCACGTCGCTGGCAGCTCCGGCGCCTCATTCTCTCCGATGTCGCGAACCGACAATGCCCCCGCTCCGCAAGCCGCGTTTGGGGTCAGAACCACCCAATGGCTGTGCCAACCGGCGCCGTCGTTTGCCATGTCGCCGTCGCCGTTCTCGTCATAAAGCGGTGTGTCGTCGAAATCCGGATGGCTGGTGGCAGCAAGCGCCAGAATGCCTGTCCCGCCTTCAAAACCCACTTTGGAGGGATCGAGCGAAGTCGGCCAGACATAGGACCAGACCGGCGCGCCGGCAAGCGCACCGACTGCCGAGGGCTTGTCCGCCCCGGCTGTCCCTGCCGTTGTCATGTGAAACGTAACCGAACTGCCGGACCTGTGAACATGGGCTGCAAGAATGTCGAACGGTGCCGCTGTGCTGGTATCGGCTTTCGACTGGATCGCACCGTTCTGGCTGATTGCGTGGGTATCGTCGGCATGTGCCGCGCTGGTGAGCAGTCCGCTCAGGGCAAAGATGAGAAGTGATTTCATGGGGGTCTCCTTTCAGATTGACAAACCTCCATTAGTAGCGAGTCGAAACTATTGCAAGATTTATTTCGAGTCGCTATTATTGTCGTCATGATTACCCATCATCACAATCAGATCCGTGCCTTGATCGAGCGGCTTGCCCGGCTTTCCGAATCGGAAGACTGGGCTGGAGAGCTCAACCCCGCGCAGATGGCGGCGCTGAGCTACCTCTCCAATGCCAATCGGTTTTCGCGCGCGCCCTCGCATGTTGCCGCCTTTTCCGGTTCCACCCGAGGCACTGTGTCGCAGACTTTGCGGGCGCTCGAGCGTAAGGGGTTGGTGACCGAAGCGCGTTCGCAAAACGACCGCCGCAGCATCTCCTATTCAGTCACAGCCGAAGGGCGCGACCTGGCCATGAGCGGAAAAGCGCTCGACAAAGCGATCGCCAGCCTGCCCCCCGACAGGGTGCAGGCGCTGGAGCAGGGACTGGGCGATGTTCTGCGTACCTTGCTTGCCGTGCAGGGCGGCAGGTCCTTCGGCCTGTGCCGCCTGTGCCGCCATCATGAACGCCGCGGGTCCGCCGGCTACTGCCACCTGCTCAAGGTCGATCTCGAGCCGGCGGAGACGGACCAGATCTGCCACGAACAGGAGCCCGCGTGATGCCCGTGCAACCCGAACTTCGAGCCACAGTAACCGGGCTTTTTGTCGGCCAGGTCCGCCAGCTCTGGCCAGGCAAGCCCGCCTCGGCAATAGGCAAGCTGCTGACAGAGGCTCCACAGGCTCTCATGGAAACCGGTTTTACAGATGACCAGCAGGCCGATCTTGCGGTTCACGGCGGCGTCGAGAAGGCGGTTCATCACTATGCCGCGGAGCACTACGAAACATGGCGGTCGGAACTGGGCCCCTCTGTCGATGGCTTCGGGCCCGGCCGGTTTGGCGAGAACATCTCGACAACCGGGATGACGGAGAGTGATCTGTGTATCGGCGACAGACTCAAACTCGGATCAGCGGTCGTGGAAATATCCCAGGGGCGCCAGCCTTGCTGGAAGCTCAATGCCCATACGGGTTTGAAGACCATGGCCGCCCTGTTTCAGCAGACCTTGCGAACCGGCTGGTATTACCGCGTGATTGAGCCTGGTACCGTGCGGATCGGTGACGAGATCCTGCGTCTGGAGTGCCCCAATCCGGGCTGGACCGTTGAACGCGTCACACGCGCCCGGCTCGATCCCGGACTCGCCCCGGAAACGGCTTCAGTTCTGGCTCGATTGCCGCGGCTTGCACCAGGTTGGGCGGAAGCTTTCAGCCGCAAGTCTCATCGGGGTTTTCGCGAAAACGTCGCCGCCCGGCTTGAAGGCTAGCGGGCCTGCCTACTCGACCACGATGACATGCAGCGCCCGTGGCCCGTGCGCGCCGAGCAGGATGGTCTGTTCGATGTCGCCGGAACGCGATGGACCGGTGATCAGGTTGAAGGCTCTCGGCATTTCGCCCTTGCCCTGCGCCTTGCGCAGCATCGCCCAGACGCTTTCCATGTCGCCCTTTATGTCGCTGGCCTTGAGCACCACGATATGGTGCTCGGGCAGGAAATTGATGGTGGTCGGGTTGTCCTGACCCGAAGCCAGCGCCAGCGTTCCCGTTTCGGCAATCCCGGCCATGGCGTGGCTGACGCCGCTCAGATCGCCGCCATCGGAGGCGCCGTGACGCACTTCGAGATTTTTCTCGGCTTCCCAGCCGGCCTTTTTCAGCCGCTTGTCGGCGCCCATCCGGATTTCGGCCGGCAGGTTGCGTGACCTCAGATAGGTGGCGACTTCCGCCGGAACCGCCTTGTAGTCGCTGACCCGTGCCAGGGTCGCGCCGAATTGCTCGGCCATGGCACAAAACAGGTCGACCTGTCCGGCCTTTGGCAATTTCGCCCGGGCGGGAATGACGCCTGTGGGTGTGCTTTCCAGCCGGTCGGCGACCGTCTTGCGGCGCACGTCGTCGGAAGCAGGCACCCGCATGGACGCCCGGATCTTGCCCAGCACCGTGTCGCGCGCGCTCATTGTCCGGCCTCCTGCTTCAACGCTTCGCGCTGTGCCCAGGCTTGCAGGAAGGTGCGGCCCTCCGGCGCCGGCAGGTCGCGATGTCGGGTCCATCCACCGGCAAACGGCAGCGAGCGGAAGCGCCGCGAGGTGCCGCCGAACAGCGACAGCAGCGGCATGCCGAAGGAGGCGGCGAGCCGGTAGAGCTTCGGCCGCTTGGCGAAGAAGGCCCAGGCCTTCAGGCCATAGCGCGCAACCGCGGGCGTCAGATTGCGCTCGAATTCGCGCTCGCGCCAGTGCCGCATCATCTTCGGCAGGGGGATGCGCATCGGACAGACGCTTTCGCAGCGTCCGCAGAAGGTCGAGGCATTGGGCAGTTGCCCGGTTTCGTCGATGCCGTTGAGCGAGGGCGTCAAAACCGCGCCCATCGGGCCGGGATAGACCGATCCGTAGGCATGGCCGCCGACCGCGTGATAGACCGGGCAATGGTTCATGCAGGCGCCGCAGCGGATGCAGCGCAGCATGTCCTGGTACTCGGTGCCGAGCATCGCCGAACGGCCATTGTCCAGAAGCACGACGTGATATTCGTCCGGCCCATCCGGGTCTTCCTGGCGCTTCGGCCCGGTGGAAAACGTGGTGTAGACGCTCATGTCCTGCCCGGTGGCCGAGCGTGCCAGCACGCGCAGGATCTGCGACGTGTCCTCCAGTGTCGGCACGATCTTCTCGATCGAGGCGACGACGACATGCACCTTGCCCAGTGTCTGGGTCAGATCGCCATTGCCCTCATTGGTGACGATCACCGAGGTGCCGGTCTCGGCAATCAGGAAGTTGGCGCCGGTGATGCCGACGTCGGCCGCGAAATAGCGCTGGCGCAGCACTTCGCGCGCCTCGCTCAGCAAGGAGACCGGTTCGCTAAGATCCCGGCCCGCCGGCAGATGCGTGTGCACCCGCCGGAAATCACCTTCGACCTGCTCCTTGTTGAGGTGTACCGCCGGCGCGATGATGTGGCTCGGATGTTCGCCGCGTAGCTGGATGATGTATTCGCCGAGGTCGGTTTCCACCGGTTCGATGCCGTTGGCCGAAAGGTGATCGTTGAGCGCGATCTCCTCGGTGATCATCGACTTGCCCTTGGTCACGGTGCGGGCATTGGCCTTTTTGCAGATCTCGAGCACGATGCGGCGGGCGTCTTCCGCCGTCTCGGCCCAGTGGACATGGCCGCCGGCCGCAAGCACCTTGCGCTCGTACTCCTCGAGATAGAGGTCGAGATGCGCCAGCACGTGGTTCTTGATATCACGGGCATTGTCGCGAAGCGCATCGAATTCCGGCAGGGCGTCGGCGGCCATTTGGCGCTTGCCGATAAAGCCCTTCTCCACGTTGCCGAGCGCCTTCTGCAATTGCGCGTCGACCAGCGCCCTTGAGGCGTTTGCCTTGAACTTGTTGGCGGTGAGTTCCATCGGCTGTCTCCTGTTCCGCCTACTTGCCGGAGCCGGCGATCGGCGGCTGGCTGGTCATGCCCGCCAGCACCTCGGCGACGTGGCGCACCTCGACGTCCGATCCCTGGCGCTTGAGCTTGCCGGCCATGTTCATCAGGCAGCCGAGATCACCGGCCAGCAGCATGTCGGCGCCGGATGTATCGATGTTGCCGACCTTTTTGGTGACGATGGCGTTGGAGATGTCGGAATACTTCACGCAGAAGGTGCCGCCGAAGCCGCAGCAGACATCTGAATCCGTCATTTCGCGAACCTCGACGCCGCGGACATTGCCCAAGAGCTTGCGCGGTTGCTCTTTGACACCGAGCTCACGCAGCCCCGAGCAGGAATCGTGATAGGTGATCTTTGTTTCAAGCGCCGCCCCGGTATCGCGCACCATCATCACGTCTGTAAGAAACGATATCAGTTCATGGCACTTGCCGGAAAAGGCCGTGGCTCGCTCTTCCCAGGCGGCATCGCCTGCAAACAGTCCGGGATAGTGCTTTTTCAGCATCGAGGCGCAGGATCCCGACGGCGCGACGATGAAATCGAAACCCTCGAAGGCCTCGATCACCTGTTCGGCGATCTCGCGCGTGTCCGCCCTGTCGCCGGTGTTGTAGGCGGGTTGGCCGCAGCAGGTCTGCGCCACCGGCACATGCACTTCGCAGCCGGCATCCTGCAGCAGCTTGACGCTGGCAAAGCCGACGGATGGCCGGAACAGATCGACCAGGCAGGTCGCAAAAAGGCCCACACGCGGCTGCCGCACAGCCTTAGCTTCGCTTGACGTCACTCTGCCGCCTCCGATTGTTTTTGCTTTGATGGTTTGCTTGGACTCGAAAGATTCGGGGCACGCTGCTGCAGGCGCAGTTTCGACACGCGCTCCCAGTCGCCCGAGCGCTCGGCATCTTTCATCGCCCTCGAAACGAAATCGATATGGGCCTGGGCCGCGCGCCGCGCCGCGTCCGGATTTGCCGCCATGACCGCGTCGTAGATGGCGATATGTTGAGCCAGCAACTGGTCGCGCGCGCCCGGCAGGTTGTAGACCAGCGCGCGATTGTAGAACACGCCCTCGGCCAGCAGTCGGTAACAGGACCTGAGCGTATGCAGCAGGATGATATTGTGCGCGCACTCGCCGATTGCGCTGTGAAATTCGACATCGATCTCTGCTTCTTCCTCGAAGTCGTCTTTCTGGTGAGCGGCTTTCATCGACGTGATGATGCGGGTCAGGAGCGCCTTGTCGGCTTCCGTGGCGCGCCGAGCGGCGAACTCGGCGGTGACGCCTTCGATCTCGCGGCGGTATTCAAGATAATCCAGCGTCGCCTTCTGATGCCGCGCTATCAGCTCCATAACCGGCCGGGTGAAAACCTGGCCGATGACGTCGGCGACAAACGTGCCGCCGCCATGCTGGGTGTTGAGCAGGCCCCGTCCTTCGAGAACCTTGAGCGCTTCCCGCAGGATCGGCCGCGAGACATCGAATTGCTTGGCGAGCTCCCGCTCGCCGGGAAGCCGGTCGCCAACGCGCAAGATGCCCTCGAGCACGAGAACCTCGATCTGATGAACCACTTCATCAGCTGTCCGGCTGTGCTCGATCCGTGCAAAAATGTCTGTGGCCATTACGTTTCCCGCTGAGTGCTCGGCGGGAGCGTATCAAGTGTCGGGAAAGGTGGTCAATATTTTTATCCACTTTGCGACAAGTTTAGGTTGCCCGCCCCGGAAACGATAGGGTCCGCGACTGCTGGCTTGCTCGCCGGAACGTCGCATGAAGCTCGCCAGTGTCCGCTCAAGGGGGCTTTCCTGACTTGCAGGTGGTGTCCTTTGCGAAGGCCGGCCTGGGAACCCGTTGCTGTGAACTTACCTTTCGGCTTGGGTGGTGTCCCAGTAGGGCGTGGGACCGTATAGGTCCGCCAGATAGTCGATGAACAGCCTGACTTTGGCCGGCAGAAACCGGCGACTTGCATAGACCGCGTGAATGGCGACATTGCGCGACCCTTCGTAGGCGGGCAGCACCTGGATCAACCGGCCGTCGGCGAGTTCGGCGCCGATGTCCCATGTCGAGCGCAAGGCGATGCCGACGCCGCCAATGACGGCTTCGCGCACCACTTCGCTGGAATTGGTCTGCAACGGTCCGAGGGGCCGATGGAGCATCTGGCCCGGAGGACCTTCGAGTTTCCAGGAGTCGTTGTTGTGCGGCGCAAGGCAGATGTGGCGGTCGAGATCCTCTATGGTTTGCGGTGTTCCATGCCGCTTGAGATAGTCCGGTGAAGCCACCAGAATACGCCGAACCGGTGCAAGTTTTCGCGCAACCAGGCTTGAATCGCTCAATTCCGCGATCCGGATCGCCAGATCATAGCCATCTCCGACGATATCGACGAATTCGTCGCGCAACATCAGATTGACGCCCAGATCGGGATTGGCCTGCATGAAGGCGTTGATATGGGGCGCAATATGCATGCGTCCGAATGAGGTCGGGGCGGAGACCTTCAGGACGCCGTGCGCCAGCGCCGATCTGCGCGAGACAAACGCTTCTGCCTCTTCGATGCCTGCCAGGATCGCCACCACGCGCTCGTAAAAACCCTGGCCGGCTTCGGTAAGCGAAATCTGTCGGGTGGTGCGCTGCATCAGGCGCGTGCCGAGCCGGTCTTCGAGACGGCGCAGCCGTTTCGACACGACGGCAGGAGACAGCCCGAGTTCCCGCCCCGCCGCTGACATCGACCCGGCGGACACCACGCGGGCAAAAATCTCCAGGTCTCCCAGATTGTTCATGCCGGATCGTCTCTCCCCTGTGAGAACGTCATTCCTGTTGATACGCAAACATTGCCGTCGCGGATCATTTCTGCGTCACATCCGGTTTACAGAGTGATCGCCGTTTCCTCATATGGGATTCCGAGGTGCGATGTGAACCGCATTGCCGAAAGGCAATTTAAGTGGTAAACAAAAAATACCAGTTTGAGCTCGATCCTTGTGCTTCTGGCGCTGGTTCGAGATGCGAGGGAGGAAGCCATGTCGGAGTTGATTGCTTTTCTGGAGCCTGACCGTGCGGTCATTGACCGCCGTCCCGCGATCATTGCCGACCTCGCGGGCCTGCTGCCCGACAGCTGCCTGATAACCGAGGAGCGTGAACTTGTGCCCTTCGACACGGATGCCTTTGTGTCCTACCGGCGCATGCCTCTCGCCGTTGTTCTACCCGAAACTACGGCCCAGGTCGCGGCGGTTCTGAAATACTGCAACGACAATGCGATCCCCGTCATTCCGCGCGGGGCGGGTACGTCGCTGTCCGGAGGTGCGATCCCGCAGGAGGATGCCATCGTCATCGGTGTTTCCAAGCTCAACCGCATTCTCGAGGTGGACTTCCCCAACCGGGCGGCTGTCGTCCAGGCGGGGGTCACCAACATTTCCATCAGCCAAGCGGTGGATGCCGACGGTTTCTTCTACGCCCCCGACCCGAGCTCGCAGCTGGCCTGCACCATCGGCGGCAATATCGGCATGAATTCGGGCGGCGCCCATTGCCTCAAATACGGCGTCACCACCAACAATTTGCTTGGCGTCAAGATGGTCATGTTCGACGGCTCCATTGTCGAGATTGGCGGCAAGGCGCTGGACGCGGCGGGCTACGATCTGCTTGGCCTGATCTGCGGATCGGAAGGCCAGCTCGGCATCGTCACCGAGGCGACCGTCAGGCTGATCGCCAAGCCCGAGGGCGCCCGCCCGGTTCTGTTCGGCTTTGAAAGCTCGGTTGCCGCCGGCGCCTGCGTCACTGACATCATCGGCGCGGGCATCATTCCGGTCGCCATCGAATTCATGGACAAGCCGGCCATCGAGATCTGCGAGGCCTTTGCCCATGCCGGTTACCCGATGGATGTCGAGGCGCTGCTGATCGTCGAGGTCGAAGGCTCCGATGCCGAGATGGATGCCATGCTCGAACGCATCATCGAGATCGCCCGCAAGCACGGCGTCAAGACGATCAAGGAAAGTCAGTCTGCCACCGAGGCCGCGCTGATCTGGAAAGGTCGAAAGTCGGCCTTTGGCGCCACCGGCCGCATCGCCGACTATATCTGCATGGACGGCACCGTGCCGCTCGGGCAATTGTCGCATGTGCTCGAGAAGACCTCCGAGATCATCGACCGCTACGGATTGCGCGTCGCCAACGTGTTTCATGCCGGCGACGGCAACATGCATCCGCTGATCCTGTTCGATGCCAATGATCCGGAAGAAAGCCTGAAGGCCGAGATGGCCGGCAATGACATTCTCAAGCTCTGTGTCGATGCTGGCGGCTGCCTGACCGGGGAACACGGCGTCGGCATCGAAAAGCGCGATCTGATGCGTCACCAGTATTCCGATGCCGATCTGGCCCAGCAGATGCGGGTGCGCGCTGCCTTCGATCCGAAATGGATCCTCAATCCATCCAAGGTGTTTCCGCTCGATCGCCGAAACGGCTCCCAACCGGGCAACCAGAGTGCTGCCGGCGATGACAGGACAGCAGCATGAGCACGACCGATATCCAGTATCCCGGCAGCGAGGAAGAGATCGCCCGGATCGTGCTCGAGGCGAGCGAGGCGCGCCGTCCCATCGAGGTCAGGGGAGGCGGCACTCGGCTCGATCTCGGCCGTCCCGTGCAATCCTCCTCGGTTCTGTCGGTGGCCAGGTTGAGCGGGATCACCAATTACGATCCCTCCGAACTGGTGATGGCCGCCCGCGCAGGCACGCCGCTCGCCGAAATCGAGGCGGCGCTGGCGCAAAACAACCAGATGCTGACCTTCGAGCCGATGGATCATCGTCCGCTTCTTGCCGCCAGCGGCGAGCCGACCATAGGCGGCGTCTTTGCCGGAAACGTCTCCGGCCCGCGCCGGATTTCCGCAGGCGCGGCGCGCGACAATCTCTTGGGCGTCCGTTTCGTCAACGGCTCCGGCGAAATCGTCAAGAGCGGCGGCCGGGTGATGAAGAACGTCACCGGCCTCGATCTGGTCAAGCTGATGGCCGGCTCCTGGGGCACGCTCGGGGTGCTGAGCGAAGTCATCTTCAAGGTGCTGCCGCGGCCGGAAACGGCCGTCACCATCGCCGTCTCCGGGCTCAACGATGCCGAAGCCGCCGAAGCCATGGCCGCCGCACTTGCGATGTCGGTCGAGGTCTCCGGAGCGGCGCACCTGCCCGAGAGCGTCATCAACAAATTTGCCGGCGGCAGTCTGAAGGGCGGCCCGGCAACGGTTCTGCGGCTTGAGGGGCTGACCCCCTCGGTCGAGGTGCGCACCGGACGGCTGGTCGCGGAAATGAGCCGCCGAGGCACGATATCGGTGTTGGAAGGCGATGTCTCCGCCGGCCTCTGGCGCGATATCCGGGACGTGACGCCTTTCGCGGATGGCACCAGCAAGCCTGTCTGGAAAGTGTCGGTGGCGCCATCCGCCGGCCATCAGCTGGTCGCGGCCCTGCGGCTCAAGACCGGCGTCGATGCCTTCTACGACTGGCAGGGCGGCTTGGTCTGGCTGCGCATGGAAGCCGACTCGGAAGCCGATCTGGTTCGCCAGTACCTCAAGGCGCTGGGCGGTGGCCATGCCACCCTTGTCCGGGCGGATGCCGCCACCCGTGCCTCCGTTCCGGTGTTCGAGCCGCAGCCAAAGCCGCTTGAGGCCCTGGCGCGGCGGATCAAGGATCAGTTCGATCCGGCCGGTGTGCTCAATCCGGGACGCATGACCGTCGGAATGTGATAGTCTTTCGGACTTTTAGGGAAATGCAAACTCTTCCGAACAAGGAGCAGGCAATGAGCAATCCGGATCAATCCCCCCAACCCCGCCAGACCGACCGCTGGCTCGAGCCCGGCAAGACCAATCTGCAGGTGATCTACATCCTGTATCTCGCAAGTTTCGTCATCGGAGTGACCGGACTTGTCGGCATCGTGCTGGCCCATCTCAATCGCGGCAAATCTGAAGCCTGGCTCGAAAGCCATTACACCTGGGCGATCCGCACCTTCTGGCTCGGAATGCTTGGCGCCTTTGTCAGCGCGCTGCTGATGATTGTCGTGATCGGCATGCTGACCATGCTTCTGGTCGCACTCTGGGTCATCATCCGCACCGTGGTCGGGTTGCAGAAGCTCGGACGCAACGAACCCATCGACAATCCGCAAAGCTGGCTGCTCTGAGAGACACGCGTTCCGGCCGGCGGCACATACTTCTGAAGATTCCAGGGAATTCGCGACATGCAGACCAATTTTACCGCCGAGCAGCTCTCTGATCCCGGTGTCGCCGAATCCGAGAAGATTCTCAGGAAATGCGTCCATTGCGGTTTCTGCACCGCGACATGCCCGACCTATGTCACGCTCGGCAACGAGCTCGACAGCCCGCGCGGCCGGATCTACCTGATCAAGGACATGCTGGAAAACAACCGCCCGGCTGATGCGCAGGTAGTCACCCATATCGACCGCTGCCTGTCGTGCCTGGCCTGCATGACCACGTGCCCCTCCGGCGTCAATTACATGCATCTGGTCGACCACGCCCGCGCCCATATCGAGAAGACCTACAAGCGGCCCTTGATGAACCGCATCACCCGCGGGCTGCTGGCGCTGGTGCTGCCCTATCCGGGACGTTTCCGCGCTTCGCTCCATGCCGCCCGTCTTGGCAGGCCGTTCGCGCCCTTATTCAAGGCATTGCCGGGCCTCAAGCCGATGGCGGCGATGCTGGAGCTTGCCCCGGCTTCCGTGCCTCAACCGTCGAAATATGCAATGCCGGGGTCCCATGCCGGCACAGGTGAAAAGCGCGGCAAGGTCGCCATCCTCACCGGCTGCGCCCAGCCGGTGCTCAAGCCTGGCATCAACGAGGCGACGATCCGCCTCTTGAACCGGATCGGCGTCGAGGTGGTGGTGCCCGAAGGCGAGGGCTGCTGCGGCGCGCTGGTCCATCACATGGGCCGCGAGCATGATGCGCTCGATGCGGCGCGCAACAATGTCGATGCCTGGACGCGGGCGATCGACAATGGCGGACTCGATGCCATCATCATCACCGCCTCGGGCTGCGGCACCACCATCAAGGACTACGGCTACATGCTGCGCGAGGATCCGGCCTATGCGGCAAAGGCGGCCCGCGTCTCCGAGCTTGCCAAGGACATCACCGAGTATCTGGCAGGCATCGAGATGCCGGCCCCGGTCAATGGCGCCAGCATGGTCGTAGCCTATCACTCGGCCTGTTCGATGCAGCACGGCCAGAAGATTGCCACCCAGCCCAAGGCGCTATTGAAGGCGGCTGGCTTTACCGTCAAGGATCCGCCGGAAGGCCATCTGTGCTGCGGTTCGGCCGGCACCTACAACATCATGCAGCCCGAGATCGCCCGGACGTTGCGCGACCGCAAGGTCAAGAACATCGAGCGCACAAACCCGGACCTGATCGCAACCGGCAACATCGGCTGCATGACCCAGATTGCCGGCGGAACCGACATCCCGATCATCCACACGGTTGAGCTGCTTGACTGGGTCTATGGCGGCGAGAAGCCCGCGGGCCTGCCCGATAGTGCCGGGACGAAGGCCCGGTCACTGCAAGCCGCGGAGTGACATCGCCTCGACCGGGCTGAACCTGCTTGAGCGGGCAGCCATCTGACAAATGAAAAGGCGGCACCTTTCGCGCGCCGCCTTGTGCATTTGGTGTTTGTCTTGGAGCCTGGACCGGCTTCAGCCGCCAAACAGGGTCCCGAAGAGGTCCATCCCGCGATCGGTGTAATGCTTCTCGGCGCCCTCGCCGTTGGGCCCGATCACGATCACCTTGGAGCCAACGCCGGCGCGGTCATAGAGATGCTTGACATCGTCGTTCATCATCCGGATGCAGCCCGACGACATGTTCAGGCCGATGGTCCAGGGTTGATTGGTGCCATGGATGCGGAAAATGGTGTCGCGTCCGCCCTTGTAGAGATACATGGCCCGTGCGCCGAGCGGGTTGTTGATCCCGCCTTTCACGTAGGATGGAATGTTCCGGCCTTTCCGGCGCTCACGTGCGATCATGCTCGCCGGCGGACGCCAGTCCGGCCATTCCGCCTTGCGCCCGACCTTGACCGTTCCCGACCAGCCGAAGCCCTCGCGTCCGACACCGACGCCATACCGTGTGGCGCGATCCTTGCCTTCAACATAGTAGAGATACTTGGTGCTGGTATCGATGATGATGGTGCCGGGCTTCTCGTTGGTCTTGAGCCTGACCTTCTTGCGCATGAACTCAGGCTTCGGCTTCTTCGACTGCGCCACCTGAACGACCGGCAAGGTCGTGCCGGATGCTGCGGGCGCGGCGGAACGCGGCATGGCCGATGCATCCGTCTGCGCTGGCGCGACAAGCAATGCCAGGGCGCTGGCCGCAATGATGGCAAATCGGGTTGAAAAGCGTGGCAATGTCATGGTTTCCCCTCGTTCATACTTTAGCGCTCGGTCACAAAGGTACCATCGATTCGCATGGGATCAACCGTTTGAAAGGTTAAAACGGCAACCGGTTCTAAAGAAAAATGAAATGCCCGGCGCCGGTGGTATGCCGGGCCGGGCTCTACGTATTGCTATAATATTGGCCGCAAATCAGACGGTGATCACATCACGATAACCTTGGCGCCGACCTTGGCATGTTCATAAAGTTCAGTGACGTCTTCATTGCGCATCCGGATGCAGCCGGACGAGACGGCCTTGCCGATTGTCCAGGGCTGGTTGGTGCCATGGATCCTGTACAGCGTCGAACCGAGATAAAGTGCCCGCGCACCGAGCGGGTTTTCCGGGCCGCCGACCATGTGCACCGGCAGAATCCGGCCTTCCTTTTCGCGCACCCGCTTGATCATCTCCGCCGGCGGACGCCAGTCCGGCCATTCCGCCTTGCGGCTGATCTTTTCGGTGCCGCTCCAGGCGTGGCCTTCCTTGCCGACGCCAACGCCGTAGCGCCGCGCCTGGCCATCACCCATGACGTAATAGAGGTGCCGCTCGCTGGTGTTGATGATGATCGTGCCGGGCTTCTCGCTGCCGGTATAGGAGACAGTCTGCGGCAGGAAGCGCGGATCGATCTGGTTTGCCGGTTTCGGTTTCACCCGCGGCGCGGCAAGCGACACGTTGGTCACCCGGCGAGGCTCGGCCCGCTGCATCCGTGGCTGGGTTGCCGCCTGGCGCGCGGCTCTCGGCTGGGTCCGGTAGACGATACCGCCACGCGGTGCCGCCTGGCCGCCAAGCTGCATCACCCAGGGGGCTGTCAGATCCGGGCTCAGCACCACGGGCGGACGCTGGCCATAGCGGTCGCCGGCATTGGTTGGGGAGGAGAACGCGGCAAGGCTCAACGCCGCGCCGGACAGGAGAAGAAGAGCAAGCTGTTTCATCGGACGCACCAAATACCTTTCGTCTGATTACGCGAGGCTCCATTGCCGGCACGCGCCGATGGACCTGGCTTCCGGGATTCATGCTGCGGCAGCGGTGGAATCAATTGGTGAATCCGCGTCAATAAAATGCCCGTTTGCGTGGAAACCTCTTCTTAGGGTTATCGCCGCCTTGCCAAACGCGGTGAACGACCGCTTAATTGCCCTTGATTCCCGATTAACCATGATGACGAGCGGTTCCATGGCGCATGAAAACGGCCTGATCACCGGTGAAGACGGCCGCACCCGCTGCTTCTGGCCCGGCAATCTCCCCGACTATCTGGCTTATCATGATGCCGAGTGGGGCCGGCCTGTGACAGACGACACAAGGCTGTTCGAGAAGATCTGTCTGGAGGGTTTTCAGTCCGGCCTGTCCTGGCTCACCATCCTGCGCAAGCGCGAAAATTTCCGCGCCGCCTTTGCCGGCTTCGATTTCCGCAAGGTCGCCCGCTTTGACGAGGCGGATATCGAGCGGCTGGTCGCCGACAAGGGCATCGTCCGCCACCGCGGCAAGATCGTCTCGACCATCAACAATGCGGCCCGCGCCATCGAGATGGTGGAGGAGTTCGGTTCTCTTGCTGCCTATTTCTGGTCCCACGAGCCAGGCCCCGACGAGCGGCCCGAAACGGTGGATTACGCCACCCTGACCGCCAACCCGACGACGGCGGTATCAACCCGCATCTCGAAGGACCTGAAAAAACGCGGCTGGAGTTTTGTCGGCCCGACGACGGTCTACGCCTTCATGCAGGCGATGGGACTGGTCAACGACCATCTCGAGGGCTGCTGCTGCCGCAACGAGATCGAGACCCTGCGCAATGCACTGGTGCGTCCCGCGTGACCCCTGACGACCTCAAGTCCATGATCCGTCGGGTCGCCGCGGCGACACCGGAGATCGGGCCGCTGGAGGAAAGCCTCAAATGGGGCGAACAGAGTTTTACCCCGGCCAGACGCAATGTCGGCAGTTCTGTCCGGATCGCTGAGCGCAACGATGGCGGCCTGGCGCTGATGTTCATCTGCCACACCAATCTGGTCGACGAGTTCCGGGACCTTTATCCCGATGCTCTCAACTATGAAGGCAACCGCGCCATTCTGATTGCCGCCGACGCCGCGCCGGATCGCGAAGCGCTTGCGCACTGCATCGCCCTGGCGCTCACCTACAAGCTGCGCAAGCGGCAGAAACCGGCCTGAAGTCACACCCGCTTTTGCTTTGCGATGATTGCCAATGCGACACCGCCGAGAATGAGGACGGACGAGACCACAAGCCGCAGCGTCCATCCTTCGCCAAGCAGCAGGGAGCCGCCGGCCGCCGCGATCACCGGCACCGTCAGTTGCACGATCGCGCCCTGCGTTGCGCCGATCTGACGGAGCACCCGGTACCACAGCGCGTAGCCCAGGCCCGAGGTAACCGCGCCGGAGACAAGCGCCAGCACCACGCCAATCGCGCTGGCATGAACCGGCAGTCGCGCCAAAAGCACGGCGCCAAAGAGCGGAATGATGAAGGCGACCGAGCGCATGAAATTGTCGGCCGTCGCCTTCAGCGGATCCGGCAGCCCGCGCCCTCTGAGCGAATAGACGCCCCAGGCAATCCCCGACAGAGCCATCAGGGCCGCCGCCAGCGGATCGGGCGCCGACAGGCCAGGCGACACCAGCCAGACGAAGGCGCCGAAGGCTGTCAGCAGTCCCAGCCACTCCAGCCGTGAAGGCCGGTCGCCTTCCATCAGGGCCCGGCCGATCATCGTCGCCTGAACGCAGGCAAACAGGATCAGCGCGCCAACCCCGGTGTCGAGCGCCACATAGGCGTAGGAAAATGCCACCGCATAGGCAAACAACGCCAATGCCGAAGCCCAGGAGCCTGACTGCAGGCGCGGCGAGCGGCTTGCCCCGGTGCCGGTGACAGCAACCAGAAGCGCCAGCATGACGGCTCCGCTCGCCAGCCGAACCGCCGAATAGCTCGCCGGATCGATCAGCGCCGCCTCGCCCGAACCGATCGCCATGCGCCCGAGAACCGAATTGGCCGCGAAGGCGATCATGGTCAGGCTGGTGAGTAGAAGCAGTGGCAAGGACGGTCTGCTTTCGCGAGAAGAGGGAAGGCAAAGAACACCTATTGCCCGATTGCCGTTGCCTGTCGATCCGGCCCGGTGATTTCCACAGGCCCGATGATTTCGACAGGCCCGTTGATTTCGACAGGAAGGTCTTGCCATGCCAAACCGGGTCTTTTCTGAATGCCGGATGAATGGAAGGTTCAGCGGGAGTTCAAACCGGCAGCGCTATGGTGATCCCCGATGTGACCTGAACCAAAAAGGGAAGGGCATATCGAGGCTCCGGGAGACGGATCGATTTCGCGCCGGTTTGTAATAGTCCGGCTTGCCCCCGGGGCCATGGCACTTCGCAGTGATGCGAATCGCCAACTGCCGAAGGAACCATCACCCGGTCACCGCGTTGACAACGTGAAGGGCCAATTTGTGATCCTGCATGAGGAGTATGGAATGTTTAGCAATTTGATGAAATCCATCGTGACGGCCTCGTTCTGCCTGGCGGCGCTCGCCCCCGCAAGCGCTGCGCCGATGATGGTGCAGAAACCGGCCGTCGAGATGACAAGCAATTCCGGTCTGGTCGAGGTTCAGTACCGCGACGGGCGCCGTGATAACAGGCGCGGTTTCTACCGCCACAACCACCGCGGATACTACAACGGCCATCGCGGCTATCGCCACAAGCGCCACGGCTATCGCCATTACAATGGCTACTGGTTTCCGCCGTCAGCCTTTTCCTTCGGCGTGATCATCGGCGGCAACAACCGCGGCAGTGTCGGAGTCCGTCCGGGCTACACCAACCCGCAGCATGTCCGCTGGTGCCACAACAAGTATCGATCCTACGATCAGCGGAGCAACACGTTCCAGCCCTATCACGGGCCGCGCCGCGAATGCCGCTCGCCTTACTATTGAGGCCTGACGTAAAATGTGAGCACGGGTGAGGGCATGGATTGACCGGTCCTCGCCCCGCACGCTACCAGCCAAGCCTTGCAGCAAAAGGGCCTGTCGGTTAGGAGAAGCGCAACAAAACGTTTCTCCTGCCGCAGGCCCTTTTCCATGTCCGACAAGAAGCAAAAGAAGCCCCAGAAACTGAAAGCCCGTCTGGCGCGCGGTTTTCCCGACCGGTCCTCGGCCGATATCCGCGCCACCGACCAGATGATGGGCAAGATCAGGCTGGTCTACGAGCGCTTCGGTTTCGAACCCGTTGAGACCCCTTTTGTGGAATACACCGATGCGCTGGGAAAGTTCCTGCCCGACCAGGACCGGCCCAACGAAGGCGTGTTCTCGTTCCAGGATGATGACGATCAATGGCTGTCGCTGCGCTATGACCTGACCGCGCCGCTGGCCCGCCACGTCGCAGAGAATTTCAACGACATCCAGCTGCCCTACCGCACCTATCGCGCCGGCTGGGTGTTCCGCAACGAAAAGCCCGGCCCCGGCCGCTTCCGCCAGTTCATGCAGTTCGACGCCGACATCGTCGGCGCGCCCGGCGTCCAGGCGGATGCCGAAATGTGCATGATGATGGCCGACACCATGGAAGCGCTCGGCATCAAGCGCGGCGACTACGTCATCCGCGTCAACAACCGCAAGGTGCTCGACGGCGTGATGGAGGCCATCGGCCTCGGCGGTGACGAGAATGCGGCGCGCCGCCTCACCGTGCTCCGCGCCATCGACAAGCTGGATAAATTCGGCATCGAGGGTGTCAAGTTGCTGCTCGGTCCGGGACGTTGGGACGGCGGCAAGGAAGGCGAGGGGGACTTTGCAGCAGGCGCTGGGTTGAGCGATTTCGCGGCAGATCGCATGATTGGTTTTATCACAGAAGCATTGGAAATATCCAAGCTCGCAAAAGCATACTCAAAGAACTCAGGTTATTCAGGCAATCCGAAGCTGGTTTCCGCCGCTATTGAGGAGCTATCCAAGTATGTTGCTCCAAAAAGCAGCGGCGGTGACGGTGTTGAAGAATTAAGAGCAATTGCTGAACTGGTCAGTGCTGCGGGTTATGATGACGGTCGCGTTTCCGTCGACCCCTCCGTCGTCCGCGGCCTCGAATATTACACCGGCCCGGTCTTCGAAGCCGAACTCCTGTTCGATGTCACCAACGAGAAGGGCCAGAAGGTCCAGTTCGGTTCGGTTGGCGGCGGCGGCCGCTATGATGGCCTGGTCTCGCGCTTCATGGGCCAGCCGGTGCCGGCAACCGGTTTCTCCATCGGCGTCTCGCGGCTGATGACGGCGCTCAAGAACCTCGGCAAGCTCTCCGGCGAGGCGGCTTCCGGCCCGATCCTGGTGACCATCATGGATCGCGACCGCATCGGCGATTACGCCCGAATGGCGCAGGAGCTTCGGACCGCTCTCAACCCGCTGGATGGAGACGGTCAGCCGCTCGGCCCGACCATCCCGGTCGAGCTGTTCCAGGGCAATCCGAAGGATTTCCCCAAGCAGCTCCGCTACGCCGACCGTCGCGGCTCGCCCATCGCCATCATTCAGGGCGGCAACGAGAAAGAGGCCGGCAAGCTCATCGTCAAGGACCTGATCGAGGGCAAGCGCATCGCCGAGACCATCACCGACAATGCCGAATGGCGCGAAGCCAAGGCCGGCGAGCATCTGGTCGACGAGGCCGATCTGGTCATCACCGTCAAGCGCGTCCTTGCCGAGCAGGCCTCCGATGCTGCGCTCGATGCTTCAAACGGGCAGGGCTGAGAGATCATGCCTGAGGCCGGACTTCCAGATTTTGCCGCCGACCTTGCTCGCGCGCTCGATGCGCTTGAAGCGCCGCGCGTCGACATTCCGGTGATCCAGCCGGCCGAGCCGTTTCTCGACATGGCTGGCGAGGATCTGCGCCGCCGCATTTTTTTGACCGAGAGCGAAACCGGCGAAAGCCTCTGCCTGAGGCCGGAATTCACCATCCCGGTGTGCCGCGCCCATATTGCAGAAAACGTCGCCACCCCGCGCCGCTACTCCTATCTCGGCCAGGTTTTCCGCCAGCGCCGCGAAGGCGGCAACGAATTCTACCAGGCCGGGGTCGAGGATCTCGGCGAACCCGATGAAGCCCGCGCCGATGCCCGCGCGGTTTCCGAAGCCCGGTCGCTGATCGCGCAACTTACCCCCGGAGCGGATCTCAAGATCATTCTCGGCGACCAGTCGGTGTTCGAGGCGGTGGTCGCCGGTCTCGGCCTTCCCGCAGGCTGGCAGAAGCGGCTGATCCACGCCTTCGGCAATGGGCCGGCGCTGGATGCGATGATCGCCCGCCTGGCCAATCCCGACGCGTCGGCCCAGCCCGATGCCTCAGTGGCAGGCTTCCTGGCGCGCGGCGACGTTGCTGGGCTTGAGGCGCATATCGAACAGGTGATGCAGGAAACCGGCTACTCCACCCATGCCAGCCGCTCGCCCGCCGAGATTGCCGCCCGGCTGATCGGCAAGCAGGCGCTCGACGCCACGCGGCTGTCTCCCGGCGCGCTCGATGCGCTCAAGGCATTTCTGGCGCTTGACGTGGCGTTTGATCGCGCTGCGCCGGCACTTTCGGATTTCGCGCGGCACGCCGGTCTCGACATCAGCCTGGCGCAGCAGGCCTTCGAGGCCCGTCTCGACGCGCTGTCCGAGCGCGGCGAGGATCTGTCCTCGATCCGCTGGCGCGCCGCCTTTGGTCGTCCGCTGGACTACTACACTGGTCTTGTGTTCGAGATTTCCGCAGGCGCCCACAATCTGGTTCTCGCCGGCGGCGGACGCTATGACCGGCTGATGGAACTGCTTGGGGCGCAAGAGCCGATCCCCGCCGTGGGATTTTCGCTCTGGCTCGACCGGATTGAAAGCGTGAGGGCCGGCAAATGACATTGACCGTTGCGCTGCCATCCAAGGGCCGCATGAAGGACGACGCCATTGCCGTGTTCGCCCGTGCCGGATTGACCGTGTCGGCAATCGGCAATGATCGCAGCTATCGTGGCCGGATTGACGGGATCGACGATGTCGAGGTGGCGTTCCTCTCGGCCTCCGAGATTGCCCGCGAGGTCGGCGCCGGCGCGGTCGATTTCGGCGTCACCGGCGAGGACCTGGTGCGTGAAAGCCTGGCCCGCGCCGATGAGCGGGTGGAAATCACCGCCCGGCTCGGCTTCGGCAATGCCGATGTGGTGGTCGCCGTGCCCGATATCTGGAAGGATGTCGATAGCATGGCCGATCTCGGCGACGTGGCCGCGGACTTCCGCTCGCGCCATGGACGCCGTCTGGCGATCGCCACCAAGTACTGGCGGCTGACGCAGAGTTTCTTCTCGACCCGCCACGGCATCCAGCTTTACCGGATCGTCGAAAGCCTCGGCGCCACCGAAGGCGCACCGGCCTCGGGTGCTGCCGATATCATCGTCGACATCACCACGACTGGGTCGACGCTGAAAGCCAATCATCTGCGAATCCTGTCGGATGGCGTCATTCTGAGATCCGAGGCGTGCCTGGTGCGGGCGCGCAAGCCCGGCCATGATGATGATCCGCGCGTTGCCGCCCTGATCGAGGCTGTGCGATCCGCAGGCTGATCCGGCTGAATTGCCTTCATAAAAAAGAAAGGCCGCCTCGCGAGGAGGCGGCCGCGGCGACAGAGGATCGGGAACCCTGTCTGCCAAGTCTGTCGCAGGGCGTCAGATCGGGGCGACATTCCTGCGACGTATTGGTCTTTACGCGCGGGCCGTCCGTCCGGATCACCGCCCGGCTCGGCGGCTCAGGAAATATTTTCGGCTTGCTCCGCGACCCACTTGCGTTCCCGCCGCGTTGAGGCAATGTTCTTAAACCCGGGAAAGACCCGGCCTGCACGCGTCCTTCGCGCCCCTCGGCTCCGGTTCGACCGGACCCGGGCGGAATGGCTCCGCCAACCACAAAGCCGGTTCTCCACCGGTTCAGCCTCGTCCTGGGCATCGGGATGATTTTGGATTGTGGGGTTTATCATGGAATTCACCTTCGGATCGGTTGTCTTCCTCTCGTCAATGCTTCTGCTTGCCATCCTGGCCCGGATTGCCGCGGTCAATCCAGCAGCGCGGATCTTGCGCGGTGAAATTCTGCCGGCGATGCTGGCGGTTTTCATTTCGACCGGTCTTGCCGTCGGCCTGATGATGATGGTGCTGGGCGGGGAGAGCTATTTTGCCTCGCGCTCCATCGAACTGGCGGTGATCGTGGTTTTTGCGATCGCGTCGGTCTGGATCATCGTCAAGCTGGTGGCGCGTGCCCCGGGCAGATTGTCAGCCTGATCCGGCCTGTCACAGTCGCCTTTCAACCGGGGCGCTGGACAAGCTGAGCGCAAGGAAACCCCGGCGCTGAAAGCGCCGGGTCCAACAGGTGCGGTTTGTCCAATGCGCGTCGTGTCAGGCGCGGCGAGCGCCTACCGAAAGGCTGCCCGGGCCTGTTGCGGCCAGAACCAGGAAACCACCGGCGATAGCCAGGTTCTTCATGAAGTTGATCATCTGCATCTGGTCTTCAGGCTGGAAGTGGGCGAGATAGCCCGACGCCACGCAGAAGGCTGCCAGTGCCCAGGCGGCGTAACGGGTGAAGAAGCCGAGCAGGATCGCGAGGCCGCCGAGGATCTCAAGTGCGATCACCAGCCAGACGGTGAGGCCAGGCAGCGGAATGCCCATGCTGGCCATGTAACCTGCGGTGCCGTCGACACCGCCCAGCTTGCTGATACCGGCCATGATGAAGATGATGCTCATGAGCACGCGGCCGATGAGAAGCTGAAGATTGATTGACATAGGTTTCTCCTGTTTTGAAACTGGAAAGAGACCTATAGGTAATTGTGCAGCGCGAAAAGATGAACGAGTATGAACATATCGTTCACAAATACACAACTATGCAGACGTGCCGAAACTGGCCCGGGGAGCTATTGTTGCGTACTCGAAGGGGTCTGGTTGAGAAGCTTGAACTTTGGAAAAACAAACACGCCATTGATGGCGCCGTCACCCTCATCGGAGAAGTTCGACGATTCACCGATGCACATCACCGGCACCTGGCTGCCGTCTTCATGAATGATGGTGGTGGAGAAGCAGAATGAGGAGGGCCGCATTGCCGCCAGCTCGTAAAGCTCCAGCACATGATTGCGATATTCTTCGTCGTAACACTTGACCAGATTGTAAAGCCCGAACTCGCCCTGTTCCGGAAGCTGGTGATGGTATCGTGCCGCAGGTCCGAGTTGAAAGGCGCCTGTCGCCAGATCGGCTTCAAATGCCTCGATACGACAGAAATGAGAGATGACGTCGAGATCAGGCGCGTCAAAGCCATGCGTCTGAGCGCCGAATCCCGAAATACCGTCTGCCCTAACAATTTTGAACAATGTAGACCTCGGCAGTGCCTGACTGTTTCCTGCATGTACCTTCCCCCGATCGTCCGGGTCAAGGATCACGCAGGCCCCGTTTCGGTGTATTGAAGCAGTCTCTGATCCGGGCACTTCTTTGGTGCGGAAGCATCCGCTGATCAGTCTTCGCCACCGGCCGGGGTTGATGAAAGTTCAGGGTAGACCATTCTGCAATCAAAACGCCATACCCGATAGACCAATTGAATGGTTGATTATCAGTTAAGTTTCGAAGCGATACTAGGGTACGAATGACATATTTTGCAACAATAGCAAGATTGAAATCTGGCCTCTGCCGGCCCGGCGGCCCGAAGCCGCAAAAAAGGGCGGTCCGGAGACCGCCCTTTTCTTAAGTCACGCGATGTGCGTTGACCGGCTGTAACAAGGCTAAAGCCTTATTACATCATGCCGCCCATTCCGCCCATTCCGCCCATGTCGGGCATGCCGCCGCCGGCAGCACCTTCCTTCTTGGGAAGTTCTGCAATCATCGCTTCGGTGGTGATCAGCAGGCCGGCAATCGAGGCCGCATCCTGAAGCGCAGTGCGGACAACCTTGACCGGGTCGACGATGCCCATGGTGATCATGTCGCCATATTCACCGGTCTGGGCATTGTAGCCGTAGGTGTCGCTCTTCTGGTCGAGGATCTTGCCCACGACGATCGAGGCTTCATCACCGGCGTTTGTCGCGATCTGGCGGCACGGAGCCTGCAGGGCGCGACGGATGATGTTGATGCCGGCTTCCTGGTCGGCGTTCACACCCTTGACGGTGATGGCGCCCGAAGCCCGCAGCAGCGCGGTGCCGCCGCCTGCAACGATGCCTTCCTGGACGGCAGCGCGGGTTGCGTTGAGCGCGTCGTCGACGCGGTCCTTGCGTTCCTTGACTTCCGTTTCAGTTGCACCGCCAACGCGGATGATGGCGACGCCACCAGCGAGCTTGGCCAGGCGTTCCTGCAGCTTTTCGCGATCGTAGTCGGAAGAAGTTTCTTCGATCTGAGCCTTGATCTGTGTGATCCGGCCTTCGATTTCCTTCTTCTTGCCAGCGCCATCGACGATGGTGGTGGTTTCCTTGGTGATCGAAACCTTCTTGGCGCGGCCCAGCATTTCGAGGGTCACGTTTTCAAGCTTGATGCCGATGTCTTCGGAAATCACCTGGCCACCGGTCAGGATGGCGATGTCTTCGAGCATTGCCTTGCGGCGATCGCCGAAGCCGGGAGCCTTGACGGCAGCGATCTTCAGGCCGCCGCGCAGCTTGTTGACCACGAGGGTGGCAAGAGCTTCGCCTTCAACGTCTTCCGAGATGATGAGGAGCGGCTTGGAGGTCTGCACCACGGCTTCGAGCACAGGCAGCATGGCCTGAAGGTTCGAAAGCTTCTTCTCATGGAGAAGGATGTAGACGTCGTCGAGTTCGGCAACCATCTTGTCGGGGTTGGTCACGAAGTAAGGCGACAGGTAGCCGCGGTCGAACTGCATGCCTTCGACGACTTCGAGTTCGCTTTCGGCGGTCTTGGCTTCCTCGACGGTGATGACACCCTCGTTGCCGACCTTCTGCATGGCTTCGGCAATGTCCTTGCCGATCTGCGTTTCGCCGTTGGCCGAGATCGTGCCGACCTGTTCGACTTCAGCCGAGGTCTTGATCTTCTTGGCCTTCTTCTGGAGGCTGGCGATGACTTCGGTCACGGCCAGGTCGATGCCGCGCTTCAGATCCATCGGGTTCATGCCGGCAGCAACAGCCTTGCCGCCTTCGCGGACGATGGCCTGGGCCAGCACGGTTGCCGTGGTGGTGCCGTCACCGGCGATGTCGTTGGTCTTCGATGCGACTTCGCGCACCATCTGGGCGCCCATGTTTTCGAACTTGTCTTCCAGTTCGATTTCCTTGGCGACGGTGACGCCGTCCTTGGTGATGCGCGGAGCGCCGAAGGACTTGTCGATGATGACGTTACGGCCCTTCGGGCCCAGCGTCACCTTCACCGCATCGGCGAGGATGTCGACGCCGCGGAGCATTTTCTCGCGGGCAGTACGACCGAATTTAACTTCTTTAGCAGCCATTTCACTTAACTCCCGGGCCTGAGGCCCATCGTGTTGAGGCAGATTGGATTTGTTCGGGCAGAGTTTCGGCTTAGCCGAGGACGCCCATGATGTCGCTTTCCTTCATGATCAGAAGGTCTTCGCCATCAAGCTTGATTTCGGTGCCGGACCATTTGCCGAACAGCACGCGGTCGCCAGCCTTGACGTCGAGCGGCACAAGCTTGCCGGCTTCGTCGCGGATGCCGGAACCCACGGCGATGATTTCGCCTTCCTGAGGCTTTTCCTTGGCGGTGTCCGGAATGATGATCCCGCCTTTGGTTTTCTCTTCGGACTCAACACGACGAACGACAACGCGGTCGTGGAGCGGACGGAACTTGGTTTTTGCCATTGTCTAAATTCCTTGATCGAATGACAGAAGCGGCTGAGCACCCCGAATGGGCCTCATGGAGCTGATGTTAGCACTCACACTGGTGGAGTGCTAACGAAGCCGAGATAAGGAGGCGGGGAGCAAGAGTCAAGATATTGGAGACCATTCCGGCTGGATGTTTTTGCGCCCGGTTGCCATTTTTCCGGCGGGGACTTGTAATCAATGACAAGCTGGGCGACATCGTTGGGCCGAAAGGAACCGTTCGCCCATGGCCCGCAGGATAACCGATCTTGATCAACTGACCGGCAGCGCCGACATCTTGTTGTGCGATGTATGGGGTGTCATCCACAATGGCGTCAACCCCTTTCAATTGTCTGTTGAAGCCTTGAAGGCGGCGCGGCAACGCGGGCAGACCGTTGTTCTGATCACCAATTCCCCGCGGCCGGCCGCGGGCGTTATCCGCCAGTTCGAGACCATCGGCGTCGATCCAGAAAGCTGGGATGACATCGTCACGTCGGGCGACGTGACCCGGCAACTGGTCAAGGAAGGGCCGAAGAGGATCTATTTCCTCGGGCCAGAACGCGACAGCGCACTTGTCGAGGGCCTCGACGTCGAACTCGTCGAGCCCGACGCCGCACAGGCGGTCTTGTGCACGGGCCTTTTCGACGACGAGACCGAGCAGGCCGAGGATTACCGCAGCATGCTGGAGAGCTTCAGGGCGCGCGACCTGCCGTTCATATGCGCCAATCCCGACCGCATGGTCGAGCGCGGCGACCGGTTGGTGCCTTGCGCGGGAGCCCTGGCGGATCTCTATGTCGAGCTTGGCGGCGAGACACGAATTGCCGGCAAGCCGCATGCGCCGATCTATCGCGAGGCGATGGCGCGCGCCCGTGCCATCCGCGGCAGCGCCGATCAGGCGCGGGCGTTGGCGATCGGCGATGGCGTGCACACCGATATCCGCGGTGCCCTGGACAATGGATTTGAAGCCGTCTTCATTGCGCGGGGAATACACGCCAACCACTATCTCAATGGTCGGGCGACCGACGAGGCACGGCTGCAGGCCTTTCTCGATGCCGAAGGCGTGGCTCCAGCCTACTGGATGGAATGGCTTGCCTGAAGAAAGCGGAACAGGGACAGAAATGGCGCGTCGATTTCACGGTGCCGAGACGTTCGCAGCCGAACTGAGGGGCGGCGTCGTGGCGATTGGCAATTTTGACGGCGTTCACCGCGGTCATCAGGCCGTGCTGGCGCGCGCCACCGAGATATCGCGGGCTGCAGGCGTCCCCTCGATCGTGCTGAGCTTCGAACCCCATCCGCGCACGGTCTTCCGTCCCGATCAGCCGGTCTTCCGCCTGACGCCTGCGCCGATGAAGGCGATGATCCTGGGGCAACTTGGCTTTGACGCCATCGTCGAGCAATCCTTCGATCAGGCGTTTTCGTCTCAGAGCGCCGAGGATTTCGTCACCGGGATCCTATGCGGACGGCTTGGCGTGCATCATGTCGTCACCGGCTACGACTTTCACTTCGGCAAGGGCCGAGAGGGCAATCCGGACTACCTGATGAAGGCCGGTGTAAGGCACGGTTTCGGGGTCACCCTGGTGGAGCAGTTCCAGGACGAGAGCGCTGAAGTGGTCTCCTCGAGCCGTATCCGCGAGGCGCTGGCGGCTGGCGATGTGGCGCTGGCCAACGGATTGCTCGGCTATCGCTATGCTGTCTCTGCCGAGGTTCTGCACGGCCAGAAACTCGGACGCACACTCGGCTACCCGACGGCCAACATGGCGCTGCCTCCGGAAACGGGGCTTGAACCCGGCATCTATGCCGTTCGCTTCCGCCGCGCTGACGGAACAATTCATGATGGCGTGGCGAGCTTTGGCCGCAGGCCGACGGTTGCCGAAGACGGCGCGGCCTTGCTGCTCGAAACGTTCCTGTTCGATTTTGCCGGCGATCTCTATGGTGAGACCTGCACGGTTTCGTTCGTCTCGAGATTGCGCGGCGAGGAAAAATTCGATGGTCTTGACCCATTGGTGGCGCAGATGAAGATCGATGAGGCCGAAGCGCGCGCGGTGCTTGGTTCGTTGCAGCCGCTGTCGCCGCTGGATGTTGCCATGACCTTCGAGGCCGCTGGATGATCGGTGCCAGGTCGCGCCGTATCCTGATCACCGGCGGAAACGCCGGTCTCGGTCTGGCACTCGCGAAAAAGCTTGCGCGGCGCCACTCGCTTCTATTGAGCGGACGGAAATCCCAAAACGAGGTTGCGGGCACGTTGCCGCCCGGTGCCGGCTATGTCGTCGCCGATCAGAGCGACCCCGAAAAATCGGCCCTGGCGCTCGTCCGCGGTATTCGCGATTTCGGCTGGGACGGTCTCGACAACGCGGTGCTCAATGCCGGCATCGGCATTGCCGCCGTTGACGGCGTCGACAGCGCGGAGGCGATCCGCCAGACCCTCGATGTGAATCTGCTCGCCGCCATCCTGCAGGCCCGGGCGCTGTTTCCGCTTCTGAAGAAGTCCAGCGGAACACTGACGCTCATCGGCTCGGTGGCGCACAAGGGATCGGCGACGATCCCCGCCTATGCCGCATCAAAAGCCGGGTTGCACGGCTTTGCCCGTGCCTTGCGGTCCGAATGGAAGGGCCAGGTCGCGGTCCAGGTGCTTCATCCGGGGCCGGCGAAAACCGATATCCATGAAAAGGCCGGGTATGATCCCGGCCGCATGCGGGCGCTGTTTCTGGCGCCGGACGATATCGCCGCCATGATGGCGTCGGCCATCGCCTCACGCCGTTCGCCGGCAACCTTGTCATGGGTGAGATATCTCAACGGCGGCGCCTTTACCGGGAGGCGCCTGTGAAGTCCGGCCCCAGACGGGCTCTTGTCACCGGCGGCAGCGCCGGCCTGGGAGCTGCATTGGTGGATTGGCTGCTGGCCAATGGCTACGAGGTCGTTGTGCTCGATCGGGATCGCCCATGGACCGGCAAGACATCTGTTGACTTCATTCGCTGCGATCTCGCGAGCCGGACTGAACTGGACGGCGTCCTGCCCGATCTGGTGTCCGGCGGCCCCTATGACCTGGTGTTCCTCAACGCGGGCATCAACGCCACCGGCAAATTCGAGGCTCTGGATCCGCGGACCCATGTCGAGGTGCTCCGCGTCAACACCGAGGCGCCGATGGTCATTGCCGCGGCGCTTTTTGAGGCGAAAGCCTGCAGGGCAGGGGCGGCAATGGTCTTTGTCGCTTCTCTTTCGCATTTCACCGGTTATCCGGGCGCGGCCAGCTATGCGGCCTCCAAGGATGCGCTGGCGATCTACGCCAGGAGCATGCGCAAATATGCGGCATCCAGGGGCGTGAGCCTGACCGTCGCCTTCCCCGGTCCGCTAAAGACAGACCATGCCGAGCGGTACTCCCCCGAGGGCGCCGATGGCAGCAAGCGGATGGATCCGGATCGGGCGGCAAGCCTCATACTTACCGATGCGCTGGCGGGGAAGAAGACTTCGATTCCCGGCGCTGGCAATCGTGCCTTTGCTGTTGTTGGCAGAATGTTCCCGAAACCGGTGACAGCCATGATGCGCAGGCTTTTATATGATCGGCTCAAGTCATAGCGGCAGGAGTTTTGGAACGTGAAGGCATTGCATTGCGCAATCTTCTTTTCACGCGCACCAAAAACGATTATGAACCCGACCCATGACCACGGCTGTCAAGATCATAGGCGCTCCGCCGATACGAATTATGGTCCCGGTTTCCCGCTGAGCTGAGCTCGCAGGAGACCGGGCAATCTGGCGCGCCCGCAGCGCCCGCTTTCGAATTCTCCGATACACTGTCTACCACGGGCCATCGGCCCAGAAGATTGCGACACCATGACCGATACCAACGACACGCTCGACTATTCCAAGACGCTCTATCTGCCGGAAACCGAATTTCCGATGCGCGGCGGCCTGCCGCAGAAGGAACCCGAACTGGTTGCCCGCTGGCAGCAGATGCGGCTTTACGACAGGCTGCGCACCACCTCCGCCGGACGCCCGAAATATGTGCTGCACGACGGCCCGCCCTATGCCAACGGCAACATCCACATCGGCCATGCGCTCAACAAGATCCTGAAAGACGTGATCACCCGCTCGTTCCAGATGCGCGGTTTCGATTCCAACTACGTGCCGGGCTGGGATTGCCACGGCCTGCCGATTGAGTGGAAGATCGAGGAGGAGAACTACCGTTCGAAGGGCAAGGAAAAACCCAACCTCAAGGAATCGGCGGCGATGCTCGAATTCCGCAAGGAATGCCGCGCCTATGCCGAGCACTGGGTGTCTGTTCAGTCGGACGAGTTCAAGCGTCTGGGCATCGAGGGCGATTTCGACAAGCCCTACAAGACCATGGATTTCCATTCCGAAGCCCGCATTGCCGGCGAATTGTTGAAGATCGCCAAATCCGGCCAGCTCTACCGCGGCTCCAAGCCGATCATGTGGTCGGTGGTCGAACGCACCGCGCTCGCCGAAGCCGAGGTCGAGTATCAGCCCTATGAGAGCGACACGATCTGGGTGAAGTTTCCGGTGGTCCCGAAATCAGCAATGGTTGGAAGGGATGAGGCAGGACACTTCGAGTCCGGCAGAACACAATCAGAGTGGGAGCTAAATGGTGCCTCGGTCGTCATCTGGACCACCACGCCCTGGACCATCCCCGGCAACCGCGCCGTCTCGTTTTCGGATCGCATCGCCTATGGTCTCTACCAGGTCACGGCGGCGGAAAACGACTTCGGTCCGCAACCCGGCGAGAAGCTGATCTTCGCCGATGCCCTTGCCGAAGAGTGCTTCACCAAGGCGAAGCTTCAGTTCAAGCGGCTTTCCGATGTCAAGCCGTCAGACCTTGAAGGCATGGTCTGCGACCATCCGCTCAAGGGCCTCGGTGGCGGCTATGATTTCGCTGTGCCGCTGATCGCCGGCGATCATGTCACCGACGATGCCGGTACCGGCTTCGTGCACACCGCGCCCGGCCATGGCCGCGAAGACTTCGAGGCATGGATGGACGCGGCCCGCGATCTCGAAGCGCGCGGTATCTCGGCTGCGATCCCCTTCACCGTCGACGATGCCGGCTACTACACCAAGGATGCGCCGGGCCTCGGGCCGGATCGCGAAGGCGGACCGGCGCGGGTCATCGATGACAAGGGCAAGAAGGGCGACGCCAACCAAGCCGTCATCACCGCGCTGATCGAGGCCGGCAACCTGTTCTCCCGCGGCCGCCTCAAGCACGACTACCCGCATTCATGGCGCTCGAAGAAGCCGATCATCTTCCGCAACACGCCGCAATGGTTTGTTCATATGGACAAGGATTTCGGCGACGGCACCACGCTGCGCACCCGCGCGCTCAAGGGCATCGATGAGACCCGCTTCGTCCCCGCCTCGGGCCAGAACCGCCTGCGCGGCATGATCGAGGATCGTCCCGACTGGGTGCTCTCGCGCCAGCGCGCCTGGGGCGTGCCGATCTGCGTCTTCGCCGATGCCGATGGCAATGTACTTCTGGACGAGGCCGTCAACGCCCGTATTCTCGAAGCCTTCGAGGCCGAGGGCGCCGACGCCTGGTTCGCAGAAGGCGCCCGCGAGCGCTTCCTCGGAAACCACGCCAGCGATCCGAAATGGATCCAGGTCACCGACATTCTCGATGTCTGGTTCGACTCGGGCTGCACCCATGTCTTCACGCTGGAAGACCGTCCCGATCTGAAATGGCCGGCCGACGTCTACCTCGAAGGCTCGGACCAGCACCGCGGCTGGTTCCATTCCTCGCTCCTCGAAAGCTGCGCCACCCGCGGCCGTGCGCCTTACGACGCAGTCATCACCCATGGCTTCACCATGGCCGAGGACGGCCGCAAGATGTCGAAGTCTTTGAACAATCAGGTCTTCCCACAGGACATCATGAAGGAGTCCGGCGCCGACATTCTGCGCCTGTGGGTGATGAACACCGACTACTGGGAAGATCAGCGCCTCGGCAAGACGGTGATCAAGACCAACATCGATGCCTATCGCAAGCTGCGCAACACCATCCGCTGGATGCTCGGCACGCTCGCGCATGATGGCGGTGAAGCCATCTCGCCGGCAGACATGCCCGAACTCGAGCGGCTGATGCTGCACCGGCTCTCCGAGCTCGATCAGCTGGTCCGCACCGGCTATGACAATTTCGATTTCAAGCGCATCTCGCGGGCGCTGACCGATTTTGCCAATATCGAGCTCTCCGCCTTCTATTTCGATGTCCGCAAGGATGCGCTCTATTGCGATGCGCCGTCGAGCCTGCGCCGCAGGGCTTCGCTGCAGGTCATCCGGAAGATCTTCGATTGCCTGGTGACTTGGCTTGCGCCGATGCTGCCCTTCACCATGGAAGAAGCCTGGCTCTCTCACAGGCCGGACGCCGAATCCGTGCACCTGGAACAGTTCCCCGAGGTTCCCGGAGCCTGGCGCGATGAGGCCCTTGCCGCCAAGTGGAAGAAGATCCGCACCGTACGCCGAGTCGTTACCGGCGCCCTGGAAATCGAGCGCCGTGAAAAACGCATCGGTTCGTCGCTGGAAGCGGCACCCGTGGTCTACATCACCGACCCGGCGCTGGTTGAAGCGGTCGGCGACAGCGACTTTGCGGAAATCTGCATCACGTCCGGCGTCCGCGTCGAGACCGGCGAGGGGCCCGATGA
The DNA here is from genome assembly GCF_027214025.1 of Parahoeflea alexandrii. Taxonomy (GTDB): domain Bacteria; phylum Pseudomonadota; class Alphaproteobacteria; order Rhizobiales; family Rhizobiaceae; genus Hoeflea; species Hoeflea alexandrii_A. The sequence goes on from NZ_JAPWHB010000005.1 coordinate 414,943, forward strand.
CGCGTTCCGCATCGATGAGGTCGGCGCGGTTGCGGTTATTCCCGCCCTCGCCGAGGGGACGAAATGCGCCCGTTCCTGGCGGATCACCGACGACGTCGGCTCCGACCCGGAGTTTCCTGATGTTTCAGCCCGCGACGCCGCCGCCCTGCGCGAGCTCAAGGCGCTGGGACGGTTGTGATATTCCGCCGGACCCCGGTTGTCCGGGATCCGGCGGCTTCAAAGCCGGTTCGGGGGCATTTTTCCCGGGGTCAATTGCCCTTGTTGTCCCAATCCGGTAAAACCCTGCCTGAAAATGGCCGGATTGTGCGGCGACAATCAGTACCAATACCAAGCGACTGTCTGAGACGGGATCCTGTGCATGACAATGAAGACCGAGTATCGCGCCGGCGTGACAATAGGCGCACTCATTGCCGCAAGCCTTGCGCTTTCAGGCTGCATGGGGCCGACCTATGGCACCGACAAGACATCTACCGCGCAGCTGATGGATGATATCGGCAGCATCGCGTCGATCGGGTCCCCGAGAAAAGGGGCGGACATTGAGTACAAGCCACGCCCTGCAATTGTTAAGCCGGTAGAGACCGCGGATCTTCCGGCGCCGCAGCAGAACGTCGCCGAAAACAACCCGGCATGGGTGGAATCACCCGAGCAGACCCGCCAACGCCTGTTGGCCGAGGCCGATGCCAATTCCGGCAATACGGCCTACACATCCCCCTTGGCTAGGCCGGAAGTCGCAAAACGCAAGACAGGGCCCCGGTTGTTTGGCCGTGCGGCCGAAGCTGCGCCATCTATCAACGATGCGGTGCAGCAGCGCCAAGCTTATCAGCAAGCGCGGAAAATCCAGTCGGGCGCCTATTCAGATCGTCGCCGGTTCCTGTCCGATCCGCCCCTGGCCTATCGCCAGCCGGCAGAGACCGCCCCGATAGGCGAACTCGGTGAATCCGAGCGCGCGAAGGAGAAGCGTTGGAAGGAAGAGGCAGAGAAGGCCGGAACCGGCAAGCGGAAATGGTGGCCCTGGTAAGCTGCCAATAACCTTTTCAGCGGCGATCCCGGAAAAAGCCTTTCAGCAGTTGCATGGCGTCGTCCGAAGCGATGTCAGGATAGATCTCCGGCGTGTGGTGGCACGTGGGCTGGTTGAAAAACCGCACGCCGCTCGTCACTGCCCCGCCTTTTTCATCTTCTGCTCCGAAATAGACCCGTCTCAACCTGGCAAACGAGATCGCGGCCGCGCACATGGTGCAGGGTTCCAGCGTGACGTAGAGATCGGCATCGGTCAGACGTTCGCTTCCCAGCTTGGTTGCCGCCTCTCTGATTGCAAGGATTTCGGCGTGCGCCGTGACGTCGTTGAATTCGCGCGTGCGGTTGCCGGCGCGCGCCAGCACAACGCCGTCGCGCACGATCACTGCGCCGACCGGAACCTCGCCACGCTCTGCCGCTGCCCGCGCTTCTTCAAGCGCCAGATCCATATATCCATTGCTGATCATCGAAAGTTCCGCCGCGACGAGACCATGCATGAAACCCCTTAACCCGGCACGTCCAACCTGCTAGACAGCGATCTAGGCGGCCATACCCCATGACAACAGAACCGATCTGTCGAACGACGTATCGCCAAACCAAACATGTTACAGTGCCCGTGCGATCCCGGAAGGAACGCGGAACGCGCTGCAGAGGCAGGCAAACAACAAATGACAGAACAAGACAAGCCCAAACGCGGCAAGCCGAAGTCGGACAAGACAATACCGGAAGCGGCAGACAGCGCCACCGAAAGCGGCCGCATTGCCAAGATCCTGGCGCGTGCCGGCGTCGCATCGCGCCGCGATGCCGAGCGCATGGTTGCCGAGGGGCGGGTCAAGGTCAACGGCAAGACGCTCGATTCTCCGGCAGTCGTGGTTTCGCTGTCCGACCGCATTGAAGTTGATGACGAGGAGATCGCCGGCATCGAGCGCACCCGGCTGTGGGTCTATCACAAGCCTGCCGGGCTGGTGACGACCAACAAGGATCCCGAGGGCCGCGAGACGGTGTTTGACAGGCTGCCCAAGCATCTGCCGCGCGTCATGACCGTTGGTCGTCTCGATATCAACACCGAGGGCCTCCTGCTCCTGACCAATGATGGAGGTCTCGCCCGGACGCTTGAACTGCCGCAGACCGGCTGGCTGCGGCGCTACCGGGTTCGCGCCTATGGCGACATCGATCAGGCAAGGCTCGATGAGCTGAAGGACGGTATCGCAGTCGAGGGCGTGCTCTACGGCGCCATTGAAGCCACGCTTGACCGCAAGCAGGGTCACAACGTCTGGATCACCATGGGGTTGCGCGAAGGCAAGAACCGCGAGATCAAGAATGTGCTCGGTGCGCTCGGCCTCGACGTGAACCGTCTGATCCGCATCTCGTTCGGACCTTTCCAGCTGGGCGATATCCGCGAAGGCGAGGTTGTCGAGATCAAGAGCCGGACGCTGCGCGAGCAGCTTGGTGAGCGCATGATCGAGGAATCCGGCGCCAATTTCGATGCGCCGCTGAGCGAGCATATGGCCCCGCCCAAGGCCGAAGCCAAGCCCAAGCCCGCCGCCAAACCGGCGCAGCGCGAATGGATCTCGAGTTCGGAGAAAACCGAGCGCGCCCGCGCCCGCCTGGACACCAAGCCGGGGCGTCCGGCCCGCGACGGCAAGCCGTTTGGCAAGGATCGGGATCGGGCTCCTGACCGGGAGCGCGCAGACCGCAAGCCGTTTGGCGCGCCAAAGGGAGAACGGCCCGCGGCAGGCCGCAACGAGGAGCCCGGTGGCAAGCCCGCCAAGCGCAGCTTTGTGCAGCGCAGCCGCGCCTCCAATGTCTGGATGGCGCCGGGCGCGCGCCCGGTCAACGAAAAGAACAAGGCCGACGCCGAGAGCGGTCCGGAACAATCCGCGCGCAAGCAGGGCCGCGCCGATGAACGTGCAGACAAACGCCGCGGCAGCTTTCCCAAGGGGCGCGCCAAGCCGCGCCCGCCAAGAGAGGCTGACGAGGCCGCTCCGGCGCGCGAGTTCAAGAAGCCCGGCGGCAAGCCGGGCATGAAGCCAACCGGCAAATCATCCGGAACCAGGGCCTTCGATGGTCCGTCGAAGACCAAGGGCAAGCCTTCATCGGGCGGACGTCCATCTGCAGACAGCCGCTCGGGCAAGCCCGCCTCCGGCAAGGGACGTGGACCCGGTGCGGATCGTCGGCGGTGAATTCCGCGGCAGAGCACTTGCCGCACCGAAAACGATAACCATCCGGCCGACGACCGACCGGAGCCGCGAAAGCCTGTTCAACATCCTGAGCCACGCCTATCCCGAAGCCCTTGCCGGGACCCGCGTGCTGGACCTGTTTGCCGGCACCGGGGCCGTGGGGATAGAGGCGTTGTCACGGGGATGCCGGAGCGCGCTGTTTGTCGAGAGCGGCGTCGAGGGACGTGGGCTGATCCAGAAGAACATCGAGACCCTCGGACTGCAGGGCCGGGCGCGGATCTTTCGCCGCGATGCCTGCAAGCTCGGCGCGGCCGGCACGATGGGCCCCTTTGATCTCGTTTTTGCCGACCCGCCCTATGGCAGGGGTCTTGGCGAGCGGGCGCTGCAATCGGCGGCGCGCGGCGGCTGGATCGGCGATGGCGCCGTTGTCGTGCTCGAGGAAGAGGCCGCCGCGGAACCGGATCCGGGACAAGGATTTCAGCTTCTCGACAGCCGCGCATTCGGTGACACGGTGATGCGGTTCTTCCGCTATGATGTCGCCGCGACCCTGTCTGATGATCGAGCGCCACCGCACCGGCCTTTGGAAAGCAGTTTCGACAATGAGCAAGACCAAGACAGCTGACCCTGACCTGCCAGCCCGTTTTTCCGAGCCAACGGTTGCCATCGCCTTTGGCGGCGGCGGCGCGCGCGGAATAGCCCACATCCATATCATCGAAACACTCGATGCGATGGGGGTCAGGCCGGTGGCGATTGCGGGATCCTCGATCGGCGCGATCATGGGTGCGGCCATGGCCTCGGGGTTGTCCGGCGAGGAAATCCGCGCCCACACCCTGGAGACCATCGGAAAGCCGACAAAGGCCTTCAGCCGCATGTGGCAGGCGGCCCGTCCCCGCGGCGTCAAGGACGCCATGGAAGGCGGAATGCGTCTCGGGCAATTCAACGTCGAGCGGATCCTTGAGGCGTTCCTGCCCGATACGGTGGCGCGGACCTTCGAAGACCTGATCATCCCCGCAAGGATCATGGTCACCGACTACTACGGGCATTGCGAAGTGGTGTGCACCAAGGGTGAACTGCGCCCGGCGATTGCCGCGTCCGCCGCCATACCGGCGGTGTTCCGGCCGGTGATGCTTGACGGGACGATCATGATCGACGGCGGTATTTTCAATCCGGTGCCGTTCGACCAGCTGGCCGGGCTCGCAGACATTGTCATCGGCGTGGATGTGGTCGGCCTGCCATCCGGAGTCCCCGGGCAGGTCCCGACAACCATCGACATGATGTTCGGCGCAAGCCAGCTGATGATGCAGTCCATCATCGAAATGAAGCGCCGGGCGCACCCGCCGCAGATTCTGCTCAGGCCGGAAGTCCACCAGTTCCGCGTTCTCGATTTCCTCAAGGCCCGGGAAATCCTTGCTGAATCGCAAGGCGTCGCAGAGCAGCTCAAGCGCGATCTCGACGCCGCCTTCGCATTCTTCAAATAACGTCCTACAGCGTCGAAGCCTTGCCGCTGGTAAACGCCGACTGCCCTGCCGGTGGCGTATGCACCACCGGTTCGTCGGGTCCGCCGCCGTCCCTGTCTTCGATTTTCGCAATCACCCGGAAGCAGACGATGATCGAGGCGAGGCCGAACACCACGGCGCCGAGGCCGTATCCGGCCAGTGCGCCTTGCGCACCGTACCAGAGCGATCCGAGCCAGACGAATGGGATCACCCCGAGGGTGGAACGGCTCCAGTTGAACACCGTCGAGTAGAGCGCATAGCCCAGATTGTTGAAAGCCGCATTGGCCACGAACAGCATGCCGTTGAACAGGAAGCTGCCCGCCACGAACAGGCAGAAGAATACGATCACCTCCCGGGCCTCTCCGCTTGCGCCGAAGATATCGGCGATCTGGTTGCGAAACAGCGCCAGAACCGCCCATGTGACAAGCGTATAGATGCTGATGAACACCAGGCTGTCGCGCATCGTCGAGATCAGCCGGTCATAGCGCTTGGCGCCATAGTTCTGGCCGAGGATCGGGCCCACGGCGCCGGAGAGGGCGAACAACGCTCCAAAGGCCACGGGGATCAAGCGTCCAACCACCGCCCAACCGGCGACCGCGGCATCACCGTGCTCTGCCATGGTGGTGGTTACGAAGGTGTTGCCCACCGGAGTGGCGATCTGGGTCATCAACGCCGGCAGTCCGATTGCCAGGAACGGCCGGATTTCGCGCCTGATGATTGTAGCCGAAGGCATGGCGACAAGATTATGGATCCTCAGCAGCGAATAGAGACCTATGCCTACCAGTGCAAAGCGCGAGATCACGGTGGCGATGGCAGCACCATGGATGCCGAGGTCGAGGCCGAAAATGAACACCGGATCGAGCACCGCGGTCAACGCGCCTGCGCCGAGCGTCACGTACATCGCCCGTTTTGCATCGCCAACGGCGCGCAGCAGGGCCGACAGGCACATCCCGATCCCCAGAACCGGCAGCGACGGCAGCACGATCTGCATGAATTCCGTTGCGAGCTTCGCAGTCTCGCCTTTCGCACCCATCATCAGAACCAGATCGCCAAGGAAGGGATAGGTGAGCGCCACGGTGCTGGTCATCAGGATGATCATGTAGACGATCGAGGCGCCGGCGATCTCGCGCGCCTCGGCCCGGTTGCCGCGTCCAAGCGCGCGTGCAGTCAGGGCGGTCGCCGCGATCGACAGGCCGATAGCGATGGAGGTGCTGAAGAACAGCAGCGTTCCCGCGTAACCGATCGCAGCCGCAAGCTCCTGCTGACCCAGCAGCGAGATGTAGAACAGGTTGAGCGCGTCGACGATGAACACCGCCACAAGCCCGATCGAACCGGTGGCCGTCATCACCACGACATGCCGCATGGTCGAACCGGTGACGAATTTCGCCTGCTCGCCGCGCCGGGGGGGCTGTCCCCCGGCTGGCACCGGCTTTTCGGCCGTCACGAGGCGAACACCTGTCCCAGGTCGGCAAAGCCCTTGAATTCGAGCGCGTTTCCGGATGGGTCGCGCAGGAACAGCGTCGCCTGCTCTCCCGGCTGACCTGCGAACCTTATGGTTGGCTTCATGATCCAGTCGATGCCGTCCGCGGCCTCGAGCTTGGCCGCGAGATCTTTCCAGTCCTTCATCTCGAGCACTGCGCCGAAATGCGGGATGGGAACCGAGTGGCCGTCAACCGTGCCCGATGCGGCGCCGGTGCCGGCATCCGCCCGGACGTGGCCCGACATCTGGTGACCGAACAGGTCGAAATCGATCCAGCTGTCGGTGAAGCGCCCCATCGGGCAGCCGAGCACGTCGCCGTAAAAGCGGCGCGTCTCTTCGATATCTCTGATCGGGAAGGCGAGATGGAATGGCGTCATGATGCTTCTTTCGTTCAACCCGTCACGCCGGGTCCGATAAAGTGATATCGTCTTTGAGCGGTTTGTCCAGCCGCTCGGATTCGCGTTTCGGCTTGATCAGCGGTTCGGGCGTGACCGGTCGCGTGTGCAGCTTTTCCCTGCCGGCAAGCAAACCTTCCACGGCCTGGATTGCCAGCCGCTCCTCGTCGCGGTGGCGCACATCCTCGCTGATGGCGGCAGCCCGGTCTTCCGAGGTTCCGAGCGCTTCGAGTGTCTTGCGGCCGAAAAGCATGCCGGATTCGAACGTCTCCCGCGCCTCGTAATCCACGCCCCGCGCGCGCAGCGACAAGGTATGGGTTCGGTCATAGGCGCGGGCAAAGATCCGCGCTGTCGGGAAATCGGCCTGGATCATGTCGACGATCCTGTCGGTGATTTCCTGCTTGTGGGTGCAAACGGCAACGATCTTCGCCCGCTCGATGCCGGCTGCCACCAGCACCTCCTTGCGGGTGCCGTCGCCGAAATAGATCTTGAAGCCGAACTTCGAGGCCGATCTGATCCTGTCGGCCGATTGATCGATGATGGTTACGTCGGAGCCGCCGGCAAGCAGGATCTGCGAGGCGATCTGGCCAAAGCGCGAGAACCCGATCATCAGCACATCTGAACCGGCGCCGGCGAAATCCTCGTCCATCTGCTCGTCGGCGGCCTCCCGCATCAGCCGGTTGGCCAGAAGCGCGGCAAGCGGCGTCAGCGCCATGGAAATGGTGACGATGGCGACCAGCAGCGAGGCCGTCGACTGGGCGAATACGCCCGCCGCCGCCGCGGCGCTGAAGATGACGAAGCCGAACTCCCCGCCTTGCGGCAGCAGTCCCGCGATCTGGACGCTGTTGTTGTGGGTGGAGCCAAAGGCCCGGCATGCGCCGTAGATCACCAGGGCCTTGATGATCATGAGCACCGGCACGGAGATGAGGATGACGACGATGTTGTCGGCGATGACACTGAGATCGAGCGACAGGCCGACCGCCATGAAGAACAGCCCGAGCAGGATGCCGCGGAAAGGCTCGATATCGGCCTCAAGCTCATGCCGGTAGGAGGATTCAGCCAGCATGACGCCGGCGATGAACGCGCCGAGCGCCATGGAAAGGCCGGCAATCTGCATCAGCGTCCCCGACGCAAGTACGACAAACAGTGCGGCGGCGATCATCGCTTCCTTGGCGCCGGTCCCGGCAATCAGCTGAAACAGCGGATTGAGCAAATACCGGCCGGCGACCAGCAGGGCCACGATCGCCCCGATCGTGATGGCGACATCCGTGAGCATCGAGCCGCCGCCATTGTCGGATCCCGGTGCGACAAGCGGCACGAGCGCCAGGATCGGCACGATTGCGATGTCCTGAAACAGCAGGATCGAGAAGGATTGCTGGCCGTATCGCGTGTTGAGATCGCCACGTTCATTCAGGATCTGGACGCCGAACGCGGTGGATGAGAGCGCCAGTCCGAAACCGATCACGATGGCCGCCGTCCAGGGTTGCCCGCCAAGCGCCACCGCCACGCCGAGGATTGCCAGCGCCGAGACCACGACCTGCCCCAGCCCGAGCCCGAAAATGTCGCGCCGCAATTGCCATAGCCGCGATGGCTTGAGCTCCAGCCCGATGATGAACAGGAGCAACACCACGCCAAGTTCCGCGAAATGCAGGATCTCCTCGCCGTCGGTAATGACCCTGAGCAGCGGGCCGATGACAATGCCGGCGGCAAGGTAGCCAAGAACCGTTCCGAGCCCGATTTTCTTGAACAGCGGGGCGGCGACAACCGCTCCGCACAAGAGGACGAGGCTTTCGGTATACAGGGTGGCTTCGACTGCAGCCATTCATTGCGCTCCTTTGTCGTATAAAGGCCGGCTCTGACCATGTTGGGCTTGATGCTTGACCGCCGGGACAATACATGAGAGCCAAGCGAAAGGCCAAAAAACATGAGTGATACACAACAATCCGAAGGCTTGCTGGCGACTGCCGAACGTCTTATCGGGCGGGCTCGGTCCGCGGGTGCCGATCAGGCCGATGCGCTGGTGGTTCGCAGCCGCTCCCGGTCGGCTTCGGTGCGCAATGGCCAGGTCGAAAACACCCAATCCTCCGAATCAGATGATTTCAGCCTCCGGGTGTTCGTCGGCCAGAAAGTCGCGACCGTTCACGCCGGGCAGGGAGCCGATGAGGCAGCTCTGGCCGAACGCGCCGTGGCCATGGCGCGCGTGTCTCCCGAAGATCCGCACGCCTGCCTCGCCGATGCGGAGATGCTCGCCAAGACCTGGCCCGACCTTGATCTCTACGATCCGACCGAGCCGTCCGCCGAGAGCCTCATCGAAGCCGCCACCGCGGCCGAGGCGGCTGCGTTGTCGGTGCCGGGTGTTTCAAGTTCTGTCGGTGCGGGTGCGGGAGCCGGCCTTTTCGGCATGGTGCTGGCCACCTCGCATGGTTTTTCGGGCGCCTTCGAGCGCTCCGGCTTCTCGCGCTCCGTCAGCGTTATTGCCGGCGAGGGCGTCAGGATGGAGCGGGATTACGATTTCGACAGCCGCGTTTTCTTTGCCGATCTTGATGAGGCCGGGGACATCGGACGCCGTGCCGGCGAACGCGCCGCAGCGCGCGTCAATCCGCGCAAGGTCAAGACCGGTTCGAACGTCACCGTGGTCTTCGATCCCCGGGCTGCGCGCGGCCTGATCGGCCATCTGGTGTCCGCCATCAACGGCGCCTCCGTCGCCCGCAAGACCTCCTTTCTCAAGGACATGATGGGCAAGAAGGTGGCGATTGACGGCCTCACGCTGGTCGACAACCCGTTTGTTCGCCGCGGTTCGGCCTCTCGTCCTTTCGACGGCGAAGGCGTTTCTGTCGGTCCCTTGACCATGGTCGAGGACGGCGTACTCCAGCAATGGTACCTGACAACGTCTGTGGCGCGGGAACTGGGGCTCAAGAGCAACGGCCGCGCAAGCCGCGGTGGCGGCGTGTCTCCGTCTTCGACCAACGTCATCGTCAATCCCGGTTCGCAAGGCCCGCAGGATCTGATCGCCTCGGTCGGCACCGGGTTCTATGTCACCGAATTGATCGGCCAGGGTGTCAATGCGGTAACCGGCGAATACAGCCGCGGAGCATCCGGCTTCTGGATCGAGAACGGCAAGCTGAGCTTTGCGGTGTCCGAAGTCACCATCGCATCCAATCTCAAGGACATGTTCAAGCGCATGACGCTGGCCAACGACATCGACGCCAAATACTCGGTCGCCGCGCCGACCATCGCCGTTGAAGGCATGACCCTTGCCGGTGACTGAAGCGCCCGGCTCCAGACCGTATGTCGAGGATCTGGCGCTGATGCTTGAGGCGTCGCGCCTGGCGTCAGACATAGCCATGTCCCATTTCCGTCAAGATCCGGAAGTCTGGTTCAAGAACGGCGGCCGTTCCCCGGTCAGCGAGGCGGATATAGCCATCGATGACCTGCTGAAGAAACTGCTGCTGGAAGCCCGGCCCGACTATGGCTGGCTCTCGGAGGAGGCGGAAGATACCGAACACCGGCTCGCCCACAGGCGGGTGTTCATCGTCGATCCGATCGACGGGACCCGGGCCTACGTCGCCGGGCGGCCGGACTGGTGCGTGAGTGTAGGCCTTGTCGAGGACGGCAGGCCGGTTGCCGGGGTGCTCGCCGCCCCGGCACGTGGCGAAATCTGGCGCGCATGTGCGGGCGGTGGGGCCTTTCTCAACGATGTCCGTCTCGCCGCCGGCGAACCTGAGCGACCGGAGGCGCCGTTGCGGGTCGCGATTCCCGATATGGTTGCCAGTCAGATGCATCCCGGTGCGGATGCCGGCCTGAAGAAGGTCGCAGGCGGCCCCTCTTTGGCGTTGCGGGTCGCGGCCGTGGCGCGGGGCGAACTCGACGGTGTGTTCGTCCGTCCCCAAGCCAGCGAGTGGGATCTGGCCGCAGCCGATACCCTGCTGGCCGAGACCGGTCACGTCCTGGTCGACCGGACCGGCGCGCGCATGCTTTACAATGAGCCCGATCCTTCGCGTGGCCTTCTGCTGGCGGCGTCGCGCGGGCAGGTGCCGGGATTGCTGGCATTGTTGCACTCATCCGACGGGCATTGACCTTTTAATCGAATTGCCGCAAACCGCGCTCTGATCAATGACACCGTTTATTCTTGGAGTGGTCCCATGGCTGATGGCAACAACAAACAGCTTTTGCACCTTGTATTCGGCGGCGAGCTTGAGAGCCTGGAGTCGATGAACTTCAGGGACCTAGATGCACTGGATATTGTCGGCATATTTCCAAATTACGCCTCGGCCCTCGAGGCATGGAAATCGAAGGCGCAGATGACGGTGGACAATGCCCATATGCGGTATTTCATCGTTCACATGCACCGGATGCTTGATCCGAACAGCGAAAGCAAGACCGCGTCTTAAGGCCCGGGCGAAAGACGAGATGATAAAACCGGACGCTGACACGGCGCCAGAGTTCAAACAGCTTGGCGAGAAGAGGAACAGGCGGCGTCTGGGCAAGAGGCTGTTGCAGTCCGAATTCGTGCAGAGAACCGGTTCGGCCCTGATCGGCTGGGCATTGAGCTGGATCTGGCGCACCAACCGCGACAATGGAACCTCGACGGACTGGGCAGAGCTGTTGAAGGGGGAAGGGCCGATTATCGTTGCGCTGTGGCATGGCCAGCACCTGCTCGTTCCCTATGCCGCGCCTGCAGACCGCAAATTCACCTCGCTCGTATCGCGCAGCACCGATGCCGAGATCAATGCGCGGGTTCTTGAACGCGCCGGGATCGAGGTGATCCGCGGATCGGGAGGACGGGAACGCCGCGTCGTTGCGGGCAAGGGCGGAATCAGGGCTCTGTTCGCCATGCGTGACGCTCTCCAGCGTGGCGTCAGCGTCGTCATGATTGCCGATATTTCAAAAGGCGAGCCGCGCCTGGCGGGCGAGGGGATCGTCACCCTGGCACGCATCTCCCGCTGTCCGATCGTGCCCGTGGCGCTGGCAACCAGCCGCCGCCACGTGCTTGAAAAGACCTGGGACAAGACGACCATCGCGCTTCCCTTCGGTGTTCGCAGCATGAAGGTGGCCCCACCCATCCATGTTCCGCCCAAGGCAAGCAAGGAAGAGATTGCGCAGGCGCGCGCCAAGGTGACCGCGGAACTCAATCGCGTTACCGAAGAGGCGATGCGCGCCGTCGAGGAGAGCAAATGAGCCGTGGCTGGGCACGAGCGGCGTTGGTCGGCTACCGCTGGTTCGGAGCGGCAATCTATCCGCTGCTTGGACCTTACCTCGCCATTCGCGCGGCCAAGGGCAAGGAAGAGCGTTCCCGCCGCAACGAGCGCTATGGCCGCTCCAAGATAGACCGTCCCGACGGTCCTCTGGTCTGGTTCCATGCCGCCAGTGTCGGCGAAACCACCGCCGTGGTTCCCTTGATCAACGAAGTGCGCCGCCGCGGAATCGCCGTAGTGCTGACCACCGGGACGGTGACTTCGGCTGGCGTCGCGCGCGAACGTCTCGGCAACAACGTCATTCATCAGTACGTTCCCCTGGATCTCAAGCCTGCGGTATCCCGGTTTCTCGATCACTGGAAGCCCGATCTGGCGATCATTGCCGAGTCCGAAATCTGGCCGATGACCATCCTCGAACTGGGCGCGCGGCGCACGCCCCAGGTGCTGGTCAATGGCCGCCTGTCGGACCGCTCGTTTGCACGCTGGAGCAAACGCCCGAGCCTTGCCGATGCGTTGTTCGAGAATCTCTCGCACGTTGTCGCCCAGTCGGACCTCGATGCGGAGCGCTTCGTGGCGCTCGGCGCGCGTCCGGTTTCGGTCTCGGGAAATCTCAAGGTCGACACGACTGCGCCACCCTGGGATGCCGAAGAACTCGCCAGGCTCAGGGACCAGATCCGCAGTCGGCCGACATGGGCGGCAATTTCGACATTCGAGGGCGAGGACGAGATCGCGGCCGCGGTGCACAAGGCCCTGTCCCCGCGTCACAAGCAATTGACCATTCTGGTGCCCCGCCACCCGGATCGGGCGGATGCGATCGAAGCCATGCTGGCCGCAAGGGGGCTGAAGGTTGCGCGCCGCTCGCGCGGTGACCTGATCGACCCGTCGACGGATGTCTATCTCGGCGATACGATCGGCGAGATGGGACTCTACCTCAACCTCACCGACATCGCCTTTGTCGGAAAGTCGCTCAAGGGCGGTGGCGGACAGAACCCGCTCGAACCTGCCATGCTCGGCTGCGCGGTTCTGTCCGGCAGCAATGTCGAGAATTTCCGGGAAAGCTACGCGCGGCTGCTCAAGAATGGCGGCGCGCGCTATGTTCGTGACGGCGAGATGCTGGCAAAGGCCGTTCATTTCCTGCTGTCCAACCCGCAAGCACGCCAAACCATGGCGGAAGGGGGCGACAAGACGTTGCAGGACATGCGCGGCGCATTGAAGGCCACCATTCGCGCGCTTGAGCCCTACATCAACCCCCTGACGGTCAAGGCCCGGCTGCTGCCCCGCGAAAACGAGAACACGGAGAGCCGCGGAGGGGGGCAATGGTGAGCGAAGCCCCACCGTTCTGGTGGCAAGGTCCCGGCATCCAGTCCGCGCTCCTGTCCCCGTTTGGCTGGGTCTACGGACGCGTTGCGCGCCGCATCTTGGACCGCCGTGTCCGCAAGGCTGTCTCCGTTCCGGTCATCTGCGTCGGTAATTTCACTGTCGGCGGCTCTGGCAAGACGCCCACCGCCCTGGCGCTGGCGGAGGCGGCGATCATCCGCGGACTGAAGCCCGGATTTCTCTCGAGAGGCTATGGCGGCGGCGTGCACCACGCCAAGGTCGTGGACCTGTCCAAGGACACCGCCCGCCTCGTCGGTGACGAGCCGATGCTGCTTGCTGCCAGGGCTCTGACCGTGGTCTCCCCAAACCGGATCGAAGGCGCCGAATTGCTGGTCCGCGAGGGGGTCGATCTCATCATCATGGACGATGGCTTCCAGAGCGCCCGGCTGGTGTTCGATCAGGCGCTTCTGGTGGTCGATGCCCGCCGCGGCGTCGGCAATGGCTGCGTCTTTCCCGCCGGCCCGGTTCGTGCCCCGGTGATCGATCAGGTGCGCCACGCCGACGCGCTGATCGTGGTGGGCGAGGGGGATGGCGCCAATCCGATGATCCGCTTGGCTGCCCGCGCCGCAAAACCGATCCATCTGGCCCGGTTCCAGCCACGCAACGCGGCCCAGTTCCTTGGCCGGAATTGCCTGGCGTTCGCGGCCATCGGCGACCCGGAGAAATTCTTCAAGACACTCGAGGATGCGCATGTCCGGTTGGCGCGCTGCCAGAGCTTTCCCGACCATCATCCTTTCACGGAAGACGAGATCAATGATCTGCTGGCGGAAGCCGAGCTGTATGGTCTCGATCTGATCACCACCGGCAAGGATTACGTCCGCCTGCAATCGGGACACGGCCGGGCGCAGGAGCTTCTGGAAAAGACCTCCGTTCTGGAGATCGATCTGAGGTTCGACAGTCCCGATGTGCCAGATGCGATCATCCAGGCCGCCCTGACCGCTTTCGGCAGACGCCGCGCCGGGCGTTGACCGGTTATCTCACCGGCAATTGACCGGCGCGTTTTTCGGCAGCAACCGAGGCATGGACGTCGACATAAGGTTCCTGCCGCGCCACGCTCCAGTATTTCAGCTCTTCGATCGGGATGATTTCGCCGGTGACCGCGCACACCACGTGATTGCCCGGCATCAGTATCTGAAAATCGCCGTCCAGGTAGCGTATCTTGGCCGGTCGCTCGCCGGGGCCTTCAAAACGGTTCATCGGGAACTGCTCCGGTTTCGGTGTTGGCTGCTCTATGCCGTCTTGGCGGCCAAATTGCAAGATTTGACGCTCACGGCGCCGGCCGGAGCGTCCGCTCAGCGGCGGGAGAACAGTTTCTCGATGTCGCCGAGCTTCAGTTCGATATAGGTCGGACGGCCATGATTGCATTGCCCCGAACCCGGTGTCCGTTCCATTTCGCGCAGCAACGCGTTCATCTCTTCCGGCACAAGCCGGCGTCCCGATCTGACGGATCCATGGCACGCCATCGTCGAGGCCACCGCCTCGAGTCGGTCGCGCAAGGCACTGGAACTGTCCCATTCGGCGATTTCGTCGGCCAGATCACGTACCAGTCCCGCAACATCGGTGTCGCCGAGCATGGCCGGCGTTTCCCGCACCGCGATCGCGCCGGGGCCGAAGCGCTCGAGCACCAGCCCGAGCCCGGCAAGATCCTCGGCTCGTTCCGCCAGGCGGTCGCAATCGTCCTCCGGCAGGTCGACGATTTCCGGCAGCAGCAGGATCTGCGAAGCGACCTTGCCTGATCTGAGCGCCGTCTTGAACCGTTCGAAGACCAGCCGCTCGTGCGCGGCATGCTGGTCGACGATCACCAGCCCGTCGCGGGTCTGCGCCACGATATAATTCTCGTGGATCTGCGTCCGCGCGGCGCCGAGCGGATGCTCGATGACAGACGGGTCGGCTTCGGCGTGCTCCATGCGCGCCGAGGGCGTGGCGGCACCGCTGATCTCCGGCTGCGAGGATTCCGAGAAGCCCGGTCCGAATCCATCCAGTGGACGCGAGGGAGAACTTCCGGCTTGCCAGTTCCCTGCATGAAGCCCGCCGGAGGGTTGAAAGTGGGGAGCACGGGGTTGCGCAGCCATCGTGGAGAATTCCGGTGATCGGAATGCCTGGGCCAGCCCGGCGCTGGCAGAGGGCGAGGCGCGGTCTCCACCGGAAATCAGCGCCTGGCGGATGGCTCCGACGATAAGCCCGCGCACCAGCCCCGGATCCCGGAACCTGACATCGGACTTGGCCGGGTGCACGTTGACATCAACCAGGGCCGGATCAAGCGTGATCCAGAGCACGGCCACCGGATACCGGCCGCGCGGCAGGGTGTCTGAATAGGCGGCCCGGACTGCCGACAGGATCTGCTTGTCCTGCACCGGACGGCCATTGACGAAGGCATATTGCGACAGCGAATTGGCCTTGTTCCAGGTCGGCAACCCGATGTGGCCGGCAAGGGCGACATCCTCCCTGAAGGCGTCGAGTTCGATCGTGTTGGCGGCAAATTCCTCGCCCAGGACCTGGGCAATGCGCGCCAGCCTGTCTTCGCCCGTTGCCGGAAGATCGAGGGTCGACCGGTCCGGCCCCGAGAGCGTGAAGCGGACAGACGGAAAGGCGATCGCGATGCGCCGGACGGTTTCGGTGATCGCGGCGGTCTCGGCGCGGTCCGACTTGAGGAACTTGAGCCGGGCCGGTGTTGCGAAAAACAGATCGCGGACTTCAACCGTGGTTCCGTGATTGGCCGCCGCCGGTCTCAGCTCCGCCGGAATGCCGCCCGCCAGCGACACTTCATTGGCGTGTGGCGTATCTTTCGGGCGGGACCTGATGGTCAGGCGCGCCACCGAACCGATCGAGGGCAGGGCCTCGCCGCGAAATCCGAGGGTGCATATGTCATCGAGCCGCTGGTCGATCTTCGAGGTGCAATGGCGACGGATGGCAAGCTTCAGATCCTCGGCGTCCATCCCCAGGCCGTCATCGATGACCCGGATGAGCGCCTTGCCGCCGGCGGCAGTAGCGATCTCGATCCGGCGTGCGCCTGCATCGATGGCGTTTTCGACAAGTTCCTTCACAACGCTTGCCGGACGCTCGATGACCTCACCGGCGGCGATCTGGTTGATCAGGGTCTCTGGCAGTTGGTGGACGCGCATGGTGTCATGTTCAGGGATTCGGGCTTCAGCGCAATGTGTGTCAGGCAATTGAAGCAGGAAAAAGTCGATCCAGCACAACCCTGAATCCTCAGCGTTCGCATCTGCAGACATGATCATGTGCTATTTGCAGCAATTCGCGGTCTTGGTTAAGCGGGGCTTAACTCTCCATTGCGATAGTCATTTCAAGTTTTTGGCAGCAATTCCGCCGCGCGGTCGCAGGGCTGCTCAATGATGGTCGGAAGGGGCGCATCGTGCGGCCTTCAGCATGATCCCGCTCATCAGGTCGGGTATCGGATCGAAGTAGAATGGCGTTGAACGAAACCGAAGCACGACGATATTGCGAGGATGCCCGAACGATCGAGGCCCTGGCTTCCGCGCTTGATAT
The DNA here is from genome assembly GCF_027214025.1 of Parahoeflea alexandrii. Lineage (GTDB taxonomy): Bacteria > Pseudomonadota > Alphaproteobacteria > Rhizobiales > Rhizobiaceae > Hoeflea > Hoeflea alexandrii_A. The sequence goes on from NZ_JAPWHB010000005.1 coordinate 431,587, forward strand.
CGGCATCATGATCTACGATCGAAACGACACGCTGATCGCCGCCAGTTCCCAGTTCCTGGATTTCTTCGATATCCCCCCTGATCTGCTGCAGCCCGGCGCCCGGCTGCGGGATCTCTTCAACGCGACATTCGATGCCGGCGCCCGGGTCCTGGGCTCATTGAATGGCAAGGCGCGTTACATTTCGCGCGAGGACTGGATTGCCGAAAGGATAGCCATCCATTGGCGTGAACGTTACGAAAGCGTCGAGAAACTCGCCGATGGCCGCTGGGTACGGCTGTGCAAGCGTCGGATGCCCGACGGTATTCTGATTTCCACCATCCAGGATGTAACCGAGCGGAAGCGCAAAGACGAGGAATTGGCCGAGGTCTTGAAAAAAGCGGAGCTGGTCCAGGTTATCCTCGACAATCTGGCGACCCCGGTGGTCGTCAAGGATTCCGAGTTGCGTTATGTCATGGTCAACGATGCCTTTTGCCGGATCCCGGCGCTGCATCGCAAGGAGATCGTCGGAAAGAAAGCCGCCGATCTGGTCGGCCCGGAACTTGCAGCGCGTTTCGAGAAAGTCGAAGGCGATGTCCTCAAGACCGGCATTCCCTACGAGGTGCTTGAGAATATACACAAATCCGACGGCACGGTTATGCATGCCGTTACGCGCGTAGGTCGCTCCGGTACGCCCGGGAATTACCACGTCACCATCTCATTCGATGACGTCAGCGCCTTGGCGGAAGGCGAAAAGGTCTCCTCTGACTACCGCAGGGTGAAAGAACCGGCGGCAGCGGTTGTCCGGGACAGTGCTGCTACGCCAGCCCCTGGGGAACCCAAGGGGCGCATTCTGGTTCTCGATGCGGATCGCCAGCGTTCGGCTGAACGTGTGATGGTCCTGAAAGAGGCGGGATATGATGCCGTGGCGACGGGGAGTGCAAGCGAAGCGATAGCCCTCCTGGATACCGCCAAATCGTTGAAACTCGATGTCGGCAAGGTCGAAGTAACGGCTGAACTGGCAAGGCTAATGTCGGGACAAGCCGATTCCGGCAAACATGCCCTGCTCAGGCAGGCGATAGAAGAACAAATTGCCAAGGAATCGATCGCCCGATCGGAAATAGCCTCTGCGTCAACTTTCGCAGAAGCTTCTCAAGCCCCGCTTCTCTCCGTCGTCGCCTCCTCACCATTGCCGGAAGCGACACGTTCTGCCGGCGCCGCAGCAACCACCCCGGCAGGTTCACTTGCCGGAGGCCATAACACCAACGCCGGGTCGACACGTGATCGTGTCCGGATCCTTGTCGCTGAAGACAATGACGTCAACCAGATCGTTTTCGAACAGATCCTCGAAGGAATTGGTGTGGACTTCCGCATTGTCGGCAATGGAAAGGAAGCCGTTACCGCTTGGAGTGCGGCGGCGCCGGATCTCATCCTGATGGATGTCTCGATGCCGATAATGAACGGCCTTCAGGCGACGCAGGCAATCCGCGATTCAGAGGCAATGGATCCGGACCGCGCCCTGCATGTGCCAATCATCGCCGTCACTGCGCACGCGATGACCGGGGATCGTGAACGCTGCCTGGCTGCGGGAATGGACGACTACCTGTCCAAACCGGTCAGTCCGGAAAAGCTCGAGGCGATCATTCAGAAATGGGTTGGCGGCTCGGAGCGGCTGCTGGCTGCCGGATAGGCTGTCAATGGCCGCAAGAATCGCGAGTGTTTTCTAGTCGGTGCCATTATAGGACAATGTTAAGACATCTCCCGCATTTTGTTTGAAAAAGTTACATTCTTTCCTGCGGACCTGCTTTTATTGATGACTCCTGAAGATTCAAATATGGACGCTTTGTCCCCTAACCCGAATGCCGTGGCCTACACGGACCCTTTGACGGGGCTGGGCAACCGTCGCCGTCTGATGGACAAGATCCGCAAGCTTGCTGCCGAACGCGCCGACGATCCTGCGCCCTTTACAATCGGCATCGCCAATATCGATGGCTTCAAGCCGATCAACGACCTCTTCGGTCACGCCGCGGGTGACGAAATATTGTGCCAGGTGGCGCACCGGTTGCGGGCCTGCTTGCCCGATGGCGGCTTTGTCGCCCGCATCGAAAGCGACGAATTCGCCTTCATCCTGCCGCTGGTTTTCGAGAAGAAGGGTGCCGAGAAAATCGGCCGCATGTTCAAGGACGTCCTGTCAGCCCCTTACGATCTGGGCGATCGCAATGTCCGCCTGTCGGCGTCTTTTGGCTTCGCCGTCTATCCGTTTGCCGGTGAGCAGTTCGCCGAATTGCTCAAGAGCGCCGATACCGCGTTGTATCGCTCCAAACGGCGCGGCCGTGGACAGATCACCGTCTATTCCGAGGAAATCGCAGAAGAAATGCGCCGCGGCACGCAGATCGAACAGGCGCTTCGCCGGGCGATCATTGCCGATGAGGTGGCGGTTCACTTCCAACCGATCGTTGATCTGGCCGATGGATCGATCCAGGGCTTTGAGGCACTCGCACGCTGGACCGACAAGGAACTGGGCTTCGTATCTCCCGCGGTGTTCATTCCGCTTGCCGAGGAACGCGGATTCATCGACTCGCTCACCGAAACGCTTCTGAAGAAGGCAGCGGAAACTGCCAGGCACTGGCCTTCCGGGATCTTCCTCTCGTTCAACCTCTCTTCCGCCCAATTGATCGACCCTGCAACGGCCTTCAATGTCCTTGCCGTGATCAATCGCGTTGGCCTCGACCCCCATCGCCTGGAGCTGGAGATCACCGAAACGGCGATGATGAGCGATCCGGAAGTTGCCGCCAAGGTGGTCACCGAACTCAGCAGCGTCGGAATCCGGGTGTCGCTTGATGATTTCGGCACCGGCCAGTCGAGCCTTGGCCGCTTGCGCGACTTTGCCTTCAACAAAGTCAAGATCGACCGCAGTTTTGTCAGCGAGATCACGGTCGACAAGTCAGCCGAACATATTGTCCGGGCCATCCTGGCCATGTGCGAAGGGCTCAATCTCAAGGTTATCGCCGAAGGCATTGAAACCGAGGAACAGGCCGCCAAGCTGAGGGAACTCGGCTGCAAGTCGGGGCAGGGCTGGCTCTATGGCAAGGCTGTCGATTCAACGGCGACCTTTGCTCTCCTTGAAGCCGAGGAAATTTCCCGCGCCCGCCGGGCAGGTCAGACCCAGCCTAACCGTTGACGTCCTGACCCTCTTTTGTCAGCCAGTTCAAAACCAGTTCCGTTTGCGCGGAGAGTGGGCGGCCTTTCGGCCAGATGACATGAAAGGCGGCGCCTGTGACCAGCCGGTGACCGGTCACTTTCTTGAGTAGTCCCGATGTCACCAGCCGCTCGGTCAGGTGCTGCCAGCTCAGCGCCACGCCTTGCCCCTCCATGACGGCCTGGATGACCAGAACGTAATCATTGATTGCCAGCCCGCGGTTCGCCGTTACCCCGTTGACGCCCGCGCTCATGAACCATTGCCGCCAGTCGCACGCGGTGCGAAACGGCTCCTCGAGATGGATCAGCTTGTGCTGCGTCAGGTGGGCGACGCTTTCCGGCATGCCGTGCTTTTCGAGATAGGCAGCACTTGCCACCGCCTCGATCACTTCCGGTGCGATCAGCGCGCTGTCATAATCGGCCCAGTCTTCCGGCCGTCCGCCGCGAACGCCGAGCTCGATGTTCTCGTTGCGAATGTCGAGATCCCGGTCGGCCGTCTGGATACGCAAGTCGATATCGGGCAGCTCGTCGCGCAGCCGGTGCAACCGCGGCAGCATCCACAGCGAGGCAAACGCGGTCGACGCCGCGAGCGTGACGGCGTTGGCCCGGCCACGCGCCCGGATGTCTTCCGCTGATTTCCGGATGTGGCTCAACCCCAGCGTGACATCCGCGTGGAACCGCCGCCCTGCCTCCGTCAGTGATACCGCCCGGTGCGCACGGTGGAACAGCGACGTGCCGAGTTGGCCTTCCAGCGACCGGATTGCGTAGCTCACCGCGGCCTGCGTCATCCCCAGCTCCTGCGCGGCCCTGGTGAAGCTGATCTGCCGTCCGGCCGCTTCGAAAACGATGAGATTGCCGGCAGAGGGCAACAGGTGGCGAAGGTTATCCATAAGCCCAGCTTATCCCAAGCCATGGAATTTTCCAGCATTACATCCGCTCGCGATGCTCCTAGACTTCTTCATCGGAGGACACGCCATGGACACCGCAGATATCACCGAAGCACGAGGTTCACAGGGGCGCAGGCGGGAACGGGCGGGCGGTCGCGACGGGCGCCGGTCCGGGCAGGGTGCCGCGCCGCCGCACCGCTCGGCCCCCTATATTGTCCGCAATATTCCAACCTACGACATTCTCGGCGAGGAGAACCTGGTCAGGATCGAGGCCGCCGCAGACCGCATCCTGGCCGAAGTCGGCATAGAATTTCGTGACGACCCGGTGGCTCTCGAGCACTGGAAGAGGGCCGGCGCCACGGTCGATGGTCTTCTCGTCCGGTTCGAACCGGGGATGTTGCGCGAGATCCTCAAGTCCGCGCCGTCGACCTTCACCCAGCATGCCCGAAACCCGGCCAACAATGTCGAGATCGGCGGCAAGAGCGTTGTCTTCGCCCCCGCCTATGGATCGCCCTTCGTCATGGATCTCGACAGGGGGCGCCGCTACGGTACGATCGAGGACTTCCGCAATTTCATCAAGCTGGCGCAATCGAGCCCCTGGCTGCATCATTCCGGCGGCACCATTTGCGAGCCTGTCGATGTGCCGGTCAACAAGCGCCATCTCGACATGGCCTATGCGCACCTGAAATACTCCGACCGGGGTTTCATGGGATCGGTCACGGCGGAAAGCCGCGCCGAGGAATCCATTGAAATGGCCCGGATCGTCTTTGGCCGCGATTTCGTCGACCAGAACTGCGTGATCCTCGGCAATGTCAACGTCAACTCGCCGCTGGTCTGGGACGGCACCATGACCAATGTGCTCAGAGCCTATGCCCGGGCCAACCAGGCTGCGGTCATCGTGCCGTTCATCCTCGGCGGCGCCATGGGGCCGGTGACCAATGCCGGCGCGATCGCGCAGTCGCTGGCCGAGACCATGGCCGGCTGCGCGCTGACCCAGCTCGAGCGCAAGGGCGCGCCGGTGATCTTCGGTAATTTCCTCTCGTCGATGTCGCTGCGCACCGGTTCCCCCACCTTCGGAACTCCCGAACCGGCCATCGGCTCGATGGTGATCGGGCAGCTGGCACGGAGGCTCAACCTGCCTTTGAGGTGCGCCGGCAATTTCTCCAATTCGAAACTGCCCGATGCACAGGCGATGAACGAGGGCACAATGTCGATGCTTTCGGCGGTGCATTGCGGGGCTAACTTCATCCTGCATTCCGCCGGATTCCTCGACGGGCTGCTGTCGATGTCCTACGAGAAATTCGTCATGGACGCCGATTTCTGCGGCGCGTTGCACTCCTATCTGGCCGGCGTCGTCGTCGATGACAACACGCTGGCCATCGACGCATTCCTCGAGGTTGGCATCGGAAAGCATTTTCTCGGTTGCGCCCACACGATGGAAAACTACCAGACCGCGTTCTGGGATTCCGAGATTGCCGACAACGAGCCGTTCGAAAAGTGGGACACGCTGGGCCGCACCGATGCGGCGACCCGCGCCAATCTGCGCTGGAAGCGGATGCTGGCCGACTACCAGGCCCCGCCGCTCGACGTGGCGCTCGACGAGGCGCTTGTGGATTATGTCGACCGCACCAAGGCGGGAATGTCCGACGCATGGTATTGAGAAGCAAAGTCCCTGTTGGAGCCGCTCAATGCTGAAATACCTTGTTGTCTTGTCCATGTTCGTAGCAGCCACCGCTCCTGCCGCCGCAGGCGATGCGAGCGACGTGGTGAGGGTCTTCTATGACGATCCGGCAGCCTTGTCTGACCCGGGCAAGCGGGCCTTGTTCACCGGGCCTGCACTCAATTTCCTCAATGCGGCGGACGCAGCCTGGGACCGGGATGAAACCGTCTGCATCGACTTCGGTTTCGCGGTCGACGCCCAGGATTATGATGACGCGGAAATCCTCAGGACGCTCCAGCTTGATGAAACCGTCAGCGGGAATACCGCCAGCGTGATCGCGCAATTCGACAATTTCGGTCAGCCCACCCGTATCGAGTGGACGCTCAGCAAGGACGCAGGCAGCTGGCTGGTATCCGACATCGCTTCAGAAGCCAATCAATGGCGTGTCTCGAACATGGTCTGCGAATGAACTGACAACGCTCCGGGGCTGGGATTTGCCGTCCCCGGACAATCCAATCCCGAGGAGCCGTCACCGATGGTGCAAGTCAACGATCCGCTGCTGCAACCCTATCAGCTCAAGCATCTGACGCTGAAGAACCGGATCATGACCACCAGTCACGAACCGGCCTATCCCGAAGACGGCATGCCCAAGGACCGCTACCGCGCCTACCATGTCGAACGTGCCAGGGCCGGCATCGCCATGACCATGACGGCAGGCTCTGCTGCGGTCTCGAAAGACAGCCCGCCGGTTTTCAACAACGTGCTGGCCTACAAGGACGAGGTCGTAGGCTGGATGAGGAAGCTCACCGACGAGTGCCACGAGCACGGCTGCGCGGTGATGATCCAGTTGACCCATCTCGGCCGCCGCACCCACTGGAACAAGGGCGACTGGCTGCCGGCGCTCTCGACCAGCCACCAGCGCGAGCCGGCGCACCGGGCCTTCCCGAAGAAGATGGAAGACTGGGACATCGCCCGGGTGATCACCGATTACGCCGACGCCGCCGAGCGCATGGCCGAGGCCGGTCTCGATGGCGTCGAGCTCGAATGCTACGGCCACCTTATGGACCAGTTCATGTCGCCGCTGACCAATGAGCTCGATGGACCCTATGGCGGCAGTCTGGAAAACCGCGCCCGCTTCGCCCTCGATGTGGTTGCGGCGATCAGGGCGAGGGTCGGCGAAAAGCTGCTCGTCGGCATCCGCTACACCGCCGATGAGACTGCGAAGGGCGGGATCAACGAGGAAGAAGGCGTCGCCATTGGCCACATGTTCAAGGCATCGGGTCAGGTCGATTTTCTCAATGTCATCCGGGGCCAGATCCACACCGATCCGGCGATGACCGATGTCATCCCGGTTCAGGGCATGCGTTCGGCCCCGCATCTCGATTTCGCAGGCCGCATCCGCGCCGAAGTCGGGTTGCCGACATTCCATGCAGCCCGCATCCCGGATGTGGCCACGGCCCGGCATGCCATCTCCGAGGGCAAGCTCGACATGGTCGGAATGACCCGCGCCCACATGGCCGATCCGCATCTGGTTCGGAAGATCATGGAAGGCCGCGAGGATGACATCCGCCCCTGTGTCGGCGCCACCTATTGTCTCGACCGGATCTACCAGGCGGGGGACGCGCTCTGCATCCACAATCCGGCCACCGGCCGTGAACTCACCATGCCGCACACGATCCCGCGCGCCGAGACGTCGAAGCGCGTCGTCATCGTCGGCGCCGGGCCTGCGGGCCTCGAGGCGGCCCGCGTCGCCGCCGAGCGCGGGCACCGGGTCACGGTGTTCGAGGCGCAGCCCGACCCGGGCGGCCAGATCCGGCTGACCGTGCAGAACCAGCGCCGCAAGGAAATGATCGGCATCATCGAGTGGCGCATGGCGCAATGCGCCGCCCGCGATGTCGAGTTCCGTTTCAACACATGGGCTGAAGCCGAAGATGTGCTGGCCGAGAACCCCGACGCGGTGATCATCGCCACCGGCGGCCTGCCGCACACCGAGGTTCTGGAAGCAGGCAACGACCTGGTGGTCTCAAGCTGGGATCTGATCTCCGGCGACGTCAAGCCGGGCAAGCAGGTCCTGATCTATGACGACGCCGGCGATCATGCCGGACTGCAGGCCGCTGAGGTGGCCGCTGCCGCCGGCGCCTCGGTCGAGATCATGACGCCCGACCGCAGCTTCGCGCCCGACGTGATGGCGATGAACCTGGTGCCCTACATGCGGTCGCTGCAGGACAAGGACGTGACCTTCACCGTCACCTACCGGCTGACCTCGGTCGAGCGCGATGGCAATCGGTTGAAGGCCATCATCGGCAGCGATTACATGCCGCTCGCCAAGACGCGCCATTTCGACCAGGTCGTCATCAACCACGGCACTTTGCCGCTCGATGAGCTCTATTTCGAGCTCAGGCCGCAGTCGTCCAATCTCGGACAGGTCGATTATGACGCGTTCATTGCAGGCAGGTCGCAGACCCTGAACGGCGGGCCCACGGATGGCCAGGGTTTCCAGCTGTTCCGCATCGGCGACGCGATTGCCGCGCGCAACACCCATGCCGCCATCTACGATGCGCTGAGGCTGATGAAGGAGATTTGACTTATAACGCATTGCGTTATGTAACGTGTTGCGTTATGCTGCTTCATGATCCTTGGGTTCGATGATCCGGAAGCTGAGTTGATTTGGGCAGGCACTCGTAGCCGTCGCCTTCCTTACGATATTCAAGCCACGGCCTTGCGAAAATTGCGTTTGCTCAATCAGGCCATGGTCCTGACGGACCTCCGAATACCGCCGGGCAACCGCCTCGAAGCGTTGAAGGGGAACTGGTCGGGTTGGCACAGCATCAGGATCAACAGCCAATGGCGCATTTGCTTTGTATGGGAAGATAGAGGACCCAGAGATGTCAAAATCGTCGACTATCACGACTGATCTGCTGCCCAACCCGCATCCGGGCGAAATCCTTCTTGAGGAGTTTCTCAGGCCTATGGGGCTTAGCCAGAATGCAGTGGCGCGTGCCGTTCATGTACCGCCGCGGCGGATCAACGAAATAGTCCTGGGCAAGCGCGCCGTCACGGCTGACACGGATCTGCGTCTTGCCCGGTTTTTCGGAATGTCCGAAGGGTTCTTTTTGGGACTTCAGGCGGATTTCGACATGATGGAACGCCGAAGGGTGATCGGCAACGAGTTGAAGCAGATCGAGCCTTACGCAGCGTGATTCTCATCCGCATGGCTGCTGCATTCGCACCTGTATGGGCCCTTTGTCCTCAATGCCTGTAGGTTTGGTCTGTTCCTAACTCCCAGTCCCCGAAGCAGGCATGATCGCAACCCCGGAAGGCTCCAGCACACGCTTGCCTAGCAGCAATTCTCCGCTCCAGCCCAGTTCCGCCAGGTCGAAGACCGTTTCGCCGTAATTAAACGCGAACACATGCCCGCCATGCCGCCTGAGCCGCACGCCTTCGGGGAGATCCGTGGTCGTCAGGCCAGCGTCGACCGCCATGCGCTGCAGGATGGTGCGCATCAACTCCGGATCCGGCCAGCCGCCAAGATAGTGGCGGTTTCCCCTGGCCACCAGCGCCGGCACGCCATCCTCGGCGATCAGGACCGTCCCGGTGTCGGCGCCAACCTCGAGATATTCGCGCCAGAACCGGATCGTGCCGCCGCCCTTGACCGGCACCGGCGTATCCGCGCGCAGCGTTTCGATCCGGGACACCCGTACGTCGAGTACGCCCTCCGGCAACGCCGGCGGCAGGGCCTCGGGAATGACGAAATCGGCGGTCTTCGAGCCTGAGCGCGGGCCGATCAGCACATGGCCTTCATGCGACCTGATCGCTTCGATCAGCGTTTGCGACCAGGTGAACAGGCCGGGGATCACGACCAGCCCGTAGCCTTCGAGACTCGGCGTATCGGCGGCAACGAAGTCCACCGAAAGGCCAAGCCGCCGCAGCGTGCGGTAGAAGTCGAACACCAGCCGGAAATAGTCGAACTCGCGGCCCTGCGGCTGGATCTCCCAGGCCCAGGCGGAAGCGTAGTCGAAGACGATCGCCACGTCTGCGCGCCCGATTTTGTCGTCGAGTTCGCCGCCAAGCTTTGCAAGCTCCTTCGCCACCTGCGCCGCCTCGAAATACCCCTCGGCCTCGACGGAGTCCGGGCGCAGCAGGCCCGCATGCATCTGCTCTTGCGCGAACGGCGCCTGCCGCCAACGGAAATAGCTTACCGTTTCGGCCCCGTGGGCGAAGGCCTCCCAGCTCCACAGCCGCACCATGCCGTCGCGTGGCGCGGGATTGTGCGGCGCCCAGTTCACCGGCCCGGGCTGCTGTTCCATCACCCACCAGCGCCCCTTCGAAGTAGCGCGGTAGAGATCATGGTGGAAGGCCTGGAAATCAGGATCGCCGGCGCGCGCGAACTGCCGCTTCCAGGCATCGTCCTGATCGGAGCGGTCTTCGAGAAAACCGAGCGGATAGGAATCCCAGCTTGAAATATCGAGATCGGCCCCGACTGCGAAATGATCAAACGCCAGCGTCCGGCCCATGAAATTGTGGATCACGTCGCGGCCCGGCGAATGCGCCCGGATGATATCGGCCTGCGCCTTGTTGAAGCGCACCACCATGTCAGAGGCGTAGCGGCGGAAATCCATCACATGTGCCGGATTGGCTTCCGTCACCGTCAGGTTCGGCAGCTCCACCTCGCCGAAATCAGCCACCTCCATCGACCAGAACACCGTACCCCAGGCACGGTTGAGCGCATCGGGGGACTGGTATTTCCGTTGCAGCCATTGCTGAAACCCGGCGCGTGCCGCGGCGGAATAGGACAGCGTGGTGTTGTGGCAGTCATATTCATTGTCGGTCTGCCAGGCGCATACGCCCGGATGCTCGCCAAAGGCCCTGGCCAGCTTGAGTGTGATGCGCTTGCTCTCTTCCAGATAGCCGTCATGGGAAAAATCATAGTGGCGGCGCGAGCCGAACCCGCGCACCGATCCGTCGACCCCCACCGGCAGCATGTCCGGCATCTCGTCCACCAGCCATTTCGGCGGCGTCGCCGTCGGTGTCCCGAGCACCACTTTCAGACCGGCGCCATGCAGGGTGTCGATGGCGCGGCGCAGCCAGTCGAAATCGTAGGCGCCGCGTTTGGGCTCAAGCCGCGACCAGGCGAATTCCCCGACCCGCACATGGGTCAGGCCGAGCCCCGCCATGCGCTCCGCGTCTTCCGTCCACTGGCTCTCCGGCCAGTGTTCCGGGTAATAGCACACACCGAGCGTACGGTTCATTTGGGCAGGCTCCGGACAGGGTCAGAGAATGTAGTCGGGCTCGAACCGGCCCTTGACCGGGTGATCGAGCAGGAAGATCGATCCGGCCTCGGGGTCGGCGGCAAGCGCTGCATCCGAGAGGCCTTCGCGTGCTGACGTCACCAGTAGTCTGTCAGCCTCGGCGCCGACGAAGGCGGGGCAGCTCGATTGGCTTGCCGGCACCTTGAGCGAGATGACCCGCTCGCCATCCGCCGAGTATCCGTCGATGCATCCCGCGCCCCATCTTGCATTCCAGATCATCCCGTCGTGGTCACACACCGCGCCATCGATCCCGCCGTCGCCGCCACGGTGATCGAAGAAGATTTCTGGCGAACCGGCGGGAAGGGCGGTTGTGGGATCGATAGCGACACGCATCAGCTTGCCCGCCATCGTGTCGGTGAAATAGGCGGTTGCGCCGTCGGGCGAGAAGCAGATCGCGTTGGGAATGGTGATGTCTGGGAACAGCGTTGTCACGTTGCCGCGCGCCACATGGTAGATTGCGCCGGCATGTTTTTCAGCACTCTTGCCCATGGTGCCGAACCACAGCGCACCGCAGGGATGCACCCGTCCGTCATTCGAGCGGGTTGCTGCGTTGTCTGCCTCGATCGCGGTGATGAGCTCCAGCTCACCCGTCGCCACGTGCCTCAGATGCAGCCCGGTCTCGGTGACAATCACCTGCCGGCTGTCATCGACCCGCGCACAAACGCTGCCCATCAGCGGCAGATCGTGAACTTTCACGGCATCGATGGCCAGTTCGTACTGGTAGAGCTTGCGGCCGAGGATATCGAACCACCAGGCCGTGCCGGTGTGCGGATCGTAGCTCGGCCCCTCGCCAAGCGTGCAGGCAGGGGCGTTCAGCTTGCGTCCCGAGAATGCGGTTGGTTCAGTGGTCAAGACCCGTCCTCCTTGAGCTGATCGAAGGCCGCAATGGCAGCAGCGCCTCGGCGCGTAACTTCTTCGGCCGGCATCCCGGCCTTGTAGAGACTGGAGCCCAGCCCGAAGGTTCTTACGCCGGCCTTGGCATAGGCGGCGAAATCCTCGTTCGAAACGCCGCCGACCGCACCGACCGGCACATCCTTTGGCAGGACCGCGCGAATGGCGCTGATGCCAGAGGGGCCAAGAACGCTGGCCGGAAAGAATTTCAGCGCCGAGGCGCCCGCGGCACACGCGGCCAGGGCTTCGGTCGGCGTGAACACGCCGGGCATGGTCACCATGCCATGCGACGCGGCCTGGGCAATGACTTCCCGCTCGACATTGGGGCTGACCATCAACCGCCCGCCGACACTTTCGAGGCGGTCGACATCATCCACCGACAAGACTGTCCCGGCTCCGATCAGCACCTCTTTCGGCGCGCGCTTGACCGCGATCTCGATCGACCGGAACGGGTCGGGCGAATTGAGCGGTATTTCGATCGCCGTGAAGCCCGCCTCGATAAGGCCGTCGACAATCGCGGCGGTTTCATCGGGCTTGATGCCGCGCAGGATGGCCACTAGGCTGCGCGTCATCGCAGGAAACTTGATCCGCATCATTGGTCTTGCCGATCCCCGTTGGTGTTGGAAAAACGCTGCCAGGATTCCAGTAGCCCGCGGCGGACGGCCACGTCGGCTTCAATGCCGCGAACCTTGACCCCGCATTCGGTGAGTGCCGCGTGGTATAGCCGTTGCAGTGCCCCGCTCGCCACCAGCCCGACTTGCTCGTCACCGCTGATCCCCGCGCCGGCGAACTCCGCACCGATCAGCAGCCCCGACAGCCGGGCCCGGTTGTCACTGGCCTGATGGTCATGGAGCAATTGTCCAGCCCGGATCGAAAACAGGTGGTGCGTGGTCTTCGCCGGCTGGTTCCAGCCATCGCGGACGCCGGTCAGAAAGGCCGGGTCATTGGCGTCGACGCTGCCGTCGCCGGTGGAATGCCTGAGGATGGTCTTGCCGCTGATGACGGAAAACAATTCTCCCGTCATGAAGGTCTCGAAGGCGGTGACCGTCGCGCCGTCCATGCTGACCCACTTCGAATGCGTCCCCGGCATGCAGTAGCGCTCGCCACCGGGCATTTCCAGATGCGCGCCAAGCAATTGCGTTTCCTCGCCGCGCATCACGTCGGGTTCGGCTTCCGAGCGCACGGCCAGCCCTGGAATAATGATGATCCGCCGCGCCGTGCCGGGCACGATGGTCGCTGTCTCGCCGATTGTGGTGACGTCGGCCGGGGTGTCGATGTAGCCGGCTTCGACCCACCCCTGGCGAGATCCTGCCATGCCGCAGATGACCACCGGCAGGTGATCGGCGGCAGAGAGAGCGGCGAGATGGGTTTCGAGCACCGGCTCAAACCCGCGCTCGGCAACCTCGCTCATGCCCTCGTGGCTGCGGTGTTCGGCGAGCACAGTTCCGTCCGCCGACATCAGCCAGAGACGGAAGCTCGATGTCCCCCAGTCGACGGCAACAAGGGCGGGTGTTTTGCTCACATCATGCCTCCATCGGCAATCAGCACCTGCGCGGTAATCATCGCCGAGGCGCCGGATGCCAGGAACAGGCAGGGCCCGACCATGTCTTCCGGTTCGATCGCCCGCTTGAGGCATTGCCGGTCGATCATCGCCGCAAGACCTTCTTCGGTGACCCAGAGCTCCTTCTGCCGCTCCGTCATCACCCAGCCCGGCGCGATGGCGTTGACGCGGATGCCGTCAGGACCAAGCCGCCCGGCAAGCCCCTTGGTCAGCCCGACGATCCCCGCCTTGGCGGCGGTGTAGGCGGGCATTGAACCGATGTTGAGCATGTAGGATGTAGAGGTGAAATTGACGATCGTGCCGCCGCCCGCCGCGATCATTCCCGGCGCCACGGCCTTGGCGGTAAAAGCCACCGGCCGCAGGTTGATAGCGTGGTTTTCATCCCAGTACTCGCCGGTCATGTCGAGCAGTTCATGCCGGTCGTCGAGCGCCGCATTGTTGACCAGTACCCGCGTTGGGCCATGCGCGGCTTCGGCCTGCGCAACCGCCCGGCTGATCGCCTCGAGATCCTTGAGATCGGTATGAATGAACAGGGGCGCGTGCCGGCTTGTGCCCGCCAGACGGTCGGCAAGCGCCCGGCTTGGCGCCTCGGCGATATCGATGAACGCAACCCGGGCGCCCTGTGCGGCAAAGCCCTCGGTCAGTGCCGCGCCGATGCCGCTGCCGCCGCCGGTGATCAGCACCGCCTTGTCCTTGAGGTCTGGAAATGTCGCTGTCTGCTCGCTCATCAGTTGTTCTCCGGATCGATTCGCTGCCCTTCGAGAACCGTCATGGAGGCAGGCACCGCGTTGGGCAAGCGGATACCTTGGTCCATCAGGAACGTACCGGATAGTCGCATCGTTTCCCCCTCGGCCAGAGTATTGACCATGCGGCGGTTGGCGAGCGGGCTCACATCTTCCGGGTTGACCAGGCGGATCTCGTAGATTGCCTCGGGATCGAGCCCTGCAGCGCGCAACGGCCTTTGGAAAATTTGCGCCGAAGCGCCGGCCTGGCCGGCAAACAGGATGAACCGGTCAGCCGCGCCGTCGACCGTCATCTCCGCGAACACCTCGGCGTCGTCGCTTTCCAGGCGGTGCAGTGCGCCCGAAAACAGGAAATCGCGGTTCTGCTTCCACCATGAGGTGACCCGGCGCAGCGTCCCGCCTTCTTCCTCGGTCAGTTCGCGGGGATCCATCTCGAAACCCATGTGCCGCTGTGCCGCCACCCAGGCCCTAAACGGCATCGACAGAACCCGGCCCGAGGTATGGCAATGGCGCGGGCCGACATGCGAGCCCTGAACCTCGGGCGCGATCCAGCGGCTGGCCTCGTGCTGCATCCGCAGGCGCTCCAGCGCATCGTTGGAGTCTGACAGCCAGACCCGGCTTGCCAGTTCCAGCACGCCGAAATCGATGCGCCCGCCGCCAGAGGAGCAGCTTTCGAAATCCAGGTCCGGGTGCGCGCGCACCAGGTCTGACAGCAGTGTCATGAAGCCGCGTGCCTGGTCCGGCCCGCCGCCGGTCAGCGGCCGGTTGTGGTCCCATTTGACATAGTCGATATCGTGTGAGGACAGGATCGCGTCGATCTGGCGGAACAGATGCGCCCGTACCTCGGGCCTGGCCATATCGAGCACATGCTGGTTGCGGCCGCTCGGCTGGTCGTCGGGGCCGAGCATGTAGTCGGAATGCGCCCGGAACAGCTCGCTGTCGCGGTTGACCATCTCCGGCTCGAACCAGAGCCCGAAGCGCATGCCTTCGCCGTGGACATGCTCGATCAGGGGGGAGAGCCCGTCGGGGAATTTCGCCCGGTCGATCTCCCAGTCGCCCAGACTCGAAGTGTCGTCGTTGCGGCCGCGGAACCAGCCGTCATCGAGCACGAAGCGCTCGGCGCCCAGTTTCGCGGCGAGCGAGGCGATGGATTTGAGCTCCTCGAGATCGTGCCGGAAATAGACCGCCTCCCAGCAATTGTAATGCACCGGACGCGGCTCGCGCTTGCGCCGCGCGTTGACCGGCGCCTGGATGGCGCGGAGGTGCCGGTGAAATGCATGGGACAATCCGTTGAAGCCCTGGTCCGACCAGAACAGGTGCAGGGTGGGCGAAGCAATTTCGCCGCGCGCCAGTCCGTCATCAAGTACGCCGAACTGCACCTGCCGCCGCCCGTCGGGCAGCTCCTCGGCCAGCATCCTATGCCCGCCGCTCCAGGCAAGCGTGGCGGCGAGGCAGGCGCCGCCGTGTTCGCCTGTGGCGCCGGTCGCCAGCGTTACGCCGGGAAAATGCGCGTGCCCGGTCCGCCCCTCGCGGCTCTCCCGGCTGTGCGCGCCGGTTCTGAATGGCACTTCCTGCCGCCGGAACTCCCCGCACCAGCGCCCGGAATGGTCGATGATACGGTCCATGCCGGCCGGTGCCGGGATAGCCGGGGCGGCAAGCCAGCTGCAGCTCCAGCCCTTGGGTATGGTCACCGTCTGCGACAGTTTGAGGATGCCGGTTTCGGGATCGAGACGGGCCGAGATAACGAGCCTGACGCCGTCCGGCTTGCCGCGATCGAGCAGCGTGAAACTTGTCCCTTCAGCGCCGTCGCTCTCGGTTTCGGCAAGCTTCGGATTGGCCAGGTAGTTCCGGCCATCAGCCGTCTGCAGGATCATGCCCGGGTGGCCTTGCCAGCCGGTGATTGCCAGCGGGCACAGTGTGAGCGGCAGGAACGGATCGATCTGTCCGGCGCCGACATTGGGTATGGTGGCGATCGCCAGCGCCGCGAGGTCATCTGTCGCGGGCAGGGACCGGCCGAAATGGATGAGGCATGGCGCGCCCTTGTTGAAGCTGGCGAAGACGGCTGTACGACCGCCTCCGTCAAGCCGGGTCACATCGATGACGGCAAAATCTGGCATGTCGGGGCGTGTCATCTTATCCCTTTGTCGCGCCGAGGGTCAGGCCGGCGATGAAGTGTTTCTGCATCAGGAAGAACATCAGCACCGGCGGCATCGCCGCGATGATCGATCCGGCCGAGACCAGTTGCCACTGCGCGATCCATTGTCCGTTGAGCGAATAGAGGCCGGCGGTGACCGGCTGGGTTTCGGCGCTGGTGGTCAGCACGGTGGCCCAGAAGTAATCGTTCCAGATGAAGGTGAAGACCAGCACCGAAAGTGCCGCGATCGCCGGACGCATCAGGGGCAGAACGATGTACCAGAAGATGCGGAACTCGGAGACGCCCTCGACGCGCGCCGACTCGATCAGCTCGAACGGCAGCCCCTTGATGAAGTTGCGCATGAACAGCGTGCAGAAACCGGACTGGAAGGCGATATGGAACAGCGCGAGTCCGGTGATCGTGTTGTAGAGCCCGGTCGAGACGGTGAGATCGCGCACCGGCACCATCAGGATCTGGAACGGCACGAAATTGCCGGCCACGAACAGGAAGAAGATCAACAGGTTCATCCGGAACCGGTAGACCGCCAGCGCGAAACCCGACAGGCAGGAAATCGCCACCGCTCCAATGACGGTCGGAATCGTAACCTTGAACGAGTTGAGGATGTATTTGGCAATCGGCGAATTGGTGAACACGTCGGCATAATTCGAAAACGCGATATAGCTCGGCAGCCCGAAATAGTTGCCGGCGGCAAGGTCGCTCGACGGCTTCAGAGACGTCATCGCCACCCCGAGCAGAGGCAAGAGCCACAGGATCAGGGCGACCGGCAAGGCCACCTTGTAGAGGACCTGGGTCGACGGCGCGGCGTGTTCGATGGGTTTTGGGACCATCACAGGCCCCTTTCGTCGCGGACCATCTTCCAGATGAACCCGGAGATGAAGACCATCATGATGGCGAACAGGATGACGGCGATCGCTGCGCCATAGCCCATGCGGAAACCGTATTCCGACAGCGCCTGCTCGAACATGTAGAACGACAGCACCCGGCTCGAACCGTAGGGACCGCCATCCGTCATGATCGAGACCAGGTCGAACGACCTCAGCGCGCCGATCACGGTGACCACGACGGCGATAAAGGTCGCGGGCCTGAGCTGCGGCAGGATGATGTGCCAGAGCATCTTCCAGCCCTTGGCGCCATCTAGCCGCGCCGCTTCGATCTGGTCGGGCGCGACATTGTTGAGACCGGTCAGGTACAGGATCATGCAATAGGCGATCTGCGGCCAGAGACCGGCGGCGATGATGCCGTAGGTCACGTAGCGGTCATCGGCCAGAACGGCGACGCCGGTGCCGGTCAGCCACTCGATCAGATTGTAGAACAGGCCGAAATTTGGCGCATAGAACCAGGAGAAGATCAGCCCGACCACGACCTGGCTGATGACGAAAGGGAAGAAGAACAGCGATTTGTAGATGCGGATGCCGGTGACCGTCTGGTTGAGAAACAGCGCCACGAACAGCCCCGCCGGAACGGCCAGCATGTAGAGCACCAGCCAGATGATGTTGTTGTAAAGCGAGGTGTAGAAGGCGTCATCGTCAAACAGCTCGACATAGTTTTCGAGCCCGAGCCATGTCTTGGCGCCGAGCCCGTCCCAGTCGTAAAAGCTCAGCCACATCGAGGCGACGATCGGGTAGATGACGTAGAGCGCGAACATCGCGATGCCCGGCGCCAGAAAAAGCCAGGGCGCCAATGCGCGCTGGTTCCGTTTCCAGATCCCCGGCCTTTGCGTTCGTGTTCCGGCGATGGCTGTGGTCGCTGAACCCGTCATGGCTGCCCTCCCGAGTGCGCCAGCGGCAGGCGGAGACATCGGTCTGCTCGCGCCCGGTTGTCAGGTCGTCGTGAAATGGCCGGGCAGCCGATAAAGCCGCCCGGCCATCACGCTTACTTGTAGATGCGCTGGCGGGCTTTCTCGAGCCGCTCCAGGATCTTGTCGACATTCTCCGGCTTGACCATGAATTCCTGGAAGCCTTCCATGCCGACCTTGGCCATTTCAGCCGGTGCATCGCGGTCGAAGAACTGGGCGATGCCGCCGTCAGCCGTCGAGAGCATCTTGAAACCGGCCTGCAGGAACGGATCGTCGCCGACCTTGGACTGGTTGTTGATCGGCAGCTGGCCCAGCGCTTCGTTCAGCTTGGTCTGGACGTCGGCAGTGGCGATGAAAGCCAGGAACTTCTTGGCGTCATCGACATTCTTGGCGCCCGACGGAATGTGGATCGTGTCGGTCGGCGCCTCTTCCCCGCGTGCAAGGCCCGGCGTGATTTCGGGGAACTGCATGAAGCCCAGCGTGTCGTTGGTCATGCCGCCGTCCTTGAACACGGCCACGGCGAAGTTGCCCATGACGTAGTTGGCGGCCTTGCCCTGGATCAGCAGCGATGCGGCATCCTGCCAGTCGAGCGCCGCATGGTTGGCCGTCACGTAGCCGGGTTCCACCAGCTTGGCCCACTCGGCGAAGGTGTTCTTCACCTTGTCGTCGGTCCAGGCCACCTTGCCGGCGGTCAGATCCATGTGGAAGTCGTAGCCGTTGGTGCGCAGGTTCATGTAGTCGAAGATGCCGGCTCCGGGCCACAGCGCCTTGGTGCCGGTGGTCACACAGTCGATGCCGGCTGCCTTGAACTTGGCGCAATTGTCGATGAACTGCGCCCAGGTGGTCGGCACTTCAACGCCGGCCTGCTTGTAGGCGTCCTTGTTGTAGTAGATGCCCCACTGGTAATAGGTGTAGGGTACGCCCCACTGCTTGCCGTCGATGGTCATCGAGCCCTTGGCCGAGGCCAGCGTTTCTCCGAGATTGTTATCGGTCCAGACATCGGAGACGTCCATGAACTGACCGGAGTTGACGAAGGGCGCCATGCGGTTGCCGGCGTACCAGTTGGCCAGATCCGGGGAATCCGCCGACAGGAAGTTGCGGATCGCGGTCTTGTATCCTTCGTGGTCGAAATTCTGCAGCACCACGTCGATGTCGGGATTGGCGGCTTCGAACTCCGCGATCGCGGCTTCGAAGGCAGCCAGCGGCGCCGGATCGAAATCGGCGTAATATTTCAGCGTGCGTTGCTCGGCCATGGCCTGCGTTGCCATCAGGGCAAATGCAGCCGTGCCGAGGAGCACGGATTTGCGTGAAAGCTTCATTGCGTAGTCCTCCCGGTTGTTGACGTCCCTGCCGTCCCGTTGGCGTGCCGGCCATATGGCGGGCGGTCCACCTGCTGGGCGGGCAATCCTCCAAGACCGCCCCGGCAGCATCAATTGAAGTTCCACTATATGGAATTCAATTTGACTATTTAGAATTATCGATCTATGGTGTAGAGCTTGTCAAGCTGGAAAAGCACCGCATCAGCCGCGGGCTTTGTCAGCAAAATGCGGACGAGTGGCGAGCGGGAGAGCCAACCGTTTGAAGCAAAGACGGTTTTCCGGACGCATTGGCAGCGGGCGTTAAAGCAGCGAGGGGAGGAGTAATGGACAATCCGGCAGACCATGAGGATGAGGCGCGCAGCGGGATCGGCCGCGAGGCGGTCCGAGGCCGTGCCGATACCGGCACGCTCGGCAAGGCCATAGCGGTACTCGATATCGTCGCGTCTGCTGACCAGCCGATGCGCTTTACCGATATCCTCGCCCGCTCCGATCAGCCGCGCGGAACGCTGCATCGCCAGCTTTCCAATCTGGTCGAGGAGGGTCTGCTGTCGCTCGGCCGCGATCATTCCTATTCGGTCGGAATCCGGCTCCTCAAGTTTGCCGCCAAGGCCTGGGCCGGCAACCAGTTCCGCGTCATTGCCGAGCCGCATTTGCGAAGGTTGCACGATCTCACCGGCGAAACGGTGCATCTCGGCGTGCTGCGCGGCAACGAGGTGATCTATCTCGACAAGGTCGAAAGCCGCCAGGCGGTGCGCATGTATTCGCAGATCGGCAACGCCTCGCCGGTCTATTGCACCGGCGTCGGCAAGGCCGGTCTTTCAGCGTTGCCCGACGCCGAGCTCCAGGCTGTTGTTGCCAGCATCAGGTTTCGCCGCTTCACCGACAGCACGCTGGTGACGCCCGAAGCGCTGTTGCGCGAGATCGAGGAGATACGCGCCAGCGGCAATGCCTATGACCGGGAGGAGCATGAGCCCGGCATCCGCTGCGTCGCCGCGCCGCTCCATTCGGCAGACCGAAGTTTCGTCGGCGGGCTTTCCGTGACCGGACCAGCGTACCGGATCTCTCCGGAATTGCTGGAAAGCTGGGCGGTGCTGGTCCGCAACGCGGCCGGCGCGATCATGGAAGATATGGGCGCGCGGCTGGGTCCGCGCACCTGATTTTGGGAGCGGCGCCCGCACGGACGCCGGGAGTGTGAGAGGGAATGTCATGGCAGGCCTTGAACTGCATCAAGTGAAGAAGTCTTTTGGCACTGTTGACGTCATCCACGGTGTCGATCTGACCATCGAAGATGGTGAATTCACCGTGTTTGTCGGCCCCTCCGGCTGTGGCAAGTCCACCTTGCTCAGGCTGGTCGCCGGGTTGGAAGCCACAACCGGCGGCACCTTGTCAATCGGCGGCAAGGATGTCACCCATGTCGAGCCGGCCGATCGCGGGGTCGCCATGGTGTTCCAGTCCTATGCGCTCTACCCGCACATGACGGTTGAGGAAAACATGGGCTTCGGCCTGAAGATGACCGGCCATCCCGCCGGCGAAATCAGCGAGCGGGTCAGCCGCGCGGCCTCCATCCTGCATCTCGAACCGCTGCTGCAGCGCAAGCCGAAAGCCCTCTCCGGCGGCCAACGGCAGCGCGTCGCCATCGGTCGTGCCATCGTCCGGCAACCCGACGTCTTCCTGTTCGACGAGCCTCTGTCCAATCTTGACGCCGAGCTCCGTGTGCAGATGCGGCTCGAAATCGCCAAGCTGCACAAGGAACTCGGCGCCACCATGATCTACGTGACCCACGACCAGGTCGAGGCCATGACGCTGGCCGACAAGATCGTCGTGCTGCGCGCCGGTGTCATCGAGCAGGTCGGCTCGCCGCTGGCGCTTTACGATGATCCGGACAACGCCTTCGTCGC
Organism: Parahoeflea alexandrii; assembly: GCF_027214025.1. GTDB lineage: Bacteria > Pseudomonadota > Alphaproteobacteria > Rhizobiales > Rhizobiaceae > Hoeflea > Hoeflea alexandrii_A. The sequence continues at coordinate 452,979 of NZ_JAPWHB010000005.1, forward strand.
CGGCTTCATCGGCTCTCCGCGGATGAATTTCCTTCCCGCGTCGGCCGTCGCTTCCAATGGCGAAACGCTGAAGGTCCGGCTCGATGACCTTGATGGCATCGAGGTGCCGATGACGATAAGAGGCGACCATCCGAAGCCGGGCACACAGCTGCAACTCGGGATCCGTCCGGAGCATTTTGATGCTGCCGGCAGCGTTCAGATGTCGATGCCGATCGATGTCATCGAGCATCTCGGCGGCTCGTCCTTCGCCTATTCCCGATCCCACCTGGAATTGCCGCTGACCATTGAGATTCGCGAAAACCGTGAAGTGCGCGAAGGCGACACGCTCAGGACCGGCTTCAACCCGGAACGGGCCTTTCTCTTCGACGCGCAGAGTGGCGCGCGCCTGCGCTGACATTTTCCCTCGCACAAGACAAAGGCCCGGACGCCATAGGCGTCCGGGCCTTTTTTCAGGCGTCGCTGCCGGCTCAGGCGGTTGGCAGGCGATAATCCTTGAGGGTTTCGCGCAAAGCCGTTTTCTGGATCTTGCCGGTTGCCGTGTGCGGGATCTCGTCAACGAACATCACATCGTCCGGCATCCACCATTTGGCGATCTTGCCTTCGAGGAAATCGAGAATGGACTGCTTGCTCGGGGAGCGTCCCTCCTTGAGCACAACGACCAGCAGCGGCCGCTCGTCCCATTTCGGGTGAACGACGCCGATCACCGCGGCTTCCGCCACATCGGGATGCCCGACAGCCAGGTTCTCGATGTCGATCGAGGAAATCCATTCCCCGCCGGACTTGATGACGTCCTTGGCGCGGTCGGTGATCTGCATGTAGCCGTACGGGTCGACATGGGCGACGTCGCCGGTGTCGAACCAGCCCTCGGCATCGAACTGCTCGGCGCCGCGGCCCTTGTAGTACGAGGACGAGACCGCCGGGCCGCGAACCTTGAGCCGGCCGAAGGTCTTGCCGTCCCACGGAAGTTCCTTGTTCTCGTCATCGGTGATCTTCATTTCGACCGTGAACGGAGGATGACCCTGCTTGGCCTGCAGATCGAGTTTCTCTTCCCCGGTAAGGTGGCTGTATTCCGGCTTGATGGAACACAATGTCCCCAGCGGGCTCATTTCGGTCATGCCCCAGGCATGGATGACCTCGACGCCGTAATCATCCTGGAACGCCTTGGTGATGGCGCGCGGGCAGGCCGATCCGCCGATCACCACGCGCGAAAGGTCCGGCAGGTTGCCGCCATGTTTTTCCATGTGCTGGAGAAGCATCAGCCAGACGGTTGGCACCGCAGCCGTGATCGTCACCTTCTCCTGCGTCAGGATTTCATAGATCGATGCCCCGTCCATGCCTGCGCCGGGCATGATCATGGAGCAGCCGGACATCGGGCCGGAAAAAGCCGTCGACCAGCCATTGGCGTGAAACAGCGGGACAACCGGCATCAACCGGTCGCGTGAGGCGAGGTTGAGCATGTCCGGCTGCAGTGCCGCCATCGCGTGAAGCACATTGGAACGATGCGAATAGACCACGCCTTTCGGGTCGCCGGTGGTGCCTGAAGTATAGCACATCCCTGCTGCCGTCCGCTCGTCGAACTCTTTCCAGGCGAAATCTCCGTCGGCTTCGGCGAGATAGCTTTCGTAGGACACCGCGTTTTTCAGCGAGGTTTCCGGCATGTGCGCGTCGTCGGTCAGGATCACCACTCGCTCGAGGCTCGGAACCTTGGGCGCGATCATCTCGACCAGCTTGACGAATGTCAGGTCGACGAACAGCATCTTGTCTTCGGCATCGTTCATGATCCAGGCGATCTGGTCGGGAAACAGCCGCGGATTGAGCGTGTGATAAATCGCCCCGATCCCGAGGATCCCGTACCAGGTTTCCAGATGTCGCCAGGTGTTCCAGGCCATGGTCGCGATCCGGTCTCCGATACCGCAGCCGTCACGCTCGAGGCGTTGCGCCAGCTTGAGAGACCGGGCGCGAATCTCCGCGTAGTGGGTCCGGTGGAACGGTCCTTCGACGGAACGCGAAACAACTTCTCTCTGGCCGTGATAAATCGCCGCATGGTCGATGACCTTGTGACAGAGAAGCGGCCATTCCTGCATCATTCCAAGCATATGATCCCCTTTGGATTTTTTCCTCTTCCTGCGCCGACAGTAACGCTTCGGAGGGAGTGGAGACAACATCAAATTGTCGCCGAATTGAGGTTTTGCATCCGTATGAATTTAGTATAATCTTAAATATACCAAAGCTCAGATTTTGGTGTTGAAGCCGGACTGCATGACCGCATTCTGGTTCGATGCGGGGTTGTTTGGGCCGGACTGGGGATTGGAACGGGGATTTGAAGCTGAGCGATATCGTCACAGCATATCGATACGGAAAAGTTGTCTTTCCGTTTCTAGCGGAATTCCGCGTTGCGCAAATGGAACGCATATGACCGCGCAGGGTCAGAAGAAGACGGAAGTTTTCAGCGTTGCCCCGCAACTGCAGGACTGCAAGACACAGTTTGATGTTCTCAGGCTGCTGCGGGAGATCTGCACAGCATTTGGCTACCAGTTTTTCTTTGTTGTCAAAGGGCCGACGACGGAGGCCAAGTCCTTCTCGCAGGCGATCGTCATTACCTCCGCGCCCTCCGAACTGGTTCAGGCCCATGAAGCCAGGGAACCCGTTTCAAGCAACCCGTTGGCGGACATACTCCGCCAGACCAGTGCGCCATTCGAATTCCGGCTTGACGATCCCGCATCGACTGCGCCAGCCGATTTCAGGTCGTTCGCCGAGGGGATCTCAAGCGCCTACAATCTGGATTGCGCGTTCATTGTCCCGGTCTATCATCCGGATCACGGGCCGGCTGCCGTGCTCTTCGTTGGCAAGCGCGCGCCCATGAGCATCGCGGAGACCGCCGAGTTGGCGCTCTACGGGCATCTGGTGCATGAGAAGCTGCATCACGTGTCGGCCAAGCCGGCAAAGCCCGATTCGCCGTTGACCGAGCGTGAACGTGAGTGCCTGATCTGGACCTCGGTGGGCAAGACCTCGGTCGAAATTGCCCAGATCCTCGGCTTGTCCGAACATACGGTCAATCACTATCTGAACAACGCTGCCCGCAAGTTTGATGCGGTCAACCGGACGCAGGCGGTCGCCCATGGCTTGCGGTTCGGTTTCATCGACTGATCCGCCGCCGGAGGCGTCATGGTGACTGGACTGCGCTCTATTGCGCCGCCGGATACCAGTAGCGCGCGTTGGCCTCTCCCCGGATTATCCTGACATGCTGGTTGGCGAAGACCCGGTAGGGATGGCTCCACTCGCCGTCCGGCCATTGAACCCGGATGGTCGCGCGCTCCGATACCCCGAGTCCGACATGGACGAAGCCGGTCCGCCCGGAGGCATGTCCGCCACCAATCTGGATACGGCGGGTCTGGGTGCGCGTCCCGGTGCGAACAGAGATCAGCGATCCCACCGCGGCAGGATTGATCTTGCCGTTGTCGAGTTCGATCTTCACCCAGTTGCCCAGCGGTCTGTGCCCCCAGTCCGTTGCGGCGCCGAGGTTCCGGAACAGGCTTGCCGGATGCTCGCGATTGACCACAAGCAGGTCGAGCATGCCGTCCATGTTGAAGTCCTCGACGACTGCGCCGCGGCCACGCGTGTTCAACGCGATCCCGGCCTCTGCGCCCTTTTCATGGAAGGTGTCGTCGAAACCGCCAAGCAGCAGATTGTCCGGATCGTAGCTGGCAAAATCCGGCATCGCCTGCACATTCCCCTTGGCGATGAAGAGGTCGGTCATGGTGTCATTGTTGAAATCGGCAAACGCGCTGTGCCAGCCGGTCGAGGGTTTCGGATCTCCGCCTGAATAGGGCCGGTGCGCGGTGGCGCCCTTTTCGAAGGCGATGTCGCGGTAGGTCGGCCTGTCTTCGCCGGCCTCTTCGTCGAGCTTCTGCAGCTTCGTGTCGCCCATCGAGGTCAGCGCGTATTCGGGCAGGCCGTCGGCGTCGAAATCGGTTTCGGCGATTCCCATTCCCCAGACGGTCAGCCGCTGCCATCCCTGCGATGCGGTGTAGAGCCGCGGGGCGCGTCCCTCCGACATCTCCCACAATTGCTCCTCACCTCCGCGGTAATACTGCCGGTCGTTGGTAATCCTGAGATCCGGCTGGCCGGTGCGGTTCCAGTCGGTGAACAACAGCGACAGGGCGCAGTAGCCGGGTTCGAGGGTGAGGGGGTCCGAGTAGTCCGGCGCATCGCCAGCCCGGGGGCGAAGCAACTGATTGGGCTCGCAGGTTCCAAACGGCGTCCCCGGCGCCGAGCGGTCGACATAATTGCCGATCGCGATGGTCGGGAATCTGTTGCCTTTTTCCCATATCGCCGACATGGCGGTCGACCAGGCGCGCCCGCCATCGATCGAGAAGCTGCGGTTGGCTTTTTCGAATTGGCAATCGGGTCCGCCTTTGAGCACGAGGTTGCGGCCGAGCCGCAACAGCACGAGGTCCATGTGCCGGTCGTTGTCGATATCGAGCGGATAGGCGCCCAGCACGCCGGTGAGATCCTCGGGCTTCAGTCCGGTATCGAGAGGCCTGAAGTCCAGCGCGCCGCCGGTCTGGCTCTCATTGACAAAGAACTTGGCCGGACCTGATCCGCCGGCAATCAGCAAGTCCGGAAGGCGGTCGCCGTTGCAATCAAAACTCGCGGCGCCGCCGCCGACAAAAAATTCCCACCCGCCGGTGTAGCTTTGATCGATGCCTGCAGTTGTCGCCTCCTCGTGCAGGATCGGGACATCTGCGGAAAAGCCGGTCTCTGCGTTAACGCCATGGCCTGACGTGACCAACCAGAGCGCGCCAAACGCAAGGAGTGAAAGCAATTTCATCATGGGACGATCACCAGGGTCTTGAGGAACGCGATCAGGGCGGATTTCTCCGCGTCCGATGCTGCCGCATAGGCATCGCGTGCCTCCCGGCCATTGCCGCCATGCGCAAGAATGATCTCGTCGAGGGTGCTGAAATCGTTGCGATGGCCAAAGGGCTGGGTCGAGCCCACGCCCCAGAGCTCTGCGGTCTGAAAGATATTGCGGTCGACAAACCGTTGCGACAGCAGTTCGTTGCCAAGGGCATCGATCTGGTTGTCGGTCATGGCGTGTCGCTTGAGGTCACCGTAAAGCGGCACCAGAACCCGTCCCTTCTCGTCGCGGGGCAGGGAGCCGGCCCAGTCCAGCAGCGCGATGTCGTAGACTGCCTTTGAGGAGACCTGCCGCTCGTTGAGCGTGCCTGCCAGATCGAACGGGCCGGGGTCGGCAAACGAGAGGCTTTCAAGCGGCAGGGCAGGGCGGTGGCAAACCGTACAGCCGAAGTCGGTGAAGCTTGCTTCGCCGCGATCTGCAGCTTCGGCCCAACCTGAGGCTTCGGGGATCATCTGGACCGGAGCCGGCAGCGTTGCCTGCCATGCCACCATGGCGGAAATGTCGGCCGCGGAGATCTCCCCGGACTTGCCATCGCCATCAAAGTCGTCCGTTCCGGTCCAGCGTGCGCCGAAGCGTTCGTCGGCCTGCATGCCATGGTGCTGGTTGAGCGCGTTGACCGTGAACTGCCTGAGCGAGGTCATCACGCCTTTCTGGCTGAACGGCCGGATCACAAGGTCCGTATCGACGCCATCGAGTTCATCCAGGTTGACCGAGCCATCAGGTTCGGCGGTTATGTATCCGAAATCCACCCCCTTGGCTTCAAGCGGCAGCCGCACCGCCGATCCTGCCGCCCGCGCCTGTGAAAGTGCCTTGCTGCGGACCGATTGCAGCTCAAGGCTCATTTCCCGCGCCAGCAGTTCGACCAGACCGGCGCCGAAGAGATGGTTGGTGCCGCGCTCACTGGAAAACTGTGGGTCGAGCGAATCGAAGTCGGCACTTTCGAACCCCTCGGAGGCAAACACGTTGGCGACAAAGTCGCCGGCGCCGCCGATGGCTGGCTGGTTGTGGCAGGCAGCGCAAGATCCGGCATCCGGGCCGGCGGTCCTGAAGAACACCTGCTCGCGCGGATGCTTGCGCCGCGTCGGGTCGATGGCCTGCGTTGCCCGCGGCCGGCCGACACCATCCAGTGTGGTGAAATGCGCGCCAAACAATGCCTCACCGTTCGTAATCAGTGTCTCGAGGTCGTCCTTTGACAGGACACCTGCAGGCATCTCCGCGATCGCACCCAGCGCCTGGGTGCGTTCAGCCCACGGCTCATCGGCTAGGGCAGGCGACGCCAACCCGCACATCACCAGCGCCGCAATCGATCCGAAGCGGCGCCTCCGTCGCCCCTTGTGTGATGAAGTCATCATGGCGTTCCTCCCTGCCCAAGGATCTTGGGCGCAATGACATCGCGGTCTATCGCCGACATCGTGTGGTTGAGATGGCCTTCGAAGACGAGGCGTTCCTCATCGAGCGAGGTCGACATCTCCGGCGGCCCCTCGATCTGCACGCCGAGTGAAGCCGAAAGGCCTTCATCGATACCCGGCCGCATCAGGTCGAAAAAGCGCACGCCCGGTCCCGTGAACACGACCGGCATCTTGCCGTGCAGGCTGATCAACCGCGCCAGGCCGTTGCCGATGGCGGTGCCCGCCTCACGGAACGCGGACTTCGCCAGCCGATCGCCCTGCCGTGCCTGAACCGCAATCTTCTCGATTTCGATGAACGGTACGAAGTTGGCGGGAAGTGTGCTGGGCGGGACTTTGAACGCAGATCGCAGGATGGCGTAGGACCCGGCATAGGCCTCGATGCAGCCATAGGAGCCGCACCGGCAAAGCGCGCCGCCATGGCTGTGGATCATGTGGCCAAATCCGGGCGCGCGGGCGCGCGGGGATTCATAGCTGTCGGCATGCACGACCCCGAGCCCGATCGAATGGCCGAGCGACAGGGCTGCAAGGCGCGGGATCGACTTTCCCTCCTTGCGGCTCAGCGACGTGTGCAGGGCGCTGGCCACCAGCAGGCTCTCGTGGTTCAGGGTGATCTTGGCCTGCCAGTCCGGCGCCAGCGTTTTGCGCATGTTGATCTGCTGGCTGCCCAGCACCGACGACCAGAGCAATGTGGTGTTGTCGTCTGCGACCAAGCCCTTTGATGAGATTGATATTGCCTTCAGGTCTCTTGGCGAGACGCGCGACTTCTCGGCCAGCCGGCCGAGCGCGGCGCGGATATCGGCGGCGAATGCCTCGACTTTCTGCCCGGCATTGTCGCGCTTCTCCTCGATCCGGTAGATCAGGGTCCCCGAATAGTCGACCATGGAATATTGCAGCACATCGGACGATATCCGGACAAAGGCCGCATAGGCGGCCGACCGGCGCTGCTTGAACAGGATTCGCGGCCGCCCCCGTCCGCCGGCTGGCGGCGCAACTGTCCGTTCGATGATATTCTCGTTCTCCAGTTCCTGCGTGATCGCCGTCACAGTCGCCGAAGCAAGCCCGGTCTCGAGTCCGAGATCGGTATGCGACTGGCCATTCCGTCGTCGCAGCGCCACCAGCACAAGTGCTCTGTTCTGCTGGCGAATGAGTTCTGTACTGGACTTCGTCAGCATTTTCGCCGCCGCCAGTTCATCGCTGCAATTCCACTCTCGTTCCTCACCGCATGATGGCCAGGCTCTGACAGCCTGTTCCTTTCATGCCTCTCTCCCCGTGCCGGACAAGACCCCAATTTATCGCCCGCCGGTTCGTCTGTCTTCATGACAACGCGGGTTTTCCCCTGCTGGCGAAAAACCGCGAAAACGCCGCCCCCGCCCGATGGCCGGCGCGAGTTGACAGCCTGACGGAAGCCTGACATTAATTTTCTCGACTGTCGAGAAAAAGCTCGCCATTGGGCTGCGGGTCGTGCAGTTGAACAGTGACCGGACAGAAAGCTCCGTCCGGCTGATACATTCCTTGGGAGGACTACATGAAATCGATTATCCATCTTCTGGCCGGATCGGCCATTGCGCTCACCATGTCGACCGCGGCTTTCGCCAAGGACATGAAGATCGGCGTATCCTGGTCAAACTTCCAGGAAGAGCGTTGGAAGACCGACGAGGCCGCAATGAAGGCAGCCATCGAAGCGGCGGGTGATACCTATGTTTCGACCGATGCACAGTCGTCTGCCGCCAAGCAGCTTTCCGATATCGAAAGCCTCATGGCTCAGGGCGTCAACGCGCTCATCGTTCTGGCCCAGGACACGCAGGCAATCATTCCCGCCGTTCAGGCCGCTGCTGACGAAAGCATTCCGGTTATTGCCTATGACCGCCTGATCGAGGACAGCCGCGCCTTCTACCTGACCTTCGACAACGTCGAAGTCGGCCGGATGCAGGCTCGTGCGGTATTCGCCGCCGCACCGAAGGGCAACTACGTCATGATCAAGGGGTCGCCGACCGATCCGAACGCCGACTTCCTTCGCGGCGGTCAGCAGGAAGTTCTGCAGGCTGCCATTGATTCGGGCGACATCAAGATCGTCGGCGAGGCCTACACCGACGGCTGGCTGCCGGCCAACGCTCAGCGCAACATGGAGCAGATCCTGACGGCTGAGGACAACAAGGTTGATGCCGTCGTCGCCTCCAATGACGGCACTGCCGGTGGCGTCGTCGCGGCGCTGACCGCACAGGGCATGGAAGGTATTCCGGTCTCCGGTCAGGACGGCGATCATGCCGCGCTGAACCGCGTTGCCAAGGGTACGCAGACCGTCAGCGTCTGGAAGGACGCCCGTGCGCTGGGCAAGGCTGCCGGCGAAATCGCCGCCCAGCTGGCCGGCGGCACCGCGATGTCCGGCATTGAAGGTTCGGTAGAGTGGACTTCGCCCGCCGGTACCACAATGACCGCGATGTTCCTGGCGCCTGTTCCGATCACCAAGGACAATCTGGCCACGGTCGTCGACGCCGGCTGGATCAGCAAGGAAGACCTGTGCCAGGGCGTTTCCGGCGGTCCGGCCCCCTGTAACTAAGACGTCACCTTTGTTACAAAACATGCAAAAAGTGTCTCCACCCTTCGGGGTGGGGGCGCATATTTGCATCTATTCGGAAGACGGCCATGACCGATACGCCAACTGCTGCGAGCTCGCCGCCTAAGCCGCGAACTTTTTTCTCTGCCCTGGAAATTGATACACGTCTGCTCGGAATGATCGGCGCTTTCGTGGTGATCTGCCTTGTCTTCAATTTCCTCACAGACGGGCGTTTCATGACGCCGCGAAATCTCTTCAATCTGACGATCCAGACCGCCTCGGTCGCCATCATGGCGACGGGCATGGTGTTCGTCATTGTCACGCGCAATATCGATTTGTCGGTCGGCTCGCTGCTGGCGACCTGTTCGGCGATGATGGCGATGACCCAGACATGGTTCGTTCCCGACTGGCTAGGCTTCGGGCTCAACAACCCCGCCACCATGCCCATTGCAGTTGTTGTCGGCATCCTGACTGGCTTGCTCATCGGCGCCTTTCAGGGCTGGCTGATCGGCTACCTGGCCATACCGGCCTTCATTGTCACACTTGGCGGCTTTCTGATCTGGCGCAACGTTGCCTGGCACCTGACCAAGGGGCAGACCATCGGGCCGCTCGACGAAAATTTTCAGCTGTTCGGAGGCATCAACGGCACGCTCGGCGAGACCTGGAGCTGGATCTTTGCAGCCCTTGCCATAGCGGGCTCGTTATACGCCCTGATCCAGTCGCGCCGCACGAAGCTGGCACACGAGTTCCCGGTGAAGCCGGTTTGGGCCGAAGCTCTCATCGGCGCGATCATCGCGGCAACCATTGTCGGTTTTGTTGCGATCCTCAATGCCTATGAAATCCCCACGGCGCGATTGCAGCGCATCTACGAGGCGCGCGGGGAGGTGCTGCCGGAAGGCCTCATTGAGGGGTATGGCATCCCGATTTCGGTGCTGCTGCTGATCCTGATCGTCATTGCCATGACCATTGTTGCGCGGCGCACCCGGCTCGGACGCTATATCTTTGCCACCGGCGGCAATCCGGAAGCCGCGGCGCTGGCGGGCATCAACACCCGTTTGCTGACGGTCAAGGTCTTCGCCATCATGGGCATGCTCTGCGCCGTCGCAGCCATTGTCGCCTCATCCCGCCAGACCTTTCACTCCAACGATATCGGAACGCTGGACGAATTGCGGGTGATTGCAGCGGCGGTGATCGGCGGCACGGCGCTTGCCGGCGGCATGGGCACAATCTACGGAGCGGTTCTCGGCGCGTTGATCATGCAGAGCCTGCAGTCCGGCATGGCTATGGTCGGCGTCGACGCACCCTACCAGAACATGGTGGTCGGCTCCGTGCTTGTTCTCGCCGTCTTCATCGATATCCTCTACCGCCGACGGACGGGAGACAAGACATGACCGCACCGCTAGTTGAAATGCGTGACATGGTGAAGTCCTTCGGCGGCATCAAGGCTGTCGATCACGTCACCATCGATCTGTATCCGGGTGAAGTGGTTGGCGTTCTCGGCCACAACGGTGCCGGCAAATCGGTGCTGATGAAGATGCTCTCGGGCGCGCTGCAGCGCGATGGCGGCGAGATCTATATCAATGGCGAGAAGGCAACGATCAACAATCCGCGCGACGCGCGCAATTACAAGATCGAGACCATCTACCAGTATCTCGCCCTTGCCGACAATCTGGATGCGGCCTCCAACCTGTTCCTCGGACGCGAGTTGATGGGCCCGACCGGTTTTGTCGACGACGCCCAGATGGAAGCCGAAACCCGCAAGATCCTTGCCCGTCTCAATCCTAACTTCCGGCGCTTCCACACGCCGGTGGCAGGGCTGTCGGGCGGACAAAGGCAATCGGTGGCTATCGCCCGCGCGGTCTACTTCAACGCCAAGATCCTGATCATGGACGAACCGACTGCGGCTCTGGGTGTTCAGGAAACGCGGATGGTTGCCGAGCTGATCGAACAGTTGAAGTCGGAGGGCATCGGCATTTTCCTGATCGACCACGACATTCACCAGGTCAAGATGCTGTGCGACCGGGCGAATGTGATGAAGAACGGCCAGCTCGTGGGCACTGTCAAGGTCGACGAGGTCAGCGAGGATGACATGCTGGGCATGATCATCGCCGGCAAATGTCCGCCCAATGCGATACCGGGACCAGGGGCCCTGCAGACCGCCTGACACAACGAGAACCGGGGCCTTGCGCCCCGGTTTTTTGTTGCGTTGCCACATCGTTTCGAAGGGTTTGGTTTCCGCTGAGAGCGTGCGCGAAAAAAACACGAAACATTACAAAGGGTTCGGCAAGTTTATCAGATGATAAATTTTTTCGAATTTTCCTATTGCAATGCAGCATAAACTGTTCCATATATCAATCAACGCCACGCCGAACTCCTCCTCCTCCCAATTCGGCATGGCAGTAGTCGGGGCGATAAAGGCCGGGATCCTCCTCCCAAGCACCGGTCCGAACGTCACGACGAAGTACAAACGCCTGTCAGGTTTTGCCTGGCAGGCGTTTTGTTTTTCACCTGCTGCAAAGTGGCGCTTGGCCATTCACGACCAGCACGGTGGTTGCATTGGCGGGTGCGCCTGTTAATCGTTGCATGAGGGTGGAGACAGGCATGGCAATCGGCAAACAGAAAGCAATCGACGATACCGAGGAAGTCAGCGACTTCGGTCCGCTGCTGGCGCGTGCGTCCATACTTGTGGTCGATGACGAACCGGGAATGCGGAATTTCCTTCTGCGCACCATCGGCCCGCGCTGCCAGAAAATCGATGAAGCGGGCGATGTGCGCGAAGCCGAGGCCAAGCTCGATGCCCACCAGTATGACATCGTCATTCTCGACAATGTCATGCCGGGCCGCAACGGTGTCGACTGGCTGGCCGAGCAGCGCGACGTCGGATTTTTCTCCGACGCGATCCTGATGACCGCATTCGCCGATCTGGAAACCGCCATTCAGGCGCTGCGCGCCGGCGCCATCGATTTTGTGCTCAAGCCCTTTCGATCAAACCAGATCCTCAACGCGATCTCCCGTTGCCTCGAACGCCGGCGGCTGCAGCGTGAGAACCACGTCCTGCGCTACGAGCTTACTGTTGCGTCAGACCACCTCCTGCTTCGCGACCGTCTGATTGGCGGGTCACCGCTGATCCAGAGAGTAAGGGAAGCAATCTCACGGGTCTCTGCAGTCCCGTCATCAGTGCTCATCTGCGGGGAATCGGGCACAGGAAAAGAAGTGGCCGCGCGCTCGATCCATGAATTGTCCGACCGGGCCGGCAAGCCGTTCGTGCCGGTCAATTGCGCCGCCATACCGGCAGACATGATCGAAGCCGAACTCTTCGGCCATGTCCGCGGTGCTTTCACCGGGGCCAATTCATCGCGCGAGGGTCTTTTCCTGCATGCCCATGGCGGAACGCTGTTCCTGGACGAAATCGGCGACATGCCATTGCCGGTACAGGCCAAGATGCTGCGCGCCATCGAGGAGCGCAAGGTGCGACCGGTCGGCTCGGAACGGGAAGCTTCGGTCGATCTGCGGTTCGTCTTCGCAACCAACGCCGATCTCGAGGAAAAGGTTGCTGACGGCAGTTTCCGATCCGACCTGTTCTACCGCATCAATGTCATGCGCATCGATATGCCTCGCCTGGCCGAACGTGATGATGATGTGATCGATCTGGCAAGGCTTTTCGTCGAGAGACTGTCTCAGCAGCTTGGCCTGCCAAAGGTCGAGCCGGGAGAGGCGGCCATCCAGGCGATGCGTGACTATTCCTGGCCGGGCAATGTCCGTGAACTGCGCAATCTGGTCGAGCGTTCACTCATACTCGGCGGGTTCCCGGACTCGATTGGGCCCGGGTCTGGCTTGGCCGAGAGCGCAGGCGGTACCCTTGCGGAGGTCGAGCGGAGGCACATCCTTGCGGTGCTCGAGGCTTCAGGCGGCAACCAGGCGGAAGCGGCGCGCACGCTCGGGATCTCGCGCAAGACGATCGAACGAAAATTGGCAGCCTGGAAAAGCAAGTGATCGAGGACCGGCAAGCCGCGCCCGCAGCATGGTCGATCAGGCATCGCCTGCTGGCCATCGCCCTGCTGCCGATGCTTGTCATTCTTCCGCTGCTGCTGGGCGCGACCATGTGGCGCTGGAACTCGAAGTTCGATGCGGCGCTGATTTCCAAGGTCAATGGCGATCTCACCATCGCTCATCAGTACCTGACCCAGCTGCTCGTCAACACCGGCGACCACATCACGGCGCTCGGGGACTCCATTCCGTTTGCCGAAAGCCTGGAATCCGCCGATCCGGAAGCCGTTGCCGGATTGCTGTCAGACGCTGCGATGAAGCGCAGTCTGGACTTCCTCTATCTGGCAGACAGCGATGGCCGTCTTCTCGCGGCAGCGGAAGGACGCGGTCCGCGGCTCACTGATGTTGCAGAACCGGTGTTCGCCTCCGCCCGCAACGGCACGCCGGGGACAGCGATCGACGTGCTCACCTCCGGTCAACTGGCGGCAATCGATCCGGCGCTGGCAGAGCGCGCGGCCTTCTCCCTGATTCCCACTCCCAATGCGGCGCCGAAGGCGACTTCTGAAAGCACCAGTGGAATGGTGGTGCATTCCGCCAGTCCCGTCACATTGCCGGGGGGCAGCCGGGGCGTACTGGTTGGCGGCGTGCTGCTCAACCGCAACCTCGATTTCATCGATACCATCAATGACCTGGTTTATCAGGAGGCAAGCCTGCCCGAAGGCAGCCGCGGAACGGCGACGCTTTTCCTCGATGACGTGCGGGTGAGCACCAATGTACGGCTCTTCGAAGGCAGCCGTGCGCTCGGCACTCGGGTTTCCGATGTGGTGCGCGCGACTGTTCTGGGAGAGGGGCGAACCTGGCTGGACCGGGCCTTTGTCGTCAACGACTGGTACATCTCCGCCTACGAGCCGATCGTCGACAGCCATGGAGAGCGGGTCGGCATGCTCTATGTCGGTTTCCTGGAATCACCGTTTCGCCAGTCCAAGCTGGCGACGCTCGTTGCCGTTTGCGCCGCCTTTCTTGCCGTCACCGTATTCAGTATCCCTCTGTTCCTCAGATGGGCGGGCAGCATTTTCAGGCCGCTTGAGAAAATCGTCGAGACCATAGGCGCGGTCGAGAACGGCGACATGGGCGCCCGAACAGGAACACGGCCGGCTAACGACGAGATCGGCCGCGTGGCAACGCATCTTGATGGTCTGCTGGACCGGATCGAGCAGCGCGACGCCGAGCTTCGCGCTTTCAATGAGGAACTCAACGACCGGGTCGAGGCGCGGACCTCGGAACTGAAGGCCACCAACAAGCAGCTCGAAGAGATGACGCGGCAACTGGTCATGTCGGAGAAGCTCGCGGCAATCGGCGAGATCACGGCAAGCGTCGCCCATGAGATCAACAATCCCATCGCGGTCATCCAGGGTAATCTCGAAGTGCTGCGGGCCATCATCGGCGACCGGGCGAAAGACGCTGAAACCGAGTTGCGGCTGATCGACGAGCAGACCGATCGGGTCAGCCAGATCGTGACCCGCTTGCTCCAGTTCGCCCGCCCGGACGAATATTCCGGCTCCGAGGCGTCGAGCCTGCCCGGAGAAGCCGTCAAGAGCTGCATGCCGCTGATCCGGCACCTGCTCAACAAGAACGAGATCAGCTTCCACTTCGAGGATCGCGCCTCTTTTCAGGTCGCAATCAGCAGGACGGAATTGCAGCAGGTGCTGATCAACCTGATGGTCAACGCCATTCACGCCATGCCAGAGGGCGGCCAGCTGACCGTGCTCATAGAGGATTGCAGGCTTGCGGGACGCGACGGCGTCGAAATCACCGTCTCAGACACCGGGGGCGGCATTCAGGCGACGGAACTTCAGCGGATATTCGACCCGTTCTACACCACGAAAAAAGGCAAGGGCACCGGCCTTGGCCTGTCCATCACGCAAATGCTGGTGATGCGGCAGGGCGGAACCATTTCGGTTGAAAGCGAACCCGGCCATGGGACCCGGTTTCTGATCAGGCTGCCCACCGTGTGACATCAGAGACAATTTGACCCGGCTGCGACATTTTGACCGGACAGAATGTTCTGGACGAAGTCTCCGGGAACGAAAAAGCCAGACAAAACAGACAAACAGACGCAATCCCATCTGGCATGGCTCTTGCGAAGCCTTTCCCAACCGGTGGGTGCATGGAGGTGCATCGCCGGTGTTCGTATCCGGTAGGCCCTGGCCTCCGGTCTTTGCGCTCAGGCGCGTTTCGGGAGGGAATTGCATGTTTGACAGTCTGAAAAAGGAACACATCGTCGCCCCCGACGGTTTCAACCGCTGGAAGGTTCCGCCGGCATCCATCGCCATCCATCTCTGCATCGGCTCGGTCTATGCCTGGTCGATCTTCAATCCGCCGCTGGTCAAGGAATTCGGCGTTGTTGCGGCCTCGTCCAGCGACTGGAGCCTGCCTTCGGTGGTGTGGATCTTCTCCGTCGCCATCGTCTTTCTCGGTCTGTCGGCGGCCTTTGCCGGCAAGTGGCTCGAGGAAGTCGGCCCGCGCATGGTAGGCCTCGTTGCTGCCATCTGCTGGGGCGGCGGCTTCATCATCGGTGGCCTCGGCATCATGACCCATCAGCTCTGGCTTCTGTATCTGGGCTACGGCGTGCTTGGCGGATGCGGGCTCGGGCTCGGCTATGTCTCGCCGGTGTCGACCCTGATCCGCTGGTTTCCCGACCGTCGCGGCATGGCCACCGGCATGGCCATCATGGGTTTCGGCGGCGGTGCGATGATTGCAGCGCCGATCAAGGAATGGCTGCTGGGTCTCTATTACCAGGCGCCGACCTATCTCGGGCTTGAAAGCGCAGTCAACATGGTGACCGAAGGCGGCAAGCGCATGGCCGAGGTCAACGGCCAGATGGTCGAAGTCGTCGTCGCCACCGCCAAGCAGCTGGCCTCCGCCCCGGTGCCGCTGCAGGAAGGCGTCTACGTGGTCGGAACCGGCAACACCGGCGCTGCCTCGACCTTCTTCACCCTCGGCGTGGCCTATTTCATCGTCATGGTGATCGCGGCCTTCTCCTACCGCGTTCCGCGCGAAGGCTGGCTGCCCGCCGGCTGGACCCCGCCGGCCGCCAATGCCAACAAGATGATCACACATGCCCATGTCCACATTGACCAGGCGCTCAAGACACCGCAGTTCTGGCTGCTGTGGATCGTGCTCTGCTTCAACGTGACTGCCGGCATCGGCGTCATCGGCGTGGCCAAGACCATGATGAGCGATATCTTCGGCACCACGCTGCCGTTGATCGTCAACTCGGCCTTTGCCGCGACCTACGTGTTCATGATCTCGGTGTTCAACATGGTCGGCCGCTTCTTCTGGGCCTCCACGTCGGACTTCATCGGGCGCAAGAACACCTATCATATCTTCTTCGTCCTCGGGATCATTCTCTACATCTCGATCCCGTTCGCGGCAGGACAGGTTTCCGTCAATCCGGCAGTCACCTGGCTGGTGATGTTCTATGCGGCGACGATGATCATCTTCACCATGTATGGCGGCGGTTTCGCCACCATCCCGGCCTATCTGGCCGACATCTTTGGCACCAAATATGTCGGGGGCATCCATGGGCGCTTGCTGACGGCCTGGAGCACGGCAGGGGTTCTCGGACCGCTCGCCATCACCAAGCTGCGTGAAGCCTCGGTCGGCAACTCGATCAGCAATCTCGCCTCCAAGGTGGATCCGGCGGCTTTCACGGAGAAGTTTGGCGCCGGTATCGATCAGCTCAACCAGCTTGTTGCGGCCAAGACCGTTACGATCGCCCGGTTGATGGAAATCGCGCCTGCCGGCACCGTGGATCCGACCTCGAGCCTCTACAACACCACCATGTATGCCATGGCGGGGTTGCTGGTGATCGGGCTGATCTGCAACTCGCTGGTCAAGCCGGTGCACGCAAGCCACCATATGGAGCCCGCTGACGCGGCGCCTTCCAAGGCCTGATGAAACCTGCCTCTCCGCGGGTCAACCGCGGGGAGGCATCACTTCCGCTCCGGAAAGAAGTGAGCCTTGTGCTCCTGCGCCACCGTCGAGATGAAATCGGCGACGGTGCGCACCCGCGCCAGATCGCGCGCCGATTCATGATAGACCATGAAATAGGATCGCCCGATGCAATGGTCCGGCATCACCCGTACCAGCTCGGGATAGAGAGCGGCGATATAGTCGTGCAGCACGGCGATGCCCGCGCCCGAGCGCACCGCTTCCGTCTGCCCGGTGGCGCTCGAGATTTCGAACTGGGCCGTCCAGTTGCGCAGGATCTCGCGGGTGAACTGCAGCGACGGCGAGAAGATCAGATCCTCGACATAGCTGATCAAACGATGCTGCTTGAGATCGTCGGCGGTCTCGGGCGTGCCGTGTTCGTCCAGATAGGATCGCGACGCGTAGAGCGAGAGCGAGTAGTCGACGAGCTTGCGCGCCACCAGCCGCCCTTCCGCCGGCCGCTCCACGGTGATGGCGATGTCGGCTTCGCGCTGCGGCAGCGAAAAGCTGCGCGGCACCGGCACCAGTTGCAATCTGAGATCGGGATGTCGGGCAATCAGCGCGCCGAGCCGAGGGGCCAGGAAGGACACCCCGAAACCGTCCGGTGCGCCGATCCGGACCGTGCCCGAAATGGCGCTGTCGGTGCGGCCCAGATTTGCCTGTGCCGCCAGCATTTCAGCTTCCATGCGCTCCGCGTGAGCCAGGAAGGCCTCGCCTTCGCCGGTCAGCCCGCAGCCATTGGTGCGGCGGACCACCAGTTGCGCCCCGAGCGCGGTTTCGAGCGATGTGATCCGCCGCGCGGCGGTGGCGTGGTTGATCCCCAGCCGCCGGGCGGCGGCGAGGATCTGGCCGGAGCGGGCGACAGCAAGAAAGACCCTGATGTCGTCCCAGTTCATCGGCAATTACCCGAAGACCACGGTCTTGTGGCCATTGAGCATGACGCGCGATTCAAGGTGCAGCTTCACCGCCCGCGCCAGCACCCGCGCCTCGATGTCACGCCCGGCGGCGACGAAATCATCCGCCGTCATGGCGTGGGTCACGCGCTCGGTTTCCTGCTCGATGATCGGACCTTCGTCGAGGTCGGCGGTGACATAGTGGGCGGTCGCACCGATCAGCTTGACGCCGCGCTCATGCGCCTGGTGATAGGGCTTGGCGCCCTTGAAGCTCGGCAGGAACGAGTGGTGGATGTTGATCACCTTGCCGAACAGGCGGCGCGACAGGGTGTCCGACAAGACCTGCATGTAGCGCGCTAGGATCACCAGGTCGGCGCCGCTCTTGGTGGCGAGATCGAGCAGCCTTGCCTCCTGCTCGGCCTTGTTGTCCTTGTTGACGGGCCAATAGTGGAAGGGGATGCCCTCGATCTCCGCGGTTCTGCGGCTGTCCTCGTGGTTGGAAACGATGGCGACCACCTCGGCGTCGAGCCACCCGACGCGGATCTGGTAGATAAGATGCAGCAAAGCATGGTCGAATTTCGATACCATGATGATGATCTTCGGCCGCTTGGCGACCGTGTTGATATCGAGCCGCATCTCGAACCGTGCCACCGGCGCCTGAAGCGCCCGCTTGACGGCCTCTGCGTCGACCCCGTCCGGTGTTTCGATCGCGATCCGCATGAAGAAGCGGTTGGTCTGGCGATCCCAGAACTGGCTGGATTCAGCAATATTGGCGCCGATCGCCGCTAGTTCGGTGGTGATCGCCGCGACGATGCCGGGCTGGTCGGCACAGGCGATGGTGATGACAAAATGCGGATGCGCCATGACAGTCTCCGGTTTCAAGTGACCCAGGTTTTCGGCCACTCGCAGGAGGCTTTGCAGCATCCTCCCGGGACGGTCAAGCCCGTCCCGGGATTGGGTGTCCGGCCGTTCAGCCGTGGGCGATCATTACATGCCGCACTGCAGTGTAATCCTCAAGGGCATAAAGCGACATGTCCTTGCCATAGCCCGACTGCTTGATGCCGCCATGCGGCATCTCGTTGACCAGCATGAAGTGGGTATTGATCCAGGTGCATCCGTACTGCAGCCGCGCAGCACACGTCATCGCCTTGGAAATGTCCTTGGTCCAGACCGAGGAGGCGAGACCGTATTCTGAATCATTGGCCCAGGTCACGGCTTCTTCCGCGTCCGAGAAGCGGGTGACGGAGACCACCGGGCCGAACACCTCGCGGCGGACGATCTCGTCCGACTGCAGTGCGCCGGCGATCAGCGTCGGCTGGTAGTAGAAGCCGTTGCCGTCGCCGGGCTTGCCGCCGGTGGTGATCTCCATGTGCTTCATTTCGGAGGCGCGTTCGACGAAGCTCGCCACCCTGTCGCGCTGCCGCTTCGAGATCAGCGGGCCGATCTCGTTGTCGGCGTCATCGCCCTGGTCGTACTTGATGGTCGACACCGCGCTCGACAGCTCGGCAACCAACTTGTCGTAGATCTTCGGCCCGGCATAGATCCGGCAGGCGGCGGTGCAGTCCTGTCCGGCATTGTAGTATCCGAATGCGCGCAATCCGTTGACGACGGCATCGAGATCGGCGTCGTCGAACACGATGACCGGTGCCTTGCCGCCCAGTTCGAGATGCGTGCGCTTGACCGACTTGGCAGCCGCCTGCAGCACCTTTTTGCCGGTGGCGACATCACCGGTGATCGAGACCATGTTGATCTTGGGGTGATTGATCAGCGCGTTGCCGACGCTCTCGCCGCGACCGAGAATGACGTTGACCACGCCTTCGGGCAGGATGTCGGCGAGGATCTTGGCGAATTTCAGCGCCGTCAGCGGCGTCTGCTCGGACGGCTTGAAGACAACGGTGTTGCCGCCGCCGATCGCTGGCGCCAGCTTCCATGCCATCATCATCAGCGGGTAGTTCCAGGGCGCGATCGAGGCGATGATGCCGACGGGATCGCGGCGGATCATCGAGGTATGGCCTTCCATGTATTCGCCGGCCGCATTGCCGGGCATGCAGCGCACGGCGCCGGCGAAGAACCGGTAACAATCGACGATGGCCGGGATTTCGTCATTCCGGACCGAATTGATCGGCTTGCCGCAATTGAGCGCCTCGAGCGCTGCGAACCCGTCGGCTTCCGCCTCGATCCGGTCGGCAATCTTCAGAAGATAGGCCGAACGTTGCGCAGGCGTGGTGCGCGACCAGGTTTGAAACGCCTTCTCGGCTGCGTTGACCGCAGCCTCGATCTGGATCGAGGAGGCTTCGGGAAGATTGAGGATGGTCTCTCCGGTGCGCGGATTGAAGATCTTCTCTTCCGCCTCCGTGCCGGCCTCGAAGCGGTTGCCGATCAGCATTTGGGTGTCCATGGCATTTCTCCCGTAGGTTATTTGCCCTGTCCGGAAATCTGGTCTCCGTCCCGGGTCAGGTGATAGGCGGCAAGGATGGGCAGGAAAGTCACCAGCACGACGACCATCGCCACCACGTTGGTGACGGGGCGCTGGCGCGGCCTGACAAGTTCCTCAAGCATCCAGATAGGCAGCGTGGCCTGCTGCCCGGCAGTAAAGGTGGTGACGATCACCTCGTCGAACGACAGCGCGAAGGCAAGCATGCCGCCGGCCAGCAGCGCCGTGCCGATATTGGGCAGGATCACGTGCCGGAAGGTCTGGAACCCGTCGGCGCCGAGATCCATCGAGGCCTCGATCAGCGATCCCGACATTCGCCGGAACCGGGCGACCGCGTTGTTGTAGACCACGACGACGCAGAAGGTCGCGTGTCCGAGCACGATGGTCCAGAACGAAAACGGGATCTCCGCCAGGTTGAAGGCCGAGCGCAGCGAGATGCCGGTGATGATGCCGGGCAGGGCGATCGGCAGGATCACCAGAAGCGAAATCGCCTCGCGTCCGAAGAATTTTGTCTGCGAGATCGCCGCCGCACACAGCGTTCCGAGCGTCAGCGCGATCACCGTAGAGATCGAGGCGACGCGGACAGACAGGCCGAGCGCCTCCCAGACATCGGGCCGGTTCCAGGTCACCGCGAACCACTTGAGCGTCAGGCCGGGGGGAGGGAACTGGTAGCTCTTCTCCTCGGTCGTGAAGGCATAGAGAAAGATCAGCAGGATCGGCAGGTGCAGGAAGGCGAGGCCGATACCTGCCGCGATCTTCAATCCCATCGGGGTGCTGTTTTGCTTGTCAGAGCGCATTGAAGGCCCCCGCGCGTTTGGCGAGCCACAGGTAGATCCCCATGATCACCACGGGCACCACGGTGAAGGCTGCCGCCAGCGGAATGTTGCCCGCGGTTCCCTGGTGCGCGTAGACCGCCATGCCGATGAACAGGTGCGACGTGCCGACGATCTGCGGAATGATGTAGTCGCCCAGCGTCAGCGAGAACGTGAAGATCGAACCGGCGATCACGCCCGGCAGCGCCAACGGCAGCAGCACATTGCGGAAGGTCTGGCTCGGCGAGGCGCCGAGATCGGCGGAGGCTTCGAGCAGGTTGCCCGGCACGCGCTCGAGCGCCGCCTGCACCGGCAGGATCATGAACGGCAGCCAGACATAGACAAATACGAGGAAGGTGCCCGTCGGGCTCACAGAAAGGGAGTTGCCGCCGACAACCGGCAGCGCCAGCCAGCCGTCGATCAGGAAGGTCAGGTGGAGCTTCTCGAACACCCAGGTGAGGATGCCTTCCTTGGCGAGGATCAGCTTCCAGGCGTAGACCTTGACCAGATAGCTCGACCACAAGGGCAGCATCACCCCGAGATAGAACACCGCCTTCCAGCGGCCGCGGGCATAGCGGGCGGCGAAATAGGCGATCGGAAAGGCGATGATCGCCGAGGCGATGGTCACCAGTCCGGCCATGGTGACGGTACGCACGATGATGTCGAGATTGGAAGGGCGCAGCAGTTCGCCATAGGTCTTCAGCGTGAACTCACGCACCACCAGTCCGGAAAACTCGTCGATCGAAAAGAAACTCTGCAGCAGAAGCGCGAACAGGCTGCCGAGATAGATCACGCCGAGCCAGAGCAGCGGCGGCGTCAGCATCAGGAACAAAAGCAGTTTCGGGCTGCGCCAGAAGGCATCCGACAGCGCACCGCCGATGCCGCCGCGGCCGGGCAGTATGGCCGCCGCCGCCGGGGCTGCCGCGATGCTCATGCCTTGGCTCCCATCAGGTGCAGGGCGTCACTGTTCCAGGAAAAGCGGACGCCTTCGCCCTGTGCCGGCACGCGCGTGCCGGAAGGCAGCAGCACGTTGATTTTCTCGCCTGCCACATCCAGGGTCAGGCGTGTGGCGCTGCCGAGGAAACTTGTCCCGGTGACGGTGGCTTCATGGCCGCCGTCCGTGACAAGCCGGATGTCTTCCGGCCTGAGGCTCGACCATTCCGCCACGCCTGCCAGTTTTTCGGTGAGCTGCGGCGAAAGCACGTTGGAGGACCCGACAAAGTCGGCGACAAAACGGGTTTTCGGACGGCGGTAGATCTCTTCGGGTGTGCCGGTCTGCATGATCCGGCCGTCGTTGAACACGGCAATCCGGTCGGCCATCGACAGCGCTTCGCCCTGGTCATGGGTGACGAAGACGAAGGTGATGCCGAGCGCCTTCTGCAGGACTTTCAGTTCTTCCTGCATCTGCTCGCGCAGCTTGAGGTCCAGCGCGCCGAGCGGCTCGTCGAGCAACAGCACTTTCGGCTTGTTGACGAGCGCGCGCGCCAGCGCCACGCGTTGCCGCTGGCCGCCGGACAATTGCCCGGGCTTGCGCGCGCCGTAGCCGGGCAGCTTGACCATCTCGAGGGCTGCTTCCGCCTCACGGGTGCGTTCGGCCTTGCCGACGCCACGGATCATCAATCCATAGGCGACATTGTCGGCGACGTTGAGATGCGGAAACAGCGCATAGTCCTGGAACACCGTATTGACGTTGCGCCGGTAGGGCGGGACGCCTTCCGCGGTCTCGCCGAAAATCTCGATATGCCCGGAGGTTGGTTGTTCAAATCCGGCAATCAGCCGCAGGCATGTCGTCTTGCCCGAACCCGACGGCCCGAGCATGGCGAAAAATTCGCCCGGTTCGATCTCCAGGTCGACGGCATCGACAGCGCGAACAGATCCGAAATGTCGGGAGACCTGTTGGAATGAGACAGCATACGGCATGGAGAATCCAAATCAGTCCTGATGTGCCCATTGGGCAAGCGCTTCAGGGAATAAGTGCATCACGGCAATGTGGTGCGGTGGTCTCCCTCCCTTGATCAGGGAGGGAGACACGGGTTTGGCTACGATCGCCGGATCAGCGGCCGCCGATGACGCCGATATAGTCGGAGACCCAGCGATAGTAGGGAACGCATTCGCCCTGGCTTTCGCACTTCGACACCGGAGTGGTCCAGAAGTTGATCTTGTCGAAATCATCCAGCCCGTTGGCGGTGCAGCCTTCGGCGGTCTGCATGCCGCGGCCGTCGGTGCAGGCAGCTGGAACCGACGGGTTGGCGCCGAACCAGACCGAAAGATCGGACTGCAGGTTGGAAGCCAGCGAATGCTCCATCCACATGTAGGCGCAGTTCGGGTTGGCGGCGTCCGCATGCATCATGGTGGTGTCGGCCCAGCCGGTGGCGCCCTCCTGCGGGATGACCGATGCCACAGGCACGTTGTCAGCCTTCAAGAGGTTGACCTGGAAAGGCCAGGAGCCCGAGGCCACGACACCCTCGTTCTTGAAGTCATCGATCTGGATAAAGGCGTCGTGCCAGTAGCGGCCGACCAGCGTGCGCTGCACCCGGAGCAGGTCGAGAGCCGCCTTGTACTGGTCCTCGTTGAGCTCATAGGGGCTCTTGATGCCGAGTTCCGGCTTGTGGAACATCAGGTATTGCGCCGCGTCTGCGATGTGGATCGGGCCGTCATAGGCCTGGACGCGGCCCTTGTTGGACTTGCCGTCCGGCAGGTCCATTTCCTCGAACACGACGTTCCAGGATGTCGGTGCGGCGTCCTTGAAGGCTTCGGTATTGTACATCAGCACGTTCGGGCCCCACATGTAGGGTGTGCCGTAATGCACGCCGTCGACCGTGTGCCAAGGGGCGTTCTTGAGCCGATCGTCGACTGTCGACCAGGACGGGATCAGATCGGTGTTGATCGGCTGCACGCGCTTGCCGGCGATCAGTCTGAGCGATGCGTCGCCGGACGCGGTGACAAGGTCGAAACCGCCTTCGTTCATCAGCGCCACCATCTCGTCGGAGGTGTTGGCGGTCTTGACGTTGACCTTGCAGCCCGAGGCTTCCTCGAACTTGGTCACCCAGTCGAATGCCTTGTCGGTTTCCCCGCGCTCGATGTATCCGGCCCAGGCAACGATGTTGACCTGGCCTTCGCCGGGTCCGACTTCTTTCATCATTTCCGCCGATGCAAATCCCGGCGCCATCACCGAAAGCGCCATTGCCATCGCCGTGCACATATTCAAGATTTTTTTCATTGCTTGAGCTCCCACCGTTGGTGGCCGCCAAAATAGCGACCAGCGTCGGGAGCCAACATTGATGCGGGCCCGCAAGCTACGCAAATTCTTTTATCAGAATTGTGATATCGGAAAAACCGATAGCCAAGGCGGCAGGGCAACCGTCCTGATCGCAGCGATCATGCCTCCGCGACTGCATTTGAAATGGTTGATCAGGCGGCGCCGTCCATGTCGGATGTCCGGCCGATGGCATCAAGCCGTTTTTGCAATGCAAGCCGATCGATGCTTTGCAATGGCAGGCTGGTGAAAATGGAAATTCGTGCATTGAGCATCCGGTACGCGTCTGCGAACGCCAGACGCCTTTCGGCTTCGGTTCCCTCGGCCGCGGCCGGGTCGGGTACCCCCCAATGGGCGGTCATCGGCTGACCGGGCCAGACCGGGCAGCTTTCGTTGGCAGCGTTGTCGCAGACGGTGAACACGAAATCCAGTTCCGGCGCGCCGGGCAGGGTGAATTCATCCCAGTCCTTCGAGCGTGCGAAGCCGGTGTCGAAATTCATCTGCCGCAGCAAGTCGAGCGTGTAGGGGTGGACTTCCGCTTTCGGCTGGGAGCCGGCCGAGTAGGCCCTGAACCGGCCCTGTCCGACCCGGTTCATGATCGCTTCCGCAAGGATCGAACGGGCGGAGTTGCCGGTGCAGAGGAACAGAACGTTGTAGACCTTGTCTGCCATGATTTTCTCGCTTGTCCGATAACCGTGATCTTGAAGTGCAATCTCGTCGCAGGCTGGTGAGCATGCATGTCACATCTATATATCAAGAATACTAGATTAAATAGTTTTGGCAAGGCTGCTGTTCGACGGACAAGTTCAAAGCCAGCCGGGACGCTGGATAACGTGCATCAAGTCTATCGTCTGTTCAGTCGCCTATCCAGGTCGAGACCGAATCCGTGATCACACGGCAGTCCCCGGAGATGTTCAGCGTCTTCTGCGCGATCTTGGGCAGCGATACCTTGACCGAGCCGGATTGCCGGATCTCGGTGTCCGAGACCAGTTCCATGGTCAGGCGCACATCCGTCTTCTGTGCTCCCTCCGCACCGAAATTAACGCCTTGCGAGAAGATCGACGCGGTCCAGCGGTTGTCGCCTGCCGCACTCCAGCTGTGGCCGGGATTGAAATCCCGCGGCAGCTTGTTGGGATCAAACGGCTTGGGAAAGCTGACCCGCCGCGTGGTTGTCTGTGGTCCCTTGTTTTGAGCCGCCATCGCGCTTGCCAGCATTTCCGGACATCCTTGCATGCGCGTGGCCTTGACCACCGTGCGCCAGTTCCCGTCGCGCGGCTGCAGCCCGCCGGGAAACAACTCGACTTCCTCCTGGCCCGGCCCGCCGCACTCCCTGTCGATCTGCCGGCGGGAGGCATTTGACCATTCCGGCTTGCGTCCTGCGCCAATGATCAGGATGCCGCCGGACGTGGATGGAAGTTCCGTCCCGGCCGCAACCGACGCCTCGTCGATGGTCAGGTCGGAGAGAAAGAAGCGCGCGCCGTTTCCGGTGCATTCGGCGACCAGCGCCTTTTCATCGGCCATGGCCTGAGAAGCCAGGCCGCAAGCAATCGCGGCCGTTGCAAGGAGAATTCTCTGCATGATCTTGTCCTCAATTGGCGGGTTTGCGGTCGGGAACGAGCCGGTCGAGCAATTCGCTGGCGCCTTCCTCGGTCAGGGGGCCACCGGGGTCCGATCCGGGTTCGGTCACAAGCCCGATCTCGAACACATTCGGGCCTTCCGCGCTGATCTCGACATCGCCGAGAAACTGCATGTCGCCGGCGTCTCCGGTCACCCGGTAGCGGCCCGGAAGGAAGGAGCCGCTCATGCTGGGCGCGAAGTCGCTGGGCGCCCAGGCATCGAGCGGCAGGTTTTCATCCAGCGGGATCGCCGACCATTGAACCTGAAGGCTATCGAATGCCTCTCCAACCTTGAACGTTGCCTCGACCTCGCCCTGGGACCCGCTTTGCGGCAGGCCTTGCGCGTCGGTCTTCTCTGCCGGTTGGGCAGCTGGCGTGCCGGCTTGACTGACCTGAAAGGAGACGCGTGCCTTTTCCACCTGCCCGTCACCCATTGCATAGACGAGGTCGTAGGTTCCTTCCTCTTCCGGCGCCTTGAGCGGATTGCCTTCGGCTATGCTTCCCAGGGTGAGCGCCCAACCGACGTCGGCGCCGTCTTTCTGGATCCTGACAAGATCGTTTGCACCCTGTCCGCCGAAGCTTTCGAAATCGATTTCAGATCCGGGCGTGACGACCGAGGGCACGACGAGACGAACCGCGGGATCGGCCTGGCTTTCAATGCGTGTCGAGCCGACGATCGTGCCGTCGCCGCGTTCCAGCGTGACAATGAATTCACCCGGCTCGGGCGGCAGGGCCAATGCATTTGCCTTCCGCCCGGCGCTGCCGCTGACATAGGACCAGGTGATTGCCGCGCCGTCGGGGTCGCCGTTGGGCTTCGCCTTGTAGAGCGTCAACTGGAAATCGGCGCCGCCGACGTTCAGGCCCTCCCGGTTGATGGTGAGGTCGAACAGGGCGTTGTGCCCGGCAAGATAGGGCCCGCGATTGATCAGCGTGATATCCGGCAGGTCACCCGCCAGAGCCACCTGGATGGATTTCTCTTCAGAGTCCCTGATCTCGAAACTCGTTTCCCCCGAGCCGCTGGCGGTTGAAAGCAGCGCCGTGTAACGGCCCTCGTCAAGATTGAGAGGGAAGGGCGAGTAGCGCGCATCTCCGGTCATTTCTGCGAGTTCGGTCACTGTGCCGGTGTCATCGTTGCGCAGCGACCAGCTGTATCGCTCCGGCATGCCGTTGTTCCCGAGCAGGATGAGCAGCTTGACCTCGGCCGATACCGACGGATCCTCGGCTGGCGCCTGGGTTTCCGTCTGCCTGAGCGCATCGGCCAGCTCCTGTCCGGTGCCTGGCCGCAGCAGCTTGCCCCCGGTCCGCCCGGGGATGCAGGCAAGGGTGTCGGCCTCGGCTTCCGACAACCCGAACCCAACCACGTGGGCCCTGATCTTGATGCCTGACTCCGCAAGCTCATCGGCAATTGTGCACACATCGGGCACGCAGGTTTCGATGCCATCGGTGATGAGAACGATATCGGCCTCTTCAGCGGTGCGCGGGATCTGCCTGGCGGCTTCCCGCAACGCGTCACTGATCGGTGTCTTGCCTTTCGGATTGAGCGCGTTCAGGCGGGCGGAGACCTCGTCCGCGCCATGAACGCCTGCGGCAAACAGCGTCTCGATATCCGCACAGTCGCCGCGCCGCCGGTGACCGTAGGCGATGACGCCGAGCGGGCGGCTCATGTCGCGGCCAGCCAGATACTCCGAAAGCACGTCGCGGGCGACCTCAATGCGGGTGCGGCCCTCAAGCTCCGCCCACATGGATCCCGATCCGTCGAACACCAGGATAGTCGCAGCGCCATCATCTGCGGCCATGGCCGGCTGACTGAGCATCAGTGTAACCGCAGCCGTCAGCCCGAGGCCGTGTCGAAACAATTGATTAAGAAGCATGAACTTATCCGGTCCTAATTGAGGCGCGGATGGTTGCCAAGCTTGGACCGCTTGGCAATATATGGATTTCCTTAGGTCCATCCCGTGTGCGGCCTGCGGCAACAGGAGCATCGAATGCAGGCCAATGCCATCGAAGACCTGCTGACATCGATCCAGACTGCGGACGGCCCGTCGTCTGTCTGGGACACCGCCGCCGCCTTTTTCGGCTCCTTCGGTCTCGACCGGATCATCTATCTCGATGTGGGGCCGGTGCGCGAACGGGTCTTGACGACAATGCCGGCGGCCTGGATGGCGCATTACACCGAGCGCAATCATTCACGCATCGATCCGTTCATCCGCTACTGTGCCGCTTCGCTGACGCCTGTTGGCACCGGGATCGATTATCTTGACGAGCATTCCTACCTCGACGCGCGTGAACGCGGCTTCATCCGTAAAGCGGCGGAGACCGGATTTCGTTCGGGCATGAGCTGCATGATCCGCGTGAGGGGGCCGATGGGCGCGGCCGGATGGAACCTGGGATCCACTATGCCACGCCAACAGCTTGAGAAATTTCTTGCACGGCACGGCGATATCGTCCGGCTTGCAGCGCATCTGAGCCATGAAAAGCTGGCGCAGTCAGGCAATGATGCCGAGGTGGCCGCTCCCGTTCTGTCTCCCCGCGAGACCGAATGCCTTCAGTGGCTGGCGGCCGGGTTGCGCACCAAGGAGATCGCCGACCGGATGGGCATCAGGCCGATCACCGTGGAGCTGCATCTTCGCAACGCGCGCAACAGGCTCGGCGCCCAGACCCGCGAGCAGGCGCTCGCCCGCGCCATCGCATCAGGCCTCCTGCCGGTCTGATCATCTGTTCAGCGCTGCCGGATGGCTCTCTGGGCCTGCGATAGATCGATGAAATCCCGCGCGGCCTGTGTCATCTGGCTGCCGCGCCGCCAGGCAACGCCGACCTGCACCATCGGCAGGCTTCCCGACACATCGCGGCTTTCGATCCGGTCGCCTTCAAGCGACCAGGGCCGGTAGACGAGATCGGGAAGCAGGGCCACGCCGGCACCGGTGGCGACAAGGCTGCGCACCGCTTCGACCGAACGCGTCCGGAAGGCGATCTTCGGGCGTGAGCCGATGGCATTGAGCAGTTTGGCCGTGCTTTCCTCGATTTCGTCGATCGTCAGCATGATCACCGGCTCTTCGGCCACGTCGGCGACATTGATGCTGTCCGCGGACGCCAGGCGGTGGCCGAGCGGCAGCCACAGCCGGTACGGGGAAACCTCGAGAATCTCGGTCTGCAGCGCCATGCGGTTTCGCAGGTTGGAGATCACGATCACAGCGACGTCGAGTTCGCCGCCGATCAGCAGGTGTTCGAGATAATCGCCATTGTCCTCGATTGCCGAAACGGTGACGCCCGGAAAGGCGCGCCGGTACCGAGCAAGCAGGTCCGACAGCACATAACCGGCGACCAGCGAGGTCACCCCCAGATTGAGCGTGCCCGTCACGTTTTCCTTGTCGTCGGAAAAGGTTCGCCGCGCGTCCGAGACGTCCGACAGGATCTTGGTCGCATGGCGCAGAAACTGGTGGCCCTTGTGGGTGATGGTCAGTCCGCGCGAGTGGCGGTCGAACAGCTCCACCCCGAGATCGCCTTCGAGCTCCTTGATCGCCTCGGTCACCGCCGACTGCGAGATCGACAGGTTCTGCGCCGCCCCCGAGACGGTGCCCTGGGCGGCGACGGCGACAAAATACTGCAATTGGCGAAGCGTGAAGGCCATGGCGCATAACAACCAGCATTCTGCGCCGCTGACAACAGGGACCCACGGCCTGATCCTTCAGCTGCATCAACGCGCGGACCGGTGTTGCAAGCCTCGTTGAGCAAACCGTCACGGCTGCGGAGAAGGTTGGCCGCGCTGGCTTACAGTCCCGCCATGTCAACATGCTTGAGGCACTCGGCCGGGTAATAAGGCCAGTAGGCTGCCTCGCAAGATCTCACCGGCGCAATGCCGGGTGACACCAGGCGGATCTTGCGGTCAATCACTTGCTTCGAGTGCTGGGCATCGCGAAAGGTGGACGAACGACCTGCAACTGGCGTGTTGGAAGCTTCCGCGGCGAGGCTCGCCGTTGCCGGAAGCAGGGAGATGCTGTCCGCGTCGGCGGCGATGGAGGCCGCGCCCAGAGCAAGGACAGATGCGGATATGATGGCGATCTTTTTCATGCCATACCAACGCCGCAAGAACGCCTTGGTTCCCGCCGCGGGATTTCGCGTGCCGGTTCATTGATTGAACTGCGAGCGGTGGGAAGTCTGTCATCCGACTGTTGTCATTACTCGATAGTTTAGACCGGATGGTCTGGCGGTTCTGCAGCGATCCTGTTTGCTGTCGTGCGGACATGGCAAGATTGCCGCTGCCAAATGCCTTCCCTTTTTTCATATTCGGCCCTACGTCTTCCTCACCTGAGTCGGAGCGAATGTCCTCATGAGCATGGAAACAAAGACTGACGGCAGCCGTCATGAGCACCATGAGCGGCGCTGGATTGCCATGGCTGTCTTGCTCATTGCCGGCTTCATGAACCTGATCGACGTCACCATCGTCAATGTGGCGCTGCCCAGTCTGCAATCGGGCCTCCGGGCGACAAGCTCGGAGATTGAGTGGGTGGTTGCAGCCTACATCATGACCTTCGCCGTGGGGCTTCTGCCGTTCGGACGCCTGGGCGACATGCTTGGCCGCCGCAGGATCTTCCTGCTGGGCGTCGGCGCCTTCACCATCGCCTCCGCCCTGTGCGGACTGGCACCCGGCATCGACACGCTGATCGCCGCCCGCGTGTTGCAGGGCATCGGCGGAGCCATGATGACGCCGCAGACGCTGGCCATCGCCCAGGTGATCTTCCCGCCGAAGGAGCGTGGCATCGCCTTTGCGCTGTTCGGCGTCACTGCGGGACTTGCGACCGTTTCCGGGCCGTTGATCGGTGGACTGCTGATCAATGCCGATATCTTTGGGCTGACCTGGAGACCGATCTTTCTGGTCAATATCCCGGTCGGCCTCTTCGCCATTCTCGCGGGCCTGAAGTTCATTCCCGCCATGGAAGGCAACCGGGACGTCGGAATCGATCTCGGCGGCATCGCGCTGGCGGCGCTTACCCTGCTTCTGATCGTTTTCCCGCTGATCGAGGGGCGTGAACTCGGCTGGCCGGCCTGGATCTTTGCATTGTCGGCCGCCGCAATTCCTGCGGGTTGGTTCTTC
Source organism: Parahoeflea alexandrii (assembly GCF_027214025.1). Lineage (GTDB taxonomy): Bacteria > Pseudomonadota > Alphaproteobacteria > Rhizobiales > Rhizobiaceae > Hoeflea > Hoeflea alexandrii_A. The sequence goes on from NZ_JAPWHB010000005.1 coordinate 483,946, forward strand.
GTCCGTTGGCAGCATCGCCAGGCGGATGCAGGCGCGCCGCAACTGCTGCCGGTCACCTTGATGACCAATGCCAGCTTCATGGGCGGGGTCCTGACGGCAAGCCTGTTCTTCTCCGCCGTTCCCGGTTTCTTCATGGTGTTTGCGGTTTTCCTGCAGACCGGTTTCGGGCTCACACCGCTGCAGTCCGGTCTGACCACCGTGCCGTTCTCCGCCGGCGTGTTCCTGGCGTCGATGCTGTCGGGCAGGCTGGGGCCGCGTTGGCAGCGCCAGCGAATTTTCATGGGGTCGGCGATGCTGTTTTGCGCCATGCTGTGGCTGCAGGCGATCGTCGGCGGATTGGGCACGGCGGTGCAGTCGATCATGTTCCTGCCGCCGTTCCTCATCGCCGGTCTTGGCCTCGGCACGGCGGTGTCGCCATTGTTTCAGCTGGTGCTTGCCAATGTCCCGAACCGGGATGCCGGATCTGCATCGGGCGGCGTGCAATCCTTCCAGCAGGTCGGCGGGGCGCTCGGCGTGGCGATCACCGGACAGCTGTTTTTCGGCCACCTGGCGACCGGAACCGGGCCGGATGGCGGTTACACGACCTATATCGACTCGCTCCACCAGGCTCTTTTCTACCCGGTGTTCGCGTTTGGCCTGACGGCACTTGCAGTGTTTTTCCTCAGACCGCAGGCTTCTCCCGGAAAAGCCAGATAGAAAGCAGCGGCCAAAAGGCTGGTTTACGCTAAAGCAACTTTCTTGCTTGGCCCCGTTTCTTATTGCTTCAATGTGCTTTATGAGAACCACAAAGCCGTGGCTGGACATCCGCCCGCGCATGGCGCCCGCCTGAGCGGGCTCAAACACGAAGTCCGAAAGATCCGACATGACAGACCTTGCGACCATCCAGCCGGCGATAGCCCGGGCTCTGGCAAAACGCGGCTATGAAAAGCTCACTCCGGTGCAGGAGGCAGTGCTTGCGCCCGAGTTGCGGGATGCCGACCTGCTGGTCTCCGCCCAGACCGGATCGGGCAAGACCGTGGCCTTCGGGATCTCGCTTGCGCCGACCTTGCTGGGAGACGAAGAAACCCTGCCGCAAGCCGAAGTGCCGCTGGCCCTTTGCATCGCGCCAACCCGAGAACTTGCGCTGCAGGTCGAGCGCGAACTGTCCTGGCTCTACGGCGAGGCCGGCGCGCGCATCGCCACCTGCGTTGGCGGCATGAACATGACCACAGAGCGCCAGAACCTGCGCCGCGGTGCCCATATCGTTGTCGGAACGCCGGGCCGTTTGCGCGACCACATCGATCGCGGCTCGCTTGATCTTTCGGCCATGCGCGCCGTCGTGCTCGACGAAGCCGATGAAATGCTCGATCTCGGGTTCCGTGACGATCTGCAGTTCATTCTCGATGCCGCTCCCGATCAGCGCCGCACATTGATGTTTTCAGCCACCGTGCCGTCAGGCATCGCCAACCTGGCAAAGCGTTACCAGAACAAGGCGGTCCGCGTTTCCACCGCCGGCGAGCAGAAGCAGCACCTCGATATCGAATACCGGGCGCTCTCCGTTGCGCCGAATGATCGCGAGAACGCCGTCATCAATGTGCTGCGCTACTATGACGCCAAGAATGCCATCGTGTTCTGCAGCACCCGCGCCACCGTCAATCACCTGACCGCGCGCTTCTCAAACCGCGGTTTCTCGGTCGTGGCGTTGTCGGGCGAGTTGAGCCAGAACGAGCGCACCCACGCCCTTCAGGCTCTGCGCGATGGCAGGGCCAGGGTCTGCGTCGCAACCGATGTGGCGGCCCGCGGGCTTGACCTGCCCGACCTCGAACTGGTCATTCACGCCGATCTGCCGAAGAACCAGGAAGGTCTGCTGCACCGGTCCGGCCGCACCGGGCGCGCCGGGCGGAAGGGTGTTTCCGCTCTCATCGTTCCCTACAACGCCCGCCGCCGCACCGAACGCCTGCTGGCCGATGCCCGCATCACCGCCACCTGGGCCCGCCCGCCATCGGCCGAGGAAATTCTCGCCCGCGACGATGAGCGGCTGATGGCTGATCCTTCCTTTGAAGCGGATATCGGTGACGATGAAAAGGCCATGGTCGCTGCTTTGCTGGAACGGCATGGCCCCGACAAGGTCGCCGCCGCGCTGGTGCGCATGCATCGGGCCGGCCGCTCGGCGCCCGAAGAACTGAACGACGCCGGGCCTGTTGCAGCGCCGGGCGGAACCTATGCCGAGCGCGCGCCGCGCGGCGAACACACCCCGATCAAGGATGCGGTCTGGTTTTCGCTCTCGCTGGGCCGCAAGCAGTCTGCCGAGCCGCGCTGGCTTCTGCCGATGATCTGCCGCGCCGGCGATATCACCAAGGCCGACATCGGCTCGATCAAGATACACGATCTTGAAACCCATGTCGAAATCTCGGGTGCCGCCGCCAACCGGTTGCAGGCCGCCATCGGCCCGACGGGCAAGATCGAGAAGAATGTCACGGTCACCCGTCTCGACGGTGTTCCGGAGATGCCCGCGCGCTCGCCGCGGCCACCCAGAGCGCGCGATGAGTTTGCATCGGCACCCGTACGCGAGGCCAGGACAGACTGGCCATCCGATGAGGGCCGCCGCGAGAAGCCGAAGCCGGATTACGCCAAGAAGCGTCCGTTCACCGGTGGCAAGAAGCGCGATGACCGTCCACCACGCGACAATGCCTATGCCGACCGCAAGCCGGTTGCTCGCGACGACATTCCGGCAAATGCGACACCCGGTGTCTGGCCCTATGACGACGTGCCTCCGGCGCCAAAGCCTGACTTCGACAAACCCAGGGCCAAGTCTGCCAAACCCGGCAAACCGGGCAAGGGAGCTGCTCGGTCGGATGCAGGCGAGGCCAGGCCCGCCTTCGCCAAGGACAAGAAGCCCAAGCGCGACAAACCCGATTTCAAGGCGGCGGCGAAACCTGCCAAGCCGCACCGCAAGGGTCCGCCCGCCGATGCCGCCAGGCCCGGCGGCGGATCGGATGCCGGCAAGGGCGGATTGACGCGCAAGCCCAAGGGCTGACGCGGTATACCGGATTCCGTCCCCTTCGGGGGATGGCCTTCGAAGCAAGGGGTTTCAGGTCCGGTTGGTTGGCTGGCTTGTTTACCTCGCGCCCGGGGCTCCGGCACCAAGATTTGTTCCCGACGGTCGACCGGCGATGAAGCAGCGCGTATCAAAGACCTGCCTGCTTGACTGAAAAGTCTCTTATCGCGGCAAGCAAAGAACAGTACCAGGTGGTTTACTGTGGTGACCCGTTTCCATATTCTTAACGAAAGCGTGTTTATTGTCGAATATGGGAAGGGGCCTTGCCCCAGGCATGATGCGTTTCCCTCAGCGGCCTGGTTCCGCGAACGGCACATGGCTTCTCGTCGAAGGTGCCGCTTTCCAAACAGATTAACCGGTTCGGCCGGTCTCGAAGACTGATGACGTCGCTGCGTCCGGTCACGGGGAGGCCAACTTGACGCGAGGACAGGATGAACGAGACTCATACCGGCAATAAGACCTCAGGTCTTGAAATCATTTCGTTTTTCCTCGGCGAGCAGGTGTTCAGCGTGAACATCATGTCGGTCAGGGAAATCCGCGGTTGGGCACCCGCCACCCCGCTGGCTCATGCACCGAAGCATGTCCTGGGTGTGATCAACCTGCGCGGAACGGTCATCCCGGTGATCGACATGGCGCTGCGGCTTGGACTTGAAGCCATTGATCCGACCGAGCGCTCCGCGATCATCGTCGCCAGCATCCGCGGTCAGCTGGTCGGCCTGCTGGTCGACAATGTTTCCGACATGGTCACCGTCACCGAAGACGAAATCCAGTCGGTGCCTGAAGTGGGCGCCACCGAAGTGCAGCGGATGACCACGTCGATCATCGCCAAGGACAAGCAGATGATCTCTCATCTGGACCTGGACTCCCTGCTCGACGAAGAAGGCGAACTCGCCGCCTGATATCAGTCGGGTTCATCGCTCCAGCCTGTGAACAACGGGACGCGTCGGTTCATGCCGAGGCGTCCTTTTCGGCGTTTTTCATGTCATCGCCATGCTGCTTGCCGGATAGCGGCGGCAGCCGAGCGGTCGATCGCCGATTTTGTGTGCACCGCATCATCGAAGGTGGACATGTCCGCCCGCGCCATGCATGCTGACGGACGCCGAAAGGCCGCCCGATCAACGGATATCTCTCATGGCGATTCTGGCACGTGTCCATCACCTGACCCACTACAAATATGACCGCCCCGTCACGCTTGGGCCCCAGGTCATCCGGCTCAGGCCGGCGCCGCACAGCCGCACACGGGTTGTGTCGCACTCGCTCAAGGTCAGCCCGAAACAGCACTTCGTCAATTACCAGCAGGACCCTTACGGCAACTGGCTGGCGCGCTATGTGTTTCCCGATCCGGTGATGGAACTGAAGATCGAGGTGGATCTGGTCGCCGACATGACCGTCTACAATCCCTTCGATTTCTTCGTCGAGGAATCGGCGGAGAAATGGCCTTTCGCTTACCCCGAAGACATCGCCCCCGATCTGGTCATCTATCAGACGCCCGAACCGGCCGGTCCGCGGCTGCAGGCGTTTCTCGATACCGTCCCACGCGATGAAACCGGGACGGTGGATTTCGTTGTCGGCCTCAATGCACGTCTGGCAAACGAGATCGGCTACGTCATCCGCATGGAGCCGGGTGTGCAGACGCCGGAGGAAACCTTCCAGACAGGCAAGGGGTCGTGCCGCGACACCAGCTGGCTGCTTGTTCAGACGCTCAGGCATCTTGGCTTCGCCGCCCGGTTCGTCTCGGGCTATCTGATCCAGCTCAAGCCGGATCTGGTGGCGCTCGACGGACCTCCGGGCACCGATCATGATTTCACCGATCTGCATGCCTGGGCCGAGGTCTACCTGCCCGGCGCCGGCTGGATCGGCCTCGATCCGACATCGGGTCTGCTGACCGGTGAGAGCCACATTCCGCTGGCCGCCACGCCGCATTACCGCAATGCCGCGCCGATTTCCGGTCTTGCCAGTTATGCCGAGGTCGACTTTGCCTTCGACATGCGGGTCGACCGCATGGCCGAGCATCCGCGCATCACCAAGCCGTTCAACGAGGAATCCTGGGCTGCACTCGATGCGCTCGGCCACGACATCGATACCAAGCTCAAGGCCGGCGACGTAAGGCTCACCATGGGCGGCGAGCCGACCTTTGTCTCGATCGACGATTTCGAGAGCGAGGAGTGGAACACCGCCGCCGTCGGCCCGCAGAAACGCGAAGCCGCCGACAAGCTGATCCGCAGGCTGCGCAAGCGTTTCGCGCCGGGCGGTTTCCTGCATTACGGCCAGGGCAAGTGGTACCCGGGCGAGACCTTGCCGCGCTGGACCTTTTCGCTTTACTGGCGACGGGACGGCAAGCCGATCTGGTTCAACCCCGAACTCATCGCCGAAGAGGGCAAGGACACAGGCCAAGCGACGCCCGAAACCGCCAGGGATCTGCTCGCCGCCATCGCCGATAATCTCGGTATAGAAGATGATCACGTGGTTCCGGCCTATGAAGATCCGGCGGAGTGGATTCTCAAGGAAGGCAACCTTCCCGACAATGTGACGCCGGACAATTCAAAGCTCGAAGACGCCGAGGAGCGCCACCGCATTGCCACCGTGTTTTCTCGCGGGTTGGCGACCCCGTCGGGCTTCGTGCTGCCGGTGCAACGCTGGCAATCGAAGGCCGCCGGTCGTGGCTGGCGCTCGGAGAAATGGAAGACCCGGCGTGGCCATGTCTTCCTGGTCCCGGGTGACAGCCCGGTCGGCTACCGCCTGCCGCTCGGCTCCCTGCCGCATGTTCCTGCGTCCTCCTATCCCTTCGTCAACCCGTCGGACCCGACAGAACCGAAGGATGATCTTCCGGATCCGGCCCGCAAGGCTCTCGATGATGCCTTGGCGGACTCCCGTGCCGCAGACGCCGCATCGCAGGCACGGGCCCAGTTCACTGCTGCCGAGGCCACCCAGCAGCGGGTCGAGCAGAGCATCAGCGATCTTGATGGCGCCGTCCGCACCGCGATTTCCGTCGAGCCGCGTGATGGCCGCCTCTGCGTCTTCATGCCGCCGGTCGAAAAGGTCGAGGACTATCTCGAACTGGTTTCGGCTGCCGAGGTTGCCGCCGACCGGCTTGGCCTGAAAGTCCACATCGAAGGCTACGGACCACCGCATGATCCGCGTCTCAATGTCATCCGGGTCGCCCCCGATCCAGGCGTGATCGAGGTCAATGTCCACCCGGCCACCAGTTGGGAGGAATGCAAGGCGATCACGGAAGGGGTTTACGAGGAAGCCCGCCAGACCCGGCTCGGCGCCGACAAGTTCATGATCGACGGGCGCCACACCGGCACAGGCGGCGGCAATCACGTGGTCGTCGGCGGCGCTACCCCGCTCGACAGCCCGTTCCTCAGGCGTCCTGACCTTCTGGCCAGCCTAATTCTGCACTGGCAGCGGCACCCCAGCCTGTCTTATCTGTTTTCCGGCCTGTTCATCGGGCCGACCAGCCAGGCGCCGCGCATTGACGAAGCCCGCCATGACGGCCTGTACGAGCTCGAGATGGCGCTCGAGCAGATTCCTGCGCCCGATGCCGGCAATCCGCCCTTGCCCTGGCTCGTCGATCGTCTGCTGCGCAACCTCCTGACCGATGTCACCGGCAACACCCACCGCGCCGAGATCTGCATCGACAAGCTCTATTCGCCCGATGGTCCGACGGGCCGGCTTGGACTGGTCGAGTTCCGTGGCTTCGAAATGCCGCCCGAGCCGCGCATGAGTCTCGCCCAGCAGGTGCTCATCCGCGCTCTCATCGCCCGGTTCTGGCAGAGCCCGGCCACGGGACGCTTCACCCGCTGGGGTACCAGCCTCAACGACCGCTTCATGCTGCCGCATTTCATCTGGGAGGATTTCCTCGACGTGCTGCGCGACCTGCGCGACCACGGCTTTGACCTGCGCTCGGAGTGGTACGAGGCGCAGGCCGAGTTCCGGTTCCCGTTCTGCGGCGAGGTGAGCTATGAGGGCGTCCGGCTCGAATTGCGCCAGGCGCTCGAACCCTGGCACGTTCTGGGCGAGACCGGAGCCATCGGCGGCACCGTGCGCTACACCGACAGCTCGGTCGAGCGTCTGCAGGTCAAGCTCGAAACCGCCGATCCGTCGCGCTACATGGTCGCCTGCAACGGCCGTCCGGTGCCGCTGGCAAACGCCGGAAAGGCCGGCACCGCCGTGGGCGGCGTGCGCTACAAGGCATGGCAGCCGGCGCTGGCGCTGCATCCGGTGCTGCCGGTCGATGCGCCGCTGACCTTCGACATCTTCGACACATGGTCGGGCAAGCCGCTGGGCGGCTGCGTCTATCACGTCGCCCATCCCGGCGGCCGCAGTTACGATACGTTTCCCGTCAACGGCAACGAGGCCGAGGCCCGGCGGCTGGCCCGGTTCGAGCATCGCGGCCATACGCCGGGCGCCACGACGCCCGTGCCGGAAACGCCGCACCCCGAGTTTCCGTTCACGCTCGATCTGCGCCGCAAGCCGGGGATCTGACCGGTGCCCAACTCCGCCCAGGCCCAGGCACCCGGCCGCCCGTCCATTTTGACCGGTTACACGGCCCTGCCGGGCGTGCCGGATGAATTGCTGCGCGAAGACGGGACGATCAGGCCAGAATGGGTCAGCCTGATTGCCCATCTCGATGGATTGAGCCCGGATGAGCGCGAGCGCGCCTTCGCCCGCGGTGCGCAGTATCTTCGCGACGCGGGGGTCTTCGTCAGGCATTACGGGGAAGAGAAAAGCCCGCGCGACTGGCCCTTGAGCCCTGTGCCGGTGATCCAGCCCGCCAGCGAATGGCAGGATTTGGCCGAAGGCCTGGCCGAACGGGCGGACCTGCTCGAAACCATCGTCGCCGATCTTTATGGTGAGAACCATCTGGTCGAAGACGGACACCTTCCCGCGGGCTTGATTGCGTCCAATCCCGAATGGCTGCGCCCGCTCATCGGGGTGAAGCCTGCCTCTGGGCATTTCCTGCATTTCCTGGCTTTCGAGATCGGCCGCGGGGCCGATGGTGGCTGGTGGGTGCTGGGCGATCGGACCCAGGCGCCCTCTGGCGCCGGATATGCGCTGGAAAACCGGGTCGCATCCGTCCGCGCCTTTCCCGGCTATTACAGCGGTTCCAATGTCGAACGCCTGGCGAGTTTCTTCCGCAGTTTTCGCGACGGACTCAATGCGATGCGCCGCGAGGAAGGCAGCAGGGCAGGGATCCTGACGCCTGGTCCGATGAACGATACCTATTTCGAGCACGCCTACATCGCCCGGTATCTCGGCATGATGCTGCTTGAAGGCGATGACCTTGTGGTCGACGACGGCCGGCTGATGGTTCGCACCGTCTCCGGCCCCAAGCCGATCAGCGTGCTCTGGCGCCGCATGGACGCGGCGTGGTCCGACCCGCTCGAACTGGAGTCAAGCTCGCGCCTTGGCACGCCGGGCCTGCTCGGTGCCGTCCGCTCGCAGGGCGTCACGATGATCAACGCGCTCGGCGCCGGCGTTCTTGAAAGCCGCGCCTTCCTGGCCTTTCTGCCGCGCCTGTCGGAAGTCCTGCATGGCAAGCCGCTTGCGATCCCCAATATCGCGACATGGTGGTGCGGGAGTGAGACCGAGCGCGCCCATGTCCGCGCCAATGCCGATACGATGCTGATCGGTCCGGCCAACTCCACCCGCCTGCCGTTGGAGTTCGAACCCGGCGCGGTTCTGCGTGGAGACATGTCGGGGATCGGCCTCGATCTCGACACCTGGCTCGGGAGGGAAGGCCGCAACCTGATTGGCCAGGAACTGGTTTCCCTGTCGACCACGCCGACTTGGGAGGATGGCCGCCTGAAGCCGAAGCCGATGCGCATCCGCGTCTTTATGGCCCGCACCCGCGACGGTTGGCAACTGATGCCCGGAGGCTTTGCCCGGTTGGCAGCCACCAGTCAGGACCCGTCCGCCGTTTCCTTGCGCAGTGGCGGCACGGTGGCCGATGTCTGGGTTGTCTCCGACAAGCCGGTGTCCGAGGACACCATGCTTGCCCACACCGACGAAGTCTTCGTGCGGACCTCGCCCGGGCTGCTGCCAAGCCGCGCCGCCGACAACCTGTTCTGGCTCGGCCGCTACGTCGAGCGGGCTGAAGGCCAGATGCGCCTGACCCGGGCCTATATGAGCCGGCTGCCGGAAACGCCGGCCAGTGGCACGCCGCTGATGAGCAGGCTTGAGACCTATCCCGAAGATCATGGTCTCGACATCGCTGAAGGCGTGCCCGCAACTCTCGAACGGACAATCGCCATGGCGGTCAACGCCGCCAACCAGGTGCGAGACCGGTTTTCGGTCGACGCCTGGGCATCGCTGGCTGACCTGGAGCGGACCGTCGGCAAGATGCGCAAGACCGTGGTCCCGGGCGATGATGCAGCTTCGGCCATGGGCGTTCTGTTGCGCAAGATCACCGGCTTCTCCGGTCTGGTGCATGAGAACATGTACCGTTTCAGCGGCTGGAGGTTCCTGACCATCGGCCGGTCGCTTGAACGCGCCATCGCCATGGCCGACCTGCTGGCGGCTTTTGCGGAATGGTCAGGCCCGCATGGCGGTTTCGAACTGTGCGTTGAAGTCGGTGACAGCGTCATGACCCATCGCAGGCGCTATCCGGTTGCGGCCAGCCGTGACACGGTTGTCGACCTCCTGGCGCTCGATCCGCTCAACCCGCGCTCGATCGCCTTCCACATTGATGAAATCCGCGACCAGGTCAGCCTTCTGCCCGGCGCGGATGTCAACGGGCAATTGTCCCAGCTTTCCCGTGCGGTGCTCAGGGTGCAGGCAGATCTCTCCGTCAACACGCCGCAAAGCCTTGATCAGTCCAGGCTGGTGGAGTTGCGGCAGGCGATCGGGTTGCTGACCAACGATCTGCACGCCCAGTTTCTCGAGTGACGATGCTCTACGACATCAAGCTTGGCATCAATTACATCTTTCAGGCGCCGGCTGCCGGCGCCCGCCAGATCTTGCATGCCATGCCGTTGACCATCCCTGGCCGCCAGCGCCTGATCGCCGGCAGCATCGATATCGATCCGGCGCCGGCCATGCGGCGCGAGCGCAGCGACTTTTTCGGCAACCGCTTGACCGAGATCGCGTTCAACGAACCTCACAGCAAGGTTGTGATCGGGCTCAAGGCAAGGGTGGAAGTGACGGGCGGAGCCGAACCGGCGGCAGCCTCGGTCGACCTCCGGGATCTGGCGGGGGCGCTGGATGCCGAGAGGGATCTCGGCCCCCGCTCGCCGCTGCATTTCCTGCCGGCGTCTCCCTACGCCAGGCCCGATGCGGCGATTGCCGATTGGGCACTGACGCAGGCCCGGCCCGAACAGCCGGTCGGGGAGATTGTTGAGGATCTCGGGCTGGCGTTGCATCGGGAGATGCGGTTCGATGCCGAAGCGACAACCGTCGACACGCCTGCCGCCGAGGCCTTCGCCGCACGGCATGGGGTCTGCCAGGATTTCACCCACATCATGATCATTGCGCTCAGAGCCCTTGCCATCCCGGCCGGCTATGTCAGCGGTTATCTCAGAACCCTGCCGCCGCCCGGACAGGAGCGTCTCGAGGGTGCGGACGCCATGCATGCCTGGGTGTCGGCCTGGTGCGGTCCCGGTGTCGGCTGGGTCGAGTATGATCCCACCAACGCGGTATTTGCTGGAACCGATCACATCGTGGTCGCCTACGGACGTGACTATTCTGATGTCGCGCCGGTGCGCGGCGCCATGCGCACTGCCGGCGGGCAGACCAGCAATCAGTCGGTCGATGTGGCGCCGGTCGGATCGTAGAATCGGAGCCGCGGTTCAGCGTCCGCGGATGCGCGGATCGAGCGCGTCGCGAAGTCCGTCGCCGATATAGTTGACGCTCAGCACGGTCAGCGAGATCGCCAGGCCCGGCCAGAACACCCGCTCCGGATATTGCTGCAGGTAGTCGATCGCATCGAACAACAGCCGTCCCCAGGTCGGGAAATCCGGCGGGAAGCCTAGACCGAGGAACGACAGCGCCGATTCGGTGATGATCGCGGTGGCGATCCCCAGCGTGGCCGAGACCATGATCGGCGAAAGCACGTTGGGAAGGATGTGGCGCAGGATCATGCGCCGGGACGGCGTGCCGATAGACCGCGCAGCGAGCACGAATTCCCGTTCCTTCAGCGCCAGCACCTCGCCGCGGACGATGCGGGCGGTCTGCATCCAGCTTGTCACGCCGATGGCGGACACGATCAGGATGAAGGTGCCCATTTCCGGTCCGAAGCTGCGCGACAGGGTCTCGCGGAACAGCATCACCATGACCAGCAGAAGCGGCAGCAGCGGCAGTGCCAGGAACAGGTCCGTCAGCCCCATCAGCAGACCGTCAAGCTTGCGGAAAAATCCGGCCACCACGCCGATCAGGGTTCCAAGCAGGACGCTGATCAGCATTGCGGTGAGTCCGACTGCGATCGAGACCTGTCCGCCTGCCATCATCCGCGCCAGGATGTCCCGGCCCAGCTGATCCGTGCCGAACGGGTGAGCCAGGCTGGCTCCTGAGTTTCGGGCGCGGATGTCGATGAAGGTCGGCTCGATGGTCCACAGCAGCGGGCCGATGGTCACGGCCAGCACGATGAACAGGAACACCGCCGCGCCGAACAGAGCGCCCTTGTGTGTCTTGAACTGGTCCCAGACGTCCCACCATTGCGAGCGTCCCGACGTGTCGGCCTTTGCCGGTTCCAGCATGGGAGCGTCAGTCATAGCGGATCCTCGGATCAAGCAGGCCGTAGAGCACGTCGGCGATGAGATTGCACAGCACGATCAGCACGGCGAAGATGAAGGCCAGCGTCTGCACCATCGGCAGGTCGTTGGCGTAGATCGCCGTGATCAGCAACTGACCCAGCCCGTTCACCTTGAAGATCTGCTCGGTGATGATGGCGCCGCCGAAGATAGACGGGATGCCGAGCGCGATGACGGTGACCACCGGGATCATCGAATTGCGCAGCACGTGCACCAGCAACACCACCTTCTCGGTCATGCCCTTGGCCCTGGCGGTCCGCACATAGTCGTGATTGAGGTTGTCGAGCATCGAGGCGCGCATGAAGCGGGACAATTGCGCCGTTGTCTGCAGCGCCAGCACCATCACCGGCAGCGTCATCTGGCGGATCTGCTGGCCGAAGCTCTCGAAATCGTTGACCACCAGTGTGGTGTCGTAGATCGACGGAAACCACGGCAGCATGATCGCGAAGAACACGATCATCAGCACGCCGGAGAAGAACGGCGGCACCGAAAACCCGATCATGGAGACGAAGGTTCCGATCTGGTCGAACCAGGAATATTGCTTGTAGGCCGAGATGATGCCGATCGGCAGCGCGATCAGGACCCCGATCACGTAGGCAAGTCCGACCACCCAGAGAGTCTGCGGCAGGCGCTGGATGATGATGTCGAAGACGGGTGCGCGGAACTGCCAGGAGAGGATGCGCTGCATGCCTTCGGAGAAGCTGGTGCCGGCCACCCAGTCTACGAAGACGAGCGGCTCGACCCAGAAGAACTGCTTGGCCCACAACAGGTAGCGGACATAGGCGGGGGAATCGAGACCCAGTGCGTCGCGCATCTTCTGGCGCACTTCGGGCGGGATGCTCAGCGGCTGGTCGGCGAGCGGATCGCCCGGCGCCAGGTCCAGGAGCAGGAAGATGATCAGACTGATGAGCACAAGCGTCGGTATCGCCAACAACAATCGTCGGAATGTAAAGGTCAGCATGGGCGACGCCTCGGTTCAGCAGTTTGGCGCAGGAAATGTGCAGGAGAGGGGAATGGCCCCGCCGGAGCGGGACCATTCATTGCCTGCATTACTTGATGCGGTACCAGTCCGCGGCATTCCACAGCTCGGAATCCCAAGTGTTGAGGACAACACCGCCGAGGCTGGTGGAATGGGCCGAAACGCGGCCGCGATCGACCAGCGGCACGATGGTCATCGTGTCCTTGGTGATCATGTCGTTGAGCTTCTTGGCGATTTCGGCGCGCTTGGAGATTTCGCCGGTCTTGCCGAGTTCGGCAACCAGTTCATCATAGGCCGGATCGCAGAACCGGTTGATGTTCTCGCCCTGCCACTGTGTTTCCGGCCGGGGAGCCTTTTCGCAGGTGTACTGGCCCAGATACTGCTCCGGATCGGTTCCGTCGAAGTTGTTGGCGTACATTTCAACGTCCGCATAGAACTTCTGGAAGGTGTCAGGCGATGCGGGATCACCACCGAAGAACACGGATGAGTCGATGTTCTTGAGTTCGGTCTCGACGCCGACATCGGCCCACCACTGCTTGATCAGCGCCTGGAAGTCCTGGCGAACTGCGTTGGTCGAGGTCTGGTAGAGAAGCTTCAGCTTCTTGCCGTCCTTTTCACGCACGCCACCGGCGCCAACGGTCCAGCCGGCTTCGTCAAGCAGAGCCTTCGCGCCTTCCACGTCCTGCGTCAGGCATTCGGTGTTGTCCGATGCAAACAGTTCCGGTGCGGGAACCAGGTTGCAGGTCGGGCGACCGGCCTGGCCGTAGCCGATCTCGACCAGCAGGTTGCGGTCGATCGCCATCGAAAGCGCCTTGCGCACCTTGAAGTCCGAAAGGATCGGATGTGGGTGCTTGGCGGTCGCGCGCTCGCCTTCCGGCAGGTCCGGCGACGGGTCGGTCATGTTCATTTCGATACGTTCGACCAGCGTGCCGAAGCCCGAGACCGGCATACCCTTGCCGCCTTCTGCCATCTTGGCGATGACGTCGGGTGCGAGCTGCAGGTTCCAGGCATAGTCGTACTCGCCGGTTTCCATGACGGCGCGGCCTGCTGCTGCCGCGTCGCCGCCGCCCTTGAAGGTCAGTGTCGCGAAGGCCGGCTTGGCCGGATCGCGGAAGTTTTCATTGGCCTTCATGGTGATCACGTCGTTCGGCTTGAAGTCGGTGACGACGAAAGGACCGGTGCCGATCGGGCCGAAGTTGGCCGAGGTGCATTCCTGGGCCTTGGCGCCGAGGCAGTTTTCGAACTGTGCCTTCTGGATCACCGGAGACTGCGCGCCGACAAAGGCTGCGTAAGGCACGGGCTTCGGACCGGTGAAGTTGACGATGATGGTCAGGTCGTCCGGCGTGTCGATGCTCTTGACGCCGTCGAACTTGGCGCTCTGCGCGCAACCGCCATCCGGCGCCATGCAGTATTCCGCGGTGAACTTGACGTCAGCCGAGGTTACCGGGGTGCCGTCAGACCACTTGAGGCCTTCCTTCAGCTTCCAGGTGATCGAGGTCAGGTCAGCGGATACGCCGCCGTTTTCAACTGTCGGAATCTCGTCGACAAGGAAGGGAACCAATGCGCCCTTCTCGTTGAAGCGGGCCAGCGGCTCGACGACCAGCGAGGAAGCTTCGATATCCTTGGTACCACCAGACAGATACGGGTTCAGGATCGAAGGCGCCTGCCAGTAGATAATCTTGACTTCGCCATCCGAGCCTCGTTCGGCGTGTGCGACAGGTGCGATCGCCATGGCGGCGACGGCACCCATCAGAATAGTTCTCAGTTTCATGGCTGTCTCCTTGTTGATTTTTCAGTTTTTTATGTCGCCGGCGGTTGGTTCCGCGGTCGTTGTCATGCTCTCGGAATAAAGATGGCAGGCCACCTGTCTTCCGCCTCCGAAATCCCGGACTTCCGGCTCAATCCGCCGGCAGATGTCCATGACCTTCGGGCATCGGGTTGAGAAGTTGCACCCCTTTGGAGGATTGGCCGGCGAGGGCACGTCGCCCTGCAGAACAATCGGTTTGCGGTGCCGTTCCAATTCTGGATCGGGTTCCGGCACGGCAGAGAGCAAAGCCTGTGTGTAGGGGTGAAGCGGCTCTGCAAACAGTGCTTCCCGCGACGCGACTTCGACAATCCGGCCCAGATACATCACCGCCACCCGGTCCGCGATGTGGCGAACCATCGACAAATCGTGGCTGATGAAAAGGTAGGTCAGGTTGAGCCGGTCCTGCAGCTCCTCGAGCAGATTGACCACCTGCGCCTGGATCGAGACGTCAAGCGCTGCAATCGGTTCGTCGCAGACAATGAACTTCGGGTTCAGCGCCAACGCCCGCGCAATGCCAATACGCTGGCGTTGCCCGCCCGAAAATTCGTGCGGATAGCGTTTGGCGAAGGCCCGGTTGAGCCCGACCCAGTCCATCAGTTCGTAGATCCGGGCAAGCCTTTCATCCGACGAGAGCTTCATGTGCTCGTCAAGCGGCTCGCCGATGATGCTGGCCACGGTCATCCGCGGGTTGAGGCTGGCCTGCGGATCCTGGAAGATCATCTGCATCATCGGCCGCTTCGAGCGCAGGCTGTCGCGGTCCACATGGGCGATTTCGGATCCGTTGATTTCCACGGTGCCGCCGGTGACATCATAAAGCCGCAGGATCGAGCGGCCGACGGTCGACTTGCCGCAGCCCGATTCTCCCACCAGGCCGAGCGTCTCGCCGGGCATGATGTCGAAGCTGATGCCGTCCACCGCCTTGATGTCGCCGACATGGGTTCTGAACAGTCCCGCGTGAATCGGGAAATACATCTTGAGATCCCGCACCTTGACGAGCGGGTTTGCGGATTCGGCATCAGCCATCGACGGCCTCCGGCTCTGGCGTTGAGGCCTTGTCCAGCAGGAAACAGGCGGCGCGGTGGCCCGGTGCCGAAATTCCGGTCAGTGTCGGATTCTCCTGCGAACAGCGGTCGAAGGCAAACTGGCACCGGTTGCGGAATGAACAGGCCGCCGGGGCTTCGTACATGATAGGCGGCTGGCCTTCGATGACCTGCAGCCGTTCCGCGCGCGGGCCGCGCACCGCAGGGACGGTCTTCAAGAGTGCCTGCGTATAGGGATGCTGCGGATCGCGGAAGATCTCGCCCACGGGCCCTTCCTCGACCACCTGGCCGGCATACATCACCATCACCCTGTCGGCGATGCCGGCAATGACGCCGAGATCGTGCGTGATCCAGATGATCGCCATGCCCAGCTTCTGGCGCAGTTCCTTTACCAGTTCGATGATCTGCGCCTGGATGGTCACGTCCAGCGCTGTGGTCGGTTCGTCCGCGATCAGCACCTGCGGATCGCAGGCGAGCGCGATGGCGATCATCACCCGCTGGCGCATGCCGCCCGAGAACTGGTGCGGATAATCCTTGAGCCGCCGTTCGGCGTCGGGGATGCCGACAAGCTGCAGAAGCTCGATCGACCGCGTCCGCGCTTGCGCCTTCGACAGGCCCAGATGCGCCCGCAACGGCTCGGCCAGCTGGAATCCGATCGTGTAGACCGGGTTGAGCGATGTCATCGGGTCCTGGAAGATGAAACCGATCTTGGAGCCGCGCACTTTCCGCAACTCCTCCGGGCTGATCTTGAGCAGGTCCTGACCGTCAAACATCACTGCGCCGTCCCTCATCTCCGCGGGCGGAGAGGGCAGGAGTCGAAGCAGCGACATCATGGTCACGGATTTTCCGGATCCGCTTTCCCCGACCACGCCGAGCAATTCGCCCGGACGCAGATCGAAATCGACGGAGTTGACCGCGTGAACTTCACCGCCGCGGGTGCGGAAAACCGTTTTAAGCCCTTTAACATCCAGAATTGGCATGGCCGTGTCTGGCATACTGTACCCCTCGGGAGATGTTTTCCCGTTATTTTTGTTGCCGGTCTGATCTCGCGATCGCCGGTGGCCCATACTATTGACCAATTTCTCTCTGGTTGACCAGTGGGCTTTTTCAATTTGACCGATAAGTATCCAAACGTGCTACGGCTCGAAATTAAATTTCCCGCAAAACCGGCGCTGGACAATGGCAGCCGTCGTGAACAAAAGTGTGGAAATCGGCACGAGACTGACGAATTCAACTAATTTGAGGCCCGTTAATGGAAGACAGTTCTAACACTCGCGAGATTCTGGCAAAACTGGTTTCGTTTCCCACAGTCAGCCGTGACACCAATCTGCCGCTTGTCGAGTGGGTTGAGTCCTATCTTTCAAGCCATGGTGTCAGCTCCGAACGGATCATGAGCCCCTGCGGCACGAAGGCACATCTCTACGCCCAGACCGGTCCGGAAATCGACGGCGGGGTCATCCTGTCCGGACACACCGACGTTGTGCCTGTCGATGGTCAGGCCTGGTCCACCGATCCGTGGACGCTCACGGAACGGGACGGAAAGCTCTATGGTCGCGGCGCCTGCGACATGAAGGGCTTTGACGCGCTGGCGCTTATGGCAATGGCGCGCGCGGCAAAACTCCCGCTCAAGCGCCCGCTGCAACTTGCATTGTCATTCGATGAGGAGGTCGGCTGCGTCGCGGTCGTCGATCTGGTCGAGGCGATGATGGGTAACCTGCCGCGTGCCCGCGACGTCATTGTCGGTGAGCCAACGATGATGCGTGTGGTCACCGGTCACAAGGGTGGCCTGGCCTATCATGTCCACGTCCGCGGCTTCGAGGTGCATTCGTCGCTTTTGCCTTACGGAGTAAGCGCCATCATGCAGGCGGCGAAGCTGATCGACTGGGCCAATCAGCGCAACGCGGAAAATGCTGCGCGGCAACCGTCCGAATTGGCGGCGCCCTTCGATCCGCCGTTTACCACCCTGCATGTTGGTAAGATTGAAGGCGGCACCGCGCACAACATCACCGCGAAGGATTGCCACTACTTCATGGAGTTCCGGTTTGTGCCCGGTGAAAGTCCTGAAGACTGGGCGAGGGCATTCGAGGCCAAGGCGGCCGAACTTTCAGCCGAGATGCAGAAGATCCATCCCGACACCGGGATCGATCTCACGCCGGGTTTCGCGTTGCCGGCACTGGCGCCCGAGACCGATGGCGCGGCCGAAACGCTGGCGCGCCGTCTGACCGGAGACAATGGCCGGCATGTCGTCAGCTACGGCACCGAAGGCAGCCAGTTCCAGGTCCGTGGCTATTCGACGGTGATCTGCGGTCCAGGCGACATCGCCCAGGCGCATCAGCCCGACGAGTTCCTGTCGCTCGAACAGCTGGCCGCCGGCGAGGCGTTTATCGACCGGCTGCTTGATTCGCTCTGCAAGTAGGCGATCAGTCAGAGCCAGTGTCGAGATACTCGATCAGGCAGGGTCGGGGCAGCTCCTTCAGCGCCGAAATCACTGCGTCGCGGCTGGTGACCCGGCATGAGGCAAGGCCATAGGCGGATGCGACCATTGAAAAGTCCGGCGCCGACGGGGTGACCCCGATCGGGGTGATGTTGGAGCCGGTCATCGAGGTTTCGATTTCCCGGTAGCCGGCATTGTTCCAGACCAGGAAGGCCACGTCGGCGCCGCAATCGCGCGCGCTGCCAAGCTCGGCAAGCGTGAACTGGAAACCGCCATCGCCGAGCAGCGCCACCACCGGGCGTCCGGGATGGGCCAGCGCCGCGCCGATCGCCGCCGGCGCCGCATAGCCGAGCGTGCCAAAGCCGGTGGCGGAATTGAACCAGGCGGTTTGCCGCGGCGCCTCGACATACATGTTGCCGGCATAGACCAGCTGGGTCGAATCCCCCACAAGCGTAGCCTCGGGCAAGGCCGTCCAGATGTTCTGCAGCAAGTCGACATGGCCGAGATAGGCTTCTCCGATTTCACCCTTGGCCGCCTCGCGCGCCTTGCCTGCGCGCGTTGCGCCGTCGTCCGTTTGCCCTTGCGCCCACGCGCCAGCATTGGCGAGCATGTCTTCGATGAAGGCTCCAAGTCCGGCCCTGATCGCCAGTTCCGGCCTTGGGCCGCGTGCCAGCTGGTCGGCGTCGATATCGACCCGGATCAGGTTTGCCGGAAGCGTAAATCCGCCATCCTCGTACATGTCGCAATCGGTCGGTCCCAGCTCTGTCCCAAGCGCCAGCACGAGGTCGGAGCCGGCAAGCATTTCGCGGACGCAAGAGAGACTTGGGCTGGCCGGAACATCGAGCGGGTGGCCCGACATGATCCCTCTGGCATTGGTAGTGCTGATCACCGGGGCGTCGAGCGCTTCGGCAAATCGCCGAACCGCATCGCCCAAGCGAACAGAACCGCCACCGATCAGGAGGACGGGCTTGCTTGCTGCCGCGCACATGCGGGCGGCGGAGGCGAGCTCGTTCGAGGACACGCGCGGCGGACTTGAGTCAGGCATCTCGAACGCCTGATCCGGCGCCGGCAGTTTCATCACGTCGGTGGGGATTTCGATATGGACCGGCCCGGCCCGCCCGCTGGTCATGATCGAAAAAGCCTGTTGCAGGACCTCGCCAAGCTGCGCCGGCTCCGTGAGCGTATGCGACCACAGCGCCACGCTGCTGGCGAGCGCTGCCTGGTCGGGCAGTTCATGCAGATGCCCGCGTCCCTTGCCCAGTGTCCGGGTGGCGTTGACGCCCGAGATCACCAGCATCGGGATGCTGTCGGCACGCGCCTGCGCCATGGCGGTCAGCGTGTTGGTCAGGCCCGGCCCGGTGATGACGAAGCACACGCCGGGCCGCCCGGTGACGCGGGCATAGCCGTCGGCCATGAAGCCCGCGCCCTGTTCGTGCCGCGGCGTGACATGGCTGATCGAGCTGGTGGCAAGACCGCGATAGAGCTCGATGGTGTGCACGCCGGGAATGCCGAACACGGTGTCGACGCCGGCCTGTTCCAGCATGGTCACCAGCGCTTCGCCGACGGTGGGTGATCGGGCTGTCATCACAGGCTCTCCACGAAACGCGCGATGCGGTTGCAGGCTTCGAGAACCGATTCATCCGGCACCGTCAGGCTGAGCCGCACCAGCTTGCCGGCATTGTCGCCGAAGGACGAGCCGGGCATCACCGCAACGCCAGCCTCGAGCAGGCGCCAGGCAAAGTCCTCGCCGCTGAGCCCGGTTCCGGAAACGTCGAGGACGATGAACATGCCGGCCTGCGGACGGAAAGCGGTGATTCCGTCGAGCTTTTCCAGCCTGTCCGCAAACACGCCGGCCCGGCGCTTGTAGGACTCCCGCATCCGCGCCGAAGTCGGCAGGTCCGAATTGAGCGCAAAAGCCGTCATGTCGGCGATGAACGGCTGGTTGCCGAACAGCATGGTTTCGGAAAACGGCAGCAGTTTCTCGCAGAATTCATGCGGCCCAACCGCCCAGCCGCTGCGGAACCCCGGGGCCGCGTGGGATTTGGAGATCGACGAGACGGCGATCACCCGGTCAGCGAGATCAGGATTGTCGAACGGCGAGGCGAAGGCGCCGTCAAAAACCAGCTCTTCATAGACCTCGTCGGCAATGATCCAGAGGTCGTGTTTCTTGCAGACTGCGCCGATCTTGGCGATTTCCCCGGCGGTCAGCACCGCGCCTGTCGGGTTGTGCGGCGAGTTGAGCAGAAGTACCCGGGACTGGGGTGTGATCGCCGCCTCGAGGTCGGCCGCATCAAGCCGGAACCCGTTCTCCGGCCTGAGCACGACCGATTCCCGGTGCGCGCCGCTGGCGGCGATGATGCCCTCATAGGTCGCGTAGAACGGGTCGCCGACAAGCACGCCGTCGCCGGGCCCCGTCAGTCCCATCATGGTCGCGAACAAGGCGGTCTGCGTGCCCGGAAAGCACAGCACGTTGTTTCCATCCACGCCCGGCCGCCGCCGCGCGTAACGGGCGGCAATCGCGTCCAGCAGTTCCGGTTCGCCCCGGCCGCTCGAGTATCCCGTCCGGCCGGCCAGCATCGATTGGTGGCAGACCTCGAACAATTGCGGATCGGGCGGCTGGTCCGGCTCCCCGATGGTCAGTTCGATGATGTCGGCGCCCTCAGCCCGCATCGCCCTGCAGCGCTGGTGGATGGCCCATTTCGCTCCGCCGGTATGTGCCAGCCGCTCGGTAATTGCCGCATATTTCATTCTGTTCATTCCCTGAATTCAGCCGGGTCGATGCCGAGCAGTGTCGCTGTTGAATCGAGTGCGATCCGGACCACGTCCATGCGGGAGAAATCATCGCCGCCCATGGAGATTTCGATCCACAATCCGTCGAGCAGCGCGTTCAGCACGATCGCGTGTTGCCGGATGGTCTGTTGTGAAGCATCTGTCCCGCGTTCCCGCAGGCATTCGCCGACCAGCTGTTCGATCAGGTCGCGGAAAGCCTGGTAGCCCTCGCGGTGCGCCTCGGCCATCACCGGGTCGGAGTTGACCGTTCCGATGAACGCCGCCCAGATCGACAGGGTCCGCCCGTCGGCCACCGGCGCGGTCACCGAGGCGCGGATCAGGCCGGCAAGCTGCGTGTGGGCCGGACCGTCACCGCAGCCTGCGGCGGCCATTTCGATCAGGTCGGCGATGAAGGTCCGGTAGGCTGCCGCGACAAGCCGTTCCTTGTTGTCGAAGTAGCGGCGGATCAGACCGGGCGTTACGCCGGCGCGGTTGGCGACTTCCCGCACCGTCGCGCCGGCCAGTCCCAGTTCCGCGACACTGTCGAGAGTTGCCGCGATCAGGTCGTTTTGCCGGACCGCCTCGGGTTCGCGATGAAACGTCCTGCGCGTCATTCCCGCCACACGGGGCGCGTCAGGCAGGTCGGACCGCCTTCGCACGGAATGCACAGCGCATCGGCGTTGAACGCGGTCACCTTGCAGCCGGCCTGTTCCATCAGCGCGCGGGTCTTCGGAAACCCGTCGACCATGACGACTTCGCCGGGCGTCAGCGCCAGCACGTTGAGATTGAGCCCGTTGGAAGCCGCGAACTCGTCGTCCGGGGCTTCGACCAGCGTATAGTCGCGCTCTTTGAGCAACTGCCAGAAGGCCACCGGCAGCATCGGCGCGTAGACCAGCGCCAGTTTCTCGTCGAGCGGTGAAATCACCGACATCAGGTGCAGGCAGGCATCCGCGCCGTTGCCGAGCGGAAGATCGAATCCGAGCACGCTGACGCCGAGCGGAGCGAGGATTTTTCCCAACTGCTCGATGCCGGCCTGGTTGGTGCGCACGCCACGACCGACCGCAAGAGTGGTCTTGTCGACCCAGACGCAGTCGCCGCCCTCGACCGAGCCGGGCGCTTCGATCCGCCCGAGGACCGGAATGCCGGCGGCTTCATAGGCGCTTGCATGCAGGTCGGGCTCCGCCATCCGTCCGGGCTTGCCCATCCTGAGAATGACCGCACCCTTGTCGGTGACAAGCGAAGGGTCGTGGGTGAACATCGCATCCGCGAGACCATCGCCCTTGTCCTCGATCCAGATGATCTCGGCGCCGCTTGCGGAGACGAGATCGGCGAAGATGCCGAACTGTTCGATGGCGCGATTGCCGTCGAAGCCGGGGCCATAATGCCAGTCTTCTGCCTTGGCCTGGCGCAGGCTGTCTCCGGGGGCGCGCATGATGACCCGCTTGAGCGGGGGAGTCATGGATTGAGATCCGTATGTCATGAAGGGGTCCGTTCTGGGGAAAGCAATTTTTGAAATTATACACTTGATTAATTACTGCGCAAGGGTCACGATTGCCCCGTACCGCTCCATGAGGAGCATCAGAGGAAGCGAATGAGCAGTCGACAATCCGGCGCAAAAACCGGAACCGCATCACCTCCGCCCGCTGTTGAAGTCTCAGGTCTTCACAAGAGATTTGGTGACCTTGAGGTGCTCAAGGGCGTGTCTCTGTCGGCCGCCAATGGCGACGTGGTCGCCATCATCGGCGGATCGGGGTCAGGCAAGTCGACGATGCTCCGCTGCATCAACATGCTTGAGCTTCCGACCAGCGGTGCCATCAGCATTCAGGGCGAGACCATCGAGATGAAGCCCGATCGATGGGGGGGGCTGCAGCCCGCAAATGCGGCACAGCTCCGCCGCATCCGCACCAGGCTTGCCATGGTGTTCCAGAGCTTCAATCTCTGGCAGCACATGACGGTGCTCGGCAATGTCATCGAAGCGCCAGTGCAGGTCATGGGCGTGCCGCGCGACGAGGCGATTGCGCGCGCCGAGAAACTGCTCGACCGCGTCGGTCTCTCCGACAAGCGGGATGTCTACCCGGCGTTCCTGTCGGGCGGCCAGCAGCAGCGCGCGGCGATTGCCCGTGCTCTCGCAGTCGAGCCGGAAGTCATGCTGTTCGACGAGCCGACCTCGGCGCTCGATCCCGAACTGGTAGGCGAGGTGCTCGCCGTGATTGCCGATCTGGCGCGCGAAGGCCGCACCATGCTCTTGGTGACACATGAAATGAAGTTCGCCCGCGAGGTCGCCAATCATGTGGTCTTCCTTGCGGACGGGGTGATTGAGGAGGAAGGTCCGCCGGACGTGATCTACAGCGCGCCAAAGTCGGAGCGTCTCAAGAAATTCCTTGCGACCGTTCAATAGTCCAAGGTTCAATGGGCAAAGCCCGAACTCTTTAACAGGGGAAAATCATGAAGAACAAAATCATCACCGCATTCGCAGCCCTCGGCATGACGCTGGCGGCCCACGCCGCATCCGCTGAAACCGTGCGCGTCGGCGTCGCCGCCGAACCCTATCCGCCTTTCACCGAACCGGATGCCGCCGGCAACTGGACCGGTTGGGAAATCGACTTCATGAACGCGGTCTGCACTGAGGCCAAGCTCGATTGCGTGGTCACCCCGGTCGCCTGGGACGGCATCATTCCGGCGCTGACCTCGAACAAGATAGACGCGATCGTCGGTTCGATGTCGATCACCGAAGAGCGGATGAAGACCATCGATTTCTCCGACAAGTACTACAACACCCCGTCCGTCATCGCGACCGCCAAGGGCTCGGGCATCACTCCTGATGCCGCCGGCCTGAAGGACAAGATCATCGGCGTCCAGGTCTCGACCATTCACCAGGATTACGTCACCACCCACTTCGGCGACGTGGCTGCCGAGGTGAAGGAATACCAGACCCAGGACGAGGCCAACCAGGATCTCGCCGCCGGTCGCGTTGACGCCATCATGGCGGATTCGCTGGCGCTTGATGCCTTCGTCAAATCCGACGCCTGCTGCGAGATCGTCGGTGCAGTCGAAGATGACCCGGCTATTCTGGGTGCCGGTGTGGGCGTCGGCCTGCGCAAGGGCGATGATGCGCTGCGCGAGAAGTTCAACACGGCGATCGCCACCATCCGCGAGAACGGCACTTACGACGAGTTCTCCAAGAAGTATTTCGACTTCGACATCTACGGTAAGTAACATGCCGGTCACGGCGCATTGCGCTCTAACCGGCCCGGCGGGTAATCTCCGCCGGGCCGGCAAGGTCGTTTTCCATGCTTGAGTGGATTGCGGGCCTCGCTTCCTGGGAGCTGCTGGCGCTCGAACCGCCGGGCTGGGGAGGCGTGCTGCTCGGAGGCCTCGCCATCTCGCTCCAGGTCGCTGTCGGCGGCTATCTCCTGGGCTTTCTGATTGGCGTCGGCGGCGCCACGGGCAAGCTCTATGGAGGCCCGATCCTGCGCGATCTTCTCGACGTCTACACCACGCTTGTTCGGGCCGTCCCCGAACTGGTTCTCATCCTGCTGCTCTATTACGCAGGTACCGATGCGCTCAACCAGCTGATGCTGCTGATCGGCGCCGAGCGTGTCGATATCAGCGGTCTTGCCGCCGGCATCTTCGTCATCGGCGTGGTCCAGGGCGCCTACCAGACCGAGGTTCTGCGCGGCGCCTTCAAGGCCGTACCTCATGGCCAGATCGAGGCGGCGCGCGCCTATGGCATGTCGTCGCTGCAGGTGCTCAGGCGCATCACGCTTCCCGGCATGCTGCCCCATGCCGTTCCCGGTCTCGCCAATCTCTGGCTGATCGCCACCAAGGATACAGCGCTGCTGGCGGTGGTCGGCGTCGCCGAACTCACGCTGGTGACCCGCCAGGCCGGCGGCACCACCAAGTCCTACTTCCTGTTCTTCTGCGCTGCTGGCCTGCTCTATCTGCTGGTGACGTTGATCTCCAATGTCGGCATCCGCCGCGTTGAACGCTATGCCCGCCGTGGCATGCCGGCGGTGCGCTCATGAGCCCCGAAATCCGAAGCTGGCGTGAGCCACACCGGCTGGTGCTGCTGGCCATCGGCATCGGCATCATCGTCTTTGCCGCAATCAACATGCGATGGGATTGGCTGCCGCGCTATTCCGGCCGGCTCGTCGAAGGCGTCGGCACCACGTTGTGGCTGTTGTTTCTGACCAGTGCCCTCGGCTTTCTGCTCGCCGTGCCGCTTGGACTGGCCCAGGCCGCAGGACCGTTCTGGCTGTCGGGACCGGCGCGCATGTTCTGCACGGTCATCCGGGGCACGCCATTGCTGTTGCAGCTCTGGCTTCTCTACTACGGCCTCGGCTCCCTGTTCGCCTACTGGCCCGAGATCCGCCAGTCCTGGGCCTGGCCCTACCTTCGCTCCGCCTGGCCCTACGGCGTGCTGGCGCTGACGCTCTCCTTTGCAGGCTACGAGGGCGAGGTGATGCGCGGGGCATTTGCCGGCGTGCCCAAGGGAGAACTCGAGGCGGGCCGGGCTTATGGCATGTCGCCGTTGACAGTATTCCGGCGGATCTGGCTGCCGCGCGCCATCCATCGGGCGCTGCCGACGCTCGCCGGCGAAACCGTGTTGCAGCTCAAGGCCACTCCGCTGGTCGCCACCATCACGGTGGTCGATGTCTACGCCATCATCTCACGGGTACGCCAGGACACCTACCTGACCTATGAACCGCTGCTGCTGCTGGCCTTGATCTACATGATCCTGACCGGGATCCTGGTGCTCGCTTTCCGCTGGCTGGAGGCAAAGGTTCCGGTCAAGGGTGGTTGATCAGTGGTGGTTGATCAACCGCGGTTGACGCCGGCCGCCTTGCGGGCAGTGGAAGGCTGTTTCCGGCTTGCGCTCGGCGACAGGCCGAACTGGCGGCTGAAGGCGCGAGAGAACGAAGATTCCGAGGAGAAGCCGGTCCGCGACGCGATGTCGGTCATGCTCAGCCGCGTATCGTTGACCAGCCGCCGGGCCGCAGCCAGCCGGAGCGACAGGAAGTAGGCGCCGGGGGTCTCACCCAACTGCCGGGAAAACAGCTGTTCCAGGCCACGCGCCGACATCGACACCCGCCGGGCGATCGCCGCGATGCTGACGGGCGTGTCGATATGGGCTTCCATCAGCCGGATCGACCGCACCAGCCGCGGATCGTGATTGGCGTCGCCGAGGGTGACGTTCACCTGCGGGTCGCCCGCAGCCCTCTGGTCGTCGTGAACGAAGCTGCTCGCAACATCCAAAGCTGCTGGGTGGCCGAGCACCTGGCGCACGATGTCGACCATCATGTCGAAGGTAGGCGAGGCGCCCGATGTGGTGATGAAGCGGCCGTCCGTCACGTAGCGGTCGGGCCTCAGATCGACATTCGGAAAGGCTGCGGCGAAGTCCTCGAAATCCTCCCAGTGCGTGGCGGCGCGATGCTCGTCGAGCAGTCCTGCGCGCGCCAGCAGCCAGGGACCGGATTCGATCCCCATGACGATCATCGCGTTGCGTGCCGCCCGGTAGATATGTCCGATGAGCCGCCGGTCGGTCATTTGCGCCGCGCCAAACCCCGCCACAATGCCGAGGACATCGCACCGCGATGAGGGATCATGCCTGCCGGATACCGGCCAGCCGATACCCGAGGACGTCGCCGGCGCGTCTCCGTCGACCGAGACGAAGCGCCATTCGAACACGAGGCGGCCTGATTGCCGGTTGGCAGCCCGCAGGGGCTCGACAGCGCTTGCAAGTGTCAGCAACGAGCATCCGGGCAGCACCAGCAGGTCGACCGTGATAGGTCGCCCGCTTTCCGAAATCCCCGGCAGGATTTTGTTTTGTGTCATGTTTCCTTCGTAAATGGAAAGGCATCGAGCCGCAAGCCGGTCATCATTACCGGACCATCAAGAGGAGGATTGCTGAATGCCATTGACCATGAACCGCGAGGTCTTCATCACCTGCGCCGTCACGGGCTCAGGCTCCACCCAGGACCGCAGCCCGCATGTGCCGCGCTCACCCGAGCAGATCGCCAATTCTGCGATCGACGCGGCCAGGGCCGGCGCCGCCATCGTCCATTGCCATGTCCGCGATCCCGAGACAGGTGCGCCCCGCCGCGATGTCGCGCTCTACCGCGAGGTCACCGAGCGCATCCGCGAAGCCGAAGTCGACGTGGTCTTGAACCTGACTGCCGGCATGGGCGGCGACATGGTGTTCGGCCCCACCGAAAAACCCTTGCCGCTCAATCCGGTCGGCACCGACATGGCCGGCGCGTCCGAACGCATGAAGCACGTTCTTGAGTGCCTTCCCGAAATCTGCACGCTCGATTGCGGCACCATGAACTTCGCCGAGGCCGACTACGTCATGACCAACACGCCGGGTATGCTGCGCGCCATGGGCGGCATGATGACCCAGCTCGGCGTCAAGCCGGAGATCGAGGCCTTTGATACCGGCCATCTCTGGTTCGCCAAGGAACTGGTCAAGGAAGGCGTGCTTAAGCCTGATGCGCTGGTGCAGCTCTGCATGGGCGTGCCCTGGGGCGCGCCGGACGACCTCAACACCTTCATGGCAATGGTCAACAACGTGCCTGCCGACTGGAACTGGTCGGCCTTCGCGCTCGGCCGCAACCAGATGGCCTATGTCGCGGCCGCCGTGCTGGCTGGCGGCAATGTCCGGGTCGGGCTCGAGGACAATCTCTGGCTCGGCAAGGGCGAACTCGCCACCAATGCCCAGCTTGTCGAGCGTGCCGTGACCATCGTCGAGAATATGGGCGCACGCGTCATCGGTCCCGCCGAGGTGCGCGAGCGGCTGAACCTGACCAAGCGCGCGCCTGCATCCGCCTGACAACGTTCCCGGGGAGGGGATCATGGAGAAGGTCAAGTTTACCGCGATGAAGGACGGTGACCGGGAGGACTACGAGTTCCTCACCGAGCACGAAATCGAATACGCTTCCAAGACCGCCGAGCGGCTTCTTGGCGCGATGGTCGAACTTGATGAAAGCCTGTCAGGCTATCAGGTCACCCGGCTCGGCCATTCGCTTCAATCGGCCACCCGCGCCTGGCGCGACGGTGCCGATGTCGACTGGGTGGTCTCGGCGCTGCTGCACGACATCGGCGACATCTACGCGCCCTACAATCACGATGAATATGCCGCAGCCATTCTCCGTCCCTTCGTGCGCGAACAGTGCTCCTGGGTGGTCGAAAAGCACGGCGATTTCCAGAAGCTCTACTATGCCCACCATCTCGGCGGCGACCCGAATGCCAGGGATGCCTACAAGGGCCATGCTTATTACGACGACTGCGCCACGTTCTGCGAGCGCTGGGACCAGTCGAGCTTCGATCCCGACTACCCGCATGAAAACATCGACTTCTTCCGCTTGATGGTCGAGGAAGTCTTTGCCCGCAAGGCCTATGACCCGGCCGTCATCCGTGCCGGCGAACGGGTTCCCCTGACAGATTCAACGACAGCCGAAGGGCGAAACGCATGAGCGAAATCAAGAAGGCCGCCATCATCGGCGGCGGTGTGATCGGCGGCGGCTGGGCTGCCCGGTTCCTTCTCAATGGCTGGGACGTGATCATCTCCGACCCCGATCCGGAAGCCGAGCGCAAGGTTGGCGAAGTGCTTGCCAATGCCCGGCGCTCGCTGCCGGCCCTGTCCGATGTCAGCGTGCCGAAGGAAGGCAGACTGAGCTTCGCCTCTTCAATCGCAGAAGCGGTCAGCGATGCCGACTGGATCCAGGAGAGCGTGCCCGAGCGCCTCGACATCAAGCACACGATCCTCGCCGAGATCCAGAAGCACTGCCCCGCCGACGCGTTGATCGGCTCCTCGACGTCAGGCTTCAAACCCTCCGAATTGCAGCAGGGTGCGGCCCGTCCCGAGCAGATCTTCGTCGCCCACCCCTTCAACCCGGTCTACCTGCTGCCGGTGATTGAACTGGTCGGCGTCCAGGCGACGCTGGAGCGCGCCCGCGACGTGCTCGACGGCATCGGCATGAAGCCGCTGATCGTCCGCAAGGAAATCGACGCCCATATCGCCGACCGCTTCCTCGAAGCCGTCTGGCGCGAGGCGCTGTGGCTGGTCAAGGACGGCATCGCCACCACCCAAGAGATCGACGACGTCATCCGCTTCGGCTTCGGCATGCGCTGGGCGCAGATGGGTCTGTTCGAGACCTACCGCATCGCCGGCGGCGAAGCTGGCATGCGCCATTTCATCGCCCAGTTCGGCCCGTGCCTTTCCTGGCCCTGGACCAAGCTGATGGACGTGCCGGAACTCACCGATGAGCTGACCGACATGATCGCCGATCAGTCCGACGCGCAGTCGGGCATGCATTCGATCCGGGAGCTCGAGCGCATCCGCGACGACAACCTGGTCGCCATCATGCGCGCGCTCAAGGGCCGCAACTGGGGCTCGGGTGAATTGCTCAACACCCATGACGCGCGCAACAAGCCGGCCTTGCCGACCGCCATCGATGCGCCGTTCACGACGCTCGAGCGCGTTATCCCGGTCGACTGGATGGACTACAACGGCCACATGAACGAAAGCCGCTACGGCCAGGTGTTCTCTGATGCCGGCGACGTGGTGATGCAAATGGTCGGCGCCGACCAGGACTATATTGCCAGCGGCCTGTCCTATTTCACCGTGTCCAACGAGATCGGCTATCTCAACGAAACCCATCTGGGCGACGCGATCCATGTCCGCACCCAGGTGCTCGAGGCACGCGGCAAGAAGCTGCGCATGTATCACGAGATGATCCGCAC
The DNA here is from genome assembly GCF_027214025.1 of Parahoeflea alexandrii. Lineage (GTDB taxonomy): Bacteria > Pseudomonadota > Alphaproteobacteria > Rhizobiales > Rhizobiaceae > Hoeflea > Hoeflea alexandrii_A. The sequence continues at coordinate 513,504 of NZ_JAPWHB010000005.1, forward strand.
CGCGGATGGTGAACTGCTTTCGACCTGCAACCAGCTGCTCATCCACGTCTCGCTTGAAACCCGCCGTGCTTGCGAGCCCGAAGGCGAGGTTCTGGCAAAGATCACGGCACTTGGCGAGGCGCAGTCGAAACTGCCCAAGCCCGCCAGCATGCGGGATTGAGGGGCGTAACCATGAGCCAGCGCGTCCTCATCACCGGTGGCGGATCGGGCATCGGCAAGGCCATGGCCGAGACCTTTGCAGCCCAGGGCGCGCGTGTGCTGGTCACCGACATGGACCAAGCGGCGCTCGATCAGTGTCCCGGCGGTTGGCTGAAAGAGCAAGGCGATGCCAGCGATCCCGCTCATATGCGCGCTGTGTTCGACCGCATCGCGACCGAGTGGGGCGGGATTGACGTCGTCTGCGCCAATGCAGGAATTGCCGGGCCCACGGCCCTTGTCGAAGACGTCGAGCCCGAGGATTTCCGCCGCTGCATGGCGGTCAATCTCGAAGGCGCGTTCCTGGCGGCCAAATATGCCGCGCTGATGATGAAGGCGCAGAAATCCGGCGTGATCCTGATCACGTCTTCGAATGCCGGTCTTTATGGCTTCCCCAACCGGGCACCCTACGCGTCGGCAAAATGGGCGGAGATCGGGCTGATGAAGACCTTGGCCATGGAACTCGGCCCCTACGGCATCCGCGCCAACGCGATCGCGCCGGGCTGCGTCGAAGGCCCGCGCATCGACGGCGTCATCGAGCGCGAGGCGAAGGCCAAGGGAACCACGCCGGACGTGATCCGCGCCGGTTACGAGGCGGGCGTGTCGATGCGCTCCTTCGTGACCGCCCAGGACATCGCCAACATGGCGGTCTTCCTCGCCTCCGACGGGGCAAGGCTGGTCTCCGGCCAGGTAATCGCCGTTGACGGCCATACAGAAAATCCAGACCCAAAGGTTTAAGCTCATGGACTTCGGACTGACACAGGAACAGGAGATGATCGTCGAGACCACGCGGTCCTTCGTCGAGAACGAACTCTATCCGCACGAAGCCCAGGTCGAGCGCACCGGCCATCTCGATATCGATCTGGTGCGCGAGATCCAGCAAAAGGCGATCGCCGCCGGTCTCTATGCAGCCAACATTCCGGAAGAATTCGGCGGCGCCGGTCTCGATACGCCGACATGGCTTCTCTACGAGAAGGAACTTGGCCGCGCCAATTACGCGCTGCACTGGACCTGCGTCGCGCGTCCCTCCAACATCCTCTGCGCCGGAACGCCCGAGCAGCGCGCCCGCTATCTCGAGCCTTGCGTGGCGGGCGAGAAATGGGATTGCCTGGCGATGACAGAGCCAGGCGCCGGCTCCGATCTGCGCGGCATGAAGGCCAGCGCCAGGCAGGACGGAACCGACTGGGTCCTCAACGGCACCAAGCACTTCATCTCTCACGCCGACATCGCCGACTTCACCATTGCCTTCATGGCCACGGGTGAGGAAGACACGCCGCGAGGCAGGAAGAAGCTGATCACTGCCTTCTTCGTTGACAAGGGAACGCCCGGATACGCGGTCCGCGACGGCTACCGCAATGTCTCGCATCGCGGCTATACCAACGCCATTCTCGAATTCGACAATTGCCGCGTTCCGGCTGAAAACGTACTCGGCGAAGTCCACAAGGGCTTTGAGGTCGCCAACACCTGGCTCGGCGCGACGCGTCTGCAGGTCGGCGCCACCTGCCTTGGCCGCGCCGACCGTGCCTTCAGACATTCCGTCGAATGGGCGGCGACGCGTCAACAGTTCGGCCAGCCGATCGGCAAGTTCCAGGGCGTCTCGTTCAAGCTCGCCGACATGGCGATGGAAATGAAGGCTGCCGAACTTATGATCCTCGAAGCCGGCTGGAAATTCGATCGCGGCGAGGCGTCGGACGCCGACATGGCAATGGCCAAGCTCAAGGCCACCGAAATGCTGGCCATGGTCGCCGACGAGGCGATCCAGATCCATGGCGGCATGGGCCTGATGGACGAACTGCCGCTCGAACGCATCTGGCGCGACGCCCGGATCGAGCGCATCTGGGAAGGCACGTCCGAAATCCAGCGCCACATCATTTCCCGCGCGCTGCTGCGTCCGTTCGGGGCATAAGCGATTTCGGCGCAATATTGGAGCCTACAGGCATGAAACCGGCCGTCACAATCACCTATTGTCGCCAGTGCAACTGGATGCTGCGTGCCGGCTGGATGGCGCAGGAACTGCTATCGACCTTCTCGGAGGAGCTCGGCTCCGTTACGCTGGTGCCGGGCACCGGCGGCATCTTCACCATCGAGGTTGATGGTGAACTGATCTGGGACCGCAAGGCCGAAGGTGGCTTCCCGGACGTCAAGGCTCTGAAGGGCAGGGTGCGCGACCGCATCGATCCGGACCGCGATCTCGGCCATCTCGAGCGTACGAAGGGCGACGAATGACCCGCGATCTCTCCCGCCTGCTGCGGCCCCGCTCCATAGCGCTGTTCGGCGGCGGCTGGGCCGTCAATGTCGTCGCGCAGCTGAAGAAATCCGGCTTCGACGGCGAGATCTGGCCGGTCAATCCGAAGCGTGCCGACATCTTGGGCGTGCCTTGCCTCGCCTCCATCGACGATTTGCCGTCAGCGCCCGACGCCAGTTTCATCGGCGTCAACCGCGACGCGACCATCGAGGTGGTGGAACGGCTGAGCGCCATGAGCGCCGGCGGGGCGACGTGCTTTGCCTCCGGATTTCTCGAAAGCGAGGCCGAAACCGCGGGCGGCGCCGATCTTCAGGCGCGGCTGATCGCGGCTGCAGGCGACATGCCGATCCTCGGGCCCAACTGTTACGGGCTCCTGAACTATCTCGACAATGTCACTCTGTGGCCCGATCAGCACGGCGGGCTCAAGGTCGAAAGCGGCGTGGCGATCGTCGCGCAATCCTCCAATATCGCCATCAACATGACCATGCAGGCCCGCGGCCTGCCGATCGCCTATGTGGTGGCCGCCGGAAACCAGGCACAGGTCGGTGCGAGCGACATCGCTGCGGCACTGCTTGATGACGACCGGGTCAGCGCCATCGGTCTCTATCTCGAAGGCTTCGGCGACATACGGGCGCTGGAAGCCTTCGCCGCCAAGGCCCGTGCCAGGGGCAAGCCGGTCGTCGCCATCAAGATCGGCCGCTCCGACAAGGCCCGTGCCGCGACCATGACCCACACGGCCTCCCTCGCAGGCAACGCCGCGGCGGGCTCCGCCCTGCTCAAGCGGCTGGGGATCATCGAGGTCGAAACCATTGCGGTGTTCCTGGAAACGCTCAAGCTGCTGCACAGCCTCGGCCCCTTGCCCGGCGCGTCCGTCTGCTCGGTCAGTTGCTCGGGTGGTGAGGCGAGCCTGATGGCCGATCTGAGCAGCGGCAGTGCGCTGGATTTCGTCGAATTCGCTCCAGCCCAGCGGGCAGATCTGAAGGCCGAGCTCGGTCCGATCGTCACCATCGCCAATCCGCTCGACTACCACACCTTCATCTGGGGCGACACGCCGCGCATGACCCGGGTTTTCTCGACGGTCATGGCCGATACCTTTGATCTGAGCGTTTTTGTCCTCGACATGCCCCGCGCCGACCGCTGCGATCCCGCAGGCTACCAGTGCGCCGTCGATGCGATCATCGCCGCGAAGGCTCAGACCGGCGCCCGCGTTGCCGTGCTGGCGAGCCTGCCTGAAAACATGTCGGATCATTTTACCCGTGAGTTCATGCGGGGAGGGGTCGCTGTCCTTCACGGCATGAGTGAGGGCATCGCCGCAATCGGCGCCGCCATTGCAGCGGGGCGGCTCAGGGAGGCGGCTTCCGAACCACTGGTGCTCGCAGCCAACGGTGCGAATGCTACATCCATCCTCAGCGAGGCCGCCTCGAAAGAGGCCCTGTCGGGGTTCGGCCTCAGAATCCCGAAATCGATCCAGGCGCAATCCATTGAAGAGTTGATCGAGGAGAGTGCCGCTCTGTCATTCCCGGTCGTGCTTAAAGGCACCGGCCTGGCGCACAAGAGCGAAGCGGGTCTCGTTGCGCTTGGTATTGCCGACGAGCCGAGCCTCAGCGTCGCCGCCCGGAAGATGCAGGGCGTCACCTCCGAGTTCCTGGTCGAGGAAATGGCCGTGGGCGGCATTGCGGAAGTGCTTGTCGGCATTACCCGCGACCCGACCGGCACCTTCCTCCTCACTCTCGGCGCCGGCGGAGTGCTGACGGAGCTGCTGGCTGATACCGCCAGCCTGTTGCTGCCGGCCAGCCCCATCGAGATGGAAACGGCGCTCAACAGCTTGCGGATCGGACGCCTGTTGCAGGGCTATCGCGGCAAGCCCGCCGCCGACATGCAGGCCCTGACCGATGCCGTGATGGCCATCTGCCGCTATGCTGTGGCTCATGCCGATCGGCTGGTCGAACTCGAAGTCAATCCGCTGATCGCCCGGGTGGGTGACGCCATCGCCGTCGATGCGCTGATCCGCCTCCATGACGCTGAATAGGAAAAGGAGTCCGCTCATGACCGGACCTGTGAAAACCCGTATCGTCGGCCACGTGCTCGAAGTCACGCTCGACCGGCCCAAGGCAAATGCCGTCGACCTCGCCACCAGCCGCATCATGGGCGAGGTGTTCCGCGATTTTCGCGACAATCCGGAGCTTCGGGTGGCGATCCTCACCGCCGCTGGCGAGAAATTCTTCTGCCCCGGCTGGGATCTCAAAGCCGCCAATGATGGCGATGCAGTCGATGGGGACTATGGCGTCGGCGGTTTTGGCGGATTGCAGGAACTGCCGCATCTCAACAAGCCTGTGATCTGCGCCGTCAACGGCATCTGCTGCGGCGGCGGGCTCGAGATCGCGCTCTCCTGTGACATCATTCTGGCCGCTGAACACGCCACTTTCGCGCTGCCGGAAATCCGATCAGGCACGGTGGCCGATGCGGCGTCGATCAAGCTGCCCAAGCGGATCCCCTATCATATCGCCATGGAAATGCTGTTCACCGGGCGCTGGCTTGATGCTGAGGAGGCCCATCGCTGGGGCTTCGTCAACCAGATCCACAAACCCGATGAATTGATGGCCAAGGCCTGGGAGATGGCGGAACTGCTCGCCTCAGGTCCGCCGCTGGTCTTTGCCGCGATCAAGGAAGTGGTGCGCGAAGCCGAGGGCGAAAAATTCCAGGACACCATGAACAAGGTCACCCGCAGACAATTGCGCACGGTCGACACGCTCTATGGGTCCGAAGACAATCTCGAAGGCTTCAGGGCATTCTCTGAAAAGCGCGATCCGGTCTGGAAGGGCAAGTAGGCTCCCTTCGGACCGAGGACTCAGATTTCCGTATGCATCCGGTAGCCTGGCGCAAAAGTCAGCCGCACCGAGGTGATGACATGGGTCTGGTTCCAGGTGCTGCGGTCGATGACAAACAATCCTTCGCCTTCCTTGCAGGCCAGGATCTCGGCTTCCCGCGGACCAGCCGTCATGGCGGAGAACGAGAAGTCGCCGCCCTCGAACGGGACATTCACCACCAGCCATTCATTGGCGCTCTTGGCGGTAAGGTCTGCCGATTCGATGCCGGGCACGGCCTCCGGATTGATCCAGCGGTCCCCGAACACGTAGGGCTTGCCGTCGGCCAGATGCAGTGTGACGAGGTGCACCAGCTTGACGCCGGGCTCGGTTTGCATGCGGGCACGAATGCCGGATGGAGGCACTTCACGCTGTCGTAACAGGACGATGTGGCGGTAGGTCTGGCCCTTGCCCTCGATCTCATAGCGGATGACGGGAATGTCGAGCGTTGCCTTGCGGACCGGGTGCAGCGCGACCCGGGTTCCGGCCTTGCGGCGCCTGTCGAGCAGGCCGGATTCGGCGAGGTTGCGCAGTGCCCGGTTGACGGTCGCCCTGGCGCAGCCGAATTCGACAGAGAGTTCCGCCTCGTTGGGGATGAAGTCTCCCGGCTTCCATTCACGGGCATTGATCCGGCGCAGAACTTCCGCCTGCACCGTTTGCCAACTGTTGAATTCGCCGCCGCTCAAATGGCCCCTCCAAGCTCCCGCATCGTCCTGGCATAGGCCGAGACGATGGCCTCGCGTCTGACATGCCGGCCACCTTGCACCATGTGGCGGCCCGCCGACCAGACATGCTCTACCATGCGATCGTCGCCGGCGAACATATAGCAATCCAGAATCGTGTCGCCCTGCCTCCCGATCAGATCCACGGCATTGCTGTCGAGCGCCATCATGTCGGCGAGCCTGCCGACCGCCAGGCTTCCGTTGTTGCGCGCCGAAGCTCTTGCACCACCGGCGTTGATCGCATCGAGCAGGCGTCTTCCGGTGGATTTGTCCGGTGTCGCCAGCGCCGCGCGGGAATGATCGCGCAGCCGTTGCGAGTAATCGAGAGTCCTCAGTTCTTCAGACAGCGAGATGCGGATGTTGGAATCCGAGCCGACGGCAATCGCGCCACCATTCTCGAACCAGCGCACGCCGTCGAAGATGCCGTCGCCAAGACTTGATTCGGTAATCGGGCAAAGCCCGGCGATCGCACCGCTCCGGGCAAGGCCTTCGGTTTCATGCGGCAGCATCTGCGTGCAGTGGATGAAGCAGCGCCGCGCGCTGAGCTCCATCGTGTCGAGCACGAATTCCACCGGCCGCCTGCCATGGGCGGCTTCGACTTCCTCGACCTCGGCGATCTGCTCGGCCAGATGCATGTGCAGCGGATTGGCCCCGGCAATCTCTGCATGGTGGACCAGGTCTTCGGGCGCGATCGCTCGCAGGCTGTGTGGAGCCACGCCGATCCGGCTGTCTGAGGGCAGGTGGGCAAGCGCCTCCGCTGACTTGGCATGCAGCGCCGCGTAGGCATCAAGCGTGTTGCCGAAGCGGATCTGCCCCGGACCGAGCGGACGCTTGTCGCATCCGCCATACTGGTAATGCACCGGCAGCAGCGTCAGACCCATTCCTGTCGTGGCGCTGGCCGCGGCAATCCGCTCCGCCATCTCCGCGATATTGGCGTAGGGAACACCGCCCGGCTGGTGATGCAGGTAATGAAACTCGACATTGGCGCCGTATCCGGCTTCTAGCATTTCCATCTGCACGAAGGCGGCAATTGCCTCGACATGATCCGGCGTCAGCCGGTCGAGAAACCGGAACATCAGCTGCCGCCAGGTCCAGAACGAATCCGAGGCGTCGGGCCCTCGCTTTTCGGTCAATCCCGCCATCGCCCGCTGGAAGGCATGACTGTGGCAATTGGCCGGGGCCGGAAGCAGGATGCCGGCGGTTTCACCCGCAGAGGGTTGATTGGTTTCAATGCTTTCAATCAGCCCGTCCGGACTGATCCCGATGAGCACGTTTTCCGCCCACCCGTTCTCCAGCAACGCTTTTTCAGCCCAGACAGATACCATCGCTCCACGCCTCTTGACAGATTTTTATGTATATACTTATAATTCAATAATGCGGACATAACAACGGCGAAATCATGCTTCTTCTCAACGCGACAATGGCGACGATGGACGGTTCGCCAGCCTACGGGCTGGTGGAGCAGGGGGCTATAGTGGTTCACGGCGATCGCATCGTCTGGGCCGGCGCTTTCGGCGACCTGCCTGCGGAAATGAAGGGTCAGGAAACGATCGATCTGGGCGGACGGCTGGTGACGCCGGCGCTGATCGACTGCCACACCCATGTAGTTCATGGCGGCAACCGGGCCCGGGAATTCGAGATGCGGCTCGAAGGGGCGACCTACGAGGAAGTCGCCCGCGCCGGCGGCGGCATTGTCTCGACGGTCGCCGCAACCCGCGCAGCCACCCAGGACGAACTGGTCGCAGGCGCGCTGATCCGCGTCGACGCGATGATTGCCGAGGGTGTCTCGACCATCGAGATCAAGTCCGGCTACGGCCTCGACATCGAAAACGAACTGAAGATGCTGCGCGCGGCGAAGGTGGTTGCGGAGCGGCGCCCGGTCAGGGTCAGGACCAGCTATCTCGGCGCCCATGCGGTGCCGCCGGAATACAAGGGCCGTGCCGACGCCTATATCGACGAAGTCTGCATTCCCGGGCTTGAGGCCGCCCATGCCGAAGGTCTTGTCGACGCGGTGGATGGCTTCTGCGAAGGCATCGCCTTCTCGCCGGACCAGATTGCCCGCGTCTTCGACAAGGCGAAGGCGCTCGGCATTCCGGTCAAGCTGCATGCCGAACAGCTTTCCAATCTTGGCGGTGCCAGGCTTGCGGCAGGGTATGGAGCGCTGTCCGCCGATCATCTCGAATATGCCAATGCCGCCGATGCTCAGGCGATGGCCAAAGCCGGCACTGTCGCGGTCATCCTGCCGGGCGCATTCTACACTCTGCGCGAAACCGCAGCGCCGCCGATCGGTGCGTTCCGCGAGCACGGCGTGCCTATGGCGGTTGCTACCGACTGCAATCCGGGCTCGTCGCCGATGTCGTCTCTGCTTCTGAGCATGAACATGGCCTGCACCCTGTTCCGGATGACGCCGGAAGAAGCGCTCGCCGGTGTCACCAGCAACGCCGCGCGCGCGCTCGGACTCGCCGACGCTGGCCAGATCAGGCCGGGCCTGCGTGCCGACCTTGCCATCTGGGACGTCGAACACCCCGCCGAACTGGCCTATCGAATTGGATTCAACCCGCTCTGGAAGCGGATTCATGGAGGCGTGTTGTGACGCTGACGCTATTGCCTGGTCAGGCGACGCTTGGCCAACTCGAAGAAATCTGGCGCACCGGCGCTGCGGTGGTGCTCGATGAGAGCGCGCTTCCCGCGATCGAGGCAGCCGCGGAACTCGTCCGCAAGGCCGCCGCGGGCGACGAGGCTGTCTATGGCGTCAACACCGGTTTCGGCAAGTTGGCCAGCGTCCGCATCAAGCCCGGCGATACGGCGCAGCTGCAGCGCAACCTGATCCTGTCCCATTGCTGCGGTGTCGGCGAGCCGCTCGATGTGGCAACCACCCGGCTGATGATGGCGCTGAAACTGCTGTCCGCCGGGCGCGGCGCATCCGGCATCACCTGGAAGACCCTGTCGGTGATCCAGGACATGCTGCGCGAAGGCGTGACCCCGGTGATCCCGAGCCAGGGCTCGGTCGGCGCCTCCGGAGATCTCGCGCCGCTTGCTCACATGGCCGCGGCGATGATCGGCGAGGGCGAGGCGATCTATGGCGGCGAGCGCATGCCCGCATCCCGGGCGCTTGAAAAGGCCGGGCTGAAGCCTGCGGTGCTGGCCCCGAAGGAAGGCCTTGGCCTGATCAACGGCACCCAGTTCTCCACCGCCTGTGCGCTCACCGGTTATTTCTCCGCGATCCGCAATCTCGAGGCGAGCGTCGTTTCCTCCTGCCTTTCCACCGATGCGATCATGGGGTCGACCGCACCTTTGGAAGCGGGCATCCACGCGTTTCGTGGTCATCGCGGCCAGATCGATATCGCCCGGGCCATGCGTTCCGTCATGGCGGGCTCGGTGATCCGCGAAAGTCACCGCGAAGGCGATACAAGGGTGCAGGATCCCTATTGCATCCGCTGTCAGCCGCAGGTCGCAGGCGCGGCGCTCGACCTCTTGCGTTTTGCCGGCCAAACACTCGAGGTCGAGGCCAACGCCGTCTCCGACAATCCGCTGGTGCTGGTGGCCGAGGGCAAGATCGTCTCGGGCGGCAATTTCCACGCCGAGCCGGTGGCCTTCGCCGCCGATCAGGTGGCACTTGCCATCGCCGAGATCGGCGCCATCGCCCAGCGCCGCGTAGCGCTGATGGTCGATCCGACGCTGTCCTTCGACCTGCCGCCGTTCCTGACGCCGGCGCCGGGCCTGAATTCCGGCCTGATGATCGCCGAAGTCACCACCGCAGCGCTGATGAGCGAGAACAAGCATCTGGCCAATCCCTGCTCGACCGATTCCACCCCGACCTCGGCCAACCAGGAAGACCATGTCTCAATGGCTGCCCACGGTGCGCGCCGGCTCAAGCGTATGAATGAGAATTTGAACGTCATCATCGGCGTCGAATTGATGTGCGCGGCGCAGGGCGTCGAGTTCCGCGCACCCTTGACCACAAGCCCTGTTCTGCAATCAGCCCTCAAGCTGATCCGCTCCGAGATCGCCACACTCACCGATGACCGCTTCATGGCAGGCGACATCGCACAGGCCGCGGCCCTTGTGGCCGAGGGCAGGGTGCAGGGCGAATGCGATGTTGCTCAACTGCTTGCCGGAGACGCGGCATGACCCCGGTCGAAGTCAAACGCGGCACAGGTCCGCTGGTTCTCGGCCTGCCGCACACCGGCACATATGTTCCCGACGACATCTTCGCGCGGCTGACGCCGCTCGGCCAGACGCTGTCCGATACCGACTGGCACATCCACCGGCTCTACGATGGCCTGCTGGATGGCGTCACCACGGTGCGCGCCACCTTCCATCGTTACGTCATCGACGCCAACCGCGATCCCTCCGGCGCGAGCCTTTATCCCGGCCAGAACACCACCGGCCTGGTGCCGATGACCGATTTCGACGGCAAGCCGCTCTGGCTTGAAGAGCCCCGTGCGGACGAGATCGAGGAACGCCGGCTGGCCTGGCATGCGCCCTATCATGCGGCGCTGGAAGCCGAGCTTGAAAGGGTACGGGCAGAGCATGGCGTGGCGATCCTTTACGATTGCCATTCGATCCGCTCCAACATTCCGTTCCTGTTCGAAGGCACGCTGCCCGATTTCAACATCGGCACCAACAATGGCGAAACCTGCGCCCCGGTGGTGGAGGCGATCGTCTCAGGCATCTGCGCCGGAGCCGAGGATTACTCCAGCATCGTCAACGGCCGCTTCAAGGGCGGCTGGACCACGCGCCATTACGGCCGGCCAGCAGACAACATGCACGCCATCCAGATGGAGCTTGCGCAGAGCACGCATCTTGTCAGCGAGACCCTTCCTTTCGACTACGACCCCGAAAAGGCCAGCCGGCTGCGGGTTCATCTCTCGACCATTCTGAATTCACTTGCAGACATCGCACCTTCACTGGGAGCCCGATCATGACCAATCCGAGACACAATCAGCGCGACGTCTACCCGCCGACCGGCACCGAGATCACCGCCAAGAGCTGGCTGACCGAAGCACCGATGCGGATGCTGATGAACAACCTGCACCCTGACGTGGCGGAAAATCCGCATGAGCTGGTGGTCTATGGCGGCATCGGCCGGGCGGCGCGGACCTGGAAGGATTTCGACCAGATCGTCGCTTCCCTCAAGAGCCTCAATGATGACGAGACGCTGGTCGTGCAGTCGGGCAAGCCGGTGGCCGTAGTCCGCACCCATGCGGACGCGCCGCGGGTGCTGATCGCCAATTCCAATCTCGTGCCGCACTGGGCCAACTGGGACCATTTCAACGAGCTCGACAAGCGCGGCCTTGCCATGTACGGCCAGATGACCGCGGGCTCGTGGATCTATATCGGCACGCAGGGAATCGTCCAGGGCACGTTCGAGACCTTTGCCGAGGCCGGACGCCAGCATTACGGCGGCGACCTCAAGGGCAAGTGGATCCTGACTGGCGGCCTTGGCGGCATGGGCGGCGCCCAGCCGCTGGCAGCCGTCATGGCCGGCGCCTGCTGTCTCGCCGTCGAGTGCGACGAGACCCGCATCGATTTCCGCCTGCGCACCCGCTATGTCGACGCCAAGGCCAAGTCTCTCGATGAGGCGCTCGCCATGATCGATCAGTGGACCAAGGCCGGCGAAGCAAAGTCTGTGGGTCTTCTCGGTAATGCGGCCGATGTTTTCATCGAGCTCGCCGCCCGCATGAAGGCCGGCGGTCCGCGTCCCGACATCGTCACCGACCAGACCTCCGCGCACGATCCGCTGCACGGCTATCTGCCGCAGGGCTGGAGCGTGGCGGAATGGCGCGAGAAGCAGGAGAGCGATCCGAAGGCCGTCGAGAAGGCAGCCCGCGCCTCGATGAAGGCCCATGTTGCCGCCATGGTGGATTTCTGGAACGCCGGCGTGCCGACACTCGATTACGGCAACAACATCCGCCAGGTGGCGCAGGACGAGGGCCTGGAAAACGCCTTCGCCTTCCCCGGCTTCGTGCCGGCCTATATCCGCCCGCTGTTTTGCCGCGGCATCGGCCCGTTCCGCTGGTGCGCATTGTCTGGCGATCCGGAGGACATCTACAAGACCGACGCCAAGATGAAAGAGCTGTTCCCCGAGAACGCCCATCTGCACGCCTGGCTCGACATGGCGCGTGAGCGCATCGCCTTCCAGGGCCTGCCGGCGCGCATCTGCTGGATCGGGCTCGGCGACCGCCATCGTGCCGGTCTCGCCTTCAACGAGATGGTGGCCTCGGGCGAACTTAAGGCGCCGATCGTCATCGGCCGCGATCACCTCGATTCCGGCTCCGTCGCCTCGCCCAACCGCGAGACCGAAGCGATGAAGGACGGCTCCGACGCGGTCAGCGACTGGCCGCTCCTGAATGCGCTGGTCAACACCGCCTCCGGCGCCACCTGGGTGTCGATCCATCACGGCGGCGGCGTCGGCATGGGCTTCTCCCAGCATTCGGGCATGGTCGTCGTTGCCGACGGCACCGAAGCAGCTGCCAAACGCCTGGAGCGCGTTCTCTGGAACGACCCGGCTTCAGGTGTCTGGCGCCACGCCGACGCCGGCTACGAGATCGCGCTCGATTGCGCGCGTGAGCACGGGCTCAATCTGCCCGGCATATTGGGGTGAAGACAACAAGGTTAACTTGCAACAGAGAGGAGTCGACATGCAAAGACGAAAATTCCTGAAAGCCGGCGTCGCCGGAGCCGCCGCGGCCGCAACGCTCGCCACGCCTGCCATTGCCCAGGACAAGCGCGAATGGAAGATGGTCACCGCCTGGCCGAAGAACCTGCCCGGCCCGGGCGTCGCCGCCCAGCTTCTGGCCGACCGCATCACCACGCTTTCGGGCGGGCGCATCGAGGTCAAGCTCTATGCCGCCGGCGAAATCGTACCCGGCCCGGGCGTTTTTGACGCGGTCTCCGAAGGCACCGCGGAGCTCTATCATGCGGTTCCCGCCTATTGGGGCTCAAAGTCCAAGGGTATCCTGCTGTTCGGCTCCCAGCCTTTCGGCCTGCGCGCCGACGAGCAGTTCGGCTGGATGCAGCATGGCGGCGGTCAGGCCCTCTACGACGAAATGTATGGCCGCTTTGGCGTAAAGCCGTTCCTGTGCGGCAACTCAGGTCCGCAGTGGGCCGGCTGGTTCCGCAACGAGATCAACTCTGTCGAGGATCTCAAGGGCTTGAAGTTCCGCACAACCGGCCTCGCCTCGGAAATGGCGACCAAGCTTGGCATGGCCGCCGAAGCCATGAGCGGACCGGCGATGTTCCAGGCGCTGCAGACCGGCGCGCTGGATGCGGGCGAGTTTATCGGTCCCTGGAGCGATTCCGCGCTCGGCTTCTACCAGGTCGCCAAGAACTACTATTGGCCCGGCGTCGGCGAGCCGTCCTCGGCCGAAGAGTGCGGCGTCAACGCCACGGCCTATGAGGAACTCCCCGACGACCTCAAGCAGGCGGTCGCGCTTGCCTGCGAAAGCCTCTACAATCCGGTCTGGACCGAATACACCACCAAGCACGCCCAGTCGCTCAAGACGCTGGTCTCCGAGCATGGCGTCATCGTCCGCAAGCTGCCCGACGATGTGATCGTGGCCATGGGCAAGGCGGCCGAAGAGGTCGTTGACGAGCTGCGCCAGAATGACGATGAACTGGTCAAGCGCATCACCGAAAGCTACGTCGCCTATCGTGATCTGGTGGGCAACTACATGACCTATGCCGACAACGGGCAGATGAACGCCCGCGCCTCGGTCATGGGTTACTGATCATCAACCGCCGGCGCGGGCCTTGCCGGGTCCGCGCCGGTGTCTCGTTTCGGGCGGAGGGGAACCCATGCAGCGACTGGCAGATTTTCTCGACGGCATCGCCCGCGTCACCGCGAGCATCGTGTGCTGGCTTGCGCTGTTGATGGTGCTGGTCCAGTTCGGCATCGTCGTCGGGCGCTACGTCTTCGGCGTCAATTCGATCGCCGCCCAGGAAAGCGTCCTCTACATGCATGCGACACTGTTCATGCTCGGCGCTGGCTACACTCTGCTGGTAGACAAGCATGTGCGCGTCGACGTCTTTTATGCCAAGGCCAGCGCCGCCGCCCGCCGCCGGATTGATATCTTCGGCCACCTGCTCTTGCTGATGCCCTCGATGCTGGCGCTCGCCTACTGGTCCTGGCCCTCGGTGCGAAACTCCTGGAAGATCCTCGAAGGCTCGATTTCCGTCGGCGGCATCGAAGCGGTGTTCCTGCTCAAATCACTGATCCCGGCCTTCTGCGTGCTGGTGATCGTGCAATCGCTGTCGCTGTTAATCCGGCTGATGCTTCCGGTTTCCTCATCCGGGAAGGCCGGGGCATGAGCGCGTATCTCGATCTGATCATGTTTGCGGCGCTTGTCGGCGCCATCCTTCTGGGCTTCCCGGTCTCGTTCTCGATTGCCGGCGTGGCGATCCTCTTCGCCTATCTCGGCTGGGCCATGGGCGTCATGGACATCTCGCTGCTGGGCGCCACCGGCCAGCGTGTCTTTGGGCTCATCTCCAACCAGGTGCTGATCGCCATCCCGCTGTTCGTGCTGATGGGCGCGGTGCTGGAGAAAAGCCGCATCGCCGAGGAGCTGCTCGACACCATGGGCAGGCTGTTCGGTCAGTTGCGCGGCGGCCTCGGCATTTCCGTCGTGCTGGTCGGCGCGCTGCTGGCCGCCTCCACCGGCATCGTCGGCGCGACGGTGGTGGCCATGGGCATGATTGCGCTGCCCACCATGCTGCGCGCCGGTTATGACCCGCGCGTGGCCTCGGGCATCGTCTGCACCGCGGGTACATTGGGCCAGATCATCCCGCCCTCGACACTTCTGATCATCCTCGCCGACGTGATGTCGAACGCCTATCAGCAGGCGCAGTACGAGCAGGGCAAGTTTTCGGTGGAAGCGCTCTCCGTCGGCCAGTTCTTCGCCGCCGCCATTCTGCCCGGCTTCATGCTGGTGTTGCTCTACCTGATCTACATCCTCGTTCGCGGCGTGATCCGCCCGCAGGACATGCCGCCCGCGGCATTCGATCTGCCCCGGCCCGATCGCAGCGAAGTACTTGCCGCCATCGTGCCGCCGGTGCTCTTGATCATTGCCGTACTCGGCGCGATCCTGGGCGGCGTCGCCACTCCCACCGAAGCCGCCTCCGTCGGCGCCATCGGCGCGCTGCTGATGGCTGGCCGGCGCATCGGCCTCAATCCGAAGATCATCGTCACGGGCGCCGCGGCGCTGGTGGCTCTGGGCGTTCTCGCAGGCCTGTTTCCGGTCAGGCTGCAGCGCAGCGATCTGACGCTGCTCTCGCAGGCTGCCGGCGGCGTCTATGTCGTGCTCACGATCATCGGCGCCGTTGCGATCATCTATGCGCTCAGGGCCGCATTCCGCGAGAAGGTGATCCATGCGGCGGTCAATTCGACGCTGACCATGACCGCGATGATCTTCGCCACCATCCTGGCCGCCGGCATGTTCTCGCTGGTCTTCATCGGCCTTGGCGGCGAGGAGCGGGTGGCGGAGATCCTCACTCAAATGCCCGGCGGGCCGATGGGTGCGCTGCTGTTCTGCATGGCGCTGGTCTTCGTGCTCGGCTTCTTCCTCGATTTCGTCGAGATCTCGGTCATCGTGTTGCCGCTGATCGCCCCGACACTGATCCTGATGGGGCACGACCCGATCTGGCTTGGCGTGCTGCTGGCAATCAACCTGCAGACCAGCTTTCTGACGCCGCCCTTCGGCTTCTCGCTGTTCTACCTGCGCGGTGCTGCGCCGAAGGAGATCACCACCGGCCAGATCTATGCCGGCGTCATTCCTTTCATCGGCCTGCAGATTGCGGGCATAGCCGTGGTCTGGTTCTGGCCGTCAATCGCCACATGGTTGCCGGCTGCTTTGTTCTAGGAGGCTTGCCGTGCATCGCGAGCGGACGTAGATGCCTCGGTAAGTTCATCCGGCGCTTGCCGGATGAGAGGACCTACTTCAACCCAGAGGTCCGGGATTGCTGAGGGCCGCGTCAGACCCCGCATCTACAGCGTCCTTTGAAATGATGCATGTTCGTTATCGCTCAATTGAATCCAATTGAGCGCGACATGCATTAGCGCGTCTGGAAATCCGGGCTCGGTTCCTTCCGGATTACTTCATCCAGAGATTGTCGTCGCAGCCGTATGTCGAGCCTTCGCGGCCCTGGCCGGATTTCCTGACGCCGCCGGACAGTGCCTCTCGGCGGGGTCGGCTTGCGCTAGCCGCCGAAGCGCTGGTCCGTCTTCGCTTCCGCTGCGACCGGAGTGCCGGGCGGCAGGTGCAGCGCGCGCGCACGCCCGGGACTCCCGATCCGGTTGGTTTTCTCAAGCCCGAAATGCCGCCAGTCACGGCTTCCGGTCTTCCGGCCGGGCCATGACGGCGGCAATCCATCCGGCTTCTTCACATCATTTGTAGGATGATATTGCGGTGCAACTCGCTGTTCGGTTGAAATTTCAGGGCGAATCATCAATTGACTCGCATTATTAGCGAGGATATTTACTGATCTCGACGAGGAGAATTATTAATTGTCCAACAAATAGGAGTGCCGTTGATACGCGCCCGGACCAGCCCAGCTCGAATGCCTCTCGCCCGAGACGGGATGGGCATTGTGGCGGTTCATCCGCAGGGCTCACGCCCTGGGAAGCTCATACGCACCGGACTGCCGGCAGGAGAGGGGCGCTGGCGAGGTGTGACGGGACAGCCGGACGGGATGAACCCGTCTCGCAGCAGGCTTGAGTCAGTCTGACGACTGATCGATTGCTGCTCGAAGCCTTGGGAGACGGCTTGCGAGCAATTCAGGGAAGGATCGCCGCACGACGTGGCGGATCTGGGAGGGTGCCAGCAAGGCGCCGAAGGAGGAGAGAACAGAATGAAACTGGGAACCGTAATTTCATCGGCGCTGGTCAGTGCGGCATCCGTCGCGCTGGTTGCTTCGGCATCGACAGCAGCCTATTCGCAGGAATTCAATCTGCGCATGCAGACCCACTACGCGGCGGAAACCGTTTCGGGCAAGCTGGCGCAGGGTTTCATCGACAATGTCGAGAAAATGTCCGGCGGCCGCGTCAAGATCGAGATGTTCTGGTCGTCCGCCGTGGTTGCCACCGTCGAGGGCTTCGACGCCGCCGCCACGGGCATTCTCGATGGCGAGATGCACGGCGGCGCCTATCAGACGGGCAAGAACCCGGCATTTCAGTTCGTCGGCGACCCGATGGGCGGCTACGACAATCCGTATCAGCTCTACAGCTTTTTCTACAATGGCGGCGGCCGCGAGGCAGCCAATGAACTCTACGAGAAGTACAACATGCATCTCGTCGGCTGGTGGGCCGGCGGGCAGGAGGCCATGTCCTCGTCCAAGCCGCTGCGCGGGCCCGAGGACCTGAAGAACTGGAAGTTTCGTTCGCCTCCGGGCCTCGAGACCGAGATCTTCGCCGAACTGGGCGCGTCCCCCATCGTGATGGATTTCACCGAGGTCTTCACCGCGCTCGAAACCGGCATCATTGACGGCGCCGACGCATCGAGCCTCGCCAACAATGTCGGCCTCGGCCTGTACGACATCGTCAAGCACGCAACGTTCCCGGGCTTCCATTCGATGCCGGTCGATCACGTGACCTTCAATCTCGATGTCTGGAACAGCTTTCCCGACGACATCAAGGCGATCTTCGATACGGCAACCCAGGCTCTCGCGCTGCAGACCACGATGACGTTTGACATCGCCAATCTCGAAGCAGCGGCGAAACTCCAGTCCCAGGGCGTGACCCTTTACGACTGGAGCCCGGAAGACCGGGCCGCCTTCCGCGAAGGCGCCATGCGGGCCTGGAACGGCTGGGCCGACAAGACCCCGGAAGCCAAGGCACTGGTGGAAGCGCATCACGCCTTCCTGCGGCGCACCGGCAAGATCAAGTAAATCCGCCGGCGTTTGACCGGATGTGATGAAGGGCGAGCCCCCTCGGGCGGGGCTCGCCCCCCTTGCGCAATACCAGCAACAATACAGAGGGCGTGAGAATGGCGGATCACGGTGGAAGCGTTTGGTTGGGTCCGTTCAGGCAACCGATGCGCAAACTCATGATTTTCAGCACGGTCGTGACCGCGGTCCTGGTGATCGGTCTCATGGTCGCCAACCTGTTCTTCAGTGCCGGTATCGACCTTAAGCAGTTTCTGTCTCCGTCGGACTCGGCGGTGATCAGCCTGACCATGATTGCGGGGGCGTTAGCCCTGCTCACGGCCAGCATCTACCTCTCCGATTCACGCGGGATGATCGAGCCGGAGCCGGCCGGTTTCTTCGATGTGGTCAGTCTGGTCTGCTCGCGTCTTTCCATGCTCGCCACGGCCATCATCGTGCTGGTGATGTTCTACGAAGTCGTCGCGCGCTACGTCTTCATCAGGCCGACGCTGTGGGCCAATGAGCTCTCGCTGTGGATCGCAGGCTTCGTGTTCCTGCTGGCCGGGCTCTATGCGATGCAACAACGCAGCCACATCCGCATCTACGTGGTCTACGATCTGTTCCCGCGCTGGCTGCAAAAGTTGTCCGATGTCCTGACCGTGGTGCTGGTCTGGGCCTTCGCCTTCGTGCTGATCTGGGGCGGTTACAACGAATCCCGCGACAAGCTGCTGCGCTGGGAAACCTTCGGCACCGCCTGGGACCCGCCGATCCCGGCCACCATCAAGCCCGCCATCCTGTTCATCGTGCTCCTGGTCGCCATACAGGCGCTCTCCAACCTGATTGCGGACTGGAACAAGCTGCCGGAACACCATTCCCCCATTGATGAGATCGACCAAAGGGAAATCGAGATCATCCGCAAGAGCATCAAGGACTAGACGGATGGATATTGGTACGCTTTCCCTGCTGCTGCTGATCGGCCTCTTCGTGCTTCTGGCAATGGGCATGCCGCTCGGGTTTGCCTCCGCCACGCTTGCGGGCGCAGTGCTGATCATGAAATTCGGCCCTGACCTGCTGTTCCGCGATTTCGGCCGCGGCCCGCTGGCGGTGCTTGGCCAGGCAATCTATCGCCAGATGACCAATTACGTGCTCATCTCGATACCGCTGTTTATCTTCATGGCGGCGTTGCTGGAGCGGTCCGGTATCGCCAAGGACATGTACACCTCGATCAATGTCTGGCTGTCGCGCACGCGTGGCGGCATCGCTATCGTGACCTCGATCATGGCGGTCGTCATGGCCGCGATGTCGGGCATTGTCGGCGGCGAGGTGGTGCTGCTCGGTCTGATCGCGCTGCCGCAGATGCTGCGGCTCGGCTACAACCAGAACCTCGCCATCGGCACGATCTGCGCCAGCGGCTCGCTCGGCACGATGATCCCGCCGTCGATCGTGCTGATTTTTTACGGGCTGATTACCGAGACCTCGATCAAGGCGCTGTTTACGGCATCCTTCCTGCCGGGCTTCATGCTCGCGTCGTTCTTCATCATCTACATCATCGTGCGCACGCGGCTCAATCCGGACCAGGCGCCATTGCCGGAGCCCGATCCCGATGACCCGCCGACGGGCGAGAAATCGCTGCTGTTCGGCGCATTCATGACAATTCTTGTGATGGGATTCACCGCCCTGTTGCTGGTCCGGGCGCTGTTCCAGACGGTGACCGGCGGCAATGCGATCCAGGAAGGCGTCGATCCGATACCGCTCGGCATGGTTTCCGACCTGCCTTACCTGATCGGCGTCCTCGTCGTAGGGGCGGCGCTGCTGCAGTTCGGCTTCGGGCGCGAGCGCACCATGACGGGATGGAGCATGGGCAAGGGACTTGTCGCGCCGGTCATCGTCATCGGTGTCGTCCTGGGTTCGATCTATGGCGGGATCACGGGCATCACCGAGGCCGCTGCGATGGGGGTTGTCGCGGTCTTCCTGATCACGCTGGCGCGCGGCGAGATGACCTTCGATATCGTCTGGGACTCGCTGATGCGGACCATGAAATCGACCGGCACCATCATCTGGGTCACGATCGGCGCCGCCGCCCTGGCCGCTGCCTACACGCTTGCCGGAGGGCCGACCTATGTGGCCAACATGATCATCGGTGCCGAGCTGCCGACCATGGGCGTCATCCTGCTGATGATGCTGATCTTCCTGATCATGGGCATGTTCATGGACTGGGTCGGCATCGTGCTGCTGATCATGCCTGTGTTCCTGCCCATCGTCATGCGGCTGCCGGTGGAGGAGCTGGGTTTCCTGGGCTCCATCGAACCGCAATATGTGGCGATCTGGTTTGGCGTGGTGTTCTGCATGAACATGCAGGTCTCGTTCCTGTCGCCGCCGTTCGGGCCGGCCGCGTTCTACCTGAAATCGGTCGCTCCGCCGCACATCACGCTGATCGACATCTTTCGCGGCTTCCTGCCCTTCATCGGTCTGCAGCTTCTGGCGCTCGGCGTTCTGCTCGCCTATCCGCAGATCGTGACGGTGTTCCTGGGCGACTGAGACCGCGGCAAGCCACCGGTTTCAACCGCGAAGAGTCCAGAAAGGGGCATGGCCTGAAGACCATGCCCCCTGGTACTCGTTGCTTCGATCAGATCCCGCCCATGCAGATATACTTGATCTCGAGATAGTCGTCGCAGCCGTATTTCGAGCCTTCGCGGCCCTGGCCCGACTGCTTGACGCCGCCGAACGGCGCGACCTCGGTGGAGATCAGGCCGGTGTTGACGCCGACCATGCCGTATTCCAGCGCCTCGGCCACGCGCCAGACCTTGGTCAGGTCGTTGGCGTAGAAATAGGACGCCAGGCCGAAGATCGTGTCATTGGCCTGTTCGATGACGTCTTCCACGGTGTCGAACTTGAACAGCGGCGCCACCGGGCCGAAGGTCTCGTCGCCGGCCACCTGCATCTCGCGGGTCACCCCGGTCAGGATGGTGGGCTGGAAGAAGGTGCCGCCGAGATTATGCCTTGTGCCGCCGGTGAGCACCTTGGCGCCCTTCGACTTGGCGTCTTCGATGTGCTCGACAACCTTGGTCACCGCGTCTTCGCTGATCAGCGGGCCGGTGGTCACGCCTTCCTCGAAGCCGTCGCCGATCTTCATCTTGCTCACGGCCACCGCGAGCTTTTCGGCGAATGCGTCATAGACGCCCGACTGCACGTAGATACGGTTGGCGCACACGCAGGTCTGGCCGTTGTTGCGGTACTTCGAGATCATCGCGCCTTCGACAGCGGCGTCGAGATCGGCGTCGTCAAAGACGATGAACGGTGCGTTGCCGCCAAGCTCCATCGAGGTCTTCTTGATCTGGTCGGCTGACTGGCGCATCAGGATCCGGCCCACTTCGGTCGAACCGGTAAAGGTGATCTTGCGCACCTTGTCGTTGGAGCAGAACTCCTGACCGATCGCCGAACTCGACTTCGAGGTGATCACGCTCAAGAGCCCCTTGGGCAGGCCGGCATCCTCGGCGAGTTTCGCCATGGCCAGCGCCGACAGCGGGGTCTCCGCCGCGGGCTTGGCGACGAAAGCGCAGCCCACGGCGAGCGCCGGTCCGAGCTTGCGGGCGATCATCGCATTGGGGAAGTTCCAGGGCGTGATCGAGGCCACGACGCCGACAGGCTGTTTGATCACGACGATGCGCTTGTCCGGCTGATGGCCCGGAATGACGTCGCCATAAACCCGCTTGGCTTCTTCCGCGAACCATTCGATGAAGCTCGCACCATAGAGGATCTCGCCCTTGGCTTCCGCCAGCGGCTTGCCCATTTCCGCCGTCAGGATCGCGCCCAGATCGTCGGCATTGGCCACCATCAGGTCGTAGAGCTTGCGCAGCACGGCGGCGCGCTCCTTGCCGGTCTTCTTGGCCCAGTCCTTCTGCGCCACATAGGCCGCATCGATCGCGGTCTTGGTCTCTTCGACGCCCAGATCCGGCAACGCCGTGATCAGTTCGCCGGTCGACGGATTGAGAACGTTGAAGGTCTTGCCGCTCGGTGCCGCCTTCATCCACGAGCCGCCGACATAGGCTGAAGTGACGAGAAGGCTCGGGTCTTTCAGCATCTCTGCGAGGGGTTTGCTGGTCATTATGCGGTGGCTCCAATTTCTGAATGAACTTCGCGGATGGACGCTTCGAGAAGGTCCAGCGCTTCCTGGAACACCCCGTCCTGGATGGTAATGGGCGACAGGAAGCGGATGACATTGGCGTAGACGCCACAGGTAAGAAGGATCAAGCCCTTTTCCAAGGCGCGGGCCTTGACCGCATTGGTGAAGTCGGGGCTCGGCTTGCCGGTCTTCACATCGTTGAACTCGATGGCGTTCATGAAGCCGGGGCCGCGGATGTCGACGATCTGAGGCACATCCTCGCGGATCGCCTGCAGGCGCTGCTTCAGCCTGTTGCCAAGCTGCATGGCGCGGTCGCAAAGCTGTTCTTCCTCGATAACGTCAAGCACCGCGTGGGCGGCGGCGATGCCGATCGGGTTGCCGCCATAGGTGCCGCCCAGTCCGCCCGGATTGGCCGCGTCCATGACGCTGGCGCGCCCGGTGACCGCTGCCAGCGGGAAACCGCCGGCCAGGCCCTTTGCCATGGTGGTGAGATCCGGCGCCACGCCATGATGTTCCATCGCGAACATCTTGCCGGTTCTGGCGAAACCGGTCTGGATCTCGTCGGCGATCAGCAGGATGCCGTGCTTGTCGCAGATCTCGCGGAGGAGCTTGAAGAAGCCGGCCGGCACCTCGTAGAAGCCGCCTTCGCCCTGGACCGGCTCGAGGATGATCGCCGCCACGCGTGCCGGATCGACATCGGCCTTGAACAGGGTTTCCAGCGCCATCATCGACTGCTCGACAGAGACGCCGTGCAGTGCTGCCGGGAAGGGGACATGGTAGACATCGCCCGGCATTGCGCCGAACCCTGCCTTGTAGGGGAACACCTTGCCGGTCAGCGCCATGCCCATGAAGGTGCGGCCATGGAAGGCCCCGGAAAACGACACCACGGCCGTGCGCCCGGTGGCCGCGCGGGCGATCTTGATGGCGTTCTCAACGGCTTCGGCGCCGGTGGTGACAAACACCGTCTTCTTGTCGAAATCGCCGGGGACGAGCTTGTTCAGACGTTCGGCCAGGTGAACGTAATTCTCGTAGGGAACGACCTGGTGGCAGGTGTGGGTGAAGCGGTCGAGCTGCGCTTTCACCGCCTCTATCACCTTGGGATGGCGATGGCCGGTGTTGACCACGGCGATCCCGGCGGCGAAATCGATGTAGCGGTTGCCTTCGACGTCCCACAGCTCGGCGTTCTCGGCGCGGTCGGCAAAGACTTGTGTCATCATGCCGACGCCGCGCGCGATAGCGTCTGTCTTGCGGATCTGAATGGCGGCGTTGTTACCCATTTTTCGCAACTTTCTTCGTTAATTGCATGTGCGGCTCGTCGAAAGAGGCCAGATGCGCACCCGAACTGGCCAGTCTGGGCAGATTATCTGCCTCCAGGGATGATTTCCGGTGCTGGTATATCGACTAAACAGCGCCTGGCAAAGCCACCCCTTGGCACGCATGCTGCCCCATTTCGCCGCATGGGAAAATACCCCCAAAGGTTCGTGCCGGCCACGGCAGAAATCAGGTTGCGCCAAGGGCTGACCGGGCCGGACATGATCCCGGAACAGGTCAACTCTTCAGGTACCGGATCTCGCGATCACCGTGAATCCCGCCGCGCGCCCGGGCGCGATGGACCACTTTCGGAATCCCCGGCAGCAGGGTGAAGCCATTGTCCGACCAGATATCCGACCCGCCATGATCGAGTGTGACAAAAAGTGCAGGCAGATTGCTGGTCAGCGCGATGCTGTCGCCTTCGTCCTCGACATGGATTTCCGGATCCGGAAAGCGGTAGTCCTTCGGGCGGCGCGGCAGGTAGTCGTTTTCCCCGACATGGTTGCCGGCAGGGTCCTGCCAACCGAAGTTCAGGAACGCGTCTTCACCGATGGTGTCGGGCCTGAACCGCGCCACCTCGACAGGACGATCTGCCGTACAGTGGAGTGCCCAGCTTCCGGCTTCGCTGATCAGGCCCGCCGTCGAAACCCGGCAGGCGGTGATGTGCAGATGCACTGTCTCGGCCGTGTCGTTGACCGCCCAGAGCACGATGTCGCCGGTCATCTCGTCGGGCTGGGCGGTCACCAGAACCGGCGCATAGAACTTTCGCGCCAGGTAGTGGGTCAGCTTCCAGCCGCCGCCATACTCCAGCGACGACCAGCTCGCCACCGGCCATGTGTCGTTGAGCTGCCAGTACAGCGCGCCCATGGTGCGCGGCTTGGATGAGCGCCAGAACTCGATCGCCGTCTTCATCGCCAGCGCCTGGCTCACCTGGCTCAGCCAGGTCATGTCCTCGAACCGGTCGGGAAAGCGGAAATAGCGCGCCAGCGTCTCGACGATGCGGCTGTTGCCGCCGGGATTGCGCTGGTGGACATCCATCACCCGCGAGGAGACGTTGCGGTCCTCTTCCTCGGTGAAGCTGGCGATCACCCGGTTGGACGGGAACGACTGGAAGCCGAATTCCGAGCAGAACCGCGGCTTAACAGTGCGATAGTGCTCGAAATCCTTCGACGAGTGCCAAACATCCCAGAAATGCATGTCGCCCGAGGTATCGTCGTGCCAGCCATCGCCGAAATCGAGCCGTCCGACCGAGGGCGAGGATGGCCAGAAGGCGACATCCGGTTCGCTTTCCGCAATCGCCTCTTCCAGCGCCGCGCTGAGCCGTGCGTAGACGGCGACATAGTGGTCCCGGTTTGCCTTGCTTTCGTCAAACCAGTTGAGCGCGCCGATCACCTCGTTGTCGCCGCACCACAGCGCCATACAGGGCTGCGAAGACAGGCGCCTGATCTGCTGCCGGGCTTCGAGCCGTACGCTGTCGAGCCAATCCCGGTCATGCGCCGGGTAGAGGTTGCAGGAAAACATGAAATCCTGCCAGACCAGCAGCCCCATTTCCGAGCACAGGTCGTAGAACCAGTCGGGCTCGTACTGGCCGCCGCCCCACACCCGGATCATGTTCATGTTGGCCTCGACCGCCGAGGTCAGAAGATCGCGCACTGCCTCAGGCGTGGCCCGCGCCGGCAGTGCATCAGCTGGGATCCAGTTGGCGCCGCGCATGAAGATCTCGCGTCCGTTGACCCGGAACAGAAACCGATGACCGGTCTCATCTGCGTCGGTGACGAGTTCGACCTGCCGCAACCCGATTCGCAGGCTGCGCCGCTCCGCCCCGAACCGCAGCTTGAGCGTATGGAGATGCTGCCGCCCGTGACCGGCAGGCCACCACAGTTCCGGCTGCTCGAGTGTCAAGGTCAGCCGGGTCTTGCCGGCTCCCGGCCAGACCAGCACCGGTTGCGCCGCTTTCTTGCCGTCGCAAACGAGTTCGGCTTCGACCGTGGCCGGCGCGAAAGCCGTGTAGTGCAGGTCGACCTCGAGGCTGACCGTGCCGTCCGGCTGATGCCGCTGCCGCACCATCACGTCGTCAAGCCGCGCCGCCGTGGAGCGTTTCAGGGTGACGGGACCGCAAAGCCCGAGCGGCGACAGGGCGATGTTCCAGTCCCAGCCAGCGTCGCATTGCGGCTTGCGCAGGAAATTGTAATGCGCAAGCCGGTTGTTCCACCTGATGTAGGGGACCGGGTAGGGCGAGGCGGCGGCCAGACGCTGAGCCTCCGCCGAATTGGACCGGAACACCACCTGCAGGCGGTTCTCGCCCGCCACAAGCGCATGACCGGCATCGAAATCATGGCGCAGGAACCGGTTCCGCACCAGTCCCAGCAGCACATCGTTCAGCCGGACCTCGGCCACGCAGTCAATTCCCTCAAAGCTCAGCGTCCAGGGGCCATCCTCTTTCGTCTCCAGATCGAAGACTTTTATCGCCGTCCATTCGCTTTCATGGATCCAGTCGAGCGAGATCTCCCGATCGCGCCAGTAGGGATCCAAGATGATGTCGGCATCGAGAAGCGCTGAATGAACGTCGCCGGGAACCGGCAAGGGCGCGCTGTGGGTGCCATCGGTGATGGTCCATCCGTCCGACAGGTCGCGGATGTCCTCGTTGGCTTCCGGAGCATGTGGCATGGCGCGGATCGCCTCCCTGATTGTCGAGCCTGTGTACCGTCGATGTCATGCCGGGCCGCTGTGGGCAAGTCCGCCCGTTACAGATCGGGCGCGACAGGCCCTGGAAGGGCCTCGACGATGCTGGCGCACATGGCGGCACGGAAGCGGCATGTCATGCCGTGACCGGCACTGGTGATTGATGTAGGTTGCCCAGCGGGATCATGGAGACTCACGATGAATCTGGCAGAATGGCTCGTCCGCACCGCCAAGAGACAACCCGGGGCGACGGCACTGATGTCGGGCGAGGACCCGGTAGCGACCTATGCGGAGTTTGCGGCGCGCGCGGCCCGCATCGGCGCCTGGCTGCAGACGCGGCACAACATTCAGCCGGGAGACCGCGTCGCCATCTTCATGAAGAACAGTCCCGCCTATCTCGAGGTGCTCTACGGCATCTGGTTCTGCGGCGCGTGTGCCGTTCCCATCAATGCCAAGCTGCATCCGCGCGAGGCCGACTTCATCATCGGGGATTCAGGCAGCAAGCTGGTCTTTGTCTCAGGAGCTGACGAGCTGTCGGCCCTGTTGCCGTCCACAATCGCATTTCACGACCTGGAAACTGAACCAGTTTCCGGAATGGAGGACGAGGCGCTCCCGGCACCGGTGCCGCGGGCCGGCGATGACCTGGCCTGGCTGTTTTATACCTCGGGCACCACCGGCAAACCCAAAGGCGTGATGCTGACCAACGCCAATCTGCACGCCATGGCTTACGCCTATTTCGTCGACGTCGACGATGTCCTGCCGCAGGATGCGGCGGTCTATGCCGCGCCGCTGTCGCATGGCGCGGGGCTTTACAATTTCATGCACGTGCTGCGCGGCAGCCGCCACGTCATCCCGGCTTCGGGTGGGTTCGATGCACATGAACTCTCGGACCTGGCGCCAAGGCTCGGCAACGTCACAATGTTCGCAGCGCCAACGATGATCAGCCGCTGGCTGGCGGCGGCCCGGCAGTCGGGATATGCGGGGGAGGGCATCCGCACCATCGTCTATGGCGGCGGCCCGATGTACCTCGCCGACATCGAGGCGGCGACGGAGCAGTTCGGCGCCCGTTTCGTCCAGATCTACGGGCAGGGGGAATGTCCGATGACGATCACCTCGCTGTCACGCACAGATGTCATGGACCGGCAGCATCCACACTGGCGCGAACGGCTTGCGTCGGTCGGAACGGCGCAATCCTGTGTTTCGGTCCGGGTGGTCGGCGCCGACGGCGAGGACATGCCGGTGGGCGAGATCGGCGAGATTGTCGCCGCCGGCGCGCCGGTGATGAAGGGCTACTGGAAAAACCCCGAAGCCACGGCCCAGAGCATCCGGGATGGCTGGCTTTGGACCGGCGACATGGGCTCGCTCGATGAGGACGGGTATCTCACCCTCAGGGACCGCTCCAAGGATGTTATCATCTCGGGCGGCACCAACATCTACCCGCGCGAAGTCGAGGAAACCCTGCTCACCCACCCTGCGGTGGCGGAGGTATCGGTGATCGGCCGGCCCAGCCCAGAATGGGGCGAAGAAGTCGTGGCCTTCGTGGTCGCCGCTGGCGCGGAACAGCCCTGCGCCGCCGAACTCGATACTCATTGCCGTTCCCTGATTGCCGGTTTCAAGCGCCCCAAGGCCTATTTCTTCGAAACGGCCTTGCCCAAGAACAATTACGGCAAGGTGCTCAAGACCGAGTTGCGCGAAAAGCTCTCCCGTCTTTGATGGTTTTGACCGTCGCAAGCGCCAAGGCGCGAGCGTGCCTGTGCCGCTCGCGATGTCTTTCATCCTGAAGCCGGGATAGAAAACCCATCGTTAAAATTGCAAAGTATATAATAATATCAATTGCTTGATCCGATGTCGGCGAGGGCGCCGATTCAGCTATCCAACAAAAAATTTAGTATTTGTAAAATTCGCTTGACGATTGGCGAGAGATGCCCCTAGATTTTACTAATACTAAAAAAGGAGCGTCAAGGTGAGCAGCAAGGCCACAGCGGAAGAGATCATCGAGCCCGGAAAAGCCGGTGATCCGCTTGGCCAGCGGCTGCGGGCCCGCCGCCGCGAGTTGTCGCTGACGCTCAAGGAAGTCGCCGACGCCGCAGGATTGTCCGTGGGGTTCATTTCGCAGGTCGAGCGCGGCCTGACGGTTCCCTCGCTTTCATCGCTTGCTTCCATCGCTGGCGTTCTCGGTTCGCATGTTACGACGTTTCTGGCCCAGCCGGAAGGAAAGACACCCCATACGCGGCGCAATGAACGCCCGGTCTATGCGGTCGACAAGGCTGCGCTGAGCTACGAGCGGCTTTCGACCACGTTTCCCGGCAGCGTTCTCAATTCCGTTATCGTTCACGAGCCGCCGGGCTACCGTTCGGAACCGATCCAGCACGTCGGCGAGGAAATGTTCTTCGTTCTCCAGGGCGCCATCACCATCGAGGTCGAACACGAGACAACAGTGCTAGAAGCCGGAGACTCGATCCATTTCGCCTCCATGCGGCGGCACTCGTCGTGGAACCATACCGCAGAGCCGGCCACCATCCTGCATGTCTGCACGATGGACGTGTTCGGCGACAATCCCCAGCAAAATCAAGAACCTGGAAATCGGGCAGGACACCGGAATCACCCCAAATGATCCATGAAGGTCTGACCACAGAGAGGACTTTGAAAATGACCACACCACTCAAAATGCTTTCGATCGCCGCAATGGCGTCAACCATGCTGGCAACCGCGCCATTGAGCGCGCAGGCGGGCGGCGTTCTCCGCCTTGACGAAGTCGCCGTGGGCGAACTCGATCCCGCAATCGCTTCGGACTATGCCGACTCGATCCTGATGTTCAATGTCTATGACACGCTGGTGCTCCCGGCCCAGGGTGCTCCGGGCCACGTGCCGCACCTGGCCGAAAGCTGGGAAGGTGACGGCACGACGTTCACCTTCAAGCTGCGCAGCGATGTGAAATTCGTCTCCGGCAACCCGATGACGGCGGAAGACGTGGTGTTCTCGCTCGATCGCATGAAGGCGATGGGCAAGGGCCTGTCCTATCTGTTCGCCAACGTTGCGGACGCCGAAGCCGTCGATGCCTCGACTGTGAAATTTACGCTCACCAAACCCTATGCGCCGTTTGTCGCTTCGCTGGTGCGCCTGCCGATCGTCGACAAGAAGACGGTGATGGCGAACCTCGGCGAGGGGGAAGGCGAGATGAAGGATTGGGGTGCTGCCTACCTCACCTCCACCAGCGCCGGAACCGGGGCCTACAAGATTGTCTCGCACAATCCGCAGGAAGAAACGGTGATGGAGAAGAACCCCGATTATTTCCTCGGCGTTCCGGCTCCCGCTCCCGATACCGCGCGTCTTCGCTACGGTCTGGAAGCGGCCACCGTCCGCACCCTGATCGCACAGGGCGAGCACGACATCGCCTCGCAATGGCTGCCGCCCGAAGTCATCAAGGCTCTGGCCGCAAACGGCGCGCAGGTGCTCACGGAAAGCGGCACCGGGGCCTTCTACGTCAAGATGAACACCACCAAGCCGCCGCTCGATGATGTCAACTGCCGGATGGCCTTCGCCAAGGCGTTCGACTACGGCGCGGCGCTCAAGATGATCGCGGTCACCGACACCGTCTCGCAAGGAGCTGCTTCCACCGGGGCTATCCCGGTCGGCATGTTCGGCGCCAACCCCGCCGATCAGGTGCTTGCCCGCGACCTCGAGGCTGCGAAACAGCATCTGGCCGCGTGCAAGTACAAGCCCGAGGATTTCACGCTCGAAATCTCCTGGATTGCCGAAGTTCCGGTGGAAGAACGCTTTGCGCTCTTGATGCAGGCAAACTATGCCGAACTCGGCGTCAAATCGGAAATCAAGAAAATGCCCTGGGCGTTGTTTGCCGAGCAGGTTTCCAAGCCAGAGAACACGCCGCACATGTCGCAGCTCTTCGTCAACGCGGTGACGGGCGATCCCGACACGCTGCTTTACGGCATGTACCACTCGTCCGCAGCCGGCACCTGGCAGTCGCCGGAATATCTCAACGATGCCGAGGTGGACAAGCAGCTCGATGCTGGACGCACCGCTGCCACGCCGGAAGGACGCGAGGAAGCATACTCCGCGCTGAACGCCCGGCTGATGGAGATCGCACCGACCATCTATGGCTACGACCGCCAGTCGGTCTTCGCTGCAAGCAATCGCGTCAAGGTTCCGGCCTTGTCCGATCCATCGAAAGCCTTCGGTCTTGACGGAATGGGTTTCACCTTCCGCCTGATGGAAGTCGCTGACTAGGGACACTCCCAGGACGGCCGGGATCGCTCGCCCCCAGGTGACCTTGGGCGGCAGCCTTCCCGGCCTGACGGAGCATAAGACCATGATACCTTTGGCCCGCCTTCTCGCGAAGCGGCTGGCAACGTCGCTGATTGTCCTCATCGGCGTGTCCATGCTGATATTCGCCATAGCCCGGATCATCCCCGGCGATCCCGCGCGCATTGCGCTGGGACCGAACGCAACCGCCGAACAGATAGCCGATTTGCGGGCCGAGTTGCATCTCGATGATCATATCGTCGTCCAGTACGGACATTTCATCGCCGATGTCGCCCGGGGTGATCTCGGCATATCGCTTTACACCAACCGACCGGTGACCGCGGACATCGCGCTCTACCTTCCCGCCACCCTCGAGCTTGTGCTCGTGGCCGGCGTGATGATGGTCGGTATCGGTTTGCCGCTCGGCATTTGGTCGGCGCGCTGGCGCGGGCGGGCGGCGGACAACATCATCCGCCTGATCTCGCTGCTCGGAGTGTCGGCGCCGAGCTTCGTCTGGGCGGTGATCCTGATGCTGCTGTTCGCCTTCTACCTGCCGCTGTTCCCCATTGCGGGGCGCATCTCCGACACTTACGCGATTTCCTCTGTCACCGGGTTTCTGCTGGTGGATACGCTGCTCCAGGGTGACATTCGCGCCTTCGGCAATGCCGCCTGGCACATTGTGCTGCCGGCCTTCGCGCTGGCCTTGTCGGGCATCGGCCAGGCGGCACGGCTGACCCGCGCCAACATGGTGGAAACCTATGACAAACCCTATATCGAGATGGCGCGGTCCTACGGCTTTCCGGCACGCCGCATCGCCAATCACTACGCGTTCCGCCCGTCACTGATTCCGTCGCTGACCATCATCGGCCTCGATTTCGCGGCCATGCTCGGCAACGCGTTTCTGGTCGAGGCGATTTTCGCCTGGCCAGGTCTGTCGCGCTACGGCGTGGCGGTGATCCTGCGCAAGGATCTCAACGCGATTGTCGGCACGGTACTGATCATCTCCGCCACCTTCCTCCTGGTCAACATCATCGTTGACCTGCTGATCGCACTTCTCAATCCCCGCATTCGCTACTCTCAGAGGCCGGCATGAAACGCACCCTTGCCATCCTTCTGGCCAATCCGCTGTCACTGCTGGGCGTCGTCCTCGTCTCGGTGGTGATCCTGTCGGCGGTGTTCGCCGATTTTATCGCGCCGTTTCCCGAGCACAGGGGCGCGGTGGTGGATTTCGCCAACTTCAACAAGCCGCCCGAGTGGCCCTATATCTTCGGCACCGACCTGGTGGGGCGCGACATGTTCAGCCGCATCCTCTACGCCTACCGGATCTCGCTGATCCTCGGCATCGTGGTGCTGGCCATTGCCGTTCCGGTTGGTGTCACCATCGGTCTGGTGGCGGGATATCTCGGTGGCTGGACCGAGTATCTGCTGATGCGGCTGACGGACGTCTTTTTGTCCGTGCCGCCGCTCGTACTGGCGATGTCGATCATGGGCGTGCTGCAGCCGACGCTGGCCAACGGAATGCTGGCGGTCACCGCGATGTGGTGGCCCTGGTACACGCGGCTTGTCTACAACATCACCCGCGGCGAGAAGGAAGAGGGCTACGTGCTGGCCGCCGAAGTGATCGGCGCGTCGAAGGCCCACATCATCTTTCGCGAAATCCTGCCCAATTGCGTGCCCGCGATCATCACCAAGATGACGCTTGACATGGGCTTCGTCATCCTGATCGCCTCGTCGCTGTCCTTCCTCGGCCTGGGCGTGCAGCCACCGACTCCGGATCTGGGCTCGATGGTGGCCGATGGCGCCAAGTACCTGCCCGACAGCTGGTGGCTGACGATCTTCCCCGGCCTTGCCATCCTGGTTGCCGTCTTCGGCTTCAACCTGATCGGCGATGCGCTGCGCGACATTTTGGGAGCCGAGCAATGAGCACGCCGACTCTCGATATTCAGAACCTGACACTCGGCTTCAAGGGCTATACCGGCTTCACCGAAGTGCTTCACGGCATATCGCTTTCGGTCAATCCGGGCGAACGCGTAGCGCTGGTCGGCGAATCCGGATCCGGCAAATCCGTTACCGCCCGCATCGTGTTGGGGCTGCTGCAGGAACTGCGTACGGCGCGCATCGGCGGCAGCGTCCGCTTCGAGGGGCGGGAGCTTGATCAGTTGAGCAGGCGCGAACGCCACGCCCTGCGCGGCAAGGCCATGTCGATGATCTTCCAGGACCCGACCTCCTCGCTCAATCCGGTGTTCCGGATCGGCGACCAGTTCCACGACGTGCTGCGCCGCGCCGATCCCGCGATCAGCCGCGATGCCGCGCTCGAACGTGCCGCGGCCATTCTCGCGGAGGTCTCGGTGCGCGACGCCGAACGGGTGCTCAACGCCTTTCCGTTCCAGCTGTCCGGAGGGCTCAACCAGCGGGTCATGATCGCCATGGCGCTTGCAAACGAGCCTGCGCTCTTGATTGCCGACGAGCCCGGAACGGCACTTGATGTGACGGTGCAGGCGCAGACGCTGCACCTGATGCGCAAGCTGGTTGAGGAGCATCACACAGCGGTACTGTTCATCTCGCACAATCTCGGCGTGGTGCGCGAATTCGCCGACCGGGTCTACGTCATCTACAAGGGCCGGATCGTCGAGCAGGGGGCGACGCGCGCGGTGTTCGAAGACGCGCGTCATCCCTACACCCGCGCCCTGATGGCTGCGGTGCCGCGGCTGACCGGCGGCGGCATTCCCGATATCGAGGAGAATTCCCCGGACTTCGGCGCGCCGCTCGAGATCCATGACGCGGAGGCTAGGGCATGAGCACTCCAATCCTCGAACTCGACGCGGTGTCCAAGACCTTCGGAACCGGCGCTGACGCGGTCCATGCGGCGCAATCGATCTCATTTGCCGTCAACAGGGGCGAATGCCTGGCGATTGTCGGGGAATCCGGATCGGGCAAGAGCACGGTCGCCAACATGATCCTTGGCATCTACCCGCCGACATCCGGCGAGATCCGGCTTGATGGTTCGGTTCTGCCCGCGCGCCGTCAGCTCGAACACCGCCGCGCCATCCAGTTGGTGCAGCAGAACCCGCTGTCATCGCTCAATCCGAAACGGTCTGTCGGCGCCTCGCTGCGCCTGGCGCTTGATGTGCACGATATCGGCGCAAGCAGCGAACGGGCGAAGCTTGTGGGTGCCCTTCTGGAAGAAGTCGGGCTTCCCGCCGATTTTGCCAGACGTTCGCCGGCTGCCCTTTCCGGCGGTCAGCGCCAGCGTGTGGCGATCGCCCGGGCGCTGGCATGCCAGTCGCAGATTGTGGTGCTCGACGAGCCGACATCGGCGCTCGACGTCCTGGTGCAGGCACGGGTTCTCAAGCTGCTCAACCAGTTGCGCGAAACGCGTAACCTTACCTTTGTCTTCATCACCCATGACCTGTCGGTTGTGCGCAACATCGCCACGCGGATCGCCGTTTTCGAGAAGGGGCGGATGATCGAACTTGGAGACACCGAAACCCTGTTTGCAAACCCCGCTCATCCCTACACGCGCCGGCTGATCAGCGCCGTGCCGGTGGTGACACGTGAAGAAGCCGCGCTGCGCAGTTCGCTGGCAGCGGGCCTGGAGGAAACGACCGAATGAACCAATTGCATAACCTTGCCAGCGCACTAGCGTCTCCCGACAACCAGCCGCGAACCACGTTCGAGGCCTTGTGCGCGTTTGCGCAACAGACGGTCGGCGCCAAGCTGTTTACCCTGATGACTTTCGAGGCCCGCACGCGTGGGGCGCAGCGGGTCTTTTCCAACATGCCCGACGCCTATCCTGAACTGGGCACAAAGCCCCTCAACGAGACCTGGTGGTCAGACCACGTTCTCGATGGCCACAAGACCTTCGTCGCCAATGACATCGACGCCATCGCCGAGGTCTTTCCCGACTACGAACTGATCGCGTCGCTGGGTTGCCAGTCGGTGATCAATGTGCCGATCGTCATCAACGGCATGGTCTCGGGCACCATAAATTGCCTCGACGCTGCAGGGCATTACACACCCGACCGGGTGGCGGCTTCCGAAGCTCTCAAGCTGCCCGGTGTGGCGACCTTCCTGCTCAACAAATCCATTTCATCCAGGAGTGACCTATAATGGGGAACAAGACCATCCGCGTTGCAACCGATGTCGGCGGCACCTTCACCGATCTGGTCTGTTTTGAAACCGACCTGACCACTGGCAAGTCGACGATCCGGACTGCAAAGTCCGACACCACGCCGCCCGATTTCGAGAAGGGGGTACTCAACGTTCTCGAAAAAGGCGGCGTCGATCCGGCGACCGTCGACTTCCTCGCCCACGGCACGACGGTCGTCATCAATGCGCTGACCGAGCGCAAGGGCGTCAAGGTCGGGCTGATCACCACCGAAGGCTTCCGCGACACGCTGGAGATCGCCCGCGGCAACCGCCCGGATTTCTTCAACCTGCATTACCGCAAGCCACAGCCGTTCGTACCGCGTTACCTGCGCCGCGAACTGCCTGGACGCATGACCTACAAGGGGGTCGAGCGCGAAGCGCTTGATATGAGCGGACTTCCGGCGATCCTGAATGATTTCAAGGCCGACGGCGTCGAGGCCGTGGCGATCTGCTTCCTGCATTCCTATGCCAATCCGGCGCATGAAAAGGCGGTTCAGGCAGAAGTCGAGAGGCTGTGGCCGGAGGTGGCTACCGTCTCCTCACACCAGATCACGCGCGAATGGCGTGA
This sequence comes from Parahoeflea alexandrii, assembly GCF_027214025.1. GTDB lineage: Bacteria > Pseudomonadota > Alphaproteobacteria > Rhizobiales > Rhizobiaceae > Hoeflea > Hoeflea alexandrii_A. The sequence continues at coordinate 548,482 of NZ_JAPWHB010000005.1, forward strand.
GTATGAACGCACCAACACGGCCGTGCTGTCGGCCTATGTGCAGCCGGTTGCCGCGCGCTATCTCAAGCGGCTCGATGAAGGTCTCACCTCGCGCGGTTTCAAGGGCAGCCCCTACATCATGCAGTCCAACTGCGGCGTGGATTCGCTGGACGCAGTTGCCCGGGTTCCAATCACCATGGTGGAATCCGGCCCGGCGTCAGGTTTCTGGGGCGCGGCCGAACTCGGCAAGATGATCGGCGAGGACAATGTGCTGGCGCTCGACATCGGCGGCACCACCGCGAAATGCTCGCTGATCGAGAACGGTCAGGTCAAGATCATGACCGATTACTGGATCGAGCGCGACCGCACCTCGGCGGGCTATCCGATCATGGTGCCGGTGGTCGATCTGGTCGAGATCGGCAATGGCGGAGGCTCCATCGCCTGGGTCGACGACTACGCCAAGCTGCATGTCGGTCCGCAATCGGCGGGCGCAGCCCCCGGACCTGCCGCCTATGGCCGTGGCGGCACCGAGGCCACCACCACCGACGCCAATCTCTGGCTCGGACGCATCAACAAAGACTATTTCTGCGGCGGTTCCGTCGAGGCCGACATGGAAGCTGCCCAGGCATCGATCCGGGCCGTCGGCCAGAAACTGGGCGTCGACACGGACGAGGCGGCGCGCGGTATCGTGCGCATCGCCAACAACAACATGGTCAATGCGCTCAAGCTGGTTTCCCTCAATCGAGGGTTCGATCCGCGCGATTTCACTCTGGTTGCCTTCGGCGGCGGCGGCGCGATGCATGCCGTGGCGCTGGCCCAGGAACTGGGCGTCAAGAAGGTCGTCGTGCCGGCCGGCGCCGCAGTGTTCTCGGCCTGGGGCATGATGATGTCGGATCTGCGCCGCGACTTCTTTGTTACCAGCCTTGCTGACCTCAAGCCTGACAGCGCCTCTTCCATCGAAGCGCTGTTTGTCGAGACGGAAGCACTTGCAAAGAGCCAGTTCGAAGCCGAGGGGGTTGAACCCGCAAAGGTCAAGTTCCTGCGGTTCGGCAAGTTCCGCTACCAGAACCAGGAACACACGACGGAAGTGCTTCTGGGCGACGGCGAAGTCTCCGCCGAACGCATCGCCGAGATCGCAGCCTCGTTCCACGAGACCTATGAGCGGGAATACACCTACCGTCTCGACGCGCCCGTCGAACTGGTCGGCATCCACCTGGTCGCCTCCGCCGAGGTCGGCAAGCTGACCATGGAGAAGAAGCCCCTCGGTTCCACAGAGGCGGATTCCGCAAGAAAGGGCGAACGTGAGGTGGATTACGCCACCGAGGGCCGCCATCTGGCGCAGATCTACGACGGCGAGAAGCTTGAGCCCGGGATGGAGTTCGCCGGTCCTGCGATCATCGAGGATCCCGGCACCACGATCGTCGTGCATCCGGGCAACCGGGTTGCGATCGACGGCTACGGCAATGTCATCATCACGCTTGCGAACTGAGAAGGGAAAACGCCATGACGACGAATGACCCGATCACCCTGGAGATCATCCAGAACTCGCTGCAATCGGCAGCCGACGAAATGTTCGCGGCGATGAAGAAGACCGCGATGAGTTCGATCATCTACGAAGTGCTCGACATGGGCACCGGCATCCTCGACGCCGAGGGCGAGATCGCCTGTTCCGGCGCCGGCATCCCCGCCTTCATCGGCGTGCTCGACAAGGCCGTCAAGGTGGTGGTGGCCAAGTATGACAAGCCCGGTGACATCGAGCCCGGCGACGTCTTCGCCACCAACGATCCATATTACGGCGGCGTCACCCACCTCAACGACATCGTGGTTGCCATGCCCGTCTTCTTCGAGGGCAAGATCATCGCCTGGACGGCCAATATCGCCCACAATTCGGACGTCGGCGGCATGGCGCCCGGATCGCTGACCGGCGAGGCCACGGAGATCTTCCAGGAGGGGCTCAGGCTTCCGGCAATCAAGATCATCTCCAAGGGCAAGCCGATCCGGTCGGTGTTCGACATCATCAAGGTCAATTCGCGTATGCCGGACGTGCTGGAAGGCGATGTCTGGGCGGCGATCGCCTCCGTGCGCATCGGCACGAAGCGTCTCGCCGAGATCGCCGAGAAATACAGCAGCGACACCTTCCAGGCCGCCATGACGCATTTCCAGGACTACGGCGAAAAAGTTTCGCGGGCGGAACTCGCGCATCTGCCCAAGGGCACGTTCGAACTCTCGGAAGAACAGGATGACGGACGCATCTTCAACGTCAAGATCACCATCTCCGACGACGAGTTCAAGGTCGACCTGCGCGACAATCCCGACCAGATGCCCAATCCGGTCAACACCAGCCGCGACGGCGTGATGGTGGCGGCGCAGATGATCTTCAAGTCGCTGACCGATCCCTATTCGCCGGCCAATGGCGGCTCGTTCCGGCCGATCACCCTGCTCACCCGCGAGGGCTCGGTCTTTCACGCCAAGGAACCGGCTCCGATCGGCTTCTATTACGAGATCGAGCTCAGGGTTTACGACCTGATGTGGCGCTGCCTTGCGCCGCACATGGACGGCAAGCTGGCGGCGGGGCATTTCGCGTCCGTCTGCGGCACCTTCATCGGCGGCATCCATCCCGACACCGGCCGCCAGTACACGATCATCGAACCGCAGATCGGCGGCTGGGGCGCAAGCCAGGGCCACGACGGCAACAGCGCCATCTTCTGCGGTTTCCACGGCGAGACCTACAATTGCCCGGCGGAAATCAACGAGGCGCGCAACGGGCTTTATGTCGACCGGATGGAGCTCAACATGGAACCCGGCGGGGAGGGCGAGTTCACCGGCGGCCGTGGCATCGTCATGGACTACCGCGTTCGTGCCGACAACGGCTTCCTGACGGCGGGCTACACCCGCTCCAAGTTTCCCGCCTGGGCGGTCGATGGCGGTGAGGAAGGCTCCTCCAACTATGTCGAGTACCGGCCCAGCGACGGCGAGCCGCAGCGCTATGCCTTCGTGTCCGGGCTGCAAACCAGGAAGGATGACGTCATCCGCGTGGTCACCGGAAACGGCGGCGGCTCGGGTGATCCGAAGCGCCGCGATCCCGAAAAGGTCCGCGCCGACATCCGCAACGGCCTGATAACGCCCGAGCGGGCAAAAGCCGTCTACGGCGTCGAGGCCTGACAGGAGTTCACATCATGACCCAGACTGCAAACCGCTTGAAGAACCTGCGCGCGGCCATGGCCGAAACCGGCACGGATCTGGTCGTGCTTGGACCGGGCGCCCACATGCACTGGCTCCTCGGCTTCCACCCGCACGGCGATGAACGGCCCTGCCTGCTGCTGATCGGCCGCGAGCGCGAGGTGTTCCTGATGCCGGCGCTCAATGCCCAGGGAACGCGGGCCGAAACCGATATCGCGTTTTCCGAATGGGCCGACGAGAACGGACCCGACGCAGCATTGAAGCAGGCCTTGGAACAGATCGGCGTCACTGGCTCCGTCAAGGTGGTTCTCGATGAAACCATGCGCGCCGACTTCGCGCTTCTGGTGCTGGGCGCGCTGCCCGGCGCCCGCCATGATTTCACCCTCGATACGGTGGGCGCGCTGCGCATGCGCAAGGATGCCGGTGAATATGCGAAGCTCAAGGAGAACGCGCTCATCGACGACCGCGCCATGCAGGCGGGCTTTGCCGCGCTCAAGCCGGGCGTCAGCGAGCTGGAAATAGCCGATGTCATTCGCGCCGAATTCGCCCGCCATGGCGCAAAGCCGGAATTCACCATCGTCGGGTCGGGGCCGAACGGCGCTTTCCCGCACCATGCGACCGGCAATCGCAAGCTCCAGCCTGGCGATGCGGTGGTCATGGACATCGGCGGCCGCAAGGACGGGTTTCCAAGCGACATGACCCGCATGGCCGTGATCGATCATGCCCCTGAAGGCTACGAAGAGGTGCATGCCATCGTCGAACGTGCCGTCTGCGCCGCACTGGTCGCGGCGCGTCCAGGCGTCAAGGCGATGGATGTGGATGCGGCGGCGCGCAACGTGATCGCAGAAGCCGGCTATGGCGAGTATTTCGTTCACCGGCTTGGCCACGGGCTCGGCATCGAGGTGCACGAGCCACCCTTCCTGACTGCGACCTCTGAGACCGTGCTCGACGAGGGCATGGTGTTCTCCATCGAACCCGGGATCTATCTTCCCGGCCGCTTCGGCCTGCGGCTCGAGGACATCGTCATCCTGCGCGCCGACGGTCCCGAGATTCTCTCGTCGCTGCCGCGCGATTTTCACGTGGCCTCGGCATGACCGGGCCCGCGCACGATCCGATCACCTTCAGCGTGATCCAGGCCGGGCTGACGGCGGCGGCCGACGAGATGTTTGCGGTGCTCAAGAAGACGGCAATGAGCCCGATCATCTACGAGGTGCTCGATGTCGGAACCGGCATCACCGATGCAAGAGGCGAGCTGGTCTCGTCGGGGGCGGGGATCCCGACCTTTGTCGGGGTGCTCGACAAGGCGGTCAAGCGCATCCTGGAGATCGAAGGAGCCGACAAGGTGCGCGAAGGCGACCTCTTCGTCACCAACGATCCCTCCTATGGCGGGGTGACGCATCTCAACGATGTGGTGATTGCCATGCCGGTGTTCGCCAGGGGCGAGCTCGTTGCCTGGACCGCATCGATCGCGCACTGGAACGATATCGGCGGCATGACGCCCGGATCGATGTCGACAAAGGCGAGCGAGATCTTCCAGGAAGGCCTGCGCCTGCCGGCGGTGCGCCTGTTTGACGCCGGGGAGCTTTTGCAGCCGGTGTTCGACATCATCATGGCCAATTCGCGGCTGCCGGATTTTGTCCGCGGCGATCTCTGGGCGCAGGTGGCAGCGAGCCGCAGGGCCGCGACGCGGGTCGCGCAACTGGTGGAAACCTACGGCCTCGAGATTTTCAAGGAAGCGCTCGAAAACCTGTTCGAGGAAGGCGAGCGGCGTGCGCGCGCAGGCCTCGCGCTGTTGCCGAAGGGCACTTTCCGAATCGAGGAGGAACAGGATGACGGCGCGCTCTGGCAGGCCGAGATCCGCATCACCGACGATACGTTCACGGTGGACCTGTCGAACAACCCGGCCCAGCGGGCAGCACCCTACAACACCAGCCGCGACGGAGCGGTAATCTCCTCGCAGATGATCTTCCGGGCCCTGTCGGATCCGACGCTCGCCGCCAATGCGGGATCGTTTAGGCCGCTTCAAGTGATCACCCGGGAAGGCACCATCTTCCATGCCACCGGCACCGCGCCGCACGGCTATTACTTCGAAACCCGCATAAGGCTCTACGACATGCTGTGGCAATGCATGGCGCGGGCGCTGCCGGAGCGGATGCCCGCCGGCCATTTCGCCTCGATCTGCGGCACGGTCCTGGCGGGCGATCATCCCGATACCGGCCGCCGCTTCACCATGGTCGAGCCGCAGATGGGCGGCTGGGGCGCGACGGCCGAGCGTGACGGGCTGGATGCCATGTATTCCGCCAGCCATGGCGAGACGTTCAACTGTCCGGTCGAGATCTGCGAAACCCGCTACGGCATCGATGTCGGCTACAAGCGGCTCAATGAAAGCGCCGATGGCCGCGGCGCGCATTCGGGCGGCAAGGGCCTGTCGGTTTCCTACAAGCCACGCGGACGGACCGTGCTCGCCGGCGGCTACAGCCGCAACCGGATCCCGGTCTGGGGCCTGAACGGCGGCGACAATGGCGGCACCAACGCGATCGCGGTCAGGCGCGGGGATGGGACGAGCGAAAGCTATGCATTCGTCAGCGGCCTCGAGGTGCAGCCGGGCGACGAGATCGTCATCTCGACCGCCAATGGCGGCGGCTGGGGCATGCCGGGCATGAAAACGGATGAATGAAGGAGTGGCAGTCACGAGCTGCGACCCGCCCAGGGGAAGCTCCCGCTTGTCTGTCGCTATTTCCGCTTGAACAGAAGCTCGCAGTTGCCGATCCGGTCATCCAGGCGCGCAAGCCAGTCTTTCGCTGGTGCGTCTTTCAACAGATAGGCGTCCAGAAACGCGAGCGTAAGCTGTTCAACAGCCTGCTTGTGCGCAGGCACGGGCGACTGGTCGGGCCGTGCGATGCCGCCGAGATAGTGATTAGCATCGGTCAGGAGAGCGAGATACTTGTCGCCCGGCGGCGCAAATTCATAGGGCTCCACCTTCCAGTGCCAGTCCTGGCCCTTGGCTCCACCGTCAAGCGTGCCGGTCACGTTGAGCAGCGGGCCGCTGATATCGTCCCATGATCCTTCTCGCAGGCCCTGCTGGTCACGGCCCTGCGCGCTGAGCAGGATCGCGGCTGAGAAGCGGTCATCCCTGAAATTTCGCGGTCCCTCGCCGGGGAGATCGATCCAGGCACCGGCCAAGAGTTGCGAGGTGTAGGCGCCGAAGGAATGGCCGGCGATGGCTCCGGGAACCGGATCTGGCAATCGTCCGCACGTCCCGGCCATGATCGCATCGAGTCCGCCCATCACCCGCCGGACAATCCGAATTCGCTCGAACCAGTACCATGGCTCATGCAGAATCTCGAACATGCGTGCCCGGACCTGCGGATCGGCCTGCCAGGCCGAGAGGTCGCCGGCCGGATCGAGACCGAGATGCGGTTCGGCTGCGGCAACCGCCCCGATCCAGTCGGGGAAGGTCGGGTGGATCACCAGATAGCCACGAGCCGCCCAGTATGCGGAAAGATCTGCATAGTCACGGCCGCTGGCGCTCAATCCGTGGCAAAAGACGACGTATCCCCGGGGAAGGCTGTCTTCCGGCCAGCGGCACACAAGCGGCAGCGCCATCCCGTCGGTCACGCCGGTCAGTTCGATGTCGGTTCGTACCTTGACGTTCCCGTGCCGGGAGGCGGGCGGATACGAGGCTTCGCTCATGAAACAACGGACTCCTTGTCCTTGGCGGTTCTCACCGTGTCGCAGGTTTCGGTGGCATGGAGAAAGCAGCTCGCCGTCCCGCCGCCGTCGATCGCATAGGCCGGCGGCATTTCCGACCGGCAGCGCGACATGACGTGTGGACAGCGGTTCTGGTAAGGGCAGCCCGACACCGACAGCCGCGGCGCGTCGGAAGCCGGGGCGGACTTGCGCGCTGTACGCCTCTGCCGCTGCGCCTGCGGATCAAGCAGCGGCACGGCATCGAGCAGCGCCCTTGTATAGGGGTGCGCCGGCGCATGATAGACGCGGTCGGACGGACCTTCCTCGACGACATGGCCCAGATACATCACCGCAATGCGGTCCGAGATGTGGTGCACCAGCGCCAGATCGTGGGCGATCATCAGATACGCGATGCCAAACTCGGCGCGTCGTTCATAGAGCAGGTTGATGATCTGGTTCTGGGTCGACACGTCGAGTGCGCTCACCGGCTCGTCGAGCACGATCAGCTTCGGTTGCAGTGCCAGCGCCGAGGCAATGGCGATGCGCTGCCGCTGGCCGCCGGAAAACTGGTGCGGATGGCGGTCGAGATGTTCCTCGGAAAGCGACACCAGCTTCAAGAGTTCGACGGCGCGGGCCCGCCGCTCTGCCCGGTCCATGCTGGTGTGCACGCGCAGCGGCTCGGTGACGATCGCCTCGACCGTCATCGACGGATTGAGCGAGGAATAGGGGTCCTGGAACACCGCCTGGATCTGGCTGCGGATGGCGGGCGGATAGCGCGTCTTCAGCGACGCCAGCTCGACGTCGCCGAAGCGGATCGAGCCGCTGGAGGCCTTGACCAAGCCGAGCACGGCGTTGGCGATGGAGGATTTGCCGGAGCCCGACTCTCCGACCAGCCCAAGCGTCTCGCCGGCGCGGATCGACAGGGTCGCCCCCTTGACCGCATGAAACTGTTTTCCGCCGAAGCCAAACAGCGAGCGGCCAGAATAGGTGACCTGGAGGTCGGTGATCTCAAGCAGTGGATTGTCGGTCACGACGCCGCCTCCATGCCGAATTCGCAGGCACGGATGCAGCGCACCTGTCTCTCGGTGCCGACCAGCGGGATGCGCGCATCGCAAGCAGCGATTTTGTAATCGCAGCGATCGGAGAAGCGGCAGCCGACCGGCCAGTCGCCGGGTCTTGGAACATTGCCGCGAATGGTCGGCAGCGGCGGCATGCGGTCGGAGGCATGCGGCATGGCGCTGAGCAGGCCGCTTGTATAGGGGTGCCGCGGTTCGGCAAAAAGCGGATCGACATCGGCCATCTCCACCATCTCGCCCGCATACATGACCGCGATGCGGTCGCAGATGTCGGCCGCGACGGCGAGATCGTGGGTGACGAACAGGATCGCCATGCCGAACTCGGCCTGCAGGTCGCGGAACAGATCGAGGATCTCCTGCTGCACGGTCACGTCGAGGGCGGTGGTCGGCTCGTCGGCGATCAGCAGCGATGGATTGCAGCTCAGCGCCCGGGCAATCGCCACGCGCTGGGCCATGCCGCCGGACAGCTCGTGTGGATAGGCCCGCGCACGCTCCTCCGGCCGCGGGATACCGACGCGGTCGATGAGTTCCACCGTGCGGTTCCAGGCCTGTTTCCGGGTGAGGCTCTGCTTCATGCGCAGAACCTCGGAAATCTGGCTGCCAACGGTGAAAGCCGGGTTGAGGCTGGTGGTCGGATCCTGAAAGACCATCGCAGCCTCGTTGCCGCGCACCTGTTCCATCTGATGGCGTGTGAGCTCCCTGAGATCCCGGCCATTGAGCATGATCGAGCCGTGAGTGGTGCGGACGCCGGTTGCGAGCAGGCCAAGGATCGCAAGCCCGGTCAGGGTCTTGCCGCTGCCGGATTCGCCGACCAGACCGAGCGTCTCGCCCCTGGCGATGCTCAGAGACAGGTCGGTGATCACCGGAACTTCGCCGCCGCTCCGCGCCGGCACCATCACCTGAAGGTTTTCGACCCGCAGGATCTCGTCCGCACGGCGGGCGAGCGATACGGGTTCTGCAGCCACCGGTTCTGGCGCAAAACGCTGGGCCGGCTTATCCGGCGTGACGGCGACCGCGATTCCCCGGCCGATCGAATCGCGCAGCACGTCACCCAGGAGATTGACGGAAAGCACCGTCAGGATGATTGCAACGCCGGGAGGCACCGACAGGAACCAGTTGAAGTCCATGAAGGCCGCGGCAGTGTTGAGCATCGTGCCCCAGCTTGCCTGCGGTGGCTGGACGCCAAGTCCGATAAAGCTCAGGCCCGCCTCGGCAAGCAGCACCGCGCCGACGGTCAGCGTCACCTGCACGATCAGCGGCGGCGCGATGTTGGGAAAGATGTGCCGGATGAGGATGCGATTGTCCGATGCGCCGACGACGCGGGCGGAGCGGACATAGACTTCCTCGCGCTCGGCCAGCACCACGCCACGCGCCAGACGCAGGAACGAGGTGGAAAACAGGATGCCGAGTGCGATCATCGCCCGGTGCAGTCCCGCGCCGAGAATGGCGATGATGACGATGGCCACCATGATGCCGGGGATCGAGACCACCGCCTCGACGATGCGCATGACGACCCAGTCCCACATTCCGCCGCGGTACCCGATGAACAGTCCGATGGGCACGCCGAGAAGGACGGCGATCGTGGTTGCTTCCGCCGCCGCGATTGCTGCGATCCGGCAGCCATGGATCAGCCGGCTGAGCACGTCGCGCCCGAGGTCGTCGGTGCCGAGCCAATGGGCAGCGGACGGTCCCTGCAAGGCTTCCATCAGGTTCTGTCGCAACGGGTCGTAGGGCGACACCCAGTCCGCGAAAACGGCGAGGAAGGCGAGAAGCACCAGAAATCCCGTCGCCATGCCGGTGATGATCTGCGCACCGTTCGGCCGCCACCGGGCGCGGTGCCGCACCGCTCCAGACAGATTGTCGGACTTGATGGTCATGAGGGCCGCGCCTTTGGATTGAGCAGGCCGTAGATGATGTCGGTCGCGAGTTGGACCAGCACGACCAGTCCGACCATGACCAGCACCAAGCCCTGCAGCAAAGGAATGTCCTGCTGCCGGACTGCCGCGATGGCAAGCGTACCGAGCCCGTTGATGGCAAACACCTGCTCGACGATCAGTGCACCGCCCAGCAGAACGGTGATCTGGAAGGACAGAACGGCGACCACCGGCACAAGGGCGTTGGTCAGCGCGTGCCGGAAGATGATGCGCCGGGTCGACAGGCCCTGGGCCCGCGCGGCGCGGATGTAGTCCTGCTGGAGAACGCCGACCATCGCCGATCGCACCTGCCGCGCGATTGCTGCGCTCGAGGAGGTCCCGAGCGCGATTGAAGGCAGGATCACGCTGCGGAGCCACTCCCACGGAGACTCGGTCAGCGGCGTGAAGCCTGTTGCCGGAAACCAGCGCAGATTGACCGCGAAGATGGCGACCAGGATCAGGCCGAACCAGAAATTCGGGACTGCCTGTCCGAAGGTGGCGCCGATTGTTGCGAAGCGGTCCACCCAGGACCTGGGTCTCAGCGCCGCCGCAACGCCTGCGGCGACACCGATGACGATCGCTATGAGGGCCGACATCGCCGTCAGGGACAGCGTGACCGGGAGCCGCTGCATCACGGCTCCCATCACACTGACGCTGTTGAAGAACGAAGACCCCAGATCCCCCTGGACCGCCCGCCCGAGCCATTGAAGGTAGCGCAGGTGGATCGGCTCGTTGAGGCCCAGCCGTTCGCGCACGATCTCGTACTGTTCCTCTGTGCCGGTGTCGCCGATGATCAGATCGACCGGATCGCTCGGCAGCAGCGACGTGAACGAGAACGTCAGCACCGAGACGATGAACAACAGGGGCAGCAGCGCGAGAAGACGCTGAACGATGAGCTTCAACATGGGGGATCCGCTGTTCAGTCGTTCGCCTTGAGGCCACGAAGATTAATCGAATCCTCGCCGTAGCGATAGACGACCGTCGGGTTGGCGTCGGTCTTTTCGCTGGCACCGATGAGGATCGGCGAATTGGCCACGAAGATCAGGAATGCTTCCTCGGCCAGTTTCGCCGCGAGTTTCTGGTAGATCGGTCCGCGCACATCGGTCTCGACCGACTGCAGACCGGCTTCGGCCAGCGACAACAGTTCCTCGCTCGGCTTGGTCTTGAACGGATTGTAGGCGGCGTCCTCGTAGATGTAGCGAAGCGACAGGAACTTCGGATCGGTGTTGGTGTTCCAGACCAGATTGGTCGCCGGGAAATCCGTCGTGCGGCTGCGCCGCGCAAGGGTGCCTGGTTCCACCGGCGCGATGTTCATGGTGATGCCGATTTCCTTGAAGAAGCCTGCCAGCGCCTCGAGCCGCGACTGGTAGATCGGGATCGAGGGCATGTCGAATGTGAATCCGTCCGGGAACGCCGATTTGGCCATGTACTCCTTGGCCTTATCGACGTCGTAGGCATAGACGCCCTCGAGGTCCGGATTGTAGGCCCAGCTGCCCTTAGCGTAGGGCTGGTAGGAATCCTCAGACAGGCCGAACAGCACCGCCTTGCCGAACGCCGCGCGGTCGATGGAATGGGCCATCGCCAGCCGCACGTTGCGGTCGGCGAAGGCGGGGACGACGGTGCCCTCGCGGTCGGAGATGATCACGTGGTAATTGAGGCCGCCGGTGTTGCGGACGAGCTTCAGGCCTGCCGTGCGGTCGATGATCGCGGCCTGCGGGTTGGCGAGCCAGTTGCCGGCGTCGATCTGGCCGGTCTTCAGCGCGTTCAGACGCGCGGTGTCGTCCGGGATTTCCCACACCTCGTAGCGGGAAAGCCCGATCATTTCCTTGTCCCAATAGGTCGGGTTCGGCGTGTAAACCTGCACCTCGCCCTCGCGCGATTGGTCCTTGCTGTGAACATAGGGACCGGTGCCGATCGGATTGCGGTCGATCGTCGGATCGGCCATCGCCGCCGGGGCCAGCATCATGCCGCCGGTGTAGCACAGGCTGTCGATGATCGCCGGGTCCGGCTCCTTGAGCTTGATGACGAAGGTGTAGTCGTCGATCGCCTCAGCGCTTTCGACGGTCTTGAGACCCTCGATGATGGCAAGCTGGACGCCGCGGTTGATGTTGGCCGCGGCGACTTCGGCGTTGAAAGCCTCGCCGTTGGAGAAGCTTATGCCCTGGCGCAGCATGATCTTCACGTTCAGGCCGTCGATCTCGTATCCGGTGGCAAGCAACGGCACGGCCTTGCCGTCAGGCGCCTTCTCGAACAGCGATTCATAGACCGGCCGCAGGTATGGGACGCCGGAGCCGCTCTGCTGCTGCGGATCCATGGTGATGAGTTTCACCTGCTCGGCGTATTTGAACGTGCCCGAAGGTTCGGCATTTGCGGTCGCGCCAAGCCCCAGCCCGACACACACCACGGCCGACACGATTGAATTCCTTATCAAAGCTTTCATTTCTATTCCTCCCTATTGAATCCCAGTACGAACTCCCGTCGGCATCGGCCTGCAACCCGCTATCTTGCACTTTCGGGTCTGACCAATTCCGGCTCTGCAATCGATTTGTAAGTCTCGGTGTGCTCTCCCAGGTGCGGCGCACGCGGCAGTGCAGTCGCGGGCTGGCCGACCCAGCGAAACGCCGGCCCCAGTGCCACCGGTTCGCCCTCGACGCCGATGCCCGGCGTCTGTGGATAGAGCTCTGAGAGATACTCGCCGAGATCGCGCACCCGCGCCGCCGGCACGCCCGCCTCGTTCAGAGCCGTTTCCAGAGCATCGGCGGAAGCCGTTGCGAATGCCCGCCCCAGTTCGCCGCGCAGTTCTTCGGTCGCCGCGTTCGCAAGGAAAGCGCCGCTCGACAAGCCTGCAGGTAGAAAGGGTGGCAAGCACAGTTCCGGGCGGCCGAGCAAGCGGCAGAGTATGGTGAACTGCCCCATCGTGTTGGCTGCGACCGAGATATGACCGTCCGCCGTCGCGAAGGTTTCCGCGCCCGGACTTCCGACGAAACCGCGATTTCCCACACGTTCGGGCGCCAGTCCGCTCGACAGCGTATTGGCGACGGGGCCGGACATCAGCGCCAGCGCGCAGTCGACCATCGAAACATCCAGCGTGATGGGTGCTGTGTCGCCGCGAAGCCGGCGGATGAGCGCGGCGAGGATCGCTTCGGCCGCGGACATCCCCGTGGCGATGTCGATCACCGGAAATCCGACCTTCACCGGCGGCTCGTCGGCGCCGCCTCCCTGCAATGCCATCATGCCGGTCGCCGCCTGGATCACGTGATCATAGGCACCCCGAGCGCTGTTGGGTCCGCTCTGGCCCCAGCCCGAGATCGAGCAGTAAATAACGTCGGGGCGCACGGCGCGGATATCTTCGGGAGCAAGGCCCAGCCGGCGGGCGGCGCCCGGCCGGAAGTTCTCTACGAACACGTCGCAGCCGGCCGCGATCCGCAGAAGCAGCGCACGACCTTCCTCTGTCGCCAGATCGATCACAACGGACTTCTTGCCGGCGTTGAGCGCGCGAAAGCCGGGTGTCAGCCCGCTGAGTGCCGGCTGCATGTCTAGCGCCCGCATCGGATCGCCGCCGCCGGGCCGCTCGATCTTTATCACCTCGGCGCCCATACAGCGCAGGTGGTGGGTGGCACAGGGGCCAGCCAGCACATGGGTCAGGTCGAGGACCCTAAATCCTTCGAGCGGAAGCATGCAGTTCTCCTGTTCTCGGTGCTGGACGGCGCGGAGCGCTTCAAATGCGCTCCGGTCCCTGCCGGCACGAGGCTCCTCCCAGAGCCGCCTGGTCGAAGCATAGAGTTGAGTGTGCTATTACCGGTAGTTATATTTGCTAAGGTCTGTGTTACAGTTTCCTGAAACCTGAAGATGGATGCCTCGATGGACTTGAGACAAATCCGCTATTTCGTCGCCGCCTGCGAGGAGGGGTCGTTGAGTGCTGCGGCAATGCGACTGAACTGCACGGCGTCGGGGATCAGCCAGCAAATGAGCGCGCTCGAGGCGCGGCTCGGGGCCGGATTGCTCGAGCGAACGCGGCGCGGGGTCAAGCCCACGGCCGCCGGCTGGCGGTTCTATGCGCGTTGCCTGGCAATACTCAAGGCTGTCTCCGAGGCCGAGACCGAGCTCGAGGATTTCTCGGCCGGATTGAGCGGTACTGTCTCGGCAGGTTTCGCGCCGGGGCTCGCCAAGGCCGTGCTGCCGCAGACACTGGCCAGGTACACCCGTGAATTCCCGAAGATCGATATCGAGATATCGAGCGGGACCGCGGATGCCCTGGTCGCCGAGGCGTCCCGCGGCGGCCTCGACTTCTATGTCGGCCAGTTTGCCAAGCCGCAGGTGGGGCTGGCAGCGACCCCTATCGGGCGGTTCCCGGTTGCGCTCATCTCCGGATCGCGTCGCGGCTTCATGCCGATGCAACCGCTTCGCCTCAATGAAGTCTTGCCGCTGAAGCTCTCCATTCCGTCCGCGACCCACAGTCTGCGGCCGCGGATCGAAAGCGCCATGCGCAATGGCGAGATCGCGGTCGAACGCACCATTTCGATCGCTAGTCTCTCCGCAGGACTCGAGTTTGTGGCGCTTACCGACTGGTCATCGATCCTGCCTTACTGGATCGGCTTGAAGGAACTCGGCAACGACCGTGTCACCGTCAACCCCATCACCGAACCGGTGCTGAGTGTCGAACTGGCCCTCATTCACCCTGTAAGGCGTCCGTTATCCCGACCGGCGGAGTTGCTCTACAAATATTTTTTCGAGGAATTGAAACGCAGCGAGAGCGAGTGGGAGCGCATGCTTCGACAGGATTAACCAACGCTTACAGAAGCCTCTCGAAGAGATAAGAATTCTTGATTGTTGTTCAGGTCTTCCTTGTTGTCTGGAGGAACGTAGTGGTTCAAACCAGTGGTTGCGCCGAGTTGCAGAAATGGCCGGTACCGGCGGGAAACCGGCCGCCGCACGACAAGGCGGGTTATAACCCGCACCGCGGCCGGGAGGACTCAGGCCTGCAAGCGGTTACAAATGCAGCCTTGGTGTTTGCCCCATTTGCAATCACAAGGACCGCATAGCATCTCGCGATCATAGGTCCCAGTCCTCGATCGGGTGTTCGCTGGCCGGACGAGAACTGAAACAAATCAGCGACGGCGAGCTCCCTTGCCATCCTGGATCATGCCAGCCGATCAATGCACATCAATGGGTTCTGGGCCTAGCTATTTCCGGCCAAGTCCAGACCGTACCATCATCCGCGATCACCTGGTTTGCCACGCGGTGTGCGTTTCAAGCTGGAAACCCACAAAGTCAAACGCGAGAGTATGTCGCTTCGCACTGCGACTTGATAAGGTACATTTCCGCCTCGTGGGTGACACAAAGACGGTGCCACCGGGCGTCATCCATATCGGTCGCGCGCCAGGCTGTCAGCGTGACATAGCATTGCTCTTTGCCCAATCCGCAGATGTCGGCGGGCACTATCCTGGCAGACACTCTGGGAACCATGTGTTCCGGCGACCCCAGGTGATAATCTACAATCAGGCGGTCACGATCTGTCTCGATTTCGAAAAACCCTTGCGCGCCGTCAAACAGCGAATGACCGGAGTGGGTCCTTGTCTGCTTCACAGATCGGGTATTCATGCAACCAAGCGACCATTGTCCAAGAGCGATCGGATCGGCCATGAAAGTGAATGCGGCTTCGGCCGGCACATCAAGAAGGCCGGTCACGCTGTGCGCGTAGTTTGAAGACGGATTGATCATGCTGCCTTCGCAACTCCTCTCAGCCCGGCAAAGAGCCGGTCAACGCCTTCCGCGTTCGTTACCGTTCCCGGCGAAAGCCGCATGGTCCGCCCCCGGCAATCGGTAAAAATGCCCTGATCGCGCAACCGGTCGACCGACGACGCGGGGTCGGCCCCCTCCGGCAGTTTCAGCATGATGCTGCCTCCCCGGCGCGCAGCGTCGCGCGGGCTTGCCAGCTCCATGCCGAGCGAAGGCGCGGCATCGATGATGGCCTGGCCGAGGCTGCGGTTATGCGCAAGCAAGGCGGGCTGATCCTGCCGGGCGTGCCATTGCAGCGCCGGCACGGAACCGGCGCAAGCCAGCACCGAAGGTGTGCCGTGGTCAAAACGGCGGGCGTCGCCGGCATAGGCGAAGGCGTCGAGATCCCATGAAAAGATGTTGTCCTGGCTGAACCAGCCGCGCAGTTCGGGCTCGCAGGTCGCAAGCAGCGGCTCCGCCACGTGGATGATCCCGGCGCCGGGCGTTCCGCACAGCCATTTGAGGCTTGTCGATACTGTGAAGTCCACCTGCGGTTGGTCGACGTGGAACGGCAACAGACCTACGCCCTGGGTGATGTCGACGCCGACCAGGCTGCCCATCTTGCGCCCATGGGCGACGAGGATTTCGAGGTCGCAGCGGTGCGAGGCGGTGGACGTGACGAAGGTCAGCAAGGCAAGCCCGACGCTCTCGTCCCAGGCCGCGATCATGTCCTCGTCGCGGACCCAGCTTTCGCCCGGCCGCAGCGGCACGGTTCTGAGCGTGAAGCCGAACCGTTTTGCCAGGCCCACAAGTAGGAAGTGCAGACTCGGAAAGCAGTCGCCCGCAACCAGCAGCGTCCGGCCCTTGAGATGATGTTCGGGCAGGGCCCCGATGAGACTGTAAAGCGCGGTCGTTACGTTCTCCGCTGAAGTGAGCGTGCCTTTCGGGGCTCCAATCAGATCGCTCCACAGGTCGATGAACTGCTGCCGCGCGCCCAGCGCCCGCATCCACTGGCCGTCATCCAGCGCGCCCCAGCTCTTCGAGAAGCCGGAAAACGCGGCCTCCATGTCCTCGGCCTTGCCGGGATACATGCCGATCGAATGGTAGAGGAAGTAGCCAGAACCGTCTTGTGTCTCTTGTGTCATGATCGTTCATGCTGCCTTTGTCATTGTCTTAGAAACCGAGAACGCCGGGAAGCCAGAGGCTGATGCCGGGGAAGGCGGCAACCAGCACCAGCATGCCCAGCGTCACCAGCAGGAAGGGCGCTGTCGAACGCAATAGCGGCCCCAGTCCGCAGCCGGCGATTTTTTCCGCAGCGAACAGACACACACCAAGCGGCGGCGTGAGCAGGCCGACATTCAGGTTGAGAATGGCGACAGCTCCGAAATGCAACGGGTCGATCCCGGCCCGCGTTGCGGCGAGCGAGAGCAGCGGGCCGAACAGGATGATGACGGTGGTCGGATCGATGACCATGCCGAGCACCAGCAAGATCAGGTTGAACACCAGCATCGTGCCCAGATAGCCCAGGCCCCAGTTCTCGACCGTGGCGCCAACCAGTTGCGGCACGTTCTCCATTCCCATCGCCCAGGAGAATGCCGCGCCGCAGCCGACAATGATCAGCAGTTGCCCGGAAAAAAGCGCTGAGCGGCTGAACACATCGGCCAGCGCGGACAGGCGGATCGACCGGTAGAGGACGACGGATACGATGAGCGCATAGGCAGCGGCAATGCCACCGGCCTCCGTGGGCGTCATGATCCCGCCGAGCATCCCTGTGAGGATGATCACCGGGATCATCAGCGGAACAAGGGCATGGCCGGTGGCGCGACCGATGGCGCGCGGCGAGCGGTCCATCTCGACGCGTGGAAAATCGTAGATCCGCGCCTGCACAGCCACCAGCCCCATCTGGACAACCCCGATCAGCAGGCCCGGGATCAGCGTCGCCGCCATCAGCGCGCCGATCGAGACATCCGACATGGAGCCGTAGATCACCGCGATCAGCGACGGCGGAACCATCGGCCCGATGATCGACGAGGAGGCAGTCACCGCCGCTGCATAGGCCGGCGTATAGCCCTGGCGGATCATCGCCGGGATGAAGACGCGGCCCAGCGAGGCGATATCGCCCAGCGCCACGCCGGTGATGCCGGAAAACAGGATCGATGCGCCGACATTCACCTGGGCAAGCCCGCCGCGCATCCAGCCGAAGATGGCGTTGGCGAAGTTGACCAGACGGTCGGTGATTTTTCCGGCGTTGACCATCTCGCCTGCGAGGATGAACAGCGGCACCGCCATCAGCACGAAACTGTCCATGCCCTGGTAGACCCGCTCGGAGGTGATCGGAAGGAAAGACCAGTTTCCGGTCATGGACACCCAGACCAGGACAGAAGCCATCATGGCCCAGGCAATCGGAAGGCCGACCAGGATCAGGCCCAGAAAGCTGACGAGAAGGGCAAGCAGGGAAAGGGTCACGAGCGGGCGTCCCCGGCGATGATGCGCAGCATCGCGAACACCGATGCAAAGAAGAACGAGATCGGCAGGATGCTGTAGGGGTAGGAAAGCGGGATCTGCATCCCCTCGCTGGTCTGGCCGGCGGCAAACATCATTGTGTCGGCGCCGAACCAGATCAGCGTCAGGAAGACCATGAGCGAAATGACATCGAGTAGCACCTCCAGGATCCGCCGCGCCTTGGGCGACACCGCGCCCAGCATGGTCGGCACGAAATCGATCCGGATATGGGCGGCGTCGCGTACCCCGATCGCGGCGGCGAGCAGCGCCATCCAGATCATGGCATAGCGTGCCGTTTCCTCGGTAAAGAGCGGGACGCTGCCCCAGCCGTAGCGGCTGATCACCTGGAAGACCACGAGCATGGCGAGGGCAACCAGACACAGCGCCGCGATGGCGCGCAAGCCCTTGTCGACAAGGTCGATGATGATGCGCGCCATCGAGGTCATGGTTTATTCCGCCGCTTTTGCCGCACGGATTGCGTCGTCGATCAGGGCAGGTGTATCGACATTGTCCTTGAGCCAGCCAATGGCTGCGGGCTGCATGACATCGCGGAACGCCGCCTTGGCGTCCTGGTCAAGCTCGATGACGGTGACGCCGTTCTGCTTGGCGAATTCAATGGCGCCGGCTTCCATTTCGCGGGACTTGGCGCGGTTGAACGCGATGGCCTTGGTTGCCGCATCGGTGATCACCTTCTGCTTGGCCTCGTCGAGGCCGGTGAAGAAACGGTCATTGATGCCGAGGGGGCCGAACGCATAGGTGTGGCCGGTCAGGGTGAGATGCGACTGCACTTCATAAAGCTTGACCAGGTTGAAAACCGAAACCGAATTGTCCTGCCCGTCGACGACGCCGGTCTTGAGCGAGGTGTAGAGTTCGCCGAAGGCGACTGGAGCTGCCGACGCGCCGAGCGCCTCGACTGGTATCGTCGCCAGCGGACCGAGCACGCGCATTTTCAGGCCCTGCATGTCAGCGGTTGCCTGGATCGCCTTGTTCGCGCTGAAATGCTTGAAGCCGCCCGATTCCCACCATCCGAGAACCCGGATGCCGGTCTTTGCTCGCACGTCTTCCGCCAGTGCCTGTCCAAAGGGACCGTCAAACACCGCCCAGGCGGTTTGTTCCGTGGGAAACAGATAAGGCATGTTGAGGATCTGGATGTCGCGGTGGATGGTCGCGTAATTGCCGTCGGCCGCGTCGCTCATCTGGATGACGCCGCGCCGCATCTGGTTGAGGCGTTCATTGGGTGCGCCCAGCGCTCCGGCATAGACGAGGTTGACCGTCATGTCGGAATTGGCTTCGACTTCCGACTTGAAGGTTTCGTACATTCCGTTGACGAAATCAAAGCCTGTCGCGTTCTGAGGCAGGGAAAGGCCCACCTTGATCTCCTGGGAGAGCGCCGGCGCCGCGGTCGCCGCCATGACGGCGCTGGCAAGCAGGATTGATCGAATAAGAGTTTTCATCAAAATTCCCCATTCTGGTTTGGCCTCGGTTGACCCGATGACCGTTCACTCGGTGTCGCGTCACAAGCGCGAAGGGCCGACACGTCAAAAGCTTCAGGTTATCCGGCCCGGCTCCATCTCCCGAAGATCACCGGTCAGCTCTGACCGGGCCTTTTTGGGAGAACAGGTCGATGCCGACAAGCCGACTGTTGCACTGGAACGATACGGGCTTCTCCGGGTGGAGAAAGACGAGGAATAATCATCCCAATAACATTTTGTCATCATGCGGGGGCTGGTTGGCGCGGGACAGGTTGCGCGCCGCAGATCCGAAGCTGGCAGCAAGCGCCGCGGCCGCCGGCGTGAAAAAGCTCGCCCGCCGGCGGATCAGGCACAGCTCGGCACTTTCCAGACGGTCCTCGATCGGCACCTCGACAACGCCTGCAAGCGTTGCGATGCTCTTGACCATTTCGCTCGGAATGAGGCCGATCAGATCGCTTGACGCAACGGTCATGATCATGGCGGTGAACGTCTCGCAGGTCAGTTGGCAAAGCGGCCGGGGCATGTCGAGTCGCTTCGCCGCGGCGTGCAGGGCCTGAGCCGTGGCGCTTTCCTGGGTCGGAAGCACCCATTCGGCACCCGCAAGCTCTTTCAGTCTCGATGCCGATGCGAGCGGATGGCCGCGCCGCACCACCGGCGAAAGGGTCGTTGCCATCAGCGGTTCGCGGACAAGGTCTTCAGGCCAATCGGTTTCGGGCGCAGGCGCGACGGCGAAGTCGAGCGAACCTTCGCGAACCTGCGGCAGCAGGAACGGATAGGCGCTGGCCGCGATACGCAAGCTGATATCGGGCCATTTCTTGCGAAAATTGGTGAGCACCACAGGCAGGAGCAGCGTACCGGGCAGATGCGACAGTGCAACCGAGATCGAGCCCTTCCGGGCCCCCTTGAGCTGGTCGAGCGCTTCGATGGACGTCTTGAGTTCCGAATCGATAAGCCTTGCATGGGCAAGCAGCACCTGCCCGTATTCCGTCAGAACCGCGCCATGCACGGAGCGGTCGAACAGGCGGACATCAAGTTCCGCCTCCAGCCTCTGCAGGGCTTTCGTGACAGCTGGCTGGGTGAGCCCGAGGACACGCGATGCGGCGTGCTGGCTGCCGGTGTCAACGATTGCGAGAAATATCCTGAGCGGATTGAGTCTCATTGGCCTAGGCCCTTCTTCGGTCTCAGGTTTCAGCTGCTGTTGTCGTGGGATGTGAACTCACGTGCATGATGACCTCTTGCCCAGTGGTCGACGCCTGTGAGTAAGTCCGATCCACCTTGTGTTCCATTCGGGACTTGTTTGCAATTTGGCTTGGGCGAAGTGGTCGAGTTTACCGTCTTGGGGGAGGAGGATCAGTGGAACGAGCAAGCGTGCGAACTGCTGGGAAGCGGTATTCAAGGAACATCCAGAGTTCTTCCGCGTCAACTCGGGAGACAACGAGGCGTCCCTGGTGTGGAGGGGGCAGTTCCCTCGAAATTTCAATGTGGACGACATCAAGGAAACTGTTCCGGACGATGAAATCGATGGCACCGCAGAGGACCGTGTCAGCCGAAAGCGCCTGGATGCCGAGCAGATTACTGCGCTGATAGATGTGGCCGTCAAGCCTCATTCGTCTCCGGCAATTCGCTAGATTCCACAAGATCCTTCAAGACAGCAAGAAACGCGGCGAGTGTCGGGGATATGTCATTACGCCTGTGCACCAGGTTCAGGGCTTGGGATACATTGAGATCCCTGATCGGAGCAAACCGTACGCCGTGGGGTTGGCGCCACTGCTGAAATGCGTTCGCAAAAGCCAGGCCTGCCCCTGTGCTGACCAAGGCAAGGATTTCCGTTTCGTTGGTCGGCTCCGCCACGTAATTCGGTGAAAAATCAACGGTGGAAACGGCATTGTCCAGATCATCGAAGAACTTCGGGCTGGCCGCGCGCTGGAAGCCGATCATGGAGTATCCCTTGAGATCGCGCAGATAGATGTCTTCCTTCTCGATCAGCGGGCAGCCCAGCGGCATCGCCAGGATGACCGGCGAGTCTGCCAGATGGATCGCAACCAGATCCTCAATGTTGAGCGGGTTGTAGACCAGGGCGGCTTCGGTATTTCGCTGCCGCAGATGGAAGAGCTGCAGCGCGGTGGGCATGGTTGCCAGCGAAACCTCGACATTGGGATGAAGTTCCCGGAACATACGAAGCGTGTCGGGGATCAGTCCGTGCCACGCCACGCTCTCGATCAGGCTCAAACGCAGCACACCCTGCTGGCCGGTCGAGACGGAGCGTGCCGAGGCGATGCTGCGCTGGAGCTGAAGTTCCAGTTCCTTCATCTCCGACAGCATGACACGGCCGGCCGGAGAGAGCCGCACACCGCGCGGCAGCCTCTCGAACAAGTCAAAGCCGAGCTCCGCCTCAAGCATTTGCATCTGACGGCTCAGAGCCGGCTGCGCGATCCGCAACCTCTTGGCGGCACGGCCGAAATGCTCTTCTTCTGCGATGGCGATGAAATACCGGATTTGTCTCAATTCCATTTCTATTGATACCATTTCGGCATCAGACGAAGCAAGGCTTTGAATTGGACGCAATCCCTGGGCGGCGGTTAGTCTTCGATGGAGAGTCTGCTTTCAGGCACTTTCTGTGCGCAGCGCTGGCGGACTGGCCTGTTGGTGCGGGCGAGCCTGGTCGCGATGCCGACTGGATCGGACAGGCCGGGAAGACAGGAAGGGGAGATGTTCAGCATGCATCTGTTGAAAATAATGTCTTTTGTCGAGCGGACACTCCTGCTGCTCTCCGTGCTCATCCTGCTCGCAATGGCCGTCATCACCTTTTTGGATGTCACCGGCCGCTATCTTTTCAACGCGCCGCTACAAGGCGCGTTCGAGTTGATCGGCATGGGAATGGCGCTGTTGATTTTCACAGCCCTTCCGGAGGTCACGGCCCGCGGTGCGCATGTGGCGGTGTCGCTGGCGGGGTTTCTACCCCCGCGCATTCAGGCGGTGCTGCGGGTGATGATGGCGGTGTTGATATCCGCTGCGTTCTGCATTCTCGCCTGGCGATTGTTCGAGCATGGCAAGCGCATGTCCGACTACGGCGATTATGCCATGTTTACCGGCATTCCCTATGCGCCGGTCGCGTTCTTCATGGCGGTGTGTGCTGCGGTGGCGGGGGTGTTTCGCGTGGTCCGGCTGGGCCTCGATCCCCAGGACCTTCTGACCGAAAAAAAGGACGCACCGGAATGACCGCAACCCTGATTGCCCTTTTGCTGCTGTTTCTGTTCCTGTTTTTGGGGTTGCCGATCGGGATCGGCATGGGCGTTGTCGGCGTCGCCGGATTTGCCTGGCTCATCGGTTTTTGGCCGGCAATGCATATGCTGGGGCAAACTTCCTATGACACCGTGGTCAATTACAACCTGTCGGTTCTGCCGCTGTTCATCCTGATGGGCCATCTTGTCTCGCAGGCGGGGCTTTCGCAAAAGCTGTTCGAGGCTGCCAACGCCTGGGTCGGACATGTGAAGGGCGGCCTGGCCGTGGCTTCGGTGATGGCCTGTGGCGGGTTCTCAGCCGTCTGCGGGTCCAGCATGGCGACGGCAGCCACGATGGGGCGCGTCGTGATCCCGACCATGCGCAGCTACGGCTACGACGCCGGGATCGCGGCGGGGGCGGTGGCCGCCGGCGGCACGCTTGGCATCCTGATCCCGCCCAGCGTTCTTCTGGTCGTCTACGGCATTCTCACCGAGCAGAATATCGGAGCCCTGTTCGCCGCCGGCATTCTGCCCGGCATCCTGGGGATCATTCTCTACAGTGCCGCTGTCATGGTCGTGGCCCATTTCGCCCCGCGCAAGGCTCCTTCAGGACCCCGCAGCAATTGGAGCCACCGCATCTCGGCGCTCAAGGGGATTGCGGGCGTCGCCATCCTCTTTCTTGTCATCATGGGTGGGATCTATGGCGGAGTTTTCACGCCCACCGAAGCGGCGGGGATCGGCGCGGTCGGGGCGTTCCTCATGGCGTTGCTGTCCGGAAACCTGACCTGGAAGATATTTAACGAAGCCCTCGTCGACACCGTGCTCACAACGTCGATGATGTTCATTCTCGTGATCGGGGCGATCACTTTCACGAACTTCATCAACGTTGCAGGGTTCCCTCAGGCCATCAACGCCTTCCTGGCGGAATACCGGCCTTCGCCGATGACCGTGATCCTGGCGCTCGTCATGGTCTATCTCGTGCTCGGCTGTTTTCTGGAGAGCCTGTCGATGATCCTGCTGACCGTGCCGGTGTTTTATCCGGTGGTTGCCGGCCTTGGCTTCGACCTGGTCTGGTTCGGGATCTTCATTGTCATTCTGGTGGAAATCAGCCTGATCACCCCGCCTGTGGGCCTGAACATCTTTGTCCTGCATTCCGCTTTTCCAGACATCAAGCTGTCGACCATCTTTCGCGGTGTCCTGCCTTTCGTCGCCGCCGACGTGGTGCGTCTGGCGCTGGTGATCTTCATCCCGGGAATTGCGACCCTTCTGCCGAGACTATTCTTCTGACCCTTCAACAAAGCAAAGGACACTGATATGAGGCTTTCTTTTCTGGCGACGACCCTCGTTGCGATGGGCATGACAACCGGTGCGGCCCTGGCTGAAAACGTCACTCTGCGGTTTTCCAACTGGTTGCCGCCAACCCATTACATCGTCACCGAGATGATCCAGCCCTGGATGGACAAGGTCGCCGAGGCGACCGAGGGCCGCGTCACCTTCCAGATCCAGCCCGCGCTCGGGGCCCCGGCCGCCCACCTGGACCTTGTCGCGACCGGTGTCGCGGATCTGGCCTTCATGCCGCATGGCTACACGCCCGCCCGTTTCAAGCTGACCGAGATTGGCGAACTGCCCTTCACGTCGGATGACGCGGTGTCGAATTCGGTGGCGTTCTGGCGCACCTATCAGAAGTTCATGATGGGCGAGGACGAGCACCGCGGCGTCAAGCTGCTTTCGATCTGGACGACGACGCCGTCGCAGCTGTTCCTGGCCGGTGAGGTCACCAGGCTGGACGAAGTCGCGGGCAAGAAAATCCGGGTGACGAGTCCGACGCTGGAGGCGGTTGCGCGCACGCTCGATCTTACCTCCATCACGGCGGCGAGCTCCGAGATCTACGAAATGATGTCGCGCGGAACCGTGGACGGCACCTTCTTCCAAAGCGACTCCGTCGTTGCCTTCCGTCTTGTGGATTTCGTGAAGTCGCAGATCTCCGTGCCCGGCGGATTTGTCCATTCCAGCCAGATGCTGATCATGAATCCTGCCATGTGGGACAAGATCTCGGCCGAAGATCAGGCCAAGATTGATGCGCTTTCCGGCGAGGCGATGTCGCGCGCCTTTGCCGAGGTCTGGGACGCCAAGGCAAAGGAAGGCGACGTGACACTGGCCGAGGCGGGTGTGACCGTCACCGAAGTGGGCGGCGAGGCGCTTGACTCCCTGAAGCAGGATTTGTCCTTCCTGCGCACCGATTGGGTCGCTGCCGCCAATGATCGCGGCATCGACGGCGAAGCCGCCCTGGCGTTCTACCACGCACAAATTGAAGAGCTTTCGGCGGAATAAACCAAACAAGGCAAGGCGTTGAGCCTTGCCTTCACTCACTTGAAAAGGACATTTGATGATCGACCAACATTGCCACACGAGCAGCATCAGGGTGAAACGATCCGCTGCAGCAGTCTTTGACCTGATGTCCGATGGGATAAAGCAGGGGCACTGGGCCTGGGGCAGCTTTCAGCGCGAGGAAGTCAGCAAGGGCCTGTTTGTCGGAACGTCCGTCTTTGACGGACAGCAGACCTTCGTGCGCCTGAACAGCGATGTCGAGCGCCTGACCGTCGACTACGAGGTCGGCAAGTCGGAAGCAAACATGCAGTTCCGGAACATGTCGCGCGTTCTGCCAGGACCCGTGGTCGGCTTGAGCGACGAGGAATGCATCGTCAGTTTGATAACATGGCGTTTGGCGTCGCAGGACGACGATAGCTGGTCACAGATTGGAACCGTGCATGAAGCGGAAATGTATCTGATCCGGGGCCTCGCTGAGCGCGGCTTGCCCAACGCCTGAACTTCCGGCGGGTATCCATTCGATCGTTTTTCGATTGGATTGCTGTTGGAAAGCTTCCCGCCGGGCTCAGCAGTCCGGTATGTGTTTGATGATCTGTCAATTGAATTCAGCAGCAAGGTTTCCTCGTTTTGACGGGTGGTTTCCACCCGTCAAAACGGACAGTTACCATCTCAGTCCCGGCAAACCCAGGCTCGGGGACGCCGCCTTCTGCACGGTGCCAGCATCGCCAGGATTTGCGGTTCGCTAATCCTGCCCGTCTTCATCAAGTATTCTCGATCCTATTGCCGAGAAAACTTGCACTTGAAGCCCCACCTGTCGTGCGGGGCAGCACCGTAATGGTGTGAACGCTGAATGATCCGCTCATGGGTTCGATGCACCTCTGCATTATCGAGTGTGACCCGACGCAACGCCGGTGTCATTTTCGGGAGAAATCACCGATTCGTGGGCCTACAAGGACGGCGCGCGCTCGCAGTTTTGCTCTGAAGTGGCAGAAGAATGGAGCGCCGCGCCGGGAGAAGATGAGAATTATGTCTACGCTATAGCCCTCTAAGTTCACGACTGGACGTCAAACAACCCTTCGCCACCGAAGAGCTGTTTGCGACCTCATGGTGGCCACGGGATCGATTTTGGCTGCATCCTAAAAGCCGACGATCTGCAGATGTTGGTTAATGTACAGGGGTTCGCAATTTAGAAGCGACGCCGGCGCGCGTCGTCCTGCTGGACGATGAGTCCGCTTTCGCTAATCTGGCCATCTCCAAGAAGCGCGAGGATGCGAAAGCGGTCGAGGCGGAGGAAGCGGCTGGACGCGCCGAACAGGATGCCATTCGCGACTTGCATTCAACTCTGGAAGCCAAGGGTCGCTGCATGGACCGCGAGGCGTTTGATGCGGACGTGTCTTGCGCCGGCAAGCGCGCCGGGTTGAAGCTAGCTGCGCCGATCAAGACGGCAGTCTTTGCCGCGCTGGGCGAGCGCGATCCGAAAGCCGCGATTTGCCGTGACGGCAAGGGCAGGCCGGAATCAGACAGCGAATTGCACGACACCGAGAACATCCCGCTGGCCGGTACGTTGTACTTGTGCCTGCCACTTGTCATTGCGTTTTCTAAGGGATGCCACGTCGGGAACTCCTGTCAGTGTGACCAGATTGGGACCGGTGACAAAACAGGGTTGTTCTAGGGCTTGTTCGTCCGCGCATAACCCATTGTGTTTGCTAGGTTATGTAGTGGCGCACCCGACAGGATTCGAACCTGTGACCTCTGCCTTCGGAGGGCAAGTCGCATACTCCGCCTTTTCCCCGCCACCGGCGCCATTATCTCTATAATTGTATGAATATGTTGACATTTCTGGTATGGCGATAACAATGTTGTTCGCCACGCTTCGCCATCACACGGGTTAATTTGGTGAGTTTCTGGTGAGTTTTCCTAATCGTCAATCGGGAGGGACGCAGATGGCAAAACTGACAAAGTCTGTAGTCGACGCGGCCGCGCCGCGCGAAAAGCAGTACACAATCTGGTGCAGTGACCTTAAGGGCTTCGGCCTGTTCGTGCAGGCGAGCGGCGTACGGACTTACTTCGTCGACTATCGAAATTCAGCGGGCGTCCGGCGTCGCATGACGATCGGACGGCACGGCACTGTCACAACAGAGCAGGCGCGCAAACTTGCGATCGCAACCCTTGGAGAGGCGGTTCGGGGCGTCGATCCTGCAGCCGAGCGCAGGTCGCGCAGAGGATCGATCACGATGAAGGAACTGTGCGAACAATACTTGGAGTTGGCTGACAAGGGCCTCATCCTTGGAAAGGGCGATCGACCGAAGAAGGGGAGCACGCTATACACAGACAAGGGTCGGGTCTATCGGCACATCGTACCATTGCTTGGCTCTAAGTTAGTCAAAGACATCAAATCGGCTGACGTGAGCAAGTTTATCCGCGACGTAGCGGCGGGAAAGACGGCAATCACCGCCAAGACCGCAAACAAGCGCGGAAAGTCCATCGTGAAAGGAGGGCTGGGCACAGCGGCACGCACGGCAGGCCTTCTCGGCGGCATTCTCTCGCATGCGGTGTCCGAAGGAATAATCGAGAGAAATCCTGCGCAGGGCGTCCGGCGTCCGGCCGATCAGCGCCGGACGCGGCGACTCAATCGTGAAGAGTATCGCCGCCTCGGCCAGGCGATCGAGGAACTTGCTGGAGACGAGACCGATCAAGCGATCCTTGCGGTGAAGCTGTTGGCACTGACGGGGTGCCGATTGGGAGAGATTGCGCGGCTACGATGGAGCGAGGTGGATAGCGCGGCGCAGTGTTTCCGCCTTGCGGACAGCAAGGAAGGTGCTTCGGTCCGCCCCGTTGGAAAGGTCGTTCTGGAGGTTCTCGGCGAGCCGTCGAGTGATGCGGCCTTCGTCTTGGCGGGAGCACGCAAAGCCGAGTCGTTTGGGGGTCTGCCAAAGGCATGGCAGAGGATCGCCAGGCGCGCAGGCCTTGTCGGTGTCACTCCGCACACGCTTCGGCATTCGTTCGCTTCCGTGGCTGGAGATCTCGGCTACTCCGAGCCTACGATCGGCGCAATGCTTGGTCATTCGGCTGGCTCAGTCACGAGCCGCTACATTCATCACCTTGATGAAGTGTTGGCCGCCGCGACGGACCGTGTGTCTGAGACCATCGCTGAGAAGATGTTTGAGGACGTCGCTGAGGGCGGTTCGTCGAAGCGAGCGCGGGCCGAAGGCGAAAGTCAACGAAATTCCCCGCGCGAGGCGGCCTAGCCAACAACATTTTCCATGCAAGGACTTATCTGTTCGGCGCGAACCGACGTTAGTGTCTGTGGTGCGGCAGGGTGTAATGGGCGCGTTGGATTCAAATTCAATAGTAGCGATATTTGTCAGTTCGCGTCACTCCGTGTGATCAGCACCAAAGTTTAACCCCTGCGCCGGAAGATATCAAGCCATTGAATACAATTAATAATCTAGAAGATGGGTCGGGTCTAGATCGGCACCGATCTTGACCCTACCGAAAAAACGCAATCCGTGATGATCGCACTAGGCTATGCTTAGGCAGAAATACTTGGTTTCAAGATAGTCCTCGATGCCGTGATACGATCCTTCCCGGCCATGGCCGCTCTGTTTCATGCCGCCAAAGGGTGCGATTTCGGTGGAGATCATGCCGGTGTTTGCGCCGACAATGCCGAAATCGAGCGCTTCCGCTGTCCGCCAGATCCGGTTCATGTCGCGGCCGAAGAAATAGGCTGCAAGGCCGAAAGGCGTATCGTTGGCCATCTCCAGAACCTCGGTCTCGCTGGCGAAGCGAATGATCGGGGCCACCGGGCCGAATATTTCCTCGTGAAAGATATCCATGGCGGGCGTCACGCCAACGACGATGGTGGGTTCATAGAAGGACCCGCCAAGCGCGTGCGACTTGCCCCCGGTGGTGATCCGCGCGCCCTTCACGATGGCATCTTCGAGCAGGACATTGACCTTATCCACCGCAGGCTGATCGATCAGAGGCCCGATCTGGGCGCCGTCACCGAATCCATCGGAAACCTGCAGCTGCCGGACGCGCGCGGACAATTTCTCGACGAATGCGTCATGGATTTTATCCTGCGCGAACAGACGGTTCGCGCATACGCAGGTCTGGCCGGCATTGCGGTATTTTGACGCGATCGCCCCCTCGACGGCCGCGTCGAGATCGGCGTCGTCAAAAACGATGAAGGGCGCATTGCCGCCCAACTCCATGGATGTGCGTTTCATCGTCCCCGCGCACTGGCGGACGAGTTCCTTGCC
Organism: Parahoeflea alexandrii; assembly: GCF_027214025.1. GTDB lineage: Bacteria > Pseudomonadota > Alphaproteobacteria > Rhizobiales > Rhizobiaceae > Hoeflea > Hoeflea alexandrii_A. Next base: position 577,823 of record NZ_JAPWHB010000005.1, read on the forward strand.
GACTTCGGTGGAGCCGGTGAAGGACACCTTGCGGATCATCGGGTTGGAGGTGAGCTCCGGACCGATTTCCGAAGACGAGCCGGTGACGCAGGACAGGACGCCCGCGGGCACGCCCGCGGCTTCCGCCAATACGCACAGCGCCAGCGCCGTCAGCGGCGTCTGGCTGGCCGGCTTGATGATCATGGTGCATCCGCTTGCCAATGCCGGACCGGCCTTGCGGGTGATCATGGCCGCCGGGAAGTTCCACGGCGTGATGGCCGCGCACACCCCGATCGGCTGCTTGAGTATGACAATGCGCTTGTCCCGCTGATGGCCTGGGATGGTGTCCCCGTAGATGCGCTTGGCCTCCTCGCCGAACCATTCGATATAGGCGGCCGCGTAGTCGATTTCGCCGATCGCCTCGGAAAGAGGCTTGCCCTGCTCGGAGGTGAGAATGGCGCCGAGATCCTCGCGATTGTCGCGGATGAGTTCGAACCAGCGCCTCAATATCGCGGCCCGCTCCTTGCCGGTCCGCGCGGACCAGTCCTTCTGGGCCCGATGCGCGATTGTCACGGCATCACCGACTTCGGCCGCAGAGAATGCCGGCACGTTGGCGACGCACTGGCCCGTGGCGGGATTGGAAACCGGAATCGTCCTGCCGCTCGCAGCCGCTTTCCATTCGCCGCCGACAAAACAGACCTGGCGAAACAGTGCGGGATTCCTGAGATTTTTAAGAGACATGGGCAATCCTTCGGATCAGCGGATTTGGAGCGTCCGCAGTGCGACGCTGCGGATGGCGTCGATCGGCACCGGACGCCGGGTCTTGGCGTCGACATAGACATGGACAAAAAAGCCCTCGGCGGCGGCGCTCTCGGCCTCATTGGCAAATAGGCCAACCTCGTAGCGGACGGAGCTCGTTCCGATCCTGGTGACCCTGATGCCGGCCGTGACCAGGTCGGGGAACGCCATCTCCGCGAAATAGCGGCAGCCGGTTTCGACCACCAGGCCGAACGTTTCGCTTATGCGCGGATCGAGCAGGCCTTTTTCGATCAGCCAGCCGTTCACGGCCGTGTCGAACAGCGAGTAATGCACCACATTGTTCATGTGGCCATAGACATCATTGTCCATCCAGCGGGTCTGGATGACATAGAAATCGGCGTAATCGCTGCGCGTCGACGGGCCCTGTCGCTCGGCCATCACCAGGCCGCCCTGTAAATTGCCAGCGCATCAGATTCGGTGACCTCGCGCGGATTGTTGACCAGCAGACGCTGCTGCACCATTGCGTCGGAGGCCATCTTGGCGAGCGCGGTTTCGGGAATGCCGACATCGCGCAGCCGTGTCTTCATGCCCAGCCTGACGGCAAGGCCGGCGAGTTCATCGATGAAGGCCGAGCAGATGGCCTGGCTTCCGGCGTCCCTTGGAAGATGGGGGAAGGCGTCGTGCGCAATCTCAGCATAGACCGCGCCGGCGTTTGGCGCGTTGAAGCGCAGCACATGCGGCAGCACCAGTGCGTTTGACAGACCGTGCGGCACGTGGAAGGTGCCACCGATCGGATAGGCCAACGCGTGAACGGCTGCCACGGGCGAATTGGCGAAGGCCTGCCCGGCGAGCATGGAGCCGAGCAACATTGAGCCGCGCGCCTCGACATTGCGGTCGTCAAACACCGCGGCCTCGATGTTGGCGCCAATCAGTCGAAGCGCCTCGCGCGCCAGCAATCTCGACAGCGGATTGTTGTTGGCGTTTTTCGAAGCATAGGCCTCAATGGCGTGCACCATGGCGTCGACGCCGGTCGCCGCGGTGATGTCGGCGGGCAGACCGAGCGTCAGGTCCGGATCGAGAATGGCGATATCGGGGAGAATAACAGGCGAGGAGACACCACGCTTTTCCTCGTCCCCGACCGTGATGATCGACACCGGGGTGGCTTCCGAGCCAGTGCCGGCCGTCGTGGGAATCAGCAAGAGCGGCAGCCGTGGCCCTTTGGCGTTGCCGACCCCCCATGCCTGATCGAGATCCTCGCCGGAGCCCAGCAACAGGGCGGCGAGCTTGGCGACATCGAGAGAGGATCCGCCGCCAAAGCCGACAACGCCGGTGACCTCCGCCTCGCGCCCCGCTTCCACGGCAGCCAGCAGGGTTGCCAGGCCGGGGTCTGCCTCCACAGTGTCAAACACCGTGACCTGGATCCCCGCGGTCTCCAGGGAAGCGATCGGCGCATCGCTCAGTCCGATCTTGCGCAGGCCCGGATCGGTGATGAAAAGGCAGCGCCTGCCGATCAGGCCGGCACTGCTCGCGGCGAGTTCGGCCGCGGCACCAGACCGGAAGACAATGGATTTGGTCGTGTTGAAAATGAAAGGATACATCAGCCTCGCCCGTTAGTTCTTGTGATTGAGTTCGTAGATTTCGCGAAGACGATAGCGCAGAACCTTGCCCGATCCCGTCCGCGGTATCGACTCGATAGGGACGAGATCATGCGGCAGCTTGTAGGAGGACAGGGTTTGCAGACAGAAGTCCTTTACCTGCTGCATTTCAGGCATTGCTTCCCGCGCAACGATGAAGGCCACGGGCACCTCGCCCAGGGTCTCATGGGCGACGCCCACTATGGCGCAGTCAATGACGCCCTCCATTTTCTGAACCGTCTCCTCGACTTCCGCAGGCGAGATATTCTGGCCGCCGCGGATGATCAACTCCTTGAGCCGACCGGTAATGGTGAGGAAACCGCTGGGATTGGCGCGTGCGAGGTCGCCTGTGTGGTACCAGCCGTCCCTGAGCGCCGCCTCGGTCGCCTCGGGCTTGGCGTGGTACCCCCGCATGACATTGGGACCTCGGACAATCAGTTCGCCTTCGCCGCCCTGGGCCACGTCCTTGCCGCTGCCCGGATCGACGATACGGACGGCAAGGCCGGGCAAGGGCAGTCCGCAGGAGCCCGGGATGCGGCCTTGGCCGGGCCAGTTCATGGTCACCATGGTCGAGGTTTCGGTGATGCCGTAGCCGTCCAGCAGCTCGACGCCGAAATAGTCTTCGAACTGCTTGTTGAGCGCGGCGGGCAGGATGGCGCCGGCTGACACGCAGCGATCGACCGATTCAAACGGGTTGATCCCGGCCTCCTTGGCCGCCAGCATCAGGTAGTGGAACATGGTCGGCACCCCCGGCATCTTGGTGAACCGGTTGGTGCCCAGAAGAGCCAGGGCCTCCTGGGTCGAGAACCGCTCCATGACATATTCGGTCGCCCCGTTGGCGACGATCGAGAGCACGCAGAAATTCAGGGCATAGGAATGGAACAGCGGAAGCGGCGAGAGCACCACGTCGTCCGGACCCAGGCCAAATATCGGCGCCCAGCAGGCCGCATTGACCCAGAGCATGGACCTGGTCGTCAGCATGACGCCCTTTGGCTGTCCGGTCGTTCCAGAGGTGTAGACGATCATCGACACCGCGTCGATGTCGTCCTCCGGGAGTTCAATTCCCTTGGCCGGACTGGCGCACAGCGTGGCGAAGCTCGCGGGGTCATCGCCTCCGTCTGTGTAGATTATGGTATCCGGACATTCATCCCCGAGTGCCTCGAGCGACTTGCTGTTGACGACCCTGGTGACGATCAGGCCGATGGCTGCATCGCGAACGCGGTAGGCCATTTCAGTCTGCTTGGCATCATGGGCGATCGGCACGGCGATCGCGCCCGCGCGGATGGCGGCCAGCGTCGCCACCACCCAGTCGACCGAGTTCGGCAGCCAGATGCCGACCGTGCCGCCCGGCTCAATCCCGCGGTCGCGGAAATGCGTGGCCAGCGCTGCGACCTCGTCATTCAAGTGGCTGTAGTTGATGCTTCGTGCGGCATCCTCGAACGCCGTCTTGGCGCCGAAGGCCCCGGCCTGGCGTTGCAGCAATTCGGCCAGTGGTGCGATGAGATCGGTCCGGATCATGTTTTCCCCCTCCCTGAGCGTTGGCTCAGACCATGCTGAAGCCGCCATTGGCGCTGATTACCTGGCCAGTGATCCAAGACGCTTGGTCGGAGGCCAGGAATGTCACCAGAGGCGCGATGTCGTCAGGCGTGCCGATCCGGCGCAGCGGATAGGCCTTGACGATCTTCTCCATGTTCTTGGCGAGGAAATCCGCGTCCGAGTGGGCCGTCTGCACCAAGCCGAGAGAGACGGCGTTGACGCAGACATTCGAGCGGCCCAGTTCGCGTGCCAGCGACTTGCCGAGAGCCACGGTGCCCGCCCGTGCAGCGGCGGCCAATGCCAGATTGGCTTCCCCGATGCGGGAGCTGTCGCCGATGAGGCTAATGATGCGACCGCCGTTCTGTTCGATCATGTAGGGAGCGACCGCGTGGCAGCAGTGCAGAGCGCCATAAAGACAGGTATCAATCTGGGCCTTCCAGTCGGCGGGACCGCTTTCGACGAAACGCTGGTATTTCACATAGCCTGCGTTGTTGACGAGAATGTCGATCCGTCCGAAATCCGCGACCAGGTCGGAGACCATCCGCTTGACCTCTTCGTAGTCGCCAATGTCAGCCTTGTAGGCTTTGGCCTTGCCGCCGCTTGCCAGGATCTCGTCCACCAGCCTGGCGGCCTCGTCCGCGGAATTGCGATAATTGACGGCAACGGCAGCGCCTTCGGCAGCCAGCGCCTTGGCGATGTGGGCGCCGGTGTCGCGTCCACCGCCGGTAACGAGGGCGACCTTGTCCTTGAGTCCGAATTCCATGGTGTTATTCCCTATCCTTGGTAAGATTTTTGGCGGCGATGAGCCGATGAAGCTTGCTGGGTGTGATCGGCAACTCCGATATCCCGATGCCAAGATGCGCCAGTGCGTCGGCGACAGCATTGGCAATGGCCGCCGGCGCGCCGATGGTGCCGCCTTCGCCCATGCCACGAAAACCGCCCGGATTGTCCGGGAGCACGGTTTCGAGATGAATGACCTCGATATGGGGTGATTCCGCCGAGGTGGGGATCAGGTAATCGGCAAGGCTGGCCGAGAGCAACTGCCCGGTTGCGTCGAATTCCAGCTCCTCCAGCAACGCCACGCCGATACCCTGGACGACGCCGCCATGGACCTGGCCGTCCACCACCTGCGGGTTGATCATCCTGCCGCAGTCTTCCGCGACGACGAAGCGGGTGAGACGGATCGACAATGTTTCCGGATCGATCTCAACTTCGGCGATATGCGTCGATGAGGTAGTCGTTCCCAGAACAGGATCATAATTTTCCTGAGATTCGAGGGTCTCTCGGGCGGCCAGCGGCAGGGTCGCCATGTCGGAATAGACCGCACGCGCCAGCTCGTCGAATCCGATGCGATGGTTGGTGCCTGGCACGTAGATCTCGCCGTCGCCGGTTTCCACTCGGTCAGGGTCGACGTCGAACAGCCGGCCGGCCACCCGTTTGACCTTTTTCAACAGGGCGCGGGTGGTGATGATCGCGGCGCCGCCGCCGATCACCGCGCTGCGACTGGCATAGGTGCCGGTCCCATGCGCGGTCATGCCGGTGTCGCCCTGAACGATCTGCACGTCCTGCGGACGCACGCCGAGCTCTTCCGCAACGATCTGCGCCAGGGTCGTTTCCAGGCTCTGTCCGTGCGAAGCCGTGGCGAAGGTGGCGATTACCGCGCCGGTGGCGTCGATGCGGACGGTGGCGGTTTCGTTGCCGGTGTTGATCGGCATGCCCGGCGCGACAGCAATGCGGGAGCCGATCCCGGTCAGTTCCGCATAGGAGCCTATTCCCAGGCCAATCCAGCGGCCTTGCTCACGCGCAGCGATCTGGCGCGCCTTGAATCCCGCGTAATCCACGGCCTTCACCGCGGCGTCCAGGCACTCGGTGAAACCGGAGTGGTTCCAGATGATGCCGGACCCGATCCGGTGGGGAAACTCGTCGGGTTGCACCATGTTGCGACGGCGGATTTCGGCCCGGTCCATGTCGAGCTTCTGCGCCGCCATGTCGACAAGGCGCTCTAGCGCGAACACCGCCATGGGCCGACCCACGCCACGATAAGGTCCTGTCGGCGGCTTGGGCGTGCAGACTCCACGCACCCTTCCCCGGTAATGTGGCGTCTTGTAGGGGCCGGGCAGGAAGCTTGCGACTTGCACCGGTTCCAGAGCCGCCGTCCAGGGGTAGATGGAGTAGGCGCCGATGTCGCCGATCACCTCCGCCTCCAGCGCGATGAACATACCGTCATCGTCGAAAGCGAGCCTGGCTTCGACATATTCATCGAAGCCCTGGCTGGTGGAGGTCAGATCCTCCAGCCGGTCGCTGACATACTTGACGGGTCTGGCCAGGCGCCGCGCGAGGGCGGCAACAATGATTTCTTCGGGATACAAGGATCCCTTGCCGCCAAATCCGCCGCCGACATCGGGCGCGATCACGCGAATGCGGTTGCCGGCGATGTCGAGAAGCTTCGCCAGTTCGTCCCGGACCACGCCGGGGATCTGGGTGGCCCCGTAGAGCGTCAGCGCATCCCGGCCGCGGTCATAGTCAGCCACATAGGCGCGGGGCTCCATCGCCATCGGCGACTTCCGGCGCAGGCGGAACCTGCCCTCGACCACATGGGCCGCGCCAGCTATGGCCGAGCCGGCGTCGCCGGTAGCGAAGCTGCGTTCAAGAACGAGGTTGCCGGGCACCTCGTCATGCAACAACACAGCGTCGCCGAGCAGCGCGGCTGCAGGGTCGGAGCTGGCCCCGAGCGGCTCGTAATCGACAACAACGGCATTGGCCGCGTCTTCGGCGAGATATCGGTCGGATGCCACCACGACAGCGACCGGTTCACCGACATAGCGCACGGTGTCGCGTGCCAGCACCGGGCAATGAGTAGGATGATAGTTCTTCATGCGCGAAGGCGCCACGAGATCGGGGATCTCGGAGAAATCCTGCGCCGTCAGCACCGCAATCACGCCGGGAAAGGTTGCGGCATCGTCTGTGTCGATCCCCAGGATCCGCGCATGGGCCTGATCGGATCGGACAAAAGCCAGGTGCACCATCCTGTCGAAGCGGATATCCGCCGTATATCGACCCGTGCCGGTGAGCAGGCGCGGGTCCTCAAGACGCTGGACCCGCTCGCCGATGTATTTCGGGCGTGAGGTCTCGGGCGCCGGTGCGCTTCTTATGTCCTTGGGGATGGCGGCGTCATTCATAGGCGTCCGCTCCCTTGCGCAGCGCCTGCCACTGTTCGTCGTCGTGGCCGCAGACGATCATCGCGCCTTCCGCCTCGTAAAGCCTGATCCGGGCGTAGCTGGCCAGCAGCGCTTCGGAGTTCCACGCATTTTTCGGGACTTCGTCCTGGTCGAGGTTGCGCCGCAGGCTGACTGCGTCGGACACAAGCAAAACAGCGCCGGTGCTCTCAAGCCGTGCATGCAGGCCAATGAGACCCGGCGTGTGCCCGGGCAAGGCCACCACCACGAGCTTGCCATCGCCGAGCACATCGTGGCCGTCGGTGACGGCCTCAAGCGGCATGGGGTGGTCCCATTCGCCGGCGAGATACCCCATTGCCTCGGCGCCGCTCGCCCGGGCGGCCTCAAGTTCCTCTTCGTGGCAGAGGAAGCGGGCGCTGCGGAAGAATTCGTTGCAGCCGCAGTGGTCGGGATGGAAATGTGAATTGACCACAATGTCGATATCGTCGGGGGAAAGACCCAGGTCCCGCAAGGAGTCTATCACATTCGACGTATGGTCGCCGATCGGCGTCATCACGCTGGCCAGCTTGCCCCAGCGCGCCTCGGCCGCGGTCGAGACTGACGGATGGCATCCGGTGTCATAGAGGATGTTGCCCTGCTCGTGCCGGAACAAGACCGCAATCACCGGCAATTCGATCATCTCGGTCTTGTCGGCGTCCGGGACATAGATGCGCCGTCGCATTCTCAGCCTTCCACCGTCGAGGATGTGCATCTTCATGCCTGAACTCCATCTCTTTGATTAACCAGGTCGCGAACGGCGCGCACGATGTGCTCATAGCCGGTGCAGCGGCATAGATTGCCCGACAGGGCGTCGCGGATCTCATGATCAGTAGAGAGCGGCAGAGTCTGAAGGATCTCCGAAACGGTCATAAGGAAGCCGGGCGTGCAAAAGCCGCACTGCAGGGCATGATGCTTCCGGAAAGCCTTCTGGATGTCATTGAGGTCTTGCGGCGCGGCAAGGCTTTCAACCGTCTCTACCACGGCGCCGTCGAGTTGGGCTGCGAACAGCAGGCAGGATCGGGCCACCACGCCGTTAAACCGGATCGTGCACGCCCCGCAGACACCTTGCTCGCAGCCGACATGGGTGCCGGTCATCAGCAACACGTCACGGATGAAGTCGGAGGCGAGCATCCGCGGTTCGGCGCGCCCGGTGACCGCTTCGCCGTTTAAGGTCAGGGCAATGTCAATCTTTGCGTTCATCGGGTTGCTCCCGCACGCAGAACCGCTGCCTCGAGCGCGCGTCTGGCCAGGACAGGGATGAGCGATCGCCGGTACTCGGCTGTCGCGTGCATGTCCTCGTTGGGCTCGAGCCCGTCCGCACAGCCGGGCGTGATGCTGTCGATGGCCTCCGGTCTCTGGCCGGCCAGAGCCGCCTCGACCTCAAAGAGCCGGACAGGCACGTCGCCCGCGCCGCCGAGGGCCAGGCGAACTTCCGCGATGACGCCGCGGTCCATCAGCACCGTGGCGGCCGCGGCAACCACCGCGAAATCTCCGGCCCTTTGAGCTATTTCGGTGAAAGCCATCCCGGTGCCGGGGGACAGGATCGGCAGGCGGACTGCAACCAGGATCTCGTCGTCCTCGATGGTGGTGACCAGGGGCGCGACAAAGAACTCCTCCGGTGCGGCGTGGCGTAGGCCCTCAGGTCCGGCAATCTCGATCTGGCCATCGAGCAGCGTGACGAGCAGCGGCCACTCGGCCGAGGGATCGGCATGGACAAGGCTGCCGCCGATCGTGCCCCGGTTGCGGATGGCGACATGGGCAACATGAGCCATGGCTTCGGCGATGATCGGCAGGTGGTTCCTCATCAGGTCGTGGCGCGCGGCTTCGGCATGACGGACCAGCGAACCGATGCGAATTGTCCCGCCATCCAGCACGATCTCGCCCAAGCCGGGGAGCGAGTTGATGTCGACCAGCCGACCGGGCTGAACCAGCCGGAAATTCATCATCGGAACCAGGCTTTGTCCGCCAGCAATGATCTTGGCATCTTCGTGATTGAGCGCCGCGAAAGCTTCCTCGATCGTTTTTGGCTGGCAATACTCGAAGGGTGATGGCTTCATCTCAACGGCCTTCGAATTTTGGTGGGCGCTTTGCCGCAAAGGCGTTGCGGCCCTCGGAATAATCGTGGCTTGCTGATGCCTCATCGATAAGACGCTGAGCCTCGGCGGCATCAAACGTTCCGAGGGTTAGCCCGTTGAGCATGTATTTGGCGCCCGCAATCGACAAAGGTGCGTTTGTCGAAAGCGACTTGGCGAAGGCCACCGCATCTGCCATCGGGTCCTCACTGACGGCGTCGACAAATCCGATTTCCAGGGCCTTGCGGCTGTCGAAGCGTTCGGCGGAATAGAGAATGCGCTTCGCGTTGGATACACCGACCAGAGCCAGCAGCTTCCGCGTCGCCTGGACGCCGTAGACGATCGACAGGCGGGCGGCAGGAATGCCAAAAACCGAATCGGTATGGGCAAAGCGGAAATCCGCGGACATGGACAGATGGGCGGCGCCCCCGAGCGTGTAACCGCGATTGACGGTGATGACCGGCTTTGACGCATTGGCGATGCCGGCGCAGCCGTAATCGACCGCCACTTCGTAGGCGCGGGATTTGTCCGCGTCGCCGCGCACCGTCTCGAATTCGGGGATGTCTGCGCCGGCGGAAAAGTCGGCTCCGGCGCCGGTCAGGATGATGGCGCGAACCGCGCGATCCGCGGAGAGCCCGGCAAAGATGTCGCCGAAACTCTTCCACATGGCGAGGGTTACCGAATTGCGGCGCTCCGGACGATTGATGGTGACGGTGGCGACACCGTCTTGAATGCTTGTCAGGATGTCGGTCATCGGCGGCCTGCTTCCGCGCTCACGACCGCGGCCTGGAAGTCATCGAAGAACTTGCGTGCAAGCTTCTTGGCGGTGGAATCGAGAAGGCGGGCTCCGAGTTGGGCAATCTTGCCGCCGACATCGGCGCTGGCATCATAGTGGAGAATGGTCTGTGAAGGCCCGACAGCCTCCAGACGCACGCGCGCCGATCCCTTGGCAAACCCGGCGATTCCGCCCTTGCCCTCTCCGGAAATGACATAGCTCTCGGGCGGGTTCATCTCGCTGAGCTCGACTTCGCCCGCGAAAGTGGCTTTCACCGGGCCAATCTTGAGCGTGACTTTCGCGGTCATATGAACGGGCGTGGTCTGTGCGAGTTCCTCGCAGCCGGGTATGCACTGGCGCAGGATTTCCTGGTCGTTCAACGCTGCCCATACAGTGGCGCGATCGCAAGGGATGGTGACAGAGTCATGGAGGTTCATGATGGCGCCATTCAGGACGAGGGAAAGGGCGCGGCCGGGCGGATGAGGTCCATCCCGGCCGCGAAGTGCGGTCTTCAGTTCTTGACGAGCGGGCATTCGCTCTCGGCGAGCGGCCGGAAGGCCTTGTCGCCGGGGATCGTGTTGACGAGCTTGTAGAGGTCCCATTCGCCGGTGGATTCGGCCGGCGTCTTGACCTGGTAGACGTACATGTCGTGCACCATGCGGCCGTCTTCGCGAATCTTGCCGTCTTGGGCGAAGAAGTCGTTGACCGGCATTTCGCGCATTTTCGCCATGACCGTCTGCGCGTCGGTGGTCCCGGCCGCCTCGACGGCCTTGAGGTAATGCATGGTCGAGGAGTAATCACCCGCGTCGCCCATGTGCGGCATAACGCCCATGCGCTCCATGAAGCGATTGGCAAAAGCGCGGGTGTCATCGTCACGGTCCCAGTAGAACCCATTGGTCAGGATCATGCCCTGGGCGGCTTCAAGGCCGAGCGCCTTCACGTCGGTGAGCCAGACCAGCAGGCCGGCAGTCAGCTTGCCTGAATCGGCAAGGCCGAATTCGCGGGCCGATTTGACCGCATTGATGAATGTGGTTCCCGATCCGGCGATTGCGACGACATCGGCAGGCGAAGATTGCGCCTGCAGCATGAAGGCCGAATGATCCGAAGTCTCGATGGGATAGAGCACTTTGCCGACGATTTCTCCGCCGGCCTTGGCGACAATCGCTGACGCGTCGGCTTCAAGCGCATGCCCGAAAGCGTAATCGGCGGTCAGGAAGTACCACTTCTTCAGGCCCTGACCGACAAGCTGGTTTGCGGTACCGTTGGCCAGCGCGTAGGTGTCGTAGGCATAATGGATCGAGTTCGGCGTGCAGCCAGCGCCGGTAATCCGGGACGAGCCGGAACCGGTGACGATGGCGATGCCATTTTTCTCCGCGGCAATCTGCGCCACGGACAGCGCGATGCCCGAATTGATAAGGTTGGAAATCAGGGTCACGCCCTCGCTTTCATACCACTGCTGCGCGGTGGCAGCCGCTATTTCCGGCTTGTTCTGATGATCAGCCACGATGACCTCAATCGGCTTGCCAAGCACCGTGCCCCCAAAATCCTCGACAGCCATCTGAACGGCAGTCACGGCGCCCTTGCCCGATTCATGGCTGAATTGACCGCTCATGTCCGTGAGGACACCGATCTTTGCCCGGTCGTCCGCCGCCAGCGCGCCGGACGCGACCACCGACCCGAAAAACGCGGCCATGCCGACGCGGAATGCCTTGCCTATTTTCATTGCACTTCCTCCCGTTGATGCAGTCAGACAGAATTATCTAATTGCATTAGTAGACTAACTTCCTCTGCGGATCTCGCGGAATTCGCCTAAATGGGCTCATCAAATGTGATCATTTCGGAACTTCCCGATCTTCGCCGCCATATTATGACTTGCACTATTAGACTTTATCTGCAATGTTGAGTCAAGCCCATTTGAGAAGCGGGCAGTGTTTTGGCTGAGGGTCGGGATCGAGGAGACGCTCTGTCCGCAGCCACAGGGAGGGAAAATGGAGCCGCCGCCAATACTGGAGACACGAGGCCTGACGCGCGAGTTTCGTGGATTTGTTGCCGTGAGCAATGTCGACTTCAAAGTTCGCGCCGGATCGTTGCATGCGCTGATCGGACCCAACGGGGCCGGCAAGAGCACGCTGTTCAATCTGCTGACCAGGTGCCTATCGCCCAGCAGCGGAACCATTTACTTGAAAGGGGAAGAGATCAGCAAAGTTCCCCCCGCCAGGATCGCCCGCAAGGGGCTCGTGCGGTCATTCCAGATTTCGTCGGTGTTTCCCCATCTGACCGCGCGCGAAAACATCCGCATCGCGCTGCAGTCGAAACACCGTCAGACCTTTGCTTTCTGGCGGTCGGACAAGGTTCTCGACCAGCACAATGATGCCGTGACGGCGCTGCTTGCCGATGTCGGACTCGAACCCTATGCGGACAGGGTGGCCGTTGAGCTCTCCTATGGCCGCAAGCGGGCACTGGAGCTCGCCACCACGCTGGCGATGAACCCGGAAATCATCCTGCTCGACGAGCCGATGGCAGGCATGGGCCAGGAGGATATCGAACGCACCTCACGGCTCATCAGACGTGTCGGCATGAACCGCACCATCGTCATGGTCGAGCACAATCTCTCCGTCGTCGCCGACATCTCCGACCGCATCACCGTGCTTCGCCGCGGCGAGATCATTGCCGAAGGAAAGTACGCCGAGGTCTCATCGAACCGTGAAGTCCAGCAAGCCTATATGGGTGGCGGCCATGCATGATCCAGTTCGTCGTCTTGAGGTTGAGGACCTGCACAGCTGGTACGGCGAAAGCCACATCCTGCATGGCGCTTCGCTGCACGTGAACCAGGGTGAAATCGTCACGCTGCTCGGTCGCAATGGCGCCGGCAAGACAACCATGATGCGCACGCTGATGGGGATTGTCCAGCAGCGAAAGGGCAGGGCCGTGCTGGACGGACAGGACCTTATGGCCATGCCTGCCCATCATGTCGCCCGGCTGGGCCTTGGGTTCGTGCCGGAGGAGCGCGGGATTTTCTCCTCACTCAACGTTCTGGAAAACTTGCTTCTTCCGCCGGCCTTCCGATCTGGGGGCATGAAGCTTGAGCAGATCTACGCGCTGTTTCCGAACCTTCAGGGGCGCGATACGACAATCGGGACACGGCTGTCGGGTGGCGAACAGCAGATGCTGGCCATTGCGCGGATCCTTCGCACCGGCGCCGACTTCATCCTGCTTGATGAACCGACCGAGGGTCTTGCGCCGGTCATTGTCGAGGACATTTCCCGGGCGCTCGGGGAGTTCAAGGCCCTGGGCCTGACGATCATTCTGGTGGAGCAGAACATCCGTTTCGCCATGGCCAATGCCGACAGGCACTACGTCATGGAGCAGGGGCGGGTGGTTGATGAATTCAGCAACGAGGCACTTCAATCCAACATGGCGAAGATCAACGCCTATCTTGGCGTTTGAGTGGAGGAGTCATAATGCCAGATATTTTCGGCGTACCGGCCGCGGTTCTGCTGGGCCAGGTTCTGCTCGGTCTGATCAACGGTTCGTTCTATGCCATGCTCAGCCTGGGTCTTGCGATCATTTTCGGCATGCTCAACGTGATCAACTTTGCTCACGGCGCGTTCTATATGCTGGGTGCATTCGTCACCTGGCTCTGCCTGACGCAGCTCGGCCTCAACTACTGGGCCGCCCTGGTGGTGGTGCCGATCGTGGTCGGCGTGTTTGGAGCTGTCGTGGAGCGCCTGTTCCTGCGCCGCCTTTACCGGATCGATCATCTCTACAGCCTTCTCTTCACCTTTGGGCTGGCCTTGGCGATGGAAGGGCTGTTCCGCTACCTGTTTGGCGCAGCCGGCAAGCCCTATCCGGTTCCGGAGACTCTGACCGGCGTGTTCCGGCTCGGCTTCATGGTTCTGCCGGTCTACCGGGCATGGGTGATCCTCGCCTCGGTTCTTGTCTGTCTTCTGGTCTGGCTGGTGATGGAGAAGACCCGGCTCGGCGCCTGGCTGCGTGCGGCGACGGAGAATCCTTCGCTGGTCACCGCCTTCGGCATCAATGTGCCGCTGATGCTGACATTGACCTACGGCTTCTGTGTCGGACTGGCAGGGTTCGCGGGCGTCTTGGCGGCGCCGATCTATCAGGTCAGTCCCGCCATGGGCTCCAGCCTGATCGTCATCGTGTTCGCCGTCGTCGTGATCGGCGGGCTCGGCTCCATCGGCGGCGCCATCCTGACGGGCTTGAGCCTCGGCGTCATCGAAGGACTGACCAAGGTTTTCTACCCTTCTGCATCGGCTATCGTGATCTTCGTGGTCATGGTGCTCGTGCTGATCCTGCGTCCCGCTGGCCTGTTCGGAAGGGAGAACTGAGATGTCCATGCTGATAAAAGGCCTGGCGGGATTCACCGTCAAACACAAATGGATCTGGTGGATCGGGGCGTTTGTGCTTGCCGCCACGCTGTTGCTTGCGCCGGCGATGGTCTATCCCTTATTGCTGATCAATATCTTGTGCTTCGTGCTCTTCGCCTCGGCGCTCAATCTGGTGCTGGGCTATGCCGGGCTGCTGTCCCTGGGACATGCTGCGTTTTTCGGCGGCGCCGCCTATGTGACGGCGCATGCCGCCAAGACCTGGGGTCTGCCGTTCGAGGCTTCGGTGCTTCTGGGCACACTGTTCGCCGCTGGGCTGGGTCTCGTCTTCGGGCTGATCGGCATTCGCCGCTATGGCATCTACTTCGCCATGATCACGCTGGCGCTGGCGCAAATGCTTTACTTCATGGCGGTGCAGATGCCGTTCACTGGCGGCGAGGACGGGATACAGTCGGTTCCGCGCGGGATGTTTCTTGGCCTGGTCGATCTGGGTGACATCAATGCGATGTATTATGTCGTGCTGGGCGCGGTCGTATTCGGGCTGATGGTCCTCTGGCGCACGCTGCATTCGCCCTTCGGCCATATCCTTGCGGCGATCCGCGAGAACGAGCCGCGGGCAGTCTCGCTCGGTCTCGACGTGGCGTATTACAAGCTCATTGCCTTCGTGCTTTCGGCGACGCTGTCAGGCCTGGCGGGATCGTTGAAGGTGATCGCGTTCCAGCTTGCTTCACTCAACAACGTGTCCTGGCACCTGTCCGGCGAGGTGGTCCTGATGACGCTGATCGGCGGCATGGGAACCTTTGCCGGCCCCATCATCGGCGCCACCTTCGTGGTGACGCTCGAACACATGCTCGCGACCAGCGGCTTGCCGATCGCTCTGGTCATCGGCGTGATTTTCATGGCTTGCGTCATGCTGTTTCGCCGCGGCTTCTATGGCGAGAGCGTGGCCCGGCTGAAAGTGATGCTTGAGCGCGGACATGACTGATCATTGGCTGCCGAAATTTGAATCGGGTTTACCAGTCAAGCCTCCCAGGCTGGGCATCCGGGCGAAGTGCTTTTCCACTCCGCCCGGATGCTGATCATGGCTTCGGCAGCGTGTAGTTGAGGATGTGATCGGTCTGGTTGGTCACAAGCGGCTGCCGGCAATGGCAGCAGACGACCTTGGGCACAAAATCCTGACCGCAGAGCCGATGACGCAACCTCAGCAGCGCCTGATCGTCGCGCAGCCAATGATCGCCCCCAATACGGCCATTCTAGGAGGTAATGCCCGCTTGCATTATCGGCAGTTGAGCCCATACGGAGGAAGCGTTTTTAATCATGTTGCAGGGATTGTTCCCTGTAGGTTCGAACAGCTCAGGACGACAATGCTGATATTCACCCTCAGACGCATACTGGCGACAATCCCGGTCATGCTTGCTGTTGCCCTGTTCATATTTGTTCTGCTGTACCTTGCTCCGGGAGATCCGGCGGAAATGATTGCTGGCGACAATGCATCAGCCGCGGAGATCGAACAAGTCCGCGAGTTGTTGGGGTTGAACCAGCCTTTTCTCGTGCGGTTCGCCGACTGGACGGCCGGGCTCTTGCGCGGCGATCTCGGGGTTTCGGTGTTTTCACGCAAGCCGGTGACCGAACTCATCCTGCAACGACTGGAGCCGACCTTCTCGCTGATGGCGACAACACTGATCATCTCGATCACAGCGGCGATCCCGATGGGGGTGATCGCCGCGGCCCGCGCCGGCAGTTGGATTGACCGCGCGATCATGGGAACAGCGGTACTGGGGTTTTCAGTGCCGGTGTTTGCCACATCTTATGCGCTGTCCTGGATCTTTTCGATCCAGCTGAATTGGCTGCCGGTTCAGGGCTACCAGCCGCTTTCCGAGGGACTATGGGCTTGGTTCCGCCATCTGATCATTCCCTCAATCGCGCTCGGATCGGTCTATATGGCACTGATTGCGCGGATCACGCGGACCTCGATGCTTGAGGTGCTGAACCAGGACTACATTCGCACGGCGATGGCCAAGGGTCAGAGCCGGACTCGCATTCTGTTCGAACACGCGCTGAAAAATGCGGCCGTGTCCATCCTTACGGTCATCGGGCTCGGTGTCGCTCTGCTGATTGGCGGCGCGGTTGTGACGGAAAGCGTCTTTTCCATTCCAGGGATCGGCCGATTGACAGTGGATGCCATCCTGCAGCGCGACTATCCGGTCATTCAGGGTGTCGTGCTGTTCTTCAGCTTTGTCTATGTTCTGATCAACCTTGCCGTTGATCTGGCCTATCGCCTGTTTGACCCAAGGATCCGCTTGTGACCGGCCCAACCAGCCTGACCCCCACCGCATCCCCGCGCGCGGACCAGTTCAGTGCGGCGCCCGTCCGGCCGCCGCTGTTTCCTGATCGTGTCGTGCGGCGAGGCTTGTTCGGTCGCATTGGCCGTGACACCGCCTTTGTCGTGGGTATCGGTCTGATCGTGGTGATCGTCGGCGGCGCAGTTTTCGCGCCGCTGCTGACCCCGCATGACCCGATGATGATTTCGCCCACGGCCCGGTTGCGGCCTTTCAGCACGGATCATCTGTTTGGAACCGACAGACTGGGGCGCGACCTGTTTGCCCGCGTGGTCTACGGCGCACGGATTTCGCTGTTCGTGGGCGTCTCGGTTGCATTCCTGGCTGCACTGATCGGTCTGTTTATCGGACTGGTCTCGGGTTACGTCCGGGCTTTGGACGGGCTGATCATGCGCAGCATGGATGCCTTGATGTCCATTCCAGGCATCCTGCTGGCAATCGCCATGATGGCGCTGTTTGGCAGTTCGGTCAGCAACGTGATCATATCGATCACGCTGGTCGAAATCCCGCGTGTCGCCCGCCTGGTGCGCGGTGTCGTTCTCAGTCTGCGCGAGCAGGTCTTTGTCGAGGCGGCCGTTACCTCGGGCAACAGCTCAAGCCGCATCATTCTACGTCATATCCTGCCCAACACGATGGCGCCGCTTATTGTTCAGGCCAGCTATGTCTGTGCTTCGGCGATGTTGACCGAGTCTATCCTGTCCTTCATCGGTGCGGGTGTTCCGGTGACAGTGCCGTCCTGGGGAAATGTGATGGCTGATGGACGCGCGCTTTGGCAGATACGACCATCGATGATTTTCGTGCCGGCGGTGGCGCTGTCGCTGACCATCCTTGCGATCAATCTAGTCGGAGACAGCCTGCGCGACCATCTCGACCCGCGGCTAAACAGGAAAATTTGATCGAATGGCGCTGCTCGAACTCAAGGATCTGAGAGTCCATTTCCGGACACCGAACGGGATAAACAGGGCTGTGGATGGGCTGGATCTGGTGCTCGATGCCGGCGAGACGGTTGCCATCGTCGGCGAGTCCGGCTCTGGCAAATCCGTGGCCTCGATGTCGATCCTGCGGCTGTTGCACGGGGAGAATTGCCGCAGCGATGGCGAAATCCTGTATCAGGGGCGCAACCTGCTGGATCTGGACGAGAAGGCGATGCGGCGGATCCGGGGCAACGAGATCAGCATGATCTTTCAGGAGCCGATGACGGCGCTGAACCCGGTGATGAAGGTTGGCCGTCAGATTTCAGAGGCAATCTTGCTGCACCAGAATGTCGACCGCGATACAGCGATGCGCAAGGCGCAGGACATGCTGGATCTGGTCGGCATACCGGAATCGAAGCGGCGGCTGGACGAGTATCCACACCAGCTCTCGGGCGGCATGCGCCAGCGCGTGATGATCGCCATTGCCCTGGCTTGCGAACCGAGCATCCTGATCGCAGACGAACCGACGACAGCGCTGGATGTGACCATCCAGGCCCAGATCCTGGATCTGGTCAAGGAGCTCAAGGACCGTCTTGGCACATCGGTGCTGATCGTGACCCACGACCTCGGAGTGGTAGCCGAGGTCGCAAACCGCGTGGTGGTGATGTACGCCGGACAAAAGGTTGAGGAGGCCGGTGTCGGCGATCTGTTTGCGGCGCCGCTCCATCCCTATACCGAAGGGCTACTGCGGGCGATGCCCAAGCTTGGCACCTCACGTGTGACGCCTGACTGGCGGCTTGCGGAAATTCCAGGTCAGATCGTCTCGACCATCGGGGAAATCAAGGGCTGTGTTTTCGCAAATCGATGCAATCGCGTCCAGGAGGTCTGTCACGAAATCCGCCCGGCACTGCGCACATTCGGCAGCGGGCGCGTTGCCGCCTGTCATTTCCCCTGTGGTTCGAAGGTGCCCGATGTCTGATCTGCTTGTCGTGAACCATCTGGAAAAGACCTATACGATCGGAGGCGGATTTCTGGGGCTCGCCCCCCTTCGCGGGGTCAATGCCGTCAGCGATGTCAGCTTTGTCCTGCGCAAGGGCGAGACGCTGGCGCTGGTCGGCGAATCCGGCTGCGGCAAGTCGAGTGTCGGGCGCTGCCTGCTGCGGCTGGAAACGCCCAGCAGCGGTGAGATCCACCTGAACGGCCAGCGCATCGACACGCTGGCGGAAACCGAGTTGCGGAAGTTGAGAAAATCCATTCAGGTGATTTTCCAGGATCCCTTCAGCAGTCTGAACCCGCGCCAGCGCATCGGCGAGGTTCTGGCCGAACCCTTGCGCAATTTCGGCGTGACATCGGGCAAGGACGAAACTGCGGCGCGGATCCGGAAGCTGATCGAGATGGTCGGTCTGCCTGCAGACAGCGCGCTGCGCTGGCCGCACGAATTCAGCGGCGGCCAGCGCCAGCGCGTCGGCATCGCCCGCGCCCTGGCAGCGAATCCGGATGTCATTGTCTGCGACGAGGCGGTTTCCGCACTTGATGTCTCGGTCAAGGCGCAGGTCATTAACCTCCTGCGCGATCTGCAGCGGGAAACTGGCGTGGCGCTGCTGTTCATCTCGCACGATCTCGCTGTTGTCGAAAACATCGCCCACCAGGTTGCCGTCATGTATCTGGGCCGGATAGTTGAGCTGGCGCCGCGCGATACCATCTTTGAACGGCCGCGCCATCCCTATACCCATGCGCTGCTGTCCGCGGTGCCGATCCCGGACCCCACTCATCGGCGCACCCGTGTTCCGCTGCAAGGCGATCTGCCCAGCCCGTTCAATCCCCCGTCAGGGTGCCGGTTTCATACCCGCTGCCCGCTGGCCTTCGATCGTTGCCGGTCAGAGGTGCCGGTGTTGCAGTCGGTGGGCACGCAGCATCGGGCGGCCTGTCATCTGAACGATCTGCCGAACGCGGCAAATCCCATGCTTACCCCCCCTGCGACGCCTGAAGGCGCGCATTCTCAGTGAAGGAAAGTGCGATGACATCCCCCTGGCCCGGCAACGCGCAGTGCCTCGTAAACATCACCGTGGATTTCGACGGCCTGTCCAACGAGGCCGGGAAAAAACTGTTGCCGCAAGGTATCCATTCGCACGGCCGCTATTCAGCCAAACGAGGTGTGCCACGGATGCTGGAGATCTTTGCGCGGCACGGTATCCATGCCACCTTTTTCGTTCCCGGCTACGACGCCGAGCATTTCCCCGAGGCGGTCAAGGCAATCCATGCCGCCGGGCACGAAATTGGGGCGCATGGCTATCTGCACGAATCCTTTGATCTTGGCGAGGAAGAACCATTCTATCTGCGCAAGTCGCACCAGATCCTCACCGATCTTCTGGGCGAAGCACCCGTTGGCTGGCGTAACCCGGGCGGCGGCAAGTCGGAACAGACACTGAAGGTGTTGGTGGATCTGGGCTATATCTATGACTCCAGCGAAAAAGCATCGGATTGGCCCTACATTCCCACCATCGCCAACACGCCGTTGTGCGGCTTCATCAACCTGCCCGACAACGTTTCCAGTCTGGACGATGCGCCATTCTACCGCGACAGCCTGACCCCGCCTTCCGAAGTGCTGGAGCAGTGGAAGCTGGAATTCCACATGGCCTATTCCGAAGGCGCCTATTTTGACCTGATCGTGCATCCTCGGATGGGTTTCGGGTCCGGCTCGCCGGCAAGGGCGCAGGTGCTCGATGACCTGATCGCCTTCATAAAGACGTATCCAGGCGTGGTGTTTCAAAGGCAGAAGGATACTGCCGCCTGGTGTCTGCAGACTCCCGATTCCTGGCCGGTCCGGCGGAATCCCAGAACCGTTCAGGGGGTAAACTGATGTCCAACTGCGATCACAACATGGCTCCAGCGGTCGGCATGCTCAGTGTGAACCTGCATGGAGAATCCTTGGAACTGACCAGCGTGGGGGAGGACAAGCTTGTCGGCCGCTGGTCCTATGGCAGCTATCTGGCCAATGGCGTTGACCGGCTGCTGTTGCTTACGGCGACGCTCGGGATCCGCGCGACATTCTTTGTGCCGGGATTCGAGGCAGTCAGGAGCCCGTCCCTGATCCGGGAAATCGCTGCCGAAGGACACGAGATTGCTGCGCATGGCTGGCAACATGAAAAGCAGTCTGAACTCGGCGATGCCGAGGGGGATGTGTTGCGTCGCGGACGCGACGCGCTTGGCGAGGTGACGGGAACCGCGCCCGTCGGATGGCGGTCCCCCGATGGCACCTTCGGCCCCCGCACGCTGGCGCGACTGGCCGAGCTGGGCTACGGCTATGACAGCAGTTTTCAGGACGATGATTTTCCCTATCTGCTCGACGCAGATGGCGGGACGGGCATGGTTGAACTGCCACAGAACAACGTGCTGATCGACAAGCCGATGTTCAACATCAAGATGCCGGATGCGCGGGTGCTGAAGAACTGGGTCGAAGAGTTCGATGGTCTCAACCGCATCGGCGCCTTCAGCTGTCTGACGGTCCACCCTCGTCAGGATTATGGAGTGGGCCGCGCCCCCCGGATGGTCATGCTCGAGCGCTTCCTGCGGCACGCTATGCAAAGTCCCCTGCCGGTCACGTTCCTGACCGGCGCCGAAGTCGCCAACATGGCGTGCGGCAGGGCCAGTGCCTGAAGCCGAGAAGCCAGCAAGGTCGGCGCTGTCGCGGCGAGCCTGTGGCCAGGCATGAACTGTGAACTGCCGTGGCCGGATATGGCCCTGGCGGGCGATGCACATGTGCCTCGGGTGATCTTGAGCCATGCATTTCAAAGACTTAGACAATGAAAAAAGGGAATGCGGCGGTGTGTTCTAGTCAATAGTCCACCCGCCCGTCACTTGCAATGATCACATTGTCATATCGGGATTGGTGGGAACATGGAGGCATTGGAGATGGGCCGTTCGAATGTCCGGTATGAACCGGATGCAGAGACCGTACCGGAAAGCACGGTATCAGGCCGCCTTGCCGCTATTGCGCTGGTGCAGGGGCATTGCTCGCAGAGCCCGGAGGTCCTGCATGCGGCGAAACGCTGTCTGATCGACTGGTTTGCAGCCACCTTGCCCGGAACCCGCAGCGAACAGGCGGCTGCGCTTGAAGCGGGGTTGCTGGACGAACTTGGGCACGGAGACGCTCTGACCCTTTCGGGCAAGGCGGCGCCAAAGCGTGTGGCCGCCCTGATCAATGGCGTCGCTTCGCACGCGATGGAATTCGACGACATCTACTCGCCTGCCATCTATCACCCCGGCAGTCCGGTGATTGCCGCGGCGCTGGCCTCGGCCATGGGCCTGAGAAAGACGGGTCGCGACCTTCTCAACGCGGTGATCGCCGGATACGAGACGTCCACCCGTGTGGGGGCCGCGCTGGGGCGTACGCATTATCGCGATTTTCACAGCACCGGTACTGTCGGCACGATCGGCGCTGCCGTAGCGGTCGGCCTGCTGCATGATCTCGACCATGATCGGCTGTCGCACGCCATATCAACCTCGGTGACGATGGCGGCGGGTTTGCAGGCTGCGTTCCGGGGCGATTCCGGGATCAAGCCGCTTCATGCCGGCCATGCCGCCGATGCCGGCCATGTCGCTGTCGCCATGGCCATGAGCGGGGTCATCGCTCCGACAGACATGTTCGAGGGGCCGCTCGGAATTGGCGTGGTCATGGGCGATGGCGTGGTCTGGGATCGCACCACCGAGGGGCTGACCGAATACAATATCACGCGCACCACCATTAAAAATCACGGCTGCTGCGGGCATATCTTTGCGGCGCTCGACGGCGTGTTGCATCTGCGTCAACAGGAGGGCTTCTCGATCGATGAGATCGAGGCGATCAAGATTGGCGGATACTCCGCGACTGTCAGCGTAACCGGAAATTATTCGGCCGATACGCCCGGCGCCGCCAAATTCTGCCTGCCGTTCATCATAGCAAGCGGTCTGATCTATGGATCGATCCGGCTGGACGCCTACACGCCCGAACGGCTGCAGGATCGCCAGGTCCGGGCGCTGATGAACAAGGTGACGGTGGCGCTGGACCCCGAGGTTGACGCTCTATTCCCCGCGCAGCGCGCCGCGCGCGTCACCATCGTCCTGGGCGATCGAACAGTGACATGGTTTCAACCCCACCGGATCGGTGATCCGGACCTGCCGCTGAGCGATGCGCAGTTGAATGCCAAGTTCATGGAGCTCTCCACGGGCGTGCTGTCGGTCGAGAAAGCGGCGAGCCTGCTTGATCTTCTGTGGCAAGTGGATCGGCTGGCCGATCTGGGAGAATTGGCGCGCTTTCTGCGCTGACGGCGGGAAGCGATGTCCAGGCGACGCCAAAGTCAGCGGGTGGCGTCGGATGCCTGGATCACCCGGGTGACGCAGATTTACACGCAGTCGGCCGCCATTGGGCGCTCAACTGTCCGGACAGGTCCGAACTGAAGCACGACAGCCCCATCGGACTCTCGAATGGCTGCAACAACAAGAACAGGGAGCACTATCGCATGTTCATGACTTCGATACTTAAAAACAGGGAGACCATCGCATGTTCAAGACTTTGAAAATTTTGGCTTCGGCCAGCGCCTTGAGTTTGGTCGCACAATTCGCCACGGTTGGAACCGCCTCTTCCGAGGAGGTGCTGCGCGTAGTGCTGGCTTCAAACGTCGGGGCTCTGGACCCGATCGCCACCACGTCCTACGCGACCCGGACCTTCGCCTATATGGTCTATGATGTGCTCATCTCCGTGGATCTGGATGGGGTCTATCGCCCGCAGATGCTTGAGAAGTGGGATGTCAGCGAAGATGGCGCGCTCTACACGTTCACACTGCGCGATCAGCTGACATTCAATGACGGTACGCCAGTGACATCCAAGGATGTCGTAGCGTCCATCTCACGCTGGTGGCAGGTCGACAGCTTTGGCAAGCGCCTGCATGACGCAACGGCGGAACTGGTCGCCGTGGACGACAATGTCTTTACGCTGCGCCTGTCGCGTCCGTTTGGCCATGTCATCGAGGCGCTTGGCAAGCCCAGCAGCAATCTGCCGGTGATCATGCCCGCCCGCCTGGCCGAGAGCACTCCGCCGCGCGAACCGGTGGCCGAAATCATCGGATCCGGCCCCTATACGTTTGACTGGGCCACCTGGAATCCGGGTAGCACGGTGACACTGGTCAAGCGTGACGATTATGTTGCGCGGGACGAACCGGCCAGCGGTTTCGCCGGCGGCAAGGTGCCGGCGATGGACCGCATCGAGATCATCAACATGCCAGACCCGGCGACCCAGGTCTCGGCGTTGCAACAGGGTGAAATCGACTTCATCGAAATGGTGCCGCAAGACTATATCGACTTGCTCACCGCGGACGCTTCGGTCGTCATGCAATCGTTCACCGGCGCCAACAAGACGATGGGCGCGACGGTAATCAACCACATGAACCCGCCGTTCAATGACATCAAGGTGCGCCGGGCGTTGCAGGCGCTGGGGATCCATGAGGAGTACATGACGGGTCTTGGGCTCAAGCCTGATGTCTGGGTGCATGATTGCACTTCGTTCTTCATGTGCGGGAGTGCCTATGGCAGCACCGCGGGAAACGACATGCTGCCTGAAGAAAGCGTCGAAAACGCCAAGAAACTCCTGGCCGAGTCGGGCTACAACGGCGAACTGGTGCGCATCCTGCACGCTTCGACCACCAACGACATCAACCTGATGGGCCTGGTCCTTTTCGGCCTGATGCAGCAGGCTGGCTTCAACGTGGAACTGGCGTCCTCCGACTGGCCGACGGTCGCGAATGCGCGCTGGAACAAGGCCACCGTGGAAGAGGGTGGCTGGAGCCTGATGCAGGTGACCTGGGGGGGTGAGGATCTGGGTTCTCCCTTCACCAATTACACCATCGCCAACAACTGCTCCGAAGGCTATGCGGGCTGGGCATGCGAACCGCGCATCACCGAGCTGGTCAGCGCCTTCGAAGCGGAAACAGACATTGGCAAGCGTCAGGAGATCACCGCCGACATCCAGCGTTTGGCCTTTGAGAACGTGCAGTTCCTGATCCAGGGGCAGTATTCGCGAACCCAGGCCTACCGCGCGGATATTGAAGGGCTTCAGCCTCAGAACTCGCCGGTATTCTGGCAAGTGACCCGCAAGAAATGATCAAGCCTGGTCGGGCCCTGGATGATCAGGGCCCGACCCCTGACCGTGAACTTGGCGGTCCGGCATGGCGCAGACGGTAAAGGATAAAGAATGTCTGACCTGTTCACACCCCTGCGTATCCGGGGAAAGAGTTTTTCAAACCGGATCGCTGTGTCGCCGATGGCGCAATACAAGGGTGACGACGGCGCCCTGAGCAACTGGCACAGCCAGCATCTGGGCGCCTTCGCGGTGTCCAACCCCGGGTTGGTGATCGTCGAAAGCACATCGGTCGAACGCGAGGGTTGGGGTACCGCGACCTGTGCCGCGCTGCACACCGATCAGCAGGAAGCCGCCTTGGGCAACCTGCTCAACGAGATCCGTAGCTACAGCGACACGCCCTTTGGCATCCAGTTCGGCCATTCAGGACGCAAGGGGTCGACCTTCATGCCGCGCGAAGGCGGCGGTCCCATGCTGCCGGATCAGGGCGGTTGGGAGGTGTGGGGGCCCTCGGCTATCGCCTATGGTCCGGGCCACCCGACGCCGCGCGAGTTGGGCTCGGACGGGTTGGAACGGGTGCGGGCGGCCTATGCCCAGGCGGCGCAGCGCGTTACCCGCCTGCCCATCGATCTGGTCGAACTGCATGGCGCCCATGGTTATCTGTTGCACACATTCCTTTCGCCGCTGTCGAACCAACGCACCGATGCCTATGGCGGCACGCTGGAACGCCGGACCGCCTTTGTCGCCGAGATCGTGCAGTCGCTGCGCGCGATCCTCGGAAGCGACAGGGTGCTCGGCATCCGCCTGAACGCCGAGGACTATTGCGCGGGCGGCCTGACACTCACTGACACGATCCGCATTGTGGCGATCCTTCGAGAGGCTGGGCTGGACTATGTCTGCATCTCGGCCGGCGCCATCTCCTCGGATGCGCGCATCTCGGCCTCGCCGGGCTACCTTGTGCCGACAGCCGGCCGGGTCCGACGCGAGACCGGCATCACCACCTTTGTCACCGGCATGATCTTCGACCCTTTGCTGGCGGAGCAGGCCATAGCCGACGGACATGCCGACATGCTTGCCATCGGCCGGGCGTTCCTGGACAACCCGCGCTGGCCCTGGCACGCGGCCCAGTCGCTCGGCGCATCGGTCGAGATGCTGCCGCAGTTCGACCAGATCCGCGCCGGCCGCTGGCGGGCGGCAGCGGCGCTTCACCCGCAACTGTCCAAATCCCTGGAGGCCTAGGCCATGTCTATCCAACGATCCGCGCTGATCATCGCCGCTGCACAGGGGATCGGCCTGGCTACGGCCAAACGCATGGCGGCCAGTGGCTACAGCCTGACGCTGATGGACATCAACGGGGCCAAGCTGGAGCATGAAGCAGAGCTTCTGCGCGAGGCTGGAACGCGAGTGGAAACGGTGGTCGGCGACGCGCTGGACAGCGACACGCTGCGCGGTGCGGTGGAACGGACGACCGGCGCATTTGGACGGCTGGATGCGCTGGCCTGCATCGCCGGTGGCTCAGGCGGCATTCCGATGCATCAGGTCGACGAGATCCCGCCTGAACAGTGGATGAAGGTGCTGCTGCTGAACATCAACAGTGTCTATCTCGCCTGTCATCATGCCGTGCCGGTCATGCGTGATCAGAAATACGGGCGGATCTGCTGTCTGTCCTCGACGGTCGCCAAGGGTCGGCTTGGCCCGATCGGCACCATGGGCGCACGGCTTCCCTATGCCACGGCCAAGGCGGGACTGATCGGTTTCGTCAAGCAGTTGTCCAAGGATGTCGGGATCCACGGCATTACGGCCAACGCAGTTCTTCCCTGGCTCACAATCGGCGAGCCTGGGACCACTGTGCGCGAAACCTTCCTGAAGCTGCCGCAGGATTACAAGGACAAAACGCTGGCGATGTCGCCGCAGGGCCGCCCGATCGAGGCCGAAGGCGTAGCCGCCGCAATCGCCTTTCTGCTGTCGGAGGAGGCGGGCTATGTGTCCGGAGTGGAACTGCCGGTCGATGGTGGAGTGCTGAATTGACTGGCCCGTCAAGAATCCTGGTCACCGGTGCGGGTTCGGGGATCGGCCGTGCCCTGGCGGAGTTGCTGTCGCGCCGGGATGTGGCTGTTGTCGGGCTCGATCTGGACCCAGGAGCCAAAGCGTCTTGGCCCTCGGTTGAGGCGGACGTGAGCGACGCTGACGCCGTGCAGGTCGCGGTGGACCGGGCCGCCGAACTGCTGGGCGGGCTCGAGGGCGTGGCCAATTGCGCCGGAGTCAGCCTGCGCCGGTCGTTGGATCTGACGACCGCCGAGGAATGGGCGCAGGTGATGGCCGTCAACCTGACCGGCCCCTTCAATGTGTGTCGCGCGGCGCTTCCGTGGCTGAAACAGGCACCGCGCCCGGCGGCGATCGTCAACATCGCCTCAGGCGCGGCATTCCGCCCGCAGGTTGATTTTTCTGCCTATTGCGCCTCGAAAGGTGGTCTGGTGGCCTTCGGCCGTGCGCTGGCGCATGAGCTTGCACCGGCCGGCATCCGGGTGAACAGCCTGTGCCCGGGCGTGATCGCCACTCCGATGATCGATCGTGCGCTGGCGCGCTCCTCCGATCGCGATGCCGCCGAGAAGAGGTTCCTGGGCTTAAGCGCGATGGGGCGCATGGGCACTGCCGCCGAACTGGCCGAGGTGGCTGCATTCCTGCTTTCCGATGAGTCCTCCTACGTCACCGGCGCTGCGTGGACCGCGGATGGCGGAGGGACGTATCACTGATGGCCACGATCGATTTTTCCACGCTTACTCCTGCAGAACGCTACAAGCTGATGGTGGCCAGCATCGTGCCCCGTCCTGTGGCGCTGGTGACCACGCAGGGGGCGGAAGGCTGCGTGAACGCTGCGCCGTTTTCGTTCTTCAACGCCTTGTGCAACGATCCGCCTTGTGTGGCGCTGGGGATCAACTGGGACGAGGACGCACGGGAAAAGGACACGTCGGTCAACATCCGCACCAGCGGGCAGTTCGTCGTCAATCTGGTGGATGAGGCGCTGGCCCCCCTCATGAACCTGTGCGAACTGGATCTGCCGGCCGGCGAAAGCGAAACCGCGCTTGCCGGCCTGGACACAAGCCCCTCGGTCCAAGTGGCACCGCCGAGAATCACTGCCGCGCCGTTTGCGCTGGAATGCGTGCTGGTCCAGACCGTCTCGCTGGGGCCGGGGCGGATGATCCATATCGGGCGGGTCGTGCAGATGCATCTCCGGGACGAACTGTTCGATGCCGGACGGCTGCGCATCCACAGCGAGAGAGCCGGGCTGATCGCGCGGATGCATGGCGGCGGCACCTATGCCCGAACCACCGATCTGTTTGAAATGCCCCGACTGTCCGGCGAGGCCCGCCGCGCTGCATTGGCCGGCCATCCCCCCGCGAAGGCGGCCGGCGCATGACCGGGAGCCCGCAGACAAGGGCCACAGCGCCGTTGGAAACCCGCATCAACCCTTGCACAGATGCTACGCCGTACCTGAGAGGATAGCAGAGATGACAATCGTATCGACCCATATCAATCCGTTTCATCCCGACAATCTGGCCGATCCCTTCGACCTCTACCGCGAGATGCGCGCGCTTGGTCCGGTCATCTGGCTGGAAGAAGTGGGCGTCTGGGCGGTGTTTCGCGACGAGCAATGCCGCCAGGTGGTGACCGACGCCTCGCGCTTTGGCAGCGCCGGGGGGGGGGGGGGGGGGGGGGCTAGGGGGGGGGGCGGGGGGGGGGTCGGGGGGGGGGGTCGGGGGGGGGGGGGGGGGGGGGGGGGGGGCGGGGGGGGGGGTGGGGGGGGGGGGGGGGGGGGGGGGGGGGGGGGGGGGGGGGGGGGGGGGGGGGGGGGGGGGGGGGG
>NZ_JAPWHB010000056.1 GCF_027214025.1 Parahoeflea alexandrii
GCCCAGTAATTCTCCTGTGCCACTTGGCGCATCTGGTCATTTTTAGCCAGTACTGCATTGGAGAGTGTATTCAGCGGTAACGCTCCGGCTTCATAAGCAGCCACCACAGAGTTTGGCAGTTGTATGCTGCACGGCACTTTGTCTATGGTAGCGATAAGACAGTTCCCTTGTAGTGCCGGATTTCCGATACGTGGGTTCAGTGGTTCATCAGGATAGGTTTTGAAATGCGGTTTCGTTCCTGCAC
>NZ_JAPWHB010000057.1 GCF_027214025.1 Parahoeflea alexandrii
CGCCCCCCCCCCCCCATTGTTGTCCCATCCCCCCCGCGCCCTACCCCCGACGCCTTAGGCGCGGGGGCTCGGAGATGGGGATAAGAGCCAGGCTCTGGACAGGCAAGCTTACCACTTCCGGGGCGACGCCGGTGACCCGATAGGTTTCCCCCGGTCTCTGATACACATCTGCCGCTGCCGACGACGAGTCGAGGGTAGCTCGCGGGGGTCGCCGTAGCATGAAAAAAACATGGGCGGGGGGG
>NZ_JAPWHB010000058.1 GCF_027214025.1 Parahoeflea alexandrii
GCTTACACTTGTTCCGGCATCTCCAGATTGAATCTGAATCTTCGCCTCGTTTCCAAACAAGCTGATAAGTCGTCTGTTTAGATTTTCAACAGCTGATCCCGTTCCTTCTTGCGAACTGACCGCTCTGACTCCTAAGTCGTTTAGAATATCTTCTCTGACCCCTACTCCGTTATCTTTTACATTTATGACGAGTGAATGAGTGTCTTCAGTGATTTGTATGATGACTTGATTATCCATTTTTC
>NZ_JAPWHB010000059.1 GCF_027214025.1 Parahoeflea alexandrii
CCCCCCCCCACCCCCCCCCCCCCCCCCCCCCGCCCACCCCCCCCCCCCCCCCCCCCCGCCCCCCCCCCGGCCCCCCCCCGACCCCCCACCCCCCCCCCCCCCCCCCCCCCCCCCCCACCCCCCCACCCCCCCCCCCCCCCCGCCCCCACCCCCCCCCCCCCCCCCCCCCCCCCGACCCCCCCCCCCCGCCGCCCCCCCGGGGCGACGGACCCACCTCGCTGCCCGCCACCCAGAATAAACC
>NZ_JAPWHB010000061.1 GCF_027214025.1 Parahoeflea alexandrii
CGAGGCACACCATCGTCGAGCCCATGCCGCGCTTGGCCGGCTCGTTCTCCTGGATCGTCCACACGTCGGCGCATGCCTTCTGCATCGCGTCCACCAGCAAGGTCTGGGCGGCGATCTTCGCTTCGTCGGAGTCGTCGGTGGCGAGCCGATCGATCGCGGCGCGGTGGCTCGCGACGTACTCGCGGACGCCTTCACCGGCCAGGCGCGACGCTTCGTCGCCCGCCGCGTGTCCGCCCATGC
>NZ_JAPWHB010000062.1 GCF_027214025.1 Parahoeflea alexandrii
CGGCCCCCCCGCCCCCCCCCCCCCGCCCGCCCCCCCCCCCCCGCCCCCGCCGCCCCCCCCCCCCGCCCCCGCCCCCCCCCCCCCGCGCCCCCCCCCCCCCGCCCCCCCCCCCCCGCCCCCCCGCCCCCCCCCCCCCCCCCCCCCCCGCCAGCCCCCCCCCCCCGCCGATCCTCGCCCCCCGCCTCCCCAGCGCCCCCTCCCGGGCGAGCGCGCCGCCGGAGACCCCGGCCCCCTCGGCC
>NZ_JAPWHB010000063.1 GCF_027214025.1 Parahoeflea alexandrii
TCAGGCCGAGGGCGATGATGATCTTGTTCATTTTCGTATTCCTTTATGTGTCGGGTTGAAGACCTGGTCTTCGATTTGGTGCCAGGGATCGGATCAAGCCGGTGGGAGGAACCCGGCCTGATCCTGTCGTCTGGTCTTAGAAGCTGAGATTGCGCTCGCGGTTCTGCGCATCGATTGCAGCCTGCGAACCATCGCCGAGCGATGCGGTTGCCGTGTAGTCGATACCGGCCTTGCC
>NZ_JAPWHB010000006.1 GCF_027214025.1 Parahoeflea alexandrii
CCCCTGCCGGGCCACGCCTTGGCAGGGGCTCATGGCACCTGCGCAAAAGCAATTTCCAGACGTCAAGTTACAGTACCTTATCAGGGCAAAGCCAAGATCACCCTCAAGGCCTGACCGGACGAGCTCAAGATCAACAGTGCGCAACACGGCCACCAGGAGGCCGACTGTAAACAACAGGCGTACTGCAAAAGCGGCATACTTCATTGCTCCCGTGGCCGGTTTCGTGCTCATGAGGAGTGTGGCGTCGTCGATGAAGGGCCGTCGTTCTTGCTATCGTAAGAGAATGCTATTCTTGATTTCAACCGTAGCGCTGCCGTTGTGTAGCTCCAGATCATGTGCAACCAGTTCGACTTGCTGGTGCCCGCTCCGCGCAGCAGATAGTGCGACGGTACCTCCACGATCGATAGCCCTGCCCGCTGTGCGAAATGGAGCAGTCGAAAATAGTACTCACCGTAACCGAAGAAGATTTCGTCCGATGGCAATTGCAGGATGCTGTCGCGCCGTGCGGTGAAATATCCACCGAGATTGTCTTGAACCTGAGTGCGCAGCAACAGCCGCAAAATCCAGTTGTATATCAGGCTGATCATGTAATGCTTTGTGTCCGTCATCCGGCCGCCAGCGCAGAACCGCGAACCACTGACAATATCGTAGATCTCGCCAACGTGCAAAAGCCTCGGAATTTCGATCGGATCATGCGTCAGATCGCTATCCATGACGACAATCCGCTCATGCGCTGCCATCTCGATCCCATGCCGTATGGACTTCGCAAAACCGCGGTCGGTGCTTCGCAAGATCGGCCGGACGGACGGATCGTCCTTGAACGTCTCACGCACGAGATCGAAGGTGCCGTCCGGGCTGTTGTCATCGACCACCAAGATTTCAAAGCCGGCTCCTTCCGGGACAGCTGAGCGGATCTTGTCGACGAGCGTTACGATATTGCCGGCTTCATTGTAGGTCGGCAAGATAACCGAAAATGCTCGTGAAGAGGTTTGTAAGGTCATCCCGCTTTGCCCAACATCGCAAGTTCGTTGCAAATATAATCAATCTCGCCGTCGGTCAGGCTCGGGTAGCTCGGCAGACTGATCACCCAGCGTCCGAGATCCTCGCTCACCGGAACAGAGCTGGGGCCAAAATAGTCCATTTCCGCCGGCGGCTGAAATCCAGGACGGGTTTCTATTCCCTTGTTCGACAGGGCTGACATCACGTCGTCCCGGCCCTGAGGGAATGTGGCGGCGTCCAGCTTCAGTGCGATGGCCCAGATTGCTGCCTCGCATGTCTCGGTGATCATCTGCATTTGCGTGCCCGGAATTGACAGAAGCCGTTCCTTGTACCGCCGGTACATTCTGTTTCGCTGTTCCAGAATCGTCTCTATTTTTTCCAGCTGGGCGACACCCAGCGCAGCCTGAAGATTGGTGAGGCGAAAATTGTGGCCCGGCAACTCGTGCCAATAGTGGCGGTGACGGCGCAAGCCATGGCTGCGATAGAGACGCATTCTTTCTGCAAGGCCACTGTCATGAGTGGTCACCAGGCCACCCTCGCCGGTTGTGACCGTCTTCGTGGCATGAAAACTGAAAGTGTTGATCTGGCCCCGTGCCCCGGCCATGAGAGAGCCCATCCTTGAGCCGAATGCTTCGGCCGCGTCCTCTATGAGAGGTATATCGTGGGCAGCGGCGAGAGCGAGCAATCCGGGCATGTCGCACATGTTGCCGTAACTGTGAACGGCGACGATTGCGCGCGTCCGTTTGGAGATGAGCTTTTCCACGGCCTTTGGCTGGATGCACCAGGTTCGGGGATCGACGTCACAGAAGACCGGGACGGCGCCCTTCTGAAGCGCCACGTTGGCGGCCGCCATGAAGGCGAAACCCGGCACAATGATTTCGTCACCCGGTTTTACGTCGAGAGCCAGAAAGGCCAGGTCCAGAGCCGCCGTACCGTTGGCGACAGCAAGGGCATGGGGAACGCCTAGCAACTGGGCGCAGGCAGCTTCCAGCCGTTCGACATAAGGGCCGCCGGAGATCCAGCTGGATTGAAGCGCATCAATGACGTACTTCTCTTCATTGCCCCAGAACTCAGCCTTCGCCCAAGGGATACGTCGACCTGATGCCGCCTGCTTATTTGCCATAAAGCCCCGTTTCTTTCAACGGCTGGCGGCGCGCGGTGATCATCCAACCGGTTGCCAAGGCTTCCTCTTTTTCTATATCGAAACCGTGATGCCCGAGCTGCGCGGCGATTTTATCCTTGCTGTGATAGCAGTAGCCGCGTGCGTCTAGTTGAACCATGAACTTGCGTAGGCGGTTGAGCAGATTGTCAGCATCAAGAAAGTTGAACAGTATCCGGTCGCAATTCGGCGCAATATGATCAATAAATGTCGCTTCGTCAGCCACATAAGGTAGAACTCCGATGGCAATGGCGGTATCGACTCTTGGTATTGAGTCGTTCAAGATATCCAGTTGATCGACTGTGATACGCTCAGTGAGATTGGCAGGGATGTTTTCGCGGGTCAGCTCAACCGCCGATTTTGCGAAATCCAAAGCATACACGCGGGCCTGTCGCTCCGCCATGATGATCGAAAAAATGCCGCTGCCACAACCGATGTCCGCAGCGGTTCCCCCTTCGGAGTTGCTGTCAATGAAGCTGCGGACCATGGCGTAGCGCTTGCGCATGTAAGCCTTCTCGACGGGCAATAGAAACGTCCGGTAGAATGCGCGAAACAGCCAAGATCCTCGCAAGGTTTCCTCAGAGCCGGTGTCATAAAAGCCCGAAAAGCCCTTGATGTTTCGTTCCCAGTAATCCCTGCTCGACATGAAAAGGTCCTTTCAATCGGGGCTAGTTTGTTTGATGGATTTGGATTTCCGGCAATGGGTAGACCAGTTTCAGCCCGGCAAGGTGAGGCGCGTTGTCAAAGAACTGCTTGAAGTGCCAGGGCAGCACGATCAGGTAGTCCGGATTGCGCTTGAGCAGTTCGCTTTCGGGGATGATGGGAATGAGTGTTCCTGGCGTAAAGGCTCCAAACTTGTCCTCGTTCACCTCTCCGACAGCGGCAATATCATCCGTGGTAACACCGCAATACTGGAGCAGAACGTTGCCCTTCGTGGATGCTCCAAGCGCGCCGACATAGGCGCCTTTCTGACGCGCCATCTGGAAAAACTCACGCAACGCATCCCGGCTTTTTTCAACGCGATCAGCAAAGGCGCGGAAGGGAGCAAGGCCGTCAAGACCCAGGGCGGTCTCATGCTCGAGAATTGCCGACAGGCCGTAGAACTCGGGCTGCGGAGCCTCTTTCCGCGCGACGGTGAGCGAAAAACTCCCTCCGTTCACATCGTTGAACGAAACGTCGATGATCTTGGCTCCGGCGCGATCCGTCATCCATTTGATCTGGGCCAGGGCGTAATACTCAAGGTGTTCGTGGCATACCGTGTCATAACTGTTCCGGGCGAGCATGGTCGGAAGATAGCTCTGCTCCAGAACCCAGATGCCGTCGTCCTCGAGCATCTGGATGACTTCATGCATGAACTCGGCCGGCGCCTCCAGATCATAAAACATCGAGAACGATGTGATCACCCGTGCGCGCCGCTCGCCGAGATGGCGACGCAGGGTCTCAGCCGAAAAGAAGTCCGGTATGAGGCGGATGTGAGGCTTGTAGTAGGACGCAAATTTCCGGCCCGTTGGATCGACTCCGACAAGGTCATAGAGATCGGCGGGATAGGCCGACAGCGTCGTTCCGTCGTTGCTGCCGATGTCAACAATCAGGTCTCCGGCCCGGAGCGGAGCGGTCTCCTGAATGTAGCCTACCTTGGCGTGGAGATGCTTCACCATGCTGGCGTTGAGCCCGGAGCGATAGCCATACCTTTCGCCGTACATGGCCTCGAGATCGAATGTGTGAGCCAGCTGAACCAGACCGCAAACCTCTTCGGGCTTGCCAGTGCATTTCACCAGTTGCAGGGGGCCAGTGTCGACCTGTTCCGCTTCGGATCGCGGAAAGATGCCGCTCATCACCTGCTCGCCCAGATCCAATATGGGCGCCAAATGCTCATTTCCACAAATGCGACAGCGGCTTATCATTCTGGACATTATGGCTTTCGATCGTATCCGGTGATGATGCACAGAGCGAGTACCTTCTAGATCAAAGCGAGTCAATCTAGCCGTTGAATGGCCCCGTTTCGTGTTGCCATTGCGGATCTGTTGGCACGCGGCTGGTGACCCGCTTGCGGCCTGAGTGGTTGCGCGGCTTGGCCTTTCGCAAGAAAAACAATCATTTGCGGCCTTGCCACAGCGGTCATTGCCCTCCCGCCGCCATCTCCGGCAAATCCGGAACGGCTCAGCCCTTGGGCGTGTTCAGCGCGATGAACCAGTCGACCAGGTCGCCGACGTCCTTTTCCAGCGTGTTGCGGGGCTCCCAGTTGAAGAATTGCCGAGCCTTGCTGTTTTCCGAAAAACTGCGCGGCACGTCGCCGACGCGTTCGGGCCTGAACAGGAGTTCGGGTGTCTCAAACCCGCGGGCCCGCATCGCCTCGACCAGCAGCGTGGCGATCTTCAGGATGCTGGTTTCGGTCCTGGTCGCCACGTGAAAGACGGTGCCTCTGGATGGCCGCGTGTCGGTCGCGGCTTTCGCAATGACGGCGCAGATGTCGCTGACATGGATGAAGTCGCGGGTCGCCGAGCCGTCGCCGTAGATCTCGATCGGCTGTCCTGCGAGAAGCTTGCGGATGAAGGTCGGGATGACGCCGCTCGAGCGCTCCGAATAGGGGCCGAACACGTTGGAAAAGCGCAACACGGTGGTTTGCAGGCCGTAGCAGCTGGAAAAGGCCTGGCAATAGGCCTCGCCGGCCAGCTTGCCCGCAGCATAGGGATTGCCAAGATCGGGCGCCATCTGCTCGTGGATCGGCGGCGCCGCATTGGCGAGCGGCGCGCTGGAGGAGGCGAAGACGAGCTTCTTGACGCCGGCCGTCCGCGCCGCCTGAAGCGCATTCAGGGTCCCGATGACGTTGTTCTGAAGATCGAAGAACGGGTCCTCGACGGACCGGTTGACGCTGGAGGAGGCGGCAAGATGGACGACGTAGTCGGCACCTTCCATCGCCTGCGTCAGGGCCGCGGGATCCAGAATGTCTCCTGTCACGTGGGTGATCTCGGGCGCGCCGTCCGCCCCGAGCGCGACGGCATGTCTGCCCGCGGGCGCCGGCGTTGAATCGTAGATGACGATTTCCCGGGCCAGCGGCTCCGCGGTTCCGGAGGCGCCGGCCAGGAGACGGACCAGGTTGGTCCCGATGAACCCGTTGCCGCCTGTGACAAACCACCTACTCATATCAACCCAATCCAATCATCATGCGCCGATGCGGCTGAGCGCGTCGTGCTGTCCCGGCATCCTGCCCTTATAGATCAGGGTGGCAGGATTTCCAGCCAAATTGGATAGACCGCCGTCTGGCAGGCGAACCGGGCGGCGTGACCCGGCCCGCTGCGATGTGTTCGCATCTCGTCGAACCGGGCAGCACATGGGGGCAGGCGGCAACGAGCCGGGATCAATTTCTTGACCTGCGCAAACCATCGCTCCATACATCGACACCGGATCTGCCGCGACGGGCAGATCCGCGACAGCTGTTGTCTTGATACTCCCCGGGGAGGACGGGGTCACCGGTTTCCATATCCACTCCGATCGCTTGATCGATACATGAACCCGTCACGTCCATCCCTGTTCAGGAAAAGTCCGAATGCGATTCCCGTTTCCGTCAAAGTCCGCGTCGAAGAGAATCTTCCTGTTTCGCCGCAGACTGGATGGCTGGATCTTCGCGCTCGGGGCTTTCATGTTTCTGCTCCCGACAGAAACCAGCGCGGTGGTGTTTGGTGTTTTCGTGGTCATGGGGATGTACCTGCTGCTGTTCCGGCCTGCAAAGTCCCTGCGGCACCTGGACAGGAAATACGTTCTTGCGACCCTGGCCTTTTCAACAGGATGCCTGGCGATAAACCTGTTGAACGGCAGCCTGCCTGAAGACATGCGGTGGTCGTCCTATCCGCTCTATTATCTCCTGATCATCCCGCTTGCCGTCGGCGCGGTGCTGGTGCGTGATCCGCTGCGCCAGTTTGTGCTGGGCACGCGCGCCGGCCTCGTGGTCCTGGCAATCTGGGGGCTTGCGGTGACTGTGATGGAAGGCGGGCGTTTCGGCTTCGGCTCAAACGCCGCCAATGCGTCGTTTGCGATTGCGTTTCTGGCGGTGGTTTCCCGCCTGGAGGTGAAGCCGGCTCCGCAGCTCCTGGCCAACCGGAGACTGTTTTTCTACATAGCCCTGATCCCGATCCTGATTTCCGGCACCCGGTCGGTGCTTCCCGTCTTCATCGCCGGTCTGGTCTGGGATCTTTTCAGTCTCGCCCGGGCCGACATGAAAGGCTGGAAGCTCACCGACCGGCGGGCGTGGGCGGTCTGGGGTGTCCTGCTGGCGCTTGCGGCGGGCAGCATCTGGCTGGTAACCCCGATCCTGACGCAGAGAGTCCACGCCACCATCAAGGAAGTGAACGTCACGCTCGAATTCTCGGAATTCACCGGCACGTCGGGCATTTCAACCCGGCTTGTCCAGTGGCAGGCTGCCCTTGACCTGATCCCGGAACACCCGTTCTTCGGTCGGGGCGGATACGGAATTTCGGCTGAGATCGCTCGGCACAGCCCGTCCTACAACCAGGAGAACCTTGGAAAATACACCTTCGTTCACAATTTCATCCTGGATGAAATCCTGCAGCGTGGCTTTGTTGGCCTGATGCTGATGCTCGGCTTTTTCGGATTCTGCTTCAACCGGATCTATGTGCTTGGCGGCCCCGCCACGAAAGAGAATGTCCTGCTGATGCTGGCTTTGACCATCTCGTTCGGAATGTTGCATTACCTGCTTGTGATCGACCGGCATGTCGCGCTTTACGCGCTCTATTTTGTCTTGCTGACCACCGCAAATCGCGGCTGGCGACCGCCCTACAGGCAGATCGCGTGAAACGGCTGCGTGGGCAGTGATGGTACAATTGGTGCTGTCCGCGTTGCGGCCTTAGGGTGTATCTGGTTCCCATGTTTGCGGACGAGGCCGGAGCGCATACTGGACAAGAATTGAGTTCATGCGGCAAACATCGCCCGGACTGGCCTGAGCGATGGCAGTTCGGAGGGGTCAGGAGTCCGCGGATGGGTGGTCTGGGAATAACATGAGAATAGTGATTACGGGAGCATCGGGCTTCGTGGGGCAAAGCCTGGTGCCGCTTCTTGCGAGACCCGGAGTGCAGCTGCTGCTGGTCGGCCGCGATCCGGCAAGACTGGCGGCCTTGTTCCCCCACATTGATTCCTGCGCGTATGACCATCTTGTAGAGCGCGCGCGCGGATGGGATCTGCTGCTCCATCTTGCCGTTGCCAACACTGACGCGAAACTCGACAGTCAGGATTTCAGCCGCGTGAATGTCGATTTCGGGGTTGAGGTTGCCGGCAAGGCGCGCGAGGCAGGCATCGGCCGGGTGCTCAATGTGTCTTCTACCCATGCTCTCAACCAGGCCAATAAATCTGCATATGCCGCCAGCAAGCGGCAGGCGGCGGAACAACTGGCATTGATGGACGGAGTGAATGTGACGACCATCTATCTGCCCGCAGTCTACGGAGACCGATGGAGCGGGCGGTTACGAAGGCTCAATAGCTTGCCAAAATGGCTGGCGCACGGCCTGTTCGGCCTTGTCGCGATGTTCCGGCCGACTGTCCATGTGCACAGGCTCGCCGATTTTATCCTGTCGGGAGAATCGGCGGTTTCCGCAACCGGCCTTGTCCTGTCGGACGGCCAGCAGCACAATGTCTGGTTCGCCTTCTTCAAGCGGTTGATCGACCTGGCCGTGGCGATCGGGGTGTTCGTCGTGCTGTGGTGGGCCATGCTGCTGATCTGGGCTGTCATCCGCGTCCAGTCGCCGGGTCCGGGCATTTTTGCCCAGAAACGCGTCGGCACCAACGGGCGTGAATTCGTCTGCTACAAGTTCCGGACCATGAAGCTCGGAACCCGCCAGGCGGGGACCCATGAAATCTCGGCCGCGGCGATCACCCCCTTCGGGCGGTTCCTGAGGGCCACCAAGCTCGACGAGCTGCCGCAGGCATGGAACATCCTGTGCAACCAGATGAGCCTTGTCGGGCCGCGGCCCTGCCTGCCCACCCAGACGGCGCTGATAGAGGCGCGCGACCGGCTCGGCGTTCTCAAGGCCAAGCCGGGCATCACCGGCCTGGCACAGATCAATGGCATCGACATGAGCGATCCGGAACGGCTGGCAAAATGGGATGCAAGGTATCTGGCCTTGCAATCGCTCGGCCTGGACATCTCGATTGGCCTGTCGACGCTCGTCGGCCGGGGGCAGGGCGACAAGGTCGCTCAATGAGCGCCCGCTGAAGCCTCACCTGTCAGGCGGGGTCCAGTCGGTTTCCACGGACTTGCGGCGGCTCAGGCGCAGCGCGAGGCCAATGGATACGCCGGCGCCGATGGCCACGGTCAGGTCGACAAGAACCGTCAGGACCAGCGTCAGAACCAGAAGCAGTATGTCGCTTTTCCTGCCGCGCGCGTATTCACGCCATTTGTGCGGTTCCGTCATGTTCCAGGCCGTGATGATGAGAAGGGCTGCAAGCGCCGGCATCGCCAGGTAGCTCGCCGCCGGCGCGGCGAACGCCATCACCAGCAGGATGACGACCGCATGCACAAGCCCTGCGACCGGTGTCTTGCCGCCGGCCTTGATGTTGGTCGCGGTTCGCGCAATCGCACCGGTCGCCGGAAGGCCCGTGAACAACGCAGAGCCGATATTGGCGATGCCTTGCGCCGTCAGCTCGGCATTCGGCCTGTGCTGTCCCTGAATCATCTTGTCGGCGACCATGGCTGAGAGAAGCGATTCGACCCCTGCCAGGAAGGCAATGATGAAGGCGGACGGCAGCAACTCGATCATTCGCGAGAGGGAGAGGTCCGGCAGTTGCGGCCATGGCATCTGGCTCGGAAGTTCGCCGAACCGGGAGCCAAGCGTATCGACCGGCAGCGCCATCAGCGCCACGAGCGCCGACCCGACCCCGACGGCCACGATGAGGCCGGGGAAGCGGGGAGCGATGCGCCGCAGGAAGACGATCAGTATCAGCGTGACAATCGCAATCGCGAAAGTCGCGGGACTGAAAGTCTCCCGCGCCTCCCACAGCACCGGAATCTTTTCCAAGAAGTCCGCCGGCTCCTTGTCGACGGCCAGGCCGAGAAAATCCTTGAGCTGGCTCGTGGCAATGATGATGCCGATGCCGATGGTGAAGCCGTTGACCACCGCCTCCGGCACGAATGCAATCAGGCTTCCGGCCCGGAAATAGCCGCCGACAAGCAGGATGATGCCCGCCATGAAGGTTGCGAGCACAAGGCCGTCATAACCGAACTGGGAGATCACGCTGAACACGACGACGATGAAGGCCCCTGTCGGGCCTCCGATCTGGACGCGGCTTCCGCCAAGCAGCGAAATCAGGAAACCGCCGACAATGGCGGTGACAATCCCCTTCTCCGGACCGGCGCCGGAAGCGATGGCGATGGCGAGGCTCAGCGGCAGCGCAACCATGGCGACCGTCGCCCCGGCCAGCAGGTCACTGACAAAAAGCTGCCAGCTGTAGGTCTGAAGTGTCGTGAGTATCTTTGGTTGACGCATTTTTCGAGAGCCCATTGCCAAAATTGCCAGAGTCTATGTTTCTCTTTGTGCAGCTTCGAGCGGCAGGATCGTCGGCAGGGCTGTCGGCGGTCGCCGTCGCGACTTGATTGAATTTCAGTGCGGCATTCCGGATGCGGATGCAGGGGTTTTCAGCCTGACCCCGCGCCCGCCGGCGGTGCTGGCCGCGTGATCCCCGATGAGTTCGATGCCGGCCTTGTCGAGAGCCTCCGCCACCTTGGTGAGCGTATCTATGGTGCCGCGGACATTGCCGTCACTGGCTTCCATCCGCTGGATCGTCGGCAGCGATACCCCGGCCAGCGCGGCCAGGTCCTTCTGGTCGATTCCAAGCAGAGCCCGGGCGGCGCGCAACTGTGAGGCGGTGATCATGATGCGGGCTCATGTTTAAAGGCTTTATATAGATGCATGCTACGCGCATACTCATGCTTTAAACATCAATACTACCATGTCAGACGTGATGCAAGCCGTCTCCGATGGCACCCCGTCGTGAAAGCCTGCGGCAGGTGGGCTCCGGCGCTCTTCCGGGGATGTCACTCGCCTTGCGACAAGGCCTGCGGGCTTGTGCCTGGCTCGGGCAATTGCTTGTGCGCCCATTCGATCCGCTTGTAGTCAAAGCCGTATTCAAGCGTCGGTTTGACCACCTTGAAATAGGGAGAGAGGTCGAAATCCCGCGGCGCGAACAGCGAATGATGCCTGATGTGCAGGATCTCGCGGCGGGAATAGTCCGAATCCGCCCGCTGCCTGCCCGGTGCACGCGTGACTTCGGGAAGGATCGGATAGTGCACCGATTGGAAGGCCTGGGCGATCATCGAGGAGCAGATGGCGCGGGTCGGGTCGCCTGACCCGAAGGCGATCATCCGTCTGCGCCAGCGCACCGGCACCGGCGGTGTGGGAAAGAAATACCGCAACATGTCGAAAATGTTCTTCATGTCGTAGCGGACGCCGAGCCGTTCCACCATGTAGGCGACAACAGTCGCCCGGTCCTCGGGGGTCAGGCCCACCGGCCGGCAGATCCGCGTGTTGAAGCGGGCATATTTGGACAGCGGCACCGCAACGCAGCCTTCGCCGAGATTGACT
This sequence comes from Parahoeflea alexandrii, assembly GCF_027214025.1. Lineage (GTDB taxonomy): Bacteria > Pseudomonadota > Alphaproteobacteria > Rhizobiales > Rhizobiaceae > Hoeflea > Hoeflea alexandrii_A. The sequence goes on from NZ_JAPWHB010000006.1 coordinate 10,747, forward strand.
TCGACGAGTTGCGGGTATTCTCCGGACCCTCCATCCTCCGGTATCAGCGCGGTGCCGACATAGAGCGCCGCATGCGACCAGGTGGACTGGGTCAGATACTTGATCGCCGCGGATACCTTCTGGTTCCCCTCCACCAGCAGGATATCGCCTGGCTGCAGGGTTCGCGAAAGGGTTTCCGGATCGGATGGCGTATAGGGCTCGTAGCCCGGGTTGGCTGAATGCAGCCGCCGCGCCAGAAACCGTCCAAGGCGGTCGAGCAGGCTGTCTTTCATCTCGCGTGCTTCAGTCATGCTGAAACACTTGGACGCGACCGTGCCCTGGATCAACCCGGCAGGGATCAACTTTGCGTTTTCGCGGCTTGATAACTTCGCCGGAACCTCATAATTTAGAACCATTCTAATTTGTGGGGTTCCCATGCTCAATCGCATTCTCGGCTTCAACCGCAGGTCCTTCAACTCCCTGAGCGAGCAGGAAATTCTCGCTTTGGCGATATCGTCCGAAGAGGACGATTCTCGCATTTACCTCGCCTATGCGGATCACCTGAGAGATGACTATCCGCAATCGGCCAGGGTGTTCGAGGAGATGGCGGCGGAGGAAAGCGTGCACCGCGCGCGGCTGATCGAGCGCCACAAGGCACGGTTCGGAGATCGCATTCCTCTCATTCGCCGCGAGCATGTGCGAGGGTTTTACGAACGCAAGCCGGATTGGCTGGTCAAGAACCAGTCCGTCGACAGGATCCGCCAGATCGCCGAGGACATGGAGGCCCAGGCCCACAATTTCTATCTTGCCGCCGCGGGCCGCGCCTCGGACGCGGACACCCGCAAGCTGCTCGGCGATCTCGCGCTGGCGGAGAAGAGCCATGAATCCCTGGCGCGCCGGCTTGGCCTTGAACACACGCCCGAAGACGTGAAGTCCGAAGAAGCGGAGACCGCCCGCCGCAAATTCATCCTGACCTATGTCCAGCCCGGGCTGGCTGGATTGATGGACGGCTCGGTTTCCACCCTTGCGCCGATCTTCGCTACCGCGTTTGCCACCGGCGACACCTGGACAACCTTTCTGGTCGGACTGTCGGCATCCGTCGGGGCCGGCATCTCCATGGGCTTCACCGAGGCCGCCCATGACGACGGGGTGATCTCCGGCCGCGGATCGCCGCTCAAGCGCGGCTTGGCTTCGGGCATCATGACCGCGATCGGCGGTCTTGGTCACGCGCTCCCCTACCTGATCCCGGATTTCACCATCGCCACCTCCGTGGCCATCGCGGTGGTCTTCGTCGAGCTCTGGGCCATCGCCTGGATCCAGAACCACTGGATGGAGACGCCGTGGAGCAGGGCGATTTTTCAGGTGGTCCTGGGTGGCGCCCTGGTCTTTGCCGCAGGCCTGCTGATCGGCAATGCCTGATCTGTGACCAGCGCGAATCGGAGGTCCGGCGAATTGACGCCGGGTTCCGGCCGGCCGGAACCGTTGCTGCTTCACCGCAGCGTCAGGCGCATTAATCCTTTAAGAAGAGTGGATCAGGCAAACCCTGCTGCTTGAGTTGCCAAGCGCTGGGGTGTGTGCCATTGAGCGCCCTGGCTAGATTGGGTTTCGATGGCGAGTTGTTTTTCAAGAAGAGACTTCGGGCATGATTCGTAAGGTGATCCATTGGCTTGCTGCGATTAATCGGCGCTCCAAGCAATTCATCCTGATCATCATCGATTTTGTTCTGTTCTCCGGCGCGGTTTGGCTGGCCTACTCGCTCCGCTTCAACGCCCTTTACAATCCCGATATCAACCAGGCGCTTCTGATCCTGGCCGCGCCTGTCATCGGCATCCCGATCATGTACGCCTCCGGCCTGTACACCTCGATTACCAGGTATGTCGGCGAACAGGCGCTGTGGACCATTTTCAAGGCGGTCGGGCTGACTGCCATTCTCTGGGCAGTGGTCGCCTATGTGGCGCGGCTTGAAGGTTCCACCCTTGTGCCCCGATCGGTGCTGGCGCTGTTCTGGCTGCTGTCGCTTCTGATGGTGTCCGGCTTTCGCTACATCTCGCGCTGGCTGATCCTGGAATTTACCCAGGAGCCGACCCAGCGCCGGAACATCCTGGTCTACGGCGCAGGCGACGCCGGACGCCAGATTGCCGCGACCCTGAAGCAAAGCAGCAACCGGATTACCGTCTTCCAGGTTGATGACGACCCGGCAATGTGGGGCGCCACGGTTGGCGGTATCAGGATCAGCAATCCTGCCGATCTCGAACGGCTGATCGAGAAGAAGGGCATCAGCGAAGCGATCGTGACCATGCGCAGCGCCAACACCGCTCGCAGGGCCGAGGTCGTCGAGCGGTTGAGCGATCTGGGACTGCGGGTTCGCATCCTGCCGGCCTTTGTCGACATCGCAGATGGCAAGCACACCGTCGATCTGATCCGTGATGTCGAGATCGGCGATCTGCTGGGCCGCGACGCCGTGCCTCCGGATTCTGGCCTGATGGAAGCCAACACCCGCAACAAGGTGGTTCTGGTGACCGGAGCCGGAGGGTCGATCGGTTCGGAACTGTGCCGGCAATTGAGCGCGGTTGGCGTGTCCAAGCTGGTGATGCTGGATGCGAGCGAGATCGCGCTCTACCAGATCGACCGCGAACTCGCCAAGCAGACCGGCTTTGAAAAGGTCGCGGTGCTGGGATCGGTCGACGATCAGGCGTTGCTGCGGCGTGTCATGCGCGACCACGCGGTTCGCACAGTGTTCCATGCCGCCGCCTACAAGCACGTGCCGCTGGTCGAGGCGAACCCGTTCGAGGGCGTCAAGAACAACGTGATGGGCACCTTCTCGGTGGCGTCAGCCGCCTATGACAGCGACGTCGAGGTCTTCGTGCTGATATCGACGGACAAGGCGGTCAGGCCGTCAAGCATCATGGGCGCGTCCAAGCGGGTAGCCGAACTGGTGGTTCAGGATTTCGCCGAGAAGGCGAAACGCAACAACAAGGCAAAGGTGTTCTGCGCTGTCCGGTTCGGAAACGTCATCGGCTCCAGTGGCTCGGTGATTCCGCTGTTCAAGGAACAGATCCGCAATGGCGGACCGATCACGCTGACCCATGCGCAAACCACGCGCTACTTCATGTCGATCGAGGAAGCGGCGCAACTGGTGATCCAGGCCGGCAGCCTGGCCCGCCGCAACGACGAGAACGGTCATTCCCCTGGCCGCATTTTTCTGCTCGACATGGGCAACGCGGTCTGCATCCGCGATCTGGCGATCAAGATGGTGCAATTGTCCAATCTGACGGTCTGCGACGAGACCAATCCCGGCGGGGATATCGTCATCAAGGAAATCGGGCTGCGCCCCGGCGAAAAGCTGCATGAAGAGCTTTTCTTCTCCGTCGAGGCGGCAAAGCCGACATCGCACCAGAAGATATCGGTCGCCGCCGAATCCGCACCCGACGGCTTCGACATGGCCGAGATCTACAGGGAGCTTCAGGATCTGACGACCAGTGAAGACCATCCCGGCCTGATCGCATTCCTGCGCCGCGTTGCCGGAATGGGCCTGCGCGCGGAATGAAACAGCGGGGCTCGATCGGCATGACATCGAACGGACCCCTTCACCGGCGGGTGTCATGATCCCTCCCGCCCGCCGCGTCGAACCGCTGACGTTGCTCATCGGCATATCCATGACGATCGGCTACGGGACGCTGTACTACCCCTTTGCGATTCTTGGACCGGAGATCGCCCGTGCGCAGGGCTGGAGCACCGGTTTCGTGTTCGGGGTCTTTTCCGCAGCGTTGCTGACCAGCGCGGTCACCGCTTCGCTGGTGGGGCGGGCCATGGATCGTTATGGCGCACGGCCGGTAATGGTCACCGGGTCATGTCTGGCAGCGCTTGCGCTGGTCAACCTGTCGCTGGTCCAGTCGATGACCGGCTTCGTTGTTGCCATGCTGGTGATCGAGTTTGCCTCCCGCATGGTGCAGTACGAAACCGGCTTTGCGGCCCTGACCGCCATCCACGGACGCAATGCCCGGCGTCCCATTGCTCATGTCACGCTGGTTGCGGGCTTCGCCTCGACCGTGTTCTGGCCGCTGATCCACTGGCTGCTCGGCTTCATGGACTGGCGCGGCGTCTGCCTTGTGCTTGCTGCCGTCAATTTCCTGATCGCGCTGCCGATCCACGCCTCGGTTCCGGGCATCATCAGGACGCGCGATAATCCTCAACCTGCGCCAGTGCAGAACCGGGACCCGGGCCTGCTCAGGCCAGGAAACCGGACGTCGGCGTTCGTATTCATGGCCTTTGCCTTTGCTGGCGGCAGTTTCCTGATGTCGGCCGTGCACACGTCGTTTTTCCTGATCCTGGAGGAGATGGGCCGTGGCGCGGCGCTCGCAGCGCTTGCCGGCGCGGTCATCGGCCCGATGCAGGTGGCTGCAAGGCTTGTCGAGATGCTGACCGGCGAGCGGGTGTCCTCCTCGGTCGTCGGCGTGATCTCGAGCACGACGCTGCTGACCGGCCTGGCGTGTCTGATGGCGGGGCTCTGGTTTGATGGAGAACTGATCGTGATCGCGTTTGCCGTCAGTTTCGGCATTGGCCAGGGATTGAATTTCATCGCCCGCGCCATTCTTCCGGCCCGGCTGTTCGGCACCGATGGCTATGGCGCCATGACCGGCAATCTCGCCACTGTTCGCCTGTTTGCCATGGCCGGCGCGCCGGTCTGCACGGCGCTGGCCATCAGCCATGCCGGCATCGGATTGACCTTCGCCCTGCTCATGCTTGTGGCCGCCATGAGCGTCGCGGCGTCCTGGGCTCTGTTCGTGATTGAAAAACGGGCCGCCGCAGAAGCGGTCGAATCAGCTGCCTGACAATTATCTCTGTCGGTGCAGTCGTCCAGCCTCAGTCCAGCGCGCCGACCAGAACGTCCGAGCCGTTCTCGATGGTGACCCAGCGGCCGGAATTGGTTGACGCCTGGCGCTTGAGATAGCTGTAGGGCGTTTCGCGCCAGTTCTTGACCTCGTCAACCAGATTGTCGAGCACGAAATCGCCTTCGGAGGTCCTCAGCGTCAGCACCGCATGACCTTCGCCGTCGGGCTTGCGGACCACCGTGATCAGGGTGTCGGCGGGCGAAAATCCGCGCTCGATCAGCATGTGGCGCTTGAGCAGCACATAATCTTCGCAGTCGCCGGCCACGTTGGGATAGGTCCAGACCTCTTCCTTGCCGAACAGCTCCATGTCGGTCTTCGGCATCACCGAGAAATTGACCGCGCGGTTGATTTCCCGGACCACGTCCCAGCCGTAATCGGTAACCTTCGGCGCGGCCCCAGATCCCTTGACCGGCTCGCATTCCGACGTGAATTTCTTGCAGAACTCGTAGTGGCCGATGGGTTGCGATGTCACCCGCCCGACCTGCATCGACAGGCCGGAAGCCATCGCGCTCGCTGGCATCATAATCGACGCCAACAGGGCAATCATTGCCCGCTTTGCTCGTCCCGGTCCGCACAACATCGCCGGTTTACTCCACGCCGTCCCATTTCGTTAACAAAGAGTTAAGATCGTATGGGCGGAAGAGTCAACGGCGCGGCCGCATCCTTGTCGAGACATGGTTACTGGCCGCGGCTTCTGCGCCACACCTGCCGGCAAGGGTGGGAAATGATCCGTTCCGGGACATTCTTGAGATGCGGCGCTTGAACGGCGCGAGACCGCAGCCCCGGAGGAATATGCCCGGGCAGCGCCAATCGGAAGGGTCGGGCTTGCCAGTCAGCCCTTGGCAGCGATCCCGTCCACGGCCGCGAGAATCCGGGCAATGTCCTCGTCCCGCGACAGCCGGTGGTCGCCGTCGCGGATCAGCGTCACCGTGACATTCTCCGATGGCAGGTGCTCGACCAGCCGCAACGCGTGGCGCCACGGCACATCAGGGTCCGCCATGCCCTGGATGATGTGGACCGGCGCACCGGTCTCGATCAGCCCGTCCAGCACCCTGTTCTTGCGGCCGTCCTCGAACAGCGCCCGGGTAAAGACGTTCGGATCGGGGCCGTAGGGGGTGGGCTCCTCATAATAGCCGTCCCGCTCGAGCGCCGCGCGTTGCGCGTCCGTCAGTTCCGGCTCCATCAGTTCCAGCGTGAAGTCTGGCGCCGGCGCGATCAGCACCAGTCCGGCCACCCGGTCACCCTGGCCGCGCGCATTCAGTTCCTGTACCATGCGCAGCGCGATCCAGCCACCCATCGACGAGCCGACGAGGATCTGCGGACCTGACGTGTAATGCTCGAACGCCGCCAGGCTCTCTTCCAGCCACCGCGATATCGTGCCGTCGCGAAAATCCCCGCCGGATGCGCCGTGACCGGAATAGTCGAACCGCAGGCAGGCTTGCCCGTTGCGCCCGGCCTGCTGGCACAGTGCTTCGGCCTTTGAGCCGGTCATGTCCGAGCGGTAGCCGCCGAGCCAGACCACACCCGGCAAGCCGGCGCCTTTCGCCATTGCCTTGCGGGTCAGTGCCGCGATCGGACGCTGGTCCGCGCCCGTGCCCACATCCAGTTTGCTGGCGACCGGTTCCGTCATCTTCAGTGCGCTCCCATTTTGTCGTTTCTGCATCTTTTACAAGATTCGGACGCCTGTTACCGGCCCTGTGGTGATTTTTTCGCAAAGCCATGCTATTGACACCGGCCAGCCGATCACGACATTGCGCTCGAGACATCTATACTCGTGCGCCGGAACCGGCTGAATTGCACGAGTTAATCAGGAGACCAAAGCCATTCGCAGACCATTCAGAGCGCCGCCAACCGCCAACGAAGGCCCCCGCGCGAACCAGAATATCCGGACCCCGACGGTCCAGCTCATCGACTCCGAAGGCCAGAACCACGGCGTCGTGCCAACCGAACAGGCGTTGGCGATGGCCGAAGAAGCTGGCCTCGACCTGGTCGAGATCAACTCTGCGGGCGACGTGCCCGTCTGCAAGATCGTCGATCTGGGCAAGCTGAAATACGCATCGCAGAAGAAGGCCTCCGAGGCGCGCAAGAAGCAGAAGACCGTCGAGGTCAAGGAAATCAAGATGCGCCCCAACATCGACACGCATGATTACGACGTGAAGATGCGTGCGATGAACCGCTTCTTTGACGAAGGCGACAAGGTGAAGGTGACCTTGCGGTTCCGCGGCCGTGAAATGGCCCACATGGAACTCGGCATGAAACTGCTTCAGAAAGTCAAGGACGACACTGCCACCATCGCCAAGGTGGAAGCGGAGCCGAAGCTTGAAGGCCGTCAGATGATGATGGTTCTGGCTCCGAAATAACACTCTGGACAGCCTGATGCGAACCGGTCCGGCGGATGCCATGGCCGGTTTTTGCTTTTATCGCGCTGATTCATCCGAACGCCCGTTGCGCTTTTGTCAGCCTACGGCTATAAGGCGCGCGTTCAAACCGGCCGGCAGGGCATGCCGAGGCGGTTTCCAACGCTTGATGCAAAAAGGGGTCTTCGCCCTTTTGCGTCTCACCCAACAAGAAATGGCCATGCGGTGCCCACGCGGTACCCTGAGGTCTGACAAGGAGTAGCGAAATGCCCAAGATGAAGACGAAATCGTCTGCCAAGAAGCGGTTCAAGATCACGGCGAGCGGCAAGGTCCTCGCTGCAGCCGCCGGCAAGCGCCATGGCATGATCAAGCGGTCCAACAAGTTCATTCGCGACGCACGCGGCACCATGGTTCTTTCCGAACCTGACGCCAAGATCGTCAAGAAGTTCCTTCCCAACGGCCTGTAAGCAGAGCCGGGACCAGCGATTTTAAGGAGATCATGATATGGCACGCGTAAAACGGGGCGTTACCGCCCATGCAAAGCACAAGAAGGTCCTGAAGAAAGCCAAGGGCTTTTACGGGCGCCGCAAGAATACCATCCGCGCCGCGAAGGCTGCCGTCGACAAGTCGATGCAGTACGCCTACCGCGACCGCAAGGTCCGGAAGCGGAATTTCCGCGCACTCTGGGTTCAGCGCATCAACGCCGCTGTGCGCGAGCACGGCCTGACCTACGGCCGCTTCATCGACGGTCTGACCAAGGCCGGCATCGAGGTTGACCGCAAGGTTCTTTCCGACATGGCGATCCATGACGCGGAAGCATTCGGTGTTCTGGTTGCCGCTGCGAAGAAGGCGCTCGAATACCTCAAGGACAAGACTCCGAACGAGTTTGAAAGCGCTGTCGCCTAAGCCAGCGTTTTCCCGCAGAGTTTGAATTTTGGGATCCCGCGCTGGCACGGCTGGCGCGGGATTTTTCGTATCGGAACCGGGCATTCGCCTGTTTCTCGGAAGTGCCAAGTCGTTTAAGCACAGGCCGGCCGCCCGCCAGATACGGCCGCAATGAACAGGTAGTCAAAGACCATGAGCCAGTACCAGAGCCTTGAAACCTCCATCATGGACGAGATCGCCGCCAGCGCCGATGAGGCGGCCATCGAGGCCGTGCGCGTCGCAGCCCTTGGCAAGAAGGGCTCCGTGTCCGAACTGCTCAAGGGCCTTGGCAAGATGACGCCGGAGGAGCGCCAGGAGGCGGGGCCGGCGATCAACGGGTTGAAGGCCCGCGTCACCGATGCCATCACGGCCCGCAAGGCCGAGCTCCGGGACGCCGCCATCACCGAGCGGCTGGCGCGCGAAACCGTCGATGTCAGCCTGCCGGTGCGCCAGTCTCCGGTCGAGCGTGGCCGGATCCACCCGATCAGCCAGGTGGTTGACGAAATCACCGCCATATTCGCCGACATGGGCTTTTCCATCGCGGAAGGCCCCGACATCGAGACCGATTACTACAATTTCACCGCACTCAATTTCCCCGACGGCCATCCCGCCCGGGAAATGCACGACACGTTTTTTCTCGAGCCCGATGAAAACGGCGACCGCAAGGTTCTGCGCACCCACACCTCGCCGGTGCAGATCCGCACGATGGAAGCGCAGCAGCCGCCGATCCGCATCGTCATTCCGGGCAAGACCTACCGGCAGGACAGCGATGCCACCCATTCGCCGATGTTTCATCAGCTCGAAGGCCTGGTGATCGACAAGACAATTCACGTCGGTCACCTGCGCTGGGCCCTGGAGGAGTTCTGCAAGGCCTTCTTCGAGGTCGACACCGTGACCATGCGTTTCCGGCCGTCGTTCTTCCCGTTCACCGAGCCGTCTTTCGAAGTTGATATCCAGTGCGATCGGTCCGGCCCCACCGTCAAGTTCGGCGAGGGCAGCGACTGGATGGAGATCCTCGGCTGCGGCATGGTGCATCCCAACGTTCTGCGGTTTGGAGGCATCAATCCCGATGAGTACCAGGGCTTTGCCTGGGGCATCGGCATCGACCGCCTGGCAACGCTGAAATACGGCATGCCGGATCTGCGCGACTACTTCAGCGCCGATGTTCGCTGGATCAGCCATTACGGTTTCCGTCCGCTCGACCTGCCGACATTGTTCGGCGGCCTGAGCACTTGATCAATCAACGCAAAGATCGGCACTCCAAATGACAAGCCTCGAAAACAAGTCTGACGCCGACATCGACCAGTGGATCATCAACCACGAGCGTGCGGGCAAGACGCGTGCGCCGTTGTTCCAGGAACTGATCGTCGAGCGGAACCGGCGCCATGGAAAGGGTCTGGACATCGGCACGTCAATCGCGGCGATGTCCAGGTCCGCCAGAGAGAACCGCTATATCAGCTATGGTGATCTGGCCGCCTCGAATGGAATGACCTGGAGCAAGGCACGGCCGTTGATGAATGGCAAACATGGTCACCTGGATGATCTTCTCGCCTACTGCCACTCGCACGAAATGCCCCTCCTGACGTCCATCGTGGTTGGACGCGATCACCTCGACAGTGGTGAGATGGATGAGGACACCATTGACGGATTCGTTGCCGGTATCCGGCGGCTTGGCGTTTCGGTTTCCGAACCGGTTGAGTTCTTGAAACAATGCCAAAGCGAATGTTTCGAATGGGCCGCCAAGCAGCCTGATGAAATCGACTTGGTCGAAGAATAAAGGTCCGAGGAAAACAGAATGAAATTCACCCTCTCCTGGCTCAAGGATCACCTTGAAACCGACGCCACGCTGAACGAGATCTGTGAACGGTTGACTGCCATCGGCCTCGAGGTCGAGGACGTCGATGACAAGGCGGCCTACAGGCCCTTCACCATCGCCAGGGTCGTCTCCGCCGAGCAGCACCCGAATGCCGACAAGCTGCGCGTGCTGATGGTCGACAAGGGCGACGGCAAGCCGGTGCAGATCGTCTGCGGCGCGCCCAACGCCCGCGCCGGCCTGATCGGCGCGCTGGCCGAACCGGGCACCTATGTGCCGGGCATCGATGTGACGCTTTCTGTCGGTAACATCCGCGGTGTCGAAAGCCACGGCATGATGTGCTCGGAAAAAGAGCTCGACATGTCCGACAATCATGACGGCATCATCGATCTGCCCGACGACGCGCCGGTCGGTGCGTCCTTTGCCTCCTATGCCGGCCTCGACGATCCGGTCATCGAGATCAACCTGACGCCCAACCGTCCCGACTGCACTTCGATCCACGGCATCGCCCGCGACCTGGCGGCCTCGGGTCTCGGCAGGCTGAAAACCCCGAAAGCGCCCGACTTTGCCGTCGACGGCGAGACGACGCAGAATGTGAAGATCGTGCTCGACGACGAGAGCCTGTGTCCAGGCTTCGCCTGGCGGATGGTGCGCGGGGTAAAGAACGGCCCGAGTCCGAAATGGATGCAGCAGCGGCTCATCGCCATTGGACTCCGGCCGATCTCGGCGCTGGTCGACGTCACCAACTACATGACCTTCGACCAGGGCCGGCCGATGCACGTCTTCGACGCCGACAAGGTCAAAGGAGATCTGGTCGTGCGCCGTGCGCAGGAGGGCGAGGAAATCCTCGCGCTCGACACCCGCACCTACAAGCTCAATCCCGCAAACGTCGTGATTGCCGATGACAACGGACCCGAGTCCATCGGCGGCATCATGGGCGGCGAGCATTCCGGCTGTGACGAGAACACCACCAATGTGCTGATCGAATCCGCGCTCTGGGATCCGATCAACATCGCCAAGACCGGCCGCAGCCACGGCATCATCACCGATGCCCGCTATCGCTTCGAGCGCGGCGTCGATCCCGAATACATGATGCCGGGCCTCGAGCGTACCACCGAACTGGTGCTCGATATGTGCGGCGGCACCGCCGCGGAAGCCCGCGTCGTGGGCTACAAGGGGCATGAAAAGAAGATCGTTGAATTCCCCTTCTCCGAGGTCAAGCGCCTTACCGGCCTGACAGTCTCCGACGACGAGTCCCGGGAGATCCTTTCCGGCCTCGGCTTCGAAGTGTCCGGCGAGGGCGAGACCGTGAGCGTCGCGGTTCCTTCCTGGCGGCCCGATGTGGATGGCAAGGCAGATCTGGTCGAGGAAGTCATGCGCGTCCATGGCGTCGACAACATCAAGCCCGAGCCGCTGCCGTCGATGGGCGCGGTCAACGGCAAGATCCTCACCACGTTGCAGATCCGCACCCGGCTTGCCAAGCGCGCGCTTGCGGCGCGGGGCATGCTCGAGGCCGTCAACTGGTCCTTCATTGCCGAGGACCACGCCCGGTTGTTCGGCGGTGGAAGCCGCGCGCTCAAGCTCGTCAACCCGATCGCCGCCGACATGTCCGACATGCGGCCCTCGCTGCTGCCGGGTCTGATCCTGGCTGCCCAGCGCAACGCCGACCGCGGCTTTGGCGACGTGGCGCTGTTCGAGGTGTCCGGCACCTATGAAAACGATAGGCCCGAAGGACAGCGCCGTGTTGCAAGCGGCATCCGCCGCGGATCGGCGCAGATGACCGGCTCGGGCCGCCACTGGGACGGGGCGGCAAAATCCGTCGGTGTGTTCGACGCCAAGGCCGACGCGATTGCCGCTCTCGAGGCCTGCGGGGCGCCCGCGGACCGGTTGAGCTTCGAGCCGGGCGCCCCCGACTGGTATCATCCCGGCCGCTCCGGCCTGATCAAACTCGGCCCGAAAACCGTGCTCGGCCATTTCGGAGAGTTCCACCCCAACACGCTGGATGCACTCGATGTCTCCGGCCCGCTCTGCGGCTTTGAGGTCTTTGTCGATGCGATCCCCGAGGCCAAGCGAAAGGCCAATCGCACCAAGCCGGTTCTGAGCCTTTCGGCCTTCCAGGCCGTGCGCCGTGACTTTGCCTTTGTCGTCGATACCGGTGTGCCGGCCGCCACATTGGTGCGTGCTGCGCAGGGCGCCGACAAGGCGCTGATCACGGGCGTCAATGTGTTCGACCTGTTCGCCGGACCCTCGCTCGGCGAAGGCAAGAAGTCGGTGGCCATCGAGATCACCATCCAGCCGCGCGACCGCACGCTGACCGACGAGGATCTCGACAAGCTGGCGAAATCCGTCATCGCCAATGTCGAAAAATCCTCGGGCGGGGTGTTGAGGGGCTGATTTGCCTGAAGCGGCTCCATGTCGGGGCCGCTTCTTGCGCTTCTGCGACATGAGGCCGTTCCGGTAGCTGCCGGTTGGTGAAATCAACAGAATTTCCATGTTCCGCTCACTCAATCGGCGACGTGCCCTTGCAGGAACGTGTCTGCCGGTTGCATGCTGCGCGCCAATGGAGCAGGGCGGCGGAGCGTAGTGCGTATAATGAACCTCATTCTCAACTCAGACAGCTATAAATACTCACATTTCGCCCAGTATCCGCCCGAAACGGCGGCGATCTCGGCCTATGTCGAGGCGCGACCCGGCGGCAAGCACGACCATGTGCTGTTTTTCGGGCTGCAGATGTTCCTCAAGGACTACCTCTCGCGAAAAATCACCATGGCCGATGTCGACGAGGCGGAAGAGATGATCACGGCGCACGGCCTGCCGTTTCACCGCGAGGGTTTCGAGAAGATCGTTACCCGCCATGACGGCCATTTTCCGCTGCTGATCGAGGCGCTGCCCGAAGGCATGGTCGCGCCCACGGGCACGCCGCTGGTGCAGGTCAGGAACACCGATCCGGATTTCTTCTGGCTGCCGACCTTCATCGAAACAGCACTTCTGCGCGCCGTCTGGTACCCCTCCACCGTCGCCACGGTCTCGCACGGTGCGCGCCAGATCATTTCCGCCTCGCTCGACCGCACCTGCGATGCGCCGGCCGAGGTTCTGCCCTTCCGCCTGCATGATTTCGGCGCCCGCGGCGCCACCTCGCTGGAGCAGGCCGGTATCGGTGGCGTCGCCCACCTGGTCAGCTTCATGGGCACCGATACCGTGAGCGCTCTGGTCTATGCGCGGCGGTTCTATCACGAGCAGATGGCAGGTTTCTCGATCCCGGCCGCCGAGCACTCGACCATGACCAGCTGGGGCGAGGACCGCGAGACCGAGGCCTATCGCAACATGCTCACCCAGTTCGCCGGTCCCGGCAAGCTGGTCGCCGTGGTGTCGGATTCCTACGATCTCTACCGCGCGGTCAAGAACATCTGGGGCGAGGAGCTGAAGGCCGAGGTCGAGGCCTCGGGCGGCACGCTGGTGGTCAGGCCCGATTCCGGCGACGCCACCCGGGTGCCGGTCGACACCGTGCAGATGCTGGGCGAGATTTTCGGCTTTTCGGTCAACGCCAAGGGCTACAAGGTGCTCAATCCGGCGGTCCGCGTCATCCAGGGCGATGGCGTCACTCCAGAGACGATCAGGATCATTCTTGGTCGGCTTGAGGACAAGGGCTGGTCGGCGGAAAACATCGCCTTCGGCATGGGCGCCGGCCTGCTGCAGAAGGTCAACCGCGACACGCTGCGCTTCGCCATGAAGGCCAATGCCCGCCAGGACGATGATGGCCAGTGGCACGGCATCAACAAGAACCCCAAGACCGATCCCGGCAAGGCGTCAAAACGCTACCGGCAGGCGGTGGTGCGCGAAAACGGAACCCTGCTGGCTGTGCCGCTCAAGGACATCGGCGATCGCCAGAACCTGCTGCAGCCGGTCTGGCAGGATGGAAACTTGCTGGTCGACTGGACTTTCGCACAGATCCGCGAGCGGGCCGCAAGCGGCGGCTAGAAGGCGGGCAGGCTCGTGTCAGCCGTCGTCCCGGCCGGTTACAGGATCTTCCACCGGTTCGCGGCCGGGACCGAACACGAAGCGCGAATAGCCGAGATAGGCAAACGTGGTCGCCGACCCCGATCCGAAGATCAACGCCAGGTAGGGCGAGATGCCCGGCAGGATCAGCAGTAGGCCGGAATAGACCGAATAATTGATCAGCGTGGAGACAAGGCCGACGCCGCCATAGCGCACGCCTTCCACCGCGACCTTCCGGTGCGAGGCGCCGAAGGTGAAGGTGCGGTTGATGATGTAGCTGCACACCAGCGCCGATCCGATCGCCGGCGCCCGGGCGCTGAAGGGATCGAGCAGCTTGAACTCCAGCAGCAGCCAGAGCACGCTCATGTCCACCACGAAGCCCACCGCGCCCGCAAACAGAAAGAATGAAAGTTTTCTCATGAAGCGGGTTTTCGGCCTTCGGGTTTGACAGCCAGAGCCTCGGCCCGACCGGAATCCCGGAAGTCCTCGCTTACAAAGCCGCCAGCGTCAACCCGCGCAGGGCCGGGTTCTCCAAAAATCATGCATCCATATCCCCCGATCCGGAGCGTGAATGCAACCCGGGTGTTGACATGCCCCGCCTCCGGCGGGCTTGAATGCACCCTGACTTGCTGCAGCGTCCTGTGCTGGCACACATCCGCATGAATGGGAGGAAAGAACATGTTTCGATGGGGAATTTTGTCCACCGCCAAGATCGGCCGCGAGCATGTGATCCCGCAATTGCAGGATTCCGAAAACGGCGTGGTGACCGCCATCGCCAGCCGCGATCACGGCCGCGCCCGCGCGCTCGCCGACCGGTTCGGCGTTCCGCTGGCATTCGCCAGCTACGAGGAACTGCTGGCCTCGCCGGAGGTCGACGGCATCTATATCCCGCTGCCCACCTCGCAGCACATCGAATGGTCGATCAAGGCGGCCGAGGCCGGCAAGCACGTCTTGTGCGAAAAGCCGATCTCGCTCAGGGCTGGCGAGATCGAACCGCTGATTGCCGCACGCGACGCCAACAAGGTTCTGGTCAGCGAAGCCTTCATGGTCACCTACCACCCGCAATGGCACAAGGTCCGCTCGCTGATCGCCGAAGGCGCCATCGGCCGCCTGCGCCATGTCCAGGGCGCCTTTTCCTATTTCAACACCGATCCCGCCAACATGCGTAACGATGCCGCGCTCGGTGGCGGCGGCCTGCCGGACATCGGCGTCTATCCGACGGTTACCACCCGGTTCTCAACCGGCTGCGAACCGCTGCGGGTGCAGGCAACCGTCGAGATGGATCCGGCTTTCGGCACCGACCGCTATGCCAGCGTCAAGGCCGATTTCGGCGCGTTCGAGATGAGCTTCTACTGCTCCACCCAGATGGCGGCGCGCCAGTCGATGGTCTTTCACGGCGATGATGGCTTCATCGAGGTGACGGCGCCGTTCAATTCGGGCGACTACGGCCACCCTACGGTCACGCTCGAAAGCCGTGGCCACGACCAGGCCACCACCTTCCGCTTCGGCGGCGTGCGACAGTACCGGCTCGAGGCCGAAGCCTTCGTCCGCAAGGTCGGCGGCAGCGACGACGAGGTGTTCACGCTCGAGCAGTCCGTTCTTAATCAGAAGTTCATCGACGCCGTTTACCGGGCCGCCAGCCATGACGGCTGGGAGACGGTCTGACCGCACGAGAGCGTTTGCAGTCGCGCTAGGACGTTGGTTTGCAACAGGCGAAGGCCTGATGTATGCAAATTGCCCGTCCGGCTCGTGTTTGGCCGAATCAGTACCGCCATCTAAATATTTGATCTCAGTAGAGAATATTTGGAATTTCTGGACGGCAGGCATGGGATTCAGTCAAGCAGCGGGGCGAGCAGAAACATGAACCGGGAACAGACCAACAGGATCAGGTTTGTAATCGAGGAACTGCTGCCGCCGATCGTGCGCGATTCCGTCCTGTTTACCGCGCTGGCCCGCATGGTCTGGGGCAAGCACATCGACAAACTGGCGGACTTCCGTGTCCGGGCCCCGTTCCTGACACCCCAGGAATATGAAGATCTTTATACCAAGCACCCGCGGGTGCATGACGAGACCGACAACTCGCAAGCCTGCATCGCGGAAATCGCAGCTGATCTGACCGGCGACAGCGTCTGCGATGTCGGCTGCGGAACCGGATACCTGCTCAGGGCGCTGGCTGAACGGCGCAACGAGACGCCCCGCCGCTATGTCGGTGTCGATTTCGTCATTCCCGAGCATTTCAGCGACCAGGGCATCGAATTCGTCAAGGCGCCGATCGAGCAATTGCCGTTCGAGGATGGCGCGTTCGATACCGTCATCTGCACCCACGTGATCGAGCATATTCTCGACTATCGGCGGGCGCTTGCCGAGTTGAGGCGCGTTGCCCGCAAGCGGCTGATCATCGTCGTGCCGCGCGAGCGCGAGGCGATCTACACCTTCAACCCGCATTTCAATTTCTTCCCCTACAAGCACAGTTTCCTGCGCGCCATCCAGCCGCTCGAACACCGGTTCAAGTGCATCGACATCGGCCGTGACATCTATTTCATGGAAGACAGGACGGCGCCGCTATGATGAAGACAACGACACTGGCCGGCGTCATCGCCGTGCCGCTGGTCATTTCGATCGGCCAGATCCTGTTCAAGCGCTCGAGCGAGACGCTGAGCGGACCGGGCGGGCCGCTGTGGGGACTGATCGGCAGCCCTCATTTCTGGATAGCGCTGGTGATGTACGGGCTGGCCACCGTGGCCTGGGTCTTCGTCATCCGCGACATGCCGATCGGTCGCGCCTACATGTTCATGGCGCTGTCCTATCTCTACATCCCGCTGCTGTCGCTGGTGTTCCTGTCCGAATCGATTTCCGTCACCCAGATCATCGGCGCCTTGATCATCTGCGTCGGCATCGTCGTCAGCGGCCTGAAAGCCTGATCGGTTCTAGGCGACCTTGCGCGGCTTCCCGACCGTCTTGCCGGTCTGGCTGGCCAGCACTGCGGGATCGAGGCGGTTGCGCGGTGCCGATGTGATCGACATGTAGTGAAACCGCTTCTGTTCGGCCCGTCCGCGCGCCACCGAATCCAGGATCACCCCGGCCGAGAAGATCATCAGCGCCATCATCATCAGCGCCATGGCCAACACCCAGGTCGGCATCCTCGTCACCAGGCCGGTGAGGAAATACTCGTTGAGCACCGGCACCATGAACATCATCGACACGGCGAGCGTGATGCCGCCGATATAGCTGAAGAATGTGAACGGTCGGGTTTCCTTCATCAGCATGGCAAACATCCAGAGGATCTTCGCGCCGTCCTTGAAGGTTGACAGCTTGGAGTGCGAGCCTTCCGGCCGGCGCCCGTAGTCGAGCGCCAGCTCGGTCACCGGGATCTTCAGCACGGAGGCATGCACGCTCATCTCGGTCTCGATTTCAAAGCCGCCGGACATCGCCGGAAAACTCTTGGCGAAACGGCGCGAGAAGGCCCGGTAGCCGGAGAAGATGTCGGTGAAGTCATTGCCGAAGATCGACTTGTACAGGGTGTTGAAAATCGAGTTTCCGAAGGCATGGCCGCGGCGGCCTGCGTCGTCGGTAACCCCGCGGCGGGTGCCGACAACCATGTCGCAGCTCTCGGTCAAAAGCGTGCGGATCAGCTCCGGGCCGTCGTTCGGCGAATAGGTGCCGTCGCCATCGGCCATCAGGTAGATGTCGGCATCGATGTCGGAAAACATCCGGCGCACCACATGTCCCTTGCCCTGGCGCGGTTCACGCACAACAATGGCCCCTGCGAGCGCCGCGCGAAGCGCCGTCTGGTCCTTTGAATTGTTGTCGTAGACATAGATCCGGGCGCTGGGAATGGCCGCGCGAAAACCCGCGACCACGTCGCCGATGGTTGCCGCTTCATTGTAGCAGGGCAGAAGCACCGCGATTTCGAGGCCTTCAAGCAAACCGTCCGTCATGGGGATCCCCGTTAGCTGCGGGCCGGATTCGCCCGTCGCTTTACTATTTCTTGAGAAGGTTAAGGCTAGGTTGAATGTCTCGGACAAATTTGCGTTGGAGTTCCCATTGACCAGTACCAGCCCTGCCGCCGGGGAACCCGGCTTTGTGTCTGCCGGGAAGGTCGAACGGCCACACCGCATCAGTCCGCTGGCGCCGCTGCACATGCCGGTTCTTCTGGCCTTCGCTGCGCTGGTCGCGGTAACGGCAGCCATGCATTTTGCCTCCTACGTGGATTATGTCGGGGCCGACAATGACGATGTCATGCGCCTCGTCGAGGTGCGCGATCTGCTCGCCGGCCAGGACTGGTTCGATCTCATGCAGCACCGTCTGGGGCTGGATGGCGGCACATTGATGCATTGGTCGAGATTGATCGACCTTCCGATCGCCAACCTGATCCTGTTCTTCTCCCTGTTCATGAACCCGGTCATGGCGGAAGCCTCGGCGCTGTTTGTCTGGCCATTGCTGACGACATTGCCGATCTTCTATGCGCTCGGTATCGGCGGCGGTGTGCTGGCGGGTCGACAGGGCCGGCTGATGGCGCTCGCCCTGGCGTTCCTGTTCGTGCTCGGGGTCAACAGGTTTCAGCCCGGCTCGATCGATCATCATAACGTCCAGCTCGGATTGATCGCCACCATTGCTGCCTGTCTCATTCTTCCGGGGCGCCCCCCGCTTGCGCACGCGATTGCCGGTGTGGCCGCGGCGCTGGCCATAGCCATCGGCGCCGAAACCACGCCGCATGTTCTTGTCGCCGCCCTCATTGTCGCTGTGCAGTGGCTCTGGCTCGGCAACCGGGTGAACGCCGCGGCGGCGGCCTTTTCCCTTGCCATGGCCGCGGCCTTGACCGCCGTGTTTTTTCTCACCGTTCCTCCTGCCCGTTATGGCATGGTCGCCTGTGACGCCCTGTCGACGGGATTTTACTCTCTCGGAGTCCTGGGGGCAGGAAGCTTCTTCCTCGCGGTGGCGACGGTTTCCGCGCGTGGCTTTGCCTCCCGCCTGACGGCGCTCGGCCTCGCCGGCGCCGCAACGCTGGGCGCCGCTGTGGTGATTGCGCCGCAATGTCTCGGCAATCCGCTCGGAAACCTCGATCCGTTGCTGGTCTCGATGTGGCTCGACAGCGTGATCGAAGCCCAGCCGGTATGGTCGCAAGTTGCAGAAGAGCCCTGGAGCGCAGGCGGGTTCTACCTGGTGCCGGTACTGGCCATGGCTCTGTGCATCTGGCGGATCCGTCAGCGCCGCAATGTCCATGCCCACGGTGCCTTGCTGGCGCTGCTGGCGGTCTCCTGGGCCATCGCCCTGGTCCAGGTTCGTGGCGCGGTCTTCGGCAACCTGCTGTCGGCGATCCCGATGGCGGCGCTGGTGGCCGATATGCGGACGCGCGCCAACGCTGATCCGAAAAACTTGCGCAAGGGGCTGGCCTTTGCCGGTTCGGCTCTCGCCGCCGTGCCGTTTGTCTGGGCCCTGGCCGGCGCCCTTCTCTCAATGGCGGCCGGAAAGGTTGTGGGCGAGGAGGTTGCCGGCCTGTTTCCGGAGGAGCAGATCATCTGCACGGATGCCGCGGCGATGCGGGCCTTGGCGCGCGAGCCCGCGGGCGTGGTCGCCGGGCCCTCCAATCTTGGCGCGCACATCCTGCGCTTCACGCCGCATCGCGTTCTGTCGGCGCCCTATCACCGGAACCAGGGCGGCATGCTCACCGAGCTGCATGCCGCGATGGCGACGCCGAAGGATGCCGTCAAGTTCCTGCGTGGCGCCGGTGTAACGGTCGTCGCGTTCTGCAAGACCGATCCGCAAGTCGACACCATCGCGAAAGTGGCGCCCGACGGTTTGTATGCTGAGTTGGGCAAGGGAATCGTGCCGGTCTGGCTCGAACCGGTGCCCGGAACGCAGGATCAGCCGCTGCAGCTCTTCCGCGTCAAGCCGTAAGGAAAGGCATGCCGGCGGATGCCGCGGTTTTCTTGAGGACCGTGGCGCGCTATCCTCGGGCAAGGTGATGTGTGCATCATGCTGCCCGAGAGCCTGGAGACCGAATCTTATGAACGCCGTCCGCAGCCTGGTAACGATTGCCCGCAAGACGATGCTGGTTGTCCTGATCGCATGCGGCCCGAATGCCGCTGCCGTGCAGCCGGCGGCCGCCGATCAGCCGGCCAAGCAGATATTCGGCGCGGCGAAACTGCCGGCCGTGCTTCCCCCCCGCGCAATCGGATTTTACTCCAAGGGCTGTCTTGCCGGCGGCATCGCCATTCCCACGGACGGACCGACCTGGCAGGCCATGCGGCTGTCGCGCAATCGCCGCTGGGGACACCCCGATCTGATCACGCTGGTGGAGAGATTGTCGCGAGACGCTGCCGCCCAGGATGGCTGGCCCGGACTTCTCGTCGGCGACATTGCGCAACCGCGCGGTGGCCCGATGCTGTCCGGCCATGCGTCGCATCAGATTGGTCTCGACGCAGATGTCTGGCTCACACCGATGCCCGGCCGCACCCTGTCCGCTGCCGAGCGGGAAAACATTTCGGCCACCTCGATGCTGAAGAAAGGCACGCTCTATGTCGATGACCGGATATGGACCCCGGCCCATGCAAGGCTTCTGATGCGAGCGGCAAGCTACCCCGAGGTCGAGCGCATTTTCGTTCATCCCGGCATCAAGAAGAAGCTGTGCGACAGCTGGACAGGCAACCGTGCCGCGATGGGCAAGATCCGGCCCTATTACGGGCATCACTATCATTTCCACATCCGCATCAAGTGTCCGCCCGGCGTCAGCGGCTGCAAGGACCAGAGCCCGCCACCTGCAGGATCGGGATGCGACAAGTCGCTCGCCTGGTGGTTCACCGATGAGCCCTGGGCGCCTGCCAAGCCCAAGAAAGACACCAAGCCCGCACCAAAGAAGCGCGACATCCAGCTGTCGGATCTTCCGCAGGCCTGTAGAGTCGTGATCGAAGCACCGTCCCCTGCATCTGAGGCTGAAGTCACGCTTGGAGCAGACCCGATTGCCCGCATCGCCAGGGCGAATGCCAATGCTGCTCCCGTGGGCGCGTCCGCCTTCGCGCCTGTTCCCCTGCCGGGTCGCATCCCGCTGCCGGTGCCCCGGCCGGCCAACTAGGGTTTTCGCCCCGGCAGGCAGTGAATTATCGCGGTCTCGACGGCTTTTGTTTGCCGCGGGGACAAGCTATAGAATGCCTGATCAAATCGATTGAAAATGTCGAATCCGGTATTTTGGCCGGTTTCTTCGAGATAACGAGCCGCCATGACCGTTCGAAAAGCCATTGCATTGATCGCGCATGACCAGAAGAAGGATGACCTGGCGGACTTCGCCAGGACCCATCAGGCGGCATTGGCGCGGTTTCCGATCGTTGCCACCGGGACCACTGGCGGCCGCATTGCCGAGGCGTGTCCCGATCTCGATATCAAGCGGCTCAAGAGCGGGCCGCTGGGCGGCGATCAGCAGATCGGCGCCCTGATTGCCACCGGCGATGTCGGCCTTGTTATCTTTTTTGTCGATCCGCTGACGGCGATGCCGCATGATGTCGATGTCAAGGCGCTGATGCGGCTTGCCATCGTTTATGATATTCCGATGGCGCTCAACCGCGCGACCGCCGATACCTTGCTGAAAGCGCTCGGATAACGCGCGGACCTTACCTGGCGCCGCCTGCCGGGCCGCGCCGCAACCAGACCAGGCTTACAGGGACCAGAGCATGCCCATTTCCCACGACACCGAACATTCCATCGCCTTTCCCATCCTGATTGGCGATATCGGCGGCACCAATGCCCGTTTTGCCATCCTCACGGATGCCAATGCGGAGCCGAAGGAATTCCCGATTCTGGCCACCGCCGACTACCCCAGCATCGACGAGGCGATCCAGGCCGGCGTGCTCGACCGCACGTCGCTGCAGCCCAGATCAGCGATCCTCGCGGTTGCGGGCCCGATCAAGGGCGATGAAATCGACCTGACCAATTGCGACTGGGTGATCCAGCCCAAGGTGATGATCCGCGATCTCGGCTTCGAGAGCGTGACGGTGATCAATGATTTCGAGGCTCAGGGGCTGGCGGCGGCTTCGCTCGGGCCTGAGTATCTGGAAAAGATCGGCGGCGGCGAGATCCGGCCGTCGACCTCGCGTGTGGTGGTCGGACCCGGCACCGGACTCGGTGTTTCGGGCCTGGTGCATGCGCGCCATACCTGGTTTCCGGTGCCCGGCGAAGGCGGCCATGTCGACATCGGCCCGCGCACCGGCCGGGACTACGAGCTGTTTCCGCTCTATGAACCCATCGAAGGCCGGATTTCCGCCGAGCAACTGCTGTGCGGACGCGGCATGATGAATATCTACCACGCGGTCTGCAAGGCAAACGGCGTCAAGCCGGCAGCCGCCACGCCATCGGAAGTGACTGCGCACTGGGCATCCGGGTCGGATCCGGCCGCGGTCGAGACGATCGAGCTGTTTGTCACCTATCTCGGCCGGGTCGCGGGCGACCTGGCGTTGATCTTCATGGCGCGCGGCGGCGTGTTTCTCGCCGGCGGCATCGTCCAGAAGATCCTGCCGGCGCTCAATCAGCCGCGGTTCCGCCAGGCGTTCGAGGACAAGGCGCCGCACAGTGCCATCCTCAGGACGATCCCGACCTTCGTCATCACCCATCCGCTGGCCGCCCTGTCCGGTCTTGCGGCCTATGCCCGCACCCCGGTCCGTTTCGGCGTCGCGACCGAAGGCCGCCGCTGGAAAGCATAGGCAAACGGAATTCAACCCGCTATAGAGCCGCCATGAACAGCGCGGGGACATTCCTGCCTGATTGAGATGGCGATCCTGGCGGAACGCCTGACAGGATGACAAGACGTGAAGCTTGGCAGGAACATCAAGCTGGATGTGCAATCGCTGACGATGGTGATCCGCCGGATCATCCGTGAGAATGGCCGCGATTACATCAAGACCTACATATTTGCGGCCATTTGCCTGGCCCTGGTCGCGGGATCCACGGCCTTCATGGCCTGGATTATGGAAGCCGTCATCGACGAGACCTTCGCCAAGCGAAACACCGATATGATCTGGGTGATCTGCGGCTCGATCTTAGGCGCCTTCATCATTCGCGGCGCCGCGTCCTACGGCCAGGCCGTGGCGCTGGCGCAGGTCGGAAACAACCTCGTCGCCCGCTATCAGCAGCGCCTGATCGACCACCTGATGCGTCTCGGGATGGGCTATTTCGGCGACACCCGTTCGGCCCATATTGCAGCCCAGATCTCCCAGAATGTTGCCGGCATCCGCGACGTGATGAACCTGACGATCACCTCCTTTGCGCGCGATCTGCTGACCCTGATCGCGCTCGTGGTCGTCATGCTGACCAAGGACCCGGTGCTTAGTGCAATGGTGTTCCTCGGCGCGCCGCCGGTGCTCATCGGCCTTCGCTACATTTCCAGGCGCCTCAGGAGCGCCACGCGCGAATCGGTCGACCTCAACAGCCGGGTGCTCAGCGCCATGCAGGAGACGGTGCAGGGCATTTCCATCGTCAAGGCCTTCACCATGGAAGAGCAGATCAGCGCCCGGTCATCCGAGCTGATCAAGGCTGCCGAAAGCCGCTCCAACCGCATCGCCCGGCTGACCGAGCGCACCGCGCCGCTTGTCGAAACCATCGCCGGCTTCGCGATATCCGGCATCATCGCCTATTCCGCCTACCGCTCGGTCTATGGCAACCAGCTGCCAGGCGCCTTCTTTTCCTTCATCACGGCGCTGCTGCTTGCCTACGACCCGGCCAGGCGGCTGGCGCGGCTTCAGGTCAATCTCGAGCGCGCCGTCGTCAATGCCAGGATGATCTACGAGATCCTCGACGAGGAACCGACCCAGGGCGACCGTCCGGATGCCGGAACCCTTGTGGTCAAGGGTGGCGAGATCGAATTCCGCGGTGTCGGCTTCGGCTACGGCCGCGGCGATATCGTTCTCGATGATGTGAGCTTCGTCGCCGAGGCCGGAAGGACGACGGCGATTGTCGGGCCATCGGGCGCGGGCAAGTCGACACTGATCTCGCTGGTGCCGCGGTTTCACGATCCCGCCTCCGGCCAGGTGCTGATCGACGGCACCGACATCGCCACCGTCACCAAGACATCGCTGCGCCACCAGATCGGCTATGTCTCCCAGCAGCCCTGGCTGTTCGAGGGCTCGATCCGCGAAAATCTGCGTTACGCCCGGCCCGACGCCACCGACGCAGAGATCGAGGAGGCGGCACGACTGGCCAACGCGCACGAGTTCATTCTCGCCCAGCCGCAGGGCTATGACACCATGCTCGGCGAAAACGGCGTCAACCTGTCCGGCGGCCAGCGCCAGCGCATTTCGATCGCCCGTGCGCTTGTCCGCAATGCGCCGATCCTGCTTCTCGACGAGGCAACGTCGGCGCTCGACAACGAATCCGAAGCCGCGGTGCAAAAGGCGCTCGAGGGCGCCATGCAGAACCGCACGGTGCTGGTGATCGCCCACCGGCTTTCGACAATCGCCCGCGCTGACCGTATTGTCGTCATGCAGGCGGGCCGGGTGGTGGAAATCGGCAACCACGCCGATCTGAGCGCCAACAAGGACGGGCTCTATGCCCGGCTTCAGGCCTACAGCGAAACCGGCGGCGATGTGGTTTCCGAAGCCGCCGACGCCGTGACGGACACGAACGGAGGCAAGCCATGACAACAGCAACCGGAAGCATGGGGCTTATCGTTGTCGGCGCCGCCGGCCGCATGGGCCAGGCGCTGATCCGCACCATCGCCGAGATCGACGGCGTCCATCTGGCCGGCGCCATCGAACGGCCCGGATCGGATGTGCTCGGCAAGGATGCGGGTGAACTCGCCGGGCTCGGCCCGAACGGCGTGATCATCACCGAGGACGCGCTGCCGGTTTTCGCCGGCGCCGAAGGTGTGCTCGATTTCACCGCGCCTCAGGCGTCGCTGGAATTCGCCGATCTCGCCGCCCAGGCGCGCATTGTCCACGTCATCGGCACCACCGGCATGGACGAAAGCCACGAGGCCCGGCTGCATGCCGCCTCGCGCCACGCCCGCATCGTCAAGTCCGGCAACATGAGCCTCGGCGTCAACCTGCTCTCGGTGCTGGTGCGCCAGGCGGCCAAGGCGCTGGATGCCGGCGACTGGGACATCGAGGTGCTGGAAATGCACCACCGCCACAAGGTCGACGCGCCATCGGGCACGGCGCTGCTGCTCGGCGAGGCCGCAGCCGAAGGCCGCGGCATCGGGCTCGGCCAGCACTCGGTGAGAGTCCGTGACGGCCACACCGGCCCGCGCGAGCCCGGCAGCATTGGCTTCGCCACATTGCGCGGCGGTTCGGTGATAGGCGAGCACTCGGTCATTCTCGCCGGCGAGGGTGAAACCGTCGAACTGACCCACCGTGCCACCGACCGCTCGATCTTTGCCCGCGGCGCCGTCCGTGCCGCTCTCTGGGCCCGCTACCAGAAGCCGGGCTACTACTCCATGCTCGACGTGCTCGGTCTGAACGACCGCTGATCGGAACCGCCTGAACCCAACCTGCCTGAACAAAGGAAATCACCATGTCCGGAACGCTCGTCCTTGTCCGCCACGGCCAAAGCGAATGGAACCTGAAAAACCTCTTCACCGGCTGGAAGGACCCTGACCTGACTGAGCTCGGCATCGAGGAAGCCAAGACTGGCGCCCAGGCGCTCAAGGAAACCGGCCTCAAGTTCGACGTCGCCTTCACCTCGGTTCTGATCCGCGCCCAGCACACGCTCGACCTGATCCTGGAAGGCATCGGCCAGACCGGTCTCGAGGTGATCCGCGACCAGGCGCTCAACGAGCGCGATTACGGCGATCTCTCAGGCCTCAACAAGGACGATGCGCGGAAGAAATGGGGCGAGGAGCAGGTCCACATCTGGCGCCGCTCCTACGACGTGCCGCCGCCGGGCGGCGAAAGCCTCAAGGACACCGGCGCCCGCGTCTGGCCCTACTACATGACCGAGATCCTGCCCCGCGTGCTGCGCGGCGAAACCGTGTTGGTCGCAGCCCATGGGAATTCCCTGCGCTCGCTCTTGATGGTGCTCGACCGCCTCGACCGCGAGCAGATCCTCTCGGTCAATTTGGCTACCGGCGTGCCCATGGTCTACAAGCTCAACGCCGACTCCACCGTCGCTTCCAAGGAAGTACTGGGCGACATGTCCAAGGCGCACTGACAGCGCCGTAACGGGATTGTGACGACATCAAATCCGTCTGGCATCGCCGGGCGGATTTTTTGATACCGGCTCAGGAGCCTTGAGAGGCACCCGCCTGCACACACCCCGTTTCCCAGCCGAGCATCGCCCGCTTGCGGGTGATGCCCCAGTGATAGCCGGTGAGCGCGCCGGACTTGCCCATGGCCCGGTGGCAGGGCACCACGAAGGATATCGGGTTGCGCCCGACCGCGGCACCGACGGCACGTGAGGCTTTGGGGTTGCCGATGGCTCGAGCGACATCCTGATAGCTCGACGCAGTCCCGAGCGGGATCCTCAAGAGCGCCTCCCAGACACGCACCTGGAAATCAGTGCCGATCATGACGATCCGCAAGGGCTGGTCGGCACGCCATTGCTCCGGCGAGAAGATGCGGGCCACATAGGGCGCGGTCATCACCTGGTCGGGCGAGAAGCGAGCGCCGGGCCAGCGCCTGGTCATATCCTCAAGCGCCGCCTGCTCCTCCCCCGGATCAGCAAAGGCAAGGCCGCACAACCCGCGTTCCGTCGCCATGATCACCGCCGTGCCGAACGGCGAGGGATGGAATCCGTAGTGGATCGCCAGTCCGGCGCCGCCGGTCTTGAAATCGCCCGGGCTCATCGCCTCGTGGGTGACGAACAGGTCGTGCAGCCGACCCGGTCCCGACAGGCCGAGTTCGTAGCTCGCATCGAGCAGCGGCAGGCCTTCGTGGCCGAGCAGCCGCCGGGCGTGATCCAGCGTCACCGCCTGCAAAAAGGCCTTCGGCGTCAGACCGGCCCAACGGCTGAAAGTCTTCTGCAGCCGTCCAGGCGCCACGCCGATATCGGAGGCGATCTCCTCCAGCGACGGTTGCGCCCGGTAGTCGAGCGAGATGCGCTCGATGGTCTTGCGGACAAGCTCGTAGTCAGCGCCCTTCGGGGTGATGTCGCGGTCAAGCTGGGCGGTCACGGTCATCTTATGGCTCCTCGCAGCGCGATCGAATGCGCTGCTGCACGTTTGGCAACGGGCCCAATCAATCACGCACCGGTTCGCGCCGCCACCCGAAATACGCCGGGTGCTCCCGAAACGCCTTAGCGCTTCTTGATGGTCGCCAGCGCCCGCTGGAACGCGGTCGCGAAGCTTTCCTTGTCGTCGGGATTGAGGAACGAGCCGACATCGGTCTGCCTGCCCTGGCCGCTGATCTGCATTTGGGTAATGCCGATCTCGTCGTGGCGGTCGACGTTGAACCGCGCCCAGAACGGGTTGAAGCGGTGGTCGACCGCCCGTCCCGACGGCGAAACCTTCTTCACTTCCAGATCGGTGCGGGACATGCGGATGAACTCTCGCATCCGCCCCGACCGGTAGCTCAGCCAGAACGCCCCGAACAGCAGCGCCAGATCGAGTCCGAAGAATGCAAACACCGGCCAGGCCCCGACCCGCGCAAAGATCACCATGTGCAAGGCGGTAATGACGGTCGTAATCGCCATCAGCAACACGAAGCCCAGCCGGCCGAGCGATCGGTAGGGGCTCAGAACGGCTTCAAACAGCGGTTCGTCGTTCATTGCTGCAATCGTCTCCAGCCGGGTTTTGTCCCAGGGTTTGCCATCAACCTCTTGCTCAGATTATAGGGATGAAATGGAAAAGCCCAAGAGCCCGAAACACGTCAAAATGTCGCCGCTTGCGTCCGCAGCGGAAAAAATGCCGGCTCAGCGCAAGACGGCGGTCAAACGCAAGCCCGCCGCACGCCGCCCCAGGATCCCCTACACGAAGGACGAGATCAGGGAGATCTTCCGCCGTTTCTCGATCCAGCGGCCCGAACCCAAGGGCGAACTCGAACACGTCAATCCGTTCACCCTCGTGGTGGCCGTGGCGCTGTCTGCGCAGGCGACCGACGCCGGCGTCAACAAGGCGACCCGTGCCCTGTTCGCCGTGGCCGACACGCCGGAAAAGATGCTGGCGCTGGGCGAGGACAAGGTCCGCGACTACATCAAGACCATCGGGCTCTACCGCAACAAGGCGAAAAACGTCATCGCGTTGAGCCGGAAGCTGGTTGATGATTTCGGCGGCGAGGTGCCCCGCACCGAAGACGAACTGGTGACCCTGCCCGGCGTCGGCCGCAAGACCGCCAACGTGGTCATGTCGATGGCCTTCGGCGTGCCGACGCTCGCCGTCGACACCCATGTCTTCCGCATCGGCAACCGGCTCAGGATCGCGCCGGGCAAGACACCGGACGAAGTTGAGGCAGCCTTCCTCAGGATCATCCCCGAGGACTACCTGTTCCACGCCCACCACTGGCTGATCCTGCACGGCCGCTACTGCTGCAAGGCCCGCAAACCCGAATGCGAGCGCTGTGTCATCGCCGATATCTGCAAGTCGAAGGAAAAGACCACCGACGTGCCCGCGCCGCTGGTGGAACTGCCGGCTTAGGTGGTGTGAGGGGGATTGCAATCTGCTGGAGTGAAATTGCCGACTCTGCTGCTTTCAAGACCGTAGTCCTAGGTATTCTGACTTAACGGCAATGGTTTTCAACTGTAAGCTTATCTCCACATGTGATTTCAATCGCATGTTTTGAATGGGGGGAAGCATTGCCGTTCTATATCCGTAAATCGGTTTCTGCAGGGCCTTTTCGATTCAATTTTTCGAAATCCGGCGTTGGGGTATCTGTAGGCGTCCGCGGACTGCGAATAGGAACAGGCCCAAGGGGGCACTACATTCACGCTGGCGTTGGGGGCCTTTATTATAGGTCTTCCATCAGACGGGCCGGAAGGCGCGGGGCGGTAGCGGAAACCGCGCCGGAAATTCCGAGGGAAATTTACGACCAAACCGACGTCGCAATGATCGAAATCGATTCAGGCGACGTCATCCAGATGCGCGATGTAACCTTTGGTCAGCTGCTCGATGAAATCAATGAGAAAAGCAGCCAAGTTAAGATGTCTGCCGCGTTTTGCTGGTCTGCGATCATAATTGGAATATTCGCCGGTTTCGCGTTCGGCGGTGCCGGCTTGCTTCTGACACTTCTTGCCCTTCCGGGCTTGGCAATCGGAGGGTGGCTCGATTCCTATCGCCGGAGCACGGTGCTCTACTACGATCTCGAAGGCGATGCTGAGGAAGCTTACAAGCGGTTGACGCAAGGTTTCGATGGACTTCTCGGCTGCGCTGGCAAGTGGCACATTGAAGCGGGTGGCGCCGTTACAAACCTGACCGCTTGGAAACGCAACGCAGGCGCTTCTCACCTCGTCAAGAAGAACGCGACTACCCTCTCCTATCAATTGCCTGCCGTCATCAAGAGCAACGTTACGCCGCCCGCGCTTGGCGTAGGCAAACAGACGCTATTCTTCATGCCCGATATCGTACTGATTCAGGACGGAGCACGATTTGGTGCAGTGCCATACGGCGAACTTACGCTCCGCTGGCAGGACTCGCGTTTCATCGAAGATGGTCGGGTGCCAAGCGATGCTCGTATTGTCGATTACACCTGGAAGCATCCCAACAAAAGTGGTGGCCCGGACAGGCGCTTCCGAGACAACAGGCAAATCCCGATCTGCCTTTATGAGACCATCCATTTCCAGAGCAAGAATGGCATCAACGAACTCGTCGAATTCTCGCAGACAGGCAAAGCCGCGGTATTTGCCGATGGCTGCAATCTTCTCTCTCGCCTTCCCAAAGAAAAGACCACGCGTTCACTACCGCCTGCGCGGCCCATTGAGCCTGTTTCCGGTTCCCTGGAGCTGCACGTGCCAGTGAAACGCCGACCGCTTCGTAAATTCCTGTATATAGTGCTTGCGATAGGCGTCGGACTACCCGTGCTTGGAGCTCTTCTTCCCGACCCTGCGGTAAAAAGGGAGGCGGCCACGGTAATCGAAAACCACAATTCGGCAGTTGCTACGAAACCTCTCGCTGCCATTGAAAATGCACCTGACGCGTTCGAGCAAGTGGGACCGTCCGCTGATATCCCGTCCCCGCGTGCTCCCAGTTCATCACCAAAAGGTGCGGGTATCCGCACAACAGAGCCAACTCCGCCATTGTCTGACCAGTCGCCAAACACCATCGAAACCAGCTTGCAGGATGTCTCGCCAGAGGGCGGAAGTGAAACACCTGTAGACATCACCAACCATGCTCGAACTGCGGTTAACCTTCGCGAGGGGCCAAGTACGAAAAACAGAATTCTAATGACAATTCCCAAAGGTGCTGCGGTAAAAATCCTCGGGCAAAATGGCAATTGGAGCCACGTTGATGTTGGGGGTGGCAAAAAGGGTTGGATTTCGAGCGAGTTTCTCACAGCTGATTAGCTGTTGTGATGGAACCTCAGATGCTGAAAGTCGCGGGACGCCACGGAATTGCCATCGCAACTGCCCGGAGGCAGGTCCACAGCCTTAAGATCGGCGAAGATAACTTCGCCTAGGTTGCGGCTAAAGCCACGTTTATGTCCATATCAGGCCTATTTCGGGCTTTCTCTCCATGAGAAGAAAGTCTGTTAATCGGTCCCGGCCTTAGCACGCCGTTGCCCCGCGATCATCTTGTGCAGATGCACCATCATGCCGGCTGCGAACATCGGGGTCAGCAGGTTCAGGAGCGGCACCGACAGGAAGGCGGCGATGATCAGGCCGGCGAAGAAGATCGTCGTCGAGTTGCGCGACCTCAGCCGCTTGGCGTCGGCCGGGCTCATGAAGCGCATGGCGGCGAACTCGAAATACTCCCGGCCCAGCAGGTAGCCGTTGACCAGGAAGAAGGCCGCCAGGTTGATGCCGGGGACCAGCAGCAGGATCAGCGCAAACAGGTTGCCGAGCCCCACCACCAGCAAGAATCCGAGCGATTGCCGGATCGACTGGCCGAGCGGCATCGGCCGGCCGGGTGTCTCGCCAGGGTAGTCTCGGGTTTCGATCACCTCGGCGATGTCGTCGAGAAACAGGCCGGCCATCGCCGCCGTCACCGGCGCAACGAACAGCGCCAGCACCAGAGCGAGCCCGACGCCGGCAATGATTGCCGCCACCGTACCGGCCCATCCGGCCCAGTCGGGCAATCCCGGCAGCAGGTTTTCGAGCCATGGCATGGCAAACACCGAAAACGCCTCGCCCAGACCGAACCAGAGTCCGGCCAGCAAAAGGATGGTCAGCCCCAGCGACTTGAACAGCACCGAGCGCGAAGCCGGTGCGAACAGGTTGGATCCGCCCAGTCTGGCGGCTTCAATGATCATCGGCGGCTTCCCTTCTTCAACATCTGCGCGCCATCCCGGTCGGTGCGCGCGGGAGTTCTCCCGCCGTGCCTGACCGGTGGCCGGTTCCATGTGGGGATTGCGGCCATCCGGGTCAACATTTTCCCGTGGACGCCGGCTCCACCGTCTTGCCCGAATTTCATCGTGTCGGATGACAGATCGACACAAATCAGCCATGATTCGAGCGCCTCACGGGCAGGCCGCCAATGGCTGTAATCACTCGCTTTCGGGAACGCCCATGTCCGCACAGCGGATACGTCCTGCCACACTTTCCGACATCGATGCCCTGGACGCGATCGAGAAGGCCGTGTTTCCCGCGGACCGGATTTCGCGCCGCTCTTTCCGCACATTGATCGACCGCCCCACCGCCGAAACGCTGGTGCTGGAGACCGATGGAGAGATCCGCGGCTACGCCATGATCCTGTTTCGTGCCGGTGCGGCTCTTGCCCGGCTTTATTCGCTCGCCGTGGCCGCAGGCCATGCCGGCAAGGGCTATGGTCGGGCGCTTCTTGCCGCCGCCGAAAAAGCCGCCATGGAGCATGACCGCATCCTGCTCAGGCTCGAGGTGCGCGAGGACAATGCGCCCGCCATCGCGCTCTACAAGACCACCGGCTACCGCCGTATCGGCCGCGTCGCCGACTACTATGCCGATGGCATGGCAGCCCTCCGCTTCGAAAAGCTGCTGCGCGGACCCGAAGCTCCGGATGTGCTGACGCCGTTCTATGAACAGTCCACCGATTTCACCTGCGGCTCCTGCTGCCTGCTGATGGCGCTCGCCCGCTTCCGCTCACCGGAATTTCTCGATCCCGTCTGGGAAATCCGGCTCTGGCGCGAGGCCACCACCGTCTTCATGCTCTCGGGGCCAGGTGGCTGCGAGCCGTTCGGTCTTGCCATGGTGGCGCGCGAGCACGGCCTCGATCCCGAGGTCTGGTGCTCGACCGAGGAGCTGCTGTTCCTTGAAACGGTGCGCGATCCGGAAAAGCGCCGGGTGATGGAACTGGCGCAGACCGATTTCCGCGCCCGGGTTGCCGAAGCCGGCACGCCGGTGCACACCGAGGCCTTCACGCTCGACTGGCTGCGCGCCCGCCTCGCCGAAGGTCACGTTGCCATCATCCTGGTCAGCGGCTACCTGATGATGGGCAAGAAGGTTCCCCACTGGGTGCTTGCCCACGGCGATGACGGCCGCCACATTTTCGTGCATGATCCCTGGGTCGAGGACGAGGTCGGCGAAACCGTGGCCGACGCCGCCAATATCCCGGTCCCCTATGCGGTCCTTGACCGGATCGCCCGTTTCGGCCGCACGGGCCTGCGCGCCGCCGTGCTTATCAAGGGAAAGTCTCCCCATGTCTGACTGGATCATCCTGTCCACCGCGCTGGCGGGCTTCGATCATGCCGCCACCAAGCACAAAGTGCTCGCCACCCGCGATTATCTCGCCCGGCCCGAGCTGTTCCGCGGCGCCCGGCCCAACATCATCAACCTGTCGCGCTCTTACGCCTACCAGAGCCGCGGCTACTACGCCTCGCTGCTGGCGGCGGCCCGCGGCCAGCGGGTGATCCCGTCCGTCGAGACCATCATCGACCTGTCGGCCCGCAAGCTCTACGAGAATGCCATCCCCGAACTCGAGGATTCGCTCAACAAGAGCCTGCGCGAACACGGCGGCGAACCGTTGCCGTCACGGTTGCGGATATTCTTCGGAACCTCGACCGATGCGCGGCTCGAGCGCTTCGGCAGGCTGCTGTTCGACTGGTTCCGGGCGCCGATCCTCGAACTGACGCTGAAGGACGGAGACTGGACGGCGATCACCAAGATCGGGCTTCTGCCGATCAGCAAGCTCGATGAGCCGGGCCGCGAGGCCTTCTTTCAGGCCATGGCCCGCTACACCGCGCGGCAGTGGAAGGACGCCAAGTCGCGGGCGCCTGCGCGCTACTCCTTTGCCACCCTGGTCGATCCCAACGAAGCCCTGCCGCCGTCCTCGATTGCAAGCCTCAAGCACTGGTCGCGCGTTGCCGCGCGCATGGGCGTTTCGGTCGAACCGATCACCCGCAAGGACCTGCCGAGGCTGGCCAATTTCGATGCGCTGTTCATCCGCGAAACCACCTCGATCTCCAACCACACCTACCGTTTCGCTCGTCGCGCCCAGCAGGAGGGCATGCCGGTGATCGACGATCCGGTGTCGATGATCCGCTGCACCAACAAGGTCTACCTCGACGAACTGATGGCCTCCAACGGCATACCGGTGCCCGACACGGTGATGCTGATCGGGCCGGAGGACTTCCAGCGCGCCGCCGATCAGCTCGGCTTCCCGATGGTCTTGAAGGTGCCCGATTCCTCCTTTTCCAGAGGCGTCAAGAAAGTTGCCTCAATGGCCGAACTGAAAGAACTGGCCGGCGCCTGGCTGCATGATTCGGAAGTGCTGATCGCACAGAAATTCATGCCCACCAGTTTCGATTGGCGCATCGGCGTTCTGGGTGGCAAGCCCTTGTTCGCGGTGCAGTATCTGATGGCCAAGAAGCACTGGCAGATCGTCAAGCACGACACCGGCGGCAAGCCGCTCGAAGGCGGCTTCAAGTCGTTCTCGCTGGCGCAGGTGCCGCCGCTGGTGCTCGACACCGGCCTGCGCGCCGCCTGCGCGGTGGGCGACGGTCTTTACGGCGTCGATCTCAAGGAAACCGATGACGGCGTCTTCGTCATCGAGGTCAACGACAACCCCAATCTCGAGCACGGTGTCGAGGATGCCGCGGAGAAGGATGAGGTCTGGACCCGGCTGACCAACTGGTTCATCGAGCGGATCGCCACCTGACCCGGGTCCGGCAGGCCGGCTTTCCGCTTCCGGCTTCGGGCGGACTGTCGTTTCCCTCCGAAACAGGCTATAGCAGCCGCGGCTTGGCGCGCTGAGCCGGACCACTGACCGCGACCAGGACAAACTTGATGCTCAAAGCCGCCGAAGACAACCTCGATCTCACCAAGATTGTCGATCCGGCAAAACTGCGCAAGGCGCTCAACGCCATCGCCGCCAGGCATGGCGGCGCCAGCAACGAGGCCAGGATGGACGTGCTGGCGGAGGTCAAGCGCGTCAACGCGCTCGGCCGCGAGACCGCCCGCACCATGCTGTTCGAGGATGGCGGTGGTACCGCCTGCGCCATGCGGATCTCGCATCTGCAGGACGTCATCACCGCCGCGCTCTACGACTACGCCAGCGTTCACGTCTACAGGGTCGAAAACCCTTCGAAGTCCGAGCGCATGACCGTCACCGCCGTTGGCGGCTATGGCCGCGGTACCCTGGCGCCGGGCTCCGACATCGATCTGCTGTTCGTGCTGCCCTACAAGAACACGCCCTGGACCGAACAGGTGGTGGAATGGATCCTCTACATTCTCTGGGACATGGGGCTCAAGGTCGGCCACGCCACCCGCAATGTCGACGAGTGCATAAGGCTGTCGCGCTCCGACATGACCATCCGCACCGCCATTCTCGAAGCCCGCTTTCTCTGCGGCGAACGGGCGCTCTTCGATGACCTCGGCGGCCGCTTCGAAAGCGAGGTGGTGGACAGCACCGGACCCGAATTCATCGCCGCGAAACTTGCCGAACGCGACGAGCGCCACCGCAAGGCCGGCGACACCCGCTATCTGGTCGAGCCCAATGTCAAGGAAGGCAAGGGCGGCCTGCGCGACCTCAACACGCTGTTCTGGATCGCCAAGTATTTCTACCACATCCGCGACACCGAGGAGCTTGTCGGCCTCGGCGTGCTGTCGCGCCGCGAGTTCAACCTCTTCGTCAAGGCCGAGGATTTCCTCTGGGCCGTGCGCTGTCACATGCACTATCTCACCGGCAAGTCCGAAGAGCGGCTGTCCTTCGATATCCAGCGTGACATTGCTGCCGGCCTTGGCTACCAGGATCACCCCGGCCTGTCGGCGGTCGAGCGATTCATGAAACACTATTTCCTCGTCGCCAAGGATGTCGGCGACCTGACCCGCATCTTCTGCGCCGGGCTGGAGGACCAGCAGGCCAAGCAGGCGCCGGGGCTAACGGGTGTGATCAGCCGCTTTGCCAATCGTCCGCGCAAGATTCCCGGCACGCTCGACTTTCTCGAGGACAAGGGCCGCATCAATCTGGCCGACGCCGAGGTCTTCAAGCGCGATCCGGTCAACATCATCCGCATGTTCCACCTGGCCGACATCCGCGGCCTGGAGTTCCATCCCGATGCGCTCAAGCGCGTCACCCGCTCGCTGCGGCTGGTCAACGCGGAGCTGCGCGAAAACGAGGAAGCCAACCGGCTGTTCATGTCGATCCTGACCTCGAAGCGGCAGCCGGCGGTGATCTTGAGGCGCATGAACGAGGCCGGAGTTCTCGGCCGCTTCATTCCCGAGTTCGGCAAGATCGTCGCGATGATGCAGTTCAACATGTATCACCACTACACGGTCGACGAGCACCTGATCCGCACCGTTTCGGTGCTCTCTGGCATCGACAAGGGCGAAGGTGAACGCGAGCATCCGCTGGCCTCGAAGCTGATGCCCGGGATCGAGGAGCGCGAGGCGCTTTATGTCGCCGTCTTCTTGCACGACATCGCCAAGGGGCGGCCGGAGGATCATTCCATCGCCGGCGCCAAGGTGGCGCGCAAGCTCTGCCCGCGGCTTGGCCTTTCCGCCAACCAGACTGAGCTCGTTGCCTGGCTGGTCGAGGAGCACCTGACCATGTCGATGGTGTCGCAGACCCGCGATCTCAACGACCGCAAGACCATCAGCGATTTTGCCGAGAAGGTGCGCACGCTGGAACGGCTGAAACTGCTGTTGATCCTGTCGGTCTGCGATATCCGGGCCGTCGGACCCGGCGTCTGGAACGGCTGGAAAGGGCAATTGCTGCGCACGCTCTACTACGAGACAGAACTGATGCTTTCCGGCGGCTTTTCGGAAGTCTCGCGCAAGGAGCGTGCCGCCCATGCCCGCGATGCACTCGGCGAGGCGCTGTCCGACTGGAGCCCGAAGGAGCGCAAGGCCTATCTGAAGCTGCACTACGAGCCTTACCTGCTGGCCGTGCCGCTCGAGGAGCAGGTGCGCCACGCCAATTTCGTCCGCGAGGCCGACAAGGCGAAGAAGCCGCTCGCCACCATGGTGCGCACCCATGCCTTCCATGCCATTACCGAAATCACGCTATTGTCGCCCGACCATCCGCGGCTCTTGTCGATCGTTACCGGCGCCTGTGCCGCCGCCGGCGCCAACATCGCCGATGCGCAGGTCTTCACCACCTCCGACGGACGGGCGCTCGATACCATCCTGATTAACCGCGAACTGCCCGACGACGAGGACGAACTGCGGCGCGGCGCCTCGGTCGGCCGCATGATCGAGGATGTGCTGGCCGGCCGGGCCTACATTCCCGAGGTGATTGCCCGCAAGACCCGCGGCAAGACCAGGAAGCGGCCGTTCATCATCAAGCCGCAGGTGACGATTTCCAACACGCTGTCCAACAAGTTCACCGTCATCGAGATCGAATGTCTTGACCGCACCGGCCTGCTCTCGGAGGTCGCTTCGGTACTGTCGGATCTGTCGCTCGACATCGCTTCGGCTCACATCACCACCTTTGGCGAAAAGGTCGTCGACACGTTCTATGTTCGCGATCTGGTCGGCCAGAAGATCACCAACGAGAATCGCCAGACCAACATCGTCGCCCGGCTCAAGGCCGTGCTTGCCAAGGAAGAGGACGAGGTGCGGGACAAGATGCCTCCGGGAATGATCGCGCCGCAGGGCTCGGCGCGGCGGGGCAAGACCCCGGCATGAGCCTGATCGGAAAATTCGCCAGCGTCGGCGGCGCCACCATGGCGAGCCGTGTGTTGGGCTTCGTCCGCGAGGCGATGATCGCGGCTTTTCTCGGCGCCGGACCGGTCGCCGATGCCTTCTATGCTGCCTTCCGCTTCCCCAACCTGTTTCGCAGGCTGTTTGCCGAGGGCGCGTTCAACGCGGCCTTCGTGCCGCTGTTTGCGAGCGAGATCGAGGGTGGTGGGCAGGCGGCAGCGAAGAAATTCGCCGAGCAGGTTCTCTCGGTTCTGCTGCTGTCGCTGTTCGTGCTGTCCGCCCTGGCGATGATCTTCATGCCGTTCCTTGTCGGCACCGTCATCGCGCCGAGATTCGCATCGGACCCGGAGAAATTCGATCTCACCGTGCTGCTGGCGCGCATCATGTTCCCCTATCTCGCCGCCATGAGCCTGGTGGCGATGCTGGCCGGTATCCTCAATTCGCTGCGGCGCTATTTCCTCGCGGCGCTGGCGCCGATCCTGCTCAACGTGGTTCTGGTGGCGGGGCTGGCGGCGTCGGGGTACCTTAGCCTGGCGGCGCCCGATATCGGCAAGGTCCTGGGCTGGTCGGTCTCCGTGTCGGGAGTGCTGCAGCTCGGCCTGCTGGTCTGGGCGCTCCGGCGCGCGAACTTCAGTATCGGTTTCGTCCGTCCGCGCTTGACGCCGGCCGTCAGGCGCCTTTTGTGGCTGGCCCTGCCGGCGGCCGTGACCGGCGGCATCACCCAGATCAACCTGCTGGTCGGCCAGATCATCGCCTCGGCCGAGGCCGGCGCCATTGCCGTCATCAACTATGCCGACCGCCTCAACCAGCTGCCGCTGGGTGTCATCGGCATTGCCATCGGTGTCGTGCTGCTGCCCGAACTGGCCCGCGCGCTCAAGGCCGGCGACATGAAGGAAGCGCAATACCTGCAGAACCGCAGCCTGGAATTCGGCATGGCGATCACCGTCCCTGCCGCCTTCGGCCTTGCGCTGCTGCCCGAGCCGATCATCGCCCTGGTGTTCGAACGCGGCGCCTTCAGCCGGGACACAACGATCGTCACGGCCCAGGTCCTCGCCGCCTTCTCCATCGGCCTGCCGGCCTTCGTGCTCACCAAGATCTTCACGCCGGTGTTTTATGCCCGCCAGGACATGCGCACGCCGCTGTGGGCTTCGGCCCTGTCGGTCGTCGTCAACATTTCCGGCAGCCTGCTGCTGTTTCCGCGTCTGGGCGTGATGGGCCTGGCGATCGCCACCAGCCTCGCCGGCTGGCTCTCGGCGCTCTATCTCGGCCAGCAGCTGGTGGCGCGCGACCTATTCCGGCCCGCTGCTGTCACAATTCGCCGCATCGTGCTCATCGTCACCGGCGCGGCGCTGATGGGCGCGCTGTTGTGGTGGGCCGAGGCAAGCTTCCCGCATCTGCTGCTCGACGCGTCGCTTCCGGTCCGGCTGGCCTCGGTGCTGCTGACGGTGGCCGCGGCTGCCGTTGTCTATTTCGGTTTCGCCTTTGCCACCGGTGCGCTCGACCGGGGTGAATTCGCCCGGGTGCTCAGACGCCGCAAAAAGGCCTGAGGCTGGGACCACCCGGATTGATAGCCTCTTGACCTGACATCGCTGCAGCCGCATAACCCCGCCCGATTTCAACGAGGTATCCGGGCCCTCCACAAGCCCGGCGGGGAGTACATCATGTCCGCCACTTTCAAGCCGCTCGTCTTCTCCGGTGTCCAGCCGACCGGCAATCTGCACCTGGGCAACTATCTTGGCGCCATCCGCAAGTTCGTGGCTCTACAGGAGCAGCACGACTGCATCTTCTGCGTGGTCGACATGCACTCGATCACCGCGCAGCTCGTCCATGAGGACCTGAAGGGCCAGACCCGCTCTATTGCCGCGGCGTTCATCGCTTCCGGCATCGATCCGGTAAAGCACATCGTTTTCAACCAGTCGGCGGTCTCCGGCCATGCGGAATTGGCCTGGATCTTCAACTGCGTCGCGCGCATCGGCTGGATGAACCGCATGACCCAGTTCAAGGACAAGGCCGGCAAGGACCGCGAAAATGCCTCGCTCGGGCTGCTGGCCTATCCTAGCCTGATGGCCGCCGACATCCTGCTCTACCGCGCCACTCATGTGCCGGTCGGAGAAGACCAGAAGCAGCATCTCGAACTCGCCCGCGACA
Source organism: Parahoeflea alexandrii (assembly GCF_027214025.1). Taxonomy (GTDB): domain Bacteria; phylum Pseudomonadota; class Alphaproteobacteria; order Rhizobiales; family Rhizobiaceae; genus Hoeflea; species Hoeflea alexandrii_A. The sequence continues at coordinate 49,974 of NZ_JAPWHB010000006.1, forward strand.
TCGCGCAGAAGTTCAACATCGATTTCTCCGACCGCATCCGTGCCGCCGGTCTCGGCGTCGAGATGATGGTCGGCGAGGAAAAGATCTCCGGTTTTTTCCCGATGACCGAACCCCTGATCGAGGGGCCGGCGCCGCGCGTCATGAGCCTGCGCGACGGCACCAAGAAGATGTCGAAATCCGACCCGTCGGACCTCTCGCGCATCAATCTTACCGACGATGCCGACACCATCGCCAAGAAGATCCGCAAGGCCAAGACCGATCCCGCACCCTTGCCGGAAACACTCGAGGAGCTCGAAGGACGCCCCGAGGCGCAGAACCTCGTCGGCATCTATGCCGCGCTCAGCGACCGCACCCGCAAGGATGTGCTGGAAGAATATGCCGGCCAGCAGTTCTCGGTGTTCAAGCCTGCCCTGGTCGAGCTGGCGGTCGCCGTTCTCGGGCCGATCACCTCCGAGATGCAGCGGCTGATGGACGATCCGAGCCACATCGATGCAATCCTCAAGGAAGGCAGCGCCCGCGCCAACGTCATTGCCGAAAAGACCATGGCCGACGTTCGCGAAATCATCGGCTTCGTCTAGGCACCGGCCCGGGGCCGCTGCCAGGCCGCGCGCCCCTGTCGGGACGGCTTGGCGAGGGCGCCCGCGGGAGTCTCAAAATCGCACTTGCGGGACAGCCCGCTCTGATGGCATTGTCCCGCCCATGGTATCAAGAAGACGTTCACGCGAGGCCGGCCACCGCCGCAAGTTCCTCGCAGTCATCGATGACACGCCGGAATGCGAGCGCGCCATGCGCTACGCAGGGATGCGGGCTTACAATTCCGGCGGCGGACTGGTTCTGGTCTATGTCATCGAGCCCGGCGATTTCCAGCACTGGCTCGGTGTCGAGGAAATCATGCGCGCCGAGGCGATGGAAGAGGCCGAGGCGACGCTTGCCAAGGCCAGCGAGAAGATGCGCCAGATCATCGGCATCGATCCCGAAGTGGTGATCCGGCAGGGAAAGACCACCGAGGAGATCCACGCGGTTATCGAGGAAGACCAGGATATAGCCATCCTGGTACTGGCCGCCGGCTCCGCCAAGGATGGCCCCGGGCCGCTTGTCGCCTCCATCGCCGGACGCGGCGCAGCCTTCCCGATTCCGGTCACCGTCATCCCCGACGCCCTGTCCGATGACGAAATCGACGCGCTGAGTTAGAGCATCGTACGATGCTCTAAGCCATATCCGCCCTTGATTGCGAGGCTCTCGAGGCTTATCTTGTTTTGAAGAATTCTAAACTGGCCGGTCAACGCACCAGGCAGGGAGACCGACAATGTTCATCCAGACCGAATCCACCCCCAATCCCGCGACCCTGAAGTTCCTGCCCGGCAAGGTGGTGATGGATCAGGGCACCGCCGATTACCGCGACGCCGACGAGGCCGGCCCGGCTTCCCCGCTCGCCGCCAAGCTGTTCGGCATTCCCGGCGTCACCGGGGTGTTCTTCGGCTATGACTTCATCACCATCACCAAGGATGGACCCGACTGGCAGCACCTCAAGCCTGCCATTCTCGGCACCATCATGGAGCACTTCATGTCCGGAGCGCCGATCATGGCCGCCGGCAATGACGGCGCCCCGGTGACCGACGAGGAATTCTTCGAGGCCGGCGACGAGACCATTGTCGCCACCATCAAGGAACTGCTCGAAAGCCGGGTCCGCCCCGCCGTCGCCCAGGATGGCGGCGACATCACCTTCCGCGGTTTCCGCGACGGCAAGGTGTTCCTGCACATGAAGGGCGCCTGCGCCGGCTGCCCGTCGTCGACCGCCACGCTCAAGCACGGCATCCAGAACCTGCTCAAGCATTTCGTGCCGGAAGTGCGCGAAGTCGAAGCCGTCTGACGCACTCGGCCTTTACCGCGCCTGCCGCTGTGCCTATGAACATCGGCAACAGGTTGCCATGCGCTGTCCGCATGGCCCTTTGCCATGGATGTGCCCGGTGCTGACGCTCGCCATTGATTGTTCCGCAAGGTTTTGTGCCGTCGCCCTCTATGACGCGGGCGCGGATAGCATTTTGGCATCCGCCAGTCCGGACATCGGCCGCGGTCATGCCGAGCAATTGCCGGCCGTACTTCAATCGGTGCTGGCGGATGCCGGCGTTGACCTGTCCCGGGTCGACCGCATCGGCGTGACCATCGGCCCCGGCTCCTTTGCCGGCATCCGGGTGGGCGTCGCCTTCGCGCGCGGCCTGGCGCTTGCGCTCGGGGTACCGGTTGTCGGCGTCGGCTCGCTGGAAGCCATCGCCGTCCCCGCCGCGTGCCGGAACGGAAAAGCCACAATGGCCGTGCTCGACGCCAGGCGCAGTCACGTCTGGGCCATCATCGTCGATGCCCGCGGCGCGATCGTCGAGCCTGCCTGCGAACTCTCGCCCGAGACCGCCGCCGCGCTGGCTCTTAAGCACGGTTGCGCCATCACCGGCAGCGGCGCGGCACTGCTGGCCGACATCGACAACGCCCTCGCGGCCGGCATCGTTGGCGACCTCGTCGCCCCGGAGATCGACGACGTGGCCCGTCTCGCCGCTGGCCTCGATCCCGCCGCCAACCCGGCCGAGCCACGCTATCTTCGCGATGCCGACGCCAAGCCGCAAGCAGGCTTCGTGCTGCCGCACGAGGCAGTGGTCTGATGGTCTTCAGTCTGTTCTCGCGTCAGCCCGAATGCCTGATCCTGTCCATCGAGATGCAGGATGCGCGCACCGCCTCGCGCATTCATGGCGAGGCCTTTGCCCGCGCCTGGGGCGACGGCGAATTCGAGAGCCTGATTTCCCAGCAATCCGTCTTCGGCTTTCTGGCCTGCCCGGAGGGCCGGTCCCGCGATGCGGCCGCGGGTTTCGTGCTGTCGCGCGAAGCGGCGGGCGAGGCCGAGATCCTGTCGATCGGAATTTCGCCGAAACAGCGCCGCGCCGGTCTGGGGTGGCGATTGATGCGCAGCGCCATGCAGGAGGCAAAGCGGCGCGGCGCCGAGGAGATGTTCCTCGAGGTCGACGAAACCAACACGGCGGCGGTTGCGATGTACCGCAAGCTCGAGTTCGTCCAGGTCGGCGAGCGGCGCGCCTATTATTCACAGCAAGGCGCGCCGAGCACGACGGCGCTTGTCATGCGCCGCGATCTTCGTTAGTCCGCAGGGGATCGTCGGCTAAGGTATCGCCGGCATAACCTCTCCACATCAACCGGCGGGGCAGGCGATGGACGAGCAGAAATCCCTGGAAGACAGATGCGCCGAACGCGGCATGCGCATGACCGAGCAACGCCGGATCATTGCGCGTGTGCTTGATGGCGCCGATGATCATCCCGACGTCGAGGAACTGCACCGCCGTGCCGTGCTGGTTGATTCGCGCATTTCCATGTCCACCGTCTACCGCACCGTGAAACTGTTCGAGGACATCGGCATCATCGAGCGGCATGATTTTCGCGATGGCCGCTCGCGTTACGAGACGGTGCCCGAAGAACATCACGACCATCTCATCGATCTGCGCACCGGCCAGGTGATCGAATTCCATTCCCCGGAGATCGAGGCGCTGCAGGAGCGCATTGCCCGTGAACATGGCTTCAGGCTGGTCGATCACCGGCTGGAACTTTATGGAATTCCGATCAAGCCCGACAAGAAATAGCGCCCCGATGCCGGATTTCGTCTGTTTTTCAGCCTTGCCGGTCCGCCCATGATCGCCGGCCTGCGCATTGCCTTCGTTCTGGCGGCCTTCCTGACCCTGACGCTGGTGCTGCTGCCGGTACAGCTGATCGCGCTTGGATTTGGCCATTCGGTCATGCGGCGGTTGCCGCGCTGGTGGCATCGGACGATGTGCCGGATCATCGGCCTCAAAGTGCATGTCAGGGGGAGCCTGTCACCGGACCGGCCGCTGCTGATGGTCGCCAATCACGTCTCGTGGAAGGATATCCTGGTCCTCGGATCGGTTGCCGACGTCGTCTTCATCGCCAAGTCGGAAGTCCGCACCTGGCCTGTGCTGGGCTGGCTCGCCCGGCTGCAGCGCTCGGTGTTCGTTGAGCGCGAGGTCCGGCGCAAGACCGGCGACCAGATTTCTGAAGTCTCCAGCCGGCTGCTGGCGGGAGAAGTGGTGGTGCTGTTCGCCGAGGGAACCACGTCGGACGGCAACCGGGTGATGCCGTTCAATTCCTCGCTGTTCGGTGCGGCAAGCGCCGCGCTGCCGTTCACGCCCGAAGGCAGGGTCAACATCCAGCCGGTGTCGATCGCCTATACCGGCATCCACGGCATGCCGATGGGACGCTACCACCGGCCGGTCGCGGGCTGGCCCGGCGACGTGGCGCTGGGGCCGCATATGCTGCGCGTCATCCGCGACGGCGCGCTCGATGTCGAGGTGGTCATCAGTGAGGCTGTCCCGTTCGATGCGGCCACCGACCGCAAGAAGACGGCGCGGCTCGTCGAGGCCCGTGTGCGCGAAGGCCTCAACGCCGCGCTGCGTGGCAGATTCAATGGCTGAATGGCCATTTTCAAGCCGTGATTTTGTCGCTAAAAGCCCGGCATGACACACGCAACCCTCACGCCTGATGCCAAACCGGAGACTGCCCCTGCCGCACAAGACGGCGGACAGTCCAGGAAGGTCTTCGTCAAGACCTATGGCTGCCAGATGAATGTCTATGACAGCGAGCGCATGGGCGACGCCTTGGTGCGCGACGGCTATCAGACCGTCGACACGGTCGAGGCGGCCGACCTGATCCTCATCAACACCTGCCATATCCGCGAAAAGGCAGCCGAAAAGGTCTACTCGCAGCTCGGACGTCTGGCCAAGCTCAAGCGGGAGCGCAATGCCGAAGGCGGCGACCTGATGGTCGCGGTCGCCGGCTGCGTCGCCCAGGCCGAAGGCCAGGAAATCATCCGCCGCGCGCCGGTCGTCGATGTCGTCATCGGCCCGCAGACCTATCACCGCTTGCCCGAGGCGCTGGCCAGGGCGCGCAACGGCGAAAGCGTGGTGGAGACCGAGTTTCCCGCCGAGGACAAGTTCGACGGCCTGCCGAACGCGCCGGAAAAGGCCATTCGCGCCCGCGGCGTTGCCGCCTTTCTCACGGTCCAGGAAGGCTGCGACAAGTTCTGCACCTTCTGCGTCGTGCCCTACACCCGTGGCGCCGAGGTGTCCCGTCCCGTCGACCGCATCCTCGGCGAGGCCGAGCGGCTGGCCGAAGCCGGTGTCCGCGAGATCACGCTTCTTGGCCAGAACGTCAATGCCTGGCACGGCAAGGGCGCCGATGGCCGCGAATGGGGACTGGGCGAACTGGTGCGCCGGCTGGCCACCATCAAGGGCATCGACCGTATCCGCTACACCACCAGCCATCCGCGCGACATGGATGACGCGCTGATCGCGGCGCACCGCGATCTGCCCGAACTGATGCCCTATCTGCATCTGCCGGTGCAGTCCGGCTCGGACCGGATTCTCAAGGCGATGAACCGGCGCCACACCGCCGCCGAGTATGTGAAGCTTGTCGAGCGTATCCGCGCAGCCCGTCCGGATATCGCGCTGTCGGGCGATTTCATCGTCGGCTTCCCCGGCGAAACCGATGCGGATTTCGAAGACACCATGCAACTGGTTCGCGAGGTTAGATACGCCTCGGCCTTCACCTTCAAGTATTCGATCCGGCCAGGCACGCCGGGCGCCGACATGGAGGGCCAGGTCGACGAGGCGGTCAAGACCGAGCGCCTGGCGCAGCTTCAGGATCTGATAAATCAGCAGACCCGCGCCTTCGGCCGCGAATGCGTCGGAAAAGTGGTGGATCTGCTCCTGGAGAAACCCGGACGCAACACCGACCAACTCTTTGGCCGTTCTCCCTGGCTGCAGCCGGTAATAGTTGATGCAAAGCTGGGGGAAATCGGTGACATTGTGAGGGTGCGAATCACGCAACCCGGCACGACCGGTCTTTACGCGGAGCTTGTGGAATGACCGCCACGTGCAATTATGGAGCCAGATCGTTTGACAGCTGAGCACCTGTCCCGGACAGAAGCCGCCAAGCCCGCCTCGGGCGCGTCGGACGCGACCCACCTCGCGCTCACCTTTGAAAACAACCGTCTCGCCAGTGAACTTTTTGGCCAGTTTGACCAGAACCTGGCGCTTATCGAGCAGAAGCTGAAGATAGACGCCCGGGCCCGTGGCAACACGGTCACCCTCAGGGGCGAGGATATCGCCACCAACCAGGCCCGCCGGGCGCTGGATTATCTCTATGACCGGCTGCTCAAGGGCGCCAGCGTCGAGAGTTCCGACGTCGAGGGCGCCATTCGCATGGCGCTGGCGGCGGACGATCAGCTGGTGCTGCCGACACTTGAACGCAAGGGCAAGATGACGCTGGCGCAGATTTCGACGCGCAAGAAAACCGTTATCGCCCGGACCCCGACCCAGGACGCCTACATGCGCGCCATGGAGCGTTCCGAGCTGGTCTTTGGCGTCGGTCCCGCCGGCACCGGCAAGACTTATCTGGCGGTCGCCCACGCTGCGCAGCTGCTCGAACGCGGCTCGGTGGAGCGCATCATCCTGTCGCGTCCCGCGGTGGAAGCGGGCGAACGGCTGGGCTTCCTGCCCGGCGACATGAAGGAAAAGGTCGATCCCTATCTCAGGCCGCTCTATGACGCGCTTTACGACATGATGCCGGGCGACAAGGTCGAACGCGCCATCACCGCCGGCGTCATCGAGATCGCGCCGCTGGCCTTCATGCGTGGCCGCACGCTCGCCAATGCGGCGGTCATCCTCGACGAGGCGCAGAACACCACGCAGATGCAGATGAAGATGTTTCTCACCCGTCTGGGCGAGAACTCGCGCATGATCATCACCGGCGATCCGAGCCAGGTCGACCTGCCGCGCGGCGTCACCTCCGGCCTGGTCGAGGCGCTGTCGATCCTTGAGGGCGTCGATGGCGTCGTCACCTGCCGCTTCCGCGGCGCCGACGTGGTGCGCCACCCGCTGGTCCAGCGCATTGTCGAGGCCTATGACAAGCGGATCTACCCCAAGTCCGACGACGAAACATGAGCGTTGACCCGTCAGTCAGCCTGGCGATTGCCGTCGAGGCCGGGGAGTGGGGGGACGTCGGGGCAATCGAGGCTTTGGCGCAGACCGCGCTTGCGGCGGCCGTGCGCGACCTGACGGAACGGGAGGGCCAGCCCTTTCCGGAAGAGCCGCCGGAAGTGTCGCTGGTTCTCGCCGATGATGCGATGATGGCCGATATCAACAGCCAGTGGCGAAATCAGCCCAAGCCGACCAATGTGCTGTCCTTTCCGGCGTTTCCGCTGGCGCCGGGCGGCCAGCCTGGCCCGATGCTTGGCGACATCATCCTGGCCCGCGAGACGATCGAGCGCGAGGCCGCCGACCTGGGCAAGCCGGTCGACGAGCACATCACGCACCTCATCGTGCACGGATTTCTTCATCTTTTCGGCTACGATCACATCGAAAACAGCGATGCCGAGAAAATGGAAGCGATCGAGACTCGCATTTTGACCTCGCTTAACCTATCTGACCCATACGGCGATACAGAGCCGGTTTGATATTGAAGAGACGATGACAGAGAGCAATGCCCCGGCCGAGACCGGAGACGCGCAAGGCGCTTCAAGCGCTTCATCTACCGAAGAAGCTCCCAGTTATCTTCCCGTGCCTGTGCGCAGGGAAGAGGTGGCCGTCCAGCAGGACGAACGCTCTGGAATGGGGCTGTGGCAACGTCTCATGCGTGCCATGTTTCCGCCCTCCGACCGCGAATCCATCCGCGAGGACCTCAACGACGCGTTGCAGTCCGGCGGTGAATTGCATGAGGCGTTCTCGCCCGACGAACGTGCCATGCTGCACAACATCCTCCGGCTCCGCGAGGTCCGTGTCGAGGACCTGATGGTTCCGCGCGCCGATGTCGAGGCGGTCGATCAGACCACCTCGCTTGGTCGTCTACTCGAGATCTTCGAGGAATCGGGCCGCTCCCGCATGCCGGTCTATGCCGAAAATCTCGATGATCCGCGCGGCATGATCCATATCCGCGACCTTCTTGCCTGGATAACAAAGCAGGCGCGCACCAAGCGCAAGTCCACGGCCAAGAATGCCGCCAGCCTTCAAAAGGTCAACTCGCTCAATGCGCTGGAGCTGTCCCGGGTTGACCTGAGCAAGACGCTTCAGGAATCGGGCATCACCCGCAAGGTGCTGTTCGTGCCGGCTTCGATGCTGGCGTCGGACCTGATGCAGCGCATGCAGGCCAACCGCATCCAGATGGCGCTGGTCATCGACGAATATGGCGGCACCGACGGACTGGTCTCGCTCGAGGACATTGTCGAGATGGTGGTCGGCGACATTGCCGACGAGCATGACGATGAAGAGGAAACGCTGATCAGCAAGGCCGGCGAGGACATCTGGGTTGTCGACGCCAAGGCCGAGCTTGAGGACCTGGCCGAGGAGATCGGACCGGATTTCGACATTCGCGAGCAAAGCGAGGAGGTCGACACCATCGGCGGACTGATCTTCTCCGAACTCGGCCGCGTGCCGGCCCGCGGCGAGGTCGTCCAGGCACTGCCCGGTTTCGAATTTCATGTGATGGATGCCGATCCGCGCCGCGTCAAACGCGTGCGTATCATCAGGAAACGCCAGGCTCCGCGCCGTCGCCTTTCCCGTGGCGAGACGGCTCCCAAGAAAGACTCCGGTCCCGGTAACGCCAGCGCCGCATGAGGCGGTGGCGGTCTTTGTCGCGGTAACCCTGCATCCCGGTCCCGCCCGGCAAGCGCCCGGATCCGCGGCCGGCCGGACAAAAAAGCCGGGAGCAGCGACGGACATCGCCGCGGTTTTTTGAAAGGATACCGCAACTGATTCGCTTGGCCGGAACGCGCCGGACAAGCCGGATCCCTGTTGGCTGGGAGTAGACCGGATTTGGAACGGATCGCTGAATCCATCATGTTGAGCTGGGGCTTCAAACGCCTGCTCCTGGCTTTCGCCGCCGGCGCGCTGTCTGTTCTGGCCTTGCCGCCGTTCAATTTCTTTGCCGTTCTGTTCGTCTCGTTTCCGGTTCTGGTCTGGTTGCTCGATGGCGCCAGCGGTTCGGCTGAGCGGGGCATACTCGGGCGGATGCGCCCTGCCTTTGCCACCGGCTGGTGGTTCGGCTTCGGCTATTTCGTGGCCGGCCTCTGGTGGCTGGGCAATGCGCTGCTGGTCGATGCGAACGGCTTCGCCTGGGCCTTGCCGCTTGCCGTGCTCGGTCTGCCAGCGCTGCTGGCGCTGTTCTATGGCGTGGCCACCTCGCTTGCCTGGCTGCTGTGGTCGGATGGAATCGGGCGTATCGCGGCGCTTGGTGCGGCTTTCGGGCTGATTGAATGGGGCCGCAGCTTTGTCCTGACCGGTTTCCCCTGGAACGCCATCGGCTATGCGGCGATGCCGGCGCCGCTGATGATGCAGTCGGTCGAGCTTGTCGGCATTTTCGGCATGTCGGCGCTGACTGTGTTCGTGTTTTCGGCGCCCGCCCTGATCGGCACGAGGCGCGGCGCGGTTGCCGGGATGGTCGCGGCGCTGGCACTTTTCTCCGCCCATGTCGGCTATGGCTGGTTTGCGCTTCATCGTCTCGATCGCTCCGGGCTGACGCCCGCCGAGGCCGTGATCCGGATTGTGCAGCCGGCTATCGATCAGTCGCAGAAGTGGGATCTGGAAGAGCGCGAGCGGATATTCTCGCGTTTGCTGGCGTTCAGCGCCCTGGCGCCGCGCGAGGGCGAGCCGCGTCCCACCCACATTGTCTGGCCCGAGACCGCGCTGCCGTTCCTGCTCACCGAGAATCCCGGCGCTCTCTCGCGCATTGCCGACATGCTGCAGGTGGGCCAGACCCTGATAACCGGCGCAGTCCGGTTCGAGGACGGGGCCGGAGGCGCGGCACAACGTTACTACAACACCATCTACGTCATTGACGACGAGGGCCAGATCATCGGATCCGCCGACAAGGCTCATCTGGTTCCCTTCGGCGAGTATCTGCCATTCGAGGCGTCGCTTCGGCGTCTCGGTCTGACTCCGGTGGCCGAAACCTTTGGCGGGTTTTCCGCCGCCGACCGGCGCGGCATGCTGTCTTTGCCGGGCGGACTGGGTGCCGTTCCGCTGATTTGTTACGAGGCGATCTTCCCGGATCTGTCGGTCGTGCCTGAAGGCAGGGGGGATTTGCTGCTCAATCTGACCAATGACGCCTGGTACGGCATCACGCCAGGCCCTTATCAGCACCTGCACCAGGCGCAGCTGCGGGCTGTCGAGACCCGGCTTCCGCTGGTCCGCGCAGCCAATAGCGGCATCTCCGCCGTGGTCGACGCCGGCGGCCGCATTGTCGGCAGTCTGCCGCTTGGCGAGGCCGGCGTTTTCGATGTCCGGTTGCCGTCCCGCGCTGATCAATTTTCGCTTATAAGAATTAGGCGATTTAACTTTGGATTGATAATCGCCATAATGGTGGTGATGGCGCTCTTTGCTCGCAAAAGTAAAAATCAACGGTTTGATTGACGCAAAACCCCCAAAATAGCATAGTTGTTTTCGTCAACCCAATTCCCGTCTTGATCATGGACCAACTGACCGGGTTCCTCCGGTTTTTTTGAACTGCAATCAAAACGGGATAAAGCAACAATAGAGCCGAGGCTCTTGTCAGGACGAAAGTATGATTGAAAACAAGAAAAAGCCCAATCCGATCGACATCCATGTCGGCAGCCGGATCCGTCTTCGGCGCACCATGCTGGGCATGAGCCAGGAGAAGCTCGGAGAAGCGTTAGGCATCACCTTTCAGCAGATCCAGAAATATGAAAAGGGCACCAACCGTGTCGGTGCCAGCCGCCTGCAGAACATCTCGACCATTCTGAATGTTCCGGTCAGTTTCTTCTTTGAAGATGCCCCGGGCGATCCGGCGACGGCCCAGCCGGGAATGGCCGAGGCCAACAGCTCGAACTATGTGGTCGACTTCCTGTCTTCGTCCGAAGGGCTGCAGCTCAACCGGGCCTTCATCAAGATCCCTGACCCCAAGGTCCGGCGCAAGCTGGTGGATCTGGTCAAGTCGCTGGCATCCGAACCGGACTCCGACTGAACCTCCTGTTCCCGTCCCCGGATGGGTTCGGGCAGGATTTCAGCTGTAAAAGCGCCGCGTGCCGTACTCGCCGAGTTCGGACGCGGCGCTTTTGTTCCGGCGGTCTTCCCTGGCCAGATGCCAGACGGGCCGGCTGGGTCAGGGATCTAATCTAATCATATCAAGATATATTTATGTCATTCTGACCTTGTCAGAATCATGCGTTGCCACTAAACGTTCTCGACCACTTCAATCTGATGGAGCCTGCCATGGAGCGCTCGACTTTCCTTTTCACCAGTGAATCCGTATCCGAAGGTCACCCCGACAAGGTGTGCGACCGCATTTCGGACGAGATTGTCGATCTGGTCTATCGCGAGGCGAAGAAAACCGGTGTTGATCCGTGGAGCGTGCGGGTTGCCTGCGAAACGCTGGCGACGACCAACCGCGTTGTGATCGCCGGCGAGGTTCGCGTGCCGCCATCGCTGGTCAAGCTCGACAAGAACGGCAAGGAAGTCATCAATCCGGCCAAGTTCAAGTCCGCCGCCCGCAAGGCCATCAAGTCGATCGGCTACGAGCAGGAGGGCTTCCACTGGAAGACCGCCAAGGTCGAGGTGCTGCTGCATTTCCAGTCGGCCCACATCGCGCAGGGCGTCGACAATGCGGCCGATCATCAGGGCTCTGAAGGTGCTGGCGACCAGGGCATCATGTTCGGCTACGCCTGCAACGAGACGCCGGAACTGATGCCGGCGCCGATCTACTACAGCCACAAGATCCTCGAACTGCTCGCCGCCGCCCGCCACAAGGGCGAGGGCGATGTCGGCAAGCTCGGCCCGGACGCGAAGAGCCAGGTCACCGTGCGCTACGTCGATGGCAAGCCGTCGGAAGTGGTCTCCATCGTGCTGTCCACACAGCATCTCGACGGCAGCTGGGATTCGGCCAAGGTGCGCCAGGTCGTTGAGCCCTACATCCGCGAGGCGCTGACCGGCCTCAAGATCGCCGACGACTGCAAGTGGTATGTCAATCCGACCGGCAAGTTCGAAATCGGCGGTCCCGATGGCGATGCAGGCCTGACCGGCCGCAAGATCATTGTCGACACCTATGGCGGCGCAGCTCCCCATGGCGGCGGCGCCTTCTCCGGCAAGGACACCACCAAGGTCGACCGCTCCGCGGCTTACGCCGCGCGCTACCTGGCCAAGAACGCGATTGCCGCCGGTCTCGCCGAGCGCTGCACCATCCAGCTGGCCTATGCCATCGGCGTTGCCCAGCCGCTGTCGATCAACGTCAATTTCCATGACACCGGGAAAGTCTCCGAGGCTGCCCTCGAAGAGGCGCTGCCCAAGGTGATGGACCTGACGCCGCGCGGCATTCGTGCCCATCTCGATCTCAACAAGCCGATTTATGCGCGCACCGCAGCCTATGGCCATTTCGGCCGCAAGGCGGGCCGTGACGGCTCGTTCTCCTGGGAGAAGCTTGACCTGGTCAAGCCGCTCAAGGAAGCCCTCAAGGGCTGACGCTCTCTACAGCATTGCGCATCCAATTGGATGCGCAATGCTGTGGATTCGTGAAGTCATGCATGTACGTTATCGCTCAAATGAATCCATTTGAGCGCGACATGCACTAGCAGGTTCAATGCAATGACCAGCCCGCAACGGCGCAGCCGGTCGACCGAGGCATTTTACGGTCGCCGCAAGGGGAAGACGCTCAAGGCTCCGCAGGCCGAGGCGCTGTCGGCGCTTCTGCCGGTGCTGAAGCTTGATCTGTCTTCTCCTCCGCCCGATCCGCTGGCGGCGCTTTGGCCGAAACCGGTCTCGACGACAAGGCTTGAAATCGGCTTTGGCGGCGGTGAGCATCTGCTTCACCGGGCCCGCCATGCCCCCGGCACCGGTTTCATCGGCGTTGAACCCTTCGTCAATTCCATGGCCAAGCTGCTGGCAAGCCTGGAAACCGAAGGGCTGGAGAACATCCGCCTTTATGACGACGATGCCACGCGGGTGCTCGACTGGCTTCCCGATGCCTGCCTCGACCACATCGATCTGCTCTACCCCGATCCCTGGCCCAAGAAGAAGCACTGGAAACGCCGTTTCGTTTCCAGGCTCAACCTCGACCGATTTGCCCGCGTCCTCAAGCCCGGCGGCCGGTTCTGTTTCGCCTCCGATATTGATACCTATGTGAACTGGACGCTGGCCCACATTGCCGCCCATCCGGACTTTGAGTGGACCGCCCGCAAGGCCGCGGACTGGCGCATGCCGTGGGAAGGGTGGCCCGGCACCCGCTACGAGGCCAAGGCCATCCGCGAGGGCCGCACGCCCTGCTACCTGGAATTCGTTCGCCTCGGCTGACAGGCCGCCGGCATCGGCGTACTTGACGGGCGCCGCAGCCCGAATACCGGAATTCCCTTGCCGAAGCGGTCGAATGAGTCTATATGGACTTCAAATTCTTGATCGCTATGAACAAGGGTGGGCCCGCGAGGACCCGCTCTTTTTTGTTGCCAGGCGATCAGTTGAACCATCGCAGCGCGCGTTGCCTCGGGGAGGACACCAGAGGACGCTGCAGCACTTTCAATGTGCTGCATGTTTTATCCTTCGAATCCTCCGGGAGGTTGGCGGGTGCATGCAGCAGCCAGGACAAGGTCCCGATGACAGACGAAACCGCGATGCCCAATGATGACAGACTGGTTACGGAAACCGGCGTTGACGCGCGCATTGCCGAAATCGTCGAGCCCGTGATCCAGGCGCTGGACATGCGCCTGGTGCGGGTTCGCCTGTCTGGCCAGAACGGCCTGACCCTGCAGATCATGGCCGAGCGCAACGACGGCACCATGAGTGTTGAGGATTGCGAGGCGGTATCCCGTGCCATCTCCCCGGTGCTTGATGTTGAGGACCCGGTCGAGAAGGCGTATCATCTGGAAATATCGTCGCCCGGCATTGACCGCCCGCTGGTGCGCAAGTCCGATTTTATCCGCTGGGAAGGTCATCTCGCCCGTTGTGACGCGTCCGTGCTGATCAACGGCCGCAAGCGGTTCCGCGGCTACATCCGCGATGTAACCGAAACCGGTTTCTCGGTAGAGCGCGACCAGCCGGCCTACGGCGAAGAGAACATCGCGGTCATTCCGTTTTCGGCGCTCGCCGAGGCCAAGCTGGTGCTGACCGACGATCTGATCCGCGAATCGCTGCGCGCCGACAAGGCCGCGAAGGCGGCGCAGGCGGCCAATGAGAACGACGCCGGGGAAATCCCGGAAGATCCCGAAGCCGGCGATCCGGCCTGAGACGGGTTGAACGAATTTGGGAACGCCCTTCGGGGCGCCTTTGATCCGGTCCGGTTGACGGACCCAAACCAGAGCAGGGCCGCAAGCCGCGGCCCGACATATGGAGACAGACATGGCAGTCAGTGCAAACAGGCTTGAGCTTCTTCAGATCGCTGACGCGGTCGCTCGCGAGAAGTCCATTGACCGCGAGATCGTCATTGCCGCAATGGCGGACGCGATCCAGAAAGCCGCACGCTCGCGCTACGGGTCGGAATCCAACATCCGCGCCGACATCAATGCCAAGACCGGCGAAATCCGCCTCCAGCGCCTGCTGGAAGTCGTCGATCACGCCGAAGACTATTCGCTGCAGATCCCGCTGGCGCTGGCCCGCGACCGCAACCCCGATGCGCAGCTCGGCGATTTCATCGCCGATCCGCTGCCGCCGATGGATTTTGGCCGCATCGCCGCACAGTCGGCCAAGCAGGTGATCGTGCAGAAGGTGCGCGAAGCCGAGCGCGACCGCCAGTTCGATGAGTTCAAGGACCGCATCGGCGAGATCGTCAACGGCACCGTCAAGCGCGTCGAATACGGCAATGTCATTGTCGATCTCGGCCGTGGCGAAGGCATCATCCGCCGCGATGAGACCATCCCGCGCGAGGCTTTCCGCTACGGCGACCGCGTCCGCGCCTATGTCTACGATGTCCGCCGCGAACAGCGCGGCCCGCAGATCTTCCTCTCGCGCACCCATCCGCAGTTCATGGTCAGGCTGTTCCAGATGGAAGTGCCGGAAATCTACGACGGCATCATCGAGATCCGCTCGGTCGCCCGCGATCCGGGCAGCCGCGCCAAGATCGCCGTCATCTCCAACGATTCCTCCATCGATCCCGTCGGCGCCTGCGTTGGTATGCGCGGCAGCCGCGTGCAGGCCGTCGTTGGCGAACTGCAGGGCGAGAAGATTGACATCATCCCGTGGTCGCCGTCGCCTGCAAGCTTCATCGTCAACGCGCTGCAGCCGGCCGAAGTGACCAAGGTGGTGCTTGACGAGGACGCCGAGCGCATCGAGGTCGTGGTGCCCGACGAGCAGCTGTCGCTGGCCATCGGCCGTCGCGGCCAGAATGTCCGCCTCGCCTCGCAGCTGACCGGTTGGGACATCGACATCCTCACCGAGGAAGAGGAAAGCCAGCGCCGCCAGAAGGAATTCAACGAGCGCACGCAGCTGTTCATGGAAGCGCTCGATGTCGACGAGATGGTCGGCCAGGTGCTCGCCTCCGAAGGCTTCAGCCAGGTCGAGGAAGTGGCTTACGTCGATATCGGCGAAATCACCGCGATCGAGGGCTTCGACGAGGAAACCGCCAACGAGCTGCAGACCCGCGCCCGCGAGTATCTCGACAAGGTTGAGGCCGAGCTCGATGCCAAGCGCAAGGAGCTGGGCGTCGAGGACGAGCTGCGCTCGATCCCGGGCATGACCACGCAGATGATGGTGGCGCTCGGTGGCGACGGCATCAAGACGGTCGAGGACTTCGCCGGTTGCGCTGTTGACGACCTGACCGGCTGGTCGGAGCGCAAGGATGGCGAAACCAAGCGGTTCGACGGCCTGTTCACCGGTCTCGACGTGAGTCGTGCTGAAGCCGAACAGATGATCCTGCAGGCGCGTCTTGCCATAGGCTGGATCACCGAGGACGAACTGGTCGCCGAGGAAGCAGAGGACGCTGACGCTGAAATGGAAGCGGCCGGCGACGAGGCCTGAGGCCCGTCGTTCCCGGAGGCAGTGCGGTGAAGGTCAGGATCGAACCCGTGAACGACCGGATGTGCATAGTGACCAGGGAGCGTGGCCAGCCGGATGATCTGATCCGGTTTGTCGCAGGGCCCGACGGGTCCGTGGTTCCCGACTTGCGCCACGCCCTTCCGGGGCGCGGCTGCTGGGTGACGGCGGAGCGGTCGGTGGTTGACCTGGCGGTCAAGCGCAAGCTTTTCGGCCGGGCGCTCAAGACGGAAGTGACCACCGATCCCGATTTGGGTGGTATGGTTGACAGGCTGCTGTGCGACAGCCTTTTCGGTATGATGAACCTGGCGCGAAAATCGGGCCAGTTCATCACCGGATCTGGTAAGGTGGATGACGCCATCCGCTCCGGCGCGGCACTCGCGCTGATGCATGCGACCGATGCGGCGGACGACGGCGTACGCAAATTGCGCCAGGCCAATACGGCGCGGGCCATGGGGGTTACTGAGGCGGAGATACCCGTCTTTCGGCTGTTTTCGGCCGACGAATTGGCGCTTGTCATGGGCGAAGGCGCTTTTATCCATGCCGCCGCGCTTGCAGGGCAGGCCGGTGAGGGTGTAGTGAAGCGCGCAAAGATGCTTGCGCGCTACAGGAACGGTCCCGATGCGGGGCCGGCCTAAAACGGGCTAAGGGGTGTAAAGCCCCTGAGCGATCGATCAAGAAGCCGGCGCGCATGGGTGCGATGCGGTTTCCCGCGGAAACGGATACGGAATGAGCGACAGCAACGACGACAAGACAATCAGTGTTACCGGCAAGAAGACCTTCTCGCTGAAGCGCCCCTCTGTGGAACAGGGGATGGTTCGCCAGGAGATGGGCCGTGGCCGTACCAAGGCGGTTGTGGTGGAGACGCGCAAGCGCCGCATCAACCGTCCCGAGGATGACAAGCCGGTGCCGCCGGTTACCCTCAAGCCGCGGCCGGCTGCTGCCGCCGAAAAACCGGCTGAGCCAGCGCCTGCGGCAGCCCCCAAGGCCGCGCCAAGCGCCGCGGCGCCATCCGCCGCGGCTCCTGCAGCCGCGCCGCGCGCACCGGCGCCCAAGCCTGCGCCACGTGGCGCGGTGCTCAACCAGCTCTCCGCAAGCGAAGTCGAAGCGCGTCGCCGCGCCTTGCAGGACAGCCGCATCCGTGACGTCGAGGAACGCAAGCGCGCCGAGGAAGAAGCCGCGCGCCGCGCCGAGGAAGACGCCCGTCGCGCAGTGGAGGAAGCCGAGAAGGCCCGCCTCCAGGCGATCGAAGACGCCCGTCTTGCAAAGGAAGCCGAAGCCGAGGCACTCGCCGCCCAGGAAGCGGCGGTCAACGCACCGGCCGAAGCTGTCCCGCCCGCAGCCGAGGAAGCTCCTCGCAGCCGCCGGCGCGAAAGCGAGGAAGAAGAAGCTCCATCACGTCCCGGCGCCGCTGCCCGTCCCGGTGGCCCGGCGCGTCCGGGTGCGAAGGTGGTTCGCCCTGAAACGCCCAAGCCTGCACGTCCGAAGGCCGAGGAAGACCGCCGTCGCGGCAAGCTGACCCTGACCGCCGCTCTCAATGATGACGGCAATTCGCGCGGACGCTCGTTGTCTGCCATGCGCCGCCGTCAGGAAAAGATGCGCCGCTCGATGATGCAGGAGCCTCGCGAGAAGATTGCCCGCGAAGTGCAGCTGCCTGAGACCATCACCATCCAGGAACTCTCGCAGCGTATGGCCGAACGGTCTGTCGATGTGATCAAGTACCTGATGAAGGAAGGCCAGATGATGAAGCCGGGCGACGTCATCGACGCCGACCTTGCCGAACTGATTGCCGGTGAATTCGGCCACACTGTCCGCCGCGTGTCGGAATCCGACGTCGAACTTGGCATTTTCAATGTCGAGGACGAAGGTGGCGAAATGGTTTCCCGGCCTCCGGTGGTCACCATCATGGGTCACGTCGACCACGGCAAGACCTCGCTGCTCGACGCCATCCGCGACGCCAACGTGGTTTCGGGCGAGGCCGGTGGCATCACCCAGCATATCGGTGCCTACCAGGTCGAGAAGAACGGTCAGCTGATCACCTTCATCGATACGCCTGGCCATGCCGCCTTTACCGCGATGCGTGCCCGTGGCGCCCAGGCCACCGACATTGCCATTCTGGTGGTTGCCGCCGATGACGCCGTGATGCCGCAGACGATTGAATCGATCAATCATGCCAAGGCTGCCGGCGTTCCGATCATCGTGGCGATCAACAAGATCGACAAGCCGACGGCTGATCCACAGAAGGTCCGGACCGATCTCTTGCAGCACGAGGTCTTCGTCGAAAGCATGGGCGGCGAGGTTCTCGACGTCGAGGTTTCGGCGACCAAGAAGCTCAATCTCGACAAGCTGCTCGATGCCATCCTGCTGCAGGCTGAAGTGCTCGATCTCAAGGCCAATCCGGATCGCACCGCCGAAGGCGTGGTGATCGAGGCCAAGCTTGATCGCGGCCGCGGCTCGGTTGCCACCGTTCTGGTCCAGACCGGTACGCTCAAGCCCGGTGAAATCCTCGTGGCCGGCGACCAGTGGGGCCGCGTGCGCGCTCTGGTCAATGACCGCGGCGAACACGTCAAGGAAGCGGGACCCGCTTTCCCGGTCGAAATCCTTGGCCTCCAGGGCACACCGCAGGCCGGTGACCGCTTTGCCGTGGTCGAAAACGAAGCCCGGGCGCGTGAAATCGCCGAATACCGCCAGCGGCTTGCCCGCGACAAGGCAGCCGCCCGTCAGAGCGGAACGCGTGGTTCTCTCGAGCAGATGATGACCCAGCTGCAGGATACCGGCAGCAAGGAATTCCCGCTCCTGGTCAAGGGCGACGTGCAGGGATCGATCGAAGCCATCGCAGGCGCCATCGACAAGCTCGGCACCGACGAAGTCCGCGCCCGGATCATTCATTCCGGCGCCGGCGCCATCACCGAATCCGATATCAGCCTTGCCGAAGCTTCGGGCGCGGCGATCATCGGCTTCAACGTCCGTGCCAACAAGCAGGCCCGTGATGCGGCCGAACGCGACGGCGTCGAAATCCGCTACTACAACATCATCTACGATCTGGTGGATGACGTGAAGGCGGCGATGTCGGGCATGCTGTCGCCGGAACGTCGCGAGACCTTCCTCGGCAATGCCGAGATCCTCGAGGTGTTCAACATCACCAAGGTCGGCAAGGTTGCCGGCTGCCGCGTCACCGAAGGCAAGGTCGAACGTGGTTCGGGCGTCCGCCTGATCCGCGACAACGTTGTCATCCATGAAGGCAAGCTCAAGACGCTCAAGCGCTTCAAGGACGAAGTCGCCGAAGTCAATGGCGGCCAGGAATGCGGTATGGCGTTCGAGAACTACGAAGACATCCGCGCAGGCGATGTCATCGAGTGCTTCCGCGTCGAGCACGTCACACGCACGCTTTGATCGGTTGACGCCCGGCGCGCCTTACGCGCCGGGTCGCCATCCATCTTGCGCTGCCTCGGGCCGTTGAGCCCGCAATTTCGGTTGGAACACCATGCCCAAGTCATCTTCCTCGGCTCCTTCCCAGCGCATGTTGCGCGTCGGCGAACAGGTCCGGGCGGCCATCACCCAGGTCTTGCAGCGGGGAGAAATCCGCGATCCGATCCTGTCCAACACGCTCATCTCGGTGACCGAAGTGCGCATGTCGCCGGACCTGACGGTGGCAACCGCCTATGTCACGCCGCTCGGCGTGGAGGATCACTCGGAAACCATTGCGGCGCTCAACAAGAACGCCCGCTTCATCCGCGGCCGCGTGTCGCCGGATCTGCGCCAGATGCGCAGCATCCCGGAACTTCGCTTCCGCGACGACACCAGCTTCGAGAACTATTCCAAGATCGACGCGCTTCTGCGCTCGCCCGAAGTCGCCCGTGATCTCGATCACGGCGACGACGCGGAAGGGACGGCTGAAAGCCCCGGGTCCGAAGGCGAAGGGAAAGCCTGAGATGGGTCGTCGTGGCAAGAAGAAGGGCCGGCCGATTTCCGGATGGCTGGTTCTCGACAAACCGTGGGATTTCGGCTCCACCGAGGCTGTCTCCAAGATCAAATGGCTGTTCAAGGCCGAAAAGGCCGGTCACGCCGGCACGCTCGATCCTCTGGCCTCGGGCATGTTGCCGATCGCGCTCGGCGACGCCACCAAGACGGTTCCCTACGTCATGGATGGCCGCAAGATCTATGAATTCACCGTCGCCTGGGGCCAGGAACGCAACACCGACGATTTCGAGGGCGAGGTGATCGCCAGTTCCGATGCGCGTCCTGACAAGGCCGCCATAGAAGCGATCCTTCCCCAGTACACCGGCGTGATCGAACAGGTTCCGCCGGCCTTTTCCGCCGTCAAGATCGCCGGCGAGCGGGCCTATGACATGGCGCGCGACGGCGAGCTGGTGGAGATCCCCGCCCGCGAGGTCGAGATTCACCGCATCACGCTGCTGGGATGTCCCGACGCCGATCACGCCGTGTTCGAGGTCGAATGCGGCAAGGGCACCTATGTGCGCGCGCTGGCCCGCGATTTCGGCCGCCAGCTCGGCTGCTACGGCCATATCTCGGCCCTGCGCCGCACCATGGTTGCTCCGTTCCCGGAAGACGCGATGGTGCCGCTCGCCGATCTGGTCGCACTCGAGGAGATCGAGGACGACACCGAACGGCTGGCAGCCCTCGACGCTTTTCTGGTGCCAGCCGGCGAGGCGCTCGGCATGCTGCCGCGCATCGATGTCAGTGAGGATCAGGCCCATCGCATCCGCATGGGCAATCCGATCATCCTGCGCGGCCGCGACGCGCCGGTCGCCACCGATGACGCCTGCGCCTTCGTCCGCGGGCAACTGCTCTCGATCGGCGAAGTCGCCGGCGGCGAGTTCCGTCCCCGCCGGGTGTTCAAGGCCTGACCGGAGCCTGGATGGGCCCGGCAAGGGCGTTGGCCACATTTCCCTTTCATTTTGGCTTTAATTGGCCTATAGCCCAGCCGTCATGACAGGTCCTGCCTGCCTGACGTTTCGAGGCCCTTGCTGGACGACATCCCGGCAGCGGGCGCCATATCCATCCAGACTGAAAGGATTTGACGATGTCGATTACTGCTGAGCGCAAGGCTGCGCTGATCCAGGAATACGCCACCAAGCCGGGCGATACCGGCTCGCCGGAAGTCCAGGTTGCCATTCTCACCGAACGGATCAACAACCTGACCGGCCACTTCAAGGACAACAAGAAGGACAACCATTCGCGTCGCGGGCTGTTGACCATGGTGTCCACGCGCCGTTCGCTGCTTGATTATGTCAAGCGCAAGGACGAAGCGCGCTATGCAGCGCTGATCGCCCGTCTGGGCATCCGCCGCTAAACGGTTTTCCGGCGGGCGGGCCATGTGCTCCGCCCGCCGGACCATTTTCCCCGCCTCCGGTCCTCAAGGATCCGGAACGGGATCCTGGCGCCAAGGCGCGCGCCACCGGGCTCAATCGCCTGAAACTCGCGCCACAACCGTCCGAAGAACCGGGTAGTCCGGTTCGCAAGACATTAAGATAGCCTGTCATGGGGCAGGATTGCCGGATGCTTTCGCCGCTCTTCGAACGCGGCCCCTCAAAGCCTCCCGCTGTCTTGCCCGAGATGCGCTCGAAACCAACGGGACAGTGAAGTGCGCGGCCGGAAAGCGGCCCACGCCCACTTACCCGCATACGAAGGACAAGACATGTTCGATACCCACAAGGTCGAGATTGAATGGGGCGGCCGTCCGCTCACCCTGGAAACCGGCAAGGTTGCCCGTCAGGCTGACGGTGCCGTTATCGCCAGCTACGGCGAAACCACCGTACTCGCCACCGTCGTTTCCGCCAAGTCGCCGAAGCCCGGCCAGGATTTCTTTCCGCTGACCGTCAACTACCAGGAAAAGACCTATGCAGCCGGCAAGATCCCCGGCGGCTATTTCAAGCGCGAAGGCCGCCCGAGCGAGAACGAGACGCTGACCTCGCGTCTGATCGACCGCCCGCTGCGCCCGCTGTTCCCCGATGGCTACAAGAACGACACGCAGATCATCATCACCGTTCTGCAGCACGACCTGGAAAACAACCCGGACATCCTGGCTCTGGTCGCCGCTTCCGCTGCGCTGACCATCTCGGGCATCCCGTTCATGGGCCCGATCGCAGGCGCCCGCGTCGGCTACATCAACGGCGACTACGTGCTCAATCCGCATGTCGACGAAATGCCTGAATCCTCGCTGGATCTGGTCGTCGCCGGCACCTCGGAAGCCGTTCTGATGGTCGAGTCCGAAGCCAAGGAACTGGCCGAAGACGTCATGCTCGGCGCCGTCATGTTCGGCCACAAGAGCTTCCAGCCGGTCATCGACGCGATCATCAAGCTCGCCGAAGCCGCTGCCAAGGAGCCGCGCGACTTCACCGCTCCGGATCATTCCGAACTCGAAGCCGAAATGCTCGCCATGTGCGAAGTCGATCTGCGCGCCGCCTACACCAACACCGACAAGGCTGCCCGCTATGCGGCCATCGACGCGGTCAAGGCCAAGGTCAAGGAGCACTTCGCTCCGGCTGACGGCGAAGAGCCCCGCTTCACCTCCGAAGTCATCGGCGCCGTCTTCAAGTCGCTGCAGGCCAAGGTCGTCCGCAACGCCATTCTCGACACCAAGAGCCGCATCGACGGTCGTGATCTGTCGACCGTGCGTCCGATCGTCTCGGAAGTCGGCCTGCTGCCGCGCACCCACGGCTCTGCGCTGTTCACCCGCGGCGAGACCCAGGCCATCGTCGTTGCCACGCTCGGCACCGGCGAGGACGAGCAGTATGTCGACAGCCTGACGGGGACCTACAAGGCCACCTTCATGCTGCACTACAACTTCCCGCCCTACTCGGTAGGCGAGACCGGCCGTACCGGTTCGCCCGGCCGCCGCGAAATCGGCCATGGCAAGCTCGCCTGGCGCGCCATCCACCCGATGATGCCGTCCGCAGAGCAGTTCCCCTACACCCTGCGCGTCGTCTCCGAGATCACCGAATCCAACGGTTCCTCCTCGATGGCAACCGTCTGCGGCACCTCGCTGGCGCTGATGGATGCAGGCGTGCCGCTGGCCAAGCCCGTCGCCGGCATTGCCATGGGCCTGATCAAGGAAGGCGAACAGTTCGCCGTTCTCTCCGACATTCTCGGTGACGAGGATCACCTGGGCGACATGGACTTCAAGGTCGCCGGCACCTCCGACGGCATCACCGCCCTGCAGATGGACATCAAGATCGATGGCATCACCGAGGAAATCATGCAGATCGCACTTGGCCAGGCCAAGGACGGCCGCCTGCACATCCTCGGCGAAATGGGCAATGCGCTCTCGGAAAGCCGTGGCCAGCTGGGCGAATTCGCTCCGCGCATCGAAGTCATGAACATCCCGGTCGACAAGATCCGTGACGTCATCGGCACCGGCGGCAAGATCATCCGCGAAATCGTCGAGAAGACCGGCGCCAAGATCAACATCGACGACGATGGCACCATCAAGATCGCCTCGTCCTCGGGCAAGGAAATCGAGGCCGCCAAGAAGTGGATCCACTCGATCGTCGCCGAGCCTGAAGTCGGCGTGATCTATGAAGGCACGGTCGTCAAGGTTGCCGATTTCGGCGCCTTCGTGAACTTCTTCGGCCCCAAGGACGGTCTGGTCCACATCTCGCAGCTCGCTGCAGAGCGCGTTTCCAAGACCTCCGACGTGGTCAAGGAAGGCCAAAAGGTCTGGGTCAAGCTGCTCGGCTTTGATGAACGCGGCAAGGTCCGCCTGTCGATGAAGGTCGTCGACCAGGAAACCGGCAAGGAAGTCGAAGCCGGCGAATAAGCCCGGGCTTCAGGCTTGGGCCGACAAATGCTCGAGCCCGCTGAATGAATCAAACCTCCGGATCGAACAGGTCCGGGGGTTTTTTTATTGACCGGACATTAACCGTGAAAGTTCATGCTGGCCCGGTTGCTTGGGGGCCAGCATGGAACACGCTCTGACCGAAATTCTCAGTTATCTGGCTGCGCCGCTGCTCACGCTGCTGACGGTTCAGGGCCAGTATTTCTGGGCCACCTATCTCGGTGCCGCGCTGACGGCGGCGGCGATCTATCTTGTTTTCCGGCGCGGCCATCGCCGGAGCTGGCGGGGTCTGCGCGCCTTCGTGCTGCCCGGCAGAATCTTCAACCATCCCTCGACGCGCCTTGATTTCAAGTTGTATCTGGTCGGAACCATCTATGCCCTGGTGCAGGGGACAGTGATTTTCGGCGCCCTGCCGCATGTGCTCGAAACTTCTCTGGCGGGCCTTGAAGCCCTGTTCGGACCGGGTAAGACCAATGGCACACCCAGCCACCTGCTGACCGCGATGACTGTCTTCCTGAGCTTCCTGGCCCTCGAGTTCGGCTACTGGTTCAGTCACTGGCTGATGCACCGCGTCGACTGGCTCTGGGAGTTTCACAAGGTCCATCATTCCGCCGAAGTGATGACGCCGCTGACCGAATGGCGCCAGCACCCGGTCGAGCTGTTCATGTTCCCGGCCTTGATGGGGGCGGCGGTGGCGCTGGTCCACGCGCCGGTGATCTACCTGTTTGGCCGCGAATCCCAGACCCTGGCGCTCGGCGGGGCGAATGCCATCCTGGTCGTGTTCTGGTATACGGTGCTGCACCTGCGCCATTCGCACATACCGTTCACGCTGGAGGGTTTCTGGGGACGGATTCTGCAGACGCCCGCGCATCACCAGGTCCACCACAGCACCGATCCGCGTCATTTCAACCGCAATCTCGGCTATTGCCTGTCCCTCTGGGACTGGCTGTTCGGCACGCTTTACGTGCCGCGCAAGGACGAGCGTTTCGAATTTGGGCTCGGCGAGCGCGACGAGCCGCTCGAAACCCTGATCGGAAGCCTGGTGGCGCCGTTCGGGCGGGCCGCGAGCCTGATCGGGCGCCGTATGGGATTGACCCGGACCGCCCCGCCGCCGGGCTCCGCGGAGGGGCCGGTGCCGGCACAAGAGACCACGCTGCCCGGGACCTCGTCTGCGCGGGAACTTTCAGCGTAAGCGCCGCCCGGCCGCGCGAACACCAAAAAGACTTCGCCAGGCAGGAACGTCTCTTTTGGGGAGATGAAATGAAAGAGGCCCGTGGAGCGGCGGGCCCGGGATATCTTTCAGACCGGAATTGCGGGGCGGCATTGCCGGACGGCATTTGAGCCTTGCGGGGGCAGCCTGCACGGCCCCGTGATCGGGCGATTGCCCGGATCAGTTGGCAAAGCTTTCGGCTTCCGGTTCGCCTTCGGGTTTGGAGAGGGCGATGACGGCAACAACGGCGGCGCCGTTCAGCCAGTAGTAGCCCGCATCGAGCCCTGTAAAACCCAGCGCAAAGGGCAGCGCCAGGAACAAAAGCCCCACCGCGAGATCGACAGCCAGATGCAGCCGGTACGGCAGCACCCGAATGATCCCCAGCTCGTGATCCGTGAACACGGTCAGCAGGAAGGCCGCCACGCCGACCAACGGCGAAATCGCCAGCGCGAGTGGTTGGTCGGCCCCCAGTCCAAGCAGGAACGGCAGCGCGACGAGTGCGAAGGCGACCGGATAGTCGAGCCAGGCATGGATGGTCTTGGTGACAAAGCGCATGAGGTAAGTCCTTTCGGCAGGTGATGAGGCGACGGACCATCCGCCGCCCCATCTGACTAGGCTGCCTGACGGGAACGATGAACATTCGATTGTTCGGGATATTGGTCAGTTCGTCCGGAAATCCGGACGAAGGGTCAGGCGGCGCGTTGCCGTTCGGTGCAGGCGTGCCGGAAGGCCGCGGGTGAAAGCCCGATCTCCTTCTTGAAGACGCGGCTGAAGGCCGATTCCGAGGCGTAACCGGAGACTTCCGCCGCCTCCGCCACCGAGAAACCGCGCGTCGCCAGTGCCTCGCGGGCGATCTGCATGCGCCATGCGGTGACATAGGCCATCGGGGTCACGCCCAGCCTGGAGGCAAAGCGCTCGGCAAAACCGGTGCGCGACAGTGCGGCCTCGCGGGCGAGCTTCTCGACGCTCCAGTCGGACGCCGGCCGCCGGTGAAAGGCGGCCAGTGCCCGCGACAGGTGCGGATCGGCGAAACCCGCGACGCCGCTCTCGGTGCCGCTGGTCTGTTCGATATGCGCCCGGATCGCCTGCGCGAAGATCGCCTCCGACATCTTGAGAGCGATCAGGTCGCCGCCGAGCCGGGCGCCGCCGGCCTCGGCGCCGATCACCCGCAGCGTCGCCTCTAGCCAGGGGCCGGCTTCCTCGCCATAGCCGCGCAGGTGAATGAGCGGCGGCAGCCGGTCGAACAGCATGTGCCGCGATCCCTCCGCCAGCGCGAAATGGCCGCAGATCAACTGCGTGTCCTGGGGTCCG
Organism: Parahoeflea alexandrii; assembly: GCF_027214025.1. GTDB lineage: Bacteria > Pseudomonadota > Alphaproteobacteria > Rhizobiales > Rhizobiaceae > Hoeflea > Hoeflea alexandrii_A. Next base: position 76,321 of record NZ_JAPWHB010000006.1, read on the forward strand.
TCCTCGCCGCCCCATACAAGCGTGCCGTGTCCGGAGAAACCCGAACGCGCCAGCACGTCATCAAGCGGCAGCGCCTCCTCCGGTCCGGTGTGCCGGCAGGACAGCACATGCGCCGCCCCGTGCGGTATGATCACCAGGTCCCCCTGGGCCAGGACGACCGGATGGGTTTGCCCCTCGACCCGCACGACCGCCTCGCCGCGGTGGGCGAAGTGGAAGCGCGCCACGTCGCGGTGGGCCGGAACGCGCACGCCCCATGGTTCGGTGAAGCTCGTCCGGAAATAGAGCGTACCGCGAAGGGACAGGCGGGTGAGGATATCGCTGAGCAGGTCCAACATGAGGCCAGATTACAGGATTATTCGTCTTCGTACAGATCTTCGGACGATCGAGCGTAAAAACGGGACTTTCTGACATTAAAAAACGGCAGGATCTGGGGCTCTATGGAGCGGCGTCGACGCTGCTCGTGAGGTTCCCCTTTCCCCGCCGCAGATGACAACGCCCCCGATCCGCGAGGATCGGGGTTGTTCCACCCAACCACACCAACCGATACCCCCGTTACACAGAAGAGGAATGACCATGACCCGCAAACTCACTTTCGCTGTCGCCGCGCTCAGCGCCTTTTGCGCCTTCGGTTCGGCCATGGCCGCCGACGAATTCAACGTCGCTCCGGGACTCACCTATGGCGGCGCGCCGCTCGGCCTGCATGGCGCCGATCCGGTAGCCTTGCTCGATGGCGGCAAGCACCTCGAGGGCAACGCGTCCTATGCTGCCGCCCACGATGGCGTCGCCTTCTATTTTTCCTCCGAGGAGAACCTGAAGAAGTTTGAGGCCAACCCGGCCCGCTATGCGCCCCAGCACGGCGGTTTCTGCGCCTTCGGCGTGTCCGTCGGTAAGAAGTTCGACGGCGATCCGCGCTACGCCGCAGTCGTCGAAGACAAGCTCTACGTCTTCCTCAACAAGGACGTCTACGAGGCGTTCCTGAAGGACAAGGCCGGCACCATTTCCAAGGCCGACGCGAACTGGAAGACCATCGAACACACCGCAGCAGTCGAGCTGTAATCTGCGGCGTGAGCGCCGGGCCGGTGTTCGCCGCGCCGGCCCGGCCAATCTCGGGAGAAATCCATGACCAATTCACTCACACTCGTGAGCCACGCGCTGTGCCCCTATGTCCAGCGCATAGCCATAGCGCTTGCCGAAAAGCAGGTGGCCCACGACCGCATCACCGTCGATCTCGCCAACAAGCCCGACTGGTTTCTGGCCATCTCGCCGCTGGGACGCACGCCGGTGCTGAAGGTTGGCGAGGCGGCCCTGTTCGAATCCGGTGCCATTCTGGAGTTCCTGGAGGACACCCAGGCGCATCCGCTACACCCCGAAGATCCGGTCGAGCGCGCCCGCCACCGCGCCTGGATCGGCTTCGGGGCCGAGATCCTGGCCGATATCGCGGCCTTCTATACCGCACACGGCCCCGAAGCGCTTGATGCCCGGGCAACCGTGCTGCGTAACCGGTTCCGCCGTGTCGATGCACAACTGGGTGAGGGCCCCTGGTTTGCAGGCAAGCAATTCAGCCTGGTTGACGCCGTTTACGCTCCGGTCTTCCGCTATTTCGACACGGTCGAGCAGATTGCCGATTTCGGCTTCTTCGCCGGCCTGGACAAGCTCGTTGCCTGGCGCGCCGAACTCGCCCGCAGGCCGTCGGTGCGCGCTGCGGTCGGCGCCGACTATGACGCCCGGTTGTTCGACTTCCTGCGCAATCGCGGCACCGCGCTGTCCCGGATGATGCATGCCGACAGGCAGGACGCAGTCCGCGAAGCCCGTTCCCAAGTCGGTACCAACTGACATGGAGCCGGCACCGGATCCGGACATCCGCTTCGGGCGTCTTGCGGACCTGGCGCCGGAAGTGCTGGTCGCGCACATGTCCGATCCGCGCATGCGCGACCACATGCCCTTGCTGACATCTGCATGGGATCTCGAGGTCGCCCAGAGCTTTGTTGCCGCCAAGGAAGCCTGCTGGCGTCGCGATGGACTGGGCCACTGGGCGATCTTTGACGGCGATCGTTATGTCGGCTGGGGTGGCTTTCAGAAGGAGGGGGAAGAATGGGACTTTGGCCTGGTGCTGAAGCCGCAATCTTTCGGCCTGGGTGCGCGCATCGCCCGCCAGGCACTGGCCTTTGCACGAGCCGACGAGCGGATTCCCTTCGTGACCTTCCTGCTGCCGCCTTCGCGCCGTAATCTCGGAGCGCTGGCCCGGTTGGGCGCCCGTCTTGCCGGCGAGATCGATCACGATGGCGCGCGGTTCAGGAAATTCGTTCTCGAAACCCCATCACATCCCGCAATCCCTGGGATGAATGACTCAGGGGCTTGTCTTGTTTGACCGGTGACCTGTTGCCCTGAAGCGAGGATACTGTTGACGGTGCCGGACATGCGTCGTGCAAAACCCTGGTATTTCCCGGTGTGAGGCACGATCGGGATTGTGCAGCGCGCGGTGTTTGAACTACCTAGTTTGCATGCTTTCCGACCTGCCAAATGCGGACGAAATTTACGCTCTCTGGGATGACCTGGCAGATTTTGATGCCGGCGACATCTGGGCGTCCCGCTCGTTCCTGCTCAGAACACTCTGCGATTTGATCGACGCCCAGAATGCGGACTGGATCGGGTGTGTCCGGCTCGGATCGAGCCAAAGCCGAGACCCGATGAAAGGCTGGCGTCCGCTCACAAGTTTCACTTTGGTTCCTGGCAGGAATACCAGCGAGGCGATCGATGAGGCCTTCGCCGAAATGGAGAAGGGCGAACCGGATATCACCACCACGCGCAATGTCGAGCTGGCGGGCAGGTTCCGGGTTTTGCTGTTGAACGAGCTGGCGACGCCGGAATGGTTCGAGGGGCCGTCCTACCAGCGTTACTATCGGGCGCTTGACCGCAAGGACTCGATCTGGGCCGGCATTCCGATCAATCAGGATGCGGAAATCCAGATCGGGTTTCATCGCAGCTTCAGCAAGCCGGATTTCTCAGTGCAGGAGCTGAGATTTGTCTCACATGCGTTGCGCGGGCTGCGCTGGTTCTTCCGGCACCAGATGCTTGGAGAAGGTGCAGGGGTTGCCTCGTCTCCGCTGACCGCGACCGAGCAAGCGGTTCTTCAGGGCCTCCTGCTTGGTCTGTCCGAGAAGCAGATCGCTGCGCAGAACACCCAGAGCCCGCACACCACCCATGACCATGTGAAGCGGATCTTTCGCAAATACGGGGTGTCCAGCCGCTCCAGCCTGATGGCTCTTTGGCTCGGCAAGGAATTGAAAACAAACAATAACCCCTAAACAGGGGATACTCTCTCCGCTTTTCAAGCGCCATAAGGCAGCAAATGACTCAATTTGCGCCGCGACAGAGCCGCGCCGGCTGCCTTCGTGCGGAACCGGCGGCTTGCCCGTGGCAACGCGCCGAGGGGAAACCATGGTCACACGAAACACAACGACTGGCGCGGTTTGCGCAACGGCGGGCCGGGCACGACCGGGCACATTACGCAGTTTCAGGTCTGCTCTGCTACTCAGCACCGCGCTTGCCGTTTCGGTCTGCATGAGTGCAGGAGCCGCTCAGGCCGGTGGTGGCAGGGGTGGCGATGGCGGACTGGGCACAGCCAGCATTTTCGGCAATCCGGGGAGTGGCGGTGGCGGTGGTGAAGCGGGAAGCGGCGGAGCCAATGGAAACATCGGCTCCAATACCGCGGGCAATGGCGGTGGTGGTGGAGGCGGTGCCGGTGGCTTCGCAGGTGGAGCCGGTGCCACGGGTGGTACTGGAGGTGTCGGCGGTGATGGCGGCATGGGGGGCGCGCACGGAGCAGTAATCCCCATCCCGGTAATGATTATAGGGGCCAGAACGGGGGCGGACGGCGGTAATGGGGCTGTTGGTGGCAACCACGGCAGCACTCACGGGGGCGGCGGCGGTGGCGGCGGCGGCGAAGGTGGTCATGGCGTCGCGGTGACTGCTGCTGTGACTGTCACCAATAGCTCCGTCATCACAGGCGGCCACGGCGGTCAAGGTGGCCTGGGCGGTGTAGGGTTTGGCAGCGTTCGCGCATCCAGTGGCTATGGCGGCACGGGTGGGGCCGGTCTGTCCACATCGGTGTCTGGCGTGACCGTGATCAATAACAATGACATTACGGGCGGCGACGGCGGCTCGGGAAGGGGGGATGCCGCAGGAGGCGTCGGCGTCACCGGCTCAGGCCTGATCATCATCAACAGCGGCACGATTTCCGGCGGGCTCTCCAGCAGCACAAGCACCCGCGCCAATGCAATCGTATTCACCTCCGGCACCAACACGCTGGAACTTCGAAACGGATCGACGATCACCGGCAATGTGGTTGCAGGTGGCAGCAGCGACACGCTTGTCTTTGGAGGCGATACCACCCCGGGCGCGAGCTTCGATGCGGGCCAAATCGGCACCAAATACACCGGCTTCGAACGCCTGTCGAAGACGGGTACCTCCACCTGGACCCTGACAGGCACGAGCACGTTTACCGGCGGCACGACGGTTGAGGCCGGTACATTGCGGGCTGGCTCGGCGGGCGCATTCGCCGCGAATACGGCCTATACGGTCAATGGCGGCACTCTTGATCTCAACGGTCATGCTCTCACAATGTCGGCGCTTTCCGGCACCGGCGGAACTGTTGCACTGGGCAATGCCGGGCTCACGGTGAACCAGTCGGGCACCACCAGCTATGGCGGCGTGATCAGCGGTACGGGCTCGCTGACCAAATCGGGTGCTGGCACTCTGACGTTGACCGGGGCGAACACTCATAGCGGGGGCACGACGGTTTCGGCTGGCAGGCTGGTGGTCAATGGCAGCGTTGGTGCCGTGACCCTGAATGGCGGCAGTCTGGGCGGTTCCGGCACGATCGGCGGTTTCACCGCCAACTCCGGCAGCACCATCGCGCCGGGCAATTCCATCGGTACGCTGAATGTGACTGGCAATACCAGCTTCGCCGCCGGCTCCGCCTATGCCGTGGAGGTCGACAAGGACGGCAATTCGGACCGGATCGCCGCCACCGGCTCGGTGACCATCGACAATGGCGCAACAGTCAGCGTCTCGGCGGAAAACGGCATAGATGATGGCTCCACCTATGCCCCGTCCACCACCTACACAATCATAACCGCGGGCACCGGTGTCACCGGCACCTTCGGCTCGGTCAGCGAGAATTTTGCTTTTCTCGATGCTGCTCTCGGTTACACCGCCAGCGCTGTGACCCTGACGCTGACCCGCAATGCATCAAACTTTGCATCCGTCGGCCGCACGGCAAACCAGCGCGCGGTGGCCAGTGGCGTGGCCAGCCTGACCGCCGGCAATGCGGTCTATGACGCCGTTGTCGGGCTCAGCGCCGATGGCGCCAGAACAGCTTTCGACAGTTTGTCGGGAGAAATTTACCCGTCCACCGCCGGCCGGTTTGTCCAGGACAGCCATTTTGCCCGCAACGCTGCCAGCAACCGCATTCGCAGCGCCTTCGAGGGACTGGACGCCGGCGCCATGCCGATGACCTCGCTTGGCGGCTCCGGCGACGCACTCAATGTCAGCGGCGGCGTGGCCGTTTGGGGGCAGGCCTATGGCAGCTGGGGCAACAGCCGGGGCAACGGCAATGCCGCCGCTATCGGACACCGCACCGGAGGCCTTTTCGTCGGCGCTGATGTCGAACTTTTCGACGCTTGGCGCGGCGGGCTGATGGCCGGCTATGGCAACGCCGGCTTCAATGTCGGGCCCCGGTCATCTTCAAGCAAGGCCGACAGCTACACGTTCGGCGCCTATGCAGGCGGTCAGGTCGGCGCGCTCGGCGTGCGGCTGGGCGCCAGCTATGCCCTGCACGATGTCGCAACCAGCCGCAATGTGGCTGTCGGCGCGCTGAGCAACGCATTGAGCGCGGACTACAGGGCCTCCACCACCCAGGTCTTCGGCGAGGCAGGCTATTCATTCCACACGCCGCTTGCCCGGTTCGAGCCCTTCGCCGGCTTCGCCCTTGTCCATCAGCACAGCGGCGCCTTTACCGAGAGCGGCGGCGCCGCAGCGCTCTCGATGGCAGCGGCATCGCAGACCCTCGGCTTCACTACCCTCGGCCTGCGCGCCGAACGGCAGCTGGCGGTCGGAGAGGGCTACACCGCCACAGTCAGCGGCTCACTCGGCTGGTCCCATGTGATTGGCGATCCAGACCCGGCCTCGACCATGCGCTTTGCCGGCGGAAACGCCTTCCGCATCTCCGGCACGCCGATCGATCGTGACACTGCGCAGATCCAGGCCGGGTTGAAGTTGCGCTTTGCCAATGATGCAAACCTCGATGTGGATTATCTCGGCGAGCTCGGAGCCCGGACGGAAAGCCATGCGGTTGCCGCCCGGTTTTCGAAAGCGTTCTGAGCCGGGCTTCGGTTGCCCGGCTGCTATTCCGCTTGCTCCCGGAACAATCCGCCTTGCTCATGCATTGCCCCTGCAACACCAACGCAGGAGCACACTCCATGGGCCACACGCTAGCCGTTACCAGGATCGAGGAAGTCACCCACAATGTCCGCCAACTGACCTTCGAAAAGCCCGAGGGCTTTGCGTTTACGCCGGGGCAGGCTGCGGAGGTTGCCATCGACAAGGATGGCTGGCGTGACGCGGACAACCCCTTCACCTTCACCGCGCTTCCTGAATGGGACGAACTGCAGTTTACCATCAAGATCTATCCCGAGCACAACGGGCTGACCGAACAGATCGGCAATATGAGTGTCGGCGACAGGTTCATCGTCGGCGATCCGTGGGGCACGATCGAGTACAAGGGCAGGGGCACCTTCATCGCCGGCGGCGCCGGTGTCACCCCGTTCATCGCCATCCTGCGCATGCTCCGGGAGCGAGGCGAGCTCTCCGGCCACCGCCTGATTTTCGCCAACAAGCGCGAAGACGATATCATCCTGCGCGACGAGTTCGAGGCGATGCCCGGTCTGGAAACGATCCATGTGCTCAGTGAAGAGGACAAGAACGGTTTCGAGTACGGCCATGTTGACAAGGCGATGCTCGAACGGTTGATTGGCAATACCTCGCAGCACTTCTATGTCTGCGGACCTGACCCGATGATCGAAAGCGTCAACGACGCCCTCAAGCAACTCGGCGCTGATCCGGACGCGCTGGTGTTCGAAGAGTAGTCAGACGGCCTGTGCATGAAAAAGCCCCGGATTTTCCTATCCGGGGCCTCTGGTTTCCGGCTGGCGGGGACGCCTCAGGCCTGTTCCGTATCGGTCCGCTTCAGCTCCTCGACGATCGGCATCGAGGTGATGTTGAAACCCGAATCCACGTAGTGGATCTCGCCGGTTACACCCGACGACAGGTCCGACAGCAGGTAGAGCGCCGACTTGCCGACATCGGTGATGTCGACGGTGCGTCTGAGCGGTGCGTTCTTCTTCTGGTAGTTGAACATCGCCCGCGCGTCACCGATGCCTGCGCCCGCGAGCGTCCGCACAGGGCCTGCCGAGATGGCGTTGACGCGGATGCCATCCTGGCCGTAATCGGCGGCGAGATAGCGCACCATGGCTTCAAGCGCGGCCTTGGCGACGCCCATCACGTTGTAGTTCGGCATCACCCGCATCGAGCCGCCATAGGTCAGCGTCAGGATCGAACCGCCCTCGCTCATCAGCGGTGCCGCGCGCTGCGCAACTTCCGTGAACGAGTAGGCCGAAATCACCATGGTGCGGGAGAAATTCTCGCGCGTGGTCACGTCTGCATAGCGGCCCTTGAGTTCCGACTTGTCGGAAAAGCCGATGGCGTGCACGACAAAATCGATCGTGCCCCATTCGGCCTTGAGCGTCTCGAACACCGCATCGACGGTCGCCACGTCCTCGACGTCGCACTGCAAGAGCAGTTTCGAACCGACGCTTTCGGCCAGCGGCCTGACCCGCTTTTCGAAGGCTTCGGCCTGGTAGGTGAATGCCAACTCGGCGCCGGCTGCCGCCAGTTGCTGGGCGATGCCCCAGGCGATCGAGTGGTTGTTGAGCACGCCCATAATCAGGCCGCGCTTGCCCTTCATGATCCCGTCCATGCCCATCACCCGTTGTGACGCTGGAAGACGAGCGTCGCGTTTGTGCCGCCAAAGCCGAACGAGTTCGACAGCACCGTGTCGATCTTCGCGTTGTCGATGCGCGAACGCACGATCGGCACGCCGTCGAATTCCGGGTCGAGTTCGGTGATGTGGGCGCTTTCGCCGATAAAGTTCTCCTTCATCATCAAAAGCGAGTAGATTGCCTCCTGCACGCCGGTGGCGCCGAGCGAGTGCCCGGTCAGCGACTTGGTCGACTGCACATGCGGCATGTCGGTGCCAAAGACTTCGCGGATCGCGCCGATTTCCTTGGAATCGCCCACCGGCGTCGAGGTGCCGTGGGTGTTGATGTAGTCGACCCGGCCCTTCACCGTCGAAAGCGCCTGGCGCATGCAGCGGATGGCGCCTTCGCCGGAGGGGGCCACCATGTCGTAGCCATCCGACGTCGCGCCGTAGCCGGTCAGTTCGGCATAGATCTTGGCACCCCGGGCCTTGGCGTGCTCGAGTTCCTCGAGCACCAGTACGCCGGCGCCGCCGGCAATAACGAAGCCGTCGCGGCTGACGTCATAGGCGCGGCTGGCCGTGGAGGGGGAGGTCTCGTTGTATTTCGAACTCATCGCGCCCATGGCGTCGAACAGGTTCGACATGGTCCAGTCCAGGTCCTCGTGGCCGCCGGCGAACATCATGTCCTGCTTGCCCCACTGGATCAGTTCCGCCGCATTGCCGATGCAATGCGCCGAGGTCGAGCAGGCCGACGAGATCGAGTAGTTCACGCCGTGGATCTTGAACCAGGTCGCAAGCGTCGCCGATGCCGTCGATGACATCGCCTTGGGCACCGCGAACGGGCCGATGCGCTTCGGGCTGCCGTTCTTGCGGGTGATGTCGGCGGCGTCGATCAGCGTCCGTGTCGACGGTCCGCCCGAACCCATGACAATCCCGGTGCGTTCGTTGCTTATGTCGCCCTCTTCAAGGCCGGCATCCTCGATCGCCTGTTTCATGGCGACATGGTTCCAGGCGCCGCCGCGCGACAGGAAGCGCATGGCGCGGCGGTCGACCATGTCGGTCGGGTCCAGCGTCGGTGCGCCCCATACCTGGCTGCGGAAGCCATGTTCGGCGAAGTCCTCGCTGAAGCTGATGCCTGATTTGGCGTTGCGGAGCGACTCGGTCACCTCGCTAGCGGTGTTGCCGATAGAGGATACGATCCCCATGCCCGTGACGACGACTCGTCTCATGTCCTGCCCTTTCATGGTGAGGGTCCTGAATTTTCCCGGCGCCTCTTTCGCACGCCTTCAGCGGGGGTGTCAGGCGGTTTTGTCCTTAGCAAGGCCGACCTTCAGATCGGTGGCGTTGTAGATCGTCTCGCCATCGGCCTTGAGCCATCCATCGGCGATGCCGAGCACCAGCCGTCCGCGCATCACCCGCTTGAAATCGATGCCGTATTCGAGCTTCTTGACCGAAGGCGTCACCATGCCCTTGAACTTCACTTCGCCGGTCGACAGCGCCATGCCGCGGCCCTGTTCGCCGAGCCAGCCAAGATAGAAGCCGGTCAGCTGCCACATGCCGTCAAGGCCAAGGCAGCCGGGCATCACCGGGTTGCCCTTGAAATGGCAGGGGAAGAACCAGAGGTCTGGCGTGATGTCGAATTCGGCGCGCAGGTAGCCCTTGTCGAAGGCGCCACCGGTTTCCGAAATATCGGTGATACGGTGTACCATCAGCATCGGCGGCAACGGCAGTTGTGCATTTCCAGGGCCGAATAGTTCGCCTTCCGCACATGTCAGGATCTCTTCGTATGTGTAGCTCGATTGCCTGTCGACCATGAAAAAAGCGTCTCCTCGTTCGCCGTCTTTCCGCGCGGCTTGAATTTGTCATGTGCAAACTAGCACAGGCCCGCACCTGGGTGAAACCAGCGCGCACGGCATCCCCGAATACCGGATGAGGCCTTCAAGTGAAAGAGGGAGGGGCGGCGGAAAGTGGATTTCGCCGGTCTATTGAAAGCAATGCCCACAAAAGATATATGAAACACATGAAATCCATCGATCGGACGCCGTTGAACATGCCAGGTGCGCACGGATCAAAATCAGCCGACCGCGATTCGGCCTTGCGGCTGCGCGGGGCAGGGCTTCGCCCGACACGTCAGCGCGTCGCTCTGGCGGATCTGCTGTTTGCCAAGGGCGACCGGCATCTCACCGCCGAGGAACTGCACGAAGAGGCCGTCGGCGTCGGCGTACCCTGCTCGCTGGCGACCGTCTACAACACGCTGCACCAGTTCACAGAAGCAGGCCTTCTCAGGGTGTTGTCGCTGGAAACCGCCAAGACCTATTTCGACACGAATGTCTCCGATCACCATCATTTCGTGGTGGAAGGCTCCAACAGCGTGCTCGATATCCCGGTCGGCAACATTTCGGTGACCGATCTGCCCGATGCGCCCGAAGGCATGGAAATCACCCATGTCGACGTGGTCATCCGCGTCCGTCCCAGGCGCTGACATCCCGACGCAGAGACCGTGCGGCATCCTCCTTGTGAGACGTTAAGCTGTGCACGTCACGGCAAGATCGCTCCAGGGATCAGGGTCTCATGGGCCGACCGGATCCGGCCGGCCCATGATAGACTTGTCAGGCGTTGGCGGTCTGCAGCCGTCCGTCCAGCACTGCGCCGGTTTTTGCCGAAATCACACCGGCATCGCGAATGAAGGCAATGATCTCGTTGCGGTAGACAAGTCCGGTGTGCAGATAGTTCAGCTTGCGCAGATCCATGCTCGGGATATCGCCGGCAACGCCGCCACCGATCGGCTTGCCGTTCCAGGATTCGCCGAAACCGCCGAGCGAGATGTAGGTGTTGAAGGCGATGGTGAAGCTCTTGTCCATCTGCTCCGCCAGCGGCCGGCCGTTCACTTCCACATCGACAGCGCGCGCTTCGGCCGCCGAGGTGCCGTATTCGATACGATAGCGGATGGCCTTGGAGAAATGCAGGAAGCCGCGTGACACGAAGCTTTCGAGCTTGATTTCGCCGCCCGCCAGCTCTTCCGGACGCAGGATGCGCTTGGCGTTGTTGTCGAGCATCTCCTGGATCTCGGTCCCGGTCATGGTCGCGACATGGACATTGTCGGCATAGGGCATGACGTCGAACCACTGCTTGAAGGTCAACGGCCCCTCGCTGACGCCGGCGGAAAGCCCGGTGGCGTTGAACATGGCGATGTCGATCTTGCCATTGGCGAAGGTCGACGACCGCTCGACCAGCGCATCGTTCATGAAATTGGCGATGGCGCATTCGCGGATGTAGCGATCGGCGATCGTGCGTTCGGTCGATACCAGTTCGTCCTGCTCGACGCTGCCGATGACTTCCGTGAGCTTCTCGTCAAGCGCTGCGAGCAGTGGTGCGATGTGCTCGGCTTCGAACTCCGCGTCGAAATCGCCGTCATGCTCGAGGCCCGCGTATTTCGGATCGTCGGCGGCAACCCGGTCATCGCGGGTTTTCACCGGATGCAGGCCGACCGAGGAGAACCAGGCCTTGCGGCCGTTGTCGGCCGCGATCGACATTGCGATCTCGCCGAGATGAGAGCCGTTGGCTTCGGCCTGGGTCAGAAGTACGCCATCGATCACGTTGTCAGGGTCGATGCCTTCGGCATTGAGGCGGGTGTGCGAATGGCCGCCGATCAGCACGATCGGCTTGTCGGTCAGCGGCCCGGCCGCCGCGGCGATGTCGAAGTCGCCTTCACCAATCATCCGGTTGGTTGCGGCCTTGCCGCTCATGTGGTTGCCCGAGCCGTAGCCGCAATGCGACAGGATAACGACGACATCGGAGACGGAGGCCACCGCCGGAAGCACGTTGCGGATCGCCTCGACCGGGCTGGAGACCGTCAGGTCCGGATCCGAAGGCTGGCCGACACGGGTGTCGACCGCTGTCGTCAGGCCGATGAAGCCGATGCGCATCCCCTTCACTTCGGCAATCGCCGCGCAGGCGTAGTCTTCGTTCATCGACATGAACTTCGAACCCCGGACATTGGCGGAAAGCACGGGGAACTTCGCGTCGGCCTTGAGGCCGGCCTTCAGGATCTCGCAGCCGCGATCGAACTCATGATTGCCGAGTACCGCGATGTCGACGCCTGCCGCCGAATAGCTCCGATAGGCCGGGTCCGCGACAAAGCCTTCAGGCGACCAGCCAAGCAGTTCGTCGAACACCGAGCCGGTATGGTCGTCGCCACCCGAGAGGAACAGCACGGCTTCGTTGTCCTTGGCCGCGGCCTTGGCTTCGCGAACCTTCTTGACCATCTGCGACAGCCGGTGCGTGTCGCCCTTCTTGCCATGGGTGTCGGTGATGTGATTGTGAAGATCATTGAAATGCATCAGCCGCAACACCCGGCGCTCGCCCGGTTCCAGCGACGATTGCGGCACCGGATTGCCTTCCGCCGTGATGATCGTGCTGATCGGTCCGGAGAAAGGGTCTCCCTTCAGCAGGAACAGCCGTTCGAAAGCGCCATTCGGATTGGGTGTGGCGGGCACCATCTGCAGCTCTCCCTCTGCGGCGGCGCCGGCGCGAAAAGTCAGAAAAGGCGAAACCGCCGTCAAGCCGACGACGGCGCCTGATTTCAAGAGATTGCGACGAGAAAATTGAATTGTTGTACCAGCCATAATGACCTCCTGCACGTTCACAGAGGAAACATATCCCCGCGGCAGCCATTGCCATGTCATTGTGAACCGCGAATGACACCGGGACCGGAGTAAAACCACACCTGCCCGGCGTCCGGGCTTCGCCGGATCGACGCCCGGCCCGCGCTGGCAGCCCGTGCCGCGCCGCACCGGTTTCGGTGAGGGAAGGGGAAGCCCTTCAGGGAAAACCCGATCTTGGTGTGATGGCTTTGCTGCAATCATCGTTCCGACCGCTCTGGAAATGCCGCCGATAACCGATTACTAGGGTGTCGACGTATCCGTGCGCGCCCTGCCGTGTGCGAGACTTTGTTTCGGGAGCCAAGAGGAAAACACATGCCGCCCTATCGTTCGAGAACATCCACCCATGGCCGCAACATGGCAGGCGCCCGCGGGCTCTGGCGGGCAACCGGCATGGCGGACGGCGATTTCGGCAAGCCGATCATCGCCGTGGTCAACTCTTTTACCCAGTTCGTGCCCGGCCATGTTCACCTCAAGGATCTGGGTCAGCTGGTGGCCGGCGAAATCGAAAAGGCCGGCGGCGTCGCCAAGGAATTCAACACCATTGCCGTCGATGACGGCATCGCCATGGGCCATGACGGCATGCTCTATTCGCTGCCCTCTCGCGAACTGATCGCCGATTCCGTCGAATACATGGTCAACGCCCATTGCGCCGACGCCATGGTCTGCATTTCCAACTGTGACAAGATCACGCCCGGCATGCTGATGGCGGCGATGCGGCTCAACATCCCGGTGATCTTCGTCTCCGGCGGTCCGATGGAAGCCGGCAAGGTCATCCTCGAGGACGGCACCGAGAAGGCGCTCGATCTGGTCGACGCCATGGTCGCCGCCGCCGATGACAACATCAGCGATTCCGACGTCGCCGCTATCGAACGCTCGGCCTGCCCGACCTGCGGCTCCTGCTCGGGCATGTTTACAGCCAACTCGATGAACTGTCTCGCCGAGGCCATGGGGCTGGCGCTGCCCGGCAACGGCTCGACGCTCGCCACCCATGCCGACCGCGAGCGGCTGTTCCGGGAGGCCGGCCGCACAATCGTCTCTCTCGCCAAGCAGTACTATGACGGCGACGACGCCAGCGTCCTGCCGCGCTCGATCGCATCCTTCGCGGCCTTCGAGAACGCCATGACGCTCGACATCGCCATGGGCGGTTCCACCAACACGGTGCTGCATCTGCTGGCCATCGCCCATGAGGGCGAGGTCGATTTCACCATGGCCGATATCGACCGGCTGTCGCGCAAGGTTCCCGTGCTGTGCAAGGTCGCGCCTGCCAAGAGCGATGTGCACATGGAAGACGTCCATCGTGCCGGCGGCATCATGGCGATCCTGGGCGAACTCGACCGCGCCGGACTGCTCGATGTCTCGGTCGGCACCATCCATGAAAAGACCATGGCTGACGCGCTCAGGAAATGGGACGTGGTCCAGTCCAACGATCCGGAAGTGCATGATTTCTATCGCGCTGCACCTGGCGGTGTTCCTACCCAGACCGCCTTCTCGCAGTCCCGCCGCTACACCAACGTCGATCTCGACCGCACCGGCGGCGTGATCCGCAATGCCGAGCATGCGTTTTCGCAGGATGGCGGCCTCGCCGTGCTGTTCGGCAATCTCGCCGAGGACGGCTGCATCGTCAAAACCGCCGGCGTCGATGACTCGATCCTGAAGTTCTCGGGCCCCGCGCGGATCTTCGAAAGCCAGGATGATGCCGTCTCGGACATCCTGACCGGCAAGGTCAAGCCCGGCGACGTGGTGCTGATCCGCTACGAGGGGCCGCGCGGCGGACCCGGCATGCAGGAAATGCTCTACCCGACGAGCTATCTGAAATCCAAGGGGCTGGGCAAGGCCTGCGCACTGGTCACCGACGGTCGCTTCTCGGGGGGGTCCTCCGGCCTGTCGATCGGCCACGTCTCGCCGGAAGCCGCCGAAGGCGGCACCATCGGCCTGGTCGAAACCGGCGACATGATCGAGATCGACATCCCCGGCCGCAGCATTCACCTGGCCGTCGACGAGGCGACGCTTGCCGAACGCCGTGCGAAGCGCGAGGCGGAAGGCTGGCAGCCGTCAAAGCCGCGCAAGCGGGCCGTCTCCACCGCGCTCAAGGCCTATGCGTCAATGGCCAGCAGCGCCGCAAAGGGCGCCGTGCGCATTCTCTGAGGCGAACGTGGATCGACCGCCGCATGCGCCTTGCGCGAGCGGCGGGATGGATTTCGAAATCGAGTGTGATTTGCATTCAGGCGTGGGCAACTGCGCCTGAATCGCGTTCCGCCCGGGTTTCCGGGGAAACCGGTGCGGCAATCCTACTTGAAGGCCTCGCCCGGATAGGCGCCCCAGATCTCGCTCTGCTGCACCCACCCGCTGGTTCCGTCGGCCTGGGCTTCGCACCAGTCGCCGTCGCAGGCCTTGACTGATACGACCACGCCGGGCTCCAGCCGCGCGACGATATCGGCATTGCTGCGCGCCTCGCGATGCATGTTGATGAAATCGTCCGTCGCATCACCCTTCTTCCAGGGTGCGGTCATCGCCGTGCGTTCGCCCGAAAGCAGCGACTGGTAGACCCAGCCCTCGGTGCCTTCGGCATCGCGCACCCGGCGCCAGTTGTCATATTCCTGGATCACCTCCATCGGCACGCCGGACTTGGTGTAGAGCCAGGCCACCGCATAATCCTGGCCCGGGCCAACACGCAGGTTGACGCGCTTGGCCTTGAGGCTGACGAACCGGGGCAGGGGCAATCCGCTCGGGCCTTTGGCCGCGGCCTGTGCCCGGGCGGCAAAGCCCGAATCCGGACCTGTGCCGAGCATCGGGCTGAGGGTCAGGCCGGTCAGGGCCAGGCCGGTTGCGGCAAAAAGGGAAAGGCGACGCATGACTCACACCTTTTGGGTTGGGGCGCCAGGCAACGCGGCGCCGCTCTGTTCCTGTTTCAAGCCCGTGTTTCCCGGCTCTCTGGCCGGACGCTGTGCGACCGGCGGCATCAGGCGCGGCGAGTGCCGACGAATACCGGGAGCGGGCTTGCAGCGCTTTTTAAACAGCAATACCGGCGCTTTGGATTGTCATCGCCGGAGGGTCTGATAGAAAAAGCGTTACGCATACGTCACTGTCGCCGAGTTTGGTTAAAAAGCTCTCAACGCCGGACCTGTATAAGATGCCGAACAAGAAAAAACCGAAGGTCTACATCACCCGCCGTCTGCCCGACGCAGTCGAAACCCGTATGCGCGAGCTTTTCGATGCCGAGCTCAACATCAACGACGAACCGCGCACCCAGCCAGACCTGGTCGCCGCCATGCGCTCGGCCGATGTCCTGGTCCCCACCGTGACCGACAAGATCGATTCGGCGCTGATCGAGCAGGCAGGCCCGCAGATGAAGTTGATCGCCAATTTCGGCAATGGCGTCGACAACATCGATGTCGAGGCCGCGCAGAAAAAGGGCATCACCGTCACCAACACCCCCAACGTGCTCTCCGACGATACCGCCGACATGACCATGGCGCTGATGCTTGCCGTGCCGCGGCGGCTGACCGAGGGCGCCAATGTGATCGTCGGTTCCGGCGGCGCCTGGAAAGGCTGGTCGCCGACCTGGATGCTCGGTCACCGCATCGGCGGCAAGCGGCTCGGCATCATCGGCATGGGCCGCATCGGAACCGCGGTGGCCCGCCGCGCCAAGGCCTTCGGCCTGTCGATCCACTACCACAACCGCCGCCGCGTCGATCCCGCCACCGAAGACCAGCTCGAGGCCACCTATTGGGACAGCCTCGACCAGATGCTGGCGCGCGTCGACATCGTCTCGGTCAACTGCCCCTCGACCCCCGCCACCTTCCATCTCCTGTCGGCGCGCCGGCTGGAGCTGATGAAACCCGGCGCTTACATAGTCAACACCGCCCGCGGCGGCATCATAGACGAGGACGCGCTGATCAAGGCGCTGCGCGACGGCCGCCTGTCCGGTGCCGGCCTCGATGTCTTCGAGCATGAGCCCGCCGTCGACAAGCGGCTGGTCAAGCTTGCCACGGAGGGCAAGGTGGTGCTGTTGCCGCACATGGGATCGGCCACAATCGAGGGCCGCATCGACATGGGCGACAAGGTGATCATCAACATCCGCACCTTCTTCGACGGCCACCGTCCACCCGATCGCGTGCTGCCGATCAGGAACTGAAGAAGGTCAGCCCTTCCGCCCGTAGCGGATGGTCTGGAAGCTCGCTGCCAGCCCGTCATAGAGCAACAGCCGGCCGATCAGCGGTTCTCCGGCGCCGGTGATCAGCTTGATCACTTCCATCGCTTGCAGCGTGCCGATCACCCCCGTCAGCGCGCCGACAACGCCGGCTTCAGCGCAGGAGGGCACCAGCCCCGCCGGCGGCGCTTCGGGAAACAGGTCGCGGTAACCTGGGCAGAGTGTGCCGTCCGCTTTGGTCTCATATGGGGTCAGCACCGTGACCGAGCCGTCGAAGCGCCCGACGGCGGCGGTGATGAGCGGGATCTTCAGCGCCTCGCAGGTGTCGGCCAGCAGGTAGCGCGTTTCGAAATTGTCCGACCCGTCCACCACCATGTCGTAGCCGGTCAGCACATCGACCGCGTTGTCCGGGGTGAGCCGCAATTCGTGGGTTACCACCCTTGTGTGCGGGTTGAGCCGCTTGAGCGCCCGCTGGGCGCTCTCGGTCTTGGCCATGCCGACATTTGCCGTGTCGTGCAGGATCTGCCGTTGCAGGTTGGACAGCGAGACGGTGTCGTCGTCGATCACCCCCAAGAGCCCGATGCCGGCCGCAGCCAGATAGCTCAGCACCGGCGAGCCCAGCCCGCCCGCGCCGATCACCAGCACCCGCGCCGCCTTCAGCCGCTGCTGGCCGGCCCCGCCGATCTCGGCAAGCACGATGTGCCGGGCGTAGCGCGCGACTTCGTCGGGATTGAGGTGTGAGCTATCCATCGGCAGTCTCCGGACGCGAGAGGGCGCCAGCTTATGTTCACGGTTCAACCGGCGGAACCATTCCCGTGCGGCGTCAGCTGTCCGCCTGCCACCGAGAAGATCTGTCCGCGCGGCCCCAGGCTTGCAAACATCGAAACGTCGGTTCCGGTCATGAAGGCCTGGCACTCGAGCGCTTCGATCAGGTCAAACAATGCCGCCCGGCGGCCTTCGTCAAGATGGGCGGCGATCTCGTCGAGCAGCAGGATCGGCGCATGACCGGTCATCGCCCGCACCAGTTGCGCGTGCCCCAGCACCAGCCCGATCAGAAGCGCCTTCTGCTCTCCGGTCGAGGACAGCGCCGCGGGCATTCCCTTGGCCCGGTGATGCACGATCAGGTCCGAGCGGTGCGGTCCCGACAGCGTCCGTCCGGCGGCCGCGTCGCGCCGCCGCCCGGTCTCGAGCATGTTGGCAAAGGCGGCCTCCATGTCGCTCGCCGATGCCAGCGCCTCGTCTTCGAGAAAACCTTCGAGCCGGACGGTGGCTGCGGGAAACACGCTGTGCTCCGCATTGCTTTCGATCAGGTCCGACAGCAGGCTCACCACTTCATTGCGCGCCATCGCCATGGCCACACCGAGTTCCGCCATCTGGGCTTCCAGCCCGTCAAGCCAGGTCGGGTCGGTCCGGCCTTCGGACAACAGCCGGTTGCGGCTGCGCATGGCGCGTTCGTAGTTCAGCGCCCGGCCGCCATGCGCCGGATCCACCGACAGCACCAGCCGGTCCAGAAACCGCCGCCGGTCCCCCGCCGATCCGGTGAACAGCCCGTCCATTGCCGGTGTCAGCCACAACAGCCTGAGATGGTCCAGAAGCTCGTCGGTGGTGCGCGCCGGAGCGCCGTTGATCCGCACCCGGCGCGATCCGCTCTCCTCGCCGCCGTCCACCCCGGTGCCGATGTCGACGGGGCCGGCCATGCCTTCAAGCCTGGCGAAGACGCTGAAACCGGTGGCCGGTTCCGCATCTGCGCCCGGTCCGGTCCTGATCAGGTCGCCATAGGGAGCCCGCCGCATGCCCCGGCCGGGCGTCAGCAGCGAAACCGCTTCCATCAGATTGGTCTTGCCCGCGCCATTGTCGCCGGTCAGCACCACATGGCGCTCATCGAGATCGAGCGACAGGCTCGCATAATTGCGAAACCCGGTAAGCTTGAGTTTTTCGATGTGCACCCTGGCGGCCATGCAATTCCCCGCTCAGCCGCAGTGCGGCCGGCAGCCCGTTTCGGTGCGTAAGGACAAGCGCCCCTACACCCGCATCGGCATCAGCACGTAGAGTGCGTCATCGCCGGCTGTGTCGCGCACCAGCGTCGGCGAACCGGGGTCGGCCAGCATGAACACCGCGTCAGATCCGGACAACTGGTTGGTGATGTCGAGCAGATACTTGGCGTTGAAGCCGATCTCCAGCGGATCGCGGTCATAACCCACGGCCAGCTCCTCGGTGGCGCTGCCTGAATCCGGATTGTTCACCGTCAGCGTCAGCTGCCCGTCGGCGATCGCCAGCTTGACCGCGCGGCCGCGCTCGGACGAGATCGTCGACACCCGGTCGACCGCCTGGGCGAAGGTCTGGCAATCGACGGTCAGTTCCTTGTCGTTGCCGGTTGGGATCACTCGCTGGTAATCCGGGAATGTGCCGTCTATCAGCTTCGAGGTCAGCACCACGGAGCCGATGGTGAAACGGATCTTGGCGTCCGACAGCTCTACGGTCACGGTGACATCCGGATTGTCGACCAGCTTCTGCAATTCGCCGACGGTCTTGCGCGGAATGATGATGCCCGGCATGCCCTCGGATCCCGAAGGCGCGTCGACGTCGGCGCGCGCCAGTCGGTGGCCGTCGGTGGCGACCGCGCGCAGCTTCAGCGCACCGTCGCTCTCGATCGAATGCATGAAGATGCCGTTGAGATAATACCGCGTCTCCTCGGTCGAGATCGCGAACTGGGTCCGGTCGATCAGCATCTTCAGCTGTGTCGCGGGCAGGCGGAAGGTGTGGCTGAAGGCACCGGCGGTCAGGTCCGGGAAATCCGATTCCGGCAGGCACTGCAGCGAGAATTTCGAGCGGCCGGAGGCAACCGTCATCGTCGCCCCGTCGGCATCGGTCGACAGCAGCACTTCAGACCCGTCGGACAGCTTGCGCACGATGTCATAGAGCAGGTGCGCAGGCACCGTGGTCGAGCCGGCCTGTTCGACCATGGCGGCCGTCGCCTCGGTGATTTCGAGATCCAGGTCGGTTGCCTTCATGTCCAGCGTTGCGCCCTCTGCCTTCAGCAGCACATTCGACAGGATCGGAATGGTGTTGCGGCGCTCGACCACGCGATGCACGTGGTTCAGCGACTTGAGGAGATTGGAACGCTCGAGGGTGACACGCATGATTTGACTACCGCTTGGCTGGGGGCCCGCGCGTGGCTGCGCAGGCCTTTCAAATTCTGTCTTGTCCGGCTTTTGTCCGGTCTGGGCCATAGACTGGCGCTGGCTGCGCCAGGCCCGGGCGAGCAAAATGGCAGATTATGCCCCTGATATGCAACAAAAACCGGCCCGGACCTTTCGGGCCGGACCGGGATTCTGGGGATAAGCGCCCGGGTTTGCGGTCTATTCGATGATCAGCCGCTTGAGCAGTTCGATCTCGTGGCCGAGCTTGGTGTCCGAATTGATCAGCTCTTCTATCTTCCGGACGGCATGCAGCACTGTCGTGTGGTCGCGTCCGCCGAATCTGCGGCCGATTTCCGGAAACGAACGCGGCGTCATGGTCTTGGCCAGATACATTGCGATCTGCCGCGGCTTGACGATGACGCGGGTGCGGCGGTCGGATACCAGTTCCTGCCGCGAGACATTGTAGTGCCGTGACACCACCCGCTGGATGTCCTCGATGCGCACCCGCTTCGGCTCGCCCGCATTGACCAGGTGGCCGAGCAGCTGGTCGACCCGCTCGAGCGTCAGGTTGGGCTCGAAGCTGCGGCGGAACAGGAGCTGGTTGAACGCACCCTCCAGTTCCCGGCCGCTCGAGGTGATGTTCTGCGCCACATGGGCGAGAATGTCTTCGCCGATATCCAGCGTGCCGTCCTCGATCTGCGCGATCGCCAGCCGCTGGCGCAGCATCTCCAGCCGCATGTCGAAGTCCGGCGCCTCGATTTCGATGGCGACGCCGCCCTGCAGCCGCGACCGGACACGCGGATCGAGCGATTCCAGTTCCCACGGCGCGCGGTCGGCGGCGACCACCACCTGGCGGGCGGAATCGAGCAGCATGTTCAGAAGATGGCAGAACTCGTGCTGGATCGACTTGCCCTGCAGGAACTGCATGTCGTCGATGACCAGCAGGTCGATATTGCGCAGCGATTCCTTGAACGACAGCGCGTCATTGTCACGGATCGCGGTGGCGAAGCGCCACATGAAATATTCGGCTGTCAGGTAGACCACCCGTGGATTGCGCGCATGGCGGCTGGCAGCCGCGGCGATCGCCTGCAACAGGTGGGTCTTGCCGAGGCCCACATTGGAATGGATGAACAGCGGGTTGAAGCGCACCGCGCCGGTGCCGGCTTCGGCAATGGTCTTGGCCGCCGCGAGCGCCACGCGGTTCGACGAGCCTTCGACATAGCTCTCGAATGTGTAGCGCGGATCGAGCGGCGACCCGATCACCGTGTTGGCGGCCTGCGGTCCCTTCGCAAAGGCCGAAAGATGCGCTCCCACGCCCTTGACCGACAGGTGCATGTCCTTGCGTGCGGCCACCGGCGCCGGCTGTGTGGTGGATGCGTTGGCGGGCGCCTCGGCTTCCGTCTCCGGCACCTGGCGGCTCGCCCGGGTCGCCGATCGCACGACGATCTCGACCTTCAGGATATCCGGGTCTTCTTCGCTGAACAGCGCGCTGATCTGATCGAGATACTTGTTGTTGATCCAGGATTTCAGGAATGCGGTCGGCACCGACAGCCGCACGACACTCTTGGATGCCGATTGAAGCTTGAGCCGTCCGAACCAGCTTGTGAAAACTTCCGGTCCGACCTGCGCCTTCAACCGCGCCATGACCCGATCAAAGGCCTTGGTATTCTTGTTCATGTCCGCCCCTTTGTCAGTCGTCGGGCAAACATCCCCGCCAAGCGGTTGGGCGCTGGTTTCTTGTGCGCTCCATTGTGCCGCTTTACGCGCTGTTGTCATCTGTGTTTGCATCGCCGCTGTATTCCCTGTTGCCACATTTAGGTAAGCCGTCCCGACCATCATGGTCCGGCTCGGACAGTGTCCCGATCGTCATGTCCATTCTGCTGCGGGTGCCCCCCGCCGTCGTTTGCGCGTTCCTCCTGTTTGCGTCCCTTCCTGCGACCTCGTATCGCCGGATTGGACAAATCTTCACCGTTCCGCTGAAACCTCGGTTCCGGCGGGTCAAAGGTCCATCGCATGGCGAAAGAGAGAGCCAGTGCAACTGATGGTTTTATCTGGGTTTGCCCGGCACGAGCGCCGCGCAACAAGGAGCAGGGTGGAAAACACTTACTGAAATGAAGCAAACTATCCTTGGAACCGACCGGCTCCGTGCCCCTTGTCGAGGGCTATTTAGGCAGGATGGGATGGTCAGATCAAGCAGCTTATTTACGTTTCATTCACACTTTAGGGATTGACTCGCAAAGGTTGAAAAAAGCTCTCGACGGGCCTGCCGAACAGGCGATTGGATTCATTGCCTTTTCACCGGCTCAGCTGTTTTTGCGTCCGGCAGGAAGCCTTGGATACAAAATTTCAGGGCTTGACAGGATATCCGCTCAATCCGGTTTGATTATCCAGAGGCGAATCTGTGACCTCCCGCAAACCATTGAAAATAATTAATATTTGATGTCACCGTGACAGCGGCGTGACAATGCGGAACGGACTGCCGGAATCGGTTTTGCGCAAGTCGTTGTGGCAAAACGAAAAAGGCCCGGACAAGCCGGGCCTTTAGTCGACTAACTGTATTTTCGGTCGATCAGGCGCTCAGCGCCTTCACCCGGCTCGACAGCCGCGAAATCTTCCGTGCCGCTGTATTGGCGTGCACCACGCCCTTGCTGGTGGCGCGCATCAGTTCGGGCTGGGCGGCCTTCAGCGCCGCGGCTGCAGCTGCCTGGTCGCCGGAGCTGATGGCTTCCTCGACGAGACGGAGGAAACCACGGACACGCGAGCGGCGTGCCTTGTTGATGTCAGTGCGGCGGGCAATCTTGCGGGTCGCTTTTTTCGCCGAAGTTGTATTGGCCATGAATGCCTCTCAAAGTGTCACATGCTCTATTCCGACCGGAAAGCGCCTCTTGCGAGGTGTGTCGCTTTGACATGCGGAATGCGAGAAAACCACGGCGAGCCCTAAAGCTGCCATTCGATGGCGGGCGTATACCGGGTATCGCGGCTTTCGTCAACGCGAAAATCCTTAATACCCGCCACCCGCACCGCTTTTGGTCAGCGGTGTTTGAACTGTGCCTTGCGCTTGTCGATGAAGGCGGCCATGCCTTCCTTCTGGTCTTCGGTCGCAAACAGCGAATGAAACAGCCGCCGCTCGAAGCGCAGGCCCTCGGCCAGTGTCACCTCGTCGGCGCGGTTGACCGATTCCTTCACCATCATCGCCACCGGCAGCGAGAACCCGGCGATCTTCTCTGCCGCCTTGGTCGCTGTCGCCAGCAGTTCGGCCGCCGGCACCACGCGCGCCACAAGTCCGGACCGCTCTGCCTCCTCGGCGTCCATCATCCGTCCGGTCAGGCACAGGTCCATCGCCTTTGCCTTGCCCACCGCGCGGGTCAGCCGCTGCGTGCCGCCCATGCCCGGGATCACCCCGAGGGTGATTTCCGGCTGGCCGAATTTCGCCGTGTCGGCGGCGATGATGAAATCGCACATCATGGCGAGCTCGCAGCCGCCGCCGAGTGCATAGCCGGCCACCGCCGCAATCACCGGCTTGCGGGCGGAGGAAACCGCGCTCCAGCCTTCGAAGAAGTCTTCCATATAGACGGTGACATAATCCTTGGGCTGCATTTCCTTGATGTCGGCGCCGGCGGCGAAGGCCTTTTCCGAACCGGTCAGCACGATCGCGCCGATCTTGTCGTCGGCGCCATACTGCGCTAGCGTCTCGCGCAATTCACCCAGCAGTTCCGAATTCAGCGCATTGAGCGCGTCCGGCCGGTTGAGCGTGATGATGGCCACCCGGCCGCGTGTTTCAGTCTTCAAAGTCTTGAGCGCCATCGCGTGTCTCTCCTTGTTGCAGCCTTTCGGGCCGGCTCCCGGCAGGCAATATGGTCCGGTCAGCTTTTCTGGCAGCGCGGGCAATGGAATGTCGATCGCCCGCTCTGCACGATGCGGCGGACCGTATCGCCACAGTCGGGCCGGGGGCAAGCCTTTCCCTCGCGGTCATAAACGGAAAATCCGTGCTGGAAGTAGCCGAGTGTCCCGTCGGTACGGATATGGTCCCTGAGCGACGAGCCGCCGGCAGAGATCGCCTCGTCGATCACCTCCCTGATCGCCTGGGTCAGCACCTCGAGCGCCTTGCGCGGCCGGCCGGTCCGGGTCACCAGCGCTCCCGCCGGCTTGAGCGGCGACAGGCCCGCCCGCCACATCGCCTCGCACACATATATGTTGCCAAGTCCCGCGATGATCCGCTGGTCGAGAAGCACCGCCTTCAGCGGCGCCGCCTTGCCGGCCAGCCGCGCCGCCAGTTCATTGGCATCGAGACTGTTGCCCGTCGGCTCCACCCCGAGACCCCTGAACCAGGGATGCTCCGCCAGCGCGGTCCGCGCCATCAGGTCCATGTAGCCGAAGCGGCGCGGGTCGTTGTAGATCACCCGCGCCCGGCCCGCCGGCCCGTCGACGTGAAACACCACGTGATCGTGCTTGTCGTCCTTCGAGCGGGCGTGATGAAACACGCCCGGTTTCAGGCTGCCGTCCCCGTCCGCCTCGATCCGGAACGAACCCGACATGCCCAGATGGCTGACCAGCACCATGCCGTCGTCGAGATCGGCGACCAGGTATTTCGCCCGGCGGCCGAGCGAAACGATCCGCCGGCCCGTGAGCCGTTCGGCGAAGCCGGCGGGGAAGGCAAATCGCAGGTCGCCGCGCCGTTGCTCGACGCGGACGATATCGGCCCCCTCCATCACCGGCGCGAGGCCGCGGCGGACCGTTTCGACTTCTGGCAATTCGGGCAAAAGCGCCTCCCCGGGCTGGTGGCAATATGCGGATGGCTGGCCTATAAGGCGAAGCGCTATGCCGCAGGCTGGTGTGTCATGCCTAGATAGCGTGGAGCGGAGCGATCCGCTATGGTCGCGGCACAATTGGCCGGTTTCCTGACCAGGTGCCGGCCGGTTTGATGCTGAGTGGAAGAAGTACGGGATTAGAAGATGTCAGAACAGCGCGTTTCCACGGATGGCGGGATGCAGACCAGCTACGGCTTCCGGACCGTGTCGGACGGCGAAAAGCAGGGCCTGGTCAACGACGTCTTCCACAAGGTCGCCAAGCGCTACGACATCATGAACGATGTCATGTCGGGCGGGCTGCACCGGGTCTGGAAGGATGCGATGGTGGCAAGCCTCAACCCGCCGCGCCGTCCCGGGTTCCGCTTTCTCGATGTGGCCGGCGGCACCGGCGACATCGCCTTCCGCATCGTCGCCGCCTCCGACAAGCAGGCAAAGGGCACTGTTCTCGACATCAACGGCTCGATGCTCGGCGTCGGCGCCGAGCGCGCCGCAAAAAAGGGCTATGCCGACAACCTCGAGTTTGTTGAAGCCAATGCCGAGGAACTGCCGTTTCCGGACGCGAGTTTCGACGCCTATACGATTGCCTTCGGCATCCGCAATGTCCCCGACATCGACAAGGCGTTGAGAGAAGCCTACCGGGTCCTGCGCCGCGGCGGTCGTTTTCTCTGCCTTGAATTCTCGGAGGTGGAGATGCCGATTCTCGACCGGGTCTATGATGCCTGGTCGTTCAACGGCATTCCCGCCATGGGCAAGGCGATTGCCGGCGAGGCCGAGCCGTACCAGTATCTGGTTGAATCGATCCGCAAGTTCCCGCGCCAGGCCGATTTCGCCAGGATGATCGAACGCGCCGGCTTCTCCCGCGTCGGCTACACCAATTACACCGGCGGCATTGCGGCCCTTCATTCGGCCTGGAAGATCTGACCGGCATGGCAAGTCTTGGCACCTATCTGCGCCTGATGCGGGCGGGCTTGATCCTCGTGCGCGAGGGCGTGGTTTCCTCGCTGCCCGCCGACGAGCTTCCCGCGCCCGCGAAATTCGGCCACCGGGTGGCGGGCCTGCTGGCCAAACGCAGGGCAAAAAGCGCCGAGCGCACCGACCGGCTGGCCCGCGCGGTCGAGCGGCTGGGCCCGTCCTGGGTCAAGCTCGGCCAGTTTCTTGCCACCCGCCCCGATGTGGTCGGCGCCGATATCGCCGATGATCTGTCGGGCCTTCAGGACCGGATGGCGACTTTCCCCGAGGCTCAGGCGCGTGCCGCCATCGAATCCTCGCTTGGTCGGTCGATCAGCGATCTCTACTCGCGCTTTGATCCGCCGATTGCCGCGGCCTCCATCGCCCAGGTGCATCCCGCCGAGGTTTCCGACGAAAACGGCACCCGCCAGGTCGCCGTCAAGGTGGTCCGCCCCGGCGTGCGCCAGCGCTTCAAGCGCGATCTCGAGGCCTTCTACCTGGTCTCCGAACTGCAGGAGCGGTTCATCCCGTCCTCGCGCCGGCTCCGCCCGGTGGAAATCACCAGGACGCTGGAGCAGACCACCCGCATCGAGATGGATCTGAGGCTCGAGGCCGCCGCCCTGTCGGAAATGGCCGACAATACCCGCGACGATCCCGGCTTCCGGGTGCCCAGCGTCGACTGGGAGCGCACCGGCCGCGACGTGGTCACCATGGAATGGATCGATGGCATCAAGATGAGCGATGTCGCCGGTCTGAAGGCTGCAGGCCACGATCTCGATCAGCTCGCCGACACGCTGATCCAGTCCTTCCTGCGCCATACCCTGCGCGACGGCTTCTTCCATGCCGACATGCACCAGGGCAATCTCTTCGTCGATCCTGCGGGCATGATCGTCGCCGTCGACATGGGCATCGTCAGCCGGCTCGGCAAGAAGGAACGCCGCTTCCTCGCCGAAATCCTCTACGGCTTCATCACCCGCGATTACCGGCGTGTCGCCGACGTGCATTTCGAGGCAGGCTATGTGCCGGCCCGGCACGATCCGGCGAGTTTCGCCCAGGCGATCCGTGCCATCGGCGAGCCGATCCACGGCCAGCCGGCCGAGACCATATCGATGGCGCGGCTGCTGACGCTGCTGTTCGAGGTCACCGAACTGTTCGACATGGAAACCCGGCCAGAACTGGTGATGCTGCAGAAGACCATGGTCGTGGTCGAGGGCGTGGCCCGCACGCTCAACCCGAAGTTCAACATGTGGAAGGCGGCCGAACCGGTGGTCGGCGACTGGATCCGCGACAATCTCGGGCCCAAGCGCATCGCCGGCGACATCCGCGAAGGCGCCATCGCCGCCTTCAGGCTGGCCGAGCAATTGCCGGAGCTTGCGGCCCGCACCGAGCGCTTCTCGCAGGAGGTCGGCGACATGGCCGAGCACGGCCTGCGTTTTGATGCCGCCACATCCGAGGCCATCGGCAAGGCCGAGGCGCGCCATACCCGGTCCGGTCGCGTGGCGCTGTGGATCATTGCCGCCGCCGCGGTCTGGATGGCGCTCGCCTTCCACCCTATATGGTGAGTGTGACCTTCTACCGGCCCATTTCCCTTGACGACATCGATGTGGAGCCCTTGGCCGACGAGGCCTGGGCCGATGGCTACCCCTTTGTCGAGCGCATGCGGCATGACTGGAAGTCGGGCGAAAATCGCTTCGACGGTCCCGGCGAGCGGCTGATCGGCGCCTTCGAAGACGAGACCCTGATCGGCTTCTGCGGCCTCAACCGCGATCCCTATGTGAGCGAGAACGCCGGTCGCATCCGCCATCTCTATGTCAGCCTTGACCATCGTCACGCGGGCGTCGCCCGTGCGCTGGTCGCCCGGGCCCTCGACGGCGCCTCGATCTGGTTTCCCCGCGTCCGCCTCCGCTCGACGCCTGCCTCACGAAGCTTCTACGAGCAGCTCGGGTTTGAGGTGGTCGAGGAGACCGAGGCGACGCACGCCAAGCGGCTGAGGTGAATTCCGCCATCCTGAACCCGGAACGGGGGTGATGCCGAAACGAGCCGCCGGATTTGCAATTCCGGTCCTTTTCGCGCAAAATGGACGCACTGGACCGGCCATCAGGCGCCGGTCCAGCATTCGCCGACGGCAAAACATGTGCCGTCAGGGCAGGAAACCCGGCAGCGGAACGCCACAGGCGCTTCCATCTTTTTGACGCGCCGGGACACACACAAGCATTGGATGAACATATGAGCGAGGCCAAATCCGGCGACACCGTGCGGATAAACTACACCGGCAAACTGCCAGACGGCACCCGGTTCGACAGTTCAGAGGGACGCGAGCCTTTGGAGTTCCAGCTTGGCTCCGGCCAGATCATCAGCGGTCTTGACCGCGAAGTCGAAGGCATGAAGGTCGGCGACAGGCAGACGGTCACCATTCCGGCCGAGGAAGCCTACGGTCCGCATGATGCGGCGAAAGTTCAGCAGATCCCGCGCAGTGCCCTGCCGCCGGAACTCGAGCCGCAGGCAGGCATGCAGCTGCAGGCCCAGACGCCGCAGGGAGGCCAGGTGGCGCTTGTCATCACCGCCATCGGCGAACAGGAAATCACCGTCGACGCCAACCACCCGCTGGCCGGGCAGGACCTGGTGTTCGAAATCGAGGTGGTCGAGATCGTCAAGGCGGCCTGACCGAACGAGACCTGGCAGCCCGGCATCGGCCGGGTTGCCGTTTTCCTCTGGCCAGCGCGTTTCCGTCGCGATAGCCGCCCGGGGAGGATGCTTCACAGAGTCCGGCCTGCGTCCCGTTTGACTGCAATGCATGCAATGCCTACATTGCAGTCACAGGAAGACCCCAGCTTGGGGAGGTTCACCATGGCAACTCTGACCATTCGCAATCTGGATGACTCTGTGAAGCAGGCGCTGCGCGAGCGCGCCGCCCGTCATGGCGTGTCCATGGAAGAAGAGGCCCGCGTGCTGTTGCGCGCCGGTCTTTCCGGGGCTGACAAAGCCGCCATTGAGGGAAAGGAAAGCCTCTGGGATCGTGTCGCCAGATTGCGTGAGAAATACGGAACCGCAGAACTGGAGATCCCGGAGCGGACCGAACTGGCGGGCGAACGCAAGGTTTTTGCTGATTGGCAAGACCGGCAATGATTCTGGACACCAATGTCATTTCGGAGTTTGCAGCTCCGGTTCCTTCAAGCGCGGTTGTCGACTGGTTCAGTTCGGTGCCTGAAGACGGGCTCTATGTCCCTGCTATCGTGAAAGCCGAAATTCTGCTCGGTATCGAACTTCTTCCCGAAGGCTGGCGCAGGTCGACCCTGGAAAGCTTTGTAGCAAACTTCCTCCTCCCTTATGAGCAGGGCCGCATCTTGCCCTTCGAGGACGCGGATGCGCCATATTACGCCCGGGTCGTAAGCGCCCGGAAAGCCAAGGGCCGTCCCGTTTCCGTCCTCGATGCCCAGATCTCGGCCATCGCGGTCCGGCGCGGTCTGCCGATCGCCACCCGCAATGTCCGCGATTTCGAAGGGTGTGGCGTCACCCTCATCAACCCCTGGGACCCTGCTCCATGACTCTCTCCGGCAAACGTATCCTCCTGATCATCTCCGGCGGCATCGCCGCCTACAAGTCGCTCGACCTGATCCGCCGCCTGCGCGAGCGCGGGGCTGAGGTGCGGCCGCTGATGACCGCCGGTGCGCAGGAATTCGTCACGCCGCTGGCCGTCGGCGCGCTGTCCTCCGGCCATGTCTACACCGACCTGTTTTCGCGCGAGGACGAGCAGGATGTCGGCCATATCCGGCTGGCGCGCGACTGCGACATGATCTGCGTCGCCCCCGCCACCGCCGACCTGATGGCGAAAATGGCAAACGGCCTTGCCAATGACCTCGCCTCCACCGTGCTGCTTGCCACCAACAGGCCGGTCTTGATCGCGCCCGCGATGAATCCGGCGATGTGGTCCCATCCCGCCACCCGCCGCAATATCGAAACGCTCAGAAAAGACGGCATCCGCTTCATCGGCCCGATGGCTGGCGAGATGGCCGAATCCGGTGAAGCCGGCGAGGGCCGCATGGCCGAGCCGCTGCAGATCGTGGCCGGTATCGAGGCGCTAATGGATGACGCGCCGAAGCCGCTTGCCGGCAAGACCGCGATCGTCACCTCCGGCCCCACGCACGAGCCGATCGACCCGGTGCGCTACATCGCCAACCGCTCGTCGGGCAAGCAGGGCCACGCCATCGCCGCCCATCTCGCCCGCCTTGGCGCCGAAGTCACGCTGGTCTCCGGCCCGGTGACGATCCCCGATCCCGCCGGCGTCAATGTCATCCATGTCGAAAGCGCCCGCGACATGCTCGAAGCCGTCACCAAGGCCCTGCCCGCCGACATCGCCGTCTTTGTTGCCGCCGTGGCCGACTGGCGCGTTTCAGCTTCGTCCGACAACAAGATCAAGAAGAAGGAAGGCGAGGGCCCCGCGCCGCTCGAACTGACCGAAAACCCCGACATCCTCAAGACCATCGGCCACCATGCGAGCCGCCCGAAACTGGTGGTCGGCTTCGCCGCCGAAACCGCCGACGTGATTTCCAACGCGCAAGCCAAGCTCGCCCGCAAGGGTGCCGATTTCATCGTCGCCAACGACGTTTCCCCCGCCACCGGCATCATGGGCGGCGACCGCAACCGCGTCCGCATCGTCTCGAAGGACGGCGTCGAGGACTGGCCGGATCTGAGCAAGGACGAGACAGCGGCAAGATTGGCCGAGAGGATTGCGGAGAATATGGCGTAAGCCATCGTGATGCTTTTCAACAAAAGGAACTGTAACTGTCCGAGTTCCGGACAATGCGGTCTTGGCTTGAATTGCACCAGCGTCAGGAATGGGCGGAGAGCGGACTTGCGCCGCATACGAATTCAACTGCAAATGATGGACAAGCGAAACAGAGCACTTCAGGTCAAATCCGATCTATCAAATGCCTGGATCAAACACCTAGCCGCTCGCCTCTACGCCGCTGTGAAGGAAGAAACTATCGGTGCAAACATTGTAGATTTACGTTGCAGTTAGTTGTAACGCCACCTTAAATTGTCCAGAAATTTCATGATCAGACAGATACAAGAGCATCGATGTTCGAGGAACGCGCCTTCAATATTTTTATTTATTTCGATGAGGGATTAGCTCGGCAATATGGTGCTCGCCATCACCGTATAGCGGGCAGTGACGAGGCCAAACTAAAGCACCTGCTAGCCAACGTAGAGACTGACCACACGAAGGCCAGGCGTTTCGACTTCAGAAGGACCTTCACTCCCGATGAGTGGCTATCGGCGCAACGTTTTAGCGAGGTAACTCACTATTTTGAGGAGGCGTTTTTGCACTATAGAGCGCCTCAAACAGTGATACATTGCGTAACACCAGTTGTCGACGGCATTCCAACCGTAGATAAGCAGATTTCTACAGGTCCGCTTCGTGGGGATGTTGTTTCACATATTGAAGGACGTGGATCAGTACCGGATTATTTGACCGCATATGTGCGGGATAACAAATTCCACTTAACCGAGTTGCTCAACGACGACTATTTCAAAGCCATCAAATTGCTTTTCAATGCGGGCCACCACGTATCATCGGCAAAATTGCTTATGTCGTGCGTGGATACGCTCGCTTTTGTGGAACATGGAGACGTCCCGCGCAATTTCACTAACTGGCTGGACACATATGTAGACCTCACGCCTATCGGAATTAGTGCCGCTGAGGTTTGGGAATTTCGAAATTCGGTTCTTCACATGACCAACCTCGCATCGAGACAGGTGCTCGCTGGAAAGGTATCGTCCATAATGCCTTACATCGGAGGGGTCGCTTCTATGGAACAGTTAGACCCGCGCCTGCCGAAGCCGTTTAACCTCTATCTACTTATGTTGGCCGTCGCAGACGGTGCGACTAAGTGGGCAGAGACGTATGCGGATACAGAAAAAATGTTGAAGTTCATTGAGCGGTACGACACAACGATCTCAGATGGGCGCGTTGCAAATTGGACTCCGGATTAGCTAGCTTCACAATTTCTGCCTGACAGCACTCAACGTCGGCTTTGGGCCGAAAGTGCCCTCGGTAGATGCAGGATGTGCCTCTGAGCAAGGTTTGACGACTTCGTGGCGGCGTCCGCGGCCAACTTCAGCCCGTCCGCAGACCACTTTGGCCCTCAAGCCACCTCGGCAACCTTCACCGCCGCCTGCATCGGTTCGAACCGCTTCGAGTTCATGCCGGATGCCGTGAGCGTGACGATGCTGCCGGCGGGGATCTCGTGCCATTTGGTGTCGGTGTCCTTGAACGGTTCGGACACCAGGCAATGGCCCTGGTTGTTGCCGGTCGGCGCGGAATAGAGCGTCGGGGCGAATTCGTCGCTGGCGTAGCGGATCGCGTAGAGCGCATCGCCGTCGGAGAAGGCCGCGGTGAACCGCACCAGTTCGCGCACGCCGGCGCGGGCCGCTTCCGAAAGTGCGAAGCGGATGGCTTCGCCGAAAGCCGCCGCCGGATCGGTCTCGAGCCCGAATTCGAGCGCCAGCAGGAACAGGAGTTCGGAATCCGTAGTGCCGTGCCGCGCCTGGTAGAGCCGGTCGGAAAGGGCTGCTTCCATCGGCCGGCGGATTGTCTCGAAGCCGGCGATCTGGCCGTTGTGCATGAACGACCATTTGCCGTTGACGAAGGGATGGCAATTGTCGCGGCTGGTCGCCCCGCCGGTCGAGGCGCGGACATGGCCGAGAAACAGCGGTGAGCGGATCTGCCGCGCCAGGGATTTCAGATTGCAGTCCGACCAGGCCGGCAGCACGTCGCGGTAAAGCCCCGGTTCGGGGTGCTCGCCATACCAGGCGACGCCGAAGCCGTCACCATTGGTGGCGGTCTTGGCCTGGGTGGCGTGATGCGATTGCTCGATCAGCGAATGGCCGGGGGCGGAGACAATCTGCTCCAGCGGGATCGGTGTTCCACGGTAGGCGGCCCATCGGCACATGCGTTTCTATTTGCTCCGGTTGTGCATCCGGTGATGCATCTCGTTGATCATACGGCTTGCAGTTTTCTCAAAGGTAAACGGCAGGATCGCGTGAATCAGGGCACAGAAGCCGGCGGCAAACAGTTTGGCTGAAAACTTGCCGGCAAAGACAAGATGCTCGAAATAGGTCTCGTCGACCGATTGCGGGTGGGCGGTGAAAAGCCGGGCGATCTGGTTGGACATGCGCTTGTATCCCTCGTTTGAATTGGTTCCTGAGAGGATAGCCCGATTCAAAAGGAGAAATGTCCCATTTGTCCTTTAGTGCGGAGAAATATTGGGATATATATCCCTCTATGCATCAGATCGACGATATGGATATCCGAATCCTCGGCCAGCTGCAGCGCGATGGCACCCTGTCGGTGGATGCGCTGTCGGAGCGGGTCAACCTGTCGCGCAATGCCTGCTGGCGCCGCGTCAAGTTGATGGAGGAGCGCGGGCTGATCAAGGAGCGGGTCGCCATCCTCGACGCGGAAGCCGCCGGCTGCGGCCTTTCCGTGTTCATCTTCGTGCGAGCGGCCAGCCACGACGCCGACTGGCTCAGGCAGTTCCGCGAGGCGGTGGCGGGCTTTCCCGAGATCGTCGGGGTCTACCGCACCTCCGGCGATCTCGATTACGTGCTCCGCGCCCGCGTCTTTGACGTCAAGGCCTATGACCGGCTCTACCAGCGGCTGATCGCAAAGGTAAAGCTGGCAGACGTCTCGGCCTCCTTTGTCATGGAGGAGATCAAGGAGACAACCCAGATCCCGCTGGCGGCGCTCGGCCGCAGCTGATCAGATCAAGGGGCGCGCAAGGCCTTACGTCAGTCCTTACGGTCCTTCAGGCGCGACAGCGCCATATTGATCGACGCCATGCGGGCTTCGACCTGGTCGAGATCCGCGGTGCCACGGCCTGTCTGCCGCTCGAGGTCGAACTTCATGCTGGTGATCCGTTCGATTTTCTCGTCGGTCGTCAGTCTGTCGTGCTCGGACACTTCTTCCGGCGTCAGTTCGGTCTCCAGCTTGGAATCCATCTTGAGGCTCATCTCTGTCTCCTTTCCTGCTGATAGACAGACAACGCATGCCACCCGCCGGAGTTCCTGCGATGGGTGCCCGAAATTGAACAATCCGTTTCCATGTAGACCCTTATAAGAGGCCGCCCAGGCCGCTACATTCCGGTCAACGCAAATCCTGCCGGCCCTTTATCCGGCAACGATCTTCAGGAGACTTCCATGTCCATCAGGCCAGTCCGTCACCAGTCCACTGCCGTGCCGCATCTCGAAGGTGCCGGTGTGCATCTTCAGCGCGCTTTCGGTTTCGACGATCCGTCGCTCACCGATCCGTTCCTGCTGTTTGACGATTTCCGCAATTCCCAGCCCGAGAAGTATCTCAAGGGCTTTCCCTGGCATCCCCATCGCGGCATCGAGACCATCACCTATGTGCTGGCCGGCACCGTCGAGCATGGCGACAGCCTCGGCAACACCGGCACGCTCGGTGCCGGCGACGTGCAGTGGATGACCGCCGGCAGCGGCATCATGCACCAGGAAATGCCGAAAGGCGATTTCGCCGGCAAGATGCACGGCTTCCAGCTCTGGGCCAACCTGCCGTCGTCGATGAAGATGACGGCGCCGCGCTACCAGGATGTCACTGCCGCCGACATTCCGGTCGAAATCGATGACGACGGCACTGCGGCGCGCATCATCTGCGGCGAGTTCTGGGGCAAGCGCGGCCCGGTCGACGGCATTGCCGCCGAGCCGTCCTATGTCGACATCTCGGTGCCGCCGGGCAAGCGCAAGACCTTCAAGGTCGACGCCTACCGTTCGGCATTCGCCTATATCTTCGCCGGCTCCGGTACGTTCCGCGATGCCTCCAGGCCGTTTGGCGTGCTGGTCGAAAAGGAAGTCGAGGGCGAGGAAATCCAGATCCGCGACATGTCCGGCGACCGTACGCTGGTGGTGTTCGACACCGGCGACGAGGTCACGGTTCAGGCCGGCGAGCAGGGCATCCGCTTCCTGCTGGTCTCCGGCAAGCCGATCCAGGAGCCGGTGGCCTGGCATGGCCCCATCGTCATGAACACCCGCCAGGAACTGATCCAGGCCGTGACCGAATTGCAGAACGGCACCTTCATCAGGCCGTCGCACTAGAGTGCCGTGCGTCCACTTGGACGCACAAAGGACGCTCTAACACTTTGAATCTAGAGCATCTTGTCTGCGTTCAGACGGGTTCACCTGAACGCGGGATGCTCTAGGCCCGGCCGCGCGATCACCGCTCCGAAAAAATGCCGGGCTCGTCCCGGCATTTTTATGTTCGCATGGCTGTTGCCAAGCGGATCTTGCGGTCTGCATTCGCCCGTCCGAAATCCCGCCCGCTGGGAGGAGGGTTTCGAAGGCTCCTCGACCGAACACCGGGGGTACAACAGGTCAAAGCCCCTGTGGTCGCCGGGCGGAGCTGAAGCGGCCAGGGTGCCGTTTGATCTGACGCATGTCGCCGGCCCGCAAATCGGTGCTACTGTCCCGGCACGAAACCGGAGACGTCGCGCCATGGACAAACCCCTGCTTGAAGAGATCCAGGATCGCCTGCGCGCCGCGCGCCAGGAGCTGGAGCAGGAGCTTGACCGGCAGCTTGAGGAACGCCGGGCGGAGTTCCGGTACAGGATACAGCGCGGCAAGGTACGCTTCGACCGCGAGGTGCAGGCGCTGCAGAAAACCTACCGGACCGGCCTGTGGCGCTACATCACCGGCGCGCGCATTGCCACCGTTCTCACCGCCCCGGTCATCTACGGCCTGATCGTGCCGCTCGCCCTGCTGGATCTGTCGGTGACGATCTACCAGCATATCTGTTTCAGAGTCTACGGCATCGATCTGGTTCGCCGCTCCGATCATGTGGTCATTGATCGCCACATGCTCGCCTATCTCAACCTCATCGAGAAGATCAACTGCGTCTATTGCGGCTACGGCAACGGCGTCATCGCCTATGCGCGCGAGATTGCCGGCCGTACGGAAGCCCACTGGTGTCCGATCAAGCATGCCCGCCGGACGCTGGATCCGCATGGGTCTTTCGACGGTTTCATGGAATTCGGCGATGCCGAGGCCTATCGCGATTGGCTGGCCAAGGGCCGCAATGTCAAGCCCGTCGCACATTCAAAACCCTGATCCTGGTTCCTGACGCATCGAATGAGCGGGAATGCCGGGCCTTGAACTCTATTTGCTTGATGTCGAATTAAAAATGTTCGATGTCAAACAAGTGGAAACCGGCATGCCGCTTCGAAGGCACCGCGGATGCAGGCTGCCACGCCAGGCTGACGGCTTCTCGGCATGCCGGCGATCGCCGAGGGGGTAATCGCAATGAACGTCGACCGTGAGCGCAGCACGAATTACGGCCCGCAGGGCAGCGCTGCCTCCTGCACCTGCCCGAGCGGTGCAGGGGCTGCCCCCGGCCCGGTTTTCAGGAGGGGCTCCGCATGATGCGGTGACTGATGCATAAGCGGTCATTTTGTCTGCGCACCCGCAATGACCTGAAGGTGGATGATCAGAGATAGGGGCAGTTGGTGTTGACGACGGAGGGTGGACGGTCGCATATACCGGTTTCAAAAAATAGTGTGGTCGTTTAACTATATTGTCAGCCCCCGAAGACTGATGGCGTTGAGGGCAAGGGATTTTTGAGCGGAATGGACTCGGGGAACAAGGCAGGTCAGGTTTTCGCGTTCTTCAATGAAATAGCCATCATTGATCAGCTCGGGACAACGCTGCTTGGCAAGGTATTGCCTGACGGTGTTCACCCATCCCATTTTGCCATCGTCGTGCATCTCGCCCGTGCAGGCAACGGCAAGACGCCCGGGGCTCTCGCCAGCGCCATGCAGGTGACCAAGGCAACGATGAGCCATTCGCTTCAGGTGCTGGAACGCCACGGGTTCATCGAAATCAGGCCGAACGAACTGGACGCGCGCTCGAAGAATGTCTTCCTCACCGACGCCGGCCGCACCTTTCAGGCTGAGGCGACCATGGCTGCGGCCCGGACATTCAGTCAGTTCATACGCGCTACGCATATCGAGACCGTATCCGAACTGCTGCCGGGGCTCGTCATGATCCGCAAGCTGCTCGATGAAAACCGCAAACCGCTAATAGACTAGGGACCCGCAATTCCGATGCCTGCGGGGAGGCGAGGCGCGCGCCCTGTGACCGTAAGATTAGGGTGCCGGCATTGGCTCCCGGAGCGAATGAATTCCAGTTATCAGCGGTTTCGGGCCCTTTCTTGAGCAAAAGCCAGGTTCTCGATACGGTTAAGATTATGCACATATGCCGCTTGCGCTTGAGGGTGGCACAGGTCAAGAGTCCTGGTGGTTGGATTATCGTCAGGTTCCTTTCGGCCTGTCCTCAATGCTGGAGCCGGAACAAGGGGAAGAATGAACGGAATGAACTCCCGAAACCTACGAGACGAAGCCTACCTGTTCTTCAGCGAAGTCAACATTATTGACCTGCTGTGCAAGACGCTGGTCGGAAAGATATTGCCTGACAGCGTCCATCCATCCCATTTCGCCATCATTCTGTATCTTGTCCGGCTGGGAGACGGCAAGACGCCGCTCAGCCTTGCCGGCGCCATGGAGGTAAGCAAGGCCACCATGAGCCACTCCCTGAAAGTGCTGGAAAAGCGCGGTTTCATTCAGCTGCGCCCGTGCGAAGACGACGCCCGTTCCAAGCAGGTGTTCCTCACCGACGCCGGCAGGGAGTTTCACGACCAGGCGCTTGCTGCTTCTGCGCGGACCTTCGGGAGCTTTCTCAGCGATGACCACCGCCGGATGATGCTTGACACCCTTCCTGCGCTTATTGCAATTCGCAAGCTGCTCCACGAAAACCGCGAACCGGTGCCCGGAGACTAGAGCCGGTCAGGATCTGCTGGCGGTCACGAAGGCGCCGGCAAGAACCAGCGCAATGCCGATGATCGCATTCGGCGACACCGGACGGCGCGGCAGCCCGAACCAGCCGAAATGGTCGAGGATCACCGCGCCCGCCATGTTGCCCAGGATCACCAGCATCAGGAACAGCGTCACCCCTAGCCGGGGCACCGCCAGCGTCGAGATCATCACCTGGCAGGCGCCGAACAATCCTCCGAGCCACACCCACCAGGGCAGGGCAAGCACCTGTTTGACCTCGGGCAGCCGGATCTGGCCGATCAGCAGGCAGACGCCCAGCACCAGCGCCGCACTGGCAAAGGCCAGGAACACCGGCACCAGCGGATGTGCGCCGAGCCCCGCCGCCATCCGCGCATAGATCGGCCCCTGCGCTGCCACCAGGCAGCCCCCCAGGATAACCGCCAGCGCCAGCAGCATCCCCGCCCTCACAGCGTCTTGTACATGTAGGTGGTGGCGTGCAGCCCTGCGCGGTCAGGATCGAGTGCGAAGCCGGGGATCACGCCTGCCACCTTGAATCCGGCCGCCCGGTACAGCGGCTCGGCGTTGTCGCCGGTCCTGGTGTCGAGCGTGATCAGCGTCTTGCCCGCAGCGCGCGCTTCCGCGTCCAGCGCCTGAAGCAGCGCCCGGCCGATGCCCCTGCGGCGTGCTGACGGCGCCACCATCATCTTGGCCACCTCGCAGCGGTGCGGCTGGTTCGGCGGCAGCGCCACGATCAGCTGCACGGTTCCCACGGTCTCGCCATCGAGCTTCGCGACGAGCAGCCGGCGGTTGCCGGCGCGGACCTCCGGGAACACCGAGGCGGCGAAGAAGGCATGTCCGTCATCGAGCGAGAACGGTTGCACATAGCCGATCGCGGCCCCGCCATTGACGGTCTCGGTCATGATCCCGGCCAGTGCCGCCGCGTGGGCGTCCAGCTGGTCGGGCGCAAGCGAATGAATGCTGATGCCGGTCATGTTGCCTCACAAGAGAACGATGAAATAGGATGCGGGATCGACGCCGGTCTGGAACCGCGACGGGCCGTAGAGCTGGTAGCGCAGGCAGTCCCCGGCCTCGAGCCGGTGCTCCTCGCCATCCACGGTCACGGTGAGCGTGCCCGACAGCATCACCAGGTGATGCTCATGCCCCGGCACCGAGGGCGCCGCGTAGGCAATCATCTGGTAGGCCTCAAGCTCGCAGCGCATCACTTCCGCCGACAGCCCGCCACTGGGCGGCGACACCACCCGGCGTAAGAACCCGTTTTCGGCGTCATGCCAGAGGCTCTGCTCCGCCTGCCGCACCAGCGGCGTGAACGGCGCCTCGATCGGCGCCAGCAACTGCGATATGGTCATCCGGTAGGCGGTCGAGAGCGCCCCCAGCGTCTCCGCCGTCGGACTGACCTCGGCGTTCTCCACTCGCGACAGCGTCGAGCGGCTGATCCCGCTGGCGTCGGCCAGCTGCTGCAGCGACCAGTCGCGCTCCATGCGTATCTGCCTGAGCCGCTCCGCCAGTCTATCGTTGAGGTCTGTCACGCATATTTCCGTATGTGGGAATAACTCTCGAATAAGGGATACGAGAATCAACGGATTTCGTCAAGCCGCCGCCGCACTGGCTCCATGCGTAAACCCTTGTTAAGCCCTCTCTGGTAGGTAACGGGTCTACCGGGAGCCTGCCGATGAGCCAGAGCCTATACCTCGACCACTCCGCCAGCGCCCGTCCGCAAAGCTTCAGGCTGGCCGAATTGCTTGGTGCATTGAGCTATGCGCTGGACCTGACCGAGGGCCAGCCTCAGGGTCATTGCATCCGCTGCTGCTGGATCGGCACCCGCATCGGCGAGGCGCTGGGCTTGTCCGGCGACGTGCTCAAGGATCTCTACTACACCCTGCTGCTCAAGGATCTCGGCTGCTCCAGCAATGCGGCGCGGATCTGCGAGCTCTATCTCGCCGACGACATTTCCTTCAAGCGCGATTTCAAGACCATCGACGGCAGCCTCTCCTCCGCCTTGCGCTTCGTCTTCAAGAAGACCGGCCTTGAATCCGGCCTGAGCGAGCGCATCCGCGCCATCGTCAACATCCTGCAGAACGGCGGCGAGATCTCCCGCAGCCTGATCGAGACCCGCTGCCATCGCGGCGCCGACATTGCCGCCCGCATGCGCTTCTCGCAGGAGGTGCAGGACGGCATCCTGTCGCTCGACGAGCATTGGGACGGCTCCGGCAAGCCCGAGGGTCTGAAGGCAGATGAGGTCCCGATGATCTCGGGCATCGCCCTGCTCGCTCAGGTGGTCGACATCTTCCACACCGAGAACGGTGCAGCTGCAGCACTGCACGAGGCCGAGACGCGCGCCGGAAGCTGGTTCGATCCCGCCCTGGTCGAAGCTTTCCTGGCGGCCCAGGCCGATCCGGACTTCTGGGCCGCGCTCGGAGCACCCGATCTGGAAGCCCGGGTGTTCGCCATGCAGCCGGCCTTGCAGTCCGAACCGGTGGACGAGGACTATCTTGACGACATCGCAGCAGCCTTTGCCGAGGTGGTGGACGCCAAGAGCCCGTTCACGGCCGACCATTCCAACCGCGTCACTCTCTACACCGACATGATCGCCGAGGAGCTGGGGCTCGATGCGGCCCACCGCCGCTGGCTCCGCCGCGCCGCGCTGCTGCATGATCTCGGCAAGCTCGGTGTTTCCAACCAGGTGCTCGACAAGCCCGGCAAGCCCGACGAGGAAGAGTGGCAGTCGATCCGCCGTCACCCGGCCGAGAGCGAGGCCATCCTCGCCCGCGTCGCGGCGTTTTGCGACATCGCCCCGGTCGCCGCCGCCCATCACGAGCGGCTTGACGGCAAGGGCTATCCCAACGGACTTGCGGGCGACGAGATCTGCCTCGAGGCGCGCATCCTCACCGTTGCCGATGTCTTCGACGCGCTGTCGGCCGACCGGCCCTACCGCGCAGCCATGCCGATTTCGAAAGCACTGGCGATCCTCGACGCCGACGCCGGAACCGCCTTCGATCCCGCCTGCATCGCAGCGCTGAAATCAGGCCTCGCCAGGCTCAATGCCGAGGTTGCGGCCTGAGCGGACGCGCCTGTATCAGTCAGCCTGACGTCAGGCGCCGTGACGGGCGCCCGCATGGCCCTGCCGCAGCCGCGGCGCCAGCACCCAGGCCAGCGGCAGCGTCGCGGCAAGGCCTGTGACGATGACCGCGGGCAGCAGGTACTTGGCCTGCTCGGCCAGCGCCGGGATCGACAGCACGGCGATGGCGCCGGCGCCGAACAGCACGGCGTTGACCGGCAGGGAAATCAGCAATGCAATCCAGGTTCGAGTTGGCCAGGTTTGGTTTCGCATGACAGTCTCCTTTCATCGAAGGAAAACGCCACAGCCCCGGCATGGTTCCGCGAATGCCCGGTGCACCCGTAGCCCCTCCCCCCTGTGGGGAGGGGTTGGGGAGGGGTCTTCCTTCAGGCTGCGAACCGCCCCCACGAACCGCCCCGCGCGTTCCTCAGAACTCGGTGACCACCGTCACGCCGACGCCCTCGAACCGGTCCATGCCGGTCAGCGCCTCGATCGATTGCTCGAGGCTGATCCTCCGCCCCACCAGCTGTTCGGGTTTCAGCCGTCCTGCCTCGATCATCTGCAGCATCGCGCCGTAGCGGTGCGCCTGCATGCCGTGGCTGCCGAGAATTTCGAGCTCGTGGGAGATCACCCGCCCCATCGGCACCGGAGGTGCTGCGTGCTCGCCCGCCATCAGCCCGACCTGGACATGCCGCCCGCGCTTGCGCAGCCCGTTGATCGAGTTCACGCAAGTGCTCACCGCGCCGAGCGCGTCGAGCGACACATGCGCCCCGCCTTGGGTAATCTCGCGCACCGCGCCCGCCACGTCGTCCACCTCCCGGGCGTTGACCGTCGCCACCGCCCCGAGATCGCGCGCCAGCTTCAGCGCCGCCGCGGAGATGTCGACCGCCACCACCTGCGCGCCTGAGGCCACTGCGATCATCACCGCAGACAGCCCCACCCCGCCGCAACCATGCACCGCCACCCACTCGCCGCCCGACACCCGGCCCTGGTCGACCACGGCGCGGAACGAGGTGACGAAGCGGCAGCCGAGGCTTGCCGCAGTAGTGAAATCGAGGCTGTCGGGCAGGGCCACCAGGTTGAGATCGGCCCGGTGGATCGATACGAATTCCGCGAACGATCCCCAATGGGTAAAACCGGGCTGGAACTGGTGGTCGCACACCTGCTGGTGCCCGGCATGGCATTCGGGGCAATGCCCGCAGCCGCCGACGAACGGCACCGTCACCCGGTCGCCCACCTTGAACCGCGTCACCTCGCGCCCGACGGAAGCCACCGTGCCGGCGAGCTCGTGCCCCGGCACATGCGGAAGCTCGATGTCCGGGTCATGCCCGACCCAGCCATGCCAGTCCGACCGGCAAACCCCCGTCGCCTCCACCTTCACCACCACCCCGTGCGCCTCCGGCGACGGATCGGGCAAGGTGACCAGCTTCGGCGGCGCGGAAAAGGCTTCGTAGAGAACGGCTTTCATGACGGATGTCCCGGGCTGAGAGAGGCAGGATAGGGGGAGGGTTTACACCGGGTAACGGGGATTGGGGAGGGGAGGGGGAGGCAATTTCAAAATTGGGCATCCGGCTCTGCGGCCGAATAGATACTGCCAGCGGCCACGTTTCTGCCTCGAGTTGCACCGGTCAAGGCGCAGCCTCGTCCCACTGTCTCATCTGCTGGTCTATAAGTTGATGAAGGCGTTCACGGCCAAAGCTGGGGTCGTGGCCTGCATGGACGACATTGATTGGCATGGACCTCAGCCGCTCAAGCGTCCTTTTGTAGTGGGTGCGGTCGGAATGATGCAGGTCGTCAATCAATGGGCCATCATAGATTGCGTCGCCGGAAAACAACGTTCCGGTCTTTGCTTCCCAAAGCCCCAGGCTTCCCGGGGAATGACCGGGCAGATGCAGCACTTCGAACGCCCTGTTGCCGAGGTCGACAACATCGCCTTCGCCGATGCATCTGATCCCGCTTGCTGGCCGCAATTGATAGGAAGACAGGTCAAACCCTTTACAGGGCAATGCGGTCACCATGGACCCGGAAATCTCGGGGTCATCTATTGAAGGCAGATAAAGCGTTGCCAAGTCTGCGGGGTCAAAGCCGCTGTCGGCAAGGTTCATCTCCTTGTTCGGATTGCGAAGCCCCTCCGCCTCAAGGGGATGCACCAGACATTCGCCGAATTCATGATGGCACCCGACATGATCGAGATGGACATGTGTCGCCGCAGCGGAGACACGCTGGCCCAAAATGTCCCTGGCAAAGGTGGCGAGGCTGGCAAGACCGGTTCCCGTATCGATCATCAGATCCCGGTCACGCCCGCGAATGTGCCAGATATTGCATCTCAGGAACGGAACAACATGGGGTTCGTAGAT
Organism: Parahoeflea alexandrii; assembly: GCF_027214025.1. Lineage (GTDB taxonomy): Bacteria > Pseudomonadota > Alphaproteobacteria > Rhizobiales > Rhizobiaceae > Hoeflea > Hoeflea alexandrii_A. The sequence goes on from NZ_JAPWHB010000006.1 coordinate 119,336, forward strand.
CAGTGTGACATCATCGTCGATCCTGGCTTTCTCGAACCAGCTCTCAGCAATCGGAATGGTCATACCGTCCTCCTGTGGCTGCCGGGACACAGCGTGTGAAGCGCCGATACTGGCTTCGGCTTGATACCCCTGACGCCGCCCAATGGGGATCTTGTGCCGCTCCCGAAAAACTCCGGGAGCGGCGGTCTGCGGTCAAGACGTTTATTGGCCGTTCTTGAAGCTGGTCCAGGCGCGATTGAGCAACCGTGTGTACTCTTGGGAGTGTGCGTTGACCGAATAGAGCTTTTCCCGGATCTCGGCTGGCGGATATGTGCCGGGATCATTCCGGATCTCTTCGTTGACCAGTTCGGTCGCCGCTCGGTTGGCGTTTGCGAAATAGGTAAAATTGGTAATCCCGGCTGCCACCTTCGGCTCCAGAATGTAGTTGATGAACGTGAGGGCCGCCTCGGGATGTGGAGCATCGGCTGGGATCGCCATGACGTCAAAATAAATCTCCGCCCCTTCCTTGGGAATGGAATAGCCGAGATCGACCCCCTTGCCGGCTTCTTCGGCCCGGACAAATGCAGTCCCGACATCGCCGTTATAGGTCATAGCCAGGCATAATTCGTTATCTGCCAGATTGTTGATTACCAGGCTGTTGTTGAAGTGCCGCAAGTAAGGGCGGATTTTCGTGAGGACGTCCATTGCAGCCTCGAGATCACCGGCGTCCTCGCTGTTTGGATCCTTGCCCAGATAGGTAAGCGCAGCGGCCACGATCGATGTGGGTGAATCGAGAACGAAGACGCCGCAATCAGCGAACTTCGACACGATCTCGGGGTCGAAAATCATCTGAAGACTGTCCACCGGTGCGTCGGGAAGTCGGGCCATGACCTCGCCGGCGTTGTATGCGATGCCGGTTGTTCCCCAAGTGTAGGGGATCGCATATTCGTTGCCAGGATCGGTGATGGCGAGAATGTCCATGAATTTAGGATCGACATTGCCAAGGTTGGTCAGCTTGCTCTTGTCGATTTTCTGGTATGCGCCGACGGGAATGTGCCGCGCCAACTGACTGGAACCGGGGTAGACGACGTCATATCCGCTGCCGCCGATCAGCATTTTGGTTTCCAGAATTTCCGGAGAATCGAATGTGTCATAGATCGTCTTGATTCCGGTTCTCGCTTCAAAATCGGAAAGCGTGGTTTCACCGAAATACTCAAACCAGTTGAAGATATTGACCGTTTCTTCCGCCTTCGCAGCCGATTGCAGCCCGAGGCAGATCAGTACGGTGCTTGCGAACAGCGCTCGCCTGGTATGTTTCATGGTATTCCCCTTTTTGTTCGGTCTTTGCAGGTTCTACTCGTCTTGGGAGAGTATGCTTTCAGTCTTTGCTGACCCGCGCAGCGGCATGCAGGCACAGCAAGTCGTTAGCCAGGGTCGCCGCGGCCAATGCGGTAATTTCGCTGACGTCGTAGGGCGGGGAGACTTCGACAACATCCATGCCGACCAAATTGATGCCGACGATTTTCCGCAGGATCTCCTGCGCCTGATAAGGGCTCAGGCCGCCGATGACGGGAGTGCCCGTTCCCGGTGCTGAGGCGGGTTCCAATGCGTCGATGTCAAACGTCAGATAAACCTTGTTGCGGCCGACAATCCGCTTGATCTTGTCGGCGACCGCCTGTGGCCCGGTCTGATGCACCTCGACGGCGTCGATGATGTTGAAGCCCAGCGGTTCCGGGTTGTGCGTGCGAATGCCGACCTGAACCGAGCGCGCCGGATCGACGAGACCTTCGCGGGTGGCGTGCCACAGCATTGTTCCATGGTCGATCCGGCCTTCTTCGTCGGCCCAGGTGTCGGTATGGGCGTCAAACTGGATCAGGCTAAGCGGACCATGCTTTTCGGCATGCGCTTTAAGCAACGGGTAGGTGACGAAGTGGTCGCCGCCGATCGAAAGCAGGGCGGTATCGGTTGCCAGGACCGCACGCGCGGCATCGGCTATCTCATTGGGCACGTTCGCCGGGTAGCCGGAGTCAAACTGGCAATCGCCATAGTCAACCACCGAAAGCTGCTCGAACGGATCCTCCGCCCAGGGCCATGGTGCGGACCATGCGATCTGGCTCGAGGCTGCCCGTACGGCCCGCGGCCCGTGCCGTGTTCCCGAGCGGCTGGAGACAGCAAGGTCAAAAGGTATTCCCATGATAGCCACATCGGCCGACGACAAGTCACGGGTATAGCGGCGTCGCATGAAGCTGAGCGCACCCGCATATGTCGCCTCGGCCACTGTTCCCCGGTCTGATTGCCGGGTGAATGCCTGATCCCCGGTGCAGGGGTTGACGCTTGAATCCTTTGTCATCTGCAATCCTGATAATTTGTTGCGGTGCACATAGAGATTGCGGGAGGTGAGCTATGTTAGTAAACTTGCGCATGGATATATATCTATCGCATGAGGGGGACCTGTTGCCGGACTCAGCAAACTCCAAGCAAAACGGCCAGTTGCCGCTCGATGAGGGATGCGCGGACGCCATTGCCCCCCTCCTGAAAACAGCGGGAACCGAACGTTTCGCCTCTTCGCTCAGAACCTTCCTGAATGCGTTTTGCCCGTTCGATTCCATGATTGTGACGCGCTACCGGGCCAAGGCGCCGCCGGTAACGCTGTTTCATGATCTGGATGATGTTCAGGCCGCCATATCAGTCCAGTTCTATGCTACAGGCCCCTATCTGCTCGACCCGCTTTACATTGCGTGCAGGACCGGGCGCAGCGCGGGGGTCTACAGGACATTGGACATCGCGCCTGAAGCCTTTTTCCGGTCTGAATATTTCCGCACGTTCTACCGCAATATCCGCATTCGGGACGAAGCAGGGTTGCTGATTGAACTCAACGGTGATGACTGGATCATCATCTCGCTTGCGTTGAGCAAGCGGAAAACGGACTTTTCATCACCGGATATCGATCGCCTGAAGGTTCTTTTTCCTATCATTTCGGCCGCGGTCGAAAGAACCTGGGGAGACAGGGAGCCCAAAGACCAACCCGGAATCCTGCAAGCACTCGAGGACAGTTTTGAAACATTCGGCGCCGATGTGCTCAGCCCGCGGCAGGCGGAGGTTGTCAGGCTGATCCTGCAGGGCCACTCCACCCCGTCGGCGGCTGCCTACCTCGGCATATCCGAAGGAACGGTCAAGGTTCACCGCCACCATGCCTATGCCAGACTTGGCGTCTCATCGCAGGCCGAACTGTTTTCCATGGCGACACGGTATTTCGTCTTGCCCGCTTCCGGAAGTCATTGATTATGCAATAAACATTGATGTGTCCTGCATTCGGTTGCCCGGCGCGCGCCACCCTTTCCCTCAATGCGATACTGCCCCCACCTTCCACCACAACGGAAAGCCGGAGCTTGACGGAGCCCGGGCCGGCGGGAGGCGGTGAGTTTGGCGCGCGGGCTCAGTACCCGTGTTGCCGAAAGCTCGGCGCGTGCGGACACCCCCGCATGGCAGCGCATCCAATTTTGGGGGCAAAACACGCTGCACCGCTTTGAATGCCGGAACCGGAGCGGGCAAGGGTGCCAAGCCCCTTCTTCCAGCAACCACGGGCCAATGGCCCACGCGCCCCGCACACCGGTTTGACCCGGAAACCCGAATGCCCTCAACCGCCGGCGAGTTTTCGCACGCGGGGATTGGGTGTGTCTGCGCCGCGCCGCGGCCCAGCCGCCTCAGGCGGCCTTGGCGACATGATACTCCTTGATCGCCACCATATCGATCATTTTCCAGCGCTCCGCCTCGTAATTGAGCGAGAACTGGTCCGACGCCAGGAACACCGGATCGCCGTCGAGATCGCGGGCGATGTCTCCGCGATGGCTGGTGACGAAGCGTTCGAGATCGGCCTTGTCGGTGGACGAGATCCAGCGGCATACCGAGAACCGCGCCATCTCGAAACTCACCGGCAGGCCGTATTCCGCCGACAGCCGTTCCTTCAGCACGTCGAGCTGCAGCGCGCCGACCACGCCGACGATCGCCGGCGAGCCGTCTTCGGGCGAGAACAGCTGCACCACGCCTTCTTCGGCCATCTGCTGCAGCGCTTCCTTGAGTTTCTTGGCCTTCATTGCGTCCTCAAGCCTGACGCGGCGCAGGATTTCCGGCGCGAAGTTCGGCACGCCCTGGAACACCAGCGCCTCGCCCTCGGTCAGCGTGTCGCCGATCCGCAAGGTTCCGTGATTGGGGATGCCGACCACGTCGCCGGCATAGGCCGTGTCGGCGATCTGCCGCTGCGAGGCGAAGAAGAACTGCGGCGCCGACAGGCTCATCGGCTTGCCGGTGCGCGCCAGCCGCGCCTTCATGCCGCGCTCGAGCTTGCCCGAGCACACCCTGACGAAGGCGATGCGGTCGCGGTGGTTGGGGTCCATGTTGGCCTGGATCTTGAACACGAACGCCGTCATCTTCGGGTCGGTGGCCTCCACCGTGCGGGTGTCCGCCACCTGCGCCCTCGGCTGCGGCGCATATTCGCCGAGCGCGTCGATCAGGTCGCGGACCCCGAAATTCTTAAGCGCCGAGCCGAAATAGACCGGCGTCAGGTGCCCCTCGCGGAACGCCTCCAGGTCGAACGGCTTGCAGGCCTCCACCGCAAGCGATGTTTCCTCGATGAAGGTCTCGCGTTCGTTTTCCGGAAGCAGCCCGGCAACGGCGTCCGATTCCGGCCCGTTGACCGGCGTCAGCGCGGTCTCCCGGTCCGACAGCCGGATCGCCGATTTCGCCAGGTGATAGGTGCCCGCGAACGACCGTCCCTGTCCGATCGGCCAGGTCATCGGCGCGCAGTCGAGCGCCAGCTTCTGTTCCACCTCGTCGAGGATCTCGAACGGATTGCGCGCCTCGCGGTCCATCTTGTTGACGAAGGTGATGATCGGAATGTCGCGCAAGCGGCAGACCTCGAACAGTTTCAGCGTCCGGGGCTCGATGCCCTTGGCCGCGTCGATCACCATCACCGCCGCGTCCACCGCCGTCAGCGTCCGGTAGGTGTCGTCGGCGAAATCCTCGTGGCCCGGCGTGTCCAGCAGGTTGAAGACATGATTGTCATATTCGAACGTCATCACCGATGTGACCACCGAGATGCCGCGCTCGCGCTCGATCTTCATCCAGTCCGAGCGGGTCTGGATCCGGTCCTTCTTGGCCTTGACCTCGCCGGCCAGCTGGATCGCGCCGCCGAACAGCAGCAGCTTTTCGGTCAGCGTCGTCTTGCCGGCGTCCGGGTGCGAGATGATGGCGAAGGTGCGGCGGCGGCCGACTTCCTCGGCAAGTGGTTCGGGCATCGGGGGCGGATTCCTGTTGATTGCGCTGCCTTCTACCGTCTTGCCGCCCGCCATGCAATTGACCTGAACCCGGCAAGAGTAAAAGCTCGCACGATGACCAACACCGTTCGCCTGTCCCAGCCTGCCCCGGATGCGCGTCCCGCGCTCCTCGTCCTCCGCTTGCCGCACGGCGAAGGCCTCGATCTGCCGTCCTATGAAACGCCGGGTTCCGCCGGCATGGATCTGCGCGCCGCAATTGCCGAGGACACGCCGCTTGAGATCGCGCCCGGCGGCCGCTTCGCCGTCCCCACCGGGCTGGTCATGGAAATCCCGCAAGGCTTCGAGGGCCAGGTCCGTCCGCGCTCCGGGCTGGCGCTCAAGTCCGGCATTACCTGCCTGAACACGCCCGGCACCATCGATAGCGACTATCGCGGCGAGGTCAAGGTCATCCTCGCCAATCTCGGCACTGACGCCTTCACCGTGACGCGGGGCATGCGCATCGCCCAGCTGGTCATCGCCCCGGTGGTGCAGGCCCGCATTGTCCTGCACGACAGCCTCAGCGAAACCGCCCGCGGCGCCGGCGGCTTCGGCTCGACGGGAACCGCATGAGCGGCCCGCTCACCGTCATCGACATGCACACCGGCGGCGAGCCGCTCAGGATCATCACCTCCGGCTATCCCGAATTGCCTGCGGGAACGATCCTGCAAAAGCGCGCCCATGTCCGCGACAATCTCGATCACCTCAGAAAGATTCTGATGTTCGAGCCGCGCGGTCATTTTGACATGTATGGCGCATTGCTGGTCGAGCCGGATTTGCCCGGCGCCGATCTGGCGGTGCTGTTCATGCACAATGAAGGCTATTCCACCATGTGCGGCCACGCCATCATCGCGCTCGGCCGCTATGCGGTGGATCAGGGCCTGGTGGAGCCCGACGGCGACCGCGCCACGGTCAACATCGAGTGCCCCTGCGGGCTGGTCCGCGCCGAGGTCGCCATCCGCGACGGCAAGGCCGCCGATGTCAGCTTCGAAAGCGTGCCCTCCTTCCTGTTTGCCCGCAATCAGACACTTGCGCTTGGCAATTGGGGCAAGATCAGCTTCGACATCGCCTATGGCGGCGCGTTTTATGCGCTGGCCGATGCCCGCCAGTTCGGTCTCAGGTTCGGCCGCGATCCGGTCGCGGCTTTCGTCGACGCTGCCGATCAGCTGACAAGGGCGGCTCAGGCGGCAATCCCGCTGAGCCATCCCGGTGCCGAGGATCTGGCCTTCCTCTATGGCTCGATCCTCACCGACGGCAATGATGCCTATTCGGATCGTCCGACGCGCAATGTCTGCGTCTTCGCCGACCGCCAGGTCGATCGGTCGCCCACCGGCTCCGGCGTCACCGCCCGGCTGGCGGCGATGCAGGCCCGCGGCCAGATCGCGGCCGGGCAGACGCGGATCTTCGAGAGCATCGTCGGCAGCCGGTTTTCGGGATCGGTCGCCTCGCTGACGAGCTGCGGGCCGCACCCCGCCATCACCGCCCGCGTCTCCGGCCGGGCGTTTTACTCGGGCAAGGCGGAGTTCATCCTCGAGGAGGGTGACCCGCTGGCGGCGGGGTTTCTCGTGCGTTGACGCCGGCCGGCTAGTTGGAAATATTTTCCACGTTTCCTAATTCTCAAGGTATCGTATTGCGCGAAACCGAACGCGTCCTTGGCGGAGATGACTCGTCTGCGGACGCTGCTCTGCTAGAGTCACGCCAACCAGAAGGAGCATTTTCATGTCCGCCTATTCCAGTGAAACGCCCGGCCGCGGCCGTATCTACGATTCCATCATCGACACCATCGGCAACACGCCGATCGTCCGGCTCGCCAAGCTTGCGAGCGCCGACGGTGTGAAGGCCGAAATCCTCGCCAAGCTCGAGTTCTTCAACCCGATCGCCTCGGTCAAGGACCGCATCGGCGTCGCCATGATAGAGAGCCTGGAAGCTCAGGGAAAGATCGCGCCGGGCAAGACCACGCTGGTCGAGCCGACCTCTGGCAACACCGGCATCGCGCTGGCCTTCGCCGCCGCCGCCAAGGGCTACCGGCTGATCCTGACCATGCCGGAAACCATGTCGGTCGAGCGCCGCAAGATGCTGGCGCTGCTCGGCGCCGAGCTGGTGTTGACCGAAGGCCTCAAGGGCATGAAGGGCGCTATTGCCAGGGCCGAGGAACTTCTGAACGAGATCCCGGATTCGGTGATGCCACAGCAGTTCGAGAACCCGGCCAACCCGGAAATCCACCGCAACACCACCGCGCTCGAAATCTGGAACGACACCGGCGGCGGCGTCGACATCCTGGTTTCCGGCATCGGCACCGGCGGCACCATCACCGGCGTCGGCCAGGTGCTGAAAGCAAAGAAGCCCGGCCTCAAGGTTGTTGCCGTCGAGCCTGCCGATTCGCCGGTGTTGTCGGGCGGCAATCCCGGCCCGCACAAGATCCAGGGCATCGGCGCCGGCTTCGCCCCCGGCGTGCTCGATACCGGCATCTACGACGAGATCGCCAAGGTCACCAATGACGAGGCCTTCGACATGGCCCGCCGCGTGGCGAAGCTCGAAGGCCTGCCGGTCGGCATTTCCTCGGGCGCGGCGCTCACCGCCGCTGTCCGGGTCGGCCAGCGGCCGGAAAATGCCGGCAAGCAGATCGTCGTCATCATCCCGTCCTTCGCCGAACGCTATCTCTCGACCGCCCTGTTCGACGGGCTGGGCGGCTGAGGGCTGTCTCGCCCCGCTTGAAACCGGGCATACTCGACGTATGGACGATCCGATGCACATCGCCGTCCGGTGACCCGGCGCGTGCCGGGAGTACGACGCGTCGTACTCCCGCGTTCACGCCGCCTGGCTCACCCGCTCGGCGCCGATCCGGTAGGAGATCGCCTCGGCCAGGTGGATACGTCCGACCGTTTCCGCGCCGTCGAGATCGGCAAGCGTCCGTGCCACCTTGAGAATGCGGTGATAGGCGCGGGCCGAAAACCGCATCTTCTCCGCCGCGTCGCTGAGCAGCGCCTGTCCGCCCTGGTCGGGCTGGGCCACCTGCTCGACCAGCGAGGTCGTGCATTGCGAGTTGGTGCGGATGTCGGGCCGGCCGAGATCGAGGTAGCGGGCCTGCTGCATGCGCCGCGCCGCCGCCACCCGGGCGGCCACGTCGGCGCTTGCCTCCGCCGCTTGCGGCTTGATCAGGTCCTGCGCGCTGACCGCCGGCACATCGATGCGGATGTCGATCCGGTCCATCAGCGGGCCTGATATGCGCCCCTGGTAATCGGCCTGGCAGCGCAGCCCGCGCGAGCAGCTGTGCCCCGGTTCGCCCGCCATGCCGCAGCGGCACGGGTTCATCGCCGCGATCAGCTGGATGTTGGCCGGGTAGCTGACCCGGTGGTTGGCCCGCGCGATCACGCTCTCGCCGTTCTCCAGCGGCTGCCTCAGCGAATCGAGCACCTGCGGGGTGAATTCGGGGAATTCGTCGAGAAACAGGATGCCGTTATGCGCCAGCGACACCTCGCCCGGCCGGGCGCGCAACCCGCCGCCGACCATCGCCGCCATCGAGGCGGAATGGTGCGGCGCCCGGAACGGCCGCCGGTCCGAAAGCTTGCCGCCCGCCAGCTGCCCGGCGATGGAATGGATCATCGAGACTTCCAGCAGCTCGGCCGCCGACAGTGGCGGCAGGATCGAGGGCAGCCGCGCGGCCAGCATCGATTTGCCGGAGCCGGGCGGCCCGACCATGATCAGGTTGTGGCCGCCGGCTGCCGCCACCTCGAGCGCCCGCTTGGCGGTTTCCTGGCCCTTGATGTCGGAGAGGTCCGGCAGGTTGGCGGGGGCGGCCCGCATCGCCGGCACAGGGCGACCCAGCACCTGCGTGCCGCGGAAATGATTGGCGATGGCGATCAGCGAGCGCGGCGCCAGGATGTCGATCTCCTCGCCGGCCCAGGCCGCCTCCGGCCCGCTGCCCGCCGGGCAGATCAGCCCCTTGCCCAGCGCATTGGCGCCGATGGCCGCCGGCAGCGCGCCGGCGACGCTGGCGATGGTGCCGTCGAGCGACAGCTCGCCCAGCACAACGTAGCCGTCGAGCGCATCGCCGGGGATGGCCCCGAGCGCCGCCATCAGCCCCAGCGCAATCGGCAGGTCGAAATGGCTGCCTTCCTTGCGCAGGTCCGCCGGCGCCAGGTTGACGGTGACCTTCTTGGCCGGCAGCGACAGTCCGGAGGCGTGCAGCGCCGCCTGCACCCGCTCCCGGCTCTCGGCCACCGCCTTGTCCGGCAGCCCGACGATGTGCATGTTCACCTTGCCCGGCGCGATCATCACCTGAACATCGACCGGCACCGCCTCGATGCCCTGGAACGAAACCGTACTGACCCGCGCGACCATGTGTGCCTGCCCCCTCATGTTGCCTGTCCACCTGCGCCGGGCGTCACCGGAGTTCCCGTTATGCGCGATCCGGAGGGGATTGAAACACGGTATGCGGGGTAAAACAAGAACAATATGGCAACAATTACACCATTAAGGCGAAAAAAGGTTGTACCAGGTTGCGTTGATGGAACGCTGCGGGCCACTCGAAGCTCCGATGCGGGGCCGCTTCATCCGGCCATGCTGCGTCACGCCGCCCGCTGGCGAGGGCGGGATTGATCCCGGCGAAACCGGCCCGCGCGGAGGCTACGGGCGGCACCGGCAGGGAAATGCGGGGGCTGTACACATGATTGTTGCCCCGCGGGGTACAAATTCTGCGAAATCTGAATTAGGTCAGAGCCGTGGTCCGGGCGCTGCCCGGCAGCTCGGCACTCGGCCGGATAGTCGCCCGCAGTTATTTCGGCACGGAGCAGTAGAATGGGATTTCTCAAGGATGGCGAGCATCTCTTCGTCATCGATCTGACCTACATTACCGCACTTGAAACCATCGACCCGCTGGTCGCTCCCCACATGGCCTTCATCGAGCGCAACTATGCAGCAGGCCTGTTCCTGGCCTCGGGCGCCAAGGTGCCACGCACCGGCGGCGTCATCATCGCCCGCGGGAAGTCCGTCGCCGATATCGAGGATCTGATCACCGCCGACCCGTTTCACATGGCCGGCGTCGCCCGCTACAAGATCACCGAATTCGACCCCGGCAATGTCGCTGCTGCCTTGAGGTAGCCGGTTTCCCGGGCGCTGACGGCTTTACCGCCGCTTGGATTCGACCGCGTCCCAGAACAGGGCCGCGATGTCGGGCCCGCCAAAATTCCTGATTTCGCGAATGCCGGTGGGCGAGGTGACGTTGATCTCGGTCATCAGGTCGCCGATGATGTCGATGCCGACCAGGATGAAGCCGCGCGCCTTCAATGACGGCCCGATGCGGGCGCAGATTTCCTTCTCGCGATCCGTCAGTTCGCTGTGTTCGGCGCGGCCGCCGACATGCATGTTCGAGCGTGAATCGTGTTCCGCCGGCACCCGGTTGATGGCGCCCACCGGCTCGCCGTCGATCAGGATGATGCGCTTGTCGCCGGCCCGCACATGCGGCAGGTATTCCTGCGCGATGAACGGCTCGCGGTACATCTGCGCGAACATTTCCAGAAGCGAGGACATGTTGCGGTCGTCGGGCTTGATGTGGAACACGCCGGCGCCGCCATTGCCGTAGAGCGGCTTGAGGATCATGTCGCCGACTTCCGCGCGGAAGGCGTTGATCGTCGCCGGATCGCGGGAAATCAGCGTCTTCGGCATCAGGTCGGGGAATTCGGTGACGAAGATCTTCTCCGGCGAATTGCGCACCCAGGCCGGGTCGTTGACGACCAGCGTCTTCGGATGCACCCGCTCGAGCAGGTGTGTCGACGTGATGTAGGACATGTCGAATGGCGGGTCCTGGCGCAACAGCACCACGTCCATGCTCGAAAGATCGATCTTTTCCTGCGGCCCGAGTTCGAAATGGTCGCCCTCGACATCCCTGAGGATCATCGGCTCGGCGATGGCCTGTACGACCCCGTCGCGCATCGACAGCTGGTCCGGCGTGTAGTGAAACAGGTGATAGCCGCGCGCCTGCGCCTCCAGCGACATGGCGAAGGTGGAATCGCCGGCGATCTTGATCGAGCTCACATGGTCCATCTGGACCGCGACATTCCGGATCTTGCTCATGGGTAGGGTCTCTCCGCCAATCTGTTGGCTCTCACATAGGGCGTGGGTGGGGGGGATTGCAACGGGGGAGGGGATGGAAATGGGGGAATGACCATTCAGTGTCGGATGAGCTAGCGGAACCATGTGGAGATACTTGTCGAAAAGGTTACGTTCCCGACTTCTCATAAGGGCAGGGAGCGGGAAATCTCGGCACAAGTTAACCTGAATGTACTCCCCAAACTCACATCAGCCGATCTGATCAATTTTGATAAGTCGGCAATTGGAGCTGGTGTCGAAGCATCCGGAAGCCTGCCTTCAAAAGGGTCAGGATTAACGGGCGAGACAATTCTTCGCATGCGCCGTCCCATCCAATGAGCGTTGCATATCGCGCCTCGAACAGCGCGCGAAACGAACGAACCATAGCGCTTTATTTTAAGGCGTGCGAATTTCCGGACAAAATCGGAACAAGATTTCGGCGCTTCCGGAGTTGGATCCCAGGTGGCGGGCCCCCTTAAGAGGGTATGGGGTGCGACAGGAACAGTCTAAAGCCTCAAATGTTCTCTTAGCATTTCCTTGAGTTCGTCATGTGTTCTGCTCTCTGTGTTCCTCAACTCTTCAAGGGCACGGGATACGCTGTGGAATCCCAAGGCTCTGTAAACCTCCATCTGTTCCTCGGAGAAAAACTGATCAGCGGTCGATTCATGCGGGAAGTTGGGATAGCGCCGCTCGTAATCGAGAACGTAATCTGCCTCATCGCCAGTCACGTTAGCCTTTATGTAGAGAAGCACCCCGTCCTTGACCGCGCTGTTGGGTCCCGAATACAAAATCTTGCCTATAGCAAAGTGATTGCCATGGGACGGATCCGATTTGGAGACCGATTCGGTGCGATTGGCGCTACGATTTCGTGCGGATGCACGGATGGGCATCCAATCGATGTCTATTCTGTGACCAAGGTCTATTCTGGCGAAGCGCTGGGCGTCGGCGAGTGCGCCGAAGTTCATCGCAGGGTCGGCTTCCGAATCTATGACAATAATCACTTTGCATCTGCGCTTAAGCAACTGGTACAGACCGATATTGTCGATATGGCCACCATCGCTGAGCAGCAGCTTTCGGCTACTCGTTCGCAGCAACCCAAACGCTTCCTGAAGAAGATAGAGGGAAAATATTTCAGTCCATTTTGGAACATTGTATTCTCCAGCAATCGAGTTGGGATTGTCCAGCCAGTATCCCAGCCTCAAATTCAGAAGCGCAAGCGTAGGAGACAGAAGAGGCGTACCGACCCGGCCGGAATTCGAGGAAACAGCGGCCCCGGAAATTGCGACCGCAGTCGCCAGATCCACCTTGCGATTGGATTGATCGTACTGGCCCGGGCAAACGTAACCAGTCGCATCGCTGCCTATATGGGTTTTGGAGAACTGAAAGAATTCCGCCCGTCTGCCCCGCTTCGCCGGGTCAAAAGCATCACGCTTGATTTCATCTTCATCATATTCCTTGTCGCTGTAGCGCGTGGCGTTCAGCGTTGCATTGATCAGCAGCAACGGCGCTACATCCGTTTCAAGCTCCGACAATGCCAGCGATTGGGCCTCCTTCTTGCGATCCTTTGCTTCTCCGGGTTTGTTGGGCCCGAGCGCGAATGCGGTGTTTAGTCGATCGCGGTACAGTCCGTGCAGAGTATTTGCGTTCTCGGAGAATGTGAGGCTGACGAATATGGTGATACCGCTTATCCAGGCAAAGCACCGCAGTGCATCCCAGTATTGTTGCTGTCCCGCAGGATTGTCTCGCGTTGCAATCATTGCCAGATAGAGAGTACCAAAGAGAGCAAAAAAATAGGCCAGCTTCCGGGCAGTAGCTCCCTTCTCTTCCCGAATCTTTTTGGAGGATGCCTTGATAAAGTCCCACGAGCCCCGGGCTCTCCAAGACGCGTAAATGAGCCAGGCAAAAAAGGACAAGACAAAGCCAATGAAAAGAAAGCGCTCTCCCGAAAGGAACATGTTTGGGAGCAATGGATATTGTTCAGTTGGCCCATAGTTAGAAGGTAGGGAGTTTGTTGCGATGCCGCTTGCCGCGATCCCGATAAACGCGACATAGAGGGCGAACGGCATTACAAACGCTGCCAAAACAATGACCAGCTTTGCCAGAATGACCTTGAACATCGCGCCGATTGTCGGTGAATCTGTTGCGTTGGCTATTACACTTGCCAACTGTTGCCTGAACGCGACCACGGCCGATGCGGCGGCCGCGATACTCGCAGAAACTGTTGATAGTTCTGCTCCCCAGCTGAAATCGGGTGATCCAAACACCACGATCCATTTTTCGATGGCGTAGGTTTGGCTCTCGGCGATGAATGCCAGCAGGAGGGACACCACTCCAAACTTGGTGAGTGACGCGCCAAAGCCCCGATAGTCTGGCTTGGCATGCTTGGACCGGCTTCCGGTTATCTCACGGTAAGACCTCACAACGCCCCAAAGAGAAAGTAAGAAGAAACCTGTTATCAGCGTAATCTTTGTCACAAGAAAACGCTGGTGCAAGAGCTCGTAAACTGCCGCATTCGGATCCGATGATACCCAGTCTAGCCAGATGTCTGCGGCGAAACTGTACTTCAAATGGTCAACGGTCGGATTCGCCAGAATCACCATCGTTGCGAGGGGAAGAATTACAGCCAGAACCAGAATAATATTGACGACAAGGCCACGAAGCAGGACTCCCGTCGATTTCAAGACGTCATTGAACCCGTGCGGCATGAGATACCGGCTGTGGTCCCTGATATGTCTCAACTGCGGGCTGTCCTTGTAGTCATCCGGCGCAATTGCCAGGAACGGAAATTTGACTTCCGACGGCACTTCTTTGGCACCGCGAGTCATTGCCGCAATCATGCTGGCGCCGATGTAGCCACCACCGGAAACGGTCGACAAGTAATCGATACGCTTTACCAGGTCGTTTGCCCCGAGAGCCTGCAATGCGCCCAGGCAGAATGATGCTGACCGGACACCTCCGCCAGACAGGGCAAGCCCGACAAGATCGGTAATTTCCTCGCAGGCTTCTGGATCTTGTTCGTTTTCACCACGCCTTTTTCGGATCGCCACGCGTTCCGCTTTGACTACCTTTTCGAAGTCCGCCAGTACATTTGACGGTTCACTCTTGCTTTCGGAACCCGGCATGAAGGTGCCCTCCGCCGTTCGGGATTTTTAAGATTGGAATTAATCTGATCTATTTCATTTATAGTATAGCTTATGGTAAGGTTTTTGCATATAAAATTCATTCCGGCAATGTATATGTCAAGTTAATATTGCGAAGTATACAAAGATAAATTGTGGCGCTTCAAGCGTCCTTTGTTCGGCGCAATAGCAAATAGCGACAAAGCGTGCAGAAGCCCGCTCGACGCGGAAAGCAATCAAGTCATCCGGGATGAACCCGTTCGGTTCAGCTTCTATCCCGGCAAGAGAGGCTATCCTTTAGAACGCATCCTCCAGATGCTTGGGCCACTTCCACGGGCTGACCACGATAACGTCATGCCGCCACGACAGCCGGGCCGAGTCCTTCTGCCGGCTGATGAACAGCTCGCCGGCCGCCGCGATCCGCCGCTGTGCCGGATAACTCACCGCATCGACGCCCGCGGCCAGGTCGCGCCGCGCCTTGACCTCGACGAAGGCAACGAGATCGCGTTTGCGCGCGACAATGTCGATTTCCCCCACCGGGGTGCGGTAGCGCAGGGCGGCGATGCGGTAGCCCTTGAGCATCAGGGCCAGCGCGGCAAGCCACTCCGCGCGGCGGCCCTTGCGCTCGGAGCGCCGTTTCCTGTCGAGCCTGTCGCCCGCGCTCACGCCCCGTCCCTGGGCGAGGTGGCCTTCATGGCGAGCAAGCGCTGATAGAGATCCTTGCGGTTGAGCCCGGTCAGCCGCGCCGCTTCCGTCGCCGCCTTGCCGGCGGGCAGCTCGCGCGCGAGCCTCGCCAGCAGCGTCTCGACATCGTCTTGCGAGGGCGGCGGCGTCGAGCCGGGACCGATCACCAGCACGATCTCGCCGCGGACGTTTTCGTCCACGTAACTGGCGGCAAGCTCGCCCAGCGTGCCGCGCCGGATTTCCTCATAGGCCTTGGTCAGTTCCCGGCAGACGGCGGCCGGGCGGTCAGGGCCGAGCACTTCCGCCGCGGATTTCAGGCAGGCCGCCAGCCTGTTCGGGCTTTCGAAGAACATCAGCGTCGCCTCCGTCGCTGCGAAGCTCGCCAGCCGGTCGCGCCGCGCCTTGTCTTTCGACGGCAGGAAGCCGGCGAACAGAAAGGTGTCGCTCGGCAGGCCCGAGGCCACCAGGGCCGCCATCGGCGCAGACGCCCCGGGGATCGGGATCACCGGCAACCCGGCCTCGATGGCGGTCTGCGACAGCCGGTAGCCGGGATCGGAGACCAGCGGCGTGCCGGCGTCGGAAATCAGCGCCACGCTCTTGCCCGCTTCAAGGGCTGCCATCAGCTTCGGCCCGGCGCGCTCGGCATTGTGTTCGTGATAGGCGTAAGGCCGGGTGGCGATGCCGAAACGGTCGAGCAGCACCCGGCTCACCCGGGTGTCCTCGCAGGCGATGATGTCGGCGCCTGCCAGCGTCTCCAGCCCGCGGATCGTCATGTCGCCCAGGTTTCCGATCGGCGTGGAAACCAGATAGAGCCCCGGCGCAAGCGGCCGCGCGGCGATCTCGTGCGCACCGATGCGGAAAGACCGCGCCGGCTGGCCGCCTTCCGCCGTCGCCATGTTGCCGCTGTCGGCCGAAGCCGTTGATTTCCTGCCTGCCATCGGTGCCCCGCAACCCGGCTTGAGCTGTCAGTCAAGCGGGCCATGTTTCATACGGTCCCGGTTTAGCAGGTTTTTCGAACGCGGCGCGAGAGGTGTGCGAACGGAAACTGGCCCTTTCTCCAACCGCCCTGCGCCCAATGTAGTTGAATACCGGACCGGTCATGCCTTCTTGTTCATGAGGATCCGCCTCGATCCTCTGACTATTGTCACAAACAGGGTGCAACGTGGCGGCTATAATGAAATGAGGAACGGGTCCGGGAAGTATCATGGGTACTCTGAAGCAACTGGCAAATGACATATGGATCGCTGACGGGGACATCGTCGATTTCTACGGATTTCCCTATCCGACCCGCTGCGTCGTTGTCCGGTTGGCCGATGGCGGTCTTTGGGTGTGGTCGCCGATCGCCCTGACATCCGGATTGAGGGCCGAGATTGAACAACTGGGTCAACCGGCGCATCTCGTCAGCCCCAACAAGATCCACCACCTCTATCTGCAGGACTGGCACGCCGCCTATCCGGAAGCCCGGCTTTGGGGGCCGCAATCGACGATCAGCAAGCGGACGGATCTGGCATTCGAAGCGCCGCTGGAAGACAATCCGCCGGAAGTCTGGCGGCAGGACATCGACCAGGCATGGTTCCGCGGATCCGGTTTCCTCGATGAAAACGTGTTTTTCCACCGGGCATCCCAAACCGCAATCATTGCCGACATGTCGGAGAACTTCACCGAGGATTTCCTGCGCCGGCACTGGTCCGGCTGGAAGCGCTGTATTGCCCGGGTATGGGGCATCGTGGAAGGGAAAGGCTATGCCCCCTTGGAGGTGCGCTGGTCATTTCTGTCCCGCGGCCCTTTGCGCGCCGCGCGCGACAAGGTTCTGGGCTGGAACCCGAAGCGCGTTGTCATGGCCCACGGAAGAATACAGCAAAGCGGTGGCAGGAGTTATCTGGCCAAGGCATTCGAATGGATCGGCTGATGCCTGCCGGGAGCCGGCCGTGCTGCCGTGTGCGCGGCTTGAACGCAGTCCGCCAAAGCGGCGCGCCGGTGCGGCCGCCGTTTTCAGAACGCCTGGCTGACACCCGCTTCCTCGCAGGCGATGAATGCCTTCCCGCCACGTCGACGCGCATCACTGCTGACAGGTCTTGTCCGCTCGTTCTGCTATGGGGCGGGACAGGACCGGAGCCCCCATGCGCGCATCGTTGAGAGAAAAAGCCATTGCCGTCTGTGATGCGAAGATCGCGCAAAAAGGCGAGGGCGTCGGGCTTTCCTTCTACGCCTTCTTTGCCAATAAAAATGACGATCCCGACCTGCTGATGGAGGCCGCGACCTGGTGGATCCGCACGCACCGGCTGGACCATTTCGAGAAGGCCGTGAGAATCCGGCGCCTGTTGCTTGATCAGCAATGAGGCTACGAGACGGCCTCAGCTCAACTGGCTGATCAGGCCTGCCGCCGACAGGAGCGTGAGAAGCGCCAGGCAGGCGATCTTGTAGAGGTGCTCGTAAGCCGGGCGAAACAGCCGTATTCCGGCGAAGACGCCGATCAGCACCACCGGCGTCATCAGCACGCCGCGCCAGATCGCCTGCATGGTCATCAGGTCATAGGCGATGAGCGAAACCAGCGAGGTGAACATGCTGATCGCCAGGAACATCACCAGCGATGCCCGCATCTGCCTGGGGGGCGCTTCGCTGGCCAGCACGTAAAGTGCGATCACCATGCCGCCGACGGATGCGAGCCCGGTGGCGATCCCGGCGGTCAGTCCGCTGGCATAGAGGCCTTTTTGTGTGCTCAGGAAGGCCGGTTTCAGCTTGAAGAACTGCGCCAGCGTCAACGTCAGGATCAGGCTCAACGCCAGTTTCCGCGACAGCTCCACATCGATGCTCGTGGTGGCGAGCAGCCCCAACGGCATGCCGATGGCCGAACAGATCACCAGGCCCCAGACGATCCTCATGTTGGCGTGCGCCATGCCGCCCCGGAACATCGCCAGGCTTGCCGCGCCCTCGAGCAGAAAGCACATCGGGATCAGTTCGATCGGCGGGATGAGGACGGCGACCGACGCCATCACGATGGCCGACAGGCCGAAGCCGGCAAAACCGCGGATCAGCCCGGCCATGAACACCGCAGCCAGGACAATCAGGAGGTCAGCCGCGGCAAGCCCGGTGTACTGCGTCAGGGTGGCAAGCATCAGGCAGGCTGTTCCTTCATGTGAGCGCCTGGGGCGCGGATGGCCTGCCGGCGGTGTCAGCGTGGACCGGTTTTCGGGGGCCGGCCGGATGCACGTGGTCAGGGCGGGTTTCGGAAACTCTAATTTAATATACACCTTGTATTATCAGTCGGAGTGTTTCTTTTCTCAATTTGATGACGGCCTCCACAAGTGATGAAGTCAGTGTATTCCCGGTTGAAACGTCTGGTAACGGTACCCGCAGGGAATGCCGATCTGCTCAAGGCCCAGTTCGAGGTCTTCTCGAGCCAGGTCCCGTTGATGTACTCCATTGTGCTGATCAACGCTTGGGCGCTCGCCATTACCTTCACGCCGGAAGCGCCCGTCTGGCTCACATTCTGGCTTCCCGTCGTGATCACGCTGGTCTGCGGTGTCCGTATCGCGGCCTGGTGGCGCTCGCGGCGGAGCATCCCCACGGCTGAAGCCGCTCACAAGGCGCTGACCCGGACCAACCAGTTCAGCTTCATTCTGACCGCCGGCCTTGCTGTCTGGGCATTGTCTCTCTACCCCTATGGCGATGCCTACATGCATGGCAATATTGCCTTCTTCGTCGGCATCACCGGGGTTGGAGTGATCATCTGCCTGCAGCAGCTGCCATCGGCGGCCTTTATGGTCGCCATTGTCATCAACACCCTGTTCGTCCTGTATTTCAGCATAGCGGGCATTCCGTATTTCCTCGGAATGGCGATCAACCTGGTGCTTGTCTCTGCAGCAATGCTTCTGATCGTGACCGTGCAGTATCGGCATTTCTCCGCTGCGGTGAGCGCACGAACCAAGCTTGAGCTCGCCAACCGGGAAAACGCACGACTGGCAAACCTCGACAGCCTGACCGGCCTCGCCAATCGCCGCCAGTTTTTCACCCAGCTCGAGGCGGCCTTTGCTCAGTCCGAAGGCAAGCGCCTGGCCGTTGGCATTATCGATCTGGATGGCTTCAAGCCTGTCAACGACCTCTATGGCCATACCGTCGGCGACGCCCTGCTCTACGAAGTCGGGCAGCGTCTCTCCGGTCTTGCCGGCAGCAATGCGCAGATATCCCGGCTTGGCGGCGACGAGTTTGCCCTGACTGTAACCGATTGCCCAGATGATGCGGAACTGCTGGCCCTGGGCGAAGAGATTTGCACGGCGTTGCGGGCCCCCTTCGTGCTGACCGAGGCGACGGTTCAGATCTCCGGTTCGGTCGGATTCTCCGTCTACCCGGAGCTGGCCGACGATGTGCACCAGCTCTATGAGCGGGCCGATTACGCCCTGTATCAGGGCAAGCGCAGCAACCGCGGCCATGCGCTGCTGTTCACCAGCGAGCACGTCATTGCCATCGAGCAGAACCAGCAGCTTGAACAGGTGCTGAGCAGGGCGGATCTCGATGCCGAACTCGTCGTCCTGTTTCAGCCCATCATCGATATCCAGAGCGGACGGACGATGGCCTTCGAAGCCCTTGCCCGCTGGAACAGCCCGGTTTTGGGATCGGTGTCGCCCGGTCTCTTCATTCCCGTTGCCGAACGGATCGGCCTGATCGGCGACCTGACATGCGTGCTGCTGAAAAAGGCGCTGGCCGCGGCCTGCCGCTGGCCGGACAATGTCGGGCTTTCATTCAATCTGTCGACCCATGACATCAGCTCTCCCGACGGCGTGGCGACCATAGCCAGCATCATTTTGTCGAGCGGCATCGATCCCAGGCGGCTTGATCTCGAAATCACCGAAACGGCGATGATATATGATTTCGGCCAGGCCAAGGCCTCCATCGAAGTCTTCAAGATCCTCGGTTGCGGCATCGCGCTCGATGACTTCGGGACCGGTTATTCGAGCCTCAGCCAGCTGCACGCCCTGCCGCTGACCAAGATCAAGATCGACCGCAGCTTCGTCTCCGGCATTCACAAGAACCCGGCCAGCTACAAGATTGTCAAGTCGCTGCTGGCGCTGAGCTCCGACATGGGGCTGGGTTGCGTCATCGAAGGCGTCGAGACCAGCGAGGAGCTTGATGCCTTGAAAAAGCTCGGCGGCGTATTGGTCCAGGGCTATTTCTATTCACCGCCGGTCGCGGAAACCGAAATCGCCGGATTTCTGCCGGGCCGTACTCCGGTCCGCATGGCGGGATAGGGCTACCGGCCTTGCGGTTGGCAGACGGGGCCAGTGCGCGGATCAGGCCGTGCGGGTCTCGGATGCGGGCTGCGACCGTGCGATCTTCTTGACCACTTCCGGGATCAGCAGGGCAGGCGCCGGCCTCGAATAGTAGAAGCCCTGAATGGCGTCACAGCCCATGTTCCTGATCACTGCCACCTCTTCGCCGGTCTCCGCTCCTTCAATGACGATACTGAAACCGAGGCCGCGGCCCAGTTCGAGAATGCCGCGCAGCACCTTCTGCTTGCGCACATCGGTATCGATGTCGGAGACGAAGCTCCTGTCGACTTTCAACTGGTCAAACGGCAGGCGGTTGAGATAGGAGAGCGATGAATAACCCGAGCCGAAATCGTCAAGCGACAGCAATACGCCGAGCTGCCGGATTGCCGAGAGAACGGTCTCGATCCGCCGTTCGCTCTGGTCGACAAACACCCCTTCGGTGATTTCGATGCAGATCTCGCTGCCGGACAGCCCGTGACGTTTGAGTGCGTCTTTCACCACCGCGACAAAGTTGGACTGCCACAACTGGATCGGCGACACATTGACCGAGATGTGCTTGAAATCGAAGTTCTTCTCGCGCCACTTCGCGGCCTGTTCGCAGGCGAGGTTGAGAACAATGGTGCCCAGATCGATAATCTGCCCGCTGCTCTCGGCGATCGGAATGAAAAGCCCCGGGGAAATTGGCCCTTCCGCCGGATGGGTCCACCGGGCGAGCGCCTCGACACCGGCAAGCTGGTTTGTCGACGGGTCGATCTGCGGCTGGAAGTGGATCTCGATCTCGCGCTCCTGTATGGCCAGCCGAAGCATCCGCTCCATCCGGATGTTGTTTTCGAACTCGTCATGCAGTTCCGATGAGAAGATCAGCGCCTGGTCGCCGGTGGCCTTTGCCTTGCGCAGCGCCAACCCGGCGTTGCGATGGGCCTCGTCCGCATCCCTGGCATCATGCTGCAGCAGAACGATGCCGGCTGATCCGGTAATGTGAAACTCGCCGGCGCTCAGATGGACCGGCTGATGAAGCGCACTCAGCAGTTCCTGGGCAAGCGCGGAGATCTGGTCGGTCGACCTGCCATCCCCGATCAGAATGGTGAAATGGTCGGCAGCCAGGCGGGCAATGCGGGCTCCGTGCCCGGCGGTATCTTCGATCCTGGCGGCGACCATTTTCAGCAGGGCGTCGCCTACCGTCTGCCCGTAGGCGTCATTGATCTTCTTGAACTTGTCGATATCGAGATGCACCAGCGTCCATTTGCGTTTGCCGGAAAGGCTTTCGCTCAGCGCGGTGTCGAGATCGCTGAGATAGCGGCCCCGGTTGGACAGCCCCGTCAGCGTGTCCGTGTAGGCCAGGTGGGCAAGCTTGCCCTGCAGCGCCACCACCCGTTCGAGCCCCTGGGCCAGCGCACCGATCTCGTCGTCTCTGCTGTTGTAGGGCACCGCGCCGCCCGGCGCGCCGGCGGCAAGATCGTCTGCATATCTCGCCAGCACCCTGAGAGGCTTCATCTCCGCACCCATGATGGCCGCTCCGATGGCCGCGACAAGCATCAGGATGAGGCCGGTCGCGACGATGATCTGCCAGCGCAGCTCGGTCTTTGCCGCCACCAGGTCGTCGACCCAGCCGACATCGACGGCCAGCGCGCCGGCGATGGCGCCGCTGGCGGCCTGGATCGGCGTCAGGTGGGCCAGACGCATCCGGCCCATGACCGGCACCTCGCCCAGGTGCGGCCGGTTGTTGATGAGATTGTCGTAGGCGGGATGCAGGATGCCGATCGACATCGGCGGCGGCATCGATCCGTCCGGTTTCCTGAAGGTCGTGGCGAAACGGTCGAAAGCCTGGGTTTCAGGATTGAGCCTGAACAGGTTGGCGGCACCCTGGTTGATAGCGCCGATTTCCTTGAGAAGCGTGTCGTGGTCTTGCCGGAACGAGAGCGCTGCTTCGGTGTCCGTACTTTTGAGCTGCAGGGCCTGCGGGCGGCCGCTTTCATCGCGGATGGCGGCAAATTCGGGTGCCAGCCGTTCCGCGAACAGGGCCGCCGCCGTACGTGCCGCGCGGTCGATACGGATGGCGGAATGGGTCGCTGTCACTTCGTAGAGCTTGAAGTAACCGAGTGTGGCGGTAATCAGAATTGAAACAGATACGATCAGCACCAGAAGAGCTGTCGCTCTGGCGGTTGTTCCCTTGATAAACCAGAATAGTCTGGACATATTCGGCTACCACAACAAATTGTTTAAATAGCATATGAATACGTAGCGGATAAAGCTTGCGCGAAAATGAAGCGAGAAGAGAACATTTTTAATGTTTGTCAATTTGCTGATCGAAGTGATCCGGTAAAGAATTTTCAGATGAATACTGTCCGTTGGCGCAGTGAAGGCAAATAGTGCTGAAGCTTGTTGGCCATGCAAGCCGGCGCAATTTCCTCAAATGAAGCACAATGCTTGCCGTGGCCGAATCGCCGCCACCTCATGCCGGCCTGGTTGCCGGAACCGAATCAGCGTTTGCCGTCTTGCCGGCCAGAGCCGATCATCTTTGGCTGGAAGCGATTTGATGGACAGGATTTTTCGTGTCAGCGAGGAAAACCCGCAAGCACGATGCAGCGCATCGTGCGAGGATTTTGACGACGCTGGCGCGGAAAAGACGTCCAAGCTTGGCGAATCGGACAGCTAGACCGGAATCAATCCATCATAATCGTCTGGACTTGGCCTTTCGCGCCCTGGACTGCGTCGCGCGAGGCTAACGGCGCTCGCGCCGCGTCGCCTCCCGCTCCTAGCCAGATCACGAAATTCCGGCGTTCAAACGATTCCATCTAAAGATGATCGGCTCTAGAACGCCAGATCGGCCACCACCGCGTCCAGCACCAGCATGCCGGCGGGTGTGCAGCGGATCCGGTCCGCGTCCATCTGTTCGATCATTCCGTGATGGATCAGGAAGCCGGTGCGGTCGGGGTCGAGACCGCGACCGGCCAGAGCGCCCCAGCGCTTGAGGTTGATGCCCTCGCGCAACCTCAGCCCCATCAGCAGCAATTCGTCGGCTTGCTCGGAGGCGGTCAGCTCGGTGGTCTCGACCATGCCGTGGCCGCTTTCCGCCACCAGCTTCAGCCAGGTCTCCGGCGTCCGTTCGGTCGCGGTGGCGATCTTGCCGGTCCTGGTTGACAGCCGGCCGTGCGCGCCGGGACCGATGCCGGCATAGTCGCCATAGCGCCAGTAGGTCAGGTTGTGGCGGCTTTCCGCGCCCGGCCGGGCATGGTTGGACACCTCGTAGGCTGGCAGCCCATGGCTTTCGCAGACCTGGCGGGTCAGTTCGTAAAGCTCGGCCGAAAGCTCTCCGTCGGGAACGATCAGCTTGCCAGCCTTGTGCAGGCCGTAGAACGGCGTGCCTTCCTCGATGGTCAGCTGGTAGAGCGACAGGTGATCGGCGGCCAGGGAAATTGCTTCCTTGAGTTCCGCCGCCCAGGCTTCGGCCGTCTGCTCGGGGCGGGCGTAGATCAGGTCGAACGACATGCGCGGGAAGATATCGCGCGCCAGCCCGATGGCCTTCAGCGCCTCGGCCCGGTCGTGCAGCCGTCCCAGCCGTTTCAGGTCAGCGTCATTGAGCGCCTGCACGCCCATCGACACGCGGTTGACCCCGGCCTGCCGGTAGCCGCGGAACCGGCCGGCCTCGACGCTGGAAGGATTGGCCTCGAGCGTGATCTCGATCCCTTCCGGCACCACCCAGGCCTGGCGCACCGCGTCGAGAATGGCGCCGACCGTGTCGGGCGACATCAGCGACGGCGTGCCGCCGCCGAAAAAGATGCTGGTGACGACCCTTGGGCCGGAGAGCGCCCGCATCGCCGCGATTTCGCGGGTGAAGGCTGAGACATAGGCCTGCTGGTCGATGTCGGCATGCCGGACATGGCTGTTGAAATCGCAATAGGGGCACTTGGCGGCGCAGAACGGCCAATGCAGATAGACGCCGAAACCGGGCTTGCCGGTGTCCGGCGCAATGGCATCGGGCGCATTGGCATCGACGGCGGATGTACTCCCGTCAATTGGGTGAGAGGGCGTGGTCACGTGGCGGGCACACCGAGGCATTGTTCCGCAAACAGCTTGAAGGCGCGTGCCCGGTGCGACAGGGCCGTGGCCTGACCCGGCTTCCAGCCATGCTTTTCCTCGGCCGGCATCTCGCCGAAGGTGCGGCTATGTCCATCGGGCCGGAACACCGGATCGTAGCCGAAACCGAGCGATCCGCGCGGCGGCCAGACCAGCACGCCCGGCGCTTCGCCGCGATAGAAGCTCGTCTCGCCCTCGGGCGTTGCCAGGCACAGCACGCTCACAAAGCGGCCGGTGCGTTGTGCATCGCTGTCCGCCCCGCGCGCCTTGAGGGCATCCTCGACCTTCTGCATGGCGATCATGAAATCGCGGCTGCCGTCTTCCAGCGTCGCCCAGTCCGCTGTGTAGACACCCGGCGCGCCGTCCAATGCGTCGACCACGAGACCGGAATCATCCGACAGCGCGATCAGCCCGGACGCCTTTGCTGCGGCCAGCGCCTTGGTGGCGGCATTGGCTTCGAACGTGTCGCCGGTCTCCTCGGGTTCGGGAAGACCGAGTTCGGCCGCCGAGGTGACCTCGACGCCGAGCGGTCCGCACAGATCGCGGATTTCCGAGATCTTGCCGGCATTGTGGCTGGCAACCAGCAGCTTGGTCAGGGGCGCGTTCGGCATCGTGTCACAGCGGTCCCGCGACCGCTTCCTTCTGCATGGCAACCAGATCGGAGATGCCGTTCTTGGCCAGCTCCAGCAGTTCCAGCAGCTGTTCCTGCGTGAACGGCTCGGCCTCGGCCGTGCCCTGGATCTCGACGATGCCGCCCGATCCGGTCATGACGAAATTCGCATCCGTCTCGGCTGCCGAATCCTCGAGATAATCCAGATCGATCACCGGCTGGGACGCAAAGATCCCGCAGGAGACGGCGGCGACATGATCCTTGAGCACCCGCTCGGTCTTCACCATGGCGCGCGCTTCCATCCATTTCAGGCAATCGTGCAGCGCGATCCAAGCCCCGGTGATTGCCGCGGTGCGGGTGCCGCCATCGGCCTGGATGACATCGCAGTCGATGGTGATCTGGCGCTCGCCGAGTTCCTTGAGGTCGACCACGGCACGCAGCGAGCGTCCGATCAGCCGCTGGATTTCGAGCGTCCGGCCACCCTGCTTGCCCGAGGTCGCCTCGCGCCGCATGCGGTCGCCGGTCGAGCGCGGCAGCATGCCGTATTCGGCCGTCACCCAGCCCTTGCCGCCGTTGCGCAACCATGGCGGAACCCGCTCTTCGAGGCTTGCCGTGCACAGCACGTGCGTGTCGCCGAACCTGACCAGGCATGAGCCTTCGGCATGCTTGGATACGCCACGTTCAAAGCTGACCGCCCTCATGCTGTCTGTTTTCCGTCCCGAGGGGCGCATCGTCTCTCTCCTGATTTCAGTGTTGCCGCCTTCTATCGGCGCGCGCGGCGCGATGCAAAGAAAAAGCGTTCGGCTCGAGTCTATTGCTGAATGCTCCGTCAATCCGCGCCGGGCCCGGGTTGCCTCTTTCGTGTTGTTCCGCAAATCCCTATATTCCCGCTAGGCACTGCCGCGGGCGGCCTGTAGGACAATAAGCATGACCATGACAAAGACATGACCATGAACACGCCATCCATTCCTGCCGATCTTGTCGGAGCGCTCGATGAACGCTCGCGGGAGATTTTCCGCGCGCTGGTGGAAAGTTATATGGAATCCGGCGATCCGCTCGGTTCGCGCAGCCTGTCACGCATGCTGCCGATGTCGCTGTCGCCGGCATCCATCCGCAACGTGATGAGCGATCTCGAGGATCTGGGCCTGATTTATGCACCGCATGTGAGCGCCGGCAGGCTGCCGACCCAGAAGGGCTTGCGGTTTTTTGTCGACGCGTTCATGCAGGTCGGCGACCTGCAGCCGGAGATGCGCCAGACCATCGAACGCCAGGTCCATTCCGAGGATACCAGCCGACCGGTCGAGACCCTGCTCACCGAAGCGAGCCAGATGCTGTCGGGC
Organism: Parahoeflea alexandrii; assembly: GCF_027214025.1. Lineage (GTDB taxonomy): Bacteria > Pseudomonadota > Alphaproteobacteria > Rhizobiales > Rhizobiaceae > Hoeflea > Hoeflea alexandrii_A. Next base: position 145,808 of record NZ_JAPWHB010000006.1, read on the forward strand.
ATGACCCGTGGCGCCGGGCTGGTGATTGCGGCCAAGCAGGATTCGACCATCCGCCACATCGAGTTCATCCGGCTTGACCCGAAGCGGGCGCTTGTGGTGCTGGTCGGCGGCAACGACCAGGTCGAGAACCGGGTCATGGAACTGCCGGACGGCGTCACCGCCGGGCAACTGACCGAGGCGGCGAATTTCCTCAATGCCCATCTTGCCGGACGGACCATGGGCGAGGTGCGCAAGGAACTCGAGCGGATTACCGCCGAGGTCCGCTCCGAGCTTGACGTGCTGTCGCGCGATCTGGTCGAGCGCGGGCTGGCGGTCTGGGCCGGCAGCCGAGAGGGCGCCAATGCGGCGCGGCTGATCGTCCGCGGTCGCGGCAATCTGCTCGAAGGCCTGTCCGCCGGCGAGGAACTGGATCGCCTCAAGCTGCTGTTTGATGAACTCGAGCGCAAGGAAAGCCTGATCGAACTGATGACGCTTGCCGAAGAGGGCTCCGGCGTCCGCATCTTCATCGGCTCGGAGAACAAGCTGTTCTCGCTGTCGGGATCGTCGCTGATCGTCGCCCCCTGGCGCGATGGCGAGGACAAGGTCGTTGGCGCTGTCGGCATCATCGGGCCGACCCGGCTCAACTACGCCCGTATCGTTCCGATGGTCGATTACACCGCGCAGCTGGTCTCGCGGCTGGTTCGCAAATAGCCTGGCTGAGACGTTGCCGGCCGGTTCAATTGCCTGCCCGGCCTTGTGGGTTTGATCGGATGCACGGCGTCTCAGGCCTTGATTTTTGCCCCCCGAACGTCGATATGCGGGGCAACTCCCTAAAATTGTTTCTAACAGTCAGGACATGCACACCATGAGCGATGAAGGCCAGGGCCGCGAAAACGAAAACCCGCAGGCAGACGCCGCACCCAAGGCTGATGAGGCTGCCAACCCTGCAACCGAACAGGAACTCGACCCGATGCAGGTGCTGATGGCCGAAGTGACCGAACTCAAGGATCAGCGCCTGCGCATGGCCGCCGAGATGGAAAACCTGCGCCGCCGGACGGCCCGCGAGATCAAGGACGCGAAGAGCTACGCCATTTCCGGCTTTGCCCGTGACATGCTGCAGGTCTCCGACAATCTCCAGCGCGCGCTGGCTGCCGTGCCGGAACAGGCCGAGGCTGCCTCCGACAACGGCCTCAAGACCCTTGTCGAAGGCGTCGAGCTGACCGAGCGCGCCATGTTGTCGACGCTCGAGCGTCACGGCGTGCGCAAGCTCGAGCCGATGGGCCAGAAGTTCGATCCGAACTTCCATCAGGCCATGTATGAAGTCCCCAACACAGATGTGCCCAACAACACCGTCCTCGACGTGGTCCAGCCCGGTTACGTGATCGGCGACCGGATGCTGCGCCCGGCGATGGTCGGCGTCTCCAAGGGCGGCCCGAAGGAAGTGGCGCAGCCCGAATCCGCCCAGCCCGGCTCCGACGGACCCGATCCCGCGTCCGGCTACGACGTTTAAGGTCATCCCCGGCGGGGAAAGGAAGTACCCATGACCCCGCTCGAAGCACTCGATTATGCCGGTGTCGCGGTTTTCGCCGCCACCGGCGCGCTTGCCGCCTCGCGCAAGCAGCTCGACATGATCGGTTTCGTCTTCCTTGCGGCCGTGACCGGCATCGGCGGCGGCACCTTCCGTGACATCGTGCTTGGCGCCACACCGGTGTTCTGGGTTGAAAAACCCGCCTACCTGATTGTCTGCGTCATCGTTGCGGTGATCGTCTATTTCACCGCCCATCTGGTGGAATCGCGCTATCGCCTGTTGCTCTGGCTGGATGCGGTCGGCCTCTCCGCCTATGCGGTGATGGGCGCGGCCAAGGGCCTGACGCTGACGGGATCCCCGATCGTCGCGCTGGTCACCGGCATGATGACGGCGACGCTCGGCGGCATTCTGCGCGATCTTCTGTCAGGCGAACCCTCGGTGTTGATGCGCCCGGAAATCTATGTATCGGCAGCCCTTGTCGGCGCCGGCGGTTTTGTCGCCGCCAGCCTGCTTGGCGCGCCGCTGATTGTGGCCTCCGCGGCGGGCGTCATCGCCGCCTTTGCCGTGCGCGGCGGCGCCATCCGCTATGGTTGGGCATTTTCGCCCTACCGCTCGCGCGCAGGGCGTCCGCCCGAAGACGTCATGTGAGGCAGGCAGGGATCACAGGAGCCCGGCGTCGCGCGCGGCGTCCTTGAGGGAGAGCTGCGGGCGCGGGCCAATCTGCTGGATCACCAGACCGGCGGCGAGGCTGCCGAGCTTGCCGCAGACATCGAGCGGCTGGCCATTGGCGTAGCCGTGCAGGAAGCCAGCGGCATAGAGATCGCCGGCCCCGGTGGTGTCGACCACCTCCTCGATATCGATGGCGTCGATGTCATGGCGTTCGTCGGCGCGGATCACCACCGATCCATGTTCCGAGCGGGTAACGACTGCAAGCTTGCAATCATTGCGCAGCTGCGACACCGCGTGTTCGAAATTGTCGGTCTGGTAGAGCGATTTGGCCTCGTCCGAATTGGCGAACACGATATCGATGGTGCCCGAGCGCATCAGCTCGAGAAACTCGTCCCGGTAGCGGTCGACGCAGAACGGATCCGACAGCGTCATCGACATTTCGCGGCCGTGCTTGTGCCCGATCGCGGCGCACAGACGGATAGCGTCCTTGGCCAGCGGCGGATCCCACAGATAGCCTTCGAAATAGGTGACCTTGCTGTTCGCCACCACGTCGGCCTCCACGTCTTCAGGGCCGAGCTCGACGCAGGCGCCGAGATAGGTGTTCATCGAGCGCTCGCCGTCCGGCGTGACGAAAATCATCGATCGGGCGGTCGGCGGCGTGCCGTTCAGCGGCCGGGTCTCGAAATGCACCCCTTGCGCGCGGATGTCGTGGCTGAAGATCCCGCCGAGCTGGTCGTCGGCGACCTTGCCGAAATAGGCCGAACGGCTGCCGAAACTTGCAATGCCTGCCGCGGTGTTGCCGGCGCTGCCGCCAGAGGCCTCGATGGCCGGTCCCATGCGGGAATAGAGCAGTTCGGCGCGGTCGGCGTCGATCAGGTTCATCGCCCCCTTGATGATGGCATTGTCGACGAGAAAGGCCTCGTCGCAGCGGGCGATGATATCGACAATCGCATTGCCGATGCACAGGACGTCAAACTGGCTCATAAGGGCTCTTTTGGTTGGCGGCGTCAGGGGTGAAGCCCTTCTTAGCGTTTTTCACGCGGATTGGAAGGCTCGGAGCCTGGCAAAGTGCCAAGCGTTCGAAGCACGAAAGCGGCCCTATCGGCCACGGGCGCACGCGGAATTTCGATGAGATCGTAGCCGGCTTCGGCATAGGCGGCGATATTGGCTGCATGATCCCGGCAGGCATGGTCGAAATCATGCCGCCTTTCGCGGTCCTGGATAAAGATTTCCGGCCACGGCGGGCAGACGAAGACCGGCGTGTCGAACCGTCGCACCGCCGCCATCCCGGCCCATTCCTCGGGGACCGGCATGCCGATCACCGCGCAATAGGCGATGGCCTCGATGAAACTCCGGTCAAAAAACACGTCGCGGTCCGCGGGCGCCTGGTCGAAGGCCGCAATCGACTGCTCGAACAGAAGTCGGGCAAAAGCCTCCCGGTCCGCCCAGGGCAGGGCAGTGCCACCGGACGCCAACTGGCCGGCGACGATCTGCCGTCCGGCTTCGGCAACGGTCCTGTGACCCTTCGCCGCCAGCGCTGCAATCAGTGTCGACTTGCCGCCGCCGGAAGCCCCGGTGATCGCGAATTTAGGCATCGCCTGTCTAACCCGTAATCTGCTTTTGTAAAAAGATATCCGCACCAGCGCGGTGTTTCTGCACCGGGTCGGCTGTTTCAGCTGGATAGTCCGGAGCTAGGTCTTCGTGCTCTCCGACAACCGTCGTTTGAGCTCGTAAAGCGCCTCCAGCGCCTCGCGCGGGCTCATGTCGTCGGGGTTGAGTTCTCCAAGATACGCGTCGGTCCGGGATGGACCAGCGGCCGGCCTCGCCGGTTCCCTGTGCACCGGCACGGCAAACAGCGGCAGGTCGTCGACTAGTCGCGCCGCCGGGTTCTCCCGCTCGCTGGTCTCGAGCAGCCGCAGCACCTCTTTGGCGCGCGCCACCACCGCATCGGGAAGCCCGGCTAGCCGCGCCACCTGGATACCGTAGGAACGGTCCGCGGCGCCCGTGCCCACCTCGTGCAGGAACACCACGTCGCCCTGCCATTCCTTGACCTTCATGGTGGCGTTCGACAGCCGCGGCAGTTTTTCCGACAGAGCCGTCAGCTCGTGAAAATGCGTGGCGAACAGGCCGCGGCAGCGGTTTTCGGCATGCAGGTGCTCGACCGCCGCCCAGGCGATCGACAGCCCGTCGAAGGTCGCGGTGCCGCGGCCGATCTCGTCGAGGATCACCAGCGAATGCGGACCGGCCTGGTTGAGGATCGCCGCCGTCTCCACCATCTCGACCATGAAGGTCGAGCGCCCGCGCGCCAGATCGTCGGATGCGCCGACGCGCGAGAACAGCCGGTCGACCACGCCGATATGGGCCGAGCCTGCCGGCACGAAGGAGCCCATTTGCGCCAGGATGGCAATTAGCGCGTTCTGTCTCAGAAAGGTCGATTTACCGCCCATGTTGGGACCGGTCAGCAGCCAGATAGCGCCGCCGTCATCGTTGTCATCGGGTGGCGAGAGATTGCAATCATTGGCGACGAACGGCTGCGCCGCCTGTTTCCTGAGCGCCTGCTCGACCACCGGATGGCGTCCCGCGACGATCTCGAAGGCCAGGCTGTCATCCACTTTCGGGCGGGAATATCCCTGTTCCTGGGCCAGTTCCGCGAGCGCTGCCGTCACGTCGATGACCGACAGCGCATCGGCGGCCGCCCTGATCGCATCGGCGTGGGCCACAACCATCAGCACCAGTTCGTCGAAAGCGGCAAGCTCGATCGCCAGTGCTTCGCCCGCCGCATTGGCAATGCGGGTTTCGAGATCGGAAAGTTCCGTGGTGGTGAACCGCATGGCGTTGGCCATCGACTGCCGGTGGATGAAGCGGCTCTTGGCCTCGTCGCCTTCCGTCAGCGGCCCGGCATTCTGTGCCGTTACCTCGATGAAATAGCCCAGCACATTGTTATGCTTGATCTTCAGCGAGCGGACGCCGGTTTCCTCGGCATAGGACAGCTGCAGCCCGGCAATCACACGGCGCGACTGGTCGCGAAGCGCCCGGAGATCATCGAGTTCCGCCGAGAACCCGGCGCGGACGAACCCGCCGTCGCGCTTCATCAGCGGCAACTCGTCGTCAAGTGTTGCGGCCAGCCGCTCGCCGATCTCGCCCGGAACCGCCCCGAGCGCGGTGACGGCTTTCTTGAGGTGGGCAGGGGTTTCGCCGTCGCCGAACAGTGCCGCGATGTCGGTGGCGGCCCGGAGCCCGGCGAGGATGGCGCCGAGATCACGCGGTCCGCCGCGATTGAGCGCCAGCCGCGACAGCGCCCGCGGCATGTCGGAGACGCCCTTGAGCGCGCGGCGCAACTTGTCGCCAAGCGCCGGGTTGGCGATCAGGTGCGAGACCCCGTCGAGCCGCGCATTGATCGCGTCCGGGTCGGTCAGCGGTGCCATCAGCCACTCGGCGAGCTTGCGCCCGCCGCCGCCTGTCACCGTGCGGTCGACCGCCTTGATCAGGCTGCCCTGCCGCTCGCCCGACAGCGTCCGCACCAGCTCGAGGCTGGCCCGCGTCGCCGGATCGATGAACATCCGCGCGCCGTCGCTTTCCCGCTCGGGTCGTCCCAGCGGCGGCCGCTCGGAAATCTGGGTCTTCTCGACATAGGCAATCACCGCCGCCGCCGCCGCGAGTTCCGCGCGCGAAAAACTGCCGAACCCGTCAAGCGATCCGACATCGAAGAACCGCGCGATCCGGCCTTCGGCGGACGCACTGTCGAACAGAACCGAGGGCTGGGGAGCCGCAACCCGGCCGATCTGGTCGATCAGCGGACGGATTTCCGGATCGTGAAACACGCTGTCGGCCAGGATCAGCTCGCGCGGCTCGACCCGGGCGATGTCGGCCATCAGCCGCGCCAGCCGGCTTTCGCAGACGTGGAACGCGCCGGTGGAAATGTCGATCCAGGCCAGTCCGAACTGTGCTTCGCCGGCGCCCTTGACCCGCGCCATCGCCATCAGGAAGTTCGACTGCGACGGATCGAGCAGCTTCTCCTCGGTCAGCGTTCCGGGCGTGACCAGGCGGGTCACGTCGCGCCGCACCACCGATTTCGAACCGCGCTTCTTGGCCTCGGCCGGATCCTCGGTCTGCTCGCAGACGGCGACCCGGAAGCCGAGCGAGATCAGCTTCTGCAGGTAATCGTCCGCCGCATGCACCGGTACGCCACACATCGGGATGTCCTGGCCCAGATGCTGGCCGCGCTTGGTCAGCGTGATGCCGAGCGCCCGCGAAGCATCCACCGCATCCTCGAAGAACAGCTCGTAGAAATCCCCCATCCGGTAGAACAACAGCGAATCCGGATTGTTCGCCTTGATTTCGATGAACTGCTCCATCATCGGCGTCGCCGAGGCACGGCTTTCCGCCGTGGCAAGCTGGGCGGTTGTCAAAATAGCAGGATTAAACGGATTTTCGGCGTTCAAGAGCAAATGCCTGTCTTGGGTTTTCAAATGTTTGCGATGTAAGCTTCACCGGCCGCGCGGCTTTACAGGCCGTGCCAACCACCCTAACGGTGGGATGAGGACAAAGACAACAGGGTTGAGGCGCCATATATCAGGTCGCCCACAACGGGATGGAGACACATGCCAGGGACGGACAAGTCAGATCGCTCGATTTCAGCAGTGACCGATCAGGAGGCGCTGGATTTCCACTCCCGCGGCCGGCCCGGCAAGCTCGAGATCACCCCGACCAAGCCGATGTCGACGCAGCGCGATCTGTCGCTGGCCTATTCGCCCGGCGTCGCCGTCCCGGTCAAGGCCATTGCCGAAGATCCCTCGCGTGCCTTCGACTACACCGCCAAGGGCAACCTCGTTGCTGTGATTTCCAACGGCACTGCGATTCTCGGGCTCGGCAATCTCGGTGCACTGGCGTCCAAGCCGGTGATGGAAGGCAAGGCGGTGCTGTTCAAGCGCTTCGCCGATGTCGACTCCATCGATCTCGAGGTCGACACCGAGAATGTTGACGAGTTCATCAACTCGGTACGGTTCCTGGGCCCCAGCTTCGGCGGCATCAATCTCGAGGACATCAAGGCGCCGGATTGCTTCATCATCGAGCAGCGCCTGCGCGAGCTCATGGACATCCCGGTGTTCCATGACGACCAGCACGGCACCGCCATCATCGCGGTTGCGGGCCTCATTAACGCGCTGCACCTGACCGATCGAGATCTCAAGACCACCAAGCTGGTCTGCAACGGCGCCGGCGCTGCTGCCATTGCCTGCGTCGAGTTGGTCAAGGCCATGGGATTTGCACCGCAGAACATCACGCTCTGCGACACCAAGGGCGTGATCTACAAGGGCCGCACCGAAGGCATGAACCAGTGGAAATCGGCCCACGCGGTGGAGACCAAGGCACGCTCGCTGGCCGATGCCATGGAAGGTGCCGACGTGATCTTTGGCCTCTCGGCAAAGGGCGCTTTGACCCCTGAAATGGTCGCCTCGATGGCCAAGAACCCGATCATCTTCGCCATGGCCAATCCGGACCCGGAAATCACGCCGGAGGAAGTGGCCAGGATCCGCAACGACGCGATCATGGCGACGGGCCGCTCGGACTATCCCAACCAGGTCAACAACGTGCTTGGCTTCCCTTACATTTTCCGCGGCGCGCTCGATGTCCGCGCCACCACCATCAACGAGGACATGAAGATCGCCGCCGCCAATGCGCTGGCAGCCCTCGCCAGGGAAGATGTGCCTGACGATGTCGCCGCCGCCTACCAGGGCGTGCGTCCGCGCTTCGGCCCGCAATACATCATCCCGGTGCCGTTCGATCCGCGGCTGATCTCGGCGATTCCCGTCGCCGTCGCCAAGGCCGCGATGGATTCGGGCGTGGCGCAGAAGCCGATCCTCAACATGGATGCCTACGCGCAGGAACTCTCGGCCCGGCGCGATCCGATCGCCTCGACGCTGCAGCGGCTTTACGAGCGCGTCCGCCGCCATCCGCGCCGCGTCGTCTTCGCCGAGGGTGAGGAAGAACAGGTCATGCGCGCCGCCGTGTCCTATGTGAACCAGCGGCTCGGCACCGCCTGCCTGCTCGGCCGCGAGGAGCAGATGCGCGAAACCGCCAAGCTCGCAGGCATCGATCTCGACCGTCCCGGCATCGAACTGGTCAATGCCCGCGTCTCGCGCCGGGTGGACGCCTACACCGATTATCTCTACGCACGCCTGCAGCGCAAAGGCTATCTGCATCGCGATTGCCAGCGGCTGATCAACACCGACCGCAACCATTTCGGCGCCTGCATGGTCGCACTCGGCGATGCCGACGCGATGGTCACCGGCACCACGCGCAACTACTCGACTGCGCTCGAGGACATCCGCCGCTGCGTCGACGTCAAGCCGGGCCATCGCATGATCGGCGTGTCGCTGGCGCTCTGCCGCGGCCGCACCGTGTTTGTCGCCGACACCGCGGTCATCGACATGCCCAATTCGGAGGAACTGGCCGACATCGCCGAGGAAGCAGCCGGAATGGCGCGGCGCCTCGGTTACGAGCCGCGGGTGGCGATGCTGGCCTATTCCACCTTCGGCCACCCGACCGGCGAGCGCTCGGAGCGGGTGCGCGACGCGGTCAAGATCCTCGACAAGCGCCGGGTTGATTTCGAGTATGATGGCGAGATGGCCGCCGACGTGGCGCTCAACGCCACGGTGATGGAGCAATACCCGTTCTGCCGCCTGTCGGGCACAGCCAACGTGCTGGTCATGCCGGCCTTCCACTCGGCCTCGATCTCGACCAAGATGCTGCAGGAACTCGGCGGTTCCACCGTGATCGGCCCGCTGCTCGTCGGCCTCGACAAGTCGATCCAGATCGTCTCGATGGGCGCCAAGGATTCCGACATCGTCAACATGGCGGCCATCGCCGCCTACAACGCGTCGAACTGAGTTTGTAGAGCTGGATTAAGCCGCGGCAAGCTCACTTCGCCGCGGCGGCATCGAGATAACGCTCGAACGCCTTGAGCGTTGTCTCCGACACATGGTGTTCCAGTCCCTCGGCATCCATTTCCGCCGTTTCCGGCGGCACGCCCACGGCAACAAGCAGGTCGACAACCGTGCGATGCCGCGCCCGGACACGCTCGGCGAGGTCGGCGCCCTCATCGGTCAGGAAGACGCCGCGATAGGGTCGGGATACCGCCAGGCCCTCGCGCTTCAGCCGGGCCACGGCCTTGGTGGCGGTCGGGTGGGTGACCCCCATCCGGCTGGCAATGTCGGTTATCCGCGCTTCGCCCATTTCCTCGATCAGGTCGCTGATCATTTCGGCATAGTCTTCAAGGATCGCCATGGCCTGCGCCGCGCGGGCCTGCTGGAACCGCTCAGGCTGGTTCGGAGGAGCATCGTTGTCTTCCGGGTCCTTTGTCATTCCATCTGCTCCCACGTCTGTCTGCCGGGTTTGAAATCGCAAAAACAGAATACAGACACGGCTACACTTTGAAAAGTTGGTGCAACCTTTGTCTCCAGGATTCTGACATCGCGCCGTTCAATTGAACCTTGTTGACAAGAATGTAGCCAAGGCTTTAAAAATACCATGAAGCACTATATTCATGACCTGCGCACCGGATTGAGGACTTGAATGATGGATTCGACCTTGTCGGGACGGACGCAGGCGGCGTTCGCGGACGTTCTCGCCGGCAAGGGCCGGCGTGGGCGCGGAGCTTTGCTGTTCGCTGGGCCGGCTGTTGTGGCCTCGGTCGCCTACATGGATCCGGGCAACTACGCCACGAATATCCAGGCCGGCGCCGGCTATGGCTATGGCTTGCTCTGGGTGGTGCTTGTCGCCAACCTGATCGCGATGCTGTTTCAGGCGCTCTCGGCCCGCCTCGGCATCGTCACCGGGAGAAATCTTGCCGAATTGTGCCGGGAACATTTCCCTGCGCCGGTTGTCTGGGTGATGTGGGTGGTGAGTGAAATTGCCGCCATGGCCACCGATCTCGCCGAGTTTCTCGGCGGAGCGATAGGGCTGGCACTGCTGTTCGGCATGCCGCTAATGGCCGGCATGGTGGTCACCGCAATCGTCACCTACGGAATCCTGCTGTTCGAGGCCCGCGGTTTCAGGACCATGGAGCTGATCATCGGAACCCTCGTGGCAATCATCGGCCTGAGCTATGTCATCGAGATTTTCATCGCGCCGATTGCATGGGGTGACGCCGCCTATGGCGTCGTGACGCCGGAGCTCGCCGATATCAATGCCGTTACCATCGCAGTGGGGATCATCGGGGCCACCGTCATGCCGCATGCGATCTATCTGCATTCAGGGCTGATGCAGGACCGGGTGATCATTCCGGATCAGGCAGCGCGCCGCAAGGTCGTGCGCTTTTCCAACATCGAAGTCGTGGTGGCCCTTTCGATCGCCGGGATGGTCAACATGGCGATGGTGATGATGGCGGCGAGCGCATTCCATTCCGGCCACAGCGAAGTGGCCGAGATCGAGACCGCCTATCACCTGCTTACCCCGTTGCTGGGAAGCGCTGCAGCCAGCGTCTTTCTCGTCTCGTTGATTGCTTCGGGCGTTTCGAGTTCTGTGGTGGGCACGATGGCCGGGCAAATGATCATGCAGGGTTTCACCACCTGGCGCCTGCCCATCTGGTTCCGCCGTCTGATAACGATGATCCCGTCTTTCGTCGTGGTGGCGCTCGGCGTCAACGCCACCAATGCACTTGTCATGAGCCAGGTGGTGCTGAGCATCGCGCTGCCGGTGCCGATGGTGGCCTTGATCCTGTTCGCCGGGCGCAGGGACATCATGGGAGAATTCGCCAGCGGACCTCTGCTGCGGGTGCTGGCAATTCTCGGCGCCACGATAGTGCTGCTGCTCAACTTCGTGCTGCTGGCGCAGGTCTTCGGCATCGACCTGCCGGGTTTCGCACCCGGCTAGAAAGGTTGTCGAGCGCGGGACAGATACCGCTCGGTGAATGGCGCTCGTCTCAGCCGCAGAGCCGCAGCGGCTCCGGGATCGAGTAAACTTCTTCCTCGGCCAGCGGCTTGCGCACGAACCAGAGCGGCTTCCGGCCGCCATCGATCAGCTCCGGCTTGACCGGCTGATCGGCAAAATACTCGTCCACCGCGCGCGAGGCGCCGGGCCATTTCGGCTCGGCGTAGTCGTCGAACACCACGATACCGCCCGGCACCAGTTGCTCGTAAAGCTCGTTGAGGCAGTCGAGATGCGATTCGTAGATGTCGCAATCGATGAACATGAAGCAGTACTTGCGCGGCTTCATTTGCGGCAGCGTGTCGGAAAAGAAGCCCTTCACCACGTAGCCGTTGATGCGGTAGGCGTCGAAATAGGCGATCAGCCGCTCGGGCACGTCGGAGGCGTGCCTGAACTTGCGGCGGACCTTGAAGCGGAAGCGGAACGGGCCGAGGTCGGCGTCGAGTATCCGGTCCTGGGGAAACCCTTGGAAACTGTCGCAGGCGAAGAGTTTCTTTGATGGCGCCAGGTCACGCATCCTGCGGCCCATCAGCCGCGTAGTGGCGCCACGGTAGACGCCGCACTCGATCACGTCGCCTTCCAGCCCGAGGCTCTCTTCCAGCAGCTCGATAAGCGGGCTCTCGCTGCACTCCGCATCGAGCCGGCGCCAGTACTCGGCCTGGCCTGCCTCGGTCTGCATAAGCGTGGCGATTTCTTCGTCCTTGCGGATCCGCAACCGGTCAACCCGCTTCATGGTCGGTCCACAGCTGGCGCACGCCAGTCTTCTGGCTGCCGGATCTCTCGCAATTGCTGCACGAACTCAAACCTTCACATCGCATTTCTTGACTTGCAGCAGACGCAGCGGATTGGCTCCACGCTGGTTCGCGTACGCTATGACGCCCCAGACTGGCTGTTTATGGTTAATTATCCTTTAAATACAGCTGGTCAGCGGCGGATGTCCGGCCCAGGACGAGTGCCTGTCAGCGCATCGTTCGCGCACAGTCAGTCGATAACCGGGGTGTAGCTCCAGAAGCGATCATCTTTAGCTGGAATCGCCTGAGCTTGGTCTAACTGACCGTCTTCGTAGGGCTTGGACGTCATTTCCGCGCCAGCGTCGTCAGAATCCTCGCACAATGCGCTGTATCGCACTTGCTGTTTTTCCCGGCGGACACGAATAATCCTGTCCATCAAATCGCTTTTAGCTAAAGATGATCGGCCCTAGCCCCGGTTGCCCGATTTTGGTATCTCACCCCTTGGATCCCGTGGGGCGGGATTGAACCAGGGATCGCGGTTCGGGCGCGGAGACAAACAGCGGGATGCCCGAAAGATCGGCGGCCCGGGGACAAGGCTTGGCAATGCACGGTGAAAAGCCATTCAAGACATACCTGATCAATCTTGATCGCGCGGTCGACCGGTTCAGGTTCATGGATGCGCAGCTTCGCGATCTCGGGATCGATTATGAACGCATCGCGGCCGTCGACCGGATGAAGATCGATGCATCGGTTCCGGAGTTCGATGCCACCGGTTACAGGCTGCTGCATGGCCGCGGCTTCCACGACGGTGAAATTGCCTGCTATCTCAGCCATATCGCCTGCCTGCGGGCCTTCCTTGCCAGCTCCGCCGACTACGCGCTGATTCTCGAAGATGATTGCCGTCTTCCCGCCGATCTGTCCGCCCTCATCAAGGCTGCCATCGCCGATGGAGGCGAATGGGACATTCTGCGACTATCCACGGTCAATTCCGGTATCCGGGTCCCCTATCGCAAGCTCGACGGGACGCATTCCCTGGCGATTGCGCTGACGCGCGAGAAGGGCGCCGGCGGCTACGTGGTCAACCGCCGCTGCGCCGAAGTCTTCCTCAAGAAACTGCTGCCGATACGGGTGGCCTGGGATATCGCATTCGACATCGAATACCTGATGGGGTTGAGATCGGTCTTCGTCGAGCCGGTGCCGATCGATCAGAACACCGGCATGGAAACCCAGATCCAGGTCACGGCCAAGCGCGTCAAGCTCTCACCCGCCCGTTACCTGACTGTATTCCCCTATCGTGCCCATCTCGAGATCAACCGGTTCATCCGCCGTGGCCTGCGCTTGCTCTGGAAGAAAGCCGTCGGCCGGAAGGCGTGATCGCCGGCTTACCGTCTCGACCGGCGTGAGCCGGTCAGCTTGCTGGCCTGATACCTGAGATAGCTCGAAACAATGCGTCCGCTGCCATAGAGCTGCTCTGACAGCTCACGGCCCTGGCGCGCCTCGTTCTCGACGATGTCCGCATCCATTTCAGCCCGCCGGAAAATGATGCCGGTCGGATCGATGATCCGTTCCGGTTTCAATCCGGCGCGGGCGGCGGCGACCACCAGGTTGTGCCGGTTGAAGCCTGTCAGGTGGGCGAAGTGCAGTGCGCCAAATCCCTTGTTGGGGTCGGTGGTCCCGAGATCCGGGACCTCGACATAGACGAGCCCGCCGGGAACGGTCCACTCCGCCATCTGCCGCATGGCGGCAACCGGGTCACGCAGGTGCTCCACCACATGAAAACAGGTAACAAGATCGAAGGGCGTGTCGAACTTCATGTCCTGCCAGCCGGCCACGGTGATCCGTTCGCCATACAGCGACCTGGCATAGCTGCCATAGGTGTCGCCGGGTTCGAAACCGTGGGAATCGTATCCCTTCTCCAGCATGCCGCCGACAAATTCGCCGGAGCCGCAGCCGAAATCCAGCGTCCGCGCACCGGGATCCAGCAGGCCTTCGAGTTGCGCGATGCGCCTGGCGGCCTCGGCCCGACGCTTGCGCAGATGCCGTTCCTTCGGCTCGGTCGTGGCCGCCTGGTAGTCGAAGCGGTAGTAATCCTGATAGTAGGTCGCGAGCTCGGCATCCGTCGGCATCGGATTTGTGTAGAGCAGCCCGCAATGCCCGCACATGCAGGTCGGCAACCGCTTCAGCCGCCGGTCGAGCGAGACCAGGGGTTTGCTCGCCTCATGTCCGCAGGCAGGGCACGGCACCGCCTCGCCCTTGTAGGGATAGGCTGTGAAAGGCAGAAAGAACTGCAGGATATTGTAGCCCATTGGCCCCTCGCAATGGCACGGCATAATTAAGGTTGGCCCGGGCCAACCCTTCGACGTGCTTTGCCCTACCCTTTGCGGGAGGCTAAAGGCAAATGGAAAGTTTGCGGCAACCGCGTGCCGACCTGATCAATCGGGGATTAACTCAGCCGGGTTCGCCCAGAGATCGTTGTTCTGATCAGGCGGCAAACCGTGAGGCGTCGGCGCCGTAGTGATTGATGTAGCGGCCGTTGATCTGCTTGACCGGCAGGATCACCAGCACGTCGGTGGTGCCGAAGGCCGTATCGACCACGGCCTCGTCCGAGACCAGCGCGCCGACCCTGAGATAGCCCTTGACCAGCGGCGGCATTGCCGCAAGCGCCGCCCGCGGATTGATCGCCTCGACCGGCATCATGTCCATCGACAGGCCGCGGCCGGCGATTGCCCGGACTTTCCAGTCGACAGTGGCCGAGGCGGTCTGGTTGAGGAACGACAGCGCCAGCGCATGCGCATAAGGCCTGTCGCCGGGAAACGAGGCGCAGCCGAACATCACGTCGATGCCGTGGGCAAGCGCATAGGCCCAGTTGCCCTGCCATAGCGCTTCCAGCGTGCGGCGGGTGCGGTAGGTGCTCAGCACGCAGGACCGGCCGAGCTCCAGGAACCGCTTGTCCGAATTGCGCGCGGCCAGGTCGACCACATCGAATTCGTTCTGCGAATAGAAACCGTCATGGCGGGCGGCAACCTCCTGCCTGAGCAGCCTGTAGGTGCCGACGATCTGCTCCTCGACATCGCCTGTCAGCGCCGTGTCGAGCACCAGAAGGTGATCGCAGTAGCGGTCGATACTGTCGAAATCGCGTTTCTGCCGCATGGCGTCTTCGGGAAGCCGGGCGCCCATTTCCTCGACGAAGACCCGGTAGCGCAGCGCCTGCGCTGCTTCGACTTCGCTGCGCGTTGCTGCAAGCCGGACTTCCAGTGATCCGATGCGGCCGAGAACCTGGCTCGTCGGTTTGAAACCGGCAATAGGAGCGAGGAATGGAGTGGACAAAGGCTGATGCAATTGCGTTTCCATGGGTAATCTCCCGAGTGGTGATGCCGGGGTTCAACCATGATTCTGCGACATCCGAGTGACATTTGCCATCCCGTATGTGGTATTTTGGAGGTCAATCTGTGTTCGGATCGAAACAGAACAGCCGGAAAACCGGTGCCGGGCCGCAAGACAAGGCCTGATCGTGCGCCGCGGGCCTTACCCCGTTGCGCGCAACTTCTTTCCTGCAGTCATCGTCACCAGTTGCAGAAGCCACTCCGGATCGATCGGTTTCTCCGCGTGTCCATCAGCGCCGGCGGCCAGCAACTCGTCGGCGGTCGAGGCCTGGCCATCGGCGGTCAGCACGATGATCGGCAACCGGGCGAGCTGGCCTGCGGCTTCCTCCGCACGGATCATCTGGATGGCGCTGCGCCCATCAAGCTCCGGCATCGACAGGTCGGTGATCACCAGGTCATAGCCCGCCACGCCGCCGGGGCGCTCCATCGCCTCGTTCACGAGTTCGCGGCCGTTGACGACCACGGTGACACGGTGACCCTGGCGGGCGAGGTTGGTGCGCACCACCAGCGCATTGACCGGATCGTCTTCGGCGAGAAGGATGTCGAGCGTCGGATTGTCGGAAGACCGCTCCAGCATCACCGGCCGCGGCTTTGAGTGCAGCCGGTCGCGATCCTCCCGGTCGTCGCGCCGGGTCAGCACATTGATCAGCGATGCCCGGCGGACCGGCCGCACCAGCCAGGCGTTGGCGCCATGGCCAGCAAGGCTATCCAGGTCTCGGCTGTCTTCCGGGGCGATCACCAGCGTGCGTTCGATGCCGGCCGGCAGTTCGGTTGGCGCCGTCGCCAGCAGGGTGTCTGCGCGCTCGGCAATGCGGCGGTCGACGATGATGTCGCTCAGTCCCGCGCCGGAGCGGTAGAGCCGTGTCAGCGCGGCAATCATGCTCTCGGAGTCATCCGCGGTCTCGGCAATCCCGCCGAGATCCCGGATTGTCCACAGCAGTGCGGTTGAAACCGGGCCGCGCGGAGCGATCACCAGCACGGCGCGGTCGGCAAGCGGGCCGCGCACCGGTGCGCCGCCTTCAGGCACTGCCAGTTCCCTGACCGGCACCGTGAAGCGGAAGGTGCTGCCCTGGCCCGGCGTCGAGGTCACGCCGATTTCACCGCCCAGCGCTTCGACGATGCGGGCCGAGATGGAAAGCCCGAGGCCGGCTCCGCCATGCTTGCGGGTGGGGCCGTTGTTGGCGCGTTCGAATTCGCCGAAGATGCGGGCCTGGTCGGCCTCCTTCAGTCCCGGACCGGTGTCGGAAACGATGAACGCCAGTTGCTTGTCCTCGCGCGTCACCTCGATCAGCACGCCGCCGGTTTCGGTGAACTTGATGGCGTTGCCGACGAGGTTGAACAGCACCTGCCGCAACCTTCCGATGTCCGAGGTGATCATGCGCGGCACCTCGGGCGCAACATGGACCGCGATCTCGATGCCCTTTTCATGGGCGCGCGACGCCATCAGTTCGCAGACGCCGTTGACCAGGTCTTCGAGGTTGCCTTCCTCGTGCCGCAGGTGCAGGCGGCCCGCCTCGATCGACGTCACATCGAGCAGATCCTCGATCAGCGACAGAAGCGCCATGCCGGATTCGCTCGCGGTCTTCAGGTAGCTTGCCTGTTCCGGCGTCGTCTGGGTCTGTGCGAGCAGGTGCGTCATGCCGAGAATGCCGTTGAGCGGCGTGCGGATTTCATGGCTGACGGTGGCCAGGAACCGTGACTTGGCGTGGTTGGCGGCCTCCGCCTTCTCGCGTGCCTCGACCAGCTCGGCTTCCGTGTGCCTGGCCTCGGTGATGTTCCGACCGATACACTGCCGGGTGATCTGGCCGGATACCGGATCGCGGGCCATGGTTTCATGCCAGGTCCAGATCGTCTGTCCGTCGCCTTCGCCGAGCAGCAGTTCGGAAGCGCCGTTGCCTTCGGTCTTTGCCGGTTCGATGCCGGCCATGGGCAGCGTCAGGCCGACCGGATTGTCAAACCCGGTTGCTTCCTTGAATGTCTCGTTGGCATAGATGATCTGGCCGTTCAGGCCGCAGACGACCACCATGTCGCCAAGCGCATCGAAGAGTCCGGCGAGCTGGTCCGAAAACTCGCCCAGTTCCCATTTGCGGTCGATCTCGTGTTCGGAAAAGCCGCTTGCGTCCGGTCTTGAACGTGCCGGGCTCGCGGATGCAGGCCCGTTGAACGAACGCTGCAGCAAGGGGACTGCAGCGTAGATGGCGATGCCCGCGACCGAGGCGAGCAACAGGGCCGGTGCGTTGAAAGCCACGGAAACCGCCGCCGCGGTCAGCGCCGCGGCGACCGCAAACAGCGGCCTCGAGGCGGAATGGACCGGGGGCTGCTGTGCCCGCTCGCTGTCCACGAACACGTCGGGAACCGGATGCCTTGCCGCCGGATCGGCGTGCAGCGTGCTCGCCTGCGCGGCCGTCTGATTGCTCAGGGCTTGCTGGAGGGTTTGTTGCAGTCGTAGCGGTTCTGTCATCATGGGCCCGTGATAGCACGGGCCCCGTGAGCAAAGACTTCAGCGAAACCGTCAAATTTTAGAGATTGCGCATTAGCTCTTCTTCATGTCGACAACCACGCGTCCGCGGATCTTGCCGTCGATGATCGAATGCGCGGCGTCGACGATGCCGTCAAAGCCGATTTCGGTCGACAGCGCCTCGAGCTTGTCGAGATCCAGGTCCGCGACAAGGCGCGACCAGGCCTCCTGCCTGAGCGCCAGCGGCGCCATAACCGAATCGATGCCGAGCAGCGAGACGCCGCGCAGGATGAACGGCGCCACCGATGTCGGCAGATCCATGCCCTGCGCCAGGCCGCAGGCCGTCACCGCGCCGCCGTAGGAGGTCATCGACAACACGTTGGCCAGCGTATGGCTGCCCACTGCGTCCACCGCGCCGGCCCAGCGCTCCTTGTTGAGCGGCTTGGCCGGGCCCGAAAGTTCGTCGCGATGGATGACCTCCGAGGCGCCGAGGCTCTTGAGGAAATCGGCTTCCTCGGTGCGTCCGGTCGAGGCGATGACTTCGTAGCCGAGCTTGCCCAGCACGGCGATCGCCACGGTGCCGACGCCGCCATTGGCGCCGGTGACCACCACCGGGCCGCGACCGGGCGTGATGCCGTGACGTTCGAGCGCCATCACCGACAGCATGGCGGTGTAACCGGCGGTGCCGATCGCCATCGCCGAACGACCGTTCATGCCCTCGGGCATCGGGATCAGCCAGTCGCCTTTCAGCCGCGCATAGGCGGCATAGGCGCCTGTGTGCACTTCACCGACGCCGAAGCCGTTGAGGATCACCTTATCGCCAGTCTTGAACCGCTCGTTTTCGGAACTGACCACCGTACCGGCGCAATCGATGCCGGGCACCATCGGCCAGCGCCGCACCACCGGTCCCTTGCCGGTGATCGCCAGGCCGTCCTTGTAGTTGATGGTGGTCCATTCGACCTCGACGACCACGTCGCCCTCCATCAGATCGTCAAGGCTAAGCTCGGTCACATTGACTGACATCACCTTGTTTTCGTCGCGTGTGAGCAGAATGCCCTTGAAACGGTCTTGCATGGAAGCTCCTCTACTAATGTTGGTCCAGACTGGCCCGCTCGGATCTCAAGATCAAGGGCAGTGTGCTGGCTGGATTGTCAGGTTCTTTTCTTGCGCTCGCTGATGGTGGCGATCACTTCATCGAGCACGATCAGCGTGGCGCCGATGCTGATGAAGCTGTCGGCCAGGTTGAAGACCGCAAACGACCAGGTCTCTGTGTGAAACAGGATGTAGTCGACCACGTGGCCATAGACGGCCCGGTCGATCAGGTTGCCGAGCGCCCCGCCGATGATCAGCGCAAAGCCCAGATGCGCAATGCCGCGGTCCGAAGGTGTCCGCCACCACAGATAAAGCACGAAGACGATCACCAGCAGCGTCAACGCCAGCAGGCCAGAATCGGGCAGACCCTTGAGCAGCGAAAACGCGATCCCCTCGTTCCAGGTGCGGTAGAGCGCGAACATCGGGATCACCGGCACCAGTTCGTGAAACGGCAGCCGGGTCTCGACCAGCCACTTGATCGCCTGGTCGATCGCAACCGCGCCCCCGACAAGCGAGATCATCGGCACGATCCGGCTGAGCGCCGATGGAGTCTTCACGCTTCCGCTCATGCGCCGGGCTCGCCAAGTTCGAGCAGATGCCTGCGCGCCTCGAACAGCATGACGCCTGTGGCAATCGCCAGGTTGAGCGAATCCGCCCGTCCGGTCTGCGGAATCCGCGCCAGCTTGCCGCAGGCGCCGGCCAGCGTATCGGGCAGGCCCTGCTGTTCGTTGCCCATCAACAGCACCACCGGCTGGCCCTTGTAACCGATCGTCCGGTAGTCGACGCTGCCCTTGAGGTGACTGCCGACCACCAGAGCGCCGGTTTTCTTCGTCCAGTTCAGGAACTCCGCCTCGCTGGCCCGCACCAGCGGAACCGCGAACACCGATCCCATGGTGGCGCGCACCGTTTCCATCGAGAACGGATCGACGGTTTCGCCGATCAGGATCACCCCGGATGCGCCCGCCGCGTCGGCGGTGCGGATGATGGTGCCCAGATTGCCCGGGTCGCGGACCCGGTCGAGCGCGATCCAGGTCTCGTCCCGCGCCGGCGAAATGCCGCCGAGGGCTTCGAGTTTTTGGTCGAATACGGCGATCACCGCCTGCGGATTGTCGCGCCGCGTGATCGCGGTCAGCACCTTCTCGCTCACTTCCAGCACCAGCCCGCCGCGCGCCACCGTCAGCGCCGCGATCTTTTCGACCTGGCCCTTGCCGCGCTGTGCCTTGGCGTAGATCAGCGTCCGTATGGTCCAGCCGAGATCGATCGCATCGATCACCAGCTTCAGCCCCTCGGCGAGAAACGTGCCGCTCTCGTCGCGATGCTTCTTCATCGACAGCGCACGGATGTCCTTGATGATCGGATTGGAGAGGCTGGTGATGTCCTTGACCTGCCCGACCCGCGCCGCGCCGCCTTTTGAAACTTCAGGATCGCTCATTGCGGCAACCACCTTGAGTAAAGCGATGTCGACAGCGCCCGGCACTCGTCGGTGTCCGGCTTGCCGCTCTCGCGGATGATCAGTTCGCCCGATTCCACCCGTCCGCCGGCGCCGCGCATGGTCTCGCGCATCAATTCGTGCGTCGCGTAGAACGAGGCCCGGATCGAGTACGCCGTCAGCACCAGCCCGACCGGCTTGTCGCTCAACAGCTCGCGGCAGATGTCGAGCATCAGCGGCAGGTGTTCGAACAGCTGCCAGACTTCTCCGTTCGGTCCGCGGCCGAATTTGGGCGGATCGGTGAGAATGATGTCGTAGCGATTGCCGCGGCGCTCCTCGCGGGCGATGAACTTCATCGCATCCTCGCAGATCCAGCGGATCGGCCTGTCTTCGAGGCGCGCCAGCGCCTGGTTCTCCCGCGCCCAGCCGATCGCCTTCTTCGACGCGTCGACATGGGTGACCTCGGCTCCGGCCTTGGCCGCCACCAGCGAGGCGACGCCGGTGTAGCCGAACAGGTTGAGCACCTTCAGCGGCCGTTTGGCTTCCGTGATCCGGTCCGCCATCCAGCGCCAATGGGCGATCTGCTCGGGAAACACCCCGACATGGCGGAACGAGGTCAGCCGGCCGTGAAAGTCGACGCCGAGCAGTTTCATCGGCCAGGTTTCGCCCAAGGGTACATTGGGAAATGCCCAGCGGCCGATGCCGTCCTCGTCGGTGTCGCCGGTAAACACCGCGTCTGCCTTGTTCCATTCTGCATCCGGAAGCCCGCGGCCCCACAGCGCCTGCGCTTCCGGGCGGACGATCCTGAGGCTGCCATATTGTTCGAGCTTCTCGCCCTGGCCGGCCTCGTTCAGCCCCATGTCGAGCAGCTGGTAGCCGTCCTCGTTGCCGGTTTCCAGGATCAGCGGCGCGGTCTGGCGTGGCAGTGCGCCCTGCCGCTTGTTAAGCGGCCGGATCGGCGCTTGCGGCTGGGTGTCCATTCGCCGTTCGGCAGTCTGACGCTCCGCCGGTTTGCGCTCCGGTCTCGCGCGCTTGTCCTGCTGCGGCCCGGCCTGGGCCGGCTTTGACCACGGCTTGGCGTCCCTGGGCTTGTCCTCACGCGGCTTGCCGCCTCCGGGTCTGCCGCCCTTCGGTCTGGCATCCCCCGGTTGGCCGGGGCCGCCGCGTCGTAGCTTCTGGGTGCGCTTGTCGGCCAAAATCCGAAATGTCCAGTCGTTGTCTGCGGTCAGCGCCTCGGCGGCGGCATGGCCGTGGATTTCAAGTGAGTTTGGACATAGCAATCCGATATGCACTTGGCAAAGCCGTTTTCGGTTTGCATAGATAGGGCAGCATTCAGGGAGGAATATGTCCGATGGAAATGAACGGCGAAGAACGCATTGCCGCCCCGCGCCAGCTGGTCTGGGAGGCGCTCAACGATCCCGATGTGCTGCGCGAGTGCATTCCCGGCTGCGAAAGCCTCGAAAAGAGCTCCGACACCGAAATGTCGGCGACGGTCAAGATCAAGATCGGCCCGGTATCCGCCAAGTTCACCGGCGAGGTGACGCTTGAAAACATCAATGCGCCGGAAAGCTACACCATCTCCGGCGAGGGCAAGGGCGGCATCGCCGGCTTCGCCAAGGGCGGTGCAGATGTCAAGCTCGTCGAGGACGGCACGGAAACCGTTCTGAGCTATGTGGTGAACGCCCAGGTCGGCGGCAAGATCGCCCAGCTCGGCTCTCGCCTGATCGATTCCACCTCGAAAAAGCTCGCCGGCCAGTTCTTCACCAAGTTCAATGAAGTGGTGAGTGCGAAGGCCGCGGGAGCGTAGGGCTCGCCGGGCGAGCCGGCGCCGATCCGGTAGCCAGGCTGCGCCATCCGTCTCCTCGTCGCAAAGTCCTGCTGCAAGTCCGCGATCGGGCGTCTCTCAGGGAGACGCCTTCGGGTCCAGTTCCGCGGGCGCGGTATAGGATGCGCGCAGGAAGGTGCCGATGCGGTCCCGTATTTCGTCCGCATGTCCGAGCAGCAGATGCCCGCCATCCGGCAGCGCCATCAACTCGGCGCCGGCAATGCTCTCAGCCGTCTGGACGCCGATCGCGAACGGGTTGATGCCATCATCCTGCGCGTGCACCACCAGCGTCGGCGCCTTGATTGCCGAGAGATCGTAGCCGGTCGACGGATCGATTGCCGCTCCCTCGTTGCGCAGGCCTGCAACCCGTCCGGTGACGGGCAGGAAGGCGTCGACCAGTCCCGAAACGAAGGCCTGGTCCTGCTTGCTCAGATGCGCGCGCGCCTCCGCGCTGACGTCGAAGAACGCATCCAGTTGGGACGGGAACAGCCTGACAACGGTCCAGAAAATGAAATCCGAGCTGAACAGCGCCTGGTACACCCAGGCCGGGATGGCGAGATCCTGGTCCGCAGCGGTCAGCGGCGTATAGGGCGCCGCGGACAACAGCACCAGTGCGGACGTCCGCTCCGGGAATAGCCGGACGAACTGGAGTGCCGGCGGAACCCCACCGGACATCGCCAGCACCGCGACCTTGTCGACGCCCAGCGCATCGATGAGATCGGCGAAGGCCTCCGCCTGCGACACTGTTGAGGCGTCTTCAGGCAATTGCGAGCGCAGATAGCCGAACCGGGACACCGATATCCACCGGTATCCGTCGCCGCCGAACATCATCGGCAGCAGTCGGCCCTGGTCGTAACCGCCGCCCGCTCCATGCACGACAAGCACGGCGGGGCCGTCGCCCCAGGCTGTGAACTCGATCGGACCGTGGCGCGTCGCGACCAGATCGCTGCCTGAGGCAAGGCGTTCAGTGATGCGGTTCATGTCTGCGATGCAGGCGGTCAGGCCCGCTGCCACCGCGATAGCGGCACCGGCCAGACCGGTCACGAGCCATCTGCGCGCCGATGATGTCCTGTCCATTGCATCTCCTGCGGCCACCCGGATTGCCGCTTCTCAGCATGTCCTGCGCCGGGCTGCTTTTCCTTGATGTGCATCAACAGGCCGGCGGCCAGCGGCCGATGGGCCTCAGGCGATCCGGGACGATTAGGGATCGCCGCAAAGACGGATCCGATGCCTTCTGGCTCAGTGGTCCGTTTCGCACAGGCCGTGGTCGGCCAGTGTCTCGATCACCGCGCAGTCCGCAATGTTGTCGGCATCGCAGCCCGAAATCCGCTTCAGCTCGTGCTCCAGTCGTTTGAGCTTCGCGATCCTGGCCTGCACGTCCTCAAGCCGGCGCGCCGCCATGTTGTGGGCGTCGCGGCACGGCTTCTCCGGGTGCTGGCTCAGTTCCAGAAGCCCCCTGATGTCGTCGATGGAAAATCCCAGCTGGCGGGAATGGCGGATGAAGGACAGGCGCTTGAGACCGTCCTTCGAATAGCGGCGCTGGTTGCCTTCGGAGCGTTCCGGCGCGGCGATCAGCCCCATCTGTTCGTAGTAGCGGATGGTCGGAATTTTCACGCCGGTGCGTTTGGAAAGCTCGCCGATGGAAAACATGCAGAATACCCCTTGAACCTATAGCCGCTAGAGAGATTATATTTGTTCCGAACCGACAGGCAAGGACAATGAAATGACACATCAACACCCCGCCGCCGAGCAGTCATGCAACGCCGACACCTCTGCGTGCGGATGCGCCGGCAATCCCAGATTTGACGGCATGGATCGGTCCTACAAGCGCATCCTGTGGACCGTGATCGCCATCAACGCGGCGATGTTCGTGGTCGAGATGTCGGCTGGCCGGCTGGCGGGCTCGCAGGCGCTGCAGGCCGATGCGCTCGATTTTCTCGGCGACGCGCTCACCTACGGCTTGAGCCTTGCGGTCATCGGCATGAGCCTCAAGGTCCGCTCCACAGCTGCCTTGCTCAAGGGTGTCAGCCTGCTGCTGATGGGGTTCTGGGTGTTCGGCTCCACCGCCTACCAGATCCTCATCCTCGGCGTTCCCAAGGCCGAGATCATGGGAGTGATCGGCATTCTCGCGCTTGCCGCCAACCTGGCCAGCGTGTTGCTTCTGATGCGCTACAAGGACGGCGACGCCAATGTGCGCTCGGTCTGGCTGTGTTCGCGCAACGACGCCATCGGCAATGTCGCGGTCATGCTGGCGAGCGCCGCCGTCTGGGTCACCGCATCCGCCTGGCCCGACCTCGTCGTCGCCATCATCATGGCCGGACTGTTCCTGCGCTCCGCCCAGCTCATTCTGGTCCAGGCCTGGCGGGAATACCGCTCCGGCGAGGATCTGGGCGCTCTGGCAAGCCATGGCCACGACCATGCGCACTGATCGAATGGCGGATGCAGGGCCTGTCGGGCGGCAAGGGGCAGTCTGCTGTCACTTCCTGTCACCATGGCAATGGTAGGCAGGCCGGGTGTGAATGGCGGATGTCCCGCTGTCATCCGACCCTGCGAACCCGTCTGACAAGGAACCGCCATGAAACTCTATTCCGGTCCGCTGAGCCTCTATGCCCGCAAGGTCGAGATCGCGCTGCGCGAGAAGGCGATCGCATTCGAGAGGATCATGGTCTCGTTCACCCAGGAGGCCGGCTACCGGCCCCGAAACCCGGTTGTGATGGTGGCCAATCCGAAGGGGCAGGTTCCTGTGCTGCAGGACGGCGACCTGACGCTCTACGATTCGACCGTCATCCTCGAGTATCTCGAGGACGCCTGTCCCGGACCCGCGCTGATGCCCGCAACCCCGGCCGAACGCGCCCGCTGCCGCCAGCTGGAGCTTTACGCCGATGAAGTCATGATCGTGCCGCTGCGCGCCCTGATGTACAGAACCGGTCCGCGGCCCGACGACGAGCAGCACTGGGCGGAGCTTGAACGCGGCGCTGCAGAGGCCGGAAGGGAAATCGCCGCCCAATGCGCCAGGCTCGGGCAGGTGCTCGGTGAGCGCGGCCGTTTCTTCGACGCCCTGAGCACCGCCGACATCGCGATCTTCATGATGCTGCTGTTCAACCAGCGGCTCGGCGGCCCGTCGCTGCAGGCCACGCCGAACCTGATGGCCTGGTTTGCAGAGCTCTCGCTCCGCCCGGCCTTTCGGGCAATTCGGGATGAGATACGGCAGGCCGACCTGCAGCTCTCGAAGCCGGTGGACGGTGCCTATCCCGACATGACGTAAACCGCGCCGGCATTGACCGGCGCTTCCGGCCTTTTGCCGGCCTGAGCCACGCCTCTCAGGCAGCTGAGCGCTTTTCCGGCGCCGGCAGGGCGGCGGCGATCTGCTGGGCCTTGGCCTTTTCGCGATCGGCCTCGGTGCGCCATTTCACCGCTTCACTGGTCTTGGCCCGCACCTGTTTGCGGTGCTTGCCCTGCTTGAACCAGGTCGCCAGCGATCCGATGATCATGCCGACGATCAGGGCCGCGAACAGGAACACGAAGAACGGCAAGGTCACCGACAAGAGCTTGTCCGCCGGATCGAACGGGTTGAGCGCCAGCGTCACGGCCTGGCGGTTGGCCACCGACAGCATGATGAGAACGATGCCGAGCGGCACGAAAACGGCCAGTGCGATGATGCGCTTGATCATGTCTTGATCCAGTCTTTCAAGAGCCCGGGGTGCCTGAGGCGTGCCCGCGCGTTCATGCAATTGATGGCGGCAAGCGGGGTGACGGCGTCACCGCCCAGGCCGCCTGGCTGATCCCCCTCAGATAGGTGTGTGCTGCAACCGGCGCAAGCGCGGCCCTCGTCGTTCGGTCTCAGTCCTTGTCGTCAGGGTTGAGCCGCTCGCGCAGCTCCTTGCCGGTCTTGAAGAACGGCACCCACTTCTCCTCGACGAACACCGGTTCGCCGGTGCGCGGATTGCGGCCCGAGCGCGGCGGACGGTTCTTCACCGAAAATGCGCCGAACCCGCGCAATTCGACGCGGTTCCCCTCCGACAGCGCATCCGTGATCTCATCCAGTACGGCATTGACGATATTCTCGACATCCCGGTGATAGAGATGCGGGTTGCGCGCCGCAACCGCTTGAACCAATTCCGATTTGATCATTTTCCTCGCCCCAACTCGAAACTCTCCGACTGGCCGCCAACCTGCCAAACAGACACAAGGCCGTCAAGGAACAACTTGCCGCCCGACAGCCGGTCGATCTCACTGGACAGCGACACGGGAAAGCCCAGGAACTGCCGCACGATACTCGCCAGGCGGGTGCCGAGCAACAGGTTCGCGGTTTCGTCCGTGGGTTTCCAGTCGACGAAGTCGAGTGTGTCGTCGATATCGCGGCTCTTCAGGTAGGCGCGGATTTCCGTCTCGCCGCCGAGCGCGTCGACAAGTCCGTTGGTCAGCGCCTGCCGGCCGGTGAAGATCGAGCCGTCCGCCAGCGCCAGCACCTGGGTGCGATCCATCTCGCGCCGCGCCGCCACCAGGTCGACAAACCAGTCATAGCTGTCGAGCACCATCGACCGGATCATCGCCTTGGCCTCCTCGCTCGCCTCGTGGAAGGGCGAGGGTTCGGCCTTCAGCGGCGAGGACTTGATCTCTTCCAGTCGCACGCCGATCTTGTCGAGCAGTTCGCGGGCCTGCGCATACTGGAAAATCACCCCGATCGAGCCGACGATCGAGCTCTCGCCGGCAACGATGTGATCGGTCGATGCGGCGATCATGTAGCCGGCCGAGGCCGCCAGCGTGCGGATGTCGGCCACCACCGGTTTCGACTGGCCGGCCTTGACCAGAGCCTTGTGGATGCGCTCGCCGCCATAGGTGGTGCCGCCGGGCGACGAAATGGACACCACCAGCGCCTTCGCCGCATCGTTCTCCGCGGCGTCCGCGATCAGGTCGAGCAGCGGCTGATCGTCGGTGATGACGCCGCTGATGTCGATGCGGGCGATGTGATCGCCGTGCCGCCCTGTCCCCTGAAAGCGGGCAAACAGTCCTGCCGCCAGGGCGATTGCCACGACAATGGTCATGAACCGCCAGAAACTCAGCTTGCGCCGGATCCGGCGTCGATCGGCAAGAATGTCCGGGTCGGTCACGCGTGGTCCTCCGATGGTGGGTTGGGGCACAGGTCTACCGCAGCTTGGCAGGGTCGGCGGCTTCGGTCCTGTCCCGCCTCAGCTTTGCTTTTGCCATTGTCGGCGCGGCGTGGCAATCTCTGGCAACTGCTTCGCATTGTCACCATATTGGCATGCGAAGCCGACCGCAACCGACACCCGGGCAGGCAGCAGCCCCATGCTCGACCGGGACCCGATCTGACCCTATCTGGTGCCGACAGCCACCAGGACTGCAGGAACGAATGACCGCATCGCCAGTCTCCGAAATGCCAGACAGCGGCAGCTATGCCGGGCGTTCGCATGCCGAGTACCAGCGCGCGCAGGCCCATTCGCGGCTGGTCAGAGTGCTCAAGATCCTGTTGCCGCTGGCCGCTGCCTTCACTGTCGTGGCATTCGTCATCGTTTCCTGGCTCGACAATCTGGTGCCCGAAGGGGTGGGGATCGAATCCGTGGTGATCAAGGACGGCAAGCTCGTCATGCAGAGCCCGGTGATGAGCGGCCAGGGCCCGGGTGCGCGGCCCTACACGATGCGCGCCGCACGCGCAGTGCAGGACCTGACGTCGCCCGAGATCATCGTGCTCGAGGATATCTTCGCCGACCTGCCGGTTTCCGATGGCGACCAGGCGGTTCTCAACGCGGCCAACGGCACCTACAACCGGACGGCCCAGACGCTTGTGTTCGACAAGCCTTTCTCGGTGACCAGCCAGAGCGGCATGTCGGCGAACCTCCAGTCCGCCAGCATCGATCTGGCCAACGGTGCCCTGACCTCGGATGCACCTGTCTCGATAAGTTCGGGCGAAGCCTCCGTGGTTGCGCAATCCATGCAGATGACAGATAAGGGCCGCGTCATCATCTTTCAGGACCAGGTCCGCATGACGATCAACCCCTCGGCACTAAAACCGAAGGCTGGAGCGACGAACTGACATGGCAACAACGCCTTTGCATTTCATCAGGATTGCCGTGGTCGTGATCGCGGCCGGCGTGCTTGCGCCTGTCTCCGGCGTCCTGGCCCAGACCACCGAAAGCCGGATGTCCGGCCTGGCCCTGTCGAGTGACGAGCCGATCCAGATCGAGAGCGACCTGCTCAAGATCAACGAGGAAACCAGCCAGGCCACCTTCACCGGCAACGTCAAGGTGGTGCAGGGCGACACCGTGCTGCAGGCGGGCGAGATGATCGTCAACTACTCCAAGGGCGGCGGTTCTGTCGCCTCGGGTTCCGCCGATATTCGCGAGATCGAGCTCTACAAGAAGGTGCTGATCCGCTCTGGCACCCAGACCGCCACCGCCGATACCGGCAATTTCAACATGGCCGAAGAGGTGCTCGTGCTTTCCGGCGAGAAGGTCGTGCTCACCGATGCCGACAACGTCTTCATTGGGTGCAAGCTCACTGTGCAGATGAAGAACGGCCAGGCCAAGCTCGACAGCTGCGGTCGCCGCGTCATGATTCAGCTTGACCCCAAATCGCGACCCAAGCAGTGATCCGGGCGCTCTTCTCATCCCTCATAGACGGAAATACAGGCACGGACGTTGCGCAGACATCCGGCGATCCGGCGCGCTATGACGGGACGCTGATTGCCCGCAACCTGACCAAGTCCTACAAATCGCGCCGGGTGGTGGACGGTGTCTCGCTCGGCGTCCGCCGCGGCGAGGCGGTGGGGCTTCTCGGTCCGAACGGCGCCGGCAAGACCACCTGCTTCTACATGATCACTGGTCTGGTGCCGGTGGATGCCGGCTCGATCGAGATCGACGGGCATGACGTCTCGAGCCTGCCGATGTACCGGCGTGCCCGGCTCGGTGTCGGCTACCTGCCGCAGGAAGCCTCGATCTTCCGCGGCCTGAGCGTCGAAGCCAATATCCGCGCCGTCCTCGAGGTGGTGGAAAAGGATCGCGCCAAGCGCGAGGCCAAGCTCGACAGCCTGCTTGAGGAATTCCACATCTCGCATCTGCGCAAATCGCCCTCCATCGCCCTGTCCGGCGGTGAGCGCCGGCGGCTGGAAATCGCCCGCGCGCTGGCCTCCGATCCGACCTTCATGCTTCTCGACGAGCCCTTTGCCGGTGTCGACCCGATCGCGGTCGCCGACATTCAGGATCTTGTCCGCCATCTCACCCGCCGCGGCATCGGCGTGCTGATCACCGATCACAACGTCCGCGAAACCCTGGGCCTCATCGATCGCGCCTACATCATGAATGCAGGCGTGCTGCTGACCCACGGACGGCCGCAGGATATCGTCGCCAATCCCGATGTCCGCCGGCTTTACCTCGGCGAGCAGTTCTCGCTGTAACGGCCTGAACCCGGCTGCATGCCCCGCTGCTGCCATCTTCCAGGGCATTCGAGCGCGAATGCGAGGCATTTTTACCCTGTCCATAGGTCGCACTTGACCCGAAGGGAGAAAAAAGCAATTTTCGGGCCAGATGGGTCGATGGGGTGTCGCTGGAGGCATCCCGAATCCGGACAGAATGGACACGGCAGGGCTGCCATCCAGGCTGACGGCGGCCCGAGCGGGGAGTAGTGCGTCGCCATGGCCTTGTCAGCCGGTCTTCAATTGCGTCAAAGCCAGTCGCTGGTCATGACGCCCCAACTGATGCAGTCGATCCGTCTTCTGCAGTTCAGTCATGTCGAGTTGACCCGGTTCATCGAGCAGGAGGTGGAACGCAATCCGCTGCTCGAACTGGTGAGCTCCGAAAACGATCAGGCGGATACCGGCGCGGAAGCGCCGGTCGAGGCGCCATCGGCGCAAACCGCCTCCAGCGACATGGGCGATGACGCCGCCTGGACCGGCTCGACCGAAAGCCAGGCCGAGCGCATGACCTCCGAGATCGATGCCCGCTACGAGAACGTCTTCCCCGACGATCACGGCACGGAGCGTATGGACCAGCCCGAATTCATCGACAACTGGAAATCCATGCCGGGCAGCGAGGGCGGCCATGCGGGCGAGGGCTATGATCTCGATGATTTTGCCTCCCGTGCCCCGACCCTGCGCGATCACGTGGCCGAACAGATCGCCTTCGCCTTCTCCGATCCCGCCGAACGGCTGATCGCCACCGAGCTTGCCGATCAGCTCGATGCCGCCGGCTACATGGTTGGCGACATGGCCGAAACCGTCGAGCGGCTGGGCGCCGATCCCCGGCAGGTCGAGGCGGTTCTGACGCGATTGCAGGAGTTCGAACCTGCCGGCCTGTTTGCCCGCTCGCTGTCCGAATGCCTTGCCCTGCAACTGGCGCGCAAGGACCGGCTCGATCCGGCAATGGCGGCGCTGGTCGACAATCTTGAACTGCTGGCCCGCCGCGATTTCGGCGCGCTGACACGGATCTGCGGCGTTGATGAAGAAGATCTGCTCGACATGATGGCCGAGATCCGGGCGCTGGATCCGAAGCCCGGAACCCGGTTTGAAACCGGATCGAGCGAGATGATCGTCCCGGATGTGTCGGTGCGCCCGTCATCCGATGGCGGCTGGAACGTCGAACTCAACCCGGACACTCTGCCCAGGGTGCTTGTCAACCAGACCTATTTTGCCACAGTGACCGGCAAGATGCCGAAAAATGCCGCGGGACAGGAGTTTCTCAGCGAATGCCTGCAGACGGCCAACTGGCTCGCCCGCTCGCTCGACCAGCGCGCGCGGACCATCATGAAGGTGGCCACCGAGATCGTCCGCCAGCAGGACGCCTTCCTGCTGCACGGCGTCGATCATCTGCGGCCGCTCAACCTCAAGGCCGTGGCCGAGGCCATCGGCATGCATGAATCCACCGTCAGCCGGGTGACCTCCAACAAGTACATGATCACGCCGCGCGGCGTGTTCGAGTTGAAATATTTTTTCACTGTCTCCATCGCTTCGGCGGAGGCCGGCGGCGACGCCCATTCCGCCGAATCAGTGCGCCATCGCATCCGGGTTCTGGTCGATCAGGAATCCCCCGAAGCGGTGCTTTCCGATGACGATCTGGTGGATTTGCTGAAGAAATCCGGCGTCGAGATTGCCCGGCGCACGGTCGCCAAATACCGCGAAGCCATGGCCATTCCGTCGTCCGTTCAGCGGCGTCGGGAAAAACGCGCCCGGGCCCGTGCGGCAGCGGTCTGATCACCGTCGTACAATGGTTTGAAATTGCTCTCTATTTAAGCAAGAGATGTGCCAAACTTGACAGGCGGAGTGCATCGGCGTAGAAGCCCGCCGCATTGGGTGACGCGGTTTGTTGGCGCGCCTCAACCCGGATATGTCAAGCGAAAAATTGCTTGGACCGGGCCAATTGACCGCCGCCGGACGCTTGGATGAGCGCCGCGCATGGCTTAGACTAAATTCCCAAGTCATAACAAGAAGGGATGACCCATGAGCGTGCGAGTGTCGGGTAAGCATATGGAAATCGGCGAGTCTTTCATGACCCGCATCGAGGACCAGGTTACAGGTGCGGTCCGGAAATATTACGATGGCGGCTTTTCAAGCCACGTGATCGTCGAAAAGTCCGGGTCGCGTTTTACAGCTGATTGCAAGATCCATCTTGATACCGGTGTGGTGCTGCACGCGACCGGTGAAGCTCAGGATCCCCAGCTTGCTTTCGACGCCGCGGCGGAACGCGTGGAAAAGCGCCTGCGCCGCTACAAGCGCCGCCTCAAGGATCATCATGCCAACAACCAGCAGGCACAGGCCGAACTGGCCTATGCTGTGGTGGATTCGGCGAGCGATGATGCGGCCGAAGTGCCCGAGGATTATGCACCGGCGATCATCGCCGAAAGCACCAAGCAGCTGGTGACCATGAGCGTCGCCAATGCAGTGATGGCCCTCGATATGACGGATGAGCGGATCCTGATGTTCCGCAATGCGGGCAATGATGCCCTCAATGTTGTCTACCGTCGTGACGATGGCAACATTGGCTGGATTGACGCAGGCGGGATCAAGTCCTGACGGCGTTGGCTGATATGAAATAGGGCTGCAGGCCACGGGTCGCCTGAACCGGCAATGGCCTGCAACCTTTCACATGAAGCGAACAATGAGGTCCGGAACGCGGACCCAAAACAAGGAATTCAACATGGCGCTTGCTGATCTGATTGCGCAGAACTCCGTTCTGCCTGCGCTCAAGGCAAACTCCAAGAAACAGCTGTTGCAGGAACTGGCGGCCAAGGCCTCGGAAGTCACCGGACTTCCCGAGCGCGAAGTGTTCGACGTCATCCTGCAGCGCGAGCGGCTCGGTTCCACCGGCGTTGGCAATGGCATTGCCATCCCGCACGGCAAGCTGGCCTCGCTCGACAAGATCGTCGGCGTGTTTGCGCGCCTGGACCAGCCCGTCGATTTCGAGGCGCTGGACGACCAGCCGGTTGACCTGGTGTTCCTGCTGCTGGCTCCCGAAGGCGCCGGCGCCGATCACCTCAAGGCGCTCTCGCGCATCGCCCGTGTCATGCGTGACAGCGAGATGGTGGCCAAGTTGCGCGCCACCGACAACGCCGCCTCGCTGCATGCCTTCCTGACCGAGGAGCCCGCCTCCAACGCGGCTTGAACCCTGCCAGGCGGCGTCCGCCGGGAGATGGTTCGCTCGAAGATTTCAGTTTGTGATACGCAAAAGCCCGAAAATCCATGAGGTTTTCGGGCTTTTTTGGTGTTCTCAGGCTGCCGTTCGGCAGTCTGCGGGCCTCAAACGATGCAACCGGCGCCCTAGTGCTGAAGACTATCTATGGACGCGGCCTGCATCAGTGCAGGGCGACGGTCTTGAGTTCGTCTTCGGCGGCGCGATAGAACGTGCTGGATCGGTTGTCGGTCAGAAGGATCGGCGTGCCGTCGGCGCCAAACAACGCCCAGAGCTCGAGGCCGGGATCAAGCACTGGCGCTTCAGGGAAGCGGGCGCTGACGTCCTCGGAGCGCATCTTGCGGATATAGCCGATCTTGCCGGCGCCCAGCAGGGCCAGATCATTGGCGGACAATTGGGTTTTTCCCGATTTTGCAATCACGTCGATTTCCTCCTGTAGGTGGCAGGAAACATCCTGTTGGCTCGAACTGTAATCTTCAGTCTCGAACCGAAATGTTAATTTTTCGCACCATGCGCTCCGGTTCGGGTCGAATTAGATCGACGGAAAGCAATCCGTTCTTCAATTCGGCGCTGACAACCTGCATCCCGTCGGCCAGCACGAACATGCGCTGGAACTGCCGTGCGGCTATGCCACGGTGTAGATATTCCCGGCCGTCATTGTCGGACTGGCGTCCGCGGATGACGAGCTGGTTCTCTTCCGTCGTCACCTCGAGATCCTCGTCGCAGAAGCCCGCAACGGCGAGTGTGATCCTCAGCCGCTCGGACTTGCATCCATCGGCCGAGGCACGGATCCGTTCGATATTGTAGGGCGGGTAGCCCTCAGATCCCTTGGCGATCCGCTCAAGGGTCTTTTCCATGGTGTCGAAGCCCAGCAGCAGCGGGCTCGAAAAGGGCGTCATGCGAGACATGGCTTGTCCTCGTTCTCAAGCGACAGGCGCCGGACCCTGTATCATTGGCATCCGGCATGCAGCTAATATGGGAACTTCATTGCGGCTTCGCAAGAACCTTGCTCCTGCACCGTTCACACTCTTAATGTCGCCCCAACCGAATCGCATATTCCGAAGGACCGACCATGACGCCGCGCAAGATCATCATCGACACAGACCCGGGCCAGGACGATGCCGCTGCGATCATGCTGGCGCTTGCCAGTCCGGAGCTCGAAGTGCTGGGGGTGACGGCGGTCGCGGGCAACGTGCCGCTCAAGCTGACGGCGCGCAACGCCGGCATCGTCACCGAGATCTGCGGCAGAGGCGATATCGCGGTCTATGCGGGGGCCGACAAGCCGCTCTCCCGCAAGCTGGTGACCGCCGAACACGTGCACGGCAAGACCGGCCTCGACGGTATCGAACTGTTCGAGCCCGCACGCCCCCTGGAGACACGGCACGCCGTCGACTTCATCATCGAGACGCTGCGCAACGAACCGGCCGGGACCGTCACGCTTTGCCCGCTCGGGCCGCTGACCAACATCGCCACAGTAATCGAGCGCGCTCCGGACGTCGTTTCCCGGATCAGGGAAATCGTGCTGATGGGCGGCGGCTTCTTCGAAGGCGGCAACATCACGCCCTCCGCCGAGTTCAACATCTTCGTCGATCCAGAAGCCGCGAAAATCGTCTTCGGCTCCGGCGTGGCGCTGACCATGCTGCCGCTCGACGTCACCCACAAGGTGCTGACCATGAAGGTGCGGGTGGAGCGCCTGCGCGCCAACGGCAACCGGCCTTCGGTGGCGATGGCCGACATGCTCGAGTTCTTCGAACGCTTCGACGAGGAGAAATACGGCACCGATGGCGGCCCGCTGCACGACCCGACGGTCATCGCCTGGCTGATCGATCCGGGCATGTTCGCCGGCCGCGCGTGCAATGTCGAGATCGAGACCGGCTCGGACCTCACCCTCGGCGCCACGGTGGTCGACTGGTGGAAGGTCACCAATCGCGCTGAAAACGCCTTCGTTGTCAGGGACGTCGACGCCGACCGTTTCTTCGATCTGTTTATCGAGCGGGTCGGCCGGCTCTGACGGGATCAGAGACGGGCATCGACATCGGCTGAGAGCGGAATTGACGGTTGTGCCCCGGGTTTGAGACAAGCCAGCGCACCGGCGACGGTCGCGCGCCGGACGGATGCGGCAAACTCCATCCCGGCATCGAGCCCTTGGGCCAGGTAGCCGCAGAACGTGTCGCCGGCGCCGACCGTGTCGACAGGCTTGATCTTGATCGATGGTACGTGCTCCGCCTTGCCGTCCCTGGCCCAGAGGACGCCGTCGCCGCCAAGCGTGACGATCAGGCACTGGCCGGTTCGGCCATGCAGCGCCTCGACTTCGGCCCGCGCCGCCTCAAGCGTTTCCGCCGGGCGGCCGGACAGCCGGGCGAATTCGGTTTCATTGGCAATGACGATGTCGGCAAGCGGCGCAAGCCGTTCGACCGCATCGGTCAGCGGCGCGATGTTGAGCACGCTTCTGACGCCCCTGGCCTTTGCCACCTTGAGCGCCGCCTCTATCGCCGCCTCGGGGATCTCCATCTGCAGCACCAGCGTGTCGCTCGCCGCCATTGCCGCCACGGCCTGTTCGGCGTCTTCAGCCGTCACATGGCCGTTGGCGCCGGGAATGACGGCGATCATGTTCTCGCCATCGCCGCCGACAAGGATCAGCGCCGTGCCGGTGGGGCCGTCGATGTGGCGGACGAGGCTCAGGTCAGCCCCTGCGTCATCAAGCAGCGCCAGCGCCTCGCCGGCAAAGGCGTCATTGCCGACCGCGCCGCACATCTTCACCGATGCGCCCGCCCGTTGCGCCGCCAGCGCCTGGTTGGCGCCCTTGCCGCCCTGCGCCGTGGTGAAATCGGTTCCTGCCACGGTCTCCCCCGGCTCGGGCAGCCGCGGCGTGGTGGCGATCAGGTCCATGTTGACGGATCCGATGACGGTAATCATGGCGGCCTCCTTTGCTCCCCGGCATCCGCCATCTGGCAGCCCGGCTACGCTCGCAATCGTATCATGGGCTTTCTGTCAGTTTATCGGGAGCGAGAAAAGGGGTCAGTCGTCTTCATCGACAACACGCAGCTTGAGCGTCGAGGAGCGCGGTTCGAATTTCGGGGTGTCCCGCGATGTGGCGGCATCGGTCTGGTTTGGGCGCGCGGCCGGCGTGTCGTCGGTCAACTGCGCGAACTCCAGCGCCTCGATCCTGGCGCCGCGCTTGGTCACCTTGTCCGAAGAGGTCAGGATCAGGTCGACATCCTTCTGCGCCATCGAGAAGTGCGCCTGCAGTTTGCGCACCCTGTCATCGAGCCGCGAGACATCCTCCATCAGCCGGACAACCTCGCCCTGGATCAGGTGCGCCTGTTCCCGCATCCGGGCATCCTTGAGCAGCGCCTGGATCACCTGGATCGACAGCATCAAGAGCGACGGCGAGACGATCACCACGCGTGACCGCTGCGCCTTGTGAACGATCGCCTCGAACTTTTCGTGGATCTCCGCAAAGATCGATTCCGACGGCACGAACAGGAAGGCTGTGTCCTGGGTCTCGCCGGCAATCAGGTACTTGTCGGCAATATCGCGGATATGCACCTCGATGTCGCGGCGGAAGCGCTGCTGCGCGCTCTGCGCCGCCGGTTCGCCGCTGCCTTCGGCCTCCGCCTCGCGCATGGCGTTCCAGGCTTCCAGCGGGAACTTGGCGTCGATCACCAGATCCGGCGCGCCGTTCGGCATGGCGATGGTGCAGTCCGGCCGCATCCCGTTCGTGAGCGTCGGCTGAAACCGGAACGCCCCCATCGGCAGCCCGTCCTTGATGATGGTTTCCATCCGCGACTGGCCGAAGGCGCCGCGGGTCTGCTTGTTCGACAGGATTGCCTGGAGCCCGACCACGTCGCGGGCCAGCGACTGGATGTTGTTCTGCGCCGTGTCGATCACCGCCAGCCGCTCCTGCAGCTTCGAAAGGTTCTCGTGCGTTGACTTGGTCTGCTCGGTGATCGAGGACCCCAGCCGCTGGGTCATGCCGTCGATGCGTTGGCCGATCGCCTGGTTCAGCTCTGCCTGCCGCGCGCCGAACAACTCCGCCATGGTGCCCATGCGGCCCTGCATTTCCGCCTGCGCCTTGAGGATCTCGGCAAGCCGTGCTTCCGCCTGAGCCGCCCGTGCCGCTGTTTCGGCTTCCGCAGCGGCCCGTCTGCGGCCGGCGCGCGCCAGGCTCAACATCACCCAGACGGCAAGCAGCAGCAGCGCGGCAAGCCCGCCCGCAAGGCTTTCACCCAGCGTGACCATGTGGCCATTGAGCTCGAAAAGCGGAATTGAAAACAGCGTCGCGCCAGTCTGCATGATCATGGCCTAGCTGATTCTCCGGCTTTTGTCAGATCAAAACGAGAACATTGGACCCCGGCCATGCCGGGCACAGATTGACGCCGCGCGGATCAATGACTATTTCAGCGCCATGACCATCAAGCCGATCATCTACTTGCCCGACCCTGTCCTCCGCCAGCAAAGCGTGGCGGTGGAGCGTGTCGATTCGGAAATGAACAGTTTCATCGATGACATGCTCGAGACCATGTATGACGCGCCCGGCATTGGCCTGGCGGCCATTCAGGTCGGTGTGCCGCGGCGGCTGTTGGTGATCGACATCGCCGGCAAGGATGAGGAACCCAATCCGCAGGTCTTCATCAATCCGGAACTGGTGGCGACCGGCGACGACACCAGCGTCTATGAAGAGGGCTGCCTGTCGATCCCGGATTACTATGCCGAGGTTGAACGGCCTGCGACGATCACTGTCAGGCATCTCGACCGCGCTGGCAAGGAGCAGGTGACGGAGGCCGGCGGCCTGCTCGCCACCTGCCTGCAGCACGAGATGGATCATCTGAACGGCGTGCTGTTCATCGACCACATCTCCAAGCTCAAGCGGGACATGGTGGTGCGCAAGTTCACCAAGCTCGCCAAACAGCGGGTGACGGCCTGAGGCCAGGCCTGGAATATGCCGTTTGGCGGCCGTTCGCCTGCCGCGAATGTGTTTTGAGGAGCCGCCATGCGCATCATCTTCATGGGAACGCCGGATTACTCCGTGCCGACGCTCGAGGCGCTGCATGCGGCCGGTCACGAGATCGTCGCTGTCTACTCCCAGCCGCCGAGGCCGGCAGGCCGCCGCGGTCTGGAAGTACTGCCGTCACCGGTGCACCGCGCCGCCGAGCGGCTGGGCATCCCGGTGTTCACGCCCAAAAGCCTGAAAAGCGAAGAGGAACAGGCGGCATTCCGGGCACTCGAGGCCGATGCGGCGGTGGTCGTCGCCTACGGCCTGATCCTGCCCAAGGCCATTCTCGATGCGCCGCGGCTTGGCGCCTG
Organism: Parahoeflea alexandrii; assembly: GCF_027214025.1. Classification (GTDB taxonomy): domain Bacteria; phylum Pseudomonadota; class Alphaproteobacteria; order Rhizobiales; family Rhizobiaceae; genus Hoeflea; species Hoeflea alexandrii_A. The sequence goes on from NZ_JAPWHB010000006.1 coordinate 183,771, forward strand.
GAATGGCCATGCCTCGCTGCTGCCGCGCTGGCGCGGCGCGGCGCCGATCCAGCGCGCCATCATGGCTGGCGACACCGAGACCGGCGTGATGATCATGAAGATGGATCGGGGCCTCGACACCGGACCTGTGGCGCTGACGCGGACCATCGCCATCACGCCGTCGATGACCACCGGCGAGCTGCACGACAGGCTGGCCGACGTGACGGCGGTGCTGATGGTCGAGGCCATGGCGCGGCTCGAAGCCGAGGGATTGCCGGCCACCCCGCAACCGGAAGACGGCGTCATCTATGCCGCCAAGATCGACAAGGCCGAAACCCGCGTCGATTTCAGCCGGCCGGCATCGCAAGTGCACGACCATGTGCGCGGACTGGCGCCATCGCCCGGCGCCTGGTTCGAGCTCAAATCCGGTGACCGCAGCGAGCGGGTCAAGCTGCTGGCAACCGAGCTCGCCGACATCGGCGCACATCCGGCTGCAGCCGGGACCGCGCTCGACGACGGGCTGACGATCGCCTGCGGCGAGGGCGCCATCCGGCTGCTCACCTTGCAGAAGGCCGGCGGCAAGCCGCTTGCAGCCGGGGATTTCCTGCGCGGAACGCCGGTTGCCAAAGGGACGGTGATCGGCTGATGCCACGTTACCGGCTCGACATCGAATATGACGGCACCGGCTATGCCGGCTGGCAGCGCCAGGATGACCATCCATCGATCCAGCAGGCGATCGAGACCGCGATCCTGGGGTTTTGCGGCGAAACCGTCAGCATCCGTGGCGCCGGGCGGACCGATGCAGGCGTTCACGCGCTTGGGCAGGTCGCCCATGTCGATCTCGACAAGGCCTGGCCGGACGACACGGTGCGCGACGCCATCAACGCGCACCTGCTGATGGCCAGGGAGCGGGTGGTCATCCTTGCCGCCCGCCAGGTCGACGAGGCGTTCGATGCCCGTTTTTCGGCGCTGAAGCGGCACTATGTCTACCGCATCGTCTGCCGCCGTGCGCCGCTGGTGATCGAGAAGAACCGCGCGCTCTGGTCGCCCAAGCCGCTGGATGCCGCCGCCATGCACGAGGCGGCGCAGCGCCTTGTCGGCCGGCACGATTTCACCACCTTCCGCTCGATGAGCTGCCAGGCCAACTCGCCCGTGCGCAGCCTCGAGCGCCTCGACGTGGTCAGGGGCGATGCGGATGGTCTCATCGAGATCCACGCCTCCGCGCGCAGCTTCCTGCACAACCAGATCCGTTCCTTTGCCGGAACGCTGCGGCTGGTCGGCGAGGGCAAGTGGTCCGCCGATGATGTCGAGGCGGCCCTGGCAGCACGGGACCGCAAGGCCTGCGGCCCGGTTGCGGCACCCGAGGGTTTGTATTTCCGCGCCGTCGAGTATCCGGATCCGGAAATCTGAAGCCTGAGCTCCCGGCCGGATCCGTTGCTGAATTGTTTTGGGTTTGCCCGAACCGCTGCCGGGACGGAAGGCAGGATTCCTTGCAAGGCTGCGATCTCGTTATTTCCGAAGTGAACCGGAGCGTGCGAAGCCGCAGATCCGCGCGATTTCGAGAATTAGGAATCGGTTTTTAACCGAAAGGTAACGCAAACCACGGAAAGCTTAATGCGCCAGTATCCACGTTCGCGTGGACCGCATGATGCCGTTCTGGACGTCTTTGATTCTGCGAGACATGTCGACGAGTTTGCTCGAACTAGGGATTCCTGATGCTGATTTCGCGAAAACTGCCGCTGGCGGCCGCCTTGCTGACGATCGTCTCAATCGGTGTTTCCAGCGTCGTCAGCCTTCAGATCGGATCCAGCGCGGTCAACGAAAAGATCGTCGAGAAGCTTGAGGCCGTCGTTGACGGCCGGCGCAATCAGCTCGAGACCTTCCTCGCCAACCTGCAGCAGGATCTCGCCGCGACCTCGCAGAACAACCTGATGCGCATCGCGCTGGAAGGCTTCAAGTACGATTGGGGCTTCCTTGGAGCCGATGCAACCAACGAGTTGAAGCGGCGTTACATCACCGAAAATCCGTTCCCCGAGGGCGAGCGCCAGAAATACGATACGGCGCAAAAGCCGGATGATGCCAAGATCAGTTCCTACGACCAGACGCATGAGCGTTACAACGCACAGCTGCGCGAGATGGCGGAAAGCCGCGGTTGGGAGGATTTCTTCCTTGTCGACATGAACGGCAACGTTATTTATTCGGTCAACAAATACGACGATTATGCGTCCAACCTTCGGTCCGACGCTTTCAAGGACACCGGCATAGGCAAGGTCTACGAAGGCGTCGTCGGCGCCAACATCTTGGACAAGACCGTGTTCGCTGATTATGCGGCCTATCCACCGATCGGCGACCAGCCGGCGGCTTTTATGGGCCATGCGCTGAATTCGCAGATGGGCCCGGTCGGGGTCATCATCATCCGTGTGCCGAGCGGCAAGATCGCCGACATCATGTCCAACACCTCGGGTCTCGGCGAAACCGGCGAGACGGTTCTGCTCAATTCAGAGGGGTACCTGATCAGCGATTCGATCAGGTCTCCCGAAAACGACATGCTCAGCGTCAAGATTGACAGCGACCTTCTGCAGGAAGCCAAGGGCAGCGCCGTGATCACCGGCACACTCGACGGCTACCGCAACATGCAGGCCGACGTTGCCATGACGGGCGTCAAGTTCGATGGTGCAGAGTGGTCCGTCGCAGCCCTGATCGACAAGAGCGAAGCCGGCGCCAGCATGGTGATGATGCGCAATGCGATCCTTGGCATTTCGCTGCTGCTTCTGCTTGGCGCCATCGCCGTCTCCACCTGGTTCTCGCGGTCGATGACCAAGCCGATCGAGGCGCTGGTCGAAAACATGCGTCGCCTTGCCGAAGGCGACACCACGATCGAACTGGCCGGCGAAAACCGCAAGGACGAGATCGGTGAAATGGTGCGTTCGGTTGGAGTGTTCCAGAATGCCGCCCTCGACAAGGCCCAGCTCGAGCGCGAGGCTGACGAAACCCGCGTTCAGACCGACAAAAGACGCCATGACCGCGAGGTGGCAAAGGCCGAGGAAACCGCGCAGATGCAGCAGGCGGTCGACGAACTGGCCGACGCCCTGCACAAGCTGGCCGATGGCGACCTGACGATCCGGCTCGAGCGGCCGTTCATGGAAAGCCTCGACAGGCTGCGGGTCGATTTCAATGCGTCGGTTGAAAAGCTCAATTCAACGCTGAGCGATGTCAGCGAGAACATCCTTGGCATCAATGGCGACACCGGAGAGCTGCGCGCCGCCGCTGACGACTTGTCGCGGCGCACCGAGCAGCAGGCTGCTTCGCTCGAGGAAACCTCCGCGGCGCTCGACGAGATCACCGCCACGGTCAAGAGCTCTTCCCAGCGTGCCGATGAGGCGACAACCAAGGTCGCCGAGGCCAAGCAGTCGACTGAGACCTCAAGCAAGGTGGTGGGCGAGGCAATCAGCGCCATGGGCCGGATCGAGGATGCCTCCGTCGAGATTTCCAAGATCATCAACGTCATCGATGAGATCGCCTTCCAGACCAATCTGCTGGCGCTCAACGCCGGTGTCGAGGCGGCACGCGCCGGCGAGGCCGGGAAAGGCTTTGCCGTTGTCGCCCAGGAAGTGCGCGAACTGGCACAGCGCTCCGCAACCGCGGCGAAGGACATCAAGGTCCTGATCAACAAGTCAGGCGACGAGGTCAAGTCCGGCGTGACGCTGGTCCGCGAGACCGGCGAAGCGCTCGGCCTGATCGCGGAGCATGTCAGCGCCATCAACGATCAGATCAATTCGATCGCGACGGCTGCACGCGAGCAGGCGGGCGGGCTCACCGAGATCAACTCCGCGGTCAACCAGATGGACCAGGTAACCCAGCAGAACGCCGCCATGGTCGAGGAAACCACAGCCGTCACCCACCGCCTCACGAGCGGCGCGGCATCGCTTGAAAGCCTCGTCAGCCAGTTCAGGCTGTCTGACAGCCGTCCGGTCTCCGTGCCGGTCCGCACGGCCATGCCGGGCCCGGCCAGGCAGGCTCCGGCCGCTGAACCAGCCCCGCGCGCCAAGCGTCCGGCAGCCGTCAGCGGCTCCACGTCCGGGTCGCGTCCCGTACAATCGCCGGCCCGAAACATGCTGAAAACCGTCGCCAATGCCTTTGGTGCCGGCAAGTCCAACAACTCAACCGCAGCGTCACAGGACGACTGGGAGGAATTCTGATGCAAGAATCCGCAAACAACAACGTGGCCAACAACGGCTATCTTGAAATCATCTCGTTCCATCTGGGCAAGCAGGTGTTCTGCGTCAACATCATGTCAGTCCGCGAAATCCGCGGCTGGGCGCCGTCGACCACCCTGCCGCACTCGCCGCCGCATGTGCTGGGCGTGATCAACCTGCGCGGATCGGTAATCCCGGTCATCGACATGGCCATCCGCCTCGGCCTGCCGGCGATTAAGCCGACCGAGCGCTCGGCGATCATCGTGACCAACATCGCCGGCAAGCTGGTTGGCCTGCTGGTCGAGAACGTGTCCGACATGATCACCGTCAACAATGCCGATTTGCAGCCAGCGCCTGATGTGCTGCCTGCCGCCGAACGTGCTTTGACCAAGGCGATCATCCCGGTGGACCAGCAGATGATCTGTTATCTCGATCTTGATGCGCTGTTCTCGACAGCCGATGATGATCTCGCCGCCTGATCATCTGCGGCTGGTTCTTGCATCAAGCCATCCCGGTACCGTTCGGATGAACGGCGCTGGGGTGGCTTTTGCATGTCCGGCCATACCCGGAACGGTTAGCTGGTCAGGGCACCGAAGGCGATTTCAGAGATCGTCAGTCCGGCCATTACCATCATCAGGGTGATGAAGATAGAAATCATCAGATCACCGTCGAGGCACATCCGGACCACCCTGTAGTAAAGCCAGATGACCACCGCATAGACGCCCAGCGATATGAAGGCGCTGGCGGTGTCGGAGACCGGGGTCAAGTAGCGCAGGGCCGCGGGAAAAAAGCCGATATAGGCCGACAGAAGCCCGAACCAGTTGTTGACGACCACCAGCCGCGAAGCTTTGGCCGAGAGGCCGAAAAGCTGGCAGACGCCGAAGAGCAGCAACGCCGGCAGCACCCATGCCGCGACGTCGAACCCGGTTGAGACGAAAAAGAACCTGAACAGGCCCTGGGCCGTATCGGGCCGCGTTTCCGCCGCCGCGCGCCACATCCCGGTCCACAGGAAGCATTGCACCGGCCAGGCCCAGAAAAAAGCACCGAACGACCGCCAGAACCCATCCGGAGAGGTGTCGAACAGGCGCAGGCCGTCGCGGTTCCCAAGGATCAGGTAGAACAGCCCGGCCAGGGACCGGCCGGCCTCCAGCCGTGTCGGGACGACGTTACCCGCCAAGATCAGCGCGCCTCCGTGCCGGAGGCCCGGCGCTCGAACCAGCGCTCGAGGAACAGCTCGTAGATGCCGGTCAGGCTTTCCAGGTCGCTGAGCGCAACCCGCTCATCGACCATGTGCATGGTCTTGCCGACAAGCCCGAACTCGACGACGGGACAGTAATCCTTGATGAAGCGTGCGTCAGAGGTGCCGCCGGTGGTCGAAAGCACCGGTGTTTTCCCGGTTGCCTCCGTGACCGCTTCCGACAGCGCATCGATCAGCGCGGTGTCCCGTGTCAGGAAGGAGGGCGAGGATCGCGCATCGAATTCCACGCTGTAACGCACCGGGCCGCGCCCGGGCCGCAGTCCAGCATCCCCAGCCGCCCGCTCCAGCCGGGAGCGCAACTCGTTTGCCAGGGTTTCGGCCGTCCAGAAGTCGTTGAAGCGGATGTTGAAGCGCGCGGTCGTCCGCGCCGGGATGACGTTTGTCGCCACGTTGCCGGTATCGATGCTGGTGATCTCGAGATTGGACGGCGGAAAACGTTCGTTGCCGGCATCAAGCGGTGGATCCAGCAATGCGCCGGCAAGCGCGACCAGTCCGCGCAGCGGATTGTCGGCAAGATGCGGATAGGCGACATGGCCCTGCACGCCCTCGACCTTCAGCGTGCCCGACAGCGAGCCGCGCCGTCCGATCTTGATCATGTCCCCCATCCGGTCCGGGTTGGTCGGTTCGCCGACCACCGCCGCATCCCAGCGCTCTCCCTTGGCCGTGGCATAGGCGAGAAGCTTCTCGGTGCCATTGATCGACGGGCCTTCCTCGTCGCCGGTGATCAGCAGCGACACCGAGCCTTCGGGCGCGCCGCGGCGTTCGATCAGCCGCGCCAGGGCGGAGACGAAACAGGCGATGCCGCCCTTCATGTCGACCGCGCCGCGGCCATACATCTCGCCATCGACGATCTCGGCGCCGAACGGCCCTTGCGTCCATGCGGCCTCGTCGCCCACCGGCACCACGTCGGTGTGCCCGGCAAACATCAGGTGCGGGCCGCTGGACCCCAGCCGCGAGTAGAGATTTTCCACATCCGGCGTACCCTCCTCGGAGAAGGTCACACGGTCGTTGGCAAAGCCCAGCTGACTCAGCATTTCTGCAAGCGCCGTCAGTGCGCCGCCCTCATCGGGGGTCACGGAAGGACAGCGGATCAACGCGGCAAGTGTCTGGGTCGGATCGGTAAGCTTCATGCGTCGTGATTAGACGATTGCCCCGAGGCTGTCGACTGTTCTGAAGCATCGCCACCGCTTGTTGACCGCGGCAAGGTGCCGATCCGGGAGGCCTCTACTCGCTGTCGGAGTCGTCGTCCTCCTGAACCCCGATTGCCAAAACGCTGCCGCTGCCCGATCCGGTCTCTATTCGTCCCTGAAGATTGTTCAGATTTCGCTGTGTGGTTCCCCATTTGGCGCGGAACAGCCAGCAATCATTCTCAAAGCTTATGTTGCTTGCGGGCACCGCCTTCAGCCCATTGGTAACCTGGTCGGCAGTGGTGCCTGTTTTGAATTTTACCCAGAAATCGTTCATCTCGTTCTCTCCTGGTTGCTCGGTCTGGAACAGACGCAACCACCAAGAGCACACCGAAAGAGCCGATGAAACCGCAGCCACGGATAATGATGATTGCCGCAAAGAAACAACTAAAGCATGCAGTGACTGCCGCGCCGATTGCCGCGTAGGCCACGGCCAAGGGCCGCGGCTGTCGCTCGGATACAGTCCGAAGGAGGCGCGCTAGTAGCCGGCCTCGTCTGGCGCCGGTCCGTGCTTGTTCGGGCCTTTGGTGGGCGGCCACAGCATGATGATCAGCAGCATGAAGAAGGACGCGGCGGGAATGACCAGAACGCCCACCAGAATGCCGGGCAGGCCGGCATCATGCAGCCGCTTGATGCTCATCACTGCAATCGACCATGTAGCCGCCAGAACGGTCAGGATGATGCCGAAACCGGCCATGGTCATGGCATTGCTGTCGGGTTCGGCGCCGACCGCGGCCGAAACCGGGACCGACACCACCGCCATCCAGAACAGCAGGGCCCAGGCATAGGTCCGGCGCGACAACCGGCCGGACACGCTGAACAGAAGCCAGCGCATGCCGGAGCCGGGCCGCCGCGCCATTCAGTTCTAGTCCCTGAGCAGTTCGTTGATGCCGGTCTTCGACCGGGTCTGCGCGTCGACCGTCTTGACGATCACGGCGCAATAGAGGTTCGGCGCGGCAGCACCGTTGCCCATTGTGCCCGACGACGGCATCGAGCCAGCGACCACCACCGAATAGGGCGGCACTTCGCCGTAGCTCACTTCGCCGGTCATCCGATTGACGATCCTGGTCGACTTGCCGATGTAGACGCCCATGCCGAGCACCGACCCTTCGCGGATGATGCAGCCTTCGACCACCTCCGAGCGGGCGCCGATGAAGCAATTGTCCTCGATGATCGTCGGGCCGGCCTGCAGCGGCTCCAGTACGCCACCGATGCCGACGCCGCCCGAAAGGTGCACGTTCTTGCCGATCTGGGCGCATGAGCCGACCGTGGCCCATCCGTCGACCATCGAGCCTTCATCGACATAGGCGCCGAGATTGACGAAGGAGGGCATCAGCACGACGTTCTTGCCGATGAACGAGCCGCGCCGCACGATCGAGCCGGGAACCGCGCGAAAGCCGGCGCGTTCGAATTCATTGGCGCTCCAGCCTTCGAATTTCGATGGCACCTTGTCCCACCACACTGCATCGCCGGGGCCGCCCTTGATCACTTCCATCGGGTTCAGCCGGAACGACAATAGCACCGCCTTCTTGAGCCACTGATTGACGGTCCATGTGCCGTCGTCGCCGCGAGTTGCCACGCGAGCTTCACCGAGATCGAGCAGATTGAGCGCCGTTTCAACCGCATCGCGGATTTCTCCGCGGGTCGAGGTGGAGACGGCATCGCGGTTGTCGAATGCGGTTTCGATCGTGCTGGCGAGGGCGGCCAAATCATGTTTCATCGTGGCGATTCCTTAAGGTTCAACGTCTAGTCTGTTCGGTCATGGCGATATCGAGCCGGGCCGCCAGCGCCGTTGCACTTCTCCTAAGCGAGGCTGGGCGCGGGGTCAATTCCGGTCGTTTCGCCAACGCCAAACGGGGACATACTGATGAATGCCAAACGTACAAACCAGGTCTGGGATCCGCTTGCCGACAGCCGTCAGGACAAGCTTCGGGCCGACCGCCAGCCGAAGACCCCGCAAAGCACGTCGCCGTCCTACCGGCTGGCCTATGCCGACGATGATTTTCTGTGCCGCGAGGAACTGAGGCCCGTTCGCCTGCAGCTGGAGCTGCTCAAGCCGGAAATGATTCTGATGGAGGCGGGGATCCGCTCCACCGTGGTGATGTTCGGCGGCGCCCGCATTCCCGAACCCGGCAAGGAGCCATGGGCCGCCAAGAACGAGACCCAGGCGAAGAACCTGACTGCCGCATCCCGCTACTATGACGAGGCTCGTGCCTTCGCCCGGCTGTGCTCGACCCATTCCCTGGCGACGAAAGGCCAGGAATTCGTGATCTGCACCGGCGGCGGACCGGGCGTGATGGAGGCAGGAAACCGTGGCGCTCACGATGTCGGCGCGGCCTCGATCGGGCTCAACGTCGTGTTGCCGCACGAGCAGGCGCCGAATGAATATGTGACGCCCGAGTTCAGCCTGAATTTCCACTACTTCGCCATCCGCAAGATGCATTTCCTGATGCGCGCCAAGGCGGTCACCATTTTTCCCGGCGGTTTTGGAACCATGGACGAGCTGTTCGAATCGCTGACCCTGATCCAGACCGGCCGCATGGAACATGTGCCGCTGATCCTGTTCGGTTCGGAATTCTGGCACTCGATCGTGGATTTTCAGGCGCTGGCTGATTTCGGCACCATCTCGCCGGGTGACCTCGATCTGCTCAATTTCGTCGATACCGCCGACGAAGCCTGGTCGGTCATCGCCGCTCACTATGGCATCGCCGCCGCCCCGTAAAAAAAAGCCAGGCCGGAAGCAAATCCGGCCTGGCTTCTGATGTGGGCGACGGGGCGATCCGGCAGGATCAGTTGTTATCGGCAGAGGCCGGGCGGTAGAAATCGGTGATATCGATCTTCTTGTCGCCGTTGCGGTCGAAGCGCTCGAACATCCTGGTGTCGAGCGAGGTGAATTCCTCGAGGCTGATTTCACCGTTCTTGTCGGTGTCCAGCCGTTCCATGCGCGGTCCGCCGCGATGATCGCCGCGGCCTTTGCCCCAACCGTCACCCCGGCCTTCGCCCTGACGCTTGCCGTCATGCTTGCCGGCCATCCGGCCGTCACGATCGCCGTGCTTGCCCATGCGCTGGCCGTCCATCTTGCCTTGGCGTTCGGCGCGGCGCTCTTCGCGGTTCTGCTGGCGCATTTCCTTGCGCATGTCGCCGAAGGCCTTGAGCTCATCCTTGCTCAGCGAACCGTTCTTGTCGGTGTCGGCGCTTTCGAACATCGCAAGGCGATGGGCGGAAACCTCCTCGAGCAGAACGGCGCCGTCGCGGTCGGCGTCAAAGCGTTCCATCATCCGTTCGATGCGCGGACCATGGCGCGGGCCGTCGCCCTTGCCTTGTCCACCGCCCTGCGCGGCCAGCACCGGCGCTGCGGTTGAGGCGATCAGGGCGGCGGCGAGTGTGGCGAGAAGTGTCTTTTTCATGTGCGGTGTCCTTTGTCGGGGTTGCGTTGCTTTCCACCCCAATGTGGCCGTGTCCGCCGCCAATCACCACTTAAAGCCCTGTAATGTAGATTAAATTTTGGAAAGGAAGGGACCTGTTCCGATCCCGCCGGATTTGCCTCGTCAGGCAACGACCCGGCTCAGGAAGGCCGCAAGGTCGTCGGTGACATGATCGATATGTGCGCCGTCCTTGCCCTCGTGTTCCCAGACCTCGTCCAGCACCACATCCAGATTGTTGGGCACGATAAGCACGGTCCGCATTCCCAGCGCATGCGGCGCCAGCAGATTGCGCGGCAGGTCCTCGAACATCGCCGCCTTGTCCTTGTGTACGCCATGCCTTGAGAGAAACCGGTCATAGGTTTCGGGCGCCGGCTTGGGCAGAAGGTCCGCGGCGATGATATCGAAGATATCGTCGAAATGATCGAGAATCCCCAGCGCCCGCGCCGTCCGCTCGGCATGCGGCGTGTCGCCATTGGTGAAGATGAATTTTCTGCCCGGCAGCGCCTTGATCGCCTCGCCCAGCGCCGGATCCGGCTTGATCCACGTGTAGTCGATGTCGTGCACCTTCTCGAGGAAATCGTTCGGGTCGATGCCGTGATGCAGCATCAGGCCCTGCAGCGTGGTGCCGTGCTCGCGGTAATACTTCTTCTGGATTCCGCGTGCGGCGTCATGATCGAGGCCGAGAAGATTGCGGACATACTCGGTCATTTTCTTGTCGATCTGCGAGAACAGGTCGATGTGACGCGGGTAGAGCGTGTTGTCGAGATCGAACACCCATTCGCTGACATGGGCAAAGGCCTGGGGATCGGGCAGGGCCGATTTATGGGGCATGAAAACTTCAATCCTGTCCTGGAACGGTCGGTATGGTTCAATCTGGAACATCGCCGTCAATTGTAAACAGCAGATTTACCTACTCTGTATACCTGCTGTCAAAACTATCCTGCGATGCATCGCGCGTCACAACACCAGGAAGAGCGATCCATGCAGCCTACCGGCAAGCCGCCGACGATTTCCCTTGCCCTGTTCAGGAAGATGACCCTGCTCACCGCCTGTTCTGTTGTTCTGTCCCTGTCGATAACGGCTTTCATCATGGTGTTGACCGGCCAGACGGGGGCCATGACCCTGGCGCTTGCCATTGCCGGCTTTTGCCCGCTGCTGGTAACCCCGCCGGCAACCTATGTGTTTTGCCGGCAGACCCTGGAGCTCCAGGCCGCGCACAGGGCGCTGGGCGAAGCACACCGCAACCTGTCCGAAATTCACACCAGGCTGAAGGCGGCGCACGAGGACCTCGAGCATCGGGCAAGTCACGACGCGATGACCGGGCTTGCCAACCGCGAACGGTTTCTTGCCCACCTGTCGGAACTCAAGCGCCAGTCGGACTCGGGCTTCCTGCTGATGATCGATGCCGATCATTTCAAGCAGATCAACGATCTGCATGGCCACGACGCGGGAGACCGCGCCCTGCTTGCCGTGGGACAGGCGATCGCCGGATCGATCAGGAGCACGGATCTCGGCGCCCGCATTGGCGGAGAGGAATTTGCCATCGTCCTTAGGGATTCCAGCGCTGAAGGAGCGGCGCTGATCGCCGAGCGCGTACGCGCCAATGTCGAGAACATCTCTCTCTCCACCGCTGACGGCAGCCCGCTCAAGGTGACCGTCAGCATTGGCGGGACCGCCTTCGGGCCGCAGTCGCGCTCCAAGGAAATCATGCGCGAGGCCGACAGCCAGCTTTACCTTGCCAAGCGTGGCGGGCGCAATCGCGTGGTCATGGGCGACAAGGCGACCCGCGCGGCATAGCGCGCGGTTCCTGTCACCGGATTTCCCCTTCACCAGGCTTGTCGCGCCGCGTTCCGGGCTGCTAGACCGTTGATCTTGTTTCGGCCGGCCCGGCTTTGATAGCCAGGAAGGCGGGACGTGCCGTATCTGCTCCCTGAAACAGGACCTGCCGCATCAAGATGGAAACCTGGGTTCTCATAACCATTGGCGCTGCGTTCCTGCAGAACATCCGCTCGGTGTTGCAGAAGCACCTCAAGGGTGTGATGGGCACCAGCGGCGCGACCTTTGTCCGCTTCGGCTTCGGGGTGCCGTTCGCGCTCGCCTTCGTGGCACTGCTTGCCTTTGGCGTCGGATATCCGTTGCCCAGGCTCAATCTTCCGTTTTTCGGATGGGTTGTCCTTGCGGCAGTGGCCCAGATCACCGCCCAGGCGCTACTGATCCAGATGTTCAGCCACCGCAATTTCACGGTGGGCACTGCCTATTCGCGCACCGAACCGGCACAGGCGGCGCTGTTCGGACTGATCTTCCTGGGTGACCGCGTCAGCGCCGGAACGCTGGCAGCCATCGCCATCAGCCTGGTCGGCGTGGTGCTGATTTCGATTGCGCGTTCGGCCTCGGGCGCACCGGCATTGCTGCGCTCGGTGTTCTCCCGAACGGCGGCTCTCGGCCTGGCGTCGGGAACGGTCTTCGGGATCGCGGCCGTCGGCTACCGTGCAGCCTCGCTGTCGCTGGGCGGGCCGAATTTCATGATGCAGGCCGCGGTCACACTGCTTGTGGCGATCGTGCTGCAGACGGTCATCATGCTGGTCTGGATGGGACTGAAATCCCCGGGCGAACTGGCGAGGGTCCGCGCGGCCTGGAAGATCTCGGCGATGGTCGGTCTGGTTGGCGCCACCGCCTCGTTCGGCTGGTTCATGGCGATGACGCTGCAATCGGCGGCCGCGGTCAAGGCCCTGGCGCAGGTCGAAATGATTTTCACATTCGCCTCGTCGGTGTTAGTCTTCAAGGAACACGTCAACAGGCTCGAGATTGCCGGCTGCATCCTTATTGTAGCGGGGATCCTTGTGCTGTTGATGGTCTGAACCGCGGGATGGCGGCGGCGCACGGTCTGAAGCCGGCCATGGAACGGGAACGGAAACTCTATGCCCGCACGGTGCCTGCAGATGATGAAACTCCCGGTCCTGCGATTGCGGCAACCGGCGCGCGTCGGCTCCTTGCTGCTTGCGGGGTTTCTGATGAGTTGCGCCAGCCCGCCGGAAGGGGTGTTGTCACCCATTGCGCAGACGGATGCGGACGCGACAGCGGTCTCGATCATGGTCGCCACCACCCGTGCGCCGTCAGAAAATCCCGGCCTGCTCTACACCGGTGAGCGCGGTGATGCGATCGACTTCAATGAACTGGTGATCTCGATCCCGCCCGAAGCCAACCGCAAGGTCGGCGAGGTGCAATGGCCGAAGAAGCTGCCGGCCAACCCGTCGCGCGAGTTTGCCACGCTGTCGGCAAAGCCCTTCACCACCATCGAAAGTGTGAAGGCCTGGTATCAGCGCAACAGATCATCGACCGGGCGTCTGCTGATCTTCGTGCACGGCTTCAACACCCGCTATGAAAGCGCCGTCTACCGCTTTGCCCAGATCGCCCATGACAGCAACACCGACGCCGCTCCGGTGATGTTCACCTGGCCGTCGCGCGGCTCCGTGTTCGATTACGGATATGACAAGGAAAGCACCAACTATTCCCGCTCGGCGCTGGAGGCGCTTCTGGCCGGCGCTGCCGAAGCGCCGGAAATCAGGGACATCACTATCCTCGCCCATTCCATGGGCACCTGGCTGACCATGGAATCGCTGCGCCAGATGGCGATCCGAAACAAGGGCGTGCCCTCCAAGATCAGCAATGTCATCCTCGCATCGCCCGACCTCGACGTGGATGTCTTCCGCCAGCAATTGGCCGACATGGGGCCGAAGCGGCCGAAATTCACCGTCTTTGTCTCCAAGGATGACCGGGCCCTGACACTGTCGCGCCGGATATCCGGCAATGTCGACCGGCTTGGACAGATCGACATTTCCAATCCCGTCTATCGCGACGAGTTCGAAAGCGGAGGCATCACGGTTCTCGATCTGTCCGCCTTGCAGGTCGGCGACAGTCTCAATCATTCCAAGTTCGCCGAAAGCCCGGAGGTCGTCAAACTTCTGGGACAGCGGCTGATCGATGGTCAGGCCGTGACGGAGCAGGATCTCGGCCTTGGCGCTGAACTTGGCGCCACAGCCATGTCCGTGTCCAATACGGTGGGCTCGGCCGCAGGCATGGCGATTTCGGCCCCGATCGCCATTCTCGATCCCAAAGCCCGCGATACGTTCGATGCGCAGTCCCGGCGCTTCGGAACCGGCCTCGGCGACACCATCCTCGGCGTGACGACCGGTCTGAGCGTCAGGCCGAGGTAGCTTCGGCCGCGATGGGCCCGGACAGGCGAAACCTGCCGGCAAGGCAAGGTCAGGAGGCCAGAGCGTCCTGCTCTTCGAACAATTGCATGGCCACGTTCATGCCGTTGATGGCCGCCGGCATGCCGCCGTAAACCGACATCTGCAAGATGACCTCGAGCAGTTCGCGCCGGTTCGCGCCCGCCGCCAACGCGTGTTCGAGATTGACGCGCAATTGCGGGCCGGTCTGTCCGCCAAGCGCTGTCAGAGCCGCGACCGTGGCGATCTGACGGGTTTTCAGATCCAGCCCTTCGCGGGCATAAAGCCGGCCATAGGCAAACTCGACCAGGGTTTCGGCGAAGTCCGGAAACAGCGCATCGTATTTGCCGGCCAGCGCTGCTTCGAGGCCGGGATTGATTTGGGCGACGATAGCGCGGCCGCGCTCGAGCGCGGTTTCGGGCTTGAGTTCGGTGGGGGCGTTTTCCAGGGTCATTTCAAATACCTCTTTTTATCATCAAGCTCATGCCTGGCTTCGATCTCGTGGTAATTGGCAATCTTGTACTCAAGCAGCGCCGCGCAGGCGGTGAGCTCCTCGATCCGCTCAAGCACCAGCGCATGCTGATTTTCCAGCATGACGCGGCGGTTGGCGGACGTGGCATTGCCCTTGGCTCGCATCAGCGCGTAGCGCTTCATGTCATCTAGGCTCATGCCGGTCGCCTTGAGCGCCTTCAGGAAATCGATCCAGCGCACGGCGTCGGGGTCGTATAGCCGTTGTCCGCCCTTGCGGAACGGCGGATCGATCAACCCGATCTTTTCATAGTATCGCAGCGTATCGATGCTCAGTCCGGTCAGCTCGGACAGCTTTCCGATCTTCATGCCGCCGCGCCGCCTTGCATTTTTTTCATCATCAGCTGTTCTCCGATTGCCAGTGTGGACAAAGCCTACGGGCTGGAGTGCGGTTCAGGTCAAGCGCCTTTCTGCATCTTTTCTCGCAACGCGCAGATTTCCCGCGGGACAAATTCCGTGCTTGCGAAGGATCGGACGCATCGGGCCGGATTGAGCGCCGTGGCGGATGCGGCTAGCATTCAACGATTCCGTGTGGCTTCAGGAGAGACGCCATGGACGAACATCGCCCGGAGCATTCTGTGCTGTGGATTGAAACGCCGATCGGCCCGATGCGGGCGGTTGCCGACGAGACCCATCTGCTCGGGTTGGAATTTCATGACGATAGCGACAAGCCTGAAATGCCGAGGCGTCCGGTCGGAAACGCGCCGCTGATGCAAATCGAGGCCGAGTTGAAAGCCTATTTTGCCGGCGAGAGCGCCGAATTCCGGACCCCACTCAGGATCGAGGGCAATGCGCTCGAACGCAAGGTCTGGGAGCGGCTGATGCAGGTGCCGCTCGGCGAGACCTGCTCCTATGGCGATATTGCCCGCGATACGGCCACCATCGAGGCGGTACGCGTGGTCGCCAAATATTGCGGCACCAATCCCATTCCGGTGGTCATTCCCTGCCACCGCTGCATCGGTTCGGACGGATCTCTCACCGGCTTCGGCGGCGGGCTGTGGCGCAAGAAATGGCTGCTCAGGCACGAAGGCCGGATGCGGCCTGTCGGTCTGTTCGCGCTCTGACTCCGGAACGGCTCCGGATTGGCCGGGCTTACGGAACCAGCAGGGTTCCCGCACCGTGGGCGGTGAACAGCTCCAGCAGCACCGCATGCGGCGTCTTGCCGTTGAGGATGACCACGCCTTTCACTCCCCGCTCGATCGCCTCGATGCAGGTCTCGACCTTGGGGATCATGCCGCCGGAGATCGTGCCATCGGCGATCAGCGCCCTGGCTTCGCTGACCGTCAACTCGTCGATCAGGTTCTTGTCCTTGTCGAGCACGCCCGGAACGTCGGTCAGGAACAGCAGCCGCGATGCCTCGCAGGCACCCGCGATGGCGCCGGCGAAAGTGTCGGCGTTGATGTTGTAGGTGTGGCCGTCGCGGCCCGGCGCCACCGGCGCCAGCACCGGGATCATTTCCGACTTGGCCAGAAGGTCCAAAAGCGTGCGGTCGACTTCCACCGGTTCGCCGACAAAGCCGAGATCGAGCACGCGCTCGATATTGGAATCGGGATCGACGAAGGTCTTTTGCGCCTTCTCGGCGTAGACCATGTTGCCGTCCTTGCCGCAGAGCCCGATCGCCCACTCGCCCTCGGCATTGATCAGCGCGACGATTTCCTTGTTGATCGATCCGGCCAGCACCATCTCGACGATCTCGACGGTCTTCTCGTCGGTGACGCGCAAGCCGCCCTCGAATTTCGATTCAATGCCCATCTTCGCCAGCATCGCGCCGATTTGCGGGCCGCCGCCATGTACGACGATCGGGTTGACGCCCGATTGCTTCAGCAGCGCGATGTCCTGCGCGAACGCCTTGCCGAGCGCGGCGTTGCCCATGGCGTGACCGCCATATTTGACCACCACCGTCTTGTTCTCGTAGCGCTGCATGAAAGGCAGCGCTTCGGCGAGCAGGCGGGCCTGTGTGGCGGCGTCGTCGCTGGAAGTCTCTGACATTGGCGTGGCATCCCGGTTTTGATTGCGCACAAGCGGCAAAAGGTCCGGCGCTGTTTAGCGGCAATCCGCACCGGCTTCAATAACTCCTTCAAACATTGCCCGGACGGACCGGCGAAGCATGCAACCGTTTGGGCAATTTCTTCGTAAAGGGTTTCAGTCATCGCGGAAGATGATATCTGTTGGGTGAACTTGCGGAGAAACCGAAGCCATTATGAGTCAAGAATTACTCTCTGGACTGATCGCGCGCACCGCGCTGGGGGACCGCAAGGCGTTTTCCGCACTTTATGACCAGACCAACGCGAAACTATTCGGCGTGGCGCTCCGTATTCTCAAGGACAGGGCCCAGGCCGAGGATGCAATCCAGGAGGTTTATGTCCGCATCTGGCGTCGCGCCGGCAGTTTCAGGGTGGACCAGGCCTCAGCCATGGCCTGGCTGGTAACGATTGCCCGCAACCAGGCAATCGACCTGATCCGCAGCCGCCAGCCGGCGACGCTGGAATATGACGATGCGCCTGACGTCGCCGATGCGTCGCCAGACCCGGAGGCGCAGGCATTGATGAGCGGCGAAGCCCGGCGCATCGACCGGTGCCTGGGTGAACTGGAGGAGAACAAGGCCGCGGCAGTTGTGGCGGCCTATGTGGAGGGATTGAGTTACCAGGAGCTGGCCGACAGGAATGCTGTGCCGCTCAACACGATGCGAACCTGGCTGCGGCGCAGCCTGATCAAACTGAGAGAGTGCCTGAACCGATGAGTACCGGTGCGCAAATTCCCGACGACGAGGCCCTGGCCGGCGAATACGTGCTCGGCGTGCTGCCGCTTGCCGAGCGCCGCAGGGTCGAGGAGCGAATGACCCGCGACAGCGATTTCGCAGCGCTGGTTGCCTCCTGGCAGGCCGATCTCTCAAATCTCGATGAGGCCTATCAACCCGAAACGCCGCACAAAGGCGTCAAGGCGCGGATCGACGCCCGATTGTTTGCCGAAGCGGCAAGACCGGCGGGCGGGCTTTGGGGATCGCTGGTCTTCTGGCGCGGGCTGGCGCTTGCCTCGGTTGCCGCCGCCGCCGCCTTCGGCATCTATACGAGCGATCTGCGCGGTCCGTCGGGTACAGGCCCCGCACCCTCCCTTGTCGCAGAGTTGGGCGCTCCGGGCAGTTCCGTTGGGCTGATCGCGGCGCTCAACCCGGAGGAGGGCGCCTTCACCATCACGCCGGCGGCATTCTCGCCAGATGACGGCAAGTCGCTTGAATTGTGGCTGGTACCGGGTGACGGCGTACCGGTGTCGCTGGGCCTCGTTCCCGGCGACGGCGGGCAGCTCAAGCTGGACAAGGACCTCGTCAGGAAGGTCTCCGACGGCGCCCTGCTTGCCGTCAGCGTCGAGCCTCTCGGCGGCTCGCCCACCGGCGTCGCCACGGGCCCCGTGGTGTTGTCCGGCGCGCTGACCAAAAAATAATTTCGAAAATCTGAAACTAATCCCGCAACGCACCCGTCTTCCTCTTTAACCGCCGCAGAACAAACGCGGCGGGTGACGAAGGGCCCGGATGATCCGGCCTGACAACACAACAAAGAGGCTGACTATGAAAAATACTCTTCGCTCCATTGCCGCCGCCGCTGTTCTTCTTTCGGGCGCAAGCCTGGCTTTCGCCGCAAGCCATGGTGGCAACAAGATGGTCGGTGGCGCCGAAATGTTCCCCGACAAGAACATCGTCGAGAACGCCGTCAATTCCGCCGACCACACCACGCTTGTCGCGGCCGTCCAGGCTGCCGGCCTTGTCGACACGCTGTCGGGTGAAGGTCCGTTCACCGTGTTCGCGCCGACCAACGCAGCTTTCGCGGCCTTGCCGGATGGCACCGTCGACACACTGCTCAAGCCTGAGAACAAGGACCAGCTGACCAAGGTCCTGACCTGCCATGTCGTCGCCGCGGACGCGATGTCGGATGCAATCATGAAGATGGTTGACGATGATGGCGGCGCGCACCCGGTCAAGACCGTTGGCGGCTGCATGCTCAACGTCACCTACAAGGGCGACAAGATCATGATCGAGGACGAGACCGGCGGCGTGGCCAACGTCACCATCGCCGATGTCGACCAGTCCAATGGCGTCATTCACGTCATCGACAAGGTGCTCCTGCCCAAGGGCTGAGCCTGACAGCCGGTCCCCCGTGACTGGCATCATGTCCGGGCACGCCGCGCCCCCTGCATCGAAATGCCGGCGTGCCGTATCGGACAGCCTCCCGCTCTCTATGGGCGGGGGGCGCTCACGGGCAAGTGAAGACATGTGCTTGGCGCTTTGCCGCCCGATCACCTAGATTCCAACAACCAAAAGGAGACACACGATGACAACCAGGACAGAAATGAGCCGCCGCGCGCTTTTGACTGCCGGTGTTGCCGGCGTGGCCCTGTCGGTGTTTGGCCGCCTGGCGCCCGCCCGTGCATCGGAAGGAACGTTTGAAATCATGCTGAGCGAAGCGGAATGGAAGGCGAAGCTTTCACCGAAGCAGTTTGCGGTTCTGCGCCAGGAAGCCACCGAGCGTGCGTTCACCAGCCCGCTCAACGAGGAAAAGCGCAAGGGCATGTTCCATTGCGCCGGCTGCGACCTGCCGGTCTATTCGTCGGAAGCGAAGTTCGACAGCGGCACCGGATGGCCGAGCTTCTGGCAGGCCGAAGACAATGCCGTCCGCACCAAGGAGGACAGGTCGTTGTTCTCCACGCGCACGGAAGTCCATTGCCGCCGCTGCGGCGGTCACTTCGGTCACATTTTCGATGATGGCCCGCCGCCCACGGGCAAGCGTCATTGCCTCAACGGCGTTGCCTTGACTTTCAAGCCGGCGGAAAACGCCTGATCAGCGGATTGCCTGGCCGTTACAGCGTGATGGCCAGTGCGATCGCAACCCTCAGGTCTGCGATCCCCGAACCTTTTTCCGAAGACGTCGCAATGATCTCCGGATAGGCAGCCGGCCGGCGCTTCAGCGCGGCCACGGTCTCCGACATCAGCCGCGGCACGCCCGCTTCCTTGATCTTGTCGGTCTTGGTCAGCACCACCTGGTAGGACATCGCAGCCTTGTCCAGCAGGTCCATGACGTCTTCGTCATTCTTCTTGATGCCGTGCCGGCTGTCGATCAGCAGATAGACCCGCTTCAGCGTCGAGCGCCCGCGCATGTAGTCGAACACCAGCTTGGTCCACAGATCGACCTGGTCCTTCGGCGCCTTGGCATAGCCGTAACCCGGCATGTCGACCAGCGCCATCGGCGGCAGATCGCCTTCGTCGCCTGAATAACCCGACGGCACGAAATAGTTCAGTTCCTGGGTTCGTCCCGGCGTGTTCGAGGTCCGCGCCAGGCCATGGGATCCGACAAGCGCGTTGATCAGCGAGGATTTGCCGACATTCGAGCGGCCGGCAAAGGCGATTTCCGGCGGCCCTTCCGGTGGCAGGAACTTCAACGACGGCACACCGCGGATAAACACCCACGGCTTGGAAAACAGCGCCGCCGCCAGTTCCTTGGCGGCCTGCTCGGCCGGATCCGCGGACAGTTGGGTCATTGTGCCGCCTCCAGTTTGCCGGTCAGGTTTTCTTGGCTTTGGGCTTGAACAGGGCTGCGAGATTGTCCCACAACTCGATCTTCGCGCCCTGGCGTTTCATGATCACGCCCTGCTGGAGTACCGAAAGCGTGTTGTTCCAGGCCCAGTAGATCACCAGACCGGCCGGGAAGGTCGCCAGCATGAAGGTGAAGACAACCGGCATCCAGGTGAAGATCATCGCCTGGGTCGGGTCCGGAGGGGTCGGGTTCATGCGCATCTGGATGAACATGGTGATGCCCATGATCAACGGCCAGACGCCGATCATCAGGAATGAAGGCACGTCATAGGGCAACAGGCCGAACAGGTTGAAAAGCGAGGTCGGATCCGGCGCCGAAAGGTCCTGGATCCAGCCGAAGAACGGCGCGTGGCGCATTTCGATGGTGATGTAGAGCACCTTGTAGAGCGAGAAGAACACCGGGATCTGCAACAGCACCGGCCAGCAGCCGGCCACAGGGTTGATCTTCTCTTTCTTGTAGAGTTCCATCATGCCCTGCTGCAGCGCCATCTTGTCGTCGCCATGCTTGGCCTTAAGCTCCTCAAGCTTGGGCTGCACCTTCTTCATGTTGGCCATCGACACGTAGGACTTGTTGGCCAGCGGGAAGAAGATCAGCTTGACGATCACGGTGGTGACCAGGATCGAAACACCGAAATTGCCGAACATCTTGTAGAGATAGTCGATCAGCCAGAACATCGGCTTGGTCAGGAAGTAGAACCATCCCCAGTCGATCATTAGGTCGAAATTGAGAATGTTGTACTGATCCTTGTATTCGCCAATGACCGGAACTTCCTTGGCGCCGGCAAACACCAGGGTCTTGGATGTCACGCTGCCGCCCGGCGCGATCGCCATTGCGTCGGTCTTGAAGTCGGACTGGTAGCGCGCCCGGCCATCGGTGAAATGGGCAAAGCGGGTCTCAAAGCCCGCGCCCTGTGGCGGCACAAGCGCGGCAGCCCAGTATTTGTCGGTAATTCCCATCCAGCCCGCGGTCGCCTTGGCGACGCTGATGACGGGAGTGTCCTCGACATCGGAGTAATCGACCTCCTGCAGGCCGTCCTCGCCGATCACACCGATCAGTCCTTCGTGCAGCACGTAGATGCCCTGGGTCTTGGGCTTGAAGAACCGGGTAACGCGGCCGTAGCCGGCGACGGATGCGGCCGCGTCGCCGGAATTGGCGATCGTGTCCTCGAAGCTGAACATGTAATGCTCATCAACGGAGATGACGCGGGTGAAGATCAGGCCCTGGCCATTGTCGAAGGTCAGCGTGACCGGAGTTGTTGGAGTGAGGGTCTGGCCCGGGGCGGCAGTCCAGACGGTGTTGGGGCCGGGAGCCGGGCCGGATTGCGCATCGGCGATGAAACCGACTTCCGCGAAATAACCATTGGCCATTGCCGCGGGGCTGAACAACGTGATGTTGGCGCTCGCCGGGTCTATGGTCTCGCGATATTCCTTCAGGAGGAGGTCGTCGATGCGAGCGCCGGAAAGATTGATGGACCCGGAAAGCGACGGGGTATCGATGGTGATCCGGCCAGTCTGGGCGACGGCGTCTTCGCGCGAAAGGCTGCCCGCCGGCGCAACGGCAGCGCCGGGAAGCGCCGAATCGCCGCCGGGCGCCGATCCACTCACCGCGCCTGGAGCCGCGGCATCGCCGGTCGCGGCCGCAGGCGCCTGCGCAGCCTGCTGGGCCTGCAGTGCTTCGGCGGCCACGCGTTCCCGCTCGATCTTCGGGCTGACATAGAGGAATTGCCAGGCGACAAGCACAAGCACCGACAAGAGAATTGCGACGAAATAATTGCGATTGTTTTCCATCACTCAATCCTGATGTTCAGGCGCCGATTGCCTGGTGTTCTGGTGTTGTCCGGTGCGCCGATCGGTCTCGGGACGCGTGTGTTGGGGCCGTTTCTGTCTGTCGGCATCTTTCACCCGCTCGGTGAGCGCGGCGATCAGTCCGTCAAACGGCGCGCTCAGCGTATCCCTGCGCGCGACCACCACATAGTCATGTCCGGGCTTGAATGGAACCCCTGCCATTTGACGCACGACTTCCCTGAGGCGTCGGCGCATCCGGTTGCGCTCGACCGAATTTCCCTGCTTTTTCGTCACCGTGAAGCCGATGCGCGGGGCCTGGTCGGGTTCGCCCCGGTCGAGGGTTTCGAGTAAGAAATATGGTCCGCGCAGACGTTTTCCCTTCTGCACGGCGAGGAAATCCGGCCGGTTTTTAAGCCGCCCGGGTTTCTTGATGGTATCGTCCTGTGCCACGCGATCGTAGTCCTTCGCGGGCCGTCGTCAGCGCTTAAGCCGACAAACGATTGCGCCCGCGGGCGCGGCGAGCCTGGATGACCTTGCGGCCGCCCTTGGTAGCCATACGTGCACGGAAGCCGTGACGCCGCTTGCGAACAAGCTTGGATGGTTGGTAAGTACGCTTTGGCATTTATTTTAATACCGCGGTGTGCGGCCCTTCTTGGAACATCTTGGTTTGGGTGTTCAGTCCGTCAAAACACACTCCCGGAAACCGGAAGCTTCCACGGACGAGCGGCTTATAGGCGCGATCCCGGTCAAAAGTCAATGAGCCAGACTGCCTCGCCTTGAGCCGGATCAGCGGTCGGCGCGCGGCCGGGGCCCTGCTTTGCCAGGCTCCTTTGCCCCACTCAAACGGCCCGGAACGGGAAAGTCCGGTCACGTCCGTTCACAAGCCGGTGACATCGCCTGCGCGACGGTTGCCGCGAGCGCCGCCCTGCGCCAATTCCTGGTTCGACAGGCAAAGACACATCGAGCCGAGGATAGCAGAAGCCATGAAATTTGACCGCCGTACCCTTGTCGCCGGATCCTTCGGCTTTGCAGCCGCAACAGCGCTCCGGCCTCTGCCCGCAGTCGCCGCCTTGAGCAGCTTTCGTCCCAAGGGCGGGGCCGGCTTCGATCATTCCGCCTATGACGCGCTTCTCAAGGCTCATGTCAGGCCGGACGCCGAGGGCTACAACAGGGTCGATTATCGCGGCGTGAAGGCAAATCTGGGGTCGCTGCGCGCCTACATTGCCTCCCTTGAAGCAGCCGATCCGGTCTCGTTGTCGCGCAACGAGGCCCACGCCTACTGGATCAACCTCTACAACGCCAGGACACTTGAGGTCGTGGCCGAAGCCTATCCGGTGACTTCGATCAAGAAGATCAATCTTGGAGGCTCCTTCCTGTTTGGCGCCGGCCCGTGGAAAGCGAAGATCATGCGCGTCAACGGCACCGAGCTGTCGCTTGACGATGTCGAGCACGAGATCGTCCGCGCCCTTTTCAAGGACCCGATGTCCCATTACGGGCTCAACTGCGCCTCCTATTCCTGCCCCAATCTCGCCGCCCGCGCCTTCACCGGCGCCAATGTCGACGCCCTTCTCCGCCAGAACGGCGTCGAATATGTCCACCATCCTCGCGGCGTCAAAGTGGAGAACGGCCGCATCACCGCCTCGACGATCTATTCCTGGTATGCCGGTGATTTCGGCGGCAAGGGCAGGCTCAAGGACCACTGGATGTCGCTTGCCGAACCTGGCAAGGCTGGGCGGATCGCCTCCGCTTCGATTTCAGGTTATGAATACGACTGGAGCATCAACGCGCTCTAATGCATGTCGCGCTCAACTGGATGCGCGGCTGTAGGGCTGATGACACCGTCCTCACGCCGCCGTGAGCTTTGTGTACTCGGGGTTCACGCGAGTTTGGGAAATAGCGAGGGATTGTCATTGGCGTCGGGAGGCGCATCCTTCTATTCATTCTTCGGAGCGATACTGCGGCGGCCGAACGGCTGCAACCAATCTGGAGATCCGGCATGACCTCGCAATTCCCGACAGGGCAGATGGAAAAAGCCATGGCATGCAATGCGGAGCAGGACCCAGACGCGGGCAGGAAACCGGCGTGGCGGCGCTATCTGCCGCTGGCGATCATTGCCACCGGTCTGGCGGCCGCCTATGCGGCGGGCCTTCAGGACTACATTTCGCTTACGGTTCTGGCCGAGCATCGCGATACGCTCAAGCAATTCGTCGCCGAGCACCGTGTTGCTTCGGCCCTGGGCTATTTCGTGCTCTATGCACTGGCCGTCGCCTTTGCCTTTCCCGCGGCCTCGATCCTGACGATCTTCGCGGGCTTCGTGTTCGGATGGTTCATCGCCGGCACCCTGACGGTCTTTGCCGCCACCACCGGCGCCGCCGCCATCTTCCTTGCCGCGAGGTCCGCCTTTGGCGATGTGCTGCGCAGGCGCGCCGGACCCTTCGCCGCCAGGCTCGCCGACGGTTTTTCAAAGGATGCGTTCAGCTATCTGCTGGTCTTGCGCCTGGCCCCGGTATTTCCGTTCTTCATCATCAACATCGCACCGGCCTTTTTCGACATCAGGCTGCGCACCTATGTCGCCGCGACCTTCCTCGGCATCATCCCCGGTACCTTTGCTTACACATGGCTGGGGCAGGGGCTGGACAGCGTCATTGTCGCTGCCGCCGGGCGCGAGATCTCGATTTCAGACCTTGTGACGCCCGAGATCACCATCGCATTTCTGGGACTTGCAATCGTCGCGGCAATCCCCACCATAGTGCGCAAGTTTCGCGCGCGATCCTGAAAAGAACCGGAATCATCGCCCGCCAGCGGTCAAAGCATACGGAAGACAGCCCATGAGCAGCCCATTGACACCTGATATCTGCATCATTGGCGGGGGCTCCGGCGGGCTCTCGGTCGCCGCCGCCGCCGCCGCCTTCGGCGTCGATGTGGTGCTTGTCGAAAAGGGCAAGATGGGTGGAGACTGCCTCAATTACGGCTGTGTGCCGTCCAAGGCGATGATCGCCGCCGGAAAACACGCCCATGCCATTGCCGAAGCGCCTGAATTCGGTGTGACGGCGGGCGAGGCCAAGGTCAATTTCCGCAAGGTCCGTGATCACGTCCATTCGGTGATCGGTGCTATCGCCCCCAACGATTCCGTTGAACGGTTCCGCGCCATGGGCGTCAACGTGATCGAGGCCGAGGCCCGCTTTGTCGACAAGTCCACGCTGATGGCCGGCGGCACCGAGATCCGCGCCCGGCGTTATGTCATTGCCACCGGATCTTCGGCCTTCGTGCCGCCGATTCCGGGCCTGGATACGGTCGATTACCTGACCAATGAAACCCTGTTCGAGCGCACCCGCGCGCCCAGGCACCTCATCGTCATCGGCGGTGGTCCGATCGGCATGGAAATGGCGCAGGCGCACCGCAGGCTTGGCGCCGAGGTCACCGTGGTCGAGGGTATGAAGGCGCTCGGCAAGGACGATCCGGAGCTCGCCGCGATCGTGCTCGAGAACATCCGGGCCGAAGGCGTGACCATTCACGAGGGCTCGAAGGTGACCTCGGTCGAAAAGCGCGGCAAAACCGGCATCCGGGTCAATTATGAAACCCAGTCCGGTGAAGGCTTCGTCGACGGCACCGATCTGCTGGTTGCCGTCGGCCGCCTCGCCAATGTCGAGGGGCTGGGGCTCGATGCCGCCGGTGTCGAGCATGACCGCCGCGGCATCAAGGTCGGCGCCAATCTCAGATCAAGCAACAAGCGCATCTATGCCATCGGCGATGTCGCCGGCGGGCTGCAATTCACCCATGTCGCGGGCTACCATGCCGGTCTCGTGGTGCAGCAGATCCTGTTCCGTGTGCCTGCCAGGGAAAACCGCGACATCATTCCCTGGGTGACCTACACCGATCCCGAACTCGCCCATGTCGGACTGACCGAGGAAGAGGCGGCGAAGCGGCATGGCGGCAGGATCTCGATCCTGCGCTGGCCCTACGCCGAAAACGACCGCGCCCAGGCCGAGCGCAAGACCACCGGGCTGATCAAGCTGGTGGTCGACCGCAAGGCCCGCATTCTCGGCGTCTCCATCGCCGGCGCTGGGGCCGGCGAAATGATCAACATGTGGGCGCTGGCCGTCACCAACCAGATGACGCTCAAGGATGTGCGCGGCTATGTTCCGCCCTATCCGACGATGGCTGAGATTGGAAAACGCGCTGCGGTTTCCTATTATACACCTTTGACCCGCAAGCCGCTTGTGCGCTGGCTCGTGCGCTTTTTGAGGCGGTTCGGCTAAGGGATATCGAGATCAGGGGCAGGAACATGGCGGACACCGATCCATCGCAAACCGATCCGGCCTGCGCCGTGCATGTCCGCCGCGGTATGAGTCTTTCCTCGCGGCTGTTGTGGCTGACCATCCTGTTCGTGATGATCGCCGAAGTGCTGATCTTCGTGCCGTCGGTGGCCAACACCAGGGTCCGCTGGCTGCAGGACCGGCTCAACACCGCCGCCGCCGCCGCCGTTGTCATTGACGGCGTCAACGAGATGGAACTGCCCCAGTCGATCCAGAACGACGCCCTGATGGCCACCGGCACCAAGGCCATCGTGCTGCACAAGGCCGGCTCTGCGCGCATGATCGCCAGCGCCGACATGCCTCCGGTCGTCACCCATTATTACGATCTCTCGGCTGTCACGCCGCTCAGTGCGGTACGCGACGCTTTCGACACCATACTGTTTGGCGGCGACCGGGTGATCCGCGTCGAGGGGCTGGTCGCCGACGACCCGGGCATGATCATCGAGCTGGTGCTCGAGGATACGCAGCTGCGTCATGCCATGCTGATTTACGGGCGCAACGTGTTCCTGCTGTCGGTGCTGATCTCGCTGATCACCGCGAGCCTTGTGTTCTTTTCCATCTCCCGCATGCTGATCCGCCCGGTCCACCGGGTGACCGAGAACATGAAGGCCTTCGCCGAGGATCCCGAAAACCCCAGCAAGATCATCGTGCCGAGCCCGGCTGTCGATGAGCTGAGCGCCGCCGAAGGTCACCTTGCCGACATGCAGACGCGGCTTCAGCAGACGCTCAAGGAGCAGCGCCATCTGGCCGATCTCGGTCTCGCCGTTTCCAAGATCAACCACGACATGCGCAACATCCTCACCTCGGCGCAGCTGATGTCCGATCGCCTGGCAATGATCGACGATCCGATGGTCAAGCGCTTCGCGCCCAAGCTCTTGCGCACCATCGACCGGGCGGTGAGCTATTCCAGCGAGGTTCTGGCCTATGGCAAGGCGCGCGAGGCCAAGCCGCGCCGCCGTTTCCTCAATTTCGCGGCTCTTGCCCGGGAGGTCACCGAGATCGTCGCCGAGGAAACCGAGGCCGACATCAACTACGTGCTTGATATCGATGAGGCCCTCGAGATCGAGGCCGACAGCGACCAGCTGTTCCGGGTGATCTACAATCTGGTGCGCAACGCCGTGCAGGCCTTCGCCGCCGATCCGTCGGATGACCCGGTGCTTGTCCGCCGCATCACCCTGTCGGCGCGCCGCACCGGTTCGGTGGTGGAGATCCGGGTGACCGACACCGGGCCGGGCCTGCCGGCCAGGGCGCGCGAGAACCTGTTCCAGCCGTTCCGCGGCTCGGCCCGCTCCGGCGGCACCGGTCTCGGGCTGGCGATTGCCCGCGAGCTGGTGCTTGCCCATGGTGGCTCGATTGCCCTCGACGAGGCGGTTTCGCAGGGCACGTCCTTCTGCATCGAACTGCCCGATCAGCCGGTGCCGCTCGACGGATATCGCGCAAGGGCCTGAGTCCCGCCGGCGGGCCGGAGACGGTCCGCCGGCGGCAGCGGCAGGGTGGCGCGGATGACTGCGTGATGCTCTGGAAGACCACCGGATGCGGGTCCGGTTTTTGCCGGCCGTGCGACAATTGTGCGACAATCGCTTTTTTCGCCAAATCCGCTTGCAATCCCCCGCAGTCCGTTTTAGGAGAACGCCTCGCAGGCGAAAGACACCTGCAGCGCGCGCCCGTAGCTCAGCTGGATAGAGCACCAGACTACGAATCTGGGGGTCAGAGGTTCGAATCCTTTCGGGCGCGCCATTTGTTCTGCATGCATGATGAGCTGCCCGAGATTGGGTAGGCGGCTTCCCTTATCGTCCAGCCATCGACGAGTCCTCCGCTCCGGTCGCCGTGACGGCGTTTGCCCATGCTTTGTCGAATGCGGCGCGGCCAAACCCATGCTCACGCATTCCGGTGTCGCGGCGTGCTTCAGTCGGCAAAGAGCGCTTCGAGTCTGAGGGCTATATGCATCTCCAGCGCCCTGGCCGGATCGTCCCAGCCGCCTGTCAATTGCTGCAGCGAGTCGAGCCGCTGGCGGACGGTGTTGACATGCACGCCGAGTGCTGCCGCGGTCTTGCTGATGCTGTACTGGCTCTCAAGGTAGCACAGCAGGGTTTTCTTCAGCTCCGCGCTCTGGCGCGGCGCCCTGGCCGCGATCGGGCTCAGCACATCCTGCATGTAGCGCGCGAGCCGTGCGGTGTCTCCGGTCTCGAACAATTTGGCTATGAAGTCCAGGTCCGAACAGGCGATGAAACGGTGCAGCGGCCTGATCTTGCGGACGACCTGCAGCGCGCGGTTCACGCGGACGTATTCGGCCGAGATCTCCGAGAGATCGAGAAGCGGGCCTGAAACGATTCCGCCGACCTGCCAGTCCTTGCCGCCTGCCGTCAGGTGATGCAGGAATTCGTCCACCGCGTCACGCGCGCCGAAGCCGACATAGGCGTCGTCAAACAGGTCGACAAGGACATTGGACCGCCTCGCCGCCTCGCGGATCACAGTGGTCTGGGAGGCGCGGTCGAGACCGGCGACGGCGATCAGCGCGAGCACCACGGGCTTGTCGGCGTGCAGGCCGAGCCGCTCGCGCACCGCCGACAGCGTCGACGGATCAGGCGGCGTGACCAGAACCAGATGACGCAGCAGCGTCGACGAGGCGATCAGCTTTTCGGTTTCATGCTTCTCGTTCCACAGCCGGGCGATTGACAGGGCCACGGCGCTGCGTTCCAGGTTGCGGATCTCGATGGGGTCGAGCTCGCCCTCGTGGCAGATGACGAGACATTCGCCGCGGCCGCGGCCGCCGCCGCCATGCAGGGCAATAACCCGGCACTGTTCTTCCTGCGTGGTGGTCACGATCACCGACCGGCCGGTGTGGCGCGACTGTGACAGCGCCGTAATAAGCGGGGCGACATCCAGATCCCCGGCCCGGATGTCGCCGGCTATCCGGCCGCGATAGGCGGTGGCGACGAATTCGTCGGCGACGTTGAGATCGTCGACAAGGAGGAAGACCGCGCCGCCGATCTGATTGGCCACGCGTTGCAGAAATTTCTGCATCTCGCCGCCCGAGGCGAGCAGCGAGGTCATTTCGTCATGGGCCGCCGCCGAGGCTTCGACATGCTGGATGTGCTCGATCAGCGCATTGCGGTTTCGCTGGGCCTCGTTGAGCGCTTCCGACAGAAGCCGGAAGGCGTTGGCGTTGCGCATGGCGATGCCGGCATGCAGCGCGAAGGAGCCGAGCACGGAGATCTCGCGCCCGCTGAGCTTGCGGGCGTAGCGGTCGGCGATGAAAAGAAAGCCGTGCACCTCGCCGTCGGACAGGATCGGGAACCCGGCGAGTGACACGATGTTCTCGGTCTCGAAGGTTCGGTCGAGTTCCGGCAGGTGGCGGAAACGTTTGTCGTTGAGATAGTCCTGGGTGTCGAAGAAGGTCTTGGTCTCCATGATCAGGCTGACTGCGCCGTATTCGAAGCGGCTGGTCATCTGCGGGGTCATCGGCGACAGGTGGCCTTCGGCGGCGACGGTGCGAAAGATCCCGACCTCGTCGTCGAGGATCGTCACCCAGGCGAGATTGGCGCCGACGAGGTTGCGCGCGCGGCTGACGATGGTCCGGAACAGGCCTTTGAGTTCGAGTGTCTTGGACAGGTCGTGCGTGGTGTCGATGAAGAGGCTCAAGCCCTTCTCCGACAGCACGCTGTCGCGCAGCGACTGCCGGATCAGGGCGAGAGCCGACTGCAGCGCGCCGAAGTCGTGGGCGCGGCCGGCGCGCGCGGCAGCAGCGGCGATCTCGCCGAGCAAGGCCTCGATTTCCGGTTCGGCGGCGTCATGGCCGATCTTGACCAGCAGCTCTACCGTCGCGCGAAACATGTCGTCCATCACTCCCATCCTCCCAGTTTGCCTCCGCTAGTTTGGATAATACATATAATTTTTGATTTTATGGACATTATCCACATAGCTAAGCCATTTCTGACCGACTAGCGTCTTTTCAGCGGGCCTGCAGAAGAGGGCAGTCCGTGGGAGGAAATCATGAAAAGCGTCGATGGGTCGCGTTGCCCGGAGGCAGGAGTGCCTGCGTCCGGATCCCGGAATGATGTCGGCTTGGCCGTGAAGATGCCGTGGCGCGTTTTGTCCGGCCGCCGGTCAGCGCCATGACGGGTGGGGCGCGCAAGGTCATCATTTCCTGCGCCGTGACAGGGCGCGCACACACCCCGTCCATGTCGGACTTTCTGCCCTTTACGCCGGAGCGGATCGCAGAGCAGGCCGTGGAGGCGGCACGGGCGGGCGCCGCCGTGCTGCATCTCGACGCGCGCAACCCGGCCGACGGAAGCCCGGCGCCGAGCACGGGCATCCTCGAGGGGATCGCCGCGTCGATCCGCCAGCAGACCGACGCGATCATCGCAGCGCCTGCGGGCGAGCCGGCAGGGGACATCCAGACCCTCAGCATGGGCGCGGTCAGCCACTCCTACCGCAAGGCTTTCCGCGGCATCTCGGACTGGAAATTCGACTGGGAGAAAAGTTTCGTCGACGAGTCGGAAAACCTGTTTCTGGGCAACACGCTCGGCGCCATCAAGGCCATTCTCGCGCGACCGGTCAGCGACGGTCGCGGCGCGCCCTTTCTCTATGAGTGTCACGATCCGAGCCATCTCTACAACCTTGCCTATTGCGCCGAAGAAGGGCTGGCGAGCGGGCCGTTCTTCATCCAGTTCCATATCGGGATGGTCGGCGGCCTTGGCTCCGACCCGGAGAACGTCTCGCTGATGCGGAGCACGGCCGACCGGCTGTTCGGCCGCGAGAATTACGCGTTTTCCGTCGCCGCCCATGGCAGGCGGCAGATCCCGTTGGCGGCGCTCGCGGCGATCGCCGGCGGACATGTCCGTGTCGGGCTGGCCGACAGCCTGTATCTGGGCAAGGGCCTGCTCGCCGAGTCCTGCGCCGCGCAAGTGCTGAAAATCCGCCGCATCCTGGAGGATCTTTCGTTCGCTGTCGCGAGCGCCAGCGAGGCACGGGAAATCCTGGGGGCACACCGGTCCGCGAACCCGGAACGAATGACAGGGGAGGCCTGACCCCATGGCTGAGGTTGTGGCAAGAGCGGGCGTGCCTGGGCCGCGCGGCAGGCTGCTGGAGATGATCGTGGTGGGTGCCGCAGCGGCGCTCATCATCATCTTCTCGGTCGCGGTCGACGGCTTCGCCACGGCCGGTAACCTCGGGGTCATGCTGTCGAATTCGGCATCGCTGGTGATCCTGAGCTGCGGCATGGCGGTGGTGATCATCTCGCGCGGGCTTGACCTGTCGCTGATCGCGGCGATGATCGCCGGCGCGACCACCTTCAGCACATTGATTGCCGCCGGCGTCCCGGCCCCGGTCGCGCTTCTCGTGACGATCGCAGTCATGATCGCCATCGGCCTGGCGAACGCATGGCTGATCGCCTATGTCGAGATCCCCGCACTTCTGGCGACACTCGCCTCGGCGATGTTCATCACCGGGCTGTTCCGCTTCGCCATCCTGCGCGGCGAGTACCTGCTGCTGTTGCCGAAATCCAACCCTGCGGTGGTGTTCCTGTCAGGCGAACTGATGCCGGGCGTCCCGACCCCGGTGGTGCTGATGCTCGTGACCGTGGCGGCCAGCTGGATCCTGATGCGCTATTCGACCGCCGGCAGGACCATCCAGGCGATGGGCGACAATTTTCAGGCCGCGAGGCTCACGGGTCTGCCGGTGCGCACGACGACCATCGTCGTCTATGTCTTTGCCGCGCTGACGGCGCTGCTTGCCGGCCTCGTCATGTCCGCGGCGAGCGGCACTGTGGACTTCCGCACCGTCACCAATGGAACGCTGCTGTTTGACGTCATTTTGGTGGTCGTGCTCGGCGGCATTCCGTTGCGCGGCGGGCATGGTGGCATCCGCAACATCGTCATCGGCATCGCGCTGATTGCGGTCCTGCGCAACGGCATGACGCTCATGAACGTCACCACGCAGATGCAGGACGTGATCAAGGGGCTGGTGCTGCTGACCGCGATCGTCGCCGACAAATACTTCAACCCGCGCGACGCCGAGACCGACACAATCGGGGATCTTTGAGAAGACACAAGCAACACAGGAGGAGAAAATGATGTTCAGGCTTGGAATGGAAACGGGACGCGCCATCGCCGCAGCCGCTATCGGCATGTGCATCGCCACCGGCTTCGCGCCAACGGCGCAGGCGGAGTCCGACATCGCCGGCAAGAAGGTGATCTTCGTGCCGATCTCGATGGGTATTTCGCTCACGGAGGGCTGGGCGCGGCGGATGAAGCAGCATGCCGATATCTACGGCTACACGCTGGAGATCCGCGACGCCGCCTTCAACACGGGCGTGATGGCGGAGCTGCTGGCCAAGGCGATCAGCGACAAGCCCGACGTGCTGGTCGTGCACAATCCGACGGTCCAGCTGCTGGCGCGACAGATCAAGCAAGCCGAATCCCAGGGCATCAAAGTGCTGCAGATCAATCTGCAGTCCAACCAGCTGTCGACGGCCTTTGTCGGCGCCAACTGGGAGCGGATCGGCCGGGAAATCGCCGAGGACATCGTCAAGGAATGCGGCGAAGGCAGCGGCAAGTCGGGCAAGGTGGCGATCATCCCCGGCCAGCTCACCGCGGCCGACAGCGTGATGATGAACGATGCCGCGTTCAAGGTGTTCGACGCGCATCCGGAGATCCAGGTGGTATCCAACCAGGCCTCGGACTGGGAGCCGGAAAAGGCCCGCCAGATTACCGCGACGGTGCTGCAGCAACACCCGGATCTCTGCGCGATCTTCGGCCACTGGGACGTTCACACCATGGGTGCCGGCAACGCTGTCAAGGACGCCGGCAAGGCCGATGGCGTTCTGGTCTATTCGACCGGCGGCGGCGGCGAGGTGGCGTGCAAGGCCGTCGAGGACGGCATCCAGGACCGGATCTGGAGCTATGACGCCGACGGCCAGGGCCGCGACGCCGGCACCGTGATCGACCTTATGCTGCAGGGAGCGGCGGCCTCGGACGGTTCGATGCTGACGATCGAATCGCCGATGAAGATCATCAAGGCCGGCGAAACCTACGATCCGGGCCTGTGCTGGAAGATGTGACCGGCCGGGCGCCCGGCGTCCAGGAAAACGGCTCCGCGGCCCGCCGCGGAGCTCCACCCCCAACAATTGCGAGCGTCATGCCTGGTTCCTTCACCTTTTCCAGCCTGCCCAAGCAGCCGGTGCCGCTCGTCGTGGTTTCGCCGCGGCGGATCCTGGCCGACCTGCTGTCGAAGGGATGGGTGGAAAATGCGATCCCGTTCATCGCTTTCGTGCTGGTGGCTGGCGGCATAATGCTGACCACGCGGGACTATTTCGGCGCGACTAACCTTCTGAACCTGGCGCAATACGCGACCGACGGCGGTCTGCTGGTGCTGGCGTTGCTGATCGTCGTCGCGGTGGGCGGCATCGACCTGTCGGTGGGCTCGAACTTTGCCATGTCGGCGTTCGTGGCGCTCTACTGCTTTCACATTCTCGGCCTGCCGACGCCCGTTATCCTCGCGGCAAGCCTTGCAGCCGGCGGGCTGACCGGCGCGGTCAACGGCGTGCTGGCTGGCCTGATCGGTTGCGGTGCGCTGCTGGCGACGCTCGGAACCATGATCACCGTGCGCGGGCTCTACACCCTGGCTTCGCAAGCGCGGCTGGTGGAAATCTCGACCAGCGCGCGGGTGGACGATCTGTGGGACTGGATCGGCTTCGAACGGTGGCTCGGGCTGCCTGTCGGATTCTGGGCGCTGCTGATCGTGGCCGCCTGTGTCTTCGTCATGTTCCGCCAGTCGCGCTTCGGCTGGCACATCCTCGCCGTCGGCGGCAACCGCAAGGCGGCGCGTCACGGCGGCATCCAGGTCAAGCTGACGATCTTCCTGGCCTATCTGCTGGGCGGCCTGGTCGTGGGGCTTGCCGGCTTTCTTTATGCCGCGCGGCAGAACAGCGTCGGCTCTGACACCGGCGTCGGCATGGAGTTCTTCGCGCTGACCGCGCTGGTCGTCGGCCTCGGCGGCTTCGTGCCCGGCCGCGGCGCGGTGCTCTCGGTGCTGGTCGGCTTCGCGACGGTCTATCTATTCAACAATGCGATGATCAACGCCGGCTACCGGGGCGATTTCGTCCAACTCAGCATGGGTGCGATCCTGATCGTGATCCTCGCCGCCGACGTGAAGTTCCGCAAGAACCGTCACCGGCTGCTGGCATCAACCTACCTCGATCCGGTGCGCGTCGACATCGACGGGGTCAAGGGCATGGACGGCCTGATGCCGCACGAGATCCGGCCGAAACTGCGCGAGGCCGAGATCCTCGCGCCGGGCAAGCTCGACGGTCCGGAGGACGTCATCCTCGACGCCGACGGCAATCTTTATTGCGGCAACCGCGACGGGCGTCTGCTGCGGCTGCGACCGCCGGACTATTCGCGGGTCGAGGTGGTCGCCAAGATCGGCGGACGGCCGCTCGGTCTGGCCTTCGATCCGGAGGGCCGGATCGTCACCTGCGTCGCCGGCATGGGCCTGCTCAGGGTGACGATGGACGGTGCGGTTGAGCTTCTTACCGACCAGACCGGGCGCAGCCTGTTGAGCGTGCAGGACGACACCACGATCCGGATGGCCGACGACCTCGACATCGCGCCGGACGGAACCATCTATTTCACCGACGCCACCAAGCGCTACGACATCGAGAACTGGGGACTGGACCTGCTCGAGGGGCGTCCCAACGGGCGGCTGCTCAGCTACGATCCGAGGACGCGGAAAACGCGAACGGTCTGCGACAACCTGGTCTTTCCCAACGGCGTCTGCGTGACGCATGACGGCAAGTTCCTGCTGGTCGCGAGCACCTGGAGCTGCTCGATCCTGATCTTCGACCTTGCCAATGCCGCCGCCGGCCCGCGCGTGTTTCTGAGCGGGCTGCCTGGCTATCCCGACAACATCAACCGGGCATCGGACGGCGGCTACTGGGTGGCGCTCGCCGGCATGCGCAACCCGATCATCGACCAGTCGATGAAATATCCGGCGTTGCGGCGGCGGATGACGCGACGGGTGCCGCCGACCAATTGGCTGTTCGGCAATCTCAACATCGGCGGCGTCCTGAAGCTCGATGGCGACGGCAGGATCGCCGACGCACTGTGGGACGCGCCGGGCGGTCCGCTCTACATGATCACCTCGATGCGCGAGCACGAGGGATCGCTCTTCATGGGCGGCGTCACCAACAACAAGATCGGTCGGCTGCGACTGGAGAACGCCGACAACGGCTGGACGGGCCCGAAAAGCTACTGGGGGGAGGGATAGCGATGCTGTTTGCGACCCGACGGAGCGACCCGCCGGCGATGACGCTGGAAGGCGTGCTCGGACCCAATACGCGGCTTGACGATGCGGCGGGCATCGCGGTGGATGCACCCAACGCCGTGTGCGTGATCGAGGGGCTGGGGCTGCTGTTCAGCTCGGGGAGCGCGGTGCTGGCGATCGAGGCCTGGGACGCCCGGCCGACGCCGTGGGCGGTGTTCGATGACACGGTCACCGCGATCGGTGGCGGACCGGACGGCCTGGTCGCCGTCGGCCTCGCTGGTGGCGGTCTCGCAGTGTGTGACCGCAATGGCGCCGCGGCTGGATGGACGGCGCCAGCTGCCGGTCCGGCGGCCATTGCCGATCTCGCCTTCCTGCCGGATGGCGCCGTAGCGGCCGTTGACAGCGGCTACGGGCCTGGCGACGACATGTTCGCGCGGGCGCCGTGGGACGACCGGGCGCGGGGCAGCGTCACCTCGGTGCGCAGGGACGGCGCAACGCGGCAGCTCGCGTCCGGGCTGCATTGCCCGACCGGGATCGCGCTCGATGGCTCCGGCGCGCCGCTGGTGACGCTGTTCGAAAGGGCGGCGGTCGCCGAGCTTTCCGGCCAGCTCAGGCAATCCGGCTATCCCGCCTATCCCGGCCGCATCCGAAGGACGGACACCGGCTACCTGATCGCCTGCCTGGCCCGCCGCGACCCGCTGATCGAGTTCCTCAAGACCGAGAGGGACTTCGTCGCCGAGATGAAACAATCGATCGAGCCCCGCTACTGGATTTCGCCGCGGATGCATCCGGAGTTCAGCCATGATTTCCCGATCGAGGCCGGCGCGACGCGGCTGTTCGGCGAGATCAAGCCGTGGGCGCCGTCGTTTTCCTACGGGCTGGTGATCGAGACCGACGAGCGGCTTGTCCCGACCGCGTCTGCCCATTCGCGCGCCAACGGCCTGCGCCATGCGATCAGTGACGCGGTGTGCTGGAACGGCGACATCATTGCCGTCAGCCGGGCCAGCGGCGAAGTGCTGCGCATCGGTGCGGGGGGCACGGTCCAATGAGCGCCGATCCGATCATCCGCCTTGAGAAGGTGGCCAAGAGCTATGGCGGCATCAACGCGCTGGAGGAGGCCGATTTCGAGCTGTTTCCGGGCGAGATTCACGCGCTGGCCGGAGAGAACGGGGCGGGCAAATCGACACTGTGCAAACTGATCGCCGGTGTCATCGCGCCAACCGCCGGCGCGGTGTGGATCGACGGCAGGCAGGTCACCCTGTCGGCGCCGAAGGACGCCAGCCGGCTCGGCATTTCCATGGTTTACCAGGAGACCAGCCTGGTGCCGCAATTGACCGTGGCGCAGAACATGGTGCTCGGCCGCGAGCGCATGTTCAACTCGGTGCGCAAGGTGCGCAATGCCGCGCGCCAGGTTTTGCAGCGGCTGAACTTCAAGGTCGACCCGTCACAGCTTGCCGGTTCGTTGTCGACCGCCAAGCGGCAGATGGTGGAAATCGCGCGTGCCGTGCTCAACGAGGCGCGGGTGATCATTCTGGACGAGCCGACCGCCGCGCTGACGCCCGAAGAGACCGATCACCTGTTCGATCTGATGAAGTCGCTGCAGCGCAGCGGCGTGGCGATGATCTTCATCAGCCACGCGTTGGAGGAGGCGCTCAACCACGCCGACCGGATCTCGGTGCTGCGCAACGGTCGCCTGACGGTGACAGGACCGGCGCGGGACTTCGACCGCAACCGGCTGATCAGCTCGATGATCGGCTCGGAACTCAAGCAGGATACGAGCGCGGCGAAGGCGGTGCGGGCCGTGCACTCGGCGCTGCCGGTGCTGCGGGTGGAAAACATCCGCATGGGCAGCATGGTCAACAACATGTCCTTCTCGGTATTTCCAGGGCAGGTCACCGGTATCGCGGGGCTGATCGGCTCCGGCCGCAGCGAGGTCGCCAAGGTGATCATGGGCCACACCAAGCGCAATTTCGGCGGCGGACGGATCTGGTTCGAAGGGCGCGAGGTGCGTTACAACGTGCCCGCGCAGGCGATTGCCGACGGCATCGCCTATGTCAGCGAGGATCGGAAATTCGACGGTTTCTTCGAGACAATGAGCATCGCCGACAATATCGGACTCGGCTGGCTCGCCAAGTTCGGACGCCGCCGCCGGCTGGCGCCGCTCAGCCGGATGCGGCAGATTTCGCAGGACTGGGAAAAGCGGCTGTCGATCCGCTGCACCGACGTCGACCAGCTGGTGCTTCATCTTTCGGGCGGCAACCAGCAGAAGGTGGTGATCGCCAAGTCGCTGGCACAGGAGCCGAAGCTGGTGATCTTCGACGAGCCGACGCGAGGTGTCGATGTCGGGGCGATCGCGGAAATCCGCCAGATCGTCCGCAACTTTGCCGAAAGCGGCGCCGGCGTTATCCTGATCTCGTCCTACCTGCCGGAAATCCTGGATTTGTCGGACCGCATTCTCGTCGCCAAAAGCGGCACGATCGTCGCCGAATTCGCCCGCAACGAAGCAACAGCGGAAAGAATACTCCATGCCGCGATCCACTGACACGGCCGTGCTGAAAGACGGGGCAGACAGGCCCCTGGTCCGCTGCCCCGCCGGCGCGCTCTGCGGTACGGCGCGTGACGGGATCCGTGTCTTCAAGGGCATCGCCTACGCGCTGCCGCCCGCGGGTGCGAACCGATGGATGCCGCCGCGGCCGCATCCGCAATGGTCCGGTATCCGCGAGGCGGCGGATTTCGGTCGTGCCTGCCCGCAGCCGCCGCGGCGGCGCGGGAGCATTTATGCGGGCGACATGGCGGGGATGGGCGAGGACTGCCTCACTCTCAATGTCTGGGCTCCGGACGACGCCAAAGCCATGCCTGTGCTCGTCTGGCTGCATGGCGGCTCGCTGATCTGGGGTGGCAGTTCGGAGCCGCTTTATGACGGCATGCACCTGGCCAGCCGAGCAGTCGTGGTCGTCTCGATTAATTACCGGCTCGGCGTTTTCGGGTATCTCGCCCACCCGGAACTCAGCGCGGAGTCTGCCGACGGCGTTTCGGGCAATTACGGGCTGCTCGACCAGATCGCCGCACTCGAATGGGTGCGGGACAATATCGCCAGCTTCGGCGGTGATCCGGACAATGTCACGCTCGCGGGCGAATCCGCGGGCGCGCTGAGCGTGCTGTACCTGATGTGCGCGCCGCGCGCGCGCGGCCTGTTCCACAAGGCGATCGCGCAAAGCAGCTATGCGGTCTCGATGCCGGAGCTCACGCAGTCCCGCTTTGGCGAGGAACCGGCGGAAGCGCGCGGGGTCCGGCTTCTGGCGGCGCTCGGCGCGCGCTCCATCGCGGAGCTGCGGTCGAGGGACAGTGCGGAGCTTGCCGCGGCGGCGCTGGAGGCCGGATATATGCCCAGCGGGATCGTTGACGGGCATGTGCTGCCGCGCCAGATCGTCGAGACCTTCGAGCGCGGCGAACAGGCCCCGGTGCCGTTGCTCGCCGGGTTCAACAGCGGCGAGGTCCGGTCGCTGCCTTTCCTGATACCCCCGGCTCCCGACAGCGCGGAGACCTACGAAGGCGAAATCCGGGCCCGCTACGGCGACCTGGCGGACCGGTTCCTTGCCCTTTATCCCTCCGGCGACATGCGGGAGAGCATGCTGGCGGCGCTGCGCGACGGGCTCTACGGTTGGACGGCGGGCATGGCGGCAGCCGGCCAGGCGAAGGCTGGCGTTCCGGCCTTTCTCTACCTGTTCGATCACGGTTATCCGGTGGCCGCGCAGGCCGGACTTCACGCCTTTCACGCAGGCGAGATCCCCTACATGTTCGGCACGCTGGACCGGACGCCGCCGCACTGGCCCGAAATTCCGGCGACCGCGGCGGAACGGGGGCTGTCGGATGCAATGATGGACTATTGGGCATCTTTTGCCGCTTCGGGCGTGCCGGCATCGGCCGGCCGGCCGCAGTGGCCGGCGCATGCGGAGAGCGCGTTTTGGATGCGGTTCGACGAAGCGCCGAAGCCGGGTACGGATCGGTTCCCGGGCGCATGCGTCTTGCATGACGAGGTGGTGCGTCGGCGCCGCGCCGCGGGTGGCATTCCGTGGAACTGGAATGTTGGCATCGCATCGCCGCCGCTTCCTCCGAAGAGTTCGAATTGAAGACAGGAAAGACAGGAAAATGAGAGAAGCAGTCATCGTCAGCACCGCGCGCACCGGGATCGGCAAGGCCTATCGCGGCAGCCTCAACGCCATCAAGTCGCCGACGCTTGCCGGGCATGTCCTCGGGCACGCGATAATACGCGCCGGGATCGATGCCGGCGAGATCGAGGATTTCGTGCTCGGCACAGTGCTGGGCGCGGGCACTGCAGGCATGAATCTGGCGCGCAACGCGGTGTTCGCGGCGGGAGCGCCGTCGACCGTCTCCGGCCAGACCATGGACTGGCCATGCGCTGATCGAAGGCCGCCGCCGCGGCGCGAAATACGTGGTGGTGACCATGTGCATCGGCGGCGGCATGGGCGCGGCCGGGCTGTTCGAGGTTCACTGATGGGCAAGTGGAACCCCATGAGGCAAGGAGACTGGATGTGATGGAACTGGGCAATCGAACCGCGATCGTCACCGGCGCCGGCAGGGGGCTGGGCAGAAGCCACGCGCTGGCGCTCGCCCGGCTTGGCGCCCGCGTCGTCGTCAATGACATGAGCGCGGAGAATGCGACCAGCGTCGCCCAAGAGATCGAGGTTGTGGGTGGCAAGGCGCTGGCATTCGGCGGCTCGGTCACGGACCCGGCGCGCATGGGCGAAATGGTCGCCGCCGCGACGAAGGTCTTCGGCAGCGTCGACATCCTGGTCAACAATGCCGGCATCCTGCGTGACAAGACCTTCGCCAAGATGGATCTCGATGATTTCCGTCTTGTCGTAGAGACCCACCTCATGGGCTCGGTGATCTGCACCAAGGCCGTCTGGGACATCATGCGCGACCAGGGCTACGGCCGTATCGTCATGACGACGTCCTCATCCGGCCTTTACGGCAATTTCGGCCAGTCGAATTACAGCGCGGCGAAGATGGCGCTGGTAGGCCTGATGCAGACGCTGGCAATCGAGGGCCGCAAGTACGACATCCGGGTCAATTGCCTGGCGCCGACGGCGGCGACGCAGATGACGGAAGGCGTGCTGTCGCCCGATGCGATGCGGGATCTCTCGCCGGATTTCGTCTCGGAGGGGTTGCTGGCGCTGGTCGGCGCCGACGCGCCGACGCGGGCGATCCTGTGCGCCGGCGCCGGGCATTTCGCGCGGGCCAACATTACCCTGACCAAGGGCATTCATATCGGCAGCGGCGAGGGGGCCGCCCACCGGGTCGTGGATGCCTGGGAGAGGATCGGCGACCGGACCGGGGAAACGGTCCCGGAGAACTGTTTCGCGCAGTCCGAACAAGAGCTTGCCGGCGCGGGGGAGAATGCCCCGGCGGCCGGGGCGAAGCCATAGCCGGCCGTGTGGCCGGTTTGAAGGGCGGAAACGCCAAGTTGAAGGCAGCGGATGATCCGCTGTCGTGATCGGGAGGAAGATCATGAAGAAGCATCTGTTTTCGACAGCCATCGCGTTGTCGCTACTGGGAGCAACCGCGATGCACGCGGTGGCCGAGGACACTTTCAAGATCGGTTATGTCGATCCGCTCTCGGGCGGTGGCGCGGCCGCCGGCCAGATCGGTCTCAATCAGCTCAAATACATCGCCGACGAGATCAACGGCAAAGGCGGGGTGCTCGGCAAGCAAGTCGAGATCATTCCCTACGACAACAAGCTCGATCCTCAGGTCAGCCTGCTGCAGGTACAGAAGGCCATCGACCAGGGCGTGCGCGTCATCGTGCAGGGCAACGGCTCCTCCGTGGCAGCGGCTGTCGAGAGTTTCGTGACCAAGTTCAACTCGCGCAATCCCGGCAAGGAGGTGGTGCATATCAACCACGCCGCCATCGACCCGTCGCTGACCAACGACAATTGCAGCTACTGGCACTTCGCCTTCGACGCCAATGTCAACATCAAGGTCGAGGCGATGACCAACTTCATGAAGGCCAACGACGCCATCAAGAAGGTCTACCTGATCAGCCAGGACTACTCGTTCGGCCATTCGGTGGCAGATGCGGCCGCCAAGAAGCTCGGCGCGGAAGGGTCGGGCATCGAGGTTGTGGGCAACGAGTTCGTACCGCTGCAGAAAGTGACTGATTTCTCGCCCTACATCGCCAAGATCCAGGCGTCCGGGGCGGACTCGGTGATGACCGCCAACTGGGGCAATGATCTCCAATTGCTGATCAAGGCCGCCGGCGACGCCGGGCTTGGCGTCAACTGGTATACCTTCTACGCGGGCCTCGCCGGCACGCCGACCGCGATCAAGCAGGCGGGACTGGAAGACAAGGTTTTCCAGATCACCGAAGGTGTGAACAACATCGACTACCAGCCGATGCAGGAGAAGGTGAAGGACTACATCTCCAAGCACAAGGATGCGCCGATCTACTATCCGCGCCTGTTCAACGCGATGGGCATGGTCTTCAAGGCGGTCGAGGAAGCCAACTCCGAGGATCCGGTCAAGTTCGTGCCCAAGCTTGAAGGCATGCGCTACGCCGACTTCATCGACGGCAAGGAAGGCTTCATGCGCAAGGACGACCACCAGTACTTCCAGACGATGTATATTTCCGGTCTCGGCGCGCTCGGCGCCAACCAGCCCTTCGACGAGGAAGGCACGGGCTGGGGCTGGAAGGTGGCGGCGACGGTTCCCGTCGACGAAACCATCGTTCCGACGACCTGCGACATGGAACGGCCGAACTGACAGACGGCTACAAGACGGCGCCGGGGTCATCCGGCGCCGTCCCTCGCTATCGGTGTTTGACCCGCATAAACTCAATCATGCGGGAAGGGGGAGACCTTCATGCTCGAGATCGTTCTCATTTCTAGTCTCAACGGCGTCCTGTTCGGGATGCTGCTGTTTCTCATGGCCAGCGGCCTGACGGTCATCTTCTCGATGATGGGCGTTCTCAATTTCGCCCATGCCAGCTTCTACATGCTTGGCGCCTTTTTCGGCTTCGAGATCAGCCGCCATGTCGGGTTCTGGCCGGGTCTGGTGGTGGCGCCGGTTCTGGTCGGGATGATCGGCATGCTGGTCGAGCGCTACGGGCTGCGCACCGTGCACAAGCACGGCCACGTTGCCGAACTGCTGTTCACCTTCGGGCTGACCTTCATCATCCAGGAGCTGGTGCAGATGATCTGGGGCAAGCTGGCGGTCGACTACCGGGTGCCGCCGATCCTGGACTTTCCCGCCTTCACGATCTTCTCGACGGAATATCCCGCCTACAAGATTTTTGAATTGCTGACGGCGATCGCGATCTTCCTGGCGTTGCTGCTCGTCATCAAGCGCACTCGCATCGGCCTCGTCGTCCAGGCCTCGCTGAGCCATCCCGAGATGGTGGGCATGCTCGGGCACAATGTCGACCGCGTCTTCATGCTGGTCTTCGGCGTCGGCGCCGGGCTGGCGGCGGTCGCAGGCGTGATCGCCGGACCCGCGCTGGTCACGCAGTCCAACATGGCGCACTCGCTCGGGCCGATCCTGTTCGTGGTCGTCGTGGTAGGCGGGCTCGGGTCGCTTGGCGGCGCCTTTATCGCCTCGTTGCTGATCGGGCTTTTGCAGACCTTCGCCGTCGCCTCCAATGCCTCGCTGGCCGATGCCTTCGGCGAGCTGACCGGCACCGGCCCGCTTGCGGCCTACCTGGGCGACATCTGGAACGTCACGGTGGCGCAGCTGTCCGCCGTCATGCCTTACCTGCTGCTGGTGCTGATCCTGATCTTCAGGCCGCGTGGACTGATGGGGACCCGGGAAACATGAGCGACATGACACATACACGCCCTGCCGGGCCGCCTTCGGGTGGCGGCGGCTTCGTTGCGACCTACGGCGTCTGGATCCTCGCCGCCATCGTGCTTGCGCTGCTGCCGCAGGTGTTCAGTTCGGGGCTCCTGATCTCCACCATGTGCCTGATGGGGATCATGATCATCTTTGCGCTGTCCTACAACATGCTGCTCGGCCAGACCGGACTGTTGTCGTTCGGGCACGCGGTGTTCTTCGGTCTCGGCGGTTACCTGACGGCGCATGCCATGAATGCTGCACGGGCCGCGCATGCGCCGCTGCCGCTCGAAGTCTTCCCGCTCGCGGGTGGCGCGACAGGCCTGGTCTTCGGGCTTATCTTCGGCGCGGTGGCGACGCGGCGCTCGGGCACCGCCTTCGCGATGATCACGCTGGGCATCGGCGAACTGGTCTCGTCGAGCGCGCTGTTGCTGCACCACGTCTTCGGCGGCGAGGAGGGCATCTCTCTCGACCGCACCCGGGCGCTGCACCTGTTCGGCGTGACGTTCGGCCCGCAGGAACAGGTCTATTACCTGATCGCCGGATGGGGCTTTATCTCGGCGGCGGCGATGTACGCGATCACCCGCACGCCATTCGGGCGCATCTGCAACGCGGTGCGCGACAACCCCGACCGTGCGAGCTTCATCGGCTACGATACCACGACCGTCCGCTTCATTGCGTTTGCCATGGCCGGGCTGTTCGCGGGAATAGCCGGCGGACTGGTTGCGCTCAATTTCGAGATCGTGACGTCGTCGGCCATGGGTGCCGCGCAATCGGGCACAGTCGTGCTGATGACCTTCATCGGCGGGGTAGGCAATTTCGCCGGCCCGATCATCGGCGCGATTCTGGTCA
This sequence comes from Parahoeflea alexandrii, assembly GCF_027214025.1. Lineage (GTDB taxonomy): Bacteria > Pseudomonadota > Alphaproteobacteria > Rhizobiales > Rhizobiaceae > Hoeflea > Hoeflea alexandrii_A. The sequence goes on from NZ_JAPWHB010000006.1 coordinate 228,219, forward strand.
CCTATCTGCAGGTGATGCTCAGCGACATCACCGGGGCCTGGCAGCTTTATTTCGGCCTGCTGTTCATCGGCATGGTGATGTTTGCGCCGACCGGCATCGCCGGCCTGCTGGCAATGCAGGCGCCGCTGGTGCGGGCAGGGCAGTTCCACCGCGTGCTGCCCTGGTATGTGCTGGCGCTGGCGCCGGGTCTGGTCGCGCTGGCCGGCCTCAGCCTGGTGATCGAGATGTGCTTTCAGCTGACGGTCAACGCGCCGGAAGGCCCGCAAATGTCGCTGGCCGGCATTGCATTCAACGCGACGTCGCCGGTTCCGTGGCTCGTCGCCGGGGTGCTGATGATTGCCGGTTTCTGGGGTTTCAGGATCGCGGGGCGCAGGGCGCTTGACGCCTATGGCTCCGCGCTGGAGGCGATCCGCTCGCCAAGGAGTGCACAATGACTACGCCCGCGTTCGAACTGACTGGGCTTCGCAAGAGTTTTGGCCCCCTGGAGATCATCAAGGGCGTCGACCTGGCGGTTCCCGCCGGGGAGCGGCATGCCATCATCGGGCCGAACGGCGCCGGGAAATCGACGCTGTTCCATCTGATCAGCGGCCGCTACCGCCCCAACGCCGGCAGTATCCGGATGCGCGGCGAGGAGATCGCCGGCATGGCGCCACAGCTGATCAACCGCCGCGGCCTGTCGCGCAGCTTCCAGATCACCAACGTCTTCCCGAAACTGAGCGTCTGGGAGAACGTGCGGTGCGCGACGCTGTGGGCGCTTGGATACCGTTACGCCTTCTGGCTCGGCATCGAGCGCCTTGCCGATGTCCGCGACCGCACCGAGCAGATCCTCAGGGAGATCAACCTGCTCGACCGCTGGCAAATGCCGGCCGGCATGCTGAGCTATGCCGAGCAGCGGGCTCTGGAGATCGGGCTGACGATCGCCGGCAATGCCGACATCCTGCTTCTCGATGAGCCGACGGCGGGGATGAGCCGCGCCGAAACCGATCACATGGTGGATCTGATCCGGCGGGTGACCGAGGGCCGGACGCTGGTGATGATCGAGCATGACATGGGCGTCGTCTTCGACCTCGCCGACCGCATCACGGTGCTGGTCTATGGCGAGGTCATCGCCTCCGATACGCCGGAGCGGGTCAAGGCCAGCGCCGCGGTGCAACAGGCTTATCTTGGCGAGGAGGCGGAATGATGCTGACGGTACGCGATCTTCACGCCTATTACGGCAAGAGCCACATCCTGCATGGCGTCAACCTGACGGTCGGCGACAACGAAATCGTCTCCATTCTCGGACGCAATGGCGTCGGACGCTCGACCACGCTCAAGGCGATCATGGGCGATCCGGCACCTCAGGGCGAGGTCGTCTTCAGGGACCGGCCGATCGCCGGGCTGAAGCCGCACGCCATCGCCCGGACGGGGATCGGCTACGTGCCCGAGGAACGGACGATCTTTCCGTCGCTGACGGTTGAGCAGAACCTGCTCCTGGGCCTGAAGCCGGGTCAGAAGACCGGGCGCTGGAGCATCGAGGAGACCTGGCGGCTGTTTCCGCAATTGCGCGAGCGGGCAGATGCGCCCGGCGGGGCGCTATCGGGCGGCGAGCAGCAGATGCTGACCATCTGCCGGACCCTGATGGGCGATCCCGACCTGATCATGATCGACGAACCCACCGAAGGCCTGGCGCCGCAGATGGTCGCGCGGATCGGCGAGCTGCTGCAGGAAATCGCCAGGCGCGGCATCTCGATCCTGCTCGTCGAGCAAAGGCTGATGATCGCGATGCGGGTGTCGCACCGGGTCTATGTCATGGGACATGGGCAGATGGTCTTCGAGGGAACGCCGGATGAATTGCTGGCCAATGAGAAGATCAGGCAGGAGTGGCTGGAGGTTTAGGGGCGAGGTTCAATCAAGCCCACCAGTTGAAGATGGCGGCAATCTAGAGCAATTCCAGCGAAAGTGGGAACCGGTTTCGCGTCCGGAATTGCGTGAAAACAATAAGATATAGCCCTTTCGGGGGCTCCGTTTTCACCGGAAACGCTCCAGGCCGTGAACCCATAAGCAGGGCTCACAGGTTTCAGCGGCATGATTCAACCTCCGGGCCGGAGGTATTGATGAGCCGTTATGGTCTGACCGAATTCGAATGGCGTGTGATCGCACCGCTTCTCCCCAACAAACCTCGCGGTGTGCCGCGTGTAGATGACCGGCGCGTGCTGAACGGCATCTTCTGGGTGTTGCGTTCCGGGGCGCCATGACGCAACCTGACGGAGCGCTATGAGTCGCACACAACCTGCTGCAGCCGCATCCGGCGCTGGACCAAGGCTGGCGTCTGGGACCGGATCATGGATGCGGTTACAGAGGCTTACGATGACGGCGTGCGGATGAGCGATGGCACCTCCGTGCGTGTCCATCATGCTGCAGCGACTTTAAAAACCACCCGGGGATCGATGTCTTGGACGAAGCTTGGGTGGTCTTGCTACAAGAATTCATGCTCTGACCGACGGCGACGGCCTGCCGGTAAAGCTCACCATCACACCAGGCCAGACCCATAATATCCAGGCCGCGACCCGGATTGCTTGAGGGTATCAGCAAGGGTTGGATGGTGCTCGCCGACAAGGCCGATGATGCCGGCTGGCTGAGCGATCTGGTTTCCAGACAAGGCGGCTGGGCAAACATCCCGCCGAAATCCAACCGCGCAAGCCCGATCCGTTTCTCGCCATGGCTCTGCAAGCGGCGCAATCTGACTGAGCGGTTCTTCAACAAACTCCACCCTTTGTGGGCTTTTGCTCAGTCTGAACAAACGGCTGCTGTCGGGAAGAATGCTGTTGATCGCGAACGACGGACTTGGGGACGCATTGCCGCCTTGTCGGTTTGGGGCCGATTGTTGTCCGGCAGGTTCCAGCTTGCCGTTCAACTGAAGCGGACGTTCGTCAGTAGTCCGCCGCACGGCGCAAGCAGCCAATACAACACTCAACTGCACTGACATGCCAGGCTGAGGAAGCACCCAAGGCCAATCGATGTGTACAATGGCGAGTGGCCGCACTCATCATCCGGTCGCTAACGCCGACAGAGTTTGTATCAGTCTTCGCACGACGACGGATATCGGCACCAAGCAATATGGGTTGCTCCGCGTCACCGCCCGCCTGTCAGGAAAAACCCACGCCGGTAACGAATTCCCAGCCGGATAGAACTTGGGGCTAAGCTCTGAAAGCTTGGAAGTTAATCCTTATGGCATGCGGGCGCGATCCAGGTCTGCGCCCATGCGGGCAGACAGACGGGTGGCAATCCGCCGGATATTGGCGATGATCTCCTCGCGTTCGCTCTGGGTCACCTCCTCCGCCAGCAGGCTGACGGCGACGCCGGCGATAGGCATATTGCGTGAATCCAGCACAGAAGCGCCGAAGCAGATGATCCCCTCCGCGACCTCCTGGTTGTCGATAGAGTAGCCGCGCTGACGGGTGTCGTGCAGCTGCTTTAGGAGGTCATCGACAGTTCCCACGGAATGGGGCGTCCTCGGCTGCGGCAGCCCTTTTGAATAGAGCCGCTTGACCTCGAAGTCGCTCAAGTAACTGAGGAACGATTTGCCCGTTGCGGTGAAGGCGGCGGGCAGACGCATGCCGGCGCGGAAGTCGATGAGAGAGTGGCTGACTTCCGAATTTCGGGCAGCGATGTAGACGACTTCACCGCCATCCAGGACCGTGAGGGTGATCGTGGCCCCCGGCATGCCGGTTTCCTTGTCCCAAAGCGATGCGAATTCTGTTGCAACGTCCGATTGTTGCGCGAATGCATTTGACCAACGCATCAGGTGCGGGCCGAGTTGGTAGGTCTGGTCCGGTCTGCGGATCAAGAGGTCGAGTTCGACGAGTGTGCGGCACAAAGTATGGACCGAACTCTTCGCAATTCCGAGTTCCCGGGCCAGATCGGACAGGCCCGGATAGGTTTTTGTTCGTGCGACGTAATCGAGGATGCGTGTCGCTCTTTCAACCGCAGGTACAAGTTTCGAACCGGACGGCTTCGCTTGAGTATCGGGATCGGCCAGCTTTTTCAAAAATCACCTTGACAGTCTGGAGCTCACATAGATACGGTTTCACATACTGAATTGCGTTCAGCATATAGAACACCTGCCAGAAAACTGAATTGGTTTCAAGGCTGAGACTCAAGCGAAACGCAGTTCTCCGAATAACATGTGGCTTGGGAGGAGACGCATGGTTATGAGTGTGAGGGACTGGGCCGTCAGGTTCAGCGAAGCCTCTGATCGTGACCCGACGATTGGCGCCATGGCCCGCTATTTCACGTGCACCTATCTGTGGGACATGGGGCTGGCGAAGGTCATCGTCCGCATGGTCGACGGCAAGGTCCACGAGATCAACATCGATCCGGGCCCGATGGACTCCTACGACTTCGCATTGCGGGCGAGCCCCGAGACGTGGCGCGAATTCGCGCGCCCCGTTCCGGAGCCGATGTATCACGGAATCTGGTCGGCGAGCTTCCGCCGCGACCTCAAGCTCGAGGGCAACCACCTCGTGCTGATGCAGAATCTCCGAAATTTCACCGTCCAGTTTGAACTGCTTCGCAAGGTCGGCGTGCCGGTCTGATCCGGCGCGTTTGAATGTTCGGCGTCGATGAGGCGCCCCCGCAAATGTCACGGAGTTCCCCATGGCCAAGCATTCGCCGGTAATCGGGCGTTATGTCACCATCGAAGTCGATGGCTACGAGTACAAGGTCTTCTATCTGCGCAACGGCGAGGGCATTCCGCTGGTCTGCCAGCACACCGCAGGCTGCCATAACCATCAGTGGCGCGATTTGCTCGAGGATCCGGAAATCACTGCCAATTACGACGTGATCGCCTATGACCTTGCCCGCCACGGCAAGTCCGACCCGCCGCTCAACAAGGAATGGTGGAAGGAAGAGTACCGGCTGACCGCCGAGCATTACATGAACTTCATCAATGCTTTCTGCGAAGCGCTCGAGCTCGACGATCCGATCTTCATGGGATCCTCCTTCGGCGGCAATGTCGCGCTGCAGCTGGCGCTGCACTATCCGGACCGCTACCGCGCCGTGATTCCGGTGGAAGCCGCCGAGCATGCACCCGGTTTCTTTCTCGACTGGTGGCGTCATCCCCATGCCAATGCGGCCCAGGTCTGCGCCTCAGGCGTCTGGGATTTGATGGCGCCGCAGAGCCCGGACAAGGATCGCTGGCTGACCTGGCACTACTACACGCAAGGTTCGGAAGTGTTCAAAGGCGACCTCTATTTCTATTCTGTCGACCACGATCTGCGCGGCAAGCTCGGCAACATCGATACCAGCCGCTGCCCTGTCATCATGATGACCGGTACCTACGACTACCTGACGCCGCCGGAAGCGACCGAGGCAACCGCCCGGCAGATACCGGGCGGCATCTACATCGAAATGGAGGACATCGGCCACTTCCCGATGTCCGAAAACTATCCGCTCTTCGCCGTCTATCTGAAGGAAGCCCTCCGTCTCATCGACGAACGGACATGACGCTTGCCGACGGGATGCGGGAAATGGGAACCGGGGATATTTGAATGAAGATCATCGAATTCGACGACAAGGGACAACGCGTTGAATCGGACTCGAAATCGGTCCGCTCCGATTCGGGTACCAGCAGCCTGGCGCAGCGCCCCCGGTTCTCGATGGCCCGCGAGGAGCCGGTGCGCCGCAAGCGCGGCAACTCCTCCGGTATCGAGCTTCACATGTTCCAGACCGGAACGCTGAGAACCAAGCTCAAATACATCAAGATGAACCAGGGCGAGAGCGACTTCGAGATCCCGGTGCCGTGGTTCCTGATCAAACATCCCGCCGGGAACGTGGTGATCGACGGCGGCAACGCCGTGGAAGCCGCCATCGACAAGCGCGGTCATTGGGGAGCGGTCGTCGATGCCTATGATCCGGTGATGCAGGTTTCTGAGAACTGTGTCGACCAGCTCAAGTCGGTGGGGGTCGACCCGCATTCCGTGCGCTATGTTCTGCAGTCGCATCTGCATCTCGATCATACCGGCGCCATCGGCCATTTCCCGAAGGCGCAGATCATCTGTCAGCGCGCCGAATACGAATATGCCTTCAAGCCGCACTGGTTCTCCGCCGGCGCCTATATCCGCGCCGACTTCGACCGGCCGGGGCTCGACTGGAAGTTCCTCGGTGGCGAGTACACCGACAATTACGATCTCTTCGGCGACGGCGTCATCCGGATGATCTTCACGCCGGGCCATGCGCCGGGGCACCAGTCCTTCCTTGTCACGCTGCCGCGCACGGGCCCGGTGCTCCTGACCATCGATGCCGCATATACAATCGATCACTGGGAGAACAAGGCTCTGCCGGGACTCGTCCATTCGTCGGCTGATGCCGCCAATTCGGTCGCCAAGCTGCGACGCATTGCCAGCGACACCAACGCCATGGTCGTGACCGGTCACGATCCGGTCAACTGGGAGACCTTCCGCAAGGCTCCCGGCGATTTCTACGACTGACCGGTCCCCGGGGGACCGCGAGAAGGGGAGGAAAGGCGAATGTGGGAGGAACGGGCGCCGGCAACATTGCGACGCCCCGCGGCGACAAGCCGCTTGAAGGTTGAATTTCCATCGAGAGGAGACAGGAAATGAAGTATCTTAAATCAATGGCACTGGCCGCGGGCATGATTGCCTTCGGCGCGATCGCCGCCCAGGCCGAAGGCGTGGACGAGATCAATCCGGACGTCGCCAAGCGTCTCTACAATCCCGAAATGCTCGATCCGTCACAGCCGGTCGGGCCGAGCCCCTTGCGCGACTTCAAGGCGAAGAACCCGCCGCCGTGGAAGATCGGCTATGCGTCGTCCTATGCCGGCAACACCTGGCGCGCCAACGCCATGGATCCGCTGCAGAACGAGATCATTCCCAAGTGGAAGGAACTCGGCCTGATCAGCGAGGTCATCGTCACGCAGTCGAACCTCAACGATTCGACGCAGATCCAGCAGATGCGCCAGCTTGTCGATCAGGGCGTTGACGCGATCTTCGTGTGCTGCTCGAACCCGACGGCGCTGAACCAGACGGTCCAGTACGCCTATGACAAGGGTGTCCCGGTCTTCTCGATGACCGGTTACCTCACGGCGCCGACCGCGGTGAACTCCTCGGTCAACTATCAGGTGGCCGGCTTCGAAATCGGCAAGCGCATGGCCGAGGAACTTGGCGGCGAAGGCAATGTTCTCGTTGTCGAGGGCATTCCCGGCACGTCCGGTTCGGACAGCCAGGATCGTGGCGTGAAGGCCGGTCTGGCCACAGCACCCGGCATCAAGATTGTCGGCTCGATCGCTGGTATGTGGACCGACCAGGTGGCTCAGGGCGAAGTGCAGAAGTGGCTTGCCACTCACCCTGGCAAGCTCGACGGCATCGTCGTCCAGTCGGCGGCCGAAATGGGCGTGCTGCGTGCGCTCAAGCAGTCCGGCCGTGAAGGCGTCAAGGTTGCCGTTGGCGGCGAGCTGGGTGCGCTCTGCACCTGGCGCAAGAACCCGGACCTGATCTCGGCCGCCGTCCAGACCTGGCCGCCCGCCGACGACATCAACCTGATCTGGCGCATCATGATGCGTACGCTTCAGGGCCAGGGTCCCAAGGTGCAGTCGGTTCTCGTCGATCCGGTGGTCATCACCTATGACGATCTGAAGGACATCGTCCCCGAGGATTGCGATGAGAACGCCCAGAACTGGTACAATGTCGGCCAGGAGAAGTGGGGCTCGACGGAGTACCTCAACCAGTTCTTCGTCAACCCGGCAGACCCGACCCAGTACAAGCGGTAATCCCCCCAAGGAAACTGCTCCGGGCCGCTCACGGGTGGCCCGGAGACACCCTTCAACACAATATCTTGCCAGGATCCGAGCCGAGAATGTCGACCGCAACCGCAGAAAATTCACAGACAGCGCAGGGTCGCGAGACGATCATCGTGCGCAATGTGAAGAAGTTCTTCGGGCCGACCCGGGCGCTCGATGGCGTGAACTTCACCGCGCGCGCCGGCGAGATCCACGCGGTTGTCGGCGGAAACGGGTGCGGCAAGAGCACCATGGCCAAGGTGGTATCAGGCATCCTGCCGGTTGACGGCGGAACGGTCTCCATCCTCGGCGAAACCCCCTCGACGCCCGCGGAAAGCAAGGCCATCGGCATTTCCACGGTCTATCAGGAAGTCCTCGTCGCCGACGAGAGCACCGTGGTCGACAACATTTTCATGGGCTCTGACGCCCTGTTTTCCAAATCCATGTCGCAGGAGCACAAGGTCGTCCGTGCCGCGGAACTGATGCGGGAACTGGCCGGAGAACCGGTCGATCCCTTTGCCATCGCCGGCACGCTGCCGCTCGGCCTCAAGCAGTGGATCACGATCGCCCGTGCGCTGGTCAGCGATCCGCGCATTCTCATCCTCGACGAAAGCTCCGCCGCGCTCGACTTCGATTCCACCGAGCGGCTGTTTGCCAAGATGCGCAGCCTGCGCGATCAGGGCACGACCATCCTGATTGTTACCCACCGCATCGCCGAACTGATCAGGATCTCCGACCGCGCCACGGTGTTGCGCGACGGCCGCGACGTCGGCGTGCTGGAGAAGGAACAGATCACCGAGAAGAACCTCCTGGCGCTGATGACCGGCGACGAGAATGCCGGAAAGTCACACAGCAACGAGGCGCCGCAGCCGCGTGACGGCAGCATCGCCCTGCGCGGCGAGAAGGTGACGGTGTGGGCGGATACCGAGCCGTTCGACTTCGAAATCCGGCGCGGCGAGATCGTCGGCATCGCCGGTCTCGATGGCCAGGGACAGGATGCCTTCGTCCGCGCCGTTGCCGGTGTCGAACCGGCCAGATCCGGGCTGATCCAGGTGACGGACCGCCACGGAGAATATCACGCAGTGCGCAATCTTGCCGACGCGGTGGAAGGCAAGATTTCCTATGTCTCCGGCGACCGGAAGCGCGAGGGCATCTTCGCCTCGATGTCGATCTTCGAGAACATGGTCATGCCGCTCTATCGCGAAAAGAAGCGCGCCGGCATCCTCTCGATCATCGACTGGCCGACGCTCGGGACCATTTTCAAGCGCGAGGCTGACAATCTTCTCATCAAGTTCGGCATGCGCGAGGACCGCATCACCTCGCTGTCGGGCGGCAACCAGCAGAAAGTGCTGATTGGCCGCGGTTTCGCGATGCGGCCCGACGTCATCGTTCTCAACGATCCCGCGCGCGGCATCGACGTCGGCGCCAAGACCGAACTCTACAAGCATCTGCGGACATTTGCCGGCGAGGGCAAGTCGGTGGTCTACATGTCCTCTGAACTCGAGGAATTCATCGGCTTTGCCACCCGGGTGATCGTCTTCCGCGACGGCAAGCCCTTCGATGCCTTCGACGGCCGCTCGCTCGATCCGAAACGGGTGCTGGAAGCCATGTTCGGCCAGACCGACGGCAGCGGGCTGGAAAGCGCCTGGGGGCTGAAGCCCGTTACCGGCACTTCCTCCGCGCAAGGCGAGCCGCGCGGCGCCAGAACCGAAAGCGATGGCGTCAAGGTTGCCGTCGAGGTGCCGAAAGACATCCGCGAGGCAATGGAGCGGCGCAACCGCGCGGCCGCTATCGCTCGTGCGACAGACGTCGCGGAGACCGAACGGCCTGTTGCCGCTCACCGGAAGGACTCGCGGCCCGCGGTGCCGTCGATGCCGAAATCGATCCGCATTGTGGAGTTCGACCGTGAAAAGGGCGAGGCGCGGGAGATCGGGCAGGGGGGCGGCGGACGATGAGCGATGCAGCCACCAATGCCGGTCTCGATACCGCCCGCCCGGGACAGGGCGGTCGTGCGAACCCGTTCCTTCTCGTTCCGATCACGCTGTTCTTCCTGCTGCTCGGGCTCGCCGTCCTGCGCTCGCCCAGCCTGATGTCGAGCGCCGGCATCGGCAGCGCCATCATCGTGGCGACGCCGCTGATCCTCGCCACCTACGCGCTGATGGCTTCGGTGATGTCCGGCCGCGGCACGGTGGATCTCTCGATCGGTCCGCTGATTGGGTTCATCAACGTGACGCTGATCCAGCTCCATGGCGCCGGCATCCTCACCAATCCGATCGCCATTTTCGCCTATGCGATCCTCATCGGCGCTCTCTACCAGTTCCTGTTCTCGCTGATCGTGATCTATGTCCGCGTGCAGCCGATCATCGTCTCGCTGTCGGGCTACCTGGCCTTGTCGGGGATGAATCTTGTCATCCTGCCGCGGCCGGGCGGCGTGGCGCCGCAGTTCATGGCCGACTGGGGCCTTGGAACCTCGATCTTCTCGCCGGTCTTCGCCATTCTGGTAATCGCTTCCATTGCCTGGTTGCTGTTCACCCGGACCGCCTTCTACACGCATCTCCGCCTGATGGGATCGGACGAGCGCGCGGCCTACACCAGCGGCGTGCCGATCTATATCGTGCGCACCGGTGCGCATCTGATTTCGGGTGCTTTCGCCGGACTGGCGGCGATTACCTTCACTGCACTGATCTCGTCGGGGGACCCTTCGCAGGGCACGACCTACACATTGATCGCGGTTACCGCGCTGGTTCTCGGTGGAGCCTCGCTTGCCGGTGGACGCGGCGGCGTGTTCGGCTCCTTCCTGGGAGCGAGCAACCTCTACCTGATCACCTTCGTGCTGGCGACGTTCAACTTCGGCGCGGTGCAGAGTTTTGTGACCAATCTCGCCTACGGTTCGATCCTGGTGATCTCGCTGTTGCTGACGCTGATCATCCCCTTCATCCAGCGCCACATCCACAACTTCTCGCCGGTTCTTTACTTTGTCGTTCTTGGCGCGGTTGCGATGGGCGTGATCCTGCACGCCACCAATGACCGCGACCCGCGGGCGCGTTCGGTACCGGCGGAGGAAGTGGTCGTGATGCAGCCGCTCGAACCGATCGCGTCCGAAACACTCTATGTCGCACCACTCGAAGTGGGTGTTGCCGATGCTGCGGATCGGCAATTGAGCGCCGAGGCCGGCCCGCTGGTGCTTTCGGCGCTGCTGCTGATCGTGATTGCGGTCTTCGTCCGCGTCGCTGTCAGCCAGTCCGACCGCAAGACGATTGCGCCGGCCGTGGTCGTGGTCATCGCGGCGCTGGTGCTTCTCGGCGCCTATCTGATGCGCGCCCAGGGTCCGCTCGCGCCCGCAGCAGTCAGCAGTCCAAGCGATACGGAGGAGAGCCAGTGACCATGCTCGCCGAACCGCCGAAACTTGGATTGCCTGCCACGATCATCGGACTTGCCGTCGGGGTCATTCTTACCGCCATCGGTGTTGTCTTCGGCTTCCTCCAGGGGCTTTCGATCCAGCTGATCATCCTCTCGGCAATTGCCACACTTGCCGCCTTCGTCTGGGGATGGCGCTTTGTGCTTGGCCAGTTCGTGTCGGACACGCCGGCGCGGGCGGAAGGCGAGATCGGCGAAGGCCGGAAGACCTGGCAGCAGTTCCGTCCGGCAATCTACGGGCTGATCGCGATCCTGGCGCTGTTCCTGGTTCTGTCGCTGACAATTGAGGGGTTCTTCAACGTCTGGAACATCGTCTCGTTGCTGATCATCCTGACCATCATCGTTCTCACCCGGACGCTTGGCCGACACTTTCAGGAAAACCGGTCGGCCTTCATCGGCATCATGGTTCTGTGCGGCTTGTTCTCGATCGGCTCGATGAACATTGAAGGTTTTGCCTCGGCCAACAACATCAAGTCCATGCTGCTGTTTGCGGCCTTCCTCGGGATAGCTTCCGTCGGACAGACGCTGGTGGCGCTGCTCGGCGGGCTTGACCTGTCGATCCCCTTCATTATCGGCGCCGCCAATGTCGGGCTTCTCTATCTCATCAGCCTTGGCGTACCGCCCTGGCTTGCCACCCTCATCGTGCTCGGCATCGGCGCCCTGCTTGGCGTGATCAACGGTTTGCTGAGTTACCGGCTGCAGGGACAGGCGCTGATCGTCACGTTGGGGACGGGGTTTGCCATCTCCGGCGGGGTGCAGATCGTCACTTCAATCGGCACCGCCTATGGCGGCAATGTCTTCGGAACGGTGCCGGACTGGCTGTCCAATCTGGCTGCCATGAACGGCTCGACCTTTGGCCTGCCGGTTCCGCCGGTGATCGTCATCTGGGGTCTGATCGTCATCGTGCTGATCGCTGGCATGCGGTTGACGGTCTATGGACGTTATCTTTACGCGCTCGGGGTCAACCGGACCTCGGCCAAGCGGGTTATGATCTCCGAGCTCACCTATTGGGTGATGATGTACGCGATCTCCGGGTTTTTCGCGGCGTTGACCGGCAGTCTGCTGCTCGGCTGGTCTGGCGGAGGTTTCATCGGAGTTGGTGACCAGTACCTCTTTCTTACGCTGGCGGCTGTCGTGGTCGGCGGGACATCGCTTCTGGGCGGTCAGGGCGGCTACGGGTTTACCGTCATCGGCGTCTTGGTGCTGCAGGTCCTGTCCTCCTTTCTCATCGGCATCGGCCTCGATTTCGAATGGCAACAATTCATTTTCGGTCTGCTGATCCTGCCCATGGTGGCGCTGTATGCGCGCTCGCCGCACATCAGGACGCAAATCTAGAAAGGTCAGACATGAACGGCTTGGGTTTCTTCAGGTTCAATATCGACGGCGGGAGAGAGTAGCATGGCGGTGTTCCAAACAGCTGATCTGACAGCGGCGAGCTATTCCACAGCCCTGCTGGGACTGGTTGCGACAAGCGTGCTGCTTCTGCTTGGCACAAGTTGGGTGAAAAACGGCTGGAAACTGCCGGTGACACTCTGCGCGCTGGCTGCCCTTGTCGGTGTCGGCGCGGTCTATGAGGCGCGCGAGGCCTGGGCAGTCAAACAGTCGGTTCCGGTGGTCTATCATTATGTCGGCTGGGCGATCTCTATGCCATTGCAGGTGCTGGCGCTGTTCTTCTTCGCCAGCCTGTTCGGCAAGCTCGGCATGGGGCTGTTCTGGCGGCTCGTCGTGGTGTCGATCCTGATGGTCTTTGTCCGGTATCTTGGCGAGGCGGGCTTCATGCATGCGACACTCGCCTTCCTGATCGGGCTCGTCTTCTGGCTCTACATTCTCGGTGAACTGTTCTTCGGCCAGATGGACGAGGCGGTGCGCGGCTCGCTCAACGAACCGGTTCAGCACGGCTATTTCTGGCTTCGGCTGATCGTCACCATCGGCTGGGCGATCTATCCTTTGGGCAACTTCATCACCTCATTCGGCGGCTATGTCGACGACGGGGCCCTGTCGGTTGCCTACAATATTGCAGATTTTCTCAACCGGATGGCATTCGGCGTCGCGGTGCTCGCGACCGCCATGCTCGACAGCGAGGCAAAGCGGCATGACTGACCTGCGTTGCCTCCCGGCGGCCTTGCCGACAATCCGAACCAACGAATTCAAAAGTAAGGGAACATTCCAATGAAGGGTGCAGATTTCATTGCCATCATCATTCTGGCGGCGATCGTCATCGCCGTCTGCGCCTATCTGTTGCATTGGCTCTATCGCCGTTCGACGAAGGACATCTCCTTCGTGCGCACAGGCTTTGGTGGCGAGAAGGTGGTCATGGGCGGCGGCGCCTTTGTGTTGCCGATCCTGCATGACATCACCGAGGTGAACATGAATACCCTGCGGCTGGAGATCCTCCGGGCCCGGGAAAAATCCCTGATTACCAAGGACCGGATGCGTGTCGAGTTGACCGTCGAGTTTTATGTCCGGGTTCAGCCCAATGATGAAGCGGTGGCGACAGCCGCCCGGTCGCTCGGCAACCGCACCATGCATGCCGAGCAGCTCAAGGATCTCATCCAGGGCCGGTTTGTCGACGCGATGGGCGGTGCGGCTGCAACGATGACCCTGGAGCAAATCCACGAACACCGTCAGGATTTCGTCAAGGAAGTCCGCAAGGAGGTGGCGGACAGTCTGGCGCTCGATGGCCTTGAGCTTGAATCGGTGTCGCTGACATCGCTGGATCAGACCGACATTTCGCTGTTCAACCCATCCAACACCTTCGATGCGGAGGGTCTGACGATCCTCACGGAACAGATCGAGAGCCGCAAGAAAAAACGCAACGACATCGAAAAGGACACGATGATTGCGGTACGGGTGAAAAACCTGGAAGCCGAAAAGCGCTCGCTCGAGATCCAGCGCGATACCGAATATGCGAAGTTGTCGCACGAGGCGGAAGTCGCCATCCAGCGTGCCCAGCGCAAGGCCGAGATCGCCAATGAGAACGCCACACGCGAACGCGAGATCGAGATCATCAAGCTGAAAGAGCGTGAATCCGTCGAGCGCGCGCGCATCGAGATGGAGCAGGAGATCGAGCGCATCGACATCAAGCGCAAGGAAGCCCTGCAGATCGAAGAGCAGATCCGCGAGATCGCCGTAGCCGGAAAATCGAAGGAGCGTTCGGAAGCCCAGGCTGTCGCCGAGGGCGCCCGCGCCAAGATGATCGAGGCGCAGGAGAAGGTCCAGACCATCCGCGACACCGAGATCGCCACACGCCAGAAGGCCATCGAGTTGCTCGAAGCCCAGAAGGTCGCAGAGGCCGAGGGGGCGCGCACCCGGATCCTGGCAGAGGCCGAGAAGGACGCGGCGCAGGATCGCGCCGATGCCGACAGGATAGCGGTTGCGGCTCTGGCTGAACGTTACAAGGTCGAGGCCGAGGGCAAGCAAAAGCTCAACGAGGCCGAGAACATCCGCTCCGACGCCAGCCGTCGCAGCGGTCTGCACAAGGCGCTGGTCGAGAACCTGCCGGCAATCATCCGCGAAAGCGTCAAGCCGATGGAGAAGATCGAAGGCATCAAGATCCTGCATGTCGACGGCATGCCGGGATTCTCCGGCGGTGGCTTCTCGTCAGGTCCGGGCGGCGATGGCGACGGGGCAGGCCCACGGGATGGAAACCTGGCCGACCAGGTGGTTTCTTCGGCGCTGAGGTACCGTTCGCAGGCACCTTTCGTTGACCAGCTTCTTGGCGAGATCGGCATGAGCGCGGACAATGTGCATCGCACACACACGCTCCAGGATCTCTCCAAGATCGTCTACAGCGAACCGAACGCTCCGGACACGAAACCCGCCAAGGGCACGTCTGCGGGCAAAGGTAAGTCGGCCGGCAAATCACCGGCGGAATAACAAGCAACCGGACAACGGGGCGCAGCATGCCCTGTTGTCTTGAACCGGAGAGCGTTGAATGTCCAAGCCAGCGATGGTCGAGCGCGACCTGCTTGTCTTCTCGATCTGGGCGGTGCTCGGCTTTGGGGGACTGGCCCTGCTAGTGGAAGGTTTCTCGCGGGATTCCTATGTCATCTCGCTTGCGGCGACACTCACGATCATTTTGGGTTTCATCGCCCACATCGTGGTCAATGCCGTGTTTGATTGCGGCTTCAAGCCCGGCGAGACGGCGCTCGGCATCTCGGCTTTCGGTGCTGTGGCCCTCGCTTTCATCATCGGTTGGGCTATGGGTGGCTTGTCGGCGGCTGATTACTGGTCGGGATTGACGCTGCTGGCGGCGCTCGGCTTCGGACTGCCGATCTACCTTTCCACCCGCTACGGCATGAGGGGCGCTTTCTCGAGTTTCCATGTCCGGCATGTAGACGATGGAAAGCCCGGGGCATGACAGGCATGGCGTATTCGGTCTGGCTCCCGCTCTTCGCGCTCTTCTATGTCGCGGTGATGCTCTACTGGGTGCGTGTGGCAGCCAGCGAGACCGGGGCGGACGACGGTTTCTTTTCCGCCGGCCATGCACTCGCCCCCTGGATAACTGCGCTGGTCATCGGCGGCGCCAGTATGAGCAGTTGGTTCGTGCTCGGTGGCAGTCAGCAGATCGTCGCCCAGGGTTTCCAGATGCCTGCATTGATCGTCGGCGGCGTGCTTCTGGCCTTGCCCGGAACACTGTTCTTCAAGCGGCTCTGGTTCGTGGCCGAACGGATGCGGGTTTCTTCGCAGGCCGACATATTCCGTGTCTATTATGGCAGCCCGTTCCTCGTCACGGCCTCGGTAACGGTCGCGCTTCTGTTTGCGATCGGGTTCTGCGGATTGCAGATCCGGGCGATTTCCGACCTGACCGAGCTGATGACCGGCGGGGCGGTATCCAGATTCACCGCCAGCGTGGTGCTTGGCTTCGTCCTGTTTGCGGGGGCCGGGATCGGCGGCATGCGCGCGATTGGATATTTCGGCGTTGTCCAGACGGTTCTCGCCTTTGCCGGCATCGTGGCGTTGTCCGGTTTCGCACTGATCTGGAGCGGTGGTTTCGCGGCGCTCAATGCGGGCCTCCTCCAATTGTCGGCGATTGAGGGGTCAGCCGGGCTGTTCACCGTCAATGGCGTCATCCACTTTACATCCGGTCTCGGCCGCGGCGGGGAGCTGGCGGACGCCAATACCGCGCTCGCCAATCTCAGCTTCGCCTTCGCGCTTATGGGCTTCCAGGCCAGCCCGCTCATCATCAAGCTTGTCCTCTCTACCCGCAGCCCCAACGGCATCGCGGCGGGGCAGACATGGGTGACAGCCGGTTTCTTCGGCGCAGTCATAGCCTTCTGTATCGCACTCACCGGGGCCGCAGGCCTCGTTGACCGCGACCTCGCGCTTGACGGTTTGCTATCGGCACTGCAGACCGGTTCGCCCTGGTTTGCCGCATGGATCTTCATCGGGATCGCCGCCGGTGTGCAACTGTTGGCGGGTCTGGCGCTCTTTGTCGCCGGCGAAGGCCTGGTGAGGCACATTTACCGGCCCTATTTCAATTCGCGCCTGAGCAAGCATGGCGCTGTGACGTTGACCCGCATCATCATTGCGGTTCTAGCGGCGGTTGCCATGTTGATGGAGAACCTGGCTCCGGTCGCGCTGTCGGCGCTGTCGGCGCTTGCCTTGCCGATGGCCTTTCAACTCTGGACTCCGCTTCTGGGGGTGACGTGGCTGTCCTGGATCACCCGTCCGGCGGCGGCTGCCGGCGTCGGATTCGGCCTCGCCGGCGTGTTGCTTACCGAGCCGCTCGGATACCAGGTCTTGTCATTCTTCGGTCTGGAACTTCCCTGGGGCCGCTGGCCCTGGACGATTCATTCGGCGCTCTGGGGCATGGCCGCCAACGTAGCGGCTGTCCTGATCATCTCCGCGATCACCAACCGCAATGCGCTGGGCACCGAAGCGCGCGAAATCCGCCGGCTCTTTTCCGGCCTGCTTTCGACGTCGGGCAAGGCGCAGAAATTACGGTCCACCGCCTGGTCGGTGACGCTCGCCTGGTTCTTCCTTGCCGTCGGCCCGGGACTGATCTTTGGCAATTCCGCCTTTGTAGCGACGGGCGAAAGCGGGCCGATCTGGCTTCTCGGCATGCCCTCGCTCTGGGCCTGGTCACTCGCCGCCTGGGTCTCAGGTCTCGGACTGATCTGGTTTCTCTCCTACAAGATGGAAATGGCGAGCCCCCTCCATGTCACCATTCCACCTTACGAGCCACCGTTGCGGCTGAAGAAGGACACGTCCGCCGAGGAGCAGGAGCGGCTGCGCGTTCTCATTCTCACGGGCGCTGTCGGCTTTGCGCTGGCGGTGCTGATCGCATTCAGTTTCGGGGGCTGACGGGCCCGCAATATCGGAGAAGACGATGAATCCATTCACCTTCAACACCTCGAAGTCGATCCAGTTCGGCGCTGGCGCCCTCGACAGGATCGGCGATCTGGTCAAGGCGCAGATCGGCGAGCGGGTGATGCTCGTCACCGACCCCGGCATGATGTCGACCGGCATCGTCGACCGTGCGCTGCAGATTCTCGCCTCGGCGGGGATTTCGGTGGAACTGTTCAAGGATGTCGAGGCCGATCCGCCGGAATCTGTCATCCTGAAAGCGGTCGAGCAGGCCAAGGCTGCTGATATCGCCGGGGTTATCGGTCTGGGCGGCGGGTCTTCGCTGGATGTTGCCAAGCTGGTGTCGCTTCTGGCGCTCGGCAGGGAAAGCATCAAGGATGTCTACGGTGTCGGAAATGCCAAGGGGCCGCGTCTGCCGCTCATCCTGGTGCCGACAACGTCCGGCACCGGATCCGAAGTCACGCCGATATCTATCGTTACGACCGGAACCAACGAGAAAATGGGCGTGGTCTCGCCGGTGATCCTGCCCGATATCGCGCTTCTCGATCCGGAACTCACCTACGGGCTGCCGGCCCATGTGACGGCAGCAACCGGCATCGACGCCATGGTGCATGCCATCGAGGCCTATGCGTCGGCGAGCGCCAACAACAATCCGCTTTCGCGCATGCTGGCCACCCAGGCGCTGACGCTGATGGGGCGATCGATCCTTAGGGCGGTGCATGAGGGGTCGGACACCGAAGCGCGGTCGGACATGCTGCTCGGCTCCATGCTCGCCGGGCAGGCCTTCGCCAATTCCCCGGTGGCGGCCGTCCATGCGCTCGCCTATCCGCTGGGCGGGCATTTCCATATCCCGCATGGTTTGTCGAACGCGCTGGTTCTGCCGCATGTGCTGCGCTTCAACATCGTCACGTCGCCGCAACCCTATGCCGAACTGGCCCCTTACGCCTTTCCGGAACTGTCGAAATTCGAGGGTCAGGAGCGCGCGGCCGCTTTCTGCGAGAAGCTTGCGGAGCTCTCGCGCGACTGCGGCCTTCAGCCCAATCTGCGGGCGATGAACATTCCCGAGGACATTCTCCCCAAACTAGCATCGGATGCGATGAACCAGACCCGGCTTCTGGTCAACAATCCCCGCCCGGTGACCGAAGCAGACGCATTGGCAATCTACCGCGCCGCCTACTGACAGACGGCTGAAGAAAGGACCCAGTCATGACACTCAACCTGTCCGATCCGTCCCTGCTCGAAACCCGCGGTCTTCTCGGCGGGGAGTGGGTCTCGGGATCGAAGACCTTCGCGGTCACCAATCCGGCGACCGGCGAGACAATCGCCGATGTCGCGGACCTGACCGCAGAGGACACCAGGAAGGCGATCGACATTGCCTATGAGGCGCAGAAGGCCTGGCGGGCGAAGATTGCCAAGGAGCGCTGCGCGATCTTGCTCAAGTGGAACGACCTGATGCTGGAAAATCAGGACGATCTGGGCAAGATCCTGACCGCCGAGATGGGCAAGCCGCTGGCCGAGGCCAAGGGCGAGATCGCCTATGGCGCGTCGTTCATCCAGTGGTTTGCCGAGGAAGGCCGCCGCGTCTATGGCGATGTCATCCCCGGCCATCAGGCCGACAAGCGTATCGTTGTCATCAAGCAGCCGATCGGTGTCGTCGCCTCGATCACGCCATGGAACTTCCCCAACGCCATGATTGCCCGCAAGGTGGCGCCAGCGCTCGCCTCGGGGTGCACCTTCGTGGCGCGGCCGGCCAAGGAAACGCCCCTTTCGGCCATCGCCATGGCGGTGCTCGGCGAGCGCGCCGGCATCCCCAAGGGGGTCCTGTCGATGATCCCGGGCACCGATTCCAAGGGTATCGGCGGCGAGATGTGCTCGAACCCGAAAGTGCGCAAGCTCACCTTCACCGGTTCGACCGAAGTGGGCCGCATCCTGATGAAACAGTGCGCCCACGACATCAAGAAACTGTCGCTGGAACTCGGCGGCAACGCCCCGTTCCTCGTCTTCGACGATGCCGATCTCGACAAGGCGGTCGAGGGAGCGATGATCGCCAAATACCGCAATTCAGGCCAGACCTGCGTTTGCGCCAATCGCATCTTCGTCCAAAGCGGCGTGGCCGCCGCCTTCGCCGAGAAGCTCGCTGCCGCCACCGCGAAGCTCAAGGTCGGAGACGGCATGGACGATGGTGTTCAGATCGGCCCGCTGATCGACGCGGCGGGACTCGAGAAGGTCGAGGATCACGTCCAGGATGCGGTCAGCAAGGGAGCCAAGGTGATTGTCGGCGGCAAGCGCTCGGACCTGGGCGGCACCTTCTTCCAGCCAACTGTGCTGACCGGGGTGGCCAAGGGGATGAAGGTTCTCTCTGAAGAGACTTTCGGACCGGTGGCGCCGATCATCACCTTCGACACGATCGACGAGGGCATCGCGCTCGCCAATGACACCGAGTTCGGTCTCGCCGCCTATTTCTACGCGCGCGATATCTCCACCGTCTGGAAGGTGGCGGAAGAGATCGAAAGCGGCATGGTCGGCATCAACACCGGTCTGGTTTCGACCGCCGAGGCGCCGTTTGGCGGCATCAAGTCCTCCGGTCTCGGACGCGAGGGCTCGAAATACGGCATCGAGGACTTCCTTGAGATCAAGTATCTCTGCATGAGTGTCTGATGGTTAAAGGCTGCCCGAAGCGGTTAAGTTGCATATTTGGGATATGGTTGAGAAAGAGCCGTTTCGGATACGTTGACAGAAGGCTGCTGCCAGAGTGTGGAGTTGTTCAGCAAGCGTTATCGTGGCGCTTGAGAAAGACGTGGCCCGGGGAAACGGTATAGCAGGGGGTAAATGGAGTTTCTGCCCGAATTTGGCTTAGAGCAATTCATGTTCTAACGGAAGCATACCCAGCGTTGGTGAGATAATTGGCACATTCGTGTGGTTGGATTGTTTCGACCAGCCTGCCGATATGAGGCCACGTCTCGTCGATGGTTCGCTTTTGTGCGAGGCGCATCCAGTGCTTGATCCTGGAAAAGGCCTGTTCGATCGGATTGAGATCGGGTGAGTACGGCGCCAGGAGCCACAGCCTCGCACCGGCGGCTTTGATGCTCTGTTGGACAGCCGCGCCTTGTGGCTGCCGAGATTGTCCATGACGGCGATGTCGCCCGGCTTGAGGATGGGGACGAGTTGCTGCTCGACATAGGCTCGAAAGCACTGGCCGTTGATCGGCCCGTCGAAGACGCACGGCGCCGTCAGCCGATCGTTCCTCAGCGCCCCGAGAAATGTCAGCGTGCACCTGTGGCCGTGCGGCGCACACGCCCGCAGACGCTTGCCTTTTGGTCCCCAGCCCCTGATGGGCGTCATGTTGGTCTTGATCCAGGTCTCATCGATAAAGACGAGGCGTTAGGATCAAGATGATGTTGCAAGGCCTTCCATCACTCTCGTCGGCGCGCGCCTGTTCAAGGGCGAACAGTGTTTTTCGAAGCGCAGCCCCTCGCTGAGGATGAAGTCCCAGATCGTGTTGCGGGAGACGGCAATGCCCCGTGATGCCAGCTCAGTCTTCAGGCCATGCAGCGTCAGATGCGGGTTTTGATTGAGCCGCTCGGCAATGAAGCCGCGGTGCGGCTCAAGAATGCGCCTGCGATGGCCTCCCATCTTGCCAGGGCAAACCGATCCGGTCGCGCGATAGCGCCGCGACCATTTCACCACCGAAGAGACGGCAATATTGAAACGAGCCGCGACAGCTCGACTGCTTTCGTCGTTCAACACCGCTGCAACCACACGCTCACGAAGATCATTCGATCAAGGTGCGGTCATGAGATGCTGGCCTCCATCCAGCCAGCATCGGTCAATCAGTACAAAGCTGATCTGGGAATCCGGTCCGACTAAGAAAAGGACGGAAATGCTCTAGATTGATGTTTTATCGATATCCTTGGAAGTGGCGCTGCATCAATCCCCTTTCACCGCCGCATGGTACGCCTCGACCAGAAGGGCGACGTTTTCGCTTTTCACGTCAAGCTTTCCCGCCTCGATCTCCATGGCGATCTCCACAACGCGCCGGTTTACCGGAGCATCGCGCCCTTTCTCGCGCAATGTCTCGACAACCCGGCCATTGACATCGTCAACCTCGGCGCGACGTCCCTTGCGCCAGTCCTGGAGCGAAGTGGTGAGCGTGTCATCCTCGGAATAGGTGCTCAGGACTTTTTCGAAGATCTCGTCGACATAACGCTCGGGATGGTTGCTCATCACCGGCGGCATGCCGATGATCGGCATGATGGTCGCCCCGTCCGCCAGCGCGGCCTCCATGGCCTCGTAGCCGGCCGCCCGCATCACTTCGAGCATGCCGGGAACCTTGGCCGCGCCCCGGAGCTCGGTGTTGATTATGGCGGAGGGGATCAGCTCGGCGGCGTTGACGACAAGCTTCATCCACTTGGCGGAGTGGATGTCCTCATGCACCTCGACGGTTCCCGAATGCCTGAGAAGCTCGGCGAGGCCTTCGACGCGTTTCTGCGTCTCTGGATCCAGCGCGCCGAGCGCGAACCAGGACTCATCATGGTCGTTCTGACGGGTGGTAACGCCGGGCGTCCACATGTTAGAGGCGATCTGTATCACGGCGCCGATGGTGCGGTCGCGGCCAATGACGGCGGCGATATCCTGGTGACTCATTCCGTTCTGAAGCCCGACGACAAGACCATCCGGCGCCAGGACCGGCTTGATCAGTTCGCAGGCCCAGCGCGTGTCATAGGCCTTGACCACGAGAAACACGATATCGAATTTCTCCCTTATCTCGGCGACTTCGCAGAGATGCAAGGCTGGCACTTTGGCATTGATCGTGCGGGTGGGAAGATTGACCGTGATCCCCTTCTCGCGAATCGCTTCGACATGGGCCGGCCATTGATCGATGAATGTGACATCGAGCCCGGCAAGGGCGAAGTCGGCGGCGATCGATGCTCCCTGCGCGCCCGTTCCGAGGAATGCGATCCGGGGCCTTTGGGTCGTTTCCGGGGTCATGCTTTCTTTTCCTTTCTGTGGAGCGGGGCGCAGCAAACGGACGGAATCCTCCGCTCAGGTCGCTGCAAGCGCCTGCCCATACTGTTTCAAGCTTTTGAATTTACGTTCTTTTGTAGAATCCCTAGTAGAATCCGCAGCCTCCGTTCACATCGAGCACCGCTCCGGTGAGATAGGAGGATTCCGGTGAAGCAAGAAAATGAAACGCGGCCGCGATTTCGGCGGGTTCGGCGGGGCGCCCGAGCGGGATCTTGGCCCATTCGATTTCCTGCATCTCCGCGACCGGGATACGGCGTTCCCTGGCTTCGACTTCAAGCGCATCGTAGTGCATCGGGGTGCCGACATTGCCCGGGGCGACCGAGTTTACCCTGATGTGCGGCGCCAGTTCTCCGGCGGCGCTCTGGGTTAGTGCGATGACACCCGCCTTGGAGGCGCAATAGGCGCTGAAATATGGGTGCGCGGCCCGCCCCCACCAGCTCGAAGTTGTAGCGATCGCGCCTCCCCCCGACTTGCGCAGCAACGGCACGCAGTGCTTCATCATCAGGACGTTGGCCCTGAGATTTATCGAAAGGACCCGATCCCAAACATTCATATCGATCTGGTCAACCGGGGCCGCTTCGTGATTGATACCCGCGATCAAGCCGAGGAAGGTGACTGGCACCCCGGTTCCCTCTGCAGCAGCCGTCACCTCCATGACGCCCTCTTCAGCTGCAATGTCCGCCTGGACGCCGATGACGGTGGTCCCGTGTTTCCCGGCCGCTGTGCTGGCGATCTCGTCCACCGCCGCCGACACGTCCGTGATCACCAGCGACCATCCGGTCGCAGCGAATTTTTCCACGGTCGCACGCCCGATATGGCCGGCGGCGCCTGTCAATATTGCAAGCCTCGCCCCACTCATTGCATGATCATCCCGCCATCGATCATCAGGCACTGACCGGTCATGTAGTTGGAAGCCGGAGAAATCAGGAATGCGACGGTTCCCACCACGTCTTGCGGCGTCGAGGTGCGACCGAGAGGAATGTTCTGGGAGAAGTTTTGCATCGCTTCACCCGGTCTGGAGGAAATGCCCATGTCCATCAGGTCCTTGTCGAGCTGTGTCCACAAATCGGTCTGCACGACGCCGGGGGCGAAAGCGTTGACGTTGATTCCGTGCTGCGCCAGCGCCTTGGCGCCCGCCTGCGTCATGCTCACGACGGCGGCTTTGCTTGCGCAGTAGGGTACCCATTCCGCGTCACCGCTGCGGCTGGCGATGGAGGCGGTATTGACGATCTTGCCCTTGTGGCCGGCCGCGATCATGGCCTTGGCCGCTTCCTGCATCCCGATCAATACGCCGAGGCCGTTGATCGTCATGATTTTGTTCCAGTTGTCCTCGGTAGTCTCCAGAAAATGCTGTGGCCGGTTGAAGCCGGCATTGTTGACGATGGCGTGAATGAAGCCGAATGCCTCTTCGCAGGCCATGACCGCCGCAGCGACCGATTTGCGGTCCGCCACGTTCACATGGCGGAATAACGCATTGCCGCCGGCTTTTTGGATTTCAGCGGCGGCTCTGGTCCCCGCCGATTCATCCAGATCTGCAATGACGATACCGTAGCCGGTTTGGGCAAGATGATCCGCGATCGCACGGCCGATGCCGCGCGCCGACCCTGTGATGATCACTCCGCCAAGATTTTCAGAACTCATGTTCGCTCCCTCGTTTGAAATCTAACAATCATCGCATGTACTGCGGCTGTTTCTCTCGTGGACAATAGGGCGCAGGTGAATCAAGCTGAAGCTTTTCCGGCGCTAGGCGCGTCCGACGCCTTGCGATTGCGGCTCCACCGAGATGGTCAGTTTAAACCAGCAATTCCCCGCATCTGTCTGGCTTCACCGGCTATGGCGAGACCGCTCTCGCATAGTTATTTTCCATAAAATAATCGTAGTCAATATATTTTCCACAAAAAATCGTTCGGCTATTGCGTCCATTCGTTGCAATCCCTGGACTTCGCTGATGTGAAGAACGGACTCCTTCCAACGAAGGGAGGGGGTGAACCAAGCGCCGATCGGGAATGGCCCGGAACTCCTGAACCTCAAACAAAGTAGGTAGAAACTTTCCAAAATATTTGCCTATTTGATGATTCCTACCTATCGTGATGCTATTGCGCACCGTGTGGATGCGGCTGATCTTGCGGCGCAAGCGCGACCGGGCAATGCTTGAGGTTTCCTCGGATTGGTCTGCCGCGCCCGATTACAGTTTCCGGAGTAGATAGATTGAAAGACAGTGAAACAGCTCTGACACGCGCCAGTTCGGTTTATGAAACGATCCGTCGGGACATCATGAACGGAGAGATTCCGCCCGGCGGCAAGCTGTTGTTCGACAATCTGAGGGCGAAGTATGACATCGGAATCAGCCCGCTCAGGGAAGCGTTGAACCGGCTCGACTCGGAGGGCTGGGTATTGCGCGAAGAACGCAAGGGCTTTCGTG
Organism: Parahoeflea alexandrii; assembly: GCF_027214025.1. Classification (GTDB taxonomy): domain Bacteria; phylum Pseudomonadota; class Alphaproteobacteria; order Rhizobiales; family Rhizobiaceae; genus Hoeflea; species Hoeflea alexandrii_A. The sequence continues at coordinate 253,169 of NZ_JAPWHB010000006.1, forward strand.
CCGCGCCGATTTCCGAGGCGGAACTGCGCGAGATCGTGCGGTCGCGTATCCTGATTGAGGGCGCAGCCATCGCGGCGGGTATAGAGCGAAAGGATGTCGAGGCGGAAGAACGGATTGTTCTAGCCTATCACCGGCTCAGCAAGGAGAGGCGTTTTACCGATGGTAAACTCTCTATTTTATGGGAAAAGCTGCACAAGAACTTTCACATGTCACTGATAGAGTCCGGCGGACTGGCGCCGGTCACCGCTTTCTGCTCGAAGTTGTTCGATCGGGCGGAGCGCTATCGGATTCTTTGCGCCTCGACTTATCCAGAGCGCAATGAACGAGACGAGCACGCCAGGATTTTCAACGCGTTCGTCGATGGCGATGCGGCTCGCACAACCGAATTGCTGTCCGCGCACTATCAGGTGACCGTCGACATGATACTCGAAAGCGGGCTCCAGCGAGGCCGGTAACGTTCTGCTGCCAAGGCGCCGGTCGACGCGTGTACTCCGCCAGCCGTATTACACAAGTCCTCATGCTTAAAGCTCTCGGGATACACAGTTTTCACGTGTGCTGGACCCGGCATTCCTGATGGGTCCCCGTGGCCGGTAATGTCGGCGCTCCGGGCTGCACTGATCCTTCCTCCATACCACCGCAGGCTTGGGTGGGGCGCCTGAGTTTTCCGAAAAATTCCCACAATATGAAAATCAGACTTTCCAAAATAAAATATGGATGGTACATTTTTGGAAATTATAGGTGACGCGCCCCGATAAGCTATCCAAACGGACTATTCTGGCGCTACCTCGTCACAAGGTTCCGACGCCGAGGCGGCGGGTCCGCGAATGAGAACAAGGGGGACTCCGGACATGTATTTTGTTGTGCATTGCCTCGATCATGAGAATGCCGCTGACAAGCGTCTCGCTCACTATGATGCGCACAAGGCCTATCTTGCCGCAGCCTCTGTCAGGACGGTGATTTCCGGCCCACTGCTCGCTGACGACAATAAAACCATGATCGGCTCGATGTTCCTGCTCGAGGCCGATCACAGGGAGGCTGCGGTTGCATTCAACCGGGCCGATCCTTTCAGCCAGGCGAATGTCTGGAAGACGGTCAACATCCATTCCTTTGAGAAACGTGTCGACAATCGCGGATGATGCGCCAAAGCACCTGTTCTGGCGAACGCCGGATCGGGGCGATAAGCAACAAGGAAATCAAAAATGTGTTTTCAGCCCAGCTTCCAGATACCAGGGTTCGCGGGGACACGCTGTGTTCGGCCTGTCGAACCGCTGTCAGGCCGGGGAGAAGTTCGACTATTCGGGACTTCGCCGCGTGTTTTCGTGGTGTATCGGTGTTCACGCGGCACTGACGTCATTCGGCCACGATGAAGTCGATATCCGGCGCGCAATCGCGACCGGGCTCGCAACACCATGCTGCAATCCGCGCCCTTTCTTTCGCAGAATAGCGGCCAAACGCGCTTTTCCGCGCGCTTATCGTGGATAGCCCGGCTCCCCTGTTGCCGGACAAGGAAAAGGAGATAGCCACATGAAGTCCCACTTCTCGGAAGCCCGTTCGGCTGAGATCGCCATCGAGCGCATGGGTCCGGATGCACCCCCCCGCCTTGTCGAGGTGATGTCCAGTCTCGTGCGCCACATGCATGCCTTTGTGAAGGAAACCGAGTTGACGCCGGAGGAATGGGAAATCGGCGTCGACTTCCTCACGAAGACCGGGCAGATCTGCTCCCAGGAACGCCAGGAATACATACTCCTGTCGGACGTGCTCGGCGTGTCGATGTTGGTCGACGCGGTGAACAACCGACGTCCCGAAGGCGCGACCGAGAATACGGTCTTCGGACCGTTCCACGTGGCGGACGCTCCGGTTCGCGCTATGGGCGACACCATTTGCCTTGACGGCAAAGGCGAGCCTTGTCTCTTCGAGGGCAAAGTGCTCGATCTGGATGGGCAGCCGATTCAGGGCGCCTGTGTCGACGTTTGGTCGGACAATGCTGAGGGCTTCTACGATGTTCAGCAGCCCGGAATTCAACCGAAGTGGAACAATCGCGGCCGGTTCTTGACGAACGAGGACGGGCGCTATGCGTTCAGGGGCATCAAGCCGACATCCTACCCGATTCCCGACGATGGCCCTGTCGGCAAGATGCTCGAAAGCATGGGACGGCACCCCTATCGGCCCGCCCACATGCATTTCCTCGTCACCAAACCAGGGTATCAGCGGCTGGTAACGCACACCTTTGTTGAGGCGGACCCATATCTCGAGTCGGATGCCGTTTTCGGCGTCAAGGAATCCCTGATTGCCCGATACGAACGCACCGATGCCGAAGATGCCGCATGGCGGTCGACCTTCGATTTCGTGCTCGCGCCACTCTGAGGGAGACGATTTTGCCGGATCGATACGGGCTCACACACGGACAGCTCAAACACCGGGAATGGCCGGAAGTCCCGCGCTTCGGTCCGAAGCGGGTCTGTCTGGCCCGCAGCAAACAGGCCCCAATCCCACAGCTTGACCATCCCAGGCGTGCCTGTGGCTCAATTGGCGCAGCTTCTTTGTCCGTAACCCGGATGGAGACGACCGCAATTTCCCCGGCGGTGTCGAAGTGGGGAAGACATTTACGGAGGAGAAGACATTGAAACTGAACTTGAGAAAGATGGTACTAGCCGCAGCTGCGGCATTCACCCTTACTGCAGCACCCGCATCCGCCGAGGGCGAACACTTCGTGTTCATCTATCATTCGCCTGATTCGGACTCGTGGTGGAACGTCATCAAGAACGCGATCAGCGATACCGAGGCCCAGATGGGCGTGACGGTCGACATTCGCAATCCCCCCAACGGCGACCTCGGCGACATGGCCCGCATTATCGAACAGAGCGCAGCCTCGAACCCCGACGGAATTGTCGTCACCATTCCGGATTATGACGTGGTCTCAGGCCCGATCAAGGACGCCATTGCCAAGGGCATCCCAACGATCACGGTAAACTCCGGCACACAGGAGCAATCGGCGGAACTGGGCGCGCTCATGCATGTGGGGCAGCCCGAATATGATGCGGGCTTTGCCGCCGGCAAGCGTGCGGCCGGCGAGGGCGCCACCAACTTCGTCTGCGTGAACCATCAGATCAACAATGCTCCGCTGACTGAACGTTGCCGTGGGTTCGCCGAGGGCATGGGACAGGAGTTCACGGATCAGATGATCGATGTCGGGTCCGATCCCGCCGAAGTGAAGAGCCGCGTTGAAGCCTATCTTCGCGTCAACCAGGATATCGACGCCATTCTTGCCGTCGGCCCGAATGCCGCGGAACCGACCATTCTCGCGCTGGAAGAAATGGGGCTGGCTGGCGAAATCAATTTCGGCACCTTCGACAACTCGCAAGCAATCGCCGGCGCAATCAAGAGCGGGACGATCAACTACGCGATCGACCAGCAACCCTTCCTTCAGGGCCAGATTCCGGTCATCGCGCTTGCAAATTATGTCCGCTATGGGATCCGGATCCCGCACAATGTGAACTCGGGACCCGGCTTCATCACCAAGGACAACATCGATCAGATCGCCCAATTTGCGGGTAAATATCGCTAACCAAGGATTGTCCGCGGCAACGAATCCCGTTGCCTCGGACTCCTCGCATTGGAGGTAACGTTTTCATGACTGACGAGAGGCTTAAAAAGACCTCGGCACTTCGAAAGGCCATGATCCGGCCGGAGCTCGGCGCGCTTGCCGGGGTGGTCCTGGTGTTCGCCTTTTTCCTGATCGTCGCCGGAGACAGCGGCATGTTCGCTGCCGACGGCATCATGAACTGGGGGATCGTTTCCGCGCAATTTGCCATCATTGCGGTCGGCGCGTGCTTGCTGATGATTGCGGGCGAATTTGATCTCTCGGTGGGGTCGATGATCGGCTTCGCGGGGATCATCATCGCCATCCTGTCGGTTCAGCTCGGTTGGCCGATGTGGTTGTCTATAATCGCCGCCTTTGTCGTTTGCATGTCTATCGGCGCACTCAACGGCATCCTTGTCATCAAGACCGGGCTTCCGTCGTTCATCGTGACGCTGGCATTTCTGTATATCCTTCGCGGCATGACGATCTTTCTCGCCGTCGCCACCACCCGCCAGACGATTATCGGCGGCGTGCGCGATGCAAGCGAAGGCGACTGGATCGCTTTCATTTTCGGCGGCGTCATCCTGAAGCCGGTGTTTCAGTTCCTTGCCGATATCGGCCTGATCGACACCTATGTGCGGGGCACCAAGATCGGGCAACCGGTTGTCGAGGGGCTGCCAATGCTGATGGTCTGGGCCATCGGGCTGATTGTTTTCGGGCACTGGCTTCTGTCGAGAACCAGGTTCGGCAACTGGATCTTTGCTTCCGGGGGCGACCCGGTCGCGGCGCGTTACGTCGGTGTACCCGTCAATCGCGTCAAGATCACCATGTTCGTATTTTCGGCATTCTGCGCAACAGTCCTGGCCACCAGCCAGGTAATGGAGTTCGGATCCGCCGCCGCCGACCGCGGCATCCTCAAGGAATTCGAGGCGATCATCTGCGTGGTCATCGGCGGCGCGTTGCTTACCGGCGGGTACGGATCCGTCGTCGGCGCGGCGCTGGGCGCGCTGATCTTCGGCGTCGTGCAGCAGGGGCTGTTCTTCTCGGGCGCCGAGAGTTCGCTGTTCCGGGTGTTCCTCGGCACAATCCTGATCTTGGCGGTTGTCCTGAACACCTATATTCGACGCATGATCACGGGGGAGCGTTGAGATGACCCAGGATACCAGGTTCCACCATGGCCATGCGACCAGCAGGCAACCGCTCCTCGAAATGACGGACATCGAAAAGCACTTCGGTCCGGTCATCGCCCTGGCCGGCGTGAGTTTCGACATCCATCCCGGCGAGTGCCATTGTCTTCTGGGTGACAATGGCGCTGGCAAGTCGACTTTCATCAAGACGATGGCCGGCGTCCACAAGCCGACGCACGGTTCGATCCGGTTCGAGGGAAAGGAGATGAAGTTCGAGTCCCCGCGCGATGCGATGGAGGCCGGAATCGCCACTGTCTATCAGGACCTTGCCATGATTCCACTGATGTCGGTGACCCGAAACTTCTGGATGGGACGCGAACCGGAACGCGGTCGTGGCATCTTCAAGTCAATGGACTTCAAGCATGCAAACGAGATCACTATGGAAGAGATGCGGAAGATGGGCATCAATCTTCGCGGCCCGGATCAGGCGGTCGGCACCCTGTCAGGCGGCGAGCGCCAAACCGTCGCGATTGCACGAGCCGTCTATTTCGGCGCCAAGGTGCTCATCCTCGATGAGCCGACTTCGGCGCTTGGCGTGCGCCAGACAGCCAAGGTGCTGGCGACCATCGACAAGGTGCGCAGCCAGGGCATCGGGGTTGTCTTCATCACACACAATGTGCGCCATTCCATGGCGGTTGGTGACAGGTTCACTGTTCTGAACCGGGGCAAGACGCTGGGTACCGCGGTTCGCGACGAGATCACCGCCGGGGAACTGCAGGACCTGATGGCCGGTGGCCAGGAGCTTGTCGAGCTTGAGGGTAGCCTCGGCGGCACCGTCTGAGCGCGCGACCTCCGCGGGCGCCGCCCGCGAAGGTCGCCACCGGAATGCGCTGGATGGCATCGTCTTGATCGGGTCCAGGGCGAAGATCTGCGTGGTGATTTCCACTGAGAAATGGCCCGTCTTTGTTTCTGGTCTGGTGTTGCAGTCAAGTTCCAGTTTCGAGGATGCGGCAGTGACGGGTGAGCCGATCGAGGAGCGCAGTGCTCATCTTGGCGGTCGCCAAACCCGCTGGCCCACGCGCTGAAGCGGAGATTGGTGGTGATGATGCTGCTGGTGCGCTCATGGAGCTTGCTCTGCAGATGGAACAGCAAAGCACCGCTGACAACCGCCGACGTCTACTCCAGACGCGGCCATACCGTCCTGCTGGAGCGCGAAAGGGTTGAACGCGGACATGTCCCGGATCAACATGAAAACGGTCAAGAACACCTCGAAAAAGCCCATTCATTCACCGCCGTCGATGGAGTAGTGACTTCTGCCGGGCAGGCCAGAATCGAAATCGGCCTATGGACGCTTGATACCAATGTCGACATCCGCGACGTCCGCATGCCAGGTGATAAGACAAGCTCGGCTTACCATTCCTCGCAATGCCCAAGCTCGCATGCCTCAGGCTCCGTATGCGCCATTATGAGACTACGGCCTACTGAGAATTCGCGTTAATGCGTCTGAATATACTTACACGGCAGCAGATAACTATCTCAGGGCAAGCGAAGTAAACCCCCGGATATTCGGATAGGCGCGACACAAACGTATTTCTATTTAAGATATCAGAATTTGCGGCTATTCGATCGGCTGCATCGGCAAGCGTCAGGAGCCCCTTCACCAAGTGTTCTCGTGCCGTATCTGCATCAGGAGTATGGTATATGCCGTCGATTGACCGAACACACATAATCCCCACTGGTAGAACTCGCGCCACGTTGGAGGCATCATGAAGTGCCCCTGATGCGTTATGTCGATATTGAGCGCGCCGCCTGGATGGCCAGAGGAGCATTGCGTTCTTCGAACGCCTCAACAGTCCAGTCGGCGAGGGATCCGGAGATGTGGATTGCGCCGAGTGGCGTGCCGTCGCTTTGCAGAATTGGGGAGGCCAGAACGATTTCGCCCAGCATCATTTCCTCCATGCACAGCGCATAGCCCTTCTCGCGGGCCTGATCGACTCGCTCAAGGATTTCGGCTTTATCGATGATCGTCTTTGGGGTGATCTTCCTCAGGTTCGAGCGCTCCAGGATATCTTCACGCTGCTGGCGGTCGAGATGGGCCAGCACGACCCGTCCGCCGGTGCTGGCGAAGGTGGGAACCTGCCGGCCGATCAGAGTTGCGTAGAAGGTCTGACGTTTCGTCTGACGCCGCAGCACGTAGATCATCGTCAGGTCGTTGAAGAGGCTTACGTCCACTCGCTCGCCTGTCTCGGCCTGAAGCTGCATCAGGACCGGGCTGGCGCGCTGGACTACCGGCGAATTGCGCAGGAACTCGAAGGCGTGTTCCAGGAACTTACGTCCGATCCCATAGGTCCGGTTCGAGCCCCGCTCGAGATAGCCCAGCTGGACCAGGGTGTAGGAGAGCCGCTGGACCGTGCTGGAATCTAGGCCGGAGGCCTTCTGCATCTCCTTGTGCGTCATGTGTCCGCCATTGGAATGGTCGTTGAAAGCCTGAAGCAGCACGAATGCCTTCTCCAGCGATTTCATATAGAGAGAATTGTTTTCATTCATGATTTGTCCTCCTCACCGGCGCCCGTCCGCCGGTCTTGACATGATACACAATATCAAATTAAGATTTATCATATTACAATGCAATATAAAAGATCAACTAGGAGTTTGTAATGCGATCCATCGTTTCACTGAGCGCAATGGCTGTGGCTATCTCCGTTTCCGTCTTTGCAGGGTCCTCGTTCGCGCAGGACAAACCGGTCAAGCTGGGAGTCATGCTTCCGCTCTCGGGCCCCGCGGCGCTGGCAGGGACCTCCATCCTCGAGGGCATCCAGTTCGCGGCAGAAGAGAACAACGCCAAGGGCGGCGTCCTCGGACAACAAGTCGAACTTGTCATTGAGGACGACGAAGGTAATGCGACCAAGGGCGTGACGGCTGTCCGCAAGCTGATCGAGCAGGAGGGCGTGGCCGCCATCAGCGGAACCTATGTCAGCGGCGTGGCGCTTGCTGCGACGAAGGTCGCGCGGGAATTCAAGGTTCCGATGATCTCCGCAGGCTCGACGTCGTCCGACGTGACCGATTACAACGAGGCAGGCGATCCCTGGTTCTTCCGCGCCTTCCCCGGCAGCCGCGAACAGGCGCGTCAGTCGGCCGTCGACATGGTGAAAAAGTTGGATGCGACCAAGGTCGCCGTGCTGCACGAAAATTCGGTTTACGGAAAGTCGCTGTCCGACTCGCTTGCCGCCAACCTTGCGGAAGTGGGGGGAGCTATCATCCTCACCGAAACCTACAACCCCGATGAGCGCGATTTCTTTTCGGTCCTGACGAAGGTGCGCGCGGCCCAGCCGGACGCGGTCTACATCGCCGGGCTGATGGATGCAGGTGCGCAGATCATCAAGCAGTCAGCGGAACTGGGTGTCGAGACGCAGATCATGGGCTCCGGCTCGATGATGAGCGACAAGCTGATTGAACTCGCCGGTCCCGCATCGGAGGGCTTTGCTGTCTCCTCAATGTTTGAACCCAGCACGCCCAACGAATTCGGCGCTGCCTTTACCGAACGCTTCCGCGCCAAGTTCAACAAGGAGCCGGACGTCTACAGCGCGCTTGGCTATGACTCCATGAACGTCCTGATCGAGGCCGTGCGCCGGGCCGGCGTTGCCGACGGCGCCGCCATCCAGGCCGCACTGAAAGGCATGGACGACGTCCCGCTGGTGCAGGGGCCGCAGGGCACCGTCGCCGACTTTGACGAGCAAGGCAGCGTGCCCTTCAAGATCGGTCTCGCGATCGTCCGCAACGGCAAGCGCGAATGGCTTCCTTTCGACTAAGGCCCGGAGCACATGGTGTCTGATCTCGTATTATTGCCACAATTTCTGACGAACGGGCTGGTCATCGGATCGGGCTATGTGCTCGTCGCGGTGGGGCTGACCCTTATCTTCGGAATTCTTCACATCGTGAACTTTGCCCACGGCGAGTTCTACATGCTGGGGGGCTTCGCAGCGGTTCTCGGCTCGCAGCTGCTTGGCTTGCCTGCCCTCCCCACCCTTCTGGTCGTCGCGGTAGTGATGGCGGCATTCGGACTGGTTGTGGAACGAGTGGTTTTCAGACCCCTGGGCGGAAAGGACCCGACCAATGCAATCATTGCATCGTTCGGCCTTTCCGTCCTGCTTCAAAACCTGATGCTGAAGACTGTGGGCGCAGAGCCCATGGCCGTAAAAAGCGGATTTGCTCCCGGGGCGATCCAGATCGGCAATGTCTTCATCACCGCCGAACGGATCGCCATCGTGGCTGCGATGGCCGTCATCGTGGCCGCCCTGCTGTTGGTCCTGCGCTACACCTGGACCGGCAGGGCCTTGCGGTCCCTGTCTGAAAACCCGACCGTAGCTCTCATCAGCGGAGTGAATGTCCGCCGCGTCTCGCTGATCACCTTCGTGATAGGAAGCGTTCTGGCGGGCCTTTCGGGCGCGTTGATGTCGACCGTCTTCATGGTGCAGCCCAATTCAGGGGCCCTGATTGTGATGAAGGCCTTCATCATCGTGGTTGTTGCTGGCATGGGAAGCATAGAGGGCGCCATCATCGTGGGGCTTGCGCTCGGGCTCATCGAGTCGCTCGTGGCGGGATACATGGGCAACGAACTCCGCGACATAGTTGGCTTCCTGATCGTGATCCTTGTTCTGGCGGTCCGCCCGCAAGGACTATTCGGTCTGAAGACTGAAAGATCCTGACATGCGAACTCCTCTGATCCTTCTGCTGACAACGGCGATCGCCTGTGCGCTGCCCGCCGTCCTGGAAAGCGGTTACTTCATCAACGTCGCGATCATCGCCTTGATCTACGTGATCCTGGCATCCAGCCTTGACATCATGATGGGCTGGACCGGCAAGTTCTCCTTCGCCCACGCGGCCTTTTTCGGGATAGGCGCCTACACCGCGGCGATGATGCAACGCAGCTTCGGCACTGACCTATGGGCGCACCTGCCGGCGGGCATGGCCGCGGCCGCATTGTTCGGCGTGCTTCTCGGGCTGCCATCACTCCGCCTCCAGGGACATTTTCTGGCAATCATGTCCATAGCATTCCAGACGGTTGTCTATCTGGTGCTGGCGCAATGGACGGACCTCACCGGGGGGCATTACGGCCTGCCCGTCGAGGTGAGCCCGGAGCTTGGCAATGTCTCGACCTTCTACTTCGTGACGCTAGGCTGCACCCTTGTCGCTTGCCTGTTCGTCTGGTTCCTGACCCAGTCCCGGTTCGGCGATACTCTGACCGCGATCCGCGACGACGAGACACTCGCCCGCACCATCGGCATGGACACGAATGTCATCAAGATCGTCGCCTTCGCGATTTCCTCGGCCCTGGCCGGTGGCGCAGGCGTCCTCATGGCGCACCACATCCGTGGCGTCACGCCCAACGATTACACCGTCATGACTTCGGCCACCATCGTTGCCATGGTCGTGCTCGGCGGGCGCGGCAAGTTCTGGGGACCCATCGTGGGGGCACTGATCCTGACCATCCTCCCCGAGGTGCTGTCTGACCTCGCCGAATACAAGCACATTATGTACGGCGCTCTCCTGATCTTCATGATCATGGTTATGCCGCAAGGCGTAGTCGGAGCCCTGACTGGAAGGAAAGCGAAATGACCCCGCCGATTCTTGAGGCGAGAGGGCTGAGCAAGTCGTTCGCCGGCATGGTGGCTCTCGACAATCTGTCGTTCTCGGTGAACGAGGGAGAGATCGCAGGACTGATTGGCCCGAACGGGTCGGGCAAGTCGACGGTGGTCAATCTGATTTCCGGGGTCCTGGTTCCCACTTCCGGCCAGGTGGTGATGCGCGGACAGGATGTCACGGGTGCGCCTGCCCACCAGATGGCCCGCCGGGGTGTCGCCCGCACCTTCCAGATGATCCGGCTGTTCGGAACTCTCTCCGTCGAAGACAACATCGCGTTGGCCCTGCAGCAGAAGGAGGGGCCAGGTTACGTTTCCTCGTTCTTTCGAACGCCAGCCGCGCGGCGGCAGCGCGCCGCAGCGGGCGTTACGGCACGCGAAATGCTGAAACTCTTTGATCTGGAGGAGAAAGCCTCAGATTTGGCCGCGGACCTGTCAATCGGACAGCGTCGCATGGTCGAACTGGCCCGCGGCCTGGCCTCCGAACCGACGGTTTTCATTCTGGACGAGCCCGCGGCTGGGCTTGCGCCCCACAATGTCGACCGCCTCATCGAGATGATACGCCGCATGCGGGATGAGTTCGGCGTCACCATTCTCCTGGTCGAGCACGTCATGCGCGTCGTCCAATCGGTCTGTGACCGGGTGGTGGTGCTCGATTACGGCCAGAAGATTGCGGACGGCCCCCCGGCGGAGGTTGTCAACCAGCCCGAGGTCATTGAAGCTTACATCGGATTGGGGCGCGGAAAAAATGCTTGAATGCACGAATGTGGACGCGGGCTACGGCAAAGTCATGATCCTGCACGATCTCAATCTCACGGTGCGGCAAGGCCAGCTCAGCGCCATCCTGGGCAGTAACGGCTCGGGCAAGTCGACCGCGTTGAAGACCTTGGCGGGCCTCGTCACCCCTGTCAAAGGCCAGATCACCCTCGACGGCAAGAGGATCGACGGACTGCCGGCGAATGCAATGACCGAGCACGGAATGTGCCTTGTGCCGCAAGGCAAGGAAGTCCTGGCGGGGATGTCGGTCGAGGAGAACATCCTCATCGGCGCCTTTCACCGGCGCAAGGACAAGAGCGGAATCGCAGAGGACCTGGACCGGGTCTACTCCCAGTTTCCGCGACTCAAGGTTCGCCGCAAGGCCGCGGCGGGCGTCTTGTCGGGTGGCGAACGCCAGATGCTCTCCCTGGGCAGGGCTCTGATGTCGCGCCCCAAGCTTCTGCTGTTGGACGAGCCATCCGCCGCTCTGGCCCCAAAGGTCGTGGGTGAGATTTCGGACATCCTTCGTGGTCTCCGGGAGACAGGCCTGACCATGCTGCTGGTGGAGCAGAACGTGTCCATGGCCGTGGAACTCGCCGAGGAGATTCACATACTCAGGGAAGGCCGCATTGCCCATTCTCGCCTCAATGGGCCTGATTTCGATACAAGTGACCTCAAGGCCTATTACCTGGGAAGCGGGGCATGAGCTGGAGCGATGACTTTGAGGGCCGGTCTGTGGTCTTGACCGGCGCAAACAGCGGGATCGGATTGGCGACGCTGGATGGTTTTGTCGCTGCCGGCGCGCATGTGCTTGCCGTTGACCTCAATGACGATGTCATGTCGACCCGCAAGTGCACCGCAATCCGGCTGGATGTGGCATCGCAGGAAGCGCCATCTGTGATCAGGGATGCCGCCGAGCGAATGAACGGCCTGGATATACTGGCCAATTGCGCGGGCATCGGCGGCTCCCGCTCGCTGGCCGATAGCGATGACGCCTTGATCGACCGGATCCTCGGGGTCAACCTCCGATCGGTGATGCGGATTACTCGGGACCTGATTCCTCATATGCGTTCCGGTTCATCAGTGGTCAACGTGACTTCGGTCTTTGGCCATGTCGGCCGTGCCGGCACCGCCGCCTATGCGGCAAGCAAAGGCGCAGTGTCGCAACTCACCCGCCAATTGTGCGCCGATCTCGGCCCGCACGGCATTCGGGTGAATGCCGTGGCGCCAGGCGTGATCCTGACGGCCATGACGCGCGACAAGATCGAGAATGACGAGGAATACCAGCGCACAATGATCGGCGGAACACCGCTCAAGCGGATCGGATCGGCCGAGGACGTGGCCGACGTTATCCTCTTTCTTGCCTCGGATCGCGCGCGCTTCGTCTCGGGCCAGATTCTCGCGGTCGATGGCGGATGGCTGGCGGTCCGCGGACCCAACTGAATTCATGAAAGGGACTACCATGCACGAATTCGCTCCAGTTACGTGGCCCGGCGGCAAACGGGTCGCCGTCATGCTCACTTTCGATTTCGACGCCGATACGCTTTGGTTGTCCCGCGACCCTGAAAATGCGTTGCGGCCCGGGACGTTGTCCCAGGGCCAGTATGGCGCGAAGGTGGGCGTTCCGAAAATCCTCGAAACCCTCAAGGCGGCCGGTGTTCCGGCGACGTTCTTCGTCCCGGGCTGGACGGCTGAAACCTATCCGGATCGAACCGACGCCATCCTGAAGGACGGCCATGAGATCGGCCATCACGGCTATCTCCACGAATGGATCGATCCGCGGGAACCGGAAAAGGAAGAAGAAGCGTTCGTGCGCGGGCTCGAGGCGCTGCGGGCCAAGGGAATCGAGCCCCGGGGATTTCGCTCGCCGGCCTGGGAAACCAGCCCCAACATGATCTCGCTCCTGGCAAAATACGGGCTTCACTACGACAGTTCCTTAATGGACACGGTGCACCCCTATCTGCATTCGACAACCGGCAGGTCGGTGGTTGAGATACCCGTGCACTGGAGCCTGGACGACGCCCCGTTCACCATGTTTTCCACCCGGACTCCCCGGACAATCATGACCAATTCCCACCTATTGGAGATCTGGCAGGCGGAATTTGAGGAAATCCGTGAGTGGGGCGGTGTGTTCAATCTCACGATGCACCCCCAGTTTACTGGTCGTCCTTCGCGGATACGGCTTTTGCGGGAAATGATCGAATGGCTCCAGCAGTTCCCCGATGTCTGGTTTGCCCGTGGTCATGAAGTATGTGATGCATGGCTGAGCAGCAGCGGCTCGGCACTGGCGGCCTCGGAATGAACTTCTCGGAATACCGGAGCATGGATGGCATCGCCCTCGCGGCTGCGCTGTCCAAGGGCGAACTGCTTCCTAAGGACGCCATGCGGCTGGCGCAGGATGCGGCCGAAGTCGTGGACCGCGTCTGCAATGCGATCACTTATCGCAGGTACGCGGCGGCGATGGTCGACGCGGAAAAATGCACCCCCGGCGGGGAACGCTTCGACGGGGTGCCCTTCCTGTTGAAGGATTCGGGACTTGCCTCTACGGACCTGCAGTCGAGCACGGGCTCTCGCTTGCTTAAAAACACAAGCTTTGCCCGAGACGCTACGCTGACAGAGCGTTTCCGGAAGGCTGGATTCATCAGCTTTGCGCGAACCGCCGTGCCCGAATTCTGCATGGCTCCGACCACGGAGGCGCTCTGCAATGGCGGGCCGACCAGAAATCCGTTTGATCTGACCCGTTCCTCAGGCGGGTCGTCAGGCGGGGCAGCGGTCGCGGTTGCAGCTGGCGTAGTACCGATTGCCCATGGCAGCGACGGTGGCGGCTCTATACGGGTTCCCGCAGCCAGCTGCGGAATCTTCGGCCTCAAACCGTCCCGCGGCCTTGTGCCCATGGGTCCATTCCGTGGAGAGGGCTGGGGGGGGCTGGCATGCGACGGCGTTCTGTCCCGCAGTGTTCGGGATACAGCGCGCGTCATGGATCTCGTCGGCGGCATGGAACCTGGCGCGCCTTATGCCAGTCCGTCATTTCGCGGCGGCTTTGAAGATGCCGTTCGGAATGGTTCCGTACCACCCCTGCGTATCGGGCTCTGGACTGACCCGTGGGGACTGGATGTGGACGCGCCTTGTCTGGCCGCGGCGGAGGCAACCGCCGAGGCTTGTCGTTCGCTCGGTCATTATGTTGTCCGGCTGCAGCCCCCCGTTTTTGATTATCCCGCCTTCATTGCGGCAATCATCACGATCATGTCGGTGAATATTGCTGCCTCGGTGGACAAGAAATTGGCCGGCAGCGGGCGTATGGTGACGGAAGATGACTTGGAGCCTGCGATCCTCGACGGCTATAATCTAGGCCGTTCCACCTTGGGAGGAAGCTATGTCCAGGCGATAAACCTGCTTCATGCCACTGGACGAATGATGGTGGAGATGATGTCGGAATGCGACATCATCATAAGCCCCACGCTCACGTCCTTGCCGGTGAAGCTCGGGACTATTTCGACCGAAGTACGGAGCTTCAAGGAGTTCCGTGAAAATGCCGGCAAGCTGACCGCTTTTCTGGCGATTATAAACGCCTCCGGCCAGCCGGCAGCGAGCCTGCCAATGTGGCGTCATGAGGGGCTGCCGGTCGGGGTTCAACTGATCGGGCATTTCGGCCGCGATGACATCGTCCTGGCGCTTTCGGGCCAATTGGAGAAAAGCCGCCTGTGGAAGGACGCCGCACAATTCCCGCGATTGGCGGAAATGGAGAGAACAAGCAGGGGTGCATGATGGATTTTGCCGGCAGAACCGTGCTCATCACGGGAGCAGGAGGGGCACTGGCGAGGGCCACTGCCGTGGTGTTGGCGAAACAGGGCGCGGATCTAGTTCTGGCCGACATCGATCAGGAAAGCCTCGATCGGACGCTTGCCCTTTGTCCGCGCTCACGAGGCCGATGTCTTGATGTGACCGTCGCCACTGAAGTCCAAGCCCTGGCCGATTATGCGCGCGAAGCGTTCGAACGTCCGGTCTACGGGCTCGTCGGGGCCGCCGGGATGCTGGGGCCTGTAAAGAAGCTGATGGATGTCACAGAGGAGGAATACGACATGACGTTTTCTCTCAACACCCGGGCCCTCTGGCTTCTGTGCCGCGCGGTTCTGCCGCAAATGCAGGCCGCCAAAGAGGGCTCCGTGGTCCTCTTGTCATCCACGGCAGGACTGGAAGCTTCACGCAGCCTCAATCTCTACTCCGTTACGAAGGCGGCGGTGATAATGCTCTCGCGGAACCTGGCGCTTAATCACGCAGCCGACAACATACGAATCAACAGCATCTGCCCCGGGACCATAGAAGGCCCCATGACGGACCGGTCGATTGCACTGCCCGGCCTTGATGAGAAGGCCCGGCAAGATCGGCGGAAGAACGTCATTGCGGCCCATCCGATGGGGCGGCTGGGCACACCGGAAGAAGTTGCGCAAAGTATTGTCTTCTTACTGAGCGACATGGCGCGTTTTACCACCGGTGTCGCGTTGCCGGTGGATGGCGGTCGCCTAGCGTAAGCTTCGATAAATTTCGGCCAACGCTTGGGCGTTTTCCTAAGGATTGGCTGTCCGACGCTTCAGCAGCATCACTATGCAATGGACCTCTCAAGAGAATTTGGTGTTGTGAGCATAAGACCTGTTAATCCTGATGGTGTGTCTGCCCGGTTTCTTTAGGCGGGAAAAATCGAAGTTGCTTATGTCGATCCCCATTCGGTGCATTGCCATAAAAGATAACTAAACCGACCTCGGCCGCCGCCGACGGGCTCATACCGTCGCCGTTGTGGAAGACTGCCGCAATACTCCTTGGGGCAATCCACCGCCCATCGTGCATGCGGAAGCGTTCAGTTGCAAACCTCGTAGGCGCCGTCTATCGGTTGATTGACGCCGCAGATGATCCCGCCCCACTGGTATCCGACACCGTCGCCGAACCTGATCTGAAACCACGGATACCCATTCATGATATCGCCGGTTCTGGCGAGAATTTCGATTGGAGTACGTTCGGCCACGCTTCCCAGCTTGTCGTATTCGAGACCGGGTCCCGAGCGGACGATACCACCCCATGATTTTGCCGGCGGGAATGATCCTCTGTCGCCTTGCCGCGGATTGAGTGGCGTCGGCTGCGTGACAATCACGGGTGCGATAACAGGACCGGAGTTGGCCATGGCTGGCTGACCGGACTGGTCGGGTTGCTGCACCTGGGACGCGCTGCCGATCGTCACGGTCTGTTGCGGGGCCGCGCTAGCGACATAGCGCTGGACTTCGCTCTGATTGACGCCGAATACCCAGACCTGATTCTGCCGGACATCGTATTCCTGGGATGCGCCCGGCGCAATTGTGGCGACCGACACCATCTGCTGGGCCGTGTCGTCGAAACGGTAGCTGTCGACCGGTTGAGCGAGCGAGTTTGTCACTCGCAGCTTTGCCGCTCCGACCGGCTGCATGGCCGGGGTTGACGAGCCGCCCTGCGACAACCTCTGGGATTGCGATGTTCCGATTTGTCCTCCAACCACGCCTGGTTGCCCGTGGCCGAGCGGTTGCTGCTTGCCAAGCGGCTGCTGGGTTCCCAGCGGTTGCTGCTGGGCGTCGGCCGGAAGCGCAATGGCAAACGCTGCCAGGATCATGCATGGGATACGAAGGTACATCATAATTGGTTTCCTTGCCTTTCCCTGCGGGACGTCAAGCGCTCAGGCACGGTCATTCCGGCCCAAAGCCAGGACTTTGCCGTGTCATGGTGTAAGTGGCTTGACCCTGCTTGGGCCTGAACGCCTCGATGCAGTTCCCCGGACCATCGGTGAAATCCCAGACATGGCCGGTCGATGTCTGCACTTCCAGATACTCGCCGTCATTGAGTTGTGAAATCTGCACGAATTGCCCATTGCCATCCACCCAGTATAGAGCCCGGTACTCGCCCGTCGCATTGATGAGCCTGAGCGTCAGGGGTTGCCCTCCGGTCGAGCGCCGGGTGCCCTGATAGCCGCAGAACGGATCCAACTGGGCGGCGCGCGCCGGATCGGCAGCTTCGTCCGCAAATGTCGCGCAATCGCGAATGAAGGCGTCGAGAGGCTGCACAATGCCCGTGGTTCGGATGTTGACGAGTTCGCCGCCTTGAATCCCGTACCGTACCTCGGCCGCTTCGCGGAAAAGGTTCCAGACCGGCGCCCGAGTATCGGACTGGAACCCGTAGCCGGTGAAAGCTTCGCTTGATTCTGGGACGAGGATAACTCCGTTCACAGTCGTGGATCGTTTGTCGGAGGAGAATGCCACGCTGACCTCGGACCCTGCGGTGGCGGGGTTGACCCGGGCGGCGATCGTCATATCGATCATTCCGCCGCTGCCGCGGCTGCAGGTGGCGCCAAACTGCGCATTGTCGGTTTCGGGAACCGAAAATGACAGCGTCGCGGTGGGGCCGAAATTGGTATAATCGTCGATATACCGGGCATATGTCCAACTGAAGCCATCACCGAACGCAGGGCTTGACAGCGATGTCGGCTGCAGCATCGGGTCCGCACCGGGCGGGCCGCGGCCGCCAGCGTCTTCTACCGGTGTGACAGCGCCGCCGTTCGCACCAATGGTGAATGCTTGCCGGGCGTCGGCGGTTGTCTGGTACCGGGTTATTTCCGCTTGGTTCTGTCCGAAGACCCAGACCTGTCCCTCCCAGGATTCCTGATCAACCGAGCCGCCGGCGACTATCGTGGAGTAAGGCTTGATCGAGCCATCGGCAGGATCGATCAGATAGTAATCCACAGGTTGCCCGGTAGCGTTGATGAACCGCACGCTCACCAGTTCCGGCCTGACAATCGACAACGCCATTGACGGCTTCGCGGGAAGTAATGAAGTGAACCCAAGGAAAACGGCCAGTATGAACATGCGCATTTGCATAGGGCTCCCGAGACGAAGATTACGGAACGGCCACGGCCCCGATTTGATGTGTCATTCGCAATCCAGCGCGGTGCGGTCCGTGAACGGAACCGCCGAATTTGATGGATGAGCGAAGATGAAAAGCCATCAATAAGCATTCGTCAAGCGAATATCACGCAAGCAATACTCCGCGGGAAAACTATTTGACTCAAGACGGAAACTCCCCTCTACTTTCACTTGCATTTAGAAGCTGCATGCTTGTGTTCCGATATTGCTGCGGCTTGATCTGGATTGAAATCTCATGGCTCAGTGGGCTTTCTGTAGCTGGACCAGGGACATAGGATCATCATAAGTCTGCGGCGCAGCAAGCTTTCGGAGCCGAACGACTGATAACTGGAAAAGGTTGGTCTGCGTGATAAACTGGTTTTCCAAGCGCCTTGTGGCCCTTTGCCTCTCGCTTCTTGCAACTTTCCTCATTGTGGCTCCGCAGTCTTTCGCGCAGCAGCAAGACCGTGTGTTGCGCGTGGAAAACCCGACAGCGCAATCCCTGCGTATTTTCGCATTCAGCTCGGTGGACAGGCAGCCAGATCAGATAGGGCAGGTTGATAGCGGTTATTTTGTTAATGTTGAGGTCAGGCAAGGGTGGCGTATCCAACTGGCAAACCAGAATGAATGGGTGGGAAGCCCCTACGATGTAACCGACGCCCCGGAACAAGTGCTCTCTCCTTCAATCGCGGACAACGGCAACTCGGGTCCGGACAACTCACAGGTCGCTGGCGACGATGCTCAGCAGGCGCCGCAGATCGGCGACGGCTCGGTGATTGTCCGCTTTGAAAACCCGTCCGACCGGGTATTGCGCATCCATCACATCCTGCCCGACCGAAGCGGTGCGCCTCTGGTTGCAGAAGTCGATTCCGGTTTCTTCATCGACATCCCGGCCCAGGCTGGCGCGGAGATCGGCATCGCCGATGACACCGGCTGGGTGGGGGAAACCTATCAGGTCACCGGCGTCGCCCCGGAAGTGGTGAGCTTGCCTGTCCAGAGCGACGGGCAGATCACGAACGATGGCGCTGACCAGGAAGGCGGTGCGGTCTCCCAGGCGCCGCGGATCGGCGACGGGTCGGTGATTGTCCGCTTTGAAAATCCGTCCGACCGGGTCTTGCGCATCCATCACATCCTGCCCGACCGAAGCAGCGCGCCTCTGGTTGCAGAAGTCGATTCCGGTTTCTTCATCGACATCCCGGCCCAGGCTGGCGCGGAGATCGGCATCGCCGATGACACCGGCTGGGTGGGGGAAACCTATCAGGTCACCGGCATCGCCCCGGAAGTGGTGAGCCTACCCGTTGCGGCCGCGCGACAGAATGCTGACGGTACGGCTGAGCAACCGCCGCAGATCGGCGACGGATCGGCCGTGGTGCGGCTTGAGAACCCGACGCCGACGACCCTGTTCATTCACTATATTCTGGACGACGGCAGCGATGCGCCGCTGGTTGCGGAAATCGCGTCAGGCTCGGCTCTTGACATCCGGGCGCAGGCTGGCGCCATCATCGGCGTGTCGGACGGAAACGACTGGACCGGCGGCCAATACGTGGTGAACGGGAGTGGTTCGGAAACCCTGTCTCTGCCGTTGCCGGTCAGTCAGGTCGCCTTGGCGGGGCAGGTAGGGAACGGATCGATCCTGGTTAACATCGCCAATCCGGCAAATGAGGCGATGGGGGTCTACATCGTCCCCCCTGACGGCGTCGAAAGCCAGCTGGTTGCCGCGATCGAGCCTGGCGAAACCTTGGTTCTGCCGGCCCAGAGCGGATACCAGATCGGCTTCTCACCGGGCGGTGACTGGTACGGCGGACTGTATACGATCGGGTCCGCTGCCAACCAGAGCATTTCCCTGCCGCTGCAAAAGAGCTTCCGTGCCGGAAATGGCGCGATTGCGTCCAGCATCACCAATTCCGGCGCGGTAGAGCTCGGCATCTACAGGATCGCGGATGGTCAGTCCGAAGCAGTCGGCTCGGTAACGTCCGGCGAAACGGTGCGGCTCGATGCGGATCCGGGAATGATCTTCGCATTCTCGCCGGGCGGCCCCTATGTCGGCGGCAATCTGACCATATCGCAAACCTCGGGGCAGTCGTTTCAGGTGCCGCTGCCGTTGAGGACCGGAAACGGGCAATTCACGGTGCGCGTCGCCAACCAGTCAGGGCGATCCCTCGCAGTGCTTGCCTTGTCGCACGACGTGTCGCAGCCTCCGGAATTCCTTGGAACCCTGCCAGCGGGCGGTTCGGTGGATGTGCTGGCGGGTGCCGGAAACAAGATCGGCTTTTCGGATGAGAATGGCCTGATCGTCGGCGGCAGTTACACCGTTCTGGCTCAGAACGGGCAGCAGATCTCGGCGCCGCTGCCGCTGATCTATGGCGAAACCAATGGAGCAGTGACCACGCGCATCACCAACACCAGCGGCGAGCCGCTCGAAATCAGCGTCGTGGATTCCAGCAGCGCCTCGGTGATCGGCGGGGTCGCCGCCGGTGAAACGATTGTCTTTCAATCCCCGCCCTGCACAATGCTCGGCTTCTCGTCGCCGGAGACACGCGAATGGGTCGGCGGCATGTTCCAGACGTCCCGCGATGCGCAGCAATCCGTCCGCGCTCCGACAGGCGCGGACAGCGATCCCGGAAAATGCATGCTGCTGACAAATGCGCAGTTGCAGGCGGTCATGGCAAAGATCGCGGTAGAAAACGTCCGCCTCGCTGAAGAGGAAAAATCGAAGACCCGGTTCTGCTGGAAAGCGACCTATGGACGCGGCGTCGGCACGGTGCCGCGAAACTGCCCTCCTGGTCAGTCGGAAGACACCGCCGGCCTTTGCTACGACAATTGCAAGCCCGGCTACAAGCCCTTCGTCACGATGTGCATTCCGAATGCGTGTCCGGCCGGTTTTACCGATACCGGCTTGCACTGCCTCAAGCCCGCGCCCGTGGAGCGCGCTGCGTTTCCCTGGAAATTGGGTGATACGCCGTTCAGCCTTGACGATGCGCGCGCGCGGTGCCGCAAGAGCAGCTACGGCAAGAAATACGGATGCGGGACATACAATTCCAACACCATCGTCTATTCGAAATGCCCGAGCGGCTACAAGACGGCGCCGCTTCTCACCAACCTGTGCACGCCCGTCTGCCCGCCTTCCATGATCGATATCGGCGTTTCCTGCCAGAAGGTCACCTATGACCGCGGCGTCGGCAACCTGATGTCCTGCAGCGGCGGAAAGGAGCGCGACGCCGGACTTTGCTACGACAAGTGCGAGGCCGGTTATACCGGCGTCGGCCCTGTGTGCTGGAACAGCTGCCCGGCCAAGTTGCCGGTCAATTGCGGCGCGGCCTGCGCTGCCTCGTCCAATGACTGCGCTTTGACTGTTACCGACCAGGTGACAGGCCCGATCATGACCGCTGCAAGTGTGGCGCTGATTGCCGTCACCGCGGGTGCCGCCTCCGGCGCGACGGCTGCCGCGAACTCTGCCAAGACGGCCGCCACGACCGCAGGCAAGGCAGGCGGACAGTTGGCGGCCAAATCCACGAGCCGTGTCGCAGCGCAGGCGGCATTCAGGCAACAGGTGGTCGCGGCCCTGTCCAAGGCTGCGACGAACGCCGCGACCAAGGCAGTGGTCAAGGACCTTACGCTTGACATCGCCCTTTCGGCTGTGATTTCCGGCGCGATCTACGCCGATTACTCCGCCGAAGCGAAGGCAGCCATGCGCCAGCAGGTAAGGGATGCATTCGATGGATCCTATACAGTCGGCGGTGAAATCGACCCGAAGGTCATCGATGCCGCTGTCGCCGCAGCGATCGAGGGGGCCGAACAGAGCAATCCGGCTGAAGATTTCCCCTGGACGTCGCTCGACCCGACAGGCGTGGCAGACATCGTGGTGGCGTACAATCATCCGATCTGCTCGGACGTAAAATAATGGGTGGAACCTCTCGCAGGTTCTGGAAGGAGTATGAAGATGATTGATCCGCTCGACTGGCTCAAGAGAGGCATGGCAATAGCGCTCGTGCTCCTGGCGACCGTGGCGCAGGCCTGGTCCGACGCCGCGACGATCCAGAATCGATGGACCTCCGGCTACCTGTTGGCGGGGAACGGATTCCAGCTGTCGCCGGATGTCGCGTCTCCCAATTCGGGCTGGGACTTCGAGCAACTCCCCGGTGAGCCATTCGTACGCCTTCGCAGCCTTGCGACCGGGCAATACCTGCATGTCGAAAACGGCCCCTTGCAGGAAGGCCAGATCGAACCGGGCTGGTGGTCGGCGATGTGGGCGCTGGAGAACGTCGAGGGACAGTTCTATCGCTTGCAGAACCGTTGGAAGCCGGATCAGTACATCATGACCGATGAGGCCGGGCGCGTTTCCGTTGGATCGATCGAACCGGGTTGGTGGTCGGCGATGTGGTCGTTTCAGGCGACCCAGGCGGCACAGCGCTCGCTGCCGGTGGTCAACGCGCCAACGACTTTGCCCCCGTCCAACACGCAGCCGGCCTCGGTCACGATCGAGCAGGCGACAGGTCAGCCAGCCGTCGAGCTTTACGTGCAGAATTTCTCGGCGGCGCCACTGGATGTGTTCATCGACATTCCGGGCAATGATCCCGCCTATGTGCAGACTGTTGGACCGGGCCAGCAGCTTCGCCAGAAGTCACCGGCCGGAGCGACATGGAGCCTGGCTCAGAACGACCAGTGGGTCGGGGATTACCAGTTGTCGGGGCAGAACCTGCAGGTGATAAGATATCCCGACGGGCGCTGATCGCTGGCGAAAACCGCGACCGCTGGGCAAGACAACGAGAAGGAACAGAAGGCATGATTGATCGGGTTCTTTACACTGCGAGCGCCATCATTCTCGTTGCGCTCCATTCCGGCGCGTCCCACGCCATGCTGCCGGGTGATCCCGCAGGCGCGGCAGTGGATCGGGAGCCGTCCATATCAAGCCTGACCGACGACGGCAGCTACATGGTAGCCGACGGTCTGGGCAAGAAGATCAGGAATGTCTTCAGAAAGAAGCCCTCCGCGCCGGGGCAATTGCCGCAACCGGGTATCCCGTTGCGCAACAACACCTATGGCCCCGCGCCGAATCTGGGTCCTAACGCGCTGCCGCCGGCCCAGGCGCTGCCTGCACCCACTGGCCAGTACGGACCGGCCCCTGCGCCAAGTGGGCCGAACCTGCCTGCGCCGGGACAGTACACGGCCGCGCCTGCCGCGCCTGTGGGAGGCGGATTGCCGCCTCCGGGCGGCGTATACGGGCCAGCGCCTGTCGGGGGGGCGAATTTGCCTCCGCCCGGCGGCAATTATGATCTCGCGCCGGGCGCGCCGGGAGTTGGCCGCCCGGTCGGCCCCAATCAGAACGCGGGCGCCCTGCCTCCGCCCGGTGGCCCGGCAAATCCGGCGCCCAACAACAATGGCATCTACGAGAGCGCGAACCAGCCATTGGACGGCAATGCCGTGCCGTTCGGGGGCGTGGGCAACAATGGAGGCGGCCTCAGGCCGAACGATCCCGGTGTTTTGCCGCCCAGGAACCAGAATGCGAATATCTACGACCGGGTCGATATGCCGCCGCCTGGCACCCTGCCGCCGTTCGGGGGCGTGGGAAATAACGGCAACGGCCTGCAGGCCGGCGTCAATGGCGGCCGGCTTCCGCCACGTAACCAGAACAATCTGGGCGGCAACCAGTTGCCACCTGCCAGGCAGGCGAATGCCGGCGCGCAAGGCGGTGTTCCTCTCCGGCGCAATGACGACGCCATCGTCGTGGAAGGTGATTTCTACGTTCCCGAACGCGCGCAGATGCGTCCGAAAAAGAGCACCCCCAAGGCGCTCAAGGTCGTCGTCGGGACCGCTGCGACGACGCTCGTTCTCTTGGCCGGAGCGGGCACTGTTTTCGGGCTGGAACGCGGCGAGGTGGTCGATATGGGCGATGACGTCAAGAACGCGTTCGACGAAGTCGAGTCGAGCATCATGGGCCTTGTGAACGGAAACTGAGAAGCAGTACGGCATCACGCCGGTAGCGCCTCCCGATTTGACCGGCATCCCGGGCGGAACATTTGAAAGGGCCAGAATGCGATCGAGATATCTCCTGTTCGTGCTGCTGCCACTGATTGGCGGCCCTTCGATTGCTTCGGCTGCGTTGCCAAAGATCGGCCCGGCGGACACGGCTGCAACGCAAACGCATGTTTCTACATTGTCGGTCGATGTGCCCGCGATGGGACCGCGCCTCGCGCTTGGTGGCCAGGGCGGCTATCAGGTCGCCCAGGCAAGCGCGCTCAAATTCCTGCGCAATGTTCCGACGCCGCGTCTCAGGATGCCCAAGCCCTCCGCGTTCCCGAGACTGGGCAGTGTGACCACAGCGCTCAAGGCTGTTCCGCCCCCCAGGCCGGGCGCCCTTGCGAAGGTCGGCCCCAAGGCGGCCAGCTTCAACCTGCTGCCCAAGGGACTTCGCAAATTACCGAAGCCATCCTACAAGAAGCTGACAACCGCGGCCGCAAGGTTACGGCCAAATCCGCGGGAACTCATGAAGGACTTGGCCATCTCCGGATCGATGTTCGCACTGGGAATTGTCCCGGGTGAAATCATCGAGCAAATCTATCCGGTTGAAGACGCTGCGCCGGTGGCGCGGACCGACACGCAGTGATGAAGTGACGGCGGCAAGCCCTGCGTGAGCGCCACAGCCAATCTGGTCTGCATCCGTCAACCCGTTTTCAAAGCGACCTCGGGCTATCTCTTTCCAATCAGAACAGTCAATTCACGCTTCTGCATGCCTGGATGCTGCTGTACCAATCGGCGCCGTGGGCAATCTGGATGTTGAAGCATTGAATGCGCGCGCCGATATCCGTGCTCTGGCTGCACAGATCGGCCGCATTGGCGGGCTGCCAGGCCGCATTGCCCTGGCGGTCCCAGGCGACATTGCCGCTCATCACGTAGTGCATGCAGTTCGCCGGCCGAACATCCATGCGCATGTCGCCGCACACCCTGTCAATGATGCCCGGCTCATAGGTCACGGACTGGTTTCCCGCATACTGGTTGGGACCGTTCAGGAAATCTCGACAGGCGTAGGGTGGCTCGGCGTTCATGACGGTCTGGGAACTGCCCGCGCCGTAGTTGGTGCAGGTTTGCAGGAATGCGCCAATCCTCTCCCGATCTCTGTCGGTTACCCGCAACGGAACTCCGCCATTTCCCGGATCCGCGTCGATGCGCAGTTCGTAGCGTGAGCCAGGTTGCATCAGGGTCCGGAAAAAGACCGAATCCACTGGGATTGAAACGCCGTATCGGGTCAATTGATCGCCGGCGTTGACGGTCGCGATCTGATCGATGTTGCCAAGAAGAAACATGTAGTTTCCGTCCTCGAGGCGGACTTTCAGGTTCTGGCTGGGATAGAGCGTTTCGCCGCCGCGGGGCTGGATAACCGTGGTTATGTAAGGCGTGGGTTGGTTGGGGTTGCAAATGGCGGAAAACAATTGCTTGCGGCTGACCTCCTCGCTGCCGAGAAACGAGGCGGAATGGATATAGTTGAGCCGGGCCCCTTCGGACGAAACATAGACGTTCCAGATCGTGCTGCTGCTACTGGCGGAGGCGGGCGCGGTTCCACCTGACAAGAGCAATGCCAAGACCATGAGTGCGGATTTGCGTTTTCGAACAGGCATTTTTCTCTCCCGTTTACGTTCAGGCTGATTTGTCTTCCCGATACGTGACAACGCCGGGAATACGCTCGAAAGCAACACGTGGACTCTGCGGAAGCCAAGAATATCTGGCGCAACCGACGGCAGATCAGCTTGCCGTATCTGGAAAGCCACTGAACATATAATTGCCTATTGTTGTGATGTTCTCAAGAGTTATGTCCCTTGGCGGATGGGGCGTCGCCGTCCATCCCTAAAGGCATGGCGATGTGCCAAGGTGATGTGCTGTCGCTTGGCAGGGCGTTGTCACGTAAACGGCATGCAATTGGCACGGCTTCGGATTGGACGTAGATTTCGGCGATGCAGGCTGAACGGATGGAGTGAATTCGGAAAGAAATGCTCATCAGAGAGCCGCCTTGATTGATCTATTGCCTGCGATATTATCGATATATGTCAATGACATAAATGTTCGTGTATTTATCCTCAGAAGTGCGCCATTTTTTCCTGCCCGTTCCGGGTGCACAGCTTCCTGCAATCTGCATGGCATTCACATCCCGCGTCCACCTGCGGTCGGGCGGGTGCTTGTGCGGGTTCGAAGCGTGCTTGCGGGGTAAGGGCTGGCCGCGGGCGGGGCAGTGATCATGGGGGACGAAAACGCATTGCCGAATGCGGCGCCATTCAAACGCTTCTCTGCCCCTTTCCCGGTGTTCGCCGGCCCCTCACGCGCTGCAGATGCTGGTTGAGATGACGGCAACAACCGACCGGAGGCAGCGACCGGGATTGGCGTTTGCAGGGACGCCGGCAGCCGGGATTGTCTGAGAACCAAGGGGTTCCGGGTCTGCCGACAGGGGTGAGGGAGATTGGTCCGGTTCATGCAAATGCGCTCGCCCCCCCCCCCCGCGGATTTTGTCCGGGGGGCGAGCCGGAGGCGTTGGGCCGGTCGTTCAGGTTTCCACGCTCGGATAATCCTTGTCGCGCCAGTGCTGCAGCTTGGCGGCAAACTCCCGCTGGAACGACAGCGGCCCCGACCGGGTCATATAGGGTTCGTCATAGATGCCGATATACATGGTCAGGTTGAGGAAGAAATGTGCGCCCATTTCGAACAGGGCGACATAGTCGTGATTGACCAGCGCTTCCCGCTCGGCATCGGTCAGGCTGTTGACGGTGGAACGCTCCGCATCGTTGAGCTTGGGCCCGATCGACTGTTCCCACGTGGCGACGAAGGACTTCGGATCCTCGATGTAGCGCTTGAGGTATTCCGGGTCCCGGTCGACGGTGAAGAGGAACTTGTTGACATAATACTTGCTCATGCGGCCTGCTCCTTCGGATACCAGGTGAAATAGGCTTCCATGGTGTGGAAAAGGTCGAGATTGTCGACATAGTCTGCATTTTCCGGCCCGGCCACGCCCAGCATCAGGATGAAGTTGAGGAAGCCCTGGGTGGCGTTGCCGCTCTTGATCATGCTCTCGTGGGTGACGTTGTCGAGGATCGCCTCAATGTCGCCGTTGCGCAGCCACTCGATCGCCTGACGGTCGAAGACCGGGTCCGGGCCGGTCTCCATGAACTGGCGCGGTCCGCCGAGCTCGAGCGACAGGTGGCCGGTTCCGATCGCGGCGACGCGGCTGTCGGACGGGTAATCGTCGATCGCCTTCCGGATGGCGCGGCCGAGATTGTAGAAACGGCGCGGGCTCGGCAGCGGCGGGGCGAAGATGTTGGTGTAGATCGGCACCACCGGCAGGTCGTTCTGCGGCCTGACCGTGATGATCGGGCAGATGATTGAATGGTCGATCTTCAGCTCGTTGGAAAAGGCGAAGTCGAAATCCTGGTCCATCAGGTGCTGGTGCATGAAGCGCGACATCGCCTCGTCACCCTCGAGCACGTATTTCGGAATGCCGAACTCGCGCTCCTCGTTGTAGAAGGTGGCGTCGTAGCGCGGCGCCTTGCCGATCAGGAACTGCGGGCAGTTGTCGAGAAAGATCTGGTGGAAATGGTCCGACCCGATCATCACCAGTATGTCCGGCTTGGTCTTGGCCAGGGTTTCCCGGTAGGCCTCGACCTTGCGCTTCCACTCCGGCGCCTGCGGCATCTGCTGCTCGGGCGGCATGGTTGTCGCCTTGAGGTAGAACGGGTGATGTGTGGAGGCCAAAGTGGCAACGAGCTGAGCCAAGGTCCTACTCCTCTTCTTGATCTTTGCGGTAAGCCCGCAGGCGTGGTTGTCTTGCTGCGGTCCCGGCAGGCTGCCGGGACCGGGATTTGATCAGCCTCAGGCGAACAGGTTGCGTTCGATCTTGGCGGCTTCGAAAATGTAGTCGCGGCTTGCTTCGAGCTCGCTGCGCAGGCGGTCCATGTCGAAGCCCATGATCTGGCCCCGCCATTTCTTCACCTGGCCGGCGACCATGACCGTGTCGACATTGGTCCGCTCCATCAGCGTGACCACCGCGCCGGGCACGTTGTTGAGCGGCGCGACGTTGATGGCCTCGGCGTCGAGAAGGATGATGTCCGCCTCCTTGCCCGGGGTCAGCGATCCGATCTTGCGGTCGAGCTTCAGCCCCCTGGCGCCGCCTATGGTTGCCTGGCGGATCGCCTGCATGGTGGTCATCAGTTCCGGGTACTCCTGGCCGGCAAGGGCCTTTTCGTTCACGAACATCCGCTGCAGAGTCACAAGGCTGCGCATCTGCGTGAAGAAGTCGGCGGTCATGGTGCATTCGACGTCGGTGGACAGCGACATCTCCATGCCGAGATCGATGGCCTTCTGGATCGGCGGCGTGCCGTGGCGCATCTGCATTTCGATCGGCACCGACAGGGAAACATGGGCGCCGGCATCCGAGGCATATTTCCAGCCGGCATCCGACATGCCGGTCATGTGAATGAAGATGTTGTCTTCGCCAAACATGCCGGCCGCACCCAGCTCGTCGAAGGTCGGTTGCATGCCGAAAGTGCCCACGACGTGAAGCGCGATCGGCAGGCCCAGTTCGCGCCCAATCTTCCACGCTTCCTCGTAACCGGGAAGATAGATCTCGCCGCCCATGACCATCGTGGTCAGCTGGTCGTCCGAGGAGAAATACTGGCTCTTGATGCGTGCGGCATCCTGCGGGTACTTGGCCCGGTCGCCCCAGCCCTCGAAATAGCCGAAGACGCCGCGGCGTCCCGCATCCCGAAGCCCCTCGATCGCGGCATCCGAATGCTCCGGCGAATGGTGGATCTGGCTCACATCCATCACCGTGGTGACGCCCGCATCCAGTTGCGCGATGCCGCCATAGAGTTCGTTGATGTAGACGTCCTCGGGCCGGTAGACCATCGAGAAGCCCTGCAGCACCGTCTCGTAATAGTTCGAGGCGTTGGCCGGGCGACCGTCATTGATCAGGATGCCGTTGGCGAGCTGGCTGCGCAGCGCCGTTTCGAACTGGTGGTGATGGGTGTCGACAAAGCCCGGCATCACAATCTTGCCGGTTGCATCTATCAAAACCGCGTCGGGTGCATCGATGTTCGCACCCACCTCGACGATGGTCTTTCCGTCAATGAGCACGTCGCCCACCGGGAAGTTGCCGACGGCATCATCGACGGAAAGAACAGCCCCGCCCTTGATCAGAACCCGGCGCCCCGGCGTGCCGAGGCCTTCGGGCAGCGTGGCTGCCGCCGCTTCCTGAGCCCGTGCCGTTGCGGTCGATCCCATCCCCAAGGTTGCGGCGGCTCCGCCGACGGCGCTCACGGTGAGAAAATCCCGCCGCGTGGGGCAGGGCAGCTGAGGTCGTTTCGGATCGCAAAGTCGGCACATTCTGGTTTCTCCTCCCGTGAGTATTCTCGTGGATTCAGGATCCGATGATGGAAACGAGCATCGGATATCGCGTCAGTGCATTGGCAATTCGGGATGCTGTGGCCCGCAGTTCGGGCAGGCGGTTGGCGATCAGGAAATCGGCGTCGACCATGCCGCTGTAGCCTGACGTGTTGAGCGCCGCGATCGTGCGGCCATCGAGCGCCCGTATCGGCACGGCCAGCGCGGTGATGCCGTAATCGAGCTGATCGACGGTGGTCGAATAGCCGTCCCGGCGCACCTGCTCGATTTCCTCACGCAGCTGCACGGGGTCGACGATCGTCTTGGATGTCAGCGGCTCGATGACGAGACCGTCGAAATAGCGGTCGAGCTCGCCATCGCTCAGCCCGGCAAGCAGCACGCGTCCGAGCGATGTCGCGCAAGCCGGATAGCGGGCACCGACCACGGCTGCGGCACGGCGCGCGCGCTGCACCGAATTGTGGGCGATGTAGATGACGTCGCGCTGCTCGAGCGTGCCGACCGAGGAGGCGTCGCCGAATTTCGCCACCAGTTCGCGCAGATGCGGCTGGAGAACCTCGTCGATCTGGGCGGAATAATAGAACCCGGAACTCAGCGCCATAATTTTCGGGCGCAGGTGGAAGCGCTTGTTGGTCTGGCCGACGTAACCGAGCGCCATTAGCGTGATCAGGCTGCGCCGCGCCGCGGCGGGCGAATACCCCACCTTTCTGGCAATTTCGCTCAGCGTCATTTCCGGATTAGCGGCGTCGAAGCTCTCGAGGATCGAAATCCCCTTGGCCAGAGCCTCGACGAACTCGTCGGGCTTGGCCGGCTTGGAGTCTCCCCCGGGTGCGGCGGAGATCTGCAGGTTTGCGGACGGATGATCAGTCATGGGGAAGTGGAACCTTTTTCATTGCTGCGATGCTCCCTTCCTACGGCTTGACCGGCCATTTTCACAGATCCCGGCGGTGACTTGACGGGACGATAAATCAGTGCAATCTTTTCGGCAAGAGGAAATATTTTCGGTATGCGAAAAAAGGACCCGAAATGCGCATTGGAAAACAGGATCAGGCATTCACGGCGATCGCCACGTCGGACGCCGACTCGATCACGGTACGGGGGTATGACCTGTGCAACGACCTGATCGGCAAGATCGATTTTACCGACTACTTCTGGCTTCTGGTCGTGGGCGAAAAGCCGACTGCTGCCCAGCGCAAAATGATGGATGCCTGCCTGGTGGCGATTGCCGAGCACGGCCTCGTGCCGAGCGTGCAGGCAGCGCGCATGACGCTCGCGGCCGGTCCTGACGCCTGGCAGGGAGCGATGGCGGCAGGCCTTCTCGGCATGGGCAGCGTCGTCGCCGGCAGTTCGGAAATCGCCGGGCAGTATCTTGCCGAGGTTCTGGCCGATGCCGAGAAAAACGGCACCGATGTCGAGACAGCGGCGATTGCCAGCCTGAAAGAACTCAAGGCTCAGCGCCGCAAGGTGCCGGGTCTCGGCCATCCGCAGCACAATGCCGGCGACCCGCGCGCCGACCGCCTGCTCGAGATTGCCGACGAACTGGGCATTTCGGGCCGCTACATTTCAACCCTGCGGA
Organism: Parahoeflea alexandrii; assembly: GCF_027214025.1. Taxonomy (GTDB): domain Bacteria; phylum Pseudomonadota; class Alphaproteobacteria; order Rhizobiales; family Rhizobiaceae; genus Hoeflea; species Hoeflea alexandrii_A. The sequence goes on from NZ_JAPWHB010000006.1 coordinate 284,137, forward strand.
CCCTGGCCGAACATGCGCCCGGCATCATCGAGCGGCCCCTGCCGATCAATGTCTCCGGCGCCATTCCGGCCGCGATCCTCGATGCCGGCTGGCCGCTCGAGGCGATCAAGGCGGTGCCGCTGCTGGCGCGCACGGCCGGCCTCGCCGCCCACCTCTACGAGGAATCGCTGCGCTCGATCGGGTTCATCATGTCGCACAAGGCTGATCTCGCCATCGGCTATGACGGCGCCCCCTCATCGCATCCGAAGTCAAAGGCATAGGGCGCACCCATGGTCAAGATTCTCAAGGACATCCGGGTGGTTGAGCTCGGCACCTACATCACCGGACCCGCCGCCGCCCTGCATCTGGCCGATCTCGGTGCCGATGTGATCAAGGTCGAGCGTCCCGGCACGGGCGATCCGTTCCGCGCCTTCAAGGGCGGGCTCTACTCCCCGCACTACCAGACCTACAACCGCAACAAGCGCTCGATCGCCCTCGACACCAAGGATCAGGCTGATCTCGACACGCTTTACCAGCTGATCGCCACCGCCGACGTGTTCATCCAGAATTTCCGTCCCGGCGTTGCCGAGAAGCTCGGCGTCGGCGAAGATGATCTGCGCAAGATCAATCCGAAGCTGATCTATTGTGCGATCTCCGGTTTCGGCCAGTCAGGCCCCTCGCGCGACCGGCCCGCCTTCGACACCGTGGCGCAGGCTGCAAGCGGCTATCTCAGGCTGCTGACGCCGCCGACCAACCCGCGCGTCATCGGGCCGGCGATTGCCGATGCCGTCACCGGGCAATACGCGGCAACGGCAATCCTCGCGGCACTTCTCGAGCGCAGCAAGAGCGGCAAGGGGAGGCGCATCGACATCTCCATGCTGGAGGCGATGGCGCATTTCAACCTCGACAGTTTCACGCACTATTTCTCGGAAGGCGAAATCATGGGGCCGCTGTCGCGCCCGGTGGTGTCGCAGAGCTACACCTTCGAATGCAGCGACGGAAAGTGGATCGCCATCCACATGTCCTCGCCGCCGAAATTCTGGGAAGGCTTCCTGGAGGCCACCGGCCAGCAGGCGCTGGCGACCGATCCCCGGTTTGCGGATCGTCTCGACCGCATCCGGCATCAGGATGACATGATCGAGATCTTTACGCCGATCTTCAAGACCAGGACCCGCGACGAATGGTGCGAAAAGCTGCTCGCACTCGAGGTGCCGCATTCGCCGGCCTACGATTCCAACGAGGCGCTCGAGGATCCGCAGGCGCTGCATCTGCAGCTAGCGGTCAAGACCAGCCATCCCGAAATGGGCGAATCCAAAACCGTTCGGCCTCCCTACAGCTTCGACGGTGAGCCTGATCTCGACATGACGCCGCCGCCGACACTGGATCAGCATGGCGCCGAACTGCGTGCCGAACTGGCGGCAGGCAAATCGAAATGAGCTGCAACAGGGGGAGGAAAGCATGAGCAATGAGGAAATGGTCACGTCGGTGCCCGCCGCCGGCGTGATGGAAGCAAGCAAGGCCATGCTGCAGAAGCAGCTCTACGCCATCTTCACCAAACCGGTGAACGGCATGGGCCCGGTCTTCGACAATCTGGAAGCGCATCTCGAATTCCAGGTCGGCCTTGAGCGCGACGGCATCATGTTCGCCGCCGGTCCGATGTGGAGCGACGACGAGCAGAGCTGGGAGGGCGAAGGAATGGTCGTGGTGCGGGCGGCCTCACGGCAGGAAGCAATCGCCATTGCCGAACGCGACCCGATGCATGCGAGCGGCGCCCGCAGCTTTCACGTCCGCCCCTGGCTCATCAATGAGGGAACGATCACCGTCCGGCTCGACTATTCCAGCCAGACTTTCACTTTGGCCTGAAGCACAATTGGGAGAGAGAAAATGAAAAAGCTATTGGGAATGATGACGGCAGGCATGCTGCTGCTGCCGCATGCCGCTTCGGCGCAGGAAGTAATCAACCTCACGGTGGCCTCGAGCCACCCGACGGTGGTGCCGTGGGTGGGGATGATCAAAACCCACTTCATGGCGCGCACGGATGAAATCCTCGCTGAAAAGGGCGATTACAAGATCGAGTGGAACGAAGCCTTCGGCGGCACGCTCTACAAGGCGAACGCCACGCTGAGCTCGGTTGAGGAAGGCATCACCGATGTGGGTTGGGTGTTTTCCTTCCTTGAGGCGGCAAAGCTGCCGCTGAGCCAGGTTTCCACCAACACCCCGTTCGCCACGGCCAACCCGCCGGTTCTGCTCGAAGTCATGGAGAAGCTTCTCGAAACCAACGAAGCCTTCCGCAGCGAGTGGGAAGACCACAACCTCAAGGTCCTCGGCCTGACCGCGACCGACCTCTATGACATCTACACCAAGAAGCCGCTGACCGGCATTGCCGACATCAACGGCATGAAGCTGTCTGCCCCCGGCGTGCTGGGAAGCTGGCTGCGCGGCACCGGCGCCAATGCGGTCGACGGCGCGCTGACGACATTCTACACCGACGTGCAGACCGGCGTGTCCGACGGCGCGCTGACCCTGGCGCTCGGCGCGATGCCGATCAAGCTTTACGAAGTGGCGCCCTACATCAACCGCTTTGATGCCGGCGCTGCCTTCTCTGGCGCGGTCGCCATCAACAAGGACAGCTGGGATGGCCTTCCCGAGGAAGTGCAGGCGGCGATGATCGAAGCCGGCAAGTACTACACCAGGTCGCACGGACAGGACCTGGTGGATCGCCACGAGCTGATGCTCAACCTCATGGTCAAGAACGGCGCCGAACAGTCGCCGCCGGTTACCATCGTGCCGATGCCTGCGAGCGAACGCCAGAAATGGGTCGACATGCTGCCTGATCTAGCCGGCGAATGGGCCGCAAGCATCGACGCGCAGGGCGGCCAGGGTACCGCGTTTCTCGGAGAATACATGAACGCCCTGCGGGCCGCCGGCGAAACCCCGGCGCGCGACTGGGACAAGAAGTAACCGGGCGCGGGCGGGATCATGCAATCAAACCATCAAGACGGGCATGATCCTGCCCGACCGCAGCGCCCCGGCGCTGCGGTCGGGCGCGCCTGGCAATGGCTGGTCGAGGGCTTCGCCGCCCTCGGAACCGTGCTGATCGGTGTGCTGATGGTTATCATCTGCGCCGACATCGTCGCCCGCAACCTGATGGGGGCGTCCTTGCCTCTGGTTTCGGAACTCGGGGCGCTGCTCTTGGTCATGATCGTCAGCCTTCAGCTTGCGGCTGCGATCCATGCCGACCGTCTCGCCCGCACCGACCTGTTTCTCGTCGGGCTGAAACGCTCCCGTCCAAGGACCGCGGCCTTGCTGTCGGCAGTCTTCAATCTGGTCGGAGCGGCCATCATCGGCCTCATCGCCTACGCATCGATCCGCATTCTCGGCAAGGACTGGTCGTCGGGCGACTACATCGGGATCATCGGGATCGCGACCTTGCCGACATGGCCCTTTCGCGCGCTGATCCTGGCCGGCATGACGATCGCTTCGCTCGAATTCCTGGTCCGGATGATCGCCGATCTCCGTTCGATCGTGACCCGTGAGGCAAGGCCATGAGCCCAATCGAAATCGGAGCCCTGGCAACCCTGGCCCTGCTGGTCCTGATCTATCTCGGCATGCCCATCGGGATCGGCATGCTGACGGTGTCCTTTTTGGGTGTCGCGGCGATCCGCGGAGACGTCGTCTCGCTCAGGATGATGGGCCAGGTCGCCAACGATTCCCTGCGCGAATATCTCTTCGCCGTCGTGCCGCTGTTCGTGCTGATGGGCTTGCTGGTGACGGTCTCGAGGGTCGGCAAGGACACGTTCGATGTGTTCCAGCAACTGCTGGGACGCGTGACCGCCGGTCTGGGCATCGCCACCGTCTTTGCCAATGCGGTGTTTGCAGCCATCACCGGCATATCGATCGCGTCCGCCACCGTGTTCAGCCGCGTGGCGGTGCCGGAAATGGTCCGCCATGGCTACACCCGCAAGTTTGCCACCGGCGTGGTTGCCGGATCGTCGGTGCTGGGCATGCTGATCCCGCCCTCGCTGCTGATGATCGTCTATGCCGTATTGGCCGAGGAATCGGTCGGCCGCATGTTCCTGGCCGGCATCGGTCCGGGCATCCTGCTCGCGGTCACCTTCTCCATCACAATCATCCTGCTTGCCCGGTTCCGGCGGGATTTCGTCTTCGCAGCGGCTGATACCGGCCCGGCCGATGAGCCGATGAGTGGCTTTGCGATTGCAACCAAGTCGGTGCCCATCCTGCTGCTGATGCTGGTGGTCCTCGGAGGCCTCTATGGCGGCTTCCTTAACCCAACCGAAGCCGGTGCAGCGGGTGCGCTGGGTGCCCTCGTCATTGCGCTCAAGCGGCGCTCGCTGGATGCGAGGTCGTTCTGGCGGTTGTTGCTCGAGGCGGGGCAGATCACGGTCTCCGTCCTGTTCCTGATCCTGGCCGCCACCTTCTTCAGCCGCATGCTGGCGCTTTCGGGCGTGCCGCGCGGGCTGGCCGAATTCCTGCTGGAGGGTTCCATCGGGCCTTATGGCTTCCTGATCATCTATCTGCTGCTGATCATCGTGCTGGGCTGCCTGATCGATTCGATCTCGATCATGCTGATCCTGCTGCCCATCGCCCTGCCGGTCGCCGAAGCGGCAGGCTTCGATCTGGTCTGGTTCGGCGTGCTGACGGTGGTCACGGTCGAGGTCGGGCTGCTGACCCCGCCCTTCGGGCTCTCGGTCTACATCATCAAATCGGCAATGGACGATCCCGACCTCAAGGTTGGCGAGATATTTCGCGGCACGCTGCCCTTCGTCGGCGCCATGCTGGTCTCGATTGCGATCATCATCGCGTTTCCGCAAATCGCCACATGGCTGGCGCGTCTCTAGACAGGTGACTTCATGACACAGCTTCTCTTCATTCCCGGCAGCCTGCGGGAGGCATCCTCATCCCGCGCCACGGTGCGGGCGCTTGTCAGCCGCCTCGAAGCCGGCGTCACCTGCCAGGTCGCCGATCCCGGCCTGTTGCCGCACTACAATGCCGACCTTGACAAGGATCCGGCGGTTGAACGCTTCCTTGCGGACGTGGCCGCGGCCGACGGCGTGGTTTTCGTCACGCCCGAGTACAATTACAGCGTTCCGGGCTTGCTCAAGAACGCCATCGACTGGGCCTCGCGGCCGGCCTACAATTCTGTGTTCAAGGACAAGCCCTGCTTCATCGTCAGTGTCTCCGGCGGAGCGCTCGGCGGCGTGCGCGCCCAGGCGCACCTCAAATACATTCTCAACGGCATGCTGGCCCGACCGTTCACCTGCCAGGAAATCGTCATTCCGCAGGCCAACGCCAAGGTGGCCGATGGGCATCTCGCCGACGAGGCGATCTTGGATTTCGCCGAACTCAATCTCAAGGCCTTCATCGCCAGTCTTTGAAGCCTGGTGTCGTGGTCGCGGTTAGAGACGCCGAGTCGGCTCAGCCGGCCTTGCGCGGCGCCATCTGGCGGTAGCTGGCCATCAGGTCGTTGAAGCGTTCGCCCTGAATGGAAACGTGCTGGCGCAGCATGGCGGCGGCGGCTTTCGGGTCGGATTTCTCCAGCGCCGCATAGATCGCCCGGTGCTCCCGCATCGACTGCGGCATGCGGCCGTTGACGCGCAACTGCATGCGCCGGTAGGGCTTGAGCCGCTTGTGCAGCCGCGCCGCCTCGCGCGCCAGGAAGCTGTTGCCGCTGGCCTCGTAGAGCAGGTGGTGAAAGGTCTCGTTCTCGCGGTAGTATTCGTCAGAATCGCCCTGCGCGATCGCCGCTTCGCAGGCCTCGATGGTGCGGCCGATATCGCGCATCTGCTGCTCGCTCACCCGCCGCGCGGCGCGGAAGCCGCACATCGCCTCCAGCTCCGCCATCACTTCGAACATCTCGACCAGTTCGACGAAATCCGGATGCCGGATGAAGGCGCCGCGGCGGGCTTCCAGCGTCAGCAGACCGGAGGCTGCGAGCGACTGGAACGCCTCGCGCAACGGGGTCCGCGACACGCCGAACTGCTCGGCGAGCTTGACCTCGTCGAGACGCTCGCCGTCGGCGAATTCGCCGGTGACGATCATCTGTTCGATGCGTTCGCGAATGGTGTCTGCGATGCGTGTGCCCATGCTCCGCATCATGCTCAATCCGCCCGGAAATGCAAATTCATTCTTCTTGTATACAAGAGATTTGACATTGCATTCAGAAAATGGTCCCATTGATCCGCGCCAGGACCGGAGGAGGTTCTGCGACGAAAATCTTCTGGGAGGTAGACATGAAACTAGGATTATCTGCGTTCGCGGGCATGCTCGCCGCATCCATCGCCATGACGGGCCTTGCTCAGGCCGAGACATTGAAGGCATCGCACCAGTTTCCGGGCGGCAAGGGCGACGCGCGCGACGAAATGGTTCAGCTCTTCGCCAAGGAATTGGCTGCCGCCAATGTGGGGCTGGATGTTCAGGTCTATCCGGGCCAGTCGCTCTACAAGGCCAAGGAGCAGTGGGGCGCACTGACCAAGGGCCAGCTCGACATCACCTCGTTCCCGCTCGACTATGCTTCGGGCCGCGTGCCGCAATTCTCGGCCACCCTGATGCCGGGCCTGGTGCGCAACCATGAGCGCGCCAAGCGGCTCAATGCCTCACCCTTCATGGATGAGATCAAGAAATTGGTCGAGGACAATGGCGCCATCGTCATTGCCGACGCCTGGCTCGGCGGCGCCTTCGCCTCGAAGAAGAACTGCATCACTTCGCCCGACACGATCAAGGGTCAGGTGACCCGCGCTGCCGGACCTGCCTTCGAGCAGATGCTGGTTGGCGCCGGTGCATCGATTTCCTCGATGGCGTCTTCGGAAATCTACACCGGCATGCAGACCGGCGTTCTCGATGCTACCAACACCTCGTCGGGGTCCTTCGTCTCCTACCGGCTTTACGAGCAGGTCAAGTGCCTGACCGAGCCGGGCGAGAACTCGCTCTGGTTCATGTACGAACCGATGCTGATCTCCAAGGAAACCTACGAGCGTCTGACGCCGGAACAGCAGGCAGCCGTCATGGCCGCCGGCAAGAAGGCCGAGGAGTATTTCGACAAGGAGGCTGCAGGCCTCGACGACAAGATGGTCGAAACCTTCAAGAAGGCCGGCGTTGAAGTGGTGTCGATGTCCAAGGACGATTATGACGCCTGGCTGGCGATCGCCAAGGAAACGGCCTACAAGCAGTTCGCCGAAAAGGTGGATGGTGGCCAGAAGCTGATCGACGCAGCACTCGCAGTCGAATAAGCGGCGGACCGGGGGGAGGTTCGCCTCCCCCTTTCCGTCCTGCCTGTCCTGTTTTCAAATTCGAGGATTGCCCGGAGATGAAACGCTTTGTTTCGGTCGTCGAGACGGTGTCGCGGCTGTGCGGCCTGGTGTCGATGCTGCTGATCGCCGCTTCCACGCTCGTGGTCTCGCATATGGTGTTCATGCGCTATTTCCTCGGCGCTTCCACCGTTTGGCAGACCGAATTCGTGGTCTACGCCATGATCGCCTCCACCTTCATCGGCGCGCCCTACGTGCTGATGCTCAAGGGGCATGTCTCGGTCGATCTCCTGCCCAACCTGATGGGTGGAACGGCCAAGCGTCTGCTTGATGTCCTGGCTGCGGTTCTGAGCCTGGCGTTCTGCGGCCTGCTCGCCTGGTCGGGCTGGCATTATTTCTACGAGGCGCTGTCGAAGGGCTGGACCACCGATACCGTCTGGGCGCTGCCCCTGTGGATTCCGCTCCTGCCCTTGCCGCTCGGCATCATCATCCTGTGCCTTCAATACATCGCCGAGATCTACAAGAACTGGACCGGAACCGGGGAGACCCTCGCATGAGCCCGCTCGAAATCGGCCTTCTCATTCTTCTGGTTCTGGTCGCCCTGTTTGCCATCGGCATGCCGATCGCCTTTGCGCTCGGCGCCGTCTCCATCGGAACGCTGCTGCTGATCGACGGGTTCCGCTCGCTCGACATTCTCGGCGAGACATTCTTTTCCGGGTTGAATTCGTTCACCCTGGTCTCGATCCCGATGTTCATCCTGATGGGCGCCGCGGTCTCCAATTCGCCGGCCGGCAAGGATCTCTACGAGGCGCTCGACCGCTGGCTCAACCGCGTGCCGGGCGGCCTGGTTCTCTCCAATCTGGGCGCATGCTCGATCTTCTCGGCGCTGTCCGGTTCGTCGCCCGCAACCTGCGCCGCCATCGGCAAGATGGGCATTCCGGAAATGCGCAAGCGCGGCTATCCCGACGAGATCTCCGCGGGATCGATTGCCGCCGGCGGCACGCTCGGCATTCTCATTCCGCCCTCGATCACCATGATCGTCTACGGCATCTCGACCGAAACCTCGATCGGCCGGTTGTTTCTCGCCGGCGTCATCCCGGGGCTGATGCTGACGGCCATCTTCATGGCCTGGACGCTGTTTTCCTGCTGGCGCAGCGGTCTGAAGCTGTCGGATGTGACGCAGCACTATTCGCTGAAACAGAAATTCGAGATCCTGCCGCGCGTGCTGCCGTTCCTGGCCATCGTCGCCGGCATCCTGTTCGTGCTCTATGGCGGGGTCGCGACCCCGTCCGAAGCCGCCGGCGTCGGCGCGCTGTTCTGCCTGGTGCTGGTGGTCGTGGTCTACAGGATGTTCTCGGCCAGGCCGTTTTTCGACATGTTCCGGGATTCCACCCGCGAGTCGGTGATGATCATGATGATCATCGCCGCCTCCGAGTTGTTCGCCTTCACCCTGTCCTCGACCTTCGTCACCCAGTCCATTGCCGGCTGGATCTCCGACCTCGAGGTCAATCGCTGGGTGTTGATGGCGATCATCAACGTCTTCCTGTTGATCGCCGGGTTCTTCCTGCCTCCGGTGGCGGTGATCCTGATGACGGCGCCGATCCTGCTGCCGATCATCACTTCGGCCGGCTTCGATCCCTACTGGTTCGCGGTCGTGCTGACCATCAACATGGAAATCGGCCTGATCACCCCGCCCGTCGGCCTCAATCTTTATGTCATCAATTCGATCGCGCCGGATATCTCGCTCGGCACCATCCTGCGCGGCTCGCTGCCCTACGTGATGTGCATGGTCTTCGCCATCGTGCTTCTGTGCATCTTCCCCTCGATCGCCACCTTCCTGCCCAATCTGGTGATGGGGGCAGGGTTTTGAACCGGTCGGGCTTCTTCTACGATCTGCTCTCGACGCTGTTCGAGCGGCCCAACCTTGCCCGGGTCAAGGGCGACGGGCGTACGATCACCGCACTCTGCGAGGCGTTGATTGCCAGTTCGAGCGAGGGAGCCTCTCACAGTATGGGCCAGCAGATCCTGTCGCGCTTCAGCGAACTGACGCCCGAGGCCGAAGTCGATTTCTTCCGCTATCTCACCGAGGAACTGGATATCGACACCGAGCGGCTGCAGGCGCTGACCGCAGCCTACCAGGCAGACCGGTCGCCCGAAAATTTTGCCGGCCTGCTCGAGACTGCCGAACCCGGGCGGCAGGAACTGCTGCGCCGCATCAACCGGGTTCCCGGCGCCACCGGCGAACTGGTGAAGATGCGGGCCCGGTTGCTCCCGCTGCTCAAGGACAATCCGTCCTTCGGGCGAACCGATCTCGATTTTCAGCACCTGTTCGGCTCCTGGTTCAACCGTGGCTTCCTGGTGCCGCGCCGCATCCACTGGCAGAGCCCCGCCAATATTCTCGAGAAGATCATCAGATACGAAGCCGTCCACGCCATCGATGATTGGGACGATCTGCGCCGCCGGGTCGAGCCCGCCGACCGGCGCTGCTATGCCTTCTTCCATCCCGCCATGCCGGACGACCCGCTGATCTTCGTCGAGGTGGCGCTGGTCAAGGGCGTACCGGGCTCGGTGCAGGACATCCTGGCGGAAAACCGCGAGCCCCTCGATCCCGCAAGCGCCGATACGGCGGTGTTCTACTCCATATCCAACTGCCAGGCTGGCCTGCGCGGCGTCTCCTTCGGCAATTCGCTGATCAAGCAGGTGGTCGAGGACCTGCAGGCCGAGGTGAAGTCGATCACCACCTTCGTCACCCTGTCGCCGATCCCGGGATTCTGCCGCTGGCTCCGCCAGTCGCTCGCCGGAGAGCCGGATGCGGGCACTGTTGCCGACGCTGTCAGGGTTGCCACGCAAACCGGTGATCTGGCCGGGCTGAAGGACCAGGCGCAATGGCTGCGCCGCCAGGCAGCCCACTACCTGATCAACCAGAAGGATCGCAACGGCTTGCCGCTGGATCCGGTGGCGCGCTTTCACCTCAACAACGGTGCCATGGTGCACGACATCCACGCCGGCGCCGACCTGTCGGAAAACGGGGTGCGGCAGTCCTGCGGCTTGATGGTGAACTACCTTTATGATCTCAGGAAGATCGGTCAATTCCACGAGGGCTTCGCCGAGAACCACACGGTGGTGGCTTCGCGGGAGGTCAAGTCGCTGGCAGACGCAGCGGCCGCAAACAGCAATGGCAGGAAATGAAAATGGCTGACAATTATCTCTTTGACGGACTGCTCGCCGACAAGCTGTCGACGCCCGAAGGCCGCAACGCGCTGTTTGCGACTCTGCCGGAAGACGGTCGACGCTTCACCTATGGCGATGTCGAGGATGTCTCCGGCCGGTTTGTCAACGTTCTTGTCGATCTCGGGGTCAAGCCCGGTGACCGCGTCGCCGTGCAGGTGCCGAAATCCATCGAAGCCATCATGCTTTATCTTGCCGTTGTCCGCGCCGGCGCGGTCTTCCTGCCGCTCAACACCGGATACACGCCGGCGGAGATCGAATACTTTCTCGGCAACGCCACGCCGCGGATCTTCGTCTGCGATCCGAAGAAGCGCGCCGACTACGAGGCGCTGACCGCGAGCCTCGGCATCGGGCTCGAGACCATGGGCGTCTGGCAGAACCACGAGACTTCTGCCGGCTCGCTCAATGACGCCGGTCTTGCCGCACCCACCGCTTTCGAAACGATCGCGCGCAGCGCCGATGATTTGGCCGCCATTCTCTATACCTCCGGCACCACCGGCCGCTCCAAGGGCGCCATGCTGAGCCACGCCAACCTTCTGTCGAATGCTCAGACCCTGGTCGATGTCTGGCGCTTCACCAGCGACGACGTGCTTCTGCACGCGCTGCCGATCTTCCACACCCACGGCCTGTTCGTCGCCACCAACGTGACCTTGAGCGCAGGCGCGTCGCTGATCTTCCTGCCCGGTTTTTCCGCCGAGGCGATTATCGCCAATATCCCTGAGGCAACCGCGCTGATGGGGGTTCCGACCTTCTACACGCGGCTGCTCGACGAGCCTGCCTTCACCGGTGACCTGGTCAGGCACATGCGCCTGTTCGTCTCCGGCAGCGCGCCGCTGCTGGCCGAAACCCATGTGCTCTTCGAGCAGCGCACCGGTCACCGCATTCTCGAGCGCTACGGCATGACCGAGACCAACATGAACACCTCCAACCCCTATGACGGCGAACGCCGCGCCGGCACCGTCGGCTTCCCGCTGCCGGGCGTCGACCTGCGCATAGTCGACGCCGAGAGCGGCAAGGTCTTGCCGCAGGGCGAAATCGGCATCATCGAGGTCAAGGGCCCCAACGTCTTTTCCGGCTACTGGCAGATGCCGGAGAAGACCAAGGAGGAATTCCGCGACGACGGCTTCTTCATCACCGGCGATGTCGGCGTCATCGATGCCGACGGCTATGTCCAGATCGTCGGCCGCTCCAAGGACCTGATCATCTCCGGCGGCTACAACATCTATCCCAAAGAGCTGGAACTGTTGCTCGACGAGGAAGAGGGCGTACTCGAATCCGCCGTCATCGGTGTGCCCCATGCCGATTTCGGCGAGGGTGTGGTGGCCGTGCTGGTGCCCCGGCCCGGCGCGAAGCTCGACGAGGCCACGATCCTGGACAGCATCAAGCCGAAGATCGCCCGCTTCAAGCAGCCCAAGCGCATCGTCGTGCTCGATGAACTGCCGCGCAACACCATGGGCAAGGTGCAGAAGAACGTGCTGCGCGATGCCTACCGGACATTGCTGGCCGAATGAACCGCAGATAGACGCGGCCTCGCCACGGTCGGGACACGTCCGGAGAGGGGCTGCGCGCCACGAGCTTCCAGGCTTGCCTTGCCTTCTCGCAAGGGCAGTGATCGCGATGCCCGTACCCGGCGGCGCCCAATCCATCTATTGCCGTTGATGGCGCCAACCAATATACCGGCTCCCGAACGGCTTTGAACTTGGGGCTTGCCGCGTCAGCGGCTGCAGCGTGCGTCACCGGATTGGATCGCACCGGTCAGGGCTTGCCCTCAACCGGAAGAACTGACGATGCTCAGGAAATTCTCCCTATTCGCCAGCGGATCGGTCATCGGTGCTGCCATCGACTATCTGGTGACCCTTGCGCTGGCCCGCTGGACGAGCCTTGATCCGGCCATCGCCCTCGCGCTCACGATGATCGTCAGTGCGACCGTGGTGTTCCGCTTTCACAGCCGCATCACCTTTCAAGAAGCCAACGACAATCTGCTGCGGCGCTATCTGATGTTCATGGCCTGGAGCGGTTTGGTCTTTCTTCTGCGCGCCCTGGTGTTAAAACTCTCGCTTTACGCCGGTCTGCCCCTGGCCATGGCGCTGCTTGTGGCGATCGGTCTGGCGTCGATCATCAATTTCGCTGTCTCGTCAGCAGTTATTTTCGCAAAGAAGCAGTCATGACCGGAAAAACCCTGTCGATTGTCGTTCCAGTCTACAACGAGGCCAAGGTTTTGCCCGAGCTGCTCGACCGGCTGGAAGCCATTGCCGGCACTCTGGCGGCCGAGTTCAAGCTGGCGGTCGGGTTCATTTTCATTGACGACGGCAGCGGCGACGACAGTTTTTCCATTCTGAACACCCATGATTTCGGTCCGCGCCCGGTCCGTCTGCTGCAGTTCTCCCGCAATTTTGGCAAGGAGGCCGCCCTGTCGGCAGGCATAGACGCCGCGCAATCCGCCGATGCGGCGGTGCTGATGGACGCCGATCTTCAGCATCCGCCGGAAATGATCACCGAGTTTGTCCGCATCTGGCTCAACGAGGGCGCCGACAGCGTCTATGCCTACAAGGCCAGCCGCCGGTCCTCGGAAGGATATCTCAAGGCTGCCGCCTCCAGGCTGTTCTTCTGGGTCATCAACCGCAACATCCGCTATCAGATCCCGCCGGGCGCCGGCGATTTCCGCCTGATCAACCATCGCTTCATGAAGGCCCTGTGCTCGCTTCCCGAGAGCGACCGGTTCATGAAGGGGCTCTACGGATGGGTCGGCTTCCGCCAGACCGGCCTGCCGCTTGATCCGCCGGTGCGCGAGCATGGCAAGAGCAGCTTCGGGGCGTTCCGTCTGTTGTCGATGACGATCGACGCCATCACCAGTTTCACCACCACGCCGCTGCGGCTGATGGCCATGGCAGGCATCGTCATAGCCATGTTCAGCGCGGCTTACGGTCTGTATGTCGTCATCGAGACCCTGTTCTTCACCGGGGTGACCAACGGCATTGCCTCGGTCCTGACGTTGATCGCGTTCTTCGGCGGCGTCCAGATGATCTTCCTCGGGCTGCTTGGCGAGTATATCGGCAAGTCCGTCCTCGAGGCCAAGAAGCGCCCCCCCTACATCCTGGCGGAAGACATCAGCCGCAAGGGGGATGCAGTTGAGGATCGCTGACGATTTCGGGCTTGGCCGCAAGCACGACCGGGTCATCCTGTCCCTGATGCAAGCCCGGCGGCTCGATGCAACCTCCGTCATGGTCAACGATGCCATCGACGCCGGTGACGTTGCGCGGCTCAAGGCATTGAGGGATGCTGGCGCAGAGGTCGGTCTGCATCTCAATCTCACCCAGGCGCTGCCAGGACATGCCGATGTCTGGCCGCTCTCGACGCTGCTGCGGCCGCGGTTGCCTTCCCGGGTGCGCGCCGCCGCCGCGGCCTCGCTAAATCGGCAGACGGACGAATTCATTTCCCTCTTCGGCAGCTTTCCCGATTATTATGATGGCCACCAGCATTGCCACTGCATTCCGTGGATCGCGCCGCTGGTCGCGCAATTGCCTTCGGGGCCGAAGACCTGGATCAGGGTTCCGCTGCCTGCCACATGGACGGGGCGGTGGCGCAACCTTCGCGCCGGTGGCGCAAAGGGCGTGCTGATCATGGCGCTGGCTGCGCGGGCGCGGCGGGTCTTCCGGCAAGCGGGACACGAGGTCAACGAGGATTTCTCCGGCTTCCTCCGTCTTGACGATCCGGCCAGTGTTCGGCACTGGTTACCTCGCCTGCTGGCAGCGGCGGGCCCGGACTGCCTGATGATGGTGCACCCCGGGGATGCCGATGACGAGATGCAATGCGCCGGCCATGCTCCGGAGAGCCGCGACTGCGAGACAAACATCCTGCTTCAAGGGACAGTGAATTGACCAAAAGCCGTGCCATCCTCTGGGGTTTGTTCCTGCTGCTCGCCGTGCGTGTGGCGGCGATGATCTGGGTGCCGCTGACCGACCCGACCGAGGCGCGCTACGCCGAAATCGCCCGCAAGATGGTCGAAACCGGCAACTGGATCACCCCGCAGTTCGACTACGGCGTGCCGTTCTGGGCCAAGCCGCCGCTGCACACCTGGCTTTCGGCAATGGGCATCGCCGCCTTCGGCGTGACGCCTTTTGCGGTCAGGCTCGGGATCTTACTGTCGGCGCTGGCGACGCTGGCGATCCTGTGGTTCTGGGCCCGCACCCTCACCGACCGAATCACCGCCGGCGTTGCCGTGCTGGTGGCGGCGAGTTCGGCGCTGTTCTTCGTCGCGTTGGGGTTCGTTCAGACCGACATGGCGCTCACGCTTGGCGTGACCGCCTGCATGGCCGGCTTTTATGGCGGGCTGCAGGGAGACCGCCGCTGGGGCTGGCTGTTCTTTCTCGGGCTGGCTATCGGGCTTCTGGCCAAGGGGCCGGTGGCGACGGTTCTGTCGATGATGCCGATCACGGCCTTCATGATCTGGCGCGGCAACTGGAAGGATCTCTTGCAACTGCCATGGCTCGGCGGAACCGTGCTGGTCGCGGTTCTGGTCATCCCCTGGTATCTGGCTGCTGAAATCGCCACGCCCGGCTATCTCTATTATTTCATTGTCGGCGAGCACATCCAGCGCTTCCTCCAGCCGGGCTGGTCGGGAGATCTCTACGGCGCCGGGCGTGCCCATCCCAAGGGAATGATCTGGCTGTTCTGGATCCTGGCCACGCTTCCCTGGAGCCCGCTGCTGCCGATCCTGCTCTGGCGGCTGCGCGGGGGCATTCCGCGCGAACGGCCCGGCGACGGTGGTCTCTATCTCTACCTTCTCATGTTCGCGTTGGCGCCGCTGGCGCTGTTCACGCCCGCGGCGAACATCATTGTCACTTACGTCCTGCCGGGCGTGCCGGCTGCAGCGCTTCTCTCGGTGATGCTCTGGGCCCGAAGCGGACCCATGCAGACCAAATGGGTGCATCTCGGCGTGTCCGAAGTCCTGATCGTTTCCGCAGCTCTTACCCTTGCTGCGTTCCTCGGTCTCGGCCGCTCGGCGGTGCCGTCAGAGGCACAGCTGATCGAGGCCTTCCAGGGTTCGGGCCGTCTCGCCATCCTCGACGCGCGAAGCTTCTCGGCCGAGTTTTACACGCAAGGCCGGATCAAGCGGCTGAAGACAATCGAGGATGTGGGCACCTGGCTTGCTCCCGGCGACGGCGTCCTGGTGCCCAAGCACTATCAGGACCAGTTCCTGGCCCGCTTCGGCGACACCGTCACGGCGGTCGCGGAAAACCGCAAGTATCTGCTCTATGTTCCCGCGACCTGAACGGGCTCAAGCGATGCGAGCAGCCCTTGCCGTCTAAGCGTGGTCTGACGCGTAATGTGCCCCGTTCCTAAGCGTCCGGCGGGATGACGCCCTTGCGCAGCATGAAGCAGCCGTAGAACCGCCGTTCGCCGGTCTGGATCACCGCATAAGCCTGCTTGGCCGTGTCGTAGAAGGCGAACCGTTCGATGCCGACCATCGGCCGGTGCCTGCCCTCCGCGGCATCGATCACCGCCTGGACTTCCGCCTGTACCGGGGCGATTTCATCCGGACTGCCGACGATTTCCATCCGGCCGGCGAAATCATCAACGAAGGTGTCGAGCGGCAGCACCGACAGCACGGCTTCCGCTGCCTGGGCCGAGGTCAGGTTGTCCATCCTCAGCAACTCCCCCAGCACCGTCTGGCGGGCCAGCGTGTCAGACGGAAAGTTCGTGTCCGCGATGATCAGCGTGTCGCCGTGTCCCATGGCGCGAAGCGCGTAAAGCACCTCGGCATTGAGCCGCGGATCCAGTCCCTTGAGCATGAAGTCCTCCCGATAACATCCTGCGGACCGTTACCGGAGCCGCGCTTTGCCCCGATCCTGCAGCCGGACAGCTTGCCATTCAAGCCCAATCGGCTGGTGCTGGTGTTCTCCCACTGCAAATTGTGGCCCACGCTCACGCGGGGGATGCGAGCGGCGGGAGGATCGGCTAGGTTGCCGGGCCGACAGGGAGGAGCTTTTGCAGATGAAGACACGTCACTGGGACCGCACCGGCAATGGCGGGCTGACATTCACCGAGCTCGGTTTCGGCACGGCGCCGCTCGGCAATCTCTACCGCGCCATCTCCGACGATGAGGCCCATGCTGTGCTGACGAAGGCCTGGGATCTCGGCGTGCGCTATTTCGACACCGCGCCGCTTTATGGCTTAGGTCTTGCCGAGACCCGGCTCAACCGGTTCCTGCGCGTCAAGCAGCGCGGCGACTACGTGCTCTCGACCAAGATCGGACGCCTGTTGCGCCGCTGTGAACCCGGCGAGCAACGCACCGGCGAGGGCAAGTTCTTCGACGTGCCCCGGCGCCGGGAAGTCTACGACTACAGCTATGACGGCGTCATGCGCTCGCTCGAATTCTCGCTGGAGCGGCTCGGCGTCGACAGCATCGACATCCTCTACGCTCACGATCTCGATGTCTTCACCCATGGCAGCGAGGCCGCGCGTGACGGAAAACTCGCAGAGCTGATGGCCGGCGGTTACAGGGCGCTCGTGTCCTTGCGCGATCAGGGCGTCATCAAGGCCTTCGGCGCAGGCGTCAACGAATGGCAGGCCTGCCAGTGGCTGACCGAGCGCGGCGATTTCGACCTGTTCCTGCTCGCCGGCCGCTACACGCTGCTGGAGCAGGAAGCGCTTGAGACATTCCTGCCGCTGGCCGCGCAGCGCGGCATTGGCATTGTCATCGGCGGCCCCTACAATTCGGGCATTCTGGCGACGGGGCCGAAGCCGGGGGCTTTCTACAATTACGACCCCGCGCCGCAGCCGATCCTGGATCGCGTTGCCCGCATTCAGGCGGTCTGCGAGCGCCATACCACGCGTATGGTCGATGCGGCGTTCCAGTTTCCGCTGCGCCATCCTTCGGTCGTCTCCGTGATTCCGGGCGGGCAGGGGGTGGCGGAGATGGAAGCCAACGCGGTGGCCGCAAGCGCGGAAATCCCGCCGGCGCTCTGGTCGGACCTGAAAGCCGAGGGGTTGATGCGGCAGGATGCGCCCATCGGGAGGTGAAGGATACGCAGCCATACCTCGTGTATGGCCGCTAACCGCTGGTGAAAAGCTCCGGCCGCTCGATGACCAGCGGCTCCAACAGCAGGATCAACTGGCTCAGATGATGCCGCGTTGCCTTGCGCGCGGCTTCCGGATCGCGTGCCTCGAGCGCGGCGACGATGGCCTTGTGTTCTTCGAGTGTGGCCTGCATCCGGCCCGGCATCGGCAGGTTGAGCTGGCGCGCGCGGTTGACGTGAATCCAGGCCGTTTCCGCCAGCGATGCCAGCCGCCGGTAGCCGGTAAAGGACAGGATCATCTCGTGCAGTTCGGCGTCCATCTGGTGAAAGCCGGCCGTGTCGCCGTCCTCCATCAGCGCTTCCTGGATGCGCAGGTTACGCTTGAGCGAGACCAGTTGCTCTTCCGTGATCGTGGCGGCGACTGCCTCCACCGCCGCCAGTTCCAGCGCTTCGCGCAGGAACGCGCCCTCGCGGATCTCCGCCATCGAGAACCGCGTCACATAGGTTCCCGCCTGCGGCACGATGTCGGCCAGTCCCTCGCTCGCAAGCCGCGCCATGGCCTCCGTCACCGGCGAGCGCGAGACACCGAGCTGTTTGCAGATCTCGGACTTTTGCATCAGTTCGCCGGGCCGGAAGGCCAGCGACAGGATCGCCTGCTTCAGCGACATGTAGACTTTCTGGGAAAGCGAGCCGGGAAAGTCATCCAGAGGCTGAAGCGCGGGCACGGATTTTTTCGCATCTCGCAGTGGACTATCCTCGCTGACTGGCATACTAACATGTTAGATAGAGTTATCCTCCTGTCAAGCCACGATCCGGCCCGAGATCCGGCGCCGTCCCGGCTTTGCAACCACGAAGCACTCTGACCGATGACAAGAGATCTCCCGCAGACCATCCGCCTCAACGCAGCCGACAATGTGATCATTGCCCTCAAGGACCTTGCCGGCGGCACAACCGTATCCGGGCTCGATGTGCCGCTTGCCGAAGCGATCGCGCGCGGCCACAAGATTGCCGTGCGCCCGATTGCCGAAGGCGAGAAGGTTCTCCGGTACGGCCAGACCATCGGCATCGCCACCCGTGCGATTGCGCCTGGCGAACATGTTCATGTCCACAATCTGGGCATGGGCGGCCATGCCGAGGCAAAGGAATTCTCAACCGAAGTCAGGGCGCTGCCCGCCCCGTCGGAGCAGCGGCATTTCATGGGCTACCACAGGGCCGACGGAAGTGTCGGCACCCGCAATTATCTCGGCATTCTCACCTCGGTGAACTGCTCGGGCTCCGTCGCTCGTTTCATCGCCGAGGCGGTGGAGAAGCAGGGCTGGCTCGACGGGTTCGAGAATGTCGACGGCGTCGTGCCGATCGTTCACGGCACCGGCTGCGGCATGTCAGGCAAGGACGAGGGCTACGACACCCTGTTCCGCACCCTGCAGGGCTATGCAAGAAACCCGAATTTCGCCGGCATCCTGCTATTGGGACTCGGATGCGAGGTCATGCAGGTGCCTGATCTGATCGGCCGTGGGCGCATGCGCGCCGATGGCAATTTCCGCTACATGACGATCCAGCAGTCAGGCGGCACCCGCAAGACCATCGAACGTGGGGTTGAGCAGCTCAAGGAAATGGCCGCGGAGGCCAACAAGATTGCGCGCGCTCCCGCCGGCCTCGAGCATCTGGTGATCGGTATGCAGTGCGGCGGCTCCGATGGTTATTCCGGCATCACCGCCAACCCGGCGCTGGGCGCCGCGTCCGATCTGCTGGTTGCCCATGGCGGCACAACCATCCTGTCTGAGACCTCGGAAATCTACGGCGCCGAGCACCTGCTCACCCGCCGCGCGGTCACGCCCGAGGTCGGCGCCAAGATCGTCGAGCGCATTCACTGGTGGGAGGATTACGCCGCGCGCAATGGCGGCGAGATGGACAACAATCCCTCGCCCGGCAACAAGAAGGGCGGCCTGACCACCATTCTCGAGAAATCCCTCGGCGCCGTGGCCAAGGGCGGCACCGCGCCCCTGACCCAGGTCTACAAGTTCGCCGAGCCGATCACCGAGCGCGGTTTCGTGTTCATGGATAGCCCGGGCTACGATCCCTGCTCGGTGACAGGTCAGATCGCCTCGGGCGCCAACCTCATTGTGTTCACCACCGGCCGCGGTTCGGTCTCGGGCTACAAGCCCAGCCCCTGCATCAAGCTCGCCACCAATTCGGAAATGTATGCCCGCATGTCCGAGGACATGGATGTCAATTGCGGCGACATCATCACCGATGCCGTCAGCCTCGAGGACAAGGGACGCGAGATCTTCGAGCTGTTCCTGCGCGTGGCTTCCGGTGAGGAAACCAAGAGCGAAGAGCTTGGCTTCGGCGGCGCCGAATTCGTTCCCTGGCAGATGGGCGCGGTGATGTGATCATCGCGGTTTGAGCCTGATTTTGATCGAGGCTGTCTGTCGGAGATGTGCCGCGAGTTTCGACATCAAGCTGTCTTTTACCTAAAAAGACGGCTGGCAGAATATGCAACCTGAGGGAGAAGTTAACCGGATATTAATGATTATGTTAAAGGCTAAAATTCAGCGTGAAGCATTTAAATTTTAAGGCCGCCATGTGATTGCGGTCGTTATGGTTTGATAGGAAGACATCATGATATCCTCCTTAAATTCTTTTCCCACCAGCTCGATTTCCTTGCTCTTCGGAGCGAGCAGCACATCTGCAACAACTCCCGTTTTAGCCGGACCGCAATTGCTAAGTGAAGCAACTGGCTACACGGACGACGTGCTCAAGACCGGGAATGCCATTGGCAACATCATCGCTATCGTTGCAGGCATGAAGAGCTCCGAGTCCGTAGGCGCTTTCACCATGGATGGCGCGCAAAGAACGGATAATGCGGACGGCAGCTATAGTCTGACGAAGACCGGAAAGGGAACAGTCTCTTCTGAGCAGGAAGCAATGAAATTTATAATTGAGAGGGCGCAAGGGACTGGAGCCGATGCCGAGCGCATGCGGTCCTATCTTGCAGCAATGAAAGACGGAACGCTTCAGGAATTTGATATGTCCACCATGGGCGTGACATCAACGATGACCCAGACCAGTTACTATGACGCGGATGGCCGCAATAGTGGTACAAAAGGCAGCTACGATACGAAAGGTTTTGCCGAGTTTATGGAGCAATATGTGGTCGTAAAGGATGGTCAGACGTACGACAAAGCAACTGGTAAGAACGCGACTGTCAGTCAGAACGGGACGAAATTCACCTACTCCGTGTGGTGATCAGAAGTGCTCTGATCCCTGGAAACGGGATCGGTTTTGTTTAGGGTTTTCCGCAGTAATTTCCTGGCTGGAAACAGGCACGGTGATGAAAGCGTCCAATTTTCAGACGCCCGGAAGTCGTTCATTCTGAAGCAGTGTGACGATGGCGTGCCCGTTGCGGAAATTTCCCGCAAAGCCGACATTCAGCCCGCGAACGTATTCTAACTGGAAGAAGAAGTACGCGGGCCTGCTGTCCGGCGAGATGCTCTCGGGCACCATCCGCCGAAAACTCTGAAGTCTGCCCGGAAGCGCAAGCTGGTCAAAATCCAATCTGTCGTTATGTAAGAATCTGCTCATTGACTCTCGCGTCGAGTCCGGTGTTTATTAGAACATAACAGGAACAAGCTGGATCAAGCATGAGTCTTTCGAGGCTGCAGACCGCGACCGATATCTTGAAGGCGCGCACCCGCGCCTATGAGGCCCAGGCGTACCAGGCGCACCGGGGAATGGCGCTTGGCGACGGAAGCGAGGCTCAACCATTGCCGCTGGGCGCCAGCGCGGTCGACCATTGCCTCGATGGCGGGCTCGCCTGCGGCGGTTTGCATGAGGTGCGCAGCCCGCTGGCGCGCGACATAGGTGCTGCCACCGGGTTTGCGCTCGGGCTCGCGGCCCGGGCCATCAAGGCTGATCGCATGGGGCGCCGCGGCATCGTCTGGGTCAGCGATCCGGCCACCCGCGTTGATGGCGGCGGGCTTTTTCCGGCGGGCCTTGCCCAGTACGGGCTCGACCCGTCATCGATCACGATTGTCGAGCCGGGCGATCTGCAGGGCGCCATGTGGGCGGCCGACGAGGCGGCGGGCTGCGCCGGGCTGGCGGCGCTGATCTTCCAGATCAAGGGCAATCCGGCGCGCTTCGACATCACCGCCACGCGGCGGCTGATGCTGCGCGCGCGGCAAAGCGGGGTACTGGCGCTGACGCTGCGCCAGAGCGGCGAGGAGGAGGCCAGTGCAGCGGCAACGCGCTGGCGGGTGAACACGGAGATATCGGGGGCGGACAACGATCTTGAACGTGGCGTGGGGGCAATGCGGCTGTTGCTCACGCTGGAACGAAACCGCGCCGGACGGACCGGCCAATGGCTTTTAGCCTGGAACCCCAAAGACAGAAGTTTCCACCATGCCGCTCCAGATCCAAGATCCCGCGCCAACCCGTCAGCGCATCCTCTCGATCGCCTTCCCCTACCTGCCGACCGACCGGGTGCACCGGGCCAGATGGGGCAAGTCCTGGATCGCCGGCAGGATTTTGGACGCGCATCCTGACACACCGCCTGTCGTCGTCACAGATACGGTCAAGAACGCCATCCGCATCGTCGCGCTCGATCAGCGCGCCCGTTCCCGCGGCGTGCGTCTGAACCAGACGCTCAGCGATGCCCGCGCGCTGGTGCCCGACCTCGATTGTCATTCTGCCGACGACGAGGCGAACCGGGCGCTGCTGATGAAGATCGCCGGGTGGTGCGAGCGCTACACGCCGCTGATCGCCCTCGGCTCGGACCCCGAGTCCGGGCGCGATCATGGCCTGTTCATGGACATCACCGGCTGCGCCCATCTGCTTGGTGGCGAACAGGCGCTGGTCGCCGATCTGGAGGCAAGGCTGCACGCGCAGGGCTTTCATGCCCGGCTCTGCCTCGCCGACACACCGGGCGCCGCCTGGGCCATGGCGCGTTATGGCCAGGACCGGATCATCGCCGAGGGCGCGCATGCCGAGGCGGTGCTGCCGCTGACGCTCAGCGGTCTGCGCCTGCCGCCGGACATGGTCGCCTCGCTCGGCCGCGTCGGCCTCAAGACCATCGGCTGCATCGCCAGCCTGCCGCGCGCGCCGCTGGCCGCCCGCTTCGGCGTCCGGCTGATGCAACGGCTCGACCAGGCCCTGGGCCGCGAGGCGGAGGCGATCTCGCCGATCATGCCGGTGGCGGAGCTCTCCACCGAACGCCGTTTCGCCGAGCCGGTCACCCACCAGGACGAGATCGGCCATGTGATCGCGGCCCTCGCCGCCGGCATCATCGAGCCGCTGGAACGCCGCGGCCTCGGCCTGCGCCGCTGCCGGATCAAGCTGTTCCGGGTCGATGGCCATGTCAGCCAGCTCGATGTGCAGACCGCAAGGCCGCTGCGCGATGCCCGCGTGATCGCCCGCCTGTTCGCCGAACGCATCGCCGGCCTGCATGACGATCTCGACGCCGGTTTCGGTTTCGACCTGATCCGGCTCGACGTGGTCCATGCCGACCCGTTCGACGGCGGGCAGACGGACATGATGGCGCACCAAGCCGCCGGGCAGGGCCATGATGCCCTGGTCGACCGGCTCGGCGCCCGGCTCGGTCTCGACCGGGTGCAGCGCTTCGTGCTTGCCGACACCCATATTCCCGAACGCAGTTTCGGCCGCCAGCCGGTGGCCCATCTTGGCGCGCCCGGCTTGGCCGCCCGGCGAGCGTCAGCCGGCAATGCCGCCCTTGCGCTTGCACCGGAGGCCCCCGGCGAGATCATCACCCGGCCATTGATCCTGTTCGACCGGCCGGAACTGATGCAGACCATCGCCGAGGTGCCGGACGGTCCGCCGCTCAGGTTTCGCTGGCGCGGTGTCTCCTATGAGGTTGCCCGTTCCGAGGGTCCCGAGCGCATTGCCTGCGAATGGTGGCGGGATGGCCGCGGCGCCCGCACCCGCGATTACTTCCGCGTCGAGGACTGGCAGGGTTACCGCTTCTGGATGTTCCGTCATGGCCTGTACGGCCGCGAGACCAGCGAGCCCGCCTGGTACATGCACGGGCTGTTCGCATGAACGCGCCGTCACCCGGGCCGGCCTATGTCGAACTCGCCGCCGCCAGCAATTTCTCCTTCCTGCGCGGCGCCTCGCATGCCGAGGAACTGGTGGTGCAGGCCTCCCGGCTCGGCCTTGGCGGCATCGCCATCACCGATCGCAATTCGCTGGCCGGCGTCGTCCGCGGTCACATGGCGGCGAAGGAGGCCGGCCTTGCCTACGCGCCGGGCTGCCGGCTGGTGTTCATGGACGCCACCCCCGATATTCTGGTCTGGCCCGAGGACCGCGCGGCCTGGGGCCGTCTCTGCGAATTGCTGACCACCGGAAAGCGCCGTGCGCCGAAGGGCGAATGCCATCTGACGCTCGAGGATCTGCTCACCCACGGCCAGGGCCTGCTGATGGCTGTCGTCGCGCCTGCTGCAGTCGCCGGGACGGGCCTCGCCTCCGTGCTGGAGCGGTTGCGCACGTGTTTCCCCGATCATCTGTATCTGGCCGTGTCGCGCGCCCATGGCAGCGCCGACCAGCGCCGCATGGCAGGCCTTGCGCGGCTGGCGCGCGAGCTTGATCTGCCGCTGCTGGCAATCGGCGATGTGCTCTACCACGCGCCCGAACGCCGCCCGCTGCAGGACGTGCTGAGCTGCATCCGCGAAGGCAGGACATTGGCCACCGCCGGCACAAGGCTTGAGATCAATGCCGAGCGGCACCTGAAGCCGCATGCCGAGATGCTGCATCTGTTCAGGGGCTACGAGGCAGCGGTGGCGCAGGCAGCCATTCTGTTCAGGCGCATCCGGTTTTCGCTCAATGAGTTGCGCTATCAGTACCCCGACGCGCCGCTGTTCGAGGAACTCGGGCCGGAGCCTCTGCCCGCGCAGGAGGCGCTCGAAAAGCTCACCGCCGTCGGCCTGAAGAAGCGTTATCCGGGTGGCGCGCCTGAAAAGGTGCTCAAGGCCATCGCTCATGAGACGGAGCTGATCAAAAAACTCGACTACGCACCCTATTTCCTCACCGTCTACGACATCGTCCGCTTCGCCCGTTCGCAAAAAATCCTCTGCCAGGGCCGCGGCTCGGCCGCCAATTCCGCCGTCTGCTATTGCCTCGAAATTACCGAGGTCGATCCAGGCAAGGTCGATCTCCTGTTCGAGCGTTTCATCTCCGAGGAACGCAACGAACCGCCCGACATCGATGTCGACTTCGAGCACGAGCGGCGCGAGGAGGTGATCCAGTACATATACTCGAAGTACGGGCGCGACCGGGCAGGGCTCGCTGCCACCGTCATCACCTACCGCGCCCGCTCTGCCATCCGCGAGGTCGGCAAGGTGTTCGGCCTCTCCGACGATGCGATCTCCGCCATATCCGGCACCAAGTGGGGCGGCTGGTCGCGTGAGGTTGATACCGAGGACGCGCGGCGCGCCGGGCTTGATCCCACCGACAAGCACCTGGCGCAGATGCTCGATCTTGCGAGCCAGATCACCGGTTTTCCGCGCCATCTGTCGCAGCATGTCGGTGGCTTCGTCATCACCCGCGACAAGCTGTCGTCGCTGATCCCGATCGAGAACGCGGCGATGGAGGACCGCACCATCGTCGAGTGGGACAAGGACGATCTGGAAAGCCTCGGCATGCTCAAGATCGACGTGCTGGCGCTCGGCATGCTGACCTGCATCCGCAAGGCGTACGATCTGCTCAAGAGCCATTACGGCCGCGCCGAAACGCTTTCCTCGCTGCCCGATGGCGATCGCGCCACCTATGACATGATCTGCCGTGCCGACACCATCGGCGTCTTTCAGATCGAAAGCCGCGCGCAGATGTCGATGCTGCCGCGGCTTAAGCCGCGCACCTATTATGATCTGGTCATCGAGGTGGCGATTGTCCGTCCCGGCCCGATCCAGGGCGACATGGTGCATCCTTACTTGCGCCGCAGGCAGGGCAAGGAGCAGGTCTCCTATCCGAAGGAGGAATTGCGGACAGTGCTCGGCAAGACGCTCGGCGTGCCCTTGTTTCAGGAGCAGGCGATGAACATTGCCATCGTTGCCGGCGGCTTTTCGCCGGGCGAGGCCGACAAGCTGCGCCGCGCCATGGCCACCTTCCGCCGTGTCGGCACCATCGGCTCGTTCCAGACCAAGATGGTCGAGGGCATGGTGAACAATGGCTACGAGCGCGACTTCGCCGAACATTGCTTCCGCCAGATCGAGGGCTTTGGCGAATATGGCTTCCCCGAAAGCCACGCCGCCAGTTTCGCGTTGCTGGTCTATGTCTCGTGCTGGCTCAAATGCCATTATCCGGATGTCTTCTGCGCCGCCATCCTCAACTCCCAGCCGATGGGCTTCTACGCCCCCGCCCAGCTTGTCCGCGACGCCCGTGAGCACGGCGTCGAGATCCGGCCGGTCGACGTCAATTGCTCCGGCTGGGATTCCACCCTTGAGCCCGGCGCGGAACCGCAGCCGCTGTCGCCGCGTCACCGCGAGATGAAGCATGTCATGAAGCACGCCCACGCGGTGCGGCTGGGGCTGAGCCACGTCAAGGGATTCGGTGAAGCCGAGGCCTTGCAGCTCATGCAGAACCGCGGCCGCGGCTATGACAGCGTCCGCGATCTGTGGATGCGATCCGGCCTGCCGCGCCGTGCCATCGAACAGCTGGCCGAGGCCGATTGCTTCCGCTCGATCGGGCTCGACCGGCGTGATGCGCTGTGGGCGGTCAAGGCGCTCGATCCGCTCTCGAGCGCCGAGCGGCTGCCCCTGTTCGCCGCGGCCGACACCCAGGATCTGCAGAAGGAACCCGATGTCGACCTGCCGCCGATGCCCTTGGGCGAGCAGGTGATCAATGACTACCAGGCGCTGTCGTTTTCATTGAAGGCGCACCCGATGTCCTTCCTGCGCGAGCGACTTGCGGGCAAGGGCTGCCGGCCCAACTCCGATCTGCAGGACATCCGCTCCGGCCGGCAGGTCAAGGTCTCGGGCCTTGTGCTGGTCCGGCAGCGGCCGGGCTCGGCCAAGGGCGTGGTGTTCGAAACCATCGAGGACGAGACCGGCGTCGCCAACATCATCGTCTGGCCCAAGGTGTTCGAGAAGTTCCGCGCCATCGTGCTCGGCAGCCGCTGCGTCGGCGTCCGTGGCAGGCTGCAGAACGAGGACGGCGTCATCCATGTCGTGGCCGAGTATCTCGAGGACCTGACCCCGATGATGGCGCAGATCTCGGACATGGCGGCTGACATGGGCGGGCTTGCCAATGCCGACGAGGTCCGCCGCCCGATCGAGGACATGCGCCCGCGCACCAAGCCTGCCGCCCGCATCGTCAGGCTGATCCGCGAGGCGCCGGAACTGCGCCGGGACTATGAAGAGCTGGCGACCGCCAGGGCCGCAACCCGCGCCCTGCCGAAAGGCAGGAACTTCCACTGACATGCAGGCAGGCGGGGCAGGGTAGGCGGAGTGATCACGCGACCGGATCGGCAGGCGGCGGACCGAGCGTTCCGCGCTCGACGACCTCCGTCGGAATCTCGATGCGCCGTTCCACCGGCTGCTTGCTCATCAGCTTGATCAGCATCTCGGCTGCAGCCTCGCCCATGCGGTTGTGCGGCACCCGCACGGTGGTCAGTTTCGGATCGACCACGCCGGCGAGATCGATGTCGTCGAAGCCGGTGATCGACACGTCCCCGGGCACCCGCAGGCCGAGCTCGCGGGCCTTTTGCAGCGCGCCCACCGCAAGCACGTCATTGCCGCACAGCACCGCAGTCGGCCGCGGCGATCGTGCCATCAGTTCCCCGAAGGCCCGCGCGCCATCGTCGAAAGTGTAGGCCGCCTCGATCACCGGCAACTGGTCCGCACCGATCCCGGCCCGCTCGGCAGCGGACCGTACGCCTTCCATCCGGTCGGCGGCGCGGTCGTTCATCTCGGTGATGCCGGCGATCATGGCGAGCCGGCGGTGCCCCTTTGCCAGGACCTTCTCGGTCAGCCCGGCCGCGGCGGCGCGGTTGTCGAAGCCGACGAAATAGCCGTCCTCGCCGCCCAGGTTCCAGGCGCCGAGAAACGGAATGCCACGGCGGCGAAGGAACTCGACGCTTGCCTCGGGTCGCGCAGAGCCGATCAGTAACAGGCCGTCGACGCCGCGGCCCGCCATCACTTCCATCTGTTCGCGTTCGCGCGCCGGCGAATAGCCCGAGCTTGCCACAAGCAGGGTCTTGCCGAAGCGCGACAGCGCTTCCTGGAACGATTGCAGCCCCCGCGCGAAGATGGCGTTGTCCATGGTGGGAATGATGGCGCCGACCGTGTTGGTCCGGCGCGAGGCCAGCGCCCGCCCGCCAAAATCCGGCGTATAGCCAAGCGCTTCGACAGCCTGCATCACCCGCTCGCGCGTCGCCGCGATCACCAGGTCCGGCGCGTTCAGGCAACGCGACACCGTCGCCGTCGACACCCCTGCCGCGCGCGCCACGTCATCCAGCGTTGGTTTTGCCAGTTCGCTCATTGCCCCTCTTGCGCTCACTATACCCGCGAAATACGGAATGCACGATGTAAGCGCTTGCACAAATTAATGTAAGCGCTTACACTGATTTTTGTTGGAACCTTGGGAGGGGTCATGACGCAAGCAGGAAGACCGGCATTCCGGATCGCAGCCCTGTTCATGGCGGTGTTTGGCGCCGATGTGGTCGCTGGCGCATTTTTCCGTGCAGCTTTCCTGTCCGACGTCATGCAGGCGGTAATGCTTGCGATCTCCTGCAGTTTCTTTGTCGCCGGCATTCTCCTGCTCGAAAGGCAGGCCGGGCGCGACGATTCCACCGCAATGCATAGGGAGGAGGAAACCCGATGACAGACAAGAAGATCGAAACCGAACTGGCTTCCGCAGAAAGACGCAACTTTCTCAAGCTGACTGGCGCAGGAGCATTCACCGCGGCCATGCTGCTGGGCGCGGCGGGCACCTTGTGGTCCGACGAGGCCGTTGCGCAGACCGCCAAGGAAGAGCGGGACCGTGAAGCCGCGGCAGCGCACGTGATGACGCTTGCCACCGAATATGTGATCGGCACCTCGCGCAGCTATCCGATGATGCAGCTCGATGTGAAGGAAAACATCCAGAATGCCTCCAACGGCAAGGTCTATGTCAAGCTCGCTCCGGGCGGTCAGCTCGGCATCGGCTCGGCGCTGGCTCAGAAGGTGCAGGGCGGCACAGTCAATGCCGGCCAGTTCTCGCTGTCAAACTTCGCGCCCTTCGCGCCGGCGGTTGACCTCATCAACATGCCCTATTTCTGCGGCGCCAATCAGCGCTTCGTCAATCTCGTGACGTCCGGCATCTGGAAGAAGGAAGTCGATGCGCTGGTCGAGGCGCGCGGCTTCAAGCCGATGTTCTATTTCTGCATCGACCCCCGCGTGATGGCCGTGCGCCAGGGCGGTTCCGCCATCATCACGCCCGCGGATCTGGCAGGGGTGAAATTCCGCGTGCCGGGCTCCAAGATGCTGCAGCAGTTCTACCGCATGGGCGGCGCCAATCCGACGCCGGTTGCCTGGGGCGAAACGCCTTCGGCGATCAAGCAGGGCGTGGCCGATGCGCTCGATCCGTCGGTCGGCGCGCTCTATGCCTTCGGCTTCAAGGATATCCTCAGCCACGTGACCTTCACCCAGGCCGTTCCCGACAGCCAGACCTATGCCTGCAATCTCGAATGGTACAACACGCTGCCCGGCGACGTGCAGGACGCGATCGCCTGGGCGTCGGAGATGAGCTTCCACCAGAACCTCGCCAAGGTGCCGTCGGCCCGCGCCTTCGCGATGGCCGAGATGGCCAAGTCCGGCGTCGAATTCCATTCGCTCACCGAAGACCAGCTCAACGAGTGGAAGGACACCGTCGGTTACCAGCGGTCCGAATGGGACGGCTTCAAGACCGAACTGGCCGGCTCGATGGACACCTTCGACAAGCTGGTCGAGGCGGCCGGGACGCGAGGCAAGTACTACGTCCACGACGCCTGAGTTTCCCGCACTGCTCCGCCGCCGGACCGACCCGGCGGCGGGGACTTCATCAACCCAACTTCTCAGGCGGACGGGCTGAATCCTGCCCGGGCCGCAAGGGGGCGCCGTGTCGAAGTTTCTAAGCGCGCTGGACCGGAACCTGGAGCGGTGGGCGCTGCTCATGTTCTACGTTCTCCTGGTGGTGACGATGGCAGTCGAGGTGCTTCGCCGCGAGGTCTTCGCTTACTCGTCGATCTGGGGCGAGGAGGTGGTGCGTTACGCCTTCATCTATCTCGTCTGGATCGGCGCCGCCTCCGCGGTGCGCGAGCGCGGCCATATCCGCATCGACGTGGTGATGCATTACCTCGGGCCACGCGCCAAGGCGGCGCTCTACATCTTCGGCGACCTGGTGATGTTCGTGGTCGCCCTCATCGCACTTTACTGGTCGTTCGAAACGGTGCTGGTCTCGGCCAAGTTCGGATCGGTCAGTGCCGGTCTCAGGGTCTCGATGGTCTGGTTCCTGATGGCGGTGCCAGCTGGATTTGCGATCATGCTGTGGCGCCTGATCCAGTCGCTTGCCCGTGATCTCAAGAGCCTTCGTGACGGCACGCCCGTCTACGAAGGCGACCAACTGTTCGATTGAGGACCGGATCATGCTGTGGCAACAACTCAATCAGACTGTCGAACTGGGCTGGGACTTCTACGCCCCCGTCATCCTTTTTGTCACGCTGATCGCGCTCGCCGTACCGGTCTGGGCGGCGATCGGATCGGCCGCGATCCTGATGCTCGTCATGTCCGGCGACATGCCGCTGAGCGCCGTCGGCGAAAGCCTGTTCACCGGCATCGACGCCTTCGCGCTGACCGCCGTTCCGCTGTTCATCCTCACCGGCGACGTGCTGGTGCGCACCGGGCTCAGCCGCAAGTTCCTCGACGTGGCCGAGGCGCTCACCTGCTGGACGCGAGGCGGCTTCGGCTCGGCTACGGTGCTGGTCTGCGGCATGTTCTCGGCGATCTCCGGCTCCGACGCCGCCGGCGCCGCTGCAGTCGGCCGCATGACCATCGCCCGGCTGGTTGAAAGCGGTTATCCGCGGCCCTATGCCTGCGCGCTGGTCGCGGCCGGGGCCTGCACCGGCATCCTGATCCCGCCCTCGATCGCCTACATCATCATCGGTCTGGTGCTCGGCATCTCCGCCTCCACCCTTTTCCTGGCAGCCCTCATTCCGGGACTGTGCATCCTCGCCTCGATCCTGATCACCAATATCGTCGTCAACCGCCTCTACAAATACGAGGGCGGCGAACCGATGACCTTCGGCGAGTGGGGCGCAAACCTCCTCAAGGCGCTGAAATCGGGCTGGTATGCCTTTATCGTCCCCGGCATCATCTTCTATGGCATCTTCTCCGGGCGGCTGACCCCGACGGAGGCCGGAGCCACGGCCGTTGTCGTGACAATCCTGATGGGGTTCATCCTGCGGACGCTCAGCCTTGAGGATTTCCCGGCCATGCTGCTCAGTTCCGCCAAGGTGAACGGGGTGATCCTGCCGATCATCGCCTTTTCCGCCCCGCTGGCCGAAGCGCTGGCGATCATGGGCGTGCCGCAGGGCTTCGTCGCGGCGGTGACATCGCTCAGCGAGGATCCCACGGTCATCATCCTGATGATGATCTTCATCCTGATCGCCGCCGGCTGTGTCATGGAAACGACGCCCAACATCGTCATCCTCGCCCCGATCCTCAAGCCGCTTGCCGACAATATCGGCATGAACGAGATCCAGTTTTGCGTCATGATGATCACCGCGCTCGGCGTCGGTTTCATCACGCCGCCGCTTGGCCTCAACCTGTTCGTCGTATCTGGCATTACCGGGGAATCGATCCTGAGAATTGCCTGGAAAGCGATCCCCTTCGTATTCTTCATGCTGATCGTGGTCCTGTTCATCGCCTTCGTTCCGGCGCTGTCCACCACGCTGCTGCCCGCAATCTATCAATAGCCCGCACATACCAATAGGAGGACCGGGGACATGTCCCGCACCTATCTCAAGAAAGCCGTCAAGACCTCGACTTCGGATTCCGGGTCCGTCCGCGACACAGTCCAGTCGATCCTCGACGAGATCGAAGCCGGCGGCGAGGCGGCGGCACGCGGCTATGCCGAGAAGTTCGACCGTTACACCGGCAACATCAAGGTCACCCGCGAGGAGATCGAGGCCGCCGCGGCAAGCCTGCCGCAAAAGCTCAAGGACGATATCCGCTTCGCCCACGACAATGTGCGCAAGTTTGCCGAGGCCCAGAAAAAGACGCTCACCGACATCGAGGTCGAGATCGTCCCGGGACTGACGGCGGGCCAGAAGACAATCCCGATCGAGGCAGCCGGCTGCTACGTGCCCGGCGGGCGTTACAGCCACGTGGCTTCCGCGATCATGACCGTGACCACCGCCAAGGTGGCCGGCTGCAGGCACATCACCGTCTGCTCGCCTCCGCGTCCCGATGTCGGCGTCCATCCGGCGATCCTCTACACCGCCGACATCTGCGGCGCCGACACCATCCTTGCCATGGGCGGCGTCCAGGGCGTGGCATCGATGGCCTTCGGCCTGTTCGATGTCCCGCCCTCGGGCATCCTCGTCGGGCCGGGCAACCAGTTCGTCGCCGAAGCCAAGCGCATCCTGTTTGGCCGCGTCGGCATCGACATGTTTGCCGGGCCCACCGACAGCCTCATCCTGGCCGACAAACGCGCCGACCCGGAAATCGTTGCCGCCGACCTCGTCGGCCAGGCCGAGCACGGCTACAACTCGCCGGTCTGGCTGGTCACCGACGATCGCGCGCTGGCCGAAACGGTCATGGCGCTTGTCCCAAAGCACATCGAGACCCTGCCCGAGGTCAACCGCGACAACGCCACCGCCGCCTGGCGCGATTTCGCCGAGGTTATCCTCTGCGACAGTCGCGAGGAAATGGCCGCAACCTCCGACGAATACGCCCCCGAGCACCTCACCGTTCAGGCGGCTGACACCGATTGGTGGCTGGGCCGGCTTGGTTGCTACGGTTCGCTGTTTTTGGGCGAGGAAACCACGGTGGCATTTGGCGACAAGGCGTCGGGAACCAACCACGTGTTGCCGACCTCGGGTGCCGCGCGCTATACCGGCGGCCTGTCGGTTCACAAGTTCATGAAGATCGTCACCTGGCAACGTGCCACCCGGGAAGGATCGAAGTCCATTGCCGAGGCGACCGCGCGGATCTCGCGGCTCGAGGGAATGGAGGGGCATGCACGTACCGCCGACATACGGTTGCGCAAATATTTCCCCGGCGAGAATTTCGATCTCTCCGGCACGGGAGAGGATATCTGAAATGGAAGGCAATGCATTGTTCGGACTGAAGGGCCGCGTCGCGCTCGTCACCGGTGCGAGTTCGGGGCTCGGGCGGGCGGCGGCGACCTATCTCGCCCGGGCCGGTGCCCGAGTGGTGGGGCTGGCGCGCCGTGCGGACTCGCTTGAACAATGGCGCGCCGAGACGGAGGGGCAGACGGCCAGCCTTGCCGCCGACCTGGCTTCCGGCGAGGACCCCGTTTCCATTGCAGCCAAGGCTGCGGAACCCTTCGGTCCACCGGACATCCTGGTCAATGCCGCCGGCCTCAATCTGCGCCAGTCGGCCGATCAGGTAACGCCTGACGGCTGGGAGAAAACCCTCGCGCTCAACCTCACGGTGCCGTTCTTTCTCGCCCAGGCGCTTGTACCGGGCATGCGCAAGAAGGGCTGGGGCCGGATCATCAACTTCGCCTCGCTGCAATCACGCCGGGCGTTCACCAACGGCATCGCCTATGGCGCCTCCAAGGGCGGGGTCGAGCAGATGACCCGCGCCATGGCCGAGGCCTGGTCGCGCGACGGCATCAACGCCAATGCGCTGGCGCCGGGCTTCTTTCACACCGAACTGACCGGCCCCGTGTTTGCCGACCCGTCGGTGTCCGCCATGCATGCGGCAGCCACCTGCATCGGCCGCAACGGCGAGATGGCCGATATCGAGGGACCGCTGCTGTTCCTGGCCTCCGACGCATCGGCCTATGTCACGGGGCAGCTGCTTTTCGTCGATGGGGGATACACCGCGAAATGAAAGCGCTTGTCTACACGGCTCCCGAGAGCCTGGTCTGGCGCGACGAGCCCGAACCCGATCTGCCGTCAGGCGAATGCCTTGTCCGGGTCGAGGCGGTCGGCATCTGCGGCTCCGACATGCACGCCTATCTCGGCCATGACGAACGCCGCCCGGCGCCGCTGATCCTCGGCCACGAGGCCGCCGGCGTCGTCATCGAGGGCCCGGGCTCCGGCCGGCGGGTTACCGTCAATCCGCTCGCCACCTGCGGCAAGTGCAGAGCCTGCAAGACCGGGCGCAACAATCTCTGTGTGAAGCGTCAGATCCTGTCGATGGCGCCGCGCCAGGGCGCCTTTGCCGAATACATCGCCATTCCGGCGGATAACCTGGTCGAGATGCCGGAGCATGTCTCCTTCGAGAAGGCCTGCCTCGCCGAGCCGCTGGCCTGTGGCTGGCACGCGGTGCGGTTGGGAGCGCGGGCCGGGGAGGTGCCTTTGCCGGCCGCCCGCTGCCTTGTTATCGGCGGTGGTGCAATCGGCCTTGGCGCTGCCCTGGCGCTGAGAGCCAACGGCGTCGCCGACATCACGGTCAGCGAAGCCAACCAGCGTCGGCTTCCCGCCCTGAAATCTGCTGGCGCCTTCAGGATAGCCACGCCCGACGAGATCATGGCGGAGGATCCGGGCGGCTACGATCTGGTGATTGACGGTGTCGGCTTTGCAGCGACACGGGCGACGGCAAGCCGTGCGGCCCGGCCAGGCGGCGTCATTGTCCACATCGGATTGGGCGACGCGTCCGCCGGACTTGATATAAGGCGTCTCACGCTGCAGGAGATCGCCTTCATTGGTGCCTACACCTACACGCCGCAGGATTTTCGCGAGACGGCTGCGGCTATCTTCGATGGCCGTCTCGGCAGTCTCGACTGGGCCGAGGAGCGCGCCATGGAAGATGGAGCCGGGGCATTCGCCGATATCCTGGCCGGGCGGGCCGCAGCACCCAAGATCATTCTCAAACCTTGAGCGCGGGATCGGCCCGCGCGCCATCGTCCGCCGTTTTGCAATGCGTGAAGTCACCCCTTAATTGCCGGGGTGGCTTGAGTTTTTCGGTAACAAGGCCCTTAAGCTCCGGTCGAAGCGGGGGGAGCCTGGTGGCATGTTCGCCGGGAATGTCTTGCCGGATATCGTTTTTTGAAGTGTTGGTCTGCAGAGCAGGATAGATAACCTCCATGTTGAATATACCCTTGCGCGCTAAAACCCTGTTTCCCGGTCTGCTGCTGGCTCTCACCATCGCTGCGGCGGCGAAGTTCCTCTCCGAGCATTATGCTGCGCCGGTGATGCTGTTCGCACTGCTTATCGGCATGGCCTTCAACTTCATGGCCGACCAGGAACGCACCTCAGAAGGCGTGGTCTTTGCCTCCAAAACGCTGCTCAGGCTTGGCATTGTGCTCCTGGGCGCCCGAATCACGCTGGGCGATATTGCCGGAATCGGGACCTCGGGTCTGGTGACGGTGGCAAGCCTGATGGCGCTCACCATCGGCTTCGGCTTCGTCTGCGCCAGGTTGTTCTCAAGGGGATGGCGGTTTGCCATCCTGACCGGTGGATCGGTCGCCATCTGCGGCGCATCGGCGGCGCTGGCGCTGGCAGCGGTGATTCCCGCCAACGACAAGACCGAACGCAACGTGCTGTTCACCGTCGTTGCCGTCACCACGCTGTCGACCATCGCCATGATCATCTATCCGGTGCTGTTCGGCCTCGCTGGACTGAGCGACCAGCAAAGCGGCTTCCTGATCGGCGCAACCGTGCACGACGTGGCACAGGTGGTGGGCGCCGGATACTCGATCTCGACCGAGGCCGGCGACACCGCAACCATCGTCAAGCTGCTCCGCGTCACACTTCTGCCGGTGGTGCTGATCATTGTCGCGCTGTCGACGGCGCGGCGTGGAACCGGGTTTTCCCAGGTGCGGTTGCCGCTGTTTGTTATCGGCTTCGGCGCCGTCACCATCGCCAACAGCATCGGCCTGATCCCGGCTGCTGTCGCGGCATTGCTGGTCGATGCGTCTTCATGGTTTCTGGTCATCGCCATCTCGGCGCTCGGGGTGCGCACCAACATGAAAGCCATGATGGATCTGGGCTGGCGCCATGTTGCCGTCATCGTGCTGGAAACGGTGTTTCTGCTGGCCCTGGCCTGGGCTGCGGTTTCTTTTGGCCTGGCAGGCATCTGACCCCGACCCGAGCCGGACCCGGTTTCGATTGTTCAAGCCATTACAACGAGCTATCTGACCGGAGGCTTCGCCGTTGTCGGGGTATAGGCTTTTCCCGCCATTCGCGTGGCAGCGCGGGATTGCTGCTTCAACCGCCTCCCGCCAGCACGCTTGACAGTCCCCTTGGGCTGTGACCTCAATGCAGTATCCGCAGGGTGACAAGGCAGAAAGCCTGCCCCCGCAAGGATTCATTCGGGAACACGTTTACCTGGGAGTTTTGTTGTGAAACACGTTCAAAAATTCGTGGCAGTCGCGCTGATGTGCACCGCCGCTGCACTGGCGCCGGTGACCGCGAAAGCGGAAACGCCGCCCGATACGCTGGTCCAGGCATGGGCGATCGACGACATCATCACGCTCGATCCGGCGGAGGTCTTCGAATTCAGCGCCTCCGAGGTGCTGGGCAACGCTTATCAGGGGCTGATCGGCTACAACGTCAAGGATGTCTCGGAAATCTTCGGCGTGATTGCCGAAAAATGGGAAGTCTCCGCCGACGGCAAGACCTTCACCTTCACTATTCGTCCCGGCATGAAGTTTGCCTCGGGCAATCCGATCACCGCCGAGGACGCGGTTTACTCGCTTCAGCGCGCCATCAAGCTCGACAAGTCGCCGGCCTTCATCCTCACCCAGTTCGGATTGAGTGCCGACAATGTTGACGCGATGATCCGCAAAACCGGCGACATGACCTTCGAATTCGAGATGGACAAGGCCTATGCGCCGACGCTGGTTCTGTATTGCCTGACATCGACGGTGGGCTTTATCGTCGACAGCGAACTGGTCAAGAGCCACGAGGCTGACGGCGACTTCGGCTACAACTGGCTCAAGACCAACTATGCCGGTTCGGGCGCCTTCACCATTCGCGACTGGCGTGCGAACGAAGCCATCGTGCTGGAACGCAACGACAATTATTCGGGCGAAGCCCCGCCGATGGCGCGCGCCATCTATCGCCATATCCCGGAAACCGCGACCCAGCGCCTGCTGCTCGAGCAGGGCGACATCGATATTGCCCGTAATGTCGGCGCCGAGGAAATCACCGCGCTGTCCGACAATCCCGACATCGTCGTCGAGAGCGGCGTCAAGGGATCGATCTACTATCTCGGGCTCAACCAGAAGAACGAGAACCTGGCCAAGCCGCAGGTCCGCCAGGCTATGAAGTATCTGGTCGATTACGCCACTATTGCCGACACCATCATGAAGGGCAAGGTGATCCCGCATCAGGCGTTCCTGCCGCGCGGCTTCCTGGGTGCTCTTGAGGACACGCCGTTCTCGCTCAATGTCGAAAAGGCCAAGGAACTGCTTGCCGAAGCAGGCCTGCCCGACGGTTTCACCGTCACCATGGACACCCGCAACACGCCTGAAATCACCGCGATGGGCCAGGCCATCCAGCAGACCATGGCGCTGGCCGGTATCAAGATGGAACTGATCCCGGGCGACGGCCAGCAGACGCTGACCAAGTACCGTGCCCGCAATCACGACATCTATATCGGCCGCTGGGGGCCGGACTATCAGGATCCGCACACCAATGCCGATACCTTTGCCCGCAACCCAGACAACTCCGATGATGCCGCCTCCAAGCCGCTGGCTTGGCGCAATGCCTGGGACATCCCGGAAATGACGCTGAAGGCCGATGCGGCGATCCTTGAAGCCGATGCGGCCAAGCGGGCGCAGATGTATGTCGATCTCCAGACGGAGCATCAGCAGACATCTCCGTTTGTTATCATGTTCCAGGAGATCGAGGTTCTGGCGCGTCGCAAGAACGTCGAGGGCTTTGTCGTCGGCCCGTCGTTCAACGACAACTCGTTCAAGGCCGTGACCAAGTAAGTGTCTGTGGCAAACGCTCTCGCGGAAGGGCGCTCCCGCGCCCTTCCGGCTTTCCTCGGCAAGACCATACGGCTGCTTGCCACCATTGCCGTCACCATTTTCGGCCTGCTTGTGGTCACCTTCCTGATCGGCCGCGTGGTACCGGTCGACCCGGTGCTTGCCGTCGTCGGCGACCGTGCCTCGCAATCGACCTACGACAAGGCTTTTGTCGAGCTCGGTCTCGACCGTCCGCTCTACGTGCAGTTCGGCCTCTATGTCGAAAAGGCGGTGACCGGCGATTTCGGTCAAAGCATGCTGACCAAGAAACCGATCATCGATGACATCGCCCGGGCCTTTCCCGCCACGCTCGAATTGGCAACGGTGGCGATCCTGATCGGCACGCTGTTCGGTATTCCGGTCGGCGTCTGGGCCGCGGTTCGGCAGGGCAAGCTGGTCGACCAGGTGGTGCGCATCGTCGGCCTGATGGGCTATTCCGCGCCGATCTTCTGGCTCGGCCTGCTCGGCCTTCTGGTGTTCTACGCCAAATGGGGCATCGTCGCAGGCCCGGGCCGTATCGACATCTCCTATGAATATGGGTTCACGCCGACCACCGGCCTGTTTCTCATCGATACCGCGATGCAGGGCCAATGGAGCGCGTTCCGCAACGTCGTCTCGCACA
Organism: Parahoeflea alexandrii; assembly: GCF_027214025.1. Taxonomy (GTDB): domain Bacteria; phylum Pseudomonadota; class Alphaproteobacteria; order Rhizobiales; family Rhizobiaceae; genus Hoeflea; species Hoeflea alexandrii_A. Next base: position 322,383 of record NZ_JAPWHB010000006.1, read on the forward strand.
TCGCGCTTCCCGCCTCGCTGCTCGGGTATTTCTCGATGGCCTATATCGCCCGGATGACCCGCAGCTTCATGCTCAACGAACTGGCGCAGGAATATGTCGTCACCGCCCGGGTCAAGGGCGTCGCCGAATGGCGCATCATCTGGGTGCACGCGCTCAGGAACGCCGCCGTGCCGCTGGTCACCGTTGTCACCCTGTCCTACGCCAGCCTGCTGGAAGGCTCGGTGCTGACCGAGACCGTCTTTGCCTGGCCCGGCCTCGGCCAGTACCTGACCAACTCGCTGCAGAACGCCGACATGAACGCGGTGCTGGGCGGAACGCTGCTGATCGGCATCATCTTTGTCGGCCTCAACCTGCTTTCGGATTTCCTCTACACCGTGCTCGACCCCCGGGTCAGGAGGCGGGCATGAGCATCGGCGCCTCCCGCCAGAGCCTCAGTGAATGGCTGCAGACCGAACAGCCGGCCTCGCGCCGCCAGGCCCGTCTCGGCCAGGCCTGGCGCACCTGGCTGCTGTTCACCGGCAACCGGCTCGGTATGATCGGCCTCGCCATTGTGCTTCTGCTGGTGCTTGTCGCCATCTTTGCCGATGTCATCGCGCCCTATGATCCGCTGCTGGGCGGTGACCTGAGGACGATGCGGCTGCTGCCGCCGTCGATGGATCACCTGATGGGCACCGACGACCTGGCACGCGACATCTTCAGCCGGGTGGTCCACGGCGCGCGGCTGACATTGATGGTGGTGGCGCTGGTCGCCATCATCGCCACGCCGATCGGCCTGCTGGTCGGCACCGTTTCGGGCTATTTCGGCGGCTGGGTCGACACCGTGCTGATGCGGATCACCGATATCTTCCTGGCCTTTCCGCGGCTGATCCTGGCGCTGGCTTTCGTCGCCGCGCTGGGACCCGGGATCGAGAACGCCATCATCGCCATCGCGATCACCTCCTGGCCGCCCTATGCAAGGCTGGCGCGCGCCGAAACGCTGACCATCCGCAACGCCGATCACATCGACGCGATCCGCCTGCAGGGTGCCTCCTCGGGGCGCATCATTTGGGGCCACGTGGTGCCGCTTTGCCTGTCCTCGGTGATCATCCGCGTCACCCTCGACATGGCCGGCATCATCCTCACCGCCGCCGGCCTCGGGTTCCTGGGGCTCGGCGCGCAGCCACCGCAGCCGGAATGGGGCGCGATGATCGCCGGCGGCCGCCGTTTCATCATCGATTACTGGTGGGTCGCGACCATGCCCGGCATTGCCATCTTCACCGTCTCGCTCGGCTTCAACCTGCTCGGCGACGGCCTGCGCGACGTGCTTGATCCGAAGGCCGAAAAATGAGCCCGCTGCTGTCGGTCGAGAACCTGCGCATTGCCTTCCCTTCGCGCCAGGGGCCGGTCGAGGTGGTGCGCGGCGTCAGTTTCAGTCTGGGCCGCGAACGGCTCGGCATCGTCGGCGAGAGTGGCTCCGGCAAGTCCCAGACCGGCCGCGCCATCCTCGGGCTGACGCCGGTCTCGGGAACCGCGACCGCGGACCGGCTGGAATTCGACGGTGTCGATCTGCGCAACGCCAGCACCAGGCAATGGCGCAAGCTTCGCGGCGCGCGCATGTCGATGGTGATGCAGGACCCGAAATTTTCATTGAACCCGGTGATGACCATCGGCCGCCAGCTGATGGAGGCGGTCAAGCTGCACGGTGGCAAGTCCGAGGCGCACGACAAGTCGATCGCCATGCTCGAGGCCGTGCAGATCCGCGATCCCGAACGGGTGATGGCGGCCTATCCGCACGAACTCTCCGGCGGCATGGGCCAGCGCGCCATGATCGCCATGATGCTGGTCACCGAACCCGATCTGCTGATCGCCGACGAACCGACCTCGGCGCTCGATGTGACGGTGCAGATCGAGGTCCTGCGCATTCTCGACCGCCTGGTCACCGAGCGCGGCATGGGGCTGATCTTCATCAGCCATGACTTGAGGCTGGTCTCGACCTTCTGCGACCGGGTGCTGGTCATGTATGCCGGCCGGGTGGTCGAGGAACTTGACGCCCGGAGGATGAACGAGGCCACGCACCCCTACACCAGGGGCTTGCTCAACTGCCTGCCGACCATCACCGGCGACAGCCGCCCGCTGCCCGTGCTGGCGCGCGACGATGCCTGGCTCGAGTAGGAGCGCCCTGATGGCTTTTATCGATATCGAAGACCTTGAAGTCACCTTTGAAGGCAGCGGCCGGCAGGTGCGTGCGCTCAAGGGCGTGTCGCTCGCCGTGGGCGAAGAGGAGAGTTTCGGCATCGTCGGCGAGAGCGGCTCCGGCAAGTCCACCGTGCTGCGCGCGTTGTGCGGCCTGGCGCCGGTCACCGGCGGCCGGATCAGCATTGCCGGTGAGCCTGTGCAGACGCCGCGAGACCCGGCCTTCTACCGCCGCGTCCAGATGGTGTTCCAGGATCCCTATGCTTCGCTGCATCCCCGCCACACGGTTGACCGCGTGCTCTCCGAACCGCTCGCCATCCATGGCTTTGACCACGCCGAGCACCGGGTCGAACAGGCGCTCGAGGATGTCGGCCTGGGGTCGGGATTCCGCTTCCGCTATCCGCACCAGCTCTCCGGCGGCCAGCGCCAGCGCGTCGCCATCGCCCGCGCCCTCATCCTGGAGCCGAAAGTGATCCTGCTCGATGAGCCGACATCGGCTCTCGATGCCTCGATCCAGGCCGAGGTTCTCAATCTGCTCGACCGGCTGCGCGCCGAGCGTGGCCTGACCTATGTTCTGGTCAGCCACGATCTGGCCGTCGTCTCGCACATGTGCGACCGGTTGGTGGTGATGCAGGGCGGCGAGGTGGTCGAGCAGTTGACCCGCGAGGCTCTGCAGGCCCATGCTACGACCGAGGACTACACCCGCAACCTGCTGACGGCGAGCGAGGGGTTCACCCGGGATCCCGCCGTTCAGCGCTGATGGAGCCAGCCATGGCGACAATGCCATTTTTCGACGGCCACAATGATTTCCTGCTGCGCCTGCTGCGCGAGCCTGAACGCCGCGAAGCCCTCTGGCTTGAAGAAGGCCAGGAGGGCCATCTCGATCTGCCGCGGATGAAGAAGGCCGGTTTTGCCGGCGGCTTCTTCGCCATCTACATTCCTTCGCCGCACGAGGACGATGAACCCGATTATCAGGCGATGATGGACGCGCCGCCCTATGATCTGCCCCTGCCTGACCTGATGACCGCGAGCGAAGCTCAGTCGACCGCCTTGCAGATGGCGGCGTTGCTGATGTGGATGGAGCGGGCCTCCCGGGGCGCGCTGAAGATCTGCCGCAACTCCGCCGACCTCCGCGTCTGCATGGAAACCGGCACCATCGCCGCAATCATGCACATGGAGGGCGCGGAAGCCATTGACCCCGATCTAGATGCGCTCTACGCCTTCCACGCCATGGGCCTGCGTTCACTCGGCCCGGTCTGGAGCCGTCCGACCGTGTTTGGTCACGGCGTCCCGTTCCGCTTCCCCGGTGATCCGGACACCGGCCCGGGCCTCACCGACGCCGGCAAGGCGCTGGTCAGGGCCTGCAACGAACTCAGGATCATGATCGACCTGTCGCACCTGAACGAGAAGGGCTTCGACGATGTCGCGAGCCTTTCGGACGCTCCGCTGGTCGCCACCCATTCCAACGCCCATGCGGTCACGCCCTCGACCCGCAACTTGACCGACCGCCAGCTCGGGATGATCCGCGAGAGCGGCGGCATGGTCGGCCTCAACTACGCCACCGTGTTTCTTCGCGAGGACGGTCGCAAGGCAACCGATTGCGGCTGGGACCCGGTGATGCGCCACCTCGATCACCTCGTTGAAACGCTCGGCGAAGACCATTTGGGCTTCGGCTCCGATTTCGACGGCGCCGAACTCCCCGACGTCATCGGCGACGTCACCGGCGTTCAGGCGCTGATCGACCAGATGCGCGAACGCCAGTACGGCGAGGCGCTGATCGAAAAGATCGCCCGAAAGAACTGGGTATCGCTACTGGAGCGGACCTGGGGAAGCTGAGCCAACCGCCGTGCCGCCCCTCCATTCTCCCCTCGTGGGAGAAGGTGTCAGCGCAGCTGACGGATGAGGGGGCTCACACGTTCCGCTTTAGCCCCGAGATCCGCGCCAGCACGGCATTCGCCGCATCGAGCACGTTCGAGCCCGGGCCGAAGATCTCGGCGACGCCCTTTTCGCGCAGGAACGCGTAGTCCTGTTCCGGGATCACGCCGCCGACCACCACCTGGATGTCGTCGCGGCCCTTGTCTTTGAGCCGGGTGATCAGTTCGGGCACCAGCGACTTGTGGCCCGCGGCGAGCGAGGAAACGCCGACCACGTCAACGCCAAGCGCGATGGCCTTGTCGGTGACTTCCGCCGGCGTTTCGAACATGTCGGTGAGATTGACCTTGAAGCCCATGTCGGCAAACGCCGTGGCGATCACCTTGGCGCCGCGGTCATGACCGTCCTGGCCCATCTTGGCTACCAGCACATGCGGCGCCTGGCCTTTGTCGGCGGTGTAGTCAGCGATGCGCGAGCGGATCGCCTGGTATTCCGGATCGTCGTGATAGACATCCTCGTAGACCCCGCCGATCACCTTGGTCACCGCGTGGTGGCGGCCGCCGAAACCGCGTTCCATGGCGTCGGAGATCTCGCCCAGCGAAGCCCGGGCCCGCGCCGCGTCGACCGCGGCTGCGAGCAGGTTGCCCTTGCCTGATTTCGCCACCTGCTCGAGTGCGGCGATCGCCGCTTCGTGCGCCTTCGGATCGCGGCTGTCGCGCATCTTCTTCAGCCGGGCGATCTGGCCGGCGCGCACCTTGTCGGTGTCGATGTCGAGAATGTCGACCTGTGGCTCGTCGGCCAGCCGGAACCGGTTGACCCCGACGATCACATCCTCGCCCCGGTCGATCCGCGCCTGACGTCTTGCCGCTGCCTCCTCGATCCGCATCTTCGGCAGGCCCTGCTCGACAGCCTTGGTCATGCCGCCCAGCGCCTCCACCTCGGCGATCAGCTCCCAGGCCTTTTCGGCGAGATCTGCGGTCAGCTTCTCGACGTAATAGGAGCCGCCGAGCGGGTCGACGACATTGGTGATCCCGGTCTCGTGCGCCAGGATCAGCTGGGTGTTGCGGGCGATGCGGGCGGAGAATTCCGTCGGCAGCGCGATCGCCTCGTCAAAGGAGTTGGTGTGCAGCGACTGGGTGCCGCCGAGCACCGCCGCCATCGCCTCGAACGCCGTGCGGACCACGTTGTTGTACGGATCCTGTTCGGTCAGCGACACGCCCGAGGTCTGGCAATGGGTCCTGAGCATCTTCGAGCGCTCCGACTTGGCGCCGAAGTCTGTCATGATCTTCGACCACATCTGACGCGCCGCGCGCAGTTTCGCGGCTTCCATGAACACGTTCATGCCGATGCAGAAGAAGAACGACAGCCGGCCGGCAAACGCGTCGACATCAAGCCCCTTGGCCTGCGCCGCACGGACATATTCCATGCCGTCGGCCAGCGTGTAGGCCAGTTCCTGCGCCAGCGTCGCCCCGGCTTCCTGCATGTGGTAGCCGGAAATCGAGATCGAGTTGAACTTCGGCATTTCGGCGGCCGTGAACTCGATGATGTCGGCCACGATCCGCATCGAGGGCTCGGGCGGATAGATGTAGGTGTTGCGGACCATGAACTCCTTGAGGATGTCGTTCTGCACCGTGCCGGTGAGCGCCTTGCGCTCGACGCCCTGTTCCTCGCCTGCGACGATGAACATCGCCAGCACCGGGATGATGGCGCCGTTCATGGTCATCGACACGCTCATCTCGCCCAATGGAATGCCGTCGAACAGGATCTTCATGTCCTCGACCGAATCGATCGCCACACCGGCCTTGCCGACATCGCCGGTGACCCGCGGATGGTCGGAATCATAGCCGCGATGGGTGGCAAGGTCGAAGGCGACCGAAAGGCCCTTCTGCCCGGCGGCGAGGTTCTTGCGGTAAAACGCGTTGGAGTCCTCCGCCGTCGAGAAGCCGGCATACTGACGGATCGTCCAGGGCTGGCCGGCATACATGGTCGAGCGTACGCCGCGGGTGAACGGCGCGAAGCCCGGCAGCTCGCCAGCCGCGCTTTCGGGCAGGTCCTCGGCGGTGTAGAGCGGCTTCAGCGTGATGCCTTCCGGCGTCTCGGTGTTCAGGCTCTCGACCGGCTTGCCCTTGAGATCCTTCGTGGCAAGCTCGAGCCAGTCGCGGGTGGTCTTGCTCATTTCGCGAACTCCATGATGATTTCGTCGACGGCGAGGCTGTCGCCGGCTTTCACCGGAATGCGCGAGACCACACCCTTGCGCTCTGCCTTCAGCACGTTTTCCATCTTCATCGCCTCGACCACGGCCAGCGTCTGGCCCTCCTGCACCTCGTCGCCCTCGTTGACGGCGATCGAGACGATCAGGCCGGGCATCGGACAGAGCAGCAGGCTCGACGTGTCGGGCGCCACCTTTTCCTTCATCAGCCGGGCGAGCTCGGCGACGCGCGGGGAAAACACCTGCACGCGCACATCGACGCCCAGCTGCCTCAACCGCCATCCGGCATCGGCCGGCTCCACCTTGATCGCATGCATCGTGCCATCGATGTCAAAGATCGCCAGCTTCGCGCCGGGCATCCAGTCGGTCGCCACCGCCATCGGCTCTCGGCCGGGCAGGCGCACCATGTAGACGTCGTCGGTATCGTCGATATGCCCGGTGATCTCCTGGCCGGCGATGCGGACCACCTTGTCCTCGTGCGCCCGTTTCTCCGCCTGGCTGAACCGCGCGCCGGAGATTTTTGCATTGCGCTCGCCCGAGATGTGGCTGAGCAGCAGCGCCGCGATGGCAAAGCGCTCGACGGTCGCATCATTGGGCGGCACCGGGCCGAAGCCGTCGGGATATTCCTCGGCAATGAAGCCGGTCGACAGTCGCCCCTCGCGCCAGCGCGGATGCTGCATCAGCGCCGACAGGAACGGCAGATTGTGGCCGATACCCTCGACCTCGAACCGGTCCAGCGCGTCGGCCATGGCGTCGATGGCCTCGAGCCGGGTCGGCGCATGGGTGCAGAGCTTCGCCACCATCGGATCGTAGAACATCGAGATTTCCGAGCCCTCGGTCACACCGGTGTCGTTGCGGATGGTGACGCCGTCGGTCACCCCTTCCTGCGGCGGCCGGTAGCGCGTCAGCCGGCCGATCGAGGGCAGGAAGTTGCGGTAGGGGTCCTCGGCATAGAGACGGCTTTCCACCGCCCAGCCATTGAGCTTCACATCGGCTTGCGTGAAGGGCAGTTTCTCGCCGGCGGCCACCCGGATCATCTGCTCGACCAGGTCGACGCCGGTGATCAGTTCGGTCACCGGATGCTCGACCTGCAGCCGCGTGTTCATTTCAAGGAAATAGAACTTGCGGTGCTTGTCGACGATGAATTCCACCGTGCCGGCCGACTGGTAATCCACGGCCTTTGCCAGCGCCACCGACTGCTCGCCCATCGCCTTGCGGGTTTCCGCGTCGAGGAAGGGCGAGGGGGCCTCTTCCACCACCTTCTGGTTCCGCCGCTGGATCGAGCATTCCCGCTCGCCGAGATAGATCGCGTTGCCGTGACTGTCGGCGATCAGCTGGATCTCGATGTGGCGCGGCTCCTCGATGAATTTCTCGATGAAGATCCGGTCGTCGCCGAACGAGCTTGCGGCCTCCGATTTCGAGCGCGAAAAGCCCTCGCGCGCCTCGGCGTCGTTCCATGCGATGCGCATGCCCTTGCCGCCGCCGCCGGCCGAAGCCTTGATCATCACCGGATAGCCGATCTCGGCGGCGATCTGCGCCGCATGCGCCTCGTCGTCGATCAGCCCCATATGGCCGGGCACGGTGGAGACGCCGGCTTCGGCGGCGATCTTCTTCGAGGTGATCTTGTCGCCCATCGCCTCGATGGCTTTGACCTTCGGGCCGATGAAGGCAATGCCTTCCCTTTCCAGCGCCTCGCAGAACGAGGCCCGCTCGGACAGGAACCCGTAGCCCGGATGCACGGCTTGCGCGCCGGTCTCCTTGCACGCGGCGATGATCTTCTCGGCGATCAGGTAGGATTGGTTGGCAGGAGGAGGCCCGATATGCACCGCCTCATCGGCCATCGCCACATGCACCGCATCGCGGTCGGCATCCGAATACACGGCAACAGTCTTGATGCCCATTGCCCGCGCGGTCTTGATGACCCGGCAGGCAATTTCACCACGGTTGGCGATGAGGATCTTGGAAAACATGCACTTCTACCCCCGCTGATGGGCCGATGGCCCATGACTTCCAGTCGTTTCACCCGGGCCGTGCCCGGGGTATTGTTGCCGCCGCTGGTGCGGAGGCCCGTTGTCGGCCCTCCCCATCGAAGGGGAGAGCCATTGTCTTCAGACTTCGAGCACATCCTCGAATGCTGCGGGATAGCTCGCCCGCCCCGCGCGTTCGTCGATCCTGAGCAGCGCCGTGTAGGATTTCGGATCGAAGGGCTCTTCGGCGGGCACGATCTCGCGTCCGAACAGCCAGCTGATCCGCCCCGCATCGAGATTGCCGCGCTCGAACGGTTCGTCGCCGAACCGGTGCCACAGCGCATGCAGGAACGCCGCGTCGGCGAGTTTCTCCGTCGCCGTTCGGTCCGCCATGCGGCGGCGGTTGATGATCGGCGAAACCCCGCGCGGGTTCGCCCGGCGGATGGTGAACTGGAACCCCGTGCCGGGCAGGCCGGACGGGATCCCGCGATGCTTGGTCATTTCAGGCAATTTTGCCATCAGGCCTTGCCTTCCTTCTGGGCGTCGAGCTTGTCCTGGGTGCGAAGTTCGAAATCGCTGGCGTCGTGGCGCTCGGGCAACTGCTCCGACGGGTCGCCAAAGGCCCGGTTGACCATGCGCCCCCGCTTGACTGCCGGGCGCCCGGCAATCTGGTCGGTCCACCGCTTCAGGTTGGTATAGATGCCGGTGTCGAGATAGGTGGCCGCATCATTGTAGACATGGCCCTGCATCAGCGTGCCGTACCATGGCCAGATCGCCATGTCGGCGATCGAGTATTCCGATCCGGCGATGAACTCGTTCTTGGCAAGCTGCTTGTCGAGCACGTCGAGCTGGCGCTTGACCTCCATGGCGAAGCGATCGATCGCGTATTCGATCTTCATCGGCGCATAGGCATAGAAATGCCCGAAGCCGCCGCCCAGGAACGGACCCGAACCCATCTGCCAGAACAGCCAGTTGAGCGCTTCGGTACGGCCCTTCGGATCCTTCGGCAGGAAGGCGCCGAACTTCTCGGCGAGATAGAGCAGGATCGAGCCGCTTTCGAACAGCCGTGTCGGTTCCGGCGTCGAATGGTCGACCATTGCCGGGATCTTCGAGTTCGGATTGACGTCGACAAAGCCCGACCCGAACTGGTCGCCTTCGCCGATATTGATCAGCCATGCGTCGTATTCCGCACCCTTGTGGCCGGCGGCCAGCAGCTCCTCCAGCATGATCGTGACCTTGACGCCGTTCGGCGTCGCCAGCGAGTAGAGCTGCAGCGGATGCTTGCCGACCTGCAGTTCCTTCTCATGCGTCGGGCCGGAGATCGGCCGGTTGATATTGGCGAAGCGGCCGCCATTGCCCTGCTTCCATTCCCACACCTTGGCAGGCTGATAGCCGGCGGGAAAATTCTTCTCGGGCGGGAATGTGGTGTCATCAGTCATGAAAAAGGTTCCTTGTTGGCGAGAATTGTCTCACCGAACCATATAGGCCGAAGGCCGGAAAATTGCAGCCGCCCTTTACCCGGGACAGACTGTCAAATAGCCGTGAGTGCCCGTCCGAAGTCGTATCAGCCAAGATAATCTGCATCTTCCACCTGCTCGAGCCACGTCACGGCAACCCCGTCCAGCGCCTCCTGGATGGCGAGATGGGTCATCGCCACCTCAGGCGATGCACCGTGCCAGTGCTTCTCGCCCGGTTCGAACCAGACCACGTCGCCGGGCCGGATCTCCTCGATCGCACCGCCCTCGCGCTGCGCCCGCCCGAGCCCAGATGTCACGATGATCGTCTGCCCCAGCGGATGCGTGTGCCAGGCCGTGCGTGCGCCCGGCTCGAACGTCACCGCCGCGCCCTGAACCCGCCCCGGCGCCTCCGCCGCAAACAGCTTGTCGAGCCTGACGGTGCCGGTGAAGTAATCATCCGGCCCCTTGGCCGAGGGCGTCGATCCTGCACGTGTGATCTTCATGGTGTGCTCCTCCCGAGGTCGCGGCGATTTACAACGGAATGTTGTCGTGCTTGCGCAGCGGCTGCGTTACCTTCTTGGTCTTCAGCATCTCGAAGGCACGGACCACCCGGCGGCGCGTCGAGTGCGGCATGATCACCTCGTCGATGAAGCCGCGCTGGGCGGCGACGAACGGGTTGGCGAAGCGGTCTTCGTAATCTTTGGTGCGGCTGGCGATCTTGTCCGGGTCGCCAAGCTCGGAGCGGTAGAGGATCTCGGTCGCGCCCTTTGCGCCCATCACCGCGATCTGCGCCGTCGGCCAGGCGTAGTTGATGTCGGCGCGGATGTGCTTGGACGCCATCACGTCGTAGGCGCCGCCATAGGCCTTGCGGGTGATCACGGTGACCTTCGGCACGGTGGCCTCGGCATAGGCGAACAAGAGCTTGGCGCCGTGCTTGATGATGCCGTTGTATTCCTGGCTCACACCCGGCAGGAAGCCCGGCACGTCGACCAGCGTCAGGATCGGGATGTTGAAGGCGTCGCAGAAGCGCACGAAGCGCGCGGCCTTCTTCGACGAATCGATGTCGAGGCAGCCGGCCAGCACCATCGGCTGGTTGGCGACGACGCCGACGGTCGAGCCGTTGAGCCGGATGAAGCCGCAGAGAATGTTCTTGGCGTGGTTTGCCTGGATCTCGAAGAAATCGCCCTCGTCGCCGACCCGGGCAATCACCTCGCGCATGTCGTAGGGCTTGTTCGGATTGTCCGGGATCAGCGTGTCGAGCGCATTCTCGATCCGGTCGGGCGCGTCCGCGGTGGGCAGCACCGGCGGGGCTTCGCGGCTCGACAGCGGCAGGAAATCGAACATCCTGCGGATCTCGATCAGCGCCTCGACGTCGTTGTCGTAGGCTCCGTCCGCGACCGAAGACTTTTTGGTGTGGGTCGAGGCGCCGCCGAGTTCTTCCGCTGTGACGATCTCGTTGGTCACGGTCTTGACCACGTCCGGGCCGGTCACGAACATGTAGCTCGTGTCCTTGACCATGAAGATGAAGTCGGTCATCGCCGGCGAGTAGACGGCGCCACCGGCGCAGGGGCCCATGATCACCGAGATCTGCGGGATCACGCCCGAGGCCTGCACGTTGCGCCAGAAAACTTCCGCATAGCCGCCAAGCGAGGCCACGCCCTCCTGGATGCGCGCGCCGCCGGAATCATTGAGCCCGATCAGCGGCGCGCCGTTCTGGACGGCAAGATCCATCACCTTGCAGATCTTCTCGGCATGGGTCTCCGACAGCGAGCCGCCGAACACGGTGAAGTCCTGGCTGAAGACATAGACCGGGCGGCCGTTGATGGTGCCCCAGCCGGTGATCACGCCATCGCCCGGAAACACCTGGGCCTCCATGCCGAAATCGGTGCAGCGATGGGTTTTGTACATGTCGTATTCCTCGAACGATCCCTCGTCGAGAAGCACGTCCAGCCGTTCGCGCGCGGTCAGCTTGCCCTTGGCGTGCTGCGCGTCGATGCGCTTCTGGCCACCGCCAAGGCGGGCCTGTTCGCGCCGGTGTTCAACTTCTTCTATTATCTCCCGCATCACAGGCCTCCCTTTTTGGCAATCATCGCCCATGTTGCCGGAAATACAATCGCTGCCAAGGCTGCTTTGGTTGCATCCCCCAGGATGAACGGCGTCAGCCCCCAGGCAAGGATCGGCTGGTCCCATCCGAACAGCGCCCCGAGCCACAGCAATCCAGGCACATAAATGATGGCGCTGGCAATCAGCGCCGCGAGGAACGCGGTCAGCGGCGAGCGGTCCATGCCGCGCTCCGCCAGCGTGCCGGCGGCAAACGCGGCCAGCAGGTAGCCGAACAGATAGCCGCCGGTCGGTCCCATCATGTAGGCAAGCCCGATGCCCTTTTCCGGCGTTCCGGCAAACACCGGCAGGCCGAGCGCGCCCTGGACCAGATACAGCGCCACCGCAGCAGAACCGAGCCGCGACCCCAGCGCCAGCCCCAGGCCGATGACGACGAAGGTCGTCATGGTCAGCGGCACCGGGTAGAAGGGGATGGAGATCTTCGCCGACAGCGTCAGCAGAACGGAGCCGGCAATGGCCACAAGGCTTGCGATGGCCAGCTTTTCGGGCCGGGTGGCGGTCAGGGTGGCAAAAAGGGTCAAGGCGGACACTCCGTGAAACCGGGAATTGATTGGACGGTGGTAGCGCGAATGAACGTCCTGCGACAGGGTTGAAAAGGTAAGCATGTTGCACTAGCAATGTTTGCAACTGCAATTTTGCAAAGTTGCGAATATCCATGCGCGCACGCAAGCTCTTCATCGGCGGCAAGATCCGCGCCATTCGCGGCGAACACGGCCTGACCCAGGCCGGCTTTGCCCAGAAGCTTGGCATCTCGACCAGCTATCTAAATCAGATCGAGAACAACCAGCGCCATGTCAGCGCCTCGGTGCTGCTGGCCTTGGCCGAAGCCTTCTCCGTCGATATCACCACGCTGTCGGACCAGGACAGCGACAGGCTGCTTGCCGATGTTTCCGAGGCGCTCGCCGATCCGGTGTCGGGCGGGGCGCAGCCGTCGCTGACCGATGTCAAGCTGGTGGTGCAGAACGCCCCGTCCTTTGCCCGCGCCTTCCTGTCGCTGCATCAGGCCATGCGCCGATCTGGCGACCAGCTCGCCGAACTCGACGAGACGCTGGAACGCTCCGGCGCCCTGAGCGAGCCGACGCCTTACGAAGAGGTCCGCGACTTCTTCCATTACGTCGACAACTACATCCACGAACTCGACCTCGCCGGTGAGGCGCTGAGCCGGGAGCTGGCGAAAAGCCGCGGCGTCAGTCTCAAGGCGCTGGCCGATCACATCGAGCGCCGCCACCGGGTGCGCGTGGTGATCGGCGCCGGCGGTGAACCGGGGGCAGGGCAGGGCGATGCCGGTGGCGGCGGTCTGCGCCGTTTCGATCCGGTCAGCCGCGTGCTCTGGCTCAATCGGCGCACGCCGGTCTCGACGCAAGCCTTCCAGATTGCCTGCCAGATCGCGCTGATCGAGCATGACGCGGTGATGACCCGGATCATCGACGAGGCCCGCTTCCGTTCCGCCGACGCCGCCGGCATCTGCCGCATCGGCCTTGCCAATTACTTTGCCGGCGCCGCCATTCTGCCCTATGGCGCCTTCAGCGCCGCGGCGCGCGAACTGCGCCACGACCTGGTGCTGCTGGCGGATCGGTTTTCGACCAGCCTCGAACAGGTGGCGCACCGCCTCTCCACCCTGCAGCGGCCGGGGCAGAAGGGCGTACCGTTCTTCTTCGCCCGGGTCGACAAGGCCGGCAACATCACCAAGCGTCATTCCGCCACCAAGCTGCAATTTGCCCGCTTCGGTTCGGCCTGCCCGTTGTGGAACGCGCACTCGGCCTTCGAGACACCGAACCGCATCATAAGGCAACTGGCCGAGACGCCCGATGGTGTGCGCTATCTCTGTTTGGCCACCGCGGTCTCCAAGCCATCCGGCGGCTGGCGGGATCCGGTGCAGTCCTACGCGCTGGCGCTCGGTTGCGAGGTGGCGCATGCGGGCGAGCTGGTCTATGCCGATGATCTGGATATCGCCCGCGCCGAGGCCTTCGAGCCGATCGGCGTCTCCTGCCGGATCTGCGAGCGCCGCAATTGCCATCAGCGCGCAGTCCCGCCGCTCAAGCGCCGCCTGGTGGTCGATCCCAACACCCGCAAAACAGTGCCCTACGGATTGGAATGATCGCCGGCAAGGCTTGCGGCATGTCATCCGCTCGGGCTAGGAATTCGCATCGCCCCGTTTCAGGGGGCAAGCGACCTGACTCTCAGCGAAAGGCAGACCCGGTGACCGGCACGATCTATGTCCTCAACGGACCGAACCTCAATCTTCTGGGCAAGCGCCAGCCGGAAATCTACGGCCACGAGACATTGGCCGATGTCGAGACCGCCTGCCTGAGCCAGGCCGAAAGCTACGGACTCGGCGTCCGGTTTCTGCAATCCAACGCCGAGCACCAGCTGATCGACTGGATCCACGAGGCCCGCGAAGACGGCGCAGCCATCGTCATCAATCCCGGCGCCTTCACCCACACCTCCATCGCGATCCTCGATGCGCTCAACACGTTTGAAGGCCCGGTGATGGAAGTCCACATTTCCAATGTGCACAAGCGCGAGGAATTCCGCCGCCATTCCTATGTGTCGCTGCGCGCCGACGGCGTCATCGCCGGCTGCGGCACGCAAGGCTATCTGCTGGCGATCGACCGGGTTGCCCGTCTGGTGGCCGCCACAAACTGAGCGGCCGGCTGAGCGATCTGCCCTTCACGCTGGGTTGAAGTGGTTTTCCGCCTTCATATTCACGGAGCGTCAAAGTGCCTGTTTCGATGATTTCCGCCGCATTGGTCGCAGCCCTTGTCGGCTACGGCTCGACCATCGCGCTGGTGCTTGCGGCCGCTGCCGCCGTCGGCGCCGATGCCGGGCAGACCGCATCCTGGGTGGCGGCGATCTGCTTTTCCAAGGCCATCGGATCGGCATTGCTGAGTTCCTGGAAGAAGGTACCGGTGGTGCTCGCCTGGTCGACGCCGGGCGCGGCCCTGATCGCCGCCTCCACCGGGGTCGATATCCACCAGGCCGTCGGTGCGTTCATCTTCGCCGGCCTGCTGATCGCCCTGACCGCCGCCATCCGCCCGCTCAACCGTGCCGTCAACGCCATTCCCACAGGTGTCGCCTCGGGCATGCTCGCCGGTGTGCTGCTGCCTTTCTCGATGGCCGTCGCCCTGCATGCGGCCAATGAGGCAGTTCTGGTGCTGCCGTTGATTGCGGTCTTTCTGATCGTGCGGATGGTCCATCCGCTGATGGCGGTTCTGGCGGCGCTGATCGCCGGGCTGCTCATCGCCTTCACCATTGCCGGAGCGCCGCTTCCCTCCATGGATGTCGACTGGACATCGCTGAGCTTTGTCCGTCCGGAGTTCGATCCTGCAGTGCTTCTCGGCCTCGGAGTGCCGCTCTATCTTGTCACCATGGCCTCGCAGAACCTGCCCGGTTTTGCCGTGCTGCGCGCCAACGGCTACGAGCCGCCGGTCACCGAAGCGCTCGGCGTGACCGGCATTCTCTCCGCCTTCTTCGCGCTGTTTGGCGCCCACACCATCAACATGGCGGCGATCACTGCTGCCATCTGCCTCGGCGACGATGTCCATCCCGACCGAAACCAGCGCTGGAAGGTGGGGCTGGTCTATGCGCTGGTCTGGATCACGCTCGGCCTGTCCGGTCCGGTCATCGTGCCGGCCATCCTGGCGATGCCGCCCGAAATCATTGCCGTGGTTGCCGGTCTCGCCCTGGTCCCGCCGCTGATCGGCGCGCTGGTCTCCGCCTTCGAACTGCCGGCGACCCGTTTCGCAGCCGCCGCGACGTTCGCGGTCACGGCCTCCGGTGTTGCAGCCTTTGGGATCGGCGCGGCCTTCTGGGGTCTGCTCGCAGGCCTCATCGTCCATCTCATGGATCACCTCAAGCCACGCTGATTGTTTGGGCGGCACGAGTGGCAACAAATATATTTGATGCGGTTTGACGCGAGTCAAAGCCCCCGGAGCGATTTGGAGTCATATTTATTTCTTCAATCGAAGAGGGGTCGGAATGACGGACGTCAAGAGCGAACTGAACACAAAACCCAATGGCGCGGACGCAGCTCCCGAGGTTGCCGAGCAAAAGCCTGTTGACGGCACCGGCGCCGATGTCGTGATGGTTGATGGCGCGATGGCTGAGGGCGAAGCCGCCGCCGCTGCAAAACCGCGACTGAACACGGCGGCAATCCGCAAGGACGATGCTGCCATCGCGCAATTGTTCGAGCAGGGTGTCTATCCCTACAAGACCAGGATGCGCCGTGTGGCCTACGAACAGGAAAAGGCCAAACTTCAGGTCGAACTGCTCAAGGCCCAGCGCTGGATCGAGGAAACCGGGCAGAAGGTGGTGATGCTGTTCGAAGGCCGTGACGCCGCCGGCAAGGGCGGCACCATCAAGCGGTTCACGGAGCATCTCAACCCGCGCACGGCTCGTGTGGTTGCCCTCAACAAGCCCACCGATCGCGAGCGCTCGCAATGGTACTTCCAGCGCTATATCGAGCACCTGCCGGCGGCCGGGGAAATGGTGTTGTTCGACCGCTCCTGGTACAATCGCGCCGGCGTCGAGCGGGTCATGGGTTTCTGTACGCCCACCGAATATCTCGAATTCATGCGCGAGGCGCCCGAGATCGAGCGCATGCTGACCCGCTCCGGCATCCTGCTGTTCAAGTACTGGTTCTCGGTCACGCAAGGCGAACAGCTCAGGCGCTTCGGCGAGCGCGAGAAGGACCCGCTCAAGCAGTGGAAACTGTCTCCCATCGACAAGGCCTCGCTCGACAAGTGGGACGACTATACCGAGGCCAAGGAGGCGATGTTCTTCTACACCGACACCGCCGACGCGCCCTGGACCATCGTCAAGTCCGATTGCAAGAAGCGCGCCCGGCTCAACTGCATGAAGCACTTCCTATCGAGCCTTCCCTATCCGAACAAGGATCATCTGGTCGTGCATCATCCCGACCGGCTGATCGTCGGATCGAGCAGCCATGTCATCGGCACCGATGATCACATTCTGGGCAAGACCCTGCACCCGGATGTCCGCAAGCCGAAGATGTCCGCCGTCTAAGTCGAAACATCCCCTGTTCCCGCAGCTCGGAAAGCGCCGCAATCGCGGCGCTTTTTTGCGTGAAGATTCCGGGTCTGCAAATATATATAACCTCTTGAATATGGAAAATCGCTTATATATATGTGAGTCAGGCGCAACGACGCCGCGGCTGGGAATCGGCCTGATCTAGGAGGGAAGCAACGATGGAAACAGAATTCACGCCTTGGATGTCGCTGGCCGGCGGTGTCCTGATAGGCATATCGGCGGTCTTGCTGATGATGTTCAATGGCCGCATCGCCGGAATGACCGGCATCATGACCGGCATCATCCCGCCCTTTTCGACCGACTGGCCCTGGCGGATTGCCTTCCTTGCAGGTGCGGTGATCGGCCCGGTGGTCTTTCTGGCGGCCGGCGGAGCAATTCCCTACGCGGTTCCGGTGTCGCTGCCTTTGCTGGCGCTGGGTGGTCTGATCGTCGGTGTTGGCGTCTATTACGGCGCCGGTTGTACCTCGGGACACGGCGTCTGCGGCATGGCGCGGCTGTCGCCGCGATCGATCGCCGCGACGATCACCTTCATGATCTTCACCGGACTGACCGTCTATGTCGTCCGGCACATCGCGGAGATCTGAGCCATGCAGAAATTCATTGTCTCCGCACTAATCGGCGCGATCTTCGGACTTGGCATCGCAATTTCCGGCATGGCCAATCCGGCAAAGGTTCTCAATTTCTTCGACGTCGCGGGCAGCTGGGATCCAAGCCTGATCTTCGTGATGGGCGGAGCCCTGATCACCACGGCGATCGGCTACCTGGTGGTCTTCGGCGCACGCAAGAAACCCGTATTCGATGCAGATTTCCATCTGCCGATCAACAAGACCATCGACGCCCGCTTGATCGGGGGCTCGGCCGTCTTCGGGATCGGCTGGGGCATTGCCGGCTTCTGTCCCGGCGGCGCCATCCCGGCGCTCGGTTTCGGCGGCTTGCCCGTCATCGCCTTCGTCGGCGCCATGATCATCGGCATCGTGCTGGCCCGTTCGATCGACGGCCTGCGCCACAAGCCTGCCAAGGCATTTTGAACGAAAATCCGGGCCACCTGGCGTGGCCCGGGCAATCCGAAACGATCGCCGCCGCATCGGGCGGAGTGCAAGCAGACCTTATGAAAAGAGGAGATGATACAATGTCGAACTATCCGGTGGACATGTCGGTCACACCCGAGGTCAAGGCCTTTTTTGATCCCGACACCAACACCATCAGCTATGTCGTCAAGGATCCGGCCTCGAAGTCGTGCGCCGTCGTCGATTCCGTCATGGACATCGATTACGCGGCAGGCCGCATCACCTATGGCCACGCCGACAGGATGATCGAGTACATCAGGGAAAACGGCCTCACGCTGGAATGGATCATCGAGACCCATGTTCACGCCGACCATCTCTCCGCTGCCCCCTATATCCAAGAGAAGCTGGGCGGCAAGATCGGCATCGGCGACAAGATCATGGTCGTGCAGGACACCTTCGGCAAGATCTTCAACGAAGGCACCGAGTTCCAGCGCGACGGTTCGCAGTTCGACGCCCTGTTCAAGGATGGCGACACCTACCGGATCGGCACGATGCAGGCCTTTGCCATGTATACGCCCGGCCACACGCCGGCCTGCATGGTGCATGTGATGGGCAACGCCGCCTTTGTCGGCGACACGCTGTTCATGCCCGATGGCGGATCGGCCCGTGCCGATTTCCCCGGTGGCGATGCCGGCACGCTCTATGACTCGATCCAGAAGGTCCTCGCGCTGCCCGACGAGATGCGCCTGTTCATGTGCCACGATTACGGCCCGAACGGTCGCGATATCCAGTGGGAAACCACCGTCGGCGATGAGAAGGCCCACAACATCCATGTCGGTGGCGGCAAGAGCCGCGAGGAGTTCATCAAGTTCCGCACCGAGCGCGATGCCCAACTGGCGATGCCGAGGCTGATCATCCCGTCGCTGCAGGTCAACATGCGTGCCGGCGACATCCCGACCGACAAGGACGGACGCGCAATGCTGAAGGTACCCGTCAACGCACTTTGACGGGCCGCGCCGCACATGCGCGGACAGGCCGTAACCACGGATTGGATGAGACAGCAATGGACATCAGGAAGATCAACCGCGGCCTCTCGGTGAGCCCGCAAATCGCCCCGGACGACATGGTCGAGTTGAAGATGGCGGGCTTCCGCTCGATCATCTGCAACCGGCCCGACGGCGAGGGCAATGACCAGCCGACCTTTGCCGAGATCGACAAGGCCGCGCGCGCCGCCGGTCTCGAGGCCCATTACATGCCCGTGGTTCCCGGTCGGGTGGCCGACGAGGATGCCGGCAGGTTCGATGCGGCGCTGTCCGATCTTCCGGGTCCGGTGCTGGCCTATTGTCGCACCGGAACCCGGTCGACCACGCTCTGGGCCCTGGCCGAGGGCGCCCGCGGCACGCCCTTGCCCACAATACTTGCGACCACCAAGGCCGCCGGATACGACATGTCGGGCGTCGTCCGCCGCATCGCCAATGGCGGCAGGACGCCGACCGATGTCGCCGACGTCTCCCATGACATTGTCATCATCGGCGGCGGTTCGGCCGGTATTTCCGTGGCGTCGAGCCTGCTCGCCCGCGCTTCCGATCTCGACATCGCCATCATCGACCCGCAGGACGTGCACTACTATCAGCCCGGATGGACGATGGTCGGCGGCGGCATCTTCGAACCCGAAGTCACCGCCCGCACCATGGGATCGCTGATCCCGCGCGGCGTGGCCTGGATCAAGGCCGCGGTTGCCGCCTTTGAGCCTGCCAACAATGCGCTCATCCTCGATGGCTGCCGGGTGGTGCGTTACAACCGTCTGATCGTCGCTCCCGGTCTCAAGCTCGACTGGGACGCCATTGAAGGCCTTCCCGAGACCCTCGGTCGCAATGGTGTGACGTCGAACTACCGCTACGATCTGGCGCCCTATACGTGGAAGCTGGTCAAGGGCATGAAGTCGGGCAAGGCGATTTTCACCCAGCCGCCGATGCCGATCAAATGCGCCGGCGCGCCCCAGAAGGCGCTCTATCTCTCGGGCGATCACTGGTACAAGTCCGGCAACCTCAAGGACATCGACATCGAGTTCTGCAATGCCGGCGGCGTGCTGTTCGGCGTCAAGGACTATGTGCCGGCGCTTGAGGAGTACATCGCCAGGTACAATGCCCACCTCAGTTTCATGCACAATCTGGTCAGGATCGACGGCCCGGCGAAAAAGGCCTGGTTCTCGGTCACCGACGCCAGCGGCAACAAGGAGATTGTCGAGAAATCCTTCGACATGATCCATGTGGTTCCGCCGCAGACAGCGCCTGATTTCATTCGTGTGAGCCCGCTCGCCGATGCGGCCGGTTGGGTCGACGTCGATCAGACCACCCTGCGCCACAAGAGCTTCGAGAACATCTGGTCGCTGGGCGACGTGATGAATGCCCCCAACGCCAAGACCGCCGCCGCGGCCCGCAAGCAGGCCCCGGTGGTTGCCAACAACGTTCTCGCCGACATGGGTCGCGCCAGCGGCATTGCCCACTACGACGGCTATGGTTCCTGCCCGCTGACGGTGGAGCGCGGCAAGATCGTGCTCGCCGAGTTCGGCTATGGCGGCAAGTTGCTGCCGAGCTTCCCCGGTTTCCTGATCGACGGCACAAGGCCGAGCCGGCTGTCCTGGCTGCTCAAGGAACGCATTCTGCCGCCGATCTACTGGAAGGCCATGCTCAGGGGCAAGGAATGGATGGCCAAGCCGGAAGTCGTCGGCTGAACTGACGGAACCGCATTCTGATATTGCCTGTCCGGCGGTCCAGCGAGGCCGCTGGGAGGCCGACCTAATACGAGACTATTGCGTAGCGTACACCGCAAGGACTTCGACATGCTGAAAGATCCCGCCCTCCTCAATCGCCTTGCCCGCGTCATGCCGGTCTTCGACTGGGGACGCCGCTATGACCGCGACGCGCTGGGCAACGACCTCGTTGCGGCGGTGATCGTCACCATCATGCTGATCCCGCAGTCGCTGGCCTATGCGCTGCTCGCCGGCCTGCCTGCCGAGACCGGGATCTACGCCTCGATCGCGCCGATCGTGCTCTACGCCATCTTCGGCACCAGCCGGGCGCTGGCCGTCGGGCCGGTCGCCGTGGTGTCGCTGATGACTGCCGCCGCGATCGGGAACATCGCCGAACCGGGGTCTCCCGAACTGCTGCTCGCCGCCGTCACGCTGGCCTTCCTGTCGGGCGCCTTCCTGATCTTGCTCGGGGTCTTCCGGCTGGGTTTTCTCGCCAATTTCCTCTCGCATCCGGTGATCGCCGGCTTCATCACGGCTTCGGGCATTCTCATCGCCATGAGCCAGTTGCGGCATGTCCTCGGAATTTCCGCCGGCGGCGCAAACCTGCCGGAGCTGCTGCGGTCCCTGTTCGAACATCTGGGCGAGGTCAACTGGGTGACCCTTGCCATCGGCGTCAGCGCCACCGCCTTCCTGTTCTGGGTGCGCAAGGGGCTGATGCCGCTGTTGCTGTCAACCGGCATGAAGCCCAAGCTCGCAGGCGTGCTGGCCAAGGCAGGGCCGGTAGCTGCGGTGTTTGTCACCACTTTCATTGCCTGGGTCTTCAATCTGAATGAAACCGCGGGCGTCCGGGTGGTTGGCGACGTGCCGCAGGGCCTGCCGCCGCTGACAATGCCGTCCTTCTCGCCTGATCTGCTTGGCCAGCTCATAGGCCCCGCGGTGCTGATCTCCATCATCGGCTTTGTCGAATCCGTCTCGGTTGCCCAGACGCTGGCTGCGCGCAAGCGCCAGCGCATCGTCCCCGATCAGGAACTGATCGGCCTCGGCGCCGCCAATGTCGGCGCGGCGTTCACCGGCGGCTACCCGGTCACCGGCGGCTTTGCCCGCTCGGTCGTCAATTTCGACGCTGGTGCGGAGACCCCCGCCGCCGGCGCCTACACCGCGGTCGGACTGCTGCTCGCGGCCATGCTGCTGACCCCGCTGATCTACAACCTGCCGCAGGCAACGCTTGCCGCCACCATTATTGTAGCGGTGCTGTCGCTGGTGGATTTCTCGATCCTGAAAAAGACCTGGGTTTATTCGCGCGCCGATTTCGCCGCCGTCAGCGCCACCATCGCCCTGACCCTCCTCTTCGGCGTCGAGGTTGGCGTCACAGCCGGCGTGGCGCTGTCGATCCTCATCCACCTCTACAAGTCGTCGCGGCCGCACATGGCCGTGGTCGGCAGGGTTCCGGGCACCGAGCATTTCCGCAACGTCAAGCGCCACAAGGTGGAGATCGACGAGACCGTGCTGACGCTCAGGGTCGACGAAAGCCTGTACTTCGCCAATGCGCGCTACCTGGAAGACAGCCTGTACGACATGGTGGCTGCCCGCCCGAAGCTCAAGCATGTGGTGCTGATGTGCCCGGCGGTCAACGAGATCGACATGAGCGCGCTGGAATCGCTCGAGGCGATCAACGAGCGCCTGCACGCGCTGGGCGTCAACTTCCATCTCAGCGAGGTCAAGGGACCTGTGATGGACCGGCTGCGCCGCGGCGACTTCCTGCATCACCTTAGCGGCAAGGTTTTTCTGAGCCAGCACCAGGCCGCGCTCGAACTCGCCGCCAAACCTTCACAAAGCCGGATTACAACTTCCCAACCAAACTAAGGAGATTTTCATGACCATTCGAATCGGCGACACCGCCCCGAACTTCAAGGCCGATACCACAAACGGCCCGATCGATTTCCACGAGTGGATCGGCTCGTCCTGGGCTTTCTTCTTCAGCCATCCGGCTGATTTCACCCCGGTCTGCACCACCGAGATGGGCCGCACCTCGCAGCTCTCCGATCAGTTCGCCGCCCGCAACGTCAAGCCGATCGGGCTTTCGACGGACGGCGTCGAGGAGCACATGGCCTGGATCAAGGACGTCAACGACACGCAATCGACGACCCTGACCTTCCCGATCGTGGCCGACAAGGACCACAAGGTGGCCGAGCTCTATGACATGATCCACCCCAACGCGAGCACCACGGCCGCGGTCCGGTCGGTCTTCATCATAGATCCCAACAAGAAGATCCGCCTGACGATGACCTACCCGATGAATGTTGGCCGCAACTTCGACGAGATCATCCGCGTCATCGACGCCCTGCAGCTCGCAGACGCGAAAACGGTTGCCACGCCGGCCGACTGGCGCCCGGGCGGCAAGGTCATCATCCCGACCTCGGTCAGCAATGAGGACGCCAAGGGCATCTTCCCGCAAGGCTGGGAAGAAATCCGTCCCTATCTGCGCGTCACTGACGTAAACTGAGCTATCAGCCAGTCAACAGGAACGCCCGCTTCTCAGCGGGCGTTTTTGTGTCGCCACGCAACGGGCGACCCGGGCCTGCCGGCGTGATCAGCTCAGCGGACGGATACGCACGGCAAGCAGATCGATGCCCTTGCCGGCGCCGGAGATATCGCTGTTGATGACCAGAAAGCCGCCTTCGTTGGGCGCCAGCGCGCGGTCGTAATCGAGGTTGAACAGGAGATCGGTCGTGTCGTAGGTCACGTCGAAACGCCGCCGTCCGCACTCGCCCAAGACCGAGAACTCGCATTTGACATAGATCTGCGTTGCCTCCGGAGACGCCGAGCGTACCGTCAGCGCCAGCACGGAATTGCGTCCGGCCAGGGCCTGCATGACTTCCGCGCCAAGCGGCACCAGCACCTCGCCATCCGTTCCGCCGCTCCTCGAAATTATCCGGAGCACGTTGCCTTCAGGCTCCTCGATCACCTCGGCGCTGGCGTTGCCGCGGGCCTCGGGGGAGCCGTCGCGGCCGGGCGTGAACACATTGGCCCACTCCCCGGAAAACCCCGAACCGGGATTGAGCTGCTGCGGCCCGCCGGCGAAATCGTCACGGCTGAGCGAAGGCGGTGGATTGGGAACGCTGGTGTCGCGTTCTGCGGCGCTCTTCAGCGCGCCGCTTTCAATCAGCCACCAGACTCCGATCCCGAGAAACGACAGCATCACCGCTGTCGAAAACATCGACGCAAACAACCCGCGCCGGCGTTTTTCCTTGCGCGGCTTCGGCGACTTGATCTTCTTCGCAGGCTTGGCCGGTTTTGCCGGCGCAGCGGCGGGAGCTTCGATGTGCGGCGGGCGATCAGCCGTCAGGCCGGAAAGGGCGGATGTCGTTGCAGCCTTGTGGCCGGCGTCCGGCGCGAAATCGAGGTTTGAGCCGGCTATGGAGGATGCCGGCCCCCGGGTCTCATGCGCGACCGATGCCACGGTCGGTGCCGGCTGGTGCGGCCTATCCGGGGAGCGCGCGATGTCATCCCGTGAGGGGGCATGCGGGAAAGGTCCGTCATGCTCCGGCCCAAGCGCTGCCTGCACGTCATACACCGGCCGGGAAGGCGCGGGCGTTTCGGGCTCTGCCGGTTCGGGATCGCGGGCGGCTGCAACAGGCGGCGCTTCGGCAACAGCCGGGGTTTCCACGACCGGTGCCGGTTCCGGCGTGCTTGGCGGGGTCCATTCGGCCTCGATATCGGCGATCAGGATTTCCAGCTTGTGCCGGTGGTCATCCACCCGCTCCGGATCAATGATGCCCTGGCGCTCGAGGCTGCGGTCGAGCGCGGCACGGGCGGAATCGTAGATCCGGCGCCGGGCCTGCGCACCCGGAATCCCAGCCTTGTCCAAAGCCCCGCGAATTGCCGCTTCCATGCCGGTCAATGGTCTGTCTCCGTACCGCCCGGTCTGGTAATCGCCATGCCGGATCTGTCAATTCTGGCATTCTCGGGCCGATCTGGCTGCAACCAGACGAGATGCAGCCGCCAGCGCTGCCTGCCGGCCCATGCCGTTAACCTGTGCGTATCCGCTAACCCGGTAAAACTCAAGCTTGCTGCGAAAGCAGGACCCATCCGGCTGTGGAACCGGCTTGGCATGTCAAGCCTTTTCAGCTTACCCCGGCTCTGCTATGGGGATTGACGTTTGCGTAAACGTCACTGTGATTTGCGAGGCCCTATGACCCTTCCCGCCGTTCTCCAGAACAATTTCCGGCTTCCAGTCGTTGCCGCACCCCTGTTCATCATTTCCCATCCGCCGCTGGTCATGGCCCAGTGCAAGGCAGGCGTCATGGGGTCGTTTCCCGCGCTCAACGCCCGCCCCGAAGCCCAGCTTGACGAATGGCTGGCTGAAATCACCGAAGGTCTCGCTGACCACAACGCGAAGAACCCGGACCGCCCGGCCGCCCCGTTTGCCGTCAACCAGATCGTCCACCGCTCCAACAAGCGGCTCGAGCACGATCTGACCATGTGCGTCAAATACAAGGTGCCGGTGGTGATTTCCTCGCTCGGCGCGGTGCCCGAGGTTAATGCCGCGATCCATTCCTATGGCGGCATCGTGCTGCATGACATCATCAACAACCGCCATGCCCATTCGGCCATCAACAAGGGCGCCGATGGCCTGATCGCGGTCGCCGCCGGCGCCGGCGGCCACGCCGGTCCGCTCTCGCCTTTCGCGCTGATCCAGGAAATCCGCGAGTGGTTCGACGGCCCGCTGCTGCTTTCGGGCTCGATTGCGACCGGCGGAGCCATTCTCGCCGCCCAGGCCATGGGTGCCGACATGGCCTATATCGGCTCGCCCTTCATTGCCACCGACGAGGCCCGCGCTGTCGACGCGTACAAGCAGATGATCGTCGACTCGGAAGCCAAGGACATCGTCTACTCCAATTATTTCACCGGCATTCCCGGCAACTATCTCAAGCCTTCGATCTCGGCATCCGGACTGGATCCGGAAAATCTGCCGGTGGCAGATCCCAGCAAGATGGATTTCGACAAGGCCTCCTCCGGGCCGAAGGCCTGGAAAGAGATCTGGGGCTCGGGCCAGGGCATCGGCGCGGTCAAGAAGATCGGCCCGGTCGCCGATCTCGTCGACCGGCTCGAGAGCGAATACAAGGCGACCCGCCAGCGCCTGGCGCTTTGATCTGCGAGGACCGGACAGGCGTGGCGCCAAAAAATCCGCCAGGCTGCCGATGACCGCTTGAATTCGGGGGGCAATCACGGTATTTGCCCTCCATCCTTGCGGGAACGATCCCGCGATGAACTGGCCTGCCGCTTTAGCTCAGTTGGTAGAGCACGTCATTCGTAATTAGCGGGTCCGCCCGAGAATGATGTTCGATGCCAACAAGTTGGCGAAGTTGGTCGCAAATTAGTATTTCTATAGTAGGGCTCGCCCTGCGTTTGGTAAGCCGCCTTAGCTCAGTTGGTAGAGCATCGCATTCGTAATGCGGGGGTCACGTGTTCGAGTCACGTAGGCGGCACCAGCCAAACCAATAATAGCAGCTTGAGTTGCAGTGATGCGCTCAGAGCAATATGCTTTTACAGCACTCAACGAGCCAAGTTCGGCTAAGGCTTAATCATCTCCATAATATTCAAGCCTGAGGGCATCACCTTATGCCCGGTTGGGCTGCTTCCCGACTCAAATATTGTCTGCCAAAAACCATAGGTCTGTTTGCCCCCAAACACTGTGAGAGATGCATCGCGATTTACCCACATAGGTAAGCGAGCGAGATTATCGACAAAATAGCCGATGTTGACCCAGAGTTGTTCAGGAAACGGGTATTGAAACAGCTTCTCGTTGTCGACTACGCTCCCCATCATTAGGAAGTGGTTCTCTATGATTCTTCCGATGTAACTGATCCAGCAATAGAGAATTTCTTCCTTTGCCATGCGGAAAGCGCGTAGATGCTTTTCTGGCACGTCATCGCCTTTTTGCACCTTATTCTCAAGTTTAGCTGTTCCAACTTCTTCGTCGTATTTTCCAACGTATATTTTGTCAGCAATCAGGCTCATGAGACGAACGATTTGCCCAACTTCAATCGTTCGCGGATTTTCGCCTATATCACTACGATAATTCCATGGCGTCTCTAGCATTTTGGAGCCGATGAACTTGGAATAAAAAGTCTTCTCGATCGTACTGTATGAATAGGGTTTTTCATGCCCTTTGCCAGAGTTGTCGATGTAATCACGCAACTTGTTGTCGGGAGAGTAGGTTATGGCATTGCGGATACCGTCGAGAACATATCGCGTCACGGCGCGCTGATCGCCTTTAAAGTGGTCAACAATGGATCTTTCCGAGAAGCTTTCATCATCCTCTGCAAGGTTCTTGTCCTTCCGGTATCGTGCAATGCGATCAAGTAGCATCGCTGAACCAAGCCGACGCTGCACAGACTTATCAAAGGCAACCTGCCTCAACGTCGTACCTGCATTTGTATTGGTCGTAAGCAATACGTCGAAGTTTGGATCTACAAATACGCGAACGGGGAGCGTCGAGGCACCTAGCAAAATTTGGGCTGCGACCTTGTGCTGCCCATCGAAAATGTTCACATGCGCACTCGGCAAATCTGTCGAGCTTATCCAAGCGAGTGCAATTTGAAGCTGAGGTCTGCCCTTGAAAAACTCCTCAACTAAGCCGCGGATATTGGACCCAATGGGACGAGGATTTATCTTCTCGTCATGATAAACTGCCGCGATAGGCAACGCCGCAAAGAAATAGCGCATGCCCGAGAGCTTATCGGTATGAACGGGCACCGTGACCTTATCGTCGCCATTTGTGACATAGGTGATCTGGTCACCATCAATTTTGCCCCGAAGCGACCCTGAGGCCCCACCATAGGCTTTCAGTACGTCGTTAAGGTTTGCTCCGCGATCGTCGCTGTCAGCAGTCTCCCTAATCTGGGAAAATCTCGCCAGCACTCGTGCAACGCGCAAATCTGAGGCTTGCTTCGATCTATTATGGCTTGCCAGCGTCAGTGCAAAGTTAGTGGGGTCATCCTTACCATTATCGCGGGTCGGGATAATGTGGTCGACGTCGAGCTCGTCGACATCGAGAACTATCGCCTTTCCAGAAATAAAGCATTTCCCACTCTGTTGGTCCCACAGTTGCTTC
Organism: Parahoeflea alexandrii; assembly: GCF_027214025.1. Taxonomy (GTDB): domain Bacteria; phylum Pseudomonadota; class Alphaproteobacteria; order Rhizobiales; family Rhizobiaceae; genus Hoeflea; species Hoeflea alexandrii_A. Next base: position 350,106 of record NZ_JAPWHB010000006.1, read on the forward strand.
TCCAATGCGGAACGCGATTCCTTGCTCAAATTGTTTAAGTAAAGTGACCCCATAGTTCCTCCGGAAACGCGATTATTAGGAGCATGCTGAAGCTTGAAACGCGTCGAGCGCTTCATCAAGTTTCTTTCTTGATTCCCCGTAAGACGTCAGCAAACAGTGTCATGGGATCAATGTCCATGGCTTTGGCCAACGCCACAAACTCCAAAATGTCCAAACGCCGTTCGCCGCCTTCTATCTTTGCAACATAAGACTGCGGTTTTCTTAGTTTGTCCGCGACAACTTGCTGCGTGAGACCCTTATGATGGCGTGCTGCCACTAGGATATCCAACAGGCTGGCATACGACACTGAGTGTAGAGATTTCGTCATGTGCTTCCGCCCAAGATTGAAGCGCAGTCACTAATCCCACTTTCGGATTATCCCATAATGGGATATAGTTGCTTGAGCGATTCAGGCGACGAAGTCGGCACGATGGAAAACTATAACTTCTGGCAGGATTTCTTTGACACATACCAGTCGCTATCCGACTGGATGAAGATGCTCTGGCTAATCGTCCCTCCGGCGTTCGCGCTGGGCACGCTTTGGCTCGGTCTCGACTACAGGCTCAAGAGCAGGTCTGCAGCACCACCCGAGGATGGGGCGCTCGCCTACACGGTGTTTGCCGACGAGACCGGCATCTGGCGAATTCATGCCCATCAGGGCGCGGAGGCGGTCACAGATGAGCGGCCCGAGGCAGCCGTGTTGCCCCTGCCGGGCGCGCGCCCCCACCGGCTGGCCAAACCGCCCTCGTCGGACGTCTGAGGCGGCTCTGAGGGGCATCGCTGCACCGCTGGCATGCCCGCACCCAAGTGTAGCGCCAGCGGGAGCTTGCCGGGGCTGTAACTTGTAACTGTAACTTAAGGTCGGAAAGCTCCGAAGTGGTTAGGGGGAGTGGTGTACTCCCCCCGCCGAGGGCAGGCCGCAATAGGTTGCCGGGCTTGTGTTGGCGTTACGCGTTACAGCTGCCTATCCATTGCGCCCGGTCAAAACGGCGAGTCCTGCTCCAAGGCAGGGTCATCGATGCAGAACAGGGTAGCAACGCCGTTCTCGACGCGCCTCGCCAGCCATTCCGTTTTGCGCTCGTCAGCTGTGCCCCTCGCGAATCCCCGCCGCTGGGTCTTTTCCCGCTGCGACAGATCATACAGCCGGTTGATTTTTTCTTCCCATCCCAAGCGATCCATTTCCGCCTTGATCCGCTGCACCTCGATAGGCGACAGGCGACCACCCTCGAAGCCGAGAAGGAGCTTCACGCTATCCATTGAGACGCGCCCGGTCTTATCCGCGAACCAGTCGCCTAGGACCGCCGCGAAGGCATCCTCGATCAGCCGCACGTCGGTCAGTTCTGCCGCTGCTTCCCACAGATGTTCAGACAAGACGATGGACTCGCCCGCTGCCTCGCGCACGACCGCCTCTGCCCATAGCTGATCGACATCCTCGCGCAGCTTGTCGAGCTGAACCGTCCCAGCGCGAACCGGCCAGAAGCGCCGGTTTCCTGTCTGGTCGAAGAGATACTTCTGGTCGTTGGTGCTGCCGACGATGACGCACTGTCGCGGGTAGGTTCGGGCATCGCGGCCATAGGCGCGGCGATACTTGTCACGCCGTGTCGAGAGGAATCGCTTCAATTCATGGGTCGACGCCTTGCGGATGCCGTCCATCTCCTGCACCTCGACAATCCATGCCCCGGCCAGCAATTCGGCCTTGGTTTTGTCGTCGCTCTTTAGGCTCAGGCTACCACAAAACCAGTCGCTTCGAACCGCGAGGGTTTCCGCGAAGCTCGATTTGCCGGTCCCTTGGTTCCCCTCGAAGACAAGCATGGTGTCGAATTTCACGCCCGGCTGTTTGACTCTGCGCACACCCGCGATCAGGAACTTCGCTCCGAACTCCCGATTGATTTCTGTATCATCCGCTCCGGCGTAGTCGCGCAGCATGTTGTCAAGGCGCGGATTGCCATCCCAAACGAGTCCGTCAAGATAGTCCACAATCGGGTGATAGGTCTGCTCATGGCCTATGGCGATGATCTCGCTCTTGATCGCCGCGCTGGTTGCCCTGAAGTCGAGATCACGCAGAAAACGGCTGCTCAGGATATCGGCCACATCGTTCAGGTCACGTGTGTCGAGACGGAAGCCCTCTACATCGTTCATGAAGGTGAACAGGTTGCGATGAACCTCGATGCCGAGCCGCGCCAGCGCATACCGAATGTTCGATGGATGATCCTTCGCAGGCTGGAACTTATCGTTCAGCACCGGCCAGTCTTCCCGCTTGGCGTCGATCATCATCAGCGCTCGGACAACTTGTCGCTGGCCATATCGGACTGGATTAGGATTTTCGCGCACATGCGCGCCGATAGCATAGGCCGGGTCAAGCAGGATGGAGAGCACATGCCCCGGCTGCACCCCGTTCCCTAGCATCCAGCAAACGCACGCGATCATGCGTTCGGATCGCGAGGGATAGACCTTGCCCGGCGGATCGCCTCCCGTGACGATCACCTCCACCCATTTTAGGTCGGACGAGATGATCTCCCCAAGGTCATCCGGCAGCGGCAGCGGCGCAATCTCAGTCGGTTCGACTGCCGCCGAGCCGGACTTGGCTGGCAGAGTGGTCTTCTCCTTTGGTGCCGGTAGTTGAAAGTCTTCGATGCTGTAGGTTTTCAAAGTTGCATATGTCATGGCTTGGTCATCCAGAATGAGAGTGCGGGTTCGCGACCGGCTTCGCGCTTTTGCGCATTCAGCCAATTGACGGTTCCAGGCAGGCGCAAAAGACGGTCAGCGTTGTGCGTGCCGGGACCGCCTTGCAGGGCAACCAGAAGCCGCTTGTTCAGATCTTCGGCGACAACGACCTCGACCGGCTGGTCAAGCATCCAGAGCGCTTGGTAGCCACCGCCGGTGAACCATACAGCGGTCGGTTCAGGTACGCCCTTGGGCCGCTCTTTCGGTTCAAGCAGCAGCCCGATAATTCGGCTCTGCTGTTCATCCAGCGCTCCGGGATAGTCCTTGCAGTCAAGATCGGCGTGCAGGAACTGCGCATGCGAGAGGTTGTCCTTCCGGCGCTTGCCGGAAAGAAACTTAGCGTTGGGCAGGAAGTAGAGGTTCCGCCTCAGTTCCGGCCCGTTGTTCGCCTCGATGAATTTCTTGAACGATGCGGGGTCACTCGCCGGATACGTCTTGGCGACCGGGCTTGGCGGCCCCTCGCTGTTCATGCGCTCCAGATAATATGGCCCATTGGGGGCGATGAACTGCGAGAATGCCCATGCCTCGTCCGTATTGGGCTTAAGCACCTCACTCATCGCCCGCACCCCTCGGATTTTGCTCCTGTGAGGCCAGCCAGCGTTCGACATCTTCGAGTCGGTAGAGGATTTTCCCGGCTCGATTGCCGGACGCGATGCGGATGAATTGTGGGCCGTATCCGTAAATCCGGCCCTTGTCGAAAAAGCTCTTTGAAAGTCCGGTGACTTCGGGAAGCTGTTTGGTGGTCAGCAGCCGCGAACGGCCCGCGCCACCATCTGTGATGGTTGTGCGATTCATGTGTCCATTCCACGTGTCGAGAGGACCCGAAGCCTCATGGCAACGAGTTTGCTGACCGGTTCGCGCTTCACGCGAAGGGCCTTTAAGCCTCACTTCTCGATTATCGACCGTGGCCGGGAATTCTTTCCCGCTTGGACATCGTCCGTCAGATCTCAGGCACCTTGCCTGACCCTGGGGTTGTCCGCCATGCCGGACATATCCGGCTGATGTGCGTCACTACACCAGTTGGAAATTTGCCATAGATGACGTGGCGTTTCAAGCAAGAGGTACGGGAGTGAAATACAATCCAACGCCGTCATATCAGACGGCGGTGGACTGGCGACGACCGCAGCGCGATGTTGCAATATCCCATTCTGCGAGTTCATCGCAGATGCGCTCGACGGCTTGCGCTTTTAGCGCCTCGCAAACGGGGTCAGGTTCAATCGCGGTTCGCGCTTTGAATCCCCGGAACGAATTACAAAGTTCATCAACAGCGGCTGGAAGGTCCGTATCCCTGCATTGCAGGACTTTCCGAGCGGCATTCTCTGCTAGCTCGGCAATAGTTGGTATGTTGGGTGGGGTACCGCCACGGCCGGACAAGGCTAGCATTTCCGCCTCGCAGACAGCGTGTCGGCGTTGTCGGGCCATGAAAGCATGTGCCGCTTCTATGTTCCGTTGAGCCGGTGAGGCTGATCCCAGGAGCGCAGCTAATGCCGTTTCCAACCGTCGCTGCTGAGAGCCGCTTGTTTCAGGTGTGGAGTGCGCCTCAATGATCGCCAGAAGGACGTGTTCCAGCACGCTTGATCCATCGCCGAACATGGCGTGATAAGTGGAGTCACTGCCTGACATCTGCCAACTCCAATATCCGTGCCGCGACCTGCTCCACCGGCCCGCGCAAGCGCTCGGCATTCACGACGATATAGCCACCCGTGACGTCGCCATTGGCACGGTGGTTCAGCAGCCGCTTGAGCGCGTAATAGGGAACGTCGAGGCTCTCGGCGATGGTGATGAATGTCCGCCGTAGATCGTGCAGCGTGAAACTGACGCCCGAACCGGCGCTGACGCGGAGCAGGAATTTCTTGGTCTCCATTAGGTGTCCTTGCTTGCCGGGACCGGGAAACACGAAGGGCGACTCGCCCGCCTGCCTGCTGCGCTCATTCAGCAGGTCCACTAGAAAGGACGACAGGGGAAGATTTAACGGATCGCCATTTTTGGTTTTGGGCAGGTGCAGAGTCCGCGCGGCAAGGTCCACGTTCTCCCAGCGCAGCGCCATCAGCTCGCCCCGGCGCATGCCTGTGAACAGCGCCATGAGAAGAAAGTCGCGGGCATAATCCGGCTCGGCCATGACCGCCTTCCACCACATCGGCAGGTCTTGCGCTGTCACCACGGTCTGCCGCCGCTGCTCCCGGTGCCAAGCTCGTGCCTGCGTCAATATTTGCACCGGGTTGGGCGGAAACTCGTCATGGGTCGCTGCGGCGAAATTGTAGACTGACCGCAAATGCCGCATGACGTTGTTGGCGGTAGTCTTGCCCACCTCGGTGGAAAGCTCCTGATGGCGCTTGAGCACCATTTGGCGGGTGATGGAATTGATCGGCTTCTTCCGCCATGCCTTGAGATAGAGCTTCGCAGTGCGCGTATAGTTCAGCACCGTATGGGGCGACAGGTGCGGACGCGCCGCGAAGAAGCTGTCGAATGCATCGGCCAGCGTGACCTTGGTCTCCACCTGCTGTTTCTTTTCGGCGTTGGGATTACGCCCCTCGGCCATTTCGCCGAGCAAGCCGAGTGCTTTCTTGCGGGCAATCTCAGGTGCGAACACATCGGCCCGGCCAATGGTGACGCGGCATGTTTGCCGCTGCACCTGACCCTCGGCAAAATACACTTTGGATTGCTTGCCGACTCGCAGACCGAAGCCGGATAGCAAGGTGTCGCGATAAAAGACCTGACCGTTGTCGGGGAAAGGAATGGCGTCGATAGCCCGACGCGTCAATCGTAGATTTGGCATTGAGACCTCCTTTTGGCCTCAATTCCACCTAGCATCAATAATGTGAAATTACTAGTGATATCAGAGACTTATGACATATTTGGAAGCGTGGTCCTAGAGCAGGAAACGCCATCCAACGCCTGCGCACGCGTGAGCGGACGAACATGAGGGTCGGCAGTTTCAGTTTAGCCCAAGCGCCACGCAAAGCGCCTCTTGAGTTTTCCGATAGTATCGATTACTATAACTATGAAATGACAAACGCACCCTTGAACGAACTCGCTGACATTCGCAACGGAACGGCCTTCAAGGCTGATGCCGAGGGCGTTCCCTTTGTGCAGGGGCGTCACCTTCGCGGCGGGTGTCTGGACGCTGAGGATTTGGCGACGGGGGCTCCGCCCGCTCGCAGTTTTGAGGATGCCCGATTGCAGGCGGGCGATGTGCTTGTTGATACGAGGGGGGCAACAAATTGGTCGGCATTTATCGAGCATGTCGATGCGCCGCTGTTTGCCGTGCTCGACCTCGCAATCGTCCGTTTGAAGGGCGACAATCTGCTGCCCGCCTATCTTGCGCTTTTCCTGAATCTGCCGACCACCCAAAACGCGCTCGCAATGATGCGCAGCACGGCGACGATCCCGCGCTTGGGGCTGGGGGCGCTCGGAGAACTGGAAATCCCGGTGCCGCCCATTCATGTGCAAGAGCTGATGGTCGCGCTCGATAGCGAGCGACGGAAGCAGTTTCAGCTAACGAAGAAACTTGGTGAGGCTCTGGATCGCCTCACTGATGAAATCCTCCGCCGCATGGCTGAGGGTGTGCCCATGCCGGACGGCAATCCAGCATGGGCAATTCACCGCCAGACAAACCTTGCTCGAGGACATCTGGCTAATCCTCCCTTGAAAGAAGGAAACACTACTATGAGCAATAAGAAGTCGCCCGGCAAGGGCGGAACCACGCATGTCGTGCCGGACCCGGACGGCGGCTGGAATGTGAAGCGTGGCGGCGCGAGCCGCGCGTCTGGTCATTTCGACACCAAGCAGCAGGCTGTTGATCGCGCCCGCGAGATCAGCCGCAATGCTCAGAGCGAACTCAAGATCCACAACAAGGATGGCAAGATCGCTCAGTCGGACAGCCACGGCAACGACCCGCGCAGCGTCAAGGGCTAGGCCCGCCACATCAGGAGGGGCGGGTTCGCCAGCCCCTCCATCTCATGGGAAAATTAGAATGACCGACAAGATCAGCCAGAACGATATCAATTCAGCCGCATGGGCCGCCTGCGACACTTTCCGGGGTGTCGTCGATGCCGCGCAATATAAAGACTACATCCTGACCATGCTGTTCCTGAAATACGTTTCTGACGTCTGGCAGGATCATTTCAACGAGTACAAGAAGCGCTTTGGTGACGATGACGAGCGCATCCGCCGCCGTATGGAACGCGAGAAATTCTTCCTGCCGGAAGGCACGTCATTTTATGACCTCCATCGCCAGCGCAATGCCGACAATATCGGCGAGATCATCAATATCGCTCTAGAGAAATTCGAGGACGCCAACAAGCAGAAGCTCGAAGGCGTGTTCCGCAACATCGATTTCAATTCCGAATACAATCTCGGCGAAACCAAGGACCGCAACCGGCGGCTGAAAAACCTGCTTGAGGATTTCAACAAGCCGGCGCTCAACATGAGTCCGTCGCGCGTCAATGAGGACGTGATCGGCGAAACTTACATCTATCTCATTTCCCAGTTCGCCTCCGATGCGGGCAAGAAGGCCGGGGAGTTTTTCACGCCCCGCAAGATTTCCGAGCTTCTGGTGCGCCTTGTCAATCCGCAGCCGGGCAATCGGATTTACGATCCAGCCTGTGGCTCCGGCTCGCTGCTAGTGCGCGCATCCGAACAGGTCGCGGCCAATGCGACGACAGAGCAGGACAAGCGCAATTTCCAGCTTTTCGGCCAGGAGGTGAACAGCGGCACGCGGGGGCTCGCGCGCATGAACATGTTTCTGCACGGGCTAGACAGCGCCGAGATCGAATGGGGCGATACGCTCAACAGCCCGAAACATCTCGAAGGTGATGCGCTGAAACGCTTCGATATCGTCGTCGCCAATCCGCCCTTTTCGCTGAAGAAGTGGAGCGGTGAGGAAAAGAAGAAGGGCAAGGATCAGGACGACGAGGACACAAGCGGCAAGATCGATCCACGCATCGATCCCTATAACCGCTATTTCCGCGGCATCCCGCCGGTCTCCCGGGCCGACTTCGCCTTCATCTCCCATATGGTGGAAAGCGCGCGCCCAAGATCAGGCCGCGTCGGGGTCATCGCGCCGCACGGGGTTTTGTTCCGGGGTGGGGCCGAGGGGCGCATAAGGCAATCGATGATAGAGGAAAATCTTATCGATGCCGTTGTCGGCCTGCCCGCACAATTGTTCTCTTCAACCGGCATTCCGGTATGCATCGTCATCTTCGACCGTGCCCGCGAAAAGGGCGGTGCGCGGGAGGATGTGGAAGATGTGATGTTCATTGATGCATCCCACGATTACGAGCCGAGCAAGAAGCAGAACCAATTGCTCAGCAAGCATCTGGACGGCATCGTCAACGCCTACCGGAACCGCCAACCGGTCGAGCGCTATGCCCGCCCGGTGCCACGTGCCGAAATCGCTGAGAACGGCTTCAACCTCAATATTCCGCGCTATATCGACACCTTCGAGGCAGGAGAAGAAATCGACATCGCCGCCGTTCAGCGCGAAATTGTCGATCTTGAGCAGCAACTGGCCGAGAGTCGTACGCGAATGGATGGCTATTTGCGGGAGCTCGGGCTGGATGTCTAAGCTCAGTGCGCAAAAGCCTAGGTTGGGTGATTATTTCTCCCAACGGACGGAGCCCGGTCGAGAAGGTTTGCCAACGCTCTCGGTAACCCTCCGCGACGGATTGGTATTCAGAGACGATCTGGACCGTAAGACAGATACCTCACTAGAGCATCATGAACACTTGCTCGCGCGCGAGGGCGACATCGCCTACAACATGATGCGGATGTGGCAGGGTGCCAGCGGTCGCGCAGCCACAGACGGTTTGGTAAGCCCTGCCTATGTGGTGCTGCGTCCAACCGACAAAATCGACACTCGCTATGCTGCCCATTGGTTCAAATCGGCTCGAATGGTCTACCTGTTTTGGGCGTACTCGCACGGCCTGACTGAAGATCGCCTGCGACTCTATTATGATGATTTCGCAGAAATTCCCGCAGCACCCCCGCCGCTTCCTATTCAGCGCGGCATCGCCGCCATTCTCGACGAATGGGACAATGCCATCGTGACTGCGAAAAAGCTGGTTGATACGAAGCTAAACCGAGCGAATAAAATTCGCCGGGCAGTCTTCGCCGACATTGCAGACGATGTTGTTCCGCTCTGCGATCTGGCGGATTGTGCGACAGGCGTTTCAGCCCCTCAAGCAAAGTCTGCTTTCTCCGATTCTGGACCTCGATTTGTGCGTGTGAACGACTTGGCTTCGTTCGCAGGCGAAAAGCCGGACGATCCGGAATATTTGGCAGAAGAGTTTGTTCGAAATGCCCGAATGAGGCTCTTTCCAGCGGGCACCGTGCTATTTGCCAAAAGCGGAATGTCGGCAAAGCTTGACCGCGTCGTCCAATTACCCGAGGCCGCGTACATCGTCAGCCATCTGGGCGCTGTGGTCGCGCGCAATCAAGCTTATCAACAGTACGTATTCCATTGGCTTAGCGAAAATCCACCATCCAGTCTTCTGCAGGGAGACGGCTTCCCGTCTTTGCGCATTTCCGAAATCGCTGAGCTAGAGATACCCGACGTTGGTGAAGAGCATGCTGGTTTGATTGGGCAAGCTTTAGATCAAAGTTTTGATTCCGTGCGGTCGGAACGCAGGCGACTCTCTTTGTTGGAGAGGCAGAAACGCGCGCTCATGCAAAAGCTTCTAAGCGGCGATTGGCCGGTGCCGGCGAGCATCGGCCGGCTTCTGCCCGGCGGACAGGAGATTGACGAAGCTGTCGGAGGAGAGGTGCCACATGCGGAGGCCACGGGATGAGTCAAAGCCCGCAATTCCCGATCTCCGAAGCCGGTGGCGTGCAGGTGCAGACGCTGCACCTGCTCGCCAATCTTGGCTGGCGCTACAAGACTCGCGCCGAGTGCGAGGCGGAACGGCGCGGCCGGATGGCTTCAACCCTGCTCGAAGATGTGCTGGCCGAACGGCTGCAAGCGATCAACCGGATCGAGCAGCGCGGCAAGACCTGGGCCGTGACCGACGCCGCCACGCAGGAAGCCATTGGCAAGCTGCAAGCCGCGCTGAGTGACACCAGCAAGGGCGCACAAGCCACCAATGAGACGGTGACCAATCTCCTTCAGCTTGGCACCGGCATCCCCATTACCATCGAAGGGGAAACCAAGAGCCGCCAGCTCGCCTATATCGACTGGCAGCGCCCGGAAAACAATCTGTTCCACATGACGGCGGAGTTTCCGGTTGAGCGCTCCCGCTCGGCCGATACGCGCCGCCCCGACATCGTGCTTTTCATCAACGGTATTCCGGTTGCCGTGATCGAACTGAAGAAATCGGCTGAAGGCAGCGAGCAGGGAATCAGCCAGAGCATTCGCAATCAGGGTGCAGACGAAATCCCGCGCCTCTTCGCCTCGGCGCAAATCCTGCTCGCCGCCAACCCATCCGATCCCCGCTATGCGACACCTGGAACGCCGAAGCAGTTTTGGGCGAAATGGCGTGAGAAGGAAATCAGCGAGCGCCGTATTGGCGAACTGGTGAATACGCCGCTCGACCCTGCGGAAGCCAGCGCCATCTTTGCCGACTTCTCGCCACATCGCCGCCGCCATGAAGGTCTGATGGACGGTGCCGACGGTCGTCTGCCGACGCCGCTCGACAACACGCTCGTTGCGCTTTTTTCAAAGGATCGCGTCATCGATCTGATCCGCTCCTACACCCTGTTCGATAGCGGCATAAAGAAGATCGCCCGTTATCAGCAATATTTCGGGGTGAAGGCTGCCCTTTTGCGCCTGTCGAAATATGACGACCATGAGCGCCGCAAGGGTGGCGTGATCTGGCACACACAGGGTTCCGGCAAGTCGCTGACGATGGTGATGCTGGCCAAGGAGATTGCCAATCTGGTCGACAATCCGCGCATTGTGCTGGTGACCGACCGGCGCGATCTCGACCGTCAAATCCGCGATACCTTCAAGGCGACCGGCTTGGATGTTCGACAAGCCACCACGGGGCGGCACCTGCTCGATCTTGTCGAGGAAAAGGCGGGGATCGTCACCACCCTCATTCACAAATTCAAATCCGGCCTGCGCGCCCGCGAAACCATCGACCAAAGCCGCGACGTGTTCCTGCTCGTCGACGAAAGCCATCGCAGCCAGACCATCAAGGATGACGAGAGCCTGCACAAGCAGATGCGCAAGGTGTTTCCGAACGCCTGCTATATCGGCTTTACCGGCACGCCATTGCTGAAGAAAGAGCGCTCGACCTTCGACCGCTTCGGCGGGCTGATTCATGCCTACAAAATCGACGAAGCTGTCGAGGACGGGGCTGTCGTGCCGCTGCTCTATGAAGGGCGGCTGGTGGAAACCGATGTCGATGAAAAGGCGCTTGATCGTTGGTTCGAGCGCCACACCAAGGGGCTGTCGGCTGACCAGATTGCCGAACTCAAACGGAAGTTCTCGCGCGGCCGGGAAGTCTTGAGCGCTGAGCCCTATCTTGTCGAAATTGCTGCCGATGTGTCCGAGGACTTCTCACGGAACTGGAAGGCGACCCCTTACAAGGGTCAGCTGGTGGCGCAGAGCCGCCGCGCGGCGGTGATCCTCAAGAAGCTGCTCGACACCTTTGGCGACGTCACCAGCGAAGCGGTGATTTCACCCGGAGATGACAGGGACAATCACGAGCAGGTCAACGAAGAGCCAAGCGACGAAGTCGATAAATTCGTCAAACAGGTCAAAGCCAATCACGGCTCTGTCGAGCGCTATGAAGAACTTGTCATCGAACGCTTCAAGGGCGATGGCGACCCGGATATCCTCATCGTTGTCGACAAGCTTCTCACTGGCTTCGATGCGCCGCGCAACCGGGTTCTCTACCTAACCAAGAAACTCAAAGAGCACGGTCTGTTGCAGGCCATCGCCCGTGTGAACCGGCTCTATGAAGATGACACCGGGGAGAAGAAGGAATTCGGCCACATCATCGACTATGCCGGAATTCTTGGTGAGCTTGATGCGGCGCTAACGCAGTATTCCGCGTTCGAAGGCTATGACGAGGCCGATGTCGCGGACGCGCTGCACGCGATCCGCAAGGAAACCGATACGCTGCCTGACAAACACGCGGCGCTCCTTGATCTCTTCAAAGCGATCCGCAATCAGCACGATCAGGAAGCGTTCGAGTCCTCGCTTGCAGACGATCTTCGGCGGCAGGATTTCTATGATCGCCTTCGGGAGTACGCGAAAGCGCTGCAACTGGCCTTTTCGTCCGAGACCTTTACGCAGACCACCGATCAGCGCGTCATTGATGGCTACAAGGCCGACCTCAAGCGGTTCGAGAATCTGCGGCGTGCCGTTGCCCGGCGCTATGCCGATCGGCTCGACGACGCCAACTCGAAGGAACTCGACGCCAAAATAAAAGCGCTTCTGGACAAGCACATCACGACAGATGGCGTCGTTCCCATCGTCGCAGCGGTCAATATTTTCGACGATGCCGGTTTTCGGCAGGTCGTGCTTGAAGAAACCGGGAGCCTTGCCGCCAAGGCCGACGCCATTGCGAGCGCGACAGCCAAGACCATCACCGAGAAAATGGACGACGACCGGGTCTTCTATGAGCGCTTCTCCAAGATGATCAAGGACACGATCGAGGAGTTTCGCGCCGGTCGTCTCAGCGAGCAGGACTATTTCCAGCGCGTGCAGGATATCCGCAACGGCGTGGTCAACCGCAACGCCGCAGATGATGTTCCAGCCCGCCTGAAGGGCAACGAGTCGGGAAGCTCCATCTACCGCAATCTCATCGACGGTTTCGCCAGTGTCGTGCCGCCGAACGAAGCGTCAGACTTTGCCGAGAAAACCGCAGTTGCGTTCGACGAGATCATGCGTCGGCATCGCAAGATCGGCTGGCAGGATGACCCGGACACTCTAAATGAAATTCGCAACGCGATGGACGATTTCCTCTACGACGAAATCAAGAACGCGCATGGACTTTACGGTCTCCAAACCGACGCGATGGACACAATGATCGACAGTGCCCTTGGCATCGGTCGCCGGCAGTTGAAGTTCTAGATGTCCGGGGAGTTCACAGCACACAGGATCGAACTCGGGGGGCAGATTGTGCCCTACGCGCTGAAACGCTCCACTCGGAAAACACTGAGCATCACAGTGTTTCCGGATGGACGTATCCTTGCAGTTGCCCCCATGTCATCCGACCTGGAAGCCATAGAGCAGCGGCTTCGGCGGCGCGGTCGCTGGGTTCTGCGAACCAAACGAGAGTTTGAGCAGTTTCGTCCGATCACCCCGCCGCGCCAATATGTTCCAGGCGAGACCCATCGCTATCTGGGGCGGCAATTCAGGTTGCTTGTGGAGCAGTCCTTGCGCTCAGACGTCGCCATAGAGGGGGACAGGATCGCAATCAGATATCCCAGCATACGATCTGCCGAGAAAACTGAAGAGCTCCTGAAGGCTTGGTTTCAACGTCAAGCACGGCAAATTCTCTTGGAGCGTTTAGCATCGCTGTCGAGAGCTTTTCCGGAAATCGACGATGCGCCGAGATTGACCGTGCGCAAGCTGACCAAGCGTTGGGGCAGCATGTCTCAAGACGGAACGCACATGTTGCTCAATACCCGGTTGATTGAAGCGCCTGTCGACTGCATCGATTACGTCATAATTCACGAGCTTTGCCACGTTCAGGAACCGCATCACGGTCCTGCCTTCTTTGAGTTGTTGGAGCAGAAGCTTCCCAATTGGGAGCGGCGCAAGAATCGCCTTGAGAGTATGATGGTGTAGTGTTGTATTCATTCCGGGGGATTTGATTGATGAGCGATATTAAACTGTTCAGGACAGAGACGAGCGCAGTCACCGAACTTCGCGGCAGCGCGGTTGCGCTCGAAAAATCGCTCCAAACCCTCATCGAACGTAATATGGACGCGTTTCTCGGCGTGCGGTTTCTCGCATCCGAGTTCTCCACGAGCAATGGCGGGCGCATGGACTCGCTCGGCATCGACGAGAACGGTTCGCCAGTCATCATTGAGTACAAGCGGGCCAGCAACGAGAACGTCATCAACCAAGGCCTGTTCTACCTCGACTGGCTGATGGATCACCGCCGCGATTTCGAATGGCTGGTTCTAGAGCGCTTCGGCGCCGAAGAGGCCAAAGCAGTCGATTGGACAACGCCCCGGCTGATCTGCATCGCCGGCGATTTCACCAAATACGACGCTCATGCGGTCAACCAGATGAACCGGAATATCGCGCTGGTTCGCTACCGCCGCTTTGGCGACGAACTCTTGCTTTTCGAACTGCTGACCTCGGCATCGGAACGGCCCGCGCGCGAAATTCCTGTCAGTGGCGACGCCCAAGGCGAGCCTGCTTCAGCCCGGCCCCGATCTCGCCAGAAAACTGTTACGCAATACCTCGCGGACGCTGACCAAGAACTTGTCGATCTCTACGAGGCGACGAAGGCGTACCTGCTGGCGCTGGGCGATGATGTCGAGCTGAAGACCCTCGACAACTACGTCGCCTTTCGCCGTCTGAAGAACTTCGCCTGCGTCGAGGTCAAACCGCAGATCAGGCATCTTAAAGTTTTCGTCAAAGTCGATCCCGACAGCATTGAACTTGAACCCGGCTTTACCCGTGACGTGCGCAACATCGGCCATTTCGGCACTGGCGATCTTGAAATCATCATCACTGATGTCGCCACACTGGACAAAGCCAAGCCATTGATGGACCGCAGCTATGACGGAGCGTGATGTGGTACCAGATGTTGGAGCGCTTTCAGGGGAGTTGCCAAGGGTTGGAAAGTCCGTGCTACGTGGTGAACTGCGTGGCAAAGGCTTCGTCAGCCCGCCGCTCAAAATAAGCAAAAATGGCTTCGATAATCTTCGAGTAGACACCGCGTTGGACCAGCATTCTCGCTGCATATCGGTCTTCTCAGAAGAACGTTCCTGCAATTGGCAGGTGTGAATGTCTAAGCGGCTATCAAAGGAGCGGTTTGATCTCTTCGCGATCGGCACCCGGCTGTCGCCGACCTCGCTTGTAGCTGACGAACTCTCCTACTGGTCGGACTTGGATGAGAACGTTATCGGTGTTGTTTTCCGGGACAAGGTTGACAACGATTTCGGCTGGTCGCTGATGGTCCGTGATCGACTTGGACGTTTTCGCGGTGTTCACCTTGACGTCAGCGTGAAATCGCGGCGGCTTGCGGAAGCAGGGTTGCGCCTGAAGATTTCCCACGTGAGTAGGCATGCTGATCTGAAAGAGCTCGGCATTCAGGGCGATGAGACAAATGCACCCATCGACCTGCTTGAGGTGCTTCCTGGAACGCATAGATCGCAACTTCATCCATACTTTCTAGAGCTTCTGGAACAGTCAGGACGAGCACCAGCGCGGGCCGTCTTGCGCGAGATTGGCCCATGGCTAACCGCTACAGACCCGCATTTCGTGCAGGAGTTTCAGCGGCATCAATTCGATCAGCGTTTATGGGAGCTCTACCTATGGGCTTCCTTTCGAGAAGGTGGATACGATGTTGAGCATCTCACTGCACCGGACTTCCGTTGCCGCGCGCCTGGTCTTGCATTTACCGTCGAAGCCACCACCGTTGCGCCCTCCAAAAATGGCGTTCTTGCAAAGCACCCCGATCCCAAAACTCCGGAAGAACTGGATGCCTTTCTGGCGGATTATATGCCGATCAAGTACGGAGGATCTTTAACGAACAAACTGCACAGGAAATCTGCTGCGGGAAGGGCGTACTGGGAAGAGGATGATGCCGCTGGGTTACCGTTTGTCATTGCTCTTGCAGATTTCCATAAGCACGCAAGCGAGAACGAACTGGGCTCGATGACATATACGCAATCCGCGATCTGGCCATACCTCTACGGGTTCACAGCGAAATGGTCGAAGGTCGATGGGAAGCTCGTCGTAGAAGAGCAACCGAACGAAATTCACTCCTATGGCTCAAAGACAATAGAATCTGGCTTTTTCAACCTCCCGGGCGCTGAAAATGTATCAGCGGTGTTGTTCTCGAATGCGGGGACGATCGCTAAATTTGATAGGCTAGGGGTACTTGCAGGATACGCCCCCCAGAAACACAAATATCTACGAGTAGGCGTTCGTTTCGACCCAGATCCAAACGCCGTTGTGGGTAAGAGATTTGTTGCAGAGGTAGGCTCAGAAGGCTACTCGGAAGGTTGGGCTGACGAGCTACAAGTTTTTCATAATCCCAATGCTTTACACCCCTTGCCCATTGAGTGCTTTGGTGGTTTGCAGCAACATTTTTTCGAAGACGGAAAGATGAAGACGTACTATGGGCATGAGGCAGTTATCACGTCTCATACGATCATCTTACAGACCACCGATTCTGAGCCTCAAGAAGCAAAAAGCTCGTGACATCCCGACATCCACAGGCTCCCACCCCCGCCCAAAATGCTCGAACCCGTTGATAGGGTGAGGTCCGGCAGAACAGGCCAGATTGGCGATTAGTAGGGCAAATCGGGATTAGCATTTGGCTAGTAGGTTCGCGGGGTCAAAGTGGTGGCAACGTGGTGACACGATGTGCTACCTTTCACTCTGGGAAAGCGAAGCGAGGCCAACGGCTTGTGCAAGCACATCCAACCTGCTGACATCACATCTAACCATCTGATATCGTTACGAAAAACAATTCGTAATGACGGGGTCACGTGTTCGAGTCACGTAAGCGGCACCACTTCCTCTTTTTTATCCATATCGATCTCATTACGGCAGACGGTCTGGCATCAATTCGCCGCTGCTGCCGCCACGCGTTTGCCGCCGCGGATATTGATCCAGTTGGCAAGGATGATGATGCCGCCGCCGAGCAGGATGAAGGCATCGGCCTTTTCGCCGAACAAGAGCGCGCCGATGAGGACGATCAGCGGCAGCCGGGCAAAATCTATCGGCATGACGAAACTCGCCGGCGCAAGTGACAGCGAGATGGTCAGGCAATGATGCGCCAGCAATCCGGCAGCGCCGATCACCAGCAGCCATGGCAGCGTTGCGAGTGTCGGCCAGGCGATCGAGGTCTGTAACACGAGCGCGACAAACCCGAAGCAAAGTTGAATTCCGGTCAACCAGAACAGGATCGAGACGATGCTTTCGTGACGGGTCAGCGCCTTGGTCATGATGATGGTTGCGGCGAAGAAGACCGCCGACATCGCCGCCGTGATCAATCCGGGATCCAGTGAGCCAAAATCCGGTCTTGCGACAACCAGAATGCCGACAAAGCCAAGGCACGCCGCAACGATCTTGGATCCGGTCAGCCGCTCGCCGAGAAACGCGAAGCTCAACAGGATGACCCAGACGGGCGTCGTGAACTCCAGCGCGAACACCTGCGCAAGCGGTATCGCCGCAAGAGCGAAGAACCAGAGGTTTTGCCCGGTGAAGTGAAACAGGTTGCGAAAGAAATGTTGCTTCAGCCGTGCGCCCTGGATCTCGCCAAGCCTGCGGCTGGCGGCGCCGAGCCCGAGGACGATGAAAAGGCCGACCAGCGACCGGAATGCCATGATCTCGAAGGTCGAGTGAACCTGCGAGACATACCGGCCCGCAACCGCCATCGCGGAGAACGACGTGATCGATCCGCACATCCACAGTGCCGCCTGCAGTGGCCGGTAGGTTTGGGGCATGCGCGGGACTCTCCATTGCTCCACGCATGTGACCCACGCGCCGAAGACTGAATGATGGTGACACGGGTTTAGGCCAACATGGCGGCGGCGACAATGACCCCGTCCGCCGGACAATCGGAATTGCCATAGCAAATCGACCGTCAGGCGGAAAACGCGCGGTTTGCCCATTTGCGCTTCCGCGCGTCAGGCCTTACCGTCCCGAGCGCGACAAGGTGCGGGAGAGTGGTAGCATGCATGTCTTGATTATCGGCGCGGCGGGGATGATCGGCCGCAAGTTCACAGATGCGATCGTGCGTTCGGGTGGGCTGGGCGGGCGTAATGTGGGCAAGCTGACGCTGGCCGACGTGGTCGAGCCCCAGACTCCAGCCGGGTTTCCAGGCGAGGTCGCAAGCCTGGCGCTCGATATTTCCGGTCCCCGCGCGGCGCCGCAACTGGTCGCCGGACGGCCCGATCTGATTGTTCACCTGGCTGCCATCGTCTCGGGCGAGGCCGAACAGGACTTCGACAAGGGTTACCGGATCAACCTCGACGGCACCCGCTATCTGTTCGACGCCATCCGGCATCTCTCCCGGACGGACGGCTATTGCCCGCGTCTGGTGTTTGCCTCCTCGGTGGCGGCCTTTGGCGCGCCGTTGCCCGACGAGATCGACGACACCTTCCTGACCGCGCCGCTGACCAGCTACGGCACGCAGAAGGCGATCGGCGAACTGCTGCTGCAGGATTACACCCGCCGCGGCTTTTTCGACGGCATGGCCATCCGCCTGCCGACGATCTGCATCCGCCCCGGTCTGCCGAATGCCGCGGCATCCGGGTTCTTCTCCGGCATCCTGCGTGAGCCGCTGGCCGGCAAGCCCGCGATACTGCCTGTCCCTGATACGGTGAGGCACTGGCACGCCAGTCCGCGCGCCGCAGTCGGCTTCCTCACCCATGCCGCGACCATGGACACGGGTCCCGTCGGGCATCGCCGGGCGCTCAACATGCCCGGAGTATCGGCCACCGTGGCCGAGCAGATCGAGGCGCTGCGGCAGATTGCAGGCGACAAGGCGGTCGCACTCATCCGCCGCGAACCCGCACCCGAGATCATGCGCATCGTATCGGCCTGGCCGCGCAGCTTTGCGCCCGAGAGGGCGCTGGCGCTCGGCTTCCGGGCGGAGTCCTCGTTCGACGAGATCATCCGCATCCATATCGAGGATGAGATGGGCGGAGAAATCCGGGTCTGACCCGGTCTGGCCCTACTCGACCTGGGCTGTCACCTCGATCTCGATCAGCATTTCCGGACGGATCAGCTGGCAGACGATCATCGTTGCCGCCGGATCGATGCCGCCCAGGTGTTCGGCCAAGACCGGCGCCACTGCATCGAAATGTTCGGGCTTGGTGACATAGTATCTCACCCGCACCACGTCGCTCAGGCTGGCATCGAGTGCCGCCAGCGAGGCGGCAATCGTGGTGAAGCAGTTGCGCGCCTGGTCGGCGACATCCGCCGGCATTTCCATCGCGCTGTAATCATAGCCGGTGGTGCCCGACACGTGGACGAACGGGCCCTGACGCACCGCGCGGGAATAGGCTGCCGCCTTCTCGAACGGCGAGCCGGTGGAATGTTTGCGTCTTTCGCTCATTCAGCCATTCCTGTCGCGTCTTCTCAGACGTGGGCCCAATCCATGTAGAGTTCGCGGGCTTTGCGGCCCGTCGGCCCTGCCTGCAGTTCCCGGTCCTCGATCTTGATCACGGGAACCACCTTGGAGTGGTTGCCGGTCGAGAAGATCTCGTCGGCATCCATGAAATCAGAAACAGTGAGGGATTTCTCCACCACTTCGGTGCCCGCCTCGCGCAAAAGCTTGATCGTCCGCGACCGGGTGATGCCGGTCAGGAAGGTTCCGTTCGGCGCCGGCGTGAACACCACGCCGTCCTTGACCATGAAGATGTTGGAGGTGCCGGTTTCGGCGACATTGCCGAGCATGTCGAGCACCAGCGCGTTGTCGAAGCCGCGCGACTTGGCTTCCATTACGGCCCGTCCGTTGTTGGGATAGAGGCATCCCGCCTTGGCATTGGTCGGCGCGGTTTCATAGGTCGGGCGCCGGAACGGCGAGACGGTGACCGAAAAGCCGGACGAGGCGATCATCGGGCTTTCGAACAGGCACAGGCAGAAGCGTGTCGAGTCCGGATCGGCCGGCACCGACATGTAGCCGCCGTGCTCTGCCCAGTACATCGGCTTGATATAGACGGCGGTCTTGCCGTCGAACTTCTTCAGTCCTTCGCGCGCCAGCCCTTCGATCGTTTCGGCTTCCATGGTGGCGCGCATCCCCAGCGCATCGGCCGAGCGGTTGACCCGCGCGCAATGCAGATCGAGATCCGGTGCCACGCCGTCAAACCAGCGCGCGCCGTCAAACACCGTCGAGCCCAGCCACATGGCGTGGCTGACCGGGCCGATCAACGGCGGGTTGCCTTCAAGCCACTCGCCATCGACATAGGTCCAGGTCTTGGTGCGGGCTTGGGTATTGACGGCCATGATGTCCTCCTGCCGATACGATCTCTGTGAACGGACATTCGACCGCCGCCGCCCCCGTCGTCAAGTCATCACCTCGCGACAAACAGACAGCGTCCGGTCAATCGCACGATCCTTGCGCATTGTGGCCCCGCGGGGAAACTTTTGGACCCGGCGGATGTTCGGCGAACCGGAACAGGGTTGGCGCTTGACTGTTGCACTGCAACACGGGCATCGTAAGCGGATTGCACGAGGAATATCGAAATGGCCTATGCCGCATACGTCTTTGATGCCTATGGAACCCTGTTTGACGTCCATTCCGCGGTGCGTCGCCATGCGGACGCGGTCGGACCGGACGGGCAACTGCTGTCGGAGATCTGGCGGGCCAAGCAACTCGAATACTCCTGGACGCGGGCGCTCATGGGTCAATGGCGCGATTTCTGGGCGCTGACCGAGGAAGCGCTCGATCATGCCTTCGAACGTGTCCCCAGCGCCGACAAGAGCCTCAGGCCGCAATTGCTCGACGCCTATTTCAAGCTCGATTGTTATCCGGAAGTTCCCGCCGTGCTGAAGGCGCTGAAAGCCACCGGCGCCCGCGTTGCGATCCTGTCGAACGGCTCCGTGAAGATGCTGGATTCGGCTGTCACCAATGCCGCGCTCGACACCGTCATCGACGATGTCTTCTCCGTCGACGAACTCAAGACCTTCAAGACCGACCCGGCAGTCTATGACATGGTCACAACCGCCTACCGTCTCTATCCTGGTGCGGTGTCGTTCCAGTCGTCCAACCGCTGGGATGTCGCCGGCGCCACCAAGTTCGGTTTTCGCACGGTGTGGATCAACCGGGCCAAGATGCCCGATGAGTATCGCGACCTGTCGCCTTCGCTGATCCTGCCCGACCTCAACGGTGTCGAATAGGGCCGCGGCCGGTCGCACTGCCATTCATCGGCCTATCATGTAGATGTTATCACGAAACGCGATTGCTGTGGCAAGTTCGCCACAAGCCAGGCGTGGGAAAGTCACAATCGGAACTCAAATATGCCCCAGCGCGTTGAGTCGGGCCGGGGAGCACTCCGGACGGATATCGGCGACGATTTCGATCTCTTGAGACTTGAGGACTTTCCGCGACATGACCGGACCAAATCAAAAAGACCTGAACCTGTCCGGTGTTGCCGGAAACGATAGCGTGGCGCGTCCTCTCTCCCGGCGCCGGTTCCTGGCGCTTGGCTCTGCCGCAACTGCCACGCTTGCCGGCTGCGCCGGACCGCAGACCACCCAGCAATTCATGACCGACACCCAGCCAGTCTTTCGTGAGCCCACCAACCGAGGCTCCGGACTGAGTGCTGTTTCATCCTATTACGACAGCATGTACGGCCCGAAGCTCGACGAACCCTTCCCGTTGCCGGCCATTCCATATCAGGAAATCGATCCGGCGTTTCTTCGCCAGGAGGTGGCCGATCCGACAGGCGAGCGGCCCGGAACCCTTGTCGTCGATACCTCCCAGCGCTTCCTCTATCTGGTCCGGGAAAACGGCAGGGCCATGCGCTATGGCGTCGGTATCGGCCGCGAGGGATTTGCCTGGTCGGGCCGCGCCATCGTGCAGTGGAAGCAGAAATGGCCGAAATGGACCCCGCCCCAGGACATGATCGCCCGCCAGCCGGAACTCGAGCGTTATTCGGCAGCAAACGGCGGCATGCCGCCCGGCCTCGACAATCCGCTCGGCGCCCGTGCGCTCTACATCTTCCAGAACGGTGAGGACACGCTTTACCGCCTGCATGGCAGTCCGGAATACCGGTCCATCGGCAAGGCCGTGTCGTCGGGCTGCGTGAGGTTGATCAACCAGGATATCTGCGACCTCTATGACCGTGTCCCGACCCGGACTCCCATTCTGGTCGTCTGAGCGCCGCCCGCCTTCGGGCCGAATCCGGTTCGGATAGGCCTCCATGCTTGAGGTATGCTGCCCTGCCGCCAGGATCTCGGGAAAGGCGTTGCTGGAGCGTAGGCACCGGCAGTTGAGCGCTGTGGCCGCTTTGTGCTATCGGAAGCGATGATTGATTTCGCGGCGGGAAACATGGTCCCTGATCGCTGACCGGGGAAAAGCAATGCGACAGGGTGTCCGTTGGCTCGTGGCGGTCGCAGCTGTGTCGGGCCTTCTCGTCCCGGCAGGATGCGTGCAGCAGGATTACGGCTGGGCGACGTCATACCGGCCCGACCACAATGCGAAGATCCCGGTGGTCATGCCGCAGCAGGCGCCGTCGATCTCGCAGCAGTTCTACCGTGATCCCGACGGGTCCGGACATCTCGGAATCGACATCATCGACAAGATCGGCACGCCCGTGCTCGCGGCAGCCGGAGGCCAGGTGATCGATTCCTATTTCGAGCCCGCCTACGGCAATCGGATCACCATCGACCACGGGCCGAATGCGGACGGTTTGCGGATGATGACCGTCTACAAGCACCTCAACAGCCGCGGCGTGTCGCAGGGCGCCAAGGTGGAGCGTGGCCAGCAGATCGCCACGCTCGGTAACACCGGTGCGCTGGCCGGCGGGCTTCCGCATCTGCATCTCGAGGTGCGCCGCGAGGTCAGGCCTCAGGTCTTCCGGGCAATCGACCCGAACACAGTTTGGGCGGGCGGAGTGGGGCAGGTTACCTGCTTCGATCCCACAGCACCCATCGAGCCCGGCGCCTTCCGTATCACCTATCCTGTCCGATGCCGCTGAGGGCAGGGGGCGGCGGAACCAGTTCCATCCGGATCAGAATCCCTTTTTCAGTGACCCCAGAATACCCCGCACCAGTGCGCGGCCGAGCGATGTCGCAGCCGATCGCGCAACCGACTTGATCACGGTTTCGGTCACCGTCTGGCGCTGATAGCCCGGGCGCGAACGGCTCGAACTCTTGCGCCGCGAGGATCTGCTGCGGCCGCGATCGTCCTCGTCATCGTCGTCGCCATAACCGGGCAGGGTCCAGCGCCGGCTTTCCGGCCGTTCCTGTTCCTTTTCCTCCTCCCGGCGGCGCTCTTCCTCTTCCGCTTTCGCGGCTTCCTCGGCGCGCCGCGCCAGCATCTCGAAGGCGCTGTCGCGGTCAAGATCCTTGTCGTACTGACCGGCGACCGGGCTGACCGCCATCACCTTCTGCCGTTCCGGCTCGGTGATCGGGCCAAGCCGCGAGGCGGGTGGGCGGATGAGCGTCCGCTCGACCATGGAAGGCACGCCCTTGGGCCCCAGCGTCGAGACCAGCGCCTCGCCGACGCCCAGCTGCGTGATTGCCTCGAAGCAGTCGAAGGCGGGGTTCGGCCGGAAGGTCTCCGCGGCCACCTTCACCGCCTTCTGCTCGCGCGGCGTATAGGCCCGGAGCGCATGCTGGATCCGGTTGCCGAGTTGGGATAGCACGGTCTCGGGCACATCGAGCGGGTTCTGGGTGACGAAATACACACCCACCCCCTTTGAACGGATCAGCCGCACCACCTGCTCGACCCGGTCGATCAGGATCTTAGGCGCTTCGTCAAACAGCAGGTGCGCCTCGTCGAAGAAGAACACCAGCCGCGGCCGGTCGGGGTCGCCGACCTCCGGAAGCTCCTCGAACAGCTCCGACAGGAGCCACAGCAGGAACGTGCCGTAGAGCCGCGGATTCATCATCAGCTTGTCGGCCGCCAGCACCGAAATCGCACCGCGGCCGTCATTGGTGGTGCGCATGATGTCGGCGATTTTCAGGGCAGGCTCGCCGAAGAAGTTTTCCGCGCCCTGCTGCTCGAGCACCAGCAGTCCGCGCTGGATCGTCGCCAGCGACTGCTTGGTGATGTTGCCATACATGGCCGAAAGGCTTTCGGTCTCGCCCGCCATGTAGTTGAGCAGCGCGCGCAGGTCCTTGAGATCAAGCAGCGGCAAGCCGTTCTCGTCGGCGAGCTTGAAGGCGATGTTGAGCACGCCTTCCTGGGCGTCGGACATGTCCATCAGCCGCGCCAGCAGCAGCGGCCCCATCTCCGAGATCGTGGTGCGGACACGGTGCCCCTTCTCGCCGAACAGGTCCCAGAAGATGACCGGGAACTCCTGAAACTCATAGGGATCGAGACCGATCGTCTTGGCACGCTTTTCAAGGAAGTCCTTGTACTCGCCCATCGCCGCGATGCCCGAAAGATCGCCTTTGACATCGGCGCAGAACACCGGAACGCCGGCATTGGAAAAACTCTCGGCCAGGATCTGCAGCGTCACGGTCTTGCCGGTACCGGTGGCGCCGGTGATCAGGCCGTGCCGGTTGGCATATTTTAGATCGAGATATTCGCCCTTGTTGATGCTGTCGTCGGGATTGCGGCTGGTGCCGACGTAAAGCTTGCCTTCTTCGAGCATGTCGTCCTCGTGCTGCGCCGGTCGTGGCGGTTGGGCTGTCGCATGCGCAGCGCGCAAGCATCACCGTTCACTTATAGGCAAGCCCTGTCCCGGGAACAATGCTTGTCGTCAGCTTGACCCGCTCCTTCCGTCAGGTCTTGCAACAGCCTCGGGAAAGCTTGTGCCTCTAGCTTTCGGAGGCTGATTGTCAGGGGAATATCGGGCGCCATGAAACATGGGGCAACAACGAGGCCTGAAAACATCTGCCTGCCAACAGGGTCGGCGGATACCTTCGGCTGTCGCCGGACGAACCCGGGGGATGCGCCATGAAGGTTGTGATTCTGGCCGGTGGCCTGGGTTCGCGGCTCTCGGAAGAAACCCACCTGCGGCCCAAACCCATGGTCGAAATCGGCGGTCGGCCGATCCTCTGGCACATCATGAAGCTCTACCACACGCACGGTCTGCGTGACTTCATCATATGCTGCGGTTTTCGCGGCTATGTGATCAAGGAATATTTCGCCAACTACGCGCTGCACATGTCGGACCTGTCGTTCGACATGTCCGACAACACGGTTCATTTCCATCGCCAGAGTGCGGAGGATTGGCGGGTCACCCTCGTCGATACCGGCGAGAACACCATGACCGGCGGCCGTCTGAAACGCGTGGCGCCCTATCTCGAAGGCGAAGACAGCTTCTGCTTCACCTATGGCGACGGGCTGTCGGATGTCGACATCTCGGCGACCATCGGCTTTCACAAGTCCCATGGCCGGCTTGCTACCGTTACCGCCGTGCGCCCGCCTGCACGCTTCGGCGCGCTCAAGCTCGATGGTGACAAGGTCCAGGGGTTCATCGAAAAGCCGGAAGGTGAGGGCGGCTTCATCAATGGCGGTTTCTTCGTTCTGTCCAACCCGGTGCTTGACCGGATCGAGAACGATCAGACCAGTTTCGAGGGCGAGCCGCTGACCGAGCTCGCCGAGGCAGGCGAACTGCGCGCGTTCTTTCACCGTGGTTTCTGGCGGCCGATGGATACGTTGCGGGACAAGACCATGCTTGAGGCGCTCTGGACGGAAGGGAACGCCCCTTGGAAAAGCTGGTGATCAAGGGCCTGCCCAATCGCGATTTCTGGCGCGGACGCAGGGTGCTGCTGACCGGCCACACCGGGTTCAAGGGCGCGTGGATGCTGTTCTGGCTCGAGGCCATGGGGGCAAGGGTCACCGGCTGTTCGCTGGCGCCGGAGCAGTCTGAAGCGCTGTTTTCACACTTGCATGCGCCGGAGCGGTTGGCGAGCGAAACCGTCGATATCCGCAATTGCGACGAGGTTGCAAGCCTCGTCGCGCGGGCGCGGCCGGAGATCGTCTTCCATCTCGCCGCCCAGTCGCTGGTGCGCCGCGGATACAGCGACCCGCATGGCACCTTCGCCACCAACGTGCACGGAACCAACAATCTGTTGCAGGCCCTGGCGCAGGTGAACACCGCTCTCGCCATTGTCGTCACCACCACCGACAAGGTCTACCGGAATTCCGATGATGGCCGGGCCTTCGTCGAGACCGATCCGCTCGGCGGTCACGATCCCTATTCCGCCAGCAAGGCGGCTTGCGAAATGGTGGTCGACGGATGGCGCAGCCGCTTCGCGACCGAGGGATGCGGCATCGCAACGGCGCGTGCCGGCAACGTGATCGGCGGTGGTGACTGGGCCGAAGACCGGCTGGTGCCCGACGCGGTCAGGGCCTGGTCGTCGGGCGAGACGCTCAAGGTCCGGCGTCCGGAAGCCACGCGGCCCTGGCAGCACGTGCTCGAGCCGCTGCGCGGATATCTTGTTCTGGCCGAGAAACTGGCCTCCGGCGCGGACATGGCGCCGGCCTACAATTTCGGGCCGCGCAGTGACAGCGCGACCGTTCGCAAGGTGCTGTCGCTCGCAGCCGACACGTTCGGCGATGTGCGGACGGATTTCGCCGACACGCCGGAAGGCCCGGCGGAGGCACATGCCCTGGCGCTCGATCCCACCCTGGCCGAAACCGATCTCGGCATATCCGGTCTTTGGGGGCTCGATCAAACCGTTGCACTGACCGCAAAGTGGTATCGCGATTTTCTGTCCGGCCGCCGGGCGCGCGAACTGTGCGAGGCCGATTGCTGCGCCTATCTCGATGCCGTCAGGCGGTCGTCGATGGCATGCGTCCGGTGAGTACTTCGCCCTTCGGACTGACGCCACTGATGCCGGACCGGAAGGATGGTCCGGTGCTGGTGCGGCGCAAACCGTTTACCGACGAGCGTGGTGCCTTCGCCCGCATCTTCTGCGCCGAGGCGCTTGCCGCGATCGGCTGGCCGGGTCCCGTTGCCCAGATCAACCACAGCCGCACGGAAAAGGCCGGCACCTTGCGCGGCATGCATTATCAGCGCCCGCCCCATGCCGAAGCCAAGCTGGTCGTCTGCATCCGTGGCGCCGTTCACGATGTCGCCGTCGATGTTCGCGATGAAAGCCCCTCCCGCTTTGCGCATGTCGGCGTCGAGCTGTCTGCGGAGGCGGGCACGGCGATCTATGTCCCGGAAGGCTTCGCCCACGGGTTCCAAGCGCTCACCGATGACGCCGAACTCATCTACATCCATTCCGTTGCCTACAATCCGGAACACGAAGCTGGCTTGCGTCACGATGACCCGGCGCTCGGTATCGATTGGCCGCTGCCGATCTCCGGACTGTCCGCCCGCGATGCCGCTCATCCCCTGATCGATGCAGCGGAGCCCATCTCATGATGCGCTGCAGACATTGCGGCGGCGGCGATTTCATTCCGTTCCTGGATCTTGGCGAGGCGCCGCCGTCCAACTCCTATCTCGACGAAGCCGATCTGGGCCTGCCGGAAAAGCACTATCCGCTGGTCATCCGCACCTGCACCGAATGCTGGCTGACCCAGACCGAGGATTTTGCCGACCGGGAGGAATTCTTCTCCGGCGATTATGCCTATTTCTCGTCCTTCTCACGGACATGGCTCGATCATGCGAAGGCCTATGTTGGTACGATGCGCGACCGGTTCGGCCTCGGCCCTGATAGCCTGGTCGTCGAGATTGCCGCCAATGACGGCTACCTGCTGCAATATGTCCGTGAAGCCGGCATTCCCTGCTACGGCATCGAACCCACACACAGCACCGCCGAAGCCGCCCGTACCCGAGGTATCGAAATCGTTGAGGATTTCTTCGGCCGGGAACTCGCCTCAAGGCTGGCATCGGAAGGCCGGCAGGCGGACCTCATAGCCGCCAACAACGTGCTGGCCCATGTTCCCGACATCAATGATTTCGTGGCCGGCTTCGCAACGCTGCTCAAGCCTTCGGGCGTTGCCACCTTCGAATTCCCGCATCTCTACGAGATGGTTCGCGGCAACCAGTTCGACACCGCCTACCACGAGCACTACTCCTACCTTTCGCTGCTTGCCGTCGCCCGGATCTTCAGCGCCAACGGTTTGACCGTGTTCGATGTCGAAACCACGCCGCATCATGGCGGCAGCCTAAGGGTCTTCGCCTGCCGCAGCGATCATCGCGCCCATCCGGTGACTGCAACGGTGGACGCCATGCTTGAGACCGAGCGGCGTGCCGGAATGGACAGCCAGGCGTTCTATGCCGGCTTCCAGGCAAGTGCCGAAGCGGCTCGCGACGAATTCCGCGCCTTCCTCGATGAGGCTCGCTCCACGGGCCTGAAAGTGGCTGCCTATGGCGCTGCGGCCAAGGGCAACACGCTTCTCAATTTCGCCGGCGCGGACGCCGG
Source organism: Parahoeflea alexandrii (assembly GCF_027214025.1). GTDB lineage: Bacteria > Pseudomonadota > Alphaproteobacteria > Rhizobiales > Rhizobiaceae > Hoeflea > Hoeflea alexandrii_A. The sequence continues at coordinate 378,007 of NZ_JAPWHB010000006.1, forward strand.
CGACATCGCCTTCGTTGTCGATCGGAACCCGGCCAAGCAGGGGCGCTACATGCCCGGGTCGCATATTCCGATCGTCGGCGAGGAACGGCTTATCTCCGACCAACCACACAGGGTGGTAATTCTGCCATGGAATATCGAGACAGAAATCAGGACCCAGCTTACCTTTATCAGCGATTGGGGTGGACAGTTCGTGACCGCGATCCCGAAACTGCTGATCAGAAGCTAGGCGAGACGATCGAGATCGAGATCAACGACAAGAAGGTCAAGTCTTCGATCGATACGCCGGGCGAGCCGAACGCCTGACAGCCATCGCGCCTGCCGATGACATCGTCCATACGGCTGTTCGCGAAGGGCATGAGCCCCCGCGCCTGAACCGGGCTGTTTCGCCACGGCGATCGACGCGGAGCAAAAACACCTTGGCGGCCCGGCTGATTCTCTGGCATGAGAAAAAACAGTCGCGAACAAGGAGACCGCCATGCGCACAGTCTATGTCAACGGAAGCTATGTGCCGGAAAACGAGGCCAGGGTCTCGGTATTTGACCGCGGTTTCCTGTTCGGCGACGGCATCTATGAGGTTGCCTCCGTGCTTGGCGGCAAGCTGATCGATTTCCCGGCCCACATGGCGCGGCTGCACCGATCGGCGGGCGAACTCGGCATGCGCTTTACCGTCAGCGACGACGAGCTTCTGGCGATCCACCGCGAACTGGTCAGCCGCAACAAGGTCGATGAGGGCGTGGTCTACCTGCAGATGACCCGCGGCGCCATCGACCGGGATTTCATGTTCGACACCGAAAAGCTGACGCCGACGCTGGTGCTGTTCACCCAGAGCCGCCCGCTGATCGACACGGCTGTGGCCAGAAACGGCATGAAGATCGTCTCGATCCCGGATCTGCGCTGGGGTCGCTGCGACATCAAGACGGTACAGCTGCTCTATCCCTCGCTCGGCAAGATGGAAGCCAAGGCGCGCGGCGCCGATGATGCCTGGATGGTGCGCGACGGCGTCGTCACCGAAGGCACCTCGAACAACGCCTTCATTGTCACCAAAGACGGCGCCATCGTCACCCGGCCGCTGTCGCATTCGATCCTGCCCGGCATCACCCGCGCGGCCCTGATTTCCTATTCGGAAGCCAACGGCACCAGGATCGAAGAGCGCACATTCACCATCGAGGAAGCGAAGAACGCCGCGGAAGCCTTCATCACCTCGGCTTCCGTCTTCGTCGGGCCTGTGATCTCGATCGACGGCGTCGAACTCTCGGGCGGCAAGCCCGGTCCGGTGACGCTTGGCTTGCGCAAGACCTATATCGAGGAAAGCCTCAGGCGGGCGTTGTGAAGCCGAGCCGGGTCGCGAAGACCCGGCTCGCATTGAGCGTCAGACGGACTTGATCGCACCGCCGTCGCAGCGGATCATTGATCCGTTGATGTAGCTCGCCCGCGCGCTGACCAGGAACGCAGCAGTCGCGGCAAATTCCTCGACCGCGCCGTAGCGTCCGACCGGGATCTGTGCCTGCGCGGCTTTTGCCACCTCGGCCACGTCCTTGCCCGCGCGCTTGGCATTCGCGGCGTCGAGCTCCTTCAGCCTGTCCGTGTCGATCCGGCCCGGGAGCAGCATGTTGAAGGTGATGCCGTCGCCGGCGGTCTCGTTGGCCATCGATTTCGACCAGCCGACCAGCGTTGCCCTCAGCGCATTCGACAGGCCGAGATTGGGGATCGGCTGGATCACCCCGGATGAGGCCACCGTCAGCACCCGGCCCCAGCCCTGCGCCCGCATGCCGGGAAGCAGCCGTGCGGTGATGTCCATCACGCTCAGCACCATGATCTCGAACTGGCGGTGGACGACCGACAGATCGGCCTCGCTCATCAGGCCGGGCGGCGGGCCGCCGGTGTTGTTGACCAGGATATCGAGGCCGCCGAACTCGCGTTTGACGGCTTCTTCGAGCAGCGCCGGCGTGGTCTTGTCCGACAGATCGGAGACCACGAACCGCGCCGTGCCCGCCCCGCGCGCATTGATCGCCGCGACGGCCGCTTCGAGCCGCGCGCCATCGCGCCCGGTGATCAGCACATCGGCGCCCTCTGCGGCGATCGCTTCCGCGATGCCAAGCCCTAGTCCGCGCGATGACGCCAGCACGAGCGCGCGTTTTCCTGTCAATCCCAGATCCATCTAGTCTTTCCCTGTTTACCTGTTGCCTGCTAAAGGCTTGCCTATCAGTTGCCGCTCGAGGCCGAAAAGGTCAACCCCAGTAGCCGGGCAGATAGGGCAACCTAATCCAGGGAGAACCCCAGCGTGGTCGAGATTACCATTCCGAAGCCTGATGACTGGCACCTGCACCTGCGCGACGGCGCCATGCTCGAAGGCGTTCTGCCCTACAGCGCCAGGCATTTCGCCCGCGCCATCATCATGCCCAACCTGGTGCCGCCGGTGGTGACCAGTGCTGACGCGAAAGCCTACCGCGACCGCATCATGGCAGCATTGCCGGAGGGACTCGATTTCACCCCGCTGATGACGCTCTATCTGACGGAAGGCACCGATGCCGCGGACGTGGCCAGCGCCCATGCCTCGGGGCTGGTGACCGCGGTGAAACTCTATCCCGCAGGTGCCACCACCAACTCCCATTCCGGCGTCCGCGATCTTGCCAAGGTCATGCCGGTACTCGAGAAAATGGCCGAGATCGGCATGCCGCTGTGCATTCACGGCGAAGTCACCGATCCGGCGGTCGACATATTTGACCGCGAGGCCGTGTTCATTGAAACCGTGCTTGATCCGCTGCGCCGCAAACTGCCCGAGCTCAGGATCACGCTCGAGCACATCACGACCTCCAATGGCGTAGACTACGTCATGGGCTCGGACGCCAACCTGGCCGGCAGCATCACCACCCATCACCTGATGATCAACCGCAACGCCATTCTCGCCGGCGGCATCAAGCCGCATTACTACTGCCTGCCGGTCGCCAAGCGCGAGAGCCACCGGCTGGCGCTGCGCAAGGCCGCGACCTCCGGCGACAAGCGCTTCTTTCTCGGAACCGATTCCGCCCCGCATGTCGATCCGTTGAAGGAATGCGCCTGCGGCTGCGCCGGCATCTTCACCTCGATCAACACGCTGTCCTGCCTCGCCCATGTCTTCGAGGAGGACAATGCGCTCGACAAGCTGGCCGGCTTTGCCAGCCTCAACGGACCGGCCTGGTACGGACTGCCGGTCAACAGCGAGACCGTGACGCTGGTGCGGCGCGACGAGCCGGTGTCCTGGCCCGGCAAGATCGAGACCGGCGACGGGTCGGTGACGGTGTTCGACCCGCTGGTGCCCATCCACTGGGAAGTTGCCTGAGCGCTCTTTAATCCGCTGGTCCGAACTGGTATTCGGATCGCCGAAACCCTTGCCGGAGCGAATGTTCGGGCCCGACCCTGGAGGCAACGCCGATGTTTTCCAACACGTTTCCCGACAAGGCGAAGATCGCCGAACTTGTCGCCAGCCAGCTGCTGGAAATCAAGGCTGTGCATTTCAACGCCACCGAGCCCTACAAGTTGGCTTCCGGAATGATGAGCCCGGTCTATATCGATTGCCGCAAGCTGATCTCCTATCCGCGCATCCGCTCCGCCGTGATGGATTTTGCCGCGGCAACGATCATGTCGGAAGCCGGTTTCGAGCAGTTCGATTGTGTGGCCGGCGGCGAGACGGCGGGCATTCCCTTTGCCGCCTTCCTCGCCGAACGGCTCGGCCTGCCGATGATCTACGTGCGCAAGAAGCCCAAGGGCCACGGTCGCAACGCCCAGATCGAGGGTGAACTGCCGGAAGGCTCGCGGGTGCTGGTGATCGAGGACCTGACCACCGCCGGCGGATCGATGTTCACTTTCATCGACGCCATCCGCGCGGCGGGCTGCACCGTCGATCACGGCATAGCGCTGTTCTATTACGGCATTTTCGAAGAGGCCGGTAAGCGCTTCGCCAACGGCAATGTCGAGCTGCATTACCTCGCCACCTGGCGCGATGTGCTGGCCGCGGCGACCCGGCAGCAGTCCTTCGATCCGGCGACGTTGAAGTCGGTGGAAGCTTTTCTTGACGCACCGCTCAAATGGTCGGCCCAGCATGGCGGCGTTTCCGAACTTCCGGCTTAACCCCGGCAAACCCTGTCCGCCTGGGCGGCATGTGGAGGACACGAGATGATCATCTGTTGCGGCGAAGCGCTGATCGACATGCTGCCCCGGACGACGACGCAAGGCGAAGACGCGTTCTCGCCCTATGCCGGCGGATCGGTGTTCAACACGGCGCTGGCGCTCGGACGGCTGGGATTGAAGACCGGCTTTTTCACCGGTCTTTCAAGCGACATGTTCGGCGACATCCTGCGCCAGGCGCTCGACAAGAGCGGCGTCGACCACGGCTATTGCGCCACGCTGGACCTGCACACAACGCTGGCCTTTGTGCGGCTGGTCAACGGCCAGGCGAGCTACGCGTTCTTCGACGAGAACACAGCCGGCCGGATGATCACCGAGGCGCATCTGCCTGCGCTCGGCGATGAGGTGGAAGCCCTGCATTTCGGCGCCATCAGCCTGATCCCGGATCCCTGCGGCGCCACCTATGAAAGCCTGATGCGGCGCGAGCATGGATCGCGCGTCATTTCGCTCGATCCCAACATCCGGCCCGGTTTCATCACCGATGCCGCAAGGCACCGCGCTCGCATCGATCGCATGATCGCCATGAGCGACATCGTCAAGATGTCGGACGAAGACCTCGAATGGTTTGGCATGCCGGACATGGAAACCGCCGCCAGGACCTGGCTCGGGCAGGGACCCAGCCTCGTCGTCTTCACCCGTGGCGCCAGGGGCGCCATCGGCTTTAGCCGCGAGCACACGGTCGAGGTCGACGGCGTGGCGGTCACGGTTGCCGACACAGTGGGCGCCGGCGACACCTTCAACGCCGGCATTCTCGCCTCGCTCAAGCGCGACAATGTTCTGACCAAGCAGGCTATGAAGGCCCTGTCCGCAGACGCCATCGGCAACGCGCTCGGCCTCGGCGCCAGGGCGGCGGCCGTCACCGTCTCGCGTCCGGGCGCCAATCCACCCTGGGCCGGCGAAATCGGTTTCTGATCAGCCGCGCATCTCGCGGATAGTCTGTGCCAGCAGCAGGGTCGAGCTGTCATGGCCTTCGCCCTGGCTCTCACCCTTGACCACCGGCAACAGTGCGGTGGCGAGTTCCTTGCCGAGTTCCACGCCCCACTGGTCAAACGCATTGATGCCGAAGATCTGGGCTTCGACAAACACCCGGTGCTCGTAAAGCGCGATCAGCCGCCCGAGCGCGAATGGCGTCAACTTGTCATAGACAAAGGTGATCGACGGCCGGTTGCCCGGAAACGTCTTGTGCGGCGCCAACCGGTCGGCCTCGCTCTCCGAAGCGCCGCCGGCAATCAGTTGCGCGCGCGCTTCTTCCGTAGTGCGGCCGCGCATCAGCGCCTCCGACTGGGCCAGGCAATTGGCGATCAGCAACTGGTGCTGGTGCTTGAGATGCGGCTCGTGGCCGTTGGCGGCGATCATGAATTCGACCGGGCTCACGTCGGTGCCTTGGTGCAGCAGCTGGAAGAACGCATGCTGGCCATTGGTCCCCGGCTCGCCCCAGACGATCGGCCCGGACGCCGTGTCCACCGGTTTGCCGTCAAGACCGACCGACTTGCCGTTCGATTCCATGTCGAGCTGCTGCAGATAGGCCGGAAACCTTGAAAGCCGCTGGTCATAGGGAATGATCGCCCGGCTCGGATAGCCGCAGACCAGACGGTGCCAGATGCCCAGAAGCCCCAGCAGCATCGGCAGGTTCTCGCCTAGGGGAGCGGACTTGAAATGCTCGTCCATGGCCCGCGCGCCGGCAAGAAACGCGGCGAAATCATGCTTGCCGATAGCGATCATCAGCGGCAGTCCGATGGCCGACCACAGCGAGTAGCGGCCGCCGACCCAGTCCCAGAAACCGAAGACGCGGCTCTCGTCGAGACCGAACTTGGCCACCTTGTCGAGCGCGGTCGAAAGCGCCGCGAAATGCTGGCCGACGGCACTTTCGCCGAGCTTCGAAACGATGAATTCGCGCGCCGTGGCCGCGTTAGTCATGGTCTCGATGGTGGTGAAGGTCTTCGAGGCAACGATGATCAGCGTGGTTTCCGGATCAAGCCCCGAAAGCGTGTCGGCGATATGTGCGCCATCGACATTGGAGACGAAGTGCAGCCGCGGTCCGTCATGATAGGGCGAAAGGGCAAGCGTGGCCATCACCGGGCCGAGATCCGATCCGCCAATGCCGATATTGACGACATCGGTGAACGGCTTGCCGGTTGCGCCACGGATCGAACCGCTGCGTATCCCGTCCGAGAACGCGCCCATGGCGTCAAGCACCGCGTGCACCTGCGGCACCACGTTTTCGCCGCCGACACGAATGTCGGCGTTTGGTGCTGCCCGCAAGGCAGTGTGCAGCACGGCGCGGCCCTCGGTCGTGTTGATTGCCTCGCCGGCAAACATCCGGTCCCGCTGCGCTTCCACGCCCGCGGCCTTCGCCAGTGCGGAAAGCAGCGCCAGCGTCTCGTCATTCACCGCGCATTTGGAAAAATCCATCCTCAGATCGTCAAGCCCGACGGTGTAGCGGGGGGCACGCCCGGAATCCGCGGCAAAGGCAGCCCGCAGATCGCGGGGCGCTTCGCTTTCCAGGTGGGACTTGAGGTCGGACAAAGCCTGATGGATGGTCTTCGACAAAGCATGGGCCTCCGTGTTTGGGATACCCACCTATGCGGCGAGGCCCGCGGGAAATCAAGTTTCCCGCGGGCCTCTCTCAATTCAGACAGGATCTTTGATCAGGCGTCGCGCAGCTCGCGGCGCAGGATCTTGCCGACATTGGTCTTCGGCAGTTCATCCTTGAAGACAACGATCTTGGGCCGCTTGTAGTTGGTCAGCCCGGTGGCGCAATGCGCCTTGACGTCGGCCTCGGTCAGGTTCGGGTCCTTGCGCACGACGAACAGCTTCACCGCCTCGCCCGAATGCTCGTCCGGCACTGCAACCGCTGCTGCTTCGGCCACGCCCGGATGCGAAACAGCAACCTCCTCGACCTCGTTCGGGTAGACGTTGAAGCCCGAAACCAGGATCATGTCCTTCTTGCGGTCGACGATCTTGGTGTAGCCGCTCTCGTCCATGAAGCCCATGTCGCCGGAGCGGAAATAGCCGTCGTCGGTCATCACCTTGGCGGTCTCGTCGGGCCGGTTCCAGTAACCCGCCATCACCTGCGGACCCTTGATGCAGATTTCGCCGACCTCGCCGAGCGGCATCGCCTTGCCGTCTTCGTTGCGGATATCGATGTATGTCGAGGGCAGCGGCAGGCCGATGGTGCCGGAGAAATCGTCGGCGTCAAACCGGTTGGCGGTGGCTACCGGAGAGGTTTCCGACAATCCGTAGCCTTCCGAAATCACGCAGCCGGTCAGTTGCTTCCAGCGCTCCGCCACCGGCCGCTGCACCGCCATGCCGCCGCCGAGCGACAACAGCAGCGGCTTGAAATTCAGCTTCTGGAAATCCTCGTTGTTGAGCAGTGCGTTGAACAGGGTGTTGAGCCCCGGGAAGACGTGAAACTCGTACTTGCCCAGCTCCTTGACGAAGCCGGGGATATCGCGCGGGTTGGGGATCAGCAAATTGTGTGCGCCTTGCGACATCCCCATCAGCGCGTTCACCGTGAGCGCGAAGATGTGATAGAGCGGCAATGCGCAGACATAGAGCAGAACTTCGGGCTTCTGCTTCTTGATGAAGGCTGCGGGAAGCCACAGATCGTTCTGCGCCACGTTGGAAAGCACGTTCGAATTCGTCAGCGTCGCGCCTTTCGACACGCCGGTCGTGCCGCCGGTATATTGCAGGAACGCCACATCTTCAGGAGTGCTAGCAACAGCTTTGAGAGTCTTGCTCTGGCCGGCGGAAAGCGCTGCCTTGAAACTGACATGCCCCGGCAGCGACCAGGCCGGAACCAGTTTCTTGACCTTGCGGACAACGAAGTTGACCAGGTGCCCCTTCAGTCCCAGCAGGTCGCCCATGGTCGCCACGCAGACATGCTTGACGTCGGTTCTGGAAATGACCTGCTGCAGCGTGACGGCGAAGTTCTCGAGGATGATGATCGCCTTGGCGCCCGAATCCTTGAGTTGGTGTTCGAGTTCGCGCGGAGTGTAGAGAGGATTGACATTGACCACCGTGTAGCCGGCGCGCAGCACCGCCGCCATCGCCACCGGCATCTGCAGGATGTTCGGCATCATCACCGCAACCCGGTCGCCCTTCTGAAGGCCGAGCGACTGCAGCCATGCGCCGATGGCCGAGGACAAGCTTTCCATCTCGGAATAGGTGATGGTCTTGCCCATGCAGGTATAGGCAGGGCGGCCGGCAAAACGCTTGAACGAATCCTCGATCAACGCCGCGACGGATGAATATTGCAGCGAGCCGATATCGGCGGCGGTGTTTGGCGGGTAGGATGCCAGCCAGATGCGGTCTTTGGCAGCAGTCGTATTCATGATGTCTCACTCCCTTTTTATCCGGCTGTGGGCGCATGCCGCGGACTGGCTGCTGCCCCTCTTCCCTCACTCCGGTATTTAAAAGATTTAGAATGCCACGATGTCGGTTGCAATGCCTTCCCTTGACGTAAACGTCAAAACTTGACGCATTATTTTGTCGCTGCCGATCGATATCTGCGGTTTGCCGATTTCCGTTGCCGATGGCAGCCGGGTTCAGCCGCCGATCGCGTCGGCGCCCCTGCCGGTAATGGCCTCGTCGATCGCCCCGATCGCACCTTCGTCCTTTCCGGCATAGGGCAGTTCCGTCAGGATGGTCCGGATGACATTGATCCGCGCCCGGCGTTTGTCATTGGCCCGCACCACGGTCCACGGGGCATGATCGGTATGCGTTTCCCTGAGCATCAGGTTGCGCATCTCGGTGTAGTCATCCCACTTGTTCAGGCTCGCGATGTCCATAGGCGACAGTTTCCAGGCCTTGAGCTTGCTGTGACGGCGGTCGTGGAAGCGCTTGAGCTGCATCTCGCGGCCGATATTGAGCCAGAACTTGAACAGGTGAATGCCCGCCTTCACCGGCATGCGTTCGAAGTGCGGGGTTTCCTCGAGAAAATGCGCATGCTGCTCGGGCGTGCAAAAACCCATCACCGGCTCGACGCCGGCGCGGTTGTACCAGGAGCGGTCGAACATCACGAATTCGCCCGAAGTCGGGAAGTGATCGACATAGCGCTGATAGTACCATTGCCCGCGTTCGGTTTCGGTTGGCTTGGGCAAGGCCACGATCCGGGCCGAGCGCGGGTTCATGTAGGCCCGGGTCGCACCGATGGAGCCGCCCTTGCCGGCCGCATCGCGGCCTTCAAACACCGCGATAACCCGGTTGCCGGTCTCGCCGAGCCAGGTCTGGACCTTGACCAGTTCGATCTGCAGCGCTTCGAGCGTGTCCTCGTATTCGTCGCGGTCGAGCTTCTTCTTGTAGGGATAGTTGTCCGATGTGAAGGCATTGTCATCCACCCAGTCCGGCAGCTTCGGATCGTCAATGTCGAAGGTCCTCAGCTTGCCGTTGACCTTGATCTCGACTGCCCGGCTGGTTTTATCGGTGCTCATCACGTGTTCCCCTGGAAACGGTCTTCATCTGCAAAACAACCCATCATCGCGGATGTTTCAACCGGGATGGGTCATGTCTTCGGGACGGACAATACGGTCGTAATCGGCGGCTGTCACGAGGCCGCTCTTAAGAGCTTCCTTGCGCAGTGTGGTGCCGTTTGCGTGCGCCTTCTTGGCGATCGCCGCCGCGTTGTCATAACCGATAGTGGGTGCAAGCGCGGTCACCAGCATCAGCGAGCGCTCGAGCGCCGCCTTGATGTTGTCCTCGCGCGCCTCGATTCCAGTCACGCAATTGTCGGTAAACGAGACCGAGGCGTCGGCCAGCAGTTGCACCGACTGAAGGAAATTGTAGGCCATCACCGGGTTGTAGACGTTGAGCTCGAAATGCCCCTGGCTGCCGGCGAAGCTCAATGCCGCATTGTTGCCGAACACCTGGACGCAGACCTGGGTCATCGCCTCGCATTGCGTCGGGTTGACCTTGCCCGGCATGATCGAGGAGCCGGGTTCGTTCTCGGGCAGTGCCAGTTCGCCCAGGCCCGAACGCGGACCCGAGCCGAGGAAGCGGATGTCGTTGGCTATCTTGAACAGCGCCGCCGCCGCGGCATTGATGGCGCCGTGAGAGAACACCATCGCGTCATGGGCGGCCAGCGCCTCGAACTTGTTGGGAGCGGTGACGAACGGCAGCCCGGTGATGGCAGCGACACGCTCGGCAACCTTCTCCGCGAAGCCTACCGGAGCGTTCAGGCCGGTGCCGACCGCCGTGCCGCCTTGCGCCAGTTCACAAAGGCCGGGCAGCGTCATCTCTATCCGCTTGATCGATGAAGCCACCTGCGCGGCGTATCCGCTGAACTCCTGGCCGAGCATCAGCGGTGTTGCGTCTTGCGTATGGGTGCGGCCGATCTTGATGATCCCGGCAAAGGCTTTCGCTTTCTCGTCGAGTGCCGCGTGCAGGTGTTTCAGCGCCGGCAGCAGCTGATGAACGACCTGCTCGGCACAGGCGATGTGCATGGCTGTCGGATAGGTGTCGTTGGAAGACTGGCTCATGTTGACGTGATCGTTCGGATGAACCGGTTTCTTCGAGCCCATCTCGCCGCCCATCATCTCGATGGCGCGGTTGGAAATCACCTCGTTGGCATTCATATTGGACTGGGTGCCCGAACCGGTCTGCCAGACCACCAGCGGAAAATGCGCATCGAGCTTGCCGTCGATGACTTCCTGCGCCGCGGCCACGATGGCGGCGCCGATCTCGGGATCGAGCCGGCCCAGCTCCATGTTGGTTTCCGCTGCGGCGCGCTTGACGATCCCGAGCGCCCGCACGATCGAAAGCGGCTGCTTTTCCCAGCCGATCCTGAAATTGCCGAGCGAGCGCTGTGCCTGCGCCCCCCAGTATCTGTCCGCCGCCACTTCGATCGGACCAAAGCTGTCGGTTTCGGTTCTGTAGCTGGACATTCCGGGCATCCTTTTCATGTGATTGCATGTCGGGCGGGGCGGCTTCTCAATTGAAAGGCCACATCGTCATTGTGATTTCAAGTTGTGCGGTTAAACAAGTAGAGCAGTGGGGACGTGAGCAAGTCCGGGCGGGGGAGACGATGGTCGAAAACACACAGGATCTGCAGGAAGGCGAGGACACCCGGCCCGGCCTGGTATCACGGTTGAGAACCCAGATCCTTCCGCTTGCCCTGGGCGCCGTGGCGGCACTTGCCTCGGTTCCCGCGGGCGTCGCGCCCTGGCAGGCAGCCATCGGCTACGCGGTCTTCGCCGCGGCGCTGCTCTTCTGGCCGACGGGCAGGAGGGCTGCCCGGAAGCGGGCGGAAAAGAAGGCGGCCAATTCGGCCCTCCCGGATTTCGCGATCATCGAAGCATTGGACATGCCGACGCTCGTTTTTGACTGGGAAACGCAGATTGTCCGCCAGAACGCCGCGGCGCGGTCGCTGGTCGGCGCCTATCCCGAGCGTGCGGCGCTCTCCGCGCGAATAAGGTCACCGGTCATTCTCGACCTGGTGGCGCGGGTTGTGGCCCGCGGAATCCCCGAAAGCGTGGAGTACTCCGAACGGGTGCCGTCCGAACGCTGGCACGAGGTTCGCGTGGCCCCGGTCGCCACGGCCGCTGAGCCCGGCAAGCGGCTGTTCGTGCTGACATTCCGCGATCTGACCGAAGCCCGGCGCATGGACCGGATGCGGACCGACTTCGTCGCCAATGCCAGCCACGAGCTCCGGACCCCGCTCGCCTCGCTCATGGGCTTCATCGAGACCATGCAGGGGCCGGCGCGCAACGATGAAGCCGCACGCACCCGGTTTTTCGGCATCATGCTCGAACAGGCACAGCGAATGGCCCGTCTGATCGACGATCTTCTGTCCCTCTCCCGGCTGGAGATGCGGGCCCATGTCGCGCCTGAGGGTGAGGTCGATCTCGGGCGCACCGTTACTCATGTCGTCGATACCTTGAAACCGATGGCGAAGGATCTCGGTGTCGAGATCGCGCTGACACTGCCCGCAGAACCGCTTGTCGTCACCGGCGATGTCGACGAACTGATCCAGGTCTTCTCCAACCTCATCGAGAATGCCTGCAAATATGGCCAGACCGGCAAGCGCGTCGAGGTCACGGTCGCCGACACCGAGGCCGAAGGCGCGCATGTCACGGTGAAGGATTTCGGTCCCGGCATTGCCAAGGAACATGTCCCCCGCCTGACCGAACGGTTCTATCGCGTGGATGTCGAGACCAGCAGAGCCAAAAAGGGAACCGGTCTCGGCCTGGCGATCGTCAAACACATTCTTGCGCGGCACCGGGCGCGGCTGGTTGTTCGCTCCACACCGGGCGAAGGATCGGCTTTCACTGTCAAATTCGGCCGCACCGAGTCTGGTAGCAATGCGAAGTCTGAAGAATTATACAATTAAAAACAGTTGGATAGACTGTCATAAAACAGTGATGCAACTGTCATAAAACGGAATCTCGAAAGGCCTAGAAAGGGCCAGCCTTAGATGGCTGACAAGCGGCTCTGCAAAAGGGCCACGCCACTCTGACCCACGACGGGAGATTCTCATGAACGCAATCAAATTCGCCGCTGCCGCACTTGTGGCCTCCACGGCCTTCGCTGGCGCCGCTATCGCCCGCGATCAGATCCAGATCGCCGGTTCCTCGACCGTTCTGCCTTACGCCTCCATCGTTGCCGAAGCCTTCGGTGAAAACTTCTCCTTCCCCACACCGGTTGTTGAATCCGGCGGTTCGGGCGCAGGCCGCAAGAAGCTTTGCGAAGGCGTTGGCGAAAACACAATCGACATCGCAAACTCGTCTTCCCGCATCAAGCAGTCCGACATCGACCTGTGCGCTTCCAACGGTGTGGCCGAAATCCAGGAAGTCCGCATCGGCTACGACGGCATCGTGTTTGCATCCGACATCAACGGCGCAAGCTTCGCCTTCACCCCGGCCGACTGGTACAACGCCCTTGCCGCCAAGGTAATGAAGGACGGCGCACTGGTCGACAACACCGCCAAGACCTGGGCCGACGTGAACCCTGACCTGCCTGCGCAGGACATCCTGGCATTCATCCCGGGCACCAAGCACGGCACCCGCGAAGTCTTCGACGTCAAGGTTCTTGAAGCTGGTTGCGAAGCAACCGGTGCCGAGGAAACCTTCAAGGCTGCCGGCGACGAAAAGGCCAAGGGCTGCACCGCTCTGCGCACCGACGGCGTGTCGGTCGACATCGACGGCGACTACACCGAGACCCTGGCGCGCATCGACGCCAACAAGAACGCCATCGGCGTGTTCGGTCTTTCGTTCTACGAAAACAACACCGACAAGCTGCAGGTTGCCACGATGTCGGGCGTCAATCCGTCGACCGAAACCATTGCTTCGGGCGAATACCCGGTCTCGCGTCCGCTCTACTTCTACGTCAAGAACGCACACCTCGACGTGATCCCCGGTCTGCAGGAATACATCGAGTTCTTCGTCTCCGACGAAATCGCGGGTCCTGACGGCCCGCTGGCTGCTTACGGTCTCGTTTCCGATCCGGAACTCGCCAAGACCCAGGAAATGGTCAAGAACCGTACCCCGATGGCTGCGCTCAACTAAGCCGTTTCACCTGAAAACGGGCGGCGCACAAGCGCCGCCCTCCTTGCTGACAGAGCGCTTCCGGGCGCGGCGCACACAGGCGAATGTGACATGACTCTCAGCCTTATCGTACTCATCGTGCTCGGCCTGGCGGTTATCGGCTACTTTTTCGGCCGGCAACGTGCGGTCAGGACAGCTGAGCGGGATGGCGCGAAACTCCATTCGCTGCCGTCCTATCACGGCCAGTCGGTAGCCCTGTTCGTTGCGGTTCCCGCGCTTTTCCTTTTGGGTGCCTGGCTGTTCCTGCAGCCGGCGCTGATCGAAAGCTCGATCAGCGGCAAGATCCCCGACAGCGCCGTTCCCGAAGGCGGGGCCAAGAGCCTGGTCATGTTCGATGTGCGCCGGATCGCCGATGGCCTGAGCCAGCTTGTCGACCGGGGCGATATGTCCGAAGCCAGTCTTAAGGACATGCGCGCAGATGTGACCGATGTCCGGTCCCGGCTCGCCGAAGTCGGTGTCGCGCTTGGTTCCGACGTGTCGCCGGTCGTGTTAGAGGCGGCCAAGGAATACCGCAGCATCGAACTCACTGCCTCGTTCTTCCGCAATCTGGCCGTTCTGCTTGTCGCGCTTGCCTTGGGTGCATGGTCCCTGGCGCGCATCCAGCCGAGATTGCGCGCTCGCAACATCTCCGAGACCTTCGTCACCGCGCTGTTGATGGGATCATCCCTGGTTGCCATCCTGACCACGGCCGGCATCGTCGGGTCGCTGCTGTTCGAATCGATCTCTTTCTTCAAGATGTACCCGGCAAGGGACTTCTTCCTGTCGGCCACCTGGAACCCGCAGTTCCGCGGCGGATCCGATCTCGGCTTTCTGCCTTTGCTCTGGGGTACGCTGTATGTTTCGGTTGTTGCGCTGGCGCTCGCCGTGCCGGTCGGCCTGATGATCGCGATCTATCTCGCCGAATATGCCGGCAGCAAGTTGCGCAGTTTTGCCAAGCCGGCGATCGAGGTGCTGGCCGGCATCCCGACCATTGTTTACGGTCTCTTTGCGCTGATCACCGTGGGGCCGTTCCTGCGTGACTGGATCGCCCAGCCGCTTGGCCTGGGAAGTTCCTCCTCGTCGGTAATGACGGCCGGTCTGGTCATGGGGATCATGCTGATCCCGTTCATCTCGTCGCTGTCCGATGACATCATCAACGCCGTGCCGCAGGCGATGCGCGACGGCTCCTACGGTCTGGGCGCTACCAAGTCGGAAACCATCAAGCAGGTCATCCTGCCCGCAGCGCTGCCGGGCATCGTCGGCGCCTTCCTGCTGGCCGCCAGCCGGGCCATCGGCGAGACCATGATTGTGGTCATGGGGGCCGGCGCCGCCGCGCGTCTTGACCTCAACCCGTTCGAGGCCATGACCACGATTACGGTAAAGATCGTTAGCCAGTTGACCGGAGATACCGAGTTTGCCAGCCCCGAGACCCTGGTGGCCTTCGCGCTGGGGCTGACGCTGTTTGTTTTCACCCTCTGCCTGAACATTCTGGCGCTCTACATCGTGCGCAAATACCGGGAGCAGTACGAATGACCGAAGTTACAGCTGATATTGCCACGGCGACCGGCCGTTTGGATGGCAGATCGCTTTTCAAGGTCGGAGAGCGCACCCGCAAGCGTCAGGCAGCCGAGCGCCGCTTCAGGATGATGGGTCTCGCGGCCGTCATCTTCTCCATCCTCGCGCTCATCGGCCTGATGACATCGATCCTGTCGAACGGACTGTCATCGTTCCGCCAGACCTACGTAACGATGGACATTCATCTCGACGCGGCGAAGCTCGACAAGCAGGGCAACCGCAATCCGGCGGATCTCGAGAAGATCACCACGTTTACGATCCAGCCGCTGATCCAGTCGGCACTGCAGAAGACGATGCAGGAGCGCGGGATCTCCGTCGACGGCGTGAATGCCAAGAAGGCGGTTGAGCTCATTTCCAAGGAAGCGCCTGCGCAACTGCGCCGGTTCATCCTCGAAAACCCGCAAGTCATTGGCACCACCGTGTCGTTCGACCTGCTCGCGTCAGGCCGCATCGATGGCTACTACAAGGGCCGGGTGACGATGGAATCCGCGGCGCTGGATCGCAACATCTCGCCTGAACAGCTGATGCTGGCAGACAAGTTCAAGCAAGCCGGCATTCTCGAATCCCGCTTCAACTGGGCGTTCTTCACGGCACCTGACGCGTCGGACACGCGACCTGAAGCCGCCGGCCTCGGCGTTGCCATTCTCGGCTCCGCCTACATGATGCTGATCGTACTGGTGTTGGCGCTTCCGATAGGTGTGGCGGCTTCGATCTATCTCGAGGAATTTGCGCCGCAGAACCGCTGGACGGATCTCATCGAGGTCAACATCGCCAACCTTGCCGCGGTTCCCTCCATCGTCTTCGGTATCCTCGGCCTTGCGATCTTCATCAACTTCGTCGGTCTTCCGCAATCCGCGCCCATCGTCGGCGGCCTTGTGCTGACGCTGATGACCTTGCCGACAATCATCATCGCCACCCGTGCGGCGCTGAAGGCGGTGCCGCCATCCATCAACGATGCCGCTTTGGGTATTGGCGCATCCAAGATGCAGGCAATCTTCCATCACATACTGCCTCTGGCGGCCCCCGGCATCCTCACCGGCACGATCATCGGCCTGGCCCAGGCGCTGGGTGAAACAGCGCCCCTGCTGCTCATCGGCATGGTGGCTTTCGTCCGCGAATATCCCGGCGCGCCGCCGGAAGGCTTCTTCGATCCGGCCTCGGCCCTGCCGGTCCAGGTCTACAACTGGACCCAGCGTGGTGATCCGGCCTTTGTCGAGCGGGCATCGGGTGCGATCATCGTGCTGCTGATTTTCCTGGTCGTCATGAACGCAATCGCCATCCTGCTGCGCCGCCGCTTCGAGCGCCGCTGGTAGGACGCGGTCGCTGCCTTTGAAACAACCAAGCCCTGAGTATACTGGAATTGTTGAAGGGAATACGGAGATGAACATCATGTCTGAAGCGGCCACTGAAAAAGCGGTTGATGCTGCGCTCGAGGAATCCGCCATCAAGATGCGCGGCACCGATGTCAGCGTCTTCTATGGCGAAAAACAGGCCCTCTTTGATGTCAATCTTGACGTCCGCAAGAACAGCGTCACGGCGCTGATCGGACCGTCCGGCTGCGGCAAGTCGACATTCCTGCGTTGTCTCAACCGCATGAACGACACGATCGACATCTGCCGGGTCAGCGGCGAGATCACGCTCGACGGCGAGAACATCTATGACCCCAAGATCGACGTGGTGGAACTGCGCGCCCGCGTCGGCATGGTCTTCCAGAAGCCCAATCCGTTCCCGAAATCGATCTATGAGAATGTTGTCTACGGCCCGCGTATTCATGGCCAAGTGTCGACCCGCGCCGAAATGGATGAAGTTGTCGAACGCAGCCTGATCAAGGCCGGCCTGTTCAACGAGGTCAAGGACCGCCTGCAGGAGCCGGGCACCGGCCTGTCGGGCGGCCAGCAGCAGCGTCTTTGCATCGCCCGCGCCATCGCGGTCAGCCCCGAGGTCATCCTCATGGACGAGCCCTGTTCGGCGCTCGACCCGATCGCTACCGCCAAGGTGGAGGAACTGATCGATGAGCTCCGCGTCAACTACACCATCGTGATCGTCACCCATTCGATGCAGCAGGCCGCCCGCGTCTCGCAACGCACGGCGATGTTCCATCTGGGCAAGCTGGTCGAGGAAGGCGATACCGACAAGATGTTCACCAACCCGGACACCAAGCTGACCCAGGACTACATCACCGGCCGCTTCGGCTAATGCGACCGCCGTTCGCATCACGATTACAGCATTGAAGGATCAAGCCATGCCCGAAGCCCACACAGTTACCTCCTATGATGACGAACTCCGTTTCCTGACGCGCCGCTTGTCCGAAATGGGCGGCATCGCCGAGCGCATGGTTGCCGACGCCGTCGCCGCCTTGGTCAATGCCGACACCGCCTCCGCCCAGCGCGTCATCTCGGAAGACCTGTTGCTCGACAATGGCGAACGCGAGATTTACGAGAAGGCTGTTCTGGTGATTGCCAAGCGCCAGCCGATGGCTTCGGACCTGCGCGAGATCATCGGCTCGATCCGCATCGCCTCCGATTTGGAGCGCGTCGGCGATCTTGGCAAGAACATTGCCAAACGTGTGATCGCGGTTCACACCATGGCGCAGCCGCGCAAGCTGGTTCGCGGGCTCGAGCATCTGGCCGAACTGGCTCTGACGCAGCTTAAGGAAGTGCTGGACGCCTTCGCCACCCGCTCGCCCGATCTCGCCAATTCGATCCGCGAGCGCGACGAGGAGATCGATGCGATCTACACCTCGCTGTTCCGCGAATTGCTCACCTACATGATGGAAGACCCCCGCAACATCACCGCCTGCACGCATCTTCTGTTCTGCGCAAAGAACATCGAGCGGATCGGCGACCACGCCACCAACATTGCCGAGACGGTCTATTACGTCGCCACCGGCGAGCAATTCACGACCGAGCGCCCGAAGGATGACGACACCGCCACCATGGTCGCCCCCGCACCGGGCTCGGCCTGACAGCGTTACGGAGTGAATGAACCATGGCGATGAGTCCGCGTATAACTGTGGTTGAGGACGAAGAGGCGCTCTCGGTGCTGCTTCGCTACAATCTGGAAGCTGAAGGCTACGAGGTAGACACCGTGCTGCGCGGCGACGAGGCCGAGATCCGTCTGCAGGAACGTGTGCCGGATCTCTTGATTCTCGACTGGATGCTGCCCGGAATATCCGGCATCGAACTGTGCCGTCGCCTGCGCGCCCGGCCCGAGACCGAGCGGCTGCCGATCATCATGCTGACCGCCCGCGGCGAGGAAAGCGAACGGGTCCGCGGCCTGGCGACAGGTGCGGACGATTACGTCGTCAAGCCGTTTTCCACGCCCGAACTGCTGGCCCGCGTGCGCGCCATGCTGCGCCGCGCCCGGCCGGAGGTGATCTCCAGCCAGCTCAAGGTCGGCGATATCGAACTGGATCGCGAAACCCACCGGGTCCGTCGTCGTGGCCGCGACATCAAGCTCGGGCCGACCGAATTCAGGTTGCTCGAATATCTGATGAGCTCGCCCGGCCGGGTCTATTCCCGCGCCCAGCTGCTCGATGGCGTCTGGGGCCACGATGTCTATGTCGACGAGCGCACGGTCGACGTGCATGTCGGCCGGCTGCGCAAGGCGGTCAACCTGTCCGGCATGCGAGACACCATCCGCACGGTCCGCGGCGCCGGATACTCCATCGAAGGCTGAGGGCTCCGGTCCACACTGTCGCCGTATTCCCGATTGAAATACCTTCCTACGCGCATTGTTCGGCATGGTGTATCCGGCCGGATGCGCAATTGGTGCTGAACCAGAACTGGGTATTTTGAGGGAGTTGCGCCGTGCGCCGTTTTTTGAAAATCGCACTCGCAGCCTTTGCGGTCGTTCTGGCAGGGCTGGCGCTCTACGGCAGCAAGGGCTGGTATGATGCACGACAGCAAGGCGATGAGCTGGCGAAACGCGCGCAGGAGCTGATCGCAGACGGTCGCGGTGGTGGCGATCTTGGCCCCGATCATCTGGCCGTTCTCGTCCAGGTTCAGGATCCGGGGTTCTATTCCCATGCGGGCTTTGATCTGAGCACTCCCGGAGCCGGTCTGACGACAATACCCCAGTCACTTGCCAAGCGATTGGCCTTCGATGAGTTCAAGCCGGGAATTGGCAAGATCCGCCAGACCGGCTACGCGATCGGTCTCGATCAGGAATTGACCAAGCAGGAACAACTGGCGCTGTTTCTGGATACGGTGCCGATGGGGAAACTCAACGGGGAATGGATCACCGGCTTCTTCAAAGCCAGTGACGCCTTTTTCGGAAAGCCGCCGTCAGAGTTGAACGACCGGCAAGTCAATCAACTCGTTGCGGTCCTCATAGCGCCAGGCAGGCTGAAGCTTGAGGCGCCTGATGATCTTCTGGAAGAGCGGGTGCGGCGCATCGCAAATCTTGCCGCCGGCCGTTGCAAGCCTGAGGGTCTGAGCGACGTTTGGCTGGAGGCTTGCCGGAGCGGCGAAGAATAGCTCCGCCGTCACCTCGTCTGACCTTATGTCAAATCCGCTGGAGAATGTAAAAAAGCCCGGATTGTTGATCCGGGCTTTTGCAATTCGCTTGGTCCAGGGAAAGCGGTTCAGCGGGCCCGCTTGCGTTCGCTTGACGGCTGGAAGGCCAGCTTGGCGTGATAACCGCAATAGGGCGATGCATCGCCTGAATCATTGCCGCAGAAGTGAAAGCCTTCCTGCAGCGGATCGCCGACCGGCCATTTGCAGGTCCGCTCCGAAAGTTCCACCAGCGAAAGCCGGCGTGAAATCGGCACCACTACGTCTTCCATCGGACGTGTGTCGATCTCTTCCGAGGCGACAACGTCGAGATCTTCCTTCAGCTGCGCTCCGCCGCTTGAACGGCTCATGGTGCGGGTTGCCTGTGCAGCGGTGCGGCCGGCATAATTCGGCGCACGGGGTGCCGCCGTTGCGCGCTTGGTGCGCACCGATGCCTGTCCGCCGCTCTTGGCGCGTCCGGGCAGGTTGAGCCGGTGCACCTTGCCGATCACCGCATTGCGGCTGACGCCGCCCAATTGTGCCGCGATCTGGCTAGCGCTGAGCCCGTCCGCCCAGAGTTTCTTGAGTCTTTCGACCCGTTCATCAGTCCAGTTCATGCAATGCTCTCCCTGTATCCCGTATTTCGGGATGGCAGAATCCCTCACCGTCGCCCCGGATGACCGGAACTTGAACGCTCGGTTACAATGAGGTGAATAGTGTCCGCCGCGAACCTCTACTTCATGGCCTCAACTTAGTGGTCGGCAGACTCCGTGACAAGAGTCAGCCGAATCATGCTGATTCCTTTTTGCGGTTTTCCCCAACTTAGGCGGCGAATACGAGTTCTTACCCTTTAGCGGTCGCCAAACGCCGGCCGGACCGAAAACGGCTCGGGGATGTGATGTAAATGCGCCCGAACCGCGCGGGCATCCTGTCTCATTGACAGGCATGGCCTAAATGTAAATAGTGCCCTCGCCGCCCCGGAAAGGGCGGCATTTTGGTTTTCCGGCATGCCCTGCCGCTCGGGACGCTGCGGCGCTCGCGAGGCGAAGGGGGATGCCCTGTTGTCCGTTCTCTAAAGGGGAGAGAAGCGCCATGGCCGACGCCAAGCCGCTTTATGATACATATAACCGCGTGCCGATCGTTTTCGAACGCGGGCATGGCGTCTGGCTGGAAACCCCTCAGGGCGAGCGTTATCTGGATTTTGCAGCCGGCATCGCGGTTAATTCGCTCGGCCACACCCATCCGCATCTGGTCGAGGCGCTCAAGGCCCAGGCCGACCGCCTGTGGCACCTCTCCAACGTGCACGAGATCCCGGATCAGTCGCGCCTGGCCAGGCGCCTCACCGAGGTGACCTTCGCCGACAAGGTGTTTTTCACCAATTCCGGCGCCGAGGCGCTGGAATGCGCCATCAAGACCGCGCGGCGTCATTTTTTCGTCAACGGCCAGCCCGAACGCTACCGCATCATAACCTTCGAAGGCGCCTTTCATGGACGCACCCTGGCGACGATCGCCGCTGGCGGCCAGCCCAAATATCTCGAAGGCTTCGGCCCCAAGGTCGAGGGTTTCGACCAGGTGCCGTTTGGTGACGTCGAAGCCGTCAAGGCGACGATCACCGAAGAGACGGCCGCCATTCTGATCGAGCCCGTGCAGGGCGAGGGCGGCATTCGCCCGCTGTCGAATGAAAGTCTGCGTGCGCTGCGCGAACTGTGCGACGCGGAGGGCATCCTGATGATCCTCGACGAGGTCCAGTCCGGTGTGGGCCGGACCGGCAAGCTGTTTGCGCATGAGTGGGCAGGCATCGAGCCGGACATCATGGCGGTGGCCAAGGGCATCGGCGGCGGCTTTCCGTTCGGCGCCTGCCTTGCCACGGCCAGTGCGGCCGACGGCATGACGGCCGGCACCCATGGCACCACCTATGGCGGCAACCCGCTCGCCATGGCGGTCGGCAACGCGGTGCTGGATGTCATCCTGGAACCGGGGTTTCTGCCTCACGTCAATGACGTGGCCCTGGTGCTGCGGCAGGGCCTGGCCTCGCTCAAGGATCGCTATCCCGACCTGGTTTCCGATGTCCGCGGCTCCGGCCTCATGCTTGGCATCAAATGCGCAAAATCCAATACCGACCTGGTGCTGGCCATGCGCAACGAACATATCCTCGGTGTGCCTGCAGGCGACAATGTCGTGCGCCTGCTGCCGCCGCTGATCGTGACCGCCGAAGAAGCCCGTGACGCACTCTCAAGAATAGAGGCCGCGCTCGAAATGCTGTCCCGCAACGGTGCAGCCAACTGAAACGGACTGGATTCCATGACACAGACAAAATCCGCCGGTGAACGCCATTTCCTGGATCTTTCCGCCGTCAGCGCAGCCGATTTGCGCGCCATGATTGACGGCGCGCGATCCGCCAAGACGGTGACCGCAACAGACCGTCCTCTGGCCGGCAAGATGCTGGCGATGATTTTCGAGAAGCCTTCGACCCGCACCCGCGTGTCCTTCGATGTCGGCATGCGCCAGCTTGGCGGCGAAACCCTGTTCCTGTCGGGAACCGAGATGCAGCTCGGCCGCGCCGAGACCATTGCCGACACGGCAAAGGTCCTGTCGCGTTATGTCGACATGATCATGATCCGGACCCTGGATCATTCACGCATGCTGGAACTGGCCGAGCACGCCACGGTGCCGGTCATCAACGCGCTCACCGATGACACGCATCCCTGCCAGATCATGGCCGATATCCTGACATTCGAGGAACATCGCGGCCCGATCAACGGCAGGACGCTGGCCTGGACCGGTGATGGCAACAACGTGCTTCACTCGCTCATCGAAGGCGCGGCCCAGTTCGGCTACCGCATGCAGATTGCAACGCCGGAAGGCTCGGAGCCGGACGCCAGGTTCGTCGAGTGGGCCCGCAAGCGGGGTGCGGAAATCGACATCAGCGCCGACCCGGACCGTGCGGTGAAGGGCGCCGACTGCGTGATCACCGACACCTGGGTGTCGATGAACCAGGAACACAAGGCCCGTGGCCACAACATTTTCGTGCCCTATCAGGTCAATGAGAAGCTGATGCAGAAGGCCAATCCGGATGCTCTCTTCATGCACTGCCTGCCGGCGCACCGCGGTGAGGAAGTCACCGACGGCGTGATGGACGGCCCGCAATCGGTGGTGTTTGACGAGGCGGAAAACCGCTTGCACGCGCAGAAGGCTGTGATGCGCTGGTGCATGGGCGTCTTGTAACGCCTCTGGCGATTGCCGCTGTCAGTACCTATATGGGCCGTTTGAAATGTGAATCCGGACCCGGCCCGATCGATCGAGGCCGGGATCTGGCGTGATGAGCAATCGGAATAGATGATGGAAACCGACATCCAGACCCACGGCGAACCTGTCCTCGCCGGAGACGACCGCGTTCTGCCTTTCGAGGTGGATGGCCTCGACGTGCGTGGCCGGGCCGTGCAGCTAGGCCCGATGATCGACGCAATCCTTTCACGGCACGCCTACCCGGAACCGGTGGCGCGGCTGCTCGCCGAAGCCATCGCCCTGACGGTGCTGCTCGGCACCTCGCTCAAGTTCGAGGGCAAGCTGATCGTCCAGACCAAGGGGGACGGGCCGGTGGATCTGCTGGTTGCGGATTTCTCCACGCCCGGCAACCTGCGCGCCTATGCCCGCTTTGACGAGGAACGTCTGGCCGCGGCCGAGGCATCGGGCGCAACCAAGCCCGCCGAATTGCTTGGCAACGGCGTGCTGGCCTTTACCATCGATCAGGGCGCCTACATGCAGCGCTATCAGGGCATCGTCGAGATGAAGGGCGAGTCCCTGGAAGCCATGGCCGAAACCTATTTCCGCCAGTCCGAACAGATCCCGACTGTCGTCCGCCTTGCGGTTGCCGAACTCATCGACCGCGACGACGAAGGCAAGCCGCGCCACAGCTGGCGGGCCGGCGGCATCGTGGTTCAGTTCCTGCCGCAGGCGCCGGACCGCATGCGCAGCCCCGATCTTCCGGGCGGCGATCTTCCGGAAGGCGTCGAGGCGATGGTGCACAACGAGGATGACAGCTGGGCGGAAGCCAAGGCGCTGGTCACCACGGTGGATCCAGGCGAACTGACCGATCCCGAAGTCGGCGCCGAACGCCTTCTCTACCGGCTGTTTCATGAGCGCGGAGCGAAAATCTATCCGCCGGTGCCGGTGTTCGACAAGTGCAGCTGCTCGCGCGAACGGCTGGGCGAAGTGCTGGCCGGTTTTTCGGAAGAAGAGCTCGAGCACAGCATCGAAGACGGCGCGATCACCGTCCAGTGCGAATTCTGCTCGACGTCCTATCGCTTTGATCCGGCCGAAATCCGGCGCTGAGAGCCGCCGCGCGGCAACATGACGAAACTTTAATTTGCCATGTACCGCCATTACGTTACCTGTTGATCGGCAACGGAGTGACGCGATGCTCGACAAGGCAGACAATCGGCTGGACCTGCCGGCGGAAACAGCGCGTGCAGAAGCTGCGCCGGCGCGCCGCGGCTTTTTGCGCCCGTTGGTGCAGATTGCGCTGATGGCGCTGGTCCTCGGCGGCGCCTGGGTGGCGATGGAGCGCCTGGCGGACTCCCGCAAGCAACGAACCCCAAGGCCGTTTACACCGCTGGTCTACACCGTCGAGACAACGCCCGCCAAGCGCGCCGACAGCCGTCCCGACATCCGGCTTTATGGCCAGGTCGACACCGGCCGCAATGTCGACCTGCGCGCGGCGGTGAGTGGCGATGTTGTCGAGATCCATCCCGACATGGTTGCCGGTCGTCGTGTCGCCAAAGGCACGGTGCTGTTGCGCGTCGACCCCTTTGCCTACGAAGGCGCGCTGGTCGAGGCCCGCGCCAATTTGGCCTCCACCCGTGCAGCCATTGCCGAGATCGATGCGCGGCTGGCCTCCGAACGCGAACAGCTCGAGGCTGCCGACGCGCAGCTCGAGCTGGGCCGGGCCGATCTGGAGCGGGCGCTGTCGCTTGCGGGCTCAGGTGCGCTGACGGACAAGGAAGTCGATGCGCGGCGCTTGGTTCTGTCGCAGCGGGAGCAGGCTTCGAGCCAGCGGCGCAACAACATCCTGATTGCCGAAGCGCAGCGCAGTCAGCAGGAGGCCAATGCCGAGCGGCTTGAATGGAAGGTCCGCGAAGCCCAGCGCAAGCTCGAAGACACCGCGTTGATTGCCCCTTTTGACGGCATCATTTCCGACGAAACCGTCGAGACCGGCCGTTCGGTGAACGCCAACGAAGTGGTGGCGTCGATCTATGACGACAGTGCCCTCGATGTGAAGTTCACCCTGACCAATGCACAATACGGCCGCATGGCGACCGATGCCGACCCGCTTGTCGGCCGCGAGGTGGAGCTGAACTGGAGCGTGGGCGGAACGCAATATTCCTGGCCTGCCGTGATCGACCGCATCGGTGCGCGCGTTACCGCGGAACGCGGCGGCGTCGAGGTCTTCGCCCGCATCGGCGAAGCGGACAATCCGGTGCAGCTGCGGCCGGGCGCTTTCGTTTCGCTCATTGTGCCGGACCGGATCTGGCCGCAGACTTTCCGTCTGCCCGAGACTGCGGTGCGCAATTCCGATCACGTCTTCCTGGTGGTTGACGGCAAGCTCGAACGCCGTGACGTGCGCCTGATCGCCTGGGATGGCGAGGATGCCATTCTTGATGGCGATATGAAGGATGGCGACATCGTGCTCGTCACCCGGCTGACCGAAGCCACCGAAGGTGTGAGTGTGCGTGAGCCGTCAGGGGAAACCCCGCCTGTGGACGCGCAGTCGGAGGCCACCACAGCACCGGATGTCGGGGAATGAGCGGCAGCGACGCGCAGGGACGGGGGGCATTCGAAGGCCGCGGGCTGGTCAGCACCTTCATCCGTCACCCCAATGCGGCCAATCTGCTGATGGTGCTGATGATCCTGTTCGGCGCTTTCTCCATCGCCCGGATCAACACGCAGTTCTTCCCCACGATCGATCGCCCGACCATCACCATCGGCGTGGCCTGGTCGGGAGCCAGCGCCGAGGATGTCGAAACCAATGTGCTGGCGCTGATCGAACCTGAAGTCCGCTACATCTCCGGCGTCGACCGGATGACATCGACGGCGGCGGAAGGCTCCGCAACCGTGCGGCTTGAGTTTGCGGACGGCACCGACATGACGCAGGCCATGACCGATGTCGAAACCGCGGTCAAGGCGGTCGGCAACCTGCCCGAGGACGCAGAGGAGCCGAAAATCTCCAGGGCGGTGTTTTTCGACACCGTCGCCAAGCTCGCCGTCTTCGGCAGCGCCGACGAGGTGGTCAAGCGCGCTTGGGCCAAGCGTATCCGCGACGATCTTATCGATCGCGGTATCGACAAGATCGACTTCACCGGTCTGCGCAGCGCCGAGATCCGCGTCGAGGTTCCGGAGATCGAGCTTCGCCGCCTCGGCATGAAGATCTCCGACGTCTCTTCGGCGATTGCTGCCAACAGCCGTGATCTCCCTTCGGGCACTGTCGAGGGTGCGGTCGACCGCCAGCTGCGCACCCTGGCCGATGCCCAGGGCGCCCGGGAACTGGCCGGTGTGGAAGTGAGATCCTTCCCCAGTGGCGAGAAGGTGCTGCTTGGCGATATCGCCAGCATCACCGACGGGTTCGATGCGGATGACACCCGCGGTCTTGCACGAGGATCGCCGGCCATCGAACTCGATGTGCGCCGCGCCCCGACTGCCGACACGCTCAAGACCGCCGCCATCCTGTCCGCCTATCTCGACGAGATCACGCCCAGGCTTCCGCCCGGCGTTCAGATCGCCACCTATGAAGTTGCCTCCGATGCGCTTTCGGCGCGCATCTGGCTCCTGGTCAAGAACGGTCTCGGCGGGCTCGTGGTCGTGGTCGCCATCCTGTTCCTGTTCCTCAATGCCCGCATAGCCTTCTGGGTGGCGGCTGGGATCCCGGTAGCGATGCTCGCCACCGTCGGTTTCATGTACATCTCCGGCCAGACCATCAACATGATGTCGCTGTTCTCGCTGATCATGATGCTCGGCATCATCGTCGACGACGCCATTGTGGTCGGCGAACACACCGCCACCCGGCTGCAGATGGGAGACGACCCTCAGACCGCGGCGGAGAACGGCGTCAGCATGATGTTCACGCCGGTCATGGCGGCAATGTCGACGACGCTTGCCGCCTTCGCGCCGATCCTGCTCATCGGCGACACCATCGGCCAGATGATGGCGGTCCTGCCGATGGTGGTGATCGCGGTTCTGGTGGCAAGCCTGCTCGAATGTTTCCTCATCCTGCCCGGTCACCTCGCCAACTCGCTCTCCGGCCGCAAGGCGCCCGGCTGGTCCTGGTGGCGCCAGTTCCTGGTGGCGTTGATCTTCATGGTGTTCCTGACCGGCCTGTCCGGACGTCTGGCCATTGATCTGGCGCTTGGCGCCGGCGATAGCAGCTTGCGCGCGGCCGCCCGCGGCTTTGCCGACCTGCCGCAGTCCGGCCGGATGGCCATCGTGGTCGGGGTGTCGCTGGCGCTGGCGACGCTGATGGAATGGGGCTTGCTGGTCCTGCGCCGGCGCAAAAGCCGCGCCGGTGATCGTATCGAGGACCTGGGCGAGAGCCGGTTCCGCCGTGCATTCGACCGCGGTTTCGATCTGTTCCGGGACGGTCCTTTTTCCCACCTGGTGCAACTGGCCTGGACCTGGCGCTATGTGACGCTGTCCATCGCCGTCGCCATGGTCATGGTGCTGGCCATCGGCCTGGCCCGCTCCGGGCGCGTCGAGTTCGTTTTCTTCCCCTCGCCGGAAGCCGAGAACATCTCGGGCACCATCATTTTCAATGCCGGCCTGCCTGAACAGACGGCGCTTGAGGCAATCGCCGCCCACGAGGAAGCCTTGCGTCGCGCGGACAGGGCCCTGTCGGGCAGCGGACCATCCTCGATCAAGGCGGTTTTCACCACGTTCGGCGCATCCAGCCGCAGCGGCAGCGCCACGGCCCGCATCAGGGTGCAGCTGACCACATCCGAGGTACGGGATGTCCGCACACCCGACATCGTCAATGCCTGGCGCAAGGCCGTGCCTGACATTGCCGGTGTGACTCGCTTCACTGTTGCCCAGTCCCGCGGGGGTCCCCCGGGCAGGGATATCGAGGTCCGGCTGCAGGGAGAACGGGTAGCGGCGCTGAAGACCGCGGCTGCCGACGTGGTGGCGCTGCTGTCCGGCGTCAGCGGCATTACCGGACTGGACGACAATCTGCCCTGGGGCAAGCCCGAACTGGTCATGCAGCTGACGCCGCATGGCGCGGCACTCGGCTTTTCCATCGAGGATGTGGGCCGGCAGATCCGCAATGCCTTCGACGGATCCATACCCTTCCGTTTCCCCCGTGGCGATGACGAGGTCACCGTGCGGCTGGTCCAGAAACCGGCCTCACCCGGATCGCAGGCGCTGCGCGATTTCGAACTGAGAAGTCCCGGCGGCACCTTCGTCCCCTTGTCGGAAGTCGTCGACATGACCGAACGCCAGGGCTTCTCCGCCATCCAGCGCCGCGACGGCAAGAGCACGATCTCGGTGACCGGCGACATCGATACTGCGGTGACAACCACCGGCGCCGTGGTCGAACAGCTGACGACCAGCGGCGGTCTCGATCTGATCGCGGCCCGCCATGGCGTGAGCTATTCCTTCGGCGGGCGTTCCGAGGAACAGGAAAACGCGTTCGCCGACCTGCAGCTTGGCGTCGCCGTGGCGCTCAGCGTCATCTACATCATTCTCGCCTGGGTGTTCGCCAGCTACTGGCGGCCGATCGCCGTGCTTCTGATCATTCCGTTCGGCGTCGTCGGCGCGATCTTCGGTCACTGGGTGCTCGGTTACCAGCTCACGATCCTGTCCTTCATCGGCCTGCTTGGCCTGGCGGGCATCCTGGTCAATGATTCCATCATCCTTGTCGCCAGGCTGGAGGAGCGGCGCGCCGAAGGCGACAGCCTTGCCGAGGCTGCGGTCGGCGCCAGCCGCGATCGCCTGCGCGCCGTGCTGCTGACCTCGCTGACCACCATTGGCGGGCTGCTGCCATTGCTCTACGAAACCAGCTTGCAGGCCCAGTTCCTGCTGCCGATGGCGATCACCATCGTGTTTGGTCTGGCGATGACCACGCTGCTGGTTCTGTTCCTGGTGCCGGCGCTGGTCGGTATCGGCGATGATGTTGCCCGCGCCTTCTCCTACATCTACGGCAGACGTCCGGTCGCGCAGCGCGCGTGAAGCGGCCTACAGCACCGCGCATCCAATCGGATGCGCGGTGCTGTAGGCCCTTGAAAGAACGCTGGCATTAAGACCGCCAGAACCGCGGCAGGAACAGCACCAGAACGGTAAACAGCTCCAGCCGCCCGAGCAGCATTCCGGCCGCCAGCAGCCATTTCTGGATGTCGCTCAGCGACTGGAAATTGCCCGATGGGCCGATGATATCGCCCAGGCCCGGACCGACATTCGACAGCGCCGTGCCTGCGCCCGAAAGGGCTGTAACAGTATCAAGCCCGGAAAGCCTGAGCAGGATCGCCAGCACAACGAACGAGGCCATGAACAGGAAGAAGAAGCTCATCACCGAGGCGATGACGCGATCCTGGATCGGCTTGCCGTTGAAGTGGGCGCGAAACACGCCGTTCGGATACATCACCTGTGAGACATGCTGCCTGACAGCCTCTATCAGCACCTGAAAGCGGAAGATCTTGATGCCGCACGAAGTAGAGCCGGCGCAACCGCCGACGAACATGATGATGAAGAAGAACGCCACCGCGTGCGGTCCCCACAGGCCGTAGTCGGTCGAGGCATATCCGGTGCCGGTGACGATGGACACCACGTTGAAGGCTGAATGCCGCAAGCCTTCGAGCCCGATATGGTTCTCGCTGAAATGCGCCATCATCCAGCCGGCGAGAATAGCCACGGCGAGAAAGCTCACGAATGCCTTGACCTGGTCATCGGCAAGGATCGGCCGGAAACGTCCCTGCAACATCTGCACATAGAGCAGGAAGGGGATTGACCCCAGAAACATGAAGACAACCGCGATCCATTCGACACCGGGATTGTTGAAATATCCAATGGAAGCATCCTTGGTCGAAAACCCTCCGGTAGCAACCGTCGTCATCGCATGGATCACCGCGTCATCCGCCGTCATGCCGGCGGCCATGTAGGCCACGGCGCAGATCCCGGTCATGGCGATGAACACCAGCGTGATCGAGGTCGAGATCTGCGTGGCGCGCGGCAGGATTTTTTCGGCCGTATCGAAAGCTTCGGCCTTGAAAAGCTGCATCCCGCCGATCTGCAGCATCGGCAGCACCGCGATCGCCATGACGATGATGCCAAGGCCGCCGAGCCATTGCAGCAACCCGCGCCAGAACAACAGTCCCGGTGGCGCGGTGTCCAGCCCGGTGATCACCGTGGCACCGGTGGTGGTCAGGCCGGACATCGATTCAAAGAAGGCGTCGGTGTAGCTCGGCACGATCCCCGACCAGTGAAACGGCAGTGCGCCGAATGCCACCAGCGCAATCCATGATACCACGGTCATCAGCATCGCCTGCCGCGTCGACAATCCCTTCGGGATGCCTCTGTTGGCGGCAAACAACCCCAGCCCGACCAGCATCGTCATCGTGCCGGCACTGGCAAAGATCATCCAGTCGTCATTTTCCGCCGCCAGATCGACCAGCGCCGGCAACAGCATGGCGAAGCCAAGCGTTGCCACCAGCAAGCCGGTCACCAGCATGACCGGACGGAATTCGGAAAAGGCGGTCAATTCAGTGTTCTTGCCATGCCCGGCAGGTCCAGCGAAAAGGCCGGGATCTCGACATCGAACAGCTCTCCGGCGGCTGATTGCATCTGGTAGGTGCCGACCATCACGCCCGACGGCGTGTCCAGCGGACAGCCCGAAGAGTATTCGTAGGTGTCGCCGGGACCGAGCACGGGCTGCTCGCCGACGACGCCCGGACCGCGGACTTCGTCGATCAGGCCGTTCTCGTCGGTGATCTTCCAGTGACGGCTTTGCAGCTGCACAATCTGGTCGGAGTGATTGACGATGACGATCCGGTAGCCCCAGACATAGCGGCCGTCCTCGGGGTCCGATTGGTCCTCGAGATAATAGGGTTCCACCGTCACTTCGATCTCGCGTGTAAGCGCACGATACATCAGCCACTCCTTGCCACACTCTTTCTACAGTGAAGTCCTTGCGTCAAGCATTACGGCGCTTCTCGACCGCCCGGAATGGCGGTTTGTGTTGACTTGATTGTGATGAAGGCCGGAAGCGGCGGGGCGTGACGGTTGGGAACGGCCAAGCTATCACTTGGGCTGTACAGGGAGACTGCACCATGATCGACGGAACCGCACGCAAGATGATTCAGCCGGGTCTCGACCAGGTTGGAGTTTGGCTGGCTGCGCGCGGTGTGAAAGCCGATCACGTGACGGTCTTTGCCTGCCTGGTCGGACTTGCTGCCGCAGGCCTGGTCGCGCTGGGATACATGATCGCCGCACTCGTGGTGATCATCGTCAGCCGGATCTGTGACGGGCTGGACGGGTCGGTGGCGCGGGCCTCGCGGAGCACCGATTTTGGCGGCTATCTCGACATCACGCTGGATTTCGTCTTCTACGGCGCCGTTCCGCTGGCTTTTATTGCCCTCGATCCCGCTGCAAACGCACTGGCCGGGGCAGCGCTGATTTTCTCGTTCTACGTCAATGGCGCGAGTTTTCTTGCCTATGCCATCGTCGCTGAAAAACGCGGGCTCAGGACTGAGGCCCGCGGCGTCAAGTCGATCTACTTTACCACAGGTCTCGCCGAAGCCAGCGAGACCTACATAGTGTTTGGCGTCTTCTGCCTTTGGCCGGCATGGTTCGCGCCGGTCGCCTGGGTGTTTGCCGCAATCTGCCTCTACACGGCGCTCTCGCGGATCGTGCAGGCGCGCGCCGAGTTCCCCAACGAGTCCTCAGAGGCCTGAGAGAGCGCGATCGAAGTCCTCGATCAGGTCATCGACATCCTCGATTCCCGCCGACAGCCTCAGCATCCCAGGACCGATGCCCAACTCGGCGCGCGCTTCCTCCGAGAGGTTCTTGTGCGTCGTTGTCGCCGGGTGCGTGATCAGGCTCTTGGCGTCGCCGAGATTGTTGGACAGCTTGACCACTTCGAGCCTGTTTTGCATCGCGAACGCAGCCTGTTTGCCGCCCTTGAGCTCGAGTGCCACGAGCGTCGATCCGCCCTTCATCTGACGCGCACAGATATCGGCCTGCGGATGGTCGGCACGGCCGGGATAGATCACCCGCGCGATAGCCGGATGCTCGGCCAGGAAGTCGGCCAGCCGTGCGGCGTTTTCGGTCTGCTGCCGCACCCTCAGCGGCAGGGTTTCGAGCCCCTTGAGCAAGGCCCAGGCGTTGAACGGTGACAGCGACGGACCGGTGTGGCGGAAGTAGTCGTGCAGATGTTCGTCGATCCAGTCCTTGTCCGACAGGACCACGCCGCCCAGGCAGCGGCCCTGGCCGTCGATATGCTTGGTCGCCGAGTAGGCCACCACATGCGCGCCGAGTTCGAGCGGTTTCTGCATCAGCGGCGTTGCAAACACATTGTCGACCACCAGCTTCGCGCCGATCTGGTTGGCGAGCTTCGCAACGCCGGCGATGTCCACCACTTCCAGCGTCGGATTGGTCGGGCTTTCGAGAAAGAACACCTTGGTGTTGGGCCGGATTGCCGCCTCGAAATTGGCGAGCTTACGACCGTCGACCAGCGTGGATTCGATGCCGTATCTGGGCAGCAGCGTTTCCACCACCCAACGGCAGGAGCCGAACAGCGCGCGTGCTGAAACGACATGGTCCCCGGCCTTCAACTGGCACAGCAGCGCCGCCGAGATCGCCGCCATTCCCGACGCCGTTGCCCGGGCGTCTTCTGCACCCTCCATCAGGCACATGCGTTTTTCAAACATGTCGTTGGTCGGGTTGGCGTAGCGCGAGTAGACGAAACCGGGGTCTTCGCCCTTGAAACGAGCCTCCGCCGCCTCGGCGCTGTCATAGACAAAGCCCTGCGTCAGAAAGATTGCTTCGGATGTTTCGCCGAACCCTGAGCGGCTGGTGCCGCCATGCACGAGTTGGGTGGCAGGGCGGAATTGTCGGTTGCTTGTCATGATCTTTGTCCAACACACAAAAAAACCAGCTTGCGAAGTCGCGAGCCGGTTTTGCAACCCGACCTTTTTAGCGACTTGTTTAACGTGGCTGCAAGCCGGTCGGCCAAATCACCACGGGATAACGTCGCTTTTAGTGGGTTCCTGCGCTTGCGTCAATCGCTTTGCCTTGCCATCAAGAAGCCGGACAATCTGGAGCAGGTGGAACTTGGCAGAAGGCATTCTCTCCGATCGCGCTATTCAGGCGCTCTTCGAGGCTGGAAAGCTTGCCTCCGGCCGCGTTCTTGATGCGGACCAGATCCAGCCAGCCAGCCTTGACCTCAGGCTCGGCGCGAGGGCCTACCGCGTGCGCGCCAGCTTCCTGCCAGGACCGTCCGCTCGTGTCGAAGACAAGCTCGCGCGTCTCAGCATGCACGAGATCGATCTTTCGGCGGGCGCGGTGCTCGAGACCGGCTGCGTCTACATCGTCCCGCTGCTTGAAAGCCTGGAGCTTCCCCCGGAGATTTCCGCCTCGGCCAATCCCAAGAGCTCGACCGGCCGGCTCGATATCTTCACCCGGGTGATGACCGATCATGGCCAGGAGTTCGACAAGATCGCCGCCGGCTACAGCGGTCCGCTATGGCTCGAAGTCAGTCCGCGGACCTTCCCGATCGTCGCGCGCACCGGATCGCGGCTGTCGCAGATCCGCTTCCGCCAGGGCCATGCCGTGCTCGGCGAGGACGAACTGTCCGACCTCCACCGCACCGAAACGCTGGTTGCCTCCGAAACGCCGAATGTCTCGGGCGGCGGCATCGCGCTGTCGATCGATCTGATGGGGCAGGGGGACGATGCGCTCATCGGCTATCGCGGCAAGCACCACACCGCCGTGGTCGACGTCGACAAGCGCGCCGCCCAGGACGTGTTTGATTTCTGGGAGCCGCTGTACAATCGCGGCTCCGCCGACCTGATCCTCGACCCCGATGAGTTCTACATTCTCGTCAGCCGCGAATCCGTGCACGTGCCGCCGCTTTATGCCGCCGAGATGACGCCGTTCGATCCGCTGGTGGGCGAGTTCCGCGTGCACTACGCCGGCTTCTTCGATCCCGGTTTCGGCCACACCGAAGCCGGCGGTGCCGGAAGCCGTGCCGTACTCGAGGTACGCAGCCACGAGGTCCCGTTCATTCTCGAGCACGGCCAGATCGTCGGCCGTCTGATCTATGAGCGGATGCTGGAACGTCCAGCGGCGCTCTACGGCACGGGCATGGGATCGAACTACCAAGCCCAGGGCCTGAAACTGTCCAAGCATTTCCGCGCCTGAGAGCGGGCCTCCGGCAAGCCCGCCGTCCCGGTCATGACGGCCGGGAAGTGCCGGCCTGTGCCGCGCGCAATTCGGCCAGGTCCCGGCGGATTGCCTTGAGTTCCTCCAGCATGGCGCTCTGGTCTGATGCCATCGCCTCGCGGTTCGCTGTGGCTTCGGCTTCGTGTTCCTCCTGCATGGCCGACACGATGATGCCGATGAACAGGTTGAGCACGGTGAAGGTTGTGCAGGCGATGAAGGGAATGAAGAACGCCCAGGCCATCGGGTGGACTTCCATCACCGGACGGACGATGCCCATCGACCAGCTTTCAAGCGTCATCACCTGGAACAGCGAGTAGGCCGAAGCCGGAATCGAGCCGAACCAGTCGGGAAAGGTCTCGCCATAGAGCTTCGTCGCCATCACCGAGAAGACGTAGAACACCAGGGTCAGGAGCAGCATGATCGAGCCCATGCCGGGAAGCGCGCTGACCAGCCCGCCGACAACCCGCTTGAGCGACGGCACCATGCCGATGATCCTGAGCACCCGGAGAATGCGAAGCGCCCTGAGCACTGACAGGCTGCCGGTGGCCGGCACAAGCGCCACCCCGACGACCACGAGATCGAAGATCCGCCAGGGATCGCGAAAGAAATCAAGCCGCCAGGCGACAAGCCGCGCTGCCACTTCCAGCACGAAGACGCCGAGAATAATCCGGTCGAGCAGCATCAGCAGCCCGCCGAAACGCTGCACGGCTTCCGGAACGGTTTCGAGCCCGAGCGTGATCGCATTGATGACGATCAGGGCGGTGATGACGCTTTCGAAGCGCCGCGAAGACAGGAGGTTTTTCAGCTGGTCCATGAAACGCATGTGGGTTGGGATGACGACCATTGATATGAGGCCGCACCGCCCCCCCGTCAAGCCAACTCCTGGCTCCGGGCGGCTTGACACCGTCGCTGAACAGCGCCAAGGATCGTTGGGCATCAGCGGGTGTAGCTCAATGGTAGAGCAGAAGCTTCCCAAGCTTAAGACGAGGGTTCGATTCCCTTCACCCGCTCCACGCAATTCGCATTGGCCACGACCCCTGTTGCTTCGGCGAACCGAACCCATTCCGGAGCGGCCGGGTGCGGAGTTTTCTCCCACAGATGCGTGTTGGAAACCAGCTGTCCCAACGCCCGCCACCCGGCAAACGACATCATCAGCCAGTAGGCCGGCGTCAGCAGGACCCACCAGGTTTTCAGCCTGGTCCTTTCATGACCGGTGAACCCGCGCCATCCCATGGCGATGAACGTCAGGTAGCTGCCGCCGATATTGGCCAGGTCGATCCACATCAGCGCGCTGTGCAGAGCGGAGACCGATGCTGCCGAACTGCTGGCAAGCCAGGTCAGGGTCACCGCGATGAAGATGAACATCAGCGGATGCGCCAAGGCTGATACCAGCATGCCCGCGATCAGTAGCTGAAAGACCGAAAATCCGCCCGGTCCAAGCGCCTTAACCGTATGCAGGGGCCGGCGCATCGCCACAAGCCAGGTCTGGGCCCATCCCTTGAGCCACCGGGTTCTTTGCCGGGTCCATACGTCAAGTGTGGCCGGTGCCGTCTCCACCGTGGCGCATTTCAGCGTGCCTGTGAGATACCCGTGGGCATAGAGCCTGAGGCCGAGATCCGCATCTTCGGTCACATTATGCGGATCCCATCCCCCCGCCGCCTCGAGCGCCGACCGCCGGAAGTGATTTGACGTGCCCCCGAGCGGGATCGGCAAGCGGTTGCGCGCCAGAAAGGGAATGAGAACACGGAACAGGCCGCTGTATTCGAGTGCGAACAGTCCCGAGATCCAACTTGTCCTCAGGTTTGCGATTGCAAGCGGTGCCTGTACGCAGCCAAGCCGGGCGTCGCCGTCGCGAAAGGCGGCCCAGGCTTCGCGCAGTTGTCCCGGTGCCGGCTTGTCCTCGGCATCATAGACCGCAACCAGCGAGCCGCGCGCGCCCTGAAGCGCATATTGCAGGGCCTTGGGCTTGGTCTGCGGACCGAAATCCGGTGTGCGGACGATCTCGCTTTCAGGTCCGAGACTCTGTGCCTGCAAGGCCGAAATGGTCGCCTCGTCGTCGGTCTCGCAGACATACTTGATGTCGAGCAGGCTCTTGGGCCAGCTGAGCGCCGATATCCGCGAGACAATCGCCGGCACCATGGCGGCCTCGTCGTGCAGGGCGATCAGTACCGTGTAGACCGGCAGCCCGGTGTCGCCGCTCTGGTCCGCCGGGGGCGGGTGCATCTGCTTGAAGCCGGACGCCACCAGAGCGCTCAGCCGCAGCAGGATGCCGCCGGAGAAGAACAGTGTCAGAACCACATGCAGCACCGTGAAGGCTGCGAAGGGCCACAGCATGAAGCCCGTTGCGGAGAGGTACACCACCATCCCCAGCAGGAATCCCTGCGGACCGGTCATCACCCGCCGCGCGCTCGCATCGCGCCAGTCCTGGTCGAGCTCAAAGGTGATCCTGCGCACCCGGTCAGCGGCGTCGGCCTGCCAGACCGCCTTCCGGATAGTGGCGGGGGAGGCCACCGCGAGACTGTCACGCAACCCGGGCATGTCGCTGAGCCGCCTCCGGTAGTCGTCCAGCTGCCGCGCCTCGGGAACGATGACGGTGATTTGTCCGCCTGCACGGGAAAGCCTGAGCGGTCCGTCACGGTGCAGCAGCACATCCATGGATGGTAGCCGGATCACCTCGCCCGGATCAATCTCCGCGATATAGGCGAGGCCGAGTTCGCGGGCCAGCCAGCGATAGTAGAGTTCGGGATCGATCAGGCCTTCCGCCATCAGCTCCTTCTCGATCGTCGTGGCATTGGCCCGGGCGGCCTGTGTCGCGGCTCTGATATGGGGCTTGCCTATCCCGCATCCGAGAAAGAACCCCGCCTCGGAGCTTTCTTCCCGTATTCTGGGATGCACCCGGATCGGAATCCCCGGAGTTTGTCCCTTGCCCGCACCATCGATATCGGCCAATTGCCGGTCGGTTCTGCCGGGAAGTGGATGATCTGAGCTTTCGCTTGGAGCCATGACTCTGATACACACAGGGCGGTTGCAGCAGGATACTAAATCTATGGTAGTGGAAACGCGCATGAATGCACCCCTAATATTCCGGGGTATATCGCGCATAACGTGTGCCTTGGTGGTTTTTTTTACTGTCGCTCTGCCTGTCGCGAGCGCCGATGATATTCTCGTGCCAAATTACACGGACCCGCGCGAACGCATTCCGGTTCCCGACCTAATGGCCTACAACCGCATCCGCTTCGTCACCACCGTGGATTTCCCGCCTTTCAGCTTTCTTGATCAGACCGGTCACCTTGCCGGGTTTCACATCGATCTTGCACGGGCGATCTGCGAAGAACTCGATCTGCTGCCGCGGTGCCAGATCCAGGCGCTTCCATGGGGCGAGCTTGAGGGCGCGTTGGTCAAGGGGCAAGCCGAAGCGCTGATATCGGGTCTAGCGATCACCGCTGAAAGCCGCAACAAGTACCGCTTCACCCGCCCCTATCTGGCCCTGCCGGCACGCTTTGCCGTCAGAAAGGACGCCGGCCCTGAGGGCGACAGCGCCAGCGCACTGGATGGGCTGCGTGTCGGCGTCCTTGGCGGAACAGCGCATGAAGCCATGATGCGCGATTGGTTTTCCGGCACCAGGCCCGTCACCTTCTCCAGGCAGGACTGGATGTTCGAGGCGCTCAAGGCCGGTACTGTCGATGCCGTGTTCGGTGACGGGCTGCAATTGTCGTTCTGGCTTTCCAGCCAGTCGGCGGAAGCCTGCTGCCGGTTTTTTGGCGGCCCGTATTTCTCGCAAGTCCATCTTGGCGAAGGACTGGCCATCGCGGTGCGCCCGCGCGACGCGCCGCTTCGGCAGGCCTTCGACCATGCGCTCTCGGCGCTCAATCGCAATGGCCGCTTCACCGAACTCTACTTGCGCTGGTTCCCCAACGGGCTTTACTGATCCAGCGTCGCCCGGGGTTTCGCCTTCGGCGGGAACCGGAAAGGCAGGACCAGTGCCCAGCCAAGACCGGCGGTGCGGCTGTCGCGCCACTCCGACAGGCCGATCTCGATGCCGGTGTCGCCGCGCCTTGGGGTTTCGGTGTAGGTGGAAAACAGCCTGTCCCAGATCGCCAGGTTGAACCCGTAGTTCGAATCCGTTTCGCGCGGATCGGTGGAATGGTGGATCCGGTGCATGTCAGGCGTCACGATGAGCAATCGCAGCACGGCGTCCGCGGCCTTGGGCAGCTTGATGTTGGCGTGGTTGAACATCGCGGCGCCGTTGAGCACGATCTCGAAGACCAGAACCGCCACCGGCGGAGCACCGAGCGCGATGATGACGGCCGCCTTCCAGAACATCGACAGAACGATTTCAAGCGGATGAAACCTCAGCGCGGTCGTCAGATCGAAGCCGGTATCGGCATGGTGCATGCGGTGAATGCGCCACAGCCATTGCCATTTGTGGCTGACCACGTGCTCGAGCCAGACCGCGAAATCCAGAACGATGAAAGCGAGGATGCCGGCCACCCAGAGCGGCAGCTCGAGCAGCGGGAACAACCCATACCCGTTCGCCTGCGCCCACAACGCGGTGCCCACCGCAGCCAGTGGAAAAACGATCCTCAGTGCCACGGATGACAACACCACCATTGCCAGATTGGTCATCCAGCGCCGGGATTTCAGCGCCCCGCGCATCTCGTCGCGCTCGAGCCGCGGCGCCAGCAGTTCGATGGCTGCGAGCGCGATGAATATCGTGGAAAATGCCAGAAGCCGGATCACCGGCTCGGACAGGCCGAACAGCGTCATTGTGCGCCTCCGTTTCGTGGTCGGGCTTTCTCATGCCACAGCCGGTGGCCGCTGGCGAAACACGATCCGGTGAAAGCCTGCGACACGTCGGCGCGGGCCTTCAGCACCACACGACAGAATGGATGGCGGTGAAAGGATCAGGCGCTTCTGAACCGGGCAATCGCCCCGCGTTCGATCGCCGCACAGGTGAGCTTGTCGAGTCCCAAGCGGTCGCGCACCATCTGCAGGAGCCGGATTTCCTCCTGCTGGATGTTGTAGTCGGCCGACGCCACCTCCACCGCCAGGGCGTAAGCCGTATCGTAGAGCTTCGGCGGGACGGCGTCACGGACCACCTCGAGCATGATGTCGAGCCCTTCCGGCCCCTTCAGCAGTTCGGCCGCGGCGCGGGTGACGCCGATCAGCCGCTCCGGATCAAATCCGTCGAACACCGGCAGGAAAGTGACCAAGCGACCGATGCGCGCCAGTTCAGCGTCGTTCATGGCCTTGTCGACGGCGGACATGGTGACCATCAGATAGATCAAGGCATCATGTGTGGTAACACGTTCGGTCATGGGCAGTTTCTCTCCTGAATTTTCACGATAGATAAGAAAGCTGGCGGCATCGCACAAGCCGTCGGGCCGTAAAACTCCGGACGGGCCGCCTGGCGGCTCACCGCCGCCATGAACGGGCTCATCCTATTGGCTCGCCCAGATGATGCGGGCGATCCAGTCGATTTCGCTGACATCGAAACTGCGGTTCGGATGATCGGGGTTGAGCGAAATCAGCTCGACCGATTTCGGCGTTTGCCGGTTGAGCACCTTGGCCATCACTTCGCCTTCGCGGGACCGGACCACCACACGGTCCCCGCGGCGGATCTGGGCTCCGGGTTCGACGATCAGGATGTCGCCATCCCGGTAAAGCGGCAGCATGCTGTCGCCTTGCACCTCCAGCGCATAGACCCCCGGCCTGTCGGACGGCTGGGCGGGGAAATCCACCACATCCCAGCCCTGCCCGGCGGGGAAGCCGCCATCATCAAAAAATCCGCCGGAGCCGGCCTGCGCGAAACCAAGTAGCGGAATCGAACCTGCCTGCGGCGGAAAGGCGCCTTCGGGAAAGCTGCTTTCACCCGGTGTCGGGCTGCCGCGCACCAGGCTCAGGAACTCCTCGAGCGAGGATCCGGTGGCATCCAGCACCTTGGCTAGAGATTCTGTCGAGGGCCAGCGGTCGCGGCCGTCAGTGCCGCATCGCTTCGATTTGTTGAAAGCCGTCGGATCCAGACCGGCGCGCCGGGCAAGTCCCGAGGCCGTCAAACCGTGGCGTTCGGCAAGCGCATCGAGCGCTGACCAGATGCGTTCATGCGAGAGCATGGTCCAGGTTCCCGCTGTTCAGAACATAGGCCGGGCTGATTAACAAAGGCCCGAATAGGGCTTTTCTACATGATCAGCTGCGGTCAAGTAAAGCCAACTAGGAAAAATATCCTCACTCTTTCGCTGTGTGCGAACAGCCTTGCCACCTTGTTCAATGCGGCCGGATCGGGCTTCGGCCGGTGGTCAGCGCCTGATCCAGCAGTTCGATCCGGTCCTGCCCCCAGAAAGGCTCGCCATTGAGCACATAGGTGGGCACCCCCACGGCGTCGGCTGCAATGGCATCCTGCGAATTGCGCTCGCGAATGGCGGCGATTTCGTCGCTCTTGGCATCAAGGATTGCCGGTCGCGCATCGAGCCCGACCTGTGACAGGTAGGAGGTTAGCACCCCTTCGTCGGCAATGTTGTCGTCATTGGCCCAGACCCCGGAGAGCACCTTGCCCATGAAATAGCGCGGATCGTGGCCGGTCTCCACCAATGCAATGATGATCCTGTCGGCAAGCGAGGCGTCCACCGGCCAATGCAGCGGCGTGGTCTTGATCGGCAGGCCGCGCCAGGCGGCAAGGCGCTGCAGCTCGATCAGTCGCAGCCTTTGCCGAACCGGTGGCCGCTGGCCGGGAGGAACCGCGCCGGAGACAGCCCACAAGGCCGACAGGTTGACCGGCTTGTAATTGAGCGTGGCCTTGTGTTTTTCCGCGACTTCGCAGATCAGGTTGTGACCGAGATAGGTGAACGGCGACGCGCAGTAGAAATAGTAGTCGATGACCGGCATCGTGTGGACCTCCCTTTTCCGCCCGCGGTGCCGAAAGCACTGGGCTCCGGCAACGCGCTCCTGGCAACCTGGCCTTCCATCATGCTTTCCTGAAGTTAATTTTCTAGCTATCAGAGGGGGCGAACCTGCTCGTGCGCTGCATCCGCCCGGGCAAGGCCTGATAACTGGTCTCGAAGCCGGTGCTTGATAAGGAATTCTTCCGGTGACACGGGACACAGACACGGTAACGCAGGCCAACAGGCTTGCCTGGAATGCATCGGCGCATCGTCACCGGCAAAGCGAAGAGTGGCGGCGGCAACTCTCGGGCTTCGCCGATCCGGCGTTCTCGACTTTCGATCCTACGGTGACTGGCGTACTCGCCGGAAATGGCGTCAGCGGTGCACGCGCCGTGCAGATCGGCTGCAACAATGGTCGGGAAACCTTGTCGATGCTGGCTCTGGGTGCTGTGCAGGCCACCGGTATCGACCAGTCCGACGCCTTTCTCGCCCAGGCGGAGGAATTGCGCGCTGTCTCGCCGCATGGCGGCAAGGCCCGCTTCGTCTGTGCCAATGCCTATGCGCTGCCCGGCGAACTCGAAGGCCGGTTCGACCTGGCGCTGATCACCATCGGCGTGCTCAACTGGATGCCGGACCTGACGCGTTTCCTGGCGGTTGTCTCCTGGCTCCTGGCGCCCGGCGGACGGCTGGTCATTTACGAAACCCACCCGGTGCTCGACATGTTCGAGCCCCATGGCGAGGACACCCATTCGCTGACATATTCCTATTTCCGGACCGAACCGTTCATCACCGAGGACGAGATTGTCTATGACGGCTCGGAGACCGCAAAAGCGCCGCCGTCCTGGTGGCATTTCCACACCATGGGCGACATCGTCACCGGATGCGTCAAGGCCGGATTGCGGATCGGGGAACTCAGGGAGTATCCCCATTCCAACCGGGAGACCGCTTACGACATCTATGTCGGCAACGAGGCGCAGCTGCCGCTGTGCTACACGCTGGTCGCCACGAAGCCCTGACAACAAAAAAACGGGCCCGAAGGCCCGTTTGAATGTCTCTGCAAACGCGGAAGTCTCAGGCGGCTGCCTTGTCCTCACGGTAGGGATTGAACCGGCCGTAGAAGGTTTCGCCCTTCTCGGCCATCTCCACCAGCAGCTTCGGCGCGCGGAACTGCTTGCCGTACTTGCGGGCCAGCACCTTGCACATGTCGACAAAGGCTTGCGCGCCCATGGTGTCGATGTAACTCAGCGCACCGCCGGTGTAGGGCGCGAACCCGAAGCCCAGGATGGTGCCGATGTCGGCCTCGCGCGGATCGGTGACAATGCCCTCTTCCACCGTGCGTGCAGCTTCGAGTGCGATTGCCGCCAGGTAGCGGTTCTGCAGTTCCCTGACATCGACCTTGGCCGGGTCCTGCTGCGGATAGAGCGTCTTCAGTTCGGGCCAGAGGTGCTTCTTGGCGGGCTTTGCCGGGTAGTCGTAGAAACCCTTGCCGTTCTTGCGGCCAAGCCGGCCTTCCTTTTCGACCATCCGCTCGACCAGCGCCAGATGACGCGGATCGACAGCCTTTTCCCCAAGGTCGGCAATTGTGGCGCGAACGATTTTCAGCGAAAGGTCGATGGCCACCTCGTCGTTGAGCGACAGCGGACCGACCGGCATGCCGGCCATTTTCGCCGCATTCTCGATCATCGCCGGCGGCACGCCTTCGGCCAGCATGTTGTAGCTCTCGTTCATGTAGCGCAGCACGCAGCGGTTGACGAAGAAGCCGCGTGTGTCGTTGACCACGATCGGCGTCTTCTTGATCGCGGCGACATAGTCGAGCGCCACGGCCAGTGCCTTGTCCGAGGTCTTGCGGCCGAGAATGATCTCGACCAGCATCATCTTGTCGACCGGCGAGAAGAAGTGGATGCCGATGAAGTTTTTCGGCCGCTTCGAGTTCCTGGCAAGCCCGGTGATCGGCAGCGTCGAGGTATTGGACGCGTAGACCGTGGTCGGCCGGATCTGTGCTTCGATCGATTCCGTCACCGCTTTCTTGACATCACGGTCCTCGAACACGGCTTCGATGACCAGATCCGCATCCGACAGGTCGGCGTGATCGGTCGACAGGCTGATCAGCGATAGCAGCTTCTCGCCCTCTTCCTTGGTTGTCTTGCCCTTCTGGACGCCCTTCTTGACCAGGTCTTCCGAGTAGGACTTGCCCTTGGCGGCAGCCTCCATGTCGCGATCGATCAGCACCACCGGAATGCCGGCCTTGGCCGTCACATAGGCAATGCCCGCGCCCATGAAACCGGCGCCGACGACGCCGATCTTGCGGAACTTGGTCGGCTTGATGCCTTCCGGACGGCGCGCGCCCTTGTTGATCTCCTGCAGCGAGACGAACAGCGAACGGATCATCGACTGGGCTTCAGGGGTCTGCAGGATATGGCTGAAATAGCGCTGCTCGATCTTGAGGCCGGTGTCGATGGGAACCTGCAGGCCTTCGAACACGCATTGCAGGATCGCCTTGGCGGCTGGGTAGTTGTCCTGGGTCTCGCGCCGCAGGATCGCAGAAGCCGCGGGCCACAGCTGTGCGCCCTGCGCCGACCAGACCTGGCCGCCGGGCAGCTTGAAGCCCTTGACGTCCCACGGGGCAACCGGCGACAGGCCGTTCTTGATCATCGCCTTGGCGGCAGAAACCAGTTTCTTGGGTTCGACAACCTCATGAATCAGGCCCATCGCCTTGGCCTTTGCCGGCGTCAGCGACTGACCGGTGGTCATCATCTGCAGCGCGTCCTGGGCGTTGGTCAGGCGCGGAACCCGCTGGGTGCCGCCGGCGCCCGGGAAGATGCCGACCTTGACTTCCGGCAGCGCCATCTTGACCGACGGCGAGTCCGCGGCGACACGCCCATGGCAGGCAAGCGACAGTTCAAACGCGCCGCCCATGCACACGCCGTTGATCGCCGAAACCCACGGTTTGCCGCAGGTTTCGATCTTGCGGTACAGCTGGCTCATGCGGCCGACCTGATCGAACAGCATCTGCTGGGCTTTTTCGGGGTTGTTGCGCTTTTCTTCCGCCATGCCGGCGAGCAGGGTCTTCATCATCGTCAGGTCGGCGCCGCCCGAGAAGGTCGACTTGCCGGAGGTGAACACCACGCCCTTGACCGCGTCATCGGCGACGAAGCGATCGACCAGCGCATCGAGTTGCTCGAGCGCTGCTTGCGTGAACACGTTCATCGACCGGTCGGTCATGTCCCAGGTGACGAGCGCGATGCCGTCGCTGTCGACGTCTACTGTGTAAATTTCATTGCTCATGATTGTTCTCCGGGTATCAGACGCGTTCGATGATCGTCGCGGTGCCCATGCCCGCGCCGATGCACAGCGTGACAAGGGCGGTGTTGAGATCACGGCGCTCGAGTTCGTCAAGCACGGTGCCGAGGATCATTGCGCCGGTGGCGCCGAGCGGATGACCCATGGCAATCGCGCC
The DNA here is from genome assembly GCF_027214025.1 of Parahoeflea alexandrii. GTDB lineage: Bacteria > Pseudomonadota > Alphaproteobacteria > Rhizobiales > Rhizobiaceae > Hoeflea > Hoeflea alexandrii_A. The sequence goes on from NZ_JAPWHB010000006.1 coordinate 422,510, forward strand.
GCCATTGACGTTGATCTTGTCGGACGGAATGTCGAAGGCCTGCTGGAAGCGCAGGACAACAGAAGCGAAGGCCTCGTTGAGTTCGAACAGATCAATGTCCGAAATCTTCATCTTGGCGCGCTTGAGCAGTTTCTCGGTGACATCAACCGGTCCGGTCAGCATCAGCGCCGGATCGGAACCGATATTGGCGAAGGCCTTGATCCGTGCGCGCGGCTCGAGACCCATGGTCTTGCCGCCCTTTTTGGATCCGAGCAGCACCAGCCCGGCGCCATCGACGATGCCCGACGAGTTGCCGGCATGGTGAATGTGGTTGATGCTCTCGATTTCCGGGTGCGCCTGGATGGCGACCGAGCCGAAACCGCCCATCTCCGCCATCATGCCGAAGGAAGCGTTGAGGCTTGCAAGCGTCTGCATGTCGGTGCCCGGACGCATGTGCTCGTCACGATCGAGAATGGTCAGGCCGTTGATGTCCTTGACCGGAACCACGGACTTCTTGAAATAGCCCTTCTCCCAGGCATTCGCCGCGCGCTTCTGGCTCTCTACCGCATAGGCGTCGACGTCGTCGCGGGAGAAGCCGTATTTGGTGGCGATCAGGTCGGCCGAAATGCCCTGTGGCATGAAATAGGCCGGGATGTTGACCGACGGATCCATGAACCAGGCGCCGCCCTGGGCGCCGATGCCGATGCGCGACATCGATTCCACACCGCCTGCGATGACGATGTCGTCGGCGCCATAGGCGATCTTGCCGGAGGCGAGATTGATGGCGTCGAGGCCGGATGCGCAGAAGCGGTTGATCTGGATGCCGGGCGCCTCGGTGGCGTAGCCGGCTTCGAAGGTCGCCGCCCGGGCGATATCGCCGCCGGCTTCGCCGATGGCGTCGACGCAGCCCATGATGATGTCGTCGACCTTCGCGGTGTCCAGGCCGTTGCGGTCGCGCAGCGCCTCGAGCATGTGCGAGGCGAGCCGCACCGAAGGCACTTCGTGCAGGCTTCCGTCCTTCTTGCCGCGGCCCCGCGGGGTGCGGACGTGATCATAGACAAATACATCAACCATTGCGGTGATCTCCAGGTTTTCGTGTTCGGGTCAGGCGGTTGCGGTGGCGGGATCCATCCCGCTTGGCATCAGGTCTTCGGGTCGCTTGTAGCCGGGCAGGGCGGCGATGCGGTCCAGCCATGCAGCAATGTTGGGATAGGCGTTGAGGTCCATGCCGATCTGGTCGGGCCAGAACAGGTAGCCGCAGATCGACAGGTCCGCGATCGTCGGATGGCCGGAAACGATGAAATCGCGCCCCTCAAGATGCTGGTCCAGCACCTTCCAGGCGCCCACGGCACGGGCATGAAAGAACTGCGTCACCGGATCGTCGGTCTTCTTCTGAAACAGGCTCATGAACCGGTAGGTCGCGACATAGCTGGTCAGCTTGTGGTTGTCCCACAGCAGCCAGCGCAGGATTTCCCGGCGTTCAGCTTCATTTGCCGGCCCGAAGCGGTCGAGCTCCCGCGACAGGTAGTCGAGGATGGCTCCGGATTGGCTTAGCACCACATCGCCGTCCGGCTTGTGGTGCGTCAAGACCGGAACCTCGCCCATGACGTTGAGCGCCCGGAATTCCGGCGAGCGTGTCTGGCCGGTAAAGAAGGCTACACGGCGGGGCGCCCAGTCCGCGCCGGCAAGCTCGAGCATCAGCGCCGCCTTGTAGGCGTTGCCGCTCTCTAAAAAGCAATCAAGTGTGAATTCGGCCATTGGCTTACAGGCTCCTTGCGATCAGCAGTTTCATGATCTCGTTGGTGCCGCCATAGATCCGCTGCACCCGCGCGTCGCGGAACATCCGCGCCACCGGATATTCGTTCATGTAGCCGTAGCCGCCATGCAGCTGTACGCATTCGTCCGCCACCTTGCACTGCAGATCGGTGGTCAGGTACTTGGCCATCGAGGCGGTGGTCGAGCTGAGCTGGCCCTTCAGGTGCTCGCCGACGCAATGATTGACGAACACGCGCGCCATGGTGGCTTCGGATTTCAGCTCCGCCAGCTTGAACTGGGTGTTCTGGAACTCGATCACGGCCTTGCCGAAGGCCTTGCGTTCCTTGACGTAGTCGATGGTGATCGCCAGCGCCCGCTCGATCATCGAGATCGCCTGGTTGGCGATCAGCAGCCGCTCCTGCGGCAGTTCCGTCATCAGCTGGGCAAAACCCTGGCCTTCCTCGGTGCCGAGCATGTTGGCGGTCGGGATCCGCACATCGTCGAAGAACAGCTCCGACGTGTCGTTGGATTTGAGCCCGACCTTGTCGAGATTGCGGCCGCGGCGGAAGCCTTCGACCTCGTCGGTCTCGACCACCATCAGCGAGATGCCCTTGGCGCCCTTGGTCGGATCGGTCTTGGAGACGACGATGATCAGGTTGGCGTGCTGGCCATTGGTGATGAAGGTCTTCGAGCCGTTGATGACGTAGTGATTGCCATTTTTCCTGGCCGTGGTCTTGATGCCCTGAAGGTCAGACCCTGCGCCGGGTTCGGTCATGGCGATGGCGCCGATCATCTCGCCCGACGCCATCTTGGGCAGCCATTTCCGCTTCTGCTCCTCGGAGCCGAAATGCAGAATGTAGGGGGCGACGATGGCGTTGTGCAGCGCGATGCCGAACCCGTCGGTGCCGGTGCGTCCGAGCGCTTCGATGATCGCCGCCTCATGGGCGTAGGTGCCGCCCGAACCGCCGTATTCTTCCGGGATCGCCGCACACAGCAGGCCGGCGGCGCCCGCGCCTTCCCAGGCGCTGCGGTCGACCATTTCCTGTTTCTCATAGCGGTCGTAATGCGGAACCACTTCGGCTTCCAGCCAGCGGCTGGCCATGTCCGCGAGCATGGCGACGTCGTCTTCCATCCAGTCCGGACGGGGTACGCCAAGCACTTCCGATGGCAATGTCGCCATGTCTTCCTCCCAGAAAAATCCGGCGGGCGGCTATGCGCCCGCCACCGTTTCAATCAAGCAGGCGGACCCGGCCTAGAAAGCTTCCGCAGCCAATTCCATCATGGTATCGGCGCCGGTCTCGATGCGGGTCTTGCGCAGCGAGGTCTCCGGCATGATGCGTTCCATGAAGAACTTGCCGACAAGCAGCTTGGAGGCGAGGAATTCTTCCTTGCCGTCTGCGCCGTTGTCGCGCTTTTCGACTGCCGCCTTGGCCATCAGCGCCCACATGTAACCCAGCGCCACCAGCCCGAAGAGGTGCATGTAGTCGGTCGAGGCCGCCCCGGCATTGTCGGGCTTGGCCATCGCGTTCTGCATCAGCCACATGGTCGAGGCCTGCAGGTCGTTGAGGCCCTTCTTCAGGCTCTTGGTGTAGAGCGCCAGTTCTTCGTTGCTGCGGTTTTCCTCGCAGAAATCGCCGACTTCCTTGAAGAACGCCATCACCGCGCGGCCACCGTTCTGGCCGAGCTTGCGGCCGACGAGGTCGAGCGCCTGGATGCCGTTAGCGCCCTCGTAGATCATGGCGATGCGGGCGTCGCGGACATACTGGCTCATGCCCCATTCTTCGATGTAGCCATGGCCGCCGAACATCTGCTGCGCCATCACCGCGTGATCGAAGCCCTTGTCGGTGAGCACGCCCTTGACCACCGGGGTGACCAGGGTCAGCAGGTCGTCGGCTTGCTGGACGTCCGCTTCGACTTCGGACTTGTGGGCGACATCGGATTTGAGCGCGGTCCACAGCATGAAGGCGCGCCCGGCCTCGTTGAAGGCGCGGATGGTCATCAGCGTCCGGCGCACATCGGGATGCACGATGATCGGGTCGGCCTTCTTGTCCGGCGCCTTCGGCCCCGACAGCGACCGGCCCTGCAGACGCTCGCGCGCATAGGCAACGGCGTTCTGGTAGGCGATCTCGCCCATTGCCTGGCCCTGCAGTCCGACGCCGAGGCGGGCCTCGTTCATCATCACGAACATCGCCTTCAGGCCGGCGTTCTCCGTGCCGATCAGGTAGCCGGTGGCTTCGTCGTAGTTCATCACGCAGGTGGCATTGCCGTGGATGCCCATCTTCTCTTCAAGCGAGCCGCAGGTGACCGGGTTGCGGTCGCCCAGCGAGCCGTCGTCGCCAACCATGAACTTCGGCACGATGAACAGCGAGATGCCCTTCACGCCTTCAGGCGCGCCCTCGATGCGGGCCAGAACCAGGTGGATGATGTTGTCGGACATGTCGTGTTCGCCGGCGGAGATGAAGATCTTCTGGCCGGAAATCTTGTAGCTGCCGTCACCCTGCGGCACTGCCTTGGTGCGCAGCAGTCCCAGATCGGTGCCGCAATGCGGCTCGGTCAGGTTCATCGTGCCGGTCCAGATACCTTCGATCATCTTGGGAAGGAATTTGGCCTTCTGCTCGTCCGAGCCGTGTTCGTGGATCGCGGCAACCGCGCCCTGGGTCAGGCCGGGATACATCATCAGCGAAAGGTTGGCCGAGATCATGTACTCGGAGACGGCCGTGTGCAGCGCGTAGGGCAGGCCCTGGCCGCCATACTCGGGAGACGCGGCAAGGCCGAGCCAGCCGCCTTCACAATATTGCTTGTAGGCCTGCTTGAAACCCTTCGGCGTCGACACGGTTGCGTCGTCATGCCGGGTGCAGCCTTCCTGGTCGCCGACCTGGTTGAGCGGAAACAGCACTTCCTCGGAGATACGTGCGCCTTCCTGCAGGATGGCCTCGACGATGTCCGGGCTTGCATCCGCAAATCCAGGCAGATTCATGTAGCGCTCGTATCCGAGCACATCATTGAGAATGAAAAGCGTGTCATCGACCGGCGCCTTGAAGACTGGCATGGATCCTCATCCCTTGTAGTTTCGTCGCCTCGGGCACGATAGCCCGGCGATCCCCGTACCGCTGCTTACTAAATTTTGACGTTTGCGTAAACGTCAAAAATGGAGCAAATCAGGTCTGCGTATGCATCCTGATCCCAATATCTATTAAAAACTAGTGATTTTTTGATGACGGCCTCTCGGAAAATCAGAAAAACAAGAGGCCGGGTGAATCAAAATGGACCCTTCGCAGTACCTTCGAACGGGCGTCGTGGCGCCTCAAGCCGGGATGGCGGACGCGATGGACAACAAAAAACCCGCCTTTTGGGCGGGTTATCGTGAATGCGTTGGTGGCGGGCTTGCGTCTATTCTGATTCGGCCAGCATCTCGCGGACCACCGCTATGGTCCGTTCAAGCTCTTCGATGGCGGTGTTGATGGTGGCGCGCTGGTCCTCGAGCACCCGCATCTGCGCCTCGCCCTTTGACAGGGCCACCTTGAGCTGGGTGACATTCTTTCCGCGCGGATCATACAGGTCGATCATCCGCTTGACCTCGGTCAGCGAAAACCCGACCCGCTTGCCCAGAAGGATCAGCTTGAGACGGGCCCGGTCGCGTTTTGAGAAAAGCCGTGTGACGCCGACCCGTGTCGGCTTGAGCAGGCCCTTGTCCTCGTAAAACCGTAAAGTTCTCAACGTGACGCCGAATTCTTCGGCCAGATCGCCAATTCTGTAGACCGCCTCGTCATGGTCCGCGCTGCTGTCACTCATCTCATTCATCGTTGGCCAAAGCCGCCATTTTTCCTATTTCCGAAAGCTCGATCGCGGTGTGACATTATACCTTACGTCACGTCAAGTCGCCGCGGTTTCACACGTCCGGACAGAAGAAAAGTAACCTTGGTTAACGGGTTGTTTACCACGTTTCGCAGAATGTGGGCGCGAAGAGCAGTAAGCCCGGATTCGTTGTATCTTGTTGTTACCGGTTTGAAGTCTGGCTTTTCGGTGTCGGGATTTTTCCCTGCGGCCCGGAGAGCGATATGGATGTGCTGCGGACGGGGGTGGGGCGTCAGGCCCTGGTCAACAACGCGAAGCGGAAATAAAAATGAACGGATCGCGATCTCATTCAAGCAGGCCGGGTGCAGGCGGATCCTCGCTGGATTCGCTCAACCGCACAATCGAGAGCCTGGAAGCGCGGATTGAAACAATGATGGGCCGCGGCGACACTGCAGCAGCAGCCGGCAGGTATCCGGCAAAGGCTCCGCAGGTCCCCGCGCCAAAGCCGCAGTCTTCCGGTCTGGGCGGCGACCTTCTTGATGACATTCGTGCCCGGCAGCGGGCTCTCGAAGAGGCGCAGCGCGGCGGGTCGGTCAAGGCTGCTGCAGCGTCGCATGCCGCAGCGATGCCCACAGGCCGCGATGCGCAAACCCGTCAGCCCGCCCGCAAGACCGCCGCCGATCCTTTTTCCGCCGCGCGTCAGGATCCAAGACCCGATCTGAGCCAGCAGCTCATCAATGAGATGACGGCGCTCCGCCGCGAGATGGGCGAGCTGCGCAAGGAAGCCCGCGATCAGTCGCTGCCCAGGGAACTGCGCCGGGATCTTGCAGGCATTTCGGCTTCCATCGACGCGCTCGGCACTCAGGACGGTGGCGCGGACGCGCTCCGGCACGAGCTCGATTCCATGCGCGAAATGGTCGATCAGCTGGCCCGGGAAGAGAGTGTCCGCTCGCTTGAATCCCGTTGGCAGTCGATGGAGGAGCAGGTCTCCGGCCTCGACATGGCCGCGCTCCGCGAGGAACTCGTCAACCTGGCCTATCGCGTTGACGAAATCCGCGAATTCCTGGCAGGCATGCCCGCATCCGGTCAGGGGCAGGCAATCGAGGACAAGATCGCCCAGCTTTCGCAGGCAATCGAGACGATGACACGGCAGGCCGTGTCCGCCAGCCCGGATTTGCCGGAGCAGTTCGATCTGCTCGGCGCACGGCTTGATGAAATCACCCGGGCCATCGCGGCCCTGCCGGCTCCGACGTCGGCCGCTGTCAACAATGCTCCGTTCGAGCGGCTTGAGGCCCGTCTGGCCTCCGTCGCCCAGAAAATCGACGAACTCGAACCTGCTGCCGTCGAAACCGAGATCGGCAGCCGCATCGAGCATCTTGCGGCGCGCGTTGCCCAGCTGGCCGACGAGGAAGCCATTGCCCGCCTGGATGCACGGATCGAAAATCTCCAGTCCTATCTCGAGCACGGCGCCCGCGATGACCGCATGCCCGAGCTGGCCGACTATCTCAACGACATCACCGGCAGGATCGAGGCCCTCGACGCACGCGGCGTGGATGACTCCCTGATCGCCCGGCTGGACAATCTGGCCCATCAGATCGAAAGCCTTTCCATCCCGGCGCCGCAGGTTGGCGCCGTGCCGGAAGCTGTCATCGGCCGTCTGGAAGCGCTGATCGGCCGCGCCGAGGCGACCGTGTCGCGCAGCATCGATCCGCTGCCCGGCCTCGAAACGCTCGACGCCCGGCTCGCCGAAATCGCGGACAGGCTGCAGCAGGCGGAAGTCTCCGCCGCCGGCAACGCCATGCAGCCGGTGAGCGGGCTCGAAAACGTTGAGGCCCAGCTCGCCGAAATCTCCGCCCGCCTGGACCGGCCCTATCTGGATCAGGTGCCGGCAATGATGCCCGGGATCGAGAACCTGGAAGCCAGGCTGGCCGATATCGCCGACCGGCTCGACATGTCGAGCAATGCCGGTACCGGTCCGAGCGACCAGGCGATGCGCGGCCTCGAAGACCAGATCGCCAATCTTTCCCGCCTGATCAGCTCGGCGCCTGCGGGTGCGGGAACAGAGGCTTTCGAAGAGCGCCTGGCCTCCATCGAGGAACACCTGGCAACCAGCGACGAATTTGTCGTCGAAGCCGCCCGTCAGGCTGCGGAAGCGGCGTTGTCGGCCTATTCCGGCCAGATGGGCAGCACCCCGTCGCCGCAATCCCTCGCCAATATGGAAGTCATCACGGCGCTTGCCGACGATCTCAGGGCGCTGGAGGGTCTGAGCCGGAAGACGGAAGACCGGACCACCCGTGCGTTCGAAGCCGTCCAGGAAACCATGCTGAAGATCGCCGGGCGCCTGGAACGTCTCGACGCTCCCTCGCCGGCGTTTCACCAGGCCGCAACTGGTGCGCATGGCACGGGCGAAGCTGTGATGCCGCAGGCTTCGGTTCAGTCGCTTGACGATGTCATGCATCTGGCGGCAGACCATGAGGACACAGGTTCCGGAATGAGCCGTCCCCAGGTGGAGACGAAGGCGCAACCGGCGCGCTCTCCCTCCGAGGCCGCAGCACTGGCCGCGGCCTACGCGAACAGCCAGGGGGCGGAAGCTCACGACGACGAAGGGCTTTCGCAGTCCAGCAGCGGCGGCGAAAAGTCTTTCCTCTCGGGTTTGGCAGCGCGTATCAGGCCGGGCAAGGACCAGTCCAAGACCCAGGCCGAGCCGCAGTTTACCGAAGACGATTCTCCGCCGCTGGATCCATCGATGGAACTGGATGCGGAGACCGCCAATATGCCGCTCGAGCCCGGATCGGGCGCGCCGGACATCAACCGCATTCTGCAGAAGGTCCGCGAAGCCCAGGCAGCCGAACGCCAGCGCGGCGGTAGCCCGGCTGACAATGGTTCGGAAAAATCCGAGTTTCTCGCTTCCGCCCGCCGCGCCGCCATGGCCGCGGCCGCCGAAGTGGAAACCATCGGCAAGAGCCGCAAGAGCGGTGGTGGCGGAATGCTCGAGGTGCTCAAGTCGCGCCGCCGCCCGCTCCTGATGGCTGCCGGCGCGGTCTTGCTGGCGATCATGTCCTTCCCGCTGGTTTCCGGCCTCATCTCCGGGGGCAATGAGGAAATCGCGGCTGTCGAGCCGGCAATTGTCGAGCCAGCCGATACCGTCGAGCAGACCTCAATGTCTGGCGATGGTCCGGACATGATGGCCGAAACGCAGGATCAGCAACCGGTCGTCGAAGCACGGTTGCCCGAGGTGAGGGTGATCGAACCCGGCTCGGATCCGCAATCACAGATGACGGAAATGGCGCCGGAAGCGACATCGCTGGAATCCACGGCGGCAATAGCCCCTCTTGAGGAAGCGGCGCCGGCAAGCGATGAGGTGCTGACCGCCGCGCTGGATGCGCTGCCCCAGGATGCAGCGACTGGCGCGCTCAAGGCCGCAGCGGCTGCCGGCAATCCGCTGGCTTTCTACGAAATCGGCGCCCGCTTCACCGAAGGTCGCGGCGTCCCGGTCGATCTCAAGTCGGCGGCGACCTGGTATCAGCGCGCTGCTGATCTCGGCCACGCACCGTCCCAGTACCGGATTGCCAATTTCTATGAAAAGGGCAGTGGCCTCGAGCGCGATCTCGATGCCGCCAAGAAATGGTACCAGCTCGCAGCCGAGCAGGGCAACGCCAGCGCGATGCACAATCTCGCAGTGCTCTATGCCACCGCCGGAGCCGTGCCGGATTACGAGAACGCCGCCGAATGGTTCGGCCGCGCCGCCGAAGTCGGCGTCCGTGACAGCCAGGTCAACCTCGCGATCCTCTATGCCCGCGGCGACGGCGTTCCGCGCGACCTCGAAAAATCCTACAAATGGTTCGCCATCGCGGCCAATGACGGCGATAAGGATGCCGCAGTCAAGCGCGATGAGGTGTTCAACGCGCTTCGTCCCGAGCAGGTCGAGGCGGCCCGCGCTTCGGTCGCCAACTGGACGGCACAGCCGATTGATCCGGATGCCAACGAGGTTGAAGTGCCGGCATCCTGGCAGGGGGCATCCACCGAAACCGCGTCGGTCGACATGAGCAAGGCGATCCGCAACATCCAGGGCATTCTCAACAACAATGGATTTGATGCCGGCGCACCCGACGGCGTGATGGGCAAGAAGACAGTTGCTGCGATCAAGCAGTTCCAGGCTTCCATAGGCATGGAGCCGACTGGTGAAATCGACGACAAGCTGGTCAGGGAACTGCTCGCGCGCAACGGCTGAACCGGTTCGCGGGGCGGTCGCCCCGCCAACCGGAAATTGCCGTGAAATGTCTGCTCTCGCGGCCGCACCGACCGTGTGCGTGTCCGCCTGGCCGGGGAAATTGAGCGGCTTCGAATATACGTCGATTCAAGATCTTACCGCACCCGGTTGTGCATCAGGCAGCACAGGTGGAGCCTCCATGTCCCTGTTGGCGCGGAAAACCTTGCCCACACCGCCAAAACCGTGCCCGGAAGACGTCAACCTATTTGACTCGCATCGCCGAAACGCGCAAAACCGTTCTGTCGGACTATCCCCGGCGCAACTCTTTTTCCTGTCATTGACGCCCGGGGGCGCAAGGTGACCATTTACCTGCCGATCGCAGAATTGTCGGTCAATATCTTCGTCATCCTCGGGATGGGCGCGGCAGTGGGTTTCCTGTCCGGCATGTTTGGCGTCGGCGGTGGCTTCCTGATCACGCCGCTCTTGATCTTCTACAATATTCCACCCGCCGTCGCCGTTGCCACCGGCGCCAATCAGGTTGTCGCGTCGTCGGTTTCTGGCGCCCTGGCACATTTCCGGCGCGGCACGCTTGATATCAAGCTCGGACTTGTTTTGCTGGTCGGCGGTTTGGCCGGCGCGACGGTCGGCATACAGATATTCTCCATGCTGCGCCGTCTTGGCCAACTGGATCTGATCATCTCGTTGCTCTACGTCGTGTTTCTCGGGTCGGTCGGCGGGCTTATGCTCTGGGAAAGCATCATTTCGCTTCGCCGCGCCGCCAAGAACAAGCCGGTGTCGCTGCGCAAGCCCGGCCAGCACAACTGGGTACATCGACTGCCGTTCAAGATGCGCTTCAAGCGCTCCAAGCTCTATCTCAGTGTCATCCCGGTCATCATGCTCGGCTTTGCCATTGGCGTTCTCACCTCGGTGATGGGGGTTGGCGGCGGCTTCATCATGGTCCCGGCGATGATCTATCTGCTGCGTATCCCGACCAGTGTCGTGATCGGAACATCGCTGTTCCAGATCATCTTCGTCACTGCCTTCACGACGGTTGTGCAGGCGGCGACCAACTTTTCGGTCGATATCGTCCTGGCATGGCTGTTGATGATCGCCGGCGTGATCGGTGCGCAATATGGTGTCCGCGTCGGCCAGAAGATGCGTGGCGAACAATTGCGCGCCGGCCTTGCGTTGCTGGTTCTTGGCGTTGGCATCCGTCTCGGGTTCGACTTGGTGTTGCCGCCCGACGAAATCTACTCCGTGGTCAGCGGGAGTTTCGGCTTCTGATGCGCTGCGTGGTCCTGCTGTTTGTTGTGTCTGTATTTGCGAGCCTCCCGGCCGCGGCTCAGCTCGCCGACCCGTCCGTGACGATCAACGACAAGTTTTCCGAACGGATCGACATCGGAATTTCCACCAACGAGATCGCCATCACCTCGGATTTCTCCGGCGCCGACATCACCGTCTTCGGTGCGATTGACGGTGCCGACGAATTGCTCCTCGCCACGTTTGCCTATGACGTGGTTGTTGCCCTTGAAGGCCCGCGCAAAACCTCGACGGTGCGGCGCAAGGAGCGCGTCGCGGGGATCTGGATCAACCGGCATTCGATCCGCTTTGAGCCGATTCCGGCATCCTATTCGATGTCGAGCACCCGGCCGCTGCCCGATATTGCCAATCTGATGGAGCTAGCCTCGCGCGATATCGGCATCGACAACATCCGGCTTGTACCCACCGGCGGCGTCGGCGACGGTTCCCGGCTGACCGAGTTTCGCGAGGCTTTGCGGCGCATCAAGCAGGCCAGCGGCCTGTACCAACGCGATCCGACCGGCGTCCAGTTCATCTCAAAGGCGCTGTTCCGCGCCACCGTCCGGCTTCCGGCCAATATTCCGGTCGGCCAGCACAAGGTCCGTGCGGTTCTTTACAAGAACAACCAGTTCGTCATGGAAAAGGTGATCCCGCTTCGGGTGGTCAAGACCGGCCTGGAGCAGTTCATCTACAACTTCGCCCATGTCTATTCGCTCGCCTACGGTGTTATTGCGGTGCTTCTTGCCACCCTGACCGGATGGCTGGGCAGCGTCATCTTCCGCAAGGATTGACCGTCGGATGGACCGGATAGGCGATGCATCCGAATCGCCACGGTGCGAGGCGCGTGTTTTAAGTTATCTGCGAAAAAGACTGCGAAGCCGCTCGACAATGCCTGCCGACGCGGCTGGAGGAGTAGGTTGTGGCTCTGCATGAGCTGTAGGGGGGGGCGGAAAGACTTTCCGCGGTCTGATATGCTCGCTCGCAAGTTCAAAGACCTTCACGACGTCTGTTGATATTTCCTTGTCGCCATAGCGGCCGTGAAACGTCTTGATTTCGGGGCGGGCCTGCAATGATTTACTGAACTCCAACGCGTGTGAAGCGTCGCCTTTGTAGCCAACCACCAGAAGGTGCGGCGTAGAGCGCCGGAATGTGTAGACCTCAAGCAGTTGGACACCGGCGCTTTGGAATTGTTTTTCAATTTCGTCGATGTAATGCGGGTTGGTGTCGACGCACACTCCTCCTCTATAGTGCTGAAAGATTACCAACCCTCCGTCTCGAATTTTGGCCAGAGCATCGTTTAACGTTTCGGAGTATGGTAATTCGTCATCTGGCCATGTGACGTAGTGTGCAGCCTGATCTTCGGTTTGTTGGGCTACAAAATCAGCCTGGATTGTCTCCCGCCTGATTTCATCCGGATGGAAGCTGGAAACATAGAGCAGATCGTATCGCCCGTCAGGGATATCAACCAATGCTGCCCCAGCATCACCATGATAAAACGTCAATCCGCTCCCTTGGCAGACCGCCGGAGTGAATGACAGGTTGATGTCGTTCAAGGTGAGGGTGCAGTCGCTATTATAAAACCAAGACTCTTCGAAAGCTTCGCCTGCGCCCAGCGAAAGCACGTTCTTGCCACTCAGATCATACCGATGAACTAGGCCAAGCATGGCGTCCTTGCAGAGATCGCGATTGACTGTACGGAGGTTAGAGAAGAACAGGTCCGGTGAGAGCTCAAGTTTCTGCATGAAAGATCCCGCATTACTAAAAAATTTGGTGGACGATACGCTTCATCGGGCCGCTGCTCTAGCAGTACAAAATATCGCAGACAACCCCCTCCACAAGAGTACACATTTGTGCTCACCCCAAGCGACCTTCCTAAAGCGCTGGAGCCGACAGGGCAAGCTGTTCTATGTTGATGCGCTCTGATACTGGAATAAAGACGCCAGCACCAAGAGAGATCACAATCTTTCCTGAGCCTTCACACCGCTCGACTAGAACAAGCATATCATTTTTTCAATCTTGCTATTCGATTTGCCAAAATCTAAGAAAAAACAGTGAAAAGGTTGAGTATTTGCATGGATTCTCCTGCATGGAGCATCAATTTATATTGCAAGAATTTGAGTTTGAAGATCGGTTCGTCGTCACCAAATAATACAGTAAGCGTATTTACTCGTTTTTTACAAGCGCCACCGGAAAAGGAATTCTGGCTGTAAATGCTGCCGGACCGGTAAGCGATGGTGTGGCGTGTGCGGTTGATTACCTAGGTGCTAATGGCCTGAATTGCCATCTCGTCAATCTTATGGTGTTCCGGGGCGCGCGCAATACACGGCTCAGCCGTTCATCCGGTTGAAGGCGACGGAATAGAGCCGGTCCTTGCCGATCAGGTGGGCCACCAGTTGCTTTCGGTCGAACAGTCCGCGCATCGCCGGGTGCCGCAATTCGAGCCCGCCGGTGGTCGAACCGAAAGCCGGCATCAGCAGTCGCTTCCCGTCGCTGGCAAAACACGGACGGCGCACGCCCTTGCCACGCCGGACCACGCGGGCCGCCGGATGCAGGTGGCCTGCAATTTCCCCGTCCGCCGCGCCGGATTTCGGCTCGTGCCGGAACACAAGCGTGTCCACATGCAGTTCGCTGCAGAAGCTGCCCTCCAGCCCCTCGGGCCTGTCCGGATCGTGATTGCCTTCGATCCAGATCCAGTCACGGCCCCGCTGCAGGCCCCGCAACTGCTCGCGGTAACCCTCCGGCAGATGTGCCGAGCCGCTCCGGTCATGGAAGCTGTCGCCCAGACTGATCACCAGCCGCGGCGCATAGCCGGCGATCGCCGCACCAAGCCGCGCCAGGGTCGCGGCGGTATCGTAGGGGGGCAGCAGCATACCGCGGCGGGCGAAAGCCGCGCCTTTTTCCAGGTGCAGGTCGGAGACCACGAGCGTGGCGCTGTCGGGCAGCCAGAGCACGCCGGAGCGGTCGCAAACCACGGCTGTTCCGTTGACATTGAGCTCGACCGTCATCGGCCCCGTGGCCGGAATGTCTGTTCTGAGCGCCGCTGCCCTGCCGTGCATGCCTGTTCCGTTCAAGTCTGGCTCTGTGCCTCGGCAAGCAGGTCGTCCGCCGCCTCGGCCAATATGCTTTCATGGGCCTCGCCGGAAACCGGTTCGCGGCCGATTTCCAGCATGATCGGCACCGCCAGCGGCGAGATGTGCTCGAGCGGCCGGTGCCTGATGTGGCCCTTGATTCGCTTGAGCATAGCGCCGAGCCGCTGAATGTCCAAAAGCCCCTGTGCCGCATCGGCGCGGGTCGCGCGCAGCAGGATATGGTCGGGCTCGTGGCTCCTGAGCACGTCATAGATCAGGTCGGCGGAGACCGTGACCTGGCGGCCGGATTTTTCCTTGCCGGGATGCCGCCGCTCGATCAGCCCGGAGATCACGGCACAGGCCCGGAAGGTTCGCTTGAGCATCCAGGATTCGTTCAGCCAGGCATCGAGATCGTCGCCCAGCATGTCCTCGTCGAACAGATCGGCGAGACCGAGCCTGCCGTCCGAGATCATCGCGCCCATGTCCTCGAGGCCCCAGACGGCTAGCGAATAATCGGTGGCGACAAAGCCGAGCGGCTGGGCGCCAAGCCGTTCGAGCCGCCGTGTCAGCAACATGCCCAGTGTCTGGTGGGCGATCCGTCCCTCGAAGGGATAGAGCACCATGAAGAAGCGTTCCGCCCGCGGAAACGTTTCGATCAGCAGGCTGTCGCGCGCCGGAAGCTGCGAGACCTGCTGTTGCATCCTGAGCCAGTCCGAGACCTGGCCGGGCAGCGATCCCCAGGTCGACGGATCGGCGATCATCGCCCGGACGCTGTCGGCAAGATAGGTCGAGAGCGGAAACTTGCCGCCGGCATAGGCAGGCACCTTCGGGTCCTGGTCCCAGGCCTTGGAGACCAGGCATTCGTTCTCGCGAATGCCCTCGAACCTGAGGATCTTGCCCGAGAACAGGAAGGTGTCGCCAGGCGCCAGCGTCTCCAGGAAATACTCCTCGACCTTGCCCAGCGGCGGCCCGCCGCGGCCCGACAGTGTGCCGTTCTTGCGGCTGGTCATCCGCACGTTGAGCATCGGCGCCTCGATGATGGTGCCGATATTGAGCCGGTATTGCTGCGCCACCTGCGGATTGGAGATCCGCCACAACCCGTCCGCGCGCTTGCGGATTCGCGCGTAACGTTCGTAGCTCTTCAGCGCATAGCCGCCGGTGGCGACGAATTCGATCACCTTGTCGAAGGTTTCCCGATCGAGGTACGCATAGGGGGAGGCGCTGGACACCTCCGCATAGAGCTCATCCGCGTCAAACGGGCCTGCCGCCGCCATGCCGAGCACATGCTGGGCCAGAACGTCGAGCCCGCCATCGCCGCCGGGCGGCGTGTCCTGCGCGCCGACATAATTGGCGTCGATCGCCGCCTGGCACTCGAGCACCTCGAAGCGGTTGGCCGGCGTCAGGATCGCCCGGCTCGGCTCGTCCATGCGGTGATTGGCCCGCCCGATCCGTTGCGCCAGCCTGCTCGCGCCCTTGGGCGCCCCGACATGCACCACCAGGTCGACGTCGCCCCAGTCGATCCCCAGGTCCAGGGTCGAGGTGGCGACAACGGCTCTGAGCTCGTTACGCCCCATCGCCGCCTCCACCCGCCGCCGCTGCGCCGCATCCAGCGAGCCGTGATGCAGGGCGATCGGCAGACTGTCATCATTGATCCGCCACAACTCCTGGAACAGCAGTTCCGCCTGGCTGCGGGTATTGACGAAGATCAGCGTGGTGCGGTGGTCCTTGATGGTCTGATAAACGTCGGGGATGGCGTAGCGCGCCGAATGGCCGGACCAGGGAATCCGCTCCTCGCTCTCGAGAATTGTGATGATCGGGCTGGCGCCGCCGGCTACCGTGATCCGTCCCGCGAGTTCATCCGACAGTCGCGATTGCGGCACCAGCCAGCGCTGTAATTCCTCCGGATCCGCCACCGTCGCCGACAGGCCGATGGTGCGCAGGCCCGGCGCCAGTTTTCGCAGCCGGGCGAGAGCCAGCGAGAGCAAATGTCCGCGCTTGGAGGCGATCAGCGAGTGCAACTCGTCGAAGATCACATAGCGCAGGCCGGAAAACAGCCTCTCGGCATGGGCATTGGCAATGAGCAGCGACACCTGCTCGGGCGTGGTCAGCAGGATATCCGGTGGATCGGTACGCTGCCGGGCGCGCTTGGATTGCGGCGTATCCCCGGTCCGGGTCTCGATCCGAACCGGCAGGCCCATTTCCTCGACCGGGCGCGCCAGGTTGCGCTCGATATCCACGGCCAGCGCCTTGAGCGGCGAAATGTAGAGTGTGTGCAGCGATCTGAAGCCGGCGGAGCCCGGTTTGGGTTTGCCGCGGGCAGCAAGCTCGGTCAGGCTCGGAAGAAACCCGGCCAGCGTCTTGCCCGCGCCGGTGGGCGCGATCAGCAGCATCGACCTGCCGGCGGCGGTTTCGCGCAGCAGCTCGAGTTGATGCGCGCGCGGCTGCCAGCCCCGGCTTGAAAACCAGCTGGCAAAGGGCTCGGGCAGTTGCAAGCCTTGGGTCCCGGGGTCGGAGTGCTCGGTGTGATTCACGCCTTGATCCTATGCAAAGCGGCTCGAAAGGAGAAGCGGGATTGACGCATCGGAGAATCATGGATAAATTCTATCCACGAATTGGAGGTGAGCAATGAAACTCAGCGACGGGGTAGAGCAGGCGATACACAGTGTGACCATGCTTGCCGGTCTCGAAACGGGAGCGGTGTTGTCGGCGTCGAGCCTGGCCGAATTCCATGGCGTCTCCACCAGCTATCTTCTCAAGCATCTCCAGGCGCTGTCGGCGGCAGGTATCCTTGCAACCGTGCCAGGCCCGAAGGGCGGATACCGCCTCGGCCGCCAGCCCGGCGCCATCACGCTTCTCGACATCGTGCTTGCGGTGGAAGGCCCGGCGCCGGCATTCCGTTGCAACGAGATCCGGCAGCGCGGGCCCAATCCGTTGCCTGCCCGCTATTTCAAGGCCCCCTGCGGCATCAACGCGGCCATGCTCAAGGCCGAGAAAGCCTATCGCGCCGAACTGGCGCGGGTAACGGTCGCCGCTCTGAAAGCGGACCTCGTCGAAACCGACGATGGCGGCATCATTGCAAGGGGCTGCGCCTTTCTGGAACACCATCAACGCAAACCGGCTCGCTGAGACCAGCCGACATCAAAGGAGACTTGCGATGCACACCCGACTTGATTTCTACAAAGTCGCCCCCGATGCGGCCCAGGCCGTCATGCAGCTGGAGAACTACGTCCAGTCCTCGGGACTCGAACGCCGCCACATCCATCTCATCAAGCTGCGCGCGTCGCAGATCAACGGCTGCGCCTACTGCGTCGACATGCACGTCAAGGAATCGCGTCATGACGGCCTGAGCGAGCAGTGGATCAATCTGATGAGCGTCTGGCGCGAAGCGGGTGTCTATGACGCCAGGGAACGCGCGTTGCTGGGATGGGTGGACGCGGTCACGAATATATCGCTGACCGGAATACCGGACGCCGAATTCAAGGCGCTCAAGGCGCACTTTACCGACGAGGAGATCGTCCGGATCACCGTTGCCATCGGAACCATCAACACCTGGAACAGGCTGGCTGTCGGCTTCCGCACGCAGCATCCAATCGACCAGCCTGCCGCCGCAGCCTGAGGAGTTGAAGCGTCGACGGGGCGGAGCGGATTGCCGCGTTCGCCCCGTCGGCTGTAGCCTGGCTGGCGAAACCTTGACGCCGACTGAGTCAGTTTAGGGCCGCAACGATCGGGTCCGTCACCGAAGCCGAGGCAACCCTCTCTGCCGTCATTGCCTCCGGCCGCTTGCGCGCGACAACCAGCAGGCCGGATATCAGGTCGGCGCCATCCCGGCGGATCGGTTCGCGGGACAGGCTGATTACCTGAAGACCGTGGTTTTCCAGTTGTCGCCGCAGATAGGCCTCGCCGTGGCAATAGCGCAGCGACGGCTGAAGCAGCCAGTCGCAGCCTTCGGGTCCGGCTTCGAGCGACAGCGCGATCAGCCCACCGCCGGTGGCAAGGCCGGAGGCAACCGCCATCACCGGGTCCAGATCGCCGAAATAGGCCAGCACATCGGCGGCAACCACCAGGTCCGCCTGTTCCGCACCCGGCAGCCGGGCGTTGGTGATCCCGTGCAGGATGTCGGCCTGGCCGAGCCGGTCATACACGCCCTTTTCGCCCGCCTTCGCCAGCATGCCCTGTGACAGGTCATAGCCTTCCAGCCAGGAGGTCATGCGGCGGATCCGTTCGCCGAAAAGCCCGGTGCCGCATCCCAAGTCGATAACCCGCGCAAACTGCTTGTCCTCGCCAGCGACGTCGCAGAGCATCGCCGCCAGCCGCTCGGGCACCCGATAGCCGAGGTCTTCCACGAGCGCCGTGTCGAAGCGGTCGGAATAGCCGTCGAACAGCGCTTCGACATACTCGGTGGGCGGTGTCGGTGGCATCTCCGCCTGGCCGGTCAGCGACAGTTTCAGGCTCGCGCCGAAAATATCGGTCGGCGAAAGGGTCAACACCTGGCGCCAGGCGTCGGCCGCTCCGGTCAGATCCCCGGCCTTCTCGCGGTAACCCGCAAGCTGGTGCCAGCCCGCGGCCCAGTGCGGCGCCAGTTCAAGCGCCTGTACCTGCAACTCCACGGCTGCGCTCATGTCTCCGCCCTCGGCGTACTGACGAGCATAGTGGGCACGGCGATCGGCAGTCAGATCGCCCGAGGAAAGCTGGTGGGATGTCATGTATGGACCAAACAGGAGTTGTTTCGCAGCCTATGCTGCCAGGCAATGAAAAACGCAAGCTCTTTCGCAAGGGCTCAAGTCGCCCTACTTATGCGGGATGTCGATGAAGCCCGAAGACCTGCTCATTCCCCGCCGCGAAGGGCTCTATTGCCCGCCCGGCGATTTCTTCATCGACCCGGTGCGCGGCGTCGACCGGGCGCTGATCACCCATGGCCATGCCGACCACGCCCGCG
This sequence comes from Parahoeflea alexandrii, assembly GCF_027214025.1. Classification (GTDB taxonomy): domain Bacteria; phylum Pseudomonadota; class Alphaproteobacteria; order Rhizobiales; family Rhizobiaceae; genus Hoeflea; species Hoeflea alexandrii_A. The sequence continues at coordinate 441,552 of NZ_JAPWHB010000006.1, forward strand.
CAGGTCACGGCCATGTGCTGGCCACGTCCGAGACGCTCGACATCATGGCGATCCGCTATGGCGCCGATCATGCAGGCGCCACCCAGGCGGCCGGCCTCGGCGAGACGATCCGCATCAGGGACGTGACGGTGACATTTCATCCCGCCGGCCATGTGCTGGGATCGGCCCAGATCGCTGTCGAGAGGGATGGAATGCGCATCGTCGCCTCGGGCGACTACAAGCCGAGACCCGATCCCACCTGCGCCACGTTTGAACCCGTTGCCTGCGATGTCTTCATCACCGAGGCGACCTTCGCCCTGCCGGTATTCCGGCATCCGGGCGCCGCGGACGAGATCCAGCGCCTTTTGCGATCCGTCAGCCGCAACCCCGACCGCGCGCATCTGGTCGGCGTCTATTCACTGGGCAAGGCGCAACGCGTCATCCGCCTGATCCGCGACGCCGGCTATCATCGGCCGCTCTACATCCACGGCGCCCTGCAGAAACTCTGCGATTATTACGAAAGCCAAGGCATAGCTCTGGGGGATCTGCGGCCGGCCACGGTCGATGCCGGCGCCAAGGGCGATTTCGCCGGCGCCATCATCCTTGGACCACCCTCGGCTTTCGGCGACAAGTGGGCCCGCCGTTTCCCCGATCCTCTGGTCAGCTTCGCCTCCGGCTGGATGCAGGTCAGGGCCCGCGCCCGCCAGCGCGGTGTCGAACTGCCGCTGGTGATCTCCGACCATGCGGATTGGGATGAACTCGCCGAGACCATCGAGGCCGTATCGCCGGGCGAGGTCTGGGTCACCCATGGCCGCGAGGAAGCGCTGGTGCGCTGGTGCACCATGCACGGCATTGCGGCGAGGCCCCTGCATCTGGTCGGCTACGAAGACGAGGGGGATTGAGCCGTGAACCGTTTCGCCGATCTTCTCGACATGCTGGCGTTCACGCCTTCGCGCAACGCCAAGCTTTCGCTGCTGCAGGACTATTTCCGCACCGTCCCCGATCCCGAACGCGGCTACGCGCTTGCCGCCATCGCCCGCGATCTCGACATCCCCGCGGTCAAGCCGGCGCAATTGCGCGAACTGATCTCGTCGCGCATGGATGCCGAGCTATTCGGTTATTCCTATGATTATGTCGGTGATCTGGCCGAGACCATCGCGCTGGCCTGGCCGGAAAAAACCGGAACCATCTCGGGCCGCAATGATGCGCCGGGGCTGGCCGAAGTGGTCGAAACCTTGCAGGCTTCCTCGCGCCGCGAGGGTCCCGGCCTCGTCGAGGCCTGGCTCGACCGGCTCGATCCGCCGGGCCGCTATGCCCTGCTCAAGCTGGTCACCGGCGGTTTCCGCATGGGGCTGTCGAGCCGGCTGATCAAGCAGGCCTTGGCCGCCTTCGGCAAGGTCGAGGTCAACGAGATCGAGGAGCTGTGGCACGGGCTGACCCCGCCCTATGCCGATCTGTTTTCCTGGCTCGAGGGCTCCGGGCCGAAGCCGGTGAATGCCGGCGCCGCGCCGTTCCGCCCGGTGATGCTGTCGCATGCCATCGATGCCAGGGACTTCGAAAAACTCGATCCGGCGGATTTCGCCGCCGAGTGGAAATGGGACGGCATCCGCGTTCAGGCGACCTCGGAACGCGGTATCAGCCGGCTCTATTCCCGCACCGGCGACGATATCTCCGCCGCATTCCCCGATCTTGTAGACGCCATCGCGTTTGATGGCGCGCTCGATGGCGAGTTGCTGGTCGCCCGCCCGGCGGGCGGCGGTATCGAGACCGGCAGCTTCTCCGACCTGCAGCAGCGGCTCAACCGCAAGACCGTGACGGCAAGGCAGTTGCGCGATCACCCGGCCTTCTTCCGCGCCTATGACCTGTTGCAGGACGGAGCCGAGGATCTGCGCGCGGCGCCGTTTGCCGAACGTCGACTGCGGCTCGAAGCTTTCGTCTCCGGACTGAACCCCGAACGCTTCGATTGCTCCGAGATGCTGGCATTCGACAGCTGGGATGAACTTGCCGCACGCCGCGCTGATCCGCCGCTCGCGGTGATCGAGGGGGTGATGATCAAGCGCAAGGCAGCGCCCTATCTGCCGGGTAGGCCGAAGGGTGAATGGTTCAAGTGGAAACGCGATCCCTATCTGATCGATGCGGTGCTGATGTATGCGCAGCGCGGCCACGGCAAGCGCTCGGGCTTCTACTCCGACTACACCTTCGGGGTCTGGCGCGAGCCAGGCGAACTCGTCCCCGTCGGCAAGGCCTATTTCGGGTTCACCGACGAGGAACTGCTCGAGATCGACAAATATGTCCGCAACAACACCATCGAGCGTTTCGGTCCGGTCCGATCGGTGCGCGCTGGCCCCGACACGGGGCTGGTTTTCGAGGTTGCATTCGAGGGCATCAACCGCTCGTCCCGCCACAAGTCCGGCGTCGCCATGCGCTTTCCGCGCATCAACCGGCTGCGCTGGGACAAGCCGCCGGGCGAGGCCGACAGGCTGGAAACGCTTGAGCGGATGATTGACGGCATCGAATGACGGTCTTGCCCGCGGCCTCTACCATGCTTATGTGAAAGTCTGCGAAACACGGGAACTGCCGGCATGAGCAATGGTCTGACACGCTTTCTGGGCGATACGCCCGGCCGCACCGCACTCAAGCTGCTGGTCGCTTCCTTTGTTGTCGGCGTGATCATGGCCGCGTTCAACTGGTATCCGGTCGATATCCTCTACATCGTGCGCGATTTCCTGGTGAACCTCTGGGAAACCGGCTTCGCCGCGCTCGGCCGCTTCGGCGGCTACCTGGTGCTCGGTGCCGGTGTGGTGATCCCGGTCTTCATCATCATGCGGCTGTTCAGCCTGCGCAAGTAAGTCTGTCTTTCAGACGAATTCGGAAGCAGCCTCGAAGGTCAGAAGATGCCGCCTTGCGACGGCATCGACGTCGCGGCTGTAGCCGCCGCCCAGAACCGACGCCACCGGAATGCCGCGCTGCCTGTAAAACGAGAACACCCGCCGGTCGCGGTCCTTGAGCCCTTGGTCTGACAACGACAATCGCCCGAGCCGGTCGTGCTCATGCGGGTCGACGCCGGCATTGTAGAAGACCAGATCAGGCGAGAACCCATCGATGCTGCGCGGCAGCAGCCAATCGAGCGTTTCGAGATAGGCCTCGTCGCGCACCCCGTCCGGCAGCGCGACATCGATTGACGATGTCTGCTTGCGCGCCGGATAGTTCTTTTCATTGTGCATCGACACGGTTCGGATGGCGTCCACGCCGGCGCAGATTTCTGCCGTACCGTCACCCTGGTGGACATCGAGATCGATCACCAGCACCCGGCCCGCCTCGCCGTCGGCAAGCAGCAGATGCGAAGCGACCGCCACATCGTTGAAGGTGCAGAACCCGGCCCCTTGCGCCCGCCGCGCATGATGGCTTCCTCCGGCCGTGTTGCAGGCGATGCCCTCCGACAGCGCAAGACGCGCCGCCATCACGGTGCCGGCAGTGGCGAGCCGTGCGCGCAGGCTCACCCGTTCATTGACCGGAAACCCGATTTCGCGCTCGATCGGCAGCGGGACCTTGCACGCCAGCACCTGGTCCACGTAGCTGCGCTCGTGCGCAAGCGCCAGCCATTCGGCGGAGGCCGGCGCGGGGGCATGGAAGACCGCCCGCGATGCCGTTTCGCTCTCGCGGATCAGTTCCATCAGCCGTGTGTATTTGCCCATCGGAAACCGGTGGTCCGGTGGAAAACTGGCGTCATAGTCCGGGGCGTGAACAATTGGCAGGAACGGCATCGGTCCCTTATGCCCGGCGGCGCCCATGCCGTCCATAGCCGCAGATATTCACCTCTACGGCAGAGCCCGGACAAGCCTTCCGGGTCGGCGCGTCGACTGGTTCCTGAAAGCCTCGCCGCCATTGACCGCAACCTTGTTCCGGCCGCTGCTCTTGGCCTTGTAGAGGGCCATGTCGGCGTCATGCAGCAATTCGTCCAGTGTATGGCCGGTCCCCTGCGCCACCCCGATGCTGACGGTAACCGGATGATCGGCCGAGACGCCTGCATGATGCTGGCGCTCGAGGTTCATACGCAAGGCCTCGGCGAAGGCCGTGGCCGCCGGCCGGTCGGCATTCGGAAGGACGATTGCAAATTCCTCGCCGCCCAACCGGCCGATGACCGCGGTTTCGGGCGCATTGACGTGCAGGGCCTTTGCAACGTTCCGGATCACCTGATCGCCGACCTGGTGGCCATAGGTATCGTTGATCTTCTTGAAATGGTCGATGTCGATCAGAAACACCGACACCGGAAGGTTTGGTGTTGCATCCCCGACCAGAGATCCGGCGGTGTCGAAAAAACCGCGTCGGTTCAGGATTCCACTCAGCGAATCGGTGACCGATTGCGCGTTGAGTTCGGACAACAGATCCGAGGCAATGCGCAACAGGAACAGCAGCGCAAAGGCAATCCAGACAAACAGACCGCCCACTTTCAGCGAAACGGCCCAGAACGAGGTGACCTCGATTGCATCGATGTGCGGCGCGCCTTCGATCAGGAATGAGAGCAGGGGACGGACAGGCAGCAATATCACCAGCAGCAGCAGCACGATCAGGATCGAAAGATCGATCTTGTCCCGCTGTGTTGCGCGCAGGATGGCGTTCATTGCGATCCCCACCACCACGGCGACCCCGCCGCTCACGACAAATCCCCGGATCAGCGCGTTGTGGTCGCCAAAGGACATCCAGGAGGCGACCATGCCGCAAAATGTGACCGTGAGCAGCAGTGCCCTGTCCGGGGAGCCGCCGGTGTAGCGCAGGCAAAGCCCTCTGGCTGTCAACAGCATGCTGATCGGAAGAAAGAAGTTCACACCGTTGGCAAAGCGGAAATTTGCTATGAAAAAGTGAAAGAACTCAAACGCATAGCCAATGCTTCCGGCTGCAAATCCCAGAGACCAGTTCAGGATATATTTTCTTTCGGGGTGGCTTTTCCAAATCAGAAAAAAAGTAAGTGCCAGTAGAAAACCCGTAACCGGGTTGATTGTCGATAAAATATAAGAAAAGTCCACGCGAATGCCTCCAGTCATACGGTGTTTCGAAGTTTATAAACCCAAGGGTGTTAAGAAACATAAATGCACCGTGTCCGAAAATCGTACACCCACGACGGCCGGCAAGGTGAACGCCCTTGCAAGGTGGTCTGGCAGGCCGGCCCCGGATCCATCAAAAGCATTGATGGTCATCCCCCTTTACAGAGCCATCGAACTCGAAGAGGAATGAGCCAGCTTTCCCCACCGGACCCGCACCGCTTGACCGATCTGCTGCTCAAAACCGATGTTCTGCCACCGGAAGGCCGAGCCTTCGAGGTCACCAACCGCATGGTGTTCTCAATCGCAATCCCGATGACGCTGGCGTTTCTCACCACGCCGCTTCTGGGGCTGGTCGATACCGCCGTGGTTGGCCGGCTGGGCGATGCGGCGCTTCTGGGCGGGTTGGCTATCGCGGCGATCCTCTTCGATCTGGTTTTCACCACGTTCAATTTCCTGCGTTCGGCGACCACCGGCCTCGTCGCCCAGGCCATGGGCCGGGATGATCCGGTGGAAGAGCAGGCCGTCTTCTGGCGCTCGCTGATGATTTCGGTGGTGGCCGGCGGGGCGATCATTGCGGCAACGCCATTGCTGCTGGCCGCGGGCCTGGCTTTCATGGGAGCCGAGGGCGAGGTTGCCGCCGCTGCCTCGACCTACTTGCTGATCCGGGCGCTGTCGGCGCCCGCGGCATTGGCGAACTACGCCATCCTTGGTTATGTGCTCGGCCGCGGCATGGGCGGGACCGGGCTGTTGCTGCAGTCGGTTATCAACGGCACCAACATCATCCTGTCGATCTGGTTCGGGCTGGGTCTCGACTATGGCCTCGAGGGGGTCGCGCTGGCCACGGTGATCGCCGAGATCACCGGCTGCGCGCTTGGATTCCTGATCATTCGTCAAAGGTTCCACCGCGCCCACAGGCCATCCTGGAGCCAGATCATCGACCGGCCGTCAGTGATGCGCCTGATGGCGCTCAACGGCGACATCATGATCCGCTCTTTCGCCCTCATCGCCGCCTTTGCCTGGTTTACCCGGCTTGGCACAGGCTTTGGCGAAACCACCCTTGCCGCCAATGCCATTCTGATGAATTTTTTCATGGTGGCGGGCTATTACCTCGACGGCTTTGCCACCGCTGCGGAGCAGCTTTCAGGCCGCGCGATCGGCGCCCGCTATCGTCCGGCCTTCGACAGGGCCGTCCGCCTGACCGTTCTCTGGGGATTTGTTCTCGCCGGGTTCACGACCGGATTTTTCCTGATCTTCGGAAACGCGGTTATCGGCCTGATGACAACGCTTGAACCGGTGCGGTTCGAGGCCGGGTCCTATCTGTTCTGGGCGGCGCTGACGGCCGTGTCCGGCGTCCTCGCCTTCGAGATGGACGGCGTCTATATCGGCGCCACCTGGTCGCGCGACATGCGCAACATGATGCTGCTTTCTCTCGCCCTGTTTATCGGGCTGTCGATCGTCCTGACCCAGGCCTGGGGCAATCTCGGGCTCTGGATCTCGCTCAACGTCTTCCTGGGTTTGCGCGGCTTCACCTTGCTGGCGCTGCTGCCGCGCCGCCGCGACAGGGCTTTCGGCGCGGCCTGACCCTATTCAGGAATCGCCATGGCGGCGTAGTGTGCGGTTTTCGTATCGCGCAGATCCGAAATCCGTGCCAGGTTCTCGCGGTCGCAGAGGCGGGAGAGACCGCGCACGATCCGGCCCGGGAGCAGGGGGCCGCCATAAATGAACCCGGTGTAGAGCTGCACCAGATCGGCGCCGGCCCGCATCTTTTCTGCGGCCGTTTCGTCGCTGTCGATGCCGCCAACCCCGATCAGCGGCATGTCGGCCCCGAGCTTCTGCCGCATCTTGGCCAGCACGATGGTCGAACGAGCAAACACCGGCCGCCCCGACAGCCCGCCGGCTTCGCCTGACTTCGGGTCCGCCGATAGCCCGGCGCGCGAAAGCGTGGTGTTCGATACGATCACCCCGTCAAGCCTGTGCGCCAGACATTCTGCTGCGATATCGTCGAGATCCGGTTCGGTGAGATCCGGCGCGATCTTGAGGAAAACCGGAATGCGTTTGCTCTTCTGGTCGCGTTCGGCAAGCACCCGTCCCAGGAGATCGGAAAGCGCCTCGCGGGTTTGCAGATTGCGCAGGCCCGGGGTGTTGGGCGAGGAGATATTGACGGTGAAATAGTCCGCCACATCGGCAAAGCGCGAAATCCCGGCGACATAATCGCCGACCCGGTCTTCGCTGTCCTTGTTGGCGCCGATGTTGACGCCGAGGAGTCCTTCCCTGCGATTGCCGGAAATCCGGGCATGGGCGGCGGCGTGCCCCTGGTTGTTGAATCCCAGCCGGTTGATCACCGCGTGGTCCCGGATCAGCCGGAAGATCCGCGGCTTCGGATTGCCCTGCTGCGGCTTCGGGGTCAACGTACCGATCTCGGCAAAGCCGAAGCCGAGCCGAATGAGCTCGTTGGGAACCTCGGCGTTCTTGTCGTAGCCCGCCGCCATGCCCAGCGGGTTGGGGAAGCTCAGTCCGGCGACCGTGACCGCAAGCCGCGGATCGCGATCGGAGCGGCAGCCGGGCACCAGTCCGCTCTTGAGCGCCGTGACCGAAAGTCCGTGCGCGGTTTCGGGATCGAGCGTGAACAGCGCGCTCCGGGCAAGTCCGTCAATCAGGCTCATCACGACTCCATGTCCGGAAACACATGTGCGCCGTCAGACCCGAGCGGCAGCGGTTTGACCCATTTGACCGCCGACAGCGGCATGTCGGCATAAAGGTGCGGAAACAGCGCTCCGCCGCGCGAAGGTTCGAAGATGAGCTTCTCGCCGAGTGCACTTGCATCGACCGCCACCAGCAGCAGGTTTTCCTGCCCGCCGAAGTGCTTCTGTGCGGTCTCAATGGCCTGGTCGCGCGTGGAGAAGTGGATGAACCCGTCCGCCAGATCAATGGGCGCGCCGGTGAAGTGGCCCTCGGTTTCGGCCGTGCGCCAGAGCGCTTCCGGGGTGATCTTGTAGATTGTCGCATGCATGCCTGAACGTCCCGCTTTCCCGATCCCGGTCCTGGCCGCACCTCGCGGTGGACGTGTTTCCAGGATCCATTCTCGATTTTGTCTTTATTACGTGCCATCACATACAGAAACAGGAGTGTGCCGTCATGACCCGTTTTGCAATTCTTGCCGCGTCCGCCGTGGCTATTATGATCCCCGTGCAGGCGCTGGCGCAGGAACCGGCGGTGAACCGCTATACCATGGAGAAGACCGAAAGCGGTTTTGTCAGGCTGGATACTTTAACCGGCGAGATGTCGATCTGCACGCAACAAGCCGGTCAACTCGTCTGCAGGCTTGCCGCCGACGAGCGCCGCGCCTTTGAGGAGACGCTGTCCGAGTTGTCGGCGCGCGTGGAAAGCCTGGAGGCCCGTCTCGACGCGCTGGCGCCGCCTAATCCGGACGCGCAGATTCCTGATGAGGCGGAACTCGACCGCGCCATCGGTGCAATGGAAAAGATGATGCGCCGCTTCTTCGGCATGGTTGAAGAATTGCAGAAGGAGTTTGACGACACTCCGAAAATCCCGCCCGAGCCGATACCCGACCGGACCTGACACGCAAGCGCTTCGAAAGCCGGGTGGGGTTTTGGCCGCCATCCGGCCCATGCACTTGCGCGAAGGCTTGGCGCGCCGCTAAAGTGGATTCCGCAAGCCGGGTTTGGGCTCGGCTGCCGCGGCAGCGCGATCAGGAGGGGGAGAGTGCATGGCGCAATTGACATTCATTATTGCGGACGATCATCCATTGTTTAGAGGTGCCATGCGGCAAGCCCTGGAGGGCATGGGCGCCACGATTGATATTCTGGAGGCCGGCGATCTTGAAAGTGCCCGCAAGACCGCCGGTGACCATCCCGAAGCCGATCTCATTCTTCTCGACCTGACCATGCCGGGTGTCTCCGGCCTATCCGGCCTGATTGCCTTTCGCGCCGAATTCTCAAGCCTGCCTGTCGTGGTCGTCTCGGCCACCGACGATGTGTCCACCATGCGCCGGGCGCTGGAGCTGGGCGCATCGGGCTTCATCTCGAAATCCGCCAGCATCGATGAAATCCGCGAAGGCGTGCGCACGGTGCTCGATGGCGGCATCTGGACGCCACCCGACGTCGACCTCGGCTCGGAACACGATCAGGAAATCGCCGGCCTGATCGCCCGCATCCAGACTTTGACCCCGCAGCAGGGACGCGTGCTCGGTATGCTGGCCGAAGGCCTGCTCAACAAGCAGATTGCCTATGAGCTCGGCGTCTCCGAAGCCACGATCAAGGCGCACGTATCCGCCGTGCTGCAGAAGCTCGGCGTCGACAGCCGCACCCAGGCAGTTATCCAGCTCTCCAAGATCGGCGCAGAGGTCCTCACCCAGGGCGACTGAGGCGATCCGCTCTATTCCGCGGCGGTTCGCCGGGTGACTGTTACCTGGTTGAGAAACGCCCGCAGCGCCGCAGGCTTGATCGGCTTGTTCTGAACCGCGATGCGTTCGGCTTCGGCCATGCCGCGCACTTCGGGCGTGCGGTCGGCTGTGACCAGCAGGGCGGGGATGTCCATCTTCCACAATTTGCGCAGCGCGACGATGGTTTCGATGCCGCTGCCGTCATCGAGATGAAAATCTGCGAAAATCACGTCCGGCGCATCTTCCGTTTCGGCGATCTTCAAGCTTTCGCGCAGCGAATCTGACGCCAGCACCGTGCAGCCCCATCCGCTCAAGAGCAGCGTCATGCCCTCCAGGATCTTGGGTTCGTTGTCGATGCACAGCACCCGTAGCCCTTTCAGGTTGGTGTTGGCCGCTTCGGCGCCGGTGCGCTTTGGCTGTGCCTTGATCCGCGCGATGTTCGTCTCGATCGGCAGTTCCACGCGGAACTCGGTGCCCTTGCCCGACTGCGAGGCAATGTCGACCGAATGCTTGAGAACCCGGGCGATGCGATCGACGATGGACAGGCCGAGCCCCAGCCCGGAGGCTGTCCGCGCGCCTTCTTCCAGCCGGGCGAACTCCCGGAAGACCGTGCGGAATTTCGTGGTCGGTATGCCGATCCCGGTATCGATGACCTGGATGACCGCCTTGTCGCCGCGGCGGCGGACACCGACCAGGACCCGGCCTTCGCGGGTATATTTGATTGCGTTGGAAACGAGATTCTGGATCAGCCGGCGCAACAGGTTGGGATCCGAGCGCACATGGACACTGGTCGGCATCACCGTGAAGCGGAGGTTCTTTTCGCGCGCCACCGGCGCAAAGTCGGTCACCACCCGCTGCAGCAGGTCGTTGAGCGGGAAGCTCGCCAGCTGCGGCTTCATCGCGCCCGTGTCCAGCCGGGAGATGTCGAGCACCGCTCCGAGAATGGCTTCCACCGATTCAAGCGAGGAGTCGATGTTCTGGACCAGCTTCTGGTCGGGCGAATTGCCGAGTCGCTCGACCAGCGTCGAGGAATAAAGCCGCGCAGCGTTGAGCGGCTGCAAAATGTCGTGGCCGGCCGCGGCGAGAAACCGCGTCTTGCCGATATTGGCTTCCTCGGCGGTCAACTGCGCCTTTTCCAGTTCGCGGTTCACGCGGGTCAGTTCGGCGGTCCGCTTCATGACCCGTTGTTCAAGCGTCTCGTTAGCCTGCTTGAGCGCCATGTCGGCGGCCACCCGCTCGGTGATGTCGGCATAGGTGGTCACGATGCCGCTGTCGGGCATTGGGTTCGAGCGGATTTCGATGATCCGCTTTTCGGGCCCGATGGTCAGCGAGAACGCCTTGTCCATGACCAGGAAGCGATCCAGCGCCTCCTGTTCCTCTCCGGCCTTCAGGTCTCCGCGCTCGACCAGGATGGAGATGATGCTCTCAAGCGGAAACCCGACCTGGCCGACCTGCTCGGGCAGTTCCAGCAGCGACCGGAAGCGCTTGTTCCAGACGGTCAGCCGGTTGGAACTGTCAAAAACGGTGATGCCCTGGTTCATCTGCCCGAGTGCCGTCTGCAGCAGGTCGCGGTTGTATTGCAGCGCTTCCGATGCTTCGTCGAGCAGCCGCGCCGTATCGCCGGGAATGTCGTCGGCGCGCTCGAACAGCAGCGATAGCACCAGCCGCGCCGAGGCCGAACCGATAGCGCTGCCGAGCAATTGCTCGGCAAACCGGAGCAGCCCCATATCGGCGGGATCCTGGTCGTTGATCCATCGTCCGATGGCGCGCTCGTGCGAATGGAACGACCGCTCCGTCCGTTCCTGGCCGAGATAGCGGATGATCGTCTGCTTGAGATCGCCCACCGTCACCTTGGTTTTCCAGCTGCGCCCCGAGTTCGTCAGCCGCTGGCTCTCCGGAATGAACATGGCCGACTGGATTCGCTCGATCGACTTGGGCCGCCGCGACAGCGAACCGACCACGTAGAGCAGGCAGTTGACCAGCAGGCTGAGAACCACGGCATTGAACAGCGGATCCGCGTGCGGTCCGGAAAACCCGTTTGTCCCCGGGATGATGAAGTCGAGGATCGCCGCCGCCACATGGCTGTTGTCCGGCCCGCCGAGGCTCGGCACCATCAGGATATAGCCCCAGATGGCAATTCCGCTCGAAAGCCCGGCAATCGCCCCGCGGGCATTGGCCTGCCGCCAGAACAGGCCGCCGAAAAAGGCCGGCGCCAGTTGCGCGATTGCCGCAAACGACAAAAGCCCGATGGAAGCCAGTCCCGCGTTGATGTCCGCGGCGCGATAATAGGCAAAGCCCAAGAGCAGGATGCCGATGATCGCCGTCCGCCGGATGATCAGGATCAGGCCGGAAAAATCGCCGCTCTGGCCACGGCGGTTGCGCCGTCTGAGCACCACCGGAACAATGATGTCGTTGGAGACCATGATGGCCACGGCCACCGACGCGACGATCACCATCGCGGTCGCGGCCGAAAAACCGCCGATAAAGGTAAAAAGGGTGACCATCGGCATGTCGTTGGCCATCGGCAGCGCCAGCACGAAAAGGTCGCTGCCGCCGCCGGAGCCGAATTGCAGCACGCCAGCGATGGCCACCGGTAGAACGAAGATGTTGATGGCGATGAGGTAAAGCGGCAGCAGCCATCCGGCCAGCCGCAACTCGCCTGGCGTCCGGTTCTCCACCACCGCCACGTGGAACTGACGCGGCAGCAGGATGATGGCGAACGCCGACAGCACGATCAGCAAGGCCCAGCGCAGGATTGGGGTTTCGTAAGTGAGCGCGCTCATCACCTCGGCATTGGCGGTGGCGGCCTGCAGCAGGTCCCAGGGGCCGTCGAAAAGCACGAACACCACCGACAGCCCGATCAGCGTGAACGCCAGCAGCTTGACCAGCGATTCCATCGCGATTGCCAGGATCAGGCCGTCCTGGTGTTCGGTCGCGTCGGTGTGGCGCGTGCCGAAAATTGCGGCGAAGGCGGCGAGTACAAGGGTGACGAAGAACGAGATGTCGGACAGGAAGAAGGTTTCCGTCACCCGGTTCAGCTGCTCGACATCCACCATCACGGCAACTGATGACGAGACCGCCTTGAGCTGCAGCGCGATGTAGGGGATCGTGCCGATCACCGCGATCAGGGCGACCAGTGCCGCCACCAGCGGGCTCTTGCCGTAGCGCGCCGCCATGAAGTCGGCGATCGAAGTGAGCTTTTCCGTTTTGGCCAGGGTGACGATGCGCTTGAGGATCGGCATCCCCAGGGTGAACATCAGGATCGGGCCGATATAGATCGCGGTGAATTCCAGCCCGCGCGATGCCGCAAGGCCGACGCCGCCGAAATAGGTCCAGGACGTGCAGTAGATGGCGAGGCTGAGCGAATAGATGATCGGGCGCCCGGCTGTGCGCTTCCGCCGCTGACGCGCCGACCGGTCGCCATAGGTGGCGATGGCAAAAAGCATCAAGAGATAAAAAAGGGCTGATCCGAAAACCAGCCAGCCGGGCATCATGGTCTCACTCCTCCCCACGCCTCCGGAATGCAGCATAAAGCCAAAGTACAGCCAGACAAGGCAGCCTTTGGTCGGGCAGGTGGGGATGAATCCTGCCGTGGGTAACCGGAAAAGACAGCTTCTCTGCGCGTGTCATTGTGTTAGATACCTCTAAACCGATTAGACAAGGCGCGCGGGCCTTGCGGTTCTGACTAGAGGGACAGCCGCGTCAAACGGAGAAAAGAGATATGTTGAATGAGTTCAAGGCGTTTATTGCCAAGGGCAATGTCATGGACCTTGCTGTCGGTGTGATCATCGGCGGTGCATTTGGTCTTATCGTTTCATCGCTGGTCGATGATATCATCATGCCGATCGTTGGCGCGATCTTTGGCGGGATCGATTTTTCCAATTTCTTCATCCCGCTCGCCAGCGGCGTCACCGCGACCACGCTGGATGCGGCCAAGGAGCAGGGCGCCGTCCTCGCCTACGGCAATTTCCTCACGGTGGTGATCAATTTCCTGATCCTCGCGTGGATCATTTTCCTGATGGTCAAGGCGGTCAATTCGATGCGCAAGGAAGAGGAAGTCGCTCCGGCCGAACCCGCCGCGCCGCCTGCCGATATCGCTCTGCTTTCCGAGATCCGCGATCTTCTGAAAAAGTAGCATCCAGCGCCGCGCCGCCTGCCGCAGGTGCATGCGACCGGAGGCGAAGGCTGAACCCGGACCCCGGCCTCACACCGGGGTCTTTCGTTTCGGGCACCGGCTTGCATCAGAAAAATCGATGGATCGATCATGCCTTGATGGATGCGATCAATCCCGGGACCGGCTAAGAGAGGCAAACGGAGTTTGCCATGAACCAGTTCGAAAGTCTCAGCCGCCGCGCCATCGAGGCCCCCGAGAGCGGCATTGTCGCCGTCGTCAACCACGGTCGCCTCAAACCCGGCCTGATCCCGTTGTGGGCCGGCGAGGGTGACGAAAAGACCCCGGATTTCATCGCCCGGCCGGCGGCAGAGGCGCTTCTTGCTGGCGAGACCTTCTACACCTGGCAACGCGGCATCCCGCAGTTGAGGCAGGCGCTGGCCGATTACCATGCCCGTCTGTTCGGCAAACAGCTGCCGCTTGATGCTTTCTGCGTCACCGGTTCCGGCATGCAGGCGATCAAGATCGCCATCGAGGCGGTCACCAATCCCGGAGACGAAGTCATCCAGATCACCCCGGCCTGGCCCAATTTCGCCGCAGCGCTCGGCATGTCGGGCGGCGTCTCGGTGGCCGCACCGCTTGATTATGCAAACGGGCGCTGGAGCATCGATCCCGACCGGATCGCGGGTGTGATCACGCCCAGGACCCGCGCGCTGTTCATCAACACACCGTCGAACCCGACCGGATGGACCGCGACGCGCGAGGACCTGGTGGCTATCCTCGATCTGGCCCGCAAGCAGGGGCTCTGGATCATCGCCGACGAGATCTACACCCGCTTCTTCTATGCCGGCGGCCGTGCGCCCTCGTTCATGGACATCATGGACGATGATGACCGGATCATCTTCGTCAACACGTTCTCTAAGAACTGGTCGATGACCGGCTGGCGGGTCGGCTGGATCGTGGCTCCGCCCTCAATCATCCAGGTGCTCGAAAACAGCGTCCAGTATCAGACCTCGGGCGTCGCCCAGTTCATGCAGAAAGGCGCGCTTGCAGCACTTGAGCATGGGGAGGCCTATGTCGAGGCGCAGATTGCCAAGGCTGCGACCGCGCGGGATCTGTTCTGCGATGCGCTGACCAGCACCAACCGCGTCGTTACCCAGAAGCCCGATGGCGCGTTTTACGCGTTTTTCCGGATCGACGGCGTTACAGACACGAAGGCCGTCGCAATCGACATCGTCGACCGCGCCGGCGTCGGCCTGGCGCCGGGGACAGCCTTCGCGGAGGGCGGCGCCACGTTCCTGCGCGCCTGCTTCCTGCGCCGCCTCGACCATGTCGAGGAAGCGGCAGGCAGGCTGGCGGATTACATTTCCTCTCTCTAACCGGTGATCGCGCTGCCCTTGTGGCACATTCGCGATTCACGGTTTCTTGAAACTTGGGGTTCATCCTGCGGTGGTGGAAGCACCATCGAGGGATTGGCATGACGGTTCTGGTGACCGGCGGAGCGGGCTATATCGGAAGCCACATGGTCTGGGCGCTGCTCGATGCGGGCGAGCGGGTCGTGGTGGTCGACCGGCTGTCGACCGGCTTCGATTGGGCCGTGGCGCCCGAGGCGAAGCTCATCCGCGCCGACATTGCCGACACCGCCGCCATCGCCGACGTCATCCGCTCGCACGCCATTGAGGCGATCGTCCATTTCGCGGGCTCGATCTCGGTGCCTGAATCGATGGCCGACCCGCTCGGCTACTACCAGAACAACACGGCCAATTCGCTGGCCCTGATCCGCACCGCGATTGCCACCGGGGTGAAAAAGTTCGTGTTCTCGTCGACGGCGGCGGTCTATGGCAGTCCGGAGGGCGACCGTCCGATCGCCGAGACCACGCCGACGGTGCCGCAGTCGCCCTATGGCGCATCCAAGCTGATGACCGAAGCGATGCTGGCCGATGCTTCGGCCGCGCATGATTTCCGCTATGCGGCGCTGCGCTATTTCAATGTCTCCGGCGCCGATCCCAAAGGTCGCACCGGCCAATCCACCCGTGGTGCTGCCAACCTGATCAAGGTCGCCACCGAAGCCGCCATGGGCAAGCGCGACGGCATCGAGGTCTTCGGCACCGACTATCCGACCCGCGACGGCACCTGCGTCCGCGATTTCATTCATGTGACAGATCTGGTCGCGGCCCATCTCGATGCGCTCACCTATCTCGGCGCCGGCGGCGGCAGCCTGGTTGCCAATTGCGGCTACGGCCAGGGCTACACGGTTCGCGAAGTGCTCGATTCGGTCAGGCGCCTGAGCGGCCGCGATTTCGAGATCCGCCTGGGTCCTCGGCGCGACGGCGACATCATCACCTCGGTGGCCGATTCGACCCTGGCCCGCACGGTGCTGGGCTGGCAGCCGCGCCACGACAGTCTCGACGAGATCGTCGGCAGCGCGTTGGCCTGGGAAGCGGCCCTTGCGCGCAGCAACCACAGCACCGCCGACCCGGCCATCCAACCCGCCAGCCGCATCGTGCTCGACTGGACCCCGCCGCATGACGACATGGAGGAAGTGGTTGGCAACGCGCTGGCCTTCGCGCCCATCCTGGCCCAACGCAAGCACCGGCCCTAACGTCCGGCCCGGGACGCCAAACGGGGCTTCGTCTACGTCTCGACCGGCTTGAGATCGTCAAAAACGGGCGGCCGCTTCTCACCCTTGGCGATGTAAGCTTCCCGGATGTCATCGGGGCGCAGCATCGCCGCGTTCCACACCGAGATGTAGTCGAGCGCGTCGGCGGTCGAATGATCGCGGGAATAGTTGGCCATCGCCTTGCAGCCGGCAACCGCCAGCGGTGAATGCTCGGCGATCTTGCGGGCGATCGCCATGACGCCGTCGAGCAGCTCCTCGTGGCTGTCGAACACCTCGTTGACCAGTCCGATCTGCAGCGCTTTGGCGGCCGGCAGCCGCTCCGCAGTGTAGGCCATCTGACGCGCCCAGCCTTCCGGGATGAGCTTGACCAGCCGCGGGAATGTGCCGACATCGGCGGTCATGCCGATCGCGGTTTCCTGCACGGCAAAGAACGCATCCGCCGATGCGTAGCGGCAGTCGCAGGCGGTGGCGAGGTCGACGCCGGCGCCGATTGCCCCGCCCTGGATTGCCGCAAGCACCGGCTGGCGCGCCCGCTCGAGCGCGTTGAACGTTTCCTGTAGCGCCTTGATCTTGTAGCGGAACGCTTCCGCCGAGACATGCGCATTGGCGCGGTCGCCGTCGAGGCTGCCGCTCATGAACACCGAGATGTCCATGCCCGCGGTAAAGTGCTTGCCTTCCGACGAGATCACGATCACCCGCGCCTGGGCATCGTTGGAGATCCTGTCGACCGCCTCGGGCAGTTCCTTCCAGAACTCCATCGTCATCGAGTTGGCCTTGTCCGGACGGTTGAACCGGATATGGGCGATATGGTCGGCAATCTCGACCGTGAAGCAGGCGTATGTCATGGCGGTCTCCCTTCACTCCCTTGTAGCTTTCGATTGCGAATTGAGAAACCGGCAGGTTGCGTGATTTTGCGGCGCTGACATGCCGGTCCCGGCTCTTGCGTCAATTTGGCTCCGGCGGACTTATTGCCCCCCGAAGCCTTCATTGTTTCCGGAAACCGGCCTATAGCGGTTTCGAGGCCCGTCCATGGACGGGCGAAGCGAAAGAGGAGTGAGAGCATGAACAAGACGGCGTCACCGGTGGATCCCGATGGTCTGATGGAATTTTCGGTGGTTTTTACCGATCGCTCGCTCAATCACATGTCCAGGACGTTCCAGGGCGTCATGAACGATCTCTACGCCATGTTGCGGGAAGTCTACCGGGCCGACGCGGCCGTCATCGTGCCCGGTGGCGGGACCTTCGGCATGGAGGCGGTCGCCCGCCAGTTTGCCACCGGGCAGAAGGCGATGGTCATCCGCAACGGCTGGTTCTCCTACCGCTGGACCCAGATCTTCGAGATGGGCGACATTCCCGCCGAAACAACCGTGATCAAGGCCTCGCAGGTCGGCAATGAAAGCACCTCGGCCTTTGCGCCGCAACCGGCGGAAACGGTTGCCGCGAAGATCCGAGAGGAGCGCCCGTCGGTGGTCTTCGCGCCTCACGTCGAAACCTCCTCCGGCGTCATCCTGCCCGATGACTATCTCAAGGCGATCGTCGAAGCCGCCCACGATGTCGGCGCCCTGTTCGTGCTCGATTGCATCGCCTCGGGCAGCATCTGGGTCGACATGAAGGCAACCGGCGTCGATGTCCTGATCTCGGCGCCGCAAAAGGGCTGGAGCGCCTCGCCCTCGGCCGGGCTTGTCATGCTCGGCGAGCGCGCGCTCGAGCGGCTGGAGCAAACCAAAAGCACGAGCTTCGCCGTCGATCTGCGCAAATGGCACGACATCATGCAGGCTTATGTCAATGGCGGCCATGCCTATCATTCGACCATGCCGACCGACGCGCTCACCGTTCTGCGCGACCGGATGATCGAGACCCGCGACTTCGGCTTTGATCTCGCCCGCGAGCGGCAGTGGGAGCTTGGCCGCAAGGTTCGTACGCTGCTTGCCGCAAACGGCTACAGGTCCGTCGCCGCCCCGGGCTTCGAGGCGCCGGGCGTTGTCGTCAGCTACACCAGGGACCCCGAGTTCCAGAACGGCAGGAAGTTCATGGCCGAAGGCATGCAGATTGCGGCCGGCGTGCCGCTGATGTGCGACGAGCCCGCCGATTTCCGCACCTTCCGCATCGGCCTCTTCGGTCTCGACAAGCTCGGCGACGTCGACGGCACCGTGGCCAAGCTTGAAACGGTGCTCGACAAGCTTGCCGAAGGCTGAGGCCAGACGGGGTCAGTCTTGCACACTGAAAACCAATCCGGGACGGGGGGCGGAATGTCTGAGAAAGTGGCTCTGGTAACGGGTGCGGCGCGTGGCATCGGTCTTGCGACGACGCAGCTTTTCATCGAGCAGGGCTGGCGCGTGGCGATGGTCGACCGCGATGGTGACGAGTTGCACAAGGCTGCCGCCGGTCTCAATGAGGCCAGCGCCTTCCTCCACGATGTCTCGATTCCCGAACAGGTCGACGACATGGTACAATCGGTCCATTCGAGCTTCGGGCGCATCGATGCCGTCGTCAACAATGCCGGTGTTGCCGATTTCGGTCCGATCGAGGAAACCGGTTTCGACCGCTGGCGCACGGTGATGGCCACCAATCTGGACGGCGTCTTCCTCGTCTCGCAGGCAACCATCCCGGCACTGCGGCAAACCCGCGGAGCAATCGTCAACATCGCCTCGATCTCGGGCTTGCGCGCCTCGACCCTGCGCGTCGCCTACGGCACCTCGAAGGCCGCGGTCATTCACCTGACCAAGCAGCAGGCCGCCGAACTCGGCGAATACGGCATCCGCGCCAATTGCGTCTGCCCCGGCCCGGTCCGCACCAAGCTCGCCATGGCCGTCCACACCCCCGAGATCATCGCCGCCTACCACGATGCGATTCCCTTGAACCGCTACGGATCCGAGCGCGAGATCGCCGAGGTGATCACCTTCCTGTGCTCCGAAAAGGCCAGCTACGTCACCGGCCAGGTGATAGCATCGGACGGCGGCTTCGAAAGCACCGGCGTGGGATTGCCGGCTCTGCGGAACTGAGAGCCCCACCGCCTTACTGACCATCGAATCAATATGCACCCGCGCGAATGCGCGCGGGAGGCTTGATGCGTTTTGGGGAGTTTAAAATGGTGCTGCCGGAGAGATTTGAACTCTCGACCTCTCCCTTACCAAGGGAGTGCTCTACCCCTGAGCTACGGCAGCCCTTTGCTTCGGTCCTGATCAGCGGCCGGACGGGAGAATGTCTCGGTCAGCCGCTGTGCATGTCGCCGTTCCGTTCGGATCGAAAGGCTGTAAACGACTGAAGCGGCCCGCTATTGCCACAGCTTGGACAGGAGTGCAAGCGCAAACGGGCGATTGGCGCGACAAGTTTTAAAAACCCCGGAAATGGCCAGTCCGGCCGCTCGAAACAGCCGCGAAGTCTGCCACCGGCTGTGGGAAACTGATCCCCGGCCAGCCCCGTCCCGCCCGAATCCTGCGTGTGGGTCTCAGGCGCCCCCATCGGCTGCGCCGGTCTCTTCACCTTGGCGCGGATTTGCGCTATCGCTCCCCTGTCATGAGCGAGAAGACACCACCAGACACGGAAGCAAGTCAGCGCAAGGCGGAAGTCGAGCGCCAGGCGGCGGAGCGGGCCCGGCGCAGCGCCGAACAGCTGCGCGCCAATTTGCAGCGCCGCAAGGCGCAGGTGCGCGCCCGCCGCGAGGGCCGCGCCGACGAGACCGACGGACTGCCGGCGTCCGGCCTTCACGGCGCTGCCGGCGACGCAAGGGACGCGGATTAACCGCGACGCCGTCCTCGTGTTGCCGCATTCCCGCTGATGGTCTAAACAGCCCACCAGATATTTTTCAGGGCTTGCCGCCGGGGGGACCGGCGCAGCCCGATACCCCAAGAGGACAGCATGGATCGCATCAGGATCGTTGGCGGAAATCCGCTCAATGGCGTCATTCCGATTTCCGGCGCGAAGAATGCGGCTCTGCCGCTGATGATCGCCTCGCTTCTGACCGACGATACGCTGACGCTGGAAAATCTTCCGCATCTCGCCGATGTCGAGCAGTTGCAGCGCATCCTGGGCAATCACGGCGTCGATATCGCCGTGGTCGGCCGCCGCGAGCGCCAGGACACCGCCTATGCCCGCACCGTGCATTTCACCGCCCGCACCATTGTCGACACCACGGCGCCCTACGAGCTGGTCTCCAAGATGCGCGCCAGCTTCTGGGTCATCGGCCCGCTTCTGGCCCGCATGGGCGAGGCCAAGGTATCGCTGCCCGGCGGCTGCGCCATCGGCACCAGGCCGGTCGATCTGTTCATCGACGGGCTTCAGCATCTCGGCGTCGAGATCGACATCGAGAACGGCTATGTCAACGCCCGCGCGCCCAGGGGCCTGATCGGCGGTCGTTACGTGTTCCCCAAGGTCTCCGTCGGCGCCACCCACGTGATGCTGATGGCCGCGACGCTGGCCAAGGGCCAGACGGTGATCGAGAACGCCGCGCGCGAGCCCGAAGTCGTCGACCTCGCCAACTGCCTGATCGCCATGGGCGCGAAGATCTCCGGCGCCGGCACCTCGACCATCACCATTGACGGCGTCGCCTCGCTGTCGGGCGCGCGCCACCGGGTTCTGCCGGACCGGATCGAGACCGGCACCTATGCCATGGCTGTGGCCATGACCGGCGGCGACGTACTGCTTGAAAACACCTCCGAAGCCCTGCTCGAAAGCGCGCTGCTGGCGCTCCGCCGCGCCGGCGCCGAAATCACGTCGGAGGAAGGCGGCATCCGCGTCCGCCGCAACGGCGGCGACATTCTGCCCGTCGACATCACCACCGATCCGTTCCCCGGCTTCCCCACCGACCTGCAGGCGCAGTTCATGGGCCTGATGACCCGCGCCAACGGCATCTCGCACATCACCGAGACGATCTTCGAGAACCGCTTCATGCATGTCCAGGAGCTGGCGCGCCTGGGCGCCAAGATCTCGCTTTCGGGCCAGACCGCAACCGTCACCGGCGTGCCGGTGCTGCGCGGCGCTCCGGTGATGGCGACCGACCTGCGCGCTTCCGTGTCGCTGGTCATCGCCGGCCTCGCCGCCGAAGGCGAGACCGTGGTCAACCGGGTCTACCATCTCGATCGCGGTTTCGAGCGGCTCGAGGAGAAGCTGACCAATTGCGGCGCGGTGGTCGAACGCATCAGCGGCTGAACCGGCAGGTCGCTGGAAAGCGCTCCGGGCAAACCGCAACCTTCTGCGCATTGCGCTTTGCCCCCCGCGCACCTACCTTGCACTGCAGCACCCGCATGCTGTGGGCAAGCCCTGAATGAAGATGATCCGAGGATTTTATGGACAGTCTGAAACTGATCGCCCTTGATGAAGCAGACCTGGCCGTGATTTCCGCTTGTCTGCAGGACGCCGTGTTCAAGACCGGCGACACGCAGTTTCTCGGCAAGGACGGCGTTTTCACGCTTGAGGCCAACCGGTTTGTCTGGGAAGAGGGCAGGGACAGCAAGACCTTCGAGCGCCGCCGGGCGCTGCTGGTGCTAAAGCAGGTCCGCTCGGTCAAGTCGCTCGGCGTCAAGCCGAAAGACAAGGACACGGTGCATTCGCTGCTGGCATTGCGGTTCCTGCACGGCGAGGAAGCGCCTGCCGGGGTGGTCGAACTGGTCCTGTCGGGCGGTGCGGTGATCCATCTGGAAGTCGCCTGCATCGAAGCACAGCTTGCCGATGTCGGTGGCGGCTGGGAAACAAAGTTCAAGCCGCGCCATCCGCTGGCCGGTTAGGACGGCCCGCTTTCAGGCGTGCCGCACATTGATGAAGACAGCGTAGGGGCAGCACATTGGTACTGAGGCTCAACACCCGGCAGCCGGATTTCGAAACCCGCTTTGCCGCGTTCCTGACCACGAAGCGTGAAGTGTCGGTGGATGTCGAGACCGATGTCCGCGCGATCATCGCCGAAATCCGCGAGCGCGGCGATGCCGCTCTGCACGATTTCAGCCAGCGTTTCGACCGGATCGACACCCGCGCGCTCGGCCTTGCCGTGACCGCTGAAGAGATCGAGGCTGCGTTCCGGGCGACCGACCCGAAGATCATCGCCGCCCTTCAACTCGCCCATGACCGCATCGAAGGCCACCACAAGCGGCAGATGCCGAAGGACGATCACTACATCGACGCGCTCGGCGTCGAGCTCGGCTCGCGCTGGACGGCGATCGAGGCCGTCGGACTTTATGTGCCGGGTGGTACGGCGAGCTACCCGAGCTCGGTGCTGATGAACGCGGTTCCCGCCAAGGTCGCCGGTGTCGAGCGCATCGTCATGGTGGTGCCGGCGCGCGACGGCGAACTCAATCCGGTGGTGCTGGCCGCCGCCCGCATCGCCGGTGTGACCGAGATCTACCGGATCGGCGGCGGCCAGGCGATCGCGGCGCTGGCCTATGGCACCGAGACCATCCGTCCCGTCGCCAAGATCGTCGGCCCCGGCAATGCCTGGGTGGCGGCCGCCAAGCGCCAGGTCTTCGGCACCGTCGGCATCGACATGATCGCCGGGCCGTCCGAGGTGCTGGTGATGGCCGACCCCGACAACAATCCCGACTGGATCGCCGCCGACCTGCTGGCCCAGGCCGAACATGACGCCGGCGCCCAGTCTATCCTGATGACACGCGACGAAGGCTTCGGCGAGGCGGTGATCGAAGCCGTCGAACGGCAGCTGTCGACCCTGGGCCGCGCGGAGACCGCGCGTAAGAGCTGGGCCGATTTCGGCGCGGTCATCGTCGTGCCGGACTGGGAAACGGCGCTGCCGCTCGCCAACCGCATTGCCGCAGAGCATCTGGAGATTGCCACCGATGATGCCGAGGCGCTGGCCGCCCGGGTGCGCAATGCCGGTGCGATCTTCATCGGCCGCCACACGCCGGAAGTGATCGGCGACTATGTCGGCGGCTCCAACCACGTGCTTCCGACGGCCCGTTCGGCGCGGTTTTCCTCCGGCCTTTCGGTGCTCGACTACGTCAAGCGCACCTCTATCCTCAAGCTGGGGCCGGAGCAGTTGCAGTCGCTCGGCCCTGCTGCCATAACATTGGCTGAAGCCGAGGGGCTTGATGCCCATGCGCGCTCGGTCTCGATCAGGATGAACCGGCGTGACGAAGGGCTGGATGGGGGCCTGTAACAGCAATGGCAGCGGCGGACACTCAACGGCTCGCAGATGTTGTGCTCGATGAAACCATCGGCCGCGCAACCCCTGACGTGGAGCATGAGCGCGCCGTCGCCATCTTCGACCTGATCGAGGAAAACAGCTTCGAGCCTGTCGGCCATGACAAGGGACCTTACAAGCTCAAGCTCTCGCTGATTGATTCCAAGCTGGTGTTTTCGATCACCACGCAGGCCGACGAACCCGTCGCCACCCATATCCTGTCGCTGACGCCGTTCCGGCGCATCGTCAAAGACTATTTTATGATCTGCGAAAGCTATTACGAGGCCATCCGCTCGTCGACGCCGAGCCAGATCGAGGCGATCGACATGGGCCGCCGCGGCATCCACAACGAAGGCTCGCAAACCCTGATGGACCGGCTGGATGGCAAGATCCGCATGGATTTCGACACCGCCAGGCGGCTGTTTACGCTGGTCTGCGTGCTGCACTGGCGCGGATAGGGACCGCCGTGGCGGACGACATGGCCCCGGTATCCGCAAACGCCACGCCCGGCGCGGTGCTGTTCGTCTGCGGCATGAACGCCATCCGCTCGCCGATGGCCGAGGTCATCGCCCGGTCGATCCTGCCCGCGGGCACCTATATCGCTTCCGCCGGCGTGCGCCCGGGCGAACGCGATCCCTTTGTCGATGTGGTTCTGGCCGAGATCGGGCTCGATCTGGGCAGCCGCCAGCCGCAGACGCTCGACGAGCTCGAAGACGATTATTTCGATGTCATCGTCACCCTGGCCCCCGAAGGCCATCACCGCGCGTTGGAACTTACCCGCGGCAACGCCGTTGAGGTGATCTACTGGCCAACCCCGGACCCGACTGTGGCGACAGGGACGCGCGAGCGCATCCTTGATGCCTACCGCGAGGTACGCGACATGCTCAGGCAGCGCATCGCTTCCGGCAAGGGCTGGTCCCGGGGGCCTGCGGGCATGTGAATCAATTTGGTTCACAAAGCGCTCGTCTTTGTGTAGGTTCCGGCCAAATTTCAGGCCTGCGCGTTTTGCGCCGCCTTTTTAAACAGAAAGACAGACACTGAATGGCGAAAGAAGAAGTCCTCGAATTTCCGGGCGTGGTCACCGAACTGCTGCCGAATGCAACCTTCCGGGTGAAGCTCGAAAACGAGCATGAAATCATCGCTCACACGGCAGGCCGCATGCGCAAGAACCGTATCCGCGTGCTTGCCGGCGACAAGGTGCTGGTCGAGATGACCCCTTACGATCTGACGAAAGGCCGCATCACCTACCGCTTCAAGTAAGCGCTAGCTGTGACGCCTCCCCATGGCACGATCGCAAAAACTGATCCTCGCTTCCGGCTCCCCGCGCAGGCTTGAGTTGCTCGACCAGGCAGGCATCGCCCCCGACCGGCTGATGCCAATGGATCTCGACGAGACCCCGCAGCGTTCCGAACATCCCCGCTCGCTCGCCCGGCGGCTGTCGCGCGAGAAGGCGGAGGCTGCCCTTGCCCAGACCCGGATCGACCCGGCTTGGACGGACGCCCATATCCTGGCCGCCGATACGGTGGTTGCCGTCGGCCGCCGCATCCTGCCCAAGGCCGAGCAGATCGACGAGGCGTCGAATGCGCTCTATCTCCTGTCGGGCCGCAACCATCGTGTCTTCACCGGCATCTGCCTGGTCACCCCCGGCCACACCATCCGCCAGAAGATCGTCGAGACAAGGGTCCGCTTCAAGCGGCTTTCCAGCGTCGAGATCGAAAGCTACCTGGCGTCGGGCCAGTGGCGCGGCAAGGCCGGCGGTTACGCCATTCAGGGCCTCGCCGGGAGCTTCGTGGTCAAGCTCGTCGGCTCCTACACCAATGTCGTCGGACTGCCGCTCTACGAGACCGTTGGCCTGCTGACCGGCGAAGGCTACGATGTTCACTACAAGTGGCTCGAGGGCTGAGGCAATGAATGACGGCAAGGTAACCCCGTTGCGCAAGGCGCAGCCGTGTCCGGAATGCGGCCGCCCGTCGACGCGCGACAGCTATCCCTTCTGCTCCGAGCGCTGCCGTGGTGTCGATCTCAATCGCTGGCTGACCGGCGGCTATGCCATTCCGGTCACCGAAGTCGAGGACAATCAGGACGACGATTTCGACGACCGCGGCTAGGGCTGGCAGCGGTTTTTTCCCAGATGAGAAAAAACCGCAAAAAGGGTGCTGGACAGTGCCTTTCAAGATGGTATAACGCGCTCGCTTTCGGCGTTGGAAAACTCCTTTGCCGGCAAGCCTCAGGTCCTGCCCTTCCGGGCTCCCGGACCGGATGCCCGGATAGCTCAGTTGGTAGAGCAGCGGATTGAAAATCCGCGTGTCGGTGGTTCAAATCCGCCTCCGGGCACCACTTTTTCCTCGATAAGTTCAATATGTTGGTGTGGTTGACGGCGACGGAATTCTGACGCTTCATTTTCGTTCAAGTAGCAATCGGATTGTTCGTCAGATGAAGGTCTCTGCGGCGCAGTTGGGGGCGATCGCGGTCATTGCCTGCGCATTTTTCGGATTTTAGCTTCGCTGGTCGCAAAGGAGATCCGTTTGTGTGTAACCTCTACAACGTTACCATTGGCCCGCAAGCGATCGTCGAGTTCACCAACTAGGCAACGAAACATGCAGGCAATCTCGAGCCCGGCAAGGCTTATCCCGTTGCTTGCGTCGGGAACAAATGACTGAAATGGGGCCGTAACCTGTCAGGCAGCTTGTTGGAACGAACTCGGGAAAGCAAAAATTCAGTGTCGCTAGGCGCGGCGTCCTTTTCGGCCCGAAGCCGACTTTGGTGATTCTACCAACGAACGGCGGGAGGGCAGACAAATTCGATTGAAATCTGAACCGTGCTATTCTTCTGCGACGGTTGCGAGCGTCGGGGCGACTGAGTGATCCGCATGGATCACTGGAACAGATTGAGTATGTTCTTTGTGAGTTACCCCCCGAAATTTGGACACTGGCATAAGCTACGATTTGCAGTCTGCTGATCTTCGATGAGAAGGAGAGCAGAGTGTCCGTCAGCGAATGATTTGAGACAGATCGTCATGACCGTGCTTGGCATGGTGGCGCAGATGCAGTGGTGCTTCATCAAGGAGCGCCAGCGTGAAGGGATCAGTCGCGCCAAGTCATTTGGCCGGTACAAGGGCGGCAAGCAGCGAGTTGATCGGGCTGAAGTGCTGCGGTTGGCATGCGCTGGCTAAAATTCATCCACGATTGCTTGGTTCTTGGGTTGTTCGTGGATGCAGGTTTATTGGATCCTGAACGAAAATGCGTGATGTCCTATATGGGGCCGACTGCTAGGCTCAGACTAGTGATTGCGGAAGCACGCTGCAAAGGCTGGACAAGTCCATAAATGCCCGACCTGGGCTTTGAAACAACTCCGGGACAGGCAACAATTTGCCAACGAAAAATGCCATGCCTGACGTCCGACGCGAACAGCAATTATTACCGCGGGATTGACATTCCAAGTTGATTGTTGGCCACCTTCGGTGACGCTCAATGGAGTTGGCGGCACGCGGGTTCCGTCAACTCGACATTCTGTCGACCCCCTCTTGGGCCTATTGCCGTCAGTTGTCAGCTTGGTGAGCGCAAGCCCCTGTGCAACCTTACAAATCCGTAAGCTGACAGACAGCATCCCCCAATAAACCTTCCCTAGAAACGGTCTCGTCACGGAAACGGGGCCGCTGCCTCCGATCCGGCCGCCCGGCGGGTGCATCAGCGTTTTGCTGACCTTGTTGCGGGTCGTTCATAGACAAATCCGCGGTCCTTCTTGTGGATCGGCGGCTGCCAGGAGAATTGAAATGTCACATACACAGATGGAGTCGGGCCTCCCGCTCGCCGCCGAAACATCCGCGTTCAATCGTGTACCGCAAGTCACAGTCGATTTCTGGCTGGTCAAATTGCTCGCCGTCACGGTCGGCGAGACCGCCGCCGACTTTCTCAACATGAATCTGGGCCTTGGCCTGTCGGCGACCTCGGTCATCATGTCAGGTTTTTTGATCGCCGCACTGTTCCTGCAGTTCTCCCAGCGCAAGTATGTGCCCTGGGTCTACTGGCTGGCTGTCGTGTTGATCAGCGTTGTCGGAACCCTCATCACCGACAATCTCGTCGATAATCTCGGATACAGCCTGGAAGCCTGCACGATCGGCTTCAGCCTCGCATTGGCTGCGACATTCGCGGTCTGGTATGCGGTCGAGCGGACGCTTTCGATCCACTCGATCTACACGGTGCGGCGCGAGAGCTTCTACTGGCTCGCCATCCTTTTCACCTTCGCGCTCGGCACGGCCGCGGGCGATCTGCTGGCTGAAGGCCTCGGCTTGGGTTACCTGCAGGCAGGGCTCGCCTATTGCGCTCTCATCGGAGCCATCGCGCTGAGCTATTATGTCTTCAAGCTCAACGGCATTCTGTGCTTCTGGCTCGCCTACATCCTTACCCGTCCGATGGGCGCGTCCTTTGGTGACCTGTTCTCGCAACCTGTTGCGGACGGCGGTCTGGGGTTCGGTACGATCGCCACAAGCCTGCTGTTCCTCGCCGGCATCGCCGCGGTGGTGGTCTATATGCATTTTAGCCGCGATGGAGACGAACGGGTTACAATCGCCACAGAAACCGAATAGACGCCAGGCAGCATCGTGTTGCCGCAATCCCCGCATCCCCTGACAGGGCTCAAGAGGTTCTGTCGGGGAAAGATCGGGCGCTTTGCCGGACAAATCTCCACAATGCTCATATAACGAATGCAAGCTGAAAGGATCGGGACCGCATTGGTATTCGCGGTCCGGAACCGAACACGTGTAACTATCCAGCCTCCGGAGTCCGAAGTGCGACTTTTGCTGATCGAAGACGACATAAAACTGTCCGACTATGTCTCTCGCGGATTTAGTGAAGCAGGCCATCTGTGCGATGTGCTCGACAATGGCCACGATGGTCTTTTTCAGGCGACGCGCGAAACCTATGATGTGCTCATCGTCGATCGAATGCTGCCAGGTCTTGACGGGCTGTCGATGGTCAAGGCTATCCGCGCCGCAGGCAACAGGACGCCGCTGATATTTCTCACCTCAATCGGCGGCGTGGATGACCGCGTGGAAGGCCTTGAGGCTGGCGGCGATGACTATCTCGTCAAGCCGTTTGCCTTTTCCGAACTGGCGGCTAGGGTTGCTGCCTTGGCCCGGAGGCCGGCCGTTCAAACGGAGCAGACGGTTCTCAGGGTGCACGATCTGGAGCTCGATCTCATTCGCCACCGGGTCACGCGCGCTGGCCAGCAGATCGAGCTGCAGCCCAAGGAGTTCGCCTTGCTTGAGGTGCTCATGCGGGCCGAAGGCCGTGTGCTGACCAGGACGATGCTGCTCGAGCGCGTCTGGAACTACCATTTTGATCCGCAGACCAGCGTCGTCGAGACCCATATCAGCCGCTTGAGGAGCAAGATCGACAAGCCTTTTGACGTCCCCCTGCTGCAAACCGTGCGCAATACCGGATACACCCTCGATGCGCCACGTTAGTCTTTTCCGCTCCAGCGGATTTCGCGTTGCAATGACGTTTTGCGCCCTGTTCCTGGTTGCCAGTGTGATTGCCGGCGCCACCGCATATTCTGTGATACGCGAGGAACTGGTCAAACGCCATGAACGCGTTCTCGGCGAGGAATTCGATTATCTTGTCTCCACTTATGGCGGCGGCAACATCGAGAACCTGAGGCTCACAATCGAGGGCCATGCACGCGTTTCAAGCAACAGGGACAGCGTCTTCTTGTTGCAGGATGCCTCAGGCAACAAGCTTGCGGGCAATATAGAAAGGGTTCCCGACCGGCCCCTCAAACGCCAGGAAGCGGCAACCGTATTGGGCATGGAGGCCGACTATACCTACTTCGTCAAACAGGGGAAAATCGGCAATTATCACCTGACCACCGCTACCAGCGCCGAGGACATCAGCGAGCTCGAGGAGATCATGCTGCTGGGCGCAGCATGGGCAGCTGCCGTGCTTCTGGCTGTCTCCCTGGCCGGCGGGATGCTTCTCGCCCGAAGCATGGAACGGCGCATTGCGCGCATTCAGGATGGTCTCGAGCGTGTCTCGGAAGGAGATTTTTCAGCGCGAATTCCCATCAGCGCGCGCGGAGACGACATCGACACCCTGACCGGCATGATGAACACGGCAATTGAACGCCTTGGAGCATCCGTGGAGGGCATTCGGCAGATCGGCAATGATATCTCACATGACCTGAAATCCCCGCTGGCGCGGCTTCGCATCACCATCGAGCAGGCAGCGGAAAACCAGGCGCGAGGAATCCCTGTCGCTCATGAACTCGAAGAGGCATCTGCGGAAACCGATCGTATCATCGCCACGTTTGATGCCCTGCTGCGGATCGCGCAGCTTGAGACCGGCGCGCGCAAGGCCCGTTTTGCCCCCACGGATCTTGTCGAGGTGGCGACATCGATCACTGATTTCTATCAGAGCTCATTCGAAGACGCCGGCATGGAGTTGAACACGGATCTGCCAGCCGGGGTTCCGCCGATCTCAGGTGACAAGGAGTTGCTGTTTCAGCTGATTGCAAACTTGCTCGAAAATGCCCTGCGCCACTGTGCGCCGGGTGCGCGCGTGACTTACGCAATCGCGCTGCAAGCCGAAGCTGTCATTCTCAGCGTTTCAGACAATGGATCCGGCATTCCCGCGAACGAAAGGGAAAACGTGCTGCGTCGTCTCTACCGTTTGGAGAAAAGCCGCACCACACCCGGATCGGGATTGGGCCTCAGCCTGGTGAAGGCAATCGCGGACCTGCATGGTGCAAGACTGTCGCTTGAAGACAATGAGCCAGGACTTCGGATCGCCGTCCGGTTTCCTGTGGCAGCGGATGGCAACACTGCTGCGGAATTGGGGTAACCAAGTGAGAGGATTGCCCGAATTCATCCGTCACGCGGCAAGCAAACTCACCGACTGGGCGCGGGATATCAAACGTGATGTTGCTACGCTTTGGATCGCTGCGCGGGACAAGCGCACGCCATGGCCGGTGAAGCTGGTTGCGGGTTTCGTGGTGGCCTATGCCCCGAGTCCCGTCGATCTGATCCCGGACTTTATACCGCTGGTTGGCTATCTCGACGACCTTATCATCCTCCCGCTCGGCCTGTGGCTGGCGATCAGGATGATGCCGGAGCACCTGATGTCGGAGTTTCGCTGCGCAGCAATTGAGATGGCGCCGCGACCCAAGTCACTCGCAGGTCTTATTTTCATCGGCGCGGTCTGGATGATTGGCGCCGCGATTCTGTTTCGCTGGCTGGACCAGCGCTTTGCTATCCGACCCGCGCGGTCATTCGGAGTCTGAAATTGGGTCACTATCTGCAGCCGATTGTCGATTACATCGGCAACCATCCCAACGGCGCGCTTGCGATCGTTTTCATGATGGCAATGGGCGAGGCACTCTTTGTCATTGGGCTGTTCGTGCCCTCAACCGTCGTCCTTGTCGGTGCTGGTACATTGGTCGGCATGGGCAAGCTCGAGTTCGTGCCGATCTTCACCGCCACGGCACTGGGCGCAACCGCCGGCGACGCCATCTCCTACTGGTTCGGTCACACCTACAAGGAGAAGATCAGGCGGATCTGGCCTTTCAGCCGCTACACCGGGATGCTTGATCGCGGCGAAGCCTATTTCGCCAGGCACGGCGGAAAGAGCGTGTTCATCGGCCGGTTCATCCCGGGCATCAAGTCCGTTGTCCCTGGCATTGCCGGCATCGTCGGCATGAGTCCGGTGCGCTTCACCATTATCAATGTGGTATCCGCCATTGCCTGGACAGCCAGCCACCTTCTGCCGGGAGTCGGGATCGGCAGGGGTATCGATGTCGCCAGTTCGGGCAATCCGAGACTGCTCGAGCTCTTCGTTCTTGTGCTTGTTGTCGCCTTCGTCGCAA
The DNA here is from genome assembly GCF_027214025.1 of Parahoeflea alexandrii. Classification (GTDB taxonomy): domain Bacteria; phylum Pseudomonadota; class Alphaproteobacteria; order Rhizobiales; family Rhizobiaceae; genus Hoeflea; species Hoeflea alexandrii_A. The sequence goes on from NZ_JAPWHB010000006.1 coordinate 472,686, forward strand.
CTTACGCAGCCAGGTTCGCCTTTGGCTGGCTGCTGCCCCACGCGGAGCTCTGGCGCACCAGGCTTGGAGAGGCATTGTTAGGACTGCCGGTGCCGGGTGCGCGGTTCTTGCGGCGACTGCTCCTCAACGAAGAAAACATCCTCGTTCCCTTTGCCTTCTTTGCCCTGGCGCTGCTCGGCCTTTCGGGTTTCACCTTGATTTCGGTGGCGTATTTTGCCGACCCCGCTTTCGTCCGGGCGGACGAATCCATCAGCGCCTATCTTCAATCCTTGCGCACGGAGCCTTTTGATCGGCTCATGGTCGGCGTCACAATGCTGGGTGACGGCATGGTGCTGGGCCCGGTGGCGGCAGCTGTGCTGGCAGTGTTCCTGTGGCACAGGAGGTGGCGCATGGCCGGCGCGCTTGCGACCGCTTTTGTCAGCGCCGCGCTGTTCGTGCCGCTGATCAAGGCGTTCATCCACCGCGCGCGACCAATCGCACTCTACAATGGCGCGGACAGCTACAGTTTCCCCAGCGGCCATGCGACCCTTGCGGCAACCATCATCGGGATGTGCGTCCTTGTCGCGGCCCGTGACCTCCCATCGCGCGTACAAAGGGCTGTGTATGTGCTGGCGGCGATCACCATCGGGCTGATCGCGTTTTCCCGTCTTTACCTCGCGGCCCATTGGCCGAGTGACGTCGGCGCAGGCCTCCTGTTCGGCGGTGCACTGGTATTCGGCCTGGCCTGGCTTCTGCACGGACGCTCCTACGTTCCCGCGTCCAGCCGTTCCGGCATCGCCGCACTCGTTTGCCTGATGCTGGTCTATCCTGTGCATCTCTACCTGAACTATACTGCGACCGCATCCAACTATGTCATGCGGATTGATCAGACGCTGGTCACCCAAGAGCGGTGGCTCGCCGATAGCTGGGCTGATGTTCCGCTCCGACGCGTCCTGCTTGATGGCGATTACGGTGAACCGGTCCTTGTTCAGACCAATCTCGACATGTCGAAGATAGCTGACACCCTGACCAAAGCCGGCTGGAGTCCGAGAGCGGCCGGTCAACTGGCACGGCTGGTCGATTCGATCCTGCCATCACGCCGGTCGCTTGATGAAATGTCGGTCCTGCCGCTGACCAACCACGGACATGCGCCGATTGCCGTCTTCACCCGGCCTGCTCCCCAACCGGCAGGGGCGCGACAAGTGTTGCGCGTCTGGACATCGGGCACATCGATCTCGGAGGGAGGCCGGCACACGCCACTGCTGCTTATCTCCGTGACAACCGAAATTGCCGAACCGATCGGGTTTGGCTTTGCCCTCGCAGAGGCGCTGCAGATGACAGCTTCCGAAAATGATGCGCTGGGATCGGTGATCGCCAACTCACTTGGCGGTTCGGTAACCCTGGTGAACGATGCAGACGGCCACCGGTTGCTATTGGTCAACTGAGCTGTGGTTCAAGCACAAAGCCACCGCCCGAGACCGGACGGTGGCTTGTTGCCGTGTTCAGGTTGGGGCACCCGGGCGGCTGCCCGTCACAGGGCCAAAGTCCGGGAGGTCCCCTCCTTCTGCAGCCGTCATTCCATGAACCAGCCGTGACTGACCAGCAGCGACTGGCCGGTCAGGGCGTTTGTCGGAAAGGCGGCGAACATCCATGCCACTTCGGCGACGTCCTCAACCGTGGTAAACTCCTGGTCCACGGTCTGACCCAGCATGATCTTGTTGACGACGTCTTCTTCGGAGATGTCGAGTTCCTTCGCCTGTTCGGGGATCTGCTTTTCGACAAGAGGCGTCTTCACAAATCCGGGGCAGATGACGTTGGCGCGAACGCCATGGGCCGCGCCTTCCTTGGAAATCACCCGCGCCAGGCCGAGAAGACCGTGCTTGGCGGTGACATAGGCTGATTTCAGGGGCGAGGCTTCCTTGGAGTGGACCGACCCCATGAAAATCACCGAGCCGCTGCCGGCCTTGTACATGTGCGGCAAGCAGGCCTTGGTGGTCAGGAATGCGCCGTCGAGATGGATCGAAAGCAGTTTCTTCCACTCCGCGAAGGGAAAGTCCTGCAGCTTGTGAACGATCTGGATGCCGGCATTTGAAACCAGGACATCAATCCTGCCCCAGCTGTCGATGACCTTCTGAACGCCTGAATTGACGGCCGCTTCGTCGGTGACGTCCATTGCCAGCCCCATGGCCTTGCCGGGGCCCATGGCGGTCAATTCATCCGCCGTGGCCTGGGCGTCTTCAAACGCCAGGTCTGCGATGACGACCCAAGCGCCATCGGCAATGTAACGTTCGGCGATGGCACGGCCGATGCCGCGTGCCGAACCGGTGATGATGCAGACTTTCTTGTTGAGGTTCATTTCATTTGCTTTCTATGGTTTGGTTGAGAGCCATGGACCACATCCCGGTCAGGCTCAGGTCTTGTGAGTGGTGATGATTGTGCGCCGATCCGGCATGGCCGAACCGGGTGGAGCGTGTGTGCAGGCTCACATCTGCTCCACGCTCAGGTAATCATGCACGACCTCACCCAGCCCGAGGGTCAGGTCGGCAAGAATGTGGGTGGCGGATACGACTTCCAAAACCGGAAGTTCAGCAACGGGCGCAAGTGCGTGGTCGAACAGTTCAAGTCCGGCCGGCCCGGTCCATGCGCCTTTGACGGTGATATCTTCGAGACAGTAGGAGACCAGTTCGCAGATGCGCGGCGTGCAATCGACATGCGGAATGATCTTCAGTAGGTAGCTGGGCTCCTCCATTGCCCGCCTGACGCTCTCGGGATCGAGCGCGCCGTGCTTGTAGCCCATGGTGCCGTTCGCGATGCGCAATGAACCGTAATCCAGCGTGCCGACCAGGGTATCCTGCTCAACCCGGAGGCTGGGATTCGCCAGCTTCTTCGGAAATCCCCAGATCTCGCGTCCACCGGCAATCGGCGCATCGTCGTTGAGATACATCGAGTGGACATATCCGCCTTTCTTGCCTTTGAACGTGACCGGGATGACCTGCCCGGACTCGGTGTAATCGCCGAACCCGGTTGAATCCGGCATGCGGATGAACTCGTATTTCACGATAGCTTCGCCGATTTCCAACGGTTCGGGAACGACCGCGCGAAGTGCATCAGGATTGGTCCGGTACGTGATGATCATGTATTCACGATTGACGAACCGGTACGGACCCTTCGGATAGGAAGGACTTGTAAGCGGCATCGCGAATGCCGTGTTTTCAACCTCGATAATTTTCATTTTTCTGATGTCCTATTGGGTAAGGTCAAAGACCTGAAAACCGCCTTCCGGACGGCTGCGGTTTAACCAGCTCTGCGAACGGATCCCTTGCCGAACGCTTTTGCGGCCGAGTTCCCAGTGCTCCTCAACGGATTGTCGGGAAAATTCGTAGTCCTTGGAGCCGGTTTCGTAACGGGCGTCCCTGCGAATGATATGAGCGATGGTCACGGCCGCTTCCCGGCTGATCCTGGCCAGCCGCCGCGCATGCTCCGTGCCGGCAAGCTGTTCCGGCAGGGTCTCCAGCAGCTTTCGTGCCTCAAATCTCAGCTCGTGCAGCGCGCGAACATGGTCGGAGTTGAAACGGGTCCGGCTCGAAAAGCGGATGTCTTTCTCACGCTCATTGATGTCCATGATGGACTTCGGCAGCTGACCGCGTGCACTGAAAACGTCGACCTGGAAAATGCACAGATCGCCTTCCGTATCCGAGTATTCCATGACGTAGTCGAGCGGCGTGTTCGAGACCAGGCCACCATCCCAGTAGTATTGGCCATTGATCAGAACGGGCGGAAATCCCGGTGGAAGCGCTCCGGAGGCCATGATGTGGTCGGCAGCGAGCTTTTCGTTGCGGACGTCGAAATAGGCGAAATTGCCCGATTGGAGTTCGACCGCGCCGACACTCAATCTTGGTGCGTCGGCCGAGTTCAGGTAGGTGAAATCGACCAGCTTGTTGAGTGTGTCCCGCAGCGGGGATGTGTCGTAGAAGCTGACCTCCTCCGGCTGGGAGGGGCCGCCAAAGGGCAGGCAGGGAAGCCGGGGCTTGAAGAAGCCGTCGATGCCGAAGGCCATGCCCCAGTTGGCAGCCGCTTCGTTCATCAGGCTGCGCATCCCGGTCTCGCCAAACGGTGTCCGCGCCAGCAAGGACGACGACGTCATCTCCCAGAATTCCCGCAATCTTGAAACCCGGTTTTGCTTCTGGTTGCCGGCGATGATCGCGCCATTGATCGCACCGATGGAAATTCCCGCAATCCAGGAAGGCTCATAGCCCGCCTCGCTCAGGGCTTCATAGGCGCCAGCCTGATACGCTCCGAGTGCGCCTCCCCCTTGCAGCACCAGAACTGCCTTCTCGTTCGCCAGCAATTTCAGTGACATGACTGACCCCACTCGCGGTACATGCCGAGATCGAAATTTCCCGATGCGGCATCGTCATCATCGCGGTCGCGGCTGATCGATTGAGCATGGATCTTTTGACCGCCGGATCCGGTTAGCAGATCCAGGGCCTTGGTTTCGTCCGGGTCCTGCTCCACTTGCACCACCACCAGCAGGTCGCCCTTGGCCAATTGCTTCGCCAGATATTCGGTGCGGTTCCTGCTGATGACCCTGCCAAGGAGGGTGCCTAGTCCGGCGCCCGCTGCTGCAGCCGCGGCCGATACCGCGACTGCAAGAGCGAGTGTGCCGCCTGTCGAGACGACCGCAAGGCAAGCCCCGGCGCCCCCTAGGCAGGCGGGGAGGCTGCGCGCCAGCTTCTCGTCGCCTTCCACTTCGTGCCGATCCAGATAGATCGGCTGGGGAAAGACAGCTGCATCGCCCTGCGAAGCCATGGCTTCAAACCGTTGAGCTGGTCTTCCGATAACCGCATCATGTGATGCGACCATGTTAATGCAATCGCGATGGAAACCGTTGCTTTCCAGTGTTCCCACCGCGTTCTCGAACATCTCGGCATCACTGAAGTGTGCGATGACCTGGCGTGGTTCATACGGCGCCGACATGGTGTGGACGTCAGTCATTATCAGATACCTCTGCTATCGGTTGAGCCGGATCGAGCCTTGATTTAGGCGGCTTCTTTGCCCTTTGATCCGGCGGTCAGATCGGCATGCACCTTGTCGAAGACGGCGCGGGCGTGACTTTCGGCAACCGTGTCCAGATTGGTGCGCAATATGTGTCCGCCATACTCGCCGAGCTTGGCGATAACCCGGTCGGTTGCCGTGTTGCGCGACATCATGAACAGAGCGGCCTGGCCCGGTTTGAGAAGCGAAGACACGTCCTTCATGAAGTCATCGTTGATGCCGTAGTCGGTCAGGCCGCCCGAAAATCCGCCAGCGGCGGCTCCGACGGCAACGCCAAGCACCGGATGCAGGAAGAGGAGCCCCACCAGCAGCCCCCAGAACGCGCCGCCGCTTGCGCCAAGCGTCCACATGTTGACCATTTGATTGAGGCTGACCTTGCCGTCCTTGTCGGCAACGGCAACCACCGCATCCGAGAGTTCGACAAGGTATTCTTTGGACATGCCGTAAAGCGCGGTGCGGGCGGCTTCGGCTGATTCCTGGTCTTCATAACCGACGACGATGAGTTCTGACATTTTCTTTCTCCTGTTGGCCTGGATGATGGCGGCCGGGACCGGGAGGTCGCCTGGACGCTTTTTACGGATTGCCCCGACCGTTCGAGAGCACCGCGGGGTGCGATGCGCTGCCGGCCGGGGTGGCTGTGGTTTCTGGCTATGCAAACAAATGCGGAAACAGCCCGATCAAACCGCTCAGGATCAGAAATCCCGCGACGGTGTAATTGAGGGTTCTTGGAACCAGCAAAATCAGCAGTCCTGCGAGCAGGGCGATGAGCGGTTGGGCGATCAGTCCATATTGTACGGTCATGTTCGGGTCCCCGGTGTGTTTGACAGGATCGCTTCAACGATCCGGGGACAGGAATAACAGGCTCCGTTGTCGCCACATTTTCGCGAGATTTACTTATTTGTAAGGCGGCGATCCGGGGCATGCCGGGCGGACAACCCGTTGATTTGCATGCCGCCTGACGAAATGAAAAACGGAGCCCGCTTCCAGGCTCCGCTGTTTATTAAGAACAGGAATTTCAGGCATTATCCGGTGGCGCCCTGAACCGGAACCTCGTCAATATTGAAGGACTGCATCACGATCGAGTCTTCGACCGCCTTCAAGGCGAGGTTTGCCTCGTAGTACTGCTTCTGGGTGATCAGACTGGCGGCGTCGCTCACATGCGAGAGGCTGGCCTTTGCCGGGAGGAACGCGCCGGAGATGGTCACATCGATGTTGGCCAGCTTCAGCTCATCGACCGCCTTCTTCGAGTCACCCTTGGCAAGATGCTCATTGGCCGTCTTCAGGCTCGCCTGCTTTTCGGGCGTCGGCTTGAAGCCCTCGGTCAACGCCAGCGAGGTGTCAAACGGCACATAGGCGTCGTCTTTCAGCGACGGCGTGATCTTGTCGACCTGGAAGTCCTTCATCTTGTCATTGGCGGTTTGCAGATCGGCTTGCGCCGTCTTGACCATCTTGGCCGCGGCATCAGGCGAGCCGTTGAAGATGGCAAGGCGTGCGGCGTGGATTTCGCGCAACGCGCTGTATGCCTCATCCATCGTCTTGATGATGGCCTTGTCTTCGGCCGTGTTCAGTTGCGCGTCAACAGCCTTGGTCTCTTGCGCCGAGGTCTGCTCCGCCGTTGCTTTCGCAGCACTTGCAGCGTGGGCATAGCTTGCCCCGATAATCGGCGTGGTGGCCAGCAAAGCGGCCATTGCAGCGGTGAGGATTCTGGATTGGGTGTTCATTATCTTTCTCCACATTTGCAAGCCCGGTATGGACTTGTTGAAGAGACAGTAGGCTCTGAATTTTGAGCCGGCTTTTCGCGAGCTTTACAAATTTGTCAGCTTGCCGTCCTTGCCTGCAGGCGGGAAAGCGACGCGGACGACAAGGCCGGGATTGTTGTCGTCAAGTTCGATGGTGGCGCCATGCCGTTCGGCGATGGCGGCGACGAGCGCCAATCCGAGGCCCGTGCCCGGCGTTGACCTGCTTCGGTCAAGCCGCTCAAAGGGCTCCAGCACCGCGAGGCGCTGGTTAGCGGGAATCCCGGGGCCGGTGTCGCAGACCTCAAGAACGGCGCCGCCGCTCTGGGTTGCCCTGGCCCGCAATGTGATCGTGACCCCTCTGGGACAATGATTGGTGGCGTTCTCGATCAGGTTGACCAGCATCTGCCGGATCATCCGTGTGTCGGCAAGAACTGTCAGCGGCGCGCCGGGAGGCGGTTCAACAATCAGGGTGTCGCCGTGGTCTTCGGCGACCGGGGCAAATATCTCGCCTATTTCGGTGACAAGCTCACCGAGCGAAATCACTGAAAATCCTTCCCGTCCGGCGCTTGCCCTCAATCTGGAAATCCGCAAGGTGGTGTCGAAAATTTCGGTCAGGTTTTCGATTTCGGCCTGGGCGTCACCGAGTTTGGCGGTGATCACGGAAGCCTCATCTGCCGCCAGCGCGTCATCAAGCAGTATGGACACGCGGTTGAGCGGCGAACGAAGATCGTGGGCAATCGCGTTGATCGTGTTCGTGTTGCTTTCGACGACATGCTTGAGATGATTCAAGTGCTGATTGATCAGCCGGCCAGCCTTGTCGAGTTGTTCCGATCCCTTGCCCGCGTCAACGCGCGCGTCAAGATCGCCGCCGGCAACCCTTTCAAGCGTGCCGGTCATGGCTTCGAGTTTTGAGAACGTTTGCCGGCTGATGCTGTAGCTGATCAGCATCCGGATGATCGTCGCGGTGGCGGCCGTTGCAAAAATGGTGGTGAGAAGAACGCTGAGCACATTTGTAACAGGCCTCAGACTGCGGCCGACGGCCACTGTCTTTCCATCGCTGATCATCTTGCTGTTGATCAGGTAAGTTCCATTCGGTTCCGGGTACAGGCCTTCGAAACTCTTGCGGGTCCATCCGGGCTCTTCCGGCGGAAGCTTCAGATTGCCTGCCAGCCTGTTTCCATTGTCATCAAACAGTCCGAACAGATTTGTCGATGCGATATTGCGCGGATCACTGAGGAAACCAATCTTCGCAAAAGCATCCAGACCCTCGTCGTTGTAGATACGCTCCATCAGCGTGACTTCCTCGGCGATCTGGCCTTGCAGTTCATCGATCATCGCACGCTGGACAACCTGGTAGACGAAAGCCGTCAGGAGCACGATCACGATGGAGGCAATCGCGGCGAAAACGAAGTTGTAGCGAAACGTTATCCCCGACGTCACGTTGCCGCTAAACATGCATTACGTATCCGCTGTTTCTGCTCGTGTGTATCAGCGGTTTTTCGAATGGCTTGTCCACCTTGGCGCGCAGACGGCTGACATGGGTTTCGACGACTGTCGTGCGCGGGTCGAAGTTGAAATCCCAGACCTGTTCGAGAAGCATGGTCTTGGTGACCACTCGCCCGGCATTGCGCATCAGCACTTCCAGCAAGGCGAATTCCTTTGCCTGCAGCTCGATAACTTGACCATCGCGCTTTGCCGAGCGGGCCAGCAGGTCCAGTTCCAGATCCCCGACGGTAAGAACAGTTGTCATGATGGCGCCGGACGGTCTCCGCGTCAGTGCCTTGACCCTGGCCAGAAACTCCGAGAAATGGAACGGCTTGACGAGATAGTCGTCCGCGCCGGCCGTCAGTCCGTCGACGCGCTGATCGATGTCGGCCATGGCCGTGAGGAAGATCACCGGCGTGTCCTTGCCCGAAGCGCGCAGGCTCTTGACCACCGAAAGACCATCCATGCCCGGCATCATCCGATCGAGAACGATCAGATCGCAGTCATTGTAAAGGCTGTGCGCCAGCACATCGCGCCCGTCGCCAAAACACTCCACCGAATAGCCGTTTTCAACCAGCCCCTTGCGCAGGTAGTCACGGGTGCTTGCATCGTCCTCGGCAATCACGATCTTCATTGATGTTGTCTTTTCCTTTGCCCGTCTGCACCGCCGGAGCTGTGCAAATGTTAGCAATTCAGATCCGCTCCAGTCAGCTTAAAAATTTGTATGATTGCAGAAAGGGTGGCCCGAATATGAGAGGTTATGCCGCCAGACACGCAATTGCGCTTGCGGTACGCCGCCTCAAGAGGCTCGCGTTCGTGACAATCGCCAAGTGAAGCGCCAGGAGGCCGACAATCGGCAGAAACAATCAAAGGTCACCGCGCCACCTGAGCACGCCTGTTGGTCCGGCATGATAGCGACAACATGAGCACGAAATCACCCTGGTTGCGGAGAGGCTTTTGGTTCGGCCTCAGAGGGATCCTGGGCGGGCAAATCCGTGAGACCGGAGGATGTCCTGATATGCAGGTCGCGCTGCGGGAATGGTATCTCGATGCCGGCCTTGCTCAGTTCCCGGTAAACGCCAGCGAGCAGATCGGATCGGACAGTCAGCCCCAGCCCAACATTGGAGATGAAACAGCGAAGCTCGAAATCAAGAGCGCTGTCGCCGAGACCCCTGAACAAGACAGCAGGCGCCGGTTCTCGCAAGACATCCGGATGTGCCGACATGATGTCGACAAATATACTTTTCGCCTTCTTTATGTCGCTTCCGTAGGCGATGCCGACAGGGACGATGACGCGCCCGGTGATCGTGCTCAGCGTCATGTTCTTTACCGTTCCGGTGATCAGATCCGTATTGGGCACGATGACATCGTCGCGATCGAAGGTTTCCAGTCGGGTAAAGCGTACCGCGATCTTGCGGACTATACCGCTGTAGCCTGAAACCTCGATCCAGTCGCCTTCCTTGAAAGGGCGCTCTATCAGCAGGATAATGCCGCAGATGAAGTTCGAGACGACGGCCTGAAGACCGAAACCGAGCCCGACGGAGAGCGCGCCGAAGACGATGGCAAGGCTGGACAGATCGATACCAGCGAAGCCAACGGCCAGCATGAACGACACCGTGGCTCCGAGATAGCCAATTCCTGTCCGCAATGCCGATTGTGCGCCGCTGTCGAGATGGGTGTGCGGCAGAACCGCGGATCCGAGGAACCGTTGCAGCCAGCGCGACGCCACCAGTCCGACAAGAAGTGTGAAGGCGAAGACAAGCACGACGGTGGCTGACAATCGGGTTCCGCCGACAACCACCCCTTCGGTCATCAAACGCCAGAACTCGGAGATATCGGCCGGACGGGCACCCCAGATGAGGGCGATCACCGGCAGGGCTGCGATGCTCATCGTCAGTCCGATGGCAATGGACAGGAAACTCTGCCGCGTTTCGCCATACTGCCGCCCGGATACCCCCGCGGCCAGTCCCAGCGCGGAAACAATCAGTCTGTCTGTCGCCAGCAGAATGCCGATGACGCCCAGCGACAGCGCACAGCCCGAGAGCACGAAGCGCGCCAGCGCGGTAAAGCCGGAGAGCGCCAGCACCACAATGGCTATGGCCAACACCTGCAGTGTCCGCGCCAGCAACTGCACCAGCGCTGCTGTGTAGCTTGGGTGCTCGAGGCCTTCGTTCTCAGTCTGCGCCTTGGTGGAACTTTGTGCCATCGAGCCGAATACCCACAGCAAGAACGCACCTGGCAGCAGCGCAAACACACTCGCCACGGCATGAGTGCCCGGAAGAAAGGTCATGTCCTTTTCGGATGCTTCAATGGCGAGTTCGACGACGAGAACCAAGCCGACGCCCATGACGATCCAGAAGCCCGTTCGGGCTTGATGATCCGGCAGCTTCATAAGCCGGCGCTCGGGCGCATCCGGAGCAAAGATGACGTAGCCAAGCCAGTAGCTGATGACCAGAAATGCCCCGACGGCGGGTATTACCTGGATCAGTGAGCGGGCGGCGGTGGAGGAAATGTCCAGCATGCTGAAGGCCGAATAGGCGAGAATGCCTGCCAGCGAAGCAAGCACCAGCCGCGCAAGCACCGCCAGCAATGCCCAACCCGAGTGGGTTGTTTTGACGTCGACACGCCTGGCCCTGGCATTCATCGAGCGGAGAGTGACGGGCAGGATAATGAACACTACCGCGAGCGAAAGGACCAGCAGGAGGCCGGAAGCAATCAGGCGAATCTTGAGGGGTGTCGCCTTCGACGGGTTGGCAATGCTTGTTTCGAACTCGACCAGCACACGCCCTAGATAGTCCTGCATCTCAGCAAAGGCGCCGGCCCAGTTAAATGGGTTGAGCGGCGTGGGCAGCAAGGTGGTAAGCTTGACGCTCTCACGCGCCCTGATGACGCGATCAATTTCGCTGATCAGAACATTTGCGCGGTTAAAGGCCTCCCGGGCCGCTATTACGGGTGCATCCGCAGCCGCAAGGGATTCGTTGAGCTCGGCACGGCGGGCAGCGATGTCGGCGCGTTCGCTGCTGTCACCGTCCGGTGCAGCACCGAGCGCGTCAATCTGTGCCTGAATCGATTTGGACAATATGCTGCCGCTTTCGGCAATGGCCAATGCCTGGTCACGCTCGTCAGCCAGTTTCTGCCGCAAGACTTCGAAGGCGGAGCTGGAGGCTTTTCCGCTGCGCAGGGCCTCCAGCGCACGGGCCGCAGTCTCATTCCATTCAACCGAAGGATCGGCGACTTCCAAATTGCCGTCGGCTTGCGGACTCTCTTGCGCAAGGCTTTCGGCCGGTGCACCGGCGAGCAAAGGCAGCATCAACGCCATGATCATGAGTGCCGCTGAAACCCATGATCTTGTTCGGTTTTCCGTCGCAGTTTCCATTGCGCCCTGTTCCCCGCTCCACTCCGGGCCAAGCCCTGCGGGAGACCGCCAAATTGATCAATGCACGTCCTGGCAGCCTCTGCGTGAGGCCTTTGTGAAACTGAGTATGGATGAGAGACAGGCCGAATTCAAATTCCTGACCGTGTTCTCGATAACAGCTTGGCCAAACAGGGCCCGGACGGCACACCGGTTGCCCATCGACGGGCCGCAGCGTGCACGATGGAGTCGCATCTGCTATTCTAATGGAAGTACAGCGGCGATCACATCTTTGAGTAACGAGGGCTCGCTTTGAGCCAGAAATGAGGTTTACTTTGTGTGTGCGGCCAGAACGTTCGAAGTGACCGGGCGGGAGCCGGTCACTTTAGAAGACAGGAGCGCAGGAGCATGAAAAAGGCAAAGATTACCCGAAGAGGCTTTCTTGCCACCGGCGGTGTGGCAGCCTTCATCGCAGCCAATGGCGGCAGCTTCGCGCAAACCGAGAAGCCCGTCACAGACCTCAAGCCGGGGGAATGGTCCTGGTATCCGGAGCGGGCACTTAACGGCCCGGTGGCCGTGCTTGTGTCGCTGGCTGACCAACTTGCCTTTGTCTACCGAAACGGCATCCGCATCGGGGTGTCGACGGTGTCGACGGGGCGAAAGGGTTACAAGACACCGACCGGCGTGTTTTCAGTACTTCGAAAGGAAAAACTGCACCATTCCAAGGCCTACAATAACGCAGCTATGCCCGATAGTCAGTTCTTCTTCGGCGGCTGCGCGTTGCATGCCGGCGGGCTGCCGGGCTATCCCAGTTCCCATGGCTGCGTGCATCTTCCCAAAGCCTTTGCCGATCTGGTTTTCGGTGTGACCCACAACGGCACCCCGGTCATCGTCACTGATTCACGCTCGGGAATCGGCAGTCTCAGTCATGCCGGGCTGGTGCTGACCAACTCAGACCTCCAGGCGGTGGAAACCATGACGGGCAACGTCGCCGGCAAGAACCTGCCTCGGGACAAGGATGGTGAAAGCGACGACGCCTTCGCCATAATAGTCAGCAGCGCCGACCGCCGGTTGATCGCGCTCAAGAACGGCAAGGAATTTATCAGTGCCGATATCGGCATAGAGCACCCGCGCCTGCCGCTTGGCACGCACGTATATCTGCTTCAAGGAGTCAATCCGGCAACCCATGTCTATGACTGGATAGCGATCGGACTTGGAACTGGCGACGAGGCGGCGGTGGATGTGCAGCGCGAAATAGCAGCGACAGCAAGACTGGTGATCCCGCCGGATGTCTACGGCCAGATTTCCCGCAACCTGCATCCGGGTGCGACCATGATGCTGACCGATCTTCCCGCCCACCCGGAAACCCGCTCTGCAACTGATTTCGTGATCATGCGGAATTCATAAGAGGCCGCATAGGACGATTGCTACTGTTTGTCGGATTGCGAAGGAGTTCGAAGGCAAGTGGCAACGGTCACTCGAAACGGTGCTATCCGAAAACCGCGTACCCCTCCGACAGGCGGGACAAGACGCCGAAAAGGATGAATACGAGCGTGAAGAGGAGGATGGTGGAGCCAATGCAAAGCCATCGGCCAAGGCGCGTTACTTCAAAGGAGCCATTGAGTTCCTGAAAAACGGGTCGATAGGCATGGCCTATCTTGTGCAAAACCAGGCCAACAAGGAGAAAAACAGCACCGACCAAGAAGCTGACGATCACGGTCGGGCTCTTCATCGTCCAGACACCGCTGCCGGAAATCAGCAGCGCTATGGCGAAGCTGGTCCACGCCGCGATGGTTGTGATCACGCCCAGCAGTCTTGCCATGTTCAAGCCATCACCCATGAATGCTCGATGCTCCTCCGACAGCGCCTTTTGATCGCACAACAGATTTCATGGCAAGCGGAGCGCCAATGCGTCCACTTGATAGGCGCAATGAAACGATACTTCATTTCGAGGGGAGGGCACGCACAAATTGCGGCTTCTTTGATCTGCCCAGCGTCAAGGCGGCTCCAGTCTGACGAAATGACAAATACTGGAAGCATCCACCGATCAGCCTCACCCCCGTTGACTGAGCGGGTGCCACAAACCTGCTGACAAACCTGCTGTCTCTGTTATCGTTAATTTAGAAAAGGCAAATTCTGGCGGTTCGACCATGCTGAACTACGCTTCAAAGCACTGGGATGAAAACGAGAGCCGCAGCTCCGATTACAGATCCTTGCTGTTCAGCGCACCCGGTCAGTTCAACATGACACGGGACAGAAACCGCTGCTTGCGGGTATCATCCGCGCAGTTTCCGGTGATTGGCGTCAGTCTCTTGAGCGTGGTTTCCTCCGGCCATGAAATCGATCTGGCGGATGACTCTTTTCTAACCGTCATGCTGCCGACCAGGGGCTTAACCAAGGTACGCATGGATCGTCGGGAGCAGGTTATCGGTGAAGGAACCGCTCTCGCACTCGGCCCCTCTGAAAGATGGACACGGGTGGACAGGCTCGCACACCGCGACTTCAGGGCCAATCTGGCCAAGATCTCTCTGAAGAAACAACAAAGGTTGGGGATTCTTCCCAAAATTGGCGAAGATCCTGTTGTTCCCATCGCCTCGACGGCCTTGGCAGGGCTTCGCGGGCTGATGGATTATCTCTTTGCTGACCTCAAGTCCTCGGCGCCGACCCTGGTCCATAGGCCGGCATCCGATCTTTTTGCGGCGCTGGTGCTTGAACATATCCGGTGCCTTTTTGCGGTGGCTACCGACACCCTGCCGATGCGAAGTCCACAGCATGGGCTTGTCGGAAGCGCGATCGATTACATGGTAGCGCATTCGAGCGAACCGCTGACTGTACCCATCATTGCCAGAGCCGTTGGTGTCTCGGTCCGCCAGTTGCAGGACGCGTTCCGTATGACCTTGGGACAGACACCGTGGGAGCGTCTCACCGCGCATCGGCTGGAGAATGCGCGAGCGCAATTGCTGTCGGGTGGCACCGCATCGGTTACCGGCGTCGCGCTGGGCTGCGGCTTTTCGCACCTGGGTCGTTTTGCAACGACTTACCGGTCAACTTACGGAGAGCCCCCATCGGCAACGCTTGCCCGCGCACGCGGGGCCTCGTCCGCAATCCGGATAGCCCCAACGCAGAACGGATAGCCCGCACCCAGGTTGCTCGATAGTCTCGGATCGTGCCGGTCATGCCCGGTGCAAAAAGGGCCCGGAGCATTCCGGTTGCTTCCAGAACCATCGAGGTCGCAGGCATGCAACAAAATGACAACAAGGCCCGCAGTGCCGAATTTTTCTTTTTCGAGCGGGCCAGTACCGATTTGCCCTACTACCGCGGTGTACCGGTCGGCCTCGGCCCGGTCGGCTGGATAATCGTCCTTGTTGCTGTCGCCGCTGCCTACTTGGTCTTCAGCTCGATACAGTTGCGGTTTCACAGCGGAATGGCCGGATTCATCCCGCCATTTCTGTTGGTCTTGATCCCGCTGGGCGCACTGGCAATCGTTGCGGGGTCAAGGGCTCCGCTGGCTCTCTTCCGAACACCAAAGGTGCGCGACTTTGGCTTGATGATAGCCTTTTTTGTCTTGAACGCGGTCGTGACGATCACCGTGGGCAACCTGTTGGTCAAGTATTTCCATACTGTGAGCAACCCGATCGGCGACATGGTTGCCTCGGCAGCGGCGCCAGAAGCCGTTCTGATCTTTGCCTGGAGTGCCGTGCAGTTGCTCGGTGAAGAGATCTTCACCATCCTTCCGTTTCTGGCCGTTCTGACGCTGCTGGACCGTTTCGTGCCGCGCAAGCTGGCAGTCTGCCTCGCCGCGCTGGTTGCCGCCATTCCCTTTGCGGCTATTCATTTGCCGACCTACCAGTGGAACGTGGCGCAGGCGTTCATCGGACTTGTGCCTGTCCGGATCATCCTGCTGATGCCATTCATCATCACGCGCAACATCTGGGCATCCACTGGTGCGCATATCCTCAACGATTGGGCGATCTTTGCCCTGGCCGCCGCGGCCGGGATGGATGCGGCATGACCCCAAACTCAGGAGATAATTCCATGACGCTGAGAGCCATTTCAATTCTTGCCTGTCTGGTCATGTGTCCCGTCGCCGTTCAGGCGCAGGACGGCCCCACCTTCGACTGCGCCAAGGCCGAGAGTTCCGCCGAAAAACTGATCTGCGACGAGCCTGAACTGGCCACACTTGACCGGCGGCTGGCCGACCGGTTCGCTGCTGCCGTCAGCGTGGCCGAGGGCCTGGATGTCGATGCAGAGGCAACCACCAAGACCCTTCGCGCCATGCAGCGCGGTTGGATATCAGGCCGGGACGAGTGCTGGAAAGAGCCGGACCTGAGAGCCTGCGTCGAAACCGAGTACCTGCGCCGCGAGGCGGAACTGGTTGCAGAGTTCATGCTTGAGCCGCCATCGGAAACAGTTGAGCTGATCTGCGGCCCGCGGGCGCTCACCGTAGAGACCTTTCCGACTGCTCTGCCCGGGGTTCGCGTCGAGGAAGGTGACAGCGTCTACATCGGCGCACAACTCGCGCCCGACGCTCCTGGAACCTACTACCTGCGAAGCGCTGGCGGTTTGGTGATGGGGGACGGCGCCATCAGCGTCAGCGATGCCTATGGTGAAGAACACGCATGCCAGGCCCGGTGACACCGCGACGGTTTCGTCGCCCAATCCAGATCTTGTAGAGGGAAGACAATGATGTTTCGCACCTATTCCGTTACGCCGCGTCTTAGATCGGCAATCGCAGGTGTCGCCCTGGCGCTGACTGCGGGGCTGGCACTCATGCCAGGCAGCGCCAGCGCCCAGATGGGCCCCGACTACTGGCAGGTCACAGGCGTGGCCTCGAACGATACGCTGAATCTCCGCTCAGGACCGAGTACGTCCAATCATGTGGTTGCGCGGGCACCCAATGGTGCCGTCTTTCGCAATCTCGGGTGCCGTGGAACCGGCAAAGCCCGGTGGTGTCATCTCGAGACGCCAAACGGCCAGATTTCGGGATGGGCAGCGGGCCGGTTCCTGCGCGAGAGCGGCGCGCCCACCCACGGCACAATAGCAGGCCGGCCCGACATCCCGGAATTGCACGCCCGAAACACTGGGGAGATGGAAGTCCGGTTTGCGAGTGGCTGCACGGTGCTGTTCAACCCGATCGGGCGGGCGATCAACGCCGGCAGTTCCTGCTCGCGCTCACAACGTTCCAAGGCCCACGATGCGGTTGAAAGCTATCTGCGTGAGAACAGCCCCGGTGCAAGTCACAGTGGTTCGACCTCCGCCAACAACATCAGCGTTTCGGGTTCGGGAATGGTTTACGGAGGTGGCTCGCTGAATGGCCAGATTTTCGGTCACAGGGAAGGGGCTTATGCCCTGACAATCAACGGCGGCGGACTGACCTGCACGGGCCTCTTTCGCCATGCACCGGGTGTGGTTGGAAGCGAGAGCACGACGGTCCATTGCGTCGATGGCGCGCATGGCACGGCGGTGCTTGCCCGAAACCGCAGTGGAAACGGCAGTACGCTGACCATGATGCTGACCAATGGAACAGGCGGGTACGTCATTTTCTGACTGCTTCGAAATCGGTCCGCCTCGTCCGAGATGGCGCAGGTGGCCTCATTCTCGCAAACTCCGGTGGCGTCTCTTCGCGACGGCACCGGTCAGCTGGCCAAAAGAACAGCGCAGTGTTGATGGAGCCGAACAATGTCGCCAGACCAGATCCTTCCAATTCTCATTGCTCTGCTCACGGCGGCAACGGAACCGTCTTTCGACAAGCTGAAGGAGGGTGGACACGATGATCGCTATCCGGTCACGGTCGAGGCCTGCCCGCGTCCGCTCGGCCCGCTGGAGGTCGAGGGCAAGACAGTAATCTGCGGACGTGTCGAGGTGCCGGAGGATCACGATGCGGCAGGCGGCCCGACGATCCCTCTGGCTTTCGCTGTGCTGAAGTCACACTCGACCGCCCCGGCGCCGGATCCGGTCATCTATCTGCACGGAGGTCCCGGCGGATTTACCGTGCAGACGATCCCGATGAATGCGACCCTCTTTGAATTCCTGCGTGACCGTCGGGACGTAGTTTTGTTCGACCAGCGCGGTGCAGGCATCTCGGACCGCACCATTGCCTGCTACAATGAGGTGGCGGCCGATTTCCCGCAATTCGCCGAGGCCGACGAGGAAAAGCTGTTTGGCCCGGACGATCCGCTGGCCAAATGCCTGTCGGAAACGGTTGCCTCCGGTATCGACCTGTCTCTCTACAACACGACACAGAGCGCCCGGGATGTGCGCGCGATCATGGATGCGCTCGGCTATCCCGACTACAACGCCTTCGGGATCTCCTACGGCACAAAGTTGGGGCAGGAACTGCTTCGCACCGCGCCCGAAGGCCTGCGGAGCCTCGTGATTGACAGCATCAGCCGTGTCGACAGCCCGGCCTACGACGCAAACGGCGTATCCCCGGATCAGGCGCTGGGCTGGGTGGTGGATTACTGCATGGCAGACCAGGCCTGCGCTGCGGCCTATCCGGATCTCGAAGAGACGGTGCATGCGGCCGGTCGCCGGTTGGCGGAGGAGCCAAAGCTGACGCTCGCGGGTGAAGCCATAGACCAGGAAGTGCTCATGCAAATCCTCGACGCAAGCAACGGCCGCGCCATGCCCTTTACCGCTTACCTGCCGCAGGTCTTCACGGAAATGGCTGCTGGGGAAACGGCGACGCTGGAAAAGCTGATGGCCGGCGGGTTCAATTTCATTCCCACCACCGGCGCGGTTCTCGCCCGATACGGTGCGGGCCTCGGCGCTCTCGACAGGACGATCGCCGAGATTGCCCTGATGGAGATCGACCAGATGCGCAGCGCCGAAGCGGCAGTCGCCAAGCTATTGTCGACGCTCTCGGACGACCTTGCCTCGTCTGGCGCGCTGAATACAGAGGCGCTTCTCGACGATGCCCTTTCCGGGGTCGCCAGGACCATGGACGCGAATACCTTGCTGGCCTTGCTGCGGGACTACGCGATGTTCATCGGTCAGACGCCAGACCGCGCAGCCATCAAGACATTGATCAAAGCCCATCTGCCCGACATCGAGAAACCCCGCCTCCTTGGCCTCGTCGCCGCGATGTCCGACGAAGATGTCGAGGCTTTCTACCAGCGGGCGCGGACCGATGCGGCCAACCTGACCGCCCGGTCGCGGATGATGTTCACGCTTGGCATCATAGCATGTCAGGAGGACTTTCCCTTCAACACGCGCGAGGGCTACGCCGCGACGGCGGCCAAGTACCGTTTCCCGGCCATCGACGCGGGCGTAAGCAAGTCGACCCTGCCTCTGTATGGCTTCTGCGAGCTGTTCGACAAACACCCGCGCGCGGGCTTCCACGATCCGGTGGTCAGCGACATTCCGGTGCTGGCGATGTCGGGCACCAAGGACACGCAAACCGATCCCGACGCCGCCGAGAAGGTCGTGCGCACCCTGTCGAACGGACAGGCGGTCCTGTTCCCCGAGGCAGGCCACGCGGTGATCCAGTTCTCGCAATGCGCCAAGGACGTGGCCGAAGGCTTCATCGAAAATCCAACCGCGCCCGTGAACGCGGCATGCACCGCCGGCCTGAAACCCGCATTCTACATTCCGCCAAAGGCGCAGTGACCAGATCGCAAGGAGCCAACCATGACGCCTGAGCAAATCTTCACCCTGATCGCCGCCTTGATCGCCGAACCCGACCCCGAGGCTTTCTCCACACTGAAAGCCGGTGGCGCGGACCCTGCCTACCCGGTCGCGGTCGCCCCCTGCGCGCGCCCGGTCGCGCCCACCGAGATCGACGGCAAGACCGTCATCTGCGGCACCGTCGAAGTGCCGTTCGATCACCGCGCGCCGGACGGTCCGAAAATCAACATCGCCTTCAACCTTTATAAGGCGCATTCGCTGACGCCCGCACCGGACCCGGTGATCTACCTGCACGGTGGCCCGGGCAGCGGCACGGTTCGCAACGTCGCCAAGACGATCAGCTATTTCGAGCACCTTCGCGGACGGCGCGACGTCATCGCCATCGACGAGCGCGGCGTGGATTCAAGCGCTCCCGAGATGGACTGCTATGCGTCCCTGGGCGCACAATTGGGGCCGGTGATCGACTCCCGCATCAAGGGGCTCGACGTTCCAAACCTTGAGAAGAACTTCGTGAAGAGCTGCCTTGACGAGCTTGAGGCGAAGGGGATTGACTATTCGCTCATCAACACCGAGCAGAACGCGATGGATGTCCCCTCCGTCATGTCGGCGCTCGGCTATGACAGCTACAATATCTACGGCGTCTCCTATGGCACTAAGCTGACGATGGAGATTCTGCGTCAGAACCCGCCCGGCATCCGGTCGGCGGTGATCGACGGCAACGCGCCGCCCTGGCTGCCGCTCTACTCGATGTTCTGGCAGTCGCATTCGGCGCCGATCCAGCTCAGTCTCGCGCCCTGCGAACGCGACCCGGTCTGTGCTGCGGCCTATCCCGACATCGTCGCCCGCACGTTCAAATTGTTCGAAACGCTTGGAGCGAACCCGATCCAGGGCCCGAACGGAGAGGTTGGTGTGGATGCCCTGCTTGAGGTGATCGACGACCGCGTCAATATCACAGGCAAATACAACGCCACGACGCCGTATATCCCTCTGATGGTCACCCAGCTGGAGAAGGGCGATACCACGCTGATGGACCAGCTGCGGTCGGGCGCGCTTCCGCCCAAGCCTGCCTCCTCGAGCGCCCAGGCCGCACGCGCCGCAGCCCAGGCAGCGAAGCTGAGCGAGGCGGAGATGGCGCAAGTGGAGGCAATGCTCTCCGCCGCCGCTCACATGAAGATCTCCGAAGAGACGGTCGCCCGCGCGGCGGCGCTGCTGGAAGGCGACCTCGACGACGATGCCCGCAGCGCCGACCTGGCCCGGGTATTCGACGACCGCCTGGCTGCCGCGATCCGCGCCATGCCCGATCCCTCCGCGCGGCTCGCGGTCGGTCGCGACTACCTCGACCTGCGGTTCAGGGAGCCCTCGGCACAGTTGCTGATAAAGCTGATCGAAACCCACATCGACCCTGACACCGCCGCTGATCTGTCGGGTCTGGTCCGGCAACTCACCCCGGCAGAGGTCGCCCGCGTCTTTGCATTGATCCGGGAGGACAACGAAGGCACGGTGAAGGACGTGGAAGGCGATCTCCAGCTTTATCTCTACGCCTGCCAGGAGGACTATGCGGACGGCTGGAACTCGAGCGAGAAGTTTGCCGCACTGATGAAAGAAGAGGGGTCCTGGGGACCATTGATGCAGGAGGGTCTTGTCGAAATGGTCGCGCCCTTCGACACGACCTGTCCCCTGTTCAAGAAGCACCCGCGCGAAAACTGGACAACCGTCGGATCAAGCGACCGGCCGGTTCTGTCGATGAACGGCGAACTCGATACCCAGACCGCCGGGGTCTGGGGAGAGCTGGCGGTTCAGAACTACAGCAACGCTCAAGTGGTTCTGGTGCCCGAATCCGGACATGGCACGATCCGCTACAGCCAGTGCGCCAAGGACATCACCGCGGCCTTCATAGAGGACCCGGAAGCGGAACTGGACACCTCCTGCGTCAAGAACCTGCGCCTGCCGGTGATGCTGCCGGATGGGACCATGCACCCGCTGCCATACTGATCGGCTGCCATATCCGGTTCGACAGCCACGTCTGGCACGTTGGAATGGGTTGCTGCTCTAAAGGAAGGCGTTGCGAAGTGTGCGGAGCGCTGTCGATAATGAGCAAGGCGGATGTTCCAGCGCGAGCATTTCATGACCATGTCCTGGAGATTGGTTTTGTTTGTCCACTATGGTGGTCGAGGCGAACAACGGACGGTTTGATTGAAAGGGTGCCAAATCGCATTTGTTCGATAGCATCGACGCAAACGGGTAATGTCAGTGCCGCTTTTGCCGAGCAACTCCCGCGCAGGATCATTTGCGGCTTCTCACACGTATCCTTCAGCGACAGGGTCGATGGTCCCGGGTTTTATCGCTCTTGGTTGTCCGTTTTGGTGATCGTTTGTCAGTTCGGCCAATCGGCCGCAGACAAATCAACCGATTTCCAAGGAGAGATTTGGCGCGTAGGCTCTTCGCAAACTATACGAACACTCATGTTTGTCAGTTCGTATAATTCCGCCTTCGGGAAGGAAAACGAACCAATCGCAGAATTTGAGTCTGCCGAAATATTGAAGAAGGGATTGGCACCTTTCCCGTACCAGTCTGTCCAATTTCCCTCAAACAAACCTCCTTCTCCTTTTATTTTGGGTCCGGAATAATCAGTTTGTAACTGGCAGCCTTGCATAGGCAAATTTGCCCTGTTCTCAACCACCATGTTCACTTCATAGAAATTATCGGTTCCCCAGGAAAAGAAGATTAAGAACGGGTTTTCTCTGACGTGTGTGGTCAACACAGCTTCACGGATCTCCAGTGCTGGAACCGAATTGGCTGGCTGATTGATCAATATTGGTTCAAGATTTGGTGGCGCAGGCTGCGTCCACCACTGAACAACGGTCACGACAGATGCGGCAAATGCAACTATGCTGCCAATTGCGACAAGCCACTTCTTTATGAGTTCCATCCTGGCCCTGACCACCATGTTTTAGGTCGCGTCGCAACACGGTCGCCCCCCAATAATGTTCTTTTATAATGCGCAAGAAAAATTTCAATGTCTGATTGTCAGGTGGCCTTTGGGAGAACTTGCAGGTTGCCGGTGGCAAGCCGCTCACCTCTGGTGAATGTAGCGTCCCGGCGCGGGTTCCAGCGGCGGGTAGCCCTTCTCGGCCGCGCCCATCGATGGCGGCGCCGCAGGACCGCTGCTGTTCATGTTCAGCCAGCCGATCCATTCGGGCCACCAGGACCCGCCGGTTGGCTCGGTTTGCGCAAACCAGCTGTCCGGATCGACGTAAAGCGCGCCCTCTTCCCGGTGGCCGACCCGGTAGTGCCGGTTCGGGTGGCCCGGTTCGGACAGGATGCCGCCATTGTGTCCCGACTTGGTCAGCACGAAGGTGAGGTCGCCATCGGTGAACAGCCGCGTTTTGTAGACCGATTTCCATGGCGCGATGTGGTCAGTTTCCGTGCCGACCACGAACAGCGGCGCCGAAATGTCCTTGAGCGCGATCACCCGGCCCTCGACCGCAAACCGGCCTGCCGAAAGCCGGTTTTCCAGGAACAGGCCCCTTAGATATTCCGAATGCATCCGCGCCGGCATCCGCGTCGTGTCGGCATTCCAGACCCCGATATCGGTCGGCAGATCGTCCCGGCCGAGGAAGTAGCGATGTACGGCACGGGTATAGATCAGGTCCTCGGCGCGGATCGAAGCAAAGGCACGGGCCATCTGCGGCCGGTCGAGATAGCCCTGGGCCCACATCGTGTCTTCGAGGAACGCCACCTGGCTTTCATCCAGAAACAGCAGCAACTCGCCCGCTTCCGAAAAATCCACCTGCGCCGCCATCAGGGTGACGCTGGCCAGCCGCTCGTCGCCATCCCGCGCCATCGTCGCCGCCGCGATCGCCAGCATCGTGCCGCCCAGGCAATAGCCGTTGGCGTGGATCTTCCGGCCCGGCACGATTGCCGTGATCGCGTCGAGTGCCGCCATCACTCCGCGCTTGCGGTAGTCCTCCAGCGACAGGTCGCGCTGCTCGGCGGTCGGATTGCACCAGGAAATGGCAAAGACGGTGAAGCCCTCGCCGACCAGGTAGTTGATCAGCGAATTGTGCGGCGAGAGATCGAGAATGTAGTATTTCATGATCCATGCCGGCACGATCAGCACTGGTTCGGCCTGCACCTTGCCGGTCTGCGGCGTGTACTGCAGCAGTTCGAAAATGTCGTTGCGGTAGACCACTTCGCCCGGCGTGCAGGCGAGGTCCTCGCCAAGCCGGTAGCCCTCGGGCGGCGGCGTGTGCGCCTGGCTCAGCGTGTGCAGCCAGTCGTCGGTGGCATGCACCGCGCCTTCGGCCAGGTTGCGCCCGCCGGTCCGTGCCGTTTCGGCCAGGATTTCCGGATTCAGCCAGGGAAAGTTCGAGGGCGAGACGGTGTCGAGCATCTGGCGCACCAGGAACCGCGTCCGGTCGGAATCCTGCTTGCGCAAGCCGCGCATGTTCTCGGTCGCATGGTCCCACCAGTCCTGCGTTGCCAGGAAGCCCTGTTGCCAGAGGCTGAACGGCGGGGACTGCCAGCTGTGGTCGGCGAACCGGTGATCGTAGACCTTGGCCGCAAAAGGGGGGCTTGGCGGTCGGCCCGAAACCGACTTTGCGGCGAATTCCACCAGTTTCAGTGCATTGTCCCTGGCGTGTTCCGCCAGTTCCAGTTGCCGCCCGGGCGCGCGGGCAAGGTGCAGCGCCCAATCCGTCCAGGTTTCGACCAGAGCGAATGGAGATACTCCACCCGTCATCCGCGCGACAGCACCACGCGCGGCCTGATCAACCACCGCATAGGGATGCTCCACCGGTGCATCCGCGCCATGCAGCGGCGGTGAGAATGATGCCGGCATGGCTGCAGGGCTGGCTGGCTTTGTCGACAGTTTGACTTGGCTGTTCTTACGCATGAGGTTGTACCTTCCTCTCATGCTCACACTAACAGTGTCCTGCGCAAGCGCCTTGACCGATATCAAGCGGCAAGGGCTTGAAGCACGACACCCCGCCCTGCGTCGCAGTCGTCGGCGGCTTTGACGGAACCTAGGCGCGGATTGCCAATCGGCAATGCACGGTGGAAACTTCTCGGGATGCCGGGTTGGTGCCCGTTGACCGGCTTCCACCAGGCGGCTCAGCCGCAGCATGGGCAGCGGCTGCCAACAGTTTGGATTCATTCTAAACTATACAGTTTGACTCCACTTTCAGAATACATTACCCAAAACCTCATGTTTAGAAGACAGGTCGGCGAAATGGCGCGAATGGAACATGATGATTGCGGTGACTGCCCTGCGGCGGCCTATCTGCGCCAGCCGCCGGAAAACCTGGTGGTCAATGGCTATCGCAACTGGATTGCGGGTCTGGCCCATGCGGATCAGCGCTACTGGGACGCCGCCTGGGCAGCCCACGCCAGGGCGCTCGGTGCGATCGACGGGCAGATCGCGCTTGATGCCATGGCGTCGCTGATCCGCCAGCTCGGGGCCTGCGCAACCTGCCGCTTGCGGTTCTACAAGCCGGGTGCCGGCCATTTGTGCCGCGACGAATGTCTTGTTCTGGGCATGGTGTCGGGGGCGCAGCATGGCGATGAGGATCTTCTGGTCCAGTCCGCCAAGCTGCTCACCTGTTCCGACACGTGTATCGAGGTGATCGAGCGCGCAAGTGCCTACGCGGGTATCCTGCTTGGCCACAGCCACAGGCTTGCGTCCATCCCGTTGAGCGCGATTGCCGACATCGAAATGAGGTCGGTGTCTGCCGGATCCGGAGCGAGCGGATCGGTTCACTGAATGACCATGCCAGATCGGGAGTACCTGAGATCATGAAAAGCTTCATCCGTCTACTCGGACTTGGCCTCGCCGCCTCCACCGCCATGACAGGCATTGCGGTTGCCGATGTCACGCCCGAGGCTGTGATCGCGCATTATGCCGATGTTGCGGAAGTAAAATACGGCGATGCATTGGCGGCCGCCAGGGCGCTCGATGCTGCCATCGAAGCGCTTCTCGCAAATCCGACGGACGATACGTTGCAGGCCGCCAGAGCCAGCTGGCTTGCGGCCCGGGTGCCGTACCAGCAGTCCGAGGTCTATCGCTTCGGCAACGCGATCGTTGACGACTGGGAAGGGCGGGTCAATGCCTGGCCGCTCGACGAGGGGCTGATCGACTATGTCGATCCGAGCTATGGATCTGAGAGCGACGAGAACTCGCTTTTCACCGCGAACGTGATCGCCAATCCGTCGATCGAGATCAACGGCAAGACCATCGACGCTTCAAGGATCACCCCGGAGCTGATTTCCGCAACATTGCAGGAGGCGGGCGGCATCGAAGCCAATGTCGCCTCCGGCTATCACGCGATCGAGTTCTTGCTCTGGGGGCAGGATCTGAACGGCAACGGCCCCGGCGCCGGCAACCGTCCCGCCACCGATTACAGTCTCGACAACTGCACCAATGGCAATTGTGACCGCCGCCGCGACTATCTCGGCGCAGCAAGCGATCTGTTGGTGGCGGATCTGGAAGAGATGTCCGCCAACTGGAAAGCCGGCGGTGCGGCGCGTGTGGCTCTCGAGAAAAGCGGCGTTGCCGGCGGCTTGTCGACGATCCTCACCGGCATGGGCTCGCTCTCCTATGGCGAGCTGGCCGGCGAGCGCATGAAGCTCGGTCTGCTGCTCGGCGATCCGGAGGAAGAGCATGATTGCTTTTCCGACAACACCCACAATTCGCACCGCTATGATGCCGTCGGCATTCGCACCGCCTACACCGGGGTCTACACGAGGCCGGATGGATCGCAAATGACCGGACCGTCCCTGGCTGATCTGCTGGCCGCGAAGGACCCGGCGATTGCGCAAGAGCTTTCCGGCGATCTCGATGCCACCATCGCGGCCATGGAAGCCATGGTCGAGCGTGCCGAAACCGTTGAAGCCTATGACCAGATGATTGCCGTCGGCAATGACGAGGGCAACGCCACGGTGCAGGCCGCGATCGACGGCCTGATCACGCAAACCCGATCGATCGAACGCGCCATAGCGGCGCTTGAGCTTGGCGCCATCGAACTGGAAGGGTCTGACAGCCTCGACAGCCCCGATGCCGTCTTTCAGTGAGAGCAGCAGATAATGATCGTTTGCAGTTGCAATATCGTTTCCAGGAAAGACATCGAGCAGGTCGTCGTTGAGTTCCTCAACGAGGACGAATGGCAACTCATCACGCCGGGAAAAGTGTTTCAGGCCATGAGCGCGCGCGGCAAGTGTTGTGGTTGCTTTCCCGGTGTGATCGATATTATCGTGGAGACAACCGAACACTATCATGGGTTGATGCAAAGCCCGGCGCCGAAGGTGGTGGATCTGCTGAACCGCATTGCAGATCAACGGATCCGCATCGAAATGGCCAAGAAGAGAGCCCGGGCGAAAGCCCGCCCGGAAGTTGCAGTATGAGGCTAACGGTGATCTATTGGAGCGGTATCTGGAACTCAAGGTTGATGGAAATTTAGGCAGGTCATGAAAAAAAGCAAGAAGGTCGTCGAATGTCTGAACGAGGCGCTGTTTCTTGAGCTCGGAGCGGTCAACCAGTACTGGTTGCACTACCGGCTGCTTGAGGACTGGGGCTACACGAAGCTGGCTGCTAAGGAGCGGGCGGAGAGCATTGAGGAAATGCAGCACGCCGACAAGATCATCGAGCGCATCATTTTCCTCAGCGGATTTCCCAATCTTCAGACCGTGGCGCCGCTGAGGATCGGGCAGAATATCAAGGAAGTGCTCGAATGCGATCTGGCTGGCGAACAGGATGCCTGGAAAGCCTACACCAAGTCGCGCGATATCTGCGAGAAGGAGGGCGACTACGTCTCCAAGAACCTGTTCGAGGCCTTGATCGCCGATGAAGAGGGGCACATTGATTTCCTTGAAACCCAGCTCGAACTCCTGTCCCGGCTGGGCGAACAGAAATATGGTCAGTTGAACGCATCCTCTGCTGACGCGTAGTTTTTCATGAATGCAGTGGTCGTTTTCAGGCCAGTGCGGGATTTGAACATGATCGCGAAACAAGAATTTAGGTGTCGGCAAATGCATAATTCGCGCGGCACTGTATGACCGAACACTTTTCATTACGTAGCGGCATGGCAAATGGAAAGCGCATCCCGCATCGTGTCTTGTTTGGATGCGTGGTGGCGGGTCTGGTACTCGCATCGGCGATGCCGATCCAAGCGGGAGATCTTGCGGCGTTGCCGCACACCCGCGACGACCTGACCGGAAAGGATCGCCAACGTGTCGAACGGACAGTCCGGCCGGCGACCTCGTTTGCGGCGGCTGAACAGTTCGAGCGCATGCAGGGCGGCGCCGGCACGTCCACCAAACTGGTCAATCGGGATGCGCTGTCCCAGTTCAGCGCCAACCTGACATTCGAACAGGAAGAGACCTTCAAGCTCGGAAACGCCCTGTTCCGCAAGCTCTGGGTGTCTTCGCCCTCATCCACGCAGGCGTCCGATGGGCTCGGCCCGCTTTTCAATGCCCGTGCCTGTCAGAGCTGTCACATCAAGGATGGCCGCGGTCACCCCCCAGAAGGAGCAGCGGACGCAACGTCGATGTTCCTGCGGCTTGCCCGGCCCGCCAGCACCGATGAAGAGCGTCATGCGCTGGAGAAATTCCTGGTAGCGTCCTTGCCCGATCCCGTCTATGGCGGCCAGCTGCAGGATCTCGCGGTCCCGGGTCTGAAGGCCGAGGGCCGGATGGTGATCGAGTACCGGGAACAGCCGGTCGAACTGGGCGACGGTTCGGTCGTCTCCTTGCGCAAACCGAGCTACAGCGTTGCCGATCTCGGCTTCGGCCCGCTTGATCCTTCGACCACCCTTTCGCCGCGAATGACCCCGCCGATGACCGGCATGGGCCTGATCGAGGCCATTCACCCGGCCGATATCCTTGCCCATGCCGACCCCGAAGATCGGGATGGCGATGGCGTCTCCGGTCGCGTTGCCATGGCCCGCGACCCCGCCACCGGCAAGCTTGCCATCGGGCGTTTCGGCTGGAAGGCCCAGAACGCCACCGTGCGCCAGCAGGCTGCCGGCGCCTTTGCCGGCGACATCGGCATTTCCACGCCCGATGTTCCGGACAGCCACGGTGATTGCACCGCCAAACAGACCGAATGCCTGGCGCTACCCACCGGTGTTCAGGCCAGTCTCGGGGACACCGAGGCGCCCGATCCGGTGCTGGATCTGGTCACGTTCTATTCGGAGAATCTTGCGGTTCCGGCGCGACGCCTGGTTGATGATGCCAATGTCCTCGCCGGCAAACAGATATTCTACGATCTTGGATGCACCGCCTGCCATGTCCCGAAATATGTAACATCGCGCCAGGCGGCGACCAAGGCACACCGGTTCCAGTTGATCTGGCCCTATTCCGATTTCCTGCTGCACGACATGGGCGAAGGTCTCGCCGATGGCCAGCAGGTCGGTTCGGCCGATGGAAGGGAATGGCGCACGCCGCCGCTCTGGGGTATCGGCCTGACCAGCATCGTCAACGGCCATACGTTTTTCCTGCACGACGGCCGCGCGCGCAATCTGACCGAAGCCATTCTCTGGCACGGCGGCGAGGCTGAAAATGCGCGTGACGGCTTCGCCGGCCTGGCCAAATCAGACCGGGACAACCTCCTGAGATTTCTGGAAAGCCTGTGATGAACCGTCTTCTGATCTGTCTTGTGGCGCTGTTTGTCAGTGCGGCTGTCGCACGCGCGGATCAGGATGCGGCGCGTCCGCCGATCGGTCCGGTGCTGCAACGGATGCTCGCGGAGTATGTCCGTCCCGGCTACGCGGAAGTCAATGCCGCCGCAACGGACCTCAAGACCTCTGTAGCGGCACTGTGCGAAAGTCCGTCCGATGAGAGCCTTGATGCAACACGATCCGCATTTCGCACCGCGGTGGAAAGCTGGTCGCGCATCGAGTGGTTGCGGCTCGGTCCGGTGATGTCCGAAAACCGGCTTGAGCGCATCCTGTTCTTCCCTGACCGCAAGGGCACCGGCAGGAAGCAGGTCGAGGCCGCCATCGCCTCACGGCAGGAAAATGTCACCGAGGTTGCCACGCTCGCCGGCCAGAGTGTCGCCATGCAGGGCCTGGGTGCGCTCGAATTCATCCTCTTCGGCAGCGGCAGTAACGCGCTGGCTGCTCCGGAGACATCTCACCGCTGTGCCTTTGCACGGGCGGCGGCGACCAATCTTGTCGATCTTTCAGACGAGATCATTGCCGGATGGCGGGATGAAACCGGTCTTGCCGGGGCGTTTCTTAAGCCCGCGCCCGGCAATCCGCTGTTCAGGACCGATCAGGAGGCGTTGAATCTGTTGCTCGGGCAGATGATCCATGGACTCGAAGCAATCCGGGACACACGTGTGAATGCTTTTCTCGATAGGGAAAACCCTGCTCATGACCGGCCAAAGTCGGCTCTCTTCTGGCGCTCCGGCATGACATTGCCGTCGATCCGCGCCAATCTGGAAGGCCTCGAGGCGCTGTTCAATGAAAGCGGCATCGAGATCGTGTCGAAGGACCGCGCCCCACGGCTCGCAGATACCATCCGCTTCGAGTTCCGGCAGGCAATTCGCACCGCGCGGGACCTCGACAAACCGGTCGGCGATCTGCTGGCCGATCCCGAAACCCGTGAAAAACTGCTCTATCTCGATTACGCCATCAAGATCATCATCGGCCGCCTGGATGAGGAGTTCGCCCAGGCAGGCGGCCTTGCAGTCGGGTTTTCGTTCGGAGATGGCGATTGAAACCGGTCGTTCTTGAAAGACGGAAGTTTCTGGCGGCAGCGGGCCTCGCCTGGCTGACAAGTCTTACGCCGGCCGGTGCGGAAAAACTCCTCGCCTCCGAAGTCCTGTTTGCCGCCGCTTACCTGGATCCGAATGGCGCCTATGGTGTGGCCATCCTGGATGAAGCAGGAGCAATCGTTTCAACCCATCCGCTGCCTGGCCGCGGGCATGGCTTTGCCGCCGGTCCCCAGGCTGAATGGCTTGTCGCCTTTGCCCGGCGCCCCGGCAATTTCGCCGTCGCGCTGCATCGCCGCATGGTGGCTGAACCGGTGCTTTTTCATTCACCCGCCGACCGGCACTTCTATGGCCATGGCGTGTTCTCCGCCGATGGCCGGCTGCTCTACGCCGCGGAGAACGCGTTTGAAACGGGCGATGGCATCATCGGCGTCTATGATGTCACCGATGGCTTCAACCGGATTTCGGAATTCGCCACCCACGGCGTCGGCCCGCATGAAATCGTCCTGATGCCGGACGGCAAGACATTGTGCGTTGCCAATGGCGGCATACGCACCCATCCCGACCAGGGGCGGCAGAAGCTCAACCTGCCCACCATGGCGCCGTCCATGGCCTTCATCGACACTGCGACCGGAGCGCTCCTGTCCTCCCATGTATTGCCCGCCAGGTTTCACCGGCTGTCCTTGCGCCACATGGCGGTGGATGCGAGCCGTCAGGTCTGGATCGGCGGTCAGTACGAGGGAGATGCCTTCGACGACGTGCCGGTCCTGGCGAAACTTCATGAAGATACTGGGCTCATGTCGGTCGAACTCGAAGATCGGGTTGCTGCAGTCCTCGGCAAGTATGCGGGGTCGGTTGCAATCGGCAATGATGGCGTAACGCTCGCTGTCGCATCGCCCAGGAGCGGCGTTGTGATCACGCTCGATACCCTGACCGGCAAGGCGCTGGCAATCGACATGAAACCGGGTACATGCGGGGTCCAAGCGCGGCGGGATGGCTTTGTCAGCTCCAGCGAGACCGGCCGTTTTGGCGCTGCCAGCCATGGTCTCGCGTGGGACAATCACATCGCAAACATCTGATTCGGGTGTCGTGAACGCCGCTTTGGACGGCGGCAAGCCAGCCGCGGCCAAGCGGACTCATGGCCCGGGATCCGATGCCGAGCCCCCGGCGAACTGCAAGATCTTGCAGTCAGCTGTTAAATTGTTAGCTTTTGAGCATGTTGGACGCAATCATGCCGGCAACAGTAAAAACTATTCCCGGCAGGGCTTTTCCTTGTTCAGAAAACCCGCTTGCCGCGTCGCCTTGTCTCGCTGGAATGAAGAAGAAGTGAAAAGCTTGCGAGAGTGATAATTGCGATTGCGATCGCGCCTATTCCTAGAACAATCATTGCTCAGCCCCAGATGACATCATTGTCATTTCCGGAGTAGAAGCTACAAGCAGCAACTTGTCCGAAGCTTGTGCTGCAACAACGCACAAGACCTGAATCTGGACGGAGCTTGGCCAGCCAGGCCCCGGCTTGACCCCGGAATATGATTAACACTGGTAACCGGCGTTAACCTTCGGGCAAGGATTAATACGTAAAAAACAATCTAGTCTTCGGATTGTGGATATGAGCGATCGGTTCGCCCCCCCACAAAGGCATGAAGCCGCTCGAAGGTTCCGGCTAGATCCGGATTTCCAGACTTTCATGGGCCAAGGCGGCGCGCGGTATGCAAACACCGGCTGTGTCCTGTCAGCGAACGCGACAGGGACAACAAGGGTTTTGAAGCCACACCTGCAGCAAGACAGGCCCAATCGATATCCTGATTGAGCAACCTGTTGTCTGGAAATTCCCGGATGGGGTGATCATGCATCCTGGCATTCCCATTTGATGTAGGCCTT
>NZ_JAPWHB010000064.1 GCF_027214025.1 Parahoeflea alexandrii
GCCTTGCGCGGCTCGGATGGCGTCCGGATGTCGGGTGGCGGCTCGTGTTCTGCGGGGGCGGGCAGGCCGGGCCCGGGGGGGGGGGGGGGGGGGGGGAGGGGGGGGGGGGGGGGGGGGGCGGGGGGGGGGCGGGGGGGGGGGCGGGGGGGGGGGGGGGGGGGGGGGGGGGCGGGGGGGGGGGGGGTGGGGGGGGGTGGGGGGGGGGGGGGGGGGGCGGGGGGGGGGGGGGGGGGG
>NZ_JAPWHB010000065.1 GCF_027214025.1 Parahoeflea alexandrii
GCTCACTCCAAAGCTCAATGAACAACAAAAAATCGCCTCAGTCCTCACCGCTGCCGATAAAGAAATAGAAGTGCTTGAAACCAAGCTTGCTCACTTTAAGCATGAGAAAAAGGCATTGATGCAGCAATTGTTGACGGGTAAGCGCCGCGTCAAAGTTGATGAAATGGAAGTCGCATAATGAATAAGAGACCTCGCACCATCCAGATTTTTCTACCTAGTGGAGATCCGTCAGG
>NZ_JAPWHB010000066.1 GCF_027214025.1 Parahoeflea alexandrii
GTCTTGGAGGATTGCCCGGGGGGCAGGTGGGCCGCCCGCCAGAGGGCCGGGGGGGGGGGGGGGGGGGGGGGGGGGCGGCGGGGGGGGGGGGGGCGGGGGGGGGGGGGGGGGGGGGGGGGGGGGCGGGGGCGCGGGGGGGGGGGGGGGGGGGGGGGGGCGGGGCGGGCGCGGGGGGGGGGGGGGGCGGGCGGGGCGGCGGGGGGGGGGGGGGGGGGAGCGGGGGGGGGGGCGCG
>NZ_JAPWHB010000067.1 GCF_027214025.1 Parahoeflea alexandrii
GCACGGTGTGGGGCGGTACGTGGAGATGGTGCAGCGCACTGTCGGCGGCGCTACCCGCGAGTACCTCGTTATCGAGTACGCGCCCTCCAAAAAAGGTCAGCCTGGTGATCGCCTCTTCGTGCCGGTGAACTCGCTGGATCAGGTGACCCGATATGTCGGGGGGGATGCCCCCAGCCTCGACCGTATGGGTGGGGGAGACTGGCGCAAGCGCAAGGCGCGTGCCCGCAAGGCGG
>NZ_JAPWHB010000068.1 GCF_027214025.1 Parahoeflea alexandrii
GCTGGTACCATCCGCAGCGCGGCGTGGTCCGGCCCGACGATTTCCTGGGCGTGGCCGAGGAAACCGGGATGATCGTACCGATCGGCGAATGGGTGATCCGCAAGGCGCTGGAAGAAACCTCGCGCTGGAGCGGCGATTTCCGCATCGCGATCAACCTTTCGCCGACGCAGGTGCGCAGCCCGCATCTGGTCGATGTCGTCGCGCGGGCGATCCACGCCTACGGCATCCAACC
>NZ_JAPWHB010000069.1 GCF_027214025.1 Parahoeflea alexandrii
ATGCTAGGCTTATGGGCTCTGATGGCTTTCACTGCCTTGCTTATGCTTGAGCTTCATCAACATGCGGAGAGTAGTGCTACACTTCATACTTTGGCGAAACAGATCCTAGGTCAAAAAGGCAAGTGGGTGGCAAGTTTTGCGATGTTGTTTCTTTTCTACTCATTATGTGCAGCGTATATCGCTGGCGGTGGTGCTCAGTTCGGAGACCGCCTTGCACAATGGTTTGACC
>NZ_JAPWHB010000070.1 GCF_027214025.1 Parahoeflea alexandrii
ATCATCGAGGCTGAAGGCGCCGAGAAGCGTGGCTTCCTGGCCAGCCGTCAGAACGTAGCCGTTGGCGAGCGTCGCCGTGCTCACCACGCTGTTGGTCACCGAAGCCTGCGGCTGATCCGACAGGTCGACATCGTCAAACGTGATGGTGCCGGTCACGTCGACCGGATCGGCGTCGGCGAGCGGCGCAAGGTCAGCCTGCTCGTCAACCGTGCCCGACTGCACGCCCGA
>NZ_JAPWHB010000007.1 GCF_027214025.1 Parahoeflea alexandrii
AACTGGGCGATGTTGAGATCCTGAGCAGCGCTCAGTCGTTCGGCGGGACCGTGAAGCGCATTGCTCCAGTCGGCATTCACGTTAGCCAGACTCAGGATGCTGTAACCTGCGGTGCCGACCAACATGAGGATGGCGAGGCTGAAAGCCAGTGCAAGCTTGAGTTTGATAGTAAAGCGCATGGTTCCCTCGCGTCTATTAAGCGGTTGCTTTTATTGTTGCTGCCCGCTGCGATGAGAAAATCGCCTGCAGGTTCGGAAGTATGATGAATTCGCCGTCTCTCTTGACGAGCGCGTGGATGTAATCTGGCCGCCAGCGCATGCCCACGATTGGCGGCGGCTCGCTGGCGGAAGCGGGAAGCCTGGTGACTTCATGCACCTTGTCGGTACGGATGCCGATCAGGGACAACTCCCCATCAAAATCCAGTTCCGTCACCACTATCCGGCTGTCGATGGTGACCTCTCCGGCCTCCATGCCGAAGGCGACCCGGATGTCTGCAAGCGGAATGACCTTGCCCCTGAAATTGATCACGCTGCCGACAAACGGCATGCTTCCGGGAACGCTGGTTTCCGGCAGCAGATCAAGGATCTCCTGAACAACCGTTGCCTCTATGGCGAAGGTTTCACCGTTGAGGGTGAAAGTGAGAACCGAAAGGTCGTCCGCGCCCATGAAGACCGCGCGGTGGTCTGTCTTGATGTTTTGCTCGCTCATCCTGCTGCCCGCAATTGGGCCTCCTGTTGCTGGCCTGCTGCGATCAGATGTCCGACATCCAGAATGAGCGCGACATTGCCGTCGCCAAGGATGGTTGCGCCCGAGAAGGAAGAAACCTGATCATGCAGTTTCGACATGGATTTGATCACTGTCTGGTGGTCGCCGATGATCTGGTCGACGACCAGGCCGACGCGCTCCCGTCCGGTCGAAATAACGACGACCTTCTGGTACTGGTCAGGCTCGCTGCCGGTGCGGAAGAGCTCGCGAAGACGCACGAACGGTACCAGATCATCGCGCAGCGAGATAAAGCTGCGGCCGCGCGAGCGAAGGTCCTCTTCGATCGACAATTCGAGACATTCCTCGACGGCTGACAATGGAATGACGTAGTTTCCGTTGCCAACACGGACCAGAAGCCCGTCTATGATCGCAAGCGTCAACGGAATGCGCAGAGCTATTTCCGATCCCGCACCCTGTTCGCTTTTCACATCGATGGCGCCGCGTAGGGCTTCGATGGTCTTCTTGACCACATCCATCCCGACGCCACGGCCGGAGAGGTTGGTGACCTTCTCTGCGGTCGAAAATCCGGGCTGAAAGATCTGCTGCAACAGTTCCTGGTCGGACAGAGCTTGCCCAGGCTGGATGAGCCCATTGGACTCGGCTTTGGCGCGGACCCGGTCGCGATCAATGCCGCGTCCGTCATCCTTGATCGTGATCACCACTTCGCTGCCGGTCTGATGGGCCGAAAGCGTGACCTTGCC
This sequence comes from Parahoeflea alexandrii, assembly GCF_027214025.1. Lineage (GTDB taxonomy): Bacteria > Pseudomonadota > Alphaproteobacteria > Rhizobiales > Rhizobiaceae > Hoeflea > Hoeflea alexandrii_A. Next base: position 1,467 of record NZ_JAPWHB010000007.1, read on the forward strand.
AACGGCCGGCTTGCCCGCCGCAATGCGATCTTCGGGCAGTTCCAGCCCATGATCGATCGAATTGCGCACAAGGTGAACCAGCGGATCAGCAAGCCGGTCGATAACGGTCTTGTCCACCTCGGTGGCTTCGCCTGCCGTCACCAGTTCTATTTCCTTGCCGGTTTCGCGGGAAAGATCGTGCACCAGGCGGCGGAAGCGGCTGAACAGGCTTGCAACCGGCATCATCCGCAGCACCATCATCGTATCACGCAACTCTCCGGCAAGCCGCTCGATCTCCTCGGAAACGGACCGGAGACCAAGATCGGTAACCGAGCCGGCCATCTGGCTCAGGCGCGATTGTGCGATCACCAGCTCGCCGACACGGTCCATCATCTCGTCGAGGCGAAGTGCAGGAACGCGGACATTATCAGCTTGCTTCTGCGCCTTGGAATCACCAGTCGGCGCACGCTGGCCGTCACGGATAGCTTCAGCATCGCTTGCTTGCGTCTTCTGAGCAACGATTGCCTCGGCTGCCGCTTCAATCGCAGGTGTCACGTCCTTCAATTCCATGACCATGTCATCCATCACGAAGATGAAGACATCCTCGATTTCGGATCGCGGCTTGTCGGTGACAATTGTCGCACTCCAGCCGAGATGGAGTTGCCGCGGGTCGATCTCTTCGAGTGCGGGCACATCCCGGGTGTCCACCGTCAGCTGGCATTCGCCGAGATCACGCAGTTCATCGAGCAGACCCAGCGGATTGGTCCCGTTGATCATGGCGTCAGCGGGAAGACGGAAATCAAGTTGCCATGTGCGCATCGCAGGCTCCGCAGCCGCTACGGCAGCGGCCTCGGCAACGAGGACTGCGTCGTGAGCGGCGCCCGCTTCGCGGCCGACGGCGCGCTGCAACTGCTCAAGCAGCTTTGTGCTCATGGCATCATGATCGCCATTCGGCTGATCCAACAGGGACTGCATATGGCCCTGGGCATCGAGAACGGCGGCGATCAGTTCAGCCGTCGCAGGCGCTTCTCCCTTGCGAACGCGGTCAAACGCAGTCTCGCAATGGTGGGTAAAGGCTGCCAGCTGGTCAAAGCCAAACATCGAGCCGGAACCCTTCAGGGTGTGAAGACCACGGAACACGGCATCGATCTGCGCCTTATCCCCGAGATCACGGGTCAGGTCCAGCAGGCCCGCCTCTATCACTTCAAGTTGTTCTGCAGCTTCCGTCCGGAAGACCGCGATCGGGTCGAGATTATCCATCAGCCGAGAACCTTTCGGGCGATCTTGACGAGGTTTTCCGCATCGAAAGGCTTGGTCAGCCATCCGGTGGCACCCGCCGCCTTTGCCTGCTGCTTGAGCTCGCCGTCGGATTCGGTGGTCAGGAAGATCACCGGCGTGCCCATATAGGCAGGCAGCTGGCGCAGGTTGCGGATCATCGTCAGCCCGTCCATGTTGGGCATGTTGAGATCGGTCACAATCAGATCGAAACGGCCGGCCTTCATCTTCTCAAGACCATCCGCACCGTCAACGGCTTCCGTAACGCTGTAGCCGGCGGTAGTGAGTGCGATCCGCGTGGTCATTCGGATGCTGGCGGAATCGTCTACGGTTAGGATATTTGCACTCATCGGTTGTCTCCATTGATACGCAGTGTTGAGCCGTCCACTCCGGAGCCGGTGAAGCCGGCCCTTTCCAGCGTGGTGGCGAAAGCACTCTCTTCAGCCGCGCGGATACGGATCTCGACGCCATCGGCATCAGCCGTGGTCTGTGCCGCCATCAGAAGTTGGGGCAGCGTGAGATCGCAGTTGCTATCCTCGGAAATGATGATTTCCAGCAGATGGTTGCCGTCGCGCGCGTTTTTGAGAGCTGCAACAACCTTGCCTCGCGTCTCCGTTACAGTCTTGATTGTCAGGCTTCCCTCAAGGTGAAGAGTGTCTGTTTGCTCGGTCATGCTGCTGTTCCCAAATTTTTGGCTTTCAGAGCGGTGCCCTGGATGGCTTCATGCGTGGTGGCCCAATCACCGGCAGGCACGGCCATCTTGATGTAGAGAGGACGGATATGGGCCCAGCGGTGATTGAAAGCCTCGACACAATCCGGGTCGAAATGGGAGCCGCTGCACCTGAGTATTTCGCGGTGCGCTTCATCTACCGGCCACGCCTTCTTGTAGGGGCGTTCCGAGCACAGGGCGTCGAAGACATCGGCAACGGCGACGATCCGTCCCTCGATAGGAATGTCGGCACCCGAGATCCCGTGGGGGTATCCGGTGCCGTCCCACTTTTCGTGATGGCTTTCGGCAATAACGGCCGCTGTGCGAATGATCTCTGACGCGCTGTCGCTTAGTATTTCAGCGCCAAATGCTGCGTGACCACGCATTTCGGCCATCTCCTCGGCGTCCAGAGGTCCCGCTTTGAGCAGGACCGCATCGGAAACGCCAATCTTGCCGACATCGTGCAGCGGGCTCGCAAGATAGATTTGCTCAGTTCTCTGTTCGTCAAAACCAAGTTCGTCGGCAATCATTTTGGCGACGACGGCAACCCGTTCGAGATGCAGAGCGGTTTCCCCATCGCGGCCTGCCATTGCCTTCGATAGGCGCCAGATAATTTCCTTTTCCTGGGCGGAAATCCTCGCCATTGCGAGATTTACATCCCTTTCAAGTTCTTGCGCACGATTGGCAAGAGTCCGCTGGGCAATACGCAAACCCAGAAGGTTGCGAATGCGGATTGACAGCTCTGCAGTGTCAATCGGCTTGGTTAGGAATTCCGTTGCACCAGCCTCAATCGCGGCGATCTTGATTGCCGGGTCGGTCTCCGACGTCAGCATAATGATCGGGATGTCGTCGCTCTGCCGAATATGGCGGATCCGCGAAATCAGCTCGATGCCGTTAATGCAAGGCATGTTGTAATCGACAAGTATAAGGTCCGCCTGCTGCGTTCTCAGGCCTTCGATAGCGTTGCTCGGATCCAGAAAGGCGAGAACCTTGCAATCATCAATCGTTTCAATGGCTTGCTTCAAGAATGAAAGAATTGACGGGCTATCGTCTATCGCAAATATAATCATAGTAATTCCTACGATGCGCGGCAATATATGCGCGGCAATACGTTTTTAACTTGTATTTCAATTATTAAATTGGCCGCATCATGCAGAATTGCATTCGATTTGAATGCTGGCATAGCAAAGATTAGGGTGTATATCCGTTAACGCGAACTTAACGCTGTATCTATTTGGGGGTAGCCATTAAAAATTTGCGCTGCAGTGATGGAGATGCGTTTTTGTGATACTTGAATTTGCTAGTCGCGACCCTTTTTCCATTTCTGGCGCGTGACAGATGGTGATTCGCCATACAAGGTCCGGTAGCGAGCGGCGAAATATCCCATGTGACCAAAGCCCCAGCGCGCTGCGATCTGTTCGATTGTTGCACCCCTGTCGCCGTACAGAAGCTCTTGATGAATACGGCTGAGACGAATGCGCTGGATATAGGCTTTGGGACTGGTGGACAGGTGCTGCCGGAACGAGTTCTGCAATGTGCGAATGCTTGCTCCACATTGGCGAGCGAGTTGTTCGATCGATATGTTCTCCGCCGCATGTGCTTCCATCCACTCGATCGCGCGCTGCAGATGGCGGGGAAGGCTTGTGGTTTCGGCCGCCGAATTGTCGATTTTCGGCCAGAATCCGACAAAGCTAGCAACCAGGGCATCTCCCAACAGGAGAGCCCCGTTGGGAGCGCGCGAAAATGGATGGGCAGGCCCGGAATCACCAATCAGGAGATTTGCCATGTTCCGAATCAGGTCGATCCCTTCAACGCTGATTTCAGTATGGGAACGAAAACTGGCGAGCCTCTGGCCAGGAGCGCCAAGCTCGGAGCCCAATACGTGGGAGAAGCGGCTCAATGGAACCAGCACGGCCAGCTTTTCAGACCCGGGATAAGCAGTAACTTCGACTTTGCTCGTGTCCTTCAACAGCACGGCGCTATTTGCTGCGGCATCGATCTCAGAACCGCCGGCGCGGAACCTGTACCGGCCGGCCTGGATAAAGTGCAGCTCGAAATCCTGTCCTGCCGGATTACAATAGCTGGTCTTGTAGCCGGACCGGGATACGGTTCGCCATATACGCATATTGAGCACGGTGGTGACCTCACCGCTCAGATCGAATGGCTCCTTGCCTTCAATCTGGTCAACCTCGAGCTTGCCAAAGAGTTTGGAAATCGCGTTTTTCAACGACTGATCACTGCTCGACAGAACCGTCAGCTTGTCTAATCTGGGCATGAAAATGCCTTAAATACATAAAAAATATGATTTTATTGAAAGATTCGGTCGAATCTAAACCGGCTTTATCACGCAATGCAACGGGCATTTTTCCGCGAGGCAAGATAAAGTTCACCTGGCATCGATCAAGATGTGGGATCTGGTGGCATGACCGGATTTGCCCGTGGTTCTCTTTATCGTCGCCATCGATTTCGAGACCGGTGATTTCACTGGGGTTAGGCTGCACGCAGGAGGGCACTTTGGCCTCCAAAACGGCTCTTTCTCCGCCATATCAAAAATTTGCAACAGAGCCGTTTTTGTCCTCGGACGAATGGTGTTTGCGCGTCCTGCGGCGAATGTCCCTGATCGTCTTCTCTGCGCTCCGGTTTTCTGTCTCAAGGACGCTGATGCCGGACAAGTCAGAGTTATGGTTTGCAACAAAACCGACGGGCGTCTACATGCTGTAGCGCAGGCGCATCTTTAGATGCTTGGGCTGGAGATAGGTGTCGAGCCCCTCGGGCCCCAGTTCCCGCCCGAAGCCTGACATCTTCCACCCGCCGAAAGGCGCCTGCAACTCGCTGGTGTCGTTGACGTTGACGCCGACGGCGCCGAATTCCATGCGTTCGGCCAACGACCAGGCCCGATCGAGATCGCCACCAAAGACATAGGCGGCAAGACCGTATTCGAGGCTGTTGGCAATCGAGAGCATCTGGGCATCGGTTTCGAACGTCGCCATACCCATCACCGGACCGAAGGTTTCCTCGCTCATCGGCAAGCTGTCGAGCGGAGCGTTCTCGATCACGGTCGGGCGGTAGAACAGCCCGCCGTCGTAACCGCTTCCCGTCGCCCGTCCGCCGCCGGCAATGACGCGGCCGCCCTTGGCCACGGCATCCGCGACATGACGGTCCATCCGCGCGATCACGCCCGCGTTCTGTACGGGACCGTAGCCGATCGAAGGATCGAGCCCGTCGCCGATCACCGTCCTTTCGGTGAGCGAGGCCAGGATCTCGGCAAACTCGCGGGCCACCGGAGCCGCAACGAGAACGCGGTTCACGGTGATGCAGATCTGCCCCATGTTGGAAAAACCACGCCGGTGGGCCGCACGTGCGGCTTCCTCCAGATCGGCGTCTTCCAGCACGACAAATGGCGCATGGCCGCCAAGCTCGAGGCAGAGCCGCTTCATGTTGCCTGCCGCTGCTCGCATGATTGCCTGGCCTGCGGGGATCGAGGCTGTGGCGGACAATGCCCGGATGCGGGGATGCGAGGACAGGGCTTCTCCAGCGACCGGCCCGAGACCTGGGATATCGGCAATCGTGCCCGCCGGAAAACCCGCTTCATGCAGACAATCGACCACCATGGAGATTGCCATCGGTGTTTCGTGCGGCGATTTGACGATGATCGGACAACCTGCGGCGAGCGCCGGACCGATCTTCCAGCAGTAAAGATCGACAGGGTAGTTCCACGGCACGATCGCCGCCACCACACCGATCGGATGGTATGTGACAAGGTTGCGGATGTTCGGCGCCGAGGCCGGACGGATCGAGCCCGCCACGCGCACGGCCTCTTCGGCGTAATAGCGCATGACTTCACAACCGAAGAGGATCTCCTTGACGTTGTCGGACACCGGCTTGCCCTGTTCGCGGGTGAGCAGGCGCGCCATGTCGCCGACCCGCTCCTCGATAAGGTCTGCGGCCTTGCGCAGCATGTCGGCGCGGGTTCGCGCGGGCATCAGCGCAAAGGAGGCCGCCACCGCTTCCGCAGCCTCCACGCAACGGTCGACGACGGCAGCATCCGCGAGCAGGGTCGTGCCGACAATTTCGCCATTGGCGGGATTGACGACTTCGAAACGGTCGAGACCGGCAGGATATTCCCAGCGGCCATTGATGAAGAATCCGCGCTCCATGTCAGCGTGCCTTCAGACGGCGCCACAGCTCGGCGTAGTTGAGGTCGTTCTGCGCATTGGCTGCAGCTTTCTCGGTCGTGTTGGGGCTGACCATGAGATAGGGGTCTCGGCCCGCTTCAGCGACCAATTCGGCAGTGGTCGAGTTGATCGCATGGCCGATGGCAATGGCGATGGAAGTCGACGTCGCGCCGGTTCTTCCCTTCACGCCGGTGATCTCGATCCCCGCATCCCCCAGAGGGACGCCGGTGTCGATCACCACATCGGCGATTTCGTAAAGCCGCTTGCCGCTCGAATGGCGCGACGGAACGGAGGAGGAATGCGGCATCGAGGTGACCCCGATCACCTTCATGCCCTTCTCCTTCGCCGCCACCGCGATGTCGAGCGTGACCGCATTGATGCCGGAATGGGAGAACATCAGCATGGTGTCGCCGGGGTCGGTCTGGTGGCTGTCAAATATGGCCTTGCCATAGCCTTCCTGGGCGTGAATGAACCGGTACTGGCGGGCGCCTGCGTCTCCCAGGACCCGGTGGAAGGAGATCATCGAGCTTTCGACGATCGGCCGAAAGCCGGTGACCGTGCCGGTGCGCGGATACATTTCCATCGCTGCGAACGAGCCGTGGCCGGTCCCGAAGGTAAAGACCAGCTTGTCATCGAGGATCGACTGCGCGCAGGCGCGGGCTGCTTCCTCGATCGCATCGGTCTGGGTGTTCATCACCTGGCTCAGACGATCCACGACCGTCTGGAGATAGCGCTTGGGCATATCGCTCATTGTCTCATTCCTCTTGTCTGTTCAGTTCGTGATCGCGTTCAGCGCGATCCGGAAGAGTTGGCCTTCACCGCGATCGAGCGCTTCGGCGCCGAGTTTCTCCTGGCTCAATGCATCGACGGTGCCGTAGCACATGGTGGCGACAGCGACGCCGAGATCCTGTCCGGCGGCAAGCAGGGCAGAGGTCTCCATGTCGAGCGCCATCACGCCGCGGCCGTTCATCTCCTTGCGCATCTCGTCCGCCCGGGCAGATCCCTTTGCGTCGATCCCGAACATGTCGCGATAAAAGGCGTCATAGGTGGCGTAGAGGCCGCGATGGGAGGTTTCCTCGGCCGCGGCGGAGGCCTGCATGAGCGCCGTAACGAGAGCCGGGTCCGCCGCCACCATCTCGCCCGCCGGAACGCCATAGGCAGGCGACGTTCCGTCGAAGCCGATGGCGGACTCGGAGATCAGGAACTCGCCGCCAGTCGAGGGCGGGAAATACATTGCCGTGCCGATGCGGACGAAGCGCGTGATACCGAGGTCGGCGAATTCGTGCAGAACGATGGTCGCGATAGGCGCGCCCATTCCGAAGGCGACAATGCTCACCCGCTTGCCGTTCCAGGTGCCGGTGACGGTCTTCAGACCGCGCTTGACCGGCAGGAAGACCGGCTCGTCCAGTAGAGCACCGATCCGCTCGACGCGGTCGGGATCGCCGACCAGGATGGCGCTGTCTCCGAGCTCTTCGGCGCTGTGACCCGAATACCAGGCTCGTTTCATGATGAATGTCTCCTTTTGCGATCCGCAAGCAGTGCGGCCGCGGCCTTGATTCCGGCACGGGCCGCCGTCACCGGGTCGGCCCCGGTCATTTCCGCTGCGATGTAGCCGCCGGCAAAACTGTCGCCCGCGCCCGTGGTGTCGGTGATTTCTATCGGCTCGACGCGCAATTCCTGCGCCTGTCCCGCAGCGGTCACGATGACGCACTCGCTGCCGCGTGTTTCGACCAGCACGGCGCCCGTCTCGCCGATCAGGGAGCGCTCCGAGGCCGAGTGGAAGATGACATCCGCCCGCTTTGCCAATTGTCGGCGAAGGTCGGGCGGGAAGGCATCGGGGTCGTTCTTCACGGCCCAGTAAAGCCGGGCCTGAGCCGGACAGAGCGCAACAATCTCGTCCATCAGCTGATGCGGGCCTACCGAAACGCAGAGATGGCTAGCCGATGCAATGAGATCCTTCTGTTCCTGGCTGAGAGTCTCGGCACGGCCCAGCGCCGGATCGTAGAGGCACATGCAGGACCCATCCGACTGGTAGACGAGGAGCGCGGTCGGCGAACGCGGGCTATCGACGATGCCGATGCCTCCCGTGCCGATGCCCTGGGCCTCGAGCTTGGCAACGAAACCCTCGCCCTCGGGGCCCTTCCCGACCCACATTACCGGGATGGCCTGCTGGCCGGCGCGGACGGCCGCGCCCGAGATATAGGTCGGGCAGCCGCCTGCGCGTGGCCACGCCAGCGGATCACGGGCCGCGATCAGCGTGGTGGTATCGCCCAACGCATGACCGTCGAGCCCGACCGCAAAGTCGAGGCTGGCATACCCGGTGACCACCAGACGGTTCATGCCAGAAGGCCTTTACCGGTTTCCAGATCCACCACCTTGCCGATGTAGCGGTCGATGTCCTCAAGCGAGGCCTCGCCAAGATTGGGCCGGTTGGTGTTGACGGCCTGCGCCACGACGTTGACTTCGAAGCCGTTGGCAAAGGCATCGGTTGCCGTCGCCCTGACGCAGACATTGGTCTTGACCCCGCAGATCACCACGCGCTTGACCCCCTGTTCGTGGAGGAACAGCGCCAGTTCGGTGGCGAAGAACGCCGAATAGCGCCGCTTGGTGATAATGATTTCCTTTGCCCGGCCTTTCGGTCCAAAGCCCTCGAAGAACTCCGCATTGAACCCGCCCGTCACGCAATGCACCGGAAGCCGAGGCTGCTCGTAATCGGCAAAGCCTTCACGGTGCCGGTCGCAGACGTGGACGATGATCGCAGCGCCCTCGTCCGCGGCCTGAATGAGTGCGCGGACCGGCTCGATGACATCGGGTGCGGCGGGATAGAAGTTTTCGCCTTCGGGGTGCAGGAACGAATTCTGCATGTCGATGACGATCAGTGCGGTATTGGTCATTGTGTTCTCCTGAGGCTGCGCATCTGGGAGACGACCAATGCGACCAGCACCATTAGATAGGGAAGTGCACCGATCAGGCGGGGCGGAAGCCCGACGGTCTGCATGCGGATCTGTGCTGCATCGAGCAAGCCGAACAGAAGACAGGCAGCGGCGGTCTGCCAGGGCCGGTCACGTCCGAAGTAGAAGGCTGCAAGAGCGATAAAGCCGCGCCCTGCGGTCAGGCCCTCGTTGAAGATGCCGATCGAGGCCAGCGCCAGTTGCGCGCCGGCGAGGCCGGCAAAGAAGCCAGCGAAAGCCGTCGAGGCTTCCTGCAACAGCTTGGGCTTGAGCCCGACAGAGCGCATCACCGGTGCGGCATTGCCCGTTGCCCGAATCCAGAGGCCGAAGCGGGTCGCGCTGAGCAGGAAGGGCAGCACCGCGATCGCCACCACCGCGAGAATGGTCAGCGGATCGAGGTTGGCCAGCAACTGGCCCACCAGCGGCACGCTTTCTACAGACTGCGGAAACACGTGCGGCAGCAGTGCCACATCCGGCAGGCGCAACGTGCCCGACGATCCGTAGGCATAGCTCATCAGGAAGCCGATCGCACCCGCGGCGAGCACGTTCAGCCCGAGCCCCGCCGTGATCATGTTCGCGCCAAGCCGGGTGATCGTCAGCGAGAAGCACCAGCCGATGAGAGTGCTTGCCAGTGCCGCGGCCAGTGTCGCTGCAAGCCAGCTTCCGGTGGCCGCCGAGATGACGATCGCGACGAAGGCGCCGCTCAGCATCTTGCCTTCGAGAGCAATGTTGACGATGCCCGCCTGCCTGTTCACCAGGCCGCCGATTGCCGCAAGCAGGATGGGGGTCGTGAGCACCACACCCGAAGCAAGAATCTGCTCGATCATGCTTTTGCCCTCCGGCGGATGCTGATGCGGCCCAGTTCGATGACCGCGAAGATCATGACGATACCCTGAATGATGTTCACCAGATCCAGCGGGATATCGGAGAACAGCTGGATGGTGGTTCCGGCCGAGGCGAGTGCGCCGAAGAGTATGGCTCCAATCAGCATACCGAGCGGCGAATTGTGGGCGAGCAGGGCCACGGCCATGCCGGTGAAGCCGTAGCCGGCGGAGAACCCGTCGGTGAAACGGTACAGTTGCCCGAGCCCGTGCGCGGCGCCGCCCAGACCTCCAACTACACCGGAGAGCACCATGGCCAGAATGATTGTCCGCTGAACCGAGACACCGACCATGCGGGAGAACCGTCGGTTCAACCCGACCCAGGCGCCTTCGAGACCGGCAGGCGTGCGGCGGGTCCAGAAGGCATAGGCAGCGAGCAACGCGATTGCCAGCAGGAAACCACTGTGCAGGGTGGCCGGTGGCATCAGCCGCGACAACTCCGCCGCCTCGTGCACCGGAGGCGTGACATTGTTGCCGGATTGCCGTGAAAGAAACGGACCGTTGACGAGGTAGCCGGTGATCGCAACGGCAATGAAATTCAGCATGAGGGTGGACACGACTTCGTCGACTTCCAGTCTGGCCAGCAACCAGCCCGGGACAAACAGCCATGCCGCCCCAAACACGCTACCGATTGCCAGGCAGAGCGGAGCCAAGGCCCAGCCAAGTTCGGCGGGCAGGCTGAACCCCGCCACGACAGCCGCCAGACCGCCGATGAGAAAGGCTCCGTCGACGCCGACATTGAACACGCCTGCCCGAAAACAGATCGCGGTGGCGACCGCGGTGAACAGAAGCGGCGTTGCGGCCGAGAGCGTCGAGGCCAGGCGCCGCGGCGATCCGAATCCCTCGGTCAGCATAAGCGAGAACGTATCCAGCGGACTTTCGCCGATCGCCAAGAGCACAAGCGCGCTGACCGACAGCGCGATCAGCAGGGGGACGGCAAAGCCCAGCCCCCGGTCCATCCAGTTGCTCATGCGCCCGCGCCTTCCATGACCATGAGGCGGCCGATCTCGCGCCGGTCGGCATCTGCCCCAAGAGTTCCGACAATCCGGCCTCGCACCATCACCATGATCCGATCGGACAGCACCTGCAATTCGTCGAGTTCTTCGGACACGAGGAGCACCGCTCCGCCGGCATCGCGAAAATCCCGCAGGATGCCGTGAATGGCGGCGATGCCGTTCAGATCCACCCCGCGGGTGGGTTGCGATACGAGGAGCAATTGCGGTGAAACCGCAATCTCGCGGGCGAAGACCACGCGCTGCTGGTTTCCACCCGAAAGGCTGCCGACACGATCATGCAGCGCTCCGTATTTGACCGACAGCCGGCTCAACCTTTCAAGCGCGACCCTCTTCATAGCGCTGCGCTCGAGCCAGAGTCCGTTCGAGATCGGGCGTGAGCGGTGCGACCCGGCGATTGTGTTTTCCTCGATCGACGCTTCGATCGCCAGCCCCTCCTGCCGCCGGTCGGGACTGACATATCCGATCCCGGCCGCACGGCGGCGGTCGGCGCCGAGCCCCGAAAGGTCGACGCCCGCCAGTTCAACCCGGCCGATGCTTCGCCGCAGGCCCGACAAAGCTTCCATCAGCTCGATCTGGCCGTTGCCGGCAACACCGGCGAGGCCAACGATCTCGCCCGCATGGACAGAAAACGAGATGTCGTAGAGCGGATGGGATTTCTCGACAGTCGCGGCCGACAGCCCGGTGACCTCGAGAACCGCCTTGCCGGGCGTTCCGCGCTTCACCTCGTCAGTGACCGGCTTTGCCCCGTCGACGATATGGGAGGCAATCTCCTCGCCTGTCGTCTCGGCAATGGCCGCGCTGAAGGCGATCTTGCCTTGCCGGATCACCGTCACCCGGTCGGCAAGCGACATGACTTCGCCGATCTTGTGACTGATGAACAGGATCGCGGTGCCGTCCTCGCGGATTCTGCGAACGAGATCAAAAAGCTCGTTGACCTGTTGAGGCGCCAACACTGCGGTCGGTTCATCCAGGATCAGCACCCGGGTGCCGCGGCGAAGCAGCCGGATGATTTCGACGAATTGCTGGATGTGGACCGGAGCGGCGCCCGCGCGCCGGTGCCAGTCCACCTCGATGCCGATGCGCTCGGCCAGTTCCCGGCCTTGCGCCTCGGCCGATTTCCAGTCGATCAAGGCAAGCGCGCCACGCCCCCACCGCACGGGTTCGTCGCCGAGAACGAGGTTCTCGAGAAGGCTCAGATCCGGCGCGAGCATGAATTCCTGATGCACCATGCCGATGCCTTCGGCCAGCGCATCCGCTGGGCCGCCGAAGCTCACATCGCGGTCCATCACCGTGACGTGGCCGCTGTCCGGACGCTCGATGCCCTGCAGCACGCGCATGAGCGTCGATTTTCCGGCACCGTTTTCGCCAACGACGGCATGAATCTCGCCCGGTCCGACCGACAGTGAGATGCCCTGATTGGCCAATACCGGTCCGTAACTCTTGCGAATATCGGTGGCGCCGAGCGCAATCGTTGTCATGACATACTCACAGTAACCGAATTCGGGTGCGGCGGGCCTGACGCAGCCCGCCGCGTTGAGCAGAATAGTCTGCCGGGGAAGCCTGTTGTTACTTGTAGAAGTCCGGGTAGCCCTGAGAGGAGACGTCCCAGACCTCGATATCGCCTGAGATGATGCCGGCCTTGGCAGCTTCGACGGCCTCGAGATACTCGGCCGGGATGATGTCCTTGGTGAACTCCATCTCGGTCAAGCCAACGCCGTTTTCGGGCAAGCCGAAGGTCAGGGTCTGTCCGCCAGGGAACTTGTCAGCGGCATAGGCCTTGATCAGCTCTTCGGTCGCGACATCCACGCGCTTGATCATAGAGGTGAGCACGTGGCCCGGCGCGAGACCGTCCTGGTTGGTATCGACCCCGATCGCGTAGTGACCGGAGGCCTCCGCGGCAGCGATCACGCCGAGGCCGGTGCCGCCTGCCACATGGTAGACAATGTCGGCGCCGCTTTCGAACATGGCATTGGCCATCTGCTCGCCCTTGGTCGGATCACCGAAGCTCTCGGAATAGCCGACCTTGACCTCTATATCCGGATTGACGGACCGCGCGCCCTGAATGAAGCCCACCACGAACTTGTCGATACCGGGGCTCTTGACGGCCGGGATCACACCGAGGATCGCTTCTGGATTGATACCCTCGATCCCTTCCGTCGTGGTCATCTTCGCGGCGAGCACACCTGCGAGATAGGAGCCCTGATGCTCGCCGAAGAGGACCGAAGCGATGTTGGCGCCCGGCCGGACCTGGTTGAAAATGGCCCAGGATGTGTCGGGGTAATCCGGAGCCAGCGCTTCCATCGGCTCGCCATGGGCATATTCGAGGCTGAGAACGAGGCCGAAATTCGAGTCCGCGGCGCGTCGCATGATTTCTTCGCCCTGCGCCACCACGTCGTTGGATTCGATCGCCCGCCCCTCGAGACCGGTTTCTGCGATTCCGGCTTCGAAACCGGCATTGGCGGTGTCATTCCACGAGCCGTCCCCCAGCCCGCCCTGGGCCACGATCATGGCTACCGGCGCGTCGGCAGCAAGAGCCGGCACAGCAACAAGGGACAAGGCGACCCCTGCAAGAAGCTTCTTGAATGTCATTCCAGTTCTCCTTTTTGGTCTAATTCTTTGCATTGCCGGCATTGTCGGGGACAATGCGGAGCCGGTGCGGCACCTCGTGCGCGGAGCCGCGCACCAGTTCCAGATCGTAGGTGTAGGAGGCGGCCTGATAGACCGCTTCTGCGGCCTCGATCAGTTGTCCCTGATGGTCGTAGCTCTGCCTTATCACCACCATCAACGCCGCCGGGCAACGGATGTTGAGCAGTTGAGCCTCATTCTCGGTCGCAAGCCGTGCGGAGACGTGTTCTGCGCCGCGGCCAATGGCGATCCCCGCTTCCTCGAAAGCAGCATAGAGTGACGCATCTCCCTTGAGCAGTTGGCCAAGTTTTTCGGCTGAAAGCTGGTCAAGAATGCGCTCGGGAATGAAAGACCGGTGGATCGAGGTCGCCATGCCGTCGACATAGCGGAGGCGGGCGAGAAGCATGGACGGCTCGTGCGACCCATAGGCGCGTGCCTCTTCCCGCTCCGCGCGACCGTAGGAAAGAACCTTCTGGGAGGAGGTGCGACCCTGCTCGGAAACGGTCTCCGTAAACGACATCAGACGCGAAGACCTGCGGTGCAGCGCCGGAAGTGCGACGAAACTGCCGGCCCCCTGGCGCTTGATGACGATGCCTTCGGTGACGAGCATGTCGATCGCCTTGACCACCGTACCGCGGCTTAGCCCGAACCGCTTGGCGAGCTCCGCTTCGGTCGGCAGTTGCGCGCCCGGGGGATATTCCCCCGCCGTGATTGCCTCCCGGAGAGCCTCGGAGACGATCCGGTAACGGGGATTGGAAACCATCTGTTTGTCGTTTGCCATGCCGAGACTATCGGCATGAAAATTTGATTAGTCAAGTTGTCGTTTTGAGAAATTTGACTGTTCATAAATTTCCCGAGTTGGGAACGAATCGTGCGGAACATTGTTTCAGGAGCAAACAAAATATGTTGACATAAAATCTAAGGTACGTACTTATTTTGCAATGATGAGAATTTCGATAGATATTGGCGGCACGTTCACGGATGTGGTTGCAGAAACTGAAACCGGACTTTCGTCGGTCAAGGTGTTGACCACCCCGGCGTCACCTGACCGTGGCGCGCTTGACGGGGTAGGGCGGCTCTTGGCGGATCTGGGCAAGTCCTATGCCGACATCTCTGCAATCATCCACGGCACGACCCTTGCCACCAATGCACTGATCGAGCGACGCGGGGCGAAGACTGCGTTCATCACCACGGCGGGATTCCGCGACGTGCTGGACATGCGATATGAAAAGCGGTTCGAGCAGTACGATCTGAACATTGAAATGCCGACCTCGCTGGTAGACAGGCCCCTGCGCCTGGGTCTGCAAGAGCGAATTCTGGCAGACGGCTCCGTATTGCAGGCACCGCGAGACGACGAGATCGACGCACTCGCCGACCGGATCAGAAGCGAGGGCGTCGAAGCCGTCGCGATCGGATTTCTGCATTCCTACCGCAACCCTGCGCATGAGCTTTACGTTGCCGAACGCTTGAAACAGACGCTGGATGAATCGGTGACGGTCTGCCAAAGCGCGGATGTCGCCTGCGAAATCCGCGAATACGAACGTTTCTCGACCGTTTGTGCCAATGCTTACGTGCGGCCCCTGATGTCGAAATATCTGGGCGCGCTGAAGGCTGAACTGAACCGCTTGGGCTTTGACGGGTCATTCCTGATGATGCTTTCGGGTGGCGGCCTGACCACGCTGGAACAAGCCATGCGCTTTCCGATCCGGCTGGTGGAAAGCGGCCCTGCGGGCGGCGTTGCACTGGCCGCGCATGTGGCGCGTGAGGTGGGATCGCAGAAAACCCTGTCACTGGATATCGGGGGAACCACCGCGAAAATCTGCTTTATCCGTGACGGCAATCCGCAAACAACACGCAGGTTCGAAGTGGCCCGCGCATGGCGCGACGTCAAGGGCAGTGGGCTGCCGGTGCGCGTGCCCACTGTCGAGCTTGTCGAGATCGGCGCAGGCGGTGGTTCTATCGCCGGAGTCGATATGCTGGGGCGTCTCAAGGTCGGTCCGCGCAGCGCAGGCTCCGATCCCGGGCCCGCGGCTTACGGGCGAGGCGGCGCGGATGCGACGATCACCGATGCGCATCTGACCGTCGGCAATATTGCGGCCGAAGGGTTCGCGGGCGGGATGATCTCGCTTGCGCCGGACAAGGCGCCGAGCGCGATTGCCCGTCACGTGCAGGAGCCGATGGGCATTTCCGATGTCGAGACCGCCGCCGCGGGCATCATCGAGCTAGCCGACGAGACGATGGCCAACGCCGCGCGCGTTCACGGGATTGAGCTGGGCCATGACATTGCAGCGTTTGATCTGCTGGTCACCGGCGGTGGCGGCGCACTTCATGCGGCACGGATTGCGGAAAAGCTGGGCATCCGGCGGATTATCGTGCCTCAGAATGCGGGCGTCGGGTCGGCGGTGGGCTTCTTGCGCTCACCGGTGGCCTTTGAAAGCGCGATTTCGGTGATGGAACTGTTGCATGATGTGAACGTGGCCGAGCTATCCAAACGTGTGGTGGACCAGTTGTCCTTTGTCCGTGGCATCGTCGAGGAAGCAGTGCCCGCAGACCGTGTGAACACGACCGTCAAGGTCGAGATCCGCTACAAGGGGCAGGGGCTTGAGGTGGTGTTGGAGCATCCCGCCGATACGAGCTTTGTGATCGACGCGGCGCAGCTTGAGGCCGAATTTATCGACCGCTACAAGGCCTTGATCGGCTTCACCCTGAACAACATCCCCGTCGAGCTGGTTTCGGTCAGTGTGACGGCGCGTGAGAAACGGGCGTTGAGCACGCACGCGTTCGTGCCGTCCGCACCCCAGGAAGCAGTGCCGACGCGCAAGGTATTCGATCTGGCCGCCCAGAAGCAGATCAGCTATCAAATCTTCAAGCGTGCGTCGCTCGGCGCGGCCGCTTCGCATGGCCCAGCTGTTGTCACTGAAGATCAGACCACCACATTGGTCCGCCCCGGATGGTCCGTGCGCGCTTCGGGTGAAGGTCACCTCATTTTGGACCGGAGCCTGTCATGAGCGACAATTTGGATATCGTGGCGCAGAACGTCCTGTGGAACCGGTTGATTTCGGTTTGCGAAGAGCAGGCAAACGCGCTGATGCGCGCCGCCTTCGGGGCAATCGTGCGTGAAGCCGGCGATCTGTCTGCCGGGGTGTTCGACGCCAACGGTGACATGCTGGCGCAGGCGGTCACCGGAACGCCGGGACACGTGAACACCATGGCCGCCTCGGTGCGTGCGATGCTGGCCCATGTGCCTGCCGACAGCCTGAATCCCGGCGACGCGCTGGTGACGAATGATCCATGGCTGGGCGCGGGGCATGTCTTCGACTTCGTGGTCGTGACACCTGCTTTCCTGAATGGCAAGATCGTAGGCTACCTTGCCTCGACCAGCCACATCGTCGACATTGGCGGGCGCGGCTGGTCGGCCGAAGCAGCCTCGATTTACGAGGAGGGCGTGACATTCCCGGTGATGCATCTGCGCCGGGCTCAAACCCTGAACGAAGACCTTCTGGCCATTGTCACAACCAACTCCCGCGTCCCGCACGAAGCCCGCGGCGATATTCTGTCGTTGCTGTCGTGCAACGACACAGGCGTCGCGCGGCTGCTGGATCTGATGGGCGAATATGGGCTCGATGATCTGGTCTCGATTGCCAGCTTCATCTTTGAGCGTTCTTCCATGGGAACCAGGAAGGCCTTGGCGCGTGCGCCGCAGGGTGTTTACGAAAGCGTCATGACGCTGGACGGCTATGACACCCCGATCACGCTTAAGGCCCGCATGACCATATCTGACGGGTCTATATCCGTGGATCTATCGGGCTCTACGCCGGCCGTAGTGCGGGGCATCAACTGCCCTCTGAACTACAGCGCGGCCTATGCGTCCTTCGGGATACGCGCCTTGCTGACACCTGAAGTTCCGAACAATCAGGCCTCGCTTGATGCGATCACCATCACCGCCGAGCCTGGTCTTGTGGTAAGCGCCGAACGGCCAAGCCCCGTGTCGGCCCGCCATGTCATCGGCCAGGCCTTGCCTGATCTGATGCTGGGATGTCTTGAGCAGGCGCTGCCCGGTGAAGTCCTGGCCGAAAGCGCTGGTGCGCTATGGACGCTTTCACTGTCAGGCGCGGGCAAGACGCCCTTTTCTTCGCTGAACGTCGCCCTTGGCGGCATGGGCGCACGGCCCTCCAGCGACGGGCTTTCAACCACCGCGTTCCCGTCCGGCGTGGGCTCCGTGCCTGTCGAGGCGGCAGAAGTTTCTTCCCCGGTGATTTATCACGCCAAGGAATTCATCTGCGACAGCGGCGGGGCAGGGCGGTATCGCGGCGGCCTGGGCCAGCGCATCGAAATCGGCTCGCGGATCAACGAAGACATGTTCATGTCGGCCGCCGCCTTCGAGCGTCTGACATCCGGCCCTGAAGGGCGTCAGGGCGGAAAGCGCGGTTCTCAGGGAAAGGTTGTGATCAGCGACGGCACCCTGGTGACCGACAAGGGCATGTATAAAATTCCGGCGGGGGAGCGCGTGATCCTGCAAACCCCCGGCGGTGGCGGCTATGGCGACCCTGCGGACCGGGACCCACAGGCCCTTGAACGGGATCTGTCCGACGGACTGGTTTCCGATGAGGCCGCGCGAACACTCTACACTCGAAAATGAAACCAGCCTTTCCATGCAACAGAAGGAGACATCGATGACCATGATGACAAGAATTCTCGCGGCAACCACCGCGCTGACCCTGACCTGCGGCGCCGCGCTTGCGGAGACCAAATGGGATCTTTCGACAGCATGGGGCGCAAACAACTTCCATGCGGAAAGCGCGATCGCCTTTGCCGATGCCGTGCGCACAGCTACCGACGGCTCAGTCGACATCACCGTGCATCTGTCCGGCGACACCGGTGTGAAGATCACCGAAAAACTCGCAGCGGTTGAAAACGGCATCGTTCAGATGGCCGACATGCTGATGTTCCTGCAGGCAGGCGATGAGCCGTTTCTGGCCGTCGACACGCTGCCCTACCTGATCCAGGGCCAGGACGAGATGAAGCAATGGCTCGAAGTGGCGGGCCCGACTTACGACGAGATTTTTGCGCGCCATAACCAGAAGGTGCTGTATTATGTGCCGTGGCCGTCGCCCGGTGTTTACACCAAGAAGCCGATTGTCAGCGCAGACGACATGTCCGGTCAGCGCATCCGCGCGTTCAACGCGACCTCATTCACCTTCCTTGAAAAGATGGGTGCGGCCCCGGTAGAGCTGCCGTTTGAAGAGCTGGCAACCGCTGTCGCTGCAGGAACCGTTGACGGCGTTGCCACGTCAACCTCCACGGGTGCGAACTCCAAGCTTTATCAGTTCATGGAGAACTTCAATCCGCTCAACTGGTCGATGTCGCCCGACGCGGTGACGGTGAACCTTGATGCGTGGAACGCGCTGAGCGATGAGGAACGCAAGATCATCGAGGGGTTGGCGGACAAGATGGAAGCCGACTTCTGGGCAGCTTCGGCAGCAGAGGACGAAGCGCAGACCACAGTGCTGGTTGAAAACGGCATGGTGATTTCGAAAGCTGACGAAAGCCTCAAGGCGAAAATGGCCGAAGCGGGCAGGGCGATGTGGGCGGACTTCTTTGTCACCGTCCCCGAAGCGCAGGCCGTCGTTGACACCTATGCCAAGAAGATGGGCAAATAGCCAGATACAACGGGGCGGGCCTTGTGTCCGCCCCCGCGTCCAAGGAATGTCATGGCCCGTTTCCTTACCCTTATTGACCGCCTGTCGCGCTTGGCCGAGCTTGCCGCCGTTGTCCTGATCTTTGGCTATTGCGCGCTCATGCTGACCGAAGTCGTGGCCCGTGCGCAGGCGAAAAGCTTTTCGTTCACTTGGGAATTCAGCCAGTATGCGATGGCCGCGATCTTTGCGCTGGCCTCGGGGAGTGCCTTGCGGACGGCTGTGCATGTGCGCATCACGCTGGTGACCGAAAAGCTGCCCGAGAACCTGGGCAAATGGATCGACGTGCTGGCCAATCTCGCAGCCCTTGTCATCGTTGCGACCATCGTGCTTGCGATGTGGACCAAGACCTCCACCTCTTTCGAGCGCAACACCCTGGCGACCTCGGTCACCAAGACGCCGCTTTGGGTGCCTCAGGCGCTGGTGCTGTGGGGTTTTGCCCAACTGTGGCTCGACCTTCTCGCGCGGTTGATACGTCGTGCAACCGGCCGCACTTACGAGTGGCGCAGTGCTGACAAGGAACAAGCAGATGTTTGAGATCGCAACTGTCGCCTGCATCCTGTTCGTGGCCCTGCTTGCGGGCTCGGTCTGGATCGGCCTGTCCCTCTTTGCGACCGGTTACCTGTTGCTGGCGATCTTCAAATCCAACATCCCGATGGATATCTTCAGCAGTGGCGTGATCTGGGGTTCACTGATCCCGACGCCTCTGCTGTCGCTGCCGCTGTTCATCCTGATGAGCGAAGTTCTGGTCACCGCCGGTCTGGGCCGGGCGCTGTTTTCGGGACTTGCCCCATGGGTCGGACGTCTGCCTGGCGGCCTGCTGCATGTCAACGTCGTCGGCTCGACGCTGTTCGCGGCCGTTTCAGGCTCATCGGCCGCGACCACGGCCATCGTCGGGAATGTCAGCCTGCCCGAGTTGCAGGCGCGCGGCTATGACAGGCAGCTTGCGATGGGCTCTCTTGCCGGGGCAGGGACTTTGGGGTTCCTGATCCCGCCGTCGATCATCATGATCATCTACGGTGTGGTCGCCGAGCAATCGATCCTGGAACTGTTCATCGCCGGAGTGATCCCGGGTCTGACGCTGGCGGCTCTTTACATGATCTACATTGCCCTGCACCAGACCATCAGCCGAACCCAGCCCCCCGGCGAGCGGGCCACTCGCGGCGAATTGCTGGCCGGATTGCGCGATATCGGGCCGATTGCCGCGCTGATCGGCGCGATCATGGCAGCGCTCTATCTGGGATTTGCAAGCGTCAGCGAACTCGCTGCACTGGGCGTTCTGGGATCTGTCCTGATCACTGTCCTGATGGGGCGATTCAGCTGGCGCGCGATGCTGGCCGCAGGGCGGCGCGCCGTGCGAACATCTGCGATGATCGGGCTGATCGTGATTGGTGCGGCGCTTTTGAATTCGGCTTTCGGTTTTCTCGGCATCCCCAAGGTGATTGCAGAACAGATCGCCGGCTTTGGCCTGTCGCCGATGGCGCTGATCGTGGTCCTGCTGGCCTTTTATGCGGCTCTGGGAATGTTCCTTGATGGCACGTCGATCATCGTCATGACGCTTCCGATCACCTTGCCGTTGATCACGGCGGCAGGGTTTGATCCGATCTGGTTTGGTATTTTCGTCGTGGTTGCTGTTGAAATCAGCCAGATCACGCCGCCAATCGGGTTCAACCTTTTTGTCATCCAGTCCCAGACCGGCGAAAGCATCGGCACCATTGCCCGGGCGGCGCTGCCGTTCTTTGGCATCCTGCTCGGCTTTGCCCTGCTGCTGGCCGTATTCCCCGACCTGGCACTGTGGTTGCCAAGGACGCTGCAATGACAGCGCTGCACCAACAGCTGGCCGGGACCATCCTGACGCAGATCCAGACAGGCAAGCTGCGGGTAGGCGATAAACTGCCACCCGAAATTGAATACGCAGCGGAACTGGGGGTCAGCCGGTCCACCCTCAGGCTGGCCTTTGCCGAACTGGAACGTGTGGGCGTCTTGCAGCGCAAGAAGCGCGCCGGCACAACCATCACCTCGGACCGTCCCAAATCGCAGTTCAACATGAGCACGACAGGTCTGCACGAATTGCTTAGCCTGGGGCGGGACACGGATCTGGTTCTGTCCGGGACGAAAACCGTGCGCGCCGACAAAATCACCCATCTGAACGGACACCATAGCGAAACCGGCCACTGGCTGGAAATCAGCGGCACCCGCACGCTGCCCGGAGAAGCCGTGCCGTTCAACAGCACGCAGATCTATGTGCCTGCCCGCTACGCGGCAATCCAGCATGTTCTCAAGCCAAGTGAACCCTCCGTGTTCCGTATCATCGAGGAACGGTTCGATCTTGTGGTGGGACGGGTCAGCCAGACGGCCCAGGCCATCCGCTGTCCGGCCGGGATTGCTGAAATTATCGGCATTGACCCCGGTGCTCCGGCGCTGCGGATCGTCGCCCATCTCTACGATCGAAATGCGGTCCTGATGGAAATCTCGATCGCCACATTCGATCCGGAAAGATTTCAACTGCAAACGGATGTTCAAGTTGACTAAGCCAGCCTTGCGAACAGTCGTAACCGGCGGGAGCGGCGCCTTGGGCTCTGCCATCGTGGCAGCGTCGTTGGCGCGCGGCGACCGGGTGGTCAACCTTGATCGAGTTGCAAGCGAGAACGCCCATTGGGTCGAAGTCGACTTTGCGGACACCGCGTCGGTCGCCCGTGCGGTGGATGAAGCGGCGAACATTCTTGGCGGGATCGACGTTCTGATCCATTCCGCCGGGATCTTCCGCGCCAATGAATTCCTGTCCATTTCGGACACAGAGTTTTCGGATATTCTCAACATCAATCTGCTGGGCAGCTTCCGGATTGCGCAACAGGTCGCCTCCAGAATGGTCGGCACAGGCGGGCGCATTCTGCTGATGTCATCAATCCATGCGAAATACGGGGTCAGGGGGCGTCTGGCCTACGGTGCGTCCAAGGCGGGGATCGAGGCGATTACCCGTGTGATGGCGACCGAGTTGTCTGCTTACGGCATCCGCGTCAATGCACTGGCCCCTGGCGCGGTATCGGCGGGGATGGTGTCGACAGACACTAGACACCTTTCGGACTGGATCAGCGTCACGCCCGCCAAACGCAAAGTAACTCCGCAAGAGGTCGCTGGAATGACCATGCTTCTGACCGGTGACGACGCCAGTTTTGTGTCGGGGCAGGTCATCTCGCAAGACGGCGGTGCCAGCATTTCCCACATTTTCTAGAGCAAGATTTTTTGTGCGGGCGTGACGGCATAGAAATCTTGCAGCAAGACCAGCTCTTTCGCTGCGAATCCCAAGCCTTTCATGTCGTTCGCCTTCTACAACCCTGAAGCGGGCCTCATTGAGGTCAAAAGAGTTGTCCCTCGAACGGCCTGACAGGCACTGCCGTCTGCGGTCGGCCCAAGGCGACCAAGGATAATGGCGTCAGCTGTGCGATCTGCAACCACACGCTCACGAAGATCATTCGATCAAGGTGCGGTCATGAATTGCTGGCCTCCATCCAGCCAGCATCAGTCAATCAGAACCAAACTGATCTGGGAATCCGGTCCGATTCAGAAAAGGACGGAAACGCTCTGGCTTGATCGAATTAGGTTACCGCAGACAAAGCGGGATAAAATCCAACGCTACTCAACAGGAAGGGCCATGCGAGCATTCGTCTCCATCACTGGCTAGATCGCCAACCTCTTCCATCTTCTTTGCCGCGATCGGAAGAGCGCTGCTTAACATCGTAAACCGCAAAACGCCGCCATGAAAATGTGGTGTGAAATCATCCTGGCAACCGCGGCATAATCCTGCCCCATGGAGGCAAATCCAGTGCCCGGGCTCAAGTTAAGGCGACACGCCGCCCAGGGTGTTCCTGAAAGTCACCATCGTGATGCTGCCGCTGAATGCGTTCGGCAACTATGTTTTTTATGAACGGTTTCGGTCCCGTCCCGGCATTCGGCCCCACCGGCGTCTCCACGCTGCTCGTCGCCTCTGTGAGCCTGGCGATCCTCATCGTCATCGCTCGCCGTGTGTCCAGAAGCGCGATCGCCACCGAGTGACCCCACAAGGGAATAACGTCAGAGCCGCCTGCGCCACAAATGGCAGCGACCAGATCGGGGCCAGCCCCCCCATAGGCACGGAGAGAAACAAAGGACGGTTGATCGCCTTGAATCTGGAGCATCTTGTCTGCGCCAAACGGTTCCGCTTGACGCAGGACACAATAGGCCTGGGTGCGCCCGGTCTTTTTTCCGGTCAGACTTCCGAAGTCACCTTGGCGCTCTTGCGCTTACGGGTGACCAGCACAAAGAACAGCGGCACGAACAGGATCCCCAACACGGTGCCTGTGATGGTGCCGCCGAGCACGCTGGTGCCGATGGCGTTGCGGCCACCCGAACCCGCGCCAGTGCTCAGAACCAGCGGCAGGACGCCGAGCGAGAAGGCCATCGACGTCATGATGATCGGACGGAACCGCTGGCGGGCTGCCTCGCGGACGGCGTCGAACAGAGTTTCCCCGGCCTCGTAGCGGTCTCGTGCGAACTCCACGATAAGGATGGCGTTCTTGCCGGTCAGACCGACCACGGTGAGGAGGCCCACTTGGAAGAACACGCCGTTCTGATAGCCACCGAACAAGGTCCATAAAACCGCGCCGAGGATGCCGACCGGCATGACGAGCATGACAGCGAACGGGATCGACCAGCTTTCGTAAAGAGCAGCGAGGCAGAGGAATACGGCCGCCAGCGACAAGGCATAAAGAAGCGGCGCCTGGTTGCCGGATTGGCGCTCTTCCAGCGACAGGCCTGTCCAGGAGACGGCATAACCGGGCAACTGGGAGGCCAGCAGTTCGATCTCCGCCATGGCTTCGCCGGTGGTCACGCCTGCGGCGGGAGATCCTTGGATCTGCATCGCGCCGACCGCGTTGTAGCGGGTCAGACCCTGCGGGCCGAAGGTCCAGCTGCCTTCGGCGAAATTGGCAAAGGGAACCAGGCCGCCGCTCGAATTGCGCACCTTCCATTTCGAAATATCGGAGGGAAGCGCGCGCGAATCCGCTTCACCCTGAATGTAGACGCGCTTGATGCGGTCGCGGTCGATGAAGTCGTTGAGGTAACTGCCGGCCCAGGCGACCTGGAGCAGCTGAGCAACGTCGGATGCGGTGACGCCCATCGCCCCAGCTGCACGCCAGTCGATATCGAGATGATACTGCGCCGCATCCTCGAGGCCGGAGGGGCGCGCCGAGCCGATGAGCGGGCTCTGCGCGGCCAGGCCGAGCAACTGGTTGCGTGCGGTGAGCAGTTGCTCGTGGGTCTGCCCATCCCGGGCTTCGAGATAGAAATCGAAGCCGCTCATGATGCCGAGTTCGGGAACCGATGGCGGTACGATCGGGAAGACCATGGCGTCCTGAATGCCCAGAAGGGCCGGATAGGCGCGGCCGGCGATGGCCTGGGCGCTCTGACCCGGCGTTAGCCGCTCCGACCAGTCCTTCAGACGAATGAAGGCGAGCCCCATATTCTGACCCTGACCCGAAAAGGAGAAGCCGACGACGCCGAACATGCTGTCGACATTGTCCTTCTCGTTTTCGAGAAAGTGCTTTTCCACTTGTTCGAGGACCTTTTGCGTTCGCTCGGCCGTGGCGCCGGTCGGCGCCTGGATAAGAGCCAGCAGAATGCCCTGGTCTTCGTCGGGCAGGAAGGCGGTCGGGGTCTGCACGAAGCTCCACGCCATCAGCCCGACGAGAGCCAGATAGATGACGCCGATGCGCAATGGACGGCGAATGATCCATCCGACGGTGCCGCCGTAGCCCCGGCTCAGCCGCTCGAATCCGCGGTTGAACCAGCCGGCAGGACCGCGCGTGGCGTGGTGCGCGGCCTTGGAGGTCAGCAGCGTGGCGCAGAGTGCCGGCGTCAGCGTCAGCGCCACGAGGACGGAGAGACCCATGGCCGAGACGATGGTGACCGAAAACTGCTGGTAGATGACGCCGGTCGATCCGCCGAAAAAGGCCATCGGCACGAACACTGCCGACAGGACCAGGGCAATGCCGATCAGGGCGCCGGTGATCTGGCCCATCGACTTGCGGGTTGCCTCGAGCGGACTGAGACCTTCTTCTTCCATGATGCGCTCGACGTTTTCCACCACCACGATCGCGTCGTCAACGAGAAGCCCGATGGCGAGCACCATGGCGAGCATTGTCAATGTGTTGATGGAATAGCCGGACGCGGCAAGGATGCCGAAGGTGCCGAGCAGGACCACAGGCACGGCCAGCGTCGGGATGAGCGTGGCGCGAAAATTCTGCAGAAACAGAAGCATGACCAGGAAGACCAGCACGATGGCTTCCACCAGCGTCTTGACGACTTCGCCGATCGAGATCTCGATGAAGGGCGTCGTGTCGTAAGGCACGACATAGCTCACGCCTTCGGGGAAAAAGGCCGAGGCCTCCTCGATCTTCGCCTTGACCAGTTCTGCCGTGTCGAGTGCGTTTGCGCCTGCTGCCAGACGGATCGCCATGCCGGTTGACGGCTTGCCGTTGAACCGGGCGATGGTCGAGTAGTTCTCCGCGCCGATCTCGACACGGGCGACATCCCTGAGCAGCACGAGGCCGCCATCGGTGGCCGCGCGAATGACAATCGCCTCGAAGTCTTCCGGTGTTGTCAACAACGACTGCGCGGTGATCGTGGCGTTCAGCTGCTGGCCTTCGACAGCGGGCAAGGTGCCGAAAGCACCGGCGGAGATCTGGGCATTCTGTGCCGACACCGCGGCAACGATATCCTGCGGGGCAAGTTCGTAGGCGGCAAGCTTGGCCGGGTCCAGCCAGATGCGCATGGCATATTTCGCGCCGAACACCTGCACTTCGCCAACGCCTTCGAGACGGCTGAACTCATCCACAAGATTGGTGTTGAGATAGTCGGACAAGTCGGTCTGGTCGAGCGCGCCATCATCCGAAATCAGCGCGATCACCATGAGGAAGCTGGCCGAGGATTTCTGGACCGTGACGCCGAGGCGCTGCACCGTTTCGGGAAGCAGCGTGGTGGCCTGCGACAGCTTGTTCTGGACCTGGACCTGGGCGATGTCCGGATCGACGCCGGTTTCGAAGGTCAGCGTGATCGAGGCCGTGCCGGCAGAGGTGGAGCTCGAGGAGAAATAACGCAGGCCGTCAAGGCCGGTCAGCCGCTGCTCGATGATCTGGGTCACCGTATTGGCAATGGTCTGCGCCGACGCTCCCGGGTAGTTGGCCGAGATCGAAATGGTCGGCGGTGCGATCTGCGGGTATTGCGAGACTGGCAGTGTGAGGATCGAAAGTACCCCGGCGCCCATGATGATGATCGAAATCACCCATGCAAAAATCGGCCGGTCGATAAAGAAGCGTGCCATGTCGGTCTCCGGGAGGATCAGTTCTGTGCCGGCTGTTCGGCGCGTTCTTCGGGGGCGACCGTGGCTCCGACCGCGATCTTCTGCAGTCCTTCGACAATCACTTTTTCGCCGGCCTCAAGGCCATCCGCGACAATCCAGTCCGAACCGCGGTCGCTGACAATCGTCAGCAAGCGCTCCTCGACAACATTGTCAGGCCCGACCACCATGGCCGTCGGGTCGCCGCGACGGTTGCGCGAGACGCCTTCCTGCGGGACCAGAATAGCGTCCTCAATGACGCCCTGGGGCATTTCGACCTGGACATACATGCCGGGCAGCAGCATTTCGTCAGGGTTCGGAAACTGCAGGCGCAGCGTGATCACGCCGGTTTGCTCATCAACATGCGGCTCCGCTGCCGTGAGTTCGCCAGTGTGTTCGAAGGTGGTGCGATCGGCGAGCATCAGTTCGACCTTGGTGTCGATCTTGGCACCTGCCGCCCGCGGGCCCTGGCGCTTCCAGCGCACCAGATCGGCGGCGGATTGGGCGACGTCGACATAGACGGGATCCAGTTTGCGGATGACTGCAAGGGGAGCGGCCTGGCCCGATATGATGAGCGCACCCTGGGTGGTGAGAGACCGTCCGATGGCGCCCGACAATTGGGCGCGGATCGTGGTGCGCTCCAGATCGATATTGGCTGCAAGCAGTTGCGCCTTGGCGACCTGCAAGGCGGCGTCGGCGATGTCGCGGGTGGTGATGGCGGCATCCAGGGCCTGCTCGCTGGCGACATTGCTCTTGCGCAGACTTTCCATGCGGGTGAGCTCGCGGTCGGCTGATTTGAGGCTGACTTCAGCCTGGTTGACGGCGGCCTCCGCCGCCACGACCTGCGCTCTGTAGGTTGCCGGATCAATGCGATAGAGGATATCGCCTTCCTTGACGGCCGAGCCTTCCTCGAAGAGCCGCTCGACGATGATGCCGTTGACCTGAGGCCGCACTTCAGCGACGCCGGAAGCGACAACGCGTCCCGGCAATGTTGAGGTCACCGTGACGGTCTTCGCCTCCAGCGTGACCACAGTCACAGGTGTGGGCGGGCGTTCCTGCTGCTGCGCCGAGGCGACCGACGCCATCACGGCGACGGACAGGGAAGAAAAGAGGGCGTAAGCCGCTAACCTCATCGAATATCTCCGCTCATCTTGGAGTAGCCGCTTGGCGAACGCGCACACTGCGGCTAATATGAAAACCAATTGGTTTTATAATTGCTTTTTTGCAATGCGCAAGCGAAACGCTGCACCTGCGAAAGGGAGGGTCAATTTGTTGCCAGATAGCCTCAACAGCTGCCGCGGCCCCGGCCGGCCTCGGCAGTTCGACACCACAGAACGCGAGTCGATCATCATTGACGCGGCGGAACGGGTCATCCTGTCCCACGGCCTGGGAGGCGCGTCGATGGCGGCGATCGCCCAAGAGGCCGGAATGTCCAAGCGCACGCTTTATGAGGTGTTTGAGTCCCGCGCCGCGCTCTTCGCGGCTGTGATCCGTCGTATCCGCAACAAGGTGACGCGGACGCTGACCGAAAATGAACTCGAGCTTCCGCTTGCGGAGCGCCTACGACTGCTTCTGACGCCAGAGCGTGAGGAGGTTGCCGATCTGCTTCCGCTCGCGATCCTGCGGGCGATCATTGTCGAAGCAGACCGGCAGCCCGATCTCGTACGGGAGTTCTTGCAGGAAGGGCCGCATGCGCTTTGCGGCATGGTTCGTCTGGAGCTCGACCGCTCCGTAGCCCGCGGCGAGGTTCGGATCAGCGATACGGAAAACGCGGCACGGTTGATGGCGGACATGGCGCACGGAAACGCCATTGAACATCTCGTGACCCCCGGGCCTGCCTGCGAACGCCAGAAGGCATATGACCTGAGGCTCGATCTCGCCATTCGGGTGTTCCTTGGCGGAATCGGAGAAGCCGACTAGGTTATCCGCGCCAGATCCATGGTGGTTCGGTAGCGCCGCCTTAACACAAAGGGCGGTATTTTCCGGCATGAGCCCGAATGTCGCCCACCTTTCCCACCTTCACTGCAAGCATCTGAAAACCGCCGATCATCGCGATGTCCGCGCTGCCGACATCGAGGTCAATATGGGAGTGCATACGTTCCCTTGCGAATGACAACCCATTGGTATCATTCGCACATCGCACTTGATCCTGGAAACCATCCCCGCCACAAATTGTAAATGCATAAGATACATTACGGAACTGTCTTGGTGCTGCCGGGCCGACGATTTCGGCGATCCGCAGACGCTGAATCCCGGTCCGGAGTATGGGAGGAAGGTCGGGCATAAAGGGCCGCGCGGAGAATGGTCGCTTCTTTATCGTTTACTGAATTCTCCTGCCGACGGGATCAGGCCGCCGCGTGTGCCGAACCCTTGACCGTAATCGATCCGCGCCTTCATCGCTGCGCGGGCCATTCGGCCAACAATATGCCCGCTGCCTCCGGCGGCGATCCATGGGAAACTTTGCCGGCAAGTGACATCTCGACGAAATGGTCGGTTCCATCAAGGGCAGGAAACACTGGCTATGGCGGGCCGTCGACGCCGATGGGTATTTCCTCGACGCTCTGATCCAGAGCCGTCGGAACAAGCAGGCAGCTCTGAAACTGATGCGAAAACTGCTCAAAGACCAGCGCATCAGGCCCCGCGTTATGATCACCGGCAAGCACAAATATTACGATGCGGCCAAAGGGAGATTAGGCCTGGTGTCGAGCATCGTTCGCATAAGGGCCTGAACAACCGAGCGGAGAATTCGCATCTGGCTGTTCGACGACGAGAACGAGGAATGATGCGGCTCAGGTCAGCACGACAATGCCAGCGCTTGTTTCGATCCACGGCCCGATCGCCAAGCTTTTCCGACTTCACCGCAAGCATCTGAAAGCCGCCGTCATCGCGATATTCGCGCTGCCGCGATGGCGGTTTGGAGCGAAGTCGCTCTGTCGGCGGCCTCATGAAGCAGGCCCGTCGTGGGCATCCCGTGCAAAACCCAAGTTTAGGCGACGCTGCCATACACAACATCGGGCCCCTTCCTGGCGCCGGAACCAATGAATGCGCCATATGTATTAGATATCGAAACCATCTATTTCATGTATTTGACTTATAGCAGGGCGCATTTCATCCTATCCTGACACGCCGCACTTTAGACGAGGCGAGATGAGCTGAGGGTCGACCGAAAGAGTCTCCACAGGCGCCGGAAATGTGATGAGTCGCCAGCATAGGCGATGGCAGGTGAACATATCTGCATTCTTATGGGAGCACGTAATCTTGGAACTAGAAACCTTCTATTCGAAACTTCCGAAGGTGCATCTTCACACCCACATCTTGGGGATGGTCAAGGCAGAGACCGTCATCGACCTGGCCTGCGCCAACGCTGTAGACATTGGTGTCAGCGATCCCGCCGAGCTGTATAAATATTATGATTTCCGCGCTTTTCTCGATATTCTCGCGAAAGTGGCTGCCGTGATACGCCGGGAGGAGGATTTCAGCCGCGTCATGTACGAGGCAATTGCTGAAGACTACCTCGCAAGCCGCGTTCTCTATTCCGAGATTTTCGTCCAGACGTCCGTCCATCAGTTGTTCGGTGTGCCCTATGAAGTCATCATTGCAGGCTTCGAGCATGGTGTTCGCCGCGCCGAGGCGGAGTTCGGCATCGAGGTCCGTTTAATCGAAGGCATCAACCGCGAACTGCCTTCCTATAATGCTGTCGATTGCGTGCGGAAGCTGATCGCCAGGAAGCCCGACCGGTTTATTGGCATCGGACTGGAGAATTTCGAGCCTGCTGGAGCGCCGGAACATTTCGCAGCCGCCTACGATCTCGCGAGGGCCGAAGGCCTTCACCGGACTGCCCATGCAGGCGAGCACGGACCTGCCCAAAACATCGTCACTTCGCTCGGTGCGCTTAAATGCGAACGGATCGATCATGGTTACAAGAGCGTGGAGGACCCGACGGTCTTTTATCGCCTCACCGATAATGGCGTTCACTTCACGGCCTGTCCGACGGTCTCAAGCCGACAGGGCTGGAACCGCGAGGATGGGCATGTGCTGAAGAAAATGCGCGATGGCAATGCGTGGATATCGATCAATTCGGACGATCCGGCAATAATCAACACCACGCTCGCGCGCGAGTACAGCTTGGCCCAAGAATTCATGGGCGCAACGCCAGCGGAAATGGCCAAGATTAGCTTTCGGGCGATAGATGCAACATGGCTTTCGGCGTCTGGCAAGACGGCTCTACGCAATCGCTTTCGCGAGGAATTCAGCAAAATCCCGGAGTTGGCCAATGTCGCATTCGACTAAAGTTTCGCACTTGTCGGGCTCGGAAAAGGTCACCTACCGCATTTCGGGCAAGGTGCACTATGGGCGCTACTTTTCTGCAGCGCTGATCTTTTTGGGGCTTGCGCTGATAGTCCGCGCTTTTTGGGTGGGCCATATCCGCTGGGAACTCGTTGGAGATTACCTTTTCGGACCGAGCATCATCAATGGGATTATCAACACGCTGATCCTGACTGCCGCTGCCATGGTTGTCGGCATCGTTCTGGGCCTCGCCGCGGCATTGATGACGCTGTCACAAAACCCCGTGCTTAACCTTAGCGCACGCGCCTATATCATGGTCTTCCGGTCAGTGCCTGTGCTTCTGCAGCTGTTGATCTGGTACAATCTGGGGCTGGTCTTCCCGACAATCGGAATTCCAGGCCTGTTTTCCGTGCCAACGACGGATGTCGTTACGCCGTTCATTGCGTCGCTGCTTGCTTTCGGGATCATGCAAGGATCCTACACAAGTGAGGTCATCCGCGCCGGCCTCCTTTCCGTTAGCCGTGGCCAGTCAGAGGCGGCAACCGCGATCGGCATGACGAGAATGCAGTCGCTGCGGCGCATCATCATACCGCAGGCGATGGTAGTGATCATTCCGCCGATCGGAAACGAAGTGATCGGCATGGTCAAATACACCTCGATCGCCAGTATCATCCAGTACAAGGACGTCATCTATAGCGCCCAAACGATTTACTACACCAATGGTCGCGTCATCGAACTCCTGATGGTTTGCGCCTTCTGGTATCTGCTCGTTGTGATAGTCCTCAGTATCCTGCAGCGATACGTCGAGAACTATTTCGGCCGGCACCACAAGCGCTGAGGGCAAGCTTATGACGTTTACAGTTGAAATCCGCGACTTGCAGAAGCACTACGGCACTTTTCACGCGCTTCGCGGCGTATCGTTGGAGATAGGCCAGGGCGAGGTCGTCTGCATTATCGGTCCGTCAGGCTCCGGCAAGAGCACTCTGCTGAGATGCATCAACCAGCTCGAGACGCCGAACGCTGGAATCGTGCGGGTCAATGGCGACATCATCGGCTACCGGCTCGAGGGTGATGAACTCCACGCTCTTCCCGACCGTTCTCTTGCTCAACAGCGGTCGCGCATCGGAATGGTATTTCAGCAGTTCAATCTTTTCGCCCACAAGACCGCGCTGGAAAATGTCATGGAAGGGCCGGTCATTGTGCGTCGGATCGCGCAGAGCGAAGCTAGGCAGCGCGGGCTTGAGCTACTGGAGCGCGTTGGGCTGGCGGACAAGGCAGATTCATACCCGGCCCAATTATCTGGCGGCCAGCAACAGCGGGTGGCGATCGCGCGGGCGATGGCGATGGACCCCGTCCTGCTCCTCTTCGACGAACCAACCTCAGCACTCGACCCCGAACTGGTCAGCGAGGTTCTGCAGACGATGCGAGAACTAACCAAATCGGGCCTTACCATGATCGTCGTAACCCACGAACTCGGCTTCGCGCGTGACGTCGCAGACCGGATCGTCTTCATGGACCAGGGGCAGATCGTAGAAGCTGGTGATGCGCGCGATTTGCTCATCAATCCGCGACACCCGCGAACCCAGGAATTTTTGGCAGCTGTACGCAGCCACTAATGCGACAACAATACCTCCAACAAGGAGAATGGGGATGACACAAGGAAGAAAACGCAATCTGTTTTTGGTGCTCGCCTTAACGACGCTGGCTTGGCCCACCGTTGCACAGGAGGTGACTCCGCCAGCGGCAATCAAGGAAGCGGGCGTGCTCCGCACGTCGGTGGATGCAGCGTTTCCGCCAATGAACTACAAGGACGCTGACGGAAACTTCGTTGGCATCGGTGTCGATATCGTAAAGGCGATCGGAGAGAAGTTCGGTGTGCCTGTTGAAATGGTCGAATCGTCCTATCCACAACTGATGCCCGGACTTGAAACCGGCCGCTTTGACTTCATCGGGTCTGCCATGGGCGACTTCCCGAATCGCCGCGAGAGTCTGACCTTCGTCGACTATTTGAAGACGGGTCCGCAGGTCTTCTCGCTGGCGAAAAAGAAAGACGAGCTTCCGACGCTAGACGCTCTCTGCGGCAGGACTGCTGCGCATGCTCGTTTTGTGACGAGTTACGGGATAGCGATGAAAGCGCTTAGCGACGACACCTGTACGGCCGCTGACAAGCCGGCAATCAACATTCAGCTGGATGACCTGCCGGTACAGATCGCCCTGGCGCAGAACCGCTTCGATGCGGGCGTGATCTCTGCCGAAAACGTCAGTTATCTCATGCAGATCGAGCCGGACCTCTATTACCGGATCGGTGAGCCTTTGCGCGTTTGGTATTATGGGTTCGGCTTCAAGAAGGACGATGTCGAGTTGCGGGATGCGGTTTCCAAAGCGGTTCAAGCAATCATCGACGACGGCACCTATGCCGAGATCCTGGAGAAGCACGGGGTCCCCGAACTGGCGATCGAGGCTGCAAAGATCGACAGCGGAGAATTCTAGCCTCCAAAGGCGGAGAGGTCCGCGGCCTTTCGAGGCCGCGGCGCATGAAATGAAGCGCTTCATGCCCGAATTCATTTGCCCAATCTTGCGGTGAAAGACAGGAGAATTTGTAATGAACGAGTGCATTGAAGTGCGCGCGCCTTTCGATGGCAGGCTGCTCGACCGCGTTCCGGTGACCTCTTCCGGGGCTATCGAGAATGCGCTAACGACGGCGTATCAGCTTTTCCGCAATCGGCGCGCATGGCTTGATCTGCCACGTAGGATCGCGATCCTTGGTGCGGTTCGCGACATCGTTCTGGAACGCCGAAACGAACTTGCTTTGCTTGTCGCCAGCGAAAGCGGCAAGCCTCTGCGCGACTCCCTTGTTGAGATCGATCGGGGAGCGAACTGTCTGGATATTTGTATCCAGCAACTTTCTACCGATGGCGGGCACGTCGTCCCGATGGGACTGAACGTCACGTCCGCGGCGCGTGTCGCATTTACGCAATACGAACCAATCGGCTTGGTGCTCGGCATCGCTGCTTTCAATCATCCGTTCAATTTGGTCATGCACCAAATTGCACCGGCTGTCGCCGTGGGCGCGCCTGCCATCATCAAACCGTCGCCTAAGACGCCTCTGAGTTGCAGGGCCTTGCTCGACATATTCATCGAGGCGGGCCTTCCGGAAGGGTGGGCTCAGATGGTCCTGCCGACTGATCTTGCGATGATCCGGAAACTGGTTAGCGACCAGCGTATCGGTTTCGTCAGCTTTATCGGCTCCGCCGCGGTCGGTTGGTCCTTAAGATCGGAGTTGGCACCTGGGACGCGTTGCGCACTGGAACATGGCGGTATTGCGCCGGTAATCGTTGCGCAAGATGCGGATCTTGACGATGCAGTGCCGCGGCTTGCGCGTGCGGCATTCTGGCATGCCGGGCAGGCATGCGTCTCGGCCCAACGGCTCTACTGCCACAGCGATGTTGTGGACGAATTTGTCCAACGGTTGGCAGATGCCGGTCGTTCAATGGTGACCGGCGATCCGGTTGAAACAACGACCGATGTCGGCCCGCTGATCACGCATGCGGAAAATGACCGCATAGAGTCTTGGGTCCGCGAGGCGATCGAAGAAGGCGCGGTGGCCGTGTGCGGCGGCGCAAAGATATCTGCGAGCTGCTACGAGAATACCGTGCTTCTCAACCCAGCACCGAATTCCAAGGTGTCCCGGCGGGAAATCTTTGGTCCGGTCGTGGGTGTCTACACCTTCGATGACATGGATGACGCGATCGCGTCGGCCAATAGTGTCGAGTTCGCTTTCCAGTCGGCGATCTTCACGCGGGATATCGACCGGGCGATGCATGCCTTCCGACATCTTGACGGTACCGCGATCATGCTGAACGAACATCCACTCTTTCGGGTCGACTGGATGCCTTTCGCAGGCGCGCGTCAGTCCGGCCTTGGCATCGGCGGCATACCGGCAACCATGGCCGATATGCGTACGGAAAAGATGATGGTCTGTCGCTCGCAGGCTCTGGCGTGAGCGAACCGCTCGAGGTTTGAGGACGCCGCCATGATACGTGACATTGAAGCGGATAGCGAGTTGAGCGAATTGAGAATTCTCTCCCCGACGGCCATTCTGGGATACGGATTTCCTGAAGCGTCGTTTCGGCGTGGCCTCGAACGGCGACCGCACGCCATTGCTGTCGACGCCGGCTCCACAGACCCAGGACCGTACTACCTCGGCTCCGGCATCTCATTCACCGATCGCTCTGCCGTTCGCCGCGACCTGAAGCTGATCCTTGAAGCAGGGCGAGAACTCAATATTCCAGTCATCATTGGCTCGGCAGGTGGTGCCGGTGCCAAGCCGCATTTGGAGTGGACACTTGAAATCGTACGGGAGATTGCGTCTGCCAGCGGCCTTCGAGGAAGTCTGGCTATCATCAATGCCGATATCGATCGCGAACGCGTCTTGTCTGCTTTCCGCGAGAACGGCATCACTCCCCTGACGCCAGGTCAGGCGCTCTCGGAAAACGATATCACAGAGAGCAGCCAGATAGTTGCACAGATGGGTGAGGAACCACTGATTGCTGCGTTGCAAGACGGTGCGGACGTCATTCTGGCCGGTCGCAGTTATGATCCCGCTGTGTTTGCGGCGCTACCGATCTCTCTCGGGTTCGACCGAGGACTCGCCCTCCATATGGGCAAAATACTTGAATGCGCTGCTATAGCGGCTTCGCCGGGCAGCGGCAGTGACTGCATGCTTGGTACGCTGTATCGCGATGCATTTGTTGTCGAGCCTTTATCTGATGACAGAGTTTGCACGATCGCGTCCGTCGCCGGACATTCGCTGTATGAAAAAAGCAATCCGTACGTATTGCCCGGACCGGGAGGATCGCTGGATCTGACGAATACGGCGTTCGAGCAAATAGACGAGCGGCGCGTCCGAGTCTCCGGGAGCATGTTCATTCCAGCCAAGAGCTACTTCGTCAAATTGGAGGCCGCGCGCCGGATGGGCTTTCGGACGATCTCCATCGCCGGAGCACGTGATCCCGCCTTCATAGTCGGCTTCGACAAGATTGTTGAAGGAGTACGGAAGCGAACAGCGGAGAATTTTCGCGAAATCGATCAGTCATCGTACACGATCAGGTTCATTGTCTATGGCCGTGACGGAGTGATGGGAGATCTGGAACCTGACAGAACCGAGATCAGCCATGAGATTGGTATTGTGATTGATGTGACGGCCGCCAGCCAGGAACTTGCAGACACGCTGTGCGCATTCACGCGCTCTACTCTTCTTCATTTTGGCTACCCCGGACGCATGTCGACAGGAGGGAACCTCGCGTTGCCTTACTCACCTTCTGATTTTCAAGCGGGCGAGGTCTATGAATTCAGCCTCTATCACTTGATGGCGGTTGAAGATCCCGGAAATGCCTTTCTTCGGAAAATGGCACGTTTGGAGGAAAGGTAACTTCATGTACCTCGTGGACGCCGCCGCAGTCATCCGCAGCAAGAATGCCGGACCGTACGAACTCACCCTTGACGTCATTTTCAAAACTACGCGTTGGTTCGATCACGCTATCGAGACGAACTTGTTAAATAAAGAGCTCATTTGTCAACTTTATCGCGTGAGTGAAGACGATGTGCTGCGGATAGTGAATTTCAGGCCCGCCAACGCGATCAAGGTAACAATAGTCAGGCCAATAGCTTCAGGAGCGATCGGTGAAACAGATGTTTACGGGGCACAGCAGCACGCTCCACTTCTGAAAATCGTCTTCGCTGATGGGGCTCCGAAATGAAACTGGACTTTCGGTACTGGTAGCTCAAGCAGAACGGTTGAATCACGCTGCAGAATGAACGGAGGAGGTATGGAATTACGTCACTTGGGGTACTCCCTGGCCGCGGCCGAAGAGCGCCACTTCACGCGGGCAGCCAAACGACCCGGGATCGCGCAGCTGCCGCTGAGCCACCACATTCAACAATTCGAGGACGAGTCAGGTTTTCTCCTTTTTCAGCGGCTTCCCAGAGGGGTGGCCCTGACTGAGGCTGGTGAGAGCTTTCTCGTCGATGTGAATTCCCTGCTCGATAAGCTGGATAGCGTCGTCAACGACACTCGCGAAATCGCCTGTTCGCCGTCAGCACCCTCGGGACATTTGATTTGATTTCGTAACGGAGGGCGCCGCTTCCCGGATTTCCAAGTCGATCAAAGCCGCGCGCGTCGTGGCTTTTGACGATCCTGGCATGGAGGCGATCCATGAATCCGAAGTTCAGGACCTCCCGGTGACAGTCGCCGTCGATGCGACCGGACAGAACCTTCACGCCACTGGGCCGAAGCTCTGGCGCAATCCCTAATCCTCCTCCTCACTGAGAAAGCCGCAGATGAAAGACGCAAATTTCCTGACCGCTCATAACGCCCAAAACGTCTGGCACCCGATGTCCTATCCCGGCGCTCTCAAGGAGACGCCGCCTAAGATCATCGTGGGCGCCGAAGGCGTTGAGATCATCGACGTCAACGGTCACCGCCTGCTTGATGGCGTCGGCGGGCTTTGGAACATGAACCTCGGCTATTCCAACGCGCCGATCAAAGCCGCCATCGCCAAACAGCTCGACCGCCTGCCCTATTATTCGATCTTCAATGGCACGACTCATGACATGGCGATCGAACTGAGCGTCATGCTGGCCGAATTCTTTGCCCCCGACGGGCTGAGCCGGGCGTTCTTTACCTCCGGCGGCTCCGACAGTGTCGAGATCACCCTGCGCCTTGCGCGGCAGTATCACAAAATCCGTGGTGAAGCGGGTCGGGTGAAATTCCTCTCGCTGAAAAAGGGCTATCACGGCACCCACACCTTGGGCGCGTCTGTGAATGGCAACACGGCGTTTCGCACCTCTTACGAACCGCTCATGCCGGGCTGTTTCCACATTCCCGCGCCGAACCCCTATCGCAATCCCTTCGATGAAAGCGATCCTGCGCAACTTGCGCAGCTTTGCCTTGCCGCTCTTGAAGCCGAGATTGATTTCCAAAGCGCCGACACCATCGCCGCCTTTATCATGGAGCCGATCCTCGGCGCGGGTGGCGTCATTGTCCCACACGAAAGTTTCATGCCCGGCGTGCGCGAGATTTGCGATCGCCATGGCATCCTGTTGATCTCCGACGAGGTGATCACGGCCTTCGGGCGCACCGGCGACTCGACTGGCGCACGGCACTGGGGCGTGAAACCCGATCTTTTGTCCTGTGCCAAGGCGATCACCAACGGCTATTTCCCCTTCGGTGCCGCGATGATTTCCGATCAGGTGGCCGAAGTGTTTGAGAAAGATGAGAGCGGCCGCGCCGGGCTTTACACCGGTTACACCTATAGCGGGCATCCCGTGGGGGCTGCGGCGGCACTCGCCTGTCTTCAGGAAACCACGCGCCTCAATGTTCCCGCCAACGCCGCCGCACGCGGGACCCAGCTTTTCGACGGGATCGTCGCGCTTCAGGACAAACATGAGCTGATCGGCCATGTGCGCGGCGGTCACGGGTTGATGACGGCGGTCGAGCTTGTGTCCGACCGTTCGGCGAAGACCCCGCTCGATGCGGCTTCGATGAAAGTCATTCATGGCACGGCCTATGAGGCGGGCGTCATGCTGCGGGTCTCTGGCAACAATCTGATCATGTCGCCGCCGCTCATCATCACGCCGGAAGACGTCGAGAAAATCCTCGCCGCGATCGACCACGCTCTCTCGACTGCAGCCGCGTAAGACGCCTCGGTTCCATCAGAACGGACATTTCATGGCAGCGTCGCCTTAACTTGGGTTTTGCACAGGATGCCCACGACGGGCCTGCTTCATGAGGCCGCCGACAGAGCGACTTCGCTCCAAACCGCCATCGCGGCGGCGCGGATATCGCGATGATCGGCGGCATTCATATGCTTGCGGTGAAGATGGAAAAGCTTGGCGACCGGGCCGTGG
This sequence comes from Parahoeflea alexandrii, assembly GCF_027214025.1. GTDB lineage: Bacteria > Pseudomonadota > Alphaproteobacteria > Rhizobiales > Rhizobiaceae > Hoeflea > Hoeflea alexandrii_A. The sequence continues at coordinate 40,341 of NZ_JAPWHB010000007.1, forward strand.
ATCGAAACAAAGCGCTGGCATTGTCGTGCTGACCTGAGCCGCATCATTCCTCGTTCTGGTCGTCGAGCAGCCAGATGCGAGTTCTCCGCTCGGTTGTTCAGGCCCTTAAGCGAACGATGCTCGACACCTGGCATAATTTCCCTTTTGGCCGCATCGTAGGATTTGAGCTTGTCGGTGATCATATCACGGGGCCTGATGCCTTGGTCTTTGAGCAATTTTCGCATCAGTTTCAGAGCCGCCTGCTTGTTCCGGCGGCCCGCCATAGCCAGTGTTTCTTGCCTTTGATGGAAACGACCATTTCGTCGAAATTCCACTTGCCGGCAAAGCTTCCCATGTATCGCCGCCGGAGGCAGCGGGCATATTGTTGGCCGAACCTGGTGGCCCATTCCGAGACGGCCTGGACCCAAACTGCGATGCCACGCTCAGCCAGCAGATCTTCTACATGACGCAGGCTCAGCGGAAAGCGGAAATAGAGCCAAACCGCGTGCGCTATGATCGCGGCAGGAAAACGAGACGCTGATATCGAGGCGTTGCAATATCGGTCGGCGGATTCGCGCTCATGCCCGAAAAGATACCGCCCTTTGTGTTGAGGCGACGCTACCCCGCTCAAAGTCCTTCGATCTTTGGAACACATTCACGAACAAACTGGCTGCCTGATCACCATCACTCGCGGACAAGAACAGACTGCGATAAATAACCTGACAAAGCCCTACAACTCCAAACGGCCCCACAGTGCGCTGGGCTGCCGCCCTCCGACCCGCGAAACCGTCGTCCAGATGGACCAAAGGCAGGTCATGCACTAACAATCAAACTGGACCACTCAAGTGGCTGATCAGTCACCGCATATCGCGCCTTCGAGAACTTGCCTCGCCGGTCAGTGTTGGATTTGTGCGGCATGCCGAGCTGCCTTGAAAAGGGCATGGTGCACTTCCTGCACGAAACCCACGACCCGTGGTACAAGCTGACTTAAACAGAACAGTTGAAGCACGCTGCAGGGAGAGCGGGGGAGCTATGGAATTACGTCACTTGCGGTATTTCGTGGTCGCGGCCGAAGAGTGCCACTTCACGCGCGCCGCCAAACGTCTCGGGATCGCGCAACCGCCACTGAGCCAGCAGATTCAACAACTCGAGGAGGAGTTGGGCTTTCTCCTTTTTCATCGGCTTCCCAGAGGGGTGGCCCTGACGGAGGCTGGTGAGAGCTTTCTCGTCGATGTGAATTCCGTGCTCGGTAAGCTGGATAGTGTCATCAACGACACTCGCGAAATCGCCCAAGGCAAAACGGGGAAACTCAACATTGGTTTCACAAGTACGGCTGCGTACAATGATTTCATTCCCTACATCATTGGTAAATATAGAGAACAGCATCCGAAAATTGTCACGAATCTGTACGAACACAGTAGTGCGTTGCTGCTAAAGTTGCTTCGTAATGGTGAATTGGACGTTGCCTTTATTCGACTTGCGCAGGGCGAGGGCGACGATCTCCCACATGATCTATTGATTGATGAGGAGATGAGACTGGCGGTTCAAAGAAAACACAGATTGGCGGCTCTTCACGAGATCGAAATGAAAGATCTGGCGAACGAGAAATTCGTGATGTTTCCACGTTCCAATGGCCCCTCGCTATTCGAAGCGGTGACCCAAGCATGCCTTGACGCCGGCTTCAGCATGGAGGTCGCTCAAGTGGCTCCACAGATGGCTTCGTCGATAAGTTTGGTTGCTGCAGGGGTCGGTGTAGCTTTCGTGCCGGTTTCAATGAGCCACCTGCACGCCAATCACGTGAGCTATTTGAAAGTAAAGACAGGAGGTCCGCGTGCTATTCTACATTTTGCAACACGGTCCCTCCCCTTGCCACCACCGGCCGTACGATTCAGTACTATGGTTAAGCAAGAGATCAGGAAGTGGCATTAGCATAGCTGGGGATCCTGAGCGGCTTCAGGCGCTCAATCTTGACGTGAGATCAGATTTTGGACCGCAAGAGTAAGATTCCAGTTACGAATTGAAGAATCCCGGCAGCTGATCAGCAGTCCGCCTCCGGCCAAGACGACCGTGTCATGAACATTTGGGGTCAATGACCGGCAAAGGCCCGGCAAAAACCAACTCGACGGCCCGGGCTGCCGCCAGGAGAGCCCCTTCGCTCCGCGGAGCGCCGACCAGTTGCAGACCGACAGGGAGGCCGCGCGGTCCGAGGCCGACCGGAACAGAAATTGCCGGCAGCCCGACGGCGGTTGCGAGGAACGCGAAACTCAGCCAGTCCATGTAATGGTTCAAGGGCTTGCCACCGATCTCTCGCACCCATTCGGTTTCGACCGGGTGAGGCATACACCCCACGACGGGACTGGCGAGAACATCACAGCTCTCGAACAGGTGAAGCATCTCGTCATAGATGCGGGAGCGGACAAGCTGGCTGTCGACAATGTCGTCCATTGTCAGCGCCAGCCCGAAGCGGACATTGTTTTCCAGCGTCTCCTTGAAGCCGGCACGGATTTCCGGATCGATGTCGCGCATCAACGTTGCCCACAGCAGGCCCCGCTGCACATGATAGGCTCTTTTGAGACCGTCGAGCTTGACACCCGCCTCGACAACCGCGGCCCCCGCCTTCTCCATTTCGACGAGTGCGGCTTCGATATGCGCCCGGACCTCCGGATCCACCTCGCATTGGCCATTCATATCCGGTGTATAGGCGATACGGAGACCCTGTGGCGTGGCCCTTTCAACGAAATCGGCATAGGGCTTCGGATCCGCCGGATAGGAGATCGGATAGTGCGGATCAAAGCCACTCATTGTGTCCAGAAACAGGGCACAATCCTTGACGGAACGCGCCATTGGACCCTGCGCGCCTTCGGTGATGAATCCGGCAATTGCCGGACCGCCCGCAACACGTCCCGGACTGGGCCTCAGGCCCACAACGCCACAAAAGGACGCCGGAGTCCGCAGGCTGCCGCCATGGTCGGAACCATGGCTCAACCAGGTCTGGCCGGTAATGAGCTGAGCGGCGGCGCCGCCCGAGGACCCGGCAGGTGTCAGCCGCGTATCCCACGGATTGCGGGTCGGACCGTAGACCGCATTGAATGTATTGCCGCCGGCTCCGAACTCGGGCGTGTTGGTCTTTCCCACCACCAGTCCGCCGCGGGCCTCGATCAGTTCGACCAGCAGATCGCTCTTGTCCGGAACGAAATCGGCCAGAGCAGGTGTTCCCCAGGTCGTGCGAACGCCCTTGACCGCGCTCAGGTCCTTGATCCCGACCGGCAACCCGTGCAGCGCCCCTCGCCCGGCAAAGGCGCTCTCCGGCAGGTGCCGGATCGCTTCTTCCGCCCGTTCGAAGCAGACCGTCGGCATCGCGTTGATTGCCGCATCGGTTTCGCTGTGGCGCTGGCGCGACGCTTCGAGCAGGTCTTTCGGGGAAACCTCTCTGCGCCTGAGCAGGTCTACCACTTCATGGGCCTGCAGCTTGCAAAGTTCAGGACCTGTGTAGTCCTGCACGATTTTCTCGCTCATGGATTGGCACTCCGAATTGAAGAATGAGCTGTGATGGCTACCACCCGATCGACTTCCGGATCATGTTGGCGGCGACGAGGATCAGAAACGCACCGAAAATCCGCTTGAGCCGCTTGGCATCTGTCACATGCGCAAGCCGTGCACCGAGTGGAGCGGTCAGAAGCGTCATCGAGATGATGATCAGCAACGCCGGAAGGTTCACTGCACCGATGGTAAAAGGCGGGTGGACTTCCACCGGTACGAACAGAAAACCGATCATCGAGGGGAGCGCGATCAGCAGGCCGAAGCCTGCTGCCGTGGCCACCGCGCGGTGTATTGCGACGCCATGGAGTGTCATGAACGGCACCCCAAACGAGCCCCCGCCGATCCCCATCAACACGGACATGAAGCCGATAAGAGTTGAATCGGCAGTGCGCATCAGGCCGACGGGCATATCGTCCTTCAGCCTCCATTCAATCCGGCCAAACAGCAAATAGGCCCCGACAATGAGAGCCAGGCCACCGAAAATCCCCTGCAGCACAGTGGAGGAAAGGCTGGCCGCCGTCAGGACGCCAACAATCGCGCCGACGACTATCCCGGGAGCCCAACTCTTGAGGATGCCCCAGTCCACCGCACCTTTTTTATGGTGCGCGGCCACGGAACGCATCGACGTGAAGACGATACTCGCAAGCGAGGTGGCGATACAGATCTGCATGAGACCCGAACTTGCATAGCCAAGCGCCGTGAAGGTGAAGCTCAGAGCGGGAACCAGAACGATCCCGCCGCCGACGCCAAGCAATCCCGCCAGCAGGCCGGCAAGCGCCCCAACGGCCAGCAGCAAAAGACCAAGTTCGATAAGGTTAGGCAGATCCGTAATCATATAGCCTGATCCATCAATGGGGGAGGATGCCACTCGATGTTATTCATCGAGTGTCCCGGCAACATTGGTGCAACATCCTTTGGAAGGAGACGGCGCCCGCTCGGGCGCCGTCTCTGTATTATCAGCTAAAATACTTCTCACGCCTGGCGAGGAAGTCGGTATCGTACGAATGCTTGTACTTCGTCGACTTCTCCACATAGTCGTAATAGCCCTTGACAAAGCGGCCATGGAATTCGCTGGTTTCGGCGACCTGCTCGACGACTTCCCTGGAGGTGTTGCGCAGAGCCTCCCACACGTCATCGGGCAACGTGCCGATGGTCAACCCGTCCATCGCCTTGAATTTCTCGAACGCGAGCAGATTGGAATGGAAGGTGTCGGCGGAGGAACGGTTCGCCTCGGCTTCGCTTGCCACCTCGACGATCATGCGCTGTTCGTCGCTCAGCGCTTCCCATGCCTGCAGGTTCACGCCAAACTCGATGCCGCCGTAAACATCGGAGAATGTCGGGGCGTACATGTATTTTGCGACGTTCTGGAAACCGAAGGCCAGGTCGTTGGCCGGACCGACCCATTCGGCGCCGTCGAGCGTGCCGGATTGAAGCGCTGCGAAGATTTCCCCCGGAGGAACCGACGTCGGGTTCATGCCGAGTTTTCGCTGTACCTCGGCCTGGAGCCCGGTCGAGCGGAAGTTCAACCCCTTGAGGTCGTCAAGCGACTTGATTTCCTTCTTGAACCATCCGGCCGTTTGCACACCCGAACCGCCGCCGATGAAGATCTGCAGGTTGCGGCGATTGGTGAATTCGTTGAGCAGTTCCTGGCCGCCGCCATAATACATCCACGCATGCATTTCGTCGAAAGTCAGGCCGAACGGCGCGGCTGTGAAGAAGGCGTGCGCGATGTCGCGCCCTGAGAACCACGAACCGGAACCGTGATAGGCTTGCGCCGTCCCGCTTTCCACGGCTTCCTGGGTGCCGAAGGGCGGCACCAGTTCGCCGACGCCGAACAGCGTTACCTTGATCGCCCCGCCGGACATGGCGGTGATGCGGTCTGCCCAGCGCTGTGCGGAAACGCCCAGTCCCGGCAGGCCCTTGGGAACGGATGTCACCAGTTTCCAGTCATGTTGGGCCTGAGCGCGGGCAACCAGCGGCGCGCCGAGGACGAGAGGGGCTGCGGCTGCGCCGCCTAAAAGGGCTCTTCTTTTCATTGTCTCATTCTCCTCTGGTTTTTCTATTTGTAGATGACGCTTGGAAGCCAGGTCGCCAGTTCGGGAATGACGGCGACTGTTGCGAGCGCCAGCATTTGCAGCAGGATGAACGGGACGATTCCGGCATAGATATCGGCTGTGCGCACTTCCGCCGGCGCCACGCGGCGGAAGTAGAAGAGTGCATAACCGAAGGGCGGAGTGAGAAAGCTCATTTGCAGGTTCATGCTGATCAGGATCGCGAACCAGACGGGGTCGACTCCGGCCTGCATCAGCGGGGGGCCGGCAATCGGAACGACAATGAAGATGATCTCCACATATTCGATGATGAAGCCGAGCACGAAGATGATCAGCATGACCACCAGCACCGCCATGTAGGGACCGCCCGGGACCTCTTGCAGGAAATCCTGCACCATCTTGTCGCCGTGCAGGCCGTGGAAGACCAGCGACAGCATGCTTGCGCCGAAAACGATCAGGGTCAGCATCGCCACCATGCGCGCGGTCTCCGTGGCAACCGGCATCAGGTTGCCGCTCCGCAGTTCATGCAGCAAAGCAATGCCCGATCCGGCCGCGACGACCACGAGAGCGGCCAGCGCGACCACGGTCTGTATCGTGCCCGCCTGGGCGCCGCCGGCCAGCTTCACCAGAACCAGGAGTGCTGCTCCCGGCAACACGGCAATCATCGCGGCCTTTTGCCACGAGCCGATTCCCGGCCGGTCGAGAACCGCAATCACCAGGGCCCCGGCAGCGCCGAGGGCAGCGCTTTCGGTCGCTGTCGCAACGCCGCCCAGGATGGAGCCAAGAACGATGAGGATCAGCATCAGCGGCAGCAGCAGCGACTGCAGGATTTCGCGCAGTCCAGGCCGGACAGCCTTGCCGTCCTCGTCACGCATCGCCACGGGTGGGCAACTTTGCGGCCGGTAGCTGGCCATGAAGAAGATGTAGGCCAGATAGAACACAACGAGCAGCAGTCCGGGCAAAAGCGCTCCGGCAAACAGGTCGCCAACAGACACGGGCAGAGCGGCCCATTCGCCGGCCGCCCTGCGGCCGGACTGGTACGCGGACGATATCTGGTCCGTCAGGAGGATCAGCAGCACTGATGGCGGGATGATTTGCCCGAGCGATCCCGCCGCGCAGATCACGCCGGCGCCAAGGCTTTTGGAATAGCCGGCGTTGATCATGGCAGGCATTGCGATCATGCCGAGCATGAAGATCGTCGCCCCGATGATGCCGGTCGAAGCGGCGAGAAGCGCTCCGACGATGACGACGGCGTAGGCGATGCCGCCGCGGCTGTTTCCAAAGAGCGCGCCGGCCGTCATCATCATGCGGCGCGCAATGTCGGATCGCTCCAGCAGGCCGCCCATCAGCACGAAGAGCGGAACAGCCAGGAAGATCGGGTTGGCGAGCACGCCAAACGCGCGCGCCGGAAAGGCGCTGAGAAAGGTAACATCGAAATGGCCGATGGCCGCGCCGAAGAAGGCGACAATGACCGGAACGGAAATCAGCACGAACGACACCGGAGCGCCGGACAGGATGCCGCCGAACAGGAGGAACAGCAGAAGAAGGAGAAGCAGGGCGTTCAAACTCCGCCTCCTTCGCCGTAAGGCCGGCTCTTCAGCGCCATGACAAAGGCAGTCACCGAAAGCGCGGTGAAAGTCCCGGTCACGAAGCTCTTCAGGATGAAGTATCCCGGCAGCCCGCCAACATTGGGGGATCTCTCGAGCAGTTGCCAGGAATTGAGCGTTGACGGCAATGAGGACCAGGCGGCCCAGCCAATGGCAAACGCAAACAGCAGCAGCGCAAGACGGTCGACCAGGGCTACCATCGCCGGGCCGAAGGCGCGGCTTGCCACATCAACCCGCACGCTCGCATTGCCGACCACTACGCCGACCAGCGGCAAGATCACGACGAAGAAAAAGAAATAGGTGAGCAGGTCGCTCGCCCATGGTGCGCCCAGCGAAAAGACATAGCGCAGCAGCACCACGACAAGCTGCCAGACCATCAACCCGATGACCATCAGGCCGGCAATCCAGTCAAACAGACCGGTCATCCTGCTCAGGAGAGGTGGACGCACCTTCTCCTGACTGTCGGTTTCTGCCATGCGCGGTCACTCCTCTGATCTCGCGGCTTTGTCTTTTGTTTCCCTTGCACTGCGGCTTTGCGCCGTCTTCTTCAGTGTTAGAGCCGGCGGTGAATACCGCCGCCTCGTCAGTATCCGAGCGCGACGCCGTCTTTGCGCGGGTCCGTGCCGCCACAAAGTATGCCGGTCCGCCAGTCGCGCCGGATGGCCTGTGCCCCGCCCATCCCGATCGCCGCGCGCGTTATGGTGTGACCCATTTCAGCCAACCGGGCCGCGGTCTGTTCGGGAACGTTCTTCTCAATTTCGAGCACCCCCGTGCTGATGTCGAAAAAGCTGCGCGGGTCGTCGATCGCTGCTTGCGGATCCATGCCGTAGTCCACGAGGTTGGAAACGAAGTGGGCATGCCCCGCAGCCTGATAGGCGCCGCCCATGACGCCGAACGGCATGACGTATTCGCCAGCCTTGCGCAGGAAGCCCGGTATCAGCGTATGAAGCGGCCGCTTGCCGCCCCGCAATGCGTTGACGTGCCCCTCTTCCAGGGAAAATCCGGCGCCGCGATTTTGCAGGCTGATGCCGAAACGCTTTGATGCCAGTCCCGATCCGAACGGCCAGAATGTCGAATAGATCAGCGATACCGCAAGCCCGTCGCCATCGACGACCGTGATGTAGACCGTATCCCGGTGCAGGGCTTCGGTGCGTGGCTCGCGTTGGTGCCCGGCGCGCATGGGATCAATGGAATTTGCCAGTGCGTCGAGCGACCGGTCCGAGAGCATTTCAGCCAGATCGAGCTCGCCCTCCCCCGGGTCTCCCATCAGGCGATTGCGTGCAGCATAGGCGAGCCGTGTGGCTTCTGCTTCAAGATGCAGGCGCTCCGGACTTGCCGGATCCAGCGTGCCGATGTCGAAACGCTCGAGAATACCGGCAATCATCAACGCGGTTGCGCCTTGTCCGTTGGGCGGCAGCTCGATCATCTCATGGCCACGATAGGTGCGGCTGATCGGCGTGGCTGGGCTTGCAGCCGTTTTGTCGAAGTCTTCGGCCGTGTGCACGCCCCCCGCTTCCCGCAGGGTTTCCAGCATGTCATCCATGATGGCGCCCCGGTAGAACGCATCGGCGCCTTCCCGGGCTATGAGCTCCAATGCCTGTGCCTGGGCCTCGGATGCAAACAGGCTTCCTTCCTCGTAAGCACCGCCGTCCTTGAGAAAGTGACGACGCCCATCGCCTTGCAACCTGTCTGCGAATGTACGCCAGTCGATTGCAGTTCGCCTGTGCACCGGAACGCCGCTGCGGGCGTGACGGATCGCCGGCTGCAGCACATCTGACAGGCTGAACCGGCCATGGTCCCGGACAAGCCTGTCAAAGGCATCTACAGCCCCAGGTATGGTAACGGCATGGACCGAGTTCAGCGGGATGGTTGCGTGGCCTTCGGCCCTCAAGCGGGCGGCGTCGAGAGCGGCGGGCGCCCGCCCGGACCCGTTGAGCCCGGTGATGATATCCGTTGCAGGATCATGGATCATCGCGAAGACATCACCGCCGAGGCCGGTCATTGCCGGCTCGCAGAAGCCGAGCACCACAGCGCCGGCGACCGCTGCATCAACTGCATTGCCACCGTCTTGCAGAACGCGGTTCGCGGTCAGGGCACCGAGTGGATGTGAAGTGGCGCACATTGCGGTGCTGGCGTAGGCAGCCGAGCGTCCTGGTCCGTTGTAGGTGTGCATGTCAGGCCTTCGCTCTGCTGGCGGAGCGCTGCTCGATCTCGCCGTCATTGTTCAAAAGGTTCTGAATGAAAAGGAAGTTGTTGCTCACATGCTTGATCATCAGCTTCCGCGCGGCGTCGCTGTCCCTTTCAAGCACCGCCTTGCCGATCGCCGAGTGCTCGAGATGCGGGACGGACAGATCGGCATGGAAATCTTCGGCCAGGAGGGGAGCTGCGGAATAAGGTGTAACGCGCAGACGCATGCTCTCCGCAGTCGCCTGCAGCACATGGTTTCGCGCGCCTTCGTGCAGGATCTCGTGGAACTCGGCGTCAAGTTCGAATGCAGCTGTGCGGTCTCCATCACGGCAGGCGACCTCGGAGGCCAGGAGCACATCCTCCAGCCTCAAACGGTCCGCCTCACTCATTCGCAATGCCGCGTATGAAGCGCAGAGACCTTCGATCTCTCCAAGCGCTTCGAACGCCTCGCGCAGGGCGGCGGCATTGAAGCGCCGGACAATCGTCGACCGCCGGGGACGCATTTCCAGCAGACCCGATGACGACAGTTGAAGGATCGCTTCGCGAATAGGGGTGCGCGAGACGCCAAAACGTTCGGCAAGGCTCTGCTCATCCAGGCGATCACCGGGGCGCAATTCTCCCGAGACGATCAGATTGGAAATCTTCTGCCGCAACGTGTTGTTCTTCAATTCGCCAGCCTCCATGCAAAAGCCTAATATCGCATACGCAAATCAAATCTCGTATACAATTTTATCGCTGTCAATCGGGATTTGCTTTCCGTCTGCCAGATTTCCGGAGACAGCCACCCGGTCAAGGAACGGGTATGAGAAGCAGTAAAGAGAGAACAGAAAACCAGATTTATTATATTATTTCATAGATTTGATTGCTTCCGACGCCTTCGTGCGAGATCCTGACCTCCCGCCGGAAGCCAGCCAGACGTTCAATCCCCACCTGTCTAGATCGCCGATATACGCTCTCTCCCGGTCGACCGGGCCGCCACATGGCCAACGACCTAAGTTCTCCGCCTTAGGAAGTTGCCGCGGCGCTGTGCATCAAACCGCGAAGCCTGTTGACGGAGCGACAGACAAGGAAGGTCGATGCCCTAAAGCAGGGATCTGATGCGTTCACCGAGATGCGACGCCTGGCGATGCGCTTCAGCGGCATTCTTCGCGGCAAGAAATCCGCACCACTGGATTGTGGATCGACGATGCGGTCGACACCGAACGCATTCCGATCATGCGGTTTGCTCGCGTCCTGCGCAGAGACATCAATGCCGTCAATAATGCCATCGAGCTGCCGTGGAGCAATGGACAGGCCGAAGGCCAGATCAACCGCCTCAAGACCCTCAAGCGCGCAATGTACGGTCGGGCAGGTCCTGAACTGCTCAGGGTACGAATGCTACCGCCGCTTCACATAAAGTGAGGAAGAGCCCTTATAAGCACAAAGCTTTACCGTGGTATCGCCCGCCGCTGCCGCCATAACCCGCTCAAGTGGCGACTTGTTCCACGGTGTATGTGCATATATAATGCGCACTAAGTGAGGTGAGACCATGCAAAACCAGACGGCCCCGAGAAAGCCCACAAACCTGACACTGGACCCGTCCCTGCTGACGGAGGCCAGATCGTTCGGGGTGAACCTGTCGCAAGCGGCAGAAGCAGGTTTGCGGCGTGCCGTAGCTGAGGCGAAGGCGCAAGCCTGGCAGCGCGAAAATGTCGCCGCTCTGGCCAGCTCGAACGAGTGGGTGGAGACGCACGGCTTGCCTTTGGAGAAATACAGGCAGTTCTGATGGCGCGTTTCGATGTTTACGCCAACCCCGGCGGCGCCGGCTATGTTCTCGATGTTCAGGCAGATATTCTGAGCGAGCTGAATACGCGGGTCGTGGCGCCGCTTCTGCCTCTGGCGCAAGCTCCGGTTCCGGCCCAGCGCCTCAATCCGGTGTTCAACATTGGGGACGAGCAGTATGTTATGGTCACCCAGTTCATGGCGGCGGTCCCCCGTGCGCTGTTGCGCAACCCGGTCACCAGCCTGATAGGGCAGGACAATGAGATTATTGCCGCACTGGACATGGTGCTGGTAGGGTTCTGACCGGCTGTGGCCGTGTCCTGTTTCTGCAAAGCAGGAAGGTCACCCTCCCCGGGTCTGAGTGACGTGCGGGAGATTGCAGATGGGATTGATGGCGATAAGCAGAATACCATCTGCAGCGGATCGAGATTTTGTCAAAGGTGATTGCCGGCCGGATGACCTTGGTGTCGGCGTCGCATGTGCTTGACCTGAGTGAGCGTCAGGTGCGCCGACAGCTGCATCGGATACAGGTGCGCTAAGCGGCAAGACTCTGGTGCGAGGTTCCGCACTGTCGGCAGTCCGTCAACTGCCTGTTCGAACCGCGGCGCCGTTGCCGTGTCAGTGTCTCCTTGACCTCAGCCGCACAGCCGCCGTTGTGCGGTTCTCCACCATCAGCTTGTCGAGAATGCTCGCGACATGATGCTTGACGGTTGACGGGCTTACCTCGAGGATGCCGGCGATCTCGCGGTTCGTCTTGCCCTGCGCCAGCCAATGCGCGACATCCTCCTCGCGGCGGGAGAGCGGGCGGCTGACACTGGCGGGCAGTTCCACAAGCAGATGGTGTTCGCCTTCCGCGCGGGCATGAAGGTGATGCAGCGATAGCTGCTCCCCTCCCTTCGTTCGAACCGAAAGGCTGGGCGGAACACGGACGGGATCGGTTTTTGCCGATCCACCGTTGATCCAGCGCAGCCATTCGTCCGGCAGTTTGTTTCCGTGCTGGATACCCGCTCGCTGCAGGCTCTCCAGCGTCGCATCGGGCGCAAAAAGAATGTGTCCGTCGGCATCGCAGACAATATGCCCGGCAGCTTCCGCAATGCTGCTCGAATCCATATGAAGAAGCGGATGATCCGGCTCGGCCATGACCGCAAGAGCGAAGCGTTGCCTGAGATGCGGCTGGAGCAGGGCCAGCATGGTGCGCTCTGTATCTCCATATTGGCTGCCGCCGCGGCTGGTGCTGATCGTGAAAAACAGGCTGTCGGTCCGGTGAAAGTTCACGCTTAGGTCCCAGGCGATGCCCAGTGGCCGGCACAGAAACTCCCATAATGCGGTTGATTCCAGTCGCTTGTGATCCATGAAGTCGAGATAGGATACAGGCCCGCCATCGGCGCGCAGATAGAAGCTTCCGTCACTGAAACCCGGCATGGCAAGCAGGTCTTCGCGATGGGCCGAGAGGGCGGCCAAAGCCGCATGCGCCGGCTGGTCGAGCATGGCATCGACGGTGCCGTTCGCGGGGCTTGTCAGGCTGATATGGGTGAGGTCTCCGGCCATCGCCAGACGGGTCGCTCTGAGAAAACGGTCGGGCAATTCGCTCAGGCCGAACGGGGTGTAGAGCGAAAGTATCGCTTCGTTCAGCCGCGTCAGTTCACTGCTGGAAAGGTTCATCCATCGCGTCCCGGATGTGGTGTTGCCTCACCATAGGCCATTCGGCCTATTGGGGAACAGTCGTGTGGTGAGCAAAATGCAGGAGACGAAAGTAAAAACCCATCTGACGTAGGGAGCGTTTGTCGCTGGCGCGGAGGGCAACAGTGAGGCTTGCGGGCAATACACACACAATGAAGTACTTTGGTTCCACGCTCATTCTGCCGTTGTTCTGGGGCATTGCCACGGCGCAGGCATCCGATGCGTTCGAACAGGCCCGCGCCGCATTCGCGCGGACGGTTGCCGCCGCATATCCGACGGCGCAGGACAAGACAGTGGTCCAGCCGCAATATTCCGGCCTGCCCGACAATCCGTATGACGAGCTGGAAACGCCGCCCTTCTTCGCCTTTCGCGCCGACTGGCCCGGCATGGACCCGGGGCCGCGCGGCTTCGCGACCGCTGACGGGCGCGCCATCGTGGCGCGACATTCTGGAGCGATCCGCGATCTGCTCGAAGCCGCCGGCACCGCACACTCACCCGTACCCGCCGAGGCGGTCGTGCGGCGGCTGATGTGGCTCTACCAGCCGGATCCCGGCAATCGGCTGATCACATGGCATCCTGTTCAGTCGCGGGTGGCCGAGCCTGTGGTCAAGCAGAATGAAGATGGCACGATCCATGTTGCCTGGTTCGTGGAACGCGGCGGCGGCACGGGCTTCGTCGGCGTTTATCACGCGAATTTCACCCTTACGCCGCAAAACAGGCCACGCTTCACCGAAAGCCTCCTGCAATGAGCAAGCGGACGGCCATTTTCCGGTGCTCTTTCGAGGAATCACCATGATCCAGAAGCTCCCCTCTCCTGCCCGCCATGCGCTCGCTGCCCTGCTCGTTCCGGCCATGCTGTGGGCATCGCCGGCGCTGGCGGCTGGCGCGGAGGATTCGATGTGGCCGGAGCATGTCGAGGCGGTCAGCGATGCAGGCGCCGAGCTCAGTGGGCTGATCGCCTTGCATCTGGATCGCGGCGGCGCCGCCAAGGAGATCTGGGCTCTGTTCAACGCGCCGGTTCAGCCTTTGCCGGACCGTCTCGGCCTGGAAGGCAAATGGCAGGTCCGCAGCCTTCAGGTCCACGAGTTCGGCGCGAATGTCTACGACTATTTTCCCTGCGAAATACGCAGAGAGGGGCCGGCCGGGCTGGTGCTCGACAAGAACAAAGGCTCGCAGAAGCGTATCGGCCTGATCCTGGGTGACTATTCCGAAGAGGCCTTCCTGTTTTTGGGCGGCAGCTACACGACCGGCGAGGAGGCTCGCAACTACAGCGGCTTCGAGGTCGACGATCCTCATGCCGAAGGCGCAAGCGACGGGATCGACAGGAGCCGGGACAGTCTGGGTTTCATGGAGGCGATCGGACCCAACCATCTGCGCATCATTTTCGCGCCGGTCGAGGGCAGGTCCGAAATGTACGAGCTGAAGCGCTGATGCGCCGGCGCGAGATGATCGCCGGGCTCGGCTGTGCGGTCCTCTGGGGCGGGCATGCGATGGCGCAGACATCCGGCGGCAAGCGCAGCGAGGACATCGCCCGCGAAATCTTCGCGCACAACATTCAGGTTTCGCTCGGCCTTGCGCCATCAAGCTTCGAAGTCCATCCGCCGTCCGGGCTGGAGGACGCCGGCTATCACGCCGCGCTGAAGACCGGGCCGCTCTATGCGTGGACCGCCGTTGACGCAAAGCTGACGGCGCTCGTCAACGGCTTTGCCGGGGCGGGTCCGGGCACACAGATCGCCTTCGGTGGCTTCAAGGGCGGCATCGGCCATCCGGGCGGCCTGTCGGCGCTGATGGAGGCAATGAACTTTCTCGACCCGCCAAACCGGATGCCGATCGACGACATCGTCAAGCGGGTGAGTTTTTGCCTCAACCGCACGGACCGGGCGGAGTTCCTGTTCGACGGGGATGTGATGCGCGGCTCCGGTTTCGAGACGCCGGCGGCGGTCCGGCCGCCAGCGGTCCGCACGCAGCGCGCCCATGTCACGCTGACCTATTTCACCATGGTGCAAGGCCTGACCGGCACCTTCGACGTCTGGAAGATCGTTGCAACGGTGGCCACCGGTTACGCGGTCATCGTCACGCGCCAGGAGATCGGCTGGTGAGGACGAAAATGCGCGATTTCGCCAATCTCGGTATTGGACTGCTGATCTTCGGCATGCTGGCTTGGCTGAATGGCCGCGCCGGCAGCGACCATCTGCGGCTTATTCTCGTCGCCACCATCGTTGCTTTGGCGGCTTTCCTCCTGTGGGACTACAGGGAGAGCCTGTGGCGGCCGCCCACCGTTGTTGCGCTCTCCGCCATCGCCCTTGTCATGGTCTTTCTGACCTCGCCATCCGTGAACACCCAGATCTTCGAGGAGTTCATGGCCCTGGCTATCGGCGCGGCCTTTGTCTGGCTGCTGGTCTGGTTGTTCGTTCGCATTGCCTTCCCGCGCACGAAGGCCAAATACGAGGCGCTGCCCGTTCTTCTTCTCTCCTGCGCCTTGTCCTTCGGCCTTGCGGTGTGCAGCCTTGGCGCCTGGCTCAAGGCTGTCGATCTCAATGCCCTGCCGAAAAACGCCGTCGCGACGACCGGCGCGGAGCTCGCCTCGCTGTGGGAGCTCAGCTGGGGCAAGCGCTACAACGGGATCTTCGCCGTCGGCCGCATCGGCGAACCGGAAAAGCGCAATGCGACAGAAGGCGGGGACTATCTCGCCTATTACAACGCCGCGCGCCCGCTCGGCTTCTCCGCCGATTTCGCCAGTCTGCTTCCTTCCTCCTATGTCATGACAATGGCGGACGGCGCGGCGGTTTCGGTTCAGGGCGTTGCCAGAAGAACGCAGACGACAAACTGGCCGGATTGCGGTCCCTATGTGTTCCAGCATTGCCTGCGCCAGGGTGACCCCGTCGTCATATGGGCCGATCCCGGTGAATTGCGCGCCTTGGGCAGCGGCAAACAAAGCAATGCCCTGAACGCGACGCGGGTGATCGCCTATGGCAGCCTTGAGGATTTCCGCGCCGGCTATCTGGCCCGGGCGGTCGCGACGGCGCGTGTGTTCGGCTGGATTGCGCTGGCCTTCGTGCCACTTTCGCTGCTTCCGGCGTTCCTCGGTTGGCGGCGATGGCGCTGGCTGCGCCGGCACGGAACCGACGAGCCCTCCCGAATCACGATCACAAGGGCATGAGTGTGTTTCAACGGAAGGGTGGCGTTGGGCGTTAGGTGGACGTGCAGCCTTGCCAGAATCAAGGAGACGGTTGAATGGAGACGATCGGTGATGCGGTTGATGCGACGTTCGCACCCCTGGGGATGATCGCGGCATTTGCCATCCTGGCCCTGATCCTCGCTGTGATGGCGGGGCTTTATTTCTTCGTCGGTCGGCCCAGCAAGATCGATACCGAAGCGCTTCAGCGTCTGGCTGGCAGGCGAGGCTGGGCGATCAAGAGCAAGATGGCGGGCGTTGCCGGTATCGGCGAAGGCATCGGTGAAAGCGGACGAGGCTATCGCATCGAGGTCCGGCCGACCGACGGTTCCGGCTGGTTTTGCGAGGTGACGCGCTATCAGAACATCGGCAGGGGTGGGTTTGTCCGCAAGACCGAATTTGTCGATCCGGGCGCAAGTCCGTTCGACGGCATGGTGGTCATCGGCCCGGCCATCCCGGAAAAGGAAGCGAAGGCAGCAGCGATGATGTTCGGCCAGTTTGAAGGCAAGCTCGGCCGGATGCTTTTGTCCACCATGCTCGGCGATGCTGCCGAAATCGCCGGCGACCTGCAACTGATCGAGAATGCCGGAATTCCCGGTGCGACTGTCTTCGCCACGCCGGATGCGCAAGTTGACCGAATCGGCGCCGCCTACGCGCCTTTGCTCGCAAGCTGGCTCAGGACGCATCGCGACGAAAAGGAATTCCCGATCCTGATCGCAGGACAAGACAGGCTGCGTATAAGGCTCCGCACCGATGCGGATAGCTCCGACAGGCTGGAAACCTTCCTCGACCACGCGCTGGCCGCACGGAAGGCACTGTCGAAGTTATGACTGAGGCGGATGGCTTCCCTACAACGCCAGATCTTTCGTCCCGACATCCGGAAAACTGGTCATGGCAGGCGGTGTCCGCTTTCAAGCGTGGGCGGCGGCATTCTGTACGATCGACCAGGGGGCGCAAAGCAGAAACAGTTTCCGCCAAAAGAGCGGCAAAACCATGTTCATTCGGCGCAAGTAGCCTTGGCGATCTAACTGATTTGCAAGAACAACAAAAGCAAGAGGATACATTCTTCGGCGGGACAGCACTGTTCCGGGTAGAGTTTCCTGGGGCGCCCAAGTGGACGAATTGCCTGCCAACGCGCAGACTTTCACAGAATTAGGCGCTGCAATAGGGCGGCTCACTCAACCTGCCGCCTTCTTGATGGTTTCCATCGTTTCATGCGGGTTTATACTGCGGCGGCATCGGCTTGTAACCACGGTTTCGTTTCTGGCGCATGAGATCCAGGAACAGTTCGACGGCTTTTTGTTCGTTTTCGAACAGGTGCATCTTGCTCTGCCCTCGCCTGCCAATCCTGCCCCAGGTCCGGGTCAGACATGCTTCCCCGAAGAGCGTGTCCGAAATCTCCATGGCATAAAAGCGGGCCATGTTTTTGTCCGGTTCAGTGCGTTCGATATAGATGTGATAGTGCTGTGCGATCATGACGACAGTTTCGGAACTTCAAGCTCCGGCGTCCAATGATATTGGTGAATCATTTGGTCGGAATAGATTCATGCTGTTGATGGTAATCGCGCGCACGCATGATATCCGGCATGCCGACTACGGGATCATTTTCATCACTGAACGTTTCGTACTGAAGCAAAAGACGCGAAATCTCGTCTCTCGAGAGGGTTTCGGTCTGTAAAACCGATAAGTGCAAATGAATAAAATTGTTTGTTAAACGTAATCGGTTCATTTTGTCTGGAAGTGTTCTTCACGCTTTGCAGGAGCCCGCATTGGGGAACATCCCGAATTTCCGCGAAGGCGTCGTTAGCGGTGATGTGACCGTGACCTGTCATGTCTGGCCGCAATGCCGGATGAGGCATGCTTGCTGGCCCCTCGCCCCTCGCCCCGTGCCTAATCGCGGAAATCATTCCACATTCATCCGTTGAATCAGGCAACTGTCTCGGGCTGGCTGTGACGTGTCGACGCGTTGAAGATGCGTGAGCCTGTCAGTCGCAATCCCGGAACGTGAGCGGAGCGCACCGGTCCTTGAACCATGACGCTTCCCAGTTTCGGCGGCGTTCGGAGCGGGACGCGGGAAAGCTGTGCGCGGGTTGCCCAAGACCAGGGGATTTTCCCAATGACAAAGACAACCCAGAATGACACACCCACAGCGGCCAACCGCCCTACCCTCGATCTCGACACCATCAAACCGGATCTTGAGGCTCTTGCCAGCGCAGCTGTCGACAAGACGCTGCAGCAAGCTCGGGATACAAGCAGGGTTCCAGTGCTCGGCTCATCAAGCGCACTTGCAACGTTTTACATGATGATGCCCGGCAATGATGGCAGAGCTCTGAAAGAGCTACTCGACATCGTCCTGCGCCATGTCGACGGCCTTGCAGTCATCAGGAAAGGCCTCAAATTCGGCATCGATCCGAACCACAAGCCACCGGCGCGTGAAGCCAATGTTTGGCCTCGCTTACCCGGGAATCTCGCGCACCGCGCGGCGCACCATTTCAAGAACCAGCGGAACATCGGCCCCGCTATCATCTGTCGGAAGAGGGGCCTCGAACTGCGGTAGCGGCCAGCGCAAATTCGGTGTTGAGGTCTTTCCCTGTTGCCTGGAGATGCAGCTTTTCATCCCGGTCGCCAATCGGGTTCTGCTCCGGCAGCGAGATGATGCGAACGCGCGCCTGATTGGCTAGCCGGTCTTCGAGAAAGGAAATGCCGGGACAGACAAACGGGATTACCTGCTTGCTGTCCTTGAAGTTCAACAGCCGGTTTCTCAGCGAAAGATCAAGCAGCTTACGCTGCCAGCGGTCAATGCGGCCGGCTGTGGTGGTCGGCTTTTCTACCGCGCTGTCGGCGGGCATTGAGAAGAAATCGGGCAATGGTGGCGGCGGCAAAGGGGCAACCTCGTCCCCTGCCCCGGTTTCATCACTGCCCCCTACCGAGCGTTGATGCAAGGCCATCGGCTGATCGGCTGATCGGCTGAAAACAGGCGAAAGCTCACCTGCCCGCGTTCGGCTTCATTGAGGCCTCCAGGAAAGTCTGGATCAAGCTCGATAGCCCGATCAGAAATACTCAGACTGTCGCCAGGCGCGATCCTATCGATTGTCCAGCTCCTGCGCTTGCAGAACGCCGGCTTGACGACGAGTTTCAAGCCGCAAGCCGTTCAGAAATCGGCGGTGTCCATTGATTGCACCATCTCCCCCGACCCAACTTGAAGTGTGCATCAAATAACATATGCGATCTAAGGTCCAGCGCCGTGAGACTGCAGGACCCAGAAGAACAGAGAAAGATGCGAGACCGATTCATTCGATCGAATCCAAACAAATATCTTTGCAAGTAAAATATAATTGAAGATATTTACTATAATATTCAGAAAAGTATGGAGAATGATCGTATATTATGGATTTGTTAACTATAAAATAAAAAGGTGTCTAATTAGAAACAAAATTAACGAGAAGCCAAATATAATTCTGTGGCTATCTATTGTCTCGCGACACTGCTGTCCCGGCGCATGTGAGAGTGCAAGTGGAACTTCGGCACGTCATCAAAGAGGCCAGCGGCGGACATGCCGGCTCTCACGGTCCTGCCATCGTTTCCAATGACTGATGAACGAAACGATGTGCAGAACTGCAAAGGAGAGACTATGTCTGTTTTATCAGGTGCTAAATCTTCGGTGGTTGAGGCCACCCTTATAATGAAGCACTTTTGGAGATGCCCGGTCTAAGGGCGGCGCTCGAAGGGGAGTTTGGGCGTGCTGGAGCCCTGTTGCAGTACGGCCGTTTATCCACTCGTCAAGAAGCGTCCTGAGTGGCTGCCAATGGGGCAAGTGGGCCTCTGCAACTGAATTGTACGCGTGCGCGTTATTCCTATCTGGCTGACGACCCAGTCCCCCATCGTTTCGCGGAGGGATATGCCCTGCATTCTGAGTTAGGTATTTTCTACGAGTACGCCTGGCTCTTCGGTATCCCTTGTAACCCCCCGCTTGAGAGCCGCTTGTTCGCAAACAAAGCAGGGTTTGAATCCACGCTTTGGAAACAAGTATTTCCGGGCCTGCCGAGCAGGCGCTTTCGCCCGACATGACGATACCACGTTCCGGCCGGCCGCAGGTTTTCCTCGGCCGGTTGGGAGTTCGCAGGGTAGCGTCATTCCCGTGCGGATCCTTGCCGCGACGGCGGCAGTACCGGCTGCAGTTCACCATTGGCTGCGCCAGGTTCAGGACAGTCCCGACGCCAAGCCGCAAGATGCAGACTCTGACACCAACGAGCGCCCCGACGACAACTTCGAAACGATCAATGACAGGCTGCTTTACATCACCGACTATACCGAAGGTGAATTGCGAATCGATATCTGCAAGGGAAGAATGAACGCCCAAGGCACCGGGTTGAACAAGGCAATCCGGCGTTATGATGTGATCTATCAACTGCGCGGAGTGAAGGCCCTGCCCGGCTTCTTCCGACCGGTGGGTTTTGATCATTTAAGCCGCCTGGCGCGCTCGCGCCGTCTTACCGGCCAATCAAGCTATGCGTCCTACGATCTTCCTTCTGTACTGCGTGCTGCGGATCAGCTCGACACATCTCTCCCGGCTGAGATCTGCAATACCGGACGCGCTCTCGCCGAAGCCGCCCGCGATGCTCGGCTAGTCTGGTCCGACGAGATAATCCCCTCAACTTGAGATGGAGCCCTGGCTATGGCGGTGGATCACGATCGGTGTTTGTCGCCCCGGATGGGTCGGCATTGCAGGTCGCGCGGTTTGGACAATCCGGCGTTTGGCTTGACCCAATCAGCAAGACCATCGGCGAACTGGCGGAAGAACCTGCAGTGGAGTTGATCGGACTGGTCAGATCCTGTCCAGTTGTTGCGCGCGACGATCTGGCTTGACTGGCGTCAGAGCTGCCGAAGGGTTTGCGGGAATGCGGTCTTCTGTGCGAAGGCCTTCCAGTACGATGCGGATTTCGTCATCTACCAAACAACACATGCGCCTCGCCCTGGGTATGCCCTTGATAGTCTTCTGGGCCGTTGATGCCTGTGGCCCGACTTTTTGGATCATCCGTGGTCACTTTGTATGAGTTGCGAAGAGCCGACAATTCTCTCTGCTCAATCAGGCCCGTTCTTTCACAGGGGGCGCTAATCTGGGACAATCATATTGGATCACTATTACGCCGAATGCACAGTCGCCTGAAAGTTCCCCGTGGGGAACTCACCGCCCCACGGCCCCGTCAAATGGTGCTATTTCGGTTGCCAGGCACTCAAGTCTCGGTTGGCGAACTGGATATCGAATGGCCTCCCGTCATTTGCAAAATGCCTGTCAATGAAGCGAGCAACCCGGAAAGTTCCCCGCGGGGAACCCAAGCTTCTTCGGATTTCAGGTGCAATCACGGGCTCTTTCCCGAAACTTCCGAATCGGGATATGTGTAGCTACGACAAATTGCGAAATTTTCGGTTTTTTGCGTAGTCATAAAGTGTTTAACCTTCTGTTAACCATACCGGGCAATACAGAGGCGTAGCACACACGGAGCAGCACGTTGACTCGGCATCTAAACAGTCTGGACTTCATGCAAACGTTTTCCAACAAGTTGGATTACGCCTTGCGCAATTTGTCATTGGCGCAGTTTCCGCCCAATGCGCACCGCATCATGCGGACCTTTGCCTCTTCGGAAGTGGCAAACCTGCTGGGGGTGACGGAAGCCTATATCCGGCAGATATCACTGAAGGGCAGGGGACCTGAACCGGAAGTTACCGCCAATGGCCGCCGGCTTTATACCGTCGAACAGATTCTCGAACTGCGCATGTTGCTGGCCGAAAACGGCCGCAAGAAATGGATCAATCCGCGCCGTATCGAAGGCGAGAGCTGCCAGGTGATCGCGGTCACCAATTTCAAGGGCGGCTCGTCCAAGACCTCGACCACCATTCATCTCGCCCATTATCTGGCGCTGAGAGGCTACCGGGTGCTGACCATCGATCTCGATCCGCAGGCCTCGCTGACTGCCTTGCACGGATCGCTGGCCGATTTCGATCCGCGCGAGGGCGACACGTTCTATTCCGCCATCCGCTTTGATGACCCGGTGCCGACCCAGTCGCTGATCCACAAGACCCATATCGAAGGCTTTGACGTGATCTGCGCAGGTCTCGAACTCACCGAGTTCGAAACCGCGGTGGCGCTTGAAATGCGTAAGACCGGTGGCACCGAATTCCTGTTGCGTGCGGCACAGGCGATTGCCCAAGTCGAGGACAATTACGACGTCGTCCTGATGGATTCGGCCCCATCACTGAACTTCTTGACATTGTCGTCGCTGACGGCTGCGACCGGCGTTCTCATTCCGGTTCCCGCCCACATGCTCGATGTCGACTCAACGGCGAAATTTCTCGAGCTGGCCGGATCCTATATGCAGATCCTCAATGAAATGGGCACAAGGGCCGAGTGGGATTTTGCCAAATTCCTGATCACCAAATTCGAGCCAAACGACCATCCGCAGGCCAATATGATGGCCCTGATGCGGCAGGTTTTCGGCAATGATCTGCTGCTCAACACGGTGATAAAATCCACAGCCGTGGCAGATGCGCTAACCTGGAAGCAGAGCCTGTATGAGGTGCAGCGCTCGCGATTCTCGGCGCCCAAGACCTATGACAGGGCGATGGAATCGATCAATGGTGTCAATGCAGAGATCGAGGATCTGCTGACAAATGCATGGGGACGCACATGAGCCGGAAAGATTCCAAAGGCATGTTCGCCAATGTGCTGGGCAAGCTCAACGATGATCAGGACGAGGCCAAATCCGCTGCACCATCCGGGTCAGGGCAGGCCATGGCGCCGCGCGAACGGGTGATGTCGTCGCCGCATCTGAAGAAGGTCGCCGCCGGCGTCCGCCAGATCCAGGAGCGCGGCGAACTGGCCGAACGGGTGCTCAAAGACGGCGGCTATGTCAGCGAACTGGATCCTGCCGAAATCCTGCCGTCGAGCATTCCGGACCGGTTTGCCGGAGCCTATGACGAGGCCGCGATTTCGGAACTCGTCGATTCGATGCGCGAGCGCGGTCAGATCGTGCCGGGCCTGGTGCGCCCGCTCAGGGATGATCCGCAGCGCTACCAAATCGTCTATGGCCGCCGCCGGATGGCCGCTGCGCAAAAGCTGGGGCTGAAATTCAAGGCGATCATCCGTCCGCTTGATGATGCCGAAGCCATAGTCTTTCAGGGCGAGGAGAACTCGGCCCGCAACGATCTCACCTTCATCGAGAAATGCAATTTTGCCTTTGCGCAGGAAAAGGCCGGTTATGACCGGGCCACCATCTGTGCCTCGCTGTCGACCGGCAAGTCGCATGTTTCCGAGATGATCCGGATTGCCGCGACGCTGCCGCAAAGCCTGCTGCACGCCATCGGTCCGGCGCCCGAGATCGGCCGCCGCCGTTGGCTCGAGCTGGTGGACAAATGGACGGCCTTTCCCAAGGCGCACACTATGGTCGAGGAGCTGCTGGCCGGCACCGGTGCGCAGATGTCGAGCGAAGACCGCTTTGCCCTGGCGCTGTCGGCGATGTTCGAAAAGGCGACCGCCCCCGACCCGAAGGCGCCGCAGCCGCGCGAAACCATCATGTCCAAGGGCATGAAGCTGGCCGAGGTGAGCTACGGCAATGCGGGTGCGCGGATGAGCTTTGCCAAATCGGTTCCGCCCGAATTTGTCGCCTATCTGGCCGGACAAATGGAAACCATTCACGACGCCTATCTCAAGCAGATCAAGGCGAAAACCAACGACAAACGGAGTTAGTGCAACGCAATAGAAAAAGGCCCCCAAACGTCGCCGTCGTGGAAGCCCTTCTCGTGTCTAGCAGCTAGAGAATCGCACTTCCCCGAATCACAGTCAAGAGTCTTTGGCGCCAATTTGGCGAATGAATTTCTATTGCCTTTTTGAAAGGTGAGAAAAATGCAGCTGGATCAGATCACGACGCCCTTCGGGCGGCGGTCGATGACCTATGCCATGTTGGCAGACCAGATGACGGCCGCCGAGATCGATGAAGACGCGAGCGTCGACAAGTGGAAGATCTACCAGGCGCTGTGTGAAGCAAGGCCGCGCCTGGGCATCACCGACCGGGCCCTGGCGGTGCTTTCGGCGCTGATCAGCTTCTATCCCAAAGCCGAGCTTGCCGCCGGCGACAGCCTGATCGTGTTTCCCTCGAACGCGCAATTGTCGCGCCGCGCCAACGGCATGGCCGAGCAGACCATCCGCCGCCATCTTGCCGTGCTGGTCTCGGCCGGGCTTCTCACGCGCAAGGACAGCGCCAATGGCAAGCGGTTTGCCAGGCGCGGCCGGGCAGGGGAGATCGACGAGGCTTTTGGATTCTCGCTCAAGCCGCTGCTGGCCCGTGCCGAGGAGATCGCGCAGCTGGCCGCGGAAGTGGAAGCCGAGCGCCTGCACATGCGGCGCATGAAGGAGCGGCTGACGATCGGCCGGCGTGATGTGATCAAGCTGATCGAAACCGCGCTTGAGGAAGGTGCCGCGGGCGATTGGCTCGGTGTTCAGGAGCAGTATCGCGCCATTTTTGCCGATTATCCGCGCAAGCCCTCGCTGGAAGCGGTGACTGCTGCGCTCGATGAGATCGAGTTCCTGCGTGAAAATATCCTCAACCAGTTGGAAAGCCTGGTTAAAACAACCAAATCAAGCGGCAATGCCTATGAAAATGAGCGTCATAAACAGAATTCAAAACCAGACTCTCCATCTGAATCTGAACTAGCCTTGGAAAAAAGGCGAGGCGGAAATCCGGATACCCTTGAGCAAAATGAAGTGGGACCTGCTGCAAGGGAGATAAAATCTGCTGCACCGGGGATGGGGCAGGGCGGTCATGCGGAGAAAACGCGGCCGCAAGGCGGGAGCGAGGCCGCGTTTGGCCAAAAGCCATTTCCGCTTGGCATGGTTCTGTCGGCCTGCCGCGAGATCTGTGATTACGGGCCTGGCGGGGCAATCGGCAGCTGGCGCGATCTGATGGGGGCCGCGGTGGTTGTCCGCTCGATGCTGGGTGTGTCGCCCTCGGCCTATGAGGAGGCTTGCGCGGTTTTCGGGCCTGAAAATGCCGCCACCATCATCGCCTGTATTCTCGAGCGCGCCGGCCACATCAACTCCGCCGGCGGCTACCTGCGCGATCTGACCAGCCGTGCCGAACGCGGTGAATTCTCGCTCGGACCGATGCTGATGGCGCAGATCCGGGCCAACGGACCAGGCGAAAGGCGGGCCGGGTGAGGGGTCTCGGGGTTGCGCCGTACTCCAGAGCGGTATATTTTACCGGTATAAAAATGGAACACGTTATCATGGCTGGCATACCCAAGCGGAAGACATCCTTGACGCTTGATGCAGATGCGCTCGATCGTGCAAAGGAACTTGAGATCAATGTGTCGGCGGTGGCTGAAGCTGCCCTTCTCAAGGCCATTGCTGAAGCGCGGCAGAAGAAATGGGTAGCTGAAAACGCCGAGGCGTTTGCAGCGCAAGCACAATGGCACGAGCACAATGGGCACCCTCTGGCCGATATCATTGCGGCGCCGGGTGGATCTTCGTGGAACAACTGAGCCGGTTTGATGTTGCGCGCTACAACGGTGTCTTGATGGTGGTGGTTGAAAGCGATCTGCTGCCATCTGATCCGGCCGTGGTCGTCATTCCTCTTCTGGCGGACTACCCTGCAGTCAAGCAGCTAAACCCTGAAATCCATTTTGACGGCATGCATCTTGTCCTTGCCACGCGGCTGATTGCGGCGGTGCGTAGACCCAGTCTGCAGCGGATGGGAAATGTGGCGGACCAGGGCGATCGGATAACACGCGCTGTCGATGTCCTGATGGCGGGAGTGTAGGGGAAGCCCGACAGGAGCTGTTTTCAGCGGCGTTTTGCGTTCAATGATCTACCGATAGAGTGCTTTTCGGTTCGCTCAGAGTTTGCGGCTTTGTCAGTCCACCGCCCGAAACAGCCGGTGCCATTTTTCCTTGAGGCAAGCGGGGCATGTTTGGGGGTGGGCACCCTGGGGAAAGCTCTCGTCTAAAGGCCCGCAGCCTTTGTCAGATTGATGCGGAAACGATCGCGCCGTCTTTGGTATTTGCGCGTCATTTCAGCACTTGCGTGGCCGAGTTGCCTCTGGACATGGCGCTCGTCAACCTCGGCGGAGGAGGCGAGGCCGGCGCGCAGCGAGTGGCCGGCAAACAGCTGCTCCCGGGCCATTTCCGACAAATCCCCGCGAACGCCGGCCGCCAACGCCGTCTTTTTGACAAGCCGCGCCACTTCCTGGTCGTTGAGCCGATCCGGTCCGACAGTCTTGCCCTTGCCGGTCACGCGACGGAAGAGCGGGCCCCTGGCAAGCCTTCCCAACCTGATCCAGGTCTCGAGGGCGGCGACCGGACATGTGTTTTCGGCCGAACCGCGACCGATCTCCACCTCGCGCCAGCCGGTCTTGCCGCGCAGGGTGACCAGAACGCCCTTGTCGAGAAATTCGATCCATCCCCGGCCATCCTCGCTCTGGTCGCGGCCAAGATCGAGCCCGGTGATCTCCGAGCGGCGCAAGCCACCCGCAAAACCGACCAGCAACATCGCCCGGTCACGCAAGCCGCGCAGATGTCCCCTGTCCAGCGTTTCAAGCATGGCGATCAGATCTTCGGGCAGGATTGCTTCCTTCTGGCGGGGAGGTGCTGCATGGGTGTTTCGGATGCCGGCCAGTACCGTTGCAATGGCCCGGTCCTTGCGATCAAGCGGCTGACCGCGCTGGATGTAGTTCCAAGAGAGCGAGGAGAGCCGACGCTCGATGGTCGAGACGGTGTTTGGTCTTTTGTCTTTGGTTCCCGGGCCAGATGCGGAAGCGGTGGCCGCGCCTGTGGCGCAGGCGGTAATGTAGAGGCCGACGACGTGCGGATCGGGCGGAAGCGGGGACAGGTTCTGGCGCCGGCACCAGGCGGTAAAGTGCTTCCAGTCAGAGGCGTAGGCGCGGCGGGTGTTTGCCGAACTGGCCGCCTCGACATAGCCGCGGGCGCGATCGGTCAGATCCCGCAGATGGGCCGGCAAGGGGGAGGGGTCTGGTTCACAGACGTCCTGTGCGGAAACATCACCGGAAACCGCCGTGCTGTGGGACGGCGCTGAGTGCTGCCGGGCGTCAATTTCGGTGTTTTGCTCGATGTTAGAGGCCATTTCCTCTATAAAGAGCATTATGAACGATAATGCAACATTATCACTCATATAATGTACGCGACAAGCTGTGCGTTTTACGCCGATAATTGTGGCATTAACCGCACGCCGGATATATGGTCCGGATCATGGAATCACACCTGTCTTGCTCTGTTGCAGCCGCTGCATCGCTGCCGCAAATACCCGGTTGGGCATTGCCACGCGGACGCGATCTTGCCGAAGCGGACGCTGCCTTTGTCGCGGGCATTGCACTGAAATCACTGGATGATCTCGTTCGCACCGAGCCCGTCTGGGCGGGTTGCTGGCGCTCTCGCCAGGCGCTCAGATGCGCCTCCGGCGCCGTGCGGCTGATGGGCCGCAGCGAGGATGAAGCGGGCCTGCGCGATGCGGTCCTGCTGACCGCTGCCGGTGACGATCCCGGCCCGGACGGAAAGCTGTTTCTGGCCTTCAAAAGGCTCGCCAGCCGAAAATCCACCGTTTCGTCCAAGGCTGTTGCCGACCTGGCCGATCTGATGGGCCTCGCCTGGGATGACGGGCTGGGGGCGGCAGTTGATCATGTTGATGCAGCCATCCAGTCCGGACGGTCGCCTCCCTTTGCCGCGGCCGATCTGGTGACGGCCATTGTAACCGTGCGCCCGGATGCCGAGCCGCTGGCCTGGGCGCTGGCCGACATGCTGATTGCCACGATGCTGAAATGGGATCGGCCGGTGCCCATGCTGATGGCCGAGCGTTATGGGCCTGCGTTCCGGACCATCGGTGGCAGGGGGCGCGTGGGTCCGGGTGAGGCGGGATTTCCCCGCGCCGTCTGCCTGGCTTTGGTCGAGGGCACCAATGGCGGCATGCGTTCGGCCGGCGAGATTGCCCGTCGCGCCGAAACCCTGAGGGAGGTTGCGCCAAGACTGCGCACCAAAGGGGCCGGTGGCGTGCTTCAAACACTGCTTGAAGAGGACGCGGTGCCGGCATCCGCACCCGGCAGCAATCTCTCCCGCTGGGCCGCCACCCGGCTGTTTGAGCGGCTGGAAAGTTTCGGTGCCGTCCGGGAGATGTCCGGCCGCACATCATTCCGGATGTTCGGGTTGTGACGATGGCCGAAACCAGCACAACCAGGCCCGGACTACGGGGGCGATCAAGCGACGGAGGCGAACGTCTCCTTGATCGGGAGCTCAAGGCCCTGCCGCCGGAGCTGCGCTGGCGCGAATGGATGCTGCGCGTCGAGGCCGTGATTTTTGCGTCGAGCGAGCCTGTCACGCGGGAGGTTCTGGCGCGGGTGGTCGGCAGGGATTGCAGCATCGACCTGCTGATTGACGATCTGCATGAAGAGTTGCGCAATAGGCCCTATGAACTGGTCTCGGTGGCCGGTGGCTGGCAGCACCGGAGCCGTTCGGCTTTCGCGGACGCGATCCGGGCTTCGCAGGCACCAACGCGGGGAGGGGCCGCAGCACTGTCCGAGTTCGAGGCGATGGTGCTGATGTCGATTGCGTATTCCCAGCCTGTGACCCGGGGAGAGCTGTCGAAGATATTTGGCAAGGAAGTCAGCCGTGACGTGATCGGCTCGCTGCGTGGCGCGGGGTTTATTTCCTCCGGCCCGCGCAGCCCGACGCCGGGTGCGCCCTATACCTACGTGACGACGAAACACTTTCTTTCCGCATTCGGCATGGAGACGTTGCGGGACCTGCCCGATATGGAAGCGTTGGAGGACGCCGGGTTGCTCAGCCGCCAGGATGTTCACAATGAACCGCTTTCGGCCGGGGCGGAGAGCGAGGAAGAATAAGGATGCGGTGGTCGCTGCACCAGCGGGCTCAGAGCGAAGGTGGATGGAACCTGTTTGGCGCCGTGACTCGCGAAGGTGCTCAGCCCGAGGCCGGGGACATTGCCTGGCAACAAATCAGCCTACCTGGATTTGGTCATCAGCCCGGAGATCGCAATCACCAGCCAACCGCCGATCATTGCCATACCTCCGGACGGTGCAGCCATTGAAAACAATCGCGTGCCGGCAAAATGACGCATCAGCAGATCGCCGCAAAACAGCACCAGCCCAAGGCATAGAAGGCCAACGCCTGCGCCCCGGACCCGGCCGGACTTTCCAGCAAGGCCCAGCGCCACGAAAAGGGGTGCGTGAAACAGCAGGAACTGGGCAGCCGTGGTCACATTGCCGCCGCCTGCATGGGCTCCATAGGCTGACAATGCAACGCCTGCTGCGCCCATCAAGCCGCCTGTAAAAACAAGAATGGTCATGGCATTCACCCCGGTGATTCAATACGGCAAACCAGTACCAACGTTGTATTCACCAAGCGAGTCCCGATCGTCATGTCTTCGGTCATCAACGGTGCCCCGTGCAGCACAGCGCATCCGGTTGATTTTGCAACAGCGCTGTTATTTGCCGGTCTTCACTTGGAGGACCACAGGCTGGAAAGCGGTGCGGCGAACATGTTTTTTGCGAAGGGGACGATCTTATCATGGTCGTAGAGGACAATTCCCTGGATGAATTTGTCGCCGCATGCTGCCGCAAGCTTCCGCATGCCTGAAAAATCCGATGACGAAACCGTCGCGGAAGATTTGACTTCAATCCCCACGACCTCCCCACGCCGGTTTTCAAGAACGATGTCGACCTCGTTCTTGTCCTTGTCCCGGTAGTGGGAGAACGAGCACCGCTGTTCGCTCCATGTTGAAATCTTTTGCAGTTCGCTAAAGACGAACGTCTCGAGGATCGCTCCGAAAGAAGTCTTGTCCTTCCGCACGACATCCGGAGAGATGCCTCTCAGCGCTGCGAGGAGACCCGCATCGAGAAAATGGAGCTTTGGCGACTTGGTCAGACGTTTGAGTTTGTTGGTGAACCAGGGTTGTAGCGTGTGAACGATGAACAGGCTTTCGAATATACCGAGATACTTTTGAGTGGTGACGTGGTTGAGCCCCACCGCTGCGCCTGTGGACGAGTAGTTGACAAGCTGGCCCGATTGCTCTGCCAGGGCGCCTAAGAGCCTGGGCATGATGGCAAGCTGTTCGATTTGTGCAACATCACGAACGTCGCGTTGGACGATTGCGTCCACATAGCCGTGGTACCAATCCTGCTTTCGGCCCCATTTCTCGCGGGAGATCGCCTCTGGATATCCGCCCGCCAGGACCATTTCGATCAGGTCGTTGCCCAGCACAACACTCTCTACGGTCGGCTGTAGCCCCTTGAACGCGTTGTTCAGCAGCTTCGACCTGGCACCCACTATTTCCGCTTGAGACAGAGGCAGCAGCTTCACGACTTCCATCCTGCCGGCGAGTGAATCGGCAACTTTGGGGAGTGTCATGAGATTGGCGGAGCCCGTAAGCAGGAAACGGCCCGCGGTCCTGTCGCGATCGACCTCGTTCTTGATAGCCAGCAACAGGTCGGGTGCACGCTGAATTTCATCTATGACAGCGCGATCAAGTCCCCGCAGAAATCCAACCGGATCATTAGTCGCAGCCGCGAGTACGGTCGTATCATCCAGCGTGAAAAAAGGTATTTTATCGGCTGCTATATCTGTCGCAAGTGTTGTTTTCCCGGACTGTCTGGGACCCGATATCAATACGACACGAGTGTCCGCCAATGATTCCTCAATCCTGATTTTCGCGAAACGGTCGTACATTCAGCAGCCTCTTTCCATGCGGCCAATTGAAAATACATTCTCGACCAATTGAAAGTCAATTGCCGACCGATTGAAACCTGAAGCCTGACCAATTGAAATTCGTCTCTGTTATTCCATCTCGCCGGGAGACTGTGACGTGCTCCCTTAATTGTCCGCGTTCACAAGTTAGCCCTGTTCAGGTTGTGAGGTGCCCCCCGACTCTGGGCCAGCAGGAGGGCTCTGTTGCAAGCTTTTGGTGTGGCCGAGAAAGAGCCGTTGCGGATTCGTGGTCAGAAGGAAACTGCCAGAGCGTCGAACTGCTCTGCAAGCGATGGGCTGGGGTTGTAGGAATATCTGCCTCGTCGCTTGCGCATCATTTGAACCATCTCGATGCCGGCAAGCGGATCGTGTCCCACGGCGAGCGCAGAAGCTACACCACGCCGTGGGACACGATCTCCGAATTCTGTAGAATGTTTGCGACAGACCCCTCGCAGGAGGGAAGGGTGATCAGCCGTCTTCTTCCAGTACCAGCTGTCGCAGCTTGTATTTCTCCACCTTGTTGGTCGGGGTCCGCGGCAGGTCGGCGACAATCCGGATATGCGCCGGCCGCATATATTTCGGCATGGTCCGGCGGGCGAAATCATGCACCGCGTCCTCGGACAGGTCGGCATTTTCGACCGCGACGATGAAGACGACAACATCATCCTCGTCACCCTCGCGCCCTGGAATGGCCACGGCTGCGCTCATCTGCACCTGCGGATGCTGGTTGATCATGTCTTCGACCTGGAAGGAGGAGAGATTCTCGCCACGCACCCGGATGCGGTCGCCCAGACGGTCGACATAATAGAACATGCCATCCGCTCCCTTCAGCACCGCATCGCCGGTGTGAAACCAGAGATTCCGGAAGGCCGTCGCCGTCGCCTCGGGTTTGCCGAGATAGGCTTGCAGGAATGTGCCTGGCAGGCGCGGTCGCAAGGTCAGATGACCGACCGTCTCCGGCGGGCATTCCGCGTCATGTTCGTCGCGCACTGTCACCTCCACGAACGAGGTCGGCGTACCCATCAGGCCCTTGCGGGTTACCGAAGCGCCGGGCAGAACAGGCATACCGAAACGCGCCGCAATGTCCCGCAGTTCGGCGCGGGAATGGCCGCGATAGAGCGTCGCCGGCGTGCCGCCGCTTTCGTCGGTCTCTTCGATCACCGCCCAGAGTCCGAGGCCGCTTTCGGTCTGGCCGAAGCCGGCCGTGACGATATCGATCCCGAACCGGGTCGCGAAGTCATGATGCTGCAAGGCGAGCGGCTGCATATGCACCTTGTTGAGCGTGTTGTGGCGATCATCTCCGCGCGCCGGCGCCTTGCTGAGCCAGGGTATCATGACGTCGAGAAGGATCGCCGAGGTAGCCTTGCGTGCGGCTATACGCGACCAGAAACCATCGGGGCTGAACCGGTCCCAGACCGCGACTTCGCACCCGACCCAAGCCGCCCGGCAGACATTGGCGATGGCGCCGCCGACATGATGCATCGGCAGGTCGTTATAGATCACGTCGTCCTGGGTGAGCAGCATGCGCGGCCCGAATGTATATTGCGCCATCCACCGATGCGGCTGCACCACGCCCTTGGCGGGACCGGTCGTACCGGAGGTGTAGATGAGATTGGCCGGATCGTCGAAGGACAACCTGATGCCGGGCGCGGGCGCATCCGCAAGCAGTTCGGTCCAGTTGAGACCCGTAAGCCGCGAATCGAGCCCTTCGATCTGTTCGGCAAAATCATGATCGCCAGACTGCGGCCGATAGATCACCACCTTCGGTTCGCCGGGGACTTCGGCAGCGACACCATTCAGGGCCGGCACCATCTGCTGATCGGCGATGATGAGATGGGGCGCCGTGTCGTTCAACTGATAGGCGAGCAGCCGTCCCGAATAGGCGAAATTGACGGGGCAATAGAGGGCGCCGGCCTTCCAGATTCCGAACATCGCCAGCGTGCTGGTCAGCATGTTGCGGCAGAAGACCGAAACGCGATCGCCCTTGCGGATGCCGATCCGTATCAGATTGCCGGCGATGGCATCCGTTTGTCGCGCGAATTCGGCATAGGACAGCGTCAGGTCGTTTTCTCCGTAGTGAAAGAAGACCTGCTCACCGGAAACGGCCGCCCAATGATCGAGCCTTTCGGTCACCAGTTCGCCGTTTTCACTCAGCAATTTCGTCAGTTCGCGTTCATCCGTCATGTCAATTCCTCCCAATATGACAATTGCAGCCGGTCGCCTCTACGACCGGCCAATGGATCAGGGCCGTGTTCCGAAGGCCGGCCGGCCGGACAGTTCGGGCAGCAACCGATAGGCATCGCGTACCCAGTCGCACAGAAGCGGGCGCGTCTCGCGCGGGTCGATCAGGTCCTGGACCCCGAAACGTTCGGCGGTGCGGAATGGGGAACCGATCCGCTCGAGTTCCGTGGCGATGCGTCTGATTTCCGCCTCCCGATCCGCAGACTTCTCGAGTTCGGCCCGGAAGGCGGCTTCGATGCCACCCTGTTGCGGCAGGGAACCCCATGTTCCCGACGGCCAGGACCAGCTGCGCTGCGCCCGGTGGCGATTGACGGCGCCGGCGCCGCCGACGCCGAACACCCGCCGCAGGATCACTTCGGCCTGCGGAACACGGGCCTGGTAGATGGCGGTAATCGCCCGGGCTCCGTAGCGGATGGTTCCCTGACGCTCGGCGGCCAGCCCGATCGACATGCCGGCCTGATCGGTCAGGCTGACGATCGGTAGGTGAAACGTCTCGCAGAGATCGACCAGCCGGGTTACGGCCATCGCGCCTTCCGCAGTCATGGTCGCGCCTTTGGACGGATCGGTGGTGATGACCCCGACCGGATGACCATCGAGCCGGGCGAGCGCCGTGACGGTCGAACCACCATATTCGGCATAGGGAAGCACGGAGCCGGCATCGAACACCGCGTCGAGGATCGACCGGAGATCGTAGGGCTTGCGCTGGTTGCGAGGAATGACCCCGAGCAACGCCTCCTCCTTCCGATCACAGGGATCGTCGTGATTGGCGATCACCGGCGGCATCTCATAGACGCTGGTCGGCAGGTAACCGAGAAACTGCCGAATGAGATCGTTGGCTTCGCCTTCGGAAGCGACAAACCGTTCGACCATGGCGTTCCGGCGATGAACATCGGCACCGCCGAGTTGCTCCTTCGTCAGGTTCTCGCGGGTGGAAGACAGGACGATCGGCGGGCCGGCCGTGAAAATCTGGCCGATTTCCTCGACCATGATGGCAAGATGCGACATCACCAGACGGGCGGCACCAAGCCCGACAGTCGGACCAAGGCAGGCTGCCACCACAGGCACGATGGAGAGATTGTCGACCACCGCATCCCAGGCCGGGTTGACCGGCAGATAATGGAACCCCATCTCGCGGGCGATCTTGACACTGCCGCCGCCGCTCGCACCGTCGAGAAGCCGAACCACCGGCAACCGCATCTCGCGGGCATGGTTTTCGATGAAGATCTGCTTGTCATGAATTGCAGCATCGCCGGAGCCGGCGCGAACGGTGAAATCATCGACGCCGATCATCACCTTGCGGCCATCGAGCCGGGCGGTGCCGCCGACGAAATTGGCCGGCAGCAGCGATTTGACCTTGCCGGCCTCGTCATAATCGACAAAGGCGGTCAGGGCGCCAATTTCCTTGAAGCTGCCCGGATCGACCAATGTCTCGATCCGTTCCCAGGCCGTCAGCTTGCCCTGCTCCTTCTGTCGCGCGACCTTGCCCTTGCCGCCCATGGCGGAAGCAAGCTCTCGGCGGCGACCGATTTCCGTGACCTCCTCGCGCCAGTCACTTTCCACCGCCAACGGCCGACTTTTGCGTTCGCCAACAGAAAACGCCTCGCCATCCGGACGGATATGGCAGAGCATGGCGTTTTCGCCAACAGAAGCGCCAAGCCCGACGGTGACGGCCTCGACCGTCCCACTGGATGATGCCTGGACCACATGCTCCATCTTCATCGCTTCCAGCACCAGCAGGCCATCGCCGGCATGGACGTGATCGCCGGGCGCCACCAGAATCTCGATGACCGTTCCCTGCATCGGCGCTGTGGTGCCGGACAGGCCCTCCGCCAGTTCCGGGGCAAGCTCCTCTGCCGCCGCGGCAGCTGCCGCAGGATCCGGCTTTTCCGATAGCGGTCGCATCAGCAGTGCCTGACCTTCGGCTGCGGCAAGCAGGTCCGTCAGGTGCGTGGCGAGAAACGATGTATCGGCTCGGCCGGACTTGACCTCCGGATGATCGAGGATGGCGAGCAGAAGCCTGATATTGGTCGGCACGCCGCCGATATCGAATTCGCGAAGGGCGTTCTGTGTTCTCGCCAGGGCATTGTGGAAGGTGTGACCCCGCGCAATCACCTTCGCCAGCAGCGAGTCGTAACGCAGGCTGGTCCGATAGCCGGCATAGCCATATCCATCGACACGGATATTCGGTCCCGATGGCGCCGAATAGCTGCCGAGCGTACCGGCCTTCGGGATGGGGCTCCCATCTGCAAGCAGCGCCTCGAGATTGACGCGGGCCTGCAGGGCGAAGCCGGAGACCGGTGGCGGCGTCATGAGATCGAGTTCGGCGAGCGTTGCGCCAAGCGCGATCTTCAACTGCGACTGCACCAGGTCGATGCCGGTAATTTCCTCGGTGATCGTATGTTCGACCTGAAGGCGCGGATTGGCCTCCATGAACCAGAATTCGTCATTGCTGCACAGGAATTCGAAGGTCCCGAGGCTGGCATAGCCGACATGGCGGGCGAGCCCGACGGCCGCCTCGATGACGCGGGCGCGAAGGTCCGGCGGAAATGACGGAGCCGGCGCGATTTCGACGAGCTTCTGGTGCCGGCGCTGTATCGTGCAATCGCGCTCCCAGAGATGGCAGACGGCACCGGTTCCATCTCCGATCACCTGCACCTCGATATGGCGGGCTTTCGGCAGCAGTTTCTCGACATAGAGATCGCCGATGCCGAAGGCCTGCAGGGCTTCCGAACGGCAGCGCTCAAAGGCGGAATCGATGTCGGCAGACTTGAGGACGGCTCGCATGCCGCGCCCGCCGCCGCCGGCCATGGCTTTCAACATGATGGCGCCATGCCGCTCGGAAAAATCACGGACTTCCTCGAGAGTGACCGACCGGTTTATACCGGGAAGAACAGGAACGGCCAGGTCCTCCGCCAGCTTGCGGGCACTGATCTTGTCGCCGAACAGTTCGAGGATTTCAGCCGAAGGACCGATGAAGACCAGGTTTTCAGCGGCGCAACGGCGTGCAAAGCCGGCATTCTCGCTCAGGAAACCGTAACCGGGATGCACGAATCCGCATCCCGTCTGCCGGGCAATCATCAGGATCGCGTCCTGATCGAGATAGGCCTGCGCACCTTCGGCCGGCAAAGCGAGGCATTCATCCATATATTGCACATGCAGCGACGCATCATCGTCACGGGCATGAATGCCGACCGTCCTCAATCCGAGTTCACGGACGGCTCGCGCAATCCGGATGGCGATTTCGCCCCTGTTCGCGATCAATACTGCCTTCAAGAAATCCTCCTTTGACGGCGCCGCGTAGGCGGCGGCCGCTTCTGCATGTCATGCTATATCCTGATCAGAAAACTCGCCTGTTCATGCGGCCAGCCCCCGCATCAGGAAGTTCGCCACCGTATCGGCCACTTCCTGACGGCTGACGCTGCCGTCTTCGCGGAACCACCAAGCCGGCGACATGCTGGTTCGAATGACGGTGTAGGCCGTCACCTTGAGATCGGCCCGCGAGAAGACACCTTGCGTCATGCCCTCGTCGAGCAGCTGCATCAGCAGCCGCTCGTAGCGTTGCTCGATCTCGCGCACCATCTCGATATGGGCCTGGTCGAGACCGCTGGTCACCGGCGTTAGGATGACGTGACGGGAAAATTCATCGAAGTTGGTCGCGATGAGATCGCGGATTGCCAACTCAATGCGATCCCTGACCGGCAAGGGCCGGCCTGAAATTTCCGCCAGACGCGTGGCGGCATTGCCGGATGTCTCCTGGCGGGTTTCCACGATCAGATCCTGCTTGCTCTCGAACTGGTAGTAGAGAATGCCCTTGCTCACGCCCATTTCGGCGGCGATATCCTCCATCGTGGTGGCCGCATAACCCTTGCGCGCAAAAACCTTGCCCGCCGCGGCGAGAATCTGGCGACGCTGCTCCTGCCGCTGTTCGGGATTGCGGATTACGCCGCCACGAAGACCTCTTTGACCCTTGTTCATCATCTTCTCCTTCAAGACCGATGGTTTCCGATTGGCTTTATAACCATCGGCCGACGCCGCCAACCGGTCCGATTCTGCCGGGACGGTGCCAAGGCCTTCGCAAATGCCGGCTGGGTGGCAATCTGGTCTGTCGGTTTCGCCAATAGGGTCAGGTGAGCATCTCATGGGTCTTGTCCGGAACGGCTCCTTGCGGGTTCAGTTGCGTTTGAGGGTCGGATCGAGGACGTCGCGCAGCGACTCTCCCAGCATGTTGAACGTCAGTGCCGTCAGCAGAATGGCGATGCCCGGCGGATACATCTGCTCGGGTGCGATCTCCATATTCTGGTAGGCACGCGCCAGCATCGAACCCCAGCTCGCTTCAGGCGGCTGGATACCGAGCCCGAGGAAACTCAGGCTCGCTTCCGCCAGAAGTGCTGCGGCGAGCAGCAGGGTGACATGCACGATGACCGGCTGGATTGTGTTCGGCGTGATATGCCGCCAGAGAATATGCGCTGTCGTGGCGCCAAAGCAGCGGGCACTGTCGACATAGAGTTCGTTGCGAACCACGAGTGTCCGTGCCCGCACCAGCCGGGCAAGCTGCGGCGCAAAGACGATACCGACCGCGATCATGCCATTTGTCAGGCCGATACCGAGCGCGCCGGTCACCGCGATTGCCAGAACAATCGCCGGGAAGGAGAGAAAACTGTCGATGATGCGGCTGATCGCATCATCAATCCAGCCGCCGAGATAGCCGGCCAGAAGACCGACCGGAACGCCGAGCAGGATGGCAATGGCAACCGCGAGAAAACTCGCATAGAGAGATGCCGTGCCGCCGTGAATGAGGCGGCTCAGAACATCTCGCCCCAGATCGTCGGTGCCCAGCCAGTGGTCGGCCGAGATTGGCGCGAAGATGGCGGAGAAGTCCTGCTGGGTCGGAGAATAGGGGGCAATTACCGGCGCCAGTGCCGAGAGCGTCAGCAGAAGCAGCAGGAAGGCCAGGCTGGCGGCACCGCGCAGATCCCGCCGCAACCATCTGGCAAAGCGGCCGAGGCCCGTCGGGCGGGGGATTGCGAACGTCATGTCGGTCATCGCGCCACCCTCGGATCAAAGACCCGGTAGAGGATGTCGGTCAGAAGGTTGACGCCGACGACGACCAGAACCATGACAAAAACAACGCCCTGGACGACCGGAAAATCGCGGTTCATTGCCGCCTTGACCACGAGGCTTCCCATTCCGGGAATGGCGAAGACGGCTTCGATCACCACGGTGGCCGCAAACAGCCGATTGAAGAGCAGGCTGGTGACGGTGAGGAGATTGACGCTAACATTCTTCAACGAGTGGCGCCAGAGAATGGCGGATGGCGACAGGCCCTTGGCATGCAGGGTCCGTACATGCTGCGATCCCAGGATCTCCACCAATGATGAGCGTAGCTGCCGCATGACTTCCGCCACGCCGCCGGCCGCAAGCGCAACCGCGGGCAGGATGGCATGCGCCAGCGCTCCCGAGATACTGGTCGTTAGCGGCACGGCACCGGTAGCCGGCAACCAGTTCATGTTGAGTGCAAAGAACGACACCAGCAGCATGGCAAGCCAGAAATTGGGAACCGCAATGCCGAGCGAACCGATGGCAAGCAGGATAGTGTCGATGACGCCACCCGGTCGGCTCGCCGAAACGACACCCAGCGGGATGCCGAGGACAAGCGCGATCAGGATCGCGAGCACGACGATGAGCAGGGTGTTGGGAAAGCTGCGGGCGATGGAAGCGCCCACAGATTCGCCGGACAAGAGCGACCGGGAGAGATCTCCCTGCACGACATTGCCGAGCCAGCTGAAATATTGCCCCAGAAAGGGCTGGTCGAGACCGTAGATCTGGCGGATCTCGGCAATACGCGCATCGGATGCATTGTCTCCGGCAAGGGTCACGGCAATATCGCCGGGCACCAGCTTCAACAATGAAAACACGAGGAATGTCGCAATCACCACCACCGGGATGGCCTGCGCCAGCCGGCGCAGGATCGCATTTTGTTTCGTGGAACCGATCATGGGTCTCTTCCGGTTGGCCGAATGGTCTCAGGCAGCGATATGCATGTCGTTGAACTTCGGCTTGCCGAGCAGGTTCGGTCGGTAGCCCTTGGCACGAGCGGCCAAAGCATCGAGTTCGAACTGGAAGGCCAGCGGTGCAAAGAGCGCATTTTCCATCACGAAACGCTGGATACCGCCGAAAATGACCGCACGGCTCTGCATGTCCTCGTTGCTGCGGCTCTGCTGCAGCAACGAGGACAGTTCCGCTTCCGCACCGCGGCCGGCATTGTAGAATGCCCCCTCAGCGAACAGGCTGGAGAAGGTCATGCTGGGATCCGGACGGCCGGTCCAGAGCGACAAAAGCCCATCGAACTTCTTCTCGTTGCCAAAGTACTGACCGCTGATATCGGCTACGGTGCCACGTGTGAACTTGACCCTGAAACCGACCGCTTCGAGCTGCGACTGGATGATTTCGCTGCGCAGAACCCAGTCCTGGTCGCTGTAGCTGCCCAGACTGAGCTCGACACCATCCTTGAAGCCGGCTTCGGCCAGAAGCGCGCGCGCCTTGTCCGGATCATGGGGGTAGAGGTCCGCCACGGATTCGTCATAGGCCCAATGGGCTTTCGGCAACACCGTTGCCGCTGCCTCACCGAGGCCTCCCATGCCGACGGCGACAAAGGCACTGCGGTCGATGGCGAAATTGATGGCCTGACGAACCTTGGGATTGTCGAGCGGCGCCCGCCCGTAGTTGAAATAGATCTGCAGGCAGGCCAGCGTCGGCGCGACGATTTCCTGAAGGTCCGGCGTCCGGGCGATCACCGGTTTGAGACGCGACGGCAGGGTGAAGGCCATATCCTGTTCCCCGGCTGCCACCGAGCGGAGTGCTGTCGCCGCTTCCGGAATGATTCGGAATTCGATGCCGTCCAGCTTGGGCATGCCTGCCCGCCAATAGGTTTCATTGCGGGTGACGATCACATTTTCATTGTCGGCCCAGCTGACGAACTTCCACGGCCCGGCACCGACCGGCTTGCGGTTGGTATCTTCGCCCAGCGCCTTGATATTGGCCGGCGAAACCATCATGCCCGCGCGGTCGGAAAGAATGGCCGGCAGTGCCGTATCGGCGCTCTTGAGCTTGATAGTCACCTGCAGGGGCCCGGTCACCTCGACCGTATCGATACTGGCGAGATCGGACTTGATGTTCGAGCGCGCGTCACCGCGGTTGCGATCGAGGTTGAACTTGACGGCCTCGGCATCGAGGCTGGTGCCGTCGTGGAACGTCACATCCTTGCGGATGTCGAGCACCAGCGTGGTCGGACCGGTAAAGCTCCATTCGGCAAGGCCCGGCGCCGGCATCAGCGCTTCGTAGTCCCATTCCACGAGCGTGTCGTACATGGTCCAGAGAATGGAATGATCATTGCCGGAGCCTCCGGTCGCCGGGTCGAGCGACGAAGGGTTTGAGGGGGCGGCAACCTTGAGAATGCCCCCGGCGGCAACGGCCTCTTCCGCGAAGGTTGGCAGGCCCAGCAGGCCGACGATGGCCCCGCCGCCGGAGAGCGCCAGGATTTGCCGGCGGCTGAGTACGGTCCGGCTGTGTTCATTCTGCGTCTTCATTCGATCCTCCCTTTTGATCGTTGCAGTTGGCGCCCGTGGCCGAATGGCCATCCTCCCGGGCAAAATGACAGGCTGCCCAATGGCCGTTGCGAACCTGCCGCCATTGCGGCACCTCTTCAGCGCATTTCGCTTCCGCAATCGGACAACGGGTGCGGAAACGGCAGCCGGATGGCGGCGCCAGCGGACTGGGGATCTCTCCCTGAAGGATGATCCGTCGCGTCGGACGCAGGTTCGAAGGCAATGGCAGCGGTTCGGCCGACAGCAGGGCCTGGCTATATGGGTGCAGCGGCCGGTCGATCACATCTTCCGCCGGGCCAAGCTCCATCAGCTTGCCGAGATAGGTGACGCCGATCCGGTCCGAAATATGCGACACGACCGAGATATCGTGGGTGATGAAGACATAGGTCAGGTCGAAGGACCGTTGCAGATCGGCAAAGAGATTGAGGATGCTGCCGCGAATGGAGACATCGAGCGCGGCGACCACCTCGTCGCAAACGATGACCTTGGGGCGAACGGTGAGCACGCGGGCGATATTGACGCGCTGCTTCTGCCCTCCCGACAGTTCGTGCGGATAACGGCCCGCAACCTCCAGCGCCAGTCCGACCTGGGCCAGCATATCGAGCCCGTCGCGGCGGCGGCTGGCGTCGTTGCCGTGACCGAGGATTTCCGCCGGCTCGATGATGCTGTCGAGGATCGTCATGCGCGGATTGAGCGCGGCATTCGGATCCTGGAAGACGATCTGGTAATCGGCGCGCACGCGACGCAATTCCCTGCCCCGCAAGATCGCCAGATCGGTGCCGCCATGCAGGACCCGGCCCGAGACCGGCTTCACCAGCGAGACGAGCGCCCGGCCGAGCGTGGTCTTGCCCGATCCGGATTCGCCGATGATGCCGAGGGTTTCTCCCCTGAGGACCTCGAAATCGACGCCATCGACGGCTTTCACCGTCTGGCTGCGGTCACGGGTGGGAAACTCGATGCGCAAATCCTGCACCGACATGACGGCCTCAGCTTTCATCGACGGCTCGTACCGTTGCGAGATGATCGCATTCAATGGACCGCCCCCATCAAAGAGAGCTCGCCGGCCCGGCCGCAGCGGGTGGAATGCATGGGGCCGACGGGTTCCATCCGCTGATAGACCTCACAGGCCGGAACAGCATGGGAGCATCGCTCTCGAAAGCGGCAGCCGACCGGCATCGCCGCGAGAGACGGGACCCGGCCGGGAATGAAGGGCAGCTTGCCCCGCCGCGGGCTGAGACCGGGCAGCGACCGCAGGAGCCCCGACGTATAGGGATGGCGAGGCGCCAGCAGGATGTCATCGACCGGCGCATCCTCCACCACCTCACCGGCATACATGGTGATAACGCGCGTGCAGGTCTCCGCAACGACGCCGAGATCGTGGGTGATGAAGAGAAGCGCGGTCCCGGTTCGTTCGCTGATATCGCGCAGGAGGTCGGTGATCTGCGACTGCACCGTCACGTCGAGTGCCGTCGTCGGCTCGTCGGCAATCAGGAGCTTCGGCGAACAGATCAAGGCCATGGCGATCATCACGCGCTGGCGCATCCCGCCGGAAAGCTGGTGGGGATAATCAAAATAGCGTTTGTCGGGTGCCGGAATGCCAACCCGGGCAAGCGCATCCATTGCCCGCGCCCTGGCTTCGGTTGCGCTGGCAGCAAAATGAGCCCGGTAAGCCTCGGCAATCTGCTCCCCGACCGTAAAGACCGGATCGAGAGCGCTCATCGGCTCCTGGAAAATCATCGCGATGTCACGGCCGCGAACCGCACGCAGGCCGCCCGGCGACAAGGCAAAGAGATCCTCGCCCTCGAACAGGACCTGACCGCTCGCGGCGATACCGATTGGCGGCAAGAGGCGCAGGATCGAAAGGCCGGTCATGGTCTTGCCGCAGCCGCTCTCACCGACGATGCCAACGCGTTCGCCGGGCCTGACGGAAAAACTCACATCCCGGATCAGCGGCGTCTCGTTGCCAGCGATCCTGAGCGACAGATCACGCACATCGAGAAGCGGCGTTTCCATCGCGGCCTTTTGCCCCGATGGGCTTCGATCTGTCTGGAATTCGCCGATATTCATCACGCCTCCTCCGAGCGATGCTTCGGTTTCCCGGGCCCGAAACTCCTCAATTTCGGATCCGAACCGCTCAATCTAAAAATTGACTGATTGGTTTATACGAGTGAGTATAATTCGATGGCGACCTTGTCAACCCGACACGGAAGCTTTTGCGTAAAGATGCGGCACAACCGCAAACCGCCGAACGGGATGCCTGATGCGGACCAAAATGGAGGCATGTCTTAGTGGCGGAAAAGGCGAGGGGATCGTGTCCCACCGAATGGTGTAGCTGGCGGGGTGGCCATCGGTGTTTTCCGGTAGGGTCGGGGTGTCGAAGACCAGCCTGAAGGGCTCCGCCGATGACCGGTGACATGATGAACCTGCGCTCACTTGTTGAGACGAGCGCCGATGCCGATTTGGCTCACGCGAGATGATTAGCTTTGCCGCCGAGAAATTGCTGGCGCTGGAGGTCGGCGCGAAGACGGGTGCGGCCTATGGTGAGAAGACTGCATTGCGGCTTGCCCGGCGCAACGGCTATCGCGACCGAGATTGGGAGACCAGAGCCGAACAGTTGGGCTGCGCATTCCAAAGCTGCGAACTGGCACCTATTTCCCGAGCTTCCTTGAGCCGCGCCGCATGGTGGAGAAGGCCTTCCTCGACAGGCCCATCGAAGGGGAATGGCCCTATCTGTGGATCGATGCCACCTATCTGAAGGTTCGGCGTGGCGGGCGCATCGTCTCTGTCGCGGTCATCATCGCCGTCGGCGTTAACACCGACGGCCGACGCGAGGTGCTCGGAATGGAGATCGGCACATCCGAGGCCGAGCCGATCCGGACTGAGTTTCTTCGAAAGCTGACCAGGCGAGGCCTGCGCGGTGTGAAGCTTGTCGTCTCTGATGCGCATGAGGGCATCAAGGCCGCCGTCTCCAAGGGGCTCAACGCCGCCTGCCAGCCGCAAGCTGATCCATTCCCGGCTCGGTCCCGAAGGCATGGCGAGCGCCGGAGCTACACCGCGCCGCGGGACACGATCCAGTCGCATCTTGCTTTGCGTTCGCTGCTATCTGGCTTACGGCCTGAGCCTTCGCGAATTGAAGGCAATGATGTCAGAACGAGGCATCAGCTTGGATCAT
This sequence comes from Parahoeflea alexandrii, assembly GCF_027214025.1. GTDB lineage: Bacteria > Pseudomonadota > Alphaproteobacteria > Rhizobiales > Rhizobiaceae > Hoeflea > Hoeflea alexandrii_A. Next base: position 84,098 of record NZ_JAPWHB010000007.1, read on the forward strand.
TCGACGGTCCATCGCTGGGTTGTACACTTCTCGCCTTTGATTCTGGATCGCTTCAATCGCAGGAAACGTTCTGTGACCGGTAAATGGCATGCGGACGAAACTTACATAAAGGTCCGGGGTCAATGGATGTATCTTTATCGGGCCATCGACAGCGTCGGAGACACCGTTGATTTCTGGTTTGGCCAGCATCGGGACATGGCTGCAGCCATGCGGTTCTTCACAATGGCTATTGAACGGCATGGTCGTCCGCAGCGCATTGTGATTGACGGCAGCCAGACAAACAGGGAAGCCATCATTTCCTGTGATATGATCAGCCGGCTCAGGGAAGGGCGGCATATTCATACGAAGCCGATCCGTATCCGGCAAAGCCAGTGCCTGAATGCCCTCATCGAGCAAGACCACCGTCGGATCAAACGGCGTGTCGGGCCCATGCCCGGCTTCAAGTCATTCTCGAGCGCGACAATAACGCTTGCCGGTATCGAGATGGTTCAAATGATGCGCAAGCGACAAGGCAGATATTCCTGCAACCCCGGCCCATCGCTTGCAGAGCCCGTCGCCGTTGGCATCCACTGCGCGCCACAGCCAGTGCTTCACGCCGTTGATCGGAATCACAGCCTCATCAAGATGCCACTTGTCGTTCGGTCGCGGCCGGTCACGTCGGATGCAGGCGGCAAAATGGGCACCGAAACGATTTGACCCGCAGCCGGATTGTTTCCCGGCTGATAATCACGCCACGTTCGGCAAGCAGATCATCGACATCAGCCGTGCTCAGCGCGAACCGTTGGTAAGCCCAGACCGCGTAGGCGATGATTTCACGAGGATGACGATAGCCCTTCAGACGCGGCATTGCAGACGGTATTCTCATGCACCCCTCTGTAGCCAAGTCAGTATGGCTGAACAACTTGGCAATGCCATCCGCTGTCGTGGCCGTCGATTCTTGCTTGACTGGAACCGTTCCGTTGCCGAAGTCCCGAGCCTAAAACAACAAATGCGGTAGCCAAAGCACCAAGCCGGGAAACACAACGATGATTGTTACGCGCACTACATCGGCCACGACAAAAGGAACGATGCCTCGCAGGATCGCGCTTACCGGGATGTCCGGAGCGATAGACCTGACAACGAATAGGTTGATGCCGAGCGGGGGTGTGATAAGGCCGACTTCGACCAGAATAACAACCAGTATACCGAACCAAACAGGATCATATCCCAGCCCTGTTATGATCGGGAAAAACAACGGTATGGTCAGCAACATCATGGAGATGCTTTCCAGGACGCAGCCCAGGACGAGATAGGTGATGATGATGACCAGGAGCACCAGCCACCCTGGCATTCCGCCTTGGTTGATGAAATCCAGCAAGGCAACATGAGCGCCAGTCCGGTTGATAAATTCAGCGAAGATCGATGCACCAATCAGCAGAGCGAATAAGACGGCGGTTGTCGACACAGTCTTGTTCAGCACAGCCAGCATCGACTTGATCCCGACACGGCGGCTGGCGAGCGCGAAGGCTAGTGCTCCAACCGCGCCGACGGCTGCCGCTTCTGTCGGCGTGAACAGGCCGCTGTAGATGCCGCCCAGGACGATGAAGAAAAGCAATGCCACAAACCAGACACTTACGGTGGACGTGGCGCTGTGATCTGGCATGGTGTCGGGGTCTGCTTCCATGCCTCCGGCACTAAGGACTTTCCAGCGGACCGCAAGCAGGTAGCCAATGGTGCCGATTACCCCAGGTATAAGACCTGCAGCAAATAGCATACCGATATTGGTCTCTGTCGAAATGCCGTAGATCACCATGACGATGGAAGGCGGGATCAAGATGCCCAGGGTCCCGCCGGCGGCCACAGATGCTGCGCTCAAGTCGTCAGGATAGCCGAACCGGCGCATTGACGGGATTGAAATCTGACCGATGGTGACCACTGTCGCAACGCTGGAACCGCAGACGGCAGCAAAGCCGGCGCTGGCCAGGATGGTTGCCATAGCCAAGCCGCCCCGGGTCTTGTGGAATCGCCGCTGCGCGGCTTCGTAAGCGTCCTTTGCAATGCCGGATTCGGCAAGGAAATTGCCCATCAGGAGAAATAGAGGAATGACCGCAAGGCTTTCACTGAAGGTCGTATCCTTTGCAGTCAAAGCCAATATGGTCAGCATCGCGGTCGGTGAGGTCACATAGGCGAAACCGACGGCGCCGACCACGGCCAAGGCGATTGCGATTGGAACGCGAAAGAAGATTAGCGCGAAGGCAGCCAGAAAACCAATAGAAGCCAGGAGCATGGCTACACCTCGTCCGTGATGCTGTTGTCGCGCGACCGTGGCGTTTCGAACAGGCTGATTACAAGGATCAACGCCGTCAGAACTGACATGCCCGAGATAAACCAGAACAGGTAGCCGACCGGAAAGTCGATGGCGCCAGTGTATTCATTGTATGACAGCGACCGCTGGCCCAGCTTGAAAGATTGAAAACCAAGCAAGCCGAAAAATCCGATGCCAAGGGTCGTGCTGAAAATGTGCTGGATCCATCTTACTTTCGGACCGACGAAGGAATCAAATATGTCGACAGCAATATGATCATTGTTTGCTGCAACGACAGCCAGAGCGACAAAGACTAGGCCGACCTGCGCGATGCCCACGATTTCGCCGCCGCCGGCGATCGGACTGTTCCAGAAATTACGCAGGACCGCGTCAGCGAACATCACCGCCATAAGGACCAGCAACAATGCGCTGGAAAGAAGATTTGCGATATCGGCCAACCTTTTCTTCATCACTGAGCTCCCAAACCATCATAAGAAAAAGCCGCCGAACTGGCGGGCTCTTCATGTGCGTCATGTGTCGAGTGGCGAGAGCCGCGGGGCAGCGCAACCGCTTGGGTGATTGACGATGAGTGATGGTGCCCTTTGATAACAATCGGCATTGCGTCCGGCCCTCCCAAGCCGTCAAAAATACACTTGTCTCGCCCCTTCTCGCTCGAACATCTCAAGACTATGAGGCCAATCCGCATCCCCGTCTTTTAAGTTCGCCGCCACGAGGCTATCTTGAAAACCTGAGAGGCGACGACAGCGCTAGCATAAATTATACAAACTAACAACCGTAAGATAAATTAATTTATTGCCACTGCCGGGAAGCTGTCCGTGCCGGGATTCGACCTGAGATTGTTCATTGGCTGGATTCCTGCGCGGGACCCGTTGCAAGCGCTTGGTTACCAGGCAACTCCGCGTCCCTGGCCCGAGCCATGATGGCATTCGGCGCGCTTTGGTGATTTCTCGTCAGGCGGCGCCGGTAGTCCCTATCGACGCCAGCCGCGCACTCTGCGGGTTGGCCAGCGCAATGCCGTAGACGGCGATACCGAAGCGTGTGCCGGCTTGCCGCGCAGATGTATTCAAGCGACCGGCAAGTAGGCTCTCCGTGAACTTGTTGACTCGCTTGCTTTCGGCTCGTGACCTCTTGCGAAAGCAAATTGTTGACGTGGCGGGCAAAGGGCAATATACAAACGTACGTTAGTATTTCTGACGTGGCGCGTGTTGCGTGTTCCAATCGAGGGAGAGGGAGAAGGATATGATCCAGTTGAAAATAAAGGGGCTCGTTGCTGCGGTTGCGTTCAGCGCGATGTTTGCGGGTGCAGCTGCATCTGCGGATACAACATGGACCTACTCAAGCTGGCTGCCTTCCGGGCATCGCCTTAATGATGACGGCGTGCTGGCTTGGGCGGCGGATGTCGAAAAGGTTACGGAAGGCCGGGTGAAGATCGTTGCTGCACCTAAGGTCGTCGGAACCGTGCCGGCGCAATATGATGTCATCCGAGACGGGCTGGCCGAAGTCGGCTTGATCGTTCCTGGCTACACGCCCGGTCGCTTTGATCTGATTTCCATCGGGGAGGGGCCTTTTCTGACGGACAGGTCCGACGTCGCCGCGCCAGCCTTCGCGAAGCTTTATGAAAAATGGCTCGCACCACTCAATATGTTCGAAGGCGTGCATGTGGCCTCTGCATTCGTAACTTCACCCGGGCACGTCTTTACGAAAAACCCGATCAAAACGGTCGAGGATTTCAAGGGTCTGAAGTTGCGCAGCCCACTTGTTGGAACCATCGCGACAATTGAGGCGCTTGGAGCCGTTCCGGTTCAGAAAAGTGTATCGGAGACTTATGAAATGCTCTCCGCTGGGGCCTTGGATGGCTCGCTAGCTGGCATCGAGCAGGCCAAGAGCTTCCACTTGGCCGACGTAACTGAAAATCTCACGATCGTTCCCGGGGCCTTGTTCAACTCGGCTTTGCTGCTGGTTGTCAATCAAGCCGCATGGGACGGTATCAGCGCTGCAGACCAGGCGGCCATCACCGAAATTTCTGGAGCTTACTTTGCAACGAATCTTGGCAAGTCGCTTCTGGTCGCAGAAACTGACGGTATCGAAGAGATGAAAGCCAAGGGCAAAACGGTTACTCGTGCTGATGATGCCTTGACGGAGCAGATCAGAGTAAATCTTGAGCCACAGGTCGCGGTGGCGCTGGAGAAATATAAAACACTGGGTCTGACGAACGCAGAGGAAGTTTTGAAAGACTATAAGTCGATGATTTCCGACCTTGAAAAGGAACTGGGGAAGTAGTTGTCCATCATCGCGTCGAAATGAATATTGGAACGTCGCCCGCTTTGGGCGACGTTTTGGTTTGCTAGCTATGTCGTCCCCATACGACGTATCGAGGTTTGACGTGAGGGCGGACCTCGTCATGTGTGCGGACGGGTCAAGCCGCGCCTTCAGGGTTTCATTTTCGGCAGATAGGCCAACGGATATGGTCTCTCGCAAGCCATCGAAAAATAACAAACAATAGTTTTATGTTGTCGATTGAAGTTGTGTGAGGTACCGAGGAATCTGGCAAATCAACGCAGGTGCCAATCTGCGGTGCCGGATTCTAGTGTCTCTGGAGACGCTCAGGCACCAAAAAGCAAGGCTATGTGAAATTGTGCGGTGTGGAAAGTGTGTAAAACATCGTTCCACGTGTTTTCGCTGAAAGGAAAAAGATGCGAACTGAAGGTTCCAGTCGAGACAAAACATGGCCCATCATCCGCCGTTCTGCACTTGGGCAACTGTCCAAGCATGGTTTTCATGGCATGAACCTGCGAAACCTTGCTTCGGATTCGGGGTTGCAGGCGGGTTCTTTATATAACTATTTCAAGAACAAGGATGAACTGCTTGTGATCATCATGCGTGAGATCATGCAGGAGCTGCTCGACAAGATTTCCGAGGCAGAGGAGCACGCCAAAAGCCCGGAAGAACGGCTGGACAAATTTGTCGAGGTCATGGTTGGTTGGCACGCCAAACGTCGAAAAGAGGCGATGATTTCGCAGTCTGAGTTGCGCAGTCTGACAAAGGCCGGATTCCGTGAAATCGTTGATATCCGGAAGAAGTTTGAGGTGATTCTGCTAGATATCATACTCGATGGCGTGGAGACTGGAGTCTTTTCCGTTGGGGATCCGAAGCTTTCGGCGAACATGCTGATCAATATGCTGACCAGCATTTCGTATTGGTACAAGGCGGGCGGGCGCCTCTCTGTCGCAACAATGATTGTCGAATACCAAAGCGCGGCTCGAAGGGTTCTCGGAAATTCGTCCTAAAGCGCCAATCGGCAGTCTCTACGATCCTTAAAATGGATCGCCTTGCGAAGCCGCTTCGGTGTTCGCAACTTAAACAAACAAACGTTTGTATGTAATCCAGAATCGATATACGCTTTCTCTCAGCGAGCGAAACTGGAGGATGGTGCTGTGTCGGAAGCCTATATTGTCGCGGCAATGCGTACGCCCGGAGCAAAGCGGAATGGACGCCTGAGCGGTTGGCATCCGGCTGATCTTGGCGGATTCATCATTGACGCCTTGTTGGCGAAAACCGGCACTGATCCGGCGCTGATCGAGGATGTCATCTTTGGCTGCGTTCAACAGGTAGGCCAGCAATCCCAGAATGTTGCGCGCACTGCGGTTTTGTCGTCTTGTCTGCCCGAGGCAGTACCAGGCGTGACAATTGACCGCCAATGTGGATCGTCCCAGCAAGCCATTCACTTTGCGGCTCAGGCAGTCATCTCGGGTGCGATGGATGTCGTTATTGCCGGTGGCGTTGAAAGCATGTCGCGTGTGCCGATGTTCACTGCCTCAACGCTGGCCGAGAAAAATGGTATGGGTCATTACCGCGGCGCGCGGTTTGAGCAGCGTTACGGCTCGGTAGAACCATCCCAGTTTACGGGTGCCGAGATGATGGCGACCAAATACCAGCTTTCCAGGGAGCAGTTGGATCACTTCGCGCTTGAAAGTCATCGCAAGGCTGCCGATGCCGAAGAGGCGTTTCACGGTGAGATCGTGCCGGTTCCGATTGTTCTGCCCGACGGAACCGAAGCTATGCATGGGACCGATGAAGGGGTTCGGGCCGGAGCGACGATCGAAGGAATTCAACAGGTCAAGCTGCTTGTGGACGGGGGCGTGATCACAGCGGCCAATGCCAGCCAGATTTGCGACGGGGCTTCATCCATGCTTGTCGTGAACGAGCGCGGCCTCAAGCGTTTGGGTGTCGAGCCAATCGCGCGGGTACACAGCATGCATGTGCAGGGTTCCGACCCCGTCATTGTGCTGGAGACGCCGATTCCGGCCACGCTGAATGCGCTGAAGAAGGCCGGGATGAAAATCGATGACATCGACTTGTTCGAAGTCAACGAAGCCTTTGCGTCGGTGCCGCTGGCCTGGCTCAAAGAGACCGGCGCAAGCCCCGATTGCCTGAATGTGAATGGTGGTGCCATTGCACTGGGGCATCCGCTTGGAGCGTCCGGAACGCGGATCGCAGCCACCTTGTTGAATGCGCTCGGCAAACGCGGCAAGCGCTACGGTCTGCAAACGATGTGCGAGGGTGGCGGTCTTGCCAACGTGACTATCTTCGAGCGGCTTTGAGCCTTGCACGCCGGGAGTAGAGGTCATGCGCATGTGCTGTCCTACCAGCGCGACAGTGCGCCATCCGATCGAGTGACAAGAGTGGCGGTCACGACCTGAGAAGCCTGAAGAAATGCCTCCAGCAGGTTGCAACGGAGCATTGGGATGTTTGGGGATCTCGCGGGTAAGACCGTCCTTTTAACCGGGACGTCAACCAGGTTTGGCGCGGGATTCGTCCGTCACAAAGCACGGGTGGTGATCGCCGCGAGGCGTCCAGGCGCTTGAGAAATTGAAGGCTCATCTGGGCAACAACGACGCGACAGTTGTCACGATCAAGATGGATATGACGGATCTGGCTTCGATTGCGCCGGCCGTTGCCGGAAATACGAAGCCTATGGCCCTGGATGGCCGACGTACGGTGTCACCGATGCAAACCGCGGGCTGTTCAGTGGCTGCCCCAGTCTTCTCCGTTCAGATGCGTGAAATAGCCCGAAGTCAGGCCCCCGTCCACAGTCAGGCTGGTTCCGGACACATAAGATGCGGCGTCGGAAAGCAAGAACAGAGCTGCCTTCGCCTGATCTTCGCCGGTGGACAGTCGGGCCATAGGTATGCGGTCTTCCATGACGCCGGAAATGTGATCTGCCGAGATGTTGCCGCGCAACAGGGGTGTATCCACGATGCCTGGGCAAAGCGCATTGACGCGTACGCCATGGCGTCCCCATTCGATCGCAAGTGATTTGACAAGGCCTAACACACCGTGCTTCGACGCGCTATAATGGGTGCGGGCGGCATGACCACCACTGCCATCAACCGATGAGACCAACACAATCGACCCTTTGCCGCGTGAAACCATGCGGCGCCCGACTTCCCGGGACAGCAAGAACGATCCCTTGAGGTTTACGTCAATCACATCTGACCAGGTGTTCGCGGCAATATCGGTGGCCAGTCCAGGCCGGCTTATGCCCGCAGAATTTACCAGGCCGGATACAGGGCCCAGCACCGTCTCGATGTCTTCCACAGCCGCATGAATTGCCGGTTCGTCGCGAATGTCGAGGCTGCGGCCAGCAACTTTGGTCCCCGAGGTGGCGAGATCCGCCAATACAGTTTTCAAAAGCGATTCATTGGCGTCCAGCAGCCCGACTTTGCAGCCTTGGCTCACAGCCAGGTTCACAATTGCGCGCCCGATGCCGGAGGCGCCGCCGGCGACAATGATCGTGGAACCTGTCAGCCCGTAGTCGATCATGGATAATCCCCTATAATGTAACGATGATTTATCGAAAATCTCCAACAGATACGCCGCCACAGACATACAGTGTCTGACCGGTGACGTAGCTCGCGTCAGGAGAGCTCAGAAACCGGTAGCCAGCGGCAATTTCCATCGGCTCGCCACTGCGGCGCATAGGTGTGCGATCCAGCATGTGATTACGCGCCCGTTCCGGCTGCTTCTGAAACATGCCTGTGTTGATGATGCCAGGAGCCACACAGTTGACGGTGATGCCGTAGCGGGCGAGTTCCATGGCGGCGGTTCTTGTCATCGCCTCGATGGCGCCCTTGGCGGCTGTATAGCTTGTTCCTGCGATAGACCCCAGCGCGGCCACCGAACTGGTGTTGATGATCCGGCCGTAGCCGCGTTCCTTCATGTGGGGCGCAAAGGTTCGCATCATGTTCATCGTCCCGCGCACATTGCTGGAAAGCGTAAGATCGAAATCCTCGTCTGTCACGTCAACGAGCTTGGCATTGCGCGCAACACCGGCAAGGTTGATCAGAATATCAATCTGACCGTGATGCGCGAGGATGTTGTCGCTCAGTTCGATGGTTGCAGCCGAATTGGTCACGTCGCATTGTTGATGCTCGATCGCGAGCCCCTCCTCGCCAAGGGCTTTTGCCGCCCGTTCGGCTGCATTGCCGATATCGAGGCAGACTACCGTGATCCCGGTCTGGGCGAGGCTTCTGCAAACAGCGAGGCCCAAGCCTCCGCCTCCACCGGTCACAACTGCCACTTGGTCGTTCATTTCTGGCTCCTCTTTTGATTCTCTTGCCGCGCCAAACTCTTCGATCAGGGCTCCCCGAGGGGGGCGTATGGCGGAAATCCAGCCTTGCCCCACGTCTTACCGTGTTGGCTAAAAATGCGCAAACTAAATAACGGTTGTTTGTTTTATTAATTCGTATATAGATGCTCCCGAGCATTTGGGAACCGCATCTAGGGCAAGGTATGTACCAGCACATTCATAGGGAGCGAGTAGGCGACACAATTGTCGTACGCATCGACAATCCGCCGGTGAATGCCCTTCATCCAGACGTTTCGGATGAAATTCACGCTGTCGCTCGTGAGATTGAAGATGACTACAGCGTGCGTTCCATGGTGTTGACCGGGACGGGGAGCTGCTTTGTCGCTGGCGGCGATATTAAATTTTTCACCACGTTGAACCGGCACACGGCAGCCAAGATGGCGCTTCAGGTTCAGGCTATGCAAGAGGCGCTGTATCGTCTTCGTGTGCCGGTGATCGTCGCGCTCAATGGTCACGCACTTGGAGGCGGGCTAGAGCTGATGATGGCCTGCGACATCGTTATCGCAGAAGAACAGGCCAGGATTGGCCTGACCGAGGTTCGGCTAGGGCTTATTCCGGGGGCTGGTGGTACCCGGATGCTGGGCCGACTGGTCGCACCCGGCACGGCCAAGCGCCTGTTGTTCACCGGCGAGAAAATCACCGCATCCCATGCGGCCGAGATTGGTTTGGTCAGCCAGGTTGTGGCCGAAGGCAAGTCGTTTGATGAGGCCATGGCGCTTGCCGAAACGATCAACAGCATGGGGCCACTCGCGGTGGCGGCGGCCAAAAGCTCAATGATATTTGGCGATGATCACTCGCTTGACGAAGGGCATCGCCGCGAGGTTCAGCTTTTTGCTGCCCTCTTTGATTCCGAAGACCATAGGGAAGGTGTGCACGCCTTCCTGGAAAAGCGACCGGCGAAATTCGCTGGAAAATAAACACGAGCGTCCGTCAAAGCAGGAGATAAGGCATGAAACTGTGCATCATTCATATCAACGCCGAAAAAGGGTCTGAGCCCTACACCAAACTGATAGACGGAGTTTTCAGCAAGATCAAAGAGCCGGGAACCGAATTGACCCACCGGTTTGCGCGGCTCAAGCGCGCGTCGGATACGATCTTCTCCTATCCTTACTATATCAACTCGCTTGATGTCGTGCACCGTTTCGCCGAAGCCAGCAATGAAGGTTTTGACGGGACAATGGTGGCATGTTGCGGCGACCCCGGGATCATCCAGGGGCGGTCGTTGTCCAAGATCCCGGTCGTCGGGCCCTTCGCCGCAACCATGCATATGGCCTGTGAGTATGGTGCAAAATTCGGTGTGGTAACGGTGATAGACCGGCCTTGGCTGGAATATACGGAGGGTCTGGTTGCCTCCAATGGCCTGCAAAGCCGATGCGCCGGTGTCGCGGGCATCAACATTTCCTCAATGGAAGCTTTCACCAGAGGCTTTGTCGAGCCGGAGTTCGTTGCCGAAGAGATCGTGCGCCAGTCCAGAAGACTGGTCGAAAACGGTGCAAACTCGATTGTCATCGCCAGCGCTGGTCTCAGCTGCATCGCATCGGTTGCCGGCCTCAATCAGATCAAGGATCTGGGCGTTCCCATCTTTGACTCGCTTTCAATCGGGCTCAAGACGCTTGAATTGCGCGTTGCCATGACCCAACGAACCGGGTTGCCGGTAACCAGCCGTGTCGGCCTGACCGAATTCTTCGAGCCCCAGGATGCCGCGCGCGTGCACGCCCTTTTCAAGGCCTGATCCGCCAACAATTCAGACGGAGAAAAATTATGAAATCACTTGCAGTTAAGACATTCCTCACGGCGGAAGAGCTCGAGTTTCGGACGATGGTCCGTCGCTTCATGAAGGACGAACTTCAACCCCTCGTCCCTCAGATGGAAAAGGACGGTCGTCCGCCGATGTCATTGTTCAAGCGTATGGGGGATCTTGATCTTCTCGGCACCTACTTGCCGGTCGAATATGGCGGGTCCGGAGGGTCGCTCATGACACGTGCGATCGTTGCCGAAGAAACGGCGCGGGTCAATGCGGGGCTTGATGCGACAATCTTTGTGAATATCGGTCTGGTGGCAAAGCATCTGGCTAAGTACGGCACCGAGGCGCAGAAGGAAAAGTACCTTCGCCCGCTGATTACCGGTGAGGCCTGCGCTTCGATCTGTCTGACCGAGCCGACCGGCGGATCGGACGCGCTCAGCCCCCGAACCACGGCAAAAAAAGTCGGTGGTGATTGGGTCATCAAAGGCCACAAAACCTTCATCACCAACGCGCCGATCGCACAATTCTTTCTGGTGTTCACCCGGACAAGCGGTGAAAACAGGCGGGCCCATGGCGGGACGTGTTTTATCGTCGACGCCAACACGCCGGGCGTGTCAGTCGGTCAACCCTTTGACAAGCTTTGTCTGCGCAGTTCGCCGACCTCGGAAATCTTCTTTGACGACGTGCGCGTCCCTGAAAGCCAAATTCTCGGCGAGGCTGAAATGGGCTTTTACATCATGCTGGATGGCCTTGACGTCGAGCGGGTTTTCGAAGGCGCATGTAATACCGGGATCGCACAGGCCTGTCTCGACATCGCGGCCCCTTATGCAAATGAACGAAAGGTATTCGGCAAGAAAATCGCAGATTACCAGATGATCCAGGACAAGATTGCGCGTATGGCGGCGGGAATCGAGATTTCCCGAACGATGTTCTATCATCTGGTCAGAGCGGCCGAACGCGGCGAAAGAATGTCGAATGAAGCATCGATGCTGAAGCTCTATTCGTCCGAAGTAGCCGTGATGGCCTCGAGGGAGGCGGTCCAAATCCTCGGTGGCTACGGCTTGATGGAGGAATATCAGGTCGCGCGTCTTTACCGCGATGCAAAGCACCATGAGATTGGTGCAGGAACGAGCGAGATCATGAAGCTGATCATCCACAAGGAAACCATGAAGCAATATGACTTGGCGTAACACTGTCAAGTCATGCGCCCTGCCGTCATCCGGGCGATGGGCGCATCAAGGCCTATCGCGATAAAGGGGAGACCAATGGATTTCGTCGGAGATATTGTTTTCAACAACCCAAACATCGACCCAGAGCGCACCGCACTCAAATGGGACGATGGCGAATATTCGTACCGAGAGTTCGTAAATCTGGTCGCCCGCACCGCCGCTGCGCTGAAACGTGATGGGATCAGCGAGGGTGACCGCGTGGCTATTCTCATGGGAAATGAGCCGCAGTACCTCGTCACCTACTTCGCTATCATGTCGATCGGCGGCATCTATGTGCCGCTGAACTGGCGGCTAAATACCAGCGAACACGTCAATCTGATGACGAATTCCGGTGTAAAGATTATTGTGACCAGCAGTAGCTTTGCAGATACGATCGCACTGGCACAGTCGAAAATGCCAATGTTGAAAAAGGTCGTGTCAATCGATCATTCGGGAGCCGGTGTGACCCTGTTCGGCGACTGGCTGCCGCAAGATGCGCCCCCACCCGCACGCCCTGCCATTCAGCGCGACGATATCGCCGCGATTGTTTACACCAGCGGCACGACGTCACTGCCGAAAGGGGCGTGCCTCACACATCGAAATGTCACCGTTGATATTGCCAATGTTACTGCCGCTTATGCTGGTGCAGTGCAGACCGACAAGGTGCTTCAGGTCTCGCCGCTTTATCACCAGACAATTGTCCACACCCTGATTCATTTCTCACAGGGTGCTACTGTTCAATTGATCAAGCGCTTCAATCCCGAAAAGATCGCACGCGCCATTTCCGAGCAGAAAATTACGTACATCTTTTTAGCGCCTACCATGCTTTATGAACTGCTGGATTTGCCCGGAAGGGACCGCTTCGACTTTTCCTCTCTCAGATCAGTCGTCTACGGCGCAGCCCCCATCACCGGCCCGCGGCTGAAGGAGGCTGTCGGCGTTTTCGGGCAGATCCTGGTTCAAGCCTATGGGCTGACTGAGGCAACATCGCACTGCGCCGCCCTGGGGCGTGAGGAGCATCTTGAAGCGGAGGGGTCAATCGGAAAAGGGATCCCGGGCGTCGAACTGAGGGTCGTGGACGAGGCAGGCAAAGACTGTCCGCCTGGCGTAATCGGAGAAATTTTGGTTCGCGGGCCGACGGTCATGAAAGGGTACTGGAAGGAAGACGATAAAACCGCCGAAGCCATTATAGATGGCTGGCTGCATTCTGGCGACCTCGCGCGCATCGATGAGCGTGGCTATATGTACATTGCAGACCGCAAGAAGGATCTCGTGATAAGCGGCGGTGCAAACATCTATCCGGGAGATGTCGAAGAGGTTTTCGCCGGCCACCCGGATATCGCAGAGGTGGCCGCATTCGGAGTTCCCGACGTTTACTGGGGCGAGGCTCTTACAGTTGCAATTGTGGCGCGCCCGGGAAAGACGATCAATCATGAGGAAATGCGTGATTTCGCCAAACAGAATCTCGGCGGATATCAGGTTCCGAAACGGATCGAAGTGCTTGAAGAATTGCCCCGAAACCCGTCGGGCAAAGTTCTGAAGCGGGTTTTGAGAGAAATGTTCGGAACCGATGCGCAGGTGAAGTAATCCCATTGCCGGCAGTTCGAACCACTGCCCGCAGAATATTTTGATCAAACGAAAGTGGACAGGTCGGATGCAAGGTGACTGGCTGGAGTTGGATGGCAGGATTGCCGTCGTTACAGGCGGTGGCGGCGGGATTGGTCGTGCCATAGCGCAGTCGCTTGCAAGGCAGGGCTGTCAGGTTGCCGTGATCGACCTCGATCTGGACAATGCTGAAGAGACCGTGCGCCAAATCCGGAGCGCAAAGGGATCGGCAATCGCCTGCCGCGCCGATGTCACGGATCCTGAAAGTGTAGCATCGGCGGCCCGCAAGGTTGCCGCAGAGCTTGGAAATTGTGATTTCTTGATCAATAATGCGGCATTGCTTCGCTTTGGTCCGCTTTCCAGTCTGTCCATCGCCGATTGGACGGCAGTTCTCAATGTAAACCTTACCGGTTACTTTATCTGCTCACAGGTATTTGCCGCCCAGATGATCACGAAGGGTGGTGGCAGTATCGTTCACATCTCATCTATCGCGGGCAGCCATGTGCAACCGACCAGCGGCGCCTACAGTGTCAGCAAAGCAGGCGTAGCCATGCTGTCCAAGAACTTGGCGCAAGAACTGGGACCGCGCGGCATCCGCAGCAACGTGGTCAGTCCCGCTATGGTCATCACACCCTTGTCCGAGGTGATTTATCGGGACGCGGTTGTGCGGAAAAAGCGCGAGGAGATCGTACCGGTGCGCCGGATTGGTCTCCCGGAAGACATCGCAAATGCCGTTGTCTTTCTTACCAGCAGCCGGTCTGGGTACATCAGCGGACAGGAGATTCTGTGCGATGGCGGCTGGGGTACGACGCTCTTGCAGTCTGTGCCGCGACCTGGATTTGATGAGCCGAATGATTGACGAAAGAAAATGCCGCCCGGAGGAGCCTCATGGTATTCGCTCCTTGACCCGAGCGCCGGGGTGTTTGCCTGGAATTCTGATCGGTAAGGCTGATTTTCAATCACACAAGCTTTGAGCCGGAGGTTAACTTCGAGCCAGAACCGTAATGGAGAGATGAGGCTCAATGAATTTGGACGCACCACAGTCATCCACTCCTGATGAAACACTGGAGGCGCTTCTCGCTTTGCGGCACAGCTGCCGTGGTTTCAAGTCCGAACCCGTTGCCAATGCTACGATTTGGCGAATTCTGAAACTGGCGCAGTTGACGGCCTCGTGGTGCAATACGCAGCCTTGGAACGTGACGGTCATATCCGGACAGGCAATGAGGACGCTTCGCGCGGATCTTGTTGATCATGTCCGAAATTCGGAACCATCTCCAGATATTGCCTTCCCTGAAAAATATACTGGAATATACGCCGAGCGGCGCAAGGACTGCGGCCTTCGACTCTACGGAACTGTTGGAATTAGCAGAGAGGACCGTGCCGGAGCAGATCGCCAACGCTTGGAAAACTACCGCATGTTCGGGGCGCCGCATGTCGCATTGATCACGACAGACCGCCAACTCGGCACCTATGGTGTGATGGATTGTGGTGCCTATGTCGCAAACTTCATTCTTGCCGCGCAAAGCCTGGGCGTTGCCTCGGTTCCCCAGGCGTCACTTGCCACTGCGGCGGAATTTTTCAGATCGCGTTTTGCATGGCCGGATGATCGAGCATTTGTTTGTGGCGTTTCATTTGGGTATGAAGAGGAGGCTCATATCGCCAATCAGTTTCGCGTGCCCCGAGCTGCCCTTGAAGACAGCGCTTCGATAGTTGAGTGAGGTCTTTCGCAACCCGGACAGGGACTCGAACATGCCCCCAAACAGGTCAAAAATCTCAGGTATCGGGGGCAGCAATCGCCGGTTTTCTATCGGTCAGCTTTGAGAGCAAATTCCCCGAGTGATCAAATCGGAAACCGCCTCCTGCGTGTATCCCAACTTGCCCAGGAGTTCTGCCGTTTCTGATCCAACCCCACCCAGAGGTGGAAGTGCAATGTCACCATGCTTGCTGAAGCGCGGCGCGGGAGCCGGGACGATCTGGCCTTCAAGTTGCCTGAACGTGCGGCGTTCTTTGTTGTGAGGGTGCAGAGCAGCTTCTTCAAAGTCCAGTACTGGCGAAAAACACGCATCAGTTCCTTCCAGCAACAAACACCATTCCTTTTGCGTCTTTTCTTTGAACCTTGCCTCGAATTTCGCGCAAGTCTCGTGCCACGAGCCTTTGTCCCATTGGTTGGAGGCGGGAACGCCTTCGATGCCGCACTTCTCAATGAGGATTGCGTAGAACCGGGCCTCAATCGCCGCAATCGAAACAAACTTCCCGTCCCGAGTTTCATAAGTTCGATAAAATGGAGCTCCTCCATCAAGGAAGTTGTCTTGACGAGCATTGGTCCAGTTACCGCGTGCGTACTGGCTATAGATCTCTGTCATCAGCATCGCCGCACCATCATTCATTGCGGCATCAACAACCTGACCTTTGCCGGTTCGAACAGACTCGAGGATCGCCGAGAGGATTCCGATGGCCAACAACATGCCGCCGCCGCCGTAATCTCCGACGAGGTTCAGTGGGGGTGTAGGGGCGGCATCCCTTGAACCGATCGCGTGAAGGGCGCCGGACGTTGCAATGTAGTTCAGATCGTGTCCGGCCGCTTGTGAAAGGGGCCCGGTCTGGCCCCATCCGGTCATCCTGCCATAGATCAGTTTTTCGTTACGCATCAGGCAGGCCTCTGGTCCAAATCCCAGCCTTTCTGCCACACCCGGGCGAAAGGCCTCGATAAGTGCATCTGATGTCTCAACAAGGCGCAGAAGTATCGCAACGCCCTCGGGCGACTTCAGGTTTAGCGCGATCGAGCGTCTGCCACGGTCGACGAAACTGTCTCTGTCCGCACCCGGATCGGTCACTCGGCCGCCGTGCGTCCGGTCGACGCGGATAACCTCTGCGCCCAAATCCGCGAGGATCATGCCGCAAAACGGTGCGGCCCCCAGTCCGGCAATCTCCAGAACGCGGATGCCACTCAAAGGTCCAGACATTGCATCTATCTTTCTTTAGCACTGTGTGTCGCAAGAGATTGCTGAAAACGCGCTGCCAAAACAGGCGGATTTCGAGCAATAAAAAAACTAACGATTGTTTGAAACAATTGAGTGCGGACTGTCAATAGCTGTATTGGGTTTTCCTCTCCGCAACGGCTACAGCGCCACCTATCCAGTTGGATTCATGCACTGTTGCGCTTTGAAACAATGCATGTGCGGGTTGTTCAAATTGACCAAGTGGTGCGACCCGCAGCGGCCTTGTGGACCACGATAAAATAACGTACGTTTGTTAAAAGTGAGCTGGTTTTGGTGACTCGGTGAATGCAGAACCGTGTCCGTTTGATAATCGCTGGCGTGTCTAAGGGGCCGAGATGGGAAACACTGCACTGGTGATCGGCGGATCGGGCGGATTGGGGCGGGCAATTTGTCGGAAGATGGCGCAAGCAGGGTGGTCGGTATGTCTCACCTACCGTACCGACGAGGACGCCGCTTTGAGAGTTGTTGACGACATCTCGCGCAGCGGGGGGCGTGCCCGGTCTGAATTCTGCGATCTGACGGAGCCGGAAACGATCCGGGCGACAGCATCAGGGGCTCAGGAATGGCTGGGCCCCTTGGGCGCGGTCATTTTTGCTTCGGGAGCCCATATTTCGCAAGGCTATGTATCGGAGCTGTCGCGTACGGACTTGTCTGCGGCACTGGATGTGGACGTCATTGGATTTTTTGAATTGGCAAAGGCCACGCTTCCCTTGATGCGTCAGAACAGTGGCGGCGCATTTGTGGCCCTGAGCTCGATAGCCGTGCATAGTTTTCCTCCGCGGGACGGGCTTGGCGCAATCCCGAAGGCGGCGGTCGAAATGCTGTGCCGCGCCATTGCCAAAGAGGAAGGCAGATTTGGAATCAGGGCGAACGCAGTTGCGCCAGGATTCATAGATGCAGGCCTGGGGCAAAAATTCATGGAAGAGCTTTATACGCCATCCGTTTGGGATCGGCAGCGCCATGAAGTGCCCTTGCGGCGGTTCGGAAAAGCGGATGAGATTGCTGATGCAGTCGAATTCCTTGCCTCCGAACGGGCAAAGTACATTAGTGGACAAACACTGCGTGTGGACGGCGGGTTCGGGCTCTAGGATTTCCGTCCGTCAAATCACAGCGCGGATGCAGAGGAGTGCATGGATATGAGCGAAACCAGTCTTCAGAACGGAATATCCGTTGCGGTGTCGCGCCGCCCCATGCACACGCGCGAAGTAAACTATCGCAGCTTTTTGCGCGACGACGGCCTGTGGGATATCGAGGGGCACCTCACTGACATAAAACCGTTCGATTTCTCGAATGAAAGTGGTGTTTCCCGTGCCGCAGGTGAACCAATTCATCACATGGTTGTGCGGGCTTGCATCGATAGCGAATATATCGTCAGAAGCATTGAAGCGGGCATGTTGGCTACGCCCTATCCCGAGTGTCCGGACGCATTACAGTTTCTCGACCGCGTTGTCGGACTCAAAATGTCCGCCGGGTGGCGGCGTGGAGTAAGCGCCGCTATCGGCGGCATCTGTGGATGCTCGCATATTCGCGAGTTGCTGTTCAATATGGCGACAGCAGCATATCAGACAATTCCCGCCTATTTGGAACAACAGAGGAGGCAAAGCGGACAACCGCTGAAACAGGATGATCCCATGCCGCCCCATTATGGGGCCTGCTTTGCGCTCGCGCTCGATGGTCCGGTCATCAAGCGGAGCGCCGAGCGTTTTTATACCGGTGAGTGAGGTGTGTGTGTGGACGTCACTGATTTGGCGTCTTTCGTGACTTCTTGTGGTCACGCGCTTCGGAAACCCTCAGCAATTTCTGGGTTGCCGCGAACTGGAGTGCCGGAATCAGGATGTTTCGCCAGACCGCATAGATTTAAGCTGCGTCTCCAGAGACTGAAAATGCAGATGCCTTATGTCTGACAAGGCGGATATCTCGGCCCCCGTTGCGATGAGACGGATCAATTGCCCCAAGAACTGTGCCTGGAAATACAGGGCCGTATTATTCGAAGTTGGCATCACCAGAGATAGTCGGCGCTTCCATGCGAATATCTGGTCGCGTATGGCCAATTGTACATCTGGGCGAAGTCTGTCATTGCGTCCGGCTTCAAGCCAAAGGGAGTAATGTGCCACTGAATTCAAGCCGAATTCAGTGGCCTCACGTATGATAATTGCGGTCGTGAGGTCCGCAATGTCACTGATTGACTGGTTTCGGTTTGGATTTTCCGAAGTGTGTTTTCGATATCGGGTCTTTGACGAACGAAACAATTCAATCTGTGCAGCATTTAGCAAATCCGAAATGGACCCGAAGTAATAGGCTGGAGCCGACTGAGCCGCCCCTGTGCGCTCTGCAATTTTCCGATAGGAAACCGAGCCCGGTCCCTCTTCGATCAAAAGATCGATGGCTGCTTGCAAGATGCGCGTTTTCGAATTGTCCAACTTTTGCGGCGGCTCTGCGTCCGCTGGTTTCAGTTCGGCGGGCAACTGCCAGGCAGCGACGGGATCAGAACCTGCGGCCACCGCGCTGACCTGTTCCTTAGTCAGCCTAAGGGCAATTACCATCAATTGAAGGCCAACCACCCGGTCGATCGCATTCTGAATGCGGGCTGGATCGCTCTCCTCACCCATCGCGGCCGCCAGATCGCTCCAGATATCCAGAAGCTCCGAGAACCATTTGGAAGCCCTCTTTGTTCCCTCACGGCTGCGAGGGGAATTCAGGATGATCTCATACCAGGCTGTGGTCGAAGTGCGATGGGCTCCGGCCGCATTCATCACGAGCAATGTTGAAAAGACTTCAAGTGCCAAGACAGGGCGCTTGCCGTGCCGGTGGTCGCGAGCAATGCTGCGGAACCGCGAAAGATAGCCATCCATCAGTCGCTGCGACGCGTCCGCAAGCATATCGGCCTTGGTTGCATAATAATATGTTGTCACTGAAAGCGATATTCCCGCCGCTTTGGCGACGGCGCGATGCGTCAATTTTCCGATGCCCGCCTCGGATAAAACGGCAATAACCGCATTTCCAATGATCTGCCGCACCGGCGCAGAATGGCTGGTCGAACTTGGTTTGTCATTTTCATTGGTCATCGGGAATGCGCATTTCGGCAAAACGGAACGGTCATTTCGGTAGGTCGCGGGCAGTCGGTTCACTGCTTCCGTGACAGCGGAGTGCGATCGATGGTCGCTTATCTTGTTGATGTCATCAGCAGATTGATTTCTGCCTTTTCAGCGCCCGTCAAGTAGGCGGTGTCTTTTGCCGTCTTGTGCTGTCGCCTTCAAGCGCGATGCGGCGAGCGCCGTCGATGATCCGACTGAGGGGTCCGCTTGCGATGGCCGGCTCCGCCATCATGCGTGCCATCGGGCCACTGCTCGGTGAGGCGTTGGTTTCCAGGGAGAGCGTTCATCGAAGATTTCCATGGGGTCAAGTCATTGTCGACTGGTGGGGCGCGCGTACCACGCTGCCGAGGAACAAGCGGACGGTGGAAAGCCGCGACATTCAATGCAGTACATTTTTTCAAACAAATCGTTGATCGGGTCTGGCCTTGCCGATATGATGAGTCACGGTGGGAGTTGTCTGGTGCAGGAATGTTGAGAATAATCTTATTATTATCAATAATATAAGAGAACAATGACTATCCGTTGGCTTTTCGTCGTATCAGGTGGAGAAGAAATTGCTCATTGAAACTAGCCTTGATGGCGCGGTACAAATCATCAAATTTTCAGACCCGCCGGTGAATGCCCTGTCTGTTTCGTCGGGGCTTGTTGAAGGGCTGCGAAACGCTGTCAGCGATGCGATTGCTGCGCCCGAGGTCGATGCCATCGTCATACATGGCGGAGCTCGGTTCAGCGGCGGCACGGATATCAAGGATTTTGAAGAAAGCCCCGAACGGCTCGATGCAATCCGCGGGTTGCAGGATATGATTGAGGCGGCGTCAAAGCCTGTCATTGCGGCGATCAACGGCCTCTGCCTGGGTGGTGGACTGGAGTTGGCAGTGTCCGCGCATTACCGGGTGGCATCTTCCGACGCGCAAATCGGGTTTCCCGAGGTTACATTGGGGCTGCTGCCCGGAGGAGGCGGCACGCAGCGGACAGTCCGTCTGGTAGGGGCTGCAAGAGCGCTGGAGCTGATGCTGGGCGGGCGGCCGATTTCCGCGCA
Organism: Parahoeflea alexandrii; assembly: GCF_027214025.1. Classification (GTDB taxonomy): domain Bacteria; phylum Pseudomonadota; class Alphaproteobacteria; order Rhizobiales; family Rhizobiaceae; genus Hoeflea; species Hoeflea alexandrii_A. Next base: position 104,742 of record NZ_JAPWHB010000007.1, read on the forward strand.
ACAAGCGGCTGAGATCGGTTTGATTGACCGAGTGGTCGAAGGTGACGCGGTCACTGCAGCGCTGGAGATGATGAAGTCCGGCATTTTATCCGTAGTCCGGCCGACCGGTGAGCTTCCTGTCCCCGACGATATCGCGTCAACGATTGTTCAGGTTCGGCAAGGCCGTCTCCTTTCTGTTGCGGAAGAAAACATCGTCGCTTGCGTCGAGGCCGTTGGAAGGCTCGGCTTCCGCGAAGGACAGAAGTTTGAGGCGCGCCTGTTTGGTGAATTAATGCAGTCAGAGACGGCAAAAGCCCTGCGCCATGTCTTCCTCGGCCGCAGCCTTGTTTCGCGGATTCCATGCATTTCGAAATCGGAGCCACTCCCGATTGGCACGGTGACCGTCATAGGTGGCGGCCTGATGGGAACGGGGATTGCAACTGCGCTTTTGACCGCCAATCTGAGGGTCAATGTGGTCGAGCCCGATGCCGGTCGGCGCGACAAGGCGCAGGCTGCCATTTCCAAGACCATTCATCGAGACGTTCAAAAGGGCAAGATCACACAAGAGGTCGCCGATGAGCGTCTGGCTGCGCTCTCGATGGTCGCCAGAGTACAAGACGCCGCAGCTGCGGATCTGTTCATTGAAGCGGTATTTGAAGATATCGGCGTCAAGCGGCAGGTGTTCGAGATTCTCGACCAATACGCGCCAGCGCATGCGCTTCTGGCAAGCAACACTTCGACGCTTGATCTTGATGCGATCGCGGCCTTCACCAAGCGACCCCAACAGGTCGTTGGGATGCACTTTTTCAGCCCAGCCAATATTATGCGCCTCCTGGAGATCGTTCGCGGGGCAAAAACCTCGAACGAGACTCTCATCAGCGCCATGGCATTCGCAAAGAAAATCCGCAAGACCGGTGTCGTGGCGGGTGTCTGCGACGGGTTCATCGGCAACCGTATTTTTGAAGAATACCTTCGGCAGGCCTGGTTCCTGCTTGAGGAAGGGGCGCTGCCGCAACAGGTGGATCTGGCGCTTGAGGCCTTCGGGATGGCAATGGGCCCGTGCCGGGTGATGGATTTGGCCGGTCAGGATATCGGGTGGAATATCCGAAAGCGCCGCGCCGTGGAGCAGCCGGCCCGCCCTTATTCCAGAGTGCCCGACCTCATCTGTGAACTTGGCCGTTTTGGTCAGAAAACCGGAGCGGGATTCTACAAGTACCCGGATGGTCGCACGCCCGAAATCGACCCGGAAATCGAAAATCTGATTGAGGCGGAATCCGGACGTATCGGGCTGCAACGCCGCATCATCGATGACAAAGAGATTGTCGATCGATGCATCTTGGCGATGATAAATGAAGGCGCACGGATCGTGGGCGAAGGCATCGCCTACCGTCCCGTGGATGTCGATATTGTCTATGTCGACGGCTATGGCTTCCCGACCCAACGGGGCGGGCCAATGTTCTTCGCCGATCAGCGGGGCCTGGAAAATGTCCTGAAACAAATTCGCGCTTTTGCCGCCGGCCGCCACGGCTGGGCGTACGAGCCTGCGCCCCTGCTAGAAACGCTGGTCGCGGAAAACCGGTCCTTTTCGGAGATGAACAAATCATGAAGAAACTCGCCAATCTCTTTGACCTGGCCGGCAGGGTTGCCATTGTGACGGGCGGTTCGCGGGGGCTGGGCCTGCAAATTGCGCGCGCACTCGGCCAGTATGGCGCGTCGATTGTGCTTGTCGCCCGCAAGCTGCCGGATTTGGAGGCCGCCGCTCAAGAATTGACTGCCGAAGGCATTGCGGTAAAGGCCTTTGCCGCAGACCTCTCGGATACTCTTGTCACAGAACAGCTTGTCGAGCGGGTCATGGACGAGTTCGGCCGCATCGATATCCTTGTTAACAATGCAGGAGCGACCTGGGGGGCTCCGGCCGAGGATTATCCACAATCCGGTTGGGACAAGGTAATCAACTTGAACGTTTCGGGGGTTTTCCACCTCACCCAGCAGGTCGCGCGCCAGGCCTTTCTTCCGCAAGGGGGCGGTGCGGTATTGAACCTGGCATCAATCGAAGGCTTTCTTGGCCATCACCCCAGCCGCACCGGGACTATTGCCTATAACACCTCGAAGGGGGCGCTTATCAACATGACCCGGGCCCTGGCCGCTGAATGGGGTCCCCGCAAGATCCGGGTCAATGCCTTGGCGCCTGGTTTTTTCCCATCCAAGATGACAGCGTCGACCGTGGATACCCACGGAGATGAGATGATTTCACAGACACCTCTCGGCAAACTTGGCGGCGAGACTGACCTTATGGGGCCGGCGCTGCTTCTGGTCTCCGACGCCGGTGGCCACATCACCGGACAAACCATCGTTGTCGATGGCGGCGCCACAATCATTTGAGTGAACACATGTCCAATTCCCTAATCTCGCGCAATGATCTTGATTTCCTTCTCCACGACTGGCTGAAAATCGATGATCTGGCGGATCGTGATCTGCTGGCCGCCTTTTTGGATTTGTCGGAAAAGCTGGCGGCAGACCAGTTCCTTCCGCATTACAGACAGTCTGACATCGACGAGCCGGAACTCACGGCGGATGGAGTTCACGTCTGCGCGCCGATTGGTCCGGCGCTTAAACAATATGCCGATCTGGGTTTCTTTTCGGCTGGGTTCGAAGAGCTACATGGCGGATCTGGGCTACCCTTCATCGCCTGCGCGGCATCATTTGCCTATTTCGCTGCTGCCAATATTGCCACAGCTGCCTATCCCATGCTGACGGTTGCCAATGCACGGCTGATCACGACCTTCGGAAGTGCAAGTCAGATCGAGACTTTCGCGCTTCCACAGATCGAAGGGCGCTGGTTCGGCACCATGTGCCTTTCCGAAACACAGGCCGGATCCAGTTTGGCCGATTTGCAGACACGGGCCGTCCCCGACGGCACGGATGAACTGGGAAGCCGGTTCCGTCTTACCGGCAACAAGATGTGGATTTCCGGTGGCGATCAGGACATCAGCGAAAACATCGTTCATCTGGTGCTGGCAAAAGTGCCCGATGCCCAGGGTCGCCTGCCCGAAGGCACGCCTGGAATCTCGCTTTTCATCGTTCCCAAGATTCTTCCCGATGGAACCCGCAATGACCTTTCCGTTGCCGGTCTGAACCACAAGATGGGTTATCGTGGCACTGCGAACTGCGTGCTCAATTTTGGCGAGGGCGACGGTGCGGTAGGGTGGATTGTGGGCGAGCCGGGCCAGGGGTTGCGGCAAATGTTCCTGATGATGAACGAGGCCCGGATCAGCGTCGGTCTGGGCGCTGCGGCGCTCGGCTACCGGAGCCATCGCCTTTCGGTACAATATGCCCGCGAGCGCAGCCAGGGGCGGCCCATTGGCGAACGCGGTGGAGCGCCTGTCGCAATTATTGAACACGCTGACGTCAAGCGTATGTTGCTTGCGCAGAAATCCTATGCAGAAGGCGCATTGGCGCTTTGTCTCTATTGCGCCCGGCTTGTCGATCTGGAAACGACAGATGCCGATAGCGCCGCCTTGCTCGGCTTGCTGACACCTGTGACGAAGACATGGTCGTCTGAATACGGTCTGGCAGCCAATGACATCGCGATCCAGATACACGGAGGTTACGGCTACACACGCGACTTCCAGGTGGAGCAATTGTGGCGCGACAACCGTCTCAATCCCATTCACGAGGGCACGACAGGAATCCAAGGTATTGATCTTCTCGGGCGCAAGATTTTGCGGGATGGGCAGGCACTGGCGGTGCTTGAACAGGCTATTCGGCGTTGCAGCGAAGCGGCGGTTCACGACGCTTCCCTCGGGCGATTTGCAGATGAGTTGCTCGACGCGTGGGGTCAGATAAACGCCGCGATCGACTGTTTGCGTGGCTGCGAGGGGTCAAGCGCCTTTGCGCATGCCACACTGTTCCTGCGGGCTTTTGGACATACGGTGGTCGCCTGGTTGTGGTTGGATCAGGCGCTTGCTGCGCGGAAACTGGCCGAGGCGGGTGGTGCAGATGCTGATTTTATCGACGGAAAACTGATGACATTTCAGTATTTCTTCGAAACCGAGCTGCCGAATGTTGCAGCGTGGTTGGCCCCGATCCTGTCAAAAGGCAACGCGGTGACGACAGCGCGGACAGCAATTTTTTGAAACGAGGATCGTCCGGACAACAGGGCAATAGCCCCTGCGGCTGAATTCAAAGTTCTCGGACAAAGGGAGACTGATGTGAGTAAAGAAATTTATATTGTCGCGGCCAAACGCACTGCGATCGGCGCATTTGGGGGCAGTCTGAAAGACTTTGAACCGGGTGCACTTGGGGCAATGGTGACCCGGGCGGCCATGGCCGCTGCCGAAGTCAGTCCTGAACGCGTCGATCATGTGGTGTTTGGCCAGGTGATCCCAACCTCGCCACGTGACGCCTATCTGGCGCGCGTGGTTTCGATCGAGGCCGGCATACCAAAAGAGACCCCTGCGCTGACCGTGAACCGCCTTTGCGGCTCCGGAATGCAGGCAATCATTTCTGCAGCGAATGCCTTGGCGCTTGGCGACGCGGAGATCGCCATCGGCGGTGGGGTCGAAATCATGAGCCGGGCCCCCTTCTTTGCCCCACAAGTGCGCTGGGGCCAGCGCATGGGAGATGCCATTCTTGTTGACGGGCTGAACGGGGCGTTGACAGATCCATTCGGGGGAATCCTGATGGGTGTAACGGCCGAGAATGTGGCGGAACGCTACGGTGTCAGCCGCAAGATGCAGGATGCACTAGCGGTGGAAAGCCACCGCAGGGCGAGCCGGGCCTTGGCTGAAGGCCGTTTCACGTCGCAAATTGTTCCGGTCGAGGTCACGAATCGCCGAAAAACTGTCACTTTTGACACGGATGAACATGTCCGCCAGGACGCCACGTTGGACGACATGGCAAAGCTGAGGACATTGTTCAAGAAGGACGGGGGCACGGTTACAGCCGGCAATGCTTCCGGCATCAATGACGGGGCTTCGGCGGTCGTTCTTGCCACAGCAGAGGCCGTGAAGGCTCATGGCCTTACGCCGCTCGCCCGGCTCGTCTCTTACGCCCATGCCGGGGTCGAGCCTGCCTATATGGGCATCGGTCCGGTGCCGGCCTCACAGAAGGCGCTGGCCCGGGCAGGGCTTTCCGTCGGTGACCTGGATATTGTCGAATCCAATGAGGCATTCGCCGCACAGGCCTATGCCGTGGCAGCCCAGCTGGGTTTCGATCCTGAGCGTACCAATCCAAATGGCAGCGGTATTTCTCTTGGCCACCCGGTCGGTGCAACAGGTGCAATCATCATCACCAAGCTCGTTCATGAACTGCAAAGATCATCTTCCGGTCATGGGCTGGCCACGATGTGCATCGGCGGAGGTCAGGGTATCGCCATGATTCTGGAACGGGTCTGATTCCCCGGCGTTCAGTATTGCAAGTCCAGGCAGTCAACTGAGGGGCTGTCGCTCGGCATTAAAACGTAAGAATGCGCCGAATTGATCCAAGATTGGCATTTAATTGTGAGAATCCTGGCGGTCGGATTCTCAGATTAAGTGCATCTGGGATGAAGCTTTCCACGCACGGGTTCGAGTTATCATTCTCTCGGCGGCGTCACTGAATCGGACGCGATTGCCGCCCATCATGTGAGCACTCAGCATCTGGAGCATCTCTGGTCCAGCACGCTCGACGATGGCTACCCCTGCCTGCAAAGCCGGTCGCATGTGAAGAGGCAGGATCGGCTTTGCAGGCGTGGGCAGTTTCTCCCCCTGCTCGGCAACGACATGGTCAAGATCAGGGATGCTTGCGCCAAGCACACGGAAGCGCCAAAGGTCATGCTCGCGCGGGAAAGGTCTTGGAATGCGTCGCATCAGAAGAAGCCGGGCAATCTCGGTTGGCGATGTCCAGGTGCCGATGCCACGTTCGGCTTCATTGTCGAGCAGCTTTTCGCCACGAAGAGCGGCACTCCGATATTGCCGGAAAGGGGAGGGGATTTCCCGCTTATCAGGATCCCGGAGTTGGTCTGCGCACAAAGGGCGCGTAATGTGTCACCGGAGCAGCTGGCTTCGCAGGATTAGAGCACTTCCGGTGAAAGCGGAGTCACCGAAAATGCTCTATCTTATTGTTTTCACGCAATTATTGACGCGAAGCCGGTTCCCACTTTCGCTGGAATTGCTCTAGCGGTTCCGTATCTCCCCGGTTGCAGTTGGTGCAGATCTGCGTTGACCGTGTGGCAATGAGACGACCCGATGCTTGCGCGACATTTGCGAAAGTCATTCGACGCATCATGGCCGGCTCGGTGGCAAACATGTTGGCCAGGCGGATTTCCTGATCACCGTTCAGTTGCATATCTGCCGCTCGCAATGAGGAAGCCTCCGGCAAGCAATGCCGAAGGATGACCAGCGGCGGGACCGCGTAGAAGGCGGCATGCCGACTGATCCAGGATGACAGGAGTTCGCCTGAATGGCGCGACAAGAGCACCGGCAGCGGTTGAGGCGGCGTGTTCTCAATCATGTGAACGCCGCCTCGGCATCGAACTCCGGCTCCCAGTTCTCGACTGCTTCGTCGTTAATGTGCGCCCGGCCGTTTTCGACGGCCAGGCCGTTGATCCTGTGGAAGGGTAGCGTCGCCTAAACTTGGGTTTTGCACAGGATGCCCACCATGGACCTGCTTCATGAGGCCGGCAGCAAAAACCCGTCGAAGAAGGCACGCAACTCGTCATGCGCATCAAGCGGCAGCACATTGGCCACATATTGATCCGGCCGAACAATCACGGCGCAGCCTTTTTCCCTGTCGATGCCTCGCATTTCAAAAATGTCATTGCCGCTTTTAAGATCCGCACAAAACACTTTCTCATAGTCGCAAAGCCCATAGGCGCCCTTTGCAGGCTTCAGAAGCGAAGGCATTTTGTCGTGCGACAAGTCGCGATAGCCCTGTTGGAACACGGCCCGGAAATCGATGACCGCATCAATGTCCTCATCCGGCCGTGTGTATTTGACAACCGGGGAGTTGGGATCGTTTTCGAGAAATTCGCTCAGATTGTGAATGCCGGAACCGGGTTGGCCGGCATCGCCCATTGCGGCGAAGGCGTAGATACGCCAGCAGGCGTCGGCCTGGGCTACATGGCCCAATTGCATAGGCTTGGCGTCCGCCAACCGGACAACAGGGGCCGAATGGAACCGCTTGCCGATCGGCTGTCCGGTGGCAAGGCCTTGATATGTCGCATCGCCAATCAATTGCGAAGGCTCATAGCAGACGGCCAACCCGGCGGTGAAGGTCCGGTTCGCGTGGAACTGCTCCTGAAAGACCGGCACTTTTTTCGTCTTGAGCTCGGGATTCTTCTCGGCTTCGCTGGTGATGCGGGTCCAGTCCCGGTTGGTGTCAACAAGGCGCTTGGCCTCATTCCAGCGTTCCGCGGAATAGGTGCGAAGAAGTGAAGGGTCGGAGCGGCCTTTAAGGACCTGAACCAGTTTCCAGCCCAGATTGAAGGTGTCCCCCATGGAAACGTTCATGCCCTGGCCACCTCTTGGACTATGGGTGTGGCAAGCGTCTCCCGCAACAAAGACGCGGGGATTGCGCGTGGCGGTTTCCTGCTCCGGCACATCGTCGAACTTGTTGGTCATGCGATGGCCGACCTCGTAGATCGACCACCAGACCGCCTCTTTCACATCGATCGAATAGGGGTGCAAAATCTTGTTGGCCTTCGCGACAATCTGATCCAGCGTCACGTCGCGGTCAGCGGCGCGCTCGCCCGGCTTCAGCTTGTCCATTTCGACATACAGGCGAAACATATAGCCTCCCTCGCGAGGCAGGACGGCGATATTGCCATGGCTCGTCGACTGGATCATGCATTTCATCCGAATGTCGGGAAAGTCGGTGGTGGCAAGCAGGTCCATGACACCCCAAGCCTGATTGGCTGAAATGCCACGCAGTTCGCCACCGATTGCCTCGCGCACGGCGCTGCGCGCACCGTCGCATCCAACCACGTAATTGGCCCGAACCGTCACCTCCTGGCCCTCGTTTTCCGGATCGGTCCTTTCCAGAACGACCGTAACCGGATGGGTGTCGGCAGTGGTATCAACGGTCAGATCCCGCACCTGGAGCGAGTAGTCCGGCTCAAGTCGTGAGGCGGAATTTCGCATCACCTCGAGATAAAGTTCGTGCACGCGCGCCTGGCTCATGAGTGTGTGCGGCATTTCCGACAGGTCGTCCTCGACGTCCTCCGCACTGCCATTGCGAATGATATTGCCGGGCTTGTCCGGATCCGGAACCCAAAAGGCGGTTTCGTTGGCCCAATAGGCCTCTTCCTTTGCCTTTCCCGCAAAACCGAAGGCCTGAAACATTTCCATCGAACGAACGTTGATTCCATCCGCCCGGCCTTTTTCAATCGGCCCGGGCCCGCGCTCCACGATCATCGTGTCGATCTCGGGGAACGCTGAAAGCTGTGCTGCCAATGTCAGGCCGGCAGGACCGCAACCGACGATGAGGACATCAACTTCCCTGATGCCGTCCGCTCCAACGCCCTTGATCTGTTTCGGGGCGGCGGCGACAATTCTTGGGTCGCCCGGCTTGAATCCGTTAAGATAGTACTGCATGCGCGCTGTCCCTTGTTCCGGTAAATTTTCCACACTCTGCCAGATGCCGAAAGTAAACAGCATACTTATGATTTTGAGTCAACAAAAAGTAATGGGTATACTGATCATTGGTTCGGACGTAGAGTGAATTTGACGGTCCTGTGGGTTGGCGACGATAGATCAAACGGAGATACATGATGAAAATCAATGGCGTAGCTGGGCATCTCATTCGCCGCCTTCACCAGATATCGTCACACATGTTCACAACGCGTGTATTGGCTGCGGGATATGACCTGACTTCAGTCCAGTTCGCCGCGATGGGTGCGGTTAGGGCCGTCCCCGGCATTGACCAGGCCGGCGTCGCGGCGGCGATCGCCTATGACCGGACGACGATTGGCGGCGTTATCGACCGGCTGGAAAAGAAGGGCTATATCGTGCGCGCGGTCAGCGCCCACGATCGCCGCGCCCGGGAGATATCGCTGACCCCGATGGGCGACCAGGTCTTTTCCACCTTGCAGCCGGTGGTTCAACGTCTGCAGCGCGAAATCCTTCAATGCCTGGATGACGAAGAGCATGCAACGTTCATGGCCCTGTTGCAAAAAGCGGTCGGAGACGCGCAGGACTGATACGGCGACGCGCTGACGAAGCCAAAGCAATTGGGCCAGGTTCCGGATAATGGCCGGCTTTGAAACGTAGTTTCCCCAACTGCAATGGTCAGCGTCGAAGCCTTGGGGCATCTTGCCACGACGCACAGGGTGCAGCGCCCGAAACCTGATCGGATTTGGTTGCTCTGTCGCGAAATACCCCCACCGCCAAGCTGCTTAAACACGGACCCGCGTCGCTCCGGTGAAGCGCGTCTTGGTCCATGGCGCCACCACGATCGTCGAATCCAAAGCAGGTGACATGCCCTGACTTTCGGGCCGACGGCAATGCCAACCGAGCGCATCGCCAGTTTCCAGATTGCCTGTTGCGTTCTTTTGTGCAATATGCAGTTCCGTAGAATAGAACATGCTGAGGTTCAGATGACAGAGACCGATTCGAATCAAATGGCCGATGAGGCCGTTCAACGGCTGCGCCGGCTCGATTGCTGCGCTGTGTCAGATGCTCTCGACCAATTGGGGCTGCAGGGACAAGTGACGGGCGTGCCAAAGCGCTCGGGACAGGCGTCACGGATCGCGGGGCGCGTTATTACACTGAAATTGCATGACGGTCCCCGAGCGGAAGGGCCATTGCGTCACTTGGGGACATCGGCGGTGGAGCTGTCCGGGCCGGAGAACGTTATCGTTGTCGAGCAGCGCACAGGCAAGGATGCCGGGTGCTGGGGCGGATTGTTGACTTTAGGGGCAAAGCTCCGCGGCGCCGCAGGCGTGGTGGCTGATGGGCCTGTGCGCGACATCGACGAAGCGCGCGATTATGACTTCCCGGTGTTTTCAACCGCTCTAACGGCCCGCACCGCGCGAGGCCGGGTTGTTGAGGCGGCGACCAATGAACCAATCACTCCCTGGGGAGTGCCTGTTGCGGCGAATGACTATGTGATCGCCGATGCAAGCGCAGTTATTTTCATTCAGGCGCCGCAGGTCGAGGCCGTTCTCGATGCGGCTGAAGCCATTGCCTTCAAAGAAGCCGTGATGGCCAAAGCCTTGTTGAGCGGAACGCCGATCAGCGCAGTCATGAGCGGTGACTACGAAAACATGCTGGACGGGGGAGCGGGCAAATGATGTTCGATGCATCAAGGACAACGAATGCCGACTTTCCACGCATCGCCGCTGATATTGTTGATCGTGCCCGCCCTCTTCCGACGGCCACTCTGCACGAAGCGGGCGGAAAAATTGGCGCTTTGCCTTCAGCGATCCGCTCGATGATTTCGGGATTGGGGGTCGTCGGTCCGGCGCTGACGGTGCATTCGCCGGGCGCTGACAACCTGTGGCTACACCGGGCGCTGGAAATCGCACGGCCGGGCGACGTGATGATCGTTCACGTCTCTGGCGCGTATGATTTTGGATACTGGGGCGAGGTCATGTCGACAGCGGCCAAGGCGCGGGGTCTTGCGGGGCTGGTGATAGACGGCTGCGTGCGCGATGGCGATCTTCTGGAAGATGTCGGCGTGCCGGTTTTTGCGCGCGGTCTGTCCATGCGGGGGACCGGAAAGGATTTCGGCGCCGTGGGATGGATCGGCGCTCCGCTCCTGATGGGCCAGGTGGTTGTGAATGCGGGCGACTTGATCGTTGGCGACGCGGATGGGGTGGTCAGCCTGCCGCGCGGCACTGCCACAGAGGTTATCGACGCCTCAATCGCACGGGAAGCGGCCGAACAGGGTCAAATCAAGCGGCTCGAAGCCGGCGAAACCACCATGTCGATTTTCGGTTTCCATCGCTAATCGCTGACCGTGGGAGGAGAGACCATGACTACCGAGGATGAAATTCGCGCGGCCAACGGGTTGGATGATTTGTATCCTGTTCTGAGCCGCAATCGGTATACGGCGGGCTGGAACAAGAAAAGCCGTTCCCTGTGGCCCGAGCCAGCCACGGCGCTGACTCCGCAACATTGGAGTTATTCCGAAGCACGGGCCGCCTTGGAGCAAGCCGGGCGCTGGATTGGGACGGATTTGGCAGAGCGGCGCAATCTGCTGATGTTCAACCCGGTTGAGGGGAATGAATACGATACCGTCAACACCCTGGTTGCGGCCTATCAGATGATCAAACCGGGAGAGCATGCACGCGCGCATCGCCATACGCCAAATGCGTTGCGTTTGATCCTGGAGGCCGGCGCCGGGCTGTTTACTGTCGTTGACGGGGTCAAGCTGCCGATGGTCGAGGGGGATGTGCTGTTGACCCCCGGTCGCGCGTGGCACAGCCACTTCAACGAAGGCGACGACAACGCCTATTGGATCGACATTCTTGACGTTCCCCTGGTGCACCGGCTGGAGCCGATGTTCTTTGAGGAGCTTGCCGGCGGAACCCAGGCCGTGATTGAGGCGCCGCAGGCGCACCCGTACTGGTTTTCCAGGGCCGAGACTGAAGCGGCGTTGGCCCTGGCGACGCCTGACAAGTTCGGGATGCGGCGTCACCGGCTGGAATCGCAAGGGGCCATACCTACGATGGAACTGAGCTGGCTGGCATTGGAGGCGGGCGCGAGTACCGGGGAGCTGCGCAGCACCGAGAGCCGCATTTACGCGGCAACCAGGGGGCATGGCCAGTTTACGACGGCGGCGGGCGTTCACAACTGGGGGCCAGGCGACGTGTTCGCCGCACCCGGTTGGGCCGCTCACACTATCCTCGCCCAATCCGATGCCCGGATTTTTGAGGTTTCAGATGCCCCGGTAATGCGGGCGTTTGGATTTTATTTCGACGCCGACAATCGTCCCTGATCGGACATCGGAAGGGGATTGACGCAATCCCCCGGCGGCACTAAACACACTCATATAGTAAGGTAACCTTATATAGCTGACGGAACTCAAGAGGAGGCAAGTCGCGATGAGCATTCGGGGGCAAGCGCATATCGCCGGGATCTATGAACATCCCACGCGACGGGCAGACGGGATTTCCACTGCGCGACTGCACGCCGATGTGGCCCTGGGAGCGCTGGCCGATGCCGGTCTTTCGCTGAGCGATGTCGATGGCTATTTCTGCGGTGCCGATGCGCCGGGGCTGGGCGGCTTCTCGATGGCCGAGTACCTTGGCCTGACAAACCTTCGCTACATGGATACGACCGAAACGGGTGGTTCGTCGTATCTTCTGCATGTCTCGCACGCCGTCCGTGCCATTGCCTCGGGGCAGTGCAATGTCGCGCTGATTACCATGGCGGATCGCCCCTTGGCTGCCAATGCCGGACCGGTGTTGGCCGGTGTCGACATGTCATTGGTGCCCGAGCGCGAATTCGCCGCTCCGGTGCCGCTGCCGCCCGTTTTCGGCTATGCGATGATCGCACGGCGTCACATGCATGAATTCGGCACAACGCCCGAGCAACTTGCGTGGGTCAAGGTCGCCGCTTCGCACCATGCGCAATACAATCCGCACGCAAAGCTGCGCGAGGTGCTGAGCCTCGAAGAGGTCATGGCCTCGCCGCTCATTGCTGATCCGCTGCGCCGCGCGGACTGCTGCGTGGTGACCGATGGCGGCGGCGCGTTGGTGGTGACTCGGCCCGAGATCGCCCGGAGCCTAGGGCGCCCTTCAGTGCGGATCGCTGGATGCGGCGAAGCAATGAAACACAATGCGGCAGGGCGAATGAATCCGATGTCTTCGGCGGGCGTCTTTAGTGGCGCCAAGGCGTTCGAGGAGGCCGGGGTTCGCCCCAGCGACATCAAGTATGCATCGCTTTACGATAGCTTCACGATCACCGTTATCATGCAGCTCGAAGATCTGGGCTTCTGCGAAAAGGGGCATGGCGGGCGCTTTGCCGCCGATGGCAACCTTATCTCGGGCATCGGCAAGTTGCCGTTCAACACCGATGGCGGCGGATTGTGTTCCAATCATCCGGGCAACAAGGGCGGCATGACAAAGATGATTGAAGCCGTGCGGCAATGCCGCGGCGAGGCTCATCCCGCAGTGCAGGTACCCGATCATTCCCTCGTCTTGGCCCATGGAACGGGCGGACTGATGTCCAGCCAGCACATGGCCGCAACCGTGATTTTGGAGGCTGCATGACCGAGCGCAACAAACCCGAAATCCTGATCTCCGCCGAGGCAGAGGCTTTCGCAGCATCAGCCGCGCATGGGGACTTGATCCTGCGCGAATGCCGTGACTGCAACGAACTCCACGTCTACCCGCGCGCACATTGTCCACTCTGCGGCAGCCGAAATCTGGGATGGCGCAAAGCCAGCGGGCAGGGGACGCTTTATTCCTTCACCCGCATGGCCGGGCGCCGCGCGGCGGCACCGGCAATCGTCGATCTGGACGAGGGGCTGCGTGTCAATTCAGTGGTGCTGGACGCCGACACATATCAGTTGGCGATCGGTGATACGGTGCAGGTGCGATTCCAGCCTGATGCGCAGGACGTGTTGCGGTTGGCGTTCACGACGTCGGCGGCAGAGAATGCGCGCGCATATTCCGCGCAGGCATTTGCAATGGTGGATGCCGATCGGGAGAGGTTTGCGGCTGGAGGAGCGCCCGAGGAGGTCAAGACAGTTGCCGTCGTTGGCGCCGGAAACATGGGCATTGGCATTGCGACCGCATTTCTCAATGCCGGGTTCACGGTGCTGATGCTGGATCAGAACGCCGAGGCCTTTGATCGTGCCCGTGCCCGCATTGCCGAAACCTTTGAACGGGACGTACAGCGAGGCCGGCTGGAGCCTTCGCAAGCGTCCGCAAAACTGGCGGCGCTGCAAGTCGAGACCGACATGACACAGGTGGCGCGCGCGGATCTGGTCGTCGAGGCCGTTTGGGAAGATATGGCGCTGAAGCAGGAGGTCTTCTCCTTGCTCGATCAGCATGCCCGTCCCGGCGTCTGTCTGTGCACCAACACGTCGACGTTGGATATTGATGCCATCGCCTCAAGCACAAAGCGGCCCGATCGCGTTGTCGGACTGCACTTTTTCAACCCTGCCCATGTGATGAAATTGCTGGAGGTGGTGCGCGGGGCCCAGACCTCGGATGCAACATTGGCCATGGCGACGCAGGTCGGGATGCAATTGGGCAAGGTCCCGGTTGTTGTGGGGAACGCGCATGGGTTTGTCGGCAATCGGCTGATGATCGCGCGCGAGCACGAGGCTGGTCGCATGCTGCTGGAGGGTGCGCTGCCCGAACAGATTGACGCGGTTTTGACCCGGTTCGGCATGCCGATGGGTACGTTCGAGATGCAGGACATGGCGGGTGGAATCGAGCTGAGCTATAGGGCCCGTCAGGCCCGCGGCGAGAAGAGCCCGATCATTGATCGTCTTTTCGATGCAGGCCGCCTCGGCCAAAAAACCGGCAAAGGATACTATCGATATGCGCCGGGCAATCGTCGCCCGCTGCCCGATCCGGAGGCCGTTGCGATTTTCGAAGAGGCCTCGCGGGCAGAAGGGATCACCCGTCAGCCAATCGCAGATGCTGAAATCGAGAACCGGCTGATCCTGCCAATGGTCAATGAAGGCGTGCGTCTGCTCGCTGAAGGAGTGGCGGCGCGTGCCAGCGACATCGACGTTGTCTGGCAGACAGGTTTCGGCTGGCCGGATTGGAAGGGTGGCCCAATGTATCACGCCGATCAATTGGGGCTGGCCGAGGTTCATTCCCGGCTATCTGATCTGGCCGCGTCGCATGGCGCGCGGTTCGCCCCCGCTGCTTTGTTGACCGAAATGATGGCAACGGGCGGCCGCCTTACCGATTTCGAGGATGTCTGATGCCCACATATTGCGCCCCGGTTGAGGATTACCTCTTTTTGCTGCACGACGTTGCCCGCGTGCACGAATTTGGCGACTTGCCAGGTTTTGCGGATCTGGATCCGGAATTCACCGCGGCGATGCTGCGCAGTCTGGCAGAGTTCCACGAAGAAGTGTTGCATCCCGTCAACCTGGCCGCCGACGCGGAGGGTGCGCGACTGGTCGAGGGACGCGTGCACACGCCGGGGCCCTACAAGGCACTGGCGCAAGCTTATCGCGACTCTGGCTGGCTGTCGGCAGGCATCTCCGAGAGCATTGGCGGGGCAGGGCTGCCGCCGGTGATGACCGTCGCGGTCAGCGAATTCGGCGTTGCCACGGCGCAATCCTTGCGCATGTACTTTTCGTTCTGCGCCCCCGCGGCCGAGATGCTGACCGCGTTTGGCGCAGATTGGATGAAGGCCCATGTCGTGCCGAACCTGGTGCGGGGCAACTGGACTGCCACCATGGCGATGACAGAATCCCACTGCGGCACCGACCTGCGTCAGATTCGTACCCGGGCGGTAGAGCTGTCGGACGGCACCTGGCGTTTGAGCGGCTCGAAAATGTTCATTTCGGGCGGCGACAATGATCTCGCCGATAACGTGGTCCACATCGTTCTCGCCAAGGTGCCAAACGCCGAGGGTAAGCTGGCGAATGATCTTTCGACGGTGAATGTCTTCCTCGTATCGGCCAATCGCCTGGACCAGGAAACCGGCGCTTTGACAGGGCCCAACGGCGTCACGGTCGGGTCAATCGAGCACAAGATGGGACTTGGCGGCAATGCGACCTGCGTCCTGAATTTCGACGATTGCGTCGCGCACCGGATCGCGGCGCCGGGGCAGGGGACGGCGGCGAACATGGCCGCAATGTTTTTTCTGATGACCTATGCCCGCATCGGGGTCGCCCTGTCAGGGGTGGGATACACCGAGATCGCGCAGCAAAACGCCGCCAACTATGCGCGTGAGCGCCTGTCGGGGCGCGCATTGTCAGGCATCGTCAATCCGGACGGACCCGCCGACCCCATCATCGCGCACGCCGATATCCGTCGCTTGCTGCTGGGTGCGCGTTCCTTTACCGAGGGCGGACGCGCTCTTGCCGTGAAAATGGCGCTGATGCAGTCGCAGGCCAAACACGCTGCCGACAAAGACGAGCGCAAACGCCTCAACGACATCATGGATGTGCTGACACCCGTCATGAAAGCCTATTTCACCGACAAAGGGTATCAGAGCGTTAACGATTGCCAGCAGGTCCTCGGGGGACATGGGTATATTGCAGATCACGGATTGGAGCACTTCGTCCGCAATGCACGGGTTGGGCAGATATATGAAGGCGCGAACGGGATTCAGGCGATCGATCTCGTTCGCAGGAAGCTGCGTGCAAATGAGGGGCGGGCGCGGACTGCGTTCTTTGCCGCCGTTTCGGATTTGATCGATCAACATGCCGGCGATCCGTTGATGCGGGAGTTTATCGCGCCCCTGGAAACAGCCCTTGCGGTGCTGACGGCTGTGCTCGATCGCACGGAAGACGCCGAACAGGGCAACCCGGAGGCTTCAGGCGTTGCCGCCTATGACATCTTGACCATGTTTGGCATCACTGCCATTGGCTGGGCCTGGGCGGAAATTGCCTCGGTTGTCCTGAAAAACGGCGCGGCGCATTTGACCGAGGCCGGCGGCAAACGCAAACTGGCGCTGGCCCGGCTCTGGATGGAGCGCGAGATGCCGCAGGTGACGGGACTGGCCTCGAGGGCGCTTAACGGCGTGGGCGCCCTGATGGACCTGGATTCCGAGTTGATCTGACAGAACCCTGGCCCGGACCGGTCGGCAAACGCACCGGCGCGGCCTATCGCTGAAAAAGCGCCGTCAAGTTGGCGACGAAGCGGTCGCGGTCCTCCGGACTGAGGCGCGCGAGGTAGGCGTGTTCGGCGCGCAGCACTGCATGATCGCACCGCTCTTGCACCGCCAGCCCTGCCGAGGTACGCTTCACTATAAGGTTGCGCCGGTTGCCATTGGCATAGTTGCGCTCGATCAATCCCTTGGATTCAAGCGCGGATAGATATTCGCCCATCGATTGCGCCGTCATGTTCTGCTTGCGCGCCAATTCCGCACCGGTGCACGGCTCGAACCGCTTCAAGGCACTCAGAACAGTGTATTGGCCCGTGGTCAGATCCTCGTCCTTGAGGGCATCCTCCATGATCGCGTCAATTTTCTGATAATGGCGGAAGAAATAGAAAAAGACCCTGGGTGCTGCCGTCTTTTCGGTAGTCGGGTAAGCTGTGTTCACGTGGCGACCTCTGCTCTGTGGTTCGTGTCCATCGATCACAAATCAACCAAGCCGCAACAAACCAAAGTCCATAGGCGCGGCCAAGAATTATGGCGTCGTCTTTCAAAGGCGACATGTCACGAGATTGCTTTTGACGCAATCTTATCTAGCAAGAAATCCTTTCCGTGAACACACTGGGCGCCTCTTATCCGCTGATTGGCCGGACGTGAACCGTATCCCGCGCGAACCCCCATTGCGGGTGCGAGGCGGCGGACTCGATTCGCTTGACAATAAGGTAACCTTACTATAATTCTGCCTGTGGGAACGGCGATCCAGAATCGAATCTGATCGCAGGGATGCGTTTCTGGGAGGATTACAAGCGCCCGAGTCCGGGGCCGCAGCCCGTTTTCATATTGGTCATTTGCCCCGCCTTGCTTTCTGGTGGCGAGGCGTGGTTCCGGAAAGAAAGTCAGATTGGTCGACCTTGAGGCGGTTTCCGCAAGGTTTGTGCGCGGTCATGTGTGATGAGCGCGGCTTAAAAAGGGGAGTGAGATGAATTACTGGTCAAGAATAATGAGTGCCGCCGGTGCGCTGATGCTTGTGGCATCTCCCGCATTGGCCGGGCCCGAGGATGGCACGCTGACGGTTGCCCTGGCAACGCCGGTCGAGGCGGTCGACATTTACATGGGGCCTGGTCCGGAAGTGGCGATGACGGCCAACGCGGTGTTCAATCCGCTGGTCGCCTATGACACCGGCAGCCAGTCCTATCGGGGCGTGATCGCCGAGAGCTGGACGCGTATCGACGATGAGACGATTGAATTCAAACTGCGCCCGGATCTGGTGTTTCAGGACGGCTCCGCGCTGGATTCAGAAGATGTGGCCTATACAATCAACTTCATTGCCAATCCGGAGACGCGCTTTCGGCTGAAGTCGCGGTATTCTTCGCTGGTCGGGGCCGAGGCCGTGGACCCGCTGACCGTTCGGGTTGCCACCCGCGGGCCGTTCCCGATGCTGATGGCGCGAATGATCGGCATTCCCATTTATCCCTCCGACAGCCATTCCGCGCTGGGTGCGGATTACGCCAATTGGGGCCGTGCACCGATCGGATCCGGGCCGTATCGCGTGGTGGGTTTTGATGAATCAACCGGTATCGTGATGGAGCGCTGGGACGGCTATCAGCTGGGACCGCTGCCTGAGTTCAAGAGCATCACGTTCCGCCCGCTTCCCGACCGCCAGACCCAGATTGCCGAGATGATGGCCGGACGCCTGGATGTCATTGTCGCGTCGTCACCTGATCAGGTCGCGGCCTTGACGTCGATGCCGGGCTTCGAAGCAACCATTATCCCCGACATGCTTGTGCAGTACATGTACCTTGACGCAGCGGGGCGGTCGGGAATCGAGTTCTTCAGCGATGTGCGGGTGCGGCAGGCTGTGTTTCATGCAATTGACCGCGATGCGATCCGAAACAACATTATTTCGGGTGGCACCGCGGTTGGCGAACTGACACGGCTTTGCCTGCCGTATCAGGTCGGATGTCCCGACGGCGGTTCGCCGCTGTCCTACGATCCCGATTTGGCCCGAAGCCTGCTGGCCGAAGCCGGCTATCCCGACGGGTTTGACCTGCAGGTTTCGACCTGGGGACCGTCGCGTCCCATCGCCGAGGCCGTGGTCGGCTACTTGCGCGCCGTCGGCATCCGCGCCAGTGTCGATGCGCTGACGCTGGGGGCCTATCGCCAGAAACAGGTGGAGGGTGGCCTTCAGGCACTGGTCTCGAGCTATCCCTATGGCGGGTTGCCCGATACCGGTGTTGTGGTTGATTTCTTCTTCGCCTCGCCGGACCGTGACTACTACGGCGACCCGCGCCTGCCTGCGCTGACCGCCGAAGCAAACAGCATCCTCGATGAAGATCGCCGAGCCGCGCTGTTCCGCGAGACCCTGGACCTGGTGCAGGACGAAGCGTTCATCCTGCCGATTTCCAGGGATCCGGCCGTGATCCTGCACACCGATGCTGTCAGTGTCGACGCGTCGCCACGCGGGGATGTCCTGTTCGCGCAGTTCAGCCTGTTCGAGAGCTTCGGAACCACGCCAGCTATTCTTGGCTGGGCAGACTGATCAGAGCAACCGCTGCGGGCGCCTTGATTTGGCGCCCGCGACTCGGGCCCTCCGACCCGAAAGGATAGGATAATCATGACTTCCGCTGACGTCCCCTTCATGCCGGTTCCGTTCATCGAGCGTGACATCGACATCGAGACACGCCAAGACGGTGTTCTGATCGTGAGGAACAGGACTCCGTTGCGATCGCTCGAGGCGCATCTTCCCGCTCTGTTTCGCCGCGCCGCCGAGCGCAATCCGCAGCGGACATGGCTGGCAAAGAGGCCGGCTCCGGGGGCGGACTGGACACGCGTGACCTACGCCCAGGCGCGCCGTGCGATTGACGGCGCGACCGAGGCTCTGCTGGAGCTGGGCGTTTCGGGCAAGCCCTTGATGATCCTGAGCGGCAACTCGATCGAGCATGGGCTCATCAGCATCGCGGCCATGCAGGCCCGCATGCCCGTCGCGCCGATCGCGCCGCCATATTCGCTTCGCAGCGCCGATTTTGCAAAGCTGCGCGGCATCATCGATCTGGTCGAACCCGCCGCGGTTTTCGTCCAGAATATCGAGCAATTCCAGAAGGCGCTGGGTGTTTTCGACCTGAACAAGGTGACCGTGATTTGCGCCGAGGGCGAGGTCGAGGGGATCAAGGCGCTGCGCTTCGACGCCATCGCCGCGCGCCAGCCAACGCAAGCCGTCGAGGACTCCATCGCGCAAATCAACCACGACACCGTGGCGAAATACATGTTCACGTCCGGGTCCACCAATGACTCCAAGGCTGTGATCACCACACAGAGGATGCTCTGTGCGAATATAGAGATGGGCAATCAAGCCATCGACCTGCCGCTCGACCAGCCGCCGCATTGCACGGTTGACTGGTTGCCATGGCACCACGTCATGGGCGGCAACTCTGTCTTTGGCATGACGTTGGTCAAGGGCGGCACGCTCTACATCGATGGCGGCAGCCCCACACCTCACGGTATTTCGGAGTCCCTTCAAAACCTTCGCGAGATCTCCACGTCGCGCTTTGCCAATGTGCCAAGCGGGTTTCAGATGCTGGCCGAAGCAATGGAGCAGGATGAGCATCTGGCGAGGACATTCTTTCGGGATCTTATCTTTGTCGGCTACGGCGGAGCACGGCTGGCCGATGACACCTACAACCGCTTTCAGGCCCTGGCGGTCAAGTTCAAGGGCCGCAAGATTTCCTTTCTGTCGGGTTTTGGCGCAACCGAGACCGGTCCATCAGCGATGTATGTCTATTGGACAACCGATGAGACAGGGTTGATTGGCCTGCCGCTGCCTGGGTGTGACGTCAAGTTGTTGCCGCTGGACGAAGAGCGTTATGAGGTCCGCGTCCGCAGCCCCGGGATCACACCCGGGTACCTGAAGCGCCCCGATCTGACTGCCGCCGCCTTTGATGAAGAGGGCTACTTCAAGATGGGCGACGCCGCTGTTTTCGTGGATCGGTCCCGGCCGGAAGAAGGTTTCCGCTTCGCCGGGCGGGTCAGCGAGGAGTTCAAGCTGCAATCGGGAACATTTGTGCGCACGGGTGCCTTGCGCGTCAAGGTGGTGGATGCGTTGGCGCCACTTGCCATGGATGCGGTCGTTACGGGGCAGGACAAGTCCTATGTCGGCCTTCTGGTCTGGCCAAATATTCCGGCGTGCCGTCAGCTGACCGGCATGGCGACCGGCACGGTCGAGGAGTTGCTTGCCGACCCTCGCTTGCGCGCGGCCTTCGCGGAACGTTTGGCCGCCTACAATGCCGGCAACCCGGCAAGCAGCATGCGGATTGAGCGGGCCCTGCTGATGGCCAAGCCGCTTTCAATGGATGCCGGCGAGATCACCGACAAAGGCTATGTAAGCCAGCGCAAGACGCTGACCAGCCGAAGCGATTGTGTCGAAGAACTCTATCAAGATCCCCCGTCCGGCGCGGTTATCACACCCAATTCAGAAACAGTGCCAATGAGGGCGATCCAATGACGACAGAGTTTCAGTTCATAGCCGGCGAGTATCGCTCCGGCCTCGCATTCCTGAAGTTGGACCGCAAAGACAAACGGAATGCCATCAATGATCTGATGATCGAAGAGCTTGGGCAATTCTTCGACAACCTGGCCCCCGAGACGCGCGCGGTTGTGGTGCATGCCGAGGGCGAGCATTTTTGTGCCGGGCTTGATCTGGTCGAGCGTATGCAAAACCGTTCAACAGATCCGTTGAGCGGCATCAAGCGGTCGCGCACCTGGCACCGCGTGTTCGACCAAATCGAACATGGAAACGTGCCCGTCATCAGTGTCCTCAAGGGCGGCGTGATCGGCGGCGGGCTGGAATTGGCATCATCGACGCATATTCGCATTTGCGAGGCTTCGACTTATTTCCAGCTGCCGGAAGGTCAGCGCGGTATTTTTGTGGGCGGAGGGGCCTCGGTGCGGGTGCCGCGGATCATTGGCGCGGGTCGGGTCACCGAGATGATGCTGACCGGCCGCCGTCTTGATGCGGAGGAAGGCTGCGCGATGGGGTTGGGCCACTATCTTGTTCCAGACGGGCAGGGCATGGCGAAGGCCGAAGAACTTGCCGCCTCGGTCGCAAGCAACTCTGCAGTCTCGAATTTTGCGATCATCAACGGTGTTTCCCGGATTGCGGACATGGGGACCAGCGAAGGATTTTTTGCGGAGTCCGTGCTGGCGTCGATGACGGCGCAGGCCGGAGATTTCAAATCCCGCACTTCGGAATTTTTCGACCAGCGCCGCCGTACACGTGATGAGCGCAACTGAACCAATTGAAATCGGGCGTGAAGACGCCGTGGTCGCACAGTTTCACGCGACGCTACCAAGAAGGTAACGACACATGGGAAAGATTATCGACTGCCACGCCCACATGGCGGTTCCCACCCAATTGCCCGCCTACAAGGCCGGGTTGCTCTCGCACCGCGGCGCGCATGGGCGCGGTAAAGTCGGCGCCACCGATGCCGATATTCAAGCTGCGTTCGACCGGGTCGAAATGGCCCCCAAGGGGCATTTGGCCTGCTTGGACGATGCAGGTGTGGACATGCAGGTGCTTTCGCCGCGCCCCTATCAGCTGATGCATTCGGAGAAGCCAGCCAAATTGGTGCATTGGTATGTCGAAGAGGTGAATGACCTGATCGCTCGCCAATGCGCAATGTATCCGGACCGGTTTGTGCCCATGGCGGGCTTGCCTCAGACGGCGGGCGACCCGATCGAGAATGCTCTGCCTGAGCTGGAGCGGTGCGTGACCGAGATGGGGTTTCGCGGCTGTCTGGTTAATCCAGACCCGTTTGAGAATTCCGGCGAAAAAGCTCCGCCGATGGGCGATCGGTACTGGTATCCCTTGTACGAAAAACTGTGCGAGCTCGATGTGGTCGGGCATATCCATTCAGCCAGTTCGCGGCTTGTGGACCGGGAGCCGTATTCCCTGCATTTCATCAACGAAGAAACGACCGCTGTTTATGGTCTTTGCAAATCTACGGTTCTGGACGATTTTCCCGACCTCAAGATTCTTGTCAGCCATGGCGGTGGCGCGATCCCCTATCAATTCGGGCGCTTCGACAGTGCTTCTGTCCGTCGACCGCCCCGCTTTGCCGATCGCATGCGCAAGCTCTACTATGACACCGTCCTCTACTCGCGGGACGCTGTCGAGCTTCTGATCAAGGTCGTCGGGCCAGAGCGCTGCTTGTTTGGCGCTGAAATGCCGGGCGTAGGGTCAGCGGTCAATCCTGAAACGAACCTGACGTTCGACACCATCGTACCCTACATCCGCGAATGCGCCTTCATCTCGAATGACGAAAAAGACGCGATCCTTGGCGGGAATGCGCAGAATCTTTTCAAGATCGAAGCTTGATGCCGACCATGCAACGCTCGCTTCAGATCCACCGGTGAGGAGAACGCGGCTATGCTGCAGTATTTCGTGAAAAGGCTGGGAATCGCGCTGCTTGTGGTGTTGACGGTGTCGGTGATCAGCTTCGGCCTGCTCAGGCTGTCCGGCGACCTGGCACAGAACCTTGCAGGTGAGGGCGCGACCCCTGCGCAAGTTGACGAAATTCGGGTCCTTTATGGACTCGATCGCTCGATGATTGCCCAGTATTTCGATTGGGCGGGCAGCGCGTTGAAGGGTGACCTGGGCCGTTCGCTGTTTTCGAACGATCCGGTTTTTGAATTGATCACGCACCGATTGCCGGTCACGTTCACATTGGCGGTCTCAAGCTTGCTTCTGGCAATCTGTGTAGCGCTGCCTTTGGGCGTCTTTGCGGCGGTTTATCGGAACAGCTGGATCGACCGGGCGGCACTGGGTCTGGCGGTCTTCGGCAGCGCCGTTCCGAGCTTCTGGTTCGCGCTCGTTCTGATCTACGTTTTCGGCGTTCAATTCAGACTGTTGCCAATCTCGGGCAGCACGACTTGGGCGCATTTCATCATGCCAACCGTCACATTGTCGACGATGGTTATGCCGCAAATCATGCGACTGACCCGGGGTGGAATGATTGACGCGCTTGATGCCGATTACGTCAAGATGGCATGGGCGAAGGGTCTCAACCCCATGGCGGTCTTCTTCAAGCATGCGTTGCGCAACGCCTTGTTGCCCGTGGTCTCCCTCGCCGCGGTTTCACTGGGGTTCCTGCTTGGAGGCTCGGTAATTGTCGAATCTGTTTTTTCGGTCAACGGGATCGGGTCGCTCGCATACGAGTCGATCAAGCGCGCCGACTTTCCGGTCGTGCAATCAATCCTCTTCGTCCTGTCGTTTGTCTATGTCGTGCTCACTTTGTTGTCCGACCTCATCAACGCGCGGATTGATCCGCGCATCCGTTTGCACTGAAGGAGTCTCCCCATGTCAAACGCGCCCGCGCCGTTGGACAACATGGATCTGCCGATGCCCTCGCCCCGTCAGCAAAGCTGGATGATGGCCAAGCACCATGTCGGCCTGCAAATCGGTGCACTCATTGTTTTGGTGTTTACGATCTGGGCGGTGTTCGCGCCTTTTCTCGCGCCAGCGGATCCCTACGTTCAGAACCTCGCCAATCGGCTGGCGCCGATGATCTGGCAGGATGGCGGAAGCTGGGACCACATACTGGGGACCGATGGCTTTGGCCGCGATTTGCTGTCGCGGCTCATTTGGGGCACCCAGGTCACCATGATCGTGGGCTTCGGAGCAGCCTTCATCTCTGGTGTCGTCGGCACCACGCTGGGCATGCTTGGCGGATATCTGGGCGGCAAAATCGACGCGGCGGTGATCTTTCTCATCAATGTCAAACTTGCGATGCCCGGTGTGTTGATAGCCCTGTCGCTGGTGTCGATCTTCGGCGGATCGCTTCTTTCGATAACCATTATTCTGTCACTTCTGTTCTGGGACCGTTTCGCGGTGGTTACGCGAACCGCGACCCAACAGGTCCGTACGCGCGAGTACATCGCCGCTGCAGAGTGTTCGGGTGCCTCGAAAGCCTGGATCCTGTTTCGCGAAATTCTGCCGAATATCTCGAACCAGATAATCGTTATCGGCTCGCTGGAAATGGGCATTGCGATCTTGATCGAGGCGGCGCTCAGCTTTCTGGGGCTGGGAATTCAGCCTCCGACGCCATCTTGGGGAATTCTCGTCTCCGAGGCCCGCGACACGATGTTTTTCAAACCTCACCTTATAGTCATTCCCGGTCTGGCCATCTGCATTCTTGTCATTGGCATCAACCTCCTGGGTGACGGCATTCGCGACATCACCGAGCCGCAGGGAAGGAACTGAACCTTGGCCTATGCTTACGAAGCCTGCGGTGAACCCATCCTGAGCGTGCGCAATCTCGAGGTGTCGCTGAAAACCTCGGTCGGCGAGCTCAAGGCAACGCGCGGTATCTCTTTTGACATCTGTCCCGGCGAAACCTTTGCCATTGTGGGGGAAAGCGGGTGCGGCAAGTCGATCTCGTCGATGGCACTTATGGGGCTGCTGCCGCGCATCGCCACGGCGCGCGCCGATCGATGCGTGTTTGACGGGCAGGAGATCCTGAATCTGTCGCGGCGCAAGCTGTCGAATATCCGGGGCAATACCCTGAGCATGATCTTTCAAGACCCAATGACCTCGCTCAATCCGGTCTACACGATCGGTGACCAACTGACCGAGGTTTTCCTGCGCCACGGCAAAGGCAACCGAAAGCAGGCGCGCGAAAGGGCGGTTTTCTTGCTTGAGCGCGTGGGCATCAAGAACGCGGCCGAGCGTCTGGGCGCCTATCCGCACCAGTTGTCGGGCGGCTTGCGGCAGAGGGTGGTGATCGCCATGGCGATGATGTGCAGGCCCAAGCTTATCATCGCCGACGAGCCCACCACGGCGCTGGACGTTACGGTGCAGATGCGCACCCTTGCGCTGCTGGCCGAGCTGCAAAGAGAGTTTGGGCTGGCCATCATCCTGATCACCCACGACCTTGGTGTCGTCGCCTCCCTGTCGGACCGGGTCGCAGTTATGTACGCGGGCCAAATCGTCGAAACGGCTCCGACCAGGCAGTTGTTCGCGGATCCGACGCATCCGTACACCCAGGGCCTGATCCAGTGCATTCCATCCTACGAGCCTCCCAACCCGGATGCGGAACTTCACACGATCCCCGGGATGGTGCCCTCGCTGATCGGCAAGCAGCGCGGTTGCGCTTTTCGCAATCGCTGCTCTTTGGCCGTCGATGCCTGTGGCGAGGGGGACGAGATCGCCCTTCGCGAACTGGGTGAAGGACATGCTTATCGCTGCCTGCAACCTCATGATGCGCTTGTCGCCAATTGGCGACTCCTTCAGGGAGAGTCCGCCTGATGCTCGATACACACGCTGACACCATCCTCAGCTTGCGGGATGTCGAAGTCACCTTTCCGCTGCGCAGGGGCCTTTTTTCCAAGCCCGGCGCGTTGCATGCCGTGAACAGGATCTCGCTGGACGTCCAGCGCGGAGAATTTATCTCGATCGTCGGCGAGTCCGGCTGCGGCAAATCCACGCTTGCGAAAACCTTGCTGGGACTGCAACCAGCCACCGCCGGAACGATCAGCATCAACGGCAAGGATCTGGCGGCCTATTCGCGCAAGGACCTGGCGCATCAGGTGCAGCCGATTTTCCAGGATCCCTATTCCTCGTTGAATCCGCGCAAGTCGGTGGCCTCCAATATCGCCTTGCCGTTGATCTTGTCTGAGAACCCGCCGGCGTCCGAGGTTCGCGACCGCGTGCGGGAAATCATGCAGATGGTATCCCTGCCGCAACGGTTTGAGCACACCTACCCCTCGCAAATGTCTGGGGGGCAGCGGCAGCGCGTCGCCATCGCCCGCGCCTTGATTACCAAACCCAAGATCCTGATTTGTGACGAACCGACTTCCGCCCTGGATGTCTCGGTGCAGGCGCAAATCCTCAATCTCCTGCGTGATCTCAGCCGCCGCCTCAATCTGACGTCGATCTTCATCAGCCATGATTTGTCGGTTGTGCGGCACTTAACCCAGCGTATTGCCGTGATGTATCTGGGCCGCGTGGTGGAATTGGGCGAATCCGAGCAGGTTTTTAACTCTCCGCGTCATCCCTACACGCAACTTCTGATCCGCTCGATCCTGCCGCCGGACCCCACTCATCGCCTGCCTACTCTTGTCTGGGACGGTGGCGGGCCAGATCCGACCAACCCACCCGCGGGGTGCCACTTCAACCCCCGCTGCCGTTATGCCGTCGATCGCTGCCGTGTCGAGTTGCCGGCATTGGTTGAAGCGGACGGTCAGCAAGTCGCCTGTCACGCATGGGCTGATCCGGCAAAATGGCGCGCCGCTGGCGGGCAGATTCCACAACTTTCCTGAAAGGTGAACCAGTATGGCAAAGATCATCGCAGCCATGGCAACAGCTCATGGACCTCAATTGCACACGACGCCCGACCAGTGGTTGCTTCGCACTGAATTCGACCGGCGCGCCAAGCACCCCTTTCGCGGCGGGGTCTATTCCTATGAGGAACTGCTTGAGTTGCGCAAGGATGAGGGCCTGGCCGAGAAGTCTTCGCCCGAAAGCATGGCCCGCGCGCATGCCCGTTGTCAGGTCGCCATGGGGAAAATGGCAGACATCTGGGAGGGCCTGGACGCGGATGTCGCGGTTATTTTCGGCAATGATCAGCAGGAAATTTATGGCGACGACCTGAACCCGGTGTTCATGGTCTATTACGGCGAAAAGATTCCGCACCACCCGTCATCCGAGGCCGGGCGCGCAATGCTGCCGCCCGGTATCGTCGAGGCCGAACCCGGACACGCGCCGGATCACCCGATCGAGCACGGCGGCCAGCCGGATCTGGCGAAACACATCATCGGATCGCTTGTCGCGCGTGAATTCGATGTCGCGGGTTCACCGCAATTGCCCACGCACAACCCCAAGAGCACGGGCGTCAGTCATGCGTTCGGGCACATCTACCGGCAGGTGATGCGCGACAAGGTTATCCCCAATGTGCCGATCTACCAGAACACGTTCTATCCGCCGAACCAGCCAACGGCGCACCGGGCCTATCGCTTCGGGCAAGCAGTCGGTGACGCGATCCGGAACTGGGACAGCGACTTGAAAGTGGCGCTGTTCGCTTCGGGCGGGATGACGCATTTTGCCATTGACGAGGATTTCGATCGGCGTTTCGTCCGCGCGCTGCGCGAAAAGGACTCTGAATTCCTCACGTCAATTCCGCTTGGCGATCTCCAGGCCGGGACATCGGAATTCAAGACGTGGATTTCGCTGGCTGGAGCGCTGGAGGCCGAAGAGGTGGAGATGCACGAGATTGACTACATCCCTTGCTATCGCACACCCGCCGGAACCGGAACCGCGCAGGGCATGTATTGGTGGCAGGTCGCCTGAGGGCGAAAGGGAGACACTATGACCGACAAGAATATCGAACGCATCCGGAAACTCGATACGGCCACGCTCTCGGATGCCATGGACAAGCTTGGGATCGAGGGGGTTTGCCGCGGGATCAAACCGCGGGATCAAAACATCGGGTTGGCAGGAAGGGCGTTTACCGTGCTCTATGGGCCGATTGACCCGGTGAAACCGGGTTCCGTGGGGGATTACATTGATGATCTGCCGCCCGGTACCGTCGTTGTCCTGGATAATGGCGGACGAGAGGATTGCACAGTTTGGGGTGATATCCTGACTGAGGTAGCCAATGCAAAGCATCTTGGCGGAACCGTGATCGACGGACCATGTCGTGACGTGCATCTTTGCCTGAAACTGGGGTATCCCGTTTATTCGCGCAGCTACTCGATGAAAACGGGCAAAGACCGGGTTCAGGTGGATGCGACCCAGGTTCCGGTGAATATCGGCGACGCGCGCGTTTGCCCCGGTGATCTGATGCGCGGAGACTCCGACGGAGTGGTAGTGCTTCCACAAGAGCGAGAGGAAGATATTCTCGCCGCCGCGGAATCGATTGAAGCGACTGAAGAGAAAATCCGTGAGGCTGTACGGGGGGGCAAGGCGTTGCGAGTTGCCCGCGCCGAATTCGGCTATCATTCGTTACAAACGAAAACGTAAGCACGAAGCACCGGAAAACGAAAAGATCCCGGCGAAAGATCGCCGGGGCCTTTTGCTGCTGGTTCTTGCGCGATCATGCATGCACGTCCGTGACCCTCACGCCCTGTTGAAAGCCGGGCGGAACAAGGGACGTGCTCACACTCGGGGCAAACTGTTGGGCTCCACGCCGAGGCGTTCCGATAACGCAATTGCCTCGCGCAGGACGGTGCGAGCGTAGTTCTTGCGTTCCTTGGCGTTGAACCGGCTCTTGGGGCCGCTGATGGTCAGCGCGCCGACCAGGGCGCCGCCAAGGCCAAAGACCGGCGACGCCACCGCGGCCATGTCTGGGTGTCGTTCGCCCACGGAATTAAACACCAGCGATTCAGGATCAACAGTGTCCGGGAGGCCGTTCAAAAATGCTGTGATGGCTTTGCCGCTGGCGCCTTGCGTTGCTTCGAGAGCGTCACCAACTCGAACATAATCACGGATCATTTGTGCTGCTTCACTGCGAAACAGACAGATGCGCTTGTCGCCTTCAGGGACATAGAACGAGGCGTTCTCATTTGTTGCGATGACAATGCTGTCGAGGACCGGTTGGACATAGGGTTCGAGGTTGAACGAGGCGCGATAGTCCGCCGCCAGTTCCGCCAATTTGGGCCCGAGATTGTAGCCGCCAATGTCAAGCCGACGCACATATCCAAATGTTTCAAGCGATCCCAGCAACCTGAGAACCGTGCTTTTGTAGAGGCCCGTCCGTTCAGAAATGTCCTTGAGTGACAGCGGCCGCGCACTGCCGCGAAACGCGTCCAGAATGGACAACGCGCGATCAACGGCGATAACGCCCATCGCAGATTTGGGTCTCTCGCTCATATACTGATCGCCCAGTTTCCTTTTGGTCGCCCAGCGTATAACAGCGTTCAGCTTGGCGGTCTATTGACCGGCAACGATGCTCTGGCGATGAAACCATTCGATTGTGGTTGGTGCGAGTCCAAGCGAAAGCAATATCTCGGTTGTGTGTTGACCAAGTTCAGGCGGCGGCATTTGCGCAGATGGTTCGCTGTCACCCAGTCGATAGCCAGCACGTGCCACGCGTGTGCGCTGGCCGCTGGCGTCGGGTTCACCGACGTCTTGCACAAGCCGCCGACTGACAATTTGCGGATGGGCCAAGACCTGCGGGATACTCAATACCGGGCCAGCGGGCACACCAGCGCGGGTCAACTCCGTCACCCAGTGCGCGACAGTGTTGCTCGCAAGTGCCGCGTTGATCTCGGCATTGAGGGCCTCGCGATTCCGTTTGCGGGTCTCGCGTTCGGCAAAGCGCGGGTCCCGCGGCAAGTCGGGCCGGTTCAGAAGGTCGGATAACTTGACGAATTGCTCGGCTTTGTTGGCGGCGATGTTCAAGGGTCCGTCGGCCGCCATAAAGGTCCCCGAGGGGGCAGCGGTCATATTCTCGTTGCCGAGAGGGGCGGGGTGTACCCCGGCGGACAGGTAATTGGACACGATCCAACCCATCGAGACGATCGACGAATCGAGCATCGACACGTCGATGAACTGCCCCTGCCCACTCTGACCACGCGCGAACAAGGCGGCAAGCGTGGCAAAAGCCCCGGTCAATCCGCCGAGGGTGTCGGCCACAGGATAGCCGACGCGGATCGGCGCGGTTTCGGGTGTCCCGGTTACTGACATGATCCCTGACATGCCCTGAATAATCTGGTCATAGGCCTGGTTGGATTTCAGCGGTCCGTCCTGCCCGAAACCCGAGATTGCCGTGTAGATCAATCTCGGGTTCTCTTTGCGCAACGTTTCGTAACCCAGCCCCAGTCGGTTCATGACGCCGGGACGGAAATTTTCCACCAGAACATCGGCGCTGCGGACCAGTTTGAGGAAAACCGTGCGCCCCTCATCGCTTTTGAGGTCCATCGCCAAAGATTTTTTCCCGGCATTTTGTGCTTGGAACGAGGCCCCCATCAAACGCGCATTCAGCTCAGCCGATGCGCCCAGGCTGCGTGCAAGGTCGCCGCCGTCGGGGTTCTCGATCTTGATCACTTCGGCACCCAGAAGTGCCATCTGATAGGTGCAGAAAGGGCCGGACAAAACATTGGTCAGATCCAGGACGCGCACGCCGTTCAGAAGCGATGCGGGAGGTAGGGTCGGGGCAGCACCATTCGTCATGTGAGACTCTCAAAATTCTATTGAATAGAATATAATTCTACATTATTGATTATCAGGTAGCCTGTCAATAAGCCGCGCAGATCTTGTCTCGGACCAGCGCAAAGACGCCGCCGGCGCGGATCCATGCGAGTTCCGTCGCGGTATCGATGCGGCAGACGCCTTCAACTTCAACTTTCGGCTCCCCCGGCGTCTGCAACACCACACGCACGCGACACTGCAACTTGTCCATCGACGCCAGTCCAATAACCGTGATGCGCGTGTCCGGCAGCAAGGCAGCCTCGACCGAAAGGCATGAGGGAACTTCGATGGGCACCACGCCGGTTCCGATCAAGTTGGTGCGGTGGATGCGCTCGAACCCGGTGGCTAGAACTGCACGTACGCCCAGCATTTGCGTGCCTTTGGCTGCCCAGTCTCGTGCAGACCCCATACCGTAGCGGCCACCCGCCAAAACCACTGTCGCGATGCCTTTGCCTCGATAGTGTGTGCTGGCTTCAAAGATATCGACAATTCCCAGGCCGGTAACCGCCGTTTTGGGACCCCTATCCGGCGCAAGGCGGTTAAACAGCTGGGGGTGAGCGAACGTCCCACGCATCATAACCTCATGATTTGCGCGATAGGCACCGTAAGAGCCAAGACTGCCGGAGCCCGTCGCGCTTTGGACAAGCCGTGCGGCAGGCGAGTTCGGTGCAATGCGTCCTACCGGCGAGATGTGGTCGGTTGTCACCGCCTCTCCGAGCGCCACCAGAACGCGGGCATCGTGCAGATCCTCCAGCAGATTGCGATGGTCGTCAAAGAAGGGCGGCGGTTGAATGAAAAGGCTGTCGGCTTTCCACGGGTACAGCGCTCCAGAGGGGGCGGCGAGAGCGTCCCAGCTTGTTCCTGCTTCCGGCGCGGAATAGTCCCCTAGCGCCATTTCGGCCTTGCGCAACGTTTCCGCTATTAGTTCATCGGTGGGCCACAGGTCGGCCAGGCAGACGTCCTGACCGCCGGACCCCTTGGCAATCGCCCCTTGCGACATGTCCGCCGCAAGCGAGCCGGCAAGAGCGGCTATGACCACCAGGGGCGGTGAGGCCAGCCAGTTGCTTTTGATTAGCGGATGAATGCGGCCCTCGAAGTTCCGGTTGCCGGAAAGGACCGCACATAGCTCAGCCCCGCTGGCGCGAAGATCCTCTGCTGCGGTCAGCAACTCGCCCGAATTCCCGACACAGGTTGTGCAACCGAACCCAACGATCTGAAAACCAAGCGCATCAAGGTCATTCTGCAGACCGCTCGCCACAAGCAGCGCAGCGATCCGCCGCGACCCCGGTGCGAGCGAGGTTTTGACATGGTCCGGGATGCGCACCCCAAGCGATCGCGCAGCACGGGCAACAAGCCCCGCCGCGATCATGGATTCAGGGTTGGCCGTATTGGTGCAACTGGTAATGGCCGCAACCGCCACCGGGAAGGGACCCCGCCCTGTTGCAGCCAGGACATCCGGAATTCCGGACAAGGGATGGGTTTGATCGGGTCGGCTGGGCCCCGCCATCGACAGGCCAATCGAGGACAGATCGATCTCGATTTCGCGTTGCCAAAGCCGTCTCTCGGTGTCGTCACGCCACAACCCGCTTTCTTGTGCGTAAGATGTGTAAAGCTTCAGCTCCTGAGTGCTTCGGCCCATTTGCGCCAAATACGCCAGGGTCACATGATCGACCGGGAAAAGTCCGCAGATTGCGCCGTATTCCGGTGCCATGTTTGCGATGGCCGCGCGGTCCGGCAGGCTAAGCGCATCCAGGAAGGGTCCGCCGAATTCAATGAACTCGGACACCACGCCCTCTTCTCGAAGCATCTTGGTGATCGCCAGAGCAAGATCGGCCGCGGTAACCCCGGACTGGCGTTTCCCGGTCAACACAACCCGCGTCATGCGCTGAGCTGCCAATCCCAATGGTTGCCCCAGTGCGGCCACCTCGGCCTCCATCCCCCCCACGCCCCATCCCAGAACACCCAGCGCGTTGATCATCGTCGTATGGCTGTCCGTGCCAACGACCGAGCCGCAGACATGCCATGTCTTATGTCCGGAGACGGGGACCGCGATTCTCGCCAGTTGTTCGAGGTTGATCTGGTGGCAAATTCCCTGTCCGGGGGGGACCACCCGCAGATTGGCAAAAGCCCCTTCTGCCCACTTGAAGAACCCGTAGCGTTCGACGTTGCGATCCATCTCGGATTCCATGTTTCGGATCATCGCGTCCGATGTTCCGCTGTGCTCGACATGCACCGAGTGGTCGATCACGAGATCAATTGGCAACGCCGAGTCAACCCGCTCCGGGGACAATCCGCGCCGGTCGAGCAGGCTACGCAACCCCGCGAGATCTGCCAGCGCGGCCACACCGGCGGTGTCCTGCATCAGTATCCGGGTTGGCTGGAACGGGATTTCTCCGGGATCTTCTCCTCCGCGCAACCACGCTCCCAAGGTGCGCAGAGGCTGCTCCGGATCGGGGCAGAAAGCCGCGACATTTTCGGCCAAGAGATAAGCGGTCCTGGGCATTTGATGCGGGTCGAGACCGGCTAGTTGCGCGACCTTGGCGGCTGGAGAAATGGACTTATTCGCCAGGTGTCGGGGGGCAGGCATGATGGCTCCTATCGATGATTGCGATCACGGAATGTGCCGGGGCGTTGACAATAGCCGTGTTTTGTCATATTCCGTTGAGAAGAACAAGGTTCTATCTAACAGAATGAGGGAAGCGCGTGAAACTCGCCCGTTTTGATAAAGACCGCATCGGTGTGGTCGTCGATTCGAATATTTTCGATGTGACGGACGCTGCTGGTGTCGATCCAATGGAATGGCCGCCGGTTGGCGCCACGCGTTTGATCGCAGACTTTGAAAAAATGCGGCCTGCGCTTGAACGCGCGGCTGCGGAAGCTGCGCCGATCCCGCTTTCCCAGGTCATCTTGCGCACGCCTGTGCCTTGGCCGAACAAGGTTGTCGCCTTCCCGGTCAATTATCATGCCCACGGTGCGGAGATGGGTGCGGGATACCGCGCGACCAACCAGGGATTTTTCCTGAAGCCCAACTCTTCGCTATCGGGTGCCGGCGAGCCTGTTGTGCTTCCTGAGACGCCAGGTCGAGAAGTTCACCACGAAAGCGAACTTGCGATTGTTATCGGCAAGACCTGCCGCAACGTCGCCGCCGAAGATTGGCAAGACTATGTCTTTGGGTATTCCTGCCTGCTCGATATGGTCGTTCGTGGTCGTGAAGAGCGTGTGGCGCGCAAGGCATATGACACATTCTGTCCCGTCGGCCCGTGGATCACCACGGCAGACGAGGTGCCGGACCCGTCGAATTTGCGCATGCAGCTCTGGGTCGATGGCGAATTGCGCCAGGACGCCAATACCCGTGATCTTGTCCTGAACATCCCCGGCATGATCGCAATGGCTTCGGCGGTCATGACCCTCTATCCCGGCGACATCATTGCGACAGGAACGCCTGAGGGCGTCGGTCCCGTCAAGCCCGGCCAGACCATTCGCATCACCATTGATCACTGCGGTGAAATGAATGTGCCGGTGATTCAGGGGCAGGGGGGATCAACCGAGATTTTCAAGGATCCATATCAACT
The DNA here is from genome assembly GCF_027214025.1 of Parahoeflea alexandrii. Classification (GTDB taxonomy): domain Bacteria; phylum Pseudomonadota; class Alphaproteobacteria; order Rhizobiales; family Rhizobiaceae; genus Hoeflea; species Hoeflea alexandrii_A. The sequence continues at coordinate 139,190 of NZ_JAPWHB010000007.1, forward strand.
GGTGAAAAAGACATGAGCAACTCAGTGAACAGCCCGCAATCGTTGGATGATCTCTACGCCCGGTTTGATGGAATGCACATGGAAGGGGGGTGGCACCGCAAGTTCCCCGCCTTGTGGCCCGAACCCGAGGAGAACTTCCTCCCCCACGCCTGGCATTATGCCGAGGTCCACCCTGTCCTCGACGCGGCGGGTTCCCTGGTCAGCACCGAGTTCGCGGAGCGCCGCAACCTGACCATGCGCAACCCGGCCCAGGGAAACCGCTACGCAACGGTCCGCACGCTGGTTGCGGCCTATCAGATGGTCAAGCCCGGCGAGATCGCGAAATCACACCGACATACGCCGAATGCGCTGCGGCTCATCCTTGATGGCCGCGGCACCAGCACCACGGTGAATGGGAATCGGGTCGAGATGCGTCCCGGCGATGTCTTGTTGACGCCGAACTGGGCGTGGCACGCGCATGAGAACGCCGGGAGCGAAGACTGCTATTGGCTCGATTTTCTCGATGTCCCGATGGTTCATCTGTTGGAACCCATGTTCTTCGAGCGGCACCCTGACGGCCTGGAAAGTCACGTTGAGGATGTCGACAGCTCGCCTGTTGCCTTCCGTTGGGAAGACAGCCTGGCTGGTCTCGAACGCAGCCAAGATGACGCTGGCGGCCTTTGCGCAGCACAAATCGAGCTTGGTGACCCAGCGCTCGAAACGGTGCGCCTGTACATGCAACGCCTTGTGCCGGGGGCCACCCGCACGATGCGAACGACGGCCAACAGCATCTTTGCTGTCGTCGAAGGTCACGGGCAAACCGTGATCGGCGACACTGTTCTGCCCTGGGCGCGCGGCGATGTGATCGCGCTGCCTGCGTGGCGCGCTTATCGACACGAGGCCGAGACAGACTCTGTCTTGTTGCGTGTGACCGACAAACCCGTGTTCGAGAAACTGGGCTGGTTGCGCGAAGAAATCGCCTGACTGCCTTCCTGCCCACCTGTCTCACAGACAAAGGTTCAGCCATGTCTCATTCTCCTCCCATTCTGATCGCCGGTAGCGGCATTGGCGGAGCCTCGGCCGCTTTGGCGCTGTTGAAAAAAGGCTTCGATGTCGAGGTCTATGAACAAGCCCTCGAATTGACCGAAGTCGGCGCCGGTGTGCAAATCAGCCCCAATGGCGCCCGCTCTCTGGACGCACTCGGCGTGTTTCAGGAGCTCAATGCCCTTTCGTGCAAGCCGGAGAAAAAGCAGTTCCGACTGTGGAACACCGGCCGCTCGTGGCCAATGTTTGATCTCGGCGACGCCGCGATGACGAGCTACGGTTACCCCTATTTGACCGTGTACCGCCCCGACCTCTTGAACGTTTTGGTCGATGGTGTGCGTGCGCTCAAACCCGATGCCGTGCATCTGGGAAAACGCGCGACCGGCTTTTCGCAAGATGCCGATGGAGTGACGCTCACGCTTGAAGACGGCTCGACGGCGCGCGGGGCCGCGCTTATCGGAGCGGACGGCGTGCGCTCCCGTATCCGCGAGCAAATGTGGGGTGGGGCGAAACCCGCATTTTCGGGCATGATCACGTGGCGCGCCGTCATCCCTATGGAGCGTCTTCCCGAAAGACTGCGGGCGATGGTCGGAAATACTTGGATCGGACCGGGCGGCCATGTGGTCACCTATCCGCTGCGCGGGGCGAGACTGCTCAATTTCGTGGCCACGATTGAACGACAGGACTGGCGCGAAGAGGGCTGGAACATCCCAGGAACGCCCGAAGAGTGTGCCAGAGATTTTGCCGGGTGGCACGCGGATATCCACGAGATCATCAGCTGTGCTCCGAGCCTGCTGAAATGGGCCTTGATGGGACGCGATCCCATGCCCGCCTGGACAAAGGAACGTGTCACGCTTCTGGGCGACGCCTGCCACCCGACACTGCCCTTTCTCGCCCAGGGTGCGGTCATGTCGATCGAGGATGGGGTTGTCATGGCTCGCTGCGTCGAAGCCGAAAACGGCGATCTTCCCGCCGCGTTCAAGCGCTACGAGGCGGCACGAATCGATCGCACCCGCCGCATGGTGCTTGGTGCGCGCGACAACACCGACCGGTTCCACTCCAGCGAGTTGGGCACCGAAGAAGGAGCACAGGTCTATTTGGAACGTGAGTGGGGGCGTGCCCCGATTCAGGAGCGCTATCACTGGCTCTATCAGTATCAGTCCGACACGGTCGCGATCTGAGCCCGCATTGAGGAGACACCCGTGTCCGACTTGCCGAAGTCCGTTTACCTGAACGAAGAAGGCCCGCGCGAGGGATTTCAGATCGAAGCGGCGACGATCCCGACCGCTCGTAAGATCGAGCTGGTCAACCGCCTCGCGCAGACCGGGTTGCGCCACATTCAAGTGGCCTCGTTCGTGAACCCGCGTGCGGTGCCGGGCATGGCCGATGCCGATGCCGTCGTGCAGGGATTTCAACCGGTCCCGGATGTGCATTTCACCGCGCTTTGGCTGAACGAGAGGGGCTTTCAGCGCGCGCTTGCGCATGCTGACCGTTTGACACTAAATGGATCGCTGAACCTGTACGCCTCGGACGCGTTCCTGATGCGGAATCAAAACCGCGTTCCAGAGCAGCAGCGTGCAGCGCAGCATGAGCTTATCGCCATGTATCAGCAAGCTGGCGTCAAAGTGAAACGCGGCTTCATTACGGCTGCCTTTGGCTGCAACTTCGAGGGTGACATTCCCGTCAGGCGGGTCGTTCAGCATGTTGGTGACTTGCTGGCAATCGCCGATGAGCACGGCGAAACGATCGATCACATGGGGTTGGGTGACACGATGGCCTGGGCCACCCCGGAAAGTATCAAGCGTGTTGTCGGCGGCATTCGCGAAGCGCATCCCGATCTGGAGCTCTTGTTGCATTTGCATGATACGCGCGGCTTGGGAATCGCGAACGCCTATGCCGGTTTGGAAATGGGTGTGCGGATGTTTGACACGGCCGTCGCGGGCCTCGGCGGCTGCCCGTTTGCTGGGCATTCCGGGGCCGCGGGGAATGTGTGTACCGAGGACCTTGTTTTCATGTGCGAAGAAATGGGAATCGAGACCGGCGTCGACCTGGACGCTCTCATTGATTGTGCTGTGCTGGCAGAGTCCATTGTGGGCCACGCCTTGCCTGGCTCAGTTCTGCGTGGTGGTGGTCTGCGAAAGTATCGGCAACAACAATAGCTGACGCTTGGAGCCTTGGTCTTGCGGCGGCTCTGGGTCAGCAGGTCGAGAATGAAGCCATCCTGGGGGCGGAGCAAGAGCCGTTCCCAGCGAAAGGCTCTGTCGCAAACCGTAATTTTTGGTCACGAAGGGAGGCGTCATTGCTGGCTGTCAAGCGGCCAGAATTTCGAATTGGTTAGCGATTGAAAGACGAGGATTATAGACAAACCTCGCCTGTCGCTTTCGCATCATGTGGACCAATTCGATGCCGTCGAGAATGATCCGGGCACTTGCCATCGACTTGAAGCCGAGCATAGAGCGGACCCGGCGTTTGGTGCGCCGATGATCCTGCTCTATCCGGTTATTGAGATACTTGCTCTTGAAGATGCGAATTGGTTTCGCTGAACGTCGCGTCATGTCGCGGAGACGGTCTTCAAGATCGCAGGAAACAATTGCCTCGTGATTTGTCTGGCTGCCGTCGACGGTGATGCGATCCGAGCGGCCATGGCGTGCAAACGCCTTTCGAAGAAAACGCTTTGCAGCCGACAGATCACGATGTTCGCTGAAGAAGAACTCGACCGTATCGCCAACACTGTCGATGGCACGGTAGAGATACATCCATTGGCCGCGCACCTTGATGTAAGTCTCGTCGAGATTCCACTTGCCAGCAACGACACGTTTGCGTTGGTGGAAACAATCCAGCAACTGCGGCGAAAAGTGTATAATCCAGCGGTGCACAGTCGAATGATCAACGCTCAGACCGCGTTCGGCCATCATCTCTTCGAGATCACGCAGGCTGAGATCGGAGGCAAGATACCAGCGTACGCACAGCAAGATGACCGACTGGTCGAAATGGCGGCCTTTGAACATTGAGAGCTCCCGGAAATATCGAGAGATCATTATCGGTCGCCGGTTAGCAAGAGTTTGCGACAGATCCGTCCAACTCTCTTCTCTTTCGGTCTTTGGCATTTCCAGCCCGAAAGCTCCGCCTTCGGGACAGCACGGAACCGATCTCCCCAGGAAAACATTCATCGCTGTGTCCGCGGCCGAAGAGCCATTCAAACGTTGTATCAGCGGCGCTCTACGCTCTCCCTGCCGGGCGCGATCCTCAACTGGAGTGGTATGCAAAGTTCAAGAACGTTCCACAAGCTGTTGACACCGGGCCACCTCTTCCAGCCATATCTTGTGTGTGGTTCCGGCGATTCGCGTCGTCGGCTAAGACGGGAATTCGGTGAGCGCTAAGCAAAGCCGGAGCTGCCCCCGCAACTGTAAGCGAAGAGCCCGTGTCCAATGACGCCACTGGGAGCAATCCCGGGAAGGCTGGACAGGGCGATGACCCGCGAGCCAGGAGACCTGCCACGCACTGAAGACGACCACGGGCGGGGTGCCCCGGGGGATCGCTCCGCTGAGCCGTGCGTGCGCGGCTGACAGCATGCGACCGCCTGGCCTTTGCCCCTTTTCAACAAAGGGGAGACTACATGTCGCAGACCATTTCGCCGGATATGCCGGCAAATTTACAGCATAACCGCCCACTCCCGGCTTCGACTGAGGCTGGTGCGGCGTATCGCGTTATCCGGCGGGAAGGGAATGTCACGCCGTTCGATCCCGGCAAGATCAACGTTGCCATGGGCAAGGCCTTTCTAGCCGTTGAAGGACAGGATGCAAAAACATCGACCCGCATCCACGAGATTACCGAGGACCTGACGATTGAGGTCGTCGGCGCATTGACCCGACGTGCCACCGAGGGGGTCGCGTTCCACATCGAGGATATCCAGGATCAGGTGGAATTGGCCCTGATGCGTGGCGGCCATCACAAGGTTGCCCGTGCCTATGTTCTGTATCGCGAGCAGCACAGCCAGGAGCGTGCAGCGGCACTGGAGGCACAATCGGCGAAAGCTGCAAAGCTTGCCATCAACGTCACCATGCCTGACGGCAAGAGGCAACCGCTTGATGAAGGCCGCCTTGCCGCGGTGGTCGCCGAAGCCGTTGACGGCCTGACCGACCTGGACGGCGGAAAAATCCTGATGGAAATCCACCGCAGCCTTTATGATGGCATAACCGAAGGCGAGTTGGAGCTTGCAGCGGTTCTGGCAGCGCGCTCCCTCGTCGAACAGGAGCCTGATTACTCACGTGCGACCGCGCGGCTGCTGCTCGACAAGCTGCGTCGCGAGGCGCTGAGCCACGTCTTCGGCGAGCCGCGCCAGTGCACTCAGAGTGAAATGACTGAAACCTATCCGGCCTATTTCCGGGCCTACCTTAAGACAGGCATTGCGACCGACCGCATCAGCTCTGAACTCGCCGAGTTCGATCTGGAGCGCATCGCCGCCGCGTTGAAGCCCGAACGCGATCTCGCCTTCCAGTATCTAGGCCTGCAGACACTTTATGACCGCTACTTCCTGCATGAAGGTGGCGTTCGCTTCGAATTGCCGCAGGCCTTCTTCATGCGCGTGGCAATGGGATTGGCGATCCGCGAAGATGATCGCGAGGCACGCGCCATCGAGTTCTACAGCCTAATCTCCTCGTTTGACTTCATGTGCTCGACTCCAACTTTGTTTAACGCCGGCACTAACCGGCCGCAGCTTTCATCCTGCTTCCTGACGACGATTTCCGACGACCTCGACGGCATCTTCAAGGGCGTGAAGGACAATGCGTTGCTGGCAAAATACTCCGGCGGGCTCGGCAACGACTGGACGCCTGTGCGCGGACTTGGGGCGCATATCAAGGGCACCAACGGCAAGAGCCAGGGCATCGTGCCGTTCCTCAAGGTTGCGAACGATACGGCGATCGCCGTCAACCAGGGCGGCAAGCGCAAGGGCGCGGTCTGTGCCTATCTCGAGACTTGGCATGTCGACATCGAGGAGTTTCTCGAGCTGAGAAAGAACACCGGCGACGACCGCCGCCGCACCCATGACATGAACACCGCCAACTGGGTGCCTGATCTGTTCATGCAACGTGTTGAGGCTGACGCTGAATGGACGCTCTTTTCGCCGGACGAGACGCCGGATTTGCACGATCTCTACGGGACGGAATTCAAGACGGCCTACGAAGCCTATGAGGAGAAGGCGCGCGCCGGACTGCTCAGGGTTTCAAAGCGAGTACGCGCGGTGGATCTGTGGCGGCGCATGCTGACCATGCTGTTCGAGACTGGCCATCCGTGGATCACCTTCAAGGATCCGTGCAATATTCGCTCGCCGCAGCGCCACGCCGGTGTCGTGCATTCGTCCAACCTATGCACTGAAATCACACTCAACACATCGAAAGACGAGGTTGCCGTGTGCAATCTCGGATCCGTCAATCTGGCTGCGCACGTCACCGAAACCGGCCTCGATCATGACAAGCTTGCTGGTACAGTGAAGACAGCGATGCGCATGCTCGACAATGTCATCGACATCAATTTCTACACTATTCCGGAAGCGCGTAACGCCAATCTGCGGCACCGTCCGGTCGGGCTCGGCCTGATGGGCTTCCAGGACGCGTTGCAGACCTTGCGCCTGCCTTATACCTCAAAAGAGGCGATCGCCTTTGCCGACGAGAGCATGGAAGCGATCAGCTATCACGCCATCGCGGCCAGTTCCGACCTCGCCGCCGAACGCGGCCGCTACGGGAGCTTCGAGGGATCGCTGTGGAGCCAGGGCACCCTGCCGATCGATTCCGTCAAGCTGCTGGGCGACGCCCGCGGTGTCGAGTTCGATACGTCGTCGCGGTTCGACTGGGTCGGTCTGCGTGAAACTGTGAAACGCCAAGGGATGCGCAATTCCAACACGATGGCGATCGCACCGACCGCGACTATCTCGAACATCTGCGGTGTCAGTCAGTCGATCGAGCCGGCCTACCAGAACCTCTATGTCAAATCGAACATGTCGGGCGATTTCACGGTGGTGAATGCCCGCCTCGTGCATGACCTCAAGGCACGCGGTCTGTGGGACCAGGTGATGATCTCCGACCTGAAATACTTCGATGGTTCGCTCGGCCCGATCGACCGGATTCCGTCCGATCTGAAGGCGCTTTACGCCACCGCCTTCGAGATCGACTGGTCGTGGCTGATCTCAGCTGCCGCTCGCCGGCAGAAATGGATCGACCAGGCGCAATCGCTCAATCTTTACGTGGCACACCCCTCTGGGCGGACGCTCGACGCGCTCTACCGCGCGGCATGGGCAAGCGGTCTGAAAACGACCTATTACCTGCGCTCCTCCTCGGCCACCCATGTCGAGAAATCCACGCTGAAAACCACCGACGGCAAGCTCAATGCGGTCAGCGCGGGACCTTCCGCCTGTTCGATTGACGATCCGGATTGCGAAGCCTGCCAGTAAGGAAACAACAATGCCAAACCTCGAAAAGAACACTGCAACCGCCGAACCGCCAGCCGACACGACGGGTCTCGGAGAGATCGAGCGTGGCGGTGCCCGCGTCACCGTGGACGAGAAGCGGATGATCAACGCCCGAGCCGACGTCAACCAGCTGTTGCCGCTGAAATACAAGTGGGCATGGGAGAAATATCTCGCCGCCTGCAACAATCACTGGATGCCGACGGAAGTCTCCATGCAGGCCGACATCGCTCTGTGGAAATCGCCGGATGGGCTGACCCCAGACGAGCGGCGCATGGTCATGCGCAATCTTGGCTTCTTCGCAGCTTCCGAGAGCCTCGTTGCGAATAACATCGTGCTGGCGATCTATCGCCACATCACCAATCCCGAATGCCGTCAGTATCTGCTGCGACAGGCCTTCGAGGAGGCGGTGCACACGCACACCTTCCAGTACATCGTCGAAAGTCTCGGCCTCGATGAGGGCGAATTGTTCAACATGTATCGCGAAGTGCCGTCTATCACCGACAAGGCGGCCTGGGCGCTGAATCATACGCAGATGCTGGAAAACGCAGATTTCCGCACCGGCACACCGGAAACCGACCGCGAGTTCCTACGCGACCTCGTCGCCTTCTACGTCGTCTTCGAGGGGATGTGGTTCTACACCGGCTTCGCGCAAATCCTGTCGCTCGGCCGGCGCAACAAGATGGTCGGTATCGCCGAGCAATACCAGTACATCTTGCGCGATGAATCGATCCACCTGAATTTCGGCATCGACGTCATCAACCAGATCAAAGCCGAAAACCCGCATCTCTGGTCTAAGGCCTTCCAGGAGGAGGTGCGTACCATGCTGCGTGACGCCGCCGAACTGGAGGCAGCCTACGGGCGCGAGACGATTCCGCGCGGCATGCTCGGCCTGACGGCGGAGCTATGCGAGCAATACATGCGCTTCATCGCCAACCGGCGCTGCGCCCAACTTGGCCTTGCGCCTGTTTATGAACCGACGGAGAACCCGTTCCCATGGATGAGCGAGACGATGGATCTGAAAAAGGAGAAGAACTTCTTCGAGACCCGCGTCATCGAATATCAGAACGGAGGCGCCTTGAGCTGGGATTGACCCGCCGATAAAAACCCTGGACTATCCACCACGATGGTTTCCGGATCGCGGCGACGCGGACCGGATGAAAAGGGAACACGGTGCGGGCTTGCCCAATTCCGTGACTGCCCCCGCAACTGTAAGCGGCGAGCGAACCCGGACGATCCACTGGCCGAGAGGCCGGGAAGGACCGGGCGAGCGGCGACCCGCAAGTCAGGAGACCTGCCATCGAACATCAACTCGAACCGGGCGGGGTGCCCCGGAAAGGACGTGAGCATGGCAGACCGGCTTGAACGCCTGACATCGCTACCTGTTCCGCGGCCCCGCATGTTGCGCGGAGGGCGCCATGAATTTTGGTATCGATCTCACACTTCATCAGTTGCAATCCCGGGCTAGCTCGCCGGAACGGGCGAAGGAATATGGCCAGCTCGGCTACATGCAGTGGCTCGGCAGCCTGCCGGCGGATGGGTGCTACCGCATGGCGGCAGTGCGCGCCTATGCGACGGCCAAGCCGATCATGCGGACCGACCCGGCCGTGGCGGAATTCTGCCGGCTTCTGATCGTTTCCCTGGAAAAGCCGCTGGCGCCGCTTGATCTCGCCTTGCCGAAGCCGAGGCGGCGCGGCGGAGCCCGGGAACGGCGAATGTCGCTTTAACAGCCGCGCGGTTCAGGCCGGGCGCACTGGCCGCCCTGTGCAGGTCCGTCGTCGCACCGAGCCGGGCTCCCCAAAGCTGGAGCACAGCAAGTAGCGCGATGGCGGCGGCGCACAAGATGCCCTGTTAGATTGTGAATGCCGCAATAAAGGGGTGGCCGCGCTCAACGCCATGATGTCGAACCGCCTGGACGGCGCGCCCAATGGGGACGCCGACCAGGCGGCGGCAAACGCCGAAAGACCCGTCAGGGTGCCCCGGCCAGTGCCGCCAAGCGCGTCGCACTGGCGAGCACCAGGTTGAACAGGAAACCCTGTGCAGTGGGACAACCGGTGTCTAAAAGAAACGTCATCAGATATCGATTTCCACCGTGCCGACCGGGTTGGAGCAGCAGGCGAGGATATAGCCCTCCTCGATGTCCTCTTCCGAGATGCCGCCATTGTGCACCATCAGCACTTCACCGGCCTGCTTCTTCACCTTGCAGGTCCCGCACAGCCCGAAGGTGCATCCCGACGGGATGTTAAGGCCTGCTGCCTTGGCGGCGGCCAGCACGGTGTCGGTTTCGGCGCATTCGATCTCGACGTCCGAAGCGGAGAACCTGATCCGGGCGACTGCGCCCGCGTCTGGCATTTCGATCTCCGGCGGGCGGGCCTCGGCCTCTGTCATTGCCGGTGCCTGGAAACTTTCCTGGTGATAGCGGTCCATGTCGAAGCCAAGATTGGCGAGATACTCGCTGACCGCGCGCATGAAAGGCTCCGGGCCGCAGCAGAAGACCTCACGGTCCAGATAATCGGGCGCCATCAGACCGAGCATGAGTTGGTTGAACATGCCCTCGTAGCCGGTCCATGCCTTGAATTCATCCGGTTGCTCGACGACGAATTTGAGCTTTATGCCCGGCACCCGGCTCGCCATGTGATCAAGCCGTTCGCGGAAGATGATTTCCGACGGACGGCGCGCGCAATTTATGAAGACGATGTCGGAGGCGGCGCCGAGATCGAAGAACCAGGTCGTCATCGACATCATCGGCGTGACGCCCGAACCGGCCGAGATGAACAGGTATTTGTCCGATGGATGGTTCTGGAAGCTGAACACGCCGGCGGGACCGAACGCCTTGAGCTTCATGCCAGGGCGCAGATTGTCGAGCATCCAGCGCGAGCCGATGCTGCCCGGCTGCGCCTTGATCGTGATCGAGATCGATACCGGTCGCGATGGCGACGAGGAGATCGTGTAGGTGCGGTGCAGCGGGCCGTCCGGCAGCGGCAGCTCGAGCGTCAGGAACTGTCCCGGCGCGTAGTCGAACCACGCACCCGAAGGAGCCCGGAAGCAGAAAGTGGCCGTGTTCGGAGTTTCCGGAATGACCATGACGCATTCCAACAACTCGTCGTCCCGCCAGGGCGCGTGGCCTTGTGGGCCGGGTGTGTGATGGATCGTCACCGCGCTACTCCGCCGCCACGGCTTCGGCCGGCTGCAGCCGCAGCAAGGTCCTGTCGCAATACCAGTCGACGAACTGGATGACGCCGTCCTCGTGCAGTTGCGAGTAGGGCCCCGGCTCGTAGGCGGGCGAGTTGATGCCTGCCTGGTTGTCCTCGACCACCTGCCTGTCCTCGTCATTGGTGGCGAGCCAGACCTCGGTCAACCGCTTGAGGTCGTAATCGACACCCTCGACCGCGTCTTTGCGCACGATCCATTTGGTCGTGACCTCGGTGGTGGTCGGGCTCAGCGGCAGCACCCGGAAAACGACAGCGTGGTCGCCGAGGAAATGGTTCCAGCTGTTCGGATAGTGGAAGAAGAGAAGGGAGCCGGCGTCGAAGAACGGCATCCGGCCGAGCGGCTTCGCACAGCCCCGCTTCGAGTCCATCGTGTAGCTTTCGGCGTTGTTCAGCAGCGGCACGCGCGCCAACCGCCATTGCGACGTCGGATGGATGAGGAAGCGTGACGGAAGGCCGGCCGCCTCGCAGCGCTGCCAATGCCGTTCGACTTCGTCGTCGACTACCCCATCGCGCGGAGCCGTGATCGTCGGTTTGTCAGAGAATGTCCGGCACAGGCTCGGATGATTGCCGCCGCAATGATAGCACTCGCGATTGTTCTCGATCACCAGCTTCCAGTTGCCGTTTTCAATGATGGTGCTCTCGAAGGCGACCTTGCCGCCATTGAGATCATGAGGAGCGAGATAGCGGCCGAGTTCGTCGCCAAGCGGCTCGAAGTCGGGCGCCTCGGCGGCGACGCAGACGAACACCAAGCCGCCCGCCTCGCGGCAATGCACCGGCTTCAGCCCGTGCGCCGCCGCGTCGAAGTCGGCACCCATGTCGCGGGCATAGAGCAACCTCCCGTCGAGCTCGAAGGTCCATTGGTGATAGGGGCAGACGAGTTTCGGCGCCGAGCCTTTGACCGCCGAACAGATGCGCTGGCCGCGATGACGGCACACATTGTGGAAGGCGCGGATCGCGCCATCGCCGCCGCGGACGATCAGCACCGGATAGGCGCCGATCTTCATCGTGACATAGCTTCCGGTCTTCGGGACCTCGCAGGCCGGGATGGCGAACAGCCATTCGCGATAGAACAGGTTCTCGAGATCCATCTCGTAGATGTCGGGATCGGTGTAGAAGGGGCGCGGCAGGCTGTAGCCTTCCCGTCTTCCATACAACATGGCCAGTGCATCGGCATTGCTCGGCATCGCAAGACACTCCAAAATCCGCGCGCGGCGGGACCGGATCTTACGGATGACAAACGGGACCGTTCGCGGACCGGCCGCCAGCGCCTGTCCACGACTCGCCCCCACCGCCACCCGCGGTTTGACGTCGCCTGAAGGCTGGTTTCCGGGCTCGGGATTCACGGAGCGCGACGCCTTCTCGGACGCTGGTGTCCAATGGCAATTGCCGCGCTCTATTCCCTTACCGTTGCGGGGGCAGCGCCGGTTTTTCACCGGCTTCCCAATTCTCCCGCCTTGTGGGCGGGCACCTTCGGCTTGATTTCAAGCTAGCCGATTTCCCGGGCGGCACAGCCGGAAAATGCGTCATGGGCGGTTCCCATTCCGACATCGGAGGCCTGCAAGTCGCTTTGTGACAACGACGAGGATGCGGACGCCTTGCGAGCGGGAGACCAACCCTGCACAATCGTGTTGTTTCTGGATCCGAACGCGAAGCGACAGAAGAGAGGGCACCAGAAGATTCCCGGCTCTACAACGCTTCGGTGTCGCTTCAGAGATGCGCGGCAAGGCTGCCAAACTGTCCCCGATGATACAGAAGTGGCCTTGCGTCCGGGGCGTAGTCCAGATGCCTGACCTGTCCCAGGAAAAGGACATGATCCCCCGCCTCGACCTCGCGGGCGACATCGGCCACCAGAAGGGCTGCAGCGCTGCGCAGGGTGGGCAAACCATGGCGGTCCTGGAACAGGTTCGTCAGTGTATCGTCAGGCCGTCCGGCGAAATGCATGGCATGGGGGCGCATATCCTGAGTGAGTATATTCACCGCAAAACGGCATGATTTCCGGATCTTGCCCAGCATCCTGGATCGGCGGTCCAGCGAGATGGAGATCAAGGGCGGATCGAGCGACACCGACATGAATGCACTGACCGTCATGCCGTGATCGCCTTCGCTTGTGCGGGTGGTGATGACCGTGACGCCGGTGGCGAACCGGCCGCAGCAGTCGCGCAGGGCGCGCGGGTCGATATGCTCGAGAACTGCTGTGTCGGGCATGGGGTCGTCTTCCGTCAAATGGTGATTCTGGTGCAGACCAGGGCCGGTCCACGGTCAGGGGTCCCTTGGCAGTATTGGCGAGGCGCAGAATGCGCTCGCTGCACTATGCGCCAGACCCTACTCCGCAGCGAGCGGGGTCGAGAGTTCTCTGCGGATGATCTCGGCACCTGCGCTCAGGGCGTTGAGCTTGCCTCTGGCGACCGCGCGTGAAAGCGGCGCCATGCCGCAGTTGGTGCAGGGATAGAGCTTGTCCGCATCCACGAACCGAAGCGCCTTGCGCAAGGTGTCGGCGACCTCCTCCGGCGTTTCGATGGTGTTGCTTGCCACGTCGATGGCGCCGACCATCACCTTCTTGCCGCGCAGGAGTTCGATCAGGTCGATCGGGACATGCGAGTTGTGGCATTCCAGCGAAACCAGATCGATATTGGAGGCCTGAAGTCTGGGGAAGGTTCGTTCGTACTGACGCCATTCCGATCCCAGGGTCTTTTTCCAGTCGGTATTGGCCTTGATGCCGTAGCCATAGCAGATATGAACGGCCGTCTCGCAATTGAGCCCTTCGATCGCCCTTTCCAGGGTGGCAACGCCCCAATCATTCACCTCGTCGAAGAACACGTTGAAGGCAGGTTCGTCGAACTGGATGATGTCCACGCCGGCGGCTTCGAGCTCGCGGGCCTCCTGATTGAGGATGGTGGCGAACTCCCAGGCGAGTTTCTCGCGACTGCGATAGTGGGCGTCATAGAGCGTATCGATCATGGTCATCGGCCCCGGCAGCGCCCATTTGATCGGGCTGTCGGTCTGCGCGCGCAAGAATTTTGCATCCTCCACGAAGACCGGCTTGTCGCGGGAGACTGGTCCCACAACGGTAGGGACACTTGCATCGTAGCGGTCACGGATCTTTACGGTTTCGCGCTTTTCAAAATCGACGCCGGTCAGATACTCGATAAAGGTGGTGACGAAATGCTGGCGGGTCTGTTCACCGTCAGAGACGATGTCGATCCCGGCGCGCTGCTGCTCGGAAAGGGTGACGCGCAACGCGTCCTGCTTGCCCTCGACCAACGCTTCACCCTCAAGCTTCCAGGGCGACCAGAGCTTTTCGGGCTCGGCGAGCCAGGAAGGTTTGGGAAGGCTGCCGGCAGTCGATGTGGGAAGTAATCTGGTCATTGAGTTTACCTTGTATTTCTTGAGGCAGATCAGGCGGCGAACCGGGCGGACCATGCGTCCAGAACGGCCCGATGCGGCTTGATGAAGTGGTCTTCGGCAAATTTGCCTTGTTCAACGGCCAGTTGGCTGCGCTCTTGCCGATCGTAGACGATCCGGGTCAGCGAATGATCCTGATGTTCCAGGCTCGGCCGATAGCATTCGCCCGCGGCGGAATTGGCGTTGTAGATCTCGGGCCGGTAGATTTTCTGGAATGTCTCCATCGTGGCGATGGTCCCGATCAGCTCCAGATTCGAGTAGTCATTGAGCAGATCCCCGAAGAAGTAAAAGGCCAGCGGCGCCGCGCTCTCCGGGGGCATGAAGTAGCGGACCCGCAGCCCCATTTTCCGGAAATACTGCTCGGTCAGGGAGCTTTCGTTCGGCTGGTATTCGAAGCCCAGAACCGGGTGGCGATTGGCTGTTTGCCGATAGATCTTGTTGTGGGAGACGCTCAGGCAGATCACCGGCAGCTTGCCGAACCGCGCGGTGTAGGCGTCGGAGGACACGAAGCTCTTGAACAGCTTGCCGTGCAGATCGCCGAAGTCGTCGGGAATGCCGAAGCCGGTCTGACCCCTGTTGTATTCCGGCAGCCGCACGCTGAAGTCGTAGTCCCGCACATAGGAAGAGAAGTTGTTCCCGACGAGCCCTTCGATGCGCGCATCGGCCTTGCGGTCGAGGATCGTCGTCTTCAACACCTCGATGGCCGGAAAGGCGTTGCCCGAACCATCGATATCCAGATCGACGGAAACGATGTCCAGTTCAACACCGTAACGATCGCCATCGGGATTGTCCCACAGCGCAAGGCTGTTGAAACGGTTGTCGATCATCCGCAGCGCATTGCGCAGATTCTGCTTTCGATTCTCCCCGCGCGCAAGGTTGGCGAAATTGGTGGTGAGCCGGGTGCCGTCGGCGGGCCTGTAATCTTCGTCGAACCGAATGCTTTTGATCGAAAAGGTGAAGTCCGGGGTCATTTGAGGTCGTGTCCTGGCTGAGGGGCAATGCTTGCTGTATGCCCGAGCCAGAGCATGAATAAAAATGACTTCTCCTCAGAAAGGCATGACACTGAGTCATGCGAAGGGCGCTGTAGTCAAACACTGAAAGGGTGGATCCGGCCGAAGGTAGCCCTTCAGATCTGAACGGTCTCGGCCAGCCGTATGAAGCCTTCCAGATAGCTGGCAGCCATGCCTTCGCGATGGCCCAGATGAATGGACTTGGCGATCCCCTCGCCAATCCGTACGCTCTTCACCCCCTTGGCCCCGCGTAACAGCCAGTCGGGGGTCGCACTGACGGCGCGGCCCGACGCCACCAGCCGCAACATCAGATCGGTCGTCTCCACGGTGCGGTGACGGCGCGGCAAGGCATTCGCAGGGACAAGGAATCGGGTGTAGATATCCAGCCTTTCGCGGGCGACGGGATAGGTGATCAGGATCTCGCTTGCCAGATCCTCGGGCACGACCCGCGACTTTTGCGCCAAGGGGTGGGTTTCGGCCACAGCCAGAACCAGTTCGTAATCAAAGACAGGCTTGTATGTGAGCCCCGGACGTTCGATCGGATCGGGAGTGACGAGAATGTCGATTTCATGGCCCAGGAGCGCAGTCAGGCCGCCGAACTGGAAGGCCGTGGTCACATCCAGCTCGACATCGGGCCATTCCGCCAGAAACGGGTCGACCACCCGCATGAGCCAGTCCTGGCAGGGATGACACTCCATCCCCACCCGGATGGCGCCGCGCCGGCCGCGCGCATAATCCTCCAGCACCGTCGCGCCATGCTCAAGCTGTGGCAGCACCCGATGCGCCAGCCCCAAGAGATACTCTCCCGTAAGCGTCAGGCGCAGCTTGTGCCCCTCGCGCTCCCAGAGCTTGACGTCATGACGCGCCTCGAACCGCCGGATCGCATGACTGACCGCCGATTGTGTCAGGCAGAGCTTGTCGGCGGCCTGGGTCAGGCTGCCGGTCCGGTCAATCTCGCGCAGGATGGCCAAAGGTTGGATATCGATCATTGAGCATGAGTCCTTGTCATGTATCTTCGGCGTAATCCTAATCCACATCATGATCAACCGTGGCTGCGATACTTCCGAGGGCCGCTTCGGCTATCCCCGCACCTGCAGCGCGCGATCATTCGGTTGGGCCATTTCGAGGAAGATGATTTCTGCGAAGAGGAATAGGCACACGGGCATCGTAAACTTGACGGCAACGAGGGCAGACAATGCCGCCGGCCTATTTCGCCGGTCATGCTCGGACGGTTTTCGCCCACGGGTTCATCGCCGCTGAACGCAATTCGCAATAATGCTTGGAGGGATGTTGTGGCGCGGGATGTGGAACAGGTTGGCATTGGGTCATGGATGGAGACAAAACGCTGTAGATGTCGCTGTGACTTGCAGCGTTTCATGATCCTCACTCACGGCGATCGTCCCTGGCATTTCGGCGGCTTTGAACGAGAACCTCCAAGACTAAACCGTCCTGATCACCTGCGCGCCACGGCCAATGCTTCTTGCCACGGATTGAAACAACGGCTTTATCCAGATGTCACTTGTCCCCAAGCCGGCCGGATGATCGACGCCGGATGTCGTTGGCAAAGGTGCAGCCGAATTTCTCCGCCCACATCCGGACGGTTTGGTGCGAGACAATGATCCCGCGGGCAGCAAGCCCTCGACCATTCGCAGGCTGAGAGTGAACCGGAAACAGAGCCACACGGCGTGGGCAATGTTCGACCTTGACCCCGTCACAGCCCGAGGCGGCCAGTGCCAGGTCGAGGGTGTCAGTGAAGTCGTCCACTTTTACGCTGGTGCATGGCTTCCCCCTCTCATCGTTTGCATTGCAAACGACTGCCGGGCAATGGGACGATGATGTATCGCGAGGCGATCGGCATGGTCAATCTTGTTGTGGGACGCCGTGAACTCGGAGCCGCGACCCTGGCTGAGGCGGCGGCCGCGCCGCCCTTCGCGCTGCGACTGCTGAAGCGGTCGCTGAATCGAACCTTCGATGTGCGGGGCATGCGGTCGGCGCTGGAGGCGGATTTCGGCGATGCAGACACCAGATGTCAGGTTCAATCGCCGCCGTTTTCCGCCGCAAATCGTTGCTCACGCAGTTTGGCTTTACCCGCGGTTCAATCCGAGCCTGCGTGAGGTTGAGGAAATGCTGCTTGAGCGTGGGATCGACGTTTCCCATGTGACGGTCCGTCGCTGGATCGCCAATTTCGGCCCCCAGATTGCACGCAACCTGCGACGACGGCAGGCTTGACCCGACGATGTTTGGTCTCTGGACGAGGTCTTCGTGAAAATTCTTGGCCCGGGCCGTGTGTCACGAAGACCACCAGCCAGAAAAGCTGTTGGGGGAGAGCATTACCGGCAGGTGGTAGTGTCCTGATCGCTCGGGGAGGGTAATCCGCACGGCAACCTCGTCAACAATTTGCGGGCCGCTGCGAGGGATGTTTCTACCCTCCCAGAATGCGCGACTACGGATGACAAGTTCAAGCGCGCCATCGTCGGCTATGGCCTCTGTCGGGATCTCGGCCTGAAGTCGCCCTCCCGCGTCGGTCACGCCCGAGAACAGCAATGTGCCATCACAACGATTGCAGAGGGAAAGCCCGACACCGGCGGCATGTGTGCCGTCGGTGCCATTCAGGACATGGGTGGTGAATTTGAGCGTCATTCGATCGAAGCCTTGTCGCGTTTGTCGGATGTGGCGGCGATGATCGGGCTGATCACGCCTCGGGTTTTCACGTTGATGCAGGCGGGTTTGCCACTTGCCATGCCGCGGCGCACTGCACCGGCGATGTCCTCACGCCGCGTGACCAGCTCACCATAGCCGCCCAGCCCCTCCACCATCTTGTGAAAGGGGATGTCGCGGAAGTCGGTAGCAACATGGACGCCATTGGCAAACAGCCGCTCCTGCTGCTGGCTGATCGCGTCGAGCCCCTCGTTGTTGTCAATCACCACCGTGATCGGCAGCCCCTCCTGAAAACAGGCTTCGATCGAAAGCCCGCCCGCCAGGAATGCACCGTCGCCCGAGATCAGCACCACATTCGTGACCGGATCAAGCCGCTTGGCCGACATGGCAAAGGGCACGCCGCAGCCCAGCATCGAGTTGATTCCGGGGTTGAGCATCCCTTTGAGCCGCCCACCGTGCCAGCCATGCATGTTCACGGCTATCTCCGTCCAGAAATGGGTGTTGCCTCCGTCGAAGACGAGCCAGTCATCCGCCCCCATGGCTTTCTGCACCTCAAGTGAAAGATGAAGGGGATGCACCTTGCGACCCTCGGCAGCATCTTTCTCGGCTTCGGCGGCCAGATCGGCCTCCCACCGGGCAACCCACTCGCCCCGGCGTGCACGCTGCTGGTCGAACCACGCCCCCCAGCTGCGCCCGAGCCCTGCCAGTGACTCGCAGAAGGCACCGGGATCGCTCAGCAGCAGCATGTCGGCCGAGCGGTTGAATTCCAGTTCTTCATGACTGCCGTTCACGCAGATCACCCGCGTCGAGGCCGGCAGGAAGGGCGGGTTGCCAAAATTCATCGTGTTGTCGAGCCGCGCGCCGATCATCAGCACCAGGTCGCTTTCCATGATCGCCGGTTTGGAGGGCGGATACTGGTGAAAATCGGCCAAACCCATCCAGGGTTCGGCGTCCTCGCCCATCAGTTTGCGATGGCCCGGCTGGCCGAAAACAGGCAGGCGCAGATTGCGCGCCACGCTCTCCAGTTGCGCCTCGGCTCCCGCCCACCATACGGAATGGCCGGCAATGATAACCGGCCGCTCGGCGGCGCGCAGCGCCCCGAGTACAGGCTCAAGTGCGTCGGGCGCGGGCCAGGCGCGAGCCGTGGCGCGCGTGCCACGATTGAACGGGCGCTCTTCCAGCCCCGCATCCTCGGCGAAAGAGGAGAACATGATATCGACCGGAATGCTCAGGTGCACAGCCCCGGGATAACCCGAGGTTGCCATCGTCCAGGCCCGGTCGACATACTCACGGATCCGAGCGCCATCGCGCACCCGCACCGAGTATTTGACAAGCGGCGCGGCGATGGCCACGTCGTCAATCTCCTTGAAGCCGCCCGCATTTTCTCGCTTTAGCGTCGAGGAGGAGGTGATGAAGAGGATCGGGCTGCGCTCGCCCAGTGCTTCCATCATGGCAGGGACGGTATTGGCGAAACCTTCGGGTCCGACGAAGCAGACGGCAGGCTTGCGGGTAAGCCGCGTATGACCATCCGCCAGGTGTCCGGCCACCTGTTCATGCGGTGTGTTCACCACCGGGATCTGGCATTCCATCATCCCTTCGAGCGCGGGGTTGCAGAAGCCTCCCGCCAGCGTAAAGATGTGCTCGATCCCCTTTTCCTTGAGCGCGCGCGCCAGGATCGCGCCGCCGCGAAGGCGTTGTATCTCGTTCATTTCGGTCTGTCCTTCTTCGGTTCCGGTGTCCGTGTTTGGGCACGGCGATGCCGTTCGGGCCTTGGCTCGATGTTCAGATATGTCGGTGGAACGCGGCGCTGCGGGTCGGCACTGCCGCGGCACAGAGTGCAGATTACTGTGGCTCGACGCCTGCGGCCTTCATCACCGCGAGGTTGTTCTTGAGCTGCTTGTACATCTCGGTCGTCGCGCCGGCGGCATCGACATAGTCGATCGGGGCATTCATGCTGGCGGCGACCTTGGCGAAACCTTCGTTTTCGGCGACCTTGGCCAAGGTCAGAGAGAGCTTCTCCAGCACCTCGACCGGAACGCCCTTGGGGGTGATCAGCACAGTCTGCATATCCATTCCGATCGGCAGGCCAAGTTCGCCGATCGTGGGTACGTCGGGGCTGCCAACGTTGCGTTCGGTCGTCAGCGCAGCGATCACTTTCATCTTGTCGGGATAGCGGTGATGTACCCCGCCGGAATAGGCTAGCATCGCCTGTTCCCCCAGCATGGCGTTCACCATCCCCGGCCCGCCATTCACCGGCATGATCTCGATGTCGATCCCGTTTGCACGCGCAATCTCGTCGGCGAAAACGCGGGTCGTGGCCGACAGTGCGGCATAAAGCATGCCTGGATGTTCCCTGGCGTACGTCACCATGCCCGCGTAATCGTCAAACGGGGCGGATGCGGACGCGACCAGCGCGATGTCGAAGCGGGTCAACATCCCGGCATAGTCAAAATCGTCGATACTGAAAGGCACCTGCTTCATCAATGCGGGCGAGAGCGTGATCGTCTGGCTGGGGTTGAACATGATCGTGTAACCATCCGCGGGCATGGCCTTGAGTTGTGCCAGTGCTACACCTCCGGCAGCGCCGGCCTTGTTGATCACGTTCACCGGTTGGCCGAGTTCTTCCGCGATGGCCTGCGCCACGGCACGGCCCAGAAGATCACTCTGTCCCCCGGGGTTGAATCCGATCAGCATCGAAATGGGTTTTTCCGGCCATTCGGCCAATGCCGGCGTGGCGACGGCTCCCACGGCTAGGCCGAGCGCCAGTGTCGTGGTTGCGGCAAGGCGTTTCAGTGTTCTATCGAGACTGTGTTTCATGGGTTTGTTCCTCCGTTTATCGGGTTGAGGCCGGACGGCGCGCCGCGCCTTGGCCAAAGCGCCAGACCGCCAGTGCGGTCAGCACGAAAAAGACGATGGCCAGCGGATGCGCCACCAGGTTGGCTGGATCGCCTTGCAAGATCTGGATGGATTGCCGCAGACTCAGCTCCACCGCCGGGCCGACGACGAAGCCGATCAGGAAATTCACCACCGAGAAGCCGAAGCGCACCATCAGTACGGCTAGCATGGCGAATGCCAGCATCACGTAGATGCCGAAGGCGCCGCCGCCCTCGATCCATGCGCCGATGACGCAGAGAAACAGCACGGTGGGAACGATCACGCGGATCGGCACTCGCGTGACCATGGCGAAGAAACCCTGGAATACCAGTCCGATGACCAGTAGGCCCATACTGGCCGCGATCATCGCCGCATATATGCCCCCAACGAGGCGCGGTTGCTGCGAAAACATCAGTGGACCCGGGGTTAAGCCGTGCAGCATGAAGGCGCCGATCAGGATCGCTGCGATCACGCTACCGGGAATTCCCAGCGCAAACAGCGGGATCAGGCTCGCCGGCACCACCGCGTTGTCAGCGCTTTCGGCCGCGGCCACGCCCTCGATCGCGCCTTTGCCAAAGCGCTCGGGCGTCTTCGAGCGGCTGCGTGCTGCGCCGTAGGACAAAAAAGAGCCCACGCTGGCACCCAGACCGGGCAGGATACCCACGATCACGCCGATGCCTGTGCCCCACAAAATCGAGGGACCGGCGCGGCGCCAATCCGCGCCTGTCACGCGGTTGTCGTCGCGGTCCTTGCCCATTGTGATCTCACGGGTCTCACGATCTATTTCGTGGCGTCGCCCCGCCTGTAGGATCATTTCGGCCACCGCGAGCATCCCGATTGCCATCGGGACCAGGGGGATGCCGTCATATAGCTGGTAGAGTCCGAAGGTCATGCGTGGCAGCCCGGATTCTATTTCCAATCCCACCGTCGCCAAAAGAATGCCCAGCAACGCCGCGATGATTCCCTTGGGCAGGGATTTGGCCGAGAGCCCGCCTACAAAAGTGAGTGAAAAAAGCAGGATTGCTAAGATGTCCACCGGCCCGATCAGCAGTGCAAAGGATGCGATCGGCTCGGCGAGGACGACAAGCGCGAGAGTGGAGGCGAAGTCTCCTATCACCGATGCAAAAAGTGCCATCTTCAACGCCTTGCCGGCCTTGCCCTGCCGCGCCAGCGGATAGCCGTCCAGTGCGGTGGGGGCCGATGACGGCTCACCCGGCACGTTGAGCAATATCGCCGAAACGGCGCTGCCAGCGGCGCTGCCCTTTGCAATTCCGATCAGAAAAGCGATGGCCGCCAGCGGCTGCAAGCTGAAGGTCAGCGGAATAGCGATGGCAACTGCCGTGGCCTTTCCAAGCCCTGGCAGCGCGCCCACGAGATAGCCGATGGCCACCCCGGCCAGGATCCAGCCGGCAATGGTGAGCGAGAAGATATCGGCGAAGCCGAGGAAAAGCTGTTCCATGCCCAGCGCCCTCAACCCACCGTCGTGCCCAGCACGACATAGATTAGCAGGTAGCCCAGCAGAAGAATCCCTGCAGCTTGGGCAGCAAGCATCAAGGGCTTGCGCTCGCCCATGATCAGGGCCGCGCCGATCACCAACATCGCTCCGCCACCCAGCGGGCCAATCACCGGAAGAAGCCAGAGAGAGATCAGGATGATCCCAGGAACAGTGATGAAGGCCGCCGCTTCGTGCTTCGAGAGGTGAAATGGCTCCCCAGCTCCCCGCCACAGCCCCTGCGCAGCGATCAGGAGGCCAAGAAGCCCGATTCCAACGAGCGCGATCTGCGGCACGAGGCGCGGGGAAAGCATGCCGGCAAAACCCGCTGGGATCTGTGCGGGAACAATGAAGAACAGCCCCCATGCTGCAATGATCGCCAGCACTCCCCCGATGATGGTGCTTGTCCTGTCCATCCTCACCGATGTCCTCCCCTGCTGCGCCCGCACGCCTCCACGCGCGCTATGCCGTTTTCAAACATATCCGATAGGCCGAGCCCTGTTGAAATACCATTTTTTGCGCGTACTATACCTAATAAGCATAGCGTAAGAGGGGAGGCGCCATGAACTTCAAACTTCACCAGCTGAAATGCCTTCAAACCGTGGCTGATTCAGGAAGCTTCCTTGCCGCATCAAAGGAGTTGGGCGTAGCACAGCCCGCGCTCTCCCGGAAAATCGCCGAGTTGGAAAAGCTTGTCGAACAGCGCCTGTTCGAGCGGAGTTCACAGGGTGTCACCCTGACCGCGGCGGGCGAACGGTTTCTGCGCCACGCCCGGCTGATCCTGCAGCAGGTGGACAGGGCCGAGCGCGAGATGGAACTCGAACGTACCGATGCCTCCGTTGAGGTGAATTTCGTTGTTCCGCCGACGTTGAGCCTGTTTGTCGCTGCACCGCTGGTTAAAGCGGTGGCGACAGATTACCCCAACATCCGGGTGCGCTGCCACGAAACTCATTGGGACAATGCCCGTCAGATGATGGAGAGCAACGGTGCCGATCTGGCGCTTGTGACCAATGGCCATGCATTCAAGGGATGTCATGCCGAAACCTGCGCGCGCGATCGTGTCTATTTTGGCGGCCGTATTGATGAGAGGTTTCACGGCCATGCCCCAATGGATTTCGCCGAGGCCTGCGAGATGCCTCTGGTGTTGCCGGGGCCAAACTTCCTGATCCGGCGCGTCCTCGAAGAGGCGGCGCGTAAACGTGGACTGCGGCTGAACATACGCCATGAGCTGAACTCGGGACCTCTGCTGGCCTCCTACCTTGAGGAAGGGCTCGGTTACACGATCTCGATCTGGCAGACCTTCTTCGAAGGGGTCGCCCGTGCTCGAATGTTTGCCCGACCTTTGTCGAACCCCGAATTCGAGCGAGACCTCACCATCATCTCTGCTGGATGGGACGCTCCGGATCCGGCGATCGGGATCGTGCGCCGCTATCTCCGCAACCGTGTAAGGGAGCTGCTCCGGACTGGCATACTCAGGGGTGCGATCGAAGCCTCATGAAGGCAGGGGATAGCGTCGCCTGAAGCGAAATTGCAAAACGTGGCACAACCGAAATCCCACAACCTGCTTGAGCCATTCAACCCATTCCGCACAAATTGGAGGCTTCATAGAGGGCTTTTTTATACTATTAAATCGTACATACAATTTTCGTAGCTAACTAATTCATTATAAAATATTAGAGAGATAGGAGAAAACTGAACCACCACTGCGTGATATACTGACAGTTTTGTTGTTTATAACTTTTGATATGGTTGAAGAAATTGTATGGGTGTATTTCACGGATAATTGAAACTGGTATTCAGTTATGTGTTATTGACCGGTTTTTCTGGATCTGGATTCACAAATTTCAATTGCGATCCGATTTGTTGAGCGAAGGTCTCGGTTAGTGTCCGAAAGCAAGGGGATTCTCGCGGGGCAGAGTCAATCATGGGGACGATGTCCTCTCCGTATTATTCGGTTCATCTTGTGCATCGGGGCGGCTCGCGCATTATCCGTCGGTTGGCATTCTCTATGCCGCCGCGCTCCCGAGCGGGCACCGTCCGGGTATGACAACGATCGGGATAATGCGTGCGGGTGTCCAGTTGTGCCTTCATATGTTGCATCCCAACTTTATTCCCAATCCGCCTCATACTTGCCGATGAGTGGAGTCAAAACGCGATCAGATCATGTCTTCACCCGCGGCCGGGAACAGTCCCAGGCTCGCGCGCGCATTCGCAAGAGCCTCCGGCTCCGGCGGACGCAGGGCGTTTGCGCGGCTTTTCACATACCCGCAGCGGCCGGCGGTATCGACCATGGCTTCGAGGGATTTGAGACCGATCGCCGAGGAATCCAGGACCGGTACACCTGTCCCGGGCACTTCGAGATAGCCGGAAGAACGCAACAGCGGCCCATAATAACCGCATCCGACAATGATGACTTCGGCGCCGTCGGCGATGCACTCGCGTGCGGTAAGCTCGAAACGCGGGATGAATTCGGCTCGCGGGTCTTCCGCCGAACGGCACAACAGTTCGGTATCCGACACCGGGGAAATGCTGCGCACCGGCCAGTGGATTGCCCGCTGCGACAGACCGTAGGAGATAAGATCGTTCTCGATGGAATCGGCTGTTTTCGGCGATACAGTCACCACCGCAAAGCGGCGTCCCATGGTCAGCGCCCACAGCATTGATTGTTCGCCGACGGAGGCAACCGGGACCGAGAGTATTTCGCGGGTTTCCCAGAGCGCGTCGTTCCAGCAACCCAGGAAGATCCCGTCGATACCATCCGCTTCAGCCCGGATCGCCGCCTCGATCATGTGGACCGAGTTCAGATGCTCGGCATAAAGCGAACGGGTGAAGTTGCCGCTTGCCGGCAGGAAGCGGAATTCGAGCTGGCAATCTGGCCGCAGGACCGGCAGGATCGATGCCTCGATCCTGCCCCACAACCGTTCCAGTCTCTCGATCCTTGTGGTCGGATGGATCCAACACAGACGCACCGTTCATCTCCTATCACGACCCGAGGACGACGCTGTCAATCGGCGCAGCCGATGACGGCGACCGCGGCAATCTCAACCTTGACGTCAGGAACCGGAAATTGCACCACCAGCGCCGCATTGGTGGGGAGAATGTCGCCGAAAATCTCGCCGAGAACCGGACCGATGGTCTGGAATATCTCGGCTGAGGTGACATAGGTCGTGATCTGCACAACCTCCTTCAAGCTGGCGCCGGCCCGGGCGAGCGCGGGCTCGATGTTGCTGATCACCTGCCGAAGCTGCACGACAGGATCGGGATCACACACGCCCGTGGCATAGTCGATGCCGACCGTGCCGGAGACGTAGACTGTGTCGCCCACCTTGACTGCGCGGCTGTAGCCGAACGCTTTTTCGAAAGTGGAGCCGGAAGAGAAGTTCTCGCGTTTGGTCATTGTGTCCTCGATGGCTGGAGAAGGTCGCTGCGCCCTAATGCGCGTTTGGTGAGTTCATTGGCGGCAAACCACGGAATGTGGATATCCACCCAGTTCGACATGCGGCTGCAGTACAGAATGAGTTCGGCGAGAAGCTCCTGAAGCGGAACATCGCCCGTCTCGATCAGGGCGATGGCGTCCTGCAGCACCGCCTCGCTCTGGCTCAGATGGCAATAATGACCGATGCGGGAAATGCCCAGATGCAGTGTGTTGAGCGCAATCGCGCGGCGCGCGGCATCATCGTACAAGCCTGGCTGCGACCAGATCTGCCAGAGGCTTTCCTGCACGAAACGGAAATAGCCGTCGGCGGTCGCCATTGGGCCGAAAGGTATATTGTGGCCTGTATTGGCGAGCATCCGGTCGATTTCTGCCGGCTCCTCCTGCCATGCCAGCTGTCGGGCCCGTCTTATGCGGTCCCATGGTGTATCGGCGCCCGGCAGGGGCGGCGTGATAGACGGCGGGGCGTCCTTAAGGCGCAGATCGGCCGCAAACAGTTTCGAACCGGCCTCGCGGCGCTGTCGTTCGGCATAGGTGCGCAACCAGCCGATGCCGCCGTTCAGACGGCCGAGATAGGTGACTGCAGCTGTCTCCGCCTGCAATTCGTCGTAGATGATCTCGAGATACTGCCGGTCCGGATAATAGAGGAACGATCCCGGCGGCAGTTGGTGAATATTGGTGCCTTCCTCGAGGCCGGCGAGGATCGGGCTCGGCCAGTAGATGTGGCAACCGGCGATCTTGGCGCAATGGATCGTCACGCTGGCCGGGAGCCAGGCCGTCAGCTGATCGAGCGTGGGTGAACCGGGACGGTCGACGAGTTCGATTTCATGCTCCTGTCCTTCGCAGGCAAAAATCAGTGTGCGCATTGGTTCATCCTTCCCTCCCAAGTTCCACGCCGCGATCCCGCGCCGCGGTTGCCGCGCGAAACATCAGTTCGGTCAGCGCGCCATCGTGCATCAGCACCGACAATGCAGCTTGCGTGGTGCCGTTGGGGCTGGTCACTTGCTCGCGCAGCAGTGTCGGCGTGGTCATCGTATCCTGCGCCATGCGGCCCGCGCCAGCGACGGTCTGCTTGGCCAGAAGTTCCGCCGTCTCGTCGGGCAATCCGAGACGGCGGCCGGCTTCGGCCAATGCTTCGATGAAATGGAAGACATAGGCCGGACCGGAACCGGAAATCGCCGTAACCGCATCCATCAGCGCCTCATCGTCGATCCAGGCCACGGCGCCCGAGACCGCCATCAGCGTTTCGGCCAGATGGCGAACGGATTGCGGCACCTCGGCCGCCGCGCATAGCACCAGCATTCCCTCGCCGATCGCAGCCGGCGTGTTGGGCATGCAGCGGATAAAAGGCGCCGGCTGGCCGAGCGCAGCCTGCATCGTCGCGAGCCGGACCCCGGCGGCCAGCGACAGGAACGCCGCTTGACGCTCGGCCAAGCCGCTACATTCGGTCAGAACCGACGCCACCATCTGCGGCTTGACCGCCAGCACGACCAGATCGGGCCGCAATGTCTCAGCCAACTCGGCGGCCGACGAAACAGCATGCGCGCCGGCCGATTGCGCGCGCTCTCGGAAGTCTGCGAATGGTTCGACAACATGAACGTCTATTTCGGAGCCCTGGGTCAGCCAGCCTCTGAGCATGGCAAAGCCCATGTTTCCCGCACCGAAGAGAAGGATGGTCGGGCTCATGGCCTTGTCTCCGTGCTGGCAAAATGATCACGCAGGATCTTGGCAACCACTTCGGGCTTTTCCAGATGCGGAACGTGTCCGGTCGTTGCGAGCAGATGCAGCGCGATCTCGCCCGGTACCGACAGCGCCTGCTGCCAGGGCAGGATCGCATCCGCCTTTCCCCAAATCGTGCGCGTCGGGCAGGTCAGGCGCTCGAGCGCGGCGCGCAGGTCGAAGCTCTGGGTCGAATCCGGAAACAGGTCTCGCGCCATCTGCCGCTGGGCGGCGCGCTGATCCGGATCAGCTCTCGAAGCCATCGCCGCGCGAACGAAGTCGTCGCCGATAATCTTCGGATCGGCGACCATGTGGCGCAGCCACGGCCCAAGGCTTACTGGCGAGGAGGCGCCCGCGAAACCTTCAATGAAATCGCCGTCGATCCGCGGACCGAGACCGGCCGGCGCGATGAGAGCCAGCGAAGCGATCCGCTTGGGGCGAATGTCGGCAAGGGCAAGCGCGCAGGCGCCGCCCAGCGAATGGCCGACGAGGTGGACGGTGGGCAACTGCAGATCGTCGAATGCGATTGCAATCTCGCGGGCAAGCTCGGAAAAAGAAGTCATGCGCCGCCGCGGCGACTTGCCGTGATTAGGGAGTTCGAGCCGGAGTACGGGCCGTTGCCGCGCCAAATCGCGCTCGATTGGCGACCAGGATGGGCCATCCGCGCCGAATCCGTGAATCATTACGACGGGAATGTTCCCGGGTGCCCCGCTGCGTATGACGTTAAGCCGGCCGGCTTCGTCGGCGGGCAGGGCGGTTGCGGGAGTCCGCGACATGTTCGGGCCACCGTCCAAGACCTGTGTGGAGGCGAGATCGCGCAGCTTGATCCGCCCGGACGGGCTGCTCGCGCGGACAGCGCGTAGATCAATGCCCATCGACCGCGCGCGAACACGCGCCGCCGGGCTCGCTACGATCCGCCGAGCCGACGCGGCGCCGGCGGAACTGATCTGTTCGCGTACGATGGGCTCCGGTTTCGCCAGGGCGCCTTCGGTCGCGCCCTTCGCCTCAGCCTTGGCCTCGAAGGCGGTGTCTTCGGCGGTCGTGCCGATCAGGCCGAGCACGGCGGACAATGGCACTTCCATACCCGGTTCGGCGAAGATTGCGGTCAGGAATCCATCCACAGGCGCCGGAATTTCAGTTGCCGCCTTGGCGGTCTCGACAGTCACCAGCGTGTCGCCGGCGGTGACTGTCGCACCCGGCTCGACCGACCATTCGAGAACGACCACGTTCTCCATGTACTCGCCGCCGGCAGCTTCGACCCTAACTGGTGTCGCCATCTCTCTATCCCTCTCAGGCCAGAACGCGCCTGGCTGCTTCGGCGATCCGGGCGGCATTCGGGATCACCGCGGCTTCCAGCGGTTCGGAATACGGGATCGGCATGTCCGGCATCGCCACGCGGGCGACCGGCGCATCGAGATCGTCGAAACAATGATCCATGATCGTGGCCGACAGCTCGGCCGCGTAGCCGCAGAAGGTCCAGCCTTCATTAACCACCACCGCGTGATGGGTCCTGGCGATCGAGGCCTTGATCGACGCGAGATCGAGCGGCCGCAGGGTCCTGAGGTCGATCACCTCGGCGTCTATGCCGTCTTTGGCGAGCTGGACAGCGGCGGCTTCCGCCTCGATCACCATTTTCGAGGTTGCGAAGATCGATACGTCTCGGCCCGGACGGACCAGGCGAGCCTTGCCGAGCGGGACCAGTTCGTCCTCGCCGTCGGGCACTTCGCCGCGCATATTGTAGAGCAGCTTGTGCTCCAGGAAGATCACCGGCTGCGCATCCCGGATCGCAGACTTGAGCATGCCCTTGGCGTCGGCCGGAGTCACCGGGGCGACGACCTTGATGCCGGGAATGTGGGTGAGGAAGGAATCAAGGCTCTTGGCGTGTTGCGCGCCGGTGCCCACACCGCCACCGCCCTGGGTGCGCAGCACGAACGGCATTTCGACTTGCCCTTCCCACAGATACCCAAAGACCGACGCCTGGTTGACCAGCGCATCCATGCAAAGCGGAATAAAGTCGGCATACATGATCTCAAGGATTGGCCGCGTGCCGGTCATCGCAGCGCTGACCGCCATGGCGGTCAACGCCTGTTCGGAAATCGGCGTATCGCGCACGCGGCTTTCTCCGAATTCCTCCATCAGACCGCGTGACACCTTGAACACGCCGCCATAACGGCCGATATCCTCGCCGAACATGAAAACACTCGGGTCGCGGCTCATTTCTTCGCGCAGCGCCGCATTGAGCGCCTCGGCATATCGCATCATCGCCATGATCAGATCTCCGCGTAGGCGCCGCTGGGGCGGTGGAACTCAAAGGTCGGAAACGGATCCGACAGGGCGAGGTCGAAGGCCGCCTGGATATCGGTCTCGGCCTCGGAGGCGATGTCAGAAACAGCCTTGTCACCGATCAGCGCGCCCAGGGCCTTGGCCGACACGAGGATCGGATCGCGTTCGCGCCAGGGCGCCATCTCTTCGTCGGACTGGTAGCCGCCCATGTCTGAAGTGGAAAATCCCTGCATGCGGTAGGTCTTGGCCTCGATAAGGGTTGCCCCTTCGCCGCGCCGCGCCCGTTCGGAAGCCTCGGCAACCGCCCGATAGACAGCGACCGCGTCATTGCCGTCGATCTTTAGCCCGGGCATGCCATAGCCGGCGGCGCGGATGAAAAGGTCCTCGACGGGCGACTGCACCTCCTGCCTCACCGTCAGGCCGTACTGGTTGTTTTCCAGAAGAAAGATCACCGGAAGCTTCCACAGTCCGGCCATGTTCATCGCTTCATGCGCAATCCCGGTCTGCGCCGCGCCGTCGCCAAACACCGCCATGGCAACCCGGTCCTGCTTGAGAACCTGGATCGACAAGGCCATTCCGGCGGCGGCCGGAATGCCGGCGCCGACGATGGCGTTGCCGCCGATCATCCCGATCGAGGCGTCGCCGAGCAGCATATGACCGCCGCGGCCGCCGCAATACCCTGTCTCGCGCCCCATGATCTCGGCCACGATACGGCGCGGCTCCATTCCCTTGCCAACATAGACATGGTGTCCGCGGTGGGTGGTGCAGACATAGTCGCTTGTATTCAGCGCCATGCAGGAGGCGACGCCGACTGCTTCCTGACCATCGCACCGGTGCAGGGGGCCGCGCGTCTTGCCCTCCTTCGCCATAACGCCAAGAATCTCCTCGAGGCGCCGCGTCAGGATCATCCTTCGGTGAATTTCCCTTTGTTCTTCGACGGATGGCGAGTTCTTCATTTCAAGGCTCCAGCGCGATATTTGATATTACATGTATCGAAATTTGCGACCTACGCAAGCGAAAATATCTCGCCTTGAATCCGCGTTTGGATCGATACGTTTTGGCGTTCTGGAAGAAAAAATAATAAAAACAGTAATATAGATATTTTGTGATGTCTGTGCGTACTTGCCGGTGTATTTTTTCTGGACTCCGCGCTCTCTTTGTGTGTTATATCAGATATCACGGCATCGCCATGATGGGAACGGCTTCTTAGCAAGGGAGAGTTGGAATGAAAGCGATAGGTACAATCGCACTCGGCGCCACGGTATTGCTGTCGGCGACCGCAGCGCAAGCGGGTTTCGGGGACACACTCAAGACCGTGAAGGAAAGGGGCGCGCTCTCGTGCTCCGGCCACAACGGCACCTACCTCGGCATGGCCGAGGTCGATGACAAGGGCAACTGGAAGGGCTTCGACATCGACATGTGCCGTGCTGTGGCCTCGGCGATCTTCGGGACGCCTGAAGGTCATTTGAAGATTCAGTCGACCAGCTGGGAACAGCGGTGGCCGTCGCTTCAGTCGGGTGAACTGGACTTGGTTATCAAGTCGTCGGGCTGGACAATGAGCCGCGACACTGACACGGCGCTGCAGTTCTCGCGGCCCTATATCATGGCTGCGATCAGCTACGCCACGCACGCCGAGAACAACGCGCAGTCGATCAAGGACATTGACGGCGGCACGTTGTGTGTCCAGTCGGGCACCACGCTGGAGCGCTATGCGACCGATCACGCGGCATCCAATGGCTACGAGCTGGAGGTCGTGCCGTTTGACTCCACCGAAGCGGCAAAGGCCGCTTTCCTTTCCGGACGTTGCGACGCTTATGTGGAATGGGACTTGCAGATCGCGGTCATGCGCGCCACCGAGGTTGAAAACCCGGAGAGCATCGCCATCCTGCCGGACGTGCTGTCGGCCGAGCCGGTGGCAATCGTCATGCGTCAGGGCGATGACCAGTGGATTGACGTCGCCAACTGGGTCGGGTCGATCCTCATTCAGGCCGACGAGGCCGGCGTCACCTCCGCTAATGTCGATGAGATGAAAGCCAATCCCCCGACTCCAGCCATCGCCACCATGCTCGGCGTCACGCCTGGCGTCGGCAAGCGCCTCGACCTGTCGGATGACTGGGCCTACAACGTCATCAAGAACGTCGGGAACTATAACGAGATCTGGGAGCGCAATCTTGGCGAGGGGTCGGCCTACAAGTTGGCGCGCGGCGTTAACGGCCTTATCAGGAATGGCGGCATCATGTATTCGCTGACCATGGACTGATCCATGGTTCAAACCTCCGGCCGACCGGAAATCCGGTCGGCCGGGTCGAGCCCAACCGCGTCGAACGGATCGCGCCATGAAGTCATTGCTCGCCAGCCGAAAAGCTCGTGCCTTCTTACTGCAGGCGGTATTCCTGATCGCCATAGTCGGCGTGCTCGCTGGTGCCTACGTCCAGGGCAGCCGAAACATCGCGGCGAGAGGTATAACGTCGGGTTTCGAGTTTTTGACGCGCACCACCGGCTTCAATGTGGGATTCAAGCTGATTGACTACAGCGGCTATGACAGTTTCGCGCGGCTGATCCTTGTGGGGCTTTTGAATACGCTTTTCCTGGGTCTCCTCGGAATTGTCGCGGCGAACATCGTCGGGCTGGTCGTCGCCATGCTGCGCACTGCACGCAATCCAATCCTGAACTTGCTTGGTACGATCTATATTGAGATCTTTCGTAACATTCCGATGATCCTGCAGGTCGTTTTCTGGTACGCGCTGCTAACGCATTTGCCGCCGCCCAAGGAAGCGCTGCAAGGGCTGGGAAGCTTCATCTCGTCGCGCGGCACCTACATCCCAGGCCTTAATGTATCTGCGGAGTTTGCTGCGATCTCCTGCGCCATCGCGCTGGCTGCGGTTATGGGAATTGTCACCGTCTCAATGTCGCGGAAGCTATCGCGGCTCAACTCCGCTCGCCTCATTCGCTGGGCCATCGCTCTTTTCGCGGTGTGCGCGGTTGCTCTCACGCTCGCCCTCGGACATGAAGATGGCACGCCGCTGATGTCGATGCCCGAACTGCGCGGCCTCAATATCCGTGACGGCATACGCATACCTCCGGAATTCCTTTCGCTGCTGATCGGCATGGCGATCTATGGCGGCGCCTATATCGCCGAAATTATCCGGGCGGGCTTTCTTTCGGTCGGCAAGGGCCAGGCGGAAGCGGCCCAGTCGCTGGGCCTGACTCCGTGGCAGGTCTTTAGTCGCGTACGCCTGCCGCTCGCCATCAGAGCTGTGCTGCCGACGCTGATCAACCAATATGTCTGGCTGTTCAAGGCGACGACGCTCGGC
This sequence comes from Parahoeflea alexandrii, assembly GCF_027214025.1. Classification (GTDB taxonomy): domain Bacteria; phylum Pseudomonadota; class Alphaproteobacteria; order Rhizobiales; family Rhizobiaceae; genus Hoeflea; species Hoeflea alexandrii_A. The sequence continues at coordinate 172,073 of NZ_JAPWHB010000007.1, forward strand.
ATCGTGGTCGGCTACACCGACTTCTTCGCTGTCATCTCGGTTTCGATCAACCAAGCTGGACAGACGCTCGAATTGATCGGCATCCTCATGCTCGGCTTCCTGATCATGAACAACACCATCGCGTTCCTCCTCAATCGTGTGAACGACGCTATCGCCCTTAAGGGCAGCCAGCTCCGGTCGTGAGGAACCAACATGTCCGTTGACACTCTTTCCCCCCTCCCTGGCCGTAAGCAAAGCCTGCTTTCGCGGTTGTTTTCGCGCCCTCTCGATGTCGTCATTTCGGTCACTGTCCTGCTGTTTGCCGCAAGCGTGCTCTGGCAACTGTCCAAATGGGCGATTATTGACGCGGTCTGGACCAGCCCGGACGCGACGTCGGAAGTTTGCCGGGGCGTGTCGGGCGCCTGCTGGGCGGTGATCGATGTGCGCTGGCGGCTGATCGTCTTCGGCCTCTTTCCCTATGAGGAACAATGGCGCTCCAGTCTTGCCTGCATCGTGATGGTCATCGTCGCCATCCTGTCATGCGTGCCGATGTTCTGGACCGCAATTCGCCTTTCCGCGCTCTGGATCGTGGGATTTTCGATCTTTTATGCTCTGATGGCGGGCGGCGTCCTCGGCCTCACGCCGATCGCTCCGGACAAATGGGGCGGCCTGACGTTAACCGTGTTCATCTATGCGGCGGGAATGCTCATCGGCATGCCGATGGCCATCGCGCTTGCGCTGATGCGGCGCGCCACGCTTCCCGTCATCGCCAGGACCACGGGCATAATCATCGACAGTGTCCGGTCACTGCCGCTCATCACCATCTTGTTCACGGCCGCGCTGGTCCTTCCCTTCGTCCTGCCGGAATGGCTGCTGGGTGACAAGATCTGGCGCGTGATCCTGGGCTTCGCCCTGTTCTTCGCGGCCTATGAGGCGGAAAACATCCGCTCGGGCATCCAAGCCCTTCCGTCCGGGCAGGAGGAAGCAGCGCGCGCGCTCGGGCTGACCTACTGGCAACGCACCAGCCGTATTATCCTGCCGCAGGCGCTGCGCAACGCCTTGCCGCCGACGATCAACCAGTTCGTCATCAGCTTCAAGGAAACTTCGCTGATCGTTATCATCGGCTTCTTCGACGTCATGGCATCCGGCAAGGCGGCCTATGGCTCGGGCGAATGGTCGTTCGCCTGGGTTGAGGTCTATGTCTTCGTCGCCCTGATCTATTTCATCTTCGTCTTCAGCCTTTCCCGCTATGGCGCTTATCTCGAGCGGCGTTTGCGCGTGGGCCAACACTGACCACCGTACCGGGGACAATCATGAGCGAAACCGCCATCCAGATCCGCAACATGAACAAGTTCTTCGGAACCTTTCATGTGCTCAAGAACATCAACCTTGAGGTCGCCGCCAGCGAGCGGATCGTCATCTGCGGTCCGTCAGGATCCGGCAAGTCGACGCTCATCCGCTGCATCAACCGGCTTGAGGAGCACCAGGACGGTTCGATCAACGTGCTGGGGACGGAGCTTGATGACAATGTCTCCCATATCGATCAGATCCGGCGTGAGGTCGGCATGGTCTTCCAGCATTTCAACCTGTTTCCGCACCTGACCGTTCTGGAAAACTGCACTCTTGCTCCAATGCTGGCTCGAAAAACTCCACGCGGCGACGCCGAGGCGGCGGCTATGAGGTATCTCGAAAGGGTTCGCATCCCTGAACAGGCCGCGAAGTTTCCCGGCGAGTTGTCGGGCGGACAGCAGCAGCGCGTCGCCATCGCGCGGGCGCTGTGCATGGCGCCGAAGATCCTGCTGTTTGACGAACCGACCTCGGCGCTCGATCCGGAGATGATCAGCGAGGTGCTGGACGTGATGGTCTCGCTTGCCAAGGATGGGATGACCATGATCTGCGTCACCCACGAAATGGGTTTTGCGCGCCAGGTGGCCGACAGGGTCATCTTCATGGACAAGGGCGAGATCGTTGAGGAGGGAGCCCCGGCCGATTTCTTCGGCGCACCCCGTAACGAGCGCACCCGGCAATTCCTCAACCAGATTCTGTCCCATTGAAACCAGGGAGACCTACATGACCGTTACTCTAATCACCGGAGCGGCCAGCGGCATCGGACTTGCCGTGGCGCAAAAACTAGCCGCAGAAGGATGCGGGCTGGCGTTGGTCGATCGCGACGGCGACAAGCTTGAGGCCGTCGCCGCGGGCCTCAAGGGCGCTGCTGAGGTCCGGATCTATCGGGGGGATGTCACCGACGCCGCACAGGTTTCCGAGACGGTCGAGGCAGTGATCGCCGATTTCGACCAGATTGATGGTCTCGTGACGTCCTCTGGCATCGTTCGCGTTCGTCCATCGTTCGAGGTATCTGCGCAGGAATTCCGCGACCACCTGGAAGTCAATGTCACGGGTTCGTGGTTCTATGCCCAGGCGGTCGGCCGCCAGATGGCAGCGCAAAAGACAGGAAGCATTGTGATGATCGGCTCGGTCTACGGCATTGGCGGCGCGCCGGATCGCGCAGCCTATTGCGCTTCCAAGGGCGCGGTCCACAATCTGGTCCAGGCTCTTGCCGTCGAGTGGGGTCCGCTCGGGATCCGAGTCAACGCTGTGGCGCCGACGGGGGTCCGCACCCCCATGGTGCAGAATCTCATCAACAACGGACAATACAATCTCGCCGGTGTCAGGGGTCGCACGCCGCTTGGCCGTCTCGCGGAAGCGGACGAGATCGCCGAGGCATGCGCCTTTCTGCTTTCGGACAGGTCGCGCATGATCACGGGCGATATTCTCAGGGTCGATGGCGGATGGGCCGCCAACGGATACACTTTCGCCAACTGAAGGAGGCTGGGAGCATGGAAGACCATCACCGCCAGTCCAAATCCGTCCGGTTTCGCACGATCGCGCTGGATGAATGTCTTGGACTTGCCCGCAAGCTGCAGGCAGATGGCAAGCCCTGGCACTCGCATGTGCTTTCGCCAGGTTGCCGCCAGAACCCGCAACCCGATGTCTACGCCGTCGTGATCGAGGACGACGACGCGGGCATCGCCTACATGGCGAAGGGTGACGACCAGTTTCCCGAGGTCGACAAGGATCTTGTCAGGATGCTGCATGGCGACGACATCATCGACGCGAGCAAGTTAACGCCTGATCCGCCCGCATCAGCGCTGCTCGATCAGCTCAGGGGGCTGCAGGAACGCCGTATCCCCTGGCATCATCACATGCATTTCCCGAGTTGCGTCTTCAATCCGCATCCAGGAGAATGGGCGATCTCGGTCGAAGCGCCGGGCCAATTCTTCTCGGAAGCCTATCCCTCAGAACCGGTCGACGTATTGCGGCAGGTTGAGGTCATGTATTTCTCCAATCTCGATTCCTCGTCATAAATCGGCAAGAGATTTCGTCATGCCGGCAAAATCCGTTATTACAAAAGAACATCACACCCGCCCTGGAAGGTTACGCATGGCAACTATGACCGATGCACTTGAAAGTCTGACCCCGATTGGGCGCTCCGACACGCTGGCCCAGAAAGTGCGTACCCAATTGAAGGAGGCGGTCATGGCTGGCCGTTTCGCTCCGGGCGAGAAACTCACGATCCGCAGCATCGCCGGTGCGTTGGAAGTCAGCCTCACGCCGGCGCGCGAGGCGCTCTACAACCTCGCTTCGGAGGGTGTTTTGGAACTCAGACCCAACGGTTCCGTCTATGTGCCGGAATTGACCATGGACCGGATCGCCGAACTGACAAAGATACGTATTGTATTGGAGAGCCTGGCGGCCCGCGAGGCCGTGACGCGCGCCAGCAATGACGAGATCGCCAATATCGTCGCCCTTAATGAAAACCTGATCCAGCGGCACGAGCAGCAGGACTACTCGGCGCTTATCTCGCTCAACTGGCAGTTCCATTTCACGCTGTACCGGGCCAGCCGAATGGAAACGCTGGTGCGGATGATCGAAAGCTGTTGGCTGATGACTGGCTCGTATCTCAATGTGATCTATCCCCAGTTCGCCGAGGTCAGCGAAGGTATCACAAACCACCAGCAAATCGTTCGGGCGCTTGAGAGACGCGACGGCGACCGTGTCGCCGCCGCCATCACGACGGATATCAATCTCGTCTCGGACGCGCTCATCAGTTCGATCAAGCAAACAGCCAAACCCGAGCAGGACGGTTAGACCATCCGGTGCAGCAATGCGACGCCGATGCGTTGTTTGAAATTTTGATATATCATGCAACAGAAAGGGCGCGCCGCGCCCTGCCACAGGAAAGACCACGGAATGGTGAACATCGATGCGACCATGCGGGGCGTGCATTGGGCCGCGATAAGTAAGGAAGCGCCATTCACCGAGGACAGTTCGAACCAGAAGGCCGAGTACGACATCGCCGTAGTTGGCGGTGGGTTCTGCGGTCTTTCCATCGCGCTGCACGCCGCCAGTGCGGGCCGGTCTGTCGTGCTGCTCGAAGCTGGGACCATCGGCTGCGGCGCCTCGGGCCGAAACGGCGGCATCGTGGTGCCGCATTTTCCCGGCGCGATGACTGCCGACGATGTTGTTCAGGTTTTGGGCCGGGAGCGCGGGGAACGTCTGGCCAAACTTGTGGCCGACGGGCCGGGCTTCGTCTTCGATCAGATCCGGGAATTGGGTATTGCTTGCGATGGGGAGCAGAACGGCTGGCTCCAGCCGGCCCATTCCGAGAAGTCCCTCGCAAAGGTCAGGCGGGTGCATGAATCCTGGGTCGCGCGGGGCGTTGATGCCGAGTGGATCGATGCACAAGGTGTGGCCGAGATGACCGGAGCCAGCGGTTATCTGGGTGGCTGGCATCGAAAGAGCGGTGGCACTGTCAATCCCTACGCACTCGCCCAAGGGCTTGCCCGCGTGGCGCGGGAGCGCGGTGCCGATATTCGCCAACACGTTGTTGTCGGAAGTATCCTAAAGGACGGCGCGGCGCAGGTTCTGAGCACTTCTGTAGGGGAGTTTCGGGCCAGAAAGGTGGTGATTGCGACGAACGCCCACACGCCATCGCTCTATCCAGGCCTCGCCCAATCGGTAATCCCGGTTCTCCTTTTTCACGGCTTCACGCGGCCGCTCGACGATGCGGAGAAACGCACGGTCCTGCCCACGCGCGTTTGTTTCACCGATTTGAGGAAGTCCGGCGGTTTCTCGAGATTGAGCTCTGACGACCGGGTAATCATCGGTGGCGCGATTTTCAGGCCGTCCAACCATCGGGCTTACAGCGAGTGGCATAGTGCGCGCCGGCTCGCCGAGTTGTTCCCGCATCTCGGTGGCATCCACGTGGAAAGTTTCTGGGAAGGCTGGTGCGCCCTTACCGATGCCTATCTGCCGGCCATTCAGCGATTGGAGCCGAACGTCTATTCGGTCATCGGCTTTTCCACCCGCGGCGTCGCCCTTGCGCAGACACTGGGCCGGGAGTTCGCGCAGTTCCTGTGCGAAAACAAGACCGAAACGGAGATGCCGGTTCGCGTCGGGCCAGTTCTTCCCATTTCAATGCAGCCGATCAAGGCTTTCCTCGGCGGCTTTGCATTCCCAGCCTATCAATTGCGCGATGCATTGCGCCTGACCTAACACAAGAGGAGAGACAGTATGAGCCATATGGAGGGCAAGACCGCTGTTATACTTGGCGGCACGGGCGGGATCGGCAGCGCGGTTACGCGGCGGCTTGCCGCGGCAGGCTGCAAGGTCATCTCCGCCTCGGTGGATGCGGAGGAAAAGCGATCCGCCCTTGAAGCGGAGACGGGTGCCATCTGCGCCTATCTCGACGTGCGGGACCGCGAGGCGGTTGTCTCGATGCTCCGACCGCTGGCTCCAGATTACCTCGTGCTCGCCCATGGCGCGCTTGGACGCACCGGGACCCTCTTCGACCAGCCAGCAGAGAGCGCCCGGCGTCTGGTCGATGTAAATATCCTGGGTGTGCAAAACTGTCTTGAAGCCGTCGTTCCCGCGATGATCGCGCGCAATGACGGACATGTCGTGATGATCGGTTCGGTCGCCCTGTATCCGAGCGTCGGCCAGCCGATCTATTCGGCCACCAAGGCCGCTGTCCACTCGATGGCGAGGAACCTGCGCATGGAACTCTTCCCCCATCGCGTCCGCGTTACGGAAATTCGCCCTGGGCGCGTCTCGTCAGGCATGCATGCCGAAATGTTCGAAGGTGGCTACGAAGAAGCAAAGCGCCGACTATATGATCCAGTCCATTGCCTTACGCCGGATGAAATCGCCGAAGGCATCATCTGGGCCCTTTCCAAACCGGCGCATCTTTGCGTGGCCGAACTCGAAATCCTTGCCACCGAGCACGTCATTGGCGGCGTCAGATACAACGGTATTTGAATAATGGGATGGTGCCGTCCTCTCCAATTCGTTGCTTTCGGCAGCACGATCTTGACACATTGCGTTGCCATTGGGAGAGGGTGGCAACCATCCCACTTATTCACCCCAATATGACGACGGCGCTCTGCAGCGCCGACACGATCTTCTTGCCATCGTCGATGGACAATCCGATGTCGCCGTAGAAAAGGTTCTTTGAGCTCTTGTCGCTGCGGGCGTCCTTTCGGCACGTGTCGCCAGGTTCGTTCCTGCCCTCAATCATGATCGTCCGTTCCACCGCCATCGCTTTGTCCCCGATCAAAACGATTGTGATGGACTGATCGAGCCTGACAACCCGTATCCGGCCCCAGAGAAATTCCGGTCCCGTGAGATAAGCAGGACGCGAGACACTTTCGTAGATCAGCGAGCATCGAGCCCGCTTGGCTCGTCGCTGCAGGTGCTTTTCACAAAAGCCAGAACCATGTTGTATGCATCTTCATCGGTCAGAGTTGCATTTCTCTGCGCCTTCTTAACCCAGAAGCCATCGACCATGGCAACCGTCTGTTGAACGAGAGACCGAGCTTCATCCCGGCCTTTGAGTTTGACGAACTCACGAGTCAGATTCTGCTCGAACCGCCGTCTGTTGACATGTTCGAGACGCGCCAACTCGCTCGAATGCGGCGCCTGAGCCCAGAAATGCAGCCAGGTTATGCAAATATCGGTTCTGAAAATATCGGGGTGGAAATTGCTCCGCAGGATCGCTGCCAGCCTTTCGGCGGGTGAATCCGCCTCATTGAGGCTGGCGACCATCTTCCGGCGGATATCGCGCAGGAGGCTGCGCATGGCTTCCTCAAGAAGGTTCTGCTTTCCGCCGAAATAATAATGGATATTGCCGGTGGACAGCCCGGCATCGGCGCAAATCCGGGCAACCGTGGTGTCTTGATAGCCGTATTTGTGAATGCAGTTGAGTGTGGCTTCCACTATTTTCTGCCTTCGGTCGGCGTCTATTGGCTTTCTGCCCATCTCGTATTCAATCCGCTTCTGCCGTTGTCCGATAATGGCTTTGCAAACACCAGGTCCTGTAGACAATTATGGCCACAGGACCTAAAGGCCAAGTGCCTGCTTGCTGCTCCGGCTCATGCCCTGGAGTATGCGATCCGTGGTGATCGCCACCAGCGCAATGGAGAGGCCTGCGATCAGTCCAAGCCCGCTGTCAGCCTTGCCCAGAGCGACATAGACCTGCTGGCCAAGCCCCCGCGTACCCACCAAGGCGGCGATGACGAGCATGGACAGCGCGCAGATCACCGTCTGGTTCAAACCTAGCATGATTTCCGGCACAGCCTGGGGCATTTTCACCCACCACAAAAGTTGACCCTCGGTGCAGCCCGCCGCACGGCCCGCTTCGACACTGGCGACCGGCACCGACCGCAAGCCATGTTCCGTGTAACGGATCGCCGGAACCAGCGCATAGGCGATCACGACAATCAGCGCGGTAAACTCGCCAACCTGGAACAGCATCAGGAACGGGATCAGATAAACGAATTGCGGCATGGTCTGAAGCGTGTCGTTGACCGGGCGGATCGCTTTCGAAACCCATTCCACCTCCGCTGCGACGGTGCCGATCGCCATGCCGAGAGGGAAGGCGAGCAGGATCGCCGCACCGCACAATGCAGCCGAGAACATGGCTGGTTCCCACAGTCCATTCAAGAGGATGAAGATCATTGTTGCCAAGGCGAGCGCCGCGGTTCCGGCCCCGCCCGCGGCGTAGGCGAGCATCGCGATCGTGCAGACGAACACCGGCCAGGGAATGCCAATCGTACCATAGTAGAAAAGCACTCCCCAAATGGCAATGAAGATGGCGCCGGTACGGGAGCCGGAGCCGAGCGCCAGCGCAGACCCGGCGGCTATCAAGCCCGCGTAGGCGATACGCAATGCCGGCGTGAACTCGATACCCCAACTGTAGGGGCTGACAGCCTGATCCAGCCCGATCCGCAAAGGCAGAAGGAAGAAGAACAGCCCCGCCCGTTTGAGGCTTTCGAGCGCGCCTGATGTGCTGGCGATAAATGTATCGAGGGCGGTGGTAATCTGCCCGGTGAAGTCCCAGACCCATTCCCGCGGATAATAATGCAGCTGCTCGATGAACAACGAGGGCGGCAAGATGATCACGATCACAGCAAGAGCCGCCAGTCCATGGGGATGCCGCCATCTACCGGGGCGCGCATCCGCCGGCGCCGCGGTTTCCGTTTTGGCAAAGTTCAGACTGATCCGGTCTATCAGCATAGCCATCAGCGCAATCACCAGACCGGCGATCAGGCTCGGTCCGAATTGTGCCTTGCGCATCGTGTTCAGCACCGCCCAGCCGACATCATCCGATCCACCGATAATCGCCGCGATGATAACCATGGACAGTGCCGCCATCGTCGTCTGGTTCATGCCGATCTTCATCTGCGGCAACGCGGCCGGGATTTGAACCCACCAAAGCAGCTGGCGGCGATTGCAGCCGCAGATCAATCCTGCCTCAGAAATCTCGGGCGGGACCCTTTGAAGGCCGAGTATCGTGTTGCGAACCATCGGCGGTATCGAAAAGATCATGCTGGCGATAAGGCCGACAACGGGACCGAACCCGAACAGCAGCAGGATGGGAATGAGATAGGCGAAGGCCGGAAGCGTCTGCATCACGTCAAGCAGTGGCTGCATCACCGAATTCAACCATTTGTATCGATAGCACAGAATGCCGGCCTGGACGCCAAGAACAACCGACAGCGGCACTGCCACGCCGACAAGGGCGAGCGTATTCATGGAACGCTCCCAGTATCCGGTCACCGCCACATAGGCGAGCGACACCACCGTGAAGACCGCCAGTGGCAGGCCGCCGGCCCGGTGAGCGACAATAACAAACAAGCAAAATGCAACCGGCCACGGCGTCCAGGCCAGAACGCCGCGCGTCACGTTCAGCAGGAATCCCAGGATGGTGCTGACGACGTGCAGCGGTCCGGATAGCTTTGGCACGAGCCAGTTCATTGCGGTGTTGACCTGGTCGGCGATCCCGAACGTCCACTCCTTGGGAAAGCTGCCGATCCACTCACTGGTATTGGCCTGCCGAAAACAGATCACGCAGATCGCAACGCAGATCACCCAGAAAGCCCCCGACCGGAGCCCGCGCCAATCGCCTGTGGACGCTCTCACTTGAGGTCCGCCCCGGCAGCGCCGCGGATCATCAGGCCCTCGCGTGCATCGCGGGTGAACTCCTCGACATACTCATTGGCCGGGTTTTCAAGGATTTCGCGGGGCGCGCCGATTTGAACGATCTCCCCGCCTTTCATGATCGCGATGCGGTCGGCCAGGCGCACTGCCTCGGAAATATCATGGGTCACGAAGATGATTGTCTTGTGCAGCGACGATTGCAGATGAAGAAACTGGTTCTGCATTTGCCGCCGGATCAGTGGGTCGAGTGCGGAAAAAGGCTCATCGAGAAACCAGATATCAGGATTGCCCGCCAATGAGCGCGCAATGCCGACCCGCTGCTGCTGTCCACCGGAGAGCTGGCGCGGATAGGAATTTTCTCGCCCGTCCAGTTCCACCAGACGCATCATGTCACGCGCGCGCTCATTGCGTTCAGTCAGCTCGATGCCCTGCACCCTGAGCGGAAAGGCGATGTTTTCAAGAACGGTGAGGTGCGGCATCAGACCGAAATTTTGAAACACCATCCCCATCTTGTGGCGGCGGAATTCAATCAGTTCGCGGGGCGATTTGGCCGTGAAGTCTTCGCCGTCGATCAGGATCTCGCCCATGGTCGGCTCCACAAGGCGGGACAGGCAGCGCAGCGCCGTGGACTTTCCGGAGCCCGACAATCCCATGAGGATAAAGATCTCGCCCCGCATCACGTCAAAGCTGACATTGGCGCAGGCCGCCAGGCCATGCAACTGCCGGACACGCTCCATCACGGCAATTGTGTTGCCGGAACCGGCTCCGGACCGGGTCGCCTCAAGAGCATCGTGCGGACCGTAGGTCTTCCAAAGATTGCGGCATGACAGTTTGACGCTGGTGTTCATGATTTACCTGACACTCCCCGCATAAGACGACGACTGGCCGCAGCCGCGGCCAGTCGTCAATTCCCGCGTTACTGTTTCATGGCCGCGTCGATCCAACCCTGCCAGCGTGCCTGGTTGACATCCATCCAGGCCGCAAGGACGGTGTCGATGTCCTTGCCTTCGGAATCGATGTCACGCATCCAGGCAATCTCGTCGGTGTTGGTGATCGTCATCTGCTCGAGCAGACGATAGGCCGCCGGCCACTCCTTCTTCATTCCAACCCAGGCAAGTTTCATGATTTCACCGCGCTGCCAGTCGCAGTCATAAACCGCATCCGGATTGATGCCCACTTTCGGATCGTCATAGCAGCCTTCCTGATAGGGCGGCAAAGCGACAGGGGTGAGTTCGGCGACCGCGTGCACCCAGTGCGGCGACCAGAACATGACGAGCAACGGACGGCCGCTCTTCTCGGCGCTGGTGATCTCGGCAACCAATGCGCCTTCACTGCCCGCGGGAATGGAAACCAGCGGCAAATCCAGCGCCTTGATGCGATCCGCATTGGTCGTGCCCCAATCGGCGGGATAGTCGAGCAGCCGCCCGGTCGGGAAAGTTTCGGGAACTGCCAATGCCTGGGCGCAATCCTTCAACGCCGTCCAGTCCGGCAACCCGGGGCAGGCCTCGCCCGCAGCCTTGTTGTAGTACCAGGTCTCGACAGGATCGAGACCGAGCGCGCCGATCTTCTCCACATTCCCGGACGCCATGGCCTTGGGATAATGCTCGCCGGTGTTTGAACTCCAGACTTCAAGTGAAGCGGTTATCGTTCCGTCTGGAATGGCAAGGAACTGCGTGTAGGTGCCGGAGGTCACAAATTCGACGGTGTAGCCCATCTTCTCCAGAAGCTTGGCTGCGATTTTTGTCACAGCCTGCTGCCCGGTCCATTCCAGCATGGCCAGCTTGATAGGGCTCGTGCTTTCCGGCACGGCGGGCGCCGCCAGGGATGGCGTCGTCGCCAGCGCCATCGTCAGCGCCGTTGCAAGTCCAAGAATTCGGTGTTTCATCAAATTTCTCCTATTTCCGTATCAGTTCCGATGGTTATCCACTTTCTTGCAGTTTCAGTTGTATCGCAGCCCCGTTTGAGTTTCGGGGGAGAATACGGCCACATGTTCAGGCGGAAGCGGGCTTCTGCCTCGTATGGCATCGGCGATCTTTTCGGCGATCATGATGGTCGGCGCATTGGTGTTGCCGCTGACAATATCGGGCATGATCGAAGCATCGACCACGCGGAGCCCTTCAACTCCGCGCACCCGGGCTTGTTCGTCCACCACCGACCTCGGATCCATTCCCATCCGGCAGGATCCCACCGGATGATAGGCGCTTTCCACGCGGCGCCGGATGAAGGCATCGATCTCCTCGTCGCCGACGATGTCCGCTCCCGGTTGCAATTCCCGCCCGCGATAGGGATCGAAGGCCGGTTGGCCAATGATGTCGCGCGTCAGGCGGATACCCGCGCGGAATTCCATGCGGTCTTCCTCCGCCTCCAGATAGTTGAAGAGGATCCCGGGCACGGCCAGAGGGTCCCGGCTCTTGAGCGACACACGCCCTCGGCTCTTTGGCCGCATCGGTCCGACATGCGCCTGGAAACCGTGTGACCTGACCGGGTTCTTGCCGTCATAATCCACGGCGACCGGCAGGAAATGAAATTGCAGGTCCGGATGTTGGGACCGATCCGACAGTCTCGCAAATCCGCCGGTCTCGAATTGGCAGGACGCCCCCGGTCCGCTCCGCCGGAGCAGCCACTCGATCCCGACCCTGAGCTTGCCCAGGGGCCGCGTCAACGGATAGATCGATACCGGCTGCGTGCATTCATGCTGCACATAGACCTCAAGGTGGTCCTGCAGATTTCGCCCGACATCGGGGGAATCGACGCGCACGGCAATCCCGTTTTCAAGCAGATGATCCGCGGGTCCGATTCCGGACAGCATCAGCAGTTGAGGCGAGTTGATTGTGCCGCCGCACAGGATGATCTCGCGCCGCGCGGTTGCCCGACGGGCGTTGCGTCCGACTAGGAAATCGACGCCAGCGGCTCGCCCCTCCTCAAACCGCAGACCGGTCGCATGTGCGCGGGTGACCACCTCAAGATTCTGGCGTTTCATGGCCGGGCGCAGAAAAGCGCGCGCCGTACTCTCGCGCACACCATCGCGAATGGTCATGTCCATCGGGCCGGCGCCTTCCTGCCGGAACCCGTTCTGGTCATCGGTAAAACCAAGCCCCGCCTGCCGGCCGGCTGCGAGCCAGGCCTTGTGTAGCGGATTGGCCATTGCTTCGCGGTGAACGGCGAGTGACCCACCTTCGGCATGATAGGCATCCGCACCCAACTCACGGTGCTCGGAGCGCTTGAAATAGGGAAGCACGCTGGCATAGTCCCAGCCGCTCAGCCCATATGAGGCCCAGCGGTCGTAGTCATTTGCATGGCCGCGCACATAGGCCATGCCGTTGATGGATGAGCTGCCACCCAGAACACGGCCGCGCGGGCAATACATCCGCCGGCCGTCGAGATAAGGCTCAGGCTCGCTCCAATAGGCCCAGTTGAAGCGCGTGCCTGAAAGCGGGTAGGCGAGCGCTGCCGGCATGGAAAGGAAAATGGAGCGGTCCTTGCCGCCTGCTTCCAGCAGCAGAACGGTAAACTTGCCGTCTTCACTCAGGCGATTTGCGAGTACGCATCCGGCGGAACCGGCGCCGACAATGATGTAGTCAAACTGCATCCGGTTCCGTTCCCCGTTTCATCCACGCCGCAGGCTCATGCAAAGGCATCGGCTATGTCCCCGGTGCGCACGAACACGCTTTTCAGCTGCGTGTAGTGGTCAATGACGGCCTTGCCGTTTTCCCGGCCGAGACCGGATGCCTTGTAGCCCCCGAACGGCATCGAAATCGGCAGATCATGATAGGAATTGATCCAGCAGGTTCCCGCCTGAAGTCTTGCCACCACACGATGCGCGCGCGAGATGTCACGCGTGAAGACACCTGCGGCAAGACCGTAGGGTGTCGCATTGGCGCGAGCGATCACCTCGTCTTCGGTGTCGAACGGCAGCACAGACATGACCGGGCCGAAAATTTCTTCCCTGACATGCGCCATTTGATCTTCCGAGTCTGCAAAGACCGTCGGTTCGACAAAATAGCCATCCGCCAATGCGGGATCGGCAGGCCTGCCGCCGCCACAGACCAGCCGGGCGCCGGAGGCCTTCGCGGCCTGGATGTAAGCCATGACCTTTTCAAAATGCTCGGAGGAAATCAGAGCGCCGACCCGGGTTTCGGGATCCATGGGCGCGCCGATCCGCAAGCCGCGCGTTCGAACAGCCAGTTGCTCCAGGAAGGGCTCGTAGAGGCCCCGTTGGACAAAGACGCGCGTCCCGTTCGCACAGATTTCCCCCTGGGTGAGGAAATTGGCCAGCATCGCCGCGCGGACGGCGATTTCCACATCGGTATCGTCGAAAATGATCAGTGGCGACTTTCCACCAAGTTCGAGCGTAACCTCCTTGAGCGATGACGCCGCGCCCGCCATGACCTTCTTGCCGGTCGAAGCCTCGCCGGTGAGCGACACCTTGCCAATATCCGGATGCGCAGTCAGCATCGCCCCGACGCGGCCATCGCCCTGAACCACGTTGAAGACGCCATCCGGGACACCTGCCTCGGTGTAGATCTCGGCCAGTTTGGGGGTGCTCAACGGTGTCACTTCCGAGGGTTTGAACACCATGGCATTGCCGCAGGCGAGCGCCGGCGCCGACTTCCACATCGCGATCTGGATCGGATAGTTCCAGGCGCCTATGCCGGCGCAAACCCCGATCGGCTCGCGTCGTGTGTAGGCGAAGTTTTCTCCGTAGTTCAGGTACTCGCCGCTGATCGAGGGGGAGACTCCTGCAAAATACTCGATGCACTCAACACCGGTAACGATGTCGACGGTTTCTGCTTCCCGAATGGGTTTTCCGGTGTCCAGAACCTCGAGTTCCGCCAGTTCCCGGTTGCGCTGGCGCAAAATGGCCGCGGCGCGCATCATGATGCGCGCACGCTCCTCGGCCGCCATCGCTGCCCAGATCTTCTGGCCGCGAATGGCGGACGCCACGGCATGGTCAACATCGGCCTGAGACGCCGACTGGACTGAACAGATCACCTTGCCGGTCGCGGGGTTGATCGTCTCGAAGGTTTCTCCTGAAGTGGCGTCCGCATACCGTCCATCGATATACAGTTTCTGAACAGCCATTCCGCTCATTGCCGTTTCCCCCGAGCATCACGTTGCGGCGGGCCACGAGCCCATCCTTGAGGACAGGATAAGCAATTCTTGCACGTTCATGCAAACTTTTTCTTGCACAGTTGTGCAATTCACATATCTTGCCCTCGATCTCGGCTCCGGAAACACTCCCGGACGCCCTTCATTCGCAACAGGGAAACGGACGACATGCGTATCGGATTTATCGGACTTGGAACCATGGGAGGGGCGGCATCCCTGAACCTTATCAAGGGCGGGCATGAGTTGACCGTCTGCGATCTTGATCGCGAGCGCGCCGTGGAGCACATCGTGCTCGGCGCTAAATGGGCCGATACCCCGGCCGAGGCCGTCAAGGGCGCGGATGTCGTCTACACGATGGTGTTCGGCCCCAGGCAAATTGAAGCGGTCGTTCGGGGCGAGAACGGAATCCTGTCCGCGATCGGACCGGGCCAGGTCTGGATCGACATGACCACCAACGATCCCGAACTCGCCAGGGCGCTGGCGCGTGATGTCGAAGCCAAAGGCGGCCGGGCCATCGATGCGCCGGTGACCGGCGCCGTGGACGGCGCCCGTAATGGCGACATGACGCAATTCGCCGGTGGGGACGAGGCCACCGTCGAGCGGCTGCGCCCGATGATGGAACTCATGGGTCCGGTCCACTACATGGGGCCGAACGGGACCGGCTGCATCACCAAACTGGCCAGCAATCAATTGTGGGCCATTCATGCCACCGCGATGGGTGAGGCTCTTGTCATGGCGGTGAAATCGGGCGTCGACCTGGCAAGGGCATGGGAAGCGCTGAAGATAGGCGCTTCAAACAGCTGGTGCATGCATCATGACGCGCCATCCGTGTTCCAGGGTCACTACGACCCCTCCTTCACGCTGGATCTTTGCATGAAGGACCTGGGCCTGATTGTCGGCGCCTGCGATGCGGCGCAAACCGAAGCCAGCGTCACACGGCTGGTGCACGACCGGTTCCGAAAGGCTCACGAGACCTATGGCGGCGACAAGGGTGAACTCCATGTCGTCAAGCTCGAGGAAGATGCCGCCGGACTGGCATTGCGGATGGACGGCGACTGGGTCCCGCATTGGCAGAAGTAGACGAGACCGCATGAGGGAATTGTCATGTCTGGATGGCGCAATAGAAGATGAATGTCATAGTCGAGTCGGTCGGCAAAGACAGCGTCGGGAAATCGCAGTCACCGAACGCATTTTAGAGAGAGCGCGGACCGATGACTTCGGCCTGTCCCTGGAGGAAAGCAAGGCAATGCAACGCCGCCTGCGACAGGAGTCTACGCAAGTTTGAGGTCGATCAGGCCAGCCAGCACGATCGGAAATGTCACGACTCGACCGTCTTCACCCTGCTTCAGAATGAACCCTTCCGGGCGTCCGAAAACTTCGATGCTTTCATCGCTTCCAGCCTGGAATTTGCGGCGGAAAACTCCACTCAAAAACGATCCAGTTTTCTGGGATCAGAGCAGCAACTCCAGCCTATCGCTTGCTGATCAACTCCACGCTCTGGCCGATGCCTTCTGAGCGCATATCCGAAACGGCTCTCTCTGCCATATCAAAAATCTGCAACAGAACCCAATCAGATCCGCCCCCGTCAAAGGCTTGATGCAAGACAGCGTTCGAACGCAGGTTCAATTTGCTCGAAGCAATGCCTTGCGGGAACGGCGGTCTCCATTCATGCCTCGCCAGAAAGACACGCCCCGAAGACTGTACAGACTGGCGGCGATGAGAGTCGCTCCGCCCACCAGCCAGTACTGCCAGGCATTGCTGAGATTGAGGAAGGTCGTTGCGCTCATGAGCGTCTGGACCATCAGGGCGCCTGCAAACACGGCGAAGAACGAACCGCGTCCGCCGGACAGGGTTCTTCCTCATATGTGGAACGGCCCGGTTTAATGGAAAGTCATACCGCTCGACGAACGTTCGCCGACCGTCTGCCGGCGGCGCCTGATTCATATGTGCGCCGGACGGGAAGGGTCGAAGAGATCGTCGGCCTGCTCTGCCATAGCGCCGGTGACCGTCCTGGCGAGCATTTGATGCAGCAGCTCGGCATGCCTGCGGCGGCTGAAGCGGGATGGGCTGCCCCGCGACGCAAGACGAGAGGAGGCCAGCAGGCAGATAGACGACCGGCTTGTATGGCAGGCAGCTACCGGCTGCGCCAAACGAGCTTTGGCTGAAACCGCAATGTGTCGATAGAAGGGCGTCATCGGGCCGCGTTTTCGTGCCCGCCCATTCCTCGCTCACCAGCCGAAAGCTGTAGTGCCACTGCGATCATTCCAACGACAATCATTGCGAGCCAACTGATCGAATAGTCGCCGCTGAATTGGTAGCTCAGCCCGCCAAGCCAGGCGCCCAGAAAGGCACCGACCTGATGGCTGAGGAACATCACTCCGAACAGCGTGCCGAAATTTGCAGGACCGAACAGGCCGTTGATGATTCCGCTGACTGGAGGCACGACGCTAAGCCACAGAAAGCCCATCGCGGCGGCGAAGACGAGCGTGCTCTCGACGGTGACAGGCAGGGCGAAGAACAGCGCGATCGACAGGGTGCGCAGCAGATAGATCATTGCCAGCACAAGCCCGTTTCCCAAGCGTTGGCAAAGGTATCCCGCAAGCAGCGTACCGAAGGCATTGCATATGCCGATCAAGGCTAGCGCATTGGCACCGACGGACGGAGGCAGACCGCAGATAGCGATAAAGTTTGGCAGATGGGTAGCAATGAAGATCAGCTGGAATCCGCAGGCAAAGAAGGCCAGGGTCGTGATGACAAAGCTGCGGTTCGACAGGGCTTCGACAATTGCGCGGCGGGCATCGGGGCGGGGCGGCTCGCCTTCGGACGGTGGCGCACCGCGGCGAAACAGCAGGGCCATCGCCGTCATTGAGGCCGCCAGCAGCGCGAGTCCGCCCAGTGCGGCCTGCCAATTCCACCGCTCTATTGTGGCTTGAGTTGCCGGCGCGACGATAAAGGTTCCGAGCGATCCGACCGCGGCGAGTATCGATACAGCCGTGGCCCGGATCGCAGGGGAGGCGAGCCGCGAGATGATGCCGACAAGCACGCCGTGTGATGTTGCCGCCACCGCAAGTCCGATGAAAAGTCCGCTGCCGATGTAAAGGCCGATTAGGCTGCCCGAGAGCATCATTGCCAGACCGGCGCAGTAGAGGACGGCGGCGCCGGCCACGACGAGCCGCCCGCCATACCGGTCGCAGAGCGCGCCCATGAAGGGTTGGCCTATCCCCCAAGCCAGGTTCTGTAACGCCATCGCGAAGCCGAAGGTCGCAACAGTGACCGCACCGCCGCGCACCATCGGTTCCATCAGGAGGCCAAGGCTTTGTCGAAGTCCCATCGATAGCGATAAGATCGTCCCTGCCGCCACCAATGAGATCAAAAGAGCGGGTGTCCAAGTACCGCTGGTTCGTTCTGCCATCTGATGTCCCCCCGCCGAAAATGCCGAGCTTAGGGATCTGCGGGCAAGAAGACATTCACTTGTGGGTAAACTGATGCCCGCTGGCCTCAACGGCGGCTTCAGGCTGCGAGACGGTTTTCGTGGTGCACTGGCGCTCGCCATACAGATCGTGCGCGACAAGTCGGGCGGCAGCGTCCCCGGCCGAAAGGGCGTAGGAAGTATCCCTGTTGATGAGCATATAGGCGATCGCGCCTTCTATCATCATGGCGAGATGCAGCGCCAGCGGCCGCGGGTCGCGCGCTCCACCGTCACGAAGTTCCTGTTCCAGCCAGGCGGCGAAGCGATTCTTGTGCCGTGCGGCCATCAGCACCGCCGGGTGTCCCGGTTGACCGGCCAATTCGACGGCTGCGCGGGTAAAGCCGCAGCCACGCCATTTGGGGTTTCGGGCGTGATCGGCAAGGGCGGCGAACATGCCTGCAACGCGCTCTGGCAGCGGTCGGACGGGATCGCCCAGCCAGTTGCGATACCGTTCCACCGTCGCGCTGTCGCGTGCCTCGAGATAAGCGGCGATCAGGGCATCCTTGCTCTGAAAGTGGTTATAGAGGGTGCGTTTCGTCACGCCAGCGCGCTCGGCAATCGCGTCGACGCCAACGCTGCGCAGCCCGTGTTCGTAGAACAGGGTCTCCGCTGCCGCGATGATCCGGGCTGCCGTAGCTTTGGTCATCTCGATCCACTCCCCCGGTTATCCGTTAGCCGCCTGCTTTCGGTGCGGATATGCCGCCCACGGGCAAGAAAGACGATATTGCCGCGATCCACACTGCATCTTCAACCCTGCAACTTGCAGCCGCGGCACTCTGATCTTAACCTGCCGCCTTGTTCGCCGATCTACGGCTGGAGGATATGCTTATGACGTTCACGGGATCGCTGTCACTTTTCCTGGCCATGATCGCGCTGGCAGCGTTGCCCAGTTCAAGTGTAGCACTGGTTGTCGTCCGCTCGGCAACCCATGGCGTGCGCCATGGCATTGCTACCTCACTGGGGATTGCCATGGGTGATCTTGTTTTTGTTGCCCTTGCAGTTGCGGGGCTGGCCGCAATGGCTGAGGCGATGGGGACATTGTTCGCCGTGCTGCGCTACGCCGCCGCAGCCTATCTTGTCTGGTTCGGGATCAGCCTGATCCGGAGCGAGCCTGCCGCGATAAATGGCTCCGGCGCGGGCGGTCGGCCGGGCGGCCTGTGGATCAGTTTCGCTGCCGGGATCGGGCTGACACTCGGTGATGTGAAGGCGATCCTGTTTTATGCGGCGCTGTTCCCCGTCTTTGTCGACCTGACCACTGTGACGATTGCCGATATTGCCTTGATTGCGGCCATCACGGTGATTGCAGTTGCGGGCGTCAAGATCACCTATGCGTTGACCGCGACCACCATAGCTAAGGCTTCGCAGCGATGGCCCTACCGGCGCGCAGCGCAACGGGTTGCGGGTGGTGCGATGATCGCCGCAGCCGGGGCTTTGGCCTTGAAGTCCTAAAGCCTGTTGCAGCCAGACGGAGCCATCCGACGCCAGCGAAAATGTGTCAGCGGGTGGCATCGCCTTAACCGAGCACAGCGTTTCATCCGTGCGCCTAACAGGCGCTTGGCTGCCCTTTTGTCGCGGCGCTTCTGAGAATTTTGTCCGAGAACGGTGCCATGCTGACCGACCGCGCGCCAGAGCCAGAACTTTTCTCCAGCGCACTTCACGACAACTTCGTCCAGATACCAAACATCGCCGGGTCAAGCCTGCCGTCGTCGCAGGTTGCGTGCAATCTGGGGGCCGGAATTGGCGATCCAACGACGGACCGTCACATAGGAAACGTCGATCCCACGCTCAAGCAGCATTTCCTCAACCTCACCCAGGCTCGGATTGAACCGCGGGTAAAGCCAAACTGCGTGAGCAACGATTTGCGGCGGAAAACGGCGACGCTTGAACCTGACATCTGGTGCCTGCATCGCCGAAATCCAAGCCCAACCCGAGACGTAGGCAATCGCATTCAGGTTGATGTGACAACACCCAGCCAAGCTGTCTGAGCGATCACGGCGGCTGGCAAACGGTGGGGTTTGGAGCTGACAGGGTTCAGGTTCATGATGACCAGATAACGGTTAAGCTTCAGCTGCACTTAATCTGACATCACCCTATCACCTTATCGAGCTTGTACGCACCATACAGCGGCTGATGCCAGCATCAACGCTCGCAAAATGTCGCAAATTTATCCCTGCATCAATTCCAAGCGGACTGGCAGGCCAATCATAGGCTTGGAAGATACGCCGGATTGAGGGCCCTCGACCCTGCTGGAGTTTGCAACAGAACCTCCAGCCCCTTCCCACAGCCTGCGGAAGCACAAGAAGGAGTTGACCGGAAGCCGAACACTCGATATTACTTACTAAACGACCGTTAAGTTTTAGGGAGAGAAGCTTGTCCGCCCAGGCCAAAAATGTCGAATCGAACCGTCAGAAAGGCGGAAGACGGCGCTCCGAATTACTCAAGACAGCCTGTGAGCACTTCTACGACCGCGGCTATGCAACCGCGTCAATGCGTGACATCGCGAACGAGATGGGTGTGACGCAAGCGGCGCTCTACTACCATTTCGTCAACAAGGAAGAGATCCTGTTTGCGCTGATCGAGGATTTCAACGAACGCCTCTCGGCATTGCTCGAATCCAAGCTAGACAGCGAGGGCGACAAGGTTGAGGGGCTGCGTAGCGCGATCCGTGCGCATATCCTGCTGGGCCGCTCCGATTTTCGCGAGTTCAAACTCGTGACGGAGGACAAGCAACAGCTTGGTCCAGTCCACGCTGAAGAAGTGCGTCAGCGTGAGCGGCAGATTTTCGACTTGTACAGGGACTGCATCGAAGGGCTTGTCGTTGATCGCAAGATCAAGAACCGGGACCCGTCGGTCTGTACCTTCAACATTCTTGGAATCATCAATTTTGTCTTCAAATGGTATCGCCCGAACGGGCCGATGTCTTTGGACGAAATAGCCGACCAGACCGTCGATTTTGCATTGTCTGGCTTGCTTCGAACCTAAATGCCGCGACGGACGGCACCACAATTTCAGGGAGGAAATGCAATGAATATCAAAAAACTCAGTCTCACCGCGCTGGCGCTTGGCGCGAGCATTCTGACTTACACCAGCGCTTTTGCGCAAGATGGCGCCCCGATCAGATTTGGCGCGCCACTAATCCTTAGCGGACCAGGAGCCTTCGCAGGCGAAGCTGGCAAACGCACCCTCGATGTTCTGGTAGATACTGTAAACGCCGCTGGCGGCATCAATGGCCGCCCGGTGGAGATGATCTACTACGACACGGAAGGCAAGCCGGATGTTGCCGTAAGAGTGGTCAATCGGCTGGTGAAAAGCGACCGGGTCGACGCGGTGCTTGGTCCCATAGCAAGCTGGGAGGCCGTGGCGGTAAAGCAAGCGCTCGACCGTGCTGGGGTTCCAACATTGATGCTTTCAGCCACCCGGGCTTCTGTCGATCCACAGACCGACTGCATGTTCAAGCTGCCGGCGGATGACGCTATCGTTGTGTCCAAGCTCTATGAATATCTCGTCAGTGCGGGTCTGACGAAGATCGCTGTAATTTCGACACTAGACGGGTTTGGCGACGGAGGGCATCGGGAGCTTGAGGAGCAAGCGAGTGCTGCAGGGATCGAGATTGTGTTCGACGAACGGTTTTCGATGGAGGACACAGATCTTGCTCCGCTGCTCAACAAAGTCAAACGCTCCGATGCACAGGCGCTGATCAACTGGTCATCGTCGCGTGCTCCAGTGATCGTGACCAATACCGTGCGTCAGATTGGACTTGAAATCCCGCTCATTCACAGTCACGCCGCGCTTTCGCCTGCAGTGCTTAAGGGAGCCGGCGAAAATGCTGAGGGGATGCTCGCGGCAGGTGCCAAATTTGAGGCCGCTGACAGCCTTCCCGACGACGATCCGCAGAAAGCAGTCATCCAGGAATACCGTGCTTCCTACGAGGCGGCGTTCGGCGAAGCGCCCAACCAGTTTGGGGCTGGCGCATATGACGCGTTCAAGATTCTGACCGCAGCCATCGGTCAAGTGGGCACTGAAACCAAAGCGTTGTGCCACGCTATTGAATCGACTTCGAACTACGTCGGTCTCGGTGGCATCTATACCTATTCTGAAAGTGATCACGCAGGACTTGGGACCGATAGCGTCATCGTCTACCAAGTCCGATCGGGCGCTTGGCATATCGTCAAGTAACAGGAGCTAATGATGACCTCCTTGATCGTCTCTGATCTCATCCAGATCGTCATGACCACGCTGACCGTGGGCAGTATGTATGCACTCATCGCTGTCGGCGTGTCACTGATCTACAGTGCCACGGGGGTCATCAACTTTGCGCAGGGCGAGTTCGTCATGCTCAGCGGCATGACAGTTGCCAGCCTATACGGGAGTATGGGCTGGCCGCTCACCACCGCAATCGCCGTAGCGCTCGTGGTGGTGCTGTTCTATGCGGCACTGCTCACCCTGCTGACCTCAATACTTGCCGCGCGGATTTCGCTCATAGGCGTGCTCATCATCACCATCGGTGCGTCCATAGCCACACAGGGCATTGCCGCGCGCATCTGGGATAGCGACACGCACCGGTTCGCGCCGTTCTCGGGTGAAGATCCGATCCGCATTCTGGACGCCACCATATCGCCGCAAGCACTCTGGATTGTCGGGGTGACCGCGATTTGCATTGCCGGACTGATATGGTTCATGCGCTCGACCATGGCGGGCAAGGCCATGCGGGCCTGCTCCCTGGATCAGGCCGCCGCCACCATGGTCGGCATCCCGGTCAAGGCCACTGTGCTCTTGTCCTTTACACTATCTGGGCTGCTCGGCGCGGTCGGCGGCATCCTGACCACGCCGCTCACCACCATCGACGCCAATAGTGGCATGCTGCTTGCCATAAAGGGGTTCACTGCCGCTATGCTCGGCGGCATGGGCAGCATCCCCGGCGCACTCTTTGGCGCATTGCTGATCGCATTTGTCGAAACCGTGACGGTCACTGTCGGATCCAGCGCATTCAAAGAGCTTCCGACCTTCACCATTATCATCCTCGTGCTTCTATTCCTGCCCCGTGGCCTGGTCGGCGGTCGCAACGAGATCGGTCTTCAGCACGAAGACCTGACCCGTCAGTAATCCACTCTATGTCGCGCTCAGGAAGTCGAAAGATGTCCATTCTCACCTTCATCAAGCAAGATGCGGTCCATTTGAACACGGCGCGAGTTGCCCTATTCCTGACCGCAATACTTCTCGTCCCCGTGGTCTTCGGCATAGGCTACTACCTGAACATGATGATCTTCATAGCTATTCTCTCATTGCCCGCTATGGGATTATCACTGCTCAGTGGTCTTTCTGGCCAGCTTGCGATCTCGCACGGGGCTTTCTTCGCCATTGGAGCCTATGCCTCGGCAATTCTATCGACAAACATCGGGATCAACCCGGTGCTCTCGACTTTGTTGGCGCAGATGATCGTGGCGCTGGTTGCGGCTGCGATCGGTGCCGTTGTGCTGAGACTGCGCTCGCATTACCTCGCCATCGCGACTCTGAGTTTTGCGATCATCGTGGAGCTTGTAATCAAAGAATGGAGCGGGCTTACCGGCGGCATGCAAGGCATGCTCAACATCCCGGCGATGGGCGCTCTTGGGCGCGAGGCGACCAGCGACATTCAATATTACTACATCTACTGGCCGATTACAGCGCTGTTGCTCCTGTTTGCGTTGAACCTGTCGTCGTCCCGCATCGGCCGTGCCCTGCGAGCGATCCGTGAAGGAGAGCCAATCGTGGATTCGCTGGGCATCCAGGCGGCGGAATACAAGATCGGAATTTATATCATCTCGTCGGTTTTTGCCGGTGTCGGCGGCGCGCTCTATGCGCATTTCGTCGGATTTGTGACCCCTGCCACTGGCTCGATCATGTTCGCCATCGAAATCATCATGGTGCTGGCACTTGGTGGTTTTGACCGGCTGTGGGGTGCACTGGTCGGGGTGGTGCTGATCACCTTGCTAAACGAATACGCACTGGGCTTTGCCGATTACAAAAAGATCATCCTCGGCGTGACGCTGATCGCGGTGATGCTCGTCTTCCCGCGTGGATTATTGCCCGGCCTGATCGATCTCGCCCGTAGCAACAAGTACGGCAGGACTGCGTGATGCTTAGGGTTTCTGCACTTGAAAAACGCTTCGGTGGTCTCGCCGCACTCAACGATGTCAGCTTCTCCGTCGCGCCGGGGCAGATCAAGTCTGTGATTGGGCCGAATGGTGCGGGAAAGACGACGCTGTTCAACCTCATCGCTGGAACGTTAAGTCCGTCGGCAGGCGACATTCATCTTGACGGTGTTAGCATTGCAGGGCTTCCCGCCGCCGCCATCGGGGCAGCAGGTGTTGCGCGAACGTTTCAGCAGCCGCGTGTCTTTGCCTCGCTCTCGATCCTCGAAAACGCCATGCTCGGCGGGCACCGCTTCCATAAGGGGGGATTCCTTGCTTGTGGATTGGGTCTGCGTCATACCCGGCGTGAAGAGGAAAAGCTGCGCGCGCGGGCCGAAAAATGGCTCGATTTCGCAGGTATCCAGTCCATCAAGCACCGCAATGCAAGCGAGTTGCCGCTCGGGCAGCAACGCTACGTCGAGATCGCGCGGGCCATGGCAACTGGAGCCAAGCTCATCCTGATGGACGAGCCTGCTGCGGGTCTCGACGAAACCGAGACCAAGGAACTGGGTGAGATGGTGCGTGCAATCCGTGGCACTGGCACCACCGTTCTGATCATTGATCACCACATGGATTTTATCATGAGCCTGGCCGATGAGGTGCTTGTTCTCAACTTCGGACAATGGCTCGCAGAAGGTACGCCTTCGCAAATCCAGAACTCGGAAATAGTGATCGAGGCTTATCTCGGGAGTGACGACGATGCTTGATCTACGCGATCTTTCCGTCTCCTACGGTAATATCTCAGCGCTGAAGAACGTCTCTCTCAAGGTCGAGGCGGGTGAGATCGTCGCGCTGATCGGCTCCAATGGTGCGGGCAAATCTACGCTGATCAAGACCTGCGCCGGATTGGTTCCTCCCAGCGCAGGCGAGATCTTCCTCAACGAGACCAACCTGCTGAAACAGGCTCCTTCGCGCCGCGCGGCACTCGGTATCGCCGTCGTGCCCGAAAACCGGCGGTTGTTCGATGACATGAGTGTGCGCGATAATCTGCAACTCGGGGCCTATTCGCAACGCGCCCACCGGAGCAAAATGGCATCGGATATGGCGGAGATCTTTGCGCTTTTCCCGCGCCTTGAGGAACGGCAGAACCAAAAAGCAATGACCATGTCCGGCGGCGAACAGCAGATGCTGGCCATTGGGCGCGCGCTCATGAGCCGCCCGCAGATCGTCCTCATGGACGAACCCTCTATCGGTCTCGCTCCTAAAGTGGTCAGCCAGATCTTTGACGCGATCGTTCAGATGCGCGCGAAAGGCTTGACGGTACTCCTGGCCGAGCAGAATGCCTCGGCCTCTCTTAAAATCGCTGACCGGGCATATGTGCTCGAACTGGGCCGCGTCACCATGAGCGGCACAGCCAAGGAATTGAAGGAGTCAGACAAGGTGCGGAAACTTTATCTGGGTGGGGGAGCTGCATGACACAGCAGGTTGCGCTTGTAACGGGTGCCGGCGGAAGCATAGGCACCGAAATTTCCAAAGCGCTGGCTGGCGCTGGCTTCGCCATTGCGGTGAACGACATCAAGGCAGAGCCTGCCGACGCCTGCGTTGCCATGCTGACCGCCGCCGGACATCGGGCACGCTCGTTTCTGGCAGATATTTCCGACGCCGCGGCTGTCAATGCGATGGTCGCCGATATCGAAGCGGAATTCGGTCCGCTCGGTGCCCTCGTAAACAACGCGGGTGTACCCGGCCCCTTCTCGCTTCTCGTCGATCTGGACGATGATGTCTGGGCGCGGACGTTGAATGTGCATCTCACCGGCTCGTTCTACCTTGTGCGCGCGGTAGCTCGCCGCATGATCCCCCGCAATGTTGGCCGCATCGTGTCAATTGCTTCGGTTGCCGGGCTGCGCGGCACCGTGGGCAGCGGCGAATACGGGGCGGCCAAGGCCGGGATGATTTGCCTGACCATGACCGCAGCCAAGGAACTCGCCCCCTTCGGAATCACAGCAAACGCCATTGCGCCTGGCATGGTGGGCACCGAGATCAACCGTTCGCTCGCCGATCAGGGCAGCCGGTTCATTCAGACGGCGCTCGACGCGACCCCGGATGGGAGTCTTGTGCCCCCCGCCGATATAGCCGGACTTGTCGCGTATCTGTGTAGCCCCGCCGCTGCCCGTATCAACGGCGTGACGATGCCCATTGATGGAGCTTCGACGCTCGAAATGGGCACCGATAGTTATATGCGCAGAAGCCTCGGCAAGCGCTCTCCTTTCCTGAAGGGCTTGGCCGATGACCCATCTGCATGACATCCTGATCAGGAGTGCGAATGCGCATCCTGACCAGACAGCCATAATTTTTGAAGATCGAAGCCTGACCTTCAGCGCGCTCTTGCGCGCATCAGTGGCGCTTGCGGCCAAACTCGTTGAGGAGGGCGCACAGGAGGGCGATTACATCGCTTTTCTCGATGAGAACAGCCTTGAGTTTCCCTTGGTTGTTTTCGCGGTCACGTTAATCGGCGCTATCTTTGTGCCGGTGAACTTCCGCTTCGCATCGGATGAAATCGCCTATGTGCTGAGCGATGCCAGACCGCGATTTCTGCTGACCTCCCCGAGCTATGCCAAACTGGCCAAGGATGCGGTGACTCACGATGGCGCTGCAACCCAAATTGTCGAAGTCCCCAGGGCGGAAACGTTGCTTGATGTGCCACACCGCACGTTCACTCCGGCCCGCCCCGACCCCTCGGGGCCCGCTATGGTAATGTATACCAGCGGCACCACAGGCTTTCCCAAAGGTGCCTTGTTGTCCCATTCCGCCTATCTCGCGAATATTCGAGCTATCGCCAACGCCGGAAATCTGGTGAGCGAAGACAAGATGCTTGTCGCCCTGCCGCTGTTTCACAATGGGGGGTTGATCGCACAGCTCTTGCCTGCGCTTTCGCTCGGTGCGCTCGCTGTGATCCTGCCGCGCGGCTTCGACCCCGACAGGGTGCTTTCAATCGTCGAGGAACATGGCATCACTGTTACAATGTGGGTTCCGACCATGCTCGCCATGATCCTTGGCGCTAATGCACAGGAGCGGCATGATGCTGCCAGCCTGAGCAAAATCTGGTACGGCTCGTCTCCCATCGCGCCCAAGCTTTATGCCCGCGTGAAGGCCACATTCGGTGCTGCACTCTATCAGTTTTATGGCATGACAGAGGTCGGCATGACAGCCGTGCTGACACCCGAGGATCACGATACGCATCCACAGGCAACGGGCCGTGCCCTGCCGATTACCGCGATGCGCATTGTCGACATTGAGGATCAGGACGTGCGCCCCGGCGAGGTCGGTGAGCTCATTTGGCGCCAGTCGCCCACAGGCATGATCGGGTATCTGGGCAAGGAGGAGGCCTCCCGCGAAACCATCCGGGATGGCTGGATCTACACAGGCGATATGGCTCGCAACCTCGACAATGGGGTCTTCCTGCTCGTGGATCGCAAGAAAGACATGATCATTTCGGGAGCCGAAAACATCTATCCACGTGAGATCGAACTTGCGTTGCTGACCCATCCTGATGTGGCAGAAGTGGCTGTATTCGGTATCCCTGATCCGGTCTATGGCGAAGCCGTCTGTGCTGCGGTGGTGGTCAAAGAAGGGCGCGTGCTCAGCGAGGGTGAGGTTATTGCCTACTGTGCGGAGCATCTTGCGGGATACAAGAAACCCAAACGTGTCCTGTTCGAACAGGCACTTCCGAAGAACACCGCCGGGAAAGTACTCAAGGCCCAGTTGCGTGCACCATTCTGGAAACATGAAGAGCGAGCGATCTGAGATGCCCGGCAAGATCAACCTGAGGGATCTGGAGCCGATGCGCCCCGGTCTGTTTGAATTTGACACCGAAGGCCGCCCCATTGCGCTTGTTGGCGGACGTTGCCCGAGCTGCGGTCAAATCACCTTCCCCAAGCGAGCCGCCTGCGGAAAATGTCCACTGGATGCCGGTCCCGATCGCCATGTGCTCTCGACCAAAGGTGAGATCTACAGCGCAACCGTGGTGCATGTTCCCTCGGGCCTCGGCCATGCTGCGCCCTATGCCTATGGCTATGTCGATTTGCCGGCCGATGATGCTCGGATATTCGCGCCCCTTTTCGGCCTCGAAGGTCAAGCTTGGCGTCCCGGTCAGAAGGTCAAGCTGGTCTTTGCCAAAATTGATGCCAAGGCGCTTCCCGACCTTCTCGGCTATGGCTTTGCGCCTGAAGAAGAGGTAGCACAATGACTTGGCAACCTCCCAGGCCCGCCTTCGTCTCCGGCGTCGGCATGACCGATTTTGGTAAACACGAAAACCGCACACTGACCGATCTCGCCTGTGAGGCATCGATCAAGGCCATTGTCGATGCGGGTGTGCTGCCCAGCGATATCGAGGCTGCTTACTGCGGCAGTGCGCTTGCCGGCATCTTGCAACGGGATTCAGGGGTTGGCCAGTCGGTGCTCATGGAGCTTGGCATCACCCGGGTTCCCGTCATCAATGTTGAAAACGCCTGCGCTACAGGGGCCACGGCGCTGCATCTCGCATGGCGCGATGTGGCTTATGGCATCCATGACGTTGTGCTTGCCTTTGGTGTCGACAAGGCCGTGATGCCAAAGGGCACGGTGCTGGCGGCCGGAACAGCCACGTTCGAGGCGCAGCTAGGCGACATCTTTCCCGGAACCTTCGCCCTGATAGCCCAACGCCACATGTCGCAATACGGCACGACCGCCGAGCAGATGGCGCTCGTCTCTGTGAAGAACCATGACAATGGTGTGCTCAATCCCTACGCCCAGTTCAACAAACCAATGACCCTCGACGACGTGCTGAACTCGCCGATGATCGCCGAACCGCTAACGCTGTTTTCATGCTGCCCCAACAGCGACGGCGCCGCCGCAGCTGTCGTCTGTTCGCGCGACTGGCTCGAACGGACCATGGGCGGCGCGGTGCGCATCGGTGCATCTGTGCTCGCCTCGGGGGACTACGATCCGAAGCGCGACATGACCTATTGGGAAAGTGAGGCATTCTGCGCTCAGCAAGCCTACAAGGCCGCCGGAATCAGCGCCCTCGATGTCGATGTGGTCGAAGTCCATGACGCCTTCACCATTTCCGAGATTGTCCATTGTGAAACGCTCGGCTTCTGCAAGCGCGGCGATGGCGGTGCATTCACCGAAAGCGGTGCGACCGGCATTCATGGACAGATCCCAATAAATCCAAGCGGGGGTCTCCTTGCGCGGGGACATCCGCCGGGAGCCTCGGGGCTTGCGCAGATTTTCGAGCTGACCACCCAATTGCGCGGCACAGCAGATGCGCGGCAGGTAAAGGCTCCTTCGGTTGCACTGGCGCAGATCATGGGCGGCAGCAAAGCGAATGATGCCCAGGCCTGTGCGGTCCATATCCTCATGAAAGACCTTGATTGACACAGCAACGCCGTCGCCGAGCTTCCAGCGGACGTTCGAAGCCTGCCTCGGCCAGCCGCTCGGAATATTTGATAGACACGTATTAAACGGTTGTTTCGCAAACTCTCGCCAATCGGCGGCCGATAATTGTCTCTCGATATTTCCGGGAGTTCTCGACGTTCAATCACCGCCATTTCGGCCGATCAGTGATCTTGCTGTGCGTACGCTGGTACCTCGCCCGCGATCTCAGCCTGGGTGATCCTGAAGAGATGATGACCAAGTGCGGCCTGAGCGTCGATCATTCGATGTTTCACCGCTGGGTCGTTCACTTGTCACCTCAGCTGCTGAAACGTTTTCAGCAGTGCAAGCGCACCGTCACTGGCCGTTGGCACCTTGACGAAACCTTTATCAAGGTGCGCGGGCAGTGGATGCATCTCTACCGTGCCATAGACAGTGTTGGCGACACGGTTGAATTCCTCTTTAGCAGCCGCCACGCCTGACAGCCCTTGACGTCCACCTGCATCGCCTCAGGGCATTCGCACATTGGAAAGGCATGGCCGGGATCACCGCATGATCACTTCGAGCCAGTAGAATGCACACTCATCTCCGTTAAGCTGACATCACCCGGTGACGGCGAAAAAGGTGAGAGCTTCATGCTTCGACACATGTTTGCCTAGTCGGATACCAACGCGCTCAGGATCATGTACCGGACGCCTCTGACGAGGGAACGTCCGATCTCGGGGACAAAACCGCTCCGCTGCCATTCCACGACATTACCGACATAACAGCCGACAATCACCCGGGCGAAATCTACGGTGCCAAGTGTCTTGGTGAATTCGCCACGCTCCTGCCCTTCTTCTATCAGGTTCTCCAACTCACCCTGCAGGCGCTCGAAGATCGCGCGCACCTTGTCGCCGATCACCCCTTCGGAGTTCGCAAAATTCAGTGAACTGAAAACCAGCAGGCTGAATTGCGCAGGGTTGCGCATCGCATAGCTGGCCTGACCGTTCAGAAAGGCGACAAGCCGCGCGGTGCTGTTATCGCCGGGAAGGCTTGTCGCCTTCTCGGTACTCTCAAAGATGCTGACTTCGATCTCTTCCAGAATGGCTTCCAGAATGGCGTCCTTGGAGGAGAAATAGTGATAGACCGCGCCCTTGGTGAACCCGCTGGCGCGCGCGATCCCCTCGACGTGGCAGTTGTTGAAACCCTGCTCGACGAAAAGCCGCGTCGCTGTCTCCTTGATCAGCGCCAGACTTTTCTCGCGCGAAATCTCTTTCTTGTTCCGGGGCTTGGAGCGCTGCATTCGATCGGGACCCTTTGTTCTTAGTCTGCTCTTTAGACTGCTCTGACGTCGCGGTGTCCAGCACTCTACATCCGTAAGGCACCTTCGTCAGCCTTGCGCACCAGACATGCAATCGACTTTGCCACTTGACAGGCTCACTGCCTCACAAATACATACATACGCCAAGGTATGTAAATAGGTGATATCCCGGGAGGACCGGATTTTGCCGGCAGGAGGAGCGGAATGAACGCAGATCGTATTGTGGAACTCGTACGCCGTGTGACGACGTTCACCCTCAAAAACCACGAAGAGCGCGACCCTTGGGAGAAATCCGTGGCGCTGTCGGGCATCTTGGCCTGGAACGATCCAGAAGCGGTCGAGAGCGCCCAGGGTTGGATGGACCGTGCCGTTGCCACCCAGAACGACGACGGCAACCTGAACTATGCCGACACTTATGATGCGCCTCCGGGGCACATCAAGACCTTCACGCCCACCGCGCCGCTGACCAGCAGCCTGGCGCTGCCGCTGCTGCGCTATTACCAGCGCTCTGGAAATGCCCGCTATCTGGAAGCCGCCGAACTGCAGATGCAGGCGCTGATGAATACGCCGCGCACCACCTCTGGCGGATTCTGGTCGCGGGGCGAGGGGCCGGAACTCTGGATCGACATGGTCTATCTGATGACCCCCTTCATGGTGCTCTACGGCCAGATCAAGGACGACCCCTCCTATATCGACGAGGCAGTAAGACAGCATCGCGTGGCGGTCGAACGACTTGTCGATCCCTTCACCGGCCTGTCCCGCCATGCCTGGTGCGAAGTGCCGAACCACTATCCGCAGTCCACCTTCTGGGCACGCGGCAATGGCTGGTTGATCGCCGTCACCGTCGATCTTCTGGAAATGATGGGGCCGCACGCGGGCCGAGACTTCATCGCTGAAACCGGGCTGCGCACCATCCACAAGATGGCTGAGTTGCAGGATCGCTCGGGCTATTTCCGCCATGTGCTCGACGGACCTGGGAGCAAGAAAGAGGCCTCGGCCACGCTGATCTATGCCTATGCGGTGGCCAAGGCAGTGCGGCTCGGACTGCTTGAAGACAGCTATATGGAAAGCGCCTGGCGCGCGTTTGAGGTGGTCGCGGGATCGGTGACTGAAGCTGGCATGGTTCCCGGCGTTGCGGTGCCGCCCGGCGGGCCCGGTGTGCCATTCGGCTGGACCCCCTTCGGCCAGGGCTTCTTCCTGCTGGCCGCCCATGAGCTGAGCGGCCGCGCGGTAGAGGTCTGATCCCATGGAAATTCTCGAATTCGTCCTGCGCGGACTGCTGCTCGGCGTGACCTATGGGGTCATCGCCATTCCGATCAGTCTGATCTTCGTTACTACTGGCACCGTGGATCTCGCCATCGGCGCATATGTGGTTCTGGCCGCCGCCATCGGCTTTACCATCGGCGGACCGCTGGGCTGGGGGCTCGCCATTCTGGCCGCCATGGCCTGCGCCTCGGTGGTGGGCTTTGCCTCGCTCTTGCTGATGCGGCGTTACGCGGGAGACCGGCTGATCGTCATCCTCGCCAGCTTCGGCTTTGCTATCCTGCTGGAAAGCTTGGTCCTTACCTTCTATGGCAAATCGCCCTTCGTCAAAATGACCTCGGCCGCGCCGGTGGATCTGGCCGGCATCCTGCTGTCGCGCCAATCGCTGGTTTCGGCCGCCATCGGCGTGTTGCTCGCCGGGGCTGTTTATCTGGTGCTTTACCACACGGCACTGGGCCGGGTGATGCGCGCCGGTGCAGACAATGCGCGCGGTGCGGCAATTGCCGGGATTGCCGTGGGGCGGGTGCAGCTTCTGACCTTCATTCTCGGCGGCGCGCTTGCCGGAGTGGCCGGGCTGATGCTGCTTCATGGCGCGGGATTGATGTTTTCCTCGGCCGTGCCGCTGACGATCACCTCGCTTGGGGCCGCGATCCTCTTTGGTCTGGAGAAGCCGCTCCACGCCTTCTGGGGTGGACTGATTATCGGTGTGATCGAGGCGTTGAGCGCCGGTTTCGCCTCCTCCAGCCTGGCGACGCTGCTGCCGCTTCTGTTCATCTTCGCTGTTCTTGCGACCAAATCGCTGCGCGGCACCGATGTGGTGGGAGGACGGGTATGAGCTGGCTGACATTCCGTCCCACACTGATCGTCGTCGCGCTGGCGACCGTCGCGGGCTTCTTCATCGCGGGCAATCTGTTCTGGCTCGATACCTCGGTGCTGATGGCAATCTATGCGCTCATGGCATTGTCGGTCGGGGTTTCCTTCGGCCTGTGCGGCATCCTTTCGGTAGCTCAGGCGGCTTTCGCCGCGCTCGGAGCCTACTGCACTGCGATCCTCAGCACTCACTACGGTGCACCACCGATGGTGGGGCTGCTGGTTGCGGTCGCGCTGCCGGCGGCATTCGCCTATCCCTTCGCCCGGCTGGTCACAAACATGTCCCATCTCGGGCTCGCCATGGCGACGCTGCTGTTCAGTTCGATGTTCGACATCGTGCTGCGTGAGGGCGGAGATTTCACCGGCGGCTATATTGGCCTCTCCGGCCTGCCGCCACTGCCTGGCCCGATGGACGCCGGATGGTTGCACGGACTGGTCTGGGGCATTGTCGCGCTGGTCACACTGATGCTGACCCTGCTCTATGCCTCGCCCTATGGCGCGGGGCTGAAATCGGTGCGCAACGACGCATTGCGGGCCGCTGCCGATGGCATCGACGTCGCCCATGCGCGCAGTGTGGCGCTCAGCCTTTCCGCCGGGATCGCAGGCCTCGCCGGGTGGCTTTATGCCCATTACATCTCCTACCTCGGGCCCGATTCGCTGGGATCGTCGATGTCGATCTCGGTCCTGCTGATGGCCATGGTCGGCGGCGTGACTACCGTGCTCGGCCCCATTCTGGGTGCTGTCGCGCTCACCCTGCTTTCCACCCTCCTGCCGGGTGCCGAATCCGCCGGCATGTTCTACGGCGGTGCGCTTCTTCTGGTGTTGCTGATCGCGCCCAAAGGACTGATGAGCCTGCGCGATCTGCTGCCCGCCCGCAGCGCAGCCAAGGGAGGCCAGCGATGAAACTCGAAGCCACCGATATCTCGGTCCGCTTTGGCGGTATTCAGGCGCTCGACGGCGTGTCGGTTACAGTGACGCCGGGCCAGATCGCCGCCGTAGTCGGATCAAACGGGTCGGGGAAATCGACCCTGTTCAACGCAATCATGGGCTTTGCTCCGATCGAGAAGGGCAGCGTCAAGCTTAACGGTCAGAACATCTCGAACCTGCCGGTGCACCGGCGGGTGCAAGCGGGCCTGTGCCGCACCTTTCAGACACCTCGGATCGACCCGGAATCGACTGTACTCGAGGCGGTGAAATCCGGTGGCGTGGTGTCGATGTCCTCGCATCTCTGGGACGCCTGCCTCGGCACACCGCTGGG
This sequence comes from Parahoeflea alexandrii, assembly GCF_027214025.1. Classification (GTDB taxonomy): domain Bacteria; phylum Pseudomonadota; class Alphaproteobacteria; order Rhizobiales; family Rhizobiaceae; genus Hoeflea; species Hoeflea alexandrii_A. The sequence goes on from NZ_JAPWHB010000007.1 coordinate 206,347, forward strand.
CCGGCACGAGGCGCGCGAGATCGAAGAGCGCGCCTATTCGGTGCTGGAGGAGCTGAACCTCGGTGACCTGGCCAGTCAAACCATGGGCGAGTTGCCGATGGGCACAGTCCGGCTGATCGACGTGGGACGCGCCGTCATGGGCGGACCGAGCTTCATCCTGCTCGACGAACCGGCGGCCGGGCTGTCGCACGCCGAACAGGACGTTCTCAAGGCACAGATCCGCCGACTGGCCGGAGATGCGGTGGGGGTTCTGCTGGTCGAGCACAATTTCCGCTTCGTCTCCGATCTGTCGGACCAGATAACAGTGCTGGAAAACGGCCGCATGCTGGATCACGGCACACCGGACGAAGTCAGTAAAAGGCCGGATTTCATCCGCATCTACCTGGGTTCGTCTGGCGCCGACACGCCGCCCCGTCCGGCCGCGCGGCAGTCTGCCCCGGACGAGGCGCCACTGATGCGCTGTTCCGGGCTGACGGCACGTCATGGGCGAATTCAGGTCTGTTTCGACATTGATCTGGATGTGCCGCGTTCGGGCGTCGTTGCCTTGTTGGGCGCGAATGGTGCGGGCAAGAGCAGCCTTCTGGGTGCGATCAGCGGTCTGGTCAAATCCAGCGGTTCGATCCGGATGGAGGATGAAGAGATCCATTCGCTACCGGCCCATCGCCGGGCGGAGAAGGGCATCTGCTTCGTGCCCGAAATTCGCGGCAATATCTTTCCCACACTCAGTGTTCTCGAAAACCTCGAGCTTTCACAGCGGCGGCTGTCGGGCGCGGCACTGCATGCACTGCGGGACGAGCTGCGCGAGCTGTTCCCGCGGCTGCATGAACGGCTGTCCAGCGAAGCGCGCATGCTCAGCGGCGGCGAACAGCAGATGCTGGCACTGGCGATGGCGTTGAGCCAGCAACCCAAGGTGCTGCTGCTCGACGAACCGACCCAGGGCCTTGCGCCTGCCGTCTACGACACGCTCGAAGACACGATCCGTCGCATCGCGGCGCATGGCATCGGCGTGGTGCTGGCCGAGCAGAACGCCGCCTTCGCCGCGCGGCTGGCCGATCACGTTGTGGTGCTGGCCGAGGGCGAGGTCTCGCTCCGCGCCGATCCTGAAATCTTGTCGGACCGCACGCGTCTGATGGAGGCCTATCTTGGCCCCGACAATAGCGAAGAACAGGTTGCCTGAGATGAATGAGCATGCTCCACGCCCGCTGAAGGGAATCCGCGTCATCGACCTGTCCCGTCTGGCGCCCGGCCCTTATGCCACCATGCTTCTGGCCGATATGGGGGCGGAGGTGATCACCGTTGGTGCGGGCGGCGATGCCGGCGTCGCCCCGGTTTTCGCCCGCGGCAAGACGCTGATCCGTCTTGACCTGAAGCAGGAGGCCGGTCGCCGTGCGCTGCACCGGCTGGTTGAGACCGCCGATGTCCTGATGGAGGGATTCCGGCCTGGCGTCGCCGCGCGGATTGGCGCGGGGTATGCCGAGCTTTCGGCGCTGAACCCGCGGCTGGTCTATTGCTCGCTAACCGGATACGGCCAGGACGGCCCGCGCGCGCAGGAAGCGGGGCACGACATCAATTATCTTGCTGCGTCGGGCGTGCTCGGTGCGGTCGGCCCGGCAGGCGCGCCGCCGCAGGTGCCGCTCAATCTGGTAGCCGATTTCGCTGGTGGAAGCCTCTTTGCCGTGGCCGGAATCCTCGCCGCACTGGTGGCCCGCCAGAGCACCGGGCGGGGCCGTCAGGTGGACGCGGCAATGATGGATGGCTGCCTGTCGATGATGGGTATGCATGCGGACATGTGGGGCACAGATTTCATGCCGGCGCGCGGTCAGGGCCTGCTGGACGGCGGCGCGCCTTTCTATCGTTGCTATGCCTGCGCCGAGGGTGGCCATATGGCCGTCGGGGCTTTGGAGCCGGCCTTCTTTGCCAATCTTTGGCATGTGTTGGGTTTCGACGATCCCGTGCCCTATCACATGGAGCCCGACCTCTGGCCCGAGCTCGAGGCGCGTCTGACCAAAGCATTCGCCACCCGCACGCGCGACGAGTGGGCGGCGGTGTTTGACGGAGCCGAAGCCTGCGTGACGCCCGTGCTTCGGCCGGATGAGATCGCCGCAGACGCCCAGGCCCGTCACCGCCTGGGCAATGCCCCGACCACCGTCCCGCTTGCCCCCAAGTTCGATGGCGACAGCGCGCCGTTCCCGACACTCAACATGGCGGATCGCACACATGAGGTGCTGACGCAGGCGGGCCTTTCACCCACCGACATCGCGAACCTGGTCGAAGCGAACGCACAGGCAAAAACCCGCAGCCTGGAATGGCCACCCAAGCGTGCCCGAACCGCCAAGGCCGCGTCTGACCGAGGAGTAAGGACATGAACGAGAAGGCACAGAACTGGGACACTTACGAAGCGTTTCGCGACACCGTGCAGCGCATCGCGCGCGACAAGATCGAACCGCTGGCGGCTGAGCTTGACTACACCGGCGGCCCGCCGGAAAAGCAATTCAAGATCTTTCGCGAAACCGGCCTCGTCGGTCTCGGCCTGCCCGAGGAATACGGCGGCGGCGGCGGTGATCTGATGGCGCAGGTAATCGCGGTGGAAGAGATCGCGCGGGTCTGCTCCTCCTCGGCGCTCACGATGACGCTGGGCTGGGGCACGCTCGATCCCTTGGTGCGGTATGGCTCGGATGAGCTGAAGCAGGAGGTCATTCCGCCGGTGGCCTCGGGCGAGCTGAAGACCGCCTGGTGCATCACCGAGCCGCAGGGCGGCACCGACATGGCGGGCATGACCACCCGCGCGGTGGCCACAGGCGAAGACTGGGTATTGAACGGCACCAAGCGTTTCATCACCAATGCCGGTTGGGCCGATTGGTATCTGGTCGTCGCCCGCACCGAAGGGGACGAATTCGGCATCTTCATGGTGCACCGGAACGATCCCGGCATCAGCTTTGGCGAAAACGAACAGAAGATGGGGCTGAAAGGCTCACCCACCGCGGATGTGAACCTTGACGATTGCCGCATCCCGCAGGGCCGGGTCGTTGGCGGACCGACCGGGGGTATGGCGCGGATGACCCGCTCGCTTACCCATTCGCGGCCGGTCATCGCGGGACAGGCACTCGGCGTCGCCCAGGGCGCGCTCGATCAGGCAGTGGCCTATGTGAAAGAGCGCAAGTCGATGGGCAAGCCACTCGCGCGCTACCAGCTCATCCAGGAAAAGATCGGCGATATGACCATTCGGGTAGAAGGCGCGCGGGCGCTGCTCTATCGCGCGGTGGAGTATTCGCTGCGCGACCGGCCCGAAGCGCGGCAACTCGCCTCGATGGCCAAGACGGCGTGTTCGGACGCGGCGATGTCCGTGGCGGTGGACGCGGTACAGCTTCATGGCGGTTACGGCTACCTGCGCGATTATCCGGTCGAGCGGATGATGCGCGACGCCAAGATCACCCAGATCTACGAGGGTACCAACGAAATCCAGCGACTGATCATCGCCAAACAAGTCCTGTCGGACTGAGGAGGCGCAGCATGGAAAAGGATGTTCTGAACGGGCTTCTCGTTGTCGACATGAGCGAGGTTTATCAAGGCCCGCTTGCTGCGCAGATCCTGGGCGATTTCGGTGCGGATGTAATCAAGGTGGAACGCGCCGGCAAAGGCGAGGTGCTGCGCACCTCCGACCCGGTCTCAGCGCGGAAGGGCATCATGAGCAGCCATTTCGCCGCCGCCAACCGCAACAAGCGCTCAATCGCTATCGATGCGAAATCGGCGGAAGACATGGAGATGCTGATAGGCCTGCTGGCCCGCGCCGACGTGCTGGTCCACAATTTCCGCCCCGGAGTGGCCGAGCGGCTGGGCATCGGATACGAAGCGCTGCACAAGCTCAACCCGCGACTGATCTATGCCTGGGCCTCGGGCTTTGGCGAAACGGGGCCTTTGCACAAGGCGGGCGGTCAGGATCTGATTATCCAGTCGCTCTCGGGTATGGCGCGCGAATCCGCCGGTGCCGACGGGCAGCCGCATTTTGTCAACCCGCCGGCGATCGACTATGCCTCGGGCCAGACGCTGGTGCAGGGTATCCTGCTGGCGCTGCTCAGCCGGGAAAAGACCGGCAAGGGGCAACGGGTGGCGATCAATCTGCTGGACACGGCCGTGGCGATCCAAAGCCTCGAGGCAGCGACCACGCTGATGCATGGTGCCACCACCAAATGGTTTGATCTTGCACCCAACTTCGTGTTCGAGACTCAGGACGGCTATCTGACCGTGCTGGGCTTTTTCCGTGAAAATCCTCTGCGCCTCCTCTGCCAGGCGCTGGAGGTTCCGGATGCCAGTACCGCGCCACATCTGGCAACGCCCGATGACCAGCGCGTTCACCGTCAGGAGATTCAGGCACTGCTGGGCGATGCCTTCCGCGCGCTGAGTACCGCGGATGCCTATGCCCGCGTCGCGGGTCGGGATCTGCTTTGCGCGCCCGCGCAGAGCCTTGCCGAAGCCCTGGCGCATCCGCAGATCGCCGCGAACGGATTGTTGATCGACACCCAGCTACCGGGTGGCGAGGCCGTCCGGCTGGTCGGCAATCCTCTGAAACTTTCCGATACCCCGGCCCGGATCCGGCGTGGACCACCCGCGCTCGATGCCGACCGGGCCGACATTCTTGATTTGATCGAGAATACCTCGTCACGCGATGCGTGACCCATTCTTTCCAGGGAGGAAATCATGAAGAATACCATCACCAGAACGCTGAAATATCTCGGCACAACCGCCGCGGCGGCATTGATCGCCACAGCCCCGCTTGCCGCTCAGGAAAAGGAGCCTTTGAAGATCGGCCTGCTCCTCAGCCTCAGCGGTCCCGCCGCACCGTTCGGCATTCCCGAGCGCGATGCGATCCAGACACTGGCCGCCCAGACCAACGCCGAAGGCGGCATCAACGGCCATCCGGTCGAGCTTGTGGTCTATGATGACGCAACCAACCCGACCGAGGCGGCACGTGGCATGCGCCAACTTGCCCTCCAGGACAAAGTCCATGCCGTGATCGGTTCAACCATCGGCAGCGGCACGCTGGCCGCCGCCCCGATAGCGGCACAGGCAAATGTTCCGGTTCTGGCACCCAATGGCACCGATGCGGTGGTTTCGCCGGATCAGAAATTCTTCCCCTGGGTATTCCGGGCGCTGCCTAGCGACAGCCTTATCGGTGAAGCCTTCCTCGCCCGCGCCTTGGAGGGCGGTGCGAAAAAGGTCGCGCTGTTCTATCAGGAAGATGCCTATGGCAAGGGTATGCACGACCGGCTTGAGCATGATGCAGATACGCTTGGGTTCGAGCTTGTTGCCTCGGTCTCGGCCCCGCTGTCGGCGACCGATGTGACGCCGCAAGCGACCCGTATCCGCAACGCCGAACCCGAAGTGGTCCTCATCCAGGCATCGGCCCCGGCGCTCGGTGCCTCCTTCGTGCGCGCCGCCAAGCAGGTGGGTCTCGATGCACAGATCTGGGCACAGGGTGCGCTGGCTCAGCAAAGCTTCATCGACGCCTCTGGCGAGGCCGGTGAAGGCGTGAACCTGATCATGATCGCCAACTGGGCCGACCCGACGCCAGATTTGCAGGAGTTCGCCGATCTGCTGACTGCGGCAGGCACCCCGCCACAGGGCTTTGGCGAGATTCTCGGCGCCAACGCCTATCATGCCATCGTCGCCGCCGCCGAAAAGCTGGACGGAGATTTCAGCGGCCCAGCCCTGCGCGATGCGCTGGAACAGACCTGCGATATCAAGGTCTACACGGCTGGATTCGGCTGTTATAGCGCCGATAACCACGAGGGCTGGACAGCCGAGGCGATGCTTCCGGCCGTTATCAAGGGCGGCAAATTCATGCAACCCTGACGGGTTGCGGGTCCGTGGCGGCACAGGTTGCCACGGACCCAGCCTTGTTTCGCCACGGATGACCGATATGGACCTTCAGCTCGATAACTGGACCCTTGGGCGCGCGCTGGGCGTGCGCGCCGAGTCCGACCCCGACAAGACCTTCATCGACTTTACCAATGGCCCCGGCCTGACCTATGCCGCCGCCCTTGATCTGGCGCAGCGCGTGGCGGGGGGGCTGGATGCCCTCGGTGTGGCGCATGGCGATCAGGTGATCACCATGCTGCCCAATGGGCGCGACGCAATTTCTGCATGGCTTGGTCTGGGGCATCTGGGGGCGGTCGAGGTCTGCCTCAATACCGGCTATCGCGGCCAGCCCCTGGCCCATGCACTCACAATCTGCAAGGCGCGGGTGATGATCCTCGCCGCCGATTACCTCCCCGCCGTTCTTGCGGTCGATCCGGACGCGGCCGGGATTGACCGGCTGATCGTGGTCGGCGATCCGGACCATGCCACCGGCACCGCAACTGTTTCCTGGCAGAGCCTGGTCGCATCCCCGCCGCTCGCCACGCCTCGCCACCCGGTTCGCGGGCGCGATGCTGCCTCGATCCTCTTTACCTCCGGCACAACCGGTCCGGCGAAACCCGTAATCCTGACCCATGCCCAGAACCACCTGACCGCCGCCGAAACAGCCCGCCGGTTTGGCATGGGCGTCTCGGACATCTCCTATTGCTTCCATCCGCTGTTTCACATGGCCGGGAAATTCATGGCGGTCTACGGAACGCTGATCGCCGGGGCCAGCATCGTGCTGGATCATCAGTTCGTCCCCGACCAATGGTCTGAGCGCCTGTGCGAGTACAAGGCGACACTCGCCTATGGTCACGGTCCGATGATCGAGATGATCCATGCCAGCCCGCCTGTCCCCAAAGACAAGCAGAATACTGTCCGCCGTGTACTGGGCGCGCCCTTTCCGGTCCGGATTGCCGAGGATTTCGAAACCCGCTTCGGCCTTGAAGGCATGGAATGCTGGGGCATGACCGAGATCGGCATCGTCACCTGGGCCGAGGCCGGCACTCCACGCGGAAGTTGCGGCAAGGTCAGCGAATTCTACGACCTATGCATCGTCGATCCCGACACCGACGAAGAGCTGCCAGCGGGCCGGACCGGCGAGATCCTCGTCCGGCCGCGCCTGCCCTGGATCACCTTTCAGGGCTACTACGGCATGGCCGAGGCCACCGTTTCGGCCTGGCGTAACCTCTGGTTCCACACCGGGGACATGGGCCGGCTGGAACCCGATGGGCATCTCTATTTCTCCGACCGGGTGAAGGACCGCATCCGGCGGCGGTCCGAGAACATCTCGTCCTTCGAGATCGAAGCCGCCGCGCTCAGCCACGCTGCTGTTGCAGAGGCTGCGGCGGTTGGCGTCGCTTCGCGGTTCGAGGGGGATGACGACGTCAAGCTCTGCCTGGTTGTCAACCCGGACACGATCATCGACCCCGCCGATCTTCTCCGCCATCTGGCCGGGCAGCTGCCGCATTACATGATCCCGCGCTACGTGGATATCCGCGACAGCCTGCCCCGTTCGAACACCAACAAGGTCCGCAAGGCGGTTCTGCGCGCCGCCGGCACCACCTCGCCGATCTGGGATCGCGAAGCCGCCGGGCTCTCCGTGCGTGCACTTTATGAAAAGGACTCCCCCTCATGCTGATGCAGGACGTAACGCTCGACGACAAGTACACGCTCGACCGGGGCCGCGTCTTCGTGACCGGGGCTCAGGCGTTGGCCCGGCTGCCGATGTTGCAGCGCGACCGCGACGTGGCCGCCGGTCTCAATACCGCCGGCTTTGTCTCGGGCTACCGCGGCTCGCCGCTCGGCACCTATGACATGGCGTTGTGGAAGGCCGAAAAACACTTGCGCGCCGCCCAAATCAAGTTCCAGCCGGGGCTCAACGAGGATCTGGCCGCCACCGCGATCTGGGGCACCCAGCAAGTAGGGCTGGGAGGCCGGTCGGACTATGACGGCGTTTTCGGTATCTGGTACGGCAAGGGGCCGGGGGTGGACCGCTCGGGCGATGTGTTCAAGCACGGCAACCTGGCCGGCACGTCACCCCATGGCGGGGTTCTGGTCCTCTTCGGTGATGATCCGGTCGCCAAATCCTCCACAATCGCGCATCAGAGCGAGCCGGGGCTTATCGCCGCCGGCATCCCGGTGTTCGATCCCTCGTCGATCCAGGAATATCTCGATTTCGGCCTGATGGCATTCGCGCTGTCGCGCTATGCGGGGGTCTGGACCGGGATGAAATGCATCACCGATATTGTCGAGGGATCGGCCTCGGTGGCCATCGATCCACTTGCACAGAGCTTTGTCGAGCCGACCGACTTCACTCTTGCGGAGGATGGCGTGCATATCCGCCACTCCGACTGGGCGCTGGATCAGGAGAAACGGCTGGTGCAGATCCGAATGCCCGCCGTGCTCGCCTATGTCCGCGCCAATGGCTGGAACCGGGTGACCCATGCGGCATCCCGGCGGCGGCTGGGGATCGTTGCGGCGGGGAAATCCTGGGCTGATCTGATGGGCGCGCTGGATGAGCTGGATCTCGATGCTGCCGCGCTCGACGCGTTGGGAATCAGCATCTTCAAGCCCGCTGTGACTTGGCCGCTGGAACCGGAAGGCGTCAAGGACTTTGCCAAGGGCCACGATACCCTGCTGGTCATCGAAGAGAAACGCCCGCTGATCGAGGATCAGATCGCCCGCATACTCTATGACGCAGAAAACCGGCCCCGTATTCTCGGCAAACAGGATGACAGCGGTCAGCCTCTGTTCCCGGCTGAGGGCGAGCTGTCGGTGCAGCTTGTCGGCCGCCTTCTGGCCGGTCTCCTGCGTGCTCAGGCAACCGAGGCGCTGCGCCCGCGCCTGGAACGCGCGCTGCAATCCGCGCCGCTGCCACCTACCGCCACCGGCCCACGCATGCCGTGGTTCTGCGCGGGTTGTCCGCACAATACGTCAACCAAAGTCCCCGACGGCAGCCGCGCCTTTGCCGGTATCGGATGCCATACCATGGCGCTTCTGATGCCGAACCGGCGCACCGAGAGCTTTACCCAGATGGGCGGCGAAGGGGCGCAATGGATCGGTCAAGCGCCATTTTCCAAAGACAAGCATGTATTCCAGAACCTTGGCGACGGCACCTATTGCCACTCAGGTTCTCTGGCGATCCGTGCTGCCGTCGCGGCGGAAGTGAACATCACCTACAAGATCCTGTTCAACGATGCTGTCGCGATGACCGGTGGCCAGCCCTCGGACAAACCGCAGACGCCCTGGGGCATCACCCGGCAGGTCGCGGCCGAGGGGGTAAGGACCATCGTCGTCGTCACAGACAACCCGGACGCCTATCCGCATGGTACTCCCTGGGCCGAAGGCGTGACTATCCGTCACCGAAGCGAGATGGACGCGGTCCAGCGCGAGTTGCGCGATGCCCAAGGAACCTCGGTCCTGCTTTATGACCAGACCTGCGCGGCCGAGAAACGGCGGCGGCGCAAGCGTGGCACCTATCCCGATCCGGCCAAGCGTATCTTCATCAACCCGGCGGTTTGTGAGGGCTGCGGCGATTGCGGCGTGAAATCCAACTGCGTCGCGGTGCGCCCATTGGAAACCGAATTTGGCCGCAAGCGCCAGATCGACCAATCAAGCTGCAACAAGGATTTCTCCTGCGTCAACGGTTTCTGCCCCAGCTTCGTCACCGTCCATGGCGCCGAGCCAAAGAAACCCGACACGGCAAGATCCGATACGGCCGGCCTGCTGGCTGAGGTGCTTGCCTCACTTCCGGCCCCGGACCTGCCTGAGCTTCAAGGCGACTACAACATCCTTGTCACCGGTATCGGGGGAACAGGCGTGGTGACCATCGGAGCACTCTTGGGGATGGCGGCGCATCTGTCGGGCTTCGGCACCTCAGTGCTCGACCAAACCGGCCTGGCGCAGAAGAACGGCGCGGTGTCCAGCCATGTGCGGCTGGGCCCGGACCCCGACGCCCTGCATGGTACCCGCATCCCGGCCGGACATACCGATCTGGTGATCGGCTGCGACATGGTGGTGGCTGCCGGTACCGATGCCATGAAACTCTATGGTCACGGCCGGACCCATGCTGTGCTGAACGATCACCTCACTCCGCTGGCCAGTTTCGCGCTCGACCCCGACCAGCAGCAGGAAAGCCAGCCGATGCTGACCTCGCTTTCGCTGATGCTGGGAGCGGATATGGTTCTGCCCACTGCGTCGTCGCGGCTGGCCGAAGCGCTGTTGGGCGACGCGATCTATGCCAACCCCTTCCTTTTGGGCTTTGCCTGGCAGAAGGGCCTGATCCCGCTTGAGCGTAACGCGTTGGAGCAGGCGATCCGGTTGAACGGCGTGGCGATCGAAAAGAACCTGAACGCCTTCGGTTGGGGCCGTGTCGCCGCCGAGCAGCCCCAGCGCATTGCCGCACTGACAGGTCCTGCGACGGAGGCCGTGCCGGTCCTGCCGAAAACGCTCGATCAGCTTGTCGCGCATCGCCACAAGCATCTGACCTCTTATCAGAACGCCGCGCTTGCCGGCCGCTATGCCAGCAGGGTGGAGCGGGTGCGCAAGCTGGAAGCGCAGTTGCTGCCAGGGCAAGAGGATCTGGCACGGGCGGTGGCCTGGAATTATGCCAAGCTGCTGGCCTACAAGGACGAATATGAAGTGGCGCGGCTCTATGCCGACCCCGCGTTTCGCAAGAGCCTGGGCGAGACCTTCGCGACCCCGAAGAAGCTGACCGTGCATCTGGCCCCACCGCTCCTGGCCAAACACGATCCCGTCACGGGGGAGCCGCGCAAGCGCGAATACGGGCCCTGGATGCTGCGCAGCTTCGGGCTGCTGGCCAGTCTGAAGGGGTTGCGCGGCACACCACTCGACCCCTTCGGGCGCAGCGAGGATCGCAAGTTGGAGCGAAAGCTGATCCGCGATTACGAGGCCGCGCTCGATGCGCTGGAGGCCGGGCTGACTGCCGAAACGGCTGCGGATTGGCTTGCACTTCTGTGCCTGCCCGAAAAGATCCGCGGCTTCGGCCCCGTCAAGCTGCGTTCTATCGCGGCACAGGCCACGGAACGCGCCAAACTTGAACAAAAGCTGGGCCTCGCCCCGACCGCCGCATAAGACCGCGACACTGACAGGAGACTGAAATGGACTTTGAACCAAGCGCCAAGGTGCAGGACCTAAGCGCCAGAGTGCGGGAATTCATGGACACCCATGTCCTGCCGCAGGAACATACCTTTGCACAGCAGGTGCAGTCGAAGGAGACGAAATGGACCACACCGCCGATCCTTGAGACCCTCAAGCAGAAGGCGCGGGAGGCGGGTCTGTGGAACCTGTTTCTGCCCGACCCCGAAATGGGTGCAGGTCTGAGCAATCTGGAATACGCACCGCTGGCCGAGATCATGGGCCGGGTCTGGTGGGCGGCCGAGGTCTTTAACTGCAACGCACCCGATACGGGTAATATGGAGGTGCTGCACGATTACGGCAGTGCTGCGCAAAAGGAGCGCTGGCTGAAACCGCTGCTCGCCGGCGAAATCCGCTCGGGATTTGCGATGACCGAACCCGATGTGGCCTCCTCCGACGCGACCAATATCGAATGCGAGATCCGGCGCGAGGGCTCCGAATATGTGATCAACGGGCGGAAATGGTTTACCACCGGGGCGATGCGGGACAATTGCGAAATCCTGATCCTGATGGGCAAGACCGATCCGGACAATCCGAAACGCCACGCCCAGCAATCCATGATCCTGGTTCCGCGCAACACGCCCGGCGTGCGCATAGTCCGACATGTGATGACGCTGGGCTATGACGATGCCCCACTTGGCGAACCCGAAATTGTCTTCGAAAATGTCCGCGTGCCGGCGGACAATATCCTGCTCGGCGAAGGTCGTGGATTCGAAATTGCGCAGGGACGCCTGGGGCCGGGACGGATCCACCATTGCATGCGGCTGATCGGCGGTGCACAGCGGGCGCTGGAGCTTATGCTGGACCGGGTCGAGAGCCGCACGACGTTCGGCCGCCGATTGAGCCAGCACCAGTCGATCCGGGAGGATATCGCACGCTCGTGGTGTGAAATCGAACAGGCCCGGCTTTTGACTCTGAAAGCAGCCGCCAAGATGGATCGCCATGGCAACAAGGGCGCGCGCGACCTCATCGCAGCGATCAAGATCGTGGCACCCTCGATGGCGCAGACCGTGATCGACCGGGCGATCCAGATACATGGCGCCAAGGGTTTGACCGAGGATCTGCCGCTGGCCGAGTTGTTCAACTATGCCCGTCAGATCCGCCTGGCGGATGGGCCGGATCAGGTGCACATGATGTCGCTTGGCAGTCAGCTGGTCAAAGCCTGGCATGCATCCTCCGGAGCGCAAGGATGACCCTTTCGCAATCCGAAGCAGCGCAGCTTGCCTCCTATCTGGAAAAATCCGTTCCGGGATTCCGGAGCATGACACATATCGGGAAATTTTCGGGTGGCCAGTCGAACCCGACCTATCGCGTGGACGCCGCAAGCGGGCGCTATGTGTTGCGCAGCAAGCCGAGGGGAAAGCTGCTCCAGTCCGCCCACGCGGTGGACCGCGAATACCGGGTGCTCGCTGCTCTGCGGCAGACCGAGGTGCCAGTGCCCAAAGTGCTGCATCTGTGTGAAGACCCCGAGGTTTTCGGCAGCATTTTCTACGTGATGGAGTTCCTCCACGGCCGCGTCTTCTGGGACCCTGCGCTTCCGGAGCTATCGGTCGATGACCGCAGCACGGCCTATGATGACCTGAACCGGCTTCTGGCGGCGATTCACACCGTCGATCCCGAAGCCGTCGGGCTTTCCGATTTCGGCCGTCCCGGAAATTACTTCGAACGTCAATTCGCTCGCTGGTCGAAACAGTATCGCGCTACGGAAACCGAAACCATCGACGAGATGGAGGAGCTGATCGGCTGGCTTCACACCAACATGGTACCCGATGACGGCCGCATCTCCCTTGTGCACGGGGACTACCGGATCGACAATGTGATGTTCGCGCCTGACGCGCCCCGCGCCATTGCCGTTATGGATTGGGAGCTTTCCACACTGGGCCACCCCTTTGCCGATCTGGCCTATCAGTGCATGCTCTGGCGCTGGCCCGGCCACACTGTCTTCAAAGGGTTGGGTACGGCTGATCTCTCCACCCTCGGCATTCCGGAAGAGCAGGCCTACATCGACCTCTATTGCAGACGCACCGGCATCAGCGGCATCGACAACTGGCCGTTCTACCTGGCTTTCGGTCTGTTCCGATTGGCATGTATTGCACAAGGGGTCAGAAAACGCGTTGACGACGGCACAGCAAGCAACAAGAAAGCTGATGAAATCGGCCAGTTGGTGCGTCCTCTTGCCAATTGTGCGAATGATATTCTCAACTCATAGCCTTCTCTGGGCGGCATCGTAACGTTAACCCCGCGGCGATTGGCCTGTGCGATTTTGCGGCATGACTCAAACCGTACGTGGTCCCCTTTATCGCCACCACCGGCTCCCAGCTGAAGTGATTGTCTGCCGTCTGGCTTTATCTTTGTTTCCCGCTCAGCTTGCGGATGGTCGAAGACTTACCGGCGGCGCACGGGATGACTGTCCCGCACCAGACAGTTGGCCTTTGGGCCGAGAAATTCGGTTGCTACTTGCCAATGAAATCCGGCGGCGTTCAGCTGGAAAGCTTGCCGAGAAATGGTACCTTGATGAGGTCGTCATCTCCACTGGCGGCGAGGAGTATTGGCTGTGGCGGGCCGCCGATCAGGATGGCTTCGTTCCGGATGTACGGGTGCAGGGCCGCCGCAAGACCAGGGCCGCCAAACGTCTGATGCGAAAGCTTCCGAGAAGACAGGGTCATGCGCCACGCGTTATGATCATCGATAGGCTCCAATCCTACGGCGCAGCCAAACGCGCCATCATGCCCGACATCTCCAGCGTTTCGTCTCCATCCATGATTCAGTCTCCAAGCTCTTCCACAGTCCACGCCACTATGTTGCGTCCGACCATCATCGTGAGCTGAGAACCGCAGCCATGCAAATATGAAACGAGATCGCTCGCCCGCAAACTGCGTGAGAGGAAGCGGTGCATGCCAGCTTTGACCGTAGCCCTTTAACTTTACGGTACCGCTGCACTTAATCGGCAGAATGCCGGCAGCCAAATTTTCAAATTACCTGCATATGCGATGAGGTTCTTGGAACTTCACGAGCATTCTCTGATTAGGCCCGCAGAGCGTATGAATTCATCGGCGTCTGTTGATCCAACTCCAAGGGTCAACTCCATGCCTGGCTCACTTCTGTGTAGAAATCGACACCTCATACTAAACCTCAGCTTGGGGGTACTCAAACGAAAAGCGCTCGCGTATATGCAGAGACAGCGATTTGCATGTTTGACGTTTCGTCTCCAGGTTCGAACAGATATGACACTACTCGCAAATGACATATCGGGGAGGGTGCCATGACGTCATGGAAAAAGGCGGTGCCGACGGCAGCCGAGCAGCGGGAACTCAAGAAGGACGCCCTCTTGAGGCAGGCCGCATTTGCATTCCGAACGAATGGCTATCATGGGACCTCCCTGACCGACATTGCCGACGCATTGGGAATCAGCAAGCCGACGCTCTACTATTATGTGAAGAACAAGCAGGATTTGCTTTATCAATGCCACCTGGCGGCATCGGAACAGGCGCTGGATTCTGTCTGCCGTGAGATGTCGTTCAATGCGCTGGAGAGAGTCTGCCGGACGATGTCGGATTATGTCCGCTCGATGATCTCCGAAGAGAGCTACAGCGTCATTATCCTTGAAGAGAAGTCCCTCAAACCCCAGCAACTTGCGTATGTCATCGAATGTCGCGACCGGTTCCAGGCCGAAGTAATCGATATGATCGGTCAAGGCGTGAAGGAAGGCACGATTGTGCCTTGTGAACCGAAGTTCGCAGCTTTCTGTGTCTTTGGCACGGCCAACTGGGTGACCAAATGGTACCGGCCCGGCGGGTCCTGGCAGGTCGACGAAATTGCCACGGCAATCGGTGATTTTACCCGCAGCGGGCTTTCCGCTCAGCCGGTGCCGCCAGGTTTGACGGCTTTGTTCGGTCTTGCCGGGCGATCCGAAAACTCACGCTGACATTACTCGCACGTTAATTGCGCAAGGTTTCTCCGGCCTGATGTTTCGGCATCGGGTTTGCCGCGTAGTGCCTGAAGGCGTGGTGGATCGGAATTTCGGGAAACCTAACGCATTGAATATAAACGAATAAATTCATCGTGCCGCGACGCATGCTACTTTGAAATAAAAATTTCGACTTTGAAGTCGATAAACCTAATCAAGAGTTGACATAACGTTTGATATGTATGAATGTGCCGATCATGCGTCGGGGAGTTGACGTTTTGACGTGAATTCACGCCATACGAGGAGGAGGGCGAGGGTGGCCACTTCAGGTTTGAGAGAGAGGCCATTGGGCTCGGGTGACAAAGGCAATAAGCCTCTGGTCAGTGCGCTCGCGGTCGACAAGAATTACGGCGGTGTTCAGGCCCTCAAGAGCGTCACGTTTGACATAAGGTCGGGTGAAATTCTTGGTCTGATCGGGCCGAACGGATCGGGCAAGTCAACCTGTGTCAACGTTCTTTCAGGGGCGGTGCGCCCGTCTTCGGGGCAGATCTTGCTGGAAGGCGTTGATACCGGACAGATGTCCGTCGACGCGATCGTATCCCGCGGCATGGTCCGTACTTACCAGGCGACACAGATTTTTCCGGAATTCTCCGTGCTCGACAATGTGTTGCTCGGCTGCCATTCGCGCCGGACCGTTTCCCCCTTGTCTGCGGTGCTGCGCACACCTGCTGCGCGCAGCGAAAACAACACCATGATTGCGAATGCGATGTCGGCGCTTGAAGCGGTGCGGCTTGACCAGCGGCCGGAGCAGATTGCTTCGACCCTGTCCGCCGCCGATCAACGGTTGCTAATGATTGCGGTGATGGTCGCCGCGGCACCCAAGGTGATCCTGCTCGACGAGCCGGCGGCCGGTATGGTTTCGAGCGAACGGCAGGCATTGGCTGACGTTATCCGGATCCTGCCGTCTAAGGGGATCAGCGTCATGGTGATTGAGCACCACATGGGGCTGATCATGGATGTGTGCGACCGCATTGTCGTGCTGAATTTCGGTCAGAAAATCGCCGACGGGACCCCGGCGGAAATCCGGAATGATCCTGCAGTGATCGAAGCTTATTTGGGACATCGCGATGCTGACCGTCACTAACCTGCGAATTGCCTATGGCGGCGCTGAAGTCGTTCATGGCGTTTCCCTTGAAGTCGGAGAGGGCGAATGCGTCGCCTTGATCGGCCCGAACGGTGCGGGCAAATCCAGTCTGCTCAAGGCTGTTTGCGGCCTGATCAAGCCCACCGCCGGCAACATTGTTTTCGAAGGCGCGGACATCACCGGTATGGCCGGGCATGAGGTTGCGCGCCGCGGCATTGCCATGTGCCCGGAAGGCAGGCAGATGTTTCCGGAAATGACCGTAATGGAGAACCTTCGCCTCGGTGCCTATCGCCGCCGGAAAGAAGACATCTCCGCGGAAATCGAAGAGGTGATGACCCTGTTTCCGCGTTTGCGCGAACGCGCATCCCAGATGGCGGGAACCCTTTCCGGCGGTGAACAGGAAATGGTGGCCATCTCCCGGGCACTGATGGCCAAGCCGCAGCTTTGCATCTTTGACGAGCCTTCGCTCGGCATCGCCCCGAAAGTGGTCGACGAGATCGAAGACACGCTCGTGAAAATCAAGGCGCTTGGTGTCACCGTGCTGCTTGTCGAGCAGGCGGTCTCCATGGCGCTTCGCGTCGCCGATCGCGCATATGTGCTTGAGGCAGGCGAAGTGGTTGCGGCCGGGACATCCGCGGAGATGTCAAGCGATCCCAGAGTGCAGCGCGCCTATCTTGGTGCCTGAAGACGAAATGTTCAACTTGAGGAGGAGACCCAAATGAACAGATTATGCATGCTTGCCGTAACGACCGCGCTGGCGCTGTTGCCGCAGATGGCGACCGCGGCAGAGAAAACACTGACGGTTGGAGTCAGTGATGCCCTGTCGGGTGGAGGTGCTGTTTATGGCGAACCGCAAAGGCGCGCAATCAATCTCGCCATCGAGCAGATCAACGCCGGCGGTGGCGTGCATGTGGGTGAGGATACCTACAAGCTCAAAACCATCGAGTATGACGACAAGGCTGATCCGACCGAAGCGACAAATGTAGCTCGCAAGCTGATTGACCGCGATGGCGTCAAGTTCCTGATGGGCTATTGCTGCTCGGCGTCGACAGGTGCGGTGGCATCGATCATTGGACGCGAGGATGTCATCATGCTCGTGGGCACCGCTGGTGCGCGCGCCATCACGGCTGCCGGCAATGACAACGTATTCCGGACCCGTCCTCCGGGTGACTATTCCGGCGCTGCCGCCGGCCGCTTCATCGCCAGCAAGGGGGTCAAGCGCCTCGGTGTTCTCGCGACCCGCGATGTCGCACTTTTCACCCAGTATCGTGACGCATTAATCGAAGCCTTCGAAGCCGAAGGTGGTGAAGTCGTGGCGCTGGAGACCTTCGGCGGTCAGGATCGCGACATGAGCGCCCAGTTGACCAAGCTGCGCGGGCTCGAGCCGGATGGCTATTTCATCTCAGGCTATGTCGAGCAAGTGGCCTTCGCCTACCGCCAGGCTTATGAACTCGGCATCACAGCGCCGCGGTATGGCTTTTCCGGCGGCAGCGCAGAACAGTTTCTCAGCGTAGCAAGCAGCGAAGCCCTGGAAGGCGTCTGGGATCTGATCGCCATCGAATTCAATGCTGATGCGCTGGGTGATACCGCCAAGGCATATGCGAAAGCCTACGAGGAGCGGTGGGATGCCTACCCGACCCCGAACAGCGCGTTTGCCTATGACCAGGTCTATGTCCTGCGTGACGCCTTGGAAGCCGCCGGCACGGTCGAGCTCGATGACGTGAAGAAGGCGCTCCGCAATCTCGCTGTGCCGGAAGAGACCGTTCTCGAATACCTGCCGGTCGACGGCAAGATGTTCGACCCCAAGGGGCAGGCCTACATTTCGAATGGTGCGTTTCAGTTCCACAACGACAAGTGGGACTTCGTGACCAAGCTTCCGTCGGACTCCGCCGCCTATTCGGCCTACTTCCAAACGATCACCAAGTAACAGGTCGGCTTTAGCCGTGCGCTAAATACGGGTGTGCGATCCATTTCGCACACCCACACTCCGGAGTTCGCAATGTTAGTGGATCTGATCCAGCAGCTTTTCAACGGCTTGGTGATAGGCAGTATCTATACGCTGGTCGCCCTTGGGCTGACAATTATCTTCGGCATTCTCGGCATCGCGCATTTCGCTCATGGCAGCGTGGCGATGTTTGGGGGTTATCTCACGTTCTTCTTCATACAGCAGTTTGGGATTGGTCTCTTTCCAGCCATGGCTGTGGCCATGGCGGTCGGCGCGCTGCTCGGCGTGGTGCTGGAGCGTGTGGCCTACCATCCGGTGCGCAACGCACCGCCGATCAACGCCTTCATAATTGCGCTTGGGCTCACGTTGATCATCGAGAAGGCCAATCTGCTCGTCTTTGGCGTCGACCAGGTGATCATCCCCACCGGCTTTGACCGCGTCTTCAACATCGGCGGAGTCACCTTGCCGGAATTGCGTGTCTATATTCTCGGCATCGCGGCGTTTCTTGTGGTCGCAATGACGATCCTGATCAACAGGACCTGGATGGGCATGGCGGTGCGCGCGGTCGCCCAGAACCGTCCGGCTGCGATTTTGATGGGCATCAATGTCAATACAGTGTCGATGTTTGTTTTCGGACTGAGTTCCGCCCTGGGTGTCGCGGCCGGCGTGCTGGTCGGAGCCCTGTTCGCGGTGGCCCCGGGTGTGAGCGGCGGACTGGTGGTCAAAGGCTTCGCCGTTCTCATTCTTGGCGGCCTTGGTTCCATTCCCGGAGCGATCATTGGCGGCCTGGTGCTTGGCGTGTCGGAAGCTTTCGCATCGGCGTTCGTCTCGTCCGCCTACAAGGACGTTATTGCTTTCCTTTTGATGATCGGTGTCTTGCTCATCAAGCCTGAAGGTCTCATGCGACGGAGGTCGAACCGATGATCCGGCTGGTTCTTATTGCAGCGGTCGCGTTTGGTGGAATTGCTTTCCCCTATTTGCTGACATCGAACTACTTCATTCACCTGGCCATTCTTGCGATTATCTGGATGATCGTGGCCCAGGGTGCCAATGTCATCCAGGGTTACACGGGATATGTTTCCATCGCACAGGCCGGATTCATGGGAATCGGCGCCTATTCCTCGGCGTTGCTGAATTTGAACGCCGGCTGGCCTGTCTGGATCTGCATGATAGTCAGCCCGCTGATCACCGCCGCCGCTTCGCTGATTGCCGGCTATCCGTCACTTCGGGTCAAGGGGCACTATTTCGCCATCGTTACCCTGGCGCTGAACATGGTGATCTTCATCGTGCTGGTTAATTGGATCCCCGTGACCGGCGGCGAAGGCGGCATTGCTGGAATCCCGGCGCCGGAGTCGATCCGGATTGCTGATATCGAGATTTCGTTCCTAAGCCGGGTGAACTACTACTATCTGGTGCTCGCAGCTCTTGGGCTGGTGATGCTGATCATAGCCGCACTTCTCCGTTCGCGCGTAGGCCTCGTGTTGCAGGCAATTCGCCAGAATGAAACCATGGCCGAAGCGGCCGGCGTCGCCTGCTGGCGTTACAAGTTATTCTCTTTTGTCTTCAGTGCTTCGCTGGCCGGGTTCGCCGGCTCCCTTTACGCCCATTATATGAGCTTCCTGAGCCCCGCGCCATTTTCGGTGGACCACTCCTTGAATGCCATACTTGCGGTTATTCTCGGCGGTAGTGGAACGCTGGCTGGGCCGCTTGTGGGTGCGGGTCTCACCGTGGCGCTTCCGGAAATCCTCCGCATCGCCGATTCATACCGCTTGATCATCTACGGGGTCGGACTGGTCATAGTAGTCATCTTCCTCCCGCGTGGGCTGGTGCCTTGGCTGTCGGATCTTGTGCGGCGGGCTGTTCGCGGGCGTACTGGCAAGCCGACGGAGGGACGTTGAATGGTCAGCATCGGCAATTCCGTTCGCCACCACGCCATCCTTCGGCCCGATGCGGTGGCCCTGGTGGAAGGTGACAGGCATGTTACCTATGCAATGCTCGATCAGCTGGTTTCCGGGTGCGCGCTGCGTCTGATGAGCGATGGCGTGAGGGCCGGAGACCGCGTTGCCATTGTCCTGCCAAACAGCGTCGAATGGGTGATCGCCTATCAGGGTGCTCTCAGAGCCGGCGCCGTGCCGGTGCCGCTCAATCCGCTGCTCGCAGATGCGGAGATCAACGCCATACTTCGTGACAGCGAACCGGTGGCAGTGATCAGCTGTGACCGGGGGTCAAGAGCCGACCAGAATCCGGCATGCGGTCTGATCTATGACATAGCTGGAGCTGGCAAGCCGCTGGTTTCGACCACTGCCGGCGCGGTCGATTGTCCACCTTGCAGGCCGGACGATACTGCTGTGATCCTGTATTCTTCTGGATCCACGGGACTGCCGAAGGGCGTTGAGCTGACGCACTACAACCTGTTCTGGAATGCGCAGGCTTTCGCGCTTGATCTACTGCGCCTGACGCCGGAAGATCGCGGCTATGGAGTGCTGCCGCTCAGTCATGTGTTTGGCCACACATGCCTTCACACGGCGTTTCTTCTGGTCGGCGCTTCAATTTCATTGTCGGCGCGGTTTGATCCTGAGGAAACGCTCAGGGCAATCGACCGCGACCGGGTGACGGTCTTCATGGGCGTCCCGACAATGTACTGGATGCTCGCCAAGGCGCCCCTTCCCGACGGGCTTGATTTGTCATGCTGGCGTGGCTGCGTGTCTGGCGGTCAGGCTCTTCCCGAGGAGGTTCATGCGCGTTTCGAGGAGCGGTTTTCGGTCCCAATCTCTGAAGGTTACGGGATGACGGAGGCCAGCCCATCCATTTGTGGCGCCCGGTTGTTCGGAGCGAAGCGCAAGTCCGGATCTTCCGGACAACCTTATTGGGGCGTCAGGCTTCGGATCGTGGATGAACATTTTTGCGATCTGCCGCCCGGTCAGAAGGGCGAAATATTGGTTTCCTCCCCAGGCCTCGCGAAGGGCTATTTCCGTCGGCCTGATCTGACGGATGCAGCCTTTCGCGATGGGTGGCTTCACACCGGCGATATCGGCATTATCGATGAAGACGGGTTCCTCTTCGTGGTCGACCGCAAGAAAGAGATGATCATATCGGGCGGCTACAATGTCTACCCGCGCGAAATCGAAGAACTGGCACACCGTATGGCCGGCGTCCTGGAGGTGGCGGCAATCGGTGAACCACATGAGAAGCTCGGCGAGAGGATTGTTGCCTATGTCGTTGCCGAAGCGGGAATGCAGGTCAATCCGGAAACCATGATCGCCGAATGGACCGCCAACCTGGCTCGCTACAAGGTCCCCCGCGAAGTCCGCATTATCGACAGTCTTCCACGAAACGCCACCGGCAAGGTCGATCGCATGCGCCTGCGCGCCATGAACTCGGAGTATTAATACTGCAATGAACAGTAATGAATTCAACAAGCTACTTGCCAGATTCACCATCGCCGCGGAGAGCGGAGACGGGGAGCGGTTCGCGCAGTGCTTCACGCCGGACGGGGTCTATTATGACTACATCTACGGCGAACATCGCGGACGAGAAAGTATCGCCCACATGATGCAGAACCTGTTTCATCGTGATGCCGGAGATGACTATCGATGGGAAATGTTTGACGGCGTTATCGACGGCAACATGGGATACGCCTGGTCGCTGTCGAGCTTTTCCTCCCGTATGGAGAGATTCAAGGGCAACAAGGTCGTGATCGACGGCATGTCGCGCTTCATCCTCCGTGACGGGCTGATCGCCGAGTACCGTGAATCCGTCAATGGTGGCGTGGCGATGACCCAGCTCGGCGTCGAAAGCGAACGGATGCGGCAGGTTTTCGGGCGTTGGGTCGGCTGGCTGCAGGACCGTCCTGCAACCAAGGCCTATCTGGGCCGCGAGCGCGGCCAATGGGCGAATGGTGTCTTGCTGGAGAACATTGAGGATTGAATCGTGGCATACGAGCACATCAAATATGAAATCGAGGACCGGATCGCCCGGATTATCCTGAACAGACCCGAGCGAATGAACGCATGGACCGCGACGATGGAGCGCGAAGTCCGGTTGGCAATGGAAGCCGCGGAAATAAATGACGACGTGCGCGTCATCGTGCTGACTGGCGAAGGTCGCGCTTTTTGCGCCGGCGCTGACATTGACGAACTGGCCAACCTCGATCCCGAGGATATTCGCGCCGAAGAATGGATGCGCCCGTTCGACATGAATCGACGGCCGGATTGGCAGACGCGCTACTCATTCTATCCGGCAATTGAAAAGCCGGTCATTGCCATGCTCAACGGGGCAACCGCGGGCATCGGATTGGTACATGCGCTTTACTGCGACATCAGGTTTGCGGCAGATAATGCGGTATTCTCCACGTCTTTTGCACGTCGCGGGCTTATCGCGGAACATGGATTGAGCTGGATGTTGCCGCACATTGTCGGTCACGCCAATGCGCTGGAGCTGCTGCTTTCCGCGAGGAAGTTCTATGCTCCCGAGGCATTCCGTATGGGGTTGGTTAATCAGATCCACCTTCCAGAGGAGCTCGAACAGGCCACCATGACTTATGCGCGCGACCTGGCAAATCTGGTTTCGCCTCGTGCCATGGCTGTCATCAAGCGCCAGTTGTATGAGGTGCCGTTCCAGACGCTCGCCGAGGCTACAATCTCGGCCAACAAGGAAATGGCGCAAAGCGTCCTGAGTGAGGATTTCAAGGAAGGTGTTGCCCACTTCATAGAAAAACGCGCGCCACAATTCACAGGCCGCTGATCATGATGGATGTATTGGGATACCCGGAGAGCGGCCTTTTCAGCGCACGCGAGATGAAATTCCGCAATCAGGTGCGGGATTTCGTTGCGGAGAACCTGCCCGGTGAAATTGCGGCACGGCTCAAGTGTGGACACCACGCCAACCGCGGCGAAATCGAGCAATGGACTCGGATTTTGCACGAGCGCGGCTGGAGCGCCTACTGCTGGCCGAAGGAATTCGGCGGGCCGGGGTTCACCTCCGTCGAGCGCTACATCTTCGAAGAAGAATGCGCGATTGCCGGCGCACCGGAACTTGTACCCTTCGGCCTGAAAATGGTTGCGCCGGTGCTGATGAAATATGGTGACCAGCGGCAGCGCGATCATTTCCTGCCGCGAATCGCCAGGCTCGATGACTTCTGGTGTCAGGGATATTCAGAACCCGGCTCGGGCTCGGATCTTGCCTCGCTCAAAACCAGGGCAGTGCTCAAGGGCGATCATTATGTCGTCGACGGTCAGAAGATATGGACGACGTCGGCACACGATGCCGACTGGATCTTTTGTCTGGTGCGCACGTCGAACGAAACCAAACGCCAGAACGGCATCAGCTTTCTGTTGGTTGATCTCAGCACGCCGGGAATCGAGATACGCCCGATCATCACACTTGATGGCAAGCACGAAATCAATGAAGTCTGGTTCGAAGGCGTCGAGGTTCCGGTTGAAAACCGGGTTGGCGAAGAAGGCATGGGCTGGACCTATGCAAAGTACCTGCTTGAACATGAGCGTCTCAATTTTGGCGGCATGGGGTTTTGCAAGCGGGAATTGACAAGGTTGCGGGAGATGGCGGCGACAAGCCTGCGCCATGGCCGGC
Organism: Parahoeflea alexandrii; assembly: GCF_027214025.1. GTDB lineage: Bacteria > Pseudomonadota > Alphaproteobacteria > Rhizobiales > Rhizobiaceae > Hoeflea > Hoeflea alexandrii_A. The sequence goes on from NZ_JAPWHB010000007.1 coordinate 229,987, forward strand.
CTTTGCTGGAACATCAGTCCTTCCGGCAGCGGTTGACGGCCCTGGAGGCCGAGCTTGCCGCAATCGATCTGACCAACCTACGCTTTCTGCGGGAAGTTGAGGCGGGGCGTGAAAACCCGCTGCAGGCTCCGGTGCTGAAAATCATCAGTTCGGAGATTCAGCAGGCGATTTCGGAGCTCCAGGTACGCGCACTGGGCTCGAAAGCTATGCCCTTCAATCCACAGGGCATAGCCTCGAACGCCGGACATTATTTCGCGGCCGAGAATTATTGCAACATGCGCAAGACCACCATTTACGCCGGTTCGAATGAAATCCAGCGCAATATAGCGGCGAAAGGCATATTCGGATGAACAGCATTCCCGTTCCGACGAAGACCGCCTTGCCGCTCCTGTTCGAGCCGGACGACACGCTGGAGATGCTGGCTGACATGCTGTCGCGTGCGCTTGCCGGACAATCCGGTGGCCATTGGCGCGAAGAACTGTGGCCGATGCTTGCTGAACTCGGGTTGTTTGCGGCGGTGATGCCGGAGCGGTACGGCGGATATGGCGGCGCGCGCACGGCCGCACTTGTCTGCCGGTTGCTGGCCGGGTCGGGCGTGGTAAGCCCTTACGCCGTTTCCTCTGCGGCAATCGCCCCGTCTCTTGCAGAACTCGATCAACCCGCCGGGCGGGTGACGGCGCTGCTTGAAGCGCTGGTCGAAGGCCGTCAAGTGGCGACAATCGCATTGCATGAAGTGGATGCATTGCCGGTTCTGCGGGACTTCCAGACCGTGCTCTCTGGCGCGGGCGAGGGGCAATGGCGGCTTGACGGGGCCAAGCGGATGATCGCCTTCGCTCAGGAGGCCGACTGGCTTGTGCTGCCGGCCAGGAATGAGGCGGGACATCTCGTCATCATCATGCTGGATCGGGCAAGTTTTTCCCCGCTCCTGCAACCTTGCACCCTGATAGACTCCATGCCGGCTGCGGACGCGTCCTTTAGCGGCCTTGTCATTGACGAGGATGCGATAGTGGCCGTGGGTGAGCAAGCCGAGAGCCTGCTCCGCGGTATTGTAGACAGGCTCACGGCTGCACAATGCGCCGAAGCAGTGGGCGCAATGGCCTATATGATCAATGCCACGGCGGAGTATCTCGGCGTGCGGCGTCAGTTCGGCCAGCCGCTTTCAGCCCATCAGGCGCTTCGCCACCGCTATGTTGACATGACAATCCAACAGGCCAAGGCGGAAACCATGGCGGCTCTGGCGGCCACAGCCGTTGACCAGGAAAGCCCGGAGCAAAGAGACAGGGCTTTGGCCAGGGCGCGCTATGTGATTGTGCGGGCCGCGTGGTTTGTCTCGCAGGAGAGCATCCAGATGCACGGAGCCATAGGAATGGCGAACGAGACACCGGTCAGCGGCTATTTCAAGCGATTGCTGGCCCTGTCGCTCTGGCTTGGCGACGAGGATGACGCCCTTGAAGGTTTGATTGCCTGAGCCGCGACGTAAACCTCAACACCGAGTGAAGGAATGGATGAATGCTGACGAAACCGGATTTCTATATCAACGGCCAATGGTGCATTCCAGCAAAAGGAGAGCTGTTCGAGGTCATCAATCCGGCCGACGAGCAGCCGTTCGGAGCAATTTCCCTAGGCTCCGGTGAGGATGTCGACAAGGCGGTCGCATCAGCGCGCCGTGCCTTTATAGACTGGGGCCGCACCGCGCTGGAATACCGGCTGGAACTAATGCAAAAACTCCGCGAGATCTACGAGGCGCGCATTGATGAAATGGCGGAGATCATTTCGAAGGAGATGGGCGCGCCGATTTCCCTTGCCCGGGACGCGCAGGCGATGGCAGGACTTGGTCACATCAAGTCATTCCTCAGGGTGGCCAAGACGTTCGAGTTCGAACATGTTCTTGACGACCGCAATCCGCAGGAACGCATCATCCATGAACCGATCGGGGTGTGCGGTCTCATTACGCCGTGGAACTGGCCGATGAACCAGGTGGCGTTGAAGGTGATCCCGGCATTGCTCGCCGGTTGCACCATTGTCCTCAAGCCTTCGGAAATTGCTCCGTTCTCGTCAATGTTGCTGGCCGAAATGATTGATGACGCGGGCTTCCCGGCAGGCGTTTTCAATCTGGTAAACGGGCTTGGACCGGTGGTCGGAGAGGCGATGTCCCGTCATCCGGATATCGACATGATTTCGTTCACCGGTTCGGCACGCGCTGGCATCGCGGTTCAAAAGGCCGCGGCTGAAACTGTCAAGCGAGTTTCACTGGAGCTCGGCGGCAAGTCGCCCAATATCGTGTTTGATGACGAAGCGCTGGGTGATGCGGTCAAGCGCGGAGTGCGTGCCTGTTTTCTCAACACTGGCCAGTCCTGCAATGCCCCGACCCGGATGCTTGTCGAGCGTTCGGCGTATGAGCGGGCAGTCACCATTGCCGCCGAAGTTGCGGACGCAACAAAGGTCGGGGATCCTAGTGAAGCCGGGCGTCACATTGGTCCACTCGCCTCCGGTACGCAGTTTGGCAAGGTTCAGGATTTGATCGCAACGGCGATCGGGGAAGGCGCACGCGTCGTGGCTGGAGGGGCCGGACGACCGGAAGGGTTCAATCGCGGTTACTATGTTCGTCCTACAGTGTTTGCCGATGTTGACAATCAAATGACAATAGCGCGCGAGGAGGTATTTGGACCTGTACTGGTCATGATTCCATTTGATGATGAGGAACATGCAATAGAAATCGCAAACGACACGCCCTACGGGCTTTCGTCCTATGTGCAGTCGCTGGATCTGGAGCGCGCTGAACGCGTTGCCCGCCGACTGCGCGCCGGAATGGTTCAGCTCAATGGTTCCAATCGTGCCTCTGCCAGTCCATTTGGAGGTTTCAAACAATCCGGCAATGGCCGCGAGGGGGGGTATTGGGGCTTGGAGGAGTATCTTGAAGTAAAAGCGATCAGCGGTTGGCGGGCTGATTGACCATAAACGGCATGGTTCTGTTCGCGTGGTCGGACATCGTAAAGTTAAATGAGGAGATGTCACCTGAACCTGAATACGGATGGACGGGTGATTAGCCCCGATTTTTCGAGACGCCCTCAGTTTTTCCTGCTGCCGGGCACACTCGCCGGCGAGGGCGCTCGATTGGACAGTAGTCGAGCTTCAAAGGCATGAAAGACAACGGTAAGGCTATGAGAATGTAAGTATATGGGAGGCATGTATGGCCGCGGGGGCCAACTGTTGGACAAGTGCTTCAGGCTTTGTCAGCTTGTTGGGCGCTGTACACTTATCGGCCTCGGGTCAAGGTAGGGCACGAGGTCTGCGATCAGGCTACCTGAAGATGGCGATCTCGCTCCAGGGCTTCATCCCGGCGGTTTTGGACCAGAACGTCGAGGACGAAGCCATGCTGATCGACGGCGCGCCACAACCAGTGTTTCTTCCCGCCAATGGTGATGACGACCTCGTCGAGGTATCATTTGTCACCGAGCCTGCCGGCTGATCGCCTCCGAATATCATTGGCGAACTGCCTGCCGAATTTCTCCGCCCACAGTCTCACGATCTGGTGAGAGACGATGATCCCTCAAGCTGCCAAAACAACCTCGACCATGCGCAGGCTGAGCGGAAACCGGAAATAGAGCCATAATGCATGGGCAATCACTTCCGCTGGAAAACGATGGCGACGATAGAGAGGATCACCTGCAGATCTGCTCATGCCGCCAGATCCCACATTTTCATCGTTTCTCAGTCAACGTTGCAGTGCCGTCCAGCCGGCTTGCAAGCCTGCAATCCGGACACATTTACGCCGCCATGGTACTTGAGGAATACAATTGATGGCCCCCCGAAATTCACCATTGGTTAACCATGATTGGTCAATATTTGTCAGGCGCATATTGATTGAAAAGTGCTCCCAAGCTCGAACGGAAACGGATATGGCAATCGTGACTTTCGCCAACACCAAAGGCGGCGCCGGCAAGACCACCGCGGTTCTGCTGGTGGCCACGGAACTCGCGCGCCTGGGATTGCGTGTCGTGGTGCTGGATGTTGATCCACAGCACTGGATCTCGCGCTGGCACGAGCAACTCGGCGCCAACTGTCCTGACAATCTCGAAGTCGTCCCTTATGTGTCTTCGGCCAATCTGGAGCGTCACATCCGCGCGCATCGCCATTCGGCGGATTTTGTTCTTCTCGACCTGCCCGGAGCCAGAAGTCCGCTTCTCGCCCAGGCACTGGGCTATTCCAGCTATGTGCTGATCCCTGCGCAGGGTTCAGCTATGGATGCGCAAGGTGCCGCCAATGTTATCGATCTACTGCACTATCTCGACGAGAAGGCAGGGATCCGAATTCCCCATTCTGTGGTTCTCACGCGCGTCAACCCGATCATCACAACGCGGGCGCTCCAGGGCGTCAAAGCCTTGCTGCAGGAAAAGCGGGTTCATTTGATTTCCACGCCGATCATCGAGCGTGCGGCCTTTCGCGACGTCTTCAGTTGCGGCGAGACGCTCTACACCATGGATCCAAGGAAGGTCAGCAACCTTGAGCGCGCGCAGGAGAACGCGCAGCTTCTCGGCCAGGAAATCCTGCTTCGGCTGCAACAGACCTGCGCCAGGCCTCCACAAAGAAGCGAGCCGCATCGGCTCGTTGCCTGATCGAGACTTCAGTCTTTCCGTGACTGGCCTTGGCCTGGTTCAGAACAGCGCATCATCGAACAGATCATCATCCGAAACCTCTGGCGCCAAGGTCGGCTCGGTCTTGGCCTCGCTCGCGGTCGGCCAGCCGAAAATCGCGGCGTGAACATCGCGCTCGGACTTCATCGTATAGGTGCGAAAGATATCCGCCGACAACCCATCCAGCACGTCTTCCAGTCCATCGCAATGCGGCTCATAGGTCAGCGCCCCGGCGGCGAGCGACCGGCAATCACCGAGAATGGCGGACACGTCCTGATGGAAGTCGAGGCCAGCTGTGGCCGCCGCCACCTTGATGGTCACATCCTGGCCGCGGCTGCACAGATTGTCGACTTGCGCTTCGAGTGTCTGGTCTGCCTGGGTAACATGGGAAAGCGCGATCTCTATCCGGCCAACAAGGTCGGGGCCGCCATCTGTGTCATTGCCTGTTTGGCCATGGCTCAGTGCGATCGCCTGTTGATTAAGCTGGTTCAGATCGTCAAGCGCACGGTCCGTTACCTCGTCAAGCTTGGCTGAAAACGAGCGCAGTTCGTTGGTGACGACATTGATGGCGCGGCTTTCTTCGCCCAACTGGGTACAGCGCAAATAGGTGTTGAGCGCCATGTACTGAATATCGGTGCGAACGAGCTGTATGGTTCTCACACTCTCCACCAGTCCCTTGACCATATCGCCGGCGCTACCACTCAGCCGAGCCGCTTCGCCTGCGGATTGTTCGATACCCGCTACGGCATCGCGGGCAAGTTCCAGACTGTTTTGCACAAGGCCCATGGAAGACCGTTCGGATGTGTCCGCCCGCGCAGGCAACATGGATTGCTGCAACTGTATGAGAAGAGTGGCATCGTTCGAAAATGCCCCGATGTTCTTCACGATCGTCCCGCATTGGACCTGAAACTCCGCTGCGATTGCGGCGAGTTGGTCGCGCACCAGCCTTGTGATCAGCATCCGAATGCGGTCCCGGTCCTCGGGCGACAGGTTTGCTGCCTCATCGCGCGAAAGGTAGTCGTTGGAGATCACGAAGGCGGCCTGGCAATGTTCGATCCGTTGCCGTGTGACGTCACCGATCTGCAGCGACGAGAGTGTGCTCGCCAGGCGCCCCTGCACCTTGAGGGCAAGGTCCTTTACCTGATCAGCGATGTCCGCAAGCGTCTTGCGTTGTGTCTGGATCGCATTTGCATTTCGCACCAGATCCTGGGCGATGGCAGGTATCGCGTGTTCGTGGGCTGCAAGCACCTCCCCCCCGGCGTGTGCGCTATGGACCATGTGCTGCAGGGAATGAATGCACTCGGCAAAGGCCTGTACCTCGCGAGTGGCAAACTGGATGCGCTCGACGATCTCCTCGGCAAAGCCCGCGAAATCGGCAATGCCGGCGCCGGTTATCTTGGCTGTCATGGCGAAGGCGCGCAGATAGCGCAGTGTGTCTTCCATCACCAGCACCTCTGAAGCCAGCGATTTGCCGTATCTCATGATGCTCTCAAACCGCTCGCGTCTGGCGAGTTGTTGAGCGGGGAGAGCGGCAATCAGTTCGCCGGTACGCATCAACTCCCTGGTCGCTTGCTCTGCCTCATCTTCCCGAAGCGCATTGGTAATGTCTTCCAGAGATTTCAAAAGCCCAGTGAACACGTCAAGCACGGAAACCAGAACGGTTCCTCCGTCCAGAAAGCGTTGCTCGATCTGCGCGAGAGCGTCTTCAAGTTTTTCACCGATTACGTTGATTGGCGCAGAAATCTCGTCTGCCTTGTGCAATCTGCTGGTGTTCATGCTGAGCCTCGTTGATGTTTTAAAAGTTGGTCTGGACGGAGAAAACCCGCGCGGGCTCAGCCGAGATGCCGGCGATTGGCCGCCAGAATTTCGCGTGCGATCTGTTCGAGTGGTACAACCCGGTCCACGCCGCCTCTGGCAATCGCTTCCTTTGGCATGCCAAAGACCACCGATGTCGCCTCATCCTGTGCAAGCGTGAAGGCTCCGGCCTTGTGCATCTCGTCCATGCCGCGAGCCCCGTCGTCGCCCATTCCCGTCATGATCACGCCCGCGGCGTTGGCGCCGGCCGATCGCGCGGCGGACCGAAACAGGACATCGACCGAAGGACGATGGCGCGAGACCAGCGGCCCGTCCTTGACTGCCACGATGTAGCGGGCACCCTGGCGTTCGAGCATCATGTGGTGGCCACCAGGCGCAATCAGCACATGGCCGCGCAAGACAGGATCGCCGTGTGCGGCCTCCTTGACCTCGACCTGACACAAGGTGTTGAGCCGTGATGCGAAGGCCGAGGTAAATCTCTCGGGCATGTGCTGGACAATGACGATCCCGGGCGCGTTGGCCGGAAGTGCTACCAGGAGTTCGCGTAGGGCCTCTGTGCCGCCGGTGGAAGCGCCGACGCACACCACCATTTCCGTGGTCTTGGCCATGGCCCGGCCGGTAGGCGGAGGCAAGACCGCGTCGGCGGTAAGCTTGGCCTGGGTTGCCCCTGCAAGCGGTGGTCGTCGGCTTACCCCCTTCACCCGCGCCGCCGCAGCGCCCTTGACCGTTTCGCGGATCATCGCTCCGGATTCAGACAGGTGGTCGGCTGCACCAATCTTGGGCTTGAGAATGATGTCGACGGCGCCGGCCTCCAGCGCCTGCATCAATGTTTGCGAGCCTTCCTCCGTCAGCGAGGAACACATGACCACCGGGATGGGATGCTGGGACATCAGCTTGCGCAGGAACGTGATGCCGTCCATTTTCGGCATTTCCACGTCTAGGGTCACGACATCGGGCACTTCCTCCTGGATGCGGCGTGCTGCGACGAAGGGGTCAGACGCCACGCCCATCACCTCGATATCGCCGTCCGCTTCCAGAACCTGCGTCAATGCCTGCCGGACGCTTGCCGAGTCATCCACGATCAATACGCGTATCTTCTTCGCCATCTGCGTGCTCAGATCTTCTGGAAAACGGTATTGGCCACCTGCTTCACGGGCAGATCGAAGCCGGTAATGGTCTCTGAGTGTCCAACATAGAGGTAGCCGTCCTTGGCGAGCCTGGCGCAGAGACGGGACAGCACCTTATGTTGGGTCGGCTTGTCGAAATAGATGAGTACGTTCCGGCAGAAGATCACATGCATGGGTTCACCGATCGAATAGGCCGAATCCATGAGGTTGAGACGAGAAAATCCTACCTTGCTGCGGAGCGCGGGGTGGATGCGAACCTCGCCGCGATGGCGATCGACTGGCTCCATCACATAGCGTCGCCGCCGGTCGCCATCGACCGGGTCCAGCATGGCGGTGGGAAACACGCCGCGACGAGCCGTCTGCAGCACATCGGTCGATAGATCTGTTGCAAGGATCGAGTAGTCCAGCCCGGACTTGGCTTGAATGAAATCCTCCAAGACCATCGCCAGCGTATAGGGCTCTGCGCCAATAGAGCAGGCGGAGCTCCAGAACCTAAGGTGACGATGCCCCTTCGAGACCAGATCTGGAAGCGCATCCGTACTCAGATGGTCAAAATGCTTCGGCTCGCGGAAGAAGTCGGTCTTGTTGGTCGTCACCGCGTCGATGAGGTGAATGGCTTCTGTCTCGATACCGTCATGCTTGAACAGATAGTCGCAATACTGATCGAGGCTGGTCATGTCGGTTACCCGCAATCGACGCCGCAGTCGCCCCTCCAGCATCGTCTTCTTGGTCACCGGCATCTTGATTCCGCTGTAGTCATAAATGTAGCGGGACAGCAGATCGAAGTTGCGAGTACTGAGAGCATCAGAGCCCGACGCGCCCGCGGATGCGGAGCGATGGCTGCGGGTGGCTGGCCGTTCCTGCAATGCGGCGGCGCTCATGCTGGTTCCACCCGCACTTGTGACAGGGAGCCGAGCGAACGGACATCTCCGGTCGTGAACAGAGTGGCGAGATTGACAATGACCACGAAGCCGGAGGTGCGCCGGACGACGCCTGCGATGTAATCAGATGGCCACCGGACGCCTATATCCGGAGCGCCCTCGATGGCGTCGCACCGGAATGCGGTCACCTCGAACACGCGGTCGGCCAGCAGGCCGAGCGTTAACGCCCGGCCTTCCAGCGGGACATCGATCACCAGAATACGCGTGTGCGGCGTTTTCTGGGTTGCGGTCATGCCAAGACGCAGGCGAAGGTCAATGACCGGCACTCCCTGTCCGCGCACGTCCCTCAGGCCAAGCAGGTAATCGGGGCCATTGGGGATCCGGAAGGGATCCTCGTGATCGAGGATCTCCCGGACGACTTCAACCGGAACGGCAAAGCATTCGTCTGCAAGGCTGAACGTTACATATTGAGCTTCAGACTCCGGATTGGCCATCATGCGCTCTCCTTGAAATTCGCATCTTCCCCGTCAGGTCCGCCCATCGCCATGTCGATGCTGAAACCAGAAGACTTCTTTGGGGCGGTCTTGTTAGGCTGAGCTGTCTTCTTGGCGGGTGATGGCGTAGCCATCCGGGCAGCGGTTTTCTTGAGCTGTTGGACCTGGCTGTTGTCAGTTGAGCCGGCGGCAGTATCGACCTTGAAGAAGGCGATGGATGCCTGAAGCTCTTCGGCCTGGGCCGCGAGCTCTTCGGACGTCGCCGACATCTCCTCAGATGCGCCAGCGTTCTGCTGGGTCACCTTGTCGAGCTGCTGGATCGCCTCGTTGATCTGCGAGGAGCCGATATCCTGTTCGCGGCAGGCGGCCGAGATCTCGGCAACCAGTTCCGCGGTCTTGCGGATATCGGGAACGAGGCGGGTCAGCATTTCGCCGGCCTGGGTGGCGACAGTGACGGTTTCCCCCGAGAGGCCCGAGATTTCGGCCGCTGCCGCCTGGCTGCGCTCGGCAAGCTTGCGCACTTCAGAAGCCACGACCGCAAAGCCCTTGCCATGCTCGCCGGCGCGTGCCGCTTCGACGGCTGCGTTCAGCGCGAGCAGGTCGGTCTGGCGCGCGATCTCCTGAACGATGGAAATCTTCTCTGCGATGGTGCGCATGGCGTTCACGGCGCGGTCCACGGCATTGCCGCTTTCCTC
>NZ_JAPWHB010000008.1 GCF_027214025.1 Parahoeflea alexandrii
CCCCTGCCGGGCCACGCCTTGGCAGGGGCTCATGGCACCTGCGCAAAAGCAATTTCCAGACGTCAAGTTACAGTACCTTGCAAGGATGCTCGGGATTGCTCCGTCGACTGTCCGCAATCAAACCCAGTCGATCTACGACAAGCTTGGCGTCAATTCCCGGGCGGGACTCGCGTCGATGTTTGCGCGTCCGTAGACCGGTTACCTCCGGTGGACAGATTTGGCATGCTGGGCATCAGTGACCGAAATAGGCCTTCGTCAGCTCCGGATCCGAGCGCAGTTGCTCGGGCGTGCCGCTGACGCGCAGTGACCCCGTCTCCAGAACGTGAATTTCCTGAGCAAGGCTCAGGGCGAAATTGACGTTCTGCTCGGCGATCACCACCGTCAGGCCCATCTCCTGATTGAGCCGCTTGAGCGCCCTGGCGATGCCGTCACAGATTTTTGGCGCGAGGCCGATCGTCGGTTCATCGACCAGCAGGATTTTCGGGTCGCTCATCAGTGCCCTGCCAAGGGACACCATCTGCCGTTCGCCGCCACTCTGGGTCGCGGTTTCCTGAGCCCAGCGATCCTTGAGCACCGGAAACAGGTCATGCACCTGTTCGAGCTTCTCCTCGATGGTCTCGCGCGCCGTGAAGGCGCCGACAAGCAGGTTCTCGCGTACGCTCATATAGGGAAACAGATGCGCGCGTTCCGGCGCATAGCCAACCCCCAGGCGCACGATGTCGGAAGTGTCGAGCCTGGTTGTTTCCTGGCCGGCAACCTTGATCGAGCCGGTGTTTTCCACCAGTCCCATGATGGAATCCATCAAGGTCGATTTGCCGGCGCCATTCGGTCCGATAATGCCGACGATAGAGCCTTCCTCCACCGAAAGGCTGATGCCGTGCAGCGATTTCGCCATGCCGTACCGGGCGTGCAGGTCGGTGATTTCGAGAAGCGCCATTGTGTCCTGCCCTACTGTCCGAGATAGGCGGAGCGGACCGCCTCGTCATCCATCACCTCGATGAAGCTGCCTTCCGCGATTGCCCTGCCGAACGTCATCGCCACAGCGCGGTCGACCAGCGGCTCGAGCGCGCGAAGATCATGGCTGACGATGATGTAGGTCAGGCCTTCCTTGCGCTTCTGCGCAAGCAGATCCGAAATCTGCTCGATCTCGCCAACCGTCAGTCCGGCAAAGACTTCGTCCAGCAGCATGATTTCGGGTTTGGCGGCCAGCGTTCTTGCCAGTTCCAGTTTCCGCAGGTCACCCATCGAGAGTTCGCTGGGTTTGCGCAACAGGTCCTCGTCGCGGAAACCGACGCTGCGGGCAATGGTCAGTTCTGCGTCGGGGTCGGCGCTTTGCGTGATCATCTTCCACAGATTGTCGGGCATCATGCCGACGCGAATGTTGCCCGCCACATCCATTTCCGAGAAAGGCCGCGGCACCTGATAGGTCCGGGCGACGCCCTTCTGGATGCGCTTGTGGGTCGGCAGGTGCGAGATTTCCTCGCCATTCAATTTGATCGTACCGGAGTTTTGCCGGTGTTCGCCCATGATCAGGCTGAAGATGGTGGTCTTGCCGGCGCCGTTGGGTCCGATCAGCGCCAGCGATTCCCCCCGATCGACGTGGAAGCTCAACCCGTTGGTGGCGACGATGCCGCCGAACCGCTTGACCACCTTGTCGAGGACCAGAAGACTAGACATTTCCGGACCTCCCGGTTTGCGGGCCGCGGGTGCGCAGGCTGAGGTTTTTGAGGATCTGCATGATGCCTTTGGGCTGGTAGACGTAAAGCACCAGGGCGATCATTCCGTAGACGAGGTAGCGCTCGCTTCCCGGCAGCAGGGGCCGGAGATATTCGAGCAGGAACGTCATGAAGAAGGCGCCCATGATTGGCCCGATTATGGTTGCGGAGCCGCCAATCAGAACGGATACGATGATCGTGAAGACGAAATTGATGTCGAACAACGCCCTTGGCGCGATCGAGCCGAGATAGTGGACATAAAAAGCGCCGCCGAGACCCGCCACCAAGGCGCTGACCATGAATGCGAACAGCTTGAGCCTGGTGGTGTTGAGCCCACTGCCGCTGACCGCCTCCTCGTTCATCGAGATGGCGTCGAGTGCAGTGCCGAGCCGTGTGCGCGATAAAAGCCACAGGGCAAGCCCGATCGCGAACATCAGGCCGAAGGACAGATAGAAATTGGGCGCGGCCCCCGACAGGATGGTCTTGATGCCGGAAATGCCCCTTGTTCCGCCGGTCAGGTCCGGCCGGATCACCTGAACGAGCTGGTACATGAGCTCCATGAAGGCGAGCGTTACCAGTGCGAAATAGGTACCCTTGATCCTCAGTGCCGGAAGGAAGAACAGAGTTCCGCCAACCATGGTCGCCAGCACCGCGAGCGGGATCGACAGCGACACCGGCATTCCGAAACGATAGGACAGGATCGCCGATGTGTAGGCGCCGATGCCGATGAGGAAGGGATGGCCGAAACTGATGTAGCCGGTTTTTCCGGAGATGAAGTCCCAGCTCATCGCAAAGATGGCGAGGAAATTGGCGAAGATGATGATGCGCAATGTTCCATTGCTGACGAACTGCGGCAGCAGCAGCATTGCGACGGCAAAAATTGCCCAGCCGAGAAGTGGACGCGCCATTACAGATCTCCCCGACCGAAGAGGCCCTGCGGCCGGATCACCAGAACGCCGATGATCAGAAGCATGGTGAACACGCCGCGCAGCTCGGCGGCGATGAAGGTGGTGGTGATGATTTCCATGAAACCGATGATGTGCGCCACGATCAGCGTGCCGACGATGCTGCCGATCCCGCCGACAATGACCACGGCCACCGCGATGATCAGCGGTGCCACCCACATCGACGGATTGAGCTGGGTGTAGGAGGCAAAGAACACTCCGGCCACGGATCCGAGCGCGCCGGAGATTGCCCAGGTCATCATGTTGACCCGATCGGTGTTAATGCCGGAAATCCGTGCGCCCTTGGCATCCATCGAGACCGCCTGCATCGCCCGGCCGACATGGGTCTTCTTGACGAACAGCAGCAGTCCGCCAAGGATGATCCAGCTTGCAACCATGGCGACCAGGATGTTGTTGGTGATGGTGGTGCTGCCGATGCGCCAGACGCCGCCGACAATCGGATGGAGGATCTTGGAGCTGTCGTTGAACACCAGAACGACACCCGCCTGAATGACGACGGCGAGAATGAGTGTCGAGATCTCGACGGCGACCTGATCGCCCTTCAGCCGCTTGACCAGCAGCCGGTACATCAGAACACCGGCGAGCGCGCCCATGCCGGTGGCAAACAGGAACCCCGGCAGTTTCGGCATGCCGAGCGTCTGGACACTGTAGAAATAGGCGTAGCCGCCAAGCATCAGATACGCGCCGTAGGCAAGATTGAGGACCCGGCCGACACTGAAGATCAGGGTGAAGCCAACCGCGATCAGGGCGTACAAACCGCTCAGGAGAAAGCCTTGGATAAGGACTTGCAGCATAAATCAACCGACCCGGTGTTTGAAGGAACCGTCGGAGATCCGGGCGCAGCAGCCTGCGCCCGGATCTCCATCGAAGACGTGATTACTTCTTGACCCAGGAGGGGACCTGGAACTCGCCGTTGGCATATTTCGGCGGATAGACCACTTTCGAGCTGCCGTCCTCGTACCATTGCACCACCACCATTGACGGCGCGCCGTCATCATAGGGAGGGGTGATGTCGAAGCGCAGGTTGTGCGGGTATGTCCGTCCTGTGCGTTCCTCGGTCTCTCCTGGCTTCCAGAAGCCGTAGCGCATCCACAACTCGCCGTCCTTTTCGAGGATCAGGTCCTGGTTCTCCATTGCCGGAACCCATTTGTCGAGGCCGAAGCCACCGGCTTCCTCGGCGGCGGCGAATGCCTGCTTGACGCCGAAATAGGCGTTGAAGCCGTTGAAATGCGGGTATTTCGGCCGTTCTGAACCGTATTTTGCGACATATTTGTCGGCGAATGCCTGCGAGACCGGATCAAGCGAGAAGCCGACCGACGGCACAGGGCTGAGCGTCGAGATACCACCGCCAGACCCGCCCGTGTCTTCCCAGTATTCCTGGCCCAGGGCTGCGACATTGACCCCGGTCATGGCCAGCGGAACCTGCTGCTTGACATATTGCGAGGAGACGACTTGGCTGTTGACCGAGGAGATGATGTAGATGAAGTCCGCGCCGCTTTCGACCGCTCGGCTGAAGATCGGCGAGAAATCGACAGTCGCGGGATCGTAGACGATGGTGTCGACCACTTCGATGCCTGCTTCCGGCGCCAGCAGCCCAGTGACGAGCCCGTTGATGGCGCCGCCGAAAGCCGTGTCCTCCTGCAGGATGACGGTCTTCTTCCATCCCATCTTCCCGGCCAGAATGTCCTTGCCGAAATCGACATAAAGCGTGGCCAGCGCCTCGTCGGAGGCGACGTTCATGAAATACATCTTGTAGGAGTCGTAATCCTCGACAATCTTGTCGATGATCGTGATCGAGGAGGTCCAGGTGTCCAGCGTCGGGATCTTGTACTCGACCATCCGGGGCAGCCAGCCGAGCGAGACGTCGTCGACGTCGCCCGAAACGATGAATTCCACCTCCTCGGTTTCGGCGAGATACTCGTAAGCCTTGATGCCTTCGGTCACATCTTCGCCGGTATCGGCCTTGACCAGTTCGATGGTCTTGCCGCCGAGCACGCCGCCTGCAGAGTTGAGTTCTTCAACGGCAATTTCGGCGCCGCGCAATGTGCTGCGTCCTGCATCCGAGGCGAAGGAGCCAATAAAGCCGATCTTCACGGTATCTGCTGCAAAGGCCAATGTGCTCATTGACATGCTCAGCGACAACGTAAGCGCTGCCAGTCCGGTTTTTACTGCTGACGTTTTCATTGCGTACTCCCTTGTTGATCAGTGCTGTTCCGTTTTTCCATTTTTTCTCGACCCGATGTTCCCCCGGGCTAGATCAGAAATCTGTTCATTCCTCCCCGTCGAAAATGATTGCGTCGGCCTCGATCTCGATCATCATGCCAGGTGTCGTCAGGCCGGCCTGGACACCGCTTGTCACCGGGTCTATGCCCTTGAAAATTTCGCCGTGGGCCTTGACGAAGCCACCGCCGCCTGCCGCCATATCGGTCAGGAACGCGCGTGTGCGCACCACATGTCTCATTGATGCACCGACTTCCCTGAGAGCTTCCTCGATGCGTTTGAAGATGAAGATCGATTGCGCATAGGTGTCGCCCGGCGCGTGCAGCAATCCACTGGGCTCGATTGCGGTTGTGCCGGCCACGTACACAAACTGACCAACCCGTTTGACGCGCGCATAAGAGCCGATCTCTTCGAAACGTCCGCCGGATTTGATCGTTTGCACCCGCATGATCAGACCCCGAGCCGTTTCTTGATCGCGTCCGCCGCGGCCTTCAATGCCGCCAGCTCGTCCGGCGACAGCGTCAATTCCTCGACCGAGACAATGCCGTTGATGCCGAGATGGCATGGCACGCCGAGCACCACACCTTCGATCCCGTACTCGCCGTCGAGCATCACCGAGACTGGAACTGCGCCGGCTTTCGCGCCCCGGATGTGTTCCACCAGTTCGATGGATGCATGGGCTGGCGCCAGTGTTGCCGAGCCAGTCTTGCGCAGGGCGACGACCTGTCCGCCGCCGGTGACCGCATCGCGCACGCACGCGTCGATCTGGTCCTTGGAGAGGTAGAGGGAAACCGGGCGGCCCTTGATCTTCGCCTTTGAAACGATGGGAGCCATTTCATCGCCGTGCGAGCCCAGCGTGATGGCTTCCACATCCGACGGATTCACATTTGCAGTGCGCGCGAGCGCGTTGCGAAAGCGGCTCGAGTCCAGGGTGCCGGCCATGCCGAGAACCTTTTCTCGCGGTAGCCCCGTCGCCTTGAGCATCTCGAAGGTCATTTCATCAAGTGGGTTTGTGACCACGATGACAATGGCGTTTGGGGCGTGGGACCTGATGGCTTCGGCGGCGGACCGGATCACGCGTGCATTGATGTTTATGAGATCGGACCGGCTCATTCCCGGAGAGCGTGCGCGTCCCGCCGTGACGATGACGACATCGCTTCCTGCAATGGCCGACAGCTCCATTCCACCGCTGGCTCTTGCCTTCGAGCCGTTGATTCCGCTGGCGTGGTTGAGGTCCATGGCGACCGACTCCGCCAGGCCCGGCACGATGTCGACGAGCGCGATCTCGTCGACCATGTCGCCATTGGCGGCGAGATGGGCGATGTTTGCACCGACGCCGCCAGCGCCGATCAACCCAAGCTTCTTCAGGCGTGTCGCCTTGCCGATGACCTTGCCTTTTCTCGGATCGATCCAGTGCGGTGACCGCCGGTAGAGGCCGCGCATCATTTGCTTGGATCCGTCGGTCCTGGCTATGGCGGGACGCTCCAGCGGACCATTGAGCAAGTTGATGCCAAGCCGGTGGGCAGTCTCCCGTGCCAGATCGGTGACGATATCTCCCGCCATGATCTCAAGTGCCTGCTTGCCGGCCCGTTGGGCCATGCTCACATGTTCGGCACCTATGACGCGGGACTGTCTGTTCATTTGGCGGCGACTCCGTCCACCGCTTCGATGGCCTTGACGGCGGCTTCCATGGCGGTGGCTACTGAATCTTCCGTGCCGGAGATGAACAGGCGGCCGAACTTGCCGACCGCGCGCACCTCCACGATATCTATTTCCGCGGATTTTTCGGCCTCGTTGGCCGCGATCGAAATGTAGGCCGCCGGCTCGCATTCCAGGATGCCCAGCGTCTGGCCGGGAACCAGCAGGGAGCCCTTGCGCCACTTGTTGAGCAGCTGCGCCTGGTAAGGCTCAACCGACGTGATGATCTGGGTTGTCGCGACCTTTGGCTTGACGCGATCGAGCATGGTCGCGCCGAGTTCAGCCAGGATCGCATCGCGGGCGGCGCTGACTTCAGCATTGGATGGCGAGCGCAGGATGAAGAAGCCGAACTCGCGCTCGACGAGCTGCGATGTCGCTTCCACCGACGATGCCTTCAGCGCCCGGTCGATCAGCCGGAAGACGCCGTTGCCCGGGGCGAATTCCCCGATCAGCACGGTGTCGCCTGACAGGGGCACCGAGCCTTGCACCGTGGCGCCGTTATAGGCGGCGAATTTGGGCTGCAAATTGTCGATCTGCATAAGCGCGCGAATGGTAATTCCTGATGACACAATCACTCTCCATATTCTTCGTAGATGTCGCGCCAGGGCCTGTTTTCGTAGGCAACACGCTTGATGTTGATGAGATGCAGTGCCGTCACATTGTCCGATGTAATCGAACCCGACCATGTGCCCGTGCCCAGCATGAAGCTTGGCTCCAGCGCCGTCGAATACCCCATGCCGCCCATGATCGCCGGCGTGTTGACCAGGACGCGGCCGACAGGAATGGCCGAGTATTTCGACACGACTTGCGGGTCGTCAGAGTGAATCACCGCAGAATGCCCCCAGCCTTCGAACCTGGCGATGCCGAAGGACAACTCCATGCCGTGGGCTTCATCGCGCGCTTCATAGAAAGCCAGAACGGGATTGAGTTTCTCGGCCGACAATGGACGGTGCCAGCCAATCTCGCTCTCGTCAGAGACAAGGCAACGGGTCCTGGGAGGAATGGAGAACCCGGCTTTTGCCGCCAGGACGTGAGGAGATTGGCCGACATTTTCCGGATTCATGGCCTGCTTGCCGGTGAAGATCACCTTGGCAAGGCTGGCGGCTTCCTGCGGGGTCATGAAATAGGCCCCGCGCATTTTCAGCTCGTGACGCAATTCGCGGGCGATCTGCTTGTCCGCGATCACGGCCTGTTCGGACACGCAGGCCGTGCCGTAGTCAAAGCTCTTGGATGTGACGATCTGCTCGGCCACTTCGCCAATCTGTCCGGCCTTTGACTTGTGCACGTAACACGGCACGTTGCCTGCGCCGACGGCCAGCGTCGGCTTGCCGGAGGAATAGGCGGCCTTGACCATGCCGGGGCCGCCGGTTGCCATGACGACCGAGGTCCGGCGGTGCTTCATCAGTTCGGCGGTGCCCAGAATGGTAACGTGCTCAAGGCACTGGATCAGTCCCTTCGGTGCGCCCATCTGTTCGGCGCATTCGGCCATGATGCGGACCGTTTCCAGGCCGGATTTCACGCCGCGCGGGTGGGGCGCACAGACAATCGCATTGCCTGCCTTCACCGCGGAAAGAACCTTGTAGATGATGGTCGATGTCGGGTTGGTCACCGGAATGAGCGCTGCGACCACGCCCATCGGTTCGCCGATCGCCAGAACCTTTGCAGCATCGTCGCGCCAAAGCACGCCGAGGGTTGTAACCTCTCGCAAATAGTCGGCGACCGACAGGGCGTTGAACAGGTTCTTGACGCGTTTGTCGGGCACGTTGCCATAGCCTGTCTCAGCAACAGCGATCTCGCCAAGACGTTTGGCTTCGGGTTCGATTGCCCGTGCCATCGCGTCGACGATTTCATCGACCTTGGCGGGGTCGGTCCCGAGAAAAGCCTGGTAGGCGGCAAAGGCGCTTTCGGCACAACGGCGCGCGGCGGCGATTGACTTGAGATCGTCATCCATCAGCGAGATCCTCCGGCAATAGAATCGAGAATGCGGCGTGCATCATCGATGTTGCTGGCATTGATTCCGATGGAGGAAAGCCTCCGGCCGGCACTTTCGATGTCGGCTTCAAGCACTGTGGAGGCAAGCGTGATCATCGCCGATGTGGCGGGCGTGGCAATGCCGGCGATCTGTGCCGCCGATTGCAGCGGCGCGAGCGAGCCGATCGTTCCGCACCGCACGATGCCGAGCGCTTCCGCTTCGCCGGGAATCCTGCGGGCGCCATGTCCGCGCGCAGCGCCTGCATATGTTTCGATCCAGCCCGCGGTTTCAGGCAGGTCACGCACGCCAAAGCGCGAAGCCACCATCCGGCGTTCGTCGGCCATCCGTTCGATGATCTTCAGATGCTTCTCTCCGATCAGCGACCGGAATGTCGCATTCTCTTCCAGCGGCTTTGCTTCGGCGGGAACCACAGGGCGGGAGTCTGGAAGGGCAGGCCCTCCCATCAGCAGCGCCGGCAGTTCAACCAGTGCGGAGGCGTCGTGGAAGCCGGCGTGAACCGTACTGGCGACAGGAGCGAGGTTGGGGAAAAACCGTGACAGACCATCGAGCGCATCCTTACGCCCGGCAGGAAGCGTGGCCGCGGCGACATCGCCCGACTTTGCAAGATTGAGCGTTCCGCCGGCTTCGGTTGCCCAGTAGGGAAGGCCCTGGACTTCGATGATCGTACAGTCGGCCTTGCATCCGCCGACCCTGAGCAACCAGGCTGTCTCGGCGGCTCCCAGCGAACGGCCCGGTGCGAGCACCAGAACCTGACCACTGCTGAGATGATCGGCCAGAACCATCGCATAGGTGCGTTGCTTGTGAACCGGCCCGGTCAGGAAGATCAGATCCGCATCGCTGATTGCATTATCAAGTTCCGCCGTGGTCCTGATCGATGGCACGCTGTCGCGGTCCACCTGAAAGGTTCCTATCGGACCTTCGCCCCTCAGCGTGATGCCGCCGTTCCTGCGCAACGCACCCAGTTCGCCGCCATAGGCCGAGAACAGGCTCACGCTTGCGCCGCCTGCCAGGCAGAGCGCGGCAATCAGCCGGGCGTCCTTGCCCCCGCCAAGCACGGCGACCCGCTCGAACCGCCTTGCGGTTTCAAGCGCTGCTCTGGGCGAGGATGCCATCGCATCCGCAAACTCTTCAAACGGTGATCCGCTCATGAAGACGATTTCCTTTAACCGGGCGTTCTAGGCATTGCTCGGTGGTGGCGACTTAATTCGCGGAACCGGCGCCAAGTGTCGCGATGATGGCCTCGAGTTCATCGTGGGGTCGCGGGATCACATGGACCGAAACCACTTCGCCGACCTTGTTCGCCGCCACTGCGCCTGCATCGGTCGCAGCCTTGACGGCGCCGACTTCGCCGCGGACCAGGATCGATACGAGACCACCGCCTGCCTTGGTCTGGCCGACTATGGTGACGCTGGCCGCCTTGACCATCGCGTCGGCGGCTTCGATCGCCGCCACCAGGCCGCGGGTTTCAATCATTCCCAAGGCCATCTGGCCACTCACAGGTTTTGCCATCTCAGTTTTTCCCTTTGCTGGAAGTTTTCAGGTCTATGTGATCGACGATCGCTATCGCGGCCATGTCCACGGGCAAGCCGCTGTTCTTGGCCGCCAGGCGGGCAGCGGAGCCTGAAACGAGCAGGACAAGATCGCCCGGCCCCGCCGAACAGGTGTCGGCGACAATCACCGCCTCTTCCTGGATGTTGCCCTCGGCATCCTCGATATTGGCCACGAGCAGGACCGCGCCGGATAGCTTTGGATCTTTCACGGTGGCGGTGACGGTTCCGGTGATGCGTCCGATTTTCATGGCTTAGAAATTACCCATGTAGCGGTCGATCTCGACCTGGGTGACCTGGTTCCTGCGGAAGGCCAGTTCGCGTTCGGACTGCTGAATGTAGAGTTCGCACATGTCATCCCCCAAGACCGCTTTCATGAACTCGGACCCTCGTGCCAGCTCGATTGCGGCTCCGAGGTCGGTTGGAATCGGATCATGGCGCTCTTCCGAATAGGCATCGCCGGTGGTCATTTCGGTTGGCTCTATTTTCTGCTCGATGCCGTCGAGGCCGGCGGCGATGTCTGTGGCCAGAAGCAGGTACGGATTGCAGTCGGCGCCAGCATCGCGCTTTTCGGTGCGCACCGCATTGTCGCTGCCTTCGATGATCCGGATCCCGACCGTCCGGTTGTCCGGGCCCCAGGAGGTGTTGATCGGGCAGAAGGTGTAGGGCTGGCGCCGCAGGAAGCCGTTCGGCGTCGCCGATCCGCACAAGGCGGTTTCGGCCATTCGCTTCTGCAGGCCGCCGACGAAATGGCGTCCCAGCTGGTTCAGCTTGCCGTCACTGGCGAAGGCGTTCCTGCCGTCGGCCCACAGCGAGTAGTGGGTGTGAAAGCCACTGCCGGACATCTCGAAGAACGGCTTGGGCATGAAGGTCGCAAGGTATCCGTGCGCGCTCGCCAGCTGCTTGACGAGGGAGCGGAACATGATCACGCGGTCGGCAGCCAGCAGCGCCTCGCCGTAGCGGATGTTCACCTCCACCTGTCCCGGCGCGTATTCCGGGTTGGACTGCTCGATCGGGATGCCGGCCTCGTTGATCTGCTGGCGGATCGGACCCAGCACATGCTCCATCTCGGCGGCGCGGGCCAGCGAGTAGACCTGAATGTCGTTGTCCTTGGGGCGGCGTGTCACCGGGTCAAGCAGGTAGAACTCCAGTTCGGTTCCGGCCTTGACCTCGTAGCCCATCCGTTTGGCGCGCTCGAGTTGCCTGATCAGCACGTTGCGTGGATCGATCGGAACGGGCTTGTGGTCCATTCCTTCGGCGCGGGCCATGCAGAATGCCACTCCGGGCTCCCAAGGCAGGGAAACCGGCTCGGAAACCGGAAACATGTGCATGTCCGGATAACCGTTGCCCATGTTCACATAAGGAGTGTCCCATATGTCGCATGTCATATCCAGCGCCAGCAAGGCGATGGAGAGGGCGTTGCCGCCCTCGCAAACCGCATCCCAGTGGGTTGCGGGAATGCGCTTGCCGCGCATTATGCCATTGAGATCGCCCATGCCCATGCAGACAGTGTGCGTGTCTTTTGGCAGCTTGAATTTTGTGCCGGCCATTTTTTGTTCCCCGCAGAGCAGCCCTTGAAGATAGGCTGTATACAGAATACAGTATGCAGATAGTGAGGGCGAGTTCAAGGGGATTCTTCGTTATGAGTGGCAACGCAATTGTAGTCGGCGGGGGTATCGCCGGAACCATGACCGCCCTCTCGCTCGCCAGACGGGGGATAAGAACCAGATTGATCGATCGCTGGGAGCCCGGACACTCGCGCGCTTCTTCAACCGATTACAACCGGGTCATCCGGTCCATCCATGGACGCGACGAATTCTATACCCGCTGGGCGCGGGAAGCACGGCTGCAATGGATGGAGCTTCAAGCTGAAACCGGTCAGAAGCTCTATTATGAGTGCGGCGCGCTGATCCTGGCGACGAAAGGCCATTGCGACTGGGAGGATGCGACTGCGGAAACGTTCACGAAACTGGGCGTTCCGTTCTACAAGTTTTCTCAAAATGAAGTGGCGGTACGGTTTCCGCAATTCGATGTGTCGAGCATTTCCTATGCTCTCTATGAACCGGAGGCCGGGATGATCATGGCCCATCGCGGTGTGCTGGCCGGTATTGACCTGTTCCGGAAAGCCGGTGGTCGGGTCGAGCGCGGCCACGTGACGACCGACAGCGACGAACGTCTGCTGCTCGACGGAAAGCCGCTCGAGGCGGATCTCATCGTCGTTGCAACCGGCGCCTGGATGGGCGAGATGTATCCCCGGACCATCAAGCCCATCCTGAAGACGGTCGGCGTCAATGTGCTCTACACCTCGACGCCGGATGGAAGCACGGCCTTCGACCAAGAGGAAATGCCCTGCTGGATCGACCACGGAGAGGGATCGTTCGGCCTGCCGTCGTGTGAAGGGTCGGGCGTCAAGGCGGCGGTCGTCATTCCGGACACGATCGATCTCGACAAGGATGAGCGGCTGGTCAGACGGGAAACACTCAACCGGACCCGCAGCTACATTCGCAAGCGCTTTCCTGGCCTCGTTGGACAGGCAGTGGTCGATTCGAAATTCAACCAGATCAGCCTGACGCCGGACACCCATTTCATTGTCGACTGGCACCCCAAGCACAAGAATGTGCTGTTTGCCGGCGGATGCTCCGGCCACCTCTACAAGCATGGTCCGGTATTCGGTGACTTTGTCGCGGGCGTGGGCGTGAAGGATTATGACACCGCCGACCGGTTCAAGATTGCCGGCCGCCGCAAGCTGTCGCCAAAGGAAAGCCCGTCGGGCCGTTGACCGGTCAGCTGTCCGGCGCGTGGCTCTTGAAAAACGCGGCGACCCGGTCGGCAAAAAGGTCCGATTTCACGTTTGCCTGCTGCATCGATTGGCGCGCTCTCGCGCCATCGGCGCCCGGGAGCTCATCGTCAATAAGGTCGATGACGTCTCCGACGAAGCTTGATCCATATTCTGGATGGAACTGCGTCGACATGGCAGGAAAGTCATAGGTCAGCGCGGCAATCGGACAATAGTCGGACGAGCCAGCCACTTTGCTGCCTGGCGGTACCCGCGTTACCTGATCTCCATGTAAAACGTATGCATCGAAGGTTTCGCCATCGACGCGGAATTGCCTGACGCCTGCGGCCCACATCTCCGCTTTCTCGGCCTTGCCGCCATAGGTATCCGCCATCAACTGGTGACCGAAGCAGATGCCGTAGACCGGTTTGCCGGCAGCCCGTATGTCGAGCAACAGCGCGCGCATGGGCGCCATCCAGGCCGGTGAATCGTAAACGCCCAGTTCCGAGCCGGAAACGATGAACCCGTCAAAATCATGGACCGAGACCGTCGGCGCCCCATCCCCGATCGCGACGCGGATCAGCTCATCGCCGATCAAATGCGGGGCGAGCCATTTGGTTATCATCGCAGCGATGGAATCATATTTCTCCAGAGCGGGCGACACCCAGGTGGCGCAGTCGAGAATGGCAATTCGCATGGCAACTTTCTGCCGTTAGGGGGCAGGCAGCCCGGCAGGGCGCCCGTTCATTTTCCGTCTTTGGCCATTTCGTGGAACGTCCCTGCATTCGGGCAGAACTTGTCAGCCTCCGTGACCGGTCCGTCGCCGTGCAAGAAGCGCTGGCAGACCCTGGTTTCCGAGCAATGTCCGCAGGCCTTGGTCAGTTCCAGCGCTCGCCAGCGTTTTTCGTCGATTTCATCTTCCGTGATACCGAACCTGGCCGCCATTTCAACCAGCTGGGCCCGTGTTTCGGGGCGGTTTGACATGAACGTCATCATTTCGTCGCGAGCCAGGCCGAGATCGCTCTCGGCGAGCGAATTCATGTTGCTCACGAAGTCACGGTCGCGCTGGTTCTCCAGCCATTGCTCGAAAATCCTCCTGAGTCTGTTCACTTTGGTTCCTCCCGGCGTCCGGCGTCAATTCCTGTAAAACTTACCAGTCAAATGCCCGGTCGATGCCTGCCATCTTCACACCGGTGAAGGCTGAGGCCTGGAACGACAGCGCACGCAGGTCCTCCACCTCGAGATTGTGGACGGAAGACTTGCCGCAGGCCTTGGCCAATGCGGTGATTTCCATGGTCATGGCAGTCAGATATCGCGCCACCCGCTCCGCGCCGGCATGAGGGTTCATGCGTTTTTCGAGCTCGGGATCCTGTGTCGCCACGCCCACCGGGCAGCGGCCTGTGTGGCAGTGGTGGCATGCGCCCGGAGCCGTGCCAAGTGCTTCATAGTCCGCGAGATAGCGCGGCGAATTGCAGCCCAGTGCCATCATGGCGGCATTGCCGATCATGACCGCGTCGGCACCGAGCGCCAGACATTTGGCTGCGTCGACCCCGGACCGGATGCCGCCTGCGGCAACCAGCGAGACCTTGCCGGTCATGCCGCATTCATCCAGCGCTTCCCTTGCCGCGCGGATGGCGCTCATGGTGGGAATTCCCGTGTGGTTCAGAAGCATTTCCGGGGATGCTCCTGTGCCGCCCTCGGCACCGTCGACAACGATCACGTCGGCCCCTGCCTTGGCGGCGATGGCCACATCGTAGCGCGGCCGCGTGGCACCCATCTTGATGAAGATCGGGACCTTGTAATTTGTCGCGATCCGGAGTTCCTCGATCTTGACCGCCATGTCGTCGGCGCCAAGAAAGTCCGGGTGACGAATGGTGGAGCGCTGGTCAACGCCCTGCGGAAGAGTGCGCATCCTGGAAACGCGTTCGCTGACTTTCATGCCAAGCAACAGGCCGCCCGTGCCGGGTTTGGCGCCCTGGCCGACAACAATCTCGAGTGCATCCGCACGACGCAAATGGTCAAGATCGACGCCATAGCGGGCAGGGGACATCTGATAGAGCAGACGCTGGGATGCTTCGCGCTCTTCTTCGAGCATGCCGCCTTCGCCGGTGCAGGTCATGGTGCCGACCTTGGACGCGCCGAAGCCGAGTGCCGCCTTCGCGGAGGCGGAAAGGGCACCGAATGACATCGATGCAATGTATATCGGAATCTTGAGTTCCATCGGCTTTTCGACCAGGCCGCGGCCTCCGCCCAAAATGGTGGTGGTGTCACAACTCTCGCGATAGCCTTCGAGAGGCAGACGGGTCATCGTTGCCGGGACGAAGGTCAGATCGTCGAAGGTCGGCAATTGCTTGTTGAACGAATTGTAGCCGCGGACCTGATAGCGCCCGAGCTGTGCCAGGGCATGAACTTCGGCAATGGCATCGGGAGACCAGCGCGCCGACCCGCCTTCTTCGTAGGAAGATGGGACACCGGCGGGGCGTCCTTCGATGGCGCCGTCACCGAACTTGATCTCGGCTTCGCTCGCAGCCTCGAACGGGTATTCGTATGGAGTGTTCAGATCATGAGCCATGCGCTTGCATCCCTGCTTTCAAAATACCAAAGACGCTGACCCGAGATCATCTTGCGCCAGTTCCGCGACGAATCCACCAGGCCGAGGGGCTCGAGAATGGCGTCGACTTCGGCAACCTCCTCCGCCGTCGGCTCGACAATGTTGACGTCGACGCCGAAGCTTGAGACCTCGCCCGCCACCCAGACCTCGCCCTGCCAGAGCGCGTCGGCGCAGCTGTCGCCGGCGCCGCCAAGGGCGATGATCTTTCCGGAATGGGCCATGAAGCCGGATTGGTACCCGATCTTGCCCTCGACGACGATATTGCCGCCCTTCATGGCGACGCCGCAGCGCGGACCGGTGTCGCCCTTCACATGAATGGTGCCGCCGATCATGGCTGCGCCCACCGACATGCCTGCATAGCCTTCCACAGTGATCATGCCCTTGGCCATGCCTTCGCCGAGCGCCCAGCCGGCATTGCGTTCGATGTGCAAGGTGGAACCGGTATTCAGGCCGCCGCAGAAATAGCCGACGCTGCCTTCGAACGTGATGTCGGCGCCATCAGGCAGGCCGACGCCAAGATTGTGCCGGGAAAGGGTGTTGACGACCCGTATCCTGTCGCCCTTCTTGCAGGCCTCCTGGATCTCCTCGTTGATTTCCCTGATGTGCCGTTTGCCGACTTCGATAACCGTCTCGCTCATGCTGCAAGGCTCCGGTTTCCAACGCCCCAGATACCGGTGAGGGAAGGGCCGTCATAATTGATGACATCGCATTCATTCGGGAAAATCCGCCGCACGGCCTGCTCTTCGGTTGCCGCGGCAAGGTCGCCGTTCTGGTCGATCACGACCAGCGGCTTCATGGCAAAACGGTCCTTGGCAAAGCCAATTCCGTCGGGTCTTGCGATCATGAAGGTGAAGACGCCGTCGATGGAGGACACAGACTTTGTCAGTGCCTGTTGCACCGTCATTCCGGCCTTGATCTGGTCGGATACCCAGACCGCAATCAGCTCGCTGTCGTTTTCAGTGAGGAAGCGGTAGCCTTGGCGTTCCAGGTGCTTCTTCTGCGTGTAGTAGTCGGTGATCTGGCCATTGTGCACGATCGCCACGTCCGAAAACGGGCGCGCCCAGAAAGGGTGGCTGGCGTTTGGGAGCACCGAACTTTCGGTTGCCAGACGGGCATGACCAAGGCCATGCGTGCCGATCATGTCCCGCACCTTGTGCTTTTCGGCCACTTCGGCGGCGCCTCCGGTATCCTTGATAATCTCCAGGGTGCGGCCGCAGGACTGGATCTCGATCCGGTGCGATATCGCGTCGGCATCACGCACCCAGGCAACCAGATCCTTCGGATCCCTGATTTCCATCCGGAAGCAGTAATGCTGTTCATGAGAGGTAACGATGTGCATATCGTCCATGAAGTCGGACCCGTGGTCGTGCAGGATGTTCTTGAAATCATCCAGGTCAGCACTCATCGCCGACTTGTCGAAGCCCATCCCCCGGAGCACGTACCCTTCGTCGCGGGGCAGGCCATAGATCGCGAAGCCGGTGCTGTCGGCGCCTCGATGTTCCTGGGCATCCATCAATTCGACGAGATCGTTTCCAACTTTTCCCGGCGAAGTCAAAATCCGTCCTGCAATTCCGCACATGTCGAGTGTCTCCCGCGCTTAATCTGTATACTGTATTCAGTATCCACATTATCCGCAAGAGCCCATATGCGACGAATTTGCACTCCACATTGTTTTTTGCATCCTGTATACGCGGTGCATCGGGACTTCAGAATTCAGGCAGCAAGGGAATGCCTTATGGCATTGAAAAGCATTAAGCAGGATCGTCCGCGTCTGGCCGACATTGTTTACAACCAACTGCTCGAGGCTATCCGCAGCGGCGCCATTTCAGACGACGAGAGGCTCGTCCAGGAAAAGTTGGCCGAGGAAATGCAAATCAGCCGTACACCGGTGCGTGAAGCATTGCTGAGGCTGGAACAGGAAGGCATTCTGGTTGTCGCTCAGCGCGGCGGGTTCAGGGTATACCGCATGTCGCGCGACGAGGTGCATGAGCTCTATCAGGCCCGCGCCGCGATTGAGGGGCAGGCCATGCGTGTCCTTGCAACCAATCCGGATGCGAAAAAAATTCAGGAATTGCGAAAGCTGATCGAGAAGGAGGAAAACATATCCTCTCCCTCGATCGATGCGTATTTCACGGCCAATCGCAATATTCACCGCAAGATCGTCGAGTTGTCGGACAACCGTTATCTGCTCGAAATGTTCGACAACATCTGGAATCGCGGGGTTTCGTACAACCTGTTTGCCGCCATCGCCAAGATTGATCTGGCACAGTCCCTCGGCGATCACCTGAAACTGGTTGATGCAATTGAGACAGGGAACCCGATTGTTGCAATGGAAGCTATCGTGGACCACATCGCCCACGGCTTCGACCTGCAGATCAAGGCGCTGGAAAGTAAGGGTTAGGTGTTCAGTCCCGGCAATTGTTGGATCGGGTTGACGATGAATCTGTTCCGCTGGTTTCTGGAGAACCCCTTGACCATTTCGCCCACCCGCATCCGCGCCGCAAACGCCGTCGCTGCAGCCGGTTGCTTTGCGGCGGCCGCGCGACTGCTCGGCATATCCCAACCGGCGGTCTCGCAGCATATATAGGGGATCGAGGAACAGTTCTGCGTGCGACTGTTCCAGCGCCGCAACGGTGCGCTTCATCCGACCGTATCGATCACGGTGGAGACCGGTTCCTTCGAAGAGATCACCGCGGCGGTTATCACACGCCGCGTGGATGTCGGTGTGCTCCCGAACGTGCCGGACGACGGGCGCTTCCGGCGTGAGCTCCTGCTCTGTCAGCAGGTCGTGGCCATCGCCAACCGCGACAGCGTCTTGGCGGCCGAGGGTTGCTTGAGCTGCGAACAATTGATCACCGCACCCCTGATCTTCAGAACGAGGGGATCCTCGACCCAACGCATCGTCGACAGAGCTTTCAATGCCGCCGGACTTTGCCCGGTCCCGCTGCTGACGCTCGACACTCATGATGGAGTTTATGAAACGGTCGCAAACGGCATTGGGGTCGGCTTCATGTGGTGCGAGGGCACCGGTCGAACAGATACGATCCAGCGTATACCCGTCCGCGAAATGGACCGGCGCTATGACGAGGTGTCTTCACCCTGCGCGACGAGGCTGGCCAGGTGAGTGACACCTTCTTCGCAGCAGCGAAGGTTTTCAGCGGTTCAGTTCTGGCGGTGGCCGGGACGAAAGAAACTGAGAACACCAAATTGTATTCCTGGCATGTGCGGCCCGCCAGACCATGCTGATCCAGCGGTTGCCATGCTCCCACCGGTAAGATCCCATTTTCTCGCAAGTGTCGCCGCAATCAGGGCCCCGCAACCGAATATCTTCCTGATATAAATGCAAAACCCTGATCCTCCGACAGGGGACTTTTGCTGTGAAACGGAATAGGAGGGGCATCTCCGGCCTGATTGTGCTCCGATCCCAAAAACCGGAACGATGTTGGGCCGTCCTGTTGAATAGATCCCAACTTCAACCGCTTTCGCGTGGGTCACTTTCCCACAACATCGGCGACGGCCGGGCGGAAACGGCTGTCACCCAAGACCTTGGACAGCCTTGGCCCTGCCGGCATCTATTCGCACTCTCAGCACAATGGTGTTCTTGATGATGCACCGAATCCAAAAGACAACCTCAATCGTGACGATCAGCCTTCATCCTCGATGCTGTTGGACAGGGTGCCGATCCCGGAAATCTCGACTTCGATCCTGTCGCCCTGCTTCATGAACAGTTTCGGTTCTCGGAACAATCCAACGCCGCTTGGCGTGCCCGTGGCGATGATGTCGCCTGGCAGAAGTTCGGTCATGATCGAGAGGTAGGCGATGAGTTCGCCGATATTGAAAGCAAGATCTGCAATCGGTGTCGACTGCACCACCTCTCCGTTCAATCGGGTGACCAAGAATTGCGCCGCTGGATCGGTCAGTTCGTCTGCCGTCACCAGCCATGGCCCCATGGATCCGCTCCGGTCGAAGTTCTTGCCGGCCCAGAATTGCGAGGTGTGGCGTTGGTAATCGCGGATCGAGCCATCGTTGAAACAGCTGTAGCCGGCAACATGATCCATCGCTCTGTCTTCCGAAATATTGCGACCGGGCTTGCCGATAATGACGGCAAGTTCCCCTTCAAAGTCAAACCAGTCGGATGCATTGGGGCGGATCATCGGAACCCGGTGGCCGACAAGCGAGGATGGGTAGCGGGTGAAGATTGCCGGCTTTTCAGGCTTGTCGCGCCCGGTCTCCTTGATATGCGTCATGTAGTTGAGGCCGATGCAGATGATCTTGTCGGGGTTTTGCACCGGCGGCAGCAGCGTTACATCCGTCAGGTTCAGCACAGGCCCGGCTTCCGACGCAAGCTTCACTTCATGCAATGCATCGGCTGCCAGCACGGCGCGCAAGCTGGTGTGTTTGGCGCGCAGATCCGGACCAACATCGTGCAATTTGTCGTCCGTGGCGACGCCATAGGATGTCGTTCCATCAGCGGTGATGTAGGATGAGATGCGCATGTCTTGGCTCCGGTTCATTATATGTGAGTGCCGTCGATACACCGGCACCGTTCGGGTCGCGCGCTAAGCCTTGCAAATGTCCGCCCTGTGAACACCGGCAAGCACCGGCGTGCTAGCTGGTTGAGACATGCAGGAGGATCTTGCCGATATGGCTGCCCTTTTCCATCTCGCGATGCGCTGCTGCCGCATCTTCAAGCGGAAATCGCGAGGCAATTGTCGGCCGCATCCTGCCGTCAAACAACGGCAGGACGTCGCGTCTGATCAGTTCCGCGATTTCGGCCTTGCAGCTCAAGGCCAAGGGCCTGAGCAGCGAGCCGGTGATCGAAATCCGTTTCGCCATCAGTGGCTTCAACGGCACTTGGAGCATCCCGCCACCTCCGGCGGAGAGATGGGCAATGCGGCCGTCCGGCGCCATCATCTCGAGATCGGCAGCGATATGGGCGCCGGCCGACATATCCAGCAGGGCGCTGATACCCGCCCCGCCGGTCGCATCCCTGACCTTGGCCGCCAGGTCCGCGTCCTTGTAGCTGAAGGCGGCATAGGCCCCAAAACCCGTTGCGGCCTTGACCTTCTCGTCGCTACCGGCGGTCGCCAGCACCCGGTAACCGAGAGCCGACAAGGCCTGCAGAGCAAGGTGGCCGACGCCACTGGTTCCACCATGGATCAGGGCGAACTCTCCCCGCTTGAGGTGCATCAGGCCAAAGAAATTCCACCAGGCCGTAAACAGCGCCTCGGGAATGCAAGCCGCCTCGTCCATGTTGAGGCTCTGAGGGATCTTCATCACAAGGGCAGTGTCCGCCAGCGCGAATTGTGCATACCCGCCGCCCTGAAGCAGGGCCATGACCTGATCGCCAACGGCAACATCGGTGACGTCGTCCCCCAGCTGCACCACAACACCCGAAGCCTCCAGTCCGGGGATCGGGTTGCCGTCATGATGGACCCCAGCTGCCCGCTGATTGCAATCATGGCGGTTCACACCAGCAGCAGTGACCTTGATCAACACCTGGTGCTGGCCTGGACGCGGCAATGGCATGTGTGCGACCTGCAATACTTCGGGGCCGCCGGCAGCCGTGATGATCATTGCTGTTTGCTGCATTGGCATGCCCATGTTCATTTCTCTATCTTGAGGCTTTCTGGTTTGCTTTCCAAAGCCTGGCTCGGGATCAGAAATCATTTCTTGTCAGCAAGACTGTCGAGCCATGCGCAGTTTGGAACCGGATCAGGCGCGCGCATTCCTCGTGCCGCCGCATCCAGACGCATCTCGCGCATTTTGATCCGAACCGGCGAGTCCTCGGGCAGATGCACACGCTCATGCCCCCAGTAGCTGGGTCCGTCAAAGGTCTCATGCGGCTCCCATGTGTCGGGATCGACTTCGCGTGCGCCCCAACCATACTCGATAAAAAATCCTGAAGGTGAGTTCGCATAAAAGCTCATCATGTGGTCATTGGAGTGGCGCCCCAGCGTATAGGCCAGACGATCCTTCTCCTGCTGGGCCAGATCATAACCCTGGCCGACGTCGTCCAAGGACTGCAACTCGACCATGAAATGGTGCATGCCCCTGCGCCCGGACCCGACCATCGCAAAGCTGTGATGCCGTCCGTTGATATGGAAGAAATAAAGCTTGTAGGGCGTCATGCCGTAATCGCTGACCTTGAACCCCAGCAGGTCGCGGTAGAAGGGCAGCAGAGCGTCAATATTCTCGACATGCAGCACGGCGTGCCCCATGCCCAGTGAGCCGGTCTTGAACCCCGATATCGGCCTGCCGGGAACGAACGGATCGCTGGCAATTTCCGGTTTGCAGAACACTTCCAGATGATTGCCGTCAGGATCCTTGAACGAGATCAGTTGGCTGACCAGGCGTTGATTCGCCAATCCGGCCGCTTCGAGCCTGACGGCGACGCCGGCGTTTTCGAGGCGACCGGCCAATGCGTCGAGCGCCTCCGGGGAGCTGACTTCCCATCCCATGAAGTCCAGCCCCTCCGTGCCATCATCGGTGACCAGCAGGCGCTGCTTCCTGTCGTCCATGCGAAACGCGCGGGATCCGGCGCCCCGGTCTATTTGCTGCATCCCCAGGAGCTTGGTCGCGAAGGTGCTCCACTCGTCCGTTCTCGAAGACCGGATGCCGATGTAGCCGAGTGAACTGAGCGTCATGTTTCGATCTCCCTACCCATGGTTGCCTTCCGACGCTAGCCGACCGGCAGGCATGTCGCCTCTGCGCGATAGGCGTTGTCCATCAAGCGGACACGGTTGGGACGGCTTCGCGTCATGCCGTCAGCGGGTGATAGGGCATTTCTCCGCTTCCCGGCTTTCGGCTGCACGGGTGTCAGAAAATCTGGTGGCTTGCGCCATTGATCAAAACTTCGGAAGATGTCCGCCAGTCGGACGAATTGGAAGAGGGCGTCATGTCTGGGTTTGGGTCGGTGCGGTCCCTGGAACGGGGCCTGGAAGTGCTGCAATGCGTCAATCAGAAGAACGGCCTCAAGGCGGGCGACATCGCCAAGGAAACCGGTATTCCGCGACCAACGGTCTATCGTCTGCTGGAAACGCTCGAGGGCATGAATTTTCTCGTGCGCGACCATTCGTCGGACAAGTGGCGGCCAACGCTGAACACCAAATCACTCAGCTCCGGGTTTCGAGACGAGGACTGGGTGTGTCAGCAGGCGGTTCCCGAAATGGTGCGGTTGGGACGCGAGATCCTGTGGCCGCTGGATCTGGTCACCTTCAAGGATTACCGGATGGAGGTTCGGGAATCGACCCACAACATCAGCCCCTATTCGGTGGATCATGGGATGGTCGGGCTCAAACTGCCTGTGCTCGATACTGCCGGTGGGCGGGCATACCTGGCGTTCTCACCCGAGGAAGAGCGCGCCCACACGATAGCCGGTCTCCAGGCAGAATTCAGCCTGGAAAAGCCGATCTATCTCAGCGATGGTCCACTCGACTACATTTTGGAAGAAACCTGCAAGCTTGGCCTGGGCTACCGCCAAAAAGGATACCGCGCAGCGACGATGAGTCTATCCGCACCGATCTATCACGAGAGCCGGATCCTGGCTTGCCTGACCATGGTCTGGATAGGCAGTGCATTGCCCTTCGCCAAGGCCGTGGAACTCTACGCCGACAAGCTGCTTGCATGCGCCCGGACAATTTCGAGCAGGCTGGATGAACAATTCAAGGTGCCCGACAACACCTGAAGGTGAAGCTCTCCGATTATCCTTCTGCCAACCACAGATCAGCATCCGCCAGCAATCTGTCTGCTTCGGCCGACCCGTCGCAGATAATGCCTGAATGAAGCGTCCGCCCGGATGTGATCAGCCTGTAGCCAAGATAGCGATAGGGCTCCGGAATGGCGGAAAAATCGGTTTCGGCCATGAACCGGTCGAACGCGGTTCCCGGCGCAACCGGATCCATCCGGTCCTTTTCATACACCGCGTCACGGCGCGCGATGCGCCATCCGTCCTTCGTCCGGATCAGGCGATCGGCAAAGCGAGCGTAGCTGGTCACATCCACCGTCACATCTGAAGCTTCAAACCGGCCAAGTATCTGGATGTTGGTTTCCGCGATCGCGCGAACGCCGAGAACCTTGGCAACCGGAACGCCGATAAGATGTTTGGTCCGTGGCGAAACAGCTTTGTACTGCTTTTGGGAAGCGGCGACGAAATCGTCGATGACCCCGGTAAACCAGGTGACCGAGATTGTTCCGCCGGGAACGAATGTCCGGGCCAGTTCCGCCCATCGGCCCTGGTCCCGAAAGAATCCCCAGCTCTGGATCAGCTGGCTGATCTCTAGGATGTCTGCCGCTTCTGAAGTGTTCACGAAACAACCTTCCCTGATAAGATGGGACAATCGCGGAAACTGCTGGCAACCCGGACGCAATACGGCGCTGCCCGATCAAAGGCAGCGCCGTACGCATGGAATGTTCAGTTGGAGGCGTCAGCGATGGCCTTGGTCATAGCATCATGGATGGCCTGTCCATTTTCATTCTGGGCGATCCAATCCGTCGTCGAAACGGCCAAGGCGTCACGCCACTCTTTGGCCAGCGCTTCATCAGGAACGAGTTCCTTGATGCTGTGCGCCGCAAGATTTCGTTTGCGTGCTTCCGCGACATTGGCATCAAAAGATTTGCCAAAACGTTCGGAAAATGCCGCGCCGGAAAATGTGTCGAGCGCAGCCTTGGCCGCATCCGATAGGCCATCATACTTGGCCTTGTTCATGATGATCAGCATCGGTGTCGCACCCAGCGGCAGGTCAATATAGTGCTTCACCACCTCGCCCATGCGGAATGTCTCGATCGCACCCCATTGGGTGAAGGTCCCATCAATCAAACCGCGGCTCATGCTCTCGGCCATGGTCGGCCCGGTGATGCCGCCGACGGGTACCGCGCCCAGGGCGTCAATGGCGGACAGCATGGTCGGGCCGGGCGCCCGCAGATTCAAGCCTTTGAGATCTCCAGGCGCCTTGATTTCCGCGATTGTCGCCAGCCCATTGGGAGCGGATACCATGATCCCGATGAGTTTGAACTTGTCGTAATCGCCGGTGAAAAGTCCTTGCTCATACATGCTCCACATTGCTGCCGACCCGGCGGCTGAGTTTGGAATCATGAAAGGCAATTCGCTGACTGTGCCCTGATCGAACCGACCCGGCGTATATCCGGGGATCACCCAGGCAATGTCGGCCACGCCGTCTTCTACCAGCTTGAGCTGTTGGGCCGGGCTGCGGCCAAGCGTGCCACCGGGAAACATCTGGATTTCCAGTTCGCCGTTTGACGCCGCCGCCACGTCTGCGGCCCACGGAGTAAGGATATTCTTGGTAACGTGTGCGACGGGCGGCTCGAAACTCGAGAACCGCAAAGTCTCTGCCGCCGCCGAACAGCTCAAACCGACGGCAATTGCGCCCGCAAGCGCCAGTATCCTGATATTCATGTGATCCTCCCAGTTTGGTTTTTGTTCGTTGAAGAATTAGATCAATCACTAAAGGCAAGCTTTCGCTAACCGTGAACCGTCCACCTATCGGACACTCCACGTCAGCCGAGAACGCTCGGCAACCACAAGGTCAATGACGGGAAAAGTACCAGCAAGGTCAGGCGGACCAGGTCGGCGCACAAGAACGGGACGATGCCGCGATAGATCGTGGTCAGGCGGATGGACGTGTGCATGGAGTTCAGCAGCATGACATTGATGCCGATCGGCGGCGTGATCATGCCTATTCC
Organism: Parahoeflea alexandrii; assembly: GCF_027214025.1. Classification (GTDB taxonomy): domain Bacteria; phylum Pseudomonadota; class Alphaproteobacteria; order Rhizobiales; family Rhizobiaceae; genus Hoeflea; species Hoeflea alexandrii_A. The sequence goes on from NZ_JAPWHB010000008.1 coordinate 25,228, forward strand.
AATTACCACGACATTGACGATACCCCACCAGACAAGATCATAGCCCAATCCCTGAATCACCGGAATGACGAAGGGCAAGGTGATCACCATGGCGGCGACCTCATCAAAGAAAGCGCCCAGAAAGATGTAGAGCAACAACAGTCCGAAGATGATGAGGAGCGGTTCGACCGACAATGCGGCGATGGTATCGACCAGATACTGGGCGCCGCCCGTGACTGAAACGAAGTAGGAGAATATCGTCGCCCCGAACACCATGATGTAGATCATGGCTGTCGCAGCGCTTGCCTCAGCCATAACCCTCAGAAAGGTTTTCCGATTGATCTTTCGACGCACGATTCCGAACAGAAAGGCAACGACAACGCCAACCGCGGCGGCCTCGTTGACGGTAAAGACACCCGAATAGATGCCGCCTAGCACTACCACCGCCAGAACAATCACGCTCCAGCCATGACCCAGCGCCACCATCCTTTCGTTCAGGGGCATTTTTTCGGCTATCGGGGCAGCTTCGGGATTTCGTGCCACCGCATATTGAACCGCGACCGCATAAAAAATGACGGCTAATGCCGCGGGAATGATGGCGGCGGTGAAGAGGTCAAGCACCGACTGTTCGGTAAGGACGGCATACAGGATCATCATGCTTGAGGGTGGAACGATGATACCCAGCGTTCCGCCGGCCGCGATCGAACCCGCCGCGAGGCCAGGCTGATAGCCCCGGGACAGCATTTCGGGCATTGCGACCCGCCCGAAAGTGGCCGTCGTTGCGACGCCTGATCCGCAAATGGCGCCAAATCCCGCGCTTGCCACAACCGTTGTCGTCGCCAGACCGCCTCTCCTGTGCCCGAACAGTGCGTTGGCCATATCGTAGACGTCGGACGCTAGCCCTCCGGCGGCGGCGAGGCTACCCATCAGCATGAAGAGCGGGATGACTGCGAGATCGAGATTGCCCATGGCCGAAGCGGGTTCGCTTGCCATAAGCGACAAGGCAGGGCCCCAGCCGGTGATTTGAGCAAATCCCGTGACGCCGACAAGCGCCATGGCAATGCCGATCGGCACGTGCAGCGCGATCAGCAGCATCATCACGCAGAACCCGAGCAGGGCGAGCAGGAGGGGATCCATTAGAGGCATTCTCCTTCAATTTTCGGCTGGGATTTACTTGATTTCACAGAAGCTGATCGAGGGTGTGCGCGGGCGCTTCGGAATTCCCGCCCAGAACGACATTGCAGAAGTCGCCTATGAGAACGACAATCTGGATCAGGACCGCAAACCACATCATGACGGCGGCCAAGCTCCACCATGGCCAGATTGGCCAACCAAGAACCCAGGTTTTGTCGCCGTTTTCGTAAAGACCACGGGCGTAGGGCACGAATTGCCAGGCGATGGCAACGATGAAAACGAGCGTCAGCAGGCTGGCGAACAGCTCAAGCAGGGCGTTGAGTCGCTTGCCCGCGATTGCCCCGAAAACTTCGACCTTGATATTCTGCTTCATCGCCAGATTGGCGGGTACGCAAACTGCAATGACCACGGCCATGACAACCGAGCTCACATCGTTGACACCCTGGATCGGGGTTTGAAAGAGCCACCGCAAAAGCACGTCCAGCGTCGTCATCAGCGCCAGCAGCAGCAGGCCAGTGAACCCGACCAGCGCAAATGCACGGGCCATGGCTTTCGCATCGCGAACGATCTTGTGCATTCAATACCCTCCCAACGAGCGCTTTGGCTCGACCAGCGCTTTGGCTGGTATTTTTTCTACGGCAGAGGTTTGATTGCCAGACGTGGCATTTCAATCTCGTACAAAGAATTGTCCGCATGCCGGACGCCGCGCCAACGGATCTGTATCCGATTCAGGCGACCTTTCGAGTGAAACCCGCGCCTGACAGCAGGCTTTCGTAGCGTGCAATCGTGCTTTCCAGTTCATCGGGAAACATCGCCGCCGCGCAATACCTGTCAGGCCGGATCAGAAGGATCTGATCCCGATGGGTTAGCAACGGTCGGGCGATATCGGTATCTGAGGAATGCAATGCCGTCGGTGTATCGCGACCCATTGTATTGAGATCGATTACCGTGAGCGGCAGGCCCATGAGTGATGTCCTGCCGAGCTTCGACAACGCGGCTTTTGCACTATCGCTCTGCCCGATCAGCGCAAAGCCCACGCCAAGTATTTCGTCCAGCAAGATTTCCTTCTCGCCTGCGATGACCGCAGGCTGTGGGATCATCTCCCCAACCAGCGAAGCCTCGAAGACAGGGGTTTCGATATCCAGAAACAGACCGGCACCATAACGCGGCTTGGGCTTGAAACGCATCTGGATCAAATAGTCTCGAACATTTGGAAACGGTTCCAGCGCTTTGACCAGCAGATCCCGGAACATGATCTGCTCGGCGCCAGCGGGCATGATGAAATTGCCCATGGTCACCGCCAACTGGATCATGTGCCATGCGGGCTTGCGCCGCTCTTCTTCATAACTGTCGAGAATTGCCGGGCTGGCGCCGCCATTCAGCACACTGGCAATTTTCCAGCCAACATTATGCGTGTCGCGGAATCCGGCGTTCATCCCTTGCCCCGCAAAGGGCGGCGTCAGATGTGCCGCATCACCCAACAGCAAAATGCGGCCGTCGCGAAAGCTCTCGGCCATCCGGGCGTGAAAGGTGTAAACGGTCTTGCGAACCACATCGCGGACGTCGAGCCCTCGGTAGGGCTTGACAAGCTCGGCCAGAAACGCGTCATCCAACACCTGCTCCCGGGTTTCTCCGTCCAGCACCATGAACTCATAGCGCCGCCCTCCGCGCGGAGCCGGCACGCTGACGGCCGGGCGCGTCGAGCTGCACATGAACTTGGAGAAGTTGGAACTGTCGGGATCGTTGAGCATATCGAGGACGATCCAGTCCTGCTTGTAGGTGCTGCCGGACATGGCAATACCAAGCCGTTCGCGAATGGGGCTGCGCCCACCGTCGCAGGCCAGCACCCAGTCTGTCCTGATCTCATGCGTTGCGCCGGAGGCGTCGCGGATCAACACAACGGCATGATCGCGCTCCTGCCTGATATCCAGAACGTCAGAAGAGAACCGCAAGGCACCGGGGGATTGTTGCTCCAGGCGATCGCGTAACTCGGTCTCCAGCTCTGGCTGATTGATAAAATACCGCTTGCGGAATCCGTAGGTCGTGAGCCCGGCCCCTGTCTGGGCAAAACAGTTCCCAGTATCGTCATAATACCGCGATCCGTCACTGATGGCGGCCTTTTCGACATAGGTCTTGTCGATCCCGAAGACCTGAAATGTTCTCAATCCCTCATCATCAAGAACGATGGCGCGCGGCAGGTTCAGTGGTTCGCCTTCCCGTTCAAGAACGATGCATTCGACACCGTAGGCAGCCAACAGATTGGCTGTTGTCAAACCTGCCGGACCGCCTCCGACAATCACGACCGGGATTTCTGCGGGATATGAAACCATTGCTTATGCCCTTCCCAAACTGCGAACGCCATTTCCAACTGTCACCGTTACAGCCTCACAAAGACGCGGCTGTCTATTTGAAGCCTGGGGGCGTTCACGTGGTGGACATGCTGGCAGGCTGGCGCACATGCTCACCGGCCTGGCCAAGCCGATTTCGACCTTTGATGGGGATGGACGGATGCTACTGGTCGTATTGCTTGCGAATTTTCGCCTTGCGATCGCGGTAGTGGATTGTCAGATCGAGGGGGACGTCGTTTTCATCGTAAACACCCAGCACAACGCCGCGCCGGCGAAGGGTCTTGCGCAATGCAACCAGCTGTTCATCGCTACGGGTGGTGCGCTGCGATGTACGTCGCGACCAGCGGAACAGTTTGTCATACATCGCGGCTATGACCGCTTCATGGGCACTGCTGTCGCCCAGGTCGGTCAATTCACCCGGGTCCGTCTCAAGATCAAACAGGATCGGGCGAAAACCGCCTTCGCAATGGATCAGCTTCCATCGCTTGTCGGCAACCATGAACAACACGGACTCGCGCACCGCCAAGTTCAACCGCTGGGAAATCGGAGTCGCAGCGAAGTCATATTCCGAGATTACCGCGTCGCGGTCCCAGCCATCCCGGCCATGAAGAAGCGGCAACAGCGAACGGCCTTCCAGTATATGACCGGGCACCTTGCCGCCCGCCACCTCGACAAATGTCGGCGCTAAGTCAATGGCTTCAACCAGTTCATCGCAGACCGTGCCGCGCGTGCCGTCCGCGTCCTCCGAGGGATCAAAGATGATCAAGGGAACCTTGACCGAAGCGTCATGGAAAAAGGTCTTTTCCCCCATCCAGTGATCGCCGAGAAAATCGCCATGATCGGAGGTCAGGACAATCATCGTCTCCTGCATGCGTCCGGATTTTTCCAGCCACTCCAGCAGCGCGCCCAGCTGATCGTCGCATTGCTTGATCAGCCCCATATAGGCCGGGATAACCGCATTGCGCACCTCGTCCCGGCTGAAGGCCTGCCCGATCGGCGAGGTCATGAACGCCTTGAGCACGGGATGGGCGTTGTCGAATTCCGCCTGGCTGCGCACCGGCGGTACCACATGCTCGGGCCCGAACATGTCATTGTAGGGAGCTGGGGCGATGTAGGGCCAGTGCGGCTTGATGTAGCTCAGATGGCAAAGCCACTGGTCGTCTCCGGACCCGTCAATAAACTCCATGCCGCGGCGGGTCAGGTAGGGGGTCTCGCTGTCAGGCTCCTCGATGTTGGCCGCTTCCTGCGCATTCCGCATGAACCAGCCTGAAAGCACATTGCCATCGCCATCCACGCCGGAATTCGCGTGGTCGTGCCAGGGATTGTTACCCTCATAGCCATGTTCACTGAGATAGGTGTCATAGGCCTCACCACCGGGCTCAACCAAACGCCCATCAGGACCCACCGCCCTCATTCCATCATCGCGCTCGAACACGTCAAACCCGCATTCGGCGACCCGCGCGCCAATGATGCTGTCGGGTTCCAGGCCAAGCCGCCGCATGCCTTCTGCGTCGGCATGCATGTGGGTCTTGCCCACCAACCAGCACGCCATGCCCGCGTCCCGCAAATGATCACCCATGGTCAACTCGCCCACCTTGAGCGGCGTGCCGTTCCAGCTGGCGCCGTGGCTGTGAACATAACGACCGGTATAGGTCGACATCCGCGATGGACCGCAAAGCGGAGCCTGGACATAGGCACGGGTGAACCGGACCCCCATTCCGGCCAGCCTGTCGATGTGTGGCGTTTTCAGATGAGGGTGTCCGTAACAGCTAAGATAATCCCAGCGAAGCTGGTCGAACATAATGAACAGGATGTTCCTGGATTTCACGACCGGCTCCGATCCATGGTGGTCACCGCATCCATAGAGTTTTGGATTTTCTGAAGGATGGCCGCTGCCGTAACCGCTGATGACATGCGGAGAGATTCTCCGGTAACGTAAACCCTTCCTGCTTCGCCCAATCCAGCACATAGAACAACGCAGCATCGGCAAGGCCGAAATCACCCAGCAGATAGTCGCGCTCTCCCATCATCTCTGACAGGATCGACAACCCCTTCCCAACTTCGGTGCGGCCGTGTGCCTGCAATGCTGACTTGCCGGCGGCGTCACTGAGAAATTTCTGCGGAACCTTGACGAAGGTGAAGCCGCGCATGTGCACAGACCCAACGATGAAATCGAGCGCTTCAAGCGTTCGCGACCGGGCCAAAAGGCCATCGGGCCACAAGCCTGCATCCGGATAGGCATTGGCCAGCCAGTAAGCGATGGCTTGAAACTCTGTCAGGATGGTTTCGTCGTCAATTTTCAGCGCCGGCACCTTGCCCTTGGGATTTTGCGCCAGATAGGCATGAGACCGCTGATCCCCGCGCACGACGTCGACAATCCGGGTGTCGAAGTCCGCGCCTGTCTCGTGCAACAGCAACAGGATCCCATTCGAGCAACTGCCGGGTGAATGAAAGAAAGTGAGCATGTTTTATCCTTGAAATTCACAGGCCAAGTTGCTCGCGCACCCGTTTCGGCCCCAACAGATCGACGCCGAGCTCATTCAGGATACGGCAGGCTTTTTCGACCATGGCGGCGTTCGAAGGCGCCTTGACGCCCTTGGAAAGCCAGACTGCATCTTCCATTCCGATCCGCACGTTACCGCCTGCCAGCACCGATTGCGCCACCATCGGAAAAGCCAAGGCGCCGGTGCCAAAGGCTGTCCAGATAGCACTTTTAGGCAACATGTTGCGGGCATAGAGAACGGTTTCGGGCGACGGCATAAAGCCGTATTTGACACCCATCACGATGGAGCAGAGCGGCGGCTTTTCAAAGCAGTTCTCGTCCATCAGTGTGTTCAGGATGGAAATGTCCCCGCTATCGAACAGCTCAATTTCAGGCCGCACACCCGCGCCCTGGATCAGTTCGGCCATGCGACGGATGGAGGGCAAGGTGTTGATGACGACCTCCTCGCCAAAAACCATCGTATTAAGATCAAGCGTCGCAATATCAGGTTTGATCTCGAGAACATGCTGCACCCGCGCGTCGGGGAGAAGCAGGTTTGTCTTCGGCCCTGCGACCGCCGGATTGTCCCGGGAAGGGTCGTAGCGTCCGCCATTGCCTGTGGTCAGATTTATGATCAGCTCGCTGTTCTTGTCTCGTATCCGATCCACCACCTCGGCATAAAGCGCTGTGTCCATCGATGGCTGCTCGGTCTCCGGGTCGCGCACATGGACATGGACAATCGACGCCCCCGCATCTGCGGCAGCCAGACAATCGGCTGCAATCTGCGCAGGCGTGATCGGCAGATTCTCATTTTGTGCACGTGTCGAGAAATTGCCGAGAACCGCACAGGTCAGGAAAGCAGATGGCACCAGGGTGTTTTCCTTGTGGTTGCACTGATGGCTGGGCTCCTGACGTTAGCAGCCGGCGCAATTCACCTGAAACCGTATATGCGCATGTGTCCGGCATGCGGACGACTTGTTCATGGAGGGATCGCTCTTAATACCCTTCTGGCAGGCGCGTTTGCGGAAGGCACAGTCTTCCGGCGAGGTCCGTCGCGCCAGCCAATGTGTTGAAGATGGTGCCCTATCTTTGGAGATCGCGGTGCAATGGATCGAGCCGCGCGTCGCTTTCGTCTGTGTCCACCACGATCTGATAGTCGATGCGGAGCATCTTTGGAGGTCTGTCCTGCCGCACCCCGTGCAGGCTGACCTTGATGCCGGGCAGATCAAAGGTGAGCATCGGCATCACCAGTTCGGCGCCGTTCAGAATGCAGGCTGCGAGGCTGACCAACAGCATCACTGCCAGGATGAAGGCATCGATCCGACCCGCCATGTCGGTATCCAGGACAATCCTCGCATTCTTCGCCGTGGCTTCCGATCCATGGCTGTCGATACGGCCGGCGGAGACGTGGTATTCCGGCATGGTCCGACCTTTCAGAGGTCAGACTATATGCCGGAAACAAGGCAGTCTGGTGCTTCAAGCGAAATTCTGCCCTCGGCCCGAACGGGTGTCTGCGCCAATCACGTCAGAGGCGACCGGTGAGAACCGGAATGAGAAGTATGATCTCCAGTACGCCGATCGCACCGACCCCGCCATGGCCGAAGCCGTAGCCGCTGAAGCGTCCGAGCAGGAAGATGATTCCACTAGGCTCATGCAAGCGGGCATCAACCGGTGTTGTCCAATTCCGTCAGCAGGGCTGCCAAGCGTGGCGCCTGCTGCAGTCCAGCCGGTCCGTCGAGGATGCCGATCTTCCCAGCCTTGTCCTTGGCGACAACCGCTGATGCATACAGCGTGATGTCGCCGTCCCTGTGCAGATCCTTCAGGGCGCCAGCGCTTCGAATGGCGCGGTTTCTGCATCAAAAACTGCAAACAGCATCTTCTTGTAATAGCTCTCCTGTTGGGTTTCCTCCTTTTCGTCCCGTTGCAGGTAACTTGTATCCGGCGCCTGCTCTGTTTGATTTCGAACAATGGCGGTTGCTTTTGCGCGCTCTCGGATTGTTTCCGAACGCCTGCGATCATTTTCCAGATCGAAAATGCAACAATCTGCTAAACCGACGCCACCGTAGCCTTCATCGTCGGTGCACCGTGTTGATCGGCGACCCACAAGTTGATGCCACCCGCCCCGCCTGTCGCATGGATCGATACCTGGCCGCCGGCAAAGAGCGGCGCCACCGACCGATAGCCAAAGCTCTGCAGGGGCGCATCAGAGATTTCCGCTGCAAGCCGAAGCAGGAACGTGGCTTGCAGCGGTCCGTGAAAGACAAGTCCCGGGTAATCTTCCTCGTTGATCGCGTAGGGCAGATCGTAATGAATTCGGTGTCCGTTGAACGTCAGCGCCGAGTATCGGAACAGCAGGGTCGCTGTTGCGTCGATTGATTGAGAATGGTCGGCTGCGACGCTTGTCGGAGGCTGCATTCCCGGCCGAGCGGCAGCTTTGATTTCCTGATCGCGGTAGACGATATCCTGGCGCTCACTCAATGCGGTGCCGTGCGGCGTGAGATAGTCGTGCCTTACGGTGACGAACACGAGGGGTCCGCTGCGGCCGAGTTTCTCGGTCACGTCTTCGATGCGCGAGCGGCGGGTGATGATGTCGCCAACCCGCAAGCCGCCGGAATAATCCACCTGGCCACCGGCCCACATGCGCCGCGGCAACGCTACAGGTGGAAGGAAGCCGCCGCGCGCAGGGTGACCGTCCGGGCCGAGCCCGCTCATTGGAGCGATATCGGGCGCAAGACACCAATGGATGCCGAGCGGCGCCGGATCGCCCAGTGCCAGCCCTGAGCTGGCATTGAAGATCGCGTTGAAGCTCTCGACGAGCCGCGGCTGAATGCTGTCGCTTTTTTCCTGGGCGCGGCCGATCCAGGTGCGCAAGTGGTCAATGTCGAATATTGGCACAGCCGGGCTCCCTGGCGAATTGGGTCAATAGGACCGCGGCATGCCAAGCACGTGCTCGGCAATGTAGCTCAAGATCAGATTGGTCGATATCGGCGCGACCTGATAGAGCCGTGTCTCGCGGAACTTGCGCTCGACATCGTATTCCTCGGCGAAGGCAAAGCCGCCATGGGTCTGTACGCAGGCTTCGGCAGCGGCCCAGGAGGCGTCGGCGGCCATGAGTTTGGCGATGTTGGCTTCCTCCCCGCAGTTCTCGCCCTCCTCATAGCGCCGGCACGCGTCGCGGACCAGTAGGTCGGCTGCCTTCATTTGGGCATAAGCGCGGGCGATCGGGAACTGGACACCCTGATTTTGGCCGATCGGCCGGCCGAAGACCACCCGTTCCCTGGCATAGGCGCTCGACTTCTTGATGAACCACTTGGCGTCGCCAACGCACTCGGCTGCAATCAGGATGCGCTCTGCATTCATGCCCGAAAGGATGTAGCGGAACCCCTTGCCCTCTTCGCCAATGAGGTTTTCGGCGGGAATGCGGACATTGTCGAAGAACACTTCGGTGGTGGAGTGGTTCATCATGGTCCGGATCGGGCGAATGGTCATGCCAGCTTTTCTGGCTTCCTGCATGTCAACGATGAAAACCGAGAGCCCGTCTGTTCGCTTGGCAACCTCATCCTTCGAAGTCGTGCGCGCCAGAAGCAGCATGAGATCGGAGTGCTCGGCGCGAGAGGTCCAGATTTTCTGGCCGTTGATTACGTAGTGATCGCCGTCGCGGATGGCGAAGGTCTTGATCGAGGTGGTGTCGGTGCCGCTACCGGGTTCGGTGACGCCGAAGGCCTGCAGACGCAGACGCCCGGCGGCGATTTCCGGCAGGTATTTCTGCTTCTGGGCTTCGCTGCCGTGCCTGAGGATTGTGCCCATGATGTACATCTGCGCATGGCAGGCACCGCCATTACAGCCGGCACACTGAATTTCCTCAAGGATCGCCGCTGCCGCGGAGAGCGGCAGGCCTGATCCGCCATATTCCTCGGGGATCAGGGCGGCCAGATATCCGGCTTCGGTCAGCGCGGCGACAAATTCCGCCGGATAAGTGTTTTCGCGCTCAAGCTTCTGCCAGTACTCACCGGGAAAGGTCGCGCACAGCTTGGCGACTTCTTCGCGAATTTCAGCATAATCCTCAGCAGACCCGGACATCATCTTTCCTCAATTGAATTTCGTGGGAAACTAGGGCTAGCATGCCATAACATCAAATAGCATAAGATGAGAGCGTCCATACATTGAATGTATAGGTCAGGCGGATCACTGATCCAGAAGCCCGCGCATGTCCTGGATGCCCTCAACTGCGGCAAGCCGCGCGTAAAGGGCGGAAGCCTCGTTGCCCAGAACCGGGCGGGCGAGTGTCATGAACTTCTCCTCCACCCGATCGAGCGGTGGAAAGCTGTCCGGCTCGCCTGACGGGTCGGGGATCATCAGCGAGTACGTGCCATCAACGGCGCGGACTGCAATATGGGCGCCGAACGGATGACGCAGGCCTTCAAGGCGTTCATCCTGGCGCACATCGATCCGCGCCGTGATGGCTTCGATGCCAGCATCGCCGATGAGAGCGTAATCGTCCCAGCCGAAATGGCCCTGATGCAGGGCCACCGCCGCGGTGAACGGCATGGAGAACTGGCCGTCGACCACGCTTCTGGGACGCTGTTTTTCCGCGAGCGGCGCGCCGGTCAGAACGATGCCGTTGCGGTGTAGGCCGATGGTCACGGCGATGATGTCATCGGCGGACCAGCCGTGTTCTTTGCGCAAAGCAATCAATCCGTCGATGGCGGCGTGGGTGTAGCGGCAACTCGGATAGGGTTTCATGCCGATCTTCCTGGTCTCAAAGATGGAGCCGAGACCGGCGACTGCCATGTCGGGGCGGGCATTGTCGGTGTGGCCGTGCAGGAACCCATGCTTGCCTTCGATCGCTTCCGCAGCACCAATGAAACCCTCGCTGGCCAGAGTTGCGGCGATCAGACCGTTCATGGCTGCCGCACCAACCTGATAACGCTTGTTCCAGCCACCATTGACGAGGAACTGCAGCGAGCCGGCCGCCTGGCTGGCCGCCACACCGAAGGCGGAAGCAATGCCGGCGGCGTCGAGGCCCAGCAGTTTTCCTGCCGCAGCGGCGGCGCCGAAGGTGCCGGCAGTCGCGGTTGGATGAAAACCGCGCGCATAATGGGAGGTCGGATCAAGCGCATTGCCAAGCCGGCAGCAGACTTCGAACCCGGCGACGATTGCCACAAGCAGATCCCGTCCTGATGCACCCGCCATTTCCGCTGCCGCAAGGGCTGCCGGGACAACGGGCGCACTCGGGTGCAGGGAACTGTCGGCATGGGTGTCATCGAAATCGAGCGAATGGCCGAGCACGCCATTGAGCAGGGCCGCTGTCGCGGGACTGTAGCGGCGGTCCTGTCCAAAAACGCGGGCCTCGCCCGGCGCGCCGAGACCGAGCCGCTCGATCATCCGCATGATCGAGGGGGTGGAATCGGATTCACGGCCGGCCCGCACGATGCTGCCGACCAGATCGATCATCAGGTGCTTGGCTCTTTCGGGCACCTCTGCAGGCATGTCATCGTAGCGGAGATTAGCGACATAGGTGCTCAGCGTTTTGGTAATCTCTGTCATCGTGTCTGCCTGTTCGATTGCCGGTCTTGATCATTGCGAATCTGGCGGGCGCGGGCAATGACCGGTGCATCGACCATCTGCCCGTCGACGGAGACTGCGCCGCGGTCACCGCTGCCGGCGAGGATCCGTTCCGCCCAGGCGAGGTCCGCAGGGGTAGGCGAGAGACCCCGGCGCGCGGGCGCGATCTGGGCGGGGTGGATCAGTAATTTGGCTTTCAGGCCAAGGCTTGCCCCATAGCGGGCGTCGTGTTCGATCTCGTCCTCGTCGCGGATTGACCGCGTGACGCCATCGATAGGCACATCCCGCTGCGCCACACGGGCGGCAATGACCAGACGCGTGCGGGCAAACAACAGGGCGTCGCTTGTATGATCACATCCGATGTCGGCGGCAAAATCGATGGAGCCGAAAGCAATCCGATCGGCCGCGCACGCGATTTCCTCGGCGTGAGCAAGCCCGGCGGCGCTTTCAACAAGTGCAATGATCATCGCGCCTGGACCGAGGGTCAGGCGAATGGTTTCGATATCATCGGCCGCTTCGGCTTTCGGTAGCATGATGCCGGCGAGCCGACCGGAGCGCAGCAAGCTGGAGACCGCGACCAGATCATCCGCGTGCCATGGCGTGCCGATGCCGTTGATGCGGAGCAGAACGGGTGTGGCAGTGGCAGGCGCGGATTGCAGTTCTTCGCACAGCATTGCGCGTGCCGCGCTCTTTCTGTCCGGCGCCACGGCGTCCTCAAGGTCGATGATCACCCTATCCGCTCCCGATGCCGCCGCTCCGGCATAGCGTTCGGGCCGATCTGCCGGCACGAAAAGGAACAGCGACGGGGTATCTGGCATGGGTATCACGGTCTGTCGCTACTCAAGAAGGGTATGATTCCTTGACGATAGGCCGTTCAGGCTGCCTCCTGCCAATAGCATTTTGATACTTCACCTATCGTGTTCCCTTATGCTGCGCGGCGAGTTGCGGCAGACCTCCCTATAGCGTCTTGTTATCGCCTCCCCATTACAGTGTTATTTGTAGTGATATCCGAAATCGGTAATGATCGCGCCTGGAAACAGCCGGGAGGACGGCTGTGCAGATACAACTCAGGCACGGGCATTGGCGATGAAAAAGGATCTCGACGGCTTGCTCGTCGTTTCAATCGAACAGGCTGTCGCGGCGCCTTATCTTTCCGGCAAGCTGGCTGATGCGGGCGCGCGCGTGATCAAGATCGAGCGGCCAGAAGGCGACTTCGCACGCGAGTACGATCATCTGGTTCATGGCGAGAGTGCCTATTTCGTCTGGCTCAATCGCGGCAAGGAATCGCTTTGCCTGGATCTCAAGCTTGATGACGACAAACGGGTGCTCTCGGCCATCATCGCGAAAGCCGACATCTTCATCCAGAACCTCGCTCCGGGCGTCATTGACCGGCTGGGATTCGGGGTTGATGAACTCAGGCGGCGTTACCCGCGGCTGATTACCTGCTCCATCTCCGGCTATGGCGATGAGGGGCCGCTGCGCGACCTCAAGGCCTATGACTTGCTGGTGCAGGCCGAAAGCGGCCTGTCGGCCATCACCGGCAACGAGCACGGCTCGGCGAGGGTCGGTGTTTCGGTTTGCGACATCGCCGCTGGCATGACCGCAACCCAGGCGGTGATGCAGGCTCTTTATGCCCGCACCATCACGGGCGAGGGCCGCCATATCGCGGTCTCGCTGTATCACGCGCTGTCGGACTGGATGAATGTCCCCTATATGCAATATGTCTATGGCGGCAAGGTTCCCGAACGCAGCGGCCTCAAGCATCCGACGATTGCGCCCTATGGCGCCTATGACTGCAGCGACGGCAAGGCGATCCTGTTTTCGATCCAGAACGAACGCGAATGGCAGATGCTGTGCAGGGAGGCGCTGGGGCGTCCGGATCTTGCCACCGACGAACGATTCAGGAGCAACAGCCTGCGGGTGGCCAACCGGGCGGCGCTCGATGCCGAAATAACTCCGCTCATGGCGGCGCTGCCGCGCGAGGAAATGGCGGCCCGGCTTCAGGCGGCACGTATTGCCTACGGGCGGATCAGTACGCTTGAAGATGTCGCCAACCATCCGCAGAACCGATACTCGATGATCGAGACTCCAAGCGGTCCGGTGCGGATGCTGGCGCCTGGTTTCCTGGTTGACGGCAATCAACCTGAGCTCGGCAAGGTGCCCGGGCTGGGCGAAGACACCGATCGGCTTCGGGCCGAGTTTATGGTTCCTTCCAGCGCGAAGTAGAGCAAGGCGGCTACGGGTAACCGCCTTGGCTTGACATTCATGGACCTCCTCTCGGTATAATAAAAATGCTTGCCAGTCCGGCTTGCTATACAAAAACGTGGGTGGTCACTTGGATCTTCGGCAACTCCGCTATTTCGTGGCGATCGTTGAAAATGGTTCTTTTTCAAAGGCTGCGGCGATGCTCAACGTCGCGCAGCCGGCGCTGAGCCTGCACGTCCGGAACATGGAGGCCGATCTGGGCACGCAACTGCTTTTCCGCAGCCCGCATGGCGTTCTGCCGACGGAAGCCGGTGAAATCCTGTTGCGCAATGCCCGCGTCATCATCGAGCAGTTCGCTTTCGCCGCCGAGGAAATCCGCGGACATGAAGCCGAACCCAGCGGCGAGGTGCGGCTGGGCCTGCCCGGAACAATCAGCCAGATCCTGTCCGTTCCGCTGATCATTGCCGCCCGCAAACGCTATCCCCGCATCAAGCTCAGGATTGCCGAGGCGATGAGCGGGTTCATCACCGAATGGATCCGCGAGAACAAGATCGATCTTGCCGTTCTCTACATCCCGGTGCAGGACCGGACGCTCGCATCCCATCCGGTGCTGACGGAAGAATTATGCCTGCTCGGCCCTGTCGGTGCGATGCAGGGCATCCAGCCTCCCGCCGACGGACCGATCGCCTATAGGCAGGTTGCGGAATTGCCGTTGATCCTGCCCAGTGTCAATCACGGGCTGCGTGAACTGCTTGAAGGGGTGGCCGGCAAGAGCCGCTTGCCGCTCAACACCGTCATCGATGTCGATTCCTACGGCAACATCAAGGAGCTGGTGGAGGAAGGCATGGGCTATTCGGTCCTGCCTTTCAATGCGATTGCGCGAGAAGTGCAGGACGGTCGGCTCAAGCACTGGCCAATCCGCAAACCCGAGCTTCAACGCGATGTCTATCTGGTGCATGCCTCGGACCGGCCGATGCCGAATGCGGTCACCGTCATCGAGGCGCTGTGCCGCGAAACGCTACTGGGTCTGGTGGATACCGGCCGCTGGAAGGGCGCGCGATCGTTGCAGGAGGCCGTACCCGATAACGCCGCTCTATAAAGGCAAGCCCTAAACGGTCTTTGCGTGCACATGCTGGGCTTCTCTATGTTCTTCCGACCTGAACCAGGAGGAAGACCCGACATGACACTGCCACACATCGAATATTCGCAGGAAGACACGCTCGCCGGCAAGGTGGCGATTGTCACCGGCGCGGGCGGCGGCTTCGGCGAAGCCATTGCCCGCCTTTTCGCCAGCCGCGGCGCGCGTGCTGCCGTACTCGATATCCGCCTCGACGCTGCCGAGCGTGTTCGCGGGCGTCCGCAACGAAATGCAGATCGCCCAGCAGGAAGTGTTCGGCCCGCTGTTGTCGGTCATTCGCTTCACGGACGATGACGAGGCCTACTCCATTGCCAATGACACGCCCTATAGGCTTGCCGCAGGCGTTTGGACAACCGACATGGCGCACGCCTTCACGGCCGTCAGGCGGTTGCGCGCGGGCACGGTGTGGACCAACACCTATCGAGCGGTCAGCTACATGGTGCCGTTCGGCCGTTTCAAGAATTCCGGCCAGGGCCGCGAGAGCGGGCAGGACGCCATCTATGACTATCTCGAGACCAAGAGAGTCTGGATGGCCTTCAGCAAGGATGTCCCCAATCCGTTTGTCATGCGCTGAGCCCGCTTCAAAGTGATGGAAGACCAGAGCCTGTGTGCTCGGCGGTGTGTCGATTTTGGTTAAGGTAGCAGGTTCGTCAGTGTGCGAACGGCTGTTTATCCGCTGATTTGGATGCGAGCATTTTGACAGGCTGTTGCCGTCGCGGGTCGTTCAACGCGATGCGAGCGTCTTCGGTTGCGCGCGGGCCCGGCCAGACTCTGTGCAATCAGGACCCCGCAACAAAATATCTGCCTGATAGCACAGCAAAAAAAACAAAGAACCTAACCCCGAAGAATTCGGCTTCCGCTGGTCCGGAATCGCGGGGCACTCCAGGATGATGTCCGCCTCCATCACCAGAGGTTCACTCGGGTATCAGATCGGTTTCCATGCAAATCAAACAGACAGTCTCTTCGCTTCGAAGTCCGAAGAGAGGGGGTCTGCGAATCCACCGGCTAGAGCGGTCCCCAACGATCAGGACAATGACGAGCCAGCCAACGCCAGTGCACGCCATCAAAAGCCTGGCGCGCACTGGCTTATTCTTCGCACAAGAGCCGGGATCAGCATTTGACAAGCCTGATTCGAGAGTTATTGAGTGATATCAGTGGGATGTGATGCCGTCGGATTGTCGAAGATTCGATGGACGTTGCCTTGTCCTAGGCTGAAATCATCCGAGTTGAGCATAGCCGTAAATCGGAGCGCTAGCCGACCGACTTGACGGACGTCGAGTGGGATGCGGCGTCACCGCGGGTTCCGCTTTCGGAGGCAGGCGACCGGACTCGTACGAGCGACATGCGCGAGGTGATGAACGCAATTCTCTACATCGCTTGCAGCAGCATCCCATGGTGAATGCTACTAAAGGATTCCCCCACCGTCTCCACAGCTCTGGGTCAGGGCCGATCCAAACCAAACGTCCAGTCAACCGACGAGGTTTCTTCTGGCGTTCCGGATAGACCGGCTGCTGTCGGCTTGACCGGCGCCGTCCGGGCACGCGCCAGATACTCCGGACGCCGGCAGTCACGCCTGTGCGGCAAAGCCGTGATCAAGTGCGGCGATGATCGCCTCGACGTGTTTTGCCGTGAGGATCAGAGGCGGGGAGAGGATGATGTTGGGACCCGATACCCTGACCATGACGCCGGCTTCCATGGTCTTGCGATAAATTCTGCCAATCACCGTCTTGTCGACCGGTGTCTTCGACTTCCGATCCGACACGAGTTCCAGCGCGCACATCAGCCCATGTCCGCCGCGCACGTCGCCGATCACCTCGTGCCTTTGCTTCAGTGCCTCGAGCCCCTGGAACAGCTGCGTGCCGCGTGCGGCGGCGTTGTCGTTGATTTCCAGCCGCAGCGTCTCCTTCAGGCAGGCGATGGCGGCGGCCGCGCCGACAGGATGGCCGGAATAGGTGTAGCCCGAGCCGATTGCGGCCTTGCCGGATTTGTCGCTTTCGAACGCTTCCGCCACCGCATCGGAGATCATAACGGCGCCGAAGGGGAAGTAGCCGTTGGTGATGGCCTTGGCGGTGCACATGAGATCCGGTTTCACCCCCCAATGACGCGAGCCGCTCCAGCTTCCGGTACGGCCGAAGGCGGTGATGACCTCGTCTGCGATCAGCAGGATTCCGTGTTTGGTGCAGAGATCCCGGACGCCTGGCATGAAGCTCTCGTGCGGCGGGATTACGCCACCGGCGCCGAGTACGGGCTCCATGATGAAGGCGGCGATGGTGGACGGGTCCTGGAACTTGATCTCGTCTTCAAGGGCCGCGAGGCAGAGTTGCGCCAGCTTCGCAGGATCGGATTCGTTGAACGGGTTGCGATAGGTGTAGGGTGCGGGAATATGATAGCAGCCGGGCATCAGTGGCTCGTACTGGGTGCGGAAATTGGCGTTGCCGTTTACCGACGCACCGAGCGTATGGGTGCCGTGGTATCCCTTCTTGAGACTGAGAAACTTGATGCGGCCTGCCTCGCCGCGCAGCTTGTGGTACTGACGCGCCAGCCGCAACGCCACCTCGACGCTGTCGGATCCGCCGGAGGTGAAGAAGGCGCGGCTCAGGCCGTCAGGGGCGAAAAAGTCGCGCAGCATGAAGCTCAGTTCGATCACCGCATCGTTGCTGGTTCCGCGGAACGTGGAGTAGTAGGGCAGGGCGTCAAGCTGGCGCGAGATCGCTTGCTTTACCGGCGTGCAGGAATAGCCCAGATTGACGTTCCAGAGCCCGCCGACGGCGTCGATCATGCGGTTGCCATCGACATCGGTGATTTCGACGCCTTCACCGCCGGTGATGATCTCGGGCGGATTGGCGAGGCTGTCAGCAGGATGCGCCATCGGATGCCACATGTGGCGGGCGTTGTTTTCCTTGAGGAAATTGCTGTCCTTCATCGCTTATGCCTTTATCTTGAGGAGGTCGAGAGCCCGGTCGTAGCCTTCGCCGGGTCGGGTCACGTCGAATGCCACGGTCTGCATGCCCGCAGCCGCGGCTCCGCGGATGTTCTTCATCTGATCGTCGACGAAGACGCACTCCGCCGCCTGGATCCCCAGGCCATCGGTGATGAAGCCGTAGGCGCGAGGGTCGGGCTTGAGGATGCCGGTATAGGTGGCGTCTACAATCAGTTCGAAAGCGGCGAGAAACGGCAGCCGGTCGCGGAAATCAGCGCCGTAGAACAGGTCGAGCTCATTGGACAGAATTGCCAGCCTGCACCCGGCATCGCGTGCCTTGCCGATTGCCGCCAGCGCTTCCGGCCTTATCACCGCAGCCGGATCGGCTCCGCGCACCCGGCCGACGAATTCGGCGAACTCGGTCCACTCTTCGCCGATCAACGCGCCGGTCTCGCGCATTCTGAGTGCCCAGTAGTCGCGCTCGCTCATCTCGCCCGCCTGCATCGCCCGCCAGGCCGCGTCGCCATTGG
Source organism: Parahoeflea alexandrii (assembly GCF_027214025.1). Classification (GTDB taxonomy): domain Bacteria; phylum Pseudomonadota; class Alphaproteobacteria; order Rhizobiales; family Rhizobiaceae; genus Hoeflea; species Hoeflea alexandrii_A. The sequence continues at coordinate 43,529 of NZ_JAPWHB010000008.1, forward strand.
GGTCGAAGGGGCCGCGCCATTCGAGTGTGCCTGGCGCAAGGCCGAGGGCCTTTTCGGACAGATCATGCGTCTCGAACAGGGTTTTCGAGATAACGCCGCCGAAATCGAGAACCAGCGCCCGGCTCACAGTTTGATCCATGCGGTCTTGAGGTCGAGATACTTGTCAAAGGCGTGCAGCGATTTGTCGTGGCCGTTTCCCGATTGCTTGACGCCGCCGAGCGGTACGGTCATGTCGGAGCCGCCATAGGTGTTGACGTGGACGATCCCGGCCTTGATCCGCCGGATCATCCGGTGGGCGCGCGACAGGTTGGCCGTCCAGACGGCGGCCGCCAGTCCGTAATCGGTGCCGTTGGCGAGGGCTATGGCCTCGTCCTCGGTATCGAAAGGCATGACCGCAAGCACAGGTCCGAAGACCTCGTCCCGGGCCAGCCGGTCTTCCGGGCGGACACCGGCAACAATTGTGGGCGCCATGTAGAAGCCGCCGGTGTCCTCGAGAATACGGGTACCTCCGGTGACGATCCGGCGTCCGGCCTGGCGCGCTTCAGCGACGAAGTTCAGGTTCTTTTCGAGCTGGGCGTGCGAGTTGATCGCTCCGGCGGCGGTCGCCGGATCGAGCGGATCGCCGACCGTCATCGCGTTCGCGACCGCTGCGAGCTTGTCGACAAAGGCATCATGAATCGTCCGCTCCACCAGGATGCGCGATCCTGCGATGCAGACCTGTCCGGAATTGCGGAAGATGCCGTGGGCGGAGACCTTGGCAGCCTCATCAAGATCGGGCGCGTCGGCAAAGACGATGTTCGGCGACTTGCCGCCAAGCTCCAGATAGACGCGCTTGAGATTGGACCGCGCCGACGCTTCCAGCAACCGCCGGCCCGTTGCGCCCGATCCGGTGAAGACCAGAACATCGACATCGCTGGATTCGGCTATTGCCGCGCCGACGACGGAACCTTCTCCGGTCACCACATTGAGCACACCAGCCGGTATTCCGGCGTCGAGCGCCAGTTCCGCGATGCGTAGCAGCGTCAGCGAGGCGGTTTCCGCCGGCTTGAGCACCACCGTGCAGCCGGTCGCCAGCGCCGGGCCCAGCTTCCAGGCGCCGATCATCAGCGGAAAATTCCAGGGCACGATCGCTCCCACCACGCCCGCGGGCTCGCGGTGGACAAGGCCGAGTGTGCCAGGTCCGGTCGGGGCGATCTCGCCATGCAGCTTGTCTGCCGCCTCGGCATAGTAGCGGATCGTGGCGGCGGCCGACAGTGGTTCGGCCTTCAGGGCCATCCCGATCTCGGTTCCATTGTTGCGGACGCCGAGAACGGCGAGTTCCATGGCATGAGCCTCGATCAGACCTGCCCACCGCAGCAGCACCGCCTTGCGCGCGGCGGGCGCCAGATCGGACCAGCGGCCGTCGTCAAAGGCTCGCCGGGCAGCTGAAATGGCGGCTTGCGCATCATCGCCGGTTCCGCGCGGCATCGTCGTCAGCCTGCGGCCGTCGGCCGGCGAGATCACGTCCATGGTGGCGCCATCGGACGCCGCCCGTCGTTCCCCGTCTATGACGTGCGCGGCGGGGGGCACGGGCGCTGACCGGAGGGACGCAAGTTCAGTGAGATCCATTTCGGAACAATCCGTATCGGTTTATTATATACACCAGCGTTTCAAATATTCTGTCCCGCTTCGCCCTTGATGTCAATCGGGCAGGTCAGGCTCTGCCGGCGGACAACCCAGCGCCGCCCGAAAAGTGGCGCGCCAACCAGTTCCCGGGTCCGCCATGTGCGACTGCGATCGTCAGACCGCCGCCGACAGGCTCAAGCCGATCCGTCCGGCAGCGATGACAGGGTCTTTCTGACGGTTTCGGGATAGCCGGCCGGTTGCGTTCCTCCGGTGCCGGACGTGATCACCTGCGCCGTGCGGAGCACCGCGTCGACGATCTTGTCGCGCAAGGCTTCGGTCATGCGGTGCGAGGGCGTCGCCACGGCGACGGCTCCGCAAGCGAACCCGGTCTTGTCGAAATAGGGAGCGGCGATGCCATAGACGTCGATTTCGTTGGTCTGGTCGGTTTCCCCGAACCCGGTCCGCCGCGCGGTCTCGATGAGTGCATTGAGCCTGCCGGGATCGGTCAGTGTGAAAGATGTCTTGCCGTCAAGGGGGCCTGTAAGCACGCGGGCGGACAGCTCTTCGGTCCCGAAGGCGAGCGTGGCGATGCCCGAGGCCGTGGCATGGAACGGCAGGACCTCGCCGACAACCAGGGAAACACGGTTCGCCTTGCTGCTCTCGCAGATTCCGACCGTGGCCAGCGCCCGGCCCGAAATCAGCGAAGCGTGGGCGGTTTCGCCGGTTTCCTGCGCCAGGAGATCGAGTTCGGGCTGCAGCACCGAGGCAAAGGGAAAGGCCTTCTCCCTGATTCGCGCCAGACGCAGGATGCCGGCGCCGAGACGATAGAGTTTCGTGTCATGACGCTGCTCCACCAGGCCTGCATCAGCCATCACGCTCAGCATCCGGTGCACGGTCGCCTTGTCGAGTCCGGACCTGCGGGCAAGGTCCGACAGGCCGATTTCGGGCTCGTTTTCAGAGAAATGATCGAGCAGGGTCAGAGCCTTGGCGACTGTCGAAGACATGCGGTTTCCTTCCGGGTCCGGGCATATGTGCGCAACGCGGCAACGTTTTGTTGACAACCTCAAGGCGCCTTGCCAAGATATGAACTACTGTTGACAATAATGAACCAGAGGGAAACGTCAATGAAGTATGCAACTTTATTCGCGGGCACTGCGCTCTTGGCTGCAGCATTCGCCCTGCCGGTCGCACCGGCCCTGGCCGAGTATCCCGATCGTCCGGTCAGTTTCGTGGTGCCGTTCCCGCCAGGCGACCTTGAGGACGTGCTGACCAGGATGATCGCCGAAGACTTCGAGGCCGAATACGGCGTTGCCGCGGCCGTGGTGAACCGCCCGTCCGACGGCGGTCCGTTTCCGGGTGCGGCAACGGTCGCTGCGGCGCCTGCGGATGGCTACACCATCGGCTCCTTCGTGGTCGACATCCCCGTGGTCGGTCCAGAGGTCGGCGTGCCGGGTCTCAATCCGGACCCGTTCGAGCCTCTCGGGATTTTCCTGACCTATCCTTTCGTGATCGCCGCCAGCAGCGACAAGCCGTATTCGACCATGCAGGAGCTTGCAGACTATTCAAAGGAAAACGGCCAGGTGCTGGGCCATTTCGGCGCCTTCCTTCTGCCGACGCAAGCGACCTTTGCCGCGGCAAAGGAGCTGGGATTTGAATGGAAGGCGGAAGCATCGGCGGATGCGCTTGACTGCAATTCGCTGGCTTCGGGTGACTTCGACGTCGTCAACACGACCATTCAGCAGGTTCTGCCCTGCCTCGACAAGGTGAACATCCTCGCCACCATCACTGAAAGTCCGATTTCCGTCGTTCCGGATGCACCAACGCTGGCCTCCATCGCTCCGGCTCTGAACATCTCGCTGTGGAACGGTCTGTTCGTGCACAAGGACACGCCCCAGGACGTGCGCGAAAAGATCATTGCCTCGGCCGAAAAGACCATGGCCTCGGAGCGCGCCCTGGATCTTGCCAAGCAGACCGGCGCCATCGTCTACTGGATGAATTCGGCCGATTCCGCGGCGCGAATCAAATCCGACATCGAGGTGTCGGGGCGCATCAACGCGATGATCGCCCAGTAGGGCAGTACCTGTCAGACCGGCTGCCATGGATGCAGCCGGTCACATCCCTGTTCCTGTTCGTCTCATTGCGTGGTTTTTGCGTTCTGTCATGACGCCGGCCACCTCAATCGCGGGGCACACCTGAATGGCTGACGATGTCAGAGAAGAGCCTCACGTCTTTCCGCTCGGCCGCAAGCCCGGCGAGATGCTGTTTTGCACCCTCATGCTCGTCCTCGGCGGTCTTCTGATTGCGGCCATCGGATGGGAGACGACCTGGCTCGAAGGCAAGCGTCTTTCGGCTCAGCCGCGATTCTGGCCGACGATCTCGTTGGTCGGTGTCGTGCTCTTTGCCGGGCTCAACTGGCTGTCGCGAAGCAAGGTCGAGCGCACGCCGGGCCGCTGGGCGGAAGCCGGAATCTGGCTGCGCTCGCTCGAATATGTCGGCTGGTACCTTCTGTATGTCTGGGCAATTCCGCTCATCGGCTATCTTCCGGCGACCGTGATCTTCTGCGCCGGCCTGACATTGCGGCTCGGCTACAGGGGCAGGGCAGTATGGGCGGCAATCGGCTTCGCGCTCTTCGTCGTTCTGTTCTTCAAAAGCGCGATGAATGTAAAGATCCCGGGCGGCGCGCTGTATCAACTGGCGCCCGAAGGGCTCCGCTACATCCTCCTCCGTTACTTCTGAGGCGTCATGGAACTGCTTTCATCGAGTATCGACCTCATTGCCCGCTGGGACGTCATGGCGGCGCTGCTGATCGGCTCGATCGGCGGGGTGATCGTTGGCGGACTTCCGGGTGTCGGCGCCGCGGTGGCCATCGCCATCGTCCTGCCGGTAACCTTCTCGCTCGAACCGATCGTCGGACTGACTGCGCTGCTTGGCATCTACGGCTCGTCGATGTTCGGTGGAGCGATCCCGGCGATCCTGGTCAACACGCCCGGCACGCCGGTCAACGCGCTGACCACCTATGACGGGTATCCGATGACGCTCAGGGGCGAGGGGCAGCGGGCGTTGAGCCTTGCCTATTCGGCCTCGTTCTACGGTGCGATCTTTTCCATCGTGGCGCTGATGTTCCTGGCGCCGGTGCTCGCGAGCATCGCGCCGATGTTCGGGTCACGCGAGATCTTCCTGGCGGCGTTGCTGGGGATCACCCTTGTCATCATCACCCATCGCGGACAGGTATTGGCCGCAGGGATGCTGGCGTCCGTCGGCATCTTCCTGCAGACCATCGGCATCGAGCCAAGCGCTTACACCCAGCGTTTTACCTTCGGGCTCGGCTGGCTGCAGTCCGGCATCAATCTGATTGTCGTGGTCCTGGGGCTGTTTGCGGTCAGTCAGGCGCTGGTCCTGTTCATGGACAAGGACAAGCCGATCAAACTGCCGGATGTGGGAAGACCAAAGGTCCTGGAGCAGGTCCGTGACTTCTGGGTTTTCAAGCGGGTTGCCACCGTCGGATCGGGCTTCGGTGTCATATGCGGCATGATCCCCGGCGTCGGCGAGTTCATGTCGCAGTTCATGTCCTATGCCTACGCGCAGCGCACGTCGAAGACCCCGGAACTTTTCGGCAAGGGCAATCCGGAGGGGATCGTGGCATCGGAAGCCGCCAACAATTCGGTGCCGGCGGCGGCCATGATCCCGCTTCTGGCGCTGGGCATACCCGGCGAAGAGCTGACCGCGATGATGCTCGCCGTGTTCTACGTGCACAATGTCGTGCCGGGACCGCAGCTGTTCGCCAACCAGATGGACTTCGTTCTGGCGCTCTATCTCTGCCTGCTGCTGCTTAACATCATCGTCGTCGTCTTCCTGTTCTTCGCCACCAGCACCTTGATGAAGGCGATGACGATCCCGAACCGTTTCCTCGGGATGATGATCCTGACCTTCAGCCTGATCGGGGTCTATTCGCTGCGCAACTCGCTGACGGACGTGGCCATCGCTTCGGGCTTCGGAGTGTTCGGCTTCATTCTCAAGCGGCTCGATTATCCGACATCGCCGATCATTCTCGGCATCGTGCTCGGCAAGCTGATGGAGGACAAGCTGCGTACGGCGATGGCGCGGGTAACGACACCGTGGGAATTCATCGACCGGCCGATTGCCTTCATCCTGTTTACGATGATCGTTATCGCCGTCCTGTTCCAGGGCTGGACCATCATCCAGGCCCGGCGTGAGCGCGCAAGCAAGGTATCAGATGTCTGATCTCATGGAGCGCCGCCGGGAGCTTCTCGGACCCAACGTCTCGACCTTCTACGAGGAGCCGGTGCACATTGTTCGGGGCGATGGTGTGTGGCTGTGGGACGAGGACGGACGCCGCTATCTCGACTGCTACAACAATGTCGCCCATGTCGGGCACTGCAATCCGCGCGTTGTCGACGCGCTCTGCGCACAGGCGCGGACGCTCAACACCCATACCCGCTATCTGCACGAAGGCATCCTCGATTATGTCGAGCGGCTCACCGCGACCTTCGACGACCCGCTGTCGACCGCAATCATGACCTGCACGGGATCCGAGGCCAACGACATCGCATTGCGCATGGCGGAGGCGATGACCGGCAACCGCGGGATCATTGCCACGGACGCGACCTATCACGGCAACACGACGCTGGTCAGCCACCTGTCGAGAAGCAACGTTCCGGCGGTGGGATTCGGCCTCGGCGAGTATCTGCGCCACGTCGAGGCGCCGGACAGTTACCGGATTGACGACCCTGACGGAAGCCGGTTTGCAGCCCATGTGGCGCGCGCGGTCGAAAACCTGCAATCGTCCGGCATCGGCGTGGCGGCGCTGATCGTCTGCCCGATCTTCCTCAACGAAGGTTTTCCGGCACAGGCAGAAGGCTGGCTGCGACCGGCGGCCGAGGTGGTGCGCAAGGCTGGCGGGTTGCTGATCTGCGACGAGGTGCAATCCGGTTTCGGCCGCTGCGGCAGCCATTTCTGGGGTCACCAGAAACAGGGTGTGGTTCCGGATATTGTCACCATGGGCAAGCCGATGGGCAACGGCCATCCTGTCGCCGGCGTCGTCACCACGCCCGACATCATGGCGCGGTTCAGGACATCCTTCCGCTATTTCAATACTTTTGGCGGCAATCCGGTGTCCTGCGCCGCCGCCATGGCGGTGCTCGACGAGTTGTGGGAAAAGGACCTGCAGGCCAATGCCCTGGCGATCGGGACGATGGCGCACGAGCGCCTGTCGGCGCTGGCCGAGAAGTATGAAGTCATCGGCGATGTGCGGCAGACCGGAATGGTCTTCGGCGCGGAGTTCGTCACCGACCGCGAGACGAAGCAGCCCGCATCGGATTACGCCGACCGCGTGGTCAACGCGATGCGCGCCCGCGGCATCCTGCTGTCGAAACTCGGGCGGCACAAGAACACGCTGAAGATCCGTCCACCGATGCCCTTTGCAGCCGAGCATCTGGATCTGCTGATCGAAACGCTGGACGACGTGATGTCGCAGACCTCGTTGGTGGCGCGATGAGCGACGATGTCGAGCGGGCACTGGCGCTTTGGGGACTTGCGGCAATGCCGGTGCGCTTCATTGCCGGACGCGAGAACCGCGTCTACCGGGTTTCGGCCGCGCAAGGCGATTTCGCGCTTCGCCTGAAGCGACCCGGGTACCGCTCGGACGCCGAGCTTCTGTCAGAACTTCAGTGGCTTGAGGCGATGCATGCGGCAGGCGTTCACGTCCCGCGCCCGCAGCCAGCGCTATCGGGCAAGCTGCTGGAAACGATGGGCGCGCAGCGCGTGGATGTGATCGGATGGTTGCCGGGCACACCCCTCGGTCAAAGCCGGGCACCGCTGGCGCTGGCCGATGCACCGGGCGTATTCCGCAGGCTTGGCGCGGCGATGGCAGAGCTGCACGAGGCGTGTGACAGCTGGATCAAGCCCGCCGGCTTCGAGCGAGGCGCCTGGGATATCGAGGGTTTGTTGGGCGATGCGCCGCTATGGGGCGCATTTTGGAGGAACCCGACACTCGACGCGGAGACCCGGGCGCTGTTCGAAACCTTCCGTGACATTGCCCGCAAGGATCTGGACCGTCTGGCGGAAAGCCTCGACTACGGGCTCATTCATGCCGACCTGGTGCGCGAGAACGTGCTCGTTGACGGCCAGGAGCTGCGGATGATCGATTTCGATGATGGCGGCTGGGGTTTTCGCTTGTTCGATGTGGCGACCGCGCTGTTCAAGAACAGGCATGAAGCGGGCTATGACGCACTGAAGACCGCACTGCTTGCGGGCTACCGCTCCCGCCGCTCGCTCGACACGACGGCACTGGATCTTTTCATGGCCTTGCGGGCGGTCAGCTATGTCGGCTGGATCGTGCCCCGGATCGACGAGGATGGTTCAGGCGATCGCAACCTGCGTTACATCGAAGACGCAAGGGACCTTTGTTCAGACTATCTTCGGCAAACTCACCCAGCCTGACGCAATGGAGGAGAGAGAATGACAAAGACGATACTGGTGGTGGGTACCTTTGACACAAAGGCGGACGAGCTCGGCTATCTGATCGAAAAGATCAGGAGCCAGGGCGGAAACGTGCTTGCCATGGATGTCAGCGTGCTGGGTGACCCGCGCGTTCCGGTCGACGTGACAAAGCATGAGGTTGCCGGAGCCGTCGGCGAGACGATCGACGGCTTGATCGCGCTCGGCGAGGAAGGCGAAGCGTTCGAGAAGATGAGCGCCGGCGCAGCCCTGCTGACACGGAAACTGCATCGCGAAGGCCGGTTCGACGGCATGATCGCGCTTGGCGGCACGATGGGCACCGACCTGGCGCTCGATTGCGCGCAGGCCCTGCCGATCGGCGTTCCTAAATACATCGTGTCCACCGTTGCCGGATCGCCGCTGATCGCTGCGGAGCGGATGGCCGCGGACGTCCAGTTCATTCTCTGGGCCGGCGGGCTTTACGGGCTGAATCCGCTCTGCAAATCCTCGCTCAGCCAGGCTGCCGGCGCGGTTCTGGGCGCGGCGCGCGCGGCGGAACCGCCGCAATTCGACCGGCCCGTCATCGGCATGACATCGCTCGGATCGAGTTGCCTGAAATACATGAAGCGGCTGCATCCCGAGTTGACCGCACGCGGCTACGACGTCGCGGTCTTTCACACAACCGGCATGGGCGGGATGGCCTTCGAGCGGCTGGCCGCAGAAGGGGCATTCGCCTGCGTGATGGATTTCTCCCTGCAGGAACTGGTCAACATGCTGCATGGCTCGCTGGTCAGCGCCGGGGCCGACCGGCTGACCGGGGCAGGGCGCAGCGGCACACCCCAACTGGTTGCTCCCGGCGCGATGGACATCCTCGACCTCGCCGGTTGGCAGGAGATACCCGCTCGCTTCTCCGACCGGCCGTTCCACGAGCACAACCGCCTGATCAAGAGCGTCGCTTTCGATGCGGAGGAGCGACGCGCGCTGGCCCGCGAAATGGCCGATCGGCTGGCTGCTGCGAGCGGACCGACACACTTCCTTCTGCCGCTCGGCGGGATAGAAGAGTGGGACCGTGCAGGCGAGCCGGCGTACAACCCCGAGGGGCTTGCGGCTTTCACGGAAGCCGCGGAAAAGTCGCTCGACGGACGGGTTTCCTACCAGGCGCTGGATTGCCACATCAATGACGAGGCGTTTTGCCTTGCCGCGCTGGCACATCTCGACCGCTGGGTTGCTGAAGGCCTCGTGCCGGCCGGAAAGACGGCGGCATGAACGGGCGTTTTGTCGGAAAGTCCGTTCTGATCACCGGCGCCGGGACCGGCATCGGCGCGGCTGCCGCGCGTCGGTTCTCGCAAGAAGGTGCAAGTGTCCTGCTGATGGGCCGACGCAGGGAACCGCTTGAGGCGCTCGTAGCCGACATCGATGCTGTGGTGTTTGCCGGTGACGCTGCCGACCCCGCGCAGGCCGAGGAAGCGGTGGCGCTGGCACGGCAGCGGTTTGGCGGGCTCGACATGGTTGTCGCCAATGCCGGCGGTCACGGCTTCGGCTCGATCGTGGAAACCACCGACGCAGAATGGTCGGCCTCGGGGCGCGCCAATCTCGACACCTCGATGGTGATCCTGCGCGCCGCGATGCCGGAGCTGATCGCGCGCAAGGGCGCCATCTGCGTCACCGCCTCGATCGCCAGCCTGGCGGCTGCGGCAGGCACGTTTGGTTACACGGTGATGAAACATGCCCAGATCGGTCTCGTTCGCTCCATCGCCCGGGATTTCGGGGCGCAGGGCGTGCGCTGCAATGCTGTCTGCCCGGGATGGGTGACGACGGAAATGGCCGATGCCGAGATGGATGAACTGATGGCGCGAAAGGGTCTCGGTTCCCGCGCCGCGGCCTATGGGCTTGTCACAAAGGACGTTCCCCTGGGGCGGCCTGCCACGCCAGAGGAGGTGGCTGCCGCCATCGCGTTTCTCTGTGCGCCGGAAGCTGCGATCATCACCGGAGCGGTCCTCACCGTCGATGGAGGTTCGACCATTGTCGATGTGCCTACACTGGCTTTTGCTTGAGACCGGCTCCACGTCTTTCGATCCCGGTCAGCTTCCTTCTATTGGGCGATAACGCCGGACCGCAGAATGCTCCGGGAAGAGGTCAGACCACCTCTCGGGAACAAGGACCGGCTTTTGAAGGCAATGGTTTGCCACGGTCCCGGTCCAATCAGAACGGAACGTGATGACCGCGGCTCTCCGCTCGCGCACGGGTCAAGACGTGGTGGGCTGCGGCGAGATCCTGGGCAGCGATGCCCAACGAGCGGTAGATGGTGATCTGTTCAGCACTGCTACGGCCGGGGATTTCGCCCGACAGATGGGCTCCGATCTCGCCCTGCAGCTGATCGGCGCTGAAGGTTCCGGCCTTGATCATGTCGACGATCTCGCCGGCCTGAGCCAGCGTCGATTGCAGGTAATCGACCCAGATAGCGCCGCGGATGACCATCTCGTCGTCGACTTCGCGCATGGTCGGGATGGAGGATCCGACGATGTTGACGTGCGCGCCGTCGGAGACCCACCTTCCCTTGACGATGGGTGATGCCGAGGACGTCACGGTACAGATGATGTCGGCATCCTTGATGGCTGCCTCAAAGTCGGCGCCATGGTCGATCCGGAGTGCCGGATAGAGACGGGCGACCCGCGCGGCGAAGGCTTCGGTCTTCTCGGCTGATCGCCCAGCCACCGACAAGCGGCGGATCTCGCGCACGCACATCATCGCGTCGAGATGATGCTCGGCCTGTTCGCCGGTGCCGATGATCGCCAGGTGGCTGGCTTCGGGGCGGGCGAGCGCTCGGGTGGCAACGGCGCTTGCCGCCGCCGTGCGGATTGCGGTCAGCAGGCTCGCATCCATCATGGCGACAGCGCCGCCGGTCTCGGCCTCGAACAGCACCATGGCGCCGCGATGCGAGGACAGGCCACGCGCCGGATTGCCGGGAAACAGGCTGATCATCTTGACGCCGAAACAGGCCGGTTCAGCAATGGCGCCGGGCATCAGCCCCATCCTGTTGTTTCCGCCCACCGGTGTGACCGAGCGCAAGGGCAGCGATGCCTCACCGCGCGATACCTGCTTCATGACCGCTTCGACGACTTCAATAGCCTCCTGCATCGGCAGCAAGTTGGCGACATCGTCATGGCTGAGAATGATCACAACGCACGCTCCTTTCCGGTGCCCCAGTCGGAGCCGGTGAGGGGCAATCCGAGCACCTGTTCGAGCAGCCCGGTATAGTCCTCCGGCCGCGCCACGTAGGGAAAATGCCCGCCTGACAGGAACCGGTAGGCGCAACCGGGATCGAGCCGTTCTCGTACCGCGGCCCGCATCGGCGGCGGGATCAGCGGATCGTCGTCGGCCTCGATGGTGCAGATGTCGGCCTTGGGTAATGGGACAGCGGGCAGGTCGGGCGCGGTCTTGGTGGCGTTGAGACGGTTGCGCAGCTCGGCCTCGGGAATGCGCCCGTTGACCTCGGCCATCAGCAATGCGACCAGGTCTGTCTGCTCCGGATGCGCTGCCGCCCAGGCGCTGAGACCCATGCCAAAGCCCGCGCGCAGGTCGGCGATCGGCGCGTTCATCAGGTCCAGTGCATAGGGCATGCGCTGGTCGATTCCCGCCACCGAGCACAGCGTGTTGGCGCCGATCAACCTGGTCACCCGGGAAGGGGCGTCGGCCGCAAGGTATTGCGCCAGATAGCCACCCAGCGACGATCCCAGTACGGTTGCCTGCTCCACGCGGAGGCGATCCATCAGCGTGACCAGGTCTCCGCTCCAGTCTGCGACGCCGCCGGTGCTTGGATAGGTCACGGCGAGGACGCGTATCCGGTGCTTGAGTGCCGTGATCTGCTGCCAGAAGATATCGCCGCGTCCGAGCGTGCCGGGGATCAGCAGAAGAACCGGGCCGGAGCCCACGTCACACAGTCCCCATTCGCGGCCGTTGAGATCGATCCGCTGTTCGGGATGGCTGGCGGCGAAGGCGTCGCGGCTGTCTATCAGGGGATTGCTCATGCGAAAGGATCCTCAACTGCGGGCCAGTAGGTGCGGGCGCGTTTGGTGTAGGGGATGTTGGCGAAATCGGGCGTGATCGCGCCTGGGGTTGCGACCGGGATGACCTGGGCGGCGATCGGGTTGAACCCGGCCTGGTAATGGTTGGAAGACTTGACGCAGACATAGCGGCGCTGCGACAGGTCGATGCCCAGTTTCTCGAAAGCTTCGGGATGAAAGGTCTGGCTGCGATTGTCGTTGATGACGATGTCGATGCCATCGGCTTCGACCCAGACCGTCTGGCCCATCGGCGAGGGCAGTTCGCCGAAGCGTTGGGTCATCCCATCGGCAATGTTGCGCACGGTCACGGTCAGATCCAGCGGGTTGCCCGACATCGGGCCGCACTTGCCGCCCAGGCGCAGTTTCAGCGTGGCGCCGATGCCGGCCTCCTTGCAGATGCGGACGGCGATCGGATCCCAGAAGATCCCGGTGGCGATGCTGCGCATACCGCGGTCGATCATGGCGCGCAGCAGGAAGGTGGCGTCGGAAGGGGCGCCGCCACCGGCGTTGTCGGACATGTCGGCCAACACCACCGGGCCTTTTGGCGCGGCCTCGGCAAGGTCCAGGGCCGCCTCGATCCCCGGAATGTCGCGATGCAATTTAAAGCGCAGATCATAGAGCGCCTTGCCCAGCCGCTCGGCTTCGGCCTGGGCCTGATCGGCATCGCCGTCGCAAATGGCCAGCGCGCGCGTGCCGGTGCGGGGGTGGTCGCCCCAGGGGAAACCATGGGCCAGCGACAGCGAAAGAACACCGGGTTCGGATTCGCGCGCGGACATGGCGTCGACAAAGCCGCGCATCGGTTGATGCGGTGTCGGCATGGCGATGATCATCCGGCAGTCCCAATCACGCATCACCGGCCTGATTTCGCCGCTTGCGGTGCGGTCGGCCAGCACAAACATCTCACGGGCGCGTTCGGGCACGTCGACATGCGGATATTCTTTGAAGGCGATCAGCAGCGTGGCCGCCTCGAGCATCTGTTCGGTGAGGTGGCAATGCGGATCGAGCAAGCCGCCGATCACCGCATCAGGGGCGATGGCGCGGGCACCGGCGATCAGTTCGCCTTCGCAATCGTCATAGCCATCGGCAATCATGGCGCCGTGCAAGCCGAACAGGATGACGTCCACCGGTCCGGCGGCACGCAAGTCTCCGAGGATCTCGTCGCGAAAGGCTTCGAATTCGGGTTTGACTGTCGGCCCGCTTGGCTGCGCGGCCGCGCAGAGGGATTCGACCACCTCCCAACCCTTTGCTTCGGCCATTTCACGCCAGATGTGCAGCGCGGCGCTCCAGTACTGAAGCGGATGCCGGGTGGCGTCCCCGTGGAAGATGCCGCCTTCTTCAAAACTGGCCCGCCCGGTGGGCATCGGCGAAAAGGAATTGGTTTCGGTGGTCAGCCCGGCAATGAACAGCTTCATGATCGTGTCCTATGAATTTGGGGTGGCAATATGGGGCATCTGCCCGGAAAACCGGAGCGCCAAACGGGCGATCAGATGAACGAGGATCAACAGGAAGGCGAGCGGCACGGCGGCCGTGAACCAGATCATCGACACATCGAGCATCTCCGCCTGGCGAGCCAGCGAACGGCCCAGAAAGCCGCGGACGGCATTCATCCGACCGTCGAAAACCGAGTACCAGAGAATAGGAAGTGCAAAGGCGAGCACGCCGAATGCACGGATCATGGCCAATGCCATCCCCAGCCCGCCGCGCCGGAGGCGCATGGCGGGAAACAGGGTCGGGTCGGTGCCGGCGTAGAAAGCGCAGGATGCGCCCAACATGCCGGTCCAGACCATGGCCCGGCGCGCCAGCTCCTCGGTCCAGATCGGTGGCGCCTCGAAGACATAGCGGGCGACGACCTGCCAGCTGGCGGCGAAGACCATCACCAGAAGGGCCAGTACCGCCCCCCAGAGGGCGATACTGTTGAGACCGGCCGACAGCCGAGTGAGCTGGAGCGCGAAGCTTCGCATCTGCTACTTGCTCTTTGCGGCTTCCCATTCCGCAATCTGTTCCTGGGTCAGGAGGTCGGAGTTGTAGGCAGGCCCGGATGCTTCACGGAAGCCGTCGCGCGCGGCCTGATCGAGCCGCTCGATAGCCACGCCGGCAGCTTCCAGTTTGCCAAGAACCGCATCCTGGGTCTTCAGCCATTCGCGGTTGGCTGCTGTCGCAGCGGCCGCTGCGGCGTCGACAGTGGCGCGATCGGCTTCACTCAGTCCCTGGTACCAGTCTTCCGAGACGATGGTGATGCGAAGCGACGGCGAGACGGCGGCGTCTGTGTAGAACTTGAGGAAGTCGGTGTGCCCGAATAGGAGCGGCACGAAGGCGGGATTCATGTAGCCGTCGGCCACTCCGGTCTGCAGCGCGTTCGGCACTTCAGCCCAGCTGACGATGGTGCCCGAAGCGCCCCAGGCCTTGTAAAGTTCGATCTGGCTTTCATCGAGTGCGCGCATCCTGAGCCCGGCCATGTCGGCTACGGATTTCACAGGCTTCTTGGTGTTGAAGATACCGGTCGCCTGACCGACATGATTGAGCGAGAGAACACGCACGCCGCCCTTGGTGGTCGCCGCGTTGATCTTCTCCAGCATGCCGCCCTGATAGGTCGCACGGTCCACCTCTTCCGCATCGGCGAAGAAATAGGGCAGGCGCAGGCCGTAGATCAGCTTGTCGAGCGAACCGACAATGTTGAGCGGCGACATCGAGACTTCCAGAAGGCCCTGGCTGACCTGGTCGAACAGCTCGTCATCGCCGCCGATGCTGCCGCGCGCGAACTCTTCGGCCGGCATGCCATGGTCGTTGAGATAGGTGCTGAAGGTGTGGGCCCAGACATAGCTGCCGGAGCCTTCCAGATCCGGCGGGCTGTCGAGCGCGATCTTGATCTGGGCATTGGCCGCCCCGGCCAGCGTCAAGGCTGCGGCGAACAGGGCGCCGCCCAGGATTTTCGAGTAAGTCATGTCAGTTCCTCTCCTTTATGAATTTCTTCCAACTCTTCATGATGGCTCAGCCACCACCCAGGCCAAAGGCATGGGGCAAGGCCAGACTGAGGGCGGGTATCCGGATCAGCAGCGCCAGCACCGCGATCTGGACCAGAACGAAGGGGATGACGGCACGGGCCAGCTTCCAGTAGTTTACACCCGTGACGGTGGAGACCACGAGCAGGCAGCCTCCCATTGGCGGCGACACCAGTCCGATGCACAGGTTGAAGCACAGAACGATGCCGAGATGCACGGGATCGGCTCCCTGTTCGAGGGCGACAGGGGCCAGCAGCGGCACCAGAAGCGCCAGTGCCACCGGGATGTCGAGCACCATGCCGGCCAGCAGGAAGATCACGTTCATCGCCAGCATGTAGTCAGTCGGACCGAGGCCCCAGTCCATCACCATGCCCGAGATCATTTCGGGGATTCGCTGGAGCGCACCGAGGTGACCCAGGGCCGAAGCGGCGCAGATGATGACGAAGATCGAACCCGAAAGCATGGCGGTCCGGCGCAGGCTGTCGAGCACATCGCTGGTCGACAGGCCGGCGTAGAACCATCCGGCGCCAAGGGCGGCAAAGACGGCGACAGCGGCGGCTTCGGTCGGGGTCATCAGGCCGAAGACGATGCCGCCGAGAATGATCATCGGCAGGCTGAGCGCGGGCAGGGAATGCAAAAGGGTGGGCAGCAGCGGCGGCATGTCGGCCTTCTCGACCCGCGGGTGCTGCTCGCGCATCGCATAGAAAGCATTCAGCACGAGCAGTGCGGCGGCAAGGATCAGGCCGGGCACAATACCGGCCAGGAACAGCGCGGTGACGGATGTACCCATCAGCGCGCCATAAAAGATCAGGATGATCGAGGGTGGGACGATCGGGCCGATGATCGAAGAGGCCGCAGTGATGGCGCTGGCATAGGTCAGCGTGTAGCCGCGCCGGGTCATCTCCGGAACCAGCGTGTTGGACAGCGCCGCCGCGTCGGCCACGGCCGAGCCGGAGATTCCGGCAAAGAACACCGAGGTCAGGATGTTGACGTGTCCAAGGCCGCCGCGGATCCGGCCGACCAGCGCCATCGAGAGGTTGATCAGGGCGCCGGTAATGCCGCCCCGGTTCATTAACTCGCCTGCGAGAATGAACAAGGGCATTGCCATCAGGGCGAAGACGTCGATCTTGGAGAATATCTGCTGCGGCAGGATTGCCAGATAGCGGCCGTTGTCGGTGGCGATGAAGGCCAGTACCGCCGCGCCGCCGATCACATAGGCAATCGCCAGCCCTGAAAACAGCAGCGCCGCCGCAGCGATGATGACAAGTACCATCATGCCGTCACCTGCAGGCGCGAAGGCGAGAGCGCCGCGGCGTTTACCCCAAGATCGGCTACGTCGCTGGGCAGATCGAGACCCTGAACCAGAGCCGCGGCGCTGCGCGCCATCGCCGGCGCGCTCTGGATGCCGTATCCACCCTGACCGGCGAGCCAGAAAAAACCGGGCGCATCGGGAGCGTAACCCGCCACCGGGTCGCCATCGGGCAGGAAGCTGCGCAGACCGGCCCATTTGTGATCGATACGGCGGACCTGCAGGTCAAAGGCAGTCTGAATGCGGTCGACGCAGATGGCGATATCGAGCTCTTCCGGCTGGGCGTCGCAGGGCTCGGAGAGGGTTTCATCCGCGGGCGAGATCAGCAGTTTGCCGGCGTCCGGCTTGAGGTAGAACTGCTCTTCGACATCGACGACCATCGGCCAGTCATCCGGAACCATCCCGGCAGGCGGGTCGACCAGCAGCGCGGTGCGGCGCAGCGGGCGCAGGCCCTTGGTGGCGACGCCGGCCATCTCCGCTATGACATCGGCCCAGGCACCGGCGGCATTGATGACGACGGGTGCGCGCATCGTCTGGCCGGGGACTTCGACCTGCCAGTCTGCGCCGATGCGGCTCAGGCTCGTGACCTCGGCGTTTGTGACCAGAGTTCCGCCTTCGGCGCGGAAGCGGCGCAGGTAATGCTGGTGCAGCTCGTGCACCTCGATATCGGCGGCCGTCTTGTCGAAAAGTCCGGCGCTTGCATAGCCGTCGCGCAGCAGCGGGGAGCGTGCGCGCACCTGACCCGCATCCTGTGGCTCGACAACTGCCCCAAGGGCGATGCGCATCGCCTCGAGCCTGTCGACCTGGTCGGCGCGGGCAACGAACAGGGCGCCGCGCGGGCGCAGGAGGCCTGTGGGCGGATTGCCCGGCCCTTGTCCCAGAAAGAAGGCATGCGATGCGCGCGACAACGCCCGGATCACCGGCGGGCCATAGGCCTGCGTGTACAAGGCGGCAGAGCGTCCGGTGGTGTGGTAGCCGGGGTGGTTCTCGCGTTCGAGCAGCGCTATGCGCCCCGTGCTTGCCAACTCTGCGGCAACGGAGGCTCCCGCCATGCCTGCGCCGATGACAATCATGTCATAATGCTGGTGCCCGGCCATGCCTTCCCCTTGAATGTCCTCGTGGAAAGAGGTTAACACTAATTTTCCTTTTGGAAAGAAGAATTTTTCCTATTGGAAAAACGAAGGGGCGATAGCGGTTATCCCGCATGGTGCAGGCATGAGCAAACAGACTGAAAACGCCATTCCGCGGGAGGACTTCGGTCGACGTCTGCGCAAACTGCGGCAGGACAAGGGCTGGACCCTGGCCGAACTGGCCGAGCGCTCAGGCCTGGTCATCTCGACGATTTCCAAGGCCGAGCGGGGCATCATTTCGCTGACCTACGACCGGCTGGCGATGCTGGCGAAGGCGCTGGAGGTGGACCTGGCGGCTTTCTTCAACGCCGAGGGGGAGACCTTCGCGCCCGGCAGTTTCGCGGTTGCCCGCAAGGGCGAATTCAAGATGCAGGAGACCAGGAACTACGTCTACGAAATGCTGTTTCCCGATGTCTGGAACAAGGCGATGACCCCGATGATGGGGTCGCTCAAGGCGCGCGAACTGGTCGATTTCGAGGAATTCGTGCGCCATCCCGGGCAGGAATTCCTGATCGTGATGGCCGGGCAGGTCACGGTGTTTGTCGAAAACCGCGATCCGGTGGTCCTCAATCCCGGCGACAGCATCTATTTCGACAGCGCCATCGGGCATCTCTATGCGTCGGGCGGCGAAGAAGACGCCCGCATCCTGGTGGTCTGTGCGCCGATCTGAACGGAGTGACGGATGGCATTGCCGCGCTCGGTCGAAGAGCCTAGCCCGGATTTTCGGCAGCTTTCACCGGTTTGCAACTATGGCACTGTGCCCGGTTTGCGCTCCGATCGTGATCAAGTCGGGTTGAGTTGAGGTGCGACTGTGGCTAATTGGTTGTCTGCCGCAGGCGAGACTGCCGCGAACAACAAGGCGCCTTCCCATTATGATCCCAGAATTTCTCGTTACCCATTCCGGCGGTTTCCATGCCGATGAGCTGCTGTCCAGCGCGGTGCTGACCCGGTTGTTTCCGCAGGCCGTGATCGTCCGCAGCCGGGCAGCGGAGTGGATCACACCCGGGGCGAACCGGATCATCTATGATGTCGGTGGCGCCTATGACGCCGAAGCCGGGATCTTCGATCACCACCAGCGCGGCGCGCCGCTGCGCGACGACGGGCAACCCTACAGCTCCTTCGGCCTGATCTGGAAGCATTTCGGCCATGCCTATCTTGCCGCGATCGGACTACCCGAAGCCCATATCGAACCCGTGTATGCGGGTCTTGACGAAAGCTTCGTCCTGCCGATCGATCTGCTCGACAACGGGGCCATGAGCCCGGCTGTCGCCGGGCCGCTGGCCGTGCTGACCCTGCCGGTCCTGCTTGAAACCCTGAAACCGGTCTTCGACGAGACCGATCCGGAAGCGCTGGAACGGGCATTCGAGCAAGCGCTGGCCATTGCGCGCAGCTTTCTCGAAGCCCGGATCGCAGGAAGTGCGGCGAAGCTGCGGGCCGAGGACCTGGTGCTGAAGGCGATTTCGGCTGCGGGCGAGAACCGGATTCTCGAGCTTCCGATGGGCATGCCTTTCCGCCCGGCGATCATGAAGGCCGGGGCGGATCACCTGCTGTTCGTGGTTCACCCGCGCGAGAAGGATTGGTGCCTGACCGGCATTCGCCAGTCGGACGAGGGGTTCGAACAGCGCGCCGATCTGCCCGCAGCCTGGGCTGGCCTCACCAATGGCGATCTGGAGGCTGCCTGCGGCGTCGAGGGAGCGAGCTTCTGTCACAATGGCCGCTTCATCGCCGCTGCAAGAACCCGAGATGCTGCCCTGGCCATGGCGCAAATTGCGGTAGAGGAAGCACTCTCGACCGGGCAAGCCTGAACGAAGCAAGAAGTCCGGACCCGTTGATCCGGCGGCCAGCCTACAGGTCCCTGAGGTAGGTGTTCTCGCTTCGCGAAAGGGCGTAGAGGTCAGGCTCGATATCCACCGTCAGCAGCTGTTCCGACAGTCCCGCAGTCGCCAGAGCTGTGCCGTCGGGTGCTGCGATGACAGAACTGCCCGCATAGTCGAAATCGCCGTCCCTGCCGATGTTGTTGACATAGGCGATGAAGATCTGGTTCTCGAAGGCGCGCACCGGGATCATTTTCTCGGCGATGAACGTGCCCGAGGCGCCCATTGGTGTGGCCGTCGGCACAAGGATCATTTCGGCGCCGGCCTGCGCCAGGCGACGTACATTCTCCGGAAATTCAACATCATAGCAGATCAGCATTCCGAGCGTCATGCCGCGGTGGCTGAACAGGCAGGTTGACGGCTTCTCCGGCGTGAACAAGCCGCGCTCGTAATCGCCATAGAGATGCGACTTGCGATAGACGGATGGCTTGCCGCTGCCATCGGTGTAGACGGCTGAATTGTAGACCGCATCCTCGTCCTTTTCGGCGAAGCCGGCCACGACGGCGACGCCAGTGCTGCGGGCGATGTCGCTCATTCTGGCCACGACCGCACCGTCGGCCGGTTCGGCCAGCGCCCGGATCTTCTCGCCACCGCCATAGCTGGTGATCCCCAGCTCCGGCGTGACCAGAAGTGCCGCGCCGGCTTGCGCGGCCTCATGGGCGGCGGCTTCGATACGGGCGAGATTGGCGGCGGTATCAGCACCTGCCGTCTGCATTTGCAGGGCCGAAAGGCGGATCATGGCTTCTCCTCCGAATTGGCACCCAAAAGCTTTAAAAGATCGCCATAGCGGGCAATCAGCGAATAGATCACAGCCGCCAGCACCACGAACAGGACAGTGACTGAGGCCATGGTGGGCGTATAGCCGTAGCGCAGAGCGTTGAAGATCTTGATCGGCAGGGTTTCCATGGTGAAGCCGACCGTCATGTAGGCGACGATGTACTCGTTGAGGGACAGCACGAAGGCGAAGGCATAGCCCGAGACCAGGTAGGGCGTGATCAGCGGCAGCACGACGGTGCGGAAGATAGTGCGGTCAGCGGCCCCCATGGTGGCCGCTGCCTCGACCAGCGAGCGGTCGATCGCGGAAAAGCCGAGCGAAAGGGTGACCAGCGGCAGGGTGACGAAGAAGATGGCGTGGCTTATCACCGCCGTCCAGGGTTGGCCGTAGAAGCCGGTGGTAGCCCAGAAGGTGAGCAGCCCCAGCGCGGTGATCACCGGCGGCAGCGTGAAGGGCGCGATGCCGAGCAACTGGAAGATGTTGGCCCAGGGCGCAATCCGCCGCCACAGGAACCAGCTCAAGGGCAGCGCGATTGCCACGGCTAGTGCCGCGGACAGAGTTGCCAGTGTCAGCGAGGCAAACAGCGCGTTGCGCCAGCCGGTGTCGGCGAAGATCTCGACATACCAGGCGAGCGAGAAGCCCTGCGGCGGGAAGGCCAGCGTCTGCCTGGCATTGACCGACACGCCGGCGACCACGATCAGTGGCGCGGACAGGAACAGGCCGACGAGGACGAAGTAGAAGCGACGCAGGAAAAGGCTCATGCGGCTGCCTCCCGCTTGCGTCCGGCAAACAGCGTCAGCGTCACCAGGGCGAGCGTGACAAGCACGAGGAACACGGCCATGGCCGCTGCGAACGGCATGTTGGACTGATAGATTGCCTGGTCGGTGATCAGCACCGACAGCGTCCAGTGCTGCGGCCGGCCAAGGATCTGCGGCAGCAAATAGGAGCCGAGCGCGAAGATGAAGACCATGATCAGCGTGGCAAGAATGGTGGCTCTCAGCGCCGGGACGACCACGGTGAAGAAGGCCCGCAGCGGCGAAGCGCCTAGCGTTCGCGCCGCTTCGGTCAGCGTCGGATCAAGCCGTACCAATGCCGGGTACAGAACCAGTATGGTGTAGGGGAGCGCCTGGTAGACCATCGCCGTCAGCACAGCCGGAAAACCGGGAGACAGCGCCACCGCCTTTTGCATCAGCCCCAGCGCCACCAACAGGTTGGTGATGCCGGCGGTGCGGGAAAACAGCGTCGACCAGGCAAAGCCGATGATTACTTCCGACAGGGACAGGACCGAAAGCAGGGCCACCATCCAGACAATCTGCGCCCGTCTGCTCATCCGGGTCAGGAGATAGGTGAAGGGCACGCCGATGGCGACGCAGCAGATGGCGACGAGAACCGCCAGCGTCAGCGAGAACCCAAGCACATTGGCGAAGAACAGGCTGGCGAAGCGCTCGTAATTGGAAAGCACGAAGGCGGGTGTGTAGAAACCGCCCTGCTGGCGCTGGAAGAAGCTGACCGCAATCATGGTGCCGAACGGGATGACGAAGAACACCGTCAGCATGATCGCCGGGAAGGCGAGCGGTGCGTAATCGGTCAGTTTCTGCGGCGCCTCGCGTCTCATCTGTCGAGCACCACGCAGACGCCCGGATCCAGCACGACGCCGACGGGCTGACCGACGGAGACTTCCGGCCGGGCGCGCGGCGTCGATACCGCGATCAGCGGCTTGCCGGAACAATCGATGAAGGTCTCGATGGTGCCGCCGAGATCGCGGACGAAGGTCACGGTGCCGGTGATCGCACCTTCGCTGCCGGGCGCTGTCAGATGGACGTCTTCCGGGCGGACCGAGAGGATCGTCTTGCCGCTGCGAGGCGCGGACAGGCCGGCAATCGCCTGGCCGAGCACGATGGCGCGGCCGGTGCTGTCGGTGTCCATGTCGATGAGATTGGTCGAGCCGATGAAATCGGCGACGAAGGTGTCGGCGGGCCGGCGGTAGATTTCTATCGGGCTTGCCGCCTGGCGGATCTCGCCCTGGTTCATCACCACTACGGTGTCGGCCATGGTCATGGCCTCGCGCTGGTCGTGGGTAACAACGATGGTGGTGATGCCGAGCTGCTGCTGCAACTGACGAAGTTCGACCTGCATGGCCTCGCGCAGCTTGGCATCGAGGGCAGAGAGCGGTTCGTCGAGCAGGAACAGCTTGGGCGAGCGGGTCAGCGCCCGGGCGATGGCGACGCGCTGGCGCTGGCCGCCGGAGAGTTTCGCCACCGGGCGGTCTGCGTAGCCGGGCAGATGGATCATCGCCAGCAGTTCTTCCACGCGTCGCTTCTGCTCCTCGCGCGGCGCGCCGCGGATTCTCAGCGGATAGGCGATGTTTTCGCCGACGGTCAAATGCGGGAACAGCGCCAGCGACTGGAACACCATGCCGAGATTGCGCTTGTGGGTGGGGACGGCAGTGATGTCCTCGCCATCGAGCCGGATCTCGCCGCTGGTGGGCAGATCGAGGCCGGCGATCATCCTGAGCAGCGTGGTCTTGCCGCAGCCCGACGGTCCGAGCATGCAGACGAAGGTGCCGTGCGGCACGTTCAATTGCACATCGTTGACCGCGGTGAAGCTGCCAAAATCCTTGCGGACGGAATTGAGGGTCAAACCAGACATCGTGTCCCCATTGGTCTTGCCCCGGCGAAGCGGGATGCGGGAGGGCAGTGAACCGGCCCTCCCGCTTTCAGGCAATCACGTTCCCGGGCGGGACGCAATCAGGTGTCAGCCGACGATCATCTCGGTCCATTTCTGGTTCAACCAGTCCGACTTGGTCTGGTAGAGGTCGTAGCGCGGTATGATCGGATCGATATCGGAGGAGACGCTGGCGAATTCTTCCGCCGTCAGATCGAGAAGATCGCGTTTCAGGGTCGGCGCGGTGCCGACCTTGCGCGACAGCGTCGCCTGGATTGCCGGCTGGCTCATGTAGTCGATGAAGACATGGGCTTCCTCGACCTTGCCGGAAGCGCGCGACAACGCCCAGCAACCCGAATCCTGGATGCCGCCTTCCTTGGGGAAGGTTGAGCGAACCGGATGACCATCGGCGGCGGCAAGGCCGGTGACGTCATGGTAGTACTGGCCCATCGGGATTTCGCCGGATTTCAGTGCCTGTTCGAACTGGGCCTCGTCGCGGTACCAGAGACGGACGTTTGGCTTGACTTCGGCAAGTTTCTCGAACGCCTTGTTGAGACCTTCTTCGGTGTCGAGCGCGCCAGTACCACCCATGAATGTCTTGGCGGTGACTTCGAGCAGGAAGGAATTCGAGACAAGCGCCAGCAGACCCAGCTTGTCGGCGTTGGCCGGATCCCAGAGTGCTGCCCAGCTGTCGGGTGCTTCCGGGTAGACGTCGGTGTTGGTGACCAGGGTTATGTACCAGGCCACCGCGCCGATACCGGCCACACGGCCATCGGGATACTTGTTGACGAACTGGCCGAGCAGGCCGTCGTAGTTCTTGATCTTCGAAGTATCGATTGGCGCCCACAGGTCGGTGGACTGACCCTTGAGCATGGCGACCTGCGACATCATCGAGACATCGGCGGGCGCGACCCCGGCTTTGGCGGCCTGTTCGAGCTGCACCAGCCAGGCTTCGCCTGTCGGTTCGGCAATGGATTCTACCGCAATGCCCGTGGCGGCGGTGAAGTCGGGGAAGATGTTCTTGTCGAACGAATCCTTGAAGTAGCCGCCATAGACGCCGACTTTCAGGGACCGGTCCTGCGCACGCAGGATTGACGGCATCGACAGGGCGCCGATGGCTGCCGCGGTCCCGCCGAGAACCGCCCGGCGGCTGATGGGGCTGTTGAGAATCTTGGTCATGAATTTCTCCTTTGTTGACCGGTCTGTGACCGGAGCTCCCTTGTGGTTCTGCTTGAGGTTCTGTGCCTCAATGAATGATCCTAGCCGCTTTGCCATGATGGCTGTGAATGCGTCGTTGTCTTTGCGAGAGGCGCTGGTCAGGCCTTCCCGCCTGCAATGGCCGGGCTGAAGACCATCAGGCTGAGGATCTCGAACAGCACCTGGGCGCCGGCATGCGCCGTGTTCGTGGTGGCATCATATTGCGGGGCAACCTCGACAACGTCGCCGCCGACGATGTTCATGCCCTTGAGACCGCGGATCAGTTCCAGCACCTCGCGCGTGGTCAAGCCACCCACTTCCGGCGTGCCTGTGCCCGGTGCGAAAGCAGGATCGAGACTGTCGATGTCGAAGGAAAGATAGGTCGGACCGTCGCCGATGATCTGTCTTGCACGTTCGATGATCGCCGGCATGCCCATGCCGGTGACTTCCTCGGCGTGGATGACGGTCATGCCCGATTCATAGGAGAACTCCCAGAGGTATTCGGCCGGGCCGCGGATGCCGATCTGGATCGTCCGGGTCGGGTCGAGCACACCGTCGAGCACCGCGTTGCGGAACGGGCCGCCATGGTGGAACTTGGTCATGTCGAAGGCGCCGCCGGTGTCGCAATGGGCGTCGATGTGGATCATCCCGACCGGGCGGTTCTTGCCGACGGCTTTCAAAATCGGGTGGGTGATCGAATGGTCGCCACCGACAGACAGGGGCAATACGCCGGCATCGACGATCTGGTGCAGACGGCGTTCGATATCCTCATGGCAAAGCTCCAGCCGGTAGCGGCTCCGGAAACTGACATCGCCGATATCCGCGACACGCAGTTCGTGCACCGGAGCGCAATCGAGCACGTGATTGTAGGGGCCGATGCGCTCGATGGTGCGCAAGGCGCGGGGACCGAAGCGCGAGCCGTTGCGGTTGGTGACGCCAAGGTCCATCGGCATGCCGATCATGGCGACCTGCAGGTCGCCGAAATCCGGTTTGTCGTTGTCGATCTCGACATGGGGTGCGGTGAGGAAGGTGGGGATACCGGAATAGGGTGCGAGCCGTGTGCCGCTTTCGGTGAAGATCTTGTCGGCTACGCGCCGGAATTGCGGATTGAACAGTTCTCCGCCGTGGCTCTCGCCATACTTGCCTCTCAACTCATCGAGCTTCGCCTTGTCCCAAGCCATGTAAACGCCATCCCAAGAAGTGCGGTGCCGCGACAATCGGCACTGTCGTTGAATAAAATGTTGCAAAGCGGCCGGATGAAAGCAATTGATATTGTTAGCACCTTTTATGTGAAAATTTCTCACATCAGGATCGAGCCGATGAACCAGAGACTGCCGCCGCTGAACCCGCTGCGCGCGTTCGAGGCAACCGCCCGGAACCGTTCGCTGACCAAGGCGGCAAAGGAACTCTGCGTTACGCACGGCGCGATCAGTCACCAGATCAAGGCACTGGAGGCCTCGCTGAAGGTGAAGCTGTTCGACCGCACCGGGCAGAGGCTGACGTTGACTGAACACGGCGCTGACCTGTTACCCTCGGTGACATCCGCCTTCGCGGAAATCGCCGCTGCGACTGCGCGGATGACCCGGCCGGCGAAGTCCGGCTCGCTGTCGATCACCTGCGTATCGGCGCTTCTGTCGCTGTGGCTGATGCCGCGGCTCGCAAGCTTCACCGCCCGCTACCCGGACATCAGGCTGACGCTCAATGCGGCCAATGATCCCTCGGCGATCCATTCGCCCGATGTCGACATTGCCATCCTTTACGGCGACGGCAGCTGGACCGACTGCTGGCTCAAGCTGTGGTCGCATCTCGACTTGTTCCCGATCGCCAGCCCGTCGCTGATCAACAACCGGCCGATCCGCACGGCTCGCGACCTGGCGGAGCACACCATCCTGCATGGCGACGATGGCCATGAGTGGCACATCTGGCTGACAGCTGCGGATGTGCATGGCATTTCCGGCGTGCAGCAGCATCACTTCTCGGATGCGCGTCTTGCCATCGAAGGCGCGCTGCTCGGCCACGGCATCGCGCTTGGCGACACCTTGACAGCCGCCAGCCTGTTGACCAAGGGACAGGTGATCGTGCCGTTCAAGCTCGCAGTGCCGGCGGTGGATGCGTTCTATGTCGCTTGCGGCAATGATGTGCGATCGACGCCGGCGGTTGACGCCTTCATCGACTGGCTGTTCTCGAGTATCGAGGAAGATGACGCCAGGGCTGAACCGATGATCGCCGCGCGCCGAACCATCCGCCGGGCGCAGCAGGCCCCCAGCGTGCCACAAGTTGAAACCACGCCGTCGAACTGACGGATCCATGAAAGTGTCCCTCATGCCGAGTGCTCGCATCAACCCGCTTGTCGCCACCCTTTCCGCTCCGCCGATCCCCGAGGTTCAGTCCTGGAAGAAAGAGTATGACGGCAGTTTCGGGCCTCTGATCGACCTGTCTCAGGCGGTGCCGGGATATCCGCCGCATCCCGACATGTTGCGCTGGCTTGGCGAGGCCGCCGGTTCAGTGGCGATGGCCGGGTATGGCGATATCGAGGGTGAGCCGGACTTGCGTGCGGCCTATGCATCCTGGGTCAGCGACATCTACGCGGCGGATATCGCTGCTGTGAATATCCATATCACGTCCGGTTGCAATCAGGCCTTCATGGCGGCGATGATGGCGATTGCCGGTCCCGGCGACACGGTGCTGCTGACCAATCCGTGCTATTTCAATCATGAGACCACACTTCGCATGTCAGGCGTGCGGGTCGAATATGTCGATTGCAGTGCTTCGAACGGATTCCTGCCCGAGCCGGACGCGGTCGAGGCGATGATCAGCCAGGGTGTCCGCGCGCTGGCCGTGGTGACGCCGAACAATCCCGCCGGGGCTACCTATCCGGACGGGTTGCTGCAGGAATTGCTGGCGCTCTGCCAGGCGCACGGCATATGGCTGGTTGTCGACGAGACCTACCGCGATTTCCTGCCGCTTGATGCCGGCGCACCGCACGGGCTGTTTGCGCTGCCTGGCTGGCAGGACAACCTGATCGGGCTCTACAGCTTCTCCAAGTCCTTCTGCATTCCCGGTCACAGGGTCGGCGCGATTACAGCGGGACAAGCCGTGGTGAGCCAGATCGCCAAAGTGATGGACAATCTGCAGATTTGCGCGCCGCGGCCGCCGCAGGCTGCGCTCGCCAGGGCTATCCCGGCGCTGGCGGACTGGCGTCGTGCCAATGCGCTGGAGATCGCGGCGCGGACCGCTGCCTTGTCCGAAGTCATGGCCGGGGCGCAGGGGTGGAAAGTTGTGGCGCTCGGCGCCTATTTCGCCTTTGTCGAACACCCTTTCGCCGAGCTGAGCAGTCACGATGCGGCGCACAGGCTGGCGCGTGAGGCCGGCGTTATCGCCATTCCGGGTGCCTTCTTCGGCAAAGGGCTGGAGCGCTATCTTCGCGTCGCGTTCGCCAATGCCGACGTGGCCACCATTCGCCAGCTTGGATCGCGATTCGCCGCCTGCTCGGCCTGATAACGGGAGCCGAGACCTATCGCATCTTGGCGCCTTGGCCGTGGCCAATGGCCGGCGAGGCGCACGGCCCGCAGTCAGGTCTGTAGCAGATTCGCAACATAGTCGCCGCGCTCTGCCGCACGCCGAAAATTGTTCTAACTGGGCGCTTTATGAAATCCTCATTTAAAACAATGATTTATGCATCTAGTTCCATTCGTGGGTGCGATAAAGGTGCACCAACGAGGCAGTCAAGGATGCTTCGGCGCTTTACTTGACAAAAGCAGTCAACTATTGGGGACGCATTGTAGCCCGCCAACTTTCCCCGTTTTTGGATTGTGAGCCAGCCAACCCGTTTCTCTCACACGGACTGACCGTGCGGGAGGCTCACCAATCTTTGTACATTTTATGGGGGATGGGACATGAAAGTCTCGCTCAGGGGCGCGCCGGTTTCTGGCTGTCGGACAAATTCACACTCGCAGATTTCAGACATGTTGAGCGCCACCGTGGCGGCAGCCTGCTTTGTTGCTGTGGGAACACATCACGCGCTCGCCCAGGATGGCGAGCCGATTGTTCTTCCGACCGTCGAAGTCGAAACCACCCAGCAACAGGTACCTGCCGCTGCAACCGCGGCTGCCGAGCAACAGGCAGCAGCGGCAAGCAAGCGTGCCGCGCAACGGGCCGCGGCGGCAAGGGCCCAGCGCCAGGCCGAATCGACCGCCGCTCGCGCCGCAGCGATTGAGGAAGCCAACCAGCGCGCCGCAGCCGAAGCCAGGGCCGCCGCTGCAGCCGCCGCGAAAGCCAAGGAAATCGCCCGCGGCAACCCCTATGCCGATCCGGATGCACCGTTCAAGAGCGATCGGCTGGCCAACTCCCGCCTGCCGGGAAGCATTGCCGATACGCCGCGCACGGTCACCGCGATCGGCAAGGAGGTGCTGGAAGCCACCGGCATGACATCGGTCCGCGAAATCGCGCGAACCACGCCGGGCATCTCGCTGGGTTTTGGCGAGGGAGGCAACTCCTACGGCGACAACATCTACATCCGTGGTTTCAAGGCCAACAACGACCTTTACGTCGACGGCGTCCGCGATTCCGGCGTGAGCGTGCATGAGACTTTCAACACAGAGCAGATCGAAGTCATCAAGGGCCCGGCGGGAACGGTTGGCGGTCGTGGGACGACCGGTGGTGCACTTGATATCGTCACCAAGAAGGCCAAGGACGTCTCGTTCTTCGAGGCCTCAACGACGGTTACCAGCGCAAAAACCAAGCGGGCTACGGTTGATTTCAACCATGTCTTCAGCGAGCAGCTGCAGATCCGTCTGAATGGGCTGGTCCAGGACGGGAATGTTGCGGGTCGCGACAATGTCAAGGATGACCGGCGCGGGTTTGCTGCCGCAGTGACGATCAAGCCGACCGACATCTTCACCATCAAGGCCGACATTGCGCATACGGAGATCAACCAGACGCCGGACTGGGGTGTTCCGTACCTTTCAAACAATGGCGGCCCGGTGACGGAATATGGTGTCGATCGCTCGACCTTCTACGGGGTGGTCGGCCGCGATTTCCAGGACGTGAACCAGACGGTGGGCACGGTCAAGACGATCCTTGATTTCTCCGACAGCGCACGAGTGACCAACACGGCGCGCTACTCGCATTCGATCAACGATTATGTGCTCACAGCACCGAGCAGCCTGATCACCAACAACTCGACCAACATCAATGACTGGCAGGTCTCGCTCAGCTTCAAGAGCCGCTACCAGGAGACCGACGTGTTCTCCGACGTGCTGGAACTGAGCGGAGAAACCTCGCTGGGCGGCCTGACCCATACATATGTGACGGGTGTGAGCTACAGCGACGAGAAAGTGAACACCTACTCCTACGCCAATCTCCAGAGCGAGGATTACCAGCCTCCGGCAGGTCAGCGCGGCTGTATCGTCACCGCAGTCAATCCAGACCCGATCGGGTTGGGCTGCTGGACGGGCGAAGCACCGGTGCGCGGCACCGCTGCAACGACGACGCGGGTTCGCTCGACGTCGCTTTATGCCCTCGACACGGTGGAACTAAGCGAGCACTGGCTGGTCAATGGAGGCGTTCGCGTCGATTTCTATGACAACCAGCGCAGCTCCGGCGCCACCGAACTTTCGCGCAAGGACACGCTGTTCAACTGGAATGCCGGCGTCACCTACAAGCCGTGGGAAAACACGAGCTTCTACGCGGCGGTTGCGAGTTCGTCGAACCCGTCCGGACAGGAAATTGCCGCGGGCGGCAGCTTCTATGGCGGCCTGGATACCGGCGGCGTGCTTCTGGCTCCGGAGCGCAACATGTCCTACGAGGCAGGCGTCAAGTACGAGTACAATGACGACCTGCTGCTGACGGCTGCGGTGTTCCGGACCATCAAGTCGAATGCGCGCGAGGATTATGATCCCGATGGCCGCAACGGGCCTCAGCCGACACAATATCTCGACACGTTGCAGTACAGCATGACAGGTGTCGAGTTTGGCGTGTCGGGCAACCTGACGGAACGGATCAGCCTGTTCGGCGGCGCCGTGTTCATGGACAGCAAGATCCTGAAAAGCGTCACGCCGGCCGAAGTCGGCAAGGACATCGCCAACATCGCGCACCGGCAGTTCAGCCTTCTCGGTACCTACGCGTACAATGAAAAGCTGACGCTCGGCGCCCGCGTGACCTATGCCGGCGGAAGGAAGCTCGGCAGCGTGTCCGCCAATGGCAATACGCTGCCGGACTACACAACGCTCGATCTTCTGGCGACCTACAAGGTCTCTGAAAACGCGGAGCTGCAGTTCAACGTCACCAATGTTGCCGACGCGACCTACTACGACTCCGGCTACCGCTCCGGTTCGCCCTTCACCTATGTGGCGCCGGGCCGCGAGTTTTCGTTCAACCTGAAAGCCAAGTTCTAGGGCTTGCCGAAAGACAGCGTTCCGGGCGGCAGTCGCCCGGAACGCCCAACATGGGATAGCCAGATGCTGATCACAATTCCCGATATCCTGAGCAAGGATGAAGTGCGCCAGTTCCGGGAGGTGCTCGACAAGGCCGAATGGGAATCCGGATCAAAAACCGCCGGGGTCCAATCGGAAAGCGTCAAGCGAAACCAGCAGATGCCGGTCGCGAGCGATGAAGCGCTCAAGTTGGGGCAGTACCTGCTGCAGAAACTATCGGCCAACCCGGTGTTTCTGTCCGCGGCGCTGCCGCTCAGGATCCTGCCGCCGATGTTCAATCGCTACGAGACGGAAGAGACCTTCGGTATCCATGTCGACAATGCCATCCGCCTCAATCACCTGACGCAGGAACGTCTGAGAACCGACCTGTCGATGACAGTGTTCCTGAGCGAGCCGGATGAATATGACGGCGGCGAGCTGATCATCGAGGATCACTACGGCGCCCAGGAGGTCAAGCTCGAGGCAGGGAGCATGGTGCTCTACCCCTCGACCAGCCTGCACCAGGTGGTGCCGGTTACTCGGGGCGCGCGGGTTTCGTCCTTCTTCTGGCTGCAAAGCATGATCCGCTCCGATTCACACAGGACCATGCTGTTCGATCTCGACCAGACCATCCAGTCGCTTGCCGTGCGCCTGGGCACCGGGGACGCCGAAGTCGTTCGCCTGACCGGTATTTATCACAACCTCATCCGTACATGGGCAGAGACCTGAGACATGAAGACGAAGCTGATCCGATATGGTGTCTTGATCGCGCTCGTGGCGCTGGCGGAAAGCGCTTTCGCGCAGGACGCTGTTCAGTCTGCTGTGACCGGCGGTTGGCTTGAAGCGGTCACCGGCGGACTGTCCGAGTGGCTGCACCAGGCGGGCGAGGACGAATTGACCGCCATGGGCATGTTCATGGCCGCCGACTGGGTGGTCAAGGCCGTGATGATCTCGCTGGCCTTTGCCTCGGTGCTGACCTGGCTGATCTTCTTCGCCAAGACCGCAGACCTGTTCTGGCAACGGGCCAGGCTGAAGCGTGGCTTTCACCGGATGGATGCCCACGGGACGTTGGCCGGGGTCACCGTGATCTTCAAGACCGGCAAGGGTGTTGTTGGCCGCATGGTGCATGCGGCACTGCGCGAGCGGGACCGCAGCCTTGCCGCGGACCTCGACAAGGCCGGCATCAAGGAACGTGTTTCCTCCGAACTGGGGCGGATCGAAGCCGGTGCGGCCAGAAGCATGATGTCGGGTACCGGGATACTCGCCAATATCGGATCGACGGCGCCTTTCGTTGGCCTGTTCGGCACTGTGTGGGGCATCATGAACAGCTTTATTTCGATTTCCGAGAGCAACACCACGAACCTCGCCGTGGTGGCTCCTGGGATCGCGGAAGCCCTGCTCGCCACCGCGATCGGCCTGGTTGCGGCGATCCCCGCCGTGATCTTCTACAATCTGATCGCGCGCGGGCTGGGCAGCTACAAGGTGATGCTTGCCGATGTGTCGGCGCTCGTCGAGCGGACCTTGTCGCGCGATCTCGATCTCGCAGAACGGACGTCCGGCAATGTGGCGGCGATCCTGCCCGTTGCGGAAGCCTCCGAACTTGCCGAGGCTGCGGAGTAAGGGCCATGGCTGGCAAGATCAGCGACGACGACGAATTGTCGGAAAGCCACGACATCAACATCACGCCGTTCATCGACGTGATGCTGGTGCTTCTGATCATCTTCATGGTGGCAGCGCCCCTGTCGACGGTCGATATTCCCGTTGAGCTTCCGGTCGCTGTCGCGGAACCGCCGCAGCGTCCGTTGAAGCCCGTTTTCATCACCATTGCCGAAGATCTCTCGCTTTCGGTCGGTGAAACCGAGTCCAGTTTCGAGCGGCTCTACATCGATGTCGGCATCGCCACGCTGCAGAAGCGAGACACAAGGCTCTATATCCGCGCCGACAAGTCGGTGCCTTATGGCGAGTTCATTCGGGTGATGAACATCCTGCGGGCCGACGGGTTCCTGAAGATCGGACTGGTGGGACTGGATGAAAAGGCGGTCGGGCCGGACCTGCAAAGCCCGGCTGTTGCCGGCGCTGCGGGGGCGGGGCAGGAGCCATGAGCCTGGTTTATCAGCGCGGTAGGTCGGGCGTCTGGTTCTGGGCTTGTGCGGCGATCGTAAGCGTCGGGCTTCATGGTGGCCTGTCCTACTTGGCTTTGCAGGATCAGCCTGACGAGGTGGCCGAGCAACAGGTCGATGCCGGGATCACCGGCGCGATCATGTTCGATCTGTCCGACCTGATTGCTGCGCCTGCCGACATGGCGGAAGACAGCGCCGAAGCGGTGGAATCTGCGGAAGCCCCGACGATTACCGAAAGCCCCGAAGTGGTCGATCCGGCCAAGGCGGCGGATGAGCCGATCCTCAGCCAGATTCCCTACAAGGTGGAGGATGAGAGCCTGAAGTTCGGCGTTGCCAGTCCGGATCCCGTCGAGGAAACGGAAGACCTGGCCCACGAACTCGCCACCGAATACAAGCCGGAGGACGTCGACCAGGCGAGCACCACCGGGGCGCAGGAAAGCGATGCCGCGGATGCTTCCGTTGCAGCGGTGGCGACCGAAGAAACCGCGGATACCAGCAAGGCGACCGGCGAGGGGCTGACAGCGGAAGAAAAGGAAGCGGTGCGCGAGTGGCAGCGCGATATCGTGCTGCGAATCTCCAAGGTCCGGAAATATCCGCCTCAGGCGCGAAAGGAGCGGGTCGAGGGCGAGGTGCGGGTGCGGTTCACCCTCGACCAGTACGGTGCGATCCTGTCTTCGGAGATAGAAACGTCGTCAGGTTCGCCGCTTCTGGATGAAGCAGCACTTGCCGTGTTTGCGGAGATCGGCAAGCTGCCGACGCCACCGAGTTACCTCAAGGGCGAGCGTTTCACGCTGCTGGCGCCGATCCGCTATTCGTTCCGGTAGAGGATGCCCGGTGTAATTTCCTTGAGCGTGGCGCATCCGGTCAGCATCATGGCGATTTCCAGCTCATCGCGCAGCAACCTCAAGACATGACTGATCCCGGCCGGGCCTGCTACCGTCAGGCCGGCGATTGCGGGGCGCCCGACAAGCACGGCAGTGGCTCCAAGCGCCAGCGCCTTGAGGACATCGGTGCCGCGCCTGACGCCGCCGTCCATCAAGACCGGAACAGAGCCATTGACCGCTGTGACGATGGCCGGCAGCAGCCTGATGCTGGCGGGCACGGTGTCGAGGATCCTGCCGCCATGATTGGAAGCGATGATGGCAGCTGCGCCGGCTTCTACTGCCAGCAAGGCGTCGGCGGGGTGGACGATGCCTTTCAGTATCACCGGCAGGGGCGAGTTGCGGCACAGCCACTCGACATCCGTCCATTTCGGCGCGATGTGGGCAATCCGATCGAACAGGATCGATTCCGATTGTTCCAACGGCGCGAATTGTGGCACGGGCACGTTCGCCAGGTTGACAGCCTTAATGTCTGGCGGGAGCTGGAAATCGGTGCGGGCTTCACTGTCGCGAACACCCTGGACCGGCGCATCGACGGTCAGCACGATGGCACTGAAGCCGAGACCAGCCATCCGCTGCACCAGCGCCAGATTGGCATCCCGGGAGGGGCCCCAATAAAGCTGGAACCAGGTGCAGGCGCTGCTTGCGGCGCGAACAGCAGCGGCGTCGATACTGCTCTGGGCGCTCAGCACCATCACTGTGTCCTGCGCACCGGCGCCCATCGCCATCGCGATTTCGCCGTCCGGATGAACCAGCCTTTGATAGGCGACCGGCGCCACGAGGATCGGATGCGGCATGTGTTGACCAAGAAGGGTCAGCCGCGTGGAACCACCGCGCAGGTCGCGCAGCATGCGGGGGATGAGCTCAATCTCCGAGATCGCCCTCTGATTGGCTTCAAGCGTCCGTTCATCGGCCGCGCCACCAAAAAAATAGGCTACCCTGTCAGCACTCAGGATGGCCTTCGCCCGGGCTTCGTAATCCCGCACGGTCGGCTGCAGGTCTGACGACGGGTGTTTCGGGGTCATTTGTTCAGGATCAGTTTGCCTTGGCGGGTGATGCGCAACCGATAAAGTGCGCCTTCGTGGGAGATGGTGATCTCGCGGCGGTCGCTAAACAGAGCGCTTGACGGTATCGCCTGGGTGTTAGCAGCGGTTTCCGAGATCGGAGAGTGCCCGCCCTGGGACAGAGTCGTGGTGGAACCCTCTGAAAGTGGTGCCTGGCTTGGGGGTGTACGCATGAAAATACCCGAACTGCTTTATGTCGCCGGGTCCGCCAAATGATGGAACCGGCTCTCCAAAAATACATGATTAAAAAACTCATATTTAATTACGGAAGGGTTGTCCACCTGCAATGTTGTCCGGGACCGACCTTTCATCCGGCGGGATCGGAGCACCTGATTTCAACGGTGGAGCCCTGATTCCGGGCATGGCCATTTCCCGGATAGGCCGCGGCCGCGACGCGTCCGATACGGACTGAACCGCGGAAGGTGGACAAGCGTCCCCTTCCTCGCGTACCCAATTGTCAGTCGACTGAATTACCGGAGGAAGTTTGCCGTTGTCTCCCTTTGTCTTCAACACCACCAAGAGCATCCAGTTCGGCGCCGGGTCGCTTGCCCGCATCGGTGAACTGGCGCTGGCCGGCATGGGGTCGCGGGTCTTCCTGGTGACCGATCCAGGGATGATGGCGACCGGGATCATTGATCAGGCGTTGGGTCACCTCAAGGCCGCGGGCGTCGAGGTCACCCTGTTTTCCGACGTGCAGGCCGATCCACCGGAAGCGGTGATCCTGGCGGCGGCGGAGACTGCCCGTTCGGCAGCTGTGCAGGGCGTGATTGGCCTGGGCGGCGGGTCATCGCTCGATGTGGCCAAGCTGGTGGCGCTGCTGGCCGTCGGCAAGGAAGACCTGAAAGCGGTTTACGGCGTCGGCAACGCCAAGGGACCGCGGCTTCCGCTGATCCTGGTGCCGACGACATCGGGGACCGGTTCCGAGGTGACGCCAATTTCGATCGTGACCACGGGGACTTCGGAAAAGATGGGGGTCGTCTCGCCGGTGCTGCTGCCTGATATCGCGCTGCTGGATCCAGAACTCACCTATGGCCTGCCGGCGCATGTGACGGCAGCCACGGGGATCGATGCGATGGTGCACGCGATCGAGGCCTATGCATCGGCCAGCGCCAACAACAATCCGCTGTCACGTACGCTTGCCACCCAGGCGCTGACGTTGATGGGCCCGGCGCTGCTCAAAGCCGTGCGCAACGGAACCGATGCGGACGGGCGAGCTGACATGCTGCTTGGCTCGATGCTGGCGGGACAGGCTTTCGCCAACTCACCGGTGGCGGCGGTCCATGCGCTTGCCTATCCGCTGGGCGGGCATTTCCACATTCCGCACGGGCTGTCGAACGCGCTGGTGCTGCCGCATGTCCTGCGGTTCAATGCGGTCACGGCGCACCATGCCTATGTCGACCTGGCCCCCTGCCTGTTTCCCGACCTTGCCTCGCTGGAAGGACAGGAACGGGTCGAGGCGTTCTGCGACAGGCTTGCTGCACTTTCATCCGACTGCGGGTTGCCGCAGACCCTGCGCGACATGAAAATCACCGAGGACTGGTTGCCAAAACTTGCCAGCGACGCGATGAACCAGACACGGCTGCTGGTCAACAATCCGCGGCCTGTAAGTGAAGCCGATGCCTTGGCAATCTACCGGGCGGCCTTCTGAGGCAGAAGCGGGTGTCGCGCAATACCGGGCCAGCAAGCAAAGACAGGGTGAATCCTTGACCATGGACGAGATCACAATAAGGCCGGCAATGCCTGATGACGCGGCTGCGCTGAACAGGGCGCTGGGCCAGTTGTCGGCCGATATGGGGGATAAGCACCGGGCCACCGATGCGGACGTTGCGCGTTTCTGTTTCGGTCCGTCGCCAGTCTTCCATGCGCTGTTGGCCCAAACCGCCGACGGCAACATCGTTGGTGTTGCAGCCTATTCGCCATTCTTTTCGACCGTGTATGGAGCCGTCGGCATCTATGTGTCGGATCTCTGGGTGGATGATCAGACGCGCGGCAAAAGGCTTGGCCAGCGCCTTCTTGCGGCGGTTCGGGCGGCCGGCATGACGGCCTGGGACGCGCGGTTCATCCGGCTGAATGTCTATCATGACAATCCAAGGGCGTTGGCCTTCTACACGCGTATCGGCTTCACTGCTGCCTCCGAAACGCAGTATCTGACGCTTGCCGGCGATGCCTTCGAGGCGCTGGAAGCGCAGGTATGAACGGGCATCGGTCGGGGTGAACCCGGCTTCCGGCGGTCTCGCAACTGGTTGCGGATTTGTGTATGTGGCGGCTATCGCCACTGAGCCAGAGCGAAATAGAAGCACTCGGCCCCGGGCGGGCGGCATTGAATTTACAACAAGGATAAAACACATGAGCGACATCAAACGTTTCGAAACAGGCCCGCGCATGAGCCAGGCCGTTGTCCACGGCGGACTGGTCTATCTGGCTGGCCAGGTCGGCACTGCCGGCGCCAGCGTCACGCAGCAGACCCAGGATGTTCTCGCCAATATCGACCGGCTGCTGGCTTCGGTTGGCTCCGACAAGAGCAAGATCCTGCAGGCGACGATCTGGATGGCGTCGATGGACGATTTCGCCGAGATGAACGCCGTCTGGGACGGCTGGGTTTCGCCCGGCAACGCACCGGCGCGCGCCACCGGCGAATCCAGGCTGGCGACACCCGACTACAAGGTCGAGATCATCGTGATTGCCGCAGTCTGAGCCGCATATCCGAGGTATGGATCTTTCCCGGTTTCGGCTGCTGACGCCGGAAACAGGCTGACATCATCCGCCGCGCATTTATCGGGATGTGCGGCGTTTTCATGCCCGGGGCAAACAGAATTTCGGTGAAATGCTCGCGAAAGCAACGGGATCTGTGCCATAATCGAGGCCTTCCCGAGAAAGCGATTCCATGCAGCAATTTCAAGACCGCGCCGATCCCCCGCCTGCAAGCCATGGGTCTGAAGACCCGCTTGCCATCCTCAACCGGGTCTATGGCTACCCGGCCTTCCGCGGGCGGCAGGCAGAAGTGGTTGACCAGGTGGTTTCAGGCGGTGATGCGGTCGTGCTGTTTCCCACCGGGGCCGGAAAGTCGCTGTGCTTCCAGATCCCGGCACTGTGCCGGGAAGGGGTCGGCATCGTCGTCTCGCCGCTGATCGCGCTGATGCGCGACCAGGTGGAGGCACTCAAGCAGTTGGGCGTGCGCGCCGCGGCGCTCAATTCCTCGCTGACGCGCGAGGAGTTCCTCGATGTCCGCTCGGCGATTGCCAGGGGCGAGCTCGATCTTCTCTACGTGACCCCCGAACGGATCGTCACGCCGGGGTTCAGGGAGATGATCGGCAATGCGAAGATTGCCCTGTTCGCCATAGACGAAGCGCATTGCGTTTCGCAGTGGGGACATGATTTCAGGCCGGAATACCGCGAGCTCGGACATCTGGGCGAAGCCTATCCGGGCGTGCCGCGCATGGCGCTGACGGCGACAGCCGACCCGCATACGCGCGAAGATATCATCGACAAGCTGGCGCTCCGATCAGCCAAGGTTTTCACAACCTCGTTTGACCGCCCCAATATCGCCTACGAGATTGTCGAGCGGGATCAGCCGCGTCAGCAGCTTTTGCGCTTCCTTGAGCGTCACAAGGGCTCGAGCGGCATCGTCTATTGCCTCTCGCGGGCCAAGGTCGAGGACACGGCGGAATGGTTGAACAAGCAGGGTGTTCGCGCCCGCGCCTATCACGCGGGAATGCCGCGGGAGGTTCGTGATGACAACCAGGACGCGTTCCTGAAGGAAGAGGATCTCTGTCTTGTTGCCACCGTCGCCTTTGGCATGGGCATCGACAAGCCGAATGTGCGCTATGTCGCCCATCTCGACCTGCCGGGTTCTGTCGAGGCTTACTACCAGGAGACCGGCAGGGCCGGGCGCGACGGCCTGCCGTCGGATGTCTGGATGGCCTACGGCATGGCCGATGTGATCCAGCGCGGACGGATGATCGATGGCGGCGGATCGGGCGACGACATCAAACGGGTTGAGCGCGCCAAGCTCAACGCGCTGCTGGCCATATGCGAAACCCCGGGCTGCCGCCGGCAGGCCATCCTCGCCCATTTCGGTGAGGCGCATCCAGGCAATTGCGGCAATTGCGACACCTGCCTCAAGCCGGTCGAGACCTGGGACGGAACCGATGCGGCAATCAAGGCGCTGGCGGCTGTCTACCGGACCGGCGAGCGTTTCGGCACCGGGCACCTGATCGACGTGCTGGTGGGCAACGAGAATGAGAAAACCAGCCGCTTCGGCCATGTCGACATGCCGGTCTTCGGGGCGGGAAAGGACATTCCCGCCAAGACATGGCAATCGGTCTACCGGCAGTTGCTTGCCGCCGGCCTGGTCAGCGTCGACCATGAGGCCTTCGGCGCGCTGAAGCTCGAACCGGAGGCCCGCGCGGTGTTCAAGCGCGAGCGCGAAGTGCGCTTCCGCAAGGATCGTCCGACCAAGGGCAAGGCTGCACGGGGAGGCTCGGCACGTTCGGCGGCGGCGAAATCGGCGCTGGAGGATGAAGCGGATGTCGAGCTGTTCGAGGCGCTGCGCGCCGCCCGCATGGCGATTGCAAAGGAATTGGCGGTGCCGCCCTATGTGGTCTTTCCGGACACGACCCTGGTGGGGCTGGCCACCAGCCGGCCGCTCGACCGGGAAGCCATGCTCGGCATTTCCGGGGTTGGACAATCGAAACTCGAGCGGTACGGGGATGCGTTCCTTGAGGTGATCCTGGCGCATCAGAGGTAGATTGTCCGTTGCGGCCATTGGCGGCCAACGATCGACCCAGATGCTGATGTTCTTGACCTTCCGGCCTAGGTGCGGACGCTCGTTGTTTTCCGGACAACCTCGGAAATCTGCCTCAGCTGTTTTGCCAGCGGGCTGGTCTTGCGCCAGATCATGCCGATCGTTCGCGACGGCTGCGGATGCCCGAAATGGGCGATCGACACCGGCGCCGAGCGGGTTTCCACCGCGATGGCCATTTCCGGAATGAGGGTTACGCCGAGGCCGGCGCCAACCATCTGCACCAGCGTGGCAAGCGAACTGGCGTCGAGCATCTCGCGCGGCCGGGACAATTGAATGTTGCAGAAGGAAAGCGCCTGGTCGCGAAAGCAGTGACCTTCCTCGAGCAGGAGAAGTTTCATTTCGCGCAGGTCCTCGTGTTCAGGCACCGGCTTGCCTTCGTCGGCGACGGGGCGCACCAGCACGAAATTTTCCTCAAACAGTGAAACCTCGGTCAATGACGGCTCGGACACCGGCAAGGCAACGATAGCGGCATCAAGCCGGCCGTCGGCGAGTTCGCGGACCAGGATAGGTGTCAGCGATTCGCGGATCTGGATATCGATGCTGCTGTTGGCCGCGGTCAGGTCGGTGATGATCTCGGGCAGCAGATACGGGGCGATCGTCGGGATCACGCCAATGCGAAGGCGTCCGACCAGATGCTCGCGCGACGCCATCGCCAGTTCTCCCAGCTCGTCCACCGAGCGGAGAATGCCGCGAACACGTGTGGCGAATTCCTCTCCGAAGTTCGTCAGCCGGATCTGCCGGGCGCCGCGTTCGAACAATTCTGTTCCCAGCGACTCCTCCAGTTCCCTGATCTGCACCGACAGGGCCGGCTGGGAAATGGCGCAAGCCTGCGCGGCGCGACCAAAATGGCCGTGTTGCGCCAATGCCTCGAAATACCGCAACTGCTTGAGGGTCAGGTTTCTCATAATTTCAGATTATCAGAGCGATCAGTTAAAACAACTTAATCCAATGGAGCATCTTTGCTATACCTCAATGCGAGGAGACCGGGAGAGGGTAGGATTCGTGCTGCCTCTTGTCTCGGCAGCCTATGACGCCCAAGGCAATCGTTGTTTGGTCAGGCCAAAATCCGGACGATTCGGACCTTGGGCAAGAGTTGTCAAACCCAGAGATTTCAAGATCTTCATCATTGGATGAAGCAGTTAACGCAGGCAGGATCGGAGACGAAAATGAACGCCATAGACAAAGTGGGAAAATGCCCCGTCATGCACGGTGGCAACACCATCACGGGCAGCAGTGTCATGAGCTGGTGGCCGAAATCGCTCAATCTGGAAATTCTGCATCAGCATGACACCAAGACCAATCCGCTTGGCAAGGACTTCAACTATCGCGACGAGCTGAAGAAGCTCAATATCGAAGCCCTGAAGAAGGACATGCATGCGCTGCTGACCGACAGCAAGGACTGGTGGCCGGCAGACTATGGTCACTATGGCGGCCTGATGATCCGCCTGGCCTGGCACTCCGCGGGCTCCTATCGCCTGGCCGATGGCCGCGGCGGCGCCGGCGCCGGCAATATCCGTTTCGCGCCGCTCAACTCCTGGCCGGACAACGGCAACCTCGACAAGGCCCGCCGCCTGCTGTGGCCGCTCAAGAAAAAATACGGCAACGCCGTCTCCTGGGCCGACCTGATCATCCTCGCCGGCACGATCGCCTATGAAAACATGGGCCTGAAAACCTTCGGTTTCGGTTTCGGCCGCAATGACATCTGGCACCCGGAAATCGACACCTACTGGGGTGCGGAGAAAGAATGGCTGGCTCCGTCCGACAACCGCTACGAGGATGTCGGCAAGCCGGACACGATGGAAAACCCGCTTGCCGCCGTGCAGATGGGCCTCATCTACGTCAACCCGGAAGGCGTCAACGGCCAGCCCGACCCGCTGAAGACCGCGGCGCAGGTGCGCGAGACCTTCGCCCGCATGGCCATGGATGACGAGGAAACCGCCGCCCTGACCGCCGGCGGCCACACCGTCGGCAAGACCCACGGCAATGGCGATGCCGCGACGCTCGGCACCGAGCCCGAGGCTGCGGACGTCGAGAACATGGGCTTCGGCTGGATCAACCCGAACCTTGGCGGCAAGGCATCCAACGCCATCACGTCGGGCATCGAGGGTGCATGGACCACCAACCCGACCGTGTTCGACATGGGCTATTTCGAGCTGCTGTTCGGCTATGAGTGGGAACTCACCAGGAGCCCTGCCGGCGCCAACCAGTGGCAGCCCGTCGGCATCAAGGAAGAACACATGCCGGTGGACGCCACCGATCCGTCGATCCGCCGCATGCCGGTCATGACCGACGCCGACATGGCCATGAAGATGGACCCGGCCTACCGCGCCATCTGCGAAAAGTTCATGGCCGACCCGGACTACTTCCGCGACACCTTCGCCCGCGCCTGGTTCAAGCTGACCCACCGCGACATGGGCCCGAAGGTTCGTTACGTCGGCCCGGACGTTCCAAGTGAAGAGCTGATCTGGATGGATCCGGTTCCGGCCGGCCCGAACAACTACGATGTCGGGGCCATCAAGGCGAAGATCGCGGCATCCGGCCTGAGCGTTGCCGAACTGGTCTCGACCGCCTGGGACAGTGCCCGGACCTATCGCGGCTCGGATATGCGCGGCGGCGCCAATGGCGCACGCATCCGCCTCGCTCCGCAAAAGGACTGGGACGGCAACGAGCCGGCTCGCCTGGCCAAAGTCCTTGCCCTCCTCGAGCCGATTGCAGCCGAATATGGCGCCAGCGTCGCCGACGTGATCGTGCTCGCCGGCAATGTGGGTGTCGAGAAGGCGGCGAAGGCCGCCGGCTACGATGTCTCCGTTCCCTTCGCTCCGGGCCGTGGCGATGCGACCGACGAGATGACCGATGCGGCATCCTTCGACGTTCTCGAACCGCTCGCCGACGGCTATCGCAATTGGCAGAAGAAAGACTACGTCGTCAGCCCGGAAGAGATGATGCTCGACCGCACGCAGCTGATGGGTCTGACCGCGCCGGAAATGACGACCCTGGTCGGCGGCATGCGCGTGCTCGGCGCCAACTTCGCCGGTACCAAGCATGGCGTCTTCACCGACCG
Source organism: Parahoeflea alexandrii (assembly GCF_027214025.1). Classification (GTDB taxonomy): domain Bacteria; phylum Pseudomonadota; class Alphaproteobacteria; order Rhizobiales; family Rhizobiaceae; genus Hoeflea; species Hoeflea alexandrii_A. The sequence goes on from NZ_JAPWHB010000008.1 coordinate 85,945, forward strand.
CGAAGGTGCGCTGACGACGGACTTCTTCGTCAACCTGACCGACATGGGCAACACTTGGAATCCGGTCGACGGCGGCATCTACGAGATCCGCGACCGCAAGACCGGTTCGGTCAAGTGGACGGCGACGCGCGTCGACCTCGTGTTCGGCTCGAATTCGATCCTGCGCGCCTATGCCGAGGTTTACGCCCAGGACGACGCCAGGCAGAAGTTCGTGAACGACTTCGTCGCCGCCTGGGTCAAGGTCATGAACGCGGACCGTTTCGACCTCGCAGCCTGATTACGGTATCAAGATCATCGGGCGCGGATGGAGTTTTCCGTCCGCGCCCGAATTGCATTTTTCAATGACTTTGCGGCGGTGTGGGTCGCTTAGATCTCTGTGCTGTCGGCCGCGACTGCCTCATGCATGGTGCGCAACAGGTCCGGGTCGGCTGACTGCACCCGGCTCCAGTTCGGAATGAACGGTGTTTCCATCGGGTTCTCCAGAAATATCTGCCCGGCGGCGACGATGTTGGCCGCGAACAGTTCCACGGCTTCTTCCTCCTGGTGCCGGTCGGTGTAAAGCCCGTTCATCAGCGCGTCGTTGTGATACATCTCGATCAGGTCGAGTGCGGTGCGGTAGTAGGTTGCCTTGATGGTGCGGAAGGTTTCCTGGTTGAAGACCACACCGTCGGTGGCGAGTTTCCGGAATAGCGCCTTGGAGATATCCACCGACATGCGTGACAGGCCCGTGCTTGCATCGGCCTTGGACAGGTCCTGATGCTTGTGATCGTAGGCATCGGAGATGTCGACCTGGCAGACCGAGCGGTTCGACAGGTTGCGCCAGACTTCAGACAGGACGCCGATTTCAAGGCCCCAGTCCGAGGGAATGCGCATGTCGGGGAGCATGCTCACCCGCATGGCGAATTCACCGGCAAGCGGATAGCGAAACCCCTTGAGATATTCGATGTAATCGAGGTGGCCGCAGACCTTCTGGATCGACAGCAGCAGCGGTGAGACCAGCAGCCTTGAAACCCGGCCGTTGAGCTTGCCGTCGGCGATCCGCGGGTAGTAGCCCTTGCAGAACTGATAGGGAAAGGCCGGATTGGCCACCGGGTAGACCAGCCGCGCCAGCATCTCGCGCGAGTAGGTGGTGATATCGCAGTCATGCAGGGCGACGACGTCCGTATTCTGCGAAGCCAGGGCATAGCCAATGCAGTACCAGACATTGCGGCCCTTGCCGGGTTCGTTGGGCGCCAGACCGGCGGCCTCCAGCTTGGTGTGGATGGCCTTCAGGCGCGGGCCGTCATTCCAGAGGATGTCGTGCTTCTGCGGCAGCCGCGAGAAGTACTGACGGGCAAAGCGGTACTGTTCCTCGTTGGCCTGATCCAGTCCGATGATGATGTGGTTGATATAGGTGGCGCCACTCAGTTCATCGAGGATTCCGGAAAGGGCGTCGCGGCCAAGTTCCGAGAACAGCGATGGCAGGATCAGCGTGATCTTTCGTGTGGCGGAAAACTGGCGCAGCTGGTTTTCCATCATCTCGAGCGGCATGCGGCTGAGGTTGTGGAGGGTCGCCACGCTGCCATTCTGGTGAAAATCGGCCATATCAGCTCCTGTTGTTCTCTGCGTGATCGAGCAGCGACATGATGACCTGGTTCCAGCCCTCTGGACCGGCGGCCTCCGCCCGGATGATCCTGCCCGTGGCCTCGCCCTCGCATGGCGGAATGCCGGAATGGGCGGGATTGGGAATGATGACACCCAGGTCCGCCCGCTCGATCATCGCCAGATCATTGGGCGCGTCGCCAAGTGCGACGACAAACGGTTTTCTGCCTGCCTGCGCATTACAGGCCGCGATCTCCATCATACGCTCGGCCTTGTTGCCGCCGAATGACAGGGTCAGGAACCGGCCCCCCTGCTGCGCGGTCAGCCCCATTGCGGTGGCTGCTTCGACAAAGCTCGCCTTGTCCTCTTCGTTGCCAAGCCACAGGCCAGGTTCGGAAAACCGGCGCTTGCGGGCTTTTTCGGCTTCGGCGAGCGAAAGCCCGGTGAACTCTGAAACCTGTTCTGTGCTCCAGTCGGCAAATCCCCGGTACTGAGCACGCAGGGAGGCTGGCAGCCGGGCCAGCGCCTGACGGATCAACAGGTATCTGCTTTCGGTGGAAGTGCTTTCCCCGCGCGCCTCAAGGATGCCGGATCCGTTCTCGACGATGGCTTCACAATGGTCGAAGCCCAGTTCCTTGCGCAGCGGAGCGATTTCGGCGGCGGTCTTGCTCGAGGCGAGAATGAGCGGAACCCGAAGCTGCCGCAATCTCGCCAGTGCCGGAGCCGCTGCCGCATGGGCGTAGTTGCCGTGGTCGAGAAGCGTGCCATCGAGATCGCTGAAGACAATCAGGTTTCGGACATCGATGGCGCTCACATGGTCACCATTCAGTTGGTGATCCAGCGGCATTGATAAGGTGCGAACTGAAGATCTCCCCCGAACGCCCTGATGTCCTCGCCGGAGATCAGGTCCGTCCAGGTGTCTCCATCGATTAGGTTGAGCGACATGAGGGGAATGGATGCGGGCTTGTTGGTGAGGTTGTGGATTGCAAAGATGCTTTGCGACCGATCGATGCTCTGCCGCCAGAAGCCGAAGAACGGCTCACCCAGCTGCAGCGTGAACTGGGTGGCATTGGGGTGGAACGCAGCCTGCTCCGAGCGGGTCTTGAGGATCGCGGTCAGGGCGTTGAACACCCGGGCATGACGGCTGGCGGGATCATCAAGCCGCGCCAACAGGTCGGGGTAGTGCCAGCGATGACGGTTGATCGCGCGGTTGTGACCGGATTTTTCGACGCCGTCCTGGTCGTTGCCGGTGGCGAGAAGCGAGTGAATGTAGAAACCGGGAATGCCCTCGAGGCCCATGGCGATGATCTGGCTGCAGAGGAAGCGCTCGACGTTCCACTCATCCTCGCCCTCGATCGTTCCCTTCAATGCATCGAACAGGGCGATGTTGATCTCGTAGGTGCGGGTGCCGCCATCGGGCATCTTGCGCATGGAGAGACGGCCACCGAATTTCTCCGCGGTGTCGATGACGCGCTGAATGTCCTCCTCGCTCAACAGGCCCTCCGCCGGGCGCATGCCGATGCCGTCATGCGAGGCGGTGAAATTGAAGTAGGTGCATCCGAGCTGCGCCGGTGGCATCGACATCTGCCAGGCGTTGAGATGCTTCGAGGTGCCGTGAAGCAGGGCATGCAGCAGCAGGGGCGGCAGCGAGAAATTGTAGACCATGTGGGCTTCGTTGCGATTGCCGAAATAGCTGAGGTTCTCGGCATTGGGCACATTGGTCTCGGTCAGCAGCACCAGGGGTTCGCTGGTGTAGTCGGCAAGCAGCCGGATCAGGCGGACGATCTCGTGGGTCTGGCGCAGATGGATCGAGGGCGATCCGATCTCCTTCCAGAGGAAGGCTATCGCATCCAGCCGCAGGGTCCTGACGCCCTTCGATATGTGAAAGCGGAGGATGCGGAGGAATTCCAGCAGCACCTCGGGATTGGAGAAATCGAAATCCACCTGGTCGTGGCTGAACGTGCACCAGACATGCCGGGTGCCGTTGGCGGTCTCGACTTCCCTGAGAAGCGAGTGCGCGCGCGGCCTGACAACCATGGACAGATCGTCGTCCGGCGAGGCTTCGAAGAAAAACCTGTCGTAGGGCGCGTGGCCGAGGAGATACTCGTTGAAGAAGGTGCTCTGGCTTGAACAGTGATTGATCACCAGATCCGACATCAGCCGGAATTTTTCGGCAATGCGGCCGATATCCTCCCAGGCGCCCAGGCCACTGTCGACGGCGTAGTAGTCGGTGATGGCGAAGCCGTCATCCGAGGTGTAGGGAAAATAGGGCAGGATATGCACGCCCGTGGCGATGCCATTGAGGCGGCTTTCGAGGAAATCGAACAGCAGGTCGAGCGGCTTGTGTTCGCCGTTCACGAAGCTGTTGCCATAGGTGATGACGTAGCTGTCGCGTTCGGACCACAGCGTGTTGGCCGGCGTACGCCCGCGGCGCTTGGGTTTCTCGTCTCCGGGCCAGAAAGCCGCGATCGTCTTCTCAAGCAGTGCGGAGTGATCGCTGTCCGGGTAGATCGACTGGAGCAGCATTTGCAGCCCGTCACGCAACCTGCGCGGAATTGGCTTCGGGAGCGTTGCCGGTGTTTCCGGCGCATCTGCATAAAAAACTTCCATGACCAAATTTTATGCATTTTTGGTTGGCTGGCAACCCGGTTTCTGTGGTTTCCCGAAATTGCGCCACAGTCACTCACCCTGCAGGGGATGCGGGGGAGGAAGCGTTACTCGCATCGCTCGCTCTGCTCAGCAGTAGCCTTCGACGCCGTTTGACTGTTCGCGTGAATAGCGGTCGCCATGGGCGAACCCGACCGGGAGGATCCGCTCGATTTCCGCGAGCTCCGTTTCGCCGAGTTCGAGTGCGGCGCCGTCGGCGCATTCCCGCAGATGGTCAGCCGATCGCGTGCCGGGGATGGGGATCACATGGTCACCGCGGCTCAGGAGCCAGGCGATGGCCAGGGCGACCGGCGTGGTGCCGAGGTCGCTTGCATAGGCCTTGAAGGGTGCAACGGCTTCGATGTTGCGGGTCAGGTTGGGCTCGGTGAATCGCGGATTGGGCTTGCGAAAATCGGCCGGACCGAAATTCGCCGGATCGGGAGCCCGGCTTGCGAAGATGCCGCGCCCGAGCGGACAGAAGGCCACCATCGCGACGCCAAGATCCTTGCAGGCCTGAACCATCCCCAATTCGGGTTGCCGGGTCCACAGCGAGTATTCGCTCTGGACCGCCGTTACCGGGGCGACAGCGTGCGCAAGTCTCAGCGAGCTCGGCGCGATCTCCGAAAAGCCGAAGCCGCCGATCTTGCCCTCCTCGACAAAGCGTAGAAGCGTACCAGTCACCTCCTCGATCGGCCGGTCCGCCTCGCGGCGGTGGACATAGAAGAGATCGACATGATCGACGCCTAGCCGCGTGAGGGATGCTTCAAGTTCGCTCCGGAGGTGTTCCGGCGAGTTGTCGAAGCGCCGCGCGCCAGTGGCGGGGTCCCGGCGGATACCGGCTTTGGTGGCAATCCTGAAGTGTCCCGGGTTTTTGCGGAGGTAATTGCCGATCACCGTTTCGGACACGCCCATGCCGTAGACATTGGCCGTGTCGATGAGGTTGATCCCGAGATCCCTTGCAGCCGCAAGGGTCTCGTGGCTCTCCTGCTCGGTGGTGGGGCCGTAGGGCCCCGCGAAATTCCAGCATCCAAGGCCTATTGCGGAAACGCTCGGGCCGGATGATCCAAGTTGACAGTGTTTCATCCGAACCTTCTACAGCCAAAACAGGGTGCCGGACAATTCAAACCCGATGCCTGCCTATGCCAAGACAGTTCCACCTCCCGGCGTCCGTGCTGTCTATCAGGCGAACTGCAGTATCAGCTGATACGGGCGGCGATACTCTTGACCTTGCAGTAGCTCTTCAGCCCTTCGAGACCCTTTTCGCGGCCGAAGCCGGATTGCTTGTTGCCACCGAAGGGGACTTCGATACCGCCGGCGAAATACTCGTTGATGTAGACCTGGCCGGCATCGATGTCGCGGGCGAGCTGATGGGCTTTTGAGAAATTGCCCGTGAACACACCGGCGACCAGTCCGAAGCGGGTGCAGTTGGCTAGATCCAGCGCGTGTTCGGCATCATCGGCTTTCTGCACGGTGAGGACCGGGCCGAAAATCTCCTCCTGCACGAGTTCGTCATCCATCGGACGGTCGGCGACGATGGTCGGTTCGATGAAATAGCCCTTGCCGGTTTCAGGATCGGTGGATGCCTTTCCACCGGAAATGAACTCGGCTCCGCGCTCGTGCGCCCTTTCGAGAAAACCGAGGATCTTCTCCCGCTGCAAGGCCGAATTGACCGGCCCCATGTCTGGAGAGCGAAGCCCGTGACCAAGCGATATCGCTTTGGCCTTCTGGCCCAGCGCCTCGACAAAGCGGTCGTGAATTCCGGCCTCGATCACCAGCCGGGAGCCGGCGGAACAGATCTGCCCGGCATGCTCGAAAATGGCGCCCGTGACATTTGCGATGGTGCTGTCGAAGTCGCAATCATTCAGAACGACAACCGGCGACTTGCCGCCGAGCTCCATGACCGAGCGGGTGACGTTTTCGGCGCAGGCGCGCATGACGCTGGCGCCGGTGGCAACCGATCCGGTAAAGGTGACGTGGTCGATGTCCTTGTGGCCCACCAGTGTCGCGCCGACTTCGAGACCGGTGCCGGTCACGACATTGCAGACGCCGGCAGGAAGTCCGGCCTCGAAAAGCAACTGGGCCAGCAGCAGCGCCGTGAACGGCGTCTGCTCGGCGGGTTTGGCCACCACGGTGCAGCCGGCGGCGAGCGCCGGGGCGATGCCCCGGGCCGCGGTCGAGATCGGGAAATTCCACGGAATGATGTGAGCGGTGACACCCACCGGCTCGAACTGGCTGTAGCCGACATAGTCCGACGGCAGCGGGAAGACGTGGCCCTCCAGCTTGTCGCAGGCGCCGGCATAATATTCGAATGTCCGGGCCGCACCGGAAACGTCGCCGCGGGCTTCAGCTATCGGCTTGCCGCTGTCGAGACACTCGACGATGGCGAGCCGTTCCGAGTTTCGGCGGATCAGCTCCGCGGTGCGGGCGAGGATGCGTCCGCGTTCCGCCGGCGGGGTTCTTCGCCATCCGGAGCTGAAGGCCTGGCGTGAACTTGCGACGGCGTCGGCGACATCTTCGGCATCTCCACGGGCGAATTCGGCAAAGGCCTCGCCCTGTCCCGGATCCTCGCTTTGCATGGAGCGTCCGGCGCGCGGGGCGCGAAAGCCACCGTCGATGAAATGGCCCCGCGGAAGATCAAGCCCGCTGGCATCTTCGATGTAGCGGAGCAGGCTGTCGGGTTGCGTGAGCACGGGTCAGGCTCCCAGCGAACTGATCTGGTGTTTCGATTGCTCGAGCCAGGCCGGGCTGATCTCGACGCCCCAGCCGGGAGCGTTGGTCACGGTCGCCCTGCCGTCGACAATGGCATAGGGGGATTCGACAAAGAGGCCGTCCTGCCAGGGATAGTAGTCCTCGCCCTCGATCGAGAATTCGAGGTACTTGCCGGCGTTGGGGATGGCGCGCAGCATGTGCATGGTGAACAGCGTCACCATAGACCAGTTGGCGCAATGGGGCGTGCAGGGCAGACCCGCCTTGTGGGCCATGTTTGCCACCCGCAAAGTGCGGGTCAGGCCGCCGAGATAGCAGATGTCGGGCTGGACGATGTCGACGGCCTTCATGTCGATCATCCAGCGCCAGTTCGGGAGTTCGCAGTCCTGCTCACCGCCGGTGACATCGATCGAGAGCGCCTCGGTGACCTTTTTGGTCTGCTCGTATTCCCAGTAGGGGCAGGGCTCCTCGAAATGGCTGATGCCGTTCTGCTCGAGCATCTTGCCGATCTCGATGGCTTGTTCGGGTGAGTAGCAGGAATTGGCGTCGACCAGCAAGGCGACACTGTCATCCATGGCCTTGCGCATGGTGGGCACGATTTCCTCGGTGCGTCCGGGCCATTCGTCCTTGCCGCGGCCGCATTCGGCGCCGATCCGGAACTTGAAGGCGTCAAAACCGAATTCGTCGCGCAGGCGGCTCAGCCGTGCGGCCTCGTCTTTCGGCGTGATGTCGCGTTTCATGGATGAGCCATAGGCGCGGATGGTTCCGGGGGTGCCGCCGATCAGCTCGCAGACAGGTTTGCCCTCGACCCGGCCGCGCAGATCCCATAGCGCGGTGTCGAGCCCGCCAATCGCCCGCTTCAGGTAGGAGCCGGGGAACTTGTGTTCTTTCTCGGGGATCAGATCGACCAGATACTCGATGTCGAGCGCCGACTGGCCAAGTGCGTAGGGCGCCACCTGCCGGTGAACGATCTGCGCCGTGATATCGGCATAGTAAGGGGCGACCTGGCCCCAGCCAATATCGCCTGTATCCGTCGTGACCTTGACGAAGCAGACGAATTCGTTGGTGAAGGTTTCGATGTGAGCGATTTTCATGTTCTTGCGATTCCATGCCGACGTTTTCGAAACCGTAGCGGGTCGATTGGACTTACGATAAGGTCCAATCTCGCAAAGCTTCCAGACCAATTTTTTTCTGTAACGAGGGGCGCCATGAAAACCAAGGCCGGAGCCATCCTCTCCTCAATCCGGATCGACAGAAGTCTCGACCGGAAAATAAGCGTGCAGCTCTACATGGGCCTGCGCGATATCATTCTGTCGGGCGGATTGAACGGCGGCGAGCGGTTGCCGGCTACGCGGACGCTTGCAAGCGAACTGGGGGTGTCGCGGACCACGGCGCTCGATGCCGTCAGCCGCCTCATCTCCGAAGGGCTGCTGGAATCGCATATCGGTGCCGGCACTTTTGTCAGTCACACCATGACCGGAAGGGCGCCGGTTGTACCGCAAACGGCAACGAGGGATGCCGGGCGGCAGCCGCGACTGTCCCCGTCGGTGATCCAGGCGCGGGCGCTGTTTGCCGAACGGCGGCGTTTGCCGCACAAGTCGCAGGCATTTGTCACCGCGCTGCCGGCGCTGCACCTCTTTCCGATGGCGCAATGGGCGCGGCTTTCGGCGCGTCACCTCAGATCCGACCGGGATGCGGTCATGGGGTATGGCAACCCCTATGGCTTGCCCCGGCTTCGCGCGGCCATCGCGACGCATCTCAATGCCAGCCGCGGCATCCAGTGCGACCCGGAGCAGGTCTTTGTCGTCGGCGGAGCGCAGCAGGCGTTCTCGCTCATTGGCAATCTTCTGCTGGACCGCGGCGAGAAGGTCTGGTTCGAGAATCCGGGCGCGATCGGTGCCCGCAACGCCTTCATCTCGCAGGGCGCCGAGCTTGTCCCGGTGGCGGTGGACGATGAAGGAATTGTCGTCGAGGATGGACTGGCGAAAGCCCCGGATTTTAGGCTGGCCTTTGTCACGCCCTCGCACCAGCAACCCTTGAGCAAGGTTCTGAGCCTGGCGCGGCGCCTGGCCCTTCTGGACGCCGCGGATCGTGCCGATGCGTATATCGTCGAGGATGATTACGATGGCGACTTCTATTTCGGCGACCAGCCGCTTCCGACGCTGAAAAGCATCGATACCAACGGCCGGGTAATTTATGTCGGGACATTCTCCAAAACGCTTTTCCCGTCGCTTCGCCTCGGATTTCTGGTGGCGCCCGCCGGCATGGTTGACGTGATCTCGACCCTATTCTCCGCCGCTCTCAGCGGAGTTCCGACCTGGCCGCAGGCGATCGTTGCCGACTTCATCGATGAAGGGCACTTCTCAACCCATATCAGAACGATGCGGCAGCACTACCGGAAGCGTCACGAGATCCTGCATCAGCATAGCCGGCAGCTTGAGCCGTATATGCACATTCAGCGCGCGTTGGCGGGTTTTCATACGGTCGGTTACTTCAGGGATACGGAACGAAGCGAGACTGAGTTCATCGAGGCGGCAAGTGCGGCGGGCCTGACATTGTCGGGGATCGGCCGTTACTGTCTTGCTCCGATCGAGCGAAAGGGCGTGGTGATCGGCTACGGCGCCGCGAGCGAGAGCGAGATCAGGCAGGGTGTTGATGTGCTGGCGCAGCTGTTAGCCTGAAGGCCGGGATTTCCTCGTTTGGGGAAAGTCCTGCGCTGGACGCCGTGCCGGATGAATGGCTGCATGGATTTTCGCGTCGGATAAATCCTGCCGGCGGAGCGGGCCGATTCAGAAAATTGGTATGGAAAAATATCTATAATGGATATGCGGTGCAGACCAATGAGGGGCTACGCTTCATCCCATCTGCGCGGGTTATAAGCAATAAAGCGCTGATGTTCAGAGGGTTCAAAGGGAGTTCAATATGATCATGAAACTAGCAATTGCCGGGCTTTTGGCCACAACAGTCATGGCAGCCGTACCGGCGCAGGCCGAGACCTTGCGCCTGTTGACATGGGGCTCCTACGCTCCTGAAGAGTTGGTGAAGAAGTTCGAAGCCAAGTATCCCGACATCACTGTCGAGGTGACTTTCTCCAACAACGAGGAAATGGTCGCCAAGCTGCGCGCCACAGGCGGCGCCGGCTTCGATCTCGCCCAGCCAAGCCACGACCGCATTTTTGCCGTGCAGCAGGAATATAACATCTACAAGCCGATGGATCTTTCCAAGATCGATACGTCGGTCATGGAGCCCAAGCTGCTCGATGGTGTGAAAGCCAACACGACAATCGACGGCGAAGTGTATGCCGTGCCGCACCAGTGGGGCACTTCCGGCCTGATGGCCAACAAGACCATGGCGCCGGACGTGAAGGCCTGGGGCGACCTTTGCGACCCGCAATATGCGGGCAAGACCTCGATGCGCCTGCGGCGCACGATCCTTCTTGGGATGGCGTTTGATATGGGCGAGGACCCGTTTGCGGCCTATGCCGACCTCGACAAATACCAGGAGATCCTGGACAAGGTCGCCGACAAGCTGATCGCCTGCAAGGACAATCTCAAGGCTTACTGGAAGGGCGGCGACGACCTCTCGGCCATGATGATGTCGGGCGAAATCGTGGCTTCGGAAACCTGGGACTCGACCGCCTACAAGCTCTATGCCGAGAACAAGGACATTGTCTTCGTGCCGCCGAAGACCGGTGCGCTGGCCTGGATCGACACCTTCGCACTGCCGCGCAAGGGCGAGGCCGACGATGCCGCCTACAAGTGGATCAATTTCGTTCTCGAACCTGAAAATGTGAAGATCATGTCGGCGAGCACAGGATCGCGGGCTTCCGTCAAAGGCGCAAAGGACCTGTTGCCTGATGACAAGAAGGCTGCTGTCAATGCCGCCTTCACCGACGAAGACATCGCCAATCTGAAGTTCTTCGCCAACATCCCTGCGGGCGTCGAGGACATGGAAGGCAAGACGCTGGAGAAGATCAAGGCTGCCACTGGCTCGGAATGAGCCTGGGCTGACGCCTTTGCCAGATGAAACAAAGTGCGGCTGCGCAGCATGTCTTGTGTAGCCGCACTTGAAATTCCAAAGACCTGATACGACACACTGCACTGGGCACTCGATGCAAGCACACACCGAGAACGATCTGGAATGTATCCGGATCCAGAAGCATTTCGGCTCGGTCAGAGCCGTTGACGACGTCTCGTTCGAGATCCCGAAAGGCTCTTTCTTCTCTATCCTGGGGCCGTCGGGATGCGGCAAGACCACCCTGATGCGGATGATTGCCGGTTTCGAGCAGCCGTCCTCCGGCGATATCCGGATCAAGGGAAAGTCCGTCATCGGCACGCCGCCGAACCGGCGCAATGTCAAGATGGTGTTTCAGCACCTGGCATTGTTCCCGATGATGAACGTCTACGAGAACATCGCCTACGGTCTGCGCTGCGCGGGGGCTTCCAAGGAAGTCATCCGCAGCAAGGTGCATGACGTTCTCGAGCGCATCTCGCTGCCCGATGTTGCTAACCGCGAAATCAGCCAGTTGTCCGGAGGCCAGAAGCAGCGGATCGCCATCGCGCGCTGCATGGTGCTTGATCCGGACGTGTTGCTGCTCGACGAGCCGCTCGGCGCGCTGGACCTCAAACTGCGCGAGGCGATGAAGATCGAGCTGAAGCTGCTGCAGCACCAGTTCGACACCACATTTGTCTATATCACCCACGATCAGTCCGAAGCACTGGTCATGTCGGACAATGTGGCGATCATGAACCAGGGCAAGTTCGTCCAGATCGGGACCCCGCAGGAGCTTTATCACAATCCCTCCGCCGCCTTCGTTGCAGGGTTTGTCGGCGACACCAACCGCTGGGCCGGCCGGGTGACCCGCGTCGAGGGCAACACGGTTGAGGTGGAAACCGAGGCAGGCCTTGCGATGCGCGGGTCCATTCGCGGCGCAGGCGCACCGGGTGTCGGCGACAAGGTCAGCGCCTTTGTCCGACCGGAGTTCATCACCGCGGCAAAGGCCGGGATTTCGGCAGGCCAGACGGGCAGCGGCCAGAACGTGATCGACGGAAGGGTCGACAGTATCCTGTTCAACGGCGCCAACAGCCGGGTTCTGGTCAGGGACCGTGCCGGCGAACTGATCGAGGCCGATGTGGTGCTGACGGGCGGACCGCAGGATCTGAAGCCTAGGGATGACGTCACGCTTTCATGGTCGCCGGAACAGACCATGAGCTTCAAGGCTTGAGGGCGAAGAGATGAAGCAGAGGGATATCAAGCGTCTGTCACTGATCCTGCTGTTTGCGCCCTTCGCGCTGTGGATCCTGCTGCTTATCGTCCTGCCGCATCTGGGCATGTTCTATATCTCGCTGCGGGAAAAGGTGGCGCCCCGGACGTACGAGTTCGGGCTCGAAAACTATATCAATTTCTTCGCCGAGCCGATCTACTGGAACACCCTGATCCGCACCGGGTCGATGTCGTTGCTGGTGACAGTGCTGGCGCTCTTGCTCGGGTTCCCGATCGCCTATTACATCGCCAAGATCGCCGGACACAGAAGCAGGGGGGCGCTGTTCCTGATGTGCCTGATTCCGCTCTGGGTGAGCGACCTGATCCGCGCCTTCGGCTGGATCCTGCTCTTGAGGGAAACCGGCATCATCTCCAGCAGCCTGCAATGGGCCGGGCTGGTCAGCACGCCGGTCGAGTTTCTCTACAACGATGCCACCGTGATCATGGGGCTGGTCTACACGGTCATCCTGTTCATGATCGTGCCGCTTGTGTCGACGCTCGACGGTATGGACGATGCGATGGTCGAGGCCGGCTACAATCTCGGCGGCAACGGGCCGACCGTGCTCAGGCGGATCATCATTCCCTATGCCATGCCCGGCATCGTTTCGGGCTGCATCGTCGTGTTCATGCTGACGGCGGGCAGCTACCTGACGCCGATCCTGCTGGGCGGCAAGAACTCGAGTTGGTTTACAGAGCAGATCTACGACCAGTTCATCACCCGCTACAACTGGGAATCGGGCGCCGCGTTCGGCTTCCTGTTGCTGGCCTTCACTTCGCTGGTGGTCTGGGGCGGGCTCAAGCTCTCCGGTCAGACACTCAACAGCACGGTGGCGCGAAGCTGATGGCTATCAAACCCAACACCGCCTTTCTCGCCAGCTACCAGATTTACGTGGCTCTGTTTTTCGTGTTCCTGGCGGCACCGCTGGTTGCCGCTGGCATGTTCGCCTTCAACGATTCGCAGTTCCCGTCACTGCCCTGGCAGGGCTTCACGCTGGACTGGTTCTTCAACGATTCCGAACCGAAACTCGGGATGTTCCATGACCGGAGGCTGCTGCGCGGGCTTTACTACTCCTTCGTGATCGCAAGTGGCGTGTCGCTGCTTTCGGTGTTTGTCGGGACCTGCAACGCGTTCCTGTTCGTGCGCTGCAAATTTCCGGCGAAGGACTTCTTCTACATCATGATGGTGCTGCCGCTGGTCATTCCCGGCGTCATTCTCGGCATCTCCATCCTGCTGCTCGCCAGCAACATCGCCAATGGTGCGGAAGAAGCATTGTCGCTTGATCTGGATTTCCTGCGCCCGGGCATCGTGCTCGTGGTGCTCGGCCAGTTCTCGTTCATCACCACGATCACCTCGCTGGTGATCATTGCGCGCCTCAAGAAGTTCGATGCGTCGATGGAGGAAGCGGCCTACAATCTCGGCGCCAGCCGTGTGCGTGTGCTCCGGACGATCACGCTGCCGTTCCTGTTTCCGGCGATGGCGGCTGCCGGCATCGTGGCCTTCCTGGTCTCGTTCGAGAATTTCAACACGACACTGTTCCTTGTCGGCTCGGAAGCGCCGTTGACGATCACCATGTATGACCGGATGGTCAAGGTCGGCTCGACGCCGGTGCTCAATGCGGTTTCGTTCTTCCTGATGATCGGCTCGGCACTGCTGGCGCTGGTGTCGATCCTGGTGCAACGCGACAAACCCCAGACCTGAGCCCATAACCCAAGAGTGGCGCACCCCGTGCAGAAATTTGACTTCGTGATTGTTGGCGCAGGTTCGGCTGGCTGTGTGCTCGCCAACCGATTGACCGAGAACGGCAGATATTCGGTGCTGTTGCTCGAGGCCGGCGGGCATGACCTCAATTTCAAGATCTGGATGCCGATCGGCTACGGCATGGCGTTCTATGACAAGCGCATCAACTGGATGTACCGGTCCGAGCCCGATCCCGGTACGGGTAACCGTGTGAGCTACTGGCCGCGCGGCAAGGTGATCGGCGGGTCGTCGTCGATCAATGCCATGGTCTATATCCGCGGCCATCCGGGTGATTTCAACGACTGGGAAGCGATGGGCAATGCCGGTTGGGGCTGGGACGACGTGCTGCCCTATTTCAAGAAAAGCGAGACCAGCGACCGGGGCGAGACCGAATGGCGCGGCGGCAACGGCCCGCTCTATGTTTCGACGATGGAGCGGGACCTGCATCCGACCTGCCAGAATTTCATCCGGGCGGGGGAACAGTGCGGGCTGAACTACAATCCCGATTTCAATGCCGTCAGCAATGAAGGTATCGGGCTATACCAGAATACTGCGCGTGGCGGTTTCCGCATGTCGGCGGCACGGGCCTATCTCAATCCGGCGCGCAGGCGGAAGAATCTGACTGTGATCTCGCGCGCCCATGCGACGCGGATCCTGTTCGAAGGGACACGTGCCACCGGCGTGGAATACGTCCGCAATGGCAAAACCGAACGGGTGTTTGCCGGGCGGGAGGTTATCGTGTCAGGCGGCGCGGTGAACTCGCCGCAGCTCTTGATGTTGTCCGGGGTCGGTTCGGCGGGAACGCTCAAACGGCATGGCATTGAGGTCGTGCATAACCAGCCGAATGTCGGCCAGCACCTGCAGGATCATCTGTGCATCGACCACACCTACAAGGCCGGGGTGAAGACGCTCAATGACGAGCTCAGGCCGCTGATCGGAAAGCTGCGCCACGGCATCAATTATGTGCTCAGGCGCAGGGGCCCGCTGTCGCTGGGAGTGAACCAGGCCGGCGGCTTCATCCGGACGCGGCCGGAGCTCGAACGTCCCAACATGCAGCTCTATTTCTCGCCGGTCAGCTACACCAAGGCGCCGCCCGGCAAACGGCCGCTGATGAGCCCGGACCCGTTCTCCGGCGTGATCATGGGGACACAGCCGACACGGCCGACCAGCCGCGGTTACCTGGAACTGAAATCTTCCGATCCGTTTGCAGCGCCGGCGATCCATCCGAACTATCTGTCGACCAACCATGACGTTGCCGAACAACTCGAGGGAGCGCGGTTCCTGCGCCGTCTCGCCGGTTCTCCCGCCTTCGCGGAAATCCTCGAAGAAGAAATCCGCCCGGGACGCCAGGTGGAGACCGACGAGGAAATGATTGCCGACATCCGGGAACGGGCGGGTACCGTGTTCCATCCGGTGAGCACCTGCCGGATGGGCAGCGACACGGGTGACAGCGTCGTCAGCCCGAGGCTGAAGGTGCACGGGCTGGACAATCTTCGAGTGATCGATGCCTCGGTTTTTCCGACCGTGACCTCGGGCAATACCAATGCGCCGACAATCATGGTGGCCGAAAAGGGCGCCGACATGATCCTCTCCGACCATGCAGGAACATAAGATGGCAAAGCCGAACGATTGTTTCACTCCAGACTTCAAGCCTATGCCCTACTGGTGGGAGGCGAGCCCCCGGCAGCCGGACGATTTGACGAAGCCGCCCGCGACCGCGGACGTGCTGATCATCGGGTCGGGCTACACCGGTCTGCATGCGGCGGTGCAGACCGCGCGCGCCGGTCTTGAAACAATCGTTGTTGACGCCGAGGCGGCAGGTTTCGGCTGCAGCACCCGCAATGGCGGGCAGATTTCCACCAGCGTCAAACCCTCTTTTTCAACGCTCAAGCAGCGCTACGACGAGGCTCGCGCGATCGCCATCCTGAAGGAAGGCCAGGCCTCGCTCGATCATGTGGCCCGGTTCGTGGACGAGGAAAAGATCGAGTGCGATTTCGGCGTTGTCGGCCGCTTCCACGGGGCGCATACGGCGGGGCAGTATGACAAGCTTGCAAAGGACTGCGAGACCCGGCATCCCGGCTTCGAGACCGGGGCCTTCATGGTGCCCCGCGGCAACCAGCACGAGGAGCTCGGCACGGATGCCTATAATGGCGGCGTCGTCTTTCCCAAGCATGCGAGCCTTGATCCCGGCAAGTATCATGCGGGGCTTCTTGGCGTGGCGAAGGCGGCAGGTGCGAGCATCATCAGCCAGTGCCGGGTGAACGATCTCGAGCGGTCAGCCCATGGATTTGAAGTGTCGACCGACAAGGGGCGGGTCCGCGCCAAGAAGGTGATCATCGCCACCAATGGCTACACAGGACCCTTGTCGCCATGGCAGCAGCGGCGGGTAATCCCGATCGGGTCCTACGTCATTGCCACCGAGGAAATTCCCGCCGAATTGATGGACCGGCTGTTTCCCACCAACCGCATCCTGTCGGACACGCGCAAGCTGGTTTACTACTACCGGCCGTCGCCGGACCGGAAGCGCATCCTGTTCGGTGGGCGGGTGTCTTTGCAGGAAACAGATCCGCGCAAGAGCGGACCGAAGCTGCTGGCCGAGCTCGTTCGGCTGTTTCCCGAGCTTGCGCACACCCGCATCAGCCATTCCTGGGCCGGGATCGTGGCCTTTACCTTCGACACACTGATGCATTGCGGCGAAGACAAGGGGCTGTACTACGCCATGGGCTATTGCGGTTCGGGTGTCGGAATGGCCGGGTATCTTGGCTCAAGGCTCGGGAAGGCTGTCGCTGGCGTCGACACGGATCTCGGTGCTTTCAGCCAGATTCCGTTCCAGACCCGGCCGTTCTATACCGGAAACCCGTGGTTTCTGGCTCCTTCGGTTGCGGTCTATCGCCTCAGGGACCGGCTCGGGATCTGAGCCGGAACGCCGCTAGTCCCGTTTCCGGCTGACCACGGCCTCGGCCTCGATCTCGACCCGGAAATCGCCGATCAGGTTGCCCACCAGGAAGGTCGTGTTGGCGGGCGGATTGGTGGTGAAGCGGAGCCCGTGGGCGCGGGCCGCCGCCTCGATGTCTTCCTCGCCACGCAGATACATGCGGGTGCGCAAGATGTCCTTCGGGTCTCCGCCCAGCGCCCGCACCGATGCCGCGATCTTGTCGAGAATGTAGGTTGTCTGGGCGCCGGCGTCATCAAGGGCAACCGTTCGATCAACCCCGTGGGTGGCGGTCGTTCCCGAAACCACGATGCGGTCGCCATCGCGCAGCGCGCGGCAATAGCCGGCGATCGGTTCCCAGAGCGAGCCGGAAAAGACCCGTGCACGGTCGGGATTGTCCGGATCGGTGACGGCCTGCATGGCGCTTGGCATCTCGGCCAGATGGTGGCTCAAATCGCCCGATGCGGTGAGGAAGGGCGGCTGGCGGTATTCGTCGCCGCAATCGCCGGGGATCATGCGGGTCGCGGCAAAAGCCTGGTCGAGACGTGCATGGTCTTCCGCGTCGAGTTCGAACTGGAACAGCCGCAGATTGTCGGCACGGTGCTGGTTTTCGCCAAGCCGCGCGCCGACGATGACGCCTGCGACATGGGAGTGCTCCAGCACCCATCTCGTGGCGACGTTGGAGATCGAGACACCGTGCTTGCGGGCAATGGTGTCGGCTGCCGCGAGTATTCCCTGGTAGCCGGCCCAGCCTCCGGCGGCGTGGATGAACCTGAGATATTTCGATCCGCTCCAGTCCTTGACGGCTTCCGGTTCGGGCTTGCCGAGCCAGCGCTCGGACAGGAACCCGCCACACAGCGTGCCGTAGGCCAGCAGATGAACGCCATGCTTCTTGCAGATGTCTGCCAGATGGCCGGAGGCACGGCGGTCGATCAATGAAAACGAGACCTGGTTGGAGACAAGCGGAATGCCTTCGGCCAGCGCCAGATCGAGATGGGCGGCGTCGAAATTGGTGACGCCGATCTCGCCGATCAGGCCTTCCTGCCGGAGCCGTTTCATCTCGTGCAGCGCATCGAGCCAGGCGGGATGCTCGAAGGTCCACCAGTGAAACTGGAGCAGGTCGACGCGTTTGACGCCAAGGCGATCAAGACGTTCCTGCACACCGGCGCGGACAATCTCCGGCGTCATCGGGCCGGGTTCCGGGCACCATTTGGTAAAGGCCCGGGGGCGGTCGCCGCCCTGCCAGCTGCGAAGCAATTCGCCGGTGACTAGCTCGGAGGTACCGTAGTGGTCGGCCATGTCGAAAGTGTCGAAGCCTTCGGCGGCATATTCGGCAAGCGCCTTGGCGCCCGCGACCGGGTCAAGAGTGACGCCGTCCTTCTCCTGATCGGCAACCTGCCAAAGGCCGGTCAAGATACGGCTGATCGAGAGTCCGGGGGCGAGATCCTTGCGGTCGGGCTTCATGATTGAATGTCCTTGTTGCGGCGTCCGAGATGACGAGATACGGAGCGTACCTCGGGCAGTATGCCCTGGGGTCTCCACAATAGAATGACGCAGAGCATCACGCCGATGATGACGATCTGCAACGATGCGGCGCGGGCCTGCTGATCGGCGGGGAAGACCTCCGAAATCAATGCGCCTGACAAAGCCCAGATGGCCCAGACCAGAACCGCGCCGAGGATCGCGCCGCGATTGTTGCCGGAACCGCCGACGATCAGCATCGCCCAGACCTGAAATGTCATCATCGGCAGGTAATTGCCAGGTGCTATGAAGCCGATGAAATGGGCCTGCACAGCGCCGGCCAGCGCCATGATCGCACCGCCGAGCGCAAAAGCCTGGATGCGCAACAGGACCGGGTTCTTGCCGAGCGCCTGGGCTGCGATCTCGTCTTCGCGGACCGCCCGCAGAGCGCGGCCCCATGGGCTTCGCAGAAGGTGCTCAAGCAGCAGATAGCAGACGAGAACGACTGCTGCGGTCAGCGCCAGGTTGAGAGTGTTGAAGGCAAAGGCTTCTCCCTGCAGGCCGGAGAACGGGCGTGGAATGAAGGCCATGCCGAAGGCGCCGCCGGTGAGGCTCTCCGTATTCTGGAAGACGAGCTGAAGCGCGACCGCAATTCCGAAGGTGGTGATCGCCAGGTAGTCCGAGCGCATTCTGAGCGTGAGCAGGCCGACCGCGAGCGCGAGTGCACCTCCGGCCGCCATGGCCGCGAGCCAGCCGAATGCAATGGGAAGATCGAAACCGCCGATGCGTTCGGCTGCGTCAGGGGTCGTCAGCGCCGCCGAGACATAGGCGCCGAGGCCGACAAAGCCGGCGATGCCGACATTGAACAATCCGGTCTGTCCCCATTGCACATTCAGCCCCAGGCAGATGATCGCGTAGGTGAGCGCGATGGTGAGGAAAAAGGCGGCGTAAGCGAGGAGTTCCATTCACGCCCCCTTCTGGCCGAAAAGGCCCTGCGGACGCAGCATGAGCACCAGCACAAGAATGACGAAGGAGATGGCGGCGCGCCATTCCGCGCCGACGATCTGGACCGCGAAAGCTTCGGCAAGCCCGATGATCAGTCCTCCCAGCATGGCGCCTGGTATGGAGCCGATGCCACCGAGAATGGCTGCCGAGAACAAAGGAAGCAGCAGATCGAAACCCATGTAGGGCCGGATCTGGACCAGCAGTCCGGCCATGACCCCGGCGATGCAGGCGAGGCCCGCGCCGATGATCCAGGTGACGCGGATGACGGTGTCGACATTGATGCCGTAGACCCCGGCAAGGCTCGGGTTTTCGGAGACCGCCCGCATGGCCCTGCCGGTGGCGCTGCGGGTGACGAGCAGGTGCAGGATCACCACCAGAAGAGCGGTCAGGCCGATCACCAGCAACTGATCCGGTGTGGCGCGCATGCCAAGGCCCAGTGGCTTGGCAATTTGCAGCGCCTTGGTGAAGTAAGCCGGCTTGGCGGTGAAGATGAACTCGAGCAGCGACCGCAACGCCATCGACGCGCCGAAGCTCGCCATGACGATGATGATGGCGTCGGCGCCGCGGGCGCGCAGCTTGCCGAACAGAATGCGATCGAGACCAAGCGTCAGCGCTACGGTCAGAGCCACGCCGCCAAACATGGCAAGCGGTAGCCCCCATCCGAAGCTGAAGGGATAGACCGGCGCGCCGAGCCCGGCGGCGAGGCCGCCGAGGACGCCGGCAACCGTGAGCGTCAGGTAGGCGCCCCAGGCAAGAAAATCGCCATGGGTGAAGTTGGCAAAGCGCAGGATCGAGTAAGTCAGCGTCAGGCCGATGGCGCCGAGACCGATGGTCGACCCGGCTATCAGGCCGTCGATGATGGCTTGCGGGTTCATGTGGCAGCCTCCGCGGCGCGATGGCCGAGGAAGAGTTCGCCCAGCAGCTTGCCGTCATGCAGCGCGTCCGTGGGGCCATCATGGGCGAGTTTGCCGTCAACCAGGACCAGTGCCCGTTCTGTCAGCGCCAGGGCCGCGCGGACATTCTGCTCGACCAGCACAAGCGTCACACCGGCTTCCGAGATCCGGCGCAGTGTATCGAACACCTGGCCGACAAGCTTCGGGGACAGGCCGGCGGAAGGTTCGTCGAGCATGAGCACCTGCGGTTCGGTCAGCAGGGCGCGGGCTGCGGCGAGCATCTGGCGCTGGCCGCCGGAAAGCGCGCCCGCCAGTTCGCCGGGCCGGGCTGCAAGGTCCGGGAACATGTCGAGCATGGCTGCGATGCGGCCAGAGCGTTCGGCTTTTGGCAGCAACTGTGCCGCGATCTGCAGGTTTTCGAGAATGGTCAGGCGGGTGAAGATGTTCTCGGTCTGGGGCACGAACCCCATGCCATTGCGCACCAGCACATGGGGGGCTAGCCCAGTCACATCGGTCTGCCCGAGCCGAACGGAGCCTCCAAAGCAAGGCACGAGTCCGGCTATCGCCTTGATCATCGTCGATTTTCCGGCGCCGTTGGGGCCAAGAATGCAGACGGCCTCGCCCCGGGTGATGTCAAAGCTCACGCCCTTGACGATGGGGAGATCCGGATCATAACCGGCGTTTAGACCGGCGACAGACAGCGCGGTCATGCCGGCATTCCTTCGAGGTAGACATCGATCACATCGGCACGTTTGGTGACCTCTTCCGGCGTGCCCTCGGCCAGCGCCTTGCCGGCTGCCATGACAATGACCCGCGGGCAGAGCCGGGCGATCATCTCCATGTTGTGCTCGATTAGCAGAACCGCGATCCCGAGCTTGTTGATGGCGTGAATGCGGTCGATGATCAGGTCGAGAAGGGCGGGATTGACCCCGGCGGCCGGCTCGTCAAGCAGGATGACTTTCGGCTCGGCCATGAGCACGCGGGCGAGCTCGAGAAGTTTGCGCTGTCCGCCCGAAAGCACGGAGGCGGGCTGATCCTCCAGATGCGAGAGCGAGACGAAATCGAGAAGATCACGGGCGCGGATTGCGTTGCTTCGTTCTTGCGCAGCAACCTGGCGCGGTGCGATCAGCGCGGACAGCAGGCTTTCGCCATGCTGGTTCTGTGCCGCCGTCATGACGTTTTCCAGGACCGTCATGCGGGGGAACGGCCGGGGGATCTGGAAGGTGCGTCCGAGTCCTGACTTGATCCTGGCTTCGGGACGGGCTTGGGACAGGTCCTTGCCCGCAAGATGGATGCTCCCTGCATCAATCGGCAATGCGCCGGCGAGAAGGTTGAAAAGCGTCGACTTGCCGGCGCCGTTCGGTCCGATCACGCCAAGGATCTCCGCGGCTCCCAAATCCAGGGAAATGCCGTTGACCACGCAGAACCCGCCAAAGGATTTGGTGATACCGCGGGCCTCGAGAATCGGGGGCTGACTGGTTCCGTTCATGAGCTCAATCAAAGTTGATCAACTATCATTTATCATTTACAGGATCATGTTTCAGGCCTAAAGTAAAGATCCAAACGAGCAGGGCGGGCATTGTCGGAATGAACATTCAGGCCACCTCCAGATTTGACGGACCAGGGCTTGATGGGCTCGCGCCTGTCGGCCGCGAGACTGTTCAGGACCGGATCTACCGGCAGCTCCGGAACGCGCTCATCCAGGCGCGGTTCGACGCCGGCGAATTCTTCCTGGCGGGTGATGTGGCGCAGCGCATGTCGGTCAGTTCGATGCCGGTGCGCGAGGCGCTGGCGCGGCTGGTCTCGGAGCGGGCGCTGGAAGCGATGCCGAACCGGCGGGTGCGGGTGCCGCTGCTGGCCCTGGAACGGGCGCGGGATATTGCCCAGGCGCGCACCCTGATCGAGAGCGAACTTGCGGCGCGGGCGATGGCCAATCTGAGCCCTGACGATATCGAGCGGCTGGAGATGCTGACGACGGAGTACGAGGATACAAGCGACTCGCAGGATGTCGCGACGCTGAACCACGCCTTCCATTTTCATCTCTATGAGGCGGCCGGCTCTTCGGTGTTCATGCCCATCGTTGAAAGCCTGTGGATGCAGGCGGGCCCCTATGTCCGGGCCGCGGCGAAACTGCACAAGCCACTCACGGACACCGCCGCTACATTTCATCACCGGGGCATTCTCGAGGCGATCGAATCCGGCGACAAGGCCCGGGTTGCGCGCGAGTTGACGGCTGATATCAGCCAGGCATTCGCGATTCTGGAACGGGCGGATCCGGATTTCTGGAACGAAGGCGATGGGGGCGCGTCATGAGCAAGTATGATGGCTTCGAGCTGTGGGATCTCAGGGTTGAGGTCGTTGCACCCGAAGGTGCCAAGATCTGGTGCGGCGCCAATGTGGGCGACTATTTCGAACTGCGCGGAGAGATGCTGCACCTGCCTGACGGGCAGGGGATCTCGATCTACTCGCTGGCGTCCGTGCTGCCCCTGCTCGCCGCCAAGCAGCGCAAGACAGATGCAAATGACTGGATGTCCACCGACGCGGAAATCGCTTGTCCGGACCCCAATTGCCCCTCGCGATTGAGGATCACCCGGACGGGGCTCAGGCGGTTCAGCCATTCCGAGACCACTGCCGTGCCCCTGGGAGATGACTATGCAGACCTATGAGCTGGCTTCGGGACACCGTATTTCGCGTGTCATCAAGGGTGGCTGGCAGCTGGCCGGCGGACATGGCGACATTGACCGGCAGACCAGCATCGAGGACATGATTGCCTTCGCGGATGCGGGGATCACGACTTTCGATTGTGCTGACATCTATACCGGGGTGGAAGCCCTGATAGGCGAGTTTCGCAAAGAGTATGAGCGGGTTCGTGGCGCGGATGCTTTGGACAAGATCAAGGTTCACACAAAGTTTGTTCCCGATCTCGGCAATCTCGCCACTCTGAAGAAAGCCGATGTGGCCGCCGCTATCGAGACTTCGCTCAAGCGTCTCAACATGGAGCGGCTCAACCTGGTCCAGTTTCACTGGTGGGATTACGAAATCGACCGCCAGGTTGAAGTGGCCTGCTGGCTTGCCGAGCTTCGGCAGGAGGGCAAGGTCGCCAATATCGGCGGAACCAATTTCGACACGGAGCAGATGCTGCGGATCATCGATGCCGGTGTGCCGCTGGTCTCAATGCAGGTGCAGTATTCGCTGATCGACGATCGCCCGTCGCGGTCGATGGCGAAAGCTGCTGCCGAGCACGGGGTTCGCTTCCTCTGTTACGGTTCGGTGGGCGGCGGGCTGTTTTCAGAACGCATGCTCGGTGTGCCCGAGTTGACGCATCCATTCGAGAACCGGTCGCTGATCAAGTACAAGCTGATCGTCGACGAGTTCGGAGGCTGGGATCTGTTCCAGGAGCTGCTGCAGGTTCTCTCGACAATTGCCGCGCGGCATGAAAGCGATATTGCCTCGATCGCCAGCCGGGCAGTTCTGGAACGCCCCGGCGTGGCAGCCGTCATCGTCGGCGCGCGCAACCGCAACCATCTCGATCGCAACTTGGCGATCCCGGACATCAAATTGAGCGAAGCGGATTTCGCCGACATCAACGCTGTTCTTGGGCGGGCCAATCCGGTGCCCGGCGACGTCTACACGCTCGAGCGGGACCGGAACGGCAGGCATGGCTCGGTGATGAAGTACAATCTGAACAAAGAGGGGCACTGACCGGTGGACCTGATCACGTGCGCGCAAGCCGAAGTCGTCAACCGGCACCACTTTTTCGTGGAATGGTTCACCGGCCGCGCCAGCGAGGCGGAGCTTGCAGCCTCGCTTCGTGCCTTTGCGCCGGACATGGTGATGATCGAGCCTGACGCCAATACGATCGGCAGGGACAAGGTCGTGGCCATGGTCACCGGCGCCCGTGGCAAGCGTCCGGCCGATTTCGAAATCAGGGTGGAGCTGATCTCGGCGCGGCTGATCGGCAGCGACATTGTCGCTGTCGTCTACGATGAACATCAGGTGATCGATGGCGAAAAATCCGCCCGCCGCTCCTCTGCCGTGTTCAGTGCCGATCCGGAAGCGCCTGAGGGGGTCATCTGGCGGCATCTGCAGGAAACCTGGATTACGACATAACAAAGCGGGCGAGAGAGGCCCCATAACAAGGAGAACGAGAATGAACATGATCCGCAAATCCGGCCTTGCCATGGCCATGCTCTGCGCCTCGGCGCTCAGCTCTCAAGCCTGTGACATCACCATCGGCATGGTGATGGAACTCACCGGTCCCGCAGGCGCCTACGGACAGGCCGGCGCGAAATCGGTGGAGATGGCCTTCCGCGACATCAACGAGGCCGGTGGCGTGCTCGGCTGCAACCTTGTCACGGACACCCGCGACAGCCAGAGCCAGGGCAACGTTGCCGTCGACCAGGCGACGCAGCTGGTCAACGTCAAGCAGGTGCCGGTGGTGATCGGCGGGATCATTTCGTCGGTCTCGATCCCGATCCTCACCTCGGTAACCGCTGCGGCCGGCGTCGTGCAGGTGTCACCGGCTTCCTCGAGCCCCACGCTCACCCAGCTCAGCCGCGACGGCAAGACCGGTGGATATTTCTTCCGAACCATCACTTCCGACGCGCTTCAGGGCATTGCAGCCGCGAAGTACGCAATCGATTCAGGCCTCAAGAAGCTCGCCATCATTCACGTGAACAATGATTTCGGCGTCAACATGATGCGCGAATTCTCAGCTTCCTACAAAGCGCTCGGCGGCGAGATCACCTCGACGACCCCCTACAACGAGAACCAGCCGAACTACAGCGCTGAGGTGACTTCGGCGATGGACGGAAGTCCGGAAGCGCTCTACCTGATCAGCTATCCGGTTGATGGTGCGACCATCGCACGGGCATGGATCAGCCAGGGCGGCCCGCAGAAGTTCCTGCTCAATGACGGCATGAACTCGACCGACTTCATCGAAGCTGTCGGCGCGGAATATCTCGAGGGCGCCTACGGTACGTCTTCGGGCACGACCGAGACGGAGTCGACCAAGTATTTCTATGCCAACTACGAAGCTTTCTCGGACGGCATCGCTCCGTCGGCACCCGCGGCAGACCGCTCCTATGATGCGGGCGCGATCGTGGGGCTCGCTGTCGCCAAGGCCGGCAAGGCGGAATCCGACGCCATCCGCGATGCGATCCGTTCCGTGGTCGATCCGGAAGGCGAGGTGATCTATGCCGGACCGGAGGAGTTCAAGAAGGCATTGGCGCTGATCAATGAAGGCAAGGCGATCAATTATCAGGGCGTGATCGGCAATGTGTCGTTCGACCAGTATGGCGACATTTCCGGTCCGTTCCGCCTCTGGCAGATCAAGGGCGGTGAAGTCGTCACCAATGGCCAGATGAGTGCCGCCGATGTGGCCGGCGTTAAGGCCGCGATGAAGTAACGAGGTTTCCTGGCGCGGTCTACGCCTGCAGGAATATGAAAGAGGCGCCATCGCGATGGCGCCTCTCACCCTTCGGAGGCGCTTGAAGTCCGGGCCAACGCCGGCTGTCGTGCTTCTCGAGAGGCAAGATGCGGGGATGGGTGCAGAATACGTCCTGATCGGATCGGATTCTATCGCGCGAAGCTGGCGAACCAGTGCCGGTAGAGGGTTTTCCGCATGCGGGCGAGGGTGGTTTCTGCTGCGGCAAGGTCGTCAAAGATCCGGTCTGCGTCGCCGCCGATATGGGTGCGCAGCATTTCCTCACATTGTTCGATCTCGTACCAGTTGGCAAGCGTCGCGGTGTCCAGTTCGGCATGGAACTGCACAGAATGCGCCGTTCCACCCCATACCATGGCCTGAACATTGCATCGGGCGGAAGATGCCGTGATCTCGGATCCGGGCGGCAAACGGCTCACCTCCGCGCTGTGCCATTGAAAGCACCCGAACTCGTCGGACAGCCCGTCGAACATCGGCGGATTGCCTTGCTTGCTGACATGCAGCAAACCGACCTCGGATTTGGCCGCAGGGGCAACCTCGCCGCCGAGCACATGCGCCAGCAACTGATGGCCGAGGCAGATCCCGAAATAGGGCAGCTTGCGTTCGAAGACTGCCTCGCGGATCAGGTCAATTTCGCGTGACAGCCATGGCAGTTCGCCGGCTTCCCAGACCTGCATCGGGCCGCCCAGCACCCAGAGCCCGTCGATGCCGTTCAGGTCAGCGTCGCCGATTTCGTCGGGCGCCGTGCAGGCAATCAGCTGATGCCCGTCGCGGGAAAACAGCGGCCTGAATCCGCCGGCATGTTCTTTGTCGGAATGCTGAATGACGAGGATGCGCATCGGCGTGACCATGTAGGAGTTCGACGTCAGCCCCGGCAGAGGGGCAATTCTTTTGCAGTCTATGGTGAAGGCCTCAAGCCGTTTGCAGGGTGCGCAGACTGCCGGCGAACGCGTCGCTAGCCATCAGTGTCCTGCAGCGGGCGAAACGGCCATCCGCATAGGCACGAAAATCATCGGCTGGATTGTCATTGGCCAGCTGGATCAGTCCCCAGAGCGTCCACAGAAGATCGCACATGGCCTTGTAGATGATCATCCGCGCCTGATCGGCGGCTGCCGGTTCACCACCGAAATAAGCCTCAAGCAGCGCCTGATCCTGGGCGGCATCGAACTCGCCTTCCACCGAGAGATCGCCGAGATCCCACATCGGGTCGTTCATGCCGGAATATTCCCAGTCGACGATGTAGATCCGCTCGCCGGTATCGAGAAAGTTCTCGCACAACGGATCGCAATGGCAGGCAACCAGCGGGACCGGATTTCGAGCCAACGCTGCACGCACGGTTTGCGCCTCTGCGACCACATCGTGGTAGCCGTCGGGCAATGCCACATCCTTGGTCGACAGGATGCCGAGATACTCGTCGATCATGGCGAAGAGTTCGAAAGTGAAGGGGAACTTGGCGCCAGAGGCATGAAGCCGCCGAAACGCTTCGCCGGCGCGGCGGACGGCGCCAATGTCGCTGCGGAACCCGGCTGGGGTCATGGTCGCGGCGCCGTCGATGAAGCGCGTGGCCATCACCCCTGTTTCGGGGTCGGCATGGATGACGCCGGGGCTGACTCCGGCATCGGCTGCGGCCCCGGCGGAGACCGCCTCGTGAGCCCGGTTGATGTATTCCTCGGTGCCTGCGCCGGGCAGCCGCACACAGGCATCGCCGACGCGGAAGACCAGATTGGTCAAGCCGCCAAGCCGTTCGACCGGACCGGCATAATCCGCCAGCGACGGGATCTCGAGGAGGCTGGCGCGCAGCTGTTTCTCGGTTTGATCTGGCATGGCGGTGCGCCTCCTTTTTCTCGTTCACCTCTGGTGACACAGTTCCACAAAGTCATTGAAATGGCTATGGTAACCCGCAACAGAAATAGTTTGGAGCGCGAGATGACGACGGATGACAAGACGGCCCGGCTCGGCGCCGTGTACAAGGCCGAGACCACGGAAGATGTCGCGCGGGTCTACGATGCCTGGGCGGAAAACTATGACAGCGACATGTCGCTTGCCGGCTACCGACATCCTTCCATCTCGCTCGCAATCCTGGCCCGTTTCGTGCCCAAAGATGCCGGGCCGCTGCTCGATGCGGGCGCCGGCACCGGGCTGATCGGGGAATGGCTGGCGATCACCGGTTACAGCCATGTCGAAGCGCTCGACCTTTCGAGCGGCATGCTTGCGGTGGCCGAGCGCAAGGGTGTCTACAGGGCCCTGCACCAGGCCGCGCTCGGCACGAGGCTGCCATTTGACGACGACCATTTCGCCGCGATCATATCCGCCGGCGTTTTCACTTCGGGTCACGTCGGCATCGAAGGCCTCGATGACCTCTTCCGGATCTGCAGGCCGGGCGGCGTGATCGTGCT
The DNA here is from genome assembly GCF_027214025.1 of Parahoeflea alexandrii. Lineage (GTDB taxonomy): Bacteria > Pseudomonadota > Alphaproteobacteria > Rhizobiales > Rhizobiaceae > Hoeflea > Hoeflea alexandrii_A. Next base: position 114,008 of record NZ_JAPWHB010000008.1, read on the forward strand.
GACCATCAAGGACGTGCTGTGGCAGACAAGTTTCAAACAACGCCTGGCCGAGCTCGAAGCCGATGGCATATGCACCCTGATCGATGATACCGGCCCCTATGTGTCGATGCCCGGCGAGGCGGGCACCACGCCGAGCCGCTGCATTGCCCTGAGAGTCACCTGAACCGGATTTGCCGGATCAGGCCTTCACCCTGGCATTGGCCGGATCGATGAAAGGCTTCATGCCGATCCGCGCGGGGAAGCGCTCCATCGCGATCACCAGTTCGTAATCTCCGTCTTCAAGGAACGCGTCGGAGACGCCGTCCTCGTTGCGGACATAGCCGTAGCCGACGCTCTTGCCGATGGTGTAGCCATAGCCGCCCGAGGTGAGGTAGCCGACGGGCTGGCCATTGCGCAAAATGGTTTCGCGTCCGACAAGGACCGCATCGGGATCATCGATGACGAACCCGGCGAAGCGCTTGGTCAGCGGCTGGCCGGCAATATCCGACAGTGCCTTCTGGCCGACAAATCCGGTGTTCGAATTGCGCCGCACCGCCCAGCCGAGGCCTGCCTCATAGGGCGTGTCGTTGGGGGTGATGTCCGAGCCCCAGGCGCGGTAGCCTTTCTCCAGGCGCAGGGATTCAAGGGCCCGGTAACCGACCGGACGGATCTCCCACGGCTTGCCCGCCTGCATCAGCGCGTCGAAAATCTCGCCGGTGGCGCCGATCGGCATGTGCAGTTCCCAGCCAAGTTCTCCGACATAGGTCACCCGCAAGGCCCGGACGGTGTGGCCGGCAATGTCGATTTCACGGACATGGCCAAACGGAAACGCGTCGTTGGAGACATCGGCCGACGTGACCTTTGCCAGAACATCACGGGCGTGCGGCCCCATCAGCGAGAGTGTGCCGTAATTTTCGGTGATGTCCTCGATCCGGACATCGGCGCCTTCGGGCACGTGTTCGCGGATCCAGGCCAGATCATGGGTGCGAAACCCGGTGCCGGTGACGATGTAAAAGCGGTCATCGGCGAGCCGCGCCACGGTCAGATCCGCCTCGATCCCGCCCCTGGTGTTGAGCAGTTGGGTATAAGTCAGGCGTCCAACCGGCTTGGTTACATCATTGGCGCAGATATGGCTGAGTGCGGCCAGCGCGTCGGGTCCGCTGACCTCATATTTTGCAAACGAGGACTGGTCGAAGATGCCGACCTTCTCGCGGACATGGCGGTGCTCGTCGCCGACCGCGTCGAACCAGTTCTGGCGGCCCATGGTCGGGATGTCGCGCGGCTCCGTGCCCTCGGGCGCGAACCAGTTGGGGCGTTCCCAGCCGAGCTTTGATCCGAACACGGCGCGATGAGCCTTGAGGCGGTCATAGAGCGGCGAGACGATGCGCGGGCGTCCGCTCTCGTACTCGACATGGGGAAAACCGATCTCGTAGTGCTTGCCATAGGCTTCCAGCGTGCGATCGTTGACCCATTGCCGGTCCTTGTGCATCTCCGCAAAGCGGCGGATATCGACGACCCACAGATCGAGCGGCGCCTCGCCGTCGATGACCCATTGCGCCAGCACCCAGCCGGCGCCGCCGCCCGAGGCAATGCCGAAGGCATTGAAGCCGGCGCCGACGAACATGTTGACGCATTCGGGCGCCGGGCCGAGGATGAAGTTGCCGTCCGGGGTGAAGCTTTCCGGCCCGTTGATCATCTGCTTGACGCCGACATTGCCAAGCACCGGAACGCGCTCGATTGCCTGCATCATGTGCTGTTCGAAATGATCGTAATCGTCGTCGAACAGCTGGAACTCGAACTCATTGGGGACATCGCCGGTGGTCCAGCCTTGCGGGTCGGGCTCATAGCCGCCGAAGCACAGGCCGCCGACCTCTTCCTTGAAATAGGTACGACGGTCGGGATCGCGAATGGTCGGCGCGTCGTTCGACAGGCCGTCGATCTTCTCGGTGATGACATACTGGTGCTTGACCGGCTGCAGCGGCACATTGATGCCAGCCATGGCGCCGACCTGCCGCGCCCACTGGCCGGCGCAATTGACCACCTTTTCGCAGGCGATGTCGCCCTTGTCGGTCTTCACCGCGAGAATGCGGCCGTCCTTGATGTCGAAACCGGTGACGCGCACGTGCTCGAAGATTTTTGCGCCGTGCATGCGCGCGCCCTTGGCCAGCGACTGGGTGATGTCGGATGGACTGGCCTGGCCGTCGGTCGGCAGCCAGCTGGCGCCAACAAGGTCGTCGACCTGCATCAGCGGGAACATGGCCCTGGCTTCCTCCGGCGAGAGCAGGTGCATGTCCATGCCGAAGCTCTGCGCGGTGGTGGCGAGCCGCCTGTATTCGGTCCAGCGGTCCTGGTTGGTGGCGAGCCGCAGGCAGCCCGACATCTTCCAGCCGGTCTCAAGCCCGGTCTCCTGGTCGAGACGCTTGTACAGATCGACGGAGTACTTGAGCACCTTGGTGATCGAAGCCGAGGAACGCAGCTGCCCGACGAGGCCGGCGGCGTGCCAGGTCGATCCGGAGGTCAGCTGACCCTGCTCAAGCAGGATGACGTCCGCCTTGTGATCACGCGCGAGATGGTAGGCCGTAGAACAACCGATAATGCCGCCGCCGATAACGACAATCTGGGCCCGGTCAGGGAGTGTCATGATGATGTCTTTCCATAGGTCGAATGGTACTGGTCAAGCGCCGCGTCCAGACGGGCGAGGTTCTCTGCGGTATAGGTTTGGTAGTCGGCGCCGGGGGCGTCGAGATAGAGTTCGGAGACAAGGCTCCACATGGTTTCACGCAGCAGCGATGCGCATTGCATCGCATGCATCGACCGGATGACGGTGGCGTCGGGCCGGGAACCCAGCGCCGCCTCGAGCAATGCGTGAGCCTCGTCCTCGTTCATTCCGGCGTTCGAGGCAGCTCCGGCGATGTCGAACATGGCGGTCGAAAAGCCGGCATACTCGAAATCGATCAGCCAGAGCTTGTGCCCGTCATCGAGAAAATTGGCGGGCAGCAGATCATTGTGCCCGAAGACAATCGGCAAGGGCGATTGAACGGCTTCGAGGTGGTCCGAGAGTTCGAGCCAGCCGGGCAGCCTGTCAGCCATTCGCGAGCCACCCTTGGCGAGCGTGCGGGCGTAGTCGCGAATGACGTGGAACACCCAGAACATGAAACCCGCGCCCTCGACATGGTGCGGCATGGACGCATGGAAATCGCGGATCAGCCGACCGATGCGTTGGGCATTGGCGCGTACATCGGCTGCATCGAAAGTCCGGGCTTGGATGAAGGCCGAGACCATGATGCCCGGCTCGGAATATTCGACGCGGGGCGCGAAGCCGGCCTCATGCGCCGCACGCGCGGTCATGACTTCCCTCTGACGGTTCACGTGATGGAACGGGTAATCCTGACCAAAGCGGACGACATGGCGTCCGGAGGCATCCCTGACCAGCCAGCTTTCATTGCTCAGTCCACCGGTCAATGGCTCGATGTCGATAACACCTGAAAAGCAGGGCAGAGCGCGGATGCGGTCGAGAGAGGGGCTTTCGGTCATGGGTTACTCCAGTCCCAGGCGGCGTCTGGCATGGATGGCGCCTGCGGAGATCAGGCGGTCGGCGATGATGGCGATGGCGGCAATCGAGAGGCCAGCGACGAGACCGCGGCCGGTGTCGGCCTTGGTCAGGGCGATATAGACTTCCTGGCCGAGATCGCGGGTTCCGACCAGTGCGGTAATCACCAGCATCGACAGGGCGAACATGATGGTCTGGTTGAGGCCGAGCAGGATTTCGGGCAGCGCCAGCTTAAGCCTAATGCGGGTGAGGATCTGCCATTCGGTGCAGCCCATGGCGCGGCCGGCCTCGATCAGCTTCGGGTCGACCTTGCGGATACCGAGCGCGGTGTAGCGGATGGCCGGTGCAACGGCGAAGGCTACGACCGCGATCATGGCGGTGAAGTCGCCGACGCGGAACAGCATCACCGCCGGCATCAGGTAGACGAAGCTCGGCAGGGTCTGCAGCGTGTCGATGGCCAGTTGCACCCAAGCCCAGACACGGTCGCGGGTGGCGGAGTAGATGCCGATGGGCAGTCCGATCAGTGACGCAATGACTGCCGAGATACCGCAGAGGTAAAGCGTGATCATCGCCTTTTCCCACTGGCCGGTGACCGCTATGAAGAGCGGCAGGCAGGTGGTGAGCAAGGCAAGACGCCAGCCGCCAAGCCGGAAACCGGCAAAACCCAGAAGCGCGGTGACACCGAGCCAGGGAAGATCACCCAGGAACCGCTTGAACGGGATCAGCACGTTGAGCAGCATGGCGTTCTTGATGGCTTCGAGGCTGTCAAAGAAGTTGACGTTGATCCAGGCAACGACCTCCGACCAGAAGGTGCCGGTCGACAGCTGCAAGGCCTCGGGATAGGTGCGGATGGCGGGGATCACATAGCTCAGCGCCGATGTCAGCAGTACGAGCGCCAGACCCGCCAGCAGGTAGGGGTGCTTCGCCACGAAACCGGTAGTCCGGCCTTCCGGCGACGGGGCGGAGAGCTTTTCGGCCGCGGCCTGGCTGAGGCGGTCCATGGCGATTGCCAGGGCGACGATGGCGAAGCCGGCTTCGAGGCCGGCACCGAAATCGAGCCGGCGAAGGGCTGCCAGAACATCGAAGCCCAAACCACCGGCGCCGATCATCGAGGCGATGATGACCATGTTGAGCGACAGCATGATGACCTGGTTCATGCCGACCATCAGGCTTTCGCGGGCCGCGGGGACCATCACGCGCCAGGTCATCTGCCGATTGGTGCAACCGACCATGTGGCCGAGGTCGATGATCTCGCCGGGAACCGCTCGCAAGGAGAGTATGGCAATGCGGATCATCGGCGGGGTGGCAAAGATCAAGGTGGCGATCACGGCCGCGGTCGGGCCGAAGCCGAACAGGAAGAGCACCGGCACCAGGTAGGCGAACACCGGGATCGTCTGCATCAGGTCGAGAAGGGGCATGATGATCCGCTCGAGCCAGCGCCAGCGCCATGCGGCGATACCGAACAGCAGTCCGAAGATCACGCCCAGGGGCGCGGCGACAAGGATCGAGGCTAGGGTGATCATGGCGCTGGTCCACTGGCCGAACACGGCCAGGAACAGGAAGCAGGCGCCGGACAACAGGGCGAGGGATCTGCCGCCGAGCCAGTGCCCGAGCAGCATGACCAGGCCGATGACGGCGATCCAGGGCAGGGGCGGCACGATCTGGATGGCCGAAGAGCCGCTGCCTTCGAGGAATCCAGTGGAGAGCAGGCTCGAGGCCACGGTGTAGGGCACATCCAGGACCGCAGAGATGAAACGGGTCAGGTCGGTGAAGCTGAACAGGCCGAAACTCGCCTCGTCGATCAGCCATTTCATCGCCGCGCTGATCCACTTGGCAAGCTTGATGACATGAGCCTTCGGATAGTCGAAGGCGGTCGGCAGATAGGGCTTGGCAAGCAGCCAGAAAGCCAGGAAGGCGCCGAGGGCCAGCAGCCATGCGAGCGGCAACCGGCCGGTCGCGCGCTGGTCACGTGCCGCATCTGCTTCCGCCAGGATCGGGCTCGAGGTGGTCACGTCACCCTCGCAACATCAGTGAAACAACGGCGTCGCGTTCGAGCCTGCCGATGAGCTTGCCGGTGTCGTCGGTCACGCCGAGATGGCTGACGCCATCGAGAAACAGTGGTGCCGCCTCGGAGATGTTGGACCGGTCGGACACGGTGGGGCCTTCGGCGTCACCGGGTTGTGCGGCCACCATCAGGCTGCGGGCGCGGATGACCTTGGCGCGGGCGACGCTCCGGGTGAATTCGGCGACATAGGACGTGGCGGGCGTAAGGACGATCTCTTCCGGCGTGCCAGCCTGGACGATTTCCCCGTCCTTCATGATGGCAATCCTGTCGGCCAGGCGAATGGCTTCGTCGAAATCATGGGTGATGAAGACGATGGTCTTGTGCAGCACGGTTTGCAGCCGCATGAACTCGTCCTGCATCTCGCGGCGGATCAGCGGATCGAGTGCCGAGAAGGGCTCGTCGAGAAACCAGATCTCGGGTTCGACGGCGAGCGAGCGGGCGATGCCAACGCGCTGCTGCTGGCCGCCGGATAGCTGACGTGGATAGGCGCGTTCCTTTCCGGCCAGCCCCACCAGTTCGATCATTTCACGAGCCCGGGCTTCGCGGGCAGCGCGGCTCATGCCCTGGATATCGAGCGGAAAGGCCACGTTGTCCAGAACGGTCAGATGCGGCAGAAGCGCGAAATGCTGGAACACCATGCCCATCTGGTGGCGGCGGATTTCGATCATCCGCTTCTCAGAGACCTTCAGGAGGTTCTCGCCCTTGAACAGCACGTCGCCGCCGGAGGGCTCGATCAGCCGGGACATCAGCCTGACAAGCGTCGACTTGCCGGATCCCGAAAGCCCCATGATGACGAAGATTTCCCCCTCGCGCACATCCAGATCAACCTGGCGCACGGCGCCGACCAGGCCGGCCTCTGTAATCGCAGCAGCATCGGGATGGCCGCCGTGCGCGGCGAGAAAGCCTGCGGCGTCAGCGCCGAACAGTTTCCAGACATTTCGGCAGACAAGCTTGGCTTCGGGATTGGTCATGGATAACCCGGTCGGGAATGCTGTTGTTTTGTGTGGGGGTCTGGCCGGCATACGACCGGCGAAACCCGTTTCGATGTGACCGGCAACCGGACCCGGGGGGCCGGCCGCCAAATCGATGCGGGCCCGGAAATCGCCCGCTCAGGCGAGGATCACTTCTTGATCCACTCCGACCAGCGGTTTTCGTTGGCGCCCATCCATTCGCCGACGACGTCAGAGACGGTCTTGCCGTTCAGATCAACCTCGGTGATCATCTTGCCCATCTCGTCATTGTCGATGGTGAAGGCCTTGATCGCGTTGTAAGCGCCGGGCCACTTGTCCTTGACGCCGGCCCAGCCGACCTTCCAGATTTCGCCGAAGGGCTTGCCGCAGTCATAGGCGGCGTCCGGATTGATGCCCACTGACGGATCATTGTAGCACTCGGACGAATATTCCGGGAACTCGACCCAGGCGCCTTCATACTTTGCCGGCGCCCAGTGCGGGGCATAGATCCACAGCATGATCGGTGCCTTGCGCTGGTAGGCGCTTTCGAGTTCCGCAAAAAGGGCTGCATCGGTGCCTGCGTGGATGACTTCGAAGGGCAGGTCGAGAGCCTCGACGCGTTCGTCGTCAAAACCGCCCCAGGTTACCGGTCCGCCAAGGTAGCGTCCCTTGGGTGCTGTTTCCGCGGTCGAGAAGGCCTCGGCGCAGGCTTCGTCTTTGAGCGCTTCCCAGTTGGGCAGGCCAGGGCATTTCTCAACCATGTAGGAAGGGTACCACCACTCTTCCTTGGCCTTCATGCCGCTCGGGCCGAAGTTTTCGACCTTGCCGGTTGCTGTTGCTGCGTCCATGGCCTCGCGGCCGGTGGTTTCCCACATTTCCATTGCGACGTGGAGATCGCCGGTTTCAAGCCCGGCGAACTGCGCCAGATAGTCGGCCTGGACGTACTCGATCGAATATCCGGCCTTCTTGAGCACTTCGCCCATGATTTCGGTGGTGATCAGCTGACCGGTCCAGTCGTGGAGCGTCAATTTGATCGGGTCTGTGGATTCCTGCGCCATTGCCGGAGCGGACAAGCCAAGGCACGAAGCGCCCGAAATGACGAGCGCCGCGGTCACTTGCCTGAATGTGCGGCCGGAAAAGAGATTGGCTGAATGCATGTCGAGCCTCCTGTTCACCCTGTTGTATCCCGCATTCCGGCGCATTCCCCCGCGGTCCCGCGAAAGGCCAAACGGCAGCGCACCCGTGCGCGACTTGTTAACCGCTTGATCCCACACCACGACCTAAACCTTGTCAATCAATTCTGTGGTTATTTTTTGCTTTGATGACCGGATTGTTTGGTTTTGATTGATAAGGAGGCGGTGATCGCCTAAAAATGGAGCAGTTCAACAGGGCTCTCCAGATGCTGTCCAAACGTCATACAGAGATCATGCGGATACTGGCTGACGAAGGCACGGTAACCATTTCCGGGCTCGCCAACCGGCTTGGCGTTTCGCTCGAAACCGTGCGCCGCGATGTGCGACCGCTGACCGAGAATGGATCGGTGCTGAAGATCCACGGCGCCGTGGGACTGGCCGGGCAGGTTGGCGAGGCGCCGTTTCAGCGGCGGATGCGGGAGAACGCGGATGCCAAGCGCCGGATTGCGCGGGCCATGGCGGAGCTGATTCATGATGGCGATTCGGTGATGCTCGACACCGGCACCACCACGAGCTTCGTGGCGCGGGAACTGCTTGGCCACAGGAGGCTCACCGTCGTCACCAACTCGTCCGATATCGCCCGGACGCTGGCGACGGTGAACGGCAACAAGGTCTACATGGCGGGCGGTGAACTCAGGAGCGATTCAGGTGCTGCGTTCGGGGTCTCGGCGATCGAGTTCATCGCCAGGTTTTCCGTCGCCCACGCGATCATTTCCGCCGGTGCGATCGATGCTGGGTCCGGGGTGATGGATTTCGATCTTGAGGAGGCGGAGTTCGCGCGGATGATGCTGTCCCGGGGAGCGCAGACCTACGTGGTGACCGATCACACCAAGTTCGGTCGTCGTGGTCTTGTCGAAGTGGCGGGGTTCGGTGCGATCGGCAATCTGGTCACCGATGAACCGGTGGCGGAAGATATCGGCGCGGCGCTGGCCACGGCGGGTACCCAGCTGATCCTTGCCGGGGCGGGGCCCGACAAGCCGATTGATACCGGAGAAGAGTGAAGCCGCAACGACTGCGGCTTCACCCAGGTTATGGTGTCGTCATTAGCGCCGGATGATCATCTCCTCCGGCCCGTAGGGGAAGTTGGTGATGTTTTCCGCACCGGTCTCGGTGATGATGAAAATGTCGTGCTCACGGTAACCGCCGGCGCCCGGCATACCTTCCGGGATCATGATCATCGGCTCCATGGAGACAACCATGCCGGGCTCGAGCACAGTGTCGACGTCTTCGCGCAGTTCCACCCCGGCTTCCCGCCCATAGTAGTGCGACAGCACGCCGAAGGAGTGGCCATAGCCGAATGAGCGGTATTTCAGGAGATCCCAGCCACGGTACATGTCGTTGAGTGCCAGCGCGATCTCGGAGCACTTCTTGCCCGGGCCCATCATGTCGGAACCGGCTTTCATCACGGCGCAGTTCTTTTCCCACAGATCGAGATGGGCATCGGATGCTTCTTGGCAGAACAGGGTGCGTTCAATGGCGGTGTAGTAGCCGAAGATCATCGGGAAGCAGTTGAGAGACAGGATATCACCGCGGGCGATCTTCTTGTTGGTGACCGGGTTGTGCGCGCCATCGGTCATGATGCCGGACTGGAACCAGGTCCAGGTGTCCATCAGTTCGACAAAGGGGAAGCTCCTGCCGATGTCGCGGACCATGGCGTGGGTGGAGGCGAGTGCCACTTCGTATTCCGGCACACCTTCGGCCACCGCCTCCATCACCGCGCGGGCGCCGACATTGCACACCCGCGTACCTTCGCGGATGAGCGCGTGTTCCTCGGCCGATTTCATCGTGCGCATCCACATCGAGGCTTCGGCGACATCGACGAACTCGACGCCCGGAAACGCATCGCCCAGCAGCTTGCGGAAATCGAGCGAGACGTGGTCGAACTCGATGCCGACGCGGCGGGCGTCAGCGGGGATGAGGGACTTCAAAGCGGCGAAGAAATTGTCCCGGCGCCAGTCGGAATAGATGATGTTGTCGCCGTGGCTGCGCCGCCAGGGCTGGCCGCCATCAATCCCTGCCGAGACGGTGGTTGCGGTGTCCTGCGTCAGAACGAAGCCGAACTTGCGGCCGAAATAGCAGTAGAGGAATCCTGAATAGTAGCAGATGCCCTGGTAGGAGGTGAAAACCGCGGCATCAATATCCTTGGCTGCGAGATGGGCGCGCATCGCGTTCTGTCGCCGGTCCATTTCGGCAGCAGAGAATGGCGACCATTCCTTGTCTCCGTTCTTCCACTGGAAGACGTGCAGCATGTCGTCGGTGCTGTTGAGATGTGTCATTTTGAGGATCGCTTCGTTTGGGCCTGATGGCCCGCGACCCTATTGCCGCGGACGTTGGCCTGGCCGGGAAGTGAAACCGGTGACATCAATATAGACCGCTTCTGAAAATCGAACTCCAGCGGAAAGGACATGAACTGGCCGTTCCGCGACACCATTCGAGATCCGGATCCCGGCCCGATCAGCCCGGGCTCAGGCCTCTCAGCCGCTCGGACCGCCGCCGCAGGAGCTCGAGGGTGGTCAGCAGCAGGATCGAGATGCCGACCAGGAGCGTCGCAACTGCGAGAATGGTCGGCGATATCTGCTCGCGCAGACCGGTGAACATCTGCCAGGGAAGCGTCTTCTGCGAGGCCGAACCGAGAAAGAGCACGACCACGACTTCGTCGAACGAGGTGATGAAGGCGAATAGCGCGCCGGAAATCACGCCCGGCAGGATAAGCGGCATCTGCACCTTGAAGAAGGTGGTCACCGGATTTGCGCCCATGGAGGCCGATGCCCGGATCAGGGAGCGGTCAAAACCCACGAGCGTGGCTGTCACCGTGATGATCACGAACGGTGTTCCCAGCGCTGCATGGGCCAGCACGACACCCCAGTAGGTGCCCTGCAGGCCGATGCGCGAATAGAAGAAGTACATGCCGGCCGCTGAAATGATCAGCGGCACGATCATTGGTGAAATCAGGATGGCCATGATTGCCGACTTGAACGGCACATGGCTCTGGCTCAAACCGATGGCGGCCAGGGTTCCGAGGCATGTGGCGACGATGGTCGCCACCGGAGCGATCGACACCGAATTCCACAGCGCCTGCTGCCAATCGGGATTGGTGAAGAAGTCCTGGTAGTGCTTGAGTGAATAGCCTTCGGGATCAAGCGCCAGCATCTTCGGTGTGAAGGTGAAGAAATTCTCGGCGTTGAAGGACAGGGGCATGATCACGATGATCGGGAAGATCAGGAAAAAGAAGATCAGGCCGCAGATCGCGCGGAACGTATAGTGCCAGGTGATCTGGGCTTTGGAGGCATAGGGTGGCAGTGCGGACATGGTGGCTCCCTCAACCCAGCTTCACATTGTCGATGCCGACGATCTTGTCGTAGACGTAGAACAGCAGCATCACCAGCGCCAGCAGGATGGTGCCGAGCGCCGCTGCCAGTCCCCAGTTCAGCGACGTCGATATGTGGTAGGCGATGCGGTTCGAGATGAAGATGCCGCTGGTGCCGCCAACCAGTTCCGGGGTGATGTAGTAGCCGATGGACAGGATGAAGACGAGAATCGCGCCTGCGCCGATGCCGGGAATGGACTGCGGAAAATAGACTTTCCAGAATGCGGTCCAGTCGTTGGCGCCAAGGCTCTTGGCGGCACGCACATAGTTCGGCGAAATGGTTTTCATCACCGAGAACAGCGGCAGGATCATGAAAGGCAGCAGGATATGTGTCATCGCGACAATGGTGCCGAACTGGTTGTTGATCATGATCAGCCGGTCGGCATCATTGACCAGTCCGATCCAGACCAGGAAGTCATTGACGACGCCCTGTTGCTGAAGCAGCACCTTCCATGCCGACGTGCGCACCAGAAGCGATGTCCAGAACGGCAGCAGCACGAGAATCATCAGCATGTTGGATGACCTGAGCGGCAGGCTGGCGAGCAGGAATGCGATCGGATAGCCGAGCAGCAGGCAGGACATCGTGATCACGATCGAGAGGAACATGGTCCGGCCGAAAAGGAACAGATAGATCCGCTCGTTTTCAGGCACCATTTCTATCCCTTTGGCCGTGCGATGCGCATCGACGGCGTTGAGAAAGTAGCCGTCCGTATAGGCAGGACTTGCCTGCTTGATCACAGCCCAGGTCTCGACCGTACCCCAGTCTTCGTCGACCTTGATGAATGCCTCCTTGTAGGGCGGCTGCATTTTTGTCGAAGGCCGTCCGGTCTTGCGGAAGAGACCCGACATGCCGGGTTCATCATAGTTCAGGCGCAAACCGAGCCGGGTGTGTTTCTTGTCCTTGAAAGCCTGGACAAAATCGGCGTGGAAGGCTGCGAACACTTCCTCGCCGGGCGCCTCGCCCGATGCAGGATCCCACTCCTTGAGCGCGACCACCGTCAGGGGAATGGTCTCCTCGACGATCTGGTTTTCCACGGAGCGGAACAGCATGTCCGCGATCGGCATGATAAAGCTCAGGACGATGAAGGCAAGCAAGGGCAGGATCAGCAGGAAGCTGCGGAGCTTTTCGCGCCGGAGCGCGCGGTTGAGCCTTTGTTTCAGGGGCGTTCCATCAGCAGCCCGCACGACGCCGTCACTGGCCGGGTCTGAAATTGTGCTGCTCATGGAATGCCCCTCATTCACTATCTTGATTGATGCGGCGGCAATGAGCCGCCGCATCAGGATTCAGCAAAGGCTTACTTGGCGAGCCAGGCCTGGAACTTCGCATCGACGTCGTCGGCATAGTTCGCCCACCATTCGATGTTGTTGACCAGGATATTGCCCATGTTGGCCGGATCGGTCGGCATGTGCGGCGCCATGTCGATGCCGAGCTCTTCATGCTTGCCGACGAGCGGTGCGGAGGAGGCGCGGGCAGGGCCGTAGGAGATGTACTTGGCCTGATCGGCGAGGCGCTGTGTATCGGTCGCAAACTTGAGGAAGTGCTTGACGCGGTTCAGACGATCCTCAGGCAAGCCGGCCGGGATGATCCAGCCGTCGAAATCGAAGACCTGATAGTCCCACAGCATGGCGACCGGCTGCTTCTGTTCTTCGATAACCGAGAAGAGACGGCCGTTGTAGGTCGATCCAATCACGATTTCGCCGTCGGCGAGAAGCTGCGGGGTGTCCGCACCGGCCGACCACCAGATCACGTCATCCTTGATGGTGTCGAGCTTGGCGAGCGCGCGATCAATGCCCTCGTCGGTTTCCATGACATTGTAGAGTTCGGCCTTCGATACGCCGTCGCAGAGCAGCGCCCACTCGATGTTCTTCTTCGGGCGCTTTTCCAGAGCGCGCTTGCCCGGGAATTTTTCAAGATCGAAGACGTCGCAGACCGAGGTTGGCGTCGCGCCGTTCCAGGCAGCCACATCGGTGCGGTAGCCAAAGGTGGTCGAGAACACGATCTGGGGGATGAAACAGCCGGAGATCAGCGATTCGCCGAAGTCCTTCGATGCAGGCGTCCCGTCGGGGGCCGCTGCAAGGTCCTCATCCGCGTTGATTTCCATGGCCAGGCCTTCGTCACAGAGGCGAACCGCATCCGGGCCTTCGACGTCGACCAGATCCCAGGTCACGTTGCCGGCTTCGTTCATGGCGCGGAGCTTGGCAACGGCCTCGTTGGATGATTCATCATAGATGAACTTGACACCGGTCATCGCTGCATAGGGATCCGAGTAGGCCTTGACCTGAGAGTTCTGGTAAGCCCCACCCCAGGAAACGACGGTCATTTCACTGGCGCAATTGTCACAGGCCGGGAGTTCGTCCGACTGAACCGGCGCTGCAAAGGTGAAGCCGCTGGCGGCGGCTAGAAGCAGTAGTCTGAGTTTCATGATATTCTCCCTTGAGTGAAGGTTTGACAGAGACTGCTCCGCCAAATCCGTTTTGCCGCAGTGCCTTTCGGTCACAGCAAAAGCCTGTGTCAGCCGACGGCATCGAGTGCCTTGCAATCGCCGGCGGCCCAGCCGATCGGGACGATGTCGCCGGCGGCGATTTTCCGGCGCTCGCCCCGGTTTCGAACCTTGACGACGAATTCGCTGTTTCCGGCGACACTCATGCGAACGCGGATGTGATCGCCGAGATAGATCAACTCCTCGATCTTGCCGTCGACCATGTTGTCCATGGGCTTTTCCGGTTGAAGCTCGACCCTTTCGGGGCGCAGCGACAAGGTGGTCTTGCTGCCGATACCCGCAATGTTGACCGGGTCTGCGCGCAGCTTGATGCCGCCGGCCACCTCGACCATGCATTCACCGCCGCCGATTTCAGTAACGTTGCCGTTGAGCTTGTTGTTCTCGCCGATGAACTGGGCGACGAACGAGTTCTGCGGGCTTTCATAGAGCATGTCAGGCGGAGACAATTGCTGGATCACGCCATCATTGAAGACGGCCACGCGGTCCGACATTGTCAGGGCCTCGGTCTGGTCGTGGGTCACGTAGACGATGGTCACGCCCAGATTGTCGTGAATGTGCTTGATCTCGTACTGCATCTGCTCGCGCAGCTGCTTGTCGAGCGCGCCCAGCGGCTCGTCCATCAGCACCAGCTCAGGATCGAAGACCAAAGCCCGGGCAACGGCGACGCGCTGCTGCTGGCCGCCCGAAAGCTGGGCCGGACGGCGCGACCCGAAGGCGCCGAGTTCGACCATGTCCAGCGCCCGCTTGATGCGGCTTTCCTGCTCGGACTTGTCCATGCCGCGAACCTGAAGCGGAAAGGCCAGGTTCTCCGCTACCGACATGTGGGGAAACAGCGCATAGTTCTGGAAGACCATGCCGATACCGCGCTTGTGCGGAGGGACATTGTTGATCGGATTGTCGTTGAGATAGATCTCGCCGTGAGTTGCCGGTTCGAAGCCGGCAAGCATCATCAAGCAGGTGGTCTTGCCGGAGCCTGACGGTCCAAGCATTGTCAGGAATTCACCTCGAGCAATATCGAGATTGAGGTTCTTTACGACGAGTGTTTCCCCGTCATAACTTTTCTGCACGCTGTCATACCGTACGGCTGCGCCCCGGTTCTCGCTCATAAGGTCCCCTGCCTGTTGCCGCTCGTCTTCGTGGATGAGCGTTGTCTCTAGGTCTTATCCTTATGAAAGCGATTGTCGCCACTGCTTGTAAAGGCAAAAATTCCATCCAGGTGAGGATTGTGCAAAAACGCCGGAAAATTGCTCCTAATGATGCAAAGAAGGGCAATTTGGTCCAGGTGCAGACAAAATTTTTATCAAAAGTTCAAAGGCGGTTCCCACGAACCTGCCAATGATTGCAACCGCCTTCCTCACAGCCCGGCTCCGCCGCAAATGACAATCGGTGACTTCGTTTGAAGAAAGTCTCGAGGAGACCCGGCATACGGATCAACTTGCGACACCTGAGTGCGAGGGGATATAGCTGCTGAGTGTGGATCCGGCCATGCATCCGGATGCCCGCGGTAGCGGCAATGATCCGCTTGTTCCGATTTCGGGGCAGATATTCCGGGGGGCGATGACCTGCGTCGTGCTGGGAGGGATCATCACGGGCACAGCACGGCAGCTGCATAGGAGCGTCAATCCCGGTTCAGGCCGATTGGCCGGTGACAAGTTCGGCGTTCCGGTGGGTCTCGAGCCCTGACGTGAACTCCTCGATCAGGGATTTGACGACCTCTTTCTGGGCTTCCTTGGTGCTGGCGCCGCCGGCGACCGCGGTTGCGTAGACAGAGCGTTGCCGGTCCGCGCTTGTGCCGGTTTCGACAATCCGGCGTGCTGACTGGACCTCGGACCAACAGCCAAGCGCGATCGCATCTTCGCGAACGAGCTCGATCAGTTCCTTGAGCAGGTCAGCGAAATCGACGACGGATCCCTTGCCGAAATCGATCAATCCGTTGGAGACGCCATAGCGCTGCGCCCGCCAGCGGTTTTCTCCGACCAGAAACCGGTCATGGATGCGCCATCTCTGGTTCTTCGTCCGCAGCCGCCACAGCATGTGCATGATCGACTGGGTCAGAGCGACAATGGCCAGCGTGTCATCCAGCCGGGGAGAAACGTCGCAAATTCGCGATTCCAGCGTCGGGAACCTGTCGGACGGGCGAAGGTCCCACCAGATCTTGGTGCAATCCTCTATCAGGCCTGTGTCGATGATGATCTGAACGGACCGCCGGTACTCGGACCAGGAGGAAAAACGTGGCGGCAAACCGGTTCTGGGTAGGTTGTCGAAGACTGTCAGCCGGTACGAATTCAGGCCGGTATCGTCCCCCTTCCAATAGGGCGACGAGGTCGACAGTGCCAGAAGATGCGGCAGGAAATAGGGGAACTGCGCCATCAGATCGATGCGGGTATCATCATCGTCAATGCCGACATGGACATGCATGCCGCAAATCAGCATGCGCCGGGCAACGCCGCCGAGATCGCGTTCGAGCTCGCGGTAGCGCTGCTTGTCGGTGAAGTGCTGCTTGTGCCAGTCGGCAAAAGGATGACAGGACACGGCAAGTGGCGCCATGCCGTAATTGCCGGCAATTCGCGATATCACAGACCGCAGGTGCGCCAGATCCCTGCCGGCTTCTGCGACCGTCTTGCAGACCCGGGTTCCGACCTCGATCTGGCACTGCAGGAATTCGGGGCTGACCTGCCCTTCAAGCTCCGCTGCGCAATCGGCCATCAGGGATTCGGGTGCGGCAACGAGATCGAACGTCTCGCGATCGACAAGCAGATATTCCTCTTCGACGCCGAGGGTGAAGCTGGGTCCAGAGTAGCTCATGGACGGATTTGAACCTGAAAATGGTGAAGGCGCAAGATGGGTCGGTGATCTGTTTGTCGAACCAGCTCGAGGGCTGTGCGGGCATCGGTGAATTGAACAAGGACACGACGTTCAGCCGTAGCTCGGCCATCAGTTCGTCAAACAGTTCCTGGCCATCACCGTAGCAGATCCAGCCCAACGCCTCGTTGCTCGACCAGCCAAAGCAAGGGCCGGTACCGAACAGCGATGCGGTCTTGGCCTTGCCGTACCAGCAGGCGGTCACACAGTGCGCTGCGTCGAGAACACCGTGGTGGACCGTGTCCTGCATCTTGAGGGCAGTCGTTGCGTTCCGGGGGATAGCCGGGGTGGCGAGAGCGGCGGCACCAGCAACAGCGGAGCCGCGCTGAAATCTCCTGTGATTGACTTCGCTTATGGTCGCACAGGACGGCTACTGCTTGCCGATGCGGCGAATGGCTATCTGTGTGAGAAAGGGACCGGCCAGTTCGAATGCAATGGTGCTGGCGACTGCGACGGCAAGCAGATCCTCGCCGATTTCGGGAAACCGTTCACTGGCAACCAGCGCCATGCCGATCGCAACGCCCGCCTGCGGCATCAGACCGAGGCCGGTCAGTCTGCTTTCGCGATGTGGCAGGCCCGCGAGGCGACCACCGGCCCAACCGCCGAGCAGACGGGCAAGGGCGCGCAGAATGAAATAGGCGAAGCAGATATACCCGACTTCAGTCAGGTTGCCGGTTTCCAGCGATGCTCCCGCCATGACGAAAAACAGCAGCATGAAAGGCCATTCTATGCGCTCGATCTCGTGAAATGGCCGCTCATGGTGGCGGGCAAGATTGACGATGGTTGCACCGCAGACCATGCCCGTGAGCAGGAACGAGAATCCGAAATGCAGCGCCAGACCGGCGCATAGAAACACCAGGCCCACCGCCTCGATCAGCGTTGGTTCGCCCGGCCTTATCCGTCCTGTCAGAAATGCCGCGGGCAAGCCGATTGCCAACCCAAGCGCGATGGCTCCACCGACCTCTCGCCCGCCATGCACCATTGCCACCAGGGCGTCCTGGTCGGCCATGATGCCGGCGAAGGTCAATGCCATCGAAAAGGCCAGCAGGCCCCAGGCATCGTCGATGGCAACAATGCCAAGCAGGTTGGTGGCAAAGCGTCCCTTGGCGCCAGCCTGGGTAATGACATCATGCGTGGCGGCAGGATCGGTGGCGGCGGACATTCCGCCCAGTAACACCGCAATTGCGACCGGCAGTCCGATCAGCCAGAGCCCTGTCGCGACAACCACGACCGAAACCGCGACCAGCGTCAGCGATATGATCATGATCTCGCGGCCATGGGTTTTCAATGTTTCGGGGCTCAGCGTGCCGCCGAGCAGGAAGGCCACCATCGTCAGCGCCGTCGGGGCATAGAACTCGTTGGATTCATTGAAGCTGCCAGGCAGCAGGTCCATGACCGGCGGACCGATGATGGCGCCGAGCAGGATCAACAGGGTGACGCGGGGAACATGGACGATCCGACCGATCTTGTCGAGCAGAAGGCCGGCCAGAAACAGAACGCCGACCGCGATAAGGACGTCAGAGTTGGCCATTGTCACTCACCCGACACGATGCGGTTTCCTGCGGACTGTCATGATCAATCGCCAGCCCGGCAAACAGGTTCCGGGCTGGTGATTGCAAGGTTATGGCTTCCATCAGGGCCGTGTCATGCCGGCCATGTCGACCGCGGTGGCCTTGGATGCCAAGTCCTCAAGGCTGTCATAGGCGAGTTGAATGGCGTAGCGCGGATTGTGCGCATAGGCACCGGGCTCCTTGGCCAGGAACTGGTAGTTGTAGGCAGCGCGCAAAAGCCGTGGCGTCCAGCTCTTGTAGCTGTTGGGGAACTTGGCTTCGTCGGGGTCAGCCGTGCCGTTTCCATTCAGGTCGTTGAAGAAGTAGGGATAGGCGTGACTGTCATAGGCCACAGGCTTGCCGCTCACGTCCTTTGCATAGAGCCGGATAGCGTCGCCGAGCTTTTCATGCAGGGTGCTGATTTCGGCGCCGATGCCTTCTGTGGCGTTGCCGTCGCCATCGACATCCGCCGGAGTGGTGCGTATGTCGCGCACGGTTTCTGCGCCCTTGTGGCAGGTCACGCATTGATCGATGGCGACGACCTTGGTCGTGTGCGGATTGTGGCACGTGGTGCAGGTGTTGAAGTCGGGCACGTGCGCAAAGCGCTCGGCGTAGGCCTTGCCTTCATACTGGTAACCGCCGCGAACCGAACCGCCGAACATGGTTGCTGCCGAGGCGGCGTAATGCACATTGACGAAGCCGAGATCGCCGTTGACGGTGTCGTCCTCCGCGCCTGCGATCGCCGCATTGACGCTGTCGCTTGAAGCGCGGCCCTGGTGGCAGACCATGCAGATCGCCGACGGGCTGGCTTCCGTCATGACTTCCCCCGATGGGAAGGTGATCTGTTTGAGATCATGGGCCGCCTGGTTGTGGCAGGCGACGCAATCGACCGAGGAGCCGATTGATGCCGGGGCATCCACCTTGCCTGCCGCCGATCCGTCAGCGCCAAGGAAATCGAGCATTCCGGACGAGGAATGACATGTGGCGCAATCCTCTGGTACCGCGCCTTCCTTGTTCCAGTGAACGAAAGCTTCGGCTTTCCTGTCGCCGTGCGGCGAGGCCATCCAGCTTTCGACGATCGCAGTGACGGGTGATGTTTGCTGCGCCTGGGTGACCGGGATGCCGACAAAGACCAGTGGCAACAGGGATATCAGGGTACGGATGTAGGACATGGCAGACCTCCAGCGGTTCAGTCAAATTGGCTTTGCGGCAATTCGGGATGCTCTTCTTGTGCCGTGATTATGACGTCGGATCGCGCGCCCGCATTGATCTCGCTCAATGGATGTCCGGTCTCATCCTGATAGGGTTTCCCCACGAAGGGTCTAGGGGCTCTGGTTGTGTGTTCAATGCAATGGCCCGATTCGTGGCAATCAGGCTGATGAAACAAGGTGGTGTCGGAAAGTGTTGCCATGGTTCAGGACTGAACATGCGCGGTTGCCCGAACAGACGGTCCATGATGGAGCGCCTGTCGGACGGATCGCCTTGCTGGGTGCCGATCTGCCCGGCCTGCGGCCGAAACTGCTTTGTGAACAGGGCAGCCGGATCAAGCGTGGCCAGGCGGTGTTTCATGACCGCGCCCATCCGGAAGTTGTTTTCGCCTCACCGATTTCCGGTGTTGTCGAATCGATCACACTCGGGCCGCGCCGCAGCCTGTCGGCTCTGGTGATCCGCCGGGAGACCGGGCATCATGAGCCGGATCCGGTCAAGATGGCCATGTCGTCGGCCACCGCGGTGCGCGCGGCACTTCTGGCGAATGGCTTCTGGCCTGCTTTCCTGACTCGCCCCTTCGGCCGCATCCCGGCTCCCGACGCCGCACCGGAAGCGATCTTCGTCACGGTGACCGCCGATAATCCGCATGCGCCCGATCCCAGGGTGGTGCTTGCCGGGCAGCATGAGGTGTTTGCGGCGGGTCTGAAGGCGCTGGCCCTCCTGACCGACGGGACGGTGCATGTTTGCCAGTCGCAGGGGGCGGATATCGCGGCGGGGCTTGGCGACCGCATTCGCGGCGCCTTCTTTTCCTCTGGCGCCGCTTCCGGTCTTGCCGGAACCCATATTCACCGGCTGCATCCGGTCGGCTGGGGCCGGTCGGTTTGGAGCATCGGTTATCAGGATGTGCTGTCGATCGGAAGGCTGATCGAGACCGGTATTCCTGATTGCAGCCGCGTTGTCGCCATTGTGGGTCCGCGGGCAAAGCAACCGAGATTGCTCAGGACGGTTGCTGGGGCGAGTCTGCAGGAGTTGATCCGCGAGGAGACCGTGACGGGCACCGGTGGTGCTCCGCTTTGCGTGCTTTCCGGGTCGGCGGAAAATGGACGCAAGGCTTCCTGGCTCGGACGTTACCACCATCAGATTACCCTGCTTGATGATGCACCCAAGCCTGTCAATACTCCGGAACGAGGGGTGATGGCACGTTTCCGGCGGGCTTCCTCAATGCCCGCACCGCTGGTTCCCACTGCAGCACTTGAGCGTGCGCTTTCCTTGGATGTTCCGGTCGTGCCGTTCCTGCGCGCCCTGAGCGTTGGCGACGCGGAAACCGCCAGCCGTCTGGGATGCCTGGAAATGGTCGAAGAGGATCTGGCGGCCGTCTCGCTTGCCTGCACCAGCGGCGCGGATTACCGGCGGATGCTGCGCCATGTGCTCGATGAACTTGCGGAGGATGCATGACCGGCTGGCTCCTCGATTCCCATCTCATGCAACAGCGCAGCGGATGGACACCTGCGCGGGTTACGCTGGCCCAGTTGGTTGCGTTGGTCGTGCCCATGGGCGTAAGTCTGGCCGAGCGCGGGTCTGCGCAAATAGCGGTGCTGGTCACCGCGTCGATTACCTGCCTGGTCTGGGAGCTCGCCTTTGATCTGATCCGTGGCCGATCCCTGAGCTTCCACACGGTGACGACTGCGCTGATTGTATCGGTTCTGGTGCCGGCGACGGTGCCGCTCTGGCAGATCGCCATGGCCGCGAGCTTCGGGGTGGTGTTCGGCGAACTGGTGTTCGGCGGAAGGGGCTATGGAATTGTGTCGGCAGCCGCCGCGGCAGCCGGATTCCTGGTGTTTTCCTTTGCCGGTGCCGGCTTGTCCGAGCCGAGTGAATCCATGGCGCTGGCAACCCTACCGGGCGCCGTGCTGCTGCTTTGGGGCGGACTGATATCCTGGCGCGTACTGGCATCCGCGGCTGCCGCGCTGATCGCCGCGGAACTTACCCGGCAAGGGGCGAGCGGGCTGCCAACGGTTCTGGCAACCGCCCCGTTCGGGCTTGTTTTCCTCGTCTCAGATCCCGTAGCTGCCGCGTCCACGCAATGGGGCCGCTGGGTGTACGGTGTTCTGGCCGGGCTGCTGATCGTGCTCTTCGATACGCTTGCAGGGTCCGCGATCGCGCCGGCGGCCATCGTGTTCGCATCGCTTCTTGCAAGCCTGTTTGCACCGCTGATTGATCATGTCACGGTAACGCTGATCGTCGGACGGCGGGGGAGGCGGCATGGCTGAACTGTTGTCACCCATTCGAAAATTCTTCGCCCGCTCGAATGACGATCTGGTCAAGATCATCGGCATGGCAGTCCTCGTCGCGCTGGTCTCGTCTGCGGCGGTGTCGGTGACAGCGGTCATGTTGAGGCCCTACCAGGAGGCCAACCGGGCGGCCGAACGGCAGGCACGTATCGACCAGATGCTCGATACGCTGCCGGGCATGCGTGACCTGATGATGGAATCCGGGGTCGATACGCTGGAAACGCGGCTGGTCAACCTGGACGACGGCAGTTTCGCGAGCGGCGAGGATCCCGCCGGTTTTGATCTCGAAGCGGCGCTGCAGGACCCGGACGCCAGCGTAGCACTTGATGCAGAGGCAGACATTGCCGGCATCAAGCGGCGGGCCAACCAGTCGCCTGTCTATCTGCTGCAGAAGGATGGCGACCTGAAGCTGATCGTGTTGCCGGTCTATGGCGCCGGATATCAATCCACCATTCGTGCAGCTTTGGCGATCGAGGCGGATCTGACCACCATTGCCGCGCTGGCGATTGTCGAACAGGGCGATACGCCCGGATTTGGCGCCCGGATCGAGGAACCGGAATGGCTGGCGCTCTGGCCTGGCAAGAAGATTGCCGACGAGACCGGAACTGTCCGCATCGAACTGGTGCGTGGCGGGGCTTCCACGCCCTATGAAGTCGACGGGATTTCCGGCGCGACGCGCACCAGCAACGGGATCACCAACATGTTGCGGTTCTGGCTGGGGGACAAGGGGTTTGGCCCGTTCCTGACCAGGCTCAGGCAGGAGGGTCTCTAGGATGTCGCTCAAACACCATCTCATTAGCCCGCTGATCGGCAACAACCCGGTCACCCTGCAGATCCTGGGCATTTGCTCTGCTCTGGCTGTGACCACCACGCTGTCCACGGCAATCACCATGTCGGTGGCGCTGACCGTGGTGCTCTGCCTGTCGGGCGGTGTGATCAGCCTGATGCGGCATCATATTCCGCCCTCGATCCGGCTGATCATCCAGATCACCATCGTGGCTTCGATCGTCATCGTGATCGACCAGTTCATGCAGGCCTTCATGTTCGAGATGAGCAAGCGGCTGTCAATCTTTGTCGGGCTGATCGTGACCAATTGCCTGGTACTTGGCCGTGCGGAGGCCTTCGCCATGCGCAATCCGGTGCTGCCGAGCGTGCTCGACGGGCTTGGAAACGGCCTCGGCTACAGCCTGATCCTGCTGATTGTCGGGGCTTTGCGGGAGTTTCTTGGAACCGGCGGGTTGATGGGCGTTCCGCTGGTCTCGACCGTAGCCGAGGGCGGCTGGTTCGAGCCGCTTGGCCTGATGCAACTGGCGCCGAGTGCGTTCTTCATCCTCGGGCTTCTGGTCTGGCTGGTGCGGGTTCTGCGTCCCGAGCAAGTGGAGCAGCCTGAGTTCCGTCTGAAGGCCGCGGAGGACCGCCGGCCATGAGCGAGTTGCTGATCAAATCCATCTTTCAGGAAAATCTTGCGCTGTCGTTCTTCCTGGGGATGTGCACCTTTCTGGCCGTCTCCAAACGGGTGGATACGGCTGTCGGCCTCGGGCTGGCGGTCATCGTCGTGCAGGCAATTACCGTCCCGGTCAACTACCTGATCTTCAATTTGCTGCTGATCGAGGGCGCATGGGCCTGGGCCGGGCTGCCGGATATCGATCTGACCTTCCTGAAGCTGGTGAGCTTCATCGGCGTCATTGCCGCGATGGTGCAGATCCTGGAGATGACGCTGGACCGCTTTGCGCCGCGGCTCTACCGGGCGCTCGGCATCTTCCTGCCGCTGATCACGGTCAACTGCGCCATCCTCGGTGGCAGCCTGTTCATGGTCGAGCGCCATTATGATTTCGAGCAATCGGTCGTCTACGGTATCGGCAGCGGGGTGGGCTGGGCGTTGGCGATCATCATCTTCGCGGCCATTCGCGAGAGGCTCAAGTACAGCGACATGCCGAAGGGTGTCGAGGGACTGGCCAGTGCCTTCATCGTCACCGGCCTGATGTCCCTCGGTTTCTCGGCCTTCTCTCTGGTGACGCCATGACTGAGATTGTTCTTGGCATTGTCCTGCTGACGGTGATCGTGCTCGTGCTTGCGGTCACGGTGATGTTTGCCCGTTCGATCCTGTCGCCGTCGCGCCCGGCTGTGCTGACCGTGAACGGATCGAGCAGGTTTGACACCAGCACCGGGGTCAAGCTGCTGTCTGCGCTGAACGAGAATGGTATCCTCGTGCCATCGGCCTGTGCAGGTGCGGGCACCTGCGGCCTGTGCCGGGTCAAGATCCTCAAGGGCGGTTCCGCGCCGCTGCCGACGGAGGCCGCTCGGCTGACCAAGGCGGACCTCCGCGATCATTACCATCTCGCCTGCCAGGTGGTGATGCGCGGCGACATGGAAGTCGAAGTCGACAACGACCTGATGTCGGCGGAAAAATTCGTCTGCACGGTTGAAAGCGTGCGGGCGTTGACGCCGTTGATCCGGGAAATCGTGTTGCGTCAGCCCGACGGCATGAAGCTCGATATCGAGGCCGGGTCCTTCGTGCAGGTGACCGCCCCGCCGTTCGAGCAGAATTACTCGGAGATCGACGTGCCCGATGCCCACGCGGCGGTCTGGCAGACACTTAGGGCGCTCAAGGTGTCCAGTCCCGCACCGGTGACGCGGGCCTACTCGGTCTCCAACCGGCCGGAGGATACCGAAGCCGGACGGATCGTGCTCAACATCCGGCTGGCGCTGCCACCGCCGTCGCTTCCCGACGTGATGCCCGGCGTGGTTTCCTCCTGGCTGTTTTCGCTCAAGCCGGGAGACAGGGTCGATACTTCCGGGCCGTTCGGCAGCTTCCGGGCCCAACCCGGCGAGGCTGAAATGATCTTTATCGGCGGCGGTGTCGGCATGGCGCCGCTGCGCGCGATCATCTTCGACCAGCTGGAGCGGCTGAAGAGCAACCGCCGCATCAGCTATTGGTACGGCGCGCGCAACAAAGCCGATCTGCCCTATCAGGACGAGTTTGATGCGCTGGCCGAAAAGCATCCGAACTTCGGCTGGACGGTGGCGCTTTCCGACCCGCGCCCCGAAGACAACTGGCAGGGAAGCACCGGTTTTGTGCACATGGTGGCCTGGGAGAAGCATCTCCGGGATCATCCGGCGCCGGAGGCTTGCGAGTACTATCTCTGCGGACCGCCGATGATGATCCGGGCGGTGCTGGCGATGCTGGATGATGCCGGCGTCGACAAGTCCCATATCTTCACTGATGATTTCGGAGTCTGATGCCATGCGGATGACACGACGCCAATTCCTTGTCTCGACCGCGGCTGCGGTGGCCTGCACCACGCTTCCGGCGAATGCCGGAACGACCGGTATCGGCGGTCCGGCATTTGGAAGCACCTGGCGGGCGGTGCTGCCTGATGAAAGCAGATCGGCCGCTGTGCTCAAGCTGGTGGCTTCAGTCGTTGCCGAGATCAATCAGGCAATGTCGCCGTATCAGCAGCAATCGGAACTCTCTGCCTTCAATCGCGCGGAGACGCTTGACTGGCAGGGCTGCTCGAGACCGCTTGCCAATGTCGCGGCGCATGCGCTCGAGATGTCGCGTTTTACCGATGGCGCGTTCGATCCGACGATCGGTCCGCTGGTCAACCGTTTCGGATTTGGCCCCATCCACGGTGACCGGGTACATCCGGAAGACCTGTCGGTCTCGGCCAGCGGATTGCGCAAGCGAGTGCCCGGCCTGACGCTGGATTTGTGCGGGATCGCCAAGGGTTACGCGCTCGACAGGATCATTGAAGGCTTGCCGGCCGCCGGGGTGGAGACGGCCCTATTCGAACTTGGCGGCGAGGTCCGTACGCTCGGGCACCATCCGGACGGGCGGTCCTGGCAGGTCGGCATCGAACGGCCCGATGCCGAACCGGGTGTCATGGAGCGCATCGTTGCGCCCGGTCCGCTGGCACTGGCGACATCGGGAACCGGCAGGCAGAATATCAGCCTTGGCGGGGGCGGGGTCAGTCACCTGATCGACCCGCGGTCCGGTCGTCCGGTCGACGCCCTGCCGGCATCGGTGTCGGTGCTGGACTCCGCGGCGATGCGCGCCGACGCCCTGGCGACCGCGCTGATGGTCATGGGGATGGAGCGGGGGGCGGCGTTCGCCGAGACCCATTCCATCCCGGCGCTGTTTGTCCGGTTTGAGAAGGGCCGCAGCCAGGAGATCATGACCGGTGGATTCGACGCTTACGTGACCGCCTAGGAGGAACAGACGATGGAGACATTTCTGCTCGCATTCGGATTGATTCTGCTCTCCGTGCTCGGGCTGGCGCTGGGGGTTATCTTCGGACGTTCACCGCTGAAGGGATCGTGCGGGGGCCTGGCTTGCGCCAGCGGACTTTCCTGCAGCGGCTGCCGCAAGGGCCAGACCCATGAGTGAGCGACCCCGGATCAGGACCTATATGAGCCGTGAGCTGATCACGCTGACGCCCGAGATGGAGATCAACCGGGCCATGAACCTTCTGATCGACAACCGGATCTCCGGCGCGCCGGTCCTCGATGCGACAGGAAACCTGGTCGGCATGCTGTCTCAGAAGGACTGTCTAAAGGCGGCGCTGCACGCGAGCTATTTCAGGGAATGGGGCGACACCGTCGCCGACTACATGTCTTCAGAACCGGTGTCCCTGGATGCGGAACTCGATCTCGTGGAGGCTGCAGAAGCGTTTCTGGCGAGCAGCTTCCGGCGATTTCCGGTGATGTCCGAGGGACGGCTGGTCGGCCAGATCAGCCGGTCGGACCTGCTCCGGGCGCTGGCCGGCAACTGGCAATAGGCTAAATCACCCCAGCAGTCCGGCAATCGCCTGGGCGATGATCCGCTCTTCGTCCGCCTCGACGATAAAGGCGTGGTGCGCGCTTTCTATAGCTGTCAGCCGGCCCGCTCCAGCGGCATTGGCTTCCGCGTCCAGGTCGAAGCCGAGCCATGCGAGCCTTTCGAGAACCATGGCGCGGATGGGCGCGGCGTTCTCGCCGATGCCGCCGGAGAAGACCAGTGCATCGATACCGCCGAGACCAGCCGCCGCTCCGCCGATCTCCTGGACCAGCCGGTCGACGAACATTTCGACCGCGAAGGCGGCATCGGGCTGATCGCTGGCAAGAAGTGTTCGCATGTCGCCCGACAGGCCGGACACACCCGACAACCCGCTCTGGTGATAGAACAGCTTGCCGACGGCGGCTGTGTCGCCGCCATGCTTTTCGACCAGCCAGAGGACCGCGCCGGGATCGAGCCGACCGGGGCGCTGGCCCATCATCAGGCCGTCGAGCGGGGTGAAGCCCATCGAGGTCCAGAGGCTTTTTCCATCGATCATGCCGCAGATCGAGCAGCCATTGCCAAGATGACAGGCAATCACCCGGCCCGGGGAGAGGCCAAGGCCGGGCAGGCTCGCGGCGACATGCTCGTAGGACAGTCCGTGGAAGCCATAGCGAATGAGCCCATCCCTGGCGTAGCTCCGGGGAAGCGGCATTTCGCGGCGCACCGCGGCGATGCCGGTGTGGAACGCGGTGTCGAAGCAGGCGATCTGCGGAACGCCGGGAAGGGCTCGCGTGGCTGCGTCAATTCCGGCCAGATTATGCGGCTGGTGTCCTGGGGCCAGAGGAATGAGCTCGGCAATGCCCGCCCGGATGTCAGGATCGACGATAACGGGGGCGTTGAACCGCTCGCCGCCGTGGACGATGCGATGGCCGACACCCATGATCGTTCCGGCGCGGGGAAGGATGATTTCATTGATCAGGCGCGGCAGCACTCCGGCATGGCCTTGATCGGGCCCGCCAAAGTCCATCCGGTCGCCGGTCGATGTCTTCAGCTTAGGCGTCTGGCCGTGCCCGATCGCTTCGATGAGGCCGGAGAAACTGCGCTCGAATATCGGGGAGAAGACGGCGAACTTGATGGAGGACGAGCCGCAATTGAGCGCCAGCAGATTTCCATTCAAGCCGTCGGTCATCCAGATCCCCTCCTTACCTGTTGGCCGGCTCCGGGCCGGATATTGGGCCGATGTTACCGTTGTGCCGGATCGGGCGTGAGACGCAACCGAAAATCGGCGCTGGTCTGGCGGGTGCGCCGGTTTTGGCATGATCGACGGGAAGGAAGATGATTGTTCAAGGGGTGTGCACAGCAAGTATTACGCTGTTGCCAAGGCGGGACGCGCGTTTTATCTTTTGGTCAAAAATAACGACGGGTGCAGCTTAATCTTTGTCAAACAGGAGCGTCAGCCATGACAAGAACGACCATGTCCAGCCATTCCAATCTCCTCAAGCGCCGTCAGGTTCTCGCCGGCGCCGCTGCCGGCGCCGCCGCGCTGACCATGCCTGGTTTCATCGGCCGGGCGCGCGCCGAAGGGCCGCTCAAGGTCGCTGCGATCTACACCGTTCCGGTCGAACAGCAGTGGGTGAGCCGCATTCACAAGGCCGCCAATGCCGCCGTCGCCCGCGGCGACATCGAGTATGTGTTTTCCGAAAATACCTCGAACAACGACTACGAGCGCGTGATGCGCGAATATGCCGAGGCGGGTCACGATCTGATCGTTGGTGAGGTCTTCGGCGTCGAGGATGCTGCCCGGCAGGTCGCCGCGGACTATCCGGAAACCGCATTTCTGATGGGTTCGAGCTTCCTGCCCAAGGACGATGCACCGAACTTCGCGGTGTTCGACAACTACATCCAGGACGCATCCTACCTGTCCGGCATCATTGCCGGCGCGATGACCAAGTCGAACAATATGGGCTTGGTCGGCGGCTTCCCGATTCCGGAAGTCAATCGCCTGATGCATGCCTTCATGGCCGGCGTGAAGGAAACCGCGCCCGACACCAAGTTCCAGGTAGCCTTCATCGGCTCATGGTTCGACCCGCCGAAGGCAAAGGAAACCGCGTTCGCGCAGATCGATGGCGGTGCGGACATTCTCTATGCGGAACGCTTCGGTGTTTCGGATGCCGCCAAGGAAAAGGGCGTACTGGCAATCGGAAACGTGATCGACACGCAGACAGACTATCCCGAAACGGTGGTGGCTTCGGCCCTGTGGCATTTCGAGCCGACGCTCGACCATGCCATCGCGATGGTCAAGGCCGGCACGTTCAAGGCCGAGAATTACGGGGTCTATTCCTTCATGAAGGAAGGCGGCTGTTCGCTGGCGCCGCTCGGGACATTCGAGGGCAAGGTTCCTGAAGAAGCGATGAAGCTCGTCGCCGAGCGCGAAGCCGCGATCAAGGACGGCTCCTTCGTGGTCGAGATCAATGACGAAGAGCCCAAGTCCAACTGATGGACGCCAACAATGGCCAGGAGGCGGAGGCCGTTCTCCGCCTCACGGGCATCACCAAGAGATTTGGCCCGCTGGTTGCCAATGACGCCATTTCACTGTCGCTCAAGCGCGGCGAGGTGGTTGCGCTGCTCGGCGAGAACGGCGCGGGCAAGACCACGCTGATGAACATCCTGTTCGGCCATTACACCGCCGACGAAGGAGACATCGAGGTTTTTGGCAAGACGCTGCCGCCGGGGGATCCGCATGCCGCACTCGCGGCCGGCATCGGCATGGTGCATCAGCACTTCACGCTGGCCGACCAGATGACGGTGCTTGAAAACATCGTGCTGGGCACGCAGCCGCTCTGGTCGTTCAATCTGGGCAAAGGTGCGGCAAGGGAGAAGATCCGGCGGCTGGCAGCGGATTACGGGCTTGAGGTCGATCCGGACCGGATGATCACCGAGCTGTCGGTTGGCGAGCGGCAGCGGGTCGAGATCCTCAAGGCGCTCTATCGCGAGGCGCGGATCCTCATTCTCGACGAACCGACCGCGGTGCTCACGCCGATGGAAACCGAGGCGCTTTTCGCCACGCTGGCAAAGCTCGTGGCGGCGGGGCTTTCGGTGATCTTCATCTCGCACAAGCTTGGCGAAGTGCAGTCGGTTTCGGACCGGGTGGTGGTGCTGCGCGGCGGCAAGCTTGCCGGCGAGCGCAAGACCGCTGACGCGACACGGCGCGAACTGGCGGAACTGATGGTCGGTGGGCAATTGCCGGTCAACGAGATCGGTCCGTCCTCACCGCGCGAGTGTCTGTTCGAGCTCAAGGGAATTTCCACGCGCAGCCTGGGCGGTGCGGCGCTCAGGCAGGTTTCGATGCAGTTGCGCGGTGGCGAGATCACTGGTCTCGCCGGCATTTCCGGAAACGGGCAGGCGGCATTGGCGGCGCTTATATCGGGCACGCTGGAACCGGTAGAGGGCGAGATCATCGTGCATGGCGAAAAGGTCGAGCGATGGTCGCCGGGCGCCGCGCTGGAGCGTGGCCTTGGCCGCATCCCGGAAGATAGACACGCCACCGGCATGATCGGCGACATGAGCGTCGCCGAGAACGTGATATCCGAAGCCTATCGCAGCTCGCGTTTCTCGCGGTTCGGGTTTCTGGACTGGAAGGCAGCGGCTACCTTCGCCAATGACATCATCAAGGCCTACGACGTCAAATGTCCTTCGCCGGATGCGCGGGTGCGGCTCTTGTCCGGAGGCAACATGCAGAAGCTGATCCTTGGCCGGGCTCTGGACGGGGATCCCGATATCATCCTCGCCAGCCAGCCGACGCGGGGGCTGGACGTCGGAGCGGTGGCTTATGTTCATGCCCGCCTGATCGAGGCGCGCGACCGGGGAGCTGCGGTTCTGCTGATTTCAGAGGATCTCGATGAGATCCAGACCCTTTCCGACCGGATCCTGGTGATCCACCGCGGACAGCTTTCCAGGCCGTCGCTGCGTGGGG
The DNA here is from genome assembly GCF_027214025.1 of Parahoeflea alexandrii. Lineage (GTDB taxonomy): Bacteria > Pseudomonadota > Alphaproteobacteria > Rhizobiales > Rhizobiaceae > Hoeflea > Hoeflea alexandrii_A. The sequence continues at coordinate 144,254 of NZ_JAPWHB010000008.1, forward strand.
AGCTCAGCGTGATGGAACTGGGCGAACTGATGGCCGGGCACGGACACGACGAAGGGGCGAGCCATGCGGCTTGAACCGAGACCTGCCTCATCTGTTGCGGCCAGCATCCTCTGGCCGGCGGGAGCGATCCTGGCGACGGTGGTGTTTTCGTCGCTCCTTGTGATGATCGCCGGTGCGTCGCCGCTCACGGTGTTCTGGCTGGTGTTGAAGGGGGCTGCTGGCTCGCAGTTTGCGGCACTGGAAACGCTGACTCGGGCGACGCCGCTGATCTTCACCGGGCTTGCGGTGGCGGTGGCTTTCCGGGCCAAGCTCTGGAACATCGGGGCCGAAGCACAACTCTATCTGGGCGCGGTGATGACAGTGGTGATCGGCACCGGTGCGGTGACCCTGCCATCGGCGGGCCTGATCCCGCTGATCATGATCGCCGCGATGCTGACCGGTGCGCTCGCCCTGCTCGGTCCGGCTGTTCTCAAGACAAAATTCGGCGTGGACGAGGTGGTGACCACGCTGCTGCTCAACTTCATCGTTCTGCTGTTCGTCTCGATGCTGCTCGAAGGACCCCTGAAGGACCCGACGGGACTTGGCTGGCCCCAGTCCAAGCGGGTGATTGCGGACGCGCAATTGCCGCGGCTGATCAAGGGCAAGCGGCTGCATTTCGGTTTCATCCTGGCCATTATCTCGGCGATCGTGGTCTGGGTGATCATGAAGAAGACCACGCTCGGCTACGAGATGCGCGCCGTCGGGCACAACGCGGAAGCCGCGCGGTTTGCCGGCATCCCGGTCAATCGGGTGATCGTCAAGACGGCGTTGCTCTCGGGCGGGCTTGCGGCGCTGGCCGGGTTTTCCGAAGTGGCGGGGCTGAAGGGTAACCTGACGCTCGACCTGTCGCCGGGCTATGGTTACACCGGTATTGTCGTCGCCATGCTGGCCATGCTGAACCCGCTCGGCGTGATTGCCGCCGCGATCTTCGTGGCGGGCATCTTTGTCGGCGCCGACGCGATGAGCCGCAGCGCCAATGTGCCGAGCTACATTGCCGAGGTCATGGTGGCGACGTCGCTTCTGACCATGGTCGCGGCAATCATGCTGATGCGCTACCGCGTGCGCTGGAGGTGACATGAACGAAGCGCTTGAGATTCTGTTCACCGCCAGCTTCTGGGTTGCCGCGATCCGGATCGCCTCGCCGCTGATCTTCGCCACCATGGGAGAGCTTATCTGCGAGCGGGCGGGTGTGCTCAACCTGGGGATCGAGGGGATCATGGTGGCCGGCGCCTTCACCGGTTGGTTCACGGTCTATATGGGCGGGGATCTGTGGACCGGCGTGCTCGTCGCCGCGCTGACGGGTGCCATGTTCGGGCTGCTGCACGGCTTCCTCACCGTGCCTCTGGGGCTGTCGCAGCATGTCACCGGGATCGGGATCACGCTGCTTGCCTCGAGCCTGACCTATTTCACCTACCGGATCCTGCTGCCCGAAGTTTCCTCGCCGCCGAAGATCGAGCCGTTCCAGCCCTTCGCGGTCCCCGTATTGTCTGACATTCCGGTGTTGGGGCCGACGCTTTTCAACCAGACGCCGCTCACCTACCTCGCCTATTTCACCGTCGCGGCAGTTGCCTTCGTCTTCTACCGGACGCCGGTGGGCGTGGCGGTGCGGGCGGTGGGCGAAAATCCGTCAGCGGTCGAGGCGCAGGGCATTTCGGTGACCGCCGTACGGATCGGGGCCGTCATGGTGGGCTCGGCGCTGATGGCGATCGGCGGTGCGTTTCTCACCATGTCGGCCTTCAACTCGTTCTTCTTCGAGATGATCAACGGGCGTGGCTGGATCGCCATCGCACTGGTGGTGTTCGGCTCCTGGCGGCCGGGCAAGGCGCTGATTGGCGCCATCCTGTTTGCCGCCTTCGACGCCTATCAGGTGCGGCTGCAGCAGATTACCGGCGGCGTCATTCCCTACCAGATCTTCCTGATGATGCCGTTCGTGCTGTCGATCGTGGCGCTGGTCGTCGTCGCCCGGCGCGCGACCTATCCGAAGGCGCTGATGATCCCCTACCAGAAAGGCGAGAGATGAGCTTTGACACCTTGCTAAAGGGCGGCGTGCTGCCCGACGGGACGACCGCGGATATCGCCATCAGCGACGGGCGGATCGCAGCGATTGCGCCGGCGATCGAAGCCGAGGCGGGCGAAACCATCGATATCGCCGGCAACCTGGTGTCGCCGCCATTCGTCGATCCGCATTTTCACATGGATGCGACGCTGTCCTACGGTCTGCCGCGGATCAATGCATCGGGTACGCTGCTCGAAGGCATCGGCCTCTGGGGTGAGCTCAAGCCGCTTCTGACCCATGAGGCAGTGAAGGAGAGGGCGCTCGCCTATTGCGATTGGGCCGCCTCGATGGGGCTGCTCGCCATCCGCACCCATGTCGATGTCTGCGATGACCGGTTGCTTGCTGTCGAGGCACTGCTCGAGGTCAGACAAGAGATCGCCTCCTACATCGATCTGCAACTGGTCGCGTTTCCACAGGACGGTCTTTACCGGTCTCCCGGCGCCCGGGAAAATACCATCCGGGCGCTTGATCTCGGCGTCGATGTTGTCGGCGGCATTCCGCATTTCGAGCGCACGATGGCGGACGGGCGCGCCTCGGTGACCGAGCTCTGCGAAATTGCGGCCGAGCGCGGGTTGATGGTCGACATGCACTGCGATGAGACCGACGATCCGTTGTCGCGGCATATCGAACAATTGGCCTATGAGACCCAGCGGCTCGGACTGCAGGGACGGGTGGCGGGATCGCATCTGACCTCGATGCACTCGATGGACAATTACTATGTCTCAAAGCTGCTGCCGCTGATCGCCGAGGCAGAAGTGGCGGCGATCCCCAATCCGCTGATCAACATCACGCTGCAAGGGCGTCACGACACCTATCCGAAACGGCGCGGAATGACGCGGGTGCCGGAAATGCTCAAGCACGGCATCCGGGTCGGGTTCGGGCAGGATTGCGTGCTCGATCCCTGGTATTCGCTGGGCACAGCCGACATGCTGGATGTCGCCTTCATGGGGCTGCACGTGGCGCAGATGACCAGCCCGGATGACATGCGGCGCTGCTACAATATGGTGACCACCGAAAGTGCCGCGATCATGGGGCTTGAGGACTATGGCCTGGAAGTAGGCAAGCGCGCCGATCTGGTCGTGCTCGACGCCGGCAATCCGATCGAGGCGATCCGCTTGCGGGCGACGCGGCTGATGGTGATGGCGCGCGGCAAGGTGATCGCCCGGCGCCAGCGATCCCCGATGCGGCTGGAGATCCCCGGAAGGCAAGCCGACATTGATCGCCGTTTCAGAATTCCGGATCCGACCTGATCCGGATTGAAGCACAGCTTAATAAACAGGGTTAATACTTACGTAAGGGCGTTTGGCTACACTAAGCAGAGTTGTTCTGCGTCAAGGGTATCCAGTTATGGCAGCCGCCAAGCGTAAATTATCCCATGCTTTCCGAATTTCCCGCAAGCTTGCTTTGCTTTCAGGTGGATTTCTGTTCGTCCTCGGCGCATCCGGTACCGCCGCACTGGTTTTTGCTCCGGCGAACATGATCCCGGGCTTCAAGGAGGAGACCCGGGGGCACTGCAAGACGGTCTACCAGTCCGAATTCAGGCGCGGCAAGGAGAAGCGCCTGATCGCTGTCATCTCCGGCGATGATCTTGAGCCAAGGGAACGGGTGAAGACCGGCCTGCGGGTGGCGCGCCATCTTTCCGAAACGGTCAATTCCGATCTCGTCATCGTCCAGGTGGCCGACCATCGCGGCCCGACGGCGAGAGCCCAGCTTCGCGGTGCCGCTATCGGCGCCGAAATCGTTTACGCCCCGGTCCCGACGAAGTCGCTTGCGGTGACGCAGCCGTGGGAGGTGCGTTTCGTCAACACTCTACCTGCAAGCACCGGCTATTATTTTGGCGAACGCGTGGACATGCCGCAGTCCGACATCGAAGCCATCATCCACGAAATCGAAAAGGTCGAGGGATGTGACGGCGATGTGGTCGAAGAAGAGGCCAAGACCGCTTCCGCCGCTGGTCACGGCGAACCGGCAAAGGCAGGCCATGGCGAGCCGGCGAAGCCGGCTGGCCACTGATCCCTGCGGATTTATTCGCCGCGCGACTTGCGGGCGGGGAACAGGATCACGTCCCGGATTGACGGCGCGTTGGTCAGAAGCATGATCAGCCGGTCGACGCCGATGCCCAGGCCACCTGCCGGAGGCATGCCTTGGTCGATGGCATCGAGGAATTCCTCGTCGAGCTGCTTCTCGATCTCGCCGCGCGCATGCGCCTGCTCGAGCTGCTCGACCATGCGCTTGCGTTGTTCTTCCGGGTCGTTGAGCTCGGAGAACGCGTTGCCCAGTTCCCAGGCGTTGCAATAGGTCTCGAACCGCTCGACCAGGCGCGGTTCGCCCGGCACTTCCTTTGCGAAAGGTGAGATGTCCTTGGGGAAATCGATCACGTGTGTCGGCTGGATCAGTGTAGCCTCGACCTTTTCCTCGAAGATGAAAGCCAGGCACTCACCCCAGGTCCAGTCGTCCTCGATCTCGAAACCGGCCGCCTTCGATGCCGCGCGGGCTTCCTCGTCGGTGGCAATCGCGCGGAAATCGATGCCGGTCGCTTCCTTGACCGCGTCCGGCATGGCAACCCGGCGGAACGGACCCTTGAAGGACATGGTGGTCTCGCCATAGATCACGTCGGTCGATCCGTGGATCGACAAGGCCAGCTTCTCGAACAGCCGTTCCACCAGACCCATGATGTCCTCATAGTCGGCATAGGCCCAGTAGCATTCAAGCATGGTGAATTCGGGATTGTGCCGGGTCGACACGCCTTCGTTGCGGAAGTTGCGGTTGACCTCGAACACCTTGTCGGTCAGGCCGGAGACCAGCGCGCGCTTGAGATAGAGTTCCGGCGCGATGCGCAGGTACATGTCGAGCTTGAGCGTGTTGTGATGGGTCTTGAAAGGCTCCGCCGTGGCCCCGCCATAGACGGAATGCAGCATCGGCGTCTCGATCTCCATGAAGCCTTCGTCTTCCATGAAGCGGCGGATGCCCGAGACGATCTTCGAGCGCTGCTGGAAACGGAGCTTCGAATCCTCGTTGCTGAGAATATCGAGATGGCGCTTGCGGTAGCGAAGTTCGATGTCGGAAACGCCATGCCATTTTTCCGGCATCGGCAGCAGCGACTTGGTCAGCATGGTGATTTCGTGGGCGTTGACCGTCAGCTCGCCGCGCTTGGTGCGGCGGACTTCGCCGGTGACACCGATGATGTCGCCCATGTCGATCAGCGGCAGCAGCGCGCGGGCGTCTTCCGGCGTGGTGTCCTTGTGGCTGAAGATCTGAACCTTGCCGGAGGCATCATGGATATCCATGAACATGCCCGAATTGCGCGACGAATAAACCCGTCCTGCGACCGTGATGATGTCGCCAGTCAGCGTATCGGGCTCGATGTCGGCGTATTTTTCCGCAAGTTCCTGGTTGGTCATGGTGCGGTGAAAATGCGCCGGGTAAACCTCGGCAACCATCTCGCGCAGCTTGGCGAGCTTCTGCGCGCGCACTTCGGTGACGTCGGACGAGAGGCCGGGTTCGGTTGTCTTGTCGTTCATTGTTCTACCCGTTGTTTGCTTGGGCCGCGTCGACGCCGGCCTTGACCGCTGTTTCAGCCTGCTTCAGGCGCTGGCGCACGACAGACCGTCCGAGAATGGACATGGAATCGAAAAGCGGCAAGGACCGCGAAGAGCCGGAGACAGCAATGAAAAGCGGCGCCAGCAGGTTTCTGAGCTTGATGTCGCTGCGCTCGGAAATGGCGCGGAGTTCGGCCTCGATGCTTTCCGCGTTCCATTCGAAGATCTTCTCCAGATCAGGCTGAACCGTCTGCAGGATCTGGAGGACGTCTTCGAGCGAGACTTTCTTGATGTTGGCAAAGTCGGCTGCCGTCAGTCCCAGGTCGCCCTTCAGCAGGAAGCCGGTCAGGTCGGGAAGATCCGACAGCTTGGTGATGCGCGACTGCGCCAGCTTCATGCCTTCGCGGAAACGACCGTTTTCCTGGGCCCAGGCCAAGACGCGGGAGATGAAATCCTCTTCGGACACGCTCTCGCGCAGCCAGCGGCCGTTGAGCCAGTCGAGCTTCTGCAGGTCGAAGATCGCGCCGGCCTTGGACAGGTTCTCCGGATCGAAGTTTTCGACCAGCTGATCCATTGTCAGCAGTTCCTCGCCCTCGGCGATCTGGATGAAGAACAGGCCGAGGAAGTTCATCAGCGCTTCGGGCAGGAAACCCAGCGCCGCATAGTAGGAAATCGAGGTCGGGTTCTTGCGCTTGGACAGCTTCGACTTGTCGGCGTTGCGCATCAGCGAAAGATGCATGAACACCGGCGGCTCGAGGCCCAGATACTGGTAGATCAGGATGTGCTTGGGCACCGAAGCCAGCCATTCCTCGCCACGGGCAACATGGGTGATCTTCATCAGGTGGTCGTCAACCACATTGGCCATGTGATAGGTCGGCATGCCGTCGGCCTTGAGCAAGACCTGCATGTCGACGGCTTCCCAGGGAATTTCGACCTCGCCGTAGACGCCGTCGACAAACTTGCAGGCGCCTTCGGTGGGGATCTTCATCCGCACCACTGATGGTTCGCCCGCATTCATGCGGGTGGTGACTTCCTCCGCCGTGAGGCTCAGGCAGCGGCCGTCATATTTCGGCGGCTTGCCGGCCGCGCGCTGGGCGGCGCGCATCTCGTCGAGACGCTCGGGCGTGCAGAAGCAGCGGAAGCCGTGACCGTTTTCAACGATCTTGTCGACATAGGGACGGTAGATGTCCTTGCGTTCGCTCTGCCGGTAAGGTCCGTAGGGGCCGCCGATATCGGGGCCTTCCGACCATGAAAGGCCGCACCATTTCAGCGCGTCGAGAACCTTCTGTTCAAACTCCGGCGTCGAGCGGGCGGCATCGGTGTCCTCGATGCGAAGAATGAATTCGCCGCCGTTCTTCTTTGCAAACAGATAGTTGAACAGCGCGATGTAGGCGGTTCCGACATGCGGCTCGCCAGTCGGAGACGGTGCGATGCGCACCCGCGTTGCAGTGTTGGCCATGTTGTGTTCGCCCGCTTTCAGGTCCGGTTGAATGATGCGCGCGGCGGCTTTTGCCGGCTGCGATCGCTGTCCGGTAACGCTGCAGCCAGGCAAGGCGCGGCGGAGACCGGCAGGCGGTGCCTTAGGCCATATTGTGCCGGTGGCGTCAAGTATAACGGTTTTCGCGCGATATGCCGCACCGTGATTGGCGCGCCGCACCGGCAGCGCCGGCCTCCCGCAATTTTTGATTTACGTACCTCAGAAATTCATTTAGAAAACACCTCAGGAGGAGACAATGCGACCGACCGTACATGATATTGCGGCTGAAGCTGGCGTCAGTCTGGCGACCGTCGACCGGGTGCTCAATGCCCGGCCGGGCGTGCGGCAGAAGACCGTCGCCAAGGTCGAGGCCGCGGTGGAGCGGCTCGGGTATGTGCGCGACGTCACGGCCGCGAACCTGGCGAAGAAGCGGATCTATCCGCTCGTTTTCATCCTGCCGGAAGGTCCGAACAGCTTCATGCGCGGGCTTGAAGCGGAGATTCGCGCCGCCATGCAGCGGTCGCCCGCGGAACGGACGTCGATCCGGATTGAAACCGTGCCGCCCTTCGATGCGAAGGCTATCGTCAACATTCTCGATTCACTCGATCCTGCAGAGGTTACGGGTGTGGCCCTGGTCGCAACCGATACGCCCGATGTGACCGCCGCGGTGGGCCGTCTGGTCGAAAACGGCGTTCATGTCGCCACACTGGTGTCCGACCTGCCGGGATCGCAACGGATTCATTACTGCGGCATTGACAACCTGGCGGCCGGGCGGACTGCCGGCGGGCTGATCGGACGGTTCCGCGGCGGCCGCGCCGGAAAGGTGCTGGTGGTGGCCGGTTCGATGAAACTGTCGGACCACATGGACCGCGCGTCAGGCTTTGCCGAAGTCCTGGCAGCCGAGTTCCCGGAGCTCGAAATCGTCGGGCCGGTGGAGACCAATGATGATGCGGACGCGGTCAGGCAGGCGGTCACGGCCGCGCTCGAGGCCGACGCCGGCATCACGGCGATCTACAGTCTCGGCGCCGGCACGCGCGGGCTGATCGAAGCCCTGGCCGGTCAGGCGTCGCGGAAGCTCACCGTCGTTGCGCACGAAGTGACCGAGCATTCGCGCCAGGCGCTTGCCGACGGCCTGTTCGATGCCGTCATCAACCAGGATTGCGGGCATGAAGTGCGCAGCGCGATCCGCGTGTTGAAAGCCCGCTCGGACGGATTGATGCCCATCAGTGCGCAGGAGCGAATTCGCATCGATATTTTCCTCAGGGACAATCTGCCGTGACCGGCTGTCCCGAGCCAATCCCGCATATTGCTGAAAGGATCCGCCGCCATGTATCTCGGACTTGATCTCGGAACCTCGTCGCTGAAGGCGCTGCTGATTGATGACAATCAGCGCATCCTCGGCTCGGCCAGTGCGCCACTGACCGTCGAGCGGCCGCATCATGGTTGGTCGGAACAGGATCCCGACAGCTGGATCCAGGCGACCCGGGTGGCGCTCGTGGAGCTTGGCAAGACCCATGCTGCGGACCTGGCCAAGGTGCGCGGCATAGGGCTGTCGGGTCACATGCATGGCGCGACGACCATCGACCGCGACGGAAAGGTGATCCGGCCATGCATCCTGTGGAATGATACGCGCAGCTACAAGGAAGCGGCGGAACTCGATGCCAATCCGATATTCCGGCGCCTGACCGGCAATATCGTTTTCCCAGGTTTCACGGCGCCGAAACTGAAATGGATGGCGGCCAACGAGCCGGAAGCCTTCGCCCGCGTGGCAAAAGTGTTGTTGCCCAAGGATTACCTGCGGCTCTGGCTGACCGGCGAGGCCATTTCCGAGATGTCGGACTCGGCCGGAACGTCCTGGCTCGACACCGGCAAGCGCGCCTGGGACGACAGTCTTCTTTCCGCCACCGGTCTTGACCGCAGCCACATGCCTTCATTGGTCGAGGGCACCGAGCGTGCCGGCGCGTTGCGCGCCGAGGTGGCTGAGGATCTCGGCTTGCCGGCGGGGATCCCGATCGCGGGAGGGGCGGGCGACAATGCAGCCTCCGCCTGCGGCATGGGTACGGTGGGCGACAATCACGCCTTTGCCTCGCTCGGCACCTCGGGCGTGCTGTTTGCCGCCAACAACCGGTATCTTCCCAACCCCGACAGCGCCGTGCATGCATTCTGCCATGCGCTGCCGGGAACCTGGCACCAGATGGGGGTGATCCTGTCGGCGACGGATTCGCTCAACTGGCTGGCCGGCATCACTTCGACAAAGCCTTCAGCGCTGACATCGGAGCTGGGCGACACCCTGCTGGCGCCCGGTTCGGTGATGTTCCTGCCCTATCTTTCCGGTGAGCGGACACCGCACAACGACGCCTCCATTCGCGGCGGTTTTGCCGGACTCGAACACGAGTCCGATCGCGCCGCGCTGACGCGCGCCGTGCTCGAAGGCGTCTGCTTTGCCTTCCGCGACAGCCTGGCAGCACTTGCACAGGCGGGCACATCGCTGACCCGGGTGACCGCGATTGGCGGCGGATCGAAGTCGGACTACTGGCTGCAGGCGCTGGCCACCGTGCTGGACCTGCCGGTGGACATACCCGAAGGCGGTGATTTCGGCGCGGCATTCGGGGCAGCCCGGCTCGGCCTGATCGCGGCGGAAAACGCCGATCCGCTCGCCGTGTGCACGCAGCCGGCCACGGAAAGAACCATTCACCCCAATCGCGATCTCTCGGCAGCCTTCGACGAGGCATACCTGAAGTATCGTGCCCTTTATCCCGCAATCAAAGGAGCCATGTCATGAGCACAGGATTTTTCGGAGACGTCACCAGGATCAAGTATGAGGGGCCGGAGAGCAGCAATCCGCTGGCCTTCCGCCACTACAATGCCGACGAGATGGTCATGGGCAAGCGGATGGAAGACCATCTGCGCTTTGCCGTTGCCTACTGGCATTCCTTTGCCTGGGAGGGCGGCGACCCGTTTGGCGGACGCACCTTCGACCGTCCCTGGTTTCCGGCCGATTCGATGGATCTCGCCAAGCTGAAGGCCGACGTCGCTTTCGAAATGTTCTCAGCGCTGGGTGCACCTTTCTACTGCTTCCACGATGCCGACGTGCGTCCGGAGGGCTCCAACTTTGCCGAGAATACGAAGAACCTCGAAGAGATCGTCGACTATTTCGCAGGCAAGCAGGAAGCCACCGGCGTGAAGCTGTTGTGGGGCACGGCCAACCTGTTCTCCAACCGGCGCTACATGTCGGGTGCTGCGACCAATCCGGATCCGGATGTCTTCGCCTTCGCCGCGGCGACCGTGAAGACCTGCATCGACGCCACCCACAAGCTTGGCGGCGCCAACTACGTGCTGTGGGGCGGGCGCGAAGGCTACGAGACCCTGCTCAACACCGACCTCAAGCGCGAAGACAACCAGCTTGGCCGTTTCCTCAATCTGGTGGTCGAGTACAAGCACAAGATCGGCTTCAAGGGCACCATCCTGATCGAGCCGAAGCCGCAAGAGCCGACCAAGCACCAGTATGATTATGACGTTGCCACCGTCTACGGCTTCCTCAAGCGGCACGGGCTCGAAAACGAGGTCAAGGTCAATATCGAGCAGGGGCATGCGATCCTTGCCGGCCATTCCTTCGAGCACGAACTGGAACTGGCGCAGGCTCTGGGGATCTTCGGATCGATCGACATGAACCGCAACGACTATCAGTCGGGCTGGGATACCGACCAGTTCCCCAACAATGTGCCCGAGATGGCGCTCGCCTATTATGCCATCCTCAAGGGCGGCGGTTTCTCCACCGGCGGTACCAATTTCGACGCAAAGCTGCGTCGTCAGTCGCTCGATCCCGAAGACCTGCTCTACGCCCATATCGGTGGCATGGATACCTGTGCGCGGGCGCTGAAGGCGGCGGCGAAGATGGTCGAGGACGGGGTGCTGACGAGCTTTGTCGAGGACCGCTATGCCGGCTGGAATGGTGCCGAAGCCAAGAAGATGCTCGACGGCGGTTTCTCGCTGGCGGAGATCGAAGCGTGGGTGCGCAAGGCCGACATCAACCCGCAGCCGAAATCCGGACGGCAGGAACACCTGGAGAACATCGTCAATCGCTACGTCTAACCGGCGCGCCTTGCGACATTGGATTGACGAGGGCGGCGGCTCATGCCGATGGGCCGCCGCCTGATCGAACAGCGTTTTGTTTGCGTGCCGGCGTTCGGTCGCGTAAATCAGGCATCCAGTCTGACAGATCATCCCGGAAGGAAGCCTCGCCATGCAATTTGCCCGCCTGAACGGTGTCGTGATCCATCACCAGGTGATCGGAGCCGCCCCGGACAAGCCCACGATCGTCTTCGCCAATTCGCTTGGAACGGATTACCGGATCTGGCGCGACGTGATCGTCCGGATGGTCGGGGACTACAGCATCATCGCCTATGACAAGCGTGGCCACGGTCTGTCGGAACTGGGTGACGCCGAAATCACCATGGATGACCACATCAATGACCTGATTGCGCTGATCGAGCATTTCGAAGCCAAAAATGTCATTATCTGCGGGCTTTCGGTTGGCGGCATGATCGCCCAGGGCGTGGCGGCCAAGAGGCCCGATCTGGCACGGGCGTTGATCCTCTGCGACACCGGCCACAAGATCGGAACGCCGGATATGTGGAATGCGCGCATCACGGCGATCAGGGAACAGGGAATCGCGGCGATTTCGGATGTGATCCTGGAACGCTGGTTCACCAAGGACTACCGCAGCGCGGACAATGCCGAGTTTACCGGCTACCGGATGATGCTCGAACGGACACCGGTGGAGGGCTATGTCGGGACCTGCGCAGCGATCCGCGACAGCGATTTCACCAAGTCGAGTTCGGAACTGGTAATGCCGGTCATCTGCGTGGTGGGAACCGAGGACGGTTCGACCCCGCCGTCGCTGGTGGGCGAAATGGCGCGGCTGATCCCGGGCGCGATGTACCAGGAGATCCCCGGAAGCGCGCATCTGCCCTGCATCGAGAAGCCGGCGGAATTGAGCGAGATCATCAAGGCCTTTACCGAGCGGCTTTCGACAAACTGAATTGCGCCTCTGAAACAGCATCACCGAAACGGGACCGACATGACATCCGAGACTTCGCCGCAGAAACTGGCCCGCCGGTTCCCGGACAGCTTCCTGTTCGGGGTGGCAACGGCCTCCTACCAGATCGAGGGAGCGGCGACCGCGGACGGCCGCAAGCCGTCGATCTGGGATGCGTTCTCCCACATGCCCGGGCGGGTCAAGGGCGGGGACACAGGCGACGAGGCCTGCGATCATTACAACAGGCTCGAGGCCGATCTCGACCTGATGGCCGAACTGGGGGCGGAAGCATACCGGTTTTCCGTTGCCTGGCCGCGGATCCTTCCCGATGGCACCGGGGCGATCAACGCGAAGGGACTGGATTTCTACGATTGCCTGCTCGACGGTCTGAAAGCGCGCGGCATCAAAGCGTTCGCGACACTCTATCACTGGGACTTGCCGCTGGCACTGATGGGGCGCGGTGGCTGGACCGACCGGGCGACCGCGGATGCCTTTGCCGACTATGCCGGGCTCGTTACCCGGCGTCTCGGGGACCGGCTCGACACGGTCGTCACCTTTAACGAGCCCTGGTGTTCGGTCTATCTCGGCCACCTGATGGGTGTGCATGCTCCAGGCGAGCGGTCGATGCAAGCGGCGATGGCGGCGCTGCATGTGACCAATCTGGCGCATGGACTCGGCGTGCAGGCAATCAGGGCGGAGCGGCACGATCTGCCGGTCGGCATCGTCCTCAACGCGATGAGCGTCATGGCGGCCAGCGACAGCGATGCTGACCGCAAGGCGGCAGAACGGGCGAACGATTTCCACAACGGGGTGTTCTTCGGACCGCTGTTCAAGGGATCCTATCCGCACTCCGTACTCGAGGGATGTCCGGATCTTGAGGCTCATATCAGGGACGGCGATCTCGAGACGATCCACCAGTCGCTGGATTTCTGGGGGCTGAATTACTACACGCCGATGCGGGTGAGCGACGATGCATCCGTGCCGTTTCCGCACGTGGCCAACGCACCTGCGGTCCGGCCGGAGAAGACCGACATCGGCTGGGAAATCGAGCCGCTGGGCCTGTCGCACGTGGTCAAGGATCTCTATGGCCGCTACACGCTGCCGGACTTCTACATCACCGAGAACGGGGCCGCCGACAACACGGATGTCGAGAACGGCGCCGTCAGCGACACGATGCGGCTCGATTACATTGCAAGCCATCTCTCGGTGGCTGCCGAGCTGATTGCCGAGAACTATCCGCTGAAGGGCTATTTCGCCTGGAGCCTGATGGACAATTTCGAATGGGCCGAAGGCTATTCGCAGCGTTTCGGCATCGTCCATGTCGACTATGAAACCCAGAGACGCACCATCAAGCAGTCAGGCTACTGGTACCAGTCGCTGATCGCCGCGCACAACGCGGGCGGAAGCTGATCACCGAACCACGAAACCGTGGGCGAAAGGGTCTTCCTCGTCATCGATGGTGATGGTGTTCAGTCCTGTTTCGACAGCCCAGCCGGCGACCGATGGAACGATCGCGGGCTTGCCCGCCACTTCGGCTGCAGCCTCGACCCGGCCGTGGAACAGCGATCCGATGATGCTCTCGTGGACGAAGTCATCGCCGGGCTTGAGCTTGCCTTTCGCCGCCCATTGCGCCATGCGGGCCGACGTGCCGGTGCCACAGGGCGAACGGTCGATGGCCTTGTCGCCATAGAAGACGGCGTTGCGGGCGTGGGCCTCGGGCCGGGTCGGCGCTCCGGTCCAGAGAATGTGGCTGAGCCCGCGGATATCGGGCTTTTCCGGATGGATGAATTCGTGCTCGTTGTTGATGCGCTCTCTCAGGGCCGGGCTCATGCGGACCAGATCCGCGGCCGAGAAGTTCGCCATGTCGGCGAAATTTTCCTGCGCATCGACGATGGCGTAGAAATTGCCGCCATAGGCGACGTCCACCGTGATCTCGCCCAGTCCTTCGCACCAGGTCTTGATGCCGGTTGAATGCAGGAAGGCCGGAACATTGGTCAGCCGCACTTCGGTGACCTTGCGGCCGGACTGCTGGTAGCGGGCGACGATCCTGCCGGCCGGCGTGTCGATCGCCAGAACGCCAGGCTCGCGCGGACTGACAAGCCCGTTCTCGATCGCCATCGTCACCGTGCCGATGGTGCCATGACCACACATCGGCAGGCATCCGGAGGTCTCGATGAACAGAAAGGCGATGTCGCAATCGTCTCGCGTCGGCGGATAGAGGATGGCGCCCGACATCATGTCATGGCCGCGCGGCTCAAACATCAGACCGGTGCGGATCCAGTCATACTCGGCGAGAAAATGCGCGCGGCGCTCGAGCATGGTGGCGCCTTCGAGCTGCGGGCCGCCACCGGTGACGACGCGGACGGGGTTGCCGCAGGTGTGGCCGTCGATGCAGAAGAAACGATTGCGCGCCATGGCTTGCTCTCACTACGGGGTTTCAAAAACGGTCGGGCCGGCAGGCGGCGATGTCAATACTCGGAGTCCGGTTGCCCGCCAGATCAGCGATCAGCCGTCCCATGGCCGCCGATTGGGTCAGCCCGAGATGGCCATTGCCGAAGCCGAGCAGGACTGACGGGTCCTCGGGCAGCGCGCCGATGACCGGCAGGCTGTCGGGCAATGAAGGGCGGAATCCCATCCATTCGACGCCGCCGGCGGTTTTCAGTCCGGGCAGGAAGGTTGCCGCCTTCTCAAGCATGGATTTCGAGCGGGCGTAATTGGGCGGCAGGTCGAGGCCGCCGAGTTCAACCGCGCCGCCGACCCGGACACCGGTTTCCAGGGGCGTCATGACGAACCCATGATTGCCGAAGATCAGCTGGCGCTTGAGATCGAATGCGCCCCTGGGCAGCGTGGTGTTGTAGCCGCGCTCGGTGTCGAGCGGAATGCGCAGCCGTGTGACCGGGTTGATCAGGCGTGTCGACCAGGCGCCGGCGCAGATGACGATGCGGTCGGCGTCGCGGGTTGTGCCGTCGGCAAGCCTGACAGAGGGGCCTGCCGCAGAACGATCCAGACCCGCAACCTCGGCCTTCTCGAAGGTTGCACCGCAGCGTTCCGCATGGGCCCAGAGCGCCAGGGCAAAGGCCTGCGGCTCGGACACGGTCTTCCAACCGGGCACGAAGGTGCCGGCGACAAAGCGCGATGACAGGCCGGGCTGAAGTTCGGCCAGTCTCTCGCCGCGGACATGTTCGAAAGCGATGCCTGCCTGTTCGCGCTGCCGCCATCCAGCAGAAGCGGCGTTGAACTCGGCTTCGCTTTCGTAAAGCTCCAGCGAGCCGTCATGGCGCACCATGCCGGCAATGCCGGCGCGGTCGACCAGCGCCATCATCTCGGCTTCGGCAAGCCGCATCAGCGCTGTCTGTGTTTCAATCGAAGCCCGGTAGCGGGCAGGAAGGCTGGCCTTCCAGAATTGCCACAGCCAGGGCGTGAGCCTTGGCAGATAGGAGGGGCGGATGGTCAGCGGCCCAAGCGGATCCATGAGCCATTTCGGGGCCTTGAGCAGGATCTTCGGCGAGGCCAGCGGCATGATGTCGGAAAACGCAAGTGCGGCGGCATTGCCCTTGCTGGTTTCCTGCGCCAGGCCGGACCTGTCGATCACGCTGACCTTGTGCCCGGCTTCCGCCAGCAGCACGGCCGTGGCGATGCCGACCACTCCGCCGCCAACGATGATGATCCTGCTGGGGCTCATGCGTTTTCAGCGTCGGCGCGCGCGGCGGCACGTTCGGCCAGCATCTGCTGGTGGCGCATGCGAAAGCGGATGCGATCTTCCTCGCTGCGGCTGTGGTAGCAGTGGGGGCAGGAAGCGCCTTCCTCGTAGAGCGGCGACGCCTGCTCTTCGGGGGTCACCGGATTGCGGCAGGCGCGGCACAGAATCTCGTCGCCTTCGCGCAGGCCGTGGGTGACCGCGACACGTTCGTCGAAGACAAAGCAGGAGCCCTGCCAGAGGCTTTCCTCTTCCGGAACATTCTCGAGGTATTTCAGGATGCCGCCCTTGAGATGATAGACATTCTCATAGCCCTGGGCGCGCATGAAGGCGGTTGCCTTCTCGCAGCGGATGCCGCCGGTGCAGAACATGGCGATGGGCTTGCTCTTGTCCTCGATCCCGGCTCTCTCCACCCAGCCCGGGAACTCCCGGAAGGTCTGGGTCTTGGGATTGATGGCTCCCTTGAACGTGCCGATGCCGACTTCGTAGTCGTTGCGGGTGTCGATCAGAATCGTGTCGGGATCAGAAATCAGCTTGTTCCAGTCCGCCGGGTCGACATAGGCTCCCACACCCTCCAGAGGGTCGATGTCGGGAACGCCCATCGTGACGATTTCCTTCTTCAGCCGCACCTTCATGCGCCTGAACGGCATTCTGTGGGCGCTGCTTTCCTTGTGTTCCAGCGTTTCGAGACCGGGAATTGCCCGAAGATGCGCAAGCACCGCGTCAATGGCGGAACGGGAGCCGGCGATGGTGCCGTTGACGCCTTCGCGGGCCAGCAGCAAGGTGCCCTTGACGCCCTGTTCCTCGCACAATTCGGCGAGCGGCGGCTGCAGCGCTTCATGCTCTGCCAGGCGTGCGAAATGGTACAGCGCGGCGACCACGACCGGCTGGTTCGGAACGGGTGTTTTTACAGGTGTCTTCATGTCTGCGGGAATAGCGCGTTCGGGCAAATCCCGCAATCGGTCTGTGGTGTTGGGTTGGGTTCTCAGCATGGACAATCCTAAGACGAAAGGCTATTCCGGGCGCTCCTGTTGATGACGCGAAAGGACAAGCGCCATGGGCGAAAAAACCCAAGCCCTCATTTCCATTCTGAAATTGCAGCCTGTCGTCCCCGTGCTCGTCATCAAGGATCTCGCCCATGCGGTGCCGCTGGCGCGCGCACTGGTCGCAGGCGGCCTGAAGGCCATCGAGATCACCATGCGGACGCCGGTGGCGCTTGAGGCGATCCGCGCTGTGGCCGATGAGGTCGAGGACGCGGTCCCAGGCGCCGGTACGGTGCTCAATGCGAAGCAGTATCACCAGGCAGTCGAGGCCGGATCGCAGTTCATCGTCTCGCCCGGAACGACGCTTGAACTGCTGGATGTCGCCCGCAAGTCGCCGGTGCCGCTGTTGCCGGGTGCCGCGACCCCCAGCGAAGTGATGGCGCTCCGGGAAGAAGGTTACGAGGTCCTCAAGTTCTTCCCGGCTGAACAGGCCGGAGGCGCTGCCTACCTCAAATCGCTTTCATCACCGCTGGCCGGAATGCTGTTCTGCCCGACCGGCGGGATCACCCCGGACAATGCGCGCGACTATCTCTCGCTGCCCAACGTGGTCTGCGTCGGCGGTTCCTGGGTCGCGCCCAATGCGCTGGTTGAGGCAGGCGATTGGGACGGAATTACGCGGTTGGCGATGGAAGCGTCGCGGCTCGCGGCTTAAGGCCACCATCCGAAGAAATTTGTGCCGGGTTTATGGAGCGGCGGTCATCGTGGATGGCCGCCGTTCGGTCTCGTGCGGCCTGAGAGCCGTTTGAAAGCGGATTGCTGAATTCCTATCTAAACGTGGAAGCGGCCGGATGGCGCTGCCACATCGAGGAAGACAAGGACCCACCATCATGTTCGATCCCAAAGCCCTGCTTGACCAGTTTCTCGGCTCCAACATTCCCGGCACCCAGGGAACCGTGCGTGACCAGGCCAGCAAGGCCACCCAGCTTGCCAAGGAAAATCCGCTTGCGACCGGCGCCATTGTCGCGGTGCTTCTCGGGACCGGAGCAGGCCGGGCAATCGGTGGATCGGCATTGAAACTCGGCGGCATGGCCGCGATCGCCGGCCTTGGCTACCAGGCCTGGAAGAACTACCAGGCCGGCAAGGCGCCGGGTGACGGGGAGGCTGCGAAGCAACCTGAAATGCTGGCGCCGCCTTCGGACTCGGATTTCTCGGCAGAGCCAGCGCATGTGGATAGCGATTTCGCACTTTCGCTGATCAGGATCATGATTGCCGCGGCACGGGCGGACGGTCATGTCGATGATGCCGAGCGCGCCCGCATTCACGACAAGCTTGCCCTGTCGGGACTGGGCGAGGACGCAATCGCTTTCCTCGACGATGAACTGTCCAAACCTGTCGACATGGACGGCATCATTGCCGCAGCGTCGAGCGAAGCGCAGAAGATCGAGATGTTTACCGCCGCGCGGCTTGCGATAGACCCCGACACCCGGGCCGAGCGCGGGTTCCTTGATCTCCTGGCGGGCCGTCTCGGACTTGCCGATCCCCTGGTCGACCATATCGAGGCAACGGTTGCGGCTGCAAAGGTCTGAACCTGGAGCCGATCCTCTTTAGATGGATTCGTCTGGACGCCGGGATTTCGTGATCTGGCCAGGAGCGGGAGGCGACGCGGCGCGAGCGCCGTTAGCCTCGCGCGACGCAGTCCAGAGCGCGAAAGGCCCAGTTCAGACGATTGCGATGGATCTTACTTTTCGGCCAGCCTTCCGGTTTCGCCAGGCTTGGGCGTCTTCTCCGCGCCAGCGTCGTCAAAATCCTCGCACGATGCGCTGCATCGCGCTTGCGGTTTTCCTAGCTGGCACGAAAAACCCTGTCCACCAAACCGCTTCCAGCTAAAGATGATTGGCTCTAAAGTCCGGCGATGCAGTCGCGCGTCGCCATAGAGAAACAGTTCCGCCTGACCAGAATCGGTCTTTTTGTCGTCTGGGCGATCCTGTCGGCCATCATCGTGGCATGGTCGGTCAGTTCGGCCAAGGAGCGGGCGCTCTCGGACGTCATGCAGAAGGCGGGAGAGACGCTGTCGGTGCAGACCGAGATTCTCTCCGGGGTTCTCGACAAGTACCGCTTGCTGCCGCCGCTGCTTTCGCGCCAATCGTCGATCAGGGCGCTCTTCGTGCGGGATGTCGAGGGCAACGCCCAGTCCATCAATGCGCGCCGGGTGGCGGAAGCGACGAGCGGCATGTCAGCGGCGATGGATGTGGCGTTTTTCTTTCCGGATGGGGAAATGCTGGCGAACGCCCGCGGCTCGGTTGCCGAGCGGTCCGAAGGTCTGCCGCAACTGATCGAAGCCGCCATGCAAGGCCGGCTCGGCCGCGCTGCCCTGTCGAACGACCGGGGCGAGCGGACATATGCCTTTTCGTCCGGCGTGCGCCGTGAGGGAAAGTTTGCCGGCGTTGTCATCGTCTATGTCGATTTCTATCGGGTCGAGGCTGCTTGGGCGCTATCGGCGCGCCGCATCTTCGTGACCGATAAGAGCGGTACGGTGTTTCTGGCCAATGATCCCGACTGGCGGCTCAAATCGCTCTCGGACCTGCGCCAGTCGGGAGCGGTTGATCGCTACCTGATCAATGGCCGGTTTGAAGACCGGCTGGATCTGGTGCGTCGCTTGCCGTTGCTCGAGTGGGATCTGCATGTGCTCGCCGACCCTGCGCCGGTTGCCGCGGCGCGATTGAGTGCAGCCACCATCGCAACCCTGGCCAGTCTGCTGGCCGGCATGATTGCCCTGGTCGTGCTTCGGCGAAACGAGGGACTGACCATCAAGGCCCGCACCGACCGGGCGATCGCGCTTCGGCTCGAACGGGTGGTGCGGGACCGGACGCGGGCACTTTCGATCACCAACCAGACGCTCAGCAAGGAAGTCCAGGTTCGCCGCGAGGCGGAAGAGCGATTGCGCAAGACGCAGGATGAACTGGTTCAAACCGCCAAGCTGGCTGCACTCGGACAGATGTCGACAGCCTTGAGCCATGAATACAATCAGCCGCTGGCCGCCATCAGGTCCTATGCGGACAATGCGCTTCGGTTTCTCGATCGCGGTGCGTTGTCCGAGGTCTCGGGCAACCTGTCGCGCATCAACGGCCTGGTTGAACGGATGGCCGAACTGTCGAGGACATTGCTGTCATTCTCGCGCAAGCCAGGCGCCAGCATTGGGCCGGTTCCGCTGGGCACGATCATCGATGAGGCATTGTTGCTGGCGCGCCCGCGGGCGCGTGCAGCGGGCATCGCCGACATCCAGGTCGGCGCGGGCGTATTGAGTGTTCATGTGCTGGGCGGCCGGATCAGGCTCGGACAGGTCTTCGTCAATCTCGTCAACAACGCAATCGACGCCTTGTCGGGACGCGCCGACGCGCGAGTGGAGATTGACGCCCGGCTGGAAGGCGACCGCGTGTTCGTGACCGTCATCGACAACGGTCCGGGGATCGAGCCTGAGCGGTTGCACAAGGTGTTCGAGCCGTTCTTCACCACAAAGGGGGTCGGTGAGGGGATCGGGATCGGGCTTTCCATCGTGGACAATATCATCCGGGACTTCGGCGGCACAATCACGGTATCGAACCGGCCCGAGGGCGGGGCCTGTTTCACGATCGATTTGCAGGCCGCAGATGGCCCGGACGAGATGCTTGAGGGCAAATTGCTTCCAACTTCCGCCAGCGCAGCCGTGTGATGCTGGACAAGATGGCGGCTTCATGATTTCAGGCATTGCGAATATAAAGCCGGGAGGAGCCCGCCATTGGAAGACAATTCCGCGCTGAAGCTGCAGGACAGGATTGTGCATCTGGTCGATGACGATGCCGACCTGAGGCATGCGCTCAAGCAATCGCTGGAGCTCGAGGGGCTGAGTGTGGTTTGCCACTCAAGCGCGGACGATGTCGGCGATCTGCCTCTGCGCAGTCTCTACGGCGTCGTCGTGTCCGACATAAGGATGCCCGGAATCGACGGATTGACGCTCATGCGGCGCATCCTGGGCATCGATCCGACAATGCCGGTGGTGCTGATCACCGGCCATGGCGACGTGCAGATGGCGGTGGAAGCGATGCGTGCCGGCGCCTACGACTTCATCGAGAAACCGTTTGCCGCAAACCGCCTGTTCTCGGTGGTCGAGCGGGCGCTCGAAAAGCGTCGGCTGGTGCTCGAGAACCGTTCTCTGCGCAATGCGCTCGAAGGCAGTGACGATCTCTCCTCGCGGCTGGTGGGCCGCAATCCGGCCATCCAGCGGCTGCGGGCGCAGATCTCGGCCGTTGCCGATACAGATGCCGATGTGTTGATTACCGGCGAAACCGGAACCGGCAAGGAGGTGGTGGCTCGGGCGCTCCACGATTTCGGACCGCGGAGCAAGGGGAATTTCGTCGCCATCAATTGCGCGGCGCTGCCGGCGGACATTTTCGAATCCGAATTGTTCGGACATGAGGCGGGCGCGTTCACCGGGGCGCAGAAACTCAGGATCGGAAAGCTAGAGCATGCCAATGGCGGCACCGTGTTCCTGGACGAGATCGAATCCATGCCGATCGATCTGCAGGCCAAGCTGCTGCGCGCGATCGAGGAGAGGTCGATCGAGCGGCTCGGGTCGAACCGGCAAGTGGCGCTCAACGTGCGTTTCGTGGCGGCGACCAAGGCCGATCTGAACAACAACCCGGCTTTCCGCACGGACCTTTATTACCGGCTCAACGTGATCACGCTGGAAATCCCGGCTCTCCGGGCCCGCCGGGATGATATTCCGCTGTTGTTCTTTCACCTGGCGCGCGAGGCCCGTGCCCGCTATCGCCGAGAGATTCCGGATATCCCGCCACATATCGAAGCAGGGCTGCTTGCCCACGACTGGCCCGGCAATGTGCGCGAATTGCGAAATGTCGCTGACCGGTTCGTCCTGGGTATGTGGGCGGGTTTCGGGGCAGATCCGGATCAGAGCCTCGAGATCGGAACCGGCAGCCTTTCGGAGCGGATGGATGCCTTTGAAAGGGACGTCATCAGGGCCGAGATCAGCCGCAATGGCGGCGCCCTGAAGCCGACTTACGAAAACCTCGGCGTTTCCCGCAAGGGATTGTATGAGAAAATGCGGCGGCTGGGCATTTCATCCGGCGATTCAGACGATGGGTCGTAGAATGCCCATTCGAGGCCGCGGACGGGTAGTTTGATGCCCTACCGGAGGCCGGATTCCGGGTCGCTGACCGCTTCCAACAGGCCTTGAGGCCGAATCCTGGACGTTTCCGCGGCTTGAGGCCATCCGTGCAAAGTTGGCACGTGGTTTGCTAGATTGTACTGTTGAATGCGATGGACGGGAGGACATCGCCGGGGGGTGCCGGGGCAATGGCCCGGACTTTCCGGTATTCTCCGGTCTCCGCTTCGCTTGACAAGTTCCGGGCATCTTGCCCCAGTGGAGGATATCTCATGAAAAAGCTTCTTCTCGGCGCCGTTTCCGCCGCCGCACTCCTTTTCACCGCCAATGCCGCTTCGGCCAATTGCGACGATGGCGAAATGGTCATCAAGTTCAGCCATGTGGTGGCCGCGACCGGTCACCCGAAGGGCGACGCCGCAACGCTCCTGGCCGAGCGGGTCAACTCGGAAATGAACGGCAAGGCCTGCATGGAAGTCTTCGCCAACTCGACGCTGTTCGACGATGACAAGGTTCTCGAAGCCCTGCTCTTGGGCGATGTCCAGCTCGCAGCACCGTCGCTGTCGAAGTTCGAGGCCTACACGCTGAAGTACCGGCTGTTCGACCTGCCGTTCCTGTTCGCCAGCCTCAAGGCGGTTGACGCTTTCACCCAGTCGGATGCCGGCAAGGGCTTGCTGACCGTGATGGAAGACGTTGGCTACACCGGCCTGGGCTACTGGTCTTCGGGCCTCAAGCAGTTCTCGGCAAACAAGCCATTGCTGGTCCCTTCCGATGCCAATGGCCTGAAGTTCCGCGTCCAGACCTCCGATGTCGCCGTGGCGATGATCGAAGCCATGGGCGGCTCGGCCCAGAAGCTCGCCTTCAAGGAAGTCTACGGCGCGCTACAGACCGGCGTTGTCGACGGACAGGAAAACTCCTGGTCGAACATCTACACCCAGAAGTTCTTCGAAGTGCAGGATGGCGTGACGGAAACCAACCACCAGCTTCTGGCCTATCTGCTGGTCACTTCGACCGAATGGCTCAACAGCCTCGAGCCCGACGTGCGTGACCAGTTCGTCACGATCGCAAACGAAGTGACGATCGAAGCCAATGCTGCTGTTGCTGCAACGGAAGCCAAGAACCGCCAGAACATCCTCGATGCGGGCGGCACGATCCGCGAACTCAGCGCCGAGCAGCGCAAGGCCTGGGTCGACGCCATGAAGCCGGTCTGGACCAAGTTCGAAGGCGACATCGGCGCCGATCTGATCGACGCTGCAGTGGCCTCAAACGACGCCAGCTAAGCATGCCAGGTGGATCCGGGGGGCAACTCCCGGATCCACCGAACTGACTGCCGGCGGCATCCGGCAACTGGGGGGACGCCATGAATACCTACTTGCCTTATCTCATCATGATCGTGGTGATTGCGCTGTTCTGGCTTGCAGAGCGCCGCAATCCCGACTCGGTCACCCGGTTTGAGGAAAATGTCCTCGGCGTCATCCTGGCGCTGATCACCATAGTCTCGTTTACGCAGGTCGTCGCCCGTTATGGCTTCAACAGCGGCTGGGGCGGCGCACTTGAGTTCACCCGGATCCTGTTTGCCTGGATGATCCTGTTCGGCATGAGTTACGGTCTGAAGCAGGGCATGCATCTGGGTGTCGATGCGCTGTTGCGGCTTTTCCCCAAGCCGGTGTTTCGTTTCTTCGCCATCTTCGGCGCGGTCTGCGCCTTTCTCTATGCAGCGATCCTGATCAATTCGACCTGGCTCGGGATCTTCGGCGCGGATACCAGCGGCGGAGCAATGGTCTACTGGTCGAAAATGTACCAGATCGGCATCGGCCTCGATGACCTGCGCTATCCGGAGTGGATGCAGGATACATTCGGGGTCAAGGAGCGCGTGCAGCGCTGGATTGCCTATCTGATCCTCCCCATCGGACTGGGCCTGTTCGGCTTCCGTGCGCTGCAGGCGATGGTCGCGATCTGGCGCGGTGAGCGTGAACTGATCATTGCCGGACATGAGGCCGAAGACCTCGTTGCCGAAAACCGCAACGTGTTGAAGGACTGATCCGCCATGGAAACCGCAATCCTGTTTGTTCTCGTTCTCGGACTGTTGTTCGTCGGCGTACCGGTGGCCGTGTCGCTGGGGCTCTCGTCGATCATTCTGATCGCCTTTTTCTCAAAAGACTCGATGTCCTCGGTGGCCATCCAGTTGTTCACGGCATCGCAGAACTATACACTGCTGGCCATCCCGTTCTTTGTGTTGGCATCGGCGTTCATGTCGACCGGCGGCGTGGCCAAGCGCATCATCCGCTTCGCCATCGCAACGGTCGGGCATTTCCGCGGCGGGCTGGCCATGGCCAGCGTGCTCGCCTGCATGCTGTTTGCGGCCTTGTCCGGATCGTCGCCCGCCACCGTGGTCGCCATCGGCACCATCGCAATCGCCGGCATGCGGCAGGTGGGATATTCCAAGGAGTTCGCGGCCGGCATCATTGCCAATGCCGGAACGCTGGGCATTCTCATTCCGCCTTCGATCGTCATGGTGGTCTATGCCGCGGCAACCGACGTGTCCGTCGGGCGGATGTTCCTTGCCGGCGTGATCCCGGGAGTTGTCGCGGGTCTCATGTTGATGATCGCGATCTACGTGGTGGCGCGGGTCAAGGGACTGCCATCCGAGCCCTGGCGCGGGTTTGGCGAGATCGTCGCTGGCGGCAAGGATGCGGGCTGGGGTCTTTTCCTGATCATCATCATCATCGGCGGCATTTATGGCGGGGTCTTCACCCCGACCGAGGCTGCCGCCGTGGCGGCGGTCTATTCCTTCTTTATCGCGATCTTCATCTATCGCGACATGGGGCCGATGGCCGGAATTACGTGGGTTAACGACACGGATTCGCGCCGGGCGCGGGCCGGGTTTTCCGGCGTGGTCTATGCGGTGGCCTTCTATTTCGTCTGGATGATCCTGTCGTTCTTTGCCACCAGCAATTCCGAGACGGTTACCTTTGCCGGCCGCTCCAATCTCGGTCTTGCCATCTCGTTTGCTATCCTGGTCGCCTATACGGCCTGGCGTGGCGAGAAGGGTCTCGCCGGGGTGCCTTCGGCGCTGGCAGCGGGCCTGCCGATCTGGGGCCGCAACCTGTCGCTCATGGGCCGCAATTTCGGCAAGGCCTTCTTCAACGAAGATACGCGCAAGGTAATGGTGGACGCATCCAAGACCACCATCATGCTGATGTTCATCATCGTCAACGCCCTGCTGTTTGCCCATGTGCTGACCTCCGAGCGGATCCCCGACGCGATCACAGACCTGATGCTGGGCTACGGCTTTACCTGGTTCACCTTCCTGATTGCCGTCAACGTGCTGCTGTTGATAGGCGGTCAGTTCATGGAACCCTCGGGCCTGCTTCTGATTGTGGCGCCGGTGGTGTTCCCGATCGCGATGGAGTTGGGCGTCGATCCGGTGCATCTCGGCATCATCATGGTGGTCAATATGGAGATCGGCATGATCACGCCGCCGATCGGGCTCAACTTGTTCGTCACCTCCGGAATCACCGGCATGAGCCTGGTACAGGTGGTGCGCGCGGCGCTGCCATTCGTTGCGGTGCTGTTCCTGTTCCTGATCATCGTGACCTATGTGCCGGCGATGTCGACATGGTTGCCCTACAGCCTGATGGGGCCGGAGATCGTCACCAGATAGGCAGTTGGGTGCCTTGGACAAAGAAAACCCAAACCAGACTGACCGGGGCGCGAAAGCGCCCCGTTTTTCGTGCATGGCCGATATGCGCCATTCTGCCGGTGTTGGCTGGACGGCGCTCTTCTCCTGATCAACTCCGGTGATGGCTGGCTTCAGAAAAAGTCATTGGTCGCCGCGTTGTGCTTGCCCCTGTCCGATGCCATGCTGGCCTAACGATGAGCGATATCAACTTTCCCCTGATCATGACCGCGGCGCTGCTGGCGACCGCCAGCCCGGGACCGTCCACTCTGGCGATAGCCGGAACCGCGATGGCGCACGGGCGACGACAGGCGCTGGCACTGGTAGCCGGCATCGTTTGCGGCTCCTGGAGTTGGTCGGTGGCTGCGGCGCTCGGACTTGGCGCCGTCATGCAGGCCAATGCTTGGGTCTTCGAAGTGCTGCGCTATTGTGGCGCCGGGTACCTGCTGTTTCTGGCCTATAAAAGCGCTCGCAGCGCCCTTTCGCCGGTCCAGGCGAAACTCCGTTCGGTTTCCGCGGGAAGTTACAGGTCCGCCTATGGCAAGGGGTTGGCGATGCATCTGACCAATCCCAAGGCGATCCTGTTCTTCGGAGCCTTGTTTTCGGTCGGTGTTCCGGTTTCCGCATCGCCGCTGGAAATCGGTTCGGTGGTTATTGTTGTCGGACTGCAGAGCCTGATGGTCTTTGTGGCCTATGCGCTGCTGTTTTCCAGCGGCCGGATCGTGGCGGTCTATCTGCGCCTCCGGCGATGGTTCGAGGGCGTGTTCGCTGTTGCCTTTGGACTTGCCGGATTAACCCTTCTGACCAGAAGGCTGTGATTGCACGGCATCGCCCTGACCGGTCAGGACAAGTAATTCGTGACGCGGAACTGCCACGATTGTGCAGCGGCGGGTCAAAAAAGGCTATTTCCCGTTTAGACATCGTTAACTTTTAAAGCGCACCCTGATGATCAGACATGCCACTTCACTCCTCCCAAGAACGGCATGACGGATGAGGGCGGCGAAAGCCGCCCTTTATCTGTTCAGGGTCTGGTTGTTCTCAGAAACTCGCCGATCCGCAAGATTGCGCTTTCGATGTTGTTGTCGGAATTGGCGCAGGATACCCGGATGTAGCCCTCCCCAAGAATGCCGAAATCCGGACCTCCGATCAGCGCAACCCCGGCCTCTTCCAGCAGCGCACTGGCAAGCTTCTTGGCTTTCCAGCCGGTGGCCGAGATGTTGGGGAATGCGTAGAAAGCGCCCTTGGGCAGGATGCATGACACACCCGGCAAGCCGTTGAGCAGATCGGTGACCAGCCGGCGGCGGCGGTCGAACGCCGTGAGCATCTCGGCCACGGCATCCTGCGGACCGTCGATTGCGGCAATGCCGGCAAATTGCGACGGCGCGTTGACGCAGGACCAGCAGTTGACGGCAAGCTTGCGAACATAACCGATCAGACAGTCCGGCCAGATCGACCAGCCCATGCGCCAACCGGTCATGGCCCAGGTCTTGGACCAGCCGTTGAGAACGATCAGCCGGTCGCGGATCTCCGGATAGGCGAGCAGCGAGGTGTGCTTCTCGCCGTCATAGGTCATGACATCGTAGATTTCATCCGACAGGATGGCGACCTGAGGGTGCGCGGCTAGGCCGGCGACAAGCTTGTCGATTTCTGCTTTCGGCGTAACGCCGCCGGTGGGGTTTGCCGGAGAATTCAGGATGAGCAGCCGTGTTTGCGGTGTTATCAGGGACAGGGTTTCTTCGGCGGAAAAAGCGAAACCGTTCTCTTCGCGCATCGGCACGGGGATCGGGTTGGCGCCGACATGCTCGATCATAGAGCGGTAGATCGGAAAGCCGGGGTCGGGATAGAGAATATCGACACCCGATTCGCCAAGCATGCGGATTGCGGCGTACATGGTAGGCTTGCCGCCGGGCATGATCATCACGCTGTCGGGCGAAATCTCGACGCCGGTCATGGAAAGCGTTCTGCGGCACACGGCCTCGCGGGTGGCGAGCAGGCCATTGGCCGGGGTGTAGCCATGATGGCCGTCGCGCAAGGCCTTGACCGCGGCCTCGACAATATGGGCCGGTGTCTTGAAGTCCGGCTGGCCGATGCCGAGATTGATGATGTCCCGTCCCTGGTTGGCAAGTTCGGTGGCGCGCGCGAGAACGGCGAAGGCATTCTCCTCGCCGATGCGGTCAAAGGCTGCAACTGGATGGATCATCGAGATTTTCCTGCCGAAGGTGGTTGTCTTGTCCAGTGAACTCATGTCCTATCCCGGCGCGAATTTCAATTCAGGTGACATCAATGCGTGATTTGAGCAAATGGACGGCGCGGCAGGCGCCGACGGGTTTTTCTTCGACCGGGCGGTACGTGATGATCGAGCCGTACCGGCGGGATGTGCATGAAACGGCCCTGTGGCAGGCCCTGGGCGGGGCCTCCGTCAGCGACCTGATCCGCTACTTTCCGAACGGGCCCTATGCGCATTCATCCGAACTTTGCGACTGGCTGGATCGTTCCGGGCGGGAATCGGGCTGGGTCACCTGCATCTTCCGCAGCCGCCGCACCGGAGATGTTGTCGGCATGGCATCGCTGATGCGGCCGGATCCGGCAAACGGTGTGGTGGAAGTCGGCTCGGTGGCGCATGGCGCCGCGATGGCGAGGACGCCGATGTCGACCGAGGCGCATTACCTGATGGCGCGGCACGTGTTCGAGGATCTCGACTACCGCCGCTACGAGTGGAAATGCCACAATGAGAACGGGCCTTCCAAGGTCACCGCCGTACGCTTCGGCTTCCAGTTCGAGGGGGTTTTCCGCCAGCACATCGTCTCGAAGGGTGGTAATCGCGACACGGCCTGGTTCTCGATGATCGATGGCGAGTGGCCGAGCCTCAAGCAGGCTTTCGAAGCGTGGCTTGATCCGTCCAACTTCGGGCCGGATGGCCGACAGAAAATGCGCCTTGAGGATATGAGAGAAGCGCAAGCATGATTGAGTTGCAGCGGGCCTCGGCATTCGACCGGCAGCGTATCGAGGAATTCCAGCGGGCTGCCTATGCACGAACAGAGGCCATAGTCGGTGCGCGGGCGATCCCGCTTGAATGGGACTATGGCCAGGTTCTGGAAGAATGCGAAGTGTGGCTGGATGAAAGCGGCGGTTCGCTCAGGGGCGTGCTCATTCTTCGCATTCGTCAGGACGATGTGTTTCTTGAGTCGATTGCCACCGCGCCAGAAGCGTCTGGTTCGGGACGTGCACGTCTGCTTATGGATGCAACCTTCGAGCGGGCGCGTGAACTCCGCTTGAATCGTGTCGGACTGATTACCAACAGCCTCAACCCGGCGCTTGCGTGGTACAAGCGGATGGGATTCATGGTTGACCTTGAAGAAGTGCAACCAAAGCGCAGTGTCATTCACATGTCGATGCCGGTTCCGGATGCCTGAAACAGGCTGTTGCAGAAAACTGACGGCGCTGGATTGTCACAGGTTGAGCGCAGGTGTTGCAGTGATTGCGAAAAAGCCTATCTGGGGAATGATCGCAGAATTTGGAGGTACAGGCCTGTGAGCGAACCAACGACATCGAACCGCTCTTCAGCCATCGCAGCGGCGGTGATTCTCCTGGGTACCGGGCTTGTTTTCTATTACATGCCGGCGATGATGATGTCGCTGTCGGAAATATCGCCGTGGCTGTCCTATGCGGTGGGGATTTTCTTCGTGCTGGCCTTCTTTGCTGTCTTCTGGCTGCGCGGCAGACGTCAGCGCAGGGATGAGAACAATCCCGATTAGGAAGTTCAGGCCCGAGTAGGACGTTCAGGCTTGCAGCGAAGCCGCAAGCAACAGCAATCCAAGCGCTAAGACGGTGGCCGCGCCAAGGATCTCGATGGTCGTGCCTACCGCACCTCCCATCGAGGCGCCAGCCAGACGCACCGCAGCACCCTTGGCCATGACCGCCAGAGTCGCCAGTGCCGAAACCGTGATCGCAGTGCCCAATGCCATGGCGAAGGCAGAGACAATGCCGGCTATCCAGAGGCCGTTCAGCATCGAGAAGGTGAGCACGATGAGAGCCCCGGAACAGGGTCTCAGCCCGACCGCCACCACCGCGCTCCAGGCTTCGCGCACGCTGAAATCACGGCCCGAAATCAGTTTCGGATCGGGCACGTGAGCATGGCCGCATGAGGCGCAGACTTCTCCGTGAGCGTGCTCATGGTGGTCGTGCCCGTGATGATCATGATGGTGATGATGATCGTGACCTGTTTCGTGGTGGTGCCCGCCATGAGTATGGACATGGGCGACGCTCAATGCGGGGCTGGTCCGCAAGGAGAGCAGCTTCCGGCTGAGAAGCCAGAGGCCGAAAGCGGCAATCAGCGCATAGCTGGCAATCTCCATGAAATGCGTGGCCTCGGTCATGGAAACGGAGAGACCGCGCAGCAGGTAGTAGGCGACGCCGACCACGGTTACGGCGGTGAGAGCCTGCAGCATGGACGACAGCAGCGCGAGCACCACACCGCGCTTCAGCGCCACTTCATTGGCGATCATGTAGGATGAGATCACCGCCTTGCCGTGGCCCGGTCCGGCCGCATGGAAGACGCCATAGAGAAAGGAGAGACTGACCAGCCCCCACATTTGCCAGGGATCCGAACGCATGGCCTTCAGCGCACCGGTCAGGGACCGGTAGAAAGCCTGCTGCTGCTGATTGACCCACTGCAGGATGGAACCGCCAAAACCGGTTGGCGTTATCGCCGGCTCGGCCGATCCGATGCCCAAGGAGGATTGGGCGTGCGCCGCGCCTGCCAGCAGGGCAAGCGCGATCGCCGTGGTCAGAACCAAACGCGCGGAACCTGATTTCATTTGCAATCGAGCTCCAGCCGTGTGGCAAGCAGTTTTGACAAATCGCTGCTCTGGGTGGTTTCAAAGAAGGCTTCGGTGAGCGAGGCCTGATTCTGGGCAATGATTTCGTCCGGATCAGGGCGCACAACCTTGCTGGCGCATTGGCCGGTCGACCCGCCTGTCACCATCATGTCCTCATCATTGATGAAATCCAGCGCCGCATACATGGTCGGATCGAACACGCCGACGGCAATCTTGCCGCTCAACTGCAGTTCCTTCGCGGGGACAACGGCGAAGAACATCAGCAACTGCCCGTCCTGGTAATCGACCTTGATTGCTTCGGGCAACGCGATGGCTGCATCCTTCCCGTCGACGGAGACATTGATATAGTAATCGAACTCGGCGAGGGACTGGGTGACCATGTCGCTGATGCTTGCGAGTTCGCCGGCGTCGAGCTTGAGATCGGCGTTTTCGTCAAAATCAAGAATCACGCTTGCGGAAAAGACCTCGTCGAACCGCCAGACGTTGCGCAGTTCGGTGACGCGGCCGTCAGCCGAAGTGTCAATTTCCAGGCGGGCTTCGGCGAACACATGGGGATGAGCCGATGCGGGGCCGGACAAAAACAAGCCTGCAACCGCCGCCATAGCCGGTAATCGCCACATCGTAAGACTGTTCATGGTTTCCCGACCTGTCCGTGGTTCTGTGGTGTTGGTTCAGTCCTCGTCGCATTGAATATGGTCGAAATTTCGGCACGCACCAGACCCCCGCGACAATTGGAATCACCGGGCTTAAATCACTGGGCGTTCTTGAACCACTGGGTCAGATAATCGACGAAGGCGCGAACCTTGGCCGGCAGATAGCGGCGATGTGGGTAGATGGCGTAGATTCCGCGGTCGTTCGATCGATAATCCTCGAGAATGGGCACCAGCGTGCCGCTTGGCTGGCGTTCCCGGAAAATGAAGTCCGGCAGGACAGCAACCCCGAGTCCGGCTTCGGCGGCGCGCATGGCCGTGAGCGGGCTGTTGACCTCAAGGCGTCCGTGAACGGTCACCGGGATGGTGGAGCCGTCAGGGGCGTCAAAACGCCAGTTGTTGAGGAACCTGCCATTGGTGTCGATGATACAGGGAATGCCGGAGAGCTGTGAGGGGTGGGTGATTGGGCCATATTTCTCGATAAACTCGGGCGACGCACACGGAATCAGCGAAAACGCCGACAGCTTGCGGGCGATCAGTCCCGAATCCTCGAGCTTGGTGATGCGGATCGCCACATCATAGCCTTCCTCGACAAGATCGACAAAACGGTCGTCGGAGATGACTTCGAGCGTGATGTCGGGGTGTGCCGCGGCAAAATCGATCAGCGACCGTCCAATAGCCGCGTCGGCGAAGGTACGCGGGGCCGAAACACGGATCCGGCCCTTGAGGTCGGTTGCACCTTCGCGCACCAGATCGGCGAGATTGTCGATTTCCTTGAGGATGTCGGAGGCGGTGCGATAGTAGGTGTGTCCGGCCTCGGTCAGCGAAAATTGCCGGGTTGTGCGGTTGAGCAGCAAAGCCCCCAGATCGTCTTCCAGTTCGCGGACATATTTCGACAATAGCGCCTTGGAGCGTCCGACCTTTCGCGCCGCGGCTGAAAATCCCTCCGCCTCGACCACATCGATGAAAGCGCGGATCCGTGTCAATGTGTCCATATGCTGCTGGTCCTTGCGGTTCGCGCCGGCCTGTTCACTAAAACCGTCATCATTGTTTGAACGATAGGGCATATTCGTTCAGCAAACATGTTTTTCAAGGGCAGCGTGAGAAAACACTTGATTGCGACAGTTGAAAACCATACATGCGTGTTGCCCAAAGTCGCACGTGCCTGTGGGTGTCCGCCGACCCTCGTTATGGTGAGGAATCGGTAAGGTACCTGGAACTAACCCCTCCAGTCGTTTCTCCGGCCATCCGGAAGAGCGAGGACATCTTGAAGCAACGACGGTGCGGGCCTTTCTGGTGTCTGCCGGCTTTCCAACAGCCGGGGTTACTGAAGAGGCACACCTTCATTGCCGGAAGTGCGGTCGGGTTCTCCCTCCAATCCAAGGCAGACAAGAGCGAACCAACGCCCTGACCGGCGTGGTTTACCGACGCATCAAGCGTACACTCAGTGCTCCGGTTCCTCCAAAGGCCGGGTCTGCAAGTGGCCGTACGATGCTCTGTCTAGATATGGCCCGAAAAGGGCCGGGAACGGAGCACCCGATGACGACTGCACGCATTCTCGATTTCATTCGCACCCGACGTCCTGACGGCCCCTGCCTGGTGGTCGACCTCGATGTGGTGCGCGACAATTTCCAGTCATTCCGCAAGGCATTGCCGGACAGCGCGATCTTCTATGCGGTGAAAGCCAACCCCGCGCCGGAAATCCTGCGCTTGCTTGCCAACCTGGGTTCTAACTTCGATTGCGCTTCCGTGGCCGAAATCGAAATGGCGCTCAAGGCCGGTGCAACCGCCAACCGGGTTTCCTATGGCAACACCATCAAGAAAGAACGCGACATTGCGCGTGCCCATGCACTTGGCGTTTCGATGTTTGCCGTCGACAGCCACGAGGAAGTCGAAAAGATCGCTCGCGCCGCCCCCGGCGCACGGGTGTTCTGCCGGGTCCTGACCGACGGAGAAGGCGCCGAGTGGCCGCTTTCGCGCAAGTTCGGCTGCGTTCCGCAGATGGCTGTCGATGTGCTCGTCTATGCCCACCAGCTCGGCCTGGTCTCCCACGGCGTCTCGTTCCATGTCGGCTCGCAGATGACCAAGCTCGATGCCTGGGATTCAGCGCTCGGCGACGCAAAGCGCGTGTTCGACAAGCTGGCGCAGCAGGGCATCTTCCTCAAGATGGTCAACATGGGCGGCGGCTTCCCGACCCGTTACCTCAAGGACATTCCGACCGCACAGGCCTACGGACAGTCGATCTTTGCCTCGCTGCGCAAGCATTTCGGCAACCAGCTGCCCGAAACCATCATCGAGCCGGGTCGCGGCATGGTCGGCAATGCCGGCGCCATCAAGGCGGAAGTGGTGCTGGTGTCGCGCAAGTCCGACGAGGATGACGTGCGCTGGGTGTTTCTCGACATCGGCAAGTTCGGCGGGCTGGCTGAAACGATGGATGAAGCCATCCGCTATTCGATCGTGACTGCGCGCGATGGCGACGCGATGGAGCCCTGCGTGCTCGCCGGCCCGACCTGCGATTCCGCCGACGTGCTCTACGAGAAGACCCCCTATCCGATGCCGGTTTCGCTGACCATCGGTGACGAGGTGTTGATCGAAGGCACCGGTGCGTACACCACGACCTATTCGGCGGTTGCCTTCAACGGCTTCGAACCTCTCCGATCCTACGTGATCTGAACGGATTTTTCCGTTCAGATCAGCCCTTCCGCGTGCATGCAGTGCTTGCGGAGGGGCAACTGTGTCCCGTTTTCATGGTGCCGTGGCCGAGGATCCGCCGATGACATCCGATCTCATGATTTTCAGTGAAACAAGCTTTGTCATCGAGGATGAAGCTGAAGGCGATGTTCTGGCGCGTGAAGCCCTGCTTGATCGCGCGATGGGTCCGGGCCGGCGGCGGAAGAGTTCCGAGAAACTCCGCCGCGGCAGGCTGCCTTCGGCCGAGCTCGCATTTGTCGCGCGCAACGGGCCCAGGCAGGTCATCGGCAGTGTGCGGCTTTGGGATGTTGCGGCAGGTGGCAAATCATTGCTCCTCCTCGGCCCGCTCGCTGTCGACGCCTCGATCGAGGGGAAGGGTGTCGGCTCCGCGCTGATGCGGCATGCCATCACCCGGGCGAAAGTACAGGGCCATGGCGCCATCATTCTGGTGGGCGATGCGCCTTACTACCGGCGGTTCGGATTTACAGCCGAAACGACCGGCGCGCTGATCATGCCGGGTCCGGTCGAACGAGATCGTTTTCTGGGCCTCGAACTCAAGTCGGGCTATCTCGACCTGCCGGCAGGTTTGCTCGAGGCTTCGGGCCAGCGACTTTCGCGCCGGGTCGCCCGGGACAAAGCCGCACAGCTGCAGGCTGCCTGACAGAACCGCGCGTCAGTATCCCTCGGGAGGCTTGTCACGGGCTATGGTGATATTGCCCTTGCGGCACTTGTAGACACGTTGCGGCGCATTGCTTTCTGTGCCGTAGCGCTCGAATGCCGTGGTGCAATCCGGCGCTTCAGCGTTCCCGCTATCCTTGAAATCGACCGCCGAGCTGGTTTGCTGAACAGCGCCCGGCAGGTCCTTGAAGTTGAGATCCTGGGCGGTGCCCTGGCTGCAAAGCGATCCAAGGAACAAGGCTGCCGATATCAATCGGAGATGGGCGATGGCCTCGCTCCCTTCAGCTGTTCTGTCGAAGCAGAATAGGGGAACCCCGCGAAAATGGCCACTCAGTCTCCGGTCCCGCCTGAACGCCCTCCTGCTACTTGGCCGAGGCGGCGATTGCGTTGACGGACCGCAGCGCCAGTGCGGCGATCGTCAGCGTCGGGTTCGCCGTCGCTGAGGTCGGAAAGGTGCCTGATCCAAGCAGGAACAGGTTCGGATGGTCGAAACTGCGCTGGTCGGAATCGACGACGGCACTCGAAGCGTCGGCGCCCATCCTGACTGTGCCGATGATATGGCCTGCCCCCTGGATGTCGGGAGAGTGCCGGACGTTCTTTGCGCCCAAGGCCTGGAAGACCTCGTCATGGGCTTTTTCGGCAGCCTCGAGACCCTTGCGGGTGTAGTCGTCGAAGTCGTAGTGGATCCGCGGCAGGGGAACGCCGTTGGCGTCTTTCTTTTCCGGGTCGAGAGTTACGCGGTTTTCGGCACTTGGCGACTGTTCCACCAGTGAGGCCAGCCGGATCTGCCGTGAGGCGGCGTCCTTGAGAGCCGCGTCCAGTTCCTCGCCGCGCAAACCCTGAGCGGCAAGATCCGCGGCGGTGCTGGTCGGTGCGCCTGTCGGCCAGCTGTGCCCGTCATTGCCGATCTCGATGCGGAATGCGCCGCGTTCCCTGCGGAAATCGCCATCGCGGAGATTTTCAATTCCCGAGGTCGAGAGCGGGCCACGATATGGAAACACGGGCTCGGCCGCTTCGGCCCAACTGAGCCGCGTGGGGTGATCCATGAGGTTGCGCCCAACCTGATCGGAGCTGTTGGCAACGCCGTTGGGGGCATTTTCCTGGGCCGAGTTCAGTAACAGCCGGGGCGTTTCAACAGCATGTGCGGCGACGATCACGATCTTGCCGGAAGCAGTTCCGGTGCTGCCATCGGCGCGCCGGAAATCGACGGATGCGATCTTTCCGTCATTGCCGACATTCAGCCGGGTAGCGGTGGTTTCCGAATGAATCTGGGCGCCGGCGTTTTCGGCCTGGGCGACATGAACCGTTGCGTCGTACTTGGCCTGGATCGGGCATATCGGGATGCAGGAATTGTTGCCGCAACATTCAGGCCGGTCCTCGCGGTAGACCGAGTTGCGCCCCTGGGGCGTGGACCGCACATGGTAGCGTGTCCCCTCCAGTGCGGAGGCAAAGTGCTTGTCGAGATAGGTCATTGGAATGTTCGGCATCGGGAAGTCGCCGGATCGAGGTGAGCCGAGGTCTTCATCTGAGTTGCCGGCCACGCCGATCTCGTTCTCTGCGGCCAGATAGAACGGCTCAAGATCGTCGTAACCGATCGGCCAGTCCACTGCATGACCGTAGAGCGTTTTCATCTTGAAGTCTGAAGGAAGGTTGCGCAGGGTCGTCCCCAGCCAATGCCAGGTGGTTCCGCCCACGACCTTGATATAGGTTGACTTGAACAGCTCGGGCCCTTGCTGCTGGTAGAAGTCCTCGATCCGGTGAGTGAGGGGGTGCGGGGCTTCCGGATCGTTCGGATAGGGCGATTCGGGAACCTTGATCTTCGCGTTCCAGAACTTCTCCACAGCATCGTAGCGCTCGATGCGCTTTCCGGACTCGAGGAAGGCTACGCTCAGGCCCTTGGCCGCGAGTTTTGCGCCAGCAATGGCTCCCGCCACGCCGGTTCCGATAATCAATACGTCTGCAGTGATGTCATTGGCCATAAAACTGGCTCCCGGTGGTCAAAATAACTTGCGGTGAAGATGTGTTGGTCAACCCGCCGGAGGTTCGGCCCAGTAACCCATCTCTCCGCCGCAGTAGCCCATCGGCTTGGTGAAACTCATCGCCTGCCACATCAGTGCATCCGTGTAGGTCAGGACTTCGCCGCTGTCGGGGTCGGGTGAGACACCGCTGTACCAGGCCGCCACTACCGCGTTGGCAAGCTCCTGATTGTCAGCTCCATCCGCAAGTGCGGAGAGCTCGTCCGCCTTGCCGGTTGCCTTGAAGGCTTCAAGCATGGCGGTTGCGATGTCACTGGAAAGGTCGTCGTGTCGTGTCAATTGTTTTGAGAGGGCAAGAAAATTCTCGGGATCGAGTTCCGCAGCGGAAGCGCTGCCGGGCCATTGCGCAAAGGCGGCCAGGGCGACGGCGGACCCACCGAGGAGAACATGGCGCCGGGTTGACGAAAACTGGCTGGGAATCGTGTCTCGGGGCATGTTTTCTCCTTGCGTTTTCAGTTTGCCAACGCACGGAGACCTGAATGGTTCCCAATCAGGCGGGAAGTCTCCGAAAGATTCTATTCGGGGCCTTGGGCCCCCGCTGTTTCGCTGTCGATTGACATTGTGCGCCGGGATCCCTATCTGGGCGTCTTCGGGTCTGGAGCCCCGGCCGTCCGCAGGCGTGAGCCATGGTGAAGTCTCCAGCTTTCGAGCAGTCACCTTTCTTGATGACATGCCAGACGGTGGAATGCGGACACCCCCAACTGTAAGGCATGTCATGACAGGAGAACTGCCATGCGTGATTCCACGCCACTGCCAAATCTTGGTACATTGAAGGATCAGGCGCGCCGCCTGAGAACACGCCTTGAAGCCAATGGAGACACCATTGGTCATTCCAAGGCACTGGAGCTGATCGCCGCACAATACGGGTTCAACGACTGGAACACGCTGCATGCGGCGCTGGGCAACCGCCCCGGGCCGGAAAGTCTTGTTCCGGGCGCCCGGGTCACCGGCGCCTATCTCGGGCAGCCATTTTCAGCGCGCGTGGTCGGCATTCAGGCGATCACCTCGGCTCCGGGAAATTTCCGGGTGTCGCTGGATCTGGATGAAGCCGTCGACGTGGTCACATTCGACAGCTTCTCGGCTTTCCGGAAGCGGGTCAACGGCGTCATCGGCAAGGATGGCGTCAGCCATGCCCGCACATCCAACGGCCGTCCGCAGCTGGAACTGTCCTGGTCCTGACCGGGGGTTAACCCGCAATGTCGACAACGCCACAATCGCCTGCTTGCGATCCAAACGCGAGCAGGCGGCCTGGCCGGTTCCAGGCCATGGCCGTGACCGGCCCCTTGCCGGGCCGACGCAGCAGGGCTTCCTTGCTGTCGGCAATGCGGACGGCAAGCACCATGCCGTCGCCGAACCCGATGGCGACAAGATCTTCCGCCGGGTGGCATGCAACGCATGTCACCATGGTGTCGGCGCGCTGGCCGAGTTCCAGCGGGGCCTTGCCCATCGGTCCGTCCTTGCCGGAGAAAGGCCAGACGATCGCCGAGGATGCTCCCGACGAGGCGAGCCATTTGCCCTTGTTCGACCAGGACAGGGACTTGATCTTGGCCGGATAGCCGGTCATGCGCATGTGACGCTGTTCACCGCCGGGCTTGCCGTCGAGTTTCCATCCATGCAGCGCGTTTTCCTGCATGGCGGTGACCAGAAACCGCCCGTCGGGGCTGAAAGTCACCTGGTTGTGGGCGCCCTTCCACTCGAAATCGAGAGCCGGGGCGCTGCCCTGGACGAAGACGAGCGAGACGCCGTTGTAGCGCGCCATTGCCAGGCGCAGCCCCTTGGGCGCAAAGGCAAGCCCCTCGATGGTGCGGGCTTCCTCGAAGCTCCGCTCAGTTCCGTCAGAAAGAAGCACCGTTGCCGTCCGCCCGTCGGCAAAGGCCACCGCGCCCTGTGGTCCCGCGGCCACGGCACTCACCCATTTGCGGGCCGGCGCGCGAAGTGTGGTCTCTGTTCCATCGGCATCGAGCCGCATAACCTTGCCGTCCTCGCCGCCGGTCACCAGGCTCTTGCCGTCCCAGCTGACCGCAGTGGCAAGCAGACCGTCGTGCAGGTCGTGGTGTTGGGTTCCATGGTCGAGACGGACCACCTGTCCTGAGGCCAGCGCAAAAACCGGAACATCGTCCAGAAACGCAGCGGCAAGGCAATGGTCGTCGAGATCTATCGGCGCGACAGTCGGCATGACAGGGCGTCCCTCAGGCTTGGCAGGCGAGGAAGGTTCGCTCGAGCTTCTCGCGATCAAGATCCCGGCCGATGAAGACGATGCGGCTTTCGCGCTTTTCGCCCTCCTTCCATGGCCGCTGATGGTCACCCTCGACAATCATGTGCACGCCCTGGATGACATAGCGGTCATCGTCTCCTTCGAACGCGATGATTCCCTTGAGCCTGAGAATGTTGGGGCCTTCCAGCTGGGTGATCTTTTCGATCCAGGGAAAAAACCGCTGCGGATTGACAGGTCCTGCGCGCAACGAAACCGACTGGATCGTCAGATCGTGGATGTCGGAGGGAGCCGCGTGGTCATGGTGATCATGGCCGTGACCGTGATGGTCATGGGCATGATCGTGATGATGATGGTCGTGATCGCAATCCGGGCCGCAGGCATGGTCGGGGTGGTCATGATCGAGGAAATGCGGATCGTTCTCAAGCGCGCGGCTGAGGTCGAACGCCCCCCGGTCAAGCACGGCGTCAAGCGCTACCGCGGCTCGTTCGGTGCGGTGAATCCGGGCCGATGGATTGATTGCCCGCACGGTGCGTTCCACCGCCTCGAGCTCTTCGGGGCTCACCAGATCGGTCTTGTTCAGGATCACAACGTCGGCAAAGGCGATCTGGTCCTCGGCTTCGCGGCTGTCCTTGAGTCTTGCCGGCAGATGCCTTGCGTCCACGAGCGCGACGACGGCATCGAGCCGGGTCTTGGCGCGGACATCATCATCCATGAAGAAAGTCTGGGCGACAGGCACCGGGTCGGCCAATCCGGTTGTCTCGACGATGATGGCGTCAAACCGGCCGGGGCGGCGCATCAGCCCTTCGACGACGCGGATCAGGTCGCCGCGCACGGTGCAGCAGACGCAGCCATTGTTCATCTCGTAGATTTCCTCGTCGGATTCGACGATCAGGTCATTGTCGATGCCGATTTCGCCGAATTCGTTGACGATCACCGCGTAGCGCTTGCCATGGGGTTCGGAAAGGATGCGGTTGAGCAGGGTGGTCTTTCCGGCACCGAGATAGCCGGTCAGGACGGTCACGGGGATGGGGGCCACGGGGCTGGATACTGGCGCTTCGCTCATCGGATCTCTCAGTCAGGAAGGAGTGTTGGACCCCATATAGGCGTTTCGCACGGCTTATGCCACTCACAAGGACATGATGTGCCGGGCCAGAGCCTCTCCGGATTGATGTGCCGCCTCGGCGCGGCCGTCGATGCACCAGTCTCCACAGGCAAACAAGGTGTTCTCGGGGTTGCCGAGAAAGGGCTGATCCAACGGCGTTTCCACCAGGGCATAGAGCCAGCGATGAACCGCGAAGTGCGCCGGATCGGGCAGGCTTCCGCCAAGTCTGGTCTGCTCGCGCATGGCGTTGATCATTGCGGACTTAACTGCTTCGTGTTCGCCTTCCACATGTTCACGGCTCCATTGCGGTGCTGCATGAAGGATAAAGGTTTCGCCGGTTCTTGCGGGTTTTGAGCTGTTGCGCGCAATCAGCGACAGCACGTCGGCTTGCTGGCCGCGGATCAGGTCCGGAATTCCCGCCAGACGGGTGTCGAATGCCAGCATGGCGGACCAGCAAGGGGCCATGGCGACCTTTTTCAATCGCACGAAAGCGGGATCAAGCGGAGTGAGCAGTTCCAGGGCCTGCGGCGCGGGGATCGCCGCGACAAGTCTCGACGTCAAATAGTCCGGCCCGGGTTCCGAGCGGTAATCGGTGTGGACCAGGAACTTTTGGCCCTGCTTCACAATCCCGGTCACCCTGGTGTCGTATTGAATGCCGAGATCACGGGCCATGGCCTGGCCAATTTCGGACATTCCTGGCTTGCCTACCCACCAGGGCCGGGCGCTGTCCTTCCCATCCGGGTTCCAGGGAGCCAGTTTTCCGTTTTGCGAAAGATCGTTGAGCAATGCCGTGAATCCAGCGGTGCGGCTGGTCAGGTACTGAGCCCCGTGATCGAAACCGCCGAAATCGCTGCGGCGGGTTGAGAGGCGGCCGCCCGGAGACTTGGATTTTTCGAGGAGCAGGACCTTGTTGCCCAGGGTGGAAAGCTCCCGTGCCAGCGTCAGTCCCGCCAAGCCGGCGCCAATCACAAGGATGTCGGTTTCGATCATGCTCAATGCTCCGTACTTTCCGAGCCGTAAAGCGGCGTTATCCGGCAACCAGAGAGCGCCTGCGCAATTCAAACCATGGGCGAGGCCGTCTCGGCAATCGAACAGCCTGCACCTCAGCAGCCTTAGTTGAACTCGTCAACGTCGAACGCGGCCATGTCGGCGAGCAATTCCGCCAGCCCGTTCACTGCATGCGCAAGCAATGCCTCACCTTTCTGCGCGGTTGCCCTGCTGGCCTTGCCTGCCGCGCCTTGCGGATTGAGATCGGACATCTTCCACCCGAACGCGTGCGGGCCATAGGCGCGCAAATGCTTGAAACGTCTGGCGTAGTCCGCCTGACGGGATGGGAAATCCTGAACAGCGTCGAGGCGCACGATATCAGGGCGGATGGCCAGCATCACCGAGGTCTCGATGTCGCCGGCATGGATGTCGTAGGCCTTGTCTTCGGGGGCGACGATGTGGGCCGGAATGCCAAACCGGGTCCAGCTTGTCGCGACCACCAGCATGTTGAACCGGACCCGCGCCTCGGTGGCGACAATGGTCAGCAGCGGGGAGTTGCCGCCATGCGCATTGAGCAGCATCAGCCGCCGAACGCCGCGCGCAGCGCAGTCCCCGGCAATACCGGTCCAGCGGTTGACCGCTTCATCAAAGCCAAGCGTTCGCGTACCTGACACATCCATGTGCTCGATAGAATAGCCGATTGATTCGACCGGCAGGAGTTCGGGCTTGATTGCGGCGGGGGCTGCGTCGCAAAGCCGCTCGGCCACCTGTTGAGCAATCATTGAATCGGTCTCGAACGGCAGGTGCGGACCATGCTGCTCATGAGCACCCAGAGGGAGTATCGCAATCGGTACGGGTTGTGGGGGCATAGGGTGGTTATTCCGATCAGGCATCATTAGTGTCTGAACCGTAGGGTGATGGAAACAAGGCCGCAAGAAGGAGCTGTCCATGTCCGCCAAAAAGAAGAACAGGAGCCAGAAGCCGAAAAAGGGCGACCACGCCGAAGCGCTGTCGATGATCACCCAGGTGGCGCGCAATGCACGGACCGCGCTATCCCGTCACCTGCTGGATCTGGGGCTCTATGCCGGACAGGATGGCGTCATGCTGGCGCTCGATGCCAGGGACGGCCAGACTCCAGGCGCCATCGCCGTTTCGCTCGGAGTGAAGGCGCCGACAATCACCAAGACCATAGGCCGCCTTGCCGCTCAGGGCTTTCTGCGGCGTGAAGGCTCGCCCGACGACGGCCGGATGATGCTGGTGTTTCTGACCGAAGCGGGGTGGGATCAGATCAAGTCAATTAGGAAATCCCAGCGAAAGACCGAGAAGGCGGCCTTCGCCGGCCTCAAGAAGAAGGAAGTTGCGGAACTTCTCAGGCTTCTTACGGCTGTGGATGCGAATATCTCGGATACGCTGCGACCGGCCGCCGTTTCGGCTTCCGACTCCGCCGAGGCCGCCGATGCAGAGGTGCCATTGACCGAAGAGCCGTCGGCTGACGGAAATGCAGGAGAGGACGCTGCCTGATTGCCAGTCCGGTTTAAACCTTTTAGATTTGTTTAATTGTTTGAATCGGAGCGGTGTGCTCCGTCAAGGGGAACCGGAATTTGGCGCAGAAGATCAAGCTTTCAACGATTGCAGAGGCCCTTGGGCTTTCGACCGCGACCGTTTCTCTCGCATTGCGCGACAGTCCACTGGTTGCGGATGTGACGCGAGACCGCATCAAGGAAAAGGCCATCGAGCTCGGTTATATCTACAACCGGCGCGCGGCCTCGCTCAGAACGTCGCGGTCGGGCATCATCGGGGTGGTCGTGCATGACATCATGAACCCGTTCTATGCCGAAATTCTCAAGGCCATCGAGACGGAACTCGATAGAAGCCGGCAGACCTTCATTCTCTCCAACCACTATGATTCGGTCGACAAGCAGCGCAACTTCATCGAGACGCTGCTGCAGCTGGGCGGGGACGGCGTGATCATGTCGCCGGCGATCGGTACGCCAGCGTCCGATATCAGGCTGGCCGAGGACAACGGCATGCCGGCGATCCTGATTGCCCGCTCGGTGCCGGAAATTGATGTGCCCACCTTCCGCGGCGACGATGCTTACGGAACCGCGCTTGCGACCAATCATCTGATCAGCCTCGGGCACACCCGCATCGCCATGATCGGCGGTACGGATCACACCTCGACTGGCCGTGACCGCTATGCGGGATACGCCAATGCGTTGAAAAAGGCCGGCATCGAGGTGGATTCGCAACTGCGGATACCCGGGCCGCGAACCAAGCAGAGCGGCTTTGAAGCGGCGGTGAATTTTCTCGCCAATCCCTTGAAGCCGACTGCAGCGGTCTGCTGGAACGATCTGGTCGCCATCGGGTTGATGAACGGCATTGCACGTGCGGGGCTTGTGCCCGGAAAGGATATCTCTGTGACTGGTTATGACGATCTCGAGGAAGCGGCCATCGCCACGCCGGCGCTGACCACTGTCTGGAATG
Organism: Parahoeflea alexandrii; assembly: GCF_027214025.1. GTDB lineage: Bacteria > Pseudomonadota > Alphaproteobacteria > Rhizobiales > Rhizobiaceae > Hoeflea > Hoeflea alexandrii_A. The sequence continues at coordinate 187,598 of NZ_JAPWHB010000008.1, forward strand.
GACAATCGGAAGTGGGCCGTTTTGCTGCGCGGGCTCTGCTCGACAAGCTCAACGGGTCAAGCGAGGCCGACGGACTTCACCTGATAAAACCGGAAATGCGGATCCGGCAATCCACCTCGCCACTCAATCCAGGAGCAGGCCGATGAACACTTCACGTCCAACCGTTCTTCTTGCCGGCAAGGTCCATCCCCGGGTCAGGCAGCGGGTCGAGGCCGAATTCGAAGCCATTTCGATCGACGCCGCGAACCCTGCGCTTCTGGACGAGGATGCCCGCGCACGGATCCGCGGCCTGGCGGCCGCAACGGCGATTTCAGCGGATTTCATCGATTCATTGCCGAACCTGGAAGTGATTGCAAATTTTGGTGTGGGCTACGACGCCGTTGACGCGGCTCATGCAGCAACACGCCAGGTGATGGTGACGAACACACCCGATGTGCTTTCGGAGGAAGTCGCGGATACCACCGTCGGATTGCTGCTCAACACAGTGCGCGAACTTCCGAAAGCCGAGGCTTACCTTCGTGCCGGCAAATGGGAAAGCAACGGAGCTTACCCGCTGACATCCCTGAGCCTGAGGGGCCGGACTGTGGGTATCTTCGGGCTGGGACGGATCGGTCTTGCGATCGCACGGCGGCTGGAAGCATTCGGTTTGCCGATCCACTATCACACGCGGAACAAGCGGCAGGATGTGGCCTATCCCTGGCACCCGCGCCTTATCGATCTGGCATCCGCGGTCGACACGCTGGTCGTGATTGTCCCGGGCGGTGCGGCGACCGAAGGAGTGGTGAACGCCGAGGTTCTGGATGCGCTCGGCCCGCAGGGCGTGCTGATCAGCGTCGGGCGCGGTTCCACGATTGACGAACCGGCGCTGATCGCGGCGCTAACGGACCGCAGGATCGCCGCGGCCGGGCTTGATGTGTTTGCCCATGAGCCGCATGTACCGCAGGCGCTGATGGACCTGCCGAACGCCTGCCTGCTGCCGCATGTGGCATCGGCCTCCGTGTCCACGCGCAACGCGATGGCGGATCTGGTCGTGGACAACCTGGAAGCCTGGCTGGCTGGCCGGCCGGCGCTTACTGCGGTTCCCGAATGCGCTGGTTTTGACCGGGACGCGTCCTGACGGGCCGGTTGCAGGCGCTCGGGTATGAATTGACCATAGAGGCTTGTCGTTACTTCATCCGGCTTCCACTTCAGAAATGTTGTGGAAGCCGGTGAAGCATCTTGCCTCACTCGGCGGCTGCCGCCGGAAGAGCGTGGCGGGCACGGACCGCATCGCCGAAGGCCGCGAAAATCTTGTCGGAGATCTCGTCGCTGCCGACCCAGTATTCAGGGTGCCACTGCACGCCAATGGCAAAGCCGGGTGCGCCGATAACGCTGACAGCCTCGATGGTTCCGTCTTCGGCCACCGCTTCCACCGCCAGCCGGGGCGCCAGTTCCGAAATGGCCTGGCGGTGAAGCGAATTCACTTTCACCTCACCATGCCCGACGATGGATGCGAGACAACTTCCTTCCCTGACCTGGATTGTATGGCGGATGGCAAACGCCACGTCCCTGTCTTCGGTTTGGGGCTTGCGATGGTCCATCCGCCCCGGAAGCTCCTGGATCTCGGTTGCAAGCGAGCCGCCGAGCGCGACGTTGAGCTCCTGGATACCGCGGCAGATGGCCAACAACGGGATGCCGCGTTCAATGGCCCGGCGGATGAGCGGCAGGCTGAGCTGGTCACGAGCGGGATCAAAAGGGCCGTGATGTTCGGTCTCCTCTTCTCCATAGTTGGATGGATGGACATTTGACCGTGACCCGCTGATCAGCACACCGTCGACGCGGTCCAGCACCATGTCGACATCCGTTCCTTCCGTCAGTGCGGGCACAACAAGCGGCAGGACATTCGATCCTTTCACCGCAGCCATGATGTACTGGTCAGGGGCTGCGTGCCAAGTGTATCCTTCGAATTCGCGGATATCTGCCGGTATTGCGACTAGTCCACTGTGCATCGCCCAATTCCCTTGATTTTCCCAGCCGCATTCCCGCGACGCCAAGTCAGCGGTTTTTGCGGTTCGCGGCATTTTTGTCAATTCCGCCGACTTCCGATTGAGGCATGAAAATTATGATTATTTTTACTCGAATTTGCTGGGTCTGCAACTGGCAAGAAAAATTGACCATTGTGGCTGAAATCGCCCTCTTTCGCTTGAAAGGCCTGCCGCAACATGGTTAGGTCAGATGCATGTCGCTGGGGTGCAAATGGTAAACTAATCCCTTGCCTCGCGGCGTTACTTCAACTGGGAGGTTTTTATGGATCGTCGTTCCTTTATCAAAAAGGCTGGGGTAGCCGGCGCAGGCGCTGCAGCCGCAACAACCCTGGCCGCTCCGGCCATTGCACAGACAATGCCGAAAGTCACATGGCGTTGCTCTTCGGGTTTCCCGAAGGCGCTCGACACCATCTATGGCGCCGCCGAAGTGTTCGCGCAGGCCGTTTCCGAGGCCACTGACGGCAATTTCGAAATCCAGGTCTACGGCGCTGGCGAAATCGTTGGCGCACTTGAAGGCGCTGACGCGGTTCGCGACGGAACCATCGAAGTGGCTCACACCGCCTCGTACTACTTCTTCGGCAAGGACCCGACCTGGGCATTCGGAACCGGCGTTCCGTTCGGCCTCAACCAGCGCATGACCAATGGCTGGCTCTATGAAGGCGGCGGGCTTGAACTGCTCAACGAATTCTATGCCGGCAACAACATGATTGCATTCCCGGCCGGCAACACCGGCGCCCAGATGGGCGGTTGGTTCCGCAAGGAAATCAACACCGTGGCCGACATGCAGGGTCTGAAGTTTCGCATCGGCGGCTTCGGCGGCCGGATCATCCAGGAAGTTGGCGTCGTGCCGCAGAACATTCCTGGCGGCGACATCTATGCCGCGCTTGAAAAGGGCACCATTGATGCGGCCGAGTTTGTCGGTCCTTACGATGACTCCAAGCTGGGCTTCAACAAGGTTGCTCCTTACTACTACTATCCCGGCTGGTGGGAAGGCGGCGTGACGCTGATGAACCTGATCAACCTGGACAAGTGGAACGAACTGCCGAGCGCCTACAAGGGCGTTGTCAAGTCGGCTTCCGCTCTCGCCAACAGCGTGATGATGGCGCGTTACGACACGCTCAATCCCCCGGCTCTGAAGAAGCTTGTGTCGGAAGGCACCAAGCTGCGCCCCTACAGCCTCGAGATCCTGGAAGCCTGCTTTGCCGCAGCCAACAAGGTCTATGCCGAGATCGGCGCCGAGAACGCCATGTTCAAGAAGATCCATGACAGCTACATGGGATATCGCGGCGACGGCTACCTCTGGTTCCAGCTGTCCGAGTACAACATGGACACCTTCATGATGATCCAGCAGCGCGGCGGCAAGCTCTAAGCGACCCCGTTCCACGCAAAGCCTTCAAGGCCCCGGAACTGAAAGGTTCCGGGGCTTTTTTGCGGGCGGACGTTTCCGGTCGGTGCGGACGTCTACGGAGGAGCGTCTTACCTAAGCTTCGGAAACCTCAATCCGAATCCAATCGGTTTGCCGAAAATGCGGCATTGCCTGGGACATGCCTGGTAAGCGTTGGCGCCGGACCAGACCATGCCATCCGGAATACGCGATCGGTGAGACAGCGGGAGGGAGGCTTCACTCGCCGCCAAATACGATGGCTTTACCATCCGGTGGCGTCGGTCACGGCCCATGAAAAAACCCGGCGGAAGGGCCGCCGGGTCTGGTGTTACAGGAAAGGGTTCAGGACGGGCTCAAACCGCCCTACAGCGCCGCGCATCCAATTGAGCGCGACACGCCCCTAGCACCTGTCACTTAATCGAACTTGGGGAGCCCGGATGCACCGCCCGGAGCAGGCAAGCCGGTCGGAGCGGGCAGGGCACTGCCTTCGGTCGGTTCCGCAGGGGCTCCGAAGCTCGGCATGGCCGGCATGCCATTGCCGGGTTCTCCAAGACCCGGTGCGCCAGGAAGGGTGAGGCCGCCATCGAGGCTCAGGCCCGAGCCGGGCAGACCAAATCCGCCGCCGCCGATGTTGTTGATCTCCTGGTTGATGTCGCCCTGATCCATGATCACCGGATCGGTCTTGTAGTGCGTTACAAGACCCGGGAAGGCGATCAGAATACCGAGCATGACGATCTGGATGATGATAAAGGGCAGAGTTCCGGTGTAGATCGATTTGGTCGAAATTGGCTCGATCATGCGATCCGTCGTTTCATCATGCCAGGCTTTGATCGGCGCTACCGATCGCAGGTAAAACAGGGCAAATCCAAAGGGCGGGGTCAGGAAGCTGGCCTGCAGGTTGAATCCGAGCAGCACGCCAAACCAGATCAAATCGATACCCAGCTTCTCGGCAACCGGCGCCAGCAACGGCACCATGATGAAGGCGATCTCGAAGAAATCGAGGAAGCAGCCCAGGATGAAGACGACGACCGAGACGGTGATCAGGAACCCGGTCTCTCCGCCGGGCAGGGCCAGCAGAAGCTCTTCCACCCAGCGGTCACCGGAGATGCCGTAGAACGTGAGCGCGAAAACGCGCGCGCCGATCAGGATGAACATCACGAAGGTCGCAAGCTTGGCAGTGGAATCGAGTGCCTGGAGAAGCGTCTTCCTGTCGAGCCGGCCTTTCATGATCGACATGATCAGTGCGCCGGTGGCTCCCATCGCGCCGCCTTCGGTCGGTGTCGCGATGCCGAGGAAGATCGTTCCGAGAACCAGAAAGATCAGCGCAAGCGGCGGGATCAGAACGATCACGACCTGCTCGGCCATCTTGGATAGGTATCCCAGATTCCTAGCGCGATTGAGCAGGGCAAAGGCATAGGGGATGATCGTGGCAACCAAGGCGGACCAGACCACCCGCGTTTCATAGCGCAACTCATCAAAGACAAAGAGATCGCAGATGAAGAACAGCGCGATTGCCAGGCCGATGATGATGTAGAGCGAGGCGCCGCCATTGCCGAGCGGACGCGCCTCGGGCGGCAGGGCAGGCACCCATTGCGGCTTGATCAGGGTAATGGCGAAAATGTAGGCGCAATACATGCCGACGATGATCATCGCTGGGAAAAAGGCGCCGACATACATGTCGCCAACCGACCGGCCAAGCTGGTCGGCCATGACGATGAGGACGAGAGAGGGCGGAATGATCTGCGCCAGCGTACCAGATGCCGCTATCGTGCCTGCCGCGAGGCCCGGATGGTAATTGTAGCGCATCATGATCGGCAGCGAGATCAGGCCCATGGCGATGACGGAGGCCGCCACGACACCCGTGGTGGCCGCAAGCAGTGCGCCTACGATGACAACGGCAAAGGCAAGGCCGCCGCGGAGGGTTCCGAAGAGCTGGCCAATGGTGTCAAGCAGGTCTTCGGCCATGCGCGAGCGTTCCAGGATCAGCCCCATGAAGGTGAAGAACGGAATCGCCAGTAGCGTGTCGTTGCGCATGACGTCGAAGACGCGGTTCATGTTCGCCTGTGCCAGGGGCCAGAACAGCCGGATTTCCGGAGAGATATGGCTGAGTTCAACGCCAACGACAAAGAAGTACATGCCGCCGGCGGCAAGGGTGAAGGCAACCGGGTAGCCGATCAGCAGCATCGCCATGACGGTGATGAACATGATCGGTGCAAGATTGTGGGCAATGAGATCAAGCATTGTTGCCACCCTTCATTTCAGCGGCAGCCTCGACCTGCGGTGGCATGGAATGATCATGGCCGGCCTCTTCTTCAAGCAGACCCCGGATAATGGCGATGCGCTTGATGATTTCGGAGACAGCCTGCGCTGTCAGCAGGATGAAGCCGAGAAGGATGCTTGCCTTGGCCGGCCAGATGATAAGTCCACCGGCGTTGCTCGACATTTCGCCGGACTGGAACGAGCGCCAGAAGAACGGCCAGGCCAGATAGGTCATCATCAGGCAGAACGGAAGCAGGAACAGGAAGTGGCCAAACAGGTCGATCCAGTCACGCGTTCGCTTGGAAAGATTGCCGGCCAGCACGTCAATGCGGACATGTTCGTTCTTGCGCAGCGTGTAGCCTGCGGCGAGCATGAAAACCGCGCCGAACAGGTACCACTGGACCTCCAGCCAGGCATTCGACGACATGTCGAACACTTTGCGGATTGTGGCATTTCCGGCGCTGATCAGCACGGCAGCCAGCACCAGCCAGGACACATTGCGTCCGACAAACTCATTGACCCGGTCGATAAACCGGCTCAATGCCAAAAGACTACCCATATTGCCCTCCTGGCCATTTCACCTCCGTTTCCAAGGAGTGTGATCAACCGTCGTTCCCGTTTTGCACCATCCATATCATTTGCATGATGTTGCGCCAGCCCATATCAGGAAAAAGGCATCTAGCGCAACGAGTGGTGCATTTTTTTTACCAGTCAGCCGACTTGCTGATGGTGGCGTTAGCCCGTGACTGCGGCTATACCCCTTGTTCCACATAGTAAAAAGAGGTCGATGGTGCGGGCAAACGAGCTGTTTGATGTTTCGAACGAAATTGTGCTGGTTACCGGCGGCGGGACCGGAATGGGGCTCGCCATGGCCAAGTCCCTCGCTGCCAACGGCGCGAAACTGGTCCTCGCAGGCAATGATCCAGACAGCCTGCAAGCAGGCGTGAACACGATTGCGGCATTGGGCGGTCAAGCCATTTCCGTGGCGATGGACGTGCGTCAGGACGACATGATCCGCACGGCTTTTGACAGCATCGAGGCCACGCTCGGGCCGGTCAGCGTACTGATAAACAATGCGGGCATCGCGCATCGCGACAAAGCGACCCACCTGACGCGCGAGACGTTTCGCAATGTCATGGCCGTCAACGTGGAAGGCGCGTTCATGGTGGCGCAGGAGGTCGCCCGGCGCATGGTTCGCGATGGACGCGGCGGATCGATCATCAACATCTCAAGCGTTTTGTCTGAAATGGCGCAGCGCCAGGTGTCAGCCTATGGCGCATCCAAGGCTGCGGTCAGCCAGATGACGCGTTGTCTGGCACTCGAATGGGCCAAGCATGGAATCAGGGTCAATGAAATCCGGCCAGGCTGGTTTCAAACCGATCTGACGGCACCCTTTCTCAAGGGGGCGGGAGCCGGTGTCATGGCCGGCCAGAATCCGACAGGGCGCCTTGGCGACATGCATGATCTGGATGGTATCGTGCTGCTGCTTGCGTCCAAGGCGAGCGCTTACATGACCGGCAGCTCGATCACGGTTGATGGCGGCCATTCGATCGGACGCTGAATCGGTCGTGCTGCGCCTTGCCGGCGACAGATAGTTACGTTTCATGCTGGTTACCAACCATCTGATTGCGCAGTCAGGTATGAGATATGAAATCTATTGACCGGCGCTCCGACTGGCCCAAGTATCATGGCAAGGACCACGGATTGGGAGAGCGTCCGTGGTCGATTCCGGATCAGTTCCGATCCGGACCGGGATGGTTTGAGGAGACCGCAAATGACAGCGCATGATGTTTCGCTCGACGACAAATTTGACCTGTCCAAGGACCGGATTTTCGTCACCGGATCACAAGCTGTCGTTCGTTTGCTGATGATGCAACAGGAGCGGGACCGTCTGGCCGGCCTCAACACCGCGGGTTTTGTGTCCGGCTATCGAGGGTCGCCACTGGGTGGTCTCGACCAGCAGATCATGCGCGCTCAAAGGCCTCTGTCGAAACACAACATCGTTTTTCAGCCGGGGCTGAATGAAGAACTGGCTGCAACCGCCTGCTGGGGCACGCAGCAATCGGGCCTGGACGGAACCGGCAAATATGATGGCGTGTTTGCGCTCTGGTATGGCAAGGGACCGGGCGTGGACCGTTCGGGCGACGTTTTCCGTCACGCCAATCTGGCTGGATCGTCCCGTCACGGTGGCGTGCTGGCGCTGATGGGGGACGACCACACGGCGGAAAGCTCGACCAACGCCCATCAGACCGAGTTCAACTTCATCGACACGATGATCCCGATTCTCAATCCGGCGGGCGTGCAGGAAATGATTGATTACGGGCTGCATGGGTTTGCCTTGTCACGTTTCGCGGGAACGTGGGCGGCCCTCAAATGCGTCAAGGACAATGTCGAGTCCACCGCGTCGGTCGAGGCGGGGCTCGGTCGCCTCAAGATCATCCTGCCGGAGTTCACGATGCCGCCAGGCGGGCTCAATATCCGGGCCAATGACCTTGATTTCCTCGGCCAGGAAATGCGGCTGCACGAATTCAAGCGCGATGCCGCAAGTGCCTATATCCGGGCAAACGGACTTAACCGGATCATTTACTCGGGTGGCGCCAACGCCAGGATCGGCATTCTGACGGTCGGCAAGAACTATCTGGATGTGCGCCAGGCTCTCGATGATCTTGGAATCGATGAAACACGCGCCAACCAGATCGGCGTCCGGCTTTACAAGGTTGCCTGTCCCTGGCCCTTCGACCTGGCTGACATGACCGAATTTGTCGATGGCCTCGATATGGTCATCGTGGTCGAGGAAAAGCGGTCGCTGCTGGAAAGCCAGTTGCGGGAGGCACTTTACGGAACCGCGCGCCAGCCGGTGGTGGTTGGAAAACGCGATGAACGCGGCGATTGGCTGTTCCCGGTCAAGGGCGCTCTCGATCCCAACGACATCGCGGTTGCGGTCGGAGAGCGTATCCTCAAGGTCGTCGGCTACGCGGAGGACATTGATGCCAGGGTCAAACGCATCCGCCAGTTCCAGAGTATGCTGGCAAGCGTGTCGGACGTCGCATCGCGGACGCCGTATTTCTGTTCCGGTTGTCCGCACAATACATCGACCAAGGTTCCGGAAGGATCGGTTGCGGCGGCAGGTATCGGCTGCCATTTCATGTCGTTGTGGATGGACCGGGACACGACCGGTTTTACCCAGATGGGTGGCGAGGGTGCGCAGTGGGTGGGGCAGGCGCCCTTCACGACGCGCAATCACATCTTCCAGAACCTGGGGGACGGGACCTACAACCATTCCGGTGTGCTGGCTTTGCGCTTCGCTATCGCCTCGGGCGCCAACATCACCTACAAGATCCTCTACAACGATGCCGTGGCAATGACTGGCGGACAGACCCATGAAGGCGGACTGACAGCCGATGCCATCGCCCGGCAGGTCCGGGCCGAAGGGGTCGATCGGATTGCGCTCGTCAGCGACGATCCGGACCGGTATCCCGCCGATATTCAATGGCCTTCGTCCATGAGCATTCATCACCGTTCGGAGATGGATGCGGTGCAGCGCGAGTTGCGGGAGGTGCCGGGTGTGACGGTTCTGATCTATGATCAGACCTGTGCGGCCGAAAAGCGCCGCCGCCGGAAGCGCGGCACCTATCCGGATCCGGACAAGCGCGTCTTCATCAACGAACTGGTTTGCGAAGGCTGCGGCGATTGCGGCATCAAATCGAACTGCGTGTCGATCCAGCCCGTCGAAACCGAGTTCGGACGCAAGCGCAAGATCGACCAGTCCGGCTGCAACAAGGATTTCTCGTGCATTGAAGGGTTCTGCCCGTCCTTCGTCACCGTTCATGGCGGGCGGATTCGCAAGGCGGACTCCACGGTGCTCAAATCGGCACCCGATCCGCTGGAAGGCCTGCCGGATCCGGTGGTTGCCCCGCTGGGCCAGGGATGGGCCTCGATCATTGATGGTGTCGGTGGAACCGGCGTGGTTACGATCGGCGCCATTCTTGGCATGGCGGCGCATCTTGAGGGCAAGGGTTGCGGGATGATCGACATGGCGGGCCTTGCGCAAAAGGGCGGCGCCGTGTTTTCGCATGTCCGCATTGCCAAAAAGCCCGAGGACATCCACGCAATCCGGATTTCGGCCGGCAAGGCCGATCTGGTGCTCGGGTGTGATCTGGTGGTTTCGGGTTCGCGCAAGGTCCTGACCTCGGTGCGTGAAGGTGAAACGGCGTTTCTGGTCAACACCAGCGAAGTCATGCCGGGCGATTTCACCCGCAATGCGGATTTCTCGCTGCCGACCGAACGGTTGAAGCGGGCGATCGTCAAGGCGGCCGGGGCTGAGCAGACCAGTTTCTTCAATGCCACGCTTGCTGCAACCCGCCTGTTCGGCAATGCGATTGCGGCCAACATGTTCATGCTGGGAATGGCATCGCAAAAGGGCGCATTGCCACTGACGCCTGGATCAGTCGAGGAAGCCATCCGGCTCAATGGCCAGTCGGTAGCCATGAACATCGCCGCGTTCCGGTGGGGCAGAAAGGCGGCACACGATCCTCAGTCGGTGCAGTCGCTTGTTTCAGATCAGCTCGTCGAGTCGGACGCAGCCGTCGAGGAAACGGTTGCCGAGATCATCGACCGGCGCGCTGAATTTCTGCAGGGGTACCAGAACAAGGCTTGGGCAACCAAATACCGCGAAACCTTGCAGCCGCTTGTTGAAGCCGAAGAACTGACGTCTGGCGCAGCCGGTACTGTATCTGCGGCGGCTGCCCGATCGCTGTTCAAATTGATGGCCATCAAGGACGAGTATGAAGTGGCGCGGCTCTACAGCGATGGCAGCTTCAAGCGGCAACTCGGCAAGCAGTTTGAAAGCTATGACAGGCTGGAATACCATATGGCGCCGCCGGTACTGGGCCGGAAAGACAGCAAGGGACATCCTGTAAAGTCTTCATTCGGCCGCGGAATGGCGGCGCTGTTTCCTGTGCTTTCGGCGCTCAAGGTTCTGCGCGGCACGCCACTTGACGTGTTCGGTTACAGTGCCGAACGGCGCTGGGAGCGTGAGATCTTGTCAGGTTTCATCGGGGAATTGCGGCAAATGACCGATGTTTTGCGTAAAGACAACGTTGATCAGATTGCGGATTTTCTGTCTTACCCCATGAAAATCAAAGGTTACGGTCATGTAAAAAAGCGCAAGTATGAAGTTGTTTTTTCTGAGAAAGAGAATATTAAGAATTCAATTCTTGCTGGATCTCCAGATTTTGCCGCAATTGCCGCGGAATAAGGATTGCTCGCAATTCACTTATATCTAATTTTTAACTTGTTAAGCTAAAACAGGGAATCGGCAATTCGTTGAGATTGTTGCTCAAAATCGACGCGGGATAAATGTGTTCTTAATCTCCCCCTGATAGGTTGCTGTCTCAGATTCACGGATTTGTGTTCATGCAGCCGGCAGACAACACATCATTTGCAGACGAAGTGCGTCTGTCGTTTGTCGCCTCGCTTTATCAGAAGCGAGGTACGCTGGCTGCTGGCATGGTGGCGCATCTTGTTACGACCATGACAATCTATCTGCGCATTGACGATCCGTTCTATCTCTATGCCGCTCTGGCCCTTTTCATTACCTGGTTCGCGCGTACGCTCGATATGCTGAGCTTCGACCGGCAGGACAAGTCCACTTTCAAGCTGGCCGATACCCTGCGGTGGGAGAAGCGCTATGTGGCAGGTTCACTGGTTGCCGCCTTCATTCTGGGAACCGTCTGCGGCCATGCGCTGGTTGTCGCCCAGGATCCTTTTGCGGAACTTGCTGCGATCTCTGTCACGATTGCCACCATGATCTCCGTGGTCGGGCGCAATTTCGGCTCGAAACTGAATGTCGACATGATCATTCTCGCGGCCTGCCTGCCGATGATGGCCGGCTTTTTCATGGCCCGCGATCCGTTCATGATTGTTCTCGCGGTGCTGCTTCTGCCGTTGTTCCTGACGACGCGTTCGATGGCAAATGGTGTTCGCGACTTCCTGTTCAACTCTGTCACCGCGGAGCGAAAGACCGCTGAAATTGCCGAAAGGTTCGATACTGCGCTCAACAACATGTCGCATGGGCTTTTCATGCTGGATGGTGAAGGGCGGATCGAGGTTGCCAACCGGAAGGCGCGGGAATTTTTCAGCATCGACAAGAACACCGATCTGACCGGCCGCGCCTTGAAGGCGGCTTTGCGGCTTGGAACGCGAAACGGCGTGATCGCCAAGGAAAACCTTGGGCAGATCAGCCAGCATCTCGATAGCCTGGTCAGCGGACGCGATGATCGCGCGCTTGTGCGTTTTGACAAGAACACCTGGCTCGAGTTCAGCGCCCGATATCGCGGTGAAAAAGGCGTGGTGCTGATATTTGAAGATGTGTCTGAGCGTATCCAGTCCGAGAAACGCATCCTGCACATGGCGCGTTTTGACAACCTGACCAACTTGCCCAACAGGTCGTGGTTCAAGGAAGTCGTGGGCATCAAGATCGCCAGCGCCAAGCCCGATCAGCAACTGGCACTTGCCGTTCTCGACATCGATGACTTCAAGCATGTCAATGACTCGATGGGCCACGTGAATGGCGACAAGCTGCTGAATGCGATTGCCAACAGGCTGCGTTCGCTGTCGCGACAGAAATTCGTTGTCTCGCGCTTCGGCGGTGATGAATTCGTTCTGTTCTTGCCGGAAGTAAACGGCCTTGATGATCTTCACGCAACCATGGACCACGTGATCGACACGTTGCGCGGCACCTATATCATTGATGGCCATAAACTGTTCATCAGCCTGTCGGGCGGGGTCGTGATGGCGCCGGTTGCCGGTGTTCAGGTAGAGGAAATGCACATCCAGGCAGATCTTGCCCTTTACGAAGCCAAACGCCGCGACAAGAACCGCTGGACCCTGTTTGAAGATTCGATGGATCAGCGCTACTCCGCACGGCAAGGTATGAAGGCTGCCCTCCGTGAGGCGATCAGGACCGGGGCGATGGACCTGTTCTACCAGCCGATGTTCAATCCTCAAGGCACCCGGATTGTCGGCGCTGAAGCCCTGTCGCGCTGGATCCATCCGGAATTGGGTCCGGTATCGCCGGCGGTCTATATTCCTCTTGCCGAGGAGATGGGGATCATCAGCGAGCTGACGCGATGCGTCATTGATCGCGCGGTCCAGGACTCGGTCAACTGGCCAGGCAACCTGCAGGTCTCGGTCAACCTTTCGGCCCACGACCTCAATGATCGTGGAATTATCTCGGTTATCGCCGACGCGCTCGACCGCGCCAACCTGGCGCCCGGCCGATTGCAGCTGGAGATAACCGAAAGCGGTCTCATGAACGATCTGAAGACCGCCCGGGAGATCCTGACGGAACTCCGCTCGATGGGCATGTCGATCGCTATCGACGACTTCGGCACAGGTTATTCCAGCCTGAGCTATCTCGACATGCTGCCGCTGAACAAGGTCAAGATCGACCGATCCTTTGTCCGGGACCTGACCAAGGATCCGAAGAAGCTGAAGCTGCTGCGCGGTGTTGTCCATCTGGCACGGGAGCTTGGGCTTGAAGTGGTTGTCGAGGGGGTCGAGACCGAAGACCAGCTGAAGATGATCAGCGAGAACAATTGCGCCGATATCATCCAGGGTTACATTTTTGGCACGCCCATGCCCCACGGCTCGTTCATCGAGCTGGCAAACAAGCTGTCGAGCAACCCGCGGAAGCTGACCGTGGTGGGCCAATCCGACCCGAAGCGCCAGTTGGGCAACTGATCCGCGGCGGATTCCGTCGGCTGGCTTGTCCAAACAATCCCGAAACCTGGTCGTCAATTCTTCCCGGCACTTTCTTATAGAGCCATTGTTTTTCTGTCTGAATTTCGGAGTTTGTTAACCTTAATAGATGGTTAACCGGTCTTTGGGGCCGGGGTGAGATTGATTAAGACAATTTTAACGATAAGCTTTCCTCGTACATCACGATGGAGACTTGTCAGCAATGGTCAGCGCCGCTCAGGGCAAAATCACAGGATTCAGCGCCAGCGTCATGCGCTTCCTTGAGAGCATCGAGTATCGCCGTGTCGACAACGCGGACGATCTCGAGGATGTTGCCCGCATCCGCTACAAGGCTTTCACCATGGTCGGGCTGGCGCCGCAGAACGGCGAGTTGCTGATTGACGATCTTGATTTCAAACCCAATGCGCATGTGATGGGCATCTTCTTCGATGAACAATTGGTGTCGACCATTCGCGTTCATCACGTGACAGCTACCCAACGCGACAGCGTGGCGGTGTCGCATTTTCCGGATGTGATGAACCCGTTGCTGGATGCCGGGCAGACATTCATCGACCCGGTCAGATTTGCGGCAGATCCGGATATCATGCGCGAGTATCCCGCGCTGCCCTACCTGACGCTCCGGGTCGCAACGATGGCGACAGACTACTTCCACACGGATTATTGCCTCTCGGTGATCAAGCCAAATCACCGGGCTTTCTACAAGCGCATCTTCAATTCACATCCGCTTGTCGAACCCCGATACTTCGCGAAATATGACAGCAATATCGAGCTGCACGCGTCCAATGCGCATGTCGAGCTGCAGAAGATCTATGACCGTTTTCCGTTCTTCAATTCCCAGCTGTGCGAGCGCCGGTTGATGTTTGCACCCCGGCAGGAATTGTACATGCCGCCGCTCACAATCCGGCCGACGGCGCGGTACGCACTCCAGCAAGCTTGAGGCGGGCAGCGGTTTGTCGGACGGGTTTGGGCTCGTCGCGGCGGCTCCGCCGATCGGTTTGCCACCGCCCTGTGACCTGATGTCCATTGCACAATGGCCGGGGTTTGTGTAATCCGTCCATGAATTGCCAAATTGGGGAGCTACAGTATGGCTGAACAGATGAACGGTCCTGTCGAAACCGGTGCTGCCATGGATTATTCCGAGCACGATAAAACCTACTCGATGTTTCTCGCCGGGGCGAAATACGGAACGATCGTGATCGTGGCCCTGCTGATCGCCATGGCAGTGTACTTCTTTACCGGCGCAGGCGCGATTGCCAGTATCCTGGCCTTTGTCGTTCTGAGCATTGGCGGCAGCATCCTCGCCCGTTGAACCGTTCGTAGCGTGTTGGTTACGGACTTTTCCTGATCCGTTTCGGCTCGTCTCATCCTGTTTCCCAGAGGAGGGGCTCTCGTGGGCGCCGTCGTTTTTATTGCCAAAGAATCCGATTCGCTTGAATCCCGCGTCGCTGCATCGCCGGAGACCGTGAAGAAAATGACCGCGCTCGGTCTGGAGGTCGTCGTCCAGAAAGGCGCCGGGGAGAAATCCCGGATTGCCGATGCGGATTTTGTCGCGGCGGGGGCGAAAGCCGGAACCGCGGCGGATGCGAAGAAGGCCGATGTCGTGCTTCGCGTGCGGCGGCCATCCGAAGCAGAAATCAAGTCCCTCAAGTCGGGAGCCATCGTGCTTGCGCAGATGGATCCGTACGGTAATGAAAAGGCGCTGGCAGCGCTCGCCAAGGCCGGTGTGACCGCCTTCGCCATGGAATTGATGCCGCGCATCACGCGCGCCCAATCAATGGACGTCCTGTCCTCGCAGGCGAACCTTGCCGGATACCAAGCCGTGATCGAAGCCTCACACAGCTTCGACCGTGCCATGCCGATGATGATGACCGCTGCAGGCACCGTGCCGGCTGCCAAGGTGTTCGTGATGGGAGCCGGTGTTGCCGGCTTGCAAGCGATCGCGACAGCCCGTCGTCTCGGCGCGGCCGTCTCGGCCACCGATGTGCGCCCGGCTGCCAAGGAGCAGGTTGCCTCGCTCGGGGCCAAGTTCATTGCCGTGGAAGACGATGAGTTCAAGGCCGCCGAAACGGCTGGTGGCTATGCCAAGGAAATGTCTAAGGAATACCAGGCCAAGCAGGCAGCGCTGGTCGCTGATCACATTGCCAAGCAGGACATCGTGATCACAACCGCGCTTATTCCCGGACGCCCGGCGCCGAAGCTGATTTCCCGCGACATGCTCAAGAGCATGCGTCTGGGGTCGGTGGCGGTTGATCTTGCGGTCGAGCGCGGCGGCAATATCGAGGGCTCCAAGCCGGGTGAAACGGTCACCGTCGATGGCGTCACGGTGATCGGCATTCTCAACATGCCGGGCCAGATTGCGGCGAGCGCCTCGCTTCTCTACGCCAAGAACCTGCTGACCTTCCTCGACACCATGATCGACAAGGAAACCAAAACGGTTTCGGTCAATCTTGAGGATGAACTGGTCAAGGCAACGGCGCTGACCCATGGCGGTGCAGTCATTCATCCCGCCTTCGGCGGCGAAGCAAGCAAGGGAGCAGCGTGATGGCAGGGTCCGTACTCGATACCGCTCTTGAAAATCTCGAGCAGGCAGTCAGCGCGGTCCGCGCGGCTGCGGAAAATGCCGGCCCGGCTGGCGATGGCGTGGCTGCGGCGGTGCATGCCGCCAGCGGCGGGGCGATCGACCCGTTCGTCTTCCGGCTGGCGATCTTCGTGCTGGCAATCTTCGTCGGCTATTACGTGGTCTGGTCGGTGACGCCGGCACTGCACACGCCGCTGATGGCGGTCACCAACGCGATTTCTTCGGTCATCGTCGTCGGCGCGCTGCTCGCCGTTGGTGCGTCGCTTTCGGGCTGGGCGACCGGGTTCGGGTTCGTCGCGCTGGTGCTTGCATCGGTCAATATCTTCGGCGGATTCCTCGTCACCCAGCGGATGCTGGCCATGTACAAGAAAAAAGAGAAGTGAGGGCCGGCTGATGTCAGAGAATTTTGCCGCATTCGCCTACCTCGTTTCGGGCGTTCTGTTCATCATGGCTCTGAGGGGCCTGTCACACCCGACCACAAGCCGGCAGGGCAATGCTTACGGCATGGCCGGCATGGCCATCGCCATCGTGACGACGCTGCTGCTGGCCAAGCCTTCGGCAGGCGGACTTGCGATGATCCTGGCCGGGCTTGTCATCGGCGGCGGTGCGGGCGCTTATATCGCGCGCAAGATCGCAATGACCTCAATGCCGCAGCTGGTTGCCGGGTTCCACAGCCTGGTTGGCCTCGCTGCTGTTCTCGTGGCGGCCGCAGCTCTTTACTCGCCGCACGCATTCGGAATCGGCGAAGTCGGCGAGATCCATGCGCAGGCGCTGATCGAAATGTCGCTGGGCGTCGCCATTGGCGCGATTACCTTCACCGGTTCGATCATCGCGTTCCTGAAGCTTGACGGCCGGATGTCGGGCAAACCGATCATGCTGCCGATGCGCCATGTCATCAATGCCGCCTTGCTGATCGGCATTGTCGTCCTGATCGGCGTGCTGGTTGCCACGGAAAGCTACACGGTGTTCTGGCTGATCGTCGTCCTGTCGCTGGTGCTGGGGGTTCTGCTGATCGTTCCGATCGGCGGCGCCGACATGCCGGTCGTGGTGTCGATGCTCAATTCCTATTCGGGTTGGGCGGCAGCCGGCATCGGCTTCACGCTTGGCAACCTCGCGCTGATCATCACCGGCGCACTGGTCGGCTCGTCGGGTGCCATTCTGTCCTACATCATGTGCAAGGGCATGAACCGCTCTTTCATCTCGGTCATCCTGGGCGGCTTTGGCGGTGAAACCGCGGCCGCGGGCGGTGACGATATCGACCGCAGCGTCAAGCTCGGTTCGGCCGATGATGCGGCCTTCCTGATGTCGAATGCCTCCAAGGTCATCATCGTGCCCGGTTACGGCATGGCCGTGGCCCAGGCACAGCACGCCGTGCGCGAACTCGCCGACAAGCTCAAGGAACAGGGTGTCGAGGTCAAATACGCCATTCACCCGGTGGCCGGCCGCATGCCTGGTCACATGAACGTCCTGCTGGCAGAAGCCAATGTGCCTTATGACGAGGTCTTCGAACTCGAGGACATCAACTCGGAATTTGCGCAGGCCGATGTGGCCTATGTCATCGGCGCCAATGATGTGACCAACCCTTCGGCCCGTGATGACAAGTCCTCGCCGATCTACGGAATGCCGATCCTCGATGTCGACAAGGCCCGCACCTGCCTGTTCGTGAAACGCTCGCTCGGATCGGGTTACGCCGGTATCGACAACACGCTTTTCTACAAGGACAGCACGATGATGCTGCTCGGCGATGCGAAGAAGATGACGGACGATATCGTCAAGGCCATGGAGCATTGATCTGATCGTCTCAGATTATGCAAAAAGGCCCGGGCGATACCCGGGCCTTTTTTGTCTCCTATGAAGTGACCGTCAGTCGGCGGTAGAGCGCAGCTGAAGTTCGGCAATGCCGACGGCGACGTTAACACCTTCCTGAGCCTGGACACTGACAGGCTGAAGCGAAATGGTGTCGTTGGACCCGCCAACCAGAATGTTGACACCTGCACCAGCCGCCGCCGTCGCCTCAGCGGAGACGCCGCGATAGTCGCCGGCGAGCGATCCGGCCTGATACTCATAATCCGTGGTCGGGGCGAGGACGACCCATTCGATCACCGTTGTGCCGGTCACGCCAATGTCGACGCCGAACTTGTTGATGACGCCAAAGTAGGCTTCCTTGGCGGCACTGTCGTTTGCAGGAGTGTATTCGCACGACAGATCCTTGGAGGAGCCGAAGATGAAGCCGCTGCCGCCTTCGACAACACATTCAAGCAGGCCCAGTTCGACGCTGTCGGCCTTTACGGGGACGGTTGCGGCGCTGAGCGCGACCGTTGCGACGAGTGCTGCAGCAGCAGTGATCTTGGTTTTGCCGATCATGTCTAACTCACTTTCATTTTCGTTGGTTCGGCATGACAACGTGGCGGACACTGAATCGTTCCGCGACTGCTGGGAAAGTGGAGATTTGGACCGTTCGCGCTTGGTGATGACTTATCGCGGGGCGTGAACCGGCATGCGCAACTGCAAGCAGGAAGCATCTGTCGAAGGGGGAATTCTGACGCGGGCGGGAAGCCCGCGGGCCCGGTTCAGCGGACGCGGGCCAGACCGTCGATTGCGGGACGATATTTCGGATCAAGCTGAGCGGCCCGCGCATAGGACTTGGCGGCACGCGCCTTGTCGCCGCGGCGCTCATAGATCAGCGCCTGGTTGGCCCAGGATTCCGCGATCCGCTGGTTGAGTTCAATGGCGCGGTTGAAATCGGCGAAAGCGTTGTCGTCGTCATTCAGCGCCACGTAGGAAATGCCCCGGCCATTATAGGGCTCGGGTGAATTCGGAGCCAGCGAAATGGCGGCCGAGAAATCCTCGATTGCCTGCGGATGCTGGTTCTGCAACTGCTTGATCAGCCCGCGGTTATGGTAGGCGCGCGGATCGGTTGTCTGAAGGCTGATGGCGCGATTGAAATCGGTCATCGCCTCGTTTGTCCTGCCGGCCTGGCGGTAAAGATTGCCTCGGCCGATGTAGGCCACGTCGTAGCGCGGATTGATCTTCAGCGCGCGATTGTAGTCATTTGCGGCTTCGACCAGATTGCCCATCGACCGGTGGATCAGGGCACGGTTGGCGTAGGCCTGATAGAAGGACGGGTTGAGCTGGATGGCGCGGTTGAAATCATCCAGGGCATCGCGGTACTTGCCGGACCTGCCATAGGCCGATCCGCGCACATTGTAGCCTTCCGGGTCACTGGGATTGCGCCGGATGACATCGGTCAGCGAGGCAATGTTTTCCTCGGTGCCCTGGGTGCGGTCGATGGAGATCGTGTCAACTGGTGTGGTGGTGTTGCAGCCGGCCAGCGAAATGCTCAAAGCCGATACCGCAGCCAGCAACAAGAAACGCGCACCTTTTGTGTGCCGCTCGTTTGTCTCAATAGCTGCAATCAACCGCATCGCTTGTGCCCCACCTGCTTTTCCGGGAGTATCCCGGTCCACCACACTGAAAAAGGCGGAGACGAATATTCGTCTCCGCCTCTCATTCATGCAACCCTAAAAGGGCGAAAAAACGGCTGGATCAGCGAGCAGGAGCCGCCGGGCGGCCACCACCGATAAGACCTTCGCGCTGGGCCCGCTTGCGGGCCAGCTTGCGGACGCGGCGAACGGCTTCGGCCTTCTCGCGAGCCCGCTTCTGCGACGGCTTCTCGTAAAAATCACGCATCTTCATTTCGCGGAAAATGCCTTCACGCTGCATTTTCTTCTTGAGAGCGCGGAGCGCCTGATCGACATTGTTATCGCGGACAAGTACCTGCACGTTGATCCCGTTCCTTCGAGTTTTCGGTTGGCTGAAGCAACCCTGGCAAACAAAAATTCCGTTCGTTCGGCCGAGGGCGTTACGATTGAGGTGGCAAATAACAGTTTCGAAGCCTCAAGTCCAGTCCCCGGCAACTTGACAATGCGCGTGCCGGCGTATTTTTCCTGCGCCTTGCAGATCATGCCGATTTCCGGGGTCTGGCCCGCATATCCAAGTGCGACAAAACGCACTGCGACATCAAGGGCCATCCGGAAGTCGCAAAAGAGCCGATGCGGAGCAGTTGAATTTGCTCTTGCTGGGATGAAGCATATCGAACCCGTTTGGAGCCAGACAGCTATGCGCAAGTATTCCGCTTTTGCCGTTGCCCGCGAGGCAATGCGTGGCCACAAGGGCTGGCCTGCGCAATGGACATCGCCCGAGCCGCGAAAAGACTATGACGTGATCATCGTCGGCGCCGGCGGACATGGTCTGGGGACAGCTTATTATCTGGCCAAGGAACACGGCATCACCAACATCGCCGTGATCGAAAAGGGCTGGCTTGGCGGCGGAAACACCGGACGCAACACCACCATCATCCGTTCCAACTATCTCTATGACGAGAGCGCCGGGCTTTACGACCATGCGCTCAAGCTGTGGGACGGGCTGTCGCAGGACCTCAATTACAACGTGATGTATTCGGCGCGCGGCGTGATGATGCTGGCGCACAATGTTCACGACACGCAGGTGTTCAAGCGGCATATCCACGCCAACCGGCTCAATGGCATCGACAATGAATGGCTCACGCCGGAAGAAGCCAAGGAATATTGCCCGCCGCTCAATATCAACCAGTCGGCACGCTATCCGGTGGTCGGCGCGGCGTTGCAGCGGCGGGGCGGCACCGCCCGCCACGATGCCGTGGCCTGGGGCTATGCGCGGGCTGCGGCCGACATGGGCGTTCACATCATCCAGAACTGCGAAGTGACCGGCGTCCGCCGCGCTGCCGACGGGTCTGTCTCCGGCGTCGATACCAGCCGCGGCTTCATAGGTGCGAGGAAAGTCGGTGTCGTTGCCGCGGGCCACACGTCGGTGATCATGGAAATGGCGGGCGTGCGCATGCCGCTCGAAAGCTACCCGCTGCAGGCGCTGGTGTCCGAGCCGGTCAAACCGGTCTTTCCCTGCGTGGTGATGTCCAACACGGTGCATGCCTATATCTCGCAGTCGGACAAGGGCGAGTTGGTGATCGGGGCCGGGACCGACCAGTACACATCCTATTCACAGACCGGCGGGCTGCACATTCTCAGCCACACGCTCGATGCCATCTGTGAGATGTTCCCGATGTTCACCCGGATGAAAATGCTGCGCTCCTGGGGCGGCATCGTCGATGTGACGCCGGACCGGTCGCCGATTCTCTCGAAAACCCCGGTGAAGGGGCTTTACGTGAATTGCGGCTGGGGCACCGGCGGCTTCAAGGCGACGCCGGGCTCGGCCAATGT
Organism: Parahoeflea alexandrii; assembly: GCF_027214025.1. Classification (GTDB taxonomy): domain Bacteria; phylum Pseudomonadota; class Alphaproteobacteria; order Rhizobiales; family Rhizobiaceae; genus Hoeflea; species Hoeflea alexandrii_A. The sequence continues at coordinate 208,859 of NZ_JAPWHB010000008.1, forward strand.
CTTCGCGCATACGATCGCGCGCGATGAGCCGCACAAGATCAATGCCCCGTTTAATCTGGAGCGTTTCCGGACCGGGCGCCTGATCGACGAGGCTGCGGCCGCTGCCGTGGCGCATTGAGGCACGGACGATGAGCGAAAAACCCATCAATCTGGCCGAGAAGCTGTCGACCTTCAGCGACCTGTGGTCACCCAAGATCGTCGCCGGGTTCAATGGCCATGACGTGATGGTGGTCAAGGTGAATGGCGAGTTCAACTGGCACTCTCATCCCGACACCGACGATTTCTTCCTGGTGCTGTCCGGGCGGCTGACCATCCAGATGCGGGATGGCGATGTCATTCTGGAACCGGGCGAGATGTATGTGGTGCCGAAAGGTGTCGAGCATTGCCCGCGCGCCGACGAGGAGACCCATCTCGTCATCATAGAACCTGCCGGCACTCCCAACACCGGCGACCCTGAAACCGCCGTGATCAAAACCAAGATCTGACCAAGGACCAAGCGATGCTTCTGATCCATTGTCCCTACTGCCAGGAAGAAAGGCCCGAGCTCGAATTCCGCAACACGGGCGAGGCGCATATCGAACGGCCGAAAGACATCGCCGGGATTAGCGACGAGGAGTTCGAGAAATTCTTCTTCATTCGCGCCAATCCCAAGGGCGTTACCTATGAACGCTGGCGGCACATCCACGGCTGCGCCCGCTTCTTCAACGCGGTGCGCGATACGGTGAGCGACCGGTTTGTAACGACCTACAAGGCCGGAGAGCCCCGGGTTGAGGTGGAGCGCGGAGACGACGGTGTCCTGACCGTCAAGGGAGCGGCACAATGAGCGGCGCGAACCGGATCAAGGGCAAGGGCAGGCTGACGCCGGCGAAGACCTTGCGTTTCAAATTCGACAACAAGATCCTGACGGCTGTGCAAGGCGACACGCTGGCGTCGGCCTTGCTCGCCAATGGCATCCACCTGACCGGGAGGTCGTTCAAGTACCACCGGCCGCGCGGCATGCTTTCAGCCGGGCCGGAAGAGCCCAATGCGCTGATGGATGTCGGCCGCGATGCGGTGCGGCGGACACCGAACATCCGGGCAACCGTGCAGGAAGTCTATGACGGCATGCAGACCCGGTCGCAGAACCGCTGGCCGTCGCTCGCCTTCGATGTCGGCGGGCTCAACAACCTTGCCTCGCCGTTCTTCGCAGCCGGGTTCTACTACAAGACATTCATGTGGCCGAAAGCTGCCTGGAAGAAGATCTATGAACCGGTGATCAGGGCCGCAGCCGGCCTTGGCGTCTCGCCGACCGAACCGGACCCGGATCATTACTCCAACCATTTCGCCCATTGCGACGTGCTGGTGATCGGTGGCGGCGCTACTGGTCTGTCGGCAGCTCTTGCCGCGGCCCATGCCGGAGCAGAGGTGATCCTGTGCGACGAGCAGCCGGAGACCGGCGGCGCGTTTCATCACGAAACCGATGCGACAGTCGGCGGCCAGTCGGGGTGGGACTGGGCACAGAAGGTGACGGCCGAGCTTCGCGCCATGGACAATGTCCGGGTGCTGACACGAACCACGGCATTCGGATATCAGGCGCAAAACCATGTCGGCCTGGTCGAGCGTGTAACCGAGCATCTTGCCAATCCCGATCCGTCGCTGCCGCGCGAGCGGCTGTGGCAGGTCCGGGCCAGGCAGGTGGTCATCGCCACTGGCGCGATCGAGCGGCACATGGTGTTTGCCAACAACGACCGGCCCGGTATCATGCTGGCCTCGGCGGCGCGGACCTATCTCAATCATTTTGGAGTTACCGTCGGCGCCAAGGTCGGCGTCTACACCGCCTGCGATTCGGCCTGGTCGGCAGCTTTCGATCTCAAGCAGGCGGGTGTATCGATCCCGGCCATCGTCGATGTGCGCCCCGATCCCGATCCGGCGCTGGTGGCGCGGGCCAAGGAACTCGGCATCGAGGTTCTGGCTGGTCAGGCCGTGCTCGACACCTCGGGTAAACTCCGCGTCAAGTCGATGAAGGTCGGCAGGACTTCCGGCGGCTCGACGCGGGACATTCCGGTCGATGCGCTGATCATGTCCGCCGGCTGGACGCCCTCGGTGCACATGTATTCGCAATCGCGCGGCAAGGTGGTCTGGGACGAGGAAAGCCAGCGCTTCCTGCCGGGCCGCAATGTCCAGGATTGCGTCAGCGTCGGCGCCTGCAACGGAGATGACGATCTGGGCGACGCTATCGCCGCTGCTGCAAAGGCCGGTCATGAGGCCGCAATCGCTTCGGGATCGCAGGCCGGTGAAGCCTGGACCGCGCCGGACGCGGAAACCCAGACGTCCTGGGCCGGAAGCATGATGGGCTCGGCCGCCGGTGCCGGCGCCGACACGACGGTCAAGGCCTTCGTCGATTTCCAGAACGACGTGACCGCCAAGGACATCCGGCTTGCCGTGCGCGAAGGCATGCATTCGATCGAGCATGTCAAACGCTTCACCACCAACGGGATGGCCACCGATCAGGGCAAGACATCCAACATTCACGGCCTGGCAATCGCCGCCGAGATGCTCGACAAGCCCTTGCCCCAGGTGGGACTGACCACGTTCCGTTCTCCCTATACGCCGGTGACGTTCGGTGCGATCGTCAATCATTCGCGCGGAGACCTGTTCGATCCGACCCGCCGGACGCCGATGCATGGCTGGGAAGAAGCCCATGGCGCGGTGTTCGAGGATGTCGGCCAATGGAAGCGTGCCTGGTATTATCCGCGCGCGGGCGAGGACATGCATCAGGCGGTCAACCGCGAATGCCGGACCGTGCGCGACGTCGCCGGCATGTTCGACGCCACCACGCTCGGCAAGATCGAAGTGGTTGGTCCCGATGCGGCCCAGTTCCTCAATCTGATGTACACCAACAGCTGGGACAAGCTCGAGCCGGGACGCTGCAAATACGGCATCATGCTGCGCGAGGACGGCTTCATCTATGATGACGGCGTTGTCGGGCGGATGGCCGAGGACCGGTTCCATGTGACCACGACGACCGGCGGCGCGCCGCGGGTCATGCATCACATGGAAGACTATCTCCAGACCGAGTTCCCGCATCTCAAGGTGTGGCTCACATCGACGACCGAGCAATGGGCGGTGATTGCCGTGCAAGGACCGAAAGCTCGCGAGATCGTCGCACCGCTGGTGGAGGACATCGATATGTCCAACGAAGCGATGCCGCATATGAGCGTGCGCGTGGGCAAGATCTGCGGTGTGCCAACTCGGCTTTTCCGCATGTCGTTTACCGGTGAAGCCGGATACGAGGTCAACGTGCCGGCCGACTACGGCGAGGCTGTCTGGAAAGCGTTGTGGCAGCGGGCGGAAGCGCTTGGCGCCTGCGCCTACGGCACCGAGACCATGCACGTGCTTCGCGCCGAAAAGGGCTACATCATCGTCGGTCAGGACACCGATGGAACGGTGACGCCCGATGACGCCGGCTTGAACTGGGCTGTGGCGAAGAAGAAGCCGGACTTTGTCGGCATCCGCGGCATGAAGCGGCCGGATCTGGTCGCCAGCGGGCGCAAGCAGCTTGTCGGCCTGGCGACGAAGGATCCGGGCATCGTCCTGGAAGAGGGCGCGCAGATCGTTGCCGATCCGAACCAGACAGTGCCGATGACGATGATCGGGCATGTGACTTCGTCCTACTGGTCTGAAAACTGCGGCCGGTCTATCGCCATGGGCGTGGTCGTCGACGGGCGTGCGCTCATGGGCAAAACGCTCTACGTGCCAATGCCTGACAAGACGATCGAAGTTGAAGTCACCGATACCGTTTTCATCGACAAAGAGGGAGTGCGCCTGAATGGCTGATATCGCTCACGCCACCCGTACCGAACCGCTTGCCGGACGCATCGGCGGCGCGGCCGGCGTCGCCCTGACGCCAGCGGCCCCCGCAAACCGCGTTTCGCTTCGCGCGGACCCGGCTGATGCAAAGGCCTTGTCGAAAGCTCTCGGCCTTGAATTGCCGGTGACGCCGAAGGCATCCGCGCGCAATGATCACGGTCGCCTGGTCGCCTGGCTTGGTCCCGATGAGTGGTTGATCATTGATGAAAATGGCAATCCGCTGGCGGATCTCGAAAAGGTGACCGCGCTCCATTCCGCGGTCGACATATCCCATCGCAACACGGCCATCCTGGTCAGCGGCAAGGGTGCCCGGGCCACAGTGCAAAGCGGCTGTCCGCAGAACCTGAGCGACAAGGTATTTCCGGTCGGCTCGGCGACCCGAACCGTGATGGGAAAAATCGAGGTGGTGATCCTTCGCACCGCGGAAAACGAATTCCGGGTCGAATGCTGGCGCTCGTTTTCGGACTATGCTTTCGGCATGCTGTCGGAAGCCGCTAAGGATTGCCTGGCGTAACAGGGGATATCTGGCTGGTCTGCAGGTAAGGAGCACGCCTGCAGACACTCTCTCATGTCTGCGGCCAGACTTCTGGATCGAACTGAATGATGGTCAACCACGTGGCCGTCATGGCGGGCTTCTTCACGCCGTCGATCTCGATCGTCACCTCATAAGTCGTCATCATCCTGCCAGGACCGCGAAGCCTTGCCTCCTTGAGGAAGAACCGGCCGCGGATCCGGCCGTTGACGGGCACGGGCGCCATGAAGCGGATCTTGTTGAAACCGTAATTGATGCCGAAATTGGTTTCCTTCAGTTTGGGCACCGCATCAGAATGCATGGCCGACAGCATTGAAAGCGTCAGAAAGCCGTGGGCAATGGTTCCGCCGAAGGGGGATTCCGCCGCACGGACCGGATCAACGTGAATGAACTGGTGGTCGTCGGTGGCGTCGGCGAAAATGTCGATGCGCGATTGCGGTACGTCCATCCATTCGGACACACCGAGTTCGGTTCCGACGAGATCCTTGACCTCCGTTATTGAAATCATTCGCTGCACGTAAATCTCCCAGGTTCAGACGTGTGCCGGTTTTGCACTCAAAAGAGTGATACATCAATCGATGCATCAGCTTAATGAAATCAGAATTCACTGGAAATCATAGGCCTTTGGTCGTCAGCCGGGCATTTCCCGCCAGCAAACCACCGAACGGGGCGGGATCGCCTTCTCGATCGAGGCATGCGGGCTTGCGGGGAACCACAGGCCCGGCGAGCCGGGAAACACGCACCGGATTTCCCGGTGGCTGCGGTTGAATACCATCGTCAAGCGCCCACCCTCGGGGCCGAGCACCATCATGAACCCATCCCGGTTCGGGTCTTCCCAGTCCGCGGGTTTCATCGGATGCCCATCGGTGGTCAGCCACGACACCTGGTCGGGGACCGTCGATCCGTCACTGTCCTTCATGAATTGCAGCCGCATCAACAGCGGCGATTGGGCTCTCAGTTCGGCCCAGGCTTGCGTGAATTCCAGCCTGGCCTGATTGAGCTCATTCCAGTTGCGCCATGTAATCGCATTGTCCTGGGCGTAGGCATTGTTGTTGCCGCGCTGGCTGTGGCCGAATTCATCACCGGCGGTCAGGAGGATCGTGCCGCGGCTGGCAAACAGGGTGGCGATCAGGGCCCTGGCATCGGCTTCGCGCGAGGCAAGGATCGTCGGATCATCGGTTGGGCCTTCCGTGCCGTTGTTCCAGGAATGATTGGCGTCATGCCCATCGCGGTTGTCCTCGCCGTTTGCCTCGTTGTGCTTTTCCTCAAAGGACACAAGGTCGCCGAGCGGGAAACCATCATGCGCGGCAACGAAGTTGACGCTGCGGGTCCATGTGCCGCCACCTTTGGCGAAGATATCGGAGGAACCGGAAAGCCGCGTCGCCAGGGCGCCGGTCATGGCGCTGTCGCCACGCCAGAAGCGGCGGATGTCATCGCGTGCATGATCGTTCCACTCGAGCCACGGCGGTCCGAAATTGCCAAGCTGATAGCCACCCGGACCGATGTCCCAGGGTTCGGCAATCAGCACCCGGTCATGCAGGACGGCATCATCGACGATGAGGTGCAGCAGTGTGGCTTCGGAGGAAAAGCCATTCGCGTCGCGGCCGAGGATCGGGGCCAGATCAAAGCGGAACCCGTCGATACCGGCCTGTGTCACGAAATGCCGCATCGCGGTGAGGACCAGTTCCTGGACCTCCGGCCGGTCACAGGCCAGCGTGTTGCCGCAGCCGGTGTCATTGACAAGCGTACCCGGAGTATGACGGTCGTGGCGGTAATAGGTGGCGTTGCCCAGCCCGCGCAACGACAGGGTCGGGCCATGAACATCGCTTTCGCCGGTGTGGTTGAAAACCACATCAAGAATGACACCGATACCGGCTGCATGCAGGGCCTCGACGGCGTGGCGCAGGTCGGCAATGCCGCCTGGAGCGAGACGCGGATCGAGCGCAAGCATGGTCACCGGATTGTAGCCCCAGGCATTGGTCAACCCGAGCGGCGGCAGGTGCCGCTCGTCGATCCATGCGGTGATGGGCATCAGTTCGACGGCGCTGACATGAAGCTTGCTGAGATGATTGATAATCGAAGGATGCGCCAGTGCCCGGATGGTTCCCCTGTCCTCTTCGGGCACGTCGGGGTGAAGCATCGTGAAGGCGCGAACCGGTATCTCGTAGATCAGTCCGCCGGATCGAAACAGCGGACGGTCCGGATTGAGCGGTGGCTGCGGTGCCTCCAGAACGGCTTTCGGAACGATACTTCGGGTATCGTCGCCGAATTCCGCCAGACGGGGGGCATAGGAGAAGGGCCGGTCAATCCTCGTGGCGTAGGGATCGACGAGCAGCTTGGCGGGATCGAAGCGGTGGCCGGCTTCGGGCTGCCAGGGACCGTCGGCGCGAAGGCCGTAGCGGGCGCCGGCCTGAAGCCCCTCGACAAAAGTGGTGAATGTTCCGCCATCGTCCGGGGCCATGTCGTGACGGGCGATCTCGCGATCCGACCGGTCAAACAGGCAGAGCGTGACCGAAGACGCCCTGGGTGCCCGCACGACAAAATGTGCGCCGTTGGCCGTCAGTTCAGCGCCGGGTTTGCCGGGCAGTCCGGAATCGGGAAGCCTGATCATCAGGTGATGACGGTCGGAGCGTCCCGCCCGGTTCGCCTGGTTATTTCGGCGAGCTCCTGCGCCGCGGCGATCAGGGGCGCCAGGGCAGCCTGCGTGTCCTGGTCGTGGCGGGCGGGATCGGGCTCATAGCGCTCCATATAGATCCGCAATGTCGCGCCGGAGGTGCCGGTTCCCGAAAGCCTGAAGACCAGCCGCGATCCGCCCTGGAAGAAGATGCGGATCCCCTGATTGCGGCTGACCGAGCCGTCGACCGGGTCGTGATAGGTGAAGCTGTCGGCCTTTTCGATCGTCAGCGATCCGGTCTGAACGCCTGCGAGGCGATCGAGTTTTCCTTCAAGCCCTGCCATCAGCTGGTTGGCGCTGTCGGTGTCGATGGCCTCGTAGTCGTGCCGCGAATAATAGGTCCGGCCATATTCGGCCCAATGGTCCTGAACGATTTCCATCATGCTCTGGCCGCGTACAGCGAGTATGTTGAGCCACAGCAGCACCGCCCAGAGACCATCCTTTTCGCGGACATGGTCGGAGCCGGTGCCGGCGCTTTCCTCGCCGCAGATGGTGCAGCGTCCGGCATCGAGAAGATTGCCGAAGAACTTCCACCCCGTTGGTGTCTCGTGCATCTCGACGCCGAGCTTTGCGGCGACCCGGTCGGCGGCGGCGCTGGTCGGCATGGAGCGGGCGATGCCCTTGAGGCCTGCCTTGTAGCCCGGCGCGAGGTGAGCGTTGGCAGCCAACATCGCAAGCGAATCCGACGGGGTGACGAATATGCCCTTGCCGATGATCAGGTTGCGGTCGCCGTCGCCGTCCGAAGCGGCGCCGAAATCGGGCGCATCGGGTCCCATCATAAGGTCGTAGAGTGCCTTGGCGTGAACCAGGTTCGGGTCGGGGTGATGGCCGCCAAAATCCTCTAGTGGCGTTGCGTTGAAGACCAGGGCTGGATCCACGCCCAGGCGCCGCACCAGGATCTCGCTTGCATAAGGGCCGGTCACCGCGTGCATGGCGTCGAAGGCTACGCTGAATCCGCCCGAGACGAGCGTGCGGATGGCGTCGAAATCGAACAGGGTCTCCATCAGTTCCGCGTAATCGGCGACGGGGTCGACGACCTCGATTGTCATGCCGCCCGCTTCGAAGGCTCCGATCCGGTCGAGATCCACATCGGCGAAATCGGCGATCTTGTAGTGATCGATCACCTGGGACCGGGCATAGATCGCCTCGGTGATTTTCTCGGGCGCGGGACCGCCGTTGGAAATGTTGTACTTGATGCCGAAATCCTCGGTCGGGCCGCCGGGATTGTGGCTTGCTGACAGGATCAGACCGCCAAAGGCCTGACGCTTGCGGATCAGGTGCGATGCCGCCGGTGTCGACAGGATCCCTCCCTGGCCAACCAGAACGCGGCCGAAGCCGTTGGCCGCCGCCATGCGAATGGCTGTCTGGATGACCTCGCGATTGTAGAACCGGCCGTCGCCGCCGATGACCAGCGACTTGCCCTCAAACCCGTCGAGGCTGTCGAAGATCGACTGGATGAAGGCTTCCGAATATCCGGGCTGCCGGAACACCGGAACCTTCTTGCGGAGCCCGGATGTGCCGGGTTTCTGGTCGGGGAAGGGGCTGACGGATACTGTCCGGTTCATGTGTCGCTCTTTGCATTGAGAAGTTCGGTATAAAGGCTCGCGTAGCGCTGGGCGCTGCGCTCCCAGGAGACGTCCGCTTTCATGCCCTGGGTCTGCATTTGAGCCCATACCTTGGGTTCGGCAAAGGCCCGGATGGCGCGGCGCAGGGCTTCACGCAAGGCATCGTGCGTGACCGGCGAGAACTGGAAGCCGGTCGCCACCCCGGCGGCGCTGGCGGCCTCGTTGGCGTCGATGATCGTGTCGGCAAGGCCGCCGGTGCGGGCAACCACCGGGACGTTGCCATAGCGCAGCCCGTAGAGCTGGGTCAGTCCGCAGGGTTCGAACCGTGACGGGACGAGGATCACATCACCGCCGGCCTGCATAAGGTGGGACAGAGGTTCATTGTAGCCGATGACCAGACCTATGTCGCCGGGATGCCGTTCTGCGGCTGACTGCAGGGCAGATTCCAGAATCTTGTCGCCGGATCCGAGCACCGCCAGCCGCCCGCCCATGGCGACAATTTCGTCGGCCACGTCGGTGAGCACGTCGATGCCCTTCTGCCAGGTCAGCCGGCTGACGACGGTGAAGACCGGCTTGCCGGTGTCCCCGAATCCGAAATAGTCGGCAAGAGCCTTCCTGTTGACCTGACGTTTCTTCGGTTTGGCGAGACTGTAGTTTGCGGCGATCATCTTGTCCGTCGCCGGATCCCACACTTCGGTATCAATGCCGTTGACGATGCCGTGCAGGCTGTCGGCGCGGGCGTTGATCAGGCCGTCCAGGCCCATGCCGAATTCGGGCGTGCGGATTTCCTGCGCATAGGTCGGGCTGACGGTGGTGATGGCTGTCGCCATCTGCAACCCGCCCTTGAGAAAGCTGACATCGCCATAATACTCGACACCATCGACCGAGAATACGGTCTGCGGGAGGCCGAGCTCGGGGAAAATGTCGGGTCCGAACTGCCCTTGAAAGGCGATGTTGTGAATGGTCATCACCGTCGGCGTGTGTGCGGCCTTGCCCTGCTTTATGTAGACAGGCGTCAGGCCTGCCTGCCAGTCATGGGCATGGACAATGTCGGGCGTCCAGTCGTCAATGGCGCCTTCGGCGATGTTGGCTGCGGCGCGGCTCAGTGCCGCGAACCGGAGCCAGTTGTCGGGATGGTCGGCATTGGCGGCATCGGTGTAGGGCCCACCCGCGCGGTCGAACAGGTCGGGCGCGTCAAGAACCAGATAATCCACGCCGTCAATCGTGCTCGCAAGGATCGTGGCGCTGATGCCAAGAAGGTCGTCAAACCTGACCAGGGGTGCGGGATTGCGAAGCTTTGCCATGACCTGCTGGTAGCCTGGAAGCAGCACCCGCATGTCGACGCCATGCGTCGACAGGGCCGCGGGCAGGGCGCCGGCGACATCAGCCAGCCCGCCGGTCTTGATCAGCGGATACACCTCCGAGGCGACAGAAAGAACCCTCATTCGTAGATCAACCCCGCGCGGTCGAGCATGTCCTGTGTGATCAGGCAGATGCCTGACGCGGTCCGGCGGAAGCGGCTTGCATCCAGTTCCGGGTCTTCACCAACAACCAGGCCGGCAGGGATCTTGACGCCCCGGTCAATCACCACCTTGGACAGGCTGGCATGGCGTCCGATCACGCATTCTGGCAGGACAACGGCTTCGTTCAGCTTGGAGTAGGACCGGCACAGAACGCCGGAAAACAGCAGGGAGCGGTGCAGTTCAGAACCGGAGATGATGCAGTCTCCCGACACCAGCGAGGACAATGCCATGCCGCGCCGGCCCTCTTCATTGTGGACGAACTTTGCAGGCGGCCGGATCTCTGCATAGGTCCAGATCGGCCATGAACGGTCATAGAGGTCAAGTTCGGGCAGAATGTCGGTGAGATCGATGTTTGCCTGCCAGTAGGCATCGACGGTGCCGACATCGCGCCAGTAGGCTTCCTTCTCGGGCGTTTCGCGAACACAAGATTCTGCAAACCTGTGCGCCACTGCTTTGCCGTTTGCTACGATGTAGGGAATGATGTCCTTGCCGAAATCGCGGCTCGAACCGGGCGCCTGCGCGTCCCGGCGCAATTCGTCCATCAGGAAGTCGGTGTTGAAAACGTAGATCCCCATCGATGCGAGCGACATCTCGGGCTTGTCCGGCATGCCCGGAGGATCGGCGGGCTTTTCAACGAAGTCGATGATCTGGTCCATGTCGTTGATATGCATGACCCCGAAACCGGTCGCCTCCATGCGCGGCACCTCGAGGCAGCCAACGGTGACATCGGCGCCTGAATTGACGTGCTGCTGCAACATCAATTCATAGTCCATCTTGTAGATGTGGTCGCCTGCCAGGATGACCATGAACTTCGGTCCATAATCCTCGATGATGTCGATGTTCTGAAACACCGCATCGGCGGTGCCGGCATACCATTGGGTTTCCGACACGCGCTGGCTGGCCGGAAGGATGTCGAAACTCTCGTTCCGTTCCGGTCGCAGAAAGTTCCAGCCGCGCTGCAGGTGCCTGATCAGCGAATGCGCCTTGTACTGGGTGGCGACGCCGATGCGGCGGATGCCGGAGTTGAGCGCGTTGGAAAGCGCAAAGTCGATGATGCGGGTCTTGCCGCCGAAATAGACCGCAGGCTTGGCACGGCGGTCGGTGAGTTCCATCAGGCGGCTTCCACGGCCGCCTGCCAGGACATAGGCCATGGCGTCACGCGCCAGCGGCTGAACCCGTTTCTGCTCCATTCTAACCTCCCCTTTTAGCCTTGGCCCGGCTCATGCGGGCGTGAACATCATTGTCGCCAAAGGCGGCAACGTCAGTTCCGCGATGACACGATCACCCTCCACCCGTGTCATCACCTCACCGAGGTTGCCCTTGCCGGACCCACCGTAAACAGTGGAATCCGAATTGAAAATCTCAAGCCAGACACCGTCTTGCGGCATGGGAACCCGGTAGCCGGTCAGCACATTGGGCGTGAAGTTCGACACCAAGATGACCGGCTTGTCTCCGGGCGAACGGCGGACCCAGGCAAAGACCGAGTTCGCCGAGTCATCTGCGACAAGCCACTCGAAGCCTTCCGGCTCGCAATCGCGCGCATGGAGCGCGGGTGTCTTGGCGTAAAGCCGGTTGAGGTCGCGCACCAGGTCCTGCATGCCGTGATGGCGCGGGTCGTCGAGATGATCCCAGTCGAGCGAACGCGCCTCGCTCCATTCGCCGCGCTGGGCGAATTCCTGGCCCATGAACAGCAGCTTCTTGCCCGGATAGCCCCACATGAATCCGTAATAGGCTCTGAGGCTGGCAAATTTCTGCCACTCGTCACCAGCCATCTTGTTGAGCATCGAGCCCTTGCCGTGCACCACTTCATCGTGGGAAATCGGCAGCACGAAGTTCTCCGAGAAGGCGTAGAGCAGGCCGAAGGTCATGTCGGCATGGTGGTGCTTGCGGTATATCGGGTCGCGCTGCATGTAGGACAGCGTGTCATGCATGAAGCCCATGTTCCACTTGAAGCCGAAGCCGAGGCCTCCCTCGTAAACCGGAGCGGAAACCTTGGGCCAGGATGTCGACTCCTCGGCGATGGTGACGATGCCGGGATGGTTTCCGTAAACCGCCTTGTTCATGCGCTTGAGAAACTCGACCGCGTCGAGGTTTTCCCGTCCGCCATCCTTGTTGGGGATCCACTCACCTTCCTTGCGCGAATAATCGAGGTAGAGCATCGAGGCGACCGCATCCACCCTGAGGCCGTCGACATGATAGGTCTCGGCCCAGAACAGCGCGTTGTTGACGAGGAACGACGACACTTCCCGGCGGCCGAAATTGTAGATCGCCGTGTTCCAGTCGGGGTGAAATCCCTGGCGCGGATCGGCATGCTCGTACAATGCGGTGCCATCGAACCGCGCGAGCCCGTGCTCGTCGGTCGGAAAATGCGCAGGCACCCAGTCGAGGATGACGCCAAGGCCCACCTGGTGAGCGCCATCGACAAAGCGTGCAAAGCCCTCGGGTTCGCCGAACCTTGCTGAGGGGGCATAGAGCCCGGTGGTCTGGTACCCCCAGGAGGGGTCATAGGGGTGCTCGGAGACCGGCAGGAACTCGATGTGGGTGAAGCCCATTTCGACGCAGTAGGGGATCAGTTCGTCGGCCAGTTGGTCCCATGACAGGAAAGAGCCGTCGGACTGCCTGCGCCAGGATCCTGGGTGCACCTCGTAGATCGACATGGGCTGGCGGCGCGCATCGACCTTGCTCCAATGCGCGCGGTGGGCGCTGTCGCCCCAGTCATGATCGAGGTTGGACGCCACGATCGAAGCTGTCGCCGGGCGCAGCTCGGCGCGGCGGGCATAAGGATCGGCCTTGAGCGGCAGTCGCTCGCCATTCGGACCGATGATCTCATACTTGTAGGCGGCGCCGGGCTTCACGCCGGGGGCGAAGATTTCCCAGATCCCGACGTCGGCGCGCAGGCGCATGACATGGCGGCGGCCATCCCAATCGTTGAAATCGCCAACCACCGACACCCGGCGGGCATTCGGCGCCCAGACGGCAAAATGCACGCCGTCCGTGCCTTCGTGCCGGATGGGAAGAGCCCCCATCTTGTCGAACAGGCGCAGATGCGAGCCTTCGGCGATGAAATAGTCATCCATCGGGCCAAGAACCGGCCCGTAGGAATAGGGATCGTCGATTTCCCAGGCACCGACGGAATTGGTCGCGGCGTAGCGCAATGGCTGACGCTCCCGGATGGCGAGACGTCCCTCGAACAGGCCAGCCACCGCGCCGGGCTGGAGCTGGCCCACCGGCCGGCCATCAAGGGTCAATGCCTGGACATCGTCGGCGCCTGGAACAAATGCGCGGGCGAGGAATCCCCCTTGGAATTCCTGGACTCCGAGAACAGAAAAAGGGTTTCCATGCGCTCCGGAAGCGATCGCTTCTGCTTCTTCTGCCGGGAGGCGGGGCACCTTTGTTCCGGCACCTGGCACGGTTCCCTTTTGGGTCATGGGCCGGCTTTCCAAATTTCCTTTGCATACTGGCGGATGGTGCGGTCCGAGGAGAACCATCCCACACGCGCGGTATTGAGGATAGTACGGCCATACCAAGCCTCTTCGTCAACCCACAAACTGTCAACCTGGCGCTGCGCTCTGGCATAGGCATCGAAATCGGCCGCCACCATGAACCAGTCATGATCATAAAGTCCGGCAATCAGATCGCTGTAGCGGCCGCGGTCATCCGGGCTGAATACACCCGAGGCGATGGCGGTCAGCGCCTGCGACAGTTCCGGCGAGGCTTCGATGATGCCGCGTGGATTGTGGCCCGTGGCGCGCCGATCGGCCACTTCCGCGGCGGTCAGGCCGAAAATGACGATGTTGTCGTCGCCGACGCACTCCTTGATCTCGACATTGGCGCCATCGAGCGTGCCGATGGTCAGCGCGCCGTTGAGCGCGAATTTCATGTTGCCGGTTCCTGACGCTTCCATCCCCGCAGTCGAAATCTGCTCGGACAGGTCGGCGGCCGGCACCATGATTTCGGCCAGCGAGACATTGTAGTTGGGAACGAATGCGATCTTCAGCAGGCCGCGCACGGATGGATCATTGTTGATCACCCGGGCGACGTCATTGGCAAGCTTGATGATCAGCTTGGCGTTGTGGTAGCTCGGCGCCGCCTTGCCGGCGAAGAACTTCACCCTGGGCGTCCAGTCGCGTTCGGGGTGCGAGCGCATCTGGTCATAGAGAGCCACGGCCTCGATGATGTTGAGCAATTGCCGCTTGTATTCGTGGATCCGCTTGATCTGGATATCGAACATCGCAGAGGGATCGACCCTGATGCCCATGCGGCGGGCAACCAGATTGGACAGCCGTCCCTTGTTGGCGCGTTTGACCGCAGCAAAGCGGGCGCGGAAGCTGGCATCGCCGGCAAACGCGTCCAATGCCGAGAGCGCTTCCGCGTCATCCATGAATTCGTCGCCGATCGCTTCCCGGATCAGCGAAAACAGTTCCGGATTGCACTGCATCAGCCAGCGGCGCGGCGTGATGCCGTTGGTCTTGTTGTTGATGCGGTCCGGGTAGAGGCCATGCAGATCGGAAAACACGGTCTGCTTCATCAGGTCGGTATGAAGGGCGGAGACACCATTGATCGAGTGGGAGCCGATGAAGGCGAGGTTGCCCATTCGCACGCGGCGCTCGCCACCTTCGTCGATCAGGGAGACCGAACGGATCTGGTCCTCGTCATAGCCGCGGTCCTTCCGCGCCTGGCGCAGAACCTTGGCATTGATGGCATAGATCAGCTGCATGTGCCGCGGCAGCAACCGCTCGAACAACGGCACCGGCCAGCTTTCCAGCGCTTCGGGGAGCAGCGTGTGGTTGGTGTAGCTGAAGGTCTTGCGGGTTATGTCCCAGGCGGGATCGAATTCCATGCGATGGACGTCGATCAGCAGCCGCATCAGTTCGGCCACGGACACGGCTGGATGGGTGTCGTTGAGCTGGATCGCCACCTTGTCGGGCAGGGTGCGCAGATCGCCATACTGCTGCAGGTGGCGGCGCAGGATGTCCTGCAGCGAGGCGGAGGAGAAGAAATACTCCTGGCGCAAGCGCAATTCCTGGCCGGCAGGGGTCTGGTCGGCGGGGTAGAGTACACGGGCGAGAGCCTCGGCCTTGTTGCTCTCGCGCAACGCGCCGATGTGGTCGCCGGCGTTGAAGGCGTCGAGCAGGATCGGGTCGATCGGCTGAGCGGTCCATAGCCGGAGCGTGTTGACCCGCTTGGCGCGCCATCCGACCACCGGCGTGTCGTAGGCGACGGCCATCATCCGCTCCTGCGGCTTCCAGATGCAGCGCTGGGTCTCGTCCGAGCCGTTGCCGATGGTGTCGACCGATCCGCCAAAGCCGATTTCATAGGCGGCTTCGTGGCGGGGGAACTCCCAGGGGTTGCCGCGGCTGAGCCAGGTTTCGGGCAGTTCGACCTGCCAGCCGTCGCTCATCTGCTGCTTGAACAGGCCGTGGACATAGCGGATGCCGTAGCCATAGGCGGGTATGTCGACGGTCGCCATCGATTCCATGAAACAGGCTGCGAGGCGGCCAAGCCCGCCATTGCCCAGTGCCGCGTCAGGCTCCAGCGCCGCAACCGCGTCGAAATCGACACCGAGCGACTGCAGAGCCTCGTGCACTTCCTCAAGCATCTCGAGATTGGACACGGCGTCGCGCGTCAGCCGCCCGATCAGGAATTCGAGCGACAGGTAGTAGACCCGCTTGGAGCCGTCTTCGTAGGTCTTGCGGGTGGATGCCATCCAGCGGTCGATGACCCGGTCGCGGATCACCAGAATGGTTGCGGTCATCCAGTCATGCGGCTTGGCGACCTTGGCGTCCTTGCCGATCGAATAGGTCAGCCGCGCGATGATGTCGGCAGCGAGGGTGGCGGAATCACCGGGGCGCGGTGCGGGAGCAGGAAGATCGGCAATGGCGGATTTGGATATCATCGGATGTCCCATTCAGCTTGGGCGTTGGACGCCGCATGATTCCTCCCACAGAGGGGCATCATGAGGGTACTTGGCGCTGCAAGCAATGAATGATTTTTTCGCGAATATCCAGAATTTAAATCCATTAGATTGACAGTTTCGGGCGGATGCCGCCAATCTAGGACCCGTGTGCCCGGCGTTCCTGCCAGCTGATCCCGTGTCAGGCAGGCATGGCCGGCAGAACGCCACCGGGCGCTCCTTCCGTCTGGTCGACAGACAGGTGTCCTGGGGCTATGCGCTTTAAAAATGCCGGCCTGAACGGCGCGGTCGGCGTAGAAATGCAGACGGCCTGCCGTTTCAGAAGCCTGCGCCGGGGGCGATGCTTGCCATGTTCTTGAGCGATGCGGTGAGGTTCTGCTTGCCGCCCTTGT
>NZ_JAPWHB010000009.1 GCF_027214025.1 Parahoeflea alexandrii
AAGGCCTACATCAAATGGGAATGCCAGGATGCATGATCACCCCATCCGGGAATTTCCAGACAACAGGTTGCTCAATCCCTGATAATGTCATTTGTTCTGCTGCTCTTTGCGCTGGCGCTCTCCGCGATAAGATGGGTCCTGGTGTGCAATCTTACCGGAATCGGACTCAGCATATTGATGTCCGGAGCGATTGTCCTGATCGGGCATTTCTTCAATCAGCTCCTTCCAACCTCTTTCGGTGGCGACGCAATGCGTGGCTGGTGTCTGTGGCGTCAGGGAACGACGTTGAAGATGGCTTTCGCAAGCGTTCTCCTCGACCGGCTATTCGGTTTGACAGCACTCTTGCTTCTTGTAATCGGTGGACTGCCGCTATTGGCCATCCGTTTGGAGACAAACCTGCCGTTCGTTCTGGCCGGAGGACTCGTTGTCTCCGGAGCATTTGGGCTATTCCTGTTGCTGAATCTGCACGTTGCTCCATTAGCGCTTCGGCGCCGACGCTTTTGGTCGCTGTTTGAGAGACTGTCCCGTCATGCACGACGAATTTTGGGCTCACCAAGTAAGATAGCAATCATCATGGCCCTGTCTCTGGCGGTTCACGCAAGTGCTCTTTACACAACAGCCCTTTTGTCAAATGCGCTTGGTGCGCCGCTTACGATGACCGACGCCCTGCTCATTGTGCCATCCGTCCTCGTGTTGTCCGCGTTGCCGATTTCCATTGGCGGTTGGGGCGTACGCGAAGCGGGCCTTGCCGGCGGTTTCGCGCTCATCGGACTGGATCCTGGCATCGCGGTTACAACGTCCATTCTCTTCGGAACCGTCAACATCCTGGGAGGCGTCATCGGCGGCCTGGTCTTTCTCGCCATGGGCCGTCCCGGGCCGGTTACGTCCGAGGACGCTTCCTGAGCGCATAATAGACTAGGCATTCGCCCTCGTCCCTCACAGCCCGGTCCACGGCGCCAGCCAGCAAAGTCTCAATCACCGGCGCGGTAAGCGGACGCAATCCCGGCAAGAGAAGCCACCGCCTGAACAGTTTCTTTGCGATCAACGCAGGCAGCGCCAGGGGGGTCAGCAGGTCATACAGCGTCGAAATGTTCCTGGGAACATACGGGCGTTCAACCTCAACCTCGAACCCGGCCTGCTCGAACATCTGCCGCCACTCGGCCAACGTATGAACATTATAGTGTTTCCAGAAACGGTTATAGAATTTTCCATATCGTTTCGCCTGCTCCCGAAGACCGATGGCAGCGAGGAAACGTGCAATGAAGGTCGCGCGCTCAAGCTTGTCCGTTGGTATGGTGATGTAGAAGCGAGCGGTGTCGCTCATAAGCCGATGCACCTCCTTCAATACCGGCATGAGATCGGGAATGTGCTCCAGCACACTGTTTGAGAAGACGGTGTTGTAGGCGCCGTCCGGCTTTGGAATATCGTCGCCAAAACAAACAATCAGTTCATCATATTTGTCGAGACCTTTGGCACGCTCCACTTCACTGGCATCCGGATCAATGCCAGTCTCAATCCTGTCGGCAAACAGAATGTCTGCGAAGATTCCATCACCACAGCCGATGTCCAGGATGGGTGAAGGCCATTCCTTGCCGACGTGCAGGCCACACTCTATGGAGCGCTCCAATGCAAGGGCCGCCGGCGCGATCTTCAGATACTGCTTCAAAAAATCATTGTGAAACCGCACGATCATTCCTTTCCGGGGCGTAAACCACGTATGTTGAGTTCTGGAACACCGGCGTGAAATCCTCCGGGGATTTCAGCAAGTCGGTTTTCCGCAATAGCAGGTATTTGTAACTGTATATCCGATCAGCGCCCTCCTGTCGGACCCTCTCGATCCTCTCAACGAAGTCGGGGGCGACTTGTCCGCTTGCGAACAGGTCTGGGATCGCTGCATTGTAATTCTGGTAAATCAACAGCTGGTAGAAACCCACCGCCTGAAAGGCATCCTGGTCGTAAAGGGTTTTCATCGGGCCGTAGAGGTAGTCGTAAAATGCCGCGATCTGATCCTTCGTCGCATTCAGGATCGGCTCGATAATGTCCCGATTGTTGGCGATGAGATCAACTACGTGGAAATAACGCTTCATGAGTTCGTCAAATGGCAACGCAGTCATCCCATACAGACCGACAAAAGCCGTTGCATCCGTGTAAAAATCGATCAGCGTGGTGTCATCGATATTCCCGGAAGCCACGACATCACCAGACTTCGTATGTGCCGCCACCCACGATATTGCCTCATATCGATCACGTTCGAGAAACCCATACCACTTTTGCGGATCGTAAGGCCTGTTCATCTCGGATAAACCGATAAAGCCAACAATCAGCACAATGCTTGCCGGTATCTGCCAATACCACACGCGCTGCCTTGTCGATGCCGTGAACCTCTTTTCAAGTGCTCGTCCCACGATGCTCCACACCCACGCGGCCGCGGAAATGCACAAGGCGATACACAGGACGAGCGCAATCATCGTTGCTCCGCGCAACCAAAGCCGATCACCGAGCGTGACGCTGGTGCTCAACAGACCTATCAACATCGAGCCGAACAGGATCGACTTCAGCAGGACTTCTCTTGTGCC
Source organism: Parahoeflea alexandrii (assembly GCF_027214025.1). GTDB lineage: Bacteria > Pseudomonadota > Alphaproteobacteria > Rhizobiales > Rhizobiaceae > Hoeflea > Hoeflea alexandrii_A. Next base: position 2,577 of record NZ_JAPWHB010000009.1, read on the forward strand.
CCATTTGTATCCAATACGACCGATCAGGATGGGAATGAGCAGAACAAGGAAATTCCAGTTGATGTTGACGCCAATGAAACTGCCATGTCCGAGCTGGGCGCCCAGTTCGGTGTGGTAAAACCGGTAGAACGCCAACTGCTGCCATGCCAGCCCGACCAGTAGCGCAAGGGCGGCGGCCAGAAGCGGGAAATGAATGCGCCGCTGCCAGACGAGCACGAGCAGGAACGCAAGACCTACGCCCGCTCCAATATTCGCTCCCACAGCGATACTTGACGCAGATGTCAATGCGAGCAGTGCGCCCGCTACAAGGTACCGCGCGACGGTTGGTTTCTCCAGAAGAGCCAGGAGGGAGGCAATGGCAAGAAGGCCAAAGCTCCAGAACAGCGTCGGGCTCACCAAGCGCACGACATTGGCCTCGAAACGCCAAATATACTCGAAATTGGTGTAAATGGTGCCGGAGAACAGGCTCCACGAAAATGCATCAGAAACAAAGATGATGAGCCCGGCCAGCGCCAATGACGACGCGATGCCGAAGCGGTGATGCAGGATCTGCTGGAGAGCCACGAGCGCGGCGAACGCAAGCAGAGCCGTCTGGACCACCATCAATCCACCGAGAGACGCTGCTCGGTTGGGTGCGACCAACACTATCGCCTCGTAGATCAAGTGATCAACGATCAGTCCCGCTACATAGGTGCAGGCCAGTGGATTGCCACTTGCGTCGGGTTCATTTTCGTCCGCAGGGCTACGGCATGCGCTGGCGCCGCGCTTGAGCAGGCTGAAATAGAGATAATTGTCATTCAGGTCGGTGCTGTGGCCGGCGATGGGTACGCCGACACGGGTCTCATCAGACGACACACTCCGGCGCAGCATGTTCTGGTGGGCGATCAAAGCAATCATCATGGCGGCAAGCGCGTAAACGACGATGGAGCGCCATGTGGAGCCGCTATTGGTCATTGCCACTGTCCCGGGTTCAATCGACGTTACAGGTGCTCGATTCGCGACTCCAGCTCGCCCAACTGGAGCCTGCGCCGATCGGAATCGACCATTTGCCGAACCATGTCTTCGAACGACGTCTTGGGTTCCCACCCCAATACACGTTTTGCCTTGCTTGCATCGCCGAGCAGGTAGTCGACCTCCAATGGACGGAAATACTCCGCCGAGACCTCGACCAGGGTGCGGCCGCTTTCCCGGCAGATTCCCTTCTCTTCTACGCCACTGCCAACCCAATCGATTTTTCGGCCGCAGTGTTCAAAGGCCAGCTGGGTGAATTCGCGCACTGTCTGTGTCTTGCCGGTGGCAAGCACGTAGTCGTCGGGTTGATCCTGCTGCAACATCAACCACATGCCTTCCACGTAGTCACGCGCATGTCCCCAGTCCCGGCTGGCGTCGAGATTGCCCAGATAGAGAACCTCCTGTTTGCCTTCATCAATGGCAGCCACGGCCCGCGTGATCTTCCGGGTAACGAATGTCTCACCTCTGATGGGGCTTTCGTGGTTGAACAGAATCCCGTTCGAGGCGTGGATTCCGTAAGCCTCCCGGTAATTCGCGGTGATCCAGTAGGCATAGAGCTTTGCGACAGCGTAGGGGCTGCGTGGCTCGAAAGGCGTCGTCTCGGTCTGCGGCCTTTGGGGAGAGTTTCCAAACAATTCCGAGGTTGATGCCTGATAGAACCGCGTGCGCTCGTTGAGTTTCAGGATCTGGATCGCCTCAAGCAATCTCAGCGTGCCGAGCGCATCGGAATTGGCGGTGTATTCCGGCGTTTCGAAGCTTACATGCACATGGCTTTGTGCCGCGAGATTGTAAATTTCGTCCGGTTGAACTTGCTGGACAACCCGCAACAGGCTCAATGCATCCGTCATGTCTGCGAAATGCAGAAAAAGCCGGGCGTCTGGGTCGTGACGATCCTTGTAGAGCGGATCGATACGGCCTGTATTGAAGGAAGACGAGCGGCGCTTGACCCCGTGAATGACATAGCCTTTGTCCAACAGGAACTTGGTCAGATATGCACCATCCTGTCCCGTAATTCCGGTTATCAAGGCAGTTTTACGAGACATCGGTCACTCTTTCGGCAATTGAGGCAGGCACTATTGATCGAGGTATTTGAGTACGCCGGGTTCATACAGTCTCGACACGACCGAGTCCAATAAATGTTGCCTCGCTCACACGAGGTCATCGACACCTTCCAATCCTACAAAACCGTCCGCTTAGACTGGTCCGGCCATCCAACGCCAACGCAAATCGGACGGAGGGACCAGATGTCCAATCCCGCGAGGACATCGTCAAGGGATCGACGAACCGTAATTTCGGTACCGTCTTTGCAATCTTCTTCAGATTGATCGCCTCCTACGGTATCTACGCATCCACCCCGCACCGGCACTACTGGCTGGGCGCGGCGATTGTCATGGCTGGCATCACCATCGTTGCCCCCGGACTGCTCACGTACCCGAACCGGATGTGGGGCAAGCTCGGTGTGCTGATGTCTAAGGTCATCAGCCCGGTCGTCATGGGGCTGCTTTTCTACGTGATCATAACGCCGATCGCCGTGTTCATGCGGCTGATCGGCAAGGACCTGCTGAGCCTGAAATGGCATCCCGAAGCCAAGAGCTACTGGATCGAACGCGATCCGCCCGGCACCGCCGCTGAATCCTTGCGCAATAAATTCTAATCGACAGGTGTAGACAATGCTTTCGTTTATCCGCGAGTTCTGGCGTTCCTGAAGCATCGCAAGAAATACTGGCTTCTGCCGATCCTGATTGCGATGGCCGTGTTCAGCGGCCTGATCGTTCTGACAAAGGGCAGCGCCATGGCGCCGTTCATTTACACCCTGTTCTAGCAACAGGCTCTTGGGGCGATGGCCAGGATCGAGCCGGGTCACGCCGAAAGCAGAACCGAAAATCCTGACCTCGCGGGCAGGATCGGGATGAAGGTGACATCCGGGTACTAAAGCGCGTCGCGACTATTCAGATTCGGGATTCCCTGACTGATTGATTTGTGATTCACTTTGGCCATGGAAGGAGAACCGCCATGGGCAAGCCGCATCCGGTCGAGTTGCGTGCGCGTGTCGTTGGATTTGTAGAAGAAGGCAACAGCCATCGGGAAGCGGCTCGGCATTTCCGGGTGTCGCCGAGATTTGTCAACAACATGATGATCGTGCATCGGGCCACCGGCTCGCTTGCGCCTCAAAGGCAAGGCCATCCGCCTGGATGGCAAGCTAACACCGCATGGCGATTGGATTGGAGCCCGTGTCACCCAGAATGGTGAAGTGACGCTCGATGAACTCTGCGTCGAACTCGCCGGGCGTGGCGTTGGCGTGCACCGCTTGACGGTCGGCCGGTTTCTCAACCGGCTTGGGCTGAGCCATAAAAAAGTATCAAGGCAAGCGAACAGTTGCAGCCGGAGATCGCCCATGCCCGTGATCTCTGGATCAGGCGACGCCAGCGTTTCTTCAACGAGGCATTGGCGCGGCTGTTTTTTATCGATGGTGAGGCGGATCAGCAATCGATCCAGTGAATTGATAGCCAGCCGAACGCAACCATCACCAAGCTGACCAAACGCACCGGATGGTCTGCCAAAGGGCAGCGCTTCAGCGCCGGTTTGCGCAGTCACGGGTTGACCGCGCCATAGATCGTCAACGCGTCGATGAACGGCCGCATCTTCGAGACCTGGGTCGAGAAGATGGTTCGGCCAAAGGCGCATGGCTTCTCTTCCTGCCGCCCTACAGCCCCGATCTCAATCCCATCGAGATGGCCTTCTCAAAGCTCAAGGCGCTGCTGCGAAAACACGCTGCACGCAGCTTCGATGCCATCAGCATGGCGCTCGGAGAAATCGTTAGCCTATCCTCTGTCGCTGAATGCCGAAATTTCTTCAAGGCTGCAGGCTATGAGACAGAATAATGCGACACGCTTTAGGGATCCCTCTCCTGGCAAAACACAGCCCTGCTGCGTGACACACTACCGAAAGGCAGAATACGTACATCCTCGTATTCGAGGCCGTTCGCATCCCAGTGCACGCTGGGCTTAAAGGTGGGGAGAGCTTCCTTGCCGTCAGCCTTCAGATCCCGGAGCCGAAACCGCTCTCAGGTCGATGCATATTGTTCCAGAGCGCCGGCGATCAGACCGACTTCCCTGTAGCAGCGATGGGTCATCTCACGATCGCCGCTGGCGAAGGCCTCGTGCCCCAGCCGGCACAGTTCGATGATGTCGGCGTTCATGTCGCGGATGATGCCGGGGGAATTCCAGAAGGCGTGTGCCACCGGCGGCCGCTCGAGCCTGGCGCTTGCCGCTGCAACCTCGGGGTCGGTCTCTATCAGGGAGAGCACATCGGCGATCTGGATCACGCCGCCGGGCTTGTAGAGCCGGTCATAGACAAGCTTGAGGAAATCGAAATCCTCGGGAAAATCCAGCGACCAGTGGTGCCGCGACAGGTCGGGATCGTGGGTGTAATTGTCGATCCGGCAGGAGCCCGGGTGCAGGCTGAGATAGCTGAAGGCGTGGATGCGCTGCGACGGAGCCAGCGCATTGGCGTGCGCCAGAAGTACCGCGTCCCTGGTGATGACGTTGACATCCAGCCCTTCCGGGAAGGTCGGCGGATCGTAATTGTTGAGATAGTCGCAGCCGCTTTCGAAGAACCGGTCGATGGCTGCGCCGAGCATCATCGGATCAAGCAGCGGACAATCGCCGCCGACATAGACAATGATGTCGGCCTGGCATTCCTCGATGGCCTGGACGATGCGATCGAGCACGAATTCGGGATGTCCACGGACGACCGGAACGCCTGCGCCAGCGCCCAGTTCCGCAAGCGGATCGTCCTTTTCAAGATCGGTGGTGACCAGCGCCACTTCGTCGACGCCGGGGATCTGGCGGGCTATGTCGATCGCGTGTTCGACGACCGGCTTGCCGGAGAGCTGAAACAGCGATTTTCCCGGCACCCGCGTGGATCCCATCCGGGCAATGACCATGGCCACGACTTTCAGGCCTTCACGCTCTCGAGACATGACCATCCTCCCTTTCACCGCCGGTCGGGTTCAATCCGCCGGGATCCATATGTCCAGCGGCTGGCTCGCCAGGCTTTCGCAGATCGCCTGGGTGGCGACGGCATCGTCTATCGTTGCAGGCAGCGGCGCACCGGTATCGAGGAAATCGCCGATCGCAGTATAAACATCACCAAGCGCGGTCGATAAAGCCGTGGGGCCCGATCCGACCGGCAATTGCTCGAAATAACCCGGGAAAACCGGATCCGGGCGCACCTCGAAGCGCTCCAGTTGCATGCCGGACTGGGAATAGCGGTAGCGGCCCTTTTCGAACAGAAGGTCGATCTCGAAGATCGAGAACAGCCGCTCGTCGCCGACAAGCAACTCGATGTCGACGTCGTTGAACCGCACGGTGCCGGCAACGCTCGGATCAACCTCGGTGAAATCGAAAGTCTTGCGCCGGGCGATGCCGGCCTGCACCTCGCCGAAGAGAAACCGCAACAGATCGATGGCGTGCGAACCGTTGTGGCGGATCCCCTTGGAATACCAGACAGCGCCCGACAGCGGCTTGCCCAGAGCGCCGGAAACCATCTCGGACCGCAACTGGCGGACGCTCTGCTCGAAGCGCCGCTGATAGTTGACCATCAGCGTCTTGCCGGCGGCCTTGTAGCCTCCCGCGATGCTGCGGGCCTGCGCGATATCCTGGGTCAGCGGCTTCTCGCACAGCACCAGGCCTGTGTCATGGCGGAGCATATGTTCGAGATAGGTCGCGTGATGCGGGTCGGGAACTGCAATGACCGCGACGTCGAACGACCGCCCCATGACTTCATCCAACGTGGCCGCCACCGGCACGTCCCAAACTGCGCCCATGCGGCGCGCACGCTCCGTGTCGAGATCGAACAATGCCCCGCACTCAAAGCGGGGTTCGGCCTGAATGGCATGCAGATGGGTGAGGATTTGCTTAGAGGCGGGAGTGTCATATCCGCCGGCAATGTTACCGGCGCCGATAACCACGACGGAATAAGTCATTCTCTACCACATGCGCGGATCGATGATGGATGCATCATTGCAGGAAAGCCCGGCGAAGTCGATCTCGACACTTGCGGCAAGCGCCAGCGCGTCAGTGATCTCCTCGAGTTCCGCTGCACTGGTCACGCCGCAGACGACGGATTCGACATCCTCGTTGCGGGCGATGAAGGCCAGGCAGGCCGCCAGCGGGCTGATGCCGGCCTGTTCCGCCGCCGCGCGGAAGCGGTCGATATAGGGCATGGCCGCCCGGCGCTTTTCAGGGATGGCGGAGCGGTCCATCAACAGCAGTCCCTGCAGGAACGCCGACCTGATGTGGCTGCTCACCCCGTTGGTGCGGGCGACGCCCAATGCGCCGCTTGCCTGCATGCGCTGGTCAAGCACGTTCATCGGGGCCTGCATCACATTGACCGGATAGCGCTCCATCAGGGTCAGGAGTTCGGCGGGATCGTAGACCGATACGCCGATGGAGCGGACCAGGCCTTCGCTCTTGGCGTCGCTCAGTGCACCCCACAACAGGTCGCCGCCGCGGGCAAGCAGATCCCCCGGCCAGTGCACGAGCACACCGTGGAGGCTTTCAGTGCCAAGTCTTGTGAGCGATGTTTCGATCGACCGCCGAACCTGGTCGGCATCCTCGGCAAGGATTTCCTCGCGCCTGAACTGCGGCGTCTTGCTGATCAGCTTGAAGTCTGAAGCCGCCTTGAGTTCACCGAGCACCTGCTCGGACGTGCCATAGGCCGGCGCGGTATCAAGAATGTCGATACCGCGCTTCTTTGCCACGTCGAGAATGGCATGGGCATCATCCAGCGAAATCTGCCCCCGGGTGTTGGACACACCGTAGTTGAGGCCGAACTGCGCCGTTCCAAGCGAGAGCTTTGCCATGCACGTCACACCCTGCTGGAGTTCAGATACAGCGGCTCAGCTGGCCTATTCGGTTTCCACCGTCCGGTTGAGCATGTCCAGCAGGCCGGCGGGGCTGAGCCATTCGGTGTTGTTGTCGGAGCTGTAGGAGAAACCCTGCTGCACCGGCTTGCCCTTTTCGCCCAGCGCACTCTCGGTGTAGTCGGCGCTGACGGTGAAACTGATCGTCGGCTGAATGACGAAGTGCTCGTCGAATTCCAGCACGAGATGGGAGTCGTCGGCCGGGCACATGACTTCATGCAGCTTTTCGCCCGGGCGGATGCCGATGATCTTGTGCGGCAGGTTCGGCGCCATGGCCTGGGCCAGGTCGGTCATCTTCATCGACGGAATCTTCGGAACGAAGATTTCGCCGCCATGCATGCGCTCGAAGCTCTTGATGACGAACTCGACACCCTGGTCGAGGGTGATCCAGAACCGGGTCATGCGCTCGTCGGTAATCGGCAATTCGGCAGCGTTCTCCGCCAGAAGCTTGCGGAAGAACGGCACGACGGAGCCGCGCGAACCGACCACGTTGCCATAGCGGACAACAGCAAAGCGGGTCGAATGACCGCCGGCGATGTTGTTGCCAGCCACGAACAGCTTGTCCGAGCAGAGCTTGGTGGCGCCATAGAGGTTGATCGGGTTGGCCGCCTTGTCGGTCGACAATGCGATCACCTTTTCAACTTCGTTGGCAATCGCCGCGCGCACAACGTTTTCCGCACCGTAAACGTTGGTCTTGATGCATTCGAGCGGATTGTATTCAGCCGCCGGAACCTGCTTCAGGGCAGCCGCGTGGATGACAAAGTCAATTCCGCTGAATGCCTGGTTGACGCGGTCGTAGTCGCGGACGTCGCCGATAAAGTAACGGATCTGCGGGTATTTCGATTCAGGAAAGATCTGGCTCATCTCGAACTGCTTGAGCTCGTCGCGAGAGAAGATCACCAGACGCTTGACCTGGTATTCCGTCAGGAGCCGCTTGACCATGCGCTTGCCAAACGAGCCGGTGCCGCCGGTGATAAGGATGGATTTGTTGTTGAACATCGATATTCCCTTATTTGTCCTGTTGGCTCTTCAGCGCGTCGAGGCCAGCCCCATCGAAAGCTTCTCTATGCAGTCAGGTTGCTGCCGGTCAGCCCGTTGCAGCAACGAACTCGGTAGTTTTTGAAAGATCGCCAATCCGCAAGATGTCAAGATAGCGTGCGACTGCGGCATGCGGGCTTCCGTAAACCATTTGTTGCCCGTGATGCAAGAGCAACGCCTTGTTGCAGCGGTTGAGCACAAACGGAACACTGTGGGTAACGATGATGACAGCCTTTGCACGATCAATGGTTTCTTCCATCCGGCGCGCGGCCTTCTGCTGGAAACCGATGTCACCGGCGTTGAGCAATTCATCGAGCATGATGATATCGGGAGCCACGGCGGTCGCGATGGAAAACACCAGGCGGCTCTTCATTCCGTCCGAATAGAACTTGTAGGGCTGGTTGATGAACTCACCCAGCTCCGAGAATTCGACGATACTCTGATAGAGAGCGTCAGCCTCCTTGGTAGACATGCCCATGAAGCAGCAGGCCAGCCGGATGTTTTCCGAACCGGAAAGCTCGTCGCGGATGCCGAGGCCGGGGCTCAGGAGCAGCGGTTTGGCGTAGAGCGAGATGGCCCCTTCCTGGATCGGCACAAGCCCGTTGATCGCCTTCAGAAGTGTACTCTTGCCGGCGCCGTTGGCGCCGATGATACCGAGAATATCGCCGGGATAGACGTTGAAACTGACCCGGGAAACGGCATCGAATGTGGGCGCCTTGCGGAACCTGAGCAGATTCTGGGGCGCCCATTTCTTGGCCGGGTTCTTGAAGAGCCTGATCGTGACGCCCTCGACCTTGACCGATGGAACCGGCAGGTCATCGACATGACGCTTGCGCCAGGCGGCCGCGGTTTCCGCGGGCAATGCCGACAGGATCTGGTCGACGCCCCAGTCCGGGAACCCCTTGTTGACGGTGAGGCTCTTGTCGAGAAGGACAATCAGCTTGTCGCTGAGCGGCGCAAGATCGACGTCGTCGAAGGTTGCCAGAAAGTCGCAAACTTCGGTCAGATCGCCCGAGTCGATGATACCGTTGAGCTCGTCCTGCAACGTACCGCTTGCCGCGTGTTCAAGCCCAGTGAATTCACCATCCAGGCTCCACACCTCAAGGCCGTGTATCAAGGCCCCCAGATCCGCGGACTCATCACCCAGAAGATTGATCTCGAGCCGGTCGCTCTTCAGTTCGCCGTCGATCTTCTTGCGAAGCTTGAGCGTTCCGTTCACATAGATGCTGACGCGTGTGGGCGAACGCACCAGGGTGATGAACACCAGCTTGTTTTCCAGATGGATTACCGATGCCGTTTCAACCCAGGTAAGCGACTTGTTGCTGACCCGCAGGGAGCGCTGCTTTGTGCCGTCCATCGAGATGTAAAGATTGTGGTCGATGTTGGACGACAGGTCGATGAGCATGTGCATCGCCACCGAGCCGCTCCGGTCAACTGCACCCTGCCAGTTCAGTTTCACCGTCTCGCGAGACATGGCCACCATGTGAAAGCCACCCTGTTCAAGGAGAGTAGCACTGCCATCCCCTTCAACCTCGGCGCGGTCGAGCCAATGCTGGCTACCGTGCTCATAGGTCGAGAGCGTACGCTTGGCGTTGTTGACTTTCAGCAGCTGCTCAAGTTGCGCATTGTAAAGCGCACTGTCAGTCTGACCCTTAAGAGCCAGCTCCCTGATCCGCGCGCCCGTAGCAGGGGCGGCGCCCCGGTTCATGTTTGTCTCGTTCATAGTGAACTCCGGCGATCAGATAAACGAAAAGAAGTGCCGGCGGGCGCGACCCAAAAGCCTCAGCGCCCCGAAGGAACAAAGCAGCCCGATAACCGTGATCAAGAAGAGCGGCCAAAGTGGCGGCAGCTCATGCCTGAGTATGATTTCCCGATAGGCTGGCAGGATGTGCGCGAAAGGATTGAGGTAATAATAGGTAAGATACTGCTCCGGAATCCGCTCCACCGGATAGATGCCGGGAGAGAGATAGAACCAGATACCGGTAATGACGTTCACGCCTCCGGCAAGATCGCGCACAAACGCACCCGCGGTGGCAAACAGCACAGTCAGGAACAGCATGATCGAGAGCTGGGCCATCATCGGGAAGACAAGGTAGACGTAGCTGGGATGCGGCGGGTAACCCATCATCGTGGCAAACAGGAAGAGCACCATCAGGGCTACAAGGAACATCGCGAACTCGACCCCGATATAGGCCAGGATAAGCGAGAACACCGAGAAATTCGTCTGTTTGAGGACCGATGAATAGCTTGCAAAGGTAACGGGGGAACCATCAACCGTTTTGGCGAGCCAACGCCAGAACACCACTGCGATGTAGATGTTCAGGAACTGGCCGCTGGGCAGATTGCCGCGCATCAGAATTTGCGTCAGGAAGAAGTACACAAACGCCATGAAGATCGGCTCGATCGCGAGAAAGAAAATGCCGAGCGCTTTCTCGAAAACCTTGCTCTTCATTTCGGACTGAACGATCAACCGGATTTTTGACCATTCGGACGCCATCGTGCGCTTGGAATCTTCCCAGGTCAGCGGCGCGTAAGTGCTACCTTGTGGCGTGATTTTCTTGTAAAGGGACTTGTCCAACTGCCACTCCAGTTATCGGCATTTACCTGCCTTTAGAGGTCGGCCCGTCTCTATCACCCGCCTTGTCGCAAAGTCAAGGAATACACCCCACGGCAACGGCCATGGTGATCGGGCCGCGGAAGTCTGGATCTCCAGGCGAAATCCGCCGGCTTGGGAACCGGTCTAACGGCCCAAAACCGAGCGAATGGCTGCGCCGCATGCCTGCACGTTTTGACACTCGTTGACCCAGCTTGCGAACCGGCTGAGCCGAAGCCCCTGATAGGATTGATCAGGAAACCAGGAATAGCTCGGGACACCGGCACGGCCCGCCTCGGCCAGCAGCATCGAGTTGAGGCCGAAGGCGATGTCGGCGATCGCGAACAGTTCGGGCTTGTCGAGGTTATGCCCCTGAAGAACCAAACCGGCTTCATGCCGGGCGGCGAACGCCCCCCAGTCATGGGATTCCGCCGGGTGCGGACGGATCATCACATGCATCGGTCGCTCGGCATCTACCGACATGGACCTAACCTGCGCGACCAGTTCGTCGGCAGCGAGGTAGATGTCTTCTTCCTCCGCCTGATCCCATTGCCAGCCTTCTGAATCGGCAAAACCATATTCGGAGACGAACATCACCACGACGGCATCGGGGGCAATCCCGAGTCGTTCGCGAACCCGGGGCCCGAGCGCAGGGTCCGCCGGCGCCAGGGAAGCCCAGAGCAACGGATGCTCGAACGTTACGACCGTATCCACCGGACATCCCAACTCCTGCAGCCGGTCGCGGCACCATGGATCCGGAACGGCGATCGCGTCGGGCTGGTAGCGCCATCTGTCGGTAGGCGTATCGCCGGCAAACCGCTGCCAAAGGTTCCAGTAATGGTCGACAATGGAGATGACCGGGACGCCGGCCTGGCGGGCCGCCTCGATCAAAGCCTTCTCGATCGTGAATCCGACGGAGGCGCCGACGATCACACGGTCGGGCCGATGCTGTTTGACTGCCTTGCGGGCGATATCGCGAAGGTCCTCAGGCGACAACCCCGCCGCGAGCGCCTGAACCTGATCGGCGCGGTCTTCGAAATAGCGGTCAGCGGGACTTTCAAGCAGTACAAGCAGGGTGTCGTCGGCCGGACGCCCGCTCATGAAACGCGCTATCAGCGAGCCGGCGCCCGCCTCCCGCGCACCGACAAGCAGCCGGGGCGCGTCGAAGGCATCGGCCAGCAGGCTAGCCATCGCGGACAACCTGTCCGGTTTCCAGCGAGCGGCGGATCATGTCGCCAACACGGACGGTTTCAAAACCGTCGTTGACTGCCGATCCATCCCAGGGTCCGTTCTTCACCCGATCCAGGAACCGGTCGATCATCGGTTCGAAAAATCCGCGCTTGGCACCATGAATATCGACATATTCATAGGTGTCCGGAGCGATAACCGCGTTTTCGTCCTTGAACAGGCGCACGTTCATGTCGAAGTCGGCGACTTCGAGCGCTCCGCCGGATCCGCGAACCTCGAACACTGCCTCACGCGACGTGCCGGACAGGGGCGGCGTGACCCAGGAGATCTCAAGCACCGCATCGACGCCATTGGCAAAACGCAGGTTTGCGATCAGATAATCGTCCTTGTCGCGCAATCCGGCGCGGGACCGTGCGAACACCTCGACCACTTCACTGCCGGTTACCCAGCGCATGATGTCGACGTCATGCGGGGAGAGCCAGTAGACCAGATCGGTCTTGCCGAGCACGCGCTCGGCCCGCTTGCGATTGGAGTTGCGCCTTGCAAAGATGTGGCGCACCTCGCCGACTTCGCCCGCGTCCACCAGGCGCTTCATTTCGGAAAAGCGGGAACTGTAACGCAACACGTGGCAGAGCGCGCCGAGCTTGTCTGGCCGGTCCAGCAAAGTGACCAGCTGCTCGGCATCCGACATCGAGGTGGCGAAGGGCTTTTCCAGAAGGATATGCTGCCCCGCATCCACGGCGGCGCGTACCGGCTCCACGCGCACCCACTCGGGCGTCGTGATGATGGAGGTCGTGGCGTTGGGGAAATCCTTGTAGGGGGCGGCAAAATCGCTGCCCGGATATCCGGCAATGCCGTAGCGGTCGGCAAAGTCCGCGGTTTTCTCGGGGGTATTGCCGACAACCGCGACCAGTTTGCAATCGGCACGCTGGGCGATGATGCTGCCGTAGATATCGGCCATCAGGCCGGTGCCGATCATGACGATTTCTATGGGGGCCTGGCTCACGAGCGGTAAGTGTCCCTGTTGTCGATTTCCTCGAGCAGTTCGATAGCTGCCAGCGAGCTTTCGAGCGCGATTGACGACTTGCCGGGCAGGAACCCGTTCAGCAGGTGGTCCAGTTCGGCATGGTAATAGGCGCCATCCAACTCGACTGTCTCGATCTGCTGGCCGGCTTCATCGATGCGGCCGATGGAATAGAATTCCGGCGTATCGCGCACGAGGGTGAGCGATCCGGCATTGCCCGACTTCATGTCGAGGTGCAGGTGAATGAAGCGCGGACCGAAGGTGATCTGGTGTTCGGTAATGTCGTGGCCGGCCAGTTCAAGCAGCATTTCGAGGGCATGAATGCCGTAGAAGAATGCGCTGTTGAGGCGAGGATCCGGCCCCAGGTCGGTGCAGGCGGCCGGCGCCGACGCCAGATAGGTCGCCTTGCCCTTCGCTGCATTGCGGACGCTGACCAGTTCGGGCGTGAAGCGCAGCGGCGACGCCGAGCACAGGGCCACGCCCCTGGCGCGAGCAGCCTCGATCAGCTTGCGGGCATTGGCCGCGTTCTCGGTGAACGGCTTGTCGACGAATGTCGGGACGCCCGCCTCGATCGCTGACAGCGCGGGAGCGGCATGACCGTCGGCAAAGCGGCCGATGACCATCGCGAAGTCCACGTCCTGCAAGGCTTCGGCCGGCGTGGCCGCGACCTTCTCGATGCCGAGCGCCTTGGCCTTGCTGGCAGTCTGCTCGGGGTCTTCGCCCCAGATCGAGGTGACCCTGGCCACCGACGCGAATGGTGCGTCGGCGCCGTTGATGCGATTGGCGAAGGCTTCGGTGTGGGTGCTGTCGGAGCCCAGAAAAGCGATACGGATCATGGCAGCTTCCAGTGCGTGCCGCAGACGTGGCGGGTGCCGGTGTCATCAACGAAATAGTAGACCGTGAACATCTTGCCCGGCTCGAGTTCGATGCTGAACGGGTAGCCGCAATCCCAGGTCGGGCTATCATCGCGGATGATGATTTCCTCGTCGACCAGCCAGGTCTGGCCGCGGTCCTTGCTGATGGCGCAGCGGATGCCGTAAGGCGCGCGGCGGTAGCCGTAGGTCGCCAGAAGGTCGCCGTTCGACAGCACCATCAGGCTGCCGGGCTGGCCCCAGATCCCGGTTTGCTGCGGGAAAGTCCAGCACAGTCCGCCATTGAGGCTGCGTGCAGTGACCAGGTTGCCGACCATGCCGACCGGCATGAACTGGTCGCCGCTGGTGTGATAGGTCTCGTCGGCGCGGATCATCGCCAGCATTTCGCCGCCACCAAGCGAGATCAGAGACGTCTCGTTGTAGTTGATGCCCTGCAGCTCGGAGAAGCGGCCTTTCTCGTCCGAGGCGATGCGGATCGGCTCGCACCAGGTCCGGCCGCGGTCGAACGAGCGCACCACCCAGGAGATGTCGGAGCGCTGCGGCGCGCCGGTGTAGACGGGTGCCAGCCACGATCCGTCGGCCATCTCAACGATCGGGTCGCGCGAGCAGGACCCGCCGATCTCGGGCACGTCCTCGACGCCGATCTCCGTCCATGTCTCGCCATTGTCGGTCGAGCGCATGATCATGTTGCCAACGACGGAGGTCACCAGACCATGCTCGGCGCGATGCGAGAAGATCTTGCGCGGAGGTTCGCCACCCACGGCGCTGGTCGGGCGGATGTCGAGCGCGACGAAGCGGCAGATCACGCTGCCGTCGGCCAGCACGGTCATCGCCGGATCATTGACGCCCCAGCGGCCCTTGTAGACCAGGCGGCGGTTCTCTTCCGGCCAGGTCTGGCCCATGTCGTCGGACGTGATCATGTAGATCGCGCTGTCCGGATCGTGATGGGTGGCGACGTTGTTCTTGGCCGCGTCCGAGCTGAACTTTCCGGCCCGGCGGAAGGCGACCGCCAGTTTGCCGTTGGGCAGGATCACAACATGGGGAAAGGAACTGTAGGCGTCGCTCTCGCGATAAATGGTGACGTGCTTCACTTTTTAGCCTCGGGCTGGATCATTCGACATCGGTTTGGTGCCCTGAAACGGGCGGATGGTCCTCTAAGACGCGATTTTTTCATCGCTGGCCTTCGCTCTTATCTGTGCAATACGGTCTTTCTGCAACCCCGGTTTTGGATTGTTCATGCCGAATCGGCGGGATTTTGGGCGGTCCCGGTATCCGGCTTCGGGTACATCGAGTTCGTTATCATCTGCCGGAGTCCGGATAGCCAATTCGTTTGTGGCCTTACGATAATATCGGCAATGCGTTCGCAGCTCCGACCGTCATTGGGACCATTGAAGCGCCGGATACCGTGCCGCAAAAGCTCCCGCGCCCGTGCCGCAGTGGCCTCGTCGAAAAGCATGGCATGCACCATTTCACCGACACGGCTCGGATCACTACACCCCATGCTCAGTCCCTCCGCGACGAAATCCACCACTTCGGTCTTGCCGCTGAAATCGCAGATCAGGGTCGGGGTGCCGATAATGGCGGCTTCAATGGCAATGTTGGACACCACCACGATCAGCAGATCGCTGGCGCCCAGCAGCTGGCCGAGAGGATATTGCTTGACGATATCGATCCTGTCGCGAACCCCAAGCCGCTCGGCCATTGCCTCGAAATCAGCGATCTGGTCGCTTGGATGCAGCTTGAGAACGACATGCACGCCTTCGAGATTTGGCACCGCACCAAGAACGGGATCAAGCTCGGTTTCGGGGTCCGGGAAGGCTTCCGTCCCAACGGTGACCAGCTTCTTGCCTTTTGCGCGTGGGAAATCTTCCTCGACACGGTGCCGGTCGGCGTCGCGGTTTCCCCCGTGGTGCTTGTCGTAGGTATGGGCACCCACGACTTCTATCGTGTTTGGCTTTACTCCCGCCTTTACCATGTGGTCACGGATTTGATCACCATAGGCGAGATGATAAGGCGCCGGGAAGAAATAACCGTCTGGCCGATGTCCCAGAAGGATCGGGAAATGCCCAATCCACGGGGTGTGGTGCGCGACAGCCTTGCGCCCGAAAGCGACTGCAAGCGGCAAAGTTTCATTTATCGACAACACCGCGTGAACCCGGCCATTTCTTGCTATATGTTCGTAGAGATGATGCAAATCGCGCTGACGCCGCATGAAGTAAGGCCAATTCATTTCGAAATGGAACCGAATCGCCGAGGCCAAAAGTGGTTGGTCTTTGTTCAATTGCATGAGTGGCCAGTTCAGCTTTTCCCCGCGCAGCTCGCTCTTCTGCAGTGAGGTGTAAATCAAAGACAAACCTTGAACGTCTGTTCTATCCACGGTGAAAAGCGAATCTGTGACAAGCACAACTTTCATGCCGCGCGCTTCAACGGCCTGCGCAATTTTTATGGCCGGGTCCAGATTCACTTTTGAGCCGGAGTCACTGACGGTTATCAGAACCCGTTCTTGTTTATCAAGATTAGGTATTTCCTCGAAAGGTAACGACTCGGAGGTCGGCTTGATACCTATTAGAAATTCGGCAAGCTGCAATTTCCATTTGTTTAGGCTCGAGTTTTTGTCGGCATACTTTGATGTTTTCTGCCGTTGATAAATTCGTTCGCCGATGCGGTTACTCAACTGCATCAACCGTACGCCAATCCGCTTTCTTTTATTTGCAAAGAACTCGCTGATGTCACCTGTGTGAATTGCCCTAACGTTACGGAGGAATCGTAAGAAGCGGATTCTCATGCGCTTCTTGAAATTGCGTGCGCGCTTGTCGTTTCGGATCAGCGATTGTGGCAAAGTTAGGCGACGAACGAGGAGCGGATGTACTTGAACAAAGTGATTCACCATGAAGCGGAGACGCTTGGCATGAACAATCGGAAGATGCCTGTTTTGCCACCCGATCGCGAGGTGATCTGCGAGTTCCCGGCTTAGTCTTCGGGACGCCAGGCGAAAACACTCATACGTGTCTCGATCTACCAAAATCACGCAATTATGTGTGTTTGCAGCGGCTTTGTAGGCCAGCATGATGTGAAACCAGCTACTAGCAATCTCATGATAGCTGGTGAGCAACACGTCGTGTTTAGATCGCCACCTCACGGCCGAAACCAAATTGTCTACTAGTTGATAAGCCTGCCACTCGACCTCATTTATTTCGTGAGTCGTCAGCGTAGTGCGAAAGGGCTTAGCATCCCACCTTCGCTCTTCATACTCAAGTACAGTAGGGCTATTCGCAAGCAAGTTAATGCTGTCCGCTGGCCAGCCCATAATCTCGTCGAGCTGCCCAAGAAGCTCCAGATCATTTTTGTGGTTTCTAATGACCACAAAGTTGGCACGGTCAGGTTCAATGATAAGCATGCAAGCCTCTTGGGACCAACCGGTGTGGATGCCGAATGGCAAATCCCGCTCAACGGTGCCTCTGCGATTTCGCGCGACTTATCGGACATTTTGTCTGCCAGCGCAACACGATCAAGCGCCGGCAACCCGCCGAAAACCGATCTCTCTCACGACCAGAATCTGCGCACCTGCAGGTGCATGCGCGGCACCATCAGCCAGGAGTAGAGAAGGTTCCACACGCCCCTGGCCATCTGTGTGCGGGTCTTCAGCCGGCTGGCAGCATATTCGAGCGCTACATAGGCAAACAGGTGCCTGCGGATGGAACGATCAAGACGCGGATCGGACCGGTATTTTTGCAAGAGGTAATCGCCTGCGGCCTTGACCCTGGCGAAAACCGGCCGGCCTCCGAGATGGATGATTGCCAGCGGCTCCGGCACGACGGCAAGATCCCCACCCGCCAACGCGAAGCGGGCGAACCAGTCCACATCCTCCAGCCGCAGCATGTTCTGGTCATAGGGGCCGACTGCCTCGAACGCCTCGCGGCCAATCAGGACGGTCGAGCCCGGACAGAACCAGCAGCCGGAAAAGAACATCGACGGATCTGCGCTTGGGACCGGGACGCGCTGCTCGCGCCGCCCGTCCGCGAAGCGGTATTCGAAGCCCGAGGCAATCGCGGTCCGTTTCGGCTGGGCCCCATTGGCTGCAATGAAATCAATCTGGCGCTCAAGCTTGTGCGTGACCCATTCATCGTCGGAATCAAGCCAGGCGATCCAGGTTCCGCGCGCGGCCCGGGCGCCGGCGTTGCGCGCAGCCCCCGCTCCGCTGTTGACGGGCTGCCGCACCAGCCTGATGCGCGCATCGCCTTTCACGTCATCCGGCAGCGCGAAGGGCGGCGTGGAACCGTCATCGACCACGATCAATTCGAAATCGGCGAAGCCCTGCGCCAGAACCGAGCGGATCGAGGCGGTCGCCGTATCCTGGCGGTTGAAGACGGGAATGACCACACTGACCAAAGGAGTGTCATTTTGCGGCAAGCTCACGATACGATCATCCCATCAGGTCCGGTGCACACTGACACTCTCACGTGTTTAGACCCTCTGCTGCTGCGCCCGCATCGACCCGATCGGCAGTCAACCGGGCGATGCGTCTGGCGCTGTGCCCGTCGTTCGGCCCGTTGAACCGCTCGATACCGTCGTGCATTTTCCGGTTGGCAAGCTCCGCCGTCGCAGGGTCGAACAGGATGGCCTCGGCCTGCCGCCGGACTTCGGCGGGATTGGTGCAGCCCAGGCAGAGCCCCTCCCCGACGAAATCCAGAACCGCCGACTTGCCGCTGAAGTCGCAGACCAGCGTGGGCGTGCCGACAACCGCGGCCTCGATGATCACCGTCGACATGACCGACACCAGCAAGTCGGCGGCGCCGAGCAATTGTCCGAGCGGATAGCGGTGAACCATGTCGATCCGGTCCGCGACGCCAGCCCGCTCCGTCATTTTCTGCATGAAGGCCGGATCATCGTCCGGGTGCAGCTTGAAGATCACATGCGCGCCGGCGATCTGGGTGACCGCCTGCAATATCGGAACCAGTTCCGTCGCCGGATCGGGAAAGGCCTCGCTGGTCACGACAATCAGGCGATTGCCGGCCAGGCGCGGGAAATCGGCTTCCACCGCGGTCCGGTCCGCCGCCCTGTCGCGGCCCAGATGCGCATCGAATGCCGGGCTGCCTACGACATGGATGCTTGCCCTGTCCTTGCCGGTCGAGGCGATATGGTCGGCAAGCTGGCCCCCGTAGGCGAGATGCTCGCTCGCGGGGAAGAAATAGTGATCCGGGCAGCGCCCGATGGTGGCGCCGAAATGCCCCGACCAGGGCAGCGACCGCGCACGCGCCCAGAGCCCGGCGGCGATCGAGACCGGCAAGGTTTCGGGGATTGAAAGAACGGCCCGGATGCTGCAGAGCCGGCCGGCAATGCCGAGGACGCGCTGGCCCCGGTCGAAGCGGGTGACGTATTTCGGCCAGCCCCAGGCAAGCGACCTGTCAAGCGCGGTCACGAGCGTCTGCGGCAACGAACCCGCCGCGTCGACCGACTGCCATTTCGGCGACGCCGACGTGACCGGGAAGACTGGCAGGTCACCGTCAATCGTCAGCACGTTGCGCCGAGAAAGATCGGGATCTTCGGCAACCAGTGAAACTTCCGTGAGCAGCAGGATCTGCACCTTGAGGGCATCCAGCTCGGGAAGGATCGCCTTGAGAGGCCTCAGATTGATTCCGGTTCCCGAGTCATTGCACGTCACAATGGCAACCTTGCGGCCCGCAAGCCGGACCGCCGCGCGGGCTGCGGCAGGAAGTTGCCGCGCCAATCGCAGGCCACGCCTTGCAGGGCGCAGCAGCGAACGGATGCGGCGCAGCACGGAGGGCGGCGGTTCCGCGCCATTCTCTCCGGCTGGATCGAACGCGGCCATCATCGGCTGATCCATCAGCGCAAGTGCTACATCGCCCTGCATCAGGACTTCATGCATGGCGAGAACGCGCAGCGAACCGGTGGCGATTTCATGATAAGCGCTGGTGAGGATGTCCTTTTGAGCCCCGTCGTGTTGGGCATCGAGCAGCGCATCCGCCATCCCGTAGGCCTGCTCTTCGAGACGGGAAAGTGCGGCGGCACCAAGCGCTTCCTCTATGGGGACAATCTCCCGCTCGCCATCGGCGACTGCAAGCGAACCGGCGGCGGTTCCCACCACCCGACCCGCAGGCAGTTTCATACCGGCCAGCGCCGCTCGTGCCGCCTCGTCATCCCTCGCGATCAGGGTGGAAGCGCCATTCAGAGCCAGCCTGCGCATCGGCACTTACCGTCCGAAATGCTTGAAGAACGCGATGACGGCGGCACGCCCGATGATATAGTTGGCCTTGAGGTTGCCGCCGATGCGGGCCTGGCCGACGCGCGGCGCTGTCGGGACAGGCAGCTGGTCAAGCTTGCCGCCCTGGCGCACGATGAACAACATGAATTCGGTGCCGATCGAGCGATAGCTGTCGAACCAGCCGAGCTTTCGGTAATAGCTCATGCGGTAGGCCTTCATGCCGCAAAGCGGGTCCTGCAATCCGTAGAATTTGCGCGCCATGATCTGAAACGCCAGTTCCGAAACGCGCGGCACGAAGTCGCGAATGCCGACCACCAGGTCGGCACCTTCGTCGAGACGCTTGACGAACTCGGGAATGAGATCGCCGGGCAACTGGCCATCGGCATCGATGGTGATGGCGTAGTCGAACCCGAGCGCATCGGCACGGGCAAATCCGGACGACAAGGCGCCGTCATAGCCCTGGTTGACCTCATGGGTGACCACATCGGCGCCAAGGCTGCGCGACAGTTCGGCGGTGCCGTCGGTCGAACCGTCATCGACAACGATCGGCTGTCCGAAGGCGGACACGACCTTGAGCACCGGTGCAATCGTGTCCGCCTCGTTGAGAGCCGGAATGATGATGGCTAGTCGAGGTGAGCCCATGTGAGATGCTCCCCTTGCTTGACCGCTGACCGCAATGTTTTTCCGACGATCCGGTCTTCCATGTAGGGCGCAAAACCATCTCTGGGACAAGGACGCAGAGCCTCGAGATCGGCGCTGGTCAGAACCTCGCCCGGAGCCAGGTCACGCTTTGCACGCAGGCCGCGGCGCTGAACCACCACGGTGTCGATCTCGTTGTCCTCGACCTTCTTGATCCCGTCGCCGAGCGCCATTTCGAGCTCGCGGGTGCGATCCATCATGTCGCGCCAGGTGCGTGGGTCCATGGCGAACTTGTGGTCCGGACCGGTGCGGGTGGTGTCGTCGGTGAAGTGCTTTTCCATGATCCTGCCGCCCAGGGCGACCGCTCCGAGCACGGTTGCATGGCCGGGCGTGTGGTCGCTCAGCCCGAGGATCATGCCCGGATACATGGCGGCGAAGGTCTTGAGCACGTTGAGCTTGATGTATTTGAAGTTCTCGAGGCTCGCGGTGTAGTTGGTGTTGCACTGAAGCAGGGCAACCTTCTCGTTGACGGCAAGTGCTGCCTGCACGGCGCGGTCGGCATCCTCGGCGTTGGCGGCGCCACAGGCGAGAATCGTGGGTTTGCCCTTCCTGGCGACATACTCGATATATTGCGGCCAGGAAACATCGCCCGAACCGATCTTGTAGGCCGGCAGGTGCGGATCAAGCTCGTCGACAAGATCATAGGAATAGGGTGTGGTGAAAAAGCTCACGCCGGCGGCCTTGGAGGCCAGCTTCAGTTCCTCTGTCCAGTCGGGATTGACCGAGGCCGCCTGATAGACTTCGAAAACCGATTTCTCCCACTTCGACTGGTGCGACATGGCTTCGGCCGGCATGCTTCTGAAGCCGACATCGGAGACGATCGATTTCGCCTGGAAATGCTGGAACTTGACCGCGTCCGCCCCTGCGTCGGCCGCCAGCTTGATCAGGTCCTTGGCACGCTGCAATTCGCCATCGTGGTTGGCGCCAATGTCGGCAATGAAGTAGGTCGGATGATCGAGGCCGATGGTCTTGCCATCAATTTCGAATTCGGCGGCTGGCTTGTTCATTGTCAGTCTCCCTGGCGTCTTTGCATGTGACCTGACCGCCTCTAGAGGGCAGCGATCTCGTCTTTCAGATCTGGAAGCGTTACGGAAAACGCCTGTTCGAAGCGCGTAACGTTCATTCGCATGTCCCGTGGCCTATAGGCCATAAGCGACATGTCGGCAACGCTGCCCTTCTTCATCGCCCCTGCATCGAGCCCCAGATGCCCGGCCAGAACCAGCGCAAAATCGGCCTTCGACATGCCGCCGTGCGAACCGAGATTGAAGATGCCGGGGCGGCGCGCCTCGATGGTCCGGGTGATCATCGCAACCAGGCTGTCGAGCCCCAAGGGACTGAACAGCACATCGGTGAAGCCGGTGAACTCCGTACCCGCCCGCAGGGTCTTTTCCAGCCAGTCGCTGAAACTCGGCCGGCCCTCCAACTGGCTGTGACCGAAGAAGTTGGTCCGCAGTACCGTGGCCGGCATCCTCAACGCCGCGAGCTCCCCGGCATATTTCGAGAAGGCGTAGGTGTTGGCGACATGGACATCGTCCTCCCCGAACGGCCCGTTGCCTTCGTAGACCTGGTCGGTCGAGATCTGCACGAGATGAGAACCGGGTCGCTTCTCAAGGGCTGAGACCAGGTTTTCGACCAGCTTGACGTTGATGCGGTAGGCTTCGTTGGGGACCTCTTCGCAGCGGTCGACATTCGTCAGCGCCGCCAGGTTGACCACAACGTCGGGTTCTGAGGCGGCAACCAGATCGGCGGCAACAGCCGCATCGGTCAGGTCGCCGGCGACGTCCATTCCCTTGCTGTTGCCGTGAGCAACAACGTCCATGCCGGCAGCACGCAACGCCGGCACGAGGCTGTGCCCGAGCATTCCACTGGCTCCAGCCAAGAATACGCGCATTGAAGTCTCCCCCGGTGGCTCGAAATTGCTGCCGGTCAGGACAGGCTGGCGATGGTCTCTGCCAGGATTTCAGCCTGGCGGTCGGCCTCGGCGAGATCCCAGTAGTTGGTCTTGAACTGCATCAGCCGCGGCTGCAGGTCTTCGGCCACCGGGCAAAGACCGCGCTGGTATTTCGCCTTGTTGTCTTCGGAAATGAAGCGCTCGCGGCCGAGCAGGTTCATGTCGCGGAACATCGGCTCGAGATAGGTGAGCTGCCATGCGCCGTAGACGCCGTGACCGCCGCGCGACTTGAACGCGTCGCGGACCTTGTTCCAGCTGTGTTCGGGATGGCGCAGCTGGACGACATAGGTCCAGTAGCTGTTGACGCAATCGGCCGGCGTGAACTGCGGAATGAGCCATTCGCAGCCCTGCACCGCGGCATCGAGCTTCTTCGCCGCGTCGATGCGGGTCTGCACCAGCGGCTCGATGTTTTCGACCTGCGCAAGGGCAACCGCGGCGCAGAGTTCCGGCATGCGATAGTTCCAGCCCATGGTGACATGGCGCTCGTAGGTCGGCTCCTGGATGTCGTCCTTGGTGATCTTGCCCTTCTTGGCGCCGACGCCGGCATAACCCAGCGACTGCACCTTGCGGGTACGATCGGCGAGCTCGCCATCGTTGGTGATGACCATGCCGCCTTCGCCGGAGGTCAGGTGCTTGGAGCTCTGGAATGAGAAGCTGGCGGCGTGGCCGAGCATGCCGACCATGCGGCCCTTGTACTTGCCGAGGAAGCACTCGGCATTGTCTTCCATGACGAACAGATCATGCTTGCGCGCAAGCTCCATGATCGGATCCATGTCCGGTGACAGGCCGTAAAGCGCGACCGTGATGATCGCCTTGGTCTTCTCGGTGATCCGCTCGGCAATCGATGCGGCCGAAATCTGGAAGGTGTCGGGTTCGACGTCTGCGAACACCGGCGTGGCGTTGGCCTGCAACACCGCGAATGTCGTGGCCGACATCGTCAGCGGAGGCACGATCACCTCGTCGCCGGGGCCGATGCCCTGTGCCTCAAGAAGCGCATGCATGGTTGCCGTGCCATTGGTGAAGCTGAGGGAGTAATCACAGCCATACACCTGGCAAAACAGGTCTTCCAGCCGGCGGGTCATTATCGAGCCCTTGGAACTGCGGAAATCCGTCGCCAGCACCTCCAGGACATATTTTTCCTCGTTGCCGAAAAGACGCTTGGACGTGGTCATGAATTTTCCTCGTTCAGGGATTTGAGATAGCCTTCGTTGCGCACGGTGCCTGCATTGATGTCCCGCAATTCGGGCTTTTGCTTGAGCAGGGCGATCACGTCGCGATACGAAAACAGGTTGCTGCTTTTCCCCAATGCGGCGAAAATGGCCCGCATCAGTTCGAGATCATCGGGCTTGTCGACGGTCAGCCGCCAGTCACTGATGTTCTCCCGGTATTCGAAGTTCTTCACCTGGAACAGGTCCGGGTTCTTCCAGATGTAGGGTGTCACGTGTTCCCGCTCGGACGCAAGCCTGGCCTCGCGGTCCGCGCGGTCGAGTGCGGAAAACCGGAACACCTCGATGTCCAGCCCCTCGGGGAAGGTCGGATTGAGCGTGTTGCTGCAATAGTCGAGCGAGGGATCTGCCAGAAGCGCATCGATGGCCTCGTCGATCACCGCCGCATCCTTGAGCGGGTCATCGGCGGTGATGCGGACGATCATGTCGGCGCCGGCCTGGCGCGCGGCGCCGATGAAGCGGGACAGCACGTCGTCGGTCGATCCGCGGTAGACCGGCACCTTCAGCTCTTCATCGAGGTAGCGGGCAAGCCGGTCGTCATCGGGCTCTTCGGTTGTCGCCACGACGATCTGCTCGATGTGTTTGGAGGCGGCGCAGCGCTCGACCACGTGCCGGATCAGCGGACGGCCTTCGATGTCGAGCAAGACCTTGCCCGGCAAGCGGCTGGAACCAAGTCGGGCCTGCACTATTCCGATGATTTTCAAGGCTAAACTGAACCTTTCAGCTCGTGGTCCGCAAGAGCGTGCAACAGCCTTGCAATTCTGAGCGCGCTACGCCCGTCCGACGGTTTATTAAACCCTTTCATACCGGTCGGCAAGAGTTCCAGAGCCCGGCTGCGGAGACCATTTTCGTCGAGCATCGAGGGAAGAATCTGCGGCAGCCGGTCGGCTGAAAAGCACCCCAGCGCCAGCCCGTGACTGACGAAATCGAGCGGCGCGCGCTTGTTGGAAAAATCGCAGACAAGCGTCGGTGTTCCGAGCAGCGCGGCGTTGACAATGATATTCGACAGAACACAGACGAGCAGGTCGGCGGTGTGCAGCAGCGCATCGAGATCGCAACGCTCGACCAGCGTCACCCGCTCGGTCAAGCCGAGCCTGAAGAGGAAGTTCCTGAAATACTCGGCCGAATCCGCCGGGTGCAGCTTGAGCACAATCGTGACGTTCCCGATCCCGGCCAGGGTTTCGAGGACCGGCTGCAATTCTTCTTCCGGGCGCTGCAACGCTTCGGTGGCGACGACGACCAGCGGTGAACGGCCGTCCCATTCGGGTACGATGCCATCCCTAACGCGAGCGATATCCTGATCCTTGCTGCGCCCGAGCGAGACGTCGTAGTTCACGGAGCCGACCGACTGGACGGCGCTTTCCTCAAAGCCGAGCGCGATCACGTGGTCGCGCAGCTGATCGCCATAGACCAGGTGGGTCGTGGCCGGGAAATAGTCGCAGTCCGGCCGATCGCCCAGCAGCGCCGGCCAGTAGCCGCAGTCGGGAATGCCCTTCTGCTTCAGCCAGGAGAGCGCGAGGCCGGAAATGGGCGTGCCCTCGTTGATCAGCAGGCCGGCGCCGATCGGCGCGACATCGTGATGATAGCTCTCCAGCATCGCGGTTGCCGTGGCATGCAGCAGCAGCCAAAGCGGCAGATCCCCTTTCAGCGAACGGGCGAGGCGAGCGATATCGGGATCAACCGCATCCTTGCCGGCAAGAGCGCCCAACTGCGCAAAACAGGCTCGTGCGAATGCGATCCATTTCGGGCGCAGCAAGGTCGGCGACAGTTCGACCGGGCACAGGCAAGCAACGCCTTTGGCGGCTGCGAGCGCGTGGATGGTGCGGTTCGGCGTGAGGATCAACGCATCCCGACCTTGCGTTCGCAGCTGTTCGGCCACGGCGAATGCGGATGGCGAGTTGATCGCCGCCACCCCTTCCTGCACGGCGATCAGGACATGGGATTTTTCAGATGCCCTTGTATCGATCGCTCCAGCCGTCTGGTCGGCATCCGCATCCGCTCCGGCCGGAGCCGCAGCAGATGGCCGCAGCCGCCGCGTCAGCTTGGAGGTCATGGCCCCGGTGACGAACTTCACGCGGCGCCAGAAAACACGCAGCCTTTCGCCCAGGGAGCTTACCCGCCAGATCGTTGCAGGCATGGTTGAAAAGGGTCTTGTCGAGCGCGACGGGAAGATGACCATCGTCGGCCGGGCTGGGTCGGCAAGCAGTGCATCAAGCTGCAGAAACTGGTGCGACCGGTCGGCGATCGAATGGTAATAGGGCTGCAGCAAGCTCCGCAGCTCGCCATGCAGGCAGGCCATGAAGTCGTCCGCCTGCTGATAGGACTGCCGCCAGGCCCGGTTGTAGGCCTCGCCCCCCAGGGCGCTGCGCCAGTTCTCGATGCGCCGGTTGCCGCCGATTTCCGCAGCGTCGAACTCATCAACGAAGGTGACGACGCGCCCCGCGGGATGGCTGGTCCCGAAGGCACGGGCCTTTTCGAGAAGCCGGTCCCGCGCCGCCGGGGACAGCCGGGCAATTGCGCAAATGAGGTGTGCGGGCGGTTGGTTATCCCGCCCGGCCGTTTCAGCCATGAGTGGTTCTCGCGTAGCCGCCGATACGCTCGGCAAGGCCGACCAGGTCGATCGCGCTGTCAAGATCGCACAACCGCGTGTCCGCGGCGCCGCTCAGCCAGGCCTCGTGCTGGCGATAGAGCCCCGGCTTGAAGCGCTGGTCGAGATCATCGTCGAGCGGGATTTCGTTGACGGCGACCGAGCCCTTGTCGGTGACGTGCAGCTTCTCCAGCGGCCTGAAGATATAGCGGCGCGACGGGGTCAGCCATTCGAAGCCCCAGCGGCCAGGCGCATCCCAGTTTGCAGCATAGCTGAACGGCACGCCTTCGACCGTCACTCCAGAACCGGCAAATTGCGCCGTCGGGTGCCAGTCCAGCTCTCCCGAGGCGATGAACTGGCTGCGCACCGCATCGGGCAAACCCACGGGCAGGAAGGCGGTGTCGATGACGTGCATGCTGTTGGCCAGGATCCACCGCGCCTTGGTGGCCTCGGACTGGTTGGTCAGCGTGCGGATGATGTGCGACCACTCGGTGAATTCGAAATTGATGCTGGTGACCTTCTCGCCGCTCTCGGCAATCAGCGCCAGCGCCTTGGCCACGGAGCCGTAGTAGCGGCGGTTGTATCCGACCACCAGGCGTGCACCGGCTTTAGCCGCTGCGGCCTTCATTTGCTCGCCTTCCTGACCGTAAAGAACGGCCGGCTTTTCAATCATGATCTCGCGCACGCCTGCTTCGATGGCGTTGACCGTCTCGGCGGCAAGGCGCTCGACCGGCGCCGCAACGACGAGATGGCTGGGGGCGAATGTCTCGATCGCATCGCCAAGCGTTCCGGCGAAGAAATCCGCGCCCAGTTCCTCGACGGCGTCCTTGTTGCGCGCACTCGGAGCGCATACCGCGACCGCGCCGACACCAAGCCCCTGCAGCGCCGCGACATGGGCCCGGCCCATCTCTCCGGCTCCGGCGACGAGAACGCGGTGTTCGTTATTGGGGGACGTGGGCATGAAACAGTTCCTTTTTCTCTAAGCCACATACATGGTATCAGGGCATGGCTCACCGGGCTCGAATTCGCGACCTTGTGCCATGCATACAGTGTATATTGCACGCTTTTTTTGCGAGAAATCGCCCCTCATTTTGACAAAGGTGAAGGCTCCGATGGAAGTGAGATCTCTGCAAACCGATAGTTTTTACGGCTACGACAGGACAGCCGGAAAATTTTCGGACGGTGACGAGATTGGCGAACTCGTCCTGCAGGTCAAGCCTGCCATGCAGGCGCTGATCGAGCGGTATGACCTGGCCGATAGATCCATGATATCCATCGGCGCGGGCCGGGCTCACGAGGAATTCCATTTCCTCGAAGCCGGGTGCAAGGTCGACCTCCTGGACTTGCTGGACCCGGTGATCGATCCGCTTGCGGACAGCATTCGCCAGCGTATCGATGCCGGGCAAAGCCCGACCGAAACGTCGCTGAACTACATCATCAGCGATCTTTATCTGTTTCTGGAAGATGCCGTGACTTTCAGCCAGGCTAAATACGATGTCAGCTATATTTCCAGCTTTGCACCGGATGAGCTCGATCGCGAGGCTATTCAGCTTTCCTATCGCCGCCGGCGCACCAAAGCGGAAGCCTATGCCAGCTACCAGTCCTGGCCGGAGGGGATGCCGCCGTTTCAACAGGCGATCATGGATGTCGGCCAGTTGGTAAAAGACGGCGGGCTGTTCCTGCTTCAATCCTATCGCGGTGGTGTCAACATCCAGGAGAACCCGCATTACGGCCAACTGGTCCGGGACCAGCTCGCGCGCAACGATCTTTACCTCCTCGAGATCCACTATTTTACGCAGTCACCCAGCATTCTCCTGATTGCCGCCGTAAAAGGGAAAGATCAGCATCAGACTTGGATGGAACGCCTGGCGTCAAAACCCGGCCTGCCTGAGTTTCACGGGCGCTATCCCGATCCGGACATGCGGCGCGATATCAGCCGCTGGGAACCGGAAGCCGAAAAAGACGCCACGCCTGCGGAGGAAACAGAGGTCGAAACGGCTCCACCCCGCAAGACACGGTCTCCGAAGAACGCTCAGGTGTAGCGGAAGGGCTTTCCAATGCCGGCTTTTTCAAGACACTCATGCAAAAGGCGATGCGCCGTCAGGATCGTTGACAGGTCGGGGAGCTCGATTTCCGCTTCCGCCCAAAGCCCCGATACATGGTCCATCGGGAGATAATCCATGACGCCGCTTTCGATCACCTCGTAGTCCGCGCCACACCGATAGGGTGGCAATGTGGATTCGGGTTTCCGGACTGCCAGTTCCCATTCAAGCGTCCGCTCGTTGATGATCGCGGAGAAATTTTCCCCGGTGATCATCACCAGCGGGGCGACGCTGGAGGTGGGCACGCAGACATTCCGCATCATCCCGCGTTGGTTGCGAAGTTCGAATGTGCCGCCATAGTCCACGAAACGGTCGCCACGGCCGCTGCGGATGGTCGGTTCGAACAGTTCCACGCCACTCACATGTGTCGGAAGGTCTCCGGTCAGATAGAGGAACAGATCCATATGGTGGATGCCATTGCCGCCAATCCCGTAGGCTCCGCCATGAACGCTCATATGGATCTTCTCGGCAGTATCGCAGATGGCCTTCAGCCGGTGGAAAGGCGCCCAGGCTCGGCGGGTGAAATTCCCCGAGACCTGCGCGTCCGACATGCCTTTTCGGGCAAACAGACCGGCATAGGCTTCAACCTCGTCGGGATCGGAGGACAGGGGTTTTTCCAGCAGAACCCGTTCAGCCTGCGCCAAGTCCAGGAAACGCCCGACATTGCCAAAGCGCAAGTCCGCATGTTCGGTGAAAATCGCGGCTTGATAGGAGCCGGCGCCGGCCTCGACACGCTCGACAAGACCTTTATCCAGGCTGTTCCGCTCGAGATCCGCTGCCAGCGCTTCATGGGCGGCATCGCTGGGATCGAAACAGTCAACATGGTAGCCCTTGCGAACAAGACCGACGACATGGCGCCTTCCCATGATGCCCAGTGCCGATACATATGCTCGTTTCATTTCAGACCCCGTCGTGTTGATGCTTTTGACATGTCCGGCTCACGGACCGACCGATGCGGCCTTCATGCCGAGGCAAACCCTCCGCGTCAATAATATTCCTCGACCATGACAGCACCGGGCGCGCCGCTGCCACCCGCACGCGTGCCGGCTCCGGGCAAGGCTTCGCCACCGCCACCGCCGCCGCCATAGTTGCTTCCGTTCCGGGCCGGGTAGCCTCCGGCTCCGCCACCTCCACCGCCGCCCAGAAGGGCAGCACCGCCGTTTCCGCCGGCGATAGTGGCGGCCGATGCGAAGGAGCCGGAAATCCCCCATCCGCCCTGCAAATTGAGATCGCCGCCGACGCCTCCACCGAGAGTTCCACCGGCTCCGCCGGAGCTCGGCCCAGCATAGGCGCCGCCGCCGCCGCCGGTGGCGGAACAGTGCCCGCCAAAATGAGAGGCCGTGCCCGGACCTCCGGACGCGCCGCTTCCGCCGCTTCCGCCGCCGCCGACCGTGACCGCGACTGACGGCATTGCGGACACGTCGATCATCTTGATGCAGGCGCCTCCTGCCCCGCCGCCACCGCCGCCGCCAGTGGATGCCGCTCCACTGGCGCAACCGCCGCCACCACCACCGCCACCCTGCACGGTGACCTTGATGCGGACACAGCCGGACGGCCGCGTCCATGTTCCTGAACTGGTGAAGACCTGCAGGGTGGGAGGTTGACTTCCGGCGCCAATCCCGCTCACGCCGGATGGAAAGCTGACGATCCCGGTTGCATTGTCGATGACAAGGGATTCGTTCCAGCTCGCGCCATCGGCGCTGACCTTGAGATGATAAAGATCGTCGCCGGCAAGCCCCATTTCCGCCCTGCCGGAAAAGCCGTTCTGCATCAGCACGGAAGCCGTGTCGCCAACTCCGGCCTTGTTGATGATGAGCCGATGGCCGGCCCCTTCATGGCTGAACAGGCTCGCCGGACTGGCTACACACAACCGGTTGGTCGTGTCGGCCGTGGAATTTATCCCGACCAGACCACCGGTTGCCGGGTTGAGAATGCCTCCAGCTCCGCCACCCAAAGCACTCCATAGCGCGCCGTCCCACACCACGAGTGCAGCTTCGTCGGCCACCCAGCATCGCCATCCCTCTTGCGGCGTGTAAAACTCCCAGGCCCCGTTCTGGAAGGCCGCGATCAGGTTGTCCTTGCCTGTCCAGGCGCCGGAAGCCGGGTCTGCAACGATGTAACAATCGCCCTCATCGGGTGCTCCGGGAGGGCTCGCCAGATCGCGATCGATGGCAGACAGTTGCGCAATCACGTCCAGGCTTTGCAGCGCCTGATTGTGGGTTACATGCTTGAGCGCCTGGGCGGGCATGATGTAGGGCAAGGACAGTTTCGGGGTGGTATCCATGTCGTTTCATCCTGTCTGGTGGTGTGAAAACAGACGTCCATTTTACAACCGTGGCACCGCGCGTGGATGAAATGGGTTTGTCGGCGAGCCGTTTCCTTGCTAGTCGTCGATCGTCAAGCACCCCGGAACCGCTTTGAAACGATCGCGGCAATGCTCCAGAAATCACCATGACAGCGCACGCGGACCCATTGCCGGATGAAAAATTGTCCAGGCTGGACAAGGTGTTGCTGGACATTCCGCGTTCCACCGACGTGACCACGTGGCGGATCGACGGCCTGGACCTCTGGCCGCTGTTTGTCACCGTGATCGCCGGCCTGGCCTTGCACATCGATATCGGATACCGGCGTGGACGCATCCGCGTTGGAAGCCGGGCCTGGCAGGCGGCCATCCACGCGGATTACAGGCTTCGCCCGCTGCTCGCCAGGCTGTTCGGGCACCGGCATGCAGCCCCAGGGGAGTTGTTCGGGGACCCGCTGTCCGGCACCAACCTGCTGGTTGGCACGAAGAACCACGGTCGCAGGGTCGGTGACTATCACGTCATCCCGCCGCTGGATGTGCCGTCCCTGGCCTTGCGTACCGCAGGTCAGGACACCGTGCAATGGCTCATTGATGCCGACCTCGATGATCCCGTCCTGGCCCGGCTGATCCAGCAGCCGGCAAGCGGCATCGCGGCCATGATGCGGGAAATTCAGGCGGACGCGCTTTGCGCCCAACAAAGCCTCGGGCGTCTTGAGACCCTGCCGGGTCTGCGCACCTCGCTTGCGCGCACCGGTGCGCTGCTGCAGCTTAAGCCGGATTTCCTGATGATGTGGTTTGCCCGCCAGGTCGATCTGATGCTGTCCGCCCACCGGTCTTTTGGCGAGATCTTCGACCGGCAGGGCCATCCGAAGACCCTGATTATCGTCGCAGGAGGCTACTGGTGGTCCGCCGGGCTTTCGGCGGCAGCCCGTGAACGCGGAACCGTGGTTGTCGAGATCGAGCATGGCGCCGAACGCCCCTGCGCGCTGACGGCACAAGGGCAGTTGCATCATTTTTCCCGGTTCAACACAGCTCCCGAAGCTCTGGTCTCCTGGTCCGTCCAGGACCGCAATGACCCGCGTTTCCTGCCACTTGGTCCAGTGGGAAATCTGCTTCCGGCATTGGCCAAAGCCCGCCCCGCGCTGGACGGGACGATTCGAGCCCAGGAAGAGGCGCTGGCCAGACGGGCAGAACCGTTTCGGCGCGAAGTGCTGATCTCGTCCGACGATGCCAACGCCGATGCGTGGATTGCCGGCATCGTCAACAAGCTGCCGGAAGATGTGTTCTGCTGGATTCGCCGTCACCCCGCCGAGCGAGACCGGCCGTTGCCCGACGCCGGCACGCTGGATCCGCGCCGCTGCGACATCGACCTGGCATCCGGCGTCCTGTTGCCGCTGCTGCTGGCGCGTGTCGATGCGCATTTTACCCGGTTTTCCGCGGTCACGCTCGAGGCCGCGGCCATGGGCGTTCCTACCTTGGCGACCCAGCCCTATGCGGCGGCCCTGTTCGCCTCGCACGTGCCTGCGGATCTGTTCACCCTCATAGACCCGCAAACGGATGTTGCCCGCGAGTTGGCCGGGCTCAAGCCACGCCGGGAGAGGGGCGAGCCCCTGCCGGGCCACTCCGGCGACGAACTCGCCGGTTTCATCCAATCGCTTACCGCGACCGGGTAATCGAAGACCTTATGCTCGTCGCCATCCAGGGTCTTTGATTTGCCCAACGGACATCGCCGGGGGGATTCACTCCGGCCCGGCCACCTCCCGGTAAACCTCAAGCGTCTGCCGCCCGATAGGCTCGTTGGCATAAAGCTCTTCGGCGAGCTTTCGCCCTGCGGTTCCCAGCCGGTGCCGCAAGGCGGCGTCACCGCACAGTGACGCCAGCGCCGCGGCGAGTGGTTCCGGTTGGCGCGCCGGAACGATAAGGCCGTTGACGCCGTCCTGAACGGCCTGACGGCAACCGGGAACATCGGTGGTCACGATCGGCTTGCCGCTGGCCATGGCCTCAAGCAGCACCTTGGGGAGGCCTTCACGATAGGAAGGAAGGCAGGCTATATGGCTGTTCGCAAGCACAGCCGCGATGTCGGTGCGGTGACCGAGCCATTCGGCGACCCCTTCCTCTGCCCAGCGCTTCAGCTCGTCCTCGCCGATCGTGCCGCGATTGTGCGGGTCCGGCGCGCCGACAAGCTGCATCCGGACAGCGACCCCGTCGCGTTTCAGGATCCGGGCTGCCTCGACGAATTCGCGAACCCCCTTGTCGATCAGCATGCGCGCGACCAAGACCACCACCGGAGGGCCTTCCGGTTCGGGACGGACACTGAACTCATCGATATCCACACCGGCGCCGGGGATGAGCCGCGCATCGTTGCGCCGGATCGTGCCGCTTTCGACGAGGGCTTTCAGGTCGTCGGAATTCTCGAACACCACCTTGCTGCCGGCAGGATTGAGAGACGCCTTCAGGGCCAGAAAGAGAAGCGGTTTCAGTATTTGCGCCCGCAATGCCGAGGAGGAGAAGAAGTAGCCCATGCCGACCGGGGCATTGACGATCCGACTGATCCCAAGCGACCGGGCCGCCAGCGCCCCCAGAACGATTGGCTTGAGCGCGACATTGTGAACGATCGACGGGCGGTGGCGCTTGAAGATCGCCCGGACGGCAAGAAAATCCTTGATCGCCGCAAAGGGATTGAGGCCACGCCGGTCGATCGGCACGGATTCGAATTCGAACCCCATGTCCCTGATCCTGGCCGCCGACCCATTGTCACGTGCAACGATGATGCACCTGTACCCGGCTTGCCGGGCCAGACGGGCCCGGTCGAGAAAATGGGACAGGAAAAACCAGTCTTCGGACACAAAGAGGATCAGCCGAGGCTTGTTGTCATCTGACTGCATCAAATCTCTCTGTTTTCTGCGCCGCCTAGCGCAAGTGGCTCGTTCCCCGGCTCCGCGCCTGTATAGCCGCGGCCCGCCAATTTGCAAACGGGCATGGCCGGTGCAATTGAGCCCCCTGAAGCGCACCGCCCCTTCGGAACCGACCGGCGCGCCGCAAGGAAGCGGATTGCTGCAAATACCGGGATCAATTGCCGCAGCGCCCATCTTCTGCAGTAATGGCATCCGTCAAGCGAGATTTTTGCAACTGGATCAATGTCTCGAATCTGTTTCCGCGATTGCGTTTTTCCACCGGACTGCTAAATCGCCAGCTATGACAAACACGCCCCTTTCCCATATTCGCAATTTTTCGATCGTCGCCCACATCGACCACGGCAAGTCGACGCTGGCGGACCGGCTGATCCAGACCTGTGGCGGCCTCGCCGACCGGGAGATGAGCCAGCAGGTTCTCGATTCCATGGATATCGAGAAGGAGCGGGGCATCACCATCAAGGCCCAGACGGTGCGCCTGCACTACACCGCCAAGGATGGCGAAAACTATGTGCTCAACCTGATCGACACGCCGGGCCATGTCGACTTCGCCTACGAGGTGTCGCGGTCGCTCAGGGCCTGCGAAGGCTCGCTGCTGGTGGTCGACGCCTCCCAGGGCGTCGAGGCGCAGACGCTGGCCAATGTCTATGCCGCGCTCGACGCCGACCACGAGATCGTGCCGGTTCTGAACAAGATCGACCTGCCGGCGGCCGAACCCGACCGGATCAAGGAACAGATCGAGGAAGTCATCGGGCTTGACGCGTCGGACGCAGTGATGATCTCGGCTAAGACGGGCTTGGGCATTCCCGACGTGCTGGAAGCCATCGTCACGCGCCTGCCGGCGCCCAAGGGCGGCACCGTCAAGGATCCGCTCAAGGCGATGCTGGTCGACAGCTGGTACGACACCTATCTCGGCGTCATCGTGCTGGTGCGCATCATCGACGGGGAAATGAAGAAGGGCCAGCAGATCCGGCTGATGGGCACCGACGCGCGCTACACGGTCGAGCGGATCGGCGTGATCACGCCCAAGCTGGTGGCGACCGAGTCGCTCGGTCCGGGCGAGATCGGCTTCATCACCGCCTCGATCAAGGAAGTCGCCGACACCCGCGTCGGCGACACCATCACCGAAGAGCGCAGGCCGACAGCAGCGGCGCTGCCCGGCTTCAAGCCGGCGCAACCGGTGGTGTTCTGCGGGCTGTTCCCGGTCGATGCGGCGGATTTCGAGGATCTGCGCGCCGCCATGGGCAAGCTGAGGCTCAATGACGCCTCGTTCTCGTTCGAGATGGAAACTTCCGCCGCACTTGGTTTCGGCTTCCGCTGCGGCTTCCTCGGGCTGCTGCACCTCGAGATCATCCAGGAGCGGCTTGAACGCGAATTCAATCTCGACCTGATCGCCACGGCGCCGTCCGTTGTCTACCGGATGAACATGACCAATGGCGATGTGATCGAGCTGCACAACCCGGCCGACATGCCGGACGTGGTCCGGATCAAGTCGATCGAGGAGCCGTGGATCAAGGCGACAATCCTGACGCCGGACGAGTATCTCGGCGCCATCCTGAAACTCTGTCAGGACCGCCGCGGCATCCAGACCGATCTCTCCTATGTCGGCAAGCGGGCAATGGTGACCTATGCGCTGCCGCTGAACGAGGTGGTGTTCGATTTCTACGACCGGCTGAAATCCATCTCCAAGGGCTATGCCAGCTTCGACTACCAGATCACCGGCTACCAGGAGGGCGACCTGGTCAGGATGTCGATCCTGGTCAATGACGAGCCGGTGGACGCGCTGTCGATGCTGGTGCACCGGACGGCTGCGGAAAAGCGCGGCCGCGCCATGTGCGAGAAGCTGAAAGAGCTGATCCCGCGGCACATGTTCAAGATCCCGATCCAGGCGGCGATCGGCGGCAAGGTGGTGGCGCGCGAGACGATCTCGGCAATGCGCAAGGACGTGACCGCCAAGTGCTACGGCGGCGACGCCACCCGCAAGCGCAAGCTTCTCGACAAGCAGAAGGCCGGCAAGAAGCGGATGCGCCAGTTCGGCAAGGTCGACATCCCGCAGGAAGCCTTCATCGAGGCCCTGAAGATCGGCGACTGAGGCCTTGCAGCTTCGCCCGGCTTGACCTTCGCCTGGCTTGACCGGCAGACATTGCCCCGAACGCGACCCCTCATGCCTTGCTGCATGGGAGGCGTTCTGTCCTGTCCGGTCAATTCGGCAGCGGCAGCGCCGTGCGGCGGCTCATGTGCCATTGCCAGAGAATGTGGCCGACCAGTGCTAAAAACACCATGCCGCCGCCGACAAGCGTGCGGGGCGCGGGGACTTCGGCATGGATCAGCCAGACCCAGATAGGCCCCAGGACCGGCTCCATGGTGGAAATCAGCGCCGCCAGTGCCGAAGGGATCAGCCGCGCGCCGGTGGCGAACATCGCCATGCCGAGCCCGAGGTTGAAGGCGCCGAACAGGAACAGCAGGCCATAATCGCGGGCGCTGACGATCAGTCCCGATGACAGCGCCACGCCGACCAGGGTGCCGATGATCACCCCGAGGCAGACCGCCGGCGTCATGCGCACGCCGGAGAAGCGCCGGGTGATCACCGTGGCCGCGGCAAACACCACCGCGATCACCAGCGCCAGCCCGTCGCCGATGAACGACACGTTGGCGGCAAACGAATCGGACACCATGACGCCGATGCCGGCTATCACCGCCAGGATCGCCGCCCAGGTGACGCGATCGACCGCTTCGCGCAGAAAGACGACGCCGAGCAGCGCCGCGATCAGCGGCACGCCGGCCTGCATCAAGAGGATGTTGGCGACGCTGGTGTAGCCGAGCGCCACCACGAAGGAGATGGAGGCGGTGGCGAAACAGAGCGCCACGCCGATGCCGGGCAGTCCCATTGTGCGAAACAGCTTGACCGTACCCGCCGGGCCGTCGCGCCAGAGCATGAAGCCAATGAGGAACAGGGCTGCGAAGAACGACCGCCAGGCAATGATCGTCCAGGGATCGCCGACATCGAGCCCGCGGGCAATGGCGCCGCCGAAACTCCAGACCAGCGCGGCGCCGAAAACCAGCAGCACGCCATTCCTGGCGTCCGCGGCACCTGGCAGCGGGGACGTGGGGGGTGCAGCGGTGGCGGCGGTTCCAGAATCCATCGAAAATCCTTAGTCAGCCCGGCAATGTTTGAAAAGCCGGGCAGCGCGACATTTCGGGGCGCGAACAGACTGGCGAGCCGCGCCAGACCTGCCGCAGGGTCGCTGTCCGGCAAACCGTTCCTGCACGGGTGGCGGAAAATCACCCGAAAAGCAGCAATCGGTCCGCAGGCCGAAACAAAAACGAGATAAATGCGATAGCCGTGCATTCAGGCGTTGACACGGCCACGCGCAACCCCTAAATCGGCCCGCATGCCCAGATGGCGGAATTGGTAGACGCGCCAGCTTCAGGTGCTGGTACTGGCAACGGTGTGGAGGTTCGAGTCCTCTTCTGGGCACCACTAATTGGTGCTAACGCATTAAAAAGCCGTCGTAATCTGAAACAGATTGCGGCGGCTTTTTGTTTGTGTGCCCTGGTTGGGCGCCAGCTGGCCGGCATCGGACGCCGCGATGGAGCGGAACGCTCATGCTTCATAGCGCAATCACCCTTTTCCATGATCATCGCGCCGGAACTTGTGGTCCGGCGGCCCTTGCGGCGCGACCAGGATCGCCTTGGGTTTGCTCGGGGATCGCAGATGCGATGTCGGCTATCATTTCCGTGACCGCGGACCGTTTGCCGGGGCTATGGGATGCAAGCGGGCAAGGCGGCCGCGGCATGGATCTGGCTACCAACTCCGCCGTGCCGCTCAGTCCGCGTCGATCCGGGGAGCCTGCTCCAGCATGAAACCGTCAAAGAAAGTCTTGAGCGCATCATGGGCATCGATCGGCAGGACATGGGCGACATACTGGTCGGGGCGGACGATCACCAGGCAGCCCTCGCCCCGGTCGATGCCGCGGGCATCGAAGATGTCCGGCCCGTGCTTGAGATCGGAGCAGAACGTCTTCTCGTAGTCGACGAGGCCGAGCCTGCCCTTTTGCGGCTTCAAGAAAGCCGGCAGCGCTTCAAGCGCAAGCTCGTGCGGGGCCTGCTGGAAGATCGCGCGGACATCGAAGACAGCATCCACGTCCTGGTCCGGGCGGGTGAAGCGGCGCACGGGGGATGCGGGATCTTCGGAGAGGAAGCAGCACAGGCGGGCAATGGCGGAATCAGCCGATGACGGATCCTCGCCGGGGCAGAAGGCAAAAAGCCGCCACCGCGTGTCCGCCTCGATGACATGGCCGAGCTCGACAGGCTTGGCGTCAGCAAGACGGATGACCGGCGCCGAATGGAAGCGGGCGCCGATCTCGAAGCCCCGGGCAAGCGATTGCCATTGAGTGCTGCCGGTCAGCTGCGATACCTCGTATTTCACCGACATCCCGGCGGTGTAGCGGCCATGCTGGATGAAGTAGCGCTGGAACCGGGGCGCCTGGCCATTCTCGCCATCGCCCGCCTCGGGCGGCTCGCTCATGATGCGCGACCACTCCCGGTCGAAGTCGATCAGATCCTGCGCCACCGCCTGCCGTTCGGCGGAATAGCTGTGCAGGATGTCGGCGGGACAGAGCCCCCGCAGCACCGAGGCCAGTTTCCAGCCGAGATTGAACCCGTCACCCATCGACACATTCATGCCCTGGCCCGCCTTCGGGCTGTGGGTGTGGCAGGCGTCGCCGCAGATGAAGACATGCGGTAGGCGGGCGCCAACCTCGCTCTCGGGTACATCGTCGAACTTGTCGGTCAGGCGCTGGCCGATCTCGTAGACCGACCACCAGACCACCTGCTTCACGTCGATCGAATAGGGGCGGAAGATGCGTTGCGCGGCGGCGACCAGATGGTCGACGGTGATGTTGCGGGCGGCGACGCGTTCGCCGGATTTGAGCTTGTCGAGCTCGATGTAGAGCCGGACCAGATAGCCGCCTTCGCGCGGGATGACGATGATGTTGCCCTCGCCGGCGGACTGGATCAGGGTCTTGCAGCGGATATCCGGGAAGTCCGTGACGGCGAGGACATCCATGACCCCCCAGGCCTGGTTGGCGGAATCGCCTTCAAGTTCGCGGCCGATGGCCTTGCGCACGGCGCTGCGGGCGCCGTCGCAGCCGACGACGTAGCGCGCCTTGAGCTCGACCGTCTCGCCTTCACGGCCGGGATCGAGCCTTTCGAGCGTTGCCGTCACCGGGTAGTCGCCGGCAGCCGGATCGACGGTCAATCCCGCAAGCTGGAGGGAATAATCGGGTTCGAGCCGGGAGGGCGAATTGCGCATCACCTCGAGATACATGTCGTGCACGCGGGCCTGGTTGAGAATCATGTGCGGCATCTCGGAAAGACCATCCTCGACATCCTGGATGCGGCCGTTGCGGACAATGTTCTCCGGCGCCCGGGGGTCCGGCTTCCAGAATGTCGTCTCGTTGACCCAGTAGCCCTGCCTGAGGATCTTCTCGGCGAAACCGAAGGCATTGAACATTTCCATCGAACGGCAGGAAATGCCGTCAGCCTGGCCCTTGTCCATCGGGCCCGGCCGGCGCTCGACGAGCCGTGTTTTAATCTCCGGGAAGGCAGCAAGCTGGGCGGCGAGCGTCAGGCCGGCCGGGCCGGAGCCGACGATCAGCACATCCACCGGCGCGTTGAAATCCTGAACGGTAGCCGGCCGGCCGGCAGCGGCTTCCGACACTTCGGGATCGCCGGGGCGAAATCCGTCGAGATGGTACTGCATGATCGCTCCTCCAAATTAATATGTTGACTTATTATTATCCCGGAAATGTCCGCAAGGCAAATAGTATGTGTAATTATCATTTTGGGATAAGATGGCGCCGGGCGTGCCTGTGCCGAGGCCGCGTCCCGATGACATGCGAAGAAACGGAGAGACGATGACAGATGTATCGAGAATGCCCGGGCACCTGATCCGGCGGCTGCATCAGATCTCGACCCATGTCTTCATGACGCGCACCCGGGAGGCGGGCTTCGATCTTACGCCGGTGCAGTTTGCCGCCCTCGACACCATCCGCGAAAGCCCCGGAATCGACCAGGCGGGGCTTGCCGAGGCGGTTGCCAAGGACCGGGCCACCATCGGTGCAGTGGCCGACAGGCTGGAACAGAAGGGACTGGTCAGCCGGAAGGTGAATGCGCGCGACAAGCGGGCGCGAAAACTGGCGCTGACGGACGAGGGAGAAGCGCTGGTCGCGGCGCTCAGGCCGCTGGTGGAGCAGCTTCAGGCCGAGATCCTGCCGGGTCTCGACGAGGCAGAATACCGGCTGTTCGTCGAACTGGCCGCCAAGGCAGCCAAGGCCGCGGGCACGCCTCAGGCATAGAGAACCGAATCGTAGCCGTAGGTCTCGCTCAGCTTCTGGCCGAGGATGTGCTTGTGCTTGTGCTCGAAGGTGAGGAATTCGCTCAACGTCGTCGAGCTCTCGCGCGGCCAGAGCAGTTGCAGGCGACGGAGTTTCGTCGGCACCCTGATCCCCGCCGCTTCCGCACGCATAATGATGTCGGAAATGTCGTCCCAGGTCTTCTGCATTTCATGGGCTGCCGCGAACTCGATGATGGCGGCCTTCTTCTTCTCGTCGGTCGGGGTGTTCAACGAGGCGTTGTCAAGCTCGACCTGCGCCATCTTGCGCATGTTGACCGCGTTCGGCAGCAGCCAGGGTTCGATGTTCTGCATGTTCTCTGCAACGCTTCCGACCAGCTTCTCGTCGAAATTGCGCATGTCGAAATTGCAGCCGGATTCGGTCAGCAGGCCGCGCAGGAACTCCATCAGTTTCTTGGAGTCGTTGGGTAGAAGATCCGGATAATTCTTGTAGATGTCGGCAGCGATCCTGCTTCGGTAGTAGGCATTGCGGCCAAAGCGGGCGAGAAGGGATTCGTAATGCTGGCCGGCGACCTTGTCCCGCGCCAGGTCGGACTCGGTCAGGGTGGCGATCAGGTTTTCCAGCATTTCCTCGCTGGCGCCCTGCGGCTGCCAGCGTCCGCCGGCGGTGACGCCCGGGGCTGGACGCTTGGCGGTTTCGCCGAGCGCGCCATGGAATGCATCGAACACCTCACCGGCGTGCATAAGCTCCCCGGACAATTGCTTGAGCATGCCGCGCTCGATTGGCCTGGAACCGCCGTTGGGCTCGCACAGCGCCTCGAACAGCCCGGGTTCGCTGAAAGACAGCCACTCCCGGAACTCCTCGTCGCTGAGCCGGTCATCGATCAGATTGACCAGTTCCGCCAGTGCCGGCAAATCGTCACCGGCCGGGCTGAGATGGTTGATCCGGTAGATGCAGGTCTCGAGAACCGGGGTTCTCGCCAGCCGCATGATCAGGAATGCCGCGACGATCTGGTCTTCCAGCTGCGGCAGGGCGACGAATGCCTCGTCACGCCCAAGCAGGCTCAGAGCCCTGACAAGGATATTGCCGTCCCGCGCAACCCGGAAATCATCCTGGCCCGCCCAGAAATTCGGATTGATGGCATCCGCCAGCAGCCACGGCGCCGGATCGCGGGTGAACGCATCCCAGGCAAAGGCGCCCTCGGCGCTGCCCATTCCGTAATGAAGCGCCGAGTGGACCTTCAGCGGCGTGAAGTCGAACGGCGTATAGGGTGCTCCAACCCAGTCATGCTTCTTGCTCAGCGACGCCGGCAAGGATTCGAAATCGTGCGGTTCGGCCAGGGACGAGCGCTTGGCAGGCCGGTGCGCGTCGATTTCGGCAATCTTCTTGTGGCTGGTGGTGTAAACGCCGCGCAACAGCTGCAGACCGGTCGTGTTGGCCTTGAAGGCAATGATGCTGTCGGAGCTCAGATGCTGCCCGGCGCGCAGCTTGCGGCCCATGGTGTCGTAGAAAACCAGGTGGTCTCCGGCCGAAATCTCGTAGACGGAAAGCTTGACCTTCTCCCCGTTCTCGTTCGGCAGCACGTCGACAAAATAGTCAGGCGACGACAGTTCGAACCAGCGATGTTCCTGGGTGAGGATCTCGATGAGGTTCTGCCCGGCGTCTCCGACCTCGGCCTCGTCCCAGTCGCCGGTGCTGGCGAGCAGCTGACGGTAGGCTTCGACCAGATTGTCGCTGATCGACTGGAAGGTACCCGGATCGATATCGATGATATCGCTCCACTCGTTGGCGCGCTGGCGATGTGCCGAGACGTGAAGGAAATACAGGCCCTGCAGCAGGGGCCGGCTGCCCTCAATGGTCAGGACGGCGTTCTGTACCCGGTCGTTCTCGACCGAGGCCCGGGTGATGGCAGTCGCGTCGTCATCCCTTGCAACCAGTTCGGCTTCGGTGATGTCATAGCCCACCGGGAATATCTGCAGGGCGTCCTCGAGATGCGGGATCTCGAGCCGGAAGCTGGAGACGGCGACCACGTTGCCCATGCCATCGCCCTCGTGGGCACCCTCATGGACTGGCCAGGAAGTAAAATATCCTGCCCAGCCGATGGGGGCATTGGGCTTCTTGACATGATGAATGCGCTTGTCGGACCAGACGAAGCGGGCGTCCGGATTGTCGCCGGGCTCCTCGGGAAGCGCGATCACGACATTGCCGTAGCGGGCGTTGGGGACGAGGCCGTCCGTTTCGCGCGCCAGTTCGAAGGCCTTGAGCGGCCTTGCTGTCTGAGCGTCGTCAATCAGCAACTCGACCGAGTGGGTGCCGCGTGGCAGCCGAAGCGTCCTGAGGAAACTTTCCCCCGGACCGATCGAGAAAACGTCAACGACGATTCCCGAGCGATTGCCTTCCCGGAAGGCGTGCGGCTTGAGATGGCACAGGACGATTGCACCCTTGCGATGCTTGACCAGTTCCTCGCCCTTCGACGCAAAATATCCCAGAACCGCCTGGTCCTCGCCATCCCAGGCCAGCCAGACATTCTCGCAACCCCCACCCCGATAACCCATTCGACTCTTTCCTGTACTATTCAAATGGTTTATTGCTTTGTGGAACTTACAATGAAATTCAGCAAAAGGGAAAGCTGAATTGGCTGTTAATGATAACAACGAGATACATGTCGGGCTCACAGGACCTGTGAGGTCAGGTAAGACGAACTTGTTCGTCGACTTCGCAAAATGCGTCGAGTTGAACTTTCACGGGTTCCGGCAGCTGCACAATATCAAGATCGAGACCGACAGGGTAAACCGGAAACTACTTAGGAGTTACTATCGGAACCTGCCGGAGGCGACCGAGGGGGTCACCGACATCCGGTTTGATCTTGAACTGGATCTGCCGTCGGGCGACGGACTTCAGTCCGCCGCCACGCTTGATCACAGGCAATTCACCATTCACGTGCGGGACGCGCCGGGCGAAGCCGCGTTTCCAAGCAGCGACCTTTCGGGCAAGGCCAATCCGCACGCGGAAAAGGCCAAGGAGCTCGACGAATGGTTCTCAAAGGCCAAGGGGATTGTCCTGGTCATATCCGCCCTGAATGCCGGCACGGACAAGGGCTTCGAAGCACTGATCGACAAGGTGGAAGACTTTTTCGAGCGGGCCGGAAAGCCTGAATTCCAGAATCTTGAACGAGTGGCCATCGCCATCAGCATGTTCGACCTGTTGCTGCTGCGCTTTGGCAACCGGTCGCGGGATATCGCCACCGAGCCCGAGGCGGTGCTGGCGATCCTGCATGCGCACATGCGGCCAGCCTTTGACATCATCAAGGATTTCAGGCCGTTTCCCTCACAGGAGCGGGATATCGACCTGCGCTTCATCGCCACGTCGAGCTACGGCTTCCACCCGCAACTGGGCTGCGCCAACATCGACGCCAACGCCGAAATACTGGATCCGGGCAATTCCCGGTTCCCGGTTCCGTTGACGCCGGACAATGTCCGCTATCCCTACATGACCGCCGATCCCTTCATCTTCGCAGCACTCGGGCTCGACAGTCCGTTCCTGTTCACGCGGGACGAGATCCTCAGCGGGATCCTGAAGGAACGGGAACCGGTCGTCGTCGCGCCGCCCGCTGCCAGTCCGGCGTCGCCGGCGGCTGAAAACGCCGACAGCACCCAGGTCTGATCTCGGGCTGCCTGATCTCGGGCCTCCTGAGTTCAGGGTGAAACATGCCCAGTTCGGGGAAATATATCATCGCAGGGAAACGGTCGATCTCATTCTTTAGGTGCGTTCCGAATTCGATATTAATCTGCTCGTCCTAAATTCTAAATCTGAGCCACATTTCGGTTGTCTACAACGCCCTGCGTCACTACGTTAGACGGTGAAATGTCAACAGAATAAAGAGGCTAGTATGGCGACGATGGTCGGAACCACTGTATCTTCAATGGAAGAAGCACGAAAAATCGCGGCAGCGTGTGTCGAAGCAAAACTGGCAGCATGTGCGCATATAGACGAAATAAATAGCATGTTTTTTTGGGACGGTAAGGTCCAGGATGAGAAGGAATTCCGAGTTTTCCTGAAGACAACGGAATCATCGTACGATGAGATCGCAAAAATCATATTGCAACATCATAGCTACGAGGAACCCGCCATTTTTTGTATACCTATTACCCATGGGAGTGTAACATATTTAAAGTGGATCGATGACAATTCAACTCCAGTGAAATGATATTCGACTTAAAAATCATTGAGATCGCGGCACAAGTCGCAACAATTTTCGCCTTATTCTTGGCAATAATTGGCTTTTTCAAGGAAAGAAGAATCCGAAAAGAGCTTCAATATAGAGCCAAGGTGTTGGTCTGGTCTGACATTGCGAAGATTCGAGGATTAATGACAGACCTCGAAAAACCGTGCGATGAGGGTTTTGATTACGGTAAGCATCAAGCGGTTGGCAAGCTGACATCAATGTATAGGGATAAGATCAGGCAGGTCTATGAGCTTTCGCCGAACGTTACGCCGAACGACATACAGTTGTGGCGAAAGTCTGGAAAAATTGCCTCGGACTGGCAAGAGGGATGTTTCTGGGAGGTATTTCCACAGGGCAATCTGGACAGCGTGGCTACATACAACAAATTTTCC
Source organism: Parahoeflea alexandrii (assembly GCF_027214025.1). GTDB lineage: Bacteria > Pseudomonadota > Alphaproteobacteria > Rhizobiales > Rhizobiaceae > Hoeflea > Hoeflea alexandrii_A. The sequence goes on from NZ_JAPWHB010000009.1 coordinate 47,204, forward strand.
GCGGTTGATGAATTACCAGAGACGCACTCGATGGCTGCAAAGCCAGTAGAAGCGAATAGGTCTAGTAGCGAACCGCTCTAACGGGGTTTTGAGTCGACCGTGATCTACGCGATTTTGGCGGTTTGATTGATGATCGATGTGGCCCAGATTTGGAGCCAAAGAAGCCTGATCCATTTGAGGATGAGACGGAAGTTGTATCCGATGGCAGCGAGGATCGGGTTGATGGCGTCGTCTTGTTCGTGGGCGAGGTAATTGCGGTCCATTCACGCTGGTTTCTTGCAAAAACGAATACTCCAGTTGCCTCAATCAGTCAGTCAATTCATAGGCTTGTGAATTCTTGACGGACGACTCCTGATCTCCGGGGAGCGATTGGCCGGGATATCCGCGCCGGGGCTTGCCATGCCATGAAATGCCGACGGTGCCCGGTGAAATCCGACCGGACGCCGCGCTTGTGTTGCCGGTTGCCGCGCCCCGAGGCGCGATGCCTCAGATCTCGCGCCTGAAATTCGGTCTGACCACCACCGGACGGCGGCGGCGCGGCCGCTGCGCCGGATTTTCCTCGGTCTGATCGAATGCCTCGGCCCCTGAAACAGCCACTCCCGGCTGGGCCGCGATCGTCTTTCCGGCCTGCCTGTCTTCGCCGACAATGCGGGCAGCGGTTTCGCCTGGGACAGTGGCGGTATCGCGACTGTCACCAGCGATGCCGGCGTCGACGGCGGCGATTTCCGGTTCAGGCTGCGCATTCCTGTTCTCGACGGCTTCATTGTGCTTTCGGATCCGGCGCCCGACTTCCGCCAGACCCTGTTCCGATATCAGAATTCCACGGCTGGTTTTCCTGGCCAGCTGCTTGCGGAACAGGTTGTCGACGATCAGCCGCATCTGGCTGCGCATTTCGTGGGAATAGTCCTCGTCATAGAGCAGCGGCAACAGATAGCCCTGCTTGTCGAACACGGCGTTGAGGATCACGTTCTTGGCCGCGAGCACGGAATCCGGATCGTCGGATTTTGCATCGAGATCAAGGTCGGCCGTGTCGAAATCATCCTTGCGGCGCGAAGCCTTGGCCACGACATTGGCATCCCAGAACAGTTTTGCCAGCAGCAGCGACAGCTCCTGCAGCAGCGCCAGCAGTGCCGGGAAGTAATCCCGGGCCGATGCCGTTCCATTGAACAGCGCCTCGACCTTACCGATGGCCTTGCTGATCGCGTCCTGCGAGGGATTGATGCGATCGTAGAGACTGGCGAGATCCTCGCGGTAGGGGCCGCCCTCAAGGCCCCGCTGCTCGGCTGCGACAAGGCAGGTCTCCAGCACTTCCGCGCGCATCTGGTCATAGGCCCGGGTGATCGGCTTGAGCCGCTCGGAGCCGGACACATCCAGCATTTCCGTCCGCAGGTTGTCGATGATCTGCTTGCGGCGGTCGGTTTCATCGCAGGCCTGGCCAAAGGCGGCCTGGTCGGTTTCCAGCGTTTCGATCTGCCGGAACACGGCCATCAGCGGCTGCGGCTCGCAGGCGGGAAGGTCGGAAACGGACTTGAGATCGGACAAGACCTCGGTGACCACCTGGCAATAGCTGGCGGTCTGCTCGAAGCTGGTCTGGGATGGCGTGTCGATGAACGCGTTGACGCTTTGCAGGAATCCGTCGGCATCGAGGGTGTAGCCCGATGCAACGTCCTGGCTGAGCTGGGTCGTGGCGGACTCCAGCTCGGCGGTGATCTTGACCAGATCCGACTGCAGCGCGGCCTGCTGCTGATTTGCGTTGAGCAACTGGGTGCGCGCGGATTTGTATTCCTTGTCCGCATCCGCAAGCTCGGCCCGGGTTTCGGCAAGCTTTTCTCCCAGCGCCTTGTAACAGGTCCCGGCAAGCCCGCCGCCGGTGCCGGCGCGGCGACGGCGATTGCAGGCCGGGTCGCTCACCAGTTGACCGGCAAGCCCGTCGGCCAGAAGAACGGCCTTGTCATTCGGGGCCACACCGGGTTCGCCTTCCTCTTCCTTCAGCGCGGTTTCGAGTTTGCCGACCAGGTCGGCGGTGGCGGCCACGCGGGCCTGCTTTGCGGCAGCCTGCTGCTCGAGATTGCCGATCTGGGCCGCAAGTTTGGTCAGATCCCGCTCGACTTCGCTTTGCCGGGTTGTCAACTGGGCCTGGCGGTTGCGCAGCTCGACCTTCTTGGCCTCGATCAGCGTCTGCAGTTCGGAGGCGATTTCCTTCTTCCTGTCGCGGTCGCGCAGCTCATCGGTCAGCGCTCCCATTCTGGCCGAATAGTCCTTCAGCGCTTCGTCGCCCAGCAATGCGGTCCTCTTGTCGGAATACCGGTCGTTCATTTCCTGGCTGATTTCATGGGCGTATAGCCCCATCTGCCGCAAATTGGTCTCGGCATTGGCAAGGTCGGAGCCGCCAACGCTAAGGAACTGCTGATGGTAGGAGGCGAAGGAGGAAATCCAGCAGATCGCCACGGCGACGAGATAGAACGGCATCACCAGGGCAACCTGTGTCAGCCGGTTGGAGGATATGCCGTCGCCCAGAACAAGCGAGGTGAAGGCCAGGAAGCCGACAGCAAGCGCGGTAATGCCGACCCAGGCATAGGTCTCGGTCATGAAAATGCGCGCGCCACCACTGGTCGCGTAAGCAGTCATGAAGAAGGCTACCGCGGCGAAGACAATAATAAATGCCTGCTTCAACCGTGTCGTACTTAGGACGGCATTTCCGTCATTGGGCTTCTTGTCCATCTCAACGCCTGCTCCCTTGACTCAAACACTAACGGCATCAACCCCGGCGTCGTGGCGGTATACGAATTGTTAACACGGGTGCTTTCATTCCTGCAAGGCGAGTTGCCACGAGGAGCACCAGCGACGCCGGGATTGCCATGAAAAGATGATGACTTGTACCTGCCGACAGCCAGGTCATCGGCTGCCCCATGACGGGCAGCAGCCCGAATGCGTTCGACCACGCCAGGATCCACTGCATCAGGAACAGCATGCCTGCGCCAAGCGCAATGCACGCCAGCGCCTGGTCCGCGCCGGTCTCGACCGGATCCCGCGACCGCTTGGCCTGGAGCTTCAGATAGAGCCCGATGACGAAGAAGATGAAACAGGCCTGAAGGGCGATCAGCAGCGTGGCTGCGGCATTGCCATGGCGGGTTGCGATATAGGTCGCGGCAAAGTCGCTCTGCACCACAGGCACGCAATGCGGCCTGACCGGCCCCTTCAGGGTCGAGGGCGTGCACCGGAGCGTTTCGGCCTGCTGCGCCTCGTCCGGGCAGGAAATCCCCAGGCTCCTGGAAATTCCGTCGCCAAGCCATCCAACCGCGTAACCGATATTGTAGGGCGCCGCGGTCAGCTCTGTGCTGAGCCCGCATGGCGCATTGGCCAGCGTCGCGCGCGAACGCAGGACGTGGAAGTTCATATCCCTGAGAACGAGCTGCCGCGGCTCCTCGTAGCCGCCGGTGCGGCCAAAGCGCAGATCGGCCCAGCTCATCAGCCGCTCCACCGGCAGCCGGCGTCCTTCGCCCAGAACCTTTTCCAACTCGGTGATCTGCTTGTCGGGTCCGTCGAACCAGGACCAGTCCTGCACCCCGAGCCCGGCCTTCGCCGGCACGTCCCTGAGCGCCACAGCCATGACCAGGGCGATGAGCGGCGCGGCAATTGCCACGCGCGCAAGCGTCCAGTTCACGCGGTTCCGCATCGCAACGGCGAATGCAATGGTGCCGAGACATGCCACCGCGATTGCCAGGATCACCATCTCGTTGCGCATGAGCGCCCAGGTGCCCATCAGCGCCAGCGGCAGGCCGAGCAGCAGGATGAACACGGCACGTGGGACGGCCATTGTCCTGACGAGCAGGACAAGGACCAGCATCAGGGCCACACCTGCCGCAATCGTATACTCGACCTTCCCCATCACCAGATCGATGATCATCCGGCCCTGGTCGGTTGAAAGCAGCGGCGCGAGAATAATGGCCGCGAACAGCAGCAGCAGCAGCAGGAACTGGCTTGAACTCAGGCGGAAATCCTGGATGGAAGGGACATAGGACAGCGGGATCCGCCTGATGTCCCTCAGGTCGTCGAACTCTTCCTCCCGGATCCGCCAGCCGATTGCCATCACCCCGACGACCGCGGTGATCCCGGTCGCCGAGCTGATGATGATCAATGGCGAGTAATCGGACTTCACGGCCGGCACGAACAGCAGGGCCGTGATGAACAGGACCGATAGAACAACCCCGATAAGTGTTATCCCGAACCAGGCCTGCGCGAGCAGGCGGGCGCGGATCAGCCATTGGGCCAGCATCGCCCCCAGAAGCACGACGATGGCGAATTTTCCCGCCTCGACCGGCTGGATCGAGCCACCCAGACCTGTCTGGTTGCCAAGAAAGAACCAGGCCGCGAACAATGCAAACACGATGGCGAGCAGCCACATGGTGGGAGAAAAGAAGGACGGACGGCCGGCAAAATCATTGCCGATCCTGAGCTTCAGCGCCGTCGGAGACACGATGGTCAGCGCCATGACGAACAGCGGCAGGATGTCGAGCACGACCAGCTTGTGCTTGATGAAGAAGCGTTCCCAGTCGGTGTTGGGTCCTTCCGCGCTGAGACTGAACATGGAGATCGAGCTCAATGCGATGATGGCGGTCAGGACGAGCCAGAAGACGGAGAGGCTGGCGCCGCCGGAGCGGTCAAGCGTGACGACGATCGTCGCGCAGACCCACAGGGCGCCCATTGCATAAAACAGCCATCGAGAGGCATCCGGAATCTCGGTGACCATCCGCGCGATCGCGACCAGATCGGGAAGAAGCGCGAGGGTGAGCACGAAACCGCCGGCGAGAACCAGGAACGCCGCCCGCACGATGCTGCCGTTGGAACGCCAGATCGTGGCGCCGGGAACCGCCAGCACGATCAGCAGGGACAGGCAGATCGCGGCTCCCCTGGCCAGTATCTCGGCGCTGACAAGGCCTTCCGGGCTGGCCACGAACAGCCGGTCGAGGGTCGAGGGCAGCTGCAGCTTGGCAACCTCGATGCTCGCTCCGTCCGGCAGCGCGTTGGGCGAACTGTCGAGCGGCGGCGGGCAATCTTCCGCGGAAGCGGTTTCCACATCGCTTTCGGACGACTGGGCGCACACGCTCTGGTCAAACAGCGCCGCCCGGCGGTTGGGCTGAATGTGGACTTCCCAGCCACCCTGCTGCAGCGGGGCCGCATCGATCGAGTAACGGGTCTTGCCGGCGGTGAAATGCGTGACCGGCGGATAATCAAGTGGCGCGGTGGAGGCAACCGGCACCTCGATGCCGGTGCGGCCATAGTTCTGGCGTATCCGCTTGCCATCCAGCCAGGTCTCGAAGCTGACCGGGACCAGTTGGGCGTCGCGGTAGATCGACACGAACAGACGGTCGTCCGAGAGGTTCTTGCGGACGATGAATTCGAGCTCCGGGTTGGCGCGCGGCATGGCCACCAGGGCGTAGCTGTGCATCGTGCAATCGACCTCGCCGCCCAGCACGGCAATCGTCGCCCGGCCTTTTCTCCGCAGCAGATCGCTGAGCCCGATCGGCTCGAGCAAGCTGGACAGCTTGCCCACGACATAGGTGCTGAGCCTGTTGGCCTGCGAGACCACACGGCTTGCCGTTCCCTGCTCGTAGCAGGCCCCGGCCGGCTCGCCGTTGACGAGGATCTCCGCGCCGTCCTCATAGACCACGGCGGTCGAGGTGTTGCCGGCCCAGTCTTCGACGGCGAATTCGATCCCGCCGTCATCGGCCACTGCGATCTTGACGAATTGCGAACCGGCGGAAAGCAGCGTGTAGGCGCCTTTTCCCCGGGAGATCTCGTAGCGCTCGCTCGACCCCTCTTCGGTCTTGCCGCCGAATTCGACATTGAGATCGCGAAGTTCCGCCACCCGGCTGATCAGCAGCCGGCCGTTTTCAGATGCGCGCAGCCGGACATGCTGCAACTCCGCCGAGCGGGCGCCGGCCGGCTGAAGCAGTTCGGCCCGCCCGAGCACGACTTCCTCGCCTTTCGGGATCGTCAGCTTCAGATCCTTGAGCGAACTGAAATGCGGCGCGTGCTCTGCGGCGGTTTGAAGGGCAAACATCCACCAGACGATCACCACCATTGTTGCAAGCCCGAGGGCGAGGCGCATCAGAATGGCGAGGACCGAAGTGATGGAGCGGACGAGTTTCATTTGCCCGCCTCGTACAGGGCGAGGAGGAAATCCCGGACGATGGGCCCGCAGACCGAACCGCCGTAGCTTGGAGAAAACGCCACCCGGCAGGCAAACGCAATCCGCTGATCAAAGCCGGGCAGACCGGCCTGGGGCTCGACATACCCGACCAGCCAGGAAGCGTATCGTCCGTCCGGCGGGGAATTCGCATGGCCAAACACCGGCGCGGTTCCGGTTTTTGCGAAAATCGCATTCCGCAGTTCCTCGGGAATCTTGGCAAAGGCGCTGCGCGAGGTCCCGCCCTGCTTGCGGATGACGGCGCCCATGCCATCGCGTATTTCCCGCAAGAGCTGGTCCGCCAGCGCCTGCTTATCCGGCGGCGCAACCAGCAGCGGCTCGCCTTCCAGCGGATCATCCGTCGGGCCGCGTTCTGCCCGCGGCACGAGGTGGGGCCTGACAATCCGGCCCGACGCCACGGAGGCTGCGACCGACGCCATTGCCAGCGGGCTGGCACTGACACTGAGGCCGATGCCGCCGCGCGCCAGTCTCAGCCGTCGCGGTTCACCGGGAGGCACCGGCAACCCGGCTTCAACGATCACAGGGCTGGCCCGGCCGCGCCCGGTCGCCGGATAATTCACATCCAGGATATCAAGCGCGCTCTTGCGTTCGACCGCCTCGGGACTGCGAGCGGCAGGGAAAAACCTTTCGGCCTCTTTGGCCAGCAGGAGATCGGGGACAAGACGGGTGTGCTCGAACCCGGTTTCCGGATCCACCAGCTTGTCCGCATCGAGATACATGGCGATGCCGGCGAAATAGAGGTTCGAGGACCGCTTGATCGCCTCGCACATGCCGCTGCGCTTGGTCTTGGTGTCGCCACATCCACTTTCGACCCCGGTTTCCTCTATGTGGCTGATGCCGCTGCGCACGCCGGCGGAAGAGGCCGAGTTGCCCATGCAGAAGACAATGCCGCCGCGCGCACCGGGGATTGGCAGGGCATTGAGCTTTTTCGGATCGCGCTCCTCGTAGTCGGGCTTGCAACGTCCGTTGAAGGAGGGGCGGGTGGCGACGATGCCGAACAGATCGGCAATTTCGGAGGGGCTCGCCGTCCCGAGCAGGACGCTCTCCAGCGCCTTGTCGCCGCTGTCGATGACATACTGGCTTGCCGCCAGCGCAGTGATCAGCTTGAACGACGAGCCGGGCGTGCCGCGAAGGTCATAGTTGCGCCAGGCATAGGCCGCCAGCGGGCTCTTGGACGCCGCCGTCAGCTCCAGCGTCTCGATGTCCCAGGAGGACATCCCGGTTCGCGGCTGCGGCAGGCTGGCTACGGCAAGCACATTGCCGGCATCCTCGCCGTCCGCATCGAGAATGACGAGATCGGCCCGCCGGCTGCATCGCTCCTCGTCGCCGGGGCACTTGTAGTTCTCGGCCAGCGCCGCAAGCGCTTTCTCCTGGTAGTCCGGGATGATGGTCAGGGACGGATTTTCGCCCGCATCGGTTCGGGTCAGGGCCGCGGCAACCGATCCGGAATCCCCGGTCCCCAGCCCCAGCAAGGGCGCGAGACCCATCTCGAAAGCGTTCTGCGTCAGCGCGCCTTGCGAATCGAGAACCGGCAGGTCACCCAAGGCCAGGCCGGTCAGGGGCTCGGACTGCCGCTCGACCCTCTGGTTGCCGGGAACGTTCCAGTCAAGATCGCAGCCCGTATCAGGGCGGCCCCTCGCGGATCCGCCAACTTCAAAACCTGCGAGGTTGCAGGCAACCCGGATGCGTCCGAAACCGAGCGAGACTTTCTCGTCAGCGGCTTCCGGCGCGCCTTTCTCGCGACTGGCGATATAGCGCCGGAGCCCGCGGTCGATCCTGATCGAGGGTTCGATGACCAGCTCGAGATCAACCACCCGTCCCTTCGGCTCGGTCAGAGTGATCAGCGAGCCGGTCGGCCGGCCGCGGGGACTTTCGCCCTCGCAGCGCACCCGGTGGCCCGTCCCGCGGGAATCGTCGGCGCAGTAGATTGCCAGCGATGCCAGCTGTGCCTGCCCTGCAAGCTGGCGCACGTCCTGCGGCCCCGTGGCAGGATCGATTTTCAGAGGCGAGCCGTTGACCGAGATCGAACGCACCGCTCCGATTGTGCGAATGCTGACCGGCATCTCGCCGAACGCCATGGTGGTCCTGAACCGGTATTCGCCGGATTCGCCGGTCTGGGTGTCGATGACCGGCGTGATGACTTTCCAGTCGCCGAAGAAACTGTCGGTCTCGCTGGCCAGGAAGGCATAGTCGAACTGGGAAATCGTCGCCGTGGTGATCGACTGGACCGCCCTGCCGTCAGTTGCAATCGTCGCATCCCACTTGTTGGGCAGGCAGCGCGGCGGCACGAACAGCCGGGCCGTGCTGATGCCGTCGGCGCAGGCCACGCCCTCGTCGGATTTCCGCGCATTGCCGGCTTCACGGTTGTCCGAGACCGAGACGATCCGGTAGCTCTGGTTGAAATTGGCGACTTCCTGGCGAATCCGTTCGCCCTGGGCCGACTCGCAGAGTTCGCGGACATATTTACGGCCGGCTTCGCCCGCCGGACCGGAGACCAGCGTCACGGTCTCGGGCGAGCGCATCGCCAGAGTGTTGCAGGGTGCATGCCCCAGCGCGACCGACACCCCGTCCCGGATCGGCCAGATCGCACCGCCATCGACCAGGAAGTCGAAGGTCGTCGCATCGAAGGCCAGGGCGCTGGGGATCTCGACCCGTTCCATCCAGATCCGGTTGACCCTGAAGGTGTCGACGAAAAAGTAGGCGCCCAGATAGAGAAGACCGGCAATCAGCGACAGCACGGCAATCTGAAAATAGCGCACGCCGATCAGCCTGGTTCTCATCGGCCTCAGCCTCCCTCGTAGGGGGTGAGGACCAGCGGACCGACAACCTGCCGCGTCTGCCCCGGCTCAAACCGGGAAATCGGCATGCCGGAACATTTTTCAGCGTAGGCTTCTCCCAGCGACAGCACGGTGTCGCCGAAGGAAATGCGGCCGCACTGGTCCAGCCAGTCGAGGTGATAGCCACTGAACGACTGGAACGTGTCGGAGAAGATCACCTTTTCCGGCGTGTCCGGCAGCTCCAGGTAGCCGAACGGCTTGCCGTCGGCGCGGCCGACCTCGATGATGTTGTTTTCGATGGTCCGGCATTTCAGCCCGACGCTTCCGGGCGTCTTGAACGGCGCGCCGGTCTGGCCCCATTCATAGACATACTGCTCTTCGTTCTCGCAGTCCCAGACAAGCGAAACACGTGCAACCTGCAGCGCATAGGCGGTCAGGATGTTGTCGCGGTCGAGATCGATCCACAAACGGTCGACGTCACGATGGGAGAAATCCTTGAGATCGAACAGCAGCGAGCTGATGGCGGCATTGCAGCTGTTGGTCGGCGTCCAGTGCAGTCGCGACCTGCGCGAGTCCACACAGATTTCCAGCCGTCCGGGAACCTGGGCGGTGCCGACGAAATCTATTTTCCAGGCGATATCGCAATAATCGTCGGTGCACGGCACCCGCGTCGGCACGGGCTCGTTGCCATGGCTGCGGCAGAAGGAAAGCCTGGCGTCGACACCGCGGGCCCGGGGCTCCTCGTGAACCGGCGCAAGAACCGCATCCTTGTTGATGAACATGAAGGGCGACTGCACTTCCTCGTCCGACCCGAGATCGATGCCTGCGTGAAGAAGGCCCTCGCCAATGCCGATCACGAGGCCGCCCTGCCCCTTGTAGAGACCGGCCGGACGGCCATCGAGCAGTTCCGGTTCGTTGTACTGGTCCCGCCTGGTGGGGTCGGGGAAATAGCGGATCCAGCCGATCGGCCGTTCGCCGCGGCGGGGCACGAAGATGCCCTGGCCGAGATACATGTTGAGCTGATTGGCCGGCAGCGCCGGGTTGACCATGCAGTCGACCCTGACGCCGATGGTCGGATCGAAATAGCCTTTCAAGGTCGACCCCAGGCTTTCCGAAATCCGCTCCTCGAGCCCCCTTTCGGACGCGGTGTCACACACCCCGCCGGGTCCCGAGACAAAGGTAAGATGCTGGAAGGCGACCTCGACCACTTCACTGCCGTTGGCCGTTCCAATGATCAGCGTGTCGGTGATGTTGTAGAGGACCTCGTCGACCGAACCGCGCGAGACCTGGAACCAGCCGGCGCGCTTGCCGGGATCGGGGTTTCCGCCAACCACCCAGGGGAAATCGCGTGCGGCCTTGCTGCCCTTCTTGAACAGCCAGCCGAGCAGGCCGGACTTCGGAATGGCAAAGACATTGCGGCGCCAGAATGCCTGGTTGTCGCGCAGATCCAGCTTGACCGGAATCATGATGACCGGACGGTCGGACTCATCGCTGAAACGGACTGGATTACCAAGAGACATGAAAAAGTCCGCGCCTCACCATGATCGATCAAGGATCAGTATTCGGGGGCTCTTGCGGCCGTTCGGCCCGCTCCATCCGGGACGCTCGCAATCGATCACCAGTTCCTCTCCTCCCTGCGGATTGGCAAAGCGCGAATTCACCCCAAGCGCCGCGGTGCGGATGCGCGGGATATCCCGGAGCTTTTCGCTGTCGTCGGTGGTGAAAACGCAATTCTTGACGCTTTCCACCGTAAGCGGCCGCGGCGCGATGACCTTGACCTGCCGGCGCTTGAGCAGATCGAGAACGGCATGGGCGGCAAGGCTGTAGGCATCGGTCTCCTCGCGATCGGGGAAATAGGCCTCCATGCGGCGCCAGAAGCACACGAGCTTGTCCATGTCGCCATTTGCAAGCGCGGGGACGGGATCGATGCGCTCGGCGGCAAGGCCCTCGATCAGGTCAACCACCCGCTTGTGGGTACGGCTCACTTCTTCGACGCTGTCACTGGAGGCAAAATGCGGCGGCTCGACCGAAGCCAGCGCCTTGTGCGCGGCCAGCAGCAGAGGTTCCCGCGGCGCCTCGGCGCCCGAGGCCGGCATCGCGCCTGCAACCCCGGCCTTTTCGTTGCGCAGCCGCTCCTGCCAGTCTTCGGGAAGCCGGCCATTGGTGGTCCAGCCGGTGATGTTGGCGATCTCGTTGCGCAGTTTGCCGTTCTCGCGCCGGATCGAAGCCAGCTGGGCTTCGCTCTGGCGCAGCCGCCGGACCAGCCAGACTGCCGCGACCACGGCGGCGATCAGCAACAGGGTGATTATCACTTGTGCAATTGCGGATGTGAACTCGATACCAATCACCGCCATCTTGCGCCCTCTAGGTTCCCGCCAAGCGACTTCGTGGCTGCCGGACGATAATGTCGCCGACCGTGAACTCTACATCGGAATTCCGGCGCTTCCAGGAAATCTCGACATGCTGATCCTGGCCGCCGGCGAGCCCGCCCGGCTTGACCTGGGACTGGTCGACAACGACCTTCTGGCCGAAAATGCCGAACAGGCGGACGATCTCGTCGCGGGTGATGTCGTTCTCGCTGCCGACATCGTCCAGTCCCGGCAGAACGCGGCTGAGCCAGCGATTGGGAAGGAAGCGCACGCTCTTGTTGCCTTCGGAGCGCGACCGCGTGTCGAGATACTCGATTTCCGAGACGACCCCGCGTCCGTCGTCATGCAGAACCAGCGCATAGGAATGATCGGCGCCGTCGGTGATCTCCAGTCCGGAGGTGGCCAGGCGCGCGGCGCCGTAGACCGTGGCGTTCTTCATGTCGTCCGGGCTGAACGGCCGCATGGGGGCAGCGTCGCGCGGCTGGCCGAGCAGTTGCGCGGTGCGCCCGATGCCGGTGAAAATCGAAGGCCAGAGGCTGGCGCGACCGGTGATGGCCCATTGCGGATCCCTCAGACCCAGCCGCCGCGCTTCCCTGATCAGCATGGCGGGCACAGCATAACCCAGGGTTCTGGCGACCGTTTGCGGATTGCTTCGCGATGGATTGGCGATCGATTCGCCGGCATCGAGCAGGTCCGGCGAAATCTCGATCCACACCGCCTGTCCGCCCGTCGAGGCGGTCCTGACGCGCAAGTGAACCTTGTCATTGGAACCGGGAATGGCGGTGTCGCGCTCACTCAACGGCTGGCCGGGCGAGGCGCTGCGGAGAATGTCGTTCAATTCGACCGCAAACGAGCTGCCATCGCCCTCTTCAGCCCAGTCGTACTCGCCCTCGGAGCCCGCATTCTTCATCAGCGTTTCGGAAAGCGCCCGCTTGGCTTCCTGGACCCGCGGCAGCAGGACGGTCTTGAGGGCCTCGTCGCGCAGGAAACGGTGGTCGAGTTCGAGATCCTCGAAAACCGGTTCGGTCGACGTAAACAGCTCGCGCAGGTTCTGGATCAGAATGGCCAGCAGCGCCTCATCCAGGTTCGCCCCGCCGATGGTAGCGCCGAAATGCGCAAAGACCTTCCAGCTTTCGATGCTGTCGTGCCGCATCTTCACTTCGATCAGGCTGGCGTCGACGGTGCTGGCGCCAATGTCGATGCAGGCGAAAACCTCCGTCTGCTCGCGGCGGCCCTGCGAACGGGAAATGCCAAAATAGGCGGCGGCGAGTGCTTCCGGGATCAGTTTGGGCTCGCGGGCCGAGCGGGGATCCTGGGTTCCGGTCAGGCCCTGGGCAAAGGCCCGGGCGGCGTTCTTGTAGAGATCGCGCTTGTGATGGGCGATGCCGCTTGGATGGGTGACGACCACCTGGACATCGCTGTCGGCGGACTCGAGCCACTGGTCAAACCGTTCATCGCCGGTTTCGCTCACGATCGGGCCATCGAGCTGGTCATGCGCATAAAACAGCGAATTGGGGATCATGTAGGATCCAAGCTCGTGAAACGCATCCCTGGTCAGGGCCACCAGATTGATCTCGCGGGTCGCCTGCAGGCCATTGGCCGTGCGTTCGATGACGGATTGCTTGATGCGGTGCTTGAAGCCGGGCTCCGAGTTCATCAGCATGCGCTTGAGGTCTGGGATGACGAGCGTCTGGAGTTCGAGATAGGCGGAGCTTTCACTGTCCGTGATGAAGTCGCGATCGACCGGGATCGAAATGTCATAGGTCCGGCCAAACAGGGCCATCCGCTTCTCGGCCGCCTGCAGCTTGGTGCCGACATAGGAGAGATTGCCGTAGGAGAGCGGCGCCTTGCGCGAGCGCACGTGCCTGGCCGGGTTCAGGCCGATGGTGGACGGAATGAGGACATTCTGCCAGCGCTTCTTGTTCGGATCATACTCGGAATGGGCGCCGGCGAGACTGTAGGCGTAGGAGCCGAGCGGGATCAGCTGGCGGGCCAGGTTCCGCTCGACCCGGCCGAACCAGGCGGCAATCGCCGAGGCGCCATAGTCGAGGCAGATCAGGAACTTGGGGTCGCGCTGGCGCAGCACGATGTCGACCGCAACCATGCCATATTTGTGCTCGAACAGATCGTCCTCGGCCACCAGCGACATGCCGGCCCGGATTTTCAGCCGCCTGGCTTCAAACCGGATGAACAGCTGGTAACGGTCGGTGTCGCCGGTCTCGTCCAGCGTGGTGTTGTGGAACGGGATCAGGATCTTGCCGCCATTGGCCTGATCGACCTCGATGTCCTGCACCAGCTTGAAGTCATCGCGGCTGGTGAGCGCCATTTTCTCGCCTTCCGGCAAGATGTGGGCGTGGGCGACGACATCCCAGCTGTCGTCGAGACAGACCACGTCGAACTCGATGGTATCGCCAAGCTCGAACTGGACGCCGCCGCCGGAGATCGGCACCGAAAATTCCAGCGGGAAGCGCTCGGCAAAGGGCGCTTCGCCACGGGTCATGTTGGGCACGGCCGAGGCGTCACGGTATTTCAGCGCCAGGATCTCGCCCTGCCTCAACTGCAGATCAAAATCATAGGTACCGGAAAGCGGCGCCTGGGTTTCCTCACTGAAGACGCAGCTCCAGTCGAATTGCATCTGCAGGCTGTCGGCGCCTTCGGCGACGTCGAAGATCTCGTTGATCGAGACGATGCAGGGAACGGACACCTCGTCGCCGGCGCGCAGTTCGCAGGCGATCCCGGCGGTGGAGCGCGTGACAACCGGGCCCAGCGTGAAGTTCGCCGAAACGTCCCTGATCTCGTCGTCGACGCGACAGCTCAGGCGGCCCGACACCAGCGCGCTGGTGGGCGCGCCTCCATATTCCAGCCGGGTGACGGGCTGTCTGATGTTGAGGGTGAAGAGATCGACCTCGTTGCGCTCCTGCCTTTCGACCCGGCTCAACTCCGGAATCGACAGCTGCCGGGTCTGCACCAGCGGCGGCTGCCATTTCAGCGTCTGCAGGCGCAGGCTGGCAAGTTCGACCTTGAGATTTTGCGACTGCCCATCGGCGCGTTTGGTCTGCAGCGTGATCGAGAGCGTGAAATGGTCGCGGGATGCGTCGGCTATCTCGTCTTCGGTCGGCTCGCGCGCGCACTCAAGAACCAGATCAATATTCTTTGCCTTGCCCAGCTCATACTGAAGCAGTGTCTCGCCAGTCCCCGCATTGCGCAGGGTGGCGTTCAACCATGGAGCTTCTTCTATGTATCCGGCAACAGAAATCTTCAGTGTTTCGTCGGCCAGCAAAGATGAATTGGAAATCGTAACTATACGAGAGAACCTTCCAAGATCACAGATCACGGAACAATTCTCTGCGCGCAGCAGCGTCTTCTTTGGGTTACTTAGATCCCAATTCAACATTAAAGACCCAACGCTAGTACATACCCGATACGAACCCGAACGATATAGTTTATGAATCGTTAGCGCAACAGCCTGAGGTCCAATGGCTGGCGCTAAAGTAAATGATTAAAATGCAACATAATTCTTTGAAATTATTATGAAAGCCACTTCAATGGGATGGGTTCGCTGCCGATCTTGCGGTCAAGGCTGTCGGACGATCCGGAAGTATGCTTAACGCCACTTTCGGAGCGAAGATTTTCTTCACTCCTGATGATTGCAATCCTGAGCGCATGCAAGTCCGGGGCTTCGATCGCGCTGCCGCGGTGGCCTGGGAAATAGCTGACCGCGCCCGGGGTCAATTGCGGATCCAGCCCGAGATTGAGGATGAACTGATCGGACTCGCCGGGGCGCAGCGGAAATTTTCGCGGCAGCGAGGAAATGACATCGAGATCGGCTGCGATCAGGGCCGCAGGCCTCTGCTTCTCCTCTTCCGCAACCATCCGGGACACCGTCCAGCCGACACGCCGGGTGATGGCCTGGAAGGCGGATCCGAGCTGGATCTGGCGGCGCTGGCTCAGATTGTCGAACCAGTTGACGTCCCGCGCCTCGAATGCCGGCAGCTCGACCGGCCGCATCTGCGGCACGCTCGGCTGATCGAAGACGAACGGCTGGGCGACGAGCGCCTGCTCGCACCAGGAAAACAGTCCCGGCGGGATCTCGTGCCAATCGTGCACATCCGGCAGAAGCAACGTGCGGGACAGGAGAAACTGCCGCCCGCCCTCGCCCTCGCCGGCCTCGGCACGGTAGCGCATCCGCATGATGGCCAGACCCTCGCCGACCGCCTTGACGATCAAGGCGCCACGTCCGGCGAATTCCGGATCGATCATGCTCGACGTGAGATTTGCATTTCCCAGGAAACTGGCCGGAATGAAGCGCAAGGGATCGGCGATGCCCGGGGTGACGGAACTGACGCCGTAAAGGGCGCTTTCGTGCAGCGGCCCGTCGATCGTGCGCACGGGCTTGCCGTAACAGACTTCCTCAAATCTTAAAGCTCTTGCTTCGCCAGGAACAGTTTCCACAAGATCCTCCCTTCGCAGAACTTCAAAACGAACATACTACGAATTTACAAAGCCGATCTGGAGAAAGACTGTATCGACATGCAGGCGGAAATCAACGGTGGAGCGCAAACACCGGCCTGCTCACCCGGCGACGGCCGTGACCGCCGGGACCGGCGGCAAAGCCGGTCGTCCATCTGAACGCGAGGCGGAAAGGCGTCCCGCTCAGACGGCGTCGCCGCGCGGCATGTCGCAACACCAGCTTCAGGACTAGTAGGTCAGCCTCGAAATGCCCCGCAGTTCATCCGAAGTCGCGGCGGGAAACCCGAAGAACTCGAGATAGGCCGGGATCTGTTCGTAGAGCATGTCGGCGCCGATCTGGGTCATGCAGCCGCGCGCGCGCGCTGCCGCCAGGAAGGGCGTCTCGGCCTGCTTCATCACCACCTCGCCGACAAAGGCCGCCGGATCGATGCGGGAGACGTCGACCGGCATCGGGTCGCCGGCATTCATGCCGAGCGGCGTGGCGTTGACGACAACGTCCCAGCCGGCTGGGTTATTGGAGCCCGTGCGGATGACAAGGTCCGGGCAATGACGCCGCAATCTCTCGGCCAGTTCATCGGCGACCTGGCTTCGGGTGTCGAAAAGCCCGATCTCGGCAACGCCTGCCTGCGCCAGCGAGGCGGCGATGCCGGATCCCACGCCGCCGGCGCCGACGACGAGCGCCCTGCTGCCCGCCACGTCGCGACCCTTGCGCCGCATGCCACGGACGAACCCCTCGCCGTCGAACATGTCGCCGACGAGCAGACCGTCGGCATCCTTCCTGACCGCATTGCAGGAGCCGGAGATCAGCACCGCGGGATTGGCCTTGTCGAGCAGCGCCACGGTGGCGATCTTGTGCGGCATCGTCACCAGCGCGCCATCGATGTTGCGCAGCCGGAACAGCAGCGGCAGGAAGGCCGCGTAATCCTCGGTTTCACAACCCATCGGCACGACCCTGGCGTCAATGCCCTTGGATTCGAACCAGGGATTGTAGATCAGCGGCGCGCGGAAGGATTCGGTCGGAACACCCAAATGCGCGATCAGCCTGGTTGTGCCTGATATCATGGTGTCCTCATCGGTGGCCGCGGCCATCGGGCCACGACGCTGCATCCGGCAAATGATGTTTCACGGCAGGGTCACCGTCTGGCCCGACAGCGCAGAGCGCTGAACGGCATCTATGACCTCAAGGGTTTTCAATCCTTCCCGGGCCGAAACAAGGGGCGGCTCCTCGCCCCGGATCACGCGGGCGAACTGGGCGATCTGGCGCGCGAGCGGGTCCTCGTGGCTGACCGGGTACCGGGTCGCCGAGATCGGCTCCCACCAGCTTCGTGCATTCGGATTGGTCCAGATCTTGGCGTTGGGCAGCTCGATCGAACCGTGTGTGCCGCCAATGAAGTAACAGGACTGGCCGGTGGGCGGATAGGCCGGGTTTTCCGCGGCGGTCAGTTCCCAGCTCCACGGCGAGACGATCGTGTCCGACAGGCTGAAAGTGCCGAGGGCACCGTTGTCAAACCGGAAGACGAGTGCTGCGGTTTCCTCCACCTCGTTGCCGCGCACCGCGCTGGATACGAGCGCCTGAACGGAGACGATTTCTCCGACGAGGTGACGCAGCAGATCGACATCGTGGATCAGGTTGAGGAAGATCGGGCCGCCACCGGGCTGGCGCCGCCATCCGGTGTCGAAATAGTCGTCCGGCTTCATCAGCCAGAACATGCCGTGCGCCGCGACCAGCGTTCCGAGCGCGCCGCCTTCGATGCGCGCCTTGGCTGCGGCGATCAGCGGATTGTGACGGCGGTGATGGCCGACGAGCAGCGGGACGCCCGCGGCCTCTCCGGCAACGACAAGATCACGGCCGGCGTGCAGATCGGTCGCCAGCGGCTTTTCGATCAGCGCCGGAACCCCTGCCGCAACACATTCGAGACCGTTTTCGACATGAACCTGGTTCGGGGTGGCCAGCACGATGCCGTCAGGCTTGCTGGCGGCCAGCAGGCCGGAAAGCGACCGGTACCAGTCTATGCCGGCGGACCGGGCATGATCGCCCGCGGCGTCGGAAGGATCGACGATCGAGTGCAACTCAGTGCCGGGCGTCGCGGCGATGGCATCGATATGCCGCCTGCCGATAAGGCCCGCCCCGGCCACCGCGATCCGCACTGTTCCGGTCACCGCTGAGCCCCGCGGATAGACGCGCTCGCGCCAGCCGTGATCCGCCTTGCAGCTTGCGCGGCTTTGCCGGGTTGCATCATGATGCGGGAACGATGAAACACTGTCTCTTTTCCACGTGCGGTGTGAAAGGATGGCAAGCGGATCAGGTTTCGATTGCCCCTGATTTTAAATTGCCTATATTGTTCGTTATGTCCTACATTCTCTCCTGCAGTCAAGACAAACCCCGGAGGTGACAGCGTGATAGAAGCGGCAGATCACGACACGATCGGCGACAGCGCCTACCGCAATATCAGGAACGACATCATATTCGGCCAATTGCGGCCGAGCGAGAAACTGCGGCTTGAGCCTCTGCGCAAGCGCTACAATGTCAGCGTCACCACGCTGCGGGAGATCCTCAACCGCTTGACCTCGGACGGGCTTGTCGTTGCCGAGGGGCAGAAGGGCTTCGAGGTCGCCAGCGTCTCGGATGCCAATCTGTGGGAAGTCGCGGAGTTGCGGCTGCTGGTCGAGGGGCATGCCATTGCCCGGTCGTTCGACCAAGGCGATCTCGACTGGGAAGCGCAGGTGGTGGCCGCACACCACAAGCTGCACCACTTCGAAGGCCGGATGATTTCCGGCGACATGAGTGCGCGGGAAGACTGGAAACGGGCGGACTGGGGGTTTCACCGGGCGTTGATCACCGGCTGCGGTTCGAAGACGCTGATGGACCTGCATGGGCAACTCTTCGACAAGTATCTGCGCTATCAGATCCTAACCCTGGCATTCCGTGGGCAGCCAGGCGCCGACGAACATGCCGAGCTGCTGGAGGCGGCCTTCGCGCGGGACGTCAAGCGGGCCACGGACATTCTGAGCAAGCACATCCTGGGCGGTGTCGAATTCATCATCAAGTCACGCAAGGAGGACTAGTCAGGAGCATCGTTCAATCCTGCAAAATCGATAATATCCTACGAAACCGATTATGTATGTTGAAATAACCCGTACTTTGTGACAGGTTTTTGTCAAATCCGTCAGGGCGAGACGCCAGCGGATGGTCATTGGGAGGAGAAAACCATGAATAGCATTACCCGCCGCATGCTGCTCGCATGCGCAGTATCCGTCGCTGCCGCCGGCTTCGTGCCCGCGAGCCATGCCGCGGACAAAATCACCCTGAGAATGTCGACCCCGGCATCGGAAACCGACCAGCGTTCGGTTGCTCTGGCAGGCGTCTTTGCGCCAGCAGTGGCGGACTTCGCCACCTATGAGCCGCACTACAACGGCTCGCTGATCGCACAGGGCAGCGAGCTGGAAGCCATTGCCTCGGGCGACCTGGAAATGTCGATCGCATCGGCCCAGGAACTGGCCACCTTTTTCCCTGAATTCTCGATCTTCGCAACCGGCTATGTTCACCAGAACGCCGCCCACCAGGTCGCGGTCTTCAACGATCCGCTGATGGATCCGTTCAAGAAGAAGGTCGAGGACGAGCTCGGCGTGAAACTCCTGTCGGTGATGTATCTCGGCCGCCGCAACGTCAACCTGCGCCAGAGCAAGGACGAACTGACGGTGATGAAGCCGGAAGACCTGGCCGGCGTCAATCTGCGCATGCCGGGTTCGGATGCATGGCAGTTCCTCGGCAAGGCGCTCGGCGCCAACCCGACGCCGATGGCGTTTACCGAGATCTACACCGCGCTTTCGACCGGTTCGGTCGACGGGCAGGACAATCCGCTGCCGACCGTGGTCGACGCCAAGTTCTACGAAGTCACCAAGCAGGTGGTTCTGACCTCGCATCTGGTCGATCTCAACTATGTCGCCTTCTCCAAGGCGGTCTGGGACAAGCTGACGCCGGAGCAGCAGGCAGCGGTGCAGAAGGCCGCCGACGATGCCGCCGAAAGCGGCCGCCAGGCGCAGCTGAAGAAGGAAGAGGACCTGGTCGCTTTCCTTCGCGAGAAGGGCATGGACATCTACGAGCCCGACCTCAACGCCTTCCGCACGCATGTGCAGGCGCAGTATGTCGGCTCCGAGTTTGCCAAGAGCTGGCCCGAAGGCGTGCTGGACAAGATCAACGCGCTCGGCAACTGATCTTCCGATCCGAGCCTGAAGCCACGGAGACCCTGACATGAAGACACTCGTCAAGTGGTTCCTCCGTGGTACCGAATTCGTGGCGGCCATGATGATGGCCGCCATGTTCCTGACCTTCATCCTGCAGATCGCCGTGCGCTATTCGGCGAAACTCGACTGGCTGGCCAAGGCCTTTCCGATCCTGGAACCCAGCCGATACGGCTGGACCCTGGAATTCTGCCTGGCGCTGTGGGTCTGGATCGTGTTCTGGGGAGCGGCCTTCGTGGTGCGCGAACGCGATCACGTTACCTTCGACATCATCTACGGGCATGTCAGCCCGAAAACGCGCAGATGGTTCGCGATCATCGGCGGCGCGGCGGTCTGCGCCGGGCTGTTGTGGTCGGTGGAGCCGACCTGGTCGAAGTTCTTCATCCTGCGGCTGAAGAAGACAGCGACTCTCGACAATCTGCTGGGAGACTGGGTCCGGATGCGCGACATCTACTCGGTCTACATGCTGTTTCTGATCGTGGTGTCGCTGCGCTACGGCTGGCGCGCGATCAGCGCGTTCCGCCATGGCGCCGATATCGACCAGCCGGGCCATGACGGAGCCGCAAGACCATGACTGTTCCGTTCGCGCTTTGCCTGCTGACGCTGTTCTTTCTCGCCGGCATCGGGCTTCCGGTCGCCTATTCGATCCTGATCTCGGCATTCGTCTATCTCGGCGTCAACGGCCAGGGCGTGGGGATTGCCGGCAAGGTGCTGATGGACGGGCTCTACCAGAGCTTCATCCTGCTTGCCGTGCCGCTGTTCATCGTCGCCGCCAACATCATGAACGCCGGAACGATCTCGGAGCGGCTCCTGCAGTTCTGCGTGGCGGCGGTGGGACGCTTCCGGGGCGGGCTCGGCCACGTCAACATCGTCGCCTCGCTGATCTTCTCGGGCATGTCCGGCTCGGCGGTCGCCGATGCCGCAGGCATCGGCAAGATCATCATCGGCATGATGACGAAGAGCGGTCACTACACGCGCGGCTATGCCGCTGCGATCACCGCGGCTTCGGCGACCATCGGGCCGATCATCCCGCCCTCGATCCCGATGGTGCTCTACGCGCTCGTGTCCAACACCTCGATCGGCTACCTGTTTCTGGGCGGGATCGTCCCGGGCCTGCTGATGGGCGCGGTTCTGATGGTCATGAACACCATCATCTCCACCCGCAGGCAATTCGCCATCGAGGAACCGGTTCCGCTCAGGGACCTGCCGCGCCACACCGCCAACGCCTTTCCGGCGTTGCTGATGCCGGCGATCCTGCTCTACGGCATCTATGGCGGCGTCACCACGCCGACGGAAGCCGCCGCGGTGGCTGCCGCCTATGCGCTGCTGCTCGCGGGCCTGTTCTACAGGGCGCTGTCGCTGCGCGCGCTCTACGGGATCCTGGTCGAGAGCGCCCGCTCGTCGGCAGCCGTCGGGCTGGTGATCGGCGGCGCGCTGATCCTCAACTACGTGGTCGCGTCCGAGAACATCCCGAACCTCGTCGCCCAGTCGCTGGTGGGCCTCGACGTGTCGCCGCTGACCTTCCTGATCGGCGTCAACATCCTGTTCCTGCTGCTCGGCTGCGTGCTCGACGCCACGACGATCATCCTGGTCATCATCCCGCTGTTCCTGCCTGCCTGCAGCGAGCTCGGGATCGACCTCGTGCATTTCGGCGTGGTCGCCGTGGTCAATTGCATGATCGGGCTGATCACCCCGCCCTATGGCATCCTGCTGTTCGTCATCAACGCGGTGACGCGGATTCCGCTGCGCGAGATCATCGGCGAGATCTGGGCCTTCCTCGCGGTTCTGATCCTGGCGCTCGCCGCGCTGATCCTGTTTCCGGGCATCGTGCTGTGGCTGCCGCGAATGTTCGGGTATCCGGGATGAAAAATGCGATCCCGGGCTTCGAGGGGCGCGCTTGAATGATGATCCTGACGGTCATTGAGGAGAGCGTTTGACATGAGCGGTGGCCGCGACATCAACCTCACCCTGCGTCAGATCGAGATTGTCCAGGCAATCATGATCTCCGGCTCGATTGCAGGCGCCGCGCGGTTTCTCAACGTGGCGCAACCGGGTATCAGCCGGACGCTGAAGCATCTCGAAGGCAATCTCGGCATCACGCTGTTTACCCGGCACGGCGGGCGGCTGGTTCCCGCCGCCGAAGCGAAGGATATCTTCGAGCAGCTCCAGGAAGTTCACGAAAAGCTCAGGCACTTCAATTTCTCGCTCAACCAGTTGCGGCGCGGCAAGGGGGTGGAACTCTCCATCGGCTCGGTGCCAAGCATCGCGCAGGCGATGGTTCCGCAGGCGGCCGCGCGATTCCGGGAGAGGTTTCCGGAAGTGCGGATCAATATCGAACTGCTCAAGATCGAGGAAGCGATCGACTATCTCATGCTGCGCAAGGGCGAGGTCTGCTGCATGAGCTATCGCCTCGACAATGCCTCGATCGAGTTCGTGCCGCTGGTCAAAGGACATCTCGCCTGCCTCGTGCCACGCGGGCACCCGCTGGCGGGAGCGGGACCGGTCGGCGTACGCGACATCGTCAAATATCCGCTGATCGGAATCGATCCCAAGGATCCCTACGGGAAAATCATGGCGGACCTGTTTGCCGGCCATGACCTCGACTACGACACGCCGATCAGGGCCCGTTTCGGATCAACGGTGATTGCGCTGGTGCGCCAGAAGCTCGGTGTGGCCGTTCTCGACAGTTTCACGCTGCAGGATGTCAGACACGGCAGCTCCGATCTCGTGGTCATTCCGATCCTGGAGAAAACGAGCTTCCAGACCTATATCGCGCGCCGGCGCGATATCGAGCTTTCGGGCTTCGCGCAGCACTTCCTGGCGGACCTCAAGGCGATCATGATGCAGGCATCGGGAGCATAACATGATGTTATATTCAATGGATAAAACGGTAATTGCGGTAACTCCATATCGGCGTTAGACCGCTTGCTGAGGAAGAGACACGCGAAACGGCATCCGGACAGCCGGGTGGTTTCGGTCAGGTGGAAGAACATCAAGAGGAGGAAAAGATGTTTCGAAAAATTATTGCTACGACCGCGCTGATCACGATGATGACAGGGGTTTCGGTTGCCGCCGATTTCCCCGAGCGGGAATTGCTCGGCGTGGTCATGTGGGGCGCCGGTGGCGCGACCGATACCGTCGCCCGCGCTGCCAACCCCGCAGCCGAGGAAGCGCTTGGCAAGCCCATCGTCGTGCTCAACAAGTCGGGCGGCGCAGGCGCCATCTCGACGGCCTATGTCAACGCGGCGCCCTCGGACGGATACACGTTCCTGTACGGTGCGGAGAACCCGCAGCTTCACCCCATCATGGGCGTGAGCTCGCTGGATTACTCGTCGTTCTACCCGGTCAACATCCTGGGTCGCGGCGTGGCCGTGATCGTGGTGCCCGCGGAATCCAAGTATCAGACGATGGCCGACCTGATGGCCGATATCGCGGCCAACCCCGGTGCGGTGAAAATGGGATCGACCGGCCCTGGCGGCC
The DNA here is from genome assembly GCF_027214025.1 of Parahoeflea alexandrii. Taxonomy (GTDB): domain Bacteria; phylum Pseudomonadota; class Alphaproteobacteria; order Rhizobiales; family Rhizobiaceae; genus Hoeflea; species Hoeflea alexandrii_A. The sequence continues at coordinate 70,753 of NZ_JAPWHB010000009.1, forward strand.
TGCCGAGCACCATCGCGGCCCTGATCAAGAACTCGGCGGACTTCGAAGTGACCGCCATTCCGTTCGACGGTGAAGGGCCGGGCCTCACCGCCATGCTCGGCAACGAGGTCGATTTCATGCCGGCAGGCATCTCGGCGGCCGCCGAGCAGATCAAGGCCGGCAAGATGCGCGCACTCGCCGTCGTCAACCCGGAACCGGTCGACACCCTGCCTGACGTCCCGGCGATCACAGATGCCGTCGCCGGAATGTCGAAGTTCCTGCCCTGGGGTCCGTTCTACGGCGTCTTTGTCAAGAACGACACTCCCGACGACGTCAAGGCCAAGCTGGTCTCGGCGTTCGACACAGCCGCCAAGAGCGAGGCCTTCACCACGCTGATGGCCAACAAGGGCAACATCATCATGAACATCTCGGGTGATGAAGCGTCCGCCTTCCTCAAGAAGTGGCAGCAGGTGACCGCCTGGGCTCTCCAGGACACCGGCGCGGCGAAGGTGAGCCCGGAATCGCTCGGCATCGCTCGGCCCTAAACTGCCGCACATCCAGCCCCGGCAGGGACCGGGGCTGGCTTCTTTCATCTTCGAGATCGGGAGGAATGAATGTCTGGTCAGTCAATCCGCCGGCCGGGTGAGCTGGTGTTCGCCTGCCTGCTGGTGATCTTCAGCGCAGCCGCCCTGTGGCAGGCCTACGGCATCTCCGGTTTCAAGGGACTGTCCCAGCCGGGCGTCTTCCCGATGCTCGCGGCGGCGACGATGCTGGTGAGCTGCCTGTTCGTGCTTCGCGACACGCTGCGGGCGCGCGAAACCGAACAGCCCGGCACGGCCGGCGCCTCCTGGAGCAGCATCCTGCCGCTGCGCCTCCTCGTCATCCTGGCGATGGTCGCGATCTATCTCTATGCGATGCCGTGGCTGGGGTTTGTCCTGGCGTCCGGCCTGTTCCTGTTTTCCTGCATTGCCTATCTGTGGCGCAAGGGCATCGTGATCTCGCTCGCCCTCTCGATCGCAAGTCTTGCTGCGATCTACTTCCTGTTCCGCGTCGTGTTCGAGGTGGTCCTGCCGCAGGGGTCCGTGATCCCGGCAGGAGTGTTCTGACATGCTCGAGGCGCTGGGAAATTTCGGGATCTCGTGGCTCGACCCGTGGCTCCTGCTGCTGACGGCATCGGGCACGCTCGCCGGGATATATGTCGGCGCCATTCCGGGCCTGTCGGTCACGATGGCGACGTCGATCCTGATCTCCTTCACGTTCAAATGGCCGGTCAATGATGCGCTGGCGCTGATCGCCGGCGTCTTCATGGGCGGTGTCTATGGCGGTTCGCGCACCGCCATCCTGCTCAACATCCCGGGCGCGCCGAGCGCCATTGCGACCGCGATCGAAGGCTATCCTATGGCCAGGCGCGGGGAAGCGGGCGAAGCGATCGGGCTGACGACCGTCATGTCGGTCTTCGGCGGCTTTGTCGGTATCGCAGCGCTCGCCATGCTGGCTCCGGCGATCTCCAGTTTCGCGCTGATGTTCAATTCGCGCGACTACCTTCTGCTCGGGCTGATCGGCATCCTGCTCGTTGGTACGCTGTCCGGCGAAAGCTTCGCCAAGGGCGCTTTCGCCGGCGCGCTCGGCGTTCTCATCGGCATGGTCGGCCTCGACCCGATGACAGCGGAAGGCCGCTTCACCTTCGGCTCGATCTCGCTGATGGGCGGCATTCCCTACGTGGCGGCTATGATCGGGTTCTTCGGCGTGGCCGAGGCCCTGGTCCAGCTCCAGACCCTCGACGTCCCGGCGATCAAGCAGAAGATCGACCGGGTGATCCCCAAGTTCTCGGATGTGAAGCGCTATTTCTGGCTCGCCATGCGCGCCTCAGGGATCGGCACGATCATCGGGGCCCTGCCGGGAACGGGCGGCGACATCGCGGCGCTGCTGGCCTATGACGATGCCCGACGCAGCGTCAAGAATCCCGAGGTGCCGTTCGGCGAAGGGGCAAAGGAAGGTCTGGTCGCCCCGGAGGCCGCCAACAACGCGGCCGTGGGCGGAGCCTTCATCCCGATGCTGACGCTTGGTATTCCGGGCGATGCCGTCACTGCGGTGATCATCGGCGCGCTGTTCATCCACGGCCTCAAGCCCGGGCCGCTGATGCTGGTGGAAACCCCGCACCTGTTCTGGTTCACCGTCGGCAACCTGGCGCTCGCAAACGTGTTCCTGCTGATCTTCGGGCTGACGGGGATCCGCATCTTCACCAAGATCGTCGAATGCCCGAAGGCAATCCTGATCCCGCTGATCATCGTTCTGTCGGCGGTCGGGACCTACGCGATCGAGAACAATCCGGTGCACATCTACTGGATGCTGCTGTTCGGTGTCTTCGGCTACTTCCTGAAGACCTACGGGTTCCAGGTCGGCCCGGTGATCCTGGGCGTCATTCTCGGGCCGATGATGGATTCGAACTACCGAAGGGCGATGATCGGTGCCCGTGGCGATGTCGGCGAGTTCCTCTGGAACTTCGTCTCGCACCCGATTTCGCTGGTTCTGTCGGTCGGCTTCCTGTTGATGCTCGTGTCGCAGACACCGCTCTGGCCGTGGATCAGGAAAAAGGCGGGCTTGCAGCGATGAGCCATGGGCGCTGACATGACGAACAACCTGCCTGGCCAACCGGCGCCGATGCCTGCTGTCACCGGCACCACCTGGTGCCTGCCGCTGGTGGGCCACCCGGTGGCACAGGTGCGGACACCCGCAGGCATCAATGCCTGGTTTGCGGAATGCGGCATCGACACGGTGATCTTCCCCGTCGACATTCCGCCGGACAGGATTGCCGGGTTCTTCGACATGCTTCGCGGCTGGAGCAATTGCTGCGGCTGCTCGGTCACCGTGCCGCACAAGCAGGCCGCCTTCGCCGCCATGGATGCGCTGACCGAGCGCGCCCGGTTCTGCGGCGCGGTCAACATCATTCGACGCGACGCCGACGGACGGCTCACCGGCGACGCGACCGACGGGCTGGCATTCGTCCGCGCGGTCGAGCGGAATGGACGATCGATTGCCGGCAGCAAGGTGCTCCTTGCCGGGGCCGGCGGCGGAGCGGGCTCGGCGATCGCCCATGCCGTTTGCAGCGAAGGCCCTGCCGAGATTGCCCTCCTGGAACCGCACAAGGCCAGGCGCAACGCCATAACCGCCAGGATCACGGCCAAATGGCCCGAAATACGCTGCACGGCCTCACCGGAGGGCGCGGACTACGATCTGGCGATCAATGCCTCGGCGCAGGGCATGCTTCCGACCGATGAAATGCCATTCGATCCGCGGCTTGTCCGCCAGGACGGTCTTGTCGCGGACGTGATCACGAAACCGGTCACCACCGCCCTGCTTGCGTCTGCAGAAGCGCTGGGCCTGAAGACCCAGAACGGCTTCGAAATGGCGGATGCGCAGCTCGAGTTCCAGATGCGGCATCTGCGGCTCTGGACTGAACGCAACGCGACCGAAAGGGACGATTGAGCCATGAAAACCGCAATTGCCACCGTTTCGATCGCCGGGGATCTCAGCGAGAAGCTTGCGGCGATCGCGGCGGCAGGGTTCGACGGGGTCGAGATCTTCGAGAACGACTTCCTCGCCTATGACGGCAGTCCGCGCGATGTCGGGCAGATGGTGCGGGATTTCGGGCTGGAGATCTCGCTGTTCCAGCCGTTCCGCGATTTCGAAGGCATGCCCGAGCCGCAGCGGGCAAAGGCGTTCGATCGTGCGGAACGCAAGTTCGATCTGATGGGAGAGCTCGGCGCCGACCTGGTGCTGGTCTGCTCAAATGTCTCGCCCGCTTCGCTCGGCGGCATCGACCGGGCCGCGCAGGATTTCCGCGAGCTCGGCGAACGCGCCGCCAGGCACAATATACGAGTGGGCTACGAGGCGCTCGCCTGGGGGCGCCACGTCAACGATCACCGCGATGCGTGGGAGATCGTGCGCCGGGCGGATCATCCGAATGTGGGACTCATCGTCGATTCCTTCCACACGCTGGCGCGCAAGATCGATCCCGACACGATCCGCTCGATCCCCGGCGACAAAATCTTCTTCGTCCAGCTTGCCGATGCGCCGAAGATCGACATGGACCTGCTCTACTGGAGCCGGCATTTCCGCAACATGCCGGGCGAGGGCGATCTCGATGTCTACGGCTTCATGCGGGCGGTGGCCGCGACCGGCTACAACGGCACCCTGTCGCTCGAAATCTTCAACGACCAGTTCCGCGGCGGGTCGCCGAAATTCATCTCCGTCGACGGGCACCGGTCGCTGGTCTACCTGATGGACCGGGTGCGGCGGAGCGAGCCGGACATCAGGATCGAGTGCCCGGAGATGCCCGACCGGATCGCGGTCGACGGCGTCGAATTCGTCGAGTTCGCGGCCGACGAGGAGGAAGCCACGGAACTCGGCGGCCTGCTCCGCACGCTCGGCTTCACCCGCGCGCTCCGGCACGTCTCCAAGGATGTCGAGCTGTGGCGGCAAGGGGACATCAACATCGTTATCAACACCGAGCGGGAAGGCTTCGCGCACGCCTCGCACGTGGTCCACGGCATGAATGTCTGCGACATCGGCCTGAAGGTGGAGGACGCGGTCGCCACAGTGGAGCGGGCAAGGGCGCTCAACGCCGAGCCGTTCGAGCAGCCTGTCGGACCGGGAGAGCTGACGATCCCGGCCATCCGCGGCCTGGGCGGCGGGCTCATCCATTTCATCGACGAGCGCAGCGACCTGGCCCGGGTCTGGGACATCGAGTTCCGCCCGGTTTCAGATCAGCAGGCGGCCCGGAGCGTCGGGCTGACGCGGATCGACCATGTCGCCCAGACCATGAATTACGAGGAAATGCTGACCTCACTTCTGTTCTACACCTCGATCTTCCAGACCTCGAAAACACCGATGATCGACGTGGTGGACCCGGCCGGGCTGGTGCGCAGCCAGGCGATCGAGAACGAGGCGGGTACGCTCCGGATCACGCTCAACGGTGCGGAAAACCGCCGCACGCTGGCGGGACATTTCATCGCCGAGCGGTTCGGCTCGGCGGTGCAGCACCTGGCGTTTGCGACCGCCGACATCTTCGCCACCGCCGCTGCGCTTGCCGGCAACGGATTCGAGCCGCTGGCGATCTCGGCCAATTACTATGACGACCTGGCGGCCCGTTTCGATCTCGAGCAGGACTTCGTGGACCGGCTGCAGGCCTCGCACATCCTCTATGACCGCGACGAACAGGGCGAATATTTTCAGCTCTACAGTCCCGGCTTCGGAGAGGGTTTCTTCTTCGAGATCGTTGAGCGGCGTGGCGGATATGGCGGATATGGCGCGCCCAATGCGCAGTTCCGGATCGCCGCGCAGAAGCGGCGGATGCGGCCCAAGGGCATGCCCAGGAGCTAGGGACGGACCGCGGGTCTCAATATGGTCAGGCGGAGCTCTGCCTGATCCGCTCGATGGTTCTGGCAATCACCTCGTGCGCCAATGCTTCGGTTTTCGCCTCGCTGTAGACCCGCATTTCCGGGGCATTGCCGGAGGGCCTCAGATGCACGATGTCACCGTTTCCGAACGTGACCCGGAGACCGTCGGTCAGATCGACATTCGATATCGCCCCGAAAGGCCCGAAGAAATCGGTCCGCGCCGCCTCGTCCCCTGAAAGGCGGGCGACGAGGGCCTGGCTTTCAGCCGTGGGGAAGTTCTCGATGCGGTCGCTGGCAGCGACCGGGAGACCGAGAGCGGCGACATGGACCGACAGCGTCTGACCGGCGGCGCGGGCGGCGGCAAAGGCACAGAGGATCGGCAGGGCGCTGTCGCGGGTCGGCAAGGGCGCGAGGTCGGCCGTCCCGGCGCTGATCCGGTTGCCGGTCAGAACGCCGCCATTGGCCTCAAAGCCGATGACGCATTGGCAGCCTCTCGCCAGAGCTTCGCTCATCCCGGCAATGACGAAAGGTGAGCCGACCCTGGTGCGGGATACTTCCGCCTCGCAGCGGCTTTCGATGCCCGAGTTCGACGTCACCGGCGTCACCACCGCATCGGCGCCGAGATAGCGCGCGACAATCAGACCAAGCGCATCGCCCCGGAGCACCTGCCCCGTCTCGTCGACGACCAGCGGCCTGTCGCCGTCGCCGTCGGCGGAGACCAGCCCGTCAAGCGCTTCGGACCTTACCCAGCCGGCAGCCAACGTCCGTGTCGCCTCGGAGACCGCCTCGGTGTCGACCGGGATGAAGACGCTCGATTTGCCGAGCCGGATGATTTCGGCACCCGCCTCCTGCAGAATGGTGGCCAGAGCATCGCTCGCCGCGGAACTGTGCTCGTAGAGACCGATGCGTAGGCCGGAAAGACCTCCGTCCGGAACAAAGCCGCGATAGCGTTCGATGAAGCCCGCATTGGCTTCGGAAGAGCGGTCGCGCATGAGCTTTGCCTGCGGCAGGGCGCCCGCGCAGTCCGGCGCCAGGTGGGCGATTGCCGCCTCATCGGTCTTGTCGATTTCGCCATCGGGCCGGTAGAACTTGACGCCGTTGCGGTCGTCGGGAATGTGCGAACCGGTGATCATCAGCGCCGCGGCCCGCTCACCCATGGCGTGAAGCGCCAGCGCCGGGGTCGGCAGCACGCCGCAATCCACCGGCTCGAGGCCCTCGGCGAAGAGTGCGGCGGCGCATTGGGCCGCGATCTGGGGGCTTGAGGCGCGCATGTCGCGGCCGATGAAGACCGGCGCTCCTTCGGCCGCCATGCCGGTCTGCTTGAGATGGCGGGCAAAGGCGCGGGCATGGGCGGCGGCCGTGCCGTCCGTCAGCTCGCCAACGAGGCCGCGAAGCCCGCTTGTGCCGAATTTCGCAGCCATATGCGTTTTCCTCCCGTTCGTCCCTTCACCCAGCGCAAGCCGCCAGCCGGAGCCGCTGCCACGCCCCTCAGGGCAGCATTTCCTCGTGCCTCAGATACTCCACCAACGCGCAGAACACGTGGTAGAAGGTGCTTGTCGGCATGTCCTTGGAGATCACCCGGCCCTTGGGATCGATCTGGTCGTACCAGCCGCCCGGCGCCGGCGCCGTCAGGTAGCGGTTGAAGATCACGTCGAGCATGCGGATGAACAGGGTCTCGTCGCCGGGCAGGCCTTCGGCGCGGGCCAGCAGCCCGGCCTTGAGCGCCTCGGTCTGGCACCAGAGCCGCGCCGTTCCGAGCATCTCCGAGCCGTCGGGAGCCATTGAATCGCAAACTGCGTCGGTGCCGCGCGCATGGCCGAAGGCGTGGCTGGTGGCATAGAGCTTGCGGCAGTATTCCTTGAGCTCCGGCTGACCCGCGAAGCGCGCCTGGCGCAACAGCAGCCAGACCCACTCGTAGTGATGGCCGGGCTCGACGCGGGCCGGCTTGTCCTGGCGCACCGACCAGTCGCGCTCGAAATGCTCGGTCACGCTCCAGCTCTCGGGATCGAAGAACACCGACTTGAACAGTTCCACCGCCGTCTGGGCGCGGTCGAGAAACGCCCGTTCGCCGGTAACCTCGTACCAGGCCTGCATCGCCTCGAGATAATGCATGTGCGGATTGGCGCGGCGGTAATCGAGCCTGAGGCTCGATTCGTAAAACCCGCCATTGGCGCGGTCGACCAGATGGTCGTCCATATAGGCGATGGTGCGCTCGGCCCAGACCCGGGCTTCCGGCCATTTCGTTGCCTTCCACAGCCAGGCCAGCGCCAGCAGAACGAAGCACTGGTCGTAGGTGTCGCGCTGCGGATCTTTCACCGTTCCGTCGACGTTCCAGAGGTGGATCCAGCCTCCATCGGCATGCCAGCCGGTGGTGGTGAGCGTGTTGAAGCAATGCTCGAGCACCGCGCGCGCATTGCCGTCCCATCCGAGGAGTTCGGCATTTGCAAAGCAGTAGATCTGCCGGGCCAGAACCCTCAGCCGCTTGTAGCCGAGATCGGCGGGGCTGCCGTCATGATTGAGCGCTTCGTGCACACCGCCATGCACCCGGTCGACGCCGACACCGGCCCAGAGCGGCAGCGCGGTGTCGAACAGCCACTTGCGGATCACCCTTGGCGAGGGCACCGGCCGGCCGGAATGGGCCACCGCCAGAGGGGGCCATTCGCCGGTGTTCTTGACGCCGCCGGCGATGTCCTTGACCAGGTGCGACTTGTCGCGATGGACGATCAGCAGCGCGTCGGGCTGGGAGACCACGATGATGTTGTCGAGCCCCGCGACGGCCAGCAGCCGGTCTTCCGAGCGCAGGTAACTGTTGTGCACGTCGATGGTCATCACGTCGCCGAAGCGGGCATTGCCATGTTCGTCGAGCGGCGAGCCGTCGTGAAGCTGGTTCCATGAACCCAGGTCGTTCCAGTCGAAACTCGCTGCAACCACGCCGATGCGCGGTGCGTTCTCCATCACCGCGTAGTCGATCGAGATCTTCGGGCTGGCGGCAAAGGCTTCCGGATCGAGCCGGTAGCACTTGCCCTCGACATCGGCGCGCTCGACGGCGAGCTTCGCCTGGGCCCAGACCTCGGGCTGCTGCCGGGCCAGTTCGGCGCCCATTTCGCCGGCGCGGAACATGAAGATGCCGGCGTTCCAGAAGAACCGGCCCGAGCTCAGAAAGCTCTCGGCGGTCTCGAGATCGGGCTTCTCACGGAACCGCGACACGTCGTAGACGGGGCCGTCGCCGTCTCCGCGCTCGATATAGCCGTACTGGGTCTCGGGCCGCGTCGGCGCGATGCCGATGGTCATGATGCCGCCACGCTCGGCAAGCGCCTGCGCGCCGGTACGGATCACGTCGAAAAAGGCAGCCACATCGGAAATCTGGTGGTCGGACGGCAGCACCAGCACCATCCGGTCCGGATCGGTCTCGGCCAGGTCGGCGATCGCGGCGGCGATCGCGGCGGCGGTGTCGCGGATAAGCGGCTCGAGCACGTAGCGCTCGACCTCGACGCTGCCGGTTTCACCCTGCTCGGTCAGCAACGCTTCGAAATCGATGCCGCCGACGATCCGGGTCGGCAGGTAGCGCAGGCCTTCACCCCTGTGATCGACGCGCTCGAGCGTGTTGGTCAGCAGGGTCTTGTCGTTGACCAGCTTGTGAAACTGCTTGGGCTTGGAATCCCGTGACATCGGCCAGAGCCGGGACCCCGCGCCGCCGCACAGGATAACTGGCGTGATGGTATGGCTTGCGACCATGAAATGCTCCGATTTCCGCGCGACCGAGCGGCCGTCTTACTGGATTAGCCGATTAGAAGGGCAAAAAATGAAGAATCCGCTCACGCAAAGGGACGCATATTCCGAAAGTTGAATGCCTTGCAACAGTGACCGCGTCCTCGCTCAGCCGGATGTGCCCGGGCTTTCCGCCTTGATCGGCCGCGACATCAGCGCCGCCCTTGCCTCTTCCGCCGACATCTGGCCCGCAAGCACCAGTCCCGCCGTCTGCATGACCGGGCAGGAAATCTTGTGCCTGGCGGCAATCTCGTTGGCGATCGAGACCGTATGGACGCCTTCGGCCAGCTTCAGGCCGGACACGTCCTGACCGCGCCCCACAGCGATGCCATAGGAGAAGTTGCGCGACATTTCGGACGAACAGGTCAGCACCAGGTCGCCCAGGCCCGACAGTCCCATCAGGGTTTCGGCCCGCGCGCCCATCGCCACGCCGAGCCGCACCAGCTCGGCATAGCCCCTGGTGATCAGCGCGGCTTCGGCGCTTGCTCCCATGCCGCCGCCGCGGCAGATGCCGACGGCGATCGCCATGACGTTCTTGAGCGAGCCGCCGATCTGCACCCCGAGGGTGTCGTCCGACGCGTAAAGCCGGATCGCGTCTCCCGAGAGATCCTGCGCCAGCGACCTGGCCATCTCCTGCTCCGGCATGGCAAGGGTGAGTGCGGTAGGCAGGCCGCGAACCACGTCGGCGGCAAAACTGGGGCCGGAAAGAACGCCCACCACGTGATCCGGCAACTGCCCGGCGATGACTTCGCCCTGGGTCTGTCCGCTGCGGTTGTCGATGCCCTTGGCACAGGCGATCAGCACGGCGCCGGCCGGCAGATGCGGCGCGGCCTGCGCCGCCACTTCACCGGTCGACTGGGCCGGCGCCACGAACAGCACGATGTCGGTATTGTCGAGCGCGTCCGCCATGTCGGTCGTTGCGCTCAGCGTATCGGGCAGGCCGGCGTCGCCGAGATAGGTACGGTTGGTGTGCTGACGGGAAATCTCGTCGCAGGTGCCGGCGTTGCGGCCCCAGATGCGCACATCGTGACCCTGCTTGACGAAAGCCGCGGCCAGCGCGGTTCCCCAGGCGCCGGAGCCGAGAATACATAAGCGGGACATGGTTCGAGGTCCTTCGCGGTTTCAGGCGGGCCGGAGCCGGAACAGGCTCGTCGGGCCACTCACATACTGAGCAGGCGCTATCGTGGCAAGGTGCAAGAGACCGCTCAGGCGCTCACGGCCTGCTTGAGCGACGGCTGCGCCCTGGCCAGGACCATGGCCGTGCGACGCCAGAAATCCGACATCACTGCGGGATCGCGCATGGCCTCCATCTCGCGCCACTGCGGGAACGATGCCTCGAACATCGCAGGCGACATGCGCTGGTCCTTGTAGGGATTGAGCGCGCCGCCGGCCGCAATCACGATCTCGTCCAGCGCATCGAGCATGCGCAGTGTGCGGTCGCCCGAATTGGCGAAATCCAGCGTCAGGGTGAAACCGGGCCGCGGAAACGACATCAGGCCCGGGGACGGCACATCGCCGAAGCGCTTGAGCACGGTCAGGAACGAGGCCGCGCCGTATTTCTGGGCACACTCGATCAGGGCGATGGTGGTCTCGCGGGCATTCCGGGACGGATAGACGCTTTGATGCTGGAACAGTCCGCGCGGGCCGTAGAGCCGGTTCCAGCCGGTGATGGCGTCAAGCGGATGGAAATAGGATGCCCAGGACACGATGCCGGTTTGCGGCAGCTTCGGCGCCCGTCCGTAATACAGCGCATTGAAGGCCTTGAGCGTCAGGCGGTTAAGCAGGTTGACCGGCGGCGAAAACGGAACCGCGAGCTTTGGCGCCGAAGGCGGCCTGGCCGGACCACCATCATCGGCGTGATCGCCGGCCATCAGGACGCCCCGTCCGAGATCTCGGCCGCGGGCAAGCTGATCGATCCAGGCGACGGAGTATTCATGGCCCGCGTCGATCGCGTCGATGGCATCGAAATAGCCGTCAATGGAGGCAAAGCGGAACGCGGTCTGGCGGACATTGGCGGAGGGCACCTTCATCAGCCGGATCGACGCCTGCTCGATGATGCCGGTCAGACCCATTCCGCCGATGGTGGCCTGAAAGAGGTCAGTATTGGAGTCCTGCGAACAGAGCCTGTTTTCGCCGTCACTGCCGAGCAGGCTGAAACTCACGACCGAGCCGCCGAAGGTGCCGCGCCGGTGATGGTTCTTGCCATGAACGTCATTGGCGATGGCGCCGCCGAGCGTCACCTGCGCCGTGCCCGGAGTGACTTCGAGGAAGAAGCCGTGCGGCATGACAAGCGCCAGGATCTCCGAGAGCAGGACGCCGGCATCGGCGGTCAGGATGCCGGTATCTGGATCGAAGGCGCTGATGGCGGCTCCGGGCCGCATGGCAAACAGGTGGCCCTGATCATTGTGGCAGGTGTCGCCATAGGAGCGGCCATTGCCGAAAGGCAGGAAACCGCCCGGCGCTCCGGGCCTGAAATCGCCAGGCTGTGCCGCCGCACGTGCTCGCCGGTTAACCCTGCCCCAGCTGTCGAAATCCGGACTTGCCATGGTCACAGCTGGACGGCCGCAAGCAGCACCAGGCCGGCCCCGGCGATGGTGGTGAGCTGGCTGCGCCAGTCGCGCATGATGAAGACCACCGGATCCTCGTGCATCTGCGAGCGGCGCGCCAGCACCCAGATTCTGAGCAGCATGTAGAGGATCAGCGGACACAGCGGCCACAGAAGCGCGGGCTGCGGATACATGGAGACGACCTCGTTGCTGTGAACATACATCGCAAGCACCATGGCGGAGGAAAATGCAGAGGCTATTCCGGCCTGGCCGATCATGTCCTTGTCGCTGCCGACATAACCGCGGCCCTTGAGCTGCGTATCCGATTCCTCGGCGAGCTCGTCGAGTTCGACGTAGCGCTTGACCAGAGCAAGGCTCAAGAAGAAGAAGATCGAGAAGGCCAGCAGCCAGAACGACAGGTCGACACCGGTTGCCGCCGCACCCGCGACGATGCGCACGGTATAAAGGCCGGCAAGCGTGAAGACATCGACCAGCAGCTTGCGCTTGAGCACGAAGGTGTAGGCCGTCGTGATTGCCGCATAGAGTCCGAGAACAGCCCAGAACAGCGGCGGCAGCAAGCTTGCCAGGCCGACCGACGCCAGCAGGAGTGCTGCGGCCGTGGCGCTGACGACCGGGATGGACACCGCGCCCGATGCAAGCGGGCGCAAGCGCTTGCGTGGGTGCTGGCGGTCATTGGCAAGGTCGGAAATGTCGTTGACGATGTAGACGGCCGAGGCCAGGAAGCTGAAGGAGAAAAACGCCACGATCGCCGCCAGCAGCAGGGTGAAATTGGCGAATTCGTGGTTGAGAATAAGCGGCACCACGATCAGGATGTTCTTGAGCCACTGGTGCACGCGGATGGATTTGAGGATCGCCAGCGGCGAGATCCGCTCGACCGGCAGCACTTCCGCTTCATGGCTGTTTCCCCAGCGGCTGGCGGCACGGTCGGGTGCGACGATGATGGCGCGCCGCGCCGCATCGAACACGGCGAGATCATCGCGGCTGTTGCCGGCGTAATCGAAACCGCCGTCGCCGCACAGCGACACCAGACGTTCGCGCTTGCGGCGGGAGGTGAGGTTCTCGGTATCGGACGAATGCAGGACGCGATCGAACAGGCCGAGATGGTCGGCGATGGTCCTGGCCGTCGATTCGGCCGCACCCGTGACAAGCCAGACCGGCTGGCCGGACTCGCGGGCGAGCCTGATCCGTTCGATGACCTCGTCCCGGTAGGGCCATTCGTCGCCGTTTCGCACGTAACGCGCGGCAATCTCCCGCTTCAGCACGGCTTTTCCGGAAATCGCCCAGCCAATGACGGCAAAGAACAGCCAGGGCCGCCGGATCAGCACCGCGACCAGTCCTTCCCAAAGCGTATCGGTGGCGATCAATGTGCCATCGAGATCAATGCAAAGTGGTACGTGCCGGTTGTCGCTCACAGCATCCATGATTGTTTCCCCGCTTCTGTCCAGGCCGAGCTTTGGGGGGAAAACACTTCAATTCCGGTAAAGGATGCCGCTTTCCGCCGGTTTTCTGCGACGAGGACGGGCTGTTTTGCGCGGCGTGGTTATCAAAATATTGTGTGAGAAACTGCGAGATCTGAATGTGCCGTCACACAACCGGCGCAAGAGAAGCACCGGCACGGCCGGCTGCCTGACAAGATCGCAATCCGGATTTCAAGGAAGGAAATGGTGGAGCCAAGCGGGATCGAACCGCTGACCTCCTGCATGCCATGCAGGCGCTCTCCCAGCTGAGCTATGGCCCCGGGACGCAAGGGATTGATCAAAGGCTTCAATCCCCGGCGAGTCGCCAACCACGCTTGCGTGGTGGGCAGGTGCGGCTTCATACTTCTGCAGCCGCACAAGATCAAGATGAAAATTCAATCCTTTTCGCAGTTTTGAAAACCTTGCCGGCTTTCAGCACGCGGACGGATTTGAAGTCTCAATCGTCGTCGTCGTCATTGACGCCAATGATGTCGCTGACATCGTCGTCGTCATCGTCGTCATCGTCGTCGGCGAGGAAGGTGTCGTCGTCGTCATCGTCGAGTTCGACGTCGTCGTCGAGATCGGGCAGGTCGTCCGACTTGCCGGTGCTCGACACGTCGTCATCGGCCTCTTCGAGCGATACGATTTCCACGTCAGCCGATTCTGCCTCGACTTCCGCTACTTCTTCGTCCTCTTCCTCCTTCTCGATGACGGCGATCTGGGCCGTCTCCTCGAAATAGGAAATCGGGTATTCTTTCCCGGTATAGGGGGACACGATTGGATCTTTGTTCAGATCATAGAATTTGCGCCCGGTTTCGGGGCAAACGCGTTTTGTTCCAAGTTCCGGTTTTGCCACTGTCGAAGCCTCTTGAACTGGCAGGAGGGCGAAGGTTGAAGTACCTGCCATCCCGTTTCGGCGGTCCGGTCCCCATAATGATGTTGAACGCGGCTGTCAAAGCCATTCTCGTGAAAAAATGAAGCAGGCCGGATGACGCTTCCCCCGGGCCTGTGATAGTGACCGCTGCACAACAGCCGCATGGCTGGCTTCACCCGACCAATACAGCCGGAAAACAACCCATGGGCCCTGCCGCCGCATCTCTTCGCCCCGCCAAAGCCTCGAAGAGCCATGCCCTGAAAGGCGATGTCCGCATTCCCGGCGACAAGTCGATTTCCCACCGGGCGCTGATGCTCGGTGGACTTGCGGCGGGCGAGACCCGGATCACCGGCCTGCTCGAGGGCGAGGACGTGCTCGCCACCGGCAAGGCGATGCAGGCCATGGGCGCCGCACTCCGCAAGCAGGGCGACACATGGATCATCAACGGCGTCGGCAACGGATGCCTGCTGGCGCCGGAAACCGCGCTCGATTTCGGCAATGCCGGCACCGGCTGCCGCCTGACCATGGGGCTGGTCGGGCCTTATGATTTCGAGACCAGGTTTACGGGCGATGCATCGCTGTCGCGCCGGCCGATGGGCCGCGTACTCGAGCCGTTGCGGCTGATGGGCGTCCAGGTCCACGCGGAGACCGGCGAGAAGCTGCCGGTCATCCTGCGCGGTCCGCGAACGCCCGCACCGATCAGCTACCGGGTGCCGATGGCGTCGGCGCAGGTCAAGTCCACCGTGCTGATGGCAGGCCTCAACACGCCCGGCGTCACCAGCGTCATCGAGCCGGTGATGACCCGCGATCACACCGAGAAGATGCTGAAGGGCTTCGGCGCAGCGCTGGAGGTGGAAACAGGTGCGGACGGCGTCCGGACCATCCGGCTTGAAGGCCGCGGCCAGCTTGCCGGCCAAACCATCGACGTACCCGGCGACCCCTCCTCGGCCGCCTTTCCGCTGGTCGCGGCACTGATCGTGCCGGGATCGGACGTGCTCATCCGCAACGTGCTGATGAACCCGACGCGCACCGGGCTGATCCTGACGCTTCAGGAGATGGGGGCGGATATCGAGATCCTCGATCCGCGCCAGGCCGGCGGCGAGGATGTCGCCGACTTGCGGGTCCGGGCCTCCGACCTCACCGGCATCACCGTGCCGGTCGAGCGGGCGGCGTCGATGATCGACGAATATCCGGTGCTCGCCATCGCCGCGAGTTTCGCGCGCGGCGAGACGGTGATGCGGGGGCTTGCGGAATTGCGGGTGAAGGAAAGCGACCGGCTGGCGGCCGTGGCGCGCGGGCTGGAAATCAACGGCGTCGACTGCACCGCAGGCCCGGACTGGCTGTCAGTGCGCGGGCGGCCCGATGGCAAAGGTCTCGGTGCGGTCTCGAAGGACGCCGTTGTCGCCACCCGGCTTGACCACCGCATCGCCATGAGCTTCCTTGTCATGGGCCTTGCCAGCGAGAACCCGGTGCAGGTCGATGACTGCTCGATCATCGCCACCAGCTTTCCGGAGTTCATGGCCTTGATGAGCAGCCTGGGCGGGGAGATCACCGAACAATGACATCGCGGACAATCGAACTCCATTACGACCTGATCTCGCCCTATGCCCACGTGATGCTGGCGCGGCTCGATGAATTGCCGGGCGACGTGACGGTCAGGCCGGTTCCGGTGCTGCTCGGCGCCATTCTCAATCACTGGGGCCAGCGCGGCCCGGCGGAGATTTCCGCCAAGCGGCTCCACACCTACCGGCAGTCGGTGTTTCTTGGAAAGCAGCACGGGGTGGATCTCAGGTTTCCGCCGCGCCATCCGTTCAATCCGCTGAAAGCGCTGCGGCTGATGGCCGGCGCGGATGCGGATCTCGACACCGTGCGCCGCGCTTTCGATTTCGTGTTTTCCGAAGGCCGGGCGCCGGATACCGACGAGGAACTCGCGGCCTTTGCCGAAACCGTCGGCATTCCCGTGGAACTCGCCGGCGACGACCAGGCCAAGGCGGCGCTCCGGGCCAACACCGAGCGGGCGATCGAACGCGGCGTCTTCGGCGTGCCGAGCATCGTCTGCGAAGCCGGTTCAGGACACGAGGTGTTCTGGGGCGTCGACGCCTTCGAAATGCTGCTGGCCTGGCTCGACGACGAGACGCTGTTCGACCGTGAGCCCTACCGGCATCTCGATGACGTCACCATCGGGATCGAGCGCAAATGAGCGGGCTGACAGTCTCTTCCCGCCGGGAGACAGCGTGATGTACCAGCCACCACACTTTATTGAGACGGACGAGACCGTGCTCAGGGCGCTGATCGAGGCGCATCCGCTGGGGCTGCTGATCTCGGCCTCGGGCGAGGATGTGCTGGCCAACCCGGTGCCGTTCCTCGTTTCGGTCAAAGACGGCATCACCACGTTGCGCGCGCATCTGTCCAAGGCAAATCCGCAATGGCGGCACATCAGGGACGGCGCCAGCGTGCTGGTGGTGTTCCAGGGCGCTGACAGCTACGTCACGCCGTCCTGGTATGCCTCGAAAGCCGAGCACGGCAAGGTGGTTCCGACCTGGAACTACGCGATGGTGCAGGCGCGCGGCACCGCTAGCGTTCACGAGGGGTCCGAATGGCTCAGGCCGCAGGTGAACGAGCTGACCGACCGGCACGAAGCGGATCGCCCGGCGCCGTGGAAAGTCGATGACGCGCCGGAGGCCTTCGTGGAGGCGCAGCTGCGCGGCATCGTCGGCATCGAAATCGCCGTCAGCCAGTTGACGGGCAAATGGAAAGTCAGCCAGAACCGCCCCGAAGCAGACAGGCGCGGGGTGCATGCCGGCCTCACCGGTCAGGGCGATGAGGCCATGGCCGGACTGGTCGGGCGCTATGGCGGCCTCGAGGAAACATAAGGTTTCGAGATGACAGCAGAAAAGTCCCACATCGTGCCCCACATCGTGATTGCCGTGGACGGTCCGGCTGCCGCCGGAAAGGGCACGCTGTCGCGCAGGCTCGGCCAGCATTACGGGCTCAATCACCTCGACACCGGCCTGACCTACCGCGCCACGGCCAAGGCGCTGCTTGATCGCGGGTTGCCGCTCGACGACGAGGAGGTGGCGGCAGCAACCGCGCGCGCGCTTGACCTTTCGGATCTCGACCGCTCGGTTCTCTCGGCCCACGAGATCGGCGAGGCCGCCTCGAAGGTCGCGGTGATGCCGAAGGTGCGGCGGGCGCTGGTGGAGGCGCAGCGCGCCTTCGCAACAACCGCGCCCGGCGCAGTGCTTGACGGCCGCGACATCGGCACGGTTGTCTGCCCGGACGCGCTGATCAAGTTCTATGTGACGGCAAGCCCGGAAGTGCGCGCCAGGCGACGCTACGACGAGATCACCGGCAATGGCGGTGAGGCCGATCTGGCGTCGATTCTGGCCGACATCGAGAAACGCGACGCCCGCGACACGGAACGCGCCGACTCGCCGCTCCGCCCCGCACCCGATGCGCACTTGCTAGATACAACCGAAATGGGTATAGAAGCCGCGTTCGCAGCAGCCCGTCATCTCGTTGATGCCGCGCTCGAACGTTGAACTGATACCAGCGAGCCTGTCCCGCGCCGTACTTGTCCCGCCTCGATGAAGGTCAGGGACAGACAGGCATCGCCGGTCCGACCAACACAAACCAGGCGCATCCGACTGCAGGACTATATGCGGTCGCCAGGAGAATTCATGTCTAACACTGCAAACATGACAGAGGATTTCGCATCCCTGTTTGCCGAGTCGCTTGCCACGCAGGACCTCGCCGAAGGCTACGTCGCCAAGGGCATCGTCATGGCCATCGAGAAGGACGTCGCCATCATCGACGTCGGTCTCAAGGTCGAGGGCCGCGTCCCGCTGAAGGAATTCGGCGCCAAGGCCAAGGACGGCACGCTCAAGGTCGGCGATGAAGTCGAAGTCTATGTCGAGCGTATCGAAAACGCACTTGGCGAAGCCATGCTGTCGCGCGAGAAGGCTCGCCGCGAGGAAAGCTGGGTCCGTCTCGAAGAGAAGTTCAACGCGCAGGAGCGCGTCGAAGGTGTCATCTTCAACCAGGTCAAGGGCGGCTTCACCGTCGATCTGGACGGCGCCGTGGCGTTCCTGCCACGCAGCCAGGTGGACATCCGTCCGATCCGCGACGTTTCCCCGCTGATGCACATCCCGCAGCCGTTTGAAATCCTGAAAATGGACAAGCGCCGCGGCAACATCGTGGTCTCGCGCCGCACCGTGCTCGAAGAGAGCCGCGCCGAACAGCGTTCGGAAATCGTGCAGAACCTCGAAGAAGGCCAGACCGTTGAAGGCATGGTCAAGAACATCACCGATTACGGTGCGTTCGTTGATCTTGGCGGCATCGACGGCCTGCTGCACGTCACCGACATGGCCTGGCGCCGCGTCAACCATCCGTCGGAAATCCTGTCGATCGGCCAGACCGTCAAGGTCCAGATCATCCGCATCAACCAGGACACGCACCGCATCTCGCTGGGCATGAAGCAGCTGGAAAGCGATCCGTGGGATGGCATCGGCGTCAAGTACCCTGCCGGCAAGCGCATCACCGGTACCGTGACCAACATCACCGACTACGGCGCATTCGTCGAGCTGGAGCCGGGCATCGAAGGCCTGATCCACGTTTCGGAAATGTCCTGGACCAAGAAGAACGTGCACCCCGGCAAGATCCTGTCGACGACGCAGGAAGTCGACGTGGTCGTTCTCGAAGTCGACCCGAACAAGCGCCGCATTTCGCTCGGTCTCAAGCAGACGCTCGAGAATCCTTGGGAAGTGTTCGCCCAGAGCCACCCTGCCGGCACCGAAGTCGAAGGCGAAGTCAAGAACAAGACCGAATTCGGCCTGTTCATCGGCCTCGAAGGCGATGTCGACGGCATGGTTCACCTCTCCGACCTCGACTGGAACCGTCCGGGCGAGCAGGTCATCGAGGAGTTCAACAAGGGCGACATGGTCAAGGCCGTCGTGCTTGACGTCGATGTCGACAAGGAACGCATCTCGCTGGGCATCAAGCAGCTTGGCAAGGACTCGATCGGCGAAGCAGCCGCCTCCGGCGACCTGCGCAAGAACGCCGTCGTTTCTGCCAAGGTGACCGCGATCACCGATGGCGGCCTCGAAGTGGTGCTGGTCGATCACGAAGACCTGTCTTCGTTCATCCGCCGCTCCGACCTGTCGCGTGACCGCGACGAGCAGCGCCCCGAGCGTTTCTCTGTCGGCCAGACGGTCGACGCCCGCGTCACCAGCTTCTCGAAGAAGGACCGCAAAGTCGGCCTGTCGATCAAGGCGCTGGAAATCGCCGAAGAAAAGCAGGCCGTCGCACAGTTCGGTTCGTCCGACTCGGGCGCCTCGCTCGGCGACATTCTCGGCGCAGCCCTGAAGAAGCAGAACAGCGAAGACTGATCCCTACCGGATCTCAAGTCTGAAACACGAAACCCGCCGGAGCGATCCGGCGGGTTTTTTCGTGGCGGGTGCACCAAGAGGAATGCGCCAGTCTCCGCCGCCCCGGGGTCGTGCAGGACAAGGTCGAGACGGGCCACTTCCCCGAATCTCCCCCCTTGAGGGGGAGATGTCACCGTAGGTGACAGAGGGGGGTGGAGCGAGTTGGACGCGGCCGTGTTTCAGATCGCCACCCTCACCGTCGTCATCCCAGGGCTCCGACCCTGGGATCCATTCCGCGATCTCTCCCAATCCCGCAGGGCGTCGATGGATCACGGAATGGATCCTCGGCTCGGGGGCCGAGGATGACGAAATGGGAGGACGCGGCATCCGCCTCTCACTTGGTGGACGGTCGGAGAGAACCGGCATAATAGAGTGCGCCGTAAGGTACTGGCGGTCTATCTGTCTCGAACTTGACCGATGGAAAACGAGGTGACGCGCTGGTTGCTTGAAGCTAGTCTCGATCTCATGCAAGTCCCCGGCATTCCCCCTGATTTGGCATTTCGGATGCTCACTCCAACTGATGAGGAATTTGAATTCTCATTTCAGGCGAAGAAGCAGGCCCTCGGTCCTCACATCATTCGGCAATGGGGCTGGGATGAAAAGTTCCAGCGCACCGTCCACGATCAGCGATTGCGCGACAAGCCATTCTGTCAGATCGAGCTGAATGGCCAGCCAATCGGAACTCTCTCGCTGCAATTGCTGCCTGAGTTCGTCCGCTTCGGGGAATTCTATCTGATCGACTCATATCGTGGCATCGGCATCGGCTCAAGAATTCTCGGGCACTGCCTCGAACTTGCGGACAATGAAGCTCTCCCCGTTCGCCTCGAATACCTCTTGTGGAACCCAGTTGGCAGTCTCTACCGGCGAAACGATTTCGTTGAAGTGGGACGCACTGCAACCCATGTTCTCATGGAGCGACCGAAGCGCCTCACCCCCCGCTAGAGAGCCTAGTCGAGATAGCATCAGTGACCATCGGAAGCCGGTCTTGACAGCGTCCCTCCTCTCCCCTGGTGGGAGAGGAAGAAAAATCATGGTCTTGGCGCGATAGCGCCAAGTCATAGATTTTCCAGGTGAGGGGGACGTTCCGGCGCCAAACAGACCCCCTCTCTTGCAAAATCTATGACTTAGCTAAAGCTAAGCACATGATTTTGCTTTCTCCCCCACCAAGGGGGAGAAGAGACGCGCCGCGCCATCGCACGAAAATCCCTCCATTTCTTCCACACCCTCCAAACCCCGTGCCATCATCTTTCCACTCCCGTCACCGGATGGACCGGAAACGTATCGGTCCAGGCGGGGGGAAGGCCTCCGGGTGGTTGCCGTAACGTGCGGCAACCGCCTTGAGGAGGCAGGAACCAGCGTGGCTCCGCTGGCGGATTTGGTTGCCCGCAAGGGCGGCACGGTCCAGTCAGCCACCGGGACGACCTCGCAATCCGCAGCCGCCTGATGCACTGCATCATCTCAAAGGCGGAGGGGCGGGTTGGACAGCGGCCCGGGCCTGTGGCGAAGTTCTGCCCCGTCCCGCATCAACAGCGGTGGGGAGAAGCTCCGTGCCGGAAACCGCGCGACAAGCTTCCGCAGCGCCCCTCGTCCAGGGCGTGGCTCGGGGAAACCCGAAGAACACCGCGTCGGGTGAAAGCCCATGAAGCGGAGAAGCGAAGCGGCGACTGCCTGTCGGATGCGGACATCATCCGGCGAAATTCGGGCCGCGCGCGAGCCGCGCCACCGTTTACTCATCATTTCAGAAGGCAAAGCCCGCGGGCGGCCCTCCGGAATACGAGACCCCTTCACAACCCGGCGGTTTTACCGCGCGGCGCCGTTGGCGCATGCCCGGCCGTCCGGACATGGAAAAGGCGTCCGGAGCAAAATCCGGACGCCAGGTGCTGCCAACAGGGGGGCAGTGGTATCGCCTTATTTGGCGGTGACGACCGCCATGATGAGCTTGCCGTCGACGCGGACCGGGCCGTCTTCCTTGGCGCCGAGCGTGTATTCGAAAATGCCGGTCCTGGTGCCGCCTTCCTCGCCATGCAGCATCAGCATGAGCATGTCGCCGCTCTTGACCGGCTCGGTCAGGATGGCCGTGACGTCGGTGTTCTCGCCGGCCTTCAGCGGCGCGTAACCCACCACCGGGCCGGGCTTCATGTCGGCGTCGGTGCGGTGGACCACCAGCCAGCCATTGGCGCCGGCCATGATCTGGGATGCCGTGACGGTGCCGCCGGAGACGTCCTGGTCTTCACCCATCACCGAGAGGCCCGAGTGGCTGGCGGCAAGGGCCTGGGTCACAAAAAGGCCGGCGGCAAACAGGGCGGAGGTGGTCAAAGCAGTCTTCTTCATCACGATATCCTTCTCTTCTTCGATTCCGAATGACGCGAAAGCGCCGACCCCCGCAAGGACGGGCGCGGCCCGGGGAAAGTTTCACCGGGGCAGCAATAATTCTTCGAAAGGCGAGATCCGGCCGGTCTTTTTTGATGCGGGCAGTTGACCGGGCGGCTGATCCGGCCATCTTTTGTGCAGAAGGAAACGGGAAGCCGATGCCGCTCAAACTACCGGGCGCAAACAGCCAGACCGCGACTGGCAACACGTCCGTCGACGCCATCGCCCACGAAGCGATGGCCGAGACCGCGGCGGCACTCGGGCGTATCGGCAGAAAGCTCGAGGAAGCGCTCGCGGAACTGCGCCGGCACGATGCCACCCCCGGCTCCAACCGTGACCGCGAGGACCTGGTCCAGGCGGCCGCCGACTGCGCCTGGGTGATGTTCATCCAGCGCGATTATCTCGGGCTGAAAACGGATCACCATCTGTTTGCCTGCTATGACATTCCGAGAGAGGTTCTCAACCGGGTCGGCGTGCGCCGGGCCACTCGCCAGGTCTGACCTCTGTGCGCTCCGCTTGTCCTGCACCGGCTCGGCTGCCGACGCAGGATTGCCGGTTCAGCTGTGCGCGAAGATATCGGTCTCGTCCCAGCCCAGCAGGTCGAGCTTGGCGCGGGTCGGCAGGAAATCGAAACAGGCCTTGGCATGGGCTTCCCGGCCATCACGGACGAGGCGTTCGGTGAGCTTTTCGGTCAGCGCGTGCAGATGCAGAACGTCGGACGCCGCGTAATCGAGCTGCGCCGGTGTCAGCTTCTCCGCGGCCCAGTCAGACGATTGCTGTTGCTTGGACAGATCAATCTCCAGCAGTTCCTTGGTGACGTCCTTGAGGCCGTGGCGGTCGGTGTAGGTGCGGGTCAGCCGCGAGGCAATCTTGGTGCAGAACACCGGCGTGGCGGTGACGCCGAAGGCATTGTAGAGCACGGCGATGTCGAAGCGGCCGTAATGGAACAGCTTGCGCTTCCTGCGGTCTTTCAGCAGCGCCACCAGATTGGGCGCCCGCTTCTGGCCGCTGGCGATCTGGATCACGTCGGCGGTTCCGTCGCCCGGCGACAGCTGCACGACACAGAGCCGGTCGCGGCGCGGCACCAGGCCAAGCGTCTCGGTGTCGATGGCAATGTCGCCCGTGTAGCGGGCCATTGCCTCATCGGAGATGTCGCCCTTGTGGCTGCGGATTTCGGCCATTTTCAAGTGTCCCTGTCTGCTCTGCAAATGCATGTCCTGCGGCGTCCCTTGTGCATCCAACAGGATGCGCGGCGCTGCAACGGCTATAGCGTGCGCACCGGCAGGCGCGCAACAAAACGGCCGGGCAAGAGCCCGGCCGCATGGTCTTCAGATCGGCGAGACCGCCGGACAACCGCCTCAGTACGGGCAGTTGTTGTCCGACATGTAGTCGTGGACGGAGATCTTGCCGGCAATGATGTCGGCCTTGGCGGCTTCCACGGCAGCCTTCATCTCGTCGGTGACGAGCGAGGCGTTGTTCTCGTCCATGGCGTAGTCGACGCCGCCCTCGGCCAGGCCGAGCGAGCTGAAGCCATAGGAGAACGTGCCGTTCTTGGCATCCATGAAGGCATTGTAGACAGCCACATCGACGCGCTTGACCATCGAAGTCAGCACATGGCCGGGCTGCAGGCCGTTCTGGTTGGAATCGACGCCGATGCCGAGCTTGCCGGCGTCAGCGGCGGTCTGCAGCACGCCGATGCCGGTGCCGCCGGCAGCCGCATAGACCACATCGGAGCCCTGATCGATCTGCGACTTGGTGATTTCACCGCCCTTGACCGGGTCGTTCCATGCATCCGGCGTCGTGCCGGTCATGGCTTCAAGCACCTTGGCGTCGGCTTTGGTTGCCATCACGCCGCCCTTGTAGCCGCAGGAGAACTTGCGGATCAGCGGAATGTCCATGCCGCCGATGAAGCTGACAGTACCGGTCTGGGACGCCTTGGCGGCCATCACGCCGACCAGGTAGGAGCCTTCCTGTTCCTTGTAGACCACGGAACGGACGTTTGGCGCTTCGACGACCATGTCGATGATGGCGAAATTGGTGTCCGGATATTCCGGCGCGATCTTCTCAAGCGCCGCACCCCAGGAGAAACCGGCCATGACGATCGGGTTGTTGCCGTCCTTGGCGAAGCGGCGGAGGGCCTGCTCGCGCTGCGCGTCATTGGCGATTTCGAAATCGCGGTAATCAATCCCGGTCTCGGTCTTGAACTTCTCGGCGCCGCCATAGGCAGCCTCATTGAAGGATTTGTCGAACTTGCCGCCGAGGTCATAGATGATTGCCGGCTTGATGTCGGCGGCCATGGCGGTCGCCGACATGGCGGCCATAGCGAGGAAGCTCAAAAGCGTGCGTTTCATGATGTGCAGCCCTGTAGGTTACTTGTTGATCTTGTTGTTCCTCCCGCATGCCCCTTCGGGCAGACCTGCGGAAACAGCCGGCCGTTGACGGCCGGAAGGGCATATCCTTGCATGGCTTTTGAGAAAAATCCAACGCCGATTTCAGTCGATCCCGGATAACGCAAACTCACCTTGCGGAAGCTTTGCGACCGGCCAGGCCGATGGGCTTCAGCCGGTCGCAGGGAAGCGGACGCCGGTGCCCTTGAGCACGGACTGGGTGCCGGGATTTCGGGCCGCATGCTGCTGGTGACTGGCTTCGGCATAGTAGAATGCCTCAAGCGGAGCGATGGTGGTGACGATCCTGCCGGTGTGGCCAGCCTGTTTGAGCGCCGCCTGATAGGCGTCCCGGGCCTGCCCGGCCTGCAAGGCCTGTCGGTCGCCGGTGGTGAAGATCGCCGAGCGGAAAAAGGTGCCGATGTCGCTGCCCTGGCGCATGGACTGGGTCGGATCATGGCTTTCGAAAAAGACCTTCAGCAGCGCGTCGTAGCCGGTCACGGAGGGATCGAACACCACCATGACCGTTTCGGCGTGGCCGGTCAGGCTCGACAGGACTTCCTGGTAGGTGGGGTTGGGGGTAAAGCCACCGGCATAGCCGACCGCGGTGACATGGACGCCGGGCAAGGTCCAGAACAGCTGCTCGGCGCTGGAAAACCGGCCCATGGCGAAACAGGCGATCTCGAGACCATCGGCAAAGGGCGGCTTCAACGGCCGGCCATTGACGACGTGGGCAGGTGCCGTCTCGACCGGCTCGGCGCGGCCCGCCAGCGCTTCCGCGGCGGTCGGCATCGTGGTCTTGCGCTGGAACATCTCGACAAGAAACATGGCTCACCCTTTGCCTGCCCGGCTTTCCTCTCCGGATCAAACCCGATCCGGTGCTATGCCTGGCTTGTTCACACCGGCCCCGCGAGTATGCACCGGGCGGGCCGCGGGCCACAACCGCCCCGATCCCCGCATCACCATCCCCACATCACCGGGCCAGCATGCCCGCCGCCGTCAGGCCGCAAACCGGCCCGCAGGCCTGGTGCGGCGATAGCCTGCAAGATAAAACAGCAGCGAAAAGGCCAGGAACACGGCGCTCGACGGCTGCTGCAGCGCCCATTGCAGCCCCGTCTCCCAGGCCGGGCCCGGCAGGTAGCGGGCGACCAGGTCCTGCAGGAACGCCAGCGTGTCTGGGCTGTTGGCTGTCCAGGCGGCAATCAGCGGCGTCAGCACCAGTTCGCCGGCGGCGACCGACTGAATGGCGTCGACCAGCCCGGCCAGCACCGCGAACACCAGGAAAATCAAGCTCAGCACCCGCGCGACAAATCGCATTTCGTCCTCCGGTCAGACAGCCTTGCCGCGATCACATCAGACGCCGGCATCGCAACCCAGACCCGTGACATAGAGGCCCGAAAACCATCATGCAATGGCTGGAGCCGATCATCTATGGCTGGAAGCGATTTGATGGACAGGGTTTTTCGTGTCCGCGAGGAAAAACCGCAAGCGCGATGCAGCGTATCGTGCGAGGAATTTGACGACGCTGTTGCGGAAAAGACGTCCAAGCCTGGCGAAGCGGCCGGCTGGACCAGAATCAATGCATCATGATCGCCTGAACTTGGCCTTTCGCGCCCTGGACGGCGTCGCGCGAGGCTGACGGCGCTGGCGCCGCGTCGCCTCGCGCTCCTTGCCAGATCACGAAATTCCGGCGTTCAAACGGTTCCATCCAAAGATGATCGGCTCCAGTTGGCCGCCGCCGCCGCGTCCGCCTGGATTTATGTCGCCACAACCGGCAAATAGCGGTTGCCAAGAGGAGCGTCTTGACTATAGTGCCGCCCGATCCGGACCGGGAAATTTGGTGCTTGCACACCGATGAACCGCGGCAGGGCGACCGCCTTGACAGCGGGCGGCATGGCCGGGTACTTGCCCGTCAGACGGATATGCGGAGAGGTGGCCGAGTGGTCGAAGGCGCACGCCTGGAAAGTGTGTAGGCGGGGAACCGTCTCGAGGGTTCGAATCCCTCTCTCTCCGCCAGCCCCTCGGGGCCCCAAAAGCGGAACTTCCCAAGTTTTTGATAGATATGTTTTTTTTGAAACGGGCCGCCCAAAGCAAGGGTCGTTCCAAATGTCAGAAACGCGCACTACATCGTTCCCCAAATCGTCGTATGTATCATCCGAAAACGTGGAAATGATTTCCGCGAAGCAGCGCAAGAAAGCTCGCCCCCGTTCCTCGCCTGGCCTTTACCTGATCAAAACAGGTTCGGCCTATATGTTTCAAATGCGACTGCCCAAGGAGATCGCCCCGGACTGCAAGCGACCCATTCGCATCGGTCTTGGTGTCATACCGAAAGCCGAAGCTCGAAGGATCGCCGATCAACTGGCGGCCATCGCACGACAGAAGTTCAAACAGATCGGGACCGCGATGGCTGCAGGCGATGAAACGGAATTCTGGCCGCTGATGGAGGACATGCTCGGGTTTGCGGAGAGGGACGCTTCCACTGAAGTGGATTCGAGCCAGCGAGCGTTGTTGGCCGTCACCATGCTCCTGAAATCGGCGCTCTATGACATGCGCGGGCCGGTGCCCAAACTGACGGCTGAACAGGAAAACAACTTCGCAATGATGCGCGGGCTTGTGAGGCTCGGTCAGGAGAAGGCGCGCAAGGACGCTGGGGAAGACTACGACAAGAATCTTGGCGACAATGCCGAAGTGCTGGCCGAGCGGCTTGTCGACAGATTCCAGAACGATCCCGCGGCGGCTTTGACACCGCCATCCGAAAACAGCCCTCGAACCAAGGGTAAGATCAGCGCTCGAAGCGGACTCATCAATTCGAAGGTGGAAAATGAAGCCGACAAGGATCGGAGATACATCCAGCGTGATCCATCCACAAAGCCGCTGTTCAGTGAAGCAGCAAGCGCATATCTCGCTCAAAGGGTCACGGACATGGGAGAGACGAGCAAGGACATCGGCACTGCGGAAACGCGGCTGAGCCTCTTCGTTGACCTCATCGGGGACCATCCCATCGATCGCTACACACCTACCGATCTTCAAGCTTTCATCAATCTGATCAAATTCTGGCCACCAAAGGAAAAGCATCGACCGCTGAACCTTTCGGCAAGGGAAATCATCGACGGCAATCGGGACTACAGCAAGGGAAGACTGGCGAAGTCCACGTTGCAGAACGGGTACATGGGTGTCATCAAGCCCGTGTTCAGCGACGCAGCCCCACGATACGATTTTGATAACCCCGTGAAGAACGTGGCGCTGAAATATCCAAAAAGTGCCCGACAGAAAGTTCCTGCAGAGCCGCTGTCGTCCAAGAAGCTGAACCAGCTTTTCCGGACTTGCGTCCAGTCGCCCTACATCGATGACGTCATGCTTCCGCCGCTTGGATTGCTGACCAGCCGCCGCCTGGGCCTGCTTGCGCATCTTGTTGGTACTGACATCAAGGAAAAGTTCGAGGGCATTTGGGTTGCGGAAGCTACCGGCCTTGTCGAGATAAATGGAAAGTGGACCCGTCGTCCGATCAAGACATCAGAAAGCGGACGGTATTTCGTCCTGCACAATTTCCTGGTCGAGATTGGATATGTCGAGTGGGCGAGAAACCAAGGTGAGCGATTCCTGTTCCCGCAACTCATGAATCTCGTTGATCCGTCAAAAACCGCTTCGCAATATATGCGTCGACTTTTTGACAGGGCGGGAATCAAGGAATCGCCTGGCGAACGGTTCCATTCCTTGCGCGGGGATTACATCACGCAAGCCCGTGAAGAGAAGAAGATCGGGGAGCGGGAAAGGCGAATGCAGGCAGGGCATGCGGTCACCGGTGACGACCACAACAAATATGGGTGGAAGACACTCACCGAATCGGAGGCAGAGTTGTTTGCGAACTTACCGCTGAATCCAAAGATCGACTTCACAGTATTCCGTAACCTGGATTTTGATAAGCTGGCGAGAGCCAGACGGCAGAACAAACTAATGATAAGTGCGTAAAGCTCGCTTGCAGCCTGCAGGAAAGACGAGATCACCACGCGCTCCTGCAGATGAACGTTGTCGGCGAATAAAACCCTGAGTTTTCGCGACAAGGCGGCGGCCAGGGGAGCGGAGAACGTCGTCAGCAAAATCCTGGCGTTGGCCTCGGCCTTCACTATCCTTGCCACGCGATGAAGCGCCACCACTGTCTTGCCGGTGCCGGCAGAGCCGACAATGCGGACAGGACCTGAATAATCCCGCTCCACCAGCGCCCGTTGCGACGGATGCAGGAAGACCGCCCATTTCTCGAAGGGCTGGTCCAGCGCTGCCGCAAGCTCTTCATGGTCTTCCAGAATGCGGAAACGGCGTTGGGAGCCAAGAAAGTTGCTCCCTGCCCTCGCCTGCGCGCTTTCAGGGCAGTTCGAAATACCGTTCGGCCATTGCGCCAGCCCAGCGGTCCCGATCCGGCTGCGGGTGATGGCCGACGGCTTTGGGTTCCTGCCTGCCGGAATAGGATTGCGATATCAGCTGGGTGTTCAGGGCGAAGCGCGTCAGTTCCGCCATCAGATTTTCACGCAGGATCTGTTCGGTCGGGGTCAGTGAAATCCGCCGGGTCCGGACTACCACGCCAACGTCGGGCCCGCCGACAATACGGTCGACCACACAGTCGATCGTCGCGGTTTCCGCGACCAATGCAACGATGGGAACGAAGGCGCTCCAACTTGACTGGGCGGCCAGGTTGACTGCCGCGGAGATCGAGTTGATCTCAATGGATTTCGCAGGTTTCACACCATACCCGGCGAACATGCGGTCTGCCACGGTACGCAGCGGATTGCCTTTCGGCGGCAGGATGATGTTGCGGGTGGCGAGTTCGGCCGGCAGGATATCGCGCGAGACGCCGCGCTCGTGCCTGCCGGTCACCAGAACGCATTGGCTGACAGCCCCCTGGTTGATCGTGTCGCTGTCGCAAACGTCGTTCTCGGAGACGATCAGGTTCAGATGTCCCTCGCGCAAACGGGCTTCCAACACTTCCCCGCTGGCCTCCTCCACATTCAGCGTAATGCCGGGATAGGCTGCGGCGAAACGGGCAAGAACCGGCGGCAGGATGCAACGGCTTAGCCAAGGCACCACCCCAAGCGAGATGCTGGTGCCAGACTCCGTCCCGGGCTGTTCCTTCAGATCCGAAACCGCCTCGTCATATTCCCTCAGCAGCCGCTGGCAATGCAAATAGTAAAGTTCACCCTGCGCTGTCGGTTTGACGGTCCGGGTTCCCCTGTCGAACAGCCGTATACCGACGACCTGTTCAATTTTCTTGACCTGTTGAGAGATCCCCGACTGTGTGGCATTCATGCGGAATGCGGCTCCGGTGAAAGAGCGTTCCTCGTAGACCGCCACGAAAGTTCTGAATTCACGCAAATAGCACAAGGCTTCTCATAGCTCCTTCGGAATTAAGATCGAATCCAGCCCCTCCCGAAACTCCATTCGCAACTTCGCCGCAGGCTGGGCAATGGATTCCACCGAAAAAGCGGAAATGGAAAACCCCGCCGTCGCATTCCCTGAGAGCTTTCTGCAATCAACTCCCAGAAGGGCAGTCTGCACATCTTTGGCCCGGCTGGCAACCTTTGTCCTCCGTTCAGGGGACCGGGGTTTCCCCGATCCCCTGAACATACAAGGCCGCTGGATCAGGCGCCCCAGACGTCTTTCATCACCCGCAGCCAGTTGCCCGAGGAGATCTTCTCGATCTGGTCCTCGCTGTAGCCCCGTTTGACCATTCCGTCCCAGATCAGCGGCACCTTGGTGATGGTTCCCACGTCGGCGTTGAGGCGGTTGTCATAGGTATACCAATCGCCCAGGATCCCCGTGATGTTGGGATAAAGGCCTTCGGTCCCCCAATATTCCTCCCAGTGCTCGCGGGTTTCGACTTCAGGCATGTCGCTGGCCCATGCGACATGGTCGATGCCACAGACATTTACCAGGTAGTCAATGTGATTGAGGATATGTTCCAGCGTCGGCTTTTCCGGCAGCCAGGTCACCGGCGGCCATGTCACCATGCCGGTCAAGCCGCCTGTTTTCGAGATGGCGCGCAGCAACTCGTCGGTCTTGTTGCGCGGGCTTGGGCAAATGGCCATGGCGTTGGCATGGCTGAAGACCACTGGCTGCTTCGATTCGGCAATAAAATCGGCGCTGGTTTTCAAACCGCAGTGAGACAGGTCGATGATCATGCCGTTCTTGTTCATCTCGGCGACCCAGGCCCTGCCTGCCTCGGTTATGCCGCGATCTCCGTCGCCCAGGAAGGGAGCGCCGTATCCGAAGGCGTTGCGCTCGTTGTAGGTCGGCTGCACGATGCGCAGGCCGAGCGTCTTGAAGACTTCCAGCAGGCGAACCTCCGGCTCCACCATGACCGAGTTCTGGGCGCCGATGATGACGCCGCAACGGCCGCTCGCCTTCGCCTCGAAGATATCTGCGGTGGTCCGCACGACCAGCGCCAGTTCCGGCATCGCAGCGATCTTGTCCAGCGCCGCCTGCACCTCCAGCAGGCCTTCATAGACCCCGGACTGCGGCCGGATTGCGGTCAGGTTGATGGTCGAAATGCCTCCGTCGATGGTCCGGCGGATCTGCTCGGGCGTCAGCGGCGCACAGTTCAGCCCGTCGATGACAAGGCGGGAAGTAGTCATTTTCATCGTATTGGTCTCCTTTGAAGACAGTTGGGTCACGCAACGGACCGTTCGGCTCGTTTGCGGACATAGAGATCGAATCTGCGCCGGGCGCCGGGTGTCAGCACCGCGTCTCCCTGGACAAGCGTGAACGGCTCCAGGCTTTCGGCATGATGGCAGGCGGCCAGATGACCGTCGCCGAAGGAGCGCGCATGGGGCCTTTCACTGGCACAGAGGTCGGACGCGAGCGGGCAGCGGCTTTGATAAAGACAGCCTTCGCGCCCCTTGGTCACGTTCAGGGCGGGCGGGATACGCACAGCGCGCCCGCGCCGGGCGGGGTCGGGCTGGGGCACTGTCGAAAGCAGCGTCCGTGTGTAGGGATGCATCGGCGTTGAAAAAATCTGCTGCTTGGTTCCGATCTCGATCACGCGGCCAAGATGCATGACCGCGACGCGGTCCGCGATGTGGCGAACCACTGAAAGATCGTGCGAGATAAACAGATACGACAGTCCGAGGCGTTGGCGCAGATCCATCAGCAAGTTGATCACCTGCGCCTGGATCGAAACGTCCAGCGCCGAAACAGGTTCATCGCAGATCAGCAGTTCCGGATTCAGCGCAAGCGCGCGGGCTATCCCTATCCGCTGGCGCTGACCGCCGGAAAATTCGTGGGCGAAGCGGTCTGCGTGATCGGCGCGCAATCCCACCAGCGACATCAGTTCGTCGACGCGCGCGCGATGATCGCCCTTGACGCTATGGACCTCAAGCGGCTCCGCGATGATCTTGCGGACGGGCATGCGTGGGTCGAGCGAGGCGAAGGGGTCCTGAAAAACCATTTGCATGCGCTCACGCAATGACCTGAGCGACGTTCCGCTCTCGTTGGTCACCTCCCTGCCGTCGAACAGCACATCGCCGCCGCTGGTATCGATCAGCCGCAAGGCCAAGCGGGCGGTGGTCGACTTGCCGCAGCCGGATTCACCCACCAGCGCCAGCGTCTCGCCACGCTTGACCGACAGGTTCACACCCTCGACCGCGTAGGTTCCACCACGCTCCCGCCTGAAAAGGCCGGAGCTGCGCCCGTAAACCTTGTCGACATTGCGCAGTTCGAGAAGCGGACGGGTCATAGGTTGTCCTCCAGGGGCGCGAAGTGGCAGGAGACCGCATGCCCGGCGGTGACCTCGCGCAAGACGGGGCTTTCCCCTGCGCAACGGGGCACGGCGAACACGCACCGCGGCGCGAACCGGCAACCGGGCGGCATCGCGGAGAGCGCGGGCACGGTTCCTTCTATCGCCAGCAGGCGATCGTCGCTTCCAAAGCGCGGAATGCTGCCCATCAGGCCGATGGTGTAGGGATGCTGCGGGTCCGACAGGATCTCCCCGACCGTGCCGCGCTCGACGATCCGGCCGGCATACATGACCATCACTTCGTCGGCGAATTCCGCGACCACGCCCAGATCGTGGGTGATCAGGATGACCGCCATTCCGGTGTCCCGCTGCAAATCGCCCAACAGCGCCAGGATTTCGGCCTGTACTGTCACATCCAGCGCGGTCGTCGGTTCGTCGGCGATCAGAAGTTCGGGTTCACACGACAGCGCCATGGCGATCATTACCCTCTGGCGCATGCCGCCAGACAACTCGTGCGGATAGCGATGAAACTGTGCCTCGGGAGCGGGCAGACGTACGCGCCGCAACCCCTCGACCGCCCGCTCGTGCCGCTCCGCCGCGTTGAGCTCCGGGACGTGAAGCTTGAGTGCCTCGGAAAGCTGTGCCCCCACCGTCATTATCGGATTGAGGCTCGTCATCGGCTCCTGAAAGATCATGCCGATCTTGCCGCCACGAATCTGCCGCATCCGTTGGGGTGAGACTGCTGCCAGATCCTCCCCGTCCATCAGGATCTGGCCAACGGTGCGCGCCGTGTCAGGCACCAGCCGGATCATCGAAAGCGACAGTATCGATTTGCCGCAACCGCTTTCGCCGACAATCGCCAGCGTGCGGCCCGGAGCGACAGAGAAGCTCACATCATCGACAACTGTCACCTTCTTGCTGCCATTGACGAAGGCGGTCGACAGATTGCGGACATCGAGAAGAGTTTCAGCCATCGCTCTTAGTTCTCCGTTCGCGCCAATCGCGGATCGAGCAGGTCGCGCAGCTCGTCCCCGAGGGTGTTGATGGCAAGAATGGTGATGGAGATCACCAGCCCCGGGAAAAGCGAAACCGTCCATGCCTGGGACAAATACCGTTGACCTTCGCTGATCATCCCACCCCAGGTCGGGGTTGGCGGCTGTACCCCGACGCCCAGAAAGCTAAGGGTCGCCTCGATCAATATCATCGTCGACAGCTCGAAGGTCGCCACGACCATGATCACCGACAGGACGTTCGGCACTATGTGACGAAGAATTATGCGCGATTGGGTGGCCCCGATCGAACGCGCCGCCTCGACGAACTCGCGGTCGCGCAACGTCAGCACTTCGGACCGGATGACCCTCGCGAAAGTCGGCCAACTGGCCAGTCCCATCAGGAAGATCAGAGCTGCCAGCGATTGGCCCGTGACCGCCACTGCCCCGATCACAAGCAGGATCACGGGAAAGGCAAGCTGCATATCGATCAGCCGCAGGATCACTGCGTCGGTCACACCGCCGACGTAGCCGCCGATCAGCCCCAGGAAGATGCCCAGCGCCGCGCTCACCAGAACAGCGCCGATGCTGACGATCAACGTCGTCCTGGCGCCATAGACGATCCGGGCCCAGATGTCGCGTCCGAGCTGATCGGTGCCAAGAACATGCAGGACGCCGCTTCGGTCCTCAAACATCGGACCCTTGAGCCGGGATAGAATGCTCTGCAGATTTGGATCTTGCGAGGTGAAGAGCCCCGGGAAGATCGACATGGCCACAAGCATGATCACCACAGCCACGGCGATGGCGACGCCTGGACGTCTGATCTGTTTGAGCATTCCTCGCCAGACACCGCGGCGCTGCGATGGAGATGGAACCGTATTTGTTTGGGTCATTTCAGGCGCACCCTCGGATCGACGAAGGAGTAGAGAACGTCTGCCACCAGATTGGCGAAGACGAAGACCACGGCGAAGAACAGCACCACGGCTTGCACCACGGGATAGTCGCGGGCGTAGATGGCCTGAATCGCCAGCCGCCCGACCCCGGGCCAGGAAAAGACCGTCTCGGTCACAACCACGCCGCCGAGCAGAACGCCAAACTGCAGTGCGATCACGGTAATAACCGGAATGATCGAATTGCCCAGGGCGTGCCGGACCACCACCACGAACTCGGTCTGACCCTTGGCCCGGGCGGTGCGAATATAATCCTGCTCGATGACGTTGAGCATGGACGAACGCGTCACGCGGATGATCAGCGCCATCATCGTTGTGGCGAGCGTCGTTGCTGGCAGCACCAGACTGGTCAGCCCATCGCGCCCGCCGGTCGGAAGAAGACGCATCCACAGCGCCAGCACTATGATCGAAACAATACCCCAGTAGAAGGTGGGAACCGACTGGCCCAACGCGGCGAGATAGCGGATCCCGGTGTCGATCGGCCGGCCACGCCAATAGGCGGCCATCACGCCCAACGGTATTCCTATCGTGACCGCAATCAACAATGTGGCCATCGCGAGTTCGAGTGTCGCCGGAAGCCGTTCTGCCACGAGGTTCATCGCCGGAACGGAAAAACGCAAGGAGTTGCCGAAATCCCCCTGCAGCGCATTGTAAACGAAGAGCCAGAATTGCTCCGGCAGACTGCGGTCTAGGCCGTGTTTGGCCCGAAAAGCGGCCAGCGCCTCGTCCGTCGCGTCCACGGGCATGAACAGGTGCGTCGGATCTCCGCTCAATCGTGTCAGAAAGAAACAGATGATCAAAACGCCCAGCAACGAAGGCAGGACGTATAGCAGCCGTGTCAGAAGGTATTTACCCATACAACGCTCGCTTTCCATAAGGCGCGGGCGCGGAGGCGGTCAGGCCGCCCTCGCGCCCGCGCTTTGTCACTTATCGCCGACGGAGACGCCGTAGAGCATCCAGAGCTGGTCGCCCCTGGGCAGGAAGCCCTGAACATCGGAGCCGGTCGCATAGAGATCGACATTCTGGAACAGATAGGCGACCGAGGCCTGATCTCGCATGTATTTCGAGAGCTCCTGATAGATCACTGCCCGTTTTCCGCTGTCCATCTCGGCTGCACCGGCATCGATCAGACGGTCGACCTCCGGGTCCGAAACATAGGAATAGCGCCAATCAGAGCGGTATTGCGACATCTGAAGGTCCGGATCGTCCGCCGGTCCGAGACCGACATACCCGATCGGCGCCAGTTCACGGCCGACCAGCTGTCGCAGGAACTCGCCCGCCTCAAGCTGGATCATGTTCGGACGGATACCCACCGCCTCGAGCATTCCGGCGATCGCTGTTGCGACCTCCTGATCCTGCACGTAACGCCCGGAGGGAAAGCGGAAGTCGATCTCGAACCCGTCGGGATACCCCGCCTCGGCCAGCAGTTCCTTGGCCTTTTCGGGATCATACGGATAATCCGTCAGGTCAGGATTGTAGCCGACCTGATTGCTGCGCAGCAGTTGCCCGTTGAGGTGCTTGGCGCGTCCCTCGAACAGCCCGTCGATTATCCCATCCTTGTCGATGGCATAGTTCACCGCTTGCCGCACCAGCTTGTCATGCATCGGTGAGGGATGCATCTCAAGGTTCGACAGTTCAAGCGAGAAGATGCGATAACTCGGGACTTCGACGATCTTCTTTCCGGCCGCTTCGATCGCGGCGGCGTTGGCGATCGGGATATTGGTGGCGATATCGAATTCACCGGCCTCGATCCCGGCGGCGCGCGCCATGTCGTCGGGCACCGGGCGCAGGATCACCCGCTCGATGCCCTTGAGCGGCTCACCCCAATAGGTTTCGTTGCGGGTCATGACAATCCGGTCATCCCGCCGCCACTCTTCCAGCTTGAAGGGGCCGGTGCCAACCGGCTTGGCGCCGAAACCATCCGCACCCACCTCGGCCCAATACGCGGGCGGCACGATGTAGACCTTGCCCAGCGCGAGTTCCAGTGCGGGATAGGGAGACTTGGTCTTGATGCGGACCGTGTTGTCGTCGACCTTCTCGATGCTTTCGAAGACCGACGCATATCGCCCATAGGCCGGTGCGACATCGGGGTTCATGAAGTTGGTGAAGCTCGCCACCACCGCATCGGCATTGAAGGGCTCGCCATTGGTGAAGCTGACGCCCTGGCGAAGCGAGACCAGGATCGTGGTGTCATCCTCCATCTCGTAACCCAGCGCCAGAACCGGCATCATTTTGTTTGTTTTCGGATCTGTCCAGAACAGGGGCTCGGTGATCAGGGCACCCGCATTGATCTCGTCGGAGGCGGTGTTGAAATTCGGCCAAAGCGAGGTGGGGTCAAAGGCCTGAGCCACGATCAGGTCGCTCGGTGCATTCTGAGCGAAGGCCGGAAAAATCGCGGTGGAGGCCAAGAGGCCAGCCGCCAGGGCGA
The DNA here is from genome assembly GCF_027214025.1 of Parahoeflea alexandrii. Lineage (GTDB taxonomy): Bacteria > Pseudomonadota > Alphaproteobacteria > Rhizobiales > Rhizobiaceae > Hoeflea > Hoeflea alexandrii_A. The sequence continues at coordinate 107,067 of NZ_JAPWHB010000009.1, forward strand.
GAGCGTGAAAGCTGCGTCTTTTCATGGTCTTGTCTTTCTCCTGTTGGGCTTTTGGTTGGTCGTTGGCTAATCGGCTCCCGCCCCGGTCGGGGTGATGAACAGGGCGAGGGTCGGGTGAACTTCGATGACCGCGGACGGGCCAGCGACAATGGTGCATTCGCGCTCCTCGATGATCGCGGGTCCGGCAAAGCGCAAACCGGGCGTGAGCGAAGACCGCTCATAGACCTTGGTCAGGCATGTGCCGTCTATCTCGGGGAAGTAGACCTCACGCGTCGATTTTGCCTCTGGCAGGAGCGCGATGGTGCCAGGGGCGGCTCCAGCTTCCGCCGGGTGCGCGGCTTCCACGGCCGCCGCATGAATGCTGATCGACAACCGGCACGTGATAAGCTCGGGCACTAGATCGCGGTGAACATGCCCATATCGCGCCTGATGGGCGGCATAGAATGCTGAAGCGATCCCGTCGATCACGCGGGCTTCGATGACCTCGCGGGGAATTCCGACCGTCAACTCGCGCCCCTGACCAAAATGGCGCAGGTCCATTTCATAGATGATGTCGGCGGCGGCGATCTGTTCCGGGGGAAGTCCGGTCTCCCGCAGGACAGAGCGCGCCTCTTCCAGCATCTGCGAGAGAACCTGGTCGACGTCCTCCCAGGTAAGCCGATCGAGGCGCCGGGGAAGCGACCGCGAACAATCAAAGCTGACCGGGCTCACCACCAGGCCCAGCGCCGATCCGGCACCAGCCGCGGGCGGCACAATCACCCCCTTCATGCCGAGCTGCCGCGCCAGTTCCCAGGCGTGAATGGGGCCCGCACCGCCGAAGGCGAAGAGAAAGAATTTTTGGGGGTCTTCTCCTTGTTCGGCGATGTGAACCTTGCAGGCCGCCGTCATGTTCTGGTTCACGATGCGGAAGATCCCGCGCGCCAGTTCTCTTGCCGACATTGCCATTGATTCGCCAAGCCGCGCCAGCGCCTGATTCGACGAGGCGCGGCTCAGCTGGATTTGGCCGCCGAGGAAATAGTTGGGGTTGAGATAACCCAGCAGCAGGTTGGCATCAGTCACGGTCGGCTGCTTGCCACCGAGCCCATAGCAAGCCGGCCCCGGCGCACTGCCGGCACTTTCAGGCCCAACCTGCACCAGACCCATCTTGTCGGGCGACGCAATGCTGCCTCCGCCCGCACCGATCTCGATCAAATCTATAATCGGCACCTTCACCGGCAGGCCACTGCCTCGCATCTGCCTGGAAACCCGACCGAATTCGAACTGGTTGGCCTTACGGGCCCGATGGCCCTTGACCAGGCCGAGCTTGGCGGTTGTGCCGCCCATGTCGAACGTGACCAGATCAGGAAGTCCCAGAAGCTTGGAAAAATGGATCGCGGCAAGAACACCTGCGGCCGGGCCGGATTCCAGCATCCGAATCGGCTGCGACTTGACCAGTTCGGCTCCGGCGATCCCGCCCGAGGAGACCATCATCTGCATGCGGCGGCCGAAACCGCTGTCGCACAGCATACCTTCGGTTTTGTCTATATAGCGACGCACAATCGGTTGCACATAGGCATTGGCGGCCGTGGTGCTGGAGCGTTCAAACTCCCGGATCTCTGGAGCAACGACGCTGGACCGGCTGATCTGCACGCCGGGCAACTCCTCGCGCAGAATGCGCTCTGCCTCGATTTCATGAGCTGGATTGATAAACGAATGCAGAAAGACAATAGCGACCGCCTCGACTTTCAGCGCCAGCAATTCGCGCGCGATCTCCCGCAACCTTTCGACATCCAGCGCGACCAGAACCTCACCCTTGGCGGAGATCCTCTCGGGCACGCCAAAGCGGCGCTGTCGCGGAACCAGCGGAGCCGGCATCTCAAGCGACAGCTCGTAATTGTCATAACGCACCTCAGTGCCCATTTCGAGCGTGTCGCGAAACCCCTCGGTAGCGATCAATGCCGTGATCGCACCCTTGCGTTCGATCAGGGCGTTGGTGATCAGCGTGGTGGCATGGATCGCCACACTGAGGTTACCTGCCGAGACTCCGGTATCTGCCAGAAGGCTCAGCAATCCATCGGTGATGCCTCGGGTAGGATCATCCGGTGTGGTCAGGCATTTGCCCAGGCGCATGGTGCCGTCGGCCTCGCTGACCAACGCAAAATCGGTGAAGGTTCCGCCCACGTCGAAACCCAGTCTGTAAGCGTCTGCAGTCATGTCTGGAAGATTCTGGGTCATCAATGGGCCTTCCGCGCAACACCATAGATTTCGACCGCGCAGAGTGTCGAAATATAGCCATTGGCGATATCCCGAGCGATATCCTGGGGATCGCGATCAGTCGGCGCTCCGAAACCGCCGCCACCTGGGAGCTTGAGAGTAAGGATCTGGCCTGCGTTCAGGACGAAAGGCTCGAGCGGCAACGCTTTGTCATCCAGCCAGACTTCTCCCTTGGCGCCGGGTTCACCCCCTTGGATGCCGCGCGCGGGATGGGTCAGTTTGTCCGGCCGCAGGGTCATTCGAGCGTTCTGCGCCCCGTGGGTGCGGATGCGGATGACCTGTCCCAATCCGCCTCGTTTCCGCCCCGCCCCTCCGGAATCTACGCGCAGGGACCGTTCGAGGATCATCAACGGCGACCGGTGCTCGATGATCTCGATGGGGGTAAAGGTGCCATTTCCCGGAAAAGCCATGACGGGATGCCCGTCCATGTCATCGGTTGCGCCTACGCCGCCGTTGGGCAGCACATGAAGCCCGAAGGGTTCGCCGTCACTGTCCTGCCCCGCGCAGGAAATCCACCAAAACGAGCCGCTTCCCGCCTGAACCGCGGCGGGCATCAGGTCCGCCATTGCCTCGAAGATCACGCTATGCAGGTGATAACTGGTCATGGAGCGCCCCCGCACCGGCGCGGGGAACTTCGCGTTCAGTATCGACCCTTCCGGGGCAACGGTCCGCACCGGACGGAAGAGCCCCTCATTGTTGGGGATGTCGCGGGCGAGGAGGCATTTTACCGCGAACATGGAATGCGCATGAGTGACGTTGGATACACAATTGATCGAGGCATCGGCGCGCTGCGGGCTCGACCCCGCGTAATCGAGCTTGATTTCATCACCTCGGACACAAACCGACAGCGCGATATGGGTGGAAGTCTGATACCCGTCGACGTCGATCGCGGCAGGATAGTCGCCATCAGGCAGCGCCGCGATGGCCTGGCGCATTGCATTTTCCGAGCGCTTCAGGATTTCCTCTCCAATGCGGTCGATGCCGCCAGCACCGTAGTCAGCCTCAAATTCGCGGCAGCGGCGGGCCACGATGTCACCGGCTCCGACCAGCGCGCCCAGATCGCCAAGCACCAGCCGCGGATAGCGGGTGTTGGCGCGCAGGATCTTGAACACCACGGCATTCGGTATCCCCGCCTCGTAAAGCTTCACAGGCGGAATGCGCAGACCTTCCTCGTAAACATCGCGTGCGGTCAGCTCGTCGATCCGTCCTCCCACATCGGACACATGCGCAGCACCGGCGTAGAAGGCGATCACACGGCCCTCGTTGAAAATTGGAACGATAACGTAGAAGTCGGGCAGATGACCGTGGCAGATCCAAGGATCATTCGTGAACAGCACGTCGCCTGGCTGGAGTTCTTCCAATGGAAATTCCTCCAGCATCTTGCGCGCGGCGGCTGGCAGCGAGCTCGTGAAGGCCGGAACACAGATTTGCGCTTGGGCGATGGAACGCGCCTTGCTATCGAGCAGGATCACCGCGTAGTCGCGCGAGTCGCTTACCACGGTCGAAAACGACGAATGAAGCAGCGCGACATCAGCTTCATCCATCATCGAGATCATGCGATTCCATTGGATCTGTATGTCGATGGCGTTAAGCAAAGATTGTTTATTCATGTCTGCCTTCTCCAGAGACACGGCTTTCCCGCACGGCGACGCGCCAAGCGCATCCCGCTTAGGTCCACGCGGTGACCGGTGATCTCAAATTCCGACTGCTGACAACAGACAAGCAGCCCAACGCATGGCAGTCGAATTAATATTTCTTCTTAATCCGGATCGCATTATCTATGTATTTGTAATTATGAAATAAAACAGAAATGTCATCCGATCGGATCACTGATCCGTTCGGCATCACTTCAAGTGCGTTTAGGGGTTACTCCCGCCGCCGGGCTACTCCTTGCGCTGGTTTGAGAAAATACCGGGCAGCCCAGAATGGATTGATGCCGCGCTAACAAGTCTTCGGATCGGCGCTGCCACCTGTGTCCTGACCCTCATCCTGGCGACATTGACGCTCCTCGGATTTGGTCGCGACTTCCGTTTCCAGAATACCGCCGAGGCCCTGATTCTGTCTCCCATGACGTGGTCTGCCCCCATCAGGTGGTCCGGCTTGATTGTTAGTGCATCATGGATCTCTGTCCATCGGGACAATGCTTTCCGGCGCGGGCGGGCGGTAGCCCAGAGCGCTATGCGGCCTGACGGTGTTGTAGTGGACACGCCGTTGCTCGATCAGGATTTGCGCCTACCTTAGGCTGTAGTAGATTTCGCCGTTCAGCAGTTCGTTTGTTGATTTCCAGTGAGAACTGACCAGGTATTTCCACCGAGATTTGACCCGCCTTTCAGTTATCTTTCGGGTCTGATGTTGCGGTCAAGTTCCGGTTTTTCTCCTTTGCGTTTTTGGGTTCATGGGCCGAGCTGTTCTTGAAGCGGAAGCTGTCGTTTCCGGTTTCGAGGATGTGGCAGTGATGGGTGAGCCGATCCAGAAGCGCAGTCGTCATCTTGGCGTCGCCAAACACGCTGGCCCATTCGCTGAAGCTGAGGTTGGTGGTGATGATGACGCTGGTGCGCTCATAGAGTTTGCTTAGCAGATGGAAGAGCAAAGCCCCACCTGATGCGCTGAACGGCAGATAGCCAAGCTCATCAAGGATCATGAGATCGGAATGCATCAGGCGATTGGCGAACTGACCTGACCGACCTTGTGTCTTCTCCTGCTCAAGCGCGTTGACCAGTTCGACAGTCGAGAAGAAGCGGACCCGCTTGTGATTGTGCTCGATGGCCTGCACGCCGATTGCAGTGGCGATGTGGGTCTTGCCTGTGCCGGGGCCGCCGGCCAGCACTATATTGTTGGCTTCATCGAGGAAGTCGCATCGATGCAGCTGGCGCACCAGGGCTTCATTGACCTCGCTGCTTGAGAAGTCGAAGCCGTTCAGATCACGATAGGCTGGAAAGCGGGCGTCTTCAGCTGATAGGCTGTTGATCTGACCTCCCTCTCTGCCGTCTCGGCCTTGAGCAGTTGCGACAGGACTGGAATGGCAACCTCAAAGGCTGGCGATCCCTGTTCGGTCAGTTTGCCGACGGCCTGTGCCATTCCATGCATCTTCAGTTGCCGGAGCATGATGACGATAGCGCCGCTCGCAGGGTTATGACGCATGGCGCACCTCCGCAGCCTTCCGCAGGGTGTCGTAGCGTTCGACATTGGCCTTGGGTTCATTGGCGAGCGCCAGGGCCTGCGGCGCATCGATGGAGGGCGGTGTGAAGGATTGTCTGACGTCAGACACTTGGCCTCGCTCTTCTCATCGCCCTTCAGTTCGGCTTCCTCGTTGGTATCGGGACGCTCGCGATAGCAGTGATGGGCCTCGTCGTTGATGACGACGATGTTTTTCATCTGAAGCAGGTCGCCACAGGCCCGTTGCAGCATCTGCCCTTCGGTTTCGAGCTGCTCGATATCGTCATTCTTCCACCCCTTCATGAGCCGCAGGCCGACGGCATTGAGGTCATGCGCTTTGCGACGCTGGAAGACATGGTAGTTGGTGATCTCGATCTTGGCCTTGTTGAGATCGATCATCATATCCTGCGGCACGATCTCCCGTGTGCGGTAGTAGCTGTCGGTGTCCGAGGGCTTGAGGACCCGCAGTCGATCCTTGATCGTGATACCTGGCGCGACAATCAGAAACCCCCGCGAAAACAGACTGGAATTGGGCTGGCGCGCAGCATTGATCGCCTGTCAGGCAATCAGCATGGCCATGACAGTGGTTTTGCCGGCGCCGGTTGCGAGCTTTAGCGCGATGCGGCACAGATCGGGATTGGCATCCCGGTTCGCCTCTTCGAGATGGCGAAAGATATGTGCATATTGTATTCTATTGTGGGCGACCTCGTCGAGCCAAATGGCTGCCTCGACCGCTTCGACTTGGCAAAAGAACGGGCGAGGCCCCGAGAAGCCATCTGATCGCCAGTGTTGAAGCAGCCGTTGGGTTGTTGGCGTTACGCCCCAGTCATTCGGGTTGGGCAATGACCGCCAGGTCCCGACATTCCCCCTAATTTCATTGATCAGTTTGGAGAGGTTGTAGCTGTTCGCGCCTTGGTCCTGCTGATCAAGATCGAGGGAGGTCTGCTTCTTCAGCTGGTTCTTGGTCCGCCTGCTTCTGGGCACCGGCGCAACATACTCCGAGCGCCGACGACCTTCGATGGGCGGATGGTCGAGAGGCTCCCCGCTTTCAGCCAGAGCGTGATGGCGAGACGGCGCAACGTAAGGGGAGTTGAGAATCGGCTCAGCGTAGAATGGCTCGTCATCTATGTTCCCCCCAGGAATCAATTCACCCAATCAATCCAAATGCATCCAACATTGCAACCTGGAATGCAGACACGGTACTATCTGCAGTCTTATGATGCGGAAATCATTTCCGCATCCGTGCAGGAATTCATAGCAAAGGACCCAGCCGCCGGTCACGCGGATCGCGATGGTCTGAAAGATGAAGGGCTTCTACGCCCGCGCTCTTATGTGTGGAGGCGCACGGCAAGCGGCTCTAATGAATGGTCGTGTTCAAGAAGGGCAGGTGGAGCGATAGGGGACATGGCGGCGACGACCCTATTGCAGCCTGAGGTTCTCGCCGAACACAGCGCGCCGTGAGCGCATTCGAGTTGAAATCACGAGTAGTAAATTTGTAACGTAGAAATAATACTAACTCTGCCTGTCCTGCCGACCATATTTATGGCTTGCGATCGATATGCATCCGGTGTATCTGTTGGAGCGTCGTCAATAGGCTGTCAGTTTCAAATTAGTTATAACTGTCAATCTACTAGGAAAAATTGGGCTAGTATCCCTCTCTCTTCGCCATTATTTGCCATCAAAAACTGTAACTAATGCTTCTTTTGGAATGAAGTGGGTCGCGGCCCAACCTTTATCCCTTACCGAGCATATTGCTGCCGTCGATTCGCGACACAAAAAACGAATCCATGAGGCAGTAGCGCTTGGTGCGAATCTCACTTCTCTTTCTTCCTTGCTGCGCAGGACTCGCAGTAAGCCTCCTCCCGATCGAGATAAGGAGAGGCCTCTCAATCGCACCATGAAAATCGTCTCAGTTCAGCGTTTAAAAGTCTCACCCCGGTTTTCGCTCAGGGTTCACGTGCATTGTCGTCGCCGTTTGGCGGATGCCGGCGCGATGCCCTTGCGTCGGGCCGGTGCGGCGATGGTGGCGATCCCGCCCGACGCCACGCGACGGAATCGGTACGTGGGATTCGGCTCCGTTGGAAGAAACAATGCCCGACAGCGGCCGCCGGACGATCAGTTGCTGATGGTGAACGCCGGTGGCGGTTCATAATTGCCTGACGCCCGAGCCTGGCTTCGAATCATCGCCCAGCGGTTGGTCTCCCCCTTCTGAGACGCTGCAGATGTCCAGGAAGCAGCGGATGAGGAGATGCCCGTGATCCCCGACTGATGGCGACTTCACCTAGACACTCCTGCAATCCGCCTTGCAGCACCGGGAGCAGCGCTATGCCGGATCGCAGCTGACATTTTCGTTTGAACGAAAACGGATCATGCTTGAGGAGACCGAGGTGACTCGCGGTCGGGTTGGAAAATATGCCGAAACCTATGCCTATACGGACGGACGCCTGGATGTGCACTGGAAAGGCTACTCCCTGCCCGACACGATGTTCGACAAGGATCAGCCGGTGACGCATGCAGCCGTCACCGAGAACAAGCGGCTCGGTGATACCCTGGCATATGCCAAGGAACGGCAAGCGTCGCAGGACAAGCCGACGGTCAAGAGCAACCGCGACAAGAATGGCTACGTCAAACCCACCCGCAAGCCGCGGCGACGGACGGACTTCATCAACGATCCTGCGGTGATTGCGCGGCGAAAGAACGCGCTGTCGCGGCAGAAAGCTGCAGAGTGACGTTTTGGTCGGAGGTCTCAAGGCTAAAGCAGAATGGGTGTTCCCCACCCGCCCCGATCTCACCTTGCAACCCGGACCAGCCGGTCAGATCGGGGCTGGTCGGCGTGCCGTTTGGCAGCTCAAAGTGACATCCGTGCTTTGCGCAGCGGCGGACATTTCAATCTAGCGGCCACACATCTGTAGCGGCTATAGGTGGCCGGCAAGGGATGCGACCGTCTCGCCTCTCGACTGACTGGTCAATATCAATGTTGGGAGCAAGGATGACGGTCGCGTCGCCTTAACTCGGGTTTGCACAGAATGCCCACCATGGGCCTGCTTCATGAGGCCGCCGACAGAGCGATTCGCTCCAAACCGCCATCGCGGCAGCGCGGAAATCGGCGGCGTTCGGATGTTTGCGGTGAAGATGGAAAAGATTGGCGACCAGGCCGTGGAAATACCGCCCGATATGTCAAGGCAACGCTACCGTTTGACGCTCTGGCAGCTGCCTTCTGACCGCGTATCCGAATCGGCTCTTTCTCCGCCATATCCAGTATTCGCAACAGAGCCGGATATTGGCGGCTGAGTATTCAGTTGCAGGTGAACGTCACAAGAAACGGACCTTCGTATTCAACCCGATCCTCCAATCGGGAAAAGGGCTTATTTCCAGCCAGATACAGATTTGACCACCAGGAATTCCTCCAGGCCCCAGACGCCCCCTTCCCTGGCGCCGCCGGAATGGCGGACACCTCCGAAAGGAGATCCTGCCCCGCGCGGCTGGCCGTTCATCTCGACCATTCCGGAGTTCAGAAGCCGGGCCAACCGCTTGCGCCGTTCTCCGTCACCGCTCTGAACGTAGTTCGTCAGACCATAGGGCGTGTCGTTGGCGATCCGGACCGCATCTTCCTCATCCTCAAAGGGAATGATCGACAGCACCGGCCCGAAGATTTCCTCGCGCGCGATCCGCATATCGTTGCTGACATCGGCAAAAACGGTCGGCCGGACGAAGTAGCCACTGTTGAAGCCCGCCGGACGTCCGCAGCCGCCGGCGACAAGCCGGGCACCTTCGCCGATCCCCGCCTCGATCAGCGATTGGATCTGTTCGTATTGCCGCGCCGACACGACCGGGCCGATATGGGCGCCTTCATCGCTCGACAGACCCACCGTCGTCGCTTCGGCCACCTGCCGCGCACTCTCCACCGCCCGCTCATAGGCAGACAGTTCGACAAGCATGCGCGTGGGCGCATTGCAGCTCTGGCCGCTGTTCATGAAGCACTGACGGACGCCGCGTTCAACGGCCTGTTCATCAGCGTCGGCGAAGACGAGGTTGGCGCCCTTGCCGCCGAGTTCAAGCGCAACCCGCTTGAAGCTGTCGGCCGCGCCGATGATGACACTGCGACCGGCCCGCGTCGATCCGGTAAAGCTGATCATGGTCACATCAGGGTGTGCGACGAGCCGAGCACCGGCAACCTGGCCGTCACCCTGGACAAGATTGAACACACCTGCCGGAACGCCGGCCTCGTCGATGATCTCGGCCAGCAGCTGGGACGACAGCGGCGCGAACTCCGAAGGCTTGAGCACCATGGTGCAGCCGGCCAGCAGCGCCGGAATGACCTTCAGCGCGACCTGGCTCATCGGCCAGTTCCACGGGGTGATCAGGCCGACAACGCCGATCGGCTGCAGCAGGATCCGGTCGCCGGGCGCATGGGGGCCGAGCGGACGGACGAACTCGAAATGCTTCATCGCCTCAAGAAAATTGTTCATATGACGCAATGCGGCGGGTGCCTGGCGTGTTCTCGCCAGTTCCATTGGCGCACCCATCTCATCCGAGATCGCTTTCGTCATTTCTTCGCTGCGCGCGGTGTAGATTTGCTGCATTCGCTCTATCAGGGCAATGCGGGCTGCCGGGTCGGTGCCAGCCCAACCAGGAAATGCCGCACGGGCCGCGGCCACGGCGGCATCGACATCATGAACGTCGCCAAGAGCGACGGAGCCTATCAGTTGCTCGGACGATGGATCGATCATGGTGTGCGTCATGCCCGAGTGAGCCGACACCCACTGGCCGCCGATGTAGAATTTCTGCAACTCGCGCACTCTTCCAGACTCCTTGTCTCAATTTATCGGCGTCATGTCGTTGGTGCCATTTCGCCGGAATGTCCGTCAGTAGGACTCAGGCCACGTCTTCCATCTCGGCCACGACCGGTACCGGTGCGGCATCGAAAAAGTGGATGAACTGCGGATCGACATTAAGGTGAATGGTTTCGCCCGGCAGTGTGGACGTTCGTCCGCGAATGAGCACACGAATGGTCTTTCCTGCGAGGCGGGCCGTGATCTGGGTCTCCGACCCCGTCGGCTCGATCACGGAAGCCAATGCCGGCCAGCCGGTAGCGCCGATGGTAAAGTGTTCCGGACGGATGCCGATGGTGGCGCGCGTCCGCCCCTTCGGATCGGCTTCCGGCAGGGTCAGCACTGTGCCATCATCGAGTGCAAAAGTGGTCTTGTCGAGGAGGTCGCCTTCGAGGAAATTCATGGGTGGCGAACCGATGAATGCGGCCACGAACAGGCTTGCCGGATTGTCATAGAGCTCCAACGGCGAGCCCACCTGCTCGATGACTCCACCATTCATCACTACTACGCGATCCGCAAGTGTCATCGCCTCGATCTGGTCATGGGTAACGTAGATGGTCGTTGTCTTGAGACGCTGGTGCAGTTCCTTGATTTCGGAGCGCATCTGTACCCGAAGCTTGGCGTCCAGATTGGAAAGCGGCTCATCGAACAGAAATACATTCGGGTTCCTGACGATCGCCCGTCCCATGGCGACGCGCTGGCGCTGGCCCCCCGACAATTGTCGCGGCTTGCGATCGAGAAGCTGTTCCAGGCCAAGGATTCGCGCCGCGTTGTCAACGCGTTCCGCAATTTCCGGTTTTGAAACACGACGCTGGCGCAACGCAAAGCCCATATTATCGCGAACATTCATGTGCGGGTAGAGCGCATAGTTCTGAAAAACCATCGCAATGTCACGATCCTTGGGCGCGACGCCGTTGACCACGCGATCGCTGATCAGGATTTCGCCTCCAGTGATGTCCTCGAGACCGGCGATCATGCGCAACAGGGTGGACTTTCCACATCCCGAAGGGCCGACCAGGGCGACAAACTCACCGTCTTCGATATCGATCGACACGCCATGGAGCACCTCGATCGACCCATAAGACTTGCGCACATCGCGAATTTGCACCGTACCCATTCAGTAATCCTCCCGTTTTCGCTCGCTTGAGTGCGGGCCAGGGGCAAGTCCGCGGACTTACCGTTGTTTTGCTTGAACCGGCATCCCGCTGATCATTTTGATCAGGAATTCGCCGGTGTTCTTTTCGTGCTTCTTGACCATATCCGCCGCGCCCGCGAAATCGCCCGCGCGGAGCATGTCGCGAACACGCTTGTGCTCTTCCAGCGCGTCGCCAAGACGGTGATGCTGCGGTGGAATGCCGTGGCGTTGTGCTGACATCTGCCCGTGCATGTTTTCAATCAGTCGTCGGCACCAGGGCGATTGCGGACTGTCGCAAAGCAGTTCGTGGAATTCGTAATTCTTCTCCGCAACAAGCTCGTAATCCTTGCGCTGCAGAGCCTCGGCATAGGCCTCAATGTTCCGGTCGATCCTGTCGAGACGGTCGGCATCAAAATTCCGCGCCCCAAGTTCAATGGCAAGTCCGCAAACAAGGCCGCGCAATGCGCTGATCTCCTTGATCTGCTCCGTTCTCAGACCTTGCACGACGGCGCCGACATGATTCTGGATATCGAGCCAACCCTCGGACGCAAGGCTCCGGATCGCCTCGCGGATCGGGGTTTCACTGATGCCGAGCGCGGTCGAGACTTCCCGCGTCGTTATCCGATCTCCGGGTCCGACGGTGCCATTGAGGATCATCGATTGAATGTGCCGCCGCGCAAGCTCGGCCTTTGTCATATAAGTGTTGGAATGGTCCATCGACTTGATCCAGTTCAGGTTGGAAGGGACAGCCAGTTTTCTATCCCTTCGTCGCTCCTTCCGCCAATCCCTTGATCAGCCACTTCTGAACCAGGAGCGCGAAGACCACGACGGGGATCACTGTAATGGTGCCAACAGCGGTCAGGGCGGCCCAGTTGGCCCCATTGACGGTGTCACCGGCGATGCCCGCGATCGCCACCGGAATCGTCGAGGCGTGGCGGTTGGTCAGCACCAGTGCGAAGAGCAGTTCCTCCCAGGCCAGGATCATGGAGAAGATCAAGGTGGACAGCACACCGGGCAATGAGATTGGCAGGATAATCTTGAAGAAGGCGCCGTAGCGGGAGCATCCGTCGATCATCGCCGATTCCTCGAGCTCGCGTGGCAAGCCCATGAAGAAGCTCCGCATCAGCCACATGACATAGGGAATAAGGAAGGTGCTGTAGGCCAGGATCAAGGTGATGTGCTTGTCGATCAGGCCGAATTTGCGGGCGACAAGAAACATCGGCACCGCCAGCGCGATCGGCGGCACGCCGCGCGACAGGAGAATGAGCAGGCCGAATGTCGCCGCGCCACGCAACCGGATGCGGGCAAGCGCATAGCCCGCCATCGTGCCGACGACGATCGAAAGCAGCCCGGCTCCGGTGGCGACTATGATCGTGTTGATCAAGCGGTTTACGATATCGGCGCGCTGCATGTATTCGATATAGGCCGCCAGTGTCGGCGTGAAAAAGAACTTCGGCGGCGTTGTGAAGATGTCGACCTGGTCCTTGAACGAGGTCAGGATCATCCAGTAGATCGGGAAAAGGAAGACAAGGCTGATGACAACGCCCCCGGCGATGCGCAGCTTGTGTCCGAGCGTGCTTGCCGAGCGACGCGGCATCGATGTGAGGACCGAGCTCAAAACAGTTCCTCCAACTTGCGGCTGGCTCGCAGGAACAACCCGGTCAGCACCATGGTCAGCACCAGTACGATCACCGCCATCGCCGCTGATTCCGCAAAGCGCAGCGAACGAAACGCCTCTTCATAGATAAACAGATTGATGACGTTGGTGGCCTTGCCGGGCCCGCCATATGTGGCTGCGAGCACGATATCAAACATCTTCACCGCGCCGAGCCATCGAATGACGAAGGTGGCGGCGATCACTGGCACCAGAAGGGGCACGGCCACCGACCACAGCGTCGACCACCAATTGGCTCCATCGATTTTCGCAGCTTCGAAGACGTCCTTCGGCAACGCCAGCAGAGCGGCAGTTGCGATCAGCACGATGAAGGGGGTCCAGCGCCACGTATCGATAATGATGACTGCAGCCATGGCGAGGGTTGGATTGCCGAACCAGTCAAGCGGGCCGATGCCGATGAAGCCGAGCCAATGGTTCATGATGCCCCAGAGCGGATCGAGAATCATGCGCCACATGCCGCCGGCGACCACCGGAGCAACGACCATCGGAATGATGAAAAGCGCCCGGATGACCCCACGCCCGGACCATTCAGCATTGATCAGATAGGCGATCCCGAAGCCGAGAACGACCTGCAGGGGAAGCGCGAATGCCAGATAGATCATCGTCACCTTGAGCGATTCCCAGAAGCGGTAATCATCGATCACCTCAAGGTAGTTTTCCCACCCCACCCATTCGCCGGCACTGAAGCTGGCGATGTCGAACCGCGAAAAGCTGATGTCGATCGTATAGAAGATCGGATAGGCCAGCATGGTAACAAGGAGCAGAACCGCAGGAAACATGAACGACCAGCGCACCAGAAGATCACTGCTCTGCCCGCGCCGGCTCGAGCGTTTTTGCCTGACGGCTTTCCCAGTGTCGTTGCTCATGAGCTTTCCTCCATCAAACCCGTATCTCGATAGATCTTGCCGCGCGCCCGGACCGGATCGAGCATCGACCAGTCGCCCTCCTTGACCTTGTAGCCGATTGGAAAGGGCGGCCGGGCCTCCATTCCGATCGAAGCCATGACACGGTCATCACGGTAGTAACAACGGGCAACCGCAGCTTCGATCGCGGCTGCGAGGTCAGGCCTGGCGGTGCGAAACTCCATCAGGCGCTTCACCTGTCCGGCTTCCGGCAACTCCACCAGAGAGCCGCCGGCCATGGCATCCACAATATCCAACGCTTCCTGCAACAAAGCCCGGTCACGGTCGATCGACTGCAGGATATCGGTGAAGATGATTGGATCATCGGCGCCCGGAACGCCATATTCCGCACTTGCCGGAATCATCTGGCGCGCGATGCAGCGGAGCGTCTGCTGCGCATTGGCTGAAAGGTCACCGGTATCTCCATGTCTGTCGGTCATCATCGCGCGCTCAATCAAAGAGGTTGTGGATACGTTTTTTGATTTGGTCGGCCACATAAAGCGCAACGGCTTGAATCGTCGACGTCGGGTTGACGCCGCCCGACGTGACGAACACGCTACCATCGACGATGAACAGGTTTTTTACGTCGTGGCTGCGGCCCCATTCATTGACCACCGAGCGTTCGGGGTCCTTGCCCATGCGCGCCGTTCCCATCAGATGCCAGCCGGCATAGGGCAAAGGCGCCCTGCTGGTGATATCGCGCGCGCCGGCAGCCTTGAGAATGTCCTTGCCCCTGGCGATTGAGTGATCGAGCATCCGGCGGGAGTTTTCAGAGAGGCGGTAATGAATCTTCGCGGCAGGGATCCCGTCTGCATCCTTGAGATCCGGATCGAGCGTAACCCGGTTGGTCTCCTCGGGCAGATCCTCGCAGACCGAAACCATGCCTGCGCTGTGATTGAACAACCGGCGGAATGCAGCGTGATGCCCGTCACCCCACGGCAACAGTCCATCCGCCATTCCGTTGATGGCGGTGCGCACCGGACCCAAGCCCCTCGAAAACTGGAAACTGTAGCCCCGAACGAAGTCCCGCGACGGATCTGTCTCGTAGAATTCCATGCTCCAGGTGCAGATCGGCGACCCGCGATAACCATCGAGAGGTTCATCGAAATGACCGCGGACCTGGGCATAGGGGTGGAGCATCAGGTTCTTGCCAACCAGCCCGCTGGAATTGGCCAGCCCGTCGGGAAAACGCTCCGATGCCGAATTGAGCAGGATGCGCGGCGTGCCGATGCCGTTGCAGGCCATGATCACAATCTCCGCTGACTGGAATTGCTCCCGGCCGTCAGCGTCAAAATAGAAGGCGCCCGTCGCCATGCCTTCTTCATTGGTTTCGATGCGGCTGACGCGGCACCGGGTGCGCAATTCGATCCGGGACCGGATCGCTTCCGGCCAGTAGGTCACGTCAGTGCTGCCCTTGGCGCCCTGGGCACAGCCAGACCCACATTGACCAAGGTTGATACAAGGAGCGCGCCCCTCATATTCCTGCGTCACAATGGCCGCATCGGAGGGCCACCAGTGCCAGCCAAGTCCGTTCATGGCGGCACCGAGCACTTCGCCTGTACGGCCCAGGGGAATGGGCCGCATCAGCGAATCCTTGGGAGGGTAGGCCGGATCGCCGGCAAGGCTTGAAACACCCATCATCCGATCATTCAGCGCATAGAAGGGTTCGAGCGTCTGGTAATCGATCGGCCAGTCGTCAGCGACACCATCAAGGCTGCGGACACAAAAATCCGAAGGATGAAGTCGGGGAAAATGAGCGGCATAGAAGATCGTGCCCCCGCCCACGCCATTGAAATTGGCAATCTTGATGGGCGAGTCGTCGTCATTGACCGGATAATCGGCGGCCAGCCCTCGGCGGTTCGGGCTGATGGCAAAATCTTCCATGGTCCGGGCTTCCCAGTCCCGCCCGGTGCTGGGGAGTTCGGACGATTTGACCCACCCTCCCTGCTCCAGGCAGAGAATGCGCATTCTGGTCTCGGCAAGGCTCCACGCAACCGCCGCGCCGGATGCGCCCGCTCCAATGATCAGAACGTCAACAGGTTCATTCATCGCATTCTTCCACATTACCGCGTCCCGTTGCTGTCACTGATTACAGTGACAGCCGGGGGATCGAAACTCGCTTGGGCATGCCAACAGTCGGCAATGGCGGATATTTGGCCAGAGCAGATTCTATCGGCTCGGTGCCCCATCCCGGACGATCCGGCACGATCAAATGACCGTCCTTGATCTCGGGGACATGGCTAAAGATTTCCGTGTCCCAGGCAATGCGATCAATGTCGATTTCCATGATCCGCATGTTCGGCACGACGGCGCTGAAATGCGCATTCATCATCGTACAGAGATGACCGTAGAAATTGTGGCTGGCCACGTTGACCTCATAGGCTTCCGCGGCTGCGGCGATCTTGAGCGATTGCCAAACGCCGTTCCACGGAGTGTCGATGATGGCGACATCAACGGCTTGCTCGCGGAAGAACGGCAGGAACTGCTGCAGGCCGATCAGCGTCTCGCATGAGGAAATCGGGTGACGACTGTTCGCGCGAATGTAAGCAAGAGCTTTCGGATCCAGCGTATCAATCTCGACCCAGAAGAGATCAAGATCCTCGATCTCGCGCAACATGCTGAGAAAACCCTCGGTCTTTCCGTTGAAGTTGAGATCGAGCAGGATATCGATATCGGGGCCGGCTTCCTCGCGCATGATTTCGAGGTGCTTGCGGAGATCCTTGCGTGTCTTGCGTTCGACATTCCGGCCGGGCTCATGAGGGCGGCTGAATCCCGGAGACCAGCCTTCGATCCGGTTCTGATCGTCATAGTGAAAGATATTGGTCTTCAGCGCCGTGAAACCCTTTTCGCCGACCTCGCGGGCGATCTGGCGGACACCGTTGATGTCGACGATACCCGGTGTGAAGTGCTCCGTGCGCGTGCGGTAGGAGACGCAATGCGACCAGTAGACCCTGATCTGGTCTCGAACCTTGCCTCCGAGGAGCACGTGGCACGGCACATCCAGGGCCTTTGCCTTGACGTCAAGAAGCGCGTTTTCGATCGCCCCCAGCGCCTGTCCGACAACCCCGCCGGAACCGGGCCGGGTTACGTTTCTGAGATCTTCACGGATATGCTCGTGATACATTGCGCTTTGGCCGATCAGGCGATGCGCAAGCTCGTTGATCACGGCGCAAACGCCGGGCGAGCCGAAATTCTCATCGAATTCGCTCCAACCGACTATTCCATCCTCGGTGGTGATCTTCAGAAAATAATAGTTGCGCCAGGAGTTGCTGCAGGAGAGCGTTTTCACCTCACTGACAATTGCTTTCGTCGGCATCATATTCCCCAATCAAGAATGGGCGCGGTAATCACGCCCATAGCCATGCAACGCCTCATGCAGGGACGCTGTCGCGCCCTGTCTCTTGCGTTCAGGCCGGTTGCTAGAAATCAAAATCGTTTATCGCGAGATTGGCGTCATGGGCGCGCCTGGCGCCCATGACGGATTTGCACCTGCTATTTCAGGGCTTTGGCAATCTTCTCGGCGGCAACACCGAGCGCTTCCTCGGCGCTTGCCTGGGAGGCAAGGCCGCGAGCCACCTCGTCTGCCAGGATCTGCTGGGCGGCATCGGACTTCGGGCTGCGAATGCGCCACATGCCACCGTCACCAGCAACCTCATAGGCGTGTTGCAATGCTGCATAGACCGGTCCAAGCCAAGGCTCGGCCGGGGCACCGGTGAGCGTGGATTTGCGGGCCGGGAAAGAGCCCACCAGCGACGCGTTGATGCTCTCGCCCTGCTTCGAGGAGAGCCACTGAAGGAAAGCCCACGAAGCCTCCAGGTTCTTGGTCTTGCTGCCGATACCGGCAATCCAGATACCGCGATGTGTTCCGGCCTGGACGTCGCCCACAGGCAAGACCTGAATACCGACCTCGTCCACGGTCAAGGTTGTCGACTTCGGATCGACCGCCGTCGACTTGTAGACGCTGCCCCAGTTGAAAAGATTGGCGACCAGCCCCTGGCGGAACGCCTGCAGGGAATCGGAGAACCCGTGACCCAGCGCACCGGGCGGCGCGTAGTCCAACAGGCGCTTGTGGGTTTCGAGCGACTTGGCACCGACCTCGTCGGCAAAGGCGGGCGCGCCTGAATCGTCAAGCAGTCTGCCGCCATTTGCATTGAGGATCGATTGCCAGATCGTCGGCGTCAGCGAATCGCGGACGAAATAGGTATCGACCGCCCAGACGTCAGCATTGCCATCGCCATTTGTGTCGCGCACCAGTTTCTCGGCATCGCTGAAGAACTCATCCCAGGTTTGCGCCGGCGTCGGCTCAGGCAGCCCGGCAGCCTTGTACAGGGACCGATTGTAGAAACGGAGCAGCACATTAGAGCGCACTGGAACGGCGTATTGGATACCCTTCCATTCACCGGCAGCCAAGGGAGCGGCATTGAAGTCGTCCCAGTCGTAGCCCGCATCGGTCAGG
The DNA here is from genome assembly GCF_027214025.1 of Parahoeflea alexandrii. Taxonomy (GTDB): domain Bacteria; phylum Pseudomonadota; class Alphaproteobacteria; order Rhizobiales; family Rhizobiaceae; genus Hoeflea; species Hoeflea alexandrii_A. The sequence continues at coordinate 125,476 of NZ_JAPWHB010000009.1, forward strand.
GCAGAGACTTTTTCGCCCTTCAGGTCGGCAAGTGCGCCGATCTCGGCAAGCTGAGGAACCCATGGGTCATCAACCAGAAGCACATCGTATTCAGGCTCCGGGCTGGTGGCATCGAGCATCATCTTGGCCAACAGTTCGGCGTAAGGCACGCCATCGAAAGTGACTTGCACGTTCGGGAATACCTTGTTGAACTCGGGCACAAGCATAGTCTGCCAAGTGCTGGCGAAGGCCTCATTGGCCATGATCCTGACTTCGACGGGACTGTCGGCAGTTCCCAGACCGTCCTGCGCCTTCGCCGATGTCAGCGGCATCATCGCCATAATCAGGATTCCGGCCGCCCCCGCGAGTACGTTTCTGCGTCCCGCCCTGGTTCTCATATTGATGCAGTTCACGATGTCATCCTCCGTGCTCGTGTTGTCACATTATGTATTCTATAGAATATAGAATTGCTCGCTGTCAATGTGGCTCATCCACTATTTGCCGGGAGGCGCCCGAACCCGCTTTTCCTTTCAGCCCCGCAATGAGATTGATGGCGACGGCCCTGATGCCAGAACCGATGAACCGCGGGCACACGGATAGGCGCTGGCTGACGAGTGATCACAGATTTGCTCCTGGGCCGAATTCGGAGGGGTTTCGCCGCTGGCCTGCCCCCTGAAAAGTGATGCTTTTTGAAGTATGGCTTTGGAGCCGAAGACGGACATTGAGATGGCAGGCAAAAGACATAAGGCAGAAGCGATCGTCATGAAGCTTCGTCGGGTTGACGTGCTGAATGGGCGGGGGAAATCGATGGGGAGGCGATCCGTTCGATTGGCGTGACGGAAGTTGCATTTTATCGATGGCGGACAGAATACGGCGGCCTGAAGGGCGATCAGGTGAAACGCCTGAAAGAGCTGGAGACCGGGAATGCACGGCTCCGGCGGAAGGTTTCCGATCTAACCCTGGACAAAATGACCCTTTGCGGAGGCTGCCGGGGGAAACTTCCAAGCGCCGCCCGCCGTCGTGCTTGCGTAGATCATGTCACCGAAGAGCTGGGCGTGTCCGAACGACAGGCATGCCGGTTTCTCGGTCAACATCATTCCGCGTAGCGCAAAATCGCAAAGACAGCGGATGACGAAGTGGCATTGACCGCCGACATCACGGCGCTTGCGTTCCAGTATGGCCGATATGGCTATCGTCGCATCACGGCGATGCTGCTCCAGGCAGGCCGGGTTGTGAACGTCAAACGGGGCGAGCGGATATGGCGGTGTGAGGGACTGAAGGTTCCATCCAAACAACCCAGGCGCGGCCGGCTTGGGATGAACGACAGCTTCTGCATCCGGCTTCAGCCGGAATACCCCAACCCTGTCTGGTCTTATGATTTTGTCGAGGACCGCACGCACAATGGAGGGAAAATCCGCATGCTCAATGTGATCGACGAGTTCACGCTAGAGTTCATCGCCATCAGGGTCGAGAGAAAGCTGAAGGCTGTTGATGTCATCGACGTGCTCTCCGCTCTCTTCATCCTGCGGGGCATCCCTGGACATATTCGTTCTGACAACGTCCTATGTCGGGAAATTCTGGCTGCTTAGGTCAGCAGGTCGTGTGGCACCCGGCTGTCCGGATACCGTGA